>NZ_CP167995.1:0-5970000 GCF_040224095.2 Pseudomonas caspiana | reverse complement strand
AACAGGCTGATACCGCCCAAGAGTTCATATCGACGGCGGTGTTTGGCACCTCGATGTCGGCTCATCACATCCTGGGGCTGAAGCCGGTCCCAAGGGTATGGCTGTTCGCCATTTAAAGTGGTACGCGAGCTGGGTTTAGAACGTCGTGAGACAGTTCGGTCCCTATCTGCCGTGGACGTTTGAGATTTGAGAGGGGCTGCTCCTAGTACGAGAGGACCGGAGTGGACGAACCTCTGGTGTTCCGGTTGTCACGCCAGTGGCATTGCCGGGTAGCTATGTTCGGAAAAGATAACCGCTGAAAGCATCTAAGCGGGAAACTTGCCTCAAGATGAGATCTCACTGGAACCTTGAGTTCCCTGAAGGGCCGTCGAAGACTACGACGTTGATAGGTGGGGTGTGTAAGCGCTGTGAGGCGTTGAGCTAACCCATACTAATTGCCCGTGAGGCTTGACCATATAACACCCAAGCAATCTGCGACCTTCTCTTAAAAAGAGCAGGGCATCAGATTGCGGTGACTGTGAAGACGACACGAACCGAAAGTTTGTTCGCACACTGAACCTGATCTATCACATACCCATTGGCTGGAGCGTCACCCGCAAGGGCAACGAGCCGGCAACCGAATTTCTTGACGACCATAGAGCATTGGAACCACCTGATCCCATCCCGAACTCAGTAGTGAAACGATGTATCGCCGATGGTAGTGTGGGGTTTCCCCATGTGAGAGTAGGTCATCGTCAAGATTAAATTCCAGAACCCCTGATCGCTTATGCGTTCAGGGGTTTTGTTTTAGTAGAAGCCATAGAATTTCGCCGATGCGTTACTTGAGTAACGAATCAGCTACAGAATTTCTTGACGACCATAGAGCATTGGAACCACCTGATCCCATCCCGAACTCAGTAGTGAAACGATGTATCGCCGATGGTAGTGTGGGGTTTCCCCATGTGAGAGTAGGTCATCGTCAAGATTAAATTCCGAAACCCCCGATCGCTAACGCGATCGGGGGTTTTGTCTTTATAGCCCTGCAGAAATATTATTAGCGGTCACGGGGCTCAGCGCCCACACGGTTGCAACCCCGGCTATTTCACGGTGCTACTGAATCACCGTATTGTGTGATCTGCTTGATTGCCTTGGAGGAAGGGGACGAGGTATCGCTAGCTGACTTTGGTTTTTGCTTTGCGTGCGGGTAAGGGTTGAGCGTTGGCCTGGCTGCGCAAATATTGCGTGACAGCCTTTACCCCTCGGTTCAAGTGAAGTTGCAGAGCTTGCACAGCCTCCTCGACCTTCCCGTCCCGTGCCAGCTTGAGTAACTCCCAATGGTCGTCCTGAGCAAGCTTCCCCAAACCCATGGCTGATAGGTTGAAGCGAAGGAAGCGCTCTTCCTCACTCAATCCCTGCTCCACCGCCGCTGATAACCGTTTATTAGGGACCTTGGCATAAAGCGCCATGTGAAACATGCGGTTGAGTCTGCCCATTTCTGAATAGTCAGTTTCGACTTCCAGTCTTTCAATACATAACCGTGCTTCTGCCAGGTCCTCGGCATCAAGGAGCGGGACTGACAGGCGGAGTGCTTCTGACTCAAGAAGGATGCGTAGCCCATATGCATCAACCGCATCCTCGCCGATCAATGGGGCCACCACGGCGCCTTTGTGAAGTTCGACTCGTAGCAATGACTGAGCTTCAAGTTGGCGAAGTGCTTCGCGTACAGGCATACGGCTAACGCCAAACAGCGTGGCAAGCTCTTGCTGGCGGAGTGCGGTTCCGGCTGGTAATCGACCATCCAGGATCGCACTGCGTAGTTTCTCCTCGATCACTGTCCTGGCCAAATGCGCAGGAGGCTGTTCATCGCCTATGATTGCGCGCAGGAGGCTTTCTCTAGCGGAGTTGGGCATCGCTACTTATCTTCATGGGTACTGTTATTGGATCCAATGGACACTAGGTCCTGCGCTATGGGTTGTCAAACTGCCAGCACGTAAGTCAGCAATCCGCGGCTGGTTTTGTCGTTCTATTGCGCGCACTTATAAAGCATAGCGCGCCGCCAGCTGCGGCTAGCCCAGCCAGTACATAGAACATTGTGGTGGGTGGCGTATTAATCAGCAGATAGCCGCAAATTACCGGGCTCAAAGCACCACCGAAGGCGGCCAGGTTCTGCGCGCCATAGTAACTACCGCGTAAGGCTTCGGGGGCTATTGTATCGACGAACAGGTATTCGGCGGGATATATGATCATTTCACCGAGCGTGAAAATGAACATAGCGATACACCACGTCAGCATGCTGTACGAGAGACTGAAGCCGATCAGCCCCAGCACAAACAACCCGATCCCCACGCAAATCCACCCGGCCAGTTGTTCACGCTTTAGCCAGCGGCCAATCTGATACTGCATGACGATCACGGTCACTGCATTGCAGGCCAGTACAGCAGACAGGATATGCAACGCATCCTCCTGCGCATGAGTAACCAACAGAAATTGCGACAAGTAGAGCGTGAAGCGACCATGGACGATGGTACTGAGCAGGCTACCGGAGGTGAACAGGATTAACGTGCGGTCGTTTTTAAGGATTCGAAGCGTGTTGAGAAAGCTCTGCGTCTTTAACTCATCGACAGGTTTGACTGGCGCAATACCTACCATTAGAAACACGCTGCCCAAAGCAATTGCGCTTGCAATAAGGAACGGTGCGAGTGGAAGGAACCCTGCGATGATCACCCCGAGCATGGGGCCTGTGGCGTAGCCGATGTTGGTCAGCGTGTAGCGCAGTGAAAACACTTTTGCACGCATACCGATGGGCAGGTTTTCGCTGATGATTGCTTTGGAGCCGATTAGAAACAACGCTGACGCCGCCTCAGTGATCACCAGCGTAAGGGTGGTCAGATACACGTTGTGGGCAAAGGTCAGCAAGGTGAAGCCTATGGCGCTTGAAAGCATCGCCATGATCAACAGCCTGCGCTTGTCCAGGCGATCAATGATATAGCCGCCGTACAGCCCAAGCAGTGTGGCGAGAAACACTGCGATGCCCATCAGCAAGCCGACATCTTGCTGGTCCAGCCCCAATCGATTGCTCAGGAATAGCGTCAGTAAAGGGCTGGTGATTGCGCGGCTGACGACAATAGTCAGCGAGCAGATCAGCAGGCGACGGATGACAAGGGAATACGTGGCCACGCGGAGTGTACGTCCTGAAGGGGTGAGGCATGGCGTACAGTGCCAGCCCGGACAACTGAGCTGGATGGCAGGCTCATCCTGCTCAACACTGTCAATCGGGTTGTTCGGCAAGCTTATATACAAAGTGAGCTGGCGTCAGCGACTGTGCCGGTCGCGATAGAGGCGTAGGGGCGGGGTGATGACTTCGATGCAGCCGTGGGAGAGTCTGTAGGAGCTGCCGAAGGCTGCGAATGGCGGCGCGTTAGCGAAACTGCCTTCGTAGCTTTCCATAGCTCCTGCAGAGCATGCATACAATCCAGAAAATTAAATGCGCTGGAGTGAGCTTTGGCGCGAGAGGCAATAAAAAGCCCACTCTTGCCAGCGATCAGAAATCCACCGTAGCCGATACCTTGAGAGTTCTTGGCGTGCCTTGGGTCAGATAGTTATTGGCGGTAGACGCCGAAGCCCAATACGCTTTGTTTGCCACGTTCTCCACATTGGCGCGCAGGGTAATATCCCTTTCGTCCATGGTGAAGGTGTAACGGGCGCCCAGATCAACACGGGTCCACGCCGGGATGCTCAGCGTATTGGCGCTGTTTATGTACTGCCCGCCCGTGCGCAGCAGACGCGCGTTGAGCGCAGCCCCTCGAATGCCTGGCACATCCCAGTCGCCCCCAAGATTAAATTGGAAGCGAGGCACGCCCGCTGCACGGTTGCCATCAGTCGCGCCCCCTGCGGTTTTGGTTTGTTCGGTGTCCATCCAGGTCGCACCGGCGAGCAGGCGCAGGCCGTCGAGAGGCTCGCCGAATACGTTCAGCTCGACGCCTTTGTTGACCTGCTGGCCATCTACGCTCAGGGAATTTAGATACGTTGTGTTATTGGGTTGCTCAATTCGATATACACCTAAGGTCGCGCTAAAGGCGTCCCAGTCCAGCTTGACCCCCGCCTCTGTTTGCTTGCTGCGTTTGGGCGGGAAGACTTTGCCAGGGTTGGTTGCATCCGTTAGTGGCGCAGTTGGTCCCTGTGCAAGGCCTTCGATCCGGTTGGCGTAAAGGGAAACGTGTTCCCACGGCTTGAGTACCAAGCCATAAACTGGTGTTGTGATGGATTTGTCGTAAGGAGTTCCGCGCGCCCCAGTTGCAGTGTTCCAGGAATCGACTTCAATCGTTTGGCGGCGCAAGCCAAGCGTCAACAGAATGCGATCATCGATGAAGCCCAGCGTGTCCGAAAACGCGGCGCTTTTCATGCGGTTCTTGCCAACGATGCGCGGGTCATGAAGGTCGCTGCCAAAGTACGTGGCCGGCGGCGTCGGACGGGGTGCTTGAACCGGGTCATAAAGGTTGCCGGGAAAACGGCTGGCTACAGACAAAGCCTCGTAAGCCGAGCGCTGTTCACCCCAGATCCCGGACAAACCGAAGTTCATCTGATGCGTGACAGGGCCTGTAGTGAAGTGCCCGTTAAGGCCGGCCATAGCGCTCTCGTTGTCTTCATCGTGGGGCGAGTAGAGGAAGCCGCCCCGCGCCGTACCCGACTTGTCGCTGACATACAGAGACGAATAAACCCCGTTTTCGCGAGTATGCTTGGCACCCACACCGGCATACGCCGTCCAGTTGTCATTCAGGTCATACTCGCCATTGAGCATGCCGTACGTATCTTCGAGCTGCGACCAGGTCCAGTCCTGCGAATAGTTATGACTGGCCGACGGCGCTTTGGGTACCGAGGTGCCAGTGGGATATACCACCGCGCGCCCTTGGTTGATGCGCTCTTTCTGATAGCCAAGATCGGCCGACAGCCGCAACCGGTCGCCGCGGTAATCAAGCGCTACAGCGATCAGCGACGAACGCTGCGACTCATCGTCAATGGCAGTATCGCCTTCATGCTGGGCCAGGTTGACTCTGACGCCCAACTGATTATCTTCACCAAACCGCTGCCCCAGATCGAGATGGCCGCCAACTTGGCTTTTGCCCGTGTAGTCCAGGGTGACACTGCGGGTTGGCGTATCCATTGCCCGCTTGGGCACCAGGTTTACGCTCCCGCCGATGCCACTGCCTGAAGGCGAAACACCGTTGATGAACGCGTTGGGACCCTTGAATAATTCGACGCGCTCCAACGCTTGGGTGGTGATGATTTGTCTAGGCAAAATGCCGTACATACCGTTGAACGAGATGTCGTCGGTCTGCAGCGGCAAGCCGCGAATAGTGAAAACCTGAGAGAAGTTACCGAAACCCGCCGATTGCCGGACCGATGCGTCATTGAGCAACACATCGCCTACCGTTTTAGCCTGTTGATCAGCGATGGTTTGTGCCGTGTAACTCACGACGCTGAACGGCACGTCCTTGATCTCGCGGTTGCCCAGCACACCTAGCCGAGCGCTACGTCCAACCTGGCCGCCGGCGTACACCTCGCTGTCACTGATTGACTGCCCGTCCACGTTGGTTGCGCCCAGCTCAACGGCATCGCCTGCATCGAGCTGCGGCGCAACGGTGTAGCCGTTGCTGCCGGTGTTCAACAAGGTGTAACCCGTTCCGGCCAGCAACTGCGCAAAGCCCGCCTGCACGGTGTAACTACCTTTCAACCCGTTACTTTGGCGATTGTTAAGCAAGGAGGCATCAAACGACAGCGGCACACCGGCCAGCGCCGCGAATTGTGCCAGCACATGCCCAAGCGGGCCGGGGGCGATGGCGTAGTCCTGCGCTGTGGTGCTGGTGGTCGCGTCCGCCGCCAAGGTGCTTTGCAGCGGCAGGGCTGCCGTCAGTGCAATGGCAATGCTCAATGCCTTGAGTGGCAAGCGGGAAAGGCGATTGTGGTGCGAATGCTGGAGCAACCTGGATGTCATGCGGCATACCTGTCGGCGCAGAGAAAATGTGGGCGTTATCTGCACACCGAACGACATGAGAAAAGGTATCAGCGAAAGTGAAATTATTTTTTGCGCCTACGCGCGAGGCTCAACCGTGACCCAGTAACGGGTCATGTTGCTGACGGAGATCGGCAGCGTGTCGTTCAATAAACGCAGGCTTGCGTCGGTGTCGCGCAGAGAAAATGCGCCGGAGACCTTTAGCTCGGCAACTGCGGAGTGGCAGCGCAGCATGCCTGGTCGATAACGCCCCAATTCAGCGAGTAAATCATCCAGCCGCATGTCCTTGGCCACCAGCATGCCGTTTTCCCAAGTCAATGCACTGGCATCCACGCTGTTCACCGGCATCAGTGAGTAGTCACTGAAAGCGCTTTGTTCGCCCGCCTGGAGCACGCGTTTGTTTACCGAGTGGACGGGCTGCATTTCGACTGCACCTTCCAGCACTGCAACGCGGCTCAATTGTTCATCCAGCCTTACGCTGAATTTCGTTCCAAGAGCTCGCGCGTTGCCGTGCGGGGTCCTGACGATAAATGGCCGATAATGGGCAGATGGATCTTTTGCTGTGGTGATCAGCACCTCTCCCTTGATCAGCTCAATGCGGCGCTCGCCCTCACTGAAGGCGATGTTTATCGAACTGGCGGTGTTGATGACCAGGTGAGTCCCATCAGGCAATGTCAGCTTGCGCTGCTCGCCGATAGCGGTGTGTTGATCGGCTGTCCATTGCTGCCATGGCAAGCGCTGATAGGACAGCCACGCAGTGGGCCCGGCGAGCAGCAACAAGCCCAGACGGGTCAATGCCTGACGACGACCGATACCTTTGTTGCGGCCGACCTGCTGCAGCGTCTGCGTAGCAATCGAACCTGGCACTGAACGAAAATCGCCAAGTATGGACTCAGCTCGCTGCCATGCCTGCGCATGTTGAATACTGCGGCTGCGCCAGCTCTGTATGGCTCGATGATCCTCATCGGTCGCCGCTCCCGAGTGCAGCTGTACCAGCCAGTCCGCGGCCTCGCCAAGAATCTGCGGATCAATGGGCTGGTTCATCAGGCCACACTCAGGCAGGCGAGAAATGCTTCACGCATATAGCGTTTGACGCTGATCAGCGACACGCCCAGCTCTTGGGCAATTTGCGCGTAGGTGAGCCCGTCCAGCTGGGACATGAGAAATGCCTGGCGGGGTTTTTCCGGCAGCTCTCTGAGCATGGCCTCGATACGGTACAGCGCCTCGAGAATCAGCAGTCGGGTTTCAGGCGAGGGCACTTCCGGCTCGGGCAAGTGAGCGATCGTTTCGAGGTAGGCACGCTCGACGTCCTGACGCCGCCAGCGATCAATCACCAGACCCTTGGCTATATGTGTCAGCAGGGCCCGTGGTTCACTGCCGATACAACGAGCCTGCCGTGTGAGCAGACGTAAAAAAGTATCGTGTGCCAGATCGGCCGCGTCGCTGGCGTTGCCCAGCTTGCGGACGAGCCAACCCTGCAACCAGCCGTGATGGTCACAGTAAAGGTTGTGGATTTCCAGATTGAGTGATTGATCAGCGGACGACATAGATAACCACTGGAGCGCGTACGGCATTCATGCCAGATGTAATTAAGAATTGATCGCAATTATATCCGCGTTCAGTCAGAGGTGGCAATTTTTGAAAGCGTGGGCGCGCAGGTACTGATCAACCCACTCGCCACTTTGTCAGTCGGAATACTGTTTTTGTCTGCCGAGCGTGAGTTCTGCGTGCCGTGCTTGCTGCGAATCAGGTGCCCCGATTCAACCGATCACTAACACCGCGTAATCGTTCTTAGTGAGCAAGCCCGGCGCCTACAGATTGACGTGAGCGCTAGCCTTTCATTCCCGGCAAGCCCCAGTTTTGCAGCGGGAAGTCAGCCAGCGATTTCAGAATCAGATCCGCGTGCTCGTACTGCTCCAGCGGCATGTGCGAGTCGGGCACGGCCACGGCGTACATGCCAGCAGCCTTGGCAGCCGTAACGCCGAAGGGCGAGTCTTCGAACACCAGGCAGTCGGCCGGCGCAACACCCAGACGGCTAGCGGCGACCAGGAAAATATCCGGCGCAGGTTTGGCCGCTCCGACTTCCGGATCATCTGCAGTCACCACGGTTTCGAACAGTTCGAACCAGCTGCGGTGCATCTCGGTCTTGGCGTGGAAATAATGAATCGAGGAACTGGTGCCGACCGCGATGGGAATATTGTTTTCCGCCAGATGCCGCACCAAGGCTTCAGCGCCATGCATTGCGGGTGCTTTAGGGAAACGTTCGTCCAGCATCGGGGCGCGGATTTCGAGGAACTCGTCCACTGAGAGCGGCAGCTCCAGCGCCTGGATCACGTAACTGGCGAAGTCCTGCGCGCCGCGGCCGATGGTGTGCTGTTTGACGGCCCAGTCAAATGTGCGGCCGTATCGGCTGGCGATCAAATGGGTGACTTCGGTGTAGACCCCCTCGGTGTCCAGCAACAAGCCGTCCATGTCGAAAATCACGGCCTTGATTGGGCCTCGCTCACTTTGCTGCTCAGTCATCGTCTCGGATCCTGTTATTTCAAACCGGGTCCCAGCCTAACGTCTTGAGCAAGACTATTGCTACCCCGCACCTGAATGCAGGCAGTTTGCAACCAAACAGCGAGAACGCTGCCCAACAGCGGTAGAAAAGGAGCATTCGTACACGCAAAACAGCAACAGCGCTGGGTCATGAGGAGATGGCGGTGATAACCTCTCGCAACTTTTCGCCCTTGCATTGTGCTGCTTTGGTCGGCCTGTAATCAGGTTGCCGAAAACCCGCAGAGGGTTCAGGGAAGATTTTTTCCAATTACCAGAAACGGATCTCTTCGAGTCAAAACATGAATAAATCAGTAGGCATCGTAGCTGGCGTCATCGTTGTTGTGGGAGCGCTGGCCACCGCCGGTGCGTGGTACACGGGCACCCGAATCGAAGGCGTACTGCGTGATTCGATCGAACAGGGTAACCAGGAACTGGCCAAATCCCTCAAAGGCTCCGGTAGCAGTATCACGCTGGAAATGCTGTCAATTGATCGGCACCTGTTCAGCAGCACGGCTCACTACCGTGTACTCGTTCACGATGAGAACCTCACTACTGAAGGGAAAAATGCCGAGTTCCTGTTTGTCGACAATATCGAACATGGTCCACTGCCGCTCTCTCGTCTGAAGAGCTTCAAGTTGCTGCCGGTCATGGCGCAGAGCAACTTTGAAATGGAGCAAAGCCCAAGCGCGACGAAGTGGTTCGCCATGAGCAATGGCGCCAGTCCGGTCACCGGCCACGCCAGCGTCGGTTATGACCGCGCTGCTACTGGCGCGCTGTTGTTGGCTCCGCTGGAGTTGAAGGACACCGACGGTACGTTCACCTTTTCAGGCCTGCGCCTGGATACCGAAGCCAGCGCTGATGCCGAGAAGATCAAAGTGCTTGGCAAGATGGACAATTTCCAGCTGAACGTCACCTCCGAAGAAGGTGAGGTCGCGCTGGGTGCTAAAGGGGTCACCCTGGACATGGGCGGCACCAAAGGCAAATCCGGGTTCTATCTGGGCCACAACAACTTGAAAGCCGATAGCTTCGTGGCACAGGTTGCAGGGCAGGCTCCCATCGCGCTCAAAGACGTGACCGGCACCAGTCTGACTCAGGAAGAGGGCGGCAATCTTGCTGCGCAGATGAGCTACAACGTCGGCATGATCAGCTACAACGGCAAGGACGTAGGCGCGTTGCAGTCCGCGTTCAAGATCAGCAACTTCGATGTCGCGGCTTCACAGGCGCTGTACGACCTGTATCAGACAAAAATTCTGCCGCAACAACAGGCCGCCAATGCTGCCGGTGAGAAGCTGGTGCTGCAACTCAGCCCGGCAGACCAACAATTGATCGATACGCAAATCATCAAATTGCTGGCCGCCAAACCGCACGTCGAGCTTGAAAGGCTCGCGCTCAAGACGGCCAACGGTGAAAGCCATTTGCGCGTTGCTGTGGATTTGACTGACACCGGCTCAACCGAACAGCCATCGCCAGATCGTTTCCGCAACGCCATCGCTCAACTGGAAGCGCGACTGGTGCTGTCCAAGCCGATGATCAGTGACCTGGCGACGCTGCAAGCCAACCTCGCTGGGCAGACCGACCCAGCTGCGATCGCCGAGCAAGCCAAAGCAGCTGGCGATATGGCGGGTGCCATGGCGGTGATGATGCAAGTGGCCAAGGTTGATGGCGACAACATCGTCTCCAACCTGCAATACGCCAACAACATCGTCGATTTCAACGGCCAGAAAATGACCCCGGAGCAATTTATTGCCCTGATCATGAGCAAAGTCATTGGGATGCGGATGAAGTAAGCCTTTCTCTCCCGAGTAAAGCATTTGTAGGTGCTGACTTGTCGGCGAGGGGCGTCACGCTTGCCGTCTCGCCAACAAGTTGGCTCCTGCAGGTTCTGTTTGCGCGGCGCAGCTACTGCGTCAACCCCACCAGCGTATCCGCCAGTTCACGAGTACGCTGCGATGTGCCGGCGGTGAGCGCACTCGAGCCCTCCAACTCGGCCAGCAACCCGTTAAGTGTTCCCACTTCCGAAGACTGATGTTCAATATGCTGCGCCACCTTGCGGATCTCTTCGGCGAGACGATCGATGTCTGTGCCTATCTCGCTGGCGTTCTGCGACGTCTTTTGAGCGAGCTGACGAACTTCGTCGGCTACTACCGCGAAGCCACGTCCCATTTCACCCGCTCGCGCAGCTTCGATAGCTGCGTTGAGTGCCAGCAGGTTGGTTTGCCCTGCGATTTGCTGAATCATTTGCACAATGGACTGAATCCTCAGGCTCGACTTGGCCAGCTCACGAGAGCTAAGCACCACTTCGTCTGCCTGGCTCGTGAGGTTCTTGACCGTGTGACTGGCTCTGTCCATGGCCTTTTCCTGGGTGGAAATGGTTTGGCCCAGTTCGTCCATTGATACATGCAACTCGCCGGAGTAGTGCCGCAGCTGGGTCGAGATTTCCTCCTGGTCGTGATGCGCTTTGACCAGCACTTCACCCAGATCGCTCAGACCGTTGAACACTGGCTGTATGTGTTCATCCAGGCCATCGGCATCAATCGCACTTTTGAAATTGCGAACCTTGAACTGGTCGATCTGCTTGACGACCACCTGGCTCAAGCCCGCGAGCTTCTTGATTTGTCGACGCAGGAAAAACGCCTTGAACTCGCCGTAGTAGGCAATAAAGTTATCAATGTAATCGTCGCGAAAAACCTGATTGTCCGCGACGCGGAAAAAGAACACCGCCGTTAGCGTCTGATTGAGGTTCAAGCCGAGGATTTCCCCAAATGTGGAGAAACCCACCACAGGGGTGTCACCAAACACACCGTTCATGCGGCTCAATTCGTTGCCGTTATTCAAGCGTCGCAGGATGCAGTCGCTCAGCAGGCCAACCAAGGGCTTTCCTGATTTGCCTTGCAGGAAACGATCAAAGTCTTTGCGCGTGGCATCCACCATGGAGGTACGCCTAACCATGACCAACTCCTCGCCTGGCGCGACGTCACAGAACAGGTGGACTCGCTCGTTTGCATAGTCGATTTGCGCAATTGAGCGAACAAACAACTCTTCGCCAACGCGTATGGCGAATGAGTACTGGGCAAGCTGAGCTTCCAGTTGGCCCGGTTCGCACTTCAGGATTTCGCACAGTGCCGAGACCATGCTGGTGATCTGTCCGCCGGAGGTCACCACCTGGCTGATGTAACGCTCTTCCAGCGAGGCCGTCAGTACGCTCATGCTGAATAGCGTTGGTTCAAAGTTCTGGCTTTTGAATACCCCGAAACGTACGTTTCTGGCGCTTTTGAGAAACACCACTTGGGCGTGATTCACATAACTGCGCTTGCCGTCATGAATGACCGTTTTCTTGAAGTCGCCTTTGCCGCCAGCCGAACCTCCGACGAACAGGCACGGAAAGCGGCCTGATTCATACAGCGCTTCCATGAAGAACGATTCAGAGGCTGATAACCCGTCAAAGGTGACGTACGCGAGCGTATCGCGGTGGTCGATAGGCGTATTGATCGTCGTGCGTTTGATTGAGTCCGTCAGCCGTGCAATACGCTCGCGCATAGACATGCGCTTGCCAGGGGTGCGGATGTCTTCGCTGTGCAGGGGGATGTGCACGATTTCGGCTGACTGAATAACGCTCGAGTCAAACAACGCCAGCACTACGCGATCCCACTGATCACCGGTTGCGCAATACAGCGCGTCATTCTTTGAAGACAACTCGCCAGAAGTGGTGCACAAGCTGATGGCTGTGTTGGGAAAGCGCGCACTGATGCTGCGGGCAATCTGATCAATATCGATGTGGGGTGAAACGAATCCCGTCAGGTAAACAGGCTCGAAACTCACGGATGCAAGTTGCTCACTCAGGCTTCTGGCCGAAGTGATCAGGTTTAGAACACCGCCGGATCTGGCAGATGTGCCCCGGAGTCGAGAAAAAAAGCTCATGGCAGAACACTCAAGATTTAAAAGGACAAAGTCTGGTCACGGGACATCGGCGCTGTATCGATTCAGCGTAGGGTTGCAATGATTGTTTTTTTGCATCGACACACGTGGGTACGTCATCGGTCTGACGGCCGATTCTAGGCAGAAACAGACATGGCGTTTTGCCTTAACGTTCCCAGGGAAACGATAGCCTGCCTCGAGAGTTCTGCTGATTTACCCGACGAACCTCACCTGCTGGCAGACAAGGTTCGTGATGAGGGCTCTAGACCGGTGGTTGGCGGGGGATGTCGACCGGCGTCTCGTGGACGTCGATCTCCGGTCGCACATTGCGCGACGAGATTTCCGTGCGCAGTTGCGGCAGGCTTTGCGGATATTGTTTGGCGATGAACGCAATCAGACGTTCGCGCATGTGGCAGCGGGCGTCCCAACTGCGTGACGAGTCGGCTGAACTCAACAGCACCCGCAGTTGCATGGCCTTGGCGTTGGTGTCGGCGACTTGCAGCACGCAAACGCGGCCGTCCCACAAGTGCGGGATGTCTTCACAGATGCGCTGCACTTCCGCACGCAACTCTTCTACCGGCAGTGAATAGTCCACCCAGACAAACACTGAGCCGATCAGGCTTGAAGTGGCGCGGGTCCAGTTCTGGAACGGCTTTTCGATGAAGTACTGCAGCGGCACCACCATGCGCCGCTCATCCCAGATTTTGATGACCACGTAAGTGCCACTGATTTCCTCCACGCGACCCCACTCACCTTCGACAATCACCACGTCGTCGAGGCGGATCGGTTGGGAGATGGCGATTTGCAGACCTGCGATCAAATTACCCAGCACCGGCTTGGCTGCAAAACCTGCGGCCAGACCTGCCAGGCCCGCCGATGCCAGCAGGCTGGTGCCGATCTTGGCCACGGGCGGGAAACTCATGAGAATCAGACCGGTACCGAACAGCAACACCAGCGCATTCAGGCAGCGCACCAAAACCCGAACCTGAGTCTGTATACGGCGGGCATGAAGGTTATCTTCGATATCCAGCGGGTTGCGGATTGCCACTGCTTCGCCCACGGCTTTGACGCAACTGAGCACCAGCCAGGTAAAACCTGCAGTGACTAACAGCCCGTTGATATGGCGCACGGTGCCAATCAGCACCAGATCATCAGGTGCCGAGGTCCAGACTGTTTGCAAAGCCAATAACGGCAGCAACCATAAGGTCGGGCTGGCGGCGCGATAGACCAGTTGCTGTGGCAACACAAATGAATTGGCGACACGACGCAGCACACTCAGTGCCAGCCAGCGAATCAGCAAAGCCAGCAATACCGCAACGCAGGCGGCGATCAGGGTCTTGAGCCACGGCAGAGGTACTGCCTCCAGCCAGCTCTGAGGCAATAGATATTCCATCGACGGTATCCATAGCAGAAATGACTTTAAGCCGAGCGGACCCTCTCGGATTCAGCCCGTCGGCCTCGATGGCGATAGCTGCCTGAAAAGTGTGAACCCGGTAAAGGCGTAAATGTTCCCCTGCCGTAGGAGGGTTGTGGTCTGATCTCCACGGTCTAGCCCATGAAATAGAGCTGTCGCAGCGTGACAGGCTACTTTTTGACCGGCAACAAAAAACCCGCCGAAGCGGGTTTTCTTCAAGACCATTCCAACATCCTGTCGGTAAGCCCTCCGGGCCATGGTCGATCATCCTTGATCCTGTGCGCGTCCTGCGCATCAGTTGTTGGATCCAATCTTACTCAGGAACCCGCAGGTGCAATAGGGCGAATTGCCTCCTCTTCGTGTAAGCCTTTCGCTATATATGCTAGTTATTCTCATTAAGGTCGGGCTGAATCGCGTCTATGAAAGGCTATGCAGAGGTGTTGCGTAATATTTAGCAACAAACATCTCCCGGAACCTTGAGTCGGGACGTAGCGAGGTTGACAATGCGATACCTATCATTCCGCTGAGATTCACCGATGTCGATGCGTTCCCGTTTTCTGGCCTGGCTGATGTTGCCGTTGTTGGCGTTGTGCAGCTCCAGCCTATTGGCCGACACCACTGATGGTGCGGCGCAAGTGCTGCATTTGCTTGATTACATGGGTGCCGACTACCCGTCGACCGTATCCGACGGCAAGGTGGTGGAAGAGGACGAATACCGGCAGCAAGTAGGGGCTCTGGGCATTTTACGGGGCTTGGTGGCTGCACTGCCTGCGCGAGCAGAGCGCGCTGAACTTGAAAAAGGCGTGTCCAGCCTCGCTGATGCAGTGGCCAAGAAGCAGGACGGTGCTCTGGTCACCCGTCAGGCCCGCCAGTTGGGTGCCCGGTTGGCGGTCGCTTACGAAGTGAGTCAGGCTCCGGTGATTACTCCGGACCCGGCGCGGGGCGCGCCGCTTTACGCACAGCATTGTTCGGTCTGCCATGGCGACGCTGGCGCGGGGGATGGACCTGCGGGTATTGGCCTGGAGCCGCCGCCATCTAATCTGCGCGACGCGGCCCGTCTGGACCGACTAAGCCTTTACGACCTCTACAACGCTGTAGGTCTGGGAATTGCCGGGACTGATATGCCGGCGTTCGCCGATCAACTGGATGACCGCCAGCGTTGGGACATCGCGACCTATATCGCGAGCTTCAGTGCGCAGCCGGTGACAGCGCCATTCAAGACCTACAACCTCGCCGATCTGGCGCGGCAAACACCTAAAGAAATCAGCGCCGCCGAGGGTGAACAGGCTGTTGCGACGTTCCGTGCTCAACGCGCCCAGCCACCTCAGGTCCAGCGCGGCCCTGCGCAGTTGCTCGATTACACCAGCCAGACGCTGGACAAAAGCCTGGCGGCGTATCGTGCGGGCGATCATGAACAGGCTTACGACTTGTCTGTCGCTGCCTACCTGGAAGGCTTCGAGCTGGTTGAAAGTTCTCTGGACAACGTAGACGCCAATGTTCGCAAAGACACCGAAAAGGCTTTGATGGCTTATCGTCAGTCCTTGCAGGACGGGCTGCCGCTGGAGCAAGCCGTACAAAAACTGGACTTCGCCAAAGCCAAACTTAAAGAGTCGGCGGGCCTGCTGGGCAGTGATGGATTAAGCACCTCGCTGAGCTACATTTCCGGCCTGCTGATTCTTCTGCGTGAAGGCCTTGAGGCCATTCTGGTACTGGCGGCGATCCTTGCGTTTCTGCGTAACACTGGCCAGGAGTCAGCGGTACGCAGTGTCAATATCGGTTGGGGGCTGGCTCTGTTGGCGGGGCTGGGAACCTGGGCGCTGGCGGCTTACGTGATCGATGTCAGCGGCGCGCAACGGGAATTGCTTGAGGGCGCGACGGCGTTGTTCGCGAGCGTGATGGTCTTGTGGCTGGGTGTCTGGATGCACGACCGTCGCCATGCAGCAGCCTGGCAGGATTACATCAAAAGCAGCCTGGTGGGCGGCGGTGGTCGTTTCGGGTTTGCGATTCTGGCGTTTTTCTCGGTGTATCGCGAGCTGTTCGAAGTCATCCTGTTTTACGAAACCCTCTGGCTGCAAGCTGGCCCGGCTGGGCACAATGCAGTGCTGGCGGGCGGTGCCACGGCATTGGTGTTGCTGATCGGGCTGGCGTGGATCATCCTGCGTGGCTCGGCAAAACTGCCGCTTACGCTGTTCTTCGGGATCAACGCAGCACTGCTGTGTGCGTTGTCGGTGGTGTTCGCCGGGCATGGCGTAAAAGCCCTTCAGGAAGCCGGTATTTTCGGTACCCGGCCTGTGCCGTTCTTCGAGTTCGACTGGCTGGGCATTCATGCCGATGCGTATTCCCTGTGCGCCCAACTGATAGCCTTGCTGGCCATTGCAGTGCTGTACGGTCGCAGCTGGTTGGCGGAGAAGCGCAGGGCGCAGGTCGCATGAATTTCTTGTAGGAGCTGCCGAAGGCTGCGAAAGGGGAGTGTCATAAATATCGGTTTCGCAGCCTGCGGCAGCTCCTACAGGGATCTGCTCAATTTTTAGAACGAGGTACCACCATGCGCGTCTGGATCGATGCCGACGCTTGCCCCAAGGCAGCAAAAGAGCAGGTCATCAAGTTCGCGCTCAAGCGTCAATTCGAGGTGGTGCTGGTGGCTGGACAGAGTCAGATCAAGCCCACGTACACCCTGGTCAAACTGATTGTGGTGCCCAGCGGCCCTGATGCTGCGGACGATTATCTGGTTGAGCACGCCGTACCCGGCGAGTTGGTGATTTGCAGCGATGTGCCGCTCGCCGATCGTCTGGTCAAGAAGGGCGTCGCTGCGCTGGACCCCCGTGGCAAAGAGTTCGACACACAAAACATGGGCGACCGACTCGCCGTACGTAACCTGTTCACCGACCTGCGAGACCAGGGGCAGATGGGCGGTGGTCAGCCGCCTTATGGCGACCGCGAAAAACAGGCTTTCGCCAACTCTCTGGACCGGATTCTCACGCGGCTTACTCGCTAGGCATCGCAGCCTAAAACGGTGCGTTCGCGCCTCAGAATGAATCACTCTGCACAGTCTGATCCTGAATCGTCAGCTTAAAGTGTGCAGAGTGAACAGCGCTCGATATCGCCTCTGCCCACTTTTTTCCACTTCGCAATGTTGTTCGGAAACGGCCTGGTTATTGCTCTTGCACCAGCCTGCCGTTGAGTCCGATCCCCAACCTTGTCGATGTGGAGAAAAACGATATGAGTTCACCCAGCGAGTTTCCCTTGAGTGAAGCCCCGCGTGAAGGACGCAAGGGGCTGCTGTCGATTTCCATGGTGCTATTCAGTTTCACCTTCTTCACCGGCACCATGTTTGCGGGTGGCAAGTTGGGCATGGCGTTCAACTTCGTCGACATGCTGTGGATCGCCGCCATCGGTAACAGCCTGTTGGCAATCTATGCCGCGGCGCTGGCCTTCATCGCCTCGCGCAGTGGTTTGAACACAGTATTGATGGGACGCTTCTGTTTCGGCGAAGCGGGCAGTCGGCTGTCCGATGTGCTGCTCGGTTTCGCCGAGCTGGGCTGGTACGCGTGGGGCACCGCGACGGTGGCCATTGTGCTGGTGAAGATGCTCGGCCTGGCCGAAGGCTTCACTACGCCATTGATGATCTTGTTCGGTCTGGGCTTCAGCATCACGGCGATCATCGGCTACAAAGGGCTGGACGTACTGTCGCGTGTGTCGGTGCCGCTCATGTTCGTGCTGCTGGTCATCTCCATGTACATCGCCACCCGCGATGTCGGCGGTTTTCAGGGGCTTGCGGCGGTTATCCCCAACGAAACCATGACGCTTTCAGCGGCCATCACCATGGTCTTCGGGACGTTCGCCAGTGGCGCAACCCAGGCCACCAACTGGACTCGTCTGTCACGCAGCGGACGCGTGGCCGTGACTGCCAGCGTCGTTGCCTTTCTGCTGGGTAACGGTTTGATGGTCGTCGCTGGCGCGTGGTGTGCGATGGTTTATCAGCAGGCCGATATCGTAGAAGTGATGATGCTTCAGGGCCTGTCTTTCGCCGCAGTGATCATGCTTTGCCTGAACCTGTGGACTATTCAGGGGCCGACCATCTACAACGTTTCGGCGGCGGCCTGCCACCTGTTGCGTAGCGAGCGGCGTCGCACCATGACATTGATCGCGGCGGCGGTCGGTATCGTCCTGGCCATCGGCGGTATGTACGAGATGCTGATTCCCTTTCTGGTGCTGCTGGGTTCGATCATCCCGCCCATTGGCGGCGTGATCATGGCGGATTTCTGGTACCGCCATCACGGCAAATACCCTGCGTTGGCCAGCGTTACCTTGCCACGCTACAACCTGCTGGGGCTGTCGTCTTATGCCATTGGCGCGGCGCTGGCGTACTTCTCGCCCTGGATTGCGCCGTTGGTGGGGATCGCCGCATCGGCCATCTGCTACATCGTGCTGCTTGAAGTGACAGGCAAGCGCAGCAGGGTCGCTGGCGTGCAGGAGGAGCTTTGAGCCTGACCGTTGAAGAAATTCTCCAGCTCCCCGGGCTGGAGGAAATGGCCGTGCGTGCAGGTTCAGCCAACCTGCATCGCAGCGTGCGCTGGTCGTACGTTGCCGAGAACGAAGGTATTGCCGACTGGATCATGGGCGGTGAGCTGGTTTTCATCACCGGCATCAATTGCCAGCGCGATGAAGCCAATCTCCTGCGCATGGTGCAGGAGGGCGATGCCAGTGGCATCGCCGGGCTGGTGATTCTGACCGGGGATGCCTATATCCAGCAGATCCCTCAGTCCGTGATCGCGCTGGCAGAGCGATGCGGTTTGCCGCTGATCGAGCAACCGTATCTGTTGAAGATGGTCATCGTTACCCACCTGATCGGCACGGCGTTGGTGCAGATGGCGCAAACCAAGCGCTCGCGCCACGACATCCTCGGCCAGTTGCTCAGCGGTGATTACCCAAGCCTGAGTATCGCCAGGCAGAGGGCTGCACATTTACGCCTGCCACTGGAGGTGCCTCGGCGTCTGGTCGCGCTGCGCCTGTCGGCGGTGAGCGTGCTGTTCGACAGCCATGCGCCGGAGGCTGCGGAACGGTTGCTGCAGCAAACCCGGCAGGCAGTGCTCGACCATCTCGACGCCTGGAATCGCACCTTACCGGACGCCTTGCCCGTCATCGTCCAGGGCGACTTGTTCATTCTGTTGTTGCCCAGGCTTGAAGCGATCCGCAGTGAGCTGGCGCGGCTGTATCGCGAGCTCGCCTCGGTGCTGGGCGACATGGCGTTGTTCATGGGGCTGGCCAATCCAGTCGAAGACTGCGGGCAATACCGTCAGGCACTGAATGAGGCTCGCCAGGCGCTGGATGTCGCCGAACACTTGCGACCCGCCAGCGGCCTTTGCGATTTCAGCGAGCTGGGCGTGTTGCGCCTGCTCCAGGCGGTTACTGATCGCTCGATCATCGACAGCTTCGTCAGACAGATCCTCGGGCCGCTGATCGAGACCAACCGCAAGCAACCCCACAGCCTGATTGAAACACTGGACGCCTTGCTCCAGGAAAACGGCAACGGACTCAAGGCCGCTCAGCGTCTTGGCATCCATCGAAACACCATCAATCAACGTATTCAGCGTATCGAGCAGCTCAGCGGGCAATCCCTCGACGACGCTAATTTTCGAATGAACGCTTCGGTTGCGCTGCTGGTATGGCGCATGTCCGAGGCTCAGCGACAGGAATAGTCATGAACATCATCAATGCCACATTGCGTAAAACCCAAGGGCTGCACACCGTCACCTGGGAAGACGGCTGCATCACAGCCATCACTGCTCAGGCCGAAAACGTGCAGCCTGCTTCAGATGATATCGATGCTCGCGGCCAATTGGTCATTGCGCCACTGGTGGAGCCGCACATCCACCTGGACGCAACACTGACCGCCGGTGAGCCTGAGTGGAACATGAGCGGGACCCTGTTCGAAGGCATCGAGCGCTGGGCTCAACGCAAGGAAACCATTACTCACGAAGACACCAAGCAACGCGCCCATACCACCATCCGCATGTTGGCCGAGCATGGCATCCAGCATGTTCGAACCCATATCGATGTCACCGACCCGACGTTGGGCGCGCTCAAGGCAATGCTTGAAGTCCGTGAAGAAGCCCGCCATCTGATAGATCTGCAGATCGTTGCCTTTCCTCAGGAGGGCATCGAATCCTACGAAAGCGGGCGTGAATTGATGACCCGTGCCGTGGAAATGGGCGCGGACGTGGTCGGCGGTATCCCGCACTTTGAAAACACCCGCGAGCAGGGCGTCAGCTCAATCAAGTTCCTCATGGACTTGGCCGAGCGAACCGGTTGTCTGGTGGACGTACATTGCGACGAGACCGACGACCCCAACTCTCGCTTTCTCGAAGTGCTGGCTGAAGAAGCGCGGGTGCGTGGCATGGGCAGCCGGGTAACGGCCAGCCACACCACGGCCATGGGCTCTTATGACAATGCGTACTGCTCAAAGCTGTTCCGGCTGTTGAAAAGGTCGGGCATCAACTTCGTTTCCTGCCCGACCGAGAGTATTCACCTGCAAGGCCGCTTTGACACTTACCCCAAGCGCCGCGGCCTGACCCGCGTCGCAGAGCTGGACCGTGCCGGGATGAACGTGTGCTTTGGTCAGGATTCGATCAAGGACCCGTGGTATCCGCTGGGCAATGGCAACATCCTGCGCATACTGGATGCCGGTTTGCACATCTGCCACATGATGGGCTTCGAGGATCTGGCTCGCAGTCTGGATCTGGTCACCGACAACAGCGCCAGAACCCTTAATCTGGGCGAGTGTTATGGCATCGCAGTAGGTCGTCCGGCGAACCTGGTCATCCTTGATGCCGAGAGCGATTACGAAGCAGTGCGCCGTCAGGCCAAGGCGCGAGTGTCGATCAGAGGCGGAAAGGTGTTGATGACACGAGTGCCGGAGCGTGTGGAGTTCAGTTAAGCCTTATTGCGAACGCTTTTCTGTAGGAGCTGCCGAAGGCTGCGAATGGCGGAAGGTCAGACTTAACGATTCGCAGCCTTCGGCAGCTCTTACAGAGGAGTAATCCAAACCTACTCTTCGTGCGTCAACTCCAGCACCCGGTCCACAAGCTTGTTGATCCCCGCGGCCGCCTCGCCGATGCTCTTGGCGACCATATAAGCCGGGGTGCTGACCAGTTTGCGGGCTTTGTCTTCGACGATTTCGGTCACTTCGCACTCTTGGTGCTCACCCTTCATGAGGGTAATGGCCTGTGCGGTCTCGGCGTCGTTGCCGATGGTGCAAGTCACGCCCGGGCCGTAGATTTTGGCGGCCAGGGCGGGGCTGATGCAGATCAGCCCGACGGGTTTGCCCGCTTCAGCGAAGGCTTCGGCCAAAGCAAGGACTTCTGCTTGCACCTTGCAGTCCGCACCTGCGGTGGCGAAGTCGGAAAGATTTTTCGCGGCACCAAAGCCACCGGGAATAATCAGCGCGTCGAACTGGGTAACGTCAGCCTCACGAATATCCTCAATAGCGCCGCGGGCGATGCGCGCCGACTCCACCAGCACATTGCGAGTCTCCGGCATTTCTTCGCCGGTCAGGTGGTTAACCACATGGTGCTGTGTGATGTTTGGCGCAAAGCACTGCACCGCCGCGCCACGTTGATCAAGGCGCAGCAGCGTGAGCACGCTCTCATGAATTTCCGCGCCGTCATAGACGCCACAGCCGGACAAAATCACGGCCACTTTCTTTTGCATGATCATTCTCCCTATCGAGCGCAGCGGTCTGCTCAAGACTTTTACCTAGTCTTGGGACAAGCGTCTGCGATGGGGATTCAATCCAATGCACTGCGTCCCGAAAATGCGCTGTCTCGCGGCAAACGATTGTCTGGTATCAACAAAATGCAATCGTTCGAATTGGAATGTATTCCTGTAGGAGCGCACGAGCACCGCGAGGCCGCGATAGCGGTATATCAGACAGGACGCCATCGCTGTCTCGCGGTGCTCGTGAGCTACAGAAAAGCATTCCAATGGGATGTGGGGAGGGGCGTTACAAACGAGCGCAATGCCGGGGCATTGCGCTCGTGTTGGACCTATTGGTCGGCGTGTTTCTTGTTGTCGGCAGGCACATCAACGGTGACTTCAGCCGGAACGTGGTTGACGACACTGGCATCAGCCTCGGCTGCCGCTGCTGCAGCCGTTGAGGCTGCGGCTGCTTCCTCTCTGGCAATACGCGCGTTCTTGAAACGACGACGCAACCAGAGGGCGAACCCGAGCACCAGCAGTGCGCCGAGTACCCACAACTCATACTTCTTGATGTTGCCCAGCATGCCTTCAAGCACTGCGCCGAAGTGATAAGCCGCATAACCCAGCGCAGCGGCCCAGACAGCCGCACCGATACCGTTGAGGACCAGATAGCGCAGTGGCGGGTAGCCCGACAGGCCAATCGCCACAGGCATGACCGTTCGCAAGCCGTAGACAAAGCGGAAGCTCAACACCCAGAGATCCGGGTGCTTGCGCACATGCGCCAGCGCTTTATCGCCCATGAGCTGCCAGCGCGGCTTGCGCGCCAGGATTTTGCGGCCGTGCTTGCGCCCCATGTAGTACCAGAGCTGGTCCCCGGCATAGCTTCCGAAGAACGCTACGACCACAACCAGTTTGATGTCCATGTATTCACGGAACGCCAGAAATCCAGCGAGAACCAGAATGGTCTCGCCTTCAAAGAAGGTGCCGATGAAGAGGGCGAAGTAGCCAAATTCGTGCAAGAAATTCTGGAGCATTGTCTGGATGCTGGCGAAATGAACGCGCAGCCTAACTCGGCCAAGCCATTCAGGAAAGTGTGCAAATGTGTCTCGACGTTAATCTTTCCTACAAGGACAATGGCAAACGCCTCTACTGCGGCCCCGAGTCGCACGTGGCCCATGACTGTCACACATTAGTCATAATGGCCGCTTATAACTGTCACGCTTGCCCGTGTACGCGGGCTCAGGAGTCTCGCCGTGAGCTTTACCCCCGCCAACCGCCTTTTTCCTCTCACCCGCCTGCGTCGCAACCGCCGCGACGATTTCTCTCGTCGTCTGGTCCGTGAAAACGTCGTAACTGTCGACGATCTGATCCTCCCCGTATTTGTACTCGATGGTGAAAACCGTCGTGAAGAAGTGGCTTCGATGCCTGGCGTAGAGCGCTTGAGTATCGATCTGCTGCTGGAAGAGGCGCAAAAGTGGGTCGCGCTGGGCATCCCGGCCCTGGCCTTGTTCCCTGTGACCCCGGTCGAGAAGAAAACCCTGGATGGCGCTGAAGCCTGGAATCCGGACGGTATTGCTCAGCGCGCTACCCGCGCGTTGCGTGACCGCTTCCCGGAGTTGGGCGTCATCACTGACGTGGCACTTGATCCGTTCACGACCCATGGTCAGGACGGGATTCTCGACGAAGAAGGCTATGTGCAGAACGACATCACCGTCGATGCGCTGGTCAAGCAAGCGTTGTCCCATGCCGATGCGGGTGCGCAGGTTGTAGCACCTTCCGACATGATGGACGGTCGAATTCAGGCCATTCGCGAAGCACTGGAGCTGGCTGGACACGTCAACGTGCGGATCATGGCTTACTCTGCCAAGTATGCCAGCGCCTACTACGGGCCATTCCGCGATGCGGTAGGTTCGGCGTTGAACCTGGGCAAGGCGAACAAGGCGTCCTACCAGATGGATCCGGCCAACAGCAATGAAGCGTTGCATGAAGTGGCCGCCGACCTGGCTGAAGGTGCGGACATGGTCATGGTCAAACCGGGCATGCCTTATCTGGACATCCTTCACCGGGTCAAGGATGAGTTCAAAGTGCCGACATTTGTTTATCAGGTCAGCGGCGAGTACGCGATGCATATGGCGGCCATACAGAATGGCTGGCTCAGCGAAGGCGTCATTCTTGAATCGCTCACCGCTTTCAAACGCGCAGGAGCTGACGGCATCCTCACTTATTTCGCCGTCCGCGCTGCAGAACTGTTAAAAGGGCAATAGCCGTACAGGAACATTCATGAATACCGAAGGACTTACCGAAGCTGCTGTTGAAGTCAACGATCAGGAAGTTCTGACTGTGGTCGAGCCAAGCGTCGAGGTCATACCCGCAATTGTCGAGACGCCGCCGGTGCCAGCGATTGTCGTGCCAAACCTGGACGACAGCAGTCTTTACATCCACCGGGAGCTGTCGCAGCTCAAGTTCAACATTCGCGTGTTGGAACAGGCACTGGATGAGTCCTATCCGTTGT
Organism: Pseudomonas caspiana; assembly: GCF_040224095.2. NCBI lineage: Bacteria > Pseudomonadati > Pseudomonadota > Gammaproteobacteria > Pseudomonadales > Pseudomonadaceae > Pseudomonas > Pseudomonas caspiana. The sequence goes on along the minus strand of NZ_CP167995.1, from coordinate 5,945,931 downwards.
TGGAGCGGCTCAAGTTCCTGCTGATCTTTTCCAGCAACCTCGATGAGTTCTTCGAAATTCGTGTCGCCGGTCTGAAAAAGCAGATCACCTTCGCCCGCGAACAAGCCGGTGCCGATGGTCTGCAGCCGCATCAGGCCCTGGCCCGCATCAGTGAGTTGGTGCATGGCCACGTTGATCGCCAATACGCGATCCTCAATGACATTCTGCTGCCTGAGCTTGAAAAGCATCAGGTGCGCTTCATCCGTCGTCGGCACTGGACGGCCAAGCTCAAAGCCTGGGTTCGTCGTTATTTCCGTGACGAAATTGCACCGATCATCACCCCGATTGGCCTTGACCCGACTCACCCGTTCCCGCTGCTGGTCAACAAGAGCCTTAACTTTATCGTCGAACTTGAAGGCATCGATGCTTTTGGTCGTGACTCCGGTCTGGCGATTATTCCGGCTCCGCGTCTGTTGCCACGTGTGATCAAGGTGCCGGAAGAAATCAGTGGTCCTGGGGATAACTTCGTCTTCCTGTCATCGATGATCCACGCCCACGCGGACGATTTGTTTCAGGGCATGAAGGTTAAAGGCTGCTATCAGTTCCGCCTGACCCGTAACGCCGACCTGGCGCTTGACTCCGAAGACGTGGAAGACCTTGCCCGCGCGCTGCGCGGCGAGTTGTTCTCCCGTCGTTATGGCGATGCGGTCCGTCTGGAAGTGGCCGACACGTGTCCAAAGCATCTGTCCGACTATCTGCTCAAGCAGTTCAACCTGTCCGAGTCCGAGTTGTATCAGGTCAATGGCCCGGTCAACCTGACGCGTCTGTTCAGCATCACCGGTCTGGACAGCCATCCGGAACTGCAATACCAGCCGTTCACCCCGGCCATTCCGAAGTTGCTGCAAAACAGCGAGAACATCTTCAACGTGATCAGCAAGCAGGACATTCTGCTGCTGCACCCGTTCGAGTCGTTCACTCCGGTGGTCGATCTGCTGCGTCAGGCTGCCAAGGACCCTCACGTTCTGGCCGTACGTCAAACGCTGTATCGCAGCGGTGCCAACTCGGAAATCGTCGATGCGTTGGTCGACGCGGCCCGTAACGGCAAAGAAGTCACTGCGGTGATCGAGCTGCGTGCGCGCTTTGACGAAGAGTCCAACCTGCAACTGGCCAGCCGCCTGCAGGCTGCGGGTGCAGTTGTGATCTACGGCGTGGTTGGCTTCAAGACCCACGCCAAGATGATGCTGATCCTGCGTCGCGAGGCGGGCGAGATTGTCCGTTACGCGCATTTGGGTACCGGTAACTACCACGCCGGCAACGCTCGCCTGTACACCGACTACAGCTTGCTGACCTCCGACGACGCCTTGTGCGAAGACGTTGGCAAACTGTTCAGTCAGTTGATCGGTATGGGTAAAACCCTGCGCATGAAGAAGCTGCTGCACGCGCCGTTTACGCTGAAGAAGGGCATGCTCGACATGATTGCCCGGGAAACGCAGTTTGCGGTGGACGGTAAACCGGCGCACATCATTGCCAAGTTTAACTCGCTGACTGATCCAAAAATCATTCGGGCGTTGTACAAGGCCAGTCAGTCTGGCGTGCGCATTGATCTGGTCGTGCGTGGCATGTGCTGCCTGCGGCCAGGCATTCCGGGCGTGTCTCACAATATTCATGTGCGCTCGATCATCGGCCGCTTCCTGGAGCACACGCGGGTGTTCTACTTCCTCAATGGCGGCGACGAGCAGATGTATCTGTCGAGTGCCGACTGGATGGAGCGAAACCTCGACAAGCGCGTCGAGACTTGCTTCCCGGTAGAGGGTAAAAAGTTAATCCTGCGAGTGAAGAAAGAGCTCGAGCTTTATCTGACCGACAACACTCACAGCTGGCTCTTGCAGCCAGATGGCACCTACGTGCGAAGCACTCCGACCGGAAACCAGAATGCTCGCAATGTTCAGGCGGCCCTGCTGGAACGCCTGAGCAATCCAGTCCTCAGCGTACGCTGAGGACGATACCGACCCGGGTCAGCCACTCCGCCTCCAAAGCGAAGTCGGCCTGGGTCAGTTGGTTGTTTTCCAGCCAGCCTTCCGGGAATACCACATCAAGATTGTTGCCGCTGGCGGTGAGAACCGGCTGCGGCATTTCCTGCGTGCCACGAATGTGGTGGAACAGGATCGCAAAGCGCAACAGCACGCACAGACGAATCAGCTTATCGCCCTCTGCGCCGAACTCGGCGAACTTGTCCTTGGGGATGTTACGGCGGTGGCCACGCACCAGCAGCGCGAGCATTTGCTGATCTTCGCGTGAGAACCCGGAAAGATCGGAGTGCTCGATCAGGTAGGCGCCGTGCTTGTGGTAGTGATAGTGGGCGATATCCAGGCCGACTTCATGAACCTTGGCTGCCCAACTGAGCAGTTCCCGGTAACTGTCATCCTCCAGGTCCCAGGCGTGAGCGACCTGCTCAAGCGCATGCAGAGCCTTTCGCTCGACACGGGCGGCTTGTTCCAGGTCAACGTGATAACGCTCCATCAGCGAGCTTAGCGTGCGCTCACGAACGTCTTCATGATGATGACGGCCCATCAGGTCGTAGAGCACACCTTCACGCAGCGCACCTTCGCAGTGATCCATGCGTTGCAGTTCCAGAGCGTCGAAAATCGCTTCGAGAATGGCCAGGCCTGCCGGGAAGATAGAGCGGCGATCCGGCTTGATGCCGTCGAAGTCGATCTTGTCTACGTCGCCCAGCTTGAACAGCTTGCGCTTGAGCCATGCCAGGCCGTCAGCATTCACTTCACCCGAGCCCTGGCCGTTGGCCTTGAGGGCCAGACCGATGGCGCGAATAGTGCCCGACGAGCCGATGGCCTCATCCCACTTAAGGCGATGCAGGGCGTGTTCGATGCTCATGATTTCCAGGCGCGCAGCGGTATAAGCCTGTGCATAACGTGCCGGGGTGATCTTGCCGTCCTTGAAGTAGCGCTGGGTAAAGCTTACGCAGCCCATTTGCAGGCTTTCGCGCAGCAGCGGTTCAAAACGCTGGCCAATGATGAACTCGGTACTGCCACCGCCGATGTCTGCCACCAGACGTTTGCCGGGGGTATCAGCCAGAGTGTGTGATACCCCGAGATAAATCAGGCGGGCTTCTTCACGGCCTGAAATCACTTCCACCGGGTGGCCGAGAATTTCTTCGGCGCGGATGATGAATTCATTACGGTTGCGCGCTTCACGCAGGGCGTTGGTACCCACGATACGCACCGCACCCAGCGGCAGACCGTTGATCAACTGCGCAAAACGCTTGAGGCAGTCGAGGCCGCGCTGCATGGACTCTTCGTTGAGTTTGCGCTCTTCGTTGATGCCAGCCGCCAGTTGAACCTTCTCTCCAAGGCGCTCCAGGATGCGGATATCACCCGAGTTGGCTTGGGCTACCACCATGTGGAAGCTGTTCGAGCCCAGGTCAATGGCAGCGATCAGGGAAAGATTCTTGGCTTTGGATTGCGGCATGATCAGAAAATCTCGGTCGATAACCGCGCCATCGTGCCACGATCCATGGCTGCCGCCAACGCGAAGCTTTGAAGCTGGCGCTTGGCCTTCAATGTCGATGGTCTGGATCAGTTATTTGTTGGATATGTTGGAGCTGGGCTTGCCCGCGATAAGAGCACCATCATATTCGAACATTGTGGTGTTCTTATCGCGAGCAAGCTCGGCTCCCACAAACGGTCAAACCGGCAAGCTGGTCGTGGATTTAATCTCCGACAGAGCCACCGTCGAATTCACTTCCTGAATCCCCGGCACCAGCGAGAGCTTTTCAAAGAAGAACCGCTCATACGCTTCAATGTCCGGCGTCACAATGCGCAGCAGGAAGTCCACCGAGCCCATTAGCACGTAGCATTCCAGTACTTCCGGGAAGCCGCGAATGGCTTCGGTGAATTCAGTGAAGTTCGAGCGGCCGTGAGCATTCAGTTTGATCTCGGCGAAGATCTGCGTGTTGAGGCCGATCTTCTTGCGATCCAGCAGCGAAACCTGACGGCGGATGACGCCTTCATCCTTGAGCCGCTGAATCCTGCGCCAGCACGGCGATTGGGACAATCCCACCTGTTCAGCGATTTGCGCGCTGGACAGCGACGCGTCCTCCTGGAGCAGTGCAAGAATCTTGCGATCGTAGGTGTCCAACTCAGTTTGCATAATTATTTCCCACTATGGAGATATGGCGCATTAACAAGTCTTATCAAGACTAAATCAACCAATGATGGATCAGAAATTTCTTTTCGAGCATGCAAGAATTTCTTCCAGTCATTTAAACCCTCTAAGTCGCAGAGGCTCACATGCCCAACCTCGAAGCCGTTACCTCTCAGCCACAACGTCCGGATACCTGGTCTGCTGACAATGCCCATTGCTGCGCGCGCTATCAGATTCTGGTCGAGGCTGAGGCCGATTCGCTGTGCCGAGTGCTGAACCTGTTTGCGATGCAGTACCTGATCCCTCATCAGGTCAACGTTCTGCAGCAGGACGACGTATTGGGTATCGACGTTGAGATCGCTAATCTGACGTGGCACCGGGCGCAGGTCATTGCGCAAAAAATGCGCAGCCTGATCAATGTCTGCTCAGTGGAATTGGAACAACTGGCTCAGCCGCACGTCTCAAACTCAACGGTTTCCCTCGCCGTCGGTTGAGCCCAGCAGAAAAAATACGTAACTCATGTGTACGCATATGCCGAAATAACTGACACGCTGGGGACTACGCTTGGTTCGTTTGAGCCCAATTGTCCAAAGGAATCCGCATGTCAGTTCACGCCTCATCATCACAGGACCGTTGGCTGGATCTGAATGATCTGCTGCGCGATCTGGTCGGCCAGGGTTTTATTGATCAGAGCAGTGCTGAAGATGCACTGACCCAGCGCCGCGGTGCCGCGAACCTGCAACTGCACCCCCTTGAATTCATCGCCGCGCAACAACTCGACGACCTTAAACGGCCCGGGCGCAAGCTGGATCTGGAGACTCTCACCGCGTGGCTCGCTGCGCAAAGCGGGCAGCCTTATCTGCGCATCGACCCGCTGAAGATCAAGGTCGCTTCGGTCACGCCATTGATGTCTTACGCCTTTGCCCAACGCCACAAGATTCTGGCGGTGGAGGTAGATCGCGACTCCGTGACCATCGCCAGCGCGCAGCCCTATGTGCGCGGTTGGGAGGCTGACCTGGCCCATGTGCTGAAACTGCCAATCCGGCGTGTAGTGGCCAATCCGGTTGATATTCAGCGGTTGGCGGTGGAGTTCTATCGACTGGCCAAGTCGGTCAGTGGTGCTGCCGCGACGGATCAGAAAATCAGCGGCATGGGCAACTTTGAACAATTGCTCAAGCTTGGGGCCAGTGATCAGGAGCCCGACGCCAACGATGCTCACATCGTCAATATCGTTGATTGGTTGTTCCAGTACGCGTTTCAGCAGCGAGCCAGTGACATTCATATCGAACCGCGACGAGAGCAGGGCACGGTGCGCTTTCGTATTGATGGCGTGCTGCACAACGTCTACCAATTTCCTGCGCAAGTGACCATGGCCATCGTCAGTCGCCTGAAAAGCCTGGGCCGCATGAACGTCGCCGAAAAGCGCAAGCCGCAGGACGGCCGGGTTAAAACCAGTACCCCTGATGGCGGGGAGGTTGAGCTGCGGCTTTCAACACTGCCGACGGCTTTCGGGGAAAAAATGGTCATGCGGATCTTCGATCCGGATGTACTGCTGAAAAACTTCGACCAGCTCGGGTTTTCCAGCGATGACCTGCGTCGCTGGGAAGGCATGACCCGTCAGCCTAACGGCATCATCCTGGTGACCGGGCCCACCGGCTCCGGCAAGACCACCACGCTTTACACCACGCTCAAGATGCTCGCGACCCCTGAGGTCAATCTGTGCACCATCGAAGATCCTATCGAGATGGTTGAGCCTGCGTTCAACCAGATGCAGGTTCAGCACAATATTGACCTGACATTTGCCAGCGGGATACGCGCGCTGATGCGGCAGGACCCGGACATCATCATGATCGGCGAGATTCGCGATCTGGAAACTGCCGAAATGGCGATCCAGGCTGCGCTCACGGGCCACTTGGTACTTTCCACGCTGCACACCAACGATGCGCCGAGTGCGATCAGCCGGATGCTGGAACTCGGCGTACCGCATTATTTGCTCAAGGCAACGATTCTCGGGGTCATGGCGCAGCGGCTGGTGCGAACTTTGTGTCCGCACTGCAAGGCACCGGTGCAACTGGATGAGAGCGACTGGCAGAGTTTGACTCGCCCGTGGCAAGCGCCAGTGCCCGCCGGAGCGCACCGCGCCGTAGGTTGCGTGGAGTGCCGCGATACCGGTTACCGCGGCCGCGCAGGCGTTTACGAGATCATGCTGATGTCCGATGGCGTTCAGGGCTTGATCAGTGCTGACCTGGACCTTACGGCGATGCGCCGCCAGGCGTTCAAGGAAGGGATGCGCAGCTTGCGTTTGTCCGGCGCCCAGAAAGTCTCGGCAGGGCTGACTACGCTTGAAGAAGTACTGCGCGTGACGCCGCAGAGCGAGCAGCGCTGAGCAAGTTGGAGTGATATTCCTGTGGGAGCGGTGTTTATGTCCCATAAAAAATCACTCACATCCTGAACCAATATTCCTTTGAATCATTGGCTTTATGTGGCCGAAGTCTGACTAAATAGCGCCCTGGTAAACGTTCGTAATCAACAGGGAAATGTTATGCAACTGGGCAGTGTGGTTTTACTCTTCGTTGCGCTGGCGATCGCCATCGTATTCATGGGCTTCAAGGTTGTGCCGCAGGGCTATCAATGGACGGTCGAGCGCTTTGGCCGCTACACCACCACCCTCAAGCCGGGCCTGAATATCATTGTGCCGGTGATGGACCGCATCGGGCGCAAGATCAATGTCATGGAAAGCGTGCTCGACATTCCGCCTCAGGAAGTCATCACGGCTGACAACGCGACAGTGCAAATCGACGCTGTGTGTTTCTTCCAGGTCGTGAACACCGCACAGGCGGCTTACGAGGTGAACAACCTCGAACACGCCATTCGCAATCTGCTGCAAACCAACATTCGTACCGTGCTCGGCTCCATGGAGCTGGATGCGATGCTCAGTCAGCGGGACAACATCAACGAACGGCTACTGCGCACCGTGGATGAAGCGACTGCCCCTTGGGGCATCAAGATCACACGTATCGAAATCAAGGACATCAGCCCGCCAGCTGACCTGATGGCCGCCATGTCCGGGCAGATGAAAGCCGAGCGGATCAAGCGTGCGCAAATCCTTGAAGCTGAAGGCCTGCGGGCAGCGGCGATCCTGACCGCTGAAGGCAAGAAGCAGGCGCAGATTCTGGAAGCTGAAGGTGGCCGTCAGGCGGCCTTCCTCGAGTCTGAAGCGCGTGAGCGTCAGGCCGAAGCTGAAGCGCGGGCCACTCAGGTGGTGTCCGAGGCCATTGCCAGCGGCAACGTTCAAGCGGTCAATTACTTCGTCGCACAAAAATATATTGATGCATTGGGCAAGCTGGCTTCAGCCAACAACAGCAAAGTCATCCTGATGCCTCTGGAGGCCAGTCAGGTAATCGGCGCGGTTGGCGGCATTGGCGAAATCGTTAAAGCCACTTTCGACAGCAAGAAGGTCTGAGGCGGGTTCTATGGAATACCTGCAAAATCTGTCGTTCTGGGACTGGCTGGGACTGGGCACCGTGCTGTTGATCCTTGAGGTGTTCGGCGCAGGTGGCTATCTGTTGTGGATGGGTGTTGCGGCGGCAGCGGTAGGCGTGATGACGTTCATCATTCCAGGGATGCTCTGGACGCTGCAGTTCCTGCTGTTTGCGGTGATCTCGGTACTGACGGCAGTGTATTGGTGGCGCCGTCAGCGTACGGTTAACCGGCCTTCGGATCAGCCCGGTTTGAACATGCGCGGTCAGGAGCTGATTGGTCGCGTGTTTACCGTCCAGAATGAGATTGTCGATGGCCGGGGCAAGATCAAGGTTGGCGACAGCGTCTGGCTGGTCAACGGGCCTGATACCCCGGTCGGAAGCCAGGTCCGAGTAATCGGCCAGGATGGGGCCATATTGCGGGTTGAGGCGCTGGGCGATCAGGCCTAAGCCTTGCCATTCCTTGTGGGAGCTGAGCTTGCTCGCGATAAGGCTGGACGCAATGTCCCTGAGATATGCGTCTTCCCTATCGCGAGCAAGCTCGGCTCCCACATGGAACTACCGCATCCCTCCAGACATCCAACGGTTTCAGAACAATCACTGTTGGAGTACCTCACCATGCGTCTCAAGCTCGCTGTCGCCACGTTTGCTCTGCTCTCTCTCCCGGTTGGTTCAGCAATGGCTGACGCTGGGTTCTGGCGTGATGTTATTTCCTCTGGCGCCACTACCGGCTCCACCTACCTGACTTTCAAGGATCACAAACTGATCGTTGCCGCTCAAGACGACGCCGGCAGTTTCGTTGCCAGCGACGGTGGCATCCGTGGTCCTTTCCTGGAAGCTGCTATCCAGCAGGTTCGCAGCGAAAACCCAGGCCTGAATGCTTCGGACATGGACCTGGCTAACGCCATCCTGGCCAAGAATCTGGTTGCTGAAAACCAGTAATTCCGGAATAAAAAAATGCCGCTCGATGAGCGGCATTTTTTATGGCTGGCTGTTTGGCTTATTCGCCGATAGCGGCCTTGTAGCCTGCAGCGTCCAGCAGTTTTGCCAGATCAGCATCGGCGGCACTTGGCTTGATCTTGAAGATCCATGCGCCGTAAGGGTCATTGTTCAATGATTCCGGAGCGTCGCCCAGCGATTCATTGACTGCAACCACTTCGCCAGCAATCGGCGAGTAGATGTCGGAAGCGGCCTTCACCGATTCAACAACACCTGCAGCATCGGCCGCAGCGAAGACTTTGCCAATTTCCGGCAGCTCGACGAACACAACGTCACCCAGCGCTTCCTGAGCGTGGTCAGAAATACCCACGACAATCAGATCACCTTCTTTCTTTGCCCATTCGTGGCTTTCAGCAAAACGCAGTTCGGCGGGGATATTGCTCATTTAGTCATCCTCAACATCGGGTCAGCGGTAAACCCGCCAGGAAAATTCAGATCAGGGCTTTGCCATGACGTACAAACGCAGGCTTGACCACGCGAACCGGGTACCATTTGCCGCGAATTTCGACTTCGGCACGGTCAGCAGTGGCCATAGGCACACGTGCCAAGGCAATCGACTTGCTTAGCGTAGGAGAGAAACTACCACTGGTGATCTCTCCTTCGCCAATTTCTGCGATGCGAACCACTTGATGGGCCCGCAAAACGCCGCGCTCTTCCAGTACCAGCCCCACCAGTTTCGAGCCAATACCCCGAGCGCGCTCGGCCTCCAGAGCCGCTCTGCCAATGAACTTGCGTGATGCAGGCTCCCAGGCGATGGTCCAGGCCATATTGGCTACCAGCGGCGTGACTTGCTCGTCGATGTCCTGGCCGTAGAGGTTCATCCCGGCCTCAAGTCGCAAGGTATCCCGTGCGCCAAGACCAATCGGGGAAATGCCAGCGCCCACCAGATCGTTGAAGAAGCCAGGCGCTTGTTCAGACGGCACAATGATTTCCAGGCCATCTTCGCCGGTATAGCCGGTACGTGCGATAAACCAGCGGTCGTCTTCGCGTCCCTCAAATGGCTTGAGCTGGCGAATAATTTCGGCGCGGGATGCAGTGACCAGCTCGGCAATTCTGGCTCGGGCGTGGGGCCCCTGAATAGCCAGCATCGACAGGTCATTACGCTTGTTCAGTTGCACATCGAAGTCGTTCAGATGCACAAACATCCAGGCGAGATCTTTGTCGCCAGTGGCCGCGTTGACCACCAGCCGGTAACCGCTGTCAGTGAGGTAGACGATCATGTCGTCGATGACCCCGCCGTCGTTGTCGAGCATCGCGCTGTACAACGCTTGCCCCACATCTTTCAGGCGCTCGACATCATTGGCGAGTAAATACTGCAGCCAGGTTTTTGCCTGACTACCGGTCACATCAATCACATGCATGTGCGAGACGTCGAACACACCGCAATCGCGGCGTACCTGGTGGTGCTCCTCGACCTGCGATCCATAATGCAACGGCATGTCCCAACCACCAAAATCGACCATCTTCGCGCCCAGGGCGAGATGCAGGTCAAAAAGCGGCGTGCGCTGTCCCATGGGTTTCTCCTTCCGGGCGTGGCGAAGGTGTGGACAGGCAAAACGCTGACATGCCCCCTTGAATTGGGGTTTGGAGCAGATAGCAACATGTCGAACAGTCTGACAGACCACACCGATTGCGGCGCATTGTAGCCGCAAGCCTCTAGACCCGCACCTAACGAAATTGGCGCGCGGAGCGTCGGATTAAACCGATAACCGGCAACAAGCCGACAAGGACAAGGGTCAGGGCGGGAAGAGCGGCACGGGCCCACTCGCCTTCGCTGGTCATCTCGAAGATGCGCACCGCCAGCGTGTCCCAGCCGAACGGGCGCATCAGCAGGGTGGCGGGCATTTCCTTGAGCACATCGACGAAGACCAGCAACGCTGCGCTCAGAGCGCCAGGCACCAGCAGCGGGAGATACACCTTGAAAAACAATCGTGGCCCACTGACACCCAAACTGCGTGCTGCTTCCGGAAGCGAAGGGCGGATGCGCGACAGGCTGTTTTCCAACGGTCCGTAGGCCACGGCAATGAAGCGCACCAGATAAGCCAATAGCAGCGCTGCCAGGCTGCCCAGCAGCAAAGGCTTGCCTGCGCCACCCAGCCAGCTGGAAACCGGAATCACCAGCACACGATCCAGATAACTGAACGCCAGCATGATTGACACAGCCAGCACCGAACCTGGCAGTGCATAGCCCAGATTGGCCAGGCCAACCCCGGAGTTGATCGCCGGAGTCGGGGCCAGACGTCGGGCGAACGCCAACACCAGTGCCACGCTCACGGTAATCAGCGCGGCGATGCTGCCCAGATACAAGGTGTGCAGGATCAGCCCGGTATAACGTTCATCCAGATCGAAGCGCCCGCGTTGCCAGACCCAGACGATGAGTTGCAGCAGCGGGACCGCAAAGGCGCAGAGGAACACCAGTCCACACCAGAAGCTGGCGGCGGCGGCCTTGAGTCCGCGCAAGTGGTAAAGCGCCTTGACCCGAGGCCGCTCATTGGTCGCCCGACTGGCACCTCTGGCTCGGCGCTCGCCGTAGAGCACGATCATCACCGCCAGCAGCAACAGGCTGGCCAGTTGCGCAGCGCTGGAGAGGCTGAAAAAGCCGTACCAGGTTTTATAAATGGCAGTGGTGAAGGTATCGAAGTTGAACACCGAAACCGCGCCGAAATCGGCAAGGGTTTCCATCAGTGCCAACGCCACACCTGCACCAATGGCTGGACGTGCCATGGGCAATGCAACGCGCCAGAACGCTTGCCACGGCGTTTGGCCGAGCACTCTCGCAGCCTCCATCAAACCTTTGCCCTGGGCAAGAAAAGCGGTACGTGCGAGCAGATACACGTAGGGGTAGAACACCAGCACCAGCACGATGATCACGCCGCCGGTGGAGCGTACCCTTGGCAGTCGCAACCCGGTGCCGAACCACTCGCGCAGCAGTGTCTGTACGGGGCCTGCAAAATCCAGCAGGCCGACAAATACAAACGCCAGCACATAAGCGGGAATCGCAAACGGCAGCATCAACGCCCAATCCAGCCAGCGTCGACCGGGGAATTCACACAGGCTGGTGAGCCACGCCAGGCTGACGCCCAGCAGTGTGACGCCAACGCCCACACCCAGAATCAGGGTCAGGGTGTTGCCCAGCAAGCGGGGCATCTGGGTTTCCCACAAGTGTGACCAGATCTGCATGTCGATGGTTTGCCAGGACAGCAGCAGAACGCTGAGCGGCAGCAGCACCAATGCAGCGATGGCGAAGACCAGCGGGTACCAGCGGCGTTGAGCAGGATGGGCCAAGAGGGCTCTCTATGGAGAAATCAGGCTTTGAGAGGCTCATGTGGGAGCAGAGCTTGCTCGCGATATCAGCGACGCTGTCTATCTGATACCGCAGTGCCCTTATCGCGAGCAAGCTCTGCTCCCACAGGAGAAATATGCTTTCAGGAGGTAATCAGTTCCAACCCACCCGATCCATCATGCGGATCGCTTCGGCCTGGCGCTTGCCTGCGATTTCGACCGGGATGGTATCAGCCTTGAACTGACCCCAGCTCGCGACTTCTTCGGAGGGGGCGACTTTCGGGTTGGCCGGGAACTCTTGATTGGTGCCCGCGAAGATCGCTTGCGCCTCGGGACCGGTCATCCACTCGACCATCGCCTTGGCAGCTTCCGGATGTGGAGCGTATTTGGTGAGGCCAATACCGGACAGGTTGACGTGTACGCCGCGGTCTGACTGATTCGGCCAGAACAGCTTCACCGCCAGATCAGGATTATCCTTGTGCAGACGCCCGTAGTAGTAAGTGTTGACGATGCCGACATCGCACTGCCCGGCGTTGATCGCTTCCAGCACGGCGATGTCGTCCGAGAACACGTCGGTGGACAGGTTGTTTACCCAGCCCTTGAGGATCTTCTCGGACGCTTCTGCACCATGGGTTTCAATCAAAGTAGCGGTCAGCGATTGGTTGTAAACTTTTTTCGCTGTACGCAGGCACAAGCGACCTTCCCAGTCTTTGCCGGCCAAAGCTTCGTAAGTGGTCAGCTCTTCTGGCTTAACGCGATCAGTCGAATAGGCGATGGTCCGCGCCCGCAGGCTCAGGCCGGTCCAGCTGTGTGTCGACGAGCGATACTGTGCAGGAATATTGGCGTCGATCACCGGCGAAGTGAACGGCTGCAGAATACCCATCTGCTCGGCCTGCCAAAGGTTGCCCGCATCGACGGTGAGCAGCAGATCGGCAGTGGCGTTCTCGCCTTCGGCCTTGATGCGCTGCATCAGTGGCGCTTCCTTGTCGGTGATGAACTTGACCTTCACGCCGGTCTTGGCGGTATACGCGTCAAACACCGGCTTGATCAGTTCATCAATCCGGGAGGAGTAAACCACTACCTCGTCGGCAGCCTGGGCGGTGCTGCCAAGCACTGTCAGTGTCAAAGCAGCCAGAAGACGCTTGCTTGCCTGCATGGAGAGGTCTCGCGTTCGCAAAATGAGGCGAAATGGTAGTGAATCCCATTTGCCAAGTCTGGATAGACGCGTAACAGAATGTTGCAGCTGGCGAGCATCGGACACTATCTGTGGGAGCCGGGCTTGCCCGCGATAAGGGCGATGCGATCCAGAGTGAACCGCATCCAGCCTTATCGCGAGCAAGCTCGGCTCCCACAGATGCATTACGGTCTAGAGACGCGCCAAATCCGGCAAATCCCCGCTCAAGCCCAGTGCCTGGCGCACGAATGTTGCCTTGGCTTCCGGAACCTGATTAACCATTTTCAGCCCGGTATTGCGTAGCCAGCGCAATGGCAGTTGGTCAGCCTGAAACAACCGCTCAAAACCTTCCATCGCCGCCATCAGCGCCAGATTGTGAGGCATGCGGCGGCGCTCGAAGCGGCTTAGTACTCGCACGTCGGCCAGTCGCTCTCCACGTTCATGGGCATGCAGCAGCACTTCGGCCAGCACTGCCGCGTCGAGAAAGCCGAGATTCACCCCTTGCCCGGCCAGCGGGTGGATGGTGTGTGCGGCATCACCGATCAACGCCAGGCCTTCGGCGACATAACGCTTGGCGTGGCGCTGGCGCAACGGCACACACACGCGAGGGTCGGCGGCAAGCACTGGGCCCAAACGGCCCTCGAAGGCCCGTTCAAGCTCGCGACAGAACGCGTCATCGTCCAGCGCCGTCAGCCGCTCGGCTTCCTTTGGGGTGACCGACCAGACGATGGAGCACCAATGTTCACCCTCTCGCTGCAACGGCAAGAAAGCCAGTGGGCCATTGTCGGTAAAGCGCTGCCAAGCAGTTTTACGGTGCGAATTGCTGGTACGCACGCTGGTCACGATGGCGTGATGCTGGTAATCCCACTCACGGGTTTGAGTGCCGGTCAGGCGACGGACTGCCGAGTTGGCGCCGTCAGCAGCAATTACTAGAGGCGCGCGCAACAGACGACCATCAGCCAGCGTCAGCAGCCACTCATCACCGGAGCGCCGCATCTGTTCCAGCCGCGCGTTGGCCAACAGGCCGATATCGCAGTCATGCAAACGGTCCAGCAGGGCGTCCTGCACGACACGGTTTTCCACGATGTGCCCGAGCACGTCGGCATGTACGCTGGCTGCCGAGAAGTGAATCTGGCCGGTGCCGCTGCCATCCCAGACCTGCATTTCACCGTAAGGACTGGTGCGCCGAGCGGCAATGCCTTCCCAGGCACCCAGACGTTGCAGAATCCGCTGGCTGGCGGCGGATAATGCGCTGACCCGGGGTTCGAACATCGCCTGAGCGTCGAAGGGTTTGACGCTCAGCGGGCTGCCATCAACCACGACAACGTTCAAGCCGCTGCCCTGTAAGGCCAGCGCCAAAGCGCTGCCGACCATTCCGGCCCCGACAATCAGCAGATCTGCGCGGATTTCCATGCTTTAAATCGTTCCCGCTGAAGGCGTGAGCCGGTGAGTAATAAGGCGTAAATCAAACATTGGGCCGAGTCCCCAGGCCCATGGCCTGACGCGCAAACCAGCGCTTGGCCGGAGGCAGCAGATCAAGCCCTAGCAGACCGATGTTACGACCGGCAGCAACCAGAGGCTCATTACTGCCAAACAGGCGCGTGACTTGATCAGAAAAGCCGACCGTAAGCTGTTGATCCACTCGCTGTTGCTCGCGATACAACTGCAATGTCGGCAGATCGCCCGGCAGCGTATCGCTGGCCAGTAACGTCTGCGCCAAGGCGTTTGCATCCCGTAGCGACAGGTTAAAACCCTGCCCCGCAATCGGGTGCAGGCTGTGCGCCGCGTTACCGAGTACGACCAGATGTGAGCGGACTTGTTCTTCCGCTTCGATGAGGTTCAGCGGATACACATGCCGCACTCCAACCTGCTGCAGCGTGCCGAGGCGATAACCGAACACGTTCTGCAGTTCGCTGAGGAAGCTGCGGTCGTCCAGTTCCAGCAAGCGCTGAGTGTCCGACCCCGTACGCGTCCAGACCAGCGCACAACGATTTTCCGGCAGCGGCAATAAAGCCATTGGTCCTTCATCGGTGAAACGTTCGAACGCCTGACCGCAGTGGGCTTCGCTCGGGGTGATATTGGCGATCAGCGCGCTCTGATTGTAAGGACGCTGGCGAACACCGATGCCCAATTGTTCACGCAGGCTTGAACGGCCACCGTCGGCCAATACCGCCAGATCGCATTCCAGCTCGGTTTCATCGTCAAGCAACAGGCGATAACCATCCGGCAGCGCTTGCATGCGTTTGACTTCAGCCGGGACGCGCCAACTGACTACATCTTTGTCCAGGCCCTGCCAAAGGCATTGGCCCAGCCAGGCGTTCTCCACCACATAGCCCAGCGCGGGCACACCTTCTTCCATAGCAGACAAGCGCGCAGACCCGAACCGACCACGATCCGACACCTGAATCTGCAGGATAGGCTCGGCGCGGCGGGCGATGGCTTGCCACAGACCAAGGCGCTCATAGATTTGTCGAGCACCGAATGACAGCGCCGAAGAGCGAGCGTCGTAGCTCGGCTGATAAGTGTCGCCGGGGGCGAACTGCTCGATCAGCACGATCTTCCAGCCGCGTTCCTTGGCGCCGGCCTGTAAGGCCATGGCGAGGCTGGCGCCGACCAGGCCACCACCGACGATTGCCAGATTGAAACGGCTCATGCAGCAAATTCCGGTTGATTGCGGGCTGCGGCCATCAGTGCCTCGATTTCCGCGACGGTTTTAGGTACGTCACCGGTAAGAATTTCACAGCCTTTTTTGGTCACCACGACGTCATCCTCGATTCGTATACCGATACCGCGCCATTTCTTCGCGACCTGCTGATTGTCCGACGCGACATAGATGCCTGGCTCGACCGTCAGGGTCATGCCGACTTCCAGCACCCGCCATTCGCCGCCGACCTTGTAGTCGCCCACGTCATGCACATCCATCCCCAGCCAATGTCCGGCGCGGTGCATGTAAAAAGCCTTGTAGGCTTCGTTGGCGATCAGCTCATCCACATCGCCCTGGAGCAAACCCAGCTCCACGAGGCCTGCAGTAATGACCTGAACAGTCGCTTCGTGGGCCTGATTCCAGTGTTTGTCCGGGCCGATGGCCGCAAACGCAGCTTCCTGAGCGTTGAGCACCAGCTCATAAATCGCTTTCTGCTCAGGGGAAAACTTGCCGCTGACTGGAAAGGTGCGCGAGATATCGCTGGCGTAACAATCAATCTCGCAACCCGCATCGATCATCACCAGGTCGCCATCTTTGAGCAGCGCATCGTTTTCCTGATAGTGCAGGATGCAGGCGTTGCGGCCTGACGCGACGATGGAGCCGTACGCGGGCATCTTCGCGCCGCCTCTGCGGAATTCGTAATCCAGCTCGGCTTCGAGACTGAACTCATGCAGCCCTGGGCGACAGGCTTGCATCGCCCGGACGTGGGCGCGGGCGGAAATTCTTGCCGCTTCGCGCATTACCTTGATTTCCGCCGCCGATTTATACAGACGCATGTCATGCAGCAGATGATCCAGCGCAACGAATTCATTCGGCGGCTGCGCGCCCAGGTGGGCTTTAGAGCGAATCACATTGATCCACTCCATCAGGTGCCGATCAAATTCCGCATTGCTACCCATGGCCGAGTAAACGCGGTCACGGCCTTCAATAAGGCCGGGCAGGATTTCATCGATATCGTTGATCGGGAATGCGTCGTCAGCACCGAAATCGCGGATTGCGCCTTCCTGTCCTGCGCGCAGCCCGTCCCACAGTTCACGCTGGGGGTTGCGCTCACGACAGAACAGCACGTATTCGCCATATTCCCGGCCGGGGATCAGCACCACCACCGCTTCCGGCTCCGGGAAGCCGCTCAGGTACTGGAAGTCGCTGTCCTGGCGATACACATGCTCGACGTCGCGATTACGTATCGCCACGGCGGCTGCGGGCAGAATGGCGATGCTGTTGGGTTCCATCTGCGCCATCAAGGCCTTGCGCCGACGAGCGTATTCCGACTTCGGGATATGGATCATAGGCAGGCGGGTTCCCTTTTTAAGCGCCGCGACCATCGTCTGACTGGACGATGATCGCGAAAGCGGCGATGAAGGATCAATGCAAAGACGGTTTTGGCTCGGCAGCAGCAGCTTTGTTGAATTCGGTAAACAACAGCAGCGGGGCGACGCGCAGGTATTCCATGACTTCCATGTAATCGCTTTCGCCGTCGTCGGACTCTTCCAGCGCGTCCTGTACCTGAGCGATAGCTGCCAGATCCTGCAACACTTCCATCGCTTCAGCGCTCAACGCCGTGTCACCGGCCGTCAGACCAAAACCGGTGAGGAAGCCCTGACACCACTGGCCCAGCGCAATGGCGCGTTCGGCAAGCGGTTCGTCGTCACTCGGGAGCAGCAAAACAACAGTCATGTCGTCGCTGGTGAGCTCGCCTTTAACCATCTCCTGCAAGCCGATCAGGGCCTGGCGGACATTGTCTTCAGGCACGGACTCAAGTAACTCGGCCGCGTCGTTCAACCAGTCACCGGAATCGAATCCGGAACCGGCGCAACTGCGGCCCAGCAGCAGGCCGTGCAGCTCAGCGGGAGAGACAGGATGACCGCTGCTGTTGAGCAGGGTGGCGAATGCTTTGTACGGGGAATTCTGAATGGGCATGGGTAGCTAGTCGCCAATCGGCTCAGTGTCTAGAATGAAGCCTTGTATCCTAGACTATCCGGATCACAAGATCATCTACACGGCCGTAGGCGGCGCTTCAGAGGCCGTGGCGTAAAGCCAGCTCCTGTGCCACTCATCAGAAAGTATTCAGTGGGAAACAATGGAAGACACCGACCTGCAAGCGCTGATGGCCCGACTGGAATTACTGATCACTCGTGTCGAGCAACTAAAACGCCAAAACGGACTCCTATTAGCTCAGGAAAAGTCGTGGCGCGAAGAACGCGCTCATTTGATTGAAAAAAACGAAATCGCCCGGCAGAAGGTCGAGACAATGATTTCGCGCCTCAAGGCCCTGGAGCAAGACTCATGAGCAATGGCAACAGCGTCACCGTACAGATCCTCGACAAAGAATATTCGATCATCTGCCCTCAGGAAGAGCGCACCAACCTGGTCAGCGCCGCGCGCTATCTGGATGGCAAGATGCGTGAAATCCGTAGCAGCGGCAAAGTAATCGGCGCCGACCGGATCGCTGTAATGGCGGCGTTGAACATTACTCACGATTTGCTGCATAAGCAGGATCTGCCAGACCTGCAGGCCAGTGGCTCAACGCGTGAACAGGTCCGCGACCTGCTGGATCGCGTTGATCTGGTGCTGGCCACAGACTCCGATCTGCCTCCGGATGCGCCTCGGGGCTGAATTTTCCGACAAGTTTCGGTATACTCGCGCCGCTCCCTGGAGTGCTTGCCAGTCGGTCATGTCCCTGAGCCGATACGCACAACCACGGGGGTTGCACGTTGGGGTTGGTGTGCATGTCCGCTCGACGGAAAGCCTTAAAACCTCCTGCAATCTCCACCTTGAACTTTCGGGTTCAAGGGCTACACCGACAGCGGTTCGTCGGGGAGTCTCAATTCTTATTGCCGCCGGGTTCGCCGACGACAATGTCCACGAGGTCGTCGCTCTGGCGTCCTCGGTTCTGGTTCAACCGTGATGGATCAGTCTGCATGTCCCGCTCTCATGACCAGTGAAGCACCGCCCACGCGCCAGCAATTGCGCCGAAAGCTACGTCAGGCTCGTCGCGCCTTGAGCGCCAGCGAACAGCGCGCAGCGGCACGCGGCATCTATCGCCAACTTGCTCAACACCCTTTGTTTCGTCGCGCCCGGCACGTCTCGCTTTATCTGCCTATGGACGGCGAGATAGATCCGCGTCTGTTGTTGCATGCGGCGCAGAAGCGCGGCAAGGCGACTTACCTTCCTGTACTCAGCGCCTGGCCACGAACCAAGATGGTGTTTCAGCGGGTAAAGCCCGGGGAGAGATTCAAACCCAACCGCTTCCGCATTCCCGAGCCGCGCATCAACCTGGCGAAGCAGCGCAAAATCTGGGCGCTGGATTTGATTCTGATGCCATTGGTGGGCTTTGACGATGAAGGCGGACGCCTGGGTATGGGCGGCGGCTTCTACGATCGCAGCCTGGCATACCGCTCACGCAGAACAGTCTGGCAAAAGCCTGTGTTGCTTGGGCTAGCTCATGAATGTCAGAAGGTCGAGCGTCTGGCGCAAGCCAGTTGGGACGTGCCTTTGGATGGCACGGTGTCGGATCGCCGATGGTATCTAGCGTAAAACGTCTTATCTTTGCGATGCAAACTCTGTAGGAGCTCACGAGCAACGCGAGGCAGCGATGGCGGAGCGTCAGGCATACCGCAATCGCTGGCCTCGTAACCTCGGTGAGCTCCTACAGGTAATCTGCAGCCCGAGAATCAATGCCGCGAAGGATACTTCTGCTGCTGTTGAGTAATTTCAACCGGTGCATCGGTCTTGCTGGACCACAAGCTTTGCGCATAACCCGTCGTGACGACACCCAAGCCGAACAAAATAACCAAAATCCAAAGTAAATCCGGCTTGCGTTTCATTGACTGCCCTCCTTAGGCAAATCAATACGATGTCAGCATCGGTTTTTAAATAGGCCGTGCAGCAGCGTGGAGCTTAAAATCCCGGCATTCTGCGACAACATGTGCGTACACGCAAACGTTGACGTCAGCCGACTGTCGGTTTGTCATAAAACTGTCTGACAACTTGCCCGCAGCCCCTATCAGGAGCAAAAAACATGGCCTATTGGCTAATGAAATCCGAGCCCGACGAACTCTCCATCAGTGCCCTGCAAAGCCTCGGCAACGCGCGTTGGGACGGTGTCCGCAACTATCAGGCGCGCAATTTTCTACGCGCCATGGCGGTTGGCGATGAATTCTTCTTTTATCACTCAAGCTGCCCTGAGCCAGGTATTGCGGGTATTGCACGTATCACACAGGCTGCCTATCCAGACCCGACCGCGCTGGATCCGCAGAGTCACTATTTCGATGCCAAAGCCACGGCTGAAAAAAATCAGTGGAGCGCCGTCGATGTGGCTTTCGTCGAAGCCTTTCCGAAAGTGCTCAGCCTGAGTTATTTGAAGCAGCAAAGCGCGCTGGAACAATTACCACTGGTGCAGAAGGGCACTCGCCTGTCCGTCATGCCAGTGACCGCCGAACAGTGGGCGGCGATCCTGGCATTGCGTTAACCGTTACTGAACGATGAAGTTGTTGAACAGCAGGTCTTCTACGATCGGCTTGCCTTCTTCGTCATTCATGACTTGCTGAACTTGTTTGAGCGCTTCCTGACGCAGCTTCTCTTTGGCTTCGGCACTGCTCATGGTGTCGACGGTTTGCTGAGTAAACAGCGCCACCAACTGGTTACGAATCAGCGGATCGTTACGCTTTACCGCAGCCTGTGCTTCCGGGCCGGTCACACGCAAGGCGACATCTGCCTTGAAGACGCGCAGCTTCGGGCCACCATCCAGTGCGTAGTTGCCCACGAACGGTGGCGTCAGGGATACATAGGCAACCTTGGGCGCCTCACCTTCTTTGGCCGCTTCTTCAGCCAGCGCCATGGTTGGCAATGACAAGGCCAACAACATCAAGATCCACGCTTTCACAGTTCACTCCTTATCCGGTTTGCCGCCTAGCTTACTTGAGCTTATGCATGAGTATCAGGGCGGATCATGCTCATTGACCCGAAAATCTACATACCTGAACGTATCGGC
This sequence comes from Pseudomonas caspiana, assembly GCF_040224095.2. Classification (NCBI taxonomy): domain Bacteria; kingdom Pseudomonadati; phylum Pseudomonadota; class Gammaproteobacteria; order Pseudomonadales; family Pseudomonadaceae; genus Pseudomonas; species Pseudomonas caspiana. Next base: position 5,925,160 of record NZ_CP167995.1, on the reverse strand, counting down.
CACAAATCCAAAAGGAATAGTCCGATGAAAGCCTTGCTGTGCAAAGCGTTCGGCCCCGCCGAAACCCTCGTCCTCGAAGACATCGCCAGCCCGCAAATCAAGAAGAACGAAATCCTGCTGGAGGTGCATGCCGCCGGGGTCAACTTTCCCGATACGTTGATCATCGAAGGCAAATACCAGTTCAAACCGCCATTTCCCTTTTCCCCCGGTGGAGAAGCCGCTGGTGTTATCGCTGCAGTCGGCGAAAAAGTAACCCACTTAAAAGTTGGCGACCGAGTGATGGCCCTCACCGGTTGGGGCAGTTTTGCCGAACAAGTCGCCGTACCCGCATACAACGTTTTGCCCATGCCGCCCTCCATGGACTTCAAAACCGCCGCCGCTTTCAGCATGACCTACGGCACCTCCATGCACGCGCTTAAACAACGCGCCAACCTGCAACCCGGCGAAACCCTGCTGGTGCTCGGTGCCTCTGGCGGAGTCGGCCTGGCAGCCGTGGAAATTGGTAAAGCCATGGGGGCACGCGTTATCGCCGCCGCCAGCTCCGCCGAAAAACTCGAAGTCGCCAAAAATGCTGGCGCCGACGAACTCATTAACTACAGCGAAGCCAACCTCAAAGAAGAAATCAAACGCCTCACCAATGGTGATGGCGTCGACGTCATCTACGACCCCGTGGGTGGCGACCTTTTCGACCAGGCCATTCGCTCCATCGCCTGGAACGGTCGCCTGTTGGTCGTTGGTTTCGCCAGCGGCCGCATTCCCGAACTGCCGGTCAACCTCGCGCTATTGAAAGGCGCCTCCGTTGTCGGTGTGTTCTGGGGCTCGTTTGCGCAACGTCAGCCGGAAGATAACGTCGCGAACTTTCAGCAGTTGTTTGGCTGGTATGCGCAGGGCAAGTTGAAGCCGCTGGTGTCGAAAGTTTATCCGCTGGAAGAGGCGGGGCTGGCGATTGATTCTTTGGGGGAGAGGCGGGCGGTTGGGAAGGTGGTTATTACCTTGGATCAAAAATTAGTTATATGATTTCGGGGGTGTAATGAATTGACTGCGTTGAGGTATATATTTATATCCATATAGGAGTTTGGATTTAATACATTCCACTCATACAGACAAAAAAGGAGTTTTGTATGAGTGAGAATGAAGGGAAGTCCGGTCCCCCTGAAAAAAATATACTTGTAACTACAGGTAATGATCGTGACCCATACGGTAAAGGTGGCGGTCAGAGTGGGTCAGGGAATGGTAGTGGCTGGAACATTGGTTTTGGTTCTGGCGAAGGCAGCGGTTTCTTCAGCGGCGGCTTCGGCGGGTCCAGCGGAAAGAAAGCCAAAAAGCGTGCAAAAGCGAGAAAACGAGCTCGTGCCCAACAACGCGCTGAAGCCGAGGCCAAGGCGCGTGCACAAGCAGAGGCACAAGCTCAAGCACAACGTGAAGCAATTCACAGGCAACTAATCGAATCACTAAGTCAAACTTATACCGTAAAGAAAGATGAGCTAGATCGAAAGTACGCCTTAAAATCGTCAGCGCTCGATCAGTTACTTGAATCAGAAATGCAGGGTGCTAAGCGAGCGCCAAACTCATCAAGTAGCGAGCCCTGGACACTCTATTTGATTTCGAAAGAGAAGGCTGAAATTGATGGCCTAATCGCCAGGAAGAAATCTGAGTTTCAAGAAAAGACAGCGGTGGCCCAGGCATTCAATGGGCCCGACCCTCTCACCCAAGGCGCTCAGGACTATAAAAATGGTCTGAATCAGAGCAACGCCAACGATCCAGCCTCTGCTCATAATGCCCATAGTAAGTGGGAGAGTTCTTATATAGCAGCGCATGAGGCCAAGATTCTTTCGGAGTCAATTCGGGTTCTATCTGAAGCCTCACAAGCTTTATCTATTCGTTACGCCGAGCAGGAAATCAGGTGGCGTGAAATTGAGCGTGTACGTGAAGGCGAGCGGCGTTACGAAAAGCAGCGCGAAGAGCAGATCAAATTCAAAACGCGTGTTGATGGGGAATCGCGCCGCGAATTGATCAAGGCAGCAAATACGGTTCGCCTCTCGAGTCCAGCTATTGCTGGCGGGGCGATGGTTTGGGGTAGAAGCGGTCTAGCAGTCGCCGAAGGCGCGGCTGTTGCTCTGGAGGGGGCCATTACGTCAGCGGCAAAAGAGCTCGCACGTATTGCCGCTATACGTCTGGGGCAGACCGTTAGCGTAGGTGTTTCAGCGCTGTTTTACTCGCCTGAGCTAGGCAATGGAGAGCTCACTTCCGAACAACGGCGTCGGTTGTTTCAGGGTGTGGCCTTAAGGGCTCAGGCGCTAGGCGTGTCGGCAAATACTGACCTAAGCACCATTGCTGATGTTGGCGGTTCGGTAGAGCTGTCCAGCAGAATCAAAGCAATACCTGCCGAGAGGGGCACTGAGCTGCACCTTGTCAGTACGGGTGGTTCAGTACCGTCTGGCGTCCCGGTATTCCACGCATCGTTCGACCGTCTGAGCAATACCTATCAAGCACAAACCTCTGGTCCGCAGCCAAAGTATCTCGAGTTTAGTTCATCAAGCGCAGCGCCAGACGCCACAGGCGTGAGTACCCCTGAGCTGTTAACCGCTGAGCCGCAGGCCATTGATGTTCCTTTAGGTGTTGATACTCGTATTAATGATTGCGTGATTTGTTTCCCTGCTGATTCGGGCTTGCCGCCTCAGTACGTTTCGTTTGCCAACGATATGCCGGGAGTAGGTGTCGTGAATGGCAGCGGCCAAGCTGCATCGGCAGATTGGTGGAAGTCCGCTACACAGGGAACTGGCGCCTTCATACCTGCGCAGTTTGGCGAGCTGTACCAGCATAAAGAGTTCGCGTCGATTAGGGCGTTCGATAAAGCACTCTGGCGCACTATTGCCGAAGACTCGGTACTTGGCAGGTCGTTGGACGAATTTAACCGAAAGCGTATGGCCCGTGGCTTCGCTCCATATGCACCCAAAGCAACATGGAGCGGTGATCGACGAGAGTTCGAAATCCGCGTCAGCAATGCGGCAAATGACGGGAATGCTTTCTTCAAGCTGGATCAGCTCAGCATCACACTACCTAACAGCTCCAATGGCCTGCTTCGCGTTACGCCAACCTTTTTGCCGTGGCCAGTTTCCGGCGCAAACCAAACCTGGACTCCGCTGGTACCGCCGGGCAGCGAATCACTTGGTCCGACGGAATTGCCGGCAGCGCCAGAGCAGTCTGCGATCTACCCTGGCGAAACGATTGATCCTGTTGACTCCCAGAACGAATCACTTCCTGCGGTGGATCCGGATGACGTTAATGCCAGTATTCCAGGGTATGGCGAAGATGATGATTTGCCGTCGCCAGATTTGGTGTTTGCTGGGCCGCCGGTTGATCCGTTGGAGGTTGGACCGTATAACGAGTTGAGTGGACGGAGCCGGTTGGATGGGCTTGATATTGATCATATTGTTTCTAGGCAGGCGCTTAAGAGGCATATATTACGAGCCGATCCATATGTTTCCGAGTTCAGGTTGAGGGCCTTGTTGAATAAAGGGCCTAGCATTGCGATTCCTTCTGAGGTTCACCGGAAGTTTAGTGAGACCTATGCAGGTAGAAACACCAAAGAAAAGCAGGAAGAGGATTCGAAGAATCTGCGAGCTGCTGTTGACAGCAATTTCAGCGCAATAAAAATTGGACTGATGGAGCTGGGATATGATGAGGTGGAACTCGAAGCTTCTCGTGAAAAACTGCATGAGCTAAAGAAACAACAGGGGTGGTACGAATGAGTGCGTCAAAGATCGAAAGTTGGATAAAAAGCCTTGGTCAAACCCATGAGTATCTACTGTCAGAGTCACTGGTCTCCGATGATGAGCTGGTGGAGTTGTTTTCCGGCGATGATCAAGTGTACTTACAGCCCGAAAAAGGTATAAGTATGACTTTTCGGGATGAGGACGGTAGGTTCGAATCCTTTTGTATAACGCTAATTAAAGTTTTTCCGGAAGAGCGGGAGTACCATGGGGATTTACCAGATCCATATGCATTAAATATGAATAAGCCTTCAGTGCACCGCATATTCGGAACTCCTTCCGAATCATCTGGTCCCGCAAAAATGCCATTTCCGGTAGGGCTCACCGGAGGTTGGGATGCGTATCCGCTAGATCAGACTCTATACCCAAATGCGAAAGTGACTTTTCATTATCTTGAGTCTGAGCAGGTTGATTATATTGCGTTTAGTGTGCGTGATAAAATTTAAGATTAACTAAGGTCTGTCCCGTTTGCCGCAAAGTGGGCGGGATCTGAATCGCTAAACAACGCAGGAAAATAAAGATGGAACTTAAACAAAAGTTGCAGGATTACGCTCGTGCGGAATTTGAGTATCTGGTTCAAAAAATTACAGATGTAAAAGGTGCGCTGGGCGAACATAACCAGCTAGTTAACCATTTCGATAAGCTGGTAAAACATCCCAAGGGCGCAGATTTGCTCTTCTACCCCGATGTACAATTTTTGACGACTGGGGTATATGGCGTGGGCGATATCGTTTACACCATCAAGAAATGGCATAACGATAACGGCCAGTTGGCCTTCTCTGATGACACATTTCCTCCGGTTAGACCGAAGCCCACCGGCGCAAGCCCCAGCGCTGAAGAGCGCGCTCGCACTGCCTCCTCTGAAAATCTTGTGAAGACCACTAAAGTTATTCAGCGGATAGAAGACGCCCGGCATAAAGTAGAAAGCGTTTTTTCCCTTCTGGATGGCCTGCTCAATCCCGTTAAAGAGCATCCAGGCAGCGGTCGTGATCTTTACATTGCGCAAGAGAGGCAGCTGGCTAATATTGAAGCAGCCCTTCATGAGGTTGTGCTCGGCGTACAGCGCTTCAACTTTCTGGACATGACGGTAAGGTTTGCCAAGGACGATGCGATAAGATCCATCTCCTTTTATTACCTTGATCACGGTATACAGTCGTCCATTCTTCAACAGATTTCAGCGGCGAGTGATCGATATCTCGCTCAGAAAGCCATAATTGCGGCACGTCATTCAGCGCTGCATGTACGGGCGCAAGCCGTAATACAAGATCTGGAAGAGAAACTGATTCGCTTGGCGTCGGCGACGGGCGTTGGCCCTTTGAAGGATGAAAGTGTACTCGTTGCAATGATCGACGACATTGACGTACTCCCTCGGATTATCACTGCCCACCCAGACAACTCCAGCAGTTCCGATAAAACCGGTACCGAACTCAAGCAGGCAATACGTTCGGCCGTTAGCGGCCTTACTTGGGAAGCAACCTTGTTGGGGGAGGGAAAAACTGTCAAGCACGCAAGTGTCATGTCCTTTCGATTTGATACCCCGGGGTGCGGAGAGCGGTTTGCAATCAGCTTACCGCTATCGGATTTTATGCCCAGCGAGGGCCAGAGTTGGCAAGAGCTTGCTCAGGCTAATGCCGAGGTCGATTTGCCTTTCCGTATGAGCTCGGGCGTGGCCAAGAAACTCAACGGCAAGCTGAGTCATGGGCTGAGGGAAATTACCGAGCTCGCTCATATATACGTCGTGCCTACAAACGGCACAACCATCGCATCAAAAGTCAAAGTCCGCTCAGCGGTATTGGATGTTGCTACCGGCGCGTATCGTTTTGTGCGTCCGGGGCGCCCTGTGAACCAGGTCCTGTGGATGCCGCAGTCCCTTTCGAATTTGGATGACACATCAGACAGGCGCTCCACACGCATTAGCAATACGGCACCGGTCAGAGTGCCGGTAGTAGAGGCAATTCCTTTCATTGAGGACTTGGGTTTTGATGACTGTATCGTTGTCTTCCCCTGCGAGTCTGAACTTGAGCCTGTCTACATCATGTTCAAACGCGCCTGGGAGTATCCAGGGGTAGCGACTGGTGCCGGTCAGCTCGTGAGCGACAATTGGCTGCAAGCTGCCGCAACCGAGACGGGGGCAGTCATTCCCTCTTCGATTGCAGACCAGCTTCGCGACAAGGTATTTAAAAGATTCAGCTTCTTCAGAGAGGCGTTCTGGAAAGCTGTTGCAAGCGACTCTGAGCTTGCTGCGCAATTTTCGCCTCAGGACCTCGCTGCAATGACTGAAGGATGGGCACCCTCGGCGCAACGGCAATCAGGCAAGCTGGAAATACGTTACGTGTTATCCCCTGAGGACGGAGGGGACGTCTACGACATGGACAACATGCGCATTTTTGCTCCCTTGGTGGTGTGATGTACTGATGTCTGTATAGAAGTATCCGCCACCCTCATCGGTTGGCGGATCTTAGATCCGGGATCACCTTCGACGAGCTACAACACCTCCCTCAGCTGTATTGGCAACAGGTCAGCATAAAACGCTCGGGGATTTTCCCTGCACCCTTCAATAATCGCGGGTTTTGCCATGTGGAAATCGTCGATTAATACCTGCCTTTCCTCTTCAGTCACGAACGCGCTGACCACTGCTCCGTTGAGCAGGTAATTTCGGGTGTCACGAAATATTTTTGCTTCCTCGACAGGGAGGCTGTGTCGAGTCCAGATCAACTCGTTATTAAGCTGACTGCAACGCAGTTTCTTCAGTTCGACATTCGCGCTGAGGCTAGAAATATTGGGTGTCTGAGCATCGAAGTCGTAACTCAAAAGAATACTTTCACCGTGAGGTTTGTCTGCAGGCGGCGTCCAGGCAGTGAAGCGCCAGGTTGGTGCCACTTGCTTCACTGCTTCGGCAAGCCGCGGGTCTGAAGCCTTGACGATGTCTTTGAATAAAACTGTGCCGTTGGCGTTGATGAATAGTCGAACCTTGACCTTCCCACCCTCTTTGTTCCTGAGCATTTCCTTGGGGTATTCGGCATGAGGCAGATATAGGGGTTTGGGGTAGGAAGTGCCTGCCTGTGTGGTGAGCGACAATGAGAGGCTCACGAGAATCAGGAAAATGCGCATGTTGAAATCCTTTGAACCGACGATCACAACAGCGTCCGAATCTGTTGAGGTAAATAATCCGCATATCTAGCATCCGGATTTCGCCTGCATTCCTTGATGATTCCTGGAATGGCGCTCTCAAGTTCTGCAAACAACACAGCGCGCTTCTCCGGTTGCGCCACCTGATAAGCGACGTAGCTTCCGGCAAGGTGCTGGCGGGTATGCCAGAACACATCAACCTTGTTCAAAGGCTCCTTCGGGTAATCCAGTTTGCTGATCTTGACCTCGTAGTTGAGATAGGCGCAGAGGGTATTTTCCAGGCCGACGGTTATTTCCTTTGAAAAAGGCTCAATGCCGCGGGCACCGAAGAGAATTGGAACGACGATGCTGACGTTGCCAGGTTTTCCGTCGGCAACCTCCCATGGCTGGTAGCGCCATTTCACGATGGCGTGCAGGGCCGCCTCGGACAGCTTGGGATGGCTGCTCTCGATGATCCTTGTGCTCTGAATCGTGCCGAAAGCGCTCACGGTCAGGTTGATCAGGACCTTGCCCGTGTAATGCGATTTCAGCAGCTCCTGAGGATATTCAGGGCTGGGCCTGGAAACGGGGACGAGCAAGGCGTCGCTTGCCAGCGTCAGGGTGGAAAACCACCCAAACAAAATAAACACAAAGAACTTCATTACCGACCTCTAACACCTATGGGCTCGGGTTGGCCCAGTAGCCTGCGATGGTAGGTATCTGTCGTGGGTGAGCAGAACCCCATGACTTCCGATACGGCCGTAGGAGAAGTCCTAAAAATTCGTATTCAGTTACACATTGATGAGATGTTCATAATACAACACGAGCTACTCCTCATTTCCTGCAAATTCTCAGACGAGAAGCAGTGCTTTTTTCTGTAATGAAAATGTAATATTCACTTTCGCGCAGAAAAACAAAAATGGAGTGTCTCGATGTTTGCCTTCTTCCGTCCCGCCGCACATCAGGCACCCCTGCCTGAAGAAAAAGTCGACAGTACGTACCGACGACTACGCTGGCAGATCTTCGCGGGTATTTTTATCGGCTATGCCGGTTACTACCTGCTTCGTAAAAACTTCTCGTTGGCGATGCCTTACCTGATTGACGAGGGTTATACCCGGGGACAGCTGGGTGTGGCGATGTCGGCAATTGCGATTGCCTACGGTTTGTCCAAGTTCCTGATGGGCATTGTTTCCGACCGTTCCAACCCACGCTACTTCCTGCCATTCGGTCTGCTGGTTTCAGCGGGCGTGATGTTCATATTTGGTTTCGCGCCCTGGGCGACGTCCAGCGTGACGATCATGTTCATTCTGTTGTTTATCAACGGTTGGGCGCAGGGCATGGGCTGGCCGCCAAGCGGACGGACCATGGTGCACTGGTGGTCGCAGAAAGAGCGCGGCGGCGTGGTGTCGGTGTGGAACGTGGCGCATAACGTAGGTGGCGGTCTGATTGGCCCGCTGTTCCTGCTAGGCATGGGTTGGACCAATGACTGGCACGCTGCGTTTTATGTGCCGGCCGCTGTGGCATTGCTGGTGGCCGTGTTTGCTTTCGCGACCATGCGTGATACTCCACAATCGGTTGGCCTGCCGCCCATCGAGCACTACAAGAACGATTATCCGGAAGGCTACGACGCCAGCCATGAAGAGGAATTTTCCGCCAAGGAAATCTTCGTCAAATACGTTCTGCGCAACAAAATGCTGTGGTACATCGCGCTGGCAAACGTGTTCGTTTACTTGCTGCGCTATGGCGTTCTGGACTGGGCACCAACTTACTTGAAAGAGGCCAAGCACTTCACCGTCGACAAGACTTCGTGGGCTTACTTCCTCTATGAGTGGGCCGGTATTCCGGGCACGCTGCTGTGCGGCTGGATGTCGGACAAGATCTTCAAAGGCAACCGTGGTTTGACTGGCGTGGTGTTCATGGTCCTGGTGACCATCGCGACACTGGTTTACTGGCTGAACCCGCCGGGCAATCCGACCGTTGATATGATCGCCCTGGTGTCCATCGGCTTCCTGATCTACGGCCCGGTTATGTTGATCGGCTTGCAGGCGCTGGAGCTGGTACCGAAAAAGGCCGCGGGTACGGCGGCAGGTTTCACTGGCTTGTTCGGCTACCTGGGTGGCTCGGTCGCCGCCAGCGCAGCGATGGGCTATACCGTTGACCACTTCGGCTGGGATGGTGGTTTCGTCCTGCTGATCGGTGCTTGCGTGCTGTCTATCGTCTTCCTGCTGCCGACGTTGTGGCACAAGCAGATCGAGAGCGCGAGTCGCTAAGGCGGTGACGGGGCATCCGCTGATTAAGCGTGTGCCCCTCGGCTAATAGAATCGTGCCGAACATGGATCTGTAGGCGTGAGCTTGCTCGCGATTCGGTCTCTTGGCCGACGAATTTTGTCGCATGAGCTGACCCTATCGCGAGCAAGCTCACTCCTACAGTCAAAGTATCCGATCCGTGAGACCGCCTGTATACCTGACACTCCAGGCGGCGATGATGTGGCGGATGTACCGACCTCTTCTCGGATCAATCTGGTCCCACGAGTTAAACCCCCTGCTCCTCAACCCAACACCGCTTCAACCGCGCCTCCAGATTCAAATCCGGCATGGCGTGGCTGCGCAGTGCGTTGGCGGTTTGTTCGACGTAGTCGCGGGTGGTGCCATAACGGCCGCTGGCGCTGGCCAGTACCTGACTGAGTACGCTGTCCGGCAGGTTGCCCGCGTAGCTAGGCAAGTGTCGCTCCAGCACAAATCCAAGCGCTTGAACCCGTCGGCCGTCTGCCAAGCGGCAGTTGAGCCAATGTGGGCGGTAGGAAGGGAAGGGCATTTCTCGCTGCCACAGGGCGAGCAGCGATTCTTCAAGATTGTCCTCCGGCAAGCGGTAGGCAAAGCCGCTGCAGGAACCGCCGCGATCCAGGCCGAATACCAGGCCCGGCATTTCCGGGGTGCCCCGGTGCTCGTGCGACCACAGGTACAAACCGCGATGGTAGCCATGAATACGACCGCGTTGGCGCTCGACTGCGGTGCACTCGGGGCGCCAGATTAATGACCCATAAGCAAACAGCCAGACGGGCCCACCTTCATGAAGTTGCATGGTTTTTTTCATCGAGAGCATCAATTGCTCGCGGGTCAGTTGTGGACCCAGATCGATAACGGGCGGGTACGTCAGCCCCAGACCGTCGTGGACGGCCGCTGACAAGCTATTGATTTGATTCTCCATTCGGGCTCCCCTGGCCTGTGAGTGGCCAGTTGTAGCGGATCTTGTGTAAGTGACGCGTTCAATACGACGCAGGCTAAAACAGTGTGCGCCGTGCTGATGATTCGGCGATCACGTTTCACGAGTGAAACACTTGAATCTATTTAATAAAAAAAACAATGCAATTAGCAAACCACGCAAGTTGTGTACAGGCGAATGCAGAACATTTCCCGATAAACGACGCGCGGCCGTCGTGTTTAATTCACGGACGAATCCTACGTAACATTGGGAGACTTCCGCTTACGGAGTCAACCGCGCGAGTCGTATAACGCCCAGCCTTAAAGTCATAAGCGAAAAGGTCTGGGCATGAAAGCGGGTGTAGCTATCAACGGAATATTGCTCGTAGCGCTGGGCGCCGGGGCAATACAGGCGAAGGCCGACTTACAGGCAGAAGAGAGCGGGGACGGTTTTTGGGTCGTGCAAACCAGCGTGTATACCCGGCATTTTTCGCCCTCACCGGAGCATAACAATCGCCAGAACTTGATCGGTCTTGAGCGCAATGAAGCATCAGGACTGGTCTATGGTGGCGCGACTTTCCGCAATTCGTTCGCGCAGCGTTCCGTGTACGGCTATGTTGGCAAGCGCTTCAACAGCAGCCGGTATCCGGCCGTGTATCTAAAGGTCACCGGTGGGCTGCTGCATGGCTACCGCGGGCAGTACCGCGACAAGATTCCGTTGAATCGCTTCGGCGTGGCTCCTGTAATCATCCCTGGGGTGGGAATCAACCTTGGGCTGGTCGTCGCGGAAGCTGTCCTGCTGGGAGCCTCCGCTGCGATGCTTAACGTAGGGTTTCGCTTTTAACGGCGTCCTGATCAGGGGCGCGGTGCGTAGGCAAATACGTCGGCACGCATCTGGTGTGCATCCATCCCGGCGCTGACCAATGCGTCGAGGGTGCCGTAGATCATGGCCGGTGAGCCGCTGGCATAGACATGGACTGCCGACAGGTCGTCGATGTCTTCGCAAACGGCTTCATGCAGCATGCCGCAACGTCCTTCCCAGCCACACAGGTCACTGACCACTTTGTGCAGAAACAGATTGGGCAGTTTTTTCCATTCTTCCCAGTGCTTGATTTCGTAGAAGTCGTCCGGGCGACGCGCACCCCAGTACAAGTGCACCGGATGGGTGAAGCCTTTGGCGCGGCAGTGTTCGATCAGGCTGTGCATCTGCGCCATACCGGTACCGGCGGCGATCAGCACCAGCGGGCCATCGGGCAGATCGGCCAGGTGCGTGTCACCGAATGGCAGCTCGATGCGGGCCATTTGATCGCGCTGCAGTTGCTCAATCAGGCTTTGCGCGCTGGCTTCGCGGACCAGTACGTGCATTTCCAGATCGCGACCGCTGTGGGGCGCGGAAGCCAGGGAGAACGCCGACTTTTCGCCGCTGTCCTTATGGATCATCAAGTACTGGCCGGCGTGATAACGCGGCGGCTTGCCTGCCGGAGCGCGCAAGCCGACCCGCCAGACATCACCACCAACTTCCATGCACTCGCTCAACTGGCAGGCGAGGCTGCGAACGGGTAACTCACCCAGAGCGAGCACGCCGTCCCACAGCACTTCGCAGTCTTCCAGTGGCTCTGCAAGGCAGGTATAGATCTCGCCGTGGCTCAGCTCATCATCGGCCTGTTTCACGCGACCTTGCACCAGCAGCGCCGAGCACACGTGGCAGTTGCCGTTGCGACAGCTTTGCGGGCATTCATAGCCCAGGCGTTGAGCGGCATCGAGAATCCGCTCGCCGGGCAAGGTTTCCAGCACCGCACCCGAAGGCTGCAAAGTTACGCGCATCAATCTATTCCCAACTGATTCCAGATTTCGTCGACCCGGCGTGTAACGGCTTCGTCCTTGACGATCACCCGACCCCACTCACGCGTGGTCTCACCCGGCCATTTATGCGTTGCATCCAGCCCCATTTTTGAACCCAGTCCGGAAACCGGCGAGGCGAAATCCAGATAATCAATCGGCGTGTTTTCGATCATTACCGTGTCGCGCTTGGGGTCCATGCGCGTGGTAATGGCCCAGATCACGTCGTTCCAGTCCCGGGCATTGATATCGTCGTCGGTGACGATAACGAATTTGGTGTACATGAACTGTCGCAAAAACGACCACACACCGAGCATCACGCGTTTCGCGTGGCCGGGGTACTGCTTCTTCATGGTCACCACTGCCATCCGGTACGAGCAACCTTCGGGTGGCAGGTAGAAGTCGGTGATTTCCGGGAACTGCTTTTGGAGGATCGGCACGAACACTTCGTTCAATGCGACGCCGAGAATCGCGGGCTCATCAGGTGGACGGCCGGTGTAAGTGCTGTGATAGATCGGCTTGATGCGGTGGGTGATTCGCTCGACGGTAAATACCGGGAAGCTGTCGACTTCGTTGTAATAGCCGGTGTGATCGCCGTACGGGCCTTCATCGGCCATCTCGCCCGGATGGATGACGCCTTCCAGAACGATTTCCGCGCTGGCGGGGACTTGCAGGTTATTGCCCCTGCACTTGATCAGCTCGGTACGGTTGCCGCGCAGCAAACCTGCGAAAGCATATTCGGAGAGGCTGTCCGGTACCGGCGTTACGGCGCCAAGAATGGTTGCCGGGTCCGCGCCCAAGGCAACGGACACCGGGAACGGTTCACCGGGGTGCTTGATGCACCATTCCTTGAAGTCCAGCGCGCCGCCACGATGGCTCAACCAGCGCATGATGACTTTATTGCGGCCGATGACCTGCTGGCGGTAGATGCCCAGGTTCTGGCGTTCTTTATTCGGACCGCGAGTGACGGTCAGGCCCCAGGTGATCAGTGGCCCAACGTCGCCAGGCCAACAGGTCTGTACCGGCAGCATGCCCAGATCTACATCATCGCCTTCGATGACTATTTCCTGGCAAGGCGCGTCGTTGACGACCTTGGGCGCCATGGAGATGACTTTCTTGAAGATTGGCAGCTTGGACCAGGCGTCTTTCAAGCCCTTGGGTGGTTCAGGCTCCTTCAGGAATGCCAGCAGCTTGCCGATTTCTCGAAGCTCGCTGACTTCTTCAGCGCCCATGCCCATGGCAACGCGTTCTGGTGTGCCGAACAGATTCCCTAATACTGGAATATCAAAGCCGACTGGCTTTTCGAACAGCAGAGCCGGGCCCTTGGCGCGCAAGGTCCGATCGCAGATTTCGGTCATTTCCAATACTGGGGAAATGGGCATTTGAATGCGTTTCAACTCTCCGCGCTGCTCAAGCTGCTGCACGAAATCCCGTAGATCCTTGAATTTCATTAACCCGGCCACCGATAAAATAGGTTCGTATCGTACCTGCTCTTAGAGTTCGTGGCAGCTTTGAAGTATCGGGATTGGGTCGCTAATACCAATTGTTGAAATACATTCCTGTGGGAGCGAGGCTTGCCCGCGATAAGACCTCCGCGGTTTTTATCTGGAGTCGAGTCCAGCCTCATCGCGGGCAAGCCTCGCTCCCACAGGAATCAATGATGACGTGGGACCGGCTTCAGCCGGGAAGAGGTCGGGACAGACGCTTAATATTCATCTGCAGAAATACCGCCTTCCCGGCTAAAGCCGGTCCCACGTCGTCACATCAGCTTGCGGGCACACATAAAGCTTCCCGCCGGGATTTAGCGCTATTTCAGAATAAAAAAATGGCGCCGGTGAGGGCGCCATTTTTTGTGCTGCGGTTCTGCCTGTTACTTGCGTTTCATCGACAGGAAGAACTCGTCGTTGGTCTTGGTCTGCTTCAGCTTGTCGATCAAGAACTCGATAGCAGCGACTTCGTCCATCGGGTGCAGCAGTTTGCGCAGGATCCACATACGTTGCAGCTCGTCATCGGCGGTCAACAACTCTTCGCGGCGGGTACCGGAACGGTTGATGTTGATTGCCGGGAACACGCGCTTCTCAGCGATCTTGCGATCCAGAGGCAGCTCCATGTTGCCGGTGCCTTTGAATTCTTCGTAGATCACTTCGTCCATCTTCGAGCCGGTTTCAACCAGCGCGGTGGCGATAATGGTCAGCGAGCCGCCTTCTTCGATGTTCCGTGCTGCGCCGAAGAAACGTTTCGGTTTCTCCAGAGCATGGGCATCGACACCACCCGTCAGTACCTTGCCGGAGCTTGGAATCACGGTGTTGTAGGCGCGAGCCAGACGAGTGATGGAGTCGAGCAGGATCACCACGTCTTTTTTGTGTTCGACCAGGCGCTTGGCTTTCTCGATCACCATTTCAGCAACCTGCACGTGGCGGGTTGGCGGCTCATCGAACGTCGAGGCAACCACTTCGCCGCGCACGGTGCGCTGCATTTCGGTTACTTCTTCCGGACGCTCATCGATCAGCAGAACGATCAGGTGCACTTCCGGGTTGTTACGCGTGATGTTCGACGCGATGTTCTGCAGCATGATGGTCTTGCCCGCTTTTGGCGGAGCAACGATCAGGCCGCGCTGACCTTTACCGATCGGGGCGCACAAGTCGATTACGCGGCCGGTCAGGTCTTCAGTGGAACCGTTACCGGCTTCCATCTTCATGCGCACGTTCGGGAACAACGGCGTCAGGTTTTCGAAGAGGATCTTGTTCTTCGCGTTTTCCGGACGGTCGTAGTTGATCGTGTCGACCTTGAGCAGTGCGAAGTAACGCTCGCCTTCTTTCGGTGGACGGATCTTGCCGACGATGGTGTCGCCAGTGCGCAGGTTAAAGCGGCGGATCTGGCTCGGCGAGACGTAGATATCGTCTGGGCCGGCGAGATAGGAAGCGTCTGCAGAGCGCAGGAAACCGAAGCCGTCCTGGAGGATCTCCAGCACGCCATCACCGGAAATTTCCTCGCCGCTTTTGGCGTGCTTTTTCAGCAGGGAGAAAATCACATCCTGCTTGCGCGAACGGGCCATATTTTCTATGCCCATCTGTTCGGCCATTTCGAGCAGATCGGTAATCGGCTTTTGCTTGAGTTCAGTCAGATTCATATGGGAATGACGTAATCATGTAGGAGGGGAAAAATTAAGCTTGTGGGCTTAATGAGGCCGCGCCGCAGAGAAGGCGACAGGATCGCGTACTAAATCGAAAGGAGAGCGTCGGCGACGGCTAGCAGGGGGCAACGGAGAAGCCGTTGCGGGGCCGAATGTACCACTTGATTTTCGAGGCGTCTAGTATCGATCCCGAAAAAAAGCCCCGCAATTTGCAGGGCTTTGGTGCATCAGATGTTGGCGTCCAGGAACGCTGCCAGCTGAGACTTCGACAGCGCACCGACTTTGGTGGCTTCAACGTTGCCGTTTTTGAACAGCATCAGAGTCGGGATACCACGCACGCCATGCTTGGCCGGGGTTTCCTGATTTTCGTCAATGTTCAGCTTGGCGATAGTCAGTTTGCCTTTGTAGGTTTCGGCGATTTCGTCCAGAACCGGGGCAATCATTTTGCACGGGCCACACCACTCAGCCCAGTAATCAACTAGTACAGCACCGTCAGCCTTGAGGACGTCGGCTTCAAAGCTGGCGTCGCTGACATGCTTGATAAGGTCGCTACTCATGGAGTTCTCCGAGTTAGTAGGCTAAAAAACGTGGCCCATCATAGCGGGCCTTGCCCCGTTCAGGAAGTCGGCTTTGATTGAGTATGGCTATAGAGGTCCATGAGTCTGGTTATAGGGGGAGGGTTTTAGCAAGGCCGATCTTCAACCAGCGCGAAACTTCACCCGGAATGAATCCCTGTATGAGCTGCCGAAGGCTGCGATGGCGGCGTATCAGAATGAATGCTTCGCAGCCTTCGGCAGCTCCTACAGGTACGTGTGCTTCCTGCAGATCGTCAGATGCTCTAGCTCGCTGGCGAAACGAAAACAATCCCGGTCCGCAGGGCTGCATTACGAATGTGCTCGTGCATGGCTTTCTGCGCGGGGCCCGATGCGTGGCGGGCCAGGGCGCGGAGGATCTTGCGGTGTTCCTGCCAGGTTTCCATTGCTCGCGAGGGGCGGATAAAAGGCATTTTCTGGCTTTCGAGGAAGATATCGGCACCTGCAGTGATGATGCCGAGCATGGCTTGATTGCCGCTGGCGATCAGAATGTGCCGATGGAATTCGAAATCCAGCCGTGACGCCGACTCGAAATCCCCGGCGCGCAGCTCCAGGCGCATGGCTTCGACGTTGTCTTCCAGTACGTCCCGCTCGTCGGCGGTCAAGGTCACGGCCGCCAGCCCTGAAGCAAAACCTTCCAGTGCATAACGCAGTTGAAACGTATCAGCTGGTGAAACCTGTGCGTCGAAAGGCCAGGAAAAACCGCCTGTGCGCTTTTCTGGTTCAGAAATCGCCTGGACGAACACGCCTTTGCCGGGCTGTACGCTGACCACGCCAAGTGCGCTCAGCGACGACAACGCTTCGCGCAACGACGCACGGCTGACGCCAAGGAGGGCCGCCAGATCACGCTGCGACGGCAGGCTATCGCCGGGCTGATAGCCTTGTTCGGCAATCAATTTACGGATTGCCCTCAAGGCTGACTCGGGTACGGCAAGTGGGCTATAGGGCATCACTGTTCAGGCCAGTCAGTCCGCGAAAAGTCCCTTTTATAACCATCTTCACAATTCGGCAAGCGACGCCCAAGCCTAGGGCGGCCGGGCTCTCTGGCGCGCCAAAGCAGGGCGTCGAATGGTTTGACTGGTCAGACCAGTAAGACCGAAATTCAGCGCAAAGCCTTGGTTTATGGCTGCGTATGAACGGATGGCATGGGCTGTGCACTGAGGTTGCGGACAAACACCTGTCGTCCTTCACGGAGTCTTCCTATGACCAAGCGTTACAGCGCTCTGCTTACTGCCCTGTTTGCCAGCCTCATGCTCAGCCAGGCACCTGCCCACGCCGATGGTCTGGACGACGTCGTGAAACGCGGCACGTTGAAAGTTGCCGTGCCACAGGACTTCCCGCCGTTTGGCTCGGTAGGTCCGGATATGAAGCCCCGTGGCCTGGACATCGACACCGCGAAGCTGATCGCTGACCAGCTCAAGGTCAAACTGGAGCTGACGCCGGTCAACAGCACCAACCGCATTCCGTACCTGACCACTGGCAAGGTGGATCTGGTGATCTCCAGCCTCGGCAAGAACCCTGATCGTGAGAAAGTCATCGACTTCTCCAAGGCCTACGCGCCTTTCTACCTGGCGGTATTCGGTCCACCTGAGGCGTCGATCAAAGGTCTGGACGATCTCAAAGGCAAGACCATCAGCGTCACCCGCGGCGCTATCGAAGACATCGAGCTGACCGCTGTTGCGCCGAAAGAAGCGACCATCAAGCGCTTTGAAGACAACAACTCCACTATTGCGGCTTATCTGGCTGGCCAGACTGACCTGATCGCCAGCGGCAACGTGGTAATGGTCGCGATCAGTGAGAAGAACCCGAAGCGCATCCCTGAGCTGAAAGTGAAACTCAAGGATTCCCCGGTTTATGTGGGTGTCAACAAGGATCAGGGCGCGCTGCTGGCCAAGGTCAATGAAATCATTGATGCCGCCAAGAAAGATGGCTCGCTGGAGAAGAACTCCCAGACCTGGCTCAAGCAGCCCCTGCCCGCTGACCTCTGATAACTGTTCACTGATTTCGGAGGCTGCCAATGGCTTACAACTTTGACTTTGCACCGGTCATGCAGAATGCCGATCTGCTTCTGCGCGGGGCGTTGTTTACCTTGGAGTTGACCGCCATTGGCACGTTGCTCGGGGTCGGCCTGGGCATCATCGGCGCCATCGTGCGGGCCTGGAAGATTCAGCCGTTCTCGGCGATTTTCGGGGTCTATGTCGAGCTGATACGCAACACGCCGTTCCTGGTGCAGTTGTTCTTCATCTTCTTCGGGCTGCCGTCTCTGGGCCTGCAGATTTCCGAATGGCAGGCGGCGATTCTGGCCATGGTGATCAACCTGGGTGCTTACTCAACGGAGATTATCCGTGCAGGCATCCAGGCGATTCCCAAAGGCCAGCTGGAAGCCGCTGCCGCGTTGGCGATGACGCGCTTCGAAGCGTTCCGCTACGTCGTGCTGATTCCCGCATTGGGTAAAGTCTGGCCGGCATTGAGCAGCCAGATCATTATCGTGATGCTCGGTTCGGCAGTCTGTTCACAGATCGCTACCGAGGAGTTGAGCTTCTTCGCCAACTTCATTCAGTCGCGTAATTTTCGGGCTTTCGAGACGTACATCGTCACGACGCTGATCTACCTCTTTATGGCACTGATGGTTCGCCAGCTTCTGGCCTGGATTGGTCGTCGCTACATTTCGAGGAAAAGCTGATGGATTTCACCCTCTGGGATGTTGTGCGTAACTTGCTCACCGGCCTGCAGTGGACCCTGGCCCTGTCGTTGGTGGCGTTCATCGGCGGCGGCGTGATCGGTTTGCTGGTCATGTGTATGCGCATCGCCAAGCTCAATGCGCCACGCGTTATCGCCAAGGTTTACATCGAACTGTTTCAGGGTACGCCGCTGCTGATGCAGCTGTTCCTGGTGTTCTTCGGTGTGGCTTTGCTGGGCGTTGATATTTCTCCATGGGCCGCTGCAGCGTTGGCCCTCACGCTGTTTACCAGTGCTTACCTGGCTGAGATCTGGCGCGGTTGCGTCGAGTCGATCGCCAATGGCCAGTGGGAAGCGTCTGCCAGTCTGGCGATGACGCCGCTGGAGCAACTGCGTTATGTAATTCTGCCCCAGGCGCTGCGCATTGCCGTTGCGCCTACAGTCGGGTTCTCGGTGCAAGTCGTCAAAGGCACCGCAGTGACCTCGATTATTGGTTTTACCGAATTGACCAAAACCGGCGGCATGCTCGCCAACGCTACGTTCCAGCCCTTCATGGTGTATGGCTTCGTCGCTCTGGGCTACTTCATGCTCTGCTATCCCCTGTCCCTCAGTGCCCGTTACCTGGAAAGGAGACTGCATGCCTCTGCTTAGAATTTCCGCGCTGCATAAATATTACGGCGACCATCACGTTCTCAAAGGCATCGACCTGACGGTTGAAGAAGGCCAGGTCGTGGCGATCATCGGTCGTAGCGGCTCGGGCAAAAGTACGCTGCTGCGTACGTTGAACGGGTTGGAGTCGATCAACGACGGCGTTATCGAAGTCGATGGCGAGTACCTGGATGCCGCCCGCGCAGACCTGCGCTCGTTGCGGCAGAAAGTCGGCATGGTCTTCCAGCAGTTCAACCTGTTCCCGCATTTGAGTGTTGGCGAGAACGTGATGTTGGCACCGCAGGTGGTGAAGAAGGTTTCGAAAGCTGAAGCCAGGAAGATTGCCAAAGAGATGCTTGAACGTGTCGGGCTGGGTGAGAAGTTCGATGCCTTCCCTGATCGGCTTTCAGGTGGTCAGCAGCAGCGCGTGGCGATTGCTCGTGCGCTGGCGATGTCGCCCAAGGTATTGCTCTGCGATGAAATCACCTCGGCGCTGGACCCGGAGTTGGTCAACGAAGTGCTCAGCGTGGTGCGTCAACTGGCAAAAGACGGCATGACGCTGATCATGGTGACCCACGAAATGCGCTTCGCCCGTGAAGTGGGCGACAAACTGGTGTTCATGCACCAGGGTAAGGTGCATGAAGTGGGCGATCCGAAGATCCTGTTCGCTAACCCTAGAACGCCAGAGCTGTCGAATTTTATCGGGTCGGTGGAGCAGGGGGCTTAAGAGGCCCATACAACTAAATTTGAAAAGTAATCTCTTGTAGGAGCCGGGCTTGCCCGCGATAAGGCCAGGCGTGATCTAGAGTGAATCGCGTCCAGTCTTATCGCGGGCAAGCCTGGCTCCCACAGTTATTAGCGTTGCTTACAACCGCAGCAACGTCTTCCACGCACGGCTCTGGAACACGACGATGGTCTGTTGCACGCGAGCATCCAGCACTTCATCACTGATCGGCTGTTCGGCCAGCTGCACCAGCTTGTTCAGCTCCCCGTACAGACGATCCAGCTCCGGCAGGTCCAGCGCGCCACGGGCGTGGTGCAGCCAGGCCTGAATGCGCTCGATACGCGGCAGTTGCTCGGCCAGATCTTCTGGTTGCTGTTGATAACGACCCAGTTGCAAAGCCGTGGCTTCATCGGCCAGAAAACGCGGCAGCCAGCTATCCAGTTGCGCGGCGCCTTGGCGATTGCCGCGGTTATTACGTTCCACTGTCCAGCTGCGTGCGAGCAACCAGCGCGAAGTGGTCAGCGAGAACAGGCCCCAGCGCGGGTCCTGCAGCTCTTCAAGAAACTGCTCGTGAGCTGCGCCACGCACATCCTCATCTTCCTGGCCTGCCTGAACCAGTGGACGCCAGTCTTCCAGCAAGGCATCCAGCGACGAACGCAGTTCGCTGCTGGTGCTGCGTGGTGCGGCCTGGCCGAGGCTGCCGGTCAGTGCGCGCAACTCCGCGAGCAACGCAACCCAGTCCTGAAGCAAGCGCCAGTGGCCGTTGAAACGGTATTGCTCGGCCAGACGCTGGCTGCTGCCCAACAAATGCAGGGCCAGTGCAGCGTAAGCATCATCCAGCGGCATTTCAGCGTAGAACTGCGGAGCCGGGAGCGTCAGCGAATAGCTGCTGGCGTCCAGCAGACGATAGCCGCGTTCGGCCTTGCTGATGTCGCACGGCATCAGCGGCAGGGTCACGGCCAGTTCAGCGGCCAACTCCAGCAGTGCGGACGGATCGCCTTCGCGTAATTCCAGCTCCAGCTCGCAGATTTCTTCCTTCTGCTTGCCCGCCACTACATGACCGAGATCCAGTGCTGCTTCGATCACCACCTTGGTTTTACCGCGGCCCCAGGCGATCTCTGCACGCTCTCGGACGAAGTCAGTGGTAAACAGCGGCTTGATGGTTTTCTTGTCCAGCTCGGCCAATTGCTCAGGCCAGCATTCGCCGTCGAGCTTCTTCAGGTCCAGCTTGGCCTTGGGCAGGTCCCAGTTGAACTCGTTGCGCTCGGAGAACCCGGCCACGCTTTGGCCGCGAGTCTTCATGGTCTGGATGATCTGATCGCCATCACGGCGCACGCGCAGGGCAACCTTGGCGTTGGCCAGGTCGCGCTCGGGCGTATCGAAATACTGATTGGACAGCTCCACGCTCTCCCAGCCGCTCTTGTTACGCTTTTTCAGCAACGGGTGATCGCGCAGTGCAGCGAGGGTTTCGCGGCTGACGCGGAGTTTGATTTCTGTTTCTTTCTGCATGGCCGGGAATCCAGACGCTTTTACTGATAAACGGGGTGCAGCCGGTTGTTGCGTGGCTACTTAGGGTGGGCAGTGTACAGGACATGGCCTTTAAGCTGCCCGCTAAGCTCTCATGTCGCGCCCATATTGCTTCGGCGGGCGTATTTAAGTAGAGTTGGACCCTCGAAGCGACTGACCGGATGAGATTGAGCGCTTCCCAGCGGCGAAAGCCGTACTCGCGCAAGGCGGGTCGAGAGTGGTGTCCGGATCTGCTTTACCGCATACGAAAAAGGCGCCCTCAACCGGCGCCTTTTTTCGTTTTACCGCCGTGTTGAAGTCGGCTGGTGCAAATATGTCTTGCCGCAGAGCAGGACAAAGGCGATTGACCCTTTAAGCTTTGGTCCCTCGTTTCTCTTATCATCGTGGTAAGCGCTTTCTACTACCAGGTTCAAATCCTGCCACTGACGTCGTTCACGGCTAGCTCGGCGGATTTCAAAAAATACGTAGTAGGGGCCGGATGGGGAGTCGACCGTAATCGAATAGCACCAATTGCGCTCTGCTGCAGTTTCCCAAACCTTGGCTTTTGGATGCCCAAGACTTTCAATCAACGGACGTAAATGGCGGGATAATTCGTATCTGATGGGGCAAAAGGATCTCGGTCGCTGCGTCTGCGAGTCGATGATGGGTTCACCGTTGGTGTGCAACGCTGGATCATAAGCCTTGCTGAAGCAGTGAGTAGAAAACGTTACGTGAACCCGCAGGTCGCGCTTCGCCAGTTTGCTGTTGATGACAAAAGTAAAGGGCTCAAGGTGCGAGAGTTCGTAGCGTTCAGCGCCTGTCGGCGTAGATGAAAAATAAGACATTACGCTCGCCAACCTTTAGAGCGCACATTTTATCCCATGGGGGTGAAACGGCTCTGAGTGAAAACGCGACGTGCCGTTGTTGAATTGCCCTTCGTCATTGTGAGGATTCGTCTTTTACCCCTTTCAAACCTTCCTTAACGGTTTATTCCCACTGCCCGATACCCCTATGATGGTCGGCAAGCTCTCCCGTTAAAGGAAACGCACATGCCCTTGCCGTCCATGAAAGACCAATTCGCCGCGTTGATTGCCGCCCCTTCGGTGAGCTGCACCCAGCCTTCACTGGATCAGTCCAACCGTGCGGTGATTGATTTGCTGGCCGGTTGGCTGGGCGATCTGGGTTTTGCGTGTGATATCCAGCAGGTTTCGCCGGGCAAGTTCAACTTGCTGGCCAGTTTCGGCAGTGGTCCTGGCGGGCTGGTATTGGCCGGGCACAGCGACACGGTGCCGTTCGATGAGGCCCTGTGGAAAACTGATCCGCTGAAGTTGACCGAAGTCGACAACCGCTGGGTCGGGCTGGGCAGTTGTGACATGAAAGGTTTCTTCGCGTTGATTATCGAAGCCGTGCAGCCGTTGCTGGATAAGCCGTTCAAGCAGCCGCTGTTGATCCTCGCGACCTGCGACGAAGAAAGCTCCATGGCAGGCGCTCGTGCGTTGGCCGAGGCGGGTCGGCCTTTAGGTCGTGCGGCCGTGATCGGTGAGCCGACGGGCCTCAAGCCGATTCGTTTGCATAAAGGCGTGATGATGGAGCGCATCGATATTCTCGGACGCAGCGGTCACTCCTCTGATCCAAGTCTGGGACACAGCGCTCTGGAAGCCATGCACGATGCAATCAGCGAGCTCAAGGATTTGCGCAAGCAGTGGCAGCTTGAGTACCGCAACCCGCAGTTCAGCGTGCCGACGCCGACCCTCAATTTCGGTTGCATCCACGGCGGGGATAACCCGAACCGGATTTGCGGTCAGTGTTCATTGGAATTCGACCTGCGCCCGCTGCCAGGCATGGATCCGACTGTACTGCGCGCCGCGATTCGTCAGAAGCTGGAGCCGCTGGCCGAACTGCATCAGGTAAAAATTGATTACGCGCCGTTGTTTCCTGAGGCTCCGCCGTTCGAGCAGGCCGCCGATGCGGAACTGGTGCGTGTCGCCGAACGTCTTACAGGGCATCGCGCCGAAGCGGTAGCATTTGGGACCGAGGCCGCTTATTTTCAGCGTCTGGGGTGCGAAACGCTGGTATTGGGCCCCGGTGATATTGCCTGCGCGCATCAGCCGGGTGAGTATCTTGAAATGTCACGTTTGCAGCCTACAGTGCGTCTGTTAAGCCAACTGATTGAACATTATTGCCTGAGCCCGAAATGAATCGGCTCATGCCTGAATTAAAAATAAGGAGAGTGCGCGTGCAGCCATGCTTGTTCCGACGATAACCACCACACGGTTGTGAGTGTTTCTGTCTTTCGTCCTTTTATCAGCAGGCTCTTCAGGTTATGCACGAATACGTCAATTGGCTTCGCCACGCTTCGCCTTATATCAACGCTCACCGGGAACGTACCTTTGTCGTCATGCTGCCCGGCGATGGCGTTGAACACCCGAACTTCGGCAATATCGTCCACGACCTGGTGCTGCTTCACAGCCTCGGCGTGCGTCTGGTGCTGGTTCATGGCTCGCGTCCGCAGATCGAAAGCCGCCTGGCTGCTCGCGGTCTGACGCCGCAATATCACCGCAACTTGCGCGTGACTGACGCCGCAACGCTGGACTGCGTCATCGACGCGGTCGGTCATTTGCGTCTCGACATCGAAGCGCGTCTGTCCATGGACATGGCCGCCTCGCCGATGCAGGGCTCGCGCCTGCGGGTCACCAGCGGCAACCTCGTCACTGCACGGCCCATCGGCGTGCTTGAAGGCGTGGACTACCAGCACACCGGTGAAGTGCGCCGGATCGACCGCAAGGGTATCAATCGCCTGCTGGACGAGCGCCACATCGTGCTGTTGTCGCCAATCGGTTACTCGCCAACTGGTGAAATTTTCAACATTGCCTGCGAAGACGTCGCTACCCGAACCGCTATCGATCTGGGTGCCGACAAGTTGCTGCTGTTCGGCGAGGAGCGCGGCTTGATGGACGAGCAGGGCAGGCTGGTGCGTGAGCTGCGTCCACAGCAAGTACCCGCGCATATCCTGCGTCTGGGCAGCAACTACAACTATCAGGCGGAATTGCTGGATGCTGCTGCTGAGGCATGCCGAGGCGGTGTGGGCCGTAGCCATATCGTCAGCTACGCCGAAGACGGCGCGCTGCTCACCGAGCTGTTTACCCGCGACGGTGGCGGTACGCTGGTGGCGCAGGAGCAATTCGAGCTGGTGCGCGAAGCAGCCATTGAAGACGTCGGCGGCTTGATGGATCTGATTACGCCGCTGGAAGAGCAGGGCATTCTGGTGCGTCGTTCACGTGAAGTGCTGGAACGTGAGATCGAGCAGTTCAGCGTGGTCGAGCGCGAAGGTTTGATCATCGCCTGTGCGGCGTTGTATCCGATTGTGGATTCGCAAGCCGGAGAGTTGGCCTGCCTGGCGGTCAACCCTGAGTACCGCCATGGCGGCCGTGGTGACGAGTTGCTTGAGCGCATCGAAACCCGTGCTCGCGAACAAGGTTTGAAAACCCTGTTTGTGCTTACCACGCGCACGGCGCACTGGTTCCGCGAGCGTGGCTTTGAGCCAAGCAGCGTTGATCGCCTGCCTGCTGCCCGTGCATCGCTCTATAACTTTCAGCGTAATTCGAAGATTTTCGAGAAGGCGTTGTAAAAGCCGGATCGTTGCGGCAAACACCGATTTTGTAGGAGCTCACGAGCAACGCGAGGCAGTGATAGGGGTGTTTCAGGTAAACCGCTACCGCTGCCTCGCGTTGCTCGTGAGCTCCTACAGATAATCGTGCTTCCGGCTCAGTTACTAATCCGCAAAATACTCGCCTGATACGCGCCGACGAAGGTGTCGAAATCCACCGGTTCTTCGGTTTGCTCCAGCTCTGCCTGTTCGGCAATCGAGGTGGTGGCCAGCTCTTCGAAGTGCGCCTGCTCTTCGGCGCTCAACGGGTTGCTGCGGAAGTATTCAGCGTGCGCACGGCTTTGACGCAGCGAGAATGCGGTAAACCCCTCGTTGTGCTGCTTCATGCTCGTCAGCACTTTCGCCGATGGGGTCAGCGACGCGTCATCGACCTTGGCTTGCTGCGCCGTGATGGATTTGATGTGCTCGTCAGTGCCTTGCGCCTGATCCAGCAATTGCGCGATGGGCTTGATCTTCTCCAACAGCTCGGTGGCCCATGCTTTCAGGTCGATGGTGCCGTCGTTGCGGTTGAGCTCCAGGCCTGGGCGACGTCCTTCCTTGACCACGGTCAGGAAGTTCGACGCAGCGTTACGGCATTCGTTATTGGCCAGTTGCGGGCTTTCCTGCAGGGCGCAGTACAGCACGAAGGCGTCGACGAAACGGGCTTGCTGCAAGTCGATGCCGGTTGGCAGGAACGGGTTGATGTCCAGGCAGCGAACCTCAACGTACTGTACGCCTCGGGCCATCAGCGCCTGGATCGGACGCTCGCCCGAGTAGGTCACTCGCTTGGGGCGAATGTTGGAGTAGTACTCGTTCTCGATCTGCAAGACATTGGTGTTGAGCTGAACCCACTCACCTTCGGCATTATGTGTGCCCACTTCGACATACGGCGCATACGGCGTTGCCACTGCTTTGCGCAGGCTGTCGGTGTAGCTGATCAGATCGTTGTAGCAAGGCGTCAGGTCCGCTTGAGCGTTGCTCTGATAGCCAAGGTCGCTCATGCGCAGGCTGGTCGCATAAGGCAAATACAGCGTGTCAGCGTCGAACTGTTCAAGCTTATGGGCACGGCCGCGCAAGAAGCCTGCATCCAGCGCTGGTGAAGCGCCGAACAGGTACATCAGCAGCCAGCTGTAGCGCCGGAAGTTTCGGATCAGGCCGATGTAAGCATGCGATTGGTAGTCGCGAGCATCGCCTTCGAAACTTTCGGTTTGCTTGAGCAGCGGCCAGACGCTTTCCGGCAGCGAGAAGTTGTAATGGATACCCGCAATGCATTGCATGGTTTTGCCATAACGCAGGGCCAGGCCTTTGCGGTAGACGTACTTGAGCTTGCCGATATTCGACGTGCCGTAATAGGCAATCGGAATATCTTTTTCATCCGGCAGCGGACACGGCATCGACGGGCTCCAGAGGAGCTCGTTACCCAACTTGGTGTAAGCAAAACGATGGATTTTATCCAGGCTGTCCAGTGTTTCGACCGGGTTGGCCAGCGCCGGAGTGATGAACTCCAGTAACGATTCTGAATAGTCTGTGGTGATCTGGCCATGGGTCAAAGCCGCGCCCAAGGCTTGCGGATGCGGCGTCTGCGCCAGTTGGGCATCGCCGGTTACACGCAGGCATTCGCGCTCAATACCGTGCAGGCACTGCTCCAGCAGGGAGAGGTTAGTGCGCTCGCTAAGCAAAGCCAGGCGGCGGTTGAGAAGTTCGCTCAAGTTGGATTCCTTCACGCGTCAGTCGCCCCAATATGGGGGTGGATGTGACGGTGTACAAGGGTGAGGATTAACTGGCGATGTCGCCTGGTTTGGTTCTGCGACGCCATTATCGATAGCTCTTTCTGGCCACAGCGCGCATGGAAAATTCCGACGCTTATTCAATAGCGCCGAAATTACCTCAATTTGGCCTGTCTGTACTAGACGACAGCGAACGTGCCTTGTGCTTTGGCGACAAGTTTCTCGCCCTGAAGCACTTCAGCTTCAACCACCAGCGTGCGACGGCCCGCGTGCAGCACTTTGGCGATGCACAGCACTTCGCCTTCAGAAACTCCACGCATGTAATTGATTTTGCATTCGATGGTCACGCTGCGCTGATCGAAACCGTGGGAGCTGGAACAAGCCAGCCCCATGGCGATGTCGACGAGGCTGAAAATCGCCCCGCCGTGCATCATATTTCCGCGATTGCGCAGGTGGTCTTCCAGCGGCAAGGCCACTTCGGCAACGCCCACGTCCAAACGGCGTAACTGGCAGCCTATGGCCCGGAAGTACGGGCTTTCCGTAAAGCCTGCCGGAACGTCCATCAGCGCTTCTTCAACTGTTTGGCGTTGGCGAACAGCGAAGCCATGGCGTTATTGGCCGGGGCTGCTGCTGTTGCGGTTTCCTTGCGTGGGACGCTGCTCTGCTGCTGGCGCGGGGCAGAGCCTGGGCGTGAACCACGAGCACCGTCGATTTTCTCGCCCGGTGTGTCGCTCATGCGCATCGACAGGCCAACGCGCTTGCGCGGGATGTCGACTTCCATGACTTTGACCTTGACCACGTCACCGGCTTTGACCGCTTCACGCGGGTCCTTGATGAACTTCTCGGACAGCGCCGAGATATGCACCAGACCGTCCTGATGCACGCCGATATCGACGAAAGCGCCGAAGTTGGTGACGTTGGTCACAACACCTTCAAGCATCATGCCTGGTACCAGGTCCTTGAGGTCTTCGACGCCTTCCTGGAACTCGGCAGTCTTGAACTCTGGACGCGGGTCGCGGCCCGGCTTCTCAAGCTCTTGCAGAATGTCAGTGACGGTTGGCAGACCGAAGGTCTCGTCAGTGTATTTTTTCGGGTCCAGGCGCTTGAGGAAGCTGGCGTCGCCGATCAGCGAACGGATATCCCGGTCTGTTTCGGACGCGATACGCTTCACCAGCGGATAGGCTTCCGGGTGAACAGCCGACGAGTCCAGCGGGTTATCGCCGTTCATGACGCGCAGGAAGCCTGCAGCCTGTTCGAAGGTTTTTTCGCCCAGGCGCGGGACTTTTTTCAGCGCTGCACGAGATTTGAATGCGCCGTTTTCATCGCGGTGCGCCACGATATTCTGCGCCAGTGTGGTGTTGAGGCCGGAAATCCGTGCCAGCAGGGCCACCGATGCAGTGTTCACATCCACGCCCACGGCGTTTACGCAGTCTTCCACCACAGCGTCCAGACCGCGCGCCAATTTCAGCTGCGACACGTCGTGCTGGTACTGACCGACACCGATGGATTTCGGGTCAATCTTCACCAGCTCAGCCAGCGGGTCTTGCAGGCGACGGGCGATAGAAACCGCGCCACGGATCGACACGTCCAGATCCGGGAATTCCTTGGCGGCCAGTTCCGAGGCGGAGTAAACCGATGCGCCCGCTTCGGAGACCATAACCTTGGTCATTTTCAGACCTGGGTATTTTTTGATCAGTTCGGCGGCCAGCTTGTCGGTTTCGCGGCTGGCGGTGCCGTTGCCGATGGCGATCAGATCAACAGCGTGCTTGGCGCAGAGCGCAGCCAGCACAGCGATGGTTTGATCCCACTGGTTTTTCGGAACGTGCGGGTAAACCGTGGCGTAATCCAGCAGCTTGCCGGTGGAATCGACCACGGCGACCTTGCAACCGGTGCGCAGGCCCGGGTCCAGGCCCAGCGTGGCGCGCGGGCCAGCCGGTGCGGCCAGCAGCAGGTCATGCAGGTTATGGGCGAACACGTTGATCGCTTCGGTTTCCGCGCCATCGCGCAGTTCGCCTAGCAAGTCGGTTTCCAGGTGGCTGTAAAGCTTGACCTTCCAGGTCCAGCGCACGACTTCGGCCAGCCACTTGTCAGCCGGACGGTTCTGGTTTTGCAGACCAAAACGCTCGCCGATCATCAGCTCGCATGGATGCAGGGTGCCGGGCAGTTCTTCACCGACTTTCAGCGCCGAGCTGAGGAAGCCTTCGTTGCGACCACGGAAAATAGCCAGGGCGCGGTGCGACGGCATGCTTTTCAGTGGCTCGTCGTGTTCGAAGTAATCGCGGAACTTGGCGCCTTCTTCTTCTTTGCCGGGCACTACGCGAGCACTGATCACGGCTTCCTGTTTGAGGAAGCTGCGCAGCTTGTCCAGCAGGGTGGCGTCTTCGGCGAAGCGCTCCATGAGGATGTACTTCGCGCCTTCCAGCGCAGCCTTCACGTCGGCAACGCCTTTTTCGGCGTCCACAAAACGTGCAGCTTCGGCTTCCGGACTCAAAGCAGGGTCGTTGAACAGACCGTCTGCCAACTCGCCAAGGCCTGCTTCCAGCGCGATCTGGCCTTTGGTGCGGCGTTTTTGCTTATAAGGCAGGTACAAATCTTCGAGGCGGGTCTTGGTATCGGCCAGCTTGATATCACGGGCCAGCTCCGGAGTCAGCTTGCCTTGCTCTTCGATGCTGGCAAGGATGCTGATGCGGCGCTCGTCGAGTTCGCGCAGGTAGCGCAGCCGCTCTTCAAGATGACGCAGTTGCGTGTCATCGAGGCTGCCGGTCACTTCTTTGCGGTAACGGGAAATGAAAGGCACGGTAGAGCCTTCATCCAGTAGGGCGACGGCCGCTGCGACCTGTTGTGGGCGTACGCCAAGTTCTTCGGCGATGCGGCTGTTGATGCTGTCCATGAGACCACCTGGAGTTGTGAGCAAAATACCTGATTACAAAGTGGTCGCGAGCTGCGCAGACCTACTTTCGCAAGAATACTGTCGAACGGCCATGTTCAGGCGTTGCCTGACTTTGAGGGCGGCGCATTATACCCAGCACAGCCCGATTAGGGGATGAGCCGACAAAAGCGCTGTTTTTGCTCAGGAGAAGCAAGGCTTGAGTGGCAGCCCCGGTAAAATCTGCTAACAATGCACACGGTGCGTATCACAGCAGCTACGCCATAATGCGCCCCGAGATCAAAGGAGCATCTGAATGAGCAGCACTGCACAAACTGCCGAAGGCGAAAAAATCCTTATTGTTGATGACGATCCGGGTTTGAGCAGCCTGTTAGAACGTTTTTTCACCAGCAAGGGTTATCGTGCCCGTGCTGTGGCCAACGTTGAGCAAATGGATCGCTTGCTGGCCCGCGAAGTTTTCAATCTTGTCGTGCTTGACCTGATGCTGCCGGGCGAAGACGGGCTGTCAGCCTGCCGTCGTCTGCGGGCCGCTAACAATCAAGTGCCGATCATCATGCTGACCGCCAAGGGCGATGAGCTGAGCCGCATCAAAGGCCTCGAACTGGGCGCTGACGATTACCTGGCCAAGCCATTCAATCCTGATGAGCTGATGGCGCGAGTCAAAGCTGTATTGCGCCGTCAGGCCGCTCCGGTACCGGGCGCACCAGGCAGTGAAGACGAGTCAGTCACCTTTGGTGATTACGAGTTGTCCCTGGCCACTCGCGAACTCAAGCGTGGCGATGAAGTACACATGCTCACCACAGGCGAGTTTGCGGTACTCAAGGCGCTGGTGATGCATGCGCGCGAGCCGCTGACCCGCGACAAACTGATGAACCTGGCTCGTGGCCGTGAATGGGATGCGCTGGAGCGCTCAATCGACGTACAGATTTCCCGTCTGCGTCGCCTGATCGAGCCGGATCCTTCCAAGCCGCGCTACATTCAAACGGTCTGGGGTGTTGGTTATGTATTCGTTCCGGACGGTGCGGGTACACGATAATCGAGCGCTTTTAGGAGCACAGCCCGCTGTGGTGATTGCCAGTCACGTCGATAGCCCCGAACAGGGCTATCGACGTTTTGGTTTTCGCTGATCTGGCGTCGGGTTGTCGTTCGCGTTTAGCAAACCTGCGAGCCTGGCTCGCTCCTGCAAAGTGTATAGCTGCAACTATGAAAACCCCGCTCTGGTTCCCGCAAAGCTTCTTCTCCCGCACCCTGTGGCTGGTGCTCATCGTCGTGCTGTTCTCCAAGGCGCTGACCCTGGTTTATCTGCTGATGAACGAGGACGTGCTCGTCGACAGGCAATACAGCCACGGTGTCGCGCTAACCCTGCGCGCCTATTGGGCGGCCAACGAGAATGACCGGGAGGCGATTGCCGATGCGGCAGGCCTGATCCGTGTAGTGGGCGGCGGCGTTCCGGAAGGTGAGCAGCATTGGCCCTACAGCGAAATCTATCAGCGCCAGATGCAGGCCGAGCTGGGTGCGGACACTGAAGTGCGCTTGCGCGTGCATGCGCCACCTGCGTTGTGGGTTCGGGCTCCGAGTCTGGGCGATGGCTGGTTGAAAGTGCCGTTGTATCCGCACCCGCTGCGCGGCCAGAAAATCTGGAGCGTGCTGGGCTGGTTCCTGGCAATTGGTTTGTTATCCACCGCCTCGGCGTGGATCTTCGTCCGGCAACTCAATCAGCCTCTCAAGCGTTTGGTGTTCGCCGCCAGGCAATTAGGGCAGGGGCGCAGCGTGCGTCTGCCGGTCAGCGATACGCCCAGTGAAATGACTGAGGTATATCGCGCGTTCAACCAGATGGCCGAGGACGTCGAGCAGGCAGGGCAAGAACGAGAGTTGATGCTCGCGGGTGTTTCCCATGACCTGCGAACACCATTGACCCGCTTGCGTTTGTCACTGGAGTTGATGAAGGGCGAAAACGAGCTCACCGAAGGCATGGTCCGCGACATTGAAGACATGGATGCCATTCTCGATCAGTTCCTGGCGTTTATTCGTGACGGCCGTGATGAAGAGATTGAAGAGGTAGACCTCAGTGAACTGGTGCGTGATGTGGTTGCCCCGTTCAATAATCCGGAGAATCCTGAAGAGCAGATACGTCTGTGTCTTGAGCCGATTCCGCCATTCCCGTTGCGACGGGTTTCAATGAAGCGATTGCTCACCAACCTGATTGGCAATGCCATGCACCACGCAGGCAATGGCATTGAGGTTGCGGCTTATGTGTCCGGCGACACCAGTGCGCCTTACGTGGTGCTGAGCGTTCTGGACCGTGGAATCGGGATTGACCCGTCGGAGCTTGAAGTGATCTTCAATCCGTTCATCCGTGGTGATCGTGCCAGAAGTGGCAAGGGCACGGGGCTGGGGTTGGCGATCGTTAAGCGGATTGCAGCGATGCACGGTGGCAATGTTGAATTGCGCAACCGCTCGGGCGGTGGGCTGGAAGCGCGTGTGCGCTTGCCGTTGGGGCTGATGCTGCCGAGAGGGGCGGTTTAAAAAGCCACCCAATCGGTTTCCTGTGGGAGCTGGGCTTGCCCGCGATAAGGCTGAACACGATCTAAAGTGAATCGAGTCCGGTCTTATCGCGGGCAAGCCCGGCTCCCACAAAAGCATTGACTGCTCAAGATTATCGCAAGGGCTGGTTTAACCCTTCCCTTTGGTCCGCGTCATATGCGGTCCGCTGTTCTTCTCCAGATACTCAATGATCATCCCGGCCACGTCTTTGCTGGTAGTTACTTCGATGCCTTCCAGCCCCGGTGAAGAATTGACCTCCATCACCAGTGGGCCGTGATTGGAACGCAGGATGTCGACACCGGCGACGCTCAGGCCCATGACCTTGGCGGCGCGGATAGCGGTCATGCGCTCTTCGGGGGTGATCTTGATCAGGCTGGCGCTGCCGCCACGGTGCAGGTTGGAGCGGAATTCGCCGGGTTTGGCCTGGCGCTTCATCGACGCAATAACCTTGTCACCGACCACGAAGCAGCGGATATCCGCGCCACCCGCTTCCTTGATGTACTCCTGCACCATGATGTCCTGCTTGAGGCCCATGAAGGCCTCGATCACCGACTCAGCCGCTGTGGCCGTTTCGCACAGCACCACGCCAATACCCTGTGTGCCTTCAAGTACCTTGATCACCAGCGGTGCGCCGTTGACCATCTGGATCAGGTCAGGGATATCGTCCGGTGAGTGAGCAAAGCCTGTCACCGGCAACCCGATCCCGCGCCGCGAGAGCAATTGCAGCGAGCGCAGTTTGTCCCGCGAACGAGCGATGGCGACCGATTCGTTGAGCGGGAAAACGCCCATCATTTCAAACTGACGCAATACCGCGCAGCCGTAAAAAGTCACTGAAGCGCCGATGCGCGGGATCACTGCATCGAAGCCCTCCAGCGGTTTGCCGCGATAGTGGATCTGCGGCTTGTGGCTGGCGATATTCATGTAGGCACGCAGGGTGTCGATCACCACCATCTCATGGCCACGTTCAATACCAGCTTCGACCAGACGACGGGTTGAATACAAACGCGGGTTACGCGAAAGCACAGCGATCTTCATGCAGCACCTGTGGCAGAGGTAGTCGAGACCGGGAAAACCGGTTTGTCCTGAACGTAAGTAATGCCTGGATTGACGACCAACTGGCCATCGATCAAAGCGTTGGAGCCGAGCAGCAAGCGATAGCGCATTGCTTTGCGGCAGGCCAGCGTGAATTCCACAGGCCAGACACGATCACCCAAAGCCAGGGTGGTGCGAATGACGTAGCGGACCTGCGCGTGACCGTTGGAGCTCTTAATGGTTTTCATCGCGACCAA
The DNA here is from genome assembly GCF_040224095.2 of Pseudomonas caspiana. Classification (NCBI taxonomy): domain Bacteria; kingdom Pseudomonadati; phylum Pseudomonadota; class Gammaproteobacteria; order Pseudomonadales; family Pseudomonadaceae; genus Pseudomonas; species Pseudomonas caspiana. Next base: position 5,891,863 of record NZ_CP167995.1, on the reverse strand, counting down.
CAGCGCTTCGCAACGGCGATGGCGCAACTGGACCACTGTGCCCAGATGGGCGTTGAAACGGACCCACTTTTGGCCATCGCGTTCGAAAGGTTCGATCTCGGTAGCGTGCAGGCTTGAGGTGCTCGCGCCGGTATCGATTTTCGCCCGCAGGCCCGCGACCCCAAGGTCGGGCAGCGCCACCCACTCACGCAGGCCGATGACTGTCAGATGATCAAATGTTTTCAATGAATTTCCGTACTTCTTATGCTTTCTGCCAGACCCCTGAATCGATCTGGGCCAATGCTTTGAATGCAGGTCTGGCGAACCAGTAACCTTGCATCAGGTAAATCCCGCAGTCCGCGAGAAAGTCACGCTCCTCGGCACATTCGATGCCTTCGGCAATGACTGTAACCCCCAACTCCGCACACATTGTGACAACCCCACGAACGATAGCCTGACGCGGCCGGTCGCGGTGAATATCTCTGATTAATTGCATGTCGAGTTTTATCAGGTCCGGCTGAAAGTCAGCGAGTAAGGTCAGGCCCGAGTATCCAGCGCCGAAATCGTCGATGGCCGTCATGAAACCGAATTGGCGGTATTCACGCAGAATATTGGTCAGGTGGCGATTGTTATCGACGTGCTCACTTTCGATCGTCTCAAAGATCAGCCGGTCCAGCGGAAAGTCATGCCGGCGCGCTGCCTCAAGCGTGCTGCGGATGCACAACTCAGGTCGATAAACCGCATTGGGCAGAAAGTTGATCGAAAGCCGCTCTTGCATCTGCAACGTAGCAGCCCCCGCAATGGCGTGGGTCCGGCACAATTGATCGAAGCGATAGCGGTTCTTGTCAGTTACCTGATTCAAGACCGAAAACGCACCTTCGCCATTGATGCCACGCACCAGTGCTTCGTGCGCAAAAACCGACTGGTCGCGCAGGTCAACGATAGGCTGATAGGCAAAGGCGAAAGAGAAGTCCAGATCGGGGCTGTTTCTGCAACCGTCGCAGCCGCTGGCGGGTGAGGTCAATGACGGGGGAAACTCAGTCATATCACGTTCCATGAATAGGGTGTTGGAAAGAGCCAGGGTTGCAGATCGTCGCAAACGCTTGCAGCACGCGGTGCGTGCCGTAGTACAGTCTGACTACGACCTGATTGAGGAATTCATATGGCTCAAAAGTCAGAGGAAGACGATAAAGTCCGCCTGGATAAATGGCTATGGGCGGCCCGCTTCTACAAGACTCGCGCCTTGGCAAAAACGGCGATTGAAAGCGGTAAGGTGCACTGCCGTGGCGAGCGTTGCAAGCCGGGCAAAGAACCGCGCATCGGTGATCAGTTTCAGATTCGTACAGGCTTCGATGAGCGTACGGTCGTTGTTGAGGCCCTGTCGATTGTCCGCCGCGGCGCGCCGGAGGCCCAAGCGCTTTACAGCGAGACGCCCGAGAGTATTACCAAACGTGAAAATGAAGCCGCGCAACGCAAGGCCGGGAATCTGGGTGTGACTACCGACGGCAAGCCGACCAAGAAGCAGCGTCGGCAACTGTTCGATTTTCGTGGAGCGGTGCGCGAATAAATGAACCTCGCGAACCCGTAGGACCGGCTTTAGCCAGGAGAGCGGTATTTCTAGTGACGAGACGCCGGTCCTGCGAATGGCGTAGATCCTGTGGGAGCGGTGCTTGCCCGCGATAAGAACACCGCAATCTATCCTGAATCGCATCCAGCTTTATCGCGGTCAAGCACCGCTCCCACAGGGGGTGAGTGATCAGTTCAAACCCCGCGCACCACGCTCATTCTGCTCACCACCGGCAACTTCTGAAGCAGCGTGAAGATCGGCGCTGTAACCTTCAGCCAGAAATTACTCATCACTGCTGCAAACGGGGTGTAATAACCCCAGCCCAGCGCGAGTAAAGCGATCAGCACGCCGCCGATATAGTCGTCTTGCCCCCAGTGAGCGCCCGCAACCAGGCGCGGCATCATGAAAAGGAGCGCCAGTCCCCAGATCACAACGCGCTGAACGAAGGAGCGGCTGAACACCGTCATGAACATCGCCCAGATCAACAGCACCGAAGCATGATCGCCAGGGAAGCTTTGGCTGGAGCGGTCTTTGAGTTCCCAGGCCTTTTCCAGGTGAGGGTACATTTCGCTCAGGCGAATCGCGCCTTCAAGCACCATGGACGGGCTGTCGTGTTGCAGGCTCGAATGATCCAGCCATTTTGAAAACAGTGTGCGGATGATCAACAGCAAAAGCAGAATCGAAACGAACCCGAACAGCGCTGCGCGCACTTGAGTGGCTTTAAATACCCACTCACCTTTGATCAGCAGGCACAGCAGGATCAGACCCACCACTGCATCGAAAGGCCGCATACTTCCAACCGTCCAGATGGATCGCCACACTGCGTTCTGTTCAAGAGGCTGATTGAGTGCATGAAACAGCCACTCATCAAACTGGGTAAACAGGGCATGGCCGGCTGGCCACATCCAGGCGCCCAGCAGCCCAAGGGCGATCAAATTGCACAGCACGAGTCGGCTGATGTTCCACTTCGCTTGGAAGAGTGTGGGATAGCCCATAAAATGGCCCTTATCTACATGGCAAGACGCGCTTGGAGCGCTTTAAACGGCGCTTTATAGACGCTTGTCATCAATTTGTCATCAATTCAGATACCTTCCCCATGACTGATATCGAGTACTCCCAGCGCTTCATTTTTGACGAAAGCGATGTTCGCGGTGAGCTGGTCGCGCTTGAGCGAAGCTACGCCGAAGTCTTGGCCAAACATCCCTACCCGGAGCCGGTAGCGCAACTGCTTGGCGAGCTTTTGGCCGCAGCAGCCTTGCTCGTCGGCACGCTTAAATTCGATGGTTTGCTGATTCTTCAGGCGCGGTCCAGCGGTGCTGTGCCGTTGCTGATGGTCGAATGCTCAAGCGAGCGTGAGCTGCGCGGGATCGCCCGTTACGATGAATCGCTGATTACGCCGGGTGCCGGCTTGCAGGAGCTGATGCCTGACGGCTCGCTGGCCATGACCATTGATCCGCGCCAGGGCAAACGCTATCAGGGGATTGTGGCTCTGGACGGTGTTGACCTTTCTGACAGCCTTTCAAGCTACTTCGTGATGTCTGAACAGCTCGGCACGCGCTTCTGGCTCAAGGCTGATGGGCACCGTGCGCGAGGCTTGCTGCTGCAGCAATTGCCAGTGGCGCATCAGACTGATCCTGAGGAACGTGACGCTACCTGGGAGCATGTCACGACACTGGCCAGTACCCTGACAGCAGAAGAATTGCTGAGCCTGGACAACGAGACCGTACTGCATCGGCTGTTCCACCAAGACCCCGTAAGAATGTTTGAAATTCAGCCGCTATGCTTCCGCTGCAGCTGCTCGCGGGAACGTTCGGCCAATGCGCTGGTCAGTCTTGGACTGGAAGATGCGCAGCAACTGGTTATTGAGCATGGTGGCAGCGTCGAAATCGACTGCCAGTTTTGCAATCAGCGCTATCTTTTCGATGCCACTGATATCGCTCAGCTCTTCGCTGGGGGTGGAGTCGACTCGCCATCTGATACGCGCCACTAATCGAGCACGGATTTCGCCTCACTACAGGCTGTGGGCAGCGGTGGGGCGGTTCTGACGGGAGGCCTACCATTCTTGGGCGTTTCTGGCATAATCCGGCCCACTTTTCCGCTGTAGTAGTGGTTGTTTTTTTACTACAAAACCGTTTGGAGCACTCGGCCACTGGCCGACGGGGACCCTCATGACTCAAACCAATAACGCTGTGTACACCGATCTGAGCATCGACGACCTGGTCAAGCAAGCGCTTGCCCGCGGCGAAGGCGAACTTTCCGACACTGGCGCTCTGGTTGTGAGAACAGGCCATCGTACTGGCCGTTCGCCGGTCGATCGTTTCATCGTTGAAGAGCCAAGCACTCAGGACGCAATTGCCTGGGGCCCGATCAACCGCAAGTTCCCGGCTGACAAATTCGACGCATTGTGGGATCGCGTTGAAGCGTTCAACAACGCACAAGAGCATTTTGTTTCTCACGTGCATGTAGGCGCTGCTGAAGACCACTACCTGGCTGTGAAGATGACCACCCAGACTGCCTGGCAGAACATGTTTGGTCGTTGCCTGTTCATCAACCCTGCTCAGTACAACCCTGCAGGTCGTCAAGAGTGGCAAGTGCTGAACGTTGCCAACTTTGAATGCGTTCCTGAGCGTGACGGCACCAACTCCGATGGTTGCGTGATCCTCAACTTCGCACAGAAGAAAGTACTGATCGCTGGTATGCGTTACGCCGGTGAAATGAAGAAAGCCATGTTCTCGGTGCAGAACTTCCTGCTGCCGGCGGCTGACGTGCTGCCAATGCACTGCGCTGCCAACATTGGCGAAGAGGGTGACGTCACCCTGTTCTTCGGTCTGTCCGGTACCGGCAAAACCACCCTGTCCGCCGATGAAAGCCGTTACCTGATCGGTGACGACGAGCACGGCTGGGGCGAGGGCGTGGTGTTCAACATCGAAGGCGGTTGCTATGCCAAGTGCATCGACCTCTCTGAGAAGAACGAGCCGGTCATCTGGAAAGCCATCAAGCACGGCGCTGTGCTGGAAAACGTCGTGATCGACGAGGCCAAGCACGCTGACTATTCCGACGTCAGCCTGACTCAGAACAGCCGCGCTGCTTACCCGTTGGAGCACGTTGCCAAACGTTCCGAGAAGAATCTGGGTGGCGAGCCAAACGCAGTGATCTTCCTGACCTGCGACCTGACCGGCGTACTGCCGCCAGTGTCGATCCTTAGCGAAGAGCAAGCGGCTTACCACTTCCTGTCGGGTTACACCGCACTGGTTGGTTCTACTGAAATGGGTTCGGGTAGCGGCATCAAGTCGACCTTCTCCACCTGCTTCGGCGCACCGTTCTTCCCGCGTCCGGCTGGCGAATACGCCGAGCTGCTTATCAAGCGCATCCGTGGCTTCGGTTCCAAGGTTTATTTGGTTAACACCGGCTGGACTGGCGGCGGCTACGGCGTCGGTAAGCGCTTCAACATCCCGACCACTCGTGGCGTGATTTCAGCGATCCAGAGCGGCGCGTTGATCGGCGCAGAAACCGAGCACCTCGACACCATCAACCTCGACGTGCCATTGGCCGTACCGGGCGTTGAAACCGGCCTGCTCAACCCACGTAACACCTGGGCTGACAAAGCTGCCTACGATGAAGCTGCCAAAGCACTGGCTGGCCTGTTCATCGAGAACTTCAAGAAGTTCGAAGTGAGCGACGCAATCAAGGCTGCGGGTCCACAGTTGTAATACGGACTGGCAGAACAAAAAAACCGCCCTTAGGGGCGGTTTTTTTGTGGGTTTGAAAGCGGGCGACGGCTGCTCTCAGGTCAGGGCAGTGCACTGTCTGACGGCGAACAATGAATCTGTAGAAGTGCCCTTATTCGCGAGACGCCAGGCCTGCATACGCAGATATGAAACCAGCCGCTTAAATGCATCACTGAATATCTTTATACGCTTCATTACCTTTAGCCAGCGATGCTGCCAAACCGGGTTGTGGCGTGAACGCCTTGCCCATCACTGACGAAAAGTGGGTGCCCTTATCGCCGAGGCTCACATTTCGTTCGTCTTTGTTTTGCTCTGTCAGGCCGGTATAGCTGAACTTGCGCATCGCGATAAAGGTAGCTTCGTGCATGACAATACTTTGATGCAGCGCACTGACCTTTGCAGGTGCCAGGCCCAGTTTCTTGTTCAGTGGAGCACCCCAACGGGTCAGGCATACTTCTGCGAAATGTCTGACCAACTGGCCTGCTTCCGTCAAAGAACCGGGGCCGTCGGCGCCTTTGAGCGAGGCATTACCGACTAAAGTGGCGTGACGGCCAGCCATTGGAAAAATGCTGACCCGAGTCGCGGGATGGGTCTGGGGAATAACACACGAAAAGCCTTTAGAGCGTTCGTCCCGAGCGAAAAAACCTACATATTCTTTAACGTTTTTGCCGAGGGCAACTTTCTCAAGCTGGAAGTTCAAAGGGCCCGGAACCGGGTCAACCGCAAAAATATTGACTGGGATATTACGTAGATCGGGGTCCCCCGCCATGGCGTTCGCCACCATATGGCAACTGACACCACCGCGGCTCCAACCTACCAGGTTGACCTGCGTCGGGATGATCCCGGCCTTGCGAAAGGTTTTGATGATTTGTTCTTGCAGGTCTTGCTGCGTAATTTTGCGGTCACCGTAGTCGTAGTGGCGCCACAGCCAGGAACCTGATGTCTCCACGTCGTGAATGGGCAGTCCGGCGGCTTTCAACCGCTTATACTCGACTTCGGTGAGTTTAGTGCGTTTCCAGTCGGCCTTACCCTTGATCAGGTTTATTGCATGTTGCACATTTTCGTACCAGCCTTTACCAAACGCGGTGCCGGTCCAGCCGTAACCTTTGGGTTCGGTGAATAATTCATCTGCTTGTAAATTGCCACTGCCAGGGCCATCAATAGCGACCCAGTCGACGAACTCTCGATTGGCCATATTGTTGGCCAGTGTCGAAACCAGTTCCCCATTCCAGTAGTTTTTGTTCAACGTGTCATATTTGGTAGAGCCTGTACCGCAAAAGAAAATCGTAAATACACTCATGAGAAACCTCCGTGTTTTATGAGTACGGAGCAGACTAGAGAAGTATTTTTGCTTTCGCTTGGGTATGTTGTTACTTGCTGTTGTAAGCCACAGCAGGGGCTGTTGGAGGCTGCAAATGGTTTTGTATCAGGATTAATCCGTCTGTAGCCTTCGGCAGCGCATAGTTGAAATACACGTCAAATTAAATGCCTTATCCCGCCTCAAACGTCCTGTTCGCCTCGCAATAGCGTTCCTGGGTTTGTTTGCTTTGCTCGTCCCGGTCTTTGGCGGCGCGTTTGGTCCACTCCTGACAGGACTCCTTGAAGAACACGACAGCGGCGCGGCGGCACTCGCGGTTTTCGACGCTGCCTTTACTGAAGTTCATGCATACGCTGCTGTTGTCGATGTGGTTGTTGAAGACTCGAAAGTCCGCGTGGTAGCGGCTGCGACTGTCCACAGCGCGGAAACTGACGCTGGCAACAGTGAAGGCTCTCGTCGCCCGTTCGGAGTTGGTACGAGCGAGGTCTGATTTGAAGTTCGCCATGTAGCTGGAGGAGACCATGCCTTTGGCCGGTTCGCGTTCGGTAGCTTTTGGTACCTGGCCAAAACGGCAATTGAGCACATTTTCGTCGATCACGTTGCCATTCTTCATGCATTCGTCCAGCGGCTGGGCACTTGGGGGTGGCACTTCACGCCGGACCACATTGGGGCCAAGGTAAGGCTCGGCTGCCAAGGGTGGGGCAGGCTGGGGCGGGGTTTCGATCAGGGCCGGCGGTGGTTCCGTCGCTACTGCTACGGGCTGCTCGATGGTTGGCCTGGATGCCAGCGGCAATGGCTTTGCTCGAGGGAAAAGCAGGTACGCAGCAAATCCTGCTATAGCCAGCAGGATCAACAGCGGCGAATAGCCTCGGCGTTTGCTGCGGTGTGCAGGTCTGCGTTTGCCCGGATGAGCCCCTAACACGATATCGACCTTGCCTGGGGTCAAGCGTTGGATGTGGGTAAATCCATCTTCACTGGGTTGTTTACCGGCATCCATTCCTGTTCCTTTGGCCTGATCGAGGCAATGCTTGATGGCGCAAAGGTTAAACCGGGTAAATAGCCTTTTGCTAGTAGCCCTTGCCTGTATCCTTACTCATTTTTGTAATGCTTTGGTTGTTTTCTGACCGAGCTGGCCGCGTTAAGGTCTTGCACCTGATTGCGGTCAATGGAGTGGCAGCTTATGCACAAGCGTCTTGAACAGGTTTTCGGCTATTCAGAGTTTCGTCCGGGGCAGGAGGCCGCCATCAGTGCGGTATTGGCGGGGCGCTCTGCGGCGGCTATTTTCCCGACAGGGTCAGGCAAGTCGTTGTGTTATCAACTACCCGCGTTGATGCTTCCGCATCTGACACTGGTGGTCTCGCCGTTGCTGGCATTGATTCAAGACCAGTTGGCGTTTTTGCAGCGCCACGGCATTTCGGCAGCCAGTATCGATTCGGCGCAAAGCCGCGATGACGTTGCGCAGGTCATGGCCCAGGCACGCTCGGGTGAGTTGAAAATCCTGATGATTTCCGTAGAGCGTTTGAAGAACGAGCGTTTTCGAAACTTCATTTCGCAGGTGCCGATTTCCTTGTTGGTGGTGGACGAGGCCCACTGTATTTCTGAATGGGGCCACAACTTTCGGCCCGATTATCTGAAGCTGCCGGATTACCAGCGCGAATTTCGCATTCCCCAGGCGCTGCTGCTCACCGCCACGGCCACGCCGCAGGTTATTGATGACATGCAGGCGAAGTTTGCCATTGAGCCGCAGGACGTAGTGACTACGGGGTTCTATCGTGAAAACCTCAATCTGTGGGTCGAACCCGTGACCGGGTGGGATAAGCGACGCCGGTTGGTGGAATGGCTGGGTGCCAAGCTCGATCAACCGACTATCGTTTATGTCACGTTGCAGAAAACCGCTGAATACACCGCCGAGCACTTGACGCAGAACGGTATTGCAGCCAGCGCTTATCACGCCGGGTTGCCCCACGATCAGCGCGAGTCTATCCAGAGACAGTTCATGGACGGGCAGCTCAACTGCATTGTGGCGACCATTGCGTTTGGCATGGGCATCGACAAGAGCGACATCCGCAATGTGGTGCATTTTGATCTGCCCAAATCCATCGAGAACTACAGCCAGGAAATCGGCCGTGCCGGGCGTGATGGCGCGCCGTCTGATTGCTTGGTGTTGGCCAATCGCGACAGCCTCAACGTCCTGGAAAATTTCGTCTATGGCGACACGCCGGAACTGTCTGGCATTCGTTATGTTCTTGAGGATTTACTCGATGCCGGGCCGCAGGGGCAGTGGGAGTTTCTACTCGGGCCGCTGGCGGACCAGAGTAACGTTCGCCAATTGCCGCTGAAAACCTTGTTGGTGCAGTTGGAGCTGCGCGGGATCATCGCGCCACGCTATGCGTATTTTGCGGAGTACCGTTTCAAGTTCCTGATTGAGCCGGATGCGCTGGTGCAACGTTTCGAAGGTGAGCGCCGGCAGTTCGTAGAAGCTTTGGTGACAACTTCTGCACGGGCAAGAACCTGGGCGACCGTGGATTTCGATGCGATGTATCAGCAGTACCAGGCTGAGCGCGCAAGGGTCGTCACAGCGCTGGATTACTTTCAGGAAAAAGGCTGGATTGAGCTGGAAAGCAAGCAGATGACCGAGGTCTACAGCTTGTTGGTCACTGATTTTGATGCCGAAGCGCTTAGCATTGAGCTGCATGAATACTTCAGCGAGCATGAAACTTCAGAGGTGGAGCGTATTCACGCGATGCTTGAGTTGTTTGCCAGCGAACAATGTTTAAGCAGTCGGCTGGCGGATTATTTCGGTGATCAAAAGGCACCACGCCGCTGCGGGCATTGTTCGGTATGTGCCGGGCAGGTCGCGCGTTTACCGGAGCCTCCGGCCTTGGCACCGCTGGAGGCACAGAGCTTCGAGCAACTGTGCGGTGAGTTCATCCGTAAACATCAGGATTACCGTGACCATGCCCCAAGTGCAGATTGCCTGACGCGCTTCTTGTGCGGCATTAGTGTGCCGTTGTTCACCAAGCTCAAGGCCCGCGGGATACCTGGTTTTGCGCAGTTGGAGGATTATCCTTATGCGGCGGTGCGGGATTGGGTGCGGGGTAATATCCACTCTGAATAGTTGTAGGAGTTGCCGAAGGCTGCGAGCGCGGTGTGTCAGACAAATAGTATTCGCCGCCTTCGGCAGCGCCTACAGATGCCAACTTACGACAAGAGAACTCCATGACCAACACAACCCCGCAACGGGCCGACTACCGACACTTCCAGCCCATCACCACACGTTGGCACGACAACGATATCTACGGCCATGTGAACAACGTGACTTACTACAGCTTTTTCGACAGCACAGTGAATACCTACCTGATCGAGCGCGGTGGGCTGGATATTCATGACGGTTCGGTAGTGGGCTTTGTGGTGAGTTCTTCATGCGATTACTTCGCGTCGATTGCCTACCCTGACTTGATCGAAGTCGGTTTGCGGGTCGCGAAGCTGGGCAATAGCTCTGTGCAATACGAGCTGGCGGTGTTCAAGGTTGGCGAGGACGAGGCTTGTGCGGCGGGACGCTTCGTTCATGTGTTTGTGGATCGGGCGTCGAATCTGCCGGTATCCATACCCGACATCCTGCGCGAGGCGTTGCAGGTTTTAGTCGTCTGAAACAACACTGGCCGCTTCATGGGCGGCCAGTGTGCTTTTCAGGTCAAACACGTCAATTAACGATGGCGGTAATGGTGTTTGTTTTTGCGGTGGCCATGAGCGTGTCCGCGCGGGCCACGGTCACCGCGATAGCGACGGTTATCACGATCGTCGGCGCGGCTTTCGTTGCCCATGTAGTTACCCAGCGCACCGCCAGCACCGCCACCTGCGGCTGCGCCGACGAGGCTGCCAGTGTTGCCGCCAACGCTGCGACCGATCACGTTACCGCCCGCAGCGCCCAGACCGCCGCCAATGGCTGCTTCTGTACGATTGCGACGGTCCGCACCGACAGCAGCGCCGCCCGCGCCACCCAGGCCTGCGCCAATCGCTGCACCTGTGCTGCCGCCCAGTTGTTGGCCGACAACGGAACCGAGTACCCCACCCAATGCACCGCCCACGCCCGACTCAACCGTACCGCCTGCTGAGGCGAGACCACTGGCCAGAGTGAGTGACAACAACAGAATCGAGGAATACTTCATGCAATGAACCTCAAAGGGATGACGGCGCCGATCCTGAGGTTCTGAAAAGATTGTGGCAACGCAAATCCGACGAGTAACACGACTGGTACACAAATAGCTAAGTTACTGTTTTTGCTAAGGAACTTAAGTCTTAATTGGCAGTCTGAGCTTACTTGATCAAGGCCCGTTTCTCACGAAACGGGCCTTTTTTATAGCCCTTGAGAAAGCATTTCCTGGATCCTCCAGCATACAACGCGGGAAAAATCCCTACGCTTCTCAGTCAGATTCTTCTCGTGTTTGACGTTGTTTCTGTAGTCCATTTCCGACAATAACGACATCGATATCCAAGCCATTCTCTTAAAATTTTCCTACGGCGCCGATCGATCTTGGTGTAGGTCGCTTGGCGGGTCTGTATATGAATCTGATAAAGAGAGAGCTATGGGCTGGACTATTGAAAAGAGCGCGAAGAACTTCAACTCCAATCTAGGGGTGGCGGCTCAGGCTACTTGGGACCGATTCCAGAACGCTGTTCATCAAGGGATTCATCCGAAGCTTGCTGCGCAGCTAGCGGGCGACACTAATTACAAACTACTCGGCACCGCGAAAGTCGGACAATTCCAGATCAGGCTGAGTCAAAGCGATAGAGCCACATTCACCGTGGATGAGTCGGCTCACGTTGTGAAAGTGCTGCAGGTAGGAGGGCACACGTAATACATGAGTGCGGACCAGACGCGTCAGCGCAAGGTCCGCACCAGATTATGTCTTAAACAATCCGGGCAGTTTCAGCCGAGCGCTCCAGCTTGATCGCCACGAACTTCGAGGTTGGCGTGCTGCTGCCATCCCCAACGCTTTCCAGCGGCACCAGTGGGTTGACCTCTGGGTAGTAAGCGGCAGCCTGGCCAGCCGGGATGTCGAAAGCGAGCAAGGTGAAGTTTTTCACACGGCGCTCGCGACCATCGCCCCAGATCGAAATCAGGTCAACTTTCTGCCCTGGCTGGTAGCCCAGGCGGATGATGTCGGCTTCGTTGACGAACACCACGTCACGCTGACCCTTCACGCCGCGATAACGGTCATCCAGGCCATAAATAGTGGTGTTGTACTGATCGTGGGAGCGCATGGACTGCATGATCAGATCAGGCTCTTGACCGGTGGAGCGCACGCTGGCGTGTACCAGATCAAGCGGCAACATGTTGGGTTTGAAGTTGGCGCGCTCCGTCGCGGTATTCCAGCGACGAGCACCGGCCGCGTTGCCCAGGTAGAAGCCGCCCGGGTGTTCCAGACGCTGGTTGAAATCTTTGAATCCCGGAACGGTGTCGGCGATCAGCTCGCGGATGCGGTTGTAATCTTCCACCAGCCATAGCCAGTCCACAGGTTGCTTACCCAATGTCGCGTTGGCGATGCCCGCGAGAATTGCAGGCTCGGAACGCATATGGCGCGACGACGGCTGCAACTGGCCATTGGAAGCGTGAACCATGCTGAACGAGTCTTCCACCGTCACTGCTTGTGGACCGTTGGCCTGCATGTCGATGTCAGTACGACCGAAGCACGGCAGGATCAACGCTTCTTTACCGTGGCTCAAGTGGCTGCGGTTGAGTTTGGTGCTGATCTGCACGGTCAGGTCGCAGTTGCTGAGGGCTGTAACGGTACGAGCGCTGTCGGGCGTAGCTTGGGCGAAGTTACCGCCCAGTGCGATGAAGACTTTGGCGCGACCTTCGGCCATGGCGTGGATGGCTTCAACCACGTTGTGACCATTTTCACGCGGGACTTTGAACTGGAAGCGACGCTCCAGTGCATCAAGGAAAAACGCCGGTGGACGCTCGTTGATGCCCATGGTGCGGTCGCCCTGCACGTTACTGTGGCCGCGCACCGGGCACAGACCAGCGCCTGGGCGGCCAATGTTGCCGCGCAGCAGCATCAGGTTGGCGATTTCCTGAATGGTCGCCACCGAGTGGCGGTGTTGGGTAATACCCATCGCCCAGCACATGATGACGTTTTTGCCTTTGAGGTACATGCGCGCGGATTTTTCGATATCCACCAGCGTCAGGCCAGACTGCTCGACGATCTTGTCCCATGGGGTGTCGTCGATAGTCGCCAGATAGTCGAGCACGCCATGGGTGTGTTCGTTCAGGAACGCGTGGTCGAACACCGACGGCTCGTTGGCTGCTTGCGCATCGCGCTCCCATTGCAGCAGGAACTTGGCCATACCGCGCAACAACGCCATGTCGCCACCCAGTGCCGGGCGGAAATAGGCGGTGTTGGTTGGACGGTCACCGTTGGTGAGCATCTCGATCGGGTGTTGCGGATGCTGGAAGCGCTCCAGACCACGCTCTTTAAGCGGGTTGACGCACACTACCTGAGCGCCGCGTTGAACCGCTTCACGCAAAGGCTCAAGCATGCGCGGGTGGTTGGTGCCGGGGTTCTGGCCCCAAACGAAAATCGCATCAGCGTGTTCAAAGTCGTCGAAGGTCACGGTGCCTTTACCGACGCCAACGCTTTGCGACAATGCAACGCCGCTGGCCTCATGGCACATGTTCGAGCAGTCAGGGAAGTTGTTGGTGCCATAGGCGCGCACGAACAGCTGGTACAAATAAGCGGCTTCGTTGCTAGCCCGGCCCGAGGTGTAGAACTCGGCCATGTTCGGGTTCGGCAACGCTTTGAGGTGCTTGGCGATCAGCGCAAAAGAGTCGTCCCAACTGATCGGCTTGTAGCGATCAGTTTCGGCGTCGTAGACCATTGGCTCGGTCAGACGGCCTTGGTATTCCAGCCAGTAATCGCTTTGCTCGCGCAGTGCGCTGACGCTGTAGCGGGCGAAGAAAGAAGGGTCGACACGACGCTTGGTCGCTTCCCAGTTCACCGCCTTGGCGCCGTTTTCGCAGAACTTGACCATGCCGCTTTCCGGCGAATCACCCCACGCGCAACCAGGGCAGTCAAAGCCGCCGTTCTGGTTGGTCTTGAGCATCATGCGCAGGTTTTTCAGCGCGTTGTCGCTGGATAGCCAGTGATGAGTCACGCTGATCAATGCACCCCAACCACCGGCGGCACCTTTGTAGGGCTTGTAACGCGGGACTGGTTTCTGGTCGGCTTCTTTATGCAGGCTCATGCTTGACTCTCCATCACGGGACTAAAAACCCGCGGCGCACTGTGTTGCGGCAGGTGAATTAGGTTCAGGTTATGACGACGTGCCCATTGCAAGGCCAGGCCGGTAGGCGAGGACAAGCTGACCAGCGTCTGGATACCGGCGCGCAGGACTTTCTGGATCAACTCCAGGCTGCAACGACTGGTGACGATGGCAAGGCCGCCGATTATTGGAATTTCCTGGCGCACCAGGGCGCCGATCAACTTATCGAGGGCGTTGTGTCGACCGATATCTTCCCGGCCCAGCAGCAATTGCCCTTGGTTATTCATGAAAACTGCGGCATGTACCGCGCCACAATGGCGACCCAGCGGCTGGAATTCACCGATCCGCTGACGCAAACCTTCAAGCCACTCGATAGGCGGCAAAGGCGCGCCAGGCAAGACGTTCAGTTCAGGCAGCGCCTGTTCAACAGCTTCCACTCCGCACAAACCGCAGCCGCTGGTGCCGGCCATTTGCCGACGCTGCTGTTTGAGGTCCCAAAAGGCGCGGCTGGCGATTTCGACCTCGGCCTGCTGTGCAGACCCGCAGCCGCTGAGTTTGATGTCGTAGATTTCATCGGGTGAGGCAATGATGCCGCTGCCCAGACTGAAGCCCACAACAAAGTCTTCAAGATCGGTCGGAGTGACCAGCATGACCGCCTGGCTTATGCCGTTAAAGGCGATGGCCAGCGCTACTTCTTCAGCGAGATCGGCAGGCGCCGACACATCGCGGTCGAGGTTCGAGTAGCTGTAGGACTTGCTTGCAGCGGGCGCTGGCGATTGGTCTGCGGGCGCCGTACTGACCGTTCGCTTGGCGTGCATGGGAACGTACCGGCAGAGTGATATCGCACAAGACTAGGCCTCTTGTCGAAAATCGTCTAATCGCTAGTTCCAATGCGCTGATAGATGACGTCGATCAATGTTTTTCGGTGAGTTTCTGATAGAGCGCAAAACACGCTTCCGCCAACACTGACCTAGGAGCGCCACGACGCATGATCATGCCCAGCCGCGCCATTGTGCGGGCGTCGTCGATGGGTTGCAGGCGCAAATCTTCGGTCAGGTTTTCCAGCTCGCCCTCAAGCGGCATGATCGCGCAGCAGAAGCCGCCATGGACCGACTGTAATAACTGATGAACGGCATCGGTTTGCAGCAACGGATTGAACTGCAAACCACGGCTATGGAAGTTGTTATCGATGGATTGGCGGAAATGCATACCGCTGGTCAGCAAGCCCAAAGGCAGCTCAATCAGGTCTGCCCAGGTCAACGGCCGCTCGCCAAAGTTGAAGTGGCGATGATCGTACAGCAGACCCATGCGGGTTTCGGCCAAGGTCAGGGAGTCGAAGCGTTCGCTGTCCAGATGCTCCATGTAGGAAACGCCCAGATCAATGCGATTGCTCGCCAATTGTTCCAGGATCTGCTCGGAACTGAGTGCCGACAGCTCGAAGCGCAGGTTGGGGTGGCTTTCGTGCAGCAACCGCAATAACGGCAGTGGGTCGAAGCTCGACAACGGCACTACGCCCATTCGTAGGGTGCCGACCAAGTGACCGCGACAAGCAGCGGCTTCGGCCTGCAAGCCGTCATAAGCGGCCAGTACCGTGCGTGCCCAAGCCAGCACTCGCTCGCCCGGGGCGGTAAAACCCTCGAAGCGCTGCCCGCGAACGACCAGTGGCAGCTCAAGCTCTTCTTCCAGATTGCGCAAGCGCATCGACAGGGTCGGCTGAGTGATGTTGCAACGTGCGGCAGCCTGGCCGAAATGCCTCGTTTCATCGAGGGCGATCAGGAATTTGAGTTGTTTGATGTCCATATTCGCTCCGTTAGGCACTGCAAGCGCACGATTCTAGCCTGTAGACGTATCGGATGGGCGGTCGGCTGCCGGTCGGACGGCCGTTTCCCATGATCTGTTACGACTAACCTTGAATGTTGGGCACAACAATAACAATCAAGGAGAGCCGCAAAATGATCAGTTTCAGTTTCTTGAAGGAAGCCGGGGAGAAGATCCTCGATGCAATTACCCCCGGTGATGCCGACGCCTCGAATGACGCGCTCAAAAAGCACATATCAGAAGTAGGGCTCGGCAATCCCGACATTCAGACCGTCGTGGAAGGCAGTACGGTGACGGTCACTGGCGAAGTCGCCAGCCAGGAAGAGAAGGAAAAAATCCTTCTGACACTGGGCAATATCAAGGGTGTGGAAACGGTCGACGATCAGATGACCATCGCTGCTGGTAACGCGACGGCTACTCCGGCGAAATTCGTTACCGTCGAAAAGGGCGACACCCTCAGCGCCATATCCAAACGGGTCTACGGTGACCCGAATAAATATCAAAAAATCTTTGAGGCCAACAAACCGATGCTCAAGGATGTGGACAAGATTTATCCGGGGCAGGTGTTACGTATTCCGGATTAGCGAAGATCCCTGTAGGAGCTGCCGAAGGCTGCGAATGGATTCCCTGACACGCCCGGATCTCAGTCTTCGGCAGTTCCTACATATTTTTAGAGCCCTTCAATCAACTCCCGATAGTCCTTAACCGCCGCGAACTCCTCGGTGTCTTTTGGTCCTTTCTGGCTGTTCGGTTCACTGACCGCCAGAAGATGGCCGATGCCGAAAGTGCGGGCGCTGCGCAGGATCGGCAGGGTGTCGTCGATAAACAGGCTACGGGCCGGGTCGAAGGCGATATCGGCCTGCAGTGCATCCCAGAAGTGCGGGCTTTCCTTGGGGAAGCCGTAGTCATGGGAACTGATCAAACGTTCGAAATACGGCGCCAGCTCGATCCGCTCCATCTTCAGTGACAACGAGTCGCGATGGGCGTTGGTGATCATGATCACCCGCTTGCCTGCCTGCTTGATCGCTGCAAGGAAAGTTTCAGCGTCGGGCCGCAGGGCAATCAGGTCAGCTGTTTCCAGCTTGAGGTCTCGCACTGAAAGCTTTAACTCGGCGCTCCAGTAGTCCAGGCAATACCAGTTGAGCGTGCCCGCATTCTTCTCAAACAGCGGCTTCATCTCCAGCAGCGCCATGGCCAGGCTCACGCCATGCAGCTCGGCATAGCGCTGCGGCAAATGTTGCAGCCAGAAGTGCTCATCGTAATAAAGATCGAGCAGGGTGCCGTCCATGTCGAGCAGAACGGTATCGATGTCGCGCCAAGGCATTAAAGGCATTCAGGTCTCGCAAAGTATCGATGGGTGAAGTCAGCATATCCGAGACAGACAATCGGAAAAGCCACGGTATAGTAACCCGTCCACGCAAAGGAGCCCGACATGCGCCAGAAACCCACCGTACTTGCCCGCGAAATCGTCGCCAGCAGCCGTTTGTTCCGTGTTGAGGAGCTGCAATTGCGCTTCGCCAACGGTGTCGAGCGCACTTATGAGCGGTTGGTCGGGCGCGGTAATGGTTATGGCGCGGTCATGATCGTGGCAATGTTGGATGCCGATCATGCGGTCTTGATCGAAGAATATTGCGGCGGCACAGACGAATACGAGCTGTCTTTGCCCAAGGGGCTTATCGAGCCGGGCGAAGACGTTCTGGCCGCTGCCAACCGTGAACTCAAGGAAGAAGCAGGCTATGGCGCGCATCAACTGGAGCACCTGACCGAGCTTTCCCTGTCGCCGGGCTACATGAGCCAGAAAATTCAGGTGGTGCTGGCTTCCGATCTCTACGAAGAGCGTCTGGAGGGCGACGAGCCTGAGCCCATGCGCGTGGACAAAGTGAATTTGCGCGAGCTATCAAGTTTGATTGAACATCCCCAGTTCAGTGAGGGCCGAGCCTTGGCCGCACTCTATCTGGCGCGTGATTTTCTGACCCAGCGTGGACTGTTTTTGCCATGACCGATGTTTTCAGCAATCTGCCACACCCGCTGTTGGAACCCGTGATCAAACTGGCTCGTCTTGCCGGGGAAGTCATCCTGCCGCACTGGCGCGCCAATGTGACGGTGACGTCCAAGGCTGATGATTCGCCCGTCACTGCGGCGGACATCGCTGCCCATCAGCTGCTTGCTGAAGGCCTGCTGGCGCTGGCACCTGATATTCATGTGCTGTCTGAAGAAGATGCTGATATCCCGCTGAGTGAGCGCGCGAAGTGGGAGCGCTGGTGGCTGGTCGATCCGCTGGATGGCACCAAGGAGTTTATTTCCGGCAGTGAAGAGTTCACCGTAAACGTCGCACTGATCGAACGTGGTCGTGTGGTGTTTGGCGTTGTTTCGATGCCGACCAATAATCGCTGCTACTTTGGGGGCGCCGGATTGGGCGCGTGGCGCAGCGATGACGATGATCATCTGACGCCGATCAGCGTGCGTCAGGAGCCGGGCACGGGACATGATTTTACGGTTGTCGCCAGCCGACGTCACACCAGCCCCGAGCAGGAGCGTCTACTCGCCGGCTTGTCTGCTGCGGTTGGGCATTTACACCTGACCAATATCGGCAGCTCGCTGAAGTTCTGCCTGTTGGCCGAAGGTGCTGCCGATTGCTATCCCCGCCTGGCACCGACCTCTCAGTGGGACACCGCCGCCGCGCAAGGTGTGCTGGAGGGCGCTGGGGGTGAAGTGCTCGAACTGTCCGGTGAGCCATTCAGCTATCCGCCGCGTGAATCCCTGTTGAACCCGTTCTTTCTGGCGCTGCCAGCGGGTGCCGCCTGGCGTTCCGACTTGCTGGAGTTAGCGCGCTCCTGATTGCACATGTAATTTCTGTAGGGGATTGCTGTGAGTGCTGTCTCGCGGCAAACATGGATCTGTAGGAGCGCACGAGCACCGCGAGGCCGCGAAGGCGGTGTATCAGACAGGACGCCATCGCTGCCTCGCGGTGCTCGTGAACTCCGACAGAAAAGCATTCCCAAATCAGGTTATTGCATTGTGTTGATAAGAGCTTCGCTACCGATGCAACACAAACTGCCCGATAAAACGCACTGCTTCCTGATCACTTCCTTGAGCGCAAATTCGTGTCGGTAACGTCAATCGTGCCCGGCCACGGCGCTGGTAGGTAGTGACAAATCTTTCCCAGACGGTTTCATCCGGTGCATCGCAAATCGCCACAGCATCTTCGCGAACCGGCAAGGGGTAACTGATCTGCCCGTCCTGAATCACGATGTGCCCGCCTTCGATACCGGCCTCCTGCAAGCGCAAGTGCAACCAGCCCCAACCCGCCAGCACGGCCCCGCAGTACAGGCTTCCGCCAAACACCGTGCTCTTGTGATTGATGTTGGGCGCGAGTGGCAGATGCAGGCGCAACTGATGATCCTGCCAGCTCAAGACTTTCATACCCATCGCCTGAGTGAGCGGGATGTCGTAATGCAGCACCTGTTGCAGTGCGGCGGCCTCTAGTGACATCTCATTGTCCTCGGGTTTCATTCCTGCTCATCCGCGCCGCCGCCGAAGCTCAGGCCGTGTTTGCGCAGTTTGTCGTGCAGGGTTTTACGCGGCAGGCCCAGCGCCTCGGCCAAGCTGCGCACGGAGCTGTGCGGCCGGGTCAGCTCGGCGGCGATCAAGGCGCGCTCAAAACTTTCAACCTGCTCGCTTAATCCGCCCGTAATCGTCGGCACCACCGGCACTTCATTACCTTCCAGAGCAAGCTCCAGACCCAAGGCAAAGCGCTCGGCGGCGTTTTGCAGTTCGCGCACGTTGCCTGGCCAGGTATGGCGCAGCAATAGAGCGCGTTGCGCAGGCTGCAGTTCATGTTTGGGCAAACCGTGGCGCATGCTTGCCGCGTCCGCATAGTGCTGGAACAGCATCAGCGCATCTTCGCCACGCTCGCGTAACGGCGGAATTCGTAACGGCGCGACGTTGAGCCGGTAATACAAGTCGGCGCGGAAGCGGCCTTGATCGGCTGCCTGACGCAAGTCTTCCTTGGTGGCCGCAATCACCCGAATATCCAGAGGGATTTGCTGGTTGCCGCCTAGTCGCTCGACCATTCGCTCTTGCAGCAGGCGTAGCAGTTTGACCTGCACGTCCATGCTCATGCTTTCGATTTCATCAAGGAACAGTGTGCCGCCATTGGCGAATTCGAATTTGCCTATGCGGCGTTTCTGCGCCCCGGTAAAAGCACCCGGCTCATGCCCGAACAATTCACTTTCGACCACGGATTCGGCCAGCGCCCCCGCATTGATCGCGACAAATGGTCCGGTGCGGCGGTTCGACAAATCATGCAGCGCTCGCGCTACGACTTCTTTGCCTGCACCGGTTTCGCCGAGGATCAGCACATCAGCCTTGGTGGCGGCCAACGCCCCGATCTGTTGGCGCAAACGCAGCATGGGAGCCGACTGCCCCACCAGACGAGCACTCAGCTGTTGGCGGTCGCTCAAGGCCAGTCGCAGGCTGCGGTTATCCAGCACCAGACGTCGCAGGGCCAATGCCCGGCGCACGCTGTCGAGCAGTGCATCGCTGGCAAAAGGCTTTTCCAGAAAGTCGTAAGCACCGGCACGCATCGCTTGCACCGCCAGCGGTACATCGCCATGGCCGGTGATCAACAGGACCGGCAGTTCGGGGTCTCTGCCGTGCAAGTCACTCAACAGCTCAAGACCGTCCATGCCCGGCATGCGAATGTCGCTGACTACAACGCCAGGCCAATCGCGCTCGATTCGTGCTGCCAGGCCGTTGGCTTCAGGCAGGGTCAGGACTTTCAGGCCGGCCAGATCCAGCGTCTGGCTAAGGGCCTGGCGCAGGTGCGGGTCGTCGTCGATCAGCACTACCTGGATCCGGCTGTCGATGGCGGTCATGCAGATAAATCCTCTGGCGGTTGAAGGTTGACTCCGGAAGCGCCGTCACGCAGACGCAGTGTCAGCAGCGCGCCTCCAGTCGGGTGGTTGTCGAACAGCAGTTCGCCGCCCAAAGCGCGCATCAGGGTATCGCAGATCGCCAATCCGAGCCCCAGCCCTTGAGTACGGGTTTTGGTGGTAAAAAAGGGTTCGCGTGCTCGTGCCAGCGCATCCTGGGTAAAACCGGGGCCATTGTCCCGAATAAACAGGTTGACGCCTTCTGACGTCTGTTCGGCACTGATCCAGATTCTGCGCGGTGGACCTTTTTCGGTCAGGGCGTCCAGGGCATTGGCCAGCAGGTTGCCGAGCACCTGACGCAGCCGGGTTTCACCGGCCTGTACCCATAGCGTGGCATCGGGCAGATCGCGAATCAGTTCGACCTCCATGGCGCGCCGCCGCTTGGCCAGCAGCGCCAAGGCATCGTCCAGCGCAGGTTGCAGCGCGACGCTCTCCGGCGCATGCCGGTCGCGACGGGCGAAAGCACGTAAATGAGCAATGATTGACGCCATGCGGCCCGTCAATTCGCCGATCTGCTTGAGGTTACCTCGGGCGTCATCAGTGCGAGAGTGATCCAGCAGGATTTCTGCGTTCTCCGCATAACTGCGGATCGCTGCCAAAGGCTGGTTAAGCTCATGGCTGATGCTGGCAGACATGGTGCCCAGCGCGGACAACTTGCCAGCTTGCACTAATTCATCTTGAGCGCGGACCAGTTCCTGCTGCGCCTGTTCGCGCTCAAGGACTTCCTGCCTGAGGCGGCTGTTCAGGCCTTCCAGATCACTGGTGCGCTCCACCACGCGTACTTCCAGCTCGCGACGAGCCTTGGCTTCGAATGCAATACGATCCAGATAGTGCCGACGCCGCTGGATCATGATGCCTAACAACAACATCACTACTAATAACGCCGCGCCCCCAATGGCAACAACGGTGCGAACCGGACGATCAATCAATGCTCGCGGCGCCAGAATGTTCACACTCCAGCCTGTTTCGTCGATTTGCTGACTTTGGGTTAGCCATGCTTTCTCGTCGAGCAGCAACGGGCGTGGATCGCGGGTCGGGTAGGGCTGGATCGCCACGATGGATTGTTTTTCTTCATCGCTCAGTGCGCGCGTCGAGCGGAAGCGCCATTCCGGCCGGGAGGTCAGGATGACGACGCCATTGTGGTCGGTGAGCAGCAGTTGCTCAGGGGTTTTGCCCCATAGGTTTTCGGTGTGGTCCAGATCAATTTTGACCACCAGCACACCGATTACCTTGTTTGCGTCACGTACCGCCGAGGCAAAGAAGTAACCACGTTTGGCAGACGTCGTACCCAAGCCGAAAAAACGTCCAAGGTTGCCAGCCATGGCATCGCTGAAATAGGGGCGAAAGGAAAAGTTGCGGCCTACAAAACTATCGCGCTTGTCCCAGTTCGACGCGGCAATAGTCGTACCTTCGGCGTTCATCAAGTACATGACTTCCGCGCCGGTCTGGCGAACGATGGTTTGCAGCAGATGATTAGCGGCTTCCTGTGGAGCGCTGCCCTGCGGGGCTTTTAATGCGGCGGGCAGGTCCGGCAACTGGCTGAGAATCTGCGGCAGGGTTTCATAGCGATGCAGCGTGCCCAACAGGTTGGCAACGTAAAGGTCCAGAGTTTGCCGATTCTGGCTCACCAGTTCGTTACGGTAATAACGCTCGGCCAGATGTTCCAGCGGCCACAACAGTGGTGCCAGACACAGGGCCAGCAGCGCAAGGCTGCGCCAGCGTGGGCGGGGTGGGAGGGTGGAGTTTGTGGTCATTGTTGAACTGCGCTAAGGGTCGGCTTTTCTGTAGAAGATATCGCAGTATCACGGACGCCGTGCGGTGACGAAGCAAACATTAATCCTGTAGGAGCGCACGAGCACCGCGAGGCCGCGATAGCGGTGTATCAGACAGGACGCCATCGCGGCCTCGCGGTGCTCGTGCGCTCCTACAGTTTCGGTAAGGTCCCGAATAGTGCAGAACTACTGCTCAGCCAGGCACTCCAGTAACGCGCTGTGCCAGTCCGGCTGTTGCACGCCCCATTCGCGTTGAAGAAGACTGCAGTCGAGCCGCGAGTTGAGCGGGCGAGCTGCAGGTGTCGGGTAGGCGCTGGACGGAATAGCCTCCAGTGCCGCGCATTTTTTACCTTGCACAACCAACTGCTCGCCAATGGCCTGAGCAAAGCCAAACCATGACGTTTCGCCGCTGGCGGTCAGATGGTACGTGCCCCAGGCGCCAGGTTGTCCGTCACGCCAGCGTTCGATCAACTGGCGCGTACTGCGCGCAATCGTACCGGCCCAGGTCGGCGCACCCACCTGATCGGCGACGACGTTCAGAGAGTCGCGCTCTTGCAGCAGGCGCTGCATTGTCAGCAGAAAGTTACGACCCGTGTTCGAGTAAACCCAGCTGGTCCGCAGGATCAAGTACTGCCCGCCGACGTACTCGATAGCCTGTTCACCCGCCCACTTGCTGGCACCGTAGACGCCCAAAGGTGCGGGTTGATCCTGCTCGGTCCAGGGCGTGGCCTTGCTACCGTCAAACACGTAGTCAGTTGAATAGTGAATCAACGGAATACCTAGCTCTTTCGCTTGATCGGCAAGCATTCCGGCAGCGATAGCATTCACTGAAAGAGCGGTTTTCTGGTCAGTTTCAGCCTGATCCACTGCGGTATAGGCTGCAGCGTTGATGATCAGGTCAGGCTTGAATTCCTGGATCTGGTCGAAGTCCGCCATCTGATTGCTCAGGTCCAGTTTGTCGCGGCCCAGGACAACCACTTCACCAAGATCCGCGAGGGTTTTCTGCAGGGCTTGGGAAACCTGGCCGTGCTGGCCGATGACGACGATTTTCAGTGGCTTGCTCATGGGAACAGGTCAGCCTCTTTGAATGCTTTGCCGTTTTGATCTTTGGCGGACAGTTGCGGCGTGCCACTCAGCTGCCAGTCGATTGCCAGATCCGGGTCGTCCCAGCGGATGCAGCGCTCGGCTGCCGGGGTGTAGTAATCAGTGGTTTTATAGAGAAATTCGGCGTAATCGCTGAGCACTACAAAACCATGGGCAAAGCCTGCTGGAATCCATAATTGCCGAGCATTTTCAGCAGACAGCCTGACACCCGTCCAGCGGCCAAAAGTTGGCGAGCTTTGGCGAATGTCCACGGCAATATCCAGAACCTCGCCCGCCGTTACCCGCACCAGTTTGCCCTGCACATTTTCGATCTGGTAATGCAGGCCGCGCAGTACGCCTTTGGCCGAGCGTGAGTGGTTATCCTGCACGAAGGTCAGATCACGCAGGCCGGTGGCATCGGCAAAGGCCTTGGCATTGAAGCTCTCATAGAAAAAGCCGCGTTCGTCACCGAAGACACGAGGCTCAAGGATGAGTACCTCGGGGATATCGCTGGCAATCACATTCAACGTTTTTCTCCTGCAAGCTTGAACAGATACTGACCGTAACCCGTCTTGCCAAAGTATTGAGCGCGTTCCAGCAGGTGTTCGCGATCAATCCATTCGTTCTGGTAGGCAATTTCTTCCAGGCAAGCGACTTTAAGGCCTTGGCGGTGTTCGATCGTCTGCACGTATTGCGAGGCTTCCAGCAGACTGTCATGAGTGCCGGTATCCAGCCAGGCAAAGCCACGACCGAATCGCTCAACGCGCAGATCGCCGCGTTGCAGATAGGCATTGTTGATGTCGGTAATTTCCAGCTCGCCACGCGGCGACGGTTTGACGTCCTTGGCAATGCGGATGACTTCATTGTCGTAAAAATACAACCCCGTCACTGCATAGCTGGATTTGGGCTCTTTGGGCTTCTCTTCGATGGAAAGCGCCCGGCCGTCCTCGTCGAAGTCGATAACCCCGAAACGCTCTGGATCCTTGACCCAGTAGCCAAATACCGTCGCGCCGTTTTTCTGCTCTTTGGCCTTGCGCAGTTGTTCGCCGAAGTGCTGACCGTGGAAGATGTTATCGCCCAGAATCAGACATACCGAATCATCGCCAATGAACTCTTCGCCAATCAGGAACGCCTGCGCCAGGCCTTCGGGCTTGGGTTGCTCGGCGTATTGGAAACTTACCCCAAACTGGCTGCCGTCGCCCAGCAGACCCCGGTATTGAGGCAGGTCCTGAGGGGTGGAGATGATCAGGATTTCCTGAATGCCCGCCAGCATCAACACCGAGATCGGGTAATAGATCATCGGCTTGTCGTAAATCGGCAGCAGTTGCTTGGAAACACCTAGAGTGATGGGGTGCAGGCGCGTGCCTGAACCGCCGGCCAGAACAATTCCTTTTGTCATGCGATTAGATCCTTGGGGGCAGTAAAGCCCAGTCGTTGGCCCTGATAGCTGCCGTCCTGTACGCGGCGGCACCATTCCAGATTATTCAAATACCACTGCACGGTTTTGCGCAAACCTGATTCGAAGGTTTCTTCGGGGGTCCAGCCCAGATCGTGTTCGATCTTGCTGGCGTCGATCGCATAGCGTTGATCATGGCCCGGTCGATCCACGACATAAGTGATCAGGTCAGCGTAGTTGGCAACACCGTCAGGACGTTGAGGTGCCAGCTCTTCCAGCAGCGCACAGATGCCGCGCACCACATCAATATTCTTTTGCTCGTTATGACCGCCAATATTGTAGGTTTCACCTACCGCACCTTCGGTCACCACCTTGTACAACGCACGGGCGTGGTCTTCGACGAATAGCCAGTCGCGCACTTGCAGACCGTTGCCATACACCGGCAGCGGTTTGCCCGCCAAAGCGTTGAGAATGACCAGCGGGATCAGCTTCTCCGGGAAGTGAAACGGCCCGTAATTATTTGAGCAGTTGGTCACGACCACCGGCAGTCCGTAAGTCCGCTGCCAGGCCCGGACAAGGTGATCGGATGCGGCCTTGCTGGCCGAGTAGGGCGAGCTTGGCGCATACGGTGTGGTTTCGGTAAACAGGTCATCGACGCCATGCAGGTCGCCATACACTTCATCGGTCGAAATGTGATGGAAGCGGAACGTCTCACGCTCGGCCTCAGGCAGCTTCAGCCAGTAACCGCGCACCGCTTCCAGCAGGCTGTACGTGCCGACGATGTTGGTTTGAATAAACTCGGACGGGCCATCAATGGAGCGGTCGACGTGGGACTCGGCAGCCAGGTGCATGACGGCGTGCGGCTCAAAGCGGGCCAGCACCTCGCCGACTTTGGCCTGATCGCAGATATCTGCCTGAACAAACTCATAGCGCGTGTTGGTGGCAATGCTAGACAGCGACTCAAGATTGCCTGCGTAGGTGAGTTTGTCGAAGTTCAGCACCTCATGGTCGGTGCTCTGTATCAAATGACGGATCAGTGCCGAGCCGATAAAGCCCGCGCCGCCAGTAACGAGTATTCGCATAGGATTGCCTTGTGCCTTCCAGGTCTTAAGACTGATGGAGCATAGCTTGTTGTTGTAACGCCAGACGTGCAAGCAGGATTAACCAAGAACCCGCAGATAGTTAATGAAAATAATTGATCATGTAGGGGCCTTGCGCCATTAAACCGGCACCCACTCCCGCACTGTGCATGACTTGGTGATCAGAGCCCGGCCCACCTATAGTTGTAGGCCTGTTAAATTCCCCCGCTGCTCATTTCAGGATTGAGGTTGTTGCATGCCGCTCGCTACGTTGATTCGTCGTTCCAGCCTGCCTTGTCCAGAGGTCAGTACCGAGCAGGCGCTGCAGCTGCTTGAGCAACACTATGGGTTAAGCGGCACGCTGAAAGACTTGGGCAGTCAGCAGGATCGTAATTTTCTGCTTGATACCGGCGAGCGGCGTTTCGTGCTGAAAATCTGCCATGGAGATTATTCAACTCTGGAGCTGGAAGCGCAGCATGCTGCGCTCCGGCATCTTGCAGCAGAATCGCGAGCCAGAGTCCCCGGCGTGATGCTTACTGTTACGAACGAGCAACTGTTGTCGCTAGAGATCGGTGGGCATGCAGTGCACGCCAGGCTATTGGAATTTATCGATGGCCAGGCTTTGAGTGATTCAAGTCACCTGCCGCTGGACGTTGTGGTTGAGCTGGGCGAGTTATGCGCAAACGTGGATCGCTCCCTCGCCAGCTTTGAACATCCCGGGCTTGAGCGTGTTTTGCAGTGGGATCCGCGCAATGCCCAAGCCTTGATCAAGCATCTGTTGCCAGTCATTGATAACGATGAAGAGCGCGCGTGTCTCGCGCAGGCGGCCGAACTGGCGCAGCGACGTTTAAGTTCGCTGGTTGCGAAGCTGCCCGTGCAGACAGTGCATCTGGATATCACCGAATATAACGTCGTCTGGACGCGCAGTACTCACCAACGCTGGCAGCTGCAAGGTTTGATCGACTTCGGCGATTTGGTCAGCACCTGGCGGGTAGCTGATCTGTCGGTCACCTGCGCAGCTCTGCTGCACCATGCCGATGGCGACCCGTTATACATCCTGCCGGCCATTCGCGCTTACCACGCGATCAACCCATTGCAACTTGAAGAACTGCAGGCGCTATGGCCTTTGATCGTGGCCCGTGCTGCGGTGTTGGTGCTGAGCAGCGCACAGCAAGCCAGTGTTGAACCTGATAATGCTTACATTCAGGCCAATATCGACAGTGAATGGGGCATCTTCGATGTGGCGACTTCCGTGCCGCTGCCCTTGATGGAGGCAGCGATTCTTGCGGCGGTTAACGTCAGTGCTCCGCCAGCCTCAGTCATCGACTATCAGCCACTGCTGCCCGGCCTGAGCGGGGGAGCGTTCCGATTGGTGGACTTGGGAGTGCTCAGCGAGCACTTTGTCGCGGGCAACTGGACGCAGAACGGCATC
This sequence comes from Pseudomonas caspiana, assembly GCF_040224095.2. Lineage (NCBI taxonomy): Bacteria > Pseudomonadati > Pseudomonadota > Gammaproteobacteria > Pseudomonadales > Pseudomonadaceae > Pseudomonas > Pseudomonas caspiana. Next base: position 5,864,491 of record NZ_CP167995.1, on the reverse strand, counting down.
GATGAGCAGTTGCTCAAACAGGCTGCACAAGCTACCGGACAGTCAGCCAGTCGGTTCGGGGAGTACCGACTGTCGCGCACCGTGATCGACAGCGCCAAAGAGCCAGAAACTTTCGCCCTGCATGTCGAGCTGTACCTGGCTGCAGCCGCTGCGTTGCACGCACCTTTCAGCGGTACGTTGAGGCTGACCGCTGATGCGGCGTTGTTATTGGTGGGGGCTCAGATGAGCCTGAAAATATGGGGCGCAGGACTGGAGTTGACGCCGGGTGCCAGCGTCGCCGCCGGTGCCATTATCGGCAAGGGTAGCGGTCCATTGCTGTTGCAATTGTGTGGCGTTGAGAACCTGAGCCCGCCGCTCTTTACCACCCCTTCCTGGGCAAGTGCATGGCGGGCTTTGTGTCCGTCGCCTGCGGCGCTGCTGGGATTTGATTGCGATGCGCCCTCGTTGCCCGACTCCGCTGAACTGCTGGCGCGCCGTGACGCAAGCTTCGCCCGATCGCAAAAACACTATTATCAGGCCCCGCCGCAGATCGAGCGTGGCTGGCGCAATCATCTGATCGACATGCAGGGCCGCTCCTATCTGGACATGCTCAACAACGTAGCGGTGCTGGGCCACGGTCATCCGCGCATGGCCACTGAAGCGGCGCGGCAATGGTCGCTGCTGAACACTAATTCGCGCTTTCATTACGCGGCGATTGCCGAGTTTTCCGAACGCTTACTCAAGCTGGCGCCAGAAGGCATGGACCGCGTATTTCTGGTTAACAGCGGCACCGAGGCCAACGATCTCGCGATTCGTCTTGCCTGGGCTTACAGCGGCGGGCGCGACATGCTCAGCGTGCTGGAGGCTTACCACGGTTGGTCAGTGGCGACCGATGCGATTTCTACGTCGATTGCCGATAACCCGCAGGCGTTGAGTACACGTCCGGATTGGGTGCATCCAGTGACCGCGCCAAACACCTATCGCGGCGAGTTTCGAGGTACGGACAGCGCGCCGCAGTATGTACGAAGCGTCGAGCATGTCCTGCAGCAACTGGCGGCACAACAGCGCCAGGTTGCAGGCTTTATCTGTGAGCCGGTATACGGCAATGCCGGTGGGATTTCGCTGCCTGCGGGTTATCTGCAACAGGTCTATCAAAAGATCAGAGAGCAGGGTGGCGTGTGCATCGCCGACGAAGTGCAGGTCGGTTATGGCCGCTTGGGTCATTACTTCTGGGGCTTCGAAGAGCAGGGCGTGGTGCCCGACATCATCACAATGGCCAAAGGGATGGGCAACGGCCATCCACTGGGCGCTGTGATAACCCGCCGTGAGATTGCCGAAGCATTAGAGGCCGAGGGGTATTTTTTCTCCTCGGCAGGCGGCAGTCCGGTCAGTTGCCGGATTGGTATGGCGGTGCTGGATGTCATGGAAGAGGAAAAGCTCTGGGAAAACGCCGAAATCGTCGGCGAGCATTTCAAGTCCCGGCTGCAGGCCCTGATCGATATCCATCCGCTGGTCGGCGCAGTTCACGGCATGGGCTTTTATCTGGGCGTCGAGTTAGTGCGCAATCGCCAGAGCCTGGAACCCGCCACAGAAGAAACCGCCTACCTGTGCGATCGCCTGCGCGATCTTGGCATCTTTATGCAGCCCACCGGCGACTACCTGAACATCCTGAAAATCAAACCACCGATGTGCACCACCCGCCAAAGCGTGGACTTTTTTGTGGATAGCGTGTCGAAGGTGTTGGCTGAGTTGGAATGACTGCTGATGCTCTCGCGGCCAAAGCCGCTCTCTTGAAAGCATGCAAACTACTGGGATTGAAATGCATTTCTGTAGGAGCTGCCGAAGGCTGCGAAGCATTTCTCCTGGTACACCGCGATCGCAGCCTCCGGCAGCTCCTACAGGCCCTGTGTTTGCTGCGCGACCGGGCTTGTACAGATTAAATTGTAGATTTATGTCGGCCTTAAAGCCTGAAATATGTATTTAATTCTGCTTTTTAGCTTTTAACCCCGATTTTTATCGTCTATAAAGTCGCCAACTATCGATTGTTCGATTCGACGCCTCACTGGAGACCTGATCACCCATGACCACTCTCAACAGCACTCCACGCGCCGACGGCTTTTATATGCCTGCCGAGTGGGCTCCTCAGACCCAGACCTGGATGGTCTGGCCTGAGCGTCCGGACAACTGGCGTCTGGGTGGCAAGCCGGTGCAGACGGCTCATGTTGCAGTCGCCAAAGCCATCGCCCGTTTCGAGCCCGTGACTGTCGCGGTCTCGGCAGCCCAATACGACAATGCCCGCGCGCGCCTGAACGTACCCAATATCCGCGTAGTGGAGATCAGTAACGACGACGCCTGGGTGCGCGACACCGGCCCGACCTTCGTGATCAACAATCAAGGCGAAGTGCGTGGTGTGGACTGGGATTTCAATGCCTGGGGTGGATTCGATGGCGGCCTGTACGCGCCCTGGAATCTGGATTCGCAGCTGGCCAGCAAGGTGATGGAAATCGAAAGGTGCCCGCGCTACGCGACGCCAGGATTTGTACTGGAGGGCGGTTCGATCCATGTTGACGGCGAAGGTACGCTGATCACCACCGAGGAATGCCTGCTTAATCGCAACCGTAATCCGCACCTTTCTCGTGAAGAGATTGAAGCAGTGCTTAGCGCCAACCTGGCTGTGGATAAAGTTGTCTGGTTACCGGACGGGCTGTTTAACGACGAAACCGACGGACATGTCGATAACTTCTGCTGCTATGTGCGTCCTGGCGAGGTGTTGCTGGCCTGGACAGATGATCCCAAAGACCCCAACTACCCAAGATGTCACGCGGCATTGAGTATTTTGGAAAACACCCGGGATGCAAAGGGCAGGGCATTTGTCGTCCATAAGATGCCAATCCCGGGTCCTTTGTTCGCCACTGAAGAAGAATGTGCGGGCGTCGATCAGGTGCACGGCAGTCAGGAACGCAATCCTTCGGTGCGTCTGGCGGGTTCTTACGTGAATTTCCTGATCGTTAATGGCGGGATCATTGCCCCCAGCTTTGACGATCCGATGGACGAAAAAGCCTTGGAAATCCTCCAGCAACTGTTCCCGGAGCATGAAGTGGTCATGGTCCCGGGTCGCGAGTTACTGCTGGGTGGCGGCAATATTCACTGTCTCACCCAGCAACAGCCAGCGCCCCATCGGGCCTGAATGAATAGGGGCGGTTACAATCGCGTTACATAGTTGGCGTCGTTCTTGCTGTGATCAAGCCCATCCAAGTGATGGGCTTTTTTGTGGGTTTCGCTTCTGGCGTCTTAACCTGGTGGATGGGTCGACGGCCGGTATTGAAACGTCCCCGCTTAGCCTTTCTGTCACAAAGGGCCAGTACATTTAGCCCCTCACGACTTAAGAGGTTGTCCTATGAACGCAGGTCTAGAGCATCGCGCTCGTGGTTTGTCTGCTAGTAGCGAAACGCGCCAGATGATGGCTGACTGGTTGAGAGCGACCAGTATGCGTAAACCTCAACGCCCGGACGTGAGGCAGATGTTGCTTCAGCGTTATCCGGCGGGCCTTTTCAACGAGGCCGAGCTTGAAGCGCTCCTGAGCGTGCTCAAGGATGAAGGCCTGTCCAAAGACGGTCGAGCAAGACAGTTATAAGCATAGAAAGTTTCGTAAATTGACACTTTTATGACCGGCGGCTAGGATTCGCGTCCTCCGCCTGTGGCCCTTGCGCCATGTACGTGCATCAGTAGTCCACTGCGATGATTTCGTGCGGGCTCCGCGAATATGACATTCGGGAGCCGCAGACACCCTCTGGGTTGTCGCCACAGCGCGTGATCAAATCAGCAGAAAAAAGGACAACTAGAAATGCTCAATAAACGCATCAGTTTGCTTGCACTGGGTCTGATCAGTGCCGGCCAGGTCATGGCTGACAGCCAGGCAGATTCCAAGGGTTTCGTCGAAGACAGCCACCTGAATCTCGCACTGCGCAACGCTTATATCAATCGCGATTACAAAAACGTCGCACCAAACTCTGACCGTGCTGAGTGGGGTCAGGCTTTCACCGCCAACTTCGCATCCGGCTTCACCCAAGGCACCATCGGTGTCGGTGTCGATGCTTTTGGTCTTTACGGTGTTCGTCTGGACGGCGGTAAAGGTCGCAGCGGCGGCGCTGGTATCGACTTCTTCAAGCAGGGCGACAGCGGTGAAGCTGCTGATGATCTCGCGCGTGCCGGCGCTGCCGTCAAAGCACGTATTTCCAACACCGTCATCAAGTACGGCGACCAAATGCCTGCGCTGCCTGTGTTGAGCTATGACAACGGTCGTCTGTTGCCAGAAAGCTTCACCGGTACTCTGATCACTTCCAAAGAAATCGATGGCCTGGAAGTCAACGTCGGTCGCTTCACTCAGGAAGCCCGCAAGTCTGCCGAAGGGCGTGACAGCGGTGGCCTGAAAAGCATCAATGTTTACGGCGCCAGCTACAAGTTCACCGATGAGTTCACCGCAGCGTTCTACGCTTCGGACAACGAAGACGTGTTCAAGAAGCAGTACGTGAACCTGAACTACGTGTTTGCCTTGGCTCCTGACCAGTCGTTGACGTTCGACTTCAACGGCTACAAGACCAAGATGGACAGAAACTTCTCGACAGCCACTGAAGCTGGCGCCCGTGACAACAAGATCTGGAGCCTGGCGGCTACCTGGGCTGTGGGTATCCACTCCTTCACCCTGGCGCACCAGCGCAGCACTGGCGAAACCGGCTACAACTACAGCGGCTACCAAAGTGCAGGCGGCTTCGGTGACGGTGGTAACACTATCTACCTGGCGAACTCCTACTGGTCCGACTTCAACGGCAAGGACGAGCGTTCGTGGCAAGCAGCCTACGGCGTTGACCTGTCCGGTCTGGTCACTCCTGGCCTGAGCTACAAAGCGGCCTACGTGCGCGGTAGCAACATTGATGACGGCACCACTCGTGGCAATGGCACAGAGCGTGAAATCTTCAGCCAGCTGACTTACGTCGTGCAGAGCGGCCCGGCCAAGGACTTGTCCCTGCGTCTGCGCAACTCGTTCCTGCGTGTTTCCAACAACGCCAGCGAATACAACGTTAGCGGCAACGAAACCCGTATCTTCGTTGACTACCCGATCAACGTTTTCTGATGATCGTGTAAAGGGGCGCGCGTAGCGTTCCCCGTGGGACCGGTTAAAGCCGGTCCCACAACGCGTAGATACAATCTTCCTGCCCCATGTACGGCTACTATGTGCTCCAACTTAGCCTGACTCGGTCACTCCCCATGGCCCTCGCTGCACCTCCTGACCTTTCTGATACCGCCGTGCCTGTGCAACCTCTGGCGCGTACTTATCCACGTGGGCGTTACATCGAGCCGCATGAACATGTGTGGGGTCAGGTGCTGTACGCCACCTCGGGTGTAATGTGGGTTGAAACGCCGCTCGAAGCTTTGGTTGTGCCGCCGCAGCGTGCCGTGTGGCTGCCGCCTGGCGTGATACATGGCATTCGCGTGGTCACTGATCTGGAGATGCGCAACATCTACCTGCGTCCAGCCATTGCCGACACGCTGGAAAAAACCGTACAGGTCTTCGAGGTTGGCCGCCTGCTGCGCGAATTGATTCTGGGTTTGGTCGAGCAGGCCGATAATCAGGAGTCGCAGTATTACGATGCACTCGTCGGGCTGGCGCTTCTGGAGCTGCGGCGCGCCAAACGCTCCATTCTGAAAATCCCCATGCCGGATAACTCTGACCGGCGTCTGCGGAGTCTTTGTCAGGCGGTCATGAGCGAGCCGTCGCTGGATATCCCGTTTGAGCAGCATGCCGAAAACGCCGGCGCGAGCGTTCGAACCCTCGCGCGCCTGTTCCAAAGTGCATTAGGCATGGGCTTCGCTGAGTGGCGAAGACAAGTACAGTTGGCGACAGCGGTGGCTGAAATCATCCAGGGCGTACCGATCAGCACGATCGCGCGCTCATTGGGCTATTCGCCCAGCAGCTTCAGCGACATGTTTCGACGTGAGCTGGGCGTGGCGCCTTCGCAGTATTCAGTGGGGGATCGGTAGCGACGCAGCTCCAGGCAAACAAAACATACGCTAATGAATTGAAATGCATCCCTGTAGGAGTGAGCTTGCTCGCGATAGCGTCAGGCCAAAAAATAATTCTCAACAGGTCTACCGTTATCGCGAGCAAGCTCACTCCTACAGGTCCCCGTGTGTTCCTATAGATACGTGTGCATTCATCCTGACCGATATTCAGAAGCCCTTGGCCGATAGCTTTTTCCACCCGCCTCTAAACTGCGTGCATTAGCAAATTGTGCACGGGGTTCATCATGAGTTACCTCATTTCCATCGTTATCGGCATCGGCGTAGGCCTGCTCTATGGCGCTCTTGATTTCCGCTCGCCAGCACCGCCCGCCGTGGCACTGGTTGGCCTGACCGGCATGTTGCTGGGTGAAAAGCTATGGCCAATGGGTAAGCAACTGGTTGCGACCTGGCTGTCCTGATCGATTATTCCTACTTAAAGGAGGCTCCCATGAAAGCCCTGCAATTTTCAAAAACCGGCGATCTTGCAGCCCTGCAATACGTCGAGCTGCCAACGCCCGTACCTGCCCAGAACGAAGTCCTGATCGAGGTCAAAGCCGCTGGCCTGAACCCCAGTGACGTGAAAAACGTTCTCGGGCGTTTTCCCTACACCACATTGCCGAGAGTGCCGGGTCGGGATTTTGCTGGCGTGGTCGTCCAGGGCCCCAAGGAATTGTTGGGGCAGGAAGTCTGGGGTACGGGTAAAGAGCCGGGTTTCTTTCGCGACGGCTCTCACGCGCAGTTTCTGACATTGCCTGCTCAAGGGGTGGCGCTCAAACCAAAGAGTTTGAATTTCAGTCAGGCTGCCAGTCTCGGTGTGCCTTACACCACCGCGTGGGATGCTTTGCAACGCAGCCTGGTTGGCGCCGAAACGCGCTTGCTGGTCATCGGGGCCAATGGCGCAGTGGGTAGCGCGGCACTGGCGCTGGGCAGAATTCTCGGCGCTCGGGTACTGGGCGCAGTGCGTCGCCCGGAGCACATCGTCGCGCTGCAAGAACAGGGTTTCGAAAGCATTCTGCTGGACAAGCCAGAAGGACTTGCGGCGCAGGTTAATGGCGTCTTCCAGAGCGGTGCCGATGTGATTTTCGACACCACCGGCTTCTGGCTTGCGGCTTCAGTGCCTGCGCTGGCCACGTTCGGTCGTATCGCGATCATCGCGGCTCCGGTGGACGGCCACGTAAAGCTGCCGTCGCTGGCGCTGTACCGTAAAGGCGGATCAGTGGTGGGGATCAATTCGCTGCTTTATGACTGCAACGCTTGCGCGAAGATGCTCGATCAGTTTGGCCGGTTCTTCGACGAAGGCAGCTTGCCGCTGCCAACAGGTTTGGTCGAGTCACCGCTGAGCGAAGGCCTGGCGCGGTACGAAGAGGTCAATCAGGGCGCAGGGGAAAAGGTGATTTTGTTGCCATAAGGATATTGTGGGTTGATGCATTCTTAGCAACACCCCTGCCTCGTTGTCCCTGGCAACGCGCTGTCGCGAAGCAAGCATAGGACCTGTAGGCGCTGCCGAAGGCTGCGAAAGCGGTGTGTCAGGATGAATGCTTCGCAGCCTGCGGCAGCTCCTACAGAAATGCCATTCCCGTTCAAGGGTTGGCATTCTGTTTGATGGAGGCGATGCTGCTAGCGGTTAAACCGCTCAACCAATGCGCGCAGTCCGCGGGAGGTGTTTTCCAGTTCGGTGCCCCGTGCTACCGCCGCGTTGGCATTGCTTGCGGAGGTTTCGAAGGTCGCTGCGACGTTATTGATTTGCCGGGAAATGTCCTCCGCCACATGGGACTGTTCTTCGGAGGCGGTCGCCATTTGGTGACCCATATTACTGATACGTGCGATGACCTCGCGGATACCCTGCAAGGCATTTTGCGCTTCGATCACCTGTGCAACGCCATTGTCGGCTTCGCTGATGCCTAGCTGAGCGATGCTCACTGCTTCGTCCGCACCTTTTTTAAGCGACTCGATCACCGCCTGAATCTGTTGGGTCGACTCCCGCGTTTTGCCTGCCAGCGCGCGAACCTCGTCAGCCACCACGGCAAAACCGCGACCTTGTTCCCCGGCTCTGGCTGCTTCGATCGCTGCGTTGAGTGCAAGCAGGTTGGTCTGATCGGCGATCGCCTGAATGACGCTGGCCGCCGACATGATCTGTTGGGTTTCGTTGGCCAGATTATCTACGGCATTGCTGATGCTGGTTACCGTCCCTGCCAGACGCTGAATGGCTTCGCGGGAGGTGCCTGCAACCTTGCTGCCCTGTTCCGCCAGCTCGTTCGCTGTCGTGGCTTCTGCCGCTGTGTGCTGCACGTGTTTGGATACTTCGTTGATGGATGCTGCCATCTCGGTCATGGCCGCAGCCGTCAGGTCGGTTTCCGCACGTTGCTCCAGCAAGGCGTGCTCGCTTTGCGTGGACAGATGCGAAGAGTGCCCGGCTGCTTCCGAGACTTGTGCCGCCAGGTCGCTCAGACGGGTCAGCGCGGTGCGCAGACGAGCATCTTCGCTGACCAACACCATCTCCAGACGAGCGCTGGTCCCGTAGGCGTCGCTGTAGGTCAGGGCGCTCACCGGGTCGGTAAAGGCGCCGGGTGCACTGCGAATGATGCCTGACAGTTGCTGCTCAAAGCGCATGTGCGCCCACCCACCCAAGGCCAGAAACAGCACGGCGGTCGCCACATGAGCAATGGTGCCAGGGAAGAGCACGTTGACACCGACCCCCAGGACGGCAGCAATTGCCGGTACAGCCATTACGCTGAGAAACGCAGTGAGATGACGCGAGCTGGCGACCGCTTTTTTACCGCTGCGCAATCTGGCGTAAAGGGCTTCCGCGCGGCTGACTTGCTCCCTTGTTGGCTTGACCCGTACGGACTCGTAGCCGATCAGTCGGCCGTCTTCGAGGATCGGCGTGACGTAAGCGCTGACCCAGTAATAGTCGCCGTTCTTGCAGCGGTTCTTAACGATGCCCATCCAGCTTTTACCGGCCTTCAGGTAACTCCACATTAATCCGAAGACAGCTGCGGGCATATCAGGATGGCGCACCAGATTGTGCGGGCTACCAATAAGTTCGGCTTGCGAGTAACCCGCGATTTTCGCGAATTCATCGTTGCAGTAGGTGATTTTGCCTTTCGTATCAGTCGCTGAAATCAAGCGTTGTTCGGCAGGGAAAGTTTGTTCAGTTTGAGTGATATGTTTGGCCATCTTCAGCATCCGTATGAAGTTACTTCAGGCACCGGTGAAATCCATTTGCGAGGAATGGGTTCGACCTGTCGGGTGGTCTGTATTCGAGGTTAAAGCTATCTAAAACAGCAGGTTATAGATTATCGCTCGGCCAGCGTCTCTGTCTGGCTTCGAATCGCCGCTTGATTGAGGTCTTCCGTGATGGCTGTGTACACACTCAAATGATGGAGGGAGTATAGATAGCGTCACGCGCTTATCAAATGTCCTGCCTATGACGTTGAAACCTGCTGTCTGGTGGCCTGCTATCGGCCTGCTTCGGGCGTTCTAAAGTCGCAGATGATCAATGGTTGAAACGATTCATCAGCGTGCTGAAAGAAAGTTGTTCGGCCCGGCAACATTGACAAGCGCCATACGAAAGTTTTAAAAACATCGCATTGTTTAATGGCGTGCATGTTTATGCTTCCTACCACCGGTTACGAACTTTCCGCTTTTGGCTTTAATGCCAAGGCGCAGACTCGTGCCTGTGCCGCCAATAAATCGAAGAAACAGTCGCTCATGTGACCGGGGCGCGCTGTCCCGTCAGATGAGCTGACAGGACAATGAGCGCCACGCAGACACTGCCCGCCGCACACCTCCTTTCTCTCGCTTCTGACGGTGACTTTTCGGTCAATCATCAGGAGAACACGCATGTCATCGTTTCAAGGAATCTGGGTTCCGGTCGTCACCCCTTTTCAGAATGACGCCATCGACTTCGGCGCGTTGCGTCGTCTGGTTGCTCATTTGCTGGAGGGTGGCGTTGCAGGGTTAGTAGTCTGCGGCACGACTGGCGAAGCGGCGGCGTTGAGCAAGGCTGAGCAATTGGCAGTGCTTGATGCGGTGCTGGAAATGACCTCGCCAGACAGGGTCGTAATGGGCCTTGCCGGTAATAATCAGGCCGAGCTGTTGCGCTTTCAACAGGACATTCTGCAGCGTCCCATCGCTGGCTTGCTGGTGCCCGCGCCGTATTACATTCGCCCGTCCCAGGCAGCGCTCGAAGTGTTCTTCAATACCGTCGCCGATGCCTCAAGCGTGCCTGTCATTCTCTACGACATTCCTTATCGCACCGGCGCAACCCTGCACAAAGACACCTTGCTACGCATCGTGCAGCATCCTCGAATAGCTGCGATCAAAGACTGTGGCGGCAATCAGGATACGACCCTTGCGCTGCTGGCGAGCGGCAATGTTGATGTACTCGCCGGTGAAGATGCCCAAATGTTCAGCGCCATGTGCCTGGGTGCGACCGGCGCAATCGCTGCCTCAGCGCACATCCATCCACAGCAGTTCGTGCGCTTGCATCGAGAAATCCAAGACGGCCAACTGCAGGCGGCGCGTGACAATTTCTTCCAATTATTAACGCTGATTCAGACTCTGTTTATCGAACCCAATCCCGCCCCGGTTAAAACCGCATTGGCACTGCAAGGCTGGATCAACGACGAGGTGCGTGCGCCGATGCTGGCGAGCTCAGAAGCGATGATTGAGCGATTGCGGGGGATGATCTGAGCGCTAGGGGAGCTTGAGGGCGGCGGCGGGCGTCAGTTTCAGAAAAAACTGACCTGAGAATAAGTCACTGGAATACTTTCTTCTGACCCAACATTGCTCGCTCATTCACGTAACCATTCAAAGTGGCAAATGAACGCTGATAGAAGAAAAGACATATGGCCGTTGCAAGGTGTGATGTGTCACATCACAATGCGTCGATGATTCTTGGGTGGAAACACAAAGGGTTGAGGCTGTTTTTCGAAACGGGTTCAACCAGTGGGATCAGGCCCGATCACTCAAGGAGGTTAGCTCACATACTCACAGTCTTGAATCGCGCGGAAAATCCAGAGGACTTGAATCTCCCTGGCTGGCGGTTGCATCAGCTTAAAGGCAATCTTTCAGGTTTCTGGTCTATCACAGTTACTGCCAATTGGCGGGTGATTTTCAGATTCGTCGAGACGGATGTCGAGTTGGTCAGCTATCTGGACTATCACTGAAGGAGATTGTAATGGGAATGTTCAACCCGCCTCACCCCGGAGCGATCCTGCGCGAGGATGTCATTCCTGGCTTGGACACGACGATAACCGAGTTTGCTAGACACTTAGGCTTTGCCCGAGAAACACTTTCCAGAATTTTGCATGGTCATGCACCGATCAGCCCTGATCTGGCAGTCAGGCTTGAACGGGCAGGGATCAGCACTGCTCGCCTTTGGTTAGGTATCCAGGCTGACTATGATCTGTGGCAGGCGGAGCATCGTGAGCAGCCACCCATTGAGCGCTATGCTCGGGCTAATAATTAAAGCTCCTCCTGAGCGTCGATAGCATTCTGTCGGGTGTCAACTCGCTGATCTGATACGGGAGCTGTGGATGCAATGTTCACAGCTTTTCTCGTGCTGGGACTCTCGTTGCGCAGCGTGCCCCCATTGTCTCGCTTGTAAATTCTGATTCGCACTCTTCTCCATTTTTAGTGACATCCATCACAAATTTTCCCCCGCCCCGGAACTTTTCTCAGATCGGCTGTCTGTTTCAGCGTTGATACACTTTGTTTAAATTTTCCGATGTTTGATGGCACTTTGCTGCTATTTGCCGGTATCTAGCCGGTATCCAGGCTTGCACCTCGCGGTTGATTTTTCCTCTTGCTGGCGCATTTCAAACGAAACGCCTGCGACATATCGATGGAATGTTTATGTTTGCCTCCCCACGGACGTGGCTGCATTCGTGCGCCCTTTTGTTTGCTATCGGTTCGCCTGTGTTCGGCGCAACAGTGCCAACCCCAGGTGATCAGGACCTGATTCGTGATCGACAGAATCGCCTGATTGAAGAACAGCAACGCCGACTCCAGGAACTCAAGGAGCTGCCAGGCTCCAGCACTGAGCCTGCTAAACCGGCTTCGCCCGAAGATGCCCGCTGCTTTCCCATCAAGACGATAGAACTCCAGGGTGCTGAGCGCCTTGACGGCGTTGATCGTGACCGGCTGCTTAAACCTTATGTGGATCGTTGTCTGGCCGTAGCTGACTTGAATGAGCTGCTCAAGGCCGTTACCAACTACTACCTCGATCAAGGGCTGGTCACCAGCCGGGCATATTTGCCGCAACAGGACCTGTCCAAAGGGCACCTGATTGTGTTGGTGGTGGAAGGCAAGCTCGAAAGCCTGAAGAGTGCGCCAGGCAGCAATGTGTCCGACCGCGAGCTGGCGATGGCCTTTCCGGGGAAAAGCGGCGAGGTCCTGAATCTGCGTGAAATCGAGCAACTGGTGGACCAACTCAATCGGTTGCCGTCCAGACAGGCGCAGATGGAGTTGGCGCCAGGTAAAGAGGTGGGTGGCAGTGACGTGCTGGTGCGCAACGAGCCACAGAAGCCTTGGCGTGCAAGCCTTTCGCGCAATAACGATGGGCAGAAAAGTACCGGCGAGCAGCAAGTCGACGCCGGTCTTGAATGGGACAGCCCGTTGGGTATCGCCGACCAGTTGATTGTGCGTGGCGGACACGACGTGGTCAGTGATCACAAGTCCACCTCCAAAAACGCAATGCTCTATTACAACGTCCCGTATGGCTGGTGGAACTTCAGTTACAGCTACAGCCAGAGCGAGTATCGCTCGCAGGCTCAAGGTGATGGGTTCAGCTTCAAACAGAACGGTGACAGCCAGAATCACCAGTTTCTCGCCGAGCGTCTGATCCATCGCGATGCCGTCAGCAAAACCTCGGTCAGTGCCGGATTGGCTCACGTGCGCACCAACAACTACATCGAAGACAGCCGACTTGAGGGCAGCAGTAACCGGATTACTGAAGCGCAGTTCGGTATCAACCATGGTCGGCGGATCGGCAACTCCTTCGTCAACCTTGATCTGGGCATGCAGCAGGGTATCGGTGCATTAGATGCGCAACAGGATGCTCAGCGGCGCGACGAATTGGGCAACCTCACTGCCACTCCGCGCTATCGCAAATACACCGCTACCGCGAGTTACTTGCTGCCGTTCAACTGGCTGGGTGAGTCATTCAGCTTCAGCAGCCTGGCAACCGGGCAGCGCAGTGAAGACGTGCTGTTCAGTTCGCAACGTATCAGCGTCGGTGGCAGCTCTTCCGTGCGTGGCTACAAGGATCAATTCCTGTCTGGCTCCAGTGGTGGCTACTGGCGGAACGAGCTGCGCTGGACGCGGCCGGTAACGCTGGATTGGTTGCGCCCCGCATTCAATCAGTACGGCACCAGCGTCGGTTACGACCAGGGTGTGGTCAGTAACGATCGGTACAGCGGTGGCTTCAACGGGCGCGTGTCGAGTAACTCCCTGCAGCTGTTTGCCCGAGGCGAGCACGTCAGCGCCAGCGTGACGTTCGCCCACTCGCTGGAGCGCCCAAGCGTGCTCACCGAGCGTGAAGCTCCGATCTATTTCCAGGTCGACCTGTTTCTCTAATTAATCAAATTTGTTGCCGCGAGACTTCGAAAATGGATGTTCATCAGTTTGCATTTCTGGCCCGCCAACCTTCCGCTGAGTTAAACCCGCGCAAGCGCTTCCTTGGCGTGTCCAAGCGTGGGTTAGCGGTGCTGATGATCAACGTCGTGTTCTGGCAGCCTATCTGGGCGCAGGCTGGCGGCATCGTGGTGAGCGGCGGCACAAAAACCACCGTGGGGCAGGCCGGTAATGGCGTCACGGTGATCAACATCGCCAAGCCTAACGGCTCTGGGCTGTCCCATAACCAGTTCACCGACTACAACGTCGGCAAGAACGGCGTGATCCTCAATAACTCCACTAATAGCGTGGAGAAGACCCAACTGGGTGGCTATATCAACGGCAACAGCCAGTTGGGTGGCAAAGCAGCCGGGATCATCCTCAACGAAGTCAACGGCGGCAGCGCCAGTCAGCTCAACGGCTACACCGAGGTAGCGGGCAAGTCGGCGCGCGTTATCGTTGCCAACCCTTACGGCGTGACGTGTAACGGCTGCGGCTTCATCAACACGCCTCGCGTTACGCTGAGCACCGGTAAGCCCGTGATTGACGGCAACGGCAAGCTTGATCATTTCGAGGTCGACGGCGGTAGCATCAATATCGAGGGCGATGGCCTCAACGCCAGTAATGTTGACCAGTTCGACATCATCACCCGTTCGGCGAAAATCAACGCAAACATCTACGCCAAGCGCCTGAATATTGTGGCAGGCGCCAACGACGTTAAAGCTGACACGCTGGAGGCCAAGGCCCGCGCAGCCAATCCTGCGGACAAGCCAGAACTGGCCATCGATTCCTCTGCGTTGGGTGGCATGTACGCCAACACCATCAAACTGGTGGGCACGGAACAAGGCGTCGGCGTAAAACTCGCGGGCGATATGGCTGCCAGCGGCGGTGACATGCAGATCGATGCGAACGGGCATCTGACCATGGCCAAAGTCGCCACCAGCGGCGCCGTCAAGATCAATGCCGAGAGCCTTGATGCACAGGAATCGGTTTATGCCGGGACATCGGTTGATGTCAAAACCCGCGGCACCCTGAAAAACCAGAAAGTGCTTGCCGCGCGGGACCGCATCACGTTGAGCAGCGATGGGCAGCTGAATAACAGCGGTACGATTCAGGCCGGCATCAACGCCGACAACACCCGCAACGCCAACGGTGACGTCAGCCTCAACGGCAATACGATCAGCAACACAGGCAATGTCATCGCTAGCCGTAACCTGACAGCCACTGCCGCGCAATCACTGGACAACAGTGGTGCGATCCAGGCGGTTGCTGCTGCAAGCGCGCCAGTCGATAGCGGCAACGTCACCCTTAACGGTAAAACGGTCAATAACACCGGCACTGTCGTTGCTAGCCAAAAGCTGTCGACCGCTGCCACCGAAAGCCTGAGCAACGACGGCGGCACGATGGCTGCCGGTAAAACGTTGGTCGCTAAAGCTGCGACGTTGAGCAACCAGAATAAAGGCCAGATCCTGAGCGACGGCAGCATTGAGCTGACGGCTGATAGCCTGGTCAACACTCAAGGTGGCTACATCAGCAGCGCGGGCGCATTGATCGCAAGAGCTGGCGCAATCAACAATCGGCTTGGCGTCATCGAAAGTGGCACTACGCTGGATTTCAGCGCCAGCAGCCTGGACAACACTCAGGGCGAAATTCGTTCTCTGGGCCGTGGCGGCAAAACCCGCTTTGCCATTGGCGGCCTTTTGGACAACAGCAACGGCAAGCTGGAAACGGCCAACACCGACCTGAGCCTTGCCGCGAGCAGCTTCCAGAACCTGGGCGGCAGTGTGTTGCACGTTGGCAGCGGCGCGCTTGATCTGGACGGTTTGAACCTTAATAACGCTGGCGGCAGCATCGTCACCCAAGGTGATCTGACCTTCAAAAAGACCGGCTGGACCAACAGCAGTGTCATTCAGGCGAATCGGCTGGATCTCGACGTCGACAACTTTGAGCAGACCGCTACGGGTCAGCTCCTGGGCACCAACAGCTTCGTCGGCAAAGGCCTCAACTGGAACAACAGCGGTGTCATCGCCAGTGATGGCACCGTCGATCTGACCCTTTTCAATCAGTTGACCAACAGCGGTCGCATCACCTCCGCGACCAGCGTTGGCATAAATGCGCCACGCGTTACTAACCTCGGCACCCTGGCAGCCGGTCAGGTACTGGCGGTCAGCACGGGCAGCCTGCTCAATGACCACGCGCTGATTTTCAGTGGCGGCAATATCGACCTGCGGGTTGATGAGCTGAACAACCGCTACTCGGACATCTACGCGATGGGTAACCTGAGCGTCGACCGTGACGGTCTGGGTGGATTGGCCCGCCTGATCAGCAACAGCTCTTCGAACATACAGGCTGACGGCACGCTTAGTCTGGCAGCCAGCACTATCGAAAATATCCGGACCATTTTGACCGTCGAGTCCGGGATTTACAGTGCATCCATTACGCCTACCGCATGTATCGAAGGTGTAACAGGCGGCGACTGCCGGGGTGGTAAGGAAAACCGTGTTTTCCTGATCAGCCAGCGCGACCATCTGGCCGTAACCGACGCCAGTGCAGCCTCGAGTATTACTTCGGGCGGCAGCATGTTGCTCACCGGCGGCAGCTTGACCAACAGCAGCAGTAGCATCGCGGCTGGCGGTGACCTCACTGCCGTTTTCGATCAAGTAACCAACACCGCGATTGAAACTCACGACACCCAGACTGACCGCGTATTTGCGACCGTGCGCACGCGCAACCCGGGCGGCTGGAACAGGCTGGCTGCTGCCTTCACCAGCAAGTATTCGCAGGAAAGCCCGACTTACGACCCGAACGCTCTAGGTGGCCTGGAAGCCGATTTGGCGCAGTTCATCGGTACGACTCAAAACGAAGTTCCTGGCCAAGCCTCAACTACCCAATTGTCGACGCCTGACCAAAGCTACTCTGCGGTCATACAGGCGGGCGGCGCAGTCAACGTAAAAGCCAAAAACGGTATCGACAACACCGTCGTTCGCGGTGGCTACACCTACGTTGGCAGCGGCGCGAAAACCGATACCAGCGAGCCGGGTTACTCCACGGTCGTCAAACTGAACCCGCAACTGCCGCCGGATCAAACGCAGCAGCCGGTCAACCCGATAGACCTGCCGGGCTTCCAGCTGCCAACCAGCCAATTCGCCTCCAACCCGCAAAAGTACCTGATCGAAAGCGATCCGGCGTTCACCAATCTGGGCCGCTTCTTGAGCTCGGATTACATGCTCGACAAGCTGGGCTACAACCCCGACGAAGCCCAAAGACGTCTGGGTGATGGTTACTACGAGCAGAAGCTGATCCAGCAAGCAGTCATTGCCCGTACCGGCCAGCGTTTCATCGACGGCCAGACCAGCGATGCAGGCCTGTTCAAATACTTGATGGACAATGCTATTGCCAGCAAGGACGCCCTCAATCTGTCCGTGGGCGTGAGCCTGACCGGCGAGCAAGTCGCAGCGCTGACCCACGACATCGTGTGGATGGAACAGCACGAAGTCGCGGGTCAAAAAGTGCTCGTGCCTGTCCTGTACATGGCCCAGGCCAACAACCGGCTCGCTCCTAACGGCGCATTGATCACCGGCAACAACGTCTCCCTGATCAGCGGCCAGAACCTCAATAACAGCGGCACCCTGCGCGCCACCAACAACCTCGGCGTCAGCGCTGGCAGCAACCTGACCAACTCAGGCCTGGTCGAAGCGGGCAACCTGCTGCAGATGCGCGCCAACAACAACCTGACCAACACCGCAGGTGGGGTGATCGCCGGGCGCAATGTCGAACTCGTCGCCGTCAATGGCGACCTGCTCAACGAGCGCAGCGTCACCACGCACCAAAGCGACAGTGGCTACCGCTCCGAGCGCACCCAGTTCGTCAATAACGCCGCGCGCATCGAAGCCGCCGACACCCTGACGATGCAAGCCAAACGCGACGTCAACAGCATCGGCAGCGTGATCAAGAGTGGCGGCGACACCACTGTTCAGGCGGGACGCGACGTCAACATCGTCTCCGCCCAACAGGAAAACAGCGGTGCAATCGGCACACGTTCAAATCATCAGAACCTCACCCAGTACGGCTCTGTCGTAGAGGCCGGCCGCGACTTCCAGGTCGTAGCCGCGCGCAACATCAGCGCCGTCGCCAGCCAGATCAGCGCCCAGCGCAACCTGACCCTGGACGCCGCCGAAAACCTCAACATTGCCTCCGCGGCCGATGAGCAGCATTCGTACAGCAAGAGCAAAAAGGTTAAGGCTCAGGAAGATCATGTCAGCCAGGTGTCGAGTGTGCTCAAGGCGGGTGGCGATGCGACGCTTCGCGCCGGGCAGGACATGGCGCTGACTGCCAGTCAGGTCAATGCGGGGAATGAAGCCTATCTGGTCGCCGGTAACAACCTCGCCATGCAGGCAGCTGAAGATCAGGACTACAGCTTCTACAGCAAGACCAAGAAAAGCTCCTCCGGCAAGAAATTCCGACTGGATGAAACCAGCAGTACCACCAATGTGGGCAGTCTGGTCAGTGCGGGCGGCGACAGTGTTGCAGTCGCTGGTCAAAACCTTCTGCTTGCTGGCAGCGCTGTCACCTCCGAAAAAGGCGCTGCAAAGCTGGTGGCAGGTCAGGACGTACAGATTCTCGCAGTCACTGACTCTGCCGGTGAGCGCCATGAGCGCAAAGAAAGCAAAAGCAGTTGGGGTGGCCTGAAGTCCAGCAAACTCCAGACAAAAGTTGACGAAAAAACCACCAGCGCAGCAGGCAGCATGGTTTCCGGTGAAACAGTCACTGTTTCAGCAGGGCGTGATGCCGCTGTCACGGGTTCGTCCTTGGTCAGCACCGGTGACCTCGTGGTCGAAGCCGTACGCGATCTGAAAGTGGATGCTGCGAAGAACACCTTCTCGCGCACTGATATGCACAAGGAAAAAAGTCGTGATCTGACCGGCGTCCTCACGGCCAATAACCTTGGCCTGGACGACATCACTGGCAATCAGCATCTGTCCATCAGTAGCCAGAAACACAATGGCACCGCAGCAGAAACCACCTTGAGCGGCAGCACTATTGGTTCCAGCGCGGGCAACGTTTCGCTGGTTGCCGGACGAGACCTCAGTGTGACGGCCAGTGATTTGGTTAGCACCAAGGACATGTCCTTGAGCGGTTCCAATGTCACCATCAGCGCTGGCACTGAAACAGCCAGACAAACCACAGAGGACAGTTCCAAGAGCCTGGCAGTTGGACGCGTTGTGGGCGGCTCGGTGGTCGACACTGCCAGAAGCATTCGCGACGCCAGTAAAGCGGCTCAAGACGCAGACGACCCGCGCCTCAAAGCCGTGAAAATAGCCCAGGCAGCTATGGCCGCCTACAACCTGGGCGGCCAGGCCATGGAGGCCAACGGCCAGAGCACTGGCTTCAAAGACAAGCAAGGCGGCACCGCCAGCAATGGCTCACTGATTAAAATCGGTACTGAGCTGGCTAACACGCGCAGTAAGAGCAGTAGTGAGTACAACGCGCAGACGGCCAGACAGAGCACATTAAAGACGGGTGGTGACCTGTTAATTGTTGCTACGGGCCAAGCCGCGGATACCCAAGGTGATATCCGGATAACGGGCAGTAGTCTTGAAGCTGCAAATACCTTTTTGCTTGCAAAAAATGATGTGGTTTTGCAAAGCGCGCAGAACACCATGGACCGTAAAAACGACGGTTCCAGCAATAAAACCGCCATTGGTGCCAGCTTTAACATTGGTGAACAAAACGGCTTCACGCTGGACTTGGGGGCTCAGGCCGCCAAAAATATGGGCGACGGGAACTCTGTAACGCAGGTCAATACCACGCTCGATACCGGGTCATTGGTTTTGCAGAGCGGTAGAGATACCACCTTGGCCGGAGCTCAGGTCCGCGCCGATGCCATCACAGCCACAATTGGCCGTGACCTCAATATTCTTTCCCGCCAGGACACTGAAAGCTCCAGCAGTAAGCAAAGCAGTGGCGGTTTCGGTGCGAGCATCTGTGTCCCACCGTTCTGCTACGGTTCGACAGTCGCTGGCTCGGCCAATATTGCCGCTGGCAACATGAACAGTGACTATCAGGCAGTTACCGACCAGAGTGGATTCTTCGCCGGTAAAGGCGGCTACGACATCAACGTGGGCAAGACCACGACGCTGCAAGGCGCGGTCATCGCCAGTGAAGCCTCTGCCGATAAAAACCGTCTCAGCACTGATCGCCTTAGCGTCAGCGACATAAAAAATACCAGTGAGATAAGCGTCAAGTCAGCCGCGCTCAGCATCTCGTCCAGCAGTGCTGGCGGTACTTCTCCGGGGGGAAGTATTCCGCTTGCCCTTTCCGAGGACGCCAGTAGTGACACTCGCAGCGCCGTGAGTGACGGAACGGTAATTGTCAGAAATGCCGAGGGAGCAAATGATCTGGTTGGGCTTAATCGTGATACTGCGAACGCCAACCAGCAACTCGACCGACCAGACCAGAAGGCTATCCAAGAGCGGGTTGACCTGGTACAGAGCACAGCACAGCTATCCAGTGATGTGATCAGTGCTGTCGCCAAAGCCAAGGCAGAGGACGCGAAGGAGCAAACCCGAAAAGCTGTAACGATCGAACAGATACAGGCTGCCACTCTGGCCCGCGCCGAGGCCGCGCGTTGGCAGGTGGGCGGTGACAAGAAACTCATGGCTGACATCGCCACTGGTTTGCTGGCTGCTGGATTGGGCGGCGTCGGCGGTAGCACGGCTGTCGGTATCGTAGCCAAAACGTCTTCCAGCGATATCTTCAACAAATTGGGTGATTTCGCAGACGCCCAGCGAGATAAGGCAACTGGCGCAGCCAAGGCCGCATGGGCAGACGGTGGCGCTGCGCGGATCATGCTTCATGCGCTGGGTGGCGCTGCCATTGGTTTGTCCAGTGGCAGTGCAGCGAGTGGCGCCGCGGGTGCCGGGGCCTCGGCCGCGTTAATTCCATCCCTTTCCCAAGCGATGCTTAAAAGCGGCATGAGTGAAGCCGACACCGATACGGTTTCGGCCCTGATTGCTGCAGGTGTTGGTACTACGGTGGGATCCGCCAATGGCGTAAGCGGTGCAGCCGTCGCTGGCTCGACGGCCGTCGATGTAGAGAGATTCAACCGTCAACTTCACAAGTCGCAAGAACTTCCAATCCTGAAGAAAAAGGCCGGAGAGCTTGAGGCCACTGTTGGTAAGACTCGATCAGGTGCGCTTTGGCAAGATTTGCTCCTATTGGCCAGTGGCGCTCAGATTGATGCGGCTGATCAGAATCGTTTAAAGCAGATATTAGGCAAAAGCAGTGGCTCCGACCCTGAGTCGCGTAATTTTGCCGAGGATATGAGTGTTGCCTATGGTGTTGTCGCTCAACTGGCCGCTCAGAAGGTTCCGCTGACCTGGAGCGACGGCAGCCCGATCATTGCCAATGGTGACGTGGTTTACGCGTTCAACTCCACCGACAAACAATTCAAAGACGCCAGTCTCTTCAACTCCACGCGGACCAATGCTTACGGGTCAATGTCGGACTTTGATCTCTGGATGCAGTTCGGCAAAGATCAGGCTCAAGCGCATGACGCTGAAATCCTCCCGCTTTCGACCTCGACCTACAATGTTGGCGAGGCAGTAGATCGGCTGTCGGCAGTTGCAGGCAAAGGCATTCTCGATGTCAGTGCCATTGATGATGCAATCCTGTCGATGACCGGGCTCAAGGGCGGCAAAGTCGCTATCGATCTGGCGCTTGAGATTATCAGCAAGCGGCAGGCTGCGAGGGCTGAGCTTCTTGCTGCCAGAGAAGCAGGCGCAGCGTCTGTGAAGAAAGATCCTTGCTGTTTCGCAGCAGGGACAAAAGTTTCTACACCGGATGGCGATCGCACAATTGAGTCGCTCAAAGTCGGTGATGTGGTCTGGAGCAAGCCCGAGAAGGGCGGGAAGCCATTCGCTGCCGCCATTCTGGCAACGCATGAGCGCTCCGATCAACCCATCTACCGGCTCAAACTCAAGAATGTCCGCGGCGACGGTTCTGCCGAAGGCGAAACCCTGCTGGTTACACCAAGTCACCCTTTCTATGTCCCGGCCAAAGGCGACTTCATTCCAGCCATCGATCTGGAGCCAGGTGACTTGCTGCAGTCGCTGGCTGATGGCGACTCGGAAAACACGTCATCACAAGTCGAGTCATTTGAACTGTACTTGCCGGTTGGTAAAACCTACAACCTGACGGTCGACATCGGACATACGTTCTACGTTGGCACGCTCAAGACCTGGGTGCACAATACGGGGCCGTGTGATCTGCCTCCGAATTATTTTACAAGTGGAGGCAATAAGGGGGGGGCTGAAAATGCGGTAGACGGTGTTCCCCAAGTCACCCAGAATCACAGAAACGGCTCAGCGTTTGAGAAGCAAGTAATTGAAGCATTTGGTCACGTCGGTGGCGAAAAAAACACGACGTTGGTGACGGTTCAGCTCCCGAATGGTAAGACGGTGACAACAATCCCCGACATGTGGGAAGACAGCACAGTTGGAATTCTCGAAGTCAAAAATGTTAAAGAACTGTCGATGTCCGACCAACTGCGTGCACAGTTGCAGCTGTCGGAAATGACTGGACAGCCTTTTAACCTGGTTGTCAGTCCTCGAACGCAGAGTGTTTCCGCGCCGCTAAGAGCCAGGATCGAGGCGGTGACAAGCAAAGTAGGTGGTGGGTTATATCGATATGATCCTGCAACCGATGTACTGACACATTTTTAATCTGATCGGGTGACCTATGCTGCGCATGTCGGTAATAACAAAAACAGATACCAAGAGCTGGCTTGTCGGTGAGCGAGTCATCTCGGTTTTTTCAGATAGGCATCCAAAACTTTTGCCGGAAAGCCTGTTTCAATGGGAAAACAAAGTAGCAGATTTTGAAAGCACCGCTGCATCTGAGAAGTATTGGGCTCAAACGGCGACTCTAGAGGTTCAGGGCTCGACAATGGAGTTTCCAGTCGGGCTTCGCTGGAAAAGAAAAAAAGTAGCGAAATACGACGCTGAGATTAATCACACGCAGCGAAATATTAAGGGTGAGTTGATAGATGGCTCTCTCAATGTACAGGCGCAGTTTAATAATAAAGTCGATTGGCTAGACGCCTTCAGGTCGTCCTGTCTAGCAATGGATGCGCATTTTGCGCTTCTACATATTTTTTCCAGCTGCGAGACTGCTAATTTAAAGTCAGGAACACCCGAGAGCTATTTCTTTTCCGGGATTCTGCACCGTGGCGAGATACCGAATATTGGATGGGCTATGTTCTATGGCGGTGCATTAGCTGAATCAGTTGACTTTAAGAGAATCGCGAATGCCGGGTTCCCTATTGAGAAGATAGGGGAGGGGTATTTGGTTAGAGTCACAGAAGATATAGAAGATATTGTTAACGACTTCTCCCTATTCTCCCAGCGCAGAGCCGAGCTGAAGGCGTTATTCGATGGGGGCTTTTTTCTGATTCAGCACGAGCCCTTAGTGTAGGTTTGATGATGAGTGACCATTGGCAGAGAAAAATGGGTCAGACCACGATTCTTCTAGAATTTCCATTTGCTTAATAATGGTCTGCCCCCAATTCTCCCTTGGTATCTCATTCCAGGAATTGATCAATAACAGCCCGAAAAAACATCAAAACCAATCATCAGGATTTCAAAGGCATGATCATGCCAGTCTCCGAGATACCAAAATGAGAGTCGATGCCGCGCTCCGGTTACTAGCCGTACCGTTGTGCGGAGCGCTGGTCTACGCCGCCGTTATGCCCGTAATCAAGGGGTTGAGTGCCACATCGCTTTTTACGGGCTTGCTCTACGGTTTCATCGTTTCAATGGCGGTGGGCGTTCCGCTGTTGCTGTTGGGGGACAGGTTTTTCCCTGCGTCCAAAGCTCGCCATATCGTCAGCAGCTTGCTGCAGAGTTTGCTGATCTACGTGGTTTATGGCGGCTTCTCCGGACGCCTGCTGCTCGTGGCAATCGTCGGTGGCCTTGTACTCGGTTTGCTGTACACCGCAGTCGCTAAAGGCATAGAACGTTACGCGGCGAAACATCAAGAGCGACAGCAGGGCAAGGCTTACGTGCTGGGCATTCCGCTCTGCGGAGGTATACCGGTAGCTGTCCTTATCACGTCGGCAATCGGCGATGGATCCGGGACGACTCTGACTTCCTGGATTTTCCTCTTCCTGGTGGGCGCTGGCCTCAGCATGCTGGCCGGTCCTTTGGCTGACCGAGCGAATTCTCACGACCCATTGGCGCTATGTCATCGGAGGAGTGATCACCGGATTGCTGATATGGCTGCTCTTTGGTGCTCCGGGCTTGCATCCGACTCCTGCCGCACAGCACATGAGTTTTCTGATGCACCAGATCAAATACGGTGTGCTTCTTTTTGTCTCGATGGGTTGTGTATCCGGTTTGCTGTTTACCGGCTTCCATTGGATCTATTCGTGGTTAGCCCGCCGCAAAGGCAACGCTGCCCATTAAGCGCAATTGCTTCTGACACAGCAGCTTAAGCGCGACACCCTGTTTCACTCTACGGAATAATCGACTTATGAAAAAAGTAACACTCCTGGTATTGGCTGTTGCTCTGGCAGGATGCCAATCCAACGTCAGAAGCTCCGCACCCACGCTGCTCAAAGACGGCGTTCAACTGCAGCAAAAGCAAGTTGTCGCGGATGCTGAGCACGCCAAGATCATCATGAAAGCCACCGGCTTCACTTACCCGGTTCAATTCTCGGTGCGCCGTGCTGCTGACCCTGATCAGCGCCCGGAGATACTGGGGCGCGTGGTCGATTCCGGTCGTGGCAAGGTCTTTGGCTGGATTGCCAAGATGAACGAGGTCGCCAACAGCGCAGCAGTCAAACGCTTCCCTCAACTCGAAGTACAGGCAGACCCCGGGCAATCCATAGAGGTGATTGGTGAATCCAGAGTCATTCAGGAGAACGGGATTTTCCCAGACTCCGTGGTGTACGACTGCGGCCCCATGCGCTCGATGTTCAAGCCTGAAAAGCAGAAAACCTATCTGGTTGAATTTGTGATCATCGGGAAGGGCTGCGAACAGCATGTCTATGACGTAACTCAGCCCAATGCACGTGTACCTGTCAGTACCGAGCAGAGTGGCAGTTGAAAAAAAGGCGTGAACAAGTGCGTTGTGCGGGAGTAAGACACGTCACAAGAGGGGCCTTCTTATGCGGGACGAGCCTTCGATCTGAGACGCTGAGGGTCGAGGTCTTGAACCTGGTCATAGTCAACCGGGACCTCACGAACTAGTTCCCAATTCCCCAGTCAGATCAGCGCCCGATTTCGATCATCAGAGCAGCCTCGTCTCATGCGCCTGACCTCACGTTTCACCTCGCTGTGCTTCATCGCCTTGCTCCCACTTTTCGCCAGCCACGCTCATGCCACCGAGGAGCGGCAACTGGTCTCGGTCATCAACGACTATCGCGCACAGCCTTCGCGTTGTGAGGGGCGAGTGGTGCGTGGTTTATCGCCGCTGGAGCTGAGGCAGGATCTCGCGCTGCCCATTGGTTTTGCCGGCGACATGCGCGACGCCTTGAAAGCTTCCGGCTACCGGGCAGTGGCAGTGCGTAGCATTCGGCTAGTCGGTGCTCAGGACGCGAAAGGCGCCTTTGCCATGCTGCAAAGCCGCTACTGTGGCGCATTGCTGGATAACCAATACGCCGACATCGGCATCACTCAATCAGGCAGGGACTGGCGACTGGTATTGGCCAAGCCTCTGCTCGACGGTCACCTGGGCGATCAACAATCGGCGGGCAAAACCCTGTTGGCTCAGGTCAACGCCGCGCGCGCCAAACCACGCATGTGTGGCCGCCAGCCTTACGCGGCTGCACGACCGTTGAAGTGGAATGCATCGCTGGAAAACGCCGCTCGACGTCACAGCCAGTCGATGGCCAGCGGCGGCTACTTCTCCCATCAAGACCCCAATGGCGACGTCGCCCGAGACCGCGCCCAAGCGGCGGGCTACAACGGGCGTCAGGTCGGTGAAAACATTGCCTGCGGCCAAGGCTCGGCCGACAACGCCATGCAAGGCTGGCTCGCCAGCCCCGGCCACTGCGCCAACCTCATGAACCCGATGTTCACTGAGGTCGGCGCCGCTTACGGCACCAACCCGAACAGCCAGGCGGGGGTTTACTGGACCATGATGTTTGGGGCGCCTTGATGCCTAGCGAACTGCGGCGTACGGGCGATTCTTCCTCGGCAAAAACGCCTGCCACTCAGACTTAAACGGCTACTGCCCGTATGAACGGTGCATGGTGGGCATTTTGCGAGTTTTTCCGGGGACGTGAGGCGGGGGGATGATTGATGGGTGGTTTTTGGAGATAACCTAAGCAAAGCCTGAAAACTGAATCAGCAATCCGACGGCGAACACTGTTCCTGTAGGAGCGAACCTGTTCGCGAAGCGATGGATCTGACACAACGTGTAGTCAAGATGCACACCTTTTCAGCGGACATTGCTCGAGTATGTCCGCTCGTGTGTCTATCTATCACCGCAATATCGCGCCCAACCTTTCCCCACGTGAAATTCAAAGCATTGAAATCAATTCATTCACCCCTCAATAGTCAGAAGTCGCAGCCGGGTTCGAAGTGTCTTCCAATTCAGTCGAGCTAGCGGGACCGGGAAGGCAACCGTTTTTTGAGGCTGCGAGCGTTTACGGGATGCATCGGCATGCACTGAGTCTAAGCAGGGGGGAGGAGCTAATGCGCCAAGCTGAAGGTAGGTTATGAGCAAGATGTTTGTTTGCTGACGCTTTGGTCTCCGGACGCAATTGCATCGATTTGAAGGGATACGAAGGAAATACCTTAATTAACAGATGCTTAGGATTCTCATAAAGATGTTTTCTATACGGCAGTTACACATGAACTATTTTTTCTGGTGCCAACAGCATCGGCGGGTTATAACTTAGTGGTGATGTCGTTGTGCTAGTGGTGCTTGGGAAGCAAGGTATTTGCGCATTTACTCTTGGAGAGTGACATGGAGTTCGAGGAAAAACTTGCGGGTTTGGCCGCAAAAATACGCCAACAGGCGTCTGCAATTCAGACTGAAGAAGCCACAAAAAACGCTTTCATCATGCCGTTTATTCAGTCTGTGCTGGGTTACGATGTATTCAATCCGCTTGAAGTGGTACCCGAGTTTACTGCTGACGTCGGTACCAAAAAAGTTGAGAAGGTTGATTACGCAATACTCAAAGACGGGCAGATCCAAATACTTATCGAGGCGAAAAAGATTGGTGAACCGCTGAACATAAATCATGCAGGCCAGCTTTTTCGTTATTTTCACGTCACGACAGCTCGCATTTCAATTCTAACCAATGGCCAGGTCTATAAGTTTTTCACCGACCTGGACGCGCCTAATAAAATGGATGATAAGCCATTTCTTGAATTCGATTTGTTGGATATAGATGATCACGCGGTGCCTGAGTTGCAGAAGCTAACAAAGAGTGCGTTTGATGTAGAGTCAATTATTAGTGCAGCAGGCGAGCTGAAATATGTAGGCCAAATCAAGCGTGAATTGGCGAATCAGTTCTCTAGTCCGGATGAGGACTTTGTAAAATTTTTCGCAGGCCGCGTGTATGAAGGCGCAGTCACCCAGAAAGTGCGTGAGCAATTCACAGTGCTTACCCGTAAGGCAACAGCACAGTTTCTCAGCGATCAGGTTAACGATAGACTGAAGTCTGCAATCAGCGGCTCTAGCCAGCCGGTGATTATCAGTCAGGTCAAGGTTGAAACGCCAGTTTCTGGAAAGGCAGAATCTATCCTCGACGATAAGGACAAGGTGGTTACAACTCAGGAGGAGATCGAGGGGTTTAATATTATTAAAGCTATCGTACGTTCCGAGGTGGAAGCCAGGCGTATCGTTCCTCGAGATACTCAAAGCTATTTCGGGGTGCTTTTGGATGACAATAATAGAAAGCCTATCGCCCGTTTACACTTCAATCGAACCCAAAAATACTTGGGAATATTCGACAGCGAGAAGAAAGAGACTCGTCATGCGATTGAATCTATTGATGATATTTTT
The DNA here is from genome assembly GCF_040224095.2 of Pseudomonas caspiana. Classification (NCBI taxonomy): domain Bacteria; kingdom Pseudomonadati; phylum Pseudomonadota; class Gammaproteobacteria; order Pseudomonadales; family Pseudomonadaceae; genus Pseudomonas; species Pseudomonas caspiana. Next base: position 5,836,819 of record NZ_CP167995.1, on the reverse strand, counting down.
CTCCACGCAGAAAGTTTGCGCGCTACTGCAAAACTCTTCGCGGAGGTTTAGCCGCGGATAGTGACAGTAGCCGGTATGACTTCTCCGGCCACTGTCACACCGTGCCGCTACGACTTAAAACGGGTGGTGATATTTTTGGCAGCTACTTCTTGCTTCTAGAATTTTCCAACCCCGCCACCGAAGCCTCAACCAGCGCTCTTGCAGCCTCGATCTGATGCACAACCGATCTCGCCAACGGACGAAATTCCAGCGTGCTGTTGTCTGCCGTTTCATACGCCGTAGCGGCGGCGCAGCTTAGATATTCCGATGCGAGAACCAGCGCGTCTTCGATCTTGATATCGGGCTTTACAGTGAACAGGCTGAGGTTGCCCAGGTTGGTATTGCTGACGAGGTTTTGCTTTATGGGCTTAGCAGGGGGATGTGGCGTGGATCTGATCATGGTGACTCTCCCGACATAGTTGAGCCATCACTCTTTGCGACTAAACAAAGGGTGGCGGCTGTGCGCGGGTTAGTCGACCGGGAGTCAGGCAGCCCGGCGCACCCGAAGGTGCCCCTTGCACAGCCACCATAAAGCGCCATCACCCGTGTCGTGGGACACGGGCAATGAAGGTGGACCGCACTGCGACCAGACATTAGGCGGGCGACTAAACCCGATCGTTGAAATCAACGACAGGCAGGAAGGTAGTCGCCCCGTCAGGCATCTACAAGCGGACGCAGAGCATATCCTGAATTTTCAGAAAGGTCCTACAGGCCGCGGGTTTTGGGGCTGAAGGTTGTTTCTGATTGTTGGGTAGCTGCACTGAATAATATTCAAATGATCGCGGCTGGCTTTTGCATCGCAAAAACATCAAGAAAGGCACGCCAAAAGTTGACCATGGCGACAGGCAGCAGGCAGCCACAACTTAACGGTGCAGCAATCGAGGAATAACGACCTCAGATTTCCCGACTGCCCCACCGTGTATTTGCCGCCCTACTTTACAGCAGGCACAAGCATCTGCTTAGATAAAGGCACTTTGATATCATGACGCTACTTCGATCCCCGCCGAGATCCCCAAATGGAAAATGGACAAAAGAAACTCAAGGAGCTTTTCGATGGAAGAAAGGTATTTAGCATCCCTGACTATCAACGAGCATATGCGTGGGACAAGACCCGCCAGCTCCCGGACTTCCTTGAAGATATAGAGAACCAGTCGCTAGGCCGCGATTACTTCCTAGGGACCATCCTGTTCCAGGAGCGGGATGAAAAAATGCAAGGCTACGATGTCATTGACGTGGTGGATGGCCAGCAGCGCATCACCACTATCATCATTTTCATGAAAGCCTTGCTTGACGAGCTAGTGAATAGGCTGGGCGCCGAGGAGTTTGTGGACAAAGGGCTTGATCTCGTTACGGAAACGTACATCAAGAGTCGGAACCGCAGCAAACTCAACGCTATTTCTCCCGACAACGACTTCTTCCAAGACTACATCCTCGAAGATCAGGATGGCGCGGACTACATCACGACGCCATCACAGCGCCGGCTTTACAGCGCCAAACGATTCTTTTCCGAAGCGCTAGCGAAAAAGTCGGTCGACGAACTACTGGAGCTGAAGACCAAGCTGGACTCACACACCAAAGTCCTGACGTACTCCGTGAAAGACACGGCGGAAGCAACGCTGATCTTCGAAACCACCAATGATCGTGGCAAGGGCTTGACTCACTTGGAGAAGATCAAGAGCTTCCTTATGTATAAGACCTACCTGGCTACCGGTGAGGACGTCGACATCCACCTTCGCTCCATTCAGGAACGCTTCACGGAAATCTATCGGGAACTCGAGCAATTTGATGAAAAGCTGTCGGAGGACTCGGCACTCCAATACCATTGCATTGCGTTCGAAAAGTGGAGCGACAAGAGCGACTATCAGCAACCGGTCAACTACATACGCAATAAGATCAACCCGCTCATCAACTCCAACAAAAAGGATGAAGCCCTAAGCTTCATCGATCGCTTCAGCAAAGAGTTGAAGGAAAGCTTCACCATCCTCAGGCTGCTGATGCAGTCGCAAAGCGAAGGCTTCAGAGACCTTGTCTGCCTGGACCGTCTTGGCACGTTCTATCCGCTGCTGATCAAGGCTTACAAGCTGGACACCTTGCCCACGAAGGCCAACTTCGACCTGACCTGCAAGTATCTGGAGATGTACAGCTTCCGTGTCTTCTCGATTCAACAGGCGCGTTCGAATACCGGCCAGCCGGCATTATTCGGCGCGGCAAGAGATTTTGCGGGTAAATTCACCCCGTTGTTCGATAAGCTCACGGCCCTGCTCAGCCACCACAGTCCCAACAAGTTCTTCAAGGAAAACCTGCAGTACACCAACTTTTATGAGTACATGCACTCCAAGGACATGAGCTATCTGTTCTGGAAGTATGAAAACCATCTCCGCCAGACAGAACAACCCATCTGCGCCGATATGTCGGAGCGTGAGTACAGAGACGCCACCAGGCGCACCAACCTGACGATAGAACACATTGCTGCGCAAAACCCCGAAGAGCTGGGTATTGTCCGTAACACTTCTATACTTCCGACCTTGAATGAAAAGTTCCTCGAAGACCATATCAACCGGCTCGGCAACCTGACCTTCGACCCCGCCTCTGCCAATTCGTCGAAAGGCAACAGCAACATCCAAGTGAAGAACTCCAGTTACTTCAAGAAGGCCCCCTACAAGACTCAGAACGAACTGGACAGTTTCATTGTCAACGGCAAATGGGCTGCCAACTCCATCGACGCACGTGGAAAAAAAATCATCAAGTTCTGCCTACAACGCTGGAATCCCGAGTATCTAGAACTCCCATGAACCGGGCGGTGGACGTCTGCGTTTATTGACGTGCACAGCCTAAAAATCTTTGCGCCCCGGCGGACCTCTCAGCGCCGGGCCTTACGCAATCCCGTACGCAGCCAATCTGTGCATCAACCAAGTGAGTCCAAAAGCCAACGCGAACACTAATCAAATTTGTAAAATTAATAATTCAAGTTTATTAAGTGTTCAGTCTCGCTCTATGAGAGCGGTAAAGAAATGCGATTTTTACTTTAAGTAGCAGCGGGTATTTCTTTAAGATCATATGCTAAGAGATTTTGTTAAATAGTAGGAAGATGGCAATCCGAGGTACCCTTAGAGGGTTGCTGATTTGACAGTTTTGCTCGGATTTCTGATATGAAATATAACTTGATGAATAGTTTTGTTTATGATGACAAGGAAGTGCATGTATATGTCTGATCCAAAAAAGCACCACTATGTTCCAAAAGGTGTACTAAAGAATTTTACATTTGACAAACATAAGAAAAAAATAAATTTCATCGATAAATATTCTGGGTTGTCATTGAGTAGCAGCATAGCAAAGGTTGCAAGTGAGAGATATTTATATAGGTTTTCCGATGGAGGAGTTTGCCTTGAAAAAAGCTATTTTGGTGAGATCGATGATTCCGGTGCAAGTGTCATAGACAAAATAATATGTGACTCATCAATCAATAATTTGACGCTTAAAGAACAGCGAGATTTGCGTAGATTTGTTTCTGCTCAGATGTTGAGGGTGCCAGCCGTTCTAAAGCAGTTAGAGAATTTTGAGGAGGATATCTCAAGCGCATTTGATGGGGAACATTCAGTAATAAAGGAAACTGCGCATACTGACTTCCTTAAATCCATTCTGAAAGGAGTGGAGCTCTATGAAGCTCTCCTAGCAAAAAAACACATGATTGTACTGGTCCAGAGAAAATCATCAGAATGCTTTGTAATCGGTGATGTACCAGTTGTTCAGAGAAACTATGGGGCTGACTCGACTTCACAGGTTGGTCATTCGTTGCCGATTATTGATTGGGATTTTGTCGCTCTTCCTATATCACCTAAGTATCTGTTGGTGTATTTCAATCAGGCTTGTCAGGTCGATATTAGGCAGTTCGCGCTGGAAAATAATGACTGGCAGTTTATACAGGCTGATAAGTTTGTCTATTCTGAATCGAAGGAGAGATTGTCGTTCGCGCTTAAAATATACCACCAGAATTCTTATCGATATATAGAGTCGGTTCGACCTGACTACATAGAAAGGTATTCTATAAAATATGGAGACAAGGTCGAGATCGGCTCTCCAAGGCTGGCATTCACGGATGTTGCTAGGAAACAGTTAAGAGATTTATTTTCTAGGGTTTCGAAAAGCAAGTAGACCGGTTGTGGGGTTTGGGAGAAAAATGGGGTCAGACCACGGTTTTCGGTATTTAATTGAAAATGTAGTCTTACCCTGTCCCTTGTACCTATTCCTCCGTAGTTAATCAAAGATGTCTATTCCGTTTCTATTGGCCAGCTGGAGCGTCCCAACAATCGGCTTTGCGCGAACAGACATCGTATTGCCGGTCCATAGCGGTCATGCGGTCAATATGAGCCTGCTTTGCAATCTTGAATGACTCCTCACTGGTCATTACGTACTGTATGAGTCGATCGTTCATACGCGTACTCCATTGTTGCCTGGTCTTTTCATCCAATGTTTTGGGTGCGGTCGACATCACCTGAAGCGTGCTGCTGTCTACCCGATCCAGCTCGTCGTTGTAAGTCTTGATGTACTGCTCGCGAGCAGCATCATGCTGATGGTTAAGGTCGAATTGAAGGGCTTCCAGGTTTTGTTTGTAAAGTTTCCAATAGCTGTCAGGTAACGTGAATCCGATTTCCTTACGCAACATGGCAATACGACTATCGTTACTTTGTGTTGGATTGAGTACCGGTTTGTGCGATGAAATAACAGTTGGGTCACTGGCGATAATTCGCTCGATCATCGCAGTGCGCTCAGTATTTTGGGGAATGATCTGGCCCAAGGGCTCAAGCTGCACAGGCGCACTCTGTGAAGCAGACTGTGGCGCTACGCAACCGGCAAACAGCATGCAGGTCGATAACATTGTGATTGCAGCAGTGTTGCGAAGCATAGTCTCTCCATGAGTATTGATACGGTAGGCAAGTGCGCCAACGCGCGGCACGCCGAATGTTATCGGCTTATCTGTCAGGCACTTGAGCACTGTGTCGGAGGCCTCTCCGGCCGTCCTTGATGTCTTCGCCGCCAACGCTCACAGAAGATTGTGGAAAACGGAGCAAGAGCACGATTTTCGGTACTTAATTGAAAATGTGGTCTGAGTCGGCTCCTACAGGGTGAGGATAGCGGGGCATTTGTCGTTGTATTGGATGACGCCTTCGCAGCCTTCGGCAGCGCCTACAGAAAACACACGCGCACAAAAAAGGCCCACCTTTCGGTGAGCCTTTTTCGATGTAGCGTATGGTGCCGGCACCAGGAGTCGAACCCGGGACCTACTGATTACAAGTCAGTTGCTCTACCAACTGAGCTATACCGGCGTGATGGGCGCTGAGTATATAGAGTTTTTTTTGCCTGTAAACCTTAGCTCACTGATTTCGCTTAAAAATTTCCTGAGCGGTTCGCTCCACGCTGTCGGGTCGCGCAAGCTTTGAGGGAGTGAGCCTTTATCGGCGTTGTGCGGCATAGCTGGAGGGCGGTTCGTCAGGTGGGGCGGGGTTTTTTTGGGGTTTGTGCGCTGGGCTTCAGCTTGGCGTGTGGGGCGTTTGCGGTGTGGCAAAGCTTGCTAATATGTCGCGTCGCAATGGATAGCAAGCTCAATGCCCAGAACACGTACGTATTACGACGAGCTCAATGTCGCTCGGGATGCCTCGCCAGAGGATATCAAGCACGCCTTCCGCAAGCTGGCGCAGCAGCTGCATCCTGACCGCAATCACTCGGCCAACGCGTCTGATCAAATGGCGGTGGTCAATGCTGCTCATGACGTGTTGGCCAATCCCGAGAAGCGTGCTGCGTATGACGCCAGTTTGATTGCGCAAGCGCAGTCGGCGCGTCAGGCGGCGACTCAGCGACGTCAGACAGCGCCGCAATCCGCCGCCCGGCCGCAGGCTCGCCCTTCCGCAAAACCCACAAATAAGTCAGCCAAATCAGCGAAGCCAGCGCGGCGCGGCAGTCGTTTGCGTTGGGTTGCGGTGTTTGTGGTTGCCTGTGGCGCGGGGGCCTGGATGGGTTATGACCGCGACGCGGGCAAGGCGTCTATTCCGCCGCCACCCGCTGTGGTGGACGACATGGCGATTCTGGCTGAGGCGCAGGCCAAGGCGGAGGCCGTTGCTGAAGCGGCCAGGGTTGCTGCTGCGGTGCCGGTTAATACGCCCGTGAAGATTGTCGAGCCGGGGCAGCCGGAATGTGTGCCGCCGCTGGTTGACCCTTTGGGAGCGCCTTGGCCGTCTACGGCAGGTTATATCGCGGGCATGCCGTTGATGCGTGACGGTGGCTGGTCGGAGATCACTGTGGATAACACCGCGGGCGAGCAGGCGGTGTACGTGAAGATTACGGATACGACCGGCAAGCGGGATTTCCGGCATGCCTACATTCCGGCGCGCAGCCGTTTTACGTTTGGGCGCATGGATGTGGGTTATTACCAGCTCAAGTACAAGATGCTTGATACCGGCTGCGCCTATGCGTCGAGCCGGATTCGGCTGGAGGAGACGCTGGTGGGGGACCGGATCAAGTCGAGCGTTTACAAGCTGACGCTGCGCAAGCTGCAGAATCGGAATTCGCAGTTTTCGAATGTCAGGAGTGAGGAGTTTTAAGGGATCAATACCGCGCTGGTTCCAGGGTCAGCTCAGTGGTTGATATCTGGTTGACCCTATCGCGGGCAAGCCTCGCTCCCACAAGAACGTACTCCACTGTAGCGGCCGAGCTTGCTCGCGATGAAAGATAACGCAGCGTGTCTGTTCAGCGTTCCGTTTTAGTTGGGAGGACGTCGGGACATTCGCCAAAATCTCCTTCGCCATACATATTGCTCCCCCGGCTGAAGCCGGTCCTACGGGTGCAGTTCAGAGGATATTGCGATGTTGTGGGGCCAGGATGTGGCCCCACACTCAGGCGATTACATCAGCAAGCGCAGCACTTCCGGCATTTTGGTCATGGCGGCGAGGTTGTTGATGACCAGCATGTCGAGCAGCTTGAGGATCATGAAAGCCAGGATCGGCGAGATGTCCAGACCGCCAAGGTTTGGCAGGATCCGGCGCAGCGGGGCCAGCAGCGGCTCGGTGATCTGGTTGACCAGTTGCGCGCCTGGGTTGTGACTGGCAGGGGCGACCCACGACAGGATCACGCTGATGATCAGGGCGTAGAAAAAGATGTTCAGGAACAACCCGGTCACGCCGATGATTGCCCAGAGCAGCAAGTGCAGCGGGTCGCCGGTGATGCCGTAAGCCAGCAGCAGGGTCAGTGCCATCAGGATCATTTGCACGATGATCGCCAGGATCAGCGAGGACATGTCCAGGCCGAACAGGCTCGGAATAATCCGGCGCAGCGGCTTGAGCAGTGGCTGGGTGGCTTTGACTGCGAATTGGCTCAGCGGGTTGTAGAAGTCCGCGCGCACCAGTTGCAGCACGAAGCGCAACAGGATGATCAGCAGGTACATACTGCCGATGGTTTGCAGCACGTAGATTGCAGCGGTGTTCAGTCCGATCATCGGTCTGCTCCTCAATGGCCTAAAAAGATTACTTGCCCAGTTGCTCGGCCATTTCTGCCGAACGATGTGCGGCGGCTGTCAGCGCGGTGTCTACCAACGCTTCGAAGCCTCCGGCCTGGAATGACTTGATTGCGGCTTCCGTGGTGCCCGCTGGCGAGGTGACGCGGCGGCGCAGCTCGGCAGCATCCACGTCGCTACCGGTCGCCATCAGCGCAGCGCCCAGTGCAGTTTGCATCGTCAGTTGTGCGGCCACGTCCTGTGGCAGGCCGAGTTTCACGCCTGCTGCGGTCATGGCTTCGATCAACAGGAAGAAGTACGCCGGGCCGCTACCGGAAACGGCCGTGACGGCGTCCAGTTGCTGCTCTTCTTCCAGCCACAGCGCGATGCCGACGGCCGACAGCAATTGCTCGGCCTGGGCGCGTTGCGCGTCGTTGACTTGCTCGGTGGCGTACAGGCCGCTGACACCCTGACGCAGCAGCGCCGGGGTGTTGGGCATGCAACGCACGATAGGTTGCTCGCCCAGCCAGTTTTTCATGCTGGCGCAGGTGATACCGGCCGCGATGGATACGATCAACTGGTTTGGCTTGAGGCTCGGGCGCAGCGCTTCGCAAACGGCTTTCATGGCTTGCGGCTTGACCGCGATCAGCACCACGTCGGCACCTTCTGCGGCTTCGGCGTTGTCAGCGAAAACTGTGATGCCGTGTTCGGCGGCGATCTTGGCGCGTGTTTCAGCACCGGGATCGCTGGCGCGGATCGAGTCGGCTTCGACGCCTTGGGCGCGCAGCCCTCCGATCAGGCTGGCGGCCATGTTGCCGGCGCCGATAAAGGCGATGCGGGTCTTGCTCATGTCGGGTTCCTTGCGTCAGAGGTCATGGCTGGCCGTAATCACGGGCGCCAAAAAGGGCAGTGCCAATCCGCACCCAGGTGGCGCCTTGTGCGATGGCGGCCTCCAGGTCGTGGCTCATGCCCATGGAAAGTGTGTCCAGCGGCAGGTTCAGTTGCGCCTGCAACGTGCTGACAGTCGCGAATGCAGCGCTCTGTTCAGCAGGGTCATCGGTGGGTTCAGGGATCGCCATCAAGCCACGCAGCTTCAAGCGAGGCAAGGCGCTGATCGCTTCAGCCAGGGCGGGCAGGTCGGCGGGTGTACAGCCGGACTTGCTGGCTTCGCCACTGACGTTGACCTGAATGCAGATGTTCAGCGGTGGCAGTTCAGCCGGACGTTGCTCGGACAGGCGTTGCGCGATTTTCAGGCGATCCACTGAATGTACCCAGGCGAAGTTCTCGGCGATTGCGCGAGTCTTGTTCGACTGAATGGGGCCAATGAAGTGCCAGCACAAGGGCAGGTCGGCCAATTCGAGCTGTTTGCCCAACGCTTCCTGCAAATAGTTTTCGCCAAAGTCCCGCAAACCTGCTGCATACGCTTCGCGCAGGGCTTCGGCCGGTTTGGTTTTGCTCACTGCGAGCAGGCCGACGGACGCCGGGTCGCGCTGCGCGGCTTGTGCGGCGGCGCTAATTCGCTCGCGGAGCGTTGAAATGTTCGCTGCTATCATGGACATTGATTTGCGCCAGCAGGGCTAAAGTCTGCGGCATTCTATGTGATTGAGGAGCTGTATGGATATTACCGAGCTGCTGGCATTCAGCGCCAAGCAAGGCGCATCGGACTTGCACCTCTCGGCTGGCCTGCCGCCGATGATTCGTGTGGACGGTGATGTGCGCCGGATCAACCTGCCCGCATTGAATGCCAAGGACGTGCAGGCGCTGATTTACGACATCATGAACGACAAGCAGCGTCAGGATTTTGAAGAGTATCTGGAGACGGATTTTTCTTTCGAAGTGCCGGGCGTGGCGCGTTTTCGGGTTAACGTGTTCAACCACAATCGCGGCTCAGGCGCGGTGTTCCGGACCATTCCAGCGAAGATCCTCACCCTTGAAGAGCTGGGCATGGGAGAAGTGTTTCGCAAGATTACCGACGTTCCTCGCGGTCTGGTTCTGATCACCGGGCCGACTGGTTCGGGCAAGTCGACGACGCTGGCGGCGATGATCGATTACCTGAACGTCAATCGTCATCACCATATCCTGACCATTGAAGACCCGATTGAATTCGTTCACGAGTCCAAGAAGTGTCTGGTCAACCAGCGTGAAGTGCACCGCGACACACTGGGCTTCTCCGAAGCGCTGCGGTCGGCACTGCGTGAAGACCCGGATGTGATTCTGGTTGGGGAAATGCGTGATCTGGAGACCATTCGCCTGGCGCTGACGGCAGCGGAAACCGGGCACTTGGTGTTCGGCACGCTGCACACCACGTCGGCGGCGAAAACCATTGACCGGATCGTGGATGTGTTCCCGGCTCAGGAGAAATCCATGATCCGCTCGATGCTGTCGGAGTCACTGCACGCGGTGGTGTCTCAGGCGCTGTTGAAGAAGGTCGGTGGCGGTCGGGTTGCCGCTCACGAAATCATGATGGGCACCCCGGCGATTCGTAACCTGATCCGTGAAGACAAAGTCGCGCAGATGTATTCGGCGATTCAGACGGGTGGATCGCTGGGGATGCAGACACTGGACATGTGTCTAAAAGACTTGCTCGCCAAAGGCCTCATCACCCGCGACGCCGCGAAGGAAAAGGCCAAGGTGCCGGATAATTTCTAAAAGTGCGAATCCCTGTAAGCGCAGCCTCCGGCAGCGCCTACAGGGATTTGCGTATCAACGCTGAACAACCCGCAACGGCGCGGTCTGCTTCGGCAATACGCGCTTGGCAACCATGTAATGGCTGTTCCAGTACGGCTTCTTCAGGGTGTCGACACTGACTTTCTTGCCACGACGCGGGGCGTGGACGAAGCGGTCGTTGCCCAGGTAAATCGCGACATGATTGACCTTGCGGCTTTTGATGTTGAAGAACAGCAAGTCGCCGGGCTTCAAATCTTTGCGATCAACCTTCACGCCGTGGCCTTCAGCCATTGCATTGGAAGTGCGCGGCAAATCGACTTCAGCCACGTCGTTGAACGCATATTTCACCAAACCGCTGCAGTCCAGCCCTTTACCTGGGGTGTTGCCGCCCCAACGATAAGGAGTACCGACTGCTTGCAGAGCACGGCTGACGACCGAGTTGCTCTGCTTGATGTTTGGCCCGCCTGGCGTCGGCAGCGTTTTCACGTTGGCGACGGCTTTGGAATTCTTTGCCGGAGCGCGGTAAATAACGGTCCGGGAGCTGTGGCCACGTGGAGAGATGACAGACGCAGGCTCGGTGGTTTGAGTGGTCGCGATGGCTGGCGAAGAATGAGTTTTCGCGGTGTAGCCGGTGAAGCTCGCGGGTAGTTGTTGCTCACGATTGGTGGCGTGGGCGGCCAGTGGCATAAGTAGGCAGATGGTTAGCCATGACTTGAAAAAAGGACGCATTCGGCAGGGCTCTTGTGGGTTAGCGCGCAACTTTATAACAGCTTTTTGCGGTTTTCTGACCCCTCATGACAGAACGATTACGGCACGATCGTTTCAGATTCTGCGACAAACTCTCTCAAAACACGGGTAAATCCCTTGTGTTACAAGGGTTTGTTATAAGCGTCAGAGGTTCCTGCCATACGTCGGACAACGGTAAAAAAGTCACACGCTTTACGGATATTTTTTTCTATCAGCGCAAAAGAGGTCCAAATGAACACCTATCAACATGATTCACAGCGTCAGGACACCCACAGCAAATTGCTCGGTTACCTGCTGTGGATTGTCGGCTTCACCGGCGCTCATCGCTTCTATTACGGCAAGCCGGTCACGGGCACGATCTGGTTCTGCACGCTGGGCCTGCTGGGCATTGGTTGGCTGATCGATTTGTTCCTGATTCCAGGTATGGATCGCGAAGCCGACCTGCGTTTCACGGCAGGCCCAACCGACTACAACGTGGCCTGGCTGCTGCTGGCGTTTCTCGGTGTATTCGGCGTGCATCGCATGTATCAAGGCAAATGGATCACCGGGATCATTTACCTGTTCACGGGCGGGCTGTTTCTGGTGGGCGTGCTGTATGACCTGTGGACGTTGAACGATCAGATCTCGATCAAGAATGCCCAGCGCGGTTAACGTAGGTTAGTGGGTGCTCCCACAGCGGTTCGCGGTCACCGGTAGGAGCGAACGTGTTCGCGAAGCAATGCGCCTGACACACTGCTTCGCGAACAAGTTTGCTCCTACCGTGAGCCTCAACCGGTGTGCGTAATCCGCCCATCCACGAGCGTGTAACGCACGGCACCCGGCAAGCAATGACCGAGGAACGGGCAGTTTTCGCCTTTGGACAGCCACTTCTCACCGGCAACCGTTGAGGCGGCAGGGTCAAACAGCACGATGTCGGCGGGTGAGCCTGCGCTCAGTTGTCCAGCAGGCAGGCGCAATGCTGCTGCCGGGCCGCTGCTCAGGCGGGCGAGCAGGGTTGGCAGATCCAGAAGGCCATCTTCAACCAGTGTCATCGCCAGTGGCAGCAGCAATTCAACGCTGCTGATGCCCGGTTCGGTCGCGCCGAATGGTGCCAGCTTGGCGTCGCGCTCGTGCGGCTGGTGATGGCTGGAGATCGCGCTGATCACGCCGGATTTGACCGCTTCACGCAGGCCGTCACGGTCCGCGCGGGTGCGCAGTGGTGGTTGCACGTGATATAGGCTGGAGAAGTCGATTAGCGCTTCGTCGGTCAGGATCAATTGATACAGCGCCACGTCAGCCGTGACCTTCAAGCCACGGGCCTGTGCCTGCGCGATCAGTGCCGCGCCGCGAGCACTGGTCAATTGGCTGAAGTGTGCGCGTACACCGCTTTGCTCAACCAGCAACAGGTCGCGGGCCAATGCCACGGTTTCAGCGGTTTCAGGAATGCCTGCCAGGCCAAGGAAGCTGGCGGTCGGGCCTTCGTGAGCCAGGCCACCTTCGGCCAGATCACGGTCCTGAGAATTGAAAATCACCGTCAGGTCGAACGTTGCAGCGTATTCCAGCGCGCGGCACAGGGTGCGGGTGTTGCGAAAGCTCTCCAGACCGTTGCCGAAGGCCACGCAGCCCACGTCGCGCAACGCAACCAGTTCGGCCAGTTGCTCGCCTTCCAGGCCTTTGCTGAGTGCACCAATCGGGAACACCTTGCTGTGCCCGGCTTCGCGGGCGCGGTCCAGGATCAGCTCAGCGACCGCCGAGGTATCCAGAATCGGTTTGGTGCGCGGCGGGCAGCACAGACTGGTCACGCCACCGGCTGCGGCGGCGCGGGTTTCGCTGGCGATCGTGCCTTTGCGGCTGTAACCCGGTTCACGCAGCGCAACGTTGAGGTCAACCAAGCCGGGCGCGGCGATCAGTCCGGTGGCGTCGATGGTTTGTACCGGCTCGAAACCCGCTGGCGCTTCGCCGATCGCGAGCACCTTGCAGGCTTCCAGGTGCAAGTCTGTAATTTGGTCCAGACCACTTTTGGGGTCGATGACGCGAGCGCCGAGGATGCTGAGCTTCACTGGGCGTTCTCCTGTTCGAATTGTCGTTGCGCGGTCTGGCCGCTCATGGCCATGGACAGCACAGCCATGCGCACGGCGATGCCGTAGGTCACTTGATTGAGGATTACCGAATGCGCGCCGTCGGCCACTGCCGATTCGATTTCAACGCCGCGGTTGATCGGGCCGGGGTGCATGACGATGCAGTCTGGCTTGGCGCCCGCCAAACGTGCGGTGGTCAGGCCGAACAGGCGGTAGAACTCGCCCTCGCTCGGCAGCAGGCCGCCCTGCATGCGTTCGCGTTGCAGGCGCAGCATGATCACGACGTCGACGTCTTTGAGGCCTTCGTTGAGGTCGGTATAGACCTTCACGCCGTATTGCTCGACGCCAACCGGCAACAAGGTTTTCGGCCCGATCACGCGGATGTCAGGGCAGCCCAGCGCTTTGAGGGCGATCATGTTCGAGCGTGCCACCCGCGAGTGCAGGATGTCGCCGACGATGGCCACAGACAGATTTTCGAAGCCGCCTTTGTGGCGACGAATCGTCAGCATGTCGAGCATGCCTTGGGTCGGGTGCGCGTGACGGCCGTCGCCGCCATTGATGATCGCCACTTCCGGGCACACATGCTCGGCAATGAAGTGCGCCGCGCCCGAGTCACCGTGGCGCACGACGAACATGTCGGCAGCCATGGCTTCCAGATTGCGCAGGGTGTCGAACAGCGTCTCGCCCTTGCTGGTCGAGGACGTGGACACGTTGAGGGTGATCACGTCCGCCGACAGCCGCTGTGCCGCCAGTTCAAAGGTGGTGCGGGTGCGCGTGGAGTTCTCGAAGAACACGTTGCACACGGTCTTGCCGCGCAGCAGCGGGACTTTTTTCACCGCCCGGGCACCGACTTCCAGAAAGGAGTCAGCGGTGTCGAGAATTTCAGTGAGCAGCTCGCGAGGCAAGCCATCGAGGGACAGGAAATGGCGCAGCTGACCTTGATGGTTGAGCTGCAGCGGGCGCTTGGCGTCGAGGGGCGTCATCGCAAAGGACTCTTTCAAGGGCGGTTAAAGGGCGGAGGCGGTGGACAGGTCTTGAATGTCGAGGGCCAGCGGGGCAGGGCCGCTCAGCTTGACCCGCTCGTTGGCAGCCAGCGTCAACGTCGCGCCAACCACATCAGGGCTGATCGGCAGTTCGCCAGCGTCCAGGTCCAGCAGGCACACCAGCGTCACGCTGGCCGGGCGGCCGTAGTCGAACAACTCGTTGAGGGCGGCGCGAATCGTCCGGCCACTCATCAGGACGTCATCAATCAGCACCAGATGCTGACCTTCGATTTCGAATGGCAGCTCGGAAGGGCGCACTTGTGGGTGCAGGCCGTTCTGGCTGAAATCGTCCCGGTAGAACGAAACGTCCAGCGTGCCCAGCGGCTCTTCGCGGCCCAGGGTTTTGAGCAGTTCCTGCGCGACCCACACGCCGCCAGTGCGAATGCCGATGAAGCGAGGTTCGCTGACGCCGCGCTTGTTGAGGTGCGCGTTCAGGTCAGTGGCCATCTGACGAATCAGTTCGGCGGGGTTCGGCAGGTTCATGAAGTTGCTCCTGAAAGTACCCGAGCCGGGGCAAGGCCTGGCTCAGGCGGAAACGAAAATTCAGATTGTTAACGCCAAGCCTTGTACAGGCTAAATGTGTCAGGCACTGAACAGCTCGGCGTTTGCATCCATCCAGCCCTGCAACAAGAGCATGGCGGCGATGGCATCGACCGGGTTGTCTTTGTAGCTGCTGCCGCGCTGACCGCCGCGGCTCATGCGCTCGCCCTTGGCTTCGAAAGTCGTCAGGCGTTCGTCATGGGTATAAACCGGGATGTTGAAGCGACCGTTGATCCGCCGGGAAAACTTCTCCGCCTTGACGCTCATGTCGCTGGGCGTGCCGTCCATGTTCAGCGGCAGGCCGACGATAATGGCGTCGGGTTTCCATTCGCGAATCAGCGCTTCGATCTGGCTCCAGTCCGGAACGCCTTGCTGGGCTTTCAGGGTGCAGAGATCGCGCGCCTGGCCGGTAATCACCTGGCCCACCGCAACGCCGATCTGTTTGGTGCCGTAATCGAAACCCAGCAGTAAACGCAGTGCGGCCATCAGGCGTGGCCTGCCTGACTAGTGAGCAAGCTCAAATTAACGCCAAGGCGCGCAGCAGCGGCGTTCAGGCGCTGGTCACTGTCCACTTCAAAGAGGATGGCTGGGTCGAACGGGCAGGTCAGCCAGGCGTTGGCAGCCATTTCAGCTTCCAGTTGGCCTGCATCCCATCCGGCGTAACCGAGGGTGATCACATTTTGATCAGGCCCGTAGCCGTCTGCGATGGAGAACAACACGTCCTGCGAGGTAGAGAGCGCCAGGTCGCCGAGTTCGACGGTCGCTTGAAAGATCTGCCCTCTGGGGTGAAGCACGAAACCGCGATCGGTTTGAACCGGGCCGCCGGTGTGGATCTGTATGTCCTGGCAGCGCACCGGAGCGGGGAGCTCGGGGCGCAATTGCTCAAGGACATCCGCCAGCGTCAGGCTTTGCGGTCGGTTGATGACCAGCCCCATGGCTCCATTGGCGTTGTGCTCGACGATATAAGTCAGCGTCTGCGCAAAGTTCGGGTCCACCATGTGCGGCATGGCGATCAGGAATTGATGCTTGAGATAACTCACAGATACGTTTTTCATGAGCCCTAGTGTGGCGCTGCGCGGCGGGCCTGACAACTGGCAGTTCTGACAGGCCTGCAGGTTTGTGAAGGAGCCGTCAGTTACTGGAAAGCTTGTCGCCCCGGGCGAATTTCCAGGTCCGGATGATTTCAAGCCGGTCAATGTCAGCCAGATCGCCGGTGAACGGTGCAAATGGAGCCGCCAATCGCACGATTCGCTGCGCAGCCTGATCCAGCAACGGTTGCCCGGAGGACTCCAGCACCAGCACTTCATACAGCGAGCCGTCGCGATTGATCGAGACCATCAGGCGTAAATTGCCGTAAATCTGTTGGCGGCGGGCTTCTTCCGGGTAATTCAGGTTGCCGACACGCTCGACCTTTTTGCGCCAGTCATCTTTGTACCAAGCGCCTTTGTCGCGCATGGTCGACGCGGCATTGAGGCGATGAATCTTCGGCCGCTTGGCGTACAGCTGTTGCTCATTGGAAAGCTCGGCTTCGAGGCTGGCGATTTCGCTGCTCAGTTGCGAGCTGTCGAATTCTGGTGCGGCCTTGGGCGTTGGATCAGGTTTGACCTCTTCACGTTTGGCAACAGTCTTTTCCGGGGTCTTGGCCTTGGTGGCGACCACGGTTTTCGACGATTCCTGCTTTTGCACAG
This sequence comes from Pseudomonas caspiana, assembly GCF_040224095.2. Classification (NCBI taxonomy): domain Bacteria; kingdom Pseudomonadati; phylum Pseudomonadota; class Gammaproteobacteria; order Pseudomonadales; family Pseudomonadaceae; genus Pseudomonas; species Pseudomonas caspiana. The sequence goes on along the minus strand of NZ_CP167995.1, from coordinate 5,820,555 downwards.
GCTTGGCGGCCGGAGGCGGGGTCACTTTGTTGATTTTGGTGTCCTGAAACGGCGCAAGCTCAGTGGTCTTGGGGATTTCCGCCTTGTCCAGGGTGCCGCTGCCTTCCTGATTGTCTTGAGCCAGAAAGTCAGCCTGTTTGGGCTTGGTTTCGCTTTTGAAGGTGGCGAGGGTGATTTCCAGAGTCTGGCTGATCTGTTCAGGTTTGACGTAGGTGAAGCCCACACCAAGGATGATCGCCACGTGAATCAACGCCGCAATCAACAGGGTAAAGCCCAGACGATCCGCCGGGCGCACGCCTGATTGGGTAAGTTCGTATGGGAGATCGACAGCAGTCATCAGCGGTTTAGCGTCTCTTGGGGCGGAATTCTTCGGGCCGCGCATCATAACTCAAGACCGGGCGCGAACCCTGTAGGAGTGAGCTTGCTCGCGATAGCGTCAGATCAGTCGATGACTTGATCGCCTGTGAAAATCGAATCGCGAGCAAGCTCACTCCTACAGAGAATTGCGCTCCCGCAGATTTATCGAGCGTTCAGCTTCTTCTCGATCACATCCATCAGCATCCCGCCAATGTTAGTGCCGAATGCATTGTCGATTTCACGGATGCAGGTCGGGCTGGTGACGTTGATTTCGGTCAGATGCTCACCGATCACATCCAGACCGACGAAGATCAGGCCTTTTTCGCGCAAGGTTGGGCCGATTTGCTCAGCGATGTAGCGATCTTTTTCGGTCAGCGGACGCGCTTCGCCACGACCGCCTGCAGCCAGGTTGCCACGCGTTTCGCCAGCTGCCGGAATGCGCGCCAGGCAATACGGGACCGGTTCGCCGTCGACCATCAGGATGCGTTTGTCGCCGTCCTTGATGGCAGGCAGATAACCTTGCGCCATGATTTGCTGGGTGCCGTGTGCGGTCAGGGTTTCGAGAATCACCGACAGATTCGGATCACCCACGCGATGGCGGAAGATCGACGCGCCGCCCATGCCGTCCAGCGGCTTGAGGATTACATCGCCGTGCTCGGCAGCAAACTCACGCAGGATGTCGGCACGACGGCTGACCAGCGTCGGCGGCGTCAGGTGTGGGAACTGGGTGGCAAACAGCTTCTCGTTGCAGTCGCGCAGGCTCTGCGGCTTGTTGACGATCAGTACGCCAGCGCGCTCGGCTTGTTCCAGCAAGTAAGTGGCGTAGACGAACTCCATGTCGAACGGCGGATCCTTGCGCATCAGGATCACGTCCAGATCGTCCAGGCCGCTGTCCACTTCGGTACCGAATTCGAACCACTTGGCCGGGTCGGCGAAAACTTTCAGCGGTTTCATGCGAGCGCGGGCCTGGCCAGCGTTCTGATACAGGTCCTGCTGCTCTATGTAGAACAGCGACCAGCCGCGTTCTTGAGCGGCAAGCAGCATGGCCAGTGAGCTGTCCTTTTTATAGGAGATGCGCTCAATCGGGTCCATGACAATCCCTAGGCGAACGCTCATGGGCAAATTTCCTCTGATCGATAACGGCCGCGTCGGCCTTGAAATAGGCGTCAGGGTGGCGCTCCGCTTGCTCCGGGTCAAGAGGCAAGCACGTGGCGGCCGCCTTTATGGATTGAGTCTGGAGAGTGTGCTAAAAAGGCTCGGCGCCTGAATTTGGCATTTGGCCTTCAGCCCCTGTAAATCAGGAGCTGGCAGTACGATCAGGCTCCCGTGCCGGGCTGAACACGCATAATCACGCCACGGCGATGGAAGAGCAGATATGGAACAGCATTCATCAGCACTGAAAGTCATGGTCATCGATGATTCAAAGACGATTCGTCGCACAGCCGAAACGCTGCTGAGGAACGTCGGGTGTGAGGTCATCACGGCAATCGACGGGTTCGATGCGCTGGCCAAGATCGCCGATAATCATCCGCGGATCATCTTTGTCGACATCATGATGCCGCGTCTGGATGGCTATCAGACCTGCGCGCTGATCAAGAACAACCGGGCGTTCAAATCGACGCCGGTGATCATGCTCTCGTCCAAGGATGGCCTGTTCGACAAGGCCAAGGGACGAATTGTCGGCTCCGATCAGTTTTTGACCAAACCGTTTAGCAAGGAAGAACTGCTCAGCGCGATCAAGGCCCACGTGCCGGGGTTCGTTGCGGTAGAACAACAAGTTTCGTGACGCCTGCTGCCCACAAGGGCTGCGGGCATTCATCCTTATGGGGAACACCATGGCTCGAATTCTGATCGTCGATGACTCGCCGACTGAAATGTACAAATTGACCGGCATGCTGGAAAAGCACGGTCATGAAGTCCTCAAGGCCGAAAACGGTGCCGACGGCGTTGCCCTGGCACGCCAGGAAAAGCCCGATGCTGTGTTGATGGACATCGTCATGCCAGGCCTCAACGGTTTTCAGGCCACCCGCCAGCTGACCAAGGATGCGGACACCAGCATGATCCCGGTGATCATGATCACCACCAAGGATCAGGAAACCGACAAGGTCTGGGGCAAGCGCCAAGGTGCGCGTGATTACCTGACCAAGCCGGTGGACGAAGAAACCCTGATGAAAACCCTGAACGCGGTACTCGCCGGCTGACCGCCGGTTCGTCATGGCTGAGTCTCAAACCGCTTTCCAGCTGCTGTTCGACATCGACCAACGCTGTCGAGCACTGGCGGCGGGCCTGCCGTTTCAGGAAACCCGTCAGCAGGACTGGAGCGGTATCGGTTTTCGCATGGGCGAGCGTTGCTACGTGGCGCCCATGGGCGAAGTCAGCGAAATCCTTCACGAGCCACGCTATGCAGCGCTGCCCGGCGTAAAGCCTTGGGTCCGGGGCGTGGCCAATCTGCGTGGCAAGCTGTTGCCCATCATGGATCTGTGCAGCTTTTTCGGTCATGACCTGTCGCCCCTGCGTAAAGAGCGGCGGGTGCTGGTCGTTGAGCACCATGATGTATTCGCCGGTTTGCTGGTTGATGAAGTTCTCGGCCTGCAGCATTTCAGTCAGGTCAGCCTGATGCCCCGGGAAGTGGCTGACATGGATGACGACATCACACCGTTCATTCGCGGTCAGTTTCTGCGTGATCAGGCCTGGCTGGTGTTCAGCCCGTGGGCGCTGGCGCAGTCGCCGGGCTTCATGGACGTAGCGCTGTAAACGTATTGGGCAGGCCAGCGACGCTGGCCTTTTTTGCTTGCGCGATAAACATCGCATTCGGTCCAGGTGGGACATGAGTAAGACAGGCAGATCCTTGGAAGGCCTACGCAGCCGCTCGCAAATCGTCGTGCTGTTCGTCGCGCTGATCATTTTCATCATATTGCTGTTCGTCAATTTTGCTTACCTCAACACGCAATCGACTTACGACAAGCAATACATCGGTCACGCTGGCGAGCTGCGCGTGTTGTCCCAGCGCATTGCCAAGAACGCCACCGAGGCCGCTGCGGGTAAGCCGCAAGCCTTCAAATTGCTTGCCGATGCCCGCAACGATTTCGACATGCGCTGGGGTTACTTGCGCAAGGGCGATAAAGCCACGGGCTTGCCGCCAGCGCCTCAAGGCGTGCGCGACGAGTTGCAGACGGTGCAGACCGACTGGGAAGCCCTGCGTAGAAGTACGGACGTGATTCTGGCCAACGAGCAGACCGTCCTGTCGTTGCATCAAGTGGCCGCGACCCTGGCCGAAACCATTCCGCAATTACAGGTCGAGTACGAAAAAGTCGTCGATATCCTGCTGCAAAACCGCGCGCCTGCCAGCCAGGTGGCGGTCGCCCAGCGGCAGTCGCTGCTGGCTGAACGGATTCTCGGTTCGGTCAACAAAGTGCTGGCGGGTGATGACACCGCTGTTCAGGCTGCCGACGCCTTCGGTCGCGACGCCAGCCAGTTCGGCCGGGTGCTCAGCGGCATGCTCGACGGCAACGTGAACATGCGCGTCGCTCAGGTTGACGACCCGGACGCCCGGGCGCGTTTGGCAGAGATCGCCGAGTTGTTCCAGTTCGTGTCCGGCTCTGTAGATGAGATTCTCGAGACTTCGCCTGAGCTGTTCGAGGTGCGCGAGTCCGCAGGCAACATTTTCAACACGTCGCAAACCCTGCTCGACGAAACCTCGGTGCTCGCCAACCGGCTTGAGCATCTGGCCAATGCGCGCTCGTCGAACACCATCGGCGGATACGTGTTGGGCTTGCTGGCCTTGATGTCGATCATCCTGATTGGCCTGGTCATGGTGCGCGAAACCAACCGCCAGCTTCGCGAGACCGCCGAGAAAAGTGAACGCAACCAGAACGCGATCATGCGTCTGCTCGATGAAATCGAAAACCTGGCGGACGGCGATTTGACCGTGGCCGCGTCGGTGACCGAAGACTTCACTGGCGCGATCGCTGACTCCATCAACTATTCCATCGACCAGCTGCGCGAGTTGGTGGCGACCATCAACCTCACCGCCGAGCAAGTGTTCGGCGCGGTCAAGGACACTCAGGGCACTGCCACGCAACTGGCTGCGGCGTCGGAGCATCAGGCGTTGCAGATTGCTGCCGCGTCCAACGCGATCAACCGCATGACGGGCTCCATTGACCTTGTGTCGGCTAACGCCCATGAGTCCTGGTCGGTGGCCGAGCGTTCAGTCGCCATTGCCAACAAAGGTAACGAGGTGGTGCACAACACCATCAATGGAATGGACAACATTCGCGAGCAGATCCAGGACACGTCCAAACGGATCAAGCGTCTTGGCGAGTCGTCTCAAGAGATTGGCGATATCGTCAGCCTGATTGACGACATCGCCGATCAGACCAACATCCTCGCGTTGAACGCTGCGATTCAGGCGTCGATGGCCGGTGATGCCGGACGCGGCTTTGCAGTGGTGGCCGACGAAGTGCAGCGTCTGGCCGAGCGTTCTTCCTCCGCAACCAAGCAGATCGAAACCCTGGTGCGAGCGATTCAGAACGACACTAACGAAGCGGTGATCTCCATGGAGCAAACCACCACCGAAGTCGTGCGCGGTGCGCGGCTGGCGCAGGATGCCGGGGTGGCGCTGGAAGAGATCGAAGGCGTGTCGAAAGTCCTCGCGGCACTGATCCAGAGCATCACCAATGCTGCTCAGCAGCAATCCGAACTGGGGCTGCAGATTTCCCAGACCATGACCGTTATTCAGCAAACCACCTCGCAGACCACCTCGGGCACCGCAGCCACGGCGCGCAGCATGGGTAACCTGGCGAAGATGGCCAGCGCGATGCGCCGCTCGGTGTCGGGCTTCACCTTGCCGTCGTCGAAGGATCGCGGGTGATGAGCACGAAATGTATAGCTCCGCACGCTCATGGAGCCTTGAAATACATGATCTGTAGGAGCTCACCGAGGTTACGAGGCCAGCGATGGCGGAGTGTCAGACAAACCGCTATAGCTGGCCTCGTAACCTCGGTGAGCTCCTACAGGTTCGGGTTCAACTTCGGTATAAGCAATCAAGCTGGGTATTGGAGTCGTCATGGCTGATCGGCACGACTATGTGGCGCTGGAGTGGGTAAAAGGCGAAATCGCCGAAACCCTCAAGCAGGCCCGCCACGCCCTCGATACATACATTGCCGATCCCGGTCATACGGCCGCGATGGACGAGTGTCTGGATTGCGTGCATCAGGTGCACGGCAGCCTGCAAATGATCGAGTTCTACGGCGCAGCGTTGCTGGCCGAAGAAGTCGAGCAACTGGCGCTCGCCTTGCAGCAGGATCGCGTGGCGGAACGTGCCGAGGCGCAGCAATTGCTGACCCAGGCCCTGACGCAACTGCCTGCCTATCTGGACCGCATTCATTCTGCCCGGCGCGATTTGCCGCTGGTGGTCTTGCCGTTGCTCAACGACTTGCGCAGCGCTCGGGGTGAAAGCCTTCTCTCGGAAACCAGCCTGTTCGCGCCGCAACTGGTCAGTGTTGCGCCGCTGGATGCGCAAACTCTCGCGCAACGGGACAGCCCCGAGCTGGCCGCGCTGTTGCGCAAATTACGCCAGACCCTACAAACCGCACTGGTCGGCCTGTTACGTGAACAGGACGTGCAGACTCAGCTTGGCTACATGGGCAAGGTCTTCGCGCGCCTCGAACAGCTGTGCGATAACGCGCCACTGGGGCCGCTTTGGCAGATTGCCTCGGCGCTGGTGGAAACCATGCTCAATGGCAATTTCACCAACAGCCCGGCATTGCGCAGCCTGTTCAAGGATGCCGACAAAGAACTCAAACGTTTGTTGGAGCAAGGCATCGTCGGCATCAATCAGCCTGCGCCGGACGAGCTGCTCAAAAGCCTGTTGTTCTACATTGCCAAGTCCGACAGCCAGGCGCCGCGAATGGTGGACCTGAAGGACCAATACGGTCTGGACGAAGCGCTGCCCGACACCACGCCGCCCAGCCAGCAGCGGACGAGCCTTGGGCCCGACCGCGACGCGATGCGCTCGGTGATCAGCGCCTTGTGTGAAGAGCTGGTGCGGGTCAAAGAACGCCTCGATGTGTTCGTGCGCGGTGATCGAAAGTCGGTCAGCGAGCTAAACAGTTTGTTACCCCCGCTGCGGCAGATCGCCGACACCCTGGCGGTATTGGGTTTCGGTCAGCCACGTAAAGTCATCATCGATCAATTGGCCGTGGTGCAGGGGTTGGCGCAGGGCCAGCGCGAACCGAGCGACGCAGCACTGATGGATGTGGCCGGGGCGCTGCTCTATGTCGAGGCAACACTGGCCGGAATGGTTGGCCCGGTTGAGCAATCCGCCAATCGTGAAGACAGCCGTCTGCCCACTACCGACCTGACGCAGATCCATCAACTGGTGATCCGTGAAGCGCGGGTCGTGTTGCAGCAAGCCAAGGATGTGATCATCGATTACATCGACGGTGAATGGGATCGCCAGCGCCTTGAGCCTTTATCGGCGCTGCTGGTGCAAGTGCGCGGTGCGCTGGCGATGATTCCTCTGGCCCGCGCAGCGAGTTTGCTGGCGGCCTGCAACGACTACATTCTTGAACACCTGCTGATCGACGAAACCCGCCCGGCCTGGACCCAGCTCGACAGCCTCGCAGACACGATTACCGGCATCGAGTATTACCTGGAGCGCATGGGCGAAGACCATGAGGCGCCGGGCGAACAGGTGCTCGACATGGCACAGGAAAGTCTCGCGCGGCTGGGCTACACGCCAGCGTCGGATACCCTCGACGTGCCGGTGCTGGAAGAGGTCATCAGCCAGGACGAGATTCTCGAGCTTGAAGCCCGCAATGCATTGGTCAGCCCGACGCAAACCATTGCCGATGTGCTGGCCAGTCCGATGTCTGGCGTAAACCCGCCCGCGCTTGATACCCCCGACAGCCTGTTGCCGCCGCCTGCCGATGAAGAAGCGGTGGACGACGAGTTACTGGAAGTCTTTCTCGAGGAAGCCGAGGAAGTTCTTGCAGCCTTGCGCGAATACCTGCCGCAATGGATTGGCTCTCTCAACGATGCGCGCAGCAACACCACCGCGCTGACCGAAGTGCGTCGCGCTTTTCACACCCTCAAGGGCAGTGGGCGGATGGTGCGTGCGCTGATCCTTGGCGAGCTGGCATGGGCGGTGGAAAACCTGCTCAACCGCATACTGGAAAACAGCGTCAAGCCCGACGAGCATGTTCAGCAACTGCTCAACGAAGTGCTGGCGCTGCTGCCGTCAGTCCTCAAGGATTTTGCTCAGGGCGCTCAGCGTCAGCGTGATGATGTCGACCGCCTCGCTGCCCGTGCGCATGCCTTGGCCAGAGGGCAGGGACTGCTGACCTTCGACGTCGCAGCCGAAGACGAAAACGACGAACTCGACCCGCAACTGCTGGAAATTTTCCGTCAGGAAGCCTTGAGTCATCTGGACAGCCTCAAGCGTTTTCTGGAAGGCAGCGCCAACGATCCCGAGCCCGCCATCAGCGACGATTTGCTGCGTGCGCTGCACACCCTCAAAGGCAGCGCCTCCATGGCGGGTGTGCTGCCAATCGCCGAACTGACCAGCCCGCTGGATCAATTGGTGCGTGAGTACAAGGCGCACATGCTGGCGCTGGGGCAGGCCGAGCTGGAATTGCTGCGCAGCGCCGAGCCGCTTTTTCTCGCCGGATTGGCGCAATTGTCGAGCAATCCGCTGGGGCCGATTCCCGGTGCGGCCGCGCTGATCGAAACCGCCCAGAATTTGCTTCAGGAACGGCTCGCGGCGGTATTGAGTGCGTCCAACAATGGCCTGCGGGTCAAACGTAATCCACAACTGATCGAGCGCTTTCTCGCCGAAGGCATGGACATTCTGCTGGACGCGGAAAACCTCTTGCAGCGTTGGCGTGAACATCCTGGCGAGCGGCAAGAACTCTCTGCGCTGCTGGATGAACTGACCACGTTGGGGCACGGCGCGCACCTCGCCGATCTGCCGCAAGTAGACGAACTCTGCGAAGCCCTGCTTGACCTCTATGGCGCAGTGGAAGAAAGCAGTCTGGCGGTTAGCGAACGCTTTTTCGATGAGGCCGAGCAGGCTCACGAAGCGTTGATCTGTCAGCTCGATCAACTGGCCGCCGGGCAAGAAGTCGAAGCCTGTCCGGCACGTATTCAGGCGTTGCGAGACCTGCTTGATCAAGCGCTGGCCCCCTCGGCCACTGGCTTGATCAAAAGCGACGGCAGCCAGACGCTGAGTATCACTGAGCTGAACGCGGCCACTGAAAAACTGGCCAGTCATGCGCCTATTCACGACGACCCGCTGACTCTGGACGACGAGATCGTCGAGATCTTTCTTGAGGAAGCCTTCGATATCCTCGACAGCGCCGGGCAGGCTCTGCAACGCTGGCTCGATGACCCGGAAAACCCGCTGCCGCTGTCGGCTTTGCAGCGTGACCTGCACACCCTCAAAGGTGGCGCGCGCATGGCGGAAATCGGTCCCGTCGGCGATTTGGGGCATGAGCTGGAAAGCCTGTACGAAGGCCTCATCGACCGTCGCTACAGTCATTCTCCGGCATTGGCCGATTTGCTGATTCAGAGCCACGATCAGTTGGCGTTGATGCTTGAACAGCTGCAAAAACACCAGGCGTTGAGTGATCCGACGGCGCTGATTGATGCCATTCAGGCGTTGCGCTTGGGCACCACGCCGGTATTGACGGGTGAGCCGGAAGCCAAACCGACACAATCCAAAATCCAGGCCGATGCGCCACCGGAGCGCGACAACGAGTTAATCGAGATCTTTCTCGAAGAAGGCTTCGACCTCATCGAAAGCTCCGGCGCAGCGCTGACACGGTGGCAGGCCGACCCCGAGAATTTGCTGGAAGTGGAAAACCTGCTGCGCGATCTGCACACCCTCAAAGGTGGCGCGCGCATGGCCGAAATTGCACCCATCGGCGATCTGGCTCACGAGCTGGAGGCGCTGTATGAAGGTCTGTCAGCCGGAACACTGAAGCCTGACCCGATCACTGTGAGCCTGCTGCAAAGTGGCCACGACTTGCTCGGCGACATGCTCGACGCGGTGCGCTCCGACAAGCCGTTGCCGGGTGCTGCGCTGCTGATCGAGAGCATTCGCAAGCAAGCCTCGGGTGACCTTTCAACTGCTTTGCCGGTCTCGCCGGTCATGCTCGAACCGTTAGCGCCCATACTGATGCCCGAGCCTGGCCCTGCCGCTGATGCCGATGGCGAGCGCGCGGCCAGCGAGATGGTCAAGGTGCCGGCGCAAGAACTGGAAACGCTGGTCAATCTGGCTGGCGAGACATCGATTTTTCGCGGGCGCATCGAACAACAGGTCATCGACGCCGAAGGCACCCTCGCAGAAATGGCCACTACGATTGAGCGGATGCGCGATCAGTTGCGGCGCCTGGACATGGAAACGCAAGGCAGCATCCTCAGCCGCGAGCAGGTGCAGGCCGAGCGTTTGGGCTACGAAGATTTCGACCCGCTGGAAATGGATCGCCACTCTCAGCTGCAACAACTGTCCCGCGCCCTGTTCGAGTCCGCGTCTGACTTGATGGACCTCAAGGAAACCCTCGACGCACGCGCCAATGACGCGCAAACCCTGCTGCTGCAACAGGCGCGGGTCAACACCGAACTGCAGGAAGGCCTGATGCGCACGCGCATGGTGCCTTTCGAACGCATGGTGCCGCGCCTCAAACGCATCGTGCGCCAGGTGTCCGCCGAGCTGCACAAAAAAGTCCATTTCGAAGTCGGCAATGCTGAAGGCGAAATGGACCGCACTGTGCTTGAGCGTATGGTCGCGCCGCTGGAGCACATGCTGCGCAACGCCATCGATCATGGCCTTGAAAGTACCGAGGAGCGGCTGGCCCAGGGTAAGCCCGAATTCGGCACCATTGTGCTGGACCTCAAGCATGAAGGCGGCGATATCGTCTTCGAGATGAGTGACGACGGTAAGGGCGTTGACCTGGAGGCGGTGCGCAAAAAAGCGATCAAGCGCGGCATGATCCCGGCTCATGCGCAGCCGGGTTATCACGAAACACTGCAGTTCATTCTGGAGCCGGGATTCTCCACGGCCGAAACCGTCACCCAGATTTCCGGACGTGGCGTTGGCATGGACGTAGTGCACGCCGAGGTCAAGCTGCTGGGCGGCACCATGGTCATCGAGTCGGAGTCAGGGCAGGGCGCGCTGTTCCGTATTCGGCTGCCGTTCTCCGTGTCGGTCAATCGGGCACTGATGGTGCAGTGCGGCGAAGAGCAGTACGCCGTACCGCTCAATACCGTTGAAGGCATTGTGCGAGTCATGCCGGGCGAGCTGGAAAAATGCTACTTGTCGACGCCTCCACGTTATCAATACGGCGAGCGGGTCTACGAACTGCGCTACCTGGGCGAACTGCTCAACAACAGCCAGCCGCCCTCGCTGATAGGTCAGACCCAACCGTTGCCGGTATTGCTGGTGCATGTTCAGGATCAGTGGGTAGCGGTACAGGTTGATGCGTTGGCGGGTTCGCGGGAAATCGTCGTCAAAAGTCTCGGACCGCAGTTTGCCCGGGTGCAGGGTATTTCCGGTGCGACCATTCTGGGCGATGGCCGCGTGGTGCTGATTCTCGATTTGCTGGCGCATATTCGTCGGCTGCATGGCCGCTTGCAGGCCGAGCAAGCTGCGGGGCGCAGCCTACCGGTGTGGCGCGACGCGGAGCAGGGTCGACCGCTGCTGGTATTGGTGGTCGACGACTCGGTCACGGTGCGCAAGGTCACCAGTCGCCTGCTGGAACGTCACGGCATGAACGTACTGACGGCCAAAGACGGGGTCGACGCCATGCTGCTGCTCAAGGAGCGCGTACCGGACGTCATGTTGCTGGATATCGAAATGCCGCGCATGGACGGCTTTGAAGTCCTCGGCCACGTTCGTGCCGACGAGCAGCTCAAGGAATTGCCGATCATCATGATCACCTCCCGCTCCGGCCAGAAGCATCGCGATCGGGCCATGGGGCTGGGCGTTAATGAATACCTGAGCAAGCCGTATCAGGAATCGACGCTGCTCGAAAGCATCGCTTATTGGAGTCAGGTCAATGCCTAACGCTGCCAGTGTCACGCAACTGACCGGCTTGATCCTGCCCCTGAGCGACCGCAACCTTCTGCTGCCCAACGTTGCCGTGGCAGAGCTGATCGACTATCAGGATTGCAGCGCCGACAGTGATGCGCCTGATTGGTATCTGGGTCCGATCAGCTGGCGCCAGCGCAATTTGCCCCTGCTCAGTTTCGAAGCCGCATGCGGCGGCCGGACCCTTGTTGGCGGCCGTGCACGTATCGTCGTGCTCAATGCCCTGGGCGGCCGTGATGAGCTGAAATTCATCGCCCTGCTGACTCAAGGCATTCCCCGTTCCTGCAAGGTCGACAACCAGCTCAGCTATGTTGACGTCCCCCTCGATGCGCTTGAACTCGCGGCCGTACAAATCGGCGAGACCGTCGCGAAAATCCCCGATCTGGTGGGGTTGGAGCAATGGTTGGTGGATGCTGGCCTGACACAGCATTCCCTGTAGGAGCTCACGAGCGCCGCGGGGCAGCGATAGCATCTGCCTGACACACCGCCATCGCGACCTCGCGTTGATCGTGCGCTCCTACAAAAAATCGCATCCCGTCAGGAAGGTGAGCCGATTAAATCGGCTATTCGGCTCACCTAATGAGCCGAATAGGGCTATTATTCGGCTCATGTGCATAACGGCCGTCATCATGAACGAACCCTTGAACTGGATCTGGCAGCATCCTGACTGGCCGCATTTTCGCTGGCAGACAGAGCGGCTTGCTTCACTGTTGCGCTGCTGCTCCCAGGCGCAGGGCCAATTACTGGGCATGTTGGGTGCGGCCGGTGTCGATGCGAGCGCACAGACGGAGCTTGATGCGCTGCTGCAAAACATCATCACCTCTTCGGCCATTGAAGGGGAGCAACTGAATGTCGGCTCGGTACGTTCCTCACTGGCCAAACGTCTGGGCCTTGAGGCTGATCAGCGGGTCAGCCCACGCAGCGAAGGGCTGGCCGAGCTGATGCTTGATGCCACCCAGCAACACACTGCGACGCTCACGCTTGAGCGGATACTGCACTGGCATACGCTGCTGTTTCCGGCTCAGGAGTCTCTGCTGTCGCATGACATTCGGGTCGGTGCGTTGCGGGGTGACGAGCTGATGCAGGTGGTGTCGGGGCGTGTGGACCGGCCAACCGTGCATTTCGAAGCCCCGGCGCGCGAAGGCCTGGAGGGACAACTCGATGCGTTTCTCGATTGGTTCGCCGCCAGCCGGGAAGATGTCAGCCTTGACCCATTGCTGCGTGCGGGCATTGCGCACTTCTGGTTCGTGACGCTGCATCCCTTCGATGACGGCAACGGCCGTCTGACGCGAGCAATCACCGACCTTGCTTTGGCGCAGGCCGAGAACCAGGCGATCCGATTTTACGCCATGTCCGCCAGCATCCTTGCGGATCGACGCGGCTACTATGAAATCCTGGAGCGCAGTCAGAAAGACGGTCTGGACATCACGCCGTGGCTTGAGTGGTTTCTGCAAACCCTGCTGCATACCCTTGAGCAAGCGATCAAACGCATCGACCGCGTATTGGCGAAGGCGCGCTTCTGGCAGCAACACCGGGAAGACGGTTTATCGCCAGAGCAAATCAAAGTGCTCAATCGTTTGTTGGACGGAAGTTTGCTGGCCGACAAACCGGGTTTCGAAGGCGGCATCAGCGCCGCGCAATATCAGGCCGTCGCCAAGGTCAGTAAAGCCACTGCAACCCGGCACCTGGCTGATCTTCTGGAAAAGGGCTGCGTGCTGAAACTGCCGGGGGGAGGGCGGAGTACGCGGTATCGGTTGGTCTTGGATTGAGCGTTGTTGTCGATTAGTAGTTACCGCATTTGTAGGAGCTCACGAGCAACGCGAGGCAGCGATAGCGTCCTGCCTGATACACCGCCATCGCGGCCTCGCGTTGCTCGTGCGCTCCTACAAAGTTCGCGTTTACATCTTGCGTGCACGCCACTGGTGCGATGAGTTAGATGTTTGTTACCCGCCGAGATATTGAGCCACAACTTCCCCGCTCTACAGCCAGACATCGCCCTTTCCCTTGAGTGAAATTTCCGAAAAAAATTTGGACCAACTAAGCATTTCGTTGATGTCGAATTCTAATTACTTGAATTTCTTGATCGTTTATTCGGTAAAGCGCTAAAAATGGGTAGCGAACAAAAACCAGCTCACGAACCCCTGGACGTAGAGCCGGGCGCCCCATGCTGCTGAAAATCGTTAGTGGGTCCAGCTTTTCGAGGAGGTGGAGAATAATGCCAGCTGCTACCTTTGGACCTGCGTTTGCAACGTAGTATTCGTGGATAGAAAGCAGGTCGCTTCGAGCTTTCTCAGTCAGCGCTATTGTTCGCACGTGCTAACCACTCAGCTTTTACTATTTCAAGATCGGTGAGACGTCCCGCTTCAGCGTCTGCAATACCTTCGTCTATCGCCTGCAACTCTTCGAATGCTGTCGCCAAATATTGTTCTAACGCCCGTTGCAGATGGTATTGGCGGTCTCGATTTGAAGCCGACACGAGCTCGTCGAGTTTTGCTGCCAATGAGTCATCAATAAAGAATGACAACGTGGATGATGCCATGACGTACTCCCCGAATTGGCAATTATAGGTTTGCGCGCAACGCTTGGGAGTATACCGCTGCTGTGAGTGCAGAGAGGTTTCGCTATTCAGGTGTGTCATTGCTTTGAAGTTTTCGCAGGAAATTTGGGCTTTGAAATTTATCAAGGGATGCCTACTTTTTTGAGTTAGATATTTATTGCCTGCGCAGATGTTGACTCGTTCTATGGCCGTTCGATAGCAAGAAGCCTCCCTTTCACTTGAGTGAAATTTCCGAGAAAATCCCGGCCTATTGCGCCCTGTGAATTGGGTCTCTAACCTCCTACCGTCGCTGCAAAATCAGCGATCAGGTTTGGTAGACCTAGGTTATGTAGGCGCAAGGCGCCACCTTCAGCGAGGCGCTTTCTTACGGTCTGTTTATGGTGGCCGTGCGCATGGCGTCCTCGGACGCGCCGGACGCCTACACCGGTTCTACCAACTTGCGTACGGCCGCCACCCTTCGTTTGGTAGCGAAGGCAGCGGCTCCTTAAGTCATGTAGGAATTAAATAAAATGCCCGAAACATCACCCCAAATACCCTTCCTCGCCAATCACGCCCTGACCCAGGAGCAAGCCCTGACTCACGCCTCGGACCTGCTGCGCTGCGCCATGGCCACCGCTTACGAATGCGGCGACAGCCTGACCGGTTCGAAGCGCGATCTGGCGTTTTCCGTTGTGCATCTGGTTGAAATGGCCAAAGCGATGGTTGAGCGTTCGCTTCGATAGTTGCTGCGAAGCTGCTGCCTCCTGTGGGAGCTGAGCTTGCTCGCGATGAACGATGATGCGATCTGCCTGAAACACCGCGGGCAAGCCCAGCACCCACAATAATCTGAGCCTTGCACTACAGCTTTTGGGCCAGCATTAGCCGCCATCAACTGATCATTACTCCAACCGTAACGATCCCACGCTCTACTTGATTGATGCCCCGCACCCTTAGCTCCTAAGGTGGCCCACGACAGCGAAATCGTGGAGTGGACATGACAACAATAACGACCCCCGACGCGCGCTGGTCGCGTCGTCGCACCGAGAAACAGCGGCGGCTCGAGCAGGTGCGGCATCTTGCCGATGGTGTGGTGTTGCCGACCGACAACATCGTCGCGGCGCTGGAAGCCTTGATGGTGTCCGGTGACCGTGTGGTGCTGGAGGGCAACAACCAGAAGCAGGCGGACTTTCTTTCCCGTGCCCTGGCCAAAGTCGACCCGGCCAAGCTGCACGACCTGCACATGATCATGCCCAGCGTCGGGCGCTCGGAGCATCTTGATCTGTTCGAACGCGGCATCGCCCGCAAGCTCGATTTCTCTTTTGCCGGTACGCAAAGCCTGCGCATCAGCCAGTTGCTGGAAGACGGCCTGCTGGAAATCGGTGCAATTCATACCTACATCGAGCTGTACTCGCGGCTCGTGGTCGATCTGATTCCCAACGTCGTGCTCTCCGCCGGTTTCATGGCTGATCGGGCGGGCAACATCTACACCGGGCCAAGCACCGAAGACACTCCCGCCTTGATCGAACCTGCCGCGTTCAGCGACGGCATTGTCATCGTTCAGGTCAACCAGTTGGTGGACGACGTCAGCGATCTGCCTCGCGTTGATATCCCTGCGTCGTGGGTCGACTTCGTGGTGGTGGCCGACAAGCCGTTTTACATCGAGCCGCTGTTCACCCGCGACCCGCGCCACATTAAACCGGTGCACGTGTTGATGGCGATGATGGCGATCCGTGGCATCTACGAAAAACATAACGTGCAGTCGCTCAACCACGGCATCGGTTTCAACACCGCTGCCATCGAATTGATCCTGCCGACCTACGGCGAATCACTCGGCCTGAAGGGCAAGATCTGCCGCAACTGGACGCTCAACCCGCACCCGACACTGATCCCCGCCATCGAAAGCGGCTGGGTAGAAAGCGTGCATTGCTTCGGCACTGAGCTGGGCATGGAAAACTACATCGCCGCCCGGCCGGACGTGTTCTTTACCGGTCGCGATGGCTCAATGCGTTCCAACCGTATGGTCTGCCAACTGGCCGGGCAATACGCGGTGGATCTGTTCATCGGCGCGACCTTGCAGGTGGACGGCGACGGTCACTCTTCAACCGTGACCCGTGGTCGCCTCGCCGGTTTTGGTGGCGCGCCAAACATGGGTCACGACCCTCACGGTCGTCGCCATCCAACCCCCGCGTGGCTGGACATGCGTCAACAGAGCGGCGATGGCCCGGACGCTTATCTTGAACGCGGTAAAAAGCTCGTGGTGCAGATGGTCGAGACGTTCCAGGAAGGCGGCAAACCGACCTTCGTGGAAACCCTCGACGCGGTCGAAGTGGCGAAGAAAAGCGGCATGCCCCTCGCGCCGATCATGATCTATGGCGATGACGTCACCCATTTGCTCACCGAAGAAGGCATCGCCTATCTGTACAAGGCACGCAGCCTGGAAGAGCGTCAGGCGATGATTGCGGCGGTGGCCGGCGTGACCGTGATCGGCATGCGCCACAACCCCAAAGACACCGCCCGCATGCGTCGTGAAGGCTTGATTGCGCTGCCTGAAGATCTGGGTATCCGTCGCACCGATGCCAGCCGCGAACTGCTCGCCGCCAAGAGCATTGGTGATCTGGTTCAGTGGTCGGGCGGCTTGTACAACCCGCCTGCCAAATTCAGGAGCTGGTGATGAGCGCACTCGCACACAAAGCCAAATCTGACAGCCCGTTGTTCGCCGAACAGCTGGCTGACCTTGCCGTCGACGCGTTGATTGACGAGGCTGATCTGTCTCCCAAGCCGGCGCTGGTGGATCGGCGTGGCAGCGGCGCGCACAGCGATCTGCATCTGGGCCTGATGCACGCGTCGGCGCTGTCGCTGTGGCCGATGTTCAAAGACATGGCTGAAGCCGCCGAACAGTTCGGCGAAATCGGCCAACCCTTGCGCGAGGCCTTGGGGCGCATTGGCCGCGAAGGTGAAGCAGCGATGCTTCGCACGACCAATGGCGTAAACACCCACCGTGGTGCGATCTGGGCGTTAGGCCTGCTGGTTACCGCTGCCGCGCTTGAACCGGATAACTGCAGCGCAGCGCAGTTGAGCTTGCGTGCTGCAAAGCTGGCCTTGATTGAGGACCGCAACGTGGTCGCGCAACTTAGCCACGGCGCACAAGTGGCCCAGCGTTACGGCGCCATGGGCGCGAAAGAGCAGGCGCAACTGGGCTTTCCAGCCGTCATGCAAAAAGGCCTGCCGCAACTGCAACGCAGTCGGGCGTCCGGCAGTGGCGAGCAGAACGCGCGACTTGATGCCTTGCTGGCGATCATGACCACGCTGGCGGACACCTGCGTCTTGTATCGCTCCGGCCTTGAAGGCTTGCACGCCATGCAGGAGGGCGCGCAACGGGTGCTGGATGCAGGCGGCAGCGCGAGCCTGGCCGGTCGTCGCTGTTTGCATGCACTGGATCAGCAGTTATTGCAGCTCAACGCATCCCCCGGTGGCGCTGCCGACTTGCTCGCCGCATGCCTGTTCATCGATAGCCTTGAGCCTGTGCTCGGCTCTGAATCGAGGAGTGTTTGACCATGGAAACCCTGTCTTTTGAATTCCCCGCCGGGCAGCCGCCGCTAGGCCGTGCGCTGGTGGGTTGTGTCGGCTCCGGTGATCTGGAAGTGCTGCTCGAACCCGGTGTGCCCGGCAAGTTGTCGATCAACGTGGTGACGTCGGTGAACGGTGCGTCTGCCCGCTGGCAGCATTTGTTCGAGCGCATGTTTGACGGTCAAACGCCGCCTGCACTGGCCATCGATATTCATGACTTCGGCGCGACGCCGGGTGTGGTTCGTTTGCGTCTGGAACAAGGCTTCGAGGAGATCGGCCATGACTGATACCGCACGCTTGCTCCAGCAACACAGCTTCGTCGAATTGGGCGCTCGGCAACGGGCCAAGGTCTTGCTCGACGAAGGCAGCTTTCGTGAATTGATCGGGCCTTTTGATCGTGTCATGTCGCCCTGGCTGATCAAGCAAGGCATCGTTGCTCAGGCGGATGACGGGGTGATTGTCGCCAAGGGAACGGTCGGTGGTTTGCCAGTGGTTATCGCCGCCATCGAAGGTGCGTTTCAGGGCGGCAGCATGGGCGAAGTGGGCGGCGCGAAAATGGCCGGTGCTCTGGAACTGGCCGCTGAAGACAACCGCAACGGTATCCCGACTGCCGCGATTTTGCTGCTGGAAACCGGTGGCGTTCGCTTGCAGGAAGCCAACCTTGGCCTGGCGGCGATTGCCGAAATTCACGCCGCGATTGTCGACCTGCGCCAATACCAGCCGGTGATCGGCGTGGTGGCAGGCAGTGTCGGTTGTTTCGGTGGTATGTCCATTGCGGCGGGCCTGTGCAGTTACCTGCTGGTGACTCAGGAAGCGCGGCTTGGCCTGAATGGCCCGCAAGTGATCGAGCAGGAAGCGGGCATCGAAGAATACGACTCCCGCGATCGGCCTTTCATCTGGAGCCTGACCGGAGGTGAGCAGCGTTACGCCAGCCACCTGGTGGACGGTTTTGCCGCTGACGATGTGCAGGCGATCCGTGAACAAGTGACTGGCTGGATCAGCCTCGGTGTTCCGGCTCAGGAGCGCAGCAGTCAGTACGACACCTTTCTGCATCGTCTGGCGCGTCTGGATACGACTTCCCAAATCGAACCGCAGGCAGTTCGCGATCTGTATGTAGGAGAAAAGCGATGAGCGCTTCCCAACGAGGTTTGAACTGGTTCAAGGCGCTCAGCGTCAATGCTGCTGAAGTGGTCGGTTTGCCGCATTCAGTCAAAGCAGCCGACGGTGTGTTGGGCGATCAGCCGGTGCGCTTTCTGGCGGTGGTTGCCGATGCTGAAAACCGTTTCCCGCGTGCCCGCAGCGGCGAGGTCGGCTTGCTGGAAGGGTGGGGCCTGGCCAAAGCCGTGGATTCCGCCATCGAGCTGGATCGCGATAACGAACACAAGCGGGCGTTGATCGCCATCGTCGATGTGCCAAGCCAGGCATATGGACGACGCGAAGAGGCGCTGGGCATTCATCAAGCGTTGGCGGGCGCTGTGGACAGTTATGCTCGCGCGCGATTGGCGGGCCATGCAGTGATTGGTTTGCTGGTGGGCAAGGCCATGTCCGGGGCGTTTCTGGCTCACGGTTATCAAGCCAATCGACTGATTGCCCTGCGCGATCCGGGCGTCATGGTGCATGCCATGGGCAAAGAGTCGGCAGCGCGGGTCACGTTGCGCAGCGTCGACGAACTGGAAAAACTCGCCGCCAGCATCCCGCCCATGGCGTACGACATCGAGAGTTACGCCAGCCTTGGCCTGCTCTGGGAAACCTTGTCGGTGAGCCAGATCGAACAGCCTTCCGCGACTGATATCAGCCACGTTCAAGACGTGCTGAACAGTGCGATCAAAGACGTGAAGGCCACTGGGAATGACTTGAGTAGCCGACTCGGCGCGAGCAATCGTCAGGCCTCGTCGAAAGTACGCGAACTGCTGCGGGCGCAGTGGTAAATGAACGCTGACCTGACGGTGCTGCCCCACGACTTGTTGTGGGGCATGCCCGTGTCCGCATTGCCTGCCGATGCGCCGGACTGGGTGGTTGAGGCCGTGCGCTTCGGGCATCCGGTGGTGGTGCGTCGTTCGCTGGCGCCGCGAGCGCTCGTCGCGGTGGGCATTCGTGGCGAGCGTCGTGAGCAGCGGTTTGCAGCACTGATGCCGCGAGATGCTATCGAGCGTTGTGTTCGTCCTGAGCAGTTGATCCATGTTCGTGGGCAGCACGATTGGCCTGCACTGCAAGCGCTGGATCAGATTCGGCCGTTGATGGATCTGCTGGGGCTGCCTTGGGGCGTGAGCGGTAGCGCTGGTTTCGAATTGGCCAGCGGCGTGGCGGCACTGCATCAGAACAGCGACCTGGATTTGATTGTGCGTACGCCGCGATTTGTCAGCCGCGATTGGGCGGCCGAACTGGTACAGGTTCTGGATCGTTCTGTGTGCCGTATTGACGTGCAATTGCAGACGCCTTTTGGCGCGCTGGCATTGCGCGAGTGGGCAGGGGCTTCGCGTCAGGTGTTGCTCAAAAGCGAACTCGGCGTCTGGCTGGTCACTCAACCGTGGCAGCCCACCGAGGCCTGCGCATGAGCAGCTTCTGGGTGTTCCCCGGCCAGGGCGCGCAGCAGCCGGGCATGTTGAATCAGTTGCCCGATGAGCAACTGATACGTGATTGCCTGAGCGAAGCCAGCGATGCGTTGGCGGAGGATGTATTACTGCTGGATTCAGCCGACGCATTGCGATCTACCCGCGCCGTTCAACTGTGTTTGTTGATCGCCGGTGTCGCCAGTGCTCGGGTATTACAAGCACAAGGCTGCGCGCCTGACACCGTTGCCGGACTGTCCATCGGCGCCTATCCGGCGGCGGTCATTGCGGGTTCATTGGCATTTGCTGACGCCGTGCGTCTGGTGGCGTTGCGTGGCGAGTTAATGCAAAGCGCTTATCCCGAGGGCTATGGCATGACGGCAATTATCGGGCTGGATCAAGCCGCCGTCGAAGCGTTGGTCGCTGACGTGCACGGTCACGCGTCGCCTGTGTACCTGGCCAATATCAACGCCGAAAACCAGTTTGTGATCGCCGGAAGCGCCGAGGCGATGGCTGAAGTGGCGCGCCTGGCGAAAGCCGGAGGCGCGGCAACGGTCAAGCGTCTGGCGGTGAGTGTGCCATCCCACTGCGCGCTGCTTGAGCAATCGGCGCAGACCCTGGCCGAGGTTTTCGCCACTGTGACGATTAAAGCTCCCGCCGTGCGCTATCTGAGCGGCAGCACGGCACGGCCGATGCTGACTGCGGACAAGCTGCGCGACGATCTGGCCTTCAACATGTGCCGTGTCATCGACTGGCGCAGCACGGTGCAAACCGCGTATGAGCGGGGCGCTCGCCTGCACATCGAGTTCCCGCCGGGCACCGTGTTGACCGGGCTGGCGCGCAAGGTATTTGAACAAGGAACGGCAGTCGCTTTTCAAGGCGCTCGCCTGGACAGTCTGGTCGCGTTGTCGCGTGAGGAGGGCAGCCGCAACCCATAGATCGCAAGGACGCAGGACCGTTTCGAAGAACAAGAACAACAACTTCGTAAGGCAAACTGAGGAATAACAATAATGATTATCTACGGTGTAGCACTGCTGGCTATCTGCATGCTTGCAGGGGTGATTCTCGGTGACTTGCTGGGCGTAATGCTGGGCGTCAAATCCAACGTGGGCGGTGTCGGGATCGCGATGATCCTGCTGATCTGCGCCCGTTTGTGGATGGAGAAGCGTGGCGGCATGAGCAAGGAATGCGAGATGGGTGTTGGCTTCTGGGGGGCGATGTACATCCCGGTAGTCGTCGCGATGGCGGCTCAGCAAAACGTTGTCACGGCCCTCAAAGGCGGCCCTGTCGCCGTACTTGCAGCCGTGGGGTCGGTGGTCTTGTGCGGTTGCACCATTGCCTTGATCAGCCGCATCAACAAGGGCGAGCCGCTGCCTCCGGAAGAGCCGGTGATCATTCCGGGCATCACGCCGACGCCAACCTCATCGCCAGTAACAGCAGGGAGCCGCTGATATGTGGGAAATCATTGATAAAGGCTTGATCAGCAACGGGCTGGTCACGGCGTTCGCATTCGTCGGCGTGGTGATGTGGATTTCCGTCGTGCTCTCCAAGCGCCTGACGTTTGGTCGGGTGCATGGTTCAGCCATCGCCATTGTCATCGGCCTGATTCTCGCCTGGGTCGGCGGCACGATGACCGGCGGGCAGAAAGGCCTGGCGGATGTCACGTTGTTTTCCGGCATTGGCTTGATGGGCGGCGCCATGCTGCGTGATTTCGCCATCGTTGCCACGGCGTTTGAAGTGCAGGCGACTGAAGCACGCAAAGCCGGTTTGATCGGTGTGATTGCCTTGCTGCTCGGCACGATCCTGCCGTTCATTGTCGGCGCGAGCATTGCCTGGGTGTTTGGCTACCGCGATGCGGTGAGCATGACCACCATTGGCGCGGGCGCAGTGACCTACATCGTCGGCCCGGTTACGGGTGCAGCGTTGGGGGCGACGTCTGATGTGATGGCGCTGTCGATCGCAACAGGCTTGATCAAGGCAATCATCGTGATGGTCGGCACACCCATGGCCGCACGCTGGATGGGTCTGGACAATCCACGCTCGGCGATGGTTTTTGGAGGTCTGGCTGGCACCGTCAGCGGCGTGACGGCGGGGCTTGCCGCAACGGATCGGCGACTGGTGCCTTACGGCGCACTGACTGCAACGTTCCACACCGGGTTAGGTTGCCTGCTGGGTCCGTCGTTGTTGTACTTCGTGGTGCGCGCTATCGTTGGTTGACCCACGTCATCAGTGTCTTGTGGGAGCCGAGCTTGCTCGCGAAGAGGGCGCCGTGGATGTCTGGTCAATCGTGTTCAGTCTTATCGCGAGCAAGCTCGGCTCCCACAGGTATGAGGTGATCCCACGATTTGCGCCGTGCCTTGGGACCGGCTTTAGCCGGGAAGAGGCCGGTACAGTCACAACATTTTTATCGTCCGAAATGCCATTTCCCGGCTAAAGCCGGTCCCACGTCAGATTTTGGGTGAGCATTGAATTTCCTACAGGAGACCGCATTCCACTTCGGTTTAATCGGCGGACAACCTGTTTGAATACATCCGCCCCTCCGCAATCAATGCCAATAGATTCGGGTCGCGCTCCTTCGACTTTAGAAACACCATGCCGATGTGCTGTTGCATGCGGTAGCGCTCTTGCAGCGGGATCAGCTTTACCCGATTCTCGTAAACCGCTGCGATACGCCCCGGCAACAGCGCATACCCCACGCCTGAGCTGACCATGCTCAGCAAGGTGAAGATGTCATTCACCTGCATCGCCACTTTGGGTTCAAACCCGGCCTGCTGAAAAACCCGGATGCCATCGCGATGGGTGGCGAAGCCTTGGGTCAGGGTAATGAACGTCGCTTCGCGCAGGTCGCTCAGGTCCACTTCGCTGTGTTGTGAGAACGGCGAATCAGCCGGGACCGCGAGAAAGATGTCGTCGGAAAACAGCGGCAGATGTTCGCAGTCCGGGTCGTTGACGCTTTCGTCCAGCGACACCAGGATCGCGTCCACTTCCATGTTCTTGAGCTTGTAGAACAGATCGATGTTTGAGCCCATGATCAAGTCGATGTTGAGCTCGCTGCGGCGTATCTTCAGGCCCATGATCAACTGCGGCACGGTCTTAACTGTCAGCGAATACAGCGAGCCGAGCTTGAAGCGTGCAGCGGAAAACCCGGCGGCCTGACGTGTCAGCTCAACCGTGGCGAGCACGTCCTGAATCAGCTTCTGTGCTCGCTCCTCCAGCACATAAGCGCTTTCCAGCGGCGTCAGGTTGCGGCCTTCATGCTTGAACAGCGGGCAGCGCAGGGCGCTTTCCAGTGAGTGAATCGCGCGGTGCACACTGACGTTGCTGGTGTTCAGATCAGCGGCCGCTTTCGTCAGGTTGCCGGTGCGCATGAAGGCCAGGAAAATTTCCAGCTTTTTCAGGGTCAACTCATCGTCGATTTGCATGTCGTGAGGCTTCTTGTTTGAGTGCCCCGATTGTGCACATTTCGACAGCCACTGGCTGTAATAAAAAACTGATTGGCTAATGCATCGCTTGCGCTTTACGTCCCTAACCTAGAGCCTTGCGCAGCGGTTCAGATCAACGAGGTAGTGTGCGGATGTATTACGGAGAAAAATTCAACGCCTGGTCCCATCTGGTCGGCGCGGTGTTGGCTTTGGTAGGTGCTGTCTGGTTGCTGGCCATTGCCAGTTTGCAGGGCGATATCTGGAAGATAGTCAGTGTCGCGATTTACGGCGTAACGCTAGTGTCGTTGTACAGCGCGTCCACCGTGTACCACAGCGTTCGTGGGCGGGCGAAAGCGATCATGCAGAAGGTTGATCACTTTTCGATCTACTTGCTGATCGCGGGCAGTTACACGCCATTTTGTCTGGTGACCTTGCGCGGCCCTTGGGGCTGGACCCTATTCGGCGTGGTCTGGGGGCTGGCGGTGATCGGCATCCTGCAGGAAATAAAGCCGCGATCCGAAGCGCGGATCATGTCCATCGTGATCTACGCGGTCATGGGCTGGATCGTGCTGGTCGCCGTCAAACCGCTGATCGCCGCGCTTGGCACTGTAGGCTTCACATGGCTGGCAGCAGGCGGTGCGCTGTACACCATCGGCATCATCTTCTTCGCCTACGACACCCGCTTTCGCCACTGGCACGGGATCTGGCATTTGTTCGTGATTGCCGGGAGTCTGCTGCACTTCGTGGCGATTTGTTTTTATGTGTTGTAAGTAGGCAGTGCTCTCATCAGACAAAATTTAACTATCTGATTTGGAGAGCATTTTCTGTAGGAGCTCACGAGCTTCGCGAGGCAGCGATGGCGTCCCGTCTGACATACCGCTATCGCGGCCTCGCGGTGCTCGTGCGCTCCTACAGGTGCGCGGTTTGCCGCGAGACAGCGCAGAAATATCGATTCACCTGACGCCCCGCATCAGTGCACACCGTTGTACGCTTCCAACCGATCGCCCACCCACTCTCCTCGTAGCGCGCCGCCCCGTGCGGCCGCACCAAATCGGCAGGCTTTTGCACTGCATTGAAGCATTTAATTCATTATTTAAAACTGTTGAATTATTTGATTCTTGCTCCTAGTCTGTTCCTCGACCCGCCTGCTGGCGACTTCTTGAAACGACTGAGTTCGGGAGCAATTGATGAACGTGAAAGTACTCTTGAGTATGGCGGTGGCCACTGCGTTTTCGGCGTCTACATGGGCTGCGGACTGGACGGTGGGTGCCAACGTCGGCAACGTTCCGTGGGAGTTTCAGGACGCTAAGGGCGAGATCGTCGGCTTTGAAGTCGATGTGGTCAAAGAAGTCGCCAAGCGGGCCGGGAAGACGGTCGAGTTTGTGAATATTCCTTTCAACGGCCTGTTCAGCGCCGTGCAGTCCAAGCGCGCAGACATTGCCATTTCGTCGATCACCATTACCCCCAAACGTCTCGAATCGGTGGGCTTCGCTCAGCCGTATTACGACAGCGATCAGTCACTGTCGGTGCTGACCAAATCGGGCATCGATGGCCTCAAAGGCATGCAGGGCAAAGTGGTCGGCGTAGACACCGGTTCGACCGGCGACATGTGGGTCACTGCGCATCAGGCCGAGTACAAGTTTGGTGATGTGTCTCGCTACGAAGGGCTATCCCCAGCGATGCTCGACCTGGCTTCCGGGCGTATGGACGGCTACATCAGCGATATCCCTGCCGTGCTCTATTACATCAAGGACAAGCCGCAATACCGGGTGGTTGCCCGCATTCCCACCGGTGAGAAGTACTCGTTGATGCACGCTAAAGGCTGGGCGTCTGCGACTCAGGTCAACGACATCATCACCGCCATGAAAAAAGAAGGTGTGATCGCTGATTTGCACAAGAAGTGGTTTGGCGCAGACGCCGATCCAGAGTCCAGCACCGTCAAGGTTGTCGACGTTCTGAAATAAGCCTTTCAAATAACGACTGACGTTTTAAACCCGGCGCCCGGCGCTTTCACCAAGGAGTCCTGATGGAGCTGGTCCAGACTTTCTTCAACTGGGGTGTGTTTGTCGACGCACTGCCGCAGATGCTGCGGGGCCTCGGGGTGACGGTGTTGCTTGGCGTGGTCAGCATCATTCTTGGTCTGGTCGGCGGCCTGATGCTGGCCATGCTGCGTCTGTATGGCTATGCACCGATTCGTCTGCTGGCACGGATCTACATCGATGTGATGCGCTCGATTCCATTGCTGGTGTTCCTGGTGTTGATCTACTACGCGCTGCCGTTTGTGGGGATTCGGCTTTCCTCGTTCGCCGCAGCAGTGGCAGCGTTATCGCTGGTGTCGTGCGCTTACTCAGCTGAGATTTTTCGCTCCGGCATCGAAGCCATTCCCCGTGGCCAGTTCGAAGCGGCGGCCTCGCAGGGCATGAGCTTTTTCAACACCATGCGCGACGTGATCCTGCCGCAGGCGATGCGGATCGTGTTGCCACCGATGACCAGCAACTGCATCAACGTCATGAAAGACACGGCGCTCGCTTCGGTGGTCGCCATGCCGGATCTGCTCAAGCAGGCAACACAGGCGCAGGCACTTGCTGCCAACCCGACACCGCTGGTGGGAGCCGCGATCATGTATTTGTTGTTGCTGCTGCCCTTGGTGCAACTGGTTAGCTGGGTCGAGCGGCGCAACAGTGCGGGGAGGAAGAACGGATGAGCGCAGTCATCGAGATCGATGGGGTCGCCAAGTTCTACGGCCGGTTCCAGGCGCTGGTGGATATCAACCTGTCGGTGGAGCAGGGCGAAGTGGTGGTGATTCTCGGACCGTCAGGCTCAGGCAAGTCGACGTTGATTCGCTGCATCAACTTGCTGGAGCAATACCAGGAAGGCGAGATTCGGGTCGCGGATCAGCGGGTCGAGACCGGTCCGAAGCTGGCGGGTATCCGTTGTGAAGTCGGCATGGTCTTCCAGAATTTCAATCTCTACCCGCACATGACGGTGCTGGCCAATGTGGCGCTGGCGCCTGTGCGTGCGCGCGGCTTGTCACGCCGTGATGCGCAGGACCGAGCGCGGGTTTTACTGGAAAAAGTCGGCATGAGCGCACATGCCGAAAAATACCCCAGCCAGCTTTCCGGTGGTCAGCAACAGCGCGTAGCCATTGCCCGAACCATGGCCATGGAGCCTCGGGTGATCCTGTTCGACGAGCCGACTTCTGCGCTGGACCCGGAAATGGTCGGTGAAGTGCTCGACGTCATGCAAAACCTGGCGCGCTCAGGCGTGACCATGGTCGTGGTCACCCATGAAATGGGCTTCGCTCGCAAAGTCGCAGACCGGGTGATCTTCATGGAAAGCGGCCGGATCATCGAACAAAACAATCCGCATGATTTTTTCACGGCCCCTCGCGAGCCGCGAACCCAAGCCTTTTTGCAGGCCATCCTGCACCACTGATTCCTTTTGGAGACTGCCCAATTGAACGCCCTCGATATCGATTATGTTCGCCGCCAGTTCCCCATGCTGGCCGATGGTTTTGCGTATCTGGACAACCCCGGTGGTTCGGCGGTGCTCGGGCGGGTGGCTGACCGGGTCCGCGATTACCTGATCCACAGCAGCGTGCAATTGGGGGCGTCCTACAAAGGTTCAGCTTCAGCAGGGGCGTTAGTGCTGCAAGCCCGGGAGTCCGTGGCGCAACTGATCAACGCGTACCACCCCGAAGAATGCGTGATGGGCGGCTCGACCACGCATCTGCTGCAAATCCTTTGCCGCGCTGTTGCGCCGTCGATCAACAGTGGCGACGAAATCATCGTCACCCACAGCGATCACGAAGCGAATATCGGCCCGTGGCAGCGGTTGTGCGAGGAGCGGGGCGCGACGTTGCGAGTGTGGTCAGTCGATCCGCAAACGCTGGAACTGGAGCTCGATGACCTGGATGCACTGCTTGGCTCGCGTACCCGCTATGTGGCCATGACCCATGCGTCGAACATCTTGGGCAGCGTCAACCCTGTGGCCGAAGTCGCTCGTCGTGTGCATGCCGTTGGCGGCAAATTGTGCGTCGATGCTGTGGCGTACGCGCCCCATCGTCTGGTGGATGTGCAGGCCAGCGGCGCTGATTATTACGTGTTCAGTTTCTACAAGGTATTCGGCCCGCACTTCGCTGTCCTGTGGGGCCATCGTGAGGCGCTGCTGGAGCTGCCGAGCCTCAATCACTTTTTCATCGGGCAGGACGTGATCCCTTACAAGCTGCAACCGGGCAACCTCAATTACGAACTGTCTTACGGCTGCATGGGCATCAACGAATACCTGCTGGATATCGGTCAGCGTCTGGGCGCCAGCGGCAGCCCGCGCCAGATCATGCAAGCCGCATTCGATGCGTTCGAAGTACAGGAAGATCTGCTCGCCGAAACCTTGCTGTCATTTCTGCGTGAAACAACCGGCGTGCGGATTATCGGTAAGCCGCAAGTGACGGCGGGTGATCGGGTGCCGACCATCAGCTTCGTGGTTGAGGGTGTGCAATCCGAAGCCATCGTGCGGCGTATCGATGAGCACGGGATCGGGATTCGCTTCGGTGACTTCTACGCGCGACACTTGATCGAACACTTGGGCCTGGCCCGGTTCGGCGGTGTGGTGCGTGTCTCGATTGCGCACTACAACACGGTCGACGAAATGCAGCGTCTGGTCAGGCATCTGGCCGAGGCGATCAACGATTTGCGTCCATCCTGATTTTTACGAGCGACCTTCCATGTCAGCAGTACCTCAAACCCTTGCCGAGCTACGTGCGGCTATCGTCGAGCAGCAGGATCGCTTGACCGCACGCATGCGTGATGCGGCGTGCTACCTCACCGAGCATCCCCATGACGTGGCGCTCAACACAGTGGCTGCGCTGGCGGAACGCTCGGGGATTGCTTCATCGGCTTTCATTCGTCTGGCCAAGGCGCTGGGGTTCAACGGTTTCAGCGACTTGCAGCGATTGTTCAAGGCACCGTTGCAGCAGGCGGGTACATCAAGTTTCAGCGAGCGGATCCGCCACTATCAAGGCGAGGAACTACTGGAAGATCCGACCGATGTGGGTGCCATTCTGACCGCGTTCAGCCGGGCCAACATCGTGTCTCTTGAACACCTGGCAGAAGGTCAGCAGGTCGAAGCGCTGGAGCAGGCCATTACCTTGCTGCAATGTGCACGGACTACGTTCGTGGTGGGCATGCGCCGGTCATTCCCGATGGCCAGTTACCTGAGTTATGCGCTGAGTCGCGTCGGCCGCCGCGCCGTACACATCAGTGGCCTCGGCGGTTCGCTGCGCGAGCAAGTCGGCGCGCTGCACAGCGATGACATTCTGGTTGCCGTGAGCTTCCCCCCTTATGCCCCGGAAACCATAGAAGCCTGCCAGCAGGCGGTGGCGGCAGGTACGCCTATCGTGGCGATTACCGACAGCCTGCTCAGCCCGATCGGCCAGCACGCGGCGGTGATCATTGAAGTCAACGATGCGGAGCTATTGGGTTTTCGCTCACTGACGGCGGCGTTCTGCGTGGCCCAGACCCTGGCGATGGGCCTGGCTTTTCGCGACGGTCAGTCGATGAGCGGCCCTGATCATGATGCTTTGAAAAACATCGACTGCTGAGCTCGGGCTTTGCGGTCTGTTCGAACCCAACCATCTGCGCCTGTGCAGGAGATTGCTCATATGGCTTTACCCCTTCGCGATCTGGTCGGCTACGGCCAAAACCGTCCTCAAGGCACCTGGCCTAATGGTGCGCGGTTGGCAATCAGTCTGGTCATCAATTATGAAGAAGGCTCCGAGCGCTCGCTGGCAATGGGCGATCCCGATCAGGAAAGCATGACCGAGTGGGGCAGCTACCAATTCCCTGATGGCGTGCGCAACCTGGCGATGGAATCGATGTATGAATACGGCTCGCGCGTCGGTATCTGGCGGATTCTGGAGATCCTCGAAAAAGCTGGCGTGCCGTCGACCTTTCACGCCTGTGCGGTGGCGTTTGAGCAGAACCCTGACGTTGCCAAGGCGGCCGTCGCGCTGGGCCATGAAGTCTGCAGTCACGGCTATCGCTGGGAGGAAGTGTTCCGCCTGACCGAAGCCGAAGAGCGTGAGCACATTCGTCTTGCCGTGGAATCGTTCGAGCGCACCTGCGGCAAGCGTCCCGTTGGCTGGTATTGCCGCTACGGCGCAAGCGTGCGAACCCGGCGTCTGGTGGCCGAAGAGGGCGGTTTTCTCTACGACTCCGATGCCTATAACGACGACTTGCCGTACTACGTCGACGTTGAAGGCAAACAGCACTTGGTCGTCCCTTACACCAGTGACGTGAATGACTTCCGTTACTGGAACTCGCCTGGCTTGTCCCAGGCTTCGGACTTTTTCGAGTACATGAAGGAAAGCTTCGAAGTGCTCTACGAGGAGTCTGCCGACGGCCTGCGCATGATGTCGGTGGGCTTGCACCCGCGCATGGTCGGTCGTCCGGGGCGCGTGCGGGCGATCAAGCGATTCATCGAATATGCCCAAGGCCACGAAGGCGTCTGGTTCGCGACCCGCGAGCAGATTGCCAAGGCCTGGATGAGCCGTAGCTAAACCCACCTTGAGGAGCACCGCGATGCAGGCTTTTGATTTAGTCATTCGCAACGCCAAAGTCATCACGGCCGCGGACAGTTTTGTCAGTGACATTGGTGTGCGCGACGGGCTGATCGTTGCGCTGGGTCTGGGGCTTGCGGGCGCATCTCGGGAGATTGATGCTGCCGGGCGTTCGGTGACGCCAGGCGGCATCGACAGCCATGTGCATCTGGATCAGCCCACCGGCGACGGCTCAGTGATGGCTGACGATTTCGAAAGCGGAACCCGTTCAGCGGCCTGCGGCGGCACGACGACGGTGATTCCGTTCGCCTGCCAGCAGAAGGGGCAAAGCTTGCGCGCCGCTGTCGATGATTATCACCAGCGAGCGGATGGCAAGGCGTTGATCGATTACGCTTTCCATTTGATCGTGACGGACCCCACCGAAGATGTTCTCCGCCGGGAGCTGCCTGAACTGATCGCTGAGGGTTACACCTCGTTCAAGATCTACATGACCTACGACGCGCTGAAGCTGGATGACCGGCAGATACTTGAGACGTTGTCTGTTGCGCGTGCTCAGGGTGCGATGGTCATGCTGCACGCTGAAAACAGCGATTGTATTGCCTGGCTTACGGAGCGTCTTTTGGCGGCGGGGTTGAGTGCTCCGCGCTATCACGCAACATCGCGCCCGATGTTGGTGGAGCGCGAAGCCACCCACCGCGCGATTGCCTTGGCTGAACTGGTGGATGTGCCGATTCTGATCGTTCATGTTTCGGGGCGTGAAGCCATTGAGCAGATTCGCTGGGCGCAGGACCATGGCTTGAAGGTGTATGCCGAGACCTGTCCGCAATACCTGTTTCTGACCGCTGACTCATTGGGCTGCGATGACAGTTTTGAAGGCGCCAAATGCATTTGCAGCCCGCCACCGAGAGACGCTGCGAACCAGCAAGTCATCTGGGACGGCCTGCAGAATGGCTCGTTTGAGGCGTTCTCCTCGGACCATGCTCCGTTTCGCTACGAAGGCCCTGACGGCAAGCGCGCACATGGGGAGCATGCGCCGTTTTCGGAAGTCGCCAACGGCATCCCCGGCATTGAAACGCGCATGGCGTTGCTCTGGTCTGAAGGCGTCTGCACCGGGCGTATTACGGAGCAGGAGTTCGTCGCGCTGACCTCGACTAACGCTGCTCGGCTGTATGGCTTGTATCCGCGCAAAGGCAGCATCGCGATTGGTGCCGACGCGGATCTGGTGATCTGGGACGAAGGGCTGGATTTCGAGTTGCAGAATGATCGCCTGCACCACCGCGTGGATTACACACCATACGCGGGCATGCGCTTGACGGCCTGGCCTGCGCTGACCCTTTCACGGGGCGACGTGGTGTGGGACGGCGCGGCGCTTGGACAGCCTGGACGCGGGCAATTCTTGCCCTGCGCAAGACCGGAACCGGCCAAGGCCCGGCGCAGGAAAACCGAGTTGCCGGTTTGAGTCAGCAATTGCTATTGGAGTCGCCCCGGTGTCCCTGACACCACGCTGTCGCACAGACAACAGGGGACCTGTAGGAGCGCAGGAGCACCGCGAGGCCGCGATCGCGGTGTATCAGACAGACCGCAATCGCTGCCTCGCGTTGCTCGTGAGCTCCTACAGAAAGGTATTCCAAATCAGGTAGTTATTTTTGTTTGATAGTAATGAGCATTGCTCGGGTAGTTAAAAATCCCCCCACAACTGCTGCGCCACGCTCAGCGCAACCACGGGTGCGGTTTCGGTGCGCAGCACGCGTGGACCGAGGCGGGCGGCGTGGAAGCCAGCGTCCTGGGCTTGATCGACTTCGGCGTCGTTCAAGCCGCCTTCCGGGCCGATCAGGAAGGCGAGGGTGGTTGGCTTGCTGTGGCTGGTCAGCGGTTCTGCTACCGGGTGTAGCACGAGCTTGAGTTCAGCATCGCTGCGCTTGAGCCATTCGGTCAACGGCATGGGCGGGTGAATCACTGGAACCACCGAGCGCCCACATTGTTCGCAGGCGCTGATCGCGATCTGCTGCCAATGGGCCTGACGCTTCTCGGCGCGTTCGTCCTTGAGGCGCACTTCGCAGCGCTCACTGACAATCGGAGTAATCTCCGTGACACCCAGTTCGGTAGCCTTCTGAATCGCCCAGTCCATGCGCTCGCCACGGGACAAGCCCTGGCCGAGATGGATACGCAACGGCGACTCGGTCTGACCGGGGAAGGTTTCGTCGAGCTGAGCGCGCACGCGTTTCTTGCCGACTTCCAGCAAGGTGCCGCGAAACTCATGGCCTGAGCCATCGAACACTTGCAGCGCATCGCCTTCGGCCATACGCAACACACGCCCGATGTAATGCGCCTGGGCTTCAGGCAGTTCGTGTTCACCGAGGCTCAGGGTGGCGTCGATAAAGAAGCGTGACAGTCTCATGGTGGGTCTCTGAAATTTTGGTTTGACCTCTGTAGGAGTGAGCTTGCTCGCGATGGCGTTTTTCCTTCCGACATATCAGGTGACAGGCAGACCGCCATCGCGAGCAAGCTCACTCCTACAGGGGGAGCGCATTTCAAAATCAATAATTAGTACCTAACCCGGATCACGAAAATCCGGATGAAAATTCTCTCTCACGGCAACGCTGATGTTTTTACGCGTGGCGATGTCGATGCCTTCAGTCGCGACTTTGGCGAGGAAGTCGATCTGCTCCGGTGTGATCACATACGGCGGCAGGAAGTACACTACGCTGCCCAGCGGACGCAATAACGCGCCACGCGTCAGTGCGTGCTGAAACACCTGCAAGCCACGGCGCTCCTGCCATGGATAAGCGGTTTTGGTGGCCTTGTCCTGAACCATCTCGATGGCCAGCGCCATGCCGGTCTGGCGCACCTCGGCGACATGCGGATGATCCACCAGATGCGCAGTGGCCGTCGCCATACGCTGGGCCAGGGCTTTATTGTTTTCGATGACGTTGTCTTGCTCGAAGATATCCAGCGTCGCCAACGCCGCCGCGCACGCCAGCGGGTTGCCGGTGTAGCTGTGCGAATGCAGGAAGGCGCGAAGCGTCGGGTAATCATCGTAGAACGCGTCGTAAACGTCGTCGGTGGTCAACACCGCCGCTAATGGCAGATACCCGCCCGTCAGAGCCTTGGACAGACACAGGAAGTCCGGGCGGATGCCAGCTTGCTCGCAGGCAAACATCGTCCCGGTACGGCCGAAACCCACGGCGATTTCATCATGAATCAAATGCACGCCGTAGCGATCACAAGCCTCACGCAGCAGCTTGAGGTATACCGGGTGATACATGCGCATACCGCCCGCGCCCTGAATCAAAGGCTCAACGATGACGGCTGCAACGGTGGCGTGGTTTTCAGCCAGCGCGTGCTCCATGGCGGCGAACATGTTGCGCGAGTGTTCTTCCCAGCCCATGCCTTCGGGGCGATGGTAGCAATCCGGGCTTGGCACCTTGATGGTGTCCATCAGCAGCGCTTTATAGGTTTCGGTGAACAACGGCACATCGCCCACTGACATCGCTGCCATGGTTTCGCCGTGGTAGCTGTTGGTCAAGGTGACAAAGCGCTTCTTGTTCGGCTGGCCGCGGTTGAGCCAGTAGTGGAAGCTCATTTTCAGCGCGACTTCGATGCAGGACGAACCGTTATCGGCATAGAAGCAGCGAGTCAGGCCTTCGGGTGTCAACTTGACCAGGCGCTCGGACAGCTCGATCACCGGCTGATGACTGAAGCCTGCAAGGATCACATGCTCCAACTGGTCGACCTGATCCTTGATGCGCTGGTTGATGCGCGGGTTGGCGTGGCCAAACACATTGACCCACCAGGAACTGACAGCGTCCAGGTAGCGTTTGCCTTCGAAGTCTTCCAGCCACACGCCTTCACCCCGCTTGATCGGAATCAGCGGCAGGCTTTCGTGGTCTTTCATCTGGGTGCAGGGGTGCCACAGAACCTTGAGGTCGCGTTGCATCCACTGATCATTCAGGCCCATTGGTTTTCTCCGGATAACGACTCGCATGATGCGAGGACGAGCAATCGCGCAAGCCTATGCAATGCCCGGCCGTGGAACAACCTTTAGTGCAACAAACCGAGCCCCGGTCGCTCCTACAGTCATGTATTCCATTTCAAGCGGCGTTTGATGTTTGGCAGGCGCTCGATGGACATCACTGGCAGGCCTGCTGCGGCTGGCGTATCCTTCGCGCCTCTGTGGCGTATCAAGCGTCATCTACCGAAACCTCCCCCTGCTTTTTTCGGAGTCTGCTGAATGCTTTCTGGTTGGCTGCGCGCCTGTGCGCTCGTTTTAGTTGGGCTGGTCAGCGTTTCGGCGCTCGCTAATGAAAAACAAAAGACTGCGATCGTGGTCGGCGGTGGGCTTGCAGGCCTGACAGCGGCGTACGAGCTGCAAGCCAAAGGCTGGCAAGTCACGCTGCTGGAAGCCAAGCCAAGCCTGGGCGGCCGCTCGGGTCTGGCTACCAGCGAATGGGTCGGCAACAGCAAGGCTCAGCCAGCGCTGAACCAGTATCTGGACCGCTTCAAGCTGACCACCGTGCCTGCGCCGGAGTTCGTCCGTACGCCGGGCTACCTCATTGATGGGGTGTATTTCAGCAAGGCCGATCTGGCGCTCAAGCAACCGGCGACTGCCGAGGCGATTAAGCGTTACGAGGAAACCCTCGACAACCTGGCGCGCTCCATCGACAACCCGGAAAGCCCTGCGTCGAACAGCACCCTGTTTGCGCTGGATCAGATCAACGTCGCGAACTGGCTGGATCGTCTGACCCTGCCAGCCACCGCTCGCCAGTTGATCAACCAGGAAATTCGTACCCGCTACGACGAGCCGTCGCGCTTGTCGCTGCTGTACTTCGCGCAGCAATCGCGGGTCTATCGCAACGTTGACGACCGTGACCGCCGTGCAGCACGGCTGCCAGGTGGTAGCGCAGTGTTGGCCGAAGCCTTCGCCAAGCAGATCAAAACGATCAAGACCAACTCGCCCGTTTCCGCCATCGTCCAGGAAAAGGACGGCGTAACGGTCAAGGCGGGAGCAGTCGGTTACAGCGCTGATTACGTGGTGCTGGCTGTACCGCTGCGGGCGTTGAGCAAGATTCAGATGACGCCTGCGCTGGATGCCCAGCACATGGCTGCAATCAAGAGCACCAACTACGGTTGGCGCGACCAGATCATGCTCAAGTTCAAGACGCCTGTTTGGGAAAGCAAGGCGCGCATGTCTGGCGAGATTTTCAGCAACACCGGTCTGGGCATGCTCTGGATCGAGCCTGCAACCAAGGGCGGCGCCAATGTGGTGATCAACCTTTCCGGCGATAACGCACGGATCATGCAAGCGTTTGGCGACAAGCAACTGGTGGATCAGGTCCTGATCCGCCTGCACACGTTTTATCCACAGGCTCGCGGCGCTTACACCGGCTACGAGATCCGTCGTTACAGCGTTGACCCGTCCACGGGCGGTTCGTACCTGGCATTCGGGCCAGGGCAGATCAGTAAGTTCTGGCGTGTGTGGGAAAAGCCGATCCAGCGCGTAGCCTTTGCCGGTGAGCACACTGACGCGCTCTACCCTGGCACAGTTGAAGGCGCTTTGCGCACAGGCCAACGTGCTGCCAGTCAGGTTCAAGACCTGGCCGCTGGCAAGTCGTTCGAGCCGGTCAAAATTGCCCCTGCGCCAGCACCTGCTGCGACGAAGAAAGACGAAGGTGGTTTCTTCAGCAACCTGTTTGGCGGTTCGTCTGACAAGGCTGAAGCCAAAAAGCCTGAGCCAGCCAAAGCGGCTGACGAAACCAAGGCTAAAGAGAAGGGTGGTTTCTTCTCGTGCTGGTTCGGCTGCGCTGAAGAGCCTGTCGCCAAGCCTGTAGAGAAGGCGCCTGAGCCAGCACCCGCTCCGGCGCCAGAGCCTGTAGCGCCAGTGGTCGCGCCTGTCGTTGCCCCGGTCAAAGCCGAGCCTGCCAAGGTCGAACCCGCTAAAAAGGCGCCGGTGAAGAAGGCTGAGCCTGCCAAGAAAACTCAGGCCAAGGAGCCAGCGAAAAAGGCCCCTGCGAAAACGCCAGCCCAGATCGAAGCTGAAAAGAAAGCCGCTGCTGCCAAGGCGAAAGCCAAAGCTGCCGCTGAAGCTAAAAACTGATCGGACTGCAGTAGCAAGCGAAAAGGGCGCGATCGTGAGATCGCGCCCTTTTTGTTTGGATGGATGTCGCGTTGCCATCGGTGAATACAGCCCCTGTAGGAGCTCACGAGCAGCTCGAGGCAGCGATGGCGGTGTTTCAGGCAAACCGTTATCGCTGCCTCGCGCTGCTCGTGAGCTCCTACAGGTCGGTGTTTGCGGAAGGAGGCAATGCCTACAAAAAATGAAACCGATTATTTGGCGCCACTCGTAACAAAGCTTTTGATCCCGTCAACGCGGCGATCTTCTTTGAGAACCCACTGCGGTTCGCTCTTGCACTTGTACTTCACGCCTTTGCGCCGCGTTATGGCGCTCACCGTTGTCATGCATTCTTCTCTGGATGCGTAGGCGTCTCCCGGCCTTCGCTCTTCCACACAGCCTTCCATACCACTGCACATTGTCATAACGACAAAATAGACAGTCATCATCGCGGTGTTGCTCCATTGATCAGTGCGATCTAAAAGTTCTGCGCCAGTGCTCGTTACTGTCTGAAGACGGGTTGCAGTAATGGGGGGGCAGGCACGGGCAAGAGACGCACAGGCTCATCCCTTGTAGGCCTGAGAAGATGCTGAGCCTTATTCAGGCCGCCAACAATGGCCTAAGGCTTCCATCCGTCGGAATAACGTCACTTGTTGCGATTTCATTGAGTGGTGTCATTTTAATGGACGCAGATTTAGTCATTAAATTGACTTTTGCTAGGCTAATTCCCTTTGCTGGAAAAATTGCCAAGTCCTGTAAGGGGCAAGCGGAGGAGGCGGGCAGTGCCGCTCATCGTGACTGATGAGCCGATGGTCATGGCAAGGTTTTGTTACGAAGGAATTCTGGCGATGCTGGGCCGGAGCACTACGTTGGTTATCGCTTTTTCATCTATCAAGAGCCGCTGGCTACGCCAATCGAGGCAAAGATGGAATATACGAAAAACGTAACAATCGTATTATTCGATGCTTCAAAGCAAAATTTTGCGCTTTCATTCGATAGATAAAAAGCTAGTCTGGCATCAATTCCTACAGGGTAATGGCAATGCAGTTACGCAACTCATCCTCTCGCTACGGTCTGGTCAGCATGGTGCTGCACTGGGGCGTTGCTGTTGCAGTGTTTGGTTTGTTCGCGCTAGGGCTGTGGATGGTAGGTCTGGATTATTACGACACGTGGCGTAAAGCCGGACCTGATCTGCACAAGAGCATTGGCATCACGTTATTCGCCTTCATGTTGTTCCGCATCGTCTGGCGCTTGCTCAGCCCGCCGCCGCCGTCTCTGGCCAGCTATGGCAAGTGGACGCGGATCGGTGCGCACGTTGGGCACATGTTTTTGTATGTCGGTCTGTTTGCTGTGATGTTCGCCGGTTACCTCATTTCCACCGCCGACGGCGTGGGGATCCCGGTATTTGGTCTGTTTGAAATACCTGCGCTGGTCAGTGGTCTGCCTGAACAGGCAGAAACCGCAGGCTGGATTCACCTGTACCTCGCTTGGGTATTGGTTGTCTTCGCAGGGCTGCACGGTCTTGCTGCACTGAAACACCACTTCATTGATCGCGATGTGACCCTCAAGCGTATGCTGGGTCGCGCTTAATTGTTCAACCAAAACGGGAATAAAAGCATGTTGAAGAAGACTCTCGCCGCTCTGGCTCTTGGTACCGCACTGTTGTCCGCCGGTCAGGCGATGGCCGCTGATTACACCATCGACAAAGAAGGCCAGCACGCTTTCGTTGACTTCAAAATCAGCCACCTGGGTTACAGCTTCATTCACGGTACGTTCAAGGACTGGAGCGGTAAGTTCAGTTTTGACGCTGCCAAGCCAGAAGCGAGCAAAATCGACGTTGAGCTGAAAACTGCCAGCCTGTTCACTAACCACGCTGAGCGTGACAAGCACATCCTGAGCAAAGACTTCCTGGACGCCGGCAAATTCCCGGAAGCCAAGTTCGTCTCTACCGCTGTTAAGTCTACCGGCGAGAAAACCGCTGACGTGACCGGCGACCTGACCCTGCACGGCGTGACCAAGCCGATCGTGATCAAGGCTACGTTCAACGGCGAAGGCAAGGATCCATGGGGCGGCTACCGTGCCGGCTTCAACGGTACTTCGACGCTTAACCTGAACGACTTCGGCATCAAAGGCCCAGGTCCTACCTCGCAAACTCTGGACCTGGAAATCAGCTTCGAAGGCGTTCAAGCCAAGTAAGCTTTTCCGGTTAATCAAAAACGCCGACCTCAGGGTCGGCGTTTTTGTGTGTGATCGTCTTTAGGGCACGGCGCTGTCTTACGGCAAACACACAAATACGTAGTTCGCTTGACCGCTTCATCGTCTGGGTTTGGCGGGTATACCCTGTTCTGCCTGCAGGATTGCATTTCCCTGTGGGAGCCGAGCTTGCTCGCGATAAGGCCGGACGCAGTTCACTTTAAATCGCGTCCAGCTTCATCGCGAGCAAGCTCAGCTCCCACAGAGGCCTAAGAGGTCAAAGGCACATGAGCAGGCTTGCAGGCCAACATAGAAGCTCCCCCAGAAACCTGACAGCCACACACAAAAACGCCCCGAACCAGTCGGGGCGTTTTTTGTTCCAGCTTTGTTTAACCTTCGCGGTTGCGGGTCAGCAGTGCTGGTTTTTCACCGCGTGGGCGGCTTGGTAGTTGGTCGAGTTGTTCAGCGGACGGGAAGCGATCGCTTTTCGACTCTTTGTGCATGATTTTCGGTTGCGGCTGGCTCTGGCTGTCACGAGGACCGCGAACTGCCGGTTCCTGGCGGGCTGAGTCATCGCGTGCCGGACGACGGTTGCGCGGGTTCTCGTCACGACGAGCCTGACCATCGCGCGGAGCACCGTTGCGTGGACCGTTGCGCTTGGCTGGCGGCGTGCCAGTTGTTGCGCCGCCGCTGCGCGGACCGCTTGGGCGAGGGCCGCGTGCGGCAGGCGCTGCACCTGTCGCTGCGCCGGCACCAGTGGATGGAGCGCCTGGGCGACGACCACGACCCTGGTTCTTGTTCTGGTACGGGCTGACGTAATCAGCGCGGTTGCCGAAGTTATCCACTTCGTCATCCAGAAACTCGTCCGGGGCACGATCTGAAGCAGGACGCGGCGCGGCAGTTGCGCGAGGAGTAGAAGAGCGTTGTTCACGCGCAGGTGCGCCGTCACGAGGCTTTTGCTGATCACGCGGCTTGCGGGCCGGACGTTCGCCAGCAGCGGCAGCCGCCGGTTTTTCCTTGCCCTTATCTTTGCCTTTGTCTTTACGACCGCCGCCACCGCCACCACCGTTCGGGCCATCGCCACGCGGACCGCGCGAATTGCGCGGGTTACGCACATCCGGACGCTCGCGAACTTCAGGCTTCTCGGCTTCAACGGCAGACATGTCAAAGCCCATCAGATCGCCGTCGGCAATCTTCTGTTTGGTCATGCGCTCGATGCTTTTCAGCAGCTTTTCTTCGTCCGGAGCTACCAGCGAAATCGCTTCGCCGTTACGACCTGCACGGCCAGTACGGCCGATGCGGTGCACATAATCTTCGTCTACGTTCGGCAGCTCGAAGTTGACCACGTGCGGCAGTTGGTCGATATCCAGGCCGCGAGCGGCGATATCGGTTGCCACCATGATGCGTACGTCACCGGCCTTGAAGTCGGCCAGAGCTTTGGTGCGGGCGTTCTGGCTCTTGTTGCCGTGGATTGCCACGGCACTCAGGCCGTGTTTGTCCAGGTACTCGGCCAGACGGTTTGCACCGTGCTTGGTACGAGTGAAGACCAGCACCTGCTCCCACGCACCTTGAGTGATCAAGTGCGCGAGTAGCGAACGCTTATGATTGGCTGGCAGGCGGAACACGCGTTGCTCGATACGCTCGACCGTGGTGTTCGGTGGCGTGACTTCGATGCGCTCCGGGTTGTGCAGCAGCTTGCCTGCCAACGCCGTGATGTCGTTGGAAAATGTTGCCGAGAACAGCAGGTTCTGGCGCTTGGCGGGCAGACGTGCGAGCACTTTCTTCACGTCATGGACGAAGCCCATGTCGAGCATCCGGTCGGCTTCATCGAGCACGAGGATTTCAACGTGGGACAGATCGACACTGCCTTGACCACACAGATCGAGCAGGCGGCCAGGGCAGGCTACCAGCACGTCTACGCCACGGGCCATGGCTTGAACCTGAGGGTTCGTGCCCACGCCGCCAAAGATGCAGGCGCTGACGAACTTAAGGTCGCGGGCGTACAGCTTGAAGCTGTCATGCACCTGGGCGGCGAGTTCGCGGGTCGGGGTCAGGACCAGTACACGCGGTTGGCGTGGGCCGTGACGCTGGGATTTGTCCGGGTGACCGTTGGGAAACAACCGCTCCAGAATCGGAAGGGCGAAACCACCGGTTTTACCAGTACCTGTCTGGGCGGCAACCATCAG
The DNA here is from genome assembly GCF_040224095.2 of Pseudomonas caspiana. NCBI lineage: Bacteria > Pseudomonadati > Pseudomonadota > Gammaproteobacteria > Pseudomonadales > Pseudomonadaceae > Pseudomonas > Pseudomonas caspiana. The sequence continues at coordinate 5,779,991 of NZ_CP167995.1, read as the reverse complement.
GTCGCGACCTTGCAACACGGCGGGAATGGCCCGCTGTTGCACCGGAGTAGGCTGGGTATAGCCCGCTGCCTCGATGGCGCGAACTAGAGCCTCGGAGAGACCGAGGGAAGCAAAGGACATGAGTAATCCTGTTTTAGTTAGAGCTTATGCTCAAAGGGAAGTCTTGCCTGGCGCGAATGGCGTTCAGGCTTCGTCGAAACTGCCAGAGCGTCGACCATGCTGTTCGGGGAACAGGGTGATCGCGGCTCGGTGTTTTCGTTCAAGCTTTGGAGAACGCAGTCCCGTCCGGTCCTGCTGGGCCTTCAGGGCATCTCGTGACGCTGCGCAATTAACGAAGATGCGCTATTGGCGTGATCGAGGAGCCTGAAACAAGACCGAGCATCCGGGCGTAAGCCTGGCGGGAAGGCCGGAGTATAACAGAGCAAACGCCAAGCGCTGCTTTCCTGCTGCTCAACGGTGTCGATACCGACTGAATGCTTCGATTTTCTGGAAGCGCCGGCAGGTCACAATGCGTGAAACCTGCCAGCCGTGCAACCGTGTCGCTTAACGCGGCAGCTTCAAGTTGTTCCAGATGGCCAGGCTCGGTTCGGCCTGGTTCAAGGTGTAGAAATGCAGCCCCGGCGCGCCACCTTGCAGCAGACGTTCGCACATCTCGGTGATGACCTGTTCGCCAAACGCCTGAATGCTTTGCACGTCGTCGCCATAGGCTTCCAGTTGTTTGCGGATCCAGCGCGGGATTTCCGCGCCGCAGGCATCGGAGAAACGCGCCAGCTTGCTGTAGTTGGTGATCGGCATGATGCCCGGCACGATTGGCAGGTTGACGCCTTTCTTCTGTACGCGTTCCAGGAAATGGAAGTAGCTGTCGGCGTTGAAAAAATACTGGGTGATTGCACTGTCGGCACCGGCCTGGGCCTTGTGCACGAAGTTCTTCACGTCGTCGTCGAAGTTACGCGCCTGAGGGTGCATTTCAGGATAAGCCGCGACTTCGATGTGAAAATGGCTGCCTGTTTCTTCACGAATGAACGAAACCAGATCGCTGGCATAACGCAGCTCGCCGCTGGCCACGCCCATACCGGAAGGCAGGTCGCCACGCAGGGCAACGATACGCTTGATGCCGGCTTCCTTGTACTGGTTCAGCAGGCCGCGCAGGTCGTCCTTGCTGTCGCCAACGCAGGACAGATGCGGTGCGGACGGTACTTGAATTTCGTTTTGTAACTGCATGACGGTGTTGATCGTACCGTCGCGCGTGGAACCACCGGCACCGTAAGTGCAGGAGAAGAAAGCGGGGTTGTAGCTGGCTATCTGACGAGCAACGTTCAGAAGCTTTTCATGGCCAGCCTCGGTCTTCGTCGGGAAGAATTCGAAGCTGAAGCTGCGGTCTTGGGACATGGTCGGTAACCTTGGGAATTCGAAAGCCTAACGCTGCCCCCTGTAGGAGTGAGCTTGCTCGCGATAGCGTCAGGTCAGTTGATGCAGATGTCTACTAACCTGACGCTATCGCGAGCAAGCTCACTCCTACAGGGTGGCTGCCGTTTCGATGAGCGAGTGTCCGCAATAATTGCGGGCACCCGCTCAATCAATCAGTAACGGTAAGCGTGCGGCTTGAACGGACCGTCAACGGTCACGCCGATGTAGTCGGCCTGGGTCTTGGTCAGTTTGGTCACAACGCCGCCGAAGCCGCGAACCATTTCCAGAGCCACTTCTTCGTCGAGTTTCTTCGGCAGTACTTCGACGGTCAGACGCTCGGCTTTTTGCTCCGGGGACAGATCGGCGTACTTCTGACCGAACAGGAAGATCTGCGCCAGAACCTGGTTGGCGAACGAGCCGTCCATGATGCGGCTTGGGTGACCTGTGGCGTTGCCCAGGTTAACCAGACGGCCTTCGGCCAGCAGGATCAGGTAGTCGTCGTTCTGGGCATCGAATGCGCCAGGGCCGGTACGGTGGATCTTGTGTACTTGCGGCTTCACTTCTTCCCATGCCCAGTTCTTGCGCATGAAAGCGGTGTCGATTTCGTTGTCGAAGTGACCGATGTTGCAGACCACAGCGCGTTTTTTCAGCGCTTTGAGCATGTTCGAGTCGCAAACGTTGACGTTACCAGTGGTGGTCACGATCAGGTCGATCTTGCCCAGCAAGGCTTTGTCGATGCTTGCTTCGGTGCCGTCGTTTTCACCGTTGATGAACGGCGAAACCAGCTCGAAACCGTCCATGCAAGCTTGCATGGCGCAGATCGGGTCGACTTCGGTGATTTTAACGATCATGCCTTCCTGACGCAGGGATTGAGCCGAGCCCTTGCCCACGTCGCCATAACCGATAACCAGTGCTTGCTTGCCCGACAGCAGGTGGTCAGTACCACGCTTGATGGCGTCGTTCAGGCTGTGACGGCAGCCGTATTTGTTGTCGTTCTTGCTCTTGGTCACCGAGTCGTTGACGTTGATGGCCGGGATTTTCAGCTCGCCTTTGGCCAGCATGTCCAGCAGGCGGTGAACGCCAGTGGTGGTTTCTTCGGTCACGCCGTGAACTCGGTCCAGAATGGCCGGATATTTCTTGTGCAGCAGCTCGGTCAGGTCGCCGCCGTCGTCGAGGATCATGTTGGCATCCCAAGGCGCGCCATCTTTCAGGATGGTTTGCTCCAGGCACCACTCGTATTCTTCTTCGGTTTCGCCTTTCCAGGCGAACACAGGAATACCGGCAGCAGCAATGGCAGCAGCAGCCTGGTCTTGAGTGGAGAAAATGTTGCAGGACGACCAGCGAACTTCGGCACCCAGGGCAACCAGGGTTTCGATCAGAACGGCAGTCTGAATGGTCATGTGGATGCAGCCGAGAATCTTCGCGCCCTTGAGTGGTTGCTCGCCAGCGTATTTGCGGCGCAGGCCCATCAGGGCAGGCATTTCGGATTCAGCGATGATGGTTTCGCGACGGCCCCAGGCAGCCAGGGACATGTCGGCTACTTTGTAGTCGGAAAAATCTGCGGGCGTGATTACTGCACTCATTAAAGAGTCTCCATTCGTAGTGTGCGAATGGGCGCCGTTGTGCGTTTAAGGTTCGACAGGGACAACCCGATCGAACAACGCCCCATCCGAGCCTGACAGGAAAACCTGCTGCAGCGCCCCTCGGACAGGTGGCGGGAACGGTATCAAGTGAAGATGACCGTTTTGAAACGGTGGGGATTATAGCCAAGCTGGCTCATCTTCCCAAGGTTTTCTATCGGCGGCTGCCGAGTCAACTTCAGTCCGTTGTCCAAAAAATACCGGGGACCGGATGGACGGTGCCGCTACCCTATGGATTCGATAGGGAGCGATGACTGTGCTGATACCCGCCGTGTCTGCCATGATTACCCGCATCAATCGGCAGACGTCAGGAGCAAGCATGAATTTCCACACTCGCAAGTGGGTGAAACCTGAAGATCTTAACCCCAACGGCACCCTGTTCGGTGGCAGCCTGTTGCGCTGGATCGATGAGGAAGCGGCGATTTACGCCATCGTGCAGTTGGGCAACCAGCGCGTGGTGACCAAGTACATTTCCGAGATCAACTTTGTCAGCGCTTCACGTCAGGGCGACATCATCGAGTTAGGTATTACCGCCACCGAATTTGGCCGTACCTCGATTACTCTCACGTGCCAGGTGCGCAACAAGATCACCCGCAAGAGCATCCTGACGGTTGAAAAGATGGTCTTCGTCAACCTGGGCGAAGACGGCTTGCCCGCACCGCACGGCAAGACCGAAATCACCTACGTGAAAGATCAGTTCAAGGAAGAGGCGATCGACGGCTGATTACCTGCGACCCAAACCCGGTAGGAGCGAACTTGTTCGCGAGAGAATATTACTGTTTTCACAGGGCCGATGCCTCGCCAACAAGTTGGCTCCTACCTGAGACCGCGTGGTTAAGGACGCGCTGTTGCCTTCATGAACTCGCCAAGCGGTTCGGCATAGAAGCGAGCCATATTAGTCGTACCGTGCCCGCGGGTTTCAGCGCTGGCAGGAATCAATACCAGACGCGCATTTTTCAACTGGGCGAGTGATTTTTGCATCGTCCCGGTCTCGGGCGGATTGCGCTCGTCGTCTGCACTGTTGATTGCCAGCACCGGCGCTTTGATTGCCGAGAGCTTCGGCGCGGCATCGTAGTCCGCAGAAGACTGCCATTGGTAGATGAAGTCGTTGGCGTCCCCCGGCAGCGGCGCTGCCAGCCGTTCATCAACCAGTTTGTCTGCCTGCGCTCTTGTAGGCGCCAGGGCCTGATAAGCAAGGGTGCCGCCGCTGGTGCCGAAGCCAAACATCACGTTGGCCAGACGAAGCGAGGGCGGCGGGCTGGTGTAATTGCCCTCGTTCCAGGCCGGGTCCTGCTTGATGGATTCGATCAGCATGCGCCGCATGATCCAGTTGCGCGCCGACATTGCAGTAGGCTGCGAGGCCATCGGTACCAGCGCGTCCATCATGTCTGGCCATTTCTGGCCCCACATCCAGGTCTGCATGCCACCCATGGAGTTGCCCATGACCAGCCGCAGATGCTTGATGCCCATCCCTTCGGTCAGCAGACGATGTTGCGCCTCGACCATGTCGTCATAGTTATAGGCGGGGAATTTCATGCGCAAACCGTCAGACGGCTTGCTCGACTTGCCGACGCCGATGCCGTCGGGCGCGATGATGTAGTACTTGCTGGCGTCCAGAGGTTGACCTGGACCAAACAGCTCACCCCCGAAATCCTTGCCTAGCATGTCGCTGGCTGGTCGATTGGTGCCGTGCAGAAAGAGCACCGCCGGGTTCTTCGGATCGCCCACGGTGATGTAGCTCATCCGCAGGTTGTCCAGTTTTTCACCGGTGTGGAAGGTGAAGCTGGGGGCCATCCATAAACCTTCCACTGCTGCTGGAACGCTTGCCGCATAGGCCATGCCCGTCTGCGCTACGATCAATAGCGCAGCGCACAGGCCACTTTTGAATCCTCGCATGTTCAGTTCCTCTTTTTATTTTTATGAGGTGTCACTGTTCAGTCTGTGTTGCCACGGCCCACTTTAATCAGCGCTTGAGGCTCTGCCAATCGCGCAGCCATTGCAGGCCAGTGCTGGTGTCGCCCTTTGGCCGGTATTCGCAGCCAATCCAGCCGGTGTAACCCAGGCGATCGATTTCTTCGAACAGCCAGTGGTAGTTCAGCTCGCCCAGATTCGGTTCGTGACGATCCGGCACGCCAGCGATCTGGATATGACCGACGCCAGCAAAATCACGACGCAGTTTGGAGATCACATCGCCTTCGACGATCTGGCAATGATAGAAGTCGAACTGCACCTTGAGGTTGGCCGCGCCAACTTCCTTGCAGATGGCTTGCGCCTGATCCTGACGATTCAGAAAGAACCCCGGCATGTCACGGGTATTGATCGGCTCGATCAGTACCGTAATGCCGACCTTGGCAGCTTGTTCAGCCGCGTAGCCGAGGTTTTCCAGGTATACCGCCTGATGGCGTTCACGCAACTCTTCACTGGGCAGCAACCCCGCCATCACGTGAATCCGGTCGTTGCCCAGCACGTCGGCGTATTCCAGCGCGCGGGCGATGCCTGTGCGGAACTCTTCTTCACGCCCTGGCAAAGAAGCAATGCCTCGTTCGCCTGCTGCCCAGTCACCCGGCGGTGCATTGAACAGCGCTTGCACCAGTCCGTTGTCACTCAGGCGCTGCTTGAGCTCCTGAGTGCTGTAGTCGTACGGAAACAGATACTCGACGGCGCCGAAACCATCGGCGGCCGCTGCGCTGAAGCGCTCGAGAAAATCATGTTGCGGGTAGAGCATGCTGAGGTTGGCAGCGAAACGAGGCATGTGAGCTCCAGTCTTGTTAGATCAGACGAATGGCCAGATCACCAGGGTCGCAAGGAAACCCAGGGTGCCGAGGATAGTAACCAGCACAGTCCAGGTGCGCAGACCGTCGGCGACATTAAGGCCAGCCAGTTTGGTGAACATCCAGTAACCAGCGTCGTTGATGTGCGACATTGCCAGACCGCCACCGCCCATGGCCAGGCACAGCAGCGCCAGGTGGTTGGGAGTCAGGTTCAGGGTCACGATCAGCGGGCTGAGAATACCGGCCGTGGTCACCAGTGCAACGGTGGTGGAACCTTGCACGGCACGCAGCAGCAGGGTCAGCAGGAAGCCCAGCGCCAGAACCGGCAGGCCGGTGGTGCGCAATGCTTCGGAAACGACAGCGCCAATACCGGTATCTACCAGCACTTTGCCGAACACGCCACCGGCACCGGCGATCAGGATCACCATGGCCACGCCTGGCAATGCCGAGCCGATCACGTCAGACACCTGAGTGCGGCTCCAGCCACGACGAGTACCCAGCAACCATGCACAGAGCAGGGTGTCGATCAGCAGCGCAACCAGCGGCGCGCCCAACACAGTCAGAACACTGCGTAGCGTCGAATCGACAGGCAGCATGGTGGTGGCCAGCGTACCGAGCAGAATCAATACGATCGGCAGCAGGATCAGCGCGATGATCAGACCAAAACCTGGCGCCGGAGCGGGTGGCAGCGATGCGGCAAGACTGCTGGCGCTTTCTTCCAGACCCGGCTTGTTCGAATGCGTCGATTCGCTGCTGGTGTTGGAGTAGTCGCCGTTATGCCAGGCTTGCAGATCCGCGTTGGAGATGTGCGGGCCGTAAACCTCGGCGCGGATATCGTCAGTCATCGGGTAGAACTTGCGCGTCATGCGACCCGCAATGAAGTAACCGATCAGGCTCAATACCGCCACCATCGGGATACCGAACATCAGTACGCGGCCAAGATCCGCACCCAGTTGGCTGGCCGCAGCGACAGCACCTGGATGAGGTGGCAGGAACGCATGCACCGCAAGCAATGCCGCACACATCGGCAAGGCGAACAGCAGCAGTGGTTTGCGCGCCGCACGGGCCACGCCGTAGGCCAGTGGCATGAGGATGATCACGCCCACTTCGAAGAACACCGGAATACCGACGATAAAACCGGCAACGGTCAGCGCCAGCGGTGTACGCCGGTTGCCGAAACGATTGATCAGGGTTTTCGCCAATGCTTCAGCGCCACCGGACAACTCGATGATGCGTCCGATCATCGCGCCCAGGGCAATGATGATCGCGATGTGACCGAGGGTTTTGCCCATGCCGCCTTCGATGGTGGCAACCAGATCAGCCGGTTTCACACCCGCGACCAGCGCGACAATGATGCTCACCAGCATCAACGCCACGAACGGCTGGAATTTGTACTTGAGGACCAGGAACAGCAGCAGCGCAATGCCCGCGCCCGCGATCAACATCAGCATTAGTGGCGTCATACTTTAAAGTCCCATTGTTATTGTTTTCCGGCTGGGCCGGGTCTTGTCGAAGGCCGCTGAACAGCCCTCAATCAAATGCCTTGAACTACCACTTGGCCCCAAAAACCTCGCGCAACTCGTCCAGTGCAGCCTGGTCGAGCGGAGCGGGTTTGGGGTGGGTCATCAACCAGAGTCGAGCGGTTTCTTCCAGTTCTTCAAGGGCGTAGGCGGCCTTGGCAACCGAGCTTTCCCAGATAACCGGTCCGAGCCGTTCGAGCATCACGCCGCGCACACTGTTGGCCAGTTGCGCGACGCGCTGGGCGACTTTCGGCGAGCCGGGACGCTCATAACCAATGAGTGGAATCTGCCCGACTTTCATCACCTGATAAGGCGTCAGTGGCGGCAGGATGTTGTCCTCCTGCCAGACGCCCGCCAGGGTCAGCGCAACCAGATGGGTGGAGTGGGTATGCACCACACCGCCCACACCTGGATTGCGGTCGTAGACCTCGCGATGCAGCGCGAGGGTCTTCGAAGGTTTGCTGCCCGACACCCATTCACCGGCCAGATTGACCTTGGCGATTTCGTTCGGATCGAGGCGACCCAGGCAGGCGTCAGTCGGCGTGATCAGCCAGCCGTCATCGAGCCGTGCGCTGATATTTCCCGCGCTGCCAACGGTATAGCCGCGGCCATACAGCAGCCTGCCAATGTCGCAAATCTCTTCGCGAAGCTTGTTTTCAGCACTCATGAGGCTTCCCCCGCCAGCTGCTTTAGGGCTTTGCTGAAGAAGTCACGGCCACCGAAGTTGCCGGACTTGAGTGCCAATGCCAGCGGTTGAGCGCCACTGCTGACGGTGGCCGGAACGCCTGGATCAATCTGCGCGCCGATCTTCAGCAGTTGCACGCCCAACGCCTGAACCACAGCGCCGGAGGTTTCACCGCCCGCGACCACGAAGCGGCGCACGCCAGCATTGAGCAAACCTTTCGCGATTTGCCCCAGCGCGTCTTCAACCAGCGCGCCTGCGCGTTCAACGCCCAGTTGCTGTTGTACGGCTTTGACTTCATCTGGCGAGCTGGTGGCGTAGATCAGCACGGTTTCGCCTGCTTTGCGGGCGAACTCCAGCGCCTGCTCAACCACCGGACGACCAGCGGCCAACTCCAATGGATTGATGCGCAGGGCAGGGCGATTGGCTTCAAGCCAGGCCGCGACCTGACCGTTGGTGGCGACCGAAGCGCTACCTGCCAACACGACTTCACCACCCACAACCGGCTCAAGTCTGGCAGCGTCGATGTCACGCAATTTGCCCGCCTTGCGGAAGTTGCCCGGCAAGCCCAGGGCCAGGCCCGAACCACCGGTCAGCAATGGCAGGTCGGCACAGGCTTCGCCCAAGGTGTAGAGATCGGCATCGGACAGCGCATCGGCAATCGCCATGCTCACGCCGTCAGCGCGCAACTCGGCAATTTTGCTGCGCACGCCGCCAACACCTTTGGCGATGCTGTCGTAGCGCAGCAGACCGACTTTCTGCTGGGTTTGCGATTGCAGCACACGCACCAGATTGGCGTCGGTCATCGGCGTCAGTGGGTGATGCTGCATGCCGCATTCATTCAGTAACTGGTCCTGAACGAACAAGTGGCCGCGGAAGATCGTGCGACCGTTTTCCGGGAACGCCGGACACGCCAGGGTGAAATCGCTGCCGAGTTTTTTCAGCAGTGCTTCGCTGACCTGACCGATGTTGCCCGCAGCGGTGGAGTCGAAGGTCGAGCAGTACTTGAAGAAGATCTGCTCGCAGCCACGCTCGCGCAGCCATTGCAGTGCAGCGAGGGATTCCTCGACGGCTTCGGCGGCAGGCGTAGTGCGTGATTTCAAGGCAATGACGATCGCGTCGGCGTCGAGATCCGCCGCCATTTCAGCCGTCGGAATACCAATGCTTTGCACGGTGCGCATGCCGCCGCGTACGAGCATGTTGGCCAGATCGGTTGCGCCGGTGAAATCGTCGGCGATGCAGCCCAGCAACGGGCGCACAGGAGAATTACTCATCGGTTGCCCCTTAAGCTTGTTCTGGCTTGGCTTTCGGCAATTCGATGCCCGGGAAAATCTTGATCACGGCGGAGTCATCTTCACGACCGTAACCGGCGCTGGAAGCCTGCATGAACATCTGGTGTGCAGTGGCCGAAAGCGGCAGCGGGAACTTACTGGTGCGAGCGGTATCCAGTACCAGGCCCAGATCCTTGACGAAGATATCCACAGCCGACAGCGGCGTGTAATCAGCGTTAAGGATATGCGGCACACGGTTCTCGAACATCCACGAGTTGCCCGCGCTGTTGGTGATCACTTCGTAAAGAGCGTCGGCGTCGACACCTTCACGCAGGCCCAACGCCATGGCTTCGGCGCTGGCTGCGATGTGAACACCGGCCAGGAGCTGGTTAATGATTTTGACTTTGGAACCCAGGCCGTGAACGTCGCCCAGGCGATAAACCTTGCCCGCCATGCCATCGAGAATGGCCTGAGCCTTGGCGTAGGATTCAGCCGGGCCGGAGGTCATCATGGTCATCTGGCCTGCGGCCGCTTTGGCTGCGCCGCCGGAGATCGGGGCATCGAGGTACAGCAGGCCTTTATCGGCCAGACGTTGACCCAGCTCGACTGCGAAGGTCGGCGCGACGGTGGCGCAACCGATAACCAGGCTGCCAGGACGCAGTGCTGCAATGGCACCGTTCTCACCGAACAATACGGTTTCGGTCTGCTCAGCGTTGACCACAACGGTGATGATCACATCACAAGCGGCTGCCATGGCGGCAGGGGAGGCGCAGGCAACGCCGCCTTCGGTGGCGAACTGCTCGGTGACGCTGGTGCGGACATCACACGCATGCACATTGAAACCACTGCGCAGCAACGAGCGGGCAATGCCCAAACCCATCGCACCCAAGCCAATAACGCCGACATTCTTGTTAGTCATGCTGTCTTCCTCGGATGGTTGCCGATGCTCGTCACTGCCAGCAATCGGTCGGAATTGTTCTGATCTGTGAATCCGATAGTGAATCAGTGAGCGAATAATGTGAAGTATTATTTATCCTTAACATATATTCACATCTGTGGGAGCAGAGCTTGCTCGCGATAAGGCTGGACGCGGTTCGCTTTGGATCGCATCGCCCTTATCGCGAGCAAGCTCTGCTCCCACAGATCAGGAGCACGTCAGGGGGGCTATTTCCTGCTTCTGATCTCAACCAGCCTGCCGTCGATGAACCGCAGGTTGCGGTACATGCCGTTCTCTGGCCCGTAGACCCAGGTTTCGACTGTGACAGCGCCGTGTTTCAGCTGGCCATTGCCGGCCAGTGCAGGCGGAGTGATCTGGCGCTCGGCAGGCGGACCGCATTTGCGCAGCACCTCCACCGCCAAGTCACCTTCGTTGATCAAGGCGCTGTTGCAGCGCATCGATGCGTGGGCGTTTCCACTCAGCAGGGCCAGGGCGGCCAGCAGTGAGCGGATAACCATGATTCAGCGCTGTCCGGACGCTGGCGCTAGCAGCAATTCGACCCGGTGCTTGCGGATACCGTCCGCCGCAGCTTCAGCCAGGGCAGCGTCGCTGATGATGATGTCGAACTGTTCCAGCGCAGCGATCTTGTACATGCCGAAGGTGCCGTATTTGGAGCTGGTTGCTACCAGCACGGTTTGCGAGGCGGACTGCATGGCCGCCTGTTTGACTTCGACTTTGAGCGCCGACGGCGTAGTCGTGCCGCGCTGCAAATCCCAGGAGCTGGTGGACATGAACGCGATATCAGTCGCGAGTTGGCGCAACGTCGCGGCAGCAAGACCGCCAACGCAGGATCGGTTGGGGTGATCAAGCAGGCCGCCGGTGTGGATCACATCCACATGGGTTGCGTCAGCGAGTGCGTTGACGATACCGAAGTCGTTGGTCACCACGGTCATGCCCGACAGCGCCGCGATGTGCGGGACAATTTCCAGAGTGCTGGTGCCTGCATCCAGGTAAATCGTCATGTCGTCATGCAACAAACCGGCAGCCAGTCGCGCCATGCCCTGCTTTTGCGGCAGCTCGACCACGGCTTTGGATTGATGGCTGGGTTCGCTGTGCAACTGGCTGGCGATGCGCACGCCACCGGTGACCGAATAGGCCCGGCCTTCCTGTTCCAGCAAGGCAATGTCGCGGCGGATGGTCATGTGCGAGCAATCGAACATTTCCACCAACTGGTGCACGCTGAGTACCTGGTGCTTGCGCAACTGACGCAGCATCAACTCCCGACGCTGATCGGGAATCATTGGTGTGCCGCCAACGACGGCGATCTCCTCTTTGCTGGACATGCGTGCTCCTGAGCCTCGGTAAAACCGCCAGCACGGGCTGGCGGTCGTGGCATCTTAGCCAATCGAGTCACGCATGACAGCAGTCGCGACTCAGTGAGCGGTATTTTGCTCGGTCGGCTGATCGCGGGTAACCGCCTTGACCAGCTTGCCAATGCTCAATCCCTGCAACAGGATCGAGGACAACACCACGATGTAGGTGATGCTCAGCAGCAAGTCGCGCTCCGGCCCCAGTGGCAAGGCCAGCGCCAGTGCGACGGATACACCGCCACGCAAACCACCCCAGGTCAGGATGCGGATCGTGCCTTTTGGCACGGTGCGCCAGCGACGCAGCAGCAGGATGGCCGGTGCAACGGTGACGAACCGCGACAGCAGAATCGCCGCCGCCAGCAAGCCTGCTGCTAGCATGTGCGACCACGAGAATGGCAGCAGCAACAGCTCCATGCCGATCAACGCAAACAGCAGCGCGTTGAGCATGTCATCGAGCAATTCCCAGAAGCCGTCCATGTAGCGACGGGTCATGTCGTTCATCGCCAGATTACGGCCCAGGTTGCCGATGATCAGACCGGCGACAACCATCGCAATCGGGCCTGATACATGCAGCTCGGTGGACATGGCCGAACCGCCAATCACCAGCGCCAGGGTCAGCATCACTTCGATCTGATACTGCTCGATGCTCTTGATCATCAGGTACACGGCATAACCGATCAGGCCGCCGAACAGCACGCCACCGATAGCTTCGTGGACAAACAGCATGGCGGTTTCGCCGACCGTCGGGGTTTCACCCAGTTGCGCAATGCCCAGCAACACGGTGAACACCACAACAGCGGTGCCGTCGTTGAACAGCGACTCGCCGACAATAGTGGTTTTCAACGGTTTGGAGGCATTGGCGGTACGCAGTACGCCGAGCACCGCGATGGGGTCGGTCGGGGAGATCAGTGCGCCGAACAGCAGGCAGTACAAGAAACTGACGTGCCAGCCGAACCAGCCAAAGATCCAGTAGGCCAAGGTGCCGATCACGGTGGTGGCAATCAACACGCCGAAGGTTGCCAGCAAGCCGATGGGCCAGCGGTAACTTTTCAGGTCCGTCAGATTGACGTGCAACGCGCCCGCAAACAGCAGGAACGACAGCATCCAGTTCATCAGCAAATCGCCGAAATCGATTTGGCTGATCAACTGTTGCACACGCTCTTCGAGACCGGGGAAGCCGAGGAAACTCAGGCCTTGCAGAATCAGCGAAAACATCAGCGCAGTGACCATCACGCCGATGGTAGGCGGCAGGCCGATGAAACGAAAGTTCACATAGGTGAGCAGCGAGGTGAGGCAGATAAAAGCAGCAACGAGTTCAAGCATTGGTCTTCCTGTTATTGCGATTCAAAGCGTGCCCAGAGGCGATTCAGACATGAAGCGGGCAGGGGTTTGATGGGCCGCTGGCGTGTGCGGACACATATTTTTCCATATCCATGGGGAGTGGCATGGACCACAGGAGGCCGGCAGCGTTGCAAATAAGTGCCGGACATTGGCACATCGGCTATTATCGCTGCTCGTTAATGGGAATCATCCGCAAATGCGGTGCTGGATTTTGGTTTTGTAGGAGCTGCCCAAAGCTGCGATAGCGGCATGTCAGATTTATCCCTATCGCAGCCTTCGGCAGCTCCTACAAGAGCCCAGACTGCCCCAGCACTATCAGGAACGAAATGAGCGCTGAACCCACCGCCAACCCTTCGCCGCCACGCATCCTGGTGGTCGACGATCACCGCAAGATCCGCGATCCGTTGGCGGTGTATTTGCGTCGCCATTCGTTTGATGTGCGCACTGCTGAAGATGCGGCGGGGATGTGGCAGTTGCTCAAGCAGCAGTCGTTTGATGTGGTGGTGCTGGATGTGATGCTGCCGGATGGCGACGGCTTTGAACTGTGCGGGATGTTGCATCGCCGGGCCAACATTCCGGTGATTCTGCTGACCGCTCGCGACGCATCCGCTGACCGGGTCAAAGGGCTGGATCTGGGCGCGGATGATTACGTGACCAAACCCTTCGAGCCGCGTGAACTGGTTGCCCGAATCAACAGTGTGTTGCGTCGGCGCACTACGCCAGTGAGCGTCGATCAGGCATTGAGCGCTTCATCGGCGCAGCGTTACGAATTCGCCGGTTTGAGTTTCATCACTGCGACTGAATTGTTGCTGCGTGCTGATGGCGCTCAGGTCCAGCTCAGCACCGCTGAAAGCAGGCTGCTGACGGTTTTCCTGAGGCATCCCAATCAGACCCTTGATCGCCAGCGTCTACTGGATCTGACGGCGCGTCCCGGCAGCGATGTTTATGATCGCGCCATCGACCGCCAGATCAGCCGTCTGCGTCGCAAGCTGGTGGATGATCCGTTACAACCGCAATTGCTGCGCACTGTTTGGGGCGGTGGTTACATGTTGGCGGCGGATGTCAGCGTGCAACAACTATGAGTTGGCTGAGCCGTTGTTGGCCCAGGCGGATGACCCATCAATTGGGCCTGCTTCTGCTGCTGGCGCTGCTGGCATCCAACGGCATCGCCATGTTGTTTTTGCAGCGCACCGGCGCGCTGATTCATCCGCTGTCCCGCACCCTGACGCTTGAGCGATTGACCACGGCGTACCACGTCGCTCATGAGCTGTCGGCGGCTGATGCGTCCCGGGTGCTGGCAACCATGCAGACGCAAGATGCGCGTTTCTGGATCGCTCAGCAGCCCGAGGTCAGCCCTTTTGATATGCACAAAGAAGAGCGGCGTCTGGCGCAGGAACTGCGCACACGACTGGCGCTGACGCCGGAGATGGGAGTGAATATCCAGCTGGAGCGAGTCACGGGTGGCCCGGCCCGGGAGGCGGTTTTTTTCCGTGCAGGCTGGGCACCGTTACGTTTGCGCACCAGCATCGTGTTGCCTGATGGGCAGACGCTCAACGCCTTGCAGCATCCGGCGGGTGCCTATGAGTGGAGCCGTTTGCTGGCTTACACCTTGCCGGTAACGACCATCCCGGTCTTGCTGATTGTGATTTTCTTCATGCGCCGGATCGTGCAGCCGGTCAAGACGCTGGCCGAGGCGACTGAGCGAGTCAGTCGAGGCGAATGGATTGCGCCGCTGCCGCTGTCTGGTCCGCAGGAGGCTCGGGATCTGACCATCGCATTCAACGTGATGCAGGAGCGCATCGCCCGCCATGTTGAAGGTCGTACCCGAATGCTGGCGGCGGTGAGTCATGACCTGAATACGCCGATCACTGAGCTGCGCCTGCAGGTTGAATTGATCGAAGACGGTCCGTTGCGTGATGACATGCTGGAAAGCCTGGATGAGCTGCGGGCGATGGTGCGCGAGACGCTGGATTTCGTGCGTGGCGATGCGGTTCAGGAGGCGACGGTAACGGTATCGCTGAATGAGATGCTCGACGATCTGGCGCGACGTTACCGGATCATGGAGCAGCCGGTGACGTGGGAAGGCAGTGAGCAGTTCAGTTGCCGCTGTCGACCGCTGGCGTTGAAGCGAGCGTTGACCAACCTCATCGATAACGCGTTGCGCCATGCCGGTGACGCGCAGATCAGCCTGAGCCTTGAGGGGACGGGCATGATCCGTCTGGAGATTCTCGATCATGGGCCGGGGATTGAATCTGCGTGGCTGACCCAAGTATTCGAGCCGTTCGTGCAGTTAGGGCGGGGCGGGGCGGATATCAGCCAGGGGGGAGGGCTTGGCCTGGGGTTGGCCATCGCACGCGCTTGTATTCAAGCGCATGGTGGGGAACTGGTATTGGAAAACCGCCCGCCTGCTGGTTTGTGCGCGGTAGTGCGATTGCCTGCGGCGGTTTGAATCGCTTTGGGGTATATCAATACTTTTGTCTTGGAATGAGGTCCCGTGGGAGCTGGGCTTGGTCTGGGCGGCATTCCGACGATAAGACTGGACACGACCTAAAGTGAACCGAGTCCAACCTTATCGCGGGCAAGCCCAGCTCCCACAGGTTCTGCGCATCCAGTGCGATCGGTGCGTGCTTTAAAATCGCACGGTCGTCGATGCCCACAGCGTGCGGCCGTAGTTCACGGTGCCGTAGGTTTCGTCGTCCAGTCGTTTGTCGGTCAGGTTGTACAGCGCGGCGTTGAACGAGACATTTTTGGTCAGTTCATAAGAGCCGCCAAAGTCTGCCGTGGTATAGCCCGGTGACGATTCGTCTGTGATGGTGTTGCCGTACTCCTCGCCGTAGTAATTGACCGCTGCCCAGAGCTGGGTCTTGTCGGATAGCGTCCAGTCAGTGCGCACGTTGGCTTTCTGCTTGGGCGTCAGTGCCAGCGGTGCACCGGCATTGGCCCCGGTTTTTTGTTCTGAATCGGTGTAGGTGTAGTTGGCTTTCAAGGCCAGATCGCTATTGATATCCCAACGACCATTCAGCTCCACACCCTTGATCACGGCTTTGTCGACGTTGACCCGATCCATGACGATAAAACCATTCCAGGTTTCGGTGGTGGTGACCGTGGACAGTTTGTCCTTGAAGTCGTTGTAGAACACTGTCGCACCGGCCGACAAGTCGTCGCGATTGGACCACAGGGCCGACAGCTCGTAGTTGGTGCTCGACTCAGGCTTGAGGTCCGGATTGCCGAACATCACGAACCGGTTACGACGCAGGTAGGCGTAGTCTTCGATCACAGCGCGCAACTCAGGGGCCTTGAAGCCGCGTGCGACGCCGCCCTTAATGGTCCATTCGTCAGTCGCGTTCCAGACGCCGTAAACACGCGGGCTGAAATGCACGCCGTATTCTTCGTGGTGGTCCATGCGCAGACCGGTGGTCAGGGAGAAGGTGTCGGTCATAGCCCACTCGTTCTCAGCGAACAACGCCTTTTGCACGACGGAGAAGTCGTAGTCGATGCGATCACCCAGGCCCTGGTTCCAGTCAGTGACCGTCGTCTCGTTCCATTGCAGGCCAGTGGTAGTGATGTTGTGTTCGGTCGGGATTACCAGCTTGGCGTCAAACACCGAGTTCTTCACCGTGGGCTTACGACCCAGCACATCGGCCTGTGCAGCGTCGGCCTTGCCTTCGCGGCTGGATTCTTCCTGTGCGAACGAGATGTCCGACGTCGCCCAGTCCCAGCGTCCCTGGTGAGAGATCGACCAGTGATCGCGGTTGTTTTCCTGTTCTCGGGTGGCCCAGTTGGGGCTCAGGCCGTCGCCGTTTTTCAGGCGGGTGGCACCGGCTTCCAGCAGGATGTCGTGGTCGATGGTCGGGGTGAAAGCCAGGCGCGCGGTCAGGTCCTTATGGTCAGCCTTGCTGAAGCCATTGGTTTCTTCAACGTCATCGTCAGCCTGACGATCCAGATAACGTCCCCAGACCTGCAACCCAAGGGTGTCCTGAATCAATGGACCATTGAGGTAGAACTGAGTCTGCAGCGCATTGCCCTGATCGCTGTGCTGACGTGCCGAATAGTCGTAAGTGACCGAGCCACCCCATTCGGTGGAGACTTTACGGGTGATGACGTTGATCACGCCGCCAATCGCATCGGAGCCGTACAGCGAGGACATTGGGCCACGCACCACTTCGATTCGCTCAATGGCTTCGGCTGGCGGGATGAAGCTCTGCTCATAACCCGAGTTGCCGTTGACCCTTGATTCCCGAGCGCTCTGGCGTTTACCGTCGACCAGGATCAGCGTGTAGTCGGCAGGCATGCCGCGAATCGAAATATCGGTTTCGTTGGCGCTGCCATTGACCGTCACGCCTTCGACATCGCGCAGGGCGTCGGTCAAGTCGCGAAAAGATCGCTTGCGCAGCTCATCGCCGGTGATGATTGTCACGGAAGCGGGTGCATCCTCTACGCTCTGCTCGTAACCGGCAGCGGTGACGGTCACGTCTTCCAGAGTGATCGCCGGGGCGGCGGTAGTTTCTTGAGCCTGAACGCAGGCGCTTTGGGCGATGAGGCACGCCAGCGCGAGCTTCGTCATGGCGACAGTCGGCCGCAAACGAAAAACAGAGTGCATGGAACTTCCTTACGATTCGGGGTTAAACGTTAATCGTAAGGATTCTCATTGGCGAAGGTTGGACAAGGTGTGACAGGGGCTGTTGAATTTACGGTGGCTCAATTGAGCGCATGCAACACTCTCAATTGAAATGCGTTCCTGTAGGAGCTGCCGAAGGCTGCGAAGCAATAATCCTGACATGCCGCCATCGCAGCCTTCGGCAGCTCCTACAGATCCGATGTTGCTTGCGGTGTCAGATACGGCAGTCTGAATCTGAAACAGGGAGAGTGTTTTGCTGGCTACTGCGTTGGTGTTGATCGCGGCGATACTGCACGCGACGTGGAATACCCTGATCAAATTCAGCGGTGAGCGGTTGCTGGTCATCGCCAGCATGGATTTCGTGGCGTTGCTGTTTGCGGTGCTGGCCGTGGGTTTTGTCGAGCCTCCACCTGCTGCAATCTGGCCGTGGATGATCGCCTCGGCGTTGTTCGAACTCTTGTACAGGTATTTGCTGATCCAGGCGTATAGAGTCGGCGACCTCGGGCTCGTCTACCCGCTGATGCGAGGGCTTTCGCCGCTGGTGGTGCTGGCTCTGACCCTGATCTTTGTCGGCGAAGAACTGAGCACTCAGCAAATCCTCGGTATTCTGTTGATCCCTTGCGGCATGATTTGTCTGCTTTGGCAGGGCGGCGGCGGTGATCGATTACCCTGGTCGCTGCTGCCCGTGGTTGCATTGATCGGGGTGTGCATCGGCTGCTACACCTGGATCGATGGCCAGGCACTGCAAATGGGCGTGCATCCGCTGGATTATCTGGTCTGGCTCACCCTGATCAGTGCCTGGCCGTTTCCACTACTGGCAATCACCTACAAGCGTGCACCGTTCAGTCTGTTTTGGCGTGAGCAATGGCGACTGGGTTTGAGCGTCGGCTTATGCGTGTTGCTCAGCTACGCTCTGGTGTTGTGGGCAATGCAATTGGGGTCGGTGGCGGAGGCTGCTGCCTTGCGCGAAGTCAGCGTGATTCTGGTGGTGCTGTTTGGCATGCGCTATCTGAAAGAACCTTTTGGTCGGCCCCGGCTCTTAGCATGTGGCCTGGTTCTGCTTGGCATGCTGGTTATGAAAATCAAACTATAAGGATTCTGCTATGACGGTTGCATTCTGGTGCGTATTGGTCGCGATTATTCTGCCGATCGTTTGTGCAGGCATCGCCAAGTTTTCCAGTGGCAAGTTCAATGGCAAGCACAACCACAACCCGCGTAATTTCCTGAATAACCTTGAAGGTCTGCCCGCGCGTGCCAATGCGGCGCAGCTCAACAGCTTCGAAATCCTGCCGGGCTTTGCCGCAGCAGTGATCATCGCCCACATTGCGGGCAACGCGCAGTTGGTGACGATCGACGTAGTTGCGGTCCTGTTCATCACCAGTCGCCTGCTCTACATCATTTTTTATCTGGCGGACCTGGCTGCCGCGCGTTCGGTGGCCTGGTTGGTGGGGATTGGTCTGATCGTCGGGCTGTTCATCGCTTCAGCCACGCCGCTGCCTGCCTGACTGCGGCAATCGAGCGCTTGGTCTTCAAGAGGCGGCCGAGGATACTGGCCGCCATTTCTGCGGACCCTGCTGGATACAACTTTGAAAAGAATGTGCGCTGTGCTGCTCGCCTGCCTGACCGTGAGCGCGTGTGGCGGTGTAGACCCGAATTCGCCATTGGCCCAGCGCAAGGCAATCTTCAAGGACATGCTCAAGACCAGCGAAGACCTGGGCGGCATGTTGCGTGGGCGAGTGGCGTTCGATGGTCAGCGATTTGAAGAGGGGGCGCTCAAGCTCGAGAGCTTGGCTCATCAGCCGTGGAAACACTTCCCTGAGGTGAAAGAATCAGATCACACCAGCGCCACGGACGCCGTTTGGCAAAAGCAGGCTCGTTTTCAGGAGCTGGCTCGTTCGCTGGAGTCAGAGACTGCTGAACTGGTCGTCGCCAGTCATGAACGCCCTTTCAAATCAAGCACACTGACGCCGGCCATGAACAAGGTTCAGGCAGTGTGCGAGGCGTGTCATAAAGAGTTTCGTAATCATTGAGTTGCTGCAACCGCAGGACCTGTAGGAGCGCACGAGCAGCGCGAGGCCGCGATAGCGGTGTGTCTGACAGAACGCTATCGCGGCCTCGCGCTGCTCGTGCGCTCCTACAGGGAATACATTTGAGTTCAAAGGATTGAGCCGTTCGCGATTCATTCCTGCGGCTGAAGGTCTTCGAGTTCTGTCTGGGCGTCCTGCAGTTCTTTGCGGGATTCGGCCAGTTTGTCTTTGCGCTTGTTGATTTTTTCCGGGTCGCCCTTACTCATCGCCTTGCTCAGATCTGACTCACGCTTTTTGACTTCGCGCTTGGCATCCAGCACTTTTTGTTCGTGTTCTTTGAGTAGCGAGGCTTCGGTGCAATTTGCGTTGTTTTCGCTCAGGGCTTTTTCCAGGCCAGCCTGCTGAGCCTTGTTGCCGTCAGTTTTTGCCTCTTCGATCTTTTTGCTGATTTCCTGACTTTTAACCACGCATCCGCTGGCTTCTGGTGCCGTTTCAGCCGCCAGAAGCGGGGTTGCCAGCATGCTGCAGCAGGTCAGCAGTATCAGTGGTGAAAAAACCTTCATATGAACTCCTTTTGAAAACCATAACGTCCAGGCTTGATGATTAAACGCCTGGCACTTTAAAAACCTGAAATACCCTGAGCTCGTAATTGTTCACTCAAGGCCTGAACTTGGGGATGCTGAAAGAAGGCGACCAACTGGCTGGCACGACCCGAACCTATGCCCGGTTCCATCTGCCATTGCTGTGCCGTGCGCTTCTGCAACTCACTCCATTGCTCGCCCAATTGGGCATTCCCCGTGGGCGGCAGGCCGATAGCCTTTAGCCACACAGCAAACGGCTTTGAGCGAGCCTCCTGCAAACTGTCGAGCAGTTTAGCGCTGCTGCGCTCACCCAGCCCGGAAATGTTAGCAAGCTGTTCTTTTTCCAGGGTCAGCCAGTCGAGCAACCCGTTGATTTTTCCGGCGCTGATCAGGTTATCCCAGGTCCCGGGACCGACTCCGGTCAGCGCCAGACCTTTCTTGCCGCTGAGCCAGACAAGCCTTGCGCGAAACTGGCTTTCACAACCGGGGCTGGGTTGCCAGCAACTGAGTGCATGAAAGTCTTTGGCCTCGGGAATCTGCAAATCGCTGCGCTCGACACTGCGTGAGACGACGCTGTCCAGCCGTGGAATGGTCAGGCCTGCCAGGCTCACCGCCACCTGATCGCCGGGTCTTATATCCAGCGCCTGCCAGCGTTGCAGCGAGCCGACGCTGATGCGGCTGATCTGCCGGTCATCCAGACGCACAGGTTCCAACTCCAGCACGGGGGTTATCCTGCCGCTACGGCCGATGTTGAAATTGACCTTGCGTACCTCCGCCAACGCTTGCGCAAACGGGTATTTCCAGGCGGCGATCCAATAAGGTGCCCTGGCTTGCCAGCGCTGTACGGGAGGTCGCTCGCCCTGTCGGATGATGACGCCGTCAGTGGCAAACGGCAGCGGGTTGCTATACCAGTACTCGCGCCAGCGATGCGCCTGAGCAAAGCCTTTCAGCGGCTGGCTATATTGAGCACTGTCGTCGAAGCCCAATGCGTTCAAGACAGCCAGGCGCTCGGTCATTGAGGCCGGTCCGGCAGGCCAGTCCCATACAAACAAGCCAATCTGGTCTGCCTCCTCAGTGCTTAACTCGTTACGAGCCAGCATGCCGGCAACCTTGCTGCGCGCGTTCACGCTCCCGGCCTTGGCTTGCACGTGATTATCCAGACGCAGATACAACTCGGCCTGCAGCACCAGGGTTTCCTGCCAGGGCAGATGGGTGGGAATGGCTGCGATGTGTTTTGCGTGTACGGTCCAGTCTTGGCCTGCATCTCCGTCGCCGCGACTGATCGCTTGTACCAATTCCCCGTGTTCATAAACCAGCGTTACCGCCACGCCATCAATCTTGGGTTGAATCCAAAGATCCGACCGGCCCTTCAGCCAGTCGCGCACTGCAGCTTCATCGCTGAGCTTGTTGACGCCGGTGTGCGGAACAGGATGACGAACCGTCCCTCTGGCTGTCTTCAAAGGGTTATCGGCTTCACTGTTGGGCTTGGCAAAACATGTTCGCCAGAACGCTAGACGCTGTCGGGACTGGTCATAGAGTTCGTCGGCAATCAGCGAAACGCCTTGTCGGTGATAGCTGTCATCCCACGTGGCGATTTGTGTTTGCAGGGCGGTGATTGAGTGGCGGGCTTTGGCGGGTGTCCAGTCGGGACATGGGGTGGCGTGGGCGGTAAGGCTGGTGAGCGTGAGGGTGATGGCGGCCAATATGCGCATCGAAGCATCCTTGCTTGAAGAGGTGCGTGTGAGGCTAGCGAGCGCTGAGTGACATGTCTGGTTGCGCTGATTACTGAATCATTCAGCCAGTACAGATGCCGCTCTTTTGATTCGCGACTGTGTCTTTGAAGAGTGAAATGCTGCCTTCACTATTGCTACTCCCTTGTCCAAGTGCTGATGGGTGACTCATGGATATCTCGACTCTGGCGGTTTTCGTGCCGGCCTGCTTTGCGCTGAACATGGCGCCCGGTCCCAACAATCTGCTTTCGATCAGTAACGCGACCCGCTATGGCTTTGCCCGCGCCTGCATCGGCGGGCTGGGACGTTTGCTGGCCTTCGCTATCATGATTGCGCTGGCAGCGCTGGGGCTGACCGCAGTGCTGCACACTTCAGAGTGGTTGTTCCATGCGATCAAAATCTTTGGTGCGGCGTATCTTTTTTATCTCGCGGTGCAACTGTGGCGGGCGAGTCCTGAGGAAGAGGGCAGCGTGGTCGGTTTAGAGAAAGGTCTGTTCAGCCTGGCTCGGCAGGAGTTTCTGGTGGCGATTGGTAATCCGAAAGCGATTCTGTTGTTTACCGCTTTCTTGCCACAGTTCGTTGATCAGGCTGGAGCCGTGACGGAGCAGTTCGCGGTACTCGGCGTTTTGTTTCTGGCGCTGGAATGCCTCGCCATTGCGATCTACGCCTGGATGGGCATTCACGCCCGCCGATTGTTTGCGCGGCCCAGTGGCAAGCGACTGTTCAACCGGGTGTGCGCAGGGTTGCTGGCCAGCGCGGCTTCGGTTTTGTTGGTGGCCAGGAGGGCTTAGAAAACCCAATGAGATTTCCTGTAGGAGGCCATCCAG
The DNA here is from genome assembly GCF_040224095.2 of Pseudomonas caspiana. Classification (NCBI taxonomy): domain Bacteria; kingdom Pseudomonadati; phylum Pseudomonadota; class Gammaproteobacteria; order Pseudomonadales; family Pseudomonadaceae; genus Pseudomonas; species Pseudomonas caspiana. Next base: position 5,757,269 of record NZ_CP167995.1, on the reverse strand, counting down.
CATCCCTGACACAGCTTTGTTGCGCAGCAAACGGGGACTTGTAGGAGCGCGCTTGCCCGCGATTCGGTCTGTCAGTCGATGAACATAGCGCCTGTGCTGACGTGATCGCGGGCAAGCGCGCTCCTACAGGTTTTACCTGACCAAAACCAAAAAGCCCCTGACGACCATAGTCGCCAGGGGCTTTTTGTTACGCCTGAAACTTAAGGCGTATTACAGACCGGCAGCGGCGCGCAGGGCGTCGGCGCGGTCGGTTTTTTCCCAGGTGAACGTGGTGAAAGTATCGTCACCCACGGTCTTGGTTTGCGGTGTGCGACCGAAGTGGCCGTAGGCTGCAGTTTCCTGATACATCGGGTGCAGCAGGTCGAGCATGGTGGTGATCGCGTATGGGCGCAGGTCGAAGATGTCGCGGACCAGTTTGATGATCTTGTCATCGCTGATCTTGCCGGTGCCGAAGGTATTCAGCGAGATCGAAGTCGGTTGTGCGACGCCGATAGCGTAGGAAACCTGAATCTCGCAGCGCTCGGCCAGGCCCGCAGCAACGATGTTCTTGGCAACATAACGGCCAGCGTAAGCAGCCGAGCGGTCAACCTTGGATGGATCTTTACCGGAGAACGCGCCGCCGCCGTGACGAGCCATGCCGCCGTAGCTGTCGACGATGATCTTGCGACCGGTCAGACCGCAGTCACCCACCGGGCCGCCAATGATGAACTGGCCAGTCGGGTTGATGTGGAACTGGGTGTCCTTGTGCAGCAGCTCAGCTGGCAGCACGTGCTTGACGATCAGTTCCATCACGCCTTCGCGCAGATCGTTGTAGGAAACTTCAGGGTTGTGCTGAGTAGACAGAACGACTGCGTCGATGCCGACAACTTTGCCGTTCTCATAGCTGCAAGTCACCTGGGACTTGGCATCCGGGCGCAGCCAAGGCAGCAGGCCGGATTTACGGGCTTCAGCCTGACGTTTGACCAACTGGTGCGAGAACGCGATTGGCGCTGGCATCAGCTCTGGGGTTTCGTTGCTGGCGTAGCCGAACATCAGGCCTTGGTCGCCAGCGCCCTGATCTTCAGGCTTGGCACGGTCAACACCCTGGTTGATGTCAGGGGACTGCTTGCCGATGATGTTCATCACGCCGCAAGTGGCACCGTCGAAACCGACGTCGGAGCTGGTGTAGCCGATGTCGCTGATCACATCACGAACGATCTGCTCGAGGTCAACCCAGGCGCTGGTGGTCACTTCGCCAGCAACGATGGCAACACCGGTCTTGACCAGGGTTTCAACGGCTACGCGAGCGTGTTTGTCCTGAGCAATGATTGCATCCAGAACCGCATCGGAAATCTGGTCGGCGATTTTGTCTGGGTGCCCTTCGGACACGGACTCGGAGGTGAAAAGGGAGTATTCGCTCATCTCTACGGGTTTCCTGAATTTTACCGATGGTGAGTGTCGCCAGCCGGTCGCTGAAAATGGCGGACCTGGATCTGGAAACCATTACGTAAGCCTACATAGAGGCTTTCCCCGGGAACTAGCCCCGCAGCGATGGCCCAACGGGCCAGATCTTCCTGTTCAAACCCTAACCAGAGATCGCCACAGGCCTCCTTGGCCCAGCTCTGATCGTGGCTACACAAGTCTGTCACTAACAGGCTACCGCCCGGTTGCAACAGAGTTGCCAGTTGTTTGAGTGCATCTGCCGGCGCGGCGAAATGGTGCAGGACCATATTCAATACAACGCAGTCGGCGCTTACATCCACGGCATCCAGTGCATCGGCGAGCTTGAGCTCTACATTAGCCAATGCCTGCGCCGCGCATAGCTGGCGGGCTATTTCGAGCATCGCCGGGCTGTTGTCCAGCGCCGTTACGTGCTGAAAGCGTCGTGCCAGGTCCGGCAGAAACCCGCCATCCCCCGGACCCACTTCCAGTGCGGTTGCTTGCGGCCCGAAGTTCAGCTTGTCGAGCAGCGACAGCAGGCTTTCCCGGTATTGGGCAAGCCCGGCAATCAAGTCCTGCTGGGCGCGAAATTTTTCTGCCGTACGGGCGAAAAAATCCTGACTGGCGTTGGCCCGCTGACGATGCACCAGGCCAATACGCGACTGCACATCGTTGGGCAGCGCCAGCATGTCGACTTCATCCAGCATGGCTGCATGCAATCTGCCGCCCGGTTGTCCGGTATGGGGCAGGGCGCGTCGGTAGAAAATGGCATTACCTTCACGTCGTGTTGCAACCAGATCCGCTTGGGCCAGCACCTTGAGGTGGTGGCTCATGCCGGACTGACCAATGGCGAATATCTGCGCCAGTTCCAGCACGCCGAATGAGTCGTTGGCCAATGCGCGCAATACATTCAGTCGCAACGGGTCGCCGCCGGCCTTGCACAAGGCAGAGAGGTCGTCGCTGTCATCGTGACGAATTGCAGGTACGCGCAGGTTCATAGGGCTGGCAGTCTAGTTAGCGACCGTCTATGTCGCAAGGGCAATATCAAAAAGTTTTGATATTGCTTGATGGGCGGTGATTTCAGGGCTATTCAGGACCGTTACTCCGGGCCGGGAGCGTGCCATGGATGAACAAATAACGAAGCGCGAGCAGGAAAAACAACCACAAGCCGCTATCTTTCATTGCTCCCAGGCAGTGCCTGAGGGAAAATGCTCGCCTTTTTCAGATCCATTCTTTTCCAGTTCTCAGGAGATCAGCGATGCCCAGCCGTCGTGAGCGTGCCAACGCCATTCGTGCACTCAGCATGGATGCCGTGCAAAAAGCCAACAGCGGCCATCCCGGTGCCCCTATGGGCATGGCGGATATCGCCGAAGTACTTTGGCGCGACTATCTGAAGCACAACCCGAGCAACCCGAATTTCGCCGACCGTGACCGCTTCATCATGTCCAACGGTCATGGCTCGATGCTGGTCTACTCGCTGCTGCACCTGACCGGTTACGACCTGTCGATCGAAGACCTGAAAAACTTCCGTCAGCTACACAGCCGCACTCCAGGTCACCCGGAATTCGGCTACACGCCGGGCGTTGAGACCACCACGGGTCCGCTTGGTCAGGGTTTCGCCAACGCCGTCGGCTTCGCGGTTGCAGAGAAGACGCTGGCTGCCCAGTTCAACCGTCCAGGCCACAACATCGTCGACCACCACACCTACGTGTTCATGGGTGATGGTTGCATGATGGAAGGCATTTCCCACGAAGTCGGCTCGCTGGCCGGTACTCTGGGCCTGAACAAACTGATCGCTTTCTACGACGACAACGGCATCTCCATCGATGGCGAAGTTGAAGGCTGGTTCACCGATGACACGCCGAAACGCTTCGAGTCCTACGGCTGGCTGGTGATCCGCAACGTTGACGGTCACGATGCCGAAGAGATCAAGATCGCCATCGACACCGCTCGCAAGAGCGACAAGCCGACCCTGATCTGCTGCAAGACCACCATTGGTTTCGGTTCACCGAACAAGCAAGGCAAAGAAGAGTCCCACGGTGCTCCGCTGGGTGCTGAAGAAATCGCCTTGACCCGTGCTGCCCTGAAATGGACCCACGGCCCGTTCGACATTCCGGCTGACATCTACGCCGAGTGGAGCTGCAAAGAGAAAGGCCTGGCGACCGAAGCTGATTGGGATCAGCGTTTTGCTGCCTACTCTGCCGAATTCCCGGAGCTGGCCAACGAGCTGATTCGTCGCATGAGCGGCGAGCTGCCAGCTGACTTCGCTGAAAAATCTGCTGCTTACGTGGCTGAAGTCAATGCCAAGGGCGAAACCATCGCCAGCCGCAAGGCCAGCCAGAATGCACTGGGTGCTTTCGGTCCTTTGCTGCCTGAGTTCCTCGGCGGCTCGGCTGACCTGGCCGGTTCCAACCTGACCATCTGGAAAGGCTGCAAGAGCATCACCGGCGAAGACGCCAACGGCAACTATCTGCATTACGGCGTGCGTGAATTCGGCATGGGCGCAATGATGAACGGTATCGCCCTGCACGGCGGCTTCGTACCTTATGGCGCGACCTTCCTGATCTTCATGGAATACGCCCGCAACGCGGTGCGTATGTCCTCGCTGATGAAGAAGCGCGTGCTGTACGTGTTCACCCACGACTCTATCGGTCTGGGCGAAGACGGCCCGACGCACCAGCCAATCGAGCAACTGACCAGCCTGCGCACCACGCCTAACCTGGACACCTGGCGTCCTGCGGATGCTGTGGAATCGGCAGTGGCCTGGAAGTACTCCATCGAGCGCAACGACGGCCCGTCGGCGTTGATCTTCTCCCGTCAGAACCTGACTCACCAGACTCGCGACGAAGCCCAACTGGCGGATATCGCCCGTGGTGGTTACGTGCTGCGTGACTGTGTTGGAGAGCCAGAGCTGATTCTGATCGCTACCGGTTCGGAAGTGGGTCTGGCCGTTCAGGCGTTCGAAAAACTCAGCGCTCAAGGCCGCAACGTGCGTGTGGTTTCCATGCCATGCACCAGCGTTTTCGATGCTCAGGATCCAGGCTACAAGCAAGCGGTTCTGCCGCTGCAAGTCAGTGCTCGTATCGCCATCGAAGCTGCTCACGCGGACTTCTGGTACAAGTACGTCGGCCTGGAAGGTCGCGTGATCGGCATGACCACCTTCGGCGAGTCGGCCCCTGCGCCAGCCCTGTTCGAAGAGTTCGGCTTCACCCTGGAAAACATCCTGGGTCAGGCTGAAGAACTGCTGGAAGACTGATAGCGATTTACCTGCTGAAGCGGACCCTTTTGGGAGCAGGGCTTGCCCGCGATAAGGTCAACACGGTGCTTGAGACCGAGCTGACCTTATCGCGGGCAAGCCCTGCTCCCACAGAGTTCGCTTGGTAGTTTGCCCAACGAGAACCCCATGCCTCAGCACCGCCCTTACAAAGTTGCACTCAACGGCTACGGCCGTATCGGTCGTTGCGTCGTGCGCGCACTGTGCGAGCGGGGGGCGAAAGCCGGGTTTGAAGTGGTTGCCATCAACGATCTGGCCGACATGGCCAGTCTCGAATACCTCACGCGCTTTGACTCCACACATGGCCGGTTTCCCGGCGAAGTTCGGGTCGAAGGGCAATACCTGCATATCAATGATCATAAGATCAGAGTGTTGCGCAGCGAGACGCCCGAAGGTGTTGACTGGGCGGCGCTGGAAGTTGATCTGGTGCTCGAATGTTCAGGTGTCTACAACACTCGTGAAGATGGCCAGCGCTTCATAGACGCTGGCGCACCGCGGGTGCTGTTTTCCCAGCCTATGGCCAGCGAAGCCGACGTCGACGCCACGATTGTGTTTGGCGTCAATCAGCAAAAGCTGACCGGCACCGAGCTGTTGGTGTCTGCCGCATCCTGTACCACCAATTGCAGCGTACCGTTGTTGCGTTTGCTGGATCAGGCTGTCGGGCTGGAATACATCACCATCACGACCATTCACTCGGCGATGAATGACCAGCCGGTGATAGACGCCTATCACCATGAGGATTTACGCCGTACGCGCTCGGCTTTTCAGTCGATCATTCCGGTGTCCACTGGTCTGGCGCGCGGTATTGAGCGGCTGCTTCCGGAACTTGCGGGCAGAATTCAGGCCAAAGCAGTTCGCGTGCCGACGGTAAACGTGTCCTGCCTCGATATCACTTTGCAAACTGCGCGTGATACCGATGCCGTCGAGATCAACCGCCTGCTTCGAGACGCGGCCACCAGCGGACCGCTCAAAGGGTTGTTGGCCTATACCGAGTTGCCGCACGCCAGTTGTGATTTCAACCATGACCCTCATTCGGCCATCGTTGATGCGAGTCAGACCCGAGTTTCCGGCCCGCGGCTGGTTAATTTGCTGGCCTGGTTCGATAACGAATGGGGTTTTGCCAATCGAATGCTTGACGTTGCTGAGCACTTTTTGCACGTCGCAGACCCACAACAGTAAAAACAGGGATTCACTCATGACCGTGTTGAAGATGACCGAGCTCGACCTGCAAGGTAAGCGTGTATTGATTCGCGAAGACCTGAACGTCCCGATCAAGGACGGCAAAGTCAGCAGTGATGCACGTATCCTGGCGTCGCTGCCGACCATCAAACTGGCGCTGGAAAAGGGCGCGGCCGTGATGGTCTGCTCGCATCTGGGTCGTCCAACCGAAGGCGAGTTCTCTGCCGAGAACAGCCTCAAGCCCGTTGCCGAATACCTGAGCAAGGCCTTGGGTCGTGAAGTGCCTCTGATTTCCGACTATCTGGACGGTGTCGACGTTAAAGCGGGCGATATCGTGCTGTTCGAAAACGTGCGCTTCAACAAGGGCGAGAAAAAGAACGCTGACGAACTGGCGCAGAAATACGCTGCCCTGTGCGACATCTTCGTCATGGACGCTTTCGGCACGGCACACCGCGCTGAAGGCTCGACCCACGGCGTTGCCAAGTTCGCCAAAGTCGCAGCAGCAGGTCCGTTGCTGGCTGCCGAGCTGGAAGCACTGGGCAAAGCCCTCGGCGCTCCGGCCCAGCCAATGGCCGCTATCGTTGCCGGTTCCAAGGTTTCTACCAAGCTTGACGTACTCAACAGTCTGAGTGCCATCTGCAACCAGTTGATCGTGGGCGGCGGCATTGCCAACACCTTCCTGGCGGCTGCTGGCCACAAGGTTGGCAAATCACTGTACGAGCCGGACCTCCTGGACACCGCTCGCGAGATCGCAGCCAAGGTCAGCGTGCCTTTGCCGGTTGACGTAGTGGTCGCCAAAGAATTCGCTGAAAGCGCAGCCGCGACGGTCAAACTGATCGCCGATGTTGCTGATGACGACATGATTCTGGATATCGGCCCGCAAACTGCAGCGCATTTCGCCGATCTGTTGAAATCTTCCAAGACTATTCTGTGGAACGGTCCGGTTGGCGTGTTTGAGTTCGATCAGTTCGGCGAAGGCACCAAGACCCTGGCCAAGGCGATTGCTGAAAGCTCGGCGTTTTCCATCGCAGGTGGGGGTGACACTCTGGCGGCGATTGATAAATATGGCGTAGCGGATCAGATCTCCTACATTTCTACCGGTGGTGGTGCATTCCTGGAGTTTGTCGAAGGCAAAGTTCTGCCAGCCGTGGAAATCCTGGAACAACGCGCCAAGGCCTGAGGATCAGGCTTTGCAAAAGGGAAATGAAATGCTCAGGCCGTTACCGCTACTCATCCTTGCCGCACTGCTCGCTGGCTGTGCCAGTGAGCCGGAAGCCGAAGAGGTCGTGCGTGAGCCTGCGCTTGTCCAGTTGAGCTGCTATCAGGCCAACTGGCAGGCAGAAACCGTGCCTGTGATCTACAAGCGCGGGGGCGAGGCGGTGCTGGACAAGTACGAGTTCATGCCCAATCTCGGGCCAGTGGGCTGCCGTTAAGGCGCTGTCGTGCAGATGAGTTTGGCAACATCTTGAGCCTGTGGTGGTCATTAAAGGGTGGATAACTTTTCTGGATAAGGAACTTCGCCATGAAAATCGCCGCCCTGGCCTTGATGAGTTGTGTGATATTTACCGGTTGTAGCGGTTCTGGCCCTCGTGCCAAGACCTGTGAAGTGTTCAGCCCGGCATCCGTAAACGTGCCAACAACCCAGAATACTCAGCGGGTTGAGGCGCAGGCCACGGGTGAACCGGCCGATGATCGGAATCAGGAACAGAACTGCCCCTGAGGGTTGAAGCGACTGGCATTTGCCTTGCTTCCCAGGGCAGGCCAGGAGACGTAATGAAAGGCTTGATTGCCCTTGCGACACTTGCAGTGCTTGGTGGTTGCGCCAGCATGAAGGCTCCACAAACAGACAACACCTGGACCTCTTGGGTTTGCGACAGTAAAGCTCAGGTCCATTGGCGCTATGCCGACAAGGCCAAGACCGAAGTCGATGTACGCTTGAACGAAAGCGATCAGGTCTTCCGGTTGAAAGCCGAGCCTGGTTCGCCATCGCTGTACAGCAATGGCGTGCTGGCTTTCCAGAACAAGGGCGACGAAGGCCTGGTGTACTGGGGCGCCACCAATGATTTGATCGGGCGCGGTTGCAAGAAGCGTTAAACAGACTGCACCGATGATCCAGCGCATGGCCTCAGGGCTGATGCGTAGAACTTGAATAGCAGCCGCCGCTACGGCAGGTTTGCACGATAACGACCCTACCGGGAGAGAGACAGACAATGGCACTTATCAGCATGCGCCAGATGTTGGACCACGCAGCCGAATTCGGTTATGGCGTCCCAGCTTTCAACGTGAACAACCTGGAACAAATGCGCGCCATTATGGAAGCGGCCGACAAGACCGATTCCCCGGTGATCGTTCAGGCTTCGGCCGGCGCCCGTAAATACGCTGGCGCGCCATTCCTGCGTCACCTGATCCTGGCGGCAGTTGAAGAATTCCCGCATATCCCGGTGGTCATGCACCAGGACCACGGCACCAGCCCTGACATCTGCCAGCGTTCGATCCAGCTGGGCTTCAGCTCGGTGATGATGGACGGCTCGCTGGGTGTCGACGGCAAAACGCCGACCACCTATGAGTACAATGTTGAAGTGACTCGTCGCGTAGTTGCCTTTGCCCACGCCTGTGGCGTTTCGGTTGAGGGTGAGCTGGGTGTTCTGGGCTCGCTGGAAACCGGTATGGCTGGCGAAGAAGATGGCGTTGGCGCTGAAGGCATGCTCGATCACAGCCAGATGCTGACTGATCCGGAAGAAGCCGCTGACTTCGTCAAGAAAACCCAGGTTGACGCACTGGCAATCGCTATCGGCACCAGCCACGGCGCTTACAAGTTCACCAAGCCGCCTACCGGCGACATCCTGGCGATTGATCGCATCAAGGAAATCCACAAGCGCATCCCGAACACTCACCTTGTGATGCACGGCTCGTCTTCGGTCCCGCAAGAGTGGTTGAAAATCATCAACCAGTACGGCGGCGACATCAAGGAAACCTACGGCGTACCGGTTGAAGAGATCGTTGAAGGCATCAAGCACGGCGTACGTAAGGTCAACATCGACACCGACCTGCGTCTGGCGTCCACTGGTGCCATCCGTGAATTCATGGCCAAGAACCCGAGCGAGTTCGACCCTCGTAAGTACCTGGCCAAGACTGTAACGGCAATGCGTGACGTGTGTATCGCTCGTTACGAGGCGTTCGGCACTGCAGGCAATGCGTCGAAGATCAAACCAGTGTCCCTGGACGCGATGTTTGAGCGTTACGCTCGTGGTGAGCTGGATGCCAAGATCAACTGATAACGGTTGATTGAGCATTGAAAAAGCCCGCAGCGATGCGGGCTTTTTTGTGGGTGACTGACAGGTTCGAAGAGGCCTGTGGGGCCAGGGCTTGCTCGCTGGGTTTAAGTGATAAACCGAGCTGTCTTCCACATTTGTTGGTTCAGTATCAGGCTCTTTGCGGCAGCCCGATGATACGCCCAATGTAGTGTGGCGCTGGCAAGTCCTGTTGAGCCTCGACGATTCCTGCCAACTCGTTCAGAACAGCCTCACTGAAAGGCGCCGAGCGCGGACCGGCTGCCAGATCAACATGCAACAGCATCTGCTCGCTCGCCGATAGCGGGTCATCGATGCCCGCTTTGTGCAGGCTGTGATAGAGATGTACCCGTTTTTTGTCGTGACCGATAACCTGTGTCTGGACTTCTACCGCTTCGCCCAGCTTCACTTCGTTCAGATAATTGATGTGACATTCAAGCGTGAACAGCGAGTGACCGCTGGCATCTCGATTGTCGCTGGTGAGACCGATCCGATCCATGATGGCATCGGTGGCGTAGCTGAAGATCAGTAGATAAAACGCATCGCGCAAATGGCCGTTGTAGTCCACCCACTCAGGAAGGACGGGGGTTTGGTAGGTAATCAGTTTTGGCATTCGTTGCCCCGCTTTAAAAAAGCTCGCAAGCGTTTGTGGGAGGTTTGATGTTCAATCACGAGGAGTGCAGCAACACTCAATCGCTAAACGCTATCCCGTGCTTTTCTTTGGTCGCTCGCACAGCCTCCAGTACCGCCAGCAGACAGTCATCGCGATAACGCTCCAGCGCCGCGATGCTGTGGTCCCCGAGCTGATCGCGGGTGCCATCGACTACATCGTCGATCAGCTTTTCGGTCAGTTCCGGTGCGGGCAGGTAAGTCCACGGTAGCTTCAAGGCAGGGCCGAACTGGTTCATGAAGTGACGCATTCCGGCATCGCCTCCAGCCAGCGTGTAGGTCAGGAAGGTGCCCATGAATGACCAGCGCAGCCCGGCACCGAAGCGGATCGCATCGTCGATTTCGCCGGTGGTCGCCACGCCGTCATTGACCAGATGCAACGCCTCGCGCCACAGCGCTTCCAGCAAGCGGTCTGCGATGAATCCGGGGACTTCCTTGCGCACGTGCAAGGGGCGCATGCCCAAAGATTCATAGACGCTGATGGCCGCCTGAATGGCTTCGGGTGCGGTGTACCTGCCGCCGACCACTTCCACTAATGGCAGGAGATACACGGGATTGAACGGATGCCCCACCACGCAGCGTTCAGGATGTGTTGCGCTTTCGTAGAACTCGCTGGGCAGGAGCCCGGAAGTGCTTGAGCCGATCAGCGCATCAGGCTTGGCAGCGGCGCTGATCTTCGCGTGAAGCTCGAGTTTCAGGTCGAGCCGTTCAGGAGCGCTTTCCTGGATGAAGTCGGCATCCCGCACGCACTCTTCGATGGTCGTGACGAAACGCAGACGATCCTGAGCTGCGCCGGGCTTCAGGCCTTGCTGCTCCAGTGCGGGCCACGCATTGGCGACCCGTTTGCGCAACGCGGCCTCGGCACCGGGGGCTGGATCCCAAGCGACAACGTCCAGCCCGTGGGCCAAAGCGCGAGCCACCCAGCCACTGCCGATGACACCGCTGCCCAAGGCAGCGAAAGTTTTGATGTGGGTGATGAAGGTCATGATCAGTCCTGGCATTCGAAAGGAGTTTGTAGGAGTTGCCGGAGGTTGCGGATGGCCGGTTATCGCGGTGACCGTTGCCCGGTCGATCGCAGCCTTCGCAGCGCCTACAGGTGGTTAGCCGCGTTTGGTCAGGCCCATCTTCACGCGGCCTTCCGCCGGGGTTAGCACCCGGGCCCCCAGACGCGTCAGGATTTCACTGGCGCGCTCGACCAATGCCCCATTGCTGGCCAGCACACCGCGATCCAGCCAGATGTTGTCCTCCAGCCCGACCCGCACGTTTCCGCCGAGCAACACGGCTTGCGCCGCCATTGGCATCTGCATGCGGCCAATGCCGAAGCCGGCCCACACCGCATCGGCAGGCAGGTTATCGACCATGGCTTTCATCGTGGTGGTGTCTGCCGGTGCGCCCCAAGGGATACCCAGGCACAGCTGGAACAACGGGTTATCCAGCAAGCCCTCCTTGATCATCTGCTTGGCGAACCACAGATGACCGGTGTCGAAAATTTCCAGTTCGGCTTTCACGCCCAGCTCTTGAATGCGCTTCGCACCTGCCCGGAGTTGCGCCGGTGTCGAGACATAAATCGTGTCGCCATCGCCGAAGTTCAGAGTGCCGCAATCCAGCGTGCAGATTTCCGGCAGTAACTCTTCAACGTGGGCAAGGCGGGTCAGCGGGCCAACCAGATCGGTACTGGGACCGAACTCCATTGGCCGTTCGCCCGCGCCGATCTCAAGATCGCCGCCCATGCCAGCGGTGAGGTTGACGATAATGTCGATGTCCGCCTCACGAATACGCTCCATCACCTCGCGATACAGCGCTACATCACGGCTGAATTTGCCCGTTTGCGGATCCCTTACGTGACAGTGCACGACCGTTGCACCAGCCTTGGCTGCTTCGACGGCCGCGTCGGCGATTTGCTTGGGGGTGATCGGGACCAGATGGCTTTTCCCGGTCGTGTCGCCTGCGCCGGTCAGCGCGCAAGTAATGATGACGTCGTGGTTCATGAGGCGGGGTTCCTTACAGGCTTGGTTCGCTTTTGATAATGCAAAGCTACGCAGCCCAAGCCTTGTGAAAGCGCACAGCGGCGACCGGCACTTGCACGGTAGCGACATGGTCTATTGCTGTGTTTATCTAACGGGCGTATTTCAGAAGTGGCGTGAACCAACGTCTTGTTCAGCAGCGAGTCCTGCTTGCTGTACCGACGGGCCGTCCTGAACACATAGACCCCCTGACAACCACTCTCTACAGAAGCGATGACATGCCCCAGGACTTCTACTTCCTGCTGATGCCCGGTTTTTCGGTGATGGGCTTTGTGTCGGCCGTAGAGCCGTTGCGAGTGGCTAACCGTTTTGGCGGCGAGTTGTATCGCTGGCATGTGATGAGCATTGATGGTGGGGCGGTGATTGGCAGCAATGGCATGTCGGTCAACGCCGATGCCGCGCTGGAGCCGCTGAAGAAGGGCGCAACGCTATGGGTGGTGGCGGGGTTTGAGCCTTTGAGGTTTTGCACGCCGAAACTTGAACACTGGCTGCGACGTCTGGACAACGAGGGCGTGACGCTGGGCGCTATCGACTCCGGCAGTTTTGTGCTGGCTCAGGCGGGGCTGCTGGAAAACCATCGGCTGACCATGCACTGGGAAGCGATCGATGCCTTCAAAGACGCTTGGCCGACCCTGCAAGTGACGCAAGAGCTGTTCGAAATTGATCGGCGTCGCATCACTTCGGCTGGTGGGACTGCGTCCATCGACATGATGCTCGACCTCATCGGTCAGGCCCACGGCCCAGACTTGGCTATCAAGGTTTCCGAGCAGTTTGTGCTGGGCCGCATCCGCCCGCGCAAGGATCACCAGCGCATGCAGATCGCCACGCGCTTCGGCATCAGCAACAAGAAGCTGGTGCAGGTGATTGGCGAAATGGAGCAGCACACAGAGCCGCCTTTAAGCACGCTAGAGCTGGCTGACGGCATTCAGGTAACGCGCCGTCAGCTGGAACGACTGTTCCGCCTGCATCTCAACGATACGCCGAGTAATTTCTACCTTGGTCTGCGCCTGGAGAAAGCGCGGCAGCTGTTACGGCAAAGCGACATGAGCGTGCTGGAAGTGAGTATTGCCTGCGGTTTTGAATCGCCTTCGTATTTCACACGCAGTTATCGGGCGCGATTCAGCCAGTGCCCGCGGGAGGATCGGCGGGGTTAAGAAGCGAGAGGTGGGAGATTCTATGTTGCCCACGTCATCAGGGATGCCTGTGGGAGCAGAGCTTGCTCGCGACAAGAACACTGCGATTTGGAGTCATGCCGCGTTTTTTCTGCACGGGCAAGACTCGCTCCACAGGTGAACGGTTGCCGGCGACCATAGAATCTCCTGCAGGGATGCTTCTCAAACCGACGATACTTCGGTCGTGCTTTCGATTCCGCCATCACTCGAAGGCGGTGCGGTAACGATGGATTTCAGATCAACCTGACTCCCGAGCAGCTTGTCGATATCCGGTCTCGGCCGCTGCAGTTCGGGGTGGTTTACAGACGCCCGCTCGATCTGTTCGCCACACGCCAGCAGGTAAGCATCAGCACGGAACGCTCCCACCACTTGTAGCCCGAACGGCATGCCGTTGTGATCCACGCCACAGGGCAGCGACAGCGCCGGGTTGGTCGCCAGGGTGACGACGTAGGTCAGGGCGAGCCAGCGGTAATAATTCTCCAGCTGTTTGCCGTTGATGCTTTTCAGATAGAGGTCTTGCCATGGGAAGGGCGATACCGGCGTGGTCGGCGACAGGATCAGGTCGTAGTCTTCGAATAGCGCCTGGAAACGGCGATAGATTCGGGTTTGTTCGGTGGCAGCCCAGGCGCAGTCTTCCAGCGTCATGCGCATGCCCATCTCGTAATTGGCGCGCGGATTTTCACCCAGGGAGTCAGGGTCTCGCAGATAGGCATCACGGGTGCCTGCCACAAAGCTCTCTGCGCGTAACACGTCGAAGCAGCGATCCGTTTCGCCCAGCTCCATCTGGACCTCATCACAGCTACGAAACAGCGGGCGAAGGGCGGCAATCTTGCGCCGAAACACCTGCCGAATATCGTCATCCACATCGCAGCAGCCGAAGTCTTCGGTGTAGCCGACTCGCAAGGTGCCAAGGTCTACATCCGGCAGAGCGCGGAACAGGCTGGCATCAACCTCATAGCTCAATGGCTCGCTGACGTGAAACCCGGCGGTGGCCTGCAACTGCAGCAGGGTATCGGCCACGTTACGACCCATGGGGCCGACCACCGAGATGGGTGTCCAGCCCAACAGGCGTCGTTCGCTGGGTACCAGACCGGGAGAAGGGCGCAAGCCAACCACGCCACATTTGGCGGCGGGGATGCGCAGGGAACCACCAGTGTCCGAGCCGCTGCACAGCGGCAGCATGTCGGTGGCCAGCGCCGCTGCCGAGCCACCGGAAGATCCGCCAGCATTCAGCGCCGGGTTGAACGGGTTGCCCGTTGCGCCCCACACATCATTGCGCGTATTGGCACCAGCACCCATTTCCGGAACGTTGGTTTTACCGGTGACAATCGCCCCGGCGGCTCGCAGCCTCGCAACCAGTGTGTTGTCTTTGGCCGGGATGTTATTGCGATAGAGCGGTGAGCCGTAGGTAGTCAGCAAGCCCGCAGTCGCTTCGAGATCCTTGATGCCGATCGGCAAGCCGTGCAGCAAGCCGAGCGGCTGACCCGACAGCACCGCCTGCTCCGCTTCACGAGCCTGTTGCCTTGCCTGATCAAAGCATGTGGCGGTCACCGCATTGACGTAAGGATTGACCTGCTCGATGCGCTGAATGCACGCGTCCATCAATTCCACGGGGGAGATCTGCTTACTGCCAATCAGGCGGCGCAACTCAACTGCGGTTTTTTCCACGAGCTCATCAGGACGGCGCATTCGAGATACCTGGCAACAGTGATTGTTGCCCCGAATCTAGAACAGTCCGAGGCTTGCCACAATTTCAAGTTTTCGAATGATTTATTGCTGTTTTGGCATGGGTGGTTTTTGTTATGCGAGACCGCTCCGGGAGCTCGGCTCGGATCACGAAGCCTTTTGGTCTCGCACCATCAGCAACCGTGAGGCTTCGTTGTAATCAGCCTGGAACGCTGGGCTGCCAATCCATTCGATGGCCGCATCTTCGTCTTCGTCATGGAACATGGCGCGGTAGGTGATCAGCAGGCCCATCATGAAGTCAGTGGCTTGATCTTCATCTTCCTCGGCAATGACCAGCGCGAGAACCGGGTATTGCAGGAACACGGCGCACATTGCCAATTGGCTGATGGACTGCGCTTGCTTCATGGTCTGGAACAGATCGTCGAAGTCGGCAGGGTCAAAGCCGTTCTCCACAATGTCCTTGAAGTCGAACGTGCTCAGATCGAGTTCGACGTCATCAAAAGGCTGGTCAACCAGCGGCGAGGCGAAGATCGGGTGTACGACTTTTTTGCCCGGCTTTTGCGAGCGGTTTTGCTTGGCCTTGGCTTTCGCCCGTTGGGCGCGTTTTTGCTGCTTGTCTGGCGAAGCCACCGATTAGTTTCCTGATCTTGAAGTTGAGGTCTAGAGGCGAGCCTTGGGTCGCTCGCATCACAAATAGCGCGTCCACTTTACTGCGACCGTCGTCCCAGTGGAACCCGTGCAATTGGTGGTGCACGTGGATTGCCCTCCAGAAGGTATCTGGCCTGGCACGTAGGTGTCGGGCAGATTGCTGAGGTCTATAAGCGTTGAGCCGCCCCAGGCATTGGCCGGCGTAGCGCCTTGCGCCGCCGCTGTAACATAGCCGTGCACGGTGCTGCTTCCTTCGGTAAGGAACACATCTCCGGCCACGATGCTTCCATAGACTACGCTTGAGGCGCCCAGCGTGATCGCACCTCCGGAAAACACGCCATTCGTGAAACTGCCATCCAGATAACCAACGTTACCCAAGGCATTGGATATCAGCTTGGCGCCAGCCGTGTCGCAGAAGTTGGTCGGGTACATGCCGGCGAAGTCGTTCGTTGAGTCCTTCAGAAACTTGTTGGTGCAGACGACTTTGTAGCCTGCGTAGTTCAGCGCGTACAGGACGTGGGCACCACTGGTGGCGATATTGCCTGTAGCAACGACAGTGTTGTAGTACTCGCCGTTGCTCATTTGCAGATTGCCCTTGAACCACAGTGCACCGGGTGCCAGGTTCTTGCCTGAAACAGTCCATGTGCCGTTGGCGTAAGTGATACATCCGTTGTAAGTCGACTGACCTTGGCAAAGCGTGCGGGTAGTTGAGTCAGGAGCAGCGGGCGATGTGCAGTTGTTCGAGCTGTCGACGTTCTTGCACAGGAAGTCGTTGTAGCCCCTGCCGTTCTGTTGAGGATAATTGCCCAGGTAATAAATTCCGTTTGTCATCCCGTTGATGTTCTGGACGGTGACCTGTCTTTTTCCGTTCACGTACTCGAATACATAGTTCGAGGCGTCCTTGAAGTCGTAGGCATCAACCTTTGCGGTGTCCTCAAGCTTTGCCGTCAGCGGCGTGAACAACGTCACCGTCACACTGGTTGGAGCGACCACTGCGGTCGTGTTCGGGCATCCGCTGGTGCTCTGGGCTTTGATAGTGCCTTGAGGAAACCAGTACGGGCTGGGGCACGTAACGTTAGCTTTGCTATTGATGCGGTTGATGCTCGGCCAACTGGTAACGGTAACGTCGCCAACCGCATTGGCCTCAGTTATTGTGCCGTTGCTTATCGCGATGGTTTTGCCTGCATTCAGCGTCCCCAGCGTCCCGCCCGTCGAGGTGGTAATTTTGCCCAGTGCGTTTGCGGAACCTACCGAACCGTTGGTAATTGATATATCGCCATTGGTGTAAAGCGTTCCTTGGGTGCCGCCACTGGCTAAAGTGATGTTGCCCAGGGCTGAGCCTTTCTGGGTGCTGGCTGAACCGTTGAGTGTAAGCGTTCCATTGGCGAACAACTCGTCAACCTGAATACCGCCACCGATGACTATATCGCCGCTGGCCTGCAAGTACTGTAAACCTGTCACGGAGCCGCTCAGGTTGGCATCGCCTTTTACCGAAATCTTCGCGTTAGGATTACCCTTGAAGGTGATCGATCCTGTCAGGTTAAGCGGTTTACCTATCTTGATGATGTCGCTCTGTGTAATCACGCCTGCACCTGCAGCCGACGCGAATTTTACGTTGTAGAAAACCTGCAAGGTCGCGGTTGCACCGGCTGCGCCGTTATTGCCTGCTGCCGATGAAATATTGAAGCCGATGAGGCCGGTCGCTTTGACGTAAGGTTCTGAAACGCTAATTGTCAGCCCGTTGATATTGCTCGCCAGGTTACCAGTGAGCGCAACCAAGCGATCTTCACCTTGGGTTTGGCTAGCGATGTCCAGCAAGTAGAGGCGTACCAGCTCAACCCCTTCCCAGGCTTTGGACTCGGCTGGCACCGCCGCGTGGCTGGCCATCTGCTGGTCTTGAGCGCTGCGGATGCCATAAACCATACCCATGGCGGTGACTGTCATCGCCAT
This sequence comes from Pseudomonas caspiana, assembly GCF_040224095.2. Taxonomy (NCBI): domain Bacteria; kingdom Pseudomonadati; phylum Pseudomonadota; class Gammaproteobacteria; order Pseudomonadales; family Pseudomonadaceae; genus Pseudomonas; species Pseudomonas caspiana. Next base: position 5,739,958 of record NZ_CP167995.1, on the reverse strand, counting down.
GCCGGTAAGCAGCATGACGAGCGTCGTCGCCATACCCCGTTGGCATGCTCTGGACTTTAGGCCGGCCTTGGAAATCATGAGGCGCTCGGCTTTTCAAGGTTGGGTAGGCATGTGGTGCTTTTGCTTTTGACGTAAGCGGGTTGAGGCTCGCTGCTGTTGATGTCTATCGTGCTCGTGCTGGCGGTCATCATGACTTGCAGACGGTTGACGGCTGCGTCGGCAGTTTTCCCAAACGGCCAGCAGGGTGCGTAGAGCACCGAGAAAAATGCTGCTGGTTGATTCGTTTCAATCAGCGCAGTGCTGGTCCATGTCGTGGTGCCCCACTGCGATACCAGCGAGCAGTTAGTGCCACCTTGCAGGCGCAGAAGGCTTCCTGTTTCTTTGCCGCTATCTTTCTTCATCAGCAACCCGGAACAGATCGCGCTGCCGGTTGCAGTAGGCTTGTAGGTCCAGACCATCGCATTGCCCGTTGCGGGAGCCGTCGAAGTGGCTGCATTAAACGCACGAGGGGTTCCGGTCAAGATGCCGTTGCTGAGATTTGCATCGTTAAGCAAGATGATCTGAACAGGGTTGGCATCTACCCTAAAGCCCGCATTCAACAGTTCACGTTGTGCTGTCAGTACCGCAGCAGCAATCTGACCGTCCTGTCGGGAGTCCTGAATGGACTGCACAGACACACCAATCAGGTTTTTATACAGCGACAGTAGCGCCAGGATGCTGATCATCGACAGGCTTACGCCTACCAGCAGGCTGACCAGATTGAAGCCGCGTTGTGCTTGTTTCATGTCTCGTCGCCGACACGAATCACGCCACCGAACAACGCGTTGTCGGCCGTTCGCGTCGTCAGCACCACGGTACCCAGGGATGTTCCGCCGGTGATCGTGCGCCCGCCGATGGTCACGGGAGATGCCGCTGTGCAGGCGACATCCAGATTGATGGCATTGGTTTGTGTTGGCAGGGTAATAGTCGCCAGTGAGGCATTGGTGCACAGGGCCTTGCCATTGAGCGCAAGCAAATTGCGCATCTGACTGACGGCGACGTTTTGCAGCTTCATATCCCGCTGAGTGTTGGTCGCTCGAGAGGAGGCGTAGCTGATACCCAGCCCGATGATCGACATCAGAACGATGCCGGTCAGTGATTCCATGAGTATGTCGCCGCGTTCCTTGCGCCCGTTACCGCTAAATGATCGGGACATTGAAGGTGCTCTCGCTGCCTGCTGTTACGTCGATGCTGGACGTGGTGCAGGCATTGCCGCCAAGTACCGGCAAGCCGCGACTATTGAACGCAACACAGGAAACGTCCGCGCCGCTGACCTTGACCCCGACGGAGGCGGGCAGCTGTGCGGTCCAGAGTGGTGTAGCGCTCGATGCGCAATCCACAGTTGTGGCCATCTTGAACAGTTTCAGTGTCTGGCCTGAGCGACATAGCGCCGCGGCCGCCACGTCATCACGGGCACCTTCAGGGTTACGCAGAGCAGTGGCCTTGGCGCGGCTGATGCCTTGTTTCAACACCCCGGCCGCCTCGCGCTGCTTGGCGCTATCGCTCCACGCTTTGGTGAACGGCGCGCCGATAGCCAGCAATATGCCGAAGATGGCGATGGTTATCATGAGTTCGATCAGCGTGAAGCCCTTGGCACGCATCATAGCCAGGCGCCGTTGTATGGGCTGCAACTGGCAACAGCTCGCACATTGTCCTGAGTCAGGGTGATGCTGCAGCCATTGACCTTGCCACTCGTGCCCAAGGCTTCCAGCTTGTAGGTGGAGTTGGTCGACGTCACGATCTTGTAGGTGAACGAATCAGACTGGCTCGGCTGCCAGGACGAAGAAGTGCAGCCTGTGCTGCCAGTACTCGCGACACATTTGGTGTCTGCAGTGGTGCTGGACGTCGTGGTGCCGTAAACCAGTTGGCGCTGAAAACGGTTTTCCATGACCAGGCTCAACGCAGCCAGATCTGCCTGAGCGGATTTGATTTTGCTCTTGGTGACATAGCTGTCGTAAGCGGGGAATGCGATGCCGGCCAGAATGCCAACAATGGCTACGGTGATGAGCAACTCGATCAGGGTAAAACCAGAAAACTTGCTCGCGCCTGAAGCACGCATACGGAGGCCGCCAGAGGAAACTAAAGTATTAATGCGATATTACTATGCCATGCCACTTGCCGTGAACTGGCGTGGATCAAAGGCCGGGCGGATCCGATGACCGGTCGTCGATATTTCATGCACTTCTAGCGAGGCAGGGATGTCGAGCGGTGTGCTTTGCGCACTGCCACTTCACCTTCGACCTCGATAAAGGAAGTATTCGGTAATGCGTTGGGCTACTGTAATTTGCGAAAAAATACACCGACGCACATCTCCAGGGATTGAAATGAAAGCCAAATCGCTTGTGTTGTTTGCCTTTGTCCTGCTCTGCGGCTGCACCACGCCGTTAACCTCTGACATGTCCAGCCCGTCGATTGCCGACACCAAAACGGTGGTGTTCGGCGGCAAGACGTTTGTCCTGAAATTCCAAAAACCGGGCTTGTGGGAGTATTTCCCGGCAGAGGAAAGCATGGATGCCTGGAACGAAATGGTGGACTTTACCGTCGTCCCTCGCGAAATGAACCGCTTCAAACCCCTCGACCTAGCCAAGCGCGCCATCCAGCTTCATCAGCAGGAAAATCCGAACATGCCCGCAGTCCTGCTGACCGACAATAGAACCGGGATCGATTACGCGATGATGTTTTATCCCAATTCTCTGCGTAAAGACGGGCAATTCTCGGAGGTCAGCTATTTCAAGTATTACAAGGATGGCACCACCGACCAGACCATCATCTTCCACTTCGCCAGGAGTATTCCAAAACCGAGCAACCCTTCTGACAGCGCAGCAGAGATGGGCCAGGAGATACCGCCGCTGATGGAAGCATTCCCGCTTTACCGGCCGTGATGCCGGTAGGGGAGGCAGCACGAATGGATTCGAACGCGGTGATTGCCAGCAAAGCGTTTGTAAGTTGCCGTTGTGATGCGAGTGGATTTTTAGAGCGAAGCTGGCCTGCTCGAAACCGGTAGGGCTCTCAGACCGTGGAAGAAAAACGCAGGCATAAAAAACCCCGCACTAGGCGGGTTTCTTTATTTTTCAGGTGATGCTTGCACCACCTGAAATCAATTAGTGGTGCCCAGAGACGGAATCGAACCGCCGACACGGGGATTTTCAATCCCCTGCTCTACCGACTGAGCTATCTGGGCAACGGGGCGCATTAGACGTGTTTTTCAGGGGGTCGTCAAGCATGTTTTTAAAAAAATCTGAATTATTACCGTCGCTTACGACCCGCACTGCTTAAAACGCTTTATTTCTCGGGTGGAACGTAGCCTTCGGCTTGTGCGTATTCCTCGCCTGACAGGAACTTGTCCATCTGGGTCTGGAGGAATTTGCGATCTTCGGCATTCATCATGTTCAGACGCTTTTCGTTGATCAGCAGCGTCTGGTGTTTCTGCCAGTCGGCCCAGGCTTTCTGTGACACGTGGTTGAAGATGTCTTCACCTTTTGCGCCGGGGTAAGGGGCGCGTTCCAGGCCTGGCAATTCTTCTTTGTACTTGCGGCACATTACGGTGCGGGTCATGACGACTCTCCTGCGTTCAATACGTCGGCTGCGCGTTTCAGCAGCTTCTTCACCGGGGCAGCAAGGCCCAGGCGCGGCGGGGTGGCGAGGTTATACCAGAGCCAGTCGGCCTCGGCCACGTGATGAGCTGACTCCTCAACCCGGACCAGCCAAGGTTCAATGCTCAGCTGGAAGTGGCTGAAGGTATGGACCAGCCCCGGCAGTTCCTGATGTTGGCCTAGCTCCAGCGAGTGTTGCACTGCCAGATGCTGAAGATCCTCGAAGTCGTCCAGCTCCGGCAGGCTCCACAATCCGCCCCACAGGCCGCTGGAAGGACGGCGATAAAGCAGAATCGCACCGTCGCGGTTCGCAAGCATTGGCATGAGCGTGCGCTTTTGCGGGACTTCTTTGCGTGGCTTGGGCACCGGGTAGCGTGTCTCCAGGCCCAATAGATGAGCTTCGCAGCCAGACTCCAGCGGGCAAAGCAGGCAACTGGGTTTGCTTCGTGTGCAGAGCGTAGCGCCCAGATCCATCATTGCCTGGGTGTAGTTGTTGACTCTGGCATGTGGCGTAAAGCGCTCTGCGGTGGCCCATAGCTGTTTTGCGACCTTCGGCTCACCCGGATAACCTTCTTGTGCCGTAAAGCGCGCCAGAACGCGTTTTACGTTGCCGTCGAGGATCGGCGCGCGCAGGCCCATGCTCAAACTGGCGATAGCCCCGGCAGTCGAGAGGCCGATGCCGGGCAACAGAATGAGTTTTTCGACATCGCGAGGGAATTCACCGTCGTGATCGGCGACCACGATTTTTGCGGTTTTCTGCAGGTTGCGCGCTCGGGTGTAGTACCCCAGCCCGGTCCATAGATGCAGTACTTCGTCTTCAGGCGCTTCGGCCAATGCCTGAACCGTGGGCAGCGCTTCCATGAAGCGGTCGAAGTAATTCAGTACGGTGCTGACCTGGGTTTGCTGCAGCATGATTTCCGACACCCAGACCCGGTATGGCGTGATGCCTTGCTGCCAGGGCAGGTTATGTCGCCCGTGGCGGTCGTACCAATCAAGCACAGCGCTGGAGAATTGCTCGGGTTGCATTGCTGATCCGGTTTGATGAGTAATCCAGGTCTTCGCCTGTTCAGGGTAGGAGCGCGCTTGCCCGCGATTGCGTCAGGTCAGGCGACAATGTGTCGCCTGACAGGTTGAATCGCGGGCAAGCGCGCTCCTACAGGTGTTGTGTTTAGCGTTTGAAGAGGCCGCGCAGGGCGTCTTTCAATTCAGGGCTGACTTTATCGCCGAGCTTTTCCTCAATCTTCTCGCCGATCTTGTCGCCTGCCATTTTCGCGGCGATCTGGCCGAGGCCTTCCTTGTCGAGACGGCAAGCCTTGGCGCCCAGCTCCAGTGGGCCGCGGCACTGAACAGGCCACTCGATACCGACATAGCGCGGGTTAACCTCGCAGGCCGGGTCGGGCATTTCAGTCTTGTCGCCTTCGATGATGACGCCGACGTGATAATTCATGCCCAGCACCCGCAGGTCCACATCGCCATTGCCGTTGACGGTCAGGCCAGGGATTTGCACTTTGAGGTCGGGGTTGCTAGCCACGCCGTTGCGGAACACTAGATTGCCGTTGAGCTGCCGGAAAGGCGTGTCCTTGCCGCGAGGCTCACCGCTGAGTGTCTTGCGGTTGAGAATCGAGATGCCCTGGCAAAGCTGCTGCTCAAGGTTGGCGTTAACCAGCACACCGTTGGTGAGCATAAAGCTGGCCGTACCGTTCAGGCTGTCGATCAGCGCCTTTTCGCTGTTGCCCTTGCCGGTCAGATTGCTGTTGAGGGTCAGCAAGCCTCTGACGGGCGGGTTTTGATCCTGGCTTTGCAGGAAGCGCTCGACCGGGACCTTGTCGACTCGCGTTTGCAGGTTCAGCAGTGGCACGTCCGGGCGTACATCAAGGTTGCCTTTGACGTCGAAATTGCCGCCGTAGAGATCACCGCGCAGGCTGTCGACTTTGACTACGCCGTCCAGGGCTTGAGTCTTCAGTACGGCGTTCTGTATTTGCAGCTTCTCGACCGTCAATGCGCCGAAGCTGACGTCGGCGTCGACATCAAGTTTACGCATGCGCTCCAGAGGCAGCAGTTTGGCGGTGCTCCAGGCGGCTTTGGTCGGCTGCTCCGGCAGCGGCGTAGTGCCTGCGCCAGCCACGGCGGCGGCTTCGCTGTTCTGCACTTCAGATTTGCGTGCCGCGCTCGCGCCTTTTTTCTCCTCGCTTTCGGCAGGGCGATAGCGATCAGCGTTGAAGGTGTCATTCTTGAGTTGCAGGCGCAGGGCCTGTTTGGCGAAGTCTTCCACGGCGACACGACCAGTGAAGGTGCTGTCGTCGACTTTCAGATTCAATTCTTCAAACGCCACGCTGTTCGGCGTGCCGCTGATGCGGGTGATCATTCCGACCTGGCTCAGGCTACCTTCGGCCATGGCCGGGAGCGAATGGCCAACGCTGTCAAGGAAAGTCCGCAGGTCGAACGGAGCAACGGACAATGCGCCGCTGATTTGCGGGGTTTTGTCCAGGTCGCGGGCGCGGAACTCACCCAAAGCACGTAGCTGGTTTGCAGACAGCTTCATGTTGGTCCATTCAGCGACGTTCGCTGCCAGATCTACCAACAACTGACCTTGTGCGGCGAAGGTCACGGTCTTGCCCTGCAATGGCTCACCCGATGCTTCGCCGGACAAACGCATGTCGCCAAACTGATAACGCTTGAGGGCACGATCCAGGCGCAGTTGCCCCACCAGTTCGGTCTTGGCGCGCATGACGGGCTGGGTGGTGCCGAGGAATGCAGTCAGTTTGATCGGGATGTCGGCGCCTTCATGAACGGCACCGGTGCTGAGCTGGATGCTCTCGGCGGTGAAGGACTGACCTTTGCGCGCATCGACGTAATCCACCCGGGCGTTGTTCACCGTGAGGCTGTCGATATCCAGTTTGATCGGCTGCGACGGCTTGTCCGGTTTCGCTGCCGGAGCCTGTTCGCCATCGGCTGGAGGCGTGGTGGTGGCTACGTCAGGGGTAGCCGGTTTACCGATGTCTTCCCAGTTGCCATGACCGTTTTCATCGCGGCTCAGGCTGAGGTTGAGGCCTTCGACCCGGACATCACTCATCTGTACTTCGCGACGCAGCAGCGGCAGTACGCGAACGGACAGCCCCAGCATCTGCAGATCGGCAAAAGGCTTGGTCGGATTGTTCAGGGTCGCGACGCTGGCTTCGTGCAATTCAAGACCGAGCCAGGGGAACAGGCTCCAGCCGATATCACCGTTGAGGGTCAGTTCAACGTGCGCCTTGTCACGGGCCAGTTGGCGAATCTCGTCTTTATAGTCGTTGGGATCAAACAGATGGGTCAGGGCAAAGCCGAGAGCCACGATGATCAGCAACAGCCCGAGAACAAAAAGTCCCAGGATTTTGCCGAACGCTTTCATGGGCGAGTCCTTGTAGTCGAACGTTCAAAATTTGCCCGCGAGTATAACCTCCTCACGCAGGTGCAGGGTTTTGGATGCCTCAAGCCTCGCCTTGTTCAGCTTTTGCGGCTGCGTTGACCTGCAAAGGCACCTGGAGTTTAGCCGCCAGGGCCTGGACTTCGGGAGGTTCGGCGGTTGCCAGCAAGCGTAGCTCGCAACCTGCCTGACGCGCCGACTTTTGCGCTTGCCGGATCAGTTGTTCGGCCAGGCCCCTGCGGCGCGTGGCTTTGCGAACGCATAAATGAGACAGCTCCCACACCGAGTCATGACGTTGAAGGCGTGCGGCGCCGAGTAATCGGTCATTGAGGTGTGCGACCAGGAGAGTGCCGTCTTCAAGGCAGTTATCGACCAGTTCCAACGCATCGGCGAAAGGTGTGAGCAGCCAGCGAGGGGCGTCGCGATAAATTTTCTGCAAATCGCCCTGAGCCTGGTAGGTAGCCGACTGAAGATATTCAACAACGATAGGCATGGAATGTCCTCTTGCGACGGGTGGCACGGGAGATTGTGCCCTAAAAACAGGAGTCGGACCGATGGCGTCAAAAAAAGTGATGTCAAAACGCCTTTTTTTAATTGACAGATGATAATCTCGCGCCGTTCGCTAATCCGGTGCGTCGATTTGTCACGTAATCGGGAACTCTGCCGATAAAACGGTCGTTGCCTACGTGCACGGAGGCTGTGGGTGGAACGTAGACACCTTGTGAGCTTCTTTTTCTGGGGAAATAACAATGAGTACAAGCACTGCGTTGGGCGGTTCACCCGCACAGCCTGCGTTCTTGTCCAAAGAACGCATCATCGCCAAGCCTGGTTTTAACCGCTGGCTGGTACCACCTGCAGCATTGGCTATCCACCTGTGCATCGGCATGGCGTATGGCTTCTCTGTGTTTTGGCTGCCGTTGTCCAAGGCAGTTGGCATCAAGGCTCCAGTAGCCTGCGCGCCTGACATGAGCTTCTTCGCACAGATCTTCTCGTCTGCCTGCGACTGGCCCATTTCCATGCTGGGTTGGATCTACACCCTGTTCTTCATCTTCCTGGGCTGCTCGGCTGCCATCTGGGGTGGCTGGCTGGAACACGCAGGCCCGCGCAAGGCCGGTGTTGTATCGGCACTGTGCTGGTGTGGCGGTCTGCTGATCTCTGCGTTGGGGATTTATACCCACCAGATATGGCTGATGTGGGTCGGCTCCGGTGTGATCGGCGGTATCGGTCTCGGGCTGGGTTACATCTCGCCGGTTTCGACCCTGATCAAGTGGTTTCCGGACAAGCGCGGTATGGCTACCGGCATGGCGATCATGGGCTTCGGTGGCGGCGCGATGGTGGGTGCTCCACTGGCCGCAGCGCTGATGAACCATTTCGCTTCGCCTGAAGGTGTGGGCGTCTGGCAGAGCTTCGTGGTGATGGCGGTGATTTACTTCATCTTCATGATCGGTGGCGCACTGTCCTACCGCGTTCCGCCAACCGGCTGGAAACCAGAAGGCTGGACCGCTCCGGTCAAGAAAGCCAGCAACGCGATGATCACCAACCGTCACGTGCACGTGAGCGTGGCCTGGAAAACGCCGCAGTTCCGTCTGGTATGGCTGGTGCTGTGCCTTAACGTTTCGGCTGGTATCGGTATTCTTGGCATGGCTTCGCCGCTGCTGCAGGAAGTCTTCGCCGGTAAGCTGCTTGGCCTCGACCTGGCGTTCAACCAGCTTGACGCTGCTCAGTTGGGCCAGATCGCCGCTATCGCTGCGGGCTTCACCGGCCTGTTGAGTCTGTTCAACATCGGTGGCCGCTTCTTCTGGGCTTCGTTTTCGGACTACCTGGGTCGTAAAAACACTTACTTCGTGTTCTTCGCCTTGGGCTTCCTGCTCTACGCGCTGGTGCCAAGCCTGAGCCACATGGGTAGCGTTGCACTGTTCGTAGCCGCGTTCTGCGTAATCCTGTCGATGTACGGCGGTGGTTTTGCAACGGTTCCGGCTTACCTGGCTGACCTGTTCGGTACGCAAATGGTTGGTGCCATCCACGGTCGCTTGCTGACTGCCTGGGCTGCTGCAGGCATCCTCGGTCCGGTTCTGGTCAACTACTTGCGTGAATATCAGCTGAGCCACGGCGTTGCCCGTGCCGACGCTTACGATATGACCTTGTACATCCTGTCCGGTCTGCTGGTGCTGGGCTTCATCTGTAACCTGCTGGTTCGTCCGGTGGCCGACAAGTACTTCATGACTGAGGAAGAGCTGGCCGTCGAGCAATCCTACGGTATGGACAAAGGCGCGGATCACACCACTGTTCTTGAGTGGAAAGCCGATCCGGGCAGCAAGCCACTGGCTATCGCCGCCTGGCTAGCAGTAGGCATCCCGCTGGCGTGGGGCGTCTGGATCACTCTGCAGAAGACTGCGGTGTTGTTCCACTAAGCCGCTGTAGAGGCTAGCAACCCAAGCCTCAAGTTGGAACGCTGTATTGTGGGAGCCGGGCTTGCCCGCGATAAGGCTGGGCGCGATCTAAAGTGAATCGCGTCGACCTCATCGCGAGCAAGCCCGGCTCCCACATTCTCCCGATTTATTCGCACCAAAAAGCAGCATCCGTCCGTAATTCGTCGTCTTCTCGCTTTCCCTTCTTCTGTTTGCTTCATGCCAGCCGGTTCTGGGCCTATAATGCTCGCCTTTTTCGCCCAATGATTTTGCGGAGCTGGTGATGGCCGAACGTAAGGCGTACGTCGAGCGTAATACTCTGGAAACCCAGATCAACGCGTCGATCAACCTGGATGGCACCGGAAAGGCCCGATTCGATATCGGCGTGCCTTTTCTTGAGCACATGCTCGACCAGATCGCCCGTCACGGGCTGATCGATCTGGATATCAACTGCAAAGGCGACCTTGAGATCGACGATCACCATACGGTGGAGGACGTCGGTATCACTCTGGGTCAGGCTTTCAGCAAAGCTATCGGCGACAAGAAAGGCATTCGTCGTTACGGTCACGCCTACGTGCCGCTCGATGAAGCGCTGTCGCGTGTGGTCATCGACTTCTCGGGGCGTCCGGGCCTGCAAATGCATGTGCCGTACACCCGCGCCGTTGTTGGCGGCTTTGACGTTGACCTGTTCCAGGAGTTTTTCCAGGGCTTCGTCAACCACGCCAACGTGACGCTGCACATCGACAACCTGCGTGGCACCAACACTCACCACCAGATCGAAACCGTCTTCAAGGCGTTCGGTCGTGCACTGCGCATGGCGGTTGAGCTGGATGATCGTATGGCCGGGCAAATGCCTTCTACCAAGGGTGTGCTCTGATGCAGACAGTCGCGGTCATCGATTACGGCATGGGCAACCTGCACTCTGTTGCCAAGGCGCTTGAGCACGTTGGCGCTGGCCGCGTGCACATCACCAGCGATGCCAATGTGATTCGTGAAGCCGATCGCGTGGTGTTCCCCGGTGTAGGTGCGATTCGTGACTGCATGGCTGAAATCCGCCGCCTGGGCTTTGATTCGCTGGTGCGTGAAGTCAGTCAGGACCGCCCGTTTCTCGGTATTTGCGTCGGCATGCAGGCGTTACTCGACAGCAGTGAAGAGAATGGCGGCGTTGACTGCATCGGTATGTTCCCCGGCCAGGTGAAGTTCTTCGGCAAGGATCTGCATGAAGATGGCGCGCATTTGAAAGTGCCGCACATGGGCTGGAACGAGGTGGCGCAGGCAGTGGATCACCCGCTGTGGCACAGCATTCCGGACATGGCGCGTTTTTACTTCGTGCACAGCTTCTACATTGATGCGGCCAATCAGCGTCAGGTTGTCGGTCGCGGTCACTACGGTGTCGATTTCGCTGCCGCGCTGGCTGACGGTTCGCGCTTTGCCGTGCAGTTTCACCCGGAGAAGAGCCATACCCATGGCCTGCAATTGCTGCAGAACTTCGCCGCGTGGGACGGTCGCTGGTAGTCGTTATGGCCAAAGGCAAAAACAAGCCGCCGATCCTGACGCTCAGTGCCGAACACGAGCAGCAGGCCATCGACAAGCTCAAGCGATTGTTCTCTCAGCGTTTCGAACTGGACCTTGGGTCGTTCGAGGTCGCTGAGGTGCTTGAGTTTTTTACTAGCGAGATCGCCCCGCATTACTACAATCGAGCGATTTTTGATGTTCAGCAGCACCTCAAAGAGAGGTTCGAGAGCATCGAAAGTGACCTGTGGGCGCTCGAGAAAAATTGAATAGAAGCAGCTTCAACCTGCAAGTGGTCGGGCGCGCAAATTTGCCGTTTGAAGCTTGCGGCTTGTAGCTGCTCTTGAGCTCTTTTGACGAAGGAAAAAGCATGCTGATCATCCCCGCTATCGATCTCAAAGACGGTGCCTGTGTGCGTCTGCGCCAGGGCCGGATGGAAGACTCCACCGTGTTCTCCGATGACCCGGTTGCCATGGCTGCCAAATGGGTCGAGGGCGGTTGCCGTCGTCTGCATCTGGTCGACCTGAACGGCGCGTTCGAAGGTCAGCCGGTCAACGGCGATGTAGTCACTGCCATTGCCAAGCGTTACCCGACTCTGCCGATTCAGATCGGTGGCGGTATTCGCTCGCTGGAGACCATCGAACACTACGTTAAAGCGGGCGTGAGCTACGTGATCATCGGAACCAAGGCCGTCAAAGAGCCTGAATTCGTGGCCGAAGCCTGCCGCGCATTCCCCGGCAAAGTGATTGTCGGCCTGGATGCCAAAGACGGTTTCGTGGCTACCGACGGTTGGGCTGAGGTCAGCACGGTACAAGTGATCGATCTGGCCAGGCGTTTCGAAGCAGATGGCGTCTCGGCCATCGTTTATACCGACATAGCCAAAGACGGCATGATGCAGGGTTGCAACATCCCGTTCACGGCCGCACTGGCCGCGGCGACGCGGATACCGGTCATTGCTTCCGGTGGCATTCACAATCTGGGCGACATTCGCGCATTGCTGGATGCCAAGGCTCCGGGGATCATCGGAGCAATCACCGGCCGGGCGATTTACGAAGGCACGCTGGACGTTGCTGAAGCTCAGGCGCTGTGTGACGGCTACCAGCGCTAGAGATTCCTGTAGGAGCGCGCTTGCCCGCGATAAGGTCGGTACGACCTTCCTACGATGGTGTGATCAATGATTTTACGACTGCTTCGCAGCCGATCGCGGGCAAGCGCGCTCCTACACATTGGAGATTGACTCAATGGCCCTGGCCAAACGCATCATCCCTTGCCTGGACGTCGACAACGGTCGTGTGGTGAAGGGCGTCAAGTTCGAGAACATCCGTGACGCGGGTGATCCGGTTGAAATTGCGCGTCTGTACGATGAGCAGGGCGCTGACGAAATTACCTTTCTGGACATCACCGCCAGCGTCGATGGTCGCGATACCACGTTGCATACCGTCGAGCGCATGGCCAGCCAGGTTTTTATCCCGCTGACTGTGGGCGGTGGCGTGCGTACCGTGCAGGACATCCGCAACCTGCTGAATGCCGGTGCCGACAAGGTGTCGATCAACACTGCTGCGGTGTTCAATCCCGAGTTCGTCGCCGAAGCCGCTCAGCATTTCGGTTCGCAATGCATCGTCGTTGCCATTGATGCCAAGAAAGTTTCGCTGCCTGGCGAAACCCCGCGCTGGGAGATCTTCACCCACGGTGGGCGCAAGCCGACAGGTCTGGACGCTGTGCTTTGGGCCAAGAAGATGGAAGACCTGGGCGCCGGTGAGATCCTGCTGACCAGCATGGATCAGGACGGCATGAAGAACGGGTTCGATCTGGGTGTAACTCGTGCAATCAGTGACGCGCTGGGTATCCCGGTCATTGCCTCGGGCGGTGTCGGCAACCTTCAGCATCTGGCTGATGGTGTTATTGAAGGCCACGCCAGCGCGGTGTTGGCGGCAAGTATTTTCCACTTCGGTGAATACACTGTGCCGGAAGCCAAGGCTTACATGGCCGCGCGCGGGATTGTGGTTCGCTGACGACGGGCTCGCTGTCGCGGCAAGCACCGTATCTGTAGGAGCTCACGAGCACCGCGAGGCAGCGATAGCGTTTTGCCTGACACACCGCCATCGCGGCCTCGCGGTGCTCGTGCGCTCCTACAGGCTCACCGCGATGCGGTATGTGGGCAATGCGCCATGTCTGCTGGACAAGCGCTTTTGAGCGCTGCACTCTGTCTGCCGTCAGCGTAAGGAGAGCGCCAATGTTCAAATCTCGTTTTATTGCCCTTACAGCCTTCAGCGCTTTGCTCGTTAGCGCCACTGAGGCTGCGATGGCCGACGACGCCATTGAGGCACCGGGACGCGACTCCATTGTGCTGATGACCGAAAACCTCCCGCCCTACAACATGGCGGTCGACGGCAAAAATTTCGCTCAGGAAAGCAACATCGAAGGCATCGCCGCTGAAGTGGTGCGTGAGACGTTCAAGCGGGCCGGGATCAGTTACAGCATGACGTTGCGCTTTCCCTGGGAACGGATCTACAAACTGGCCCTGGAAAAGCCCGGTTACGCGGTGTTTTCAACGGCGCGATTGCCCGAGCGGGAAAAGCTTTTCAAGTGGGTTGGGCCGGTGGGGTCCTATGACTGGATCATGCTCGCCCGCGCTGACAGCCCCATCAAGCTGGCCAGTCTGGAGCAGGCCAAGGCCTACCGGATCGGTGCCTATAAAGGTGATGCGATCGGCGAGCGATTGCTGGCCCAGGGGCTGAACCCGATCCTGCTGCTGCGCGATCAGGACAATGCCAAAAAGCTGGTTAACGGGCAGATCGACTTGTGGGCGGCGGGTGATCCGACCGGGCCTTATCTGGCCAGAATAGAGGGCGTGACCGGTCTGAAAACCGTGTTGCGTTTCCATCATGCTGATCTGTACCTGGCCTTGAACAAGGCAACGCCTGATGAGGTGGTGAACAAGTTACAAGCGTCGCTGGATCAGCTACGGGCGGAAGGGTTTGTGGACAAGATCCTGGCGCAGTACCGGTAGCACCGCATTTTTAATGTGGGAACCGCGTGTCCCTGAAACCGCGCTGTCGCGAAGCAAACATTGGGCCTGTAGGAGCGACAGGCGTGGCGCTCCACCTTGCTCGCGATTCGTTTTCCTGGTCGACGAATTTACCGCCTTAACCGACGCTATCGCGAGCAAGCTCACTCCTACAGAGATAGTGCCTGCTTAAGCTCCAGGCTTACCGATAAACCCCGTTCTTGCCGTGCCCGGCCATCGCCTGATTACCCCTGACGCTGATCATCTGACGCAAGTCGATCCACTCAATACCCTGGGCTTTTAGGCGCGGTAGTTCGCGTTCAAGCACGTCGAGGGTTACCGGGTAGGGATGGCCAATCATCACGGCTGAACCCTGTTTGCGGGCCAGTTCAATGGCGATTTTCAATTGCCGGGTAATGGCCTCAGGCGTGCGCTCATCATCGAGAAAAACATCCCGCGACACGCTGGCCAATCCAATCTTTTGCGCCTCGGCTGCCGCAACGGTTTTCGCGCTGGTGCGGCTGTCGACGAAAACCAGATGGCGACGCTGAAGCTCGGCCATCAACCACCCCATGGCAACCGGCTCGGCGGTCATACGGCTGCCCATGTGGTTATTGATGCCAGCAGCGTAGGGGACTTTGAGCAGAGCGGCGTTCAGTCTGCTTTCCAGCTCGGCAAGGGGGAGTTCTGGATGCCAGGCGTACGGGCCGGTCGCCGGATCCATGGGCATGTGCAGAATGACGATCTTGCCAGCACGATGCCCCTGACGGGCGAACTCGGTGGCATGAGGTGTATCCGGCATGATCGCCAGGGTGACCGGGCCGGGGAGGGCAAGCACACGCTGATCCCGGGCCGGATTCTGGCCCAGGTCATCAATGATCAGCGTGAGGAAGGCAGGTTTGTTGGCCTGGGTAGCTGGCGCCGCGTGAGCAACGCCAGTGAGTACGCAAAATGCGGCCAGTACCCAACGAGACAGGAACACGCGCATTGGTTAATTGCCGCGTGTGATACTCAGGCCCTTGAGCAGGCTCAGAGCCTGGCTCAGCTGGAAGTCATCATCCTGCGGACGTGCCTTGGCTGCGCCGCCTTTGACCGTAGGTTTGTCCGCACCGCCGTTGCCATTGCCCAGGTGACCGAGCAGGTCGGCTTCCTTGTACGCTTCACCGTCAGCTTCGTTGGTGACCTTGGCGCGACGCACGACGATATCCGGGTTGATGCCCTGAGCCTGAATGGAACGACCGTTAGGTGTGTAATACAACGCCGTAGTGATCTTCAACGCGCGGTCATTGTTCAGCGGCAACACGGTTTGTACCGAGCCCTTACCGAAGCTGTCGGTGCCCATCAGGATGCCGCGCTTCTGGTCTTGCAAGGCACCAGCGACGATTTCCGAAGCCGAGGCACTGCCGCCGTTGATCAGCACGACCAGAGGTACACCTTCACTGGCATCGGCCGGATCAGCCGAGAACCGCAGTTCAGAGTTGGCAATACGGCCTTTCGTGTAAACGATCAGGCCCTTGGTCAGGAAGTGATCGGCCACTTCAACCGCCGACTGCAGCACGCCGCCAGGGTTGTTACGCAGGTCAAGAATCAACCCGCTCATTTTCTTGCCGTTGTCTTTGCGGAACTTGGCCAGCGCTTTGCCGACCTCATCCCCGGTTTTCACCTGGAACTGGGTGATGCGGATGTAGCCGTAGCCGTTCTCCAGCATCTGCGCCTTGACGCTCTTGACCTGAATGGTCGCACGGGCAAGCGTCACGTCGAACGGGTTAGCGCCATCGCGAACCAGCGTCAGGGTGATCTTCTCGCCGATCTTGCCGCGCATCTTGTCGACCGCTTCCTGCATGGTCTGACCTTGCGTCGGTGCGCCATTGATCTTGACGATCAGGTCGCCGGCCTCGATGCCCGCCTTGGAAGCCGGAGTATCATCGATAGGGGAGACGACTTTCACGAAGCCATCTTCAACGCCGACTTCGATACCCAGCCCGCCGAACTCACCGCTAGTGCTTTCCTGCAGCTCTTGAAAGTCTTCAGGGCCCAGATAAGCCGAGTGCGGGTCGAGGTTGCTGAGCATGCCTTTGATGGCGTTCTCCAGCAGCGTCTTGTCATCCACCGGCTCGACATAAGCGGCCTTGACCCGATCCATGACCTCCGCGAACGTGCGCAGCTCGTCGAGCGGCAGCGGCGCCTTGGCGCTAGCAGCCGCAGGCGGGATTGAGGCTGGCGCGGCTTTGACTTCCGCAGCCTGGGCCAGTGGAGCGCCGATAACGACGGCAATAGCCAGGGCCAGCGAGGTGAGGCGGGACAGATACGGCATGTCTAACGAACTCCTGAAAGTGGAACCGACTTATCCTTGAGTGCGGCACCATTGGGCCGGATCACTAGGGCGACCCTGCTGACGAATAGCGAAATACAACGCCGGTGTGTCCTGTCCACCACTGTTGCCTACAGTGGAGATGGCTTCACCGGCTTTAACAATGTCACCGGCTGCCTTGAGCAATGTCTGGTTGTGGCCGTACAGGCTCAAATAACCATTGCCATGGTCGAGAATGACCAGAAGCCCGGCGCCGCGCAACCAGTCCGCGAATACCACCCGACCGCCGTGCACGGCATGGACCTGGCTACCGGCCGATGCGCTGATCATCACGCCGTCCCAAGTGGAGCGGGCGTCATCACCGCGGGCTTCACCGAAGCGTGCCAGTAATCGACCATCAACCGGCCATGGAAGTTTGCCCTTGGCCGCAGAAAATGCTCCGCCGTATGAAGCGCCAGCGCTGGAAACCATCGCGCCAGGCGCTTTGGCCGGGCGTTTAGGTGCGTCATCACTGTCGGTTCTGCTGCTTTTACTGCTGCTACTGGCTTGCGCCTGAGCTTCGCGCTGGCGTTTTTCTTCAGCCTCACGCTCGGCCAACAACGCCTTCTGCCGTGCTTCTTCAGCCTCTTTGGCCTGGCGCGCCAGCGTTTCCTCGATCGTCTTCAGGACTTTGCCCAGTTCGGCCTGTTCCTGTTGCCGCGCCTGGAGCTTCTGGTCCCGCGACTTGTAGTCCTGATTGAGCTTGGCCAGCGCCGTCTGGCGTTCCTGACGAACTTTGTCGAGTTCTTCGTGCTGGGTTTCCAGCGAGCTTTTCTGCACCAGCAGTTGCGCCTGTTGCAGGTCGATGTCTTTTTCAACGCCCGCGAGCTGGCGCAGTGTTTCATTGAAGGCACGCAACTGGGTCAGGCGCGCCTGGCTCATGTAATCGTAGTAGGTCAGTGTGCGGGCGAATTTTTCCGGATGCTGTTGATTGAGCAGCAGCTTCAAGTATTCCTGCCGACCGCTTTGATACGCAGCCCGGGCCTGAATGGCGATCAGGCGTTGTTGCTCAACGCGTGCGCTCTGGAGTTTGCTTTTTTCCTGGTTGAGCCGATTGAGCTCGGCTTCGGTCTTTTTTAGTTCCTTTTGCAGGACCTCGACCTGCTTTTCCAGCTTACCCATTTCGGTTTCAGTACCGCGCAGGTCCTTCTGGACTCCGGCTTTCTCTTTTTGCAGGTCGCCCAGGGCTTTTTGCAGCTCGGCGACATCCTGACGCGCAGCGTCAATCTGTTTCTGGGTGAGCGCCCGCTGATCGTCGGCAAACGCCGGATTGAGCAGGCAGATCAAAGCAAGGGTGATCAAGGCGCGAAGCATGAGGGTGGGCGATACCGAGGAATTGTGAAAAAAAGTGTCAGGCTTAGTATGCCCGGCACACGCTGCAAAAAAAACGCCTCGCTTGAGGCCAGACAGATAAAAAACCGGCATGTGGCTAAGCGACATGCCGGTGTGTAGCGTTTTTACGCGTCAACGAGGATCGAATGGCCGGTCATTTCTTCCGGTTTTTCCAGCCCCATGAGTTTCAGCATGGTGGGTGCGACATCGGCCAGAACTCCACCCTCACGCACTTTGAGATTGCGTTTGCCTATATAGATGAAAGGCACCGGCTCAGAGGTGTGCGCGGTGTGCGCCTGGCCCGTGTGGTCATCGGTCATTTGCTCGACGTTGCCATGGTCAGCCGTGAGCAGCGCTTCGCCGCCGACTTTTTCCAGTGCATCAGTGATGCGCCCGACGCAGACGTCCAGGCATTCAACGGCCTTGACTGCCGCTTCCATGATGCCGCTGTGGCCGACCATGTCACCGTTGGCATAGTTGACGACAATCACGTCATAACGCTGGTTTTCGATGGCATCGACGATTTTATCGGTGACTTCCGGCGCGCTCATTTCTGGCTGCAGGTCATAAGTCGCGACTTTCGGCGACGGGATCAGAATGCGCTCTTCGCCCGGGAACTCTTCTTCGCGGCCACCCGAGAAGAAGAAGGTCACGTGAGCATATTTTTCGGTTTCAGCGATGCGCAGTTGGGTCTTGCCGTTGGCGGCCAGGTACTCACCCAGCACGTTTTTCAGGCTGCCAGCTGCAAAAGCGGACGGCGCAGGAATGCTCGCTGCGTATTGGGTCAACATCACGTAGTTGACCTTCGGCTGGCGGGCACGCTTGAAGTCCTTGAAATCGTCTTCGACGAATACACGGGTGATTTCCCGGGCGCGGTCGGCGCGGAAGTTCATGAACACCACGGCGTCGCCGTCTTCCACAGTGACCTTGTCACCAATGCTGGTGGCTTTGACGAATTCATCGTTTTCGCCGCGCTCGTAGGCGGCTTCGAGGCCAGCCGCGCTGCTGGCTGCGTTGAATTCCGACACACCATCAACAATCAGGTTGTAGGCCGCAGCGACACGGTCCCAACGGTTGTCGCGGTCCATGGCGAAGTAGCGCCCGATAATGCTGGCAATACGGCCTTTGCCCAGTCGGGCAAACGTGGAGTCCAGCAGTTCAAGGGATGCTTGAGCGCTGCGCGGTGGCGTATCGCGGCCGTCGAGGAATGCATGGAGATAGATTTTTTCGGCGCCACGCTGGGCGGCCAGTTCTGCCATGGCAACCAGATGATCCTGATGGCTGTGAACACCACCGTCCGAAAGCAGGCCGAGAATGTGCACGGCCTTGCCCGCACCAACAGCTTTATCTACTGCGCTACAGATAGTCGGGTTCTTGAAGAACTCGCCATCGCGAATGGCTTTGGTGACTCGAGTGAAGTCCTGATAAACCACGCGTCCGGCGCCCAGGTTCATGTGGCCGACTTCAGAGTTGCCCATCTGACCGTCCGGCAGGCCGACATCCATACCCGAACCCGAGATCAGGCCGTTGGGCATAGACTTGTAAAGGCGGTCCATGACCGGCATTTTGGCTGCCAGAATGGCGTTGCCCTCATGGCTCTCGCTGTGTCCGAAGCCGTCCAGAATGATCAGGACCAAAGGTTTTGGCGTGGTAGTCATAGAACCCACTCGTGGCTAAAAAAGTAAGTTGGAAAACAGACCGGCATTTTAGGGGCTGTTGATCTGCAATTGCGAGCCGCGATACCGGAGTTATCGGTTCGGGCACGATGTCATGCGGGCTTGATCGACCTCATTGTCTGACGGGCTTTGGCCGACCTTGGCTGCTGTGTATACTGGCCGACATTTTAACGCCCTGGAACCTACTGATGCTTCAGCACCTGCTTGCTTTTGCTACCAACCACTATTTGATCACTGGCGCTTTCATCATTTTGCTGGGGATGCTGATCGCCTACGAATTGAGCAAGGGCGGTCGCAGCCTGAGCACAGGTGAGCTGACCGCGCTGGTCAACAAGGATCAGGCCGTGGTCATCGACATCCGTTCCACCAAGGATTACGCCGCTGGCCACATCGTAGGTGCTCTGAACTTCCCGAATGACAAGGTTCTGACCCGCACCAGCGAGCTGGAAAAATACAAGGCCAAGACTCTGATCATCGTAGACGCCATGGGCCAGCAGGCTGGTTCCGTCGCTCGCGAACTGCTCAAGTCGGGCTTTACGGCCGCCAAACTGTCCGGCGGTGTATCCACCTGGCGCGCAGACAACCTGCCTTTGGTGAAGTGATATGGCTGAAGTCATCGTCTATTCCAGCGATTATTGCCCTTACTGCACCCGCGCCAAGCAATTGTTGCAGAACAAGCATGTGTCTTTCGAAGAGATCAGAGTCGATGGCAAGCCGCAAGTTCGCGCCGAAATGGTGAAAAAGTCCGGCCGTACCTCCGTTCCGCAGATATGGATCGGCTCGACTCATGTGGGCGGCTGCGACGATCTTTTCGCTCTTGAGCGCGCCGGCAAGCTTGATGAGCTGCTCTGAGCCAGACTCCAACCCCCTTCCAGAACTTAAACGTTAAAAGGACCCGAGATGACCGATCAACCGACCAACGGCACCGCTACCAACGAAGAAGACGCACCGCAATTCTCGCTGCAGCGCATCTATGTTCGCGACCTGTCGTTCGAAGCGCCAAAAAGCCCTGCGATCTTTCGTCAGGAATGGACCCCGACTGTCAGCCTCGATCTGAACACTCGTCAGAAGCCGCTGGAAGGTGATTTCTACGAAGTGGTTCTGACCTTGTCGGTTACCGTTAACAACGGTGACGAAGTGGCTTTCATCGTTGAAGTCCAGCAAGCCGGTATCTTCCTGATCAAGGGCCTGGATCAAGGTTCGATGAGCCATACGCTGGGTGCTTTCTGCCCGAACATCCTGTTCCCGTATGCTCGCGAAACCATCGACAGCCTGGTAGTCCGTGGTTCGTTCCCGGCGCTGATGTTGTCTCCGGTCAACTTCGACGCCCTGTACGCGCAAGAGCTGCAACGCATGCAGGCTGCTGGCGAGACACCTACTGTTCAGTAAGTGTTATCGCGGCAACAAAAAAGCGCCCTTTGAGGCGCTTTTTTGTGGGTGTTGGGTGATGAGGCTTCTATGGGCCTGGGCGTTGTCTCTGTATCTGTAGGAGCTGCCGAAGGCTGCGATGGCGGTATGTCAGGATAAACGCTTCGCAGCCTTCGGCAGCTCCTACGAAAGCTACGCGTCGTCAGGCAAATCCCAACTGCCGCCAGCCTTCATACACTGCCACAGCAACGGTGTTGGACAGGTTAAGGCTTCGGCAACCCTCGCGCATCGGCAAGCGCAGGCGCTGATCGCCGGGAAGGGCGTCGAGTATGTCAGCAGGCAGGCCGCGACTTTCCGGGCCGAACAGGAAGGCGTCACCCTCCTGGAAACTGGCGTCGTGGAAGGGGCGTGAGCCTTTTGTGGTAAAAGCAAACAGCCGCGGATGACCGATGCTTTCCAGGCAACTGGACAGGTCGGGATGTGTCTGCAGCGTGGCGAACTCGTGATAATCGAGCCCGGCACGGCGCAGGCGCTTGTCATCCAGCTCGAAGCCCAATGGCTCGATCAAATGCAGGGTGCTGCCCGTATTGGCGCACAGCCTGATGACATTGCCGGTATTCGGCGGAATTTCTGGTTGAAAAAGGATGACGTGAAACATGCACGGCTCCGAACTGAAGGACGACGAGCATTCTACCCTCGAAGAGGATCCGCGGCCGAAGCTATGGCCAAAGGTTTTGGGTTCGATGGTGATCGTTGGTATGTCTGTAGGGATGATGATCGGGCGTTTGACTGCGCCTGACCCACTGGAACTTCTACAAATCGAAGAACGGCCTACAGGGATTGCCTTGTGGTTCAACCGTGAGCCAGACGTTGTGCCCGAGCATGAGAACGGGATGTTCGCCATGCGTTTTACGGCTGCAGGTCAGCCATGGAGAGGGCAACTTAAGGTTAACGGGAAGGATGTACGCTGGAAGCTGGAGCGGGACAAGAGGGATTTGCTGCTGACTCTACTGGCGGCCCGCCCACTTCACGGCGACTTGCACAGTGAAGAGCTGGACGGGCGCTGGAGACTGGAGGTCAGTCTCCGAGAGGAATAAAAGAGGGGAATCCCCGGCCTGCCTGTACCAAGGTCCCCAAAACTGGTGATACGTAACCTATTGCAGGCGTCGTGCCAGTTTCTGATATTTCTTCTAACAAAAAGCCCCGTCAGCGATGACGTTCCCGCCAGAGCCCCGTCCCATGGGCTTCCAACGTGTTTCATTCATTTATCAAATTTGTGTTCAGCTCTCATTCAAACTGACGGGCGCGAGTTTTGCTGGACTTGGAAACCGCTTCGTTATGGTGCATTGCCTGCTGCTGGTGCACGTTTTTAATGATTCCCTGATGGGGCACGACGACAACGATTTTTAAGTTTTGTTCGCGGCCTTCCTCGTCAAGCGCTCTCAAAAACCGCTGAAATTGTCCGACAGAAGGTACTGAAACGATCGTTTCAAACTTTTTTCAGGATAAATTTCAGGTGCCTACACCCGAGTGATGACAATTGTAACAATTGCCCCTGTACCCTGTGCGCCTCAATGAATGCGGGGCCTTGAGTGTTTTTTTGGATGTTTCGGGTGGACTGATTCCGATGAGCAGATGGTCTGCTTTTTGCTGTCCGGTGTACCAGTCAGAATGATCTGACGAATGGCAGTGAAATATTATTTAGGAATTAGTGAAACAGCTCGATACACTCAAGGACGGAAGGATCCGACAAGGTGTGTGACATATAACCGACAGGTCTTAAAAGCTTAGTAATAATTCTTTTTGGATTTGTTAAATGTTCACTACCCTGCGACCACCGATTCATCGGTGGGTCATTGGTCTTGAGGCGCTGGTTAACCATTGGCTTCGGTCGGGTTTAGCGCTAACCGTAAATTTTTGGGTCAGAACGCCCGAAGGGCCTCGGCACCAGAAATTATAAAAAATTAAGATTCACGAGGAGCGATTCATGAAGAAGTCCACTCTGGCCCTGGCTGTAGCCTTCGGCGTTATGGCTCAGCAGGCTGGTGCAGCAGGTTTTCTGGAAGACAGCAAAGCGTCGATCAGCTCGCGTACGTTGTATTTCAACAACGATCAGCGTGAAGGTAATGTTGACCGCAACGAAGAAACCGCAACTGGCCTGAAATTCGACTATCTGTCTGGTTTCACTCAAGGCACTGTTGGTTTCGGTCTTGACGTTCAGGCGCTGGTCGGCATTCACCTCGATGGTGGCCGCGGTCACCGCGCAAGTGCGTTGAACGGTGGTGTTACCCCTAGCGACACCGATGGTTCTGCTGTTGATGAGTGGTCTCGCCTGGGCGCTAACGCCAAGGCTCGCTTCTCCAAGACTGAACTGCGTCTCGGCAATGCTTTGGCACCTAACCTGCCAATCCTCGTTTCCAACGACGGTCGTTTGCTGCCAGCTGCATTCCAGGGCGGTATCGTTTCCTCCAAAGAGATCGACAACGTTACTTTGACTGCCGGTCAGTTGACTGAATCGATCGGTCGCGCCTCAAGCAACTGGTCTGAGCTGTCCGTCGCCGGTGGTACCGAGGGTAGCAACCAGTTCCGTTTCGCTGGTGGTGACTGGAAAGTTACTAAAGACCTGACCTTGCAGTACTACTACGCCAATCTGGAAGACTACTACAAGCAGCACTTCCTGGGCTTGGTACACGTATTCCCGATCGCTGAAGACCAATCGTTCAAGACTGACCTGCGCTACTTCAACAGCAGCAAAGACGGTAAGAATGGTGATGCTGGTTACGTCTTCAACAACAACGGCGGCTACGCCAAGAACGCCAACGAAGTTGACAACCAGACCTGGTCCGCCATGTTCACCTACACCTTGGGTGGCAACGCATTCCTGCTCGGCCATCAACAAGTTGGCGATGACGGCGGCATGGTTTTCCTGAACCAGGGTAACGTTCTCAAAGACGGTACTACTTCTAACGAAGGCAACGGCGGTTCTAGCGTCTATCTCTTCACTGACGCCATGATCAGCAACTTCACCCGTGCTGGTACAAATTCTACCTTCGGTCAGTACTCGTATGACTTCGCCCGCGCTGGTATTCCTGGCCTGAAGGCTTCGATCGCTTACATCCACGCAGAAGACATCAAAGGCACAGGGCCAACTCTTGGTCGTGAATTCTCCGAGTGGGAACGTGACGTGCGAGTTGACTACGTGATCCAGAGCGGTCCGTTGAAAGGCTTTGGCACCACTGTTCGTCACGGCTCTTACCGTGGTGATGCAGACCTGGCTGGTTCTACCAACACCGACCAAACTCGTGTGATCTTCAACTACACCTACGCTTTCAAATAAGCCTGGTCAGTTGAAAAAGAACCCCGCCCAGTGCGGGGTTCTTTTTGCCTGAAATTTGATATCTCCAAACGCTATATTCAAAGCGTTATCTATTCTTTTTAATTTCTAGTGAAGGGGCGCAAAGTGGCTTCAATGAATTAGCAAACATCACAACAAGGAGCCACATCCATGAGCTTGCGACTTGGCGATATCGCCCCTGATTTTGAACAGGACTCCAGTGAAGGTCGTATCCGGTTTCACGAATGGCTGGGTAACAGCTGGGGCGTGTTGTTTTCCCACCCCGCTGATTTCACCCCGGTCTGCACCACTGAATTGGGCTTCACCGCCAAGCTCAAGGACGAGTTTGTCAAGCGCGGCGTGAAAGCTATTGCGCTCTCAGTGGACCCGGTCGATTCTCACGTGAAATGGATTGACGATATCAACGAAACCCAGAATACCCGGGTCAACTTTCCGATCCTGGCCGACGCCGACCGCAAAGTGTCCGAGCTATACGACCTGATCCACCCGAACGCCAGTGAAACCCTGACCGTGCGCTCTTTGTTCGTGATCGATCCGAACAAGAAAGTACGTCTGACCATCACCTATCCAGCCAGTACCGGGCGTAACTTCAACGAGATCTTGCGGGTCATCGACTCTTTGCAACTGACCGATAACTACAAAGTCGCAACGCCCGCCAACTGGGTGGACGGTGATGAGGTAGTGATCGTGCCTTCGCTCAAGGATGAAGACGAGATCAAGCAACGCTTTCCTAAAGGCTACAGAGCCGTCAAACCGTACCTGCGTTTGACGCCACAGCCTAATCGCTGAATCACCCTTCCACGACAGATGGGTTTGCTTGGGCCGATTAGTCGGCCCTTTTTTATGCCTGAAGTTCGACGTTCTGTAGGAGCTGCCGAAGGCTGCGATTGCAGTGTTTCAGGAAAAACGCCATCGCAGCCTTCGGCAGCTCCTGCAGATAATTCGACAACTCGTCACATATGCATTTAAAGAATAACCAAATGAAAAAATAAGATTTATAGATATAAAAAATCACTGATATGGTCGCTGCATTCCGATCCGATTGATCGGGTCAATGAACCCCTCACACCTTACTCGTCCGCCAACGGTCCAGCAGGTGCCACTGAATTAGCAAAGGAGCGCGCCATGCGCACAGCTATTTTGCGTCAAGGTTTGGTCGCTCTGTTTGCCGCAGCGATCGCCTTCGGCGCTGTAACCCAGGCCCAGGCCGAAACCCTGCGTATTGGTTATCAGAAATACGGCACGCTGGTGCTGCTCAAAGCCAAAGGCACGCTGGAGAAGCGTCTGGCCGAGCAAGGCGTGCAAGTGCAATGGACCGAGTTCCCCGGTGGCCCGCAGCTGCTTGAAGGTTTGAACGTTGGCTCCATTGATTTTGGTGTGACCGGCGAAACGCCGCCTGTGTTTGCCCAGGCCGCGGGTGCTGATCTGGTCTACGTCGCTTACGAGCCGCCAGCGCCGACCAGTGAAGCGATTCTGGTACCCAAGGATTCGCCCATCACTTCCGTCAAAGAACTCAAAGGCAAGAAAGTCGTCCTCAACAAAGGCTCCAACGTGCATTACCTGTTGGTTAAAGCCCTTGAAGACGCGGGCCTGAAATACACCGATATTCAGACCGTGTTCCTGCCGCCAGCCGATGCCCGCGCCGCATTCGAGCGTGGCAGCGTTGATGCCTGGGTTATCTGGGACCCGTACCAGTCAGCTGCCGAGCAGCAACTGCAAGCGAAAACCCTGCGCGACGGCACCGGGATTGTGGATAACCACCAGTTCTATCTGGCGACCAAGCCCTATGCTCAGAAAAATCCAAAAGTCGTTCAGGCACTGATTGAAGAGGTCCGCGCGGTAGGGGAGTGGTCCAAGAGCCACCCTGAAGAGGTGACTAAACAGGTCGCTCCGTTGCTGGGTCTGCCTGCGGATATCACCCTGACTTCGGTCAAACGCCAAGGCTACGGAGCGCTGTTCCTGACGCCGCAGGTGGTCGCCTCGCAGCAAAAAATCGCTGACACGTTTTATCAGCTCAAGTTGATTCCCAAGCCGCTGAACATCGCGGATGTGGTCTGGACGCCGCCCGCCGCAGTCGCGAAAGCGCCGTAATCAGCCGGACCATGAGGAGACAACTCCATGAGCACTAATGCTTCGCAACGAACAATCCAGCGCCTCGCGCCTTGGGCTCTGCCGATCCTGCTGCTGGCTATCTGGCAGCTATCGGTCAGCGCTGGCTGGCTGTCGACCCGCATTTTGCCGGCGCCGAGCGCAGTGATTGAGGCGGGCGTCAATCTGGTTTCCAGTGGTGAAATCTGGACCCACCTGGCAATCAGCGGCTGGCGTGCAGGCCTCGGTTTCGCCATCGGTGGCGGCATCGGTCTTACACTGGGCTTCATTACCGGCCTGTCGAAATGGGGCGAGCGCCTGCTGGACAGCTCGGTACAGATGATTCGTAACATCCCGCATCTGGCCCTTATTCCGCTGGTGATCCTGTGGTTCGGCATCGACGAAACCGCAAAGATTTTTCTGGTCGCGCTGGGCACCTTGTTCCCGATTTATCTGAATACCTATCACGGCATTCGCAACATTGATCCGGCGCTGGTCGAGATGTCCCGCAGCTATGGTCTGTCCGGCTTCGGTCTATTCCGGCATGTGATTCTGCCGGGGGCGATGCCTTCGATTCTCGTCGGTGTGCGTTTCGCGCTGGGCTTTATGTGGTTAACGCTGATCGTCGCGGAAACGATTTCTGCCAGCTCCGGTATTGGTTACTTGGCAATGAATGCCCGGGAGTTTCTGCAAACCGACGTCGTAGTACTGGCCATCGTGCTGTACGCAATATTGGGCAAGCTGGCCGATCTGGCCGCGCGTGGTCTGGAGCGTGTTTGCCTGCGCTGGCACCCGGCCTATCAAGTGACTAAAGGCGGTGCCGCATGAGCAGCTTGAAACAGCAACAGCCCGCGCACCTGCTGCGTGGTATTCCTCTGGCGGTGCAACAGCTGAAGAAAGCCTTCGGCAGCCGTGAAGTGTTGAAGAACATCGACCTGCACATTCCGGCCGGGCAGTTCGTTGCCGTGGTCGGTCGCAGCGGCTGTGGCAAAAGTACGCTGCTGCGCTTGCTCGCAGGCCTGGACAAGCCTACCGCCGGGCAACTGCTTGCCGGTTCAGGAAAGCTGGCAGATGCCCGCGAAGACACCCGGTTAATGTTCCAGGAAGCACGTCTGCTGCCGTGGAAAAAGATCATCGATAACGTCGGCCTTGGTCTCAGCGGTGACTGGCGCGCAAAAGCGCTGGAAGCTCTGGAGGCGGTCGGCCTGGCCGAACGTGCCGAGGAATGGCCAGCAGCATTATCCGGTGGTCAAAAGCAGCGTGTGGCTTTGGCTCGCGCGTTGATTCACCAGCCACGCCTGCTGTTGCTCGATGAGCCTCTGGGCGCGCTGGATGCCTTGACTCGCATCGAGATGCAGCAACTGATTGAAAACCTCTGGCGCAAACATGGTTTCACCGTGTTGTTGGTGACCCATGACGTCAGCGAGGCGGTTGCCATTGCGGACCGCGTGATTCTTATCGAAGAAGGGCGCATTGGCCTGGACTTGCTGGTTGATCTACCACGGCCACGTGCCCGCGGCTCGCATCGTCTGGCCAATCTGGAAGCGCAAGTGCTCGAACGAGTGCTGTCTCTGCCTGGCTCGCCGCCTGAACCTGATCCCGTTTCACCGCTGCCCACGCAACTGCGTTGGGCCAATTAACCGACCGTTAGTAACCCATCCCACACAGGAAGATCATCATGACTATTAAAGCCATCAACGTTCGTAACCAATTCAAAGGCACCATCAAGGAAATCGTCGAAGGCGACGTGCTGTCGGAAATCGACGTACAGACTGCTTCGGGTATCGTGACTTCGGTGATCACCACTCGCTCGGTAAAAGAGCTGGAGCTGGTGGTTGGCAGTGAAGTGATCGCGTTCGTGAAGTCCACCGAGGTTTCCATCGCCAAGCTGTAACCGATGGGCAAAAAACAACCCCGGACGGTGATGACCCTCCGGGGTTTTTTGCGTTCGGGTCCATGTTGGCTGTAGAAGCGCACGAGCAGCGCGCGAGGCCGCGATGGCAGTTCGTCTGACCCAGCGCCATCGCGGCCTCGCGCTGCTCGTGCGCTCCTACAGGGAGGTCGTGTTTGAATCATTTATGGCTGTGGATAAACGCACTGGCCTTCTCGGCAAACGCCAGTGGCTGATCTTCCATCAGAAAATGACCTGCGTTGTCGATGAGCTGCAATATCGAGCCAGGAATGTCGCCGTGCAAACGATGGGCATAACTTGATGGTTGCCATTCATCTTCAGCGCCCCAGAGGATCTGCACCGGAATATTCAGCTTGGGCAGACATTGCGAGAAGTCTTCGGTATAGCGCGAGTCGTAATGCGCGACCTGATTCTTGTAAAAGCCTTGCTGGCCGATCAGGCCGGTGATCGGCGCCAGGTAAGCTTCAAGCACCTCGCCCTCCATAATGCTTTTGTTGAAAACCGCCATGCGCAATTGCCGGATCATTAATTGCCGATGTTCGTCTGCGTTCATGACCGCGTGTTCGGCGTAATGCGTGCGGATGTGTTGCCAGCTTGCAGAGGGCCACGAGTCATAGCTGACGATATCGGTGATGGTCAGGGACCGGAAACGTCGCGGTGCATCGATCGCCAGCCGTAGCGCGACGCCTCCGCCTATGTCATGGGCAATCATATGCGTCTGCTCTAGCCCCCAGTGGTCCAGCAACTGCTCCAGCAGGATCCGTTGGGCCGCAACCGACGCGTCCTGGTCTTGCGGAAACTCCGATGCGCCGAAACCCAGCAGGTCGAACACATGCACTTTCAGCCCGGCGTCCACCAGCGCGGGTACGACGTTGCGCCAGATGATCGAGTGCGCAGGCGTGCCGTGCAGCAGGACAACCGGCAGCCCTTCGCCGTGACAGCCAGTGGCGATGCGTCGCCCGTCGATGATCACGTGTTGATTGAGCAAGGGATTGTTCATGAGCGTGGTCTCCGAAAACGTTGATGACGTGATGAGCGTATCGAAGGGGTGTTCATGACGCCAATGACAACTTATGCTGCTGAAATTCGATTTTTGTCATGCTTGATATTTTGCACTCGGACCGGGATCAAGCTTCCAATTCACAGTGGTCGCATTCCTCTGTGGGAGCCGGGCTTGCCCGCGATGAGGGCAACCTGATTTCTCTGCCACGCCGCGTCGCCTGCATCGCGAGCAAGCTCTGCTCCCACAAAAGTCCGTCTTCCTCAGGTAGCCACGAAGAGCTCATGAACCAACGCCTACCCATCGACGTCCTCCGGGCGCTGCGCAGTATTGTCGAACTGGGCAGTGTCACCCGCGCGGCTGAAAGCCTGAACCTCACGCAATCAGCGGTCAGCTGGAAGATCAAACGGCTGGAGAAGCAGCTCGGGCGAGATCTGATCCGTCGTGAAGGACAGCGTCTGGTTGCGACCAGCGACGGTGCCGAGCTGCTGATTCATGCCCGGCGCATCCTCAACTCCCACGACGAAGCGCTGGCCTTATTCGCGCCGTCCACCCTTGAGGGCACCGTGAGGTTAGGCGTAACTGAACAGGCGTCCCTCACACAACTCGCGCCGATACTGGCGAAGTTCTCCAGGCAGCACGGCAATGTCGATGTTCGTGTGGTGGTCGAACAGAGTCAGGCGCTGCGCGATTCCTTGGTCAACGGCACGCTTGATCTGGCCCTGCATCAGGACTTTGCTCACGGGGTGAGCGCTGAAGATCATCTGTTGTGGAGCGAACGGCTGAACTGGTGCGGGCCTGCCGGTTGGGAATACAACCCTGATGCTACGGTTGCTCTGGTCACCTACGGGGCGGGATGTTTCTACGGCAATCTGGCACAGGATCGTCTACAAGCGTCGGGTATTCGCTGCAAAGCGGCGGTGCAGTGCCCATCGACTGATGGCGTGCTGTCGGCCATATCGGCGGGCTTGGGTGTCGGGTTGGTGACAGCGAGCAATGTCGACAATCGCGTCGAGATTATTCGTGCCTTTGAACACAGTATGCCGCTGCCGGAAGTCGTTAACGTTTTGCGCTATAGCCAGCGCAAGCACGATCCAGTGCTGCAGGCATTGCAGCAGACGCTCGCTCAGACGCTAACGCGTGTCAGGGAAGAGTTGCCCGTTCCGGCCTGAGGACTACTTCGTCAGAGGCCTCTCTCTTTTCGGCAGATAGGGCGGTAAATACAGCCCCACGTAAGCATCAAATACCCGCATCCCTTCTTCGGCCATGCGCGGAGTGATTTCATCATGCAGCTGCATGGAGCGTGCGTAAACCCGATCGCCCAGTTCCATGGCCAGTGCGAATACGTCTACATCGCTCGGTAATACCGGCAGCGCGAAGTGTCGCTCAAAGACTTCCAGCATCAAGTGCCCCAGCTCGATGTCGTGCTGACGATCTGCCTGGGTAATTTCAGTCAAACCGTGCTGGGCCAAAATCAACTGGCGCGC
Source organism: Pseudomonas caspiana (assembly GCF_040224095.2). Lineage (NCBI taxonomy): Bacteria > Pseudomonadati > Pseudomonadota > Gammaproteobacteria > Pseudomonadales > Pseudomonadaceae > Pseudomonas > Pseudomonas caspiana. The sequence goes on along the minus strand of NZ_CP167995.1, from coordinate 5,709,428 downwards.
AGCGGCGTCAGCGTTGTAGATATCCAGCATGCGTTGCTCGACCAGGCGGGACAGATCACGCCAGGTAACGAGCGAGTCGTGTTCGATGGGCGCTTGCAGGCTGGCGCGAAACGTTGCGTGGATGTCGGCGGTGAGTGCTTCGAGCAAGGCGGGGACGCTGGCGAAGAAGTGGTACACGGACGACGGCGGAATTTGCGCGCGTTCAGCCACGCTATAGATCGACAGACTCGCCACGCCCTCAGCAGCCAGCAACTCGCGTGCGGCGTCGAGTATAGAATCGATTCGGGCCTGACTGGCTGCGCGGGGTTTGCGGGGAGTGGCGGGGCGGGTCATGTGGCGTTCTCGTGGGCGGGGCTGCGGGGATTGTAATCCAGAAGCGGTCAGCAGGAGCCTGGTTCTGTGGGAGCGGTGCGTGAAACAAAAAAACGCCGCACAACCTTTCGGCCTGCGGCGTTTTTCATACTTCACACCATTATTTAAACGGTATGCAGGTACCAGTTGTACTCAAGGTCGGAGATGGAGTGTTCGAACTCCTCCAGCTCGCTTTCCTTACAGGCGACGAAGATATCGATGTATTTAGGATCGATGTACTTGGCCATCACTTCGCTGTCGTCCAGCTCGCGCAATGCGTCGCGCAGGTTGTTCGGCAGGCTTTGTTCATTCTGCTCGTACGAGTTGCCCGAAACCGGCGCGCCAGGTTCGATCTTGTTGGTCAGGCCGTGATGCACGCCCGCCAGGACCGAAGCCATCAACAGATAAGGGTTGGCATCGGCCCCCGCAACCCGGTGCTCGATACGCACCGCGTCGGCTGAGCCGGTCGGTACGCGTACGGCTACGGTACGGTTGTCCAGGCCCCAGCTCGGGGAGTTAGGCACATAGAACTGAGCACCAAACCGGCGATACGAATTGACGTTCGGGCAAAGGAACGCCATCTGCGCCGGTAGGGTCTCGAGCACACCGCCGATGGCATGACGTAACGCGGCGTTCTGCTCGGGATCCTCGCTGGTGAAGATATTCTTGCCATCGCGATCCAGGATCGAGATGTGTACATGCAAACCGTTGCCTGCCTGGCCCGGGTAAGGCTTGGCCATGAAGGTGGTGTCCATCTCATGGTCGTAGGCGATGTTCTTGATCAGGCGCTTGAGCAATACCGCGTAGTCACACGCTTTGATCGCGTCGGCGACGTGGTGCAGATTGACTTCAAACTGGGCCGGAGCACTTTCCTTGACAATGGCGTCAGCGGGAATCCCTTGCTCCTTGGCACCTTCCAGAATGTCCTGGAGGCAGTCGACGTATTCGTCGAGGTCGTCGATCAGGTAGACCTGTGTCGAATGCGGGCGTTTGCCGGAAATCGGAGAGCGGGGTGGTTGCGGACGGCCGTTCACGTTCTCTTGGTCGATCAGGTAGAACTCCAGCTCGAAAGCGGCGCAAATCGTCAGGCCCATTTCGTCAAATTTGGTTACAACCTGGCGCAATACTTCGCGTGGGTCAGCGAAAAACGGGTCGCCTTCCAGTTCGTGCATGGTCATCAACAGTTGCGCGGTAGGGCGCTTTTGCCAAGGCTCGTTGCACAGGGTATCGGGGATTGGATAGCAGATTCGGTCAGCATCACCGATGTCCAGACCCAGGCCGGTGCTTTCTACCGTCGAGCCATTGATATCCAGGGCAAATAAAGAGGCAGGCAGGTTGATGCCCTTCTCGTAAACCTTATGGAGGCTGGTGCGTTCAATGCGCTTGCCGCGCACCACACCATTCATATCTGCAATCAGAAGGTCAACGTACAGAACCTCAGGATGTTCCTTAAGGAACGCGTTCGCTTCGTTAAGCTGAACGGCACGCGGGGGTACCGACATGATGCAACACCTTTGTTGTTAAAAATATCAATCATCGAGCTTTACGGGTTTCAGTCAATCCGAAAGCCATGATGAAGTCAATAGAGCCTTCCCTTGCCCTGAAAGGGCGCAAAAAGGCCGTTTTTGCCGCAATTCAGGGCAAGTATTTAACAGCGGAAGGCTACGGATTGCGGGGCTTTCGTGGACCCTGTTCGATTTTTACGAGGCTGTTGTGGAAAAAAACGAACAAGGCTAAGCTCGATTGCAACCCAGACCAGCAACAACAATACGGGGGTCCCATGTCACGCCTGCCCTTGATCGGCGTTACCGCCTGCACCAAGCAGATCGGTCATCATGCTTATCATGTCTCTGGCGACAAATATCTCCGTGCGGTAGCAGTGGCTGCCAAAGGCATGCCGTTGATTCTGCCGTCACTTGGACCCTTGCTTGACCCCGCCGATATTCTTGCAAGTCTCGATGGACTGCTGTTTACCGGTTCGCCTTCCAATGTCGAACCCTACCACTATAGTGGCCCAGCCAGCGCGCCGGGTACTGCTCATGATCCCGAACGCGACCGCACCACCTTACCGCTTATTCGTGCTGCCGTGGCAGCCGGTGTTCCGGTTTTAGGTATTTGCCGCGGTTTTCAGGAGATGAATGTAGCGTTTGGCGGCAGCCTGCATCAGCGCGTCCATGAAACAGAAGGTTTCATGGATCATCGCGAACCGGAGAATGAGCCGGTTGAAGTGCAGTATGCGCCGAGTCATCCGATGCGCGTCCAGCCGGGCGGTGTGTTGGACGGTCTGGGGCTGGCGAGTGAAATTCGTGTTAATTCCATCCACGGGCAAGGTATCGAGCGTCTGGCGCCGGGCCTGCGCGTGGAGGCCGTTGCGCCTGATGGCTTGATCGAAGCCGTCTCGGTGCAGGGCAGTCCGGGCTTCGCGCTTGGGGTGCAATGGCATCCCGAGTGGCAAGTTACTGCAAACCCTGATTACCTAGTCATCTTCCAGGCATTTGGCGATGCCTGCCGTAAACGAGCACTACAACGCGACGCCGATGCGTCAAATAACGCCTGATTCGCGATCAGGACTCTGACCACCTGAGGTATTTATGAGTACCAACCTCGACCAGCTCACCGATTGGTTGAAAGAACACAAGATCACCGAAGTCGAATGCATGATTGCCGACTTGACCGGGATCACTCGCGGCAAGATTTCCCCCACCAACAAATTCATTGCCGAAAAGGGCATGCGCTTGCCGGAGAGCGTATTGCTGCAAACGGTGACCGGTGACTACGTCGAAGACGACATCTATTACGAATTGCTGGACCCGGCAGACATCGACATGTTCTGCCGCCCGGATGCCAATGCGGTTTATGTAGTGCCTTGGGCCATCGAGCCCACCGCGCAGGTCATCCATGACACCTACGACAAGCAGGGCAACCCGATTGAGCTGTCGCCGCGCAATGTCTTGAAGAAAGTCCTCAAGCTCTACGCTGATCAGGGCTGGCAGCCCATTGTCGCGCCGGAGATGGAATTTTACCTGACCAAGCGCAGCGACGACCCCGATTACCCGTTGCAGCCGCCAGTCGGGCGCTCCGGGCGTCCTGAGACGGGGCGTCAGTCTTTCTCCATCGAAGCGGCCAACGAGTTTGATCCGCTGTTCGAAGACGTCTACGACTGGTGCGAACTGCAGAACCTCGACCTCGACACGCTGATCCACGAGGACGGCACGGCGCAGATGGAAATCAACTTCCGTCACGGTGATGCCTTGTCGCTGGCTGACCAGATTCTGGTGTTCAAGCGCACCATGCGTGAAGCTGCGCTCAAGCATGATGTTGCAGCGACTTTCATGGCCAAGCCGATGACGGGCGAGCCAGGCAGCGCCATGCATTTGCACCAGAGCATCATCGACATCAAGACTGGCAAGAACATCTTCTCCAACGAAGACGGGACCATGAGCGAGCTGTTCCTGCAGCATATCGGTGGCCTGCAGAAGTTGATCCCCGAGTTGTTGCCGCTGTTCGCGCCGAACGTCAACTCGTTCCGCCGCTTCCTGCCGGATACCTCGGCACCGGTAAACGTCGAGTGGGGCGAAGAAAACCGTACGGTCGGCCTGCGTGTTCCGGATGCTGGTCCGCAGAATCGCCGTGTGGAGAACCGCTTGCCCGGTGCCGACGCCAACCCTTATCTGGCGATTGCCGCGAGCCTGCTGTGCGGTTTCATTGGCATGGTTGAACACATCAACCCGAGTGCGCCGGTGGTTGGCCGTGGTTACGAGCGACGGAACCTGCGTCTGCCGCTGACCATTGAAGATGCGTTGGAGCGCATGGAAAACAGCAAGACCGTCGAGAAATACCTGGGCGAGAAATTCATCAAGGGCTACGTCGCGGTCAAACGTGCCGAGCATGAAAATTTCAAACGCGTGATCAGTTCGTGGGAGCGTGAGTTTTTGCTGTTTGCTGTTTGACGGTAGGCGCTGTAGTGCTGCTGTGAATGCGGTGCCCCTGTGGGAGCTGAGCTTGCTCGCGATAAGGCTGGACGCGATCCAAAGTGAACCGCGTCCAGCCTTATCGCGGGCAAGCCCAGCTCCCACATAAAAAACCGCATTTCAGCTTGAATGCATTTTTAAGCACCACGAGCTAAAAGCATATGGAGTTGTGTAATGAGTTCCAAGAACCCGCAAACCCGCGAATGGCAGGCCTTGAGCAGTGAGCATCACTTGGCCCCGTTCAGCGATTACAAGCAACTCAAGGAAGTCGGACCACGGATCATCACCCGCTCCAGCGGTGTTTATCTGTGGGACAGCGAGGGCAACAAGATCCTCGATGGCATGTCCGGCCTTTGGTGCGTTGCCATCGGTTATGGCCGTGAAGAACTGGCGGATGCTGCCGCCAAACAAATGCGCGAGTTGCCGTACTACAACCTGTTCTTTATGACCGCCCACCCGCCCGTGCTGGAGCTGGCCAAAGTCATCTCCGAGATCGCCCCTGAAGGCATGAACCACGTGTTCTTCACCGGTTCTGGTTCAGAAGGCAACGACACCATGCTGCGTATGGTTCGTCACTACTGGGCGATCAAGGGCCAGCCGAACAAGAAAACCATCATCAGCCGGGTCAACGGTTATCACGGCTCAACGGTCGCAGGTGCAAGCCTTGGTGGCATGACCTACATGCACGAGCAGGGCGACTTGCCTATTCCGGGCATCGTGCACATCCCACAGCCATACTGGTTCGGCGAAGGCGGCGACATGACGCCGGACGAGTTCGGTGTCTGGGCTGCCGAGCAGTTGGAGAAGAAGATTCTCGAACTGGGCGTGGACAACGTCGGTGCTTTTATTGCCGAGCCGATTCAGGGCGCGGGCGGCGTTATCGTGCCGCCTGAAAGCTACTGGCCGAAGATCAAAGAGATCCTCGACAAGTACGACATTCTTTTCGTAGCGGATGAAGTGATCTGTGGTTTTGGCCGTACGGGTGAGTGGTTTGGTAGCGACTTTTACGGCCTCAAGCCGGACATGATGACCATCGCCAAAGGCCTGACCTCGGGTTACATCCCCATGGGCGGTTTGATTGTGCGTGACGAAGTGGTGGCCGTGCTCAACGAAGGCGGCGACTTCAACCACGGCTTTACCTACTCCGGGCATCCGGTCGCGGCGGCCGTGGCGCTGGAGAACATTCGTATCCTGCGCGAAGAAAAGATCGTCGAACGCGTCAATGCGGAAACGGCACCATACTTGCAAAAGCGTCTGCGTGAACTGAGCGATCATCCGCTGGTGGGCGAAGTCCGCGGTGTCGGCATGCTGGGCGCCATTGAGCTGGTCAAGAACAAGGCAACCCGCGAGCGTTACACCGGCAAAGGGGCGGGCATGATTTGTCGAACCTTCTGCTTCAACAATGGCCTGATTATGCGGGCTGTAGGCGACACCATGATCATCGCGCCACCGTTGGTGATCAGCTTTGCGGAAATTGATGAGCTGGTCGAGAAAGCACGCAAGTGCCTGGATCTGACCTTGGCTGAGTTGCAAGGCTAGACCTGTGGGAGCGGTGCTTGCCCGCGATAAGGGCGATGCGGTCTAAAGTGAACCGAGTGCACCTTATCGCGGGTAAGCACCGCTCCCACAGGGATCATCGTGGACTTGAAACACCGGTCAGGAACTTGCCAGACTAATGGCTAGAAGCCGCCACCTAATAACACTGGAGCTGTACACATGAAGAAATTTGGCAAGACCCTCCTCGCTTTGTCCCTCATGGGTGTCGTGGCCGCCTCTGCGCAGGCCGATGACAAAGTGCTGCACGTGTACAACTGGTCCGATTACATCGCCAAGGACACCATCTCCAAATTCGAAAAAGAGTCGGGCATCAAAGTCGTCTACGACGTGTTCGACAGCAACGAAACCCTCGAAGCCAAACTGCTTGCCGGTAAGTCCGGTTACGACATCGTCGTGCCGTCGAACAACTTTCTGGCTAAACAGATCAAAGCCGGGGTTTACCAGCCACTGGACAAGTCCAAGCTGACTAACTACAAAAACCTGAACACCAATCTGCTCAAAGCCGTGTCGGTCAGCGACCCGGACAACAAGCACGCCTTCCCGTACATGTGGGGCTCGATTGGTATCGGGATCAACCCGGACAAAGTCAAAGCCGCACTGGGGGCCGATGCACCGGTCAATTCCTGGGACCTGCTGTTCAAGCCAGAGAACGCCGCCAAGCTGAAATCCTGTGGCATCAGCTTCCTGGATTCACCAACCGAAATGCTGCCGATTGCCCTGCATTACCTGGGTTATCCAACCGACAGCCAGGACAAGAAGCAACTGGCTGAAGCCGAAGCGCTGTTCCTGAAAATCCGCCCTTCGATTGGCTACTTCCACTCTTCGAAGTACATCTCCGACCTGGCTAACGGCAACATCTGCGTAGCTGTGGGCTATTCGGGTGACATCTATCAGGCCAAGTCCCGTGCCGAAGAAGCCGGTGGCAAGGTGAAGGTCAGCTACAACATTCCGAAAGAAGGTGCTGGCAGCTTCTACGACATGGTGGCAATCCCTAAAGACGCGGAAAACGTCGACGGTGCCTACAAGTTCATGAACTTCCTGATGCAGCCGGAAATCATGGCCGAGATCACCAACGAAGTACGCTTCCCGAACGGTAACTCGGCGGCAACTGCCTTGGTTGATAAAGACATCACCAGCGACCCGGGCGTCTACCCGCCTGCTGAGGTGCTGGCCAAGCTTTACGCAATCGCTGACTTGCCAGCCGCCACGCAGCGGATCATGACCCGCAGCTGGACCAAGATTAAGTCGGGTAAATAATCCCGATTGACGGAAAACCTGTAGGAGCTGCCGAAGGCTGCGATAGCGGTGTGTCAGAGACATCACATCGCAGCCTTCGGCAGCTCCTACAGGTAAATCCTGGGCAATGTCATATAAAGTTTTTTTGCGATACGCGGTCAACAACGGTAAGTTGCGCCCCCGGATTTTTCCGACCTGATCTGCTCAACTTCCCGACACGGGCACCAGACCCCACCTCAAAAAGGATTGTTCACGTGTCTATTTCTTTATTTGCCAAATCCATGCTCGCCGCCGCCACGCTCACTGCTACCGTCGCAGCGCACGCGGCACCCACCGTGCATATTTATAACTGGTCCGATTACATCGGCAAAACCACCCTCGAAGACTTCGAAAAAACCACCGGCATCAAGCCGATGTACGACGTATTCGACTCCAATGAAACCCTGGAAGCCAAGTTGCTGGCGGGCCGTACCGGCTATGACGTCGTGGTGCCGTCCAACCACTTCCTTGGCAAACAGATCAAAGCGGGCGCGTTCCAGAAGCTCGATAAGAGCCAGTTGCCGAACTACAAGAATCTCGACCCGGCGCTGCTCAAGCGTCTGGAGAAAAACGATCCGGGTAACCAGTACGCTGTGCCGTATCTGTGGGGCACCAACGGCATCGGTTACAACGTCGAGAAAGTCAAAGCGGTGTTGGGCGTCGACAAGATTGATTCCTGGTCGGTGCTGTTCGAACCTGAAAACATCAAAAAGCTGCAGAGCTGTGGCGTAGCCATGCTCGACTCTGCCGATGAAATGCTCCCGGCAATGCTCAATTACCTGGGCCTGAATCCCAACAGCACGAACGAGGCCGACTACAAAAAGGCCGAAGCCAAGCTTATGGAGATTCGTCCTTACGTGACCTATTTCCACTCCTCGAAATACATCACCGATCTGGCCAACGGCGACATCTGCGTGGCGGCGGGCTTCTCGGGTGACGTGTTCCAGGCCAAGGCCCGGGCAGAGGAAGCAGGCAAAGGCGTGAACATCGCCTACAGCATCCCGAAAGAGGGCGGCAACCTGTGGTTCGACATGCTGGCAATACCGGCAGACTCGAAAAACACCAAGCAGGCTCACGCGTTCATCAACTACATGCTTGAGCCTAAAGTTATTGCGCAAGTCAGTGACGAAGTGGGTTACGCCAATCCGAACCCGGCGTCCGACGAGTTCATGGACAAAGAGATTCGCGCGGACGAGGCGGTTTACCCATCCAAGGAAGTGCAGGAACGCCTGTACGTCAACTCCGAGCTGCCGCCGAAGATTCAGCGCGTGATGACGCGCAGCTGGACTCGAATCAAGTCCGGTAAATAAAGACCTCGCGCCCGGTCATGCAGGCCGGGCTGCAAACCAGTTGGGAGTTTCACCCATGGCAGTTGCCTCCGGCGCCTACAAGAAATCACTCGAAGGCGATCAGCAACCCAAGCAGGTGCTGGTCAAGATCGATCGGGTCACGAAGAAATTCGATGAGACGATTGCCGTGGACGACGTGTCCCTGCAAATCAACAAGGGCGAGATCTTCGCGTTGCTGGGCGGCTCCGGCTCCGGCAAGTCAACGTTGCTACGCATGCTGGCCGGTTTCGAACGGCCGACAGAAGGGCGGATCTTCCTCGATGGCGTCGATATTACTGACATGCCGCCGTACGAACGTCCGATCAACATGATGTTCCAGTCCTACGCGCTGTTCCCGCACATGACCGTGGAACAGAACATTGCCTTCGGTCTGCAGCAGGACAAGCTACCCAAGGCGGAAATTGCCGAACGTGTGGCGGAAATGCTCAAGCTGGTACAGATGACCCAGTACGCGCGTCGCAAGCCTCATCAGCTGTCTGGCGGCCAACGTCAGCGGGTCGCGCTGGCTCGTTCGCTGGCGAAGAAGCCCAAGTTGCTGTTGCTCGACGAACCCATGGGCGCGCTGGACAAGAAACTGCGTTCGCAGATGCAACTGGAACTGGTGGAAATCATCGAGCGGGTCGGCGTGACCTGCGTGATGGTGACCCACGACCAGGAAGAAGCCATGACCATGGCTGAACGCATCGCGATCATGCACCTGGGCTGGATCGCTCAGATTGGCAGCCCGATCGACATCTACGAAACCCCGACCAGCCGTCTGGTCTGCGAATTCATCGGTAACGTCAACCTGTTCGAAGGCGAAGTGATTGAGGACATGGAAGGCCATGCCCTGATTCGAAGTCCCGAGCTGGAACGCAATATCTATGTCGGTCACGGCGTGACGACATCGGTGGAAGACAAGCACATCACTTATGCGCTGCGTCCGGAGAAGCTGCTGGTTACCACCGAACAGCCGACCTTCGAATACAACTGGTCGCGGGGCAAAGTCCACGACATCGCGTACCTGGGCGGCCATTCGGTGTTCTACGTGCAACTGCCATGCGGCAAGCTGGTGCAGTCGTTCGTTGCCAACGCCGAGCGTCAAGGCACCCGGCCGACCTGGGGCGATGAAGTGTTTGTCTGGTGGGAAGACGACAGCGGCGTGGTGTTGCGCTCATGAAGATACGCAAAATCAAGCGTGCACTGGGGCGGATAACGCCTAACGGGCGGCAGCTCGTCATTGGAGCGCCGTTCCTCTGGCTGTTCCTGTTCTTTGCCTTGCCGTTTCTGATCGTCATCAAGATCAGTTTCGCCGAGGCCGACGTCGCGATTCCGCCTTACACGGAAATCTTCAGCTACGCCGAGCAGAAGTTCGAGGTCATCCTCAACTTCGCTAACTACGCGTTGCTGACAGGCGATGACCTGTACATTTCGGCGTATCTGGGCTCGCTGAAAATGGCGTTCTTCAGCACGTTGCTGTGCCTGCTGATCGGCTTCCCGATGGCCTACGCCATTGCGACCGCACGCAAGGAACTGCAAACCGTATTGCTGCTGTTGATCATGATGCCGACCTGGACCGCGATTCTGATCCGGGTCTATGCGTGGATGGGCATTCTCAGCAATAACGGGCTGCTCAATGCGTTCCTGATGTGGCTGGGTCTCATCGACGAGCCGCTGCAGATCCTCAATACCAACCTGGCCGTCTATATCGGCGTGGTGTATTCGTACCTGCCGTTCATGATCCTGCCGCTGTACGCCAACCTGGTCAAACATGACCCGAGCCTGCTTGAGGCGGCTTCTGATCTGGGCTCGACTAACTTCAACAGCTTCTGGAAAATCACCGTGCCGCTGTCCAAGAACGGCGTGATTGCGGGCTGCATGCTGGTGTTCATTCCGGTGGTCGGCGAGTTCGTCATTCCTGAACTCCTGGGCGGTCCGGAAACCCTGATGATTGGCCGCGTGTTGTGGCAAGAGTTCTTCAACAACCGTGACTGGCCGGTGGCTTCGGCGTTGGCGGTGATCATGCTGTTGATCCTGATCGTGCCGATCATTCTGTTCAACCGCAGTCAGGCCAAAGAGCTGGAGGGCAGGGCATGAGAGGCTTTCGATTCTCGAACATGATGCTGGTCCTTGGCCTGCTGTTCATCTATGCGCCGATGGTGATTCTGGTCATCTACTCGTTCAACGCCTCCAAACTGGTAACGGTCTGGGGCGGCTGGTCGTTGCACTGGTATGTCGGGCTGCTGGACAACTCGCAACTGATGGGCTCGGTGATGCGCTCTCTGGAAATCGCCACCTACACGGCGATTGCAGCGGTAGCGCTGGGCACCATGGCGGCGTTCGTGTTGACCCGCATCACGCGCTTCAAAGGCCGCACATTTTTCGGTGGGCTGGTAACAGCGCCGCTGGTGATGCCTGAAGTGATTACCGGTCTGTCGCTGTTGCTGCTGTTCGTGGCCATGGCGCAGTTGATCGGCTGGCCGCAGGAGCGCGGAATCGTCACCATCTGGATCGCCCACACCACGTTCTGCGCCGCCTATGTGGCGGTCGTGGTTTCGGCGCGCTTGCGTGAACTGGACCTGTCCATCGAAGAGGCCGCCATGGACCTCGGTGCGCGGCCATGGAAGGTGTTCTTCCTGATCACCATCCCGATGATCGCGCCATCGCTGGCAGCGGGGGGCATGATGTCCTTCGCGCTGTCGCTGGACGACCTGGTACTGGCGAGCTTCGTTTCTGGTCCGGGCTCAACGACCTTGCCGATGGAAGTCTTCTCCGCCGTGCGTCTGGGCGTGAAACCGGAAATCAACGCTGTCGCGAGTTTGATTCTGCTGGCCGTTTCGTGCGCGACCTTCCTGGTCTGGTTCTTCACCCGCCGTGCCGAGCAACAGCGCAAGAAAGCCATCCAGCAAGCCATCGAAGAAAGCGCGGCAGACAGCTACAAGCAACCCGACCCACGCCGCGCAGCTGCGCCGGTGTGATGATCTTCAGTATGTAGGTGACCTTGTGGGAGCAGAGCTTGCTCGCGATGAGGCTGGACGCGATCTAACGTGAACCGCACTCATCCTTATCGCGAGCGAGCTCGGCTCCCACAGATCAGTTCCTTGGCACCAACCTCAAGGTGCCTTGGGCATTCTTCGCTACATCCTCTTCACTCAAATGCTGCGGCACATACTCGCCGTTGATGTAGGTCTGCGCCTGATCCGAATAGTGTTTGTCGAACAGCACGCCGCTTTGCCCAACCGGGTTGATGCCCAGTGCATGGGCCGGGTCCGCGAAGTCGATCAGGCGGCGGGTTGAGGGGCCGTAGCTGACGGGCCATGGCGCGGGGCCGATGCGTGAAGAAAGATTGTTGGGTACTTCATGGGTGCCAGGGGCTGCGAACGGTCCGACGTTCAACAGCGTATCCAGCGGCTTCTGCAAACCCAATGGATGTGCGTGAGTCAAGGTGTGTGCTTTGCCCCAGCGCCATTCATCGGCGTTGAGTCCATAAGTGGATTTCAGATGCGACACCGTGGCGTGCCACGCGACTTTGATGGTATCGGCGCGGTTTTCTTCGAACGGCGAATTACGATTGTTCCACCAGGGCGAGCTGGCGTCGGCAGCCACACGAGGCAGGGCGGCATCAATCACCCTTGTCGACAGCAATGTCTCGAACAGGCCGTCGCCCAGCTCATCGTGAAAGACCTCTTCGCTCAGGTCGAAGAGGAACTGGTTGAACAACGTCGCGCCCACTGAATCAACCGCGTAGTCGCCTTTCCAGTTAGCCAGACGCTCTAGCAGCGCTTTCTCTTCCGGATCACTGATGACCTCACGGAGGACGGGAAGAAGAGGCTGTAATACCCGCTTCGCATACTCGGTTTGTGTACCCAGTTGCAGGGCCTTGCTACTGTCCAGATCCCATTTCACCGAGGTATCGCTCAACTGCCGATTCAACTGCTGACCACGGTCTGCAAGGTTGTAGTAACCGGGGATCTGCATGCCGGTAGGCGAGAGGGGCTGGAAGTTGGCCGAGACGATGTAGCCGCGCGCGGGGTTTTCTTCCTGCGGGTTGGCGCTGAAGGGGTAAAAGCCGAGTTTGTCGGCTTGCCCGGTGCTGCCGTCGAGAATGTAATTCGGATTGACTCCTTCCGGGCGGATGGGCAATTGCGCCGCAGCCCACCAGCCGATATCGCCTTTGGCATTGGCCCAGACAATGTTCAGCCCCGGTGCCTGGATTTTCTCGGCAGCGGCGCGCATTTTTTCCAGAGTGTCGGCGCGATTGGCTTCGTAGAAACCCTCCAGAATCGGATTCTCCGACTCCAGGAATGACCACCACATGGCAACCGGCGTGGCACTTGCGGTGACGCCCATTACGTCGTTGACGATGGGGCCGTGAGGCGACCTGCGCAGCGTCAGTGTGACCGGCGCTTCGCCTTTGACTGCAATCTGTTGTTCAGAGGTGGTCATGTCGACCCACTGGCCGTGGTACCAGACCTGATTCGGGTTTTCCGGGTTGGTCTTTTCGGCAATCAGATCCAGGTCATCGTTCTGGAACATGGTCAGGCTCCAGCCGAAGTCCATGTTATTGCCCAGCGACGCGAAAGGATTTAGCGCCTGATGATGACCGTACAACTCAAAGCCCGGCGCGGACAGATGCGCTTCGTACCACACCGCTGGCACCGAGAAACGGATGTGTGGATCGCCCGCCAGTAACGGCTTGCCACTCTTGGTCCGGCTGCCGGAAACGGCCCACGCGTTGCTGCCTTCAAACTGTGGCAGCCCCGCTTGTTCAAGCGCCCGATTGCTCAGGTAACCGAGCTGGTCGAGGCTTTTCCAGTCGGCTGTTGAGAGTTTGGCAGGCTGATCGAGAACGCCTTGGGGCTGCCAGTCCAGGTCAAAGACTTTCAGATAATCCGCGCCAAGCTCGTCACGCACATAGGTCAGCAAAGGCTCGGTACGAAAGGCAGCGGCGAAGCTGTAGGCCATGTAGCCGCCGACGCTCAGGGTATCCTCGGCGGTGAATGGCCGTTTAGGGATGCCCAGCAGATCGAACTCCAGCGGTCTGGCGTGGCTGTCCTGATATTGATTGATGCCATCGAGGTAGGCTTGCAGTGCTTTCCAGGTCGGTGTGTCCTTGTCGTGACGGGCGACATAGTCGTCGGCGTGTTCACGAATACGCAGGCTGCGGAACAGCTTGTCCGTCGCGACCAGTTTGGGGCCCAGTACTTCAGCCAGTTCACCTCGGGCCAGACGACGGACCATTTCCATCTGGAACAGTCGGTCCTGAGCCTGAACATAACCCAGTGCGCGATACAGATCGGCTTCGTTCTCGGCGCGAATATGCGGCACGCCTCGCTCGTCGTAACGCACGCTGACCGGTGCCTGAAGGTGAGCGAGGGGCAGCTCGCCGTCACGCTGTGGCTGCTTGCTGTGCAAATACCAGGCACCGGCGCCGATGACGAGGGCGATGATGAATACAAGGATAGACAGGCTGCGTTTCATCCGGCTTCTCGGTCGGCGGGCAAAGAGAGCAGGCTACAGATTTGGGTGGGGGTTGAGTAGATGGGATTGGCGTATGTGGCATTGCCATGAACAGGAAACGGGTGACCTGTAGGAGTGAGCTTGCTCGCGATAACGATAGACCTGTTGAAAAATTACCGTATGGCCTGACGCTATCGCGAGCAAGCTCACTCCTACAGGGGGGTTGGGCTCCACCCGCAATAACATCCCACCGCCATGGTGTGTGTCGCATCCACCGCCCGGCCTTCAGTCAGCGCTTGCAGGATCGGCTCGATAAAGCTGTTGCTTGAATTACACGTCAGCCCTTCGCTGTAAGGCCCGAAGTACGCCAGCTTGCCGTCTCGATCCCAGATGGCCACGGCGGGGCTTGCACTGACGCGTTCTGCGCCCGGCAAGTAAGCGATGGGTTTGATTGCGCTCAGCGTGGAGGGCAACCGGCCGTGGCTGCCGGGCTTTTGCACCGCGTAGAAATCCACGCCACCTTGCGCAGCAAAATGCTCGATCAGCTCCGCAAGGTGTTGCTGGTTTCCAACGTTGCAGGGGCACGCCGGATCCCAGAAATGTACCAATCGAACACGGCCCGTTCCGGCCAGTTCATCCGGCAGGCGAAGCGAATCGCCCGCGAAAAACGCCACCTGGTCGCTGAATGGCCGCAAGTAGCGGCCTTGAAACCAGTCGTAACCGACCCACAAAAGCCCCGCGCAGAGAATCGCGATCAGACCTGCGACGAGCGTGTTGCGGCGTGAGGATTTCATTTCAGGCGCATCTGTTTGAGGGGGCCGGGTTGCCATGTTCAGGGATACAGCTGAATATCTCAGCACAGCCTATCGTCCCGCCGGAAACCTCATGTCTGCCACGTTCGACCCCGAAGCACTGCGCAACAGCCTGCAACCGCTGAGCGCTGCCCAGCCGCTGTCTGCCGAGGGATTGGCTTACCAGCGTTTTTACGTGCTGGACAGGTTGGGGCTGGAGCGGCCATTGCGCACTTGGCTGGGGAGGATGGATGCGGGGGGCTATGACATTGTCGGGCAGGTCTGGATTCCGGATCAGCCAGTGGCCACGTTGTTTTTGATACATGGATTTTATGACCACATGGGTCTGTTCCGGCATTTGATCGAATGGGCGCTGAGCATGAACTTTGCGGTCATTTCCTGCGATTTGCCCGGACACGGCTTGTCCAGTGGTCCGCGGGCCAGCATCAACGATTTTGCCGAGTATCAAGTGGTGCTGCAGCGCCTGTTCGAGGAAGCGAGCGCGCTGCAACTGCCTGCACCTTGGCACCTTTGTGGGCAAAGCACTGGTGGCGCAATTCTGATCGACCATCTGCTCAATCATGGTATTGAAAGCCCCGCTCAAGGTCAGGTAATCCTGCTGGCGCCGTTGGTCAGGCCTCGTGCCTGGGGTTGGTCCAGGCTCAGCTATTACCTGCTCAATCCCTTCGTTACAGGTATCGCCCGGCGTTTCAGCGAGAACAGTAATGCGCCGGCGTTTTTGCCGTTCCTGCTCGCTGACCCACTACAGCCGCAGCGTCTGCCTACTGCCTGGGTCGGGGCGCTGGCGCGTTGGATCAAGCGTGTCGAAGCAGCGCCCGTCAGTCTGCGCAGTCCGATCATTATCCAGGGCGAAGCCGATATGACCGTTGACTGGAGTCATAACCTGGGGGTGCTCAGCGAGAAATTCAGTCAACCCCGGATACTCATGCTCAGCGACGCGCGGCACCATCTGGCTAATGAAATACCGGAGTTCAGGGCGCAGTACCTGGCCTTTATAGAACAGAAAATACGTTTGGCGCAGGCGAGCTAAATAGCCGGGTTACTGCGCAGGGGCGAGGCTTGAAGAACTTTGCCCAACCGCTAGCCCCGCACGAATCGCGGCCAGTGCGGCTTGATAGTAGGCCTTGCCTTCGGCAGATTCGGCGAATGTCGAGAACTCTTCCAGTTCCGGATCGGAAAGGTCGCGATAGACATAAAGCAGAGTGTTGTTCATGTCGGCAGCGATTTGCGCCATCAGGCGTTCACGTTGCCCGTCGAGCATACCTTGAGCCTGACCGCCGCCCAGTAATCCTGGAATCATCTGACTCAAACTGTCGGCGGCAACACCGGCAATCGCCAGGCTGACTTCAGCACCGGCCTCTTTGGCAGGCAGCGCTTGAGCCAAATGGCCGATCAACAGTTGGCGAGTGGCGTCAGCCTGAATCTGTGGCAAGCCTTTGGCATTCTTGGCCAACTGATCAGGCCGGGTAGCGGTCAGTTCGGCGTTGACGATCTTGCGTCCGAGCGGTGACTGGAAGAATTGCAGCGCAGGGTTCGGGTTGCGCAGACTTTCGCGCAGGCGCTGTTCGGCGCGTTGATCCATGGCTTGTGGGGCGAAACGCTGATTGCTGTTGTTGACCAGCGCTTGAAACACCGCAGGTGGCAGGCTGTTGCGATAGCGTTGTTGCGCGGCTTTAAGAGCGTCATTGAAATGCGCACGCTGTTCTGGCCAGCCGGCGACCTTGTACAACTGGTCATAGCTGTCTGCCCAGGCGGGCATCGTGCAGCACATCAACAACACAACAAACAAACGGCGCATAGGGACTCCTGTCGGCAGGCCGCTATTGTCCCGGTGGTTGCGGGGCTTTGTCGAGTTATGAGTTGGCTGCCCCTGTGAAATTTCGTTCACTATTCTTGGGCGGCTGGATACTATGCGCCATGCAAATCGCCTCTGATCATCCGCTGCTGCTTCGAATCGTCGACGACCTCGCTGCCCGCGGCTGGTCGCAGCAAAATATTTTCCTTCCCGAAAGCCTGACGCTTGAGCTGGCCAGCGAGTGCCGCACGCGCGCCGCCGAAGGTGAGCTGGCGCCCGCCGCTGTCGGTCGCGGGCCATTTCAAGAGATCCGTGAAGGGATTCGTGGTGATCACATCCAGTGGCTGGAGCCCGGGCAGTCTGAACCTTGTGATCGTTATCTGGGGTTGATGGACAGCTTGCGTCAGGCATTGAATCGCGGTTTGTTCCTTGGCCTGGAAGATTTCGAAAGCCATTTCGCGATGTATCCGCCGGGCGCTTTCTATCTCAAGCATGTAGATCGTTTTCGCGACGATGACCGGCGCATGGTCTCAGCGGTGGTTTATCTGAACAATGCCTGGCTGCCGGAGCATGGCGGCCAACTGCGAATGTTCCTTGATAACGACGTGGAATATGACGTGCAGCCAACTGGTGGCTGCCTGGTGGTGTTCATGTCCGGTGATATCCCTCACGAGGTCATGCCTGCCAGCCGTGATCGACTTTCCCTGACGGGTTGGTTTCGTCGGCGTGGGGATGGGGTGTTTTAAGTGTCTCTTTGTCGCGCAGCAAACGCTTGACCTGTAGGAGCTGCCGAGGGCTGCGATAGCGGTCTGTCCGGATTAATGCTTCGCAGCCTTCGGCAGCTCCTGCAAAAGCGAGGTCTGCATGAAATCTTTGTCATAAAGCTCCCTTCTCCAAACCAGTAACTCACCACCACGCTATGGTAATAGGCATGCCATTCAAAGGCTGATCGCTGGTGCCTATAAAAACTGGAGAACTCATGAAAACCCTCTTTGCAAAAACTGCTTTCGCTGGCCTGCTGCTCGGGGTCTCGCTGATGGCCAGTGCTGCCGATATTCCGCGCACGCCTTCACCTGCCGGGGCCGAGGCTTACATCATTTCGCCTAAAGACGGCGCGACGGTGCCTGGCACCTTCAAGGTCCAGTTTGGCCTCAAAGGCATGGGCGTCGCGCCTGCCGGGGTAGACATCCCCGAGACCGGCCATCACCACCTGTTGATCGATGTCAAAGACCAGCCGGACCTGAACGCGCCGCTGCCAATGACCGACAACATTCGTCATTTTGGTAAAGGTCAGACCGAAACCGAAGTCACCTTGCCGCACGGCCCGCACACCTTGCAGTTGCTGGTCGGCGACAAGAGCCACATCCCGCTGAATCCTTCGGTCGAATCGAAGGTGATCAGGGTGAATGTGCGCTGAGGTTACCGATAGTCCTGTAGGTGCTCGTGAGCTCCTACAGATATAGGGCAACACCCAAAAAAAAAGGAGACCCGAAGGTCTCCTTTTTTGTTGCCCCGGAACTGCTTAGAACAACACGCGGCTACGGATTGTGCCTTTGATGTGTTGCAGCTTTTCCTGAGCCAGATCGGAATACTCGGCATCGACGTCGATGACCACGTAGCCGACTTTCTCGTTGGTCTGCAGGAACTGACCGGAAATGTTGATACCGTTTTCGGCGAAGACCTTGTTGATCTCCATCAGCACGCCCGGGATGTTCTCGTGGATGTGCAGCAGGCGGTGCTTGCCAGGGTGAGCAGGCAGGGCCACTTCAGGGAAGTTGACCGAAGACACCGACGTACCGTTGTCGCTGTACTTGACCAGCTTCTCAGCCACTTCCAGACCGATGTTGGCTTGCGCTTCGGCGGTCGAACCACCGATGTGCGGGGTCAGGATCACGTTATCCAGGCCGCGCAGCGGGCTTTCGAAGATGTCGTCGTTGGAGCGAGGCTCAACCGGGAACACGTCGATGGCTGCGCCGATCAGGTGCTTGTCCTTGATGGCGTCTGCCAGAGCATCGAGGTCCACGACCGTGCCGCGAGCGGCGTTGATCAGAATGGCGCCCTTTTTCATGGCGCGGATTTCTTTCTCGCCAATCATCATTTGGGTGGACGGCAATTCAGGCACGTGCAGAGACACGATGTCAGCCAGACCCAGCAGCTCGGTCAGACTGGTGACTTGTGTCGCGTTGCCCAGAGGCAGCTTGGTCAGCGGGTCGAAGAAAAACACCTGCATCCCAAGGCTTTCGGCCAGCACAGACAGCTGAGTACCGATCGAGCCGTAGCCCACGATGCCCAGTTTCTTGCCGCGGATTTCGAAGGAGTTGGCCGCGCTTTTGATCCAGCCACCACGGTGGCAGGATGCGTTCTTCTCCGGGATGCCGCGCAACAGCAGGATAGCTTCGGCCAATACCAGTTCGGCAACGGAGCGAGTATTGGAGTACGGTGCGTTGAACACCGCGATGCCGCGCTCGCGAGCTGCGCCCAGATCAACCTGGTTGGTACCGATGCAGAAGCAGCCGACCGCGACCAGTTTCTTCGCGTGATCGAACATCTCTTCAGTCAGCTGGGTGCGGGAGCGGATGCCGATGAAGTGAGCGTCAGCGATCTTTTCTTTCAGTTCGGCTTCCGGCAGAGACTTGGTGTGGTACTCGATGCTGGTATAACCGGCTGCCTTGAGGACATCCACAGCGGATTGATGGACGCCTTCGAGAAGAAGGAACTTGATCTTGCTCTTGTCGAGGGAAGTCTTGCTCATCTGCTTTAACCTGTGTCCCGGAGAAATTTGGCAGTAAGTGAAGCGGTCGCGAATCGGGCCATCAGCTCGATTGGCGGGGGGCGTATGCTAGCATATGCACCCCGCGAAACCCCATTCCTGGACGTGAAGCGTTCTCAGGATGACCATGAATTGTTCGAGAGTTCCGTCGATGATCCATTCTGCGCTGGTAGATGAACTGAAGACCCTGGTTGAGCCTGGAAAGGTGCTCACCGATGCCGCATCCCTTGAGGCTTACGGCAAGGACTGGACCAAACAATTCACGCCCGCGCCCGTTGCCATTGTCTTTCCCAAGTCCATCGAGCAGGTTCAGGCCATCGTCCTGTGGGCCAACGAACACAAGGTCGCGCTGGTCCCGTCGGGCGGCAGAACGGGTCTTTCCGCGGCGGCGGTGGCTGCCAATGGCGAAGTGGTGGTTTCGTTCGATTACATGAATCAGGTGCTGGAACTGAACGTCACCGAGCGCACGGCTCGCGTTCAACCTGGTGTAATCACCAAACAACTGCAGAACCTCGCGGAAGAAAACGGCCTTTATTATCCGGTGGACTTCGCTTCCTCAGGTTCCAGTCAGATTGGCGGCAACATCGGCACCAATGCCGGCGGGATCAAGGTTATTCGCTACGGCATGACGCGCAATTGGGTCGCGGGCCTGAAAGTGGTGACTGGCAAGGGCGACATCCTTGAACTGAACAAGGACTTGATCAAGAACGCGACCGGTTACGACATGCGTCAGTTGTTCATCGGTGCCGAAGGTACGCTGGGCTTTGTCGTCGAAGCCACCATGCGCCTTGACCGCGCCCCCAAAAACCTGACCGCGATGGTTCTGGGTACAGCTGACTTCAACTCGATCATGCCGGTGCTGCACGCCTTCCACGGCAAGCTGGACCTGACGGCGTTCGAGTTCTTTTCCGACAAGTCCTTTGCCCGTGTCATGGCCCGCGGCGACGTACCTTCACCGTTCGATACGCCATGCCCGTTCTATGTACTGCTGGAATTCGAAGCCACCACTGAAGACCTTGCCAATGAAGCATTGGCGACCTTCGAGCATTGCGTCGAGCAGGGCTGGGTGCTGGATGGCGTGATGAGCCAGAGCGAGCAGCAACTGAAAAACCTGTGGAAGCTGCGCGAGTACATCTCCGAGACCATTTCCCACTTCACGCCTTATAAGAACGACATCTCCGTGACCGTCTCGAAAGTGCCCGCGTTTCTGAGTGAAATTGATTCGATCGTCGCCGAGCACTACCCCGACTTTGAAGTGCTCTGGTACGGCCATATCGGTGATGGCAACCTGCACCTGAATATCCTCAAGCCTGAGACGCTCGACAAGGAAGAGTTCTTCGTCAAATGCGCCAGAGTGAACAAATGGGTGTTCGAGACCGTGCAGAAGTACAACGGCTCGATTTCTGCCGAGCACGGCGTTGGCATGACCAAGCGTGATTACCTGACGTATAGCCGTTCACCCGTCGAAATCGAATACATGAAGGCCATCAAGGCAGCGTTCGATCCGAACGGCATCATGAACCCCGGAAAAATCTTCGCTGTTTAATGGGCCGTCACTTTATAGTGGCGTGACCACAACGAGACCAAGGAGCCGCCATGAGCTATCAGCACAAGTATGTCGACGGAACGAGCATCCACTTTCCCATGGGCAAGGCCGTATGCGTGGGTCGTAACTACGCCGAGCACGCCAAGGAACTGAATAACGCGGTGCCAACCGAGCCGCTGCTGTTCATCAAGCCCGGCAGCGCTGTAGTTGCGCTGGAAGGTGGTTTCACCATTCCGGCTGATCGTGGCGCAGTGCACTACGAAGCGGAAATTGTCGTGCTGATCGGTAAACCCCTGACCAAGAACCCGACCCGTGAAGAAGTGCTGGACGCTATCTCCGGCTTTGCTCCGGGCCTGGACCTGACCTTGCGTGACGTGCAAACCAAGCTGCGCGACAAGGGTTATCCATGGGAAGAGGCCAAGTCTTTCGACGGTGCAGCGGTCATCGCTCCGTTTGTTCCGGCTGAAACCTTCTCCGACCTGACCGACATCGGCATTCGTCTGACCATCAATGGCGAAGTCCGCCAGGACGGTAACAGCCGCGACATGCTCAACCCTATCGTGCCGGTGATTCAACACATGGCTGCCTGCTTCTCGCTGCAGGCCGGTGACGTCATCATGACCGGCACTCCGGCAGGCGTCGGCCCGCTGTTGGCTGGCGATGAGCTGGTACTGGAATTGGTAGGGCAGAAGCCCTTCGAAAGCAGCGTTCGCTGATCCCCTGAAGTCGCCCAAAGCCGTCTGCGACCAGCGTCGCAGGCGGCTTTCGCGTTTTTTGCAGCCTTAAATAGAATAATTGGCGTTTTTTTCACAATTGATCTGGATAATCCGGCCACCAGCGCTCTGATCAGGGCACTGTGCCATCGAATGCTATCCATAATCGGGAATGCTCATGACCAGCCCTTCATCGTCCGCCAGATCCTCGCGTCGTCTACCCCGTCTGCGTTGGTACGGTCTGTTGCTGCTGGTCGTGGTGATTGGTTATGGCATTGCCTGGGCAATGCATTGGGATGACCGCGGGCTACTGTGGCTCGGGGAGCGTTTCGAAAGTCCGGCCGAACGCAAGGCAAGCGTCTGGCTTCCGGACTATGTCGTCGATGTCGACGCCAAGCTGTTGCCGGGTATGGAGGACGACGAAGCGTCGGATGTGTCTTATAACCCGGTGACCAAAACGCTTTTCGCGGTCATGGGCAAGAATCCTTTCCTCGTTGAGCTGACCCTTAAAGGCGACGTACTGCGCAAGATTCCGATGGTAGGGTGGAGCAATCCCGAGGCGATTGCAGTGATGGAGAATGGCTTCATGGCTATTAGCGATGAGCGCCAGCATCACCTGACCATCGTCAAGGTCACCCCGCAAACCACGACGCTGAACATCGCGGATTTCCCGGAGTACGACCTTGGTCCCTCCAGGAACCAGAATAAAGCTTTCGAGGGGACCGCCTGGGACCCTCGCCGGCAACAATTGCTGCTGGGGGAAGAGCGCCCACCGGCAATATTTACCTGGGCAAGCGACGGCAGCGACA
Source organism: Pseudomonas caspiana (assembly GCF_040224095.2). Lineage (NCBI taxonomy): Bacteria > Pseudomonadati > Pseudomonadota > Gammaproteobacteria > Pseudomonadales > Pseudomonadaceae > Pseudomonas > Pseudomonas caspiana. Next base: position 5,687,041 of record NZ_CP167995.1, on the reverse strand, counting down.
TTTTGAAAGGCGAAAAACAGAAGGTCGTGAGCAAGTCTCTGGATTTGCGCAATCTCTCTTCATTGACTGTCGAGCCTCGGACTGGGCATACCCTTGCCCTGTCTGCGGAGTCGCACATGCTGCTGGAGCTGGATGAAAACGGCGAGCAGGTCAGCTTCATGACGTTGCTCGGCGGTTTCAACGGTCTGAAGGACACTATCCCTCGCGCTGAAGGAGTAGCGTTCGACGATGACGGTAACCTGTACATCGTCAGCGAGCCGAACCTGTTTTATTCGTTTAAGAAGAAGTGATTCGCAGAGTCTTTTTCTGGGCCTCTTCGGTATCCAAGGCCACAAACAATGGACTGTAGGAGCTCACCGAGGTTACGAGGCCAGCGATGGTGGAGTGTCAGATAAACCGCTATCGCTGGCCTCGTAACCTCGGTGAGCTCCTACAGGAGTAGCGTCTAATGGCCCTCCGCCATTAAGCTTCAATTCATATTCGCATGCTATTTATGCTGCCCGCCTATCCTTGAGCCCTCTGAATGCGCCAGCTCCTGACTTTCCGAAAAATCCTTGTCGTGCTTCTTGTTCTGCTGGCGTTGCTGCTGTTTTTTGCCAACCGTGAATACCGTTTCGCCGAGCGTGCCTTGTTCAACTGGCACCTGCTTTGGCAAGACAAAGACGCGCAGGCCATGGGATTGGGCGATTACCGGGTGGTCATTGAGGGGCAGGTTATTGCGGGGCTTGAGGACGATGTCTCGGCCCTGAGCTACGACCCGGAGCGCAAGAGCCTGTTCACCGTAACCAATTCAAACGCCGAAATGGTTGAGCTGAGCCTCGATGGTCGGGTTTTGCGTCGTATTCCATTGACGGGGTTCGGTGATGCCGAAGCGGTGGAATACATCAGTCCGGGTATCTATGTGATTAGTGATGAGCGAAAGCAGAGACTGATCAAGGTGCATGTCGATAATGAAACGACCTTCCTTGATGCTGCTGATGCCGAGCAACTGACGCTCGGCATCGGGTCTGGCAACAACAACGGTTATGAAGGGCTGGCATACGACACCAAAGGACAACGGCTGTTTGTCGCCAAGGAGCGCAGGCCTACGCAGATCATCGAAGTGCGTGGGTTCCCCAACTTGAACGCGGGCACGCCGAGCATGATTGAGGTGTCTTCTGATGCCAAACGTGATGCGGGGCTGTTTGTGCGGGACATTTCCAGCCTGCAGTTCGACGAACGAAGCGGTCATTTGCTCGCCCTGTCGGATGAGTCCCGCCAAATCGTTGAACTCGATACCAAAGGCCGGGCGGTGGGTAATGTTTCTTTGAGCCAGGGTTCAATGGGCCTGCGCAAAACCGTGCCGCAGGCCGAGGGCATCGCCATGGATGACGAAGGTACCCTGTACCTGGTGAGCGAGCCGAATCTGTTTTATGTGTTCAAGAAGCCGTAATACATAAAGCACTGGGCCCTGGAGGAGTTGCCGAACGCTGCGAAGCGTCTATCCCGACATACCGCATCGCAGCCTTCGGCAGATCCTACAGATCACCTGTTTGCCATAAAAGGCACCGTGACCGTTCTCACCGGTGCTATCAACGCGTCAGCGTCTTAACCCCTTCACTTGTCCCCAACAGCAGCAAATCTGCCGGGCGCGCAGCAAACAGGCCATTAGTCACAACGCCGACGATTGCGTTGATCTGGTTTTCCAGCTCAGCCGGATTGGTGATGTTCATGTTGTGCACATCAAGAATGATATTGCCGTTATCGGTCAGCACGCCTTCGCGATAAACCGGGTCGCCGCCCAGTTTCACCAGTTGGCGGGCAACGTGGCTGCGCGCCATCGGGATCACTTCGACCGGCAGCGGAAATGCGCCGAGTACCGGCACCAGCTTGCTGGCGTCAGCGATGCAGATAAAGGTCTTGGCAACGGCTGCGACGATTTTTTCGCGGGTCAATGCTGCGCCGCCGCCCTTGATCAGATTCAGGTGCTCGTCGCTTTCATCAGCGCCGTCGATGTAGAACTCCAGATCACTGACGGTATTGAGCTCGTACACCGGAATGCCGTGGCCTTTGAGGCGTGCGGCCGTGGCTTCGGAGCTGGCAACTGCGCCGTCGAATGCGCCTTTGTGCTGGGCAAGTGCATCAATGAAGCAGTTGGCAGTGGAGCCGGTGCCGACGCCGACGATGCTTTTATCGTCCAGTTTCGGAAGGATGAAGTCCACGGCGGCCTGCGCCACGGCTTGTTTGAGTTGATCCTGGTTCATGCGGGCTCCACGGGTGCCTGATATATAGACCTGTAGGAGCGCGCTTGCCCGCGATTGCGCTGTGTCAGGCGCCATCCACGTTGGATGTGCCAATGCCATCGCGGGCAAGCGCGCTCCTGCAGATTGAGGAAAAGGGCGCGCATTATAGCGACATGCCAGCGCCAAAGCCCCGTGATTCGTGTGGTCGTGCATCGGAGTGCGGGTTAGACTTCTCGTCCTTGCCCTTTCGCCAGTGATGTCGCCGTGATGCTTGAACAGTACGTCAAAAAAATTCTCACCTCCCGCGTCTACGACGTGGCCGTGGAAACCCCGCTGCAGGGCGCTCGTCAGTTGTCTGAGCGACTGGGCAACCAGGTGCTGCTCAAGCGCGAAGACTTGCAGCCGGTGTTCTCGTTCAAGATCCGTGGCGCCTACAACAAGCTGGCGCAGCTCAGCCCTGAAGAACTGGCCCGTGGCGTAGTGACTGCCTCGGCAGGCAATCATGCGCAAGGCCTGGCGCTGGCGGCTAAGACGCTGGGTGTCGAAGCCACCATCGTGATGCCTAAAACCACCCCTGAGATCAAGGTCGAGGGTGTACGTTCTCGCGGCGGTAAAGTGGTACTGCACGGCGACTCGTTCCCGGAAGCACTGGCTTATTCGCTGGAGCTGGTCGAGGAAATGGGCTTCGTTTACATCCACCCTTATGACGATCCAGACACGATTGCAGGGCAAGGCACTGTGGCAATGGAGATTCTTCGCCAGCATCAGGGCCCGCTGGACGCAATTTTCGTCCCGGTGGGTGGCGGCGGTTTGATCGCTGGTATTGCGGCTTACGTGAAATACCTGCGTCCCGACATCAAAGTAATCGGCGTCGAGCCGGACGATTCCAACTGCCTGCAACAGGCCATGGCCTATGGCGAGCGGGTTGTGCTGCAGCAGGTCGGGTTGTTCGCCGATGGTGTAGCGGTGGCGCAGATTGGTCAGTACACCTTCGACATCTGCAAGGATTACGTCGACGAAGTGATCACCGTCAGCACCGACGAAATATGTGCGGCGATCAAGGATATTTACGACGATACCCGCTCGATCACCGAGCCTGCTGGCGCTCTGGGCGTGGCCGGGATCAAGAAGTACGTCGAGCATTACGAAGTCAGTGGCCAGACCTTTGTCGCGATTGACTCCGGTGCCAACGTCAACTTCGACCGCTTGCGTCACGTCGCCGAGCGCGCTGAACTGGGCGAAGGTCGCGAGGCGATCATCGCCGTGACCATCCCCGAGCAGCCAGGCAGCTTCAAGGCCTTTTGCGAAGCCATTGGCAAACGCCAGATCACCGAGTTCAACTATCGTTACCACACCGACCGTGAAGCGCACATTTTTGTCGGCGTGCAGACGCATCCGGACACTGATCCGCGCAAGGGCTTGATCAGCAGCCTCACGGAACAGGGCTTCCCGGTAATCGACCTGACCGACAACGAGCTGGCCAAGCTGCATATCCGGCATATGGTCGGCGGGCATGCCGAGCGGGTCAGCGACGAAGTGGTGTTCCGTTTTGAGTTCCCGGAGCGGCCGGGCGCGCTGTTCAACTTCCTCAACAAACTGGGCGGCCAGTGGACGATTTCGATGTTCCACTACCGTAACCACGGCGCGGCGGATGGTCGTGTCGTTGCGGGGCTAGTGGTGCCTGAGGATGAGCGACACCTGGTACCGGCGGCACTGGCCGAGATTGGCTATCCGTACTGGGATGAGAGCGAGAATCCGGCTTACAAGCTGTTTTTGGGGTAATAAAGCGATCCCGGTAGGAGCGAACTCGTTCGCGAAACAGACCACCGGGTGTGTCAGGTAAACGCCTCGCGAACAAGTTCGCTCCTACCGATTCACCAGCTGAGCATCTAGAAAATGGATCATCTTACCGCCCTGAAAACCTTGCACATCTCGGCGACGGTGCTGTTTTTGCTCAGCGCCCTCGGTTTGACTATCTGGTTGATCAAGGGCCGCAGGGCAGGGTTTACCACCAACCACACCCGCTTGTTACTACGTCCTCGGCTATTTGCCTGGATCCTGATGGGGTTGTGCCTGCTGACCATGCCAATCACCGGCTGGTGGCTGGCGCACCTGGTGGGCTGGCCTCTTGGGCAAACCTGGGTATTAGCGAGCAGCGTGCTTTACACCTTGGGGGCGTTGAGCTGGCTGTGGCTGGTAGTGCGTTTGAACCGGTTGCGTATTGATCCAGCCAAGGCCGGGCTGAAATTCACTTTGGCGCTGGCGATTTTCAGTTTTGTCTGTTTTATCGCCATTGCCGGGTTGATTGGCGCGAAGCCGGTTTGAGGCTAAAGATTGGCTAACCTGGATGCAATCTCCTTGTGGGAGCGGTGCTTGCCCGCGATACGGTTTAGGTGATCCACCTGCAGAACTGCGGTGTCCTTATCGCGGGCAAGCACCGCTCCCACAGGGGCCGTATTCCACAGTGCGATCTTATTTCGCTGGAGTCATCCGCGCAGTGTAATCACCGGCCAGCCACGGCTTTCAGCTTCGGCGCGCAATTTCGGGTCCGGGTCCACGGCTACCGGGTTGGCGACCTTTTCCAGCAGCGGCAGATCATTCAGCGAGTCGCTGTAAAAATAGCTGTCTTCCAGACTGAGCTGGTTCTCTTCCAGCCATCGATTGAGTCGTGTCACTTTGCCTTCGCGGAAGCACGGCACATCGGTGGTTCGTCCGGTATAGCGTCCGTCGACCATTTCGCATTCAGTCGCCAGCAGCGTCTCGATACCCAGGCGCTCAACGATCGGTCCGGTGACGAAGCGGTTGGTAGCGGTGATGACGACCAGCGTGTCGCCGGCTTCGCGATGTTTGGCGATCAGTTCCAGCGCCTTGGGCAAGATGATCGGTTCGATGCAATCACGCATGAAATCCCGATGCCACGCGTCTAGCTGGGCCATCTCGGTGCTGCCGAGGATTTCCAGTGAGAAGTTCAGGTAGTCGGTCAGGTTCAAAGTCCCGGCCAGATAATCCTGATAGAACTCATCGTTGCGGGTTTTGTAAGTCGCGGTATCCAGGATGCCGCGTTCGCACAGGTAATCACCCCAGGCGTGGTCGCTGTCACCACCCAGAAGTGTGTTGTCGAGGTCGAATAAAGCCAGGCGCATGCGGTTACTCGCTGAAATTGCTGAAAAAAGAGCACCAGAATACGAGGTTTTCACAACTCTTCACATAACCTGCTAAGCCTCGTTGCTGCTTTGATCGGCTTTGTGGAACAATGCGGTGACATGCGTTTGCGAGGTTGTTGCCGTGATCGACCCCGATGGTTTCCGTCCTAATGTCGGGATAATTCTGACAAACGACTCCGGCCAGGTCCTATGGGCTCGGCGAATCAACCAAGATGCCTGGCAGTTTCCACAGGGTGGTATCAACCCGCAGGAAACGCCGGAAGACGCGCTTTATCGTGAATTGAACGAAGAAGTCGGGCTTGAACCTGAGGATGTGCAAATTCTTGCCTGTACTCGGGGTTGGTTGCGCTATCGTTTGCCGCAACGTCTGGTCAGGACGCACAGCCAACCGCTGTGCATTGGCCAGAAGCAAAAATGGTTTCTCCTGCGCCTGGTCTCCAATGAGCAGCGGGTGCGGATGGATTTGACCGGGAAACCGGAGTTCGATGGTTGGCGTTGGGTCAGCTATTGGTATCCGCTGGGTCAGGTGGTGACATTCAAGCGCGAGGTGTATCGACGCGCACTCAAAGAGCTTGCCCCGCGCCTCTTATCGCGCGACTGACACGGAGTTCGACCCCGAGCCATGCTCAATACGCTGCGCAAGATCGTCCAGGAAGTTAACTCCGCCAAGGATCTCAAGGCGGCGTTGGGGATTATTGTGTTACGCGTCAAAGAGGCCATGGGCAGCCAAGTCTGCTCGGTCTATTTGCTCGATCCCGAAAGTAATCGCTTTGTGCTGATGGCCACCGAGGGCCTGAACAAGCGCTCCATCGGCAAAGTCAGCATGGCACCGAACGAGGGCCTGGTTGGCCTGGTCGGTACCCGTGAAGAACCGCTGAACCTCGAAAACGCCGCCGATCACCCGCGTTATCGCTACTTTGCCGAAACCGGCGAGGAGCGCTACGCGTCGTTCCTCGGCGCGCCGATCATCCACCACCGTCGTGTGGTGGGGGTTCTGGTTATCCAGCAAAAGGAGCGCCGTCAGTTCGACGAGGGCGAAGAAGCCTTCCTCGTGACCATGAGCGCGCAACTCGCCGGGGTTATCGCTCACGCCGAGGCCACTGGCTCGATCCGCGGTCTGGGTCGTCAGGGCAAAGGTATCCAGGAAACCAAATTCGTTGGTGTTGCCGGTTCTCCCGGCGCGGCCGTGGGTGTCGCGGTGGTCATGCTGCCGCCTGCGGACCTCGAAGTGGTTCCCGACAAGACGGTCACCGACATAAAGGCCGAGCTGGCCCTGTTTCAGACGGCGCTGGAAGGTGTGCGCAGCGATATGCGCGCCCTGTCTGCCAAGCTCGCCAATCAGCTGCGACCTGAAGAGCGCGCACTGTTTGACGTGTACCTCATGATGCTGGATGACGCTTCACTGGGCAGCGAAGTGACCAATGTCATCAAGGCCGGTCAGTGGGCTCAGGGCGCATTGCGCTCGGTGGTCAACGAGCACGTCAAACGTTTCGAGTTGATGGACGACGCCTATCTGCGCGAGCGTGCCTCTGACGTTAAAGATCTTGGCCGTCGCTTGCTCGCGTACTTACAAGAGGCGCGGCAACAGACGCTGGTGTATCCAGATAACACGATCCTTGTCAGCGAAGAACTGACGGCCGCCATGCTGGGCGAAGTTCCGGAAGGCAAGCTGGCAGGTCTGGTGTCGGTACTCGGCTCCGGCAACTCCCACGTGGCGATTCTGGCCCGAGCCATGGGTATCCCCACGGTCATGGGTGTGGTCGACCTGCCTTACTCCAAGGTCGACGGCATCGAACTGATCGTCGACGGCTACCACGGCGAAGTCTTCACCAACCCTAGCGATGTCATGCGTAAGCAGTTCGCCAAGGTCGTTGAAGAAGAACGCCAGTTGTCTCAAGGGCTGGACGCGCTGCGCGAGCTGCCTTGCGTCACTCTGGATGGCCATCGCATGCCGCTCTGGGTCAACACCGGCTTGCTGGCTGACGTGGCTCGCGCCCAACAACGCGGCGCGGAAGGTGTGGGTCTGTATCGCACCGAAGTACCGTTCATGATCCAGCAACGCTTTCCGAGCGAGAAAGAACAACTGGCGATTTATCGCGAGCAACTGGCAGCTTTCCACCCGCTGCCCGTGACCATGCGCAGCCTGGATATCGGCGGCGACAAGGCACTGTCCTACTTCCCGATCAAGGAAGAGAACCCGTTTCTGGGCTGGCGCGGTATTCGCGTCACTCTCGACCATCCGGAAATCTTCCTCGTGCAGACCCGCGCGATGCTCAAGGCCAGTGAAGGCTTGAACAACCTGCGGATTCTGCTGCCGATGATTTCCAGCACTCACGAAGTGGAAGAGGCGTTGCACCTTATCCACAGGGCTTGGGGCGAAGTCCGCGACGAAGGCACCGATGTACCGATGCCGCCTGTTGGCGTGATGATCGAAGTGCCGGCTGCGGTTTATCAGACTCGTGATCTGGCGCGTCAGGTGGATTTCCTTTCTGTAGGCTCCAACGACTTGACTCAATATCTGCTGGCCGTGGATCGAAATAACCCACGGGTTGCAGACCTTTACGACTACTTGCACCCGGCCGTGCTGCAAGCCCTTCAGAACGTGGTGCGCGATGCTCATGCTGAGGGCAAACCGGTCAGCATTTGCGGTGAAATGGCCGGCGATCCTGCTGCTGCGGTGCTGTTGATGGCGATGGGGTTCGACAGCCTGTCAATGAACGCCACCAACCTGCCAAAAGTGAAGTGGATGCTGCGCCAGATCAATCTGAGCAAAGCCAAGGAATTGTTGGCGCAGTTGATGACCAACGACAACCCGCAAGTCATCAGCAGCTCGCTGCAACTGGCGCTGAAGAACCTGGGGTTGTCGCGGATGATCAATCCGGGGTCTGTGAAAGGGCATTGATTTCTAGCTGTAGCTAGACAAACCCAGACCTGTAAGAGCGTACGAGCACCGCGAGGCCGCGATAGCGGTGTATCGGACGGGACGCCATCGCTGCCTCGCGGTGCTCGTGAGGTCCTACAGGATCTGCTTTCCCCTGTGGGAGCCGGGCTTGCCCGCGATTCAGGCACCTCGTTGTATCAGGCATATCGAGTAATCTGTATCGCGGGCAAGCCCAGCTCCCACAAACGATCGCATTTCCGCTGCTGAGCTGTGTCAGATCCTAAATTCCACCTCACCCAATCTCCCGCCATATGGGCCGAAGCTGTGCTCCACAAACTGTTGGCTACCGTCAGCATTGACGATCAGCACGGTGCTGGCGCGGGTGCCGTAATTGGGACTGGCGATGAACACACTGGACAGCAGTTTTTCGGTCTCCAGGCTTACGCCCGTATCAGGCAGCTCAACGGTCGGTGCGGTGGCCGGGTCGCTCAACAACGCCATGAGCGCCAGTGGATTCGGGTCCTCAAGTTGGGTGCTCATGGCCGCCTTGGCTTTTTCCACCTTCGGCCAAGGAGTATTCAGCTCTGCGTTTGACAGCCCGTAAACGCCTGCAGCCAACAGGCGTGGTTCCGGGTGGGCGCCATTCAGGTAATACAACCGCTCGCGATCACCTACCAGCAGGTTGAAACCACCATACTCCGCAGCCCTTAGCGCGATATCGGCAAGGTAGTCTTCAGCCGGAACGTCGCTGGTTAAAAATTGAGCAACCAGTTCGCCTCGCGAGCGGTTACCCATTGGTAGGTCAGGGTTGCGAATATTGGTCAGCGCTGCAAATCGTCCGTCGGAAGTTACGCCTAGCCAGGTTCCACCTGCTTCGAGGTCGCGCCCGGCATAAACTTGAGGCGCGTCTGCCCATTGCGCCAAGGGTTGAGTCGGGCGGGCGTAAAACTCATCACGATTGGCGGCCACGATCAGCGGCAGGGCGTGCGAAGGGCGCCACGCGAAAACAATCAGACACATGCAGTACTCCTTTTTAAGCCACTGTAACCACACATGAGGCTCACATCCATCGCACGCCGCTAGAGCGCCGGGCGTTGCTCCGGTAACATGCCGGTCTCTTTTCGTCATGCCCGGCCTTAGCTGTTCAGCGCGGGTTTATGTTTCCTGCTTTAGTGTGTCTGGTTAAGTGCTCGCAAGAGCGTTCCCATTTAAGGAGTTGCAATGCTGCCTTACCCGCAGATTGACCCGGTGGCGGTGGCCATCGGCCCGCTGCAAATTCACTGGTACGGTTTGATGTACCTGGTCGGGATTGGCGGCGCGTGGCTGCTGGCATCGCGGCGTTTGAACCGCTTTGATCCGACCTGGACCAAAGAAAAACTCTCCGACATGATTTTCTGGCTGGCCATGGGCGTGATCGTCGGTGGGCGGTTGGGTTATGTCCTGTTCTACGATCTGCCTGCCTATATTTCCAATCCGCTGCTGATTTTCGAAGTCTGGAAAGGCGGCATGGCGTTCCACGGCGGTTTTGTCGGCGTGATGCTGGCCGCGTGGTTTTTTGCTCGACGCAACGGCAAGTCGTTCTTCGAACTCATGGACTTCATTGCGCCCATGGTGCCGATTGGTCTGGGTGCCGGTCGGATCGGTAACTTCATCAATGCCGAGTTGTGGGGCAAACCGACTGACGTGCCTTGGGCGATGATCTTCCCGCCGTTCAGCGATCCGGCGCAGTTACCGCGCCATCCGTCACAGCTGTACCAGTTCGCGCTGGAAGGCGTTGCGCTGTTCCTGATCCTCTATCTGTTCTCGCGTAAACCGCGCCCGACCATGGCCATTTCCGGCATGTTCGCGTTGTTTTACGGGATTTTCCGTTTCATCGTCGAGTTTGTCCGCGTGCCGGATGCGCAGTTGGGTTATCTGGCCTGGGGTTGGGTCACGATGGGCCAAATCCTCAGTCTGCCGATGATCATCGCGGGTGCTGTGCTGATCTGGCTGGCTTACAACCGCGCCCCCGCTGGCAAGAACGCGGCGGTCTAACACCGAAACGCCGGGCGAGGCTGCCCGGCGGATTCACCGAAGCAGGTAATTTATGAAGCAATATCTGGATCTAGTCGCCCACGTCATCAAGAACGGTACGTTGCAGGCCAACCGCACCGGCGTGAAAACCATCAGTTTTCCCGGCGCGATGCTGCGTTATGACCTCAAGGAAGGCTTCCCGGCGATTACCACCCGGCGTATGGCCTTCAAGTCAGCTATCGGCGAAATGGTCGGCTTCCTGCGGGGCGTGAACAACGCTGCTGAGTTTCGCGAACTGGGCTGCAAAGTCTGGGACCAGAATGCCAACGAAAACGCCCAGTGGCTGGACAACCCGTTCCGCAAGGGCGAAGACGATCTGGGCGAAATCTACGGGGTGCAATGGCGCAAATGGCCTGCTTACAAGCGCATTGACCTGAGCAACCCGAAAGCCATCGAACTGGCAATCAGTCAGGGTTACCAGCAGATCGCCCAGTCTGAAGAAGACGGTCAGCCTTACGTGGTGCTGTACAAGGCCATTGACCAGATTCGCCAATGCGTCGACACCATCATCAAGGACCCGGGCAGCCGCCGTATTCTGTTCCACGGCTGGAACTGCGCGCAGCTGGACGAAATGGCCTTGCCGCCGTGCCACCTGCTGTATCAGTTCCACCCGAATCAGGAGACCAAAGAAATCTCCCTGACGTTATACATCCGCTCCAACGATCTGGGCCTGGGCACGCCGTTCAATCTGACTGAAGGGGCTGCGCTGCTGAGCCTGATCGGCCGTCTGACGGGCTACACGCCGCGCTGGTTCACGTATTTCATTGGCGATGCTCATGTCTACGAAAACCACCTGGACATGCTCAACGAACAGCTCAAGCGCGAGCCGTATCCGATGCCTAAGCTGGTGATTTCCGATCGGGTGCCGGAGTTTGCCAAGACTGGCGTATACCAGCCGGAATGGCTGGAGCAGATCGAACCGTCAGACTTTTCGCTGGAAGGTTACGAGCATCACCCGGCAATGACCGCGCCGATGGCGGTTTAAGAGTCTGCATGTTATCCGGTAGGAGGCAACTTGTTGGCGAGAGGTTTTACGCGGTGAGTCAGGTCTGCCGCCTCGCGAACAAGTTCGCTCCTACCGATTGGGTTGTTCCTGATCCCTCAATGCCCATGACTCCTGCCCACATGGGAGTGTTCTACATCAGCGGTCACTACGCTGCCGCTGACTTCCAGTCGATCCAGAATCCCGCAATGATCCGGTGCTCCATCGCTGCAGCGTTGGCGCAGGTCCAGTAGCTGCGTCTGCAGGGCTTGCAGGCTGGCGATGCGGTCATTGACGTGCTGGATGTGCTCATCAATCAGCGCATTGACACTTACGCACTGGTCTTGCGGGCTGTCGCGCAAGTTGAGCAGGCTGCGGATCTCTTCGAGCGTCATGTCCAGGCTGCGACAGTTGCGGATGAAGGTCAGCCGCTCCACATGGGCCTGGGTGTACAGCCGATAGTTGCCATCGCTACGTGCAGGTGCCGGGAGCAATCCCTCGCGCTCGTAGTAGCGGATGGTTTCTACCTGCGCATCAGTCAGTTTTGCCAGCTCGCCAATCTTCATTGTCGTTGATTCCGTTTCAGTGCTTGACCCTATAGTGGCTACAGGGTGTTCACTTGGCAACAAGCACGATAAAGGACCGGACCATGAGCCAGTTGACCCCCGTTCACGACAAGCACGATCACGACAAGTATGACCATGAAAGCCACGATCATCAAAGCCATGACCATTCCCAGCATGATCACGGTAAGGTCGAACAAGGTCACGGCAGTTGCTGCTCGTCGAAAGTCGCGCCTGCGGTGGTCACGTTCAGCGATGCCCCTGCATCGGGGGCGCAACTGAGCACATTCCGTATCGAGCAGATGGATTGCCCTACGGAGCAGACGCTCATCCAGAACAAGCTGGGCAAACTGGCCGGCGTGCAGAAACTTGAATTCAACCTGATCAATCGCCTGCTCGGCGTCTGGCACGAACTGCCGTCCACCGATCCGATTCGGGACGCCATCGCCTCATTGGGCATGCAAGCCGAGCCGGTTGAGGAGGGCGCAGAGTCCGCACCTGCACCGGTAGTGAAAAAAGCCTGGTGGCCGTTGGCGTTGTCCGGTGTTACCGCGCTGGCCGCTGAAGTCATTCACTTCGGCTCATTTGCGTCGGATTGGGTCGTGGCCATCGTGGCGCTGGTTTCCATCCTCAGCGGCGGGTTGGGCACCTACAAAAAAGGCTGGATCGCACTCAAGAACCTCAACCTGAACATCAACGCGTTGATGAGCATTGCCGTGACCGGCGCCGTGTTGATCGGGCAATGGCCGGAAGCAGCGATGGTGATGTTCCTGTTTACCGTCGCCGAGCTGATTGAAGCCAAATCCCTGGACCGCGCTCGCAACGCTATCAGTGGCTTGATGCAGCTCACGCCGGAACTGGCTACCGTGAAGCAGGCGGATGGTCAGTGGTTGGAACTGGAAGCCAAAAACATCGAGTTGGGCGCCATCGTCCGGGTTAAACCGGGTGAGCGCGTCGCTCTGGATGGTGAGGTGGTGTCCGGTAACTCCACGATTGATCAGGCGCCGATTACCGGTGAAAGCCTGCCGGTCGAGAAAACCATCGGCGATAAAGTCTTTGCCGGGACTATCAACCAGTCTGGCTCGCTGGAGTATCGCGTGACTGCCGTGGCGAATAACTCGACGCTGGCGCGAATCATTCATGCGGTTGAGGCTGCTCAAGGCTCGCGGGCACCGACTCAGCGTTTCGTCGACAGCTTCTCGCGCATCTACACCCCGGCGGTGTTCATCTTCGCCCTCGGCGTAGCGATCATCCCGCCGCTGTTCATGGGCGCGGCGTGGTTCGACTGGATCTATCGCGCGCTTGTGCTGCTGGTTGTAGCTTGCCCTTGTGCATTGGTGATCTCCACGCCGGTGACCATTGTCAGCGGGCTGGCGGCTGCGGCGCGCAGAGGCATCCTTATCAAGGGCGGCGTGTACCTGGAAATGGGCCACAAGCTTGATTACCTGGCTCTGGACAAGACCGGCACGATCACCCACGGCAAGCCGGTGCAGACCGATTTCGTGTTGCTTGAGTCAACCGCTGCGGATCGCGTTCCGGGTGTGGCGGCGAGTCTGGCGGGGCGCTCTGATCACCCGGTTTCCCAGGCAATTGCCAAGGCCGCCGAGCACAACGTTAATGCCCATGAGGTCAACGCGTTCGAAGCGTTGGCTGGGCGTGGGGTGCGCGGCGAGATCAATGGCGAGCTTTACCACTTGGGCAACCATCGCTTGGTAGAAGAGCTGGGCCTTTGCTCTGCGCAGTTGGAAGCACAGCTGGATGCGCTGGAACAGCAAGGCAAAAGCGTCGTGTTGCTACTGGATAAATCTGGCCCGCTGGCGTTGTTTGCAGTGGCCGATACGGTCAAGGAAAGCAGCCGTGAAGCGATCCAGCAACTGCATGAACTGGGCGTTAAAACCCTGATGCTGACCGGTGACAACCCGCACACCGCCAAGGCGATCGCTGCGCAGGTGGGTATCGATTCGGCTCAGGGCAACCTGATGCCAAGCGACAAACTGGAGGCTATCGAAGCGCTGTATGCCAAAGGGCATCGGGTCGGCATGGTCGGCGACGGCATCAACGACGCACCCGCGCTGGCGCGCTCCGAGATTGGCTTCGCCATGGCGGCAGCGGGTACCGATACTGCGATTGAAACGGCGGATGTCGCCCTGATGGACGACGATCTGCGCAAGATTCCAGCGTTTATCCAACTGTCGCGCCGGACGTCGGCGGTATTGAAGCAGAACATCTTCCTCGCTCTGTTTATCAAAGCGATCTTCCTGGCGATGACCTTTGCAGGTATGGCGACGATGTGGATGGCGGTGTTCGCGGATATGGGAGTGAGCCTGTTGGTGGTGTTCAATGGGTTGCGGTTGCTTAAAAAGTAATGAGTTCGCTCCTACCGGATGGTGCGATGATCTTGAAGACGCCAAGGTTGGCCGCCGCGTTACGGTAGGAGCCAACTTGTTGGCGAAGCGGTGTGTCAGGCGGACCGTCTCGCGAACAAGTTCGCTCCTACCGGATGGTGGATGATCCTGAAGACGCCAAGGTTGGCCGCCGCGTTACGGTAGGAGCCAACTTGTTGGCGAAGCGGTGTGTCAGGCGGACCGTCTCGCGAACAAGTTCGCTCCTACCGGATGGTGGATGATCCTGAAGATGCCAAGGTTGGCCGCCGCGTTACGGTAGGAGCCAACTTGTTGGCGAAGCGGTGTGTCAGGCGGACCGTCTCGCGAACAAGTTCGCTCCTACCGGATGGTGGATGATCCTGAAGACGCCAAGGTTGGCCGCCGCGTTACGGTAGGAGCCAACTTGTTGGCGAAGCGGCGTGTCAGGCGGACCGTCTCGCGAACAAGTTCGCTCCTACCGGTGCATGTATTACCTGCCAAATTTTTCCTGCCCCCACTCAATCATCTTTTCAACCAACTGCCTTAACACCACCCGCGTCGGCTCGGCCAGATCCGGGCGGTAGTGGAACGGCACGAATTCGTCCATGTAGGTTGCCTGCACCAGTTCCAGTTGCACCGCATGGATATTGTTGGCCGGGTCGCCGTAGTGGCGGGTGATGTGGCCGCCTTTGAAGCGGCCGTTCAGCACATGGCTGTAATCGCCCGCGGCAGCGCAGGTGGCTTCCAGGCGTTTGGCCAATTGTTCATCGCAGCTTGCGCCGTTGAAGGTGCCGAGGTTGAAGTCCGGCAAGCGGCCTTCGAAAAGATGAGGGATATGTCCGCGAATCGAGTGGGCATCAAACAGCAACGCGTAGCCGAACTCATCTCTCAGGCGTGCAAGCTCTTGCTCAAGCGTCTGGTGATATGGCGTCCAGATATGTTCCAGATAAGTCGCCCGCTCTTCAGCGCTCGGTGCCAGACCGTCTTTGAACAGCGGTACACCGTCGAACAGGATCGACGGGAACAACCCGGTGGTTGCTCCGGCATACAGCGGCTTGTCGTCTGAGGGGCGATTCAGGTCGATCACAAAGCGCGAATACTCGGCGGCCAATGTACTGGCACCCAGTTCTGCGGCGAAATCGTAGAGCTTCGGAATATGCCAATCAGTATCTGGCAGGCTCAGCGCCTCATCCACCAGCCCCGACTCGACAGCAGGTGTCAGACGCAACCCGGCGTGGGGCATGCTGATCAGCAGCGGCACCCGGCCGCGAGAAAATTTCAGAACGTTGTCCATGAATCTCTCCTGTTAACCAAATATTGAACCCATTCCTGTAGGAGCCCACGAGCAACGCGAGGCAGCGATGGCGATTTGCCTGGCACACCGCTATCGCTGCCTCGCGTTGCTCGTGAGCTCCTACAGGTTCAGCGATTCAACACCGTTGCGGACGATGCGTTTGTCCAGATCGCCACCCAGCCAATACGCCAGGTCAGCGGGGCGTTCGATGTTCCAGGCGACGAAGTCTGCGACTTTGCCGACCTCCAGCGAACCATGGGTTTCGCCCATGCCGAGGGCTTTCGCGGCGTTGATCGTGACCCCGGCCAGGGCTTCTTCGGGTGTCATGCGGAACAGTGTGCACGCCATGTTCAGCATCAAACGCAACGACAACGCTGGCGATGTGCCGGGGTTGAGGTCGCTGGCAATCGCGATGTCGACGCCATGTTTGCGCAGCGCATCCATCGGCGGCAATTGAGTTTCGCGCAGGAAGTAATAAGCGCCCGGCAGCAGCACCGCGACGGTTCCAGCCGCGGCCATGGCGACGGCATCGGCCTCGGTCATGAATTCCAGATGATCCGCCGACAAGGCTTGGTAGCGCGCCGCCAGACTAGAGCCTGCCAACGGCGAAAGCTGCTCGGCATGCAGTTTTACCGGCAAGCCCAATTGTCCGGCAGTGATGAAAACCTGCTCGACCTGCGCCGGGGAGAACGCCAGGTACTCACAGAACGCATCCACCGCATCGACCAAACCTTCCTCGGCCAGCGCGGGCAGCATTTCGCTACAGATGTGGTTGATATAATCGTCAGCGCGGTCGGCGTATTCCGGCGGCAGTGCGTGGGCAGCCAGACAGGTGCTGCGCACTGTCACCGGCAGCGTGTTGCCCAGTCGGCGGATCACCCGCAGCAACTTGCGCTCGCTGGCCAGATCCAGCCCGTAGCCGGATTTCATTTCCACCGTGGTCACGCCATCCTTGAGCAAATGCCGCAGGCGACGCTCGGCGCTGGCGTACAGCTCGTCTTCACTGGCCGCGCGTGTGGCGCGCACGGTGCTGGCAATGCCGCCACCGGCCGCCGCTATTTCGGCATAACTCACACCTTGCAGACGCTGCTCGAATTCGCCGCTGCGGTTGCCGCCGAACACCGTATGAGTGTGGCAGTCGATCAGCCCCGGCGTGACCCACGCGCCTTTCAAGTCGATGACACTGTCGTAAGCTGTTTCAACGAGAGCCGATTGAGGCCCGATCCACTCGATCAACGCTCCAGAGGTCACGATGGCGGCATCTTCGATGATCGAGTATTTGCCTTGAGCCATGCTTGCTACGTGACAGTGTTTCCAGAGCGTTTTCATGTCCAGTCTCCGAGGCTACCGGTGGGTGGGAGGGGAATGTTCAGGGCGTTTTGCCGAGCCCGGCTTGCCCCAAATGCGGTAGGCCGCGATCAACAGCACAACCCAGCCTGCGCCAACGATCAGCGCGATACGGTTGTCGGGGAAATAACCCAGCACGCCGAAAATAAACAGCATGAACACAATGGCGGCGGCCGGAGCGTAGGGCCAGAACGGCACCGGGAATTTCAGCTGCGCTGCGTCTTCGCGGCTCATCTTGCGGCGCATGGCGACTTGAGTGAGCAGAATCATCAACCAGACCCAAACGGTGGCAAAGGTCGCAATCGAGGCGATGACCATGAACACGTTTTCCGGGATTCGGTAATTCAGCCAAACACCAAGCAGCAGCGCGACGCCCATCACCAGCACGGTCATCCACGGCACGCCTTGTCTGGACAGTTGCGAGAACGCAGCCGGTGCCTGACCCTGTTGCGCCAAGCCGTACATAATGCGGCCAGCGCCGAACACGTCGCTGTTGATCGCCGACACCGCTGCAGAAATCACCACAACGTTTAGCAGCGCAGCCGCCCATGGCAGGCCGAGGCTGGAGAAAATCTGCACGAACGGGCTGTTTGCCTTGGTGATCTGCGACCACGGGAACAGCGACATCAGCACGAACAAGGTCAGCACGTAGAACAGCAGAATGCGCAGCGGCACCGAATTGATGGCCTGCGGAATAGTACGTTGCGGGTCTTTGGCTTCGCCCGCGGTGATGCCGATGATTTCGATACCGCCAAACGCGAACATCACCACCGCAAAGCAGGCGATCAAACCGCCGATGCCATTGGGCATGAATCCGCCGTGGCTCCACAGGTTACTGATGCTGGAGACGGTTTCACCGCTGCCCGACAGGTTGACCCCGAACAGCAGCAAGCCAAGCCCGGCTACGATCATCGCGACGATGGCGCCGACTTTGAGCAGTGACAGCCAGAACTCGGTCTCGCCGAAGACTTTGACGTTGCACAGGTTGAGTGCGCCGATCAGGAAAACGATGCCCAGCACCCAGATCCAGCGCGGGACTTCCGGGAACCAGAAACCCATGTAAATCCCGAAGGCGGTGACGTCGGCGATGCAGACAATGATCATCTCAAAGGCGTAGGTCCAGCCGAGCACGAAGCCCGCCATCGGGCCCAGGTAGGTGCTGGCGTATTCGCCGAACGAGCCGGAGACCGGGTTGTGCACGGCCATTTCACCCAAGGCGCGCATGACCATGAAAACGGCTGCGCCACCGATCAGGTAAGCCAGTAAAACGGCCGGGCCTGCCATCTGGATCGCTGAAGCCGAGCCGTAGAACAGGCCGGTGCCGATGGCTGACCCCAGCGCCATGAAGCGAATGTGACGGGCCGAAAGCCCGCGTTTCAAACCTTGCTGTGACGTCATTTCAATCCAATCCAGTTTCTTTCCAGCGAACTGCCAGGTACTCAGGCGCGCAAGGATACCTGCTGGGTCGCGTCGGCCAAATCATTGGCCTGTCGGGTGTCGCCTGGCTGACATCCGGTGTCATGGATGTCTATACGTTTGTG
Organism: Pseudomonas caspiana; assembly: GCF_040224095.2. NCBI lineage: Bacteria > Pseudomonadati > Pseudomonadota > Gammaproteobacteria > Pseudomonadales > Pseudomonadaceae > Pseudomonas > Pseudomonas caspiana. The sequence goes on along the minus strand of NZ_CP167995.1, from coordinate 5,668,611 downwards.
ACCCCTTGCGGCTAAAGCCGCTCCTACGGACGACACGCATCCGTAGGACTGGCTTTAGCCGGGAGGACGTCATCACATTTGCCGCATCTGTTTCGTCAGGAATATCGAGTCATCGTTCTTCGCGGGCAAGCCCGGCTCCCACAGGAGAACGCGATCTCATGTTGGAGCAGCCGGGGTGGCGCTCCACCTTGCCCGCGATAAACGATAACGCGGTGTGTCGTCTGACTGCGTCTTATGTATCGCGAGCAAGGTGGAGCGCCACCCCGGCCGCTCCCACAGGGGAACGCATTCCTTTGTGGGAGCTGGGCTTGCCCGCGATATAGGCGACTCAATCTAAAGTCATACCGCGTCCAGTCTTATCGTCGGAATGCCGCCCAGACCAGGCTCAGCTCCCAAATGAGTGGTGTGCTCCATAAGATTGGATTCGCCTCGCGAGACATCGACTGTTGTCGACCGGCACTGGCGAAATACTCTTTCCAGCAGCGCTTCACTTCTCAACACCTTGGCACTGCTGGCAATATCCGGCGCGAGCCTGCGGTCCTCGTCGTACGGCGGGACTTCTTCACGCAGCACGCGCCACGCGGCATCGGTGCCGACGCCAAAGCGCTGGATCTTCAAAAATTCGAAGGCTTGGGCCGCAAGCAAATACTCAATCGCCAGAATCTGAGTGGTGTTATCCAGCACCTTGTGCAGCTTCAGCGCAGCGTTGGTGCCCATGCTCAAATGGTCTTCCTGCAGGCCCGAGGTGACGAAGTTATCGGTAACCGCCGGTTGCGCCAGTTGGCGGTTTTCAGCGCACAGGGACGCCGCGACGTACTGAACAATCATCATCCCCGAGTTGACCCCCGGCTGGCTGACCAGAAACGCCGGCAGGTTGCTGATGGTCGGGTTGATCAGGCGATCCAGTCGCCGCTCGGCAATCGAGCCCAGTTCCGCCACGGCAATCGCCAGCAAATCGGCAGCCATGGCCACAGACTGACCGTGCGGGTTGGCTTGCGACACCACGCGGTACGCTTCAGGTGAGCCGAGCACCAGCGGGTTGTCGGTGGCCGAGTTCAGCTCGATTTCAATTTGCCGGGTCGCGTGTACCAACTGATCGCGGGTCGCGCCGTGCACCTGCGGGATCGAGCGAACGCTCAGCGCGTCCTGAGTCCGGATGCCATGGCTGTTGACCACCACTTCGCTGCCGTCCAGCAACCCGCGCAGGTTGCTGCCAACGATTTGCATGCCCGGATGCGGCTTGAGTGCGATGATCTCGGGATCGAACGCATTGATCTGACCGCCAAGCGCTTCAAAGCTCATGGCGCCAATCACATCCGCCCACTGCGTCAGGCGCTGCGCATCGGCGATCGCCAGGCAGCTCAGGCCGGTCATGCACGGCGTACCGTTAACCAGGCACAGCCCGTCTTTCGCACCCAGCACCACCGGACTCAACCCTTCGGCGTCCAGCGCTTGCTGTGCAGGTACGACATGGCCGCGATAACTGACGTTGCCCACGCCCAGCAAGGCAATGCCGATGTGTGCCATATGGGTCAGATAACCCACCGAACCCTGGGATGGCACGTGCGGCGTGATGTTGCGGTTAAGCAGGTTGAGTAGAGCCTCGACGACTTGCCGGTGCAGTCCGGATTTGCCCTGGCTGTAATTGATGATTGCCGCGCAGATGATCGACCGGGTTTGCTCGTCTGAAAGCGCTACACCGACGCCACACGCGTGGCTCAGCAAGGTATTGCGCGACAGCTGGCTCAGTTGCTCGCCTTGCAGGGAAATGTTGCACAGCGCGCCCAGCCCGGTGTTCACGCCATAAGCCTGCTCGCCGCTGGCGACGATGCGCTCGACAATGGCCTGAGCGTTGTCGATCCGCGCCCAGGCGCCGGCCGAAAGCGCGAGCTGTGCGCCCCGGCGAGCAACTGCAACCACGTCCTGCCAACGGACCGGACCTTCACCAATGACCACTTGTTCGACGGGCGACATCTGCACGCTTCCTTACACGGTGACTGCGCGCCGCTGCACGAAACGATCAACGTATTCGTCGGCGGGGGAGTAGAGGATTTCTTTCGGAGTGCCCACTTGAATCAACTGCCCGTCCTTGAGAATCGCGATGCGATTACCAATGCGCACGGCTTCATCGAGGTCATGGGTGATGAACACGATGGTTTTCTTCAGGCTGCTTTGCAGCTCCAGTAACTGATCCTGCATTTCGGCGCGAATCAGCGGATCGAGAGCACTGAACGCCTCATCCATCAGGATGATGTCAGTGTCCGCAGCCAGTGCCCGAGCGAGCCCAACCCGTTGGCGCATGCCGCCGGAGAGCTGATGCGGGTATTTGTTTTCGTAGCCTTGCAGGCCCACGGTACTGATCCAGTGCCGGGCGCGCTCGATGCAATACTCTTTGCTCTCGCCGCGCACTTTCAGGCCGTAGGCGACGTTGTCCTGCACAGTCTTGTGCGGCAGCAGGCCGAAGCTCTGGAACACCATGCTGATTTTCTGGCGACGAAATTGGCGCAGGGCTTCCATGTCGTACTGCAGGATGTCTTCGCCATCGACCAGGATTTCACCGCTGGTGGGATCAATCAGGCGGTTGAAGTGGCGCACCAACGTCGATTTACCTGAACCGGACAGGCCCATGATCACGAAGATTTCACCGCTGCCGATGGACAGCGACAAGTCGTTCACGCCGACCACGCAGCCGGTTTTTGCCAGAACTTCGTCTTTACTGCCGTTCTGCCTGACCATTTCCAGCGCGTCCTTGGGACGGTTGCCAAAAATCTTGAAGACGTTGCGGACCACGATTTTGTTGGGCTCTTGGTCAGTCATTTGTTCGCCTCATGCCGTGGTCGGCCGTATGCCTGGGTGATGCGGTCGATGACCACTGCGAGAATCACGATAGCCAGCCCGGCTTCCAGTCCGCGTCCGACGTTCAGGGTCTGAATGCCCACCAACACATCTTCGCCAAGGCCGCGAGCACCGATCATCGAGGCGATAACCACCATCGACAGCGCCATCATCGTGGTCTGGTTGATCCCGGCCATGATGCTTGGCAGTGCCAGCGGCAGTTGCACGCCGAACAACTGCTGCCAGCGGTTCGCGCCGAAGGCATTGATTGCTTCCATGACTTCGCCGTCCACCTGACGAATGCCCAGATCAGTGAGGCGAATCAGCGGCGGTGCGGCGTAGATCACGGTGGCAAAAATCGCCGGAACCTTGCCCAGGCCAAACAGCATCAGCACCGGAATCAGGTAAACGAAGCTGGGCATGGTCTGCATGATGTCCAGCAATGGCATCAGCACCGAACGCAGACGATTGCTGCGTGCCGAGAGAATGCCCAGCGGTATGCCGATGATTACCGAAATCACGGTGGCGACCAGCATCAGCGCCAGCGTCTGCATCAGCTTGTCCCACAGCCCGACCGCGCCGACCAGAAACAGCAGGCCGACGATGACCGCCGTAGTGACGATTTTGCGTGTGGCGTGCCAGGCAATGCCGCCGACAATCGCCAGCATCAACCACCACGGCGCCATGCGCAGCAGGCCTTCCAGATTGACGATGGCCCACAGCAGCGTGTCGGAGATCTGCCGGAACACATCGCCGTAATTGGTCACCAGCGCATCAACCCAGTCGTTGACCAGATTGGCGATGGAGAATGTGAAGCTTTCGGGGAACATAAGGTGCTCTCTGAACTGGAATTCAATTCTGTAGGAGCTGCCGAAGGCTGCGAAGGCGGTGGATCAGGTACATCGCTTCGCAGCCTTCGGCAGCTCCTACAGGGGATTGCGTTACAACGAAGCATCCACCTTTTTCGCCGCTTCTTCACTCACCCAGGCATGCCAGACTTCCGGGTGTTCCTTGAGGAAGATCTTCGCCAGTTTCGGCGATTCGATGCGGTCCTTGGTCATGCGGGCCAGGTTCTGGTTGAGCAGATCAATGGGGATGTTGACCTTTTCCATGACTGACACCAATTCAGGGGCCTGTTCGTGGAAGGTCTTGGACAAGCCCACCTTGATTTCGATGTTCTTGTTCGCGCCATCCTTCTCTTCCAGACGTACCAGATCCACCTGGCCCATCAGAGGCGTCGGCGACCAGTAGTAAGTCAGGATCGGCTCGCCACGTTTGTAGCTCGACAGGATCGCTGCATCCAGCGCCGGGCCAGTGCCTGGGCGGAAATTAGTGTATTTATCTTCCAGACCGTAGGTCTTCAGCATTTCGCTGTTTTCCAGCTCGCAGGTCCAGCCAGCGGGGCAGTTGTAGAAACGGCCTTTGCCCGGCTCTTCAGCGTCTTTGAACAGCGTCGAGTATTTGGCCAGATCGCTGATGGATTTCAGGTCCGGAGCCTTGGCTTCCAGCTTGCGCTTGGCGTCGCCTTCGATCACATAACGCGGCACGTACCAACCTTCGACCGCGCCTTTGACGGGGCTGCCGACACCGACCACTTTCCCGGCTTTCTCAGCCTTGTTCCACACGTCGCTGCGGCCGACCCACTCTTCGGCAAACACCTGAATATCGTTGGTGCTCAGGGCGTTTTCCATGGTGATGGAATTGCCCGGCAAGCTGTCGACTTCACAGCCGTAACCCTTGTTCAGGACCACCTGCAACACGTCGGTCAGCAACATGGCGCTTTCCCAGTTCAGACCGGCGAACTTCACCGGCTTGCCGGATTCGCACCAACCCGCTGCCTGACTTGCGCCAGCGCCGGTGAGCAAACCCAGTGAAATCAACGTGGATAGCAGTGCCTTTTTGGTTTTCATTGTGTGACGCTCCTCGCGAATGGATGTGGGCAGTTTCCAGATCAAAAGGCCAGAAGCCTGATTGCAGGACACTTGACGGTCCTTTGGGGTGGTCAGTTCACTTTTGAGTTGGGGAAGATCCCTGTGGGAGCTGGGCTTGCCCGCGATAAGGACACCTCTATCTAAAGTGAACCGAGTCCAACCGTATCGCGGGCAAGCACCGCTCCCACAAGGAAACTCGCTAGCCCTTGATCATCGGCAGATTCAGGCCCTTCTCGTTGGCGCAATCAATCGCGATCTGATAACCCGCATCCGCATGGCGCATCACGCCGGTGGCCGGGTCGTTATGCAACACGCGGGCGATGCGTTCGGCGGCTTCGTCGCTGCCGTCGCACACAATCACCATCCCCGAATGCTGGGAGAAGCCCATGCCGACGCCGCCGCCGTGGTGCAGCGAAACCCAGGTCGCGCCGCTGGCGGTGTTGAGCAGGGCGTTGAGCAGTGGCCAGTCGGACACGGCATCGGAACCGTCCTGCATGGATTCGGTTTCGCGGTTCGGGCTGGAGACCGAGCCGGAGTCCAGGTGGTCGCGGCCGATCACAACCGGTGCCGACAACTCACCGCTGCGGACCATTTCGTTGAACGCCAGACCGAGTTTGGCGCGCTGACCCAGGCCGACCCAGCAGATACGCGCTGGCAGACCTTGAAAGGCAATGCGCTCGCGGGCCATGTTCAGCCAGTTGTGCAGGTGCGCGTCGTCCGGGATCAGTTCTTTGACCTTGGCGTCGGTCTTGTAGATGTCTTCCGGGTCGCCCGACAGCGCGGCCCAGCGGAAAGGCCCTACCCCACGACAGAACAACGGACGAATGTAGGCTGGAACGAAACCCGGGAAGTCGAACGCATTGGCTACGCCTTCTTCCTTGGCCATCTGCCGGATGTTGTTGCCGTAATCGAAGGTCGGAATCCCCATCTTCTGGAAGGCCAACATCGCCTCGACGTGCTCAGCCATGGACTGCTTGGCGGCTTTGACCACTGCGGCTGGCTCGGTCAAAGAGCGAGCGCGGTACTCGTCCCAGGTCCAGCCTTTTGGCAGATAGCCATTGAGTGGGTCGTGAGCGCTGGTCTGGTCGGTGACCATGTCCGGGCGCACGCCACGACGCACCATTTCCGGCAGGATTTCTGCGGCGTTACCACACAATGCGATGGAGATTGCTTTGCCTTCAGCGGTGTATTTCGCGATACGCGCCAGGGCGTCATCCAGATCGTCGGCTTGTTCATCGACGTAGCGGGTCTTGAGGCGGAAGTCGATGCGGCTCTGTTGGCATTCGATGTTCAGCGAGCTGGCCCCGGCCATACCTGCGGCCAGAGGTTGCGCGCCTCCCATGCCGCCCAGGCCTGCGGTCAGGACCCACTTGCCTTTGAGGCTGCCGTTGTAATGCTGGCGACCGGCTTCGACGAAGGTTTCGTATGTACCTTGAACGATCCCCTGGCTGCCGATGTAGATCCAGCTACCAGCGGTCATCTGGCCGTACATGGCCAAGCCTTTGGCATCCAGTTCGTTGAAGTGCTCCCAGCTTGCCCAGTGCGGCACCAGATTGGAGTTTGCGATCAATACCCGAGGCGCGTTGCTGTGGGTCTTGAACACGCCGACCGGCTTGCCGGACTGAACCAGCAGGGTTTCGTCGTCATTCAGGTGGGTCAGGCTTTCAACGATCTTGTCGTAGCACTCCCAGTTGCGCGCTGCGCGCCCGATGCCGCCGTAAACCACCAGTTCTTTGGGATTTTCGGCCACTTCCGGGTCAAGGTTGTTCATCAGCATGCGCAATGGTGCTTCGGTCATCCAGCTTTTGGCGGTGAGCCTGGTGCCACGAGCCGCGCGAACTTCGACGTCACGGTAGCGGGTCCAGTGTTGGTTATTCTCGGTCACGAAAGAAGTCCTCAGCGATCAGTTCAATGCACTTGGCTTTACTTGTATGTACAAGCATATGCAATTGAAAGACCAACTCTTGAAAACCAGTCCGTAGGAGCGCGTTTGCCCGCGATGGCGTCGGGTCAGTCTATGCATATGTAGGCTGACCCGACGCTATCGCGGGCAAGCGCGCTCCTACGGGGAATTTAATTAAACTCAATAGGTTAGGAGTTTTTACAAATGCTCCTGAGGACAGGATGAGGGGCGCAGGATTATCAGGGGATGACGAGACGATTGGACGTCGTACACCTCACAAGCCAATCACCTACGCGTGTTACTCCGAAGGCGATTTGCTTGTTTTTGGGGCGCTCGGTAACAGAATGGTGCGCGGCTTGAGTCAGATGACCTTCACCGCACGCCCGATAAACTGGATCGGACCGGTAGGCTTGCCTATCGGTGAACCGGTGGCTTGTTCCAGCGTCAGCTCGAACAGTTGGTTAGGCTGCAACGGCGGCAGTTTATCCAGTGGCACTTGCAGAGTTTGCCCCGGCTTGACCAGTCCGAGGGAAACCGGGCCTTGCCAGTCATCGCCCTTGGTCCAGAATTCCAGCGCCTTGTCGGCGGGCACTTCGGTAACGCTCAGCGGAATGAGCTGGATGTCTGTGGAGTTGCTGGTCTGAATCACCCAGCCCGGCGCTTTGTCCTGCGGCGCGACCAGCACCACCAGATACGAAGGCGCCGGAGTCGAGCGCGACTGGGTGAACAGCGTCATGCCCAACACCAATGACGCAGCCAGCCCGGCACCGGCAAGACCACGCCAGATCGACAGGTTGTTCCACCAGCTTTGCACGTCGCGTTTTGCGGCTTTTTGTGGCGCGAGCAAATCATCCAGGCTGCGCTCGATTCGCGCCCAAAGGTGAGGCGGTGGGTTCTGCGGCTCTACCATGTCCGTCAGCGGCAGCAGACGTGCTTCCCATTCGTCGACTGCGGCGCGCAAGGCGGGCTCGTTGGGCAGTCGACGCTCTACTTCAATTCGTTGCTCGGCAGACAAAGTGCCCAGCACATATTCGCCCGCTAATTCGTTCAGCGGTTTTTGGGGTTCAGTGCCCGAGCTGTTGCTCATCCGATGCACTCCCGTAATGCATTCAGGCTGCGCTTGATCCAGGCTTTGACAGTGCCCAGCGGCGCGCCGATTTTTTGCGCAATCTCTTGATGTGAATAGCCGTCCACGTAAGCGTGGAACACGCAGTTGCGACGTACCGGTTCAAGCTGCTCCAGACAGAATTCGATCCGCCCCGGATTTACCCGCCAGTCAAAACTGTCCACCGTTACGTTCCAGCCTTCCAGCGTCGCCTGTGCTTCATCGTGCTCGTCTTCATCTTCACTCTGCACTTCCCGGGCATTGTTGCGAATGGCGTTCAACGCCAGATGCCGGGTGATGCTGAATATCCAGCCACGCGCCGAACCCCGGGTCTTGTCAAAGCTTGCCGCTCCGGTCCAGACCTTGATAAAGGCGTCGTGCACGATGTCCTGAGCCAATGCGCTGTCGCGCACCAAGCGTTGCGCAACACCGAGCAAACGAGGACTTTCCTGGGCATACAGCCGCTCAAGCGCCTGCCGCTCGCCTCGGGCGCAGGCATCCAGTGCTGCTTCGTAATCAAACAGGGATTCTTGGGAGGACAATTCAATACGCCGTATACAGAGTACTTCTACCCCGATTTGAATCGGAGCACCCGCGCAGGAGCATAGACCAGTTCCTGCGCAGGCTCGCGCTAATTACTTCGCAGACCAGAAGATATAGTCAGCTTGATATTTAACGATTTCCTTGGCGCCTTTGTTGCTCTCGGCACACGCTTTGGCGGGGGCTACGCCGCCTTTGAGAGCGGTACGCTGAATGTACGCAACGCCGGTCATTGCGCCTTTGCCTTCAGCCGGGTTGGCTTTGACCAACTGATACGGCAGGTTGCCAGCGCTGGACGGTGCCACCGCGAGTTGGGTGCCGGTCACTTTCGAACCGTCTTTGGCTTCCCAGGTGGCTGGCGGGCCGTAGTAGGTGCCGACTTGCTTGCCGCTGCGATCATTGAGCACGGCTTTAGGACCCACGAACGCCCATTCCATGCCTTCTGCAGCATTGGCTTTGGCGCGGCACTCGTAAGTGATCTCGCCGACACCGGTGGTTTCCAGGCTGACTTTGAAGCCATCCGGCACCCGCACAGTTTCCGGCAGGTTGCTTTGAGCGAAGGCAGAGGGCGCCAGGCAAGTGAAAGCCAGTGCAGCACCAGTCAGGCAGAGCAAGCGTTTTGCGTTCATGCAGACATCTCCAGTTTTGGGTTTTCGCTTAACAGCCAAACCGGCTGCTTATCTGTACTACCCGCGAGAAACCCATCTGGATGCAGAGATTTGAAAATAAATTTTCAGCCCTTGCTGATTCGGCTGCGCAACAGGATCACGCCAGCGATTGCCGCCAGTCCGGAGCCCATCAATACGCCGACTTTTACTTCGTCGATCAGATGTGCGGAACCGGGGAAGGCGAGGTTGCCGATGAACAGACTCATGGTGAAACCGATGCCGCAGAGAATCGCGACGCCATACAACTGCACCCAGTTGCTGCCTTCCGGCATCGACGCCAGGCCGGAGCGAATGGCCAGAACAGCGGCGAGGAATACGCCAATCTGTTTACCCACGAAAAGACCAAGCGCAACGCCCAGCGGTACAGGATCAATCAGGTTCTGCAGCGAGATTCCTGACAACGAAACCCCCGCGTTGGCAAAGCCGAAGATGGGCACGATGGCAAACGCGACCCAGTAGTGCAGCTTCTCCTCAAGGAACAGCAGAGGCGAGCGGGACTCTTCTTCAGGTTTGCCCAAGGGAATACACAGCGCCAGAGCGACACCGGCCAGCGTCGCGTGAACGCCCGATTGCAGGACGAAAAACCACAGGGCGGCGCCCAGCAACAAGTACGGCAGCAGTCGGCGTACGCGCAGGCGATTCATCACGATCAAAACCGCGAGCGTGGCGAAGGAGGCCAGCAGCATCGGCATGTTCAGGCCCGAGCTGTAGAAGAAAGCAATGATGGTAACGGCGCCCAGATCGTCGAGAATCGCCAGTGCGGCGAGGAAGACTTTCAGGGAGGTCGGCACGCGTTTACCAAGCAGCGACAGTACGCCAAGGGCGAAGGCAATGTCGGTAGCGGCAGGGATTGCCCAGCCGCTCATGGTTTCCTTGTTGCCCCAGTTGACCGCAATGTAGATCAGCGCAGGCACCAACATGCCGCCAGCCGCCGCAAAGCCGGGCAGGGCACGCTGGCCCCAGGTAGCCAGACCGCCCGCGAGCACTTCACGCTTGATTTCCAGACCGACCATCAGGAAGAAGATCGCCATCAGCCCGTCGTTGATCCAGAGCTCGACGGAAAGCCCCAGCCAGACGCTGTGCAGTGCTGCGAAGTAGCCAGCGGAAAGTCCGGAGTTGGCGACGATCAATGCAGCCAGCGCCGCGCCCATCAAGACGATGCCACCGGCTGATTCGGAGGCCAGGAAGCTGGCGAGAATGGCGATGGCTCTTGGGGTTTCTTTTTTGTTAGTGGTTGATGTCGTCATTGGCAGGGTGGGGCGTCCTTGGAGTAGCGCTGGCGTTCAATCTGTAGGAGTGAGCTTGCTCGCGATTGCATTAGATCAGGCGATTCGGTGGCGGCTGACATACCGCAATCGCGAGCAAGCTCACTCCTACAGGGACGCGTTAAGTTTAGATTTTAGTTAGCTCAATCAAACAGCAGCGGCTCGCACGGGGGGCATACAGCACAACCTCCAGCAGCGCGCCGGATTCATTGTCCAACTGCAGGCAATCGTGCTTTTCCAGCAATTGCGGCGGATGTTCGGCCAGGTTCGCGGCCATCTGCTCTGCCGCGCTGAACAGCAACAGCGTAGACGCCGAACTGAACAAACGCTGCGGTTTGAGCACATCGACCCACTGCAAACTGACGCGATAACGTTCTGGTGAGTAGATCAGGTTGAAATCGCGAATCGCACCGTCGAGCAATGTGCAACTGACCTGACTGTCGCCGCTGAACGCGAACGGGTCGCCGGGCAGTAGCGGCTCGGTTGTCTTGCCATCGATATCCAGCGTCATGCCCATGCCTTGCAGCACGGTGATGATGCGCTGATAGCCCGGGAACAATGAAAAGCCGCCGGACTGCTCGATATCGGCAATCGACAGACGCCAGCCGAAACCTTCCAGGCCTTCGCCTGCATCGCGGGTCACTTCTTCCGTGCTGCCGCCGCCGTTTTTCCAGGGCATGCGCGGATAGTCGGCGGCGCGTAAAACGGTCAGTTGGCTCATTTGCTGAAACGTCCTTCCAGGCGATGACGGGAACCGGGGTGGATCAGTCGTGCAGCGGTCACTGGCTGACGGCCGGACCATGTGCGACGACGGATCAACAGGCAAGGTTCGTTGGGGCTGATCTGCAACAGTTCGCACTCATTCGGCTCGGCGAGAATGGCCTCAACCACATGCTCGCCTTCGGTCAAGGGCGCGACTTGCGAGAGATAGGCGTAAGGCGTCTGCTGGGTGAAGTCCTGGCTCAAGTAATCCGGCGCGACCAACGCGTTGACATAGCGATCTTCGATTTGCACCGGCAGATCGTTTTCCAGATGCACGATCAACGAGTGAAAAACCCGCTGACCTTCGCGCATATCCAGCGCCAGGGCTCGCTCGGAGCCTGCGGCTTCTTCTTTCAGCAGGATGACCTTGCAGGTGTGCCGATGACCACGGGCAGCGATTTCGTCAGCGATGTTATGCACTTCAAACAGTGCCGACTGACTCTTGGGCTCGGCGACGAAGGTGCCAACGCCCTGCATACGCACCAACAGGCCTTCGGCGGTCATTTCACGCAGGGCGCGGTTGATGGTCATGCGGCTGAAACCCAGTTGGGTCACCAACTCGCTTTCCGACGGGACGCGGTGATGTGGCGGCCAGTTTCCGCACTGGATCTGCTGGGCGATCATCTGCTTTACGCGGGCGTATAGCGGGGCCGGACTGTCGCCCATTTGGGCAGCCAACGGAGAAGTGGCGGGCGGAGTCGGCACTGAGGGCAATCCTTTTCGAAGGTAATTCAGGTGCGGGTCGGCGCTGATCTTGCAGCGCCTGGTCATTAATAACGTGTGCTCACGCTAACCATTAACCTGTTCGGCGACAAGCTTGCCGGAGTTTACCGAGCGTGCAAACGTCTGTATATGTATATACAAATCACTTTTTACGGGATTCAGAGCCATGTCTGCCTACTTTGCCGAGCGTGCATTGTTGCCCAGCGGTTGGGCCAATAACGTTCGTATTGAGGTCAGCGCCGCTGGCGTGATCACTCATATCGTCGCGGAGGCAGACGCTTCAGGCGCGGAGTTGCTAAAAGGACCGTTGCTGCCAGGCATGCCGAATCTGCATTCCCACGCGTTCCAGCGGGCGATGGCCGGGCTGGCGGAAGTGGCAGGGAACCCCAATGACAGCTTCTGGACCTGGCGCGATTTGATGTACCGCCTGGTCGGCAAGATCAGCCCGCAGCAACTGGGTGTCATTGCCCGTCAGTTGTACATCGAAATGCTCAAGGGCGGTTTTACCTCGGTCGCTGAATTTCATTACGTGCATCAGGACACTACCGGCAAGTCGTATGCAAATCCCGCGGAACTGGCGCTGCAAATAAGTCAGGCGGCGAGTTCTGCCGGGATCGGACTGACGCTGTTGCCGGTGCTCTACAGCCACTCCGGTTTCGGCGGGCAAACGCCGAACGAGGGTCAGCGGCGGTTTATCCACAGCACCGACAGCTATCTTGATCTGCACGCGCGTCTGCAACCTGTATTGCGCGAGCAGCCAGCACAGCAGTTGGGCCTTTGTTTTCATTCGCTACGTGCGGTAACGCCTGAGCAGATCAGCGCGGTACTGGCCGCCAGCGACCAGCATTGTCCGGTCCATATCCACATCGCCGAACAGCAGAAGGAAGTCGACGACTGCCTGAGCTGGAGCGGCCGTCGGCCTGTGCAATGGCTTTACGAGAACGCTCCGGTGGATGAGCGCTGGTGTCTGGTGCATGCCACGCATGTCGAAGTCGATGAAGTTGCGTTGATGGCGCGAAGCGGTGCGGTTGCCGGGTTGTGCCTGACCACTGAAGCGAATCTGGGTGACGGGATTTTCCCGGCAGTGGACTACATCGCTCAAGGCGGGCGCTGGGGGATCGGTTCAGACAGCCACGTGTCGTTGAGTGTGGTCGAGGAGTTGCGTTGGCTTGAGTACGGTCAGCGATTGCGGGATCAGCGTCGCAATCGCTTGTATCGCAGCGATCAGCCAATGGTCGGCAGGACGTTGTTTGATGCAGCGCTGGTCGGTGGGGCGCAGGCGTTGGGGCAGCCTATCGGTGGTCTGGAAGTGGGGCAGCGTGCCGACTGGCTGGTGCTTGATGGCAATGATCCATACATCGCCACCGCGTCGGACGACGGGATCCTCAACCGCTGGTTATTCGCGGGCAGCGACCGGCAGATTCGCGACGTGATGGTCAACGGCAAGTGGGTGGTGCGTGAAGGGCATCATGCCGGGGAAGAGCAGAGTAGTCGGGAGTTTGCGCAGGTATTGCGGGAGTTGTTGGGGTAGCGATATCAACAAAACGCATTCCTTTGAATCGAAATCCATTCCCTGTAGGAGCTGCCGAAGGCTGCGAAAGCGCTTGGCCTGACGGACCGCTATCGCAGCCTTCGGCAGCTCCTACAGGTCATTTTTGATTCATGACTGGCGCGTATTACTTGCCGATCTTCGAATCTTCAACCCGCCAGACCAGCTTGGTGGTGTCGTATCCCTGCTGTTGAGCCTGGCTGAGCAAATGCTCTTTCACTTCCTTGGAGATGGTAGGCGTGCGCGAAAGCAGCCACAGGTATTTGCGGTCCGGATTGCCCACGACAGCGGTCTTGTAGCCGTCGCCGATATACAGCACCCAGTAGTCGCCTTTGGCTACGCCGGGCAGCAGGCGGGAGAACCAGTTATCGAACTCCACCCATAACTTGTCGGTTTTACCCGCCACTTGCGGTGTAGCTGTGCCTGTCGCTTCCTGCCACTCACCTTCAATGGTCCGGCAGCGGTTGGTCACGCCGACGTTGCCATCTTCCTTGAGGGCGTAATGCGCTTCGGATTGCGCGCAGTTACGCTGGAAGAACATCGGTAAACGAGCGATTTCGTACCAAGTACCCTGATACTGTTTGAGGTCGACGTTACCAACCGTTCTTGGCTCAAGGTTTTCAGCGGAATGCGCGAAACCGATTGCGAGAAAGCTGGCCATGACCACCAGCCCAAAGCGCACGAGTAATTTGATCATCTGTTATTTCAAACCCTGTCCCGAAAAAAGCACAACCTTGTCGGCGGCGTACTGCACGCTGATAAAGCTCTTCTGATCGCCCCACGTGCAGCTGGACATACCCAGCGCGCCGGAGCATTCGGTCGGGCTGCCGAGCAGGCGTTCAACTTCAGCCTTGGGCATACCCGCAGAAAGCTTCGAGTAATTTTCCTGATTAACCTTGCTGCATGCGGTCAGCAATACGAGAAACGACAACAACGCTAGAGAGCGCAGAGACATGGGTGAAGCTCCTGAACGGAAAAGGGCAACGCCGCAGCAAACGGTCGATGGGCAGGTTGCTGGCGTAATACCGCAAGCTTAGAAGAGAAAAGCGGGGTCTGGTTCCGTTGAGGATAAAATCCATTTTTTCGAGCAAACGCATACCTGTGGGAGCGGTGCTTGCCCATGCGCGCGTTTCTTACTTAAAACCGCGAACCAGGCTGTTTCAGGAATTCAATCTCTTCCGGCGTTGAAGCACGGCCAAGAATTGCGTTGCGATGCGGGAAGCGCCCAAAGCGATCGATGACTGCCCGGTGGCGTTCGGCGTAATCAAGACTGTCGTTGAAATAGTCGCGGTCTGTGGAGGGGAGCAGGGGGAGGAGTTCGGTGAAGCGCGCGACGGCTTCATTTTGTGCGTCGAGGGTTTCGCTGTGTTCCAGCACCAGATAGATGAAGGTGCGCTGCAGCGGATCCAGATGCTGGTCGCGGCCAAGCTTCAGGCCGTGGGCAACAAGCGCCTGAGCGCGTTGATCGCCAGCGAAAGCTTTAGGCGTGTCGCGAAAAATCATGCGTGGTAGTTGGTCGAGCAGCAGTACCAACGCCAGCCAGCCATCAGGACTTTCAGTCCACTCTTTCAAACCGCCCGAAAGTGCGGATTCGACCAGATCACCAAAACGCGTCCGCGCTTCGGTGTCCTGAGCCTGATCCTTGCCGAACCACAACTTGCCCTTGGCCTTCGCCATTTCGGAGGGCGATCCGGCAGAGCCGAACCACCATTCCAGCAGCGGGAGCCAAGGGGCAGTCATGTTAGTCAGGCCTTGTGGTACGAGGTCGCGCGCTCAACTTCTTCTTTCGAGCCCAGGAACACAGCCACACGCTGGTGCAGACCGTCCGGCTGAATGTCGAGGATGCGCTGATGACCGTCGGTGGACGCGCCGCCAGCTTGTTCGACCAGGAACGACATCGGGTTGGCCTCGTACATCAAACGCAGTTTGCCCGGCTTGGATGGTTCGCGGCTGTCACGTGGGTACATGAACAGACCGCCACGGGTCAGGATGCGGTGTACATCGCCGACCATCGCAGCAACCCAGCGCATGTTGTAGTTCTTTTTCAGTGGACCGGCTTCGCCAGCCAGCAGTTCGTCAACGTAGCGTTGTACTGGAGCTTCCCAGTGGCGCTGGTTGGACATGTTGATCGCGAATTCCTGGGTGGAAGTCGGGATCTTGATGTCTTCGTGGGTCAGTACGAAGCTGCCCATTTCACGATCCAGCGTGAAGCCTTTGACGCCGTCGCCCAAGGTCAGAACCAGCATGGTTTGTGGGCCGTAGATTGCATAACCTGCGGCTACTTGCTGAGTACCTGGCTGCAGGAAAGCCTTTTCGTTCAAAGGCTCGTTCTGGCTCAGGTATTCATTCGGGCAGCGCAGTACGGAGAAGATGGTGCCGACCGGGGCGTTGATGTCGATGTTCGACGAGCCGTCCAGTGGGTCGAAAACCAGCAGGTAGGCGCCTTTCGGGTATTTGCCCGGGATCTGGTAGGCGTTGTCCATTTCTTCGGACGCCATGCCTGCCAGGTGACCGCCCCACTCGTTGGCTTCGAGCAGGATTTCGTTGGAGATCACGTCGAGCTTCTTCTGCACTTCGCCCTGAACGTTTTCAGTGCCCATGCTGCCGAGCACGCCGCCCAGCGCGCCTTTGGAAACGGCGTGGCTGATTTCCTTGCACGCTCGCGCCACCACTTCGATCAGGAAGCGCAGATCGGCAGGAGTGTTGTTGCTGCGGGTCTGCTCAATCAAATAGCGACTCAGGGTAACGCGGGACATGGATAGCTCCGAATAGGGGGAATAAAAAACCCGCGCAGTTTAGCGCGAGTCGAGACGTAATACTGCCTATAAGACTGGGTTAACACCCATTGAGTTCACGTGTGGGCAGAGCGTAGCTGGAAAATGCTGAAACGGTGGCTGAAACGAGTTGGTTACCGAGTGAAGCACGATCCCCTGTGGGAGCTGGGCTTGCCCGCGATAAGAATGGCGCGATTTAAAGTGAACCGCGTCCAGCCCTATCGCGGGCAAGCCCGGCTCCCACATTGGCCGTATTGCCAAAGTGGGAGCGGTTTGCGCTTATTCCATCAATCCAGCGCGTTCCAGATATCCCCAGCGTATTCCCGGATCGTCCGGTCAGACGAGAACCAGCCCATGCGTGAAGTGTTGAGCACCGCGGAGCGCCACCACTCTTTCGAGTCGTGCCAGTGGGCTTCGACCCTGGCCTGGGCGTCCCAGTAGGAATCAAAGTCGGCACAGACCAGAAAGCGGTCGTAGGCCAGCAATTGATCGATCAGGCCGGCATAACGGTTAGGATCATCCGGCGAAAACACGCCGCCCCGAATGGCTTGCAGAACGTCATTAAGTCGACCCGATGCCGCCGCTGCCGCGTAAGCGCTGAAGTCGCCCACTTGCTTATGAGCTTCGACTTCCCGAGCGGTCATGCCGAAGATGAACATGTGTTCCAGGCCCACCTGCTCGCTCATTTCCACGTTGGCACCGTCCAGCGTGCCGATGGTCAGCGCACCGTTGAGGCCGAATTTCATGTTGCTGGTGCCCGATGCTTCCAGGCCCGCAGTTGAAATTTGCTCGGACAAGTCGGCTGCCGGGATGATGCTTTCCGCCAGGCTGACGTTGTAGTTGGGCATAAACACGACTTTGAGCAGGCCGCGTACGGTCGGGTCGCTATTAACCGTGCGAGCAATATCGTTAGTCAGCTTGATGATCAGCTTGGCCGAGTGATAACTGGCCGCCGCTTTACCCGCGAAGATCTTCACGCGTGGCACCCAATCGGTGCCCGGCTGAGCCCGGATGGCCTGATATAAGGCAACGGTGTGAAACAGGTTCAACAGCTGGCGCTTGTATTCATGAATCCGTTTGACCTGCACATCGAACATTGCCGCCGGATTGACCACGATCCCCAGGCGTTCCTTGATGATCGCCGCCAGTGCGCGTTTGCTGTGCAGGCGCTGATCCGCGAACTGCTTGCGGAAAGAGCTCTTGTCCGCGAACGGTTCCAGCTCGATCAGGCGCGTTTCTGCGTTATCCAGCACGTCCTCGCCCAGCGACTCGGTGAGCATTTCGGTGAGCTTGGGATTTGCCTGGAACAGCCAGCGGCGAAAGGTAATGCCGTTGGTTTTGTTGTTGATCCGGTCCGGATACAGCTTGTGCAGTTCGGCGAAAACCGTCTTGCGCATCAACTGGGTATGCAGCGCGGAAACGCCGTTAATGCTGTGGGAGCCGAGGAACGCCAGGTTGCCCATGCGCACTCGACGACCGTTCTCTTCCTCGATCAGCGATACCGCGCGCAGCACGTCAAAGTCGTGAATGCCTTTGGCACGCAAGGTGTCGATGTGCTGAGCATTGATGATGTAGATGATCTGCATGTGGCGCGGCAGCATCCGCTCCATCAAGCCAACCGACCAGGTTTCCAGCGCCTCGGGCAGCAAGGTGTGGTTGGTGTAGGCGAGGGTGCCCACGGTGATCTTCCATGCCGCATCCCACGCGATACCGTGGGTGTCGATCAACTGGCGCATCAGCTCGGCGACTGCGATGGACGGGTGCGTGTCGTTCATCTGGATGGCTGCGTGTTCCGGCAGGTCCATCAATGTTGCGTGCATGTTCAGATGGCGGCGCAGCAAATCCTGCAGCGACGCGGAAACGAAGAAGTATTCCTGGCGCAGGCGTAATTCCTGGCCGGCCTCAGTGGCGTCGTTCGGATAGAGCACGCGGGAGATACTTTCTGCGCGCACAACTTCGGCCACTGCACCAAAGTGGTCACCGGCGTTGAAACGCTCCAGATGCAGATCGCCCACCGCGCGGGCGCGCCACAGACGCAAGGTGTTCACGCTTTTACCGCGCCATCCCACCACAGGCGTGTCGTAGGCAATAGCCCGGACGGTTTCAGACGGGCGCCAGACCTGACGCTGTTCACCGGCCTCGTTGGTGAGGGTGTCGACACTGCCGCCGAAACCAATCGGGTAAACCACTTCCGGGCGCTCAAACTCCCATGGGTTACCGAAGTCCAGCCAGTTCTCGGTTTGTTCCTGCTGCCAGCCATCGACGATTGCCTGCCGGAACAAGCCGTGTTCGTAACGAATACCGTAACCGTGACCTGCGATGCCCAGCGTCGACATGCTTTCCATGAAACAGGCTGCCAGACGACCCAGGCCGCCGTTACCCAGCGCGGCGTCCGGCTCAAGTAATTTGATGCGCTCGATGTCCACGCCCAGTTCAGTCATCGCTTCGCGAGCTACTTCCAGCAGGCCAAGGTTGCTCAGGCTGTCGTACAGCAAACGCCCGATAAGAAACTCCAGCGACAGGTAATACACCCGTTTCTGGACCTTGCGATAAAT
This sequence comes from Pseudomonas caspiana, assembly GCF_040224095.2. NCBI lineage: Bacteria > Pseudomonadati > Pseudomonadota > Gammaproteobacteria > Pseudomonadales > Pseudomonadaceae > Pseudomonas > Pseudomonas caspiana. The sequence goes on along the minus strand of NZ_CP167995.1, from coordinate 5,650,001 downwards.
CTGCCGGGTATGGTCCATCCAGTGCTCGACCATGTGGTCACGAGCAGCGAGTGCTACAGCTTCGAACCAGTCATGCTCAAACGCATGGTCAGGGTCCTTACCCACCGAATAGGTGAGTTTGGCGAGAACAGCGGCGCGAAAAGCAGCCACTTCAGCGTCACGAACGAGTGGTTCCTGAGACATCGATACGACCTCAAGTAGTCAGACGAATGAAGGATGGGGTTTCTTTGACTGTAGGGCGTGTCTGCAAAACTTTCCTGAATTTTTCCTAAATTACTCAGGACACGACTCACGCTTCGACAGACTCATGCCGCTCTGGTTCGCCCATTTGAGCAATTGGCAAACCGCTTGCATCGATCGTTCCACACTTGGCATGAGCTGCGAGTGACAGCATGAACATTCCTCGTTTCGGGTTTATGATGCCTCCACGGCAAAAAAATAGAAGAACCCGAACCGCACTTACGGAGCACCTATGCAGACCTTGTATCCGCAGATCAAACCTTACGCCCGGCACGATCTGGCTGTAGAGGCGCCGCACGTTTTGTATGTCGATGAAAGCGGGTCACCGGAAGGTCTGCCGGTGGTGTTTATTCATGGCGGCCCCGGCGCGGGCTGCGATGCGCAAAGCCGTCGCTATTTCGATCCCAATCTGTATCGCATCATCACTTTCGATCAGCGTGGTTGCGGTCGTTCGACGCCTCATGCAAGCCTGGAAAACAACACCACCTGGGATCTGGTTGCCGACCTTGAGCGAATTCGCGAGCATCTGGGCATTGATAAATGGGTGTTGTTTGGTGGCTCGTGGGGTTCGACTCTGTCGTTGGCCTACGCTCAAACTCATCCGGATCGCGTCCACGCCCTGATCCTGCGCGGCATTTTTCTGGCTCGCCCGCAGGAAATCGAGTGGTTCTATCAGGCGGGTGCCAGCCGCATGTTCCCGGATTACTGGCAGGATTATGTGGCTCCGATCCCGCTGGAAGAACGCGGCGATCTGTTGACCGCGTTCCATAAACGCCTGACCGGTACCGACCAGATTGCCCAGATGCATGCGGCCAAGGCCTGGTCCACGTGGGAAGGCCGTGCTGCGACGCTGCGTCCTAATCCGCAAGTGGTGGATCGCTTCTCCGAGCCGCAGCGCGCATTGTCCATCGCGCGTATCGAGTGCCATTACTTCACCAATAACTCCTTCCTTGAAGAAAACCAGTTGATCCGCGACATGCCGAAAATCGCCCATTTGCCGGGGATCATCGTGCACGGCCGCTATGACGTCATCTGCCCGCTGGATAATGCCTGGGAGCTGCACCAGGCCTGGCCGAACAGCGAGCTGCAAGTGATTCGCGATGCGGGGCATGCTGCGTCCGAGCCGGGTATCACCGACGCACTGGTCCGCGCCGCCGCGCAAGTGGCTGCTCGTTTGCTGGATTTGCCGCCTGAAGAGGCGTGATGGAATTTGTCGGAGCGGTGCTTGCCCGCGATAAGGCTGGACACGGTTCCCTTTAGATCGCGTCGCTCTTATCGCGGGCAAGCACCGCTCCCACAGGAATCCTCAGCAAGGGCCAATATGGAATTTGATACATGAAAGGCTTGCTACAACGCGTCAGCAGCGCACGAGTTGAAGTTGAAGGGCAGATTGTTGGCTCTATCAATCAGGGTTTGATGGTTCTGGTGGGAGTCGAGCCTCAAGACACTCAGGCCAGTGCCGACAAGCTGCTACATAAGCTGCTTAACTACCGCGTGTTCAGCGATGCTGACGGCAAGATGAATCTATCCTTGCGCGATGTCGCAGGAGGTTTGCTGTTGGTTTCGCAGTTCACGCTGGCAGCGGATACCAAAAGCGGCATGCGGCCGAGCTTCTCCAAAGCAGCCCCGCCCGCCTTGGGAGCCGAATTGTTCGAGTATTTATTGAGTCAGGCAAAAAGCTCGCATGCGGTGGTTGAATCGGGCCAATTTGGTGCAGACATGCAAGTTCATTTGGTAAATGATGGCCCCGTGACTTTTCTGCTGGAGGGGTAAAGTATCGATTTGCTGTACTGCCCCCGGATTTATTAGGCTGCAAAGCAATAAATACTTCATCGGACATGGTGCGTTGTGGCGCGCGCTACTAGATAATCGCGCCGTCCGGGGATCCGCGTTTGTGGCACCGTTTGGCAAGGTCAGAAGCTGGTCCGACACCGTTTGGGGAATCATTAGGTTCTTTCGGAGTCGGAACAATGCTCGCCAACCCGGCAATTGATAGCTGGCCGTTGGTTTCTTCATCTGTTTTCGGCGAGGGTTGCTCGTGATTGTTAGTCCCTGTAATGCGGTAAAGACACCTGGCAAGCGGTTGCGTAGCGCGCTATTGGCAAGTTCAGCCCTGATCTCATTGTTCAGCGCCACACAATTGTGGGCGTTTAGTCTTGATGACGTAGCGAGCAGAGCGAAGGAACTGGCCGACAAGAAGTACGAAGCCCCGCGTAGCAATCTGCCGGCCGAGTTCCGCGACATGAAGTTCGCGGACTACCAGAAAATCCGTTTCCGTGAGGATCGTGCTGAATGGGCGGGCGACAGAACGCCGTTCAAAGTCTCGTTCTATCACCAGGGTATGCACTTCGACACCCCGGTCAAAATCAACGAAGTCACTGCGACAACCGTTGAAGAGATCAAGTACGACTCCAGCCGCTTTGATTTTGGCGATGTGAAGTTCGATCCTAAAGCGACCGAGAAACTCGGCTATGCCGGTTTCCGTGTCCTGTACCCGATCAACAAAGACGACAAACAAGACGAAATCATGACCATGCTGGGCGCGAGCTACTTCCGCGTTATCGGTAAAGGTCAGGTTTATGGTCTGTCTGCGCGTGGCATGGCGATCGATACCGCACTGCCGTCTGGCGAAGAGTTTCCACGTTTCACCGAGTTCTGGATCGAGAAGCCAGGCACCGATGACAACCATCTGGTGATCTTTGCGCTGCTCGACTCCCCGCGTGCGACCGGTGCTTACAAGCTGACCCTGCGTCCGGGTACCAATACTCTGGTTGATGTCCAGTCGCGCATGTATCTGCGTGACAAGGTCTCCAAGCTGGGCGTTGCTCCGCTGACGAGCATGTACCTGTTTGGTGCCAACCAGCCTTCGCGCGTGCAGAACTACCGCCGCGAGCTGCATGACTCCAATGGTCTGTCGATCCAGGCGGCCAACGGCCAATGGCTGTGGCGTCCACTGACCAACCCTAAACACCTCGCTGTCAGCAGCTTCTCGGTAGAGAACCCGCGCGGCTTCGGTCTGCTGCAACGTGGTCGCGACTTCAGCAACTATGAAGATCTGGACGACCGCTACGACAAGCGTCCAAGTGCATGGATCGAACCTAAGGGCGATTGGGGCAAAGGTACCGTCGATCTGGTAGAAATCCCGACTGCTGACGAAACCAACGACAACATCGTTGCGTTCTGGAAGCCAGACACTCTGCCAGCACCGGGCGAGCCAGTTGACTTCAACTATCGCATCCACTGGACCATGGACGAGAAAGCCATTCACTCGCCTGATCTGGGCTGGGTCAAGCAGACCCTGCGTTCTGCCGGTGATATCCGTCAGTCCAACCTGATTCGTCAGCTGGACGGCAGCGTAGCGTTCCAGGTCGATTTCGTCGGTCCGATCCTCGCGTCGATGCCTGAAGACAAGACCATTCGTAGCCAGGTCACCACTGACACCAATACTGAGCTGGTGGAAAACAACCTGCGCTACAACCCGGTGACCAAAGGCTATCGCCTGACGTTGCGGGTCAAGGTCAAGGACACCAACAAGCCGATCGAGATGCAGGCCTATCTGCTGCGCGAGATCCCGGCCGAGCCAGGCAAGGAACCTGCGGTATTGGTTGCTGCCAAAGCTCACATCGGTGACGAGAAAAAAGCTGCGCCTAAAGAGGCTCCGAAGAAAGAAGCCGCCGCAGACGCCGCGAAGGATCCGAAAGCCGACGTAGCCAAGGCTGACGCAGCCAAACCTGCCGATGCCAAAGCCGATGCAGCCAAACCTGCTGATGCTGCCAAGTCCGACGCCAAGCCAGCCGACGCTGCCAAAACAGACGTGGCCAAAGCTGACGTAGCCAAAGACGGCAAAGAGACCCAGCAGCCAGAAGCCGATGCGGCACCCACCAATCCAGAGCCGGCCAAGACGCTGCAAGTCATGACCGAGACCTGGAGCTACCAGTTGCCAGCCGATGAGTAATTCCGTACCGGTGCCAGTGTCTCTCAGCGAGTACCTGGCACACCTCCCGATGAGCGATGAGCAGCGAGCCGAACTGGCTGGCTGCACCTCGTTCGCCGAGTTGCATGAGCGTTTGTCTGCTCAGCCAGTTACCGATACTGCCGAAGCCGCTCAGGCTTCGGTGGGTCGCCGACTGACTCTGACTACCGCCGAGGCCTTGGAAGAGGCTGAAATGCTGACCCTCGACGCCAATGGTCGCGTGTGCCTCAAGGCTACGCCACCGATCCGTCGGACCAAAGTCGTGCCTGAGCCATGGCGGACCAACATTCTGGTTCGTATCTGGCGTCGCATGACCGGTCGCAGCAATCCGGTCGAGCCAAAGGTTGAACGCGATCTGCCCAAGGCGCGCTGGCGCACCGTGGGTTCGATTCGTCGTTACATCCTGCTGATCCTGATGCTCGGTCAGACCATCGTGGCTGGCTGGTACATGAAAGGCATTCTGCCGTACCAGGGCTGGTCGCTGGTTTCACTCGATGAAATCACGCACCAGACTTTCGTGCAGACCATGTGGCAGGTTCTGCCCTATGCCTTGCAGACCAGTATTCTGCTGCTTTTCGGTATTCTGTTCTGCTGGGTTTCAGCCGGTTTCTGGACAGCCTTGATGGGCTTCCTGGAGTTGCTGACAGGCCGCGACAAATACCGGATTTCCGGTGCCAGTGCGGGTAACGAGCCGATTGAGAAGGGTGCTCGTACTGCGTTGGTCATGCCGATTTGTAACGAAGACGTGCCTCGTGTGTTTGCGGGTTTGCGGGCGACTTTCGAGTCGGTTGCGGCCACCGGTGACCTCGACCGTTTCGACTTCTTCGTGCTCAGCGATACCAACGAGACCGACATCGCCGTAGCCGAGCAACAGGCCTGGCTGGACGTGTGCCGCGAGACAAAAGGCTTCGGCAAGATCTTCTATCGCCGTCGCCGTCGTCGCGTAAAACGCAAAAGCGGCAACCTCGACGACTTCTGCCGTCGCTGGGGCGGTGATTACCGTTACATGGTCGTGCTTGATGCCGACAGTGTCATGAGCGGTGAATGTCTGACCAGTCTGGTGCGCTTGATGGAAGCCACTCCGGACGCGGGTATCATCCAGACCGCGCCACGGGCGTCGGGCATGGACACTCTTTATGCGCGCATGCAGCAGTTTGCTACTCGCGTGTACGGTCCGTTGTTTACGGCCGGTCTGCACTTCTGGCAGCTGGGTGAATCCCACTATTGGGGTCACAACGCGATCATCCGCATGAAGCCGTTTATCGAGCACTGCGCCCTCGCGCCGTTGCCTGGTAAAGGTGCGTTCGCCGGTGCGATCCTTTCTCACGACTTCGTTGAAGCAGCTTTGATGCGTCGTGCTGGCTGGGGCGTGTGGATTGCCTACGACCTGCCGGGCAGTTACGAAGAGCTTCCGCCAAACCTGCTCGACGAGCTCAAGCGTGACCGTCGCTGGTGCCACGGCAACCTGATGAACTTCAGGCTGTTCCTGGTAAAAGGCATGCACCCGGTTCACCGTGCGGTGTTCCTGACGGGCGTGATGTCATACCTGTCGGCGCCGTTGTGGTTCTTCTTCCTGGTGTTGTCCACGGCCTTGCTGGCGGTGAACACGCTGATGGAGCCGACGTACTTCCTTGAGCCGCGTCAGCTTTATCCGCTCTGGCCACAATGGCACCCGGAAAAAGCCGTTGCGCTGTTCTCGACGACCATCGTGCTGCTGTTCCTGCCTAAATTGCTCAGCATCATTCTGATCTGGGCCAAGGGCGCAGTCGGTTACGGCGGCAAGATCAAGGTCACGCTGTCGATGCTGATGGAAATGCTGTTTTCGGTGCTGCTGGCTCCGGTGCGTATGCTGTTCCACACCCGCTTCGTATTGGCTGCTTTCCTGGGCTGGGCTGCGACCTGGAATTCGCCACAACGTGACGACGACTCCACGCCTTGGCTGGAAGCGGTCAAGCGTCATGGTCCGCAGACGCTGCTGGGTGCGTGCTGGGCGCTGCTGGTGGCCTGGTTGAACCCAAGCTTCCTGTGGTGGCTGGCACCAATCGTTGGTTCGCTGATGCTGTCGATTCCGGTCTCGGTGATTTCCAGCCGTACCGGTCTGGGGCTCAAGGCGCGCGACGAGAAGTTCTTCCTGATTCCTGAAGAGCACACGCCGCCGCAAGAACTGGTCTCGACTGATCTGTACACCCACGAGAACCGCTGGCACGCACTGAAGCAAGGCTTCATCCGCGCCGTGGTTGATCCGCAACAGAACGCACTGGCTTGCGCACTGGCGACCTCGCGTCACCGTACTGCCGAGCCAATCGAGTTCGTTCGGATGGAGCGTGTGCGTCATGCACTGGCTGTCGGGCCTGAGAAACTCAGTAACCACGACCGTTTGATGCTGCTTAGCGACCCTGTTGCCTTGGGCCGCCTGCATGAACAGGTCTGGAGTGAAAACCACCCTGAATGGCTGGATGCATGGCGAGAGTCCGTCGCCGCTGACCCGCACGCGCCGCTGCTGCCTTTGCAGCCGGTCGTACGCGAGCCTGAGCCTTCTTTGGTTCACGCTTGATTCAAGGCTGGTAAACAAAAACGGCGCCCCGCAAGGGCGCCGTTTTTTGTGGTCTGGATATTTCTATAGGTACGGCGCGGTCCTTTGTGGGAGCTGGGCTTGCCCGCGATAAGGCCGGACACGATTCACTTTACATCGCGTCCGGCCTTATCGCGGGCAAGCCCAGCTCCCACAGGGACGGTGGTGATCAACAATCCGGCTTGTCCGCCGTGTAACGCCGCGCCGGGTTCACCGCTGCGCCAAACTCGCGCAAGGCCTTGGCACCAATCAACAGCGGGTAGTTGAAGTGGCTGCGGTCTACCAGGTTCACCTCGACCGTGCGCTTGACGTTACCCAGGCATAGCTCAAGATCGACAACCGGGCGCTTGGTTGGATCGAGGTCTTCGTCCTCGTCGTCACCTTCGGCGCGGCTTTTGATTTTGCTGATCCGGGATACCTTGTGCTCGTAAACCTTGTTGCTGGCACCTTTGGTGGCGAGGCGGAAGCGTACCCAGTCATCACCATCGCGGGTAAACAGCTCAATGTCCTTGGCCGACAATGACGCTGTCAGTGCCCCGGTATCCATCTTGGCTTTGAAGGTCTCACCGATTTCCGCGACCTTGATATTTTCGTAGCGACCATACAGCGTCGGCTCGGCAGCCATGACAGGCAGTGCCAGCAGGGACAGTAGCGCCAGGGTTGATTTCACTGGGTGGGTACCTCTATTTGATTGGAATGCAATCGACCTTGTGGGAGCGGTGCTTGCCCGCGATGGCTGCGTCTCGGTCTGTCAGATGCGCCCCGTTATCGTTTATCGCGGGCAAGCCCGGCTCCCACAAGAGCAGTTTTGCAGCATGCCGTTTTAGACATCGCTATCACACATCGTTCGCAGGCCAGAGCTTACCTGTAACCTTGTGAAACATTTGTCCGCGACCAGCGGATTTGGCGCGAACGCAGTTGCTCTTTATCATGGCGGCCCTTGTAGTCCTCCAGAGATCCGTATGCGTCGCCTGCTCACTGGCTGTTTCGTTACATTGCTGCTGTTGCTTAACACGCTGGTCATGATCGGGCCGTTACTGATTTTCGGCTTGCTCAAGCTGACTTTCAGCGGCCAGTTGCGCGATAGCTGCTCGCAAGCGGTGGTATGGATTGCCGAAACGTGGGCAGAAGTCGACAAGCTGATTTTTTCGCTATGCATTCCGACCCGGTGGGAAATTCGCGGTGACGAGGGTTTGCGCAGCGACACCTCTTACCTGGTGATCAGCAATCACCAGTCGTGGGTCGATATCCCCGCGCTGATTCAAGCGTTGAACCGCCGCACGCCGTTTTTCAAATTCTTCCTGAAGAAAGAACTGATCTGGGTGCCGCTGTTGGGCCTGGCCTGGTGGGCGCTGGATTATCCGTTCATGAAGCGCTACAGCAAGGCTTTTCTGGCCAAGCATCCTGAGCTCAAAGGTCATGACCTTGAGATCACCCGTCAGGCCTGTGAACTGTACAAAAATCAACCAGTGACCGTGGTCAACTATCTGGAAGGTACCCGCTTCACAGCAGCTAAACATGCGCAACAGAACTCGCCTTATTCACACCTCCTCAAGCCCAAGGCGGGCGGCGTGGCGTTCGTACTGGCGGCCATGGGTGAAAAACTGGATGCGATTCTGGATGTGACGGTGGTTTATCCAGGTGAGCGCATTCCGGGTTTCTGGAACTTGCTGTGCGGTGACGTTCCGAGGGTGATCATCGATATCCAGACGCGCGAGCTGGACCCGGCGTTATGGCAGGGCGATTACGAGAACGATCCAGTGTTTCGCGAGAAAGTGCAGGGCTGGGTCAACCAGCTTTGGCAGGAGAAGAATGCACGCATCGCCACCTTGCGCGGCGATGCATCCCAAGATTGAAGGATCAGCGCTGAATCAGCTGCCTGCGCCCCACACGCTGCTCAGGCTTTGCAGTGCTGACCCGCCAGCACCTTGTTGACCGAGGTATTGCAGAATCAGTGGTACAAACTGGCTGACCATTGAGCTGTCCATGCCCAAAGCACTGAACGCCTTGTTCACGTCGCCCATGTTTTGTACGTTACCTAACGCGCTGTTCAGCACCGAGCTTTCAGCGCTGTTGCCGGAGTTGCCCAACAGACTTCCCAGGCCATTCAGGCTGCCAAGGCTGCTCAGTGCGCCGTTGCCAGCGAGCTGATCGAGGCCGGGAACGGATTTGCTCAATTGGCTGTAGTCATTACCGGCAAGTTTGTTCTTCGCCAGACCCAGCAATGCACCCGTGCCGCCGACGGCTTGCTCGGGGGTGATATTGAGATTGGTGCCCAGCAGATTGAGCAGGCCAGCAGCTTCAGGCGCTGCGGTGGCTTTCTGATTGCCGTTAGTGGCGTTGGAAACGGCGTTGGCCGCGTCATTCAGATTGAAAGCGAACACTGGACTGGCGGCGAAGGCCATCAAGGTTGCCAGTGCCACACCGCGGGAAATCTTCATTGCAACAAACCCCTCAAACCAGAAAATCCGGCAGCTGCCGGTAGAAACACGTGTTCGACCTTGAGCGGGGTGGCAATGTTCCATCTGGTTGAGAAATGCATAGATACCTGTAGGAGCTCACGAGCACCGCGAGGCAGCGATAGCGATATGTCTGACACACCGCTATCGCTGCCTCGCGGTGCTCGTGAGCTCCTACAGGGGCCGAGGTTTACGCCGCGCTAAACAACTTGTGCGGATCAATCACAAACTTCTTCGGTACACCTGCATCGAACTCGCCATAACCGCGTGGCGCGTCGTCGAGGCTGATGACTTCGACGCCGACGATATCGGCAATCTTGATGCGGTCCCACATGATCGCCTGCATCAACTGGCGGTTGTACTTCATCACGGGCGTCTGACCCGTGTGGAAGCTGTGGGATTTGGCCCAGCCCAGACCGAAGCGAATACTCAGGCTGCCCATTTTAGCCGCAGCATCGACAGCGCCCGGATCTTCAGTGACGTAGAGACCGGGGATACCGATCTTGCCCGCCACCCGCACCACGCCCATCAACGAGTTGAGGACGGTCGCCGGTGCTTCATGCTGCACACCCGCATGGCCATGACCGCGTGCTTCGAAGCCTACGGCGTCGACCGCGCAGTCCACTTCCGGCTCGCCCAGCAGTGCGGCGATTTGCTCGTGCAGCGGGGTATCGAGGGACAGGTCGGCAACTTCGAAACCCTGAGCCTTGGCATGGACCAAGCGAGCAGGGTTCACGTCACCGATGATGACCACCGCGGCACCCAGCAGGCGTGCAGATGCCGCAGCGGCCAGACCAACCGGGCCCGCGCCAGCGATGTATACGGTACTGCCCGGACCTACACCGGCTGTCACCGCGCCGTGATAGCCGGTGGGCAGAATGTCGGACAGGCAGGTCAGGTCGCGGATTTTCTCCATCGCCCGGTCGCGGTCAGGGAGCTTGAGCAGGTTGAAGTCGGCGTAGGGCACCAGCACGTATTCGGCCTGGCCACCGGTCCAGTCGCCCATGTCGACGTAACCGTAGGCACCGCCCGGGCGGGCCGGATTGACGGTGAGGCACACACCGGTGTGTTGTTCCTTGCAGGATCGGCACAAACCGCAAGCGACGTTGAAGGGCACTGATACCAGATCGCCGATTTTCAGATTCTCGACGCCAGTGCCTTTTTCGATCACTTCGCCGGTGATTTCATGGCCCAGTACCAGGCCGGTTTGTGCAGTGGTACGGCCGCGAACCATATGCTGGTCCGAGCCACAGATATTGGTGGAAACCACCCGCAGGATGACGCCGTGTTCGATCTTGCGCCCACGCGGGTCCTGCATTTTCGGATAGTCGATTTTTTGCACTTCGACCTTGCCAGCGCCGAGATACACCACACCACGATTGTCAGACATTCTTTCACCTCGATTTTGTTGTTATGTCGCGGGGAAACGCGCTGCTTTTGTTGGGTGTTGCAAGCAACGCAGGGATTGCTCTTGGGTGCCTGCCTGGATTGATGTTGTTCATACCGCCGCCATCGCGAGCAAGCTCACTCCTACAGTTGATCGCGTTTTCCTGTAGGAGTGAGCTTGCTCGCGATACCGCGAAGCGGTGCCCTTAAAGCACCACTGTCCTGTTGGCGTTCAAAAACACACGCCGCTCAATGTGATAACCCACTGCCCGTGCCAGCGTCAGGCCTTCGATGTCGCGCCCTTTGGCGATCAAGTCTTCGGGGTAATGACTGTGATCCACCACTTCCACGCCTTGGGCAATGATCGGGCCTTCGTCCAGGTCGTTATTGATGTAATGCGCAGTAGCGCCTACCAGCTTCACACCTTTGTTGTAGGCCTGATGGTAAGGCTTGGCGCCCTTGAAACCGGGCAACAGCGAGTGATGAATATTGATCGCTTTACCGTCCAGCTTGCGGCACAGGTCCGGCGACAGCACCTGCATGTAGCGGGCAAGGATCACCAGCTCGGCACCTGAATCCTCGATCACTTGCCAGACTTTGCTTTCCTGAGCGGGCTTGTCGTTCGGGTCCAGGGGGAAATGGTAGTACGGAATTTCATGCCAGCGCGCCAATGGTTCCAGATCCGGATGGTTGGACACCACCGCGACCACGTCCATGGACAGTTGGTTGATGCGCTGACGGTAGAGCAGGTCGTTGAGGCAGTGATCGGCCTTGGAAACCATGATCACCACTTTCGGCCGGTAATTCGGCGCAGTCAGCTCGAAGATCATGCCAAAGGCTTCGCCGCGTTCAGTCAGGCCTGCGCGAAAACCTTGTTCGTCAAAGCCATCAGGCTGGCGGAATTCAACCCGGATGAAGAAGCGGCCCGACAGGCGATCATCAAACGAGTGGTGCTCAGTAACGTAGCAGCCCTGCTCGAACAAATAGCGGGTCACCGCGTCCACCGTGCCCAGCACGCTTGGGCAGTCGGCGGTCAGAATCCATGTGTCGGGGGCGCGGCTCATTCGATAACTCCAATATTGATGTGATCACTGTAGGAGCGCGCTTGCCCGCGATCGGCTGCGAAGCAGTCGTGAAAATGGTGAATTCACCATTGCCTGAAAGTCGTTCCGACTTTATCGCGTGCAAGCGCGCTCCTACAGGACCTGATCAGGCCTGAATGGTCAGGCCGTACTCAGCACTCGCATCCTGCAACCACAGCCACCAGTAATCGGCGAAGCTGCGGCGGATCAGTAGCTCCCAGGTTTCTTCGCCAGTGCGGCGGATCACCAGTTGGGATTTCGCGAATACCGTGCCTACAGCCTTGCCCACCGGGAAGTTGTCCGGGTGTACATCGTAGCTGGTGGATTTCATCAGCACTTCGCGGACTTTCGGGCCGCTCAGTTCAAGGATGGACTGACCGCCGCTGACGTTCACGATGGCGATGTGCAGACCGGTCAGTTCCTGGCGCAGTTTCTGCTCCACGGCGAACTCTTCACCGGTCGGCACGATCAGCAGCCATTCATCCGGGCCAAGCCACTGGATCGAGCTCTCGCCACTGATAACCAGTGCCAGTGCGCCGGGCAATTCCATGCCCAGTGCCTTGTGGACTCCTGCGGCGAAAGCCGGGTCGTGAGCGTCGCCACGGATGGTCAGGTGGCCGAGGAGTTTCTTCTCGCGCAGGATCACACCAGGATTGGCGCGACCTTTACCGACCAGGCTGTTGAGGTCGGCATGAAACAACGGTGACTCGGCTTTCTCGCCGGTCGTTGGCCGCTGCTGGTAAACGTTGGCTGTGGTCATAGAGCACCTGTTCTGAATTCTTTTCCAGTGAGCTGGGACCTGTAGGAGCTAGCTTGCTTGCGATAAAGTCGGAACGACTTTCAGGCAATGGTGCATTCACCATTTTCACGACTGCTGCGCAGCCGATCGCGAGCAAGCTCACTCCTACAGGGTAGGCGCACGCCATCAAACGTTCTGCTGCTCACCCTTCGGATCGAAGAACACCGAGGAGACAATTTCGGCTTCGATCACGCTGCCATCAGCCTGAGGTGAGAACACCCGCTCGCCCATACGCTGCAAGCCACCTTTGACCACACCCATCGCGAACGAATAGCCGAGCGAGTTGGCCGCATAGCTGGAGGTCACGTGACCAACCATGGTCATCGGGATCGACTGTTTAGGGTCGAACACCAGTTGCGCACCTTCTGGCAGCCACTTGGTTGGATCAACCGGCTTGAGGCCGACCAGTTGCTTGCGTTGCTCACGCACGCAGTCTTCGCGGTTCATGCCTCGTTGGCCGATCCACGAGAACGGTTTGGTGCGGCCAACACACCAGCCCATGTTCAGGTCGTCCGGGGTCATCGAGCCGTCGGTGTCCTGACCCACGATGATGAAACCCTTCTCGGCGCGCAGCACGTGCATAGTCTCGGTGCCGTATGGCGTGAGGTTGTACTGCTTGCCAGCTTCGATGATCTTTTCCAGCACGCCCATCGCGTAGTCGGCCTGGATATTGACCTCATACGACAGCTCGCCGGTGAACGAGATACGGAATACCCGTGCCGGAACGCCGCCAACCAAACCTTCTTTCCAGGTCATGAACGGGAAGGCTTCACGGTCCAGATCGATGTCGGTCACTTCGCTGAGCAGCTTGCGGCTGTTCGGGCCAGACAGCGTCAGGGTCGCGTAATGGTCAGTCACGGAGGTGAAGTACACCTTCAGATCAGGCCATTCAGTCTGCTGATAGATTTCCAGCCATTGCAGGACGCGAGCTGCGCCGCCTGTGGTGGTGGTCATGATGAAATGGTTGTCGGCGACACAGGCGGTAACCCCGTCGTCGAAGACCATGCCGTCTTCTTTGCACATCAGGCCGTAACGCGCCTTGCCCACGTCGAGCTTGGTCCAGGCGTTGGTGTAAACCCGGTTCAGGAACTCACGGGCATCCGGGCCTTGAATGTCGATCTTGCCAAGGGTCGAAGCGTCCAGCAGGCCGACGCTTTCACGCACGGCTTTGCACTCGCGAGCCACGGCAGCATGGATGTCTTCACCGGCTTTCGGGAAGTACCACGGGCGTTTCCACTGGCCGACATCTTCGAATTCAGCGCCGTTTTTCACATGCCAGGCGTGCAGGGCAGTGAAACGCACAGGCTCGAAGATATGCCCGCAGTGACGACCGGCTACCGCGCCGAAGGTCACCGGCGTGTAGTTCGGGCGGAACATGGTGGTGCCCATTTCCGGGATGGAAACGTTCAGCGAGCGAGCGGCAATGGCCAGGCCGTTGACGTTACCCAGCTTGCCTTGATCGGTGCCGAATCCCAGAGCGGTGTAACGTTTGACGTGCTCAACCGATTCGAAACCTTCACGGGTCGCCAACTCGATGGCGGCGGCAGTGACGTCGTTCTGCAGGTCGACGAATTGCTTCGGCGCACGGGCAGTCGGTTTGTCATGCGGCACCTGGAACAGGGCCAGCGTCGGTTCTTCCGCACGGCTCAGAGCTTTTGGTAATACACCTTCGACGACTTTGAACCCGGCTTCGCTGGCCGCGCGCACGCCACCCTCGAAACCGTCGGCCAAGGCGTCGCCCAATGCGTAGACGCCATTCACGCCGCCGACGCAAACGCGCTTCTGCGGCGCTTCACCCGGTACGAAACCGAGAATGTCTTCACGCCAGACGGGCTTGCCGCCCAGGTGCGAAGCGAGGTGAACGATAGGGCTGTAGCCACCGGAGCTGGCAACCAGATCGCATTCGAGCCATTCGCCAGGACTGGTTACGCGATGAGCTTTCACATCAATCGCTGCTACACGAGCGGCGGTAACGTGCTTGCTGCCACGGGCTTCGATCACCGCGCTGCCGGTCAGAATGCGAATGCCTTTTGCACGAGCTTCTTCAACCAGCGCGCCGCGTGGGTTGTGCCGCGCATCGGCAATCGCGACCACTTGCAGGCTGGCGTCGAGCCAGTCCAGCGCGACGCGGTAGGCGTGGTCGTTGTTGGTGGACAGCACCAGTTTCTTGCCCGGTGCCACGCCATAACGGCGCACATAAGTGGAAACTGCACCGGCCAGCATGTTACCCGGCACGTCGTTGTTGCCGTAAACCAATGGACGTTCGTGAGTGCCGGTAGCCAGCACTACGCGCTTGGCGCGAACCCGATGCATGCGCTGACGCACCTGACCGATAGGCGCACGATCACCCAGGTGGTCGGTCAGCCGCTCATGAATGGTCAGGAAGTTATGATCGTGATAGCCGTTGACCGTGGCGCGAGGCAGCAACACCACGTTCTTCAGGCTTTTCAGCTCAGCGATAACGGTGGTGACCCATTCAGCAGCCGGTTTGCCGTCGAGGCTTTCGCGGCTGTCCAGCAGACTGCCGCCGAACTCTTCCTGCTCATCGGCCAGAATGACTCGAGCACCGCTGCGGGCCGAAGCCAGAGCCGCCGCCAGACCCGCTGGGCCACCGCCAACGATCAGCACGTCGCAGTGCTGGTTCATGTTGTCGTAGGTGTCCGGATCGTTTTCAGTCGGCGAACGACCAAGGCCAGCAGCCTTACGAATGTACTTCTCGTAAGTCATCCAGAACGATTGCGGGTACATGAAGGTTTTGTAGTAGAAACCCGGCGGCATCAGCTTGCCGCCGACTTTGCCGAGAATCCCCATCACATCATTGTTCACGCTCGGCCAGCCGTTGGTGCTGGTTGCGACCAGACCCGAATACAGCGCTTGTTGCGTGGCGCGCACGTTGGGGATCTGCGTGGCTTCGGTAGCACCAATCTGCAGTACCGCGTTCGGCTCTTCAGAACCTGCGGCGAAAATCCCACGAGGGCGTGAATACTTGAAGCTGCGACCGATGATGTCCACGCCATTGGCCAGCAGAGCGGCGGCTAATGTGTCGCCTTCGAAGCCCTGATACGTCTGGCCATTGAAGTTGAAGTTCAGGACCTTGCTGCGGTCGATGCGGCCGCCGTTGGGCAGTCGGTTGGTCTGGCTCATACCTGGTCTCCCTCGCCGCTGGCTGTCTTCTCAAACGCAGGGTTTCTGAACTGCGGTTTGGTGCCAATCGGGTAGGTTTCGAGAATTTCGTAAGTCACGGTGTCGCGGGTCGCGTTGAAGTACTGACGGCAGCCAGCGGCGTGGATCCACAGTTCGTGATGCAGCCCGCGTGGGTTATCGCGGAAGAACATGTAGTCGCCCCATTGCTCGTCGGTGCAGGCGGCCGGGTCCAGTGGACGCGGGATGTGGGCCTGACCTGAAGCGTGGAATTCCTCTTCGGAGCGCAGTTCGCCACAGTGAGGACAGAAGATGTGCAGCATAGGTAGTGCTCCTCTTAGTGGGCGACCGCGGCTGCGCCGTGTTCATCGATCAACGCACCGTTGTGGAAACGGTCGATGGAGAAAGGTTTGGCCAATGGATGCATTTCACCTTTAGCCAGACTTGCCGCAAACACGTTGCCCGAGCCCGGTGTAGCCTTGAAGCCACCGGTGCCCCAACCGCAGTTGAAGAACATGTTCGGCACCGGGGTCTTGGAAATGATCGGGCAGGCATCCGGCGTGGTGTCGACGATGCCGCCCCACTGACGGTTCATGCGCACTCGGGATAGCACCGGGAACATTTCGACGATGGCCTGAATCGTGTGCTCGATCACCGGGTACGATCCGCGTTGACCATAGCCAACCCAGCCGTCGATACCGGCACCGATCACCAGGTCGCCCTTGTCGGACTGGCTGATGTAACCGTGTACGGCGTTGGACATGATCACGCTGTCGATAATCGGCTTGATCGGCTCTGATACCAGCGCTTGCAGCGGGTGGGATTCAATCGGCAAACGGAAGCCGGCGAGTTTTGCCATGTGCCCCGAGTTACCGGCGGTCACCACGCCGACGCGCTTGGCGCCGATGAAGCCTTTGTTGGTTTCAACACCGATGCACACGCCGTTTTCCTTGCGGAAGCCGGTTACTTCGGTCTGCTGGATCAAGTCCACGCCCAAGGCGTCAGCGGCACGGGCGAAACCCCACGCCACGGCATCGTGACGGGCTACGCCGCCGCGACGTTGCACGGTGGCGCCGATAATGGGGTAGCGGGTATTTTTCGAGCAATCGAGGTACGGGATTTCGTCCGCCACCTGTTTGCCGTTGAGCAATTCGCCGTCCACGCCATTAAGGCGGTTGGCGCTGACCCGGCGCTCTGAATCACGCATGTCCTGCAGGGTGTGGCACAAGTTGTACACGCCGCGCTGGGAGAACATAACGTTGTAGTTCAGGTCTTGCGAAAGGCCTTCCCACAATTTCATCGCGTGCTCATACAGGTGAGCAGACTCGTCCCACAGGTAGTTGGAACGCACGATGGTAGTGTTACGCGCCGTGTTGCCGCCGCCCAACCAGCCTTTCTCGACCACGGCGACGTTAGTGATGCCGTGCTCTTTGGCAAGGTAATAGGCAGTCGCCAGACCATGCCCGCCGCCACCGACGATGACCACGTCGTAGACTTTTTTCGGGGTAGGCGTGCGCCACATGCGCTGCCAGTTTTCGTGGTGGCTGAGGGAGTGCTTGAGAAGGCCGAAGCCTGAGTAATGCTGCATGAATAACTACTCCTGACTCAGCTATAAACCGGGAAATCGGAACACAGTGCTGCAACCTGGCTGGCGACATTGGCCTCGACATCAGCGTCACCGAGGTTGTCGAGAATGTCGCAGATCCAGCCGGCCAGCGTGATGCATTGGGTGACTTTGAAACCGCGGGTGGTCACTGCTGGAGTGCCGATACGCAGGCCCGAGGTCACGAACGGCGATTGCGGATCGTTGGGCACCGAGTTCTTGTTAACGGTGATGTGCGCACGACCCAAAGCGGCGTCGGCGTCTTTGCCGGTCAGGCCCTGACGGATCAGGCTGACCAGAAACAGATGGTTATCGGTGCCGCCGGAGACCACGTCGTAGCCACGGTCGATGAACACTTGCGCCATGGCCTGAGCGTTATCGATCACCTGCTGTTGATACGCCACGAAGCCGGGCTCTGCTGCTTCTTTGAAGCACACGGCCTTGGCGGCGATCACGTGCATCAATGGGCCGCCCTGACCGCCTGGGAACACGGCAGAATTGAGCTTTTTCTCGATTTCTTCGTTGGCCTTGGCCAGGATCAACCCCCCACGTGGGCCGCGCAGCGTTTTGTGCGTGGTGGTCGTTACCACGTCGGCGTACGGCAGCGGGTTCGGGTACAGACCGGCCGCGACCAGGCCTGCAACGTGGGCCATGTCGACAAACAGGTAAGCACCGACTTTGTCGGCGATCTCCCGGAAACGAGGGAAGTCGAGGGTTTTCGAATATGCCGAGAAACCGGCGATGATCATTTTGGGTTTGGACTCGACGGCGATGCGCTCGACTTCGTCGTAATCGATCAGCCCGGTAGCGGTGTCGATGCCGTACTGGACTGCGTTGTAGAGCTTGCCGGAGAAACTGACTTTCGCGCCGTGGGTCAAGTGACCGCCGTGGGCCAGGCTCATGCCCAGCACGGTGTCGCCAGCTTGCAGCAATGCCAGGTAAACCGCTGCGTTGGCCGAGCTGCCGGAGTGCGGCTGAACGTTGGCGTAATCCGCACCGAACAGTTGCTTGGCTCTGTCTATCGCCAATTGCTCGACTTTATCCACATGCTCGCAGCCGCCGTAGTAGCGCTTGCCCGGATAACCTTCGGCGTATTTGTTGGTCAGGCCGCTGCCCTGGGCTTCCATCACGCGCTGGCTGGTGTAGTTCTCCGAAGCGATCAGCTCGATATGATCTTCCTGACGCTGCTCCTCGGCATTCATCGCGGCCAGCAGTGCATCGTCATAGCCTTGGATTTGGTCGTTCTTGCTGAACATCGCGGTTCTCCCAGCGGCGGCGTCGCGCCTGACTTATCGGTAGGACCGCAGCATCTAAGCAGGGCCCTTTGACAGCGATACTAGGGCCGGACCAAAGACGCCAAATGCCTACGCACGCCACGCAAAGGTGCGTTTACGACATGGCTGGGAGAGGAGAGCGAATAACGTGCGGGTGAGGTTGGAACGCGATCCATGTGGGAGCCGGGCTTGCCCGCGATAAGGTCGACGCAATTCTCGGATAGACCGAGGTGTCCTTATCGCGGGCAAGCCCGGCTCCCACAGGGGAGTGCGGTGTGCAGGGATTAAAGAGCCTTGCCCGGCAACTGCCCATCCGCCCGGAACATCCCGCGAATACCGCGCACGGCCTGGCGAATCCGGTCCTGATTCTCGATCAGCGCAAAGCGCACATGGTCATCGCCGTACTCACCAAAACCGACACCCGGCGAAACGCAGACCTTGGCTTCGGCCAGCAGCTTTTTGGCGAATTCCAATGAGCCGAGATGAGCATAGGCGGGTGGTATCTTGGCCCACACATACATTGAGGCTTTAGGGTTTTCCACCATCCAGCCCAGTTCATGCAGGCCTTTGACCAACACGTTGCGACGCTGACGGTACTGCTCGGCGATATCCAGCACGCATTGCTGATCGCCTTCCAGCGCAGCAATAGCCGCGACTTGCAGCGGGGTGAAGGTGCCGTAGTCGTGGTAGCTCTTGATCCGCGCCAGAGCGTTGACCAGCTCCGGGTTGCCGACCATGAAGCCGATCCGCCAGCCCGCCATGTTGTAGCTCTTGGACAGCGTGAAGAATTCCACGGCGATGTCTTTCGCGCCCGGCACCTGCATGATCGACGGCGCTTTCCAGCCGTCGTAGACGATATCGGCGTAGGCGAGGTCGTGAACCACCAGCACGTCGTACTGTTTGGCCAGGGCAACCACGCGCTCGAAGAAGTCCAGCTCCACGCACTGCGCGGTCGGGTTGGACGGGAAGCCGAGGATCATCATCTTAGGCTTCGGGATCGAGCCACGAATGGCCTTTTCCAGCTCGGCGAAGAAATCCACACCCGGGATCAGGGGCACCGAACGCACTTGTGCGCCAGCAATCACAGCACCGTAGATATGAATCGGATAGCTCGGGTTCGGTACCAATACCGTGTCGCCCTGATCGAGGGTGGCGAGCATCAAATGCGCCAGGCCTTCTTTCGAGCCGATGGTAACGATGGCCTCTTCTTCCGGGTCGATATCCACGTCGTAGCGTTTTTTGTACCAGTTGGAAATCGCCCGACGCAGACGCGGGATGCCACGCGAAGTCGAGTAGCCGTGAGTGTCTTCACGTTGGGCGACAGTAACCAGTTTTTCGACGATATGCGGTGGGGTTGGCCCGTCGGGGT
Source organism: Pseudomonas caspiana (assembly GCF_040224095.2). Lineage (NCBI taxonomy): Bacteria > Pseudomonadati > Pseudomonadota > Gammaproteobacteria > Pseudomonadales > Pseudomonadaceae > Pseudomonas > Pseudomonas caspiana. The sequence continues at coordinate 5,630,103 of NZ_CP167995.1, read as the reverse complement.
TGCCCATGCTCAAGTCGATGATGTCTTCACCACGGCGGCGAGCGGCCATTTTCAGCTCGGCGGTGATATTGAAGACGTACGGGGGGAGTCGATCGATACGCGCAAAACGGCGCGGCGAAGGTAAGTCTGCCATGGAGGCCTCAGATACGTAAGCGCCCGGAACCGTCCGAGCGACGTCGGCCACTGCGGTGGCCAGCGCAGAAGATAAGGGCGCTGCTGGCGTTTTGTCTACAGGGATTTTCAGCTCACCTCAATCTCTGCGTAGGAGCGCACGAGCACCGCGAGGCCGCGATGGCGGTGTGTCAGGAGAAACGCCATCGCGGCCTCGCGGTGCTCGTGCGCTCCTACAGGATTGTGGGGGGGGCCCATATTGCCAATATTTCCCGCAAACCCAGCAGCACCAGAAAATGCGCTGGATAGATCGCGTACGCCCAACGCCGCATCGGTTTGACAGGAAAGCTCAAACGACGGCGCAACAACGCCAGCCCAAGTATGGGCGCGATCAAGCAGGCAACCAGCGAGCCGATGGAAACCGGATCACCCCAGGCGGCACCGGCAAACATCTGCGGCCATGCGTTGCCTGCCACGCAGATTGCTCCCGGCAGCAGTGCAAGCCAGATCGGGCGATGCATCACCAACAGCAGCGCCAGCGGCAGCAATGTCCCGAAGAAACCAAACATCAGGTATTTGTGGAAAATGGCTGCGCCCAGTAAAGCGATAAGCGCCATGACGCGCGTCACTGGTAGCCGGTGTCGCCAACCCTGGGCGATCAGCAGACCGAGCACCAGTGTGGGCAGTACGTTAAGCGTGTGAGCGTCATCCATGTACAGCCGATAAGGAGCCTCCGCCATTACGGCGAACAACGACATCCAGCCCAGATAACGCCACTGCACTTTCGGCTCGGGAAAAAGCGCGGATCTGCGTCCCAGATTTGCCGCAATCGCCAGGCAGAACCAAGGAAATGCCAGTCGTCCCGGCACATACAACACATCTATCGACCAGCCGACATAGCGCAAGTGGTCAAGTACCATGGCCAACATCGCCAGCCATTTGAGAAGGTCCAGTGCCTTGTCGCGTCCGGGCAGGTAAGGCGGGTTCGATAGATCCATATCTCTCCGAGAGGGTTAAGCGCGGATTCTAAGGTGGAACGAATTACCTGTGGGAGCGGTGCATGTCACAAGTACAGCGCCTGATACAACAACCCATGACCAAACGCTGCGATCTTCGTTACAGTGCGCAGCATAATCAATGACAAGGATTCGGCCATGACCGATAAAAGCCAGCAGTTTGCCAGTGATAACTATTCAGGCATTTGCCCTGAAGCCTGGGCTGCGATGGAACAGGCTAACCACGGCCATCAGCGCGCTTACGGCGATGACGAATGGACCGCACGGGCCTCGGATCAATTCCGTAAATTATTTGAAACTGACTGTGAAGTGTTCTTCGCTTTCAACGGCACGGCGGCCAACTCGCTGGCGCTGTCGTCGCTGTGTCAGAGCTATCACAGCGTTATCTGCTCGGAAACCGCTCACGTCGAGACTGACGAGTGCGGCGCTCCGGAGTTTTTCTCCAACGGCTCCAAGCTCCTCACTGCACGTAGCGAGCAGGGCAAACTGACGCCCGAGTCGATCCGCGAAGTCGCGCTCAAGCGCCAGGATATCCACTACCCAAAACCTCGGGTCGTTACCCTGACCCAAGCCACCGAAGTCGGCAGCGTTTACCAGCCTGACGAACTCAAGGCGATCAGCGCGACCTGTAAAGAGCTTAATCTGAACCTGCACATGGACGGCGCGCGATTCGCTAACGCCTGCGCTTTTCTGGAGTGTTCACCGGCAGAGCTGACCTGGAAGTCGGGCGTCGACGTGCTGTGCTTTGGCGGCACCAAAAACGGTATGGCGGTGGGGGAGGCGATTCTGTTCTTCAACCTCAAGTTGGCTGAAGACTTTGACTATCGTTGCAAACAGGCCGGGCAACTGGCGTCGAAAATGCGTTTCCTTTCCGCCCCGTGGGTCGGGCTACTAGAAGGTGATGCATGGCTCAAGCACGCCAGCCATGCCAACCATTGCGCGCAATTGCTCGCCTCGCTGGTCCAGGATATTCCGGGCGTTGAACTGATGTTCCCGGTCCAGGCCAATGGCGTGTTTCTGCAGCTATCCGAATCCGCCATTGCCGCGCTGACGGCCAAGGGCTGGCGCTTCTATACCTTCATTGGTAATGGTGGCGCGCGCTTCATGTGCTCATGGGACACCGAAGAAGCCCGCGTGCGCGAGCTGGCGGCGGATATCCGGCTGGTGATGGGGGCTTAGTCTGGTTTGGGCGGCTTTTGTAGGAGCTGCCGAAGGCTGCGAAGCGATGTGTCAGTAATACTGCTTCGCAGCCTGCGGCAGCTCCTACAGGGGCATTTGGCTCAGTTCTGCGCAATCGTCTTCGAAATCGCATCCACGGTGGCATCGACCTTCTCGCGGCAGCGGTCGAGTTCAACCTGGTGTTGCTGCTTGAGTTCGATCTGCTGCGAACACAGGTTCAGGGCAGCCAGTACCAACAGGCGGTCGCCAATCAGAGTCGGGTATTTGCGCTTGGTATCGGCCAGCGATGCACGAAGCAGTGCCGTAGCCTGCTGCAGAGTTTGCTCTTCGCCGGCGGGCGCCTTGATCGAATAGTCGTTACCGAGAATCGAAACGACCGTCACCCCGTTTCTGTCGGTACTCATGCGCTGACTGCGCTTGCGCTGGTCGCACGGTCAACAAGGGCCTGAATGCGCGCAGCAGTGGCACCTTGTTTCTCTTCCTGCTCCATCAGACTCAATTGCAGACTGTCGTTTTCATCCCTGGCTTGAGCCAGCTCCGTAGTGAGCTGGGTATTTGTGCTTTGCAGCTGCTGGTTTTGTTGCACCAGATCGCTGACAAGTTGTTCCAATTGGCTAAGGGATGCTTCCAACATTTTGATTTCTCGAGCAAATTTCAACGGGCGCACACCTTAAAGAAAAGTCACTGCGCATACCAGTGAAGCCGCTTAAATAACGACGTTTCGGCGCGCGGGCTTCCTCCCTGAAGGCAAGTGCATAAACAGGCCCTGTTGACTGTGATTTATCCATCTGGTTCCTGCTGCTCGTCAGTCCGGTCAGAGCGAGAAAATATGCGGTCTTCAACATTTACAGATTTTCAGCTCAGAGCCCCGTAAACGTTGCCTTTCAATGACTTGCATGGCGTTTTGCCGCATTTTAAAAAGACTGCGACTTTCCGACGCGCCCCCATTTGCGACCACCCACCTCAAGACTTCTGCTCATCGACCGATAGGCATGCAATCGCAACGGTTCAAATCTCTTTCTCGCAAGGAATGCTCCTCCTCTTTCTCTGGAAAAAAACATGTCATTACGATCCATGAATATTGCGCCGCGCGCGTTCCTCGGTTTTGCCTTGATTGGCACGCTGATGCTAATCCTCGGCGTATTTGCGTTGACGCAAATGAGCAAGATCCGCACCGCGGGTGACCAGGTTGCACAGAACAGCGTGCCCAGCATTCAAAGCCTGAACGGGCTGACGGTGGCTGGCATTCGCATGCGTGTTCTGTCCTATCGGTTGTTGACCAATCGCGAACAGGATGTTCAGGACAAGACCATTGAGTTGTTTGCCGCGCGCAACAAGCAGATCAGCGAAGCCCAGGCGGTCTATGAAAAACTGATCGAGGCCCCGGAGGAGAAAGCAGCCTACAACGAGTTTGTGCAGTTGCTGGGCGAGTACCGCCAAATCGAAGCGCGCGTGATCGCTTTGAGCCGTGCAGGCAAAGTCGACGAGATGGCCAGGCTGCTTAATGCGGAGTCAGCCTCCAACTCTGACAAAATGAATGTGGTCCTGGCCAGACTGGCCGACCTTAACACCAGGCAATTGACGGTCACCAACCAGGCTGCCGCCGACGAGTACTCGTCAGCGTTCAATCTGGTTGTCGGTCTGCTGATTATCGCTACGGTCCTGACCATGCTGTTCGCCTGGCTGCTGACCAATAGCATCACCCGTCCAATCGCGTCGGCGCTTGAAGCGGCCGAAACAATTGCTGAAGGCAACCTGACTCGCCCAATCAAGGTCGACGGCACCGACGAAGCCGGTCGTTTGCTCGCCGCCATGCAGAAGATGCAGGAAAAACTGCGAGACACCTTGACCCGTATTTCGGGTTCCGCCACTCAGCTGGCTTCTGCCGCTGAAGAGCTGAACGCGGTAACCGACGAGAGTGCTCGTGGGCTCTCGAAACAGAACAACGAAATCGAACAAGCCGCTACCGCTGTCAACGAGATGACCAGTGCCGTTGAAGAAGTCGCACGTAATGCCGTGAGCACTTCTGAAGCGTCGAAAAACGCCACTGCGTCGGCGGGTGACGGTCGTGATCTGGTTCAGGAAACGGTCAATGCCATCGAGCGCATGAGCGGCGATGTGCAAAGCACGGCGGACCTGATTGGCAATCTGGCTGAAGAGTCCCGTGATATCGGCAAGGTACTGGATGTGATTCGCGGTCTCGCCGATCAGACCAACCTGTTGGCCCTCAACGCAGCCATTGAAGCCGCGCGTGCTGGTGAAGCCGGTCGTGGTTTTGCTGTGGTGGCTGATGAAGTACGTGCACTGGCGCATCGTACCCAGCAGTCGACCAGTGAAATCGAACGCATGATCGGCAGCATTCAGGGCGGCACCGAGCAGGCAGTCAGCTCCATGCGTAACAGCACAGAACGTGCTGAGTCGACGCTGAACATCGCCAAAGGCGCAGGCTTGGCGCTGGACACCATCAACACCGCCGTAGTGGAAATCAACGAGCGCAATCTGGTTATCGCCAGCGCCGCCGAAGAGCAGGCCCAGGTGGCCCGTGAAGTGGACCGCAACCTAGTCAACATCCGCGACCTGTCGGCTCAGTCATCCGACGGTGCGGCCCAGACCAGCGCTGCAAGTGGTGAGCTGACGCGCCTGGCTGTGGACCTGAACAGCATGGTTTCGCGGTTTAGTCTGTAACAAGCTTGAGTTCGTTGGAGCGCCTCCTGCTCGCTCCAACTTAACCACGCACTCCGGTAGGAGCGAACTTGTTCGCGAGGTGTTTGTAAGGGCGATGGATAAATTCGCCTGCCGAGCCTCCTCGCGAACAAGTTAGCGCCTACCCGTATCAATCGCCCAAGCGATTAATACTCGATCCGCACATCCCCTTTCGGAATACTGTAGTAACTCTACTGAGCGGTTAGTTAGAATAGTTTGGAATTATCTTAATAGCAAAAGTTAAAAGGCTGCCCAAACTATTGAAAGTTATAATTTTGCGACGAGTTTTTCGCTGGCGCTGCAACTGTTACTTTTGACAGTGACAACTTTTTTCGCATGTTCTAGTCTCTATCTACGTCAGCGCAAATGCACCACTGGCATTGGCGGCGTCTTCTGATATCACGTGTCTACTTGTAAATATTAAGAGGGATCTGTAATGAGCATGAGACAGGATGGAGGTCCGAAGAGACTCGGAGCGATGAAAGCCCCTGTTATTTTGGAGGCAGAGATAGTTAACGGTGAAAGTACTATAGATTTTGGTCGCCTTGAACCGGAAGGAGCTACCTTGGAAGTTGCCTATGTCGGCATCAAGACGGGAGATATAGTTCAAGCATGGGGGCTGAGAGCTCCCGATAATTACAGTGAAACCCAAGTGGTGCCGGAGGGAGCGACTTCTTTGACCTTCAAGGTGCCTAAAGCCTATTTTGATAGAAAACCGAATGTGATTTTCCAGTATTTCTTATTGGGGGACGACGATGCACCAATTGCTATATCTGATGGCGCTTTCTATATAGTTACAGGATCGATTCCAGAGCCATTACCTGCTCCAGTGATACGGGAAGCTGTCGGCGAGTCTGTTGATGTTTCGAGCCTTCCAATAGTCGGTGCAACCCTTCTGGTTGATTACCCCGGTGCTCAGGCTGGCGACGTAATTACAGCTACTTCTATGGGCCCAAACGACATGCCCCCCCACGTGGAGGTCAAGACTTTTATTGGTACTGCCCCGATGGCATTCACGGTGCCTAAGGCTTGGTTTGAGAAGGTCCTGGCGGACGGGGGGAGCAGTTCGGTCTATCAATACTATGTCGATTACGCTAATGGTGATACAGCCCATATTTCAGACATGCAGAGATATAGGCTTGTGTGACTGGATTAACACTTTATGTTTGATGCCGCGAGCTTTGAGCGTCGCGGCTTTATAGGTCTTTCTAGAGGCCAATTTGTTGTCGAGGCGATTGATCAACACCGCCTCGCCGACACGTTAGCGCCTACCCGTATCAATCGCCCAGGCGATTAATACTCGATTCGCACATCCCCCTTCGGAATACTGCAGCACGACAGGATGTAGCCTTCGGCTTCGTCCTCTTCGGTGATCCCGCCGTTGTGCTCCATCTCCACTTCGCCACTGAGCTTCATCACCTTGCACGTTCCGCAGATGCCCATGCCGCAGGCTTTGGGGATCATCAGGCCGAGCTTGGCGGCGGCAGCGTGAACGGTTTCGCCCGGTGCCACGCGGATGCTCTTGCCGGTGTCGGTGAACTCCACCTGATGCAGATCCGACGCATCGACCTCGGGTGCTTCGGCGGCGATTTCGGCTTGCTCCACAGCATCGGCACGCGCTTCGGGAGGCGTCGCGCCGAACGATTCCTCATGGTATTGCGCCATGTTGAAACCATTGGCTTCCAGCAGGCGTTTGACGGCCGTCATGTATGGCGTCGGCCCACAGCAGAACACCTCGCGCTCCATGAAGTCCGGCGCCATCAGCTCAAGCATCTTCTGGTTCAGATAGCCGCGATAACCGGCCCAGGGTTCGCCAAGGCCGTGCTTCTCGCAGATCAGATGCAGACTGAAGTTATCGATCCGCGACGCCATGTGCTCCAGCTCGCGGTGGTAAATGATGTCTTTGGGTGAGCGAGCGCTGTGTACGAACACCATGTCGACGTTGGCGTTGGTGTCGTAGAACCAGCGCGCCATGGACATCACCGGCGTGATGCCGACGCCGCCACTCAAGTAGAGGATTTTGGGGTTCGGGAAGTCGATGGCATTGAACAGCCCGACCGGACCGTGCACCGCCAGCTCCTGACCTTCATGCAGCGTGTCGTGCAGGTAATTGGAAACTTTGCCGCCAGGCACGCGCTTGATCGTCACCGAGAAGCTGTAAGGCACCGAGGGTGAGCTGGAAATAGTGTACGAGCGCATTACCGGCACGCCTTCGATTTCAAGCTCCAGGGTCACGAACTGGCCCGGTTTGAAGAAGAACATGATCGGCTGATCAGCCATGAAACAGAAGGTGCGCACGTCCCAGGTTTCCTGGATCACCTTGACGACGCGCACCAAGTGGCGGCCATTGGCCCAGGTCTGGGTGTTTACCGGGCTCAGGAAGCTTTGGGACATGCTCAATCTCCACGGCCGACTACCGGCCTCATGTTGCGAATTCTGCGTAAGGCGCAGACCACCCACTTACCTGCCAGCGACATCGGCGTACTTATCGCGACCAGCCCCTGACTACCTGCGTTAGCGCGTCGGAAACGGATTCGGCCATGTCGCCCATGGATAAGGTCAAGTCTGCGCCGGACTCCACACTCGGCACTAAATGTTTATCAAAAAGCATGAGCGGCAAAACAACGGCCGCCTTGCGTGCCAAACGCCACAAAGAACCGTATTAGCCACATTCGTCGACCATAAACCGTATGGTCATGAGGACTTCAAACGATGGACGTCACCGCAACTTTGAGCTTGGGCGATCCGCTGGAACCGGCACGTAAGGCCACTGCCGAAATGCTGCAGAACCGCGAACGCACCTATTCGCTACCGCAGCCTTTCTACAGTGATGAGCGGTTGTTTGAAATCGACATGCAGGAGATCTTCCACAAAGAGTGGCTGATCGCTGGCATGACTGCCGAGATTCCGGCCAAGGGTAACTACCTGACGCTGCAGATCGGCAAGAACCCGGTAGTTGTGGTGCGCGGTCCGGATGGCGCGGTTAACGCCTTCCATAACGTCTGCCGCCACCGTGGTTCGCGTTTGTGCACCAAGGAAAAAGGCAAGGTCGCCAAGCTGGTCTGCCCTTACCACCAGTGGACGTATGAGCTGGATGGCCGCCTGCTGTATGCGGGCAGCGAAATGGGCGATGACTTCGACATGAAGAACTTCAGCCTCAAGCCAATCAACGTCAAAACCGCTGGCGGTTATATCTTCATCAGCCTTGCGGAAAATCCGCCGGCCATCGACGAGTTCCTGCAGACCCTCAAGCACTACATGGAACCGTACGACATGGAAAACACCAAGGTGGCGGTGCAAACCACCTTGATGGAAAAGGCGAACTGGAAACTGGTGCTGGAAAACAACCGCGAGTGCTACCACTGCTCCGGTTCACACCCCGAACTGCTCAACACGTTGCTGGAATGGGACGACGTCACCGATCCGCGTGCCACGCAGTCGTTCAAGGACCACGTCGCTGAATCGGCTGCGGCCTGGGAGGCAGAGAAGATTCCTTACGCGCATGCTGCTTTCGGCTTGCGCAACCGCATCGTGCGCATGCCGCTGCTCAAAGGCACCGTGTCCATGACTATGGACGGCAAGCAAGGTAGCAAGAAACTCATGGGCCGGATCACGAACCCGGACCTGGGCTCAATGCGCATCCTGCACCTGCCGCATTCCTGGAACCACTGTATGGGCGATCACATCATCGTGTTCACGGTGTGGCCAATCAGCGCCCAGGAAACCATGGTCAGCACCAAATGGCTGGTCCACAAAGACGCTGTCGAAGGCGTGGACTACGACGTGGCGCGCCTGCGTGAAGTCTGGGACGCGACCAACGATCAGGACCGCCGTCTGGCCGAAGAGAACCAGCGTGGCATCAACTCCAGCGCCTATCAGCCGGGTCCGTACTCCAAGACCTATGAGTTCGGCGTGGTCAACTTCATCGACTGGTACAGCGCCCGCATGCTGGAAAATCTGGGGGCTGAGCCTGCGCCGTACCTGAAGGGTGTGGCGGTTAATCACGAGTGATGCGTTAGCCCCCTGTAGGAGCTGCCGCAGGCTGCGATACCGCTCGCAGCCTTCGGCAGTCCCTACATGGTAAGCAAAACCTGAAACGCTACGCCTTCCTTGTAGGAGTGAACTTGTTCGCGAGACCTTGCACCTGACGCAAAGCCTCGCCAACTAGATGGCTCTCCCAGGTAATTTCTCCATCTGATCATAATTTGATCAAACCCCCGCAAGCCCAACCCCACCGCGCGTCCCAGCGTCAGCAAACAACTTATCCACAGAGCAACCCACAGCAATTGTGGGGAAGTCGGTTGTTTACCCAGTAAAAATCAATAAAAAACCGTGACTTATTCAAAACAGCGTTTTCAGATTGTTATTGGTCAATAATTGATCGTCTGTCTCCAAGCCTCGTTATGTAAGGGCTGTAGCGGATCGTAAACACCTTATCCACAGATGCGCCAACAGACTCTGGGGGCAACTTTCGATCTAAGGGTCACGATCTGTGGAAAACTGCTGGAAGCCTTGATTTTCAAGGTTGACAGAAGAATATTCAGGGCTTTGTGGTGTGGTTGGTTGTTTTTTGATCGTTTGCTTGAAAGCCTTGATATACGTGACTTGTGGCGGTAAGTAAACAACTTGTCCACAGAAGCGCCAACAGACTTTGTGGGTATTTGTGGATGATCTTATTGCTCGGTGGACTCTTTATCCACAGAGAATAACCAATAAAAACCGTGGGTTATGCTGGTCGTTTTTCAATCAAATGCCTGTAGGCCTCGGTTTCTATAGGGTTTAGGGATAAGCGAACATGTTATCCACAGAGCCGTTAACAGCCTTTGTGCACAACTTCCCGTAGGAGCACGCTTGCGTACGATGGGCTGCTGCTTATGTCCCGAAGGTCCATCGGCCCTGTCGCGGGCAAGCGCTTCTACAGGGGAATAAGGTCTCGGGTTTTAAAACGAATGACTCTGCTGACGCCGACGCCACTTGCTCAGGCTCTGGTCGAGGCGGGCGGGGCTGTCGATCTCTTGGCGGCGGGCGTGGCTGAACAGGATCAACGCCAGTTCTGCCGTTACCAACGCATCGGCGCTGGCATGGTGGCGTTCTTCTGCCTGAAGCCCGAAGAACTGAGTCCAGTCATCCAGTCCGGCTTTACGCAAGCCAGCCTGTGGAAAAAGCAGCGGGGCGATTTCTGCCACATCGAGGAAGTGATGTTCGAACGGGTAATCCAGGCTCTCCTTCAGGGCCCGGCTCAGCATGTGCTGATCAAACGGCGCGTGAAAGGCCAGCAGCGGGCTTTCACCCACGAACTCCATGAAGTCCAGCAAGGCCTGTACCGGTTCGCTGCCCGCCGCGATCGCGCTGGGTGCCAGACCGTGAATCAGTACCGCGGGGCTGACTTTGTGGTTAGGGCGCAACAGAGTCCGCTCAAACTGCTGGCTCAGGTCTATAGCGCCGTCTTCGATCACGACCGCGCCAATGGACAACACTTGGTCACGATTCATGTTCAGGCCGCTGGTTTCCAGATCGACCACTACCCAGCGTTGTTGCCGCAACGGGTTTTCACTCAGAGGCGCGGCTGGCGCGAGATTGGCGAGACGTTGCTGATCGCGTTTATCCAGCGTCGGTTTGGGAGGGCGAGGTCGCAGCCATTGAAACAGGTTCATGCCGGTAAACAGACTCATAGTTGATAACGCAGGGTCAGGCTGATTTGCAGACGTTGGGCCTGGCGTAATGATTCACGCAGAATCCGCCGGTCCAGGTGATTGAGCGTGTCCGGATCTATGCGGTTGGACCAAGGCAGGTTCTGGCGGCTTTGCTGTTGATGTTGCTGCATGCGGGTTTGTTGAATGAAGTGGTATGCCTCTTCATACGCCGCACCGTCCTGCGAATCGATGACCTCGCGTGCCACCAACTGACGCAGGCGCTCCAGCGTGTTATTGGCGCCAATACCGTTGGCCAGCGCAAGGACTCGCGCACCATCGACGAAAGGTGTCAGGCCCTGAGTCTTGAGGTCCATGGTGTCCTTGTCGCTGCCTTTGCGGGCGAGCACGAAGTCTTTGAAGCGGCCCACCGGTGGGCGCTGTCGCAACGCATTCTCTGCCAGCATGCGCTGGAACAGACGGTTGTCAGCGACCTGGTCGAGGATCTGCTGGCGCAATTGCTCACCGCCGCTTTCATCGCCCCAAACCACTCGCAGGTCGAAGTAAATACTGGAGTTGAGCAGGTTTTCCGGTGTTGCCTCACGAATGAATGCCGCAAAGCGTCGGGACCATTCAGCGCGAGACAGGCACAGTTCCGGATTGCTGGCCATGATGTTGCCTTTGCACAACGTGAATCCGCACAGGGCCAGGTTCTGGTTGATGCGCTCGGCAATCGGCAGCAGCAGACCGCGAATGCGCTCCGCTTCAGCCGCGTCTTTGGCGTCGAACAGGATGCCGTTGTCCTGATCGGTGTGCAGAGTCTGCTCGCGTCGGCCTTCGCTGCCGAAACACAGCCAGCTGAACGGAACGCCGGGGTCGCCTCTTTCCTGCACGGTCAGCTCGATCACGCGGCATACGGTGTGGTCGTTCAGCAGGGTGATGATCTGCGTGATCTGGGTCGACGATGCGCCATGGGCGAGCATGCGATCCACCAACTGGACGATATCGCCGCGCAGGTTGCACAGGCTGTCGATGCGTGGCGCAGTGCGAATGGTCCTCGCAAGATGCACCAGGTCGACCCGCTGCAAGGAGAATAGATCGCGCTCGGATACCACGCCGCACAAACGACCGTCTCTGACCAGACAGACGTGCGCGATGTGCCGGCTGGTCATGGCAATAGCCGCGTCAAAGGCGCTGGCGTCAGGGCTGAGATGAAAGGGCGCCTGGATCATGCGGCTTTCGATCGGCTGGCTGAAGTCGACGTTGATATCGGCGACCGCTTCACGCAGGTCACGCAAGGTGAAAATGCCCAGCGGCGCTTGATGTTGATCAATGATCACAATGCTGCCGACCTGTTGCTCATGCATCAGTTTCACGGCTTCACGCATCGGCGTATCCGGCGCGCACATCACTGGATGACGCATGGCCAATTCACCCAGTCGGGTATTGAGCGAGTACTGGGTGCCGAGGGTTTCTACCGCGCGTTGCTGAACCTGCTGATTGACCTGATCCAGCAAGCTGCTGACGCCGCGTAGAGCGAAGTCGCGGAAGGTTGTGGATAACGCAAACAGCTTGATGAACGCCTGCTTGTTCAACTGCAGGCAGAAAGTATCTTCGGCGGCCAAATGTTCGGTGCGGGTGGCTCGCTCACCTAGTAACGCGGCCAGCGGGAAGCATTCGCCGGTGGTGATTTCGAAGGTGGTTTCAGTGCCGCCTTTTGCCGTATGAGGGCGCTCGCCGACCACTCGCCCTTGTTTGACGATGTAGAAATGCTCTACTGGCCCATCGCCAGGCTTGATGATGCTTTCATCGGCGGCGTAAAAACGCAGTTGGCATTGTTCGACCAGATAGGCCAGATGCGCGTTTTCCATATGGTCGAATGGCGGGAATTTTTGCAGGAACTGCATGGTGCCGTGAATGTTCTGCAACACCGCTGTTTTCCCGGCCTGGGTGAATGCATCCGCTCGACTCATGACCTGCACCGCTTTGTTTTTATTGAAGGCTATGGTCGGCCGCTTGAGGAGTAGTGCCCATTGGACGTAAGTCTTACGGCAATAAAAAGATTTCTGCCTTCTCGCCTCATGGTGTAAAAAGCAGCTGTATACAGTTATACGATGCCTTGGACGGCGTTTAGCTCAACGCAGGGACGTCAGCAAAAGCACATAGATATCTCCGGGTAGAGCCCGGTGTTTTTGTCAGTTAGTGCAAGGGAATGAGGCGGGTATGCTGGATTACGATATTTTGAGCGATGAAGAGCGCGAAGCTCTGAATGAGGTCATGCTCGCGCCGGCGTCCAATTCGGAGCAACGGGTGTTGATCGTTGACGACGATCGGGACGCTCGCGAACTGCTGGCCGAAATACTCAGCCTCAACGATATAAGTTGTCTGACGGCGGCAGGCGGTAACAGCGCCATGGAGCTGATTCGCACCCGTGAGAGTATCGCTCTGCTGATTACCGACTTGCGCATGGCGCCTTGTAACGGCCTGGACCTGATTCGCCAGGTCCGTGATTCCGAGCGCGCCTCATTGCCCATCATCATCGTGTCAGGTGACGCCAACGTGCGCGACGCCATCGACGCCATGCACCTGAGCGTGCTGGACTTCCTGCTCAAGCCCATCAACACCAAGCAGTTGGTGAAGCTGGTGAAGAGAGAGTTGGGGATGGAGTGAGGGTTATGTGGGAGCCGAGCTTGCTCGCGATCAGACTGGACGCGGTTCACTTCAGATCACGTCTAGCCTTATCGCGAGCAAGCTCGGCTCCCACAGGAAGCGTCAGAGCTGCTCGCGAAATTGCTTACAACCCGTTCTTCGCCTTGAATTCCCGACGCCGACGGTGCAAGACCGGCTCGGTGTAACCGTTAGGTTGTTTAGTCCCTTCGATCACCAGTTCAACCGCTGCCTGGAACGCGATGTTGCTGTCGAAATCCGGTGCCAGCGGACGGTACAGCGAATCCCCCGCATTCTGGCGGTCAACCACAGGCGCCATACGCTTGAGGCTGTCCATCACCTGAGTTTCATTGACCACGCCGTGGCGCAGCCAGTTGGCAATGTGCTGGCTGGAAATACGCAGCGTGGCGCGGTCTTCCATCAGGCCGATGTCATTGATGTCCGGCACCTTCGAGCAGCCCACGCCCTGGTCGATCCAGCGCACCACGTAGCCGAGAATGCCCTGTGAGTTGTTATCCAGTTCGTTCTGGATCTCTTCAGCAGTCCAGTCGGTATTCGGGGCCAGCGGGATGGTCAGGATGTCATCCACTGAGGCGCGAGTGCGCTGGGCCAACTCAGCCTGACGGGCGAACACGTCGACCTTGTGATAGTGCAGCGCATGCAGCGCGGCAGCCGTCGGCGAAGGCACCCAGGCCGTGTTTGCACCGGCCAGCGGGTGAGCAATTTTCTGTTCCAGCATCGCCGCCATCAGGTCCGGCATGGCCCACATGCCTTTACCAATCTGCGCACGACCTTGCAGGCCGCAGCTCAAACCGATATCGACGTTCGAGTTCTCGTAGGCACTGATCCATTTCTCGGCCTTCATCTGCGCCTTGCGCACGACTGGACCGGCTTCCATGGAGGTGTGGATTTCGTCGCCAGTACGATCGAGGAAGCCCGTGTTGATGAACACCACGCGCTCGCTGGCCGCCTTGATGCACGCCTTGAGGTTGACCGTGGTACGACGCTCCTCGTCCATGATCCCGACTTTGAGCGTGTTGCGTGGCAGACGCAGAACATCTTCGACGCGACCAAACAATTCGTTGGTGAATGCGGCTTCTTCCGGGCCATGCATCTTCGGTTTGACGATGTACACCGAGCGGGTGCGGCTGTTGCTGCGTGTGGTGTTGCCATTGAGGCTGTGGATCGCCGCAAGGCTGGTCAACAGGCCATCCAGAATGCCTTCCGGTACTTCCTGACCATTCTTGTCGAGGATCGCATCAATGGTCATCAAGTGACCCACGTTGCGGATGAACAGCAGTGAACGCCCGTGCAGCTTCACGTCGCCGCCATTAGGTGCGGTGTAGTGACGATCGCCGTTCATGGTGCGGGTGAAGGTCTGACCGCCTTTGGAGACTTCCTCGGCCAGATCGCCTTTCATCAGGCCAAGCCAGTTGCGATAAACCACGACCTTGTCGTCGGCATCAACGGCGGCGATGGAATCTTCGCAGTCCATGATGGTGGTCAGGGCAGCCTCCATCAGCACGTCTTTGACGCCAGCCTGATCGGTCTGGCCAACAGGGCTTGAGGCGTCGATCTGAATCTCGAAATGCAGGCCGTTGTGCTTGAGCAGCACGGCGGTCGGTGCTGACGCGTCACCTTGATAGCCGATCAACTGCGCATCGTCCTGCAGGCCGGTATTGCTACCGCCTTTGAGGCTGATCACCAGTTTGCCGTCGATCAGTTTGTAGCCCGTGGAATCGACATGGGAGCCAGCGGCCAGCGGCGCGGCCTCATCGAGGAACGCGCGAGCAAAGGCGATGACTTTGTCCCCGCGAACCTTGTTGTAGTCTTTGCCTTTCTCCGCGCCGTCGGCTTCGCTGATGGCATCGGTGCCATAGAGCGCGTCATACAGCGAGCCCCAGCGGGCGTTCGAGGCGTTGAGGGCGAAGCGGGCGTTCATGACCGGCACCACCAACTGTGGGCCAGCCATGCGAGCGATTTCTTCATCGACGTTTTGCGTCGTGATCTGGAAGTCCGCCGCTTCTGGCAGCAGATAACCGATTTGCTCTAGGAAAGTCTTATAAGCCGAGGCGTCGTGGGCCTGTCCGGCATGGGACTGGTGCCAGGCGTCGATCTGCGCCTGCAAGTCATCACGTTTGGCGAGCAGTGCCTTGTTTTTTGGGGCCAGCTCGTTGATCAACTGGTCTGCACCCATCCAGAAGCCAGCAGCATCAAGACCGGTCCCGGGAAGTGCTTCGTTATTCACGAAGTCATACAGGACTTTGGCGACCTGCAGGCCACCGACTTGAACGTGTTCAGTCATTGCACTTGCCTCACTCTGCTCAGCTTTTTTGCGCTCGGAGGGAGCGCTCTGTTGTTAGGTCAACGTTATGTAGTGCGCGACGCGGGATACTACATGAAGGCTTGACGCGTGGAAACGGAACTAAATATGTCACTTCGCGCCTGAAATTTCATGGTCAGTCATCATCGAGATCAGGATGTTCTCAAAGATGCTGTCGATTGTTCCAGATAAAAATGGAAATCGTACACAAAATGGCACCCAAGCCCTGTTCCGGCGTGGCGGGCAGGGTTGCCTATACTTGCCCCGTTGTCGTCAGCCCGCCGGGTTGGCGCTGGCGCGGATTCAAGACCAGAAGGAGTCAGCAGTGGATCATCTCGTAATCACCGTGTTTGCCCCCGACAAGCCAGGCCAGGTCGAAGCCATCGCCAAATGCATCGCCGACCACGGCGGGAACTGGCTGGAAAGCCGCATGTCGCACATGGCCGGGCAGTTCGCCGGCATCCTGCGCATTGGCGTAGTGGCTGACGCCCATGAAGAATTGAAGAGCGCATTGATCGAGTTGTCCGGGCGAGGCATACGCGTGTTGTTCGCCGAAACCGCCATTGAATCCCCCGGTACCTGGAAACACATCGGTATGGAACTGGTGGGTAACGATCGCCCCGGCATCGTGCGCGACATCACGCGGTTGCTGTCAGAGCAGGGCGTTAACGTCGAAAGGCTGGTCACCGAAGTCAAACCCGCCCCCATGAGCAGCGAGCTGTTGTTCCATGCGGATGCGGTGTTGGGCGTGCCTGAATCGCTGGCGCTGGATGATCTGCAACAGGCGTTGGAAACCCTGGCGGATGATTTGATGGTGGACCTGGTGTTGCGTACGGATTTGTAGGATACCGATTAGCTGACACCGCGCTATGGCCTTGCTAACGAAGGGCCTTGTGGGAGCAGAGCTTGCTCGCGATAAGTCTGGACGCGATCTAAAGTGAATTGCGTCCAGCCTTTTCGCGAGCAAGCTCTGCTCCCACATAAGGGATTGTGCTTGCCTGAGGTTATCCACTTTATCCATTAGCCTGCCTGTGGATAACCTTG
Organism: Pseudomonas caspiana; assembly: GCF_040224095.2. Lineage (NCBI taxonomy): Bacteria > Pseudomonadati > Pseudomonadota > Gammaproteobacteria > Pseudomonadales > Pseudomonadaceae > Pseudomonas > Pseudomonas caspiana. The sequence continues at coordinate 5,613,430 of NZ_CP167995.1, read as the reverse complement.
GGAGAACCGTTTGCAGGGCTTGTAACTTAAGGCATGCAAGCAATTGATCAATAAATGATCAAGCCCTGCGGCGCAAAGTTATCCACGCATCAACGCTGTAAACCGCCAACCCCGCCCAGATAAAGGCGAAAGTCACAATGGTGCTTGTCGCAAGGTGTTCCTTGAATACCAGCACCGCCAATGCCAGCACCAACGTCGGGCCGATGTATTGCAGGAAGCCCAGGGTGGTGTAGGGCAGATGCCGGGCGGCGGCGTTGAAGGCGACCAGCGGCAAGATCGTCACCGGGCCTGCGGCGGCGAGCCAGAGTGCCTCGCTGGTGGTCCAGAATTCCGGTTGTGAGGTGTACGCCGCCGGGTTGAGCAGCAGCCAGCCCACGGCGATGGGTACCAGAATCCAGGTTTCCACTACAAGGCCGGGAAGGGCGGCAACCGGGGCTTTCTTGCGCACGATTCCGTACACCGCGAACGTTCCGGCAATCACCAGCGAGACCCACGGCAGGCTGCCGACTTGCCACAGTTGCTGCGCCACACCCGTCGTCGCCAGACCGACGGCGATCCATTGCAAGCGCCGTAGCCGTTCGCCCAATACCAGCATCCCCAGCAAGACGTTGACCAGCGGGTTGATGTAGTAACCCAGGCTGGCCTCGACCATGCGCTCGTTATTCACTGCCCACACATACACCAGCCAGTTGACGGCGATCATCGAGCCGCTGAAAGCCAGTACCGCCAGACGCTGTGGATTGTCCCGCAGTTCGCGCCACCAGCCGGGGTGTTTCCAGAACATCAGCAGCAACGAGCCGAACAACGCCGACCAGAGCACTCGATGGACGATGATTTCCACAGATGGCACTTGGGCAATGGCTTTGAAGTAGAGCGGAAACAAACCCCAGATGGTGTAGGCACTAAGCCCGAGAATGTACCCGCGTCGCGGGTTGACGGCTGGCATGGTGGGTCCTGTTGGCAGGTGGTAAATTCTTGTTTTATTTCTTCTGTAGGAGCTCACGAGCACCGCGAGGCAGCGATGGAGGTTCGCCTGACACACCGCCATCGCTGCCTCGCGGTGCTCGTGAGCTCCTACAGGTGATGATGTGATTCATTCAAAACAACTTCAACGGCTCCTCGTTAAGCGCCGACAACTGTTCGCGCAAGGCCAGAATCTGGTCGCCCCAATAACGTTCGGTGCCAAACCACGGGAAGCTGTGCGGGAACGCCGGGTCGTCCCAGCGACGGGCCAGCCAAGCGCTGTAGTGCATCAGGCGCAGCGCGCGCAGTGGTTCGATGAGGGCCAGTTCACGCGGGTTGAAATCATGGAATTCGTTGTAGCCGTCCATCAACTCCGATAATTGCCCGAGGCATTCCTGGCGATCACCGGCCAGCATCATCCAGATGTCCTGGACGGCAGGGCCCATGCGGCAGTCATCGAGGTCGACGATGTGGAACATCTCGTCGCGCGCCATCATGTTGCCGGGGTGGCAGTCGCCGTGCATACGGATGTTCTGATGCGGCGTGGCGGCGTAGGCATCTTCGACGCGCTTGAGCAGATCCTTTGCCACTGACTCGTAAGCAGGCAACAGACTGCGCGGGATGCAGTCGTTCTGCAGCAGGAAATCCAGTGAGGCCTGACCGAAGTTCTGCACGGCCAGTGCTTCGCGGTGCTCGAAAGGTTTGGTCGCGCCAACAGCGTGGATGCGCCCGAGCAACTGGCCCAGGCGATACAACTGATCAAGATTGCCCGGCTCTGGCGCTCGGCCGCCGCGACGGGGAAACAGCGTGAAGCGAAATCCTGCGTGTTCGAACAGGGTCTGCCCGTTATGCACCATCGGCGCGACCACCGGAATATCGACGTTGGCCAGTTCGAACGTGAAGCTGTGTTCTTCCAGGATGGCTTCGTTGGTCCAGCGCTGCGGCCGGTAGAACTTGGCGATCAGCGGCTGGCCGTCTTCGATGCCGACTTGATAGACGCGGTTCTCGTAACTGTTGAGCGCAAGGATGCGGGCGTCACTGAGAAACCCGATGCTTTCAACGGCATCAAGGACCAGGTCTGGCGTAAGTGTTGCGAACGGGTGGGCCATGCTAACTCCTGCGCGCAGCAGGCTGCCGCGTCGGCCCGTGATGGTAGCGCAGACGGGCAAGCGATGGGTTTTTAGCTTCACCGCAAAGTTGCGCGCTGCAATCAAACTGTCATCACCTGTTAGCTGTAACGAAATATTGAATCGCTAATGTCGCAGCCAATGAGATCGATCTCAAGGCGAGCGAATGTGAGTGATTTGAAAGAAGTGGCACGACTGGCAGGGGTTTCGCGGGCAACTGCCGCGCGGGCCTTTGCGTCCCCCGATGTCGTGCGCCCAACTACTCGCGATCAGGTGTTCGAGGCCGCCCGTCAGTTGGGTTTTCGGCCTAATCGCCTGGGGCGCCAGTTGCGTCTGCAAACCACCAATCTGATTGGCGTGATTGTGCCCAATCTGCTTAACCCGGTCTTCGCCGAGCAATTCCAGGCCATGGAGCGGGCTGCGCGTCTGAAAGGCTACAACCTGCTATTGGCGACGACTGATTACAGCAGCGAGCGTGAAAGCGCCGTGGTTGAGGAGCTGCTGCGGCAGCGGGTCGATGGCCTGGTGCTGACCGTGACCGATGCCGAAAGCAATCGTGTTTTGCAAAGCCTGGTCAACGAAGACACGCCGTTCGTGCTGGCGTATCACCAGCCTGGCAATCCAGATTACAGCGCCGTGTCTGTGGATAACCGCGCAGGCATGGCGTTGGCGACGCGATACCTGCTCGACTCCGGTCATCGTCGCATCGGCATGGTCGCCGGTCCCGCGTTGCAATCGGACCGCGCCCGCCTGCGTTATGCCGGGTATTGCGAGGCCATGGTCGAGCGGGGTCTGGAAAGTCTGCCAGTGATTGAAATGCCTGCGCATACCCAGGCCGACTTCGCTGCTCTTGAGCCTTTGCTGCGTGGGCCTCATCGACCCAGCGCGCTGGTCTGCTCCAACGATTTACTGGCGATCAGCCTGATCGCCGAACTGCGCCGCAACGGCTGGAGCGTGCCCGGCCAGCTCTCCGTTATCGGCTTCGATGGCATCGCCCTCGGCGCTCAGATGCATCCGACGCTATGTAGCGTCGTGCAACCCATCGCGGCGCTGGCCAGCACCGTGATCGATCAACTGCTGGCGCAAATTGCCGGTGCCGCTCCGATTTCCCATTGCCTGCCTTGCCATATCCGGCCGGGTGAAAGTACTCAGCCCTACGAGGAGATGCTTCATGATCCGCTTCAGTAAAACCCTGGCAGCGCTGCTGCTGTGCGGTGCGGCCAGCCTGGCTCAGGCCGCTGAAACTGCCATCTGCTACAACTGCCCGCCAGAGTGGGCGGATTGGGGCACGCAGCTCAAGGCAATTGCCGACACCACTGGCGTGCAAGTGCCGCTGGACAATAAGAACTCCGGCCAGTCGCTGGCACAATTGGTCGCTGAAAAGGCCGCTCCGGTTGCCGACGTGGTGTATTACGGCGTGACCTTCGGCCTGCAGGCGCAGAAAGCGGGCGTGGTCGGCAGCTACAAACCAAAAGGCTGGGAGCAGATTCCGGCCGGTTTGAAAGACCCGGAAGGCCACTGGTTCGCGATCCACTCCGGCACTTTGGGCATCATGGTCAACGTCGATGCGCTGGGCGGTCTGCCGGTCCCGCAAAGCTGGGCTGACCTGCTAAAGCCTGAGTACAAAGGCATGGTTGGTTACCTGGATCCGTCCAGCGCCTTTGTCGGTTACGTGTCTGCGGTGGCGATCAACCAGGCCATGGGCGGCACCCTGGACGACTTCAAACCGGCCATCGATTACTTCCAGAAGCTGGCGAAAAACTCGCCGATCGTGCCTAAGCAAACTGCCTATGCACGTGTGCTCTCAGGTGAGTTGCCGATCCTCGTCGACTACGACTTCAACGCCTATCGCGCCCGCTATAAAGACAAGGCCAATGTTGCTTTCGTGATTCCGAAAGAAGGCAGCATCAGCGTGCCGTACGTGATGAGCATTGTGGATAAAGCACCGCATCGCGCAAACGCTGAAAAGGTGCTGGATTTCACTCTGTCCGATCAAGGCCAGTCGCTGTGGGCCAAGGCTTATCTACGCCCGGTACGTGACGTGAAAATGCCTGCCGATGTGGCTGCGCAGTTTCTGCCGGACAGCGATTACGCCCGTGCTGGCGTGGTCGACTACGAGCACATGGCCGCGGTGCAGGAAGCTTTCGCAGCGCGCTATCTGAGTGAGGTCAAGTAAGTGACCGCTTCGGTTCTGAAAGCTCAGGGCGCGAAGTCGGGCAGGCGTGGATTCTTGCGCCTGCGTCCGACCGCGGCCTGGGCGCTGGCTCCGGCCGCAGCCATGCTGTTCGCGTTCTGGTTGCTGCCATTGGCGCACCTGATTTTGCTGGGTGGCGAAAGCCGTGACGGCAGCGCGGGTTACTGGCAGGTGCTGAGCAGTGCGCAGTATCTGGGCAGTCTTGCCCAGACCTGTGTGTTGGCAATCGTGGTCACGCTGGCGGCTTTACTGGTCGGTGGCATCAGCGGCGTTTTTCTCGCCCGGCAGCGGTTTTTCGGTCGTTCGGCACTGGTGGCGTTGCTGACTTTTCCACTGGCGTTTCCCGGCGTAGTCGTAGGGTTTCTGGTGATTCTGCTGGCCGGTCGCCAAGGCTTGTTTGCGATGCTGGGTATGGAGTTGGCGGGGGAGCGCTGGATCTTCGCCTATTCGCTGACCGGACTGTTTCTGGGCTACCTGTATTTCTCGATTCCTCGCGTGATCCTCACGGTGATGGCGGCCTGTGAAAGTCTGGATCGCAGCCTTGAAGAGGCCGCTCATTCACTCGGCGCGGGTCATTGGCGAGTGGTCTGCGACGTCATCGTGCCGGGCCTCGCGCCCGCGTTGGTGTCCTGTGGCGCGATTTGTTTTGCGACTTCCATGGGCGCGTTCGGTACGGCGTTCACGCTGGGCACGCGGCTCAACGTCACGCCCGTCGCGATCTACAACGTGTTCACTAATTACGCCAATTTTGCGGTCGCTGCGGCGCTGTCCGTGGTGCTGGGCGCGTTGACCTGGGCCGTGTTGTTGCTGGCGCGACGTCTGGTGAAAAACTCGGGGACTGTCCTGTGAAGCGCTCATCGCTGTTTGTCATGCAGTTGCTGTTTACCCTGTTGGTCTGCGCGTTCATGTTGGTGCCAGTGTTGTTGTCATTACTGGCGGGACTGACGCGCAATTATTTCCAGGGCCTGTCGAGCGGCTTGACCTTCGACTGGCTGATTCAGGTTTGGCAGGCCTATTCGCCGACGGTCTGGTTGTCGATCCAGTTGGCTGTGGCCTGCGCTGTGTGCGTCTGCGTGATTGGCGTACCGGCTGCGTATGCCTTGGTGCGGATGAACAATCGCTTTAGCCGTGCCTTCGAAGAATTGATGGTCTTGCCGGTGGCCATGCCCGGTCTGGCCAGCGCCTTGGCGTTGCTGCTGACCTACGGCCAGTTCGGCGGGTTTCGCAGCAGTTGGTTGTTCATCTTGGTCGGCCACGTGCTGTTCACGTTGCCGTTTCTGGTGCGCCCGGTCATGGCCGTGATGCAGCGTCAGCAATTGTTGGTGCTGGAAGAGGCGGCAGCCAGTCTTGGCGCAGGTCCGTTCAAGCGATTTTTCAGCGTCGTGGTGCCCAATTGTCGGGCCGGGATTCTGGCCGGGGTGTTGATGGTCGTCACCTTGTCCTTGGGTGAATTCAACCTGACCTGGATGCTGCACACGCCGATGACCAAAACCCTGCCGGTGGGTCTCGCCGACAGCTACGCGTCTGCGCGGCTGGAAGTCGCCAGCGCCTATACCCTTATTTTTCTGTTGATGATCGTGCCGCTGTTGATTGCGTTGCAGGCCATCAGCGCCCGTCTTTCCCGTGGAGAGAGTCGATGACCGGAACCACTATTCGTTTGCAGGGCTGCCGCAAGTCATTCGCTGACGGCACCGTCGCTGTGCATGACCTGAACCTGACTATCGAACCCGGCGAAACCCTGGCGATTCTCGGTCCGTCGGGCTGCGGTAAAACCACTACGTTGCGGCTAATCGCCGGGCTGGAAAGTCCGGATGTCGGGCAGATTTTTTTCGGTGACAACGATGTCACCCGCTTGCCTATCGAGAAGCGTGATGTGGGCATGGTGTTTCAGAACTACGCGCTGTTCCCCAATCTGCATGTGGCCGGAAATATCGTTTATGGCCTAAAGATTCGCGGCATGTCGCCTGCCGAGCGCAACAAGCGCTGCACTGAACTGCTGGAGTTGGTCGGCTTGCAGGAGCACGGCAAGCGCAGCATTCACGAGCTGTCCGGCGGTCAGCGTCAGCGGGTTGCCTTGGCCCGCGCGCTCGCGCCACGGCCTCGGGTGTTGCTGCTCGATGAGCCGCTGGCGGCACTGGATGCGCAATTACGTGAACGCTTGCGCAGCGAGCTGGATGAGCTGCTGCGTGGGTTGGGGATAACTTCAGTTTTCGTCACCCACGATCAAGGCGAGGCCATGGCGCTGGGCGACCGGATTCTGGTGATGGAGAAAGGACGTGTCGCGCAGTTGGCGACGCCCCGCGAGATTTATCAACAACCCGCCAATGCCTTCGTCGCCAGTTTTGTCGGCAATCTCAATGCGTTTTCGGTGGTTGAGCGTACGGCTCATGGGTTGAAAGTCAGCGGCGGCGAATTGCCGTGGACGGCTGCGAATCAGCCGTCAACGGTGTATTGCCGCCCCGAGCATTTGCGCGTGGCGGACGGTGAAAGTCATTTGCGCGGGCGGTTGGTCGGGCAGTTTTTTCAGGGCGCACAGAGTCGGCTGTTGGTGGATGTCGGTGGTGCTCAGCCTCTGTTGGTCGACAGTTCCGACAACGTTATCCACAGCCCTGGCGCGTTGATCGGTCTGACCGTCGCGCCGCAGGTGTTGTTTACCCTGGGTTCCTGATACTGCGCGAATTTGAACCTGCATCGGACCTGTGGGAGCCGGGCTTGCCCGCGATGAAGGCACCGCGATTTATCAGGAATTGCGTCCAGCCTCATCGCGGGCAAGCCCGGCTCCCACAAATCTGTATTTTTTGTTGAGATCTAATTTTGAACCACCCATTCCTCATTGCGCAGATCAGCGATCTGCACCTTAAAGCCGGTCAGAAACTGACCTATGGCGTCGTCGATACCCTGAGCGCATTGCGTCGTGCCGTGGATCACCTGAACGCCAGCGTGCCGCGTCCCGATATCGTGGTGATCAGTGGCGACCTGGTGGACTTCGGTCGTGCGGATGAATACGCCGTGCTGCATCCAGAACTGAAACGGCTGCACATGCCGTTTTATCTGGTGCCGGGCAATCACGATGATCGCCAGCACTTGCTGGCCGAGTTCGCCAATCAGACGTACCTGCCCCTTTCATCCGATGCGCCACTGGATTGGGTCGTGGAAGAGCATCCCGTGCGGTTGATTGGCCTGGATACCAGTGTTCCCGGCTCACATGGCGGACAACTGTCGGAGTGTCAGTTGCTCTGGCTCGATGAGTTACTGGCGCGCCGCCCGGATGTGCCGACGGTGTTGGTCTTGCATCATCCGCCGTTCATCACCGGTATTGGCCACATGGACCGTGAGCCGTTTATCAACAGGGGGCCATTCGAAAAAGTGATTGCCCGTCACCCGCAAGTCGAACGCTTGCTGTGCGGGCATTTGCATCGTCCGATGCAGCGTCGTTTTGGTGGCAGCCTGAGCTGCATTTGTCCCGGTACTTCCCACCAGATCGTGCTTGATCTGCAGGAAGACGCCCCGGCGCATTTCAATCTGGAACCGGCCGGTTACCTGCTGCACCGCTGGCACCCAGAGCAAGGGCTGGTGACACATAACGCGGTGTTCGGCGAGTACCCGGGGCCGTATCCGTTTTATGACGTGAATGGGTTGATTGATTAGTCGGCGATAGGTTAACGACTTGGAATACCACCTGTGGGAGCTGGGCTTGCCCGCGATAAGGCTGGATGCGATCTAAAGTGAACCGCGTCCAGACTTATCGCGAGCAAGCTCAGCTCCCACAGGTTAAGCGAATCAGATCAAGCGCCGATCACGCCACCATCATCCCGCGTAATCACCATCACCGATGAGCGCGGTTTGCCGTTGGGCAGGTGCTCGGGGAAGGTCGAACCGCCGTTTTCACCTGGATGCTGGATGCCGATGAACATGGTTTTGTAATCCGGCGCGAAGCTGATGCCGGTGACTTCGCAACCAATCGGGCCGACCATGAAACGACGGATTTCGCCGCTTTGCGGGTCGGCACATAACATCTGATTGTTGCCCATGCCGGCGAAGTCGCCTTTGTTGCTGGAGTCGCCGTCAGTCTGGATCCACAGGCGACCGGCGCTATCGAAACTCAGGCCGTCCGGGCTGTTGAACATGTTCTGCGGGTTGATGTTGCTCGATCCGCCTTGTGGCGTGCCGCTGTGTACGGTCGGGTTGCCCGCAACCACGAACAAGTCCCAATCGAAAGCCATTGCCGAGGCGTTGTCGTCGTTTTCGCGCCAGCGCAGGATCTGCCCATACTGGTTTTTCGCCCGAGGGTTAGGCCCGCCAACCGGTTGCCCGTCTTCGCCGCGCTTGGCGTTGTTGGTCAGCGTGCAATAAACCTGACCGTCTTTCGGGCTGACCACGATCCATTCAGGACGGTCCATGCGCGTGGCTTTCACAACGCTGGCCGCGAGGCGAGCATGGATCAGCACTTCAGCCTGGTTATTGAAACCGGCAGATGCATCCAGGCCGTTTTTGCCGTGGGTCAACTCGATCCATTCGCCGGTGCCTTTCGGACGGTCCGGGTTACCGTCGCCATTATCGAAGCGAGCGACGTACAGCGTGCCGTGGTCGAGCAGGTTGCGGTTGGCTTTTGGATCCTGGTGATTGATCTTGTCGCGGCTGATGAACTTGTAGATGAACTCGCCACGCTCGTCATCGCCCATGTACACCACAGCACGGCCGCCTTTGGTTTCTGCCAGGGCTGCGTTTTCATGCTTGAAGCGACCCAGCGCGGTGCGTTTGACCGGGGTGGATTTCGGGTCGAACGGATCGATTTCCACGACCCAGCCATGGCGATTGATCTCGTTAGGGTTTTTGGCCAGATCGAAGCGCGGGTCGTGCTGGTGCCAGTTGATGTCTTTACTGGCGGCAACAGCGCCGTAACGCTTGATGCCCGCGTCGAACTTCTGCTCGGGATCGGTGCTACCGAAGCAGTCGGTGAAGTTCTCTTCGCAGGTCAGGTAAGTGCCCCACGGCGTTTTGCCGTTGGCGCAGTTCTGAAAAGTCCCGAGTGCTTTGGTGCCGGTGCTGTCGGCGGCAGTCTTGAGCCACTCGTGCCCGGCGGCAGGGCCGCTCAGATTGATCGGGGTATTGCCATGGATGCGGCGGTTGTATTTGGAGTTCTGCACGAACTGCCATTTGCCGTTCTTTTGCTGCACTTCAATCACCGACACGCCTTCACTGGCCAGCGCTTTGCGCACGTCTTCAGCGGATTGCGGCTCTTTGCCGTGATCGAACAGGTAGCGGTAGTTGGTGTATTCGTTGTTGATGGCCATCAGCGCGCGGTCTTTATGACCCGGCATCGGGAACAGGCTCATGCCATCGTTGTTATCGCCGAACTGCACTTCCTGCGCCTCGGCGGTGCCTTTGCCGCTCGGGTCGAATGCCGGGCCGCCCACGTGCAGCGGCTGACCCCAACTGATCAGCACGGAAGATTTATAACCCGGCGGCAAGCTGATGCTGTCAGCCGTGGCGGCTGGAATGCTGTCGAAACCCAGCAGCGTGCCTGATGCGGCGCTGACACTCTTGGCCAGCGCGGTGCGGCTCAGCAGGCCGCCGCCGAGAAACATCGCTGCGCCACACAAGGCGCCAGCGGTGATGAAGCCACGGCGGGTCAGGCCGACCATTTGTTCGAGGTCTGTAGATTGGTTTTCTTCTAGTAGTTTCATCAACACGGCTCCCAGCAGGTGTGGCAGACACCTTAGTGAGCGGATATGACGAAATTGTGTCGCGGCAATGACGCCGTTGCGCTTACAGCGGCGTGCCCAGCAGCACGAGGGATGGCGCGAATTGAACCTGCACGGCGCTGCCCGTTTTTAGCTGAAGGGTCGCGAGCTGCGCGGGCTCTGCCAACGCGCAGAGAATCTGCCCGCTGGGAAGGGTGATACGCACCTCGCTGGGACCATCAGTCGCGTCGATGACCTCTTCTATCGTGCCGTTCAAGAAATTGTGTCCATTTGTTACAGGATGCCCGGGTGCCTGTAATTCCAGCCAGCCGGCCTTGATCAGCGCCACCACATCGGTGTCCACCGCCAGATCCAGGCGCAGCGTGCTGTCGTGGGTGATCTGTGCATTGATGAACACATCTCCGGCCAGACGCAGGCGGACCAGATCGTTGTGGCCGTGAGCGGAGATACTCTCGACACGCCCCAGTAACTGGTTGCGAGCACTGGTACGTAATGTCAGGCGGCTGAGTAAATCCAGGTCGGCGCTTTCTTCAGTGGCTTCCAGAACCTGAGCCTGAAGCGCTTGCAGACGATGGTACAAACGCAAAACGCGTTCGCCCTCGACAGACAGCTTCGCACCACCACCGCCGCGCCCACCTACACTGCGCTCGACCAACGGCTGCTGTGCCAGGTTGTTCAGCTCATCAATGGCATCCCACGTCGCCTTGTAACTCAACCCCGCACTCTTCGCCGCCCGGGTGATCGAGCCCTGCTCGGCAATGTGCTGCAACAGCGCGATGCGTTGCGGGCGACGGACCATGTGTTGAGTGAGCAGGGTGGGTAGGGGCATGGGGGCAGCTTTTTGGTCGTGATGATGGCTGGCAGTGTAAGGCATGAAGTACTTATCGGTGTGCAGGGTCTAGCGCCAGACTCATACCTGTAGGCGCTGCCGGAGGCTGCGATGGCGGCGTGTCAGGATGAATGCTTCGCAGCCTTTGGCAGCTCCTACAAAATGCCGTTCTCTGTTGATGCTAATCAATCCCCCGGTTTGGGCGTCCGCGCCAGGCAATAAACATCCACCCGACACGCCCCGGCCTTGATCAGCAGCTTTGCAATCACATCCGCGGTAGAGCCGGTGGTCAGCACATCGTCCACCAGCGCCACATGCTTGCCTTTGATCTTCTCCCCATCCATCACAACAAACGCATTCCGCAGGTTGCGCTTGCGGGCCTTGGCGTCGAGGCCTTGTTGGGCCGGGGTTTCCTGAGTGCGGAGTATCAGCCGCTCCTCCACCGGCAGTTGCAGTTGATCGCCCAGCCAGTCAGCGAGCATTGCGGCCTGGTTATAGCCGCGCTGGCGCAGGCGTTTTACGGCGAGTGGCACGGGCAGGAGAAAGTCCGGGCGGGGCAGGTCTTCTTCGAAGCTGTGTTGCAGAAACTGCCCGAGCAATTGCGCCATCAGGCGTCCCATTGGCCAGTTGCCCTGATGCTTGAAGCGCGTAATCAGACTGTCGATGGGGAACTGGTATAGCCAGGGAGCTGCGACCTCATCGAAAGCCGGTGCGTTTCGAATGCATTGCGCGCAACTCAGGCCTGACATTCCCAGCGGGAGTGCGCATTGCTGGCATTGGTCGCCGAGCCAAGGCAGTTCGGTTTCGCAGGCGGTACAGATGGCATAAGGCGTATCGGTTGATTCATCACATAATAAACATGGTTGTTTGTTTTTTAACCAGTTGTAAACCTGATACGTAGGATGTGGTTGACAGCGCATGGCTCTTCCTTAAACATGCCGACATATCCGTGTCACGACTGTGGACTTTCAGCCTGTTCAAGCAGGGTTGAGTCGCAGGGTCGTTCGCTAACAGAACCAATGCAGAAACCGAGGACCGCCCGATGAGCGCCAGCACCACCGCCACTTTGCGTCATGACTGGACTTTAGCTGAGGTCAAAGCGCTGTTCGTACAGCCTTTCAATGACCTGCTGTTTCAGGCGCAGACTGTGCACCGTGCTCACTTCGACGCCAATCGCGTGCAGGTCTCGACCCTGCTGTCGATCAAGACCGGCGCCTGCCCGGAAGACTGTAAGTACTGCCCGCAGTCGGGCCACTACAACACCGGCCTGGAAAAAGAAAAGCTGCTGGAAGTGCAGAAGGTTCTCGAAGAAGCCGCCCGCGCCAAGGCCATTGGCTCGACCCGCTTCTGCATGGGCGCTGCCTGGAAGCATCCTTCGGCCAAAGACATGCCTTACGTGCTGGAAATGGTCAAAGGCGTGAAAGCCCTTGGCCTGGAAACCTGCATGACGCTCGGTCGTCTGGATCAGGAGCAGACTGAAGCGCTGGCGTCGGCAGGCCTGGATTACTACAACCACAACCTGGATACATCGCCGGATTTCTACACCAGCATCATCACGACCCGAACCTACAGTGAGCGCCTGCAAACACTGGCTTACGTGCGTGATTCCGGGATGAAGATCTGTTCGGGCGGCATTCTGGGCATGGGTGAGTCCCTGGATGACCGCGCCAATTTGTTGATCCAGTTGGCTAACCTGCCAGAGCATCCGGAATCGGTGCCGATCAACATGCTGGTCAAGGTCGCCGGTACGCCGTTGGAAAATGCCGAAGACATCGATCCGTTTGATTTCATCCGCATGCTTGCCGTGGCGCGCATTCTGATGCCTCAGTCCCACGTGCGTCTGTCGGCAGGTCGTGAGGCCATGAACGAGCAAATGCAGGCGCTGGCGTTTTTTGCCGGTGCCAACTCGATCTTCTACGGCGACAAGTTGCTGACCACCGCGAACCCGCAGGCTGACAAAGACATGCTGTTGTTCTCGCGACTGGGCATCAAGCCGGAAGCTCGCGAAGAACATGCTGACGAAGTGCACCAGGCTGCCATCGAGCAGGCGCTGGTTGAGCAAAAAAGCAGCGAGCAGTTTTATAACGCCGTGGTTTAACGCGAAGATTCCTGTTGCTCGAGGTCCTGTGGGAGCGAGGCTTGCCCGCGATTTTGGTTAACCCCTATCGCGGGCAGGCCTCGCTCCCACATGGAACTCCAGACAGCTTCCCTCCCCGAGGCCTTCCATGTCTTTCGATCTGAACGCACGTCTGGCTCGCCGGCGTGCTGACAATCTCTATCGCCAGCGTCCTTTGTTGCAAAGCCCTCAAGGCCCTGAAGTGGTGGTCGACGGCAAGCCGTTGCTGGCGTTCTGCAACAACGATTACCTGGGGCTGGCGAATCACCCCGAGATTATCGCCGCCTGGCAGGCCGGTGCCGATAAGTGGGGCGTAGGCGGTGGCTCATCGCATCTGGTGATTGGCCATAGCAGCCCGCATCACGAACTTGAAGAGGCGCTGGCCGAGCTCACCGGTCGACCCCGGGCGCTGCTGTTCTCCAACGGTTACATGGCCAACCTTGGTGCTGTCACGGCGTTGGTCGGGCAGGGCGATACCGTGCTCGAAGATCGCCTCAATCACGCTTCGCTACTGGACGCCGGATTGCTCAGCGGCGCGCGGTTTTCCCGTTATCTGCACAATGACGCTCAGAGTTTGAGTACACGTCTGGAGAAGGCCGTTGGCGATACGCTGGTGGTCACCGATGGCGTGTTCAGCATGGACGGCGATATCGCTGATCTGCCGACCCTGGCGCAAACCGCGAAAGCCAAAGGTGCCTGGCTGATGGTTGACGATGCTCATGGCTTCGGTCCGTTGGGTGCCCATGGCGGCGGCATCGTTGAGCATTTTGGTTTGGGCATGGATGACGTGCCGGTATTGATCGGCACGTTGGGCAAGGCGTTTGGCACGTCTGGAGCCTTTGTCGCGGGCAGCGAGGAGCTGGTTGAAACCCTGATTCAATTCGCCCGACCATACATCTACACCACCAGCCAGCCACCTGCTTTGGCGTGCGCGACGTTGAAAAGTCTTGAGCTGCTGCGCACCGAGCATTGGCGTCGTGAGCACTTGGCGCGGCTGATCGCACAGTTTCGCGCCGGAGCTGAACAGATTGGCCTGACGCTAATGGACAGCTTCACGCCGATCCAGCCGATCCTGATTGGCGATGCCGGGCAAGCTGTGCGTCTCTCGCAGATGCTGCGTGAGCACGGCCTGCTGGTGACCGCTATCCGACCACCGACTGTGCCCGCAGGCAGTGCGCGTTTGCGCGTGACGTTATCCGCCGCACACAGCGCCGCCCAAGTGCAGCTATTGTTGAATGCATTGGCGCAGTGTTACCCGCTGCTGGGCGCGAGCGAATCGGTGGAGCCAGAACATGCGTGATCGGTTGATTCTGTTACCGGGCTGGGGCTTGGGTATCTCGCCTCTGGAGCCTTTGGCTGCTGCGCTGCGGGGGCTGGACGAGCACCTTAGGGTGGAAATCGAGCCGTTGCCAGAACTGGACAGTAGCGATCCTCGAGAATGGCTCGACGAACTGGACTCGACGTTGCCCGATGACGCGTGGCTGGGTGGCTGGTCGCTGGGCGGTATGCTCGCGGCTGAGTTGGCGGCGCGTCGTGGTGAACGTTGCTGTGGTCTGCTGACGCTGGCCAGCAACGCCAGCTTCGTACCTCGTGGCGCGTGGCCCAATGCGATGCCCGCCGGGGATTTCGATGCGTTCCTGACCGGGTGTATTGATCATCCGGACGCGACCTTGAAGCGCTTCAGTCTGCTCTGTGCGCAAGGGGCCGAAGATCCACGTGCAATCTCGCGACTGCTCAAGGCCGGTGCTCCTCATGGCTCCGTCAATGCATTGGTGCATGGCCTGCAGTTGCTCGAGCAACTCGATACCCGCAGCGCGTTGCAGACCTTTCGCGGCCCGCAACTGCATCTGTTCGCCGGGCTGGATGCGTTTGTGCCCGCCGAGGCGGCGAGTGATCTGCTGGCGCTGCTACCTGATGTGGAAGTGGGGCTGATCGAACAGGCCAGTCACGCCTTCCTGCTGGAAAACCCTCACGGCGTGGCGGCGGCGATCCACGCTTTTTTGCATGAGTCCGGTGATGACTGATCTTTCCAATCCACGGCTGCCGGGTGGTTTGCCAGACAAACGCCAGGTGGCGGCCTCTTTTTCTCGTGCGGCGGGCAGTTATGACAGCGTTGCGGAATTGCAGCGTGCGGTAGGCGGCGAACTGCTGTCGCGTCTGCCTGTCGGGCTGAATCCTCAGCGCTGGCTGGATCTGGGCAGCGGCACGGGCTACTTCAGTCGCGCGTTGGCCGAAACCTTTGCGGGCAGCACAGGCGTGGCGCTGGATATCGCCGAAGGCATGTTGCGCCACGCGCAGCCTTTGGGTGGTGCCGAGCATTTCGTCGCTGGCGATGCGGAGCGCATGCCGTTGCGCGATGACAGCTGTGAGCTGATTTTCTCGAGTCTGGCGGTGCAGTGGTGTGCTGATTTTGCGGCTGTCCTCAGTGAAGCTCGCCGCGTACTGCAACCGGGCGGAGTGTTCGCCTTCGCCAGTTTGTGTGTCGGTACGCTTTATGAGTTGCGCGACAGTTGGCAGGCGGTGGACGGTCTGGTTCACGTCAATCGCTTCCGGCAACTCGACGATTACCGTCAGTTGTGCGCGTCCAGCGGGATGCGAGTACGCTCGCTTGAGGTCAGGCCTCATGTTCTGCATTACCCGGATGTGCGCAGCCTCACACATGAGTTGAAAGCGTTGGGCGCGCACAATCTGAATCCGGGCCGTCCCGGCGGTTTGACCGGACGCGCGCGACTACTAGCCTTGATTGAGGCGTATGAAGGTTATCGCCAGCCTGAGGGGTTGCCTGCGACGTATCAGGTCGTCTACGCCGTGCTGGAAAAAGCAGTCTGAGTTCACCACGTTAGTTAGAAGGGATTGCCGAGATGAGCCGTGCGTACTTCATCGCAGGCACCGACACCGATGTCGGTAAAACCACCATCGCTGCAGGCCTGCTGCATGCCGCCCGGTTGAGCGGGCTGAGTACTCTTGCGGGTAAACCGGTCGCGTCGGGCTGCGTAATTGCCCCTGACGGCCTGCGTAACGCGGATGCCTTGGCGCTGATGGCTGAAAGTTCTGTGGCGCTGAGCTATGACGAGATCAATCCGTTTGCGTTCGAACCCGCCATCGCGCCGCATCTGGCTGCGCGGGAGGCGGGCGTGACGCTCACGGTGCAGGCGCTGCTCGGTCCAATGCGTTTATTGCTGGCCCGCAATGCTGACTTCACTCTGATCGAAGGAGCGGGTGGCTGGCGTGTGCCGCTGGCCGACCAGGCCAACCTGTCGGACTTGGCTGTCGGTCTGCAGTTGCCGGTCATTCTGGTTGTTGGCGTGCGCCTGGGTTGCATCAGCCATGCGTTGCTCACCGCCGAAGCCATCGCCGCCGATGGCCTGCAATTGGCCGGTTGGGTGGCCAATATCATTGATCCGAAAACCTCGCGCCTCGAAGAAAATCTGGCCACATTGGCAGAGCGCTTGCCTGCGCCATGTCTGGGTCGCGTGCCCAAGTTGAAGAGGGCCGGGGCTGATGCTGTGGCGGAGCATCTGCATCTGGAATTGCTGGATTGATCGCTGAGCGGTTTATGTAGGTGCTGCCAAAGGCTGCGTTGCGGTCTGTCGGAGACACCGCTTGGCGATCGTCGTAACCTCCGATGGCTCCTGCGGGAGTTGGTGTAGCCGAGATGTGCGCCACTGCACAAAAATTGACCAATGCGAGGCTGTTCGAAGCAGTAAACTGGCCAAGGCAAAAAGGATTAGTCTATGAAGAGGCCTAGTGCCATTAGTCTTTTTGTCGGGTGTTTCACTGGGTTTACTGCTTAAATAAGCCCGTGTTCGCTTTATGAACAGAGGATCGACTTATGCAAATCACCATGAACAACACGCTGTATCCAGGCCTCAGTGCAATGGAAGTTGGGCAGTCGCGTGTCGATCAGGCGGCTACTCAAATCGCCAGCAGCAACATTGAAGTGTCTGGCAGAAGCCAGTCTTCAGACTTCCAGCTTGAAAACCTGCGCTCAGTTGATCGTTCCCAGCGTTCCGACCTGTCTGCCAATCTGGTCGAAATGGCCTCGGGCAAAAGCCAGGTTGAAGTCGGTGTTGCCGTACAAAAAGCCAGCGACGAAATGCTCGGCACGTTGATCGATACCTACGCCTGATTTATCCCCTCTGTGCCGTGCGATCGCGCACGGCATGCGCTGAATTCCCTGCCATCACCCGCTTCTATTTCCTGCGCAGCTGCTCTGCAAACCCGACTCTCTCAACTAGACTCATGCCATCGACGAACGGCTTGTGCAGCGCTGCACGCCTTTGCCCGTGCGCCCTGTAAAACTTCAGAGGATGAAAGGTTGCAGACGCATGCTTGACAAGATTTGGGCGTAAACGTATGTTTCAAACACCTGTTTGACCGCTAGGCATCCGAGATTGTCCGGTGGTTGGGGAACGTTCCCACAGCGACCGATCGGTCACACATTTCCAGGTTTCATCAGCAGAGGTTTATCGCTATGCCTGACTACAAGGCCCCCTTGCGTGATATTCGCTTCGTACGTGACGAACTGCTCGGCTACGAAGCGCACTATCAAAGTCTGCCGGCTTGCCAGGACGCTACTCCAGATATGGTCGACGCCATTCTTGAAGAGGGCGCCAAATTTTGTGAGCAGGTTCTGGCACCGTTGAATCGTGTTGGTGATCTGGAAGGTTGTACCTGGAGCGAGTCTGGCGTGAAAACGCCGAGCGGTTTCAAAGAGGCTTACAAGCAATTCGTCGAAGGTGGCTGGCCAAGTCTGGCCCATGATGTGGAGCATGGTGGTCAGGGCTTGCCTGAGTCTTTGGGGCTCGCGGTCAGCGAAATGGTCGGCGAAGCCAACTGGTCGTGGGGCATGTACCCAGGCCTGTCGCATGGCGCGATGAACACCATTTCCGAACACGGCACCGAAGAACAGCAGCACCTGTACCTGACCAAGCTGGTTTCCGGTGAATGGACTGGCACCATGTGCCTGACCGAATCCCACTGCGGCACCGATCTGGGCATGCTGCGTACCAAAGCCGAACCTCAGGCCGATGGCTCGTACCGCGTGACCGGTACCAAAATTTTTATCTCGGCTGGCGAGCACGACATGGCCGATAACATCGTCCACATCGTACTGGCGCGCCTGCCGGATGCTCCTGCGGGCACCAAAGGTATCTCGCTGTTCATCGTGCCGAAATTCCTGCCAAACGCTGACGGCAGCGTTGGCGAGCGCAATGCCGTGACCTGTGGTTCTCTGGAACACAAGATGGGTATTCACGGCAACGCGACCTGCGTGATGAACTTCGACGCGGCCACCGGTTTCCTGATCGGCCCGGCGAACAAAGGCCTGAACTGCATGTTCACCTTCATGAACACTGCGCGTCTGGGTACTGCGCTGCAAGGTCTGGCTCATGCCGAAATCGGCTTTCAAGGCGGCCTGAAATACGCGCGTGATCGCTTGCAGATGCGTTCCCTGACTGGCCCGAAAGCGCCGGACAAAGCCGCTGACCCGATCATCGTTCACCCTGATGTACGTCGTATGCTGCTGACCATGAAGGCCTTCTCTGAAGGCACCCGTGCCATGGTGTACTTCACTGCCAAGCAGGTTGATATCGCCAAGTACAGCCAAGACGCCGAGCACAAGAAGCAGGCTGATGCACTGCTGGCGTTCATGACTCCGATTGCCAAGGCATTCATGACCGAAGTGGGTTTTGAGTCCGCTAACCACGGTGTGCAAATCTACGGCGGTCACGGCTTCATTGCCGAGTGGGGCATGGAGCAGAACGTTCGCGACAGCCGCATTTCGATGCTGTACGAAGGCACCACCGGTATTCAGGCGCTGGACCTGCTGGGTCGTAAAGTGCTGATGACTCAAGGCGAAGCACTGAAAGGCTTCACCAAGATCGTCCACAAGTTCTGCCAGAACAACGAAGGGGCCGAAGCTGTTCAGGAGTTCATCACTCCGCTGGCGGCACTGAACAAGGAGTGGGGCGAACTGACCATGAAAGTGGGGATGGCCGCCATGAAGGACCGTGAAGAAGTCGGTGCCGCCTCGGTGGATTACCTGATGTATTCCGGTTACGCCTGCCTGGCTTACTTCTGGGCTGACATGGCCCGCGTGGCGTCCGAGAAGCTCGCGGCCGGTACCAGCGAAGAAGCGTTCTATACCGCCAAGTTGCAGACCGCGCGCTTCTACTTCCAGCGCATCCTGCCGCGCACCCGTTCGCACGTCGCCGCCATGCTGTCGGGTGCCAATAACCTGATGGACATGAAAGAAGAGGATTTCGGCCTGGCTTACTAAGCCGCGTCGGATTCACTCAAAGCCGCTTCTCCTTCGGGGGAGGCGGCTTTTTTGTGGCTGCTCGTATCGGGGGCGCCGTTCGCAAACAAACTACAACTATCTGATTGGCATACTTTTCTGTAGGAGCGCACGAGCACCGCGAGGCCGCGATGGCGTACTGTCTGATACACCGCCATCGCGGCCTCGCGGTGCTCGTGCGCTCCTACAGATTCAATGTTTGCTGCGCGACAGCGCGGTGTCAGTGACGAAGGGACAGCTCCTACCGGTGATGTCATCGCCCACTCGGGTTCTGCGGTAAGCAAATCCGGATGATGCAGGGAATCTCGGTAGGAGCGAACTTGTTCGCGAGCGGTGCCCCCGGTATGGCTTATCAGTGCCGCTCCGCGATCTTCATCTCCCCGCAATAAACATTTTCGGATTGCTGCCGTTAAAGAAAGTAGCCCGCTATTTAGTTCTTCTGAATGCATATCCGAGCGGATGAAGGCACAATGCCAGCTACTAAGTTCTTTACCCTGTGATGGGTAGGAGACATCCCTTTTGTTGCGTTCTTCTGCTGCACGCTTGAGTCATTTTCTCCCCTCGCTGTTTTTATTGCTGGCGGGGCTGGCGGCTGCGTACGTCAAGGACCTGAACGTTTTCTTCACGTCCCTGTTCAACGTTCTGCCCACGCTGGTCCTGCTGTTGGGCGGCGCGTATTGCTGTGTCTATCGTCGCCAGCGCGAGCTGTTTCTGATGATCACCGTGTATATCGCGTACTTTTTGCTCGATACCCAGACTGACTACTTTCGGGACAACGGCAAGGTTCGTGAAGACGCAGCTGTGGTGTTTCATCTCGTGTGTCTGCTGCTGCCGTTGTTGTATGGCACTTACGCGGCCTGGGAGGAGCGAACTCATCTGGTTCAAGACCTGGTCGCGCGACTTGCGGTATTAGTGGCCGTCGGCGGTGTTGCGCTGGGGCTGGAGCAGAGCTACCCGGCGGCGCTGCTGGCCTCGCTGGCAGAAATCCGCTGGCCTGCGTTGCACGGATCGTGGATGAGCCTGATTCAGCTGTCGTACGTATCCTTCCTGATTGCCTTCGCCTTATTGATCACCCAGTACGTGCGCAAACCTCGGCCGCTGCATGCCGCGCAGTTGATTGGCCTGCTTGGATTATTCTGGGCATTGCCGAAAACTTTCATTCTGCCGTTCACGCTGAACATCATGTGCAGTCAGGTCATGTTGATGATTGCTGCGGGTGTTGCTCATGAGGCCTATCAAATGGCTTTCCGGGATGAATTGACCGGGCTGCCGGGACGCCGCGCCCTCAACGAGCGTATGCAGCGTCTGGGGCGTAATTACGTTCTGGCGATGAGCGATGTCGACCACTTCAAGAAATTCAACGACACCCATGGCCATGATGTGGGTGATCAGGTACTCCGGCTGGTGGCCAGCAAACTGTCGAAAATCACCAACGGCGGCGGCAAGGCCTATCGCTACGGCGGTGAGGAATTCGCCATCGTATTTGCCGCCAAGTCCATTGAGGAATGCATTCCTCATCTGGAGGCCATTCGCGAAGTCATCGCCAACTATGAGATTCAGTTGCGTAACCCGGATAACCGCCCCAAGGATGATCAGCAAGGTCGCCAGCGACGTGGGGCAGGACCGGCGACCAGCGTGTCGGTGACCGTCAGTATTGGCGTCGCCGAACGTCTGCCGGAACACCGCACTCCCGAAGAAGTCCTCAAGGCGGCAGACCAGGCGTTGTACGCCGCCAAAGGCGCAGGCCGCAACTGTGTCATGTCTCATGGGCAAAGCACCAAACGCGGTGCTGTGCGGACTGCGGCCGCTTAACCTCCTTGGCACGCGCACTTCTCTGTAAACATCGCCAGGCCGCGATAGCTGTTTGCCCGACACACCGCTTTGCGGCCGCCGTTACCTCCTTGCGCTCCTACAGAAAAATGGCATGAACCCGGACAGCCGTGGGCTTCTGAGGATCGCTGCATATTTATGTGACTATTATTTGATAAATGGTCACATATCGACCCTATGTGTCGCTAATGGTGTTCGAGTACACTCGGTTCATCGACACTGATTTCGCGCTTTCTCTGCGGGATCACTCCATTCGAACGTACTGCTCCTGTTCCTGTGAGGTTTGCCATGGCTGACTACAAAGCGCCGTTGCGCGATATGCGTTTCGTACTTAATGAAGTCTTCGAAGTCTCGAAGCTTTGGGCGCAGTTACCGGTACTGGCCGAGACGGTTGATGCTGAAACAGTCGAAGCCATCCTTGAGGAAGCAGGCAAGGTCACCAGCAAAGGCATCGCTCCGTTGAGCCGCAATGGTGACGAGCAGGGCTGTCGCTGGAATGACACCGCCGTGACCACCCCCGACGGTTTTCCACAGGCCTATCAAACCTATGCCGAGGGCGGCTGGGTCGGCGTCGGCGGTAATCCTGATTTCGGTGGCATGGGCATGCCCAAAGCGGTTTCGGCTCAGGTCGAGGAGATGCTCAATTCGGCGAGCCTTGCCTTTGGTCTCTATCCGATGCTGACTTCCGGGGCCTGTGTTTCGATCAACACTCACGCCACAGAAGAACTCAAGGCTGCTTACCTGCCGAACATGTATTCCGGCGCCTGGTCGGGTTCGATGTGCCTGACTGAAGCCCACGCAGGGACTGATCTTGGCATCATCCGTACAAAGGCCGAACCGCAGGCGGATGATTCTTACAAGATTTCCGGCACCAAGATTTTCATCACCGGTGGCGAGCACGACCTCACCGAAAACATCATCCATCTGGTCTTGGCCAAGTTGCCTGATGCGCCTGCCGGGCCAAAAGGTATCTCACTGTTCCTGGTGCCGAAATTCATGGTCAATGCCGATGGCAGCCTGGGTGCGCGTAACACCGTGAGCTGCGGTTCCATTGAACACAAAATGGGCATCCAGGCGTCCGCGACCTGCGTCATGAACTTCGACGAAGCCGTTGGCTATCTGATCGGCGAGCCAAACAAAGGCCTGGCGGCGATGTTCACCATGATGAACTACGAGCGTCTTGGCGTAGGTATTCAGGGGCTGGCGTCGGGTGAGCGCTCTTACCAAAATGCCATTGATTACGCCCGTGATCGTCTGCAAAGCCGTTCGCCGACTGGCGCACAGCAGCCCGAGAAAGTGGCTGACCCGATCATCGTCCACCCGGATGTGCGGCGCATGTTGCTGACCATGAAAGCGCTGAATGAGGGCGGTCGGGCATTCTCCACTTACGTGGCCATGCAACTGGATATCGCCAAATTCAGCGAAGATGAGGTTGCTCGTCAGCGGGCTGATGAACTGGTCGCGCTGCTGACGCCAGTCGCCAAAGCGTTCCTGACCGACATGGGCCTGGAAACGACTATTCACGGCCAGCAAGTATTTGGCGGCCACGGCTACATTCGTGAGTGGGGCCAGGAGCAACTGGTGCGTGATGTGCGCATCACCCAGATCTACGAAGGCACCAACGGCATTCAGGCACTGGATTTGGTCGGTCGCAAGATCGTTGGCAGCGGCGGTGCGTATTACAAGCTGTTTGCTGACGAGGTCCGTGGATTCATCGCTGGCTCTGATGCGTCATTGAGCGAGTTCACCAAGCCGCTGAGCGCTGCGCTGGATACGCTGGACGAACTGACCCACTGGATTCTCGATCGCTCCCGTAACAATCCGCAGGAAATTGGTGCGGCGTCCGTTGAGTATCTGCATGTGTTTGGCTACACCACTTATGCGTATCTGTGGGCGATGATGGCCAAAGCGGCGTTGGGCAAAGAAGCTCAGGAAGATTTCTACGCCAGCAAGCTTGGGACGGCACGTTTTTACTTCGCCCGTTTGCTGCCGCGCATCCACTCGCTGAGTGCTTCGGTCAAGGCGGGAAGCGACTCGCTGTTCCTGCTGGACGCGGCGCAATTTTGACGACAGAGGCTCTGTAAGCATTTACTTACATGCTGTGGTGCTATTTGGCCTCTATCGCTGTAATGGATCCAAAGTTAATCTTTATTCCAAGGACGTAGCGCAGGAAGCGCAACAAATAACACGGACACGTAAGGATGCCTGCCAGGATGGTGGGGAGAAAGGGAAGTCAGGGAAACAGTCTGCAAAACCCCGCTTAGGCGGGGTTTTCTTATTGGGGCCGATTAAGTTGCAGGCAATCTGCAGCAGCTACAGCCGTTGAATTCGCTCGGTAATGGCTTGTTGCCAGACCAAAATGGAACCTCTTTCACCGCCCGCAGGTCAATTCGCTGTGTGGCTTACGAGAGCCATTTAAAATCTGGAGCTATCCCATGGACATTATTCGCATCATCTTCGCTATTCTGCTGCCGCCCGTGGGCGTGTTCATGCAAGTCGGTTTCGCCGGCGCGTTCTGGTTGAACATCCTGCTGACCATCCTTGGTTACTTCCCAGGCATCATCCACGCTGTGTACATCATCGCCAGTCGGAAATAATTCGATATTTTTGAATCGGGCACATTTCTTATGTGGGAGTAGAGCCTGCTCGCGATAAGGCTGGACGCAATTGGCCTGAAATCGGGTGCCCTTATCGTGAGCAAGCTCTACTCCTACACGTTGATCTTCAACCCACCCGGAACTTCGCCACCAATTCCTGCAACTGCGTGCCCAGCCGCGCCAGCTCTACGCTGGACGCCGCCGTCTGATCGCTCGCCTCAGCGGTCTGCTCTGACACATCCCTCACACTGATAATGTTGCGATTGATCTGCTCGGCCACGGCGCTTTGCTCTTCGCTGGCGGTGGCTATCTGTTGATTCATGTCCTGAATGGTGGATACGGTGCGGGTGATCTGCTCCAGCGCACTGCCTGCGCGGCGGCTCAGTTGCACGCTGTTGTCGGTCAGGCTGCGGCTGTTATCCAGTGTGGTAGCGACTTGTTGGGTACCGCTTTGCAAGGCTGCAATCAACTCCTCGATCTCTTCTGTGGATTGCTGAGTGCGCTGCGCCAGGCCGCGTACTTCATCGGCCACGACGGCAAAGCCGCGTCCTGCTTCGCCAGCGCGTGCGGCTTCAATGGCGGCGTTCAGCGCTAATAGATTGGTTTGTTGTGACACCGACTTGATGACGTCCAGTACACCGCCGATCTTGTCGCTTTCCAGCTTCAGTCGGTTCATGGCCTGGGTTGATTTCTTGACCTCATCTGCCAATTGCTCAATCTGCCCGATCGCTTCACCGACCACCTTGTCTCCTTCACGCGCCTGCTGGTCTGCTTGAGCTGCCGCCTGAGAGGCATCCTGCGCGCTACGTGCCACTTCGTGCACGGTAGCGGTCATTTCGTTCATGGCCGCAGCAACCTGATCGGTCTCGTCTTTCTGGCTGTTGACCCCGGTGCTTGTCTGTTCGGTCACTGCGGATAACTGCTGCGCCGCGTCGGTAATCTGCCCCACGCCCTGGCTGATCCCGCCGATCAGTTGTCGCAAGCTGAGGGTCATGGCCTGCATGCTGTCTTGAAGTTGTCCCATTTCATCTTTGCGCTGAACCTGCAAATCTTTGCTCAAATCACCTTTGGCGATGCGCTCTGCCGCCGCAAGTGTCTGGCGCAGCGGGGCGATGATCTGTTGCGTCATGACCCAGGCGGCGAGCAGGCCGAGCAGTAATGCCAGTGAGGCAACACTGCTCAGTGTCGTGCGAGAGGTGTCAGCTTCGGTATCACGTTGCTGGCTTTGCAGCGCAAGGAGTTCGGCAACGCTGCTGAGCATCTTGTCGCCCAGGTCTTCGAGCGTCTCCTGAGCGGCCTCAACTTTGACCTGAATGTCCTTGAAGTGACCGAGCTGAGCACGATAACGCTCCAGCGCCTCTTTGGCAGGCTGCAGACCTTTAAGATTACTGTCGGCCTGATCCTGGCCAATCTGCTGCACCTCCTTCAGTGATTCATCGATAGCCGCAATGGCTGCCGTTTCATACACATCGCGTGCAGTGAAGGTGTAGGCCTGCACCTGAAATCGAGCGTTCTGGATCTGCTGTTTGAGTTGGGAGATGTTGGTGAATTCGTCCAGCCGCTCTCCATTGTCCTGTTCCTGGCTAACGGCTTTAAGCACTTCGCTCTCCACCAGCGCGACGGCCTGTACTGCCTGTTCCGATTGCTGTTCCAGCTGACTCCGGGATAGATCTCGCCGCTGGTTCTCCTCATTGAGCGCCGCGAAGGTCTTCTCCATGTCGGCGACGAGCTTGCTCTGCCCGGTCAGCAAACTGACGCTTTTGCTGTCGTCGATTTCTTTGCGCAACGTCTCCAGGTGACTCTCCAGCCCGTTGAGTTGATTGACGACTTTGTTCGCGTTTTCCGGGCTGTTTTTCTGCCGAAAGATAATGCGATCGGTGCGCAAATCCTTGGTCATGTTGCTCAGTTGGCCGATGGACGTCAGGGATTCCGAGCGTTCGATCATGGTGTCCAGACCATGCCAGCCGGTCAGGGTGATCGCCATTGTGAGCATCAGCACCAGACCGAAACCTAAGGACAGTTTGAGTTTTACGCTGGTGTTGCCAAGTGTGTGGTTGATCCATCGAAACATCGGAAAGCTCCTGCAAGTGTGCGAAACAGGTAGGGCCTGGGCGAGCCAGGATCTACGTTGTCAGCGCATCGGCAGGGCAAAGAAGAGCGCGACCTGAGTCGGTCGTAGGACGATTCTGAGTGGGGTGTGTGAATGGAGTCACGCGCTATGTCCTGACACAGCGCGCTCCCACATAAAAGCCCATAGGCGTTAAACCTTAAACTTACTCACCATCACCTGCAGGTGATTGCCCAATCTCGCCAGTTCAACACTGGACGCTGCGGTTTCTTCACTGGCAGCGGAAGTCTGTTCGGAGACGTCGCGCACGTTAAGGATGCTGCGATTGATCTCTTCGGCGGTAGCGCTTTGCTCTTCAGCTGCTGCGGCAATCTGTTGGTTCATCGCCTGGATCGCCGAAACGGTCTTGGTGATGTTTTCCAGCGAACTACCGGCGCGGCGCGTCAGTTCCACACTGCTTACGGTCAATTCGCGGCTGTTATCCATGATGGTCGCCACTTGCTGCGTGCCACTCTGCAGGCCTGCAATCAGTTGCTCGATCTCTTCTGTCGACTTCTGAGTACGTTGGGCGAGGCTGCGGACTTCGTCGGCGACAACCGCGAAGCCTCGACCGGCTTCACCCGCGCGCGCTGCTTCGATGGCGGCGTTGAGAGCGAGCAGGTTGGTTTGTTGTGCAACCGACTTGATCACGTCCAGCACGCTGCCAATCTTGTCGCTTTCACGCTTGAGTTCGTTCATGGCTTCGGTAGAGTTGCCCACTTCCGAGGCCAGACGCTCTATCTGAGTGATGGCTTCGTTAACCACGCGATCACCTTCACGAGCTTGCTGATCTGCCGCGACGGCCGCCTCAGAGGCTTCCTCGGCATTACGTGCGACTTCCTGCACGGTGGCAGTCATCTCATGCATCGCGGTCGCTACCTGGTCAGTCTCGACCTTCTGGCTGTTGACCCCGGCACTGGTTTGCTCGGTCACCGCAGACAGCTCTTCAGCTGCACTGGCGATCTGGGTCACGCCGTCGCGAATTCCGCCGATCAACTGGCGCAGGTTGACGGTCATAGTCTGGATGCTGCGTTGCAGAGAGCCCAGTTCGTCCTTTCGATCAATGGTCAGGTCGCGACTCAGATCACCGGCGGCCACGCGTTCTACGACTTCCAGCGTCTCGCGCAAAGGCGTGGAGATCTGGCGAGTAATGATCCACGCTGCAAGGATGCTGAAAAGCAGGGCTAATACCGTTGCTATGCTGATCATCTGCACCGATTGCGCGCTTTCGTCATCACGGCTCTTGTTCTGAGTAACAATCATCTGGTTGTTGACGTCGATCATCTTGCCGCCCAGGACTGTCATTTTTCCCAGTGCTGCTTTACTCGCGGCTTGGGCGTCGCGGTACACGCCCACTGCTGCGCGATAACCTTTCAAGCCTTCGAGCGCTTGCTGCAACTGTGGCAAATAAACGGAGGAGATACTTCCGGCCAGGGTGTTGATGCCAGTCATGGCTTCATCAATGGCTTGATTGGCGTTCTTTTCGAATTCAGGTCGACCGCTGTAGGTATAACCGCGCACTTGAAAGCGCGCCTGCTGGATCTGCTTGCTGACATCGACGATGCTGTTGAAAGCCAGAATGTCATCGGCCGTGAGCAGAGCCGCTTCGATTTTGTCCGCTTCCGCGACGGCCTTGTCGGCACTGTCGCCCATCTGGCTGCGACTGCCTTCACGCGTTGCGATGGCTTTGACCATTTCACTGAAGGCGTCGCGATACTCACGAGCAGACTGTATCTGCTCATCCAGCAGCGCAATGTTGGCCGGAGAGCGAAGTAGCTCCCGCGCCTTTTTCAGGCGTGCGTCGAGCTTATCAAGGTTGGCTTTGACCTCGGCTTCGGTCTCTGCGTTATAAAGCACCTCGTAGCGCATGCGGCTGACACGCAACTGGAGGGTCACCTCGTTAACGTCCGCAATTGCGGTCACGCGGTCGCCGCGGGAGATCAGGTTCTGGGTGCTGAACCATCCTGTGGCGCTGATCACCAGGGTCATCAACACGACCAGGCCAAAGCCAATTGCCAATTTCAAGCTGACACTCGCATTAGCGAGACTTCGGGTAAACCAGCGATGCATGACCCACTCCTTGGCGGATTTTAGATGTATTCACCTACATCGGCCGGAGGAGCATGAACTAAAGGGATGTAATTAACGCAAGTAAGCGTTAGAACAAACGTGCCAACAGGGCAGTAACTGCAGTTTCCACCCGCAGAATACGCTCGCCAAGCTGCACCGGTTGCAGGCCTGCCTTGGTCAGCAGGTCGACTTCATAGGGAATCCAGCCACCTTCCGGACCAATGGCCAAGGTCACAGGGCCCGTGACGGCACGCGGGCAGGCGGGAAAACTGCCGGGATGTCCGACCAATCCCATCGTGTCTTTAACTAGCTCCGGCAGGCGATCTTCGACAAACGGCTTGAAGCGTTTTTCGATGATGATCTCGGGCAACACACTGTCCCGGGCCTGTTCGAGGCCGAGGATCAGTTGCTCGCGGATCGCTTGCGGTTCCAGGAACGGCGTCTGCCAGAAGCTTTTTTCCACGCGATAGCTGTTGAGCAGAATGACCTTGGGCACGCCCATGGTCGCCACTGTCTGAAACACCCGGCGGAGCATTTTCGGACGGGGCAGGGCCAGCAGCAGGGTCAACGGCAGTTTGGCGGGCGGGGCGCTGTCGAGGGTGATACGCAGCTCGGCTTCGTGTGCCTCAAGTCGCAGCAGCTCAGCGCTGCCCAGCAAGCCGCCAATGCGGCCTACACGCAGGCTGTCGCCGACTTCTGCGCGATGCACCTCTTGCATGTGCTTGAGGCGTCGGTCGCGCAGTACGACCCGGTCAGCCGCAACGAAGTCGGCGTCTTCGAGAAGCAGCAGATTCACGGCTGAGTCGCGGGCGGCTGGTCTTGCTTGTCTTGTTCGGGCTGATCATCGGCATGATCGCCGCGCTTGGTGATCAGCGAGCTGCACAGCACGCCAATCTCGAACAACAGCCACATCGGCACCGCCAACAGTGTCTGCGAGAAAATATCCGGTGGAGTCAGAATCATGCCGACCACGAAGCAACCGATAATCACGTACGGACGGATCTTTTTCAGGTACTTCACGTCAACGACGCCGATCCACACCAGCAGCACGACGGCTACCGGAATCTCAAACGCCACGCCGAAGGCGAAGAACAGCGTCATGACGAAGTCCAGATAACTGGCGATGTCCGTCATCATCGAAACGCCTTCAGGCGTCACGCTGGCGAAGAAGTGGAAAATCAGCGGGAAGACCAGGTAGTAAGCGAAGGCCATGCCCGAATAGAACAGGATGATGCTCGATACCAGCAACGGTACCGCGATGCGTTTCTCATGCTTGTACAGGCCTGGCGCGATAAAACCCCAGATCTGGTGCAGGATCACCGGCATGGCCAGGAACAACGCAACCATCATGGTCAGCTTGAACGGCGTGATGAACGGCGAGGCCACATCAGTGGCGATCATTGTCGCGCCTTCAGGCAGGAAAACCCGGAGCGGTGCCGAGACGAATGTGTAGATCTTCTGCGTGAAATAAAACAGGCAGCCGAAGATAACGAAAATCGCCAGGACACATTTCAGCAGGCGCGAACGGAGTTCTGTGAGGTGCGAGACCAGCGGCATTTGCTGGTCATTTTCCGGAATATCGCTCATGGGGCTCGCGGTGGCAGTGACGAATCGTTGGCGGAGGGTGCGTTGGGTGCTGGCGCTGCTGGCGAAGCGTGCGCAGGTTCAGTCGCCACCTGAGTCGTCGGTTCGGCAGCAGGCGTTGTGCCCGCCGGGGCGGCTGGACCCAGGTCGGTAGCAGGTGTCACAGACGGCGTGTTCGGGATGCTCGAAACCACCGGTTCAGCGGGCGCCTGCTCAGTTGCGGGTGCGGGAGCCGGGTTGGCCGGTGGCTGCTGCGGAGACATGATCTTGCGCGCTTCTTCTTCCAGCGACAGGATGTGCTCGTTATGCAATTGGCGACGGATTTCGTCTGCTCCGATTTCGCGTTCAACTTCCTGTTTGATCGCATTGAAGCTGCGTTTTAACCGGCCAATCCACAGACCGGCGGTACGCGCAGCACCGGGCAGACGCTCAGGGCCAAGCACCAGCAAGGCGACGAGGCCGACCAGCAGCAGTTCAGAGAAGCTGATACCAAACATTCAATACGACCTAGTCTTTGCGGATTGGCTCTTCGACTTTATGCGCTTGCGCGTCGATGGTGTGCGGCTGGTTCAGGGGTGAGCCCTGTGGTGCAGCTTGCGGCGGCTGCTGAGGTTGCACTGGCGGCTGCTCTGCGTTTTTTTCGTCGTCGTTCATGGCCTTGCGAAAGCCCTTGATCGATTCGCCGACGTCAGTACCCAGGTTCTTGAGTTTCTTGGTGCCGAATACCAGTACCACGACAACCAGGATGACGATCCAGTGTTTCCAGTCAAAAATACCCATGAAGCAATCCTCGTAGAAATTTCAAGCTCGAAAAGTGAAGGTCAGTCAGCTGTGCGTGCGGCTTTTTCCGCATGCCCGGACAAGCCGAAACGGCGGTCCAGTTCATCCAGCACTGCTTGTGGGTGCTGACCCAATGCAGCAAGCATCACCATGCTGTGAAACCACAGGTCAGCGGTTTCGTAGATGACATCGCTGCAATCGCCGCTCACAGCGGCATCCTTGGCGGCAATGATGGTTTCGACCGACTCTTCGCCGACCTTTTCCAGAATCTTGTTCAATCCCTTGTGATACAGGCTGGCGACGTAAGAGCTGTCGGCAGCGGCACCTTTGCGCGACTCCAGCACTTCGGCCAGGCGGGTCAAGGTATCAGTCATGTTTCAGTGTCCTGCGTGATAAATAGCTTCAGGATCTTTCAAGACCGGTTCGACGGTCTTCCAGGCGGCGTCTTCGTAGACGCGGTAGAAGCAGCTTTCACGCCCGGTATGGCAAGCAATGCCGCCGATCTGCTCGACCATCAGGATGATCACATCGGCGTCGCAGTCCAGACGCAGCTCATGAAGCTTCTGCACATGGCCCGATTCTTCGCCTTTGCGCCAGAGTTTGCCACGCGAACGCGACCAATAGATTGCACGATTCTCTGCGGCGGTGAGGTTCAGGGCCTCGCGGTTCATCCACGCCATCATCAGAACTCGTCCGGTCTTGTGATCCTGAGCAATAGCAGGCACCAGACCGTCGCTGTCCCACTTGATTTCGTCCAGCCAGTCTTTCATATCTACTCCGGCAGCCGGGCTTCAGGCCTCGGCGGATTGAACAGTGTGCCAGCGGGCAGCGTCGCTGGCTATCGGCGGATGACCAGATACAGGCCCGCCACCAACATGATCCACGCGGGCCAGGCGAGTGGAGCCACTAGCGCAGTACCCTCGGCGAACAAGGTCGAGGCCATTACTGCGCCACCAGCTAGCAGCGCCGAACCCAGCAAACGCAATGCCCAACCGTCACCGCGCTCACGCCATGGTGGCGGCGGATCAGACCGGTGCGGTTGCGACATGCGTTCCAGCAAGTCCCGCGTCATGTTGGCCAGATGCGGGATCTGCTCAACCTGGGACTGCAAATTGCCAAACAGCGTTTTCGGGCTAACGCGATCACGCATCCAGCGCTCCAGAAACGGCTGCGCGGTGCTCCACAGATCCAGATCCGGATACAACTGACGGCCCAGGCCTTCGATGTTCAACAGGGTTTTCTGCAGCAGAACGAGCTGCGGCTGGACTTCCATGTTGAAGCGGCGAGCGGTCTGGAACAGACGCATCAGCACCTGACCGAAGGAAATATCCTTGAGCGGCTTCTCGAAAATCGGCTCACACACGGTACGAATCGCAGCTTCAAACTCATTCAGTTTGGTTTCCGCAGGTACCCAGCCCGAATCAATGTGCAGTTGCGCGACGCGACGATAATCACGTTTAAAAAAGGCAAACAGGTTACGAGCCAGATAATCCTGATCTTCCGGCGTCAGGCTGCCAACGATTCCGCAATCGATAGCGATGTACTGCGGGCTCCACGGGTTGACCGTGCTGACAAAAATATTGCCGGGGTGCATGTCGGCATGGAAGAAGCTGTCGCGGAACACCTGAGTGAAGAAAATCTCCACACCGCGCTCGGCCAGCAATTTCATGTCGGTGCGCTGATCCGCCAGGGTCGCCAGGTCGTTGACCTGAATCCCGTAGATTCGCTCCATGACCAGCACCTTGGGGCGGCACCAGTCCCAGTAGACCTGAGGCACGTAGAGCAGGTCCGAGCCTTCGAAGTTACGGCGCAACTGGCTGGAGTTGGCGGCTTCACGCAGCAGGTCCAGTTCGTCGTAGATGGTCTTTTCGTAGTCGGCAACCACGTCCACCGGGTGCAGCAGGCGGGCGTCGGCGGACATCCGCTCCGCAGTGCGGGCCAGAATGAACAGCCATGCCAGATCCTGGCTGATGACGGGCTTGAGGCCTGGGCGCACAACCTTGACCACCACTTCTTCGCCGGTCTTCAGTTGCGCCGCATGGACCTGCGCTACAGAAGCCGAAGCCAGTGGCGTGACGTCGAAGCGACTGAACACTTCGCTGATCTTCGCGCCCAGCTGCTCTTCGATCAGCTTGATCGCCACTTGCGGGTCGAACGGCGGAACGCGGTCCTGCAATAGCATCAGTTCGTCGGCGATGTCCTCGGGCAGCAGGTCGCGACGGGTCGACAGGATCTGCCCGAATTTGATGAAGATCGGCCCAAGGTCTTGCAGCGCCAGACGCAGACGCGCACCACGGGGCAATTCTGCGTTGTTGCGCGGAAGCAGGCGCCACGGCATGACAAAGCGCGTGGCCTTCATCCACCACGGTAACGGCAGAGCAAACAGCAAGTCATCGAGACGGTAGCGGATCACGACACGCTGGATACGAAACAAACGGCGGACGGCAAGCAGCTTCATGCGTTATCGCTGGAGTCAGAGGATTGGGCGAGGCGCTCAAAGCGCGCCTCAAGGCGTTCCAGATCAAGTTTTATCTGGTCGAGTTCGGCGAAACGGGCTTCGGCTTCGTGTTTCCCCACCAGAGTGCGCGACTCTTCGTTCAAGTAGTCGGCAAGGCTCTGGCTGAGGTTGGTGAAGCTGTCTTTGCTCCAGCGCGCGCGGCTGCGCAAATGATCGCCCAGCAAGGTCGTGGCCACCGGGCCAAGCCAGCGGGACAGCTCGTATTCCCAGTCCAGTTCGAGGTCCTGAAGGATCCCGACCAGTTCCAGTAATACGCCGCTGTCGCCGTCCAGTTCGACATCCGGGCCATGCAGCACAGCGCTCTTGTCTTTGCTCACAGCCAGACGCATCAGGCTGGCAGCAGGGGCGCGCAAGGTGCAATCAGCTTCAACTTCCCAATGCGAGGCCAGCAGCAGGCCTTCGTCGCTGGGCAGAATGAACAGTTGCAGCGAAGGATTGCGGCAATCAACCGCAATCACCTTGCCCGACAGGCGCTCAAGACGCGGCAACGCGGTGCTGTCCAGACGCAACACGCGGTTAATGCCGTGCTCGACGCTGGCGAGCAAGCCGCTAAGCAACATCAGGGTTTGATGCCGCGATGCAGTGCCACGACGCCTGCGGTCATGTTGTGGTAAGTCACGCGATCAAAACCGGCTTCCACCATCATCGACTTCAGGGTTTCCTGATTCGGGTGCATGCGGATCGATTCGGCCAGATAGCGATAGCTTTCCGAGTCATTGGTGACCAGCTTGCCCATCAATGGCATGAACGCGAACGAGTAAGCGTCATAGGCTTTGGACATGAGCTTGTTGGTCGGCTTGGAGAACTCCAGCACCAACAGACGACCGCCCGGTTTGAGCACGCGTAGCATCGAGCGCAGCGCGTCTTCCTTGTGAGTCACGTTGCGCAGACCGAAAGCGATGGTCACGCAATCGAAATGGTTGTCAGGGAACGGCAGCTTTTCAGCGTCGGCCTGAACGAATTTGACGTTGCCCGCCACACCCAGATCAAGCAGGCGATCACGGCCGACCTTGAGCATGGAAGCGTTGATGTCGGCCAGTACCACTTCGCCGGTCGGGCCGACAAGGTGGGAGAATTTTTTGGTCAGGTCGCCAGTACCGCCCGCGATGTCGAGCACGCGGTTACCGGTACGAACGCCGGAGAGTTCGATAGCGAAGCGCTTCCAGAGGCGATGCATGCCGCCGGACAGCAGGTCGTTCATCAGGTCGTACTTGGCTGCGACGGAGTGAAACACCTCCGCCACTTTCTCGGCCTTCTGGCTTTCCGGCACGTTTTTGTAGCCGAAGTGAGTAGTAGGTTCGGCATCGCTGCCTTTGCGCGGATCATTCATATCGCGTTCACCGGAATAAAGTGTTGCCATTCTAATCGTCGTGGCTGGCTTTGTCTTGACAAGGCTCATCGCCAACAGTTTCTTCATCCGGGGCGGCTGTTATAGTTGCGCCACGATTGACCTTGCGCTGAAGGAGCCATCGAATGGCCAAGATTACTGTTGAACGCCCGCATTCGCTGGGTAAGGAAAAGGCTCGCGAGAAGGCTGAGCTGCTGGTCGAGAAGCTGGCTGACAAATACGGCATCGAGCATGAGTGGAACGGCGACAGCGTCAAGCTGGAAGGCAAGGGCGCCAAAGGTGCGGTGGATGTCGAGGACGCACTGGTGCGCGTAAACCTTGAGCTGAATTTCTTCCTGTCGGCCATGAGCGGACAGATCCAGGCAGAGGTAGAGCGGCAGCTGGATAAAGCACTGCTGGCCTGATCGCGTTCCCTTGTAGGAGTGAACTTGTTCGCGAGGCGATTTGTACGGCTCACGGGCCTCTCGCCAACAAGTTGGCTCCTACAGCTGTTATGTCTATCCAGCCAATTCCTACTCCCAATTCCTACACCCCTTCAACATCACCCAAACCTAGGGTGAGCTTTCTAATTTTTCCGACTACTTTCGTGTCCATGCCCCGTTGTCCCTGGGGGCGATCCTCAAACATTCGAGCGTGAGGTGCACCATGGCCAAAGTTACGTTGAAGAAAAAAATCAAAGACGAAGAAACCAAATCGGTCTCCGACGTCCGCCTGTATGCCCGCAAGGTCTGGCTGGCGGGGTTGGGTGCTTACTCCTGGGCGGGGCAGGAAGGTGCCGAGTACTTCAAAGAGCTGGTCAAGGTTGGCGAGCAGACCGAGAAGAAAGCCAAGCAGGTGATCGATGAAAAGGTCGACGCGGCCAATAGCGAAATCGATTCGGCCAAAGAAGAACTGACTTCGGTGAAGGGCCGGGTTGAGGTGCAGCTCGATAAAATCGAAAGCGCATTTGATCGGCGGGTCGCCAGCGCCTTGAATCGCATCGGTATACCGTCTAAACATGACGTGGAGACACTGTCTGCTAAGCTCGATGAGCTGACGGCATTGCTTGAACGTGTCGCGCGTAAACAATAAGGAGAGCAGGATGGCTGGCAAGAAAAAAATCGAGAAAGAAGGCAGCTCCTGGATTGGCGAGGTCGAGAAGTACTCCCGCCAAATCTGGCTGGCTGGTTTAGGCGCTTACTCCAAGATCAGCAATGACGGCAGTAAGCTTTTTGAAACGCTGGTTAAAGATGGCGAAAAAGCCGAGAAGCAGACCAAGGTTGAAGTCGATAAACAAGTCGACTCCGCCAAGGACTCTGCCAAGGCAGCGAAGTCTCGTGTGGGCGATGTCAAAGACCTCGCACTGGGCAAATGGAGCGAGCTGGAAGGTGCCTTCGACAAGCGCCTGAACAGCGCCATTTCGCGCCTGGGTGTTCCGAGCCGCAATGAAGTGAAAGCGCTGCACAGCAAGGTCGATCTGCTGACCAAGCAAATCGAGAAGCTGACTGGCGCTTCGGTGACTCCTGTTTCCAGGGCGCCTGCTTCCAAAGCTTCGGCTTCCAGGGTTGCTGCTTCCAAACCAGCACCTAAAACCACCGCTAAACCATTGGTGAAAGCCGCCGCGAAACCGGTCGCCAAAGCCGCCGACAAAGTTGCCGCGAAAACTGCAGCAGCCAAACCGGCCGTGAAAGCCACAGCGGCCAAACCCGTTGCCGCTGCCAACAAGGCTGCAACCAAAACCGCGACCAAGGCCAAGTCTGTAGCGGCCAGCAAGCCGGCTGCGGCGAAGAAACCGGCTGCGGCCAAAAAACCTGCTGCACCGAAGGCGGCCCCAAAAGCAGCCGCCAAACCGGCGCCGAAACCCGCCGCCAAGCCAGCTGCCACACCAGCTGCCACACCAGCAGCAACGCCTGCACCCGCTGCGACCAATACCGCCGCAGCACCGGCATCGACAACGCCGTCGACCCCAGCCAGCCAGTCCTGATTCAAGGGCTGTAATGCGAAAGCCCGACCTGCGAAACCAGGTCGGGCTTTTTTATTGGGCTGAAATGCAATCTCTGTGGGAGCTGGGCTTGGTCTGGGCGGCATTCCGACGATAAACGATAACCCGGTGCATGCCTGTAAATAAGGTTGACCCTATCGCGGGCAAGCCTCGCTCCCACAGGGATATGTGTTTGTTGCGCCAACGCACAGTGTCAGAGGCAAAGCCACTGCCTGAAGAACTGTCAGTACTGCGAGAAATCACTCCTCCAGATAATGCCTCGCCAACTGTTGCGCCGCATGCCGTGAGTCCGGCGTCAGGTGCGGCGCGACGAGCATCATGATCTGGTAGACCACGACCCGTACTTCAGCGTCGCGACCGAGAATCCGTTGGTAGTCCAGCGAGAACAGCAGGGTCATGGTGATTTGCTCCACCAACTGCCCCAGGGCCTGGGTGTCGCTGACAACCTGACCCTCAGCTTTCAGGCGCGCCAGTAGCGATGCCAGCGTACGTTTCAGATTGTTGAGCAGGTTGCGAATACCGCGAGCCAGCTTGGGCAATCGCCCGGCCAGGTTAGACAGGTCCTGAAACAGGAAGCGATAGTCGGACAGTCGCTCGACGATCAAGTGCAGGAACAACCAGTAATCTTCAGCGGCCAGTTGCGCATCTTCGGGTGGGTTGAGCAGGGGCGAAAGCTCTGCCTGGAAACGCTCGAACAGGCCGAGCACCAAGGGCTCCTTGCCGTGGAAGTGGTAGTAAAGATTGCCGGGACTGATACCCAGTTCGTTGGCAATTTCCAGGGTGGAGACATTGGGCTCGCCCTGCTGGTTGAACAATGTCAGGGCGCATTCAAGGATACGGTCGCGGGTTTTCATCCAGTCTTCTTGTTGGCAGATAATTTCGAAGGGAAATGTGTGCATCTGTAGGCGCTGCCGAAGGCTGCGAATCGTGTATCCGTGACACTCCGCTTTCGCAGCCTTCGGCAGCTCCTACAAGGGATTAGTGCCGAGCGCTTTATCGAACATGCACATAAGTCCCAGGCGCAGCCTCCATTGGCGTGTATGTGGCGTTGCCCAATGCCATCTGGGTTTCGCGCTGGGTGCCTGAGCGGGCTTGTATCCATTCCAGCCAGGTCGGCCACCAACTGCCCTCGTGGTTTTTCGCATCGTAGTACCAGGCACGAGGGTCGCTGCTGAGTTTGCCGTTTTCGACGAAGTTGGCTTTGGGGTTGCCCGGCGGGTTGAGAATGCTCTGCACATGACCGCTGTTGGACAGCAGAAAGCGCCGGTCGCCGCCCAGCAGCAGGGTCGAGCGATAGACCGCGTCCCATGGCGTGATGTGGTCGTTGATACCGGCTACGTTGAAGCTGTCGACTGTCACTTTCTGCAGATCGATCGGTGTACCGCAGACTTCCAGCCCGCCAGGATGGGTCAGCGGATTGTGCTTGAAGAAGTCCAGCAGATCGCCGTGCAACGCTGCGGGCAAGCGAGTGCTGTCGTTGTTCCAGTACAGGATGTCGAAGGCGGGTGGGGCTTTGCCCAGCAAGTAGTTGTTGATCCAGTAACTCCAGATCAAATCATTCGGGCGCATCCAGGCGAAGATTTTCGCCATGTCCCTGCCGTCCAGTACGCCTTGTTGATACGAGCGACGCTTGGCAGCTTCAAGGGTCGTTTCGTCGATGAACAACGTCGCAGCGCTGTCGATCTGGCTGTCCAGCAGGCTGACCATGTACGTGGCGCTGGACACTTTGCGCAGTTGGCGCTTCGCCTGTAAATGCCCTTGCAGCGCGGCGATGGTCAGTCCGCCTGCACAGGCGCCCACCAGATTCACTTCTTTTGCGCCGGTTATGGAGCGACATACGGCCATCGCTTCTTCGGTGGCCTGGACGTAAGTGGACAGCCCCCATTCGCGGTGGCGAACGTCCGGATTGCGCCAGCTGATCATGAAAGTTTGCAAGCCATTCTTCAGGCAATACTGGACGAAGCTGTTGGCGGGGCTGAGATCGAAAATATAGAACTTGTTGATTTGCGGCGGCACGATCAACAAAGGCCTGGCGTACTGCTTTTCACTCATGGGCTTGTACTGGATCAACTCCAGCAGTTCGTTGCGAAACACCACCGAGCCTTGAGTTGCAGCCACCGTGCGGCCGACTTCGAAGGCGTCTTTGGTGGTCTGTCGCGGCAAGCCGTTGTTGTGCAACAGATCGTCGAACATGTGGCCAAGGCCTTTGATCACACTGTTGCCGCCGCTATTGAAGAGCTCTTTGATGGCCACGGGATTGAGCAAGGTATTGGACGGTGACAGGGCATCGTTGAGCAGCGAAAAAATGAAGTGCGCCCGGTCGCGATCATCCTTGGACAGGTCCGTCTCATCGATCCAGTGTTTGACTTGATGCTGCCACGCCAGATAAGACTGCAAGCCTCGACGATACAGCGGATTGAGACTCCATGTCGGGTCTGCGAAACGGGTGTCGCGGGCAGGTAATGGGTAGGGCGTTTCGCCCAGCAACACGACGCGGCTGACTTGCTTGCCGAGGGCCAAAGCGTGACGAGCGCTGCGCAACGGATGCTGCAAGCCTTGGGCGGCAACCTTGCGTAAGGTCGAAAACAAATCCTGGCCACGCAGGCCGGTGATCGCGCTTTGCGCGTTTATGTAAGTCGCCGGTACGGTGTCGGCGCTCTTTGCTGATTTTTCTCGCATGGGGCAACACTCCTTCGTC
Organism: Pseudomonas caspiana; assembly: GCF_040224095.2. NCBI lineage: Bacteria > Pseudomonadati > Pseudomonadota > Gammaproteobacteria > Pseudomonadales > Pseudomonadaceae > Pseudomonas > Pseudomonas caspiana. Next base: position 5,574,685 of record NZ_CP167995.1, on the reverse strand, counting down.
GTGCCATCGACCGATACTTCTGTGCAGGCGCATTCCCGCTCAGGGCATGCGTCGTTCTGCGCCGTACAACTTCCATTCAAACGGCGCAGTCAGTGACGATTCTTTGCGGTACTGAGAATCCTTATTGGTCTGTAATGATCAGCGTGTGCTGGGTGTCGGATGTGGGTGCATCACGGCGCGCTGACGTTCCTGCTGGAGGAATTTCATGATGATGGGCGCGACTGCTTCGGCACGGGTGATCAAGAACAAATGACCGTCATCGATTATGTGTAGCTGGGCGTTGGGGATCCGCCAAGCCAGCAGGCGCATATTTATCAACGGGATCAGTGGATCGTCGTCGCCCGCCAACACTAATGTCGGCTGACGAATCTTGTGCAGCCAGTGGATGCTGGTCCAGCCCATGCCAGCAAACAGCTGCCAGTAGTAGCCCAGCTTGCCGGACGAACGGACCTTTGCCGCGTGGTTGGCGGCCAGATAAGGATCCCGCCGAAAAGCGCCGCCGTAGATTTCCGGTGCAATGCGGATTACGTGAGAGGGCTGGATATACCGCCGTGGGCTGGCCATCAACCAGAGCACGCGCGGTTTGCCGGGCACCATCACCGCACCGGCCGCTGTTGCTGCCAGCACCAGCTTTTTGCAACGCTCGGGGTAGTCGTAAGCGAACTGTTGAGCCAGCGCGCCACCCCATGAAACGCCGATGGCGTTGACCTGGCCATAGTCCAGATAGTCGAGCATGCGCGCCGCCAGTTTAGCCAGACCGGGAAACCGGTACGGGCGACTGGGTGTCGAGGAGCCACCGACGCCAGGCACATCGAAAGCGATGACTTCCAGGTCCGGGTCCAGCGCATCAACGAACGGGAACACCAACTCAAGATTGGCGCCAATACCATTGAAAATCAGCAGAGGAGTCAGATGACTCTTGCCTGGGCGTACTGCGGTTCGGATGCTGTGGCCATCCAGATCGATAGTGCGAAAAATAAACGGTTGCGGCATGCGCGAAGCCCTGTGGGTTAAACCGCTGGGAAAGCCGTCCTGCGCTTTGACCAGATCGCCCGAGGCCGGGCGCCGATGTGGAATGTCAGTGATTACTGTAGGAACTGCCGAAGGCTGCGAAAGGGACTGAAAACGCTTCACAGCCTTCGGCAGCTCCTACAGGTTTTCTGTTTGCCGCGAGATAGCTCCTGCCTTTGTAACGGCCATCGGCAGCCATTCCTGACTCCACCCGTCGCGTCAACCTTTAGCGTTCATGCACATAGGTTCCCGGTGAAGCCTCACCTGCCGGGAAAGCCTTGCTGCCAAGCGTCGCAGGAGATTTTTTCAATTTTCCGGAGCGTTCGCTCAGCCAGTTCTGCCAGTGCAACCACCACGAGTCAGTGTGCTTGGTGCCGTTTTCCTGCCAGACCTTCGGATCGACCGGCAACTCGCTGTTGGTCATGTAACGTGCCTTGGGGTTGCCGGGCGGATTGAGAATGCTCTGGATATGGCCACTGCTGGACAGAACAAATTCAGTCTTTCCGCCGAACAGTCGTGCTGATTTGTAGCAGGAGCCCCAAGGCGTGATGTGATCGTTGGTTCCGGCCAGGCAAAACACATCGCTGGTGACCTGCTTGAGGTCGATAGGCGTACCGCACACTTCAAGCGCGTTGGGGCGGATCAACGGGTTGTTCTTGAACATCTCGATCAGATCGCCATGGAACGCAGCGGGCAGGCGGGTGGTGTCGTTGTTCCAGAAAAGGATGTCGAACACCGGCGGTTCGTTGCCCAGCAAGTAATTGTTGACCCAGTAATTCCAGATCAGGTCGTTGGGACGCATCCAGGCAAATACCTTGGCCATGTCGCTGCCTTCCAGCACGCCTGCCTGATAGGAGTGGCGCTTGGCCGACTCCAGAGTCTGCTCGTCAACGAACAACGCAACGTCGGTGTCCAGCGTAGTATCCAGCACACTGACCAGCAACGTCAGGGCGTTGACCTTTTGATCGCCCAGTGCCGCGTAATGACCCAGCAGCGCAGTGCAGGTAATGCCGCCCGAGCAGGCGCCGAGCATATTGATATCTTTGCTGCCGGTGATCGCCGTCACCACGTCCACAGCTTCCTTGACGGCATCGATGTACGTTGACAGGCCCCATTCACGCTGGGCCTTGGTCGGGTTACGCCAACTGATAATGAACGTCTGCACGTTACTGCGCAGGCAGAAACGCGCCAGGCTTTTTTCCGGGCTCAGGTCGAAGACGTAGAACTTGTTGATTTGTGGCGGCACGACCAGCAGCGGTCGCTCATGTACTTGTTCGGTGATGGGCTTGTACTGAATCAGCTCCAGCACGTCGTTGCGAAACACCACCGAGCCTTCGCTGGTGCCCAGACTCTTGCCGACTTCGAAGGCGTCCATGTTGACCTGGCTGGGCATGCCGCCGTTGTGTACCAGGTCCTTGGCGAGATGAGACAGGCCGTCGAGAATGCTTTTACCGCCGGTTTCGAAGAAACGCTTGATCGCTGCGGGGTTGGCAGCGGTGTTGGTGGGCGACATTGCTTCGGTCATCAGATTGATCACGAAGTGCCCGCGGCTGATTTCCTGAGGTGCAAGGTTGCTGTCATCTATCCAGTCATGCAGTTCTTTACGCCAAGCCAGATACGTCTGCAAGTAACGGCGATAAACCGGATTCTGGCTCCAGGCCGGATCGCTGAAGCGCCTGTCGTCAGGGGTTGGCTGCAAGGCTGATTTTCCCAGCAGGACGTTCTTGAGCTCGACGCTCAAATGCGCGATGTGTTTAGCGCTATGAAAGGGCTGTTTCAACGCCTGGCGCAGAACCATGCGGGCTGTGGTCAGCAAGTCCTTGCGCCGCAGGCCGACGACCGGGTTCAAACCCAGTGTGTGTTCCGAAGCTTGTTGCTGCAGGTCATCGTTGTTTCTGCTACTCATTCACGACGCTCCATTGTCCTGAGGTGAGTACCGCTTCCCTGTGAATCAGTGACACAGGCAGACGCCGGTACTACTGCTCGGGTGACCGATGATGGCTAAACCGCTTATCCCTTAAGAGGTAGCCGTCGCGGTGGATGCGTGAACCATTGCGCTCCTTGCGACGACTTCTTGCACACCTTTCAACTGCATTCGAGGATGCAGGGAACTTGCCAAAACCATTGGTTACGCGAGATTGCGAAAAATCGCAAGCAGCACCAGTCGTTGGCCGCTGCGCGGCACATTCAAACAAAAGGAATTAGAAAGCGCGTCCTAAAATGCCGGACGGCTCTGTGGTGCGGGTTAGAGCATCAGCCGGATGACTTGCTCGGAAGGGTCGCGGGATTTGCCTGCGTTTTTCAGCTCAAGCAAATAGTCGTTCCACAAATCGTCCTGACGTTGCGCCAGTTCGTAGAGGTATTCCCACGTGAACAATCCGCTGTCATGACCGTCATCGAAGGTCAATTTCAGTGCGTATTGGCCCGCCGGTTCAACTTTGGTCAGGCCCACCCCCAGCTTGCCAAATTGCAGGATCGGCTTGCCGTGGCCTTGAACCTCCGCAGACGGCGAGTGCACCCGGAGGAATTCTGCAGGCAAGTGGTATTCCTCGTTCGGCCCGTACTTGAGGGTCAGGGTTTTCGAGGCTTTGTGGAGCTGGATGGCGGTTGGGAGTTTGGGCATGGATACAATCCCTGTGGGAAATACAACGTACCTGTAGGAGCTTACGAGCAACGCGAGGCAGCGATGGCGGTGTGTCAGATGGACCGCTATCGCTGCCTCGCGTTGCTCGTGAGCTCCTACAGTAACTGCATTTCAGTTAAAGGATATACCGCGACAGATCTTCATCCTTGGCCAGTTCGCCAAGATGACTGTTCACATAGTCGGCATCAATGCGGATCGGCGCTGCGTCCGGATCGGTGGCCAGATCACCTGCGCTGAACGACACTTCCTCAAGCAGACGCTCAAGCAAGGTGTGCAAGCGACGGGCACCAATGTTCTCGGTCTTTTCGTTGACCTGCCAGGCAATCTCGGCAAGACGCTTGATGCCGTCCGCTTCGAACGCGATGTTCAAACCTTCGGTTTTCAGCAGCGCGCAGTATTGCTCGGTCAGGGACGCATGCGGTTCGCTGAGGATACGTTCGAAGTCCTGCGGCGACAGCGCCTTGAGTTCGACGCGGATCGGCAGACGGCCTTGCAGCTCAGGTACCAGATCGCTTGGCTTGCTCAAGTGGAACGCACCGGAGGCGATGAACAGGATATGGTCGGTTTTGACCATGCCCAGCTTGGTGTTGACCGTGCAGCCTTCGATCAGCGGCAGCAGGTCGCGCTGGACGCCTTCACGGGACACATCGGCACCGCCCACATTGCCGCGCTTGGCGACCTTGTCGATTTCGTCGATGAACACGATGCCGTGTTGCTCAACAGCTTCCAGCGCTTTGGCCTTGAGTTCTTCCTCGTTGACGAGGCGACCGGCTTCTTCTTCACGCACCAGCTTGAAGGCTTCCTTGACCTTGAGCTTGCGGCTCTTTTTCTTGCCCTTGCCCATGTTCGCAAACAGGCTTTGCAACTGGTTGGTCATCTCTTCCATGCCCGGCGGCGCGGAAATGTCGACGCCAACGGCTTCGTTGATTTCGATCTCGATTTCCTTGTCGTCCAGCTGACCTTCACGCAAGCGCTTGCGGAACAGCTGACGGGTGTTGGAATCGTTGCTCGGCGCGGCTTCTTCCTGAAAGCCCGTACGAGCTGGAGGCAACAGGGCGTCCAGGATGCGGTCTTCAGCAGCATCCTCGGCACGATGGCGAACCTTGATGATTTCCTGTTCGCGCAGCAGCTTGATGGCCGCGTCGGCCAGGTCACGAATGATCGACTCGACGTCGCGGCCGACATAGCCGACCTCGGTGAATTTGGTCGCTTCGACCTTGATGAACGGCGCGTTGGCCAGCTTGGCCAGACGACGGGCGATCTCGGTTTTACCGACACCGGTCGGGCCGATCATCAAGATATTCTTGGGCGTGACCTCAACGCGCAATTCTTCCGGCAGTTGCATCCGGCGCCAGCGGTTACGCAGGGCGATGGCGACAGCGCGCTTGGCATCGTCCTGGCCGATGATATGGCGGTTCAGTTCGTGGACAATTTCACGGGGGGTCATTGACATGGTATTTGGCGGTCCTCCAGCTGATTCAAGGTCTGTCAGGCCGCTGGTCGCAGCGGCCGGTACGAGACTTATTCAGCGAGGTCCTGCTCCTCAATGGTGATGTTGTGGTTGGTGAACACGCAGATATCGCCCGCGATATGCAATGCGGTTTCGGCAATTTCACGCGCCGAGAGATCGGTTTTTTGCAGCAGGGCGCGAGCAGCGGCCTGGGCGAAAGCACCGCCGGAACCCATGGCAATCAGGCCATCTTCAGGTTCAACGACGTCACCGTTACCGGTGATGATCAGCGAAGCGTCTTTGTTGGCGACGGCCAGCATGGCCTCCAGACGGCTCAGGGAGCGGTCGGTCCGCCAGTCTTTGGCGAGTTCAACGGCGGCACGCACCAGATGACCTTGGTGCTTTTCAAGTTGCCCTTCAAAGCGTTCGAAAAGAGTGAACGCGTCGGCCGTAGCGCCAGCGAAACCGGCAATCACTTCGCCGTGGTACAGACGACGCACTTTCTTGGCGTTGCCTTTCATGACGGTGTTGCCCAGAGAAACCTGGCCGTCGCCAGCCATGACGACTTTGCCGTGGCGGCGAACTGAAACGATGGTGGTCAAGGGAGAGTCTCCACACAGCGGGGCGAAAATGCCCTGGTGAAAACTCATATGGGGGTGGGGGAAGGGATTTCAACCGTTGGGTATGAGTGGTGGTGAGGGGCGAGCATAACAACTGTAGGAGTGAGCTTGCTCGCGATGGCGTCAGTTCATGCGACAAATTCGTCGACCGTGAAATCGGATCGCGAGCAAGCTCACTCCTACAGGGTCCGCGTTTGCTGCGCGGCATCGCGGGTTCTGGACGACGGGGGTGCTCCTACAGGCCAGCATTTCGGCAGTGACCTGTGGGAGCGAATTCATTCGCGAAGGCGTTGTGTCAGGCACGGTGGTGCTAAACGTGGGGCCCATTCCCGGATGAATCCAGCCCACTGGGATCTGCGTCTGGCTGTTACTTACTACGCTGCTGCAACAACAAGTTACTAAAACCACCGGTCGCCAATTGTTTCTGGGCAACGGTCAGTTGTTCGCGGTTGCTGAACGGGCCAACCAATACGCGGTACCAGGTTTCTTCTTTGACGGTACCCGATTCAACGGCAGCGCTCTGGCCGAGCAGAATGATCTGCGCTCGCACTTTGTCGGCGTCTTCTTTCTTGCGGAACGAGCCCGCTTGCAGGAAGAACTGCGTCACTGCTGCCGGTTTGACCACGGGCGGAGCTGGCGGAGGCGTCAGGCCGCTGAGTGCAGCTTGAGCTCGTGCGGTATCAATCTTCGCTGCCTGCTCGGGCGTAACTGGGGCAACCACCGGTGGCGGCGTTTTCTCAGGTACGGCTTCGTTAGGCACGATGACTTCCGATTCCGGCAACAATGTGTAGAAGTCGTACTTGGGCTTCACCGGTGCAGTCGGGCTCGGCGGCGTCTTGTTGGCTTCGGCGATCTTCGCAGCCTTGGCATCGGCCCGGACCCGTTTGATGTCATCACCGCCCGGTTCGAGCTTCATCAAAAAGACGACAAATGCACCGACGCTCAGGCCGATTGCCAGCCACAGCCATCCAGGAATCGGCTTCTTCGCGGGTGCCTGATAACGGCTGGCGCCGCGCTTGGGAGCAGGTTTCTTTTTCGCAGCAGCCAACTTACATACGCTCCAGAGTTTCCAGACCCAACAGTTGCAGGCCTTGCTTGAGGGTGCGGCCGGTCAATGCAGCAAGGCGCAAACGGCTCTGCTGTTGTTCGGCATTATCGGCAGCCAGGATAGGGCAGTTCTCGTAGAAGCTGGAGAACAACCCGGCGAGGTCGTAAATGTAAGCGCACAGGACGTGAGGCGTACCTTTTTCGGCAACGTTGTTGAGGATTTCCCCAAACTGCGCCAGACGTGCCGCCAGTTCCTGTTCCTGTGGTGCTTCAAGGACGATCTGACCCTTGCTGGCATCAAACGGCGTACCGAGTTTACGGAACACACCCGCGACTCGCGTGTATGCATACAGCAAATACGGTGCGGTATTGCCTTCGAAGCTGAGCATCTGGTCGAAGTTGAAGCTGTAGTCGCTGGCCCGGTGTTTGGACAGGTCGGCGTACTTCACCGCACTGATACCCACCGCCTGGGCGATGGTGCGCAGTTCGTCTTCTGGCAGCTCCGGATTCTTTTCCTTCACCAGGGTGTAGGCGCGCTCCTTGGCTTCTTCGAGCAGGTCGATCAGTTTGACTGTGCCGCCGTCGCGGGTCTTGAACGGACGGCCGTCGGCGCCGTTCATGGTGCCGAAGCCCATGTGCTCCAGTTGCATGCCTTCGTGAACGAAGCCTGCACGGCGTGCCACTTCAAAGACTTGCTGGAAGTGCAGGGCCTGACGCTGGTCAACGAAATACAGGGCGCGATCAGCCTTCAACACCTTGCTGCGGTAGCGGATCGCTGCCAGATCTGTGGTCGCATACAAATAGCCGCCACCGGCCTTCTGCACGATGACCGGCAGCGGGGTGTCGTCTGCGGTGCGGAATTCTTCGAGGAACACGCACTGTGCGCCGTTGCTCTCGACCAGCAGGCCAGTCGCTTTCAGATCGGCAACTACGTTGGCCAGATCGTCGTTGTAAGCACTTTCGCCCATCACGTCTGCCGGGGTCAGTTTGACGTTCAGCAGGTCGTAGACTTTCTGGCAGTGCGACAGCGAGATGTCTTTGAATTTTGTCCACAGGCTCAGGCATTCGGCGTCACCGGCCTGCAGCCTTACCACCAGTCCACGGGCGCGGTCGGCGAACTCTTCGGATTCATCGAAGCGTTTTTTCGCCGCGCGGTAGAAGTCTTCCAGGTCCGACAGTTCGTCACTGGTAGCTGGCTGCTCTTGCAGGTAAGCCAGCAGCATGCCGAACTGCGTCCCCCAGTCGCCCACGTGGTTCTGGCGGATGACGGTGTCGCCCAGAAACTCCAGAACGCTGGCAACGCCGTCGCCGATGATGGTCGAGCGCAAGTGGCCAACGTGCATCTCTTTGGCCAGGTTCGGAGCCGACAGGTCGACTACTGTGCGCTGTGCCGGGCCGGTTTTGCGGACCGACAGTTGGGCATCGGAGAGGGCGGCATCAAGACGTGCGGCCAAGGCCTGAGTGTTCTGGAAGAAATTCAGGAAGCCAGGACCGGCGATTTCCACCTTGCTGATCTGCTCGTCGGCAGGCAGTGCGGCGATCAGTTTTTCAGCCAGATCACGCGGTTTCATGCCGGCTGGCTTGGCCAGCATCATGGCGATGTTGCTGGCGAAGTCGCCGTGGGTCTTGTCCTTGGCATTCTCCACCTGAATCGCTGGCGACAGGCCTTCTGGCAAGACGCCCTCGGTGACGAGTTGGCTCAGGGCTTGTTGGATCAGCTGGCGAATGGTGTCTTTCATGGTGCTCTCTTTCGACCGCAAGCGCGGCAGCGCCTGGATGCGCGGGTGGAAAAACTGGGCATTATCCGTTGCCGGAGCCACCTTGCCAACCGCGTTGGATGTGCGGTCTGAAATTTCCCCTGTGGGAGCTGAGCTTGCTCGCGATAAGGACACCGGGGTCTAAAGTGAACCGCGTTCAACCTTATCGTCGGAATGCCGCCCAGACCAAGCTCAGCTCCCACAAGGGATTTGCGCGTTTAATACAAATCCACCGGATCCACATCCAGCGACCACCTGACCTGCCTGCCACTCGGCATCTGTTCCAGCGCCAATAGCCAGGAAGCAAGCAGCCGATGCAGCGGCGCGCGGGCGCTGGATTGCAGCAGCAATTGCGCTCGATAACGACCGGCGCGGCGCTCCATCGGTGCTGGAACCGGGCCGAGCAGTTCGATACCGCCCAGATTCATGTCGTTCAACAGTTGCTCGGCAACCGAGCAGGCTTCATCAAGAAACCCTTCGGCCTGGCCCGGTTTATGCGCTTCTGCCCGTAAAAGCGCCAGATGCGCAAAAGGCGGCAAGCCCGCAGCGCGGCGTTCACTCAAGGCCTGCTCGGCGAAGGCGAAGTAACCTTGCTCGGTGAGTTGAATCAGCAGCGGATGGTCTGCCAGATGCGTCTGGATAATCACCCGGCCCGGTTCTTCAGCTCGTCCGGCCCGCCCGGCCACCTGTACGATCAACTGTGCCATGCGCTCGCTGGCGCGGAAATCTCCGGAAAACAGGCCTCCGTCGGCATCCAGAATCGACACCAGCGTTACACGCGGAAAGTGGTGCCCTTTGGCGAGCATCTGCGTGCCCACCAGAATGCAAGGCTGGCCGCGCTGAATGGTCGCGAACAGTTGATTCATCGCGTCTTTGCGCGAGGTGCTGTCGCGATCAACCCGTAATACGGGGTAATCCGGAAACAGAATGGCCAGACGCTCTTCGGCGCGCTCGGTGCCTGCGCCAACCGGACGCAAATCGACTTTGCCGCAGGACGGGCACTGGCGCGGCACGCGTTCGACGTGACCACAGTGGTGGCAGCGCAACTCGCCGGAGCGTTGATGCACGGTCATCCGCGCATCACATCGCGGGCAGCCCGACAGCCAGCCGCAATCGTGGCAAAGCAGCGTCGGCGCAAAGCCCCGTCGGTTCAGAAAGACCAATACTTGCTGGCCCGCAGCGAGGGTCTGGCCGATGGCCTGTTGCATCGGTCCGGAGATACCGCTGTCCAGTGGACGGCTTTTTACGTCCAGACGCATGAATTTCGGTTGCTGCGCACCGCCCGCCCGCTGGTTCAAGCGCAACAGGCCGTAACGGCCGGTGTAGGCGTTGTGCAGGCTTTCCAGCGAAGGCGTGGCTGAGCCGAGCACAATGGGGATGTTTTCCTGGCGTGCCCGCACCAGAGCCAGATCCCGAGCGTGATAGCGCAGGCCTTCCTGCTGTTTATAAGAGCCGTCGTGCTCTTCGTCGATGATGATCAGACCGGGATTCTTCATCGGCGTGAACAGTGCCGAACGGGTACCAATAATAATGTCGGCTTCGCCATCCCGCGCTGCCAGCCATGCATCCAGCCGATCACGGTCATTGACCGCCGAATGCAGCAGCGCGATGCGTGCGTTGAAGCGCTGCTCAAAGCGCGCCAGGGTTTGCGGCCCCAGGTTAATTTCCGGGATCAGCACCAGCGCCTGTTTCCCGGCTTCCAGGGTTTCACGGATCAACTGCAAATAGACTTCGGTTTTGCCGCTGCCGGTAACACCCGCCAGCAGAAACGCATGGAAGCTTTCGAACCCGGCGCGAATTGCCTCGCAGGCGGCACGTTGTTCAGTGTTGAGTGGCAGTTCCGGCTGGGCCAGCCAGTGTTCATGGCGCGCTGAGGGTGCATGACTGCGCACTTCAACTTGCACCAGCTCTTTAGCCAGCAGCAGGTTGAGGCTTTCTTTATTAAGCATCAGCTTGCTCAGTAACTGATGCGCAACGCCGTGCGGGTGCTGGGCAAGGGTCGTCAGTGCTTCGCGCTGCTTGGGCGCCCGGGCGATACGCGGATCGTCAACGCTGGCATTTGGCGCAACCTGCCAGAAGCGTTCCTGACGCGATTCTGCCGGTTCGCCTTGGCGCAGCAGCACCGGCAGCGCCCAACTCAAGGTGTCGCCGAGGCTGTGCTGATAATACTGAGAGGTCCACAGGCACAATTTGAACAGCGCTGGAGGCAGCGGCGCTTGTTCATCGAGCAGGGCGATGGCGGGCTTGAGCTTCTCGGCGGGCACTTCGCTGTGATCGGCGATCTCGATCAGGATGCCGATCATTTCCCGGCGGCCGAATGGCACTCGCAAGCGCATGCCTGGCTGCAAGGCACTGCGCAGCACTCCTGCAGGCGCTCGATAGTCGAACAGGCGCCGCAGTGGCGAGGGCAGGGCAAGGCGCAGAATGGCGTCGGGCACGCGGGGTTTCCCTGTTACGGTGTGTGACGGATGCGCGATCTTAGCAGACGACCGGCGTAAAGCCCCGCTTGCGTGATCTGGATTGTCTGGTAATATTCGCGGCCTATTTACGTGCGGTATTCAACAATAGTGTTGGATGGCGGCACGCTAGCCCGAGGAAGTACCGATGAAAGCTGATATCCATCCAGTTTACGAAGCCATTGACGCTACTTGCAGCTGCGGCAATGTCATCAAAACCCGTTCGACTCTCGCCAAGCCTCTGAGCCTGGACGTTTGCAACGAGTGCCACCCGTTCTACACCGGCAAGCAGAAGACTCTTGACGTTGGCGGCCGTGTTGACAAGTTCAAGTCGCGCTTCGGTGCGTTCGGCGCGACCAAGCCTGCTGCTCAGTAAGGTCGGTCGTTCTGGAAGGTCCAATGGATTTCTCCAGGCTGCTAAAAAAGGCGTCCCTTGTGGGCGCCTTTTTTGTGGCCGCGATTTGGCTGCCTGCGGCTCAGGCTCTGTGCCCCGCGCCATCCTCGCTCCCGGTTGCTCAGGTCGAGCGTGTGGTCGATGGCGATACCCTGCGCCTCAAAGATGGCCGCAACGTACGCATGGTTGGCCTCAATACTCCCGAGACGGGCAAGAAAGGTCGTTCCGCCGAGCCGTTTGCCGAGGCTGCCAAGCGCCGCTTGCAAGCGCTGGTGGATGAAAGCGACGGCTCCGTCAGGTTGCGCGTCGGCCAACAGGGCAAAGATCACTACGGTCGTGTGCTGGCCAATGTCTATGGGGGCAACGGTGCGAATTTCGAAGCGCAGCTGCTGAGCGAGGGCTTGGGCTATCTGGTCGCAGTATCGCCGAATGTGGCGCTGGTGGATTGCCAGCAAGCGGCTGAGCGCATCGCTCGCGACGCCAGGCTTGGTCTGTGGCGTGATTCGCCGGTACAGCCCGCCGCGCAGATCGACAAGGGTGGCTTTGCCTTGGTGTCCGGGCAGATCGTTGATGTGCAGCGCAATGGCGGTGGCGTCTGGATCGAATTGCAGGGCTCACTGGTGCTGCGTATCGCCCCTGATCTGGTCAGCCAGTTCGATGTAAAGCAGCTGAGTCGCCTGAAGGGCCAGCGCATCGAGGCGCGTGGCTGGATCGTTGATCGCTCCCGACGGGGCGGTCTCAAGGACGGACAGGCGCGCTGGATGATGCCCATTACCCATCCGGCGATGCTTGATTCATCGATCCCCTGACAGACAGATGTGTAGGAGCGCGCCTCCATCAAACAACACGCAAACTAATGGATTGGAATGCATTTTCTGTAGGAGCTGCCGAAGGCTGCGAAGCGTTTATCCTGGCACACCGCAATCGCAGCCTTCGGCAGCTCCTACAAACCCTTTCCCCTGATGCAACTCCTCCGCTCTAAGCGTAAAGTCTTAGTCCCCGCCTATTGACAGTTGTGACTGGCCAGTCTTGTTAGGACTTTGCATCTTGCGTATCCTCGGCGGTCCGTCTGTCCCACAGTAAAAAAAAGCGGAATGCCCACATGTCTGATTTGAAAACTGCTGCGCTTGAATATCACGCCAATCCTCGCCCGGGGAAACTGAGCGTAGAACTGACCAAGCCTACCGCAACTGCTCGCGATCTGGCCCTGGCTTACAGCCCTGGCGTTGCTGAGCCTGTGCGCGAAATCGCCCGTGACCCTGAGCTGGCTTACAAGTACACCGGCAAAGGCAACCTGGTAGCAGTTATTTCCGACGGTACCGCGATCCTTGGCCTGGGTGATCTGGGTCCATTGGCTTCCAAGCCAGTGATGGAAGGCAAGGGTGTTCTGTTCAAGCGTTTCGCCGGTATCGACGTTTTCGATATCGAAGTGGATTCCGAAAGCCCGCAAGCTTTCATCGACACTGTAAAGCGCATCTCCATCACCTTCGGCGGTATCAACCTCGAAGACATCAAGGCGCCTGAATGCTTTGAGATCGAGAAAGCGCTGATCGAACAATGCGACATCCCGGTTTTCCACGATGACCAGCACGGTACCGCGATTGTTACCGCGGCCGGCATGATCAACGCACTGGAAATCGTCGGCAAGAACCTCGCTGACGCCAAGATCGTCTGCCTGGGGGCTGGCGCTGCGGCCATCTCCTGCATGAAATTGCTGGTGAGCATGGGCGCGAAGATTGAAAACATCTTCATGATCGACCGTTCCGGCGTGATCCACTCCGGCCGTACCGATCTGAACCAGTACAAAGCGGTATTCGCTCACGCGACCGAAAAACGCACACTGGCTGACGCGCTCGACGGCGCAGACGTGTTCGTGGGTCTGTCTGGCCCGAACCTGCTGAGCGCTGAAGGTCTGAAGTCCATGGCCAAGGATCCGATCGTGTTCGCATGCTCGAACCCTGATCCGGAAATCTCCCCAGAGCTGGCTCACGCTACTCGTAGCGACGTGATCATGGCGACTGGTCGTTCCGACTACCCGAACCAGGTCAACAACGTACTGGGCTTCCCGTTCATCTTCCGTGGTGCTCTGGACGTTCGTGCCAAGCGCATCAACGAAGAAATGAAGATCGCCGCGGCTAACGCCCTGCGTGAACTGGCTAAACTGCCAGTGCCTCAGGAAGTGTGCGACGCCTATGGCGGTATCAAGCTGGAGTTCGGTCGTGAGTACATCATCCCGAAACCAATGGACACCCGTCTGCTGGGCTTGATCGCTGATGCCGTTGCCAAAGCAGCCATCGAAAGCGGCGTTGCAACCCTGCCGTATCCAAAGCACTACCCGCTGACCAGCGTTGATGACGTTTTCAACGGCTAATCGCTGATTCAGATGCACAAAAAACCCTGCTGAGATGCAGGGTTTTTTTGTGGGTGATGATTTGATCTTGATCTGGCGTTGGACCCAATCGCTGCCTCGCGTTGCTCATGAGCTCCTACAACATCCTGTAGGGGCTCATGAGCAACGCGAGGCAGCGATGACCGATGGCGCAGGTCAGAACAAGTCGATCGGCGCCGACTCATCCGCTGGCAGCGGGCTGCCCGGTGCCTGACCGCCCAGCTCGTTGACGCTTGGTGGCGTATCTTCGCTTTTGAACAGCTCGAAGAATGCGTTAGGTGTGCTCGGCGTCGCTGCCCGGCCGCTGATCGGATCAACCCTCAAGCTCAGGATGCCGTCTGGTTCAGCTTGCTGATGCGGAGGCTTGTCTTTGAGCGCAGCACTCATGTAGTTCATCCAGATTGGCAGGGCAACGGTGCCGCCAAACTCATGACGGCCCAGGCTTTCGGGTTGATCGAAGCCTGTCCAGACGGTGGTCACATAATCTGCGTTGTAGCCAGTGAACCAGGCATCCTTGGATTCGTTGGTCGTACCGGTCTTGCCAGCGATGTCCGGACGATTCATTGCCAAGGCCCGGCGGCCTGTGCCGCGCTTGATAACGTCCTGCAGCATGCTGTTGAGGATGAACGTGGTACGCCCATCAACAATGCGAGGGGCAATGGCCGGTGCCTGAGGATCAACCGGCGCAGCAGGCTGTGCCGGGCCTTCGGTCGAGGAGGTGATCAGCGCTGGGCCATTGGGCACTGCTACCGTATTTGTATTGGGCACGGGCTGACTGTCGACAGCGGGAACGCTCGGCGGATTCGCCTGGAACAGTGTCACGCCATCACGGCTTTCAATGTTCTGAATCAGATACGGGTTGATCTTGTAGCCGCCGTTGGCGAACGCAGACCAGCCGGTGACGATTTCCATCGGGGTCAGAGTCGCGGTGCCCAGCGCCAGTGACAGGTTGCGCGGCAGATCGCTCTTGTTGAAGCCAAAGCGCGTGATGTAGTCGATCGAGGTGTCGATGCCCAACTGTTGCAGCAGGCGGATCGATACCAGGTTGCGCGACTTGTACAGCGCTTCACGCAGGCGGATCGGACCGAGGAAAGTATTGGTGTCGTTTTTCGGACGCCACACCTTGTCCAGATACTCATCAACAAAAACGATCGGCGCATCGTTTACCAGGCTCGACGCGGTATAGCCATTGTCCAGTGCTGCGCTGTACAGGAACGGCTTGAAGCTCGAACCTGGCTGACGCTTGGCTTGCAGGGCGCGGTTGTAGTTGCTCTGTTCGAAGGCAAAGCCGCCGACCAGCGCGCGAATTGCACCGTTCTGTGGATCAAGTGAAACCAGTGCGCTTTGTGCTGCCGGTATCTGACTGAATTTGATCGAGCCATTTTCCTGACGCTGCACGCGAATCAGGTCGCCAACACGCGCTACGTCAGCAGGTTGCTTCGGATTTGCGCCCAGGCTGTTGGTATTCAGATAAGGACGTGCCCACTTCATGCTCGCCCAGTCGACGGTTTCTTCCTTTTCGCCATTACGGGTCAGGACGCGCACGCCGGTCTTGTCGACCTGGGTAACAATCGCTGGCTCCAGGCCGCTGATTGGCCGCTGTTTAGTCAGCTCTTGTGCCCAGCCTTCGCGGGTCATACCCGGGAAGCGGCTTTCAGGGCCGCGATAACCATGGCGCTGGTCATATTCGATCAGGCCTTCCTGAACTGCTGTATTGGCGTGCTCCTGAAGATCGCTCGGTACCGTCGTGGTAACGCGGAAGCCTTCTGTGTAAGCGTCGCTGCCATAGCGGCCAACCATTTCTGCGCGAGCCATCTCGGCAATATAAGGTGCGTTAACTTCAGGTGTAGGCACGTGATAGCTGGCGTTGAGTGGCTCGCTGAGCGCGGCTTGATAGGCGCTCTGGTCGATTTTGCCCAGCTTGTACATGCGGCCCAGAATCCAGTCGCGACGCTCTTTGGCGCGTGTCGGGTTGGCGAGCGGGTTGAAGCGCGAAGGTGCTTTAGGCAGGCCGGCAATCATCGCCATTTGCGCAAGACTTACGTCACGGATGGATTTGCCGTAATACACTTGAGCCGCCGCTTCGATCCCGTAGGCTCTGTTGCCCAGGTAGATCTTGTTGACGTAAAGCTCAAGAATTTCGTCTTTGGTCAGTTGGCGCTCAATTTGCAGAGCAAGAAGGATCTCGGTGGTTTTGCGCGAAAAACTGCGTTCACTCGTCAGAAAATAGTTCTTTGCCACCTGCATGGTGATGGTGCTGCCGCCCGACTGAATATGGCCGCTTTTAACCAGCTGCGAAGCTGCGCGCATCAAACTGCCGGGATCGACCCCGTAGTGATTGGCGAAATTGTCGTCTTCGGCAGAGAGCAGGGCGTTGATGAAGTTCGGCGGAATCTCGGCGAAGCGGATAGGGGTGCGGCGCATTTCGCCAAACTCCGCAATCAACTTGCCATCGCTGCTGTAGACGCGCAGAGGTATTTGCAGTTGGATGCTGCGCAGCGCTTCAACAGACGGAAGGTTCGGGCTCAGATAAAGAAAGGCACCGCTGAGGCCGAGTAGCAGCGCACAGAATACGGCGACGAGAGACCACCAGAAAAACTTCAGCAGGCGTATCAAGGCTTTTTGATTTCCAGAATAAAAAGAATGAGTTAAGCGCAGGCATTAACAAATAGACACGCCTTGAAGCTTGGTTATACGAAAAAAGCGCTCGGCATTATAAGCATTTTTCGTCTCCGAGCGTTATTTGCGCTACTGTCAGGATTGCCGACAGTGGCGTTGGACAACAAATAATCCGTAAGTGACGGAAACTCATAGGGAACAGGTTGTGTTCGAACTCTTCAGTAAGAAGGCCAACACCCTTCTAGGGATCGATATTAGCTCTACATCGGTGAAACTCCTTGAATTGAGTCGTTCCGGCACGCGCTACAAGGTCGAGTCTTACGCGGTTGAGCCACTTCCCGCGAACGCTGTGATTGAGAAGAACATTGCCGAGCTTGAAGGGGTCGGCAATGCGCTGACGCGTGTCTTGGTCAAGGCTCGCACAAGCGTCAAATCTGTGGCGGTTGCCGTGGCCGGTTCGGCGGTGATCACCAAGACCATCGAGATGGACGCTGGCCTGTCGGATGATGACATGGAGAACCAGCTGAAGATCGAGGCCGATCAATACATTCCTTATCCGCTGGAAGAGGTCGCCATCGATTTCGAGGTCCAGGGATATTCGCTGCGCAACCCTGAGCGTGTTGAGGTCTTGCTTGCTGCCTGCCGCAAAGAAAACGTCGAGGTGCGCGAAGCAGCTTTGGCGCTGGCGGGGCTTAGTGCACGGGTTGTTGACGTGGAGGCTTATGCCCTGGAGCGCGCATTCGGATTGCTGTCGGCACAGTTGGGTAATGGTCATGACCAACTGACCGTTGCAATTGTCGATATCGGCGCAACCATGACGACCCTCAGCGTGCTGCACAACGGCCGCATCATCTATACCCGCGAACAGCTGTTCGGCGGGCGTCAGCTCACCGAAGAAATCCAGCGCCGCTATGGCCTCTCTGTGGAAGAGGCCGGTCTGGCGAAGAAGCAGGGCGGTCTGCCGGATGATTATTTATCCGAAGTGTTGCAGCCGTTCAAGGACGCCGTGGTGCAGCAGGTTTCCCGATCCTTGCAGTTTTTTTTCGCGGCAGGGCAATACAGTGCGGTGGACTACATCATGCTGGCCGGTGGTACCGCATCCGTTTCCGGGCTGGATAATCTGGTTCAGCAGCGTATCGGCACGCCGACGCTGGTCGCCAACCCGTTTGCGGACATGGCTCTTGGCGCCAAGGTCAATGCCGGTGCGTTGGCCACTGATGCTCCAGCGTTGATGATCGCATGCGGTCTGGCCCTGAGGAGCTTTGACTGATGGCACGGATTAACCTTCTCCCTTGGCGTGAACAGCTTCGCGAAGAGCGCAAGAAACGTTTCCTGATATCGCTGGCTGGCGTGTTTGTCGCCTCAGTGGGTGCGTTGTTCATGGTTGATCAATATTTGAGCAGCGCAATTACTCATCAGGCTGCGCGCAATGCGTTTATCCAGCAAGAAGTGGTGCAACTCGACGAGCGCATCAAGGAGATCAGCGATCTGCGAGCCCGTCGCAAGCAACTGCTCGAGCGGATGAAAATCATCCAGGACTTGCAAGGCAATCGCCCGATTATTGGCCGGGTGTTTGACCAGATGGCGCGAACCCTGCCGGACGGCGTGTATTTCTCGGATGTGAAGATGGTCGACAACCTCATCAGCATCACCGGGGCGGCGGAGTCGAACAATCGCGTTTCAGACTTGATGCGTAACCTTGATGCCTCTGACTGGTTCGAAGCGCCAAGCCTGACCGAGGTCAAGGCAACGACCGCAGGTGCGCTGGATCAGGCCAACATCTTTCAGTTAACGGTACGCCAGACCCAGCCGAACCTTGATGGAGCCAAACCATGAATCTTTCCGAGACGCTGGAAGGTCTGCGCCGGATCGATCTTGGCGATCTGGACGTCAACAACCTTGGCTCGTGGCCCGCTGCGGTCAAGGTCGTAGCGGGTGCGTTGCTGGCGGTGTTAGTGCTTGCTCTGGGGTACTTTTTCTACATCCAGGATCTGGAGAGTCAGCTCGCTGCCGCCCGAGCCAATGAAGGTACGCTCAAGGAGCAGTTCACCAACAAGGCGTTCCAGGCCGCGAACCTGCAGCCTTATAAGGTGCAGATGACCGAAATGGAAAATACCTTCGGCGCGTTGTTGCGGCAGTTGCCGAGCGATACCGAAGTACCAGGCTTGCTGGAGGACATCACCCGGACAGGGTTGGGTAGCGGGCTGGAGTTCGAAGAAATCAAGTTACTGCCCGAGGCTGCCCAGCAGTTTTACATCGAATTGCCGATACAAATTACCGTGGTTGGCGCGTATCACGACCTGGCAACCTTTGTCAGCGGTGTCGCCAGTCTGCCGCGGATCGTTACCTTGCACGATTTCGAGATCAAACCTCTGGAAGCTTCCAACCCGTCCAGGCTGCGCATGAATATTCTGGCCAAAACCTATCGCTACAACGATGAAGGGCTGAAGAAATGAGGCTGGCGAGATTGTTGTGCGCCAGTGTGGCGTTGATCAGTCTGGCCGGTTGTAACGATGACTCGACGTTTACCGACCTGACCAGCTTTATGGATGAAGCGCGTGCACGGCCGACAGGCACGATTGAGCCGCTGCCAAAGTTTCGCCCGTATGAAGCGTTTACTTATAACGCTGCGAATATGCGCAGCCCGTTTCAACCGCCGGTCAAGGCTGATTTGGTCAATCGTCAGAAAGGTTCAAGATTGGTGGCGCCGGATGAAACCCGGCCAAGGCAGTTCCTGGAAGGTTTCAACATCGAGGCTTTTGAAATGGTCGGCACCATGGGCAACGACTCCGGGACATTTGCTTTGCTCAAAGGGGCTGGCGGCGTGTATCGGGTAAAAGTCGGTGATTATCTGGGGCGTAACAATGGCCGGATTGTCTCAGTCGATGAATCCCGCGTTGATGTCGTAGAAATAGTTCCTGATGGAGAGGGGGCATGGTTGGAAAGGCCGCGCAGTATTTCCCTGAAAGAACGCTCATGAAACGGGCACAGCCAAGCATGCAAAACACCCTCGGGTTCGCAGGACGGAAAATGATCATGACCAGGATTCTTTCAACTATCGGTGTATCGCTATGGATTGCGATGATTTCGCCGATTCTTCAGGCCGCCACTCTCAAAACACTGGATGTGGCAGCGTTGCCTGGAGACCGGATCGAGCTGAAGCTGACCTTTGACGCTCCGGTACCTGCTCCGAAGGGCTATACCACGGAACAACCGGCGCGCATCGCGCTGGACTTGCCCGGCGTGAGCAGTCAGCTGGCGACCAAAAGCCGTGAGTTGGGCAGTGGCAATGCTCGCAGTGTGGTCGTGGTCGAAGCCAAGGATCGTACTCGGATCATTATCAATATGACGACCCTGGCGCCCTACAGCTCGCGTGTTGATGGCAATAATCTGTTTGTCGTGATCGGTCAGGGGGCCGCAGCGGCTCAGGCATCGCAGCCGACCACTGCGCTGGGCGCCGCGCGGGTTGCCGTGCCACCACCAGCTCCGGCAAAGCCCAAGGCCTACGCGCCTGTAGGCAAGGCGATCAGGAACGTTGATTTTCAGCGAGGCGAGTTGGGTGAAGGGAATGTGATCATCGATTTGACTGATCCCGGTGTCGCCCCAGATATTCAGGAGCAGGGCGGCAGGATTCGTGTCGATTTTGCGAAGACTCAATTACCTGAGAAACTGCGGGTGCGACTGGACGTCAAGGATTTCGCCACCCCGGTGCAGTTCGTCAACGCCAGTGCTACGGGTGATAAGGCCAGTATCACCATCGAGCCTTCCGGGGCCTTTGACTACTCGGCCTATCAGACCGAAGGCAAGCTAACCATTAGCGTGCGCCCCTTGACCAATGAAGATCTGGATCGCCGCAACGCGGAGAAACTGGTCTACACCGGTGAAAAACTGTCGCTCAACTTTCAGGACATCGACGTGCGTTCGGTGCTGCAGCTGATCGCCGATTTCACCAGCCTCAACCTGGTCGCCAGCGACACGGTTCAGGGCGGCATTACCTTGCGTCTGCAGAACGTGCCTTGGGATCAAGCGCTGGATCTGGTGTTGAAAACCAAAGGCCTGGACAAGCGCAAGATTGGCAATGTGTTGCTGGTGGCACCTGCCGACGAAATTGCCGCCCGTGAGCGTCAGGAGCTGGAATCTCTCAAGCAGATCGCCGAGCTGGCACCACTGCGCCGCGAATTGCTGCAAGTCAACTACGCCAAAGCGGCGGACATTGCCAAGCTGTTCCAGTCGGTGACCAGTGCCGAGTCCAAAGTCGATGAGCGTGGCTCGATCACGGTGGATGAGCGTACCAACAACATCATTGCCTACCAGACTCAGGATCGTCTGGACGAGCTGCGCCGCATCGTTTCCCAACTGGATATTCCGGTGCGTCAGGTGATGATCGAGGCACGTATCGTTGAGGCCAACGTGGGTTACGACAAAGCACTTGGGGTTCGCTGGGCGGGTGACACCAACCGCAACAACAATCACAAGTGGAGTGGTTACGGTCTGGACGACAACGGCGACGAGGCGGGCAACACCGGTGACGCACTGACCTCCAACGTGCCGTTCGTCGACCTGGGCGCGGCGGACGCTACGTCTGGTATTGGTATCGCGTTCATGACCAATAACACGTTGCTGGACCTTGAGCTGAGCGCCATGGAACGGACCGGTAACGGCGAGATCGTCTCTCAGCCCAAGGTCGTCACCTCCGACAAGGAGACCGCGAAAATTCTGAAAGGCACCGAGATTCCTTATCAGGAGTCCAGCTCCAGTGGTGCAACCACCGTGTCCTTCAAAGAGGCTTCGCTGTCGTTGGAGGTTACTCCGCAGATCACCCCGGACAATCGCATCATCATGGAAGTCAAAGTCACCAAGGATGAGCCGGATTACCTCAATACCGTGCTCGGTGTACCGCCCATTCGCAAAAACGAAGTCAACGCCAAGGTGCTGGTTGCCGACGGCGAAACCATCGTGATCGGTGGTGTGTTCTCCAATACGCAAAGTAAAGTTGTCGATAAGGTGCCATTTCTCGGCGATGTGCCGTATGTTGGCCGCCTTTTCCGGCGCGATGTGGTCTCGGAGGCAAAATCCGAGCTGCTGGTGTTCCTCACTCCGCGTATCATGAACAACCAGGCGATTGCTGTGAGTCGTTGATTCTGTGCGAAATTTAATACTTGTAGGGCCGATGGGGGCTGGTAAAAGCACCATCGGCCGTTTGCTGGCCAAAGAGCTACGCCTGCCGTTCAAGGATTCCGACAAGGAAATTGAACTGCGCACGGGCGCCAATATCCCGTGGATTTTCGATAAGGAAGGCGAGCCAGGCTTCCGTGATCGCGAGCAGGCCATGATTGCCGAGCTGTGCAGCGTGGATGGAATTGTCCTCGCGACAGGCGGTGGCGCGGTCATGCGCAGTGAAAACCGTCAGGCCCTGCATCAGGGTGGCCGCGTGGTTTATCTGCATGCTTCGGTAGAGCAGCAAGTGGGACGTACGGCCCGCGACCGTAACCGTCCGTTATTGCGTACCGCTGACCCGGCCAAGGTTTTGCGCGATCTGCTGGAGATGCGCGACCCGCTTTATCGGGAGATCGCCGATCTGGTGGTTGAAACCGATGAGCGGCCGCCACGAATGGTGGTTCTTGATATCCTTGCGCGCCTGGCGGAGCTTCCTCCCCGTTAAAGCCCAGGCAGAAATGCGCTATCCTCGGCGACCAATAAAAAACAGGACGAGGCACAGCCTTGAGCCACATTTTGCGTGAGCGCCAACAAGCGCTTGCGAAGACGTATTCGGTAATCATCGTGGGGACACATGCAGACACTTAAGGTCGAGCTTGGCGAGCGCAGCTACCCGATTCATATTGGCGAAGGCTTGCTGGATCGTTTGGATTTACTGGCTCCGCATATCGTCGGACGGCAGGTGGCGATTGTCTCCAACTCCACTGTCGCACCTCTTTACCTTGAGCGACTGACCCGTACTCTGGCTGGCTATAACGTATTGCCCGTCATCCTCCCTGACGGCGAAGCTTTCAAGAATTGGGAAACGCTGCAAACCATTTTCGATGGCCTGCTGGGTGCCCGTCATGATCGGCGCACCACAGTGATTGCGCTCGGTGGAGGTGTGATCGGCGACATGGCCGGTTTTGCGGCCGCCTGCTATCAGCGCGGCGTGAATTTCATCCAGATCCCGACTACCCTGCTGTCCCAGGTCGACTCGTCGGTGGGTGGCAAGACCGGGATCAACCATCCGCTTGGCAAAAACATGATCGGCGCGTTCTATCAGCCGAGCGTTGTGCTGATCGATACGACCAGCCTCAACACTCTGCCGGAGCGCGAGCTTTCGGCGGGTCTTGCCGAAGTCATCAAGTACGGCCTGATCAGTGATGAGCCGTTCCTGACCTGGCTTGAAGAAAACATCGATCTGTTGCGTGGGCTGGATCAGGCTGCGTTGACGGTTGCCATCGAGCGCTCCTGCGCCGCAAAGGCCTTGATCGTCGGCGCTGATGAGCGGGAAACCGGCGTGCGGGCCACGCTCAACCTCGGCCACACCTTCGGGCATGCCATCGAGACCCATATGGGTTATGGCGTCTGGCTGCATGGTGAGGCGGTAGGTGCTGGCACCGCCATGGCACTGGAAATGTCTTGCCGTCTGGGCTGGATCAGCGAACAGGAGCGCAATCGCGGTATTCGTCTGCTTCAGCGCGCCGGTTTGCCGGTGGTGCCGCCTCAGGAGATGACGCCGGAGCATTTCCTTGAACACATGGCTGTCGACAAAAAAGTCCTGGATGGTCGTATGCGTCTGGTCCTGTTGAGCCGCATGGGCGAAGCAGTGATCACCGACGAATATCCAAAAGAAGTATTACAGGCCACGCTGGCGGCGGATTACCGCGCCCTCGTGGATCAGCTCAGAGGTTAATGAAAATCCATGACGAGTAGTTTGCACGCCGACGAGGCCTTTCTCGGCCATTATCAGTTGAGTCATGACCCCTTCGCAGCGCGGGTACCTGGCTTCAAATTCTTCCCTGCCCAGCGTAAGCCGGTGTTGGGACAACTGCACCATCTGGCGCGTTACAGCCAGCTATTGCTGGTAGTCACCGGGCCAAATGGCAGCGGTAAGACCTTGTTGCGTCAGGCACTGGTTGCCAGCACCAACAAGCAATCGGTCCAGAGCGTAGTGATTTCAGCGCGCGGAGCCACTGATGCGGCAGGTCTGCTGCGTCAGGTCGCTCAGGCGCTGAATGTCGCCCAGCCAGAGATACAAGCCATTCTCGGCCAGATCGTGCAATTGGCCCTGACCGGTCAGGAAGTCTATTTGTTAGTGGACGATGCCGAACAACTGGGCGAATCCGCAATCGAAGCACTGCTTGGTCTGGCCGATGGAAGCCCTGAGGGGCGTCCGCATGTATTCCTGTTCGGTGAAGCCTCGCTGATTGATCGACTCGATCAGTTGTTTGCTGAAGCCGAAACCGAGGGCGAGCGCTATCACGTCATCGAGCTGGCACCTTACACGGAAGATGAAACACGGGAATATCTGGAGCAACGACTGGAAGGTGCCGGACAAGGCATCGAATTGTTCACGGCCGAGCAGATAACCGATATTCACGAGCATTCCGGTGGATGGCCTGGAGCTATCAATCAGGTTGCCCGGGACTCAATGATCGAGGCGATGATCGCCAGCCGTTCGGCGGTCAAGCGCCCAAGTGTGGGATTTAAAATGCCGAAGAAATATGTACTGGCACTGGGTGCTGTGGTTGCAGTCGGGGTGTTGGCAGCAGTGCTGATTCCTGGCCGTGGCGGCAACTCCAGCGCCCCAGCGACGCAGTCTGCCAACTCTCAGGCGCAATTGCCTCTGGGGCAGGGGCAGCCTAGCGCTCAACAGTCCAACAATGGTGGCCCGGCCATCGAATTCGCGGGTAATTCGCAGCCTATGCCGTTGCCGTTGGTCGGTAACTCGCAGCCGGTAATGCGCGGTCCGCTGGCTGAAGCGGCTGGCTCGGGTGATGGCGAAGACGATGGCGTGCCGGTCGGTTCCGTTGATCAGCCGCCTACCGTGACCACTACTGCGCCACCTGCGGGTGTTCCAGCCGGTGCCGCGCCGTCGACACCTCGTTCTTCCATAGCCCCGCCAGCGGCAGCAACCGCTCCGAAGCCAGCCGCACCTGCTGCGACCGCTCCGAAGCCAGCAGCGCCTGCTCAGGCTCCAGCGCAAGTAGCCACCGCCAAGACTGCACCGGCCGCTGCTGCAAAACCTGCTGCCGGTGGCAGCTGGTACAGCGCCCAGGCACCCGGTCGTTACGTGGTGCAGATTCTGGGTACCAGCTCTGAAAGCACCGCTCAGGCGTTCGTTGCAGAGCAAGGTGGTGAGTACCGTTATTTCAAGAAAACGCTTCAGGGCAAGCCGCTGTATGTGATCACCTACGGCAACTTCTCTGACCGCGCAGCTGCACTTGCAGCCATCAAGGTATTGCCAGCGAAGGTTCAGGCTGGTAAACCTTGGCCTCGTACTGTCGCCAGTATCCAACAGGAACTCGGCGCAGCCCGCTGAAGTCGCAGCGGCCTTATCCAGGCCGCTCACCCAGCAACCTGATTCAACCCTCGAGCGTGCTGCCAATGGGCAGCGCGCCTTGTGGTGTCTGCATTACAGACACCTTTGACAATCAGTGCGCTTCTGGTCAGATTGATAAAAGTTCTTTCGGCTAGCACAGCATCCAGCTATAAACGTTCATAAATGCGACACGAATTTACGACTGTTCGTCGTTAAATTTGTGAGGCTTTGTGTCGCTGTGTACAATGACCTCCCTTTTGCTCCCGCTAAGCTGGCGTACGTTCAGCGCGTGAGGTAACTGGTTGAATTGAAAAGAAATTTGCCTCGGAAAGAGGCAGCCTGGTGAGAAAGTGTCTATGAAAGCAGGTCTGTACCATCCAGATGAATTCAAGGATAACTGTGGTTTTGGCCTGATTGCTCACATGCAGGGCGAACCCAGTCATCACCTGTTGCAGACGGCTATCCAAGCCCTGACCTGCATGACCCACCGTGGTGGGATCAACGCCGACGGCAAGACCGGTGACGGTTGCGGGCTGTTGATTCAAAAACCGGACGCGTTCCTGCGCGCCGTTGCCAAAGAGCACTTTGGTAATGAGCTGCCGCGTCAATACGCCGTGGGCATGGTGTTCCTCAATCAGGACGACACTAAAGCAGACGCTGCCCGCGAGAACATGAATCGCGAAATCCTCGCCGCTGGCCTGACCCTTGTCGGCTGGCGCCAGGTGCCTATCGACACCAGCGTGCTGGGTCGTCTGGCCCTGGAGCGTCTGCCGAAAATCGAGCAGGTGTTCATTGGCGGTGAAGGCCTGAGCGATCAAGAGTTCGCAATCAAGCTGTTCAGCGCCCGTCGCCGTTCTTCGGTCGCCAACGCTGAAGACACCGATCACTACATCTGCAGCTTTTCTCACAAGACCATCATCTACAAAGGTCTGATGATGCCGCGCGACCTGACGGCATTTTTCCCGGACCTGAGCGACGAGCGCCTGCAAACCGCGATTTGCGTGTTCCACCAGCGTTTCTCGACCAACACCTTGCCGAAATGGCCGTTGGCCCAGCCGTTCCGCTTCCTCGCCCACAACGGCGAGATCAACACCATCACCGGTAACCGCAACTGGGCGCAGGCCCGTCGCACCAAGTTCGCCAACGAACTGATTCCGGATCTGGACGAGCTGGGCCCGCTGGTCAACCGCGTTGGCTCTGACTCCTCGAGCATGGACAACATGCTGGAGCTGATGGTTACCGGCGGCATCGACCTGTTCCGTGGCGTGCGCATGATCATTCCGCCTGCGTGGCAGAACGTTGAAACCATGGACCCCGATCTGCGGGCGTTCTATGAGTACAACTCCATGCACATGGAGCCATGGGATGGTCCGGCCGGCGTCGTAATGACCGAAGGTCGCCACGCGGTGTGTCTGCTTGACCGTAACGGTCTGCGTCCGGCGCGCTGGGTCACCACCAAGAATGGTTACATCACTCTCGCGTCGGAAATCGGCGTGTGGGACTACAAGCCGGAAGACGTCATCGCCAAGGGCCGTGTCGGTCCGGGTCAGATCTTTGCCGTGGACACCGAAACCGGCCAGATCCTCGACACCGACGCCATCGACAACCGCTTGAAGTCGCGTCATCCGTACAAGCAATGGCTGCGCAAGAACGCTTTGCGTATCCAGGCGACCATCGAAGACAACGACCATGGTTCGGCTTTCTACAATGCCGACCAGCTCAAGCAATACATGAAGATGTATCAGGTCACCTTCGAAGAGCGCGATCAGGTATTGCGTCCGCTGGGTGAACAAGGCCAGGAAGCGGTCGGCTCCATGGGCGATGACACGCCGATGGCGATCCTGTCGCAGCGCGTGCGTTCGCCCTACGACTACTTCCGTCAGCAGTTCGCGCAGGTGACAAACCCGCCGATCGACCCGCTGCGTGAAGCCATCGTCATGTCGCTGGAAATCTGCCTCGGTGCCGAGCGCAACATTTTCCAGGAGTCGCCAGAGCACGCTTCCCGCGTGATTCTCAGCTCGCCGGTCATTTCTCCAGCCAAGTGGCGCTCCTTGATGACTCTGGAGCGTCCAGGTTTCGAGCGGCAGATCATCGACCTGAACTACGACGAGAGCATCGGCCTTGAAGCGGCTGTGCGTAACATCGCCGATCAGGCTGAAGAAGCCGTGCGTGCCGGTCGTACCCAGATCGTCCTGACTGACCGTCATATCGCTCCGGGCAAGCTGCCGGCTCACGCCTCTCTGGCTGTTGGCGCAGTGCACCACCGCCTGACCGAAAAAGGCCTGCGTTGCGACAGTAACATCCTGGTTGAAACCGCCACGGCTCGTGACCCGCATCACTTTGCGGTGTTGATCGGCTTTGGTGCTTCGGCGGTTTACCCGTTCCTGGCCTACGAAGTGCTGGGCGATCTGATCCGTACGGGTGAAGTGCTGGGTGACCTCTATGAGGTGTTCAAGAACTACCGTAAAGGCATCACTAAAGGCCTGCTCAAGATCCTGTCGAAGATGGGGATCTCGACCATCGCTTCGTACCGCGGTGCGCAATTGTTCGAAGCCATCGGCCTTTCCGAAGAAGTGTGCGAGCTGAGCTACCGTGGTGTGCCTAGCCGCATCAAGGGTGCACGCTTCGTCGATATCGAAGCCGAGCAGAAGCTGCTGTCCAATGAAGCCTGGAGCCCGCGCAAGCCGATCCAGCAGGGCGGCCTGCTCAAGTTCGTGTTTGGTGGCGAATACCACGCCTACAACCCGGACGTGGTCAGCATGCTGCAAGCTGCTGTGCAGCAAGGCGACTACAGCAAGTTCAAGGAATACACCTCGCTGGTGGACAAGCGTCCGGTGTCGATGATTCGCGACCTGTTCCAAGTCAAGACACTCGACACGCCGATGTCCATCGACGAAGTCGAGCCGCTGGCGGAAATCCTCAAGCGCTTTGACTCGGCGGGCATCTCGCTGGGCGCACTGTCTCCTGAAGCTCACGAAGCGCTGGCTGAAGCCATGAACCGTCTGGGTGCACGCTCCAACTCCGGCGAGGGCGGCGAAGACCCTGCGCGCTACGGCACCATCCGCAGCTCGAAAATCAAACAGATCGCTACTGGCCGTTTTGGTGTGACCCCTGAGTATCTGGTCAACGCCGATGTGTTGCAGATCAAGGTTGCTCAAGGCGCCAAACCGGGCGAGGGCGGGCAACTGCCGGGCGGTAAAGTGAACGGTCTGATCGCCAAACTGCGTTATGCAGTGCCGGGCGTGACCTTGATTTCACCGCCGCCGCACCACGACATCTATTCCATCGAAGACTTGTCGCAGCTGATTTTCGACCTCAAGCAGGTCAATCCGGATGCGCTGGTTTCGGTCAAGCTGGTTGCTGAAGCCGGCGTGGGTACGATTGCCGCTGGTGTTGCCAAGGCTTACGCCGACCTGATCACCATTTCCGGCTATGACGGCGGCACCGGTGCTTCGCCGCTGTCGTCGATCAAATACGCCGGCGCTCCGTGGGAACTCGGTCTGGCCGAAACTCACCAGACCCTGCGTGGCAACGACCTGCGCGGCAAGGTCCGGGTACAGACCGATGGTGGTCTGAAAACCGGTCTGGACGTGATCAAGGCTGCGATTCTCGGCGCTGAAAGCTTCGGTTTCGGTACTGCGCCAATGATCGCGCTGGGCTGCAAATACCTGCGCATTTGCCACCTGAACAACTGCGCCACCGGCGTCGCCACTCAGAACGAGAAGCTGCGCAAAGACCACTACATCGGCACCGTCGACATGGTGATCAACTTCTTCACCTACGTGGCAGAAGAAACCCGCGAGTGGCTGGCCAAACTGGGTGTCCGTTCGCTGGAAGAGCTGATCGGCCGTACTGATCTGCTCGACATCCTGCCGGGCGAAACCGCCAAGCAACAGCACCTGGACCTGACGCCACTGCTGGGCAGCGACCACATCCCGGCTGATAAACCTCAGTTCAGCCTGGTGGATCGTAACCCGCCGTTCGACAAGGGCCTGCTGGCTGAGCGTATGGTTGAAATGGCCAAACCGGCCATTCAGAGCCTGAGCGGCGGCGAGTTCGAACTGGATATCTGCAACTGCGACCGTTCCATCGGCGCACGGATTTCTGGCGAAATCGCCAAGCTGCACGGCAACCAGGGCATGAACAACGCACCGATCACCTTCCGCTTCAAAGGCACGGCCGGGCAGAGCTTCGGTGTGTGGAACGCCGGTGGCCTGAACATGTATCTGGAAGGCGACGCCAACGACTACGTCGGTAAAGGCATGACGGCCGGTAAGCTGGTGATCGTTCCGCCCAAAGGCAGCCCGTTCAAGACACAGGAAAGCGCCATCATCGGCAACACCTGTCTGTACGGTGCAACCGGCGGCAAATTGTTTGCGGCCGGTACTGCAGGCGAGCGTTTCGCGGTGCGTAACTCCGGTGCGCACACCATCGTGGAAGGCACGGGCGATCACTGCTGCGAATACATGACCGGTGGCTTTGTCTGCGTACTGGGCAAGACCGGCTACAACTTCGGTTCCGGCATGACCGGTGGTTTCGCCTACGTGCTGGACCTGGACAACACCTTCGTTGACCGGGTCAACCATGAACTGGTTGAAATCCAGCGCATCAGCGGCGAAGCGATGGAAGCCTATCGCAGCCATCTGGAGCGTGTACTGGCTGAGTACGTCGAGGAAACCGACAGCGAGTGGGGCCGTAACGTCTGGGAAAACCTGGACGATTACCTGCGCCGCTTCTGGATGGTCAAGCCGAAGGCTGCTTCGTTGAAGTCGTTGCTTTCCAGCACCCGCGCCAACCCGCAATAAAAGCAGCCACGAGCTGCAAGCTTGAAGCTACAAGCTTGCAGCTCAGTGGGTCGAACAGAATTTGATTTCTTGCAGCTTGAAGCTTGTCGCTTGAAGCTGCCGTGAAGAGGCTCCAAATGGCTGAACGTCTAAGTAACGACTTCCAGTTCATCGATGTCGGGCGTAAAGATCCGAAGAAGAAGCTGCTGCGTCAGCGCAAGAAAGAGTTCGTGGAAATCTACGAACCTTTCAAACCCCAACAGTCGGCCGATCAGGCTCACCGTTGCCTGGGTTGCGGTAACCCGTACTGCGAGTGGAAATGCCCGGTACACAACTTCATTCCCAACTGGCTGAAGCTGGTTGCGGAAGGCAACATCCTGGCTGCCGCCGAGCTGTCGCACCAGACCAACACCCTCCCGGAAGTTTGCGGCCGCGTATGCCCGCAAGACCGCCTGTGTGAAGGTGCCTGCACCCTGAACGACGGCTTTGGCGCTGTGACCATTGGTTCGGTGGAGAAGTACATCACCGACACCGCGTTCGCCATGGGCTGGCGTCCGGACATGTCAAAAGTGGTCCCGACCGGCAAGCGCGTCGCGATCATCGGCGCTGGTCCTGCGGGTCTGGGCTGTGCTGACGTACTCGTGCGCGGCGGCGTGACTCCGGTGGTGTTCGACAAGAATCCGGAAATCGGCGGTCTGCTGACCTTCGGTATCCCTGAGTTCAAGCTGGAAAAAACCGTATTGAGCCATCGTCGCGAAGTGTTCACCGGCATGGGTATCGAATTCCGTCTCAATACCGAAGTCGGCAAGGACGTGACCATGGAGCAACTGCTCGAAGAATACGATGCCGTATTCATGGGCATGGGCACCTACACCTATATGAAGGGTGGCTTTGCCGGTGAAGACTTGCCGGGCGTGCACGATGCGTTGGACTTCCTGATCGCCAACGTCAATCGCAACCTGGGCTTTGAAAAGTCGCCGGAAGATTTCGTCGACATGAAAGGCAAGAGGATCGTGGTGCTCGGCGGTGGTGACACGGCTATGGACTGCAACCGCACGTCGATCCGCCAGGGCGCCAAATCGGTGACCTGCGCTTATCGTCGCGACGAAGAAAACATGCCGGGTTCGCGCAAGGAAGTGAAGAACGCCAAGGAAGAAGGCGTGAAGTTTCTCTACAACCGTCAGCCGATCGCCATCGTTGGTGAAGACAAGGTTGAAGGCGTGAAGGTCGTCGAGACCCGTCTCGGCGAGCCGGATGCCCGTGGCCGTCGCAGCCCTGAGCCGATTCCTGGTTCGGAAGAGATCATCCCGGCTGATGCCGTGGTCATCGCGTTCGGCTTCCGCCCAAGCCCTGCGCCGTGGTTCGAACAGTTCAGCATCCAGACCGACAGCCAGGGCCGCGTCATCGCTCCGGAACAGGCGCAGTACAAACACCAGACCAGCAACCCGAAAATCTTCGCCGGTGGCGACATGGTGCGCGGCTCTGACCTGGTGGTAACTGCAATCTTCGAAGGCCGTAATGCGGCCGAAGGGATTCTGGACTACCTGGGCGTCTAAGCGATCCCCTGTAGAAGTGAGCTTGCTCGCGATGAACGATAACGCGATCCGCCTGATAGATCGCGGTGTCCGCATCGCGGCAAGCACTGCTCCCGCTGGTTCTATGATTTGCCTGATACACCGCGCCGCCTGATTCTCGAGCAAAGTGGAGCGCCACTCCGGTCGCTCCAACGGAAAATCGCTGATACAAACCCTGCAACAACTCTGCGCAGTAACGCTGGTTGAAGTAACTCTCCGCCCGACCCCAGCGCTAATACCTCCTCCAGCTTCATCCCCTTCTTTGCACCCATCCATGGCCACTACCTGCTGGCTCGCCGACTCTTTTGCTGCGTATTTCCGTTACGTTTTTCCGTCTTGCAGAGGGACTAGGATTGCCTGATCTACGGGAAATCAGTGTCACGTTGATTTCCTTGTCATACATGACGCTATAAGGAAATAGCCATGTCTCAAGATGCAACCTTGTCCACTCCTTCGACTGCTGAAGCGTCGAATACATTCTTGCCGAGCATCAGCGCTGTCCGTGAGCACCGTGCCCGCCAGCATGCTGACCGGATTCTTGATCAGTTTGCCGAGCGTTTTACCGAGAAAGATTTTTTTCCTGAAGGCGGCGACGGATTGCTGTTCGCCATGCTGACTCGTTTACCCCAGTGGCCCGTCGATACGCAGATCACAGTGCTTGATGACGGGGGGGAGGTCGCGGGATACCTGAAAGACAATGACCAGAGTATTGCCCTGTACGCCGTAGTGCTCGTCCAGCAGGATGATGGCACGTACTCTCTAAACCACAATGAGCCCGCCACGGGGCCGGAGTCATTGTTTCGGCTGATCCTTGGTCAGCTTCCTGCCTCGTCGGGTCTTGGCCTGGGGGGCAACTTCCATGGCAGCAACAGTATTTCCGGGCGTATCGTAACGCTTCGCGAACAGCTCGCAGGAATGGCGCGATCTGAACGTGGATTGTTGTTCGACGCGTTGTTAGCCGATGCCCAGGCAAACAAAAGCGAATCGCCAACCGGTTTACCCAATCCTTTCTTGCCGCTATGGACCCTTGCGGAGGCCGACCGGTTGCCGTCGCTCGTGAAGCTCCACGAGTTAAACCCACAGCTGCCTAGTGAAAGGCTGGGGGACCTGTTGCAAGCTGTTCCGATGACCGAAAGTCAAGAGTCCGAGCTGCTGCTAAGCGGCACAATACCCGCAGAACATGCGGCAGCTTTGACGACTTCGTGGGCAGAGTGGGTTCGCTATCGCGCCATAGACGGCATATTAAATACCCGAGTTTATGACCCTGAAACCGATGCCTTGGCGCGGCAATTCGTCCAGCGGCTTTTAAAGGACACGCTTGACCGTGAATTGATGATTGTCGAGTCAGGCCAGAGCAGCTATTCACCTACGGAGCCCGACGACACTCGTATTGTCCTCTGGCATGACCGTGATGGTATTTATAGGGCAGAAAATCCTGGCACAGGTGAGATCAACAGCTTCGGACAGACCACGGACAGTTTCTATCTGGCTTTGGGTTCGCTACTGCAGCCTCATGAGCTCAGCCTGTGTGGCATGCAGCATGAGCGGGACGTAGCGGGGCTGCGCTCAACGGTAGGTAATCTGGTCGTCAAAGAAAACGGCGGCTGGTTCGAGCTGGACACATCGGCCCAGACCGATAATGCGTTAGCACCTGACTGGTTCATGCAAGCGTCTGCTGCAGACAAACTCGCCTGGGCGGATGCGGTTCAGACGTACACCCAGGCCATGCTTGAAGCGCAAGTTCCTGATTCACCCACGCTGGCCGTGTCTGAGGTCGCCAGAGAACTACGCCAATTCGCCCGTAAGAAACTTCAGGATCAACTCAAATCCGGATTCGGCCTTGAACTGGACCCTGATCTGATCAGGGTTCACATCCCGGTTATACAGCCTTGGGGTACCGGCTCAAGCATTGGCCTGCCACATATTGGAGGTGACCACTCGGCCTCATTGCCGCGCACCGTCAGCCTTACCCAGCTAAGCCTGGAAAACGTAGCATTCAGCGATGTTCTGTTCCTGTTGCGTGCTCAAGTGAGAGACGCAGTCGGCAGGCCGATCGATGGTTTTGGTGCGCTTGATGCTTACAGGCTCGTGCGTGAAGTGGATATTGGCGAGACCTACAAAGCTTTTTTGAGAGCGCGGTTGCTCAACTCTCCTGAAGGGGAGTGGTACAAAGAGCGCTTTGCTCAAGTCATGCAGGCTCAGATGCAGCTGGATGCGTTAGAGGCCAAGCTTGCCGGAGATTACCTTGAAAATGGTACCTCACCGCACGGCCAGGAAGATCGCGGCTACAAGTGGGTCAAAGCCGTTCTGGATCATCCAGTCGATGATGGCGCTCGTCCTTTGGTGGAGGGCAGGCGAGTAAGGGTCGGTTCGCTACGCATTGCATCCGGTACCAAGCCGGATGACAGGGTGATCCTGAATGACTTTCTGGTTTTCGGACTGGCCTCTCCCTTGAGCGTTCCTTCCGCTGTGCTTTACACCGCTGGGGCTAAGGATGGGCGGTGTTTCGTTGAATTGAACAGCCTTGAGGATCTGCGTCCCAGATTGGGAGATAGCGAGTTTCAGGATTATTTGGTCCTTCAGGCTGAACCCTCTCAGAGACCCAGAATCAGGTGGATGTTGGAGAACAAGTGGCAGGATTTGATAATTGATGTGGCACTGCACACCGAAAACTTTCTTGAGACAAGCTATAAAGCCCAAGCGGAGCGCGTAATTGCACTCGTTGATGAAAAGACCAAAAGTACTTGGGAAGTAAACTGGGAAAGTGCCTGGTCAATCGTCAGATCCGTCGGAGACTTTGCGCTAGGCTTCACACCGTTCAGGGTTGCGTTACCCATAGCAGCCGTGCGCAGTTTGCATGCGATGTCCAAGGCGATAAAAAACGAGGACGGTGGTGACCACAGTTCCGCTTTGTATTTTGTTGCAGCGGCCAGCTTCCTGACCGCAGCATTGCCGACGTCAAAACAAACCAACATCAAATCCCCCCCTCGCAAATACCCCACTGTCATTGAATTAAAAGGCAAGGCGGCTCTGGCCGTCAGCCCGGATGGCTTGAGACTGCGCACGGATGGAATTTTTAAAGAAATCTACGAGCAAGCACAGCAAGGGTCAGCATCGCGTTTTTATATAAAACAGGATGGGAAAACCTTCCAGGTACGCTATGACCGTGACAGCGGGGTCTGGCGGCTGATTGATCCTCGCCGCCCTGACGCTTATTACCAACTACCGATACGCTCTCAGGGCGGTAACTGGGTATACGCCAGGTCCGGGTTGATAGGCGGCATGCCCAAAGGCGCAAAAGGCGCCAACGGTGCCACGGCTACGGTGCCAGCCGCGAGCGAAGGACCCAAGCGCTATACGTTGGACCTGACCGGGTTTGAAGAAGCCAAGCCGTTTAAAAAGGCTGATCCGTTTATTAAGGAAAAACTTCTGAAGTCGGCAGAGAGCGTCACTGAAAAGTACGCCCAGGAAGGTGGCGGAAGATTTCATGGCTACAAGGAGAAGGGTACTGGCAGGAGTATCTTTACCCTCGATCTGACAGGCATACCAGGCTCTACCGGCAGAGGCTCGTGGCGATTACAGCTTGTCGAGCGCTTGATAGTTGATGAAACGGGCAGCGTTGTTAAACAGCCGGGCCAGCCCGGTGTATTGGTGTTCGATAAGGTCTTGTCCCAGCACTAATGCAGACATTGTTTCATCTGGCATCGTAGCGGGAATGAGTGGCCGAGCTTCATTTGGCTCACTCAGCCCGCCGCGACAAATCGACCTGATAGATAAAAGGCACGGCTCTGTCCGTGCCTTTTACGTCCGCGTCTGAGAAAATGCCCGCACTTTTTTTGCGGATGCCGACATGACTGCCTTGAAGAACGACCGTTTCCTCCGTGCCCTGCTCAAGCAACCCGTGGACGTTACCCCTGTCTGGATGATGCGCCAGGCCGGCCGTTACCTGCCGGAATACCGCGCCAGCCGCGCCAAAGCCGGAGACTTCATGAGCTTGTGCATGAACCCGGAGTTCGCCTGCGAGGTCACGTTGCAACCACTGGAGCGTTATCCGCTGGACGCTGCAATCCTGTTCTCCGACATCCTGACTATTCCGGATGCCATGGGGTTGGGACTGTACTTTGAAACCGGCGAAGGTCCGCGCTTCAAGAAAACCGTCAACACGATGGCCGATATCGAGGCCTTGCCGATCCCCGATCCGCAAAAAGACCTCGGCTATGTGATGGACGCCGTCAGCACTATTCGTCGCGAATTGAATGGCCGTGTACCGCTGATCGGCTTCTCCGGCAGCCCATGGACCCTCGCCACCTATATGGTTGAAGGCGGTTCTTCGAAGGACCATCGCAAGTCCAAAGCCATGCTCTACGAAAACCCGCAAGCCATGCACCTGCTGCTGGACAAGCTGGCGGACTCAGTCATTGCTTACCTCAATGGCCAGATTCTGGCGGGCGCGCAGGCGGTGCAGGTGTTCGATAGCTGGGGCGGTAGCCTCTCTGATGCTGCCTACCAGGAGTTTTCGCTGGCCTACATGCGCAAGATCGTCAACGGCCTGATTCGCGAGCATGATGGCCGCAAGGTGCCGGTGATTCTGTTCACCAAAGGTGGCGGTCTGTGGCTGGAAAGCATGGCGGACACCGGCGCTGACGCATTGGGTCTGGACTGGACCACCAACATCGGCGACGCCCGTCGTCGCGTTGGTAACAAAGTCGCACTGCAAGGCAACATGGACCCGTCAGTCCTGTACGCCAGCCCGCAAGCGATCCGCGCCGAAGTGGCACGCATCCTAGCCAGCTACGGCAGCGGCAATGGCCACGTCTTCAACCTCGGCCACGGCATCACCCCTGAAGTTGACCCGGCACATGCCGGTGCTTTCATCGAAGCGGTGCATGAGTTGTCGGCGCAGTATCACGATTGATGCAGGCTTCATAAAAAACGCCCGGTTAATCCCGGGCGTTTTTGTTTGCGATTGTTTTCAGCGACTGAGGCGTTGTTCGGCGTAACGGGCAATGATGTGGTCGAACGCGTGTTGATCTGCAATGTCGGTTGATCTGATTACGGCAATCAGACGGTTTAGGTCGTCGTCACTGACGCTCAAAAGGAACTCATCATCGAACACTCCGCCTATTGCGTTCTGGCGTCGATTGTTGAGATAGGCAATATCTAACGCCAGCATCTCAATCATCTTTGCGGCAGGTAAGTCTTCGGCGTTTGTTGGCTTTATCTCACCTGTTAAGAGATATCGAAACCGTAGCTCACAATCTTCATCCATAGGGGAGATGTGCTGCACCTCATCAAACCAGTTGCCCTTGCGGTGCCCGCAGTGCAGCGGGTTACCAGGCAGGGTCTCGCGCAGACAGGAGGCGTGAAGATTTTGATAGTCTAGCTCCATAGCCTCAAATGCTTCCTGAGGCCTGAAGTGCTCGATATGACTGGTGGACGCCTCTATTTCTCTGCCGCAGTAACAGCAGAAGAAGCCCTGTTCGAGCAGCAACGCTTCATGTAACTCGCGTTTTTGCGGATTCTGCAGGGTTGGATAAGTTGGGCTCCAGTCGTCATTCGCCGTCGCTTTCCAATCTATAAATGATGAGGGTTCAGTTCCTTTGAGCACTCGCTTCATTTGCCGAGGATCTCCTTGCGCCTGATCAACGCCTCCGCGCCTGCAAACTCTGGAAGGTCGGGAGCGTCATGTTTTAGAGCGACCAACAGCTCTTTCGCTTTTACGAGATCGTTATCTTCCAGCACTGAAAAAAGCTCAGATAGACGTTTCTCAATATCGGGCTCGCGCTGAGCCACGCCCATGACTTCCTCAAGCACGCTGCTGGAATCCAGACCATACGTAACGCGCGGATGTGAGCTTTGACCATTGTTCAGGACGATAACTTCTTCGGGCTTCAGGCTGCCGATAATCTGCGGTGAGTGACTGGCTGCAATGAACTGTATTTTAGGAAACGCCTGCTTCAATGCCGGGACGATATTGCGCTGCCAAGCCGGATGAAGGTGGATATCCAACTCATCAATAATGACCACGCCTGGGGTGTTTTGCAGGACATCCTTACCCTTGTGGGGGTTAAGGATGCACATGCGGCGCGCAATGTCGGCGATCAGCGCGACCAGGCCGCGTTGTCCGTCACTAAGCTCATTGAACGGGATGAAGTTGTTAGATCCGAAATTCACCAGGAGACTGCGCAACGGCAGGTCGTAATAAATGCCCGTCGAGTCGGGGAGTGCGCACTTTATGGCTGAATTGATCCAGGTTAGCTCATTGTCAAACATCGACATTGCATCTGAGGAGCGTCGAATCGACTGTAGATCCTCAAGAGTTTTGCCGATGATCCAGCTCTCAAAATCTTGAATGTCGGCCGCTGAGTCATACCAATTTTTGTATCCGTCAAACCTGGATATTTTTTGGGTTGCTGAAAATTCGGCAGATACATTTGCTGCAGACCACCTGCGATTACCGCGATAGAACGCCAGTAACGGTAAATCGGTAGTGCTGTTTTGATTCAAGCCTTGGACTTCGTCCCTGACGGTGTCTACAAGGCCGGAGTCAGAGGACGCCATCTCTTCTGAACGCAATAAAATGGTTGACCAATTGCAATAGCCAAACACATCGCCACTTGCTTTCAATGTCACAGGGTATTTACGTTCGAACCGAACTCGACCGTTGTAGTTATCGATGACGAATCGAGCGTCCTGTTCTTTTAGAGAACCGCTGTAAACGCCCATGCTGCCAGAAACGTCATCAAAACTCGCCGCAACCGCCTGCAACAATGAAGTCTTACCGCTCCCATTCACCCCCACCACCAGATTGAATCCCGGCTGAAAGTCAAAAGTGGCATCTTCGTAGCAACGAAAATTCTGAATGTGGAGACGGTCCAGGCGCATGCCGGTTTCCTTTACCAAGTCTGGCTGATGTGCAGCAGTGTACCTTGGTCCGTGATTCCCGCCAGAACGACGTTGTGACTAAACCTGCGCCGTCACCTGCAACGGCGGTAACTTCGCCAACTTCAGCGCCACCCCCAGTGCAATCAACAGCAGCACACCAATAAACAAACCGATGCCGTTCCACCCGCCGTAGTGCCAGCACACCCCGCCTGCCGTCCCGGCCACGCTTGAGCCTGCGTAGTAACTGAATAGATACAGCGACGATGCCTGGCCTTTGGCCTTGAGTGCACGGCGGCCTATCCAGCTACTGGCGACTGAATGGGCACCGAAGAAGCCGAAGGTGAACATCACCACGCCAATGACCACCAGCGCTAATGGCTCAAACATCGTCAGGGCCATGCCTGCCAGCATCAACACGATGACTGCCCAGAGCACCTGGCGACGTCCGAGTTTGTCCGCCAGCGAACCAATTTTCGCCGAGCTATAGATGCCTGACAGGTAAACCACCGAGAACAATCCCACGACCGCCTGGCTCAAGTGATAAGGCTCAGCCAGCAAACGATAGCCAATGTAGTTGAACAGGGTCACGAAGCTGCCCATCAACAGGAACGCTTCAAGGAACAGCAACGGCAGGCCTGCATCACGAAACTGCATGACGAAGCCATCAATCAGGCTACGCGGTTGCAGCGAGCGTGCGCGAAAGTTGCGCGACTCCGGAAGGATTTTCCAGAACACCGCAGCGGCTATCAGGGCCAAAACACCCACCACCATCAACGCTACATGCCAACTGACGTAATCGATCAATACGCCAGTAATGACCCGGCCGCTCATGCCGCCAATCGCGTTGCCGCCAATATACAGACCCATTGCCAGACCGATGTGGTTGGGGTGAATTTCTTCGCTGAGGTAGGTCATCGCCACTGCCGCCAGCCCGCTGAGGGACAGGCCCACCAATGCTCGAGTAATCAACACACCTTCCCAGCTCGGCATCAACGCACTGGCGAGGGTGAAGATCGCCGCGCAAAACAGCGCCAGCACCATCACCGGCTTGCGCCCGAGGCGGTCGGAAATCGGTCCGGTGATCAGCAAACCGATCGCCAGCATGCCGGTCGATACCGAAAGAATCAGGCTGCTCTGCGCCGCATTGATCGAAAACTCTCGGGACAGCACCGGCATCATCGGTTGGACGCAGTACAACAGTGCAAACGTCGCGAAGCCGCCCGCGAACAGCGCCAGCACCGTGCGCATGAACAGTGGCGTGTCTTTCTCGATGTAAACGTCACCCAAAGGGATGGCCGCTTCAATCGTTGTCGATTGGTTTTGCGGAGCAGAAGGGCTGACGGCAGTGTTCACGGTGGGCCTCAAAGAGCGTCTGGCGGGCAATGAGAAAAAAGAATATAGCTCGCTAATCATTCTTTCCAATATATTGTTCGACCTGTTTGATAGGTGAAACGACTTATTGGAAGGGCCATGGAATTACGTCATCTGCGCTACTTCATAGCGGTCGCTGAAGAGTTGCACTTCGGTCGTGCCGCGCAAGTGCTGGGTATTTCCCAGC
This sequence comes from Pseudomonas caspiana, assembly GCF_040224095.2. Lineage (NCBI taxonomy): Bacteria > Pseudomonadati > Pseudomonadota > Gammaproteobacteria > Pseudomonadales > Pseudomonadaceae > Pseudomonas > Pseudomonas caspiana. Next base: position 5,534,973 of record NZ_CP167995.1, on the reverse strand, counting down.
CACCGCTGAGCCAGCAGATTCAGGCGCTGGAGCAGGAACTGGGTGCGCGTCTATTTGATCGCACCAATCGGCGTGTGGAGTTAAGCGAGGCGGGGCGGTTGTTTCTCGACGAGGCCCGTTTGGTGCTGGCGCAAGTCGACAAGGCGGCAGATGTCGCTCGTCGTGCGCAGTTGGGGGAACTGGGGGAGTTGAAGATCGGCTTCACCACGTCGGCGCCGTTCACCTCGAGCATTCCACAAGCGATCCTCGCTTTTCGCCAGACCTTTCCCGCGGTGCACCTGTCGTTGCAGGAAATGAACAGTAAAGAGGTTGCGGCCGGCCTTGAGGATGAGTCCATTCAGGTCGGCATCATGCGGCCACTGGCGTTGCCGGATTCCCTGGTGGTTCATGAGCTGTTGCGCGAGTCGCTGGTGGCGATCATCAATGCGGATCACCCGCTGGCACAGGGCAGCGATCAAGGCATCCATTTGTCTGAACTGGCCAGTGAACCCTTCGTGTTTTTCCCACGCACTTACGGCAGCGGTTTGTATGCGCAGCTTGTCGATCTGGCGCGAGCGGCCGGGTTCAGCCCCTTGATCACTCAAGAAGCGGGAGAGGTCATGACCATCATTGGCCTGGTTGCTGCGGGGCTTGGCGTGACCGTGTTGCCTGCGTCCTATCGACGTATGCGAATCGAAGGTGTGGTCTATCGCACGTTACTTGATCCGGAGGCCACCAGCGCCGTCTGGCTGGTGCAGCGCAAGGATCAGCAATCACCGATGGCCAAGGCGTTTGTGGAGCTGGTGACGCAGCGGGCGGGGTAAGCGCCATATCGTGACCGTGACGTCACTGTCATTTCTGACAGTACCCGAAGGTTTTCGTAACGATTACCCTATTCGCTCGGTAATACAGTCCAACTGTTTGCACATGGAATCAAGGAGAGAGCCATGAACAAAAGTTTTTGGGTGCTGGGCGTTTTAAGTGTGTCGATGGCAGCTTTTGCAGATGAAAGGATTGTTGGTGGAACGCCGACGCCACCCGGTGCTTATCCGTTTTTCAGCACTGTTACAGAGCAGGACGGAAAGCATATCTGTGGCGGCGCGTTGATTGCTCCGCAGTGGGTGCTAACTGCGGCGCATTGTATACGTAGACAGATGCCTTATCAGGTGCAGGTCGGGATGGAGCAGTACCTTCCTAATGTGGTGAGCCTGGATACCGTTAAAATCGAACAGGCATTTATTCCAGCAGACTGGAAAGGTTGGCAACCTTATTCACGCGAGGCAGGCGAGGCCAGGAGTCAGGGTCAGTACGACATCGCTTTATTGAAGTTGGAGCGTCCGGCCAATAGCACTCAATTTCTCAAGCTCGAACAAGAGCCTGCGAAAGAGCAGGTCGGGGACATTGTGATTCTGGCGGGCTTTGGGTTAAACGAGGCGGGTCAGCGACCTGATCATCTCTACCATGCCTCGGGCGCAATCCTTGAGACTCAACGGTGTATCGATGTTCCTGAAGGTTATCCCGATACTAACTTTGATCCGGTCCTCAATGTGTGCGCCACCGGTATGTCTCGGGGCGGGGATTCCGGTGGGCCTTTGCTATACAAGGAAGGCGCTGGTTACATTGGCTTGGGGTTGGTCAGCCGTGGGTTGATTGATGCTGCGCAGTTAACCCGGATATCGTTCTTCCGCAACTGGATAGATACGGTGATGAGAGCAGGCACATGTGCCAAGCCTGAATTACTTGAAAGCGGTGTGCCTGTTTGCGCTGATGTTAGCGCACACGTTAAGTGAGGCAATTTGGTAATAGCTAATTGAATGGTATTGGCATGCAACTCCTGTAGGAGCCAACGTGTTGGCTCTTACAGGACTGAAGAAATCGCATAGCCCTGGGGGAGCAAGCTTGCTTGCGAAGACAATGGTTCAGACAGGCGTAAACGCATCGAATATAGTCGCTAAGCCACTCCTACAGAGCCTGCACAGGGATTTATGCCATTCAATGCGACCGAAGTCTGGCAAGGAAAGACCGATCCTGTGTCAATCCACCTTGCTCAGGTCACCCTTCAACGCAACGCCAGCGATGATTGCACCGGCATGGCATTCGTAGTTCACAGGGTCTTTGCGTTCGATACTTTTGTAGTAGCTGGTGATGTTGGTCACGGCATTGGCGTTGGCGTTTTTCGCTGCGCCGTACATCTGCAGGATGGCCGATTGCAGGACCCACTCACACGCTTCGGTATCGGTCTTGTTGAATGCGTTGGTTTTTTTGTTGGTCACAGCGCCAGGGCTGACCACGGTAACCTTACCTTTTGGCGGTACGCCTGCCAGGTAGAACTTTACGCTGCCATCGATTTTGCCAGCGGCGGTCATGTCATTGATGACTTTCTGAAACGGCAGGAACAACGCCGTGTCGCGGGCCTGGCTGACAGCAGGCAGGACGGACAACGCGACGGCAGCAGCGGCGATCCAGGATTTCATTTGCATAACGATCTCTCCTTGAGACTAGGTAAAAGGGTCAGGACCAGCGGCGGAAAATCAACGACGTGTTGACCCCACCAAAAGCGAAGTTGTTGTTCATCACGTATTCGTGGCTCATCTGCCGAGGCTCGCCGCGCAGGTAATCCAGGTCGCCGCACTGTGGGTCGATCTCGTCCAGGTTCAGCGTATGGATGTAACGGTCGCGATTGAGCATCTCGATGCAGAACCAGGACTCCAGCGCACCGCATGCGCCCAGGGTGTGGCCCAGAAAGCTTTTCTGCGAACTGATCGGCATGCGTGGTCCGAACAGACTGCTGGTGGCGAGGGTTTCAGCGATGTCGCCTTGCTCGGTTGCGGTGCCGTGACCGTTGACGTAGCCGATGGCTTCAGGCGGCAGGTTGGCGTCTTCCAGCGCCAGCTCCATGGCGCGGCGCATGGTCGCCTGTTCAGGGCGGGTGCTGTGCGCGCCGTCGGCGTTGCTGCCGAAACCCACCAGCTCTGCATGAATGTGCGCGCCACGGGCCAGTGCGTGCTCCAGTTCTTCCAGCACCAGCATGCCGCCGCCTTCGCCGATCACCAGGCCGTCACGTCCGGTGTCATACGGGCGCGGGCTGGTGTGGGGCGCGTCGTTTTTCAGGCTGGTGGCATACAGCGCATCGAAGACCATGGCTTCGGTAGGGCACAGTTCTTCCGCGCCCCCGGCCAGCATCAGCGGCAAGCGGCCGAACTTGATTGCCTCATAGGCATAACCGATGCCTTGGCTGCCGCTGGTGCAGGCGCTGGACGTCGGGATCAAACGACCGGTCAGCCCGAAGAAAATGCTGATATTGGCCGCCGTGGTGTGCGGCATCATCCGCACGTAAGAGTTGGCGTTGAGCCCAACGGCCACCGAGTTGAGCAGCATGTTGCCGAAAGCTTTTACATCTTCGGTGCTGCCCGTGGATGAGCCGCAGGCGGTGCCCATGCGCCCGTCACGGATGATGGGGTCATTGAGCAGGCCCGCACCTATCAAGGCCTGTTCGGCCGCGCCCACTGCCAGACGCGAGACCCGGCCCATGCTGCGCAGTTGTTTGCGGGTCCAGTGCGACGGCACGGCGAAATCATCGATAGGGCCCGCCAGCCGAGTGTTCAGCTCGGTGAAGCGATCCCATTCGTCCATGCGCCGAATGCCGCTGCGGTTGGCGTTGAAGTTGGCTTCAACGCTCGCCCAGTCGCTGCCCAGTGAAGTGATACCGGCCATGCCGGTGACGACGACGCGCTTCATCAGCACAGGCCTCCGTTGACGGCCAGTACTTGGCGAGTGATATACGCGGCTTCGGCGGACATCAGGAAATTCACCGCACCAGCGACTTCTTCAGGGGTGCCCATGCGCTGTGCGGGGATCATCTTCATCAATTCATCCACAGGAACATTTTCGTCGAGCATGGCGGTATCGATCAGTCCGGGCGCGACGCAGTTTACGGTGATCTTGCGCTTGCCCAGCTCGATGGCCAGCGCCTTGGCAGCACCGATTACGCCCGCTTTGGAGGCGCTGTAATTGACTTGGCCACGGTTGCCGATCAGTCCTGAAACCGAGGTGATGCACACGATGCGACCGGCCGCACGGCGACGGATCATTGGCATCATTACCGGGTGCAGCACGTTATAGAAGCCATCGAGGTTGGTTCTGAGCACCACGTCCCAATCATCGTCGCTGAGCGCCGGGAAGGCGCCGTCACGCGTCAGTCCGGCGTTGAGCACCACACCGTAATAGGCACCGTGGGTTTCCACATCCGCTTCCAGAATGGCTTTGCAGGTTTCGCGGTCAGCCACGTCGAATTGCAGGATCCGCGCCCGACGGCCCAACGCGACGATTTCGGCCTGGACAGCTTCGGCTTCGGTGCGTCCACTGCGGCAATGCAGGATCAGGTCGAAGCCTGCTTGCGCCAGTCGTAGCGCAATGGCGCGGCCGATGCCACGGCTGGAGCCGGTGACCAGTATCGAGTCAGTCATGTGCCGGCTCCTTCGTTCAGGTATTGATCGGGGTTGGGCGGGCAGTACACGCTGAGGCGGGCAAACGCTTCAATGGCCGGGCCGGTCAGGCGACACTCGAAAACACCCATGCCGTTGTCGTCCTGCAGCGACCGCAGAGCGTGGATGGTCAATTCACTGCCCGCGGGAAAGTGTTCCACGTTGCATTCGAACTTGCGACTGCCGAGCAGAAAGCCCAGTACTACCGGTTCACCTTGAGTACGAGCCTGACAGCCTGCGTAGGCGGCGACACTCTGAGCCATCAGCTCGATGCCTACCCAGGCGGGCATGTTGCCTTTGGCGTCATTGAGCAGTCCACCGGGTGTGACAGTCAGGCGAGTGTGAATCTGTTCTTCGTCGAACGACAGCACCTCATCGATGAGGATCATGTCGCCGGCATGGGGCAGCAGTTCTGCGAGCGGCCAGGCAATCATGAGGCGTCTCCGATAATCAGGCTGATGTTGTTGCCGCCGAAGGCAAACGAGTTGCTCATCAGGTAGCGCTTTGGCGTTTGTGCCAGGCGAGTCTGCGCGTTAGTCCACTGCAAAGGCGGCAGCAGCGGGTCTGCTTCGCCATCCCAGGTGTGAGGCGGCAGCGCGTGGTCAGTGTTTTCCGGTGCCAGGCTCAGCCAGCAGAACGCTGCTTCAAGCGCACCCGCTGCGCCCAGCGTGTGGCCGGTCATGGGTTTGGTCGAAGAGCAGGGCACGCCGTCAGGGAAAATAGCGTTCACGGCCAGGCTTTCCATGGCGTCGTTGTGAGGCGTGGCCGTGCCGTGCAAGTTCAGGTAACCGATCTGCGTCGCAGCAAGCCCGGCATTGTCCAGCGCTTGTTGCATGGCTTCACGTGCTCCGCGGCCGCTCGGTTCGGGAGCGGAAATATGGTGCGCGTCGCACGTTGCGCCCGCACCCAGTAACGCAATCGAATGCTCGCCGCTGGCTTCGCGGGTCATCAGAAACAACACCGCAGCCTCGCCGATATTGATCCCGTCACGATTGCGCGAAAACGGGTTGCAGCGCTGCTGCGAAACCGCTTCCAACGCCGAGAAACCGTTCAGGGTAAGTTTGCACAGCGTGTCGACACCGCCGCACAGCACCGCATCGCACAGGCCCATGTCCAAGGCGCGTCGGGCACTGAGCAGGGCGCGGGCGCTGGACGTGCAGGCAGTGGAAATCACGTAAGAAGGGCCGCTCAGCTCCAGCCACTCCGAAAGGAAATTGGCCGCTGCACCCAGCTCTTGTTGCTGATAGTGGTAATCAGCAGGGAACTGCTGGCTGCTCAACCATGCGCCAATGCCACGCCCGGCTTCGTCGATGCCCGACGTGCTGGTGCCCAGAATCACCCCGATACGATGAGTGCCATAACGCGTGATGGCCTCACGGATACCCGGCTCGATCTGCAGGGCAGCCGCCAGCAACAGCTGATTGTTGCGGCTGTTGTGGGAGGCCAGAGCAGAGGGGATTTGCGGCAACTCTGTTTTGACTGCACCTACAGGCAAGATGCGCTCCGGGACCCATCCGCCTTCTTCGACCATGCCTGACGTGTCGGCGGCAAATAGCCTGCGGGCGACTTCTTCGCGATCGCTGCCCAGAGAGCAGATCAGCCCTAGTGCGTTCAGGTAGGCGTTCACTGCAGGGCCTCACTGTTCAGCGGGCTGATACCGTAGTTGATCCTGCCGTCTTTGCCGGTGAGGACGACCAGCCTGAAGGTGTCGGCGCTGCTGTATTCCACGCCCCATCGTTCATTGAAAATGCGTTGCGTACCTCGGCGCTGTGCAGTCGGATAGTTACGCCCCAACTCATTGTCCGGGGTCAGGGCGAATAGCAGCGCCGCGAACAGTTCCCGGGCTTCGGCATTGGGCGGTAAAAGACCGTCGGCTTGCCATTGGCCTTTGATCAATTGCTGGCGGGCAAGGGGAATCCCCAGTGGGTCCATCAGTGACCAGCGCAATCCGCTGGCTTCCTGCTGAATCACCAGCAACCAGTCCTGACGCTGATCAGCCTGCTGGCGCTGGATGTGCAATTGCATCGGCAACTGCAGCTCGGGGACCGAAACAGGCAGCGGGGCCTGGCTGGCACACGCCGTGAGCAGCAGGGCACAGGCAATCAGCAATGCGCGAATCATGTTCTTTCACCCTCGACAGGCTTGCGCGCCACCACATTGACCAAGGTTTCCTCGCGTTGGCCAACAGGCGCTGGCTTGCGTAGCTTCAGACGTTCCAGCAAACCGAAATCAGTGGAGCGGCTCCACCAAAGATACGGGTAAGACACGTTCTGCGCACCAAACTCAAAGCCCTGATCGCGGAGCATTTGCAGGTACTGCTCAGCACTTTTCTGCACATGCATCGGGTGGCGGAACAGCCAGCGGATCACCCAGGTGTCGATATAGGCTTCGGTGGATTCAGCGAACAACAAATAACCGCCGGGTTTGAGCACCCGATAGAACTCGGCGAGGGCCTGTTCCTGTTCGACCAGGTGGTGGAATGTCTGGTGGCAGAACAGGATATCGACGCTGGCGTCGGCCAGTTTCAGGGCTGCGCAGTCGCTGCCGATCAGTTCGACATCGATGCCTTGAAGTCGGGCTTCAGTGCGGCTCATGGTCAGGCTTTCAGGATCAGCGTCCACACCTAACAGGCGTGATGGCGCAAACACTTCAGACAGGCGCTTGAAAGACTTGCCCTGACCGCAACCCGCGTCGAGTAGTACTGGCTGGCTTGGCGGTGCGCCGTCAAACAGGCTGCGCAGATCGTCGATCGCCACCCGCAACACGCGGTGTTGCCAGGTATGGCTACGCAGGAACCACAAACCGAAACGGGTTTCTTCGACGTATTTGTCGCTCAGGAACGGGCCGCTCATTGAGCTGTACTCGCGCAGATTTCCGAGAGCATGCGCAGGCGGCGCTTGGGCTCGGCAACAAACGGGTTAAGCGGGTCCCAGGCGTATCCGGCCAGAATCGCGCTGATCATGCGGCGGATATCCCGAGTGCTTTCCGGGTAGAAAATCACATCCTGGAAAGTGCCTTCGTACCAGCCCTCGACATAGGCGCGGAAAGTGTCTACGCCACGCTTGAGCGGTGTGGAGAATTCAGCCTGCCAGTCGACCGTTTCACCTTGCAACTGGCGATGCAGAACCCCCGCCGCCATGCTCGCCGAACGCATGGCAATGGTCACGCCGGATGAGAACACCGGGTCGAGGAATTCAGCCGCATTGCCCAGTAGCGCAAAGCCCGGACCGTGCAGGGTTTTGACGTTGGCCGAGTAACCGCCGATGGTCCGCGCCGGAGTGTCCCACACGGCGTTTTTGAGCAGTTCTTTAAGGTGCGGAGTTTCACCCACGAACTCGCGCAAGCAGGCGTCGAGGTCTTCGGGTTTGTCCTTGAAGCGTTCGGACGCAGCGACGACACCCATGGAGCAGCGGCCGTTGCTGAACGGGATCGACCAGAACCACACGTCGCGCATTTCAGGGTGAATGCTGACGAGGATTTTCTCCCGGTCAAAGGACTCCGGGAAATGATCCTCAACGTGGGTGAACACCGCCTGACGCACCGGAAAATTCGACGGTGCTTCCAGGTCCAGCAAGCGCGGCAGCACGCGACCATAGCCGCTGGCATCGAGCACGAACTGCGCCTGCACTTGATACTTGCTGCCGTCTTCGCGACGCACGTTCAGTACTGGCTGCAGGCTGTTGAAATCGCCCGCGATGATCTCTTGCTGATAGCGGATTTCCACTCCCTGCAATTCAGCCTGATCGGCCAACAGTTTGTCGAACTCACCGCGCTGTACTTGAAAGGTCGATGGCTGGCCTTCGCTGAAGGTGTCGCCGAAGTCGAACGCGCTGTATTGATCGCGCCAGGCAAAGGCAGCGCCATTTTTCTTCTGGAAGCCTGCGGCCTTTACGGCTTCGAGCATGCCGGCTTCTTCGACGAAGTCCAGGCAATGTGACAGCAGGCTCTCACCGATGGAAAAACGTGGGAACTGCTGGCGCTCAATGATCAGCACGTCATGCCCGTTGCGCTTGAGCAGGGCTGCGGCGATCGCACCGGCAGGACCCGCACCGATCACCACGACTGTCCGGCTTTCCCTATCAGTTACTGGCATATGACTTCCTTACTGGATCGACAGCGTTTACGGGTGGCTGCACCGGTGCGCGGCCCATGCCCAGCAAGGCTGGCATCAGGGTCGCGAGCAGGCTCATCAACATCAGCGCGAAGTACAGCGCCGGGTTGATCAGTTGTTGTTGCAGCAGCATATTGAGAAAGACGATTTCGCTCAGGCCGCGAATATTCAGCAGCACGCTTTCACGCCAGCGGCTGGCACCGGCAAAGGACGGCGTTGCCCAGCTCAACCCGAGCCAGTTGCCGAGCATCTTGCTGACAATCGGCAGCAGAATCAGCGCGCCGAGCTGTACCCAACTGAGGCTGCCCATGGCGCTGTGCACATTAATCTGCACGATGCCAAAGGTCAGGATCAGCGGGATCGCCAGCCAGGTTTGCAGGCGTATGAACCATTCGCGCTTGATCGGCAGCACCCACGGCTGTTTGAGTTGGGCCATGCACAGCAGATAGCCGATGCCGAAAATCAGCGCATTGAGCTTGTAGTGCTCGGCGACTACCAACAAAGCGAAAAACGTGACGCTGTACACCAGCGGTTGGCGCAGTTGCAGAGCCCGCAACAGCAAAGGCACGCACGCGCCGAGCAGCGGCAGTAAAAGGCTATTGATGTTCAGGCTGCCTTGGGCGATGCCAAACAGGCTCCAGCACATCAGGTCGATAAGGATTGCGGTCTGCACCAGACGCCGGGTCGCCTCTGGCGGATAGTCGATATGGCGCAGGTACAGGTACAGCACCGGGATCGCCGTAATCGCGAATACGAGACCGAGAGCCAATGAACTGATCCACGGCTGTGCAGGCAGAAACCAGAAGGCGCAACCCAACCCGGCCAGGAATGGCACAGCAAAACTAGGCAGTGCGACTTTCAGGCTTTGGCGATCCATCTTTACGTCGATAACGTCGCTGAGGATGTGCCCCAACACGATGGCGAAACTCAGGCCATACAAGGTCTTTAGCCAGACTGGCGACACCAGCTGTGCACCGCTCAGTTGCCAGTACGGTTCCACCCAGAACAGCATGATCAGCGGCAGGGCGAAGGTCGCCAGTAACAACTGACTGACGATGGGAATCAAGCCGAAACGGCGTCCCAGATGCGTCGCGACCGCAAACATCAGTAAGGCCATCAACCAGAACAGCGCGGTCATCATGAATGAGCCTCGCTTTCAGTTGCGGGTTTGGTCTTTCGAGAAGCAGCCCACGGTGCGAGCATGAAGCTGAACGCCAGTCCGAGGCTCACCGACAGGCCAAAGTTGCTGATGGCGGGCGTGCTGGAAACGGCCAGCAAACCGAACGATAACCATGTGGTGACGGCGGCGAGCAAGGTACCCAGCAAACTCACTGCGGCACCACCAATCTGTTCGCGCATCAGGATCGCGTAGTCAACACTGATCGCGGTCACCAGTAACAGGCCGAACAGGCTGAACAACGTCAGCGGCTGGCCGAGCCAACCCAGGCTGGCAAGGCTGCACAGCGCGGCGAGCAACGGTAGCGCGACGATGCGCAGCGCACCGCCAAATCCGAATGGCGCAATCAGCAACAGCACGATCAACACGCAGGACGCCAGTTTCAATTCTGCGGCGCTGATCTGGGTGGCGGCAAAGACAGTGTTGAGTTGTCCCAGACGATCCACCAGCCGCACGCCCGGCAAGTCCTGAGCTTGCAAACGCAGCAAGGCGGCGTTGTTCAAACCTTGCAGGCTGACCATGCCAGCGACACCATTTTTGCTCGCGCCCAGCCACAGCACTCGCCATGGTTCGCCGAGTGGTCCGGCCAGTGCTGCGTCGATATCAGTGACCGGCAACGCCTGCAGTTGAGTCAGTTCAGCTTGCAGTGCATTGGCGGGAACGCCGAGCTCAACCAGCGTTTGCCAGTGCTCAGGCAAGGTGCTCAGGGCTTTGCGCACGGCCTCTTGTTCGGAAGGGGGCGCAACCAACTGGTTCAACGCCAGATAACCGTTCAGTTCGTCCAGATTCACCAATTGGTCGAGACGTTGGGTCAGTGCCGTCTGACGCTCCAGCAATTCTTGCTGGTCTTTGCCCTCGACCAAAAAGAACTGGCTGGTGGGCTGGTAACCCGTGATCTTCGCAATGGTCTGCGCTTGCGCGGTAAGTTGCGGCGGCGCCGAGATCCATTGACGGATGTCATTCTTGGTGGTCAGTTGCCACAGTCCTGCTGCGCAGAACAGCACCAGCAACGTCAGCAGAATGGGCGTGCCGACCCGTTGCAGCAGGGTTTCGCGCCAGCCCAACAAGCGTTCAGCCAGGCGCAAAGGCCATTGAGCCGGGTTCAATTCAGTGCTGTTGAGCATCGCGGGCAACAGGCAAACGGCAGTGAGATAAGCGCCAATCAGGCCCGCCGCAGAGAACACGGCGATTTGTGTCAGCGCCGGGAAAGGCGTCCAGGCCAACGCCAGGTAACCGATGCAACTGGTCGCCAGGCTCAGACTCAGGCCCGGCAGCGTCAGGCGCAGGGCAGGCCAGCTGCGCCAGGGTTTCAGGCTCCAGCTTTTGGACAGGTAATGCAGCGGGTAATCCACCGCTACGCCAATCAGGCTGGACCCCAGTACCAGTGTCATCACGTGCATATGGCCGAAGAACGCGACGCAGGCGACGGCGCCAAACAGCATGCCCACCAGCACCGGCACGAACGCCAGCAAGACACGCCAGCGGCGGAAAGCCAACAGCAGCAACAGCAGAATGCCCGCTGTTGCACCACCGCCGACCCAGGTGATTTCCCGACTGGCCTGACGTTGGCCGTCGGCGGCATACAGCAGGCCGCTGGCTGCCAGTAACTGCCCATCGGCCTGCGCAGCCTGTTGGCGGGCCGCGCTGAGCAAGTCGGCGACGCGCAGCGGCAAGTGCATGTCGAACGCATCGCCGTTTGTACGGGCTCGCAGCAGTACCCAGTTTTTGCCATCGGCGTTGGCGATTAGCGCCCCGGTGCCGATATCCGGCCGCACGGCGCCGTGTTGTGGCATGCCGCTCTGAATACGTCCAGTCAGGCCCAGCCAGTCATCCTGGCTGGGCACCAGGCTGAAGCCGCTGAATGGGTCGAACAGGCTTTGCACGCGTTGTTGAATAAAGGCCTGAGGGTTGTCGATCAATTGCGTCCGGTCTGCCGTTGGCAGCATCGCCAGTCGACCTTGCAGCAGCTGGGTGCGCAGCGCAGGCAGATCGGCTTGCAGGCTCCATTGGACCTTGTCGAACAGACCGCTGGCCTGCCATTGCTCTCCCAATTCTTGGGCCAGTTTGATGGCTTGCTGTTGATCGGTGTGGCCGACCAACACCAGCATTTCGCGGTTCAGTGGTTCTTGCATGCGCTGTTCGGCGCGCAGTTCCAAAGGATCGGGGCTGCTACCGGGGACCAGCTCCATCAGGTTGGCTGACAGCGGCGCACCGTCGCGCCATTGCCAGCCCGCGAGAGCCAGCACCGCCAACAGGATGATCAGGAACAGGCGCGGCAACAGGCGTTCAATTCGCAAAATCAGTACGCTCCGCATCGCTCAAGGCTGGCACGCTCTGGCTGTCGACCATCTTCAACAGTGTGCTGTCACCTTGGGTTTCCAGCAGTTCGATACGCTGCACCAGTTCCCCGCCGTCGATATTGATCTGCTTGAACACCTGTTGCAGCAACAGCGAACGCGGGGTCAATGTCAGTTGCCAGGCTTTGGCATCGCCTTTGAGCTGCAATTCGAAGTCGCGCTGCAGGCCGCTGCTGTCACCCTGCAACACGGCAAGGAACAGTCGGTTCTGTTCAGCTCCGGCGCTCTTGTTGGGCAGCAAATGCCAGCCATTGGCTGCGTCACGGCGGGCAATGCCAGCCGGGGTGATGCGGTAATCCTGTTTGAGCGGCGTATCCAGCAGCCACAGCAGACCGAACTCCTTGGCCAGTACAAAACGGCCTTTGCTGATCAATGGAGTTGGCAGGGCGCGCAGGTGTTTTTCCTGGATGAAGTTGCCGCGTACCACGACCGGTTTTGCCAGTTGATCGCTTAGTTGCTGTAAGTCAAAAGCCTGGGCCAGTGGTGACAGGCACAGCAGCGCCATAAGGCAAAACACACGACCCATGGTTGAAATGAGGTTCATGTGGGAGCGGTGCTTGCCCGCGATAAGTGCACCGCAGATATCAGGTCTACCGCGTCCAGCCTTATCGCGGGCAAGCACCGCTCCCACAGGGTTGAGACCTGTTTCGATACAGAGATTCATGGCAACACCCTCTCAACCGCATCAGTGAAGGCTTTCGGCGACGCCAGCTGCATTTCGCGGGTTTCGATGGCCACTGCCACCTGAATCGAGCTGGCGCGGGTCATGCGTTCGCCGGTCTCGGCATCGGTGATCAGGTAATTAATCTTCAAGCGGTTCTCCCACTCCACAAGGCTGGCGCGCACGATCAGCCGTTGGCCGAATACCGCGCCGCGCACGTAGCGCAACTGGATGTCTATCACCGGCCAGCCGTAACCGGATTCGAGCATCTGCGTGTAGTTGTGGCCGATGTGGTCCAGCAAGGCGCAGCGGGCGACTTCCAGGTACTTGATGTAATGGCCGTGCCAAACGATGTTCATCGAGTCGACGTCAAAAAAGGGCACCAGAATTTCGGTGTCGACATCGATTACGCCTTTACTGCGCATGCAACCTCCAGTGGCGATCAGCGATGCGCTGCAGGCACAGACGCAGTTCACCTTCCAGCGCACGGTCTTCGATCACCGGCGGGAAATCAGCGGCCAGTTGTTCGTGCATGGCTGCCAGCGCTGGCGGTAGAGGGCGCGCATCAGCGGCCTTACTGCGCAGCCAGACGCCCTGATTCGCGGCGATCAATGTGGCGGCTGCCACTTGCTCGGTCAGCTCCAGCACGCGAATGGCGTCCCGGGCGGCGATGGTGCCCATGCTGACTTTGTCCTGATTGTGGCACTCGGTAGAACGCGAGAACACGCTGGCTGGCATGGTGTTCTTCAAGGCTTCGGCGGTCCAGGCGCTGGTGCCGATCTGCACGGCCTTGAAGCCATGGTTGATCATCGCCCGGTCCGCTGGCGCGCCGGACAAATTGCTCGGCAACCCGTGGTTGTAGCGTTCATCTACCAGCAGCGCGAGCTGGCGATCAAGCAGATCGGCGACGTTGGCGACGAGGTTTTTCAGGCTGTCCATGGCGAACGCAATGTGGCCGCCGTAGAAATGCCCGCCGTGCAGCACGCGTTCGGCTTCGGCGTCGATGATCGGGTTGTCGTTGGCGCTGTTCAATTCAATTTCGATGAACGAACGCAGCCAGTTCAGGCTGTCAGCCAGTACGCCCAGCACATGCGGGGCGCAACGTAGCGAGTAGCGATCCTGCAAACGATGCAGTGGCGCGGTTGGTGCGTCGATGGCCAGATCCTTGCGCAACCAGGCCGCGACTTGCATCTGGCCCGGATGAGGCTTGGCAGCAAACAGGCGTTCGTCGAAATGCTCAGGGTTGCCTTGCAGCGCAACGACGTTCATCGCGGTGATACGCGTTGCCAGTTGCAGCAGGTAATCAGCGCGGGCAAAGGCCAGGCACGCCAGACCGGTCATCACCGCTGTGCCGTTCATCAAGGCCAGGGCCTCTTTGGGGCGCAACACCAACGGGTCCCAGCCCAGCTCGCGATGCACGTCGCTGGACTGACGGCGTTCGCCGCGGAACATGACTTCGCGCTCGCCGGACAAGGTCGCCGCGACGTAAGACAGCGGCGTCAGATCGCCGCTGGCACCCACCGAACCTTCTTCCGGAATCAGCGGCAATACTTCCTGATCAAGAAACGCCTGCAGCCGCTCCAGCAGCTCAATGCGAACCCCGGAAACGCCGTGGCACAACGACTGCAAACGCGCCGCCAGTACCGCACGAGTGGCTTGGGCATCGAGCAGTTTGCCCAGCCCACAACCGTGAAACGTGTACAGGTGACGTGGCAAGGCTTCCACATGCTGCAGCGGTACAGCCACCACGCAGGAATCACCGTAACCGGTAGTCACGCCGTAAATCACGCCTTCCTTGTCCAGCAGCGAATCGAGGAACTGCGCGCCTTTGGCGATGCGCTGACGGTAGGCGCTGTCGCTTTGCAGAGCGGTCGGCACTTGGCGATTGGCCAGGGCCAGCACGTCTTCGATCTGCAACGCACGCTCGCCGAAGGTGACCGGCTCAGGAACTTGATTCGTCATCGGACTTCCAGAAAGGGTAGAAATTGAACCACTGCTGCGGGGCTTGCAGGCTGTAGTGGGCGAGGCGGTCGGCATAGCGCTGAGCGTGATCGGCAATGACTTGTTGCCGGTCGCTGCGCCTCCACTCGACGGCATTGGCGAAAGGCTCAAGCGTCACTTGATAACCGCTTGGGCGCTTGAGGCAGAAAATCAGATTGATCGGGCATTTTAATAATCCGGCCAGCAGCCACGGGCCCTGGGGGAACGCAGCCTTGGCACCCAGGAAGTCGACCCGCGCATTGCGCCCGCCATGAAGGGCCACTCGGTCACCGGCGATGGCCAGCCACTCGCCTTCATCCAGACGCTGGCTCAGTTGCAGCATGACCGACGGGTCCAGCTCGCTGACCTGAATCAGACGCAGATTGGTCGCGCCTGCTTCACCCAAAAGACGGTTGAAGCGCTCGGCGTGCCGTGTATGGACCAGCACGTTCATGGTGACTTTTTCGCCCAGTTCGGCCAGCGCGCGGCAGACTTCGAGATTGCCCAGATGCGCGCCCACCAGCATCTGGCCGCGTTCGCCACGCAACTGAGTGCGCAACAGGGCCGGGTCAACGATTTCGATCTGCTCCAGGCGCAGCTTGCCGTTCCAGACGTCGAGCTTGTCGAGCAACGAATCAGCAAAGGCCATGAACTGGCCGAACACCCGTTTGTGGGTTGGCATCAGCTCTGGTCTGGCGCTCCACTCGGACAAGCGTCGTTGGTATTCCCAGGCACTCTTGCGCGCCTGACGGCCGAACAGGAAGAAATACAGCACGATGCCGTGCAGCACCGGGCTCAGCACCCGACGACCCAGATGGCGTACGCCCCATGCGGTGAGTTTCATCAGCATGAAACTGCCGCGTTCTTCGTGTTTGGCCCAGTGCTTATCGCTCATCGTTGCGTCCCCCTGTAGAAGCGCACGAGCAGCGCGAGGCCGCGATGGCGGTGTGTCAGGGCGAACGCTTGCTCGTGAGCTCCTGCATTTCCTGCCAGCAAACCGATCACGGCAACCACCGTCGCCAGAGGATCAACGGGAAACGCCCCAACATGCCGAAGAACAGCTTGGTGTGCATTTTCGAGATCAATGCGTTGTCGTGGAACATCCGGAAATGCGACAGGCCGTCCTGCGGGTAATGCACTTTGGTCGGCAGCCAGATCATTGGCTGATTGAGCCACGACAGGCGCACGAGGATTTCCGAGTCGAAATCCATCCGCTTGCCCACTTGTACGGTATTGATCAGGTGCAGGACGGGCGCCAGCGGGTAAACCCTGAAACCGCACATCGAATCCTTGATCTGCAAGGACAGGCTGTTGACCCATACCCAGAAATGCGTGAGGTAGCGGGCATACAACCGGCCTTTGGGAACGCTGGCATCGTATTGCGGATAACCGCAGATCAGCGCGTTGGGTTGTTGGCGTGACGTTTCGAGGAAAATGCCGAGATCAGCGAGATTGTGCTGACCGTCAGCATCCACTTGCAGGGCATGGCTGAAACCCAGGCGCTGAGCCTCACGGAAACCCGCCATGACCGCGCCGCCTTTACCTTGATTGACGGGCAGCGTGACCAGATAAACGTTGTCGCGTTGCGCCAGTTCGCGCAGCACTGCAGCGCAAGCCGGGCTGCTGGCGTCGTCTACCAGGACACACGGCAAACCGGCCGCTAGCACCGCTTCAAGCACCGCAGGTACCGCCAGCTCATGGTCGAACACCGGGATGATGGCGCAGGGGTTATGCATGCGTAGGTACCTGTTCCCGGGTTATCGAGTGCGCTGGAGACTGTGTGGGAGCGAATGCGCTGAGGCTGGAATCGAGTTCATGGCAGAGAATGAATGTCCTGTAGGAGCTTACGAGCATCGCGAGGCAGCGATGGCGGCTCGGCTGGCACACCGCTTTCGCTGCCTCGCGATGCTCGTGAGCTCCTACAGAACTGATGTTTGCCGCGCGATCATGCAGCGGCAGGGAAGATGCAGCATGGAGCTTCGGGTCAAACATCTCCCACCTCCAGCAATATCCGGCCACTGGAGCACGCTGCGTCGCCGTTGCGGAAGGCGAAGTAGAGTTTGCTGCGTTCTGTGTCGAACCGCAGGTTCAGGCTGATCTGGTCACCGGGGCGGACCAGTTGCTGAAACTTGAGGACTTCCATCCCGGCAAATTTCGGCGGCACGTCCAGCAAGCGCTGACCCAATGCCATTGCCCAGTTCACCTGAACCACGCCCGGTAACACCGGGACCTTCGGAAAGTGTCCGCTGAAGTACGCCAGATCCGGCGGCACACTCAATTGCAGATGCCACTCGCCATCAATGTTCTGCTGCTCCAGCACTTCCGGATCGAGTCCGCGGGATGCCATCAATAGGGCTTGAACCTCAGCCTGGGGCAGCTTGCCTTGTGCATTCAACGGTAGCTGTCGCAGCATGCGCCAGCGGCGGGGCAGGGCAATGGCTTCGCAATGACCGCTCAAGTGCTGGCGCAGGGTTTGCGTCAGATTACGTCGTCCTTGATTGCGCAAGGCATGCAAACCCGCGTCGCTCAGCACTACCAGTGCGCCGAGCGAGGCCCGATTTTCCTGCACCACGCCAAGACGCGCTTCACTGACCCATTCATGGCTGACCAGTGCTTGCTCCAGTAGCGGCAGGGAAATGCGTTTTTCTTCGAGCTTGACGATGCGATCCAGTCGGCCGATCAATTCAAAGCGGCCGTCATCGGTCATGCGAACTGCGTCCGCAGTTTGCTCGACGTGGCCCGGCGGCATGTAGCTCGAACTGATACGCAGGGCGCCGTCGGCGTCCTGACCCAGCTCCACGCCAGCGAAGGCTTGCCACAGGTCCTGACCTTGACGCCAGGCGATGCCACCGGTTTCCGAGCTGCCAAGGATCTCAGTCGGCCATTGGCCCAAGCGCTGGTGAAGGCTGGCGGCTGCGTCAGCAGGCAGTGCGCCACCGGAGGAAAATACCCGACGTACTTTACCCAGGCTTGGCCAGTCGAGGTTGTCGCCCATACGCTTGAGCAGTGCGGGGCTGGCTACCCAGGCGAAATTCGCGAACTCGCGACTGGTGCGCTGTAAGTCTTCGGGGAAAGGCAGTTGTTTACGGACAAAGCAGCGACCTGCGCTCAATGGCCACAACACGCGGAACAGCAAGCCATAGATATGCTGAGTCGCCACGCTGCCGATGATGCAGGCCGTGTCCAGCTCTGCGCCCCAGAGTTGCTCCAGTGCATCGACTTCATTGGCCAGTTGACGCAGGCGTTTCTCAATCAGCTTGGGTTCACCGCTGGAGCCGGACGTACACAGGCTCAGGCGGCATTGATCCAGATCCAGCAGTTCGGACGGCATCGGTTCGGCGTGCAGTTCATGCAGCTTGCGATCGCCGGGCAGGTCCGTCAGCCAGGCATCCACATGCCCGGACCAGCGCTCGCGGGTCTGCGCTTGCAGGTCGGCGGGTAGCAACACGCTGACGCCCGCGCGCCAGGCTGCAAACAGCGCAACCGCCAGTTCGCCCGCATCTTCAAGATGCAGGGCCAGGCGCTTGATGCCTCGGGCCTGAAGGCCCGCCGCGACGCTCAACGTCTGCTCGCAGAATTGTGCGTGGTTCAGGCCCTGCGTCAGCTCGCGGGCTGGCTGCGGGGCGAGCAACAGACGCTCGGGTTTTATCCAGTCAACAACCATCCGGTTCATGCATTCCATTTCATGCCGCGCCTCTGACTCGGCGGCGGATCAGCCATTCGCCTGCAAACAGCAGGCCCATCAATCCGTATGAAACAAGCCCGGTGTACAACGCCCACCAGGACAGTGGAGCCCACAGCGTCAAGCCGGCTGCCGTCAGCCCGTTGGCGAGAAAAAACCAGCACCACACGACCGTCACCTTACGGGTGTAGCGAATGGCTTTTTCCGGCAGTTGCGGGTCGGTCAGGCGCGCCAGGCGCTCGACGATCGGCGGCCCATAAATCAGGCTCATGCCAAACAGGCTCAACATCGAAGCACTGATCAGCACCGGGTACCAACGTAGCAATTGCGGGCTGCCCAGCAGGCCCAGCAACAGGCAGAAGACAATGGCGATCAGTGCGGTAATCAGCGTGGCGGGCCGTCGGCCTGCGGTCAGTGCTCGTCCTAGCCACAAGACACCCAACAGCAGGGCGAACTGCCAGGGTGCGAAGTGTTCGGTGCCGTAGTAAACCGCGAACGGGTAAAGCACGCCTGCCAGCAACAGACCCAGGCCAATCAGCCGTTTCATTCGGCGTTGTTGGCCAGACGGTAAACCGCCTCGACGACGTCATTGACGGTGCGTACCGCCTTGAATTCTTCGGCAGCGATTTTGGTGCCGGTCTTGCGTTTGATGTGGTCGATCAGGTCCACGGCGTCAATGCTGTCAATTTCCAGATCCTGATAAAGATTGGCTTGCAGAGTGACTCGCTCAGGCTCAAGTTCGAACAGCTCAACCAGCGCATCGCGCAGGATTTCGAAGATGTCTTCACGGGTTTGCATGTCAAATCCTCAGGCCGCTTGTCGCGCGCTGACAAAAGCCGCAAGGCTGTCGACGCTAGTGAAATGATCACGGGTATCTTTGGCGTCCGCATCGATCTTGATGCCATAACGCTTCTGAATGGCAAGGCCCAGTTCCAGCGCATCGACGGAGTCAAGACCCAGCCCTTCACCGAAGAGGATCTGGTCGTTGCCAATGTCATGGGTGCTGATGTCTTCGAGGCCCAGGGCATCGATGATCAGCTGTTTAATGTCTTGATGTAGATCGCTCATCTAAGGCGAGCTCCCGGATGAAATAGTGATGCAAGTGATCGTTGAGCTTGCGCGACGCAACAGGCGCCGGGCCAAGCGCAGCAAAGGCGTGTGGATCTATATCGGCACCTACGCGCAAACTGAAATGCACGCGACGCAACGGGATGCGATACCAGGGTTCGGCCTTGGTCAGCGTCGTCGGGCTGACCTGAATGACGACCGGAGTGATCACTGAGGCACCACGCAAGGCAATTGCCGCTGCGCCGCGATGAAACTCAGGTGCGCAACCGGGCCGGGTGCGTGTGCCCTCCGGGAAAACAATCAGGGTCTGGCCTTCGCGCAAAGCGTCGGCGGCGTTGTCGAGCATCTCGGCGCTGCCGTCGTTGCTGATGTAGCCGGTGGAGCGCACCGGGCCGCAGGTAAAGGGGTTTTCCCAGAGGCTGTGTTTGACCACGCAATTGGCGTCGCGCACCAGACCGATGAGAAACACCACATCAATCAGCGAAGGATGGTTGGCGATGATCATCTGTCCGGGGCGACCCAGGCGTTCTGCGCCCTCTATTTCGTAGGTCAGGACACCGTTGCGAGCCATGCGCTGAATAAACACCCAGAACAGACGACTGATGGTTCTTCTGGCCCGCTGGCGTTTTTTGCCCTGATCACCCGGCAGGCAGCGCAGCAGCGGAAAAAACAGCAAACGCAGGCACAGCCCACCCAGCCCGAACAAGGCAAAGCACATCGCAGTTGCGAACAAGCGCCAGTAGTAGGCGTCCTGACGCTTTTTCAGTGGTTGCGTTGCCAGTTCCATAACCGGTTCTTCCAGGTGTGTCGGCATGTGGTGCGTTCAGTGTTGAGTGCTTGCAGCAGGTTCAAGGCGTGCGGCCATTGGCTGCACGGCAGTTTCTCTTCGCCGGCGGGTTGCAAGGACAGCTGCCAGTCCGTTCCTGGTGTCAGCAGCAAGCCAACGGCGTAGGGAAAGGGCACGTCGTCTATCCAGTCCGAGTAAGCGTGGGGCGGTTGTTCTTCGGTGACGATCAAGAGCACCGCGGAGGCGCCTTCGGCCAGCAGCGCCGCAGCTTCAAAAGCGCCATGTTCCAGGCCATCACCCGCGGCAGCCAAGGCTGTCATTTCGCTGGTTTCACCGCGCATGATCGACCACAGACCGATGACTGCGTTGTGCACGGACAGGCTGAACTGTGTCGGTGACAGAGGCTGGTCGGCGGCTACGTCACGCAGGATCTCGAACGTGCGCGGTGTTTCACCGTGGCGCGAGACAAACACCAGTGGCAAACGCTCGTGGCCCTCGGCCAGTGGCCAGCCTACGGCGAATGCCATGCGCGCCAGACGACCGAGGCGTCGACGTTGCATGGCGGGCAGGAACGAAACATCCGGCGCTTCATCGCTGCTCTGCAAAGGCGTTGGGTGCTGACTCCACTGCTGCCAGTCGCCGACGCTAGTCAACCCCGGTGCCCAGGCGCGCCATTGTGCGATGTTGAAGGTGATCAATGGATTTATCTTCCCGCCCCTGCGGGCTACTGCTTACTGCTATAGAGCTGGCAATCTGCCCTGATCGTGCAATTTTTGCTCAAACGTCGGGCATTATCCCGATGAGGATGATGAGTAGCAATTTGTAAAGAACAAATATGTCGAAATTTGCCACTTTCATTGTCGGATGCTGTCGAGTCGATGGCTGAACCGCTCGCCGTTGTCACGTGCATTGCATAGACTCCAGCCATCCACTAATTCCCTGTACTCAATCCAGGCACCAAGGAGGTCAACTCATGCGTCGGGTGGTTTTCAATCAGAAGGGGGGCGTTGGCAAGTCCAGCATCGCCTGTAACCTGGCCGCGGTCAGTGCTCACGAAGGGTATCGGACGCTCTTGATCGATCTTGATGCCCAAGCGAATTCGACCCAATACCTCACCGGGTTGACGGGTGATGATATTCCTATGGGGATCGCGGATTTCTTCAAGCAGACCCTGTCGTCGGGGCCCTTCGCGAAAAAAAATCAGGTGGATATCTACGAAACACCGTTCGACAACCTGCATGTTGTGACCGCGACCCCGGAACTGGCCGACTTGCAGCCCAAGCTTGAAGCCAAGCACAAGATCAACAAACTCAGGAAACTGCTGGACGAGCTGGATGAGGACTACGACCGGATCTACCTGGACACCCCACCAGCGCTTAACTTCTATGCTGTTTCGGCACTGATCGCAGCGGATCGCGTTTTAATCCCTTTTGACTGCGACAGTTTTTCCCGTCAGGCGCTGTACGGTCTTATCAAGGAAGTGGAAGAGCTTCGTGAGGATCACAACGAAGAGCTGCAGGTTGAAGGAATTATCGTCAACCAGTTCCAGCCACGGGCCAGCCTGCCCCAGCAGATTCTTGATGAGTTGATTGCCGAGGGCTTGCCGGTTTTGCCCGTGTACCTGAATGCTTCGGTGAAGATGCGTGAATCACATCAGGCCAGTAAACCGCTGATCTATCTCGAGCCACGCCACAAACTGACTCAGCAGTTTGTGGAGCTGCATCATTTGCTGGAGACCAATGCGTAGAGTTAAGTGATGCTGTGGCAATCATGACCTGTAGGAGTCATCGGAGGTCACGATGGTCGCGAAGCGGAGTTTCAGACTGAGCGCTATCGCAGCCTTCGGCAGTTCCTACAAAAATATGTTTCGCCTTGACCCTCAGTTTTTGCTGCCTGTGCGCAGGTCACGAGGCTGCGCTCCGTCTTTAACCGCCGCACTCATCTTGTCCACCACAAGCCTTGCGCGTTTGGCCAGGCCCTTCGGGATATCAATAGCGGCATCCATGTCGGCAGCCAGGGTCTGCTGAGTCGCTATCAATTGATGGCTGCCGGGCTCGCATTCACACCGCACGTGATGCCCATGGGTCGCGACGGCGATGTATTCATCAACAAAAGTCGGGTTGCCCTGAGCGATGTAACCGACTGTTCCACAAGCCGGGCACCACACAGGATCGCCCATGCGCGCCAGTTTGCGCTCGTCCAGGCGCTGTATTGCCGAAGCACTCAATACAAAACCACCGGTAGTGGTTGGATCGTCTTCCCTGACTACATAAGGCATAGGTGTGCTTCCGTTAAGCGAGTCGGACCTGAATCCTAGGTCCGAATCGCGCAATCGGCAGCGGCAAATCGCAGTTTCGGAAATGCCCTACGGAAAAATCAGCAAAGCGAGTTCGCTGCTTTCCCTTGGACCGGTCAGATGCCTTGGCTTTTTAACCACGCCAGCAACTGCTGCAACGGGAATGCGCCACTTTGACGGGCGACTTCCTGACCATTGCGGAACAGAATCAGGCTGGGTATCGAACGAATACCCAACTGTCCAGATAGCTGCTGGTTGGCTTCGCTGTCCAGCTTGGCCAACCGGCAGCGCCCGGTCAGTTCGCTGGCAGCTTGTTCGAAGACAGGGGCAAAGGATTTGCACGGCCCACACCATTCAGCCCAGACATCCACCAGCAGTGGCAAATCACCTTTGATCTGGCTGGCGTAATCGCCCTGGGTCAGATTGAACGGCGTGCTCAGCAAGACCTGCTGTTTGCAGCGGCCACATTTGGGGTGGTCGCCGAGGCGCTCGCTCGGGATGCGGTTAAGGCCGTTGCAGTGCGGGCAGGGGATCAGCATGGGGTCGGACATGATGCCTCCAAAATCTAATGACTGGCAGATTGTACTGCTCGGTTCTCGTCTGGCTGTAGCTGGTTGTGACGGGGGAATGCCCTTAGGCTGATTTCAATGGTTCAGCGACGGAGCAAAGCATGAAAACCCTCGGAGTTATAGGCGGAATGAGCTGGGAATCCACAGCCACTTATTACAAATGTCTTAATGAGGGTGTTCGTGATGCGCTGGGCGGCCTGCATTCGGCGCCTATTCTTCTGCATTCAGTCGACTTCGCTGGTATCGCTACGTTGCAGAAGTCAGGTGAGTGGGACGTTGCGGGTGAGCAACTGGCCCAGGTCGCGCACAGCTTGCAACGAGCCGGAGCGGGCGCGCTGCTGCTGGCTACGAATACCATGCACAAAGTTGCTCCAGCCATCGAAGCTGCGGTGAATATCCCCCTGCTGCATATCGGCGATGCCGTCGGCCAGACACTGCAAGCCCGCGGCGTGTCACGTGCTGCACTGCTGGGCACGCGCTTCACCATGCAGGAAGACTTCTATCGCAGCCGTCTTGCCGAGCGCTTTGGGATTGAATGCCTGCTGCCTGACGCTCAAGCCATGGCCGAAATCGACCGCGTGATCTTTGCCGAATTGTGCCTGGGCCAATTCAACCAACCGGCTCGGGACTACTACCTGAAAGTGCTTGAACAACTTCGCGATCAGGGTGCGCAGGCGGCGATTCTGGGCTGTACCGAAATCGGCTTGCTGCTTGATGGCGTTAAAAGTCCGTTGCCGTTGATCGACAGCACCGAGCAGCATGTGGCGATGGGGTTGCGATGGTTGCTTGAACTGTAAGAACCAACACTCGTTAGCGCCTACCGAAATGCATTCCAGTTCCGGGATTTATTTATTGTTAGGAATAACGTCTGGTGATTGGTGTTTCTGCTTGAGTGGTAGCTATATATGGTGTGCGTAAGATAATTCTTACAATAAATAAAGAATATTCGGAAATTTGATATTTTTGTTGGTCTGATTGTCCAGTGATTGCGTGGCGCTATCCATTAACTATCCGTTCGGATAGTTGTGGGTTCTTTCATTTGGTGATTACCTTTTCTCAAGTTTTAATAATTGATAAAAGGAAATTAACTAATGAAATTGATTAGCGCTTTGGCGCTCGCGTCGCTTTCTGTCGCTGCTACATCAGGTGTTGCTCTTGCAGGGCCTGAGGCTACAGTGACGTTCAAGAATAACTCTGAATTTGATGCCGATTATGATCCGGTGAGTATCAGTGCGTATACCTACGCTCACGCTGATCCAAAGCCACCTGCTCGTGTGGGGACGCGTTCCTCAACAGTCTTTAACGTCAAAGGACCTACCGCTGATGTAACGTCGGTCATTTTTCAATACAAGATTGGGCGGAAGGTTTGCAGGTTTAAAACCAGCTATTTGAAGCTCCCTGGCCGTAACGGCGCGCCAAAGTGGAATAAAAGCGTTGAGGAAAGTGGGGGCGCGCGCTGTGAAGTTAAAATTACCGCGGTCAACTACTCCAATCATGACTGGGCTGCGGAATTCACCATGAGATAAAAAATCACGTCTGCGTGATGTCCGGTCACAGGGCTGTTATTCAGTCCTGTGGCTACACGGTTGGTGGTTGTATCTTATCGCTTGGAGGTTAGGTCATGATTAATGCTGTTTCCATTGGCTCCGGTATTCATATCAACTCTGCCAAACAGGCCAGTGATGTCGCATCAGTACCTGTTCAGGAAAAAGAATCAATAAGGGGTGACGCATCACCCGCAAATGCAACATTGTCGACGCTTTCTCGACAGCTCGCAGAGAGTGCGGTACGTGCTGAGCATAGAGACAAGACAATGGATCGCCGGCAGTTGGGGGCCGAGGCCAGTCGTATCATGAGCCGAATGGCTGAAAGTAACTGGCGATTGGACAGGGCCGATTACAAAATTGAGCTACCTGACACTACCGACCCTGAGTTGTTGACGAGGGCCCGGCAAGCCGCTGAATATGTCGCTCGTTATGCTCATGGCCACGTGGGTGCTACAAATCCTTTTGCCGGGCTTTCCAGGGAGCAGTTGAACCTGATTGTCTATGACGAAGAAGGGCCGTACACGATGGATGAAAGAAGTGCGGCGTGTAGTGAGGTTTGTGAAATTGAAGGCAAATGGAATCACGCTTTATGGGGCCCGGAGCGCCTGGAATCGGCGGCCAATAACGGCAGAACGCCTATGTTTCTGACCGAGGTGCTGGCTCATTATCGGACGCTTGAGCCCATCGAACAGGCTCAATATCCTGATATTTATGAGAGCCGTTTAGAGCGAGAAATAAAAGAAGCCAGCGATCCAAACTTTTCAGATAAAAAAAGCGACTTCGAGTTGTTGTCGCTTTTCGAGTTTCTCGCCCGTTATGGATTTCCCGGGGACAAGAAAAAGCCTGGAATGCTGGACGAGGACCTCAACGGCACGCCCTCTATGGCTGTAAACACAAACCAGGCCTCCAACCTTACGACGAGCAACTTATCTCCAAGTGCTTCCCCCACTCCGGCGGCCGCTGGGCGTAGCTAGCCATGCCCGGTTGCTCGTTGAACGGATCGCTGAGGACTTTGTGCAGACGGCGGACTTCTTCGTAGTCGCCGTTCTCGGCGGCATCGATGGCTTGTTGTGCCAGGTAGTTACGCAGGATGTACAGCGGGTTGACCGCGTGCATGCGCGTCTGGCGTTGCTGATCGGTGCCGTTGTCTTCACGGCTTATCCGCGCCAGATAGCGTTCGGCCCAGCTGTCGAAGCCTTTGATGTCGACGAAATCATCACGTAGCACATGCAGTGCTTCAGCGGCCGGGGCGTCGCCGAGGCGACGGAAGAACAGGGTGTAATCCACACCACTGTTCTGCATCAGTTTGAGCAATCCGCTGATCAACTCTCCGTCATCGTCTTCGGCGCTGGTCAGGCCCAAGCGACGGCGCATCAGGTCTTGATAATGGGCTTCATAGAGCGGCAGGAACAGGCCGATGGTCTCGCGCAAGGCCTCGACACTGATGAAGGGCGTCAATGCCTGAGCCAGGGCGCTGAGGTTCCACTGGGCAATGGGCACCTGATTGCTGAAGGCGTAGCGGCCTTCATGATCCGAGTGGTTGCAGATGAAGTTCTGATCGAAATCATCAAGAAACGCGAACGGCCCAAAATCGAAGGTGATGCCCAGAATCGACATGTTGTCGGTGTTCATCACCCCGTGGCAGAAGCCATAAGCCTGCCACTTGGCGATCAGCTCGGCGTTACGCTCGACGATCTCCTTGAACATCGCCAGGTACGGTTCCGGCTGCTCCAGGCACTGCGGGAAATGCATCGCGAGTAAGTGCTCGCCCAATTCCTTCAGCTTCTCAGGCTGCTTGGTGTAGTAGAAATATTCGAAGCTGCCAAAGCGTACATGGCTTTGCGCCAGGCGCAGGACCATCGCGCCTCGCTCCTGCTTTTCGCGCCACACGGGTGTACTTGAGCCGATGACGCAGCCCGCGCGACTGCTGGGTATGCCCAGCGCAAACAGCGCTTCGGAAGCCAGAAACTCGCGGATCGAGGAGCGCAACACGGCGCGCCCGTCACCCATTCGGGAGTAGGGCGTTTGCCCGGCGCCTTTCAAATGCAGGTCCCAGTGCTCGCCCGCCTCGTTATAAACCTCGCCAAGCAACAACCCACGGCCATCGCCCAGGCGCGGATTGTAGGAGCCAAATTGGTGGCCCGAATAAACCATCGCCCGTGGATCGGCGTCAGCCCAGAGTTTATGGCCGCTGAAAATTTCCGCGAACAATGGCAGTTCGGCTTGCGCGGGATCGAGATCGAGCAGGGCCAGCGCTGCATCGCTGGCCACTACCAGACGCGGCTCGGCAAGCGGTTCGGGTAATACCGAGGTGGAGAACGCATCGCCCAGGCGGGCAAAGCGATTGTCGAAGGTCAGTTCGTCGAGGGCTTTCACAGGCCTTCTCCAGCAGAATGTCCGAGCATTCTGCTGGGTTGGTCTGGATGCGTCCAGTTGGTGGGGTGGGTATAGGGGACCTGCAGGTTCATCTGATGGTCCTTCGCGCCGCGCTGTCTCGCGGAAAACATCAAACCTGTAGGAGCGCACGAGCACCGCGAGGCCGCGATAGCGGTGTATCAGACAGACCGCCATCGCGGGCTCGCGGTGCTCGTGCGCTCCTACAGAAAGAATTCCAGATCAGGTGGTTGCATGTTATTTGATAACAGCTGCCGACGGCTGGCGTGTCAGGATGAATGCTTCGCAGCCTTCGGCAGCTTTTCCAGGGTTCTGTAAACGGCTTTAATCCAACCGCAACTCAGGCGGCTCGGGCTGGTCTTTTGGCGCGGGTTTGACCGGCTCCGCAGATTCCAGCTTGAGCGGCCCGCTCGGTTTTGGTTCTTCGTCCGTCGGCACCAGTTTGTATTCCTGGCCATGCAGGTTCTTGAGGTAGACCTCCATTTGCCGGAACGAGATGTTGATGTGCTGCTTCTTGAATTCTTTATTGATGAAGCGGTTGATCTCGTCGAGCACCGGGTTACGGTCGCCGAGGTCGCGTACGTGCATGCGCAACTCATGGTCCAGAGTGCTTTCGCCGAAATTCAGGAAGTAGACGATCGGCTCCGGGTCCTTGAGCACTCGCGGGTTATCCCGTGCGGCCTTGAGCAGCAGCGTGCGAACCAGATCCAGATCGGAGCCGTAGTCCACGCCAAGCTTGAGGGTCACTCGGGTAATGGTGTCGGTCAGCGACCAGTTGATCAATTGACCGGTAATGAACGTCTTGTTCGGGACAATGATGTCCTTGCGGTCAAAGTCAGTGATGGTCGTCGCACGGATACGGATCTTGCTTACCGTACCCGACAGGTTGCCGATGGTGATCGTATCGCCAATCCGCACCGGGCGTTCAAACAAGATCATGATGCCCGAGATGAAGTTGGCGAAGATCTCCTGCATGCCGAAACCCAGGCCGACCGACAGCGCCGCCACCAGCCATTGCAGCTTGTCCCAGCTCACACCCAGCGCAGACAACGTAGACACGAAGCCGATACCGGCGATGGCATAAGACAGCAATGTAGTCGTCGCGTAAGCACTGCCTTGAGCCAGACTCAGACGTGACAACACCAGCACTTCAAGCAAGCCGGGCAGGTTACCCGCCAGCACAAAGGTGATGCCGATAATCACCAGTGCGCCAATCATGTCGCCGAGGCTGATCGGTACCATGCTCATGGTGGCGCCGGTACCGCTGGTGTATTCGTACAGGGTGATGTTGTCCAGATACGAGAATACGGTGATCAGGTCCGACCACACCCAGTACAGCGCAGCCACGAATCCTGCCAGCAGCGCCAGACGAATCAGACGCAGCGATTGTTGGTTGACCTGTTCGATGTCGAGCGTTGGCTCTTCAACCACCGCATCTCCGTCGCCTGCCTCTTTGGCCGCCTGACGTTTAGCCAAGGCTCGCTGATAGGCCAAGCGTCGTGCGGCAACACTCAGGCCGCGGACGAAGGTCGCCTCGATCACCAGCCAGAGCATCATCAGATACAAGGTGTCGATCAGGCGATCGCTGAGTTTCAGGGCGGTATAGTAGTAGCCGAAGCACACCGCGACAAATAGCGCGATCGGCAGCGCTGTGAACGCCAGGCCCATGGTTTTTCGGAACAGTGAGGCGTTGTGGTTGCTCGGGCTGATCAGCAGCAGGCGGCACAGCAGCAAGGCCATCAGTGCGTAGCAGGTCAGAACTACGCCAATGCCCAGTACATCATCAGCCAGCGCAGCGGGTTGATGCTCGGCCACCGCTACAACGGCGACCAGCGCCAGCACGACCAGCCCCAGCTTGCGTATCCAGCCTTGAAGGAATTCGACCTGTGCCTTTTCCCAGCGGAAGTGCAGCTGAGCCACGCCGCCCGGTGCCAGAATTCGATAGGCGGTATAGAACACAAGCCATGCCAGAGCGATTTGCAGCAGCGCCTCGCCCAGATTGGCATTTTGCCCGCGAGCGTCGATCTGCAAGGCGTAGCCGCACAAGGCAAGCGCCAGAGCCACCGGCATCGCCAGCAGGATATTGATCAGAATCGCCAAGGGCGTTTGCAACTGGCTATCACGTTTGAAGTGGCCGATGTCGGCATGAAGCTTGTTGAGTTTGTCGTAGAGCGCTTTGCGCTTCCAGGTCAGCACGCCAATCAATAGCAGCAGCGGCAGGAACAGCAACGGTCGCTGGGTCAGGCCGTCGCTCAGCTCGCTGACGCTGGACGCCACTGGCAATGTCGCCACCTGTTTTTGCAGGCGCGGCCAGATGCCCTGGAACCACTCCACATCGAGCGGCTTGTTGCTGGGAATCCAGAACATCTGCTCATCCAGCGTCGAACGCAGGCTCATGGCCGTGCTCACCAATTGCTTCTGGTTGAGCTGCAAGGTGATGGATTCGTTGAGCAACGAACTGAGTTCGCGGTTCAGACGCTCCAGCAGATCGCTTCGGGTCACCGCCAGATCCAGCAAGGTCTTGCGCAATTGCGGCGTGATGTCCGCTGGCTGTTGCGTGGCCAACAGCTTTTCAACGTAGGCCACCGGGCTGCTCATCGCTTCACGTTGCTGATTGACCTCGAACTGGTACAGGCGGATGTCGGCAATCTCGTCGGCCAGGCCTTTGTCCAGTTGCAGGTGCGGCAACGACTGCTTTTGCTTGTAGAGAATCTTGGACAGCAACAGGCTGCCACGCAGCACGTTGATCTGCTCGTCCAGCGCCTGATCCGTCTGGGTCAGGTTGTCTAACTGCTGCTTGGTCTTGAGGTTCTGCTGAGTCAGCTCGTTCAGACGGTCGGTGCCGCGCAACAAATAGTCGGAAAGCTTGAGGTTGGCCGCGCTTTCGGTCGCCAGGAGGCTGCTGCTCCCGGCTTTTTGCGCTTCCAGAGACAGCTGCGTGACCGTTTGCTGCGACTGCGCGCGGCGCTTGTCGTTGATCAGGGTTTGCAGCTCCTGGATTTCCTGCTCCTGGCGGCTGACCTTTTCCACAAGCAAGTCATGCTGGCTGTTGCCCAGATCCTGCAACTGACTGTTGCCCGCCAGTTCCTGACGGCGCAACGTGTTCAAGGCATTGATCGACGCCAGTTCGGCGTTGAGCTGATTGCGTTGTTCGGGGCTGAGGTTTTTACCGTTGTCTTTACCCAGCTTGAGCGTGGCGTTGATTTGCTGGATACGGTTCTGGTTATTACTGATTTCAGCCTGAGCCCGTTCGGGACGGGTCTGCGCGGTGATGACCATGCTGCTGGCATCGCTCAAGGCTTTTTGCAATTCGCCTTGTTGGGTGCTGCGCTCGCTGAGCATGTTTTCCAGTTGCGGCACATCAAGGCTGCCGTAACGCTGGGCGACAGGGATGATCCTGCTGCCCTTCAGGCGAGTCAGTTCTCGCTGGTTTTCACTGATCTGCTTCTGGGCATCGTTCAATTGCTGCTTGAGTGCCGCGAGTTTTTTCTCGTTGTCACTTTTGCTATCGATAAACCCCAGCGTCTGTTCAAGCACTTGCTGCAGGGCTTTCTGGTCGGCGTCCGGCAGTTTGCGGTCGGCAATTTTGTCGAGGCTTTGCTGCACGGCGTCACGGGTGGGCGGATCAGCAGCCAGCACCGGGAAAGAAGACAGGCAAAGGCCGAATACAATGGCAGCAAAAAAAGTACGCAGGGGCAACATAGACACCGGTCGAGCTGATCGAATAGAAGGGCAGTTTAGAGGAACAACCCAGGGCCCGGGTTGCTTCCTTCCGGGAATCTGACGCCGACTTTGAGGATCTTGTTCCCCTCCATAACCGCAACTGTCCAAATAGTTCCATTCCATTCAATCTGGTCGCCGACAACTGGCTCGCCGCGATTCTTCTGCACGATGAACTGGCTCAGCGGCATGTTGCCGTCCTGGCCGTCCAGTTTCAGGCCATACAGCGCGGCGACGGCGCTCAGTTGGGCGTCGCCTTCCAGTACGAAGTCGCCAAAAAAACGCAGATCCAGACCGCGTTGCGGAGCCTGACTGAACAGTTTGCCCAGCGCCGGCAGGTCATGTTCGTGGCCGATGACACACAGCAGGTCGCCCACTTCCAGCGTCGTACTACCCGATGGGTGGAGCAGTTGCTGACCACGGAACAACGCCGCGATACGTGTTCCTTCGGGCATTTTCAGTTCGCGCAGTGCAGCACCGATGCACCACTTCTCCGCACCGAGGCGATAGACGAACAGCTCCCATTCGCTGGTGACGTGCACTTCCAGCGGCGCCCGTGAAATCGGTGCAGGTTCTGGCGGAACGGTTACTTTGAGCAGCTTGGCCACCCAAGGCAGGCTAGTACCTTGCACCAGCAGCGAGACGAGCACGATGAAGAACGCAAGGTTGAAGTACAGCTGCGCATTAGGCAGGTTGGCCATCAGTGGGAACACCGCCAGAATGATCGGTACTGCACCGCGCAAACCCACCCAGGCAATGAACGCTTTTTCACGTCCGTGGAAGGCTTTGAACGGCAGCAGTCCCACCAGTACCGAAAGCGGGCGTGCGACCAGAATCATCCACAGGGCCAGACCCAGTGCCGGGATCGCAATCGGTAGCAGGTCATGCGGCGTGACCAGCAGACCGAGCACCAGAAACATACCGATCTGCGCCAGCCACGCCATGCCGTCAAGCATATGCAAAATACCGTGTCGGCTGCGGATCGGACGGTTGCCCATCACCAGACCACACAGGTAAACCGCCAGAAAACCGCTACCGTGGATGGCGTTGGTCAGGGCAAACACCGCCAAACCGCCAGAAATAACGAGAATCGGGTACAGCCCGGCAGCCAGATTGATGCGGTTGACCAGTTGCAACATGAGCCAGCCACCGCCCAGACCAATCACGCCGCCGATACCGAATTCGCGAACCAGATGGGCCAACAAGCTCCATTCCAGATTGGTCTGGCCGTTGGCGAGCATACCGATCAGGGTTACGGTGAGAAACACCGCCATGGGGTCGTTACTGCCGGATTCGATTTCCAGGCTGGCGGTCACCCGCTCATTCAGGCCTTTGCCACCCAGCAACGAGAACACGGCGGCGGCGTCGGTTGAGCCCACAATGGCGCCGATCAGCAGTCCTTGAATCATGTTCAGATTAAACAGCCAGGCGGCGACCATGCCTGTCAGAGCCGTCGTAATCAGCACCCCGACGGTTGCCAGCGACAGCGCGGGCCACAACGCTACCCGGAAACTGGAAACCCGCGTACGCAGGCCGCCGTCGAGCAAAATCACTGCAAGTGCGAGGTTACCCACCAGATAGGCGGTGGCGTAGTTGTCGAAAATAATCCCGCCGCCGTCCACACCCGCGACCATGCCGACCGCCAGGATGATCACCAGAATCGGGATGCCCAGTCGCGAGGAGAGCGAACTGACCAGAATGCTTGCACCCACCAGCAACGCGCCGATCAAGAACAGGCTGTTGATGGTCGTGGCATCCAAGGGCATTACTCCATGCAGAAAAGTCGATCAAAAAAAGAAGGGGCACGTAATGACCATGCAGTCACCGTGCCAACCGATTCTAACCTGTTGAATTGGTTGGCTGTCAAAGCATTGCTGTTGATTGGCTGAACAGAGGTGTTTATAGCCGATGAGAACTGCACGAACCCATCGCTCACGAGCAATGCGCGGCGACGCTGGGTGATCGGTTCCTACCTTTACGGTCTGGCACGTTGATCGTTTAAAACCAGTTTTCCTGCATGCTCAGGCAGGTGTCATCACGGGCTTCGAGAATTGCCAGATCGTGATGGCAGCCCGGTACTTCCCAAGTCAGGAAGTAGCGGGCGGCTTGCAGTTTGCCTTGATAGAAGTCGCGGTCTGCGGGGTTGCCTTCGCTCAGTCCGCGTTCAGCGTGGATCGCCTGCTCCAGCCAGCGCCAGCCGATCACGGTGTGGCCGAAGACCTTCAGATACAGCGCTGAGTTGGCCAAGGTGGAATTGACCTTGCCCTGCGCCAGATCGCCCAACAATCCTAGCGTCACGGCTTGCAGGCGAGTCACCAGTTGCTCCAGTGGCTGGCGCAGCTCAGTCAGCGTTTCATGCGCTTGGGCGCGCTGGCCGGTGGCTGCGATCAGGCGCAGCAATTGTTTAAGGCCAGCGCCGCCATTCTGCGCGAGCTTGCGCCCCAGCAGATCCAGCGACTGAATGCCGTTGGTGCCCTCATGGATCGGGTTCAGACGGTTGTCGCGGTAATACTGTTCCACCGGATACTCCCGGGTGTAGCCATGGCCGCCGAGAATCTGGATCGCAAGCTCGTTAGCCTTCAGGCAGAACTCCGATGGCCAGGCTTTGACGATAGGTGTGAGCAAATCCAGCAACTGTTGGGCCTGCTGGCGCGCCTCGTCGGTTTCTCCGGTGGTGGTGTCATCGAACAGTCGAGCCGCATACAACCCAAGATCGAATGCGCCTTCCACGTAAGCTTTTTGGGTCAGCAGCATGCGTTTCACGTCGGCGTGCTGGATGATCGGCACTGGCGCGCTTTCCGGATTTTTACTGTCGGGCAATCGACCTTGAGGCCGCTCGCGCGCGTAATCCAGCGAGTACAGATAGCCCGCGTAACCGAGCATCACCGCGCCCATGCCAACACCGATGCGTGCCTCGTTCATCATCTGAAACATGCAGTTCAGGCCTTGATGCGGCTTGCCTACTAAATAGCCAACGCATTGTCCGTTATCACCGAAGTTAAGCGCAGTCGAGGTGGTGCCACGCCAGCCCATTTTGTGGAACAACCCGGCCAGAATCACGTCATTACGCGGGCCTAGGCTGCCATCTTCGTTGACCATAAACTTGGGCACGATAAACAGTGAAATGCCCTTCACTCCGGCTGGCGCATTCGGCAGCTTGGCAAGCACCATGTGCACGATGTTTTCCGAGAGCTGATGATCGCCACCGGAGATAAAGATCTTGTTGCCGCGTAAGCGATAGCTGCCGTCCTCGTGAGGCTCAGCGCGGGTGCGAATGTCCGAGAGTGATGAACCGGCGTGAGGTTCGGTCAAGGCCATGGTGCCGAAGAAGCGCCCCTCAATCATCGGCTGCAGGAAGCGTCGTTTTTGCTCATCGCTGCCAAAGCTTTCGATGAGGTTGGCAGCGCCCATGGTCAGGAATGGGTAAGCGGTAGAGCCTGCGTTTGCGGCTTGAAAATGGGCAAAGCACGCTTGTGACAAGAGCGTCGGCAACTGCATGCCACCGTCCTCGAAACTGCGTGCGGCGTTTAGAAAGCCCGCTTCCAGAAATGCATCGACGGCAGGTTTGACCTCGGGAATCAGGATCGCCTCACCGTTTTCATAGCGCGGCTCGTTTTCATCGGCCTTGCGGTTGTGCGGGGCGAAGTACCTCTCGGCGATGGTACGGGCCGTGCCAATCGCCGCATCGAACGTCTCGCGATTGTGCTCGGCAAACCGCTCACGCCGTGTCAGCGTTTCGGCGTCCAGCACTTCGTAAAGCTCAAAAGCCAGATTGCGCGAACTGAGCAGCGACTCGGACATGACCCTGTACCTGTTTATTGAAGTGGGTTGAGTCTAGGCGCGGGTTCTTGGGCTGCACAGGATGATTAATTTGGGTGATGGTGGGGGCATGACCGTATGAACCTGGATTGGCCGCTGACGGCAGACAGAAGTGATCTTGCTGGTCATTTATAAAGGAGCCCAAACCAGGCTGCTGAATCCGATCAGCGTTTAACATTGATCGGCGCAGCCTGTGATACGTAAAAAGGCGTTAGAGAACAGGCCCGAGCCTGTTCCTCTAAATCGTCACGCTGCCGCCGAATGATGGGTGGAGCATTCGGCGCCCTGGATGTTAAGCCAACAACCTCAACAACGCCGTGGTCGACCCGAATGTTCCGGCGATAACAATCTTCCCGTCAGGCTGGGCCACGACGCCTTTGACAAACGAGATCTGATCGCTGGTCGTGGTGAATACGCCTGTGCCGTTGTCGCCAAATGACGTGTCCGCGCTGCCGGTAGGCAGGTATCGGGTGACGTGATTGCCGGTCTGCGGGCTGCGATGGGCTACCAGGAATTTGCCGTCGGCTTGCAGCGACATGTCTTCGCCTACCTCGCCCACCCGCACGGGGTCGCCACGATTGAAGGTGGCGTCAACTCGCCCTGTCTCGGTCAGTCGAATGACATGACAGGCTGGATCTGCATCGGAGCCTGAGCCGTTGACCAATGCGAGGATCTTGCCATCGGCGAGTGCAATAACCCGGCGACAGGCGCTGTAGCGGGCGTCGAGCATTTTGATCCTGTATACGCCTGCATTGGCAAAACCTGGATCAAGATTGCCTGAAAGATCCATACGCACTATATAACCATCATTCGCCACTTCCCCTGCCAAATAAAACAATGAGGAATCAATGTTTCTCGCCATGTGCAACGTAGACACATAACTGCTGCCTGTCAGAAAAGTTGCTTTGCCGTCGGTTCCAAAGTCAGGGCCATCCGGTTGTTCAGGATAGCGGTAAACAATCCCGCCTTCAGGGTTGGAGGTCGCCACCATGACGGTATCGCTCATTGCCAGTAGTTGCGAAGTTGCAGTGGGTGAGTCAACTAACGATAGAGATTCTATGAGTGTGCCATCTCGATCATAGTGCACGAGTGGAAGCTGGTTGAATGCTGGGCCAGTTATATAAAAAGATTCATCTGGCATCCACGCCAGCCCGCTGGCGGTGGCCGCCTCGACGTTTTCAGGAGCGACCGTGAGGCCGTCCTTATATGCGCCAAACGCGATGTTGAAGTCTCCGCTGTCCAAAAGCCTCCCGACGCCCGGCCTGTTAGCGACGGGTGATACGCGTTGGTAGCTGCCAATAAGAGTCAGGCGGCCCTGGGGATCGATGGCGACAGTTGAAAGGTTGTTGGTGAAGTTTCCCGGTGTCTGGACGACCTGTCTTCCGTTTTCGCCAAATGAGGCGTCAAGCTCCGCGGCTTGAGTGCATTTTAAAGTCATTTCCCTATTCCTTTTTATGAATAAATACTGCCATTCGTAACACCTGTTGCGAACAGTCGATAATTGTTTAATCACAGTGCAAGGTTGGGGGCAATAGTTATTTTTGCGATTGTATTAGGGTTGGATCCTTACTTCACGTGTACCGGTTTGGGAGTCTCTATTCTCGGTGCCATCGGTTTGTGAGTGGGTACTGACATGAACGGGAAGATAAAAAAAGAGAGCCGAAGCTCTCTTTTTTAATTGCCAATTAATCCATCAGCCAATAGTCATCAAGCTCGCATTACCCCCCGCCGCAGCCGTATTGACGCTCAATGCGCGTTCAATCACCAGACGCTCCAGCGCGACGTTGGTTTCGCCATGGGACAAGCCGTTGACCCCAACGATGGCGCCGGCGCGTTGGGCCACTTGCTCGCAGACTGCGCGCAGTTGGTCCGAGTCGCCGTGGTGCAGAACGGCGTCGATCAGCACTTCATCCTTGGTCCAGTCAGCTACCAGCTTGATGCGCGCCTGGACTTCTTTCGGCAGGCGAGCACGCAGTGGCTTGCTGAGCGAGTTGTCAGGCCATATCGCTGTGCTGCCAACCGCCAGAACCGCGGCCAGTTGAACCAGCAGATCGCTTTCTGCTTCGGCCAGACACAGCACGTGCTCACGCGGCAGGATGCTGTAGCTGTTGCGCTCGCCGGTCGGGCCCGCCAGCAGGCGAGTGATACCGCTTTGCGATTGCACGGCGAACTGGCTGCACAGCTGATCCAGCTCGGGGTGCTGATTGGCGGTTGCCCAGGTTTTCAGCGCCTGCAACGGCTGGCTCAGGGCTTCGCGCATGCGGGTGTCTGGCGTGGCAAGCGCGTCACCGCGCACGAACGATTGCTCGATGGCGTCGACCGGGCGGGTCGAGAGCAGGCGATACAGATACAGCGGCCCGCCTGCTTTTGGACCGGTACCCGACAGGCCTTCACCGCCGAATGGCTGCACACCTACTACAGCGCCGACGATGTTGCGGTTAACGTAAACGTTGCCCGCGTTAACGTTGTCGATGACCTTGGCAATCGTTTCGTCGATACGGGTGTGCACACCGAGGGTCAGACCGTAACCGGAAGCGTTGATCTGGCCGATCAACTGGTCCAGTTCCTTGCGCTTGTAGCGAACCACGTGCAGCACCGGGCCGAAGATCTCGCGTTGCAGCTCGTCGAAGCTTTCCAGCTCAATCAGGGTTGGCATCACGTAGGTGCCGCGCTTGATTTCGTCGCTGTCGGCAATGGCGACTTGATAAACCGTACGGCCTTTGTCGCGCATGCCCTGGATGTGCTTGTCGATACCGGCTTTGGCTTCGGCGTCGATCACCGGGCCGATGTCTACGGACAGGCGCTCCGGGTTACCGAGACGGCATTCAGCCATGGCCCCTTTGAGCATTTCGATCACGCGGTCGGCGGAGTCTTCCTGCAGACACAGCACGCGCAGGGCCGAGCAGCGTTGGCCGGCGCTGTCGAACGCGGAAGAGACCACGTCGATGACCACTTGCTCAGTGAGCGCCGAGGAGTCGACGATCATCGCGTTCTGGCCACCGGTTTCCGCGATTAGCGGGATTGGACGGCCTTGCGCATCAAGGCGACCGGCAATGTTGCGTTGCAGCAGACGAGCGACTTCAGTGGAGCCGGTGAACATCACGCCCTTGACGCGATCATCGCCGACCAACCGGGCGCCGACGGTTTCGCCACGGCCGGGTAGCAATTGCAGTACGCCTTCCGGGATGCCCGCTTCGAGCAGAATGCGAACGGCTTGTGCGGCGACCAGTGGCGTCTGTTCCGCTGGTTTGGCCAACACCGGGTTACCGGCGGCCAGCGCAGCGGCAACTTGACCGCTGAAGATTGCCAGCGGGAAGTTCCACGGGCTGATACACACCACTGGTCCCAGCGGACGATGGGCGTCGTTGCTGAAATCGTTGCGTGCCTGCACGGCGTAGTAGCGCAGGAAGTCCACAGCTTCGCGGACTTCAGCGATGGCGTTGGCGAAGGTTTTGCCTGCTTCACGAGCCAGCAGGCCCATCAGCGGCTGGATTTCAGCTTCCATCAGGTCGGCAGCGCGCTCCAGAATTGCAGCGCGCTCGGCGGGTGGGGTGGCTTGCCAGATTGGTCCGGAACTCAAAGCGCAAAGCAGGGCGTTATCGACATCTTCCAGGCTGGCTTCCTGCACATGACCGACCACATCGCGCAGGTCGGATGGATTCAGCAGCGGGGTCGTCGTGCCTTCACTGGCGGGGCTGCCGAGCATTGGCGCCGCTTTCCAGTCGTTGTGGGCGGTGGCCAGCAGGGCGGAAGACAGCGAGCCCAGACGGTGTTCGTTGGCCAGGTCGATGCCGCTGGAGTTGGCGCGCTCCGAGCCATACAGGTCACGCGGCAGCGGAATGCGCGGGTGCGGCAGGCCAAAGCCGCCTTCCTGAGTCGCCATGCGCTCGATGCTGGCCACTGGATCAGCCACCAGCTCCTGAATGGAGATGGACTGATCGGCAATCCGGTTGACGAAAGACGTGTTAGCGCCGTTTTCCAGCAGGCGACGAACCAGGTAAGCCAGCAGTGTTTCGTGTGTGCCTACCGGGGCATACACGCGGCACGGTCGGTTCAGCTTGCCATCGGCAACCTTGCCCACCACTTGCTCGTAAAGCGGTTCGCCCATGCCGTGCAGGCACTGGAATTCGTACTGGCCGGGGTAATAGTTCTGACCGGCGATATGGTAAATGGCCGACAGCGTATGGGCGTTGTGCGTGGCGAACTGCGGATAGATGACTTCCGGCACCGACAGCAGTTTGCGTGCGCAGGCAATGTACGAAACGTCGGTGTACACCTTGCGGGTATAGACCGGATAACCTTCCAGGCCTTCGACCTGGGCACGCTTGATTTCGCTGTCCCAATACGCGCCTTTCACCAGACGAATCATCAGGCGGTGGCGGCTGCGACGGGCCAGATCAATCACGTAGTCGATCACATACGGGCAGCGTTTCTGGTAAGCCTGGATCACGAAGCCGATGCCGTTCCAGCCGGTCAGTTGCGGCTCGAAGCACAGGCGTTCAAGCAGGTCCAGCGACAGTTCAAGGCGGTCGGCCTCTTCGGCGTCGATGTTCAGGCCGATATCGTATTGCTTGGCCAGCAGTGTCAGCGACAGCAGGCGCGGGTACAGCTCCTCCATCACGCGCTCGTACTGGGCGCGGCTGTAACGCGGGTGCAGCGCCGACAGCTTGATGGAGATGCCCGGGCCTTCGTAAATGCCACGGCCATGAGACGCTTTGCCGATGGAGTGGATCGCCTGCTCGTAAGAGGCCAGGTATTTCTGTGCGTCGTGCTCGGTCAGTGCGGCTTCGCCAAGCATGTCGTAGGAATAACGGAAGCCTTTGGCTTCGAAGCGGCTGGCGTTGGCCAGGGCTTCACCGATGGTTTCACCGGTGACGAATTGCTCGCCCATCAGGCGCATGGCCATGTCAACGCCTTTGCGGATCATCGGCTCACCGCTCTTGCCAATGATGCGGCTCAGGGAGGACGTCAGCCCGGCTTCGTTGTGAGTCGCAACCAGTTTGCCGGTCAGCAGCAGGCCCCAGGTCGCAGCGTTGACGAACAGCGAAGGGCTGTTGCCCAAATGCGGATGCCAGTTGCCGGTGCTGATCTTGTCGCGGATCAAGGCGTCGCGAGTGCCTTTATCCGGGATGCGCAGCAGCGCCTCGGCCAGGCACATCAAAGCGACGCCTTCCTGAGAAGAAAGCGAAAATTCCTGCAGAAGGCCCTGAACAATTCCCGCACGGCCGCCTGCGCTCTTCTGATTGCGCAGTTTCTCGGCGATGGTTGCCGCGAGCTTGTTGGTGGCGTCGGCCATCGGTGCAGGCAGTCGCGCCTGTTCGATGAGCATCGGCACCACTTCGGGTTCCGGACGACGATAAGCCGCAGTGATAGCCGCGCGCAGTACCGATTGCGGCAAGATGCTTTCCGCAAACTCCAGGAAGCATTGGTGAGCGGTGTCCACGGGTAGTTCGCCGTGATCATCGCCATCTTTGCTTGCAGTGCCATTGAGTTCAGAAAGGGTTGCACCACCTTCGAGCTTTTCCAGGTAATTGAAAATTGCCTGTTTGATAAGCCAGTGCGGAGTCCGGTCAATAGACTGGGCAGCTGCCTTCAATCGCTCGCGGGTCGGGTCGTCGAGTTTGACACCCAGGGTGGTGGTCGCCATGTGCAGTCCTCATCGTGCCACTGTGAATGTGGCCTTGGTTGTCGGACAAGATTAGCTATGAGCGGGTTGGGGTGCAACCGGGTGCAACCCTTTTCTTCATGAATATTTTCGATGTCTTCCTGGCCGTAACCAACGTCCGGTATCTGCGCACAATCACGGTGCCAAGGGGCTGACGAAAGGTGCATGCGGCTCTGGAACGGGGCGCCGCGCCCAAGATTGGGAGCTTGCTCGTGGCTGGGTGCAACTTTTTGTCGGTAAATAGGTTGCACCTTTGGCGGCAGGTTGAATAGGATGCTCCGCTTTGGTGCGAGAACGATCAAGAATCGTTCGCGTGGGACTGGCTTATTGACGGTCCCACTCAATAAAAACAATGCCTAGGCGAAATCCCCCATGAGTGTCAGCAATCCCACCCTGATCACGTTCGTAATCTACATCGCAGCAATGGTGCTGATCGGCCTGATGGCTTATCGCTCAACCAATAATCTTTCGGACTATATTCTTGGCGGTCGCAGCCTGGGCAGCGTTGTAACGGCGCTGTCGGCAGGTGCTTCGGACATGAGCGGCTGGCTGTTGATGGGCTTGCCGGGCGCGATCTACATGTCGGGTCTGTCGGAAAGCTGGATCGCCATCGGCCTTATCGTCGGTGCTTATCTGAACTGGCTGTTTGTGGCCGGTCGCTTGCGCGTACAGACCGAGCACAACGGCGATGCGCTGACCTTGCCGGATTACTTCACCAGCCGCTTTGAAGATAAAAGCGGTCTTCTGCGAGTGATCTCTGCAGTGGTGATTCTGGTGTTCTTCACTATTTATTGCGCGTCGGGCATTGTCGCCGGTGCGCGGTTGTTCGAAAGCACCTTCGGCATGTCCTACGAAACTGCGCTGTGGGCGGGGGCTGCGGCAACCATCGCTTACACCTTTGTGGGTGGATTCCTGGCGGTGAGCTGGACGGATACCGTTCAGGCCACGCTGATGATCTTCGCGTTGATCCTGACGCCCATCATTGTGCTGCTGGCAACGGGTGGAGTTGATGCAACCTTCCTGGCCATCGAAGCCAAGGATCCGGCCAACTTTGACATGTTCCGCAACACCAGCATCATCGGCATCATTTCCCTGATGGGCTGGGGCCTGGGCTACTTTGGCCAGCCGCACATTCTGGCGCGCTTCATGGCAGCGGATTCGGTGAAGTCCATTGCCAGTGCACGTCGCATTTCCATGACCTGGATGATCCTCTGCCTGGGCGGTACGGTCGCGGCGGGCTTCTTCGGTATTGCTTACTTCTCGGCGCACCCGGAAGTTGCCGGTCCGGTGACTGAAAACCCTGAGCGTGTGTTCATCGAGCTGGCCAAGTTGCTGTTCAACCCGTGGGTGACCGGAGTGTTGCTTTCGGCGATTCTGGCAGCGGTGATGAGCACTTTGAGCTGCCAGTTGCTGGTGTGCTCCAGCGCGCTGACTGAAGACTTCTACAAAGCCTTTTTGCGTAAAAACGCTTCGCAGAAGGAACTGGTCTGGGTCGGTCGCGCGATGGTGTTGCTGATCGCGATCATTTCCATCCTGCTGGCTGCCGATCCGAACAACCGTGTGTTGGGGCTGGTGAGTTACGCCTGGGCCGGTTTCGGTGCAGCATTTGGTCCGGTGGTTTTGATCTCGGTACTGTGGAAAGGCATGACCCGCAACGGCGCCTTGGCGGGCGTGCTGGTTGGCGCGATCACCGTGATCGTCTGGAAGCAGTTGGGGATCTGGGGGCTGTACGAAATCATTCCGGGCTTCCTGTTCGCCAGCATCGCCATCGTCGTGTTCAGCCTGCTGGGCAAAGGGCCTTCGACGGGCATGCAGACGCGTTTTGAGCTGGCAGAGAAAGAGTTCAAGGCGGCGAGCCATTGAGTTGAAATGATGTTCTGCAGGAGCGCACGAGCAGCGCGAGGCCGCGATCGCGCTGTATCAGGCAGACCGCTATCGCTGCCTCGCCTTGCTCGTGAGCTCCTACAGATTTTTGGGCTGTCAGGTATACAGCGCTAAATCTTGTTGTGATCAATATCCAGCTTGTAGAAGGTGGCCTTGCCGCCTTCGCTGCTGTAGCCCTTGTTGTCCTGAACGTAAACCCCTGCCTTGAAGTACAGCGGCTTGTCCCGCCAGGAGGCGCTGATCGGGCTGCTCCAGTTCTGGCCTCTCGCGCTGACGCTTAGATCACCTCCGGGGCTGAGGTGAATCTTGTAATTGAAGCGCTCATTGAGCGGCACGCCTTCAGCGATCTTGATGACGCGACTTTTATCGTCGTCATAACGCTTACGGACCTTGGCAACGATATTTCCGGTCTTGCTCTCTTCTTTGTACTGATACTCCACCTTGAGCATCGGCTCGGTGCTTTCATAGGCGTGTATCTGACCGATCACGATCTTGCCGGAAGAGGGCACCTGATTAACTTCCAGCGTTGCATCGAGAAAGTTGTCAGCTTGCGGATACATCCAGTTATGCAGCGTGCCGTCGGCCCAGGTTTCGCGCAATTCACTGCGCGGGTATTTGGCGTTGGCTGTTTTCGAACCGGTTACGGGTGACCAGAAGAAGATGTAACCCGATTCGGAGCGAAAATATTTGCCGTCGTACCCTTTCTTCAGTTGGGACGTCTCGATTGTTTTGGGGGGCGAACCCACAGGAATACTTAGATTCCACGAAGCCATGTCTACCATGTGATGTTTTCCAATATGTCGCATTGCCAGTAATAGGCGTCTAAGTCAAGCCTTTGCGGGTTGTTGTTATACGTTCTCAATAACGATGTGTTAATGCCTGATTGCCGAACGGATGACGTCAAAGTGCTGTCACATTGGCTGTAGGGCATGTGCTCAGTGGCCTGTAGGAAATGACCGTTAGTCGGTTAGATGTGAACTTTAGAGACAGCTGTCACAAAGCTATCTCCGGTTTTCGTCAGAGCCGACTAGAGTTACGCCGATTGGAAATCAAAAACGATGGTCTCAGGATCTCGTGCCACATAAGAGAAGTTGCATGGAATGCGCGCAAACCAAGCCGGGTGATGGCTGTTCTGTTTTGTTGGTTGTTGATGACTATCCAGAGAACCTGGTAACGATGCGTGCCGTTCTGCAGAGGCAGGACTGGTGCATTGTGACTGCAAGTTCCGGCATTGAAGCGTTGACTGTGCTCCTGGAGCGCGAAGTCGACCTGGTGCTGCTCGATGTGCAGATGCCGGGCATGGATGGTTTTGAGGTTGCCCGCTTGATGCG
Organism: Pseudomonas caspiana; assembly: GCF_040224095.2. Classification (NCBI taxonomy): domain Bacteria; kingdom Pseudomonadati; phylum Pseudomonadota; class Gammaproteobacteria; order Pseudomonadales; family Pseudomonadaceae; genus Pseudomonas; species Pseudomonas caspiana. The sequence continues at coordinate 5,491,462 of NZ_CP167995.1, read as the reverse complement.
CGGCAGTCAGCGAACGCGGCTGACCCCTATTATCTTCCTCACCGCTAACGAGCAATCTCAGGATGCGGTGCATCGCGGCTATGCCAGTGGCGCGATCGACTATCTGTTCAAACCGTTTGACCCCAACGTTCTCAGGCCCAAAGTTCAGGTATTGCTGGAGCAGCAGCAGAATCAGCGCGCCCTGCAACGAATATCCCGTGAGCTGGAGGCTGCAAGAGCCTTTAACGCTTCGGTGCTCGATAACATTGACGAGGGCATATTGGTCGTCAACGAGGCCGGGCTGATCAATTTCGCTAACCCGGCCATCTGTCGTCTGTTGGGGGCCAGCGTCGAGGCGTTGAATGGCACTAGCGTGATTGATTACCTGATTGAGCCGGAGGTTGTCGATTGGGCTCAGTCCGGGTTCTACCGCCACTATCGCAATGCTGAAATCTACCGACTGCACGATGCGATCATGCGCACCAGTGACGGCTGCAAGCTGCCGGTGGCACTGTCCTGCGCGCCTTTGCCGGTTGAGCAGAAAGCCATGGTGTTCAGCATTCTGGACATGTCGGTGGTGCGCGATCTTTATCAGCAACTCGAGCAGCAAGCAGTTACCGATGCCTTGACCGGGTTGCTCAACCGACGCGGCTTCTACCAGGCAGTAGAAGGCATGTTGCTGCGCAATGAGCAGCCGGGCCGGTTCCTGGTGTTGCTGTATCTGGATCTGGACGGTTTCAAGCGCGTCAATGATTCACTTGGGCACGACGCCGGGGATCAGGTGTTGCTTTGGGTCTCTCAGCAGCTCAAAGAGTGCATGCGGCCCTACGATGTGCTGGCACGCATGGGGGGCGACGAATTCACCGTGGTCATCGATGGTCTGGACTTCCCCGAGCAGGCCGCCAAAGTGGCGGAAAAACTCATCGAGCGGGTTTCGGTGCGCAGGCAAATCGATGGTCTGGACGTTACGCTGGGTGCCAGCATCGGTATCGCGACCTACCCGGACTGTGGCTCCAACCTTGATGGTTTGCTGCGTGCGGCGGATATCGCCATGTACGAAGCCAAGCGCGCGGGGCGTCAGCAATACCGCTTCTACGATCAGGAAATGAACGGTCGCGCCCGTTCCAGGCTGATGCTTGAAGACAGCGTGCGCACCGCCATTGATGGCAAAGACTTCTCCATGGTTTATCAACCTCAGGTCTCCATTGCCGATGGGAAGTTGCGAGGCTTCGAAGCGCTGTTGCGTTGGCAACATCCCAACGCCGGTGATGTGCCGCCGGGTGTATTTATCCCGTTGCTGGAAGAGACCCGGCTGATCAACAGGCTGGGCGGCTGGATCTTCGAACAGGGGGCCGAGCATCGCAGCCGTTGCACTGACGTGTTCGACGATGATCTGGTGCTGAGCATCAGTGTCAGCCCAACCCAGTTCTGCATGCCGAATCTTGCTGGCGAATTACGCCGTGCCATGCAGCGCTACGGCTTGAAACCCGGTCAGTTGGAAGTGGAGCTCACCGAGGCGTCGCTGGTGCATAACCTGTCGCACAGCCGGAATCAGATTCGTCACTTGCATGACATCGGTATCAGCGTCGCACTGGACGATTTTGGCGTTGGAGAGTGTTCGCTGACGCATTTGCGCAATCTGGATATCGATACGCTGAAGATCGACCGGCATTTCATCGCGGGCATGCTCACCACGCCGCGCGATACCGCAGTAGCGCGCAGCATTATTGATCTGTGTCGCAATCTGGATGTGTTGGTGATCGCTGAAGGTGTCGAAACCGTTGAGCAATATCAGTGGCTGGCCGACAACGGTTGCCAGCTGATTCAGGGCTATCTGGTAGCGCGCCCGATGCTGGCTGATGAGGCATTAGGCTTCCCGAAGGTGTTTGACTGGGAGAGCCTAAAGCAACAGTGAGTTCTGTACACTGGCGCCTTTCACTCTACGTTACGGCTCATGACTGCATCGGCGATTGCTCCTCTCAAATACCTTCAGGCCTATCCGCCAGCGCTTCAGGATCAGGTCCGGCAACTGATCGCCCAGAACAAACTGGGCGACTATTTGCAGCAGCGCTATCCCGCTCGTCACGAAGTGCAAAGCGACAAGGCGCTGTACGCATACGCGCTGGCGCTCAAGCAGGAATACCTGCGCAATGCGCCGAACATCGACAAAGTCCTGTTTGATAATCGCCTTGACCTGACGCATCGCGCACTGGGCCTGCATACGACGATTTCCCGGGTGCAGGGCGGCAAGCTCAAGGCCAAGAAAGAAATCCGTGTCGCCTCACTGTTCAAGGAAGCGCCCCCGGAGTTCCTGAAAATGATCGTGGTGCACGAACTGGCGCACTTCAAGGAATCAGATCACAACAAGGCTTTTTACCAGCTATGCGAGCACATGCAGCCCGGTTATCACCAGTTGGAGTTTGATCTGCGGATCTATCTGACCTGGCGGGATATGCAGTAAACGCTTCTATACCGACGTGGGACCGGCTTTAGCCGGGAAGAGGCCCGGACAGGCGCTGAATCTTCATCTGCAAAAATACCGCCTTCCGGCTAAAGCCGGTCCCACGACCTCAGTGAGGATTCCTAACGATGGACGTCAGCAAAACCAAATCCAGTTTCTACCGCCGACTTTACGTGGCGTATCTGATCGATAGCGAACTGGCCAGCAACGTCCCGGCATTGGTCGACGTCACCGGCATGCCACGCCGTACCGCGCAGGACACGATTGCCGCGCTGGCGGATCTGGATATCGAATGTGAGTTCGAACAGCTCGATGGCGCCCGCAACCACGCCGGGCAATACCGGATTCGTCGTTGGGGGGCGATAGACAAAAGCTGGATTGCGGGCAACCTCGCACAGATCAAAGCCGTGCTCGGTTACCCCTGAGCGCGTTACTCGAGATCGCGGCGCATGCCGATGTGGGGGATTTCGTCTTCCAGATACACCTCGCCCACCGGCTCGAAGCCGTAGCGTGCGTAATAGCGTTGCAAGTGTGCCTGAGCTGACAGATAGATCGGCTGATCGGGCCAGGTCTTCTCTGCGTTCTCCAATGCCTGTTCCATCAGTTCGTGACCAATGCCACGGCTGCGTATCGAAGGCGCAGTCACCACGCGGCCAATGGTCACGTCGCCGCCTTGCTGAATAGGGTCGAGCAGGCGCAAATAGGCCACCAGTTTGTCTTCCTGCCAGGCCATCAGGTGGCAGGTATCACCCAGCAGATCCTGGCCGTCGACGTCCAGGTAAACGCACTGCTGCTCAACCACGAACACCTGTGCGCGCAATTGCAGGATGGCGTAAAGCTGCTCCTTGCTCAGATCGGTGTGGTGTTTGCAAATCCAGTTGATAGGCATGTCGCTGACTCGGAGAAGAAATCTGGAGCGAATACTAACCCATCCGGTCAGATACCCCATAAACCCCTGCAATGAATGGCGGGTGAATGTTTCGTTTCGGGTGCCGATAACCCTTAAGGGTTTTTGCGGAGCGCCGCACGTAATGTCATCTAAGCGTGAGTTGTGAAAAGGGCTTTATGCAGCTTCAATGAGGCTACGTGCCACTACCAGTGCCGGGTTTTGCGGGCGTTGGCTGTAATCATCCGGGCATTGCCCGTCTCAGGGATATGAGCATGACGTGTGTGCTTCGAGCCATAGCGTTGCTGGGATTGCTGTTGATGACTCAGGTCAGTGCAGGAGAGAGATTGCGATTGGTGGCCGACTCCTGGCCGCCTTTCACGGACGCCTCATTACTTAATAATGGTCTGGCCAGTGATCTGGTCAGCACTGCGTTGCAGCGTGCCGGATACAGCACAGAGTATGAGCAAGTGCCGTGGGCGCGAGCGTTGCTCGGGGTTGAGGAGGGGCGTTACGACGTGCTGATCAACGCCTGGTTCAGTGACGACCGAACCCGCATTGGCCGCTTCTCGCAAGAGTACCTGCTCAATCGTGTCCGGTTTCTCAAGCGCACCCGCTCCAGCGTACAGTTTCAGGATTTAAGCCAGTTGTACGAGCGGCCCATCGCTGTCGTGCGCGGCTACAGCTATTCCCCGGAATTTGATAACGACGACTTGCTGGAAAAAGTGCCGGTGAACAGCTTTTCAATGGCGCTGCGCATGGTTGCGGCGGGGCGAGTGGACCTGGCTGTAGAGGACGAATTCGTCGCACGTTACTACCTGGCTGCCGAGCCCAAAAGCGTTCGCGACAAGCTGGAGTTTCTCTCTAAATCCTTGAGCGAGAACAACCTGCATATTCTGGTCAGCCTCAAGAATCCAAAGAATCAGGGGATCGTCGCTGATTTCAACCGAGAGATTGCCGCCATGAAGGCTGACGGCAGTTACGCGGAAATCTTCAAGCGACACGGTCTGTAGCGGCCGGCTCCGGAACCTTGATCAAGTGCGCGGCAAGGGTGCGCAGTGGGCCCAGTTGACGGCAGATCAGCGCCAGTTGGGTTTGCACCAGACGCTGACTCTCATCCAGTTCATCGGGCATTTGCTCAAGCTCAGTGGCCAATGCCTCTTCAGCATCGCTGTGAATCGCCACCGGCTGCTTCTCGGAGAGGCCTTGGGCAATCTCATCGATACTCGCCGCCAGTGTCGTACCGGCGCCATTGATGAGCTGTTCGTGGACCTCGGCTGGCAACTGCGTCTCCCGATGCGCGCCAAGCCCTGACAGATAACTGAGCAAGGTGTGCGACAGCACCAGAAAGCGGAAGCCAACGTCCGCTTCCTTACGGAAGTGCCCAGGCTCCATCAGCATGTTGGCCAGCGTGGTGGACAGCGCCGCATCGGCGTTGTGAGCGTTACGTCGGGCCAGACGATAAGCCAGGTCGTCACTCTTGCCCTTGGCGTATTGCTGCATGATCTGGCGCAAGTAAATGCTGTTGCAGGTGAGGGTATTAGCCAGCACTTTGTTCAGGCGTCGACCTTGCCAGTCCGGCAGGAACAGGAACACCGCGAGGCCTGCGATCAGACTGCCCAGCAGGGTATCGAACAAGCGTGGCAGGAACAGGCCATAGCCGTCGCCGACCTGGTTGAAGCAGAACAGCACCATGATGGTGATGGCTGCTGTGGACAGCGTATAGCGCGTGGTGCGATTGACGAAGAACACCACGCCGGCGAGCACTGCACACATCGATTGCAGAATCGGGCTGGTGACCAGATCAAACAGCGCCCAGCCGATAGTCAGGCCAATAGCCGTGCCGACGATTCGTTGGCCCAGCTTGCGACGAGTTGCGCCGTAACTCGGCTGGCAGACAAATACCGTGGTGAGGATGATCCAGTAGCCCTGCGACGGGTGAATCAAATGCACCATTGCATAGCCGATCGTCAGCGCCAGCGGCAAGCGCAACGCGTGGCGGAACAGCAACGAAGTCGGGGTCATCTGCAAGCGCAACCGGGTCCAGGCATCCTTGAAGGTGCGAGGCGAGCGGTCCAGCAGCGAGCTGTCGGTGGCGTCGGCCACGGCATCGGGGTTGCTGGCATCGCTGAGCAGGCGATCAAGGGTTTCCAGATTATTCGCCAAAGCACGCAGCGAACGCAGCAGGCCGCGCCATGCCGGGTTGCTCTGAATACGCAAGTGTTCCAGCGAGGCGCGCAGGTCTTCCATGGCGTAGGCGAAACTGTCGTTGTACACGAACGGCTGGCGCAGCTGGATTGACTCGGACAATGCTTGGCAGGCCGAGCCCTGCTGGCGCAGCAGGCGCTGACAGCGGAACAGCACGTCGCTGTGGAAGAACGCTTCGGCCAGTGAGTTGTACGGGTAGTGCGATGAACTGGCGCGCTCGTGGATGTCCTGAGCAATGAAGTACAGCTTCAGGTAGCGGCTGACTTTCGAACCGGGCCGACCGTTGCCCACCCGGTGCAGAATGATTTCCTTGGTGGCGTTCAGCGCCGCGACTACCCGGCCGTTTTGCTGGGCCAACTCCAGGCGGCGGGCTTCAACGTCCAGTTGGCGAATCGGCTCGAACAGGCTCGACTTCAATTTCAGGTACTGGCCCAGTTCGCGAAACAGCCGCGCCAGCGCCTGTTGCACCGGCTGATTGGAAAACAGCATTTGCCACAACACTGACAGCAAGCCATACCATGCAGCGCCCGCGACCAGCAGCATCGGCTCGTGCCAGAAATCGAGGACTTCCCCACCACGCTGATCGACGCCGATCATGGTGTACACCGACAGGATCAAGGTGCCGTAGGCAATCGCGCTATAACGTTCGCCCAGCGCGCCGAGCATGGTCAGCGCAAAACTGGCTATCGCCAGTGATATGGCGAAGATCCACGGGTAGGGGAACAACAGCTCAACGGCCATGGCGGCGATGCTGAAACACACCAGCGTCACCGCCAGCGCGTTGAGGCGGCCTTGCCAGCTGTCATCGGTTTCGGCGAGGGCGCAGGCGATAATCCCCAGGAACAACGGAATCAGCAGGCCCATTTCATTCTGGTACCAGCACAGCGCCATGCTGCCGGTCAGCGCAATGAAAACGCGAACGCTGTAACTGAACTTATCCAGCGCCCACAGACGGCGGAAGGTATGACGAAGAGATTTCGATGCCATAAAGGAGCTGTTTCACGATTGATCAATGCTGAAGTGGATATGTACAGGCCTTGGCCTCATCTGTACATCCGGTTGGCGAGATTTATTCGATAGATGCAGATGTGAAGGCGGAGCTCAAATCCTGTGGGAGCAGAGCTTGCTCGCGATAAGGCTGGACGCGGTTCACTTTAGAACTGCGGTGCCCTTATCGCGAGCAAGCTCTGCTCCCACAAGGGTTAAATCGCATTCCGGTTGTCAAACAAACTGCGCAGCCGCGTACCCCGAGGCCCACGCCCACTGGAAGTTGAAGCCGCCCAGATGCCCGCTGACGTCCAACACTTCACCGACAAAGTAAAGCCCCGGTGATTTCAGGGATTCCATGGTCTTGGAAGAAACCTCTCGCGTATCGATCCCACCGAGGGTGACTTCCGCCGTGCGATAGCCTTCTGTCCCAGCCGGTACAACCTGCCAGGAAGCCAGCTTTGTGGCGATGTCGGTCAGCTCGGCATGGGTGTATTGCTTCATAGGCTTGGACACAAACCATTGCTCGGCTATCAGGTTGGCCATCTTCTTGGTGAAGATTTCCCCCAGCAAGGTCTTCAATTCGCTATTGGGCCGTTCGGCTTGTTGCTCGTTGAGCCAGCTTGGGACGTCGTGATCGGGTAGCAGGTTGATTTCCACCGCGTCGCCCGGATGCCAAAACGAAGAAATCTGCAAAATCGCCGGGCCACTGAGGCCGCGGTGAGTGAACAGGATGTTCTCGCGAAAACTCGTGTCGTTGCAGCTGACCAGACAATCCACCGACGTACCGGACAGCTCGGTGCACAGCTCTTTGAGCTGATCGGTGATGGTGAACGGTACCAGCCCGGCGCGCGTCGGCAGCAAGGTGTGACCAAACTGCTTGCCCACCTGATAACCAAAACCGGTCGCGCCCAGTGTCGGAATAGACAAACCACCCGTGGCGATCACCAGCGATTCACAGCTGATGTTGCCCAGTGTCGTGATCAGCGTGTAACCGATTTCGGTTTTTTCGATCTGCTGCACGGACGTGTCCATATGCAGGCTGGCACCGGCCTGTCTGCATTCGTCGAGGAGCATCTCGAGGATGTCGCTGGACTTGTTGTCGCAGAACAATTGCCCGAGTTTTTTCTCGTGGTACGGCACGCCGTGCTTGCCCACCAGACCAATGAAATCCCACTGGGTGTAACGCGCCAGCGCCGACTTGCAGAAGTGCGGGTTCTGCGAGAGGAAGTTGCTCGGCTCGGTATACATATTGGTGAAATTGCAACGCCCGCCGCCGGACATGAGGATCTTCTTGCCGGGCTTGTTGGCGTGATCGATCAGCATCACTTTGCGGCCACGGCCAGCAGCAGTCAGCGCGCACATCAAACCTGCGGCGCCAGCGCCAATGATCACAACGTCAGTAACGGGCAAAGCGATTTCCTCGGGGTGTGATGTTTTATGTGGGAGCAGAGCTTGCTCGCGATAAGGCTGGACGCGATCTAAAGTGAATTGCGTCCAGCCTTATCGCGAGCAAGCTCTGCTCCCACAGGTCCTGCGTTCGGCTTTAGATCTTACAAAATCCGCACGCGCAGCGACTTGCCCTTGATCTTGCCGTTGTTCAAGCGCTCCAGCGCTTGCTTGGCGACGCTGCGTTCAACGGCCACGTAGGCCTGGAAATCAAAGATCGCGATCTTGCCTACCTGAGCGCCTGGAATACCGGCTTCGCCCGTCAGTGCACCGAGAATGTCGCCCGGACGCAATTTGTCTTTACGACCGGAACCGATGCACAGCGTGCTCATGGTCGGGATCAACTGAGAACCGCCAGCGTTTTTCAGGCTGTCGAGCTGTTCCCAGCGCAGCGAGGCTTTCTGGATTTCTTCAATGGCGCGGGCACGTTGGCTTTCCGATGGTGCCACGAGGCTGACCGCAACACCTTTTTCCCCGGCGCGACCGGTACGGCCTACGCGGTGAATGTGCATTTCCGAATCACGGGCCAGTTCGACGTTGATCACCATGTCCAGCGCATCGATGTCCAGACCACGGGCTGCAACGTCAGTGGCAACCAGTACCGAGGTACTGCGGTTGGCAAACATCGCCAGCACCTGATCGCGGTCGCGCTGTTCCAGGTCGCCATGCAGGCCGACGGCGGAAATACCTTTGGCGGTCAGGTGATCGACCACTTCCTGGCACTGCTGCTTGGTGAAGCAGAACGCAACGCAGGATTGCGGACGGAAATGACCGAGGACTTTCACAACGGCGTCGAGACGATCTTCCGGGGAGATTTCGTAGAAAATCTGCTCAATCTGGCTGTCGGCGTGCAGGGCTTCGACCTTGACGGTCTGCGGATCGCGCATGAACTTGGACGACAGCTGCTTGATGCCCACCGGGTAAGTGGCGGAGAACAACAGGGTCTGACGCTTTTTCGGAGTCTGCTCGATGATGTCGGCAATCGCGTCGTAGAAGCCCATGTCCAGCATGCGGTCGGCTTCGTCGAGGATCAGCGTGTTCAGGCCGTCCAGCACCAGCGAGCCTTTGCGCAAGTGCTGCTGAATGCGACCCGGCGTACCGACGATGATGTGCGCGCCGTGCTCCAGCGAGCCGATCTGCGGGCCAAACGGCACACCGCCACACAGGGTCAGGACCTTGATGTTGTCTTCCGAACGGGCCAGACGACGGATTTCCTTGGCGACCTGGTCAGCCAGTTCACGGGTCGGGCACAGCACCAGCGCCTGACAGCCGAAGTAGCGCGGGTTGATCGGGTTAAGCAGGCCAATACCGAACGCTGCGGTCTTGCCGCTACCGGTCTTGGCCTGAGCGATCAGGTCCATACCCTTGAGAATCACCGGCAGGCTCTGCGCCTGAATCGGCGTCATCTCGGCATAACCAAGGGACTCCAGGTTAGCCAACATGGGGGCGGACAGGGGCAAAGTATTGAAAGCGGTGTTAGTCACGGTAAAGAGCCTGCAAAACAAAATGTCGCGCAGTGTATCAGGTCACAGAGCCATCAGGCGTGCTCCCGCCGGGTGGCATGGGTGCGCAGGTTGGAATAAACCCTGTGGGAGCGGTGCTTGCCCGCGATAAGGACATCTCGATTCTGCAGGTAGATCACCTAAACCTTATCGCGGGCAAGCACCGCTCCCACATGGAATGTATTTCAATTCGCCGCCGGTTTTGCTTCCCTCGCCGGCAACTGCAGGAAGATCCCCGCCGCCAGCATCGCCATCACGCCCACGGTCAGGAACGTCAGTTGAAACGCGCCCAGCACGCTGCTGACTTCGCCGGTCGACACTTGCTCGGTAAACCCACCCAACAGCGCCGCTGCGCACGCTACACCGAAGCTCAGGGACAATTGCGCTACCACCGAGAGCAAGCTGTTGCCGCTGGCGGCGCTGGCATCATCCAGATCGATCAGGGTCACGGTGTTCATGGCGGTGAATTGCAGCGAGTTGACCGCGCCCAGCAGACCCAGATGCACCAGCAACACCCAATACGGTGTTTGCGCATCTACCAGCGCGATGCTCGACAGCAGGATACCCAGCATCAGCGTGTTGCCGGTCAGGATGATTCGATAGCCAAGCCGTTCGATCAGCCAGCGCGCGACGGACTTGGCGAACATCGCCGCAGCCGCCAGCGGCAACATGCTCATGCCCGCTTGCGACGGCGAGTAACCCAGCGCTACTTGCAGCAACAAGGGCATGAGAAACGGCAGGGCACCGCTGCCCAGTCGGGCGAACAGATTGCCAAGAATGCCTACCGCGAAGGTGCGAGTGCGGAACAGTGACGGCGCGAACAGTGGCGACTCAACGTGCCCGGCCCGCAGCCAATACGCCGCCAGGCAACCAAAGCCTGCGAACAACAACAGCACCACGCGCAAGTGCGGCAAATGCAATTCGCCCAGGCCTTCCAGTGCTATCGTGATCAGCACCATCGCCGCGCCAAACAGCGCGAAGCCTATGCCGTCAAATTTTGTGCGGCCGCCACCGGCCAGGTTCGGGATGAAATGATGCACCGCCCAGCAACCGAGGATGCCCACCGGAATATTGATCAGGAAGATCCAGTGCCAGCTCAGGTATTCAACCATCCAGCCGCCCATGGTCGGGCCCATCAGTGGGCCAAGCAGGCCGGGGAGGGTGATGAAGCTCATGATCCGCACCAGTTCCGAGCGCGGGTAAGCGCGCAGCACGATCAATCGCCCGATGGGCAGCATCAATGCCCCGCCCAAACCCTGAACAATCCGTGCACCCACCAGCATGCCCAATGAGTTGGACATGGCGCAGAGCAGTGAGCCAAAACTGAACAGCAAGATGGCGCTGAAAAATATCTGTTTGATACCAAACCGGTCCGCGATCCAGCCCGAGGCAGGGATCAACAGGGCGATGGTCAGCATGTAAGCGATGACTACCGACTGCATGCGTAGCGGATCTTCCGCCAGCGAGCGGGCCATGGAAGGCAGCGCAGTATTGAGAATCGTGCCGTCCAGGCTCTGCATGAAGAACGCGATAGCGACTACCCAAGGCAGCCAGCGCAGGGTTTTTTCATCCAGAAGCGGTGTGGTGGTCGGCATGTGGGTCCTCTGTTGTCGGAAACCATCCTGAGGTTGATCGATATCCTGTGGGAGCCGGGCTTTCCCGCGATGGGGTTGGGCGCGATATAGCTGATATCTGCAGCGTCCGTATCGCGAGCAAGCTCTGCTCCCACAAAAGCCTCATTTCACAGTGATTTTTCAGCGGTCTTTAAAGCGTCAATATCGACTTGCTCCAATAGACTGATGAGTACTCTGTGGGAGCCGGGCTTGCCCGCGATGGGGTTGGACGCGATATTCCTGATATCAGCAGCGTCCTTATCGCGAGCAAGCTCTGCTCCCGCAAAAGCCTCATTTCCCAGTCATTTTTCAGCGGTCTTTAAAGCGTCAATATCGACTTGCTCCAATAGACTGATGAGTACTCTGTGGGAGCCGGGCTTGCCCGCGATGGGGTTGGACGCGATATAGCTGATATCTGCAGCGTCCTTATCGCGAGCAAGCTCTGCTCCCACAAAAGCCTCGTTTCCCAGTCATTTTTCAGCGGTCTTTAAAGCGTCAATTTCGACTTGCTCCAATAGACTGATGAGTACTCTGTGGGAGCCGGGCTTGCCCGCGATGGGGTTGGACGCGATGTACCTGATATCTGCAGCGTCCTTATCGCGAGCAAGCTCTGCTCCCACAAAAGCCTCAGTTCACAGTGATTTTTCAGCGGTCTTTACAACGTCAACGTCAACTTGCTGATTAACGCACCGGGCAGCTGGCTGGAAGCTGTCTGGCGCTGACTATAGGTACTTGTGGACAGAATCAGTTCCCGCTCTCTGGTCAAATCTTCCAGTGCGCTGCCCAGCAGGCTGTAAGCGCTGTCGTCGAAACGCATGGTGCTGACCGGGGCCTGGATTTTGCCATCTTCCACCCAGAATGTCGCAAAACGGGTCATGCCGGTCAGGCGCGCAGCGGGCTGGTCGGAGTAGTTCAAGTACCACAGGTTTCCGATGTACAGACCCGTGCCGATTTTCTCCAGAATCTGCTCCAGTTCCAGGCTACCACCCGCCATGCTCAACGAGTTCGGTGCTTCCCAAGGCTCAGCGCCGTTGGCTGCCAAACCATACTCGGCAGCACTGGCAGAACCCACCAGTTGCTCGCCGCCTTTACCTTCACGAATCAATGCCAGATCCCGACGTGGATAGCCTTCGCCGGAAAACGCCGGGGAAAGCGAACCGCTGACCTGCTCGTCGAGGCTCACCAGCGGACTGAACTGAGCATCGCCGCTGTACAGCCGCTGTAATGGACTTGTCTTGTTCGCCAGCGACTGCGCCGAGAAACCGCCCCAGCACAGCATACCGATGATTTCATCCATGGCTGCCGGGGCCAGATACGCACGGTATTGACCCGGCGCCAGAGTTTTCAGCGGCTTGCCAAGAAACTCCAGTTGTTCGCGAGCCAGTTCGAAGCGACGTGCAAAACCGTCGTCACTCCAGTCGTGCCCGGCGTAGTTGGCTTTGACCGCCTGACCGTTCTCGTGAAACAGACTCCAGTCGAAATTGAAGCTGTTGGCTTCATGCCAGCCGAACGCGCCCCACGAGCTGGCGAAACCGCGATACAGCGGTCCTGCAGCATAGAAACCAACCAGATCCAGCCCTTCGCCAAGCTCAGCAATTTGCCCGACCACATGTTCGCTGTCGGCAACGGCAAGTCTTGAACGTTTGTGTTCTGCCACGCTTCGGTGTTGGGCTTGAGGTACGGATCTTTCGGCAACAGCGCTACCGTTTCACGCAGTTGCTCCAAGGCCTCGCTCAAACGCTGACGATCAAGCTCGCCGTCGCCGCTGAGGGTCAGTTGCAAGTCGGCGTGGCGCTCGTCGTTGATCAGCTTGAGGGTCACGCTGGCCTGTTGCACATGGCCGACCTGACGCACCTTGGCGTGATTTAAACGAATGAAGTCCGACTCTTCGGCGTTGTAGGCGAGGGTGAAGCGCTCTTGATCGCTGATCGCAGCGTTGAGTACTGCGACCAGTGCCTGAAATTGCTGTTGATGCGACATCAGGCATCCCCTCCAAATACATCGACTTGCTTGAATACGCAGGCGGGCGAGGCATGGCCCACGCGCACCACTTGATTGGGTTCGCCTTTACCGCAGTTGGGCGTGCCCAATACTTTGAAGGTACTGGCGTCGCCCACGGCGCTGAGGTTTTTCCAGAACTGCGCGGAAATAGCCCGGTAGTTCGGGTTCTTCACCACACCTTTGAGTTCGCCGTTCTCGATCAACTGGCCCCACTCGCAGCCGAACTGGAATTTGTTGCGCGCATCGTCGATGGACCACGAGCGGTTGGTCGACATCAGCACGCCATGTTCGATGCCGCCAATCAACTGGTCGAGGGACTTATCCCCAGGCTCGATGTTGAGGTTGGCCATGCGATCAATCGGTGGACGGTTCCAGTTACAGGCGCGACTGTTGGCGACGCCTGGCAGGTCAGCGCGGTATTGCGACAGTGCACCGCCCAAAGGACGTTCCAGCACACCGTTGCGAATCAGGAACTGCTTGCTGGCCGGCGTGCCGTCATCGTCGTGGCTGTAGCTCGCCAGTTGCTCTGGAATGTCCGGGTCGAAGGTCACGTTGAGCAATTCGGAACCGTATTGCAGATGACCGAAATCACTGGCCTTCACAAAACTGGTACCGGCATAGTTGCGCTCGTCACCGAGGATGCGATCCAGCTCCAGCGGGTGGCCGATGGACTCATGGATTTGCAGGATCATCTGGTCCGGCGTCAACAGCAGGTCGCGGGGGCCGTTCGGCGTGTTCGGGGCCATGATCAGTTGCAAGGCCTGGTCGGCGACTTTGCTTGCCGCGCCCACCAGTCCGCAACTGCTGATCACTTCCGCGCCGCCCTGCTGGCCGAAGTTGTCCCGGCCCAGGCTACGGGTCTGGCTGTCGCTGCCGTCATAGGCGGTAACGGTCATGCCCGGATAGACAAAACGCTGCGCCCGACGAATCTGTGCGCCTGCGTTATTCAGATAAATCTGCTCGACGTTTTCCAGACCGAGCGTGACTTGCCAGTTCACCAGTCGCTCGTCTTTGGGAACGGCGCTGGATTCGCTGAGCAACAGCTGGAGGCAATCGCTCAAGGGCGGGAAGGCGTCCTGCAAATGTGGCGAAAGGTAATCAGCCTGCGCGGTCGCAACAGGTTGATCGCTGAGGTTCAGCAGTGCGTGAGGGGCAAGCCTGCGGGCGTGGGCTTCGGCCTGTTCCAGCGCGGCTTGCAGACCCCGTTGCGAAATGTCCCGCGTCGCTGCGTAAGCTTCGACGCCGTTGAGGCGCACGGTCAGCATCGCCCCTTCGTCAGTGCTCAAGTGCGGCGGTTCAGCGACGTTCTTGCGTACGCAAAGATGCTGGCTGGTTTGACGGACATAACGCAGGGAGAAGAACTGGGCACGGCTCTGCAAGGCGGCAAACCGCTGCTGGAGCTGAGCGGAAAAATCGAACATGCAGAGTCATCCTTGTTCGGGTGAAGCGGGGGATTTGGGCGTTGTTGCGGCTCGCAGCTGAAGCCGCTCCTACGGATTCTGCCGTCGTCGTAGGAGCGGCTTCAGCCGCGAGCCGCAACAATGCAGGATGGCGCTAGATTAGGCCTGTGGCCATGTCGGGATCAAGCGCGGTTGTGGCGGGTGGGTGTTTCGAGCAATGCAGGTGCATGCGGGGCCCGATTGAAATGCGATCTATGTGGGAGCCGGGCTTGCCCGCGATACATGAGACGCAGCTTGAAGACACACCGCGTTATCGTTTATCGCGGGCAAGCCCAGCTCCCACAGGTTTTGCATTTTCAAATTTTACTGCGCAGTGCGGCTCACTTCCCGCACTGGCTTGCCACGTGCTGGCTTGTCACCCGCGACGAAGTAATCGGCAGTGCTGCGAGGCAGCGGTGCGCGGCCGCGGATCTTGTCGGCGATTTTCTCGGCGATCATGATCGTTGGTGCGTTCAGGTTACCGGTGGTGATCAGCGGCATGATCGAGGCATCGACCACACGCAGGCTTTGCATGCCATGCACGCGGCCTTCGCCATCGACTACGGCCATTTCATCGGTGCCCATCTTGCACGAGCAGGACGGGTGATAAGCCGTTTCAGCGTGTTCACGGATGAACGTGTCGAGGTCTTCATCCGACTGCACTTCGATGCCAGGGCTGATCTCGCGGCCACGGTATGGGTCGAGCGCAGGCTGCTGCATGATTTCCCGGGTCAGGCGAATGCCGTCGCGGAATTCCTGCCAGTCCTGCTCGCTGGCCATGTAGTTGAACAGGATGCTTGGGTAGTCACGCGGGTTCTTCGATTTGACCTGCACACGACCGCGACTTGGCGAACGCATCGAGCCTACGTGAGCCTGGAAACCATGCTCTTTGACGCCCTTAGTGCCGTTGTAGTTAATCGCTACCGGCAGGAAGTGGTACTGAATATTCGGCCATTCGAATTCTTCGCTGGAACGAATAAAACCGCCCGCTTCAAACTGGTTGCTGGCGCCGATGCCCGTACCCAGGAACATCCACTCTGCGCCAATGGCAGGCTGGTTCCACCACAACAGTGACGGGTACAGCGAGACCGGTTGAGTGCAGGAATATTGCAGGTACATCTCCAGGTGGTCCTGAAGGTTCTGGCCGACACCTGGCAGGTCATGAACCACAGGAATATCCAGCGCGTTCAGAACTTCAGCCGGACCTACGCCGGAGCGTTGCAGAATCTGCGGCGAGGCAATGGCGCCGCTGCACAGCAAGACTTCCTTGCGTGCACGGGCTTCGATGCGTGCGTCGCTGTCACCCACCAGGTAGCTCACGCCGACTGCTTTTTTGCCGTCGAACAGAATGCGGTCTGTCAGGGCGTGAGTGACGATGGTCAGGGTGTCGCGCTTCTTGGCTTCATCCAGATAACCGCGAGCGGTGCTGGCGCGACGGCCTTTGGGCGTCACAGTGCGGTCCATGGGACCAAAGCCTTCTTGCTGATAACCGTTGAGGTCATCGGTGCGCGGGTAACCGGCCTGCACACCGGCTTCGACCATGGCGTGGAACAACGGGTTGTTGCCCGCTTTCGGCGTGGTCACGCTGACCGGACCTTCGCCGCCGTGATAATCGTTGGCGCCGATGTCGCGTGTTTCGGCTTTGCGGAAATACGGCAGGCAGTCTGCGTAGGTCCAGTCTTCCAGACCTGGGTTTTTTGCCCAGCCGTCGTAGTCCATCGCATTGCCGCGGATGTAGCACATGCCATTGATCAGCGACGAACCGCCGAGGCCTTTGCCGCGACCGCATTCCATACGACGACCGCCCATGTGTGGCTCTGGATCGGTTTCGTAGGCCCAGTTATAGCGACGGCCTTGCAGCGGGAATGCCAGAGCAGCCGGCATTTGTGTCCGGAAATCCAGACGATAGTCCGGGCCACCGGCTTCCAGCAGCAGAACGGTGACGCCCGCGTCTTCGGTGAGACGGGCTGCCAAGGTGTTACCGGCCGAGCCTGCGCCGATGATGATGTAATCGAATTCCTGGGACATTACTGCACCCTCTAAAAAAATGTTTGAGGTCTACGGTCCCTGTAGGAGTGAGCTTGCTCGCGATTGCGGTGGTTCTGGAAAAATACCGGTGTCTGACACACCGCAATCGCGAGCAAGCTCACTCCTACAGGATCCGGGCGGCAACTTGCTCGCCGCCTGGAGGGGACGGCGTTCCTAGAACACCGACGCGTAATCACCCAACTCAACCTGAACAGACTTGATCCGCGTGTACTGCGCCAACGAGCTGATGCCGTTTTCGCGGCCTACACCGGATTGCTTGTAGCCACCGACTGGCATCTTCGCGTCGGATTCGCCCCAGGCGTTGATCCAGCAGATACCGGCTTCCAGCTGATGAATCACGCGATGGGCGCGGTTCAGGTCTTTGGTGACGATGCCTGCTGCCAGACCGAAATCAGTGTCGTTGGCGCGGCGGATGACTTCTTCTTCGGTGTCGTAACCGAGGATGCTCATCACTGGGCCGAAGATTTCTTCCTGGACGATTTTCATGTCGTCTGTGCAATCAGTGAAAACCGTAGGGGCCACATAAGCGCCTTTGGCCAACTCACCTTCAGTCAGTCGCTCGCCACCGGCCAGCAAGCGTGCGCCTTGCTCTTTGCCGGACGCGATGTAGCCCAGTACGTTTTCCATATGGGCGAAACTCACCAGCGGGCCGAAATTGGTATTTTCGTCTTCCGGGTCGCCGACACGTATGCGCTTCACACGCTCCAGAATTTTTGCTTCAAACGCAGCCTTCAACGCGTTGGGTACGAACACCCGAGTGCCGTTGGTGCAGACCTGACCGGAGCTGTAGAAGTTGGCCATCATCGCAACGTCGGCCGCGCGATCCAGATCAGCGTCGTCGAAGATGATCAGCGGCGATTTGCCGCCCAGTTCCATGGTCACTTCTTTCAGGGACGAACCCGAAGCGCTGGCCATGACTTTCTTGCCGGTTTGCACGCCGCCGGTGAACGAGATCTTCTCGATGCGCGGGTGCTCGGTCAGCCAGCTGCCGACTTCAGCGCCGGTGCCCGGCAGCACGTTGAACACGCCATCCGGTACGCCTGCTTCGGTATAGATTTCAGCCAGCTTCAAGGTGGTCAGCGAAGTGACTTCGCTCGGCTTGAAGATCATCGCGTTACCGGCAGCCAGCGCCGGGGCGGACTTCCACAAAGCGATCTGGATCGGGTAATTCCAGGCGCCGATACCGGCGACCACACCCAGCGGCTCGCGGCGGGTGTAAACGAAAGAAGAGGTGCGTAGCGGGATCTGCTCGCCTTCGATGGCAGGCACCAGACCTGCGTAATATTCCAGCACGTCTGCACCGGTGACGATGTCGACGTATTTGGTTTCCGAGAATGCTTTGCCGGTGTCCAGAGTCTCCAGCGCGGCCAGTTCATCGTTGCGTTCACGCAGGATGTCCACGGCACGGCGCAGGATGCGCGAGCGCTCCATCGCGGTCATTTCGGCCCAGATTTTCTGGCCTTTCTCGGCGCTGACCACGGCGCGTTCAACGTCCTCTTTGGAGGCACGCTGGACTTGAGCCAACAGCTCACCGTTGGCAGGGTTGATAGCATCGAAAGTCGCATTGCTGGTGGCGTCGACGTAACCGCCGTCGATGTAGAGTTTTTGCTGTTCGAAACGGGCCATAAAGTCCTCGCAAATTCAGAGTGGCTGGCGATGACTGACGTCAGGTTGCCTTAGCGATTTGGGCAACTTTGGTGCGTAGTCGTTCGGTGCTCGCCTCATCAAATGTGAAACGTTTCAGCTCACCGCTTTCGCCAGTTGGAAATCCATGTATTCGTAGGCGATTTGCAGCGCCTGATCGGTGTCGAACTCATCGCCCGACAGCGCGCCGCGTAGCCATAAACCGTCGATCAGTGCCGCAAGACCGCGGGCCGCGCTACGCGCTTGCTCCGGTGCCAGTACGCGGCGGAACTGACAGCACAGGTTTGAATACAGACGGTGATCGTTGATCCGCTGCAGCCTGTGCAATGACGGGTGGTGCATGCTGGTGGCCCAGAAGGCCAGCCAGGTTTTCATTGCCGGGCCGTTGACCTGGCTGGCGTCGAAGTTGCCCTCGATGATCACTTGCAGATGCGCCCTTGGGCTGTCATCGGTGAGGGCCTGACGACGTTCACGTACGGTCAGGATCAGGGCATTCATCAGGTGGCGCATGGTGGCTGCGATCAGGCCGTTCTTGTCCTGAAAGTAGTGGCTGATGATGCCGTTCGAGACGCCTGCCAGACGAGCAATCAGCGCAATGCTGGCGTCGCCCATGCCGACTTGATCGACCGCTGTAAGCGTGGCCTGGATCAACTGCTGACGGCGTATAGGTTGCATACCGACCTTGGGCATTCGCTAAATCTCCTGATTCGCCTGACTGATCGCTCTGCCCAAAGAGGCTCAGCCAGTCTAAAGATTTTTTATTGAACGTTCAATCAATAAAAAATGATGGGCGTGCGGAAAGCCTTGTAGATGCACATGTGTGGGCGATGAAATTCGGTTCCCTTGTGGGAGATTCTATGTTCGCCTGCTCCCATAAGGGGCTGTGGTGTGCTTTTACCCTAGATTCTTGCCAAGCAGCGCGTGATACAACTCGCTATCCCCCAGAATCCCCACCACCTGGTTGCCATCCTGCAGCACCAGTTTGTTGCCCGTCTGATAACGAATCTGCAGGGCGTCGCGCATACCGATATTGGAATGCACCAGGGTCGGTTTGCGATCCAGAGAGTCCATGGGTTGGCCGGGCGTCCAGTTTTGCAGGTCGAGTTGACCTGCCCCCTGACGTGCGCCTTTGATGGTGTTGCCTTCGGCCAGTTCTAGCCACGAATCCACGCTTGGGTCCAGGCACACCGAGCCGTTGACTCGGGTGCAATTGTCCAGCGTACGCATCAGGCTGCGGCCACACAGCACGTTGAGCGGATTGGTATGGGCGACGAAGGTACGCACATATTCATCGGCCGGGTTGAGCACGATCTGTTCCGGCACGCTGTACTGCACGATGCGGCCGTCTTTCATGATCGCGATCCGACTGCCCAGCTTGAGCGCCTCGTCCAGATCGTGGCTGACGAACACAATGGTTTTATTCAGCTTGCTTTGCAGCGCCAGCAGCTCATCCTGCAAGCCTTGGCGGATCAGTGGATCAAGGGCGGAGAAGGGTTCGTCCATCAACAGAATGTCGGCATCCATGGCCAGTGCACGGGCCAGGCCAACGCGCTGCTGCATGCCGCCGGATAACTCGTCGGGCTTCTTGTTGCGCCACTGGGTCAGGCCAACCAGTTCGAGTTTTTCGTCCACCAGCTTGCGGCGTTCTTTCTCGGGGCGGCCCTGCATTTCCAGACCAAAGCTGATGTTCTCGCGCACCGTCAGCCAAGGCATCAAGGCGAACTTCTGGAACACCATGGCGATGCGTTTGGTGCGCATCAGTTTCAGCTCGGCCGGAGTGCAGTTGGCGATGTTGATCTGCGAGCCTTCATGCTCGACGTAGAGCGCGCCGCGGCTCACGGTATTGAGGCCGTTGATGCAGCGCAACAGGCTGGATTTGCCCGAGCCGGACAGGCCCATCAATACACAGATTTCGCCTTTCTCGATATCCAGACTGGCTTTTTCCACGCCGACGATCTGGCCGGTTTTCTTCAGGATCTGGTCACGGGTCAAGCCTTCATCAAGCAGCTTGAGTGCCTCGCGCGGATCATTGGCAAAGATAACGTCGACGTTATCGAATTGGATAATGCTCATGCGTCAGCCCTCACTTTTGCTTCGGGTTGTTTGCAGATACGGTCGAGCATGATTGCCAGCAGTACGATCGCCAGGCCAGCTTCGAAGCCTTGGGAGATGTCGGCAGTATTCAGTGCATTGACCACGGGTTTGCCCAGGCCATCGGCGCCTACCAATGCGGCAATCACCACCATCGACAACGACAGCATGATGCACTGGGTGATACCGGCGGCGATGCTGGGCATGGCGTAAGGCAGTTCGATACGCGTCAGCAGTTGGCGACGCGACGAGCCAAAGGCTTTGCCTGCGTCGAGCAATTCGTGGGGTACATCACGGATACCCAGATACGTCAGGCGGATCGGCGCGGCAATGGCGAAGACCACCGTTGAAATCAGACCGGGCACCACGCCCAGGCCAAATAGCGTCAGGGTAGGGATCAGGTAAACGAAGGTCGGTACGGTTTGCATCAAGTCCAGCACCGGTCGCATCACGGTGTAGAACATCGGTTTGTGCGCAGCAACAATGCCCAGCGGCACGCCGATGATGACGCAGACGAAGGTGGCGAACAGCACCTGAGCCAGAGTTTCCAGGGTTTGATCCCAGTAACCCAGATTGAGGATCAGCAAAAACGACGCGACGACGAACACGGTCAGACCCCATTTGCGCTGGATGAAGTGCGCGAGCAGGGCAATCAGGCCAATCAGCACGAAGGGGTTGAACCAAGTCAGCGCAAACGTCAGGCCGTGGATCATGGTTTCAAGCGATGACGCGATTGCATCGAAAGTGCTGGCGCCGTGTTGGGTCAGCCAGTCTACGAAGGCCGCGATGTACTCGCCTAAGGGGATTTTATGATCTGTCAGCATGGTATCGATTGTCCGCTTGCGGGAGAAAAGGGGGACAACAGGCGGGCGTACCCGCCTGCGCGTCGGCTTACTTTGTCAGCTTGGCTTTTGCTGCCTCCAGGCCAGGTTTGCCGTCAATGGTGGTCACGCCAGCCAGCCAGGTGTCGAGCACCTGCGGGTTGGCTTTGAGCCAGGCTTTGGCGGCCGCGTCAGGCTTCTGCTTGTCGTCCAGAACCTTGCCCATCAGGGTGCTTTCCATGTCGAGGGTGAACGACAGGTTTTTCAGCAGTTGGCCGACGTTGCTGCATTCCTGTGCGTAGCCTTTACGCGTGTTGGTGAAGATGGTGGCCTGACCGAAGTTCGGGCCAAAAAACTCATCGCCCCCAGTCAGGTACTGCATTTTGAAACGGGTGTTCATCGGGTGCGGTTCCCAGCCCAGGAACACCACATCGGATTTGCGACGCTGAGCGCGATCAACCTGGGAGAGCATGCCTGCTTCGCTGGATTCAACGACTTTGAAACCGGCGTCTTTCAGGCCGAAAGCATTCTTGTCGATCATGCTCTGGATCAGGCGATTGCCGTCGTTGCCAGGCTCGATACCGTAGATTTTGCCGTCCAGTTCTTTCTTGAACTTGGCGATGTCGGCGAAATCTTTCAGGCCCTTGTCGTAGAGCGCTTGAGGAACGGCCAGGGTGTATTTGGCGTTTTCCAGGTTGGCACGAATGGTCTCCACGGTGCCGGCATCACGATACGGCTTGATGTCGTTTTCCATGGTCGGCATCCAGTTACCGAGGAACACGTCCATGTTCTTGCCGTCGGCCAGGGACTTGTAAGTCACCGGTACGGAAATCATCGTGGTTTTGGTTTTGTAGCCGAGGGACTCGAGAACGGCGCTGGTGACGGCGGTGGTGACCGTGATGTCTGTCCAGCCGACATCCGAAAAGTTGACTGTGCTGCACTGCTCAGGCTCAGCGGCCTGTGCCAGCATCGGTAAGCCCAGCGCAACAGCCAGTAGCAACGATTTAGAACCTTTCATATATGGACTCCCTTGGTGTTTTTTTTCTCGCTATCAGCTTCGCAAGCTGACGCGGTTGGTGTTTTTTTGGCTGAAGTACAAGGCGTTTGATCAAGGCTCTTCCACTGCGCTGGCGAACGAGTCGATACGGATCATGTAACAGCAAAAATCAAACGCCTACAGGGGGCGTCGTAACCAGTACACAGGGCGTCGTATCCAGTGTTGGTGACGTCGCTTACAGGTTTTTTCCATGCCGCAAGAGCGTTTTTGCTGCGTGAAAGCGGCAAAAACCGGCATGAGTCATCGCGCCGGGACTCAGCGAATCTCGGACGACGTTGGTGGGGATGTGCATGTCGTTGCGGGATGCCACAGGCGCTACAAAAGCCTGATGATGGATGCATCCACAGCGAGGGAACAGCAAGAGCGTAGCAGCTGCGGCGGCGCTCGCTATTACCCCTCAAACCGCTCATCACGGTGGTTTTGGATGGTCATTCGGGTGTTATGTTCCCTGGGCGACGCTTATCAGTCTTTGTAGACGCTGCCGAAGGCCGCGAATGAATTGTCATGCCCGCACCTGTTTCGCAGCCGTTGGCAGCGCCTGCAACGGCATGCGTCGGGCTGGATTCAAAGGTGCGCACTTATCGAACACTCACCCTGAATACCGCCACCTTTTGGCGCGGAAGCTCTTAAATATGGCGCAATGTCAGGTGATGGCTTTCCAGTTTCGACCATCCCCCGTGCATTGAGTGACAATCGGCTACGACCCCTCGTTTCGAGCCTGCACACAAGTGCTACCGAACTGCTCACCCGCCACTGCCATTAAGGTCGCAAGGGATGCCGACGTCGCTAATCGACAACTCAAGTCGCTGCTGACTAGACGCATCGCGACGTCGTTTTCAGGTGTAATTGAATGAGCATTCAACTTTAGGCATGGCATTTGCGTTGTCATCACAAAGCCCTGCTTCGTACAGGGTAATAACAAGAGCCTCCGCCTGAGGCCTCCAACCGCTTTGTGTGAGGAGATACTGTGATGACATCGTTCAACTCCGGGGCCCAACCCCAGAATCGCGCACCACAATCCATCGGCTTTCTGCTGCTGGATAACTTCACTCTGATATCTCTCGCATCAGCGGTTGAACCTCTGCGTATGGCGAACCAGTTGTCGGGCCGCGAGTTGTATCGCTGGACCACGCTGAGCGCTGATGGCGGTCAGGTCTGGGCCAGCGATGGCCTGCAGATCACCCCTGATGCGGCCATGCACAAGGCTCCGGCAATGGACACGGTAATTGTCTGCGGCGGCGTCGGTATCCAGCGCACGGTTACCCGTGAACACGTCAGTTGGCTGCAAAGTCAGGCACGTCAATCCAAGCGCCTTGGCGCGGTATGCACTGGTAGTTGGGCACTGGCCTGCGCCGGTCTGCTCGATGGTTTTGATTGCAGCGTGCATTGGGAATGTCTGGCCTCCATGCAGGAGGCGTTTCCCCGCGTGGCGATGAGCACCCGCTTGTTCACCCTGGACCGCAACCGCTTCACCAGTTCCGGTGGTACCGCACCACTGGACATGATGTTGCACCTGATCAGCCGTGATCATGGTCGTGAACTGTCGGCTGCCATCTCGGAGATGTTTGTCTACGAGCGCATTCGCAATGAGCAGGATCACCAGCGTGTGCCGCTCAAGCACATGCTCGGCACTAACCAGCCGAAGCTGCAGGAAATCGTCGCGCTGATGGAGGCTAATCTTGAAGAGCCGATCGATCTGGACGAACTGGCAGTTTATGTCGCCGTTTCTCGTCGTCAACTGGAGCGGTTATTCCAGAAATACCTCCACTGCTCCCCATCGCGTTATTACCTCAAGTTGCGCCTGATCCGCGCCCGGCAGTTGCTTAAACAAACACCGATGTCGATTATCGAAGTGGCCTCGGTCTGCGGCTTTGTGTCTACACCGCATTTCTCCAAGTGCTACCGCGAATACTTCGGCATCCCGCCGCGTGACGAACGAGTAGGTTCCAATACCACCCAGCAAGTGGCGATGATGCCCATCCCGCAAGCGATGGTCCTGGCACCGCTGTCTGGTCCTTTGTCGGCGTTGAGTCAGGCCCGTAATGAATCGACGTTTGCGAGTGTGCGGTTGTAGTGCAGGACAAGCATCCCTGCATCAACTGAAACACCGCTTCTCTGTAGAAGTGAGCTTGTTCGCGAGACATCAGACCGGCTTACGCAGAAATACCGCCTTGCAGCCAAGGTCACTCCTACAGGAAAAGCTTCATCCACGTCTTTGTTTGTACTGCGCGAGCGCTGGCAATAGCTGCTGATCAATTGCCTGCCTTACTGCTGGCAAAATCGTCGCGCTACCCGTGAGCATTTGCTCCACCAGACAACGCAACGCCGTGGCGCGGTCTTCGGTCAGGCCGCAGACGGCCTGTGCGCAGGCCTGTTCGGCGGTGGCTCCTGACGGCATCTCGAAGCCAATCGATCTTAACTGGCTGATCAAGTCTTCCTGGTCGATCAAGTCCGCATGCATCATGTCCTGTGCTCCATTTCCTGTGAGGTATGGAGCGATTCTGGTAGCGGGCAGGTGACTCGACAAGAGTCGTTGTCCGGCATGACTACGAACAGGTCGTTTTCGGTCAACTCGCGACGAGGAGGTTGATCTCAGGCATTAGCTCATGGCTGAACCGCTTGGTCCGCTGCGTTGTAGCTAAACGGTTTGGCATTAATCTGAGTAAAGTCGAGCCGAAGAACGGGTACCCAGAGTCCGGTTTTATTCTTGAATTTGGTTTGATAAGTTTTGGCTTCTTCCACCGAGCCTGGAGCACTGGTTTTCCAGAAAAAAGCCTCCAGCGGTAGCTTGTTGCCTGAATCTTGCAGCCACGTGGCAACCATTACTTCATTCCAATCGCGCGGATGTATTCCAGTTGCACGTGCTTCAATGCTGACTTGGAACTGCGCGGGATCCTGAGTGCTCAATGAGCATTGATAACTGGGGGCTGGCAGCGGGGTTGAATAGGTGATCCATTGTGCAAGTGTCCGCACATTAACGGAAGCGCAGGAACTCAGGTCTGCCGCGGACAGACTTCTCACCCTGATGCTACACCCTTTGTCTTTTCGGCCGCTAACTAAAGTTCCTGCATCGTTGGCATATATGCAGACGTAGTCCACAGACTTATTGGCGGCGATTGCATCATTTTGACTTGAAAAAATAAAACCACTGTTATGGTAAAGATCGGTGATTTTTGCATCGAGCCTCATGTAAGCAAACGACACACCGCCTAAATCAATTGCGCTAGGTGCTGGATTCCATGGGTCATAATTACCATTTTGAGTTGCACGTATGATCACGCCGTTGCAATAGTAAGCTGGCTTGTCGCCTGGGCATGCTGTCCCTGTATTGCGATACCTGGTGTTAATAGCTTCCGCGATGGCGGCTCCATCAAAGGGAAGAGTATTGATGACCTCAATCGAGAGTGGGGCGGAAATCTTGAGTTGCCCCTCTCCGCTACCCACGCTGTAAGTCAAGACAGCTGTATTTCCCACGTCTTTGGCGATTTCGGCTTTAGGAATGACAAACACCAGTGGTCGGGTCGCTCCTACTGTCTGGATAGGCACAACGTTGTAAACCGCCTTACCTGTCCAGCGCATGCCGACGGTTTGCCCATTGGCAATGCTGGGGTAAATAACAGTCACACTAACGGTTTCTCCCATCGTCCTGAGGTCGAGCTTACCGTTGAGTGCGGACGCTACGGTCGGTTCTGGATAATCATCACCGGGGACTGGCGTGCCAACGACGTTGATGAGTAGCGGTTGAGATATTTCGATCCGGTTGGGGCCAACTCCTACGCTGTAGGTCAGTACGCCTGTACGCCCTGCATCCAGTGCGAGGGTAGCTTTTGGAATGGTGAAGGCTAGCGGACGAGTTGCCCCCACCGTTTGCACCGGCGTGTCATAGGTGGTTCTACCTGTCCATCGCAGCCTGACGGTATGCCCATTGGTAATCGCCGGGTAAATAACTGTCGCGTTGGCATGAGTCCCAAGGTTCTGCAGCACCAGTTCGCCGTTAGGTGCTTCCGTCACTTTGGTTGGAGGTAGCTCCAGAGCGAGTGGCTGTATTTGTGTTTGGGACGCTGCGGCTTGACCCTTATGAGGTGGAGCGAGAAGATCAGATGAGCAGCCATAAACGAGCAGGCTTATACACAGCAACGCGCTCATGTGCACTTTAATAGTCATCGCTGGCTTCCATGTCGATAATAATATGGTGTTAGAGAGCTGGATTGTCTTTTTGGGACAAGATTGAATTGCCTCGGGCGTTAATAGTCGCAAAGCCTAGAGTCAGGCTAGTTGCTCGTCATCTAATTGTCTATCAGTCCGGGCACGGATTTATAAAGTAAATAGCGATTATAAAACCTCCAGTGATTCCGAAGTTAATATGAAGATTGAGAGTTTTAGGGGGGCTTGATTGCCTATAGCGAACGGCGATAATAAAATTCCAGTATTAATTTTTATCGCAAAAAAAGGGCCTGCGAAGGCCCTTTTGAAACAGGCTAACTATTACCAGTTGTAGAGTGTGCCCAAGTTTATGCCCCATGGCTGCTCGATGTTGCTACCTTTCATGTAATCGAAGTCTGCATGCACCTGCAGTAAATCTGTCAGTTGGGCTGCGATGCCTGCGCCCACTTCAAGACGGGTACCCGACAGATCGTTAGCAAGACGGGTGTCGTTGATCGTCACTTCATTGGAGGTCACGAATTCGCGTGCTACGGCTGCTTTGACATAAGGCTGTACAAAACCGCCGTCTTTCAACGCAAATTTGCGACCGATGTGGCTACCCAATTTGCCGAGCAGGGAGTCTGCCTGATTGCTGCTGGCATCCAGGCCATTGTCCAGTGTGTAATCTTTGCCACTGACCCACAGTGCCGATACCTGTGCGTAGGGTTCAACAAACCAGTCGTCAGCAAAGGTGATGTGTTTGCCGACTTCCACCGAACCGCCGATGCCGTGGTTGGTGTAGTCACCTTTGGTTTTTACCCCGTCACGCATGGTCACGTCAGCGGAGTTTTTAAAACGGTTGGCCTTGATGAGTGCGTCAATATAGAAACCGTTGTCCGCCAGCCAGGTGCTGTAGGCGCCGATATAGTAGCTGTCGACCTTGCCTTTGTTGCCCGCTTTGAGATCCAGATCGGATTTACTGTAACCGCCCATCAGACCTGTCAACCATTGGCCGCTGCTGTTGGAGACCGGCATGTCCGCACCGAACGAAATGCCTTGCTGCTGTTGCGAGTACTGGACGCCGCCCGCCGCAGACATGTTGTATTTGTTGCCGTAGGTGCGCATCCAGCCGCCACCCTGATTACTGTCGGTACGCAATTCACCCATGCGGCTGCGCAGGCTGGCTGATTCGCTGTACCAGACGGTAGGCGCCGCACTGAACAAGCCGATGGCCACTTCAGAGCTTTTGGACAGGCCACTGGTTTGCACCAGAAACCAATCGTTGCCACCAGCCCCGTCCGCACGTTGCTCCAGCGCGTAGGCGTAGGTGCCGGTATCCACCAGGCCATCATCGCTTGCAACGGCGAATTGCGCGTCGCCGTCTTCAATGTGTACTAACCGAAGATCAGCGCCGCCGAATGTAGGGCTCGCCCCGGTGTTTTCAATCATCAACTTATGATCACCGGTTGCGGTCCCGGAAACGTTCAGCGAGTCACCCACACCAGCCGTCAAATCGGTGCCTAGCCCAAAGGTGCCGCTGCCAGAAAGCTCCTCGACGTCCAGTTGATGAAAGCTTGCGCCGCCATCGGTACCGCGCAGGTCAACCGTGCCGCCATTCAGGTTCAGCTTGCCGACGCTGGAGTCATCTTTCATGACCCACTGCGACGAATTGTCGATGATTAATGATGTGGCGTTGGTGATGGTGCCGGTCAGGCTGGCGTTGTTTTTCAGGTCCAGGTTGGCGGTCGAGCCAGCTTCTACTACAACGTCACCCACCAAGCGGCTGTTGTTGACGTTGAAGTTGGCCACGGCCGATTTCTCCACCTCCAGAATGATGCCGTTGCCACCAGTGAGCGTCGAGCCGTTGTCGATGTTGATCGTCGCTTCAGTGCCTTGGGTATATACCTGGCTGACCAGAATGGCACTGCCGTTGACGCCGTCTACGTGGGAAGCATTGAGGTTGAAAGTGGCTTTCTCCGGGAAGGCACCAATTTTGTCCCCAGTGATGACCACGCCATTGTTGTACCCAGTCACCACACTGCCAGCGTTCACATGAGCAGTGCTGCCAATAAGTGCGATGCCTACACCGCCCGCTATAGGACCGTTGGGGTCCAGCCCATCACGGCCTGTTACCTGAGTGTTTTCCAGTATCAGCGTGCTGCCTTCTGTCACATTGATGCCTCGGCCTACGCCGAAAACTTCGCTGTCTATCACTGTTGCTTTAGAACCCGGGCCGCCGCCAAGCGTTGGATCCCGGCCTTCCAGGGAAATACCGTAACTTTTTTGTGAGGCATTACTTGATGAGTTCGAACCCCGGATGATCGAGTTCTTGATCAGCGCTTCGCTGTCGGTCAGACGGACTCCTGAGTTGCCAGGTATAGCACTGACTGTACCGCCGGTAATTTCAACTTTTGAGCCCCAGGTGGCAGAGATTTGCCGGGCCCGCCCACCTTGATTGACGATGATCGTGGCGTTGTCGAGTTCCCACGAGTCGACGGCCGTGCCTGAGTCGATGATCTTTGTATCGCCGGGATTCACAGGCGTGGCCCAAGTATTATCAACGCTTGAGGCTGTGGCGAGAATCGCCGCACAGAGCAATGATTTTTTTAAAAAAACGGGTCTTGCGTTCATACGTATAGCGCCGATGTGGTGCATGTTTAATGCAGGTTTAATTCGAAGGCGCTATTTGATAGAAGCGAACTACAAAGTTCCCTAGGATGCGTCCTAAGTATTTGTAAGAACATTCCTTGGTTCTGAATGAATAAGCTGATTTAACAATGCCCATGGTCCTATTGTGCGTCGGGTTTGAGACTACGGGCATTTATCTCCTGCCGAGATGCTTGTTTACCATGAGTAACGAAACCCTACATTCACACCCCAAGGCTGCTCGATTTTTTCCCCATTGCTGTAGTCCACGTCTGCATGAACCTGCAGAACATCGGTCAATTGAGCGGCAAGCCCGGCGCCGATTTCGCCGCGGCTACCGGATAAATCGTCACTGAAGGTCGTGCTGTTAACCTTCACCTTATTGCTTCTGAGAAACTCCTGAACGGCGGCAATCTTGACGTAAGGCTGCACAAAACCACCTCTGGCCAATGGGTAGGTACGGCCTACATGAGTGCCAACCTTGCCCAGCAGCGAATCAGCATGATTGCTGCGTGCTTGCATGCCGTTGTCCAGATCATAGTTTTCGCCGGAAACCCACAGAGTGGAAATCTGAGCATAAGGCTCGATAAACCAGTTGTCGGCGAGTTTGATGTGTTTGCCTGCTTCAATGGAACCGCCCAGACCGTAGGAGCGATAGTCGCCCTCGGATTTAACGTTGTCGCTCATCAGCACATCGGCCTTGTTCTCAAAACGGTTGGCTTTGATGACAGCATCAATGTAATACCCGGATGTTGATAGCCATGTGCTGTAAACGCCCAGGTAGTAACTGTTTACCTCCCCTGAGGTGCCCCGTTGCAGATCGAGGTCTGACCGGCTGTAGCCGCCCATTACTCCGAGCAGCCATTGCCCGTCTGCGCTGGGTAGCGGGGTGTCGATGCCGAAGGAAATCCCCTGCTGGTTCTGTTGATAGTTCACCTGATCGGTGGTCGAGATGCTGAACTTGGTGCCATAAGCTCGCGTCCATAAGCCGCCTTTTGTCTGGCCATTGCGCAGCTCGCCCATACGGCTACGCAACGTGCTGAGTTCGCCGTACCACACGGTCGGCGCCGCACTGAAGAGGCCAATGACGGCTCTGGTGCTGGGGGTAATGATGGGATCGCCAGGATCGGTGGGGTCTGGTCCAGGTGTAATGGCCTGAACCAGAAACCAGTCAGTGCCCCGTTTCTCCAGCCGATACTGAAACGTACCCACATCCACCGTGCCACCGGGCACTGCAAACGCCCCGTCACCACTGCCTGTATGCACGACTTGTTGTGCATGGTTTTCCTCGACGGGTTCCACGCCGGTATTTTGCACCGCCAATGTGTGGCTGCCGGTCGCACTACCGGTCACGTTGACCAGATCACTCAGATGGCCTGCCAGGTCAGTGCCCAACGCAAACGTACCCCCGCCAGACAACGAGTCAAGTGTAAGTGTCCGAAAGCCTGCGTTGGCGCCTCGCAAATTAACCGTACCGCCATTCAGCGTCAGGCTGCCAATGGACGAATCATTGATCATATTCCATCGCGACGTAGCGTCGAGATTCATGCTCTGGGCGTTACTAACGCTGCCCGTCAGTGTGCCGTTATTGCTCAGGGTGATCGCCGCAGGGGTTGCAGCATCCTGCACCACATCACCCGTCATGAGGCTTTGATCAATATTCAATGTGCCAATATTTGTGAGCTGCCCGGTGAGCGTCGAGTTGTTGGCCAGTGTTACAAGCGTCGTCGAGCCGCTGGTCGAGATGACGTTCCCGGTGAGCGTGCTGCTGTTCATGTCCAGACTGCCAATGTCGAGCAACTGCCCGGTCATGGTCGAGTTGTTGACCATACTCACAGGCGTGGTCGAGCCGGGCTGTTGCGCGACATTGCCGGTCATCGTGCTGCTGTCCATGTTCAGGCTGGCGATGTTGGTCATGTTGCCAGTGGTCGAGGCGTTGTTGCGCAGCGTGATGTTCGCAGTAGACGGCGCAGTGACCAACACATCGCCGGTCAGGATGCTGTTGTCTACGGTGAAGTTAACGGTTGAGGGTGCGGCAGTCCCGGCCAGCCCGACTTCCAGCATGACTCCGTTGCCGCCAGTGAGGGTCGAGCCGTTCTGCACGATAAAGGTCGCATTGGGCGATAAGGAAGGTATTACTGCATTCACCAGTATCGCGCTGCCCGCGGTCCCGGTTATCGACGTATCGTCCAGTGTCACCACCGAAGGCGCCTGCGCGCTACCGGATGCAGAAACGGCAATCCCTCTATTGCTTCCAGTAATGTTGCTGCTTTGCACATTCGCTGTTGCGCCTAGCACCGCCATGCCGACCCCGTCACCCACGACGCCGCCAGCACCTGTCCCGCTTCCCGACACTTGCGAGCCAACCATCGTTAGCACACTGGCGCTGGTGACGTTGACGCCGCGACTTTTGCCCGTGATTGACGAGTTGGTGACTGTTACGGTGGACGCTGCAGGGCCGGCAACGCTTGTGCCTTCATTGATGCTCAGCCCCAGGTCATTGACCGAGGTAATAGTCGAGTCGGTGATTGTTGCAGTAGCCCCACGCAGCCAGATGCCTCGTGACGTTTCGGGCGTGCCAATGGGGCCAACCCCTGCTATTGCTCCCTGGTTGATGATGAGCGTTGAAGCACCCTCGGTAATGATGCCCAGTGTCTGGCCGCCGGGGTTGACGGTTAACGCGGCGCTGACCAGGTTCCAGCTTGCACGCTGACTACCTGGATCCACAACTGCAGAGTCTCCAGGGTTCAGCGTTACTGCACCCACGGGGCTGGCCATTATTAACGTAGCGGCAATGCAGGAAGTCAGCCGTACTGTCTCAATATGATTACAGATGATTTTCATTAGATAATACCCTGATTAGTTCGCGGATAAAGGAGCGAATAATGGGTGTTTCTAAAATCTAATAGTGCGATTTGCTATTCAATCAAGCGTACGTCGAGGTGCTTGTCAATATTATTTATTGGATATAGCGCGGCGCTGTATAAAGTGAATTTTTTAAAGCGATATGTGCGGACAGATTTAAATAAATGCCAGCACGGCGACGATGGAGAAGTTTTAAGACTTTGTTGGATTGGGCCTTATCGCGGCTCGCTATACACCTTTCGTTAGTTCGTTGAATCGTATCGGTTTTTGAAGGGGACTTATTGGGGTTTCTAATTTATTCGCCCGCGTCCTTCGTTGCGCGTGCAGGGTGTCCGGACTAATGTGATAGGGCGATTACTAACTCACTTGACAAAGGATGTCGCCATGACAAGTTCTTCCACACCCCCTGTCCCCGGCAGAGCAAAACGCGGTGCAGGCGTGCTAACCTTTAACCAGGCTGTAGTTGTGGGGCTGCCCGCCCATGGAGTGGTGCCTGTTACCCTGCTCGATCCCCTGGTGCCTTTAGTCGTCAAGATTAAGAACAGTGCGGCTGATTTTGTAGCGTTGGATCAGATTCAACTCCACTGGAATAAGCCCACTTTAGGGGGAGGCTTTGGTGATAAATGGACTGTCACTGATGCCCAGGCAAAGGATCCCGATTTCGTTTACGAACTGAAGATCACCACTGATTTAATTCCTGCCGAGTGGATGTATGAGGAAAACCAGCTTGAATACGAGGTGGGCGATACTTTCTCGTCGACCGGTGCGATGTCAGGAAAACCGGTCACTGTCATATTCGACAGAATAATCCCCGGCGGAGATGCTCCTCCCGCGTTATTGACCTTCACCGAAGAGCAAGCACATGAAATCACTGAAGACGATATGGTTTTAGACAAGCTGCCGGTCTTTGCCCAGGCCTGGTATGACATGCGCGAAGGTGATGTTCTCACACCGTGGTTGGGCACAGGGCCGCTTGATGCTGATGGTAATTACCTGGCGCCCATGCCGGCGGTTAAACCCGGTGAAGATCACGGACGTTTTCCAGTTTTATTTGAGCGTTCCGACTTGGTTAACCTGGGTAATAAGGAACAATATTTTGCGTACAAGGTAGAAGATTTGGCAGGCAACGTATCACAGCGTTCGGTTTCGATTCATGCATTCGTTTTTCTTGCCAACCCGCCTAGCGGATTCCTGGCGCCGCTCATTCCGGCGGCTGACGATAAAGTGGTAACTGAATCAGACACCCGGCCCAACGCTCTGGATGTCGAAATACCGCTGTACACCAACCCGGCAGTAGGACAGGAAATCGTCGTGGTGTGGGGCGGTGTTGAAATGCCCGGTGTCTTCCTTGATGCCACTCATGTTCCACCCGGCTCAGGGGTCCCTTCGGATCCGTTGATCGTTATCCCGCTTAGGTATGAAGACGTAGTGAAGGGGGGCGTCAAGGTCTCCGGCTTGGTCGTTAATTACAAGGTCAAAGTGAAAACAATAGTGGTCGGAACGTCTCTTGGCACCCCTATCGATGTTGATTTGACAACCCCCGGTGGCCAGCCTGACCCTGACCCGACCACACCGTGGCATGAAGATCTCGGCCTGTTAACTGTGCAGAGCAGTAGCGGCGCTCCGGTTAATACTATTCCCGCTCGTGATTACGACAAAGATGCCGTCATTACAATTCCTCGAACAGGCGTCATTAGTACCCTGCCTATCTGGATTCTGGGTGACGAAGTCAAGATCACTTACAGGTCGGAAGAACTCCCGGTCGTGCCGATAACAGCCAGCAATGAGCCGAATAATTTGACAGTGACCTTGCCTGCCGCGGTCATTGGCAGAGGCGGACCGAATCCTCAGATGCCGGTGAAATACCGAATCGAGCGCGCGCTCGCTGGCGTGAGTCCTGCTCAATTAGGCACGGCTTATTCAAACGCTACACTTGTGGATGTTTCATCGTCAGCTGATTTTCCGAATGATGGGAATCCGCTGCGGGCTGTTGATTTTCCTGAGAAGAAAGAGGTTGAGGGGAATTATTATATCCAGCGCGCAGAGGGGCGTGACGGTACGATTATTCACGTGCCGGTGAACTACTCCAACGTGGACAATACAAGTACTATTGATCTGAGGTTTGTGGGTATTGAGGGGTTCAATAACCCAAGCGGTGCTGATATCACGGGCACGGAGGTACCGTTCACTGGACATCCTATTACGGATGCGGACTTGGTGCGTGGTTATGTGGAACTAGCTATTTCGGCGGAGATCTTGTTGAAAATATGCCACAGAAACGGTTCAAAAACTAACTACAGTATTACAAATGGTTCTGGACCCACCAACTCTGTAAACACGTTTATGAATATTGCCGTGCAGCACAAGGATCCTGACTGGGGCTGTAAATACCCGGTTCCTCCCAGTGAGCCATAGATAAAACTTCGTCAAAGAGGGGGCAGAATCGGCATCCCATCTTTGATGCAATGTCATCAAGGATGAATCATCATGACTGTGCAAAAGGTGTTATCTCGGGCCGGAATACGGGCCGACCTGGACCCCATAAAAATTCCTGTTATTGACGACGGCGGTCATGGCGGTATTGGCCACGATGACCTGAACGACCCGGAAGACGGTCTTGTACTCAGTGTAAACATGGGGCCCAACTTTTTTGAGGGCGACTTCATAAAACTTTTCTGGGAGGACGTCGAAGTTCAGGCATTCCCTATCACCGCAGAGCATTATCAACACGGAATCATCGGGTTTAGCGTACTGCCGCGTTATATTATCAAGCCAAATGTTGACGTTTACACGGCGAAGATTTACTACATCGTATCTGATGCCAGCAGTGGAACTTCCGCCCGGCTTGATCCGCCGCGCGAAGCATTGGTAAAAAACACGGTGCCGGGCAATCCCGACCCGATCCCCGATACGCCCTACCTCAATGAAAACCTCCACGCACCCGCTGGTGTCCCATCGCAGATCAAGCCGCCGGTAAAGCCGGTGACATTAACGATAGAACCGTGGGACAAGATGCACGAAGACGATCAGTTGACGGTGTATTGGGGGAGTACGCAAAACAAGGTGACTCAACCGATTGTTGGCCTGGGTCGACCGCAAACAGTAACCGTACCTGCTGAGGTCATCGAAAGCGGTGGCGACAGCACTAATTTACGGGTGCTCTACAGCATTCGTGACTTTGCGGGCAATTGGTCATTGTACTCGGAAGCGGCGCTGACCAATGTTGCCATCGATCCCTCGAAGCCGAGCCAGCCAAGGGTTCTGGACGATGGCAGGCCAACCCTCAGGATTGATCTCGATACGCCAGGCACGCACACAATCACCGTTGAGATCCCGGCGTACGTCAATGCCAGCGAGATTACGGCACACGGAGCCGACACCCAAAAAGGCCGTATGGCGCTCGGCGACGAGATCACGTTGACCTGGGCGGGTGAAACGGCTGATGGCATTCCACTTGTATATACCCCGCCAAGTCAGCCAGTCACAGATACAGGCTTCGGTCCTGTTTTTGATATACCGGATGATAACGTCACAAAAATCGCCAATGGTTTTGCCACTGTATCTTATGAAGTGGATCCTGCAGATGGCACAGCCAATCGTTTTTCGCGCAGCACCACTGTCACAGTCGTGCGCAAACAGGTTGAGGAACTCATAGCGCCCGAACTGCTTGACGCGAAGGGGGGGACAACTGTGGACCCTGCAGATGTGCCCGCGACAGGGGCGTCGGTCAATATCCCGCACTACACGGGTAAGCAATTTGGCGACATTATTTACTTGCTCTGGGAGGGCAAGAATTCGCTGGGCGATCCTGTCGTTTATGAAAATGATCACAGCGTTTTGCAAAATGAAGAAACGCTACCGTATGTATTCACCGTCGATAAATCCCAAGTCGATAGGCTGATCGACGGCTCATTGAAACTGAGCTATAGCGTTAAATTTTTCGCCAGCGTGACCCTACCTTCCGCCCCTTCCAGCTATACAGTGGTCGGTCAGGGTTTATTGGAGAAACCATCAGTTGATCATGTCGACGCCGACGGAGTTCTTGATCCCGAACTTTACCCCACCACCTCAGTGCGGATCGATGGTACCAAGGCCATGTTGAAAATCGGGGATACGGTGACAGCGTACTGGGTTGGCGCTCCCGGGCCAGGTACCGGCAACCAGCCATTCAGGGTTGGGGGGGATAATCAGAATCTGGTATGGCCAATCACCAATGCTCTGATAGCGCCCAACCGTGACCTCTCCGTACAAGTGCGCTACATCGTAGTCCGGGCTGCGGGCGGTCAACAGAATTCCGGCATCCAGCCCATCCAGATCAAAGTCGCAGCCACCGGACCTGTTACGGGCGATGAAAGTTTTGAAGCTCAACCGCTACGCGCTTTGCCTTTGAATACGCCTTTGCAATTTGCTAATAACCTCACCATTACGGTGAGCGGTGCAGCGGGTACAGCCACGGTCACTCCCGGCATCAATGAATTTGGTAATGTGGCCCTTTACTGTGCGGGAGACGCCAAAATAAAGTTTGAGTTTGGCGGTAACATCACCAGCTTGGCGTTTAGCCATGCCATTACAGATACAGCATTCAACACGCTGGAGTTTTTTAATGCGGCGGGTGGTTCGGTGTCGATTCATAATCTTTCAGCGATCCCCGTCGGCAGCGACGTCAAGTTTGAGGATGTTAGTTTGCCGTCGACTTCCGTTTATTGCGAATTAACGGTCGATAACATTGGGACGATGCTGGATAACCTGATCTGGACTTAGGCTGTCGTGGTGCAGAAGTTCGATGGTTATTCCCTGGCTGTCCCCGTGTTGTGGGTAGTCAGGGTGTTTGAAGTTCTGGCTCGCGCCCTCTAGTCAGTCGTACTCTAATACAAAATAGCGATGGCGTAGTGTTCTGAAAGCCATAACTTATTGTCGTTATACTTACTGTGCAATTTATCAAATGCTCGGCTAAATTTTTTATATTAATTCACAACTCGTCAGCGGTGTGTAACTTCTTTCGCATAGGTAGGGTGACCACTATGAATACCCAATCAAAAACCGCTTCAACCCTTGCCACCCCTTCTATTACCAAAGTGCAGGACAGCAAGGATGAGCTCTCAAACCCCGGCCAGACTGAGGACACCCTTCTAACCCTGTCGGGTACGGCAGACCCCAGCACAGTGGTCAGCTTGTACGATGGCTCGGGACGCGTACGCACCGCCTCGGTGACTAACTTGGGGGCGTGGGCCATATCGTCAGTGCAAGCGCCTATTGGCTCGCATAGTTATACAATTCGTGCGCTCGATGGAGCGTCTTCGCGGGCCTGGGTGATCACCGTGGGTACGGTAGTCGTGGGGCGTGAGAATTTTGAGAGTTTACCGCTTGGCAAGCTTCCTCAGGATACCAACGTGCTTTTCTCAGATGGGCTAATAGGCTTCTTCCCTTGGCAGCCGGATCAGGAGGCAAGTTCAGGCCCATACATTGTATCTTTAGAGAGTATCCCGGCCTTAGGGCTAAGGACTTTTAGGGCTTCGCGTCGTGACGTATTTAATTTCAACTTTCGTGAGCCAGTCACACACTTTAAACTGACTTGTGCCTCAGTAAATACCGCGGACGGTAATTTTGTAGAGTTTTACGATGCTCATGGTAGTTTAATTGATAGGTTTTTTCTTCCTGTTGTTACTGGTGATAACTCTATTGAGTTACGAATGGCACTTGATAGTCCTTGCGTACGTTTTGTTCTCACAGTGAATGATCTGGATCTTGGGATTCATATAGATAACTTTGAATGGTACTGATGCCCACTTTTTTACTGTGTAGCGACCCACTGCATAGAACACCATGCGTCCTGCAACGGATCGTTCTGTTAATGCGACACGTCTCGCTCACTAGCTTCCCGTTCGGAGGTGATGGCCAATCAGGATTTCCCCAACTAACTAAAGCGCCAATCAATATAACCACTGTTATTTATGACAGTAGATGTGCCCGTATTATTAACCAATAATTTATAGGCCTTTAATCAAACCTGGCATATCGCCGTTGTCAGCCAACGGCCTTGATCGCTACAGGTGACCACTGTGCATACCCAATCAATAACGGCTTCAACCCTTGTCACTCCTTCTATTACGAAGGTGCTGGACAGCAAGGAGGAACTCTCAAACCCCGGCCAGACTGAAGACACCCTTCTGACCCTGTCGGGTACGGCAGACCCCAGCACAGTGGTCAGTTTGTACGATGGCTTGATACGCGTTCGGACTGCCTCGGTCACCGAGTTGGGAGAATGGGCCATATCGTCAGTGCAAACGCCTATTGGCTCGCATAGTTTTACGATTCTTGCGCGTGGGGTGGCGTCATCGCCGCCTTGGCTGATTACCGTAGGTACGGTCGAACTGGATCTGGAAAAACCCGCCGTCGCTCAGGCGCCCGGCGGGATTCTGGACCCTGTGAATGGTATTAACGGTGCGACGGTGGTGGTGACTTACGCCATGCTAACCACCGACACCGTCGAGCTTGGCTGGAATGGTCTCGATAACCTTGTGCTGCCTCAACCTGGTAGCGCGCTGGGCAGCGTGACATTCACCGTACCGGCTTCGGCCGTGGCGGCGGTGATCGGTAAAACCATCCCGGTGCTGTATACCGTGACGCGCAATGGTGTCGCGAAACCATCCGAGGTGCTTAACCTGACGGTCCATACCTTGGCCGAATCCGTGCTCGAAGCGCCGAAAATTACCCAGGCCGCCGATTCCCTGAACCTTGATGTCAACGCGTTGACCGGCGATGCCGAGCTTAGGGTCAAGCCCTGGCCTTTCATTGGCGTAGGGCAGCGCGTCAGTCTGCGATTTGAAGGCACAAAGGCTGATGGCACCGCTTATAACTGGCCGCATCCGACGTGGCAGAACCTGCCGATCACCTCGACGGGGGAGCCGAGCACGACGGTCGCGTTGGCTAATCTGAAGGAGTTGAAAGATGAATCAAGTTTGAGGCTGGTGTTTGAGGTGTCGTTTGATGAGGGGAGTACGAAGGTGGCGTTTCCGGTGCGGACCTATACGGTCAAGACGTTTATGCCCGTTTTTGAAGTTACATCGGTTAAAACTGCACAAGGCGAAGAAGTGCTTGAAGGCAGTCTGCTCTACATGTCCGATCTGATCCTTACCGGCACCGCCGCTCCTGGTGAGCAGGTTGATATTTTAGATGGCGTCAACGTCAAAGGTACGACACCCGTTGATACCAACGGTAACTGGATATTCTCACTACCGAATCTTACGCCCAGCCAGCACAGCCTTTGGGCCATCGGGCGCTATGACGGTAATCCGGAGTCAAGGACGGTTAATTTTGAGTTCGTTAATACGTATGAGGATTTTGAACTGCACCCGCCTATTCACCCTTTCCCTGTAGGTAGGTCACTGGAATATCCAACGATGACTTTTACATGCCTAGGACCGCTTGTATATATAGGGCCAATGCTAAGTCCGGGGAATTACTATGCGGGCAATGTTCTTTTCTGTAATCAGTATAACCTAGCCAATCCGGTCGATCAGATACGGCTAAGGCTCAGGGTGCCAGTCAGTTCGGTTGAGTTTGGTTGTTACTCTCCCAAACTTGTGTTTAAGTGCTTTGATTCATCAGATGCTCAGATACTTTTAACCCGGCCTGCTAAGTATCATGGCTACACGAAGTTGTCGGTTCCTGGAAAAAAAATACAGTCGATCATACTTGTAGGCATGACTGAAAGTTATAGTTTTGTTGATAACTTTCGCTTGGCTATGTGAAGGAATATTAATGTCTGAATTTTTTCCGTCTGGTTGCGGCTCAGTACTACTGTCCAGAGACGATTGTCACAAGTGAATTTATTCGCGAAGGCGATACATCAACTGCCTTCAAGGCCGAATGTACCGACGCCTTCGCGGATAAATCCGACCCTATAGGTCACGCGAGAGCACCCTTCAACTTGATCAAAACAACCCGTGTCGAAGTGCGTTCCACCAACCACTCTCCAATCGCCGCCCACCCACGACCTCTCGCCTAGGCAACAAACACGGCATGTCCCGCAACCGAATCCATGGTTCATCCTGCCAATGCATCACATTCAGCTCTCCTGTGTTCCACTCCAGCACCCCCGGCGTTGGGCAGTTGTGATCAGGCGTCAGCTGGCCGTAACGCAATCTGGGCAGCACGCTATACGTCAGCCATTTACGCAGTGGCAGGTTGGCCGGGTTTGGGTGATAGACGAGCAGGGCATAGACGGCGGACTCGCTGACCATCAGGGTTTCTTTCGCTTCGCCGTAGTAGCTCATAGTCAGGCTGCGGCGCTGGTCCGGGGCGAGTTTGCGGGTGAAGCGTTCTTCAAGGAACAGGCCCATCATGCGGCCCAGATCCCGGGCGCAGAACCATGCCTGGCGCTCGATGAGCAGGGCGTGCAATTGGTATTTATGGCGGGTGAACACCATGGGTTCGTAAGGCTGTTCCATTGCTGTCTGTCCGTTTTGGCTTTTTTGGGGGACCCAAGGCGTCGGGAGCTAAGAACACCTACAAGCAGTGCCGGCATATTCCCCCGAAGGGTCTTGTATTAGCCGACTCCCGACATAACAGACATGCGAGGGCATTATGCGCCCGCGATAAACGAATTTATCGCGGGCACAAAAAAACCGCTTTCTGTCGTGGCGGGTGACGCTTGTAAAGAGTTCTTAGGCTCAGGGCGCGCATGATTGGGTAGGCGGGGGTGGGCGTAAATGCTGGCACGTGTGTGCGGATGTAACCGTTGGGTGGGTTGAGGGACCGGCTTTAGCCGGGAAAGCCTCACGTGTCACCCCGCAAAACTGATAGCGCTCAAACTGGCCTCCTCCCGGCTGAAGCCGGTCCCACTGCCTCCATTCGCCACACGTAAGTTTGGTTAATGCCGCTGATATAGCAAAGATAACGATTTATTAAATTGTAATCGCCGATCAACCTAACCACTGTTATTTATGACAGTGGTCAAACCCACACCCTTAACCAATACTTTAAAGACTCTTTAATTAAACCTGACATATCGCAGTTGTCAGCCAACGGCCTTGATCG
The DNA here is from genome assembly GCF_040224095.2 of Pseudomonas caspiana. Taxonomy (NCBI): domain Bacteria; kingdom Pseudomonadati; phylum Pseudomonadota; class Gammaproteobacteria; order Pseudomonadales; family Pseudomonadaceae; genus Pseudomonas; species Pseudomonas caspiana. Next base: position 5,450,582 of record NZ_CP167995.1, on the reverse strand, counting down.
CTAAAGGTGACCACTGTGCATACCCAATCAATAACGGCTTCAACCCTTGTCACTCCTTCTATTACGAAGGTGCTGGACAGCAAGGAGGAACTCTCAAACCCCGGCCAGACTGAAGACACTCTTCTGACCCTGTCGGGTACGGCGGACCCCAGCATAGTGGTCAGTTTGTATGATGGATTGACAATCGTACGCACCGCATCGGTGACCGAGTTGGGTGTATGGACCCTATCATCAGTACCAGCGTCTATTGGCTCGCATAGTTTTACGATTCTTGCGCGTGGGGTGGCGTCATCGCCGCCTTGGGTGATTACTGTCATCGACGCATCGATCAAACCTGTCATCGCTCTACTCGAAAATTCCCAAGGCGCCGAGATACCGCCCGACACTACAACCCCGGATACCAATGTGACTGTGAGCGGTTCGGCCCAGGCCCAGCAAATGGTCGAGCTGTTTGATTTTGCTGTTTCCAAGGGCGGGGCAAGTGCTGACATCAATGGCGCTTGGCGAAAAGAACTCACTAATCTGGCAGTGGGTGCCCATGCTATGAAGGCGAGGGCGCTTTACGGGAACAATCCAGAGTCAGGTATCTATGGCTTCACCGTAGAGCGGCCGCCTCTGGACCTGGTAATGCCAGAAGTACTTGAGGCATTTGGACCCAATAAAGATCAATTAGAGTTCGCCCGCCTTGCTGACGGCGCAGATGTGCATGTGCGGGTAAGTTATACCGGTATGGCGACCGGTCAAGCAGTTAGGGTGCGGTGGGGCGGGCGTGTTGAACACACCACTGATATCAAAACTGTTCAAGACCCATCCAGGCCGATCGATTTCACTATTTGGCGGGATCAGGTAATTGATTCCATTGGTCGACGCGTGGATATAAATTATTCGGTTGTCGAGTCCCAAGGAGGGCCAGTACTCCCTTCAAAAATATTGCCTTTGAATATTTTACCCCAAGCTTTTGATCTGGTTGAGCCTACTATTAACGGTGGATATACCATTGTAACTGTCGCTTACCTTGGAAGTTTGACCAGCCATACCATTGCCGTACGCTGGCGAGGCGCTGTGGATCGCTCGACCGAGGTAAAGCGCCCTCCTAACAATGGCAGCCCTGTGTCATTCACTATTCCCTCTCAATGGGTAGGGGAAAGTCGCGGGCGGCAAGTACTCATTAATTACAGCGTCGGCGCAGGTAATAATTCGTTGATTTTCTCGCAGTTGTTAAGGGTTAGTATTCCTTGATGGATTAAACTTCAGTCGGGTGAAAGGTATTGATCATGAATATGAAATGCTTGCTTTCGTGTTTCTTTAGTTTTTATCTTGTTGCCTGTGCGGAACATGGGCTTGACACGCTTCCTCCTACCCCGGAAGTTATCGGCGCAGTAAACTTTCCGTCTGATCAGTTGAGGGTAGTCCCTGGTGTTCAGCCTCCCGTAGCGGTACTGGAGGCCATGAACCGGAACTACGGTGAGTCCCAGCGGAACTGTCTGGAATATGGGTCAAGTTTACCGAGAGGCCACTACTATTGCAGTGGAGTTTTGTTGCGCACTGTGGATGATGGCAATTTTAATCCCTGGAACTACAGTCCAGCAGCAGTAGCGCTGGGCGCCACGTCCTATTCATGGATACGCCAAGATGTCAATAATCGGATACTTTACCATCCAGCAGGATTTATTCTTCGAAACAAGGCGGAAGCCAATGCACTTGGACTTCGTGCACTCGAGACGGGGTTTGTCTGTTTATATCCCTTTGATGCTGGCACGCTAGCGAATCTCAATAATCATCAAGGCTGTGGTATTAGGCCCGCGATCGCGACACAGGCTATTAACACCCGATCACCGCATCGCGAGTTGAAAAATAACAATCCTTACGGCTGGGGTTCATGTGATGGGGTGGGCGTTTCCACGGCAGAGCAATGGAACAATTACCTGATCGCTCACGGGACAACCTTGGATCGCCAGTGTTCGTGGAACATCGAAAGTCAAAGTGGCTGGAATGCCATGGTCGCCTCGCGGCCCACTTTCCCTCAATACGCAAATACGTGGAATGAAATAATGCTCAATAACAAAGCAGGCGACAACGGGGACAGTCTGAAACCGTTCATTGCTGCTTTTTTTTACGACGTGACCCGGGGCGGAGGCTTGCAAGCAGCAAGAAATTTTCAAACAAAACTCAATGCCAACGGCTACAACGTACCTATTCTCAGACTTGATTTCTCAACCCCTTCTGCGCAGCGTTTCTTCTACGTTGAAGCTGATCAAGCGGTTCCTCAGCAGTAATGCGAAATACACCATTGATATTCCATGATCTCAAGGAGGTCGTCATGCAAAAGTTGATATTAGGTACTCTTTTTTTAAGCGTGGGGTGGATAGCCAATACAAGCGCAGCCGAGCCTGTACGTGCGCCTACCTGCCAGACTTATATTGAGAGGGGTCAATGGATCTACCGTTTTAACGAGTGGACGCTGGAAATAGTGCCTACTGAATGCGGAAGAGAAATTGGTGCAGAAGAAACGGCTTATATGTTTTTTGAGTTGGTGAAAAAATTCTCGGGCAATCAGCACTGGAAGAATACTCGAGGGATGATTAATCAACTGACTTGCCATTATGCAATTGCACGCACCAAAGCTGAGTGGAATCTTGATCCTTGGCGTCCCTATGTAGGGCATGCCGCAACCGTGGCAGCGCAGTGTAACGTGACGGTTCCCAAACCCGATGAACCTTTTGAGTGACTTAGCGTTTTTTTAATTTAATCGCTATCGGCCTCTGTCCATGACTAGCCTCATATAAAAATAAGGATGAGTGGTCATGGACTATCCGAGCAGAAAAAACAAAACAGGACATATAAAATGACAAGCACACGCATGCTTATTGTTTTCTGGATGGCGTTGTTAGTGGGGTGCTCTACCCCTGTGTCAGACGAAGCTACACGGACTGGTTTAGGGCCCGCACCGCCTAAAGTGTTTGGGGCGGTTAAGCATCCGGCCCCGTCAATAAAGATTGATTTAAGCGATGGGCCTGGTCTCGCTGCGTGGTTTAACAACGAATACAATGATTCTACGACGTCCTGTGCTCAGCCTGGTACAGGCACTCCTCGAGGCTTGTATTTTTGTAGTGGGGTACTGTTGAGGACTGTAGATAACGGAAATTTCAATCCTTGGGACTACAGCCCTGCGTCGGAGGCCTTACGCGGTATTTCATTTTCCTGGATCAGGCGGGATGTAGGGATTGAAAATCTGTATCACCGGGCAGGTTTTATTTTACTGAGCCCGGAAGCGTCCATTGCAAATTTCGTCCCCGGAATTGCCGCTCTCGATGAGACTCTGTGTGTGTACCCATTTGACGCGTGGACCACTCGAACAATGAATCGAAACCACGGAGGCTGTGATTTTGAAGGGACTGGCATTGGGGTGGATTACCCAAGACAGTGGGGAAGTTGTGATAATAAACTTGCCTACACTTCTGCTGCTCAATGGAACGCTCATTATTCTTCCATGGGGCAGGTCAACTATCAGCAGTGCTCATGGAATGCCGACAATGCCCAAGGGTGGCGAAACATGATCGAGTCCCGCAGGAGTTTTACTAGCCCGAACTCCTGGAATGAAGTGATGCTGGCCGCCAGGCAGACCTGGGGTCCTCATATGCGCAACTGGCTGACCACCTTTTTCTACGATGTTCGTAAATTAGGCGGTCTGGAAGATGCCAGGATTTTTCAGCAGAAAATGGCCAACACGGGCAAGCGAGTTCCGATACTCCGGCTGGACTTCGCGGCTGCACCTACCAGCCGTTTTCAATACGTGGTATCGGACCAGGTTACCTATCCTTGATGGGGAATTGAAAGTACGCCTTTTCACATAGGCATGCGTGTGAGCAATTTGACATGCCCGTGGCAAGCGAATGTATTTGTGACGATGGCGCTGATTGCAAACGCGGGGCGGGGAGGAAGTCGCTCATTCTCAAATGAATTTGCTCCTACTGCGGCAGAGTGCTGCGGGATGCACATGATGGGAGGCATACACCTGAGCTGTGGCGCGGAGTTATCCGCGTCAACAGCGGGCGTAAAAGCCAGAAACCTGGCAGTTCCTGCCCCATCTCGAATGAGTTGCTTCCACTTGACGGCGGCAATAGCTGCCAATGCTGGTTTCTGATTTTTGCTAAACTGCGCAGCCCTCGAGGAGCTGCCATGAATTACCGCCACGCCTTCCATGCCGGCAACCACGCCGATGTACTCAAACACTTGATCATGACTCGCTTGTTTGCCCTGATGGCACGCAAGGAGCAGCCGTTCGCCTATATCGACAGCCACGCCGGGTTGGGCCTTTATGACCTTCAGGGTGATCAGGCCAGCCGCACGGGCGAATATCTGGAAGGCATTGCCCGTTTGTGGGACGCGCCGGATTTGCCTGCTCTGGCGGCGGATTACATGCAGCTGCTGCACGACATGAACCCCAACGGTGAGCTGCGTTATTACCCCGGCTCCCCGGAAATCGCCCGCCGCTCGACCCGCGCCAATGATCGCGTGTTGCTCAACGAGAAACACCCGGAAGACGGGCGCTTGCTGAAAGAGAACATGAAGGGCGATCGCCGCGTGGCCGTGCATCTTGGCGAAGGCTGGCACGTGCCGCGTGCGCTGCTGCCGGTGGCGGAAAAGCGTGCCGTGCTGCTGATCGACCCGCCATTCGAGCAGCTCGATGAGATGAAACGCTGCGCCGTGGCCCTGAAAGAAACCATCGGCCGCATGCGTCAGACCGTAGCGGCGATCTGGTACCCGATCAAGGATCAGCGCCTGCTCAAGCGTTTTTATCAGGACCTTGCTGAAACCGGCGCGCCGAAGCTGTTGCGTGTCGAGTTGTATGTTCACCCGCTGGACACGCCCTCCAGCCTCAACGGCTCAGGTCTAGCCATCGCCAACCCGCCTTGGGGCCTGGAAGAAGAGCTGCGCGAGCTACTGCCATATCTGGCGCAGAAGCTGGGGCAGACCAAGGGTGACTGGAAGATGGATTGGTTGATAGCGGAATAAACTATAGGCGCCGCTTCGGCGGCGCCTATAGGTTCAATAGTTAGTGCAATACATCACGCTTATATCGTCAGGCAATCGCCAATTAATCTTAATGTCATCACTTTAATTATTGTGCTAGGTTGTGGGCTGTTCAATACTGTGTAGGGCTGAATTCCGTTGTGGTCGGGCTGTTATCAGTATTCACCTGAGTAAAAATGGATGATATTTACGCCGTTGCCCGCGTAGTTAATAAAGCAGGAGTATGTGCTCCTTAAATCGTAAGCTGCTACGCGGTGAGGCAAGAATACCTTCCAGTCGTGTAAATTCTTTCATAGACCCGGTTTGTACTACCGGTCTAACTAATAGGGTGAGTGTTATGGCTATCGAACCACGCCCCACAAGTTCTCTCGTGGCACGGGTTATTACAGGTGTCGTGGACAGCGAAAGTAAGCCAATACCCAACAACGGCACGACCGAAGATAAAGTGTTAACGCTCTCGGGTACCGGCTCGGCCAATAGTGCGGTGATCATTGCTGATAATAATGAGCCTGTCGCATTAGCTCAGGTCAGTGAACGGGGGGAGTGGGCAAAGACAGTTGCAGCCTCGCTTGGCATGCACAGCTACACCCTTCGTCTGTCCAATGAAGCTTGGGTAATAACGGTGGTCGATGCAGTTGTTGCGCCTACTATTACTATCGTGCGCGATTCCCGTGGTGATGTCGCCAACGGCGGCAGCACGTATGACACTTCTATCACCGTTGAGGGCAGGGCTGCCACTGATCAGCAAGTGGAGATTCTGGACAAAGCACAAGTACTTGGCACTGTAACGGCGGTCGGAGGCGATTGGGCGATTACGTTGTCAGCGCTGGCTTTCAAAGGCTATAGCCTCAAAGCGCGGGGTTTATATGGCAGTATTCCTGAATCTGCAATCAGAACGTTCAGTGTCATTTATGCGGGTGAAGATTTTGAAACCGGCACTGTTGGCGTTATTCCCGTCGATACCGTTCGGGAGTACCCCGCGATGATGGTTATGCCCAGAGGCAAAGATGCCAGCCTGGTTATAGACTCCATTGCCGCACCCATTGTGGCGGGACAGGCTATTTCATTGGCCGATGAAAGTGTAGTGCGCTTTGTTTTGAAGTCGCCGGTCAATAAAATAAAATTTGGTGCTTTTGCATCAGCCAGTATTCCGGGCATCGTGCCGCCGATTCTTGCGTGCTTTGATGAGCAGGATGCCCTTATTTTCGAACGCAAACTGGATTTCGGTCTTGAGTTTGCGGCGTGGCACGATGCTGTAAGCATTGACCGAAAGATTAAAGCGATAGAACTTACCGTGAATCCCGGCACGAGTGCTTTTCTGGTCGATAACTTCACGTTTTCTTGAGCGTGGATAGATAAGGGCGTAGTGAGTGTCTCCGCTGTAGTTTAATCACAGTAATGTACAAAGGATAATTCCCATGGAAAGGATAATCGGTCAAATACCTTCTTGGCATGCGAGTGCCGTGCGGCGGGCAGAAATCATTCAATTAAGGCCCGGTATAAAAACGTTATTTCCACCCATTCTCGTAGAAGCCAATCATGAGTCGGGTGGCCAGTTTCTTGAGCCCAATACAGTCCCCGCCACGGGCGCCACGGTGCGTGTTGTGGCGTACGAAGGGATGGCCCAAGGACAGCGAATCGAGCTGACCTGGAGCGGTAAGGTCAACTATGTTGCCAGCCTCGATGTTGTGGAGGGTGGCCGTTATCTGGATTTTATCGTGCCCAGACAGATAGTCGTGGATAACAGCGCTGCTGGCTCTATCGGTTATTGCGACATCAGCTATACGGTCATGCGCGGGGGCAATATTGAAATTTCACCCCTCAGCCGTATCGGTATTGTTGAAGAGAGCGCTGTGAACCCGGCGCCGATTGTCCCTCAGGCGGTCAATGGCGAATTTAACCCGAACGATATCCCTGAACCGGGCTTGAGAATTGAATACGAGCTTGAAGTGAATTGGGGGGCGTTCTGGATCAGTTATGGACGTGATGGGCGGGTGATTGCTTCGGTGTCCTTCGGAGTCGTTGAGGGTGAGCGGTTTGTCTATATGTGGCGAGTTATGCTGGATCAAACCGAACCCGGCGGCGAGGTGCGGACCAACTATGTAGCGCGTAATAAGGACGGGGTTTTTTGCCAGTCCTTGCATGCGGTACTGCATGTAATCTGAGTTGCCAAGGTGACCCAGGTTAAAGCGGGGACCATGCGACCATGCATATTCCGGGCTATGAAGCGGCTCGTGGCACACCGCTCGTGCGGAGGAGCGGTGTGCCGCAGCTCGGTTTAATTCCCTGCCAGACTCGGCGGCATGCAAACGCCCGTACCGCCAATGCCGCAATAGCCCTGTGGATTTTTCGCCAGGTATTGCTGGTGATACGCCTCGGCGAAGAACACGGTAGGCGCTTCTTCGATTTCGGTGGTGATTTCACCCAGTCCGGCTTTGCTCAGTTCTGCCTGATAGACAGCAGCGCTGGCTTTGGCGGCAGCAAGCTGTTCTGGCGTGGTGCAGTAGATCACCGAGCGGTATTGGGTGCCGATGTCGTTGCCCTGGCGCATGCCTTGGGTTGGGTTATGCAGTTCCCAGAACTGAGTCAGCAGTTGCTCGTAGCTGACCTTTTCTGGCTCATAGACCACCAGCACGACTTCAGTGTGCCCGGTCAGGCCGGAGCAGACTTCTTCGTAAGTCGGGTTAGGTGTGAAGCCGCCCGCGTAACCGACGACGGTGCTGACCACGCCTTCTCTCTGCCAGAAGCGGCGCTCGGCACCCCAGAAGCAACCCAGCCCAAAGATGGCGAACTCCACATTGGCAGTGAACGGACCCAATAGCGGATTACCGTTGACGAAGTGGGTTTCCGGGAGGGCCATCGGCGTTTCGCGACCTGGCAGGGCCTGTTCAGCGGTGGGCAGCACGTTTTTGTTCACAAGAATTTCCGAGCGTAGAGCCATGAACCTTTTCCTCATGGTGGGATGCGGGTGGACCGCGAAGGTAATCAGGGCGCGACTCCCGATAGGAGCGAACTTGTTCGCGAGGCGATGTCAGCTTCGCCGTCTCGCCAACAAGTCGCCTCCTACCGAGGGCGGCGTGATGTCAGTTAGCAGCAAGTGTGCCCCAAACAAGCGGGCAGGGGGAAGCCTGTCAGGCCAACGGTCCGCGGGGATAGCGACGCAGCTTGTTGATCAGGTCCTGACCGGGGATGGGCTTGTCGAACAGATAGCCCTGGCCCACGTCGCAGCGATGGCGGCGCAGGAAGGCCAGTTGAGCGGCGGTTTCGATGCCTTCGGCGACCACCTTGAGCTTGAGGTTGTGGGCCATGGCGATCACTGCCGAGGTGATTTCCATATCGTCCTCATCATCCGGAATGTCGCGGATGAAGCTGCGGTCGATCTTGATCACGTCGATGGGGAATTTTTTCAGGTAGCTGAACGATGAATAGCCGGTACCGAAATCGTCCATCGCCAGAGACAGGCCCATTCTTTTCAACGAATCCAGTTGCTGGCGAGTGTCTTCGGTCGCTTCCAGCAGCAGACCTTCGGTCAGCTCGAGTTCCAGCAGCGAAGCGTCGAGCTGTTCTTCCTTGAGGATTGCAGCGATTGCACTGACCAGCTCAGGGTCGGAGAACTGCTTGGGCGACACGTTGATCGCGACTTGCAGGTTGCCAAACCCGGCGGCGGTCAGTTGCTTGCTCATCCGGCAAGACTGGCGGGCGACCCATTTGCCGATCGGGATGATCAGGCCTGTTTCTTCGGCCACGCTGATGAACTGATCCGGGCGGATCATGCCCTTCTCTGGGTGGTTCCAGCGCAACAGCGCTTCCATACCGATCAGGCGACCGCTGAGCAGGCACAGTTTGGGCTGATAGAACACTTCCAGCTCATTCTGGGTCAGGGCGCGCCGCAGGTTGTTTTCGACGAACAGCTTGTAGCTGGCTTCGGCGTTCAAGGCCTCGGTGAACACCTGAACCTGATGCTTGCCGTTGGCTTTCGCCTTGTGCAGCGCCAAACCTGCGTTTTTCATCAAGGTCTGCGGATCACGGCCATGCAGCGGCGCACACGCCAGGCCTACGGAGCCGGTGACGCTGATCAACTGGTTATCGACGAAGATCGGCTTGTCGAGTGTCGCCAATACCTGGCTGGCGATGCTTTGGCCTGCGTCCGGCCCGGTCTGGTCGAGCAGCACCGCGAATTCGTTACTGGCGAAACGCGCCAATACGTCGCTGGGGCTCAGTGTGTTGCGCAGACGCCGGGCCAGGCTGATCAACAGTTTGTCGCCGGTCTGGTGACCCAGGCTGTCGTTGATGCGTTTGAAATTATCGATGTCCACCAGCAACAGGCTCATGGGCGGGTCGCTGTCGCGGGCAAAGCGCTCGTCCAGCGTGCGAATGAACGCCGGGCGGTTACCAAGGTTGGTCAGGTTGTCAGTGTAGGCCAGGCGCTCGATACGCTGCTGGGCCAGCTTGTTCTGGGTGATGTCTTCGTAAATACCGATGTAATGGGTCAACTCGCGGTTGTCGCCGTACACCTTGGAAATCGACAGTTGGCCCCAGTAGGGTTCCAGATTTTTACGGCGGCTCTTGAACTCACCCTGCCAGCTGTTGCTTTTGGCCAGACTGGAGTTGGCGTCCTTGAGCAAATCGTGGAGGTTCTCAAGGGCTGGCAGCTCTGAAAGCTTGTGCCCGTGCACCTCGTCGGCGGTGTACTGGGTGATGGCCGTGAAGCTGGGGTTGACGTACTCGACCATGCCGTCGCAATTGACCAGCAGGAAGGCGTTGGCGCTTTGCTCCACCGCGCGCTGGAACAAATGCAGCGCACTGGTGGCGGTGCGTCGGGTGTGGTTGTTGATGGCCTGGGCGAACTGATCGGCCAGCTCACCGGCGAACGCGATTTCATCGGACTGCCAGGCGCGCGGCTCACCGGTGTGCTCCAGGCACAGCACGCCCGTTACCTGGCCGTCGATGCGAATGCTGGCGTCGAGAATGGCACTGATGCCACGCGGCTTTAAGCTGGCGGCCATCTCCTTGGTGCGAGGGTCCTGCTGAACGTCATTCGCATCGATGGCGCGGCTGTTGTGCAGCGCTTCGAGGTAACTCGGGTAGCGGCTCGCGTCGACCGGGGCCGGCAGGCTGAACTCGCCGCTTTCACTGCGGTATTCGGCGATAGGCTCGAGCATCTGACCGTTGAGGTACCACATGCTGGCGCCAGAAAGTTTGTAGATTTCACACGCGCTTTTAGTGATCAGTTCTGCAGCTTCCTGCAGCGCGTTGTTGCTGCTGTAGCGCTGGCGCGTGAGGTGCAGGATCAGGGTCTGTTGAGCGCGAACGCGCTCCAGATGCTCAAACTGTTCGTGCTGGGCTTGTTGATTGAGCTCTAAAGCGATTTGCAGGCGCGAGTTCTGGGTTTCCAGATCCGGATTGGCATACTGGTCGGGATCAATCTGTAACCCGTCGACCACCATCAGGTAGCCCCGCAACAGGTGCCGGCTGTGTTGCTTATAGCCCTCGCCGATTTCGACTACGCTGAGCGCGCCGCGAGCGGTGTGCAGGGTGTAGCGCACGCTGTAATGAGGGGTTTGTGCCAGTTGCAGCTGAATGGCGTCGTGCAGGTGATAACGGGCTTCAGGTTCCATCAGGCTCGCATAGGGCGAGCCCAACAAGGCGCAGAGTTCCACGGCAGCCAGGCCGAACTGTTTTTCACAGTTGGGATCGAGGTAAAGCAGCGCCCAATTGGCTTCATTCAGCCGCTCGAAACGCAGCATGCCGAGCCGAGAGGGCACAGGCAATTGCGTCACTACCTCGGCGGCCGTTCTACCGGCAGCATCGGGTTGGCTCTTCATGAAGAAACTCGCTTCCGGAATACTGATCGCGCACGGGCAAAGCCCTTTCTGAAATCGCGTCTGGCAAGGTTGCATCATGCAGCACTGGCTGACAAGGGAGCGCGGTGGCTTAGTGCTATAAATGTTTGGCCGAAATCGGCTGTTTGTATGCGTTTGCTGAATCAAGCCCTCTAGATCAAGGCTTTGCTGGGAGAGGGAGAAGATTTCGAATTAGCGGCATTTCGCCGCACTTTGCCAAATCGGACACAAAAAAAGCCCCGCCATGTGGGCGGGGTTGAGGTCGAGCGGTTTGGCTCGGTGAAAATGTGAGGGTATTGCCTGGTTCTGTAGGAGCGCACGAGCAATGCGAGGCCGCGATTGCGGTTCATCAGGCAGACCGCTATAGCTGCCTCGCGTTGCTCGTGAGCTCCTACAGATCCTCGGTTACAACAAGATCGTACGAATATCAGCCAGCAGATCGCTCAGGCGCTTGGTGAAGCGCGCGGCTGCTGCGCCGTTGATTACGCGGTGATCGTAGGACAGCGACAGTGGCAGCATCAGCTTCGGCTGGAAGGCTTTGCCGTCCCAGACTGGCTGCATGGTTGCCTTGGAAACACCCAGGATCGCCACTTCAGGCGCGTTGACGATCGGCGTGAAGCCGGTGCCACCAATGTGCCCGAGGCTGGAAATGGTGAAGCAAGCGCCCTGCATTTCGTTCGCCGAAAGCTTCTTGGTACGGGCTTTTTCAGCCAGTACAGCGGCTTCAGCAGCAAGTTGCAGCAGGCTTTTCTTGTCGACGTCCTTGATGACCGGTACCAGCAGGCCTTCAGGGGTATCTACCGCGAAGCCGATGTTCACGTACTTCTTGCGGATCACCGCTTTGCCGCTTGGTGCCAGCGAAGCGTTGAAGTCTGGCAGTTCCTTGAGCAGGAAGGCGCAGGACTTGAGCAGCAGAGGCAGGATGGTCAGTTTGACGCCCGCTTTCTCGGCAACCGCTTTCTGCGCAACGCGGAAAGCTTCCAGGTCGGTGATGTCGGCCTGATCGAATTGCGTCACGTGCGGAATGTTCAGCCAGCTGCGATGCAGGCCGGTCGCGCCCAGTTGCATCAGGCGGGTCATCGGTACTTCTTCGATTTCGCCGAAACGGCTGAAGTCGACTTCAGGGATTGGCTGGATACCCGCGCCGCCGCTTGCGCCGCCCGCTGGAGCGTCCTTGGCCTTCTGCATCATGGCCTTGACGTAAACCTGCACGTCTTCTTTCAGCACACGGCCGTGTGGGCCGGTGGCGCTGACTGCGCTCAGTTCAACACCGAATTCACGAGCCAGTTGGCGAACTGCCGGGCCTGCATGAACTTTGGCGCCGTCTTTGGCAGGTGCGGCGGTTTGGGCCGGGGCAGCGGCTGGCGCTTCTGCTTTCGGTGCAGGTGCAGCGGCCGGTGCAGCTTCAGCTTTGGCCGGTGCGGCGGCAGGCGCAGCTGCTTGAGCCGGTGCAGCAGCAGGTGCAGCGCCAGCCACTTTCAATTTCAGGATCAGGTCGCCGGTGCCGACTTCGTCTTCGAGCTTGACGAGGATGGCTTCGACAACGCCTGCGGCTGGAGACGGGATCTCCATGCTGGCTTTGTCGGATTCCAGGGTGATCAGCGATTGATCAGCGGTGATGGTGTCGCCGACCTTGACCATCAGTTCGATGATCTTGGCTTTGCCCGACGAACCGATGTCCGGTACGTGGATGTCTTGTACGGTTTCAGCAGCGGCAGCAGCTGGCTCGGCAGCAGGCGCTGGTGCAGCTTCAGCAGGCTTCTCGGCCGGTGCCGGAGCGGCAGCAGCAGGGGCAGCTGCTTCGGCTGGAGCTGCGGCAGCTTCGCCTTCAACTTCCAGTTCGAAAAGCTCGTCGCCTTCTTTCAGGCGGTCGCCCAGCTTCACTTTCATGGTCTTGATGACGCCAGCCTTGGGAGCAGGAATTTCCATGCTCGCCTTGTCCGACTCCAGCGTCAGAACGCTCTGGTCAGCTTCGATGCGATCGCCGACCTTGACCATCAATTCAATAACTTCACCTTCACCGTTGCCGATGTCGGGTACGCGAATTAGCTCACTCACAATGTCTCTCCTTCGGAGAACCTGTTCACTCTCGATGCGCCGGGTAAGTCAGTTACGACAAAACAGCCTTCAATGCTCATTACCGTTATCAACAACAGTAAATTCCGCATCTTCAGCTGCCTTGTCGCTCCTCTTTCAGCGCGTTATACGATCTCGAAGCAGACTCTTAACAATCCAGTGGGTTGCGTTTCTCAGGATCGATGCCGAACTTGACGATGGCTTCAGCCACCACCTTAGGTTCGATATCGCCACGATCAGCCAAGGCTTCCAGAGCGGCCAGCACAACGAAGTGACGGTCGACTTCGAAGAAGTTACGCAGTTTCTTGCGGCTGTCGCTGCGGCCGAAACCGTCAGTGCCCAAGACTTTGTATTCCTTGGTCGGAACCCACTGACGGATCTGGTCAGCGAACAGTTTCATGTAGTCGGTCGATGCGATCACCGGACCTTTACGGCCAGCAAGGCACTCTTCAACGTAGCTGACAGCTGGCTTCTGACCAGGATGCAGACGGTTGCTGCGCTCTACGGCCAGGCCGTCGCGACGCAGTTCGTTGAAGCTGGTAACGCTCCAGACATCAGCACCGATGTTGAATTCGTCACGCAGGATTTTCGCCGCTTCGCGAACTTCACGCAGGATGGTGCCCGAGCCCAGCAACTGGACGTGATGCGCCGCTTCCTTGGTGTCTTCTTCGAGCAGGTACATGCCCTTGACGATACCTTCCTCGACACCGGCCGGCATGGCTGGCTGGGCGTAGGATTCGTTCATCACGGTCAGGTAGTAGAAAACGTCCTGCTGTTCTTCGAACATCCGGCGCATGCCGTCCTGGATGATCACTGCCAGCTCGTAACCGTAAGTCGGGTCAAAGGTGCGGCAGTTCGGGATGGTCGAGGCCAGGATGTGGCTGTGACCATCTTCGTGCTGCAGGCCTTCGCCGTTCAGCGTGGTACGGCCGGCGGTGCCGCCGATCAGGAAGCCACGGGTGCGGCTGTCGCCAGCGGCCCATGCCAGGTCGCCGATACGCTGGAAACCGAACATCGAGTAGAAGATGTAGAACGGAATCATCGGCTGGTTGTGGCTGGAGTACGAAGTACCGGCAGCGATGAAGGAGGACATGGCGCCTGCTTCGTTGATGCCTTCTTCCAGGATCTGGCCTTTCTTGTCTTCGCGATAGAACATCACTTGTTCTTTATCGACTGGCTCGTAGAGCTGGCCGACGGACGAGTAGATGCCCAACTGGCGGAACATGCCTTCCATACCGAAGGTACGGGCTTCGTCCGGAATAATCGGCACGATGCGCGGGCCAACTTCCTTGTCCTTGACCAGTTGCGAGAGGATCCGCACGAAGGCCATGGTGGTGGAAATTTCGCGGTCGCCCGAACCGTCCAGGATTGCCTTGAGGGTTTCCAGTGGCGGAGTCGGCAGGTTGAAGCTTTCAGCGCGACGCTGTGGCACGAAGCCGCCCAGCGCAGCACGACGCTCGCTCAGGTAACGGGCTTCGGCACTGCCTTCTTCCGGTTTGAAGAACGGCAGAGATTCCAGCTGGTCGTCTTTGACCGGGATGTCGAAGCGGTCACGGAAGTGACGCAGGCTGTCGACATCGACTTTCTTGGTGTTGTGCGCAGTGTTTTTCGCTTCGCCAGCACCGGTACCGTAACCTTTGATGGTCTTGGCCAGTACCACGGTCGGCTGACCTTTGTGGTTAACAGCCTGGTGGTACGCCGCGTACATTTTGTACGGGTCGTGGCCGCCACGGTTAAGTTTCCAGATTTCGTCGTCGGACAGGTCAGCAACCATCGCCTTGAGTTCAGGCGTGTTGAAGAAGTGTTCACGGACGAATGCGCCGTCTTTGGCTTTGTAGTTCTGGTACTCGCCGTCGATGACTTCGTCCATACGACGTTGCAGGATACCGTCGACGTCTTTGGCCAGCAGTGGGTCCCAGAAACGGCCCCAGACCACTTTGGTCACGTTCCACTGAGCACCGCGGAACACGCCTTCGAGTTCCTGGATGATCTTGCCGTTGCCGCGAACCGGGCCGTCGAGGCGCTGCAGGTTGCAGTTGACGACGAAGATCAGGTTGTCGAGTTTTTCACGACCGGCCAGCGCGATGGCGCCCAGGGATTCCGGCTCGTCGGTCTCGCCGTCGCCCAGGAAGCACCAGACCTTCTGCTTGCCTTCAGGAATGTAGCCGCGATGTTCCAGGTACTTCATGAAGCGCGCCTGGTAGATCGCCTGGATTGGACCCAGACCCATGGATACGGTCGGGAACTGCCAGAAATCTTTCATCAGCCAAGGGTGTGGATAAGACGACAGGCCTTTGCCGTCGACTTCCTGACGGAAGTTGTTCATTTGTTCTTCGGTGATGCGGCCTTCCATGAACGCACGGGCGTAGACGCCTGGCGATGCGTGACCCTGGAAGTAGATCAGGTCGCCGCCGTGTTCGTCGGTCGGGGCCTGGAAGAAGTAGTTGAAGCCAATGTCATACAGCGTGGCGCTGGAGGCGAAGCTGGAGATGTGACCGCCCAGGTCTGGGTCATTCAGGTTGGTTTTGACAACCATGGCCAACGCGTTCCAGCGGATCAGCGAGCGAATGCGGCGTTCCATGAACAGGTCGCCAGGCATGCGTGCTTCGTGAGTCACCGGAATCGTGTTGCGATAAGGCGTGGTGATGGCGTACGGCAGCTGCGAACCACTACGGGTGGCCAGCTCGCCCATACGGGTCATCAGGTAGTGAGCACGGTCTTCGCCTTCTTTGTCGAGAACCGATTCCAGGGCGTCCAGCCATTCCTGGGTTTCGACGGGATCGAGGTCTTGCATGGCTTGCTCCAGGGCGGAAAGGCTTCCAGAATCGGTTGCCTGAGTGTTTGCGACTGGCCTTGTGGGCAGACGACATAAATTCTTGGATGACCGGCGGTTGGTCCGGCGGCGTGTAGTTTTACTACAAATCGTCGGCTATTTCAGCCTTTCGAACTGTAGGGGCAGTAGTAAAGCTACAGGGAAGCGTATAAAACGTTCGTCATGTGTTGTGGGATAAAACGTTCCTGTTGGTTGAAAACAAACATAAACGGATCAAATCAGATGCTGGCTGCTACAAAAATCACTATCCCAGCAATTTATGACTTTTGTTCGACAGTTCTGTCAGTGGCGTGCCGGTTTCCTGCGCGCTACACAGCTCTTCGCACGCCGATCTAGGATAGACCATGAGCCTACCTTCGCTGGCCGATATTCCGGCCATCCTGCTGCCTTTAGTCTCTCGTGCGCAACAGTCGTTTCGCACATCTCTTGCTGCTTCGTCGGACAGCGCTTCGACATCTTTCGACGCCTGGCCTGAATCTCGTCGCGCAGCTTTCGACCGGGTTTGTGCGGCCAGCGACTTCGTCACCGAGCAGGTCTGTCGTGACCCGCATGTCCTGCTGGACCTCGCTGAATCCGGCGAGCTGGAGCGCAGTTTTGCGCCCGGCGAACTGCGCGGGCAGATCGCGGCAGCGTTGGCCGAAGCGGTCAGCGAGGACGAACTGGGGCGTAATCTACGTCGCCAGCGCATGCGCCAGCAAGTACGGATTATCTGGCGCGATCTGACCCGTCAGGCTGATCTGGTGGAAACCTGTCGCGACCTGTCGGAAATGGCTGACGGCTGCATAGACCTGGCTTATCAATGGCTGTACGAGCGCCATTGCCAGCAGTTCGGCACGCCCACTGGTCGGCGCAGCGGCGAAGTGCAGCAAATGGTGATTCTCGGCATGGGCAAGCTGGGTGCCGTGGAGCTGAACCTTTCGTCGGACATCGATCTGATTTTTGCGTACCCCGAAGGCGGCGAGACGGTGGGGGTCAAGCGTCCACTGGACAACCAGGAGTTTTTCATCCGCCTGGGGCAGCGTTTGATCAAGGCGCTGGACCCGATCACCGTTGACGGCTTTGTGTTCCGCGTTGACATGCGCCTGCGGCCTTACGGTTCATCCGGGGCATTGGTGCTGAGCTTCAATGCGCTTGAGCAGTATTACCAGGATCAGGGGCGAGACTGGGAACGTTACGCGATGATCAAGGCCCGCGTAGTCGGCGGTGATCAGGCTGCGGGCGAGCAGTTGCTGGAGATGCTTCGGCCATTCGTCTATCGCCGCTATCTGGATTTCTCGGCCATCGAAGCGCTGCGCACCATGAAACAGCTGATTCAGCAGGAAGTACGCCGCAAGGGCATGGCGGAGAACATCAAGCTTGGCGCAGGCGGCATTCGTGAAGTCGAGTTCATTGCACAGGCATTCCAGTTGATTCACGGTGGCCGTGACTTGAGCCTGCAACAGCGTCCTCTGCTTAAAGTGCTGCGCACGCTGGAAGGGCAGGGCTATTTGCCTGCTGCGGTCATCGACGAGCTGCGTCAGGGTTATGAATTCCTGCGTTATACCGAGCACGCCATCCAGGCGATTGCCGACCGGCAGACGCAAATGTTGCCCGACGACGAAAAGGATCAGGCCCGAATCGCTTTCATGCTGGGTTTTGCCGACTGGCAGAGTTTCCACGAACGGTTGATGCACTGGCGTGGACGAGTGTCGTGGCATTTCCGTCAAGTCATTGCGGACCCGGACTCTGATCCGGACGACGAGCAGCAGGACGAGGCCGAAGTGGTGGTTGGTGTGGAATGGCTGCCGCTGTGGGAAGAGTCCCAGGACGAAGACGCCGCCTGCCGCCAGTTGCTGTCAGGTGGTTTCGTCGACGCAGATAAAGCACTGAAGAACCTCAACGATTTGCGCAACAGCTCACAGTTGCGCTCGATGCAGCGTCTTGGCCGTGAGCGACTGGATGCGTTTATTCCGCGTCTCCTGGCGCAGGCGGTCGAGCATGACAATCCTGATCTGGTGCTCGAACGCGTGCTGCCGCTGGTTGAAGCGGTGGCCCGGCGCTCGGCTTATCTGGTGCTGCTCACCGAAAACCCTGACGCGCTGCGCCGGCTGCTCACCCTTTGCGCCGCAAGCCCGTGGATCGCCGAGCAGATTACCCGCTTCCCGTTACTGCTTGATGAGTTGCTCAACGAGGGTCGTTTATTCAGCCCGCCTCAGGCCCTGGAGTTGGCGGCGGAATTGCGCGAGCGGCTGACGCGCATTCCCGAGGATGATCTGGAGCAGCAAATGGAGGCGCTACGTCACTTCAAGCTGGCGCACCGTTTGCGCGTCGCAGCTTCTGAAATCACCGGCAGCTTGCCCTTGATGAAGGTCAGCGATTACCTGACCTGGCTGGCCGAAGCGATCCTCGAAGAAGTACTGGCTTTGGCATGGCGCCACACCGTTGCACGCCACGGCACACCTTCGCGACCGGATGGCAGCCTGTGTGATCCGGGGTTTGTCATTGTCGGCTACGGCAAGGTTGGCGGCATCGAGCTGGGGCACGGCTCGGACCTTGATCTGGTGTTCATTCATGACGGTGATCCGCAAGCTGAAACCGATGGCGCGAAACCTATCGACAGTGCGCAGTTTTTCACCCGGCTCGGGCAGCGGATCATCCATTTACTGACCGCGCAGACCAACTCCGGCCAGTTATATGAAGTGGACATGCGCCTGCGCCCGTCCGGCGCGTCGGGGTTATTGGTCAGTTCGTTGGGGGCTTTTGCCCGCTATCAAGAAAATGAAGCATGGACGTGGGAGCATCAGGCTCTGGTTCGTGCCCGTGTGCTGGTTGGCAGTCGGGAAGTCGGGCATGCATTCGAGCAAGTGCGTGCAGCGGTGCTGGGTCGTGATCGGGACTTGCCGAAGTTGCAGCAGGAGGTCAGCGAGATGCGCGCCAAGATGCGCGGCAGCCTGGGGACCAAGGCTACAGCGGCCGGAACCGCAGCGAATGCGTTTATGGCGACGGTGCCATTCGATCTCAAGCAGGACGCCGGAGGTATCGTCGATATCGAATTTATGGTGCAATACGCGGCCTTGGCGTGGTCCCGGGAACATCCGGCGCTGCTGCGTTACACCGATAACATTCGTATTCTTGAAGGGCTGGAAGAGGCCGGGCTGATCCCCGCCAGTGATGCCAGCCTGTTGCGTGAGGTTTACAAGATCTACCGTTCGGCCGCTCACCGTCAGGCCTTGCAGAACCAGGCCGGAGTCGTGCCGGGGGATCAGTTTGAAACCCAGCGGCGTGAAGTGATGCGGGTTTGGGGCGAGATGGGGTTGAGCTAGGTTCTTCAGCGCCCCTTATGGTCCCTCCACGGGCAAGCGCGCTCCTAAAGATGGGCCGCATCGTGCTGTAGGAGCGCGCTTGCCCGCGATGATGTCAGTGGAAACGCTGAATGTTCGGGTAGATCTATATAAAGCTATGACAGGGAGGCTGATCGGGTTGTGTGGGAACGTCACGCAAGCCGATCAGCCTCCCTGATCGTTTCTGTCGTTTTGGATGAAACATGAGAATTCTGATCGTTGGGCCTAGCTGGGTAGGCGACATGGTAATGGCGCAAACGCTGTTCCAGTGTCTGAAACAGCGCCACCCCGAATGCGACATCGATGTCCTGGCTCCGGAATGGAGCCGTCCGATTCTGGAGCGTATGCCTGAAGTGCGCGCGGCCCTGAGCTTTCCGCTGGGCCACGGTGCGCTGGAACTGGCCACGCGTCGCCGGATCGGCAAGTCCCTGGCGGGGCAATACGATCAGGCCATTCTGCTGCCCAACTCCTTGAAGTCCGCACTGGTGCCTTTTTTCGCGGGTATTCCAAAACGTACCGGTTGGCGTGGCGAGTTCCGCTACGGTCTGCTCAACGACGTACGGACCCTCGACAAAGAGCGTTATCCGCTGATGATCGAGCGTTTCATGGCACTGGCGTACGAGCCAGGCGCTGATCTGCCGCGTCCGTATCCAAAACCTGACCTGCGCATTGACCTCACCACCCGCGACACCGCGCTCGCCAAGTTTGGCCTGAGCCTGGATCGACCGGTGCTGGCGCTGTGTCCCGGCGCCGAGTTTGGCGAATCCAAACGCTGGCCTGCCGAGCATTACGCGAAAGTCGCCGAAGCGAAGATTCGTGAAGGTTGGCAAGTCTGGTTGTTCGGTTCAAAGAAAGATCATCCTGTCGGTGAAAGCATTCGTGAACGGCTGATTCCGGGCTTGCGCGAAGAGTCGGTCAACCTAAGCGGCGATACTTCGCTGGCTGAAGCCATTGATCTGCTGTCGTGCGCCGATGCCGTTGTGTCCAACGACTCGGGCCTGATGCACGTCGCTGCGGCGCTGAATCGCCCATTGGTGGCGGTTTACGGCTCGACATCGCCGGGCTTCACGCCGCCGCTGGCCGATCAGGTAGAAGTGGTGCGTCTGGGGCTCGAGTGCAGCCCGTGCTTTGATCGTACTTGCCGGTTCGGCCACTACAATTGCATGCGCCTGCTGGAGCCGGACTCTGTGGTGCAGGCACTGGGTAATCTGGACGCCACGCCGGTGGAGGTCGCCTGATTGCGGGTCTTGCTGATCAAAACTTCATCACTGGGTGATGTGATTCACGCGCTGCCAGCGCTGACTGATGCGGCGCGGGCCATACCGGGTATCCAGTTTGACTGGGTGGTCGAGGAGGGTTTTGCCGAAATCCCCACTTGGCACCCAGCCGTTGGCAATGTGATTCCAGTCGCGATCCGGCGCTGGCGCAAGAATCTCTGGCAAACATTCAAGACCGGAGAGTGGCGGCGCTTCAAGCAGCGTTTGCGCGACACCCATTACGACCTGGTGATCGACGCTCAGGGGTTGCTGAAAAGCGCCTGGCTGACCCGCTATGTCAGCGCGCCCGTGGTCGGACTGGACAAGGATTCGGCCCGCGAACCACTCGCCAGTCGTTTTTACGATCAGGCTTATCCAGTCGCGCGCGGGCAACATGCGGTGGAGCGTCTGCGGCAACTGTTCGGTCAGGCGCTGGGTTACGCAGTGCCTGCCGGGTTGGGCGATTATGGTCTCGACCGTGAACGCCTGCTGGGCGCAGACGTGAACACGCCGCCATTCGTTCTATTTCTGCACGGCACCACTTGGGACACTAAGCACTGGCCCGAGCTGTATTGGCGGCAGTTGGCCGAGCGCATGGGCGCGCAGGGCCTGCAAGTACGTCTGCCGTGGGGTAACCCGACTGAGAAAGCCCGTGCCGAGCGCATCGCCGAAGGACTGGAACACGCGGTGGTGCTGCCGAAGCTGAATCTGGCAGGCGTCGCTCAGGTACTCGCCAGTGCGCAGGCGTGTGTGGCCGTGGACACCGGCATCGGTCATTTGGCCGCTGCACTGGATGTGCCGACGGTTTCCCTGTTTGGCCCGACCAACCCGGGCCTGACCGGTGCCTACGGCAAGTCGCAGATTCACCTGGCGGGTGACTACCCGGCGTGTGCGCCATGCCTGCAAAAGAAATGTACGTATCAACCGACGGATGAAGACCGCCGTCAGTTCGATACAAAACGCGAGTGGCCGATGTGCTTCACTCGTATGAATCCCGAGCGGGTAGCGAGCCAATTGGGTTCGCTGTTGCTGGCAAAGGAGCCCGGCTGATGCAACTGGCTTTTGTACTTTATAAATACTTCCCGTTCGGCGGGCTGCAACGCGACTTCATGCGTATCGCTCTGGAGTGCCAGCAGCGCGGGCATCAGATTCGCGTTTACACCCTGATCTGGGAGGGCGAAGTGCCGCCGGGCTTCGAAGTGCTGGTGGCTCCGGTCAAAGCGTTCTTCAACCATCGCCGCAATGAAAAGCTCAGTGCCTGGATGGAAGCGGACCTGGCCAAGCGTCCGGTGGATCGTCTGATCGGCTTCAACAAAATGCCGGGCCTGGACGTGTATTACGCCGCCGACGGTTGCTTTGAGGACAAGGCGCAGACCTTGCGCCATTCGCTGTATCGCCAATGGGGCCGCTATCGCCATTTTGCCGAGTACGAGCGAGCAGTGTTCGCCAAAGACGCGAAGACTCAGGTGCTGATGATTTCCGAAGTTCAGCAGCCTCTGTTCATCAAGTATTACGATACGCCGTTGTCGCGCTTTCATCTGTTGCCGCCGGGCATTGCCCAGGATCGTCGCGCACCGGCTGACGCGCCGCAGATTCGCGCCGGGTTCCGCAAGGAATTCGGGCTGGCTGACGATGACCTGCTGCTGGTGCAAATTGGCTCCGGGTTCAAGACCAAGGGCGTGGATCGCAGCCTGAAGGCGCTCGCCGCGCTGCCAGCCGAACTTAAAAAACGCACCCGGCTGTTTGTAATCGGTCAGGACGACCCCAAAGTATTCCAGCTGCAAAGCGCGACGCTGGGCCTGGGTGATCACGTCACCTTCATGAAAGGGCGCAGCGATATCCCGCGTTTCCTGATGGGGGCCGATGTGTTGATTCATCCGGCGTACAACGAAAACACCGGTACCGTGCTGCTCGAAGCACTGGTCGCAGGCCTGCCTGTGCTGGTCAGCGCGGTGTGTGGCTACGCTCATTACATCGCCGAAGCCGACAGCGGTCTGGTACTGGATGAGCCGTTCGAACAGGCACAGCTCAATCAATATCTGGCGAACATGCTGGCCGACGACACGGCCCGCGCCGACTGGAGCCGCAATGGTCTGGCCTTTGCTGATACGGCAGACCTCTACAGCATGCCGCAGCACGCGGCCGATGTGATTCTGGCGGAGCACTACACATGAAGTTGTTCCTAGCTGAGCCGTTCAAGACCCTTTGGGAAGGCCGTGATGCCTTTGCCGAAGTCGAGCGTCTGGACGGTCAGGTCTATCGCGAGCTCGAAGGTCGACGCACGTTGCGCACCGAAGTCGACGGTCGCGGTTATTTCGTCAAGATTCACCGCGGCATTGGCTGGGGTGAAATTGGCAAGAATCTGCTCACCGCCAAATTGCCCGTGTTGGGTGCCGGCATGGAGTGGCAGGCCATCGCCCGCCTG
Organism: Pseudomonas caspiana; assembly: GCF_040224095.2. Lineage (NCBI taxonomy): Bacteria > Pseudomonadati > Pseudomonadota > Gammaproteobacteria > Pseudomonadales > Pseudomonadaceae > Pseudomonas > Pseudomonas caspiana. The sequence goes on along the minus strand of NZ_CP167995.1, from coordinate 5,427,795 downwards.
AAAGAAGTCGGTGTGCCGACCATGACCGCCGTGGCTTATGGCGAACGGGGCAATAACCCGGCGGCCCAGCATTCTTTTATCGTTACTGAAGAGTTGGCGCCTACCGAAAGCCTGGAAGACGTCAGTATCAATTGGCGCAATGAGCCGCCAGAGCCACGTCTCAAGCGCGCGTTCATTGCTGAAGTGGCACGGCTGGTTGGCATGATGCATCGCGCCGGGGTCAACCACCGCGACTGTTACATCTGCCATTTCCTGTTGCACACCGACAAGCCAGTCACTGCCGATGATTTCCGTCTCTCGGTGATCGATCTGCACCGCGCCCAGACCCGCCGGGCGATAACCCCGCGCTGGCGTAACAAGGATCTGGCTGCATTGTATTTCTCGGCTTTGGATATCGGTCTGACGCGGCGCGACAAACTGCGTTTCCTCAAAGGTTATTTCCAGCAACCCTTGCGTCAGGTGCTGGCTGAAGAAGCCAGGCTGCTGCGCTGGCTGGAAGTCAAAGCCGACAAGCTTTATGAGCGTAAAGTCCGCTACGGAGATGCGCTCTGATGGCGGGTTGGAATCTGGAACCAGCTTACGCGTCCCTGGCGGAAGATTTTGGCAGTCTGGACGCGGTGTTTGCCTTGCAGGGCGAGCAACTGACCCGTGATCCGCTGTCCGAGGTGATCAAGGTCCAGCGCGAAGGGGTGAATTATTACGTCAAGCGCTACGTGGGCGCGGGTAAAGGCTTGCGCCGCTACCTGGGCAAGCCGCGGGTCAAGTCCGAGTGGCAGAACCTCAAGCGCTTCGCCAAGTGGGGCATTCCTACTGCCGAGGTCGTGGCGTGGGGCCTTGAGCGTCGTGGTACCGCTTATGATCGGGGGGCGTTGATTACCCGAGAGCTGCCCAACACTGAAGATCTGTCTGCGTTGGCAAACCATAAAGACTCGCGCTTATCGGACCGTTCATGGGTTGATGTCATCAGTCGGCAAGTGGCCCGCTACACTCGCGCCATGCATGATCAGAACTTCACCCACAACGACCTGAAGTGGCGCAACCTGCTGGTGGACGATAAAGCCACGGTGTTCCTGATCGATTGTCCTAACGGAGCCTTCTGGTGGAGCTTCATGCTGCGCTATCGGATCACCAAGGATTTGGCGTGTCTGGACAAGCTGGGTAAATACCATCTGTCCAACACCCAGCGTCTGCGCTTCTATTTGCAGTATCGGCAGCGTGCGCGACTCAATGCGTCCGACAAGAAACGCATCCGCCATGTCGTCAGTTTCTTTGAGGGACGCGAATGACCGATTTTATTGCACCCAGTGAGCGCCCGTTGCTGGAACGCCACGGCCTGGCTGATTTCGACTCGCTTTGGGAGGTCCAGCTTGATGCTGTCGATGAACCCAATACCGGTCGCGGCGGCTGGAGCAGCGTGTTCCGCATGGAGCTTGAAGGCTCGGGCTTTTACCTCAAGCGCCAGAGCAATTACCTGACTCGCACCTTGCACCATCCGTTTGGCGAACCTTCGTTTTCCCGCGAGTTTCGTAACATCAGCCGTTATCAGCAGTTGGGTATTCCCGCGTTGCAGGCGGTGTTTTACGGCGAGCAGCGAGTCAAGGGTGAGCGCCGCGCAATCCTCATGACGCGGGCGCTGGATGGCTGGACTGATCTGGATACGCTGCTGCAGCACTGGCCCGAGATGGAGAGCCAGCAGCAGTCCGCGATTCTGCAATCCTGTGGTGACCTGGCGCGCACGCTGCATGCTGCCCGGCAAGTGCACGGCTGTTTCTATCCCAAGCATATTTTCATGCGGGCCAAGGCGGGCTTTTATCGCGCCCAGTTGATCGACCTGGAAAAAACCCGGCCATTACTGCTGGGCCAGCGTGACCGGATCAAGGACCTGGAGCCGTTGCTGCGTCGAGCACCGATGTGGAGCAGTGCGCAGGTTCGCGAATTGCTGGCGGCTTACCTGCAAGCGGGGATCGAGAGCCCGCAGGTTGAAGATTTGTATGTGCGGCTCGGTAAGCGAGGCAGCCATAAACGCGCTACGCGGCGCAGCGAACATGAAGAGATCCGTTGATGCGTTTGTCTGAACTCAAAGAGGCCGGACGCACGCCTGTTCTGCCGATCAATCTGGCGCTAGCGGATGCCGCTGGCCCTGCTGAATTGCAGTTGCTGACGTTGCTACGGGTTTTGCCTGGGCAGCGTTATGTCGGCGCCGGGGTATGGCGCGGTCGGCCGGTGCTGGCCAAGTTACTGATCGGCCCGAAAGCAGCACGGCATTTTCAGCGCGAGCTGGAAGGCGTACGCGCCTTGGCAGCGCAGGGCATGACCACGCCACTGCTGCTGGCTGACGGCTTACAGGACGGTGAGGGCGGCTGGCTGCTTTTCGAGTTTCTAGAACAGGCCCGCAGTCTGGGGGATGCCTGGCTTGAAGTGGAGCACCAGGCACCGTTGAGCGACGCGCAGCAGGAAGTGTTGGGGGAGGCGTTGTCGGCTATCGCCCGGTTGCACCTCAAAGGGCTTTGGCAGGAAGACCTGCATCTGGACAACCTGCTGCGCTGCAACGGCAAGCTGTACCTGATCGATGGTGCGGGCATTCGTACTGAAGAAGCTGGCAAACCGTTGTCCCGGCAAAAAGTGCTGGAAAACCTCGGCGTGTTTTTCGCGCAGTTGCCCAAGTCTCTTGAACCGTTCACCGAAGAGTTGCTGGTGCACTACCTGTTGAGCAACGGCGAACATGGTTTGCCGATGGAAGCGTTGCAGAAGCAGATCGATAAGGTCCGGGCCTGGCGATTGAAGGATTACCTGGATAAGGCCGGCCGCGATTGCAGCCTGTTCAGCGTGATCGATGAGCCGTCGCAATTGCGCGCGATTCGCCGGGAAGAGGAAGCAGCAATGTTGCCGGTGCTGGCTAACGCCGATGCGTTGCTGGATCAGGGCCACCTGTACAAGACCGGCGGCGCGGCGAGTGTCGCCAAGGTCGAAGTCGATGGCCGTGCGCTGGTGATCAAGCGCTACAACATCAAGGATCTGGCTCACTGGTTCAAGCGCTTCTGGCGTCCGAGCCGTGCCTGGCATTCGTGGCGCGAGGGCAATCGACTGATGTTCCTCGGCATCGCTACGCCCAAGCCACTGGCACTGCTGGAGACACGCTTTTTCGGTTTGCGGAACAAGGCGTATCTGGTCACCGAGTTTTTGCCCGGGCCGGATATCATCGAGCGTTTTGCGCCGTATGTGGCGTCGGGGGATGCGCCGGAAAGCGAGCTGTTGGCGCTGGATCAGCTCTTCGAACAGTTGGTGCGCGAGCGCATCAGCCATGGTGATCTGAAAGGCCATAACGTGTTCTGGCATCAGGATCGCTGGGCTTTGATTGATCTGGACGCGATGTGTCAGCACGCGTCACAGACCTCGTTCGCTACGGCCTTCGCCAAAGACCGCGCCCGTTTCATGCGCAACTGGCCCGCCGACAGCGCGCTGCACCAATTGCTGGAACAGCGGCTGCCGAAGGTTTAGCGCAGGCTACCTACCAACCTGTGGGAGCTGAGCTTGCTCGCGATGCAGGCACCGCAGTCGTTCAGACAGACCGCGTCATCGTTGATCGCGAGCAAGCTCGGCTCCTACAGGTGAGCATTGACCGACGCAGTTGCGATCTATTGTGGGAGCGAGGCTTGCATCGCGATGCAGGCGCCGCAGTCGTTCAGACAGACCGCGTTATCGTTGATCGCGAGCAAGCTCGGCTCCTACAGGTGAGGGTTGACCGACGCAGTTGCGGTCTATTGTGGGAGCTGAGCTTGCTCGCGATGCTAGCACCGCAGTCATTCAGGCAGACCGCGTTATCGTTGATCGCGAGCAAGCTCGGCTCCTACAGGTGAGCGTTGACCGACGCAGTTGCGATCTATTGTGGGAGCGAGGCTTGCCCGCGATGCAGGCGCCGCAGTCGTTCAGGCAGACCGCGTTATCGTTGATCGCGAGCAAGCTCGGCTCCTACAGGTGAGGGTTGACCGACGCAGTTGCGATCTATTATGGGAGCGAGGCTTGCTCGCGATGCAGGCGCCGCAGTCGTTCAGACAGACCGCGTTATCGTTGATCGCGAGCAAGCTCGACTCCTACAGGTGAGGGTTGACCGACGCAGTTGCGATCTATTGTGGGAGCGAGGCTTGCCCGCGATGCAGGCGCCGCAGTCGTTCAGACAGACCGCGTTGTCGTTGATCGCGAGCAAGCTCGGCTCCTACAGGTGAGGGTTGACCGACGCAGTTGCGATCTATTGTGGGAGCGAGGCTTGCCCGCGATGCAGGCGCCGCAGTCGTTCAGACAGACCGCGTTGTCGTTGATCGCGAGCAAGCTCGGCTCCTACAGGTGAGCATTGACCGACGCAGTTGCGATCTATTGTGGGAGCGAGGCTTGCCCGCGATGCAGGCGCCGCAGTCGTTCAGGCAGACCGCGTTGTCGTTGATCGTGAGCAAGCTCGGCTCCTACAGATGAGGGTTGACCGACGCAGTTGCGATCTATTGTGGGAGCGAGGCTTGCCCGCGATGCAGGCGCCGCAGTCGTTCAGGCAGACCGCGTTATCGTTGATCGCGAGCAAGCTCGGCTCCTACAGGTGAGGGTTGACCGACGCAGTTGCGATCTATTGTGGGAGCGAGGCTTGCATCGCGATGCAGGCGCCGCAGTCGTTCAGACAGACCGCGTTATCGTTGATCGCGAGCAAGCTCGGCTCCTACAGGTGAGCATTGACCGACGCAGTTGCGATCTATTGTGGGAGCGAGGCTTGCCCGCGATGCAGGCGCCGCAGTCGTTCAGACAGACCGCGTTGTCGTTGATCGCGAGCAAGCTCGGCTCCTACAGGTGAGCATTGACCGACGCAGTTGCGATCTATTGTGAGAGCGAGGCTTGCCGCGATGCTAGCATCGCAGTCATTCAGGCAGACCGCGTTGTCGTTGATCGCGAGCAAGCTCGACTCCTACAGGTGAGGGTTGACCGACGCAGTTGCGATCTATTGTGGGAGCGAGGCTTGCGCGCGATGCAGGCACCGCAGTCATTCAGGCAGACCGCGTTATCGTTGATCGCGAGCAGACTCGGCTCCTGCCAATATCCCGGTGATGTTTATCCGACTCGCGTCAGGTTGATCTCCTCCAGCCCGACAATCAGGGCATCCATGTCTTCATAAGGTTGCAGGTTGACCGAAGTCCACGTGGCTCGCTCCACATAAACCTGCCCTCGGGCGTTAACCCTCACGGGCGTGCGATGAATCGCGTTGTCTCGCGAGCGATGGACGATGACCGGCAAACTATTCTCACTTTCTTCCACCAGAAACATGCCCGGCCTGATCAGTCGTTCTTCGACAGGCAACGATTGTGCAGGTCTGACAGCAGCGACGGGCTTGAGTGTTTCCATTTCCAACCGGAAGTCGCTTTTGACAAAGCGCTGTTGGCTGCTCAGCGTATCGGTCAGTTTTTCACCCGGATCTATCGATATACCTCGAGCCTGTCCAGGCCTCACATCAATCACTCGAACACCGATACCGCCTTCCAGCTCGGCGAGGCCCGGCACGATTTTTTCGAAGGTGTTGGCATGGCTGTTACCAACCAGGGCTATCCATTTGTGGGCGCCCATAACTTCCTGATGTTTGCGCACGGTGCGTGAAGCGAAGTGACTGAACATCTGTTGACGGGTGGTCGGCGCCAGATTATCGAGGTCTCTGAGGTAGTAACTGGCGCTACAGTCGATGGCCCTGATTTCCAGGCCCTGTCCTCGTGCTTTATTGATCAGTTGCTCAAAGGTGTAAACACCATCGATATCGGTGTGATGCCCTCGGTCCAGCTTCTTCAGATCATGAAGCAGGGTTTTGCTCATGTGACCGGTCTCGACGAAACGATCCAGGTCGGCCTGATGTACGTCGCTAAGCAGATGCTCAACGTAAAGCGTTTTAACATCTTGTCGGGCCAGCAGCGGTAAGTTGTCGATGATCAACTGCTTGCTGGCAATGGATGAGTGGGCCTCGCCAATGACTACGCCGTTGGCATGTTGATAAATGTCTTCGAGAAAATCGCTATGGCCCATGCTTGGCGCAACGGCTGGCATTGGCGGGCGAGCTGGTAGCTCCCTGCTGATGATGGTGCGGGCATCTTTCTGCAATGTGTTGCGCAGGTTGAAGAATTGATCGCTGACCAGCGCGTGCTGTTTGTTAACGCTGAAATAACGTGAGTCCAGTCCGCGGCTTTCGAAATTGATCAACTCATGCAGCGTGTGGTGTGTTTCGGCAGGCATCGAATAGACGGGGTCCTGCAACGATAGCTGTATCGCCGTGGGTGGCGTTTCAGCAGGCCAGTGCTGTGCGTCGACGGGTTGCCAGCCGCTGGCGTCGTTCCATTCAAAGCCTGGTTTACCCGTATAAGGGTTATCGATTTCGGCGCTGATTTTTCCGTGCATCTGTCGATAAAGCGCGTCATCGAGTCGGCTGGGTGGCGAGTGCTTCAGGACTGCTGCAAGGCTTGGTGCGTCTTGATCGCGGATCAGCGGATTAGCCATTTCGATCTTGAAGTCGGCCTTGCCATACGCAGTCCCTGTTTCTTCAATTTCTCTACTGATAATGGTGGCTCGACTGTGGGGCACGTCATGTACGCGTACGCTGATCGCGCCTTGCAACTCGGCAATGCCAGGGACTTGTTGGTAAGTAGTGGCCAGCTTCTGGTCAAGCAATGCCACCCAGCGGCGTGACGGGTGAGAGGCAACGTCGGCGCTGATAAGGATATGAGCAAAAAAGTTGCTCATTTTCTGTTCGGTTGCAAGGTCGCCCACAGCTGTTGCCACCGGGTTGTTAGACAGTGGGTAGCTAACCGAAGAGCTGAGCGGTCGAACTTCCAGACCGTGGTGGTGTGCGGTCTTTATCAAGTGGTAGTAGTCGTATTCCTTGCTGCGGTTTTTCAGTGCGCCGCTGTTGAGGTCTTCCAGCCAGAATTTCAGATCACTGGAGCCTGCTTTGCTTCTGGCCCCCAGCTTTCGGTACTTCTCCAGCTTGTACATATGAAGGTCGGTAAATAGATGCTGGATGTACAGGACCTTCACATCCTGCTCAGCCAGTGCGGCCATGTTCTCGATCAGCAAACGCTTGCTGGCGATCGATCTTGGGGCCTCGCTGATAACCAGAGCGTTGTTGTTTTCAAAGATTTTTTTGATCAGCCCGGTTGCTCCTGCGTTGACATCGAGCTGCGGCAACGCCGGGCGTGGTGAAGGGACGAACGAGGCAAAAAACGCCTGGGCGTCGGCGTAGAGCTTTTCTCTTTGTGTGGTGAACGTCGAGCGCATGTCGCTGAAGATGAACTCGAAATACTCCTCAAAATCCAGCCCCAGCATTTCCCCCGATCTGCCGGTATTACTGATGCCTCTGAAGTGCGGGCGTAACTGTAGTGGTAGTTCGTAGGGCACGACTGCCGCAGTGATGGCATCGGCGGTTGTCGTTGTCGGTTCACTTACCAGCGGCTTGAATGAGTCGTCCATGCCGCCACGCAGGTTGGAGCGTTCCAGTAATTGCCATTTGTTCTGATCATCCAGCCGTACCGGACGCCTGCCGAAAAACGCGAATGGATTCTGTGGATCGATGATGTTCCAGCAGCGCGCACCTGCATCAAATTGAACCTCGAAAACCTGAGTCCCAAGTTCGATGTAGTACTTGTTGTTGACCACGCTGACGCCCTTCGCATGGCCGGACGACAGCACGATTGTATCTTTCAGTGACAGGTTCACTGAGAGCCCCTGTTTTGTACCGTCGGCGCTTGCGTGGGCTGGCTGGCTCAGAGGTCGCCATTTCCCGTCAAGGTCGAGTCGGGCGAACTCCCCGGTCGGCAGTGCTGTCTCGGTTTGATCGCTAACGCCTTTGTACACAGACGCGTGACCATTCACGTTCGGCTTGCTGCGCCAGAAGGTTTCCCCTTCAAGGTTGACCGGGTGCAGATCAGCCTGACTTGGCGTGCGCGTGATGTTTTTTGCAGCCGGAAGTGCTGACGCGTGTTTGGCGCTGTCATCAAGTTGGCGCAGCGCACCGAAGCCTTTCATGCCGGCTGACAAATCCCCGGCAGCGCCCAGGGTGTTGAACAGTGAGCTGAGAATGTAGGCGCTGGCGGTTTCCCGGTCGCCGTTGGCGAAGGCTTGCAGCGCTTTCATGCTGTCGTGCAGGGAAAGCAGGGCGCCGACCGCAAAGCTGGCGGGCGGGAAGGGTAGCGTGACAACGGTGGCGAGCAGTTCGAATGTTGTCCAGGCCAGCTTGGCCAGCATGTCACTGCGGCCGGTGGTGGTGTCTTCGACATCACGCAGTTGTCGTTCGAGCGGGCGATTGAAACAGATGTCCTGAAAGTCCTTCACCGCATCACGAGGTGTAACCGGTGCTTTGCTTTTACCACCCTGCTCCATGTCACGGAGAAAAAATGCCAACTTGCGGCGTGCGTCAACCCGGCAGCGGTCCTTGTAGTAATCAATCATGCCAGCGCTGGAAAGCGAGGCCTTGAAGTCGCTCAACAGACGAAACTCCAGGCCATCCGGTGCCTGCGGGGTGTAGAGCATTGCCCCTTGAGTGGCATCGGTGGATGACAACACATAACAGCCCTGTACGGTTTCAACCTGAGTCAGCTCGACCCTGACAGGCGAAATGATGTTGTAGAGATCTTTCGCTATTTCGCCCGCCTGCGGAATATCGGTAGCTATCAGTGGGTTTTCCAGGCGCAGTTGCAAGGTGTGCAGGGGGTGGCGGCGTCTTGCCTGGCTGTCAGTCTGGTGTAGATGATCCATGGATAGCCTGAGCCATTGATACTGCCCGGGGACGAGTTGGCCTTTGAGATAGCTGCGTAACGCGGCCGCTTTCATTTGCAATACGGTGATCTGCAGGCTGCTGCGCCGGCGATGCTTGTAGCCGGGAGAATCCGGCGCGAGCAGGGTGTCCCTGACCAGCTTGATGTAGTCATCGCTAAGCCATTTACCATGCACCGAGCGTGCGACTTTCTGTGCGGTCAGTGGCGTCAGGTCAATATGCGGCGGGCCGCTGAATGTGGCTTGGGTATCAGCGCTACTGTTGAGGAAACCGAGGGTGTCGTCATGACCGTTGCGCAGCATCTGCGTATAGCTGAGCACTTCGCGTTGGGAGGTAATGATGATCTGGTCTGGGTCGACACTGCCTTCAGCCACGCCCAGCAACTCGCTGATTTTTTTGCTGGCGCGCTGATGAACATAGTCTTCGAATGCCTGAGCCTGAGCGGGCGATTTTGCGTTGAGGTTTTGCGTGGCACCGGCTATCGCGTCCTCCAGAGCCAGCAACTCCTGCTGCTCGACAGGCGTGGCGCGCACGTACCAGTCCGGGATTCGTTGCGCCTGATCGGCAGCAGCCACCCGCACATGTTGGCGCACGAATTGCCCAAGGGCCTGGTTGTAGTGGCTACGACTAATGAGTTGAACGTAATTGGCTGGCGGATAGGGTTTCAGGCGTAAAGCGGCGAAGCGCTTCTCGAGGTTCTCTCGGCTCGACGCAGAAACCTGTTTGAGCAAGTAGCGGCTCATTTCAGGCGATGTGGTCCAGCTGACCAGTTCGTGTGTTAGCTGAGTCTGGTTGTCGAAGCCCTGAAAGCGTTGTGTCCGCGGCGCATCGGCAGCAAACATGATCAGTCGCTCAACACGCCCCTGGCTGTCGTTCTTACGAAAAACCAGTATGCCGCCCAGAATGTCGCCGTCATCGAGCTTGATCTGCTGGACTTGCAGGTTTGGCGTCGTTTGCCCCGTTGGGTCCGCTTCGATTTGTTCGATGACGGCGAAATCTTCGGTCAGGATATGCCCCTGCATCCTTGCCGCGTAAGCCAGCGCTGTAACCTGCTTGCGTGTCAGATCGCACATCAACTGCTGATTGTGTTCAGAGGCGTAGGCTATGCGTTGGTACTCGCGAAACGCTGTGCCCAGCTTCAATTCATCGACCAGTTTCGCCAGATAGGCGTTGGTCAACAGTGGATGGCTCATCTGCATGAGCGAGCCGTTCATTTGAACGGTGGTAAGCGTCTGGAAGGCAGAATTGGCATCACGATCGCCGGGATGCAGCCCGTACAACGCCAGATGCAGCAGTGAGCGTTGTGTCGTATAGCGTTCGCCGGTGATAGCCAGTCGGCGCTGCGTCGTGACTATCACCTGTTCGGGGTCCAGCTCATAGCCAAGGTCAGAAGCGAGGCGGGCGCGCAATTGAACCCGAGCGAAGTGCTCATGCGACGACGCGCCACCCAAGGCGCTGAGCAGTGCCGTGCGGGCCTGTTCGTAATGGGTCAGACGCTGCTGATATTGATTGAGGTCGCTCGGGTCGGCGATCTTGATCCAGTGAGGCAGATGCCGACGTTGTTGGCGTTCCCAGTAAGCCATTTCGCGTTGTGCAAGCATGGCGCCGGGACCAAACAGACCTTGCATGCCAAGAGCCGCGTTAAGTCGCGCCGTTTTATTACCGGGTGCCTGTGTATCGAAAACGGCATGACGTACGTCTTCGCGTTGTTTGTAGAGTTGGCGCTCGAAAGCATGTGCAAAGGGATTGCCGATTACCGCTTGCAACTGCAGGTCAGCAGCGGTGAAGGGCTCCAGATAGAGATTTGGATCCTGGGTGATGGTTTCCAGTAATCGCTGGTCACGCTGCTGGGCATTGTTGAACAGCGCATGGCGTAATACATCGTTGTTGAGCCACTGAACGAGCGCTTCGCTAAAGACGGTCCGGCTCGCGAAACCCTCTGCACCGACGCCGGGCAATACCAGTAAGGTCAGGCCTGTCATGGAAATGAAAACCAGAGCCCCAGCGATTTCAATGGTCGTCCTGTCATTGAGTTGCACGTGCAGAGTGAACGTCTCCAAAGACGTTTCAATCTCTTTGCTGGCCGTTGGCAGAGGTAGGCAGATGCTGTACTGCGTTTCTAGATTGCGTTCATGATTTTTGACAATCACCTCGTTGCGCAGCGTCTGCTCCATCCCGTCGATGAACAGGGCCTTGCGGCTATTGCCCTTGGCGCTGGTTGCTTGCCAGAAGTCGTGGAGTTGTTCGAGCAGAGCGGTCACTTCGGCTTCTTTGGCTGTTTCGTCCTGCCCGGCAGGCGGCTCAACGGTTGCTGTGCTGGCTTTGGGCAATAACTTGAGCTCATCGTTGAGCGTGACATCTAGAGCGCTGAGCTGCTGCAAAGCGGTAGCCGCCAATGGCAGGGTATCTGCTGGGGCAGTGGGGAGCGGAGTGAGTTGTTGCATAGGTGTCGATAATCCTGAATGACTGAATGGTGCAAAAGCGCGGTCCAGAAGCTGTGCCGCTTATTGGGTCAATCAATCAGGAGTGGGGAGGGTGGGGGTGTTAGATAGTTAGTGGGTGTGTCCGGTCTTCCAGTTGTCTGGAGGCGAAATATGCATTTGCAGAAACGTCCCACAGATAAAGCGACATAAACCTGACTGACGATTTATCCGCTTGGGTGCAAAGTCCCGCCTTTTACTCAGGCCAAGGACTCGCCCATGTTCAACCCCGCCAATCGCGCCTCGTTCACGCTGGAAATCGCCGGGCTTGAGCATGATTTACGAGTGCTGGCCTTCACGGCCAAAGAGTCCATCAGTCGTCCGTTTAGCGTACGCATCGAACTGGTCAGCGAGCGGGCCAATCTCAAACTGGAAGAGCTGCTGCACCGTCTGGCCTTCCTGAAAATTGACGCTGACGGTAACGGTTTTCACGGACAGATTGGCGAAATTGCCCAAGGTGATTCCGGCAAGCGCTTCACCCACTACTTCATCCAGCTGGTCCCTTGCCTCAAGCGGCTGGAATACCGCAGCAATCATCGGATTTTTCAGGGCAAGACGGTCCCGGACATCATCGCGCTGGTCCTCAAGGATCACGCCATCTTCAGTAATGCGTTTGCTTTCAGGCTGCGCGAGCCTTGCAAGCCTCGCGACTACTGCACCCAGTATCAGGAAACCGACCTGCATTTCATACGCAGGCTGTGTGAAGAAGAGGGCATCCACTTTCACTTCCAGCACAGCGCTGACCAGCATCTGCTGGTGTTCGCCGACGACCCGATTCAATTGCCGGTACTCAAACCTGCGGTTGCTTATGTACAGAGCAGCGGGCTGGTCGCAGAAGCTTCGGTTATCAATAGATTCAATGTTCGTCTCGCCACCCGATCGGGCAAGGCCAGCCAGCAGAACTATCACTTTCAATTGCCCAAGGTGGACCTGCTCAGCAGCGCGGGCGGCGAGGGTCGTAGTGAGCTGGAGGATTATCACTATCCAGCGCCGTTCACTGACCTCAGCGCCGGCACGCGTCAGGCGCGAAAGGCACTGGAACGAAACCGCAGCGACGTTCAACTGGCCAGTGGCAACAGCGATCAGAGCGCGCTGGTCAGCGGTCACTTGTTTGAACTGACGCACCCCAATCCGCAGTGGAGCCAACAATGGCTGCTGACTTCAGTTTTTCACGAAGGCAAACAACCACAGGTGCTGGAAGAGTCCATGCCTCGCTCGTCTGAGCAGGGAGCATTTACCCAAGGCTATCGCAACCGTTTTGAAGCCATCCCCGGCAAAGTGCCGTTTCGTCCACCGCTCAGGCACCGCAAGCCACGGGTTTTAGGCAGCCAGCACGCGGTGGTCACCGGCCCGCAGGGCGAAGAGATTTACTGCGACGAATACGGCCGGATCAAGGTCAAGTTCTTCTGGGACCGCGAAGGCAAGCGTAATGAACATTCCAGCTGCTGGCTGCGGGTCGCCACCGGCTGGGCGCACGAGCAATACGGCACGACGATGATTCCGCGAGTCGGTATGGAAGTGATCGTCGGTTACTTCGATGCTGATCCGGACCAGCCTTACGTGCAGGCCTGCCTGCCCAATGCCGGTACGCGAGCGCCGCTGAACCTGCCTGCACAAAACACCCAGACCGTGCTCAAGACCCAAAGCAGCCCTGGGGGCGCAGGCTTCAACGAGCTGCGCATCGAAGACCGCAAAGGCGCCGAGTCCATTTCCATCCGCGCTCAACGCAACTGGTCCGAGCATGTACTTAATGATCAGTCGATCCAGGTGGATAACCAGCGCAAGGTCAAGGTCACCGGCTTGTCCAGCCACGAATCGCACGACGAAGAACACCACCTTACGCACGGGGCTCGTAAAACCCAGGTGCTGGCTGATGACTCGTTGACGGTGGTCGGCAGCCAGTACATCAGCGCTGCTAATCACCTGGTTAGCGCAGCCACACAAGTGCATCTGCATTCAAGCGTAGACGTGGTGATCAATGCGGGAATCTGCGCAACGATCAATGCGGGTGGCCACTGGATAAGTATCAGCCCGGCGGGGATTTTCAGCAGTGTGCCCATTCAGCTTGGCGGAGTGCCTGTGGTGGGGATGCCGGCGGTTCCTGACTTGCCTGCAGCGTTGGTACCTCAGGTGGCGTTGCCCGCGAATCCGTCTTTGATTCCAGAGGTACAACTCGAGGCCATCGAACGCGGTGCGCCGTTTTGCCAAGCCTGTGCTGACGCCAAGAAGGAGTTGTCATGAATAGCGCTTGCTCGATGCAATCTCGACTGCCTGACGACTTTCCCTGGGATCAGACGGTCGGACTCCTGCTTGATGCTATTCAGGTCAAAAATCTGATTCAACGTCTTTACCAGTGGAGCCCGGCACCCAAGGTGAGCGTGCTGTATCACGGGACCCGGTGGGCTGAAATCAGTCGACTTTCACCGTGCCTGGTGCGCTTGCATGATTCTGATGATCCAGTGCTTTTGCAGTTTCTGGCCCACAGCCAAGAGTTATGGGGGTACCTACTGGTCAGTGCCGGTTCGTGGGACGAGTTGTTGACTCATATGCGCTGGCTGACCTGTTTCAAGCCGCCTCATGGGGACGAAATGTATTTACGCATCTCCGATCCCGCAGTGGCGCATGCGTTATTTGCAACACGGCGTGATCCAGGGCTGGACCTTTTCGGCCCCTGCCAGCAGATCATTGTTACCAACCTGACGCGGGACGGCTGGACGCAGTTCAAGCGCCTGGATGACAAGCACATCCCGCAATACGACAAGCCGTTCATGGCGAACGATGCTCAGTGGGTGGCTCTGAAAGGTGTGGCTTTTGACAAGTCCATGGGCGCGCTTTACCAGCACCTGCAGCGCTTCTTTCCCGGATACCGGGCCGAGTTGACGCCTGAGCAGCGTCTGGAGCGTATCCACCAACTCGCCCGCTCCGCCATCGAAAAGGGATTCGAGACAGAACAGGAAATCTGGTTATACGCCAACGTCTTTGGTTTTCTGGGGGATGACGTACTGCGGCAGCATCCTGGCATTGCTGAGTTGCTGACAGTCCGTTCGGAGCTGAGCACTCTGGAACGTGTTGATCGCGCTGCGACGATTGCGGCAGAGCTTGCTGGAGCCGGAAGCCTGTAGCGCTCACCGAAGTTATTAGGCCGGCGATGGCGGAGCGTCAGACAGACCTCCATTGCTGCCGTCGTTACCTCCGACAACTCTTGTCGGATAATATAACTAACTGATTTGGAGTGCTTTTACTGTTGGAGGAGCTTGCTCGCGATTGCTTAATTCAGGCGGCAATCTATTGAAGCAAAAATCGAATCGCGAGCAATGGGATCGCCACCCCGGTCACTCCTACAGGGTTCATGTTTGCTTCGCGACGGCGTGGTGTCAGGGACAACGGGGGCGAATCCTTCAGTGCGTGAGTAGTAACCCGATCTGTAGGAGCTATCGGAGTTTACGACGGTCGCGATAGCGATCTGTCAGATACACCGCCATCGCTGCTTCGCGCTGCTCGTGAGCCCTACAGAGTGCTCGCCTGCTGTACCTCGGTGAACCGTGCAGCAATGCTCTGATTGGGTTTTTGTTCGCGCAGTGTTTTGACCGCTTGGGTCATACGTTTCAGCTCTTCACTGGGCTTGGCCCACTGCTCCTCTGGCAGCGGCTCTGACCAGCTTTGCATCGCTTCAGGTATGGCTGCGCGGCCGATACTTTTGATGTGGCGGATTTCCCATTCCGTGAGGTAGTTGGGCAACGTCCACAGAGTCAGCACGTGGTACGTGTACCACCAGAACGGATAGAAGAACCCAACCTCGCGATTTTTGCGCCGACGCCGCATCCGCTCCCGTGCGTTGTAAAACGTATGCAGTCCTTCATGGGGAGGATCGCCGGGGTTTTGCAGTTCAAGCGGGTCCTGAATCTTCTTCAGGGTGTGAACCTCATATTCCATATACGCGCGAATCGCCTCCCAGTTGCACACCGCCAGATCAAACCCGGCGCAGAAAAACTCCAGGCTGTAATGCTCATCGTGAGGCGGATGATAAAACCCGACTCCCATGGCGTAGCGGATGTCCATGCCGTATTGCGTGACTGATCGTGCCTGAACGACCCATGCTGACAGCGATTCCCACGGCACGAAGATAGGTTCGGTATGGCCACGGGGGACGAAGCAGACTTCACGGCGCTGACGGTTGAAGCGGGTGGGGACGACTTCGTGGTATTTGTTGAGGTGGTTGAAGGTGATGACGAGGTAGAGGGTGAGGGCGCCAGCAGCGGCCAAGCTCCCGACTTTAAAACCATAAGACATCACCTGTATTGCGAACTCTGTTGCGAGCTCCACCTCTTCTCCGTCCAGTACTGTCAGCAACCAAACTAGCGCTGGCAGAGCCAAGCCAAGACACCAAATAGCCCAAAAGGGAATTCCTACACCCACCTGCCAGGCGAACACTGCGGGTAGCCCAACGCCGAAGTCCAGATACGTATCGTTCACTTCACCGACCGCGTGGCCGTAATCCTGAGCGGGCAACTCAGTGGGCAATGGCAGAGGAGCCAGATACACGACTTGGCCGGTTGGAAACGTTTCAATCATTCCGGCATGAGGGGCGTGATGAATCGGCGGCGGCCCTTCTAGAGTTTCAGAGGTCATAGTCCTTGGTTCGCTAAATCAGGGTTTGGGCCATATAGAAAAGAGGGTGTTTGTCTTCCGGGTGGCCTGTAGGAGCTTCAACCCGGTGTCGATGGCACCGCGCTGTCTCGCGGCAACGTAGGACCTGTAGGAGCTGCCGAAGGCTGCGATCGCGGTGTATCAGGAGAAATGCTTCGCAGCCTTCGGCAGCTCCTACAGAAAATGCATTTCAATCCAGTGGTTTGCCTGTTGTTTGACGAGAGCGAACTTGTTTGCGAGGCGATCTTTGTGATGTCGGATCGACGTATCGCCAACCAGTTGGCACCTACAGATTCGTCTAAGCTCGTTTGGCCGTATTTCGATCCGCCTGCTGGACCTCGGCAAATCTGGACGCAAGGTTCTGACCAGGCCGCTTCTCTCGCAGGGCTTTCACCGCCTGGCTCAGACGCTGCAATTCTTCACTGGGCCTGGCCCATTGCTCCTCTGGCAGCGGCTCCGACCAGCTTTGCATCGCCTCCGGAATGACTGCACGACCGATGCTCTTGATGTGGCGGATTTCCCATTCGGTGAGGTAGTTGGGCAACGTCCACAAGGTCAGCACGTGGTACGTGTACCACCAGAACGGATAAAAGAAGCCCACCTCCCGATTTTTACGACGACGCCGCATGCGCTCCCGTGCGTTGTAAAACGTATGCAGCCCTTCATGGGGCGGATCGCCGGGGTTTTGCAGCTCCAGTGGGTCCTGGATTTCCTTCAGGGTGTGAACCTCATATTCCATATACGCCCGGATCGCCTCCCAGTTGCACACCGCCAGATCAAACCCGGCGCAGAAAAACTCCAGACTGTAATGCTCATCGTGAGGCGGATGATAAAACCCGACGCCCATGGCGTAACGGATGTCCATGCCGTACTGCGTCACGCTTCGGGCTTGCACGACCCAGGCGGATAGCGATTCCCATGGCACGAAGATGGGCTCTGTTTGGCCGTTGGGGACGAAGCAAACTTCG
Organism: Pseudomonas caspiana; assembly: GCF_040224095.2. NCBI lineage: Bacteria > Pseudomonadati > Pseudomonadota > Gammaproteobacteria > Pseudomonadales > Pseudomonadaceae > Pseudomonas > Pseudomonas caspiana. The sequence goes on along the minus strand of NZ_CP167995.1, from coordinate 5,410,915 downwards.
CGGCGTTGACGGTTGAAGCGGGTGGGGATGACTTCGTGGTATTTGTTGAGGTGGTGGAAGGTGATGATGAGGTAGAGGGTGAGTGCGGCAGCTGCCGCCCATGAACCTACTTGAAAACCGTATGGCATGTAGTCCAAGGCAAGCTTTGTGGCCATGTCTGCGCCATTACCTTCTGCGATGGTCATCAGCCACACGAGTGCGGTTGCAAACAGGCCAAAAAACCAAATAGCCCAGAACGGGCCCCCCAATGTCATTTGCCAGCCGAACACTGCCGGTAATCCCACACCAAAATCCAGATAGGTGTCATTAAGGTCGCCTACGGCATGGCCGTAATCCTGAGCGGGCAAGTCAGTGGGCAGTGGCAGTGGAGCCAGATAGATGACTTGTCCCGTTGGAAATGTTTCAACCATTCCGGCATGAGGGGCATTATGGATCGGTGGCGGTACGTCACCGGAGTGCTTCGTCATCTTAGTCTTGCGCCTTGGGTAGGGATGCCGGGTTGATGTTGAAGTGAGGGCATTGCTCGCCCAGATGCTCAAGGTCAATGGCGGGGAAGTCGCCATTTTCTCCTGTAACCGGAACGCGCAAGTCGTACAGGTTGGCTTCGTAGAGTCCTTCCGGTGTCCTATGGCCCAGTTGAATCGAAAGCACCAGATCACAGCGTCCCGGGATGGGCGAAGTTATTAGCCCGCTAATGTCATTCAGTCGCAGGATCAGCGGCGAGACCTGATGGAGTTGCAGGGTTTCTTGAAGGTTCTCTTTCAAGGGCGTCCATTGTTCCGGGCTGTGATCTCGGCCGAACTGGGCGCGGACGACCTGATATCCACCGATGTTCAGCAAAACGCTGCTGGCGTAACCGCCAATCGGTTGCGCCAGATCCGCAGTGGACAACGTAGGAAAGTGCAGTAGAAAGAGTCTAGGTTGAAGGTTATTCGGATCATCGCTGGACGGAACAATCTGCATACGCGGGGCCTGAACATGGCCGCGAAATTCTTTTTGATAGTCGCTTAGAGGGAGCGATCGACGTTGGTCGTCATCCTTGCTCCAGGGCGTGCTGAGCAACCAGCGGTCATGGAGGCTGAGATTGTTACGGTTGTAAAACCAACTGCCGGACAGCTCCAGTGCAGTAAACAGAATACCCGCCACGTTAAACCTTAAAAACACCGTCGACAGCCTCGTGCCTGCTGCTGCCCAAGCAGCAATACGGGCTGGGGAGTTACGAGCAGTTGCGAGAACGTGTTTGAAGGCTATGCCGGTCTGTGCGCCGCCATAGCTGTTACTGGCGAGAAAACCACTGTTGCCCAGCATGCTGACCGCGGCGCCGGTTTGGGCATCGCTATTGCCATTGCGTACGGCGTCTGACCAATTTTTGTGGGAACTATACAAACTCATTGCGGCGGCCACCGTTCCAGATATGTACCCAACCATGCCGAGCCCGATATGCAATTTCCCCATCTGGACATGCACGCCCAACAGTTCAGCTTTCTGCAGATTTTTCGCTAGTACTGTTGCGTGAGCACTGAGAGCCGTGTCTGCAATACCTTGTGCTGCGCCAAAGCCTGCGGCGACGGTGGCTGCAAGCGAACTTACAAATGGCGCCCAGCTTTTAGCGTCTTCTGGTTGCAGGTTCATTTCATGTTTCACCTGCACAAAATTCACCACCTGCGCCACAAACACCAACAATCCGGCCCCATCCCCCAGCAACCCGGCCTTCGGAGCAACCGTTACCCCGCGCCGATAGTTATCCAGCACGGTTTTAACCTCTTGATGCTGCTGCGCCGGAAATACCAGCGCCAACCCCGGTTTGCCCGAGGATGCCGGCTGAAGATGTGTCGTATCCGAAGGCAGGTCGGCCAGCGGGCTCATGGCCTTGGCCAGTTGTTCTTCCAGACTGCGTAATCTCTCCTGTGTGGCCTGTCGGGAAAGCTTGAGGTTCTCGGCTGCCGTGCTGGTGTGCCAGAGAGCGTGTTTGGCTCTGGATTGCTGTGCTTCGTTGTTCAGATAGCGCAGATATTTGCGCTCTTTTTGTACCGCTTGGACGGTCTTGCCCAGCGCCTCCAGGTCTTCGGCACTGGCGATCTGGAAGGCCACATTCTCTCGTCGTGCTGCATCGAGGATGGTCACGCCCGCTGCTTTGGGCAGACTACGAAACAGGGTATCCATGTCGGGCAACTGGCCCTTGTCCATCTGCTGCAAGAAGGCCTGCACCGCCTGCTGAATGCCCATCTGCAACGCTGGAGCCAGTGTGCCCCAGGCAGCCGTGAGGTTGACTTGAGAGGCGGGCGATAGCCGTCCGGTGTCGAGCACCACGCCAGCGCCCCAACGTTTGAGGCGTTCCAGCCATTGCGGTGCGTCCTTGAAAAACAGCCAGCTCGCGTTTGTGAAGACAGCAAACTGCACGCCCAGCTCGGTTTGCGCACTCAACGGCGCGGCATAAAACATGGGGCGGGACATGGCCGGGTTGTTGTTCAGCCAATCCAGCACTGAATCAACGGCTTTGTCGCTTCGGCAGATGTCTTTCAGACAGGCGTATTCGGTGAGCAGGGCGTGATCAACCTGCTCGCTGTCCTCGACGTCGTAATACCAGATGGCCCGATGCAGGCGGTTTTTGATCAGCAGATCGATGCGATCCTGGGTGATCTTTTCCAATAGCTCGTTGAGCGGTTGCAGGATTGCCCGTTGCTTCTTGAGAAAGACATCCATACGCGGGCGGTCGATCAAGTCATTGATGCCGCGCTGGCCGAATTTGGCGCCGTAGAGCGCGTCTTTAGTGGGTTTGTCCATCTGGCGATACAGCTTCCAGAGGCTTTTGCGATGCCGGGCGATGAAGGCCGGGCTGGTGCCGACGAAACGTTGTTCGAGTTGATATTGCTGAATGGTACTGGCACGTGCCTCAATGCCGTCATCCATGCTCAGCCGGTCAGGTTTGGCTTTTTCGAGGCGTTCCTGCAGGTCTGCCGGTACGTCGGAATCATTGAAATAGGCCCCCGCTTCCTGACGGTTATCCTGGCTCATCACCTCTCGCAACGTATTGCGGGTCTGGGTGCGCTCAGGCTCGGGCAGGATTTCCAGATCATCAAGCAAGGCTTTGAGCGTCCGGTCCTTTTTAGCGCGTTCGTTCAGATCCTCCTCGTTGATCTGGGTAAGAGACTCGATGTAGCAACCCAGCAAGTAGTCGCGCTCGACCTCGCCCTGCTGGCTCAGGGCCCATTTCTCGATCTGGCCGACCACCTGATCCTGATACTGCGCCAGATCACGCATCACCCCGACGTCATCCCGAACGGCCAGAAACAGAAAATCCCGTTTATGAGCGGTGGTGATCTGGCTGGTGAATTCTTCAATAATCGTCTGGCGATACAGCGGGGTGTGTTCCCAGTCGTAGGGAATCCTCGTCGAGTTATCGTCAGGTTTGTCCGCCCGGCTGCCGCTGCTTTCGGCCAGCCAAAGTGCCATTTTCCGGTCGTTGATCAGGTCCCGGGCATTGCCGCGCTGAATATTTTCGAAGCTGACGCGCTGCATGAAGTATTCGCGTTCGGTAGCGACTTTCATGACCTGAGCACATTTGAACGCCGTCCACTGGACCTCGGAAAAGGAGACGTGCAGCACGCTGCTGCGAGAAAACGCCAGCGCGGGATCAGCCTCGATAACGTCCGGTCGACGATCCTTGGTGATCTGATCGCCCTTGAACAGCAGAGCCGCAATGGAGCCGTCGGTAATGCTGTATTCATGCAAAAAGCCAGTGGCGCTGTCGATGATGTACAGATAGCCATCGCGCAGCAGACGAAACCCCAAGGGCAGGGCTTGCAACGTGTACGGCATGGCGATTTCGACGGACGGCTCGAGGTCTTCTACCAGCCCGTAACGCACCGGCAGCAGTTGCAGGGTCTGGCTCATCAACGGACAAAACCCGCCAGCATCAGGCGCTTCGGCAGGCTGAGCCTTGGCGACCAGATTGGCCATGTGGCCACGCGGCGTTATATGAGGGTGGGTCATGCAGGCTCCTTGCCTTGGGCTGGCGAATCGAGGAGGCCAGGGTCCAGATGGCGGAGCGCGTACGACGTGAGTCCGGCCCTGAGCGAGGGCGGGAGAGTGGCTGATGAGCAGCGGGTGCTCAATGCATGGAAAGCACTTTGGGAAAGGCCCTACGTCACGCGTCGTAGATTCATACAACTAGTAGCCAGGCCATGGCTTGCGCGGGATTTACTTACTGCCAAGCAAATCCACTTGTCATTACGCTATAATCCCGCCCTTTAGCTGTTCCTCGCCCCGCTGCGAGGGCACATATTTTTCTCAGGCGCGTGCCGCCTGCATGCAGACTAAAGAGGCTAGACCCCAGTGGCATTGACGATTCTTGGCCTGTCCGGCGCCCTTAGCCATGATCCTTCCGCCGCGCTGTACATCGACGGCAAGCTGGTGGCAGCGGCTGAAGAAGAGCGCTTCGTTCGCGATAAACATGCAAAGAACCGCATGCCCTACGAGTCGGCGAAGTTCTGTCTTGAGCAAGCGGGCATCAAGCCTTCGGATGTCGATGTGGTGGCGATTCCGTTCGCGCCTATCAGCTTGTTCGGCAAAGCGCGCTGGCACTATGCCAAGCGTTACTGGTACGCCCCGGACCGTGCGCTTGATGCGCTGTTGATGGGCAACCGTCGCTATAAGCGTTATCGCAACAAGATCGTCTGGTGTCTTGAACAATTGGGCTTTGATCCTAAAAAGATCAAGATCGAGCCGGTCGAGCACCATTTGGCCCACGCTTCCAGCGCTTACCATTGCTCCGGTTTCAAAGAGAAAACCGCGATCCTGGGTATTGACGGCAAGGGTGAGTACGCAACGACCTTCTTTGGCTACGGTGAGAACGGCAAGATTCACAAGATCAAGGAGTTCTTCGATCCTGACTCCTTGGGCGGCCTGTACGGCGCAATCACTGAATTCCTCGGGTTCGAGATGCTCGACGGCGAATTCAAGGTGATGGGCATGGCGCCGTATGGCGATGCCAGCAAATACGATTTCTCGCGTCTGGCGAAGTTCGAGAACGGCGAACTGGTGATCAACACCGAGCTGGCCAACGTTATCGGCCTGCGTCGTTATAAAGAGAAAGGCAAAGGTTTCTACTTCTCGCCCAAGCTGATCGAGTGGTTGGGTCCCAAGCGCGAAGGCGACATCGCCGACGAACCTTACATCCACTACGCCGCGAGCATGCAAGCGCTGTTCGAGAAGCTGGCGTTGCAGATGATGGATCACTATCTGGGTGACATCCTCAAGGAAACCGGCAAGATCGCTTTCGCGGGCGGCTGTGCGCTGAACGTCAAGCTGAACCAGAAAATCATTGCTCGTCCGGAGGTCAAAGAGCTCTTTGTGCAGCCGGCTTCGGGTGATGCGGGTACTGCGGTCGGTGCGGCGGCTTACGTCTCCCACGCCCGCGGTGTGCCGGTTGAGAAGATGGAGCACGTCTACCTCGGCCCGTCGTATACCAATGAAGATGTGATCGCTGCCTGCGCCCGCCATCCGAGCAAGCCGGTCTGGCGTCAGATCGAAAACACCCCGGAACGCATCGCGCAAATCATGGTTGCAGGTAATCCTGTGGCCTGGTTCCAGGGCCGTATGGAATTTGGCCCACGTGCGTTGGGTGGTCGTTCGATCATCGGCTGCCCGAGCGTGGCTGGCGTGGCTGACCGCATCAACCACCAGATCAAGTTCCGCGAGCGCTGGAGGCCTTTCTGCCCGTCGATGCTCGACACCGTTGCCCCGCAGATGATCAAGATTGATCACCCTGCACCGTTCATGACCTTCACTTTTGAAGTGGCTGAAGAGTGGAAGACCCGCGTGCCGGAAGTCGTCCATGAAGATGGTACTTCGCGTGCCCAGGTCCTGAAGCGCGAATACAACCCGCGCTACTACGACATGATGAAAGCGCTGGAAAACCTGACTGGTAACGGCGTTTCGCTGAATACTTCGCTCAACCGTCGCGGCGAACCGATGATCTGCTCGCCGACAGATGCGCTGAACATGTTCTTCGGCTCGGATCTCGAGTACCTGATCATGGAAGATATTCTGGTGGTCAAAGACGGCGTGGAAGCCTATGACACGCTCGGCTGAGCGCCATGTGCTGCAGTTTTGTCACGGTTATGATGGTCCGTTTCTAGACTGCGCCCGGCAATACGCGAGTCTGTTCGTTGGCAAGGGGTACCGGGTTACGACGGTATTCCTGACCGGCGCGGCGGATGCCGAGGTTGCGGCAGCGTGTGCATCCGACGAAGTACTTTTCATGGAGTACAGCTCCGCGGCCATTCGTGGCCTGAAGCTGCGTGCCATTCGTGATCTGCGCAAGATCGTTGCTTCGCGCAACTTCAGCTTCTGCATCGCACACCGTTTCAAACCGGTGTACATCGCGATGCTGGCCACGCGTTTGCCGGTCATTGGCGTGCATCACGCGTTCGGCGATTATCACCGGCGCGGTCGTAGACTTTTCGCTCACCTGTTTCGCAGACGCTTGAGTTTGCTGGGTGTGTCCGATGCGGTACGTGACGATATTCGTCAAAGTCTGACCAACTGGCCGACCGATCGTATTCAAACCTTGTACAACCGCGTCGATATCGAACGCCTGCAAGCCAGCCAGTTGTCCGCCGAACAGGCGCGTCACGAGCTGGGCCTGTCGTCATCGGCATGGATCGTTGGCAACGTCGGGCGGCTGCATCCGGACAAGGATCAGGCAACTTTGCTACGCGGTTTCGCCAAAGCCTTGCCAAGCTTGCCGCAGGGCAGTCAACTGGTGATTCTGGGTAAGGGGGCGCTCGAGCGCAAACTCAAAGCACTGGCGCTGGAGTTGGGCATTGGCTCACAGGTGTTGTTCCTTGGTCAGGTGCCGCAAGCCAGTCTCTACTACAAAGCGTTCGATGTTTTCGCGCTGAGTTCTGATCATGAACCGTTTGGCATGGTGCTTCTCGAGGCCATGGTTGCAGGTGTGCCTTTATTGGCGACATCCTGTGGCGGAGCGAAGGAAGTGGTCGAGGGTGTGGGCGTACTGTTCCCGCTGGGCGATACCGAACGTCTCGCTCACGGGCTGATTCATTTGTCCGCCCTGGATGCAGGGCAACGTCGCGAGTGTGCAGACCTGATGCTGTTGCGTTTGCGCGAGCGATTTTCTGATCAGGCTGTACGCGAAGTGTTCTGGCGTTTACCTCAGGTCACCAGCCTGATTGCGGAGTCTTGATGCTCAATCGATTCCAAGGCTGGCGCGAGCGTGGCTGGACGCTGATTGACGCTACTGCTTATCAGCAGGCATGGCAACGTTACGGCGGTAGCGTGGCAACTCATCCTATGGTGGTCGAGCGCCTTGCTGGTCTGGCGCAAATCCCGGTGCGTTATCTTGGCTGGGAGCAAGACGGTGAAATCAAGGCGGCGATACCGACATGGGGACGTTCGCTGGCACTGTCCAAGGACGTGCTGAAAAGCCATGGCAAGAAAGGTCTGTTCGATCTTGGCAACGCAGAGTTGATACTGCCAGTTGCGGCCGATGTTCAGGTGCCTGTTCGTCATCGTGGACGCTACATGTCAGCGCTCAATGAAGGGCGTGTCAGTACTTTCAAGCCTCAGGCCGAATGCCTGGCCATGGCCCGTACGCCAGAAGAACTGTCGAAGAAGTTTCGCTACAACCAGCGTCGCGAACTGCGTCTGCTGGAGGAAGCGGGTGGTGTTGTTCGTCCCGTGACGGATTTCACCAGCGATGAAATGGCGCGGATGTACTGCGATCTTTTCCAGCGCCGTTGGGGCTTTGCTGCGACCGGCGCCGAGCGCATGGCCGACGTGATCGAGTTGCTACGCGAGCTGTTGATCGGCTCAGTGGTGTTTCTCAACGATGCGCCGATAGCCATCCAGCTGGTGTATCGCGTTGAAGCACCAGAGTGGATCAGCGTCGAGTACATCAACGGCGGTGTTGATCCCGAAACCCGTGATTTCAGCCCTGGCAGTGTGCTGAGTTTTCTCAACACGCAAAGCGCTTGGGAAGATGCTCGTAACCTGGGTAAACCATTACGCTTTTCATTTGGGCGTTCAGATCGCGAGTACAAGGATCGTTGGTGTAATCCCGTGCCGGTATTCCAGATTTGAGCCGCAAGCAGGCATTACTCAAGCGCCATCGCCGTAACAAGCGCATGGCGTTGCTGGCTGGGCTGTTATTGCTGATTATCGTGGGCGTGGTGATTGCCTGGTGGTTGCCGCTGTTACTTGCGTTCATGGGCTGGATTGCTCACGAAGCCTGGTTCGCTGATCACCTGTTTTATTCCCCGAAAGACGATTATCAATACAATTTTCCGAGTGACGCCGAGGTGATGGGCTTGAGTCTTCAGGGGCAGCGTTTGCACCTGCAAGCTCCTTTGGAACTGAACGGGGATGAAACCCTGATTCTCGCTCTTGAAATTCGAAGCTCGTGGCTGGGGCGATTTTTTGATCCGTACATTGAGCTGTCCGGGGCAGATGTCACTGACAGGCAGGCGTTTGAACGTGGTGTTGGCGGTCTGCGATACCTCAATCTGACGGGTCTTGGTAAAGCATTGGCCGATGGCTCATTGCGCCTGCGTGGCCGTTTTTGCACGGTGCGCGCAGCGCCGCGTTTGTGGGTGTTTCATCAGCCTGATGCTCGCCAGCAGAGCGTTATGGTCATCGCGCCTCACGCTGACGACGCAGAACTCGCGGCCTTTGGTTTGTATAGTCAGGCGGCGGACACCTGGATTGTTACGCTGACGGCGGGCGAGATAGAAGCCGAACACTATCAGCAAATGGGCATGAGCCAGGCTCAAGCGTCGCGGCTCAAGGGGCGACTGCGAGCCTGGGACAGTATTGCCGTGCCGCGATGGGGCGGTGTGCCGGAATCTCAGTGTGTGCAGCTTGGCTACTTCTGTTTGCAGCTACCCGCCATGCAGTCGGCACCGGATCAGCCGGTTGCCTCGCGAGAGGCGCAGATTGTCGATACTCGTATTTTCCGCCAGTTCAACGCCATGACGCTGCCAGGCGATGTCGACGGCGCGCCCACCTGGCACAACTTGCTGGCAGATCTCAGGGCGTTGTTGTTGCAGGCCAGGCCACAAGTGTTGGTCATGCCTCACCCGGCCATCGACCCTCACCCCGACCATATTTGTTCACAGGCTGCAGTTCTTGAGGCGCTCGAAGGGCTCGAGTGGCAGCCTGATGTAATCCTGGGTTACGCCAATCACTTGCACGACAATGACCGCTGGCCCATGGGTAATGCTTATAATGGTGTCAGTTTGCCACCTGTTTTTGACGCCTCATTGCAAATGATTCCCTACAGCCTGGAATTGTCGCTTGATCAGCAGCGGGATAAGGCAATGGCATTAGGCATGATGCATGATCTGCAACCACCGATGCCGTTGAAGAGACGTGTTCGTCGCTGGTTGCAAAGTGTGTTGGCCGGGCGACGCTGGCCTGCCGAGGGTGAAAACGAATTTTTCAGGAAAGCTGTTCGCCGACACGAGCTGTTCTGGCGCAGAGATATCTGATTGGCAGCCTGCGGTACTGCAAGGAAAAAAATGAAAGTTTTACTTCTGGTTCAGAAAGAACAACGAGCCATTCTGGATCGCCTGTACGAAGGGATCGCTGCCCATTGCGAATGTGATGTGCGCTGGCTGACGTCCGCTGAACAACGCAACCTGCGGGGTTACTTTCGCCGTGAAGTGGATGTTACTCAATACGATCGTATTGTGTTTTTCCTGCGCTTCAAGCATGAGATCCGCCAGGCGGGTTTCATTCGCACGATCCCCAATCTGGTAATCCTCGAGCACGACGCTTATCAGAACTACATTGCCTGCAAGTACACCGGAAAGTTCAGCGCTCACTATCGGAAGCTACCTTGGGTGAGGGTCATGTGCTCAGGCTTCAATGTCAGCGAGCGCCTGCGCGATGAAGGGTTCGATGCTGTGTTCGTCCCCAAGGGCTATGACCAGAGTCTGCTCCAGTGGCGTGATCGCGAGCGGGATATCGAGCTGGCTTTTGTCGGCAGTACCAACAGTGTTGCGTACAGTGGCCGCAAGGCATTGCTGGACGAATTGGGCCGTGTTGAAAAGCTGGTGGTGACGCGTACCAAATCAGGCGAAGAGTATTGCGAAACGCTTAACCGGATTCGCTTTTTCGTCAGCGCCGATGTGGGCATGGGCGAGTACATGATCAAGAACTTCGAGGCCATGGCCTGTGGTTGCGTGTTGCTCGCTTACGATCAAGGCGCTGAAGAGAATCGTGCCTTAGGTTTTGTTGATATGCACAACATCGTTTTCTACCGCGATATCCCGCAGCTTCAGGAAAAGCTGCGTCAGTTAAGGGGCAACCCTCAGCTGGCAGATGAAATTTCGCGTAATGGGCAGACTTTGGTTGAACAACGCTTTACATTTCACGCGCTAGGGAAGGCCATTGTTGAAGAGATGCGTCCACCGTTGCGTGCCATGCCAGCCATGGGCTGGTTAGACCGTTTGAGGTCTCGGCTGGGGCTGTGACCGCCTTTTTCAAATTTCAACGATTGAGTACAAATGATGGTGTTCAGCGAAAGTAGCGAGATCACACTGGTGGTTACCAGTTGTGGGCGGTTTGATTTGTTAAAGCGAACGCTTGAGACATTCGACCGCTTCAATACCGCGCCAATACGCAGTGTTTTCATCACTGAGGATTCTGGCGATGCCCAGGTTCAGGATTGTATTCCAGAGCACTGGCGGCCATTCACCCGCTTCATTATCAACAACCCGAAACTGGGTCAGATGCGTTCGATCGATGCCGCTTATGAGCAGATTGATACTCACTGGGTGTTTCACTGCGAAGACGATTGGGACTTCTACCGCCCTGGTTTCATCGAAGAATCGATGACCTTGCTGGAGAATGATCCGCAAGCCTTGCAAGTGTGGTTACGCAGCTTCAACCACGACCTGCAGGTTCACAGCCCTTACGTTTATCTTAATGAGCGTGAAGTGTTTCAGGGCATCCCGTTCTACAAGCTTGGTTCGCACAAGCCTGAGTGGCAGGGTTTCTCCTTCAATCCCGGGCTACGCCGTCTGGTCGACTACAAGCAGCATGCGCCTTATGCCTCTCATGGCGGCGAGAAAAAGCTGTCCGGCCTCTATGCCGCAGAAAACCGCTACGCATTGATTCTGGAGAATGATGCGGTACTGCATACAGGTTTCGGAAATCATCTGGAGCTGCCGCAGGAGCGCATCAGTAAAAAACGCCGCAAGAAACGGGATCGCGTCAAATTGTTGGGAACGCTTGTTCTTGGTCTGGTCATAGGTTGGGTAATCAGTAATGTTGTCTGAGAATTTCGGTTTAAACCCTAAAACAGCAGCCTATTTCAGCGGTGCATTAGTCCTTTTTCTCTTGAGCTTCATTCTGGGGGACTCATCCAAGTTCACCAACAACCTGTTCTATGCATTGATCGCTCTTCCAGGTTTGATCCTCCTGATCATTAACCGCGGGACTGGCCTGTTCTCAGATCGTCTTGGTTGGTTCTGGCTAGCGTTCATGTTGTGTTTTCTGGTGCCTGCTTTTAATTCGGGAGACTTCCAGTTTTATAAGCACATCGCTTACGTCGCCTTATTTGTTTTTGTGCTGGCCAGCTTGGTCAATGTCGACTTTTTCCGCAGTGGCTTCTTTGCGCGCAGCCAGTTCTGGGTTGTCTTCCTGTACATCCTGCTGTCGGGGATTTACGGCTGGGTCACCGGTAAGTTCGAATTTGGCCATAGGGTAGACATACTTCCCTCACGTCTGGATAACGTCATCTACGCCAGCATTTGGCTGTTCTGTGCACTGGGGCTGGTACTGCCTGTCTTGCTGAAACAGAGGCGCTGGGTCGAAGCTACTGCCGCAGTCGTTTTATCTCTGTTCATAGTGTCTTTTGTTGTTCAGACCCGCACAGCCTTGGTGGGTGCAGCTTTTCTGGGTGGGCTATGGGCGTTACATGCAATGCGCCACCATCAGAAACAGGGGGCTATCGCGGTCATCAGCCTTGCTCTGCTGGCTTTGCTTGTCGTGTGGCTGGTCAAGGACGAGGCATGGGTAAAGCTGCTGTTTAAAAGAGGTGACTCTCATCGCATCGAGTTGCTGCAGATCATGGTCGGGGAGTGGCGCAACTGTGGATGGCTGATGGGGTGTGGGGTTGATTTCCATACCACTCAAGTACTCACCGGTGGCATGCCCATCCAGCATCCTCACAATATCTTTGTTGCTATGGGGCTCTATACCGGAACCGTCTCGCTGGTGCTGTTTGTTGCTGTCATGGCATTGACCCTATGGCATTCGTGGCGCATGCGCAGTGCGTGGGGCGTTTATCTTGCGTGCGCGCTGGTCATGCTCAACTTCGATGGCAGCAAGTTGGTCGGTAACCCTGATGAACTATGGGTGCTGGTATTGTTCCCTGCGGTAATGATCTATGCCCAAGTGGTGCGTGAACGCAGGCTTGAACGGCAGTAAAATCAAACGAAAAAAATGGCCCTACCAAGGCCATTTTTTTGCATCTGATTAGCGCCAGGGAGAGCTCAACTGATTACCAGGGTCAGCTCGTTTGCGGAGCAAAGTGTTTGTGCGCCCAGGTATCCATTGATAAACGCCTGATTGTTTTGCCCGAGCAGCCACGCACGGTCTTCGGTATAGCGCAGCATGTGCTTGAAGTTGCGCAGGCGCAGACTCTTACGCAGCGGGCCACGGAAGGTCTTCATGTCTGCTATGTCGATCAAGCCCAGCGTGCCTTGCGGGGTCAGTATCACGTTGCCCAGATGAGCCGACCGGAAGTAGATGCCTTTTTCGTGCAGCTCAGCGATGAAGCGGCCTAGTTCTGTTCGAAGTTCGTCATCGCTGGTCGGCTCATTGAGCACCTGACGCAGTGTTTTTCCGTCCAGCGGCGCGTAATGCACGGCGTCACGCTGAATTTCTGCGATTCTGAACACACTCAGCACTTTGGGGCAGGGGACAGCCCGCTGCGCTAATGTTATGCAGTTGTCTGCGAAGCGTTGCGCATAGGGATACCAGGCTGCCGAGCTGATCAGTCGCTTGCGGCGAAACAGTTTTAGCATTGATCCATCGGTCAGTCGCAGGACTTTATCACCTGAATAATCGGCTTCGAGGACTTCGGCCCCCTCGACCAAGGCAAGGTAATGTGCGTGATCAAGCGCTTGCATCGATACTCCGGTTTCTGTGCCCTAAGGCTTGGACAGCCGCCTATGTTACCGCAGCAGGCTGTAGCAAAATGCGCTTGTGATACAATTCGGCCTCTTTTTATGCATGACGGATTCTCATGACATCCCCCGAATCGTCCAGCCAATCAAGTATGAAGATTTACTTCCGCTTGTTGTCCTATGTGCGTCCGTATGTAGGAATCTTCCTGCTCAGTATCATAGGCTTTGTCATGTTTGCTTCGACCCAGCCTATGCTGGCGGGCATCTTGAAGTACTTCGTCGATGGGCTAAGCAACCCAGAGGCGGTACTGTTCCCCAATGTACCCTACCTGCGCGATCTGCAACTGCTGCAGGCCGTTCCGCTGATTATCGTGCTGATTGCGGCCTGGCAAGGTCTGGGCTCCTTTCTGGGTAATTACTTTCTGGCAAAAGTCTCGCTGGGTCTGGTTCATGACCTGCGTGTCGAACTCTTTAACAAGTTGTTGGTATTGCCTAATCGTTATTTCGATACCCACAACTCAGGACATCTGATTTCACGGATCACGTTCAACGTAACGATGGTGACAGGTGCTGCCACTGATGCAATCAAAGTGGTGATCCGCGAAGGCCTCACTGTCGTATTCCTGTTCGTTTATCTACTGTGGATGAACTGGCAACTCACGCTGGTCATGCTGGCAATTTTGCCGGTGATCGCCGTGATGGTTGGCAGCGCCAGCAAGAAATTCCGCAAGCAAAGCAAGAAGATTCAGGTGGCCATGGGGGATGTAACCCATGTGGCTTCCGAAACTATTCAGGGTTATCGCGTTGTACGCAGCTTTGGCGGCGAGCAATACGAAGAAGCTCGCTTTGCAGGTGCTAGTGCCGACAACACCAAGAAACAACTGCGCATGACCAAAACCGGCGCAATCTACACGCCGATGCTGCAGTTGGTTATCTACACGGCAATGGCTGTGCTGATGTTCCTGGTGCTGTACCTGCGTGGTGATTCGACTGCTGGTGATCTGGTGGCTTACATTACTGCGGCAGGTTTGTTACCAAAGCCTATTCGCCAGTTGTCCGAAGTCAGCTCTACCATTCAAAAGGGTGTGGCTGGCGCGGAGAGCATTTTTGAGCAGCTTGATGTTGAGCCAGAGTTTGACACCGGCACCATTGAGCGTGATCGGGTCAGCGGGCACCTTGAGGTCAAGAATCTCAGCTTCACGTATCCGGGCACAGAGCGTCAGGTGCTGGATGACATCAGTTTTTCCGTAGCTCCAGGTCAGATGGTTGCGCTCGTCGGTCGCTCGGGAAGCGGCAAGTCCACGCTCGCCAGCCTGCTGCCGCGTTTCTATCAGCATCGCGACGGGCAGATTCTGCTCGACGATGTAGAGATCAGCGATTATCGGCTACGTAACCTGCGTCGTCATATCTCTCAGGTTACTCAGAGCGTGACGCTGTTCAACGATACGGTGGCCAATAACATTGCCTATGGTGATCTGGCTGGCGCTCCTCGTGCCGATGTCGAAAAAGCTGCGGCCGATGCATACGCCAAGGAGTTCATCGATCAGCTTCCGCAAGGTCTGGACACTCAGGTCGGGGAAAATGGAGTGCTGCTTTCCGGTGGTCAGCGCCAGCGTCTGGCAATTGCCCGGGCATTACTCAAGAACGCGCCTGTGCTGATCCTCGATGAGGCGACCTCAGCGCTGGATACCGAGTCCGAGCGGCATATTCAGGCCGCACTGGATCACGCCATGCAAGGGCGTACGACGCTGGTGATTGCTCACCGGTTGTCGACGATTGAAAAGGCTGATCAGATTCTGGTGATGGACGGCGGGCGTATTGTAGAGCGTGGCACTCACGCTCAATTGCTCGCACAGAATGGCTATTACTCGCGCCTGCATGCCATGGGGCTTGATGAGCCAGCACCGGTCGGCGCCATCTGATTGAACAGGATGATGTGGTAGCGAGTTGTGGGGGCGAATTTATTCGCGAATAGGTCGGTACTTCACAGGTCTCAGCGCCTGGCCCACCGCTTTCACGAATGAATTCGCTCCCGCACAGCCTATAGAGATCGCCGCGTTCGCAATTCTCAATGTTGCGCAATCCCAAGCCTTCGCAAACCCTGTGCTAAGATTCCGCCCTTGTTCATTCTAGTTACGGGTTGTTCGATGAAGTTGTCCATGCCGCGTTTCGATCAAGCACCAGTCTTGGTAGTGGGCGATGTCATGCTCGACCGCTATTGGCATGGCGGTACCTCAAGGATTTCGCCGGAGGCACCCGTGCCTGTGGTCAAGGTTGAGCAAATCGAAGACCGTCCAGGCGGTGCTGCGAACGTCGCCTTGAACATTGCTGCGTTGGGTGCACCTGCCTCGCTGGTTGGTGTGACCGGTGAAGACGAGGCTGCAGAAAGCCTCTCCAACAGCCTCAAGGCCGCAGGTGTGCTGGCGCGCTTCCAGCGCATTGCCAATCAGCCGACCATCGTCAAGCTGCGGGTCATGAGCCGGCATCAGCAACTGCTGCGCATCGACTTCGAAGAGCCATTTACCACTGACGCCGAGGCTTTGAGCGTTGAAGTGGAAGGGTTGCTCGACGGCATCAAAGTCTTGGTTCTGTCCGATTACGGTAAAGGGGCGCTGAAGAACCATCAGGCGCTGATCAAAGCTGCTCGTGATCGCAACATCCCGGTGCTTGCTGATCCGAAGGGCAAAGATTTTGCGATTTACCGTGGCGCCAGCCTCATCACTCCGAACCTGAGCGAATTTGAAGCCATCGTTGGCCACTGCGTTGACGAGGCTGAGTTAGTCGCAAAGGGCGCGCAGTTGATGAGCGAGCTGGATCTGGGCGCGTTGCTGGTCACCCGTGGCGAGCACGGCATGACGTTGTTGCGTCCGGATCACCAGCCTTTGCATCTGCCTGCCCGCGCTCGTGAAGTGTTCGATGTGACGGGTGCAGGCGACACCGTTATTTCTACCTTGGCGGCGGCTATCGCTGCTGGTGAAGATCTGCCTCACGCGGTGGCGTTGGCCAATCTTGCTGCGGGCATCGTCGTCGGCAAACTGGGTACGGCGGCCATCAGTGCGCCGGAGCTGCGTCGGGCGATCCAGCGAGAAGAAGGCTCTGAGCGAGGTGTTCTGGGCCTTGAGCAACTGCTGGTGGCCATTGACGACGCCCGCGCACATAAGGAAAAGATCGTTTTCACCAACGGTTGCTTCGATATTCTCCATGCCGGTCATGTGACGTATCTGGAGCAAGCGCGTGCTCAAGGTGATCGCCTTATTGTTGCGGTCAACGATGACGCGTCCGTCAGCCGTTTGAAGGGGCCTGGGCGCCCGATCAACAGTGTGGATCGGCGTATGGCGGTACTCGCCGGGCTAGGAGCAGTGGATTGGGTGATCAGCTTCCCTGAAGGCACACCGGAAAACCTGCTCGGCTACGTCAAGCCAGATGTGCTGGTCAAAGGCGGCGATTATGGTATCGACCAGGTGGTCGGCGCGGATATCGTCCAGGCCTATGGCGGTGAGGTTCGGGTGTTGGGGCTTGTGGAAAACAGCTCTACTACCGCGATTGTCGAGAAGATTCGCGGGCAGTGAAGTGATCCGCTCTTGAGTTGTGAATGCTTACTGTGGGAGCCGGGCTTGCCCGCGATAAACGATAACGCGTTATGTCTTCTGGCTGCGTCTCATGTATCGCGGGCAAGCCCGGCTCCCACACTCAGGCCGTATTCCAATGCCACATAGGTTGCGCTTCAGCTTTTAAACGTCACCAACTTCAATAATTGCCGGGCCTTGCCTGTCAGGCGTTTGAGTCCGGTTTTCTTTGGCGGTGGCGTCATGCCTTGCTGGCGTAGCCAGTCCTTCCAGCGAATCCTCTCGTCACGCACCACCCAGCCTTCCTGTGCTGCAAAGCTTTCAGCCAGATACAGGCCCCGGGTTCCGGCCGGTGTCAGCTTGTCGCGCTTCAAGGTGTAAAGCTCGGGCAGCGGCACGCCATTTTCCAGCGGCATCAGGTACAGATCAGGCTTGCTTCGATTGAGGCGGGCGACCAGTTGATCTTTTTCGAGACACTCATCGACATGGAACAAGCTCAGAGGCC
Source organism: Pseudomonas caspiana (assembly GCF_040224095.2). Taxonomy (NCBI): domain Bacteria; kingdom Pseudomonadati; phylum Pseudomonadota; class Gammaproteobacteria; order Pseudomonadales; family Pseudomonadaceae; genus Pseudomonas; species Pseudomonas caspiana. The sequence continues at coordinate 5,393,687 of NZ_CP167995.1, read as the reverse complement.
GCGCTTCCTTGGGGACCTCCAGACGCATGTCATAAATAAGCTGCAACGATGCGGTGGGCAAGTGTACGTAGGCGCGAGGCCGTTCGATCAAGGTCATGCTACCGCAGCGTACCGGGCGTGCAGCGCCTGATAGCGTGCTGAGACGAAACGGCATCGCTTCACGGTAATGCAGGGCTGCGGCGTAGGGCGCCGGTAGCCAGATATCGTTGAAGCGCCCGCTGAGCCAGCCTTGCGGAGTTTCAATCAGGCACTCTTCAGCGACCTCCTGAATGGCGGTGTGCAACGGTAGATTGAGTTCGTGAGCCGGGACATAACCCGAGATCAACTTCAACACTACATCGCCACGATCCTGACGACGTTGGCGAACCAATACCCAGTAATCGCGGTTTTGCCAATTCAGTGTCAGGCGTACCGAAACCCCCAGATTAGCCAGCTCCGTAGCGAACCGCTCGGTGTCGGCCACTTCTATTTTGCGGCGCCGCTGCAAGGTCTGGGTGAAATTGAGTGGCATCCCGATGCTTTGATAATTGAGGCCTTCGGGCGTGGCTTCTACGAATAACGGCAGGGTCTTGAAGTTGCTTGGATTCTTCCGAATCAAAGTTCGCGGCATATCGGCTCCTTCTTGCGTTGGGGTCGGCCGCCTACATCAGGCTGGACGGCGAATCACGGCAGCGGCTGTGGCTACGTTATGGACCAGATGCATCGGGTTTATGGTCCCGACAATAGCACTGGCAACACCCGGATGGGCAAACAGCAATTCGAAACTGGCCTGCACCGCATCAACTCCAGGTCTCAGGCAGACATGACCGCTGGCCAACGCTTTCTTGACCAGAATGCCTTTGCCGTGGGCAGCAGCGTAGTCGAGCACTGGCTTTTCGCCTTGCTCGGAGAGGTTGTAAGTGACCATGGCGCAATCACCATCACGCAACGCCAGCAGGCCGCCCTCTACGGTTTTGCCGGAAAAACCGAAGCCACGAATCTTGCCTTCACGCTTAAGGTCAGCGAGGGTCTGGTAAACATCGCTGTCGTTAAGAATCGCCAGATCATTGCCGTCGGAGTGCACGAGCACCAAGTCAATAAAATCGGTTTCCAGACGTTTCAGGCTGCGCTCCACCGAGGCTCGAGTGTGTTCAGCGCTGAAGTCGTGACTCGACTGACCGCTTTCAAACTCCTCACCGACCTTGCTGACTATTACCCAATCCTGCCGCTGACCACGCAACAAAGGCCCCAGGCGTTCCTCGCTGGTGCCGTAGGCGGGTGCGGTGTCGATCAGATTGATACCCATGTCACGTGCCATCTTCAGCAGCATTTGCGCTTGCTGATCGTCCGGGATAGTAAAGCCGTTGGGGTATTTGACGCCTTGATCACGGCCGAGCTTGACCGTGCCCAGGCCCAATGGCGATACGCTAATACCGGTGCTGCCCAGCGGGCGATGCAGCTCGTGTAAGGTCTTTACGCTCATGGCAGCAGTTGATCCCAGACAGGTATGGCCAACGGTGGCTTGGGCAGATCGTTTAAAGATGGCTGCGGCGTCGGGTGGATTTCTTCGTGGGACAGCTCGGCCAGCACACGATCGGAAAAGTCCGGAGCCAACGCAAGCTTTGTCGGCCAGCCCACCATCAGGCGGTTCTGCACGCTTAGAAATGCATTGTCAGGACGCACCAACCCGGATTGCGCTGGTTCTGCTCGATCAACCCGCAAGGTTGCCCACTCGACTTGAGTGAGATCAATCCACGGCAACAAAGTGCCCAGTTCTTTTTTCACGGCAGCGATTTGCTGGGCCGGGTCACGGGCTACGCCATCCGCCTCGGCGACATCGCCGCCCACATACCATACCCATTGACCGTTGGCGGCCGGATGAGTCGTGACCGTCAGCCGCGGCTTGGGTCCGCCGCCGAGGCAGTGGGCATACAGCGGTTTCAGGCTCGGGCCTTTGGCAAGCACCATGTGCAGCGGCCGACGTTGCATGGCGGGTTGCGCTACGCCTAGTTTTTTCAGTAGATCAGCGTTGCCTGCACCCGCACACAGCACCACGCGCTGGGCGAAAATATCCCGACCGTCGACGCGCATGCCAACCAGGTCGTCGCCATCTACCAACGGTTCCAGATCGTGACCAGCCAGTAAGCTGCCATCGGCCAGGTCGGCCAGTCGCTCAATCAGGCTTGGTACATCAATGACCAGTTCAGCCAGGCGATAAACCTTGCCCTTGAACTTCGGGTCCTGCAGGGCTGGCGGCAGGTCAGTGCCTTTGACTTGATCAACGCGACCGCGTACGGCCTTGCTGGCAAAGAAACTGGTGAGGTTGCCCGCGAGTGTGCCGGGCGACCAGAGGTAATGGGCCTGGGAAAGTACGCGTACGCCACTCAGATCAAGCTCGCCGGTGCCTGCCAGCGCTTCACGCCAGCGACGTGGCATGTCGGCGATGGCTTCTGATGCACCCGACAACGCGCCATGCAGCGCGTATTTGGCACCGCCGTGGATAATCCCTTGGGATTTAAGGCTTTGTCCGCCGCCGAGGCTGGCGTTTTCGACCAGGACAGTCGAGTACCCCTGGCCGCGCAGTCGGGCATTGAGCCAGAGGCCAGCAACGCCGGCACCGACGATCAGGACGTCAGTGGAAATAACGGAAGGCATGAGCACCTCTGTGGCCGAAAGAATGCGGCCATTATAGAGGAACGCGTTTTCAATGCCCGGCGGTTTTCGAAAACAGCTGTATGACGACGACACCCAAGACAATCAAGCCCATGCCGAGCATGGCGGGGATATCGAGTTTCTGCCCATAGATGAAAAACGCGGCGACACTGACCATGACAATCCCCATGCCCGCCCAGACTGCATAGGCGATGCCTACCGGAATCGTACGAACTACCAGGATCAGCATCCAGAAGGCGATGGCGTAGCCGCAGATAACCAGCAACAGGGGGAGCGGCGTGCTCAGGCCCTTGACGGCTTTCATGGATAGGGTGCCGATGACTTCAGCACAAATGGCGATGGCCAGCAGGTAGTAAGCAGGCATGACGGTAACTCCTCTTCGTATGCCGCGTATTTTAGCCATCACTCAGATGGGGTAAAGTCATTACCTATCGCTATGGGAGATAGGTTTGGCCATGCAGTGGAGTCTTGAGCAAATGCGCCTGTTCGTCAGCGTGGCCGAGCAGCGTTCGTTTTCAGCTGTGGCGCGGGGTATGCATCGCGCACAGTCAGCCGTCAGCAGTTCGATCGCCATGCTCGAATCGGATTTGGGTGTGAGCCTGTTTGAACGCAGTAGTGGCCGCCAGCCGCGCTTGACCGAGGCTGGTACGGCATTGCTCGAAGAGGCGCGCGAGCTGTTGCGTCAATGCGAGCGTATCGACGGACGCGCTCTGGCGTTGATGCGCGGCCAGGAGGCGCAATTGCGCGTGGCGCATGATGAAGCCATGCCTTACCAGCCTGTGCTCGATAGCCTGGAGGCGCTGTCCGAACGCTTTCCGACCCTTGAAGTTCAGCTGGCCAGCGGTGCTCAGGGCGACGTAGCGCGCAAGTTGCTGGAGCGGCGGGCTGATCTGGGTTTGCTGTTTCATCACGAGCAGATGCCCTCCGAGTTGGAGCGCAGAGGGTTGGGCGGTGTGGAAATGGTTACCGTGTGCGCAGTGGATCATCCACTGGCGCGCGATGGGCGCGTCACTCGACAACAACTGGCGCGGCATCGCCAGTTACTGATCGCTCCGCAACAGAGCGGTTATCCCGGTGGTGAGCAACTGAGCCCGCAGGTCTGGCGGGCCGACAGTTTTTATGTGATGGCCGAGCTGTTGATGCGCGGCCTGGGTTGGGCCTGGCTGCCCCGGCATGTGGTGCAATATCCGACCTATCAGCATCAGATGATCGAGCTGGTCGGCGAGTGGACGCCGCCACCGTTGGTAGTGGAAATGGTCTGGCGTCGTGACGAGCCGCTTGGCCCGGCTGCGCAGTGGCTTTCCGAAAGTTTTGCCCGGCATTTGCGCGCCATTGGCTGATAAACTCCGCGCCCATGAATAGAACTTTATATACCTTGCTGTTTCATCTCGGTCTGCCGCTGGTGGCCGTTCGCCTGTGGCTGCGAGCGCGCAAGGCTCCTGCCTATCGCCAGCGAATCGGCGAGCGCTTCGCCCTCGGTTTGCCAGCCATGCAGCCGGGCGGCATCTGGGTGCATGCGGTTTCGGTGGGGGAAAGCATTGCTGCCGCGCCAATGATTCGTGCGCTGCTTGCCCGTTATCCACAGCTGTCGATCACCGTCACCTGCATGACGCCGACCGGTTCGGAACGGATCAAGGCGATGTTCGCCAACGAGCCGCGCATTCAGCATTGCTACCTGCCCTATGATTTGCCATGGGCGGCGGGCCGTTTTCTCGATCATGTGCGACCAGTGCTTGGCGTGATCATGGAGACCGAGCTTTGGCCTAATCATATTCATCAGTGTGCCAAACGCGGCATCCCTGTGGCCTTGGCCAATGCGCGTTTGTCCGAGCGCTCGGCGCGGGGGTATGCGCGGTTTGCCAGGCTGACCCGGCCGATGCTGGAAGAAATGAGCTGGTTCGCGGTACAGACCGAGACCGAAGCGCAGCGCTTTCGGGATTTGGGTGCACGTTCTGAATGCGTGGCCGTAACCGGTTCGATCAAGTTCGACCTGACGATCGACCCGCAACTGTTGACCCGTGCCGCGCAGCTACGTGAAGAATGGCAGACGATTGATCGCCCCGTCTGGATCGCGGCCAGCACCCATGCGGGAGAGGATGAAGTTGTTCTGGCGGCTCATCGGCAGTTGCTGATCAGCTATCCTGATGCGTTGCTGATTTTGGTGCCGCGCCATCCGGAGCGCTTCAACAGCGTTCATGATCTTGCCGTGCAGCAGGGCTTTGCGACGGTGCGTCGCTCATCCGGTCAGCCAGTCACACCGCAGACCTCGGTGCTGGTGGGCGACACCATGGGCGAGCTCCTGTTTCTCTATGCCTTGGCCGACATTGCTTTTGTTGGTGGCAGCCTGGTGCCCAACGGCGGCCACAACCTGCTCGAGCCTGCCGCATTGGCCAAACCGGTGTTGAGCGGCCCGTATCTGTTCAACTTTCTGGAAATCGCCGCGATGCTGCGCAATGCCGACGCACTGGTTGAGTGCGGTGATGCAGCGAGTCTTTCGGCTGCCGTGCAGAGCCTGTTCGACCAGCCACAACGTGCCCGTGAGATGTCCGAGGCGGGGCTACAAGTGATGAAGGCCAATCAAGGCGCATTGCAGCGATTGCTGGATGGGCTTGACCGCGTTCTAGGGTAGGAGGCAACTTGTTGGCGAGAGGGCCTGACGCGGTGTTTCAGACGTATCGCCTCGCGAACAGGTTCGCTCCTACCGCAGTTGCGTGGCGGCGCTGGTTTAGGAGGTTGCCTCATGCTTTTCTGTAGGCACTCACGAGCACCTACAGGTTTCCGTTTGCTGCTCGACAGTGATCTCTACCTTTGCGGCGGCCGTTCGAAGTTCTTTTTCGCGGCCGCTGCCAGATCCGGTGGCAGGAAGTCTTTGTCCGGGTTGTAGTCGGCTTTCAGGTAGCGCGACAAATCCTGCAGGTCGCCGGGATTCAACGTGCCTGCCGCCTGCTTCAAGCGCAGGTTATCGAGGATGTAGTCATAGCGGGTGTTGTTGTAGTCACGCACCGAGGCGTACAGCTGGCGCTGCGCATCCAGCACGTCGACGATGTTACGAGTCCCCACCTGATAACCGATTTCCGTGGCTTCCAACGCGCTCTGGTTGGAGATGATTGACTGCTTGCGGGCCTGAACCTGTTCGACATCGGTATTCACAGCGCGGTGCAGATTGCGAGTGTTCTCCACCACCTGACGACGCAAGCCTTCGCGGCGCTGTTCGCTCTGGCTCAGCCTTGAATACGCTTCGCGCACTTGCGAACTGGTCAGGCCGCCGCTGTAGATCGGGATATTCAACTGCACGCCAATACTGCGCTGCTCTACGTCGCCACGGTAGTTCTGCCCGGTGTAGTTCGGGTTGCTGAAGCCCAGCGCATCGTTATCGCCGCGCTTGTACTGAGCCACCGCATCAAGGGTCGGGGCGTGTCCGGCCTTGCGCTGGCGCAGGGTTTCTTCGGCTGCGCTGACTGCGTAATTGCTGGCCAGCAGATTGAGGTTCTGCTGCGCGGCCGTATCAACCCAGGCTTTTGCATCGTTAGGCATCGGCGCCAGAATCGGTAACGTGTGGACGATGCCCTCAATGGAGTTGTATTCACGATTGGTCAGCGTCACCAGCGCTTGAAAGGCATCATCCACCTGACGTTTGGCAACGATCCGGCTGGCCCGGGCAGTGTCGTAGCTGGCTTGGGCCTGCAACACGTCGGTCTTGTCGGAAAGGCCAACATCAAAGCGCTCGTTGGCTTGATCCAGCTGACGCTTGAAGGCCGCTTCTTCAGCTTTGGTCGAGGCCAGATTGTCCTGGGCGCGCAGCACGGTGAAGTAGCTTTGCGCGCTTTCCAGAATCAGGTTCTGCTCGGTGGCCGACAGCTCCAGTGCTGCTTGTTCGTTGACGGCTTCGGCGGCCTGTAACTGGAACCAGCGGTCGGCACGGAAAATCGGTTGGCTCAGCGTCGCCTGATACACCGTGCCGCTGCGGGTAGCGACGGCGTTGGGTTGGTCGATGCTGGTGCGGGTATTGTTGACGTCTGCGCCTGCAGACAGATTGGGCAGCAAGCCTGCGCGGGCCTGCGGCACGACTTCCTTGCGAGCGGCATAATCGGCGCGGGCTGCTGCAAGATCGGCGTTGTTGTCGACAGCTTCCTGATAAACACTGACCAGGCCGGTCTTGGTTGGCAGCGGCAAATCGGCTGCCCAGGCAATCGAACTGCAGGCACATGACACGGCAATGGCCAATGAAAGTTTGTGCAGCATGGGGTGTTCCCTGTTCATGATTATGGTGCCAGTCCGATTCGAAGAAACTGGTTAGCGAGTGTAGAGGCTGGGGGACCTTGCAACAATCAGGCAGGCCATTTATCCAGCGTTTGAAAACGTGCTTGGCGTTCCGGCCCCGTCCCGACTAGACTGGCGACGTTCTTGTCGGGGTGCCTTGCTTTGAGGCTGAGATCGGTTAAACCGGATCCCGTTGAACCTGATCAGGTTAGCGCCTGCGTAGGGAACAAGATTTCTCGTCTCCCGGCGAGTCCTCTTGAGTGTCGTCCGGGGTCTTTGGTTCATATCTGAGCCGAACATTCTTCCGCTCGATACTCAGCACCAGCCTTGGTGCGTCTTTTCGTCTTCAGGTTCGCTCCGACAATTAATCCGCCGCTGGATGATGTCTGGAGAGCCCGTGATGAGTACAAATCTAAAAAACGCCGCCAACCTGAGTGAGTCCGCACAAGTCGACTCTGGATCGGTGCAGCCGTTTACCCGCTCGCAAAAAATCTATGTTCAGGGTTCTCGCCCGGACATCCGCGTGCCCATGCGCGAAATCACCCTGGACGTGACGCCCACCGACTTTGGTGGGGAAATCAATGCGCCGGTGACGGTGTACGACACGTCCGGGCCTTACACCGACCCGAACGTCATTATTGATGTGCGCAAAGGCCTGGCTGACGTGCGTTCGCCATGGATCGACTCGCGCAATGACACAGAGCGTCTCGACGGCCTGACGTCGAACTTCGGCCAGCAGCGACTGGCCGATGCCGAACTGACCCGTCTGCGTTTTGCCCATGTGCGCAACCCGCGTCGGGCCAAAGCGGGGGCCAATGTCAGCCAGATGCACTATGCGCGTCAGGGCATCATCACGGCGGAGATGGAGTACGTCGCGATTCGCGAAAACATGAAGCTGCAGGAAGCGCGAGCTGCTGGCCTGCTGACTCAGCAACACGCCGGACACAGTTTTGGCGCCAACATCCCCAAAGAAATCACCGCTGAGTTCGTGCGTGAAGAAATCGCCCGTGGTCGCGCGATTATCCCGGCCAACATCAACCATACCGAATTGGAGCCGATGATCATTGGCCGCAACTTTCTGGTGAAGATCAACGGCAACATTGGCAATAGCGCACTGGGCTCTTCCATCGAAGAAGAAGTCGCCAAACTGACCTGGGGTATTCGCTGGGGCTCGGACACGGTCATGGACTTGTCCACCGGCAAACACATCCACGAAACCCGCGAGTGGATCATTCGTAACTCGCCGGTGCCGATCGGTACAGTGCCGATCTATCAGGCGCTGGAAAAAGTCGGCGGTGCTGCCGAGGACCTGACCTGGGAGCTGTTTCGCGACACGCTGATCGAGCAAGCGGAGCAGGGCGTCGATTACTTCACCATCCACGCCGGTGTGCTGTTGCGCTACGTGCCACTGACCGCCAAACGCGTCACCGGCATCGTCAGCCGTGGCGGTTCGATCATGGCCAAGTGGTGCTTGGCGCATCACAAAGAGAACTTCCTTTACACACACTTCGAAGACATCTGCGAAATCATGAAGGCCTACGACGTCAGCTTCTCGCTGGGCGATGGCCTGCGTCCGGGTTCAATTGCCGATGCCAATGACGCTGCGCAGTTTGGTGAGCTGGAAACCCTGGGTGAACTGACCAAGATCGCCTGGAAGCACGACGTACAGACCATGATCGAAGGTCCAGGCCACGTGCCGATGCAACTGATCAAAGAGAACATGGACAAGCAGCTGGAGTGCTGTGACGAAGCGCCGTTCTACACCCTTGGCCCGCTGACCACGGATATTGCGCCGGGCTACGACCACATCACTTCCGGTATCGGGGCAGCGATGATCGGCTGGTTCGGTTGCGCGATGCTCTGCTACGTCACGCCCAAAGAGCATTTGGGCCTGCCGAACAAGGATGACGTGAAGACCGGGATCATCACTTACAAGATTGCTGCGCATGCCGCGGACCTTGCCAAAGGCCATCCGGGCGCGCAGATCCGCGATAACGCACTGAGCAAGGCGCGGTTTGAGTTCCGATGGGAAGACCAGTTCAACCTCGGCTTGGACCCGGACACCGCGCGGTCTTATCACGATGAAACCCTGCCGAAGGATTCCGCCAAGGTCGCGCATTTCTGCTCCATGTGCGGGCCGAAATTCTGCTCGATGAAAATCACCCAGGAAGTGCGGGAGTACGCGGCCAACCAGAAGATTGAAGCCATTGACCTGGACGTCGCCCAAGGGCTGGCGGAACAGGCCGAACGCTTCAAGCAGGAAGGTAGCCAGTTGTACAAAAAGGTTTGATTTATTTCATTAAATAAACCTGCTGGAGCCAATCCCCTGTGGGAGCGAGGCTTGCCCGCGATAAGGTCCTACGCGATCTAAAGTAAACCGCGTCCAGCCTTATCGCGGGCAAGCCTCGCTCCCACAGGTCCGCGTTCCAGCTGATCATTTGCGAGCCCCCACCATGACCACCCCCAGCACCTATTCACCCGATTCCCCCGTCCCCGAAGGCAAGCGTGTTTTCGGCGGGCGCGATCTGTTTTCTCTATGGTTTTCCCTCGGCATTGGCCTGATGGTTCTGCAAACCGGCGCGCTGTTGGCGCCGGGGCTGGGTCTCTCGGGTTCGCTGCTGGCGATCTTCCTCGGCACGCTAGTGGGCGTGTTGCTGCTGGCAGCTGTCGGCGTGATTGGCAGCGACACAGGCTTGTCGTCCATGGCTGCGCTCAAACTCAGCCTGGGCAGCAAAGGCGCGTCACTGCCCGCACTGCTCAACCTGCTGCAACTGATTGGCTGGGGATCGTTCGAAATCATCGTCATGCGCGACGCGGCAAGTTTGCTGGGCACCCGTGCTTTTGGCGAAGGCAGCGTGTGGACAAGCCCGCTGCTCTGGACCCTGTTTTTTGGTGGATTGGCGACATTGCTGGCCGTCAGTGGGCCGCTGACGTTCGTGCGACAGATCCTGCGCAAATGGGGCATCTGGCTGCTGTTGGCCGCGTGCCTGTGGCTGACCTGGAATCTATTCGCCAAGGCGGATCTGGCCGCGCTTTGGGCTCAGGCCGGTGACGGATCTTTGCCCTTTGCCGTGGGCTTCGACATTGCCATCGCCATGCCGCTGTCGTGGCTGCCACTGATTGCCGATTACTCACGTTTCGGCAAGCGAGCGAAAAACGTCTTCGGTGGCACCGCGTTGGGGTTCTTTATCGGTAACTTCTGGCTGATGAGCCTGGGCGTTGCTTACACCCTGGCGTTTGCGCCAAGCGGAGAAGTCAATGCGTTGTTGCTGGCGCTGGCCGGGGCGGGATTGGGGATTCCATTGCTGCTTGTTCTGCTCGACGAGTCGGAAAACGCTTTCGCTGATATTCACTCGGCGGCAGTGTCCAGCGGGATGCTTTCAGGGCTGAAAGTCGAGCATCTGGCCTTGGCTATAGGCGTTATCTGCACGCTGATCGCCTGTCTTGCGCCGTTGGCGCAGTACCAGAACTTCCTGTTGCTGATTGGCTCGGTGTTTGCGCCTTTGTTTGGCGTGGTGCTGGTGGATCACTTTGTGTTGCGCGGGCGCAGCAGCCTGGCGGCTAACGTAGGGTTTCAATGGATGACGTTGCTGGCCTGGTTGGGTGGAGTCAGCACCTATCACTTGCTGGCCAACCTTTATCCGGATATCGGCGCAACACTGCCAGCGCTGATCGTCGCTGGCGTGCTGCAGTTGTTGCTGGGTAAAAAAATTGCTGGGTAAAATTCTCAACCGCGGCCGGGGAACAGCTCCGGTTTGAGGATGCCATTGAGCTGCGGATAAGGAATCTTCAGCTCGATGTGGCCCATGGAATACGGCGCGATGGTGTCCACCTGATACTTGAGAATGAACGCGCCATAGGTCAGAGCGATGTGCGGGGTGCGCTTGAACGGCCAGGTTTTCATGAACTCAGGGTCTTCGTTCATCTTGGTCGACAGCAGCCAGCCCTGATGCGCCAGTTCGGCTTTCTGCCAGAACTCGCCTTCCTTGCCCGGTACGATCATGTCGGCCAGGGTCAGCACTTTCTCTTGCTGGCGCGAGTAGTTGATGAACGCGCGACCAGGAGCGCCGTGTGCGCCGCCCGTGTCCAGATAACTGGACAGCTCGACGACTACGATACCGTCATGTTGCTCACGTACCTTGGCTTGCAGGTAGCTGGCGTTGCGACCCTGGGAATCACGCAGATATTGCTCCTGGTAAGCCTTGAGCGAAATCGGCAGTGGTCCGCTGGAATCCGTGCGAGTCAGTTGCAGCAGGGTTTTCTGCACGATGGCGTCCAGCTTGGGCTCATCAGGGAAGTGCACGGTGTCGATATTCACCAGCGGGCAATCGGCGGCAGTACAGCCCGGCTTGATCAGCTCGGAAGCGTCGCGCTGCACTTGCAGGGGCGCACGGTAATTGGGTTGGAACAGGCTCTGACAAGCGCCCAGCATAAGTGCCAGGCAAGCCAGTGAAGCGATCCTCAATAACGACATGTTGATCCTTTGCGGTGGCAATGAAGACGGTTACGTTGTTCGAGTTCAGGCTGCTTGGACTGCAAACGGTGACATCGGTTCGCCGCCAGGCGGATTAGAGTTCGTTTCGCCATTGACCGTCTACCCTGCATGTTCAAGAGGGGGCTGCATAAGGTTGGCGATGCGCGTTAGGATGGCCTCACGTCACGATTTGCCCGAAGCGAGAACCCCATGACCGACCCGACCCGATCGACCCCGACAGATTTTGAAATCACCAAGCGAGAAAACTGCTTTCAGGGCTTTTATAGACTGGACAAAGTGTTCCTGCGTCACGAACTGTTTGCGGGTGGCTTGGGCAAGGAAATCAGTCGCGAACTTTTTGTGCGTCATGATGCGGTGTGTGTACTGCCGTACGACGCCAAGCGTGACGAAGTGGTGCTGATCGAGCAGTTTCGCGTCGGCGCGCTGGAGAAAACCGCTAACCCGTGGCTGATCGAGTTGGTAGCGGGTTTGATCGACAAGGCGGAGGAACCTGAAGAAGTTGCCCACCGCGAAGCAGAAGAGGAAGCTGGGCTTGTGTTCAGTGCGTTGTGGCCCATCACCAAATACTTTCCTTCGCCCGGTGGCAGTGACGAGTTCGTTCATCTGTACTTAGGTCGTTGTGAAAGCGATGGGGCAGGGGGATTGCACGGACTGGAGTCTGAGGGTGAAGATATCCGCGTCACCGTCTGGTCTTTTGATGACGCACTGCAAGCCGTACGTGACGGGCGAATTATCAATGCTTCGACGATTATTGCGCTGCAATGGCTGGCGTTGAATCGTGCTGAAGTCAGGGGGTTATGGTCGTGAATCTATTGCGCGAGCGCTATCGAGTTGACCTTGCCGGGCTGCAAGCTGCCTGCGAGGCCAACTATGCGCGCTTGATGCGGTTGTTGCCGGACATGCGCAACGCCCAGCGCTCGCGGCGAGTCGCTGTAACACAGGGCGATCAAATGCTCGGCGTGCTGGCGGTTGAGGTATTGCTCGATTGCCCCTACACCACCACCCTGCAAGTCCGTCAGGAACACAGCCTGCCGTGGCTGCCGGTGCCGAGCCTTGAGGTGCAGGTCTATCACGACGCACGCATGGCCGAAGTGATTGGCGCCGAACACGCCCGGCGCTTTCGCGGTATCTACCCGTATCCAAATGCTGAAATGCACCAGCCAGATGAAAAAGCCCAGCTCAATCTGTTTTTAGGCGAGTGGCTGAGCCATTGCCTTGCGTGCGGGCATGAGTTTGAAGCGGTGCGGTGAGCGTTGTATCTCGTCTTTCAAAGAATACATTTATTGCAGGAGCTGCCAAGGGCTGCGAAGCGTTTACCCTGGCCGCCATCGCAGCCGTCGGCAGCTCCTACAGGCCAATCGTTCGTAACTGAGACCTGACACTCACTCCCGGATTTGCCGACCTGATCGCTTCCCACCATAATCGCCAGACTCTGCCCAAGGAGATGGCTTTTGCCAAACGCCCACGTTAAGGACTCAGTCCTGCTGGTCCAGCTGTCCGACAGTCATTTGTTCGCCAATGCGGACGGTACGTTGCTGGGCATGTGTACCCGCGACAGTCTGCAAAAAGTCATCGAACTGGTATTGGCCGAGCAGCCGCAGGTCGATCTGGTGGTTGCCAGTGGCGATGTTTCGCAGGACGGCAGCGTTGAGTCTTATGAGGCGTTCCGCCGGTTGAGCGGGGAGATCGATGCGCCGAAACGCTGGTTCCCCGGTAATCATGACGAATCTCAGGAAATGCGCCAGGCAGCGCAGCAAAGCGATTTGCTTGATCCGGTAATTGATATCGGCAACTGGCGCGTGACGTTACTGGACTCGTCGGTACCGGGGTCGGTACCGGGTTATCTATGTGATCAGCAGTTGCAGCTGTTGGCGCAATCCCTGAGCGAAGCCCCCGAGCGTCATCATCTCGTCTGTCTGCACCACAACCCGGTGCCGATTGGCTGCGAGTGGATGAATCCCATTGGACTGCGCAATCCTGATGCGCTGTTTGCGGTACTTGAGCGTTTTCCACAGGTGCGTGCAGTGCTCTGGGGGCATGTTCATCAGGAATACGACCAGATGCGCGATACCGTTCGGCTGCTGGCTTCCCCCTCAACCTGCATCCAGTTCGCGCCGGGCAGCGTCGACTTCAAGGTCGACACCACGGCGCCGGGCTATCGCTGGCTGCGTCTGTTTGACGACGGAGAGCTGGAAACAGGCGTATCCCGTGTGGTCGGGCTGGACTTCGAAGTGGATTATGGCGGCAAGGGCTACTGATCTTTTTGTCGTGAAACACACGCAGGCGAGTCTTTCAGCGTTAGTCCCTGTAAACTGCGCGGCTTTGTACCTCCCAGTGTTCCAGGAGCGGACGGCGTGACCAGCGAATTACCCACACTGCTGTATATCCACGGCCTGAACAGCTCGGCGCTGTCGAAAAAGGCTACTCAATTGATCGCATTGATGCGCTCGCTTGAGCTGAGTGAGCAGGTGCGTGTCCCCGAATTGCATCATCATCCGCGTCAGTCCATGGTCCAGCTGGAGTCCGCTATCGAAGAGCTCGGGCGGCCACTGCTGGTCGGCAGCTCGCTCGGCGGCTACTATGCGACACACTTGGCGCAGCGCCACGGTCTGAAAGCCGTGCTGATCAACCCGGCAGTCAACCCGCATCAGCTTTTCGACGGCTTTGTCGGTACGCAGCAAAACCTTTATACCGGTGAAACATGGGAACTGACCCACGACCACGTAAAGGCCTTGGCCGAACTGGAAGTGCCTGCACCTCAGGACCCGAAGCGCGTTCAGGTCTGGCTGCAAACCGGTGATGAAACCCTTGATTATCGCCGCGCCGAATCGTTTTATCGGGCATGCGCTTTGCGTATCCAGGCAGGCGGCGACCACAGCTACCAGGGATTTGCCGGGCAATTGCCCGCCCTGTTGAGTTTTGCCGGATTCGCCCCTGAGTTGCTGCAGGCAGTGGATGTTTCCAAGCTTTGAATGTATTGCCGGATTAAATGTAGGAGCTGCCCAAGGCTGCGATTGGTTCGAAAGCCTGGCGTATGCCGGATCGCAGCCTTCGGCAGCTCCTACAGGTTTTCAACTCTGTAACCCCACGAACAACTGATGACGAGACCCCATGGCCAATCCCAGCGCTAGCTCTTATAACGCAGACGCCATCGAAGTCCTCTCGGGCCTCGACCCGGTTCGCAAGCGGCCGGGCATGTACACCGACACTTCGCGGCCGAACCACCTTGCCCAGGAAGTCATCGACAACAGCGTCGACGAAGCTCTGGCAGGCCATGCCAAAGCGGTGCAGGTGATTCTGCATGCCGACAACTCGCTGGAAGTGTCCGACGACGGTCGCGGCATGCCGGTGGACATTCACCCGGAGGAAGGTGTTTCGGGTGTCGAGCTGATCCTCACTAAACTCCACGCGGGCGGCAAGTTCTCCAACAAGAACTACCAGTTCTCCGGTGGTCTGCACGGTGTGGGTATTTCGGTGGTCAACGCGCTGTCGACGCTGGTCAAGGTCCGGGTCAAGCGCGATGGCAATGAATATGAAATGTCCTTCACTGACGGCTACAAGGCGTCGGAGCTGGAAGTTGTCGGTACGGTTGGCAAGCGCAACACCGGTACCAGCGTGTACTTCGCGCCGGACCCCAAGTATTTCGACACCCCGAAGTTCTCGGTCAGCCGCCTCAAGCATGTGCTCAAGGCCAAGGCAGTGCTGTGTCCGGGGCTGCTGGTCAGCTTTGAAGACAAAGCCACTGGCGAAAAAGTCGAGTGGCATTACGAAGATGGCCTGCGTTCCTACTTGCAGGATTCGGTTAGCGACTTCCTGCGTCTGCCGGATGAACCGTTCTGCGGCAGTTTTGCCGGTAATAAAGAAGCGGTCGACTGGGCGCTGCTCTGGTTGCCGGAAGGCGGCGACAGCGTTCAGGAAAGCTACGTCAACCTGATCCCGACGGCGCAAGGCGGTACCCACGTCAACGGTTTGCGTCAGGGCTTGCTTGATGCAATGCGTGAGTTCTGCGAATACCGCAACCTGCTGCCGCGGGGCGTTAAGCTCGCGCCGGAAGACGTCTGGGAGCGCATCGCTTTCGTGCTGTCGATGAAAATGCAGGAGCCACAGTTCTCTGGTCAGACCAAGGAACGCTTGTCGTCCCGCGAGGCTGCGGCGTTTGTCTCCGGCGTCGTCAAAGATGCCTTCAGCCTGTGGCTCAACGCTAACTCCGATCTGGGCATGCAGCTGGCTGAACTGGCGATCAACAACGCCGGTCGTCGTCTCAAGGCCAGCAAGAAGGTTGAGCGCAAGCGCATTACTCAAGGCCCGGCATTGCCTGGCAAACTGGCTGATTGCGCCGGGCAGGACCCTATGCGTTCCGAGCTGTTCCTGGTGGAAGGTGATTCCGCTGGCGGTTCGGCCAAGCAGGCGCGTGACAAGGAGTTTCAGGCGATCCTGCCGTTGCGCGGCAAGATTCTCAACACGTGGGAAGTCGATGGTGGCGAAGTACTCGCCAGTCAGGAAGTCCACAACATTGCCGTCGCCATTGGTGTTGACCCTGGTGCGGTGGACATGAGTCAGCTGCGCTACGGCAAAATCTGCATCCTCGCTGACGCCGACTCCGATGGTCTGCACATCGCGACGTTGCTGTGCGCGCTGTTCGTCCAGCACTTCCGTCCGCTGGTGGATGCCGGACACGTGTATGTCGCCATGCCGCCTCTGTACCGCATCGACTTGGGTAAAGACATTTACTACGCACTGGACGAAGCCGAGCGCGACGGGATTCTGGACCGTCTGGTGGCCGAGAAAAAACGCGGCAAGCCGCAGGTCACGCGATTCAAGGGTCTGGGTGAAATGAACCCGCCGCAACTGCGTGAAACCACCATGGATCCCAATACCCGTCGTCTGGTGCAACTGACGCTGGACGATTTTGAAGTGGCGTCGGAAATGATGGACATGCTGCTGGCCAAAAAACGCGCCGGTGATCGCAAAAGCTGGCTGGAGTCCAAAGGCAACCTCGCCGAGGTTCTGACTTGATGCAAAGCGCCCCGGTGTCCCTGACACCGCGCGATAGCGCCAAACCCGCAGGCGTGCGCTCCTACAGATCCTGTGTTTGCTTCGCGACTGCGCTGCTTGCAACTCTGCTGGCCGCCCCGGCATTCGCAGCCCCTTTGCCAGAGTTGGCGCTTGTCTCTGAGCATCCCGTAGACGGCATGGTCGGCGGCAATCTTTCTGGGCTGGCGGTGTGCAGTGGTCAGCTATGGGCCATATCGGATCGCGACGACGACCTGCTCTACCGCATGGATATGACGAAAAACGTCTGGCTGGCTCAGTCGGAGAAGATTGAGGTGCCGCCTGCGCCGGAAAGTGATTTACCGGCCAATTTGCGTTCGCTGGCCAAGTTATCGTCCTTCGTGCGCGGTGGCAGTCTGGATTTCGAAGGCATCAGTTGCGATGCGGCTGGCAATAAATATGTCGTCAGCGAGGCCCATGCCGAGGTGCTCAAGGTGCCTGCCGAAGGCGCGCCAGTCTGGCTGAAATTGCCGAGCGAACTGGTTGCACAGGCGCGCGCCAACGGCATGTTGCAACACTTCAACGCTATTTTCGAAGGGCTTGCAGTCAGCCCGCAAGGTGACCGGTTGTGGCTGGCCGCCGAGCGCGATCAGCGTGGTTTGCTGGTGGTCAGTCGTGATCAGGACACTTGGCACTGCAAGGGCAGTTGTGTGCTGCGCACTGAACCGGGGAAAGAAGTATTGCCACCACAGGTTGGCGGAAAATCGGTTTCCCGTGATTTTGCCGATTTGTCGCTGTTCAACGGCAAGCTGTTTACCCTGGAGCGTTCGGCCTATCGTATTTGCCGACGCGCTCTGGAGACGGGCAAGAGTGAGCAGTGTTGGTCGTTCGCCAAAGAGGCGTTGATGCCCAACCGGCTTTACGACCAGCCGTTCGCCCTGACCGAGGCACTGGTGGTGGATGAGACTGGCGCCTGGATCGGCATTGATAACAATTTTGATAAGCGCGCCGACGGCGAGACACGTCCAATCGTTTGGCGTTTCGCGGCGCCTGCTGGCGGTTGGAGCGCGCAGCGGTGAGTCAGCAGCCTCCCGGCAAGCGTGCGGGAAAGGTGCTGATGATCGTTGCCTGGGCGGCGGGGCTGTTTCTGGCAACGCGCTTTTTTGGCGAGTGGGAAGACAAACAGGAAAATCCCAACGCTGTGGTCACTTCGCAGCACGGTGATGGTTACGTTGAAGTGCAGTTGGTGGGTAATCGCCAAGGGCATTTTGTCAGCACCGGGAAGATCAACGATCATCTCGTGCAGTTTTTACTGGATACCGGTGCCACTGATGTGGCGATTCCGGGCGAGGTGGCCGACACCTTGCAGTTGCAGCGCGGTGCGCCGGTCTGGGTCAACACTGCCAATGGGCGCAGTGAGGGCTTTCGGACTTCCATCGAGCGCCTGCAACTGGGCGATATAGTCCTGCACAACGTGCGCGCCCTGGTGGTGCCCGGTCTGGACGGAGAACAAGTGCTGCTGGGTATGAGCGCAATGAAACAACTCGAATTTACTCAGCGCGGCGGCACCATGCTGCTGCGTCAGACCACGAAATAATGAGGCCCGCATGAGCGACTCCCTTGACCTCAGCCTGGATGGTGTAGAACGCCGGTCACTGGCTGACTTCACCGAACAGGCCTACCTCAACTACTCCATGTACGTGATCATGGACCGTGCCTTGCCGCACATCGGCGACGGCCTCAAGCCTGTGCAGCGACGCATCGTCTACGCCATGAGCGAGCTGGGCCTGGATGCCGATTCCAAGCACAAGAAGTCGGCGCGTACCGTCGGCGACGTACTCGGTAAGTTTCACCCGCACGGCGACTCGGCCTGTTATGAAGCCATGGTGCTCATGGCTCAGCCGTTCAGCTACCGCTACACGCTGGTAGACGGGCAGGGTAACTGGGGTGCGCCGGATGATCCGAAATCCTTCGCGGCCATGCGTTACACCGAGGCGCGCCTGTCGCGTTACTCCGAAGTGCTGCTCAGCGAGTTGGGCCAGGGCACTGCGGACTGGGTGCCGAACTTCGACGGGACCCTGGACGAACCAGCTGTTTTGCCAGCACGTTTGCCGAATATTCTCCTCAATGGCACCACCGGTATTGCCGTGGGTATGGCCACTGACGTGCCGCCGCATAACTTGCGAGAGGTCGCCACTGCTTGCGTGCGCCTGCTCGATGAGCCGAAAGCTACCGTTGAGCAACTGGTTGAGCACATTCAAGGTCCGGATTACCCGACCGAAGCAGAGATCATCACGCCGCGTGCCGATCTGCTGAAAATGTACGAAACCGGCAAGGGCTCGGTGCGCATGCGCGCTGTGTACCACGTGGAAGATGGCGACATCATCGTCACTTCGCTGCCGCATCAGGTTTCCGGTGCCAAGGTACTCGAGCAGATCGCTGCCCTCATGCAGGCCAAGCCTTCCAAGGCACCGCAGGTCGCGGACCTGCGTGATGAGTCCGACCACGAAAACCCTTGCCGCATCGTGATCATCCCGGTGAACAGCCGTGTCGATCATGAAGCGCTGATGCAGCACCTGTTCGCTACTACTGATCTGGAGTCCAGCTACCGGGTCAACATCAATATCATTGGTCTGGATGGCAAGCCGCAACTTAAAAACCTGCGCGCATTGCTGGTTGAATGGCTGGAGTTCCGTGTCCGCACGGTACGCCGTCGTCTGCAATTCCGCCTCGACAAGGTGGAGCGTCGTCTGCACCTGTTGGACGGTTTGTTGATCGCTTACCTCAACCTGGATGAAGTGATCCACATCATCCGTACCGAGGAACATCCGAAGGCGAAGCTGATCGAGCGCTTCGAATTGAGCGAAATTCAGGCCGACTACATCCTGGATACGCGCTTGCGTCAGTTGGCGCGCCTCGAAGAGATGAAGCTGCGTAACGAGCAGGATGAGCTGAACAAAGAGCGCACCAAGTTGCTGGCCCTGTTGGGTAGCGAAGCCAAGCTGAAGAAGCTGGTCCGCACCGAACTGCTCAAAGACGCTGAAACCTATGGCGACGACCGCCGCTCGCCTATCGTGGAGCGCGCTGAAGCCAAGGCCATGACCGAGCACGACCTGCTGCCGAATGAGAAAGTGACCGTCGTATTGTCGGAAAAAGGCTGGGTGCGCTCTGCCAAAGGCCATGACATCGACGCGACCGGGCTTTCCTACAAGGCAGGGGACGGTTTCCAGACGGCTGCAATGGGTCGCTCCAACCAATATGCGGTATTTATCGACTCCACGGGCCGTAGCTATTCGTTGGCGGCTCATACCTTGCCGTCAGCGCGAGGGCAGGGTGAGCCGTTGACCGGCAAGCTCCAGCCACCGCCAGGCGCTACGTTTGAGTGTGTGTTGCTGCCTGAAGATGATGCGTTGTATGTCATTGCTTCGGATGCGGGCTACGGCTTCGTGGTTAAGGGCGAGGATTTGCAGGCCAAGAACAAGGCCGGCAAAGCGTTGCTGAGTCTGCCGAACGGAGCCAGGGTCATGTTGCCACGGCCGGTTGCTGATCGTGAGCAGAACTGGCTCGCTGCTGTGACCACCGAGGGACGTCTGCTGATCTTCAAGATCAGTGACTTGCCTCAGCTAAGCAAGGGCAAAGGTAACAAGATCATCGGGGTTCCAGGGGACCGAGTCGCCAGTCGCGAAGAGTATGTGACTGATATCGCGGTGATACCACAAGGTGCCACGCTGGTCTTGCAGGCTGGTAAACGTAATTTGTCACTCAAGCCTGATGATCTGGAACATTACAAGGGCGAGCGTGGGCGTCGTGGCAATAAATTGCCCCGTGGCTTCCAGCGGGTCGATGCGTTATTGGTGGAAAACGCCTCTTAATACCCTTTTACAGCTATCGGTCTTCGTTTTGCCATGAAGATCGACGCATAATCGCTGGAGTCATGACGCATATTCACGGATGATATGACGTCTTGAGGCGCAAGCGTGGCTGAGTGCCTGCACGAATTTGTTGAGTTATACACTGTGGCTTGCCTGGCGGCGGCCACCTGGATGGGACGATGAATCTTCTACGCCTTCCCTTTGTTTTGTTGATGACCGGTGTTTTGGGTCTGGCTGGTTGCAGTGTGCACCAACCGACCTCGCTATATCAGCTGGACAGCGGTACACCGGGGCAACCCACGCACGATAAGGGTCTGGCTGTTTTACTTGGGCCAGTCTCAGTGGCGGACTACCTGCAACGCGAAACATTGTTGCAACGTCAGCCGGACGGTAGCCTGACTGCTTCGACCGACGGTCGTTGGGCAGGTAGCCTGTCTTCGGATATTGATCAGCTGCTGCTGCGCCAATTGGCGTGGAAGCTGGACAGCCAGCGTGTCGTGCTGGCGCCTGCGGCGGCGAACTTCACACCTGATGTGCAGGTGGTGTTGTCTATCAGCCGCTTGGACTCGGGCGCGAAGCAGCCAGCGATTTTGGATGCTCAATGGCGTTTGGTCGATCGCAAAGGCAACGTGCGGGACAGCCGGATTGTTCACCTGGAAGAGCTTCACGCCGGGACTTCTGCCGATCAGGTGCGAGCCCAGGGGTTGTTGCTCCAGCGTTTGGCTGATCAGTTGAGTTCTGCGGTCAAGCCGATTTCCTGGCAGCCAGTGGAGGAGCCCAAGAAAGCTCCAGTAGCTCGGGCAAAAGAGCCTGAGAAACCAAAAATCCCTATGGCCTCACCGATACGCACTGATCTGGAAGTGTTCCGCTTCTAGAAACGACGCAAACAAAAAGCCCGCAGCGATGCGGGCTTTTTTGTGGGCTGCTATCTGGCATTCCCTGCAGGAGCTGCCGACGGCTGCCAATGGCGGTATTTCAGCGAAATCGCTTTCACAGCCTTCGGCAGCTCCTACAGGTTCTATGTTTTTCAGAACCATCCGCGATTTGGTCAAGGTTGCCCAAGGCCATCGATCGCGGTGCTCGTGCGCTCCTACAGGTGAAGGCGGAAGGTATCCGCAATCAGACCTTGCGCGCTGTCTCGTGCATACGCGCTAACTGGCGCTCAAGCATTGATGGATAGGGCTCCATCAGGCGCTCCACACAGCATGCACCTTCGGGACTTGCGATCGGGCGGATGCGGGCGCGCTGACGGATCAGTGCGTCATCATTGATCTTGCGCTCAACCAGCAACAGGTTGCGGCTGTGTTGCGACAGGGCCAGAGCGTCTTGTGCGGTTTCGGTCAACAACAAGTCGATCTGACTCAAACCTGCCAGACCTTCGCCGAGTGTCAGGCCCAGCTGCAATTGCAGGGTGATGCCGCTGTCTGCGACCTCAATCTGCAATGCATGGCTCAAGGCACGCAACAACTCGCCGCAGCAGATGGCGTTGGTCAGGTAGTCGTCGCCGCTTTCCTGACTATGGAACAACATCAATGTGCTGCCATCGTTCAGGGTATGCAATTCGCCTTCGTAAAGCGACGAAGCCTGATCCAGGCAATCACGATAGCGCTGCAGCAGATCCGTCAGGCGCGCTCGAGGCAGGCGACGCAGTTGATCTTGCGAGCCGAGCTGTACCGCCAGTACGGCGCTAGGCTGTGGGGTGCTTGGGGCGACCGTTTTACTGACCTGCGGTGCGGCGCTGGTATTGTCGCGCAGGTCGGCAAACGGGTCTTCCTCGTCTTCTTCATCTTCCTCGGCGACCAGACGACGCTGTACCGGTGGCGCAGGCAAACGTGGCTTGGGCGCCTCGTCAAAGCCTGGCTCGCGGGCGGAGCGGCCTTTGGCGGCAGGCTCTACTTCCTCGTCTTCCACATAAAGATCATCCGACTCATCTTCAGCGTATTCCGGCTCTGGTTCAGGCTCCGGTTCTGGCATTGGCGGTGCGAAGGATGCACGTAACTGGCGAGCCAGATCACCGATTTCATCCTGGCGTTCTACAGCCGGAGTGTACGGATCGATATCCCGCAGCCAGATCCGCAATTGCAGCAGCGGAGTGGAAATGTGTCGGCCTAGGCGCAGGCTCAGAGCCAAAGCGAGCGCCAGCAGGATGCCCGCGAGGATACCCATGCTTTGCAGGCTGATGGTCATCGGCTGCTGGAATTGAGACATGTCCAGACTGATCCGCAGATGCCCGGCCATCGTGTCCTGGAAGGTAATCTTGATTTCGTAGAGACCTTGCGCTTCGCCCAGCAGACCGTTTTTCGGGCGCTGACCGGCTTCGGCGAGGATACGATTGTCCACGCTGTAGATCGCGGCATGCGCGACCAGCGGGTTCTTCACAAGATTGCCCAGCAGCACGTTGAGACTGAGGATGTCGTTGGACACCAGCAGCTCCGTGGCGGAGGTCGCAGTTTGCGTGGTCAGTGCCTGACCCAGCGCATCGGCCTGCTCATGCATGGCCTGCTTGAACTGCAAACCCATCACGCCGGCGTAGATCATCAGCGCCAGGGCGACGAGGATCACGTTGTGGCTAGCGATGCGCAAAGCAATCGGTACACGGCGATGGCGCAATGCCCGGAAGATCAGCAGGAAGAAATTATCAGTTTTAACAGGCGTGGGCCGGTTCACAGAGCACGGCTCTTTCGAAGAAGTTGCCGCGCAGTATAACGAGCGACCTAGGAGCGGCAAAGCGCTGCCTGTGCCCGATGGTCACTGAAAGTGGTTAGAATGCGGTTTTTTTCCACTGCTGGGGTGCCCCTTGCGCGAAATCGTCCTGATTAACATCACTGGTGAAGACCGTCCCGGCCTCACTGCGACCATCACCGGCGTGCTTGCCGAGGGTGGCGTGAGCATCCTCGATATCGGCCAGGCGGTGATTCACGGCGTCATGTCGTTCGGCATTCTTGTCGAAATCCCCGACACCGAGCAGGGGGCTTCTGTCCTTGCGGCCATTCAATCGGCGGCGCATGCACTGGATCAGCAGGTGCGCATCAGTCCGCTGTCTGAGGCGGATTATCAGCAGTGGGTCGACAGTCAGGACAACCCGCGGCACATCGTGACGCTACTGACCCGCAAAGTGACTGCCGAACAGTTGCAGCGTGTCGGCTCTATTACGACCCGGCACGGCCTGAGCATTGACAGCATTGATCGTCTGTCCCGGCGCATGCCGCTGGATGCGCCGACTGATCACGGCAAAGGCTGCGTTGAGTTCTCTGTGCGAGGCGAACCCGCTGACGCCAAGGCTTTGCAGGCTGAGTTCCTGCAGGCTGCCGAGGAATTGAACGTCGATATCGCTTTCCAACAAGACTCGTTGTACCGCCGCAACCGGCGCCTGGCGGTGTTTGATATGGACTCCACCCTGATTGAAGCTGAGGTCATCGACGAGTTGGCCAAGGCTCACGGGGTAGGCGATCGGGTTTCTGAGATCACCGAGCGCGCGATGCGTGGTGAACTGGACTTCAGCGCCAGCTTTAAAGAGCGTCTGGCCTTGCTCAAAGGTCTGGACGTCAGCGTGCTGGACGAGATCGGTACTTCGCTTCGGTTGACCGAGGGGACCGAAGTTCTCTTCGCCGAACTCAAACGTCTGGGCTACAAGACCGCGATTCTGTCGGGCGGCTTCACCTACTTTGCCAAGCAGTTGCAGGCCCGACTGGGGATCGACTATGTCTTCGCCAACGAGCTGGAAGTGGTCGATGGCAAATGCACAGGCGTTGCCGTTGAACCTATCGTCAATGCCCAGCGCAAGGCGGATTTGTTGCGCGAGCTGGCAGCGAAGGAAGGCTTGAGTCTGGAGCAGACCATTGCGGTGGGCGACGGCGCCAACGACTTGCCGATGCTGGCCATCGCCGGTCTGGGCGTCGCATTCCGCGCCAAGCCACTGGTCAAGCAATCAGCCAGACAGGCAATCTCTACGTTAGGGCTGGACGGGGTGCTGTATCTGTTGGGCGTCAGAGAGCGAGAAGGGCGCGGCTAAAGCTATGGGTTTGAACCAGTGAGAGCGAATTTATTCGCGCAGGCTGCATTTCAAGAGATAGAAATGTATGGGATTGTCCCGGCCTCTTCGCGAATGAATTCGCTCCCACCGCACGGATGTGTTGCTCTTTAAAGCGACGACCACAGCGAATCGAATTCCTGTTCTGCTTTTGGCGCTCCGCCTCCCGCTGCGCCAGGCAGTTCGAAGGTCTCGTATTCGAACTGGTTGTAACTGCCGCTGCTGGTGCGCTGGTGGCCCAACAGGCCGCGGTGCTCTTCTCCGGCAATGTTGATCATGACGTTGTTGCCCTCTTTGAAGGGCAGTCTCGGCGCCAGCAGGGTTGCCGGTTGCTCGATCGCACGAATTTCCGGCAGCAACAACGCACGCATGTATGGGCTGTTCTGTTCGGGGCGAACGATTTGCAGGCCGCAAGGCTGAGCAAAAGGGGCGATCAGTTCGATCCCCATTTGCGTGCCACCGCTGCGCACCTGGCGTACCCAGCGCACAACCGCGACACTCCAGCCCTGACCGGCGTCATCCTGAATCCCGACTAACTCCCCGGCCTGTAACTGCTGCGGCACATCCTTGGGCCATGCCAGGCAGTAACCGCCAGGGCTGTGGTTGACGATGTTCAGTTCAAAGGTCGGGAATGTCTGCTGAGCGTTGGATGCCGCATCCGTGCCGTCGGCGTCGGGCTGTTCATACTGGATTTCCTCGTAAGGCAGCATGAGCGCTGAAGTAGTGCCGCGCTGAGTATCGAAGGCTCTGCCCCAAGGATCGTCGGCTTTATCGGCCACCAACTGCAGCGTGAACTCAGCCGCCTTGGTGGCCGGCACTTGTAGCATGTCACTGAAAGAGCGTTTGCCGCCCAGGTAATAATGCAAGGCGCTCATGCCTATGCACAGGCTCAGGCTGCCCTGGCCGGGCGTACGCTGAAACGTGCGTTCGGCGACATCGCCCCATGCCGCAGCGAGATGCTCCAGCAAGTCGGGTGAGAAACCCTGAGGGACCAGAAGTGGCGATTGTGCCCGCTGGTCTGCCGGAGTTTCGATGTAACGGCTGATCATCGCCGCTAACGCCTGGGTGTTCAGGCCGAGCAGGACAGGGTACTGCTCTTCGGGAAACAGCGATTTATAAAGCGGCGGCTTGTCATGTTTTGCTGACAGTGCGAACAGACTGTTTTCGTCAGTCGGAGACTGCAGCCGGACAAATGGACTCCACGCATCAAGGACATCGGCAAGACGGCCAATGTTGAGCTGGCGCATCTGGTTGCAACGCGAGCAACCCATCAGCAAGGCAATGATATAGGTCTGTTCTACCGTTAACGCATGCGCATGGATGGCCTGCTCATCCGCGACCGGGGCGTTCTGTAGCCCGTGCTCGCAGGTAATCTGATAGATCTTGTGCATCTCCAGCCAAAGGCCTTCCTGCACGGGGCAATACAATTGATTGGCGCGAATCAGTGGGCCGTTGAGGCATTGCAGTGCCCGTTGAAGTGCCGTGGTGAGCAGAGCAATGCGGTCTTTGCTGAGTCGTGGGCTGACGCGCTCGATGATCAGCTTGTAGCCCACAGCGAGATGGTTTTGCAGCGCCTGACAAAGATTGGCCACTTTTCGCGGGCGTTCATCAAGCACGATGGCCTGATTGAGGAAGTGACGCTCCAGATGCTTGCAGACGAAATGTACTTCGGGACGCAGCAGTTCAAGCAGTTGCAGTCGATTGTCGCTGGGCGTCAGCAGTTGATTGAGTTCAGTAAGGCCTTGATAGAGCTGACGAGCTGTTTCACCCAGGTTTGCTTTAGGCAGCGTTGATATCCAACGCTTGAGATCCTTGGGCGTCGCTTCACAGAATGTCAGGCTCGACTGTGTTGGCGCGGGAACGCGCAACAACACAGGAAGGCTCAAATTACTCATGTGACAGGCTAACTCCAACTACCCACTCTGGCCCGAACGGCGGCATTGAATCGATGCAGTAATAACAGTCCTCTGTTAAAGAACTGAAATCCACATCAATCAAATACGAAGTTTCCTACAGAGCCGGTGTTGGAACTCTAGCAGCATCGGCCTGCTGCCGCAGCCCCGCAGACGAATCTAACGGTGCCGGCTCGAGGGGAAACGTCATGATACGGCTATCAGACCTTGATAGTGGCACATAGTGCCACTATTTTACTGTTTCAAACCTGTACGGGCAGTGCCAAGGCCTGGCCCATGCGCACTGGCGATGTCGCAGTGAGTTGCTCGGCCCACTTCACTTGCTCAGGGCCAAACAGGACGATGGCGGTGGAGCCCAGCTTGAAGCGGCCCATTTCTGCACCTTTCTCCAGATGGATCGGCGCACGAGCGGCTTCGTCATAACGGAACGTTTTCAGCTCGCGTTTTGGAGGCGTCACCAGGCCTGCCCAGACGGTTTCAACGGAGGCCACGATCATCGCGCCGACCAGCACCACGGCCATGGGGCCGCGCTCGGTATCGAAGACGCAGACAACGCGCTCGTTACGGGCGAACAGCTCAGGCACGTTTTCGGCTGTAGTCTGGTTAACCGAGAAGATCCGGCCCGGCACATACACCATTTCACGCAACGTACCGGCCAGCGGCATGTGCACGCGGTGATAGTCCTTGGGGGACAGGTAAACGGTCGCAAACTCGCCACCCATGAACGGCGCGGATAACGCCGGGTCGCCGCC
Source organism: Pseudomonas caspiana (assembly GCF_040224095.2). NCBI lineage: Bacteria > Pseudomonadati > Pseudomonadota > Gammaproteobacteria > Pseudomonadales > Pseudomonadaceae > Pseudomonas > Pseudomonas caspiana. Next base: position 5,366,721 of record NZ_CP167995.1, on the reverse strand, counting down.
CAGCAGCTCCAGCACGCTGAAGCTGTGGCCTTTGGCCTGGAAAATACGGCCCTGTTCGATGCGGCCCAACTGGCTGATCGCGCCATCTGCAGGGCTCAGGATGGCACCGGGCGTTTCATCGAGCGGGCGAGCGCCGGGTTTCAGAGCACGGGTGAAGAAGGCGTTGAAGTGTTCATAGGCGCTCAAGTCCTCGACCTGCGCTTCAGACATATTGACCTGATAGCGACGGGCGAACCATGCGGTAAAGGCATTCTTGAACCAGCGCACGCGGCACTCGGCAACACAGCCCGCCAGACGCGACAGCAAGTGATGCGGTAGCAGGTACTGGCTGAGGATAAACAGACGCTCTTTCATCAAAATTCCTGAATTTAATGCTTAAAAATGAGCTGGGTTTTCAGCGTTCAACAGGCGTATCGGGGTGGTTGCCCCATTCGCCCCATGAACCGGCATAGCCTTTGACTCGAGGGTAACCCAGCGCCTTGGCGACCAGATAGGTGAATCCTGATCGGTGGTGTGTCTGGCAGTGAGTAATGACTTCTTTATCTGCAGTAATGCCCAGGCTGTCGAGAATCTCTGCGATATCTTCACGGATGCGCAGGTTACGCGCCTTATCCATGCCCGCAGTCCACTCGAAATTGATCGCGCCTGGAATATGACCACCTTTGGCAGCGACAACTTTTTCGCCAGAGTACTCAAGCGGCCCGCGAGCATCCCAGATTGCCAGATCGGCAGCGCCCAGGCGACTTTGCACATATTCGCGCGTGGCCGTGGGGGCGTCGTGCAGTTGCAGCTCGACAGGTGCACCAGCCGGTGTCGGAACCTCAGTGGATAAAGGCAAGCCTTCAGCCTCCCAGGCCAGCAGGCCACCATCGACGTAGTGGTATTTGGCGTGACCGATTACATCCAGTAACCAAATAAATCGGCCGGCCCAGCCGCCGCCTTCGTCGTCGTAGACCACATACACCGCATTGGCGTTGTGGCCCAGTTCGCCGAACAGGGCTTGCAGATCGGTTTGAGCAGGCAGCAGACCGGGCGCTGGAGGCTGGCCCAACTGGGTACGTTTCGGATCAACGAAATGCGCGCCGGGAATGTGTCCGGCGTCGTAGCGGGCGCTGCTGGTCAGATCTACCAGGATCAGTTCCGGAGCATCCAGGCGATCCTTCAGGTCGCTTGGTTCAATGACCAACGGCAAACCAGAGAAGACGGACATGTGCAGCCTCCAATTCGAAAAAAGAGGCGAATTGTAGCCCAGCTGTCAGGCTTTGCGACCACTAAAGCTTGTGAGAGCCCGTTCGATGCACTGGCAGGTTTTACCGAAAGCCTGCACCGAGGTTTCTGAAAACAACCCACCGCCCTGATCTGCCACAACCAGCATCAATACTTTGTTGTTGCTGCTCAGAGATCTAATCAGCCAGTGCTTGCCCGGGAACAGGGCGCGGAGATTGCCCGGCAGTAGTGCAGAGAACTGTTCGATGTTGGCGGGAGTCATGCGCAACTGAGTCGGCTGTGCCAGCAAGCGCTGCAGCACGGTGCTTTCTTTTATAGACAGCGCCAGAGACGTCGCTTCATTACGCAGACCTGCGATCTGATGAACGCGCAACATGGTCCCGGTCTTGTCTGCCATCAGGAGCATCACCCGTTCCATGCCACAGGAGACCAATGCGTCGCGAGCAGTGGTGGTCAGGTGCATGGCGTTGGAGAACGGGCTCGGGGTTGCCAGCAGTTCGGCGCAGAGCTTTCGCCAGTTTTGCAGGGCATCAGGCGAGGGTGGCGGGGCTGCCTGTAATTTGCTGTGAATCCGGCGGGTTGCCCATGGCCAGATCAGGGCTTCTGCCGGGTGCCATAAAACCGGATCGTGATGGTTGCGAGCGCTACTGGCCGCATTCTGGTGGGCCTGTTGTTGCACGTTGTCCATGGTCTGTTGCAGGTAAAGACTGCTCAGTAACTCCCAGCGCAGGCAGTGTGGGCTGTCCCATGCCTGTTGGGCGGCGAGTGCCAGGCCATTTCCCAGTAGAACCGTATTGGCGGGCTGGTTAAACCAGCGACGCAGGTTTGGATCGGCATCCATCAACTGTTGCTGTTGCAACGGGTCGTCGTTTGCCCGGGCTATGTGCAACGCCTTGACCAAGTGCCGTCGTTCGCTGATCAGTAATTTGTAGCCTTGAGTGACCCATAGAGGCAGGCGCCACAGGGTAGCCAACTCCATACACAGCTCCAGCAGGCTGACGCCAAACAGGGCTTTTTCTACTGCGCGGGACGACTCGCCCTTGTGTATGACCCGCAGTTCCCACTCATCCAGCAATTTTGGATGCGCCAGTGCGATCGGCCACAGGGGCGCCAGAAACAACAAGCTGCCCAAGTGGATGTCTTGCCACAGGCGAGCGAGCCGACTGGCAAACAAGCCGTTGGCCTGCTGCGTCGCGTGCTGGCTGATCAGCAGTAATTGGCGGAAGGTGACCGGGATTTTTTCGTTTTCCAGCGCGGGTAGCCGATTGAGTAACACCTCGGTGCGCGCCAGGCCCAACCGAGTGATTGCCACTTCCAGACTTTCCGCCGGCTCGGTCAAGCCAGTGCTTTTATGATTGGCTTCACGCATCACGCTCAGTACCAGCGCCGGGCTGTCCTGCATCATGTCGGCGATGTCCCGCAGCGAGCGGCGACTGTCGTTCAGTGCGCTGCGCACTTTACTGTGGCTGGCCAGAGGAACCGGCAATGCAATGCCGTCCAATTGTTTGAGCCACGCATCGAGTGTGTTCGGGACGGGAAGCTGTGAAGACTTTTCTGGCGGCATGCATCAAGGCCCGTGCGACTGAAATTTAGGCAGTGGACACTGCGAAATCATTGGGTGAGACCCGTGTTTGCGGGCTCCCGTTCAACGGCCAACTGGCTTTTCTATTTTTCAGGCTATAGTCTGGCCCACATATGCCGATAAGTAGAAGAAGAGTTTCAAGAACTTCCGAACACGTCCCTGAACCCGACTCAGTAAGTACTTTCTACCTATGGCTAAAATTATCGGCATCATCGTCGTTTTCGCGAGCGTGCTCGGCGGCTACGTCCTTTCACACGGCAAAATCGCTGCGTTGTGGCAGCCGTTTGAGGTCGTGATCATTGGCGGTGCTGCCTTTGGTGCATTCATGCAGGCCAACCCTGGCTACATGACCATGCACGTGGTCAAGAAGTCGCTGAAGATGTTTGGTACTCGCTTTACGCATGCCTTCTATCTTGAAGTGCTGGGCCTGGTTTACGAAATTCTCAACAAGAGTCGTCGTGAAGGCATGATGGCGATTGAAGGGGACATCGAAGACGCAGCGGCCAGTCCTATTTTTGCCAAGTACCCAGGCGTTCTGAAAGACGAACGCATGACTGCCTACATTTGTGACTACCTGCGCATCATGTCGTCCGGCAACATGGCTCCCCACGAGCTGGAAGGGCTGTTCGATATGGAGCTGCAAAGCATCAAGGAAGAACTTGGCCATCCTTCCCATGCCGTGACGGGTATCGCTGACGGCATGCCCGGGTTCGGTATTGTCGCGGCGGTACTGGGTATCGTGATTACCATGGCTTCCCTGGGGGACGGCGACAAGGCAGCCATCGGTAACCACGTAGGTGCGGCATTGGTGGGTACCTTCTTCGGTATTATCGCGGCCTATGGCTTCTTCGGCCCACTGGCCACTTCTCTGGCCCATGATGCCAAGGAAGAGCTAAACGTTTATGAAGCCATCAAAGCTTCATTGGTGGCTTCGGCTTCCGGTATGCCGCCTTCGCTGGCCGTGGAATTCGGTCGCAAGGTTCTCTATCCCGCGCATCGGCCCAGCTTCAGTGAGCTGGAACAAGCGGTTCGCGGTCGCTGAGTCATGGAAAATAATCAGCCAATAATCATCAAGCGCGTCAAGCGCTACGAGGGCGGGCACCACGGCGGCGCATGGAAAATCGCGTTCGCCGACTTTGCGACCGCTATGATGGCTTTCTTTCTGGTGCTGTGGCTGCTGTCTTCGGCTACGCCGGAGCAACTGGTCGCTATCGCCGGGTACTTCAAGGACCCGGTCGGGTTTTCGGAAAGTGGTTCGCCCTATGTGATTGATCTGGGTGGCTCGCCGGAAATGTCACCCGACCAGACCTTGAACCCGGAAATCAAGAACACCCCGACGCCGGACACTGTTCCAATCGAGGCCGAAACGGCGGAAGCCAAGGCGGAGGAGGTTGAGCAAGAGCGTCTTGAGTTGCTGCTGCAGGAATTGCAGAACAAGGTTAACGAGAACCCTGAACTGCAGAAATTCAAGGACCAGATCCATTTCGAGATTACTCAGGATGGCCTGCGGATCCAGATTACCGACGCGGATAACCGTCCGATGTTCGACTCGGGCAGTTCGCGGCTCAAGCCGTATTTCGAGGACATTCTGCTGGCCATGGCCGACACCATTAAAGCGGTGCCGAACAAGATCAGCGTTAGTGGCCATACCGACGCCAAGCCTTACACGGGCAATGGCGAGTTTGGTAACTGGGAGCTTTCGGCCAACCGTGCCAATGCTGCTCGCCGCGCCCTGGTTGCGGGTACTTACCCTGAAGGTCAGGTGGCTCGCGTGGTCGGCTATGCCTCATCGCTGCTATATGACCGTAATCAGCCGCTGAACCCGGTCAACCGCCGCATCGACATCGTGGTCATGACCAAGAAGGCGTTGCAGCGCATGGAAGGCAGTCAGAACAGCGGTGCCGGTGATTCACATCCTGCAGCGCCTGCTCCGGGCGCAGCGCCTGGGGCGTCGAACATACAGCCGGCTGATCCGCAGCCCTACGCCCAGCCGCGTGAACTGCGTCAGAAGCTCAACCTGTTCGAAGACGGCACCTTGAAGCTGGATGAAACGAAGAACTAGCGTTCAGCGGAAAAACAAAAAGCCCGGATCTCGAAAGAATCCGGGCTTTTTTGTGGGCCGCTAAACCTGTAGGAGCTGCCGAAGGCTGCGAAAGCTTTCTGTCAGACAGCACCGTTTCGCAGCTTGCGGCAGCTCCTGCAAGGTGAAGGGCGCTTCTTCAATAACTGCTTTCCGGCAAGCTGGCGATGATCGAGCGATAGCTGTTCATGCGCTGCTGTTGCACGCGGCCTTCTTCCAGAGCGATCAGCAAAGCACAGCCGGGCTCGCGGTCATGTTTGCAGTCGCGGAAGCGGCAGGTGCCAATCAGTTCGTTGAACTCGATGAAGCCCGCCTCTACATCCGCACGGCTTACATGGCCCAGGCCAAACTCACGAATACCCGGAGAGTCGATCAGGTCGCCGCCACGAGGGAAGTGGAACAGCCGCGCCGTAGTCGTGGTGTGCGTGCCTTGCCCAGAAAGCTCGGACAGTGGGCCTACGCGAGTTTCGACCTCAGGCAACAAACTGTTGACCAGAGATGACTTGCCCACGCCTGACTGACCGACGAATACGCTGATATGCCCGTCCAGTTGAGCTTGCAGTTGCTGCATACCATCGCCGTGGTGCGCAGAGACTTCAAGTACCGGATAACCCAGTGTCCGGTAAACCTCCAGCAGCGCGTTAAGCGCCGGGGCGTTCTGCTCGTTGATCAGGTCGAACTTGTTCAGCAGCAGTAGCGGACGAATGCCCGCATGCTCTGCGGCCACCAGATAACGGTCGATCAGGTTGGCGTGAGGCTCCGGCATTGGTGCAAACACAATGACGATCAGATCGACGTTGGCGGCAACCGGCTTGAGTTGCCCGCGGCTATCAGGGCGGCACAGCTCCGTGGTGCGCGGCAGTTGCGCGACGATAACGCCGATGCCTTGGTTGCCAGCGCGCCAGACGACGCGATCACCGGTAACCAGTGCAGGCAGATTGGCGCGCAGGTGGCAGCGGAAAACCTGACCCGCCTGATCGCCGTCCTGCGCTTCGACTTCGACTTGTACGCCGAAGTGAGCGATCACCAACCCCGTTTGCTCGGGGCCAAGGTCGCCGCCCTCAAGTGTTTCCAGCGTTTGGGATTCGCGTTTGGCGGCGCGGGCAGCGCGCTCGCCTTGAATTTTTTCGATGCGCCAGTTTTGACGACGATTGAGTTGGCGTTTGGCCATGGGTGTTCCGAGTGATAAAGCAGCTGATAAGTAAACGCGGGGGAGTCTAGCACGGCGGGGTGAGCTAAACTGCGCGCCTACGCTGAGGAGCCAAATATGCAGAGCAAGCAGAACCTGATCTGGATCGATCTGGAAATGACCGGTCTGGACCCAGACACCGACGTCATCATTGAAATGGCCACGATCATTACTGACAGCCAACTCAACACCCTGGCTGAAGGTCCGGTCATCGCGGTGCACCAGAGTGATGAAACCCTGGCCAGAATGGACGAGTGGAATACCCGTCAGCACGGCGGCTCGGGCCTTACCCAGCGGGTTCGCGAGAGCACGATCAGCATGGCTGAGGCCGAAGCTCAGACCCTTGAGTTCATCAAGCAATGGGTCCCGGAGCGCAGCTCACCGATCTGCGGCAACAGTATTTGCCAGGATCGTCGCTTCCTTTATCGGCACATGCCGACCCTGGAACACTACTTCCACTACCGCAATCTGGACGTTTCCACGCTCAAAGAGCTGGCTGCCCGTTGGTCGCCTGAGCTGAAGTTCCAGAAGGGCAGCACCCATCTGGCGCTGGATGACATCCGCGACTCGATCGCCGAGCTGCGCTTTTATCGCGAGCATTTCATTAAAGGCTGATGCATCCATCATTCCTGTAGGAGCTGCCGAAGGCTGCGATTGCGGCGTGTCAGATGCGACGGTTTCGCAGCCTTCGGCAGCTCCTACAGAAATTGGTTGTGATCGGTAATTTCGCTCTTTGCCCTCTTTTGGTGCTTGCCCTAAACTGCGCGGCTTCGTCGCAGGGACTGCCGCCATGTTGTTGATGCTCTATCTGATCGCTATTACCGCTGAAGCCATGACCGGCGCGCTGTCTGCTGGCCGACGGGGCATGGACTGGTTTGGGGTGGTGTTGATCGCCTGCGTCACAGCACTTGGCGGTGGTTCGGTGCGTGATGTATTGCTGGGCCATTACCCGCTGACGTGGGTCAAGCACCCGGAATACCTGATCCTGACCAGCGTCGCAGCCTTGCTGACCATCTTCATCGCACCGCTGATGCGCCATCTGCGCTCGCTGTTTCTGGTGCTCGACGCGCTTGGTCTAGTGGCTTTCACCCTGATCGGCACGATGACCGCACTGGAAGCCGGGACCGGCTTGCTGGTGGCGTCAGTGTGCGGGGTTATCACCGGAGTATTTGGCGGCATCCTGCGGGATATTTTCTGCAACGACATTCCTCTGGTATTCCGTCGCGAGCTATACGCCAGCGTCTCGTTCCTCGCGGCCTGGTGCTTTCTGCTGTGTCAGCATCTGCAGTTGCCTGAAGAGCAGAGCATCCTGATTACCCTGTTTGGTGGCTTGCTGCTGCGGCTATTGGCTATCCGGTTTAACTGGAACATGCCGAAGTTTGTCTACAAGGGTGATGAGCACTAACCGGTAGGAGCTAACTTGTTCGCGAGGATTTCTGTCATTCGATGCGAATTCATCGGTTGAAGTAATTTCTCGCGAACAAGTTCGCTCCAGCCGTTAACCGCGGTGTTGGTGCTGCCGCAAAGCCCACTCCACATGCTCCCTCACCAACTCCGACGGATACTCACGCCGCGCCTCAAGCGCCTCAAGCACGGGGATCGTCGACGGCGCATTACCCAACCCCACCGCCAGGTTGCGCAACCAACGTTCGTAACCGGCGCGGCGTAGGGGTGACCCTTCGGTATTGCTGAGGAATTTATCCTCGTCCCACATGAACAACTCCGCCAAACCCGCGTTATCCAGATTATGGCGTGGCTGGAAATCACTTTGGTCGGTCGGGCGGGCGAAGCGATTCCATGGGCAAACGATCTGGCAGTCATCGCAACCGAACACCCGGTTGCCGATGAGCGGCCTGAGCTCCTCGGGGATGGCGGTTTTCAATTCAATGGTCAGATAAGAAATGCAGCGTCTGGCATCCAGCACATAAGGCCCAACGAAGGCAGCGGTGGGGCAAATGTCCAGGCACGCAGTGCAGCGGCCGCAATGTTCGGTGGCATGGGGAGCGTCCACCGGCAATGGCAGGTCGACAAACAGCTCACTCAGGAAGAAGAAACTGCCAGCCTTGCGATTGAGCACCAGCGTGTTCTTGCCAATCCAGCCAAGCCCGGCCTTTTCGGCGATGGCTTTCTCCAGCACCGGGGCGCTGTCAACGAAGGCGCGATAGCCGAACGGGCCGATGGCTTGCTGGATGCGCTCGGCCAGTTGCTGAACACGTTTGCGGATCAACTTGTGATAATCGCGACCCAGAGCGTAGCGGGACACGTAGGCTTTTTCCGGCTCAGTCAGGCGCTGAGTCATCTCGGTGTCACCCGGCAGGTAATCCATGCGCAACGACACTACCCGCAAGGTGCCGGGTACCAGCTCTTCAGGATGCGAACGTTTGCTGCCATGCGCTGCCATATAGTCCATCTCGCCGTGATAGCCCGCCTCAAGCCAGCGCTCAAGGTGTTGCTCATGTTCGGCGAGATCGAGCCCGGCAATCCCGACTTGCTGAAAACCCAGCTCGCGGCCCCACTCCTTGATCGATTGAGCAAGGGTGACAAGGTCAACAGTATTGGGCGAATCAACAGTAATTACGGGCATGCGCAAGGAGAAACCGGGTGGAGGTGCGTATAATTCTGCCAGACATCGGAGCCAAGAGACGCATGGTCGACACGAATCCCCAATTACCCGACGCGCTGTACAGTGCCGCGCAGGTCCGCGAACTGGACGCACAGCTCATTGCTGCGGGTACTTGCGGCGGTGAATTGATGCAACGGGCCGCCCATGCGACGTGGCGTGCGCTGCGTCGACACTGGCCCGAAGCGCGGGAATTGAGCGTGCTGGCCGGTCGCGGCAACAACGCGGGCGACGGTTATCTGATCGCCGCTCTGGCGCGCAAAGCGGGCTGGAATGTTCAGGTGTTCAGCGTGGCCGATCCCGCCGCGCTGGCTGGCGATGCCGCTGACGCTTACCGCGCGGCAGTCGCTGCTGGTCTGAATGTTCAATCGTGGGCTGATCAGCCGTTGCGCGGCATTGTGCTGGATGCGCTGCTGGGGACTGGCTTGAACGGTGACGTTCGCCAGCCGTACGCCGCGGCAATCGAGTCGATCAATGCCAGTGGCTTGCCGGTCGTGGCGGTGGATATTCCCTCCGGGCTGAGCGCCGATACCGGACGTACTCTGGGTGTCGCGGTGCGGGCCGATCTGACCGTGACCTATATAGGCTTGAAGCTGGGCCTGCTGACCGGTGATGCACCGGACCTGGTGGGCGAGCTGGTATTCGACGACTTGCAGGCTGATCCGGCCATTGTCGCTCACGCCACTCGCAGCGCGACTCGCCTTGATACCTTCAATCTGCCGCATCTGGCTTCACGCCCTCGCACTGCTCATAAAGGTCTGTATGGTCGGGTGCTGGTGATTGGCGGCGATCATGGTTTCGGCGGGGCCTGTCTGCTGAGTGCTGAAAGTGCTTTGCGCTGTGGCGGGGGCATGGTCACGTTGGCGACCCGAGCCGAACACATTCCTGCTGCGCTGACTCGCATGCCCGAAGTGATGAGCGCGGCGATTCGTTCGGCTAACCAGTTGATGGCATTGATTGAGCCCGCCAGTGTTCTGGTGGTCGGCCCTGGCATGGGGCAAGCCGCCTGGGGCCGTAGCCTGCTGTCAGCGGCGGCCAATGCTCAACGTCCGCAAGTGTGGGACGCCGATGCCCTTAATCAGTTGGCGCAAGGTTTTGTTTCACTTCCCGAGGGCAGCGTTATTACCCCGCATCCTGGCGAGGCTGCGCGCTTGCTGGGGATGACCACTAAACAAGTCCAGGCTGACCGCCCTGCTGCCGCGCGGGCACTGGCCGATAAATACCAGGCGGTTTGTGTATTGAAGGGCAGCGGCAGCCTGATCGCTGACGTCGATGGGCAATTAATGCTGTGTGATCGCGGCCATCCGGCCATGGCGACTGCGGGTCTGGGCGATGTCCTCGCCGGGCTGATCGGTGCGCTGATGGCGCAAAAAATGAAACCGTTCGATGCGGCGTGTCTGGCGGTCTGGCTGCATGCCAGCGCTGGACAGCGGGTCGGCGAAGCGGGCCGTGGGCTGGCGGCCAGTGATTTGATTCCAGCCATTCGTCAGTTATTGGAGGAGCAGCAACCGTGTCTGAGTTAACGCTGCATTTGGTCGGTGAAGAGGCCATGACCAGCTTTGGTGAACGTATTGCCCAGGTGACTCAAGGGAGCGGCGTTATTTTTCTGGAAGGGGATCTGGGCGCAGGGAAAACCACGCTTTCACGGGGCATCATCCGTGGCCTCGGGCATGAGGGCGCGGTCAAGAGTCCGACCTTCACCTTGGTCGAACCCTATGAAATTGGTTCGGTTCGCGTATTCCACTTCGACCTGTATCGATTGGTCGACCCCGAGGAGCTTGAGTACCTGGGCATCCGCGATTACCTGGAAGGCGATGCACTTTGTTTGATCGAGTGGCCCCAGCTCGGTGCAGGCTTTTTGCCAAAGCCTGACCTGACCATTACCATTAGGCAGCATGCGCAAGGTCGAGCACTGACTTTGAGCCCGACGGGCTCGCGTGGCGAAACCTGGTGTGCCGCTTTGGCGTTGGAATTCAAATAGAAATGGGGTTAGGTATGCGCATTCGCGCGCTGGTTACTGTAGTGGGTCTGCTTTTGACAGCCCTGGCTGTTGATGCGCTGGCCGCAACACAGGTAAAAAGTGTCCGCCTATGGCGTGCACCGGATAACACACGACTGGTTTTTGACCTGTCCGGACCCGTCCAGCACAGCGTTTTCACCCTGACTTCTCCTGACCGACTGGTTATCGATATCAACGGTGCGACCCTCGGTGGTCCGCTGAATGTGCCCATGGCCAATACGCCCATTACCAGCATGCGTTCCGCTCAGCGGACCGCTACGGATTTGCGCGTGGTTATCGACTTGAAAAAGGCCGTGACCCCCAAGAGCTTCACCCTGGCCCCGAACCAGCAATACGGCAACCGCCTTGTCGTTGACCTGTTCGATGAACCGGGTGATGCCAATCCGAGTCCGACCATTCCCGATACGGCCGCGAACACCGCGCCTGCCGTACCGGTCAGTCCGGCCAAACCCGAAATCAAACTGACGCCCGTGCCTAACGGCAAGCGTGACATTGTGATCGTGATTGATGCAGGTCACGGTGGAGAGGATCCGGGTGCGTCCGGCAGTAGCGGGCAGAAAGAAAAGAATCTGGTACTGGCCATCGCCAAAGAGCTGCAACGTCAGATCAATGCTGAAAAAGGCTACCGCGCCGAGCTGACCCGAACCGGTGACTACTTCATCCCGTTGCGTAAACGCACCGAAATTGCCAGGGCCAAAGGCGCGGACCTGTTCGTGTCGATTCACGCTGACGCTGCGCCGTCGCGAGCGGCGTTTGGCGCCTCGGTATTCGCCCTGTCCGAGCGCGGCGCTACGTCTGAGACGGCGCGTTGGCTGGCTGATAGCGAAAACCGTTCCGACTTGATCGGTGGTGCTGGCGCGGTAAGCCTGGATGACAAGGACCGGATGCTGGCCGGGGTATTGCTGGACCTGTCCATGACTGCTTCGTTGTCATCGAGCCTCAATGTCGGGCAGAAAGTCCTGACCAATATTGGTCGCGTGACGTCGCTGCACAAATCCCGTGTTGAGCAGGCAGGCTTCATGGTGCTCAAATCGCCTGATATCCCGTCGATTCTTGTTGAAACCGGCTTCATCTCCAACAACGCCGAAGCCGCCAAGCTCAGCGCTGCCTCGCACCAGCAAGCACTGGCGCGTTCAATCAACTCTGGCGTGAAGCAGTTCTTCCAGCAGAATCCACCGCAAGGCACTTATATCTCCTGGCTACGCGATAACGGCAAACTTGCCCAAGGGCCGCGTAACCATGTGGTGCGTTCGGGGGAAAGCCTTTCGATGCTTGCCGCCCGTTACGACATGAGCCCTGCTGCGTTGCGCAGTGCCAATAATCTGAAGACGGATGAGTTGCGTGTCGGGCAGGACCTGAAAATCCCTAGCTCCGAGGTGGCGACTCAACCATGACCGATCTTCTTCTCGACAGTGTTGAGCCTGACGTTCAGGCCCCCGCCAGCGCAGCAGCCCTAAACGCTGCGCGCATCGAGTTGCTCAGCCCGCGGCTGGCCAACCAGATCGCAGCGGGTGAGGTGGTCGAGCGGCCAGCATCGGTCATCAAGGAGTTGCTGGAAAACAGCCTGGACTCAGGCGCCAAGCGTATTGATGTCGATGTTGAACAGGCAGGCATCAAGCTGCTGCGGGTTCGTGACGACGGCAGCGGGATTTCCTCTGATGACCTGCCTTTAGCCCTGGCTCGTCATGCCACCAGCAAGATCCGCGAGCTGGAAGACCTTGAGCGGGTCATGAGTCTTGGTTTTCGCGGCGAAGCGCTGGCGTCGATCAGCTCTGTGGCGCGATTGACTCTGACCTCCCGAACGCGTGATGCCGATCAAGCCTGGCAAGTCGAAACCGAAGGTCGCGACATGGCCTCCCGAGTCCAGCCTGCTGCGCATCCGGTGGGCACCTCGGTTGAAGTCCGCGACCTGTTCTTCAATACCCCGGCGCGACGCAAGTTTCTCAAGGCGGAAAAAACCGAATTCGATCACCTCCAGGAAGTGATCAAGCGCATGGCACTGGCACGTTTCGACGTGGCGTTCCATTTGCGGCACAACGGTAAGACGATCCTCAGTCTGCATGAAGCCAACGACGACACGGCTCGCGCCAGACGCGTTTCGGCCATTTGCGGCCCTGGTTTTCTGGAGCAGGCGCTGCCCATCGAGATTGAGCGCAATGGCTTGCATCTGTGGGGCTGGGTCGGGTTGCCGACCTTTTCTCGTAGCCAGGCAGACTTGCAGTATTTCTTTGTGAACGGCCGGGCAGTGCGCGACAAGCTGGTAGCGCATGCGGTGCGCCAGGCTTATCGCGACGTATTGTTCAATGGTCGTCACCCGACCTTCGTGTTGTTCTTCGAGGTTGATCCCGCCGTCGTTGACGTCAACGTGCATCCGACCAAACACGAAGTCCGCTTCCGTGACGGGCGTATGGTGCATGACTTCCTGTATGGCACGTTGCACCGGGCGCTGGGCGATGTGCGTCCCGAAGATCAGCTCGCGGGCGCTGCGCCCGTCACTGCCGTCGAGCGACCCACTGGCCCGCAAGCCGGTGAGTTCGGGCCGCAGGGTGAAATGCGTCTGGCCAATAATCTGCTGGAGCAGCCTCAGGCTCAACCTTATGCGCCGCCAGCCGGTTCAGGTGCGGGCGCTGGTTATCAATATCAGTACACGCCACGCCCTACAGCGACCTTACCCGCCGCCGAAGCGCAAAGCGCTTATCGCGAGTTTTATGCGCCGTTGCCCGGTACGCCTGCCGTTTCGTTGCCAGAAACTCAGGGCGACATTCCCCCGTTGGGTTATGCCTTGGCGCAACTCAAGGGCATTTATATTCTGTCGGAAAACGCTCACGGGCTGGTGCTGGTAGACATGCATGCTGCGCACGAGCGGATCATGTACGAGCGGCTGAAGATTGCGATGGCCAGTGAAGGCTTGAGCGGTCAGCCTTTATTGGTGCCTGAGTCTATTGCAGTCAGCCAGCGCGAAGCCGATTGCGCCGAAGAGCATATCGAGACATTCCAGCGTCTGGGCTTCGAGTTGCAGCGCCTTGGCCCTGAAAGTCTGGCGATCCGGCAGATTCCGGCCTTGTTGAAACAGGCCGAGGCCAATCGTCTGGTCAGCGACGTGCTGGCGGATCTGATGGAGTACGGCACCAGTGACCGGGTTCAGGCTCACATGAACGAATTGCTGGGCACCATGGCTTGCCACGGTGCGATTCGGGCCAACCGCCGTCTGGCGATCCCGGAAATGAACGGTCTGCTGCGCGACATGGAAAACACCGAGCGCAGCGGTCAATGCAACCATGGCCGACCTACCTGGACCCAAATGGGTCTGGATGATCTGGACAAACTCTTCCTGCGCGGTCGTTGAATGAGCGCTCTACCTCCGGCCATCTTTCTGATGGGGCCGACGGCTTCGGGTAAGACCGATCTGGCCATGGAACTGTGCAAAGTCCTGCCTTGCGAACTGATCAGCGTCGATTCGGCGCTGGTCTATCGCGGCATGGACATCGGCACCGCCAAGCCTTCCAAAGCGCAACTGGCCGAGTTTCCTCATCGTCTGGTGGACATTCTTGATCCAGCCGAAAGCTATTCTGCAGCCGATTTTCGCAGTGATGCGCTGGCTGCGATGGCGGAAATTACCGCTCGCGGAAAAATTCCGCTGCTGGTCGGCGGCACTATGTTGTATTTCAAGGCTCTACTGGACGGGTTGGCGGATATGCCGGCCGCTGATGCAAGTGTTCGCGCGGAGCTGGAAGCACAGGCTGCAACCCACGGCTGGCAGTCATTGCATGACCAGTTGGCAGCAGTGGATCCGGTGTCTGCGGCGCGCATCCACCCCAATGACCCGCAGCGATTGATACGTGCGCTGGAGGTTTATCGGGTCAGCGGGTTGAGCATGACAGCACATAGAGAACAACAAACTGCGCAAACTACTGATGCTGCGGCTTCTGGTAGACCGCAATTGCCCTATACTGTCGCCAACCTGGCCATTGCTCCGGCAGATCGCAAGGTGTTGCATGGCCGTATCGCATCAAGGTTTTCAACAATGCTGGACCAGGGATTCCTGGACGAAGTTCTGGCGTTACGCTCAAGAGGCGACCTGCACGCGGGTCTGCCATCGATAAGAGCCGTCGGTTATCGCCAGGTCTGGGATCATCTGGATGGAAAGCTGACATGGGCTGAAATGCAGGAGCGGGGCATTATTGCCACTCGCCAACTGGCCAAACGACAGTTTACCTGGCTACGTAGCTGGGACGATTTACACTGGTTGGACAGCCTGGCCAGCGACAATTTGCCACGCGCCTTGAAATACCTGGGGTCGGTCTCCATATTGAGCTGAGTCCTTGCAATAGCCGTCTATCCTTGGGGGGTGGCGGTTCAAGCCAATTGAATTCGAATTATTATTGATCCTTAAAGGAGTGCGGCACATGTCAAAAGGGCATTCGCTACAAGACCCTTACCTGAACACCCTGCGTAAAGAGAAGGTTGGGGTTTCGATCTATCTCGTCAACGGCATCAAGCTGCAAGGCACCATCGAGTCCTTTGACCAGTTCGTTATTTTGCTGAAGAACACTGTCAGCCAAATGGTCTACAAGCACGCAATCTCTACCGTTGTTCCGGTTCGCCCGATTCGTCTGCCTAGCGCAACCGAAGGTGAGCAGGGCGACGCTGAGCCAGGTAACGCCTGATAGGAGTCTGCTTTGTTCTTTGAGCGCCACAGTGGTGGTGAACGCGCAATACTCGTTCACCTGGATGGTCAGGACCCTGAGGCGCGCGAAGATCCGCAGGAGTTTCGGGAGTTGGCCATATCGGCTGGCGCCGATACCGTCGCGTTCGTCAACGTGCCGCGTCATCGGCCATCGGCCAAATATCTGATTGGCAGTGGCAAGGTCGAGGAGCTTCGCGACCAGGTCAAAGCCGAAAAAATCGATATCGTCATCTTCAATCACGTGCTGACACCCAGTCAGGAACGTAACCTCGAACGAGTTTTCGAGTGTCGCGTCCTTGATCGCACGGGGTTGATCCTCGACATCTTCGCGCAACGTGCGCGTACTCATGAAGGCAAGTTGCAGGTCGAGCTGGCACAGCTCGAGCACATGAGCACGCGGCTGGTTCGCGGCTGGACTCACCTTGAGCGCCAGGGCGGTGGTATTGGCCTGCGTGGTCCTGGTGAAACCCAGCTGGAAACGGATCGGCGCCTGTTGCGGGTTCGTCTGCGACAGATCAAAGGCCGTCTTGAAAAGGTCCGCAGTCAGCGTGAGCAAGCCCGTCGCGGGCGTAAGCGCGCCGATATCCCTTCGGTTTCACTGGTGGGTTATACCAACGCCGGCAAATCGACATTGTTCAATGCTGTGACCGATTCCGATGTGTTTGCTGCGGATCAGCTCTTCGCCACACTCGACCCGACCCTTCGCCGTCTGCAACTCGACGACCTGGGGCCTATCGTGCTGGCCGACACAGTGGGCTTCATTCGTCACCTGCCACACAAGCTGGTCGAGGCCTTTCGCGCTACGCTCGAAGAGTCCAGCAACTCTGATTTGCTGCTGCATGTCATCGACTCTCACGAGCCTGAGCGAATGGAGCAGATCGAGCAGGTTATGGCGGTACTCGGCGAGATCGGTGCCGAGGGCTTGCCGATACTCGAGGTCTATAACAAACTCGACCTGCTTGAAGGCGTAGAGCCGCAGATACAACGCGATGCCGATGGCAAGCCGCAACGTGTCTGGGTTTCAGCGCGTGATGGTCGCGGGCTGGACCTGTTAAAGCAGGCTGTTGCCGAGTTACTCGGTGACGATCTGTTCGTCGGCACCCTGCATCTGTCTCAGGATTTCGCCCGGTTGCGCGCCCAGTTCTTCGAGTTGGGTGCGGTGCAGAGCGAAGAATATGACGAGCAAGGCAGTAGCTTGTTGGCAGTACGTTTACCGCGCGTTGAGTTCAATCGTCTGGTGAGTCGCGAAGGACTGCAGCCGCTGGAATTCATCGAGCAACACACTTTGCAATAAAAGCGTGAGAAAGCCGTTGTACGGCTTTCTCGGGCATTCTGTAGCATTGGTCGGCGCGCCGCGGGCGCGTCTTTGCTTTATCAGATGGAGAGCGCTATGGCTTGGAATGAGCCGGGTGGCAACTCGAATAATCAGGATCCTTGGGGTGGTAAGCGCAAGGGCGGCGACCGCAAGGGGCCACCGGATCTCGACGAGGCCTTCCGAAAGCTGCAGGAAAGCCTGAATGGGTTGTTCGGTGGTGGTAAGAAACGCAGTGGTGGTGACGGTGGCGGTAACGGCAACCCTGGCAAGGGTGGCGGTTTCGGCTTGCTGGGCATTGGTCTGGTCGTGCTGGTCGCGATCTGGCTGTACAGCGCCATTTACGTCGTGGACGAGCAGGAGCAAGCCGTTGTGCTGCGCTTCGGTCAGTACCACGAAACCGTAGGTTCGGGTCTGAATATCTATTTCCCGCCGTTTGATCGCAAGTACATGGAAAACGTGACTCGCGAACGTGCCTACAGCAAACAGGGCCAGATGCTGACTGAAGACGAAAACATCGTCGAAGTGCCGCTGACCGTGCAGTACAAAATCTCCAACCTGCGTGATTTCGTGCTGAACGTTGATCAGCCGGAAGTCAGTCTGCAACACGCCACTGAAAGTGCTTTGCGTCATGTCGTGGGTTCCACGGCCATGGACCAGGTGCTGACTGAAGGTCGTGAGCTGATGGCGAGTGAAATCAAGGAGCGTCTGCAACGCTTCCTCGATACCTATCGCACCGGTATCACCGTCACTCAGGTGAACGTGCAGAGTGCTGCCGCGCCTCGTGAGGTTCAGGAAGCGTTCGATGACGTGATCCGTGCCCGTGAAGACGAGCAACGTTCGCGCAACCAGGCTGAAACCTACGCTAACGGTGTGATTCCGGAAGCGCGTGGTCAGGCCCAACGCATCATCGAAGATGCCAACGGTTATCGCGACGAAGTGATCTCGCGCGCCAAGGGTGAAGCTGATCGCTTTACCAAACTGGTTGCCGAGTATCGCAAGGCTCCGGAAGTCACGCGTGAGCGTCTGTACCTGGACACCATGCAAGAGTTGTTCACCAATACGAGCAAGGTCCTCGTAACGGGCGAAAAGGGCGGGAACAACCTGCTTTATCTGCCGCTGGACAAGATGATCGAAAATGGCCGTAGCGGTAACAGCGCTGCCCCGACTAACGGTGCCGCCGCAGTCGGAGCTGATGCAGGCGCACGCGCCGCAGAAATTCAGCAGCCGCGTACAAGGGAGACTCGCTGATGAGCAATAAATCGCTGATCGCCCTGATTGTTGCTGTAGTGCTGGCGGTAGTTGCCTGGAATAGCCTGTTTATCGTGTCCCAGACTGAACGTGCCGTAATGCTGCAATTTGGTCGCGTGGTTGAACCTAATATTCAACCGGGTCTGCACGTGAAGATTCCTTACGTCAATCAGGTGCGCAAGTTCGACGGCCGCCTGCTGACTCTGGATGCACCGACCCAACGCTTCCTGACGCTGGAAAAGAAAGCGGTCATGGTTGATGCCTACGCCAAGTGGCGTGTGAAGGACGCGGAAGTGTTCTACACCGCGACATCGGGCCTCAAGCAAATCGCTGATGAGCGTCTGTCGCGTCGTCTTGAATCCGGTCTGCGTGACCAGTTCGGTAAGCGCACCCTGCACGAAGCTGTGTCGGGCGAGCGTGACGCGCTGATGGCTGACATCACCGCTTCGCTGAATGCAATGGCAAGCAAGGAACTGGGTATCGAGGTTATCGATGTTCGGGTCAAGGCTATCGACCTGCCGAAAGAAGTGAACCGCAGCGTCTTCGAGCGGATGAGTACCGAACGTGAACGTGAAGCGCGTGAGCATCGGGCCAAGGGTAACGAGCTGGCTGAAGGCATCCGTGCCGACGCTGATCGTCAGCGTCGTGTGTTGCTGGCTGAAGCCTATCGCGAGTCTGAAGAGGCCCGTGGTGATGGTGATGCACAAGCTTCCGCGATCTACTCCAAGGCATACGGTCAGGATCAGGAGTTCTACGCGTTCTACCGTAGCCTGCGCGCCTACCGTGAAAGCTTCGCGAACAAGAGCGACGTGATGGTTCTGGATCCGAGCAGCGATTTCTTCCGCTACCTGGAAAAATCCAAGCCGTGATCTGAAAGCCGTAATCCACCCGCCGGGCGGCAAAACCGTTCGGCGGGGTGATCATGCGGTAAAACGTGTGTATGATGCGGCAGCCGGGAAATTCCCGGCTTTTTTGCGTCTGCACGATTGATTGGCCACAGCAGTGGCAAGATTTTCGAGGACAGTGGTCTGAAAGAGCCATTCTCGGGCGCTCGCCGTGCCCGCAGGAATGGGCGCAGCACCTGACCACTCTCTGCTTTACTCAAGGCTCGCCTCGGCGCGGGCCGCCCGGATCATAGGGGAAAGGCGTAATGGCAACGGTTGACCGCTGGCTGCTACCAGATGGCATCGAAGAAGTACTGCCACCTGAAGCGGCGCGCATAGAAGTAGCGCGCCGTCAGGTGTTGGATCTGTTCCAGAGCTGGGGCTATGAATTCGTAGTCACCCCTCATATCGAATACCTTGAATCTTTGCTCACTGGCGCGGGCTCGGACCTGGATCTGCGCACCTTCAAAGTGATTGACCCGCAGTCGGGCCGGCAAATGGGCTTTCGTGCCGACATCACGCCGCAAGTGGCGCGCATCGATGCGCATACCCTGCGTCGTGAAGGCCCGAGCCGTCTGTGCTATGCCGGTAGCGTGCTGCATGCGCAGCCGCGGGCCCTGTCTTCTTCGCGTAGCCCGATTCAACTGGGTGCCGAGTTGTACGGCGATGCAAGCCCGAGCAGCGACGTTGAAGTCATCAGTCTGATGCTCGCCATGCTACAACTGGCCGATGTGCCGGATGTCCACATGGACCTGGGGCATGTCGGTATCTACCGTGGTCTGGCTCGTGCTGCTGGTTTGTCCGGTGAAGTTGAGCAACTGTTGTTTGATGCCCTGCAGCGCAAAGCCATCGACGAAGTGATCGAGCTGACGGCCAATCTGCCTGCCGATCTGGCGTCGATGCTGCGTGCGCTGGTTGACTTGTGTGGCGGTCGTGAAGTGCTGGCTGCGGCCCGTGATCGTCTGGCCAATGCGCCTGCGCCGGTGTTGGCTGCCCTTGACGATCTGCTGACTGTTGCCGAGCGCCTTGCGGCGCGATTCCCTGAGCTCCCGCTGTATTTCGATCTGGGTGAGTTGCGCGGTTATCACTATCACACGGGTGTCGTGTTCGCAGTGTTCGTTCCGGGCGTGGGTCAATCCATTGCTCAGGGCGGTCGCTATGATGACATCGGTGCGGATTTCGGTCGGGCTCGCCCGGCCACCGGTTTTTCCACGGACCTGAAGACTTTGGTGACATTGGGCCGTGCGGAAATCGAATTGCCTTCCGGCGGTATCTGGATGCCGGACAGTACGGATGCAGCACTCTGGCAGCAGGTTTGTCAGTTGCGCAGTGAGGGTCAGCGTGTTGTGCAGGCGTTGCCTGGGCAACTGGTGGCTGCAGCGCGTGATGCCGATTGTGATCGGCAATTGATTCAGCATGGCGAGCGTTGGCAAGTCGTGCCGCTGGCTTCTTGAGTTTTCCTGTCGGCGGCCGCCGACACCAAGTTTGCGTGAATGAGGACAAGTGTTATGGGTAAGAATGTCGTAGTCCTGGGCACCCAATGGGGTGATGAGGGCAAAGGCAAGATCGTTGATCTGCTGACCGAACATGCTACCGCTGTAGTGCGTTACCAGGGTGGCCACAACGCTGGTCACACTCTGGTGATCGACGGCGAAAAAACCGTCTTGCACCTGATCCCGTCCGGTGTGTTGCGTGAAGGCGTGCAATGCCTGATCGGTAACGGTGTGGTGGTTGCTCCTGATGCGCTCATGCGTGAAATCATCAAGCTGGAAGAGAAAGGCATTCCGGTGCGCGAGCGTCTGCGCATCAGCCCGTCCTGCCCGCTGATCCTGTCGTATCACGTTGCGCTGGATCAGGCGCGTGAAAAGGCGCGTGGCGAGTTCAAGATCGGCACCACCGGTCGTGGCATTGGCCCGGCTTACGAAGACAAGGTTGCACGTCGCGGTCTGCGTATCGGCGACCTGTTCCATCGCGAGCGTTTCGCCGCCAAGCTGGGCGAGTTGCTCGACTATCACAACTTTGTGCTGGTCAATTACTACAAAGAGCCAGCCATCGACTTCCAGAAGACTCTCGACGAGTGCATGGAATACGCCGAACTGCTCAAGCCACTGATGCTCGACGTCACTGCCGCGCTGCATGAAATGCGTCGCGACGGTAAAGACATCATGTTCGAAGGCGCTCAAGGTTCGCTGCTGGACATCGACCACGGTACCTACCCGTACGTCACCAGCTCCAACACCACGGCTGGCGGCATTGCCACCGGTTCGGGTTTTGGTCCGATGTACCTGGATTACATCCTGGGTATTACCAAGGCTTACACCACGCGTGTGGGTTCGGGTCCGTTCCCGACTGAGCTGTTTGATGATGTTGGTGCGTTCCTGGCCAAGCGTGGGCACGAATTTGGTGCAACCACTGGCCGTGCTCGTCGCTGCGGTTGGTTCGATGCCGTGATCCTGCGTCGTGCTATTGAAATCAACAGCATCTCCGGCATCTGCCTGACGAAGCTTGACGTGCTTGATGGCCTCGAAACCATCAATATCTGCGTCGGTTACGAGAACGAGCAGGGCGCAGTCATCGAAGCACCAACCGATGCTGACAGCTACCTGGGCCTCAAGCCTGTGTACGAGCAAGTGCCGGGCTGGACTGAATCGACTCTGGGCGCCAAGACTCTTGAAGAGCTGCCAGCTAACGCTCGCGCTTACATCAAGCGTCTGGAAGAGCTGGTTGGCGCGCCAATCGACATTATCTCGACAGGTCCTGATCGCAACGAAACCATCGTTCTGCGTCACCCGTTTGGCTGATAAGTCGTTGATCTAAAAATAAAGGGTCGCATATGCGGCCCTTTGTTTTTTCTGGTTTTACCGTGGCCGCAGGAACGGCACGGCGATTGCTGTAATAAGCGTCAGAAAAGGTGCCATCATTTTAATGGCGCCGATGGTGGAGGGATTCCCCGTGTCAGCTGTCCTTTCTCTCTTGCGCAGCCGCTTGCTGCGCCCTGTGTTCATTGCCCTGGGTATCGCTCTTTTGGTGCAGGTGCTGGTTGCGGTCGCTCTTACCCGGAGCACTGTTACTGCGCTTGAAGCCGATCTTGCGAGTCGCCTGGGTGTAGATTCGCAACACTTGTCCTCCGAGCTCGAGCAGGCAAGTCGCGAAGTCACTTCAAGCCTCGACAATCTGGCGACCAGTACGAGCCAGCGCTTGAGCGTCGGCCTTGCAGCCCGTCTGAAGGATGAGCAGGCTCAACTGCGTGCCACGCTGGAAAAAGACCTCAAGGATTCAGCCACCGATATGGCCGAACTGTTGGCCGCTGTGGCACCCCGCGCCATGTGGGATAACGACACCCCTACACTGTCCGAATTTGCTCGTCGTGCGCAGCGCAATCCTAATGTGTTGTTCGTGATCTATGACGATGCGGCTGGCGAGCACTTGACCCGTTACCTGAATCGCGAAAATCCCCTGATCCAGGCGTTGCTTGCCAAGGGTGAAGGCGAGCGGGCGATGGATAAGGTGCTGAACGCTGCGAAAACAGACAGCTCGGTTTACTACGTCGAGGCCTCCATCAGCCCGAATGGTGTTGAGATCGGCAAGGTGCGCATGGGAGTTTCCACGGCCACAGTCGAAGAAAATCTCGTGGCTCTGGACAAGCGTTTTGCGACGCTGATCACCAGTGGCGGGCAGTTGGTTTCCGAAAGTCTGGCGGGCGCATCGAAGGACAGTTCGGCAGCACTGCGCTCGCGTCTGGATTCCGCGCAAAACGCTGCTTCTGCCATGTCGGCCAATACCACGTCGGCTGTGCAGGAAGCGGCTCAAACGCTGCGGTGGCGGATCGGCATGGGCCTTGCGCTAGTCGGGCTGGGCGTACTCCTGGTTCTGGCTGTGGTGCTGGGACGCAGGGTGGTCAACAAGCTGCTGTTGTTGATTGCAGCGCTGGATGATCTGGCGGCGGGCGAGGGTGATCTGACCAAGCGAGTGAAGCTCGACAGTAATGATGAAATTGGTGACATGGCGGCAGCCGTCAACCGTTTTGTCGCCAAGCTTCAGCCGATCGTCCGCGAGGCAGGAGATGTGGCACAGCGCACGGGCGTTGAAATCAATGCGATGAGCCAGCGTAACGCGGGTGCCGGTGCTGCCGCAGAGCTGCAGCGCGACGAAGTGGCCGCCAGCCTTCAGGCCCTTGAGCATATGGCTGAAGAAGCTCAGTCCGAAAGCCATGCCATGCAGGCAGCTTTGCGGCAGGTGGTGGACATCCGTCAGGCAACTGATGAAAACACGCGCACTTCAAACCAGGTGGGCGGCTTGATTGAAGCGCTGGCGGGCCAGGTCGAAACCGGTTCGAAAGTCATCGAGCGGCTGGCTCAGCAGAGCGAGCAGATCGAAGTGGTACTGGAAGTGATTCACGGCATTGCCGAGCAAACGAATCTGTTGGCACTGAACGCTGCCATTGAAGCTGCGCGGGCAGGGGAGACGGGTCGAGGTTTTGCTGTAGTGGCGGACGAAGTTCGTGCGCTGGCGAGCAAGACGCAAAGCTCTACCGGAGATATTCAGGCGCACATCGGCGCCTTGCAATCGGGGGCGAAAGAGGCTGTGGCGGCGATTGGACTGGCGGGGCGTCAGGCCAATGAAGGTCTGGCGGTGCTGCGCAATAGCGCTAAATTGCAGCAATCGGTTCAAGAGTCTGTTGAGCAGGTACACGCGGCGATTGGTCTGGCGACCAAGGCGGCAGTTCATCAGGCCGAAGGTGCTCACGCCGTGCGGGGGCGAGTGGAGGTCATACATGCTCAGGCACAACGTGCGGCGCAGGTCGTTGAGGAAACCACTGCTAGCGGCAAAGTGCTGGATGGTCTGGCTGCACAGTTGAAGGCGAGCCTGGGGCAGTTCCGGGCTTAATTGCAGGGGCGCTGGGGGATTTTTGTGGGAGCAGAGCCTGCTCTGCTCCCGCAGGTCCGGCTGCAATCCAAACCCCAGAAAGCACAAAACCGAGCACATGGCTCGGTTTTGTTTGAATTGGTGCCCAGAAGAAGACTCGAACTTCCACGACCTTGCGGTCACCAGCACCTGAAGCTGGCGTGTCTACCAATTTCACCATCTGGGCAGCATCAGCAGCGTTGCACGCCGTTGATGGAGCGCACTATACGGAGCAGGTTTTGATCTGTAAACCCCTGTTTTGGTTTTAATAAATGCTTTCCAGCTTCTGGGAATAAAAATGGAAAACAAAAATCTGAAATGCAAAAACCCGCTTTCGCGGGTTTTTGTGGGAGTCAGTAGATTTTACAATCTGCTACTCGAAATTGGTGCCCAGAAGAAGACTCGAACTTCCACGACCTTGCGGTCACCAGCACCTGAAGCTGGCGTGTCTACCAATTTCACCATCTGGGCAGTATCGACAAGCGTCTGCCTGTCGATGGCGCGCACTATACGGAGCGCTTTTTACACTGTAAACCCCCGTGGCGAAAAAAATCTGAAAAATTTCGCAGGCGGCGTATTCCGGGGCTCTTTTGCGTCTTGTCACAGGTTTTTCAGGCGCTGTTGGAGTCTGAAATTTCCCGTTTCAATAGGTGTATGCCAAACTAGCCCGCATATAGACAAGGTGAAAACTATCTAATGGCCGATTGGCAGTCCCTCGATCCCGAGGCCGCTCGTGAAGCGGAAAAATACGAAAACCCTATCCCCAGCCGTGAATTGATTCTGGCTCACCTCTCCGAGCGCGGTTCGCCGGCGAGCCGTGAGCAACTGGTGGAAGAATTTGGCCTGACAACTGAAGATCAGTTCGAAGCCCTGCGCCGCCGTTTGCGAGCCATGGAACGCGACGCGCAATTGATCTACACCCGTCGTGGCACTTATGCCCCGGTGGACAAGCTGGACCTCATCCTGGGGCGTATCTCCGGGCATCGTGACGGTTTCGGCTTCCTGGTACCTGACGATGGCAGCGATGACCTGTTCATGAGTCCGGCCCAGATGCGTCTGGTGTTCGATGGTGACCGTGCTCTGGCGCGCGTTTCCGGCCTGGACCGTCGCGGTCGTCGTGAAGGCGTTATCGTCGAAGTGATTTCTCGCGCCCATGAAACGGTGGTCGGTCGTTACTTCGAAGAGAGCGGTATTGGTTTTGTCATTCCAGACAATCCAAAAATCCAGCAGGAAGTGCTGGTCACTCCGGGGCGTAATAACAACGCGAAGATAGGTCAGTTCGTCGAGGTGAAAATCACCCACTGGCCGACTCCGCGCTTCCAGCCTCAGGGCGATATCGTCGAAGTCGTGGGCAACTACATGGCGCCCGGCATGGAAATCGATGTCGCGTTGCGCACCTACGATATTCCTCACGTCTGGCCTGAGGCCGTGCTGAAAGAAGCCGCCAAGCTCAAGCCGGAAGTTGAAGAAAAAGACAAAGAAAATCGCGTCGACTTGCGTCATCTGCCGTTCGTTACCATCGACGGTGAAGATGCTCGCGACTTCGACGATGCGGTTTATTGCGAAGCCAAACCCGGCAAATTGCGTCTGTTCTCGGGCGGCTGGAAGCTCTACGTAGCCATCGCTGACGTATCGAGCTACGTGAAGATCGGCTCGGCACTGGATGCTGAGTCGCAAGTGCGTGGCAACTCGGTGTACTTCCCCGAGCGCGTTGTGCCGATGCTTCCTGAGCAGCTTTCCAACGGCCTGTGTTCGTTGAATCCGCACGTTGATCGTCTGGCCATGGTTTGTGAGATGACCATCTCCAAGTCTGGCGAGATGACTGACTACGTGTTCTACGAAGCGGTGATCCATTCCCACGCACGTCTGACCTACAACAAGGTCAGCACTATGCTGGAACAGCCTAAAAGCAGCGACGCCCGCCAGTTGCGGGGCGAATACCCGGAAGTGTTGCCACACCTTAAACAGCTCTATGCGCTGTACAAGGTGCTGTTGGGCGCTCGTCATACTCGCGGCGCTATCGATTTTGAAACGCAAGAAACCCGCATCATCTTCGGGACCGAGCGCAAGATCGCCGAAATTCGTCCGACCACTCGCAACGATGCTCACAAGCTGATTGAAGAATGCATGCTGGCCGCTAACGTGGCCACTGCCGAGTTCCTCAAGAAGCACGAGATTCCTGCGCTTTACCGCGTGCACGATGGTCCTCCGCCTGAGCGTCTGGAAAAACTCCGGGCGTTCCTGGGTGAGCTGGGTCTATCCCTGCACAAAGGTAAAGATGGTCCGACGCCGAAGGATTATCAGGCGTTGCTGGAAACTGTACGTGATCGTCCGGACTATCACTTGATCCAGACGGTAATGCTGCGTTCGTTGAGTCAGGCGGTGTACAGCTCTGACAATAACGGCCACTTCGGTCTGAATTACGAAGCGTATACCCACTTCACCTCGCCGATTCGTCGTTATCCTGACTTGCTGACTCACCGTGCAATCCGCAGCGTGATTCGCTCCAAGCAGGACACGCCGCATGTGCGTCGTGCTGGCGGGGCGACGATTCCGAAAGCGCGTATCTACCCGTACGACGAGGCGATCCTCGAGCAGTTGGGCGAACAATGCTCAATGAGCGAGCGCCGTGCCGATGAAGCCACCCGCGACGTGGTCAACTGGCTCAAGTGTGAGTTCATGAAAGACCGCGTTGGCGAGTCCTTCCCGGGTGTGATCACCGCCGTCACCGGCTTTGGTCTGTTCGTTGAACTGACTGATATCTACGTTGAAGGTCTGGTGCACGTCACTGCATTGCCGGGCGACTACTACCACTTCGATCCTGTGCATCACCGCCTGGCGGGCGAGCGCACCGGTCGTAGCTTCCGCTTGGGCGACACGGTTGAAGTGCGCGTTATGCGTGTCGACCTCGATGAGCGCAAGATCGACTTCGAGATGGCCGAAAAAACCATCAGTGCGCCGATTGGTCGCAAGCGTCGTGGCGCCGAACCGCAGCCTGTCGAAAAAGCCGCCGCTCCAGAGCGTGCGCCGAGCAAGCGTCCGGCCAAGGCTAAAGCCAAGGTCAGCGCGGAGCCCGAAGCCTATCGGCCTAGTGACGCAGCAGCGAAAAACGCTGAAGTGCGTAAAAGTCGAGAATTGAAACAGGCTCTGCTGGCTGAAGCGAAGGGTGGTAGCAAGGCATCGTCGGGAAAGTCCGGTAAAGCCGGTTCTGCGCCATCATCGGACAGACCTGCTAAACCCAGTAAACACCGTAAAGGCCCGCCTAAGGCGGGTTCGGCCCCAGCCGCGAAAAGCGGCGGGGCGCGCAAGCCTAAGGCCAAGTCATGAGTTCGTTGGAAAAAATCTACGGCGTGCATGCTGTAGAAGCGTTGTTGCGTCACCACCCAAAGCGGGTCAAGCAAATCTGGCTGGCCGAGGGACGTAGCGATCCTCGTGTTCAAGTGCTGGTTGCGCTGGCCGGTGAGAATCGCGTTTCGATCGGCCAGGCCGAGCGTCGTGAAATGGATGCGTGGGTCGATGGCGTGCATCAGGGTGTTGTTGCTGAAGTCAGCCCTAGTCAGGTCTGGGGCGAGGCGATGCTCGATGAACTACTGGATCGTACCGAAGGCGCGCCGCTGATTCTGGTGCTCGACGGTGTAACCGACCCGCATAACCTAGGCGCGTGCCTGCGCACTGCCGATGCTGCCGGAGCGCTGGCAGTGGTTGTCCCCAAGGACAAGTCCGCAACCCTGACGCCTGCAGTGCGTAAAGTGGCTTGCGGTGCGGCTGAGGTCATCCCGTTGGTTGCTGTGACGAACCTGGCGCGCACTCTGGAAAAGCTTCAGCAGCGTGGCCTTTGGGTTGTCGGTACGGCGGGGGAGGCTGAGCAGGAGTTGTATCAGCAAGACCTCACCGGTCCGACCATTCTGATCATGGGTGCCGAAGGTAAGGGCATGCGTCGCCTGACCCGTGAACATTGCGATTACCTGGTGCGTCTGCCGATGGCAGGCAGCGTCAGCAGCCTCAACGTATCGGTTGCAACCGGTGTTTGCCTGTTTGAAGCGTTGCGTCAGCGTAATGTGAAAGCGGCTGCAAAGAAATAGTTGATGTATTTTCTGTAGGAGCGCACGAGCACCGCGAGGCCGCGATAGCGGTGTCTCAGGAAAAATGCTATCGCGGCCTCGCGGTGCTCGTGCGCTCCTACTAGATGCTTTACTGCAATTGTTCAAATATTCACCAATTGCCTTGCACCTCTGCATCCCCTTCTCTACAATTGCGCCCCTTGCTGTCACGGCAGGCGCTCATGTGCCTGTCCCTGAGCAAGACTAACAGTGTCATTCACTCCTTGTCTGACCGCTTATTGGCGGCAGGCTACAACCCGTAAGGAGCATTCATGCGTCATTACGAAATCATCTTTTTGGTCCACCCGGATCAAAGCGAGCAAGTCGGCGGCATGGTAGAGCGTTACACCAAGCTGATCGAAGAAGACGGCGGCAAAATCCACCGTCTGGAAGATTGGGGCCGTCGTCAACTGGCTTACGCAATCAACAATGTTCACAAGGCTCACTACGTGATGCTGAACGTTGAGTGCACTGGCAAGGCTCTGGCCGAGCTGGAAGACAACTTCCGCTACAACGATGCAGTGATCCGTAACCTGGTCATCCGTCGTGACGAAGCCGTAACTGGCCAGTCCGAGATGCTCAAGGCTGAAGAAAACCGCAGTGAGCGCCGTGAGCGTCGCGACCGTCCTGAGCACTCCGACAGCGCCGATGGCGTTGATGGTGATGACAGCGACAACAGCGATAACGCTGACGAGTAATCCACGGACCTTTTAAGGAGCCAATCACATGGCACGTTTCTTCCGTCGTCGTAAATTCTGCCGCTTCACCGCTGAAGACGTGAAAGAGATCGATTACAAAGATCTCAACACTCTGAAAGCATACGTATCCGAGACCGGCAAAATCGTTCCAAGCCGTATCACTGGTACCAAAGCACGTTATCAGCGTCAGCTGGCCACCGCTATCAAGCGTGCCCGCTTCCTGGCCCTGCTGGCCTACACCGACAGCCACGGCCGCTGAGACCGGGCAGTCGACAAAGTAGTAAGGGATCTAATGCATGCGCGCCTTGGCTGAATTCATCATGCGGGGACGTTTGCAGGCCATGCTGGTTGTGGCCGGATTTGCGGCATTGCCGCTGTTGTACTGTGTGAGTGCCGCCGCAGCTAGTCTTGTGCTACTGCGGCGCGGTTCGGACGCCATCGGCGTCATTGGTGTGGGAGTGCTTTCAGCGTTGGTTTGCTGGTACTTCCAGAAGGATCCCAGTGCACTGTTAGTGTTGCTAGGGGCTTGTGGTCTGGCGCTGGTTTTACGCGCAGGCCACACCTGGAATCGCGTGCTGCTGGTCAGCGTGGTAGTCGGGTTGTTGTGTGCAGTGAGCCTTGGAACGGTGTTCAGCTCCATGGTTGACAGTTTGAGTCAGGAGTTCGAGAAACTCATGCCTCAGGCTTTCGGTGAGGTCTACGAGAAACTCTCGGCAGACCAGCGAGTTACCTTCGCTTCACTGATTCCGCCTCTGATCATCGGTTCAATAGCGGTTACGTTGCAGGTTTTCAGTGTGTTGTGCCTGATTCTTGGGCGCTATTGGCAGGCGCTGTTGTACAACCCCGGTGGTTTTGGTCGCGAATTTCGTCAGATCAGAATCCCTAAAGGGCTGGCGTTATCGCTGCTGGCAGCGATGTTTGTAGGGCCGATGCTTGGCGTACAAATGTTGGTTCTGTTGCCGTTGCTGAGCGTACCGTTGGCCTTCGCCGGGCTAGCCTTGATTCATGGGCTGGTGGCGCAAAAAAAACTGGCCAATTTCTGGTTGGTGGGGATGTACGTCACGCTGGTGCCATTCATGCACCTGATAGGTCCGTTGCTTGTGGTTATTGCCATTGTCGACAGCCTGATTGATTTTCGCGGTCGTCTGGGATCGAAAGACTCCGATAGCGCGAACGGTGAAGGTTAAAAGTTAAGAGGATTTTCACATGCAACTGATCCTTCTGGAAAAAGTCGCTAACCTGGGCAACCTGGGCGACAAAGTAAATGTTAAGGCCGGTTACGGTCGTAACTACCTGCTGCCTTACGGCAAAGCTACCGCTGCGACCGCTGCTAACATTGCTGCGTTCGAAGAGCGTCGTGCCGAGCTGGAAAAACTGGCTGCAGACAAAAAAGCTTCTGCCGAAACTCGCGCTGCCCAACTGGCTGAGCTGGAAGTGACTATCACTGCCACCGCTGGTGACGAAGGCAAGCTGTTCGGTTCGATCGGCACCCACGACATCGCTGATGCACTGACCGCCTCTGGCGTTGAAGTTGCAAAAAGCGAAGTTCGTCTGCCGAACGGCACCATCCGTAACGTTGGCGAATTCGACGTAGCCGTGCACCTGCACAGCGACGTAGAAGCAACCGTTCGCGTTGTCGTGGTGGCTGCTTAAGCAGTACGTAATCGTCTGGCGACTTGTTCGTCAGAGGATTAACATCGGGCACGATCCTGTTTACAGGTCGTGCCCTTTGTCTTTCTGTACCGATGGTTTTTACCATCCCTGATTTCGAGTCGACATGAACGATATCTCCGCCCCCGAGCAATATGATCTGCAAACTGCTGCCCTGAAGGTGCCGCCGCATTCCATCGAGGCCGAACAGGCAGTACTCGGCGGTCTGATGCTGGACAACAACGCCTGGGAACGCGTGCTCGATCAGGTGTCGGACGGTGACTTCTATCGACATGACCATCGCCTGATCTTCCGCGCCATCGCACGTCTGGCTGATCAGAACCAGCCGATCGACGTGGTAACCCTGGCCGAACAGCTGGAAAAGGAAGGTCAGACTTCGCAAGTGGGCGGTCTGGGCTACCTCAGTGAGTTGGCAAAAAACATTCCGTCGGTGGCCAACATCAAGGCCTATGCGCAAATCGTCCGGGAGCGGGCGACCTTGCGGCAGTTGATCAGCATCAGCACCGAAATTGCTGACAGCGCGTTCAACCCGGAAGGGCGTAACGCCGAAGAGATTCTCGATGAGGCCGAACGGCAGATCTTCCAGATCGCTGAAGCGCGTCCGAAAACGGGCGGTCCAGTCGCTGTGACCGATCTCCTTACGATGGCCATCGATCGTATTGATACGCTGTTCAACACTGATAACGCTATTACCGGACTTTCCACCGGTTATACCGACCTGGACGAGAAGACCAGCGGCCTGCAACCGGCCGACTTGATCATCGTCGCGGGTCGTCCGTCCATGGGTAAAACCACGTTTGCCATGAACCTGGTGGAAAACGCCGTATTGCGCAGCGACAAGGCGGTACTGGTTTACTCGCTGGAGATGCCAGGTGAATCGCTGATCATGCGTATGCTGTCTTCGCTGGGGCGTATCGATCAGACCAAGGTCCGTGCCGGTCGCCTGGAAGATGACGACTGGCCGCGTCTGACGTCTGCGGTCAACCTGCTCAACGAACGCAAGTTGTTCATCGACGATACCGCGGGCATCAGCCCGTCGGAGATGCGTGCCCGGACCCGGCGTCTGGTGCGTGAGCACGGTGATATCGCCCTGATCATGATCGACTACCTGCAGCTGATGCAGATTCCGGGTTCCGGTGGTGACAACCGGACCAACGAGATTTCCGAGATTTCCCGCTCGTTGAAAGCCCTCGCCAAGGAATTCAACTGCCCGGTCGTTGCTCTGTCGCAGCTCAACCGCTCCCTGGAGCAACGTCCGAACAAGCGCCCGATCAACTCCGACTTGCGGGAATCCGGAGCGATCGAGCAGGACGCCGACGTCATCATGTTCGTTTACCGGGACGAGGTGTATCACCCGGAAACCGAGCACAAAGGCATCGCCGAGATCATCATCGGTAAGCAGCGTAACGGTCCAATTGGTACAACGCGGCTGGCGTTCATCGGCAAATACACCCGCTTTGAAAACCTCGCGCCGGGCAGTTATAACTTCGAAGACGAATAACATGCGGTGACTGTTTTACGTGGGAGCGGTGCTTGGGTTGGTAGTATCTCAAGCTTATGCAAAACCTGTGGGACCGAATTTATTCGGGAAAAGGCCGGCAGATTCAACACTTCTGTCGCCTGACATGACGCATTCGCGAATGAATTCGCTCCCACCGGGATCAACCCTTGCAGGCCACCATGGAATCTCCCACAGATAACCGTCTCAGGCGGATCGCAAACCCCTGTGGGAGCCGGGCTCGCCCGCGATACTGGCGACCCGGTTTCATGGCGATAGCGCGTCATCGTTCATCGCGAGCAAGCTCAGCTCCCACAGGTAATGGGCAGTACCACCATCAGTAACTCAATTCCGACCATTGCCGTCGGACTTGATCAAAATTTGTGCTATATTCCGCGCCCGCGATTTTTCCAACGTGCAAACGTAGGTTCCGACATGCAAGCAGCCAAGCCGTTATTTGACTATCCGAAGTACTGGGCCGAATGTTTCGGGCCTGCGCCTTTCCTGCCCATGAGCCGGGAAGAAATGGATCAGCTTGGCTGGGATTCCTGCGACATCATCATCGTCACCGGTGATGCGTACGTCGATCACCCGTCGTTTGGCATGGCAATCATTGGCCGGCTGTTGGAGTCTCAGGGCTTCCGCGTCGGAATCATTGCCCAGCCTAACTGGCAGTCCAAAGACGACTTCATGAAGCTCGGTGAGCCGAACCTGTTCTTCGGTGTCGCTGCCGGCAACATGGACTCGATGATCAACCGCTACACCGCGGACAAGAAAATCCGCTCCGATGACGCCTATACCCCAGGCGGCATGGCGGGCAAGCGTCCGGATCGCGCCAGTCTCGTTTATAGCCAGCGTTGCAAGGAAGCCTACAAGCATGTGCCTATCGTGCTGGGCGGCATCGAAGCTTCGCTGCGTCGTATTGCACATTACGATTACTGGCAGGACAAAGTCCGTAACTCGATTCTGATCGACGCCTGCGCCGATATTCTGCTGTACGGCAACGCCGAGCGGGCAATCGTCGAAGTTGCTCAGCGTCTGTCCTACGGCCACAAGATTGAAGACATCACTGATGTGCGCGGCACCGCGTTCATTCGCCGTGATACGCCTAAAGACTGGTACGAAGTGGATTCCACCCGTATCGACCGTCCAGGCAAGATCGACAAGATCATCAACCCGTACGTGAACACCCAGGACACCCAAGCCTGCGCCATCGAGCAGGAAAAAGGCCCGGTTGAAGACCCGAACGAGGCCAAGGTCGTACAGATTCTGGCCAGCCCGCGCATGACCCGTGACAAAACGGTTATCCGTTTGCCGTCCGTGGAAAAAGTACGTGGCGATGCCGTTCTCTACGCTCACGCTAACCGCGTACTGCACCTTGAAACAAACCCGGGCAACGCCCGTGCGCTGGTGCAGAAGCATGGCGAAGTGGACGTCTGGTTCAATCCGCCTCCGATTCCGATGACCACTGAAGAAATGGACTACGTGTTCGGCATGCCGTACGCACGTGTCCCGCATCCTGCGTACGGCAAGGAAAAGATTCCTGCCTACGACATGATTCGTTTCTCTGTGAACATCATGCGTGGCTGTTTCGGCGGCTGTACCTTCTGCTCGATCACCGAGCACGAAGGCCGGATCATTCAGAACCGCTCTGAAGAGTCGATCATTCGCGAGATCGAAGAAATTCGTGACAAGGTTCCAGGGTTCACCGGGGTCATTTCCGACCTTGGCGGCCCGACTGCGAACATGTACCGCATTGCCTGCAAGAGCCCGGAAATCGAGTCCGCTTGCCGCAAGCCGTCGTGCGTATTCCCTGGTATCTGCCCGAACCTGAATACTGACCATTCGTCGCTGATTCAGCTGTATCGCAGCGCTCGTGCTTTGCCGGGCGTGAAGAAAATCCTGATCGCTTCCGGCCTGCGCTATGACCTCGCGGTCGAGTCGCCGGAGTACGTTAAAGAGCTGGTGACCCACCACGTGGGTGGTTACCTGAAGATCGCCCCGGAACACACCGAGGAAGGTCCGCTCAACCAGATGATGAAACCGGGCATTGGCAGCTATGAGAAATTCAAGCGCATGTTCGAGAAGTATTCAAAGGAAGCAGGCAAAGAGCAGTACTTGATTCCTTACTTCATCGCAGCCCACCCGGGTACCACCGATGAAGACATGATGAATCTGGCGCTGTGGCTCAAGGGTAACGGTTTCCGTGCTGATCAGGTGCAGGCTTTCTATCCGTCGCCTATGGCCTCGGCGACTGCCATGTACCACTCGGGCAAAAACCCGCTGCGCAAGGTCACCTACAAGAGCGATG
Source organism: Pseudomonas caspiana (assembly GCF_040224095.2). Lineage (NCBI taxonomy): Bacteria > Pseudomonadati > Pseudomonadota > Gammaproteobacteria > Pseudomonadales > Pseudomonadaceae > Pseudomonas > Pseudomonas caspiana. The sequence continues at coordinate 5,332,686 of NZ_CP167995.1, read as the reverse complement.
CGGTGACCATCGTGAAAAGCGAAGAGCAGCGTCGTCTGCACAAGGCGTTCCTTCGCTATCACGACCCGAAAGGCTGGCCAATGTTGCGCGAAGCGTTGATCCGTATGGGTCGCGCCGACTTGATTGGCTCGGGCAAGGATCAGTTGATCCCGCAACATCAGCCTGCAACCGACAGTTACCAGAGCGCCCGACGTAAAAACTCGACCCCCGCCGGTAGCCATAAGGTAGCCAAGGGAACTACACGGATCCTCACCCAGCACACCGGCTTGCCACCTCGCGCCAGCGACGGCAGCAAACCCTGGGACAAACGCGAGCAAGCGAAAGCTGCCGCCGAGGCGCGTAACAGGCAGGCTGCCAAAGAGCGCATGGATGCTGCGAAAGGCAAAGGTCCCAAGCCGCCGAAGCGTAAGCCTGTCGTTCCGCGCTAAACCCGCTTACCAGCTTTTCTGTAGCAGCTGCCGAAGGCTGCGAAAGGGGTGTTGACTAAAGCGCACATCCTTGTAGGAGCCAACAAGTTGGCTCCTACAAGGGCTGTGTTTGCTGCAAGTCAGTCGGTTTCAGTGGCTCAGGGCAATCTAGCTCCGAAAAATTTCCCCTCCCCATGCCTTATTTCTGTGCAACGCTTGCACCGCGGGGCACAGTGGGCGCTTTAATAGTGCCTGGTTCTGCCTCGCCACCGAGGAACCGCCGTATTTGCCCGGATGGCATAAGTCTTGCGCGGTTCCGATACCGTCCAGGCTCGCAGGAGGCACGCCGTGTCGATTCATATTGCCTTGCACCATGTCACGCATTACCGCTACGAGAGAGCGGTTGAGCTAGGTCCGCAAATTGTTCGTTTGCGTCCGGCGGCTCACAGCCGTACCCGAGTGCTGTCGTATTCACTGAAAGTCCTGCCGGAAAACCACTTCATCAACTGGCAGCAGGATCCCCAAGGCAATTATCTGGCGCGGCTGGTCTTCCCGGAAAAGACCAACGAGCTGCGTGTTGAAGTCGATCTGGTCGCCGAAATGGCGGTCTTCAATCCGTTCGACTTCTTCCTTGAGCCCTATGCCGAGAAGATCCCGTTCTTCTATGCCAGTGAAGAGCAGCGCGAGCTGGCGCCGTATCTTGAAAAACTGCCACTGACGCCGAAGTTTGCTGACTATCTGGCCAGCATCGACCGCACCCCGTTGCCAGCCATCGACTTTCTGGTGGGGCTCAACCAGCGCCTGAGTCAGGACATCGATTACCTGATCCGCATGGAGCCGGGTGTACAAACCCCGGAATTCACGCTGGAAAACGCGTCCGGCTCATGCCGAGACTCGGCGTGGCTGCTGGTGCAGTTGCTGCGTCACTTGGGCATGGCTGCGCGTTTCGTGTCCGGCTACCTGATTCAGCTCAAGGCCGATGTTGAAGCCCTCGACGGGCCTTCGGGCACGGATGTCGATTTCACCGATTTGCACGCCTGGTGTGAGGTTTATCTGCCCGGCGCAGGTTGGGTGGGTCTTGACGCCACTTCCGGGTTGTTCGCAGGTGAGGGGCATATTCCCTTGGCTTGTAGTCCTGAACCGTCATCGGCGGCGCCGATCAGTGGCTTGGTCGAGCCTTGCGAAACCGAGTTCAGCCATGAGATGTCGGTGGAGCGTATCTGGGAAGTACCTCGCGTCACCAAACCTTACACCGAAGAACAATGGGCCGAGATTCAAGCGCTAGGCCATCAGATCGACCGCGATCTGACTGAAAACGATGTGCGCCTGACCATGGGCGGCGAACCAACCTTCGTCTCCATTGACGATCGCGACGGTGCCGAGTGGAACACTGCTGCACTGGGGCCGAAAAAGCGTGCCTTGTCGGCCGAGCTGTTCCAGCGCATGCGCAAGCACTATGCGCCGCTGGGTATCGTGCATTTTGGTCAGGGCAAGTGGTATCCGGGCGAGCAACTGCCGCGTTGGTCGCTTAACTGCTTCTGGCGCAAAGACGGGCAGCCGGTCTGGCACAACAATACGTTGATTGCTGAAGAAACCGAAAACTACGGCGCGACAGGTGAGCTGGCGGGAAGGTTTTTGGCCTGCGTGGCCGAGCGACTGAAAGTGCCTACGCGTTTTGTGTTCCCGGCCTACGAAGACAATTTCTATTACCTGTGGCGTGAGGGCGCACTGCCTGCCAACGTCAGCGCCGAAGACTCACGCCTCAGTGACGAACTTGAGCGTGCACGGCTGCGCAAAGTGTTCGCTCAAGGTCTGGACAAGGTTATCGGTCAGGTCCTTCCTCTGGCGCGCTCCGTTGATGGTGATCGCTGGCAGAGCGGTCGCTGGTATCTGCGGGACACCCATTGCCGCTTGGTGCCCGGTGATTCGGCGCTGGGCTATCGCTTGCCGCTGGCATCGCAACCTTGGGTCAAAGCGGCGGAATATCCGTTCATTCACCCCACCGACTTCAATCAGGATTTCCCCGAGCTGCCAGATGACGGGCAAGTTCAGGCGCAACTCACCGGGCTCACCGAGCAGCCAGACGCCAATGCTGAGCGTATGCCGAAGATCGACGAGTCGGCTGACTGGCTGACCCGCACGGCCTTATGTGCCGAAGCGCGGGAAGGGCGTTTGTACCTGTTCATGCCACCGCTGGAAAAGCTTGAGCATTATCTCGAGTTGGTGGCGGCCATTGAGGCCAGCGCTGAAGAGCTTAACTGCCCGGTCTTGCTCGAAGGCTACGAGCCGCCGAGCGATCCGCGTCTGGCGAATTTCCGTATCACGCCTGATCCGGGTGTTATCGAAGTTAACGTGCAGCCGTCCGCGTCCTGGGATGAACTGGTGGAGCGCACCGAATTTCTCTACGAGCAGGCGCGTCTGACGCGGCTGACCACCGAGAAATTCATGATCGATGGCCGTCATACCGGCACCGGCGGTGGCAACCACTTTGTTCTGGGGGGCGCGACGCCGGGTGATTCACCTTTCCTGCGCCGTCCTGACGTGCTGCGCAGCCTGCTCAGTTACTGGCATAACCATCCATCGCTGTCGTATCTGTTTTCCGGGCTATTCATTGGCCCGACTTCACAGGCTCCGCGGGTTGATGAGGCGCGTAACGACTCTCTGTACGAGCTGGAAATTGCGTTTGCGCAAATGCCCAAACCCGGCGAAGAAGTTGCCCCCTGGGTCGTTGACCGGTTGCTGCGTAATTTGCTGATCGACGTCACTGGCAATACTCACCGGGCTGAGTTCTGTATCGACAAGCTCTATTCCCCTGACGGCGCTACTGGCCGACTGGGCCTGTTGGAGCTGCGCGCCTTCGAGATGCCGCCCCATGCGCGGATGAGTCTGGCTCAACAGTTGTTGCTGCGTGCATTGGTTGCGCGGTTCTGGCGCGAGCCGTATGCGCCAGCCAAGCTGGCTCGTTGGGGCACAGAGCTGCATGACCGCTTCATGTTGCCGCACTTCATTGAGCAAGACTTTGCGGACGTTATCGAAGAGTTGAACGGTGCTGGTTATCCGGTACGTGCAGAGTGGTTCGCGGCGCATCTGGAGTTCCGCTTCCCTAAAGTCGGTGATTACGCGGTCAGTGGCATCGAGCTGGAATTGCGTCAGGCGCTAGAGCCTTGGCATGTGCTGGGTGAGGAAGGTTCGGCCGGTGGTGCGGTGCGTTACGTGGACTCCTCTCTGGAGCGCCTGCAGGTCAAGATTAATGGCTTGCCGCCGAAACGGTATGTATTGACCTGTAATGGCATTGCGATACCTTTGCAGCCCACTGGACGAGTTGGCGAGTTTGTCGCCGGTGTGCGTTATCGCGCCTGGCAGCCTGCCAACTGCCTGCAACCGACTATTCCAGTACATGCGCCGCTGGTATTCGACCTTGTCGATACCTGGATGCAGCGTTCTCTGGGCGGCTGCGAGTATCATGTCGCGCATCCTGGCGGTCGCAACTACGAGACCCTGCCGGTCAACGCGAACGAAGCGGAAAGCCGTCGTCTGGCACGGTTCTTCAGGATCGGTCACACCCCCGGCAAACTGGAAGTGCCTTTGCTGAGCATCAACGATGAACTGCCGATGACGCTGGATATGCGTTTGCATAGATAAAAAACCGGCATCGTTCAGGAAGTACGAACCTTATAGGCGCTCACGAGCACCACGAGGCAGCGATGTTGGTCTGCCTGACACACCGTCATCGCGGCCTCGCGGTGCTCGTGCGCTCCTACAGGGAATCCGGTTTTGTATAAGAGATTCCGCCAGTCGCAAGCAGCTAACCATCAGCTGACATCCGACTGCGCTACTCTGAAATTTTTAGTCTCTGCCGAGCTTTCCATGCGCGACTTGCTTGACCAATATCCGTTGTTCGCGGGTACCTATCACGAAATGCTTGATGCCGATGGCGCCGTTCGCCCCCATTGGCAGCGCATGTATGAGCACCTTCAGCGCAGCACTCCCGCGCAACTGATTCAGCGGCAGGCGCTGTTGGCCCGGCAAATTCAGGAAAATGGCGTGACGTACAACGTCTATGCCGATCCCAAGGGCGCTGACCGGCCGTGGGAGCTGGACCTTCTGCCGCACCTGATTCCCGCCGAAGAATGGCAACAGGTTGCCGCCGGTATTGCGCAACGGGCGAAAGTGCTCAACGCGGTATTGGCCGACTTGTATGGCCCGCAAACGCTGATCGCAAAAGGCCTGCTGCCCGCCGAACTGGTGTTCGGTCACAACAACTTCCTCTGGCCTTGCCAAGGTATCACCCCGCCGGAGGGTGCGTTCCTGCACATGTACGCGGTGGATCTGGCACGCACCCCTGATGGTCGCTGGTGGGTGACGGCAGATCGTACGCAAGCGCCGTCCGGTGCGGGTTACGCTCTGGAGAACCGTCAGATCGTGTCCCGTGCTTTTCCGGAAACCTATCGGGATTTGCAGGTTCAGCACCTGTCCGGTTTTTTCCGCACGTTGCAGGAAACCCTGGCACGCCAGGCGCCAGCCAATAACGAAACACCGTTAATCGTGTTGTTGACGCCGGGCCGCTTCAACGAAAGCTATTTCGAGCATCTGTATCTGGCGCGCCAGCTGGGTTATCCACTGGTTGAAGGCGGCGACCTCACGGTTCGTGATGCAGCGGTGTATCTGAAGACCCTCAGCGGTCTGCGTCGAGTGCACGCCATCATGCGTCGTCTGGATGATGACTTCTGCGATCCGCTGGAGCTGCGCACCGATTCCGCGCTCGGCGTGCCGGGCCTGCTGGAAGCGGTGCGTCAGGGCAAAGTGCTGGTTGCCAATGCGTTGGGCAGCGGCGTGCTGGAGTCACCGGGTCTGCTGGGATTTTTACCGAAGATTTGCCAGCACCTGTTTGGCGAGGACTTGATCCTGCCGTCCGTTGCGACCTGGTGGTGTGGTGAGCCGCCCGTATTGGCTCAGGCGTTAGAGAAGCTGCCGGATTTGTTGATCAAGCCCGCTTTCCCTTCCCAGAGTTTCTCGCCGGTATTCGGTCGAGATTTGAACAAAGCCCAGCGCGAAGCCCTCGCACTGCGCATGCAGGCCAGACCCTACGCCTACGTGGCTCAGGAATTGGCGCAGCTCTCTCACGCGCCGATCTGGCAGGCCGATGGCGAACAATTACAGCCTCGTGCCATTGGCATGCGTGTTTATGCCGTGGCCAGTTCTGAAGGCTACCGAGTCTTGCCGGGCGGATTGACTCGCGTTGCTGCTGAAGCCGATGCCGACGTGGTCTCGATGCAGCGCGGCGGTGCCAGTAAAGACACATGGGTGCTGGGCGAACTGTCGCAAACCGGTGAGCCCTGGAAAAGCCAGCGCACATTGGGCGTGCATGACTTGATCCGCCGTGACCCGTATTTGCCCTCTCGCGTAGTAGAAAACCTTTTCTGGTTTGGCCGTTATTGCGAGCGTTGCGATAACAGTGCGCGTTTGCTGCGCATCATGCTGACCCGTTATGTGGATGGCGACGATCCTGAAGCGCTTGAGGCCGCCGTGGCGCTGGGTGAGCGCCTGAACCTGCTGCCTCAAGAGGAGGAGGGCGGTACGTTGCCTGAGCGGCTGCTTGCGGCTCTTCTCGGCGAAGAGTGGCCGTTCAGCCTGCGCGCTAACCTGCAGCGCTTGCAGTGGGCGGCCTCGCAAGTACGCGGCAAGCTGTCTCGGGAGAACTGGCAGGCGCTGGTCGAATTACAGCGCGAAGCCACTAGCCTGGACAGCAAGGATCCGGATTTTGGCGAACTGTTGGACTTCCTCAACCGACTGGTCATGTCGCTGGCAGCGTTATCCGGGTTTGCTCTGGATGACATGACCCGGGACGAAGGCTGGCGCTTTTTGATGATAGGTCGGCGTATCGAGCGTCTGAAGTTTCTCAGCAATAGCCTGGCGGCGTTCCTGCGCAGCGCTGCTGTGACCGATCAGGCTGGTCTGGAATGGCTACTCGAACTGGGCAACAGCAGCATTACCTACCGCTCGCGATACCTGGCCGTGCCGCAGTTGATTCCGGTGCTGGACTTGCTGTTGCTCGATGATCAGAACCCTCACGCTGTGCTGTTCCAGCTCAAACTGGTTTCCAAGTCGCTGAATCGTCTGAATGAAGAGTTCGGCGCGCCTCGCGATGCGAGCCTGGGGACGCTGGTTCGACGCCTGTCGAGTTTCGACCTGGGTTGTCTGGAGAACCCCTTGTTTGGTGACAGCAGTATCAAGGCGGTGTTAGAGGGCCTTGCAGACATGTTGCAAAGCATTGGCGATGCCAGCGCACAAGTTTCGGATCGATTGGCTTTGCGTCACTTTGCCCACGTCGACGATATCAGCCAACGTACGGTGTCTGTCTGATGAGCGCCCGTTACCAGATTTTTCACGACACGCATTACAAATACGACAGCCCGGTTTCGCTGGCCCAGCAGTTGGCACATCTGTGGCCGCGACCCAATCCCTGGCAGCGCTGTACTGAGCAGCAGTTGCTGGTCAGCCCGATTCCGACGATTCGCCGTGATGAGTTCGACGTGTTCGGCAACCCGCTGACGCGTCTGGCTTTTGAGCGGCCTCATGATGAGTTGGAGGTCAATGCGCGCCTGCAGGTCGAAGTCCTTGAGCGTGCGCCGCTTAACTTCAATCATTCGCCCGCGTGGGAAATGACGCGCAGCATCATGACCTACAACGCTCGGCCGATGTCGGCGGACATCATGGAAGCCTGTCGCTATCGTTTCGAGTCGCCCTATGTGCATTTGAAGCAATCGTTCATCGAGTTCTCGGCGGATTGCTTCGTGCCGAGTCAGCCGCTGATGTGGTGCGTACAGGCATTGATGGAGAAGATCTTCACCGAGTTCACGTTTGACGGCGAAGCCACACAGGTCGCAACACCCTTGGTTGAAGTGTTGGAAACACGCCGTGGCGTCTGTCAGGACTTTGCCCACTTGATGCTGGCCTGCTTGCGCTCACGTGGCTTGTCGGCGCGATACATCAGTGGTTATTTGCTGACTCAGCCACCACCTGGCCAGCCGAGACTGATCGGCGCGGATGCTTCCCATGCGTGGGTGTCGGTGTTTTGTCCGGTGCTGGGGTGGGTGGACTTCGATCCAACCAATAACGTGCAGCCGGCGCTGGAGCATATCAGCCTGGCCTGGGGACGGGATTTTTCAGATGTATCGCCATTACGCGGCGTGATTCTTGGCGGTGGCAGTCATGACCCTGAAGTGCGGGTGACGGTGATGCCGATCGAAGGGTGAGGTGTCGATGGCTATCCACCGGTAGGAGCTAACGTGTTGGCGACGCGGTGGGACTGACACGCCGCTTCGCCAACAAGAAAGTATTTCAGCTAGCTGGCTTGTCGTCAGTGCTGGTCTGTTCCACTGGCGCAGCTTCATCGGTCGCGTCAGATGCCTCGGTCTCGCCTTCAGTACTGGTTTCGGCCAGGGCAGCATTTTTGCGCTGTAGCTTTTCCTCTTTCTTCTGCTCTTTAGCCAGATCTCGCTGACGTTTCGCGAAGGAGTAGTTAGGTTTAGCCATGGGCGATCCTCTTTTAAGGCGATTAATGGCGTCATTCTGCCTGAGAAAGGCGTCGGGCACACGGCGTTGTATGTCCTCCGGTCCAAAGCCTTAATTCCCCAGTGCGGCTTTTCGTCTTTAAGTCGTCATTAAACCCGGTTTGATTCCTCTGCATAGCTGCCGGTGGCACCGCAAGCGTAAGCCGCGAGCAAACTACGGAAAAGACTGTTGAGCTGCATGATGACCTTCCTGAAAGATGGCGATGAGGCATCTTGCGCGGGCGACCGACATAGCGCTCTTAGATTGTTTCGATGGATCCGATAGCTGATTGCCACTGAGCCTTGTTGACGCAGGTCATTGGAACCTGGCGACTTATCAGGCAGTCTTGCCGTAATCAACAAAATACCCAGCCTTGGAGATTCACCATGATTCGCAAGCTTGTTGCTGTATCCCTGCTGACATTGGCCAGCGGGCATTTGCTGGCGGCAGAGTGCAGTGTAGATGTCGACTCCACTGATCAAATGTCCTTCAACACCAAGGCCGTTGAAATCGATAAAAGCTGCAAAACGTTCACTGTAAATCTGACCCATTCCGGCAGCCTGCCAAAGAACGTCATGGGCCATAACTGGGTGCTGAGCAAAGAAGCAGACATGCAGGCTATCGCTACTGATGGCCTGGGTGCAGGTATCGACAAGCAGTACCTGAAAGAAGGCGACGCTCGCATCATCGCGCACACCAAAGTGATTGGCGCTGGCGAGACGGATTCGGTGACCTTCGATGTGTCGAAGCTGGATCCGGCTGAAAAGTATGGCTTCTTCTGCTCGTTCCCAGGCCACATCAGCATGATGAAGGGCACTGTGACGCTGAAGTAAGCGTTCCCTCAAGAGCATCCCGGGTCCATGGTGCCGCGCTGTCTTGCGGCAAGGATTGGACCTGTAGGAGCTGCCGAAGGCTGCGATCGCGGTGTATCAGGAGAAATGCTTCGCAGCCTTCGGCAGCTCCTACAGAAAATGCATTTCAATCCACTGGATTGCATGTTGTTTGATAACTTGTTTGCGAGGCGGTGTGTCAGGTAACACGCCTCGCGAACAAGTTCACTCCTGCAGGGGCCTCGCCCGCATCAAGGCGCGTACGGCAATTCCCGTTTGTGCTGGGTTTTGGCGTAGGTGTCGCAAATGATCTTGAACGCTTCTTCACGCACTGGCTCACCGTGCAGGAAGGCGTCGATCTCGGCGTAAGTCACGCCGTGTGACGCTTCGTCCGGCTTGCCTGGCATCAGGTCTTCCAGGTCGGCTGTCGGCACTTTCTCGACCAGCGACTCCGGCGCACCGAAGTGACGGGCTATCGCGCGAACCTGATTTTTTACCAGCCCGCTCAGTGGTGCGAGGTCACAAGCGCCGTCGCCAAATTTGGTGAAGAAACCCATCACGGCTTCCGCTGCATGATCGGTCCCGATCACCAGACCCTGATGAGCGCCAGCGATGGTGTACTGCGCGACCATGCGCATGCGCGCTTTGGTGTTGCCGAGTACGAAATCCACAGCGCTGGCATGCTGGCCTTCGAACGCCTTGATCTCGCTCGCCATCGCTTTGACCGCGCCGCCGATGTTCACCGTGTGGCGTATGTCCGGATTGATGAAGTCCACCGACGCCTGAGCTTCGTGTTCGTCATGCTGGACGAGGTAAGGCAAGCGTACAGCGATAAATTGGTAGCTTTCGTCACCGGTTGTGGACCGCAGTTCTTCAACGGCGCGCTGAGCCAGCAACCCCGCGGTCAATGAGTCCACCCCGCCGCTGATGCCCAATACAAGGGTCTTGAGTCGAGCGTTGGTCAGGCAGTCCTGAATGAAAACGATACGCCGGGCTACCTCGGCCTGAAGTGCGTTTTCGTCGGCGAAAGGTGGTTGGACCTTGAGCTGCTCAGCAATCTGGAGCTGTACGGCTTGCATGATTCACTCCTTGGTAAGGATGGAGGCGACGGATTCTGTTTGCGGATTAATCCGCCACTTTGAATACATGTCGCAGGTACGAGACGAAATTGGGGTCCTTGCATTGCGTCTTGCCAGGCTCGTCGGAAATTTTCGCAACGGGCTGTCCGGCGCAGGCGGTCATTTTCAGGACGATACTCATGGGTTCAACGCCCGGTATGTCTGCGGTCAGGTTAGTGCCTATTCCGAAGCTGACATTGATGCGACCGCGCAACGCACGAAATATTTCCAGCGCCTTGGGTAAAGTCAGGCCGTCAGAGAACACCAGCGTCTTGCTCATAGGGTCAATCCCCAGCTTCTGATAGTGCGAGATGCATTTTTCGGCCCACTTCACCGGATCGCCGGAGTCATGGCGCAGACCGTCGAAGAGTTTGGCGAAATACAGATCGAAGTCCCGCAGGAAGGCATCGGTGGTGATGCAGTCTGTCAGGGCAATACCCAGCAAACCCCGGTATTCATGCACCCAACAGTCAAGCGCGGCGCTCTGACTGTCGATCAGGCGTGGCCCGAGTTGTTGATGAGCCATGATCCATTCGTGGGCCATGGTGCCCAACGGTTTCAGGTCAAACTTGCGTGCCAGTTGCACATTACTGGTGCCGACGAACTGGCCAGGGAAGTCACGCTTGAGCACGTCGACGACTTCTTCCTGAACGCGGTAGGAAAAACGCCGACGGGTACCGAAGTCCGCGACCTTGAGTTGGGCCAATTCGTCAGCATCAGCGTTGGCGGCGAGCCAGTCGAACTTGCGATAAAGCTGATCTCGCGCCTGGCTGAGCAGAATCTCAGGATGACGATGGCGGTTGCGCACCTCGCTGACGATCGCGAGCACGGGTACCTCGAAGAGGATCACATGCAGCCATGGCCCTTGCAGGCGAATGCACAGTTCATCATTTTCAATAGTGGTTTTGACGTAGCGGGTGTTGAAGCGGAACAAGCCAAGAAACCTCAGGAAGTCTGGCTTCATGAAGTTGATGCGTTCCAGGAAGTTCAGCTCCGGAGCCGCCAGTGACAGTTCGCACAGTTTCTGGATTTGTTGCTGGATTTCACCCAGGTAAGGGCGCAAGTCCTCACCATTACGGCAGCGGAACTCCCACTCAACGTCGACGTTGGGGTAGTTGTGCAATACCGCCTGCATCATGCTCAGTTTGTACAGATCGGTGTCGAGCAGGTTTTGCACGATGCGATTGGAGAAAGCGCTCTCGCTCATTGGGTCGCTCCAGCAGGACCGGCCGCCAGACGCGGCCAAACAAAAATGAATCAAGTGGTCACGGGCGTCCCGTGGCAGAGCCATCGAGCGCTCATTGAGCTTGTTGTTGATAATGCCCGACATAATGCCAGTCAGTGCGGGATAGGGGCAGTTTTCTTTGGTAGGAGCAGTTCACTTTGCATGCCCGGCTTTAGCCGGGAGGACGTTTTCCCTTGCGAAATATGGGTGGATCACCATTCGCCGTCTCCCCGCTATAGCTGGCTCTGCAGATTCAGCTGATTTGAAAATCTACGTTTTGTTTTGATACTGAAGGTTGCAGAAGCGGATAAACGATTCTGAACGAAGGCTTTGAAAGGGTGGCTGTTACAGTGAAATCAATCCTTGCGCCAACGCTACGCCTACTGCTTGCTGGCGACTGAAAGAGCCCAGTTTCCGACTTGCATTGGCGATGTGATAATTGATGGTGCGCTCCGAGCAGCCCAGTATGTAACTCATCTCCCAAGTTGTTTTGCCAACTCCTGACCATTTCAGCACTTCAGACTCTCGCAAGGTCAGGCTACAGATTTGTTTGTCTGATATCTTCAGATGCTTTTGTGAACCTTCTAGAAGGAAAGGAACAAGCATGAACAGCTTCCCTAGTGGCGCATTCAGATCATCGTCCAACTCGTCAGTAAAATTCATGCACTGAGCCACATTCAGAGATCCGACCATTTCGTTGCGTCGAAGTGGAATACTTATCCCTCGCAATAACCCGTACCCCTCCCGCGCCTTCCAGAACTCGTTAGACCTGCCCTGCGCCCGCCGCCGGGCGTTCCCCCAGAAAAGCGGTACGAAATGGTGGCGGCAATGCTTTATTATTGGATCTATCTGAATAAAGTTTTCCTCCTTGTATTTTTTGAGCCAGCCCGAAGGATAAGTTGTAATAATCTTGTTAAAAGGATCATCTGTTGTAGGAGGCCCCAAGCTAAATAAGTAGCTGTCATAGCCAATTCGACGCAGTACCACCCGCAGCTGGCTTTCCCAGTCGCGCCGATGTAATTGCTTTGCTAACGTGGAAAAGTCCTCCCAAACATTTTCGAAATTAGTTTTCAAGGATGCGTGTTTTTTTCTATATTTCGATAAGCCATCCACGATGAGTTCCTTCCGCCCATAAAAATTTCAATGCGATACAGTGCTGAGTTCGGGAGTTGCAGTAGATGCCACTTTGCTCAACGTTTATACCCTGTGGTTTAGGCAGTGTTGCTCTATAAAGCTTTTGAATATTCTGATTCCATCCTCCGTTAATATGCTCTCGGGATGAAACTGCACGCCCTCAATTGGGTACAAAAAATGCCGCACTCCCATAATGTACCCGTCATCATTCGAGGTCGATGTTACAACTAGCTCTTTGGTCAGGCTTTTTTCATCAATAATTAGCGAATGGTAACGTGTTGCCTTGATTGACTTACCCTTTGTATGGGTGTATATACCCAGGCCGTCATTGTTTATCGAACTGATCTTTCCATGCATGACATGGTTAGCCCGAATAATCGATCCACCGAAAGCCAGACCAATAGCTTGGTGCCCAAGGCATACCCCTAATATGGGCAAACGCCCTTTAAAGTGCTGGATCACTTCGAGATAACCGGCATCCTGTGGATGGCCAGGCCCAGGGCCTAGTACGCAAAAGTCGGGTGCATAGGCCTCAATTTTTTTGATCAGGTCTGGAAAATCATTGCGCTCTATATGAGTTTCCAGGCCCAACTGCTCCAGGTACTGACTGATAATAAATACAAAGCTGTCGTAAGCATCAATCAGGAAAACTTTCATCGCAGCATCTCCTTTCCGGTAACTGCGCGGTAAACAGATCCCATTTTGTAGAATGTTTCAATCCATTCCTTATCTGGAACTGAATCTGCGACGATCCCCGCGGAAGCCCTCAAGTAATAGGTGCCCTCTTTATGTACCGCTGATCGGATACACAAGGCTGTGTTCACACTGCCGTCGAATCCGATCAGGCCTACCGCGCCTGCATAGATTCCACGGCGGTTGTTTTCAATACTCTCGATAATCTGCATCGCCCGAATTTTCGGTGCGCCCGTCATGGTTCCCGCGGGGAAAGAAGCCTTGATGACGTCAAAGGCATCGAATCCTTTTCGTACTAACCCGCGAACGTTTGACACCATGTGATAGAGGTGGGAATACTCTTCTACCAGCATCAATTCATCGACTTCAAGTGATCCTGGCTGACAGACGCGACCGATATCGTTTCTGCACAGGTCCACCAGCATTAAGTGCTCTGCGCGCTCTTTTTCAGAGCGTGTCATGCTCAAGATCAACTCGCTTGAGGAAACATTGGGTATTTTTCCCACGGTTCCTGCGATGGGTCTCATCTCGATCAGATCGTCTTTGATCCGAACAAAGAGTTCGGGGCTGGCGCCGATCAGGTCGACCCCCCCCAGATTTGCTAGGTACATGTAGGGTGAAGGGTTGTTTTTGCGCAATGCCCGATACACGTCAAATGGGTTGACCGGTGTATCAACTTGCACTTCGTGACCCAGCTGAATTTGATAGATATCACCTTGGCGAATGTGCTCAAGCGCCTTATCGACCCAGCAAAGGAACTGCTCTTTTTCCACAGTATCACGGGCAATTGTGACAGCGGGGTAAGTAATCGTGTCGGAGGCCTGAATAGCTACGGCATCTGTCAATAGCGCGGCATAGTCTTCAGCGTTGCGTATTTTCCACAGAGGACAATTATTGATCATAAGATCTACAGTCCCGTTAGCGTGGAAATACACCAGGGTCTGGAATACAGTCAAGGCAATAATCGGATATTCATTGGTTCTTTCGGTAACTTCAGGAATATCCTCGACAAACCGAACACTGTCATAAGAAAGATACCCAAAAAAAGCTAGGCTGGGGTTCGTCTGGTTTGGAACACTGAAGGGAGCTTGTACGGCGCGCAGTAAGTCCCATACGGCATCGTTCGAAGCAATATCGACTCGCTTATGTTCGCACAGGAAGAATCCCTGTTCACTCAATGAGCTTCTTAAATGAGTCGTCAGTCGCTCATTGCCCTCAAACGTTGCATGTCCCTCATAAATATTTACCGATAATAATGGCTCCATCCCTACAATGGTTGCTTTGCGATCTCGACTGGGGCCAGATAGAGATTCGAGAATAAAAGCGCCCTCGGACCCAAGCGACTTGACGGCAGTCTCATATACAGCCAGCGGGTTGCATTTCAAGCGCTCAGTGTGTAGCTGAACGCTAATGTCGACGTTTACCTTATTCATTGTATCGCACCTTTATTTTTGTCATATCTTTCGGGTTGGCTTCAAGTGCGCCGACATTTTCTCGGGCGCCAATCATTCAAATTTAATTTCAATTAGATGTATGTCTCACCATTAATCAGAAAGGCGAACACGGTCGCTCAAAGAACTGCCTGGGAAATAGGCAAAACTTTACCGCGCCTCCGGGTATTCTGATTTCATGCGAGCGGCCATGAAACACTGAATAGGGCACTTGGCTATCTAATTAACCGTTGTTTTGGGTGTTTGACTGAAGCAGACAGCAAGACACCGGCGATTGCCGAATTAGCGACGCCAGATATTGCTTTTGAATACCGAAAGAAAGGCAGTGTTGAACTCGGATGAGGATCCGGGAGAATGTTTCCGCACTGATAGTCGGTAATACATTTTAGACTTCCTGTGTCTTAAAGACATTGCAGGATCTATTCCTGAATGACAGTTGGATACTACGGAATGGTTAAAAAAGGGTCAACCTGCAATTGACAGAGTATTTGTAACAGCGATATTAAATGATGTGAAATGGCTATCGTTCTAGGAATCGATGGATGGCATCCAGAGTTTGCTCACCACATTCTAGATATGGAATATGTCCCGCACCCTCAATGATGCATACGCTTGCGTGGGGAAGGAGGTTATCAATCTCATCTATGCAGGAAATATCAAAAACGCGATCTTTGTTTCCCCATAAAATTAAGGTCCGGGCCTGGACTTCAGCCAGCCGTTGTGGGAGTGGATACAATCCGGTGCGTTCGAAGTCTCGTAGTATTTTTCCGACCTTTTCATGGCGAAGCTCACCATTAATAGCTAGCGCCTTCGCCAGAAATCCAGGGATTTTTGGTGTGTGAGTAAATACGATCTCCCAAAACGCCTGCATTTCTCTGACTGTCCGGTAGCCAAACGGATGAGTTCCAGACTCAAAATACTGCTTCATGGCAGGGCTAAGCTTTGCAGCTGGCAAGCCAGCAGGCGACATTGCGATCAGATGGGATACCTCTGCTGGATAAGTGGCTGCGTAGAGGCAGGCAATGCAGCCACCAATGGAGCTGCCAATCAATATGACACCCTTAATGGGTAGCGCATCAAAAAATGCTTTCAGCCGCTCGACTTGATCCTCAGGGCTATAATTTTGCGCACTGTCGAATGAGGATTCACCCTCACCTGGAAGGTCCAGAAAAATGCAATTGTAAGCGTCCGCCAGCGAATAAATCTGCGTCCCCCACTGATCTTTACTGGCCCCTAATCCATGGAGGAACACCAAAGTGGGACCGGCTTCAAAGCCGTTCGATTGCAAATACGCGATTTGATACCCATCTGCTTTCCAGTGCTCGATTTTGAGCTTGTGGCGAAACCGGGTTTGCTTACGCAATGCGAGCAGGACTAACTGACCTGGCCAATTCATGAAAAAACCTCTTAACAGACTCATTGATCAATCAGATGGGTTGTTGCCCACGCAAGTCTGCTTGGGCGGTAGCCGTGCTTGGCATAGCCCGACTCCGAGCAAAACTGCCGCGCCGCCGACGACAAGGCTGAGCGATAGACCTTCTTTCAATAGAAACTGACTGACTGCGACCGCAAACACCGGCACCAATAACAGAAACGGCGCAAGGCGCTGGACCGGGTGTCTGCCCAAAAGCCAATACCAGAGGCCAAACCCAATTAACCCGCCGCTGATGGCCGTATATAGAACCGCAGCCCATGCTATTGGGCTGGCCGTCAGGACTGAACCCCATGCAGGTCCCTCAACTGCAGCCGAAACAATCAACAACTCAGGCGCAGCAACCAAGGCCGTCCACGCGGTTATTGCCACCGGATTGAAAGGTCCCCACTGCTTGGTTAGCAACGTACCCGCGGCGAAGACGAAAGCGGCAGCAATTACCATCAATATTCCCGACAACTCACCACCCTTGCCGACCCCACCCAACACCGTCAGCACGCCAAGAAGTGCGATGACAATCCCTGCTGCGACGGGGAGCGTGATGCGCTCCCCCAGAACCACAAATGCCAGCAACAAAGTAAAAGGTGTTGCCAGTTGGTAAGCGACGGCGGACGTCGAAGCATCTACTTGCGAAATGCCGCTATAAAGCAACCCGAAATGAAGCGCCCCTACAAGGGAAGCGATCCAGATCACCTGAGGCAGTTCGCTACGCTTGGGAAATCCACAAAATGGTACTAATACCGCTGCCATCAAGGTGAAGCGCATAGCTACCATGAAGATAGGTGGAAACTCTAGTCCGCCAATTTTGACTGCTGTGACTTGCGCTCCCCATAGGAACGCTACCAACACTGCTATTAATGAATCTCGAATAGGCATTTATCCATCATCCCGTTTGAAATTGGACTTGCTTGAGCAGTCGCAAGCGCTCGACGCCGTGACGGGGCTGTTGGTTTAACTTTTGATAGAACTCCAAGAGGCGGTCCAGGGTTTCTCGCAATGCTTGTTCTGCTTCCGGATCTTGAGCCATTTGTGTGTTGAATGTGGCTGGAAACCCCGAACCGACCAACACCATTTTGTTCAGTAGGACGTTTAGCACCACTTGGCCAAATACCGCCGTGTGACCATATCTACGTCCTACTACCACCACCGCTGCGAGCTTGTCTCGCAATGGCCGCTCTCGCGGACGCATGAAGCCATATCCCACCCGCTCCAAAAACGCTTGAAAGCGACTGTTGGTTCCATAGGCATGCATAACTGGCAGGTATAGAACGGCGTCGGCCGCTACCATTTCATTAACTATCGCGGCGACCTCATCTGGCAGAGAACAATCGCTTTTTGAGCAGGCATTATCGGCGTCGCAGTAGTCGATACGATAATCGCGCAGCCAGAGATCCTTGACCGATGCGCGTCCCTCAAGGTGGAGTCGAATCATCGACACCACCCGACTACTGGCCCCGTGCGACCGGCTTGAGCCGACAATGACGATTAACTTCATCAGTTCAGGACGCCTTGGCCAATGGCGCGTCGATCAGACGTTCAAATTCCAGCAACGACTCTTCCAACAGCTGACCCGTGAGGTACAACGTTACCCTCGCTACTTCTTTGATCTGTGCCCTGTCTTCATCCGTTGTCACAGCGCGTTGTATTGCCAAGCGCACTTCTTCGGAATGCTTTTCATCAATGGACGAATGGGCGACAAAGAACGTCATTTGCTCGTCTTTGAGCCCGAGGTCTTCACGAAATTTATTAAGTATTGGCTGTATGTGGTCATAAACATCTTCCGCCCAATAACTGTACCCCAAGCGCGCAATAGGTCCTAAGCGAATGGCCACGTCGCTCAGATAAGCTATCAGCGCCTGCGTGGGAGGAAGTGGCGACGGCAGCGTAGTAGGCAAAGCATCGATTGACTCCAGATCACGAATGACCATTTTCTCATGGCCCAGTTCTTCAAGAGCATGCTTGTAAATGAAGCGTAGCAGCGTCGTCTGGCCCGGGTCTGCGCTAAATGCACAGGCTGCCTGATTGATTGAGTTGAATCGGGTGTAATGGTAAATCTGGAGCATCACCTGTTGATAAAAATCGACAGTAATAGGTTGTTCGAGGCTGCGATTCCAGTAGCGACCTTGTTTAATTTTGGCCCAACCATTGTCCACAATCAGATCTAGTTCTTTGAAGAAATTATCCATGAGCTACGTTCCCATTTATAGTGTTAAAGACGGTTTCTAATTCAAGATAAATTAAGCTGTAATCACGTGCTGAATGAAAATTTCTCCAGGTAACATCGCTTGCTAAAACATGTCCGCCGATATCGACATACAACGCAGCCAAGCGTGCTCGGCATAAAGCTGAAATGTATCGAAAATGAGTGTTGGCCTTTAACCAGATAGCTGCTTGCAGAAGAAAGAACCTTAGGTGTATACCGCCCCTGTATCGCTCATCCAACACAAGACGGTTTGCATCAAACGAATCCATTGGATGAGTAAAGTAGGTTCCCACCTCAACAACCCGCTCGACAAAGCTTATGCCATGCCCTAGTGGCGTTATACGGATTGCACCGACAATATCGGCCCCATCCAGATAAGCCATGTGATAGGAGTAGGTGTCGCGCAATATTTCGGCATCACAGTGACTCTCTTCATTGGCCGGATTGTCACCAATGTAGCGAGACCTTAAAGCACGCACTTTATGGAAGAGTTCACTTTTCACCGATACGACTTGCACAGACATATTCATACCGTGCATAACCTATCGGCCTCGCTGGTCAATAATTCGGGCCTCTTTCCAACTGAACCAACTACCCAGATTTACATGGTCATCCAAGTCATCTACAATCATGATTGTTGTTTCAACTCCTAGGCGTTCGCGTACGCGTTCACGCGCCATCAAGGTCAGTTGACTGCGGTCGCCCCGATAAAAACGAGACATTTCCATTTTGGCGATCACAGTGTCAGCGCCATTCACACAGTTGATGACAATCTGATAGCCCAAGCATTGCTCGACACCTTCAAGCAATGCCTGCTCGATATGACCAGCCGTGAAGGCCTTGCCGTTAAGAATCATCGCGTCTTTGACACGCCCGACCACTTTCATTACTTGTGCCAATGCAATCGGTTGTTTGGCTGCTTTTTGAATGCAAACCAAATCACCCGTGCGGTAGCGAATCAATGGTTTTATACCGTCGATTAGCATTGTGACGCACAGCTCACCTTCACCGCTGTCACCCAGACTTTCGCCGGTATTCGGATCCAAAACTTCAATAATATAATTGAGCCTATGAGGCATCAGTTGGTCATTAGTATTGGCTGCGGCAATAATCATTGCTTCCTGTGAGCCGTAAAGACTGTTGTAGGCCTCACACCCCCATAGGCTGTACAAATTGTTCTTCAGAGCTGGCGTACAAAGCTCACCGCTCATCATGAACGCCCGCAAATAAAAGTCCTCGCGCGGATTAAAGCCCAGCCGCTCAGCCTCTTTTGCCAGTGCGAGCAGCAGTCCCGGTGCAGAAGCAACGACGCCAATACGCAAGTCCTTCATCAACTGGAGCGTCTTGGGATAGCCTATGACCGGGGAGTGTGGCCAGATTTTTGCGTTACAAACGCCTAGCTGATCGCATACCTCACCCAGCGTATCACCAAAGGAATGCACCTCGGTCGGTCCCATGATTCCTACAACAGTTTTGCCTGCTGGGAAGTGTTTTTCCAGTACACCCTGATAAGCCATAGAGAGTTGTTTGTTATTTGCATAGCTCTCTTTTTTATCTCGCGGACAAGGGGTCGCTGAACCGGTTGTGCCGGTGGTTTCATAATAGTAAATGCTGTCCTCCAGTGTGCCGGACAAGATGTCCAGCATGGAAGCTCTCAAATCATCCTTGGTGGTAAAGGGTAGCGAGGAAAGATTCGCTAATGTGACGTTCTCGACATCAATATTTTTAAAGTGCTTACTATAAAAAACGGATTGGCTTTTAACGTGACAAAAGACTTTTTTGAGCCGTTCTTCATGCCAGAGCGTGAGGTCGTCTTCACTAATCGTATTGGTCCAGTACGCTCTATGAATATCGTCATACCTAACGGTGAACTCGTCAAACACTTTTCTCGTACCCACAACTTGCTTCCTCATCGCCATTACAGCTGTTCCTCTCAATGCGCGAACATTAACAAGCTGCGAAGAGCGATATACCTGTCTGATTTGGCAGTTGTAGTGAGTGGGATAATGTGCTTGGACTAATCTGTCAGATGAGATGTTGGGTGATAGCTTATTGCCGCGCGACCCTCAATTAGATGTCAAAACTACCTAATGTCATTCAGCAAGCGTGTCGAGTGTTCCAACGATGAGTAATCAACGTGTTCTGTAAGGCTGGCTTGGCTGGAAGGAGGTTCTTCCGCTGAAGAATATGTCGCGAATGTACCGGTAAGTCGCCAGGTAAAGCCGCTGTAATCGGACCGGCTTTACCCACGGGACGTGAACCCGGACGATGAGTGTGTCGCTCATGTTCCAGCGTCTCTCGGCTGAAGCCGGTCTTGTAGACCGTGTGAAAACTGCTGCAAGCTGGGTATTTTGGTCACTACGCGTAGCGACTTACCGCACCGCCGCAACCACCGGAAAACTCAGAGTGAATTTCCCGTTGGGTGTTTCATCACGAAATCGCTCCATCACGGCCTTGAGCTTTTTCGCTGATTCTTCGTCCGTGGCGTAGTAAAAAACGCTGGATGCTGCGGCCGAGGCGCGAGGGATGGTCAGGCGCATCTCTGCCACTTCAATCCAGTTCTTCGGCCTTTCGGGGAACCACTCGTTGTAAACAAACGCGTAATGCACGTGTTTCTCGTCCATCAGGGTTGTCATCCAGTCAACGTCGTTGCGCGTCTTCCGATAGTGCAGCGCCTGGATGCTGCCCAGTCCCCACAAATCCAGGATGTATTGATTGCCATTGAGCGCCACCAGGCCCAAGTCATTGACGGCAACCGGTTCGCCCAATGCCCGGACAATCTCTGCGCTGGAATACTGCTGGTTATAAATCGCTGCCGAGGAAAGAGGCACCCGCAGCGTCGTGTACACGGGAATCGCAAAGGCAACCGGTAGCATGGCGAACAGCGCAGTCATGTAACGCTCACTCATGCGCGTGACACAGGCGTAAATCACGAACACGCCAACAAAGGTTAGCCAATAGGCTTCATAACGGCCTTGCCCGGACCGACCAAACAGCGTGTGCAGTGCGGCCACTGTAAGCAGCATAAGAATCAGCGGCTTTCTGTCGAAGAACAGCACGCACACGAACAACTGGGCGAGCAAGACCCAGCCATAGGCGTCGAGCTGATTGGTGAGGTTGAAGAACAGTGCGGCCAGCCCAGTACCGGTTTTTGCCTGCACGGAAGAAGGTATATAGCCCAGCCCCAGACGACTGAGAAACAGTGAGAACGCGATGACCAGCGCACCGATGAGGGCTGCGCTGACGACTGTCGCGCGTCGTTCGCCATGCCAGAACAGATAAGCCAGCACTGGCAGCGAAACGGCCAGTCCTTCATAGCGCACCAGTGGCAATAAAATCAGCGCGACGTAGACGGTCAGGGGAGTTATGGCTATCTGGCCAAACTCCCTTTTCACCATCGCGCAGGCTATCAAGGTCACAAGATAGACCTGCAGCGTGTGCTCCATCCCTGCGAAAATCAGACCATAGAGATTAGTGGCAAGGAAGAAACCGCCGAGAATGAAAACTTTGCTGATCGGATGCAGACCGTCGAGCAACTTGATAAGCGGACCGATAGTCAGGAGCGCAAAAATCACATTCAGGAAGAACGGCGCGAAGACCATCCCGCTACCAAAAACGGCAAAAGGTGCGAGCAGGAATGGCCAGAGAATGCTTGAGGACGGCGCCGAAAACTCGCCTGGATTGATACCGTAATGGCCGCTGAACATTTGTTTGGCCAGCGCGAGGTGAATGTAGGGATCGTCCAGCGTGTAGATGAACATCCCGTGGTTGTTGATCAGGATCGCCAGCGTCATCAGCATCACTGGCAACACGAGCAGGATAACCGTCAGATGCCTGTCATTGAGCCAGGTCTGGGAGTTTGCCTCTGCAATATGAGTTGTCGCCATAGCGTCACCTGTCAGGAGATCAAGTCAGGAAACTACGGAGCGATCGACATGCAGACGCGAAAGCTTCTACCCAAGGTTGCTGGAATATAGGTTCAACGCCGGAGCAGCACACAGCCATAAAAAACTATTTGGTGGGTGGAAGCAGCCGTAATGCTGGCGTCAGGATTTGGTGGGGTGTCAGGTAGGAGGCAACTTGTTGGCGAAAGGTTTACGCGGTGAATCAGGTCTGCCGCTTCGCGGACAAGTTCGCTCCTACCGTTTGGTGGGGTGTCAGGTAGGAGGCAACTTGTTGGCGAAAGGTTTCGTACGCTCATTCTCCCCCCAACTGCTCCAGCATCCACTTGGCAAAATCCCTGATCTTCGGCACTTCAGCCGCATGCTCCGGGTAGGCCATGTAGTACGCGTCGCTGCTCGGCAAAGCGTGGTGCCAAGGGATGACCAGCTTGCCGTCGGCCAGTTCTTCTTCCACCAGAAAACGCGGCAGCAGGGCGACGCCGCAGCCGACCTGTGCAGCCCGAATGCACATGTAGAACGTTTCGAAGCGCGGCCCGTGGTAGCTGTGTTCGGTGTGATAGCCCTGACTGTCGAACCAGTCATGCCAGCCTTGCGGACGATTGGCGTTTTGCAGCAGGACCAGATCGGCCAATTGCGTCGGATCGGTAAACGGCGTCGCGGGTAGGGCGCTCGGTGCGCAGACGGGCACCAGTTCTTCGCCGAACAAGCGAATACTCTCCGCTCCCGGCCGTGCGCCCTGGCCGAAGTAAAACGTGAAATCGCAGCGGCTTTGAATCAGGTCATCGTTTTCCTGCTCGTTGACCACATCCAGATGGATATGCGGATGGCGCAGACGCCAGCCTTTCAAGCGCGGCACCAGCCAGCGTGCGCCGAAGGTCGAGGGTGTAGAAACCCGCAGCACCTCGGTTTCGCCGCCATAGGAGCGCAGGAAGTGGGTGGACATCTCCATCTGGCTCAGAATCTTGCGCACTTCGCCCAGGTACAGCGCGCCCGCCGGGGTCAACTGCAAACGGCGACGCACGCGGCGGAACAGTAAGTGCTGGACTAATTCCTCAAGCTGCGCCACTTGCTTGCTGACCGCACTTTGCGTGAGGTTCAGTTCCTCGGCCGCGCGCGTGAAGCTCAAATGCCGGGTGACCGCTTCGAAGCATTGCAACGCTGTGATGGACGGCAGGTGGCGTCTGTTGAGCATGTTCTAGCCTTTTCCGATCTTGATACTGCGAGCATGAATAAAAGGAATGATATCTCGCCTAATGGTCGTTTGTTGATGGCGTTAAGGCCAGTTATTACTAGAGCCTGAAGATTTACCGTTATTTCAGCATTCCCGAAATCAGGAGAGAACATGCTTACCGACCTGCTAACCCGCCTCGGTGTCGACCCCGCGCTTTACCAGAAGGGCGACCAGCCTGTTCACACCCCCATCGACGGCAGCCGAATTGGCGCGGTGAGTTGGGAAGGCGCTGCCGAAGTCGAGCAGCAGGTCACACGTGCCGACGCTGCGTTCCAGGCCTGGCGCAAAGTACCGGCCCCGCGTCGCGGCGAGCTGATTCGTCTGTTCGGTGAAGCGCTGCGCAAGCACAAGGCTGATCTGGGGGAGCTGGTTTCCTGGGAGGCTGGCAAGATCACTCAGGAAGGTCTGGGTGAAGTGCAGGAAATGATCGATATCTGCGACTTCGCCGTCGGCCTGTCTCGCCAGTTGTACGGCTTGACCATCGCCTCCGAGCGTCCAGGCCACCACATGCGTGAAACCTGGCATCCGCTGGGCGTTGTTGGCGTGATCAGTGCGTTCAACTTCCCGGTCGCGGTCTGGTCTTGGAATACCGCGTTGGCGCTGGTGTGCGGCAACTCGGTGATCTGGAAACCGTCGGAGAAAACGCCGTTGACCGGTCTGGCGTGTCAGGCGCTGTTCGACAAAGTTGCGGCTGACTTCGCCGATGCGCCGAAGTATCTGGCACAGGTGGTCATTGGTGGTCGCGATGCCGGTGAAGCGCTGGTCGATGATCCGCGTGTGGCTCTGATCAGTGCAACGGGCAGCACCCGAATGGGGCGTGAAGTGGCTCCAAAAGTCGCCGCGCGTTTCGCTCGCAGCATCCTCGAACTGGGCGGTAACAACGCCATGATTCTCAGCCCGACAGCCGACCTGGATCTCGCCGTACGTGCCATCCTGTTCAGCGCTGTAGGGACTGCCGGGCAGCGTTGCACGAGTTTGCGTCGTTTGATCGCCCATGAGTCGGTGAGGGCCGAGATCGTTTCGCGTCTGAAAACCGCTTACGAGAAAATCCGGATTGGTCACCCGCTGGAAGGCAATCTGATCGGTCCGCTGATCGACAAACACAGCTATCAAGCCATGCAGGATGCGCTGGAGCAGGCAACGAGCGAAGGCGGCAAGGTGTTTGGCGGCAAGCGGCAGCTGGAAGATAAATTCCCCAATGCCTATTACGTGTCTCCAGCCATCGTTGAGATGCCAGAACAGAGCGACGTCGTGCGCGATGAGACTTTCGCACCGATTCTGTACGTAGTGGGCTACGAAGATTTCAACGAAGCGCTGCGTTTGAACAACGCCGTGCCGCAAGGTCTGTCGTCGTGCATTTTCACCACGGATGTGCGCGAGGCTGAGCAGTTCATGTCGGCGCTGGGCAGCGATTGCGGTATCGCAAACGTCAACATCGGCCCGAGCGGTGCTGAAATCGGCGGCGCATTCGGGGGTGAGAAAGAAACCGGTGGCGGTCGTGAGTCCGGCTCCGATTCGTGGCGCGCTTACATGCGTCGCCAGACAGCAACCGTGAACTACTCGCTGGAACTGCCGCTGGCGCAGGGCATTACGTTCGATTGAGGCCTGGCTTCGGCACAACGCAATCCCTGTAGGAGCTCTCCGAGATTACGAGGCCAGCGATGGCGATATGTCTGACACATCGCCATCGCTGGCCTCGTAATCTCGGTGAGTTCCTACAGGATAGGGGCAGCCAAAAGATGCGATTTTCCGCAGTAGCTCATATCCTCCACTAACCTCAATTGGTGCGTCCCGTAGCGCCAGCGCACCGACGGTGTGCAGTTAGGTGACGCATGCTGTTACAGCAGGGTTGTACGTGGCTTGATGCGTAGGTTGCTACCTATTTCAGTCGTGGTTGCACCTTTTTATTCAAAGGTTGCACATTGCTTGATGTAGAGGGTTGCATGCGCCGTAGTGCAAGGCTTTAGCCGGGCCAAACGCAACAAATCCATGAGTTTCATCAGAATAAAAAACGAATGGCACGCCACTTGCTCAGAGCAACTCTGTAGTTGCAGTGCTAATCAAAAAAATCTCAGGAGCACCACTCATGTCGCAGACGTTTTACAGAAAAGGCTTTCTTGCACTTGCAGTCGCTACTGCATTCGGTGTGTCTTCGTTTGCTCAGGCTGATCTGAAGATCGGTGTCGCGGGGCCAATGACTGGCGCCAACGCATCGTTTGGTGAGCAATACATGAAGGGCGCTCAAGCAGCTGCCGACGCGATCAACAAAGCTGGCGGCGTTAACGGCGAAAAAATTGTACTGACGTCGTATGACGATGCCTGCGAACCGAAACAGGCCGTTGCCGTCGCCAACAAGGCAGCGTCCGACAAAGTCGCGGGCGTTGTCGGTCACTTCTGCTCCTCCTCGACGATCCCCGCATCGGAAGTTTATGACGAAGCAGGCATCATCGCGATTACCCCAGGCTCTACCAACCCGACGGTGACCGAGCGCGGCCTGACCGCGATGTTCCGCATGTGCGGTCGTGATGACCAGCAAGGTATCGTGGCGGGCGACTACATTGTCGATGTCCTGAAAGGCAAGAAAATCGCCGTCATCAACGACAAAGATACCTACGGCAAAGGCCTGGCTGATGCGACCGCCAAGCAGCTCACCGCTCGCGGCGTGAAACCGGTTCTTGAAGAAGGCCTGACCCGAGGCGAGAAAGACTTCAGCGCCCTGGTTACCAAAATCCGCTCTGTCGGCGCAGACGTCGTCTACTTCGGCGGCCTGCACCCGGAAGCCGGTCCTCTGGTTCGTCAGATGCGTGAGCAAGGTCTGAAAGACGTCAAGTTCATGTCCGATGACGGCATCGTGACCGACGAACTGGTTACCACCGCTGGCGGCGCGCAATACGTTGATGGCGTGTACATGACATTCGGCGCTGACCCACGCGTACTGCCAGACAGCAAGGCCATCGTGGATGAGTTTCGCAAGTCCGGCTACGAGCCCGAAGGCTACACACTGTATGCCTACGCTTCGGTCCAGGCCCTGGCCGCTGGCTTCAATGGCGCCAAATCCAACAAGGGCGAAGACGCCAGCAAGTGGCTCAAAGCTCACCCCGTTAAAACCGTAATGGGCGAGAAAGCCTGGGATTCCAAAGGTGACCTCAAGGTTTCCGATTACGTGGTTTATCAGTGGGACAAAGACGGTAAATACCACCAGCTTGAAAAACAGAAGTAAGCAAAACGCATAGCCGCGCGGGTGCCTCAAGGTGCTCGCGCGTCTTGGTAATGGGGGCGCAAGGTCGCGAACCCCGAAGTTCTTCTGTCAGCTACTGGGTGACGGTCCTCTGATCCTCACAAGGGAACCGTGGGCCGGCATCAGCAGCCTTTCAAGTTCGTGAGCGTGCGTGATGGACGGTATTTTCCTGCAGCAAATGATCAACGGTCTGACCCTCGGGTCGGTCTACGGTTTGATCGCCATCGGTTACACGATGGTCTACGGCATCATCGGCATGATCAACTTCGCCCACGGCGACGTGTATATGATCTCCGCGTACCTGGCCGCCATCGGCTTGGCCGTCCTTTCATTTTTTGGTCTGGAGTCTTTCCCTTTCCTCATTCTCGGCACGCTGATCTTCACCATTGTGGTGACCGGCGTGTATGGCTTTGTCATTGAGCGTGTGGCTTACAAACCACTGCGTAACTCGACACGCCTTGCTCCCCTGATCAGCGCCATTGGTATCTCGCTGATCCTGCAAAACTACGCGCAAATCAGCCAAGGGGCGCGCCAGCAAGGCGTACCGACCCTGCTTGAAGGCGCATGGCGCTTTGAAGTGGGCAGTGGCTTTGTGCAGATCACTTACACCAAGATCTTCATCCTGATTGCTGCGTTTGTCGGCATGGGCGTACTGACCTACATCATCAAGTACACCAAGCTGGGCCGGATGTGCCGTGCGACCCAACAGGATCGCAAGATGGCATCGATTCTGGGCATCAATACCGATCGAGTGATTTCCTACGTGTTTATCATCGGTGCTGCCATGGCCGCATTGGCCGGTGTGCTGATCACCATGAATTACGGCACCTTTGACTTCTACGCCGGCTTCATCATTGGCATCAAGGCGTTCACGGCTGCGGTGCTAGGCGGCATTGGTTCGCTGCCGGGCGCGATGCTCGGTGGGTTGATCCTGGGAGTTGCGGAGTCGCAGTTCTCCGGTTTGATCAACTCAGATTACAAAGACGTGTTCAGCTTCGGCCTGTTGGTACTGATCCTGATTTTCCGTCCTCAAGGCCTGCTGGGTCGCCCACTCGTGGCGAAGGTATAAATATGTCTGCTCCTATAAAACCCGTCAGTTTCAAACAAAGCCTGATCGATGCCGTGATTGCGGGTCTATTGGCGCTGATTGTCTTTGGTCCGATTGTTGGTGTGGTGCTCGACGGTTATAGCTTCAACCTTGAGCCTACCCGCGTTGCCGTTCTGGTCAGCGTTGTCATGGTCGGTCGTCTGCTGTTAAGCCTGTTCATGCAGACGCCCAAGGGCTTGAGCATTGCCCAGAGCTTTGAGAGCTCGGGTTCCGGTGTTCATGTGCTGCCACCGGATTACAAGTCGCGTCTGCGCTTCATCATCCCGGCGATGATCGTCATCGCCATGGTGTTCCCGGTGTTTGCCGACAAGTACGTGCTGACGGTCGTCATTCTGGGGCTGATCTACGTGTTGCTCGGCCTTGGCTTGAACATCGTAGTTGGCTTGGCCGGTTTGCTTGACCTCGGTTACGTGGCGTTCTACGCCATCGGCGCCTATGGTCTGGCGCTGGGGTATCAATACCTCGGCCTGGGCTTCTGGTCGGCGTTGCCGTTGGCAGCCATCGCTGCGGCTTTGGCCGGTTGCATACTGGGCTTCCCGGTGTTGCGCATGCACGGTGATTATCTGGCCATTGTCACGCTGGGCTTTGGTGAAATCATCCGGCTGGTGCTGAATAACTGGCTGTCTTTCACCGGTGGCCCAAACGGCGTTGCGGTTCCTTCGCCGACTTTCTTCGGTCTGGAGTTCGGACGTCGCGCCAAAGACGGCGGGGTGCCCATCCATGAGTATTTCGGTTTCGATTATAACCCCGACCTCAAATTCATCTTCATCTACGCGGTGCTGTTCCTAGTCGTCCTGGCGGTGTTGTACATCAAGCATCGTCTGACCCGCATGCCGATCGGCCGTGCCTGGGAAGCGCTGCGAGAAGACGAGATTGCCTGCCGTTCCATGGGCCTGAACCACGTTCTGGTGAAACTCTCGGCATTCACTATCGGCGCATCGACTGCGGGCCTGGCAGGGGTGTTTTTCGCCAGCTATCAGGGCTTCATCAACCCGACCTCGTTCACCTTCTTCGAGTCAGCATTGATCCTTGCCATCGTGGTACTGGGCGGGATGGGATCGACCATGGGCGTGGTCATTGCCGCGTTTGTGTTGACGGTCGCTCCTGAGTTACTGCGCAGCTTTGCGGAATACCGTGTGTTGCTGTTCGGGATACTCATGGTGTTGATGATGATCTGGCGGCCGCGCGGGCTGATTCGTGTTTCACGTACCGGGGTTACTCCACGCAAGGGGGTTGCGCCATGAGCAACGACATCGTTCTTTCGGTTGAGCACCTGATGATGCACTTCGGCGGCATCAAGGCGCTCAGCGACGTCAGCATTCAAGTGCGACGCAATTCCATTTTTGCCCTGATCGGCCCTAATGGCGCAGGCAAGACTACGGTCTTCAACTGCCTGACCGGTTTCTACAAAGCCACTGGCGGGCGCATCGAATTGCACACCCGAGGCAAGACCACCAACGTGATCAAGCTGCTGGGTGAACCGTTCAAGGGGGCGGACTTTGTCTCGCCGAAAAGCTTCCTCAGTCGTGTCTACTACAAGATGTTCGGCGGCACGCATCTGGTGAATCGGGCAGGGCTGGCGCGGACTTTCCAGAACATTCGTCTGTTCAAGGAAATGTCTGTACTGGAAAACCTTCTGGTGGCGCAGCACATGTGGGTCAATCGCAGCCTGTTGGCCGGCATCCTCAATACCAAGGGTTATCGCGAGGCCGAGGAAGTCGCTATCAACACGGCGTTCTACTGGCTGGAAGTGGTGGACCTTGTTGATTGTGCCAACCGCCTGGCGGGTGAGCTTTCCTACGGTCAACAACGCCGTCTGGAGATCGCCCGCGCCATGTGCACCCGGCCGCAGGTGATTTGCCTGGACGAACCGGCAGCGGGCCTCAATCCTCAGGAAACCGAAGCGCTGAGCGGCATGATCCGCCTGCTGCGCGATGAACACGATATGACCATCGTGCTGATCGAGCACGACATGGGCATGGTCATGGGGATTTCCGACGATATTGTGGTGCTCGACCACGGCAACGTGATTGCCACTGGTGGGCCTGAACAGATCCGCAACGATCCGAAAGTGATCGCGGCGTATCTGGGCGCTGATGAAGAGGAACTGGTATGAGTACGCCGATCCTCGAAATGAAAGAGATCGATGTGTTTTACGGGCCGATTCAGGCCCTGAAAAAAGTCTCGTTGCACATCAATGAAGGCGAAACCGTCAGCCTGATCGGCTCCAACGGCGCGGGCAAGTCCACGCTGCTGATGTCGATTTTTGGGCAGCCACGGGCGGCTGCCGGGCAGATCATTTATCAGGGCACCGACATCACCCAGAAGTCGTCCCACTACATCGCGTCCAACGGCATTGCGCAGTCGCCGGAAGGACGCCGGGTGTTCCCCGACATGTCAGTCGAGGAAAACCTGATGATGGGCACCATCCCGATTGGCGACAAACATTCGGCTGAAGACATGCAGCGCATGTTCGAACTGTTTCCGCGTCTCAAGGAGCGACGTAATCAGCGGGCCATGACCATGTCCGGAGGCGAGCAACAAATGCTCGCTATCGCACGGGCCTTGATGAGTCGCCCGAAGTTGCTGTTGCTCGATGAGCCGAGCCTGGGTCTGGCTCCGATCATCGTCAAACAGATCTTCGCCACCCTGCGTGAACTGGCCTCTACCGGCATGACCATCTTCCTCGTCGAGCAAAACGCGAACCACGCGCTGAAGCTGTCGGACCGGGCGTATGTGATGGTCAACGGCGAGATCCGCCTCAGCGGCACGGGGCAGGAGTTGCTGGTTAATGAAGAGGTGCGTAACGCTTATCTGGGGGGGCATTGATGAGCTGCCGGGAGGGAAATTGCCGGCAACTCAAATGTCTTTACATTGGCCGAGCCGTCAAGGCTTAAATACCCACCGACGGAGCAGTGCTAGCCCGATTAATAATAAAAAAGCGCAGAAAGATAGACATGATATTTTTATTATGAAGGTCAACTGCTCCACAAACACCACCGAGTCGACAATTTTTTGCAGGCAATTTTCTTGAATAAAATGCTGAAGCGTTGATCCTGATTGTGAAGGCTGTAAACAATTAGCTTCCCTTGAAGGCATTTTAAGGGTTATAAATATAGTCGTTAAAACTGCAAGGCTTATAAAGAGGCCAATTGTTTTCTTTTGGAATAAGCTTAGTTTGTTTTCAAATGTAATTTGCATTATGGTGTCCTAGTTTAAAATCTGCATTCCATTTTTTCGGTAAGCAATAGTCTATTGGTTTAGTGTTAGGTTTGTATAATTGTTTTATCCTCGAGCCGGGCTTTCCTAGCTCAGGTCTTTTTACTCTAAGATATTTGTCGACTTCACAAAAGATGTTTTGGCAGTCGATAAGTTGTAATGGTCTGTTCTTTATCGGAATAAATGATAATTCAAGCCTTTTAAACTCATGTTCTTGCTCTGCCGCCATTTTTTCAATGATATACGTAAAGTCCTCCTCCGTTGCCCGAGGGAAACATTTTATGATCCCTCTTTTTGCACCGGGCCCCGCCATTACGAATTGGCATTCTAAAGCGTCAGAAAAGCTACTGTATGCGATATCTGTTGCATACTGGTATGCTAAAAAACGTCCTATGCTCGGGATTTTTAAGAACATCTCATATATTCTTTTTAGGTGGTTTAGATCCCATATTGAATTGTGCATTTCAAGGCTGAGCATGTGGCGAATCATACGTAAATTGTTTTCGTGCTTTATGGCGCTGCCCCACTCCCGTTTACCTGAGGGCATTATGTAGGCCGCTGAGTAAATTTTTAATTTATTTTTTTTGATGGTCGTTAGCGTGTTGGCATAATGTTTTTCGTTGAAATTTTCAATTGTTAAGGGGCCAAGCTCTTTCTCTAATGCTTCCCATGTTTCAATTTTATTAAATACTTTGAAGATAATAGTTCTAAAAAAAATATTAGCCGGGCTTTGTTTGTCGTCTGATGTGATCTGGCGGACGAGGTACTGCGATGTTCGATCTAGAACTCTGTAGCAGTTGGTGAATTTGTATTCGCTAAGTATCGGAGAGTGATCTGATTTTATGTTGTATAAAGTATCGATGAAACGCTGTTGGCGAAGAGCGGAGAATCGCCAGTAATCATCATAAGCCATTGATTTAGATAAGTTTTTTCTAAATATCGTTTCCATTTTTATTTATAGGCCTATCGCTTTTCCGAGCTCGGCCCCAGCTGCAATTATTTTTTCTCTGAGCGAAAAAGCAATTACCGCAGTAAAAACAGCAAAGATAATAGTGGAGTATCTGGTGACTATTTTACTTTCAAGTGTAAGTAGTTCTTTCTTGAGTTCGTCGATCTCTTTCTTTAGTTTGAATGGTGAATACACCTCGCCCATCATGTTTGAGATTTTTTCATGATCTAGATGCGTGGGTGGGTTATCAATATTTTTTGCGTATTCTTTGCTGGCAGAGTTATCAAGGTCTGCATACCATATGAGCGCAAATGGTGCGCCTTTCTCAAGAACTATGCTTGTTGGTCCTGCGTTATAGACCGAGAAGGTAAGTTTGCCCTTCCATCCAGGGTCAACATGAAAGCCTGATACGTTAATCAATCCTTTGAATTTATATTTAGCTTTGAAAGATATCAGTGCTAATGCTGTTGCAGGGACTTTAACTGTTTCAGCTGTGAGGAGTAACGCAAATTGGCCAGTGGGAATAACAAACTGCGGGTTTTTGTCGGTTAGATTCTGTTTTACGTTAGGATCTTTCTCGCCGTTAGGTGTGATGTATACCTCATCTCCTACGGTTAGAGATATGGCAGCACAATCAACGCTCTTAGGGTCAGCAAACCCGCTAGGTGTTTCTATCAGGTTACGTAATTCAGCAGTAAGTTTATTTCCACTCCAAAACATCCTTCAGTATCCCTTTTTATAATTACCTAACTTGTTAAAAAAGTAATTTTTACTCTCTACTTCGTAAAGCCGGTTAGCAATTTTTTCTGGGATGTCACGCATGTCGGAGCTATAGCAAAGCGCAAGCAAGGCCTTGAATATACTTGCTATATTGTCAAGTATTCCTTCTCGATATTCGAGTGTTTCAAGGTGGTCTAATGATTCAACGAGTTTACACATTCTTCCCGTGCAGCCAAGTATTTCTAACGTTATTTTTGTGTCGGGGTCGCTGCTATAAAAATCGTATGAATGAAATATTTTCTCAGCCGCTGAGTCAATACTTTCTTGGCTTGAAAAAGATTCGGGTAGTGCGAATTTTGATAATAATTTGCTAAATATATTAGCGCACGAAAAGGCGATTATGAGCGCGTCAATTGCAGTCTTTTTTAATGTTTCAGAATCTCGTTCGAATGCTGCAATCGTCAGCTTTGAGCTATATTTTGACATGTGCAGCGTCATATGAGTTATGCGCTGCTGGACTGTCAAAAGCCAAATCTCTTTGTGATAGGCCTCGTCGTGCTGCAGCTGCTTCCACTGCATTTCTTCGAGTTGACTGAAAAGTGGCATAGTCAAGTCCTAGGGTCCGTAAGCTGGTGTAAAAATTATAGGTTTCAGAATAGATTAAAACCATGCGCTGCATTCTACTACACAATATTGATCAACCCACGAATTCGATGACTAGCCGATTTCATCGTCGAGCGTGCTGGAAGCCTTGGCTAACCAAGCGTGTCAAACGTCAGTGATCACCGCTTTGCCTCGACCCTGCGGGAATTAGCGCAGACCGGCATGACCATCTTTCTGGTCGAGCAAAACGCCAACCATGCGCTGAAGCTGTCGGACCGGGCGTATGTGATGGTCAACGGCGAGATCCGCCTGAGCGGCACGGGGCAGGAGTTGCTGGTCAATGAAGAGGTGCGTAATGCGTATCTGGGCGGGCATTAATAGGCTGGCGTGACTCCTGCGACGACGCAATACATGGGTAGGAGCGAACTTGTTCGCGAGGTTGTGTGCCTGTAAAACCGCATCAGCCTCCCTCGCCAACAAGTTGCCTCCTACCTTTGAGCGCGGTGGGCCTGAGACTGCGCAATGCCTGGTAGGAGCGAACTTGTTCGCGAGGCGGCATGCCTGAAGAACCGCGTCAGCCTTTCTCGCCAACAAGTTGCCTCCTACCTTTGAAGGCGGTGCGATGCCTGAGAGATCGCATTTTAATCCCTTCGGCTTTGCACCGTCTCAGCTCACAACGGAATCATCGTTGTCGACAGCACCGAACGCAGTCCCATGAACGAGCGAATCTGGCGCACGCCGGGCAGATACAGCAACTGCTCGGCGTGCAGTCGGTTGAAACTCTGGCTGTCGCGAGTACGCAGCATCATCAAGTAGTCAAATTCCCCCGTCACCACATGCAGCTCCATACAGCCCGAGATTTTCTGCGCAGCGGTCTCGAAGGCCGAGAATGACTCCGGCGTCGAGCGATCCAGCACTACCCCAATGATCACCACCATCCCCGCATCCAGCGCTTCGTAATCCAGCACCGCCACAATCTTCTTGATCAGCCCTGCCTGCTTCAGGCGTTCGACTCGTCGCAAGCAGGCCGGGGCACTGAGCTTGACCTTTTCCGCCAGCGCGACGTTAGAGATCGAAGCGTCTTTTTGCAGGGCTTTGAGGATGGCCCGGTCAATTCGGTCGGTACTGCTGGCGTCTGCGCTGATAGTCATTTTGGTAGTGATCTTTTATTGCGTGATTGAGATAATCCTAACAATTTAATTAAGTTAAATCTCCAGCGGGTTAATAAAGAACCGAAAATAGCCTTAAGTTTGCAACCCGTTTTTTTGCTCGTTTCCTTAACATTGAGTTCATCGCAAGCACTGCAGAACGTGCCTGGATACTCTCACTATCAAGGAGCCCTGTTATGAATCTGAGCAAATTCAAGCGCTACCCTTTGACGTTTGGTCCTTCGCCCATCACGCCTCTCAAGCGACTCAGTGCGCACTTGGGTGGCAAGGTCGATCTGTATGCCAAGCGTGAAGACTGCAACAGCGGTCTGGCCTTCGGCGGTAACAAAACCCGCAAGCTTGAGTACCTCATTCCAGAAGCGCTGGAGCAGGGCTGCGACACGCTGGTGTCCATCGGCGGTATTCAATCCAACCAGACGCGCCAGGTGGCTGCCGTAGCGGCTCACCTGGGCATGAAGTGCGTGCTGGTTCAGGAGAACTGGGTCAACTATTCCGATGCGGTGTATGACCGGGTCGGCAACATCGAGATGTCGCGAATCATGGGCGCTGATGTGCGCCTGGACGCGGCCGGATTCGACATTGGCATTCGTCCGAGTTGGGAAAAAGCCATGTCGGACGTTGAGGAAAGCGGCGGCAAGCCTTTCCCGATTCCTGCTGGTTGTTCCGAACATCCTTACGGCGGACTGGGCTTTGTTGGCTTCGCCGAAGAAGTCCGCGAGCAGGAGAAAGAGCTGGGCTTCAAGTTTGACTACATCGTGGTCTGCTCGGTAACCGGCAGCACCCACGCGGGCATGCTGGTGGGATTCGCTGCGGATGGTCGCGCACGCCGGGTGATTGGTATCGATGCGTCAGCCAAGCCGGAAAAGACCAAGGCGCAGGTTCTGCGCATCGCACAAAACACCGCGAAGCTCGTGGAACTGGGGCAGGACATTACCGAAGAGGACGTCATCCTCGACACGCGTTTCGCTTATCCGGAATATGGTCTGCCGAACGAAGGTACCCTTGAAGCAATCCGCCTGTGCGCTCGAACCGAAGGCGTACTGACTGACCCTGTGTATGAAGGCAAGTCGATGCACGGCATGATCGAAATGGTCCGCAACGGCGAATTCCCGGAAGGCTCGAAAGTACTCTACGCCCACTTGGGTGGTGTGCCTGCGTTGAGTGCTTACAGCTTCATCTTCCGTAATGGTTGATAGGTTGGCTCCATAGCTGAATTGGAATGCTGCTTCCTTTGTGGGAGCAGAGCTTGCTCGCGATTAGGCTGGACGCGGTTCACTTAATCCCGAGTCGCCCTTATCGCGGGCAAGCCCGGCTCCCACAGGATCTGCGTTCATCTTTAGACCGAGTTGCCCTCGTCGTTGGATTGCCAAGCCGAGCACTCACCTAGGTGTGGCGTCCAATTAAACCCCAATAAACCGCTCCTCCAGAATGCTCTTCGCCAACGTGCTGACCTTCGCCAGAATCTCATCAACCTGCTGATCCATCGCGGCTGTTGATAACTCCGACTCCCCAAGTCTTACCACATGCAATTTGTGGCCGCACACAGAGCCCAGCCACGTGAGTTGGGGTGAGAGACTTTCTTCTATATCCAGTAAATAACAACCTTTGGATACCGAGCGCAGCAGTTGACTGGCATGGCACTGAGTGTCCAGGTTTGGTGCGGGCTGGGTCGATTCTGCCCGAAGCCAGTCCTCAAGAAACTCATGAGCTTGTTTGACGTGCAGGTAGGCGACCTGATCCCAATCATCTATCGCACTGCGCAGGCGTTCGCTGATGTAACCGGGTAGTCCGGCGCGCGTGACTATCACCACCCCGACTTCCGGGGAGGGCGCTTTCACCCAGACTGCAGACTCCGATATTCCAAGCATGACAGCGCTCCTGGCGGCTTGAGTAGGCACGTTTTCTCAGTTCTAAACTACTCAAAGTCTGACGGGGTTTCCTACGTATTTAGGCCTCCTGATCGGAACGTCGTACCTGTTGAAAAGGCTCAGCGGATGAACATTCATCATTTGCGCCCTTGGATGGGGGTTTGTTCATGCCCCGGCACGATTTGCGCATGAGCGTTGCTCACTCCGTCTATTTCAAGTGTGCCAAGGGAGGTCAGCGGACGATGAAAGATCAGCTGCAAACGCCGGAAATGACGGTGCAAGAGCGCAAGATCCTGCGTGCGTTGCAGATCGATGGACGAATCAGCAATGCCGATCTCGCCAAAAAGGTCGGGCTCAGTACTACTGCATGCTGGAACCACACCAAGCGCCTGTACGAAAACGGCATCATCAAAAGCGTGCGTGCCCAGATCGACCCCAACGCAGTGCAGCAAGGCACTGTTGTACTTATCGGCGTGGTCCTGGATCGGTCGACCCCTGAGAGCTTCGCAACCTTCGAGGCGGCGGCCCGTGAGTTGCAGCAGGTGCTGGAGTGCTGGCTGGTCGCGGGCGATGTGGATTACTTCATGAAGATCAGAGTCCGTGATCTGCCGGCATTCAATCACCTGCACAATACGAAGATTATTGCGCTGCCCGGAGTGCGTCAGGTGCGAACTTTTTTTGTGTTGAACGAGGTCAAATCTGACGGCCTGCTGTTGATCTGATGTCCTTCGCAGAACAGTGCTTGGCCAATTGTGGAAAACAATTTTGACGGGCCGCTAAACCGCGACATAAAGCCGCTGCAAATGCTTGTTTTGTCACGCTTTTGACTTGTTCAGGTTTACTGTGGAACTGCCTGTGAATAACGTGGGAGCATTTGGCTGCAGGCCTTGTTCTACGTGCCCTGCAGGCTAGTGGTTAAACTTTGATCAGTGATTTTTCAGTCTGCTTCTGGCCCTTTTGTCAACGACTTGGGGGCTGGTTTTTCATACAGTTATTCTGCGCCTCCGCCCTGTGGATAAGTCTGTGGGCAAGCGTTGGAAATAGTTCGCAAACCGGCAGTGGACATAGGCTGAGGGCAATGCCGGAGAATTTTCCCGTTACCGATGTTTCAGGCGCTTTACACGAGGCGATGATGGCGTCAAGCAAAAAACCTTTGTCGCGGCCCTTCAGCCCCCGTAAACCGCGGCCTGTACAAAAAACAGTTGCCCACGGATATTGTGGGCCTGGCTGTGGATAACGTGGGTAAAACCCCGTTTGAGCCATGCTACGCCTGGTCCGGAGGTTTCTGGTTGTTTTTTGTACAGTGCATGCAATGTTTTATCCACAGACTTGCTCGTGACCTGTCTGGGCGGGCATTCTGCGGGCCTTGTTTATTGATTGTTATCAACCGGGCTGCACTCAAGTGCGGTACTTCAGGAGAATGAAATGACTTCCACTGTGTTCATTACTGGCGCTACTTCAGGTTTTGGCGAAGCCTGTGCCCGCCGCTTCGCACAAGCGGGCTGGTCGCTTGTGCTGACCGGTCGTCGTGAAGAGCGTCTCAATGCCCTCAGCGCCGAATTGTCCAAGCAGACCAAAGTGCACACGCTGGTGCTCGACGTGCGTGATCGCGCGGCCATGGAAGCAGCTATTGAAAGCCTGCCCGCCGAGTTCGCGACCATTCAGGGTTTGATCAACAACGCCGGCCTGGCTCTGGGCATTGATCCAGCACCCCAGTGCAGCCTGGATGACTGGGACACCATGATCGACACCAACATTAAAGGTCTGGTCTACAGCACGCGCCTGCTGCTCTCGCGCCTGATCGCTCACGGTCGCGGTGCCAGTATCGTTAACGTGGGGTCGGTGGCCGGTAACTATCCGTACCCGGGCGGCAACGTTTACGGCGGCACCAAAGCATTCGTCGGTCAGTTCTCGCTCAACCTGCGTAACGATTTGATCGGCACCGGCGTGCGCGTCACCAACCTTGAGCCGGGTCTGTGCGAAAGCGAGTTCTCGCTGGTGCGCTTCGGTGGTGATCAGAGCAAATACGACGCGACCTATGCAGGCGCAGAAGCGATCCAGCCGCAGGACATCGCAGAGACCATCTTCTGGATCATGAACACCCCGGCGCACGTCAACATCAACAGCCTGGAATTGATGCCGGTCAGCCAGACCTGGGCAGGCTTTGCGGTTGATCGGAATCGCGGTTGATAGGCAGCCTGCCAGATTGAACCCAGTCCTGTAGGCGCTCACCGAGGTTACGAGGCCAGCGATGGCGGTTTGTCTGATACCCCGCCATCGCTGGCCTCGTAACCTCGGTGAGCTCCTACAGACCCGATGCTGGCTTCACGACAGCGTTGGGTCGGGGGACCAGGTGAGCTCAGCCTCTGAAATACTCCGCCAACCCGATGTAACACGTCGCCAGGTGATAAGGCGTAGTCGACGGCATGTCGCTGCGGCTGACCTGACCGTTAGCGTCCAGGCACTCGTTCCAGCCGCTGGCGTGCAGGAATCGTGTTTGCAGTGCCAACAACTGTTTACCCAGCACGGCGTTGCTGTCGTGCCGCAAGGTGAGTGCCCGCAAGTATTCGGCCTGTGCCCAGATGCGCTGGGTGCCATCCTGAATATGCCCATCGCTGGTTAAAGCCGCCGCCACGGCGCCTGTCTGCGGGTTCACCCCTTGAGCTTCGGCATGGGCAAACGCCGTGCACAGCGACTGATGCAGCTCGCTACCACGCAGGTGCGGTGACGACTCCAGCAGGAAATACCATTCGAACTGATGGCCTGGCTCGTACCAGTTGTCCACAGCGTCCAGTGGTTTTTCCAGCATCACTCCGTGTTCTTTGTCCACAAAGCGCCGCTGCATGGCTGCTGCCAGCTCGTTCAGCGTCGCCAGTGTCGCCTCGTCGTTACGTACTTCAACAGTGGTCAGTAACGCTTCTGCCAAGTGCATCAGCGGGTTTTGCAGCGGGCCGCTGCCCAGCGTTGCCCAGTCTTCGCCAAGCACTGCTTCATAGAGCCCGTCGCCATCGGCAAATTGCTCTGCAACGACATCCAGTGCCGCGTTCAGCACCGACTCGACCAAGGGTTCGCGAACCTTGGCCCAGTAGTGTGCACAGGCAAAGATGATGAAGGCGTGGGTGTAGAGATCCTTGCGTCGATCCAGCGGCGCGCCTTGCGGATCGATGCTGTAGAACCAGCCGCCGTGCTCGGCATCATGGAAGTGCCGTTGCAGTGAGCGAAACAGCGCTGCTGCACGAGTGGCCGCTTCAGGCACTGCCGGGTGATCGATCAGGCTGGAAAATACAAACAACTGCCGTGCACAGGCCATGGCCCGATAACGCTGCCGTGGCAGAGGCTGATGCGCAGCATCGACCGCCTCATACGGCAACGCGAGTTGTGCATTCCAGCCAGGGCCAAGCCAGACCGGCACAATGGTTTGCAGGAAGTGCGCCTGGACGTTGGCGAAAACGGCGTTCAGGTCAGGCTGAGGGGCGGAGCTGGAAACATCTGGCATCGGCAGGCGTCACGGCAGGGGCGAATTGCGCGACATGGTAGCAGTTCGTATCAGCGTGAGCGCGTTTGCCCTCGTACTGGAACGCAGACAATTTATTCAGTTTGAGCGCTATTTACTTGTGGGAGCAGAGCTTGCTCGCGATAAGGCTGAACGCTATTCACTTTAGATCGCGTCCAGCCTTATCGCGAGCAAGCTCTGCTCCCACAGGGTTTTGTGTTGATGCAAGACCGTGCGGTGTCAGGCAGCCAGTAACCAAACGCCCGCAGCGGCCGAGGCAGCCCCGGCAATACGCACCAACGGCGCAGCCGCAGTCGGCAGGTAGCGCACGACGGCATAACCGGCAGCGTGCAGGGCGGCAGTGGCGACCACGAAGCCGATGGCATAAGCCGCCGGGCTGGACATGTCTGGCAGTTCAAGACCGTGTGCCACGCCATGGAACAAGGCGAACAGCGCAGTCGCGCCCACAGCCATGAACAGTGGTGGACGAATCGCCAGTGCTACGGCCAGACCCAAGGCCAGCACCGACGCGGCAATACCGCTTTCCAGCGCAGGCAGGTTCAGGCCTTCGAAACCCAGCAGACCGCCGATCAGCATGGTGCCGACGAAGGTGCAAGGCAGCGCCCAGCGCGCAGCGCCTTTTTGTTGAGCGGCCCACAGGCCGACGGCCAACATGGCCAACAAGTGATCCAGACCACCAATCGGGTGGCTGATACCCGCTACGAGGCCGTTGTCGCCATGCCCTGGGTGAGCGAAGGCCAGCGCTGGGACCAGCAGCAGAGCCAGGGTGCCGAAGACTTGTTTGTAGTTCATGCAAAGCTTCCTTGAGGGAGTGAAATCATGCCGCTTCGGTCAACAGACCCTGGCGTTCGATGAAGGCGATGATCTGTTCCAGACCCTGGCCGGTTTTCTGATTACTGAACACGAACGGCTTTTCGCCGCGCATCTTTTTAGTGTCGCGATCCATCATTTCCAGAGACGCGCCCACCAGTGGTGCCAGGTCGATCTTGTTGATCACCAGCAGGTCGGATTTGCAGATGCCCGGTCCGCCTTTGCGGGGCAGCTTGTCGCCCGCCGAAACGTCGATCACGTAGATGGTCAGATCGGAGAGTTCCGGGCTGAAGGTGGCTGAAAGGTTGTCACCGCCGGACTCGACAATGATCAGGTCCAGCCCTTCGAAGCGGCGGTTCAACTGGTCGACGGCTTCGAGGTTGATTGATGCGTCTTCGCGAATCGCCGTGTGCGGGCAACCGCCGGTTTCCACACCAATGATTCGCTCAGGTGCCAGGGCTTCATTGCGCACCAGAAAATCAGCGTCTTCGCGGGTGTAAATATCGTTGGTGACCACCGCCAGGTTGTAGCGCTCGCGCAGGGCCAGACACAGGGCCAGCGTCAGCGCTGTTTTGCCTGACCCGACCGGGCCACCGATGCCGACACGCAGAGGTTGGCTGTTCATTGAGTTCTCCATTGAGCTCTGGTTCTCAAGCTCTGTTAGTCATCAGTTATGCATAAGATCAGG
Source organism: Pseudomonas caspiana (assembly GCF_040224095.2). Taxonomy (NCBI): domain Bacteria; kingdom Pseudomonadati; phylum Pseudomonadota; class Gammaproteobacteria; order Pseudomonadales; family Pseudomonadaceae; genus Pseudomonas; species Pseudomonas caspiana. The sequence goes on along the minus strand of NZ_CP167995.1, from coordinate 5,291,620 downwards.
ACCGAAACAGTCGGCTGTATTGGCGTTCATGGGCCATGCTCGCCAACGACAGACCGAAAGCGGCACTGCCAATATGCTGTGGATCAAGGTTTGTAGCGTGCTGTTGAGCTTGTTGCAGCAACGGCAGCAATTCGCTGGTCAGGCGTTGCGCAGCCTGTTGACCCAGCGGCAAGGTTTTCATCAGGACCGCGAGCTGGTTTTCCAGCCAGCTCCACAACCAGGCAGCCAAAGCGTCCTGCGGGCTGATCTGCCAGGCACGGGCAGCCAGGGCCCAACCCAGCGCCAGATGCGGCTCTTCGGTTTGCGCCAGAAACTCGCGCGCGGTGTGATCAAGCTCAGGCAGCCCGATGAGCAACTGCTTCAAGGAGTAGCCCATTTGTCGGCTCTCCAGATTCAGCTCGCGGGTTTCGCGGCTGGCGCGATGTTCGTCGCTCAGTTGCAGCAGTTGGCACCAGTTTTCGTCTGCCGCGGCTACGCAATGAGCGAGCAGCAGCGGAGCTTCGAAGCGGGCGAGGTTGAGCAGCAACTGGTCGCCGATCCAGCGTGATGCGCTGGACGGATCAACCACTCGTTGGTTTTCCACAGCCATTTCCAGGCCTTGGGAATAGCTGTAGCCGCCAATCGGTAATTGCGGACTGGCCAGGCGCAGCAGCGCCCAGGCGCTGTTCATATGCGCACGCCAAACTGGTGCAGTTTCGGCGAATAGTTGAAGTCTTCTTCACCCGCTCGGGAGTGATGATGACCGCCGCCATACGCCCCGGTTTCTGGCGAGAAAGGCGCTTCGATCGATTCCGTTGTTGCGCCCAACTGATCGAGCATTGCCTTGAGCACATAGTCGTCGAGCAAGCGCAGCCAGCCGTCACCCACTTGCAGCGCGACGTGACGGTTGCCCAAATGGTAGGCGGCGCGGGTCAGTTCGAAGGTGCTGCTGCAGGTGACGTGCATCAATTGCTCAGGGCGGGCGCACACACGGACGATGCGTCCGTCTTCAGCCTGTAGAAATTCACCGTCGTGAAGTGGTTGCTGACCACGTTCCAGGAACAGGCCAACATCTTCACCGTCAGCGCTATAGCAACGCAGGCGGCTTTTGCTGCGGGCTTCGAAATTCAAATGCAGCTCGGCAGCCCATTCGGTTTGAGATTCGATTCTTTTGTGAATCACCAGCATCAGAAGGCATCCAGCTATTTGCGATGCTTCAAATCAGAGCAAGGGGCTTGCCAACAGTGCAGGACGTAGGAAAAAGCTGACGGAAAAGGCAGGAACGGAACGCGGAGGTGGATATATCGACCCAAAACGGTGCTGTCTGGATGGATTGCACCAATATGGATCGACTGAAGTTATTCGGCGTTGGGCAGACCACGCCAGTGCTTGGCGCCGCTGAAAATGAAACGCAGTTGGTGGGTGATCTTGGCTTGAGGCTTCAGATGCGCAGGCAGCGCGTCACTCGGTGGGTCGATCAGCTCGGGGAGCATGGCGAATACGCTTTTGACGACCAGGTCAGCCAGGATCGACAGTGCTGCGCTATCCAGATGCTGCCATTTGGGCATGGTGCCCAAGTCTGTCGCAAGGTCAGTGCTTATCCCGTCCCGCAACGCACAAAGCGCTTGCCGCACCTGCCGCGAGCCACCGTATTGCTCACGAGCCAGAAACAGGAACTGCGCACGCTTGGCTGCAACGACATCGAGAAAGATCCGTACCGAGGCTTCGATCAGGCCGCCCATGACGAATTCGTTGTGCCGTACCAGACGCAGGGTTTCGCGAAATGTCTGGCCGACCTCGCTGACCAATGCCAGACCCAATTGGTCCATGTCGTCGAAGTGGCGATAGAAACCCGTAGGGACGATGCCTGCGGTACGCGCCACTTCCCGCAAGCTCAGGCTGCCGAAACCGCGCCCGCTTTCCATCAGCGTATGAGCCGCGTTAAGCAGGGCGTGGCGGGTCTGTTGTTTCTGTTCGGCGCGGGGCAGCATGACGGTAGACAAATCAGAGATGACAGTCAGCACTTTAGCAAATGCGCTTTGGATGCGTCGAAGGGGTTTTAGCCTGGGGCGGTTGATCGGTCACCCGCAGGCGCTGCCACCTCGTCTAAGCCGCCGCTGTCGCGAGGCAAACACAGGACCTGTAGGAGCGCGCTTGCCCGCGATAGCTTCAGTGCAGCCGACATATTTATCGACTGACATACCGAATCGCGGGCAAGCGCGCTCCTGCAGGATAAAAAAGGATTCCAAATCAAATAGTTGAATATTGTCTGGATGGGAGATTTTCAGCTTCTAAACCCGCTGAAACTGCTTGATCAACTGCGCATGGCCATCCTGCGCGATCGTCTCGTGCAAGGTCTGCATGCCCATCTTCACTTCAGCGCTTGGCTCGCGCTCAGGCGCGGGTACAGCCCAGACGTTAGCGGCCAGAATGGAAAGGGTCAGTGCAAGCCATACGTGGCGTTTCATGGTATTCGCTCCTCTCAAGAGCTTCCGGGGTGGTGTATGGCAGCGATATTACTCCCGGCCTGTCGATATAAAAGTTCGTATTCCTAATGGTGAAAATCAACAATATTGATTGATCCTCCAGCCCTTGCGGGCTGTGGCTTGCACGCTGCGCTCGATATGGAGGCTTGGGTTTTCAGCCCTATGCTGTAATTTGCACATCCGATCAAACCCTCAGGGTTTTTGTCAGTCGAAGTTCAAAGTCGTATGCAACAGGCCAGGGCCGGGCTGTTGTTATCTGGAGAGTCATGCAATGACGCGCAGCCGTAAAATTTTTGCCTGGACCGGTGCCATTCTGTTGTTGGTGCTGGCCGTATTGGTCGTTGTGATCGCCACTTTTGACTGGAACCGCATCAAGCCGACGCTCAACGAAAAAGTCAGTGAAGCGTTGCATCGTCCCTTCGCGATCAATGGCAACCTGGCGGTGATCTGGGGTCGCGAACCCGAGGAGGGCGGCTGGCGGGCATGGGTGCCATGGCCGCATTTCGTGGCTGAAGACCTGAGCCTGGGTAACCCTGAGTGGTCGAAAACGCCACAGATGGTCACTCTTAAACGCGTCGAATTTCGTCTCTCGCCTTTGCCATTGATCGTGCAGCATGTCGTGATCCCGCGCATTGATCTGACCGGGCCGGATGCAAAACTTGAGCGCCTGGCCGATGGCCGCGCGAATTGGGTTTTCGATATGCCCAAATCGGACCCGAATGCCGAGCCTTCCAGTTGGGTGCTGGACATCGGTGCGATCAAATTCGACAAAGGCTTGGTGAGCTTCAATGACCAGACCCTTAACACTCAGGTGGATCTGGTTATTGACCCGCTGGGCAAGCCGATTCCATTCAGCGACATCGTTGGCAGCAATGAGGCGAAGAAGGCTGAAGACAAGGGCGTAAGGCCACAGGACTACGCGTTCGGCGTGACCTTCAAAGGCCAATATAAAGGCCAGAAGCTCAACGGCAGCGGCAAGCTCGGCGGGCTGCTGGCGCTCAAGGATGCCGCTCAGCCATTCCCGGTTCAGGTCGATGCGCATATCGGTGATACCAACGCGGCTGTCGCGGGTACCGTGACTGATCCGCAGAACCTCGGCGCACTTGATCTGCGCCTGAAGTTGTCAGGCAGCAGCCTGAGCAATTTGTATCCGCTGACGGGTGTGACCCTGCCCGACTCGCCGGCTTACTCCACTGATGGTCGGTTGATCGCCAAAATTCATGATCCGGCGGGTGCTAACTTCCGTTACGAAGGCTTCAACGGCAAAATCGGCAACAGCGACATTCATGGCGATCTGGGCTTTGTCGCCAGTCAGCCAAGGCCGAAACTTACTGGCGCGCTGGTTTCCAATCAATTGCTGTTCACTGACCTGGCGCCGTTGATCGGTGCGGACTCCAACGCCGCGCAGAAGAAACGCGGTGGGGAAAGCAAGCAGCCATCGGGCAAGTTGTTGCCTGTGGAAGAATTCCAGACCGACCGCTGGCGTGCCATGGACGCCGATGTCGAGTTCACCGGCAAGCGCATCGTGCAAAGCCCGGACCTGCCGTTTTCTGATCTCTACACGCACGTTGTGCTGAACGACGGCCAACTGAGCCTGCAACCGCTGCGCTTTGGTGTTGCGGGTGGCAAGCTGGACGCCGACATTCGTCTGGATGGCCGTAGCAAGCCGTTGCAAGGCAGGGCGAAGCTCTCTGCGCGCAATCTCAAACTCAAGCAACTGTTCCCGACTTTTGAACCGATGAAAACCAGCTTTGGTGAGCTGGCCGGTGATGCCGATATCAGCGGCAAGGGCAACTCGGTTGCTGCGTTGCTGGGTACTGCCAATGGTGACTTGAAGATGCTGGTCAATGACGGCGCGATCAGCCGCGGCCTGATGGAAATCGCCGGGCTCAACGTCGGTAACTATGTGGTGGGCAAGCTGTTCGGCGATCAGGACGTCAAGATCAACTGCGCAGCGTCTGATGTGGGGATCAAAGACGGTCTGGCGACGCCTCGTCTGTTTGTATTCGATACCGAGAACGCGATCATCTTCATTGATGGCACTGCCAACTTCAAAACCGAGCAGCTGGATTTGAGCGTCAAGCCTGAGTCGAAAGGCTTCCGCGTGTTCTCGTTGCGGTCCCCTCTGTACGTACGCGGACCGTTCGCCAAACCGAATGCGGGTGTGCAGTCCGGGCCGTTGCTGTTGCGCGGAGCAGGGATGGTATTGCTGGGAGCAGCGATAGGCCCGGCGGCCGGCTTGCTGGCACTGGTTGCGCCAAGCAGTGGTGAAGAACCCAACCAATGCGCGCCGTTGCTGGAACAGATGAAAGCGGGCAAAGCACCGAAGACGGTTCAATAGAACCAGGGCGCACCACGCTTTGTTTGTGGGAGCTGAGCTTGCTCGCGATATTGGCGACCCGGTTTCATAGCCGTACCCCGTCATCGTTCATCGCGAGCAAGCTCGGCTCCCACATAGACCGCACTACTGCGTAGGACTGGCCGGGCGGCGTTCCGCTTCAGCCGGGAGGACGTCGGGGGATTCGCTAGATTGCCTAAGGCCGAAATATCGCCCTCCCGGCTAAAGCCGGTCCTACAGTTCTTCGCGTTGGCAGGCACAAAAAAGCCAGGACTCAGTCCTGGCTTTTTGCATCACAACTCACCCATCACAGGTCGTTGAGAATATCCGCCATGTCGTCGGCGTGTTCTTCTTCCTGCGCCAGGATGGTTTCGAAGATACGACGGGTTGTCGGGTCGTCTTCGCCGATGTATTTGATGATTTCGCTGTAGCTATCGATGGCGATACGTTCAGCCACCAGGTCTTCGTAGACCATTTCTTTCAGCGTTGTGCCTGCCACGTACTGAGCGTGGGAGTTCTTGGACAGGGTGTCCGGGTTGAACTCCGGCTCGCCACCCAACTGCACAATACGTTCGGCCAGCAAATCCGCGTGTTCGGCTTCCTGCTGTGCGTGCTCCAGAAACTCGGCAGCAGCAACGCTAGCCTTGAGGCCGGTCGCCATATAGTAGTGGCGCTTGTAACGCAGCACGCACACCAACTCGGTCGCCAGTGATTCGTTCAGCAGGCGCAGTACCGTTTCACGATCGGCGCTGTAACCTTCGGTCACTGCACCGTTTTCCACGTTATGACGCGCACGCTCGCGCAGGGTGCTCACATCAGACAATTGCTGGGCTTGATTCATGGTTTATCTCCAAAGCTAATCCGGTATCCGTCTCGCTCTTGATGCGCCAGTCTTCTACTGCGTTGAGTGGCGCCCGGCATGATCGGTAATAGGTGTGAGTGGTCAGCTTCGGGAAAAGTTTTATTCTTTTGCGTCATCGGTCCATGAACAAAATATTAGGAAACGACTGTTGCACGTCGCGGTCCCAACCTTGAGACGAAAATATATGGAGATACACAATGCTCAAGTTCCTCGGCAGCACCATCGGCATCATCTTCCTGATCGGCCTGATTGTGGTCATCGCCCTGTTCAAGCTGGTTTTCTAAAGCCGTCAGGCTGCACCTGTAAAAGCAACGCCCAATAAAAAGCCCGATGCATATGCATCGGGCTTTTGCGTTTCAACGAGCGTCTTACATGGCGCGTTCGTTGGCTTCGCGTTGCTCGCAGGTCATGAAACCCTTGTGATCCACGCGACCGTTGGCGTCGAAGCTGACGTGATAGACCTGTTCGTGGCCATCTTTATTCATCACGTAGTTATTGCAAACACCTGGATGAACCTTGCGTTGTACGCGAGTCGACGGCGTGCCGCCGATGGTCAGCACTTGCTGCTCGGTCATGCCGTCTTCGACTTGCTTGACCAGCGGCTCGTTGCGATAGGTCACGTAATCCACCGGGTTCTGCACGGTGGTGTTAGCGCAACCGCTGACTGCGGCGATAACGAAAGCTGCTGCGAGGCTCTTCTTGATCATGACAATCCACTCCAATGACTGAGCCATTGTTGGCCCGTTGCAGCTTGGAGCTATGGAGGTGCGCGAGAGTTCGATTATTTGATGGCCTTTGAATACTACCGCGCACCGAGCGGCTCAATGCCGGGAGAGGACGCCCGTATTCCACGTCGCGCTGTGGCGCAGCAAACATTGGACCTGTAGGAGCGCACGAGCACCGCGAGGCCGCGATAGCGGTATATCAGACAGACCGCCATCGCTGCCTCGCGGTGCCCGTGAGCTCCTACAGAAAAGTATTCCAAATCAGCTGGTTATATTTTTGATAAAAGCTAGCGCCATGCCGGGCCTGTGTTTGAGCCAATTGCCGCTATGGTTCAGTCATCCATTTGCTGATCGCTCGCAAGGAGGCTTCGCCATGAATCAGGAACAAGCGACCCGTTACCCGCTGATACTGGTGCCCGGTTTATTGGGCTTTGTCAGGCTGGTGATCTATCCATACTGGTACGGCATCGTCAGGGCCTTGCGCCGTGGCGGCGCAACAGTGACGCCAGTGATGGTGTCGGCGGTCAACTCCTCGGAAGTACGTGGCGAGCAGTTGATAACGTTGATCGTCGAGATGCTGGAAAAGACCGGTGCCGAAAAGGTCAACCTGATCGGTCACAGCCAGGGCGCGCTGACCATCCGTTATGTCGCGGCCAAGCGCCCGGACCTGGTCGCATCCGTTACCTCGGTTGCCGGGCCCAACCATGGATCAGAACTGGCAGATTTTCTGGAGCGAAATTTTCCTGAGCGAACCCTGCGCGGCTGGTTGCTCAACACCCTGTTGCGCGTCACGGTCTGGATCATGGCGATGCTCGACACCGGTTATCGCGGCACGCGTTTGCCCACTGACGTCACTTCCTCGCACAAGTCCCTGACCAGTGCTGGCGTGGCGTTGTTCAACAGTAAATATCCCCAAGGGTTACCAGGCACATGGGGTGGGCAGGGCGAGGAACTGGTCAACGGCGTGCGTTATTACTCATGGTCCGGGACTTTACAGCCAGGGCTCAGTGACCGTGGCCTTAACCGTTTCGATGGCACCAACGTGACGTGTCGAATATTCGCTCGCACGTTCATAAAAGAGCGCGGTCAATGTGATGGCATGGTCGGGAAATTCAGTTCTCACCTCGGTACTGTCATTGGTGACAACTATCCTCTCGACCATTTCGACATCGTCAACCAGACCTTCGGGCTGGTTGGCAAAGGTGTCGACCCTGTGAAGTTGTTTGTTGAGCACGCCGCGCGCCTCAAGGCTGCGGGCCTTTAGCTGTTTAAAGCTGTTGTTCGTAGTTTGCCGCCCGGTCGGGTCGGTATTGGAGTGATGCAATGAGCGATAAAGAACACTATGCAATCGAGTACACCCTGGCGGGCGAGCACCACGTCGATGTGATCGAAGATCTGGATGTGCCAATCATCGAAGTGGTCCATGAGCTGGCGCAAAAGCACCACGTGTTGCTGGATGACGAATTACAGAGCGTTACTGCGGTGGATGAAGCAACGGCCCATGCATCGGGCATAACCGACGTATCGATTCACAGCATCGAAGAAGAGGATTTGCAGCTCGACACGCGCAACGTCGGGTAGTCCTGAGCCGACCATGTCGGCTCGCACATTCTTTATTTGGCTACACTCCGAAGCAGGCCACGCTGGTCGGCATGGCCACTGCGGAGAGAAGAACAATGAAAATGCTGCGCGCGCCTCTATTGTTGGTGAGTCTGTTGCTGTGCGCCCAAGGTTATGCGGCCACTGCGCAACAGAACAAAATGACGACCTGTAATGCCGATGCTACTGCTCAGTCCCTGAAGGGGGATGAGCGCAAGAGTTTCATGAGTAATTGCCTTAAAGCGTCACCGCCGCAAACACAGCAACAGAAGATGACCACCTGCAACGCAACGGCGACCACTCAGGCGCTCAAGGGCGATGCTCGCAAGGCGTTTATGAGTGATTGTCTCAAGAAGAAATAATTTTCCAATCAGGGTTCAGGCGCTGGATATTGTGCCGTCTGGCGCCCTGAAACCTTTAATTTCGGTGCCTGATGCAGGTCATTCCTGCATCGGCTTGTCAGTCGTTTCCGATGGGGTCGTCTGATCACTGGTCCTTAGCTCAGAACGCTGGCAGACTGCCTGCCTCTTTGCGCCGTTCGTCTTGAGGCTCTATGCCAACGTTTTCCTCGCGACAAGTGTTGTTGGCCAGCTGGATACTGATATTTGGCGGTCTGTTGATGGTTCTGCCGTTCAAACTGCTGCCTAGCCTGTTGGCCGGGTTGCTGGTGTATGAACTGGTCAACATGCTGACGCCCAAGCTGCAAAGGCTGATCGCAGGGGAGCGTGCGCGCTGGCTCGCGGTGGCGTTGCTTGGCACGTTGGTGGTCAGTGTGCTGGCGTTGATCTTCGCCGGCGCTTTCAGCTTTGTCCTTCATGAAGCGGAAAACCCTGGCGCATCGCTGGACAAGTTCATGGTGTTAGTGGATCGCGCCCGGGGTCAATTGCCGCCGTTTGTAGATGCCTACTTGCCCGCCAGTGCTGCGGAATTCCGGATCTCCTTGGGTGAATGGATACAAAAGCACGTCGGCGAGCTGCAGCTGATTGGTAAAGGTGCGGCGCACATGTTCGTCACCATGCTCATCGGCATGGTCCTGGGCGCAATCATCGCCCTGCAGCGCATCTCCGATGTGCACACTCGCAAGCCGCTGGCGGCTGCGCTGTTTGATCGCCTGAGCCTGTTGAGCAAAGCGTTTCGCAACATCGTTTTCGCTCAGATCAAGATTTCCCTGCTGAACACTGCGTTCACCTCGGTATTCCTGGTCATCGTCTTGCCGTTGTGCGGAATTCACCTGCCGCTGACCAAAACGCTGATCATCATGACCTTCCTGCTCGGCCTGCTGCCGGTGGTGGGTAACCTGATGTCCAACACGCTGATCTTCATCGTGGGCATGTCGATCTCGATCTGGGTGGCGCTGGCGGCTCTGGGCTACCTGATCGTGATCCACAAGGTCGAGTACTTCCTGAATGCACGGATCGTCGGCGGGCAAATCAATGCCAAGTCGTGGGAGTTGCTGCTGGCGATGCTGCTCTTCGAAGCCGCATTCGGCCTGCCGGGTGTCGTGGCCGGGCCGATTTACTATGCGTACCTGAAGAGCGAGTTGCAGCGGGAAGGGTTAGTCTAGAAGCATTCCCTGTAGGAGCTCACGAGCACCGCGAGGCAGCGATAGCGGTATTCCTGAAACACCGTCATCGCTGCCTCGCGGTGCTCGTGAGCTCCTACAAAGTAATGTGTTGTAATTCCTAGCCGTAGCGCTTCTTGGCCTCAATCGCCAACCCGCTACCGATACTGCCGAAGATATTCCCTTCAACATGCCGGGCGTTGGGCAGCATGGCTGAGACGCTGTTGCGCAGCGCCGGGATGCCGCTTGAACCGCCGGTAAAGAACACGGTGCTGACCTGATCAACCCCGGCACCCGCCTTGAGCAGCAACTCGGTCACGCTGTTACGCACGCGCTCCAGCTGCGAATCAATGGCGGCTTCGAACATTGTCCGGCTCAAATCCACACTCAAGCCCGGCTCAATGCGATCCATCGGCAAGTGACGGCTTTCGCTGTGGGTCAGCTGGATCTTGGTTTCTTCCACTTCCATCGCCAGCCAGTGTCCGGCGCGTTGTTCAATCAGCTTGAACAGGCGGTCGATGCCTTGGGTGTCCTCAATGTCGTAACGCATGCTGCCCAGCGCGAGCTGAGACTTTTGCGAGTACACCGAGTTGATGGTGTGCCAGGTCGCCAGGTTCATGTGGTGGCTGGTCGGCATGTACGCCTGGCTTTTCATCCGGCTGCCATAGCCGAACAGCGGCATGACGCCCTGAATGCTCAGTTGCTTGTCGAAGTCGGTTCCGCCGATATGCACGCCGCCGGTGGCGAGAATGTCCTCGTGGCGGTCATCGTAGAAACGACGGTCAGGTGACAGGCGCACGAGGGAGAAGTCCGAAGTACCACCGCCGATGTCGACAATCAGTACCAGTTCTTCTTCGTTTATCGTGGATTCATAGTCGAACGCGGCAGCGATAGGCTCGTACTGGAACGACACTTCCTTGAAGCCGATCTTGCGGGCGACTTCGGCCAGCGTGTCTTCTGCTTCCTGATCAGCGGTAATGTCGTCATCGACGAAATGCACCGGGCGGCCCAGCACCACTTCTTCAAATTCACGACCTGCATTGGCTTCGGCCCGCTTTTTCAGCTCGCCGATAAACAGCGCCAACAGGTCCTTGAACGGCATCGCCGTGCCCAGCACGCTGGTGTCGTGTTTGATCAACTTGGAACCCAGCAGGCTTTTGAGCGAGCGCATCAGGCGCCCTTCGTAGCCTTCCAGATATTCGTGCAGCGCCAGGCGGCCGTACACCGGGCGGCGTTCTTCCATGTTGAAGAACACCACCGACGGCAGGGTAATCTTGTCGTCCTCCAGCGCGATCAACGATTCCATGCCGGGGCGCAGCCAGCCGACGGTGGAATTGGACGTGCCAAAATCGATACCGCAGGCACGGGCCGGGGATTGGTCATTCATGTCTTTTACGTTCCAGTCAAAAAACGGCCGCGCAGTGTATGCCAGTGCACGACGGATGCGTAGGGCGAAACATCGGTTAAATGTAGATAACTGTATTTGTACGCCTGACTTGAACTGGCGGACCGAACCCCCAATCTTCTGGGAATTGTCAGAACATCAGGCCGTCGAACGTTTGCAGCATCAAGCTGGCGGGTTTGACGGCCGACACATCTCAACGTATTAGATCCAAACACCTCAAAATAGAGGATGCTGTGCGTCGTATAGAGGCTGCACGGCATAACCGGGGAAACGCATTAGATGGACTTCAAAGACTATTACAAGATTCTTGCGGTGGATCCGACTGCGGATGAGAAAGCGATCAAGGTCGCTTACCGCAAGTTGGCGCGCAAGTATCACCCGGACGTCAGCAAAGAAGCTGGCGCGGAAGATAAATTCAAAGAAGCGAGCGAAGCTTACGAGGTGCTGAGCAGCCCTGAAAAGCGCGCCGAGTACGACGATATACGCAAATACGGTCAGCAGGGTCGGCCGTTTCAGGCCCCGCCAGGCTGGCAAAGCCGTGCCGGAGCTGGTGGTTTCGGTGGTGCTGATAACGGTGACTTCTCCGATTTTTTCAGCTCCATCTTTGGTGGCCGTGCGCAGCAGCAGGGTGGTCGCTCGCGCAATCCGGGCCGTCGAGGGCAAGACGTGGAAATGGAACTGGCAGTCTTCCTCGAGGAAACACTGTCGGCCGAGTCCAAACAGGTCAGCTTCAAAGTGCCGCAACACAACGCGGGCGGTCAGCGCGTGGCGGATATCACCAAGACCCTGAACGTGAAAATTCCGGCCGGGGTTGCCGATGGCGAGCGTATTCGCCTCAAAGGCCAAGGCGCGCCGGGTGTGGCAGGCGGTGAAAACGGTGATTTATACCTGATCATTCGATTTGCGCCACATCCGAAATTCGAAGTCGAAGGCCACGACCTGATCATCACCGTGCCCGTTACCCCTTGGGAGGCAGCTTTGGGTGCAAAAGTTGCCGTGCCGACCCTGACCGGCAAGATCAACCTGACTATCCGTCCTGATAGCCAGAACGGTCAGCGTCTACGCATCAAGGGCAATGGTCTGTCGAACAAACAAGGCCAGCGTGGCGATCTGCTCGCACAGATCAAAGTGGTGATGCCCAAGTCCAGCGATGAGGCGACTCAGGAGCTGTGGAAAAAACTGGCCGCTAAGGCAGCGTTTGATCCGCGTGCGCAGTGGTGAGGTAAAGTCGGTCCTGCGGGGTTGTATAAACCCTGTGGGAGCCGGGCTTGCCTGGGCTGCATTCCGACGATAAACAATAACGCGGTATGTCTTCTGGCCGCGTCTCATGTATCGCGGGCAAGCCCGGCTCCCACATAAAGCTGCTATTCAGCCCGTCAGACGTTTTTCGGCAACACCACTGTAAATGTCGTCCCGTCACCTATGTTGGATGTCACGGTAATGCTGCCGCCGTGGGCGTTGACCACTTCCTTGACGATGAACAGTCCCAGGCCGAGGCTGGTGGACCGGCCGCTGGGCGTGGAACCTTCGCTGATGGCGCGCACCAAGGGGTCAAAGATGCTGCCGATGGCATCTTCGGAAATAGGGTCGCCGAGATTGTGCACGATCAACTGCACATGATCATGCTCACCGCTGACTTTTACAGAGACCTCTTCTTCGCCCTGGCCGTGTTGCAGTGCATTGCCAATCAGATTCTGCAGGAGCTGGTCGATACGTCCACGGTCCCAGTGGCCAGTGGTGTCGCCTTCAACAACAAGTTGTGGGTGTGAGTCCGGCTTACCGGCGCAGGCTTCGTCGATGGCTTCGCGGCAGGCAATGCCCATGTCCATGCGTTGGCGATCCACTGGCAGGCTCGCGCCGAGGCGGCTGCGTACGAATTCCAGCAGGTCGCTGACCATCGCCCCCATATGTCGACTACTGCTCTTGATCCGCGAAACGTAGTTCTGGGACTTGGCATCCAGTTCTTGCCTGTGCTCCAGCAGGTCGGCGGACATGCTCACCGCTTGCAGAGGCGCACGCAGGTCATGCCCCAGAATGGCCAGGAAGATGTCACGTGAGCGCGCCACCTGTTCGGCATACGCCGCCGTGGACTCGGCCAACGCTTCATCGATGGCTTCGTTGAAGCGAATCATGTCCGTGAAATAGGCCAGATCCGGGGTTTTCAGACTTTCGACCCACAGGCGGATGACACTGGCGCGCAAATGGCGGAACTCGGATGTCATCTGCACCAGATCAAACCCGACCATGTGCCGCAGTTCGCCGTGGCTGGCTGCGGCCGCGTCCAGACTTGGGGTCTTTTGCAGGTCCGCACCCTTGGACTTGGCCGCCTGCTCGCTTTTGGTCTGCGCGGTGTTCATGTCCCGCGCAGCAGCCAGAAGAATCGCCTTGGCATGATCGCGTAGTTCTACGCTGGTCATGGAGTCAGCGGCAGGCTTGATGGTTTTGGCGAAGCTTTCCCACTCGTCGACGATAGGATCTACGTGAGCAACGATGAAGTCCGAGAGGCGCATGGCCGGTTACCTTGCTGCGGGAGCTGTAATGGGATGGCGCATCTTACAGCCTTTAACCTTCAGGTATCGAGACAGGGACCAAAGGCGACCGTCATTTCCGACAACAGAGGCAACCAGCGGCTAGGATTGATGGGTATCAGGGACTATCTGGCAGGAGAGCCGTCATGTTTACCACCGCTTTCACGACGTTTATCGAAGAGCAGATAAATCAGGCCGAACAAAAGCTTCACAACGGCAAGAGTGCGAGGCTGGACGATGTGGCGTTTGGAAAGCTGGGTTTTTACCTGGCGTTGCGGCGGGTTCTGGAGGGGACCAGTACGCCTGAGGACCTGGGGCTGATTGAGGCTGTCAACGACACGCTGCAAGCATTGAAGCTGCTAGACAACGACGAGACTTTTCTGGCGGGCATCAAACAATAGGTTACCGGCAAAGAACAAAGGCAGCTTATGGCTGCCTTTGTTCCGTCGTGCGGTTGATCAGAACAAGAAGTATCGCTGCGCCATTGGCAATACATCTGCCGGTTCGCACCACAGCAGCACGCCATCGGCCTTGACCTGATAAGTCTGTGGGTCGACGTCGATTTTCGGCAGGTAGTCGTTGTGGATCAGGTCTTTCTTCTGCACGGACCGGCAGCCTTTGACCACGCCAATAACCTTTTTCAGCCCCAGTGCTTCCGGCACACCGGCATCGAACGCCGCCTGGCTGATGAATGTCAGGCTGGTGGCGTGCAACGAACTGCCGTAGCTGGCGAACATTGGGCGATAGTGCACCGGCTGCGGTGTCGGGATCGACGCGTTTGCGTCACCCATCAGGCTCGCAGCAATCGCACCGCCCTTGAGGATCAGGGTGGGTTTAACACCGAAGAACGCAGGGCGCCAGAGCACCAGATCAGCCCATTTGCCCACTTCCACCGAGCCGACTTCATGGCTGATGCCGTGGGTGATCGCCGGGTTGATGGTGTATTTGGCGATGTAGCGTTTGGCGCGGAAGTTATCGTTGCCTTCACCATCGCCGGGCAATGGTCCGCGCTGGCGCTTCATCTTGTCGGCGGTTTGCCAGGTGCGCATGATCACCTCGCCAACCCGGCCCATGGCCTGGCTGTCGGAGCTGAGCATCGAGAAAGCACCCAGGTCATGCAGGATGTCTTCGGCGGCGATGGTTTCCCGGCGGATGCGGCTTTCAGCGAAGGCCACGTCTTCAGCGATGCTTGGGTCCAGGTGATGGCAGACCATCAGCATGTCCAGGTGTTCATCGATGGTGTTGCGGGTAAACGGCCGGGTCGGGTTGGTCGAGCTGGGCAACACATTAGGGAAGCCGCACGCCTTGATGATGTCCGGCGCGTGACCGCCGCCTGCACCTTCAGTGTGATAGGTGTGAATGGTCCGATTTTTGAACGCCGCCAGGGTGGTTTCGACGAAGCCGGATTCGTTCAGGGTGTCGGTGTGAATCGCGACCTGCACGTCGTACTCGTCGGCAACGCTCAGGCAGTTATCGATGGCGGCGGGCGTGGTGCCCCAGTCTTCATGCAGCTTCAGGCCAATTGCCCCGGCTTTGACTTGTTCTACCAGCGGGCCGGGCAGGCTGACGTTGCCTTTGCCGGTAAAGCCGATGTTCATCGGGAATGAGTCCGCCGCCTCGAGCATGCGCGCCATGTGCCATGGACCGGGTGTGACGGTGGTCGCGTTGGTGCCGGTTGCCGGGCCGGTGCCGCCACCGATCATGGTGGTCACGCCGCTCATCAAGGCCTCTTCAATCTGCTGCGGGCAGATGAAGTGAATGTGCGTATCGACGCCGCCAGCGGTGAGGATCATGCCTTCACCGGCAATGATCTCGGTGGAAGCACCGATAGCGATGGTTACGTCCGGCTGAATGTCCGGGTTGCCTGCTTTGCCGATGGCCGCGATGCGCCCGTTCTTGAGGCCGACGTCGGCTTTGACGATGCCCCAATGGTCGACGATCAGGGCATTGGTAATCAGCGTGTCGACCACTTCGGCGGCCAGCAACTGGCCTTGGCCCATGCCGTCACGAATGACCTTGCCGCCACCGAATTTCACTTCTTCGCCATAAGTAGTGAAGTCTTTTTCGACCTCAATCCACAGCTCGGTATCGGCCAGCCGAACACGGTCACCGACGGTAGGGCCGAACATGTCGGCGTAGGCTTGTCTGGAAATCTTCATGGCGATTCCTTGAATTCAAAAATAATGCAGAGAAGCAGGCACGTGGGGTCTGTAGGAGTGAGCTTGCTCGCGATAAAGTCGGAACGATTTTCCAGCGGTGGTTTGTTCACTACTTTTGCGACTGCTGCGCAGCCGATCGCGAGCAAGCTCACTCCTACAGGGGGACGGATCTGGGATTACAGATCGCCCATCACCCGCCCGGCAAAACCAAACACCCGCCTCAACCCCGCCAGATCCACCAGTTCCACGTCCCTGGACTGCCCAGGCTCGAAGCGCACGGCGGTGCCGGCCGGGATGTTCAGGCGCATGCCGCGGCTGGCGGCACGGTCGAAGGTCAGGGCGTCGTTGGTTTCGAAAAAGTGGAAATGCGAGCCGACCTGGATCGGCCGGTCGCCGCTGTTGGCGACGTTCAGGCTGATGGTCCGGCGACCGGCATTGAGCTCGATTTCGCCGGGTTGAATCTGGTATTGGCCAGGAATCATGCGGGTTGTCCCAAGGTCTTGAAATAGATAGCGGTCGGCGTATAACGGCCGTCCGGGCTTTGGCAGTAGTTGGGCAGCTCGCCGACACGGGTGTAGTCCAGCGAGCGATAGAATGCTTCGGCGGGCGATCCGGCTTCTGTATCCAGATACAGCAGCCCGCGCTTGAGCTGACGCGCCGCTTGTTCCAGCGCCAGCATCAGTTGCTGGCCCAGGCCGCGACGTCGCGCCTCTTTAAGCACCAAGAGTTTTTGCACCTCTGCGCGGTTCAGGCCATTGGCTTTCTGGCACAGCGCGAGCTGTGTGCTGGCCAGTACCTGTTCATCCTGAACCACAACCCACAGCAGCAAGTTGCCGTTGGCGACCTCTTCCCGGAGTCCGTCGCACCAGGCGTAAGCCTGCTCGGCATCCAGATCTGCCATGAACCCTACCGAGGCGCCGTTGTGTACGGCGTCCAGTAACAGACTCGCCAGGCCATGGCGGTAGTGTGCAAAACTTTCATCCGTGACGCGGCGTATCTGGGCAGGATTCATGGTCGCCTCTCAGTTGGAAACAGGAGCTTGCGAAGGTGGGGCGGATGCACCGGGAGACAAATCCAGTTGCATGAAGGTCAGGTCCAGCCAGCGTCCAAACTTGGTGCCGACCTGTGGCATCTGGCCGGTGATGATGAAGCCTAGTCGTTCATGCAGGCTGATGGAGGCGGCGTTACCGCTTTCAATCGCAGCGACCATGATGTGTTTGTCGCACAGGCGGGCGCGGTCGATGAGCGCTTTCATCAGCTTGGGACCCAGGCCTTTGCCGCGCTGGTCGGCACGTACATAAACCGAATGCTCGACGGTGTGGCGGAAGCCTTCAAAAGGACGCCAGTCGCCAAACGACGAATAACCTGTGACCTGGCCGTCCTCATCCACGGCGACCAGAATCGGATAACCCTGGGTCTGGCGCGCATCGAACCATGCCTGACGATTAGCCAGGTCTACCGGCTGCTCGTTCCAGATCGCGGTGGTGTTGAGCACTGCGTCGGTGTAAATCGCCAGGATGCCCGGCAGATCGGCTGGCAGTGCGTCGCGAATCGAATTACTCATGATCAGTTCCAGAGTCTTGTTCGGGGTCAGGCGATTGGCTGGTGCACAGTAACCAGCTTGGTGCCATCCGGGAACGTTGCCTCGACCTGAATTTCAGGAATCATTTCCGGGATGCCTTCCATGACCTGTTCGCGGGTCAGCAGGGTGGTGCCGTAATGCATCAGGTCCGCCACGGTTTGTCCGTCGCGAGCGCCTTCAAGCAGCGCCGCCGAGATATAGGCCATGGCTTCCGGGTAGTTGAGCTTCACGCCACGGGCCAGACGCCTTTCGGCAACCAGGCCAGCGGTGAAAATCAGCATCTTATCTTTTTCGCGTGGGGTGAGATCCATGTTTAGTCCGCTGTAATTTTTTTGGTTGTTAGCAATCCCTGTGGGAGCGAGGCTTGCCCGCGATAAGGCTGGACGCGGTTCACTTTAGATCGCGTCGCTCTTATCGCGGGCAAGCCTCGCTCCCACAGGATCAAGTACTCCAGATCCTCGGCGCTACCGCCTCGCGGCCCAACAGCGCCGGGCGCAGCAATTTCCACAATTCGATCATCCAGGCCCGGGCATGCAACGCCTCGTCAGCCAGGCAACGAGCCACCAGCAAACCGGGCAGTTGGGTCAGATCACCGCGTACCGAATTGGGCACCGAACGGCAGGCCTCAAGCAATTCACTGTCGATCTCACCGGTCATCAGCAATGTGCCCAGGACAGTTTTGCCATCCAGACCAATCGGCGAATTGAGCAAGCCGTCGCCACCGACGATGCGTTGCCGTTCATGCCACAGCAACTTGCCGTCCCGACGCACATCCAGATGAGCCTGGAAATGCCCGCTCTCGAAGCGTTCGCCGCTCGCCGGTCTGCCCAGCGCCACGACGTCCCAGTAAAACAATCTGGCATCGCCCTGCAGTTCGATGCGGGTGGTCAGCTCGGCCTGGGCAGCACTGAACACGATAGTTTCTTGCGGCAGCCATTCCAGTGTCGCGCCGGGCGCAACGCTCAGTTCCAGTTGCTGATACGCAGGCCCCGCCGCGCGATACCACTTGGCTGCGCCGGGGCTGGTCAATTGCGCCCAGGCATTGGGGCCGACGCTGGCGCTGATGTCCAGTCGGTCGCCACCGGCAATGCCTCCGGGCGGGTGAACAATGATGTGCTGGCAAACTTGCGGACCTTCGGCATACAGGTGTTTTTGCACCCGCAGCGGGCCTTTGTGGCGGCGCTGGGTCGGTCGCGTGCTGTCGCCAAAACGCCCATAGCCCAGCTCCAGCTCGGCATGCCAGCTGGCTGTGAACAATGCGGTGTGGGCGGGAAGATTCATTGGCTCGCTGTCGTTGTGTTCAAAGTTTGCACCTTAACGGATACCTGTCAGATGGTCACCAGACCACGGACACCTTCGGCTTCCATATTCTCGCCACGGCCTTGCTGAACGATCTCGCCACGGGACATCACCAGATACTGATCAGCCAGCTCGGCGGCAAAGTCGTAAAACTGTTCAACCAGCAGGATAGCCATGTCGCCTCGTTCGGCGAGCTTCTTGATCACCACGCCGATCTCCTTGATCACCGACGGCTGAATACCTTCGGTAGGCTCATCGAGGATCAGCAAGCGCGGACGGCTGGCCAGCGCGCGACCAATCGCCAGTTGCTGCTGTTGACCGCCCGACAAATCGCCGCCGCGTCGATGTTTCATCTGTAGCAATACCGGGAATAGCTCGTAAATGAAGGGGGGAACTTCCTTGGCTTCGGAGCCAGGAAATCGAGACAGACCCATCAACAGGTTTTCTTCGACGGTCAGTCGACCGAAGATCTCCCGGCCCTGTGGCACGTAAGCGATCCCGGCATGCACCCGTTGATGAGGCTTGAAGCCGGTGATGGCTTTGCCTTCCCACTGCACCGCGCCTTCTTTGGCAGGCAGCAGGCCCATGAGCACCTTGAGCAACGTGGTCTTGCCCACGCCGTTACGGCCCAGCAGGCACGTCACTTCGCCGACCTTCACATCAAAGGACAGCCCGCGCAGGATGTGGCTACCGCCGTAGTACTGATGGAGCTTTTCGACTTGGAGCATATTCAATTCCCATCTGTTGCGGGCGCTGTTGTCTCCTGTGGGAGCGAGGCTTGCCCGCGATAAGTGCGACGCGATCTAAAGTGAACTGCGTCCAGCCTTATCGCGGGCAAGCCTCGCTCCTACGGCCTTCGGCCAGAAGCTTCAGCGACCCAGGTAAACTTCGATCACTCGTTCATCCGCCTGCACATCCGTCAGCGAGCCTTCGGCCAGTACGCTGCCCTGATGCAAAACGGTCACGTGGTCGGCAATTGAGCCTACGAAGCCCATGTCATGTTCCACCACCATCAACGAGTGCTTGACCGCCAGGCTCTTGAACAGCTCTGCGGTGAATTCTGTTTCGGCGTCGGTCATGCCAGCTACCGGCTCGTCGAGCAGCAGCAGTTGCGGATCCTGGACCAGCAACATGCCGATCTCCAGAAACTGTTTTTGACCGTGTGAAAGCAGACCGGCCGGGCGTTGCATGGACGACGTCAGGCGTATGGTTTCCAGCACTTCATTGATGCGGTCGCGTTGTTCGCCAGTGAGTTTCGCTCGCAGGCTGGCCCACACCGACTTGTCGGTCTTCTGCGCCAGTTCCAGGTTTTCAAACACGCTCAAGGCTTCGAATACCGTGGGCTTCTGAAACTTGCGGCCGATGCCCGCCTGAGCAATTTCCACTTCGCTCATCTGCGTCAGGTCCAGGGTTTCACCAAACCAGGCCTTGCCGTGACTCGGACGGGTCTTGCCGGTGATCACGTCCATCAGCGTGGTTTTACCCGCGCCGTTGGGGCCGATGATGCAGCGAAGTTCGCCGACGCTGATGTACAGGTTCAGATCATTAAGGGCTTTGAAACCATCGAAACTGACACTGATGTCTTCCAGCGTGAGGATGGTGCCGTGTCTTGTGTTCAGGCCTTTGCCAACGCTTTGACCCAGGCCAATCGCATCACGGCTGGTGCCTGCATCGGCGTTGGGATCAAGGATAGGTTCGAGCATGAATGCAGGTGTCGGAGTGGTTTTCATTGT
Source organism: Pseudomonas caspiana (assembly GCF_040224095.2). Classification (NCBI taxonomy): domain Bacteria; kingdom Pseudomonadati; phylum Pseudomonadota; class Gammaproteobacteria; order Pseudomonadales; family Pseudomonadaceae; genus Pseudomonas; species Pseudomonas caspiana. Next base: position 5,271,364 of record NZ_CP167995.1, on the reverse strand, counting down.
TCGCTCCTCTTCTTGAGCAAACCGATCACGCCCTTAGGCAGATACAGCGTGACGATGATGAACAGTGCGCCGAGGAAGAACAGCCAGTATTCAGGGAAGGCCACGGTGAACCAGCTCTTCATGCCGTTGACCAGACCGGCACCCAGCAGCGGGCCGATCAGCGTTCCGCGTCCACCCAGCGCAACCCAGACCGCCGCTTCAATGGAATTGGTCGGTGACATTTCGCTCGGGTTGATGATGCCGACCTGTGGCACATACAACGCACCAGCCAGGCCGCAGAGCACCGCGCTCAGCACCCACACAAACAGCTTGAAGCCGCGTGGGTCGTAACCGCAGAACATCAGTCGGTTTTCCGCGTCACGCAGTGCGGTCAGTACCCGGCCAAACTTGCTCTGCGCGAGACGCCAGCCAACATACAGGCTCGCCACCAGCAGGATCACCGTCGCGAGAAACAGCGTAGCGCGGGTGCCTTGCGAACTGATGCTGAAGCCCAGAATGCTGCGGAAGTTGGTAAAGCCGTTGTTGCCGCCGAAACCTGTTTCGTTGCGGAAGAACAGCAACATGCCAGCGAAGGTCAGGGCTTGGGTCATGATCGAGAAATACACGCCTTTGATCCGCGAACGGAAGGCGAAGAAACCGAACACCAGCGCCAGCAAACCCGGCGCCAACACCACCAGACACAGGGCCCACAGGAAGTTATCGGTGCCCGCCCAATACCAGGGCAGTTCGGTCCACGACAGAAACGTCATGAACGCTGGCAAGCCATCGCCTGCCGCCTCGCGCATCAGGTACATGCCCATGGCGTACCCACCCAGGGCGAAGAACAGACCGTGCCCGAGGGACAGCAAACCGGCGTAACCCCAGACCAGATCCAGCGCCAGTGCGACGATGGCGTAGCAGAGAATCTTGCCCACCAGCGTCAGGGTGTAGGCCGAGACCTGAAAGCTGTTGTCGGCGGGCAGCAAGGACAAAAGGGGCATTGCCAGCAGGATTGCGAGCACGACCACGCCCACAGCCAACGTACCTTTTGGGCCGACTTTTTGTGCGGCCGTCACCATCAATGGTTGGTTCATCAGTCGATCACCCGTCCTTTCAATGCGAAGAGGCCTTGCGGACGTTTCTGGATAAACAGAATGATCAGCGCCAGGATCAGGATCTTGCCCAATACAGCGCCGATTTGCGGTTCGAGAATCTTGTTGGCGATGCCCAGGCCGAAGGCGGCCATGACGCTACCGGCCAGTTGCCCGACGCCGCCGAGCACCACCACCAGGAACGAGTCGATGATGTAGCTCTGGCCCAGATCCGGGCCGACGTTGCCGATCTGACTCAAGGCAACGCCGCCCAGCCCGGCAATGCCTGAGCCGAGCCCGAACGCCATCATGTCGATGCGTCCGGTCGGCACACCGCAGCAGGCGGCCATGTTGCGGTTCTGAGTCACAGCACGCACGTTCAGACCCAGGCGGGTTTTGTTCAGCAACAGCCAGGTCAGCACCACCACAAACAGCGCGAAGGCGATGATCACGATGCGGTTGTACGGCAGCACGAGATTGGGCAGGACCTGGAACCCGCCAGACAGCCATTCCGGGTTGGCGACTTCAACGTTCTGAGCGCCGAACGCCAGACGCACCGCCTGAATCAGCATCAGGCTGATACCCCAGGTGGCGAGCAGGGTTTCCAATGGGCGGCCATACAAATGGCGGATTACGGTGCGCTCCAGCGCCATGCCGATTGCCGCTGTGACGAAGAATGCCACCGGCAAGGCGATCAGCGGGTAGTACTCGATAGCGCCCGGCGCGTAACGCTGAAACATCAACTGCACGACATACGTGGAGTACGCCCCGAGCATCAGCATTTCACCGTGGGCCATGTTGATCACGCCCAGCAAGCCGAAGGTGATCGCCAGCCCCAGCGCCGCGAGCAGCAGGATAGAACCCAGAGACATACCGCTGAACGCCTGACCGAGGAGTTCGCCGACCATCAGTTTGCGCTTCACCTGCGCCAGGCTGGTTTCGGCTGCGATACGCACGCTGGCGTCGGTTTCGACGCCAGGTGCCAGCAAGGTTTCCAGACGCGTGCGGGCCAAGGGCTCGCCGGTTTCTCCCAGCAGGCGCACGGCCGCCAGACGCACCGTTGGGCTGGTGTCGACCAATTGCAGATTGGCCAGAGCCAGCGTTAATGCGTCGTGAACGTCATCGTCTTTTTCATCGGCCAGCCGCAGGCTCAGGAAGGGTAACTGAGCGGGGCGGGCGGACTTTTGCAATTGCTGCGCGGCAGCCAGACGTACTTTCGCATCGTCGGCCAGCAGTTGATGGCTGGCCAGTGCGGTTTCTATCAAGCCACGCAGACGGTTATTCAGGCGCAGTTTGCGCGGTTCATCGGTCGTTGGAGTATCAGCATCGACAGCGACGTATTGGTCGCCCGTTTCGATAAAGGCGCGCTTGTTGCCGTCGGCAGCGACGCGACCTTCCTGCAGGGCGTTGATCAGTTCGACACGTCCCGCAACAGGCTGGGCAGCCCAGCTCTCGAGGAGTTCGGCTTGTTGTGCGGAACTGGCCGCCACGAAATCACCGGCATCGCTGGCCTGTGCCGCGACGGGCAGCAGCAGGGCGAGGGTGAAGATGAAGCGGTACAGAATGTTGGGCATGGCGGGTGTCCTGAAAGGCGTCCAGATCGAGTGGATCTGGTGATCCCTGTAGGAGCTGCCGAAGGCTGCGATCGCGGTGTGTCAGGCAGACCCTGTCGCAGCCTTCGGCAGCTCCTACAGAAGATGTGTTCGACCGCGCCATAGGGCCGGTCGAACATCCAGCGAGTTAGTTACTCTTCACCGCATGATCCGGCTTCTTGTCGTTACCCGGGATGTACGGGCTCCACGGCTGGGCGCGGATTGGCTCTTTGGTCTGCCACACGACGTTGAACTGACCGTCATCCTGGATTTCGCCGATCATCACTGGCTTGTGCAGGTGATGGTTGGTTTTGTCCATGGTCAGGGTGAAGCCCGATGGCGCTGCAAAGGTCTGACCGGCCATGGCTTCGCGGACTTTATCCACGTCGGTGGACTTGGCTTTCTCGACCGCTTGCGCCCACATGTGGATACCCACGTAGGTGGCTTCCATCGGGTCGTTTGTTACGACAGTTTTGGCGTTCGGGAGGTTTTTCTTCAGTGCGTAAGCTTTCCAGTCCGCTACGAACTTTTTGTTGACCGGGTTTTCCACCGACTGGAAGTAGTTCCACGCGGCCAGGTTGCCGACCAGTGGTTTGGTGTCGATACCGCGCAGTTCTTCTTCGCCCACCGAGAACGCCACAACCGGTACGTCGGTAGCCTTCAGACCCTGATTGGCCAGCTCTTTATAGAACGGCACGTTGGAGTCGCCGTTCACCGTCGAGATCACAGCCGTCTTGCCGCCCGCAGAGAACTTCTTGATGTTGGCAACGATGGTTTGGTAATCAGCATGACCGAACGGGGTGTAGACCTCTTCGATGTCCTTGTCCGCCACACCTTTGGAGTGCAGGAACGAGCGCAGAATCTTGTTGGTGGTACGCGGGTAAACATAGTCGGTACCCAGCAGGAAGTAACGCTTGGCAGCGCCGCCGTCTTCGCTCATCAGGTACTCGACCGCAGGAATGGCCTGCTGGTTTGGCGCCGCGCCGGTGTAGAACACGTTCGGCGACATCTCTTCGCCTTCGTACTGAACCGGGTAGAACAGCAGGCCGTTAAGTTCTTCGAACACTGGCAAAACAGATTTGCGCGACACCGAGGTCCAGCAGCCGAATACCACAGCAACCTTGTCCTGAGTCAGCAACTGACGGCCTTTTTCAGCAAACAACGGCCAGTTGGAAGCCGGATCGACGACGACCGCTTCCAGCATCTTGCCGTTGACGCCGCCCTTGGCATTGATTTCGTCGATGGTCATCAACGCCATGTCTTTGAGCGATGTTTCGGAGATAGCCATGGTGCCCGACAGCGAGTGCAGAATACCGACCTTGATGGTCTCGGCCGCTTGAACGGTCCAGGTGAGACCCATGGCTGCGATAGACGCGGACAGGGTAAAGGCTTTGATCAGACTGCGACGCTTCATTGGGCTAGCTCCGTTATTGGTATTCGATGGGGCGCACGAGATAACGCATATCTGATTGCTGTTTAGCAAAGGCTGGGCCAAGGCGCGAAATAGCCCACCGGAACAGGAAACTGTCCGGGTGGGCAGGAAATGAACGCACCAGCGTGGAACTTATTTGCCGGGCTGGTGCGCGGGGCTGCGCTTAATTGGTGCTTGTGCTTTACAGCATCAACTCAGTATTGCCGGAGTAAAGATCGAACATTTTATCCGGAAGGGCAGTTGGGCTTTTGAAGTAGACGTAGAACCGTTTGCCTACCAGCCGGCTTGCCACCAGTTGCAGCGGCGTGGACGGCGCAATCGCTACGTGGTCTCCCAGGAAGCTGGTGAACAGATTTTTCTTCGGTACCGACTCGTTGAATATGACGAATACGGTACTGTCCTCACTGCTTGCCGACTGGCGAATGAAGCCGTCACGGCTCCACTGCTCGCTGCTCCAGCGACTGACAGATGCTGACTGCACGCCGTTATCGACGAACACTTGCCCGATCTCGCTGGTCAGTTTTCGCAGTCCTGCGGCACTGACCAAGGCGGCCCGGTAAGCCTTTCCCTGATATTCGTTGAGGCTATAGAACTCGCTCAGAAAACGGACGGTCAGCGGCGTATTCAGGCGTGCGCGCAACAACGTGTTGATAGGTTGCGAGCCGCCCTCACAGTAATCAAGTATTTCCGGCAGTTCATCGGTATTGGAGGTTTTTGCCAGGCGCAGATAGTTGCGATTGAACGCCAGTTTGGACACGTTGCTGACCTCGTCCGCCGAGTTCGGCCAATTCTGAACCACGTCTCCCAATTCCTGATCTGACTGCTTCAGCACCAGACTGCTGATTTTGGTGCGCAGTGTTTCTATTCTGTTCCAGACGCCGGGGCTGGACTCCACCGCATAGGCCGGCTCTTTAATCAACACGTCAGGATTGGCGACGTCTACCCGATACAGCTGGCAGTGACCAAACAGCCAGGGCCGACGTTTGATGAAGTACTGTCTGTCGCCTATCTGCACGGCGTGAAACTGATCAGCGTCGTATGGCACAACCGCATCCAGATCGGTCTGCTGCGAAGGAGGGCTGGTGGAGGACTCCAGAAAACCGATCTGCTCCTCACCCTCGGCGCTGGTGCGCTGGACCAATGGCGAAGCAGGGCGCAGATTTTCCAGTGCGGTGAAGGGCTCGCGATTTATCACCCATCGACCCAGCGCAGCAGCCCCAAGGTAGCCAACAGCACACAACAATTCGAAGGCAGCCCCATAGTAATCACCTTCCCTGAGATGCTGGAAAGCCTCCCAGAGTTTGAACAGACCGACACCGGCCGCCAACGCGATGAGCACAGGTGAGGGAATGAACAGCATGGCAATATTCAGCGCGATGCTTCCAAACAACGAACCGTGTTTCTTGATCACCTCGGGCCTCAAGTGAAGCGTCTGTTGGCGAGTGTGTTTCAGGTCGTGATGGGTCATGAGGTAGTCCTCGCCCTCATCAACGTAATCAGGTTCGCCAAAAATCAAGCTGGGCAGCCTGGCTGGCGTTTGCAGATGCTTGAATGTGTCCCTTGCACGAAAATGCTTGAGCCATTGCTCGTACTCTTCGGCGCTGCATTCCACTGGCCGGCTTTCCTCGGGCAATTGACGCAGCAGGTATCGAGTGAAATCAGGATTCTCCAGAAACTCTTCACGCATGGTTGCCTCATCGGGAAACCAGCGAAATACTCGACTGTCCGGTGCGTTGAGGGTGCAGAGCAACAATGGCTGTCTGGGTGTTGAACCTAGCGGGGCAATACGCATGACATCCGGGAGCGGATGTTGCTCAAGGATCATGAAATCGAGGTTGATGGTTTGGCCATCGACCTTCTGCCGCTCCTCGACGCAAGGGCTATCAATAATGACCTTCATCCAGGCTTTGGCCACACTCGGCAGCCGGTCGGTCTGAGCCTGTACCTGATCCATGCGCAGCTGGGAGATGGCGAGGTTTTTCACGTTTTCTAGCCACGCCGCCTGATGAGCTCCCTGGGGTTGCGGGCCGTCAGGCAGGTTGGTGCACAGGTGATGCAGCTGCATGATGGATTTGCTGTAATCCTGCGCCGCGGCGACCCAGTGCTGCTGGTGCTCGCGACTTACGTTCTGCCACCAGTGCGGCATGTGACTGGTGATCATGCGATGGTCGTTACGATCAAGCATGAGCGCATTGTCCAGGTGCGCAGCCTGGGCGAGTTGCACGGGCAAGGTCCGCGCAAACTCATCCGGATTGACCCTGGATGTCTTTGCCTGCCGAACCAGGTAGCTGAAGTCGGCTTGTTGCCTGGCCACTTGCTGATCGAACAGTTTTTGCAGCACATCGCCGCTCAGTGCCGATAGACGCCATGCGGGCACGGCTGGCGTGAGTTTGAGGATTTTCTCTCGTGAATCAGCGCTGAGGTTCTGGAGTAAAACCTGCTTTTGTATTGCGTCGTTAAAGCGCACCCCCAATGAGCGGATCATCGTTGCGATGCTCTCGAAACCTTCCAGCCCCTGATGTTCGGTACAAAGCAGTACTTCACCCAGATTGGTGTCAGTCAGCGCCGGTGGCTGCGGGCTATGGGTATGAGTCAGTACAAACGCGCCGGGTAAAATCTGTGCTTCACCTTGCCCATCCACCAGTGCCAACTGAAAGGCACCATATTTCTGCACACTGTTGTTATCAGCAATACGCGGCCTGTTCAGTTGCTCTTCAAGCATCAAGTGCTGGGTGGTCGTGAGCAGGCTTTGCTCCACGGCCGCTATGGATTCCAGCAGTAAGGCTTTTTTTCGCTCAGCGATGAATCGCTCACGGCGGCTGATGCCATTGTGGAGGTAGGTCCAGTAGTCAGCGAGTTGCTGGCGATAGACCGGTTCAAGCGCACTGTTGAAGCGTGTGTAAAGGTCCAGGATTTGCTGGCATTCGAGATGCGCGATCTCGTCGGATTCCGCCACCGTGTTAGCGGCTTTGTAGAAGCCTGCATGGACGGATGGATCAAAGCTCGACCGTTCCAGAAAGTGGCTGAGCAATGTATCTCGCACGGGTTCCGAGCGCAGGAACTGACGCAGCGAGCGTTCAATGGTCGGGTGGCTTTCCTCCGGGAGCTGTGTGAAGGGTGGGATCGTCAGGGGCTTGAGTGTGTAGGACGTCAGCCAGGTGCGACTCATGTCCAGGCTGGCCTGGGGGCTGTCGCTTCGGAGTAGGCGCAGAAACTCCTGTTCAGCGACGGTGCGCAAATCGGGTGGATACGCTGCGTTGCTGGCAGCGGGTGAAGCAGATTGAGTAGACATGATTTCGTTTCGTTTTATGAAAGATGCCGCTCACGAAATCGGATTTGGGTCAGCGCGTCTGTCGGCTGGAGGACGTTTTTTGTTTGGGATATTCCTGCAAGACTTGTAGGCGTTCAGAGGTTAAAGGCACGACATTTACGTGTCCATGGCACCGCGCTGTCGCGCAGCAGACACAGGACCTGTAGGAGCTGCCGAAGGCTACGATGGCGAAGGAAATGCTTCGCAGCCTTCGGCAACTACTACAACGGGAGGCACATTCAGCAATATCGAATCTGCCTGGGTGAGCCTTCAATGACTGTGTGCCGACGCTCCAGGCGGCTGTTTCAACACTTCAACCTCTACCGTGACCGCACCTGATTTCTCGAAGTGCAAGGTCAACGGGAAGGTTTTGCCCTCCGTGAGCGCAGCCTTGTCCTTCAGGTCCAGGAGCATCACGTGATAAGCCATTGGCGCGAACACGGTGTCGCCGCCTGCCGGTACTTCCACGTTCGGCACTTGCTGCATCTTCATCAGGCCATTGGCGTGGACGTGTTCGTGAAGCTCAGCCTTTCCGGCGATCGGGGTTTCAACGCTGAGCAGACGGTCTGCGTTCTGGCCGTTGTTGTGTATGACGAAATAGGCCGCGACGTTGGGCGCATTGGGCGGCAGCTCCATGGACCAAGGGGCAGCAATCTTCAGCTCGGCGGCGCGATAGTCATTGGCGTTGGCGTAACTCACTGGCAGCAATAATGCAGTCAGCATCAGCAGTTGCTTCAGCATGAACAGACTCCTGTCGATTGGACTTTCATTTAGCCTGAACAGCCAGCCGATGTAAAAAGCCCCGCGCAATCCCGGTGGGAGTTGCCCACGTCTCGCTGACACCACGCTGTCGCGAAGCAAGCAAAGACCTGTAGGAGTGCACGAGCACCGCGAGGCCGCGATGGCGGTGTATCAGACAGGACGCCATCGCTGCCTCGCGGTGCTCGTGAGCTCCTACAGAAAAGCATTCCAGGTCATGTGATTGCATTTTTTGATGGGAGCGTCTCCGTCGTCAGACGCCGCGCTGTCGCGCAGCAAGCATGGACCTGAGTCAGCTTGCTCGCGATAACGGCAGACCTGCTGAGAAATTACCTTAGTACCACCTTCCCGAATAAATTCGGTCCTACGGAATCAGCGTCAGAGCTGATACTGATGCAGCGCCTCAAACAACGCTCTCGCAGACCCAAACTCCCGGTCCACCTTCGGCAACTCCGGGCGTTTCAGGATCACTACCGGGACTTTCAATTCCCGCGCCACTTCCAGCTTGGCTTCGGTCGCATCACCGCCGCTGTTCTTGCTGATCAACACATCAATATTGCGCTGCCGAAAGAGCGCGCGTTCGTCCTCCAGCAGAAACGGACCGCGTGCGCCGATGACTTCACAGCGCTCGTGCTGCGGCACGTCGCGCAGGGTGTTTTCCAGGGCGCGTAACGTCCAGAACTGATGCGCGGGGATTTCATCCAGATGCTGCAATGGTTCGCGGCCCAAGGTGAACAATGGTCGCTGGAAAGGCTTGAGGGCCTGAACCAGTTCGGCCCAGTCCGCCACCTCCCGCCAATCGTCCTTCGGACCCGCCTGCCAGGCTGGCCGTCGCAATGCCCAGCAAGGGACGTTGGCCTGTTCTGCGGCACGGGCGGCGTTATGGCTGATTTGCGCGGCGTATGCGTGAGTCGCGTCGATCAGTAAATCAATACCGCGTTCGGCAATGAATTGCGCCAGCCCATCAGCGCCACCGTAACCGCCGACTCGCACTTCACAGGCAAGGTCAGTCGGCACTCGGCCCACGCCCGCGAGGCTGTAGATATGCTGCGGGCCGAGGGTGCGAGCGATGGCCAGTGCGTCGGTCACACCGCCGAGCAGTAGCACGCGCTTCATGGATTGACCCCAGCCGTGCCGACGATGCCACCCTGGCGATCAATCGCGAAGACTTCCACTTCAACCTGCGCCGGAACCACGCTGCGGGCGAAGTCCAGAGCATGCTGACAAACAATGTCGCCCAATGGCACGCCCACAGCAGCGCACATCGCCAAGGCCTGCTGACTGGTATTGGCTTCAAGGATTGCCTGCTGCAGTGCTTGATCAGCTCCGCCATCCGCCGCCCATTGCGCGAGTTGCGGCAGATCGATACTGGAATGCCGGCTGTGCAGATCCATATGCCGCGCGGCTAGCTTGCTGATTTTGCCAAAGCCGCCGCAGATGCTCAGCTTGGCCACCGGCACTTTGCGCAGGTGTTTAAGCACGGCACCGACAAAGTCGCCCATTTCGATCAGCGCGATGTCCGGCATCTGGTAGAAGCGGCGCATGGTGTCTTCGCTGGCGTTGCCGGTGCAGGCGGCAATGTGCAGATAGCCGTTGGTTTTGGCGACGTCGATACCTTGATGAATCGAGGCGATGTAGGCCGCACAGGAGAACGGCCGGACAACGCCGCTGGTGCCCAGAATAGACAACCCGCCGACAATCCCGAGGCGCGGGTTCATGGTCTTCAACGCCAGAGCTTCGCCGCCTTCGACGTTTACCGTGATTTCAAAGCCGCCGCTGTAACCCAGCTCGTTTGCCAGCGCTTGCAGGTGTTCAATGATCATCATCCGTGGCACCGGGTTGATCGCGGGCTCACCCACTTTCAACACCAGACCGGGTCGCGTGACAGTGCCCACGCCCCGGCCTGCGACAAACTGAACGGTTGGCTCGTCCAGCAGGCGCACGCGAGAAAACACCAGGGCGCCGTGGGTGACATCAGGGTCATCACCGGCATCCTTGATCGTGCCAGCCTCCGCTCCATCCGCAACCAGTCGGCAAAACTCCAGGCGCATTTGTACCCGCTTGCCTTTGGGCAGGATGATCTCCACCGCATCGTTGACTTCGCCGCCCAGCAATAGTCGCGCGGCTGCCAGGCAGGTTGCGGTCGCGCAACTGCCTGTAGTCAGGCCACTGCGTAGCGGTGCGGGTTGTTCAGCGGTTTCGTCACGCATCAGGGTTTGATCACATCCAGCAGGGTGATAGGCAGTGCCTGACGCCACGTATCGAATTCGCCCAATGGTTTGGCGTGGGCAATATGTATGCGGGTCAGTTCACCGCCATGTAGATCGCGCCAGGCCATCAACGTTGCTTCGCTTTGCAAGGTGACGGCATTGGCCACCAAGCGACCGCCAGAGCGCAGTTGCTGCCAGCAGGCGTCCAGCATGCCGGGACGGGTCACACCGCCGCCGATAAAAATCGCGTCGGGGCGTTCAAGTCCGATCAGGGCTTGTGGAGCACTGCCGCGCACCAATTGCAGGCCCGGTACGCCCAGCGCGTCGCGATTGAACTCGATCAACTGCTGACGGCCTTCGTCGGCCTCAATCGCCAGTGTTCGGCAAGTGGGATGGGCGCGCATCCATTCAATACCGATAGAGCCGCAACCCGCGCCGACGTCCCACAGCAACTCGCCTGGCACCGGGGCCAGACGCGCCAGAGTGATCGCCCGGACATCGCGTTTGGTCAGTTGGCCGTCATGCTCGAAGGCCTCGTCGGGCAAACCGGCCAGTGGCGAAAGACGCAAGGCATTGGCGTCGGCACGGCAATCGATCGCCACTACATTCAGCGCAGCGATTTCAGGATTGGCCCATTCACTGGCCAAACCGTCCACACGACGTTCGGCCGTACCGCCCAGATGCTCCAGCACGGTCATGTAGCTCGGGCCGAAACCACGATCGCGCAGCAAACCGGCAATCGCTGCCGGGCTCGTGCCGTCGTTGCTCAGAATCAGCAGGCGCACGCCATGATGGAACCGGGCATTCAGTGCGGCCAGTGGTCGGGCCACTACGGACAGCGTGACCACGTCCTGCAACGGCCAGCCCAAACGAGCCGCGGCGAGGGAATAGGAGGAGGGTGCAGGCAGGATCAGCATTTCTTCGACGGCAACCACACGCGAAAGGCTGGCACCCACACCAAACAGCATTGGATCGCCACTGGCTAGCACGCAGACTTCGGCACCGCGCTGTTCCAGTACTGGATTCAGCGAGAAAGGGGTGGGCCAGGCGCGGCGTTCAGCCTTGATGCAAGGCGGCAGCAAATCCAGCTGACGCGGCCCGCCGAACACCTGATCGGCGCGCAATAGAGCGTGCCGGGCGTTCTTGCCCAAGCCTTTGTAGCCATCTTCACCAATTCCCACGACTGTCAGCCAGGGCGACATTTGCTTACCTCAATCCGGTCTTCCGACAGAGCGGCTTTTCATGCCTGCGGACAAAGCAGGCATAATACCGCGCCCAAGGGGCACAAGTGACCAATTCCAGTACCCGTTCCGTTTCATCAAGGTGATCCATTGATCGAGCAGAAGTCCGCTCGCACACCATCCGCATCGCTACGCCCCTCGGCTTGCCCGGGGTTGCTGCGTATCGTCCCGGCACTGGATGGCGGCATCTGCCGGATCAAACTGGCAGGCGGCTCGATCAGCGCGGCTCAGGCTCAAGCTGTTGCAAACGCAGCGCAAACCTACGCCCACGGCGTGATCGAAGCCACCAACCGGGCCAACCTGCAGATTCGCGGCATCGGCGATCAACAGATTGCCTTGATCGACACGCTGTTGGCGGCCGGGCTTGGCCCAAATAACCCCGACAGCGACGATGTGCGTAACCTGATGCTCAGCCCTGTGGCTGGCCTGGACCCGCATATGCTGCTGGACGTGCGACCTTTGGCCGCGCAGATTCTGGCTGCGCTGGAAAACAATCCGCGCTTTCATGACCTGTCGCCCAAATTCGCCCTGTCACTGGACGGCGGCGAAGCCATGGTGATGCTCGAACATCCGCATGATCTGTGGCTGTCGGCGTTGAAGGTGGGCGGCGAGATCATGCTGGGCTTCGGTCTGGCGGGTTGCCCTGCTCAAGACTCGCCATTGGCAGCGGTTCCGATGGCTAACGGGCTAGAGCTGGTATTAGCGGTGCTTGAGCTGTTTCTCGATCTGGCGCGCCCGGAGCAGGTGCGCATGCGACATCTGCTGGAGGAAGTTCCGGCGCAGCAGCTTCTGGCAAACCTGCAGCAGCGCTTGAGTATTGAACTGCGTGTTGATCAAAAAATAACCGCTTGGCGACGTCCAGCAATCGTCAGCAACCAGCACCTTGGGGTTTATCCACAGCAGCAAGCCGGAAAGGTTGCAGTGGGCGGGGGCGTTCCATTGGGACGACTCGATCCTGCGATGCTGAACGCTGTTGCACGACTGGCGGCTGATTTTGGCGACGGCAGCCTGCGACTGACCCCGTGGCAAAGCCTGTTGTTGCCGAATGTCCCGAGCGAGCGGGGCGAGCAGGTGTTGTCTGCATTGGAGGCCGCCGGGCTGCTGTGTTCCGCCGATCAGCCGTTGGCACAGATCATCGCCTGCACCGGTTCGACCGATTGCGCCAAGGGACTGGCCGACACCAAAACTGATGCACGGCTGCTGGCCGGGCAATTGCAACGCAGCGGCGTCAGCCGGGCGGTACACCTGTCGGCCTGCAAGCGCTCGTGCGCAGCGGCGCACCTGGCCTCGGTGACCTTGCTGGCAGTTTCCCCCGGCCACTATGACCTTTATTTTCGCGATGCAGCGCAGCCCGGTTTCGGTGCTCTGCAAGCGCGTGACCTCACTATTGAAGCAGCCGGCGCATTGTTGATCGCCGACTCACGGAGCAGCACCCATGATTGATTACATCCGCGATGGTCAGGAGATTTATCGCAACTCCTTCTCGATCATTCGTGCGGAAGCGCGGCTGGAGACGATCCCTGCCGACCTGGAAAAACTCGCCGTGCGCGTGATCCATGCCTGCGGCATGGTTGAAGTCATCGAAGACCTGCGCTTCTCGGAAGGTGCGGGCAAGGCCGGACGCGATGCGCTGGCCGCTGGCGCGCCGATTCTCTGCGATGCGCGCATGGTGTCCGAAGGCATCACGCGGACTCGCCTGCCGGCCAACAATCAGATTATCTGTACCTTGCATGATGAAGGCGTGCGCGAGTTGGCTCTGGAGCTGGGCAACACCCGTTCGGCGGTGGCGCTGGAGCACTGGCGTGAACATCTGGAAGGCAGTGTCGTGGTCATTGGCAACGCACCGACTGCGCTGTTCTATCTGCTTGAAATGCTCGACGCAGGTGCGCCGAAACCGGCCCTGATCCTTGGCTTCCCTGTCGGGTTCGTCGGCGCTGCCGAGTCCAAGGCCATGCTCGCCGCTGACAGCCGTGGCGTGCCGTTTGTGATCATGCAGGGTCGTCGTGGTGGCAGCGCCATGGCGGTGGCTGCGGTCAACGCACTGGCCACGGAGATCGAATAATGCAGGCACGCGGTCGATTGATTGGCTTGGGCGTCGGTCCCGGTGACCCGGAGCTGATTACCGTCAAGGCACTGCGCCTGCTGCGCGAGTCGCCAGTGGTTGCCTACTTCGTTGCCAAGGGCAAGAAGGGCAACGCGTTCGGCATCATCGAAGGTCATCTGCAGGACGCTCAGACCTTGATGCCACTGGTTTACCCGGTGACCACCGAAGCGTTGCCCGCGCCAATGTCCTATGAAAAAGTCATCAGTGATTTTTATGATGAAGCCAGTGTCGACGTGGCGGCCCATCTGGACGCCGGACGTGATGTGGCGGTGATCTGCGAAGGTGATCCGTTCTTTTACGGCTCCTACATGTACCTGCATGATCGCCTTGCCGATAAGTATGAGGCTCAAGTCATACCGGGCGTCTGCTCGATGCTCGGCGGTGCTTCGGTCTTGGGTGCGCCGCTGGTGTATCGCAACCAGAGCCTGTCGGTCTTGTCCGGCGTGCTGCCCCACGAGGAACTCAAGCGAAAACTGGCCGATGCCGACGCGGCGGTGATCATGAAGCTGGGCCGCAATTTCCCGAAAGTTCGCCAAGTGCTGGAAGAGTTGGGCCTTGCCGGTCGCGCGCTGTACGTTGAGCGGGCTACCATGGCCAATCAGAAAATCGTCCCGCTGGATGAAGTGGTACCGATGTCTTCGCCGTATTTCTCGCTGATCATTGTTCCCGGCGAAAGGTGGCAGGGCTGATGGCGCATAACATTCCGGCCATTGTGATTCTGGGCAATGGCAGCCTGGCAACTGCGCGGCGCATTCAGCAGTTGTACGCGGACTCGTTGATTTACGGTCTTGTTGATCGAGTGCAGGGCGCAGATCGAACCTACAGCGAATTTGGCGCAACCCTGCGCCAGTTCTACCAACAGAACACGCCGATCATTGCCCTGTGCGCAGCGGGCATCGTCATTCGCACGCTAGCACCTGTGCTGCTGGAAAAAGGCGCTGAACCCGCCGTACTCGCCATTGCTGAAGACGCCAGTGCCGTAGTGCCGCTGCTGGGCGGGCTGGGCGGCGTCAACGTCATGGCACGGGAGATTGCTGCCGGTCTGGGCATTGCTCCTGCGATCACTACCAGTGGCGAGCTGCGTTTCGGTACCTGCCTGCTCAATCCTCCAAGCGGCTACGCGCTGGGTGATCTGGAACTGGGCAAGCGTTTTGTCTCTGATCTGCTCTCTGGCGAAAGCGTGCGTATTGAAGGTGCCGCGCCCTGGCTGGCCAAGGCACAACTGCCGGAAGATGAGCACGCACAACTGGCGATACACGTGAGCTGCGCCGAACGTGAGCCGTCGGCCAACGAGTTGCTGATCTACCCGCGCAGCGTGGCGGTGGCTGTCACGGCAATCAGTGCCGGGCTGGCAGCCAGCATCCGGGCTGCGCTGCACGATGCGGGTATCGCTATTCAGTCGCTGGCCTGCCTGTTGGCGGCTGATTCGCAGATGGCCGATCCGTTGCTGCATCAGGCTGCCATTGAGCTGGATGTTGCGCTGCGCTTTGTGCCAGCGGCCTGCGCGGTTGATATGGCTGCGCAAGCCGTGCCGCAACTGTTGCCGCCGATCAGCGTGAATGACGACCTGGCAATTACCGTCGCGCCCCAACCGCTGGATGTTCAGCAGATTGGTAAAGGGCGGGGCAGGCTTGCGGTTATCGGCCTTGGGCCGGGTGCCGCAGATCTGATGGTGCCCGCGGTCAAGGCCGAACTGGCTCGGGCCAATGACATCCTGGGCTACGAAACTTATGTGCGCATGGCCGGGCCGTTCCGCGCTGATCAGGTCATGCACTGCACCGATAACCGTGAAGAAATGCAGCGTGCCCGACACGCTTTCGAATTGGCAGCTTCCGGGCGTTCAGTCGTTGTGGTGTCGTCCGGCGACCCTGGTGTGTTTGCCATGGCCTCGGCGGTGCTGGAAGCGCTGCACGAATCGACCAACCCTGATTGGCACAACGTCGATCTGGAAATCCTGCCCGGTGTCTCCGCGTCATTGGCAACCGCTGCTCAGGCCGGTGCGCCGTTGGGGCATGACTTCTGCGTAATGTCGCTGTCGGACAACCTCAAACCCTGGGATATCATTGAGAAGCGTCTGGATCTAGCCTCTCAGGCTGATCTGGCGCTGGCCTTCTACAACCCGATTTCCCGTTCCCGCCCATGGCAGCTGGGGCGCGCGCTGGAGATCGTCCGCCAGCACCGCACGCCTGAAACGCCCGTGACGTTGGGGCGTGATATAGGTCGACCGGGTCAGACCTTGCGCATCATCACGCTAGGCGAGTTGACGCCGGATCAGGTCGACATGCGCACGATGGTGCTGATTGGTTCATCAACGACCTGCACTTTTGCACGTCCTGATGGGAGTCAGTGGGTTTACACGCCTCGGTGGTATGGCGGAAAACCGACTGGCTAGCTCAGGCAGTTGAGGGCGGTGGCAGCTCCCTGGGTTTTATGCTTCCGGCAGACAAGGTTCGGGGGCTGCCGACAGCAGCTTCCTGTCGCCATATCACTTCCTGAAGAGAAAGGCGCTGCGTTCCAGTGCCCAGACCGCTGTTCCCAATCTCTCCTATGTACTAATTCCCTGTAGGAATATGCGATTTCTTACTGGCTTTCTATAACTTGTTCTGTCCGAAGGTTCTTGTGTGTGAGTAAGTGCTCGGGCGCCACGTCCTGTTTGCGGTAAGTTGGTAGTGTTATAAAAGTTTTGTCATGGATTACCGCCAGTTGCTATCGGTAAATTATTTGCCTAGGCTGAGCGTGTAGTTTCGATGTAACGGATGTTATGAGTTTGACTAGTTAATCTATTACCGCCTCTAAACAGGCATTCCATCATATGTATTTGCTTTATAACGACGAGGTGAGGTTTTGCCTTGAAAGTCCGCATGAACTGAAGACTGACTCGTGGACGAGTCTTTAACTAAAAGGAATTTTTTATGAATGATACATTCGACTCTCTTGAAAACCCGGCTGAACGAATCAGTTTTGTACGAGGCCTGGACCTCGATACTGCTGCACCGGTCGCCATGAGCCGCGCACGAATGACGCGGGCGCTGGACCTTGATCCAAAGAACGATGAGGGTGCCGTAGTTGCCAACACTATTCTGGGGTTCGTCGCGGGAATGTCGCGAGAAAACAAGGATGCCGTGAAAAAGACGGTGCTGCTGGCGGTGCTCGTTGCCGACAACGCATTTGGCCTGGAACGAGGCGGCGAAAACTGGTTCAACAAATTCTACAGCGTCATGAACGGGCTGGGCTGGGTCCCGGAACACTGGGATTACGCTCAATACCGGACGACCGATCAGCGCTTCACGATGGAGCAGGTCGGGCTGAAAATCCTGGGTTCAGCCATTGCCGCAATGGCTGGCCCTGGGCCTGCCGCGATGGTATTGGCCAAGGTGGCAAAAGACGCTATCGAAACGCTTCAAGTCAGTAATGAGCCAGTGGAACTGTTCAAAAGACATACTCGCGACTACGACAAAGGAAATTTCTGTATTGGTTCATGTATTGAATCTCGAGGCGAGGTTTATTTTGCATTAGGTGCGCTGCGCTGCAGCCTGAGAATCAATACAGTCGATGTGTTGTTCACGGAGTGGTATCACTCTGCAATCAATATTTCTCGTGGGGAGGCTGCCTGGATTCTCGATCAGGAAGAGTACAGCTTTCACCGTGAAGCTATTGTTGGCAAGTTGCGTGAAAAAGCACAGCGCGATATCGCCAGTTACCCGATCTGAAGTGTTGCAAAAGGGGGCGTGAGCCCCCGTCTATTTAATATTCAGGAGGCGTAATATGTGTGATATAGCGTTGGATGCCTATGTTAATGCCCGGGATTTTATAATGTTCGACCGGCGAGTGGCGTCGACCATGAAGTCGGATATTCTTGCGTCGACACTTTATGCGCAACTGGCAGCCGATAAAAAAATATCGAGAGTGTCCGATTATTCCTGCTGGCGGCAAACCTATCTGGACGCAATGACCACCTTTGGCTGGCAGCTACGCACCAGCAAAGCGTACAACCATACGCCGGACAGTTCAGCTGCGTTTGACGTCTGGACACTGATTAACGATGTATTTGCCGAGACAAAGGTCATCGGTTTGCCTGACACAGCGCGCGATTATGTCGCCCTGGCCAGTCCGTTGCTGGCCAGGATCAGCCCGTGTGAATGTACTGCTTCGACCTCTGGTCAGCAGTCGATAGCGGTGTTCAGCGGACAGTTTCAGGTCAGCTTTGTGTCTGCAGAGTCCATCCTGCATTCGGTAATGGTGTCGTTCAATACAACGCAACCTCTGGATGACGACCCGCTGCAGATGTCCCTCGATCCGACGCTTATTGTCGGTGCCATTGACGTCATGTTCTTTTCCGCAGAACTGCTGGATATCCACTACGAGATGTACCGGGACGCTTTCGAATCTGCCTTGGCCGAAAGAAAGAAGACGTTGACTGCACGAGTGGGGGAAGAGCCATGAATGAGATGACATCGAACGTCGTCATTGCTGGCAGCAATCTTGTTTCCTTCATGGCCGGGCTGAGCCGCGAAGAGAAGAAGGATCTCTCGGACTTGTTGAGGTACGCCGATTACTTCGCGAGCCAGACCTTCGACCGCAGTGAATTCTGGACCAGCTGGATGGAGTATTACCGCAACCGGCTGGAGAGATTCAGCACGGTGCGAGCTCGCATCGTGAAAGACCCAATGGTGATCACTGACGCCGAAGAGCTTGAGCAGATAGCTCCCGGTGTTAACGGGACTATAGGCTCGGCCAGCCTTGGCAGGCTGATGCAGCAAAGCCTGAGGAAAGTAAGAATCGACAGGGATGCGCGATTGTTTTTCCAGCAAGGCCGAGGCAGTGGTCGTCTACGCACTTTTCAGGTGGTCGGCTGTGAAAAAACGCCTGACGGGCGGATCCTGATCATGCTGTGCGCGTTACACGCCAATGCCTACACCGAGGTTGATATCCTGGGCCTCTCCGAGCGAGTCGAACGCGACATCGTATTGCGCATCACGGGCGGAGTTTATGAGCTCCATCGTGACCAATATGCAACTCAACGGGAAAGCATCAATTCAAAACTGAGAAACGTTACACGCCTGGCAATTCAGGAAATATGAATTCGGGCCTTCAAGGCACCAGATAGCCGCGAACCCCGGTAAAGATAATCTGCGCCGCCAGCGCACACACGAATAACCCCATCAACCGACTGACGATCTGCAAGCCTTGTTCGCCGAGGATGCGTTCGATGTTATTGGCCATGTAAAGCACGACGCCAACCGTCAGGCTGGCCAGGGCAATACTGACAATGGCGGTCAGTTTGTCATCCCAGTGAGGCTGGCTGACGCCCATTACCAGCAGTGCACCAATGGTGCCGGGGCCGACAGTGAGCGGGATGGTCAGCGGGACGATGGTGACGTCCTGCTGAACATTGTCGGTTTGTACCGCTGACTTGCCTTGCGCCATGCCCAGTGCCGAAATGAACAGCACACTGCCTGCGCCAATCCTGAAGGCGTCAACGGTGATGCCGAACACGCTGAATATCACCCGGCCGAACAGGTACAGGAGCACACTGGAGATCAGGGTTGCCAGCGCTACTTTCCACGCCAGGCGCCGTTGCTCTTTGCGCGAGTGGCCGCGAGTCAGGCTGATGAAGCAGGACAAGACGAAGAACGGGCTGTAAAGCACCAGCATCTTCAGATAAACGCTGAACAACACATGCAGCATGGCTTGGGCTCGGCAGCAGATAAATACGTGGCGAGTCTATCAGGGCGCAATAGACGGACGTAGCGGTGCAGCAACAGATCAATTTTTTTGGTAAAGGTCACTGTTCGATGTCAGGGTACGAGCCTTTTCACGTTGAGCGACCCAATGCTCAACCAGCTCGCGCAACTGCGACAGCTCAACCGGTTTGGCCATATGACCATCCATGCCAGCCTGCCGGGCGCGATCCTTGTGTTCGGTCAGAATGTGCGCGGTCAGCGCCACCACGGGGGTGCGCACCCGCTGGTTGCCGACTTCCCATGCGCGCAGCTGTTCGGTGGCGGAGAAGCCATCCAGAATCGGCATTTCACAATCCATCAGTACCAGGTCATAGCGCTGCGCTTTCATCGCTCGCAAGGCTTCTTCGCCGTTACTGGCAGTGTCCGGGTTCAAGTTCAGCTTGCCGAGCATGCCGCGAATCACTTTGGTGGAGATGTTGTTGTCTTCTGCAACCAGAATGCGGAAGTCGCTGGGTACCTTGACCGGAACACTCTGTAGCGGCGTGACCTGATGCGAGGTCGCGCCTTTGTTCAACTGGGTGAGCTCATCCGCCAGAGTGGTTTTGAGTGTGTAGCCAGCGACGGGCTTGGCCAGGATTCTCTTGATTCCGGAGTTGCGGGCAACGATTTTGCTCGGCGCGTTGCTTATGCCGGTCAGCATGATCAGCAGGATGTCGTGGTTGAGGCTCGGATCCTCCTTGATCTTGGCCGCCAGTTGCATGCCGGTCATACCTGGCATGTTCTGATCCAGTAGCACCACATCAAAGTAATCACGCAAATGTGCCTTCGTCCGCAACAGCGCCAGAGCTTCTTTGCCGGAAGACACGGCGCTAACGTTCAGCCCCCAGGCGCTGCATTGCTGGACCAGGACTTTGCGGCACGTCTCATTGTCATCAACCACTAGCACGCGAGCACCCTTGAGCGGGCTGTCGAGATCCAGTGGCGGTTGCTGCAGGCGATTAGGGTCCAGCGGCAGGCTCAGCCACAGCGTGCTGCCGTGAGTCGCGCCGGATTGAATACCGAATTCGCCGCCCATCAATACGATCAACTGGCGAGCAATGACCAGCCCCAAGTGCCCGCCCAGTTTGCTCGACGCCATGAAGTTCTTGCTGTGCAGTTCGGCATGCAGCAGTGCGTCACGTTCGTCAGCGGAGAGCGCCTCACCGCTGTCCTGCACCGCAATGCGCAGGCGGGGTTTGCCGGCGCGTGAGTCCAGTGCGACCACTACCAGAATCTCGCCTTCGTCGGTTTTCCTAAGGGCGTTTTCCAGCAGGCTCAGCACGGTCTGGCGCAAGCGCGTCGGGTCGCCGCTGATGACGCGGGGTACTTGCGGCTGAATCAGGC
Organism: Pseudomonas caspiana; assembly: GCF_040224095.2. Classification (NCBI taxonomy): domain Bacteria; kingdom Pseudomonadati; phylum Pseudomonadota; class Gammaproteobacteria; order Pseudomonadales; family Pseudomonadaceae; genus Pseudomonas; species Pseudomonas caspiana. Next base: position 5,250,579 of record NZ_CP167995.1, on the reverse strand, counting down.
TGATCAGCTCCACTTCTTGTTGCTCAGCCTTGGCGCGGAAGATGTTCAGGCAGTCTTCGATGAGTGCGCTGAGGTCGAATTGCACGTCATCCAGCTCGATCTGGCCCGACTCAAGCTTGGTAATGTCGAGAATTTCATTGATCAGACTGAGCAGCTCGTTGCCTGCGCTGTGAATGGTCTGCACATAGTCACGCTGCTTGACCGACAACGGCGTGCCCAACAGCAATTCAGTCATACCCAGCACGCCGTTCATCGGCGTACGGATTTCATGGCTGATTTTGGCCAGAAACTCCGCCTTGGCGTTGATTTCTGCATTACTGGCAGCCTTGTCGCGACTGATGCTGAAGTTGTCTTCGGTGAAGCTGCGGTGCCGTTCACTGATAGCAACGCTCATCAACAGACCGCTGAAGCAGAACACTGCCAGCAGGGTAAGGATCAGCCATTGCGGGGAAATCCAGGTCAGCCACAGCAGCGCCGGGAGAATGACCAGGCAACCAATGTTGAAGGTCACCATCGACAGCACGAACAGACGGGCTGGCCAGTAACCTTTTTGCCAATGGTAAGCAGAGGCGAACAGGATACTGAGGGTCGCCAGGGTCACGAGCCCGAAGGTCAGCAGGTTGAGTGGCAGCGTATCGACGAACAGTATCAACAGACAGCCAAGGGCGATGACCACCAGGCTGCCCATTAAAAGGCGATTGAGCACTACCACATTGCGATGCATGAAAAAGGAGTGGGCGTACATCAAGCCGGCGAGTGCAGCGAACAGCAGGGTCAGATGCGCAGCGGGGGTCTGTGCGATGTGCCAGGTCTTGAGCCATGGAGTCAGCAGGTTGAGCAACAGTGCGGCGCTGAGGGCCAATAACCCTTCACAGCCTGCGAGCCACAGATTGGTGCGAGATCGCGTATGCGCATAACGCGTCAGGTTTTGCAGAATCAACATGCCCAGCGAGCCAAACAAAAGGCCGAACAGAAACGGCTCGCGCTCGTCGGCTGCGCTGTTTATCGCGGGTTGCAGGCTGATATTGGGGCGTAGTTGCTGAGTTGATACCAGCCGCAGATAGATATCCACAGGCGCATTGCTTTGCGGAATAGGCAGCATGAAATCGCTGGCCCGCAAGACATTGTTCTGGGGCGCGACACTGTTACCGGTGCGCGTATGGTTGAGTACCTGGTCGCCTTCCAGGACATAAAGGTCCAGGCTGGCAAGATCGGGCGCGAAGATGCGCAGGAGTTGTTCGTGATCGCTGGGTTGTAATTGATAGTGCAGCCATAACGCGCTGTTGCGATCAGCAGCAACGACCTGGTCGAGGTCGGTGGGGCTGAGCTGGTTCTGGTAGCGGGCCGAACGGACGTCGCTTAATTGCAGGTTTGCCTGAGTGTCGAGCAACGTTGACCATCCCGCACTCGGCTGGGCTTGCGCCGACAACACGAAGAGCAGAGCCAACAGCCCTACAGTTAAACTTTTGGCAATCCTGAGCCAGCGCACGGTGAAATCCCTTCGTAAGATGAATGCCCGATAACTCTAAACTCTATTTTGATCTTTGCATGCAGCCCTGAAATCGCCTGTCGGACCTGGCAGGCGGGGAAAGCGCTGCTGCGCCCCCCAGCCTGCCGAAGCCCGGATGATGGCTTGTTACAGGTCTTCACCGCGCTCGCGGGCAATGGCGCGATAGCCGATGTCACTGCGATAGAAGCAACCTTCCCAATTAACCTTGGCGGCCAGAGCATAGGCGTGTTTTTGAGCATCGCCCACTGTTTCGCCCAATGCAGTAGCGCACAGCACGCGACCGCCACTGGTGACTACCTGACCGTCTTGCAGCGCAGTGCCCGCATGGAACACTTTACCCGGCAGTTGCGCAGCATCTTCAAGACCGTTGATCGCTGCGCCCTTGGCGTAATCGCCTGGGTAGCCGCCAGCGGCGAGAACGATGCCCAGGCTCGGGCGTGGGTCCCATTGAGCTTCAACTTTATCCAGTGCCTGAGCCAGTGCAGCCTCAACCAGCAAGACCAGACTCGACTGCAGACGCAGCATCACCGGTTGGGTTTCCGGATCACCGAAGCGGCAGTTGAACTCGATAACCTTTGGGTTGCCGGCTTTGTCGATCATCAGCCCGGCGTAGAGGAAGCCGGTGTAGACGTTGCCTTCGTCAGCCATGCCGCGCACGGTCGGCCAGATGACCAGATCCATCACGCGCTGGTGAACGTCGGCAGTGACAACCGGGGCAGGGGAGTAAGCACCCATGCCGCCCGTGTTCGGACCGCTGTCGCCATCGCCGACGCGCTTGTGATCCTGGCTGGTGGCCATCGGCAGAACGTTCTTGCCGTCGACCATGACGATGAAGCTGGCTTCTTCGCCATCGAGGAACTCTTCGATGACAACCCGCGAACCGGCTTCGCCGAAAGCGTTACCGGCCAGCATGTCGCGGACGGCGTCTTCGGCTTCGGCCAGGGTCATGGCGACAATAACGCCTTTGCCCGCAGCCAGGCCGTCAGCCTTGATGACAATCGGGGCACCTTTTTCGCGCAGGTAGGCCAGCGCTGGCTCGATTTCAGTGAAGTTCTGGTAATCGGCAGTCGGGATCTTGTGGCGCGCCAGGAAGTCTTTAGTGAACGCTTTCGAGCCTTCAAGCTGGGCTGCGCCAGCGGTAGGGCCGAAGCAGTCCAGGCCGCGGCTGCGGAACAGGTCTACAACACCTGCAACCAGTGGCACTTCCGGACCAACGATGGTCAGGGAGACGTTCTTTTCGGCGAAGTCCGCCAGTTGCTCAAGGGCCAGCACGTCAATAGCGACGTTCTCGCACTTCGCTTCGATGGCGGTCCCGGCATTGCCCGGCGCAACAAAAACTTTCTCGACGCGTGGGTCCTGAGCGACTTTCCACGCCAGAGCGTGTTCGCGGCCACCACTGCCAATGATCAATACGTTCATTTCAAAAACCTCGATGACGCTGAATTCTGTTTTTGGAACTGCTAACCCGATCCATGTAGGAGCGCTTGCCCGCGATCCAGCGCGAAGCGCTGGCAAAGGATTCCAAATCAAATCCGATTGAAGGTCGTTCCGACCTTATCGCGGGCAAGCGCGCTCCTGCAGGTCAATGACGGAAATGCCGCATCCCGGTGAACACCATGGCGATACCGGCCTCATCAGCCGCCGCAATCACTTCGTTGTCACGCATCGAGCCGCCTGGCTGGATCACCGCAGTGATACCGACCTTGGCGGCGTTATCGATGCCGTCACGGAACGGGAAGAATGCGTCGGAAGCCATTACCGCGCCCGCGACCTGCAGACCAGCATGCTCGGCTTTGATTGCAGCAATACGCGCCGAGTTTACGCGGCTCATCTGGCCCGCGCCGACACCGATGGTCTGGCGGTTTTTGGCGTAGACGATGGCGTTGGACTTGACGTACTTGGCCACTTTCCAGGCGAAGATCAGGTCGTGGATTTCTTTCTCGCTTGGTGCGCGTTTGGTGACCACTTTCAGGTCATCAGCGGTGATCATGCCGATATCACGGCTCTGCACCAGCAAGCCGCCATTGACGCGCTTGTAGTCCCACGCGGCGCCACGTTCGGCAGCCCATTGGCCGGTGCTCAGCAAGCGCACGTTGGCTTTGCTTGCAACGATGGCCTGCGCTTCGGCGCTGACGCTCGGGGCGATGATCACTTCAACGAACTGACGTTCGACGATGGCTTTTGCAGTCTCGGCGTCCAGCTCGCGGTTGAAGGCAATGATGCCGCCAAACGCAGATTCGGTATCGGTCGCGTAGGCCAGTTCGTAGGCCTGACGGATACCGCCTTCGTTGTCCAGTGCAACAGCAACGCCGCAAGGGTTGGCGTGCTTGACGATAACGCAGGCTGGTTTGACGAAGCTTTTCACGCATTCCAGTGCAGCGTCAGTATCGGCAACGTTGTTGAACGACAGTTCTTTGCCCTGCAATTGAGTTGCAGTGGCGATACCGATTTCAGCCGGGTTGGCCTCAACGTAGAACGCCGCGCTCTGGTGCGGGTTCTCGCCGTAGCGCATTTCCTGAGCTTTCACGAACTGGCTGTTGAAGGTGCGCGGGAATTCGCTGCGGCCTTCGGTGCTCAGGGTCTCGGCGCTCTGATCGACGCTGCCCAGATAGTTGGCGATCATGCCGTCGTAGGCAGCGGTGTGCTCGAAAGCCTTGAGCATCAGGTCGAAACGCTGAGCGTAAGTCAGACCGCCAGCCTTGAGGCTTTCCAGTACCTGACCGTAATCGCTGGCATTGACCACGATAGCGACATCTTTATGGTTTTTTGCTGCAGAACGGACCATGGTCGGGCCGCCGATGTCGATGTTCTCGATGGCGGTCGGCAGGTCGCAACCCGGTTTGGCAACCGTGGCCTGGAACGGGTAGAGGTTCACCGCAACCAGGTCGATCGGGTTGATGCCGTGTTCGCTCATGATGGCATCGTCGATACCGCGACGGCCCAGGATGCCGCCGTGGATTTTCGGATGCAGAGTCTTGACCCGGCCGTCCATCATTTCTGCGAAGCCGGTGTAATCAGCGACTTCTACCGCTGCGACGCCATTGTCCTGCAACAGCTTGAAGGTACCGCCGGTGGACAGGATCTCAACGCCAAGGGCTTCCAGTTCACGGGCAAATTCAAGGATGCCGGTCTTGTCGGAAACACTGATCAAGGCGCGGCGAATCGGCAGGCGGGTAGTCTGGTCGGTCATTTCAATTTCCATCAAGGCAAAAGCAAATGGATTCAGCAAAAAAGGCGACCTCGATAAGGGTCGCCTTTTTTGTATGGAATGCTTAAAGCAGGTCGTACTGCTTGAGTTTCTTGCGCAAGGTGCCGCGATTGAGGCCCAGCAGTTCGGATGCCTTCGTCTGGTTGCCCTTGACGTAGTTCATCACGCACTCGAGCAACGGCGCCTCGACTTCCGACAACACTAGGTTGTAGACGTCAGTGACGGGAGCTCCTTCGAGGTGGGCGAAATAATTGTGCAGCGCCTTCTCAACATTGCCGCGCAGGGTCTGGCCCTCTTCGCTCGGCGTGTTGAGGTGCTGTTTCAAATTGACGTTGTCGCTCACGGGTGTCGTTCCACTCACTAAAGTCTCAGTCATCATCGTCATGCGGCCACCTCTTCTTCTTGCCCTGTTTGCGGGCTCTTGTAGCGTTCGCTGAAGAACTCGCGAACGTTGGCGCACTGTGCTTCCGTATCTTGCAAACGATTGAAGTGGGCGCGAAACTCCTTGGCGCCCGGCAAGGTTGCGAGATACCAGCCAACATGCTTGCGTGCTATTCGCACACCCAGCACATCGCCGTAGAAAATGTGAAGCGCTGCCAGATGCTCTAGCAGAATGCGTTCCACTTCACTCAACTGCAGCGCTGGCAATATTTCGCCTGTACGCAGGTAGTGTTCTATTTCGCGAAAAATCCACGGACGCCCTTGAGCAGCCCGTCCAATCAACAGCCCGTCTGCACCGGTTGCTTGCAGCACATGCCGGGCCTTCTGGGGTGAATCAATATCGCCATTGGCGAACACCGGAATCGAAATTGCCTGTTTGATTTCGGCAATGGTGTCGTATTCGGCTTCGCCGGTGTACAGGTCGGCACGGGTCCGTCCATGAACGGCCAGAGCCTGAATGCCTGACTGTTCGGCGATTTTCGCCACAGTCACGCCATTCTTGTTGTCGCGGTCCCAGCCGGTGCGAATCTTCAGGGTGACCGGTACATCGACTGCGGCAACGACTGCCTGCAGGATCTCGCTCACCAGTTGTTCGTCTTTCAATAGCGCTGAACCGGCCGCCTTGTTACAGACCTTCTTGGCGGGGCAGCCCATATTGATGTCAATGATCTGCGCGCCCAGTTCGACATTGGCGCGCGCGGCATCGGCGAGCATTTGCGGATCACCACCAGCGATCTGTACCGAGCGCGGCTCGGGATCACCTTCGTGGATCATGCGCAGACGCGATTTGCGGCTGTTCCACAGGCTCATGTCACTGGTAACCATTTCCGAAACCACCAGACCTGCGCCGAGTTGGCGGCAGAGCTGACGAAAAGGCTGGTCAGTGACGCCCGCCATAGGAGCGAGAATCAAGCCGTTCTGCAATGTATACGGACCGATGCGTACCGCCGACATAGGTGTGCCTGTTGTGGGGCCGAATCATGGCAAACCGTGTGCAATGCGTTATCTACACGGTCCGTTCGAGCCCGGCCTGACAAGTGCTTGCGCGCCTTTCAGACCGAATCCAGAGTAAGAAAAAGGGTTGGCATGATACCCGCTCTCGATGACTGGATAAAGGCTGAATTGGATAAAATCTGAACAGTTGTTGCCGGGCAGATCACGGATTTTCCGTCTACTGCGCTGCCATCATGTGTTAGTAGCGTCTCAGGCGCTGATTTGCGTCCGATCAGCGGCCATTCATTTCGTCGCTGAGTCTCGTCGGGGGCTTACTCCGGAGAGCGAAAGCTGAGGCTGTAATTTACGGCTTTTGCACCCGGATCGAGGATGTCCAGCGCGATATGGATCGGGGTCTGTGGCGGCATTTCTTCCTTCCCGGCGATTTCGCCGCTCAGGTACTCCGCGGGCTTGAACCGACGACTGGCAATCAATTGGCCGCTGGTGTCGGCAAAACGCAGTTCCAGCAGTGGGAACGGCTGAGAAAATGGCGCGCGGTTGTAGATGATCGCGTCGACCACCAGCGCGCCTTTGAACTCGGGATGGCTGCGTACCACCAGATTGCTGCTCTTGAGCTGGTTGATATCGACCTTGGACGGGACTTTACAGTCGATTTTCGGGCAGATCATCTGGAACCACGGTCGGTACTGATCCTGGCGCGCCAGCTCGTCGAAGTGATACCAGACGTATTGTCCGGCCAGTCCGGCCAGCGCTATCAAGGTGAGCAGGGTCCAGATCAGCTTGCGGCCCCAGCGAGACTTGGGTGGTTGCCAGTCCAGTTGCAGTGGATCGTCGGTCAGGTCCAGCAGTGCCTGCTCGCGCACGCCGGGCTCGGTGCGCTCGCGGCGCGAACGAGGTTCCGGTTGCGGCTCGTCCAGCTCTTCGTCACTGTCGTCATCCAGCGCCGAAAAGCGTTGTGGCTTTTCACTGCTCGAGGTTTTGCGCTGAATCTGGGCGGGAACCGTGGGTTCGTCGTCCAGATGATTGTCACTCAGCGAAAACGACGGTTCGGTTCTGCCGTCGCGGGCGTCAGGTTCCGACTCTGGTAGCGTTTCGGGCTCGTCAACTATCTGCGCATGCAACTCGGGCAGTTGGCTGACTTCATCATTGGGAAGGCTGTCGACCCAGTCGTCAGCGTCGGTCTGCGCGACATCGCGACGAGCGGACAGGGTGGAATCGTCGTGACCGGAACGCTCCCGGCCAAACGTTTCCGGCAACTGAATTTCGCGCTGTTCGAGGCGGGCAAGCTCTTCATCCAGATCCAGATTGTCCAGATCCACGGCATTGGCTCGCCATGATTCCGGAGTCTGGGGCGGCTCGACTGCGGGAGCCTGAGTCGCAACCACCTCACTTTCTGCAACAGGCAGTGTTTCGACGACTACCGGTGTTGCGGACGAGGGGGCAATCGGCAATTGTGCCTGTTCCGGCGCGGACTGCTGGTTACTGCGCTGCTCCAGCAGTTGCTTCGCGGCATTGAAAACCTGCAGGCAGGCGCCACATCGCACGACGCCGCGGGCCACACTCAATTGTGCGTGGCTGACTCGGAAACTGGTCTGGCAGTGCGGGCACTGAGTGACAAAACTGTCGGTCATGCGGCTATCCGGTTAAGCGGCTATTAACGGCGACGGCCAGTGATACGAACCCAACCGTCACGGTTGGCGATCGGATCAAGCTCGAAGGTGTCGGCATAGGCAGCAGCAACTTCTTCGCCCTGCTCGGCAAGAATGCCGGAAAGCGCCAGGCGGCCACCGGTTTTAATCAGCGTGGCCAACTGAGGAGCCAAGGCTACCAACGGACCAGCAAGAATATTGGCGACCAGTACATCGGCCTGTTGTGCTGGCATGTCTTCAGGCAGATACAGCTCGAAGCGCTCCGGGGCAATGTTGTTGCGCCCGGCGTTATCGCGCGATGCTTCCAGTGCCTGCACGTCGATGTCTGTACCGACCGCCTGTTTGACGCCCAATAGAAGCGCGGCGATGGCCAGAATTCCCGAACCGCAACCGAAGTCCAACAGGTTGCAATCTTTCAAATCCTGGCCGTCGAGCCATTCCAGGCACAGCGCGGTGGTCGGGTGCGTACCAGTACCGAACGCCAGGCCCGGATCAAGCAGCAGGTTGACGGCTTCAGGTTCCGGCGCGGCGTGCCAGCTCGGTACGATCCACAGGCGTTGACCGAAGCGCATCGGCTGGAAGTTATCCATCCAGCTGCGCTCCCAGTCCTGATCTTCGATCACTTCACTCATGTGCTCTGGCAACTCGGCATCGGTCAGCAGGCGCAAGTGCGCCAGGACGTGCTCGGCGTCAGTGTCGGCTTCAAACAATGCCAGCAGGTGCGTGTGCGACCACAGCGGTGTGGTGTTGAGTTCCGGCTCGAAGATCGGCTGATCTTCAGCGTCCATGAACGTGACCGATACGGCGCCGACTTCGAGAAGGGCGTCTTCGTAGGTTTCGGCTTGTTCTGGACTGATGGCGAGACGGACTTGCAGCCAGGGCATGGCGGGTTACCTATGGAAATAGCAGGAAAGCCGCGAAGTTTACTTCAGGTTCGTCGTAAATGCTCGCTGGCAAACGTATCTGAATCAGGGAACTCGCCATTTTCCTGGTACTGGTCACGCCTTGAAATTGTAGGTTCCTTTTCCTTCAATATTTAAGTTGGATTGTCGCGGAGTTATGTAGGCGAACCGCCCCGAGAATTGCTTGTTCTCAGGTGCAAAGTCCACGTGGACATGGCCCTCCATGCCGACACGGATAGCATCGAAGTCATCAGGTCCGGTTGGCTTGTTCCAGATGTAGGTATAGACAAAGCCTGGCTCGGGAGTGCCTGGCTGGGAAATGAACTGATGCTGGATGGGTGTTTCGGCCGTTGCAGCAGGTATACGCAGCTGAAATTGTTGGTAATCGCGGCGTTGCGGGTTGCCTCTGCTGGCGTAGATCAGCCAAGCGCCGTCTTGCCACTCAGCGGTAATCGAGTCAGCTGCGATCAGACCGGGAGCACTGCTCCATTGAAAGTCTCCAACTGCTTTCACGCCGTTTTCTGGGGGTTTTTGCTTGTCCACGACTGGCACTCTCCATGATTTGTGCGCAGTATGCGCAGACACAGTGTGAGCCGCCGCCCGGGCTGCAACGACTGTCAGAAATGACAGTTGCTACTCCAGAAACCAAAAAGCCCCGACACGTCGGGGCTTCCAGGCTTGGAACATTTGGCGATTGCGTTATTTCTGTTCCGCCAGCTTGTGTTCCAGGTAGTGAATGTTGACGCCGCCTTCGCAGAAGCCTTCATCACGGGTCAGATCACGGTGCAGCGGGATGTTGGTCTTGATGCCGTCGACCACGATTTCGTCCAGAGCGTTGCGCATGCGAGCCATGGCTTCGTCGCGGGTTGCGCCCCAGGTGATCAGCTTGCCGATCAATGAGTCGTAGTTGGACGGAACCTTGTAGCCGCTGTACAGGTGCGAGTCGACCCGCACGCCGTTACCGCCTGGCGCGTGGAAATGTTTGACCAGCCCTGGACTCGGGATAAAGGTTTTAGGATCTTCAGCATTGATCCGGCATTCCAGCGAGTGCCCGTGAATGACGACGTCATCCTGAGTAAACGACAGTTTATTGCCGGCGGCGATGCTGAGCATCTCTTTGACGATATCGATACCGGTGACCATTTCCGAAACCGGGTGCTCTACCTGAACGCGAGTGTTCATCTCGATGAAGTAGAAGCGGCCGTTCTCGTACAGGAACTCGAAGGTGCCAGCACCACGGTAGCCGATATCTACGCAAGCCTTGACGCAGGCTGCGAACACGTCTTTACGCGCTTGTTCGTCGATGAACGGTGCAGGCGCTTCTTCCAGAACCTTCTGGTGACGACGCTGCAGCGAGCAGTCACGGTCGCCCAGGTGGATGGCGTTGCCCTGACCGTCGGAAATAACCTGAACTTCCACGTGACGTGGGTTGGTCAGGTACTTTTCCAGGTAGACCGTCGGGTTGCTGAACCAGGCAGCCGCTTCAGCACGGGTCTGCTTGGCCGCTTCGATCAGGTCTTCTTCTTTGTGAACAACGCGCATGCCGCGACCACCACCGCCGCCAGCGGCTTTGATGATCACCGGGTAGCCGACTTCACGGCCTATACGCAGCGCAGTTTCTTCGTCTTCCGGCAACGGGCCGTCAGAACCAGGAACGGTTGGCACCTTGGCGCGCTTCATGGCGTCCTTGGCAGAAACCTTGTCGCCCATCAGGCGGATGGTTTCAGCTTTCGGGCCGATGAAGGCGAAGCCGGACTTCTCTACCTGTTCGGCAAAGTCGGCGTTTTCCGCGAGGAAACCGTAGCCTGGGTGAATCGCTGTAGCGCCAGTCAATTCCGCAGCGGAAATGATGGCCGGGATGTTCAGGTACGACAGGTTGGCTGGCGCCGGACCGATGCAGACAGTTTCGTCTGCCAGGCCCAGGTGCATCAGCTCACGGTCTGCCGTGGAATGGACCGCGACGGTCTTGATGCCCAGTTCTTTACAGGCACGCAAGATACGCAAGGCGATTTCGCCGCGGTTGGCGATCAGGACTTTTTCCAACATCGCAGGCTCTCCCCGGTTCAAACGATGGTGAACAGCGGCTGGTCATACTCAACCGGCTGACCGTTTTCTACCAGGATCGACTCGATCACACCGCTGACTTCAGCTTCGATGTGGTTCATCATTTTCATCGCTTCAACGATGCAGATGGTGTCGCCTTTCTTGACAGTCTTGCCGACTTCAACGAACGCTGGCGAACCAGGCGCTGGAGTGCGGTAGAACGTACCTACCATTGGCGACTTGACGACGGTGCCGTTCAGTTTTGGTGCCGAAGGTGCTTCAGCAGCGGCAGCAACCGGAGCAGCTACAGGTGCTGCAACCGGCGCGGCTGCCGGAGCAGGCGCGTAGTACGGTTGTGCTGGAGTCTTGCTGTGACGGCTGATCCGTACGGACTCTTCACCTTCACGGATTTCCAGTTCGTCGATGCCAGACTCTTCCAGCAGTTCGATCAGTTTCTTGACTTTACGGATATCCATTAATCATCAACTCCCAAGGGTCGGTCAGGGGTAAAAGTTGTTAGTGGTTCGGGTCATGCCGCGCAGCCTTTGGCTGTGCGGTCATGGCTTCGAACTGACGGCCAATTGTTCCAGGGCGGCTTCAAGGGCCATTCGGTATCCGCTGGCGCCAAGGCCGCAAATCACACCTACAGCAACATCTGAAAAGTAGGAGTGATGACGGAAAGCTTCACGTTTGTGCACGTTCGAAAGGTGCACTTCGATGAATGGGATGCTCACTCCCAGCAACGCGTCACGTATTGCAACACTGGTATGTGTGAAAGCAGCCGGATTGATCACGATGAAATCCACACCTTCATCACGAGCGGCGTGGATGCGATCGATCAATTCGTACTCGGCGTTGCTTTGCAGATACATCAGATGATGACCAGCCTCACGCGCCCTTTTTTCCAGGTCTTGATTGATCTGCGCCAGAGTGACTGCGCCGTAGATCCCCGGTTCACGGGTCCCGAGCAGGTTCAGGTTAGGGCCATGCAGTACCAGAATAGTCGCCATCGGATGATCCTTGTTATGGTTACGAGCATCAAAGCCCGGCGACTATGCCGGAAACACCCTTGGACTGTCCAGTTAACTGCAATAGCTGGCACGATTACCGAAGTTCGCGAAAAGTTTGTGACTCAATAGCTAGATTGGGTCATTTGCTCTAATCAGCCGCTCTATGAGGCCCTTCGCGTCGATTTCGCCGACGACCCTAACATCGCTGCGTTCCGCACCATTTTTACCGAAGATCAGCAATGCAGGCGGGCCAAACAATTTATAGCGATCCAGCAGGGCACGTTGCTCGGCATTGCTATCGGTCATGTCAAAACGAATCAGGCGATAGCCTTCAAGCTGGCTGATCACGCTGGGGTCAGGCAGCACTTCATGCTCGATGACCTTGCAACTGATGCACCAGTCCGCGTACCAATCGAGCAGTAACGGCTGACCTGCATTTTTTGCTTCGCTCAGCACCCGATCCAGTTCTGCGGCGGTGGTGATGGTTTGCCAGTTGGAGGCGTTGCTGGGCGCGGCGCCATTGTTGCTGATTGCCGCTTGTGGTCGGCCGAGTGGGCGAGTCGGATCGGTCTGGCCGCTCCAGGCGCCGAACCAGCAGGTCAGAGCATAGACCAGTAGAAAAAGCCCCAATAACTGCGCCAGCCGTTGACGGGTAGTTTTCACGCCAAACTCCAGCGTGCCCAGGAACAATGCGACGCCAGCCGCCAGCAAGCCGGTCAGCAGCAATGTGACCTGACCCGGCAGCACGCGACTGAGCAAGGCAATAGCCAAGCCCAGCAGCAGCACGCCGATCGCGTTTTTAACCGTGACCAGCCATGGGCCGCTTTTCGGTAGCCAGGTCGCGCCACCTGTTGCAACCAGCAATAACGGTGCGCCCATGCCCAGGCCCAGCGCGAAAAGCTTCAACGCCCCACCCAGCGCATCGCCGCTGGCGCTTATATAAAGCAGCGCACCGGCCAGCGGTGCAGAAACACAAGGGGAGACCAGCAGGCTGGAAACCACACCCAGCACCGCAGCGCCCCACAGCGAGCCGCCTTCGGTTTTGCCAGCGATGCGATCAAGTCGGTTACTGAGTGCCTGAGGCAGGCGCAACTCGAAAGCGCCGAACATGGCAACCGCAAAAATCACGAAGAACAGTGAAAACGGCACCAACACCCAGGCCGATTGCAGGCGGGCTTGTAGATTCAGGCCCGCGCCGAACATGCCCATCAGCGCGCCAAGCGCGGCAAAACTGATTGCCATCGGTAATACGTAAGCCAGCGACAGGCTTAACCCGCGAAGTCCACCCACCTGACCGCGCAAAACAACGCCGGACAGAATCGGCAGCATGGGCAGTACGCAAGGGGTGAATGTCAGACCGATGCCCGCGAGGAAGAACAGCGCCAGTTCTTTCCAGCTCCAGGCCGTGCTTGCTGTCGGGGCCCCAACAGTACTGCTGCTTGCTGCGGCCGCCGGATCGCCGATACTCAGTCGCTCGGTTTCGGGTGGGTAGCACAGGCCTTTGTCGGCGCAGCCTTGATAGGTCACTACGAGCGTGAACGGTCGGTTATCGCCTGGTTTGCGTGGCAGGTCGATGTCGAGGATGCCGTGGTACACCTCAACGTCGCCGAAATATTCGTCGTGCTTTTTCTCGCCGTCCGGCAATTGCGCAGCGCCCAGGCCGATGTCGGCGGGCTCGGTACGGAACTGAAAACGATGGCGATAGAGGTAATAGCCTTCAGTTGCGACGAAACGCAGCTTTATCGACTCGGGCGTTGTGTCGATCAAATTCAGCTGAAAAGCCTGACGGACGGGCAGAAAATCTTTGCTGTTATCCAGCGCGGCGCCACCGAGGGTGGCATTGGGTCGGCTGTCCAGGAGGCCAGCGCCAGTAGCGGGGAGGGCCAGGATCAACAGCAACAGGCAGAGCAAACGGCGCATGGCAGTCTCAAGTCGCAAAAGTCCGCGCATGATAGCGGAGTGTTCCACGGCGTGCAGGGATGGGGTTTGTAAGTGGGGGTTTCCGAGGGCGTCGGCCACCAGACACCGTGTTGTCACGCAGCAATAAAGAGCCATGTGGGAGCGGTGCTTGCCCGCGATAAGGTTGGACGCGGTTCACTTTAAATCGCGCCCAGCCTTATCGCGGGCAAGCACCGCTCCCACATAAAAATCTCATCTATTCAGGTAGTTATAAATTTTTTGATGGGAGCGTTTGCGTGCTGACGAACTCAGGCCTTGTCAGCCAAACTCAGCAGCAGTGAGCTCTGCTTGGCATCATATTCAAGAAACACATGATTGCGCCCGGCATGTTTCGCCCGGTACAGCGCTTCGTCGGCACGAGAGGCGAGCAGCAGGCTGTCGTCCTTGTCGCTCATTTCCACAACGCCTGCGCTGAATGTGCAGAACAGATCAGCCGGTTGTGCGGGGTAGTGGATTTCAGCAAAGCGCCGACGAATTTCGTCCAGTACCAGATGGGCGCTCTGAATATCGGTATCTGGCATCACGATGGCGAATTCTTCCCCGCCATAACGGCCAATGTAGTCCGTCTTGCGCAGCCGCTGTTTGAGAAACAGCGCCAGACTCTTGATCACCCGGTCGCCCATGGGGTGACCGTGGCTGTCGTTGACCTTCTTGAAGTGGTCAATGTCCAGCATCGCGAAGCAAAGCCGCTGACTTTCCCGCCGCGCACGGAAGCAGCAATCTTCCAGCAATTGCAGGATATGAGTGTGGTTATACAGCCCCGTCAGGCTGTCACGAACCATGCGCGCCTTGAGGTTGCGCGCCCGCGCTGCACGGTTACGCACCGTGGTGATCAGGTGGCGCGGCTTGATCGGCTTGGTCAGGAAGTCATCGCCGCCTTCGCTCATGGCGTCAAGTTGCTTGTCCAGATCGTCTTCAGCCGACAGATAAATGATCGGCACACTGACATAGCGGTCGTTGTGACGGATGACTTTGGCCAGCTCGGTACCGGTACATCCCGGCATATACATATCGAGGATGATCAGGTCCGGCTGAAAGTCCGCAAGTTCGGCCATTGCCTGAATCGGATCCAGCAACGTGCGAGTCACGATCCCGGCACTGTTGAGCAGGCGCTCGGTATGCAGGGCCTGCGCGCGGGAGTCATCAATGATCAGTACTTTGTACGGCTCGTATTGCGCAACGCAGGTGAGGATTTCGATTTTCTCCAGCAGGCTGGAGGCTTCCAGCGTACCGGTCAGGAACTCCTCGCCCCCGGCGCGCACTGCGGCCAGACGTGTGGGGGTATCTGTTTCGTGATGGCTGAAAAACAGCAGCGGCAACTTCTGCTCGAGCCCTTGCTGAACACTTGCCGCCAGCTTCAGCCCTTCGCCCGGGCCGCAGAAGTCCACGTCAATGACGATGGCGGACGGATGGCGATGAGTCATGGCCGTCTGGAAATTGCTCCGCCCGTCCAGCGCCTGAGCGTACAAGCCAAAAAACTCCAACTGCTTGCTCAAGCGCTCGGCGCGTTCAAAATCCTGCAGAGCAATATAGATAGGCTTGCGCAATGGCGGCAGGGCGGTCTGCTCAAAGCGATCGCCATGGCGCAGCCCCGTGCGGGACAAACGCTGCATCAAGCTGTTGAGTTCTGTGATCAGACTACTGCTCAAACGTCCGCGGTTAGCTTCGACCCCTTCCAGCGAGGTATTGATGGCCTGCGCCAACTCGATATGCTCGATTTGCTCAAAACGCTCCGCGAAGCGCAGCAGGCGCTGGTTGGCGTCCTGAAATTCCACCATATCCGCCGCAGACCATTCGCCCTGCTGCAGTCGCTGCCAAGCCTCAAGAATCTGACGTGCCTGATGGATGACGCGCTGAGCGAAATGATGTTTGAGACGATCGCGACTTGGATCTGCTGGCTCGGTCATATCGGGCTACGTGTGTGTTCTCTGGTAGATCACTGCTGGCGCTATGCTACCACCTACTTTCCGCCTCGAACGTGCCCTAAGTCAAATAATTGGCAACAATTCGATGACTGGATGGTTTCGTGAGGGTTGCAGGTGGGGGAAGGCCGCTGTTGTAGGACCAAAGCTTAACTGCCTAGTTGTTTGGCGGGAATCCTGAGGGCGTGGCGTAGGGTATTTCTGAATTTCTCGGTGGTTGATTTTGGGGGATTTGGCGCTGGTAGGGTGGCTGGTATCTCACCGGAAGACCGCTCCATGACCCGATGCTTTAAAGATCTCGGCTGCGATACGCAGACCCTGAATGGAAACACTCAGCCAATAGCGGACTGTGAAACGCTCAACATCAATCTTTATGACTGTGATGTCGATGTCATCGAAGTCCCCATCCTCACTTGTGAGGGTCTTTGGCGTATTTTTCAACGCGAGGCAGAAGAGATAGTCGCTCCGGGTGGCACTCTTATCGCCGATCCGATAGAGCGCAATCGCGCCATTAATGCTGCTTACGCCAGATTGTGGCTTCACGATTCGCGTTTCCAGTGGGCAGGGCTCGCAGCATTTGCTTCCAAGCAGGTGGGCTGCGGTTTACTCCATGCCGCGCAGATGAATGAGCTGATTCGGGCAGAGCGCGATGCGATTCAGCCTCTGCGCGATAGCCGGAGTGAGTCGGGTTTGCTCACTCCCGCCCGGATGGAAGAACAAGCGCAACTCGCAAAGGAAGCCGACAAGATGGATGCAGCCAACCCTTCTCCGGATTGGCTGCCGAAGGCCGCGGTGCAAGATCAAATCCAGTACGTGTACGAGATGATGGCTCTAGGTAACACCACCTTGTTTCTGGATATCTACCCGTTGCATATGTTTTATGCGAAGCGTGGTTTTGAGGAGTTCAAAACGTGCCTGAATCGTCGCTCAAGTATCTACGGTCATCCGAAATTTCCTGTGCTTTGGCTTGTTGAACAGCGTGAGCTCGCATTCGGGGAATACCAGTTCAAGGTATTACTGGGTTTTGATGCTATCGAGCGTGGTGAGGTGGCTGAAAGCGTTGGGCACCTGGCTTGGCATGAACAGCAAAATATCCTACAACCCTCGATGTACAACAAACCAAAGTTGGCGTGGTCGCTGCGTAGTAATCATTTAGCCTATGTCACTAACTTACCATCAGGCCTTTCTCAGGCAATTGAGTTGACACTCGCCAATCAATGCCCAGCCCTGCAAGACGGTCGCACTATAGGTTTTGTCGATAATCCTTTAGCGGATCTTTCGAACCTGGATGAGCGCATGCGTTTTGTACTCAGGGCTGCTGATAGATTTGATGAATTGCTCAAGGGGCCGACTCGCGACGTTCTGGCGCAGTCAATCAGTGATATCGCTGCTGGACTGACTATCGAATGAGTGCCCAGATGAAGCTATCCGGCAAGCAAGTCGGACTTGTTACGTGCCTGAGCGCGATAGCAGTGTATTGGGTAATAGAGTCGTATTTTGGGGAGCGTGAAATCGCGCTTATTATCGGCGAACCTTGGGATCGCATGCGTGACCGCTCTTCTGCGAGTATTGGCGCCGCACCACCCGGAGTAATGTGGGGATTCTCTCCTAAAACGGATGCTCGTCTACGCTTTATAGATCCAGTGTATGGATTTGTGACCCCCGTAGCTGATTTTTTTATTATTGCGTTCGATAATCAAAAAGTCGAAAGTGTAGTTATCCGTCCTCAAACGAAGCTGTTATCGCTGGATGGCGCGCTTGGCGTTGTACTGGATCTACAACAGCAGTGGCAAGCAAAAGGGTGGTCGCCCCTTTATCCTATTGATAATCCACCGATTGCCGACTCGCAAGAGTGGCGTACTAAGATTCGGGGTTTTAGCAGCGGTGCGACTACTTACTGGCAGGCTGGGGAAAAGTATCATGCATCACTGTCGATTCACTGCTCCAACGTTAAAGAATCTCTTGCTGAAGAGCGCTGCCAAATAAAGCTGAATGTCGCTAAAGCATGGATGCAACGCAGGGAGGAACACGAGAATGCAAAATCACAGACATTGGTTTGCGACGAACGCTGTCTGCAAAAACTAAAGGAGAAATTGTAATGCCCAGTCCTTGTTACATGACAATAAAAGGTAGAACGCAAGGCCTTATCAGCGCCGGCGCGATGGGGGAGGCATCAATGGGTTCCAAATGGCAAAAAGACCATGAAGACAAAATTATGGTCCAGGCTTTTAATCACGGGTTATCAGTACCAACGGGCAAAAGCGCGGGGCATCGTATGCATAAGCCTTTCGTCATCACCAAGGCTTTTGATAAGTCATCACCTCTTCTGCACATGGCTCTGTGCGACGGCGAGGTGTTGAGTTTGTGTCGGCTGGAATTTTATCGTACCTCTGCCAATGGCAATCAAGAGCACTTCTACACTGTCGAGTTCAAAAAAGCGGTCGTCGTCGGCGTCGACATAATCATGCCTCACTGCCAAGACTCCCAGTTCGAGCAGTTCACCCAGTTGGAAAAAATCAGCTTTTCTTATCAGGAAATTCTCTGGAAACACGAGACTGCTCGGACGATTGGTTCGGATGAGTGGCAAGGAGCTGCATTCGATTGAAGCTAATTAACGCCGATGTGTCTTTACCCGAAGAACTTGAACACGCTTACTCCTCAGCTGAAGCGCACGTGTTGGTCAATCAGTCATTTGACTCATTTGAGAAAATTGAAGGCATGGCTCAACTCAGGCGGGAATTGATGCTTGATCTTGATTCTGAGGTATTGGCGCTGGTTGGAAGTGGCGAATGGTTGTTGATAAAGGATCAGGCTTATTATTTTGATAACAGCCTTGTGACTAAAAAAACCAATGAGCAGATCCGAGAGTGCCGAGCGCTTGAACTCATGCGTTCACCACCGCCTCAGCCGAAAATCGAAAGAACCCTGTTTAGAATGGTGGATAGCTACACAGGAGAGAGAATCATCCGTAACCGATTTCTTTGTCGGATCAATGGGGGGAAGCACCATTGCTCAACCGATGGGTTTGGCGTGCTGCACACTAAAAAAATTACTAAAAGTGAAATGGTGGCTGCTGATATGAATATCCAGTTGCGGGTTTAACGTTGATTGCTCCGCCGGTGCTTGAGCGGTTTGCGAGGAGAGCGTTGATATGAAGGTGTTGATTTACTGTGCGTTGGTTGCTTTGTATTTTTGTCTTAGCTACGGGTATTATGATTATCTGGAAGATGCTGATCTGGAAGCAATTCTGTTCAAGAAGAAATATTTCACTATACAAGTTAAATTCTATAATATTTTTGCCAGTCAGGGCGAGGGAAAGACTCTGCAGGAGCTGTCGATGGTGGATAAGCAGCTAGTTATTGATTATTGCAAATATAGACTTGGAATAATTACCACCCTCTCTACTGAGGCGGATCTTGAACGATGTAGCTATGGCTACGACCGTGGAAACTTTCATTCAGAACCATGTAAGGAAACCAGATGAGCCGTGCTGCGATATATGTGCGTTAGCATTCGCTACACGTGAGCAACTTCCGGTAAAAACTACAAGCGGCCAGATCGGGTACGGGCTCATCGCGATTCTGTTTTTCTCGATAGAGGTGGGAAGGGTAAGCGCTTTCTGGCATTCGTCAGTTCGGTAATCAGAAACGCATTTGCTCTCTTCCCTGGCGGACTCCCAACCGACGCTTAATCCGCCTCCACCAACTCACCGGCCTGACCTGCAACCCCTCTCGCCCCGGCAACAAGCTCGGCATGTCCCGCAGCCTGATCCACGGTTCATTTTGCCAATGGATAACGCCCAGTTCGCCGCCTTGCCATTCCAGTCGCGCGGGCGTTGGGCTGTTATGCAGTGAATGAATGCGTGCGGCGAATAGCGTAGGCATGACTTCATGGGTGATCCACTGGCGCAACTGGCTATTGGCCGGGTGATGGTGGTGGACCAGCAATGCGTAAGCAGCGGATTCACTGACCATGAGCATTTCCTGCGCCTCGCCGTAGTAGTTCAGGGTCAGGGTGCAGCGCTGGTCGGGGTCGAGTTTGCGGACCAGCCGGTTTTCAAGGAACAGGCCCATCAAACGACCAAGGTCGCGGGCGCAGAACCAGGCTTGTTGCTCCATGATAAGGGCGTGCAGATGGCGTTTCTGATGGGTGAAACGTAGGGGTTCGAAAGGCGTGTCCATGCTGTCTGTCCTTGTTTTAACTGAAAGGCGTCGGGAGCTAAGAACACCAACCACTGATGCCGACATATTTCCCCGAAGGGTCTTGTATTAGTCGACTCCCGACATGACAGACGCGCAGATGCATAAACGGCTGCGCTAAGTGACCTTAGCGCAGACGCAGAAAAACCGCTGTCTGTCGTGGCGGGTGAACGGTGGTTTTTGAGTTCTTAGGCTCAGGGCGGGAATGATCAAATAGCAGCCGTTTAGGGTCAATGGCCAATGCTGTAGGGCGTTTCTGCTTTTGTTGTGGTCATTAGTTGCGGTTCTTTATGACACCGCGCTACCTGTAGGAGTGAGCTTGCTCGCGATGCGTTCTGTCATTCAAAGACCTGCTCGCAGAGAGAAAGCCATCGCGAGCAAGCTCACTCCTACAGGTTCTTCTTCTGCTTCGTGATCGCGGGGGCAAACGGGTAAACCCACTGCTGATGTATATGTTCGCGAGCCATCCTCAACAAAACCTCCCACCCCGACATACCTGCAAAAGGCACCTTGCTGTAAGGTTGCGGTCAGAGCACTGAACCCTGTGATTGAAAGGACATAGCCATGCTGGATTGGAAGAACCGCGCAGGCAGCGCGAAAGAGCGCGTCGATGAACCGGCTTCGGTCAAGCGCCGTGGGTACCTGGGTGGGCTGTTTTACAGCCGTGCGCTGGGTGCCGTGGTTGCGATTTACCTGGTGGTCACCTTGCTGATCGGCTGGTACTGGAGCAGTGAACCGGCGTTGTTCCCCGTCCAGCAAAACGCTCAGGCTGCGGCCGAGCGCGAAGGCAAGCAGATGGTGATTGGTTACACCACCGTCGAAACTCTCAAGACCGTCGTCAATACATTGCTCGAGAAGCGCGGTGGCTATCTGTCCAACGACCGCTTCCCGCCTGGCTTGTGGCTGGACAATATTCCTAGCTGGGAATACGGCGTGATGTTCCAGGTGCGGGACTTGAGCCGTGCCTTGCGTAAGGATTTTTCCCGTTCCCAGTCCCAATCGGCTGAAGACGGCGATTTGGCCCGCGCTGAGCCGTTGTTCAACTTCAGCAATAACAGCTGGGTGCTGCCTTCGAGCGAGTCTCAGTACCGCGAAGGTATTGCAGCACTGAATCGTTATGAAGCACGTCTGTCCGACCCGAATTCAAAAACTGCGTTGTTCTATGCGCGGGCTGACAACCTCAGCAACTGGCTGGGCGACGTCAATACCCGTCTGGGTTCGCTGTCGCAACGTCTTTCAGCGAGCGTTGGCCGTGTGAAGCTCAACAGCACGTTGAAAACTGAAGCGCTGGTGGCCGTGAAGCCGGGTGAAGTGCCGCAGGTTGATGAGGAGATCGTCGAGACGCCATGGCTGGAAATCGACAACGTGTTCTATGAAGCACGCGGTCAGGCCTGGGCGCTGTCGCACTTGCTGCGCGCCATCGAAGTCGACTTTGCCGATGTACTGGCCAAGAAGAACGCCACTGTCAGCGTGCGTCAGATCATTCGTGAGCTGGAAGCTTCGCAAGAACCGCTGTGGAGCCCAATGGTGCTCAACGGCAGCGCATTTGGTGTATTGGCCAACCACTCGCTGGTCATGGCCAACTACATTTCTCGCGCTAACGCCGCTGTGATCGACCTTCGTCAACTGCTGTCGCAGGGTTGATCGATGTCGTTTTCATCCGCCGAGGCTGCGCACCGCGCCGCCTCGGACGCCGAGTTGATCGCTTGGGTTGATGAGCTGGACCAGCCACTCGGGGGCATGGTCCGTTCGCAATTGCGTGAAGCCGGTCTGATCGGACGCGGCACTTATATTCTGTTGTTCAATTCTGCCGGCGAGCTTTGCGTGCATCGTCGTACGCTGAGCAAGGCAATTTATCCCGGTTACTGGGATGTGGCGGCGGGCGGCATGGTGCAGGCCGACGAGAGCTACGCTGAGTCAGCTGCGCGGGAATTGGCCGAGGAATTGGGCGTCAGCGGTGTGCCTTTGACTGAGCACGAGCACTTTTTCTTTGATCAACCGGGCAACCGGCTCTGGTGCGCGGTGTTCTCCGCGGTCTGGGACGGGCCTTTGACGTTGCAGCCGGAAGAGGTGCTGGAGGCGCGTTTCATTCCTGTGGATGAGGCCCTGCGCGAGGCCGAACAGAAGCCTTATTGTCCGGATTCGGTGGCGGCGTTGAAGCGGTATTTGGGAGCTACGGGTTAATCCTGTGGGAGCGGTGCTTGCCCGCGATAAAGCTGGACGCGATTCACTTTGGATCGCGGTGCCCTTATCGCGGGCAAGCACCGCTCCCACATGACGCAGTGATCAGTTAGATGACGAGTCATCCCCAACGTCGCAAATGTTGAGTAAATTGGCGCACATTGGCCCTTAGCAACCGGGCTTTTTGCCGTTACACTGCGCGACCTTTTCAAGCTGGCCGGGGGTTTCCGTCCAGCTGCGCTGCCCCTGCCTGAGTGGGGCTTCGCGGCCGACCCTTTATGGATGTCGACCAATCTTCAGTCCTCAACAAGAGGATTTGCGGTGGCTAAAAAAGCCTCATCCTTCGCCGCCCTGGGTGGCCTGGTATTTTCCACCGACGCGGGACGGCATTGTCCCGACTGTCGTCAGCCCATTGATGCCTGCATCTGCAAACAGACGCTGATCCCGGAAGGGGATGGCATTGCCCGTGTGCGCCGCGAAAGCAAAGGCCGTGGCGGTAAAACGGTAACGACTATTACCGGTGTGCCATTGCCTGAAGACGGCCTCAAGGATCTGG
Organism: Pseudomonas caspiana; assembly: GCF_040224095.2. Classification (NCBI taxonomy): domain Bacteria; kingdom Pseudomonadati; phylum Pseudomonadota; class Gammaproteobacteria; order Pseudomonadales; family Pseudomonadaceae; genus Pseudomonas; species Pseudomonas caspiana. Next base: position 5,228,045 of record NZ_CP167995.1, on the reverse strand, counting down.
CCAAGACCCTCAAGCAACGGTGCGGCACCGGCGGAGCGCTCAAGGACGGCGTGATCGAGATTCAGGGCGATCATGTCGAACTGCTGCTGGCCGAGCTGATCAAGCAGGGCTTCAAGGCGAAGAAGTCCGGCGGCTGATGGCACCGCGGACCGCAGGCAAACTCTGGCTTGCATTGCGGGTCTACTTTCCATCAGTCGCTGGAACCAAACCGTCACTTGCACTCTTTACACTGCGCCCAGCCCGTTTATGGCTGGCGCTACCTGACTTTTTTATAGGGGACTTCGATGTCCGTACGACGCACACGTAAAGACGATGGCAGCCAATGGACCGTTGCGGACAGCCGCAGTGTCTACGGGATCCGCCATTGGGGCGCTGGTTATTTCGCGATCAACGAAGCGGGTCGTGTTGAAGTTCGTCCCAACGGGCCGGGCAGTTCGCCTATCGATCTTTACGAGCAGGTCGATGACTTGCGCAAAAGCGGGCTGAGCCTGCCATTGCTGGTGCGTTTCCCCGACATTCTGCAAGACCGCGTGCGTCAGCTGACTGGCGCTTTCGACGCGAATATTGCGCGCTTGGAATACCAGAGCCAGTACACCGCGCTGTACCCGATCAAAGTTAACCAGCAGGAAGCGGTGGTGGAAAACATCATCGCGACCCAGAACGTGTCCATCGGTCTGGAAGCCGGTTCCAAGCCGGAGTTGATGGCGGTACTGGCGCTGGCCCCGAAAGGCGGCACTATTGTCTGCAACGGTTACAAGGACCGTGAGTTCATTCGTCTGGCGTTGATGGGCCAGAAGCTGGGTCACAATGTGTTCATCGTGATCGAAAAAGAGTCCGAAGTTGAGCTGGTGATTGAAGAAGCCGCCGAGCTCAAGGTTCAGCCACAAGTGGGCCTGCGCGTGCGCTTGTCCTCCTTGGCGTCCAGCAAGTGGGCTGACACCGGTGGCGAAAAGTCCAAATTCGGTTTGTCGGCGGCGCAACTGCTGTCCGTGGTTGAGCGCTTCCGCAAGGCGGGTCTGGATCAGGGCATTCGCCTGCTGCACTTCCACATGGGTTCGCAGATCGCCAACCTTGCCGATTATCAGCATGGCTTCAAGGAAGCGATTCGTTACTACGGCGAACTGCGCAACCTCGGCCTGCCGGTGGATCACATCGACGTGGGCGGCGGCCTGGGTGTCGACTACGACGGTACTCACTCGCGCAACGCCAGCTCCATCAACTACGACATGGACGATTACGCCGGTGTTGTCGTGGGCATGCTCAAAGAGTTCTGCGATGCGCAGGGCCTGCCGCACCCGCACATTTTCTCGGAAAGCGGCCGCTCGCTGACCGCGCACCACGCCATGCTGGTCATTCAGGTCACTGACGTCGAGAAGCATAACGACGAAGTCCCGGTGATCGAAGACAAGGAAAGCCTGCCGGAAACCCTGCAATGGCTGGTCGATCTGCTCGGCCCGACCGATATCGAAATGGTCACCGAAACCTACTGGCGCGCCACTCACTATATGAGTGACATCGCGGCTCAGTACGCCGATGGCAAAATCTCCCTGTCGCAAAAAGCCTTGGGCGAGCAGTGCTACTTCGCCGTTTGCCGTCGCCTGCACAACTCGTTGAAAGCGCGTCAACGCTCTCATCGTCAGGTGCTGGACGAACTCAACGACAAGCTGGCCGACAAGTACATCTGCAACTTCTCGGTATTCCAGAGCCTTCCGGATACCTGGGCTATCGATCAGGTGTTGCCGATCATCCCGCTGCACCGTCTGAACGAAGAGCCGGTGCGTCGCGCTGTGCTGCAAGATCTGACCTGCGACTCTGACGGCAAGATCAATCAGTACGTGGACGAGCAGAGCATCGAAACCAGCCTGCCGGTACACGGCCTGAACGAAGGCGAAGACTATTTGCTGGGCGTATTCCTGGTCGGCGCGTATCAGGAAATTCTTGGCGACATGCACAACCTGTTTGGTGACACCGATTCGGTGAACATCTACCAGAACCCGGATGGCAGCGTTTATTCCGCCGGCATCGAAACCCACGACACCATCGAAGACATGTTGCGCTACGTGCACTTGTCGCCGGAAGAACTGATGACCCATTACCGGGACAAAGTTGCCAGCGCCAAAATCACCCCGCGTGAACGCACGTACTTCCTGGATGCGCTGCGCTTGGGCCTGACGCGGTCTTCTTACCTGTCTTCTTGATATGAGGCTGGGGTCAACTTGTGGCTATCCTCTGAGTTGACCCCGGTCCTGTAGGAGCTCACCGAGGTTACGAGGCCAGCGATGGCGGTGTGTCAGGCAAACCGCCATCGCTGGCCTCGTAACCTCGGTGAGCTCCTACAGGTACAGTGTTTGCTGCACGACGATGTGCAGTCCAACAGGCGCCTTCTTTAGGGCAAGATGGATGCCTCCGCCGTCTGCTCCACTTTCCTATTCCTCTGTAGGCAACGTCCTATTCTTCGTTTCGCTCTCTACCCGACGGATCTTCTCGGCCAGAATCCACGGCCGCGTTCCTGTAGAGAAGCCACCCATGCCCGGCCCCGCTGTCGCTCATCACTTTAGTCTGGACATAACTCCTCTGTTCCGGGGGTTGCAGGTCTTGTCGTTTACCGGGAAGGAAGCCATCAGCGAGCCATTTGTCCTTGATCTGGAAGTGTTGATCGACGAGCCGCATCTGGATCAACAGGGGCTGATGTATCGCGCTGCATTTTTGAGTTTCCAAGGGGAGAAAACAGGTTTTCACGGGCAGATCCACAGCGTTGTGCGCAGCCATTTCAAGCCGGGGCCTGCGTGTTACCGACTGTCCATCGGGCCTCGGCTCGCCTGTCTCGCGCAACGCTATACCCCCAGGGTTTTTCAGCACCTGACTGCGCCGCAAATCATCAGTCGGGTGCTGTCAGAGCACGGTATCCGGGATGACAGTTATCGCTTCGATCTTCGGGCCGAGTACTGCAAGCGCGATTTCTGTGCGCAGTACCGCGAGTCGGACTTGCAGTTTGTGCAGCGCCTGTGTGCGCAAGAGGGCATTCACTACCACTTTCGCCATTCCAGGAAAGGCCATGAGCAGGTATTCGGCGATGGCTTGCGGGTCTTTCGTCGGACATCAACGGCGAACTTTCAGCAGGTACCGATGCAGGCTGGGGTGACTCGCTTCAGGGTGTTGGAGGTGGACGATGAGCAAGCTGATCGCACGCGTCAGAAGGGGGAAGGTGAAAGCACGTTGCCGTTCGTTTCCTCCGGGCATTTGTTGCCGCTCAAGGGGCATCCGGACGCAGGTATGAATCATCTGTGGCTTGTGACTGCCGTGACGCACCACGGCTTTGATCCTGGCCAACTGAGCAACGTAACCGCCGTCCAGAAAGGCATGTACATCAATCATTTTCAGGTTGCCCCGTGGGAGTCGGGTTTCAAACCGCCGCTATTGCCGCAAGGCTGTGTCGCGACAATCCAGTGCGCTCATGTGGTCGGCGCGTTAGATGAGCCTGTCAGCCCTGACGCCGAAGGCCGGATCAATGTGCAGTTCGACTGGACTTATTCAGGGCAGGGCGCTGCTTGTACCAACTGTTGGTTGCCGGTGGCCTCGCATCTGAACACGGCACTGCGTGGCGGCATGCAGGTGGTGGTGAGTTTTATCGACGGGGACATGGGGCGGCCACTGATCAGCGCCTGTGTTTGGCAATCCACGGATGTCATCGCCGATCCACCGCAAGCGTCATCGCCGCCTGAAAAGCTTGAGATGAATCTTGGGGCCATGGCGGCTGTGGACGGCGAGTCCTGGATTCAGATCGAGGGCGGCGCGCGGATTATTTATCAACAAGGCTGTGAGCTCTCCTTCACTGTCGGCGACAGCACGCTGAGCATTGATGCTGCCGGGGTGAAGCTGAGCAGCCCGCAAATCCTGCTGACTGCCGGGGTTACGCTTGATGTTGACCCGGAGCGCTGAACCAGGCGCCGCGCTTGCTCAGTTGCCAAGTGACAAACCCCAGGGTCAAGGCCCGTAGCAGCATGAACAGCAGCAGAGTCAGCCATAAGCCATGGTTGCCAAAACTTTGCAGCCCAAACGCGAACGGCGCGATAAGCAGCATGTTGACCAACATGGTGTTGCGCATTTCCCGGGCGCGGGTGGCGCCGATGAACAGGCCGTCGAGCAGGTAACTCCAGACTGCCAGCAAGGGCAGCGCGGCCAGATAAGGTAAATAGATAAAGGCCGTTTCGCGGACCTCGACGATGTCGGTCTGCATGCTGATGAACAGATGCCCGGCCACCAGAAACAGCAGCGCGAAGGCCACGCTGGCAATCAGCGACCAGCCTCCGGCGACGGTCAGTGAGCGGCGCAACGCGATCTTGTTTCTGGCGCCGATCGCATGGCCGCACAGTGCTTCAACTGCATGAGCCAGCCCGTCCAGCGCATGGGCGGTGAGCAGCAAACCATTGAGCAGCAGCGCATTGGCGGCCACCGTTGCATCACCCAGCCGTGCGCCCTGAACGGTAATCAGAAAAAACACCGATTGCAGCACCAGGCTGCGGATGAATATGTCGCGGTTTACAGCCAATAGTGGCCGCCAGTTTTCCCAGCGTTTCAGGGCTGGCCACAACACTTGGCCGGGCCAGGCGAGCAGGGTTTTCTGCGTTAATGCCAGACCCAGCAGTGCGCCCGTCCACTCGGCAATGACCGAAGCCCGGGCTGAGCCGACAACGCCCCAGTCCAGCCCGAGTACGAACCACAGGTTCAGGGCGATGTTGACCAGATTGGTGGTCAACAGAATTATCAGCGGCGCGCGTGCGTTCTGGGTGCCCAGAAACCAGCCGACCAGTGCATAACCGGCCAGCGCGGCAGGCAGGCCCAGGAGTCGGGTATGGAAGAATTCCTCTGTCAGTTGTTGCAGGTCAGCCGATGGTTGCATCAGGCTCAGCGCCAGATGGCTGAACGGCAGGCCGATTACGCCGAGCAATAGCGCCAGTCCCATCGCCAGCAACAGCCCTTGCAGCAGGATCTGACGTAACGCCGAACCGTCATTGCGCCCCGCGGCCTGTGACGCAAAGCCGGTGGTGCCCATGCGCAGAAAACCCATGGTCCAGGCAAGAAAGGTGTAGAGGGTCGAGCCTACAGCCACTGCACCCAGTTGATGGGCGTGGGGCAGATGGCCAATCACCGCGCTGTCGACCAGTGCCACCATGGGCACGGAAATGTTCGACAGAATCATCGGCGCAGCCAACGCCCAGACCCGGCGGTGGGTAGCGCGATCGCGCCAGTCATCAAGCAAATTGGACATGAAGGCTCCCGGACAAGGCGGGCATTGTAGAGGTATCCAGCCATTCAGTGGGACCCCACACTGAAACCTGCGGCCCCACAATGCCTGTCCTCTTTTCCTACGCAGCCCCCTGAGAACAAAGTCTCATACCAGCGGTCTATTCTCGCGCTCTGACATCTCCGGTCATATGCCTGCTATATAGTTACCTCTCTCAACCTGCCGCCGATGAGTGCCCCATGTTTAACAAAGGACTGTTTCTGGCCTGCGCGCTTGCGCTGCTGAGCGCCTGTGATTCTTCTGCTCCGGACAAACCCGCCCCGGCGTCACAACCTGTGGCGGTGGAGTCGAACAAGCCCAAGCCAGCGATTGATCTTCCCGCGTTGAGCAAGCGTTATGAGGGCCGCGACTTGACCGTCGTGGACGTTTCGGAAATTCAGGTGGACGGGGCGAGCACCTTGTCGGTGAGCTTTTCCGTGCCGCTCGACCCGGAGCAGAAGTTCGCTGAAAAACTGCATCTGGTGGACAGCAAGAATGGCAAGGTCGACGGCGCATGGGAGCTGTCCGACAACCTGATGGAACTGCGTCTGCGGCATCTTGAGCCCAAGCGCAAACTGGTGCTCACGGTGGATGCGGGCCTGATCGGCGTCAATAAGGCGAAACTGGCGGCGGAGTTCATCAGCCGCCTGGAGACCGCCGACCTGCAGCCCACCGTCGGTTTCGCCAGCCGTGGCAGCCTGCTGCCGACTCGTCTGGCTGAAGGTTTGCCGGTAATCGCGCTGAATGTCGACAAGGTCAACGTCGAGTTCTTCCGGGTCAAACCCGATGCGTTGCCAGCCTTTCTCAGCAATTGGCGCGGTGCATCGAGCATCGAGTATTACGAATCAAAAGACCTGTTGGACAAGGCGGATCTGGTTTACGAAGGGCGCTTTGACCTGAACCCGGCGCGCAACACTCGGGAAACCCTGTTGTTGCCGATTGCCGGAATCAAAGCGCTGCAAGGTCCTGGGGTTTATCTGGCGGTAATGCGCGCCTCTGGCACTTACACCTACTCCAATCCAGCCACTCTGTTCACCCTCAGTGACATCGGTTTGTCGGTGCACCGCTACGCCAATCGTCTTGATGCTTTTACCCAGGCGCTTGAGGGCGGTAAAGCTTTGAGCGGTGTCGAGCTGGAGCTTTATGACAGCAAAGGCAACGTCATTGGTCAGGCAAAAACCGACGCTGCCGGCCATGCCGAGTTGCCGCTGCCGATCAAGGCTGCTGTGCTGCTGGCGCATAAAGACGAGCAGACCAGCATGTTGCGCCTGGACAGCTCGGCGCTGGATCTGGCTGAGTTCGACATCACCGGACCGCAAGCCCATCCTCTACAGTTTTTCATTTTCGGCCCACGGGATTTGTATCGTCCGGGGGAAACGGTGTTGCTTAACGGCTTGCTGCGCGACATCGACGGCAAGGATGTAAAACCCCAACCGATTACCGTCGAAGTGCGTCGACCGGACGAGCAGGTCAGCCGCAAGTTTGTCTGGGACGCAGACAAATCGGGCTTGTATCAATATCAGCTGCAACTGGCGGACGAGGCTCCGACCGGGCGCTGGCAGTTGGTGTTTGATCTGGGGGACGGCAAGCCGCAGTTGTATGAGTTTCAGGTCGAAGACTTCCTGCCAGAGCGGCTGGCGCTGGAAATCAAAGGCAGCGAGACCCCCATCGCCACAACCGAAAACGCGGTGTTCGATATCACCGGCCGTTACCTCTACGGTGCTCCGGCGTCCGGCAATAATCTGACCGGTTTGCTCCACGTAAGGCCGTTGCGCGAAGCGGTGCCGGGCTTGCCGGGTTATCAGTTTGGCTCGATCACCGAGCAAGAGCTCAAGCAGGATCTGGAGCTCGAAGCCAGCACCCTGGACGCACAGGGCAAGCTGAGCCTGGACGTTGAAAGCAAATGGTCGAACGCCAAGTCGCCGGTGCAGTTGATCCTGCAAGCCAGTCTGCAAGAGTCCGGTGGTCGCCCGATCACTCGACGGCTGGTGCAGCCGGTGTGGCCTGCCGAGCAGATGCCGGGGCTGCGCCCTCTGTTCGGTAGCAATCCGGGCAGCAACGATGAATACGATGAAGCCAGCGGCATGCCGCAGACCGATGGTGATGGTCCGGTTGAGTTTGAAGTGCTGGTCGCCGACTACGCGGGCAATAAGCTGTCGGCCGATAACGTCAAAGTCCGGCTGGTTCGCGAGCGTCGTGACTATTACTGGAATTACTCGGACAGCGAAGGCTGGAGTTATCACTTCAACGAGAAATTCCTCAACCTCAGCGAAGAAACCATCAACATCAAGCAAGACTCGACCGCCAAGGTTACTTTTCCGGTGGAATGGGGCCCTTATCGGGTTGAAGTCGAAGATCCTGCAACCGGTTTGATCAGCAGTCTGCGTTTCTGGGCGGGTTATCGCTGGCAGGACAACGCGGAAGGCGGTGCGGTGCGTCCCGATCAGGTCAAGCTGGCGCTGGATAAACCGGGTTACACCGATGGCGATACGGCCAAGGTCACGGTTACGCCGCCTGCCGCAGGCAAGGGTTATTTGCTGGTTGAGTCCAGTGAAGGGCCGCTGTGGTGGCAAGAGATTGACGTACCTGCCGAGGGCAAGAGCTTCGATGTGCCGCTGGACAAGCAATGGGCGCGGCATGATTTGTATGTGAGTGCACTGGTGGTTCGTCCCGGTGAACGCAAGGCCAACGTCACCCCTAAACGTGCGGTCGGTGTGTTGCATCTGCCACTGGATCGCTCGCCGCGCAAACTGGCTTTGACGGTGACTGCACCTGAAAAAATGCGTCCCAAACAGCCATTGAAACTCAAGGTTGCGGCGAAGAACGCAGATGGCAGCGTGCCGAAAGAAGTCCATGTATTGGTATCTGCAGTGGACGTGGGCATCCTCAATATCACCCGTTACGCCACGCCGGATCCATTCGCCAGTCTGTTTGGCCGCAAAGAGTATGGTGCCGATCAGCTGGATGTTTACGGCCAGTTGATCGAAGCCGGTCGCAACCGTCTGGCCAGTCTGGCTTTCGGTGGTGACGCCCTGGCCAAGGGCGGCAAGCGTCCTGATACGTCGGTGACGATCGTGGCGTTGCAAAGCGCGCCGGTCACCCTCAACGAGCAGGGCGAAGGTGAAGTCAGCGTCGACATTCCGGATTTCAACGGTGAGTTGCGCATCATGGCCCAGGCCTGGACCGGCGAGCGCTACGGCATGGCCGAAGCTAAAACCGTAGTGGCCGCGCCGATCATTGCCGAGCTGTCTGCCCCGCGTTTCCTTGCCGGTGGCGATCAGACTACGGTAGCGCTGGACCTCTCTAATCTGTCCGGTCAGGCGCAAAAGCTCACGGTGCAAGCCACCGCTGAAGGCCAGTTGAGTCTTGCCAATGGTCAACTCAGCCAGAGCGTGCAACTGGCACAGGGTGAACGTACAACGTTGCGTATTCCGGTGCGCGCCGAGGGCGGGCTGGGGCAGGGCAAGTTCAAGGTCGTGGTAAACGGATTGGTGTTGCCGGACGAAAACCTGCCGCCGTTCTCCCGAGAGTGGACCATCGGCGTACGGCCGGTTTATCCGGCGATGCTCAAGCATTACCGCACAACCCTGAATGAGCAGCCGTGGAACCTGCCGGAAGGCGCGCTCGATGCGTTCGAACCTGCCGGTCGCGAAGCCATGCTGTCGGTGTCTAGTCGTCCGCCGCTCAATCTGGGTGAGCAGATTCGCGCTCTGGAAGCCTACCCCTATGGCTGCCTCGAACAGACCGCCAGCGGGCTTTATCCATCGCTCTATGCTGATGCCGCCACTCTCAAGCGTCTGGGCATCAAAGGCGAAGCCGATGCCGTGCGCAAGCGCAAGGTCGAGTTAGGTATCGAGCGGTTGTTGGGCATGCAGCGTCATAACGGCAGCTTCGGGTTGTGGAATGCCGATGGCGAGGAAGAATACTGGCTGACGGCTTACGTCACCGACTTCCTGTTGCGGGCGCGTGATCAGGGTTTTGCAGTGCCGCCTGATGCGCTGAAGAAAGCCAATGAGCGCCTGCTGCGTTATCTGCAGGAGCGCAACCAGATCGAAGTCAGTTATAGCCAGAACGCTGAGCACACGCGCTTTGCGGTGCAAGCCTATGCAGGTCTGGTGTTGTCTCGCAGTCAGCAAGCTCCGCTGGGCGCTTTGCGCAGTCTGTTTGATCGTCGCACCGATGCCCGCTCCGGTTTACCGCTGGTGCAGCTGTCGGTGGCACTGGAGAAGATGGGCGACAAGCCGCGTGCCGATCAAGCCATGATGGCTGGTCTGGCAGCAGGCCGTAAAGGCAACGAATGGCTCGCCGATTACGGCAGTCCGCTGCGTGATCAGGCGTTGATCCTGGCGCTGCTGGAAGAAAACAATCTGGCAGCGGACAAGCGCGACCAGCGCCTGTTTGCTCTGGCAGATGAAGTGGCGGCGAGCCGCTATCTGTCCACTCAGGAGCGTAACGCGCTGTTCCTCGCGGGACGTGATCTGTTGGGCAAGCCGGAAAGCAAATGGGCGGCGACGCTTCATGCAGGCGCTGAAAGTCGCGAGCTGAGCAACGAACAGCCAGGTCTCAAACTTGAAGGGCCTTTGCTGGCTTCGCCGATGTCGGTGCAGAACCAGAATGGCGGGACGCTGTATCAGCAGTTGACGCTCTCGGGGTATCCGACTCAGGCACCGGTGGCCGGAGGCGAGAACCTCAGTATTCGCCGCGATTACCTTGGTCTTGATGGCGAACCTGCCAACCTCAACGCGTTGAAAAGTGGCCAGCTGTTGCTGGTGCACATTGAAGTCAAAGCTCAGCAACGGGTGCCGGATGCACTGGTCGTGGATCTACTGCCTGCCGGTCTGGAGCTGGAAAACCAGAATCTGGCGCAAAGCGCTGCCAGCCTGGAAGACGCCAGCGAGTCAGTAAAAGAGTGGCGCCAGTCGATGGAGAATGCCGGTATCAAACATCAGGAATACCGCGGTGATCGCTTCGTTGCTGCGCTGGATTTGAATGGCTACAACACGGTGCACCTGCTGTACCTGGCTCGCGCCGTGACCCCGGGTGTCTATCGCGTACCGCCGCCGCAAGTGGAGTCGATGTATCGGCCGAACTGGCAAGCGCTGGGTGAAGCGGCTGCGCAGATGGTGGTGAAGGGTAAGTAAGTATGCAAATCCCTGTAGGCGCTGCCCTGTGTCACTGACACCGCGCTGTCGCGCAGCAAACATTGGAACTGTAGGAGCGCACGAGTACCGCGAGGCCGCGATGGCGGTGAATCAGGCAGGACGCTATCGCGGCCTCGCGGTGCTCGTGCGCTCCTACAGGTTAGGGCGCATCAATGAATAATCCAGCTCAGCAACCACAGGCCCAGCACCAGCCAGATGATGCCCATGATGATTGAAGCGCGCATGAATGCGCGGATCGCCGAGTACAGGAACAGCAAACCGACGATCAATGCCAGGATGCTGACCAGTGAAGTGTCCATGCCCAGAGTGCGGGACAACCCATCGACAAAATTTCCGCCCGCGCTGGCGAAGAGATTGAAGAACCATTCCAGTCCATCGACGATAAACCGGATGACGGCGCCGAGCGCTTGGCCCAACCATTCAAAAAAGCTTTCTACCTGCATATGTGCGTCCTGATGAAGGTCATGAGAAAAGGCGACTGTTCGCTTTGGCTATCAATGGGTGCGGCGAGTTCCGTGGAGTGTAAGGGCGTTTTGCCTTGAAACCGGGAATATTGTCACGATTCTTCAAGCGCCGGAGACCTGTGCAACCTTTGGGAACCACGGAATCTGTGGGAGCGGTGCTTGCCCGCGATAAGGGCCCCGAAGATATCAGGCCAATCGCGTCCGGCCCTATCGCGGGCAATCACCGCTCCCACAGGTTAGCCACACAGTGCCTGTGTGGGCTTACTGCCGGATTGGCATTGATCATCACCCTGCTCTGGCTCGCCGACCGTCTTTGGCCGTTGCCATTACCGAAGGACGATCTAGCCCGCGTGGTGCTGGCCGAAGACGGGACGCCGCTCTGGCGCTTTGCCGATGCTGACGGGGTATGGCGTTATCCGGTGTCGATCAATCAGGTTTCGCCGTATTACATCGAAGCATTACTGACTTACGAAGATCGCTGGTTCTACAGCCACCCCGGGGTCAATCCACTGTCGCTGGTGCGAGCGACGTGGCAGAACCTGAAAGGCGCACGGGTTGTATCGGGCGGTAGCACGTTGTCGATGCAAGTGGCGCGGTTGCTCGACCCGCATGCGCGCACCTTGCCCGGCAAGGTGCGACAACTGTGGCGCACGATGCAGCTGGAGTGTCACCTCTCCAAGGACGAAATTCTCGCCATCTACCTCAATCGCGCGCCGTTTGGCGGTACTTTGCAGGGGGTTGCCGCCGCCAGCTGGGCCTATCTGGGCAAGTCACCGCAGCAACTGACCCGCTCCGAAGCGGCAATGCTGGCGGTGTTGCCCCAAGCGCCGAGTCGCTTGCGGCCTGATCGTCATCCTCAACGGGCGCAGGTTGCACGGGACAAAGTACTCAAGCGTCTGGCGCAGTTCCAGGTCTGGCCGCAACGGGCGGTGGACGAAGCGCTGGAAGAGCCGTTGCTGCTGGCCCCGCGTCAGGAGCCAAGCCTTGCTCCATTGCTGGCGCGGCGTTTGAATCGCCCCGACAGTCCGCCGTTGATTCGCACCACGCTGGATGCCGGTCTGCAGCGTCGCCTTGAAGATTTACTGTTGGGCTGGCGTGCCCGATTACCCGAGCGCACCTCGGCTGCGATCCTTGTGGTCGAGGCGCAGAGCATGGCGGTACGCGCTTATGTCGGTTCGGTGGACATCAACGACGCCAAGCGTTTTGGCCATGTGGACATGATCAGCGCCCTGCGTTCGCCAGGCTCGACTCTCAAACCTTTTCTGTACGGGCTGTCGATGGATGCCGGGCTGATCCATTCCGAATCCCTGATGCAGGACGTGCCACGCCACTACGGCGACTACCGACCGGGTAACTTCGCGGCGGGGTTCAGCGGAGCGGTGGCTGCCAGTTCGGCGTTGTCGATGTCCCTCAACTTGCCAGCGGTACAGCTACTGGAAGCCTACGGACCGAAGCGGTTTGCCGCCGAATTGCGCAACGGCGGAGTGCCGTTGACCTTGCCGCCGCTGGCCGAACCGAATCTGGCGATGATTCTGGGCGGCGTTGGCAGTCGTCTGGAGGATCTGGTTGGTGGTTATAGCGCTTTCGCCCGGGGCGGACGCAGCGCTGATATCCGCCTGCAACCCGATGCGCCACTGCGCGAGCGACGCATGATGTCGCCGGGCGCCGCGTGGATTGTTCGCAAGATTCTCAGCGGTCAGTCCCGGCCGGATCTCGATCCTCACGCTGAACTGGTGCAGCGTCCGCAACTGGCCTGGAAAACCGGCACTAGTTACGGCTTTCGTGATGCCTGGGCGATTGGTGTCGGCCCGCGTTTTCTGGTCGGTGTGTGGATCGGTCGTCCCGACGGGACGCCGGTGCCGGGGCAGTTTGGCCTGGCTTCGGCCGCGCCGTTGATGTTGCAGGTTCATGACGTACTGGCTAATCGGGACAGTCAGCGAGGGATCACCGCGCCGATTCACCCTGTGCCGTCGAGCGTGGGCGTGGCAGCGATTTGTTGGCCGCTGGGCCAGCCCATGAGCAAGAACGATCCGAATTGTCGCAGGCAGCGGTTTGCCTGGACGCTGGACGGCACCACGCCGCCAACCTTGCAGGCCGTCGATCAACCGTTGGGATTGGGGCTGCAGGAAAAAATCTGGGTCAATGCTCAGGGCTTGCGGGTTGCGGCGGGCTGTCCAGGAGCGCAGGCGCAACCCCTGATTCTGTGGCCTGCCGCCCTCGAACCATGGCTGGCGCGTGATGAACGCAGGGAAGCGCGTCTGCCCGCAGTCGATCCTGCGTGCCCGCCACAAGGTCTGAGTCTGGCGCCGCCACTGTCGATCGTCGGCGTGCGTGAGGGCGATCACCTGCGCTTGCCTGCTGGCAGTCGTCAGGCGCTGCGCCTTACTCTTTCAGCCTTGGGCGGCAGTGGTCGTCGCTGGTGGTTTATCGACGGCGTGCCGATGGCCGACACCGACAATCAGACCTCTTTCAGTCCGACCCTTACCCGACTGGGTCGTTATGAACTGAGCGTACTTGATGAAAGCGGTCAGACGGCGAGAGTGGTCTTCGATACCGTCGACTGAACCACCGGAGGTTTAATGAGCGGTATCCCGTTGCCGACCAGCCCCGCTCGGCGACATGGCCAATGCCAATTGCGTGCGGTTATGCATGTGGGTCAGGCGCAGTATTTGCGACACGTACAGCTTGACCGTGTTTTCAGTGATGCCCAGCTTGCAGCCGATCTGATAGTTGGTATGACCTTTGGCGACCAGTCGGGCTACGTCTTGCTGACGAGGGGAGAGGGGCGCAAAGAGAATCGACAGATCCACTTCGCCGTCGGCGTCTTCGTCAACACTTGGAGTTGGGAGTGACGGGCGACGGAGCTGGTCCAGATCTTCATACAGACCATCAATGGACGCGGCGAGAAACCGCAGCTTTTCGTTGAGTTCGCCCAGTTGGCGGTAACTCTTTTGCCGCTCATGAAGGACGGCTTCCTGACGCTGGACGCCTTCGAGCACTTCATGGAGATTCACCGGCTTCTGGAAGTAATCGGCAACACCGGCGCGCAACGCTTTGATCACATCCTGCTTGTCGTCGTTGACGGTCAGGACGATGGTCTCGAAGACGCGCTTTTTACCGGCGGCCTGCTTGAACGCCTCTACCAGTTCAACGCCGTTGGACTCATGCATATGCAAGTCACACAGGACGATGCCGACGTCAGGGTCGTTGCGAAATTGTTCAAGTGCTTCTTTGCTGGAGTAACTGCCAGCACATTCGTAGCCGTTGCGTTGTAAAAAACCGCTCAGTTCGTTCACAACGGAGGGTTGATCATCGACGACTAGTACTTTCACTGAAGAATTGGTGTTCACGCGCTACTCCCTGTCTGCGAAATACAAAGCGTTGTCAGAGTCGAACTCACGCTTTATCGATACGATCTAGGTCACGTGTTCCATGAGACCTTCACTACCGTAGTCAGACTTTCGCGTTATGTACATAGTGTTAACCGGGTTTGCGACTAGTGGATATTTTCTTTCATGGAGTTGTTAACTCAATACGCATCCTCAAGGGTGAATGCGTTCACTCAGGAACTTTCCCGCGTCACTACACATCGCTGGTGTGAGGAGGCGCGGACCTTGTAGGAGTGAGCTTGCTCGCGATCTGGTTTCTTGGTGAAAGCATTTATCGCCTGAACTGACGCGATCGCGAGCAAGCTCACTCCTACAGATGTCGCGTTTTCTAGACGATAGTGTTACTTATTGGATCCAATATTTTGGCGCGATAGGCAATGCATACCCATGTTGGGAAGTATTTTTGACGTTTTATCAAGTTCGATGGCGCAAGCGGGTTAACGTATTGAAGTAGCGTGTACTTACTCTTAATAATTATCTATGTAAAAAGGGGGCGGTATCGTCAGCCCCCGACAAACTAATCAACCGAATCAACGTGGCGGATATTGCTCCAGAATCTTCGCAACCGTCTGCCGAATAGCCGTTTCGCGGGCGTTCGGGGCGTTGTCCTGGTTGAGGATGCGCTCGGTGCTGCCACGCCAGACCAGCTTCCCGTCTTTGCCGTCAAACAGGTCGATCTGCAGGGTGGTGACTTTGTAGTCCACGCTGCGGGTTTCGGTCATCGGCGCGTTCCAGTAGCCGTAACCACCCCAAGGGCCCCAGCCTCCACCGTAATTGGTACTGACCAGTTGCTGGCGGTTTTCCATGATCAGCCATGCCTGGACCTTCAGATCGCCGTTGGCACCGGATGGCGCCATGCGCAGGCCGCGCTGGTCGAGCTGCTCGCCGATTGACTGGCGAATACGCTGGTCGGTCAGGTCGCTTTTGATCCGAGGGTCATCCGGCTGATACTGCACGCCGGGCTCCTTCCAGCTCCAGCTGCGGTAGCCGCCAAAGTCACGACTGGCGTCGAAGTCACGATTGATCTGGTTGGTTTGGCACGCACTGAGCAGCACTAACAGGGACAGCAGAGCAAGACGGCGAAACATGGCAGTTCTCCGAAGATGTCAGGAAGGAGGATACGCGCTCAGAGCCTTTTGCACAGCTTGGCGAAGCGCCTTGGAGCGATCCGATTGATCACTGCCGTTACGCGTCTCGGCGCTGGCGCTCCACACCGGTTGGCCGTTGCGAGCGTCGAACAGGCTGATGCTGATGACGACTACCTGTTCTTGATAAGTGCGTACGATCGGCACGCTGGCATAACCGCCGTAACGGTTGCCGTACGGACCGTGGCCATAACCGATGCCGCTGCCGCCGTAGTAAGGATCGTAATAATCGTCACGCACCTGGCGCGTACGAATCTCCATGCGGGTTTGCGCGCTGACCTGCAGATCCGCTGGCTGTGTGCTCTGGACCGGACGTAGGCCCCGTTGGTCCAGGCCATTGCTTACGGCCTCGGCGATTTGTGCCGAATCAGCCCAGGCCGAACCGGGTGGCAATTGATTGTTGCGCCAGGTCCAGCTGCGATAACGAACGTAGTCACGAGGCGGGGCAGGGTACGCGCTCATGTCGACGGCATTGGCCGCCTGCGCGGGAGCCGGTGGCAGCGGATTGGAATCAGCGCGATAGGGGTTATCGGTCTGACAGGCAGCCAGACCGAGGAAGAGCGTAAACAATACGAGGCGGCGTTTCATCATGGCCTCCGCAAAGTGGCCTTCGAAGACAGGAAGCAGCGATCAGCAACGCCAGGCTGCCTGTGATCAGCCTGGCGATTTCGGTAGTCAGAGTGGGCGGCAGACCCAGTGCAGGTAACGACCCAATCCTGCATAGGCGGGATGCCGACGGTGCGCCAGTTCCATTTCCAGCAGGTCCACCAGTTCAGCCCGCGCCTGAAACTCTACTGGCATGTAGTCGTGAAACACTCTGACACCGCTTTGGGTTTCGACACGCCACAGCCCATCAAGTTGCGCCGCCAGTTCACGCGGATCAAGTGGCTGTTGTGGCGTCAGGCTTTGTTTCTCGCCTGCCATGACGTTCTTGCGCATTTTCTTGAAGTGACCTTTGAGCAAGTTGCGATAGATCAGCGCGTCGCGGTTGTAGAACGCCAGGGATAGCCAGCCATCGGTCTTGATCAGTTGCCGCAGTACCGGCAGGATGGTGTGGGGCTCGGCCAGCCATTCCAGCACGGCGTGACACAACACCAGATCGTAAGGCTCATGCAGCTGGCTGGTGAGTTCCTGCCATGGCGCTTGAATGAAAGTCGCGGTCTGGCCTGCATCGGCGAAACGTTGTCGAGCGCCTTCGAGCATCGGAGCGGCCGGTTCGGCGAGGGTGACCTCATGGCCACGTTCGGCCAGCCACAACGACATATGACCCAGCCCGGCGCCGATATCCAGCACGCGCAACGGGCGTTCGGGAAGCGCTTCAGTCAGGTCAGCCTGAAGTACCGCAAGGCGAATCGCGCCCTTGGCACCGCCGTAGATCTTTTCGGCGAAGCGGGTCGCCAGTTGGTCGAAGTGGCGATCACTCATTTGGCGAACCTGCGCTCGCTGTCGGCCAGTTTGCTGCGTACTACGGTGTCCATATCGATGCCCAGTTCGCTGCACAGCAGCAGTAGATAAAGAATGATATCGCCCACTTCCTGACCCGCATGCTCAAGCTTGTCGGATGGCAGCTGGCGAGACTGGTCTTCAGTCAACCACTGGAAGATCTCCACCAGCTCGGACATCTCTACGCTGGCGGCCATGGCCAGGTTCTTCGGACTATGAAACTGCTTCCAGTCGTTCTGATCGCGGATGCGGTGCAGGCGTTGGGTGAGTTCTTCTAGGTTCATGGGGTGTCCTGAGTATCAAAGAGTTTGTGTCTGGCCATGGTTATGCGGGGGATTCTATGTTGCCCTCGTCATCAGCGAATTCTGTGGGAGCAGAGCTTGCCCGCGATGAAGACTACGCGGTTTGATTTGGATCGCGTCCAGCCTTATCGCGGGCAAGCCCTGCTCCCACAGGCTTGGGCGTGGCGCGCCGCTTCATCCGGGAAGGCAGCACTTAAAGCCATGCATAAGCTGCGTATGAACCGGCGCCCTCGCGAATAAATTCGCTCCTACCTATCAGCGTTTGCAGGCCAACATCGAATCTCCCACAGAAGCGTTATGTTGACTCTGCTTCAACCACTCCAAAACCCCCAACCCCGCAGCCTTGCCACTGGCGAAGCATGCGGTGAGCAGGTAGCCACCGGTGGGGGCTTCCCAGTCGAGCATTTCACCGGCGCAGAATACGCCGGGCAGTGACTTGAGCATCAGGCGTTGGTCTATGGTTTCGAAGGTTACACCGCCTGCAGTGCTGATGGCTTCGTCCAGCGGGCGGGCTTTGATCAAGGGTAGCGGCAGGGCTTTCAATGCCTGGCTGAGTTGCGCTGGATCGTCGAAAGCTTCACGCGGGGCCAATTCGCGCAACAGGGCGGCTTTCACCCCATCGATACCCAACTGGCTATGCAAGTGCTTGGACATGGAGCGTGAGCCCCGGGGTTTTTCCAGGGCTTTTTGAATGGCGGAAGGCGTCTTACCCGGCAGCAGATCGATCAGCACGGTAGAAGAGCCCTGCTCATTGATCTCTTCACGAATCTGCGCCGACAGGGCATAGATCAGGCTGCCCTCTACGCCGGTGTCGGTGATCACACATTCACCCAAACGAGGCGTTTGGCCGCGCATACCGATACCAATGTTTTTCAACGGAGCGCCCGCGAACTTGCTGCGCAGCAACTCGCTCCATCCGGCCACTTCGAAACCGCAGTTGGCGGCTTGCAGCGTCTTGAGATCAACGCCTTGCTCGGCCAGCAGTGGCCACCATGCGCCGTCTGAGCCCAGGCGCGACCAGCTTGCGCCGCCAAGCGCCAGCACCAGCGCATCGGGGCTCAAGGTTGTTTCGCCTTCGGGATGAGCGATACGTACATCGCCCGCCGCGTCCCAGCCGAGCCAGCGATGTCGCGTATGGATCGTGACGCCGCTTTCACGCAAGCGCTTGAGCCAGGCTCGCAGCAGTGGTGCGGCCTTCATGTCCGTAGGGAAGACCCGCCCCGAACTGCCGACGAAGGTTTTGATACCCAGGCCGTGAATCCACGCACACAGGTCATCCGCGCCAAAACTGCGCAGCAAAGGAGCGATATCGCCAGAACGTTCCGCATAGCGGGAAAGGAAGGCAGGGTAGGGCTCGGAATGGGTGATGTTCATGCCACCGACGCCCGCCAATAGAAATTTGCGCCCCACCGAAGGCATGCTGTCGTACAGATCGACTTTGACCCCGGCCTGGCTTAACACCTCGGCTGCCATCAACCCCGCAGGGCCACCGCCGATGATGGCAACTGAGGGGGGGATGGTCGGCGTGATGTCAGTCATGGCGAGGTGCTTGTCTTTGCGGTTTGGTGGGGCATTCTACCTGCCTCGCAACATCTGTAGGAGAGCGCCGTCGCGCAGTTAACACAGATAGGTAGGAGCGCACGAGCACCGCGAGGCCGCGATGGCGGTGTATCAGACAGGACGCCGTCGCGGCCTCGCGGTGCTCGTGCGCTCCTACAGATCCTGCGCTGTGTCATGAGACAGAGTTCACAACCCCTCCGACACCCAGACCCGCTGTGCGCTGTGATGCAATATTCCATGCCGTCGCGCCAGGGCCTGTCGGTCTTTGCTGTAACCGCCGCCAATCACGCCCATGACCGGGATGTTGCGTCCGATGCAGTGGCGCAATACGGCTTCATCGCGGGCAGCCACCCCGGTGTCAGTCAACTTCAGATAACCCAGCGCATCATCCTGATGGACATCGACGCCGGCATCGTAGAGCACCAGATCTGGCTGATAGAACGGCAACAGGTAGTTGAGCAGGTCATCGACGACTTTCAGGTATTCGCCATCGCCCATGCCCATCGGCAGCGGTATGTCCCAGTCGCTTTCGGCTTTACGCGCCGGGAAGTTCTTTTCGCAGTGCAGCGAGACAGTGATGGCGTCCTCGGTATCAGCAAGAATCCGCGCGGTGCCGTCGCCTTGGTGCACGTCGCAGTCGAAGATCAATACTTTGTCGACGCGACCGCTTTGCAGCAGGTACTGACTGATCACCGCCAGATCGTTAAAAATGCAGAAGCCGGCCGGATAGTCGTAATGCGCGTGGTGGGTGCCACCCGCCAGATGACACGCCAGTCCATGCTGGAGGGCTTGTTCAGCGGTCAGCAACGAACCGCCCACGGCGCGTACGGTACGCCGCGCCAGGTCCTCACTCCATGGCAGGCCCAGACGACGCTGATCTTCACGGGACAACTCACCTTCCATATAACGGCGTATATAAGAAGGGTCATGAGCCAGTGCCAGAATGTCATTCGGGCAGATCTGCGGGCGCAGCAGGGCGGCGTCGCTGGTCAGGCCGCTGTCGATCAGGTGATCGTGCAGCAGGCGGAACTTGTCCATGGGGAAACGATGGTCAGCCGGAAAGTCCGGGCTGTAATCTTCGTGATAGATGAGTGGCAGGGACATTTTGCGTCCGGTCAGAGGTCGAAGCCGGATAGTGCCAGCATTGCCCCCTGAACGCCCAGCTTTGTGGCTTGCCGCAGAGCTACACTGGCCGACACAGTGACTGACCGGTTAATGGAGAAACCGATGGAGCCGATTCTGAAACTCGAGAGCGCGCGATTGTTGATGCGCCAATGGCGAGACGACGATTTAGCCGCATTTGCTGATATGTGCGCAGATCCCCACGTCATGCGTTATTTCCCGGAGCCTTTGAGTCGGCTGGAAAGTGCTGCATTGATTGGTCGTATCCGTGGGGACTTTGCCGAGCTGGGTTTTGGCTTGTGGGCGCTGGAGCGCAAGGACACGGGAGAATTCATCGGGTTTACCGGGCTGAGTGTGGTGAGTTTTGAGTCGCACTTCACGCCTGCGATAGAAATCGGCTGGCGTCTGGCTCGCGAACACTGGGGGCTTGGCTATGCCAGCGAAGCCGCCTGGACTGCGCTGGGCTGCGGTTTCGAGCATTTGGGGGTGGATGAGATCGTGTCGTTCACTGCACAAAGCAACGAGCCATCGCAAAAAGTCATGCAGGCTATTGGCATGACCACCGACTCCGTCGACGACTTCAACCATCCGCAGCTGGCGGCGGGGCATCCATTGCAACCTCACGTGCTGTATCGCATTACGCGCCAACAATGGCTGGATACGCTGCAAGCTTGAAAAGGCTCGCGGTGTTAATTTCTGTATCATTTCAGCTAGTGTCACGCTTGAAGCGCCGGCGAACAGTTTTGTGCAAGGAGTAATGAATGAGCCAAGTGTTGGATGATCTGGTTGCGCTGTTGAGCCTGGAACCGATTGAAGAGAACCTGTTCCGTGGTCGCAGCCAGGACCTTGGTTTTCGCCAACTGTTCGGTGGGCAGGTGTTGGGCCAGTCGTTGTCGGCGGCGAGTCAGACAGTAGAAGATGCACGGCACGTGCACTCGTTACACGGTTATTTTCTGCGTCCGGGTGATGCCGGTTTGCCGGTGGTGTATCAGGTGGACCGGGTTCGCGATGGTGGCAGTTTCAGCACCCGCCGGGTAACGGCGATCCAGAAAGGCCAGCCGATCTTTACCTGCAGCGCTTCGTTTCAGTACGACGAGCAGGGGTTCGAGCACCAGACGTCGATGCCGCAGATCGTCGGCCCGGAAAACCTGCCTTCGGAACTGGAGTTGATGCAACAACGCGCGCACCTGATCCCCGAATCCATGCGCGACAAGATGCTCTGCCCCAAGCCTATCGAGTTTCGCCCGGTCACCGCTGTCGATCCTTACAACCCGCAGCCCACCGAGGCTGTGAAGTACATCTGGTTCCGTACCGATGGCGCACTGCCGGAAGTGCCTGCGCTGCACAAATACCTGATGGCTTATGCCTCGGACTTCAACCTGCTCACCACTTCGTTGCTGCCGCATGGCAAGACGGTCTGGCAGAAAGACATGCAGGTTGCGAGCCTCGACCATTCGCTGTGGTTCCACGGTGATCTGCGTGCGGATGACTGGTTGTTGTACGCCATGGACAGCCCATGGGCTGGCAATTCCCGTGGTTTCTCCCGTGGAAGTGTGTACAACCGTGCCGGGCAACTGGTGGCGTCGGTCAGTCAGGAAGGTTTGATTCGTCATCGCAAGGATTGGGCATGAGTCTTTCCGGGATTCGCCACTGGGTATTCGACATGGACGGCACGCTGACCGTGGCTGCCCATGACTTCCCGGCGATCAAGCGTGCGCTGGATATCCCGCAGGATCACGACATTCTGGGGCATCTCGCTGCACTGCCTGCTGATGTCGCCGCAGCCAAGCATGCCTGGCTGTTGGAGCATGAGCGGGAACTGGCTCTGGCTTCGCAACCTGCGCCGGGCGCTGTTGAGCTGGTCCGGGATCTGGCCGGGCGTGGTTATCGTCTGGGTATCCTGACGCGCAACGCCCGGGAACTGGCCCACGAAACGCTGGAGGCTATCGGTCTGGCGGACTGTTTTGCGGTGGAGGACATTCTTGGTCGTGACGAAGCCCCGCACAAACCTGATCCCGCGGGCTTGCTGCACTTTGCCAGTGCGTGGCAGGTGCCTGCCGCGCAGATGGTCATGGTGGGGGATTACCGCTTTGATCTGGATTGCGGGCGGGCGGCTGGCACAAAGACCATTCTGGTCAACCTGCCGGAAAATCCCTGGCCGGAATTGGCGGACTGGCATGCGCAGGATTGTGGGGAATTGAGGGCACTGCTGGATTGATCACAACTTCAAAAAAACATCCGAATCTTTGGATTTGAACGCCATCCTCTGTGGGAGCCGGGCTTGCCCGCGAAAAGGCTGGACGCGATCTAAAGTGAACCGCGTCCAGCTTTATCGCGGGCAAGCCCGGCTCCCACAAGGTTTATCTGCTTCAGATTCAAAAATCCTTGAACAAAACCGCCTGCCCCTGTGGTGAGGTAAACATCCCATCGCCGCTGTGGCCGACGTTCGGCACCACGATGAGGCGCTGATTCAGGCCTTCTGGATGGCGTTTCTGCAGGTACTTGAAGTAGTTCTCACCGCGCTCCAGACGCTGGGCACCTTGTGCTTCTGCACCGCAGGTCTTGTCCAGAGCCGGGTGTTTCGGGTCGGTGTCATGCTGGCCGAGCAGATAGGTCACGTCGCGTTTCACGTAATCGTCTTCGATGTCAGCGGCTTTGATTTTGCCCGCATAAGGCGGCATGCCGTTCAGACCGTATTTCCACTCATTAAAGCCCGGGCAACTGGCTTTGGTCACGGGAACCGGCCTTTCGGTATCGAAATAGGCATACGACGAAGGGTTAGCGATCACGTAGCGCAGCTTGATGCCTTCTTTGGTCAGCAGTACATCTTCCTTGCCGCCCAGCATCACGTAACGCTGAACCACCTGCGCACCTCCGGAATGCCCGGCGATGACAATTTCCTTGAGGTTCGGGAACAGCTTGCTGTCGCTCAGGCGACGCAGGATATGGTCGATGACCAGAAACGAGCTGACCGGTTTGGGCCCAACAGCGTTTTCACCTGCCATCCATTGGTTGCCATGCCAACGCAACACGTTGTCGCCCATGTGGTGCGCGGTGATGTCTTTCTCATCAAGGAATTGCGGCGCAATGAGCAGGGTTTTGTTGCGCTGTTTCGACTGATTGGCGGCGCGCTCGATGCTGCGCAGATAAGTCGGTGCGTTACGCAACCGGCCATGCAGCACGATCACCGCCCTTTCAATCTGCGGCCGGGGCTGTTTCCAGTTGAGACTCAAGCCCAGCGTTGCCTGAGCGCCATTGATCGTCAGGCGCTCCGGGCTGATGGATTTGACCGCCTGATCCTCGGCGTGAGCGTTGAAACTCAGAAGGGTGCTTAACGACAGGATCAGTAGCGGTTTTATCATGTGATCAGAGGCTCTTGGCGGCGAACGTGTCGCATTGATTGAGTTGACCCTGGGCAAAGCCGGTTTTGAACCAGCGAACCCGTTGGGCGGACGTCCCGTGAGTAAACGAGTCTGGCACTACTCGGCCTTGACCCTGTTGCTGAAGTCGGTCATCGCCAATGGCGTTAGCTGCGTTCAGCGCTTCTTCAATATCACCCGGCTCGAGCCAGTTCAAACGCTTTTGTGCGTTATAGGCCCAAACACCTGCCAGACAGTCAGCCTGTAGCTCCTGGCGAACCAGCAAACCGTTGCTGCCTTCCATGCGCTGACCACTTCTGCGGGCTGCGTCGACTTTTTCTGAAACCCCCAGCAAGGTTTGCACATGGTGGCCTACTTCGTGAGCAATCACGTAAGCCTGAGCAAAATCACCCGCCGCTTTGAAGCGTTGTGACATTTCGCGGAAGAACTCCATGTCCAGATAGACCTTCTGGTCGGCAGGGCAGTAGAACGGTCCGCTGGCCGATGTGGCAAATCCACACGCGGACTGCACCTGGCCGCTGAACAGCACCAGCGTCGGATCTTTATATTGGCGGCCGCCCAGTTGAAAGGCTGCGCGCCAGGTGTCTTCGGTGTCGCCGAGAATCGACCGAACGAACTCCGCCTGTTCATCGTTGGCCGGTGGAGCCTGGCGGGTCTGGCTGGACGTTGGGGCTTGTGTCGCCTGGCCGGTGAGCTGGCCGAGAATCTGCATCGGGTCCTGACCGGTCAACAGGCCGATGGCCACGATGATGATCACGCCGCCGATACCGAGTCCCTTGCCTCCTATGCGCATCCCACCGCCGCCGCTGCTGCCGTCACGTGCGTCCACGACGTTATCGCTGCGCCGACCCTTTTTCCATTGCATGTGGGAATCCTCTTCTTATCCTGTAAGGAGTGTCGCTGCTACCCACACACTGCGCCAGTCCGATTGTCAGACGCATTAGCTGAATGGGAGTTGAACGACGTACATCTAGCGCAGGAGTAGAGAGGGGCGTGGGGCAATTAGTTCGCGGTCATGCGGGAGTAAATCAGGCGCGTATGACACGCTGCTGGTTTTTCACCGAGTTCATGAATGCCTGCATCGCTGAAGACTGCACGCGATGGCGGCGGGTGATCAGGCCGTAAGGCGGCAGACGGGCTTCAAATTTGATCGGCAGCACCGCCAGCAGATCCCGACCGGGATAGTCCTCGACCACTGAAACCGGCGTCACGCCGAGCATGTCAGTCTGCTGCACCAGCGACAGCAAAGTCATGATCGACGTGGTTTCAACAATGCTGCTGGGGATGTCGACCCGTGCGTTATGGAACACCTGATTGATGATCGAGCGCATCGGACTCGGATGCTGTTGCAGCACCCAGGTCATGTTTTGCATGTCGGCCCAGCCCAGATGCGTCGCGTTGGCCATTGGGTGCCTGGCGCCCGCAACCACGCATAGCTCTTCTTCGCCCAGGCTGTCGAACAACAGTTCTTCGGAACGGGCGCCGCCAGGAATTCGACCAAGCACCACGTCCAGTTGGTCTTGCAGCAACGCCTGAACCAGCACATCGCTGGTGTCGACCTGAATACTCATGGACAGGCGCGGATGGCTTTTCTTCAATTCGGCGATGGTCCGGGTCAGCAGGCCCGAAGCCAGGGCTG
This sequence comes from Pseudomonas caspiana, assembly GCF_040224095.2. NCBI lineage: Bacteria > Pseudomonadati > Pseudomonadota > Gammaproteobacteria > Pseudomonadales > Pseudomonadaceae > Pseudomonas > Pseudomonas caspiana. The sequence goes on along the minus strand of NZ_CP167995.1, from coordinate 5,203,155 downwards.
GAATCGCGCCCACTGCGACCCGGCCCAGGTTGCCGGACTCCAGCGCGACCAGCTCTTCACGCATGCCGCTCAGTTCGGCAAACACCATGCGCGCGTAATAGATGACGGTTTCGCCGAACTGCGTGGCGCGCATGCCCCGTGGCAGACGCTCAAACAGTTCGACACCGAGCAAGTCTTCCGCTTCGTGAAGCATCTTGGTCGCGGCGGGCTGTGTCATGCCGATGTTGTCGGCAGCCCGCCGTAACGAACCCAACTCCTGAAGCGCCAGCATCAACCGCAACTGACGCAGGCGCAGGCGGCTGTGAATAACGTTGGCATCAGGAATTCGGGTCATGGGCGTTGCTCGCAGAAAAGTCTGGGGCTGAGCCTGACAAGAAATGTCCGGTGTTGCCAGCCCCTTACTGTTCATAGCGCTGATTTCGCTTTGGCGTTTTGACGCGTGCGCCAGCCCAATGCGTTTCTGACGCCGCTGGAAATCAGCGGCCAGAACAGCATCAGCAGGGCCGCAGTCGTCAGGCTGCCCACCAATGGGTTGGACCAGAAAATGCCTAATTGCCCATCGGAAAACAGCATCGATTGGCGGAATGCATCCTCGGCCTTGTCACCCAGAACAGCCGCCAGTACCAGCGGTGCGATCGGGTAACCGAGCTTCTTGAACACATAGCCCAAGGCACCGAAGGCCAGCATCAGCCCGACATCAAACAGCGAGTTGTGCACCGAGTACGCGCCAATTGCGCAGATCATGATGATGATCGGGGCAATGATCGAGAACGGAATGCGCAGGATCGAAGCGAACAGCGGCACGGTTGCAAGTACGACGATCAGACTGACCACGTTACCCAGATACATGCTGGCGATCAGGCCCCAGACAAAGTCGTGCTGTTCGACAAACAGCGTCGGGCCGGGATGCAGACCCCAGATCATCAAGCCGCCCATCATCACTGCCGCCGTGGCCGAACCAGGAATGCCCAGGGTCAGCATCGGCAACAGGGCGCTTGTGCCAGCAGCGTGATCCGCCGTTTCCGGCGCAATAACGCCTTCGACTTCACCCTTGCCAAAGTTGTCGCGGTTTTTCGAGAAGCGCCGCGCCAGGCTGTAACCCATGAACGACGCTGCCGTCGGGCCGCCCGGTGTAATGCCCATCCAGCAACCCACCAGCGTGCTACGCAAAATCGTCAGCCAGTAACGCGGCAACCTGGCCCAGGTGCGCAAAATGGTCATGGGCGTGATGCGCGCATGCTCGCCCCGGAACACCAGGCCTTCTTCAACGGTGCAAAGAATTTCACCGATACCGAACAGGCCGATCACCGCTACTTCGAAGCTGATCCCGGTCATCAGCACCGGTTGGTCGAAGGTCAGACGCAGGTTGCCGGACACGGTGTCCATACCGACCGCCGCCATGGCAAAGCCGATCATCATCGCGACCACGGTTTTCAGCGGCGGGTTCTTGCTCATGCCGATGAACGTACAGAACGCCAGCAAATACACCGCGAAGAATTCCGGTGAGCTGAAGGACATGGCGAATTCGGCGATGCGTGTCGACAAAAACGTCAGCAACAGCACACCCGCCAGCGCGCCGATCAGTGCCGAACTGAACGCCGCAGTCAGCGCCTCGGCCGCTCTACCGTCGCGGGCCATGGGGTAGCCGTCAAAGGTGGTCGCCACCGATGACGGCTCGCCGGGAATGTTGAACAGGATCGAAGTGATCGACCCGCCGAACAAAGCCCCCCAATACATGCACGACAGAAGAATGATGGCCGAGACGGGGGACATGGTGAAGGTTAGCGGCAACAGCAGGGCAACGCCATTCGGAGCACCGAGGCCAGGCAATACGCCGACCAGAATGCCCAGCAGCACGCCAACGACCATCAGCCCGATATGGCCGGGGGTGAGGATCAGGTTCATGCCGTGCAGCAGGGAGTCGAACTCGCTCATTGCATCGATCTCCCGGCCATTGCCAGCCAGTCACCGACCGGACCTGCGTCCAGTGGAACCTTGAACCACAGCGCGAAGATCAGGTAGCTGGCCAGGACCGCCCCGCCAGATACCGAACAGATCATCAATTTGCCGTAGGGCTTGGCGCGCACCCGGTCGTGCCACATGAACCAGGCGATGAACACCACCGAGGCCATGTAAATGCCGGTGAACGGCATGGCCGCCACGAACAGGGCTATAGGGATGAACACCGACAGCACCTGACGGAATTGACCACGGCTGACAAACGAAACGCTTAGCGCTTGCCAGCGAATTAGCGTCAGGACGACGTTGCCCAGACTGGCGCAGCTCAGCAGCAAGCCAATGTAGAAGGGGAAATAACCCGGCTCGGGACCGGCGTCGCCCCAGCCAATGCCTTGGTCGAGGCTGCCGTACATCACGACGGCGCCAATCAGCAGGGTGAACAGCGCCAGCCCGAACTCGACCCAGCGAGTGCCGACCAGCGCAGATGTTTCAGAAGAATGGGGCATGGAACACCTCCAGATATAACTGCCGGGCGAACACCCGGCAGTGGGGCCCGATCAGTCAGTTCACTCGCGCAGCCAGCCAGCATCCTTGAACACCGGCGTAACGCGGGCCGTGTCCTGCTGGATGTAGGCACTCAGTTGCTCGCCTTCGAGGAAGGTCGGCACCAGTGCGTTCTGTTTCACGTAGGCCTTGAATTCAGGCGCCTCGGAGACTTTGCGCATCAGCTCGGTATAGAACGCGCGCTGTTCTGTGGTGACTTTGCCAGGCATGAACACGGTGCGCGGGAAGCGATATTGCTCAACGCCCAGGCCTTGCTCGTGGCAAGTCGGTACGTCGGCCCAGGATTTATCTCCGGCTACTTTTTCGGTGTAGCCCATGCGCTCTTTACTGAACACGCACAGCGGCTGGACCTGATCACCGCGCCACTGGCTGATGCTTTCGCTCGGGTTGTTCACGTTGGCGGCGATGTGCTTACCGGCCAGTTGGGTGGAGGCTTCGCTGCCGCTTTTGAAAGGGATGTAAACCAGTTTGCTGCCAGTGGTTTTGTTCAGCAGCAGGGTCAGGGTCTGGTCGACGTCCTTGGACTGGCTGCCGCCCATGCGCAGCTTGGACGGATCGGCCTTGACCGCTTCGTAGAAGCTTTTGGCGTCTTTCCAGGGCGCGTCTTTGTAGGTCCAGAGGATGAAGTCGTCTTCCGCGACGGCGGCAACCGGGGTCAGTTCTTGCCATTGATAACCAAGCTTGGAGACCAGTGGCAGCAGGTAAATGTTGTTGGTGCCGATCACCAGTTTGTCGGCATCGCCTTCGGACATTTTGATGTCCAGAAACGCCTCGGCCCCGTTACCGCCGCCTTTGTTGAGGACCACGGTGTTGACGTCCAGCAGCTTGTGAGTGGTGATGATTGACTGGATCAGACGACCTAGTTGATCAGTCCCGCCACCAGGGCCACCGGCGACGATGATTTCAACGTTCTTGTCGGGTTGCCAGGCATTGGCCAGAGCGGGAAGGGTGCCAGCGCAAACAAGTGAACAGCCGAGCAGAAGACGGGACACGCGTCGAAGGGATGCGGTTCGCATGATGATGAAACCTCTATTTCTTGTAATTGTTTTTTGAGCGATCTGCCGGATACGGGGACCGGCAAATCTTGGGTCGAGTGTGGGAAGCTATTGCGGTGGCGTCTACTCAAAACATCAGATACACCGATAGCCTGGGGTTATCGGTTGGGTATCTTGAGGTTGCAAATCAGAATCTGTGGGGTGTTTATATCTTCTGCCCGGCGATGCCCTGTAGGAGCAGAGCTTGCTCGCGATAAGGCTGGACGCGATCCAAAGTGAACCTATCCAGCCTTATCGCGAGCAAGCTCTGCTCCCACAAAGAATCCATATTGGCCGTTCGTTTTTGACATATCTCTGGGTTATCACCGTATGTATTTTTTTGATTAGACGGTTATCGCTTCGCCTTTGATAGTGAGCGCCACAGCAACACCTACAACAACAATAAAAAAACGAGGTACGCACCATGGATCGTTCCAGTGCACCCGTGCATCTGTCTGACGCAGGTGTCGTTTCTGCTCCCGCCAACCCGGCGGTCGCCACCACTGCCCGAGCCACTTCGGTGCGCTGGCGGATCTTTGCCATCATCTTTCTGCTGACCATGGTCAACCTGATCGACCGGGTCTCGCTATCCATCGCCATGCCCACCATCGCCAAAGAGTTCGAGCTGTCACCGAGCATGCAGGGCCTGATCCTCAGCAGTTTTTTCTGGGCGTATGCGCTGCTGCAGATTCCAGGTGGCTGGATGATCGACCGCTTCGGCCCGCGTCGTGTGATCACTTGGTCCACCGGTTTGTGGGGCACCTTCCAAGTGTTGGCAGGTTTCGCAACAGGCGGTATTTCGCTGCTGTTTGCGCGGATGTTTCTTGGCGCTGCTGAAGCGCCATTGTTCCCGTCGGGCGGCAAGCTGATTTCGCTGTGGCTGGCCCCAAGCGAACGCAGTCGCGGTGCGGTAATGATGGACAGCGGCAGCCCGCTGGGCGTGGCGCTCGGCGGTTTGATCATTGCCTATCTGATTGCCACGCTGGACTCCTGGCGGATGGCATTCGTCATCGCCGGTGTCGCGACCTTATTGCTGGGCTGGGTCTCATGGCGTTATCTGCGTGATGATCCATCGGTTCATCCGCAGGTCAATCAGGCCGAGCTGGACAAGATTAATGCGGGTCGCGCCACACCGGCTGCCGAGGCAGCCCGCGCTCCCGTCAAAGGCTTGGGTATCGCCGCTCGTTCGCTGACCGGTCTGCTGATCGGGCGTTCCAGTTGGGCGATGGTCTATTTCGGTCTGCTGACTTGGGGGCCGAGCTATCTGGCTCAGGCCCGTGGCTTTGATATCAAAGGCATTGGCGCGGCAACGTTCGTGATCTTCATTTGCGGCGCGCTCGGCTCGCTCACCGGTGGTTTCCTGTGTGACGGCCTGATTCGCAAGGGCGTGCGCCGAGGCCTGGCGGTCAAAGGCCTGCTGACCTTTTCCGGTCTGATTGCCCTGGCCGCGCTGGTGATGCTGCCGACCCTGAGCAACCCGTTCGCTGCGGTCGGGCTGTTGGCGATGACCGCGTTCTTCCTGATGTGGGGCAGCCTGTACTGGAGTTTCCCGGCGTTGCTGGCGGCACCGGCCCGCGTCGGCCTGATCGGCGGCGTGATGAATCTGGCGGGCAGCATCGGCGGGATCTTCGTGCCGATTCTGGTCGGGGTGATCCTGCAGTTCTTCGGTGGCTTCGGCGCAGTACTCGCTTTCTTTGCCTTTTGCGCCGCACTGTTTGTTCTGGCCACCTTGTTTATCAGCCTGGATGGGCAGCAGGAGGTGGCTGATGTCTGAGTTGTGGAGCGGGCCAATCGTCGATGCTCACCATCATTTCTGGGACCCGCAGGTCAATCATCATCCCTGGCTGGCCCCAGAAGCCAACATCCCGTTTCGCTATGGTGATTATTCAGCGATCAAGCGTCGCTACCTGCCGCCAGAGTATTTTGCCGACGCCGGTGAACATCAGGTTGTACAGACCGTGTACGTCGAAACCGAATGGGACCCGCGTGACCCGATTGGTGAGACGCATTTTGTCGAGCAACTGGCCGTTCGTTATGGGGTGCCCAATGCCATCGTTGCGCAGGCTTGGCTGGATCATCCGGATGCCGTGGATGTGCTTCGTGCCCAGGCGGCATTTCAATGCGTGCGCAGCGTCAGGCACAAACCTGAAGGGCCGACATCGCCGGAGCAGGTCGGCACGCATCGCAGCCTGATGAGCGACGAGCACTGGCGGCGCAGTTTTGCTGCCTTGCACGGTCTGGGTCTGCATTTCGATTTGCAGACGCCCTGGTGGAATCTGCCCGAAGCTGAGCTGCTGGCGCGAGACTTCCCGGACACCACCATCATTCTCAACCATGCGGGGCTGCCTTCTGATCGCAGCGAGCAAGGCCTGGCCGGTTGGCATGCTGCGATGAGCCAACTGGCCGAGCAGCCTAATGTCGTCGTGAAGATTTCAGGCCTGGGTCAGCCGGGTAAACCTTGGCGCGCCGAGGACAACGCGTGGATCGTCCGGGAAATCATCGCCATGTTCGGCGCAGACCGGGCGATGTTCGCCAGTAACTTTCCGGTCGACAGCCTGTGCGGCTCGTTCGACGACATTTACAGCGGCTTCAAGCAGATCGTTCGCGACTTGCCTGTCGCCGACCAGCAACAGCTTTTTTACAGCAATGCGCGACGTATTTACCGTTGCGAGCCTTCAGCCACTGCACAGACGTGGCCCGAACAGATGAGGAATCAAGCATGAGCAAGACTCGAATTGCGATGGTATTGGGTGACCCGGCCGGTATCGGTCCTGAACTGATTGCCCGTTTACTGGCCGAGCCGCAGGTGCGCAGCCAGGCCCAGGTGATCCTGATTGCTGATGAAGCCGAAATGCTGCGCGGCATGCAGATTGCCGGTAAGGAATTTCCCTATCGTCAGGTTGAGTCTCTGCAAGACCTGAATTTCAGCGACGACACGCCGCTGTTCTTCAACTATCGCGGCGATGCGGTGGGTGAATTCCCGCGCAGCGAAGCCAGTGTCATCGGTGGGCGCTATTGCCTGGATACGCTGAAAATCGCTGTTGAACTAACCGCAGCAAAAACCACCGATGCCGTGTTGTTCGGGCCATTGAACAAGACCTCGCTGCACATGGCGGGCATGGCCCACAGTGACGAACTGCACTGGTTTGCCGAGCTGCTGGGTTTCGACGGGCCGTTCTGTGAGTTCAACGTGCTGGATAATCTCTGGACCTCCCGCGTGACCTCCCACGTGGCGCTGTCGGCGGTGCCGGGCATGCTCAATCAGAATCGCGTTGTCGAAGCGATTCGTCTGATCGACACCGCACTCAAACGCAACGGCCTTGAGCGTCCGCGTATCGGCGTTTGCGGCCTCAATCCGCACAACGGCGACAACGGTTCGTTTGGCCGTGAAGAGCTGGACATCATCGGCCCAGCTGTGAAAACCGCGCAGGCGCAGGGCATTGCGGCGGATGGGCCGTACCCCGGCGATACGATCTTCCTCAAGGTGCAGGGCGATGCCAGTGCATTCGATGCGGTGGTGACGATGTACCACGACCAGGGGCAGATCGCGATCAAACTGATGGGCTTCTCCCGTGGCGTGACGGTGCAGGGCGGTTTGCCGATCCCGATTACCACACCTGCCCATGGCACCGCGTTTGATATTGCGGGGCAGGGCAAGGCCAATGTCGGCGCTATACGCCAGGCGTTCGAAATTGCTTGCCGGATGGGGCGCAGCACCTACTGATTCAACCCGGATTAAAACTGTGGGAGCGGTGCTTGCCCGCGATAAGGCTGGATGCGATCTAACGTGAATCGCGTCCAGCCTTATCGCGGGCAAGCCCAGCTCCCACCGTTCTTTTTTCAAGCCGATAACTTTGCAGTTAAAGATATTGGTGAAGTGATCACCCCAAGCTATCACTGGATACGCATAAGTGATTAGCCGACGCCTCTCTCAGCTGGCTAAATTTCCCCATCGACTTGTCGATCAACAACTACAAAAAGCCGGTCCCGCGCCATGCAGGACATACCGGCACACAAGGAAAAGCAGCCCATGAAAATCAAAGCGATTCGTACCCGTGTCTTCGAATGGAAAGGCAAGGTCGTTCCTCCCCAAGCGCACTTCTGCACCAACGCCAGCGATATCCTTTTCGAACGTGGCGATGCCATGGGCTCGTTCCGTTTTCATGGCTGGCTGGTGGTGGAAATTGAAACCGACACTGGTCTGGTCGGTATCGGTAACTGCGCGCTGGCGCCGCGTGTGGCGAAGGAAATCATCGATACGTACCTGGCCCCCATCGCCATTGGCGAAGACCCGTTCGACAACGAATACATCTGGCAGAAGATGTATCGCCAGAGTCATGCCTGGGGCCGTAAAGGCATCGGCATGGCGGCCATCTCGGCCATCGATATCGCCATCTGGGACATCATGGGCAAGGCCGTGAACAAGCCGGTCTTCAAACTGCTGGGCGGGCGTACCAAGGAAAAGATCTGGACCTACGCCTCCAAGCTCTACGCCAATGACAACCTCGACCTGTTCCTCGAAGAAGCTCAGGGCTATCTGAATCAGGGTTTCACCGCGCTGAAAATGCGCTTCGGTTACGGCCCGAAAGACGGCCCCGCAGGCATGCGTCGCAACATCGAGCAGGTACGTGCGCTGCGTGAGCTCGCTGGCCCGGACGTGGACATCATGCTCGAATGCTACATGGGCTGGACGCTGGAATACGCTCGCCGCATGTTGCCGAAACTGGCCGAGTTCGAGCCGCGCTGGCTGGAAGAGCCAGTGATTGCCGATGACATCGAAGGCTATATCGAGCTGAAGAAGATGAACATCATGCCGATCTCCGGCGGCGAGCATGAATTCACTTCGTACGGCTTCAAGGACCTGCTGGAACGCCGTGCTGTAGATGTGATCCAGTACGACACCAACCGCGTCGGCGGTATCACCGCTGCCCGCAAGATCAACGCCATGGCCGAAGCCTGGTCAGTGCCGGTGATTCCTCATGCCGGGCAGATGCACAACTACCACCTGACCATGTCCACCACCGCCTCGCCGATGGCCGAGTTCTTCCCGGTGTTCGATGTCGAGGTGGGTAACGAGTTGTTCTACTACGTGTTCAAGGGCGAGCCGCAGCCGGTCAACGGTTATATCCAGCTGGATGACAACAAACCGGGCCTTGGGCTGGAAATCTCCGATGAGTATCTGAGTGATTTCAACATTATTGAATGATGTAAGGCATCGCGGGTTAACGGCGAACCCTGTGGGGGCAGAGCTTGCTCGCGATAAGGCTGAACGCGATTCACTTTAGATCGCGTCCAGCCTTATCGCGGGCAAGCCCAGCTCCCACAAGGGGTTGCGCTTTGCAGGCTACTATCTGGAGATTTCCCCCCATGCGCCTTATCCAATTCGAAACCCAATCGGGTCAACGCCAGGTCGGCATCGTCGATGGCAACTTGATCAACGTAGTACGTGCAACCCAAAGCACCCGCGAACTGGCCCTCGCCGCCATTCGCACCGGTAAAAGCCTGGCCGATGAAGTGGCCAGCCGTGGCACTGAGGCCGGTCCTGATTACGCATCGCTGTTAAAAAACCAAAAGATTCTGCCGCCACTCGATCACGAAGACCCGGCGCACTGCCTGATCAGCGGCACTGGCCTGACTCACTTGGGCAGCGCCTCCGCGCGAGACAAGATGCACCAGCATGACGGCCAGGTCGAAGCCGGCATGACTGACACCATGAAGATCTTCAAGTGGGGCATCGAAGGCGGTAAACCCGCTGCCGGTCAGGTCGGTGCTCAGCCGGAATGGTTCTACAAAGGCGATGGCAGCATCGTCGTGCGGCCGGGGGCTGATTTTCCGGTGCCGTCATTTGCTGAAGATGCGGGCGAAGAACCTGAGCTGACGGGCCTGTATGTGATCGGCGACGATGGTCAGCCGTATCGTTTGGGGTATGCCTTGGGCAACGAGTTTTCCGATCACGTCATGGAGCGCCGCAACTACCTGTATCTGGCGCATTCCAAGCTGCGCTATTGCGCGTACGGTCCGGAATTGCGGGTGGGCGAATTACCACGGCATCTGTCCGGTATGAGTCGCGTTCTGCGTGACGGGCAGGTGTTGTGGGAGAAGGAGTTCCTGAGTGGCGAAGACAACATGTGCCACAGCCTGGCGAACCTTGAATATCACCACTTCAAGTACGCGCAGTTCCTGCGTCCGGGGGATGTGCACATTCACTACTTCGGTACTGCGACTTTGTCGTTTGCGGACGGGGTGAAGACCCAGCCGGGTGATCGTTTCCAGATCAGCCTTGATGCGTTTGGTGCGCCGTTGGAGAACGGGATTGGTGAAGGGCCAGGTGCGGTGGGGATTGGGCAGATAAAAGCGTTGTGAGGAGATGCTGAGATTCCTGTGGGAGCAGAGCTTGCTCGCGATAAGGCTGGACTCGGTCCAAAGTGAACTGCGTCCAGCAAGCTCTGCTCCCACAAGGAATTAGCGTCTGACGAGTAAAACCCCGGATTCCATATGGTGGGTATACGGGAACTGGTCGAACAGCGCGCAACGCTCGACACGGTGAGTGTCGTGGAGTTGGGCGATGTTGGCGGCCAGGGTTTCCGGGTTGCAGGAAATGTACAGAATGCGCTCGAAGCGGCGCGTCAGCTCGCAAGTGTCCGGGTCCATACCGGCGCGGGGCGGGTCGACGAAGACGCTGCCGAAGTCGTAGCTCTTCAGATCCACGCCATTCAGGCGACGGAACGGACGCACTTCATTGAGCGCCTGAGTCAGCTCTTCCGCAGACAGACGCACCAGCGTGACGTTATCCACGGCGTTATCGGCCAGGTTGCTCAGTGCGGCATTAACCGAAGTCTTGCTGATTTCGGTGGCCAGCACTTTGCGTACTCGGGTCGCCAACGGCAGGGTGAAGTTGCCGTTGCCGCAATACAACTCCAGCAAATCATCTTCACGGTCGCCCAATGCCGCGTAGGCCCAGTCGAGCATTTTCTGGTTCACGGTACCGTTTGGCTGAGTGAACGCGCCTTCAGGCTGACGGTAAGTGAAGGTGCGACCGGCGACTTCAAGTTCTTCAGTCACGTAATCACGACCTATTACCAGACGCTGGCCTTTGGAGCGACCGATCAGGCTCACGTCCAGGTCAGCGGCCAGCTTTTCAGCTTCGGCCAGCCACTCGTCATCGAGCGGGCGGTGATAACACATTGTGATCATCGCATCGCCTGCCAGTGTGGTCAGGAAGTCCACCTGGAACAGCTTGTGGTTAAGCACCTTGCTGGCTTCCCAGCGGTCACGCAGTACTGGCATCAATGCGTTGATGCGCAGGCTGGCAATCGGCAAACCATCGAGCAGAATCGGGTTCTTGTTATCGCCGGGGGTGAACATCGCGTAGTGACGCTTCTGGTCTTCGCGCCACAGGCGGAACTCGGCGCGCAGCCGGTAGTTTGCCTTGGGCGAGTCAAACACCTGAGGTTCAGGCGCGTCAAACGGAGCCAGCAGTTCACGCAGGCGATCGGCTTTGGCCTGGAGCTGAGTGTCATAGCTCGCAGGATCGAACGGAATACTTGCACTCATGCCGGAAACCAACCCAATTTGATAACGAACAGAATCGACAGGATCACCAGCGCGGGATTCAGCTCACGCCACTGGCCCGACAACAGTTTGATACCTGTCCAGGCGATGAAACCAAAAGCAATGCCGTTGGCGATGGAGTAGGTGAATGGCATCGCCAGCGCAGTAATAACGACGGGCGCAGCGACCGACAGATCATCCCAATCGATTTCCGCCAGCCCGGAGGTCATCAGAACCGCCACGAACAGCAGCGCCGGGGCAGTGGCGAACGCTGGAACGCTGCTCGCCAATGGGGCGAAGAACAACGCCAGCAGGAACAGGACCGCAACGACAATGGCGGTCAAGCCGGTACGCCCGCCAGCACTGACGCCTGCCGCCGATTCGATATAGCTGGTGGTGGTCGAAGTACCCAGCAGCGAACCGGCCATGGCGGCGGTGCTGTCGGCGATCAGCGCACGGCCCATTTTCGGCATGTGACCGTTCTTGTCCATCAGCCCGGCGCGTTTGGCGACGCCGATCAGCGTGCCGGAGTTGTCGAACAGGTCCACGAACAGGAAGGCGAAGATCACGCTGATCAGGCCGACATCAAAGGCGCCTTTGATGTCCAGTTGCAGGAAGGTCGGGGCCAGGGATGGTGGCATCGACACCACGCCACCGAAAGGCGTGAAGCCCAGCAGAATCGAGACAATGGTTACGGCCAGAATGCCGATCAGCACGGCGCCACGCACCTTGAGTTTTTCCAGGGCAACAATCAGGAAGAAGCCCAGCGTGGCGAGTACCGGTGCGGGTTGCTTCAGATCACCCATGCCGACCATGGTGGCCGGGTTGCTGACCACGATGCCAGCGTTGTGCAGGGCGATCAGCGCCAGGAACAGGCCGATACCGGCGGCAATCGCCGAGCGCAGTGGCAGCGGAATGCTGTTGATGATCCATTCACGGATACGAAAGATCGACAGGACAAAGAACATCACCGCCGAAATGAATACCGCGCCCAGTGCCACCTGCCAGGTATGGCCCATGTGTAGCACAACGGTGTAAGTAAAGAACGCGTTCAGGCCCATGCCCGGTGCCAGGGCAATCGGGTAGTTGGCTATGATGCCCATGGTCGCCGAGCCAATCGCGGCGGCCAGACAGGTGGCGACGAACAGCGCGCCTTTGTCCATGCCGGTCGCGCCGAGGATGCTCGGGTTGACGAACAGGATGTAGGCCATGGCCAGAAAGGTCGTGACGCCCGCGAGAATCTCGGTGCGCACGTTGGTGTTGTGTGCCTTGAGTTGAAACAGCCGTTCCAGCATGTCTGGCTCCCCGGTGACGCGCCTGCGTCGTGAATGAATCGACTAGAACAGCAAAGCACAGACTGCCGAAGCGGCCCGCGGATTTTGTACCGGTCGGAAAAAGCCGCGCATGATACCAGTCGAACGGGTTTGTGACTGCCTGCCGATGAATGGTGTGCTGTTGCATTCATTCTTAAGATTTTCTGACACAGCGCTGGACAGCGGTTCGCTGTAGATCAAAACGGCTGCATCGCGAGCAAGCACCGCGCCCACAGGTCCAGCGTCTGACTCAAATGCTTGTGTGAATCCAGTCCAATAGGCTGGCGTGGATCCTGTGGGAGCCGGGCTTGCCCGCGATACATCAGACGCAGCCAGAAGACTCACTGCATTGTCGTTTATCGCCCGGATGCCATCCAAGTCACGCACAACCCACTGGATCAACACTCATCAACAAACCCTGAACGATTCCAAAACTCCACGAGTCGTACCCCTTAAGACGCAGAAAAACTGCGCTGTTCGAGTACCTACCGTGAGGTTTCCATGAGTTCACCAACCCCCCAGGATTTCGCTGGCCATGCGATTAGCCTGACCCTCAACGGTCAGCCGCGACAGCTCAACGTCCAGCCTTGGACAACATTGCTCGACTTGCTTCGAGACCAGCTTGATCTGGTCGGCAGCAAGAAAGGCTGCGATCACGGCCAATGCGGCGCGTGTACCGTTCTGCGCGACGGCAAGCGCATCAATTCCTGTCTGACCCTGGCGATCATGTGTGACGGCGCAGAGCTGACCACGATTGAAGGGCTGGCAGATGGCGAGCAACTGCACCCGATGCAGCAGGCGTTCATCAAGCATGACGCCTTTCAGTGCGGCTATTGCACGCCGGGGCAGATTTGCTCGGCGGTCGGGCTGGCCAATGAAGGTCGCGCCAACAGCCGTGCCGAGATTCAGGAACTGATGAGCGGCAACCTGTGCCGCTGCGGTGCCTACAGCAACATTCTGGCGGCGGTGGAAGAAGTCCTGCCCGAGCTGCGCAACACCCATTCAGAGATGGGTAGCTTCGAGAAAGCGGAGGGCAGCCGATGAATCCCTTTATCTACAGCCGCCCAACCAGTGTCAGCGAAGCGGTCAATCTTAGCGGTGCTGCGACCCGGTTTATCGCGGGCGGCACTAACCTGCTCGATCTGATGAAAGAAAACGTCGCACGCCCCGAACATCTGATCGATATCACCCGGCTGCCACTGAACGACATCAGCGAAACCGACAACGGTGGGTTGCTCATCGGCGCGCTGGTGAGCAACGCTGATCTGGCCTGGCATCCGTTGATTGAGCAACGTTACCCGCTGCTGTCCCAAGCCGTACTGGCCGGAGCATCGCCACAGCTTCGCAACATGGCGAGCACAGGCGGCAACCTGCTGCAGCGCACACGTTGCTACTACTTCTATGACTCCACTGTGCCGTGCAATAAACGCGAGCCCGGCAGCGGTTGCCCGGCGCGCGACGGCCTGAACCGTATTCACGCGATTCTGGGGGCCAGCGACGAATGCGTCGCGACTCATCCTTCGGACATGTGCGTTGCTCTCGCCGCGCTTGAAGCCATCGTCCATGTTCAGGGGCGTGCAGGTCAGCGCACCATCGAGTTTGCCGACTTCCATCGCCTGCCCGGCGATGCGCCTCAGCGGGATAACCAATTGGCCGATGACGAGCTGATTACCGCAATCGAACTCCCGGCACCCAGCTTCGCGGGTCAGGGCAAGTACCTGAAAATCCGTGATCGGGCCTCCTACGCCTTTGCGCTGATCTCGGTTGCAGCGTCGTTGGAGCTGGACGGTGATGTCATTCGCGACGTGCGTCTGGCGCTGGGCGGTGTTGCTCACAAGCCATGGCGCGATAAGGTCGTGGAGCAAATGCTGGTCGGCAAACCGGTCTCTCGCGAGAACTTCGCGGCCGCCGCCGATGCCTTGCTGGCCGATGCCGAGCCGCTCGAACACAACGCTTTTAAAGTCAAACTGGCACGTCGGGCGATCATTCGAACCCTCAGCGATGCCGCGGTCGATGCTGCTGCCACAGGAGGAAGCGCCCAATGAATACGCCTGTTTCGCCACTGGGCCAAGCGCTTGACCGGGTAGACGGCAAGCTTAAAGTTACCGGTCAGGCCCGTTATGCCGGTGAATACCCGGAAACCGGTTTGCTGCATGGCAGCGTGGTCTCCAGCACTATCGCTCGCGGGCGTGTGACGCACATCGACATCTCCGAAGCCCTGCGCGTGCCGGGCGTCGTGATGGTGTTGGATCACAAGAACCGTCCAAAGCTCGCCAGCTATGACGAGAACTATGAAGACGCCGATTCGGCAGACGGTTCGCCATTCCGTCCTCTATATCACGATCGCGTGCTGTACAGCGGCCAGCCGCTGGCGCTTGTGGTCGCCGAAACCCTTGAGCTGGCGCGTTACGCCGGTTCGCTGGTGCGTATCGAATATCTGGTCGAAGCCCATGAAACCGATTTGCTGGCGGTGCAGGGAGACAGCTATGACGCACCGGCGGAACTGCCTGCGCCGCGCGGTGACTTTCAGGCGGGATTCGCCAATTCCGCACTGACTGTCGATGCCCACTACAGCACGCCGGTCGAACATCACAACCCGATGGAGCCGCATGCTTCGACGGTGTTTTACAAGGACGATGGCAGTCTGCAGGTCCATGACAAGACCCAGGGTCCGCAAAACTGTCAGGACTATCTGCACAACGTATTCGGTATCCCGAAAGACAAGATTCAGGTGCTGGCTGCCTTTGTCGGTGGTGCGTTCGGCTCGGGCCTGCGTCCGCAGTATCAGCTGCCTCTGGCGGTCATGGCGGCGCTGGAACTCAAGCGTTCAGTGCGCGTCACCCTGACCCGGCAGCAGATGTTCACCTTCGGCTATCGTCCGCGCACATTGCAGCATCTGCGTCTGGGCGCGGCGGCGGATGGCCGTTTGCTGGCGGTTGGGCACGGTGCAATCGGTCAGACGTCCCGGTTTGAGGACTTCAGCGAGCACGTGGTGGAATGGAGCGGCATGCTCTACAAGTGCGACAACGTCGAACTCACTTACAAGCTAGCGCCACTGGACGTCTACACCCCGTTGGACATGCGTGCGCCAGGCGCTGCGTTGGGTCTGATCGGCCTGGAGTGCGCCATGGATGAACTGGCTGTTGCCTTGGCCATGGACCCGGTGCAGCTGCGTCAGGTCAATTTCGCTGATCGCAACGGCAATGAAGACAAGCCGTATTCCAGCAAGCAATTGCGTGCTTGTTATACCCAGGGCGCAGATCGCTTCGGCTGGAGCCATCGCAACCCTGAGCCACGGAGCATGCGCGAAGGTCGCCAACTGATCGGCTGGGGCATGGCGGGCGGTGTCTGGGAAGCGATGCAGATGAAAGCCAGTGCCAAGGCGCATATCGACGCCCAAGGCAAGCTGACCGTTAGCAGTGCGACGACCGATATCGGCACCGGCACTTACACGGTCATGACACAGATTGCAGCCGAAGCGGCGGGCGTTGCTGTTGAAGACACCACGTTCGTGCTGGGGGATTCGTCGCTGCCAACGGCGCCCTTGCAGGGTGGCTCGTTCACGGTGTCGTCGGTGGGCACTGCCGTGCAGCAAGCCAGCAAGGCGTTGCGCGAGAAGTTGTTCACCGCAGCGGGTCAGATTGACGCGAAGTTTTTCGCCGCGAAGGTCGAGCAAATGACCGTTGCTGACGGATACGTCTCGTTGGGCGATCACCGATTGGCACTGAGCGAAGTGCTGAGCAGTTGGCCTGAAGGCTTGCAGGTGCAGGTCGATGCCGAGCCTGATGCGAAGCGTGAAGGTTACTCGAGCGCGACACACTCGGCGGTATTCGTTGAAGTGCAGGTCGATGAAGACCTGGGCACGATTCGCGTCAGCCGGGTGGTCAGTGCAGTGGCCGCGGGCCGAGTGGTCAATCCGAAAATGGCTCGCAGCCAGATACTGGGCGGCGTGGTCTGGGGGCTGGGCATGGCCTTGCAGGAAGAAACCCAGAGCGATCACAAACTGGGCCGTTTCATGAACCACAGCCTTGCCGAGTACCACATCCCGGTTAACGCCGATATCAACGACATAGACGTGATTTTTGTCGAAGAAAACGATGAAATCGTTAACGCGCTGGGTTCGAAAGGGGTGGGCGAGATCGGCATCGTCGGCGTCGCGGCGGCAGTCGCCAATGCGATTTACCATGCAACCGGCAAGCGGGTTCGGGACTTCCCGATAACCCTGGATAAGGTGCTCTGACGAGCTATCCCTCCAGCAAAATGCAAAGTCGCGATGGCGTTCTGTCTTACACGCCGCCATCGCGACCGTCGTAAACTCCGATGGCTCATACAGGATCGCTGTGAGCCTGATCTGAAAAGCAATCTCCCCCGCATTTCATTCCGTCCTCTCTAATGTCGCCAGAGTGCAAACACAGGTCGCGCTGGTGCGTTTCGTCCCTTGTGCTGCTGGGTAACGTGCTCAGGCGTGCCGCATTCGCATGGCCGCAGTTGTTCAAATAATCAAAACCAAAAAACAACCTGCCGACCGAGGGAGCACGCATGAACCGATTTATCCGTCATATCAGCTGTGGGTTATTGATGATAAGCAGCACAGCGTTGATGGCCGCAGAGCCCGCCAAATGCCAGAACGTGCGCATGGGGGTGGTGAACTGGACCGACGTGGTGGCAACCAGTGCCGTGGCTGAAGTGCTGCTCAAGGGCATGGGTTATGAAGTGAAGCAGACCAGCGCCGCCCAACAAATCATTTTCGGCGGCCTGCGCGATGACAAACTGGACATCTTCCTGGGCTACTGGAAGCCTGCGATGGACAAAAACATCGCGCCGTTTTTAGCAGCCAATCAGGTCAAAGTGCTGAATGAACCGAGCATGAGTGATGCCCAGGCGACCCTGGCTGTGCCCGATTATGTTGCTGCGGGTGGGCTGAAAACGTTCGGTGATATCGCGAAATTCAAGGACAAACTCGGCGGCAAGATTTACGGGATCGAGCCGGGTACCGGTGCCAATGCCAACATCAAGGGCATGATCGATAAGAATCAATTTGGCCTGGGCGGGTTCCAGTTGGTGGAGTCCGGCGAGGCCGGCATGCTTGCGGCGGTGGCTCGGGCGGTCAAGCGAGGCGAGTGGGTGGTGTTTGTAGGCTGGACCCCGCATCCAATGAACATCAACATGAAGCTGGCGTATCTGACCGGCAGCGAAGATGTATTCGGACCGGGCGAGGGCGCGGCCACGGTATCCACGGTCACCGCACCGGACTACGCGCAACGCTGTCCGAATGTCAGCAAGCTTCTGAGTAATCTGACCTTCACCGCCGCTCAGGAAAGCCAGATGATGGTGCCGATCATGGACCGCAAGGCTCCGGACGAAGTCGCCAGACAGTGGCTCAAGGATCACCCGGAAGATCTGAGCCGATGGCTGGCGGGGGTGACGACGTTTGACGGTAAAGACGCAGCGCCAGTGGTCATGGCGGCGATCAAGAAGTAAGGCCGGTTTACAGGTGCTAAAGAGGCTTGGGGAGGCAACTGCATGAGCGACGGCTTTCCCTTGTCTCCCGAACTCTGGGCGTTTGTCACCCAGACCCTGAGTTTCTCCTCAAAGGCGTCTGACTTCCGCAGTCAGCGCCAGGCTTACTCGCATATGTGCCGCGCCTTTACTCCAGCGCGGCCAGCGGGCCTTGAGGTGGCGGATTTTCAACTGGCCGATGTGCCTGTTCGCTGCTATCGACCACAACACGTGCACCCCGAGGCAGCGCCCTGTGTGATTTATCTGCATGGTGGCGGTTGGGTGGTGGGCGATCTCGACTCTCATGATTTCATCGCCGCACCGCTGGCCGTCGATGTTGGCTGTGTGCTGATCGCGGTGGATTATCGGTTGGCCCCTGAGCATCCGTTCCCGGCAGCGTTCGAGGATTGTCTGGCCGTCTGGCACGCGGTGCAGGTGCAGGCAGAACGGCTGGGGATTGATCCGTCGCGGGTCGCTCTTGCAGGGGATAGTGCCGGCGGTAACCTTGCTGCCGCTTTGTGTCTGGCACTGAGGGATGCGGGTTTTGCGCAGCCCAGAGGTCAGGCATTGGTTTATCCGGCGCTGGGCGGCGCAGATGACCTGCCGTCACGTAGCGAATGCGCCGAAGCGCCCCTGCTGAGTCGCACTGATCTTGAGTGCTATCTGGCGTTATACCTGAGCCGCGCCGCAGATTTTCAATCGCCTTACGCGATGCCGTTGCGTGCGAAGGACTTCACCGGGCTGGCGCCTGCGTTCATTGCCGTTGCGCAGTTCGACCCGTTGCGGGATGACGGCGTGGCTTACGAACGTTGTCTGCGTGAAGCTGGAGTGACAACTGTTTTTGATCCGGGCTTCGGCCTGGTGCATGGCTGTTTGCGGGCCAAAGGGCTGGCAACTGAGGTTGACCGGCTGTATGAGCGGTTGCTGGTTGCGCTACGCGGTTTTTTACAGCCCGTCTTGTAAGACTCACCGAGGTTGCAATCCCGTAAGGCTGGCTTGAACCGGGAGGGGGATCGCTGTAACCCTTACACCTTCTGCTCTTGCGCCTCGGCCACCACATCCCGCATGCGGTCGCGATTGGCCAGGGTCGGGAACAGTTTGATCCAGATGCCGGTTACCGCAAGGGTGCCGACGCCGCCCATGACCACTGCCGGAACCACGCCGAACCAGTGCGCGGTGAGGCCCGATTCAAATTCGCCGAGTTGATTGGAAGCACCAATGAACAGCCCGTTGACCGCGCTGACCCGGCCACGCATTTCATCCGGTGTTTCCAGTTGCACGAAGGACGCACGGATCACCATGCTGATCATGTCCGCTGCGCCAAGCACCACCAGCACCGCCATGGAAAACCAGAACGATGTCGACAGCCCGAACGCAATGGTTGCCACGCCGAACACGCCGACCGCGGTAAACATCACGCGGCCTACGTGCCGTTCGACATTGAAATGCGCAAGCCACAGCGACATTGCCAGCGCGCCGACTGCTGGCGCCGAACGCAACATGCCCAGCCCCCACGGACCGGTCAGCAGAATGTCTTTGGCAAACACCGGCAGCAGCGCCGTTGCACCACCCAGCAGCACCGCGAACAGGTCCAGCGAGATGGCACCGAGTACATCCGGACGACTGCGGATGAAGCGAATCCCGGCCAATAGCGAATCCATCGTCGCCTTGTTCTTGTTCAGTGGTGTCTGTCGGGCGGGCAGGCTGAGCATCAACGAGCAAGCGACGACATATAGCAGCACGGTCGGCCCATAGACCCAACTGCTGCCGAATGCATAAAGAAAACCGCCCAGTGCAGGTGCGACGATGGTTGCCGATTGCTGGGCCGACTGCGCGGCAGCCACTGCCCGAGGGAACAGCGCGGGCGGCACGATGCTCGGCAACAAAGCCTGAGTGGTAGGCATTTCAAAAGATCGGGACGCGCCTAGCGCGAAGGCCAGGATGAAGATCATTTCCCGGGTGACGCTGTCGGTGCTACTGCCGATGAACAGCGCCAAGGCGATACAGGCTTGCATCGTCTGGCAAATGGCGGCCACTTTGCGGCGGTCGTATCGGTCTGCCACATGGCCGGTGTGCAGCATGAACAGCACGCGAGGGGCGAACTCCACCAGACCGACTAACCCAAGGTCCAGGACGTTACCGGTCAGCTGATAGAGATTCCAGCCGATAGCCACCGTCAGCATTTGAAAACCGCTGGCGGTAAAGATGCGGGCAAACCAGAAAGCGACGAACGGGCGATGGTGGCGCAGTAACACTGGGGCTTGAGTCGGCATGAGCAACAACAGCCAGGCAGGGAAGAACCGCAAGATTATCAGTTTGTAACAGTTAGTTGCATGAAAAGCCGGTCAGATTGGATCCCAAAGTATGATTTTTTTGCTGCTTGCATGATCGTCGACGCAGGTCCCAAATGCTCTCATATGCCTGCGACGCAGGATTCCAGAGCGGTGAGACAACTCGTCACGCGGCAAAAGACCACACGTCCTACACGCTCAAATACGACTACTCTTTGACAGTCAGTTGATCTGCGTCAATGCCCTCAAGGCAAAAGAAACGGCAGGCGACTTGACGGACTTCAAGGTTGCGATATGGGCTGATGAGACGGGCATAGCCACTTTTTCGTCCAGAACCCAGAACGTTTTCAACCTGCCGCGCTCCTTACCAGTGGGGGGCAGTGGCTGCTGACCTCGGGGTCATCGGCCGTATCACCTGATAGAGGAAAACCCAATGTTCGGTTTGGATGCAATTGAGCTCGCCCGAATTCAGTTCGCGTTTACCATCTCGTTCCACATCCTGTTCCCTGCCATCACCATCGGTCTGGCAAGTTACCTGGCGGTGCTGGAAGGCCTGTGGCTCAAGACCCACAACAACGTCTACCGAGACCTTTACCATTTCTGGTCGAAGATCTTCGCCGTCAACTTCGGCATGGGCGTGGTATCCGGTCTGGTCATGGCGTATCAGTTTGGTACCAACTGGAGCCGTTTCTCCGACTTTGCCGGAGCCGTCACCGGGCCGTTGCTGACGTATGAAGTGCTTACAGCTTTCTTCCTCGAAGCCGGCTTCCTGGGCGTCATGCTCTTTGGCTGGAACCGCGTCGGGCGCAATCTGCACTTTTTCTCTACGGTCATGGTCGCCATCGGCACCCTGATCTCGACTTTCTGGATTCTGTCCTCCAACAGCTGGATGCAGACACCACAGGGTTACGAAATCATCGACGGTCGTGTGATCCCGACTGACTGGTTCGCGGTGGTGTTCAACCCGTCGTTCCCTTATCGCCTGGCGCACATGTCGATTGCGGCATTCGTGGCAACGGCATTCTTCGTAGGTTCGTCGGCGGCCTGGCACCTTTTGCGTGGTCGCGATACACCGCAGATCCGCAAGATGCTGTCGATGGCCATGTGGATGGCTTTGCTGGTCGCACCTTTGCAGGCAGTGGTTGGCGACTTCCATGGTCTGAATACCCTCAAGCATCAACCGGCGAAAATCGCCGCCATCGAAGGTCACTGGGAAAACGTGGGCGACGAGCCGACGCCGTTGATCCTGTTCGGCTGGCCGGACATGAAGGAAGAACGCACCAAGTACGCGGTTGAAATCCCGTACCTGGGCAGCCTGATCCTGACGCACAGCCTCGACAAGCAGGTTCCCGCACTCAAGGAATTCAAGCCTGAAGACCGCCCTAATTCGACTGTCGTGTTCTGGTCGTTCCGGGTCATGGTTGGCCTTGGCTTCCTGATGATCTTCACCGGTTTGTGGAGCCTCTGGCTGCGCAAGCGTGGCACGCTCTACAAATCCAGGGCATTCCTGTACCTCGCGTTGTGGATGGGGCCGTCGGGTCTGATCGCTATCCTGGCGGGCTGGTTCACCACTGAAATCGGCCGTCAGCCGTGGGTTGTCTACGGTCTGATGCGCACCTCCGATGCCTCGTCCGGGCACAGCGTTGCGCAGATGAGCATTACGCTGGTGTTGTTCGTCGTGGTCTATTTCGTGCTGTTTGGCGCAGGCCTTGGCTACATGATGCGTCTGGTACGCAAAGGGCCGAAGGTTCATGAAGACCATCAGCCAACCGGTGGCCCAGGTCAGCAACGTACTCCGGCTCGTCCGCTCTCCGCTGCTGAAGAAGGCAACGAAGACTCGCTCAATCACGACAGCCTGAATAAGGGGAACTGAGTCATGGGTATTGATCTTCCACTTATCTGGGCAATCATCATTATCTTCGGCGTAATGATGTATGTGGTGATGGACGGTTTCGACCTCGGGATCGGGATTCTCTTCCCGTTCATGAAGGACAAGACCGACCGTGACGTCATGATGAACACCGTTGCACCGGTCTGGGACGGCAACGAAACCTGGCTGGTCCTGGGGGGCGCTGGTTTGTTCGGCGCTTTCCCGTTGGCATATTCGGTCGTGTTGTCGGCACTTTATCTGCCATTGATCCTGATGCTGATCGGCCTGATTTTCCGTGGCGTGGCATTCGAATTCCGCTTCAAGGCCACTGATGAGAAGCGTCACCTGTGGGACAAGGCCTTTATCGGCGGCTCACTGGCAGCGACATTCTTTCAGGGCGTTGCACTGGGCGCGTTTATCGATGGCATCCCGGTGGTTGATCGCCAGTTCGCCGGTGGCGGTCTGGATTGGCTCACCCCGTTCTCCATGTTCTGCGGCCTTGCATTGATCGTGGCTTACGCACTACTGGGCTGCACCTGGTTGATCATGAAGACCGAGGGTGCACTGCAAAAAGCCATGCATGATCTGGCTCGTCCATTGGCAATTGCGGTGTTGGTCGTGATGGGTATTGTCAGCCTGTGGACTCCATTGGCTCACCCTGACATCGCTAACCGCTGGTTCACGTTGCCGAATTTGTTCTGGTTCCTGCCAGTGCCAATTCTGGTGCTGGTGACCATGTACGGTTTGTTCAAAGCCGTGGCGCGCAATGCCAACTACACACCGTTTCTGTTGACCCTGTTGCTGATCTTCCTCGGCTACAGCGGCCTGGGTATCAGCCTTTGGCCGAACATCATCCCGCCATCGATTTCGATCTGGGATGCTTCGTCGCCACCGCAAAGCCAAGGCTTCATGCTGGTGGGCACTTTGTTCATCATCCCGTTCATCCTGGGTTACACCTTCTGGAGCTACTACGTGTTCCGCGGCAAGGTTACCCATGAAGACGGCTACCACTAGCAGATAACCGCCCCAATGCCTGGCATTGGGGCTATCGATAGAGGAGAGACTGGCGATGTCTGGCAAAGAATCTTTTCATGATGAGCAAGACCCGGCGTTGAAGAAGCCGTTATGGCAACGTCTGGCATGGCTGGCCGGTATCTGGGCAGCAAGCGTATTTGCACTGTTCATCGTCGCTAGCGTACTGCGACTGTTCATGAACGCTGCGGGTCTGACGACCCACTGATTACAAATCCCATCCCGCGTCCCATCGACGCGGTTTTATAACCCTCCTCTGGAGGGTTTTTTTTGCCATCCCGATATTGATCCTGTAGGAGCTGCCGAAGGCTGCGAACTGCGGTTTATCAGACAAAACGCGTTCGCAGCCTACGGCAGCTCCTACAGGGTATGGTTTAGGCTTGGAGTTATTACTTGCGCGCTTTAAGAATCACAAACTTCGGCGTGGCCGCTACTTGCTCTACGCCGCGAAACAGGCGCGCCAGTTTGGTGTGATAACCCAAATGACGGTTGCCCACCACATAGAGCGCGCCGCCCGGCACGAGCGCAGCACGGGCTTGCTGAAACATGCGCCAGGCTAAAAAATCACCGACGACTTGCTGCTGGTGGAACGGCGGATTGCACAGCACTACGTCGAGGGAGTCAGGTTCCTGACCCGCCAGACCGTCATCGGCACGCAGCACCACTTCTCGTTCGCCCAATGCGGTGCGCCAGTTCTGCTCCGCTGACTGCACCGCCATATACGACTCATCAACCAGCGTGTACTGCGCCTGAGGATTTGCCAAAGCGCTGGCAATTGCCAATACGCCGTTGCCACAACCGAGGTCGGCAACTCGTGCGGTGCCCAGGTTTTTCGGCAGATGCGGCAAGAATGCGCGAGTCCCGATGTCCAGACCCTCACGGCAGAATACGTTGGCGTGATTCACCAGTTCGATGGCCGGCTCGTCCAGCGTATAACGGGTCGGGTAGGGCGAACGGACCACTTCTTTTGGTTGTGGTGTTGCGAACAGCAGCCTGGCTTTTTTCACGGCAAGTGAGGCGCTGACAGGGCCAACATACTCCTCGAGTAAGTCACCGGCTGAGCGAGGCAGATGTTTGACCATCGCGGCTGCGACTATCTGGGCCTCAGGTGCGAGTTGACCCTGAAGCCGGATCAACTGCTCCTCTAGCAGCGCGAGGGTTTTCGGAACGCGAATCAGCACCCAGTCGAACGGGCCGACAATGGCTTCACTGGCTGGAACCAAAGTGACTGCGTCGTAAGCCATGCCGTTGCGGACCAGATTTTTCTGCAAGCCGTGGGCGGCCAGATATGAATCGGTACTGCTGGTGACCGTCGCATGCTGGGCAAGGCTGGCCGCCAGCGCACCAAAGCTGTCGTTGAGCACCAGCACTTTGCTTTGCAGTGTCAGGCCACGCTCCGCGACGTAATTGAGCAGATACTCATCAGCAGCGTCGAAAGCCTGCAGCGGTTCGTCTTGCTGTTCCGGTTGGCGAATGAGGTCAAGCTGGGCGAGCGGAGTAACAAGCAACGGCATGGGCGGCAAAACTCTGGGCAATCGACGATTGGTCACTTGAGCCCTTGAAGCGGTGGGCTAGCGAAAGCGTGTGATTTTACGTGCTTTTTGCCTCTTGGCACCTGTCCTTGCGTCGTTAGTTAAAACATTCCGCTAAGTGCAGCCTGGACCACTGCCGAGGTCTTGTTACACGCCCCCATCTTCTGCACTGCATTGGCTACATGAAAATGCACGGTGCGCTCCTTCATGCTCAGAATAATGGCGATATCTCCCGCTGTTTTTCCTTCAGCAGTCCATTTCAGTATTTCGATTTCCCTGGCAGTCAGCTTCTTCATGCCGAAACTGTGCAGGACCTCTAGAGATTGGGTCCCCATTTTTCACCTCCATGTCGTTCAGATCGTGTCCGTTGTTCTTGTTCCTAAGTGTAGGGAACATTGCGTCGCGAAAACTCAAAGCGGCGGCATCGCAGACAGATGGAGTGCTGGCGTTTTGTCCCCAAGTTCAGTTGGCGAATGAACGAATCCTTGCAGGGGCGGACGTAGACGGGTCAGGTGATTTCAATCGCCGGAGTGGCTATACCCTCAAGAGGCAAATGATCTAACAGGCGTGTCGTAGACATTACGGATGTCACTACAAACCAGCGGTGTTTATCCACAGCGCTTTGCGGGACACTGGGCATCTCGGATTTACGTGCAGGAGTCAGGATCGACCATGACCGCCAGTGAAGAAAAGTACACCCGTCAGACGCTGCTCAACGTCACGCCGTTGACCCCGAGCCTGTTCACGCTGCGCACCAGCCGTGATCCAGGCTTTCGCTTTACCGCCGGGCAGTTCGCGCGTCTGGGTGTCACCAAGCCTGACGGCACCATCGTTTGGCGTGCCTATTCAATGGTTTCCTCGCCTCATGATGAGTTTCTCGAGTTCTTCTCTATTGTGGTGCCGGGTGGCGAATTCACCAGCGAGCTGAGCCGCTTGCGTGAGGGGGACACGCTGCTGATCGAAAGGCTGGCGACGGGGTATCTGACTGTGGACAGATTTACCGACGGCCGTGATCTCTGGTTGTTATCCACAGGGACAGGCGTCGCGCCGTTCTTGTCGATCCTGCAGGATTTCGAGGTGTGGGAGAAATTTGAACGTATCGTCCTGGTATACAGCGCCCGTGAGGCGAAAGAGTTGGCGTATCAACCGCTGATTGCCGGGCTGACTGAGCGTGAGTATCTGGCTGAATATGCCGACAAGCTGATCTACGTCCCGGTGGTGACTCGCGAACAAGTCCCTGGCGCGTTGAATGGCCGTATTACCCAGTTGATTGAAAACGGTGAGCTGGAGCGCGCTACAGGCCTGCCGCTGAACCCTGAGCACTCGCGAGTGATGATTTGCGGCAATCCACAAATGATCGAAGACACCCGAGCGATGCTCAAGGCCCGCGACATGAATTTGAACCTGACACGGCGGCCGGGGCAGGTGGTTGTCGAGAATTATTGGTAACAGGGTTAGAGCTGGACGCTGTTTCCTCTGGGAGTGGCGCTTGCCCGTGATAAGTCACGGTGATTTAACTGAAAAATCGCGGCGTTCTTTTCGCGGGCAAGCACCGCTCCCACAAAGCGAGTCAGCTATTCCTGTCAGCCCGGATGCTTCGGATCCACGGTAATCGGTGCCGACGGCTGGTGCTGTTCTTTCAACAGGTCACGAATCTCACCCAGCAGCAGTTCCTGCTTGGTTGGCGTCGGTGGCAGGGTGGGTGCCTTGGCTTCTTCGCGCTTGAGGCGATTGATCGCTTTCACGCCCATGAAGATGGCGAATGCGACAATGATGAAGTCGATAACCGTCTGGATGAACTTGCCGTAAGCCAGCACTACCGCAGGGGCCGCGCCTTCTGCTGGTCTGAGGATGACGGCAAGATCACTGAAGTCCACACCGCCGATCAGCAGCCCGAGAGGCGGCATGATGACATCGCCGACGAACGACGAAACGATCTTGCCGAATGCCGCACCAATGATGATACCGACGGCCATATCGACCACGTTACCTTTGACGGCAAAGGCTTTGAACTCGCTTAGTACGCTCATGGGTCATTCCTTGTAACTGATGAGATTTGTCCAGTGCAGTGTATGTCAGCTGCACGCGTTGCGCTGGGCACCCTGCAATCGACCGGGCTTTTCTGACGAAGTTTTATGAAATTCCTCAAAAAGACAGCGCCACATGCTTACCGACGCGCTGGCGGCAGCTGCGTTATGATTGCCAACTTTTACCGACGGGGTTGTCATGGCCAAGGCCAAACGTTTGTATGGCTGCACTGAGTGCGGCGCAACCTTTCCCAAGTGGGCCGGGCAGTGCAGCGAATGCGGTGCCTGGAACACACTGGTTGAAACCGTGCTGGAAAGCGGCAGCGCTGCGCCTCCGAGCGGGCGCTCCGGCTGGACCGGGCAGCAGACCCAGATCCGTACACTGGCTGAGGTCAGCGTCGAGGAGATCCCAAGGTTCTCCACTAACTCGGCCGAGTTGGACCGGGTATTGGGCGGCGGCCTGGTTGATGGCTCGGTGGTGCTGATCGGCGGTGATCCGGGGATAGGCAAATCAACCATCCTTCTGCAGACGCTATGCAACATTGCCGAGCGCATGCCCGCTTTGTACGTCACCGGCGAAGAATCCCAGCAGCAAGTCGCGATGCGCGCCCGTCGTCTGGGGCTGCCTCAGGACAAGCTGCAGGTCATGACTGAAACCTGTATCGAAAACATTATTGCCACCGCCAAGGTCGAAAAGCCCAAGGTGATGGTGATCGACTCGATCCAGACGATTTTCACCGAACAACTGCAATCCGCTCCGGGCGGCGTTTCGCAAGTCCGGGAAAGTGCGGCCTTGCTGGTGCGTTATGCCAAGCAAAGCGGTACAGCGATCTTTCTGGTAGGCCATGTCACTAAAGAGGGCGCATTGGCGGGACCGCGAGTGCTTGAGCACATGGTCGATACGGTTCTGTACTTCGAGGGCGAATCCGACGGTCGTCTGCGATTGCTGCGCGCGGTGAAGAACCGCTTCGGTGCGGTCAACGAGCTGGGTGTATTCGGCATGACGGACAAGGGGCTGAAAGAAGTCTCCAATCCCTCGGCGATCTTTCTGACTCGCGCTCAGGAAGAAGTCCCGGGAAGCGTGGTCATGGCGACCTGGGAAGGCACGCGGCCGATGCTGGTGGAGGTTCAGGCGTTGGTTGACGACAGCCACATGTCCAATCCGCGTCGCGTGACGTTGGGGCTGGATCAGAATCGTCTGGCGATGCTGCTGGCGGTCCTGCACCGTCACGGCGGTATTCCTACTCACGATCAGGATGTTTTCCTCAACGTGGTGGGTGGCGTCAAAGTCCTGGAAACCGCTTCGGATCTGGCATTGATGGCGGCGGTCATGTCCAGTTTGCGCAACCGTCCTCTGCCTCATGATTTGTTGGTGTTTGGCGAGGTCGGGCTGTCCGGCGAAGTCCGCCCGGTGCCGAGCGGCCAGGAGCGGCTCAAGGAAGCGGCCAAGCACGGTTTCAAACGGGCGATCGTGCCCAAAGGCAACGCCCCGAAAGAAGCGCCACCGGGATTGCAGATTATTGCGGTAACACGGCTGGAACAGGCGCTGGATGCGTTGTTTGAGTAACGTTCGAGAGGCCTTGTAGGAGCCCGCTTGCCCGCGATCAGGCCAGTGCATCAGATACAACCCCTGCGTCTGAAATACCGTCATCGCGGGCAAGCGCGCTCCTACAGTTAAAAACCATGCGTATCCTTACACCTCAATCAACGCTGCCAGCTCCCGCTCCAGCTCATCATGATCAGCCAGGTTCAGTTCAACCAGCCTGCGCAGATGGCTAATGGAGTCCAGGGTGATCTGCTCACAGACAAACCCCAACTGGCCGTTGTCATCGTGGGTCAGGCGTACGTCCATTTGCACATGCACTTCATTGCTTAACTTGATGTCGGCGTGGAAGGCCTGTCCGGTATCGGCCTGCCAAGGGGTAGGGCGCTCAATAAGCATGCCTTTGAGGGATAAATCGACAAGCTGGACCTGCCAGTTGCGGTCGCCCTGGCTGAGCGTGGTTTTCGCATCGAAGGCGATGCGTTTGAAGCGGCGGCGGTCATCGTTGGAGTCGGTCATCGAATCACTTCTCTTGGAATCGTCTGACTTACAGTCAGCGGTTCAACGCCATTCAAGGCGTCGCCTGTAACGACGATAGTCCCGATCGCGATTTCCGGATAGTTTTCATAACCGGATTTACATTTCCCCTGCGCTGAAGGGTACTTGCTGCCCGGTCTTTTCAATGAGCAGGTGAAGAGCAAATCTGTCTTATCGGATCTTTTAGGCTCTAGACCATAGTGGGGGTGGCCTTTCGCTGTGGCAGAGCTAAACTCGCGTAGCTGGCCTTTCAGTCATCTGCTGGAATACAAAAAATGAAAAATAATAATAGCCTCATGCGCCATGTGCCTTGGCTGATCGTTGCAATTATCGGGGCATGTGCCCTTGGGGTCGTGGCCTTGCGCCGCGGGGAAGCAATCAACGCCTTGTGGATCGTGGTCGCTGCGGTCGCCATCTACCTGGTCGCCTATCGTTATTACAGTTTGTTCATTGCCCGTCACGTGATGCAACTCGATCCGCTGCGGGCAACTCCAGCAGTGGTCAACAATGATGGTCTGGACTACGTGCCGACCAACAAACACATTCTTTTCGGTCACCACTTTGCCGCTATTGCTGGCGCCGGACCTCTGGTCGGGCCAGTACTGGCTGCGCAAATGGGCTATCTGCCCGGCACGCTCTGGCTCATTGCCGGTGTGGTTCTCGCCGGCGCGGTACAGGATTTCATGATCCTGTTCCTGTCCACACGCCGTAACGGTCGCTCGCTGGGCGACATGGTGCGTGAGGAAATGGGCCGTATCCCTGGCACTATCGCGCTGTTCGGCTGCTTCCTGATCATGATCATCATCCTCGCGGTGCTGGCGCTGATTGTGGTTAAAGCGCTGGCTGAAAGCCCTTGGGGGATGTTCACGGTCATGGCGACCATCCCGACCGCGATGTTCATGGGCATCTACATGCGCTACATCCGGCCGGGTCGCATCGGGGAAATCTCCGTCATCGGCGTGGTGCTGTTGCTGCTCTCGATCTGGGCCGGTGGGCACATCGCTGCCAGCCCTGAATGGGCGCCGCTGTTCACCTTTACCGGCGTGCAGATCACCTGGATGCTGGTCGGTTACGGTTTTGTCGCTGCCATGCTGCCGGTCTGGCTGCTGCTGGCACCGCGTGACTATCTGTCGACCTTCCTGAAAATCGGCACCATCGTCGCTTTGGCCATCGGCATTCTGGTCCTCGCGCCTGAGCTGAAAATGCCTGCGTTGACTCAGTTCACTGACGGCACCGGTCCAGTCTGGAAAGGCACACTGTTCCCGTTCCTGTTCATCACCATTGCTTGTGGTGCGGTGTCCGGTTTCCATGCGCTGATTTCTTCCGGGACCACGCCGAAGCTGCTGGATAACGAAACCAACGCCCGTTACATCGGTTACGGCGGCATGCTTATGGAGTCCTTCGTGGCAATCATGGCCATGGTTGCAGCGTCGGTCATCGAGCCTGGTATCTACTTCGCCATGAACAGCCCTGCTGCAGTAGTGGGCAGTGATGTTGTGACAGTAGCGGCCACGATCACCAACTGGGGCTTCGCTATCACGCCTGAGCAACTGACAGCGGTTGCCAAGGACATCGGTGAAAACACCGTTCTGGCCCGTGCCGGCGGTGCGCCGACTCTGGCGGTGGGTATCGCACAGATCCTGCACCAGGCCTTGCCGGGTGCTAGCACCATGGCGTTCTGGTACCACTTCGCAATTCTGTTTGAAGCGCTGTTTATTCTGACGGCGGTTGACGCCGGTACTCGTGCCGGTCGCTTCATGCTGCAAGACCTGCTCGGCAGCTTCGTGCCAGCCCTGAAACGCACTGAATCCTGGACGGCCAACGCCATCGGCACCGGTGGTTGCGTGGCGCTGTGGGGGTACTTGCTGTATCAAGGCGTGATCGACCCACTGGGTGGCATCAACACCTTGTGGCCGCTGTTCGGTATCTCTAACCAGATGCTGGCAGGTATCGCTCTGATGCTGGCAACTGTTGTGCTGATCAAAATGAAACGCCAACGCTACATCTGGGTGACCATGCTGCCTGCGACCTGGCTCTTGATCTGCACCGTGACAGCGGGCTTCATCAAGCTGTTCGATAGCAACCCGGCTGTTGGTTTCCTGGCCTTGGCCAAGAAATACAGCACAGCGGCTGACGCAGGTCAGATTCTGGCCCCGGCCAAGTCCATGGACCAGATGCAGCACGTGATCTTCAACGCGTACACCAACGCGACGCTGACGATTCTGTTCCTGTTCGTGGTGTTCAGCATCCTATTCTACGCGCTGAAAGTCGGCGTCGCGGCATGGGGCAACAAAGAGCGTACGGATAAAGAAGCGCCTTTCCAGGCGTTGACGACTCCGACCAACGTTTGAAAGACGCGAGGATCTGCATATGTTCAACGACCTGAGTCGCCTCGGGAAATACCTCGGTCAGGCAGCGCGTCTGATGGTGGGCATGCCTGACTATGACAATTACGTCGCGCATATGCAGGTCAAACACCCTGACAAGCCGATGATGGATTACGAAACGTTCTTCCGGGAACGCCAGGAAGCCCGTTATGGCGGCAAGGGTGGGCCTAAATGCTGTTAATAGTTGATTAACAGAAGGCGTTAACCTGTGGGAGCGGTGCTTGCCCGCGATTAGCCCAAACCGGTATTCGAGACTGGGTTGGGCTTATCGCGGGCAAGCACCGCTCCCACACTGTTTTGTGTAGTTTGAAATGACAGGAGCATCCATGACCACCCCGCAACCCATCCCCGTCACTGTCCTCAGCGGCTTCCTCGGCGCGGGCAAGACCACGTTGCTGCGTCATCTGCTCAAGACTGAGCACGGCCTGAAAATCGCCGTGATCGAAAACGAATTCAGTGATGCCGGTATCGATACCCAATTGCTGGGCGCCGAACCTGTGCAAGTCATGACCCTCTCCAATGGCTGCGTCTGCTGCACCATCCACACCGACCTGACCAAAGCCCTGTTTCTGCTGCTGGAGCGGCTGGACAGCGGCGAGATCGCGTTTGATCGTCTGGTGATCGAATGCACTGGCCTGGCCGATCCGGCACCTGTCGCGCAGACCTTTTTCATCGATGAAGAGTTGCGCGAGCGCTACATCCTCGACGGCATCATCACCTTGGTCGACGCTGCGAATGCCGACACGCATCTGGCCCAGACCATCGCCCAGGCACAGATTGGTTTTGCCGACCGTCTGTTGGTGAGCAAGCGTGATCTGGTGGACGACGCCACATTCGACGCCCTCAGCGCTCGACTGACCCGTATCAACCGCCGCGCACCGATTCGTGTGGTCGAGCATGGCCAGATTGATCTGGCTGAATTGCTGGATGTACGAGGCTTTAACCTGAACGCCGACTTGGGCGGCGGCATGACTTTGCGTCCGCTGGCCCCGGCCGGTAACGCCATTGACCGTATCTCCAGCCTCGTCCTACGTACCGACGAACCGCTGGATATCGAGAAGCTCAGCGAGTTCATGAACGAATTGCTTGAAGAACATGGGCAACAGCTGTTGCGCTACAAAGGCGTGTTGAATATTGCGGGGGAGCCCAAGCGTATGGTGTTTCAGGGCGTGCTGAAGCTGTATGGCTTTGACTGGGATACCGAATGGGAGGAAGGCGAGAAGCGCGAAAGCGTGATTGTGTTCATTGCCGATGAACTGCCGGAGGAGAAGATCCGGGCGGGGTTTGCCAAAGTCGCAGGCTGAACAGTATCCCTGTAGGAGTGAGCTTGCTCGCGATAGCGTTCTATCAGTCACAAAATAATCGGCTGACAGGCCGCTATCGCGAGCAAGCTCACTCCTACAGGTCCGATGTTGATTGCAATGCAGCGTTTCAGATCAAATACGGCGCCCACAAAAAGCCCGGCTTAAAAGCCGGGCTTTTTGTTACTGCTGCAAACGGGGCTGATTAAGCGCCGTATACCGGCAGTCGGGCGCAGATGGCTTTTACTTTTTCACGTACTGCATCGATCACGGCTTCGTTGTTCAGGTCCGCAAGGATGTCGCAGATCCAGGTTGCCAGTTCTTTGCACTCTGCCTCTTTGAAGCCGCGAGTGGTGACTGCCGGTGTACCGAAGCGCAGGCCGGAAGTGACGAACGGGGAGCGTGGGTCGTTAGGTACGGAGTTCTTGTTCACGGTGATGAAGGCGCGACCCAGGGCAGCGTCTGCGTCTTTACCGGAGATGTCCTGCTTGATCAGCGAGAGCAGGAACAGGTGGTTTTCAGTACCGCCGGAAACCACGTCGAAACCGCGCTCGATGAATACACCGGCCATGGCCTTGGCGTTTTTCACGACTTGTTGCTGGTAAGCCTTGAACTCAGGCTGCAGCGCTTCCTTGAAGCACACGGCCTTGGCGGCGATGACGTGCTCAAGCGGGCCGCCCTGGGCGCCTGGGAACACAGCAGAGTTCAGCTTTTTCTCGATATCGGCGTTGGCGCGAGCGAGGATCAGGCCGCCACGTGGACCGCGCAGGGTTTTGTGCGTGGTGGTGGTCACGACGTCAGCGAAAGGCACCGGGTTCGGGTAAACGCCAGCAGCAACCAGACCGGCTACGTGAGCCATGTCGACGAACAGGTATGCGCCAACCTTGTCAGCGATAGCGCGGAAGCGCGGGAAGTCGAGGATCTGCGAATAGGCAGAGAAACCGGCCACGATCATTTTTGGTTTGTGTTCAACGGCCAGACGCTCGACTTCGTCGTAGTCGATCATGCCATTGGCGTCGATGCCGTACTGAACAGCGTTGTACAGCTTGCCCGACGAGCTGACGCTGGCGCCGTGGGTCAGGTGACCGCCGTGGGCCAGGCTCATGCCCAGAATGGTGTCGCCACCTTGCAGCAGAGCCAGATAAACCGCGCTGTTGGCTTGCGAACCAGCGTGCGGCTGAACGTTGGCGTAGTCAGCGCCGAACAGTTCTTTGGCGCGGTCGATGGCCAGTTGCTCAACCACGTCGACGTATTCGCAGCCACCGTAGTAACGCTTGCCTGGATAGCCTTCAGCGTATTTGTTGGTCAGGACCGAACCCTGAGCTTCCATCACCGCTGGGCTGGTGTAGTTTTCCGAAGCGATCAGCTCGATGTGCTCTTCCTGGCGCAGGGCTTCTTGCTCCATCGCGGCGAAGAGATCGGAGTCGTACTTGGCGAGAGTCAAATCACGGCTGAACATGGCGGTCCTCAAGGATCGGGGCAGAAAAGGGGGGCATTCTAACTCATTGGCTTTTATCTGGCATATGAAAGGCAGTCATGTGCTGGACAAGTGGTGTTCATCTGAAGCGCCGCACCTATTGAATAGAATTGCGATTTCCATGTGGCAGTGAGGCTTGCGCGCGTTAAGGCTGGATCCGATTCACTTTAGATCGCGTCTAGCCTTATCGCGGGCAAGCCTCGCTCCCACAGAAGCATTCCAGGTCAGTCAAACATGAACAGCGCGTTATCACTGTACTGCGCTTCGAACCGGCTGGGCGGCATCGGGCGGCCGAACAGGTAGCCTTGCACTTCGTCACAGCCATGCTCGCGGAGGAACTCAAGCTGCTCGTGCGTTTCGACGCCCTCGGCAATTACCGCTAGATTCAAGCTGTGTGCCATGGCGATAATGGCGCGCGCGATCTGTGCGTCCTGCTCACCGGAGGGCAGGCCGTCAACGAAGGTGCGGTCAATCTTGAGGATGTCGATAGGGAACTGCTTGAGGTAGTTCAGCGACGAATAACCGGTGCCGAAGTCGTCTACCGCGATGCTCAGGCCCAGACGCTTGAGGCCGTCGAGGATATGCATCGCCACGCCCACTTCACGCATCAGAATACTTTCGGTCAATTCCAGCTCAAGGCAGGCCGGTGACAGACCGGTTTCCTGAAGAATATTGGCAATCCGGTTACCTAGCTGACCGTCGGCGAATTGCCGTGCAGAGATGTTGACCGAGACCTTGGGGACACGGACCTTGGCCTTATGCCATGCCTTGAGCTGGCGGCAAGCTTCGGTCAGCACCCAGTCGCCGACTTCCACCACCAGCCCCAGTTCTTCAAGGACCGGAATGAACTCGTTGGGCGAGACCAGCCCGCGGCGCGGATGGCGCCAGCGCAAAAGAGCTTCGGCTCCGGTCAGGCGTTTGCCGTCGCCGCTGAACTGCGGTTGGTAGAACAGGGTGAATTCCTGCTGTTCCAGGGCGTGACGCAAATCGCTCTCCAGCTCCAGGCGCTCCAACGCTGAGGCGTTCATGTCGGCCTGATAGAACTGGAAGTTGTTTTTGCCGTTTTCCTTGGCGTGATACATCGCGGTGTCGGCGTTTTTCATCAACTGGCTCAGCTCGTTGCCGTCCTGAGGGCTGAGAGCGATGCCGATACTGGCGGTCACGAAGAATTCTCGACCTTCAAGGACGAATGGCGTCACCAGACTGTTAAGGATCTGCTCGGCAACATGAATGGCACGGTTCAGGGCCAGTTCGCGGGTCGGACTCGGTTGTAGCAGCAAGGTGAACTCGTCGCCACCCATCCGCGCGACCGTATCGTCATCGGCCACGCAAGCCAGCAGGCGTGTGGCCATTTCCTTGAGCATGCGATCACCGGCCGCGTGCCCGAGGGAGTCGTTGATCGGCTTGAAACGGTCCAGATCGAGGAACATCAACACAACCCATGCATTTTGCCGCTCTGCCTGTTGCAGCGCCGAGTGCAGGCGGTCCTGGAACAGCGAGCGGTTGGGCAGGTGAGTAAGGGCGTCGTAATAAGCCAGACGATGGATGCGCTGCTCACTCGCCTTGCGTTCGCTGATGTCGGTAAAGAAGCACACGTAGCTGGCCAGATCACCTTCGTCATCCAGTACTGCGGTAATGCCAACCCACGCGGGGTAATGTTCTTCATTGCGACGCTTGAGCCAGACTTCGCCTTCCCAACTGCTGTGCTGATTCAGCTGTTTGACGATGTAGCGCAGGTGCGCTTCCTGCTGGTTGTCGACGGTCAGCATGGTCGGCAACTGGTCAAGCACTTGAGCTGCTTCGTAACCGCTCACCCGGCTGAACGCTTCGTTGGTTTGTACGATATAGCCCGCAGGGTCTGTAATCAGGATCGCAGATGTCGAGTGCTCGAATACGGTCGCGGCCATGCGCAGGTCTTTTTCAGCCCGACGTTGCTGGCTGATGTCGCGGCCGACGCCGAGAATGCCTTCGAAGGTGCCTTGATCGTCCCAGACCAGCACCAGTCGCAATTCAATGGGGATTTTTCGTCCATCGGCGCGCAGGCAGTCGAACAGGAATAACTGGGTCGGAATTTCATAGCGCAGGGCTGCCAGTGCTTCCGGCTTTTTCAGCACCTTGCGGATGCGCTCCATCAGCCCGTATACGCCGGCCAGTTGCTGCGGATTGGCGACGGTGGATTTCCAGCCATGCTTGAGAATCCACTCGGCACTGTAGCCCAGTACGCTCTGCACTGAAGGGCTGACATAGTTGGGCGTGAGTTTGCTGTCGGTGGAGAAGATTACGTCGCTGATACTTTCGGCCAGCATGCGGTAGCGCTGTTCGCTGTCACGCAGGGATTCACTGGCTTCCAGTTGCTCGGTGATGTCTTTGGCGACGCCAATAATGCGTGTGACCTGATCATCAAGATCCCTGGAAAGCGCTTGCTCACGGATATCGAAACGTCGCCATTTATCATCGCGGGCACGAAAGCGCAGTTGGCATTGCAGGAGTTCGCTATGGCCCCGGTGGCGTTGGCGTAATCGCATGTCCTGATAGCTTTTGGCGTCATCGGGGTGCAGCAGCATTTCCCAGAAAAACTCGCCCATGCGCAGCAGTTCGGTTCTGCTGTAGCCAAGTGTCTGGCCCAGGTTGTGGTTGCTATAGATCATCCGCTGGCTCAGAACGTCCTGGACATACAGATGGTCGGGTACGGTGCGGACCACATTCGACCAGAACCCTTCACGCTCCTGCTGCGACAGCTCGATCCGCTTGCGACTGGTGATGTCGCCAATACTCAGAATAACGGCATTGAGGTCTTCGCGGTCTTCAGGCAGTCGCAATACCAGCCACAGGTGCTGATCTTCACCGCGATCCTGAGTCAGGCGGATTTCGATCTCCAGTTGATCCTTTTTGGAAAGCAGGCCATGAATCAACGCTTGGCCAATACCTTGCCGACCGCGCTGACAGCCTTCGATCAAGTACTGCCAGGCCTGCTCACTGGATTGAACATTGAGCAGGCTCAGTGCGACCTGATTGACTTCAGTGATGCGTATTTTGTGCAGGAGTGCATTCAACTGCCCGGGCTGCGCCTTGAGCAGTGCGTCCAGGTCTTCACCGGTCTCGATTTGCAAGGTTTCGAGGTAACCAGGCAGGGCGGACATATCCAGCACACAGATCGCTACGCCAGCACCTTCGAATATGTCCTGGTAGCGGCGTCTGCTTTCATGCAACTGGCGTTGACGGCGACGTAGACTAAGCAGGGCCAGCAGCGGCAGGATCGAAAGGAACAGACCCACCACACATTTTCCTATCAGCGGCCCGAGCAGTTGTTCTCGAGCCGTGCTGACATCGAACAGGCCGCGTAACTGCCAGTTGCTGTTGATCAGGGGTTGGAGCAACACGCTCTCGACTTCGCCAATACTGCTGACCACCGGCTCATTCCGGATGGTGGTATCGCGGAACAGCAGGCGATCGGTGGAACGGTTTTCCAGGCGCCAAAGAGGATTGAAACCTTGACGGGCCTGTCGCGTCAGGGGCTTCAGTACGTCCGGCGCCAGACGCAAGGCCCAGTATTTCTGATCGTTCTCAGCGGGGTAACGGATCAGCAGATAGACCTGTGAACCGTCATCATTGTTGTCGTAGTAGTAAGGCCGGCCCATAGCCTGCTGCAGCGTCTGTTTGAGAAACAGCGCGTCGGTCGACGTATCCATGCTATCGGTTGTCACTTTTCCGGTAGCGTCCAGCCACGCAACACTGCGCAGCGAGGGCAGGGATTGACGCAAATTGGTCAGCAGACGTGTTTCCTGCTCCGGGCTTTGTGGCTCTTGCTGGCTGGTGTTGCTCAGGAGGTTGAGCGCAATCTGCGCGCTGAGCTCCATATTAAGGCTCAGCCGGTCGGCCAGTTGCACGCTGTAATCAAGGCTGCGCTGGCGTTGGCGATCCTGAGTCTGTTGAAACTGATCGATCAGTTGCCACAGGATCAATGCAAGCATTAACAACACCAATGCTGCCAGCACACCTTTTAATGACCCGCGCAACGGCATAGCGGGTACGCCCCTGTTGGCGCTCGATGGAGACGAGTGTGCTGATGTTGGCAACATTGATCCTGACTACTGAACTGAACAGGCTATTTGATAGATTACGGTTATCGCTGCGTCGGTGAGCGCCGGGCGCACTATAAGCTGCACGCCCAAAGGGCGGCTAGCTTGCCCTGAGTTGTGGCTAAGTGCCAGCCCTGTTGGTTCAGACGGTTTGCCCTCAAGCCTGCATTCGGGTAGCTTTGCCCAACGCGCAGCCTCTGCCGACTTCTGCATGAGTGACTCCACTGCTTGCAAACTTTGATCCAGTTCCACGGCGCTCACATCCTGCGATGTAGATAATTCAAGGCGTGGAACCGTCCAGCGGCAAGTGCCGGCGACAAATAAAAGCTTTTTTACGTCGGAGCGCCAAGCTCGCGTCTTTATTCAACAGTCATAAACCCAGGTTTTCATCCCATGGCCCAATACGTCTTCACCATGCATCGGCTGAGCAAAGTTGTGCCGCCGAAGCGGGAAATTCTCAAAAATATTTCCCTGTCGTTTTTCCCGGGAGCCAAGATCGGCGTGCTCGGTCTGAACGGTTCGGGTAAATCCACTCTTCTGAAAATCATGGCGGGTGTCGATACCGAATTCGACGGCGAAGCGCGCCCGATGCCTGAGCTGAACATTGGCTATCTGCCGCAAGAGCCACAGCTGGATCCGACCAAGACCGTGCGTGAAGTGGTTGAGGAAGCGGTCAGCGTGATCAAGAACGCTCAGGCGCGTCTTGATGAAGTGTATGCAGAATATGCAGACCCGGACGCCGACTTCGACAAGCTGGCTGCCGAGCAAGCAAAGCTGGAAGCCATCCTGCAAGCCGCTGACGGCCATAACCTGGACCGCCAGCTGGAAGTCGCCGCCGATGCGCTGCGTTTGCCAGCATGGGATGCGAAGGTTGAAGTGCTGTCCGGTGGTGAGAAGCGTCGTGTGGCCTTGTGCCGCTTGCTGTTGTCTGCCCCGGACATGCTGCTGCTCGACGAACCGACTAACCACCTGGACGCCGATTCGGTCGCCTGGCTTGAACATTTCCTGCACGACTTCCCGGGCACCGTGGTTGCGATTACGCACGACCGGTACTTCCTGGATAACGTCGCTGGCTGGATTCTGGAACTCGACCGCGGCGCTGGCATTCCTTACGAGGGCAACTATTCGGGCTGGCTTGAAGCCAAGTCCGATCGTCTGGCCCAGGAATCCAAGCAACAGTCGGCCCATGAAAAGGCAATGAAAGAGGAGCTGGAATGGGTTCGTAAAGGTGCCAAGGCGCGCCAGTCCAAATCCAAGGCTCGTCTGCAACGCTTCGAAGAAATGCAATCGCAGGAATTCCAGAAGCGCAGCGAAACCAACGAGATCTACATCCCGGCAGGTCCTCGCCTGGGTGACAAGGTCATCGAGTTCAAGAACGTCAGCAAGGGTTACGGCGATCGCGTGTTGATCGACAACCTGTCGTTCGCCATGCCAAAAGGCGCGATTGTGGGCGTGATCGGTGGTAACGGTGCCGGTAAATCGACGCTGTTCCGCATGCTGATGGGCAAGGAACAACCGGATTCTGGCAGCATCGAGATCGGTGAGACCGTGCAACTGGCCTGTGTTGACCAGAGTCGTGACGACCTGGATGGCAGCAAGACGGTGTTCCAGCAGATTTCCGACGGTTCCGACCAGATCCGTATCGGCAACTATGAAATCCCGTCGCGCACCTATGTCGGCCGCTTCAACTTCAAGGGCGGCGATCAGCAGAAGTTCGTCAAGGATCTCTCTGGCGGTGAGCGTGGTCGCTTGCACCTGGCGCTGACCCTGAAGGAAGGCGGCAACGTCTTGCTGCTCGACGAACCGTCCAACGACCTCGACGTGGAAACCCTGCGTTCGCTGGAAGAAGCACTGCTGGACTTCCCTGGCGCCGCCATTGTGATTTCTCACGATCGGTGGTTCCTGGACCGGGTTGCGACCCACATCCTCGCTTATGAAGATGACTCGCAAGCGGTGTTCTTCGAAGGTAACTACACCGAGTACGAAGCTGACCGCAAGAAGCGTCTTGGCGATGCTGCGGCCCAGCCACACCGGGTACGCCACAAGAAACTGGCCTGATATTCAGGTGGTACAAAAAACGGAGCCTTCGGGCTCCGTTTTTTTTGGCGGACGCTGGTAGGAGCGAACTTGTTCGCGAGGCGATGCGCCTCACACATCCGGTCGCCTGTCTCGCGAACAAGTTCGCTCCTACCGGGGGGCGTACCTAGACATCCGGTTCAATCAGAACAATCTCGATATCCTGATCCCCAGCCGGACGCTTCCACAGCACTTCATCGCCCAACTGCGCGCCAATCAAGGCACGGCCCAGCGGCGAAGCCCAATTAATTAAGCCCGCCGTTGCGTCTGCTTGATCTTCGCCCACCAGATGCACGCGGTGTTTTGTGTTTTCTTCATCCACGTACGTCACCCAACTGCCGATCTGAACCTTCTCCTTTGAAATGGCCGGGGCGACTACCTGCGCACTTTGCAGGCGCTGGTTGAAGTAGCGAAGGTCGCGTTCGAGGTCAGCCAGCAGTTGTTTGTCGTTGTCCTCATCCCGCGCAGCGATTTCACTGTGCCTGGCTTGAAGTTCTGCAACGCGGTGCTGTAAATGCTCCAGACCGCTGGCAGTGACGTAATTGGGTTGCTCACTGATCAGGCGCTCGACCGGCTGGTCTGCATCTGCAGCGGCATTGTCTTCGTTGACGAAGGCGCGGCTCATGGCTTTTCTCCTCTAATGAAGGTTGGGCCGTGGCAGCGGGGGATAAGTTTCGTTGAATATCGCGAGGACCCTGTCACCTGTAGGAGCCGCCGAAGGCTGCGATGGGGGCGTGTCAGGATGAACGCTTTCGCAGCCTTCGGCAGCTTCTACAAGTATTCGCGCAGCTTGTGAATCAATAGTGATACCACTTCACCTCAAGCATCACTTCGTTCTGCGGGGAGCTCATTTGGCTGAATTCCCGCTGGGCGCTCAGGCGCAGACCGAGATTGCGTGACAACTCCCACTGCTGGTTGAGGCTGATACTGCGGCGGACTTCGCCATTGGTGAAGTAATCGCCCTTGGTCTCCAGGCTCAGATTTCCGACTGGATTACGCCACAAAATACCGGTGTTGAAACCGGCAGCCGGTGAGATGAACTCGGCAAAATCATTGTTGTGTTCTACCCGAACCGTACCCAGTGCAAAGCCCAGCACATCGTCGCCCAACTGCCATGTGCCACCGGCGCCGCCGTTCACGTGGGAAACCAGCGTCTCGTCGCCGTGTTTGCCGAGCACTCGTTCCAGACCACCCGTCACTTGCCACGACCAAGGTTGCAGCAGCGCATTGCGCGGGGTCAGCGAACGAATCGTCGCCAGATCCAGTTGCTGTAACTGCCAGTGATTGCCTTCGTACTGGCGCAGCTTGAGTTGCAGGATTTCGATCTGCGCCCCCAGTGGGAAGCCATAGGCATTGTCATTGAGGTCGTGATACGCCATGCGCAGCCCGTACTCGGCGAAGGCCTTGTCATCTCGGGTGCCGACGCCAGCCTGCCATGTCCGGGACTCATGACCGTCCTCCGGTAAACCGGGGCGTTCGATGTCCAGCGCTGGCGGCGGATTCTGATTGATTGCCCGCAGCAGCTCAAAACTACGCTGAGCGCGTCCGGCATCACGTTCCTGACCGTTGGCGCGGTAGCGCTCCAGGCGATACGCGGCATCCTGAATCAACGCACGGCGTTCTTTGGGTTGCGCAAGGTATTCAGGGTTTTGCAGTTGCTTCTGATCGGCACTGACGTCCAGTACCCATTGCTGCTCAGTGCTGTTCAGCGGTTTGGCACGCTCCAGCAGCTCGCGCTCGCGGGAAGGGCGGTAGTCGATCTTGTCGACAAGGCCCGCGGCTTTAACGGCTTTGACGGTATCGGTGGGGATGGCGGTCAGCGGGAATTGCTCGGTCAGTTTCAAGCCGGGGCGCGCAACCTGCAGCAGTTCCAGCAGGCGATAGGAGCAGTTTTCGTCGAAGAAGAAGTAGCCGAAACGGATCTGCTTGAGTTCCCAAACGTGCTCCACCATGCGCCCGGTTTCTTCCGGGGTCAGGTTGAGGTGGTATTCCCAAAGGTCACGGTTTTCCAGGCTGCGATATTCCGACAGTTTTTCCTGATAGGGCACCAGTGCGAACAGGCCGGGGTAGCCGCCCGCCAAACCTTTCCACGCGTACAGGATGCTGTTGTCCATACCTTCGATGTAAGCGCCGAAGTTGATCGCATAGCTGAGCAGGGCGGTGTTGTTGGTCTTGACGTCAGCCTGATCGATGCGCAACAGCGTATGGCCAAACATGGACGACGGGCTATTCAGGTAAGCGGCGGGGAAGATCATCACTGCGCTATCGGGCGCAACGTCCTTGAACCACTGAGTGAACTCCTTGCACTCAACGGCTGGCAGGTCTTTGAGTTGCAATTGATCCTTCAGCCAGCGAGTCCGTGCCGGGTAAACACACTGGGCGTGTTTCTCACCTGCGCTTGCCGGGGCATAGAGGGCATCAAGGGTCGCGCTCAGCTCGGCCTTCGGGTCGTGTTCACCGTTGGCCGAGAGAAAGAATTTTGGGTCGTCGACATAGCTGCGCCAGCCACCGAGCTTCGCAGTCTCGTAATGCCCCAGTGAAATCCAGAACGGCTCATTGGCCAGTTGCTGCAAACGTTCATCGCTCGCGTGTTGCGCGGCGGACAGCGGGGTGCAGACGCAGAGCGCCAGATACACAAGGCGTTTGAGCATATAAAGCAACTATTCAGGTCAGGGGGCAATCAGGCAGCAGACGCGTCAACGCAACAAAAAGCCCGCCCTCCGAGTGGAAGGGCGGGCGCAACGAGCTTATGCCTGGGTAGCGTACTTGGCCAGGGTTGGATCGTTTTTCAGCACGTCGAGGGTATTGGTGTGAACGTCTTCAGCGGTGGCGTCTGCCTTGCTGAAAATCTGGTTGAAGTGCTCGTGGGTGACAGCGGCGAAATGCGCACGGTCTTCCGGTGCAACGCCCAGCACGACCGCGTAAGTGGTCAGTGCTTCGCCTTGACCCATTGCCATGTCCTTTGAGAGCTCGTCCATCATGCCGTTCATGGCAATCCAGGATTTACCGCCATAGGTCAGGGCGCTGTTGGTGGAGCAGCCATTGGTGCCCGAGGTCATGCCGAAAGTGGCGTTACCCGAAGTACCGTTAGTGGTTGATGCGAGGAAATGAGCGGGAGTACCGCGTTGACCTTCGAACAACATGTTGCCCCAGCCGCAATCCGGGCCACCTGGAGCCTGGGCCATAGCGTTGATGGAAACAGCTGCGAAGAGACTACCAAGAAGAATCCGTTTCATAGCTTTATTCTCTTTATATTCAACCAAGGGTCAGGGTTCATGGCTTCAGTTGCGCCAAGGCGTCCAGCGTTAAATGTCTGGTGCGCCAAGGTTGGAGCTTAGGCGTTATCCAAGGGTTCCGCCTTTTATTACAAAATGTTCATCAAAAAAACGCATTGATATAACGCTCTGGCCAGCGTACCGCGGGAGTTGTGACGACTTGAGTTTTTTCCTGTCTTGCAAGTCGAGTCCAGCGAGCGCCAGAATGCCGCCATCTGCCCCGCCTGATGTAAGGATGCCCGATGCCCGATACTGTTGCTGCCAGCCTGCGTCTTGCGCCTGAAGCGCTGACGCGTCCTTTTTCCGCTGAACAGTTCAGCTTTTCGACGACCAATGATCTGGAGCCTTTCCGCGGTGTGCTCGGCCAGGAACGAGCAGTAGAAGCCCTGCAATTTGGTGTGGCCATGCCGCGCCCGGGTTACAACGTGTTTGTCATGGGCGAGCCCGGTACCGGGCGTTTCTCGTTTG
Organism: Pseudomonas caspiana; assembly: GCF_040224095.2. Lineage (NCBI taxonomy): Bacteria > Pseudomonadati > Pseudomonadota > Gammaproteobacteria > Pseudomonadales > Pseudomonadaceae > Pseudomonas > Pseudomonas caspiana. Next base: position 5,159,340 of record NZ_CP167995.1, on the reverse strand, counting down.
TGAAGCGTTACCTCAAGGCCGAAGGCAAGCGCCTGCAAACCCCGAGCGACTGGGTTTATGTCAACCATTTCGACGAGCCCCGCGAGCCTCGTGCGCTGGAGTTGCCACCGGGCAGCGCGCATCAGTTCATCACGGATATTGGCGGCTTGATCGATAACCTGCTGGCGACTTTCCCGGCCGTTTTCGAGCATCCGTCCTACCAGCAAAAGAAAAGCGCTATCGACCGCGCTTTCAATCAGCGTTACGACAAGGCACTGGACGTGATCGAACGTCTGGCGCTGGAAAAAGACATCGCGTTATACCGGGACAGCACCAACATTGCCTTTACCCCGATGCTGGAGGGCAAGGCGCTGGACGAAGCCGAGTTTTCGCAACTCCCGGAAGCTGATCGCGAGCGGTTCCATGAAGACATTTCGGGGCTTGAAGAGCGCCTGAACGAGGAACTAGCCAGCCTGCCGCAGTGGAAGCGCGAGTCCAGCAATCAACTACGTCAGCTTAACGAAGAGACCATCACCCTGGCGCTGCAACCGTTGCTGGCGCCACTGTCTGAGCAGTACGCGGAAAACGCTGCGGTCTGTGCGTATTTACAGGCGATGCAGGTTTACCTGCTGAAAACTGTGGTCGAGCAACTGGTCGACGACAGCAAGACTGATGCTCAGGCGCGCAAGCTGCTTGAAGAGCAATACAGCCCGAGTCTGGTGGTAGGTCACTCGGCTAGCGGTGGTGCGCCTGTCGTGTTCGAGCCACATCCGACTTACGACAACCTGTTTGGCCGCATCGAATACAGCACCGATCAAGGCGCGCTTTACACCACTTATCGTCAGTTGCGACCCGGTGCGTTGCATCGCGCCAACGGCGGTTTCCTGATTCTCGAAGCGGAGAAAATGCTCAGCGAGCCGTTTGTCTGGGACGCTCTGAAGCGCGCCCTGCAATCGCGCAAGCTGAAAATGGAGTCGCCGCTGGGTGAAATGGGGCGTCTGGCCACGGTCAGCCTGACCCCGCAAGTCATTCCGTTGCAGGTCAAAGTGATCATCATCGGTGCGCGGTCGCTGTATTACACCCTGCAAGACCTGGATCCGGACTTCCAGGAGATGTTCCGGGTGCTGGTGGATTTCGACGAAGACATCCCGATGTACGACGAAACCCTGGAGCAGTTCGCTCAGTTGCTGAAAACCCGTACTTCGGAAGAAGGCATGGCGCCGCTGACGGCCGATGCTGTTGCGCGCCTTGCGACCTACAGCGCTCGCCTGGCGGAGCATCAGGGACGTCTGTCGGCGCGAATCGGCGATTTGTTCCAATTGGTCAGCGAGGCGGATTTCATTCGCCAACTGGCTAACGATGAGCAGACCGACGCGGGCCATATCGAACGGGCGCTCAAGGCCAAGGCCACGCGTACCGGGCGTGTGTCAGCGCGAATCCTCGACGACATGATGGCTGGCATCATTCTGATCGACACCGACGGGGCTGCGGTCGGCAAGTGCAACGGCCTGACCGTGCTGGAAGTCGGTGATTCGGCCTTTGGTGTGCCAGCGCGTATTTCCGCCACGGTCTATCCGGGTGGCAGCGGCATTGTCGACATCGAACGTGAGGTTAACCTCGGTCAGCCGATCCACTCCAAGGGTGTGATGATTCTCACCGGATATCTGGGGAGCCGGTACGCGCAGGAATTCCCGTTGGCGATTTCCGCAAGTATCGCGCTGGAGCAATCCTACGGTTACGTGGATGGCGACAGTGCGTCGCTGGGCGAGGCGTGCACGCTGATTTCGGCCTTGTCGAAAACGCCGCTCAAGCAGTGCTTCGCTATCACCGGTTCGATTAACCAGTTCGGTGAAGTGCAGGCGGTGGGTGGGGTCAACGAGAAGATCGAAGGCTTCTTCCGACTCTGTGAGGCCCGAGGTCTGACGGGTGAGCAGGGGGCAATTATCCCGCAAGCCAACGTGGCGACACTGATGCTTGATGAACGTGTACTGCAGGCGGTGCGCGCCGGTCAGTTCCACGTCTATGCGGTGCGTCAGGCAGATGAAGCCTTGAGCTTGCTGGTGGGCGAACCCGCTGGCGAACCGGATGAGAAGGGCGAATTCCCTGAGGGCAGCGTCAACGCTCGGGTCGTCGAGCGTCTGCGGGACATCGCCGAAATGCTCAGCGATGATGACCTGAGGGAAGAGCTGGAGAAGGAGCCAGCGCAACTGGCGCCAGAACTCAAAGCTTAAACGCAAGCACGGACCTGTAGGAGCTCACCGAGGTTACGAGGCCAGCGATCGCGGTTTGCCTGATACACCGCCATCGCGACCGTCGTAAACTCCGAGGGCTCCTACAGGGTCTCTGTCAGGCCTGTTCTGTAGGAGTTGCCGGAGGTAACGACGGCAGCGATCGCGGTTTGTCAGACGGAACGCTATTGCTGGCCTCGTAACCTCAATGAGCTCGTACAGGGTCTGATAGCGGGCTCACGGACTCGCCGTTCATCCCCTCAACTTTCCCAATTCAGCTTTTCTTCTATTCTGTCTCGGTACCACGGTTGTCAAAGGGACTGACGCGCCTTACAGCACTTTTAGTGCGGCGAATACCGTAGCCAACGAGGAGCTCGCCATGTCGCGCAGCCTCTGCCTTACCCGCCAATGCCTGGGTCTCATGACCCGAATCGAGTGTGTGATACGCCCCCTTTCTGGCGACAATGGCATGTGGACGTTGCTGTTCGCTGCTGGAATGACCGGGGAACAACCGTCGGCAATCAAGACACAAGGGCCGTTTCCCGGAGCCCCTGCTGCCGAATCGGTGATGCTGGCCATCGCCGAGAGTCTGACTTCAAGCGGTTATGAAGCCGTCGATGATATGCCCATCTGGAGTCTGCACCTGCAGAGCGAGTTACGCCGTATCAATGGCGATGTCTCCAAGGCTCAGCGTTCTTCCCCGTTCTAGCCCGCTGTAACCTGCGTTACGACGTTACCTTGCGATTCACATGGTCGATGTGGAGGGCAGCAGTGGTTTCGTCGACTTCTGCGTTTAATCTCTCATGCGTGGCTTTAGGTCACATTCTGCGAATCGTTGGGCGACTGGTATACTCGCCGGCATTTCCACGCATCTGTGAGTTCAAATGGAACGTTTTGTCGAAAATGCCATGTACGCCTCGCGCTGGCTGCTGGCCCCTCTGTATTTCGGTCTGTCCCTGGGTTTGCTGGCACTGGTGCTGAAGTTCTTCCAGGAGATCTTTCACGTTCTGCCTAACGTGTTTGCGTTGGCCGAGGCTGACCTGATTCTGGTTCTGCTGTCCCTGATCGACATGGCGCTGGTGGGTGGCCTGCTGGTAATGGTGATGATCTCTGGCTACGAAAACTTCGTGTCGCAGCTGGATATCGATGAAGGTAAAGAGAAGCTCAACTGGCTGGGGACCATGGATTCTTCTTCGCTGAAGATGAAAGTGGCAGCCTCCATCGTGGCGATCTCTTCGATTCACCTGTTGCGGGTGTTCATGGACGCCAAGAACATCGAGCCGCAATACCTGATGTGGTACGTGATCATCCACATGACCTTTGTTGTTTCGGCATTTGCCATGGGGTATCTGGACAAGGTCACCAAGCACTGATCAGCGCTGCTTACAAAGCTTCAAACCGCCGCCGCCCGGCCATTGAAAAATGGACGGGCGGCGTCGTTTCAGGTGGCTGAAATCCGTTACCTTGTTTAGCGATCGCGTTCTTGCATAAACACAGTTGAGCGAGGGATTCAGATGACCGAAGAAGAATTGGCAGTACATCTCAATGCCGGCAGTATCGACGAATTGAACCTGATCTCCATCGAAGGCGGGATTTACCTGCTTGAGGCGCGCATTCAAGGCGATATACAGCTTCTAAGGGGCGAGCGAGGCGAGACGGTCCGGTTGCGCTCGGTGGAGCATGCTCGCGAGTTGCTCAAAGACTTTAACCCTGTGCCGTTTCATCTGGTTCACGCGGTGGTTCACGATGAAATGTGCGGTATGCCGGTGGATAAGCGCGATGCGCTGCGGGTGCCGATCAGTTTTCATTCGAAGTGGTAGTTTGTGATTTTTCCAGGAGCTGCCGCGGGCTGCGAACAGCGGCGTGTCAGGAATATTGCTTTCGCAGCCTTCGGCAGCTCCTACAGTGGCCTATGCCGGTACTTCATGTGCTAGGCTGCTCGCCCTTTTGATTCGGAGCGTCTGGTTCAGGCGCTCCTTTAGCGGAGCAGTGATATGTCCGAAGTCAACCTGTCCACCGACGAAACTCGCGTCAGCTACGGCATTGGCCGTCAGTTGGGCGGCCAACTGCGCGACAACCCTCCGCCGGGCGTTAACCTGGAAGCGATCCTGGCTGGCCTGACCGATGCGTTCAGTGGCAAGCCAAGCCGTGTTGGCGAAGAAGAAATGACCGCCAGCTTCAAAGTCATCCGCGAAATCATGCAAGCCGAAGCAGCTGCCAAAGCTGAAGAAGCTGCTGGTGCTGGCCTGGCTTACCTGGCTGAGAACGGCAAGCGTGAAGGCGTCACCACTCTGCCTTCCGGCCTGCAATTTGAAGTGCTGACCACCGGTACTGGCGCCAAGCCGACCCGTGAAGATCAGGTTCGCACTCACTACCACGGCATGCTGACTGATGGCACCGTGTTCGACAGCTCCTACGAACGTGGCGAGCCTGCTGAATTCCCGGTCGGTGGCGTTATTGCTGGCTGGACCGAGGCGCTGCAACTGATGAACGCCGGTAGCAAATGGCGTCTGCACGTCCCGAGCGAGCTTGCTTACGGTGCTCAGGGCGTTGGCAGCATCCCGCCGCACAGCGTGCTGGTATTCGACGTCGAGCTGCTCGACGTTCTCTGATCGCTTTCAAGTCGATTCAGTGAGGTGCAGAGTGAGCCTGACGGTTTGCCCTGCACCTGTTCAAAGACTGGCTTCATGGTCAGTGCAGTTCCGTGATCGGGCGCAAGGCTCGGGCATAGCAGAACAGAAAAAGATTGCGCACCAGCTCCTTGAGCACGATCGGCTCGCTTGAGCTCAGCTCATTGACGTCCAGATCCCCCTGATCCCGCAGCTCATCCAGCGCTTCCTCCTCTAGCACAGCACACACTTCCCCGGTCTCGCGATGCAGAATTCGCAGATAAGGGTGAGGGCGGTCCAGCCATGCATCGATCAAATAAGTCATGTCGCTTCTCCTTGAAGGTTTTCAATGAGAATAATTCTTATTGGTGGAATAGCAAGTCTCTATTGAGAATTGTTCGCATTTTACGCTGAGTGGTTGATTTGGGTCAGGTTGGGGCATTGAAAATTTTTGTTCTGTGGGAGCTGGACTTGCCCGCGATAAGGCTGAATAGGGTTCACATTTAGATCGCGTGCAGCCTTATCGCGGGCAAGCCCAGCTCCCACAGTATCGCGATATTCAGCACGTTTTCGTTTACCAATAAAAAGCCCGTCACATGGACGGGCTCTTTTAGCGCTTAGCGATCAATGCGTACGCGCTACTGCAAACTCGCTCAGTTCGACCAGCGCATCGCGGTATTCGCTTGGCGGCAGGGCATCCAGGCATTTGATCGCCCGAGCGACGTAATCGCGGGCCAACTGTGCGGTGTAGTCCAGAGCGCCAGAGCTCTCGACGGCATTGCGGATGCTTTCCAGATCTTCCAGGCCGCCTTTCTGAATGGCCTGACGCACCAAAGCAGCCTGTTCGGCAGTGCCTTCGCGCATGGTGTAGATCAGCGGCAGGGTCGGCTTACCTTCGGCCAGATCGTCACCGACGTTCTTGCCCAGGGTTTCTGCGTCGCCGCGATAATCGAGCAGGTCGTCTACCAGCTGGAAAGCCACGCCCAGGTGGTCGCCAAACGTGCGCAGCGCTTCGCTTTGCTCGTCGGTGGCGTTGCACAGGGCGGCGGCGCTGTGAGTCGAGGCTTCGAACAGCATGGCTGTCTTGCCGCGAATCACTTCCATGTAGATTTCTTCAGTGGTGCTGGCGTCGCGAACTTTCGACAGCTGCAGCACTTCGCCTTCGGCAATGACCCGGGTCGCTTTCGACAGGATCTTCATGACAGGCATCGAACCCAGCTCGACCATCATTTCGAACGAGCGCGAATAAAGGAAGTCACCGACCAGAACGCTTGGCGCGTTGCCCCAAAGAGCATTGGCGGTAGAGCGGCCACGGCGCATGCCGGACATGTCGACGACGTCGTCATGGAGCAGGGTCGCGGTGTGCAGGAACTCGATGGTGGCGGCCAGCAGACGGACGTCATCGCCTTCGCGACCCAGAGCCTTCCCACACAAAAGAACCAGCAGCGGACGCAGGCGTTTGCCACCCGCCGAGGTAATATAGTCGCCGATTTTCGAGACCAACGGTACCCGCGACGTCAGTTGCTTCTTGATAATGACGTCGACGGCACTAAAATCGTCCGCCACAGCGCGGTAGAAGGCTTGAGGTTGCATCAGCGAGAGGTGCTCCAGAAGGGTTGCGCCGCATGCTAGGTTGCGGGTTAGAGCGTGTCAAGGTATGACGTCCCGCCTCTTGCAACCGCTTGATGCCTTGCGTACAATCGCGCACCCTAACTTTCCTGGGCAGCACCTGCCTTACGCAATTGCGACCGGGCCTTTCCAGCCCCGAGCAGCCATGCCAGCCGATACTCTACTTATAAAGAGCTGGGTGAGCAGGATTTACGGAGAAATACCATGTCTTATGCAGTAATCGTTACCGGTGGCAAGCAGTACAAAGTTGCTCCAGGTGAATACCTGAAGATCGAAAAACTGGAAATCGCTACCGGCGAATCCGTTACTTTTGATCGTGTTCTGTTGGTTGCCAACGGCGACGACGTTAACATCGGCGCACCAGTTGTTGCCGGCGCTACCGTTGTAGCTGAAGTGATCTCCCAAGGTCGTCACGACAAAGTTCGCATCATCAAGTTCCGTCGTCGTAAGCACCACATGAAGCGTATGGGCCACCGCCAGTGGTACACCGAGATCAAAATCACCGGTATTCAGGCTTAATTTCAGCCTAATCCCTCACTAGGAGAATTGACTCATGGCACACAAAAAAGCTGGTGGTAGTACCCGTAACGGTCGCGACTCAGAAGCCAAACGCCTTGGCGTGAAGATGTATGGCGGCCAGGCTATCATTCCGGGCAACATCATCGTGCGTCAGCGCGGTACCCAATTCCACGCTGGCTACGGCGTTGGTATGGGCAAAGATCACACCCTGTTCGCGAAAGTGGAAGGCGTGATCAAGTTCCAGGTTAAAGGCGCCTTCGGTCGTCGCTACGTGAGCATCGTTCCGAAGACTGAAGTCTCCGCAGCGTAATCATGCAGCAGCTGGAAAAGCCCTGTCTCGCGACGGGGCTTTTTCGTTTTTGAAGATTGTTGGCTGTAGGCTTTAAAAGGCTTTGGTGAGTCTCTTGCAAAACTGTTTGTGCGGGCTGTTGTGATGTTGACCTGTGGGGTCACTGGTTTTTGATCGGTATCGCAACGCTCATTTTTGCAAGAGTCTTATGTATTTATGTTGTTCTGCTCGTCCCTGTGGCGGGAGGCGTGCGTTATGAAATTTGTAGATGAAGTATCGATTCGAGTAAAAGCCGGTGACGGCGGCAACGGTTGCATGAGCTTCCGTCGCGAAAAATTCATTGAAAACGGCGGCCCTAACGGCGGTGATGGTGGTGATGGCGGCTCGATCTTCATGGTCGCCGACGAAAACCTCAACACCCTGGTTGACTACCGTTACACCCGTCACTTTGACGCTGAGCGCGGCTCCAACGGTGGCAGTGCTGACTGCACCGGCAAGAAGGGCGAAGAGTTGGTGTTGCGCGTGCCAGTGGGTACGACGGTCATCGACGCCAGCACTCAGGAAGTCATTGGCGACCTGACAAAGGCTGGTCAGCGTCTGTTGGTGGCGATGGGTGGTTGGCACGGTCTGGGCAACACCCGATTCAAATCCAGTACCAACCGTGCGCCACGTCAGACTACGCCGGGCAAGCCGGGCGACCAGCGTGACCTCAAGCTTGAGCTGAAAGTGCTGGCTGACGTTGGTTTACTGGGCTTGCCTAACGCAGGCAAAAGTACCTTCATTCGCTCTGTTTCTGCGGCCAAGCCGAAAGTGGCTGACTATCCGTTCACGACCCTGGTGCCAAACCTGGGTGTGGTCAGTGTCGATCGCTGGAAGAGCTTTGTGGTTGCGGACATTCCGGGTCTGATCGAAGGTGCTTCCGGTGGCGCAGGCCTGGGGATTCGCTTCCTCAAGCACTTGGCGCGTACTCGCTTGTTGCTGCACCTCGTTGATATGGCTCCGCTGGACGAGAGCAGTGCTCCGGATGCTGCTGAAGTCATCGTCAATGAGTTGGTCAAATTCAGCCCGTCCCTGGCTGAGCGTGATCGTTGGCTGGTACTGAACAAGTGCGACCAGATTCTTGAGGAGGAGCATGAGGCTCGCGTCAAGGAGATTGTTGATCGTCTGGAATGGACGGGCCCTGTCTACGTAATCTCGGCGATTGCCAAAGAAGGCACCGAGCAGCTTAGCCGTGACATCATGCGCTATCTCGAAGAGCGCGCTCAGCGCATTGCTGAAGAGCCTGGCTATGCTGAAGAGCTGGCTGAGCTGGATCAGCGCATCGAAGATGAAGCCCGCGCCCAGTTGCAGGCGCTGGATGACAAGCGTGCGTTGCGCCGTAGCGGCGTGAAGAGCGTGCATGACATCGGCGAAGACGATTGGGATGAGGAAGACGAGGATGATGAAGACGGTCCGGAAATCATTTACGTCCGCGACTGATCCTCTGCAGTAAACTAGACGCCGCTTAGAGATAAGCGGCGTTTTTGTATCTGATATCTTGAATTTGTATCTACCAAAATTCTCTGGCTAAGGTTGGAAGATGATGCGCAGCAAAGTGACGGGTGCCCAACGCTGGGTCGTGAAGATTGGCAGTGCCTTGCTGACCGCGGATGGCAAGGGGCTGGATCGTTCGGCGATGGGTGTTTGGGTCGAGCAGATGGTGGCGCTGCATGAGGCGGGCGTTGAGTTGGTCCTGGTTTCTTCCGGGGCCGTGGCTGCCGGTATGAGCCGTTTGGGCTGGACTTCACGACCCAGTGCCATGCATGAGCTGCAAGCTGCCGCTGCAATTGGTCAGATGGGGCTGGTTCAGGCGTGGGAATCCAGCTTTGCCGAGCACGGCCGCCACACAGCGCAGATTTTGCTTACCCATGACGACCTTTCCGACCGCAAGCGTTACCTGAATGCTCGCAGTACGCTGCGCACTCTGGTTGATCTGGGTGTTGTTCCGGTCATCAATGAAAACGACACCGTTGTGACTGACGAGATTCGTTTTGGTGACAACGATACCCTTGCGGCCTTGGTCGCCAATCTGGTCGAGGCGGACTTGCTGGTTATCCTTACGGATCGCGACGGCATGTTTGATGCTGACCCGCGCAACAACCCTGAGGCTCAATTGATCTACGAGGCGCGTGCCGATGATCCGGCGCTGGACGCCGTGGCGGGTGGTACGGGTGGTGCGCTCGGACGTGGTGGTATGCAGACCAAGTTGCGTGCGGCGCGGTTGGCGGCCCGTTCGGGGGCGCACACGGTGATCGTGGGTGGGCGTATCGAGCGCGTGCTGGCGCGTCTTAAAGGTGGTGAGCGCCTGGGTACGTTGTTATCGCCTGAGCGTGAAATGCTTGCTGCTCGCAAGCAGTGGCTGGCCGGGCACTTGCAAACTCGCGGCACGTTGGTGCTGGACGAGGGAGCCGTGGCTGCGCTGAGCAAGGATCATAAAAGTCTGCTGCCTGTCGGGGTCAAGCTGGTTCAGGGCAGCTTCCGTCGTGGCGAGATGGTTGTGTGCGTTGCACCTGATGGTCGCGAAGTTGCTCGTGGTCTGAGTAATTACAGCGCTCTTGAGGCGCAGAAGATTATTGGTCAGTCATCGGATGCGATCGTGCGGGTGCTTGGTTATATGGCTGAGCCTGAGCTGGTTCATCGGGATAACCTGATTCTGGTTTGAAATGCTGTTCCTGTAGGGGCGCGCTTGCCCGCGATTGCGTCAGGTCAGCCAAAAATGTACTGCCTGACCTGACGCCATCGCGGGCAAGCGCGCTCCTACGGGTTCTGCGTTCGCCGGTAGCTAGCTTTCCACAAGATAAGGAGCACGTAATGCGCGTAATTAAGGGATTGCTCGGGGCTTTGCTGGTGCTACCGATGCTGGCTTCTGCCGAAGAAATCGGTCAGGTGTCGACGGTGTTCAAACTCGTCGGGCCGAACGACCGAATTGTGGTTGAGGCTTTCGATGATCCAAAAGTCGATGGCGTAACCTGCTATCTGTCGCGTGCCAAGACGGGAGGGGTGAAGGGTGGTCTTGGTCTGGCTGAAGATCGTGCCGAGGCGTCCATCGCTTGTCGTCAGGTTGGTCCGATTCACTTCAAGGGCGAGCTGAAGGACGGTGATGAGGTTTTCAAAGAGCGCACCTCGCTGGTGTTCAAAACCATGCAGGTTGTGCGTTTCTTCGATAAAAAGCGTAATGCTCTGGTTTATCTGGTGTACAGCGACCGGATTATCGAAGGAAGCCCGCAGAATGCTGTGACGGCGATTCCGATTCTGCCGTGGTCGCCAGCTCCTGCGCCGTGATGCTGTTTGTTCCTGGCATCGCGCCGTCCTGTGGCAGGCATGAGGCTTGTAGGAGCGCGCTTGCCCGCGATTGCGTCAGAGCAGTCTATAAATTCATTGGCTGATAGAGCCTAATCGCGGGCAAGCGCGCTCCTACAGGTCCTGTGTTTACCTCGTGAAGGGGTAGTGTTAGGAGCAAGTGCGATTATTCAATAATTGCAGGCAACAAAAAACCGACCCTTGGGTCGGTTTTTTTACGGCTTAAGCTTATCGCTTAGGCTGCAGCAGCAACGCTCAGGTCTTTGATGTGACCGTTCAGGCGGCTTTTATGACGAGCAGCTTTGTTCTTGTGGATGATGCCTTTATCGGCCATACGGTCGATAACTGGCACGGCCAGAACATAAGCAGCTTGTGCTTTTTCAGCGTCTTTTGCGTCGATGGCTTTAACTACATTCTTGATGTAGGTACGAACCATGGAACGCAGGCTGGCGTTGTGGCTGCGACGCTTCTCAGCCTGTTTTGCACGTTTTTTGGCGGAAGGTGTGTTGGCCACCGTCGAGCTCCTCGAAAGACTTTTTAGGGAATAGCTTACAAAATAGGCCGCGAATCATGCCGATGACTGAATTGATTGTCAAGGGTTGGTGATCGGTTCCGCCGAGTGGTTGCTATGTTCAACCGGGATATTTATTTCCGGTGTGCGACCTGTAAACTCGCCGGCTTTGCCTCTGTGCTTTTGCGGCGCGGAGTATCGCATAAATGGACAGGTTAATCGCCTTGTCCTTTAGCCAAGGCGCTAAATTCTTTAATGAACCTACTCAAATCATTGGCTGCCGTTAGCTCTATCACCATGCTTTCCCGGGTGTTGGGCTTTGTTCGCGATACCATCATCGCGCGTACATTTGGCGCGGGAATGGCGACGGATGCGTTCTTCATTGCCTTCAAATTGCCCAATTTACTGCGCCGTATTTTTGCGGAGGGGGCTTTTTCCCAGGCATTCGTGCCTATCCTGGCGGAATACAAAAGCCAGCAAGGCGAGGAGGCGACGCGCACCTTTGTGGCGTACGTCACCGGGCTGCTGACGCTGGTTCTGGCACTGGTCACTTTGCTCGGGATAATCGCTGCGCCTTGGGTGATCTGGGCGACTGCCCCGGGGTTTGCCGACACGCCGGAAAAGTTCGCGCTGACGTCTGATCTGTTGCGAGTGACCTTTCCTTATATATTGCTGATTTCGCTGTCTTCGCTGGCTGGCGCAATTCTGAATACCTGGAACCGCTTTTCGGTTCCGGCTTTCGTGCCGACCCTGCTTAACGTCAGCATGATTTTCTTTGCGTTATTTCTGACGCCTTATTTCGACCCGCCAGTGATGGCGTTGGGCTGGGCGGTACTGGTCGGCGGATTGCTGCAATTGCTCTATCAACTGCCGCATCTGAAAAAGATCGGTATGTTGGTACTGCCGCGCCTTAATCTGCGTGACACCGGCGTGTGGCGGGTTATGAAGCAGATGCTGCCTGCCATCCTTGGCGTATCGGTCAGTCAGATTTCTCTGATCATCAATACGATATTTGCCTCGTTTCTTGTCGCCGGTTCGGTGTCCTGGATGTACTACGCCGACCGTTTGATGGAATTGCCGTCAGGTGTGCTGGGGGTGGCCTTGGGCACGATCCTGTTGCCGATCCTCTCGAAAACCTATGCCAGCAAGGATCGTCAGGAGTATTCAAGAATTCTCGACTGGGGCTTGCGCCTGTGTTTTGTGCTGGTTCTGCCTTGCACTCTGGCACTGGGGATTCTGGCCGAGCCGTTGACCGTTTCCCTGTTCCAGTACGGTAAATTCGATGCCGTGGATGCGGCCATGACCCAGCGGGCATTGATCGCTTATTCAGTGGGCTTGCTGGGCATCATTCTCATCAAGGTGCTGGCACCGGGCTTTTATGCACAACAAAATATTCGCACCCCGGTGAAAATCGCGATCTTCACCCTTATTGTTACTCAACTGCTCAACCTGATCTTTATCGTACCGCTGCAACATGCCGGTCTGGCCCTGGCGATCAGCGTTGGCGCCTGCATCAACGCACTGCTGCTGTTCTGGCAGTTGCGCAAGCAGGATCTGTTTCAGCCGCAGCCGGGCTGGACGAAGTTTCTGTTCAAGCTGTGTCTGGCGGTCGGGGTGATGTCTGGCGTGTTGTTTGGCCTGATGCACGTGATGCCCGCCTGGAGTGACGGGCAAATGCTGGAGCGCTTCATTCGTCTTGGCGCACTGGTGGCAGCAGGGGTTGTGGCGTATTTCGCGACTTTGTTGCTACTGGGCTTCCGGCTTAAGGATTTCGCCCGCAGCGCAGTACTGTAAGCCAGAGTTGTAACGGGTAGTCGTCGGTTTTTCCCATTGTGGAGCGGCGACTGTTGTTTTGCCTCGGCGTGTTCCTGTCGTCCGGGGCTGTGTGTGGTTATAATCGGCCACTTTATGAGCAAGAAGTGCTTTATGCAGCTGGTTCGAGGCCTCCATAATCTGCGCCCCCAGCATCGGGGCTGCGTCGCCACTATTGGCAACTTTGACGGTGTTCACCGGGGCCACCAGGCTATCCTGGGGCGCTTGCGTGATCGTGCTGTCGAGTTGGGCGTGCCCAGTTGCGTGGTTATTTTCGAGCCGCAGCCGCGTGAGTTTTTTGCTCCGGCTACTGCTCCCGCCCGTTTGGCTCGCTTGCGTGACAAGCTGGAGCTGCTGGCCGCTGAAGGCGTTGATCGGGTGCTGTGTCTGGCGTTCAACCAGCGTTTGAGTAAGCTCAGCGCGGCGGAGTTCGTCGACACCGTGTTGATCGACGGGCTTGGCATACAACATTTAGAGGTGGGCGATGATTTCCGCTTCGGTTGCGACCGGATCGGCGACTTCGACTTCCTGCAAAAGGCGGGCGATGCCCGCAGCTTTACGGTTGAGGCGGCGCAGACCGTTGAGATCGATGGCGTTCGCGTCAGCAGTACCAAGGTGCGTAACGCTCTGGCAGTGGCGGATTTCGCCCTCGCCGAGCGTATGCTCGGACGTCCGTTCCGGATTACCGGGCGGATTCTGCACGGCCAGAAACTCGCGCGGCAGTTGGGTACGCCCACGGCCAACGTGCAGCTCAAACGGCGTCGTGTGCCGCTGACCGGGGTTTATCTGGTCAGTGCGAGCATTGATGGCAAGACCTGGCCGGGTGTCGCCAATATTGGCGTGCGCCCGACCGTGGCAGGTGATGGCAGTGCCCACCTTGAAGTGCATCTTCTGGACTTTGCCGGTGATCTTTACGACCGGCGTTTGACGGTGGCTTTCCACCATAAGCTGCGCGATGAGCAGCGGTTCGCCTCACTGGAGGCGCTCAAGACGGCGATCAATGCGGATGTCGCCGCCGCCCGTGCCCATTGGCATGGCCAACCCGCTAATTAAGAGCCTGAAATGACCGATTATAAAGCCACGCTAAACCTTCCGGACACCGCCTTCCCAATGAAGGCCGGCCTGCCCCAGCGCGAGCCGCAAACTCTGCAGCGCTGGGACAGCATTGGCCTGTACCAGAAGCTGCGCGAAATTGGCAAGGATCGTCCGAAGTTCGTTCTGCACGACGGTCCTCCTTATGCCAACGGCAATATTCACATCGGTCACGCCGTTAACAAGATTCTCAAGGACATGATCCTGCGCTCGAAAACGCTTGCGGGTTTCGACGCGCCTTATGTTCCGGGTTGGGATTGCCACGGTCTGCCGATCGAGCACAAGGTTGAAGTGACTCACGGCAAGAACCTGTCCGCGGACAAGACTCGCGAGCTGTGCCGCGCTTATGCCGCCGAACAGATTGAAGGGCAGAAGTCCGAGTTCATTCGCCTGGGTGTCCTGGGCGATTGGAGCAATCCTTACCTGACCATGAACTTCACCAACGAAGCCGGGGAAATCCGTGCGTTGGCGGAAATGGTCAAGGGCGGGTTCGTGTTCAAGGGTCTCAAGCCCGTGAACTGGTGTTTCGACTGTGGCTCGGCTCTGGCTGAAGCAGAAGTCGAGTATCAAGACAAAAAGTCTTCCACCATCGACGTGGCGTTCCCGGTTGCCGATGAAGCGAAGCTGGCGGCCGCGTTTGGCGTGGAATCGTTGAGCAAACCTGCCGCCATCGTGATCTGGACCACCACCCCGTGGACCATCCCTGCCAACCAGGCGCTGAACGTTCATCCCGAGTTCGAATACGCGCTGGTTGATGTTGGCGACAGGCTGCTGGTGCTGGCCGCCGAGCTGGTTGAAAGCTGCCTGACCCGCTACAAGCTGGAAGGTACCGTTATCGCCACCGCGACCGGTGCCGCGCTGGAGCTGATCAATTTCCGCCACCCGTTCTATGACCGTTTGTCGCCGCTGTATCTGGCCGACTACGTTGAGCTGGGCGCTGGCACCGGCGTTGTACACAGCGCCCCGGCCTATGGCGTGGACGACTTTGTCAGCTGCAAAAAATACGGCATGACCAACGACGACATCCTCAGCCCGGTGCAGAGCAACGGTGTGTATGTCGATTCGCTGGAGTTCTTCGGTGGTCAGTTCATCTTCAAGGCGAACCAGGCGATCATCGACAAGCTGGCCGAAGTCGGCAGCCTGATGGACACTGAAACCATCACTCACAGCTACATGCACTGCTGGCGTCACAAGTCCCCGCTGATCTACCGCGCAACCGCGCAGTGGTTCGTCGGCATGGACAAGCAGCCTGAAGCTGGCGAGACCCTGCGTGAGCGGGCGGTCAAGGCTATCGAAGACACCACATTTGTTCCGGCATGGGGGCAGGCGCGCCTGCACTCTATGATCGCCAACCGTCCTGACTGGTGCATTTCGCGTCAGCGCAACTGGGGCGTGCCGATCCCGTTCTTCCTGCACAAGGAAAGCGGCGAACTGCATCCGCGGACCGTTGAGCTGATGGAAGAAGTCGCCAAGCGCGTCGAGAAAGAAGGCATCGAAGCCTGGTTCAAGCTGGACGCTTCCGAGCTATTGGGTGACGAAGCGCCGAAGTACGACAAGATTTCCGACACGCTGGACGTCTGGTTCGACTCGGGTACTACGCATTGGCACGTGCTGCGCGGTTCGCACCCGATGGGGCATGAAACTGGCCCGCGTGCCGACTTGTACCTGGAAGGCTCCGATCAACACCGTGGCTGGTTCCACTCGTCGCTGCTGACCGGATGTGCCATCGACAACCACGCGCCTTACCGCGAATTGCTGACCCATGGTTTCGTCGTCGACGAAAACGGTCGCAAGATGTCCAAATCGCTGAACAACGTCGTGGCGCCGCAGAAAGTCAACGATTCGCTGGGCGCAGACATCATGCGTCTGTGGGTTTCGGCGACTGACTACTCCGGCGAAATGGCTGTTTCCGATCAGATCCTGCAGCGCAGTGCTGATGCCTACCGCCGGATCCGCAACACTGCCCGTTTCCTGCTCTCGAACCTGAGCGGTTTCAATCCAGCTACCGATATTCTGCCACCGGAAGACATGCTCGCGCTGGATCGTTGGGCGGTAGACCGTGCATTGCTGTTGCAACGCGAGCTGGAAGAGCATTACGGCGAATACCGTTTCTGGAACGTGTACTCCAAGATCCACAACTTCTGCGTGCAGGAGTTGGGTGGTTTCTATCTGGACATCATCAAGGACCGCCAATACACCACGGCAGCGGACAGCACGGCACGTCGCTCTTGCCAGACCGCGTTGTTCCACATCTCCGAAGCGCTGGTTCGCTGGATCGCACCGATCCTGGCGTTCACCGCCGATGAGCTGTGGCAGTACCTGCCGGGCGAGCGTAACGAGTCGGTCATGCTCAACACCTGGTATCAGGGGCTGAGCGAAATGCCGGCTGACTTCGAGCTGGACCGCGCCTACTGGGAGCGGATCATGGCGGTGAAGGTCGCGGTCAACAAGGAAATGGAAAATCTGCGCGCAGCCAAGGCGATTGGCGGCAACCTGCAGGCCGAAGTGACTCTGTATGCTGAAGACGCACTGGTCACCGACCTGTCGAAGCTGAGCAACGAGCTGCGCTTTGTATTGATTACTTCCACGGCCAGTGTCGCGCCATTGCTCGATGCTCCGGCCGATGCAGTAGTGACCGAAGTGGCAGGGCTGAAGCTCAAGGTAGTCAAATCCAGCCACGCCAAGTGCGCCCGTTGCTGGCATCACCGTGCTGACGTGGGTGTGAATCCGGAGCATCCGGAAATCTGCGGTCGTTGCGTAGACAACATCAGCGGTGCAGGCGAGGTTCGTCACTATGCCTAAGGCAGCTTTTGGCCGCTTGGCCTGGCTCTGGTTGAGTCTGTTGGTCCTGGTCGTTGACCAGGCCACCAAGTACTACTTCGAGAACCGCCTGGAGTTGTACGAGCAAATCGTGATCATTCCGGACTACTTCAGCTGGATGCTCGCGTACAACACCGGCGCGGCTTTCAGCTTCCTGGCGGACAGTTCGGGCTGGCAGCGCTGGCTGTTTGCATTGATTGCTGTTGTGGTCAGTGTGGTGCTCGTGGTCTGGCTCAAGCGTCTTGGGCGTGATGACACTTGGCTGGCCATTGCTCTGGCATTGGTATTGGGCGGCGCGCTCGGCAATCTGTACGACCGTGTTGCTATCGGTCACGTCATCGACTTCATTTTTGTTCATTGGAAAGAGCACGGCTTCCCGGCGTTCAATGTCGCTGACAGCGCGATTACTGTCGGCGCAATCATGCTGGCGCTGGACATGTTCAAGAGCAAGAAAACCGGAGAACCTGCTAATGACTGAACAGTTATTGACCGAGCAACGCATCGGTCAGAACACGGAAGTCACTCTGCATTTCGCTTTGCGCCTTGAGAACGGCGAGACAGTCGACAGCACCTTTGACAAAGCTCCGGCGACGTTCAAGGTGGGGGACGGCAATCTGCTGCCTGGCTTTGAAGCTGCGCTGTTCGGCTTCAAGGCTGGAGACAAGCGCACCGTGCAGATTCAGCCGGAAAATGCCTTCGGTCAGCCGAACCCGCAAAATGTGCAGATCATCCCGCGTTCGCAGTTCCAGGACATGGAACTGTCGGAAGGTTTGCTGGTGATCTTCAATGATGCGGCCAATACTGAGCTGCCGGGCGTAGTGAAGGCATTCGATGACGCGCAAGTGACCATCGACTTCAATCACCCGCTGGCGGGCAAGACCTTGAACTTCGAAGTGGAAATCTTCGAGGTCAAGGCGCTCTAAGCAAGCTTGAACCTGAGCCCGACTTTTGTTGGGCTGTTTTGCACGTAGATACGAGGCACCCCATGCAAATCAAACTCGCCAACCCCCGCGGCTTCTGCGCTGGAGTGGATCGTGCGATCGAAATCGTCAATCGCGCCCTGGAAGTGTTTGGCCCGCCGATCTATGTGCGCCATGAAGTGGTTCATAACAAATTTGTTGTCGAAGACCTGCGTGCTCGTGGCGCAATCTTCGTTGAAGAACTGGATCAGGTACCCGACGACGTCATCGTGATCTTCAGTGCTCACGGCGTATCGCAAGCGGTGCGCACCGAAGCGTCGGGCCGCGGCCTGAAAGTGTTCGATGCCACTTGCCCGCTGGTGACCAAGGTGCATATCGAAGTGGCGCGCTACAGCCGCGACGGTCGTGAATGCATCCTGATCGGCCACCAGGGTCACCCGGAAGTCGAAGGCACCATGGGGCAGTACGATGCCAGCAATGGTGGTGCGATCTATCTGGTCGAGGATGAAGAGGACGTCGCCAGCCTTCAGGTGCGTAATCCTGAAGCGCTGGCGTTCGTGACCCAGACTACGTTATCCATGGACGACACCAGTCGTGTTATCGATGCCTTGCGCACGCGCTTCCCTGCGATTGGCGGGCCGCGCAAGGATGATATCTGCTACGCCACGCAAAACCGCCAGGATGCGGTCAAGCAGTTGGCCGATGAGTGCGACGTGGTATTGGTCGTTGGCAGCCCGAACAGCTCCAACTCCAACCGCTTGCGTGAATTGGCCGAGCGCATGGCTACCCCGGCTTACCTGATCGATGGCGCCGAAGACATGCAGCGCAGCTGGTTCGACGGCGTTGAGCGCATCGGTATCACCGCAGGTGCTTCTGCACCGGAAGTGCTCGTGCGTGGCGTGATCCAGCAACTGCACGCCTGGGGCGCGACCGGTGCCGACGAGCTGGCTGGCCGCGAAGAGAACGTCACCTTCTCGATGCCCAAGGAATTGCGGGTCAAGTCGCTGTTGTAACGCGGCGAATGACGGACCTGTAGGAGCGCACGAGCACCGCGAGGCCGCGATAGCGATGTATCAGACATGCCGCTATTGCTGCCTCGCGGTGCTCGTGAGCTCCTACAGAAAATGCGTTGCAGGCAGGGGGCTGCAAGGCCAGCGTGAAGCGGCAACCTCCCGATTCAGATGACTTAACCGCAAAGCTTTTCCGGCTTGGGTACGCTTTCAATTCTGACCCTGCCGGTATTGGCCATCACTACTGTGTGATGGCTCAGCGCGTCATTCACGTCGCAGATGAAGAGTCTTCCAGCCACGAATCCGCTGTCTGATGGCGACCCCAAGGCGTTGAAGCGAATCTGTCGAGTGACATGTTGGTTGCCGAAGACTGGTACTTTCCCGCTTCGAGTCCGCTCTGTCAGCACCAGATCATCGTCACTGCCTTTCGGATCAACCACGATCTGCCAGCCTTTGCTCCAGTTGTCTTCGATGGCCCGAATCACCACCGGCCGACTTCTAAGAATCGCCTCCGTTCGCGCCGTGCGTATGCCGCTGGCCAGTTGCTGGGCTACATCAAGCCTGCGCTGGCTCATGACTATTTCACTGAATGCCGGAACGGCAAGGGTAACGATCAGTCCGATGATTACCATCGTGACTGCTAGCTCGATAATCGTAAAAGCAGCTTGTTTCATATATTTCCCTCCCTGGAAATTGTCATTTGAATGCCAGCCGGGCGTTCGTCCCTGCCAAACAACCGTACATCCCTGTTTACAGTTTCAGCTCTGGATGCTGTCCTATAGTCGTAACGTCAAGGAGACACTCAATGACTCAGCGATCCAAGGGGTTCACCCTTATCGAATTGTTAATCACTGTGTCGTTGGTGGGGATACTCGCGGCTATTGCCATTCCCAGTTTCAATAGTTCGATACAGAGTTCAAAGGCTGATACCGAAGTCAGTGATTTGCAGCGCGCGCTCAACTATGCCCGGCTTGAGGCGATAAACAGAGGTGTGAACATTCAGGTTCGGCCCAATGTCGACGGTACGGCATGGAACACTGCGCTTAAGGTGGTGCCGGCGTCAGATACTTCCAGCGCGTCGGCTTTGAGGGTCACATCGCCCATGGGAACGGGGTCGGCGCTGGCTGTTCCGGGTGTCAATTTGATCGAGTTCAATAACCTTGGTGGGCTCTCGGCTCCGGCCAGTGCCGTTGCAATGACTTACACACTGGGCACGACGATCACCAAGACTGTGTATGTATGCTTGAACGGCCGAATAGTTTCGAGTGGAAATTGCGATGGTTAAGGGACGAAAGAGTAGTCAGGTTGGCATGACGCTGATCGAGGTGCTGGTGTCGGTGTTGATTTTAGGCATTGGTCTGTTGGGGGCTGCGGCTATTCAACTGAACGCGTTGCGGTACACCGATAGCTCGGCAATGACCAGTCAGGCCAGTTTCATTGCCTACGACATGATGGACCGCATCCGGGCGAACGTAGATGGTAATGCCGCGAACAATAGCGCCAATGTCCTGGCCAGCTATGCCCTGGCTTCATTGGCCAATGCGCCCGCAGCCAGTGCCAGCAATATGAGCAATGCCGTCACGCAAGACCTTGCTGACTTCAGCACCAATATCACCAACTTTGCCGGGGCCTCTGGTGCTGCCAGCAAAATCGTGATCGCCAAGCCTGTCGTGACCATCACCATTACCTGGGATGACACGCGGGCTGCCGCTGCAAGCGATACGTTTCTGGGGAGAACCCCGGGCGCGACAAATCCACAACAGTTTGTTCTGAGCTCACGCATCGGTGTCAACGACGTGGTAGCCCCATGAATAGATCTGTCCGAGGGTTTGGTCTGGTCGAGATCATGGTGGCGCTGGTGCTGGGGTTGATCGTGAGCATGGGGATCGTGCAGATTTTCATTGCCTCCAAAGGCACTTATCAGTCTCAGAATGCTGCTGCACGGATGCAGGAAGATGCGCGTTTCGCCCTGAGCAAGTTGATGCAGGAAATCCGCATGACCGGGATGTACGGCTGCGTTGATTTCGATACGACGATAGTCGCCCCCGCCATTACCAAACCTGCGGATCTCAATAATCCGATTCTCTGGGATAACGCCAACAATACGCTCACCCTTGTCACCGCAGACGTGGGGACCTCCGGCAGTTCGCCGACCTGGAGTGTGGTGTCCAATTGCAGGACGACTTCCCGGATTTATAACGGCACGCGAGCGCCGGGTGTGGGAGAAACCAGCTTCCCTCTGCGCAAGATCACTTATAGCCTGGTCGGAACCGATCTGAGAGTGAAGGTCGGAAATGGTACCGAGCCTGCACAACCGTTGGTGAGTAATGTCCGGGCATTCACCGTCGATTTCGGGGTAACCGGATCACCGATGTCCTACATCAAGGTTATCGACAGCACCGCGCTCGCCCTTAATATTCGCAGCGTGCGCCTGACATTGGTCGTATTTGACCCGGCGGGCAAAGTGCGTGACCAGACCTATAACGTTGTTGCCGCTTTGCGTAACCGGTTCTGAACGGATGCATGCCATGAAAACTAAGTCGCGCGCTACTTCAACGGGATATCCCTCCAGGCAAAAGGGCATGGTGCTGCTGGTCAGTCTGGTCTTTTTGCTGCTGTTGACGCTGGTGGGCGTCTCTTCGATGCAGAACGCGACCCTGCAGGAAAAAATGGCCGGCAGCGTGACAATACGTAATCAATCTTTCCAGATGGCAGAAGCGGTATTGCGTCTTGGTGAGTCGGCTATTCAGGTCGTGGGTTACTCATTGGCTGCCTGCACCACCCCGGCCGGGTGTGCTCCTCCAACGGATTCAACGACGGTGACCGCCGCAGGCAACAGTTCGGCAGGGGTTCCGTGGATAGCCGCGGGCGGGGGCTTCTATGTCATTCAGAACCTTGGCACCACCGCCTCGCCGGTCAATCGGCCGCCAAGCTGTTCGGCCAGCAGTTCCGTCACGCTTTATCGAGTGACGGCGAGCGTAGTTCAAGGGGTATCGAGAACGGTACTGGAGAGTATTTATGCCAATTGCTAGGTTGCCGGGCCGTATTCTGAAGTATGTCTACGGTGCATTACTGGCGTTGTACCTGACAGCCCCCGCTTATGCGTTTACGCCCGCGCAAGTGCCGCTGCTGAGTTCTCCGGCGGTGCCGCCGAATCTGATGCTCCTGGTGGATAACTCGGGGAGTATGTACAACATTATCTGGTCGTCGGCATTTGATCCGACGGTGAACCGTACAGAGGTCAGTTACTACTCTACGCAGTGTCTGAACGCTGCCGGGCTGATCGTATTGTGTACGACCCCAACCACCATAAGGGGAAACGACACTCTGACGGTGGGAGATATTAACGCCACTGGCGTCCTAGGCCTGTCTCTGAACTGTTTGTTAGGCGGGGTCCCCATTTTTCGCAATAACAACATGTACTGCCTGAAATTGCCTGACCCCGCAGGCAATGGCCAAACCCGCTATACCGCTAACTATCTGTCGTGGCTGATCGACTCGGTTCCTTACACGTTCCTGTTTGGCTACTACAAGGATTACACCACCGGCAATATTCCCAACGATTATCGGATGAATATCGCCAAGACTGTCGCCACCAATCTGGTGACTAACAACACTTCGTTGCGTATCGGCCTGGCTCAGTTCAATGAGCCCAACAATCTCGATCTCGGCCCTGGCGGCAGAATATCCCGACCTGTCGCCGACCTTTCTCCGGTAACCGCCACGGTTTACCAACCCACGCCAGTGACTCAGGCTCAGGCCACCACCAATATCAATAATCTGAAGAACTCTATCGCGGCGCTGACGCCATCTGCCAATACCCCGATCGCAGAAACCTATTACGAGATCACGCGTTATTTCCGGGGGATGACCTCGTACTATCCAAGTCCCCCGACGACGTATACCAGTCCGATTCAGTATCGCTGTCAGAAGAACTATGGAGTGGTGATCACTGATGGCTTGCCAACCTATGACCGGACGTTTCCCGCCAACGACCCGGATGACCTCGCTGATTCCTCTCGGTCGCTACCCAATTGGGACTTGAATGCTGCCAACGACGGCACGTTGAATGGCGACGACGAAGGCAGTACGTTTTACCTTGATGACCTGGCCAAATTCGCCTACGACATTGACATGCGCAAGGCGTCGAACGGTACTGACCTGACGGGCAAGAGCTGGGACACCACTGGTTTCAACAAGCAAAACATGAATACCTACACCATCGGTTTTACGCTGGGAGACCAGATGCTGATCGACGCCGCCGACGATAACCACGGGCGAGGCAAGTATTACCAAACGAACGACAGCGCCGGATTGACCAATGCACTCAATCTCGCACTCAGTGACATCTATGCCAAAGCCGGTTCGGGTGGTGGCGGGGCGGCAAGCTCATCAACGCTCACGTCCTCGACGCGGATCTATCAGACCCTGTATGACCCCACTGATTGGCACGGCACGATCAGGGCTTACAACCTTAATGCAACGACGGGGGTGCAGCAAACAACCCCGGCCTGGAGTACCGACTCACAAATTACCAGCACGGCAACCCCCCCGGCGTTCGAGTCGTGGAACACTGCCACGTCGGCAAAGATAACCCTTAACTACGCTAACTTTTCCGCACCACAACAAACTGCGCTCAATGCAACCCTGCCCACAGGTGTTACCGGAGCGCAACTCATTGCATGGACCCAGGGCACTGCGAACGCCAGGCTGCGCACCCGTACTCGCTTGTTGGGCGACATCATCAACTCACCCCTTACGGTCGCGCAGCCTACTGAAAAGACCTCTGCGGACCTGACCGGTAATACCTCGTACTCGACGTATCTGACCACCAAAGCCGCCAACATGAACCTCAACCTGCTGGTTAATGCCAATGACGGATTCTTCAACGTCATTGACGCCAATACCGGCTCCCGCCGTTACGCGTATATGCCATCGACTGCCTTGACGTCACTCGCAACCATTGCATCGACGACTTATGGTTCCGGTGCTCATAAATTTACAGTCGACGGACAGATAGGTGTTTTTGATACCCAGATCGGGACGAATTGGTCGACTGTTGCCTATGGCGGCACCGGTGCTGGTGGCAAGGCCTTCTTTGCGATCAGCCTGTTTCAAGGGAGCGCCAATAACATCGGGGCGTTGTGGGAGGTTAAAGCCCCCGATACCTCTACGCCAGCCAACCTCTATAACAACCTCGGTTACACCTATGCAAAACCAGATGTGGCCCGTATGGCCAATGGCACCGGCATCGTCGTGGTCGGTAACGGCTATGGCAGCTTCACCGGCAACGCATCGCTGTTCGTGCTTAATGCCGCCACCGGCGCAGTGATCAGAGAAATTCCGATCCCTCCAGCGTATGCCCTGGCGGATAACGGTCTGTCCTCAGTCAAGTTGCGGGTCAATGCGCAGAACGTCGTGCAAGCAGCTTATGCGGGCGATTTGAAAGGACGCATGTGGAAGTTCGACATGAGTGGTGCGGCCGCCAGTAGCTGGGGAGTCGCCTTTGGCAATAAACCACTGTTTACTGCACCGGGTGGTGCTGCACAGCCGATCACAGTGCAGCCGTTGCTGATGGACCATCCCACGAATGGCAAAATGGTCTATTTCGGTACCGGCAAGTTTATGGAGGTCGCGGATAAAACCACCACGGCTCAGCAAGCGTTCTATGCCGTCTGGGATGCCGACACAGGTGTCGGTGACATTGTGCAAAGTGGTTTGCAGGTGCAGAACATCAATCCTGGCAGCATAACTGGCAGCGGTGCCACCTATTACTCCACCACTAATAATGATGTGGACTGGGCATCGAGAAAAGGCTGGTATCTGCCGCTGTCCACCACCGAACCTTTTGTTGGTGAGCGGATTATCTATCCGGCGCAAACGACGCGAGGTCGTATTCTGTTTACAACTGCGGCGGTCAACTCGACCGATCCTTGTGAAAGCACCGGCACCGGCCGTGTGTTCCAGCTAGATGCTGCCAAGGGCGGGATGCTCAACTACTCGATCCTGGATACCAATGGCGACGGCAGGATCGATTCTGCTGATTCGCGTGTCGCCGGTATCGCGATCGGTACCGGGATTCCTAATCTGGTCGCTGTTGTGGCCGGGCTGGCTGGCGCGGATGACAACATGTATATCATCGACTCCAGCGGGAACTTCATTCGTCTTCCAACGAAGGGCGATGGTAGCGGCACTAACGTTTACCAACGCATCATGTGGCGGCAAATACAGTAGGAATACGGCGTATGCGCAGCAGATCAGCAGGCTTTACCTTGATGGAACTCATGATCGTCGTGGCGATTGTCGGTATTCTTGCCGCCATCGCGTACCCCAGTTACACGGAGTATGTGAGGCGTACCCACCGGGCGGAGATTGCGAGCCTGTTGACTGAGCAGACTCAGGCACTGGAGCGGTTCTTCTCTCGCAATGGCAAATATACGGATGTTCCTGCAGCCGGAGGCAATGCTGCGGTGAACCTGATTATCTCGCCGGGTAATGCTTATTACACGATCGCGGCGGTTCGGGCCGATCAGACGTTCACGTTGACGGCGACACCTATTGCGGGGTCGATAATGAACGGTGACAAATGCGGTAATTTCATCATTACCAATACTGGCGCCATCAGCAACTCCACTGGCCTGGCCAGCAAAGACTGCTGGGGCCGCTGATCGCTTTTTTGAATGAGTGCAAGATGTCCAGGCAGGTTGTGATTGTTGGCGGTGGTGTGATCGGTCTGTTGACTGCATTTAACCTCGCATCCGAAGTTGAACAGGTGATCCTTCTGGATCGCTCTGATGTAGGGCAAGAGTCTTCCTGGGCGGGCGGCGGCATTGTTTCTCCCCTTTATCCCTGGCGTTACAGCTCTGCTGTGACAGCGCTGGCGCATTGGTCGCAGGATTTCTATCCACAACTTGCCGAGCGTCTGCTTGCACAGACAGGCGTCGACCCTGAAGTTCACACCACCGGGTTGTACTGGCTGGATCTGGATGATGAGCAGCAAGCGCTGGAGTGGGCGATTCGCGAGGGGCGCCCGTTGAGTTCGGTGGACATCTCTGCGGTTCACGATGCGGTGCCCGTGCTGGGGGAGGGATACACACGAGCCATCTATATGGCTAACGTTGCTAACGTGCGCAATCCCCGGCTGGTCAAATCCCTTAAAGCCGCATTGCTGGCGCTGCCTAATGTCACCCTTCATGAACAATGCGAAGTCTTGGGCTTTGTCCGCGAAGCAGATCGGGTTTTGGGTGTGAGTACGTCTTCCGGAGATATTCTCGGCGATCAGGTGGTTCTGGCGGCCGGGGCCTGGAGTGGTGAGTTGCTCAAGACGCTTGGCCTTGAGCTGCCGGTCGAGCCGGTAAAGGGCCAGATGATTCTGTACAAGTGCGCAGAGGATTTTCTACCGAGCATGGTGCTTGCCAAGGGGCGTTACGCGATCCCCCGACGCGACGGGCATATTCTGATCGGGAGCACGCTGGAGCACGAAGGCTTCGACAAGACGCCGACTGATGTCGCGCTGGAAAGTCTCAAGGCGTCTGCTGTAGAGCTGCTGCCTGCGCTGGCTGATGCTCAAGTGGTGGGTCATTGGGCAGGACTGCGTCCGGGCTCACCTGAAGGCATTCCTTACATCGGGCCTGTTCAAGGGTTTGAGGGGCTGTGGCTCAACTGCGGGCATTACCGAAACGGTCTGGTCCTTGCCCCCGCGTCCTGCCAGTTGCTGGCGGACCTGCTGGTCGGACGTGAACCCGTCATTGATGCTGCGCCGTATGCGCCGACGGGTAGGTTGGCTGGGCTATGACTCGTTCTTCGATCCGGCGCTGTCGTGCAGCAAGCACGGACCTATAGGAGCGCACGAGCACCGCGAGGCCGCGATAACGGAGTATCAGACAGGACGCCATCGCAGCCTTCGGCAGCTCCTGCTGGTCACTTGTCGTTGCATACCCAATTTAGAGCCCTCTACTCCAAGCCCAACTTTTTCAACCGATAACGCATCGAGCGAAACGTCAGGTTCAGGCGCTGTGCCGCTGCGGTGCGGTTCCAGCGGGTTTCTTCGAGGGCTTGCAGAATCAGTTTGCGCTCGATGCTTTCCAGATAATCTTCAAGGTTGTCGATGTCCGCGAGGTTGGCGCCGTCTTGCTCGGCGGATGCTGACGGCTGCGCCAGACGCAGGTCGGCTACATTGATCTGGTTGTTTTCGCACAAGGTATAGGCGCGCTCGAGAATATTTTCCAGCTCACGCACGTTCCCCGGAAAACGGTAACTCTTGAGTGCCTCAAGCGCTTGCGGGGCGAGCTGCGCAACGGGCTGTGATGATTCATCTGCCAGGCGCTTGAGTACGTGGGCGGCCAGTTGTTCGATGTCTTGCCGACGTTCCCGCAACGGGGGCACCTGCAGCTCGATGACGTTCAGCCGGTAATACAAGTCCTGACGAAAGCGCTGAGCGCTGACTTCGACCTGCAGGTCTTTGTGCGTGGCGCACAGCACGCGTACGTCCACTACCAATTCCTGCTGAGCACCCACGCTGCGTACCGATTTCTCCTGTATCGCCCGCAGCAGTTTTACCTGCATGGTCAGCGGCAGGTCGGCAACTTCATCAAGAAACAGCGTCCCACCGTTGGCCGCCTGAAACAGCCCCGGTTTATCCTCATGTGCCCCGCTGAAGCTGCCCTTGCGATGGCCGAAGAATTCGCTCTCCATCAACTCGGAAGGAATAGCGCCGCAGTTGACCGGGATAAACGGCCGTTCGGCGCGGGGTCCTTGCTCATGAATCAGCCGGGCTACGCGCTCCTTGCCACTGCCCGATTCGCCGCTGATATAGACCGGAGCCTGGCTGCGCGCCAGCTTGTCGATTTGCTGGCGCAGAGCCTGGATGGGCGGCGAGTCGCCAAGCAGGCGACGAGCAATGCCCGGCGCAGGCTGACTTGGCGGGTTGAGTCGCAGCGCGCTGCTAACCAATTCCCGCAGTCGGTTCAGGTCCACGGGTTTGGTGAGAAAATCAAAAGCCCCAGCCTTCAAGGCATGAATCGCAGTGTCCAGGCTGCCATGTGCAGTAATCATCGCGACGGGTGTGAGGGGATGGCGCTGCTGGATGTGCTGCACCAGTTCAAGGCCAGTGCCGTCGGGCAGGCGCATGTCGGTCAGACACAGATCGAAGGGCTCACGGGCCAGCCAATCCATGGCTTCCTTGACGTTGCACGCACTACGGGTATCGAGTTTCATCCGGCCTAGAGTGATCTCCAGCAGTTCGCGGATGTCCGGCTCGTCGTCGACTATCAGGATTTTTTGCCGCTGGCTCATGTTCAACTCAACTTCAACGGATGGGCAAAAGTGATGCGCAGACAACTGCCGCCACCTTCCCGAAATGTGTAGTCCAGATGTGCCTGATTGCTTTCGCAAAGCTCCCTTGAAAGATAAAGACCCAGGCCGGTGCCCTTGCTCTCTGTTGTGAAAAAGGGTTCAAACATTTTCGTCATGTGTTCATGAGGGACGCCGGGTCCATCATCGAGTACTTCCAGAATCGCCTGATCACTGCGTGGCTCCTGAAACAGGCGGATCCACACTTGTGCGTGTTCATGGCTTTTACCACTGTAGCGCATAGCGTTTTGCACGAGGTTGTTGAGGACCTGATTCAACTGCTCGGCATCCATACGCGTGGTGAGCGGAGCCGGGGTTATTTGCAGGTGGATCGACTGATGGGCGGGCAGTCGACTGCGAGTCTCCTCGACAAACTGTTCCAGCCAGATCTTCAGATCCAGTAATTGCGGCTCGGCGTGGCGTTGGCGGGACAGCTGCAAAACGTTTTCGATGACGCGATTCATGCGCTGTGATTGCTCATGAATGATCTGCCCCAGGCGATGATCGGCGCTGGTCAGTTCTTCCGACTCATTGAGCAATTGCGCGGCATGACTGATGGCGCCCAGCGGGTTACGGATTTCGTGGGCAATACCTGCCGTCAGACGGCCTAGCGCGGCGAGTTTCAGTTGCTGAGCCTGTTGCGATATCTGCGACAGATCTTCAAGAAAGATCAGGGTCTGGCGCTGATCGCCGCGGTTAAGCGCAGCGAAGCCCGGTTGCAGGACCGGCCCGTTGGGTGACACTGAAATACTTTGTGGAACCAGTGCGGGATTGATCAGCCACTGCCGTAGCCCTGTTACCAACTGCGGCGAATAAGTGTCGATAATCGAGCCGGTCAGTTGTTCGTGGCCGAGCAGATTCAGCGCGCTCTGATTGGCCAGTAACACACGGCGACGTGCGTTCAGTACCACGATGCCGGTGCGCATGCGTTGCAGAATCAGGGCGTTGAGTTCTTCGAGATTGTCCACATCGGCAGCGCGTTGTTCGGCCAGTGTCTCGCTGATGTGCAAACGTCGGGTCAGGGCCTGAACCAGCAGGGCTGCCGCAAAGCACAGCGCGCCCAATGAGCCGGCCTGTAAGTAGTGACTTGCCACCGTGGGGTTGCTGAAACTGATGTAGAACGTCAGATAGATGATGCCAATGGCTGCAACGGCAGCAATCAGCAAGCCGATGCGGCCGCGAAGCAATACGTTGCTGATGGCGACTGAAGCGATCAGGACGTTGCCGATACCGCTGGGCGGTCCACCTCCGGCATAGAAAAGCGCCGATAGCAGCAGCGCGTCGGCCATTGCCAGGACGAACAGTTGTGCCTGACGATTGGGGCGCTCCAGCAATACAACGATCAGGATGTTGAAGACCAGATACAGCCAGCAACCGGCGCGAAACAGGTTGGGGTTGGCCATTTCCAGCAGTTCGGTGTCCAGACTGCTGGAAATCAACAGCACCAACATGATGCCGATGGTTAATCGATAGAGGTTATACAGACGCAGAATGCGCTGGGCCTGAAGGCTGCCCAGCGAAAGTGTTTCAGCGATCACGAGTCGCAGGGCCTTCCAGGCGATGTGCTTCGCTGCAGTACCATTGCTGGCCTTGGTTCAAGGCTCTGTCCTGAGGTAGATGGACACCGCATTGGGCGCAGCGGACCATTGGCGCAGCAACCTCTTCTGGTGGCCGGGCAGTGCGACGTGGAGCTGGCGGGTTGAGCAGACGCTTGATGAACCACACAACCGCCGCGATCAGCGCGACCCACATAAGTAAGCGAATCATGATTTCCAGCTTAGTGATTGGAGATTTTGCAGTGTAGCGAAGGAGGGTAGGTTGTGTCTCTGTGAGAGACCAGCCACTGGAGACAGGACTTATTCGGCCCACTACGCTGCTAAGCATTATTTAGCAGGGTGCTAATGCTGCGACTGTCAACAAACGAAACCTGATCTGGAATACGGTTCTGTAGCTCACGAGCACCGCGAGGCAGCGATGGCGGTCTGTCTGATAAACCGCTATCGCGGCCTCGCGTTGCTCGTGCGCTCCTACAGGCCCGCCGTTTGACGCGATGTACACCAAGACAGCTCCTGAAAAAGCGGGTAATCCCGGGCACAAAAAAAGAGGCCCTCAGGCCTCTTCTTTGTTAACGCGGATGTCAGTCGAACACACCAAACGTCATGTAGCTGAACCACGAGCGGTCGTTGTTGCCTTCCGCTTCGTGTTCCTGCTCGTCGAGCTCTTCCTGATTTTCTGGCAGCAGCTCACGCGGGATGGCTTGCTTGGCGTCTTCGTACTGCTTGATCACGTCCTGGTTGGCGCGGGTTTCGCCCGGCGGCAGCGGCGGATTGCTTTCGATCAGGCCCAGTGTTGCCTTGGACAGCCACGAGCGGTTGTCGGCTTCGTCTTCACGCGGTACGAACTGACCGTCCACCAGTTGCGGGTGGTTAGGGTAGTTGGCTTTGAGCACTTCCAGGCTGGTAGCTGCCAGGTCGTCCAGATGCAGGCGCTGATAGGACTCGACCATTACGGCCAGGCCATCACCCACGGATGGGGTTTCCTGGAAGTTTTCGATCACGTAACGGCCACGGTTAGCGGCGGCTACATAGGCCTGACGGGTCAGGTAGTAGTCGGCTACGTGAATTTCGTAAGACGCCAGCAGGTTGCGCAGGTAAATCATGCGCTGCTTGGCGTCCGGCGAATAACGGCTGTTCGGGTAGCGGCTGGTCAACTGAGCGAACTCGTTGAAAGAGTCGCGGGCGGCACCCGGGTCACGTTTGGTCTGATCCAGCGGCAGGAAGCGCGCCAGCAGGCCCACGTCCTGATCGAAGGAAGTCAGGCCTTTCATGTAGTAGGCGTAGTCGACGTTCGGATGCTGAGGGTGCAGGCGGATAAAGCGCTCGGCAGCAGATTTTGCGGCCTCCGGCTCACCGTTCTTGTAGTTCGCGTAAATCAGTTCGAGCTGTGCCTGATCAGCATAGCGACCGAATGGATAACGCGACTCCAGTGCCTTGAGCTTTTCAGTGGCGGTCGAATAGCTGTTGTTACCCAGGTCGGCCTGCGCCTGCTGGTACAGCTCGACTTCGCTCAGGTTTTCGTCAATCACTTCCTTCGACGAGCAGGCAGCGGTGAGTGCGAGGATGGCTATCAGCAGCAGGTGTTTCACTTGCATGGCGGCTTGCGTCCCTATAACGGTCGCTGTCTTGGGCGTGACCGTCCTGTTATGATGAGCACCCCGCGGAACCCCCGGGGCAAAAGACGCCGTATTTAACCACAAGCGCGCTGCCGAAACCAAAGGCTAGCCGCCACCTAGTCTGGCCATGTCCGAAAATATAGAACTTCGCGCAGAGGTGCCGTCCGAATTGGGCGGTCAACGCCTCGATCAAGTCGCCGCACAATTATTCGCTGAGCACTCGCGCTCGCGCCTTTCTGCCTGGATCAAGGACGGCCGTCTGACGGTGGACGGAGGCGTATTGCGTCCTCGTGACATCGTACACGGCGGTGCTGTTCTGCAATTGATTGCAGAGCAGGAGGCGCAAGGCGAGTGGCTCGCCCAGGACATCGAACTCGATATCGTCTACGAAGACGATCAGATCCTTGTCATCAACAAACCTGCCGGTCTGGTCGTGCATCCCGCTGCTGGTCACGCCGACGGCACGCTGCTCAATGCCTTGCTGCACCACGTACCGGACATCATCAATGTGCCGCGCGCCGGTATCGTGCACCGTCTCGATAAGGACACCACCGGTCTGATGGTGGTCGCCAAGACGATTCAGGCGCAGACCCAGCTTGTGACGCAACTGCAAAGCCGTACCGTCAGCCGCATCTATGAATGCATCGTGATCGGTGTCGTCACTGCAGGCGGCAAGATCGACGCGCCGATTGGCCGTCACGGTCAGCAACGTCAGCGCATGGCGGTGATGGAAGGTGGCAAGCAGGCGGTGAGTCACTATCGCGTGCTTGAGCGTTTCCGTTCCCACACGCATGTGCGGGTCAAACTGGAAACCGGGCGTACTCACCAGATCCGCGTGCACATGGCGCACATCAACTATCCGTTGGTGGGTGATCAGGCCTACGGCGGCCGCTTCCGTATTCCGCCAGCCGCCAGCGTGACCATGGTCGATTCGTTGAAAACCTTCCCGCGTCAGGCGCTGCATGCACGTTTCCTGGAACTGGATCATCCGACCACCGGTAAGCGCATGAGCTGGGAATCGCCATTGCCTGACGATTTCGTCTGGCTGCTGTCGTTGCTCAAGCAGGATCGCGAGGCGTTCATCGGGTGAGTGACTGGCTGATTCCTGACTGGCCCGCGCCTGCGGGGATCAAGTCCTGCGTCACAACCCGTAATGGCGGCGTCAGTCTGGCGCCGTTCGACAGTTTCAATCTGGGCGATCACGTTGATGACGATCCACACGCCGTCGCGGCCAATCGCCTGCGTCTGACGTCAGAGCTGCAGATTCAGGCCGCCTGGCTCAAACAGGTACATGGTGTGGGAGTGGCGCAGGCCGATCCGACCCAGGTGGTCGAAGCGGACGCAAGTTGGACCGATAAGCCAGGTATTGCCTGCACCATCATGACTGCCGATTGCCTGCCTGCACTTTTCTGTGATCGGGCCGGTACTCGTGTGGCGGCTGCTCACGCCGGTTGGCGTGGTCTGGCAGCTGGCGTGCTGGAGGCTGCTGCCGATAGCCTGCAAGTGGCACCCGAGAACATCATGGTCTGGCTTGGCCCTGCCATCGGCCAACCGTCCTTTGAAGTGGGCCCGGAAGTTCGCGAAGCGTTTATAAGCACGCATCCGCAAACCGACGCTGCTTTTATGCCCAGCAAAAATTCGGGTCGGTTCATGGCCGACATCTATGCCCTCGCTCGCT
Organism: Pseudomonas caspiana; assembly: GCF_040224095.2. Lineage (NCBI taxonomy): Bacteria > Pseudomonadati > Pseudomonadota > Gammaproteobacteria > Pseudomonadales > Pseudomonadaceae > Pseudomonas > Pseudomonas caspiana. The sequence continues at coordinate 5,126,382 of NZ_CP167995.1, read as the reverse complement.
TGAGATTGGCAGCCCACGGAATTACTGCCGTATACGGCGGTGGCTTCGATACCTTCACTGATCCTCGCTTCTATTCCTACCGACGAAGCGCCCGCAACGGTCGTTTTGCGTCGCTGATCTGGATCGATCGAGGCTGATTTCATACGCAAGTCAGGCAGGAACGCGCCTTGCGAAGCAAACATTGGACCTGTAGGAGCGCACGAGCACCGCGAGGCCGCGATAGCGGTATATCAGACAGACCGCCATCGCTGCCTCGCGGTGCTCGTGAGCTCCCACAGAAAAACATTCCAGATTAGATAGTTATTGTTTGTTTGATGAGAGCGATAGCACCGTTTACCCGTGCGCGAATTCATCCATGAGGCTATCTTTCAAACGTCCCACTGCAATGCTGGTCTGCGTCAATTAAATTCAGCTTGAATCTCACGCAAACGCCCGCATGTACTTGGGCATCCAGCAGGTTTTTTTCATAGGTGTGTTTATTTGCTCCGGCCTGCTTATATAGGAAGGTGACTAATGCGTATCGATAGATTGACCAGCAAGCTGCAATTAGCGTTATCTGATTCCCAATCCTTGGCGGTAGGTCTCGACCATCCGGCCATTGAGTCTGCGCACTTGATGCAGGCATTGCTTGATCAGCAGGGCGGCACCATCAAGCCTCTGCTCCTGCAAGTGGGCTTCGACATCAACAGCCTGCGCAAAGAATTGAGCAAAGAGCTCGACCAACTGCCGAAAATCCAAAACCCGACGGGCGACGTGAATATGTCGCAGGATCTGGCGCGTCTGCTTAATCAGGCAGATCGTCTGGCACAGCAGAAGGGCGACCAGTTTATCTCCAGTGAGCTGGTTTTGCTGGCAGCCATGGACGAAAACAGCAAGTTGGGCAAATTGCTGCTCGGCCAAGGCGTCAGCAAGAAGGCGCTTGAGAATGCCATCAGCAACCTGCGCGGTGGCTCGGCCGTCAACGACCCTAATGTCGAAGAGTCGCGCCAGGCTCTGGATAAATACACCGTCGACCTGACCAAGCGTGCCGAGGAAGGCAAGCTCGACCCGGTGATCGGCCGTGACGACGAAATTCGTCGGACCATTCAGGTGCTGCAGCGCCGGACCAAAAACAACCCGGTGTTGATTGGCGAACCTGGCGTGGGTAAAACCGCCATCGCGGAAGGCCTCGCTCAGCGGATCATTAATGGTGAAGTGCCGGATGGCCTCAAAGGCAAGCGCTTGCTGTCGCTGGACATGGGCGCGCTGATCGCCGGTGCCAAGTTTCGGGGTGAGTTCGAGGAGCGCCTGAAATCGCTGCTCAATGAGCTATCCAAACAGGATGGCCAGATCATCCTCTTCATCGACGAATTGCACACCATGGTCGGCGCCGGTAAAGGCGAAGGCTCCATGGATGCGGGCAACATGCTCAAGCCTGCCTTGGCGCGTGGCGAGCTGCATTGTGTCGGTGCGACCACGCTCAACGAGTACCGCCAATATATAGAGAAGGACGCGGCCCTTGAGCGGCGCTTCCAGAAAGTGCTGGTGGATGAGCCGAGCGAGGAAGACACCATCGCGATCCTGCGTGGCTTGAAAGAACGCTATGAGGTCCACCATAAAGTCGCGATCACTGACGGCGCGATCATTGCGGCGGCCAAACTGAGCCACCGTTACATCACCGATCGGCAGTTGCCGGACAAGGCCATCGACCTGATCGACGAAGCGGCCAGCCGTATTCGTATGGAAATCGACTCCAAGCCGGAAGTGCTCGACCGCCTTGAGCGCCGCTTGATCCAGTTGAAGGTTGAATCCCAGGCATTAAAGAAAGAAGACGACGAAGCCGCGATCAAGCGCCTGGAAAAACTGCAGGAAGAAATTGTCCGTCTGGATCGTGAATACGCTGACCTGGAAGAAATCTGGACTTCAGAGAAAGCCGAAGTCACCGGTTCTGCGCAGATCCAGCAAAAGATCGAACAGTCGCGTCAGGAGCTGGAAGCGGCTCGTCGCCGTGGTGATCTGAACCGCATGGCTGAATTGCAGTACGGGATCATTCCGGACCTGGAGCGCAGCCTGCAAATGGTCGACCAGCACGGCAAGCCTGAGAATCAGTTGCTGCGCAGCAAGGTGACCGAGGAGGAGATTGCCGAAGTCGTCTCCAAGTGGACCGGGATTCCGGTATCGAAGATGCTCGAAGGCGAACGCGACAAGCTGCTGCGTATGGAAAGCCTGCTGCACCAGCGCGTTATTGGTCAGGACGAAGCCGTGGTTGCGGTTTCCAACGCGGTACGTCGTTCTCGTGCGGGATTGTCTGATCCGAATCGCCCAAGCGGTTCGTTCATGTTCCTGGGCCCAACCGGTGTCGGTAAGACCGAGCTGTGCAAGGCGCTGGCGGAGTTTCTGTTCGACACCGAAGAAGCGATGGTGCGAATCGACATGTCCGAGTTCATGGAGAAACATTCCGTGGCGCGGTTGATCGGTGCACCACCAGGCTATGTAGGTTATGAGGAGGGCGGTTATCTCACTGAGGCGGTCCGTCGCAAGCCTTACTCCGTTATCTTGCTGGACGAGGTGGAGAAGGCGCATCCGGATGTTTTCAACATCTTGCTGCAAGTGCTGGAAGACGGCCGTCTGACCGACAGCCACGGCCGGACAGTGGATTTCCGCAATACCGTGATCGTCATGACCTCCAACCTGGGCTCGGCGCAGATCATCGAGCTTTCGGGGGATCGCGAAGCACAGCGCGCGGCGGTGATGGATGCGGTAAGTAACCACTTCCGTCCGGAGTTCCTGAACCGTATCGACGAAGTGGTGATCTTCGAACCTCTGGCCCGCGACCAGATTGCCGGCATTACGGATATTCAGCTGGCTCGCCTGCGAAGCCGTCTGACCGAGCGCGAACTGAAACTGGAGCTGAGCCCTGAGGCGATGGATAAACTCATCGCAGTGGGTTACGACCCGGTTTACGGCGCTCGTCCGCTCAAGCGTGCGATTCAGCGCTGGATTGAAAACCCGCTTGCACAGTTGATTCTGTCGGGTGGTCTCATGCCGGGCTCCAGCGTCACTGGCACAGTAGTAGACGACGAAATCGTCTTCAACTGATGGGGTTTGCAGTTCAGGCTCGCCAGCGGTGTGCTATCGCAGGTGGGCCTGGCGCTGCTGATTGTTGGATTTGCGAGGGCTTAAAGGCCATCTGAAAAAAAATCGCAAATCATTGTCTTAAAAGCAATTTAAGGGGTTGACACCTCTTTTTAAAATTGTAGAATAGCGCGCCTCAGAGACGTGAACGCAGCGATGCAAACACATCGAAGAGGTTGAATTAACAAGTTAACAGCGCGTTAGTTCAGAGCAGTAAGTTGTAGAAGTTGCATCTGAAATCGATACGTTCCGCGATAGCTCAGTTGGTAGAGCAAGTGACTGTTAATCACTGGGTCCCTGGTTCGAGTCCAGGTCGTGGAGCCAGATTTCAAAATGTAGCTGTATCGGGGTATAGCGCAGTCCGGTAGCGCGCCTGCTTTGGGAGCAGGATGTCAGGAGTTCGAATCCCCTTACCCCGACCATTTTTGGGTCGTTAGCTCAGTTGGTAGAGCAGTTGGCTTTTAACCAATTGGTCGTAGGTTCGAATCCCACACGACCCACCATTTTTGGCCTCAGTAGAAATACCGTGGCCGAATCTTATAGATCTGATGCCATTCGCATCAAATCGCAGACGGCTTGTTGAGGCGTCTTTAAAAAGTTTCACCCGGGGTATAGCGCAGTCCGGTAGCGCGCCTGCTTTGGGAGCAGGATGTCAGGAGTTCGAATCCCCTTACCCCGACCATCTTCACAAAATAGCCTGATTTAAGCCTGGTGCTCAAATCGGGCTTTTTTGCGTCTGCGTTTTGGTGCGGGAATGGGGTCGCGTGAAGTGGGCGTTGTGGCCTGACTGAAAAGACCGCTCCCGCCGTCGCAACCTCCATGCACCTAAGGCAGTGAGTAAGCGCCGTAAACATAGTCAAGAAGCTAACTCTCTGGTCAGTGTGGTGCCGCCGGGATTCATTGGTGTTGTCGCAGCATTGTTGGTTACGGGCTATCCGTTGGGGGGCGTGGCGATTCTTGGGGTATTGCCATCGCCACCGTGCTGACGCTGTTTTTCCTGCCGGCACTTACATCGTTTGCTATGGGATCAAGCCGCCGAACAATTAAAGCGCAGTTGTTGTAAGCGCCAATGTGTTGACGAGATGTTTGAAGTGCTCAATCGAGACTTCAGTTCGCCAAGACGTAGGATGCTGTAAGGCGGTAATTCTTTTACGATTGTGCTCTTATATGTATGTATGTGCTGTTTAGTTTATTGGTTGAAAATTATCTGAACTAATTTTCAACTAGTCAGTAAAGTCTTGCCCAAAATGGCCGATAGCCATTACTTCGTATATAAAACTAATAATCCGAAGGAAAAGAGCCCCAGGGCTTTTTCAAGGAGCTGGACGTGAAGTTATCGCACCGTTTGATGATTCTGGTTTTTACTTCTATTGTGGGCCTCGCCACGATTGGTATTCTGGCCTTGAACACCCTGCACTCAACCATGCAGGAAGATAAGCGAAACGAAATCCACACCGTGCTTAGTCTCGCCACCCAGCAAGTGGCTTATTTTCAGGGGCTGGAAAAAAGTGGCAAGCTGACCCGCGCTGAGGCTCAGGCTAAAGCCGTTGAAGCGCTCACCAATATGCGCAACGGCACACAAACATACATATGGGCGCGGAGTATTGACGGCCTGGGCCTGGTGCACGCCATCGCCGACAAGGTCGGGAAAATTGACCTCGGAAAGGCCGCTAACGGCAAAACCAGTATCCAGAATTACGTCGATAACCTGGCCACCACCCAGTTCTATTATTACGACGACATTACAACCCACCCCGAAACCAAAGCGGTGGTGCCAAAAATAAACGGCGTTACACGCATCAGTGACTGGAACTGGTTTATCGGCTTCGGCATATTTGTCGCCGATATAGAAACGGCCTACTGGAAGTTGGCGTATGACTTCATTGTTGTCGGTATTGTATTAATCCTGATCGTGGTGGTTGTCGCGTGGCGTATCTCGAAAAGTATCTACAGCAGCCTGGGCGGTGAGCCGGCTTACGCCGCGAGTGCTGTCGGCGCCATTACTAATGGTGATCTAAGTCAGACCATTGCTTACAGTCCCGGTAAGCTCAGCCTGCTGTACAGCGTCGCGCAGATGCAGAAAAACCTCAGGGAAATGATCAACTCCATTCAGCACAATGCGCAACAATTAGGACAGGCAGCCAATGGTCTGTCGGGACAAATGAATCAGCTGGATTCTGCGTCGCAGCAAACCTCGGATGCGACAACCGCGACGGCTGCTGCGATCGAGGAAATGTCGGTGACCATCGAACACATCTCCTATAGCGCGGGTGAAACCGAGAAGAACTCGGCGAACTCCACACAGCTTGCTGCGCAGGGCGAGAGACTGGTCAATGATGCCGCTCAGGCGATTCAGCAAGTGTCGGTGCAGATAGAGGACGCTTCGCAGCTGATTGCCGGGCTGGTCACGCGGACCCATGAAATCGATGGCATCGCCAGCGTCATCAAAAACATCGCGAGTCAAACCAACTTGCTGGCGCTCAATGCGGCCATTGAGGCTGCACGGGCGGGGGAGCAGGGACGCGGCTTTGCCGTGGTGGCAGATGAGGTGAGGAACCTTGCTCAGCGTACGTCCCTGGCAACCGAGGAAATCACCGCCATGATCACCTCGATTCAGACAGATACCGGTTCGGTCGTTGCGGGAATGGGAGCCGTGACCCCGCAAGTGGTACTAGGGGTGGAGTTGGCTGAAAAGGCCGCGAATGCTTTGCGCCACATTAATCAGGAGGCCTCTGCCACGCTGGTGCAGGTGCGTGAGGTGGCGGCATCGACGGGTGAGCAAAGCCAGGCCAGTGCCAGTGTGGCGCAAAATATCGAGCGTATTGCCAATATGGTTGAGGCCACCGCAGATTCCGTCGGCCACGCCAACAACAACGTGCAGCAACTTGAGGTACTGGCTCAGGAGCTGCGTACCTCAGTGTCCAGATTTGTGCTCTAGATCAGCGAACGATGACTACCGGGTAGCCGTCCACGGGGTGTTCCTGGATCAGTACTTCCAGGCCAAAAACCTCATGCAGCACATGCGGCTGTAGCACTTCGGCGGGAGTGCCCAAGGCGTGGATGCGCCCTTCGGCCAGCAAGAGCAGTTGATCGCAGTAGCGGGAAGCCAGGTTCAGGTCGTGCAACACCAGCGCGACTGACACGCCGTCGGCGGCCAGTTGCCGGATTCGTTGCAGGGATGCGTGCTGATGGCGTGGGTCGAGGGCGGCGGTCGGCTCGTCCAGCAACAGGGTTTTGCCGGGTACGGCAGGCCAGAGCTGGGCGAGGGCGCGAGCCAGTTGTACCCGCTGGCGTTCGCCGCCGGACAGTTGTGTATATGATCGTTCGGTCAGGTGGCTCAGGGCGCAATGAGCTAACACTTGTTCGACGATTTCGGCGTCGGCTTGCGCGCCGCTGTCGTGTGGCAAACGACCGAACCCCACTACCTGATTGACCAGGAAATCGAACTCCAGGGTTGATGTCTGTGGGAGTACTGTCAGCTTCTGTGCCCGTTCGCGTCCTGTCCAGGTGCTCAGTGATTCGCCCTCCAGCAACACGTGGCCGGTACTCGGTGAAAGCTCGCCACTCATAGCCCCGAACAGGCTGCTTTTGCCCGCGCCGTTAGGGCCGAGTACACCCAGTACTTCGCCTCCGACTAAGCTCAGGTCAATATCACGCAAGCGCCAGTTGCTACCGGTTTGCAGCCCCAGGCCAGAAACGCTGAGCATCAAATCCCCCTACGTATCAATAGATAGAGAAAAAAGGGTGCACCGAGCAGTGCGGTGACAATCCCCAGCGGCAACTCGGCGGGGGTCAGCAGCATGCGCGCAATGGTGTCGGCCAGGAGCAGCAGACTCGCGCCGCCCAGCAGAGACGCAGGCAGCAACAGTCGATGATCGGGGCCCGCCAGCAGCCGCAACAAATGCGGGACGACCAGCCCGATGAACCCAATCAGACCGGCTGCGGCAACCGCTGCGCCGACGCCCAGTGCTGTGCAGAAAATCAGCTCGGCCTTGAGCCGTTCAACTTCGATACCCAAGTGTCGGGCTTCCGATTCGCCCAGCAACAGCACGTTCAAGGCCGCTGCCCGACGCGGTAACCAGACGGCGACCGCCAGCACAATCACTAGCAAGGGCCAGAGACGCGCATAGCTGGCACCGTTGAGGCTACCCAGATTCCAGGAGGTCAGTTGCCGAAGGGTTGCGTCATCGGCCAAATAACCCAGAAGGCCGATCAGCGCGGCTGCCATGGCGGTGATGGCGATCCCGGCGAGCAGCATGATCCCGACGCGGGTCTGCCCGGCGCGGTAACCCAATCGGTAGACAATGGCCGTCACGCCCAAACCTCCAGCGAACGCGCACAACGAAAGCAAATACGGCTGGAACCAGGCAGGGGCCGCCATACCCCCCAGGCAGATAGCAAATGCTGCGCCCAACGCTGCGCCGGTGGAGACGCCGATCAATCCTGGATCGGCCAGCGGATTGCGGAACAACGCTTGAATGGCAACGCCTGTGATCGCCAGCACCGCACCCACGGCAATGCCGAGTAATGTGCGCGGTAGTCGAATCTGACCGATGACCAGCACGGCCTGTTCATCGGCTGCTATAGGGAAGCCTGCGATATGCGCCAAGGCCCGCAAGGTATCAACCAGCGCCAGATTCAACGGGCCCAGGGTCAACGACAGCAGGACGCTGACCAGCGTCAATCCGCCAAGGCCAATCAATAAGGGTCTGGCCTGAAGTCTCAGGCTCATGGTTTATGGGCGATCGTCGCGCCGAGGCTTGGGCGGAAAGCTTGGGCCAGTGCTTCGGCAGCGGCGGGCAGACGAGGACCCAGGCCGCCGACCAGCAGCGTGGCGTCTAGCGGCAGCAAATGGTTTTCACGTACGGCGCGGCTACTGGCGAGGCCAGGGTTTTGCGCGACCAGTGCTTGTGCCGCCTCGGGACCATTGATTCGCCGGTCAGCGATGACAATGAAAGCCGGATCCAGTCCCAGCAGCATCTCACTGGACAGCGGTTTGTAACCTTTGTGCGTGGCGATGTTATTGGCTCCGGCCTGGGTCAGCAACCATGCACCCAGCGTGTCCGAGCCTGCCACCAGTGGCCGGTCGCCGGCGCCACCGACCAGCAAAAGCACGCGTGGTGCCTGGTCCTTGTTGGTCGCCAAGCGGCTGGAGAGTTTGTTCAGGTTGTCGCGAAACGCTGCAAACTCTGATTGAGCCTGATCGTTTTTGCCCAGCCACGAACCCAGTTGCTTGAGGTTGCTTTCAAGTGCCGGGAGTTCCGGTTTGGAGGACAGCATCTCGACACGCACCGAAGCCCGACGCAATTGTTCCAGCACCGGTGGCGGCCCCATTTCCTCGCTGCCCACCAGTAAGTCTGGACGCAGTGCCAGAATGCCTTCAGCGCTGAGTTGGCGTTGATAACCAATTTTCGGCATCTTTTCCAGGCTGGCTGGATGTTGACTGGTGGTGTCTACGGCCACCAGCCGCGACTCGCCGCCCAGCTCGACGATCCACTCACTGATCGAGCCGCCCGCCGAAACCCAGCGTTGCGGCAAGTCCGCCGCCAGGCTGGTCTGGGCCAGCAGCCACAAACCCGTTGCAGCGACGAGGGCTTTGGAGAAAGAAAAAGACTGGGCTGCGAGGCGGCTCATGGTTATGTCCTTAAGGCATTACCCGGCAAATAGTGATCAGAATTGCCAAGATGAAGAATTCGAGAACACATACTATCCGCAAATGACATTTTTTCTCATTAAGATGTCGTAACCTTTTTGTCCTGCCGCATTGTCCGGAGAAAATCAGCACACCGTCATCGCTACCTTGCCTTGCTCGTTAGCTTCGAAAAAATGCAACTACCTGATTGGAGTGCTTTTCTGTAGGAGCGCACGAGCAATGCGAGGCCGCGATGGCGTCCTGTCTGATACACCGCTATCGCGGCCTCGCGTTGCTCGCGCGCTCCTACAGGTCAGTATTTGTTGAGCGACAGCGGACAGGCCCAGCAACTTCAGGTCCCTAGACTCCTCAGCCGCAACTGCGCGCAACATCCGCCATCGGGGCGGTTGCCGATCTGCAGGGTGCTGTCGAGTTTCTTGACGATCATTTCGACGATGGCCAATCCCAGCCCTGCACCGTTGCTGTGGCCATTGCTGTAGAAACGTTCCAGCAGGCGCGGTGCATTTTTTTCGTCGATGCCCGGCCCGCTGTCCTCGACGCGCAACTCGGCCAGGCCGTCATGGCTGTGGTCCAGAATGACTCGAATCTCACTGTTGGCCGGAGCGAAATTCAGGGCGTTGGTCAGCAGGTTCTGGAAGGCCACAGTGATGGCCGCGGGATCACTGTGTAACCGGAAATTTTCTACCCCATCAAAGACCAGTTCTACTTTTTTCTCGGCCGCCAGCGGTGTCAGTTCGGCAAGTTCTTCACGTACCAGACTGCCCAGGTCGAACGTCTGCAATTCGCTTTGATTTACCTTCGGTTCCAAGCGCGCCATGGTCAGCAACTGGCTGGCAATCCGCGTGGCGCGGTCGACGCCATGCACCAGATAGTCCAGCGCCTCTTCGCGTTGTTCCGGCAGTTGCGCCTGTCTGGCGTTTTGCGCGTGGATGCGCAGGATGGTCAGCGGTGTCCGCAGTTCGTGGGCCGCATCTGCGATAAAACGGCGCTCTCGTTCCAGCAGATTTTCGATCTGGATCAGCAGGCGATTGAGCGCGGTCTGCATCGGTTCCAGCTCTTTGGGCAGCGGTGCCAGATGCAGCGGCTCAAGACTCTCCGGCTCGCGTCGACGAATGACGCTGGCCATGAATTGCAGTGGGCGCAAACCCCAGCCAATCGCCAGCCAGATCGCCAGGGCCAGAAGGGGAACGCCAATCACAGTGGGCCACAAGGTGTGGCGGACGATGCGCTGAATTAGGTCTTGGCGCACATCGTCACGCTCGCCGACCCAGATCAGCAACCCTTGCTGCGCGTCGACCAGCAGGAAACCACACCAGTCATTGCCGTCTTTGAGGAAATCATGTGAGCCCTCGGTAACAGGCGGGCCGTCCAGCTCCGGCGCCTCGGCGGAGCGCACCAACAGTTCGCCGTTGCTGCGCCAGATCTGGAACGTCAAACGGGTCTCATAGGGATGAGCAGCCTCACCGCCGCCCACTCGACTCATGGCTTCATCGAAAGCCTGATACAGCCGATCAAGGTCGGTCTCGCCCGGTGGCCGTTGGCGCAGAACGCCCTGCAGCAGGCGTGCGCTTTGCGCCAGTTGGGCGTCGTAGACTTCTTCAATTTCATTGTGGCTATCGCGTAGCGCCAACCAACTGATAGTCAGGTCGCCCAACAGCAGCAGAAGCAACACAGGGACGAGAATGCGCGCGCGAACTGAACTCATGACAAGGTCTCGATCCGGTAGCCCACACCGCGCACGGTGCGGATCAATTCGGCGGAGAGTTTTTTACGCAGGTTGTGGATCAACACCTCCAGCGTGTTGCTCTCCACCTTGTCTTGCCAGCCGTAAAGCGTCGACGACAAACGCTCGCGGGTCACGACTTTACCGGGCCGGATCATCAGTTGATGCAGTAACTGATACTCCATCGGCGTCATGGCGATTTCGACACCGTTGAAGCTGACTTGTTGGGTCGCCGGATCAAGGCTGATTTGCCCATGTTCCAGCAACGGTTGCGCACGACCCTGACTGCGTCGCAGCAGTGCACGAACCCGGGCTTTGAGCTCGTCCACATCGAAGGGTTTGACCAGATAGTCATCAGCGCCAGCGTCCAGCCCGGCGATACGGTCGGGGGTGCCGTCACGAGCGGTCAGGATCAATACAGGCAGGGACTGTTGCTCCGCGCGAATCTGACGCAGCAAGTCGATGCCGTCCAGACGCGGCAGGCCAAGGTCAAGCAACAGTAAGTCGAATCGCTCGCTGCGCAAGGCATGTAAAGCACTCGCGCCGTCCTGCAACCAGTCCAGCGTATAGCCTTCGCTGCCGAGGGCGACACGGATGCCCTGGCCTACGGCGCGGTCATCTTCCACAAGGAGCAGGCGCATAAGGTGTTCCGTATTGGTTTCAGCCGGTGAGGGCGCACATGATGCCGCTACGCCAGCGCTTCGGGCAGGGCCTTGCGTCGGGGAAGATGTAACGGTCTGTTGCGTCCTAAGCTTTCGCTAAGCTTTGTTTCGCACAGTAGCGGCTCCTTAGTTCTTACGAGTGTCTGCCATGCGTAAAGTCCTGTTGCTGGTTCCCTTCCTGCTCGCCAGTCCGCTGGCCCTTGCCGGTCCACAATGCACCACTGCCGAACGCTCCACCTGGCAGGATCAGGGCAAATTCCAGGAGCAACTGAAAGCTCAGGGTTACGAGATCAGCAAGTTCAAAGTCACTGACGGCAACTGCTACGAAATCTACGGCTTCGACAAAGACAAACGCAAAGTCGAGATCTACCACGATCCGGTCACCGGTAAAGCTGTGAAGACCGAGATCAAAGGCTAATGACTCGGCCGACCCTGCGCCTGTGGGACCCGCTGGTGCGGCTGTTCCACATTTCCCTGGCCGGTGTTTTCGTCGCTAATTACTTCTTCAATGAAGCCGGTGACGATTGGCACGTCTGGCTGGGTTACTACGCGGTTGCCTGGCTGGTGGTCCGAGTGGTGTGGGGTTTCATCGGGCCGCGCAGTGCGCGCTGGTCCGATTTCTGGCCGACGCTTGCGCGTTTGCGTGCCCACGTTGGCTCGCTAATCAGGCGTCAGCCGGAACATCGGCTTGGGCATTCGCCGCTGGGCGCGCTGGTCATGGTGCTGATGATGGCGATGATTTGCGGTATCGGTTTGACCGGATGGCTGATGACCGAAGTGGATGCCCTGTGGGGCGCAGACTGGCCTCAGCAGATTCATGAAACGCTGGCTGACGGCCTGGCGTTGGTGGTGTGCCTGCACATAGCGGCGGCACTGTTTGAAAGTTATCAGGTGAAGGACAACCTGCCGTTGTCGATGATCACGGGTCGGCGACGGCCACTTGCCGAAGAGCCACGTGATTGAGCCCAGACATTTTGCCTTCACGATTGTGATCACTCCCCATGCGACTGACTTCTTTCAATGTACCTGTCTTGAGTGCATACCTTGCGCTCGCTCTGATTTTCATCGGTGCCTGGTTCAGCCATCCCCAGCACAGCTTGTCCGGCTTCGCTGTTGCACCCGTTTTAACGCCGGTTTCGGGCGTTGCGGCAAAAGCCAGTTATAGCAGCCGTTTCGCGTCCTCTGATCTGGATGACTTTGTTCACTCGTCTGCGGTGACCGCCTTGCCCGGTGGCGACCTGATGTCGGTGTGGTTCGCGGGCTCTCGTGAAGGTGCGGGCGATGTGGAAATCCGCGCCTCGCGATTCGACGCACGTGCTGGCGAGTGGGGCGATGAGCAGGTGCTGGCAACGCGTCAGTCCACTCAGGAGGGCACCGGCAAGTACATTCGCAAACTCGGTAACCCGGTGGTTGCTTTGGCACCGGACCAGCGCTTGTGGTTGTTCTATGTCTCGGTCTCGGTGGGCGGCTGGGCAGGCAGTTCGGTCAACGTGATGGTCTCCGAGGACATGGGCAAGAACTGGTCGCAGCCTCGTCAACTGATCACCTCGCCGTTCCTGAACATCAGTACATTGGTGCGCGCCGCACCAGTGTTTCACGCTGACGGTTCGATCGGCCTGCCGGTTTACCACGAGTTTCTCGGCAAGTTTGCCGAGTACCTGTACCTGAGCGCCGACGGTGATGTGATCGACAAATTCCGTATCAGCCGCGGCAAGAACTCTCTGCAGCCAACGGTGGTGCCACTGGATGGCAAGCGCGCGGTCGCACTGCTGCGTTACGCGGGCAACACGCATCACAAAGTGCTCGCCAGTCGCACCGAGGATGGCGGTCAGACCTGGAGTGAACCGCTGCCTCTTGCGCCAAGCAATCCCAACTCCTCGCTGGCTGCAGTTGGCACGCCCGATCGCGGTCTGTTGGTCGCGCTGAATGACCTGCGCGACGGTCGTTTCAAATTGAGCCTTTATGGCACGGACGAGCAGATGGATCACTGGACCTCGCTGATCGATCTGGATAAGTCGCCCGATCCGCTGGGCAATCCGTTTTCCTTTGATGCCTACAAGGAAATCATCGGCGAAGGTTTCCGCGCCTCCAGCGGCGTGCGCCGTCATCCGCTTGAGGAAAAGTTCCTGAGCAATCTCGATCAGCGTGTGTGCTCGCCTCAAGGCTGCGACTTTGAGTATGAGTATCCGTACTTCATCCGCAGCCCCGACGGTCTCTACCACTTGGTTTATTCGTGGAATAACACCTTTATCAAACACGTCAGCTTCAATGAAGCCTGGCTGGCGGAGCAATTACTGTGATGTCTCTGTGGCAAGCTCATCTGTTTTTCAGCCTGACGTTGTTCATCGTGGCGGCTTCTTGGGTCGCTAACCTGAAGTGGCGCCTGATCATTCTGGCGAGTGCTTCAGTGCTGGGTTTTGTCAGTATCAATGGTCTTTCGCTGGCGGCGTACGTGCGCAGCTTTACCGACGATCTGGCGATCACGACCGCGATCGTCCTTGTCTGGCTCACCTTGCAGCGTCTGGGTGTGAAACTGCCTGGAGTCGGTCGACCTGGCACCGTCGTGGTGATCGTTTTTGCTGCGCTGGCACTGGTTCTCTATCCGGCCACATTAGGCCTCAGCTATAGCGATCCTTATCGCTTGGGCTTTAATCCGCGCCCTCTGATCATTGCCGTTGCAGTCATCGCTTTCGGCTTGCTGTACCTGCGCAATGGCTTGGGCGTCGTGATGTTGGCAGGCGCGACACTGGCCTTCGCAGTGCGTAGCAAGCCTTCGGAAAACTATTGGGATTATCTGATCGACCCGTTGCTGGCGTTGTATTGCTGTGTGGCGCTGGTGGTGATGGTCGTGCGTGGCATCTATCGTCGCTGGCGCAGTCGCCAGCCATCAACACTATCAAACGGCAAGCCGGTTTCGGGCTTGTGAGTGTAAGAGTCAAGGGGATGAAAATGGGTTGGCTGCAATCACGGCGCTTGCTGTATTGGCTGGGCGTGACCGTGCTTTTTTTGGTGCTGCTGAGTGTTTTGCGGCTGGTGTTTTTCTTCGGCTTCTCCGGCGTTGATCCTGCCAGCCTGAGCACTGACGCCACCGTCGCTCAGACGCTGGGCATTGGCTTTCGCTTCGATTTACGTTTGGCCCTGCTGTTGGCGTTACCCCTCGTCGTGCTGTTGTGGTTCCCCCGTTGGAATCTGCTGAGCGTGAGGATGCTGCGCTGGTTGGCGCGGGGGTACCTCGCCGTTGTATTGGCGCTGGTCACTCTGATCTACATCGTCGATTTTGGTCATTACGCGTATCTGGGTGTGCGGATCAACGCCAGTGTTATGCGCTATCTGGACGACGCGCAGATTTCCCGGGACATGCTCTGGCAAACCTATCCAGTGCTGTGGATCACCGCCAGTTGGCTCGCCGGTATCGGGGTGATAATCGCGGCGTTCATCGGGCTGGAGCAGATTACCCTTGAGCGCCAGGCCAAACCGATCACGCGTTGGTCTGCCGCATTTGGCGCAGTACTGGTGACGTTGGCCACTTTATTGGGGCTGCTGGGTCGCGTTGAAAACCTCAATCTGGAGAACCCGGTCCCGCTGCGTTGGAGTGACGCGTTCTTCTCGGGAAACAGTCAGGTCGCCGCGCTGGGTTTGAATCCGGTGCTGTTCCTCTATGACACGCTCAAGGTAGGGCAGTCGCGTTATGACGAAGAGGTAGTACGCCGCCATTATTCTGTGGTCGCTGATTACCTGGGCGTCGATAAACCAGACCCACAAAGCCTGAACTTCAAGCGTCAGCAAGACGTGCAGCCTTACAACGTGGCTGCTACCCGGCCGCCGAACGTAGTGTTTGTGATGCTTGAGTCCTTGGGCACCAGTGCTGTGGGGGCGTATGGCAACCCGCTCAATCCGACCCCTAATCTGGATCGGCTGGCTGAGCAAAGCTGGTTCTTTCGGCATTTCTACGTGCCGGTTACCGGAACCGCCAAGACCGTGTGGGCAAGCATTACCGGGGTTCCCGACGTTACACGTCAGGAAACCGCAACCCGGCACCCGATGCTGACCCGGCAAAATACGCTGATCAACGATTTCAAGGGTTACGAGAAGCTGTACATGATTGGCGGCAACTCTGGTTGGGCCAACATGAACGCGCTGATCCGCCGCAGCATCGTCGACATTCGACTGTATGACGAGCGTGACTGGCGTTCGCCTGTGGTGGATGTGTGGGGGATTTCCGATCTGGATCTGTTCAAGGAAAGCGACCGAATCCTGCGCGCGCTGCCCAAGGATCAGCCGTTTTTCGCCTATTTGCAGACGGCAGGCAATCACCGGCCGTTTACCATCCCTAAAGAAAACGACGGTTTTGAAGTCAGCAATCTGAGCCTCGAGCAAGTGCAGGCAGCGGGTTCGCGCAGCGTGGAGCAATACAACGCAGTGCGCTTGCTGGACTTCAATATCGGGCGGCTGATGGAGCTGGCCAAGGCGGGCGGTTACTACGAAAACACGATTTTTGTTCTGTTTGGCGACCACAACACCCGTATCAGCCAGATCCCGCATATGCCTCCGGCATTTGAGCAATTGGGCCTGGAGAGCAACAACGTGCCGATGTTGATCCACGCACCAGGCCTGATAGGGACGAAGGTTGTCGAGGAGGCGGTCGGGTTGGCGGACTTGTTGCCAACCGTGGCGGGTATGGCAGGGATTCCGTTCAGCAACGGTGCCATGGGCCGGGATATCCAGCAGCCTGCACCTGAAGGTGAGCGCGTCGTGCCGTTGGTGCTGCGCGAAGGTACTTTCCCGTTGATCGGTGGTGTCACCCGGCACTTTTTACTGCAAATGGAACACGACGGCACCTCGCCGACGCTGCATGACCTGGCCTCGGCAACTCCGTTGGAGGATGTTGCAGAGCGGCACCCGGAGGAGTTCAGTCGCCTGCGAGCGCTGACCCTGGGGCTGCATGAGAGTGCGCGGTTGATGTTGTATCGGAATGTGCAGTGACGTTATTAACTTCACATGACGGTTTGAATTGGAGTGCATTCCTTGTGGGAGCTGGGCTTGCCCGCGATAAGGCTGGATGCGATCTGAAGTGAATCGCGTCCAGCCTTATCGCGGGCAAGCCCAGCTCCCACAGGAATAGGGTTACTCAGATAAATCGCGTATCGCCCCGAAACTTGTGAACCGTTTGACGATATTTTCATGCCCTGAACGGGTATGATGCCCACCTTCGTTGGGGAGTAGCCTGCTGCTGAGTGACGTCAGCAGCGTTCGTATCAACATTCTCGGCAGCAGCCGTGGTACGAGCACCTTTTGGTTGGCGAGACCAGCGACATATCCATGCCTAAAGTCGGGCGTGTGGATGTGTCGTTGACTCATAGCCCGACTGGAAGTAAACCGTGAGCCCCATCTCCCTCATATTTGTCGCCTTGGCCATGTCCACGGACGCTTTCGCAGCGGCCATCGGTAAAGGCTCCAGCCTGCACAAACCGCGCTTTATCGAAGCGTTACGTACCGGTCTTATCTTCGGCGTGATTGAAGCCATCACGCCCGTTATCGGCTGGGCCATCGGTAATGCCGCGAGCAGCTTCGTCGAAAGCTGGGATCACTGGATCGCCTTTACGCTGCTGCTGATTCTCGGCTTGCACATGATCTACAACGGCGTGAAGCAGGATGATGAAGAGCCAGAGGAAAAGGCCGGTCAGCATTCGTTCCTGATTCTCGCTGTCACTGCTTTTGCCACCAGCATCGACGCGCTTGCCGTCGGTGTCGGCCTTGCTTTTGTGGACGTGAACATTCTCGTCGCAGCCGCTGCAATCGGTCTGGCTACCATGACCATGGTGACGATTGGTGTGATGTTGGGCCGGGTACTGGGGACGATGGTCGGCAAGCGCGCCGAGATCATTGGCGGCTTGGTGCTGATACTGGTGGGCGCGACGATCTTGTACGAACACTTGTCGGCTTGATTTCTGATTTGTATCAATTCCTGTAGGAGCTCACCGAGGTTACGAGGCCAGCGATAGCGGTTTGTCTGACACTCCTCGATCGCTGGCCTCGTAACCTCGGTGAGCTCCTACAGTCCAATGTTTGCTGTTCAACCCGTTAAGGCCTTAACCCTTCACCGCAAACGCCGCGCCCAGCGCCTGAAGCCGGTTAGCCATTGGCAAAAGGTCTTCGCTGCACTGAATAAGGGTTACGACATCCGTGGCATTGTTCTGCGCAATGGCGTGGACGGTTGTCAGGCGATCATTGATGCCCACCGATGCAGCGGATTGCTGTTCGGTGGTGCCCGCGATCATCACGTTCAACCGGTGGATTTCCAGCACATCGGCGACGGTGCTTTTCAACAGTTCGGAGCCCATTTGGCTAGCCTGGACGCAGCGCTCGACTTCTTCGCCGCTGTTACGCATCGAGTCCGCAGCGGTGCGGCTTTCCTTCTGCAATGATTCGACGATCTGGCGTATCTCTTCCACCGAGCCTGCGGTTTTCTGCGCCAGGCCGCGAACTTCATCGGCAACCACGGCAAACCCTCGGCCCTGCTCACCCGCGCGGGCAGCCTCAATGGCGGCATTGAGCGCCAGCAAATTGGTTTGTTCGGCGATTTCGCGGATCACGTTGATCACCTTGCCAATCTTTTCTGCCTGCTCTGCCAGCGATTGCACGCTCTGGTTGGCGCCGCTGATGGACGACTCCAGGTTGGAGATGTCCTTGCTGGCCTGGTCGACTGATTCGCGACCTTTGACCAATTGCTCATTGGCCTTGTTGGCACCCTGATGCGCTTCGCTGGCGTGTTGCGAGATGTCATCCAGTGCCGTGGTGAGCATTTGCATTGAGTGAGCCATGCGAGTGATTTCTGCCAGTTGCTGCTGGGCGCCTTTGTCCAGCGTTTCGCCTGCGACCGACAGCTGGCGACCCATGTCGCTCAAACCGCTGGTTTCATGAATCACGCCACCCACGGTATTGGTGATCAACGCCAGGAATTCATCAAAGCGCTGGGAGGAGTGCATGCCGGCGCGGCTTTCAGTAACGCCTGCTCTTTTATCCAGACGCGCAGCGGCCTGAAGGATTTTGTCCAGCAGATCCTGGTTCTCGCTGGCTTCGCGATGGCTGTGGATGGCGAGATAAATCAGGATAGCGCTTTCAGCGACGACATAGGCGGCATGGATGAAGACCACATCCCAACCGCCGTGATGCTGCATCACGTAAACCGGATAACCTGCATGCTGCAGCACATGGAAGAGTAGATGGTGAACAGCGATGGTCGCGGCAGCCACGACAATGGGCAGCCAGTCCCGGTAGAACGTCAGCACCGCCAACAGCGCGAAAATACCGAAGTGGACTTCGATGAGGCCTTGCGTCTGATTGATGTGCAGACCGGACATGACCATCAGGGCCACGCCCGTCAGGCAGCGAAACAAGCGAGTACCGCGCAGGACGGGATACAACGCAGTCATCCCGAGGGCAGTGCCGCCACCGACCAGAACGGCTTGGCCGAAAGTCGAGTGAAGTGTCGCCAGCCCCAAGGCGTAGACAAAACATAGCCACAAAAGCCCGAGCATGATGCGGTCGGCTTTACGGTAATGATCGGTAAAACGAGGCACCGTCGACATAGCGCAAATCCTCAACATCCATTTCATGGAACCGCATGAACGCCGAGTATGCCTGTGTCTATGGGACTAAAGAAGCGATATGCCATTACTGGCGCTGTCGCGCGCCATACAGTAGACCTGTAGGAGCGCACGAGCACCGCGAGGCCGCGATAGCGTTGTATCAGACGGGACGCTATCGCTGCCTCGCGGTGCTCGTGAGCTCCTGCAGAAAAATAGCGATGCGTCAGCGTTAACGCTTTCGCAGCCTTCGGCAGCCCTTACAGGGAAGGGCGGTTATTAATGCAACTTCATTCTCGGCTCGGTCCCTTTGCCGATACGGCTGCCGAGCATCAGCATCAGGGTGCGGAAGGTGCCATACAGCGCCATTTGGTGCATGCGATACAAGGAGATGTAGAACATGCGCGCCAGCCAGCCTTCGAGCATGACGCTGCCGGTCAGGTTGCCCATCAGGTTACCCACCGCCGAGAACTTCGACAGGGAGATCAGCGAGCCGTAGTCGGTGTATTTGTAGTCCGGCAGCGGCTTGCCTTCAATACGCAGTTTGAGCGATTTGACCAGCAGCGACGCTTGCTGATGCGCGGCCTGGGCGCGCGGCGGGACGTTGCGATCCGAGCCTTTTTGCGGGCAGGCTGCGCAGTCACCAAAGGCGAAGATGTTTTCATCGCGAGTGGTTTGCAGCGTTGGCAGCACTTGCAACTGGTTGATGCGGTTGGTTTCCAGCCCGTCGATTTCCTGCAGGAAACCGGGTGCACGAATGCCCGCTGCCCAGACCTTGAGCGTGGCCGGGATCACCAGGCCGCTCGCAGTGATCAGCGAGTCGGCAGTCACTTCACTGACGGCCGCATCGGTCAGCACTGTGACGCCAAGCTTCTCCAGGGTTTTATGCACAGGCCCGCCGATGCGTTCCGGCAGTGCAGGCAATACACGTGGGCCGGCTTCGATCACAGTGATGCGCAGGTTTTCCGGCTTGATGCGGCCCAGTCCGTAAGCAGCCAGCTCGTGAGCGGCGTTATGCAGTTCAGCCGCCAGCTCAACACCCGTCGCACCTGCGCCAACGATGGCCACGGTGATTTCCTGAGCGGTGTCGGTTTGCCCGGCGTGGGCGCGCAGGTAGTGATTGAGCAGTTGTTGGTGGAATTTCTCGGCTTGTTTACGCGAGTCCAGAAACAGGCAGTGTTCGGCTGCGCCCAGCGTGTTGAAGTCGTTGGTGGTGCTGCCGACTGAAATCACCAGCGAGTCATATTCCAGACTGCGCGCAGGAACAAGTTCCAGACCGTCTTCATCCAGAGTCGCTGCCAGATGAATCTGTCGTGCTTCACGGTTCAGCCCGGTCATTTTGCCCAACTGAAACTGGAAGTGGTTCCACTTGGCCTGAGCCACGTAGTTCAGCTCATCTTCATAGGAATTGAGCGAGCCCGCGGCGACTTCGTGCAGCAGCGGTTTCCAGATGTGGGTCAGGTTGGCGTCGACGAGAGTCACGCTGGCTGTGCCTTTTTTGCCCAGGGTCTTACCCAGGCGGGTGGCCAGCTCCAGACCGCCAGCGCCGCCGCCAACGATGACAATACGATGAGTCATAGGGATATCTCATAAGGTTTAAGGAATTCGGGGGGAGTGGGTCTATCTGCGCGAGCACTGTTTTGCTGCTGCTCATAGCGTCAGATAACTCAACAAACGGCTCAACAAGCCAAGGCCAATCACCACCGCAACCACCACGCTCAGGAGCAGCCATGGCCGAAAAGGCCGGCGCTCGACTTGATGCTGGGGGGCTTGCAGGTACTCTTCGACACGCTTTTGGTCTTCGGGTTTCAGGTGACTGGACATAGGAGCCTCAGAAAAGAGGGCAACTGCGTTATTCGACAATCAGTTCGAGCGGTTCGACCCGTAACGAATCATCTAGACGAATGATGCCGCTTTGTATCACTCGTGCGGTAATTCCGCCATGCCCACGTACCGCCTGAAAGGTCCCATGGCCAAGACGTTGCTCCAGCCGCGCACAAGGTTGGCACCAGCCGGTGGTCTCGAGGATCGCCTGACCGATTTTGAATCGACGGCCTTTGAGGCTGAACAGGTTGATGCCGCTGATCACCAGGTTGCGGCGCAGGTCCTGCGGCACGATGGGTTGATCCTCAGCGCGATTCAGCAAGGAGCTGACCACCGCCAGATGTTCCCATTGAATCAACGTGACCTGCCGCGCATTGCGAGGGCCGGGGCGCGCATGATCGCCGGTCAGACCTGCTTCGCGGCGAGCTTCCACCGCCTCCAGCTCAACCATTTCGCCACGGGATTCAGGGCGCACCCCGATCCAGCGCACCCGACCGGTTTGCGGTACGTCGGCCAACAGCTCTTGCAGAGGGCTCATAAACTGATTCCAACATCAAAGACTACGCTGCGCCCCAGATTGGTCCGTAGAAAATCCGGTGCATCGGGATGGGCATACAGCACTCGGGCAAAGGTCGGCCCGACCAGTGACAGCGAGCGCCAGCCCTGGCGCAGATATTCGGTGGGCGGCGGGAAGTGGCTGTTCAAATCCAGCACTTCGCGTTTAAGGCTGGCGAACGCAATGATGTCCAGCTGTCCTGTATCAATGCTGCGTTCGTTGTAGTTACTGGCTTTTTTACGCAACGTCGGCCCCAGGCGCTGTAGCAGCTCACTGGCAGGAATACGTTTGGGCTTGGCTTCGCGGCGCACGAGTTGGCTCAGGGAAAACGCGCCACGCCTTCGCGCCAGTTCTTCACGCCATTCGTCGTTCAGGCGTCGGCCTTCATCGAGGACAAAAAATACTTCGAAACAGGCATCACGAAACAGCACATCCGGCGGTTCCTGCCCGGCAGCGGTGAAGTCTTCGTGACGATGCGGGATGTTCAAACCCTGCAGTAAACGCTCACAAACCCATCGCTCACGCTCCCACTTTCGCGCATTGGAAAGAAACGCGTTGGCTTGTTCGGCCTGGATCGTGAGCAGGCGAAGGTAGTCTGAGTCATCCATGGGCCAAGCTTAGCGTTCTAATAGCTACAACTGGAAGATGCTGCTACGCATTTCGAATACAGCACAGGTAGAAGCGGCCCCGATCGTCAGAGCAGTGCTCTGGCTTGCGGCAAACATAGGACCTGTAGGACCGAAGGCTGCGATCGCGGTGTGTCAGGATAAATGCTTCGCAGCCTTCGGCAGCTCCTACAGAAAATGCATTTCAATCCAGCAGTTTGGCTTTTGTTTGATGAGCGCGCGCGTGCACGCGATCGAGTTGGCATAGGCGCTGACAAGTGCGTTCTCTGCGGCAGATTGCGTTTAATTAGGCTCCAGACCCAAACCAAGGGAGGGCTCGTCGGTGTTGCGACCCGACATGGATCAGCCAACTCCGCACCCATTTGGGCTATGGTGTTGGTTTTCCCATCCCTCTCAGGAGAGTTGCACCCTTGAAGCTTTGGCCCATTCTGCTGTTGATCCTGTTGCCATTCACCGCTCAGGCCATGGAAATCGGTGACCCGGTACCGACCTGGAGCCTGTTGGATCAGTTTGATGAGCCGTACGTGATGAACCCGCAAAAGACCCAGACGATTCTGGTCGCCAGCAGCATGAGTGCGGGCAAGATCATGGAGAAGGCGCTCAAGGACAAGCCCAAAGGTTTTCTGGAGGCCCGACATACTGTGTTCATCGCCAACATCGAGCCAATGCCAGCGTACGTCACCAAATTTTTTGCCGTGCCTAAAATGCGCAGGACCTATTCTTATCGGGTAGCCCTTGACCGCGAGGCGCAGATCGCACCGGGTTATGGCGGCGACGCGGCTGCCGTTCAGTGGTTGCAACTCAAAGATGGCAAGTTGCTTGAGCGTCGTGAATTCAACGGTCCCGATGCACTTCGCGAGGCACTCGAAAAACCATGATCGGCGCGCAGGTCCTGACACCGCAAGCAATGACCCTGGCGTGGTTGTTGTACTTGCCGGTGTTGGCCTGGGCGGTCTGGCGTTCACCGTGGGTGGAGTTGTTCACGGACAACCGCCGTCAGCATCTGTTGTTCGGCACTGTGTTTGCGTTGTTCCTGCTGTGGCTTGTCAGGCGGGACTTCGAGACCGGTGTGTCATATCACTTCATCGGCATGACCGCGGTGACGTTGCTGCTGGACTGGCCTCTGGCGATTCTCGGCGGGTTGGCGGCGCAAGTCGGGCTGCTTACCCTGGGCCGTCAGGACCTGGCTGCGCTGGGCGTCAACGGCCTGCTGTTTATCGGCTTGCCGGTACTGGTGACCGAAGCGTGCGCGGTATTGGTGGAGCGGGCACGGCCTAAAAGCCCTTTCGTTTACATATTCTGTTCGGGGTTTCTCGCAGCCGTCCTGGCGGCGTTGATGTGCTTGCTGTTGGCGCTGGGCTTGCTCTGGCACGAAGGGATGTTCGAGATGCCGATCTGGCTGGAGGATTTCGCGGGCTATCTGTGGCTGATCATCTTTCCCGAAGCCTTCATCAACGGCATGGTCATCAGCGCGTTAGTGGTGTTCAGCCCCGAGTGGCTGGAGACATTCAACCGCACGCGCTATCTGTCAGCGCCCTGGAAGGATAGCGGGGACAGATGACTGAGCCTTTATATTGGCACGGGACCGTCGCGGGACCGGCTTTAGCCGGGAAGGCTGCGTGACTGACAACAAAAATGTATTGAATGCACTGGCCTCTTCCCGGCTAAAGCCGGTCCCACAGGGGCGATTAATGGCGTTCAGGCAAATCACCGGAAAACATTTCATCTTCGGCATCCGGGCTGACCGGAATGGCGTGTTCTTCGGACGCCCATGCGCCCAGGTCGATCAGCTTGCAGCGTTCGGAGCAGAACGGCCGGGCAGGGCTGGCTGCGCTCCATTCCACTGGGGCGCCACAGGTTGGGCAATCGACGGTCATTGGTTGGCTCATGATTGGCCTCCGGGCAAAGTTAAATAAAATTGATGCAGACGCGAGACTTCGCTTTGCAGCCAGGCAGCATCCCGGTCATTGACCAGTACATCATCGGCACGACTCAATCGATCTTCGCGATTGGCCTGGGCCTGGATAATCGCCTGGACTTGTTCCTGGCTGGAGCTGTCACGCAGCATGGTGCGTTGGACCTGCACCTGCTGCGGTACGTCAATCACCAGCACGCGCTGGGTGGTTTTCCACTGGCCGGACTCAACCAGCAGTGGGGAAACCAGAATCGCGTAGGGCGAAGTGGCGCTGGCAAGATCGCGCTGAATCTCCTTGGCGATCAACGGATGCAGCAGGGCTTCAAGCCAGCGGCGCTGTTCGGCATTCTCGAAAATCAAACCGCGCAGGGCACCGCGATTCAGCGTGCCATCGGCATTCAGCACCGTTGGCCCGAAGTGCTCGGCAATCAGCGCCAACGCAGGACGACCAGGTTCAACCACCCAGCGCGCCGCGTGGTCGGCGTCGACCACATGGATGCCCAGATCAATGAAGCATTGCGCTGCGGCGCTTTTACCGCTGCCAATGCCGCCAGTAAGGCCGAGAATCCAGGGTTTTTTAGCGGTTGGGTTCATCTGAATCCGGCGAATTGCAAATAGGAGTCGGTTATTTGACCACCCCAGAGCAAAGCGATCCAGCCTGCGATGGCCAGATAGGGACCGAAGGGGATCGGCGTGCTGGTTTCGGCATTGCGCAAACGCAGCATGATCAGCCCCAATACAGCGCCCACCAGCGATGACAGCAGAATGGTCAACGGCAGGATCTGCCAGCCACCCCACGCCCCGAGCATCGCCAGTAATTTGAAGTCGCCATGGCCCATGCCTTCCTTGCCGGTAATCAGTTTGAACAGCCAGTACACCGACCACAACACCAGATAACCCGCCACCGCGCCCCAGAGAGCGTCGCCCAAGGTCGTGAGCACGCCGAATGAGTTAACGATCAGGCCCATCCACAGCAGCGGTAACACCAAGTCATCAGGCAGCAACTGGTGGTCGGCATCGATCAGACTCATGGCCAGCAAGCCCCAGCTCAGTACCAGCATCGCCGCAGCAGCCCAGCCGAAACCGAAGTGCCAGGCGACGTAGCCGGACAGCAGGCCGCAGGCCAGTTCTACTAACGGATAGCGCTTGCTGATCGGTGCCTTGCAGCTTGAACACTTGCCACCCAGAAACAGATAACTGATCACCGGCAGGTTTTCCCACGGGCGGATTTGATGGGCGCAATGGGGGCAGCGCGAGTGGGGCAGGATCAGGTTGAAGGTCTCGCTTACTGGCTCGGCGGGCAGCTTGAGCATTTCCCTGGATTGAGCCTGCCAGTCGCGCTCCATCATGATCGGCAGACGGTAGACCAGCACATTGAGAAAGCTGCCCACCAGCAAACCAAGAATCAGCGCGGATAAAACAAAGGCCAGCGGTGAGCTGGCCAGGAAATCAACAAGGGACATATTCAGACAACGCTTCCGAGTTTGAAGATAGGCAAGTACATAGCGATCACCAGACCGCCAACGATCACGCCGAGGATGGCCATGATCATCGGCTCCATCATGCTGGTGAGGTTGTCGACCATGTTGTCGACTTCATCCTCGTAGTAAGTGGCGACTTTATCGAGCATGGCGTCCAGCGCACCTGACTCCTCGCCAATCGCGGTCATCTGAATCGCCAGGCTGGGAAACACACCGGTGGCGCGCATGGAGAAGTTGAGCTGCATACCGGTGGAAACATCCTGCTTGACCTTGTTCACCGCGTTGCGGAACACGACGTTGCCGGTCGCTCCGGCTACGGAGTCCAGCGCTTCGACCAACGGCACCCCAGCGGCAAAGGTTGTGGACAGGGTACGAGCGAAACGGGCGATCGAAGACTTGAAGAGCAGCGGGCCGATAATCGGGAGCTTCAGCAACTTGCGATCAACGCTGTCGCGGAAGTTCTGTGATCCTTTGTAACTGCGTCGGAACAGGAAAATACTGGCGAACATCAACCCAAGGATGATGAGCCACCAATCCTGAACGATTTTCGAGAGGCCGATGACCATCAGGGTGAACGCGGGCAGCTCTGCACCAAAGCCGGCAAAGATGTCCTGAAATTTCGGCACCACGTACAGCAGCATGATCCCGGAAACCACAAACGCCATGATCATTACCATGATCGGGTAAGTCATTGCTTTCTTGATCTTGGCTTTGAGCGCTTCGGTCTTTTCCTTGTAAGTTGCTACCCGGTCCAGCAAGGCTTCCAGCGCACCCGCCTGTTCACCAGCGTCGACCAGATTGCAGTACAAGTCGTCGAAGTATTGCGGTTTCTGCCGCAGAGCGGTAGCGAAGCTGTTACCCGCGGCGACTTCGCTTTTTATTTCCTCGATCAGCTTGCGCATGTTCGGGTTTTCCGAACCCTCGGCAATGATGTCGAAGGACTGCAACAGCGGTACTCCGGCTTTCATCATGGTCGCCATTTGCCGGGAGAAAAACGCGATATCCAGCGGTTTGATTTTTTTCCCGGAGCCGAAGATCGAAACCGGTTTCTTGCGCACTTTAGTCGGGTTGATGCCCTGCTTACGCAACTGCGCTTTGATCAGCGCCGGATTGTGGCCGGTCAGTTCGCCGGTCATCTTCGCGCCTTTCTTGTCCGTACCTTCCCAAGTAAAAACGATAGCTTTCGCCGCTTTGCTGGCCATGATCAGTCCTTGGTCACGCGGTTGACTTCTTCCAGGCTGGTGACGCCCTGCATGGCTTTGATCAAGCCTGAAGTGCGCAGGTCATTAAAGCCGTCCTTGCGCATTTGAGCGGAGATATCCAGAGAGTTGCCTTCTTCCATGATGATGCGCTCCAGAGCCGGGGTCTTCTTGACCACCTCGTAAATCCCGACGCGGCCCTTGTAACCGCCGTTGCACTGATCGCAGCCTACGGCAGTGTAGATTTTGAAGGTGCCGACTTTGTCTTCCGGGAAGCCTTCCTTGATCAGGGTTTCGCGGGGTATGTCTGCTTCCTTCTTGCAGTGCGGGCAGAGTTTGCGCGCCAGACGCTGGGCAATGATCAGGTTGATGGCCGTGGCAATATTGAAGGCGGCCACGCCCATGTGATGCAGGCGGGTCAGGGTTTCTGCTGCGCTGTTGGTGTGCAGGGTGGAAAGCACCATATGCCCGGTCTGCGAAGCCTTGATCGCAATTTCGGCGGTTTCCAGGTCACGAATCTCACCGACCATGATTACGTCAGGATCCTGACGCAGGAACGCACGAAGTGCCTGGGAGAAGTCCATTCCTTGACGCGGATTGACGTTGACCTGGTTAACGCCTTCAAGGTTGATCTCGACCGGATCTTCAGCGGTTGAAATGTTGATGTCCACGGTGTTGAGGATGTTCAAGCCGGTGTACAGCGACACAGTCTTACCCGAACCAGTAGGGCCGGTGACCAGAATCATGCCTTGCGGCTGCTTGAGCGCCTCCAGATACAGGGCTTTCTGCTCCGGTTCATAGCCCAGTGCGTCGATGCCCATTTTCGCCGTGGTCGGGTCGAGCAGTCGCATCACGATCTTTTCGCCCCACAGCGTCGGCAGGGTGTTCATCCGGAAATCAATGGCTTTGGTTTTCGAAATGCGCAATTTGACCCGGCCATCCTGCGGCTTGCGGCGCTCGGAAATATCCAGGCTGGCCATGACCTTCAAACGCGCTGCGATGCGGCTGGCGAGGTGGATCGGCGGTTTGGCCACTTCATGCAGGATACCGTCGGTGCGTAGCCGGACCCGGAAGGTTTTTTCGTAAGGCTCGAAGTGCAAGTCGGAGGAGCCCAGGCGAATGGCGTCCATCAGCATTTTGTTGACGAAACGCACCACCGGCGCGTCGTCGGCATCGTCCTGACCGAGAGAGGTTTCCTTGGTGTCGCTGCCCGACACCACTTCCAGGCTGAGATCGACATCACCCATGTCGCCCAGAGCCGAGTGGCCGTCGAAGAATTTTTCGATGGCGTCGGTGAGCTTGTCGTCCTCCACCAGAATCGCTTCGATAGCCAGCCCGGTGCTGAACTGCAGATCGGTTATGGCCTGTTGATTGGCTGGGTCGGAGATGCCGATATAGAGCTTGTTGGCACGTTTCCAGAGCGGCAGGGCATGATGCTGGCGGATGAGTTTTTCACTCACCAAACCCTTGGGCTGCTCTTCTTTATTAAGGCAATTGAGGTCGAGAAAGGGCAGGCCGAAATGGTCCGAGGACATTTCGGCCAGAACCAGCGCCCTGACCAAGCGGTTTTGCACCAGATAACTGATCAGCGAAACCTTGTCGCGCCGGGCTTGCTGATAAGCCTGTTGCGCCGCTTTTTCAGTCAGAAGTTCGGCAACTACCAATTGTTTGGCCAAACCGCTCAGAACAACATCACTCATAACACCACCAACCCCAGACAGTATCTGGTTTATAGCGTAGTCAGGCGGCGCTGCCAATGATGCACGGCAAGGTGACCAAAATTGTCAGTTAGTGATCATGCAGGGAAGCGCAATTGCGCAGTCAATCAAAGGATTAGCAATAAAGGAGGATTGAAGAGCGTTTGGCATGACCTATGCTTTGGCACAGGCAAGCAACACCTTATTGACGCACCGGAGCAGTACCTATGAAAGCACAAAAAGGTTTTACGTTGATCGAGTTGATGATCGTAGTAGCGATCGTCGGTATTTTGGCTGCTGTGGCGATTCCGTCGTATCAGAACTACACCCGTAAGGCGGCGTACTCGGAAGTGCTTACGGCCATGGCTGCTATAAAAACAGGTATGGGCGTCTGCTTGTCCCAGGCCGCTGCGCTTACTGACTGCGATACCGCTGCTGAAATCGGTGTAACTTTGCCTCCTGTTTCAACTGTGGGTGCTGTGAACAACATTGCGATTGGAGCCGGCACTATCACCGCAACTCCTAACGCCTATAAAGGCATTGCAACTACCGATTCGTGCATACTCACAGCTCCTTTGCCTGTTGCTGGCGCACCTTTGGTATGGACATACTCGGGTAACTGCGTAACCAACGGCTACGTTCGTAACTAAACCGCTTAATGTCTTAGCCAGTGCGGCTAGTGCTTGTTCATCGTATTGCAGGCACTAGCCTTACCTGACTAGCCGAAATAGCTCTGTCCGATAGAGCAGCGCACTCGTAACGCGAAGGTCGCAGGTTCGATTCCTGTTTTCGGCACCGTAGACCCAAAAAGCCCGATCCAGATGGATCGGGCTTTTTCGTTTGGGTGGCATTGTTAGTGCGTGATGCCCATGAACAGACTGAATCCAGACTCAGGTCCCTGACACCCCGATCCCGCGGGTCAAATACTCTATCTGTAGGAGCGCACGAGCACCGCGAGGCCGCGATAGCGGTGCATCAGACAGAACGCTGTCGCGGCCTCGCGGTGCTCGTGCGCTCCTACAGGTCTGTTCCGTATTGACCTCAAAGACTCAACCGCATCGACAAATCCACCGCCTTCACGTCCTTGGTCATCGCACCAATCGAGATGTAGTCCACACCTGTTTCGGCAATCACCAGCAGCGTGTCGTCGTTGATCCCGCCGCTGGCTTCCAGCTTCGCTTTGCCTGCATTGAGGCGAACGGCTTCGCGCATGTCGTCGAGGCTGAGTTCGTCGAGCATGACGATGTCGGCTCCGGCATCCAGCGCTTCGCGCAGCTCGGCGAGACTTTCCACCTCGATCTCCACCGGTTTGCCTGGGGCGATCTTGTGCGCAGCGTTAATGGCCTGGGCGATCCCACCACAGGCAGCGATGTGGTTTTCCTTGATCAGGAAGGCATCGAACAACCCGATGCGGTGGTTATGGCAGCCGCCGCAAGTCACCGCGTATTTTTGCGCGAAGCGCAGGCCCGGCAGGGTTTTGCGGGTGTCCAGCAGCTTGACCTGGGTATTGGCGACCATGTCTGCGTAATGCCGCGCTTTGGTCGCGACGCCTGAGAGCATCTGCAAGAAGTTAAGCGCGCTGCGCTCACCCGTCAGCAACGAACGCGCTGGACCTTCCAGGTGGAACAGCGCCTGGTTCGGCTGCACCCGATCGCCATCCACCACCTGCCAGTGCACCGCAACTCGCGGATCCAGTTGGCGGAATACCGCATCCACCCAGGCCGTTCCGGCAATCACTGCGGCATCTCTGGAGATAACCGTGGCTTTGGCGAGACGTTCGGCGGGGATCAACTGAGCAGTGATATCGCCACTGCCGACGTCTTCCAGCAACGCACGGCGCACGTTGGCTTCGATTTCGGCGGTGAGGGTGGCGAGTTGTAGATTCGGCATAGCGGACTCCATTTCAGGTGGGCCGAGTATAAGGCAAGTTGCCCACGGAACTCACGGCACCCCATCTATAACGGGCCTCTGCGGTTCTCAAACGAATGACAGTTGGTCGGTTTTTTACATTCCGTTGCGATGGATTGCATTTTTCGCGGTCTATCCCTGCACGCGTCAAACCGCCAGCGGGCGGCGAAATGTAAAGAAGCAGGCAGCGCTGGCAAATTGGATATATTTTGAAAGATGATGCGACTTGTAATTGACGTCACGCTTTTGACGTGTGGCGAAATGAATTGGGGGATCGCCTCGCAGGTAAGGGAAGATGCCCGGCTTGCGATGAGATCGAGGATGCCTTCTGGCAGGTGGCTTGATGCAAAACGACGAGAATGTTGTGCCGTTAACTAAAGCAAATACCGACCAGACGGCTAATTCGTCCCTCGCGCGGTTGCCCGTCGTTTTGTTGCAGGTTCGCGACAAGGCTGCTCAGCAACTCAAGGATGCTTTGCAGGAGCTGTTCGATAACGCGGATGACACGCTGTTCGAGATGGCGGATCGCGCGCACAACAATTCTGAGCAAAACACTTTCTTTGAAGCCATGCGCGACCTGCGCCTCAAGCGTAAAAGCATCGAGCGAGCGTTTCTCGACAAGTTTTACGACGCCTTTTTACGCCTTGGCCAATATCAGGTTACCGAGCCGGTCATCGCCGCGCCGGTGTCGTTCGACAAGCTTTCGCTGGTGCATAACGACGATCTGGAAAAGACCGTGGCTGTCGATGCGATGGTCACCAAGGTCCTTAGCCGTGACGGCACTGCGCTGGCCCAATTGACCACACGCCTGAACCAGCTGGTTACCCAGCCCTTGAGCAACGAAGCCAACCCGATGGGGCCGGCGATGTTGTGTGATTATTTCTTGCAGGCCGGGCGCAGTCTCGGCGTGGGCATCAAGGTCAAACTGATCTTGCTCAAGCTGTTTGAAAAGTATGTGCTGGCCGACGCTGATGACTTGTACGGCGAAGCCAACCAACTGCTGATAGCCACCGGCGTGCTGCCTGAGCTGAAGGCCGTGCCTGCGCGTCGCTCTACTGATCGCAGCGCCCGGCCAAGCCGTAGCGTCGAGCCATTCGCCGATCCGGCTCTGGCCCAGACGGCAGACAAACTGGACAAAGGTGTCCAGGACGTTTTTTCTGCCTTGCAGGAGTTACTGCTGCAGGTGCGCGGCAACCTTGCGCCGCGTCACGAGCCAAACGCCGAATCACGGCCTATCTCTAGCCATGACTTGCTGCGTCTGCTGTCACATATGCAGCAGTACGTCCCTTCTTCGGATCTGCCCGACGATTTCGACCTGCGCAATCAGCTCGAACAACTGCTCACTCGCGTCAGCATGAAGAGCGGCAAAGTCCGGGTGGTGGGTGTCGGTGATGAAGATGTCATCAATCTGATTGCGATGCTTTTCGAGTTCATCCTGGATGACCGCAACCTGCCATCGTCGCTGCGTGCGCTGATTGGTCGGTTGCAAATCCCGATGCTCAAAATCGCCGTGATCGACAAGAGCTTTTTCAGTCGTGGCAGCCACCCTGCGCGGCGACTGCTTAACGAAATTGCCTCGGCGGCGCTGGGTTGGGGCGGGCGTGATGACTATCAACGCGACTCGCTCTATGTCCGCGTTGAGCAGATTGTGCAGCGTCTGCTGAACGACTTTGTAGACGACCCGGCAATCTTCTCCGAGCTATTGGTGGATTTCCTCGCCTTTACCAGCGATGAGCGTCGTCGTAGTGAGTTGCTTGAGCAGCGCACCCGTGATGCCGAAGAAGGTCGGGCGCGTGCCGAGTTGGCCCGTCAGCGGGTGCAGCAGGAATTGAATCAACGTCTGCTGGGCAAAATCCTGCCTGAGGTGGTCGTGCGTTTGCTGCAAGAGGCCTGGAGCAAGGTGTTGCTGCTGACCTGCCTCAAGCATGGTGACGACTCTGTTGAGTGGCAGGCCGGCCTGGCCGCGATGGACGATCTGATCTGGAGCGTCGAGCTGCATGAAGAGCCGGAAGCCAGGCAGCGTTTGCTGGATCTGGTGCCTGGCTTGCTCAAGGCGTTGCGTGAAGGCCTGACCAGCGCCGCGTTCGATCCGTTTGCCACCAGCGAATTCTTTAGCCAGCTGGAAGCGTTGCATGTGCAAGCGTTTCAGCATTTCTCGCGCCAGCAGGATGAATCAGCCCCTGGCGTGCCGGATTCCGCTGAAGCCGAGGATGCGCACGGCCCGGCGATGATTCAGGTGGTCGAGGAAATCGTCTTGATCGCGGCTGGCGATCAACCGTTCAACGAGCCTGCACCACGCTTGCCCGAAGACGACGCAGGTCTGGCGCAGGTCGATAAACTGCGTTTGGGCGGCTGGGTGGAAATTCAGGAGGACGAAGAGCACAAGCTGCGTTGCAAGCTGGCTGCCATCGTTGAGCCGAGCGGGCGTTATGTCTTCGTCAACCGCACCGGCATGAAGGTTCTGGAAAAGACCCGTATGGGGCTGGCAATGGAATTCCGTCGCGGCACCATCCGCATGCTCGACGACGCGCTGCTGTTTGATCGCGCACTGGAGTCAGTGCTGGGTAACCTGCGCAAGCTCAAGGGCGCATAAGGTTGCACCGCACAAACCTGTAGGAGCCAACTTGTCGGCGAGGCCTCATGTCTGACATCGCCTCGCCAGCAAGTTGGCTCCCGCACGTGAACGCCGCACCAGACCCTTCCTACCCAATCCTCATCCATTTACACCCTCCCTATTTTTCTCATAGCGGGCATACTTGCCCTCTGTCGATTTATCCGCGCAAGGAACCTTCATGCAGCTCGATTGTGCAAGCGGCTGGTGCCACGGCATCCATCACTGCCCATCGCCCAACTTCAATGCACGCCCTGCGGGTGAAGTCTCATTGTTGGTGATTCACAACATCAGCCTGCCGCCTGCCCAGTTCAAAACCGGCAAGGTGCAGGCTTTTTTTCAGAACCAACTGGATGTCACCGAGCATCCGTATTTTGAAGGGATTGCAGATCTACGCGTGTCGGCGCATTTTCTGATTGAGCGGGACGGGGAGGTGACTCAGTTCGTTTCCTGTCTTGATCGGGCGTGGCATGCAGGCGTGTCGAATTTTGAAGGGCGGGAAACGTGCAATGACTTCTCCATTGGTATCGAGCTTGAAGGCACTGATGAGCAGCCGTTCACCGACGCGCAATACTCGGCCTTGATAGATCTGACTCGCCAGTTACAGTCTGCGTATCCGGCGATCAGCAGTGCACGGATCTGTGGCCACAGCGACATTGCGCCAGGGCGAAAGACTGATCCGGGCCCATTTTTTGACTGGTTGCGTTTCAAAGCGGCCTTGCAGGCTTGAAGTGAGGGACAGGTAAATGAGTTTTCTGGTGTTACTGCTGGCAGTGTTGATCGAGAAGTTTTCTGCCCTGCGTGAGCGAGTCCAGCGTGACGGTATGTGGCGAGCCGAACTGGCCAGGCTTGAAGCCAGTCCGCGTATGGCTTCACATCCCTGGCTGATTCTCGGGCTGAGCGTCCTGCTGCCAGTATTGCTGTTGGCATTGATTCTGGTGGTGCTGGGTTCGGTCGCCAACGGCTGGCTGGCACTGCCGGTGCACTTGCTGGTCTTGATCTACAGCCTGGGCCGGGGCGATCTGATCGCTGCGCTCGGGCCGTTCCGCGATGCGTGCCGTCGCGGTGATGCGCAGGCAGCGGTGCACGTTGCTGAACGCGACATGGGTGTACTGGCGGACAACAGCGAAGAGTTGCTCAAAGGCGTGCAGGGCCATTTGTTGTGGCAGGCCTATCAAAGTTTCTTTGCGGTGATTTTCTGGTACTTCCTGCTGGGGCCGGTCGCCGCACTGGCTTACCGTTTGCTGGCACTGGCTGCCGAGCATGCCAAGACGCCCGGAGTGGCGGAAAATGCCGCCCAATTGCGCCACGCTTTCGACTGGATTCCGGTTCGTCTGCTGGCGGCGAGCTTCGCCCTGGTGGGTAACTTCGTCGCGGTCAGTCGAGTCATGCTGCATGAACTGCTCAACTGGGACATCAGCGCCGCGCAACTCATTGCGAAAGTCGGCTGCGTGGCAGGCGAGGTACCTGCGCCGGTGGTGGGGGCCGAAGGCGTAAACAGTCTCGATGTGCTGTGGGAATTGCTAATCCGCGCCGCGATTGTTTGGTACGCCGGGTTTGCGTTGTGGACGTTGCTGGTTTGAGCTTTCAACGCTATCGATCTGTAGGAGCTGCCGCAGGCTGCGAATAGGGCGTGTCCGATGGTTTGCTTCGCAGCCTGCGGCAGCTCCTACAGAGACGCTTTCCAATTCAGTGACTTTGCTGTTCGTTCCACCCAAACAACTCACACGCATTCCGTGTACTCACCTCAGCCAACCGCTCAGGCGCAACATTCATCAACCCAGCCAGCGCCTTACAAATATCCGGCAAATGCTCCGGGCTGTTGCGTTGGCCGGGATACATGGCCGGGGCCATGTCGGGCGAGTCGGTTTCCAGCACAACGCTCTCCAGCGGCAGCTCAGCGATCACCCGGTGCATGCGCAGCGCTTGTGGCCAGGTCGCGGCACCGCCAAGGCCGAGTTTGAAACCCAGCTTGATGTACTCCCGCGCTTCTTCTCGACTTCCGGCAAACGCATGGATGATGCCGCTGCGCTTGAGTTTGAAGCGCTTGAGCGTGGCGATCACATCCGCATGGCTGCGGCGTACATGCAGCAGCGCGGGCAAATCAAAATCCGCCGCGAGTTGAAGTTGCGCCTCGAACACATCCTGCTGATGCTGACGATCGAGGCTTTCAACGTAGTAATCCAGACCGATTTCTCCCACTGCGCATAATTGCGGATGGCCTTGCAGGCGAGTCAACCAGTCGGCCAGTTGATCGAGGTGTTCCGGCTGATGCTCGTCGATATACACCGGATGCAGACCGAACGCGGCGTGCAGTGACGGGCTCTCCAACGTCAGGTCCCAGACGCGCTGCCAATTGCGCTCATACACACCCAACACCACCATGCGTTCGACGCTCAGGGTTCGGCAGTGGTCGAGAACCGCTGCGCGATCGGCGTCGAAATCATCGAAGTCCAGATGAGTGTGGGTGTCGATGAGCCTCACCTTCAATCCTCGTGAATGCGCTGTTTGAAGGTCCGTACGATGGCGTGTACGCCCGGCTCGTACTGGTTTTTTTCAATCGCGGCCAACGCAAGATCCAGCGCAGCGCTGGCGATCAATTGATGTTGCTGCGCCATGGCGTTGACCGGCAGCGGCAGGAAGTCCAGCAACTGCGTGTCACCAAAGGTGCCCAGGTGGAACTGGTCCGGATTCACCGCGCGACGTTGCAGTACATCGAAAACGCCCTGCAACAGCACGTAAGAGGTGGTGACCAACGCGTCCGGAAAATATCCAAGACGGTCAAAAATGCCCTGCATCAACTGTTGGCCGCACTGCCTGCTGAACGCCTCGCCGTGCTCGATGATCACCGCGCCTTCAAAGCCAGCCAGCGCATCCTCGAAACCGCTGGCCCGAGCCCGGCTGATGCTCAGCTCCGGTCGGGCGCCAATCAGCGCGATGTGCTTGGGGTGGGTTTGTAGCAGGCTGCGGGTCAGTTGCAGGCTGGCGTCATGGTCGTCACTGACGACTGAGCAGAAGTGTTTGGGGTCCATTTCCCGGTCGATAGCGATAACCGGCAAGCCTTTATCCTGCAGCTCGCGATAGCTGTCGTCGCTGGCTGGCAGGCAGCTTGCAACAAACAGCGCATCGCAGCGCCGGGCCCGGAACAGCTGTAACAGTTGCAGCTCACTGATGGGATCATCGTCGGAGCTGGCGATCAGCAGCTGATAGCCGTGCGCGCGTGCACCTTGTTCCAGCAACTTGGCGATCCGCGCATAACTGGGGTTTTCCAGGTCAGGCAGGATAAATCCAAGGGTTCGGGTATGACGGCTGCGCAAGCCTGCGGCCTGAGGGTTTGGGCGAAAGCCGTGTTCTTCAACCACAGCCTGAACGCGCTCGACAGTGGCGTTGCTGATGCGCTGCTGTTCGGCCTTTCCGTTGATCACGTAACTGGCCGTGGTGACGGACACTCCCGCCAGACGTGCAATATCACTGAGTTTCACTCGTGATTCCTTTTGTTATGGATGCCTCATCAGAGAAGATTTTCACCGAAAGTGGCTGATCTGCACAGCAGACCATGGTCCACCTCAATGTTCTCAGGTTTATTTACGCTTTGCCGGGCAACATTGGACCGGGTGCACTTCAACCGATGGAGATAATCGAGTAACGTGCCGCTCAATTAGATTAAACGTTTCAGCAACTATATTTGTTGCTGCTGTCTTAGGGATACCTCTGATCGTTTATCTGTTCCATCACCTAAGCTGTCGATCAGTTCATGATCGTTCTTAAAACAAGAATCAGGCGCTTGCCCGCGCTGTACAGGAGACAGGCATGCTCGAGCTCACCGTTGAGCAAATATCCATGGCCCAGACGGCTGTGGATAAGTCCGCCGCTTTGCAACTGCTTGCTGATTTTCTGGTCGCCGATGGCCTTGTCGCCGAAGGCTACCTGACCGGTTTACAGAACCGCGAAAAGCAAGGCTCGACCTTTCTCGGTCAAGGCATCGCAATCCCCCATGGCACACCAGAGACCCGCGACCAGGTATTCGCCACCGGCGTACGCCTGCTGCAGTTCCCGGAAGGCGTTGATTGGGGCGACGGCCACATGGTGTATCTGGCCATTGGTATCGCGGCCAAGTCCGACGAGCATTTGCGCCTGCTGCAACTGCTTACGCGAGCCTTGGGCGAAACTGATCTGGGTCAAGAGCTGCGCAAAGCTGACAGCCCTGACGCCCTGCTCAAACTGCTGCAAGGCGCACCGCAAGAGCTGGCCCTTGATAGCCAGTTGATCAGCCTTGGGGTTTCTGCCGACGATTTCGAAGAACTGGTCTGGCGCGGTGCACGTTTGTTGCGTAAAGCCGACTGCGTCAATAACGGCTTCGCTGCCGTGCTCCAGCAGGTCGAAGCCCTGTCTCTGGGTGATGGCCTGTGGTGGTTGCACAGCGAGCAAACCGTCAAGCGTCCAGGCCTGGCGTTCGTTACACCGGACAAACCGATCCGTTACCTCGGTCAACCGCTCACCGGGTTGTTCTGCCTCGCCAGTCTGGGCGAAGCACACCAGACGTTGCTTGAGCGTTTGTGCTCTCTGCTGATTGAAGGCCGCGGTCATGAGCTGGGCCACGCCACCAGTAATCGTGCGGTACTCGAAGCCCTGGGCGGCGAAGTGCCTGCCGAGTGGCCGACCCAGCACGTGACGCTGGCCAACGCACATGGCTTGCATGCTCGTCCGGCGAAAATCCTTGCGCAACTGGCCAAAGAGTTTGACGGCGATGTTCGCGTTCGCGTGCTGGACACTGGCGAGAGCGCTGTATCCGCCAAGAGTTTGAGCAAGCTGTTGAGTCTGGGTGCGCGTCGTGGTCAGGTGCTGGAGTTCATCGCCGAGCCGAGCGTGGCCGCCGATGCGTTGCCTGCTCTGTTGGCTGCCGTCGAGCAAGGGCTGGGTGAGGAAGTCGAGCCGCTACCAACAGCGTCATCGCCGACACCGGTTGCTGCGGTCGTCGCCAAAGAGACAGCGGCTCCACTGGATGGCGCTCAAATAACTGCGGTTCCGGCGTCGCCGGGTATCGCCATCGGTCCTGCGCATATTCAAGTGCTGCAAGCCTTTGATTACCCGCTGCAGGGCGAATCTGCCGCGATCGAGCGCGAGCGTCTGGAAAAAGCGCTGGCGGAGGTGCGTCAGGATATTCAAGGCCTGATCCAGCGCAGCAAGGCCAAGGCAATCCGCGAGATTTTCATCACGCACGTCGAAATGCTCGACGACCCTGAGCTGACCAACGAAGTTATCTTGCGCCTGAGGCAGGGCGAAAGCGCCGCAGCGGCCTGGAACAACGTGATCGACAGCGCCGCGCGCCAGCAGGAGCAGTTGAAGGATGCGCTTCTGGCGGAACGCGCAGCGGATTTGCGTGACGTCGGCCGTCGGGTTCTGGCGCAGATTTGCGGCATCGAAACCCTGGTCGCGCCGGACGAACCCTACATTCTGGTGATGGATGAAGTGGGTCCGTCCGATGTGGCGCGGCTCGATCCTGTGCAGGTTGCCGGCATTCTGACCGCGCGTGGCGGCGCGACGGCGCACAGCGCAATTGTTGCGCGCGCACTGGGCATTCCCGCGCTGGTTGGCGCCGGTGATGGCGTGCTGTTGCTCAAACCGGGCACGATGCTGTTGCTCGACGGCCAGAAAGGTCGCCTGACGGTTGCCCCGGATACCGAGACGTTGCAGCGCGCTGCAGAGGATCGCGATAACCGCGAACGACGCCTGCAAGCCGCCGCCGCGAAACGTATGGAGCCCGCGCTGACCCTCGATGGTCATGCGGTTGAAGTCTTCGCCAACATTGGCGACAGCGCCGGTACACCGGCTGCGGTAGAGCAGGGCGCGGAAGGCATCGGCCTGTTGCGTACCGAGTTGCTGTTCATGGCCCACTCACAGGCGCCGGATGAGGCAACTCAGGAAGCGGAATACCGCCGCGTGCTGGATGACCTGCAAGGTCGCCCGTTGGTGGTTCGTACGCTGGACGTAGGTGGCGACAAACCGCTGCCTTACTGGCCAATCGACAAGGAAGAAAACCCGTTTCTCGGTGTGCGCGGCATTCGCCTGACCCTGCAACGACCGCAAGTCATGGAAAGCCAGTTGCGCGCTTTGCTGCGTGCTGCTGACAACCGCCCTCTGCGCATCATGTTCCCGATGGTCGGCACCGTTGAGGAATGGCGTCAGGCACGGGACATGACCTTGCGACTGCGCGAAGAGATCCCGGTGGCGGACTTGCAGATCGGCATCATGATCGAAGTCCCGTCAGCCGCCTTGCTTGCACCCGTGCTCGCCAAGGAAGTGGATTTTTTCAGCGTCGGCACCAACGACCTGACCCAATACACCCTGGCCATCGATCGTGGCCACCCGACCTTGTCGGCTCAGGCTGACGGTTTGCATCCAGCGGTCTTGCAATTGATCGACATGACCGTGCGTGCGGCCCATGCCAACGGCAAGTGGGTCGGCATCTGCGGTGAGCTGGCGGCTGATCCGTTGGCGGTTCCGGTGCTGGTGGGGCTGGGCGTCGATGAGTTGAGTGTTTCGGCGCGCAGCATTGGCGAGGTCAAAGCCTGTGTACGTGAACTGAATTTGAGAACCGCTAAGCAACTGGCGCAAAACGCGCTGACGGTGGGCAGTGCCGCCGAAGTTCGCGCTCTCGTGGAGGCTTTGTAATGGCCAAGATACTGACCCTGACCATGAACCCCGCACTGGACCTGACTGTGCAGTTGGGACCGTTGCAGCTCGGACAAGTCAACCGCAGCGAAGCCATGCTCAGCCATGCGGCGGGTAAAGGTTTGAACGTTGCCCAGGTGCTGGCTGATCTGGGGCATCAAGTGACCGTCGCTGGCTTTCTCGGCGTCGACAACCAGCAACCGTTCGAGGCGCTGTTTACGCGTCGCGGCTTTGTCGATGAGTTCGTTCGCGTGCCGGGTGAAACCCGCAGCAACATCAAGCTGGCCGAGCAGAGCGGGCGTATCACCGACCTGAATGGCCCCGGCCCGATGGTCAGCGAGGATGCGCAGCAAGCGTTGTATGCCCGTGTCGAACAGATCGCGACGCAGTTCGACGCGGTCGTGGTTGCAGGCAGCTTGCCGCGTGGTGTCAGCCCGGAATGGCTGCACAAGTTGCTGGTACGCCTGAAAGATCTAGGTCTGAAAGTTGCGCTGGACAGCAGTGGCCTGGCTTTGCGTGCGGGTCTTGCGGCGGGTCCGTGGCTGATCAAGCCCAATACTGAAGAGCTGGCCGATGCGTTGGATGCGCCGATCATTTCCATCGC
Organism: Pseudomonas caspiana; assembly: GCF_040224095.2. NCBI lineage: Bacteria > Pseudomonadati > Pseudomonadota > Gammaproteobacteria > Pseudomonadales > Pseudomonadaceae > Pseudomonas > Pseudomonas caspiana. Next base: position 5,086,551 of record NZ_CP167995.1, on the reverse strand, counting down.
TGCTCAGGCCGAAGCTGCCGCCAGCCTGCGCGCCCGTGGCATTGAACATGTGGTGATCTCGCAGGGTTCTGAAGGCGTGCATTGGTTCAGCGCTGAGACTGCGCTGCAGTCGCTGCCGCCGAAAGTCACCGTGGCGAGCACGGTGGGTGCCGGAGACTCGCTGCTGGCGGGCATGGTGCACGGGTTGCTCAGCGGTCATCCGGCTCAGCAAACCTTGCGCACTGCCACGGCCATTGCGGCCATGGCGGTGACCCAGATCGGGTTTGGTATTACCGATAACGCACAGCTTAAAAAGCTTGAAGGCGGCGTGAACGTGCGCACTCTGGCGGAAAAATAAGGGAGCCGGCCACTGCATGGCCGGTGCAGGAGCTGCCGAAGGCTGCGATCAGGTGTGCCAGATACATCGCGATCGCAGCCTTCGGCAGCTCCTACAGAATGCATTCCAATCAACTTGGTGATGCGCTGTTTAATAAGAGAGGCCAGGTAATGAAATTAGCCATTGTGACAGCCTGCCCAAATGGCAAGGTCAGCAGCGTTCTCAGTGCGAGGCTGCTGGATGCCGCGGCCCAGCGTATGGGCTGGAGCACCAGCGTCGAAGTATTTGATCCGCGCAACCCGACACAGGTTTTGTCCGCGCAAGAAGTCGCCGACGCAGACTGGATTCTGGTGGTCAACACCGGCGAAGTCGATCTGTCGCGTTTCGTGGGCAAGCGCCTGTTTCAAGACTCTCCCGCTCACGCGCTGCAAGACGTGGACGGCTTTCTGCATCGTGCGGCCGAGCAGGCCAAAGTCTATGAGGCTCCCGTTGCGACAGCCTCTGCAGCGCCTTCTGCCGTGAGCACCGGCAGTGTGCCGCGCATTGTCGCAGTCACTGCGTGTCCGACCGGCGTTGCACATACGTTCATGGCAGCCGAGGCAATTCAGCAAGCCGCCAAGCGTCTGGGTTATGAGCTTCAGGTTGAAACTCAAGGCTCGGTAGGCGCACGTAATCCCCTCAGCGCTCAAGCGATTGCCGACGCTGACGTGGTATTGCTGGCAGCCGATATCGAAGTCGCCACCGAGCGCTTCGCGGGTAAGCGCATCTATCGTTGCGGCACCGGTATTGCCCTCAAGCAATCCGACGCAACCTTGAAGAAGGCCTTGGCTGAAGCTCAGGTGGAATCCTCTGGCAGCACCTCGAAGGAGCCTGCCAAGCAGGAAAAAACCGGCGTCTACAAACACTTGCTCACCGGCGTGTCGTACATGCTGCCGATGGTGGTGGCGGGCGGTTTGCTGATCGCGCTGTCATTTGTTTTCGGCATCGAGGCTTTCAAAGAGCCGGGCACGCTGGCTGCGGTGCTCAAACAGGTGGGTGATGCTGCGTTTACGTTGATGGTTCCTTTGCTGGCTGGTTACATCGCCTATTCCATCGCAGATCGGCCGGGGCTGGCTCCAGGCATGATTGGTGGTCTATTGGCGAGCACTCTTGGCGCAGGTTTCATCGGCGGGATCGCGGCAGGTTTCATTGCGGGTTATAGCGCTTGGGCAATCAGTCGCTATGTGCGTTTGCCAGCCAGTGTTGAAGCGCTCAAACCGATTCTGATTATCCCGTTGCTGGCCAGCCTCATCACTGGCTTGCTGATGATTTACGCCGTAGGCAAACCGGTGGCAGGGCTGCTGGAAAGCCTGACGGTGTTCCTCAACAGCATGGGCACCACTAACGCCATTCTGCTGGGCGTGCTGCTCGGGGCGATGATGTGTGTCGATCTGGGTGGGCCGATCAACAAAGCGTCCTACGCGTTCTCGGTCGGTTTGCTGGCCTCCCAGAGCTACGCGCCGATGGCCGCTGCGATGGCGGCAGGCATGGTACCGCCGATCGGGATGGGCATCGCCAGTTTCATCGCTCGCCGCAAATTCGCTCAGAGCGAGCGGGAGGCGGGTAAGGCCGCGTTCGTCCTGGGCCTGTGTTTCATTTCCGAAGGCGCCATTCCGTTTGCTGCGAAAGATCCGTTGCGCGTCATCCCGGCCAGCATCGCTGGTGGGGCGTTGACCGGTGCGTTGTCGATGTACTTCGGTTGCAAGCTGATGGCACCGCACGGTGGTCTTTTCGTGATGCTTATCCCGAATGCGATGAACCATGCGCTGTTGTATCTGCTGGCGATTGTTGCGGGTAGCGTGGTGACAGGTGTGACGTACGCCTTGCTCAAGCGTCCTGAGGTGGTTGAGATGGAGGTTGCGCCCGCGCAGGCTTGATTTACACCCTGCCCTGGTAATGCGATGTCCCCGGTAGGAGCGAACGTGTTCGCGAGGCGATTTGAAAGACACACCGCCTCTCGCCAACAAGTTGGCTCCTACCGGTTGAATGTCTGCCCCATTGTCATATTTCCCCCATCTTGCACTGCTAGCTTTCCCCTTTACCTTCAACAAGGGGACCCTCCATGACTCAGTTCGACCCGACACGACGTCGCATCATTCAGGCTGCTGGTGCAGGTTTGCTTTTGCCTGGTCTGGCTCCAGCCGTTATCGCTTCGATTCAGGACCGACCGAAAATCACCGACGGCGTGCAGTCCGGTGACGTACTCGGTGATCGGGCGATGGTCTGGAGTCGCAGTGATCGACCGTCGCGCATGGTCGTGGAGTGGGACACCCGCAGCATGTTCACCAATCCGCGGCGTCTGGTTTCAGCCCTCGCTGATCAGCGCACTGACTTTACTGCGCGAGTCGAATTGACCGGACTGCCCACCGATCAGGCGATTTTCTATCGCGTGCAGTTCGAAGATGCCCAGTCAGGCACGACCAGTGAGCCCTGGTTCGGCCATCTGCGCAGTGTGCCGCAACAGCGTCGGGACCTGCGTTTCGTCTGGAGTGGCGACACGGTGGGTCAAGGCTTCGGCATCAACCCGGATGTGGGCGGCATGCGTATCTATGAAGCCATGCGTCTGCGTCTGCCGGATTTTTTTATCCACAGCGGCGACACCATCTATGCCGATGGCCCTGTCCCGGCGCAGATCGTTACCGAAGGTGGGCGCATCTGGCGCAACATCACTACCGAAGCCAAGAGCAAAGTCGCGGAAACCCTCGACGAATACCGTGGTGCTTATCGCTACAACCTGATGGATGACAACCTGCGCCGTTTCAATGCTGAGGTGCCGCAGATCTGGCAGTGGGACGACCACGAAGTGACGAACAACTGGTCGCCGAGCAAACAGCTGGACGACCGTTACAAGGTCAAGGACATACAACTGTTGGCGTCCCGTGGTCGTCAGGCATTCCTTGAATACGCGCCTATGCGTTTGCAGGAGGCGGATAAGGGCGGGCGCATCTATCGCAAGATGAGTTACGGGCCGATGCTGGATGTGTTCGTGCTGGACATGCGCAGTTATCGCGACGGTAACGACTCCAATCTGGCTGATAAACCTGGCCCTACCACGGCGTTTCTGGGACGCACTCAACTGGACTGGCTCAAAAGCGGACTCAAGAATTCCACTGCACAATGGAAGGTGATCGCTGCAGACATGCCGATTGGTCTGGGTGTGCCGGATGGCGAAGTCAGCCCCGGCGTGGCGCGCTGGGAAGCCATCGCCAATGGCAACGACGGCCCGGCGGCCGGTCGCGAACTGGAAATCGCTGAACTGCTGACCTATCTGCGCGCGCAAAAAATCCGCGACTGCGTGTGGCTGACTGCCGATGTGCATTACTGCGCGGCGCATCACTATCAACCGGATCGGGCGGTGTTTCAGGACTTCGATCCATTCTGGGAATTTGTTGCCGGGCCGTTGAACGCGGGTAGCTTCGGGCCTAACCCGCTGGATAAAACCTTCGGCCCTGAACTGGTCTTCCAGAAGGCCCCGCCTGCGCAGAACACCTCCCCGTTTGCCGGTTTCCAGTTTTTTGGCGAGGTGAACATCGACGGGCAAAGTTCGGAGATGACCGTGACCTTGCGGGATCTGGATGGGGTTTCGGTGTTCGAGAAGAAACTGGTGCCCGCCCGGGAGGCATGAAGCGCTGAGCATTCCTGTAGGAACTCGCCCCTTGTTTCTGACGCAGCACTATTGCGCAGCAAACATGGACCTGTAGGAGCTCACCGAGCTTACGAGGCCCGCGACGGCGTAGTGTCATGCAAACCGCTATCGCTGGCCTCGTAACCTCGGTGAGCTGCTACAGGATTGGGTTCAATCTGGAAGATTGCAGTTTGTCTGAGAAGTGCCAACCTGTTGGCGAGGCGATCTTCTGTTTAGCCAGATAGGCCGCTCGCGAACAAGTTCACTCCTACAGCGGCTTTCCGAAATTCCCTGTAACGCTATCGTCTATGCTGGCTTATCATTAGCTACCTAACGACGGGACAGGGTTCGACGAATGCTGGACATTTTCTATCAGACCCTGGCCATCACTGCGCCGGTTTTCGCCATGCTGTTCCTAGGGGTGCTGCTCAAGCGCATCAACTGGATTGATGACGGTTTCATCATGACCGCGTCGAGCCTGGTGTTTAACGTGACCATGCCCGCGCTGCTGTTTCTGGGCATCATCCACGCCGATTTGCGTGAAGCCTTGCAGCCATCGCTGCTGATCTTTTTCACCATCATCACCCTGGCTGGTTTCGCGTTCGCGTGGGGCTGGGCGATCTGGCGTGTGCCGCTGGTAGATCGTGGGGTTTTCGTTCAGGGCGCCTTTCGCGGTAACAACGGTGTGATCGGTCTGGCGCTGGCCGCCAGCATGTACGGCGATTACGGGATTTCTCTGGGAGCGATTCTCGCGGCCCTGGTCATCCTGTTCTACAACGCGCTCTCGACCATCGTGCTCGCGGTGTACAGCCCGGTGATCAAGTCTGACCCGTGGAGCCTGTTCAAAAGCGTGTTGGGCAACCCGTTGATCATCAGCATCATCGCGGCTACGCCCTTTGCCTATTTCAAGATTCCGCTGCCTCACTGGATCGAAACGTCGGGCAATTATCTGGCGCAGATGACCCTGCCGCTGGCCCTGATCTGTATCGGCGGCACGCTGTCACTGAGTTCGCTGCATCAGAGCGGCAAGCTGGCAATCAGCGCCAGTGTCATGAAGATGGTCACTTTGCCGGTGCTGTCTACGCTGGCAGCCTGGCTGTGTGGATTCCGTGGGGCAGAGTTGGGGATTCTGTTTCTGTACTTCGCCAGCCCGACCGCCGCGTCCAGTTACGTCATGGCCCGGGCGGCCAATGGCAATCATGTGCTGGCTGCAGCGATCATCGTGATCACGACACTGGCGGCAGCGGTGACCACCAATATCGGGATCTTTATCCTGCAATGGGGCGGCTGGATCTAGTGCTGACGTCGCCATGCTCTGATTGTGCTGAAGGTAATCATCACCGCGAACACCGGCAGTACAAACTGGACCATCAGCCGCTCAAGCTTGTCGGCCAGCGGCATGCCGGTGGTGAACGATACGATGTGCAGTCCGTACGCGGCATACAGCGCCAGCAGCATCAGCCCTTCGATCCGGGTGATCCGGTAGCCGGAGTAGAACAAAGGCATGCACAGCGCCGCTACGCCAAGCATCACGGGCAGGTCAAAATCCAGCGCATTGGGCGAGACTGACAGTGGCATGGGTGCGATAAGGGCTGTGATGCCCAGGACGCCCAACAGATTGAACAGGTTACTGCCAACAACGTTGCCCACGGCAATGTCACGCTCGCCACGCAATGCGGCGATCAATGAAGTGGTCAAGGCGGGCAGGGAGGTACTGACGGCAATCACGGTGAGGCCAATCACCCGTTCAGACAGACCAAGATCCATCGCGATCACCACTGATGCTGCCACCAGCAGATGACTGCCCAGCACCACGCAAGCGATACCACCCAACAACGCGCCCAGGCGCAACACGACCTGACCTGTTTTGCGTGAGTGTTCCGTGCCACTGGATTGGCGATAGGCAAAGCGTTGCCCGGATTGACGCAAGACAACCAGTAGGTAGACGAGCAAACCCAGCAGCAGGATCGCGCCATCCAGCGCACCGAGCACGCCGTTCCAGGAAAGTGCCAAAACCAATGCACTCGCTGCAATCATCAGCGGGATTTCCAGGCGTACCAGCTGCCGGGTAACCCGTAGCGGAATGATCAGCGCGCACAATCCCAAGGTGACCAGTACATTGAAGATGTTGCTGCCTACCACGCTGCCCACGGCGATATCCGCGCTGGAGGTGAACGCTGCTTGCAGGCCCACCGCCATTTGCGGCGCGCTGCTGCCCAGCGCAACAAAGGTCAGGCCAATGAACAGCGGCCGTACCCCAAGGGTGGTCGCCAGACTCACTGCGGCACGCACGGAAAGCTCGGCCCCGATAAGCAGCAACAGCAAACCGCAGACCCACTGAAGTACGTCGGGAAAGGGCAGGGATGATAGTTCGAGAATTCGGGGCGTCCTTAGTCGCTCAGACTTTGTACGCGCACAGGCGCGGTTCCGCTGCGCACCATGCCGATCTGTTCGGCAGCCGCGCGTGATAGATCAATCAGTCGGCCACGTGTGTGAGGGCCGCGATCATTGATCCGGACAATAACGCTTTTGTCGTTATCAAGATTGGTGACTTTGACTCGGGTGCCAAAGGGTAGCTGACGGTGGGCCGCCGTGAGCGCGTTTTGATCAAAGGGTTCGCCGCTGGCGGTACGCTTGCCGTGGTGCCGGGCGCCGTAATAGGAGGCATCGCCCGTTTGATTGTAGCCACGAGCGTCGATGATCTGGTTCTGGCTGGCGCAGCCAACCAGGAAGGTGAACAGGGCTGTGGTGCCGAGAAGCCGCAGCATGGGTTGCGATCCTTAAGATTTTTTAGACTACCGCATCTCTCTGTAGGGGCTCACCGAAGTTACGAGGCCAGCGATGGCGGCCTGTCTGACACTTCGCCATCGCTGGCCTCGTAACCTCGGTGAGTTCCTACAGGTAAGGTCCGGCAGGAGCTTTTAAATCAACCTTCCAGCTTCTTCTTCAGCAGTTCATTGACCTGCTGTGGGTTCGCTTTGCCTTTCGATACTTTCATCGCCTGACCTACGAAGAAGCCGAACATCTTGCCGCGTTTGGCTTCATCAGCGGCGCGGTACTGTTCGACCTGCTCAGCGTTGGCTGCCAGCATTTCGTCGAGCATCGACTCGATGGCTCCGCTGTCAGTCACTTGCTTCAGGCCGCGTTTTTCGATGATTTCATCGGCGCTGCCTTCGCCATTGGCCATGGCTTCGAAGACCATTTTCGCGATTTTGCCGGAAATGGTGTTGTCGGTGATGCGCTTGAGCATGCCGCCCAGTTGCTCGGCGCTGACCGGCGACTCTTCGATTTCCAGGCCTTGCTTGTTCAGCAGGCTGCCCAGTTCGACCATGACCCAGTTGGCGGCCAGTTTTGCGTCGCCACTGATGCTGACCACTTGTTCGAAGTAGTCCGCCTGCTCGCGACTGGAGGCCAGCACGCTCGCGTCATAAGCCGACAGGCTGAACTGACTCTGGAAGCGCTCGCGTTTCTGCGGCGGCAACTCCGGCAGGGTTGCGCGGGTTTCTTCGATGAACGAATCTTCGATCACCACTGGCAGCAGGTCCGGATCGGGGAAGTAACGGTAGTCGTTGGCTTCCTCTTTGCTGCGCATGGCGCGGGTTTCGTCTTTGTTTGGATCGTAAAGACGGGTCTGCTGCACGACCTTGCCGCCATCTTCGATCAGATCGATCTGACGCTGGATTTCGCTGTTGATCGCCTTTTCGATGAAGCGGAACGAGTTGACGTTCTTGATCTCGCAACGGGTACCGAATTCGACCTGACCCTTCGGACGGATCGAAACGTTACAGTCGCAGCGCAGCGAACCTTCAGCCATGTTGCCGTCGCAGATGCCCAGGTAACGAACAAGCGCGTGCATGGCTTTAACGTAAGCCACTGCTTCCTTGGCCGAACGCATGTCCGGCTCGGAAACGATTTCCAGCAGCGGGGTGCCCGCACGGTTCAGGTCGATGCCGGTCATGCCGCTGAAGTCTTCGTGCAGGCTTTTGCCGGCGTCTTCTTCAAGGTGGGCGCGGGTGATGCCGACGCGTTTCACGGTGCCGTCTTCAAGGGTGATGTCCAGGTGGCCTTTGCCGACAATCGGCAATTCCATCTGGCTGATCTGATAACCCTTGGGCAGGTCTGGGTAGAAGTAGTTTTTGCGGGCAAACACGTTGTGCTGGCCGATCTCGGCGTCTACCGCCAGACCGAACTTGACCGCCATGCGCACAGCTTCTTTATTGAGCACCGGCAAAACGCCGGGCATGCCCAGGTCAACCAGGCTGGCCTGCGTGTTGGGCTCGGAGCCGAACGCGATGGCGCTGCCGGAGAAAATCTTCGATTGGGTCGAAAGCTGGGTGTGAATCTCCAGCCCGATAACGACTTCCCATTGCATGTGTTTTCTCCTTAGAAGCCGTCAGGCGTGCGCAGATGCCAATCGGTGACTTGCTGATACTGATGAGCAACGTTCAGCAAGCGGCTTTCCTGGAAATACGGGGCGAGCAATTGCACGCCTACCGGCAGACCATCGGCAAAGCCCGCTGGCATGGACAAGCCCGGCAGACCCGCGAGGTTGGCGGTGATGGTGTAGAAGTCTTCCAGATACTCGGCGATCGGGTCGTTGGTCTTGGCGCCGATTTTCCAGGCCGGGTTAGGCGTGGTCGGCCCGAGGATCACATCGACTTCAGCGAAAGCGTTCATGAAGTCGTTCTTGATCAGGCGACGGATTTTCTGCGCCTGCAGGTAGTACGCGTCGTAGTAGCCAGCGGACAGCGCGTAAGCACCGACCAGAATCCGGCGTTGTACTTCAGGGCCAAAGCCCTCAGCGCGGGAGCGCTCGTACAGGTCGGTGAGGTCTTTCGGTTCTTCGCAGCGATGGCCAAAGCGCACGCCGTCAAAACGCGACAGGTTCGAAGAGGCTTCTGCCGGAGCGATCACGTAATAAGCCGGGATGCCGTGTTGCAGGTTTGGCAGGCTGATTTCCTTGACCACGGCACCGAGCTTTTTCAGCTCTTCGACGCTGGCCATGACCATATCTGCAATGCGCGGGTCGAGACCAGCACTGAAATATTCCTTTGGAAGGCCGATGCGCAGGCCTTGCAGCGAGCCGTTAAGGCTGGCGCTGTAGTCCGGCACAGGCTCGTCGATGCTGGTGGAGTCGAGCGGGTCGAAACCGGCCATGCCTTGCAGCAACAACGCGCAGTCTTCAGCGGTACGTGCCAGCGGACCACCCTGATCAAGGCTCGAGGCATAAGCGATCATGCCCCAGCGGGAAACCCGACCGTAGGTCGGTTTCAGGCCGGTCAGGTTAGTCAGTGCGGCCGGTTGGCGAATCGAGCCGCCGGTGTCGGTGCCCGTCGCGGCTGGCAGCAAGCGAGCGGCAACCGCAGCAGCTGAACCACCCGAGGAACCACCCGGTACGTGCTCAAGACTCCATGGGTTTTTCACCGCGCCGTAGTGGCTGGACTCGTTGGCCGAACCCATGGCGAATTCGTCCATGTTGGTCTTGCCAAGGGTGACGGTACCCGCAGCCGCCAGCTTTGCAACGACAGTGGCGTCGTACGGCGCCTTGAAGTTGTCGAGCATTTTCGATGCGCAGCTGGTGCGCACGCCTTGTGTGCAGAACAGGTCCTTGTGAGCGATCGGTGCGCCCAGTAACGGATTGTTTTCACCAGCAGCGCGACGGGCATCAGCGGCTTGCGCCTGGGTGATGGCCAGGTCTTCGGTAAGGGTAATGAAGCTGTTGAGCTGCGGGTCGAGCTGCGTAATGCGCGCGAGCAGGACACGGGTCAATTCTTCGGAAGAAAACTTTTTATCGGCGAGTCCGCGGGCGATCTCTGCCAGAGTCATTTTATGCATTGAAGGCACATTCCCTTAGTCGATGACTTTTGGAACCAGATAAAGGCCGTCTTGGACCGCTGGTGCGATGGCTTGATAGGTTTCCCGGCGATTTCGCTCGGTAACCACGTCTTCGCGCAGGCGTTGGGACGCTTCGAGAGGGTGGGCAAGTGGTTCAATACCGGTGGTATCGACTGCTTGCATCTGATCAACCAGGCCAAGAATGCTGTTTAGTGCTTCGGTAGTACGCGGGATATCGGCGTCATTCAGGCGAATTCGTGCCAGATGAGCGATCTTTTCCACGTCGGAGCGATCAAGCGCCATGGGTTTCTCCAGTGGAATGACTACGGATTGGATCCGTGTGGTAGATTGAGGAACACTATCGCATTTCTACGGTCAGAAGGCCGCGAACGTCGAGGGTCGTGCTCGGAAAAACCGCTAATTTAACATATTGGCTCCTTGCCCAAAATCCCTGTCGTTGTTAGAGTTTGCCGCACTTTTTTACCCACGCGTTCCCTAGGGTCCCTTTCCCATGTTCAAGAAACTGCGTGGCATGTTTTCCAGCGATCTGTCTATCGACCTGGGCACTGCCAACACCCTTATTTACGTGCGTGAGCGCGGCATCGTTCTGAATGAACCATCAGTTGTGGCCATTCGGACCCACGGAAACCAGAAGAGCGTCGTTGCTGTCGGGATGGAAGCCAAGCGCATGCTCGGCCGTACCCCGGGCAACATCGCCGCTATTCGCCCAATGAAAGACGGCGTTATCGCCGACTTCAGCGTTTGCGAAAAAATGCTGCAGTACTTCATCAACAAGGTTCACGAAAACAGCTTCCTGCAGCCAAGCCCTCGGGTATTGATCTGCGTGCCGTGCAAATCGACTCAGGTAGAGCGTCGTGCGATTCGCGAATCAGCGCTGGGTGCTGGTGCACGTGAAGTGTTCCTGATCGAAGAGCCAATGGCTGCTGCCATCGGTGCCGGCTTGCCGGTCGAAGAGGCCCGCGGTTCGATGGTCGTCGATATCGGTGGTGGTACCACTGAAATCGCTTTGATCTCGCTCAATGGTGTGGTTTATGCCGAATCCGTACGGGTTGGCGGCGACCGTTTCGACGAAGCGATCATCACCTACGTGCGTCGTAACTACGGCAGCCTGATCGGTGAATCCACTGCCGAGCGCATCAAGCAGGAAATCGGTACTGCCTATCCAGGCGGCGAAGTGCGTGAAGTTGACGTGCGTGGCCGTAACCTGGCTGAAGGCGTTCCACGCGCCTTCACTCTGAATTCCAACGAAGTGCTTGAAGCGCTGCAGGAATCTCTGGCGACCATCGTTCAGGCTGTGAAGAGCGCATTGGAGCAATCGCCTCCGGAACTGGCATCGGACATCGCTGAGCGCGGTCTGGTATTGACCGGTGGTGGTGCATTGCTGCGTGACCTGGACAAATTGCTGGCTCAGGAGACTGGTCTGCCGGTGATCGTTGCCGAAGATCCGTTGACCTGCGTAGCGCGTGGCGGTGGCCGTGCGCTGGAAATGATGGATAAGCACACGATGGATCTGCTCTCGAGCGAGTAATTCGCTGGCAAGACCTATCATGCATCCTTATGTGTACAGGTAGCGATTTGGCTACCTGTATGCGTTAGGCTGACGCCAAAATATGGTGTTACTTTTTCCACCCGTTCAGGCCGGTTGCATATCGCATGAATAACAACAGCCGATTGAAATCTTGCTTCGGAGGAGCGGCTTATTAAACCGCTTTTCGCAAAAGGCCCTTCGTTGGGCGTGCGCCTGTTGGTGCTGGTCGTGTTGTCGGTGGCGCTGATGGTCGTCGATGCGCGCTTCACCGTGCTCAAGCCTGTGCGCAGCCAGATGTCGCTGGTGCTGATGCAGTCGTACTGGATTGTCGATCTTCCGCAACGGCTGATGCAGGGTGTGGCCAGCCAGTTCGGCAGTCGTACCGAGCTGATCGCTGAAAACGAAAAACTCAAGACCGAAGCCTTGCTCCTGCAAGGGCGCCTGCAGAAGCTGGCAGCCCTGACCGAGCAAAACGTGCGCTTGCGCGAGTTGCTTAACTCGTCGGCACTGGTCAACGAGAAGGTCGAAGTGGCCGAACTCATCGGCATGGATCCTAATCCGTTCACTCACCGGATCATTATCAACAAAGGCGAACGCGACGGTGTGGTCCTCGGCCAGCCTGTGCTCGACGCACGCGGCCTGATGGGGCAAGTGGTCGAGTTGATGCCCTACACGTCGCGCGTGTTGCTGCTGACTGACACAACCCACAGCATTCCAGTACAGGTCAACCGTAACGGGCTGCGGGCAATTGCCAGCGGTACGGGTAACCCAGAGCGTCTTGAGCTGCGTCATGTAGCGGACACCGCTGACATCAAGGAAGGCGACCTGCTGGTCAGCTCCGGCCTGGGTCAGCGTTTTCCTGCCGGATATCCCGTCGCCACTGTCAAAGAAGTCATTCATGACTCTGGACAACCGTTTGCCATTGTTCGGGCTGTCCCGACCGCTGCGCTGAACCGCAGCCGCTACCTGCTGTTGGTGTTCTCCGACGGCCGTTCGCCGGAAGAACGTGCTGCCGATGCCGCTCGCGCTCAAGAGTCCATCGAGAAAGGTGCTGATCCAGCTGTGTCACCCGCTACGGCTCCTGCTGCTAACGGCGTCGTGCCTGCGGGAACACATTCTGCGCCTGCTGCCCACGGTGCTGCTGCTCCGGCTGCCGCGCCCGCTGCAACACCGGCCGCGACGCCTGCGACACCAGCACCCAAACCCGCCAGCAAGCCGCCTGTGAAGCCTGCCGCGACCAAGCCACCGGCCGCCGCGCCTGCCGCCACTCGGGAGAGAATTGATGGCTAGTCATGCCCCGGAACGTAACGGGTGGGTCGTCTGGTTCACTTTTGTCGTGGGTTTGCTGTTGAGCGTCTCGCCTCTGCCGCAGTTCATGGAAATCTTTCGCCCGCTCTGGCTGGCGCTGCTTGTGACCTTCTGGGCGCTGTATCTGCCCCATAAGGTGGGGATGACCACTGCGTGGTTGTTGGGCCTGATGGAGGACGTGCTTTACGGCACATTGCTGGGGCAGAACGCCCTGACCTTGTGTTTGATCACCTTCCTAGTGATGTCCCTGCAGCAACGCTTGCGCATGTTTCCCATGTGGCAGCAGTGTCTGATTCTGTTGGTTATTTTCGGGCTGGCCCAATTGGCACAGCTCTGGCTCAGCGCCCTGACCGGCAACCGACAACCAACGCTGGCGTTGGTCTTGCCTGCTCTGGTCAGTGCCTTGTTATGGCCTTGGGTCAGCTATGGCCTGCGAGGCTTGAGCAAGCGTTTGAAAATCAACTGACGCGGCATGTAGCCCCGGGTGAGCATCTCTGGCTCGGGGCTGCATTACGAACTTTGACACGGAGATGTCCCAATGCCCCCGCTTTTTCTGGCCTCTGGCTCGCCGCGCCGTCGGGAATTACTGACCCAGATTGGTGTTCGCTTCACGGTGCTCAGTGCACAGATCGATGAAACTCCCTACAACGAAGAAACCCCGACGGCCTATGTCGAGCGGCTCGCACGTGGCAAAGCACAGGCCGGACTGGCGTTGCTGACCGATGTTGCTGGCTGCGTGTTGGGAGCTGACACTGCGGTGGTGCTCGACGGTCAGATTCTCGGCAAGCCGCTGGATGAGGCGGATGCCCTGAGCATGCTGACGGCGTTGTCAGGGCGCGAACACGAGGTGTTGACGGCGATTGCGCTGGTCAATCAACAGCGTTGCGAGACTCGTGTCGTCGCCAGTCGGGTGCGTTTTCGTTCGATCTCTACTGCCGAAATTCAGACCTACTGGGCCAGTGGCGAACCTCAGGATAAAGCGGGCAGCTACGCTATTCAGGGGCTGGCGGCGATTTTCGTCGAGAGCTTGCAGGGCAGTTATTCCGCAGTGGTCGGGTTGCCTCTATGCGAAACCGCAGAACTGCTGGGCCGTTTCGGCATACCCTGTTGGCAAGGCCAGGAAGGTGACAAGTCATGAGTGAAGAGATTCTGATCAATATCACGCCGATGGAATCACGCGTGGCAGTGGTGGAAAACGGTGTTCTGCAAGAGGTTCACGTCGAGCGGACCCAGCGTCGCGGTATCGTTGGCAACATCTACAAAGGCAAGGTTGTACGAGTCCTGCCGGGTATGCAGGCCGCGTTCATCGATATTGGTCTGGACCGTGCTGCATTCATTCACGCCTCGGAGATATCCATGCGTGAGGGTTCGGCCGTAGAAACCATCAGTTCGCTGGTGCATGAAGGTCAGAGCCTTGTCGTTCAAGTCACCAAGGACCCGATAGGCAGCAAAGGCGCGCGCCTGACGACGCAGCTGTCGATCCCTTCGCGTTATCTGGTGTACATGCCCAAGACTGCGCACGTCGGGATTTCGTTGAAGATCGAGGACGAAGGCGAGCGCGAGCGACTGAAAAAAGTGGTCAGCGATTGCGTCGCCCTCGAAGGCATCAAAGAGGCTGGTGGTTTCATTCTGCGCACCGCTGCTGAAGGTGCCGGGGCTGACGAAATCCTCATGGATATCCGTTATCTGCGCCGCCTCTGGGATCAGATTGGCGATCAGATCAAGACCGTCAGCCCGCCTAATGTGATCTACGAAGACCTTGGTCTGGCGCTGCGTACTCTGCGCGACCTGGTCAGCCCGCGTATCGAGAAGATTCGCATCGATTCCCGGGAAACCTTCCAGAAAACCACTCAGTTCGTCGCTGAGCTGATGCCGGAGATCGCCGACCGCCTGGAGCACTACCCTGGCGAACGGCCGATTTTTGACCTCTACGGTGTTGAGGATGAAATCCAGAAAGCCCTGGAGCGCAAAGTGCCGCTCAAGTCAGGTGGCTATCTGGTGATCGATCCGGCCGAGGCGATGAGCACCATCGACGTTAATACCGGCGCATTCGTCGGGCATCGAAACCTCGAAGAAACCATCTTCAAGACCAATCTGGAAGCGGCAACCGCCATTGCCCGGCAGCTGCGCCTGCGCAATCTGGGCGGCATCATCATTATCGATTTCATCGACATGGAAGACGGTGAGCATCAGCGCCAGGTGCTGCGTACTCTGGAGAAACAACTGGAGCGCGATCACGCCAAGACCAACATCATCGGTATCACCGAGTTGGGTCTTGTGCAGATGACTCGCAAGCGTACCCGTGAAAGCCTTGAGCAGGTGCTATGCGAGCCTTGCCATGCGTGTCAGGGGCGCGGCAAGCTGAAGACGCCGGAAACGGTCTGTTACGAGATTTTCCGGGAAATCCTGCGTGAGGCACGAGCCTATCAGGCGGTGGGCTACCGTGTATTGGCTAATCAGCGGGTCGTGGACCGCCTTCTGGACGAAGAGTCGGGTAATGTGGCGGAGCTGGAAGCGTTCATTGGCCGCACTATCCGTTTTCAGGTAGAAACCATGTATTCCCAGGAACAATACGACGTCGTGCTGCTCTGACATTGCGCCAAATGAAAATGAATTGATAACAGCGCCTGAGGGCCAGCGGCATGGAAGCCGTCATAAAGAGAATACGCGTGTTAATGAGCAACCCCCACTACAGCACCTGCACCATTGAGTGGGGCCATTTCACGCAAGCCAGCAATTGCGAATCTCCGTGTGGAGGTTCGCTGACATGAGCCATCTGACACGTTTCTTCTCACTCCTGACTCGCTGGGGGCTGAGTCTCTGTGCGCTGGTTCTGGTCCTGGCAGCGTTGTATGTCAGCGTGGGCCGTGAGCTGACGCCTTTGGTTTCCGGGTATCGCGTTGAAGTCCAGAGCAAGGCTCAGGCAGCGATCGGCATGCCGCTGGCGATCGGCAGCCTGGAAGGCAGCTGGCGGGGTTTTTCACCGGTTTTCGTTGCCAACGATGTGATGGTCGGCGAAGGCGCAAGCGCTGTACGCCTCGATGAAGTGCGTGCAGAGCCCGACATCTGGGCCAGCCTGCTGGCGTGGGATGTGCGTTTGTCCCATGTGGAGGTCAACGGCCTGCAAGTGATCCTCAAGGAAGATCAGGACGGTCATTGGGCGCTGCAAGGGCTGCCGGTTCAGAATGACAAGCCGCTGGACCCTGAGCAGATTCTGAATCAGATGCAGGTGGTATCGCGCCTCTCGCTGCTCAACAGTCAGGTCACTCTGCAACCTTTTGAACAAGCACCGCTGACCCTGACTTACGTGAATATCAGTCTGGCCACGGGCAGCGCTCATCAACGCCTTGATGCACGGTTGACGCTCCCGGATGGTCAGCCGCTGGCTCTTAATGTTCGCTCGCGGATTCAGGCCAGAGCCTGGAAAGAGGGTGAGGCCGATATCTACCTGAGTCTGCCGCAAAGCGACTGGGCGAAGTGGCTGCCCAAAACCCTGACGAAACAATGGAAAGTGTCGACCCTCAAGGCGGGTGGCGAATTCTGGCTAAGCTGGGGTAAAGGCACCGTACAGAGTGCCGTCGCACGCCTCAATGCCCCTTCACTGAAAGCGGCTTATGCAGAACGTAAATCGTCGAAGATCGACAATCTGGCGCTAAACGCCTGGCTCAAGCGGAACGATACCGGCTTTGAAGTAAACCTGAGCTCGCTGGCCATGGACCTGAACGGCAAGCGCTGGGAAAGCCGCGTTCAGCTTGAGCAAAAAATGGCCACCAGCGATCAGGAAGAAATCTGGCATGTTCAGGCTGATCGGCTTGATCTGACTCCCATAACGCCGCTGTTGAAATCCCTTGCTCCGTTGCCGGACACGCTTATGGAGGTTATCGATAACCTTCAAGTGACAGGTGCCCTGCGTAACGCACTGGTTGATTACCGACCGCAAGCGGTGGGTGACAAGCGCTTGAGCTTTGCCGCCAATCTGGAAAATATCGGATTTCACGCTTATCACGGTGCTCCGGCGGCAGGTAATGTCAGCGGGGCAATCAGCGGCGATCTGGGCCAGGGAGAGCTGCGCCTCGACAGCGACAATTTCATGTTGCACCTGTATCCGATCTTCAAGAATGAGTGGACCTACCCGAAAGCCAATGCACGCCTGACCTGGCGACTGGATGACGAAACATTCACCCTGATCGCGCCGTACATCAAAGTGCTGGGTGATGAGGGCAAGATCGCTGCCGACTTCCTGATTCGCCTGCATCTAGCTCATGAGCGAGCCGATGAGGATTATATGGACCTGCGGGTTGGCATGGTCGACGGCGACGGCAGTTACACCAGCAAGTATCTGCCGGCTGTCCTCAGTCCGGATCTGGACAAATGGCTGCGTACGGCAATCATTGGCGGCAAGGTCGATCAGGGGTTCTTCCAGTATCAAGGTTCGCTGAGCAAGAACGCAGCGGACACGGCACGGGTTATCAGCCTGTTCTTCAAAGTGCGTGATGCGACGCTGGATTTCGAGCCAGGCTGGCCGCAACTGACCGGTGTTGATGGCAAGGTCTACGTCGAAAACAGCGGTGTCCGTGTCAAAGCCAGCAAAGGTCGGCTGCTCAATACTGATGTCAGCAAAGTCCTGGTCAATATTCCCCATGCGCCAGCCGGACAGCCCAGCCATTTGCTGGTGGACGGCAACTTTTCCGGACAACTGGCCGACGGTGTGAAGATTTTGCAGGAAGCGCCTATCGGTACTGCCAGTACCTTTGCGGGTTGGCAGGGCGAGGGGCCACTGAACGGCAAGCTGAAACTGGACATACCGCTGATCAAAGGGCAGGAGCCGAAGATCGCCGTAGACTTCAGCACCGAAGGGGCGCGCTTGAAGCTTGCTGATCCGGCGCTGGACCTGACCCAGTTGAAAGGCGAGTTCCGTTTCGACAACGCCAAAGGGTTAAGTGGCAAAGGCGTGCGTGCGCAGGCGTTTGATCGCCCGGTGACCGCAGAAATTGCTGCCGAAGGTAAACCCGGTGCGAACCTGACCCGTGTGGTCGCCAATGGTCAGATCACAGTAAAAAGGCTGACTGAATGGCTCGGTATTACACAGCCGTTGCCTGTTTCTGGCGATATCCCCTACCAATTGCAGCTGACGTTGGGGGGCGCCGATAGTTTGTTGCGGATCAACTCCAGCCTCAAGGGCGTAGCGGTGGATCTGCCTGCGCCGTTCGGTAAAACGGCTGATGCCGGTCTGGACAGCGAATTCCGCATGACGCTGCAGGGGGCAGAGCAGCGTTTTGGTTTCGCCTACGGCAAGCTGGCCAATCTGGCGTACGCCGCTGCACCGGGCAAGCTGGCGGACGGGCGGGGTGAGCTGTTTCTGGGTGACGGCGGCGCGATTGTGCCGGATGCCAAAGGTCTGCGCGTTCGCGGTTCGCTGACCGAGCTTGATGTATCGCCCTGGCAGGCAACGCTTGAACGCTATGCGGGTGGTGATCCTGGTGGCAGCGCCAAGCAAGTGGTCAACAACGTCGACCTGCAGATAGGCAAGTTGACGGCCATGGGCACAACGCTGGACAAGGCCAGCGTTCAGCTCAAGCGCAATGCTGATAACTGGGCGCTGTCTCTGGACAGCCAGCTTGCCAAAGGGACCGCGACGCTGCCAGATGCCAAGAACGCGCCCATCGGCATCAATATGCTTTATGTCCGCTTACCGGCACCTGATCCGGCGGCAGCGGTTGTGGAAAATGCTCCGGATCCGCTGGCTGATATCAATCCGGGCAAGATTCCGGCACTGGATGTCAGCGTCACACAACTCTTTCAGGGTGAGCAATTACTGGGGGCCTGGTCGCTCAAGGTTCGTCCGACGGCTACAGGTCTTCGCTTGTCTGATTTGGACCTTGGCCTCAAAGGCATGCAGCTAAAAGGTGAGGGGGGCTGGGAAGGCACACCGGGCTCAACCAGCAGTTGGTACCGCGGCAATATCGAAGGTAAGCAGTTGGGTGACGTACTCAAAGCCTGGGGGTTTGCCCCAACAGTCACCAGCGAAACGTTCGAGCTGAAAGTAGACGGCCGCTGGCCGGGTTCACCGGCCTGGGTGTCGCTCAAGCGTTTCTCTGGCAGCCTTGATGCCAAGCTTGAGAGAGGCCAGTTTGTCGAAGTCGAAGGCGGCGCACAGGCGCTGCGGGTTTTTGGCCTGCTCAATTTCAATTCCATCGGTCGCCGGTTGCGCCTGGACTTCTCCGACTTGCTGGGCAAAGGCTTGAGCTACGATAGGGTTAAAGGGCTGTTGGTCGCCAGCGACGGTGTCTATGTCACACGGACGCCGATTACCCTGACCGGCCCTTCCAGCAATCTGGAGCTGAACGGCACGCTGGACATGGTCAAGGATCGGGTAGATGCCAAGCTGTTGGTAACGTTGCCGGTCACCAACAACCTGCCAATTGCTGCATTGATTGTCGGTGCGCCGGCGATTGGCGGGGCGTTGTTCCTGGTCGACAAATTGCTGGGTGATCGGGTCGCGCGCTTCGCCAGTGTTCAATACAAGGTCGAAGGGCCGTGGAAAGAACCGAAGATCACTTTCGACAAGCCTTTTGAAAAACCTCAATAGTTCGCCATGGAGTACAGTGGGAGCCATTACGAGAGCTGCCATCCAGACGGCGGGAGACTTTGTAGGAGCTGACGAGCACCGCGAGGCCGCGATAGCGATCCATCTGATACACCGCTATCGCAGCCTCGCGGTGCTCGTCAGCTCCTACAGAAAAAAGTCTCCGGATTCATAGGGTCGCGTGTTGTTTGAGGAGAAGCTGACATGTCTTTTGCCGTGATCCAGATGGTCAGCCAGAGCGACCTGCAGGGTAATCTGGCGCAGGCACGGCGTTTACTGGAGCAGGCCGCAGCTTCAGGCGCTCGCCTGGCCGTATTGCCGGAAAACTTCGCTGCCATGGGCCGTCGCGATGCTGCGGATATCGGCCGGGCCGAGGCTTTAGGGCAAGGGCCGATCCTGCCATGGTTGAAACTCGCCGCTCGCGACCTCAAGTTATGGATAGTTGCTGGCACCATACCGTTACCCCCGACTGATAAGCCCGACGGCAAAATCACCGCATGTTCATTGTTGGTTGATGAGCAGGGCGAGCAAGTAGCCCGTTACGACAAGCTGCATTTGTTTAATGTTGACGTCGCCGATAGCCGCGGACGCTATCGGGAATCTGATGACTATGCTCATGGCAGCAATGTGGTGGTTGCCGACACACCAGTAGGTCGCCTGGGTCTGAGCGTGTGTTATGACTTGCGCTTCCCTGAGCTGTATACCGCCCTGCGAAAGGCAGGTGCTGAATTGATTACTGCCCCGTCGGCCTTCACCGCTGTCACGGGGGCAGCGCATTGGGACGTTCTGATTCGGGCGCGAGCCATCGAAACCCAGTGCTACTTGCTGGCGGCCGCTCAGGGCGGGGTCCATCCGGGACCACGGGAAACATACGGGCATGCAGCGATCGTCGACCCTTGGGGTCGGGTTCTGGCCGAACAGGCGCAGGGCGAAGCGGTACTGCTGGCCGAGCGGGACAATGAAGAACAGGCGTCCATCAGGGCGCGGATGCCGGTGTCCAGTCACCGGCGATTTTTTACGCAGGACGCAGTGCGGCCTGTGCAGACCTCGGAGTGAATATGAGCGACTTGTCCTCTGTCAGCGAACACCTTCTGGCACCCGGCGGCTTGAACCTCGACAGCCTGCAATCGGTGTTGGGCGAGCTGGCTGGTCCGGGCATTGATGCCGCTGACCTGTATTTCCAGGGGCAGATTTCTGAATCCTGGTCGTTGGAAGACGGCATCGTCAAAGAGGGTAGCTTCAACCTCGATCAGGGCGTTGGCGTGCGTGCCCAATCCGGCGAGAAAACCGGCTTTGCCTATAGCAACGCGATTACCCATGAAGCGCTGACCACGGCGGCTCGTGCTGCACGCTCGATTTCCCGCGCCGGTCAAAACGGCACTGTGCAGGCTTTCACTGCACAGGACGTTGCCCAGTTGTATGCGCCGGATAATCCGCTGGAAGTCATGACCCGTGCAGAGAAGGTCGACCTGCTCAAGCGCGTTGACGTTGCCACCCGGGCTTTGGACCCGCGCATTCAGCAGGTCACGGTGAGCATGGCGGGCGTTTGGGAGCGGATTCTGGTGGCTTCCACCGATGGCAGCCTGGCGGCCGATGTGCGCCCGCTGGTGCGCTTCAATGTCAGCGTCATCGTCGAACAGAACGGTCGTCGCGAGCGGGGCGGCCACGGTGGCGGCGGACGTACTGATTACCGCTATTTCCTCAACGACGACCGCGCCATGGGTTATGCCCGTGAAGCACTGCGTCAGGCACTGGTCAATCTCGAAGCGATTCCTGCTCCGGCGGGTACGCTGCCTGTGGTACTCGGTTCCGGCTGGTCTGGCGTCTTGCTGCACGAAGCAGTGGGCCATGGCCTGGAAGGCGACTTCAACCGCAAAGGCAGTTCAGCCTACAGCGGTCGCATGGGTGAAATGGTCGCCTCCAAGCTCTGCACCATCGTCGATGACGGTACGCTTGCCGGTCGTCGGGGCTCGCTGAGCGTCGATGACGAAGGGACGCCGACCGAGTGCACCACCC
This sequence comes from Pseudomonas caspiana, assembly GCF_040224095.2. NCBI lineage: Bacteria > Pseudomonadati > Pseudomonadota > Gammaproteobacteria > Pseudomonadales > Pseudomonadaceae > Pseudomonas > Pseudomonas caspiana. The sequence goes on along the minus strand of NZ_CP167995.1, from coordinate 5,065,277 downwards.
TGATCGAGAACGGTGTGCTCAAAGGCTACATGCAGGACAAGCTCAACGCGCGTCTGATGGGCGTTGCGCGTACCGGTAATGGTCGTCGTGAGTCCTATGCACACCTGCCGATGCCGCGCATGACCAACACTTATATGCTGGGTGGTCAAAGCGATCCACAGGAAATCATCGCCTCGGTGAAGCGCGGCATCTACTGCGCCAATCTGGGTGGCGGTCAGGTAGACATCACCAGCGGCAAGTTCGTGTTCTCCACCAGCGAAGCGTATTTGATCGAAGACGGCAAAATCACTGCGCCGGTCAAAGGTGCCACGTTGATTGGTAACGGGCCGGAAGCCATGAGCAAGGTGTCGATGGTCGGTAACGATCTGTCGCTAGACAGCGGCGTCGGTACTTGCGGCAAGGATGGGCAGTCGGTTCCGGTGGGCGTGGGTCAGCCGACCCTGAAGATCGATGCGATCACGGTAGGCGGCACAGGCGGTTGATACATGATCCTCGCAGGAGCGGCTTCAGCCGCTCCTGCGGGACCAGACGCGAATCAACGCAAACCGCGTTGTTTCTCGTCGAGCTCACGGATGTATTTGAAGATTTTCCGGCTCGAAGCAGGCGCCTTGTTATGGGCCAATTCGTGTTGGGCCTGACGGATCAGCGAACGCAGTTGCTGACGATCCGCATCCGGATACTCAGTGACAAACGTTTCGAGAACGCCATCGTCACCCGCGATCAAGCGATCACGCCAGCGTTCCAGACCGTGAAAACGTTCGTTGTATTGGCGAGTGGAGGCATCGAGTTGATCGAGAAGCACCAGAATGGCGTCCAGATCCTGATCGCGCATCAGCTTGCCGATGAACTGAATATGCCGTTTGCGCGCGATATGAGCCGTGTGCTTGGGCGCATCGGCCAGGGCTCTGCGCAGCGGATCGGTCAAAGGCAGTTTGTTCAGCAAATCAGGTTTGAGCGACACAAGACGCTCGCCAAGTTCAACCAGAGCATGCAGCTCGCGTTTGACCTGGGTTTTGCTTTTCTCCCCGTCGAGGGAGTCGTCGTAAGAATCAACCATGGGGGCAGTCCGCAAATAAACGCCGCCATGATAACCAGTCAGGGGCCTCTTGTCCGGCCCGCTCGGTATTCGGCTCGTGCCGAAAGCAGAATTTGATGGAGAAAGTCATGAGTGCATCACAAAGCGTCGGCCCACAGGCCTTGCCCGCACTGCAGGAACAAGTCGAGCAAATCATCGCCGAGGCCAGGCGCCAGGGAGCCAGTGCCTGTGAAGTTGCAGTGTCTCTGGAGCAGGGTTTGTCCACTTCGGTACGGCAGCGTGAGGTGGAAACCGTCGAATTCAATCGTGACCAGGGTTTCGGCATTACCTTGTATGTCGGCCAGCGCAAAGGCTCGGCCAGTACCTCGGCCAGCGGCGCTGACGCGATTCGTGAGACCGTCGCTGCCGCGCTCGCCATCGCTAAGCATACTTCTGAAGATGAGGCCTCAGGCCTGGCTGATGCGGCGCTGATGGCCAGGGAGCAGCAGGATTTTGACCTGTTCCACGCTTGGGATATCACCCCCGAGCAGGCCATCGAGAAAGCGTTGATCTGCGAAGCCGCAGCTTTTGACGCCGATAGCCGGATCAAGAATGCCGATGGGACGACGCTTAATACCCACCAAGGCTGCCGGGTATATGGCAACAGCCACGGTTTCATCGGCGGCTATGCCTCTACTCGCCACAGTTTGAGTTGCGTGATGATTGCAGAAGGCGACGGCCAGATGCAGCGTGATTACTGGTATGACGTCAGTCGCCAGGGTGAGTTGCTGGCCGATCCGCAGAGCATCGGTCGTAAAGCTGCCGAACGTGCAGCCAGCCGTCTTGGTGCGCGCCCGGTCCCTACGTGTGAAGTGCCGGTGTTGTTTTCCGCCGAGCTGGCGGGTGGACTGTTCGGCAGTTTCCTGGGAGCGATTTCCGGCGGCAATCTGTATCGCAAGTCATCATTCCTTGAAGGCTCCATCGGCCAGCGCCTCTTCCCTGAGTGGCTGACCATCGACGAGCGCCCGCATTTAATGCGTGCCATGGGCAGTTCTGCGTTCGATGGCGATGGTCTGGCGACTTACGCCAAGCCATTCGTCGAAAACGGCGAATTGGTCTCGTACATTCTCAGTACTTACTCGGGCCGCAAACTGGGCTTGCCAAGCACCGCCAACGCGGGGGGCGTGCATAACCTGTTCGTCACCCACGGGACTGAAGACCAGGCAGCGCTGATCCGCCGCATGGGGCGCGGGCTGTTGGTCACCGAGTTGATGGGCAGCGGCTTGAACATGGTAACAGGCGATTATTCGCGTGGCGCTGCTGGTTACTGGGTTGAGAACGGCGAAATTCAGTTCGCGGTGCAGGAAGTGACCATTGCCGGGAACATGCGTGACATGTTCAAGCAGATCGTCGCGGTTGGTAGCGATCTTGAGCTGCGTAGCAACATCCGCACGGGTTCGGTGTTGATCGAACGGATGACCGTGGCCGGTAGCTGATTCCAACTATCTTCAATGCTATGGCTAACACCCTGTGGGAGCGGTGCTTGCCCGCGATAAGGCTGGATGCGATCTCGAGTGAACCGCATCCAGCCTATCGCGGGCAAGCACCGCTCCCACAAGTTATTTCACATCTCGTTATCTAAAACCTTTCACCCTCTACGGTTGTTTTGATTCTCAATATCATTTAATAATGAATATCATTATCTGAATGAGCCGTGGTCATGGGTCCTGTTTTGCACGCACTCCCTGCGCACCTCGAAAACTGGCGCGGGATGAGTTTCAGAATTCGTTGCGCCCTTGAGCCTGACGAACCACGACTGATTGATCGCTATCTGGCCGAAGGCCGTTATCTGGCGCGTTTCACCGCCACCCCTCAGCGCATGATCGCTGAAACTTCCTTTCGTCTGCTCATCGATACCGCGCGCGACACTATGTTGCCCTGGCACTGGCGCTGCCTGTGCGTCGATCAGGCGTGGCGTCCCTTACGTGATCTCAAAGCCTTGATTAACTCCCCGGCCGACCAACAACGCTGGCAGGCCTGTACCTGGCAGTTGGCGACATGCCTGCTGCAGCCCTCGATCTCTCTTACTGAACTGGTGCAAGGAAATTCCGATGAGTAATACCCGTATCGAACGCGACAGCATGGGCGAATTGCAGGTCCCGGCCGAGGCCCTGTATGGCGCTCAGACCCAGCGTGCGGTGAACAACTTCCCCATCAGTAACCTGCGCATGCCCGCACAGTTCATTCGCGCGCTTTTGCTCGCCAAGGCCGCAGCTGCGCACGCCAACCTTGAGCTGGAGCAGATCAGCGCTGCACAGAGTGAAGCGATCGTCAGTGCCTGTCAGCAATTGCTGAGCGGTGATTACATGGCGCACTTCCCGGTGGATGTGTTCCAGACCGGTTCGGGCACCAGCACCAACATGAATGCCAACGAGGTCATTGCAACCATCGCCAGCCGCGTACTGGGCGACAAGGTCAATGCCAATGATCACGTGAACTGCGGACAGAGCAGTAATGACATCATCCCGACCACCATTCATGTCAGCGCCGCGCTGGCACTGCATGAGCAATTGTTGCCGGCGTTGACTCATCTGGTTGAAGTGATCGAGCGCAAGGCAGGTGAAGTGCATCCCTTCATCAAGACCGGTCGTACGCACCTGATGGACGCTATGCCGGTGCGCATGAGTCAGGTGCTCAATGGCTGGGCTCAGCAGATCCGCGCCAATATCGAACATCTGCAGGCATTGCTGCCAAGTCTTCAAGCGCTGGCCCAAGGCGGTACCGCCGTTGGCACCGGGATCAATGCGCATCCTGAGTTTGCCAAGCGTTTCAGCAGCCACTTGAGCCGTTTGAGTAACGTGGCTTTTGTACCAGGCAAGGATTTGTTCGCGTTGATCGGCTCGCAGGACACCGCGGTTGCCGTCTCCGGGCAGCTCAAAGGCACTGCCGTTTCGCTGATGAAAATCGCCAATGATCTGCGCTGGATGAACTCCGGTCCACTCGCTGGCCTGGGTGAAATCGAACTGGAAGCGCTGCAGCCGGGCTCGTCGATCATGCCGGGCAAGGTCAATCCGGTGATCCCGGAAGCCACCGCCATGGTTGCAGCGCAGGTCATTGGCAATGACGCGGCGATCACGGTCGCCGGGCAGTCGGGCAACTTTGAGTTGAACGTGATGCTGCCAATCATTGCGCAAAACCTGTTGAGCAGCATCGAGTTGCTGGCCAACTCCAGCCGATTGCTGGCCAACAAGGCCATCGCGACCTTCAAGGTCAATGAAGCGAAGCTCAAGGAAGCCTTGTCGCGCAACCCGATTCTGGTGACCGCGTTGAATCCGATCATTGGTTACCAGAAGGCCGCCGAAATTGCCAAGACGGCCTACAAACAAGGGCGTCCGATTATTGATGTCGCCCTTGAACACACCGACCTGCAACGCAGCCAACTGGAAGCATTGCTGGATCCGGAAAAACTCACTGCTGGCGGGATCTGACCTGTCGGCCATCGCTTGAGGAGTCGCGCCATGGAGCATTGGAAACGCACAATCGAACACGCCAATCGCTGTTTCAATCTCGGTGAGCTGGTTGACGCCCGCGAGTTGTATTTGCAGGCGTTGGCGCTGGCTCAGGTGTTGTTCGAGCGCTGGCCAAACCCTGATGAAGCGGTGGCAGCCTGCGTCATTTCCCATCACAACCTTGCCGACCTGCATTTGAGTCTGGGCCAGCCGGAGGAGAGCGCGGAGTACCTGTGCGCGATCCATCAGCACCTGTTGCGGGTCATGCAAGAGCAACGTCTGCCGCCAGCACTGCGTCAGGCAGCGTTGCGCCACAGCAGCAAAACCTACGCCGAGCTTCTGAATTTTATCAGTGAACACGGTGAATACCCGCGCACCCATCGCCTGTTGAACAGTGGCGGCGAGCATTCGCGCTCGTCATTACAACGCAATGCCGCAGCCACTTCCGGCCTTTTCTACGGAGTACATTGATATGCCGTTTACTTTGCCTGCCTTGCCATACGCTTACGACGCCCTGGAACCGCATATCGATGCGCAGACCATGGAGATTCACTACAGCAAGCACCACCAGACTTACATCAACAACCTGAACGCGGCGGTTGAAGGTACTGAGTGGGCTGAGTGGCCAATCGAGAAGCTGGTATCAGCTGTCGCTCAACTTCCGGAGAAACTGCGCCCTGCGGTCATCAACCAGGGCGGAGGTCATGCCAACCATTCGTTGTTCTGGGATGTCATGACGCCAACCGGTGGCGGCTTGCCCGATGGCGCACTGGCGAAAGCCATTGACGAGCAATTGGGTGGCTTCGAGCAGTTCAAGGATGCTTTCACCAAGGCCGCGCTGACCCGTTTCGGCAGTGGCTGGGCCTGGCTGAGCGTGACTCCGGAGAAAAAGCTGGTAGTTGAGAGCAGCGGTAACCAGGACAGCCCACTCATGACTGGCAACACGCCAATTCTGGGCCTGGACGTCTGGGAACACGCGTATTACCTGCGTTACCAGAACCGTCGCCCGGAATACATCAATGCGTTCTACAACGTCGTCAACTGGGCGGAAGTCGCTCGGCGTTATCAGGCTGCTTTGGCCTGAATTCCAATAATTAGATCCTAGGCAGTTTATGCGCACGGAAATACTCACCATCAGCAGTGGGCGGTTGTTTCGCCTGGCATTGGGTTCGGTTCTGCTGTTGGCAGGTATGGCGCTTCTGGTAGCACATGCGCTTGAGTGGCTGAATCTGGAACCACGCCTGATGCGGGCGCTGGAGGGCGGGGCAATATGCGCCTTGGGCACTGCGCTGGGCGCTGTTCCGGTGTTGGTGATCAGAGGCATGCCCGCGTCGGTGTCCGATGGTTTACTGGGCTTCGGTGCCGGGGTGATGCTGGCGGCGACTGCGTTCTCCTTGATCGTGCCTGGGCTGGCCGCAGCTGAAAACCTCGGGTTCTCGCCGTGGGGCGCGGGTGGTCTGGTCAGTCTTGGGATTTTCCTCGGTGCAGTGGGTTTGTTTGTGGTTGATCATACGGTCTCAAAGGGTTCGCCTTTGAGCGGTGATGAGCTTCCAGCCATTGCGCCGCGGATCTGGTTGTTCGTGATCGCGATCATTGCTCACAACATTCCGGAAGGCATGGCCATTGGTGTGTCTGCAGGCGGCGGTTTGCCCGATGCCGACAGCCTGGCCATGGGCATCGCGATTCAGGATGTGCCCGAGGGGTTGGTCATTGCGTTGGTGCTGGCAGGGGCAGGGATGTCGCGCTTCAAGGCATTTCTGATTGGTGCGGCCTCGGGGCTGGTTGAGCCGGTTTTCGCCTTGCTGTGCGCGTGGTTGGTGGCAATTGCCGAGTTGTTGCTCCCGTTAGGTCTGGCCTTCGCTGCTGGTGCCATGTTGCTGGTGGTTACTCAGGAAATCATCCCGGAATCGCGCCGTAATGGTCACGACAAGGTCGCCAGTCTTGGCTTGATTACCGGATTCTGTTTGATGATGGTGATGGATACCGCGCTGGCTTGAGGAACGAGCGGGGCGGCGAAATGATATTCGCCTCCTTCGCAGGTGAAAAACCACTTATAATCCATGGTTTTTACCCTTCTACGCGAGAATGTCCGTGAGCTTACCTGCCTGCCCAAAATGCAATTCCGAATACACCTACGAAGACGGTGATCAACTGATCTGCCCGGAATGCGCTCATGAGTGGTCCGCCAATGGCAGTGCCGAAGTGGCCGACGACGTAAAAGTCATCAAGGACTCGGTAGGCAATACCCTCCAGGATGGCGATACCGTCACCGTCATCAAGGACCTAAAAGTCAAAGGCTCGTCGCTGGTGGTCAAAGTGGGCACCAAGGTGAAGAACATTCGTCTGGTGGATGGCGATCACGACATCGATTGCAAGATCGACGGCATTGGTGCGATGAAGCTGAAGTCGGAGTTTGTGAAGAAGGGATGAGGTTTCAGCTGATTAGTAACGTGAGCGGTTAAGGAATCCGGCCTCTGAAAGTGGCCGGATTTTTTTGGGGTTAGCAGTGCACGTGGCCAATTCCTACACAAATTGAAGAGGCTTCTATGGTCGTTCGCTGATATATTCCGTTGAGGTTATATTTCCGCCCATTCATAGTTCTTCCATGAATTGGGAAATTGAATACACAGATGAGTTTGGTTGCTGGTGGGAGTGTTTGACTGAGGGCGAGCAGGCCAGCGTCGAATCGAGCGTCAGGTTGTTGGGGCAATCCGGCCCATCATTGCGGTTCCCTCATTGCAGCGGTCTCAATGGGGCGCGGATTGGTAGCTTGAGAGAGCTTCGTGTGCAGCATGCCGGCCGGCCTTATCGAATCCTTTACGCCTTCGATCCCAGGCGCTGTGCAGTATTACTGATCGGCGGGGACAAGACAGGACAGGACCGCTGGTACGATGAATATGTGCCTTTAGCTGAACGTCTATACCGCGAGCACCTGGAAACATTGCGTACAGAGGGCCTTACAGATGGCTAAAAAATTCTCCGAGCTGCAAGCGCGTATGTCGCCTGATTCCCTTGCTGCTGCTGATCGGTTGTATCAAGAGCACCTGGAGCAAATGCCGCTTCACGAATTACGGCAAGCAAAAGCGTTGAGCCAGGCGACTTTGGCCAAGACGTTGCACGTAAATCAGGCAGCTATTTCAAAGATGGAGCGTCGCACGGACATGTACATCAGTACATTGCGCAATTACATCCGCGCAATGGGTGGAGAGTTGGAGATCGTTGCTACTTTTCCTGATGGACAGGTCAAGATCGAAAATTTCGCGAGTTGAAGGTTCTCGGCCGAGGAAACAGTTGAGCGCCGAGCTCTACAATTACTCCCCCTCATCAAACTTGTTGTTAATCAATTCAACCAGACCATCCAGCGCTGCCTGCTCCTGATCGCCTTCGGTCGAAAGGTGAATCTCCGTGCCTTTGCCCGCGGCAAGCATCATCACCGCCATGATGCTTTTGCCGTCGACCATGCTTTCCGGTGAGCGCCCCACGCGGATCTGACAGGGAAACTTGCCGGCGACCCCAACGAATTTGGCGGCTGCGCGGGCGTGCAGGCCCAGCTTGTTGATAATGGTTATTTGAAGAGCGGGCATCGCAGAGGAAGTCCTTTCAGCTTAAGTCGCGGTGGCGAACCTGAACGTTTTTGAGGGATTGTTGCAGGACCTGACCCAGACGCTCGGTCAGGTACACCGAGCGGTGATGGCCGCCGGTACAGCCTATGGCTATAGTGACGTACGAGCGGTTGCTGGCAGCGAAGCGCGGCAACCACTTGTTGAGATAAGTGAATATGTCCTGAAACATCTCTTCGACATCAGGCTGCGCAGCCAGGTAGTCGACAACCGCCTGGTCCTTGCCCGACTGCTCTCGCAGTTCAGGCTTCCAGTAGGGGTTGGGCAAGCAGCGGACGTCGAACACCAGATCGGCATCCACCGGCATGCCGCGCTTGAACCCGAAGGATTCGATCAGGAATGCCGTACCCGGCTCCGGCTTGTTCAGCAAGCGAAGCTTCAGCGTATCGCGCAGTTGATAGAGGTTCAGGTGGGTCGTGTTGATCTTCAGGTCGGCAAGATCAATGATCGGCCCCAGCAACGCGGTCTCGTCCCGAATGGCTTCTGCCAGTGAGCGGTTGGCGTTACTTAATGGGTGGCGACGGCGGGTTTCAGAGAAGCGCTTGAAGAGGGTTGATTCATCTGCGTCCAGGTACAGCACGTCGCACTGGATATTGCGTGAACGAACTTCTTCAAGCATCTGCGGGAAGCGTGTCAGGTGGCTGGGTAGATTGCGCGCATCGATAGATACGGCTAACAGCGGTTCGGCGAGTTCGGTATTGATCAATGCGCGTTCGGCAAGCTCCGGGAGAAGCCCGGCCGGAAGGTTATCAACGCAGTAAAAGCCGTTGTCTTCCAGCACATCAAGCGCCGTGCTTTTGCCGGAGCCTGAGCGACCACTAACGATGATCATGCGCATGATTAGTGCCCGTTCTGCTCGTTCAGTACCACCTGATAGAGCGCTTCATTGCTCGCGGCGCTGCGCAGGCGTTCACGCACTTCTTTACGGTCGAGCATGCTGGCGATCTGGCGCAGCAACTCCAGGTGTGCATCGGTAGCGGCTTCCGGAACCAGCAGGACAAACAGCAAGTCCACGGGCGCGCCGTCGATGGCGTCGAAATCTACAGGGGCGTTCAGGTGCAGCAGTGCACTGATGGGCGAAGCACAGCCCTTCAGGCGACAGTGCGGAATGGCGATGCCATTGCCAAAGCCGGTAGAGCCAAGTTTCTCGCGGGCGACAAGGCTCTCGAACACGACTTGCGAGTCCAGATCAGGCACTTCTCTGCCGATCAGGTTGGCAATTTGTTCGAGGACTTTTTTCTTGCTGCCGCCCGGCACGTTCACGAGTGAACGGCCGGGGGTCAGGATATTTTCTAATCGGATCATGTTTGGGGGGTTATCAGCGAGCCGTCGCACCCTGAAGGAGGCTGAGCTGCTTTTCCTTATGCTTGAGCAGTTGTCTATCCAGCTTGTCGGTCAAAAGGTCGATTGCCGCGTACATGTCATCATGTTCCGCATTGGCGACGACCTTTGAGCCGGGGATGTGCAGGGTGGCTTCGATTTTCTGTTTCAGCTTCTCGACCTCCATGATGACCTGCACATTAGTGATCTTGTCGAAGTGGCGCTCCAGTCGTCCGAGTTTTTCGGTGATGTAGTCGCGTAGGGCGTCGGTCACATCCAGTTGATGTCCACTGATGTTGACTTGCATACCGCTTTCTCCTTATTGCCAGTGCATAAAGAGGCAGGCTTTTGCCTGCCACTGGAACGCTGTGGCTAGCAACCGGGTTGCGTAAAGCCGTCACGGGCAATGCTCGCTGGGCTACTACTGTACCTCTCGTCACATCAGTCGCTTGCGTTCGCTTGACGGCGCTATGCCAAGTGATTCGCGGTATTTGGCTACTGTGCGACGGGCTACTTGAATGCCTTGTGCCTCCAGTAAACCAGCGATCTTGCTGTCACTCAACGGCTTTTTCTGATTTTCCGCCGCAACCAGTTTTTTGATGATCGCCCGAATCGCTGTCGACGAACATTCACCGCCCTCGGAGGTGCTTACGTGGCTGGAGAAGAAATATTTCAACTCGTAAATACCGCGGGGGGTATGCATGAATTTCTGTGTGGTTACACGGGAGATGGTCGACTCGTGCATGCCTACCGCTTCAGCGATGTCATGCAGGACCAGTGGCTTCATAGCCTCATCGCCGTACTCAAGGAAGCCGCGCTGGTGTTCGACGATTTGCGTGGCGACCTTCATCAGCGTTTCATTGCGGCTCTGCAGGCTTTTGATGAACCAGCGTGCCTCTTGCAGCTGATTGCGCATGAACGTGTTGTCGGCGCTGGTATCGGCGCGGCGGACAAAACCGGCGTACTGCGGGTTCACGCGCAGGCGCGGGACTGATTCCTGATTGAGCTCAACCAGCCAGCGTTCATTGTCTTTGCGGACGATGACATCCGGCACCACGTATTCGGCTTCGGTGGATTCGATTTGCGAACCGGGCCGGGGGTTGAGGCTTTGCACCAGTTCGATGACCTGGCGCAGCTCATCCTCTTTGAGCTTCATGCGGCGCATCAGTTGCGAGTAATCGCGGCTGCCGAGGAGGTCGATGAAATCACTGACAAGGCGCTGTGCTTCGCTGAGCCAGCGGGTTTTTGCAGGAAGCTGGCGCAGTTGCAGCAGCAGACATTCGCTTAGATTGCGAGCGCCGATGCCTGCTGGTTCAAACTGCTGGATGCGGTGCAGCACGGCTTCGATCTCATCAAGCTCGATATCAAGCTCGGGATCAAAGGCGTCGAGAATCTCTTCCAGCGTCTCGTCCAGATATCCTTGATTGTTGATGCAGTCGATCAGTGTCACGGCGATCAAGCGATCGGTGTCGGACATCGGTGCCAGATTCAGTTGCCAGAGCAAATGGCTTTGCAGGCTTTCACCGGCTGAGGTGCGGGTAGTGAAGTCCCACTCATCGTCATCGTTGCTGGGCAGGCTGCTGGCGCTGGTCTGATAGACGTCTTCCCAGGCGGTATCGACAGGCAGTTCGTTGGGGATGCGCTCGTTCCAGTCGCCTTCTTCAAGATTGTCCACTGTTGGAGCGGATTCCTGATAGGTCGGCTCCTGAACATCAGGGTTGGGCTTCTGCTCGATGTTGTCAGCCAGCGGATCGGCGTTGTCGAAGTCGTCGCCTTCTTCCTGGCGTTCCAGCATAGGGTTTGACTCCAGCGCCTCCTGAATCTCCTGTTGGAGGTCCAGCGTCGACAGTTGGAGTAAGCGGATGGCCTGTTGCAGCTGCGGCGTCATCGTCAGCTGCTGGCCCATTCTCAAGACTAGCGATGGTTTCATGGCTGGGGCTTAACACCTTATTCGCCGGCGCACATGCGCCATCCACTACAGAGCGCCGGGGCGCCTACATAAGCAAATTATATGCCTGAAACCGAAGTGTTTGCCTAGGGTGTGCTGGCATTTAATAAGTATCAGCACAAACACTCAGGCCTGCCCGCCTTTAACAGCGGGCACCGCAGCTTATTTACAGGCGGAACTCGTGGCCGAGGTAAACCTCTTTCACCAGCTGATTTGCCAGAATGGTTTCCGAATCGCCTTCGGCGATCAACTGCCCGTCATTGACGATGTAAGCGGTTTCACAGATGTCCAGAGTTTCACGGACGTTGTGATCGGTGATCAGCACGCCGATGCCCTTGGCTTTCAGATGGTGGATGATCTGCTTGATATCGCCTACGGAAATCGGGTCTACACCAGCAAAAGGTTCGTCGAGCAGAATGAACTTCGGCGCGGTCGCAAGTGCGCGGGCGATCTCTACCCGGCGGCGCTCACCACCGGACAAGCTCATACCCAGGTTGTCGCGAATGTGAGTGATGTGGAATTCCTGTAGCAGGCTTTCCAGCTCCTTGCGGCGTCCTTCGCGGTCCAGCTCCTGGCGAGTTTCGAGAATCGCCATGATGTTGTCTGCAACCGAAAGCTTGCGAAAGATCGAGGCTTCCTGTGGCAGGTAGCCGATACCTGCGCGGGCGCGTCCGTGCATGGGCTGGTGGCTTACATCCAGATCGTCAATCAGCACGCGTCCTTGGTCCGCCTGGACCAAGCCGACAATCATGTAGAAGCATGTGGTCTTGCCAGCGCCGTTAGGCCCCAGCAATCCTACGATCTGGCCGCTGTCGATAGACAGGCTCACATCACGCACGACCTGACGGCCCTTGTAGCTTTTAGCCAAATGCTGGGCTTTCAGGGTCGCCATTACGGGGCCTTCTGCTGGTCGGTTTTCTTTTTCGGCTGGATAACCATGTCGATACGCGGTCGCGGCGTGGTCACTTTGCTGCCGCCATTGGCGCGACCTGCGCTCACAATCTGCTTAACCGTGTCGTAAACGATCTTCTCGCCTTCGGAGGTGTTGCCATCGTTGATGACCTTGGCCTTGTCGATCAGCACAATACGATCCTGGGCAGCGTAGTACTGGATAGTGATCGCGTAGGCTTGAACGATTGGCTTGTCCACTGACGGCTTTTGCTCGTAGTAGGCAAGGTTGCCAACCGAGGTGAAGACGTCGACTTCGCCCTGGGCATTACGTGTGATGGTCACAGTGTTGCCTGTGATCTTCATCGAACCCTGGGTGATGATTACGTTGCCCTTGTAGGTGGCAACGCCTTTCTTGTCATCGAGTTGTGCGTCGTCTGACTGAATGTGAATCGGCTGATCGCGATCAGTCGGCAGGGACCAGGCGCTCGCGCTTCCCAGTGCTGCACCCAGGCCGAGCAAAAAAGGAAGGGTTTTAACGAGCCTCATACTGTCCTCTTACTTTAGATAGCAGGTCCATCCTGCCGTCGTTCAAATACGCTTTCATTCCCTTGGCCGTCGTCACACCGCCAGCGCCGTCGATTCTAACGGCTTGCTCGGTCTGCGCATATTGCTTCTGTGGGAATACGGTCATTCGACTGCTGGTGATAATGGTCGTACGGTTTTTGTCGTCGGTTCGTGCTACGCGAACCGAATCGATCAGCTCGACCTGCTCGCCGCCTGGCGACACTTCACCCGTTTTGCTCTGGATGTGCCAAGGATAGAGAGTGCCACGGTACATCTGCAGGTCTGGCGTGGTCAGCATTGTTACGTCAGTGGCCTTGATATGCTCGACCTTGTCGGCAGTCATTTCGTACTGCAATTTGCCATCCGGCAGATACTGCACGCTGTGCGCATTGATTGCGTAAAAATCGATGGCGCTCTCGTCCACTGTTGCAGCCGGTTGCTCCATGAAGCTTTCCGGGCTGATGTTCCAGTAGCCTGCGGCTGCCAGCAAAAATGCCAGCACGCCGAGGGTCAGAAACGTTCGAATTCTTTTGCTAAGCATAAATGGCTTCTATCTATAAGTAGGCGGCGTGAGCGGCTTCAAGGCTGCCTTGAGCGCTCATGATCAATTCACAGAACTCGCGAGCCGCGCCTTCGCCACCGCGTGCCTGGGTGATGCCATGGGCGTGCTGCCGGACAAAAGTGGCCGCATTGGCCACCGCCATGCCCATGCCGACACGCCGAATGACTGGCAAGTCTGGCAGATCATCACCCAGATAAGCGACCTGTTCGTAATTCAGGCCGAGTTGGCCGAGTAGTTCGTCGAGAACCACCAGCTTGTCTTCCCGGCCCTGGTAAAGATGTTCGATGCCCAGATTCTTTGCCCGGCGCTCGACTACCGGCGTTTTGCGACCGCTGATAATGGCCGTTGTCACGCCTGAAGCGATCAGCATTTTAATGCCTTGGCCGTCCAGCGTGTTGAAAGTCTTGAACTCGCTGCCGTCTTCAAGGAAATACAGGCGGCCGTCGGTCAGTACGCCGTCGACATCAAAAATCGCCAGTTTGATTTTTTTGCCGCGTTGCAGAAGGTCCGTGGTCATTTGCAAATCTCCATTACATGACGCCTGCACGCAGCAGGTCCTGCAGATTGAAAGCACCGACCGGATGATCATTTTCATCGACGACGATGAGTGAGCCGATCTTGTGGTCTTCCATTATTTTCAGCGCTTCGGCGGCAAGCATTTCAGGACGTGCCGTCTTGCCGTGCAGGGTCATCACGTCATCTATGGTCGCCAGGCGAATGTCGATCGGGCGATCCAGGGTGCGGCGCAGATCGCCGTCGGTGAATATCCCGGCCAGGCGTCCGTCAGCTTCGAGGATGGCGGTCATACCCAGCCCCTTGCGGGTCATTTCCATCAGTGCGTCGCGTAGCAGGGTGCCGCGTTGCACTTTTGGCAACTGGTCGCCGCTGTGCATGACGTGCTCGACCTTGAGCAGCAGGCGGCGACCCAGTGCGCCACCAGGGTGTGAAAAAGCGAAGTCCTCGGCGGTGAACCCCCGGGCCTCAAGCAAGGCAACCGCCAAGGCGTCGCCCATGACCAGTGCCGCAGTGGTCGAAGAGGTCGGAGCCAGATTCAGTGGGCAGGCTTCGTGTTCGACATGAGCGTTGAGATTGACGTCGGCAGCTTCGGCCAGAGTCGACTCTGGATTACCTGTCAGGCTGATCATCTTGATGCCCAGGCGCTTGATCAGGGGGAGCAGGGTAACGATTTCGGCAGTCGTGCCCGAATTGGACAAGGCCAGAATGATGTCGTCGGAGGTAATCATACCCATGTCGCCGTGGCTGGCCTCGGCAGGGTGGACAAAAAAAGATGTAGTGCCGGTGCTTGCCAGGGTGGCAGCGATTTTCTTGCCGATATGGCCGGATTTGCCCATGCCAACCACGACAACACGGCCCTTGCTCGCCAGAATCATCTCGCAAGCCTGGACGAAATCCGCATCGATATGAGCTAACAAGCCCTCCACCGCTTCGATCTCGAGACGGATGGTGCGTTGTGCTGATTGGATCAGGTCGCTGGTTTGGTTCATGGCAAAAAATCGGTCAGCTGGCTAAAAGGCGGCGATTATAGCGGTAATGCGCGATTCCCTCACGTCTGATCGTCGAGCTTTACTTTTAATCGTTCGGGGTGGCGATAAGCGAGTCGTCTTTGTGGGAAATGTCGCAAAATGTTTGTGCCGATATTGATTGATCAGCCTTCCTCTTGGGTGGCGCCTTATAGCGGTGGTATAGTTCGCGGCCTGTTCAGCCCACCGAGACAGCATGTCTCCCGCCAGGGACTCGGCAGCTGGACGTGAGGCTGCATCGCAAGGAGTTTAGATGAGCGCCGATAACGCCTACGCGATCGAGCTGAAGGGCGTTTCCTTCAAGCGCGGTACGCGCAGCATTTTCGAAAATGTCGATATTCGCATTCCCCGTGGCAAAGTCACCGGCATCATGGGACCTTCGGGCAGCGGCAAAACCACATTGCTGCGTCTGATGGGCGCCCAGTTGCGGCCGTCTGCGGGCGAAGTGTGGGTGAACGGTCAGAACCTGCCCACGCTGTCGCGCAGCGATCTGTTCGATGCGCGCAAGCACATGGGCGTGCTGTTTCAGAGTGGTGCGTTGTTCACTGATCTGGATGTATTCGAGAACGTCGCCTTTCCACTGCGCGTTCATACCGAGCTGCCTGAAGAAATGATCCGCGACATCGTCCTGCTGAAATTGCAGGCGGTTGGACTGCGCGGTGCTGTCGAATTGATGCCCGACGAGCTGTCAGGTGGTATGAAGCGTCGCGTGGCGCTGGCCAGAGCCATTGCCCTTGATCCGCAGATTCTCATGTATGACGAGCCGTTTGTGGGGCAGGACCCGATCGCTATGGGAGTCCTGGTTCGTCTGATCAAGTTGCTAAATGACGCGCTCGGCATCACCAGTGTCGTGGTTTCTCATGATCTGGACGAAACGGCGAGTATCGCCGATTACCTGTACGTGGTTGGCGATGGTCAGGTGCTGGGGCAGGGTACGCCCGAGGAACTGATGGGCTCGGACAATCCACGTATTCGTCAATTCATGACCGGTAATCCGGACGGCCCGGTGCCGTTTCATTATCCGGCGCCGGATTATCGCGAAGATCTTTTGGGGAAGCGCTGATGCGCAAGAAGTCACTAATGGAGCGGATACGCCTGCTGGGGCGTGCCGCAATAGATATCCTGGCTGTCCTCGGACGTTCGGCGATCTTTCTGGTTCATGCGTTGCTGGGGCGCAGTTCAATCGGCGGCAGTTTCCAGTTGCTGGTCAGACAGCTTTACTCGGTGGGTGTCATGTCGCTGGCGATTATTGTCGTCTCTGGCATGTTCATCGGCATGGTGTTGTCGCTGCAGGGGTTCAGCATCCTGACCAAGTACGGTTCGGAGCAGGCTGTCGGGCAAATGGTTGCGCTGACACTGCTGCGTGAGTTGGGGCCGGTTGTCACCGCTCTGCTGTTCGCGGGTCGTGCCGGTTCGGCATTGACCGCCGAAATCGGCAACATGAAGTCCACCGAGCAATTGTCCAGTCTGGAAATGATCGGCGTGGACCCTCTCAAGTACATTGTCGCGCCACGGTTGTGGGCAGGGTTCATTTCCCTGCCGTTGCTGGCCATGATCTTTAGCGTAGTGGGTATCTGGGGAGGCTCCTGGGTAGCAATCGACTGGCTGGGTGTTTACGAGGGTTCCTTCTGGTCAAATATGCAAAACAGCGTTTCTTTCGTTGATGATGTGATTAACGGAGTTATCAAGAGCGTCGTATTTGCCTTCGTGGTGACCTGGATCGCCGTGTTCCAGGGTTACGACTGCGAACCCACCTCAGAAGGGATCAGTCGTGCCACGACCAAAACAGTCGTGTATGCCTCCCTGGCCGTGTTAGGCCTGGACTTTATTCTGACCGCATTGATGTTTGGAGATTTCTGATGCAAAACCGCACCATCGAAACAGGTGTCGGCCTGTTCCTGCTGGCCGGGATACTGGCTTTGCTCCTGCTTGCCCTGCGCGTCAGCGGTCTGAGCTCCAGTGCCAGCACTGATACTTATAAACTTTATGCAAATTTCGACAATATTGCCGGTTTGACTGTCAGAGCCAAAGTGAGCATGGCAGGGGTCACTATCGGTAAGGTCACTGCGATCGATCTGGATCGCGATACTTTCACCGGCCGGGTGACGATGGAAGTACAGAAAAAGGTTAATAACCTGCCTCTCGATTCCACCGCATCGATTTTGACCGCTGGCTTGCTCGGTGAGAAGTATGTGGGTATCAGCGTAGGTGGTGACGACGGGTTGCTGAAGGATGGCAGTACCATCCATGACACGCAGTCGTCACTTGTGCTGGAAGACCTTATCGGAAAATTTCTGCTCAATACCGTGAGTAAAGACGCTAAATGAGGAGCTTCTAGATGATCTCAATCGTGCGCCGTGGTCTGTTGGTGTTGCTGGCATTGCTACCAATGTTGGGCAATGCTGCCGCCACACCGTCCGCTCATGATCTGGTGGATCGCACCACCAAGGAATTGCTGAGCGATCTGGCAGCCAACAAAGAACAGTACAAAAGCAATCCGGGCGCTTTTTATGATGCGTTGAACCGCATCGTTGGTCCGGTGGTAGATGCCGACGGCATCTCCAAAAGCATCATGACCGTCAAGTATTCACGCAACGCTTCTCCTGAGCAGATGCAG
The DNA here is from genome assembly GCF_040224095.2 of Pseudomonas caspiana. Lineage (NCBI taxonomy): Bacteria > Pseudomonadati > Pseudomonadota > Gammaproteobacteria > Pseudomonadales > Pseudomonadaceae > Pseudomonas > Pseudomonas caspiana. Next base: position 5,047,690 of record NZ_CP167995.1, on the reverse strand, counting down.
CGCTTTCAGGAAAACTTCAAGCGTAGCCTGATGCAGTTCTACGGCAACGCGTTGCTGGAATACAACAATCAGGGCATCACCGTTTCGCCTGAAAAGGCTGAAGGCGCGGATCGCACCAGCGTTGAAATGCAGGTCAAGGGTAATAACGGCGCGGTTTATCCTGTGTCCTATACGCTCGTGAAGATTGGTGGTGAGTGGAAGGTGCGCAACGTCATCATCAACGGCATCAATATCGGTAAGCTGTTCCGCGATCAGTTCGCTGATGCGATGCAGCGCAACGGCAATAATCTGGACGAGACGATCAATAGCTGGGCAGGTGAAGTTGCCAAAGCTAAAGAAAAAGCCCCTGAAGCTGCCGGTCCGGCCGCGCAATGACTGAGTCAGCCGTAAGGCTCGCCGCGCCGGGTGAGCTGCAATTGATCGGCACGCTCGACTATTCGACCGGTCCAGCCTTGCGCAAGCAAGGCGCTGCGCTGATCAAGTCGAGCGAGTTGTCGACCGTTGTTCTGGACTGCGCCGGCGTCGAGAAGTCCAGCAGCGTAGGCCTTGCCTTGCTGCTGGCGTTCATGCGTGATGCGCAGGATGCGGGCAAGAACGTGAGTATTCGTGCGATGCCCGAAGACATGCGCAAGATTGCCCAGGTGTCAGAGCTGACCGAACTGCTTCAAGATCATTGATCTTCTTTTATGAAAGCCCCTCGTCCGGGTCCTGCGTTGCGGGGTTCGCATTGAGTGGGCTTTTTTGTATGATGGCCGACCCGCGCGCGTAGGTCGCCAATCGAGGTTTTGCATGCACGCCGTAGAAGTTAAGAGCTTCCTTGAAGGGAAGCTGCCCGAGGTACAGGTCGAAGTTGAAGGCGAAGGCTGCAACTTCCAGCTGAACGTGATCAATGACGAGTTGGCTACGCTGAGCCCGGTCAAGCGTCAGCAACAGATCTACACGCATTTGAACCCCTGGATTGCCGATGGCAGCATCCACGCGGTCACCATGAAATTTTTCAGCCGCGCTGCGTGGGCCGAGCGCACCTGAGCCACTTGGCGTCGAGACTCTAATGGATAAATTGATTATTACTGGCGGCGTTCGTCTTGATGGCGAAATCCGCATTTCCGGGGCAAAGAACTCTGCCCTGCCGATTCTTGCCGCTACCCTGTTGGCCGATGGCCCGGTAACCGTCCAGAACCTGCCGCATTTGCATGACATCACCACCATGATCGAGCTGTTCGGTCGTATGGGCATCGAGCCAGTGATCGACGAAAAACTCAGCGTGGAAATCGATCCGCGTACGATCAAGACGCTGATTGCACCGTATGAGCTGGTGAAAACCATGCGCGCCTCGATTCTGGTGCTCGGCCCTATGGTCGCCCGTTTCGGCGAAGCTGAAGTTGCGTTGCCTGGCGGTTGCGCCATTGGCTCGCGTCCAGTTGATCTGCACATTCGTGGTCTTGAAGCCATGGGCGCGATCATTGACGTCGAAGGCGGCTACATCAAAGCCAAAGCGCCTGAGGGTGGCCTGCGCGGTGCCAACTTCTTCTTCGATACCGTGAGCGTGACCGGTACCGAAAACATCATGATGGCCGCGAGCCTGGCCAACGGCCGTAGCGTTCTGCAGAACGCCGCCCGCGAACCTGAAGTCGTTGACCTGGCAAACTTCCTGATTGCCATGGGTGCGAAGATTCATGGCGCTGGTACTGACACCATCACTATTGATGGCGTGAAGCGTCTGCACTCGGCGACTTATAAAGTCATGCCTGACCGCATCGAGACCGGCACTTACCTGGTCGCTGCTGCTGCTACCGGCGGTCGCGTCAAGGTCAAGGATACCGATCCGACCATCCTCGAAGCGGTGTTGCTCAAGCTCCAGGAAGCCGGTGCTGAAGTCACCAGCGGTGTCGACTGGATCGAGCTGAACATGCACGGCAAGCGTCCTAAAGCAGTGAACGTGCGTACCGCTCCTTACCCAGCGTTCCCGACCGACATGCAGGCGCAGTTCATCTCGCTCAACGCTATTGCTGAGGGCACTGGTGCGGTAATCGAAACGATCTTCGAAAACCGTTTCATGCATGTGTATGAAATGCACCGCATGGGTGCTCAGATTCAGGTTGAAGGCAACACTGCCATTGTTACCGGTACCCAGGTCCTCAAAGGCGCGCCAGTCATGGCCACCGACTTGCGTGCATCGGCCAGCCTGGTTATCTCGGCACTCGTTGCGCAGGGTGATACGCTGATCGATCGCATTTACCACATAGACCGTGGTTACGAGTGCATCGAAGAGAAACTGCAGATGCTGGGCGCGAAGATCCGTCGCGTTCCGGGCTAGCAGCCGTATGACTGACGCCTGAGCCCAATGCGGTGCAAGGCGTCGGTCTCGCACGCTCAAGGGTGTGTGAATTCTGATTCGTTTCACCTTGTGTCCGTTTTTACGTGACACGAGGGTTTGTCTGGCGCTGATTGCGTCCAGGCAAAGGTTTCCTGATAAGGACTGACGTTTCCCATGTTGACCATCGCACTGTCCAAGGGCCGCATCCTCGACGATACCCTGCCGCTTCTCGCCGAAGCAGGCATTGTGCCGACCGAGAATCCGGACAAGAGCCGCAAGCTGATCATCCCCACGACTCAGGCCGATGTGCGCTTGTTGATCGTGCGTGCTACCGATGTGCCGACCTACGTCGAGCATGGCGCTGCTGATCTGGGCGTTGCCGGTAAAGATGTGCTGATGGAATACACCGGCCAGGGCTTGTATGAGCCGTTGGACCTGCAAATAGCCAAGTGCCGTTTGATGACAGCGGGTGCCATCGGTGCCGCCGAGCCTAAAGGCCGTCTGCGCGTAGCAACCAAGTTCGTCAATGTCGCCAAGCGTTACTACGCAGAGCAAGGTCGTCAGGTCGACATCATCAAGCTGTACGGCTCCATGGAGCTGGCACCGCTGATTGGCCTGGCTGACAAGATCATTGACGTTGTTGACACCGGCAACACGCTGCGTGCTAACGGTCTGGAGCCTCAGGAGTTGATCGCCACGATCAGTTCCCGTCTGGTGGTCAACAAGGCTTCCATGAAAATGCAGCACGCTCGCATCCAGTCGCTCATCGATACCCTGCGCAATGCAGTGGAGTCACGACACCGCGGCTGACTTACCCGCGCAACGTTAAGTTGCGCCCGTCTATCCGCCTCATAGCCAGAATTCTCAGGTGCCCAAGCGGAACGACTGCTAGTTTAGGGCGCCTGAGTTTTTGCCATTCCTATGAGGCTCTCGCTATGACCGCACCGACTGCAATTCGCCGACTCAATGCTGCTGACCCGGATTTCGCGCATCATCTGGATCATCTGCTGAGCTGGGAAAGTGTGTCTGACGATTCGGTCAACGAGCGTGTTCTCGACATCATCAAGGCGGTGCGCGAACGTGGCGATGCCGCATTGGTAGAGTTCACCGAACGCTTCGATGGTCTGCAAGTTGCTTCCATGGCTGATCTGATCCTGCCTCGCGAGCGTCTTGAGCTGGCATTGACCCGCATCACCCCGGCCCAGCGCGCAGCTCTGGAAAAAGCCGCAGATCGCGTACGCATGTACCACGAAAAGCAGAAGCAGGACTCCTGGACCTACACCGAGGCCGACGGCACGGTGCTGGGCCAGAAAGTTACGCCGCTGGATCGTGCCGGTCTTTATGTGCCGGGCGGCAAGGCTTCGTATCCGTCGTCGGTGTTGATGAACGCAATTCCTGCCAAGGTTGCGGGTGTCGCTGAAGTCGTCATGGTAGTGCCGACTCCACGTGGGGAAATCAACGAGCTGGTGTTGGCTGCGGCCTGTATCGCTGGTGTTGACCGAGTGTTCACCATCGGTGGTGCTCAGGCGGTTGCTGCACTGGCGTACGGTACTGAAAGCGTGCCACGTGTCGACAAGGTCGTAGGTCCCGGCAACATCTACGTTGCTACTGCCAAGCGCCATGTTTTTGGTCAGGTCGGGATCGACATGATCGCCGGTCCTTCCGAGATTCTTGTGGTTTGCGATGGCCAGACGGATCCGGACTGGATCGCAATGGACCTGTTTTCACAGGCTGAACACGACGAAGACGCTCAGGCGATACTGGTGAGTCCGGATGCAGCTTTCCTTGATCAAGTGGCGGCGAGCATCGCCAAATTGATGCCGACCCTGGAGCGTGCAGACATCATCGACAAGTCGATCAATGGCCGTGGCGCGTTGATCAAGGTCGTCGATATGCAGCAGGCCATTGAAGTTGCCAACCGTATTGCTCCGGAGCACCTGGAGTTGTCGGTGGCGGATCCAGAAACCTGGTTGCCGCAGATTCGCCACGCGGGTGCGATCTTCATGGGGCGTCACACTTCCGAGGCGCTGGGTGATTACTGCGCAGGCCCTAATCACGTGTTGCCGACCTCCGGCACCGCTCGCTTCTCATCGCCGCTGGGTGTTTACGACTTCCAGAAACGTTCGTCGATCATCTACTGCTCGCAGCAAGGTGCATCCGAACTTGGCAAGACGGCATCGGTACTGGCCCGTGGCGAATCACTGACTGCACACGCCCGCAGCGCCGAGTACCGCATCATCGACAGTGAAGGGCAGGGGAACTGAGCATGAGTAAATTCTGGAGTCCGTTCGTCAACAGCCTGGTGCCGTATGTGCCGGGCGAACAGCCCAAGCTGACCAAACTGGTCAAGCTCAACACCAATGAAAATCCTTACGGCCCTTCGCCAAAAGCGCTGGCCGCGATGCGCGCAGAGCTGACTGATGACCTGCGTCTTTATCCCGATCCTAATAGCGACCTGCTCAAGCACGCAGTGGCAAGCTATTACGGCGTTCAGGCCAGCCATGTGTTTCTCGGGAATGGCTCCGATGAAGTGCTTGCACACGTGTTCAACGCGTTCTTCCAGCACGGCAAGCCTTTGCTGTTTCCGGACATCAGCTATAGCTTTTATCCGGTTTACTGTGGCCTGTACGGCATTGAGTTCGACGCTATTGCACTGGATGAGCAGTTCCAGATTCGTGTCTCGGACTACGCCAAGCCTAATGGCGGGATCATTTTCCCGAACCCTAACGCGCCAACCGGTTGCGTGGTGGGGCTGGAGGCGGTCGAGCAGATGCTCAAGGCGAGCCCTGATTCAGTTGTCGTGGTCGATGAGGCTTATATCGATTTTGGTGGCGAGACGGCGATCTCGCTGGTGGACCGTTATCCGAACCTGCTGGTTACCCAGACGTTGTCCAAGTCTCGATCACTGGCGGGCCTGCGCGTTGGTCTGGCGGTCGGGCATCCTGATCTGATCGAAGCGCTGGAGCGGGTCAAGAACAGCTTCAACTCGTATCCGCTGGATCGTCTGGCAATCGTCGGTGCCGCTGCTGCCTTTGAGGATCGCGAGCACTTTGATTTCACTCGTAATGCGGTGATCGCCAGCCGGGAAGCATTGACTGCTGAGCTACAGGCCCTTGGTTTTGAAGTGCTGCCGTCTGCGGCCAACTTCATCTTTGCCCGTCACCCGCAACATGACGCGGCAGGCATTGCGGCGAAACTGCGGGAGCAGGGTGTCATCGTTCGGCACTTCAAGCAGCAACGTATCGCCCAGTTCCTGCGCATCAGCATTGGCACGCCGGAGCAGAATCAAGCGCTGCTGGATGGGTTGGTGGGGTTGTAACAACCCCATCGCAGTATCACATCACACCTGTGGGAGCGAGGCTTGCCTGCGATAAGGCCACCGCGGTTTATCAGATGGACCTCAGTGCTTTTATCGCGGGCTAGCCTCGCTCCCACAGGTATCTACGCAACTCAGTGGGAACGGATTCATCCGGGTACAGGCCGGTACAGCCGACGCTTTGTATCGTCAAGAGTATCGCCTTGCGGGATAAATCCGGTTCCACGTCGTCAATTTCTCGCGGTGCGATCACTGTTCCTCAACTGGCGTAGCTGACGGTGGAGGCGGCGGGCGCAGGCCAACTTCAGCGTTGAGTTTTAACTCTTTACCGTTGCGCATGACCTCGATGGCGATTTTGTCGCTCGGCTTGGTGCGCGCGACCTGATTCATCGAGCGACGGCCGTCACCGGCAGGTTCACCGTTGATGCTCAAAATCACATCACCCAACTGCAGTCCGGCTTTCTGTGCCGGGCCATCGCGGAAAATTCCCGCGACGACGATGCCTGGACGGTCCTTCAGACCGAACGATTCAGCCAGATCCTGGGTGAGCGGCTGTACTTCAATACCCAGCCAGCCACGAATTACCTGGCCATGCTCGATGATCGATTTCATGACCTCCATTGCCAGCTTGGTCGGAATCGCGAAACCGATGCCTTGAGAACCGCCAGACTTGGAAAAGATCGCAGTGTTGATGCCGGTAAGGTTGCCGTTTGCGTCAACCAGTGCGCCGCCCGAGTTGCCCGGGTTGATCGCTGCGTCGGTCTGAATGAAGTCTTCGTAAGTGTTCAGGCCCAGTTGGTTTCGACCGGTGGCACTGATGATGCCCATGGTGACGGTTTGACCGACCCCGAACGGGTTGCCGATGGCCAGCGCGACGTCGCCGATACGGATGCTGTCAGAGCGGCCAATAGTGATCGCCGGGATGTTCTTGAGATCAATTTTCAGCACGGCCAGGTCGGTTTCCGGATCGTTACCGATCACCCGGGCGATAGTTTCCCGACCGTCCTTGAGCGCGACGACGATTTGATCCGCACCAGTCGTCACGTGGTTGTTGGTCAGAATGTAGCCTTCCGGGCTCATCAGTACGCCGGAGCCGAGACTGGACTCCATGCGTTTCTGTTTGGGCATGTTGTCGCCGAAGAAGCGCCTGAACTGAGGGTCCTCGAACATCGGATTGGCCGCTTTGTTGACCATCTTGGTGGTGTAGAGATTGACTACCGCAGGTGCCGCCATGCCAACCGCGTCTGCGTAAGAGACCGGGCCTTGCTGGACATAGCTGGTTTGTGGCGCTTGTTGCAGATTGACGTCCAGGCTTGGCAGGCCAACCATTTCCGGGAAACGCTGAATAATCAGTAGTGCGATGAGTACGCCTGCCAGCAACGGCCAACCAAAAAAGCGCAGTGCCTTGAACATTGAGCAAATCCTGAAAGTGATCCGACGCTGCGGCTTTTCGCCCATCTGCGCCATAATGGGCGGCATTATACGAGCACTTGGGGTCGTGTCTCGCAAATAAGATATTCAGAAGTGAACCATTTCAGCAACACGACCCTATCAGCTTTAAATCATAGATTCAGGAGTCTTTTATGGCTGTTGCGCTCAGCACTCTGGTAGAAGAAGCCGACCGTTATCTCGGTAGCTCCCGCATCCAGGATTATTGCCCCAACGGCCTGCAGGTCGAGGGGCGGCCGCAGGTCATGCGTATCGTCAGCGGCGTCACTGCCAGCCAGGCTTTGCTGGATGCCGCAGTGGACGCACAGGCTGATCTGATCCTCGTGCATCACGGTTATTTCTGGAAAGGCGAAAACCCCTGCGTGGTCGGTATGAAGCAGCGCCGACTGAAAACCCTGCTCAAACACGACGTCAGTCTGCTGGCCTATCACTTGCCACTGGATGTGCATCCGGACGTGGGTAATAACGTGCAACTGGCTCGTCAGTTGGACATCACTGTCGAAGGCCCGCTGGATCCGGATAACGCTCGCATCGTCGGATTGGTCGGCTCACTGAATGAACCCATGATGCCGCGCGACTTTGCCCGTCGTGTGCAGGAAGCGTTGGGGCGTGAACCGCTGTTGATTGAAGGCAGTGAAATGATTCGCCGCGTGGGGTGGTGTACCGGAGGCGGGCAGGGCTACATCGATCAGGCGATAGCGGCCGGAGTTGATCTGTTTATCAGTGGCGAAGCATCCGAACAGACCGTGCACAGCGCCCGGGAAAACGGCATCAGCTTTATAGCCGCCGGACACCACGCCACCGAGCGTTACGGGGTTCAGGCACTGGGCGACTATCTGGCGCGGCGGTTTGCGTTGGAGCACCTGTTTATCGACTGCCCGAACCCGGTTTGAGTATCAAACGAGACGGTATATAGATAGAACGTTTCGATCTATTGGGCCTCCTGAATAGAATTAGTTGCTGTGCTAGAGTGCCGCCTCGAACACGGCCCGCTGGCCGTCCCGGGCGTTGTCCGGTCAATAATGAATGCAACCCGTGAGTAACCATGGTCGATAAACTGACGCATCTGAAGCAACTGGAGGCGGAAAGCATCCACATCATCCGCGAGGTCGCCGCCGAGTTTGATAACCCGGTGATGCTGTACTCCGTCGGTAAAGACTCTGCCGTAATGCTGCACCTTGCGCGCAAGGCGTTCTTTCCAGGCAAGTTGCCATTCCCGGTGATGCACGTGGACACCCGCTGGAAATTTCAGGAAATGTACCGTTTTCGCGACCAGATGGTTAAGGAAATGGGCCTGGATTTGATCGTCCACATCAACCCTGACGGCGTGGCTCAAAATATCAGCCCGCTGACCCACGGCAGCTCCAAGCATACCGACATCATGAAGACCGAAGGTCTCAAGCAGGCCCTGGACAAGCACGGCTTTGATGCCGCGTTCGGTGGGGCGCGTCGTGATGAAGAGAAATCCCGTGCCAAAGAGCGCGTGTATTCGTTCCGCGACAGCAAGCACCGCTGGGATCCGAAGAACCAGCGTCCCGAGCTGTGGAACGTCTACAACGGCAACGTCAACAAAGGCGAGTCGATCCGTGTGTTCCCGCTGTCCAACTGGACCGAGCTGGACATCTGGCAGTACATCTATCTGGAAAGCATTCCGATTGTCCCGCTGTACTTCGCCGCCGAGCGCGATGTGATCGAGATGAATGGTACCTGGATCATGATCGACGACGAGCGTCTTCTGAATCACCTCAGCGATGAGGACAAGGCACGCATCGTCAAGAAGAAAGTTCGCTTCCGCACACTTGGCGACTACCCGTTGACGGGCGCAGTCGAGTCCGAGGCCACCAGCCTCACTGACATCATTCAGGAAATGCTTCTGACGCGTACTTCCGAGCGCCAGGGCCGGGTCATCGATCACGATGGCGCAGGTTCCATGGAAGAAAAGAAACGTCAGGGTTATTTCTAAGGGGTTGTCATGTCGCACGCATCTGATTTGATCAGCGAGGACATCCTCGCCTATCTGGGCCAGCACGAACGCAAGGAAATGCTGCGCTTTCTTACCTGTGGCAACGTCGACGACGGCAAGAGCACGTTGATCGGGCGTCTGCTGCACGACTCCAAAATGATCTACGAAGATCACCTGGAAGCCATTACCCGCGATTCGAAGAAGTCCGGCACCACTGGCGAGGACGTCGATCTGGCTTTGCTGGTTGACGGTTTGCAGGCCGAGCGTGAGCAAGGCATCACGATTGACGTTGCCTACCGCTACTTCTCGACTGCCAAGCGCAAGTTCATCATCGCCGATACTCCGGGCCATGAGCAGTACACGCGCAACATGGCTACCGGTGCATCAACCTGCGACCTGGCGATCATTCTGGTAGATGCCCGTTATGGCGTGCAAACCCAGACTCGCCGTCACAGCTACATCGCATCGCTGTTGGGCATCAAACACATCGTTGTGGCCATCAACAAGATGGACCTCAATGGTTTCGACGAAAGCGTCTTCGAGTCAATCAAGTCTGATTACTTGAAGTTCGCCGAAGGTATTGCCTTCAAGCCGACTACCATGGCCTTTGTGCCGATGTCTGCTCTCAAAGGCGACAACGTGGTGAACAAGAGCGAGCGTTCGCCTTGGTATACCGGTCAGTCGCTGATGGAAATTCTCGAAACCGTCGAGATCGCCAACGACCGTAACTACACCGACATGCGATTCCCGGTGCAGTACGTCAACCGTCCAAACCTGAATTTCCGTGGTTTCGCCGGTACATTGGCGAGCGGTATCGTGCACAAGGGTGACGAAATCGTCGTGCTCCCTTCGGGCAAGAGCAGCCGCGTCAAATCCATCGTCACCTTCGAAGGTGAGCTGGAAAATGCAGGGCCGGGTCAGGCCGTGACCCTGACCATGGAAGACGAGATCGACATCTCCCGTGGTGACCTGCTGGTGCATGCCGATAACGTTCCGCAAGTCGCTGACGCGTTCGACGCCATGCTCGTGTGGATGGCTGAAGAGCCGATGCTGCCGGGCAAGAAATATGACATCAAGCGCGCTACCAGCTATGTGCCGGGCTCGATTGCCAGCATTACTCATCGCGTCGATGTGAATACGCTGGCCGAAGGGCCAGCCAGTTCTCTGGGGCTGAACGAGATTGGTCGCGTCAAGATCAGCCTCGACTCAGCCATCGCGCTGGACGGCTACGACAGCAACCGCACCACCGGTTCGTTTATCGTGATTGACCGTTTGACCAACGGCACTGTGGCAGCGGGCATGATCATTGCCAAGCCCGTCGGCGGCGCAGGTGCCAACCATCACGGTGCTCTGGCTCACGTCGCAACCGAAGAGCGTGCTCAGCGTTTCGGTCAGCAACCGGCTACCGTGCTGTTCAGCGGCCTGTCCGGCGCAGGCAAAAGCACCCTGGCTTACGCAGTAGAGCGCAAGCTGTTCGACATGGGGCGTGCGGTTTACGTACTGGATGGCCAGAATCTGCGTCATGACCTGAACAAAGGTCTGCCGCAGGATCGCGCCGGCCGTACTGAAAACTGGCGTCGTGCTGCTCACGTGGCGCGTCAGTTCAACCAGGCGGGTCTGATCACCCTGGCGGCGTTCGTTGCACCGGATGGCGAGGGTCGCGAACAGGCGAAGTCTCTGATCGGTGCTGATCGTCTGCTCACCGTCTACGTGCAAGCGTCCCCTGCGGTCTGCCGCGAACGCGATCCACAAGGCCTTTACGCAGCCGATGGCGATAACATCCCGGGTGAGTCCTTCCCGTACGACGTACCGCTCAATGCGGACCTGGTCATCGATACTCAGTCCCTGAGCCTCGAAGACAGCGTCAAGCAAGTGCTGGACTTGCTGCGCAGCCGCGGCGCGATCTGACGATCGTTTGCTGTAAACAAGAAACCCGCCATTGATGGCGGGTTTTTTGTTGTTCAGCACGGCCCTGTAGGAGCGCGCTTGCCCGCGATGCAGGCGACTCGGTCTGTCACGCATACCACGTCATCGTTCATCGCGAGCAAGCTCGGCTCCCACAGGCTATAAGCAATTTTGTGGGATCGGCTTTAGCTGGGAAGAGGCCGTTGCAGTCGCCGAAAGCTGATCGTATGAAATACCACCTTTGCGGCTATAGCCGGTCCCATGACGAAGGTGCAGATGTAAAAAAGCCCGCCATTCTCGCAAATGGCGGGCTTTTCTGATTCGGCTTTCGCTTACGGCTTTTTCAAACCGTAATGCTCGTCGAGCATGCCGGGAGCGTTGGGTGATTTTGGCGCGTAGTCTTTCGGTGCTTCAGTTGTGCGCGGTGGCGTCAGACGATCGCGCTGGACCTGGTTGGCTTCAGGATGCAGGGCCGCCAACAAGCGCTGGCGAGTCAACTCGTCAGTGGCCAGACGATTGGCACCCTCGGCGAGATGCTCCTGTACGTCCTGATAGCTTTGCGAAAGCTTCTGGACCAGATTAGCCGTGCTGTTGAAGTGAGTAACCACTTCGTTCTGATAGATATCGAAACGCTCCTGAACATCATCCAGCTGGCGCTGGGTTCCATTGGGAGCGGCGTTGGGCACCAGACGTGCGACCAGAAAACCGATGACAACACCGACAACCAGGGCAATGGTCGGCAACAACCAAACTAAGAGCGACAGTTCCACGAGTCCTTCCTCTATAAACGGCTTTGCTTTACGTTAACGGCTCGAACCTGCTCTGTATACCGCGACACGCTCACGGATATGCTATTTGCAGACAATCAGCTAGACGAGTCGACCCATTGCGAGGTCACGGAGTTCCTTTTTGCTCATGCGCGAAACCCCCGTATTGATCGATGGCCCGGTGGGCCAGCTTGAAGCCCTTTACCTGGATTTGCCCGATGCTACGGGCCTGGCGTTGATCTGCCACCCCAACCCGATCCAGGGGGGTACCATGCTCAACAAGGTCGTCTCGACCCTGCAGCGTACTGCCCGTGATGCAGGTTTGATTACCTTGCGTTTCAATTATCGTGGCGTGGGTGCCAGCGCCGGTACCTCCGAAGCGGGGGCCGGGGAAGTCGAAGACGCCCAGGCTGTCGCTCGCTGGCTGCTGGAAAAGCATCCCGGTCTGCCTCTGACGCTGTTCGGCTTTTCCTTTGGCGGTTTCGTTGCCGCCAGTCTTGGCGGTCGTCTGGAAGCGTCTGGACACAAGCTTAGCCACTTGTTCATGGTCGCGCCTGCGGTCATGCGCTTGAGCGAGCAGTATCCGCTGCCTCAGAGCTGTCCGCTGACTGTTATCCAGCCGGAGACCGATGAAGTTGTCGAGCCGCAGCTGGTCTATGACTGGTCAGCCGCATTGCCGCGCCCACATGAGCTACTGAAAGTGGCAGAATGCGGACACTTTTTTCATGGCAAGCTGACCGATCTCAAAGATCTGGTTGCGCCACGCCTTTCAAACTGATGACAGCCCCATAAGCGACCTGCCATGACCACTCGTATCCTGACCGGTATCACCACTACCGGCACGCCTCACCTAGGTAATTACGCGGGCGCGATCCGCCCGGCCATTGTTGCCAGTCGCCAGAGCGACGCTGATTCGTTCTACTTCCTGGCTGACTACCACGCCTTGATCAAATGCGATGACCCGCTGCGCATTCAGCGTTCGCGTCTGGAAATCGCTGCGACCTGGCTGGCTGCCGGCCTTGATGTGGATCGCGTGACGTTCTATCGCCAGTCCGATATCCCGGAAATCACTGAGCTGACCTGGCTGTTGACGTGTGTTGCTGCCAAGGGCCTGCTCAACCGTGCTCACGCCTACAAGGCGTCCGTGGACAAGAACGTCGAGACCGGTGAAGACCCGGATGCTGGCGTCACCATGGGCTTGTACAGCTACCCGGTGTTGATGGCTGCGGACATTCTGATGTTCAACGCGCATAAGGTTCCGGTTGGTCGCGACCAGATTCAGCACGTCGAAATGGCCCGTGATATCGGCCAGCGTTTCAACCACCTGTTCGGCAAAGGCAAAGAATTCTTCGTCATGCCTGAAGCCCTGATCGAGGAGAGCGTCGCTACGCTGCCAGGTCTGGACGGGCGCAAAATGTCGAAAAGCTACGACAACACGATTCCGTTGTTCAGCAGCGCCAAAGACATGAAGGACGCGATCTCGCGCATCGTTACCGACTCCAAAGCGCCGGGCGAAGCCAAGGATCCTGATAACTCCCACTTGTTCACGCTCTATCAGGCATTTGCTACCCCTGAGCAGAACGCTGAGTTCCGTTCCGAGCTGCTGCAGGGCCTCGGCTGGGGCGAAGCCAAGAATCGTCTGTTCACACTCTTGGACCGTGAGCTGGGCGAGGCACGTGAAAACTACCACCGCTTGATCGAGCGTCCGGCGGATCTGGAAGACATTCTGCTGGCTGGCGCAGAGAAAGCCCGCAAAGTCGCCACGCCGTTCCTTGGCGAATTGCGTGAAGCGGTTGGCTTGCGTTCATTCCGCAGCAACGTACAAGTGGCCGAAACTGGCAAGAAGAAAGCCGCCAAGGGCGCACGCTTTGTCAGCTTCCGTGAAGACGATGGCAGCTTCCGCTTCCGTCTGCTGGCGGCCGATGGCGAGCAGTTGCTGTTGTCGCGCAACTTCGCCGATGGCAAGGCCGCTGGTGCAGTCAGCAAACAGTTGCAGCAGGGCGGTGAGCTGGACCTTCGTGCCGAAGCCGACAGCTTCACGCTCTGGCTTGATGGCCAATGTGTGGCTGACAGCCCGGTATTCAGCGACGCCGCTGCGCGCGATGCTGCCATCGAGAGCCTTACGCTCGCCCTCGCACCACAACAGGATTGATTGCCAATCTGCCGGGCCGTCGCTACAGTGACGGCCCGTTTTTGTTGCCTTGTTAGCGAATATGACCCCTCTAGAACGATACCAAGCTGATCTGAAACGCCCTGACTTCTTCCATGATGCGGCGCAGGAAACGGCTGTGCGTCATTTGCAGCGTCTCTATGACGATCTGGTCGCCGCCAACCAGAGCAAGCCGGGCATCTTCGGCAAGCTCTTCGGCAAAAAGGAACAGGCGCCAGTCAAAGGCTTGTACTTCTGGGGTGGGGTTGGCCGGGGCAAGACCTATCTGGTCGACACCTTCTTCGACGCCCTGCCGTTCGAGCAGAAGGTCCGTACTCACTTCCACCGCTTCATGAAGCGCGTGCACGAAGAGATGAAGACCCTCAAGGGCGAGAAGAACCCGCTGACCCTCATCGCCAAGCGTTTTTCCGATGAGGCTCGGGTGATCTGTTTCGATGAGTTCTTCGTGTCCGACATCACTGACGCCATGATCCTCGGCACCTTGATGGAGGAACTGTTCAAGAACGGCGTTACGCTGGTTGCGACCTCGAACATCGTGCCCGACGGCTTGTACAAGGACGGCCTGCAACGTGCGCGCTTCCTGCCAGCCATTGCGCTGATCAAGCAGAACACCGACATCGTCAACGTCGACAGCGGCGTGGACTATCGCCTGCGTCACCTCGAGCAGGCTGAACTGTTCCATTTCCCGCTGAATGAAGCCGCGCAGGAAAGCCTGCGCAAGAGCTTCAAGGCGTTGACACCGGATTGCGCTCAGACTGTCGAGAATGACGTCCTGATGGTTGAGAATCGCGAAATCCGAGCACTGCGCACCTGTGACGATGTGGCCTGGTTCGACTTCCGCGAACTGTGCGACGGCCCGCGTAGCCAGAACGATTACATCGAACTCGGCAAGATCTACCACGCGGTGTTGCTTAGCGGCGTAGAGCAGATGAGCGTCACCACTGACGACATCGCCCGACGCTTCATCAACATGGTCGACGAATTCTATGACCGCAACGTCAAGCTGATCATCTCGGCTGAAGTCGAGTTGAAAGACCTGTACACCGGTGGGCGTCTGAATTTCGAGTTTCAGCGGACGCTGAGCCGTTTGCTGGAGATGCAGTCCCACGAGTTTCTGTCGCGGGCGCATAAGCCGTAGCAGCGTTGATCATTAATTAAAGCCCACATGATGTGGGCTTTTTTTTACCGTTATTTTATAGGTAGGATATTTCCTGCAATTACTGAGGAAGAATTCTACGCGCGCAGTCGGCGTTGTTTAATTGTATTTCTTCTGTGAATTCTATTGATTGAACGGTAGATGGCTTAAGGCTTACTTGAGCTGATTTCTGATGGACTTCCCGCTTAATCGGACGGGTATTTCTGTCGATTTGATGAGCAAGCAGGCTTTTATGGATGCCGTCAGGCGAGCTCCAGTTGGTAATTCAACCATTGATCAGCGAGTATCGCACAATACGTATGATGACTCATATTTTAAGGAGGGTGCATTGGGACATATAACTTTGAGAACGCAGGGTGAGCTCCAAAAAAGTCAATCTGGTTCCTGGATTTTAAATAATGGGACGTTGAGAGCTTTTGATGATCGCTTTGATGCTAATAGCTCTACTCATCGCAGTGGGATGGCAGAGCTCGGAACTGCGATGCTTAGACCGTTGATAAGAGAGCCGTTCACAATTCGCTTGCCGGGAGAGCTTCCGGTTTCAGCAAGTGGGCAGCTTCAATGAGCGGTAAGGCTCGGGCCGGGTTGACCAAAGGTTTTTTTCGATCAGCGATAATTATTGGCGTCGAGTATTTTGCCGCCATGATTCTGGTTTTGTTTCATCATTTAACGGTCAGTTTTAAGTTATATGGTGAAATGGGCGAGCTTCCATCGTTGTTTTTCGAGATGTTTGCGATTGCTTTCATAGGAGTTGTTTCGTTATTTTTTCACCTGTTCGGAATATGGGCGGTGCGATCCAGAGTTTCCAGGCGGTTGCGAATTGGAATTGTGATTGCTCTGCAGCTTCCGGTGCTATTAACAGCCTTGCTTCTCGCGATAGTGCTTTGGGTAGAACTAGCCTCGCTGGAAACCGTCGCTGCCGCGTGTGTCGCTAGTACGATCGTGCTGCAAACCCCGGCGCTGATCTCCAGACTGTTGGACTCTTGCTGATCAATTCACGTTTAGAGCTTGTTAAGTGGGAGGGCAGGCTTGACTGGAGTGCGTTTTCTTTTAGTGCGTTCTTCCAATTAGTCGATTAACTGCGGTTTCTCTCCGTGTTAAAAAAGCCTACATTGTGTGGGCTTTTTTGCCGTTTAATGTAATGCCTTGTGGAATGTTTCCTGCAGTTACCAAGGAGGGGGCTACAAGCATAATGGTCTTTGTCCAATTGTATTTCTTTTGTAGATCCTGTTGGGTGCTCCGCGGGGTTTTCTACCAAGATACTCAAGGGCTTGATTAAGTATCCGTTCACGATCCATATTTCGGGAGAGTTCCCAGTGTCATCAAGCGGAGTAGTAAATTGAGTGGAGTCGTGGTAACGGGTAAATCGTTTTGCGGGGCGGCGCTTGTCATAGGGGCCGAGTACTGTGCAGCTTCACTTATGGCTGCTTTTCATTTGATAAAAGTCGGGATCGAGCTAGGGCCAGAGGATGGGGATGCGCTACCGCCCCTATTCGCTATCTTTGCTATAGCATCTGTCTGGACGTTTATGACGTTGCTCTTATATGGGCTTGCCATATGGATAGCAAGGTGGCGAATACGTAGATTGCCGCGGATTTTTATAGTTGCGACTTTACAGCTTCCACTTTTCGCCACAGCAGGTTTCGTTGCGGCTGGCCTCTGGGCCGACTTGAAAGGTTGGGAAACGATTGCGGCTGCCATCATCTATAGCGTGGTCGTACTGCAAACTCCGATGCTGGTCTCCAGGCTTCTGGAACCGACTCGCTCATAACTCACCCCCAAAGGCTGGCCATGTACGGTCAGCCTTTGGTGAAGTAGGCCATTATCCTCTTCTAGCAGGAGCGTTGGCCCTGTAGACGGCCCCTATGTCCAGGGTACCGCGCTGTCTCGCGGCAAACATAGGGCCTGTAGGAACTGCCGAAGGCTTCGATCGCTGTTTGTCAGAATAAATGCTTCGCAGCCTTCGGGAGCTCCTACAGAAAATGCATTTCAATCCAGCAGTCTGCATGTTGTTTGACAAGAGCGAGCAAGCTCACTCCTACAGCTGATGCCCTTTAAGCCGCCTGCTGAAACTGCTGCCGATACTGATTCGGCGACAGCTCGGTGTGTTGACGAAACAGACGGGCGAAGAAGCTGGCGTCGTCATACCCGACTTCATAGCTGATGGTCTTGATGCTCTTGCGCGTACCAGACAGCAGGCCCTTGGCGGTTTCGATGCGCAGCCGTTGTAGGTAATGCAGCGGCTTATCGCCGGTGGCAGTCTGGAAGCGGCGCATGAAGTTGCGGATACTCATGCCGTGATTACGGGCAACATCCTCGAAGCGGAATTTATCGGCGAAGTGCTCCTCCAGCCAGTGCTGGATTTGCAGGATCACAACGTCCTGATGCAGTTTCTGCCCGCCAAAACCCATACGGCCTGGCGCATAGTTGCGCTGCACTTCATACAGAATGTCCCGGGCCACGGCTTGCGCGACATTTGCGCCGCAGAAGCGCTCAATCAGATAAATGTACAAGTCGCAGGCTGAAGTCGTACCGCCTGCGCAGTATAAGTTGTCTGCATCTGTCAGGTGTTTCTCCTGATTCAACAGGACCTTCGGAAAGCGCTCACCGAAGTCGTTGAAAAATCGCCAGTAGGTTGTAGCTTCTTTGCCGTCCAGCAACCCGGATTCCGCCAGCCAGAATACGCCGCTGGCTTCGCCGCAGAGCACCGCGCCATTGGCATGTTGCTCGCGTAACCAGGGAATGACCTGGGGGTAGCGCAAACGCAGGGCGTCAAAGTTATCCCAGAATGCCGGGATGACAATCACATCGCTCTGGTCGAGATCGCCGTCTACGGGCAGCACGACATCGCTGAAGCTGCGAACGGGCTTGCCGTCCGGGCTGACCAGCCGTGTTTCGAACGCGGGGATTCTGCCCAGCCCCAGCTGTTTGCTGTAGCGCAGGGCGGCGAGGTGAAAGAAATCCTTGGCTTGCATCAATGTGGAAGCGAACACCCCGTCAATAGCCAGGATGCTGACGCGCCGCAAAGGCGCGGAGGCGTGAGTCGACATATTCTTTTGTTCTTATATGGGAGAGTGGTCAGGTAACGGCTGGATCGTCTTATTTTTTGGCGGGTGTGTCCAGTTCTGGAATGGTAAGCAGGCTATTGAGCGGTTTTGATCCTGTAGGACCGGCTTTAGCCGGGGGGAGACCTCCTGGCTAAAGTCAGTCCCACAGAGCCGCGTTTCAATTTGAGATGGACAAGTTAAGGCGCAGGATTCGGATGATCCTTGTGAATCGCCTCGATACCGGCCAATACCTCATCGGACAGTTCCAGTCCGAAGCTGGCGATGTTGCTATCCAGTTGCTCAAGCGTGGTGGCGCCGATGATGTTGCTGGTCACGAACGGCTGGCGAGTGACAAAGGCCAAGGCCATTTGGGTCGGTTCCAGGCCGTGCTCGCGAGCAAGTGCCACATAACGGCTGCAGGCTGCTTCCGATTGCGGGTTGAAGTAGCGGGTAAAGCGACTGTAGAGGCTCAGGCGACCTTTGGCCGGGCGAGCACCCCCCTCGTATTTGCCTGACAGCATGCCGAACGCCAGTGGCGAATAGGCCAGCAGACCGCATTGTTCGCGAATGGCCACTTCGGCCAGGCCCACTTCAAAGCTGCGGTTGAGCAGGTTGTAGGGGTTCTGGATAGATACTGCTCGTGGCCAGCCACGGCTTTCGGCCAGTTGCAGGAACTTCATGGTGCCCCAAGGCGTTTCGTTGGAAAGCCCGATGTGGCGAATCTTGCCCGCCTTGACCTGCTCGTCCAGCGCTTCAAGGGTTTCCTCTAGCGGGGTGAAGTCTTCATCTTTATGGGTGTAACCCAATTTGCCGAAAAAGTTGGTGCTGCGCTCAGGCCAGTGCAGTTGATACAGGTCCAGATAATCGGTTTGCAGGCGGGCCAGGCTAGCGTCAAGCGCCGCCACTATATGCTCGCGATTGTGCTTGAGGCTGCCACCGCGAATATGATCGATGGCATTGCCCGGTCCGGCTATCTTGCTGGCCAGAATCCAGTCGGCGCGGTCGCCCTGTTTCTTGAACCAGTTACCGATGATTGTCTCGGTGGCGGAGTAGGTTTCTGCTTTTGGCGGCACCGGATACATCTCGGCGGTATCAAGAAAGTTAATGCCGGCTTCTTTGGCACGCTGGATCTGGGCAAAGGCTTCAGGCTCGCTGTTTTGCTCGCCCCAGGTCATGGTGCCGAGGCAGATTGCACTGACTTTCAGGTCGGTTCTGCCAAGTTGGCGATAGTCCATTTGCTTCTCCTCAGGTAGGAGAGCCATAAAAGCAGGTTGAAATTTATTTCGCAATCCGCATAATCGCGCGCCTCTTTGCAGTGGAAGTGATGCTCCATCTGCCGGAGAGACATCTTTGCCGTACCACAGATGCGCCGACCCGAGCCCTCGGCAGCGTCTGTATCTCGGCTGCCTTTGACATGCTGCTTGTCAAAGTACGATCTATTCAGTAAGATCCGCCGTCTCAATTTATCAGGGCGGCCCCTGAGGCTAAATAATGAAAACTTATACTGCTAAACCGGAAACAGTTAAGCGCGAATGGTTCGTAGTCGATGCTGCTGGTCAGACCCTCGGTCGTCTGGCTACAGAAATCGCTAGCCGTCTGCGTGGCAAGCACAAAGCGGAATACACTCCGCACGTTGACACTGGTGACTACATCGTTGTTATCAACGCTGAGCAAATCCGTGTTACCGGTGCTAAAACCACCGACAAAATCTACTACTCTCACTCCGGTTTTCCGGGCGGGATCAAGTCGATCAACTTCGAAAAGCTGATCGCCAAAGCTCCTGAGCGTGTGCTCGAGACCGCGGTTAAAGGCATGCTGCCTAAAAACCCGCTGGGTCGCGACATGTACCGTAAGCTGAAAGTCTATGCGGGCACTGCACACCCTCATACTGCTCAGCAGCCCCAAGAACTGAAGTTTTAACGGAATAGTTGATTATGTCGGCGACTCAAAATTACGGCACTGGCCGTCGCAAGACCGCTACCGCTCGCGTATTCCTGCGCCCAGGTACCGGTAACATCTCCATCAACAACCGTTCGCTGGACAATTTCTTCGGTCGCGAAACTGCCCGCATGGTAGTTCGTCAGCCGCTGGAACTGACTGAGACTGTTGAGAAGTTCGATATCTACGTTACCGTTATCGGCGGTGGTGTAAGTGGTCAAGCTGGCGCAATCCGCCACGGTATCACTCGCGCTCTGATGCAGTACGACGAAACCCTGCGCGGCGCTCTGCGCAAAGCTGGCTTCGTTACTCGCGACGCCCGTGAAGTTGAACGTAAGAAAGTCGGTCTGCGTAAAGCGCGTAAGCGTCCGCAGTACTCGAAGCGTTAATTCGCACTTCGTTCAAAAAGAACGCCCAGCCTCCTCGCGGAGCTGGGCGTTTTTTTGTGGGCGTCTATTATACATGTGACAACATGACTCATTCCGCGCAGGCCCCGGATTACAAGGCCTTCGGCTTTTCGGGAAAAGTAATTCCCTTGTAGTTTGAAGGGTTTCTATTTACCATCCGGCAAAATTTAGATACTTAAATTTTTAAATTAGACGCCTGATCGAACAGGCCACATAGCTGATGGGAGAGGACGGAATGAGCAATGACGGCGTGAATGCAGGCCGGCGTCGCTTCCTCGTGGCAGCCACATCTGTGGTTGGTGCAGCAGGAGCGGTGGGGGCTGCGGTCCCGTTCGTAGGGTCATGGTTCCCCAGTGCCAAGGCGAAAGCCGCAGGCGCACCGGTAAAGGTGAATATCAGCAAGATCGAAGCAGGACAGCAGATGATTGCTGAGTGGCGTGGTCAACCTGTCTTCATCGTCCGTCGTACCGAGGAGATATTGGGCAACCTTGGCAAAATCACAGGCCAGTTGTCGGACCCCGAATCGAAGAGTTCGGTCCAGCCTACCTACGTTGACCCTGTTGTACGATCAATCAAGCCTGAAATCCTGCTGTTGATCGGTATCTGCACCCACTTGGGATGCTCCCCGACTTTCCGTCCTGAAGTAGCGCCAGCCGACCTGGGCAAGGATTGGGTGGGTGGTTATTTCTGCCCTTGTCACGGCTCACATTACGACCTCGCTGGCCGTGTCTATAAATCGCAACCTGCACCATTGAATCTGCCAGTGCCGCCGCATTCCTATGAGTCGGACAATATTATTGTCATTGGCATCGATCAGGAGAACGCGTGATGAGCAAGTTCATGGATTGGATTGATGCTCGTTTCCCCGCAACCAAAATGTGGGAAGACCACCTCAGCAAGTATTACGCGCCAAAAAACTTCAACTTCTTCTACTTCTTTGGCTCTCTGGCCTTGCTGGTGCTGGTCAATCAGATATTGACCGGTGTGTGGCTCACGATGAGCTACACACCGTCGGCTGAAGAGGCGTTTGCATCCGTCGAAGGCATCATGCGCGATGTCCCATATGGTTCGATTTTGCGTTTGCTGCATTCGACCGGCGCTTCGGCGTTCTTCATCGTGGTTTATATGCATATGTTCCGCGGTCTGCTTTACGGCTCTTATCAGAAGCCTCGTGAGCTGGTGTGGATCTTCGGCATGCTGATTTATCTGGCGCTGATGGCCGAGGCGTTCATGGGGTATTTGCTACCTTGGGGGCAGATGTCCTACTGGGGCGCACAGGTGATCATCTCTCTGTTCGGAGCCATTCCGGTCATCGGCGATGACCTGACTCAATGGATTCGAGGTGACTACCTGATCTCGGGAATCACGCTTAACCGATTCTTCGCGCTACATGTGGTTGCATTGCCGATCGTGGTTCTTGGGTTGGTAGTGCTGCACATTCTGGCATTGCATGAGGTGGGCTCGAACAATCCGGATGGCGTGGATATCAAAAAACACAAAGATGAAAATGGCATCCCGCTGGACGGCATTCCCTTCCACCCGTACTACACGGTCAAGGATATCGTCGGCGTCGTCGTGTTCCTTTTTGTGTTTTGCTTCGTTGTGTTCTTCTTCCCTGAAATGGGTGGCTACTTCCTCGAAAAACCCAACTTCGAGATGGCAAACCCCTTCAAGACACCAGAGCATATTGCACCTGTCTGGTACTTCACGCCTTTCTACGCAATCTTGCGTGCCATCCCTGACAAGCTCATGGGTGTGATTGCGATGGGGGCGGCAATCGCGGTGCTGTTCGTGCTGCCCTGGCTTGATCGAAGCCCGGTTAAATCGATGCGCTACAAAGGCTGGCTGAGCAAAATCTGGCTGCTGGTGTTCTGCGTGTCCTTCGTGATCCTCGGCGTATTGGGGGTTCTGGCTCCGACGCCAGCGCGCACGCTGCTCTCGCAGGTCTGCACCTTCCTGTACTTCGCCTACTTCATTCTGATGCCGTTCTATACCCGGCTTGAGAAGACCAAACCGGTTCCAGAAAGGGTGACTGGCTGATGAAAAAGCTATTTGCTGTATTGATGCTTGCTGCTCTGCCCGTACTGTCGTTTGCCGCCGAGCATGGCGGGCCTGAGCTGGAAAGCATCGACATTGATGTGTCAGACAAGGCTGCCATGCAGGATGGGGCGCGGACGTTCGCCAACTATTGCATGGGTTGCCACAGCGCCAAGTTCCAGCGTTACGAGCGCGTTGCCGATGATTTGGACATCCCTCATGAACTGATGCTGGAGAAACTCGTTTTCACGGGTGCCAAGATTGGCGATCACATGAACATCGGTATGCAGTCAGCCGACGCCAAGGCTTGGTTTGGCGCTGCTCCGCCGGATCTGACGTTGGTGGCGAGGGTTCGCGGTACGGATTGGTTGTATGGCTATCTGCGCTCTTTCTATGAGGATCCTGCGCGTCCGTGGGGTGTGAACAACCGGGTATTTCCGAGCGTGGGGATGCCCAACGTACTGGCCGGTCTGCAAGGGAGGCAGATCATTGGCTGCAAACAAATTCAGGTGGTCGAGGACGGCAAGAAGCAGTACGACCCATTAACAGGGGCGCCGCTGACGCACGAGGCCTGCGACCAGCTGACTATCGTCCCCGAGACCGGCAGCCTCACTGAAGAGCAGTTTGACGAGAAGATCAAGAATCTGGTGACCTTCCTCGCTTATTCGGCCAACCCGGACAAGCTCCGGCATCAACGCATCGGTACTTATGTGTTGCTGTACCTGGCATTCTTCTTTGTCTTCGCGTACTTGCTCAAGCGCGAATACTGGAAGGACGTGCACTGACCGGTTTTGTAGCGCTCAAGAAACACCTGCGCCTTCGTGCGCCTCTTTTAGGCAACAAATGCAGGGCAAATGTGGTTGTGACGACAAGATTGCAGAATTTACTTCGCGTAAATGAGCTATCTTGTCGCCCGCGATGACCACTGCCTCAATGCGGTTGTTGTTGGAGGCGTCCGAGGGCGTATCCGTTTTTGTGTATTCGATAAATTTAACAAGCGAGGAGGACCGCCATGGGCGTGACCAATCGGTTGGCCTGTTACTCCGACCCCGCCGACCACTATTCCCACCGCGTGCGCATTGTGCTCGCCGAGAAAGGTGTCAGCGCCGAGATCATTGATGTCGTGACGGGGACCCACCCGGCGAAATTGATCGAGGTGAACCCGTACGGTAGCGTACCCACGCTGGTTGATCGTGATCTGGCGTTGTACGAGTCGACTGTGGTGATGGAATATCTGGATGAGCGTTATCCGCATCCGCCGTTGCTGCCGGTTTACCCGGTAGCGCGCGCCAATAGCCGCCTGCTGATCCATCGGATTCAGCGCGACTGGTGCGCTCAGGTGGATCTGATTCTGGATCCACGCAGCAAAGAGTCGGCTCGTGTGGTCGCTCGCAAGGAATTGCGTGAAAGCCTGACCGGCGTGTCGCCACTGTTTGCCGAGAAAGCTTTTTTCCTCAGTGACGAGCAAAGTCTGGTCGACTGCTGTCTATTGCCCATACTCTGGCGTTTGCCTGTCTTGGGTATCGAATTGCCACGGCCTGCCAAGCCGTTGCTTGATTATATGGAGCGCCAGTTTGCGCGTGAGGCATTCCAGGCAAGTCTGTCTGCTGCCGAACGTGACATGCGCTAAGGCCTAAGGAGCCGTTAATGAACTCCAGTCGCCCTTATCTGATTCGTGCTCTCTATGAGTGGATCGTCGATAACGATTGCACTCCGCACATGTTGGTCAATGCGGAGTATCCATCGGTGCAGGTCCCGCAAGGGTTTGCCAACGATGGGCAGATTGTCCTGAACGTTTCCCCGTCTGCTGTGCGTCATTTGCACATGGACAACGATGCGGTCAGTTTTGAAGGCCGCTTTGGCGGCGTTCCGCATACCCTGTACGTCCCTGTAGGGGCGATTCTGGGTATTTATGCCCGGGAGAATGGTCAGGGTATGGTTTTCGACCTGGAGCCTCCTTTCGAGGATGACGACAGCGTTGATCCTGATGATGATCTGCCGCCACCAGATGCCGAGCCTCCGCGTCCGAGCGGTCGGCCGAGTCTGAAAGTGGTGAAGTAGCTCGCTTCATGCAATAAAAAAGGCGACCCGAAGGTCGCCTTTTTCATGTGTGCAGATCGTAGTCAGTCGATGTATTCGAACAGCTTCACGATCTTCTGTACGCCGGAAACGCTCTGCACCAGGTTCGTGGCGCGGGTCGCTTCCTGCTGAGTGACCAGGCCAAGCAGGAACACAATGCCATTTTCGGTCACGACCTTGATCCGCGAGCCGGGGATGGCGCTGTCAGTCAGCATCTGGCTTTTGATCTTGGTGGTCAGCCATGCGTCGTTGTTTCGGGCCAGCAATGAAGAGGGAGCCATGACCTGCAGCTCGTTGTTGACCTTCTTCACGCGTTGTACGCCGCTGGCTTCTTTTTCGGCCAGAGCCTTAAGGTCTGCACGTGGTGTCTGGCCAGCCAGCAGCACAATGCCGTTGTAGCTGGTCACGACGATGTGCGAGTTCTGGTCCAGATCAGGGCTAGCCTTGGCGATGTTCACAGCGGCCTTGGTTTCGATCAGCGAGTCATCGATCTTGCTGCCGAACGTGCGCGTCCCACGATCGTCTTCAATCGGGTTGTCGCGGGTAGCAGTCAGCACCGAGCTGCATCCGCTGATGCTTACGCACAGGGTCAAGGCCAGCAGGCTGAGACGATTAACGGTCATTCTTCACTCCCGAACAGTTGGCTGTCGATCAAATCGCACAAGCAATGAATCGCCAGCAGGTGGACTTCTTGAATTCGTGCGGTGACTTTAGCCGGTACGCGGATCTCCACGTCTTCCGGTAAAAGCAGCGAGGCCATGCCGCCGCCGTCGCGTCCCGTCAATGCTACGACAATCATTTCGCGATCATGTGCGGCCTGGATCGCCTGAATTATGTTGGCCGAGTTTCCGCTGGTGGAAATCGCCAGCAGTACATCGCCAGGCTGACCCAGTGCGCGGATCTGTTTGGAGAAGATTTCGTTGAAGCTGTAGTCGTTTGCTATCGAGGTGATCGTCGAGCTGTCAGTTGTTAGCGCAATGGCTGGCAGGCTAGGGCGTTCGCGTTCGAAGCGGTTGAGTAGCTCCGAGGAAAAGTGCTGCGCATCGCCCGCCGAACCGCCATTGCCGCAAGCGAGCATTTTACCTTCGTTGAGCAGCGCGTTAACCATGACCTGGCTGGCTTGCTCGATGTAAGGAGCAAGGACTTCCATTGCTTGCTGCTTGGTGTCGATGCTGGCCTGAAAAAGCTGGCGAATTCGGGATTGCATGTCCATCTGGGTGACCTTAATTAGAACGTATCGCGGCTTGCCGGTTGGCGCAGAGGCAGAAGCTCTCGGCACAACGCTGTACAGCCCGCAAAGCGAAAAGCGAAATCTGTGTTGGGTGGCGTATTACGTGAGTCGTCGCTTCGGTTCCGGGATCGGCCCGCATCGCGGGTATGCCAGGCAGATCAGCTCTCGAATGCATGCTTGATCCAGTTCAAGGATGGGCCGCCAAGCGGATCACCCTCAATGGCGACGACATCGAAACGGCATGCAGCATCTGCCCATCGTATTTCGTTCTGCAGAAACAGTTGTGCTGCCAGAACGAGCTTTTGCTGCTTGCGAAAATCAACGCTTTCCAGTGCTCCGCCCCACGCTGAATGGCGTCGGTAGCGAACTTCGACGAATACTACTGTATCCCCGTCGAGCATGACCAGATCAAGCTCGCCGCGTTTGCATAACCAGTTTTGTGCAATCAGCTGCAATCCCTGCTGCTGTAAATGCTGCAGGGCGCGGGTTTCAGCCTCGCGCCCTGCATTTTGGCGGGTGTTGCCGGGCATTTACTGAGCGGTATCCGGCAGGCGTTGAATCTTGCCGTCAACAAACTCAGCCCAAGGCAACTGACGTTCCACGCGGCGAGCCGGGTTGATGCTCAGGCTTCCGGACAGGCCGTCGATACGGCTTTCAGGCATGGTTTTGAGTTGGCCAAGGCGCGGAGCCAGTCGGTAGGCGTCAACCCCCATGGCGTATAGGCGGCCCAGGCTGCCCGATGCTTGTGGCCATTGGGTGACAACCTGCTGGCGCAGTGGGTCGTTGGCGTTGAGCAACCAAGGGGTTTCGCAGAAGCGCACACCATTGAGGTCCATGTACTGCGCGTGATCGTTGCTGTTGGTAAACAGGTGCGATGTGGCGTAGACCGGAACGTCACCAGCGTATTGGAAGACCATGGTTGGCTTGATCTGCTGAGCTTGTTGTGGCGTCGCAGCAAGAAACATGAAATCAATGTCCTGGCGGCGCGTCGGTTGGGCAGCAACCTGTGTGCCTACGGTGCTCTGCAGGCGTTGCGCGCGACCTTCGCTGTTGCGCAACTGGAACAGGTCGGCAACTTGTTGCGCCAGTGCTACGGGCTGGTCGACGTGCTCAGCGGCAATCAATGTACCGCCTTTGGCTTGCCAGCTTTGACGGAAAGCGTCCAGAACGCGGTCGCCCCATTCACCTTTAGGCACCATGGCAACTGCGCTGCGCTTGCCATCGGCCCACGCACGGCGAGCAACCTCACGGGCTTCGTCTTCTGCGGAAAGGCCAAACTGGAACAACTGCTGTGGGCCTTCAGGACCCGCGTCGCTGTAGTTGAGCGCCAAGGTGGTGATAGGCAGTTGAGGGCGGGTGCTGAGTTGCTTGACCAGTGGTTTTTCCAGCGGGCCAACTACCAGCTGAACGCCAGCAGCCTGGGCCTGGCGATAGAACTCATCCATCGAGGTCAGGCGTGAACTGTCGAATACCTGAATGGCAGGTGGGTTCTGGCCGGCTTGTTGTGCCTGATAGTGCGCGGCCATGAAGCCTTCACGCAGTGCTTTGGCGACCGCTGCGAGCGGGCCTTCCTGTGGCAGCAGCAATGCGATTTTGGTCAACGGTTCGCTGGTCAGTGCACGCAGTTGGGCCAGCGTCGCAGGCAACTGGATGGCGGCAGGGTGTTTTGGGTTTTGTGCTTTCCAGGTGTCGATAGCGGCTTGTTGCTGTTCCAGTGTACCTGCGCCTTTGATGCTACGCGCCAGGCTCAGCCAGCCGCCCATATCGTCGGTGGCAGTACTTTGCAGCTGCTCTGGAGGCAGAGCAGCCACGAGTTTCCAGATGGCGTCGTTGTTGGCGCTCAGGTCATTGCCTTGCAGCAATGGGCCAACAAAGGCTCGTTCGTTGATCGCAGGAAGAATCTGGCCATCGGCTTCGAGGGCGCGAGCGCGAACGGTGTGAGTACGAATCTGTTGTTCAACGGACAGTTCGCCCAAGCGCTGCAGGCTTGGATGGCTCAATGCAGTAAGCGCTGCTTTAGGCTGGTTGCGGCCCATGGCCAACTCGGCGTCGAGGGTCGCTGCAAAGACCTGCTGACCGGGTTTGAGCAGTTCGATCTGCACTTGCGCAAGGATTTGCGCAGCGCGGCCAGGATTGTTTTGCCGATTGGCCAGGTCCGCAGCGCTCAGTCGGAGCAGGGCAGCCTGGTCCGGCGTTTTTGCGGCGGCTGCCTGATCGAGTAATTGCTCGATGCTGGCGTCGGGGGTGCGTGGAAGTTCGCCAAGGCTGGACGAAGGCGAGCTGGCGCAAGCCGCCAACAGGGCAGCGAGGCAGAGGGCAGAGAACAGCCGCAGGCAAGCGATCATGTGTATGTTCCTGATACTCGAGCAAATTAGCGGGGAATTGTACCCAAGCGCTGGCATGGGTGCGACGTCGTTAACATTTAAAGCAGTGATATAAGTCGTGGTGCCTGATTACGCTGGGTAATAAGGCTGTCACGAGCGTGTTGCGCTGGCAGGTGGCGGGCACCAATCATGACTTTTCCTCCCTTTTTTCCGGTCTTCCATGAGTCTGCGAGTCATTGGTTGCGGTCGTAATCTGTACAATGATGACCTTCACCCTTAAAGGGTAACAAATCATGAGGTCTGCGCTTTGACTGCTCCAGTTGCTTTGAATTCCGCCGCGGGCTCGCTTTATGTAGTGGCCACGCCAATCGGCAATCTGGATGACATGAGCGTGAGGGCGTTGAAGGTATTGCGAGAAGTGGCGTTAATTGCCGCTGAGGATACGCGTCACTCGGCGCGATTGATGCAGCATTTCGGCATTTCCACGCCACTGGCTGCTTGCCACGAGCACAACGAGCGCGAGGAGGGCAGTCGGTTTATCACTCGTCTGTTGGCGGGCGATAACGTTGCGCTGATCTCCGATGCCGGGACGCCGCTTATTTCGGATCCTGGTTATCACCTTGTTCGTCAGGCACGGGCTGCAGGTATTGCAGTCGTCCCGGTGCCGGGTGCTTGCGCGTTAATTGCAGCGCTGTCGGCTGCTGGCTTGCCGTCAGACCGTTTCATTTTTGAAGGTTTTCTGCCCGCCAAGGCCGTGGGTCGCCGTGCTCGGCTGGAGTTACTCAAGGAAGAACCGCGCACGCTGATCTTCTATGAGGCGCCGCATCGCATTCTTGAGTGTCTGCAGGATCTGGAGCTGGTTTTCGGAGCGCAGCGTCCTGCGTTGTTGGCGCGCGAGTTGACCAAGACCTTCGAAACCCTCAAAGGCTTGCCGCTGGCCGAGCTGCGTGAGTTCGTCGAAAGCGACAGCAATCAGCAGCGTGGCGAGTGCGTGGTGTTGGTGGCGGGCTGGACTGAACCTGAAGATGAAGACGTCATCGGTAGCGAAGCGCGACGAATTCTGGATCTGCTGCTCGCGGAGATGCCACTCAAGCGCGCCGCCGCTCTGGCTGCGGAAATCACAGGGGTACGCAAAAACCTGCTTTATCAGGTGGCGCTAGACAAGCAAAAAGGCGAATAAATCCCTGCGGCGCAAGTCTGCGACGTTTTAAAGCTTGTTCTGAGGGGGTTGTGCCGCTAACCTTGTCGGCGGAGAGTCGATTGGACAGTCGCTGCCTCTTATTGTTCGCAATTAAGGGGGGGAGGAAAGTCCGGGCTCCATAGGGCGGAGTGCCAGGTAACGCCTGGGAGGCGTGAGCCTACGGAAAGTGCCACAGAAAATAACCGCCTAAGCGCTTCGGCGCCGGTAAGGGTGAAAAGGTGCGGTAAGAGCGCACCGCGCGTCTGGCAACAGTTCGTGGTCAAGGTAAACCCCACTCGGAGCAAGACCAAATAGGGTTCCTAGGCGTGGCCCGCGCTGGAACCGGGTAGGTTGCTAAAGACGTCCAGTGATGGCCGTCGTAGAGGAATGACTGTCCTCGACAGAACCCGGCTTACAGATCGACTCTCCACCTTTTTATCCCCTCTCGTTTCAGCAGCATTACACCCCCTCGTAATACCAAAAAAATCTTAAACCTCACAAATCACTTTAAGTTCGCGCTGCAGCTTTCTGAGCTGTGTCGGAATTTTCCGTAAGACCCCTCCTGAAATTCGCGCCAACAGTCTGATATCGCTCCTAAATCCCAGTTATGTAAGGGTTTTCCTTAAGACCGTGCCTTGACTGTGTGGTGGGCGGGTTCCTATAGTGTGCGCAAGTGGCAGAAAGTGGCGTGAAGTGGGTTTTTTTAACGCAAAAAGCTAGAATTCGGAGAAAGCGCCTGTGTTTCGTGGTGCAAACGCAATCAATCTCGATGCAAAGGGCCGTCTCGCTATGCCGAGCCGGTACCGTGACGAGTTGGATTCGCGTAGCGCCGGGCAATTGATCGTGACCATTGACGCTGTTGACCCTTGCTTGTGCCTTTATCCACTCTCGGAATGGGAGCTGATCGAGGCGAAATTGCGTGAGCTCGCTACCTTCCGCGAAGAAAACCGTCGCCTTCAGCGTTTGCTGATCGGTAACGCGGTTGATCTGGAGCTGGATGGCAGTGGGCGTTTTCTGGTTCCGCCACGCCTTCGCGAATATGCCAAGTTGGATAAGCGCGTGATGTTAGTGGGCCAGCTCAATAAGTTTCAATTGTGGGACGAGGACGCCTGGAACGCTCTTGCTGATGCGGATCTGGCGGCCATTCAACAACCGGGCGCTATGCCTGATGAATTACGTGATCTGATCCTGTGACTATGAATAGCGGTTTTACCCACATCACCGTACTGCTCGACGAAGCCGTAGAGGCTCTCGCGGTGCGCGCTGATGGCTGCTATATGGACGGCACGTTCGGGCGCGGTGGGCATAGTCGGCTTGTATTAGAGAAGCTTGGGCCTGATGGCCGATTGCTGGGATTCGATAAAGATCCTCAAGCAATTGCCACCGGGCAAGCGCTAGCGGCCGAAGACGGCCGCTTTGTCATTGTGCAACGCAGCTTCGCTGAATTGGGCTCGGAGGCTCAAGCACGCGGCATTGCGGGCAAGGTCAGCGGAATCCTGCTGGACCTCGGTGTTTCGTCGCCGCAGCTTGATGACCCGGAGCGCGGCTTCAGTTTTATGAACGATGGTCCGCTGGATATGCGCATGGACCCGACCCGCGGCGTCAGCGCTGCCGAGTTCATCGCCACTGCACCTGTCGAAGAAATTGCCCGCGTATTCAAGGAATACGGCGAAGAACGTTTCGCCAAACGTATGGCAGGCGCTGTAGTTGCGCGTCGTGAAATTCAACCCTTTGAGCGTACGGCTGATCTGGCTGAAGTGCTCAAGGTGGCCAATCCCGCCTGGGAAAAAGGCAAGAATCCGGCGACCCGTGCTTTTCAAGGTCTGCGCATTCACGTCAACAATGAGTTGGGCGACCTGGAGGCGGGTCTGGAAGCAGCGCTTGAAGCGCTGGAAGTGGGTGGCCGCCTGGTCGTCATCAGTTTCCACTCGCTTGAAGATCGCATCGTCAAATTGTTCATGCGCAAGCTCGTCAAGGGTGAGGCGGACAACATGCCGCGCAACCTGCCGATCCAGTACAAGGCTTTTGAACCCAAGATCAAACTCATCGGCAAGGCGCAATTTGCTTCAGACGAAGAAACCAAAGCCAATCCCCGTTCACGCAGCGCTGTCATGCGTGTCGCGGAGAAGCTCAGGTGAGCCGCTTGTTCCTCAAGCCTTTGCCAGGCGGCAGCTTCTTCATGCTACTGCTGTTTCTCGCCGTCCTCGTTTCGGCTATCGGCGTTTCCTACAGTGCTCACTGGAACCGTCAGTTGCTCAACTCGCTGTACTCCGAGCTGAGCATTCGCGACAAGGCTCAAGCTGAATGGGGTCGTCTGATTCTCGAACAAAGTACCTGGACAGCCCACAGCCGCATCGAAACCCTGGCCACTGAACAGCTGAAAATGCGCATCCCGAGCGCCGCTGAAGTTCGCATGGTGGCGCCATGATGAAGCTCGAAGGCGCACTTTATCCATGGCGGTTCCGCGTGGTGGTCGGCCTGCTGCTGGCATTGGTCGGCGCGATCTGCTGGCGCATCATCGATCTGCAAGTGGTTGATCACACGTTCCTCAAGGAACAGGGCGACGCGCGCAGTCTTCGCCATATTCCTATTCCGGCGCACCGCGGCCTGATCACTGACCGTAATGGCGAACCTTTGGCTGTCAGTACGCCGGTGACCACGCTTTGGGCCAACCCGAAAGAAATGCAGCTGGACAAGAGCAAGTGGGCAGTTCTGGCCACGGCACTGGGTCAGGATCCCAAAGCGCTGACTGAGCGGCTCGACGCCCAGGCCGGTAAAGAATTCATCTATCTGGTTCGTGGTCTGACACCTGAGCATGGTCAGGCCGTGCTTGATCTGAAAGTGCCCGGCGTTTACGGCATTGAAGAATTCCGCCGCTTCTATCCGGCTGGCGACGTAACCGCCCACATGGTTGGCTTTACCGACCTGGACGATCACGGTCGCGAAGGTGTGGAGCTGGCCTATGACGACTGGCTGGCTGGGGTTCCCGGCAAAAGGCAGGTCATCAAGGACAGGCGCGGACGACTCATCAAAGACGTTCAGGTCACCAAAAACGCCAAGGCTGGAAAGACCTTGGCTTTGTCTATTGATCTGCGCCTGCAATATCTGGCCACTCGTGAACTGCGTAACGCAATCGTCGAGAACGAAGCCAAGGCCGGCAGCATGGTGATCATGGACGTCAAGACCGGCGAAGTGCTGGCGATGGTCAACTCCCCGACTTACAACCCGAACAATCGCCGCACGATGGTCCCAGCTGCGATGCGTAACCGGGCGATCATTGACGTGTTCGAGCCTGGTTCGACCATGAAGCCGATTTCCATGACTGCCGCGCTGGACAGTGGCCGATGGAAGCCTACTGACAAGGTAGAGGTCTATCCCGGCACCTTGCAGATCGGCAAATACACGATCCGCGACGTTACCAAGACTGAAGGGCCGGTTCTCGATTTGACCGGCATCCTGATCAATTCCAGTAACGTCGGCATGAGTAAAGTGGCTTTCGACGTCGGCGGGGAAGCGATCTTCCAGGCCATGCAGCGTGTTGGCCTGGGCCAGTACACCGGTCTCGGCTTCCCCGGCGAGCGCGTTGGCAACCTGCCTAATTACCGTGAATGGCGTAAAGCAGAGACGGCGACTTTGTCATACGGCTACGGCTTGTCGGTGACTGCGCTGCAACTGGTACACGCCTATGCCGCCATCGCCAATAACGGCCGGATCGTGCCGTTGACCATTCTGAAAAGCGATAACCCGCCGGTAGCGACTCAGGCTATCCCTGAGCAGACCGCCAAGACCCTGCAAACCATGCTGCAAGCCGTGATCGAAGATTCTCGCGGCGTCTATCGTGCGCGGGTTCCTTCGTACCACGTGGCAGGCAAGAGTGGTACGGCACGTAAAACGTCGGTCGGCACCAAAGGTTACGCAGAAAATTCTTATCGCTCGCTCTTCGCCGGCTTTGGTCCGATGAGCAATCCACGCTACGCCGTGGTTGTGGTCATCGATGAGCCAAGCAAGGGCGGTTACTACGGCGGTCTGGTATCGGCACCGGTTTTCAGTAAGGTCATGTCCGGCACCTTGCGCCTGATGAACGTAACGCCTGACAACCTCGCTCCGATTCCACCAGAGCAGGTCAATGCAGCTCCAGTCGTTAAAGGAGGGCGTGGTTGATGTCGTCCAGCCTGAACAAGATTTTCGCCCACGCTTCCAGCGATCTGATGATTCGCGAGTTGACGCTGGATAGTCGCAACGTACGCGGTGGCGACCTGTTTCTTGCGGTTCCCGGTGGCAACTTCGATGGTCGCGATCACATCGCCGATGCCTTGAAGCGTGGCGCTGCGGCCGTTGCTTATGAAGTTGAAGGCGCGAAAGTGTTGCCGATTACCGACGTGCCGCTGATCCCGGTCAAGGGCCTGACTGCACAGTTGTCGGATATCGCCGGGCGCTTCTATGGCGATCCTAGTCGCAGCCTGAATCTGGTTGGCGTAACCGGCACCAACGGTAAAACCAGCGTTACCCAGTTGGTCGCGCAAGCGATGGACCTGCTAGGCCAGCATTGCGGCATCGTCGGCACTCTGGGGACCGGTTTCTACGGTTCATTGCAAAGCGGTCGACACACGACCCCCGACCCAATCGCGGTACAGGCAACACTGTCTGATCTGAGGAAGGCCGGGGCACGCGCAGTGGCAATGGAAGTTTCTTCCCACGGTCTTGATCAAGGTCGCGCAACTGCGTTGGCATTCGATGTCGCAGTACTGACCAATCTGTCCCGTGACCACCTGGACTATCACGGCACCATGGAGGCTTACGGCGCGGCCAAAGCCAAGCTGTTCGCCTGGTCTGACCTGCGTTGCCGCGTGATCAATATCGACGATGAGTTTGGTCGCACTCTGGCCGCTGAAAAGCGCGAGTCCCGGCTCATCACTTATAGCCTGGAAGACTCCAGCGCTTATCTGTATTGCCGCGATGCAAAATTCGATGACGAAGGGGTTCGCGCCACACTGGTCACGCCGCAAGGTCAGCACCTGTTGCGCAGCAGCCTGCTGGGCCGCTTCAACTTGAGTAACGTGCTGGCTGCGATCGGTGCCTTGCTGGGCCTGGATTATGCGCTGGACGAAATTCTTAAAGTCCTGCCGAAGCTCGAAGGCCCGGTAGGGCGCATGCAACGCTTGGGTGGCGGTGAAAAACCGTTGGTTGTGGTTGATTACGCCCACACCCCCGATGCGCTGGAAAAAGTACTGACCGCGCTGCGTCCTCACGCCAAAGGTCGTTTGTTGTGCCTGTTTGGCTGTGGCGGTGATCGTGATCGCGGCAAGCGTCCGTTAATGGCTGAAGTTGTTGAACGTCTTGCGGACAGTGTCCTTGTGACCGATGACAATCCGCGTACTGAAGTGCCGACGAAAATCTTCGACGATATCCGTCAGGGTTTCAGCGCTTCGCAAAATGTTCGTTTCGTTGAAGGGCGTGGTCAGGCGATTGCAGAAATCATCGCCAGCGCTGCCGCGACCGATGTGATCGTTCTGGCAGGCAAAGGGCACGAGGACTATCAGGAAATCGACGGTCAGCGCCAGCCATTCTCCGATCTGGAAGAGGCAGCCAAGGCTTTGACTGTATGGGAGGTGGCGAATGCTTAAGCCGTTGTCCCTCAGTGAATTGACCACCGTGCTCGACGCGCGCCTGGTAGGCGATGACCGCACTTTCGATGGCGTGAGCATCGACAGCCGCGCTATCAAGCTTGGCCAGTTGTTCGTGGCACTGACAGGTCCGCGTTTTGACGGCCATGATTACCTGAGTCAGGTCGCAGCCAAAGGCGCTGTAGCTGCCTTGGTCGAGCGCGAAATTCCGAATGTTGTGTTGCCGCAACTGGTTGTCCTCGATACTCGCAAGGCGCTCGCCCAGTTGGGTGCACTGAATCGTAATGCCTTCGTCGACAGGCCTGTAGCTGCGATTACCGGTTCCAGTGGCAAGACCACTGTGAAAGAAATGCTTGCCAGCATCATGCGTACCCGCGGTTCTGTTCTAGCCACCCGCGGCAATCTGAACAACGAGTTGGGTGTGCCGTTGACCCTCCTTGAGCTGGCGCCTGATTACTCGGCTGCCGTCATCGAAATGGGCGCGTCCCGTGTGGGCGAAATCGCTTTCACTGTGAGTCTGACCAAGCCGCACGTGGCATTGATTACCAATGCGGGTACTGCTCACGTCGGCGAGTTCGGCGGCCCAGACAAAATTGTCGAAGCCAAAGGCGAAATCCTCGAAGGACTCGATAGCTTTGGCGTCGCGGTTCTTAATAAAGAAGACAAGGCATTCTCGATCTGGACTGCCCGTGCAGGGGATCGTCGCATCGTGAGTTTCGCGATTGCCGATCAAAGCGCCGATTTCCATGCTCAGGAACTGAGCGTTGATGCTCGGGGTTGCCCTGGCTTCATTCTCAACAGTCCACTGGGCTCGGCAGCGGTGCAACTCAATCTGCTGGGGACGCACAACGTGGCCAATGCGTTGGCTGCGGCGGCTGCAGGCCACGCGATGGGTGTTGATCTGGACGGTATCGTTTCGGGCCTCAATGCTGTGCAGCCGGTCAAAGGCCGCACTGTCGCGCAGTTGGCGCTCAATGGTGTGCGCGTTATTGATGACACTTACAACGCCAATCCGAGCTCCATCAACGCAGCCGTAGATATTCTTACCGGTTTTACTGGTCGCACCGTGCTGGTCCTCGGTGACATCGGCGAGCTGGGCGACTGGGCAGAACAAGGTCACCGCGAAGTCGGCGCCTATGCCGCGGGCAAAGTCTCTGCACTGTATGCCGTTGGTCCGTTGATGGCCCACGCCGTCGATGCCTTCGGCGAGCATGCGCGCCATTTTGCCAATCAGACTGACCTGATCGCTGCGCTGGGCGCCGAGCAGGATCCTCAAACCACTATTTTGATCAAGGGCTCGCGGAGCGCTGCGATGGAAAACGTCGTCGCTGCCCTGTGCGGTTCTAGCCTGGAGACACATTAATGCTGCTGCTGCTGGCCGAGTTTCTGCAACAGTTCCACAAAGGCTTCGCGGTCTTCCAATACCTGACCCTGCGCGGGATCCTCGGGGTGCTTACGGCATTGTCGCTCTCGCTGTGCCTGGGCCCATGGATGATTCGTGCATTGCAGATGCGCCAGATCGGCCAATCGGTTCGTAACGACGGTCCACAGTCTCACCTGTCCAAATCCGGTACGCCGACCATGGGCGGGGCGTTGATTCTGTCCTCCATCGGTATCAGCACCTTGCTCTGGGCTGACCTGAGCAACCGCTATGTCTGGGTGGTGTTACTGGTGACCCTGCTGTTCGGTGGCATCGGCTGGGTAGACGACTATCGCAAGGTCATCGAGAAGAACTCAAAAGGCTTGCCGAGCCGCTGGAAGTATTTCTGGCAGTCGGTGTTCGGCTTGTGCGCGGCGATCTTCCTTTATGTAACTGCCCCTTCGGCGGTAGAAACCACGCTGATCATTCCGATGTTCAAGGACGCCAGCATCGCGCTGGGCATCGGTTTTATCGTGCTGACCTATTTCGTGATTGTTGGCTCCAGCAACGCGGTCAACCTGACCGACGGCCTCGACGGTCTGGCGATCCTGCCAACCGTGCTTGTAGGCGGCGCGCTGGGCATCTTCTGCTACCTGTCGGGTAACGTGAAATTCGCTGAATACCTGCTGATCCCCTATGTACCGGGCGCGGGCGAACTGATCGTGTTCTGCGGTGCGCTGATCGGTGCGGGACTAGGTTTTCTGTGGTTCAACACCTACCCGGCTCAGGTCTTCATGGGTGACGTTGGCGCACTGGCACTCGGTGCAGCACTGGGCACCATCGCCGTTATCGTCCGTCAGGAAATCGTCCTGTTCATCATGGGCGGCGTGTTCGTGATGGAGACCTTGTCAGTCGTTATTCAGGTTGCATCCTTTAAGTTGACCGGCCGCCGCGTTTTCCGCATGGCGCCGATCCACCACCACTTTGAACTCAAGGGCTGGCCCGAGCCGCGTGTGATCGTCCGTTTCTGGATCATCACCGTGATTCTCGTGTTGATCGGTCTTGCCACGCTGAAACTGAGGTAGAACGAGTGTCTCTTATCGCTTCAGACCATTTCCGCATCATTGTCGGCCTCGGCAAGAGCGGCATGTCCCTGGTTCGCTTTCTGGCGAGCCGGGGCGTGTCGTTTGCCGTGGCCGATACGCGGGAAAATCCACCGGAGCTGGCGACTTTGCGTCGTGACTATCCGCAGGTGGATGTGCGTTGTGGCGAACTGGACGTTGAATTCCTGTGCCGTGGCAACGAGCTGTACGTGAGCCCGGGTCTTGCACTGGCGACCCCGGCGTTGCAGCAAGCGGCTGCGCGCGGCGTGAAGCTGTCCGGCGATATCGAGCTGTTTGCCCGTTACGCCAAGGCTCCGATCATTGCGATCACTGGCTCCAACGCCAAAAGCACCGTGACCACGCTGGTTGGCGAGATGGCTGCAGCGGCGGGCAAGCGTGTTGCGGTCGGCGGCAATCTGGGTACGCCCGCGCTGGATCTGCTTGGCGATGACGTCGAACTCTATGTCATGGAGCTTTCCAGCTTCCAGCTGGAAACCACTGATCAGCTCGGCGCAGAAGTGGCGACCGTGTTGAACATCAGTGAAGACCACATGGACCGTTACAGCGGTTTGCCTGCTTATCATCTCGCCAAGCACCGGGTATTCCGTGGTGCCCGTCAGGTGGTGGTCAACCGTCAGGACGTGCTGACCCGGCCGTTGATTGGTGAGGGTCTGCCGTGCTGGACCTTCGGTCTGAACAAACCCGATTTCCATGGCTTTGGTTTGCGCGAAGAAGACGGCGAAAAATATCTCGCCTTCCAGTTCGACAACCTGATGCCTGTACGCGAATTGAAAATCCGTGGTGCTCATAATCAGGCCAACGCTCTGGCGGCGCTTGCGCTGGGCCACGCTGTCGGTTTGCCGATGGACGCGATGCTTTCCAGCTTGCGCAGCTTTGGCGGCCTGGAACATCGCTGCCAATGGCTGCGTGAGCGCAACGGCGTGAGCTACTACGACGACTCCAAGGCCACCAACGTTGGCGCCGCACTGGCCGCCATCGAGGGCCTGGGCTCAGACATCGAAGGCAAACTGGTATTGATCGCCGGTGGTGATGGCAAGGGTGCTGACTTCAGTGGTCTGCGTGCCCCGGTTGCTGCCAACTGCCGCGCTGTGGTGCTGATCGGCCGCGACGCCGAATTGATCGCTCAGGCGTTGGGCGATGGCGTGGAACTGGTCCGGGTTACGACGCTTGAGGAAGCTGTGTTGCGTTGTGCCGAGATAGCGCAGGCGGGCGACGCCGTGTTGCTGTCCCCGGCATGCGCGAGTTTTGACATGTTCAAGAACTACGAAGAGCGCGGTCGTCTGTTCGCGCAAGCCGTGGGGGACTTGTCATGATCTTCGGCGTAATCAAGCCTTTCCCGTCCCCGATAATCAGTGGTCGTGGCATTGACCTGGACTTCCCGATGCTGGCTGGTTGCCTGGCGTTGCTGGGCCTGGGTCTGGTGATGATCACCTCCGCTTCCTCGGAAGTGGCGGCCGTGAATTCCGGCAACACCCTTTATATGATGACTCGCCATTTGATCTACATGATCATTGGGATCTTCGCCTGCGGTCTGACCATGATGATTCCGGTCGCGACCTGGCAGCGCCTCGGCTGGATGATGCTGTTGGGTGCATTCGGCCTGCTGGTCATGGTGCTGGTGCCGGGTATCGGTCGTGAGGTGAACGGCTCGATGCGCTGGATCGGCTTCGGCATGTTCAACGTCCAGCCTTCGGAAATTGCCAAGGTATTCGTGGTGATTTTCCTCGCGGGTTATTTGATTCGTCGCCAGCAGGAAGTCCGTGAAAGCTGGATGGGCTTCTTCAAGCCTTTCATCGTCCTGCTGCCAATGGCCGGCCTGCTGCTGATGGAGCCAGACTTCGGTGCCACCGTCGTGATGATGGGCGCTGCGGCAGCGATGCTGTTCCTGGGGGGCGTTGGCCTGTTCCGGTTCAGTCTGATGGTCGCCCTGGCGGTCGGCGCGGTGTTCGTGCTGGTTCAGGCGCAACCGTATCGGATGGCACGTCTGATCACCTTTACCGACCCGTGGTCCGATCAATTCGGTTCCGGCTACCAGTTGACTCAGGCATTGATTGCATTTGGTCGCGGTGAATGGCTCGGTGTTGGTCTGGGCAACAGCGTACAGAAGCAGTTCTATCTGCCGGAAGCGCACACTGACTTCGTGTTCTCGGTACTCGCCGAAGAGCTGGGTGTAGTGGGTTCGCTGCTGACCGTCGCGCTATTCGTATTCGTCAGTATCCGCGCCATGTACATCGGTATGTGGGCCGAGCGCGCCAAGCAGTTCTTTGGCGCATACGTTGCCTATGGCCTTGCTTTCCTGTGGATCGGTCAGTTCCTGATCAACATCGGTGTGAACGTCGGCTTGCTGCCAACCAAAGGTTTGACCCTGCCGTTCCTCAGCTACGGCGGCAGTTCATTGGTGATCTGCTGCGCGAGCCTGGGTCTGCTGCTGCGGATCGAGTGGGAGTCGCGCAACAACATGGGCAGCGAAGAAGCGGAATTCAATGAAAGTGACTTCGCCGAGGAGCCTAACCATGGACGCTAACGTGCTGATCATGGCAGGCGGCACCGGTGGTCACGTGTTCCCGGCGCTGGCATGCGCGCGGGAGTTCCAGGCCCGTGGTTACAAGGTGCATTGGCTGGGTACGCCCCGCGGTATTGAAAACGAACTGGTGCCACAGGCCGGGTTCGCTTTGCACCTGATCAACGTTACCGGTTTGCGTGGCAAGGGCCGGTTGTCCTTGCTCAAGGCGCCGCTGATGCTGCTCAAGGCGTTGATGCAGGCCCGTAAAGTCGTGCGTGAGCTCAAGCCGGTTTGTGTGGTGGGCTTTGGTGGGTACGTCACCGGTCCAGGCGGTCTTGCTGCGAAGTTGAGCAAAGTGCCTTTGGTCATTCATGAGCAGAACGCTGTAGCCGGTACTGCCAATCGCAGTCTGGCCTCGTTCGCCAGCCGAGTGTGCGAGGCGTTTCCGAACACCTTCGCAGCGTCCGAAAAACGCCGCACCACGGGTAATCCGGTACGTGCCGAGCTGTTTCTGGAAACCCCACGCCAGGCACTGGCCGGGCGCAAGGCGCGCTTGCTGGTACTGGGCGGTAGCCTCGGTGCCGAGCCGCTGAACAAGTTATTGCCGGAGGCACTTTCGCAGGTGCCTGCGGAGTTCCGGCCTGAAGTGTTTCATCAGGCTGGCAAGAATCACGATGAAGTGACTGCAGAGCGCTATCGCACTGCCGGTGTCGAGGCGCAGGTCGCCCCGTTCATCAAAGACATGGCCCAAGCATATGGCTGGGCCGACCTGGTGGTCTGTCGCGCAGGCGCGCTGACCATCAGTGAACTGGCGGCGGCCGGACTGCCCTCGCTGTTGGTGCCGTTGCCCCATGCGATCGACGATCACCAGTCCCGTAATGCCGACTATCTGGCCCACGAAGGCGCTGCTTTCGTGATGCCACAAGCGACAACTGATGCAGCCGATATGGCGGCGCGTCTGAAAGAGGTTTTGATGCAACCCGAACAACTCAACACCATGGCTCGTACCGCCCGCCGGCTGGCCAAGCCTGATGCAACCAACACCGTTGTGGATATCTGTCTGGAGGTGGCTCATGGTTGAGAATCAACGCGCGATGCCACAGCCGGAAATGCGCCGTATCCGTCGTATCCACTTCGTCGGTATCGGCGGTGTGGGCATGTGCGGGATTGCCGAGGTGTTGTTGAACTTGGGCTATGAAGTTTCCGGTTCAGACCTGAAGGCTTCCCCGGTTACCGAGCGTCTTGAATCCTTTGGTGCTCACATCTTCATCGGCCACCGCGCGGAAAACACTGTGGGCGCTGACGTGCTGGTGGTTTCCAGTGCCGTGAACACTTCCAACCCGGAAGTGGCGACCGCCCTTGAGCGTCGTATCCCGGTGGTGCCACGTGCCGAGATGCTGGCCGAGCTGATGCGTTATCGCCACGGTATCGCCGTTGCCGGTACCCACGGTAAAACCACCACGACCAGCCTGATCGCTTCGGTGTTCGCGGCCGGTGGTCTTGACCCGACTTTCGTGATCGGTGGTCGTCTGAACGCTGCCGGTACCAACGCGCAGTTGGGCACCAGCCGTTACCTCATTGCTGAAGCCGATGAAAGTGATGCCAGCTTCCTGCATTTGCAGCCGCTGGTTGCTGTCGTCACCAACATCGACGCCGATCACATGGCGACCTATGAAGGCGACTTCAACAAACTGAAGAAAACCTTCGTCGAGTTCCTGCACAACCTGCCTTTCTATGGCTTGGCGGTGGTGTGCATCGATGATCCTGTGGTGCGGGAAATCCTGCCGCAAGTCAAACGTCCAACCGTGACCTACGGCTTTACCGAAACGGCGGACGTACGAGCTATTAATGTTCGTCAGGAAGGCATGCTGACGTTCTTCACCGTATTACGTCGCGACCGTGAGCCGCTGGACGTATCGGTGAACATGCCGGGCAATCACAACGTACTCAACTCGTTGGCAACTATCGCCATTGCGACGGATGAGGGCGTCAGCGATGAAGCCATCGTTCAGGGGCTGTCGGGCTTCCAGGGCGTGGGTCGACGCTTCCAGGTTTATGGTGAGCTGCCGGTCGAAGGCGGCAATGTCATGCTGGTTGATGACTACGGTCATCACCCTCGCGAAGTCGCTGCCGTGATCAACGCTGTGCGTGGCGGCTGGCCTGAGCGCCGCTTGGTCATGGTTTATCAGCCCCACCGTTTTAGCCGTACCCGCGATCTGTACGACGATTTCGTGCAAGTGCTGGCGGAGGCCAACGTGCTGTTGCTGATGGAAGTTTACCCGGCAGGCGAAGAGCCAATCCCGGGTGCGGACAGCCGCAACCTGTGCCACAGCATTCGTCAGCGTGGCCAGCTGGACCCTATTTATATCGAGCGCGGCGTCGAGCTGGCGCCTTTGGTCAAACCTTTGCTGCGAGCCGGCGACATCCTGCTCTGCCAAGGGGCGGGTGACATTGGCGGGCTTGCTCCGCAATTGTTGAGAAGCCCGTTGTTCGCGGGGGCCGTCATCGCGCCTACCGAAGGGAAGCTGAAATGACTGCGCCACTGCAAACGCCTTTGCTCTCGACGCTGGAGCCGAAATCGTTCGGCCGCGTTGCCGTGCTGTTTGGCGGCAAAAGCGCTGAGCGGCCGGTTTCATTGAAGTCCGGGCAAGCCGTTCTGGACGCATTGCAGAGCGCTGGTGTCGATGCATTCGGCATCGATGTAGGCGACGATTTTCTGCAGCGTCTGGTCAGCGAAAAGATTGATCGCGCCTTCATCGTCCTGCACGGACGCGGTGGCGAAGACGGCACGATGCAGGGCTTGTTGGAGTGCCTGGAAATTCCTTACACCGGTAGTGGTGTACTGGCTTCAGCACTGGCCATGGACAAGCTGCGGACCAAGCAGGTCTGGCAGAGTCTTGGCCTGCCCACGCCTTTGCACGCGGTACTTGGCAGCGAATCGGATTGTATTTCTGCAACTGCGGAACTGGGCCTGCCTTTGATCGTCAAACCGGCTCATGAAGGTTCCAGTATCGGTATGGCCAAGGTGACCAGCGTCGAAGAATTGATCGTCGCGTGGAAAGCTGCCAGTACCTACGATTCGCAAGTTTTGGTTGAGCAATGGATTCAAGGTCCGGAGTTCACCATCGCATCGCTGCGTGGCCAGGTCTTGCCTCCCATCGGCCTGGGCACTCCTCACAGTTTTTACGACTACGACGCCAAGTACCTGGCTGACGATACCCAGTATCGGATTCCGTGCGGGCTCGATGACACCAAGGAACAGGAACTCAAGCAACTGACCGCTCGCGCGTGCGAAGCAGTTGGCGTTACCGGCTGGGCGCGTACCGATGTCATGCAAGACGCCAATGGCAAGTTCTGGCTGCTGGAAGTGAATACCGTGCCAGGGATGACTGACCACAGCCTGGTGCCAATGGCGGCACGTGCGGCAGGTCTGGATTTCCAGCAACTGGTGTTGGCGATTCTGGCCGACAGCGTCCAGGCGCGAGGTTAAGTCATGAACGCGACGGCGCGTCATCAGCCTCCAGGATCCGGCCGCAAGCCGGTGCCGCGGGGTGCCAGTCGCACGGTGACCAGAGAACCGCTTTCGGCGCGTATGCCGAAAGCCAAAGTGGGTGGCTTCTTCAAGAAGCTGGGTTGGTTGGTACTGATGGTCGCGCTGGGTTACGGCGTTTATGAGGGCGCACAACGGTTGCTGCCTTACGCCGACCGGCCGATCACCAAGATCAACGTTCAGGGCGACCTGAGCTATATCAGCCAGCAGGCGGTGCAGCAGCGGATCGCGCCTTATGTCGCGGCGAGCTTCTTCACCATCGACCTCGCTGCCATGCGCAGCGAGCTGGAAAAGATGCCGTGGATTGCCCACGCGGAAGTAAGACGTGTATGGCCGGATCAAGTAGTGATCCGTCTGGAAGAGCAACTGCCAGTGGCGCGCTGGGGGGATGAAGCTTTGCTCAACAACCAGGGTGAAGCATTTACACCGCGCGAGTTGGCCAATTACGAACACCTGCCGCAATTGTTCGGCCCACAGCGGGCTCAGCAGCAGGTGATGCAGCAGTATCAGGTGTTGAGTCAGATGTTGCGCCCAATGGGGTTCTCCATCGCTCGGCTGGAATTACGTGAACGTGGCAGCTGGTTTTTGACCACGGGCGCGGGCAGTGCGGGACCCGGTATCGAGTTGTTGCTGGGACGCGATCACCTTGTAGAAAAAATGCGCCGTTTTATCGCCATTTA
The DNA here is from genome assembly GCF_040224095.2 of Pseudomonas caspiana. Taxonomy (NCBI): domain Bacteria; kingdom Pseudomonadati; phylum Pseudomonadota; class Gammaproteobacteria; order Pseudomonadales; family Pseudomonadaceae; genus Pseudomonas; species Pseudomonas caspiana. The sequence goes on along the minus strand of NZ_CP167995.1, from coordinate 5,003,563 downwards.
CGACAAAACGCTTAAAGAACAGATCACGAATATTGCGCGCGTCGATCTGCGTTACTCCAACGGCCTTGCCGTGGGATGGCGCGAGCAGGCAGCGCCTCCGACGGACAAACCCGCCGTCGCGAAGAATTGACAAGAGGCAGGACCATGGCAAACGTGCAAAGCGGCAAAATGATCGTTGGCTTGGATATCGGCACCTCCAAGGTGGTGGCGCTGGTAGGCGAAGTCGCGGCCGATGGCACGCTGGAAATCGTCGGTATCGGTACCCATCCATCCCGCGGCCTGAAGAAGGGCGTGGTGGTGAATATCGAGTCCACCGTTCAGTCGATCCAGCGCGCAGTGGAGGAAGCTCAGCTGATGGCGGGTTGCCGTATTCACTCGGCGTTCGTCGGCGTGGCGGGCAACCATATTCGCAGCCTGAATTCCCATGGCATCGTCGCGATCCGTGATCGTGAAGTCAGCTCGGCGGACCTGGAGCGCGTACTTGACGCTGCTCAGGCGGTTGCGATTCCGGCTGATCAGCGCGTGCTGCACACCCTGCCGCAGGATTACGTGATCGATAACCAGGAAGGCGTTCGTGAGCCGCTGGGGATGTCGGGCGTACGACTGGAAGCCAAGGTCCACGTAGTGACTTGCGCGGTGAACGCTGCACAGAACATCGAGAAGTGCGTGCGTCGCTGTGGTCTGGAAATCGACGACATCATCCTTGAGCAACTGGCTTCGGCTTACTCGGTCCTGACCGACGATGAAAAAGAGCTGGGCGTGTGCCTGGTAGACATCGGCGGCGGTACCACCGACATCGCGATCTTCACCGAAGGCGCGATTCGCCACACGGCGGTGATCCCGATTGCCGGTGATCAAGTCACCAACGACATCGCCATGGCCTTGCGTACACCGACGCAATACGCCGAAGAAATCAAGATCCGTTACGCCTGCGCCCTGGCCAAGCTGGCCGGTGCCGGTGAAACCATCAAAGTGCCAAGCGTTGGCGACCGTCCACCACGCGAGCTGTCGCGTCAGGCCCTGGCCGAAGTGGTCGAGCCGCGCTACGACGAGCTGTTCACCCTGATCCAGGCGGAACTGCGTCGCAGTGGCTACGAAGATCTTATCCCGGCCGGCATCGTGCTGACCGGTGGTACCTCGAAAATGGAAGGCGCGGTCGAGCTGGCCGAGGAAATCTTCCATATGCCGGTGCGCCTGGGCGTGCCGCATAGCGTCAAAGGGCTCGCAGATGTCGTGCGTAACCCGATTTATTCGACCGGTGTCGGCTTGTTGCTGTACGGCCTGCAAAAGCAGTCTGACGGTTTCTCTTTGTCCGGGATCAGTAGTAGCAATAGCGGCTATGGAGATGAGCCTAAAGCTCCAGTGCTTGAACGCTTCAAGCGCTGGGTGCAAGGCAACTTCTAAGCCTCAAAGCAGTAATGGCAGCAGTGGGCACCAGGCAAAAAAACTAGAGAATGAAAGGAGAGGGAAAATGTTCGAACTCGTAGACAACGTCCCGCAAAGCCCGGTAATCAAAGTTATCGGTGTGGGTGGTGGTGGCGGCAACGCCGTTAATCACATGGTCAAGAGCAACATCGAAGGCGTGGAATTCATCTGCGCCAACACCGATGCTCAGGCGCTGAAAAACATCGGCGCGCGGACCATCCTGCAACTGGGTACTGGCGTTACCAAAGGTCTTGGCGCTGGCGCCAACCCTGAAGTAGGCCGTCAGGCTGCTCTGGAAGATCGTGAGCGCATTGCAGAAGTTCTGCAGGGCACCAACATGGTCTTCATCACCACAGGCATGGGCGGCGGTACCGGTACCGGTGCAGCTCCGATCATTGCTGAAGTGGCCAAGGAAATGGGCATCCTCACCGTCGCGGTGGTGACTCGTCCGTTCCCGTTCGAAGGTCGCAAGCGTATGCAGATCGCCGACGAAGGCATCCGCATGCTGTCCGAAAGCGTCGACTCGTTGATCACCATTCCTAACGAGAAGCTGCTGACCATCCTCGGTAAAGACGCCAGCCTGCTGTCGGCTTTCGCCAAGGCTGACGATGTTCTGGCCGGTGCCGTTCGCGGTATCTCCGACATCATCAAACGTCCGGGCATGATCAACGTCGACTTCGCCGACGTACGTACCGTGATGAGCGAAATGGGTATGGCGATGATGGGCACTGGCTGCGCCAGCGGTCCGAACCGTGCACGTGAAGCGACTGAGGCAGCCATTCGTAACCCGCTGCTCGAAGACGTTAACCTGCAGGGCGCTCGCGGCATCCTGGTCAACATCACTGCCGGTCCTGACCTGTCTCTGGGTGAGTACTCGGACGTGGGTAGCATCATTGAAGCGTTCGCCTCCGAGCACGCAATGGTCAAGGTCGGTACTGTTATCGATCCGGACATGCGCGACGAGTTGCACGTGACTGTGGTTGCCACAGGCCTGGGCGCGAAAATCGAGAAGCCGGTCAAGGTTATCGACAACACTCTGCAAACTGCCCAGCCGTCTCAGGCTCAGCCTGCTGCAGCCCGTCAGGAAGCCCCGTCGGTGAACTACCGCGATCTGGATCGTCCTACCGTGATGCGCAATCAGGCACACGCAGGCGCTACAGCCGCAAAAATGAGCCCGAATGACGATCTGGATTACCTGGACATCCCGGCTTTCCTGCGTCGTCAGGCTGATTGATGAAATGTATCAGGGGTATTAGGGTGATTGGTGTTCAGCAAAGGCCGGGTCTGCTATTATCGCCAGCCTTTGTTGATACCAGTTCGCAACTTGCGCTGAAGCGGCCAATGCCATGATTAAACAACGCACCCTGAAAAATATTATCCGTGCCACAGGTGTCGGTCTGCACTCCGGGGAGAAGGTTTACCTGACCCTCAAGCCTGCACCTGTGGATACCGGTATCGTGTTCGTACGTGCTGACCTCGACCCCGTCGTGCATATTGCTGCCCGCGCGGAAAATGTCGGTGACACCACTCTGTCGACCACGCTGGTCAGCGGTGATGTCAAAGTCGACACCGTAGAACATTTGCTCTCGGCCATGGCTGGTCTGGGCATCGATAACGCTTACGTTGAACTCTCTGCCTCCGAAGTTCCGATCATGGATGGCAGCGCGGGTCCCTTCGTATTCCTGATTCAATCGGCTGGCCTGGAAGAACAGGACGCGCCGAAGAAATTCATCCGGATCCTGCGGGAAGTTACGTTGGAAGAGGGCGGTAAACGCGCTACTTTCGTGCCTTTCGAAGGATTCAAAGTCAGTTTCGAGATCGATTTCGATCACCCGGTCTTCCGCGATCGCACCCAAAGTGCAAGCGTGGACTTTTCCAGCACTTCCTTCGTGAAGGAAGTCAGCCGTGCCCGGACCTTCGGGTTCATGAGTGACATCGAGTACCTGCGCAAGCACAACCTCGCACTCGGCGGCAGCGTGGAAAATGCCATCGTGGTTGATAAGGATGGCGTACTGAACGAAGACGGCCTGCGTTACGAGGACGAATTCGTTAAACACAAGATTCTTGATGCAATTGGTGACCTCTACCTGCTGGGCAACAGCCTGATAGGTGAGTTCATTGGCTTCAAGTCGGGGCATGCACTGAACAATCGTCTTCTGCGTAAATTGATCGCAGAGACAGACGCTTGGGAAGTCGTGACCTTCGAAGATGCCAGTACTGCACCGATTTCTTACATGCGCCCTGTAGCGGCCGTGTAAGGTCAGCTTTACTCTCCTTCCTTTTTTGCTGTTTTTAAAGGCTGCCTTCGGGCGGCCTTTTTTTATGGGGGAATTTCTACACTGCTTGGACCTTTAGGAGCTCACCGAGGTTACGAGGCCAGCGATGACGGCGTGTCAGACAAACCGCCATCGCTGGCCTCGTAACCTCGGTGAGCTCCTACAGGCAGAGGAATAAGCGATTCGTAATCAAGCCTTCGGCTTCGCATGCGCCGCCAGTCGCTCCAGCGCTGCTCGCAGTTTCGGATCAGTGATCCCGTCAGCCGTTGCCTGAATGCTTTCGGCGGCGACGGTCGACAAGTCCATTGTGTGGCCTGTCGCGCCTTGAGGGGTTGTGGGTGGCTGAACCTTGAAAACGATGCGGGTTAGGTTGGCGAATTCGTCAAACGCCGTGAGTTGTCGCTGCAGGCGTTTCTGTTGATAGCGCAATCGCGTTGCCCAATGACCGTCGGTCACAATCAGCAGCAAGCTGCCTTCGCGCCATGAAGCAACATGACAATGTTCGCGCGCAGCAGGCTGCAACTGGCTTTCAAGCAGTCGTTGCAAGTGCCCCAAACGCTGAGCATGGTGAAAAATACCTTTAAGCGGCTTCGCTTCACGCAGCAATACTGCGGGTGCCCGAGCGGGGAGTGGACGAAACGCCATGTGCGAGAACCCTGAATGACAAGTTTGTCATGTTATCAGAAAGCGCCCGCAAGCCCTTGTCCCACGCGGTTTTGCCAGTTTTACCCGCAAAATCAATGGTTAACTTATGTGCTGAATGGGTTGAACTCTCAAGAAATGCCCCTATCTACAAACAGCCCCGTCACAGCGCTGTGCCAGCATCGTGGAATAACGCCACTTTCCTCACCATCGTTTCCGGGTAGAATACTCGTTCGCATGCGGCCATGAGGGCTGCACGGGCGACTCACGGGGCCGCCCTCCATTCCTATGTCTGGAAGATCCTGTCGATATGTTTGCGCCTTTGTTAAAAAAACTTTTTGGAAGCAAGAACGAGCGTGAAGTGAAGCGCATGCTCAAGACGGTACAGATCGTCAATGCCTTCGAAGAGCAAATGGTGGCCCTTTCGGACGAGCAACTACGTGCCAAGACCGAAGAGTTCAAGGCCCGCTTAGCCAAAGGTGAGACCCTCGATAAGCTGCTTCCTGAAGCTTTCGCGGTAGCGCGTGAAGCAGGCAAGCGCGTCATGGGTATGCGCCACTTCGACGTTCAGTTGATTGGCGGCATGACTTTGCACGAAGGCATGATTGCCGAAATGCGCACCGGTGAAGGTAAAACCCTGGTGGGTACACTGGCGGTTTACCTCAACGCGCTGTCCGGTAAGGGCGTGCACGTGGTAACGGTCAACGACTACCTTGCTCGTCGTGATGCCAACTGGATGCGTCCGCTGTACGAATTCCTCGGTTTGAGCGTGGGTATCGTCACGCCATTCCAGCCGCCTGAAGAAAAGCGTGCAGCCTACGCGGCGGACATCACCTACGGCACCAACAACGAGTTCGGTTTCGACTACCTGCGCGACAACATGGCGTTCAGCATGGACGACAAGTTCCAGCGCGAACTCAATTTTGCCGTGATCGACGAAGTGGACTCGATCCTCATCGACGAAGCGCGTACGCCGCTGATCATCTCCGGTCAGGCTGAAGACAGCTCCAAGCTGTACACCGAAATCAACCGCCTGATTCCACGTCTCGTGCAACACATCGAGGAAGTGGAAGGCGAGGTCACCAAAGCCGGTCACTACACCGTTGACGAGAAGACCCGTCAGGTTGAGCTGAACGAAGCCGGTCACCAGTTCATTGAAGAGATGCTCACCGAAGTCGGCATGCTGGCCGAAGGCGAGAGCCTCTATTCGGCCCACAACCTGGGTCTGCTGACTCACGTTTACGCCGGTCTTCGTGCGCACACCCTGTTCCATCGCAACGTCGAGTACATCGTTCAGGACGGCCAGATTCTGTTGGTCGACGAGCACACCGGTCGTACCATGCCGGGTCGTCGTCTGTCCGAGGGCCTGCACCAGGCGATCGAAGCGAAGGAAAACCTGAATATTCAGGCCGAGAGCCAGACCCTGGCATCGACCACTTTCCAGAACTACTTCCGTCTGTACAACAAACTGTCCGGCATGACCGGTACGGCCGACACCGAAGCGTTCGAATTCCACCAGATCTACACCTTGTCGGTCATGGTCATTCCGCCTAACAAACCGCTGGCGCGTAAAGACTTCAACGACCTCGTGTACCTGACGGCGGAAGAGAAGTACGCCGCCATCGTCACCGACATCAAAGCCTGCCTGGCCGAGAATCGTCCGGTGCTGGTGGGTACAGCAACCATCGAAACTTCCGAGCACATGTCCAAGCTGCTCAATCAGGAAGGCATCGAACACAAGGTTCTGAACGCCAAGTTCCACGAAAAAGAAGCCGAGATTATTGCTCAGGCGGGTCGTCCGGGTGCGCTGACCATTGCCACCAACATGGCCGGTCGTGGTACCGACATCCTGTTGGGCGGTAACTGGGAAGTTGAAGTTGCTGCGCTGGAAAACCCAAGCCCGGAGCAAATCGCACAGATCAAAGCCGATTGGCAGAAGCGCCATCAGCAAGTGATCGAAGCGGGTGGCTTGCACGTTATTGCTTCCGAGCGTCACGAGTCGCGTCGTATCGATAACCAGCTGCGTGGTCGTGCCGGCCGTCAGGGTGATACCGGCTCAAGCCGTTTCTATCTGTCGCTGGAAGACAGCCTGATGCGCATCTTCGCCTCTGATCGGGTGAAGAACTTCATGAAAGCACTGGGCATGCAGTCCGGTGAAGCGATTGAACACCGGATGGTGACCAACGCGATCGAGAAGGCGCAGCGCAAGGTTGAAGGCCGTAACTTCGATATTCGTAAGCAATTGCTCGAGTTCGACGACGTGTCCAACGAGCAGCGTAAAGTGATTTACCACATGCGTAACAGCCTGCTGGCCGCTACCAACATTGGTGACACTATCGCCGAGTTCCGTGAAGACGTGCTCAACAGCCTGATCAGCCAACACATTCCGCCGCAGTCGATGCCGGAACAGTGGGACGTTCCTGGCCTGGAAGCGGCGCTCGAGAGCGACTTCGGCGTCAAGCTGCCGATTCAGCAGTGGCTCGATGAAGACGATCACCTGCACGAAGACACACTGCGCGTGAAGCTGCTCGAAGAGTTGCTGGCTGCGTACAACGAGAAAGAAGAGCAAGCCAGCGCCGACGCGCTGCGTACTTTCGAGAAGCAGATTCTGCTTCGCGTTCTGGACGACCTGTGGAAAGACCATCTGTCGACCATGGATCACCTGCGTCACGGTATCCATCTGCGCGGCTACGCTCAGAAGAACCCGAAGCAGGAATACAAGCGCGAGTCGTTCACGCTGTTCCAGGAACTCCTGGATTCGATCAAGCGCGACACCATTCGTGTGCTGTCACACGTTCAGGTTCGCCGCGAAGATCCGGAAGAGGAAGAAGCTCGCCTGCGTCGCGACGCCGAAGAGCTGGCGCAACGCATGCAGTTCGAACATGCCGAAGCGCCTGGCCTTGAGCAGCCGGAAGTTCTGGCCGAAGAGGGTGTTGATATCGCCACTCTTCCGGTCCGTAACGACCAGAAGCAAGGCCGTAACGAGTTGTGCTGGTGTGGTTCGGGCAAGAAGTACAAACACTGCCACGGTCAAATCAGCTGATCCTGATTTGAACCCGTAGCGGGTTTTGCACAAAAAGTACTAACGCCGCGACCGGCTTACCCGTCGCGGCGTTTTTCAATCGATTGCCGTACCGACGCGGACGGCGCAGATATTTTTCAAGGAGCGCACCTCATGGCTGTTGGTCTTGGTCCTTTGCCGACATTGCACCCGGTTCCCGGTTTTGAACTGGGCATTTCCTCTGCTGGCATCAAACGCCCGGGTCGCAAGGACGTAGTGGTCATGCGCTGTGCCGAAGGCTCCAGTGTCGCCGGTGTTTTCACCCTGAATGCGTTTTGTGCGGCGCCAGTGATACTGGCAAAGCAACGTGTGAACGGCCCGGTCCGTTACCTGCTGACCAACACCGGTAACGCCAACGCCGGTACCGGCGAGCCGGGTCTGGCCAACGCTGCGCGTACATGCGCCAAACTTGCCGAGCTGACCGGCGTCGATGCCAATGCCGTGCTTCCGTACTCCACTGGGGTTATCGGCGAGCCGCTGCCTGTGGAAAAAATCGAAGGCGCGTTGCAAGCTGCCCTTGATGACCTGTCTGTGGATAACTGGGCTGCCGCGGCGACCGGCATCATGACCACTGACACCCTGCCTAAAGGTGCGAGCCGTCAGTTCCAGATCGACGGCGTGACCGTGACTGTGACAGGAATCAGCAAAGGCGCGGGCATGATTCGTCCGAACATGGCGACCATGCTGGGTTACATCGCCACGGACGCCAAGGTTTCGCAGAGCGTGCTGCAGGACCTGATCCGCGATGGCGCCAACAAGTCGTTCAACCGCATCACCATTGATGGCGACACGTCGACCAATGACTGCTGCATGTTGATCGCGACAGGGCAGGCCAATCTGCCAGAAGTGACCGAGGCCAAAGGCCCACTGTTCGAAGCGCTGAAAACAGCGGTATTCGAGGTGTGCATGGAAGTGGCCCAGGCTATCGTCCGTGACGGCGAAGGTGCCACCAAGTTCGTGACGGTCGAAGTCAACGGCGGTGGCAATCATCAGGAGTGCCTGGACGTGGGTTATGCTGTGGCTCACTCGCCCCTGATCAAGACTGCACTGTTTGCGTCCGATCCTAACTGGGGCCGAATTCTGGCTGCCGTAGGTCGTGCCGGTGTGCCTGATCTTGATGTGAGCAAGATTGACGTGTTCCTGGGCACCGTCTGCATCGCCAGCAAAGGTTGCCGCGCGACCACCTACACTGAAGAGCAAGGCTCGGCAGTGATGGCCGAAGCCGAAATCACCATCCGTATCGAGCTGGGCCGTGGTGATTGCAGCGAGACCATCTGGACCACTGACCTGTCCCATGAGTACGTGAAGATCAACGCGGAATACCGTACGTAAGTTGCTTCCCGATGATGGTGCAGTGTCTCTGATGCTGCGCTGTCACTTCTGTAGGAGCGCGCGTGACCGCGATTTGATTTCCGGCTCAGCATCATGTTTTTGCCTGTGCTGACGTCATCGCGGGCAAGCGCGCTCCTACAGTCTTTCATTTGAGCAAGGACACTGAAATGACCCTGCACCTGATCATCGGCGACAAACGCTACTCCTCCTGGTCCCTGCGCCCGGCACTGGCGCTGTACATGACCGGTGCTCCGTATACCGAACAACTGATTCGCCTGAATCAGAGCAACACCCGCCAGTTGATTCTCGAGCACTCGCCGTCCGGCAAAGTGCCTCTGTTGAAGACACCGCATGGTGCGATTGCCGATTCGCTGGCAATCATTGAATACCTCGCCGAACAATTCCCCGAAGCTGGCTTGTGGCCAAGCGACACCGCTGCTCGTGCTCAGGCGCGCTCAGCCTGTGCACAAATGCACAGCGGGTTTACGGGCCTGCGCTCCAACATGCCGATGGACTTGCACCGCGATGCGGCGCTGGAAGTCATCTCCGTGGAAGCCCAGGGCGATATCGAACGTATCGTCAAACTGTGGGCTGAATGCCGAGCAGTTGCCGCTGAAAGCGGTCCGTTTTTGTTCGGCAAGCCCAGTGCTGCCGACGCATTCTTCGCCCCCGTGGTGATCCGCTTGCGCACTTATCGGGTCGAACTGCCAGCCGAAGCGTTGGCGTACATCGAAACCATCTACCAATGGCCGCTTTTCCAGCGTTGGCAGAAGGCTGCTTTAGAGGAAGTCGAAGGGTGAAACGTATTCATGTAGCAGCAGCGGTCATTCGCGGTATTGACGGCAGAATCCTTATCGCACGGCGTGCCGATACTCAGCACCAAGGCGGTTTGTGGGAGTTTCCCGGTGGCAAGGTCGAGCCGGGAGAGGCCGTCGAAGCTGCGCTGGTCCGTGAGCTACAAGAAGAGTTGAATATCGTCGTGACCCAGGCCCGGCCTCTGATCAAGATTCAGCATGACTATCCGGACAAGCAGGTTTTGCTGGACGTGTGGGAAGTGTCGGCGTTCACCGGAGAACCTCATGGCGTCGAAGGGCAGCCTTTGGCCTGGGTATCCAATCGCGAATTGGCAGACTATGAGTTCCCGGCGGCGAATCAGCCTATCGTCGCAGCAGCGCGTCTGCCCGGCGAATATCTGATTACTCCCGGTGAGCTGGAAACCCCGCAGCTGCTGCGTGGTATGCAGAAGGCCATTGCCGGTGGCATCAAACTGATCCAGTTGCGCGCACCAAATGGCTATGACCCGCAATACCGCGATCTGGCGGTGGATGCGGTGGGTTTGTGTGCCGGTAAGGCGCAATTGATGCTCAAGGGGCCGCTGGAGTGGCTGGGCGACTTTCCCGCTGCGGGTTGGCACCTGACGTCGGCACAGCTACGCAAACTGGCACCGAACGGGCGTCCGTTTCCGAAGGATCGCTGGCTGGCCGCTTCCTGCCATAACTCCGAGGAGTTGGCTCTGGCTGAACTGATGGACGTCGACTTCGTGACCTTGTCGCCGGTGCAGCCAACCCAGACTCACCCTGACGCTCAGCCGTTGGGCTGGGAGCATGCTCGCGAGTTGATTGCCGGATTCAGCAAACCGGTTTATCTGCTCGGTGGTGTTGGTCCTGCTGAACAGCAGCAAGCGTGGGAAAGTGGCGCGCAAGGCGTGGCGGGGATCAGAGCGTTCTGGCCGGGGGAATAATTGGAATATGTCCAATCCCTGTGGGAGATTCTATGTTCGCCTACAAGCTTGCTCGTGCGCCATTGACCTTGTAGGACCGGCTAAAACCGGTCCTGCGGGATTGCGTAGAACTTGTGGGAGCGAGGCTTGCCCGCGATAAGGCTGACGCGATCTAAAGTAAACCGCGTCCAGCTTTATTGCGGGCAAGCCACGCTCCCACAGGTTTTTCGTTCATCCAGCGGGGGTGGCGATTACGGTTTCTTCGCCGCTTCCCACAATATCTCCGCAATACCCTGCCGCTTGGCAATCAATCGCGCGGCTACGAACAACAAGTCCGACAACCTGTTGATATACGCCAGCCCAACCCCGGCCAAAGGTTCTACAGCGTTCAGATGCTGACAGCGCCGCTCTGCGCTACGGGCCAGGCTGCGGCAGACGTGAGCCTGGGCGATCAGCGCCGAACCGCCGGGCAGAATGAAGTTCTCTAGCGGCCCCAGCTCTTCATTCCACAGGTCGATGGCCGCTTCCAGTCGATCAATTTCAGCCTGATCAAGCGCCTGATAAACCGGCATCGCCAATTCGCCACCCAAGTCGAATAATCGGTGCTGACACGGCGCGAGTACGTCGATCACCTCAGCGAGGGCAGGCTTTGCCGACAGTTGCTCGGCCAACCCGGCAAGGAGTAATCCCAACTGGCTGTTCAGCGTGTCAACTTCGCCGATCGCCTCGACCCGGGGATGATCTTTCGGTACGCGTCGGCCGTCACCCAGGCCGGTTTCACCGGTGTCGCCAGTGCGTGTGTAAATCTTCGACAAGCGAAAGCCCATTCTCAATGCTCCGTTATAGCGGCGAAATAACCGCTTCAGGCACGTTCACTTGATTACCCGCCAAGGGCAGGCGCAAGGTGAAGCAGGTGCCTTGGCCGACGGAGGAGTGCACCTCCATCTGGCCTTTGTGATTGTTGGTAATGATGAAGTACGACACCGACAGCCCAAGCCCGGTGCCCTGACCAATCTCCTTGGTGGTGAAGAACGGTTCGAACGTGCGCTTACGCACTTGCTCGGTCATGCCAATGCCGTTGTCTTCAACCTGAATCTCGGCCCAGGGCGGATTCAATTTTGTGCGCAAAATGATACGTCCCGGTTCGGCATCATCCGGGCGCTGATGAATAGCCTGTGCAGCGTTCTTCAGCAGATTCAACAAAACCTGCTCCAGTTCGTTGGCTGTACCGGGCACCGGGCCCAGCTCCGGGTCGAACTGGCGAATGATCGCCTGGCCCTTGAAGTCGAAACCGATGGTCAGGTCAAAGTCATTACTGGCGATCTCTACCGCCTGATCAATCAGTGCCGGCAAGTCGCACGGGGCCATTTGCCGGGTGCTGAGGCGACTGAAGCTAAGCATGTGGCTGACGATCTTCGCGGCCCTCGCACCGGCTTGCTGAATGCCATCGAGCAGTTTTGGCACTTCGCGGCTGACCAGATAGCGATTGACCGTTTCCAGCTCGATGCCCTCGGCTTCGGCCTGCTCAATGTTTTTCTGCAGGTCGGTCGATAGTCGTCGCCGAATGTTTTGCACGTTATGCAGGATTGCACCCAGCGGATTGTTGATCTCGTGGGCCATGCCTGCCGCCAGTCCGCCGACAGAAAGCATCTTCTCGGACTGCACCATCATCTCTTCCAGCGATAATCGCTGGGTGATGTCATCGACACGAATCACTACGCCCTGGCCTGCACCGCCGGTCAGGGGGTAGAAGGTGAGGGCGTAGTGGCGGCGCTCTTCATCTTTGATCCAGGTGACCCGCTCGATCTTCGTGACACTGTGCTTCTCGACCGTTTGCTTGAGCTGCGGCAGGAAGGTTTTCATCGGCGGGAAGGCCAGAAAGATCGGCTGGTTTAGCGCTTCATCCAGCGGTGTACCCGACAGTGCGCTGGCCTCCTGATTCCACTGGGTGACATACAGCTGCTCATCCAGCGCGATCAGCGCCGAAGGCATCGAGTCGATGATGCTGTTCAGATAGTTCTGGAAACCGGTGAGTTTTTTCTCGATCTTGCTGCGCACCTTCACCTCAAGCTCCAGCTTGCGGTTGGTATTACGAGTCTCTTCGGCCAGACCTTGCGCTTGATCGTAAGCTTCCTGGGAATCGTCCCGGGCGCGCTTGAGTTGCTGCTCCCGGGCCTCGATGCGCGACAGCATGGTGTTGAAGGCTTCCGCCAGACTGCCGATCTCATCTTTGTTGCCCGGCGCAGCGCGCAACGCATAGCTCTCTTCGTGAGTGACCTGGCGTGAGAGCTCTTCAAGCTGATAGATGGGCTCGGTGATCAGGCGACGTATCTGCCGGGCAATGACCAGCCAAAGCAGTACGCTGAAAACCAGAATGCCGAGGCTGGCCGTCAGGGTGCCGGTGTAGAACGCCGTGGGTAATTCGCTGCTGGCCACCAATAACAAGTGGCCTGGCGCCTGGCCTGCTTTGGGTACCGGGATTAACTGAGTGTTACGAAACTCGGTGATGCGCCAGCCTTCGATGTCTCTGAAGCGCGTAGGCAGCTTGAGCTTATCGCCTTGCTGCACTTGGCCAATCCGCTCGCCGTTGGTGTCGTAGAGGGCTGCTGCGCGTAGCGGACCGTAGTTTTTCAACTCTTTGAGCAACGACTCGGCGTCCTCACGTGAGCTGAGTGCCTGTTCGGCGAGGTTCGGGTTGCTGATCAAGCGGCCGATGGTCTGCAGCGCTTGAGGAGCCATGGCTTCTTGAGAGATGTAATAGGCGGCACTGATGAACGTCAGATTAGCGACGAGCAAGACGGTCGTCAGCAAGACCAGCAAGGCCGCCAGCAGCTTCTGGCCGACCGGCAGGTTTTCCAGGCGTTGGCGCAATGGCATGGGGCGAATCACACACGGATGAGGAATGTTCAGGGTAGCGCGCCCTCCGGCCATTGAGCAAACGGGGTGGCGCGTTGAACTGGCCTAGTTGGTGGGCAGTCCTTTATCGGTCAGGTGCTGTACAAGTCTGACCTTGAGCTGCTGCAAGTGTGGAACCACGCAGTGATGGCGCTCGGCCGTTGCGCAGGCATACTCCAACAAATAGCTGATCTCTGTACGGCGTCCTTGCGCGACATCCTGATACATCGACGAGTAATTGGCCGCTGTTGCCTGAATGACTCGTTGCACATCGCTGTGCAGATCCTCGGCCGCTGCTGGTTGTCCGCACTGTTGGAGCAGTTCGGTCAGTTCGGCACACAGGGTGGCCACTTCGCAGTGGTGCTGCATCAGGCCGCCATTGCGGCAATCGTGAAGTACGGTCAGCGGGTTGATCGCACAATTAAGTGCAAGCTTGCGCCAAAGTCGGGTAAGGATGTCCGGCGTCCATTCATGGGGAATGCCTGCCAGCTGCAGGTCGCTCAGCCAGTCAGGCGGGGAGGGATCAGCAGGGTCGCCCAGCCAGTTGTAGCCATGCCCGGCAAACACCACAGACCAATCGCGTTGGCGAAACGCTCCTTCGGTGCTGGAGGCGCAGATACAACGAGCGTTCGGTACTTTCGCGGCCACCGCGTCCTGACTGCCCAAACCGTTTTGCAGCAGGATAATCTGCGCGTCAGTTGTCAGCCGCTGCGCCAAGGCAGCCACGGCTTGCTCGGCATCGTAAGCCTTGCAAGCCAGTAACAGCCGTTCGATCGGCTCTGCACTGTCAGCGGTCTGGGCGCTTATCGCCAGTCGACTTTCAACGCCATTCTCAACCAGTGTCAGGGCCGCGCCATTGGACTCGTAGGCTGCCAGCCGCTTGGCATCACGCAGTACCAACTTTACCGGCACGCCAGCCCGTGCCAGTCGCGTCGCCCAGAGGCTGCCGAGGCTCCCGGCACCTACTACATGCCAGACGACCGCCATCAGCGGGCCACTGCAAGGCGAAGAAAATTGTGCACTAGCGAGAAATTGACGGTCGACATGGATGGCTCGCAGTGAACGCGGAAAAGTCTCGTTATAATAACCGGGTTTTATTCACATCAAAGACAGGCGTTTGATGCGCCATCCATTGGAGAAATGACATGCCCTCGTTCGACGTAGTGTCCGAACTGGATAAACACGAAGTCACTAATGCCGTCGACAACGCTATCAAAGAGCTGGACCGTCGCTACGACTTGAAAGGCAAAGGCGAGTTCGAATTCAAGGAAAAAGACCTGACTGTCAATCTGACTGCCGAGGCGGAGTTTCAGCTTGAAGCGATGATCGAAATCCTCAAACTGTGCCTGGTCAAACGCAAGATCGACGTCAAATGCCTTGAAGTCAAAGATGCTTTTGCTTCCGGTAAATTGATGAAGCAGGACGCCGTTCTCAAAGAAGGCATCGACAAGGAGCTGGCGAAGAAAATCGTCGCTCACATCAAGGAAGCCAAGCTCAAGGTCCAGGCCGCCATCCAGGGCGAGCAAGTGCGTGTGACTGGCAAGAAACGCGATGACCTGCAAGAAGCAATGGCGGTATTGCGTGGTCACGAATTCGGCATGCCGCTGCAATTCAATAACTTCCGCGACTGATTGGCTGGCCTGACCGCAGGGAATCTTCACTCCCCTCGCGCGTCCGAGGCCAGTGCAAGCGACTGAAACCATCAGGCTCGACCAGGTGGTTTCAATCGCCAGTTTCGCGAAATGTAAGGAGAGAAAGATGGATTTGAATGCCGAAATGGACCATCTGGTAAAGGCCTCTCAGGCCTGGATCCCGATGATCATGGAATACGGCAGCCGCGTGCTGTTGGCGTTGGTGACCCTGACCATCGGCTGGTGGTTGATCAACCGGTTGACTACCAAAGTGGGTGCGCTGCTCGCACTGCGCAATGCTGACCTGGCATTGCAGGGTTTTATCAGCAGTCTGGCCAATATCATTCTGAAGATTCTGCTGATCGTCAGCGTCGCATCGATGATTGGCGTAGAAACCACCTCGTTTGTGGCCGCCATCGGTGCTGCGGGTCTGGCAATCGGTCTGGCGCTGCAAGGCAGCCTGGCGAATTTCGCAGGCGGCGTGCTGATTCTGCTGTTTCGCCCGTTCCGCATTGGTGACTGGATCGAAGCCCAAGGCATCGCGGGCACTGTCGACAGCATCCAGATTTTCCACACAGTCGTGCGTACCGGTGACAACAGGACGGTGATCCTGCCTAACGGCAATCTGTCCAACGGGATCATCACCAACACCAATCGCCAGCCGACTCGCAAGATCACGTTCGACGTGGGCGTGGACTACGAAGCTGATCTGAAGCAGGCGCTGCAAGTCCTGATGGACATGGCAGACGATCCTCGTGTTTTGCAGGATCCTGCACCACAGGCCGTGGTAGCTGCGCTAGGTGATAGCTCGATCACTGTTTCGTTGCGAGTGTGGGTCAAGACCGGTGATTTCGGCGATGTGTCGAATCGCTTCAATGCCGAAGCCCGTGACCGCCTGCGTGCTGCCAATATCGATATTCCGTTCCCACAGCGAGTGATTCGCGTGGTTCAGGATTCAGCAGCACCGCAGTAATCGTTACCCCTGTGGGAACTGCCACAATGTCCATCACACCGCGTTGTCCCGCGTGGAACGGTGGACCTGTAAGAGCGCGGGAGTACAGCGAGGCCGCGATAGCGGCATATCAGACAGGCCGCCATCGCTGCCTCGCGGTGCTCTTGAGCTCCTACAGAATGTATTTCAATTCGTTGGTATGCATGATCGCCAGCAGGCTCGGCTCCCACATTTGTCTCATGCGAGCTGCTCTCTCAGAGCTGTTCGCTTGACGGCTTCTCCGCCTCAAGCGCCTCGGCCGCCTTGTCCTGGCGCGCCTCCTTGCTCCACTGCAAGATAATCATGATCAGCGTCGGAACACCCAGTAACGCAGTGATCAGGAAGAAGTTGTGATAGCCATACTTCTCAACCACGACCCCCGAATAGCCTCCCAGCAAACGCGGCAGCAGCAGCATGATCGAGCTGAGCAGCGCGTATTGTGTTGCCGAGAATTTGAGGTTGGTCAGACTCGACAGGTACGCCACGAACGCTGAAGTTGCCAATCCGGAACTGAAGTTATCCAGCGAGATGGTCAGTACCAACATCTTCAGGTTCGGGCCCATATCGGCCAGCATCAGGAACAGCAAGTTGGTGGCCGCTGAACTCAGCCCGCCAATGAACAGAATCGGCATGATGCCGAAACGCACGATCAGCAATCCGCCAAAGCCTGCGCCCAACAGCGTCATGATCAGACCGAAGATCTTGCTGACACTGGCAATCTGGTCCTTGGTAAAGCCCTGATCGATGTAGAAGACGTTGGCCATGACACCCATGACCGTGTCTGACATGCGGTAAGTCGCAATCAAACCCAACAACAGGAACGCCTGCCAGCGATAACGCAGGATGAAGTCGTTGATCGGTGTCAGCACCGGAGCCAGGCCGCGTCGACCCATTGAAGACAGGCAGGCGACCGTCAGCACGATGTAGAGAATGGCGCGCAGAAACGCGCGGTCTTCCATCAGCAGGTCAGTCCAGCTGGCGTTCTGAAACAGGACGCTGGCGAAGTCGGTGTTGTAGAGCTGAGTGAACATCGCCGGTACCGACACCAGCAGCACTATCAGTACGAACACCGACGCCAATTGGTGCGCAAAGCCGTAGCGAGCGGCCGACAGCTGAGTGCGTAGTGCGACGGGAGGTTCGCGCATGATCAGCGTCGTGATCAAGGCGGGCAGCATCAGTAGGCCGAACAACACGTAAGTGCCGGTCCATGCCGAATGCTTGTAGGCGAAACCGGTCGAGCCAAATCCTTCAGCAAAATACAGCGCGCCAGCCGTGGCGAGTAGCGCGGCCACGCGGTAGCCAGACATGTAACTGGCGGCGAGGGCAGCCTGCTGGGTGTCGTTGGCGATTTCCAGACGATAGGCATCAATGGCGATGTCTTGTGTGGCGGATGAAAACGCCACAACTACAGCGATTGCGATAAGCCAGGACAAATGCTGCTGCGGGTCGCAAAAGCCCATCCCTATCAGGCCCAGGATTACCAGGCTCTGCGACAGCACGAGCCAGGAGCGGCGTCGACCCAGCTTGCCCAGCAGCGGCAGGCGCCATTGGTCGAGCAGAGGGGACCATACCCATTTAAAAGCATAGGCAAGCCCGATCAGACTGGCATAGCCAATGGTTTCCCGGGCGACACCGGCTTCACGCAACCAGACCGACAGAGTAGAGAACACCAACATGTAGGGCATGCCCGCAGCGAATCCGAGCAACAACAGCACTAACGTTGAAGGGCTGGCATATGCGGCGAGCGCGGCGCGCCAGGTTTTACGGGGCATGGGCTGGAGTCTGCCTCAGGTTACGAAAACAAAGGGCGCACTCTAACCGCAGTGCTCTATCGGACGCCAGCCATGACGCCGGATATCTACCCGATTGTTCTCCACAAGGATGCCTTCAGCGCGTAAACGGGCACGTTGTTCGTCGCCTGAAACCGTGCCTACCAGCAAACTGACCTTGCCACCCGCGCCGATCACACGGTGCCACGGCAGTGAACTGCCGTCCGGCAACTGGCTCAGTGTCCGGCCGACCCATCGCGCTGCGCGGCCAAGCCCTGCGAGTTCGGCGAGCTGACCGTAAGTGACAACTTTTCCTTCCGGTACCTGATTGAGCGTAAGGTACAGCGCAGTACGCTTGGCCTGGGCCGGGTCCATGCCGGTCGGATCCGCAGAGTGCTGTCGCTCTTTGGTCACCATTTCCCTCCTGTTATAGATCTCTTTATAGATGAGCGGCTGTCCGGGTTTTGAACTACAGAAAATTCCCATTGTCAGTGTTTTCTGTGTCCGCGGCGGTCTTCGATTGCCTTGACGTCATTCTCACGGATGATGCCCGATTTTCCGCTAACCGAGCCTCCTAGTTGCTTATGCTGACCAGAACTCTGCTGTTCCTCGCTGTCTCCATCACCACCACGCCCTTGCTCGCCGACACCGTCTGGTTGAAGAACGGCGACAAGATCACCGGTACCATCAAGCTATTCGACGGCGGCAAGCTGCTGATCGAGACCTCCTACGGAGGAGCAATCCCCGTAGACTGGAAGCAGGTCAAGACCCTGGAGAGTGACCAGCAGTTGATGGTCAAGCAGGATCAGTATCAGGGTGAAATTGCGAAATCGTTAAAAGCCTCGGATGACGGCAAGGTCACGCTGACCAACGGCGAAGCGCCGAAAACCGTCGAGTTGGCTAGCATTCAGCAGATTCTCAAGCCCAAACCTGTCATCACTGATCTGGTATGGAAAGGCAACGTCGATCTGGCAATGGATTTTCAGAAGGCCGAGAACGATACCGACGACTACAACCTGGCCTTCAAGACTTCGGCTCGGCATGGTCAATGGCGGCATAACGCCAAAGGCGATTACAACCGCGAAACTCAGGACGATGTAGTCAGCACCGATAACTGGAGTGCCGAGTATTCCATCGACCGCTTCCTGACCGAGAAATTTTTCTGGGATGGCCGGATCAGCTACAAGCGCGACAAAGTTGAAGACTTGAGCCGTCAGCGTGTTGTGGGTACGGGTCCTGGCTACCAGTTCTGGGATGACGAGCTGGGCGCTTTCAAACTTGGCGCGCTGCTTAACCGTACGGATTACGAGTTCTCCAACGGCGGCAAGGAAAACTTCTATTCGGTTGCAGGCACGTGGGACTACAACCGCTTCCTGATCGGCAAAAAAGTTGAGTTCTTTACCAATGGTGAGCTGGGCAGGCCGTTGAGCAACGTTGCTGACTATGCTCTCGATGCTGAGGTCGGGCTGCGTTACAAAGTCACTGACTGGGCTTCGTTGAACCTCAAGGCCGAGAAGAACGTTATCAGCGGTTCAGACGACGGCGATCTGGACAAGACCCGTTACACCGCAGGTTTTGGTGTGACTTGGTAAACCCCACACCTTTTCTGTAAGAGCTGCCGAAGGCTGCCAAAGCGATATCTCTGATACTCCGCTATCGCAGCCTTTGACAGCTCTTACAGGCGCACTTGCTTTCAGGTGCACCTGCCTCACAAATCCACAGCTTGCGCGCATGAAGTCATCAGCACTTTCTTGCCGCCCCCTTGGCACCCACTCGTAATAATTATTAACTTGTCTTTCAAACCCGTGCACGTGCCCAATCAGCTGATTACTGTTCAGCTTTATTTATACGTGCGTCGATCGTCGACGAGTTCGTTACAAGGAGTCACTGGATGAGTGTGAAGGCTATCAAGCAGGCGCGGGAGCTGCTGCTGAAAGAATACAGAGGCGTTTTGTCCACGCATTCCAAATCCATGCCGGGCTTCCCTTTTGGTTCTTCGGTACCGTATTGCCTTGATGATCAGGGGCGACCTCTGATTCTGATCAGTCGCATCGCTCAGCACACCCACAACCTGGGCAAAGACGCGAAGTGTTCGCTATTGGTGGGCGAGCGCGAAGCTGACGACGTCCAGGCGACGGGACGTGTGACGGTCATGGCCGAAGCCCAAAAGCTTGTTGAACCGGACGATGTCGAAAGTGCTGCTCAGCGCTATTACCGTTTTTTCCCCGAATCGCAGAGCTATCACTCCGCCCATGATTTCGATTTCTGGGTGCTGGTGCCGGTACGCTATCGCTTCATCGGCGGCTTCGGTGCCATTCACTGGTTGGATCACGTTGAGCTGGCAAACCCGTTTGCCGGTGCTGCCGAGACCAGCATGGTCGAGCACATGAATGCTGATCACGCCAAAGCCATTGCCCACTACGTACAGCTCTCGGGGCTGCCGCAGCGTGAAACAGCACAGTTGGCGGGTATCGACAGCGAAGGTATGCACCTGCGCATTGGTCAGAGCCTATACTGGCTGCCTTTCAGTGAGCCCTGTAACACACCGAAACAAGTCCGCGAAGCCTTGGTTCAGCTGGCTCACGCGGAAAAATGGCCCACTCGTGACACTCAAGAGGCTTGAATTCACGCTTTGATGACGTCACGTAGGGTCTACTGCAAGGCATTCTTGCGTTGAGGAATTCAATTGATGCGTGTTTTTCTACTGCTGTTCCTTCTTTTTCCGGTATTGGAGCTGTTTGTTCTGGTACGGGTGGGCATGTCGATCGGCTTCTTTCCGACATTCCTGATGGTCGTCGCGACCTCGCTGTTGGGCCTGTTCGTTATCCGGGTCGCCGGGTTTGCGACCGCTATGCGCGCGCGTGAAAGCCTGTCGCGTGGTGAATTGCCTGCCCAACAGATGCTCGAAGGCCTGATGATTGCCGTCGGTGGCGGGCTTCTTTTGTTGCCGGGTTTTATCAGCGACATCCTTGGCGTGATCTGCCTCCTGCCGATTACGCGTCGGGTATTGGTCAATACCATGCGCAAGCGTGCTGAAGAGCAGGCTATCCGCCAGCGTGCGTTCGCAGAAGACATGCCGGCGAGTAACGATCCGGGTCGTCCGGGTGCTATTCATCCTCCGACTCGCGAACCCGATGTGATCGAAGGCGAGTTCGAGCATCGCGACAAATAATTCCGTCCATCGCTCCGCTGCGCGGCACCTCAGGGTGCCGCGTGCGTTTCATGACGTGGCAACGTTCGACAAAAAAATTCAACTGCTGGCCTTGTAATCACCATGCCCGCCCTTATGTATGGGTCACCGCAAGGTTTCTGGCCATTTCGCCAGACCGTATTCTGCGGTTCGCTCGTCGAACCGTAACCGGCAGCGCCGGATGTTTTAACCCGCCGGTGTATTCACTGGCCGTTCAAAAACCATAATTAGGAGATCGACAATGAAGCTTCGTCCTCTGCATGACCGCGTCGTAATCCGTCGCAGCGAAGAAGAATCCAAAACTGCTGGCGGTATCGTTCTGCCAGGTTCGGCTGCTGAGAAGCCAAACCGTGGCGAGATCATTGCTGTGGGTACCGGCCGCGTGCTGGACAACGGCGAAGTACGTGCGCTGGCCGTGAAAGTGGGTGACAAAGTGGTGTTTGGCCCGTACTCCGGCAGCAACACTGTGAAAGTAGATGGCGAAGACCTGCTGGTGATGAGCGAGAACGAAATTCTCGCGGTCGTCGAAGCCTGAGTCACCCCACTAGTTTCCGTTACTACTCAAAGTATTTAAGGAAGATCGATCATGGCTGCTAAAGAAGTTAAATTCGGCGATTCTGGCCGTAAAAAAATGCTCGCCGGTGTCAACGTCCTGGCTGACGCAGTAAAAGCAACTCTGGGCCCAAAAGGCCGTAACGTAATCATCGAGAAGAGCTTCGGCGCTCCTCTGATCACCAAAGACGGCGTTTCGGTTGCTAAAGAAATCGAACTGAAAGACCGTTTCGAAAACATGGGCGCGCAGCTGGTCAAAGACGTTGCTTCCCGTGCAAACGATGACGCTGGTGACGGTACTACCACTGCAACCGTTCTGGCTCAGGCTATCGTCAACGAAGGCCTGAAGGCCGTCGCTGCCGGCATGAACCCGATGGACCTCAAGCGCGGCATCGACAAGGCGACCATCGCCATCGTTGCAGAGCTGAAGAAACTGTCCAAGCCTTGCACCGACACCAAGGCAATCGCTCAGGTAGGTACTATCTCCGCGAACTCCGACAATTCCATCGGCGACATCATTGCTGAAGCCATGGAAAAAGTGACCAAAGACGGCGTTATCACCGTTGAAGAAGGCACTGGCCTGGAAAACGAACTGTCCGTTGTTGAAGGCATGCAGTTCGACCGTGGCTACCTGTCTCCGTACTTCATCAACAAGCCAGACACCATGGTTGCCGAGCTGGACAGCCCGCTGATCCTGCTGGTCGACAAGAAAATCTCGAACATCCGCGAAATGCTGCCAGTTCTGGAAGCAGTGGCCAAAGCCGGCCGTCCGCTGTTGATCGTTGCTGAAGACGTTGAAGGCGAAGCCCTGGCGACTCTGGTTGTGAACAACATGCGTGGCATCGTCAAAGTTGCAGCCGTCAAGGCTCCAGGCTTCGGCGACCGTCGCAAGGCAATGCTGCAGGACATCGCTGTCCTGACTGGCGGTACCGTTATCTCCGAAGAAATCGGCCTGAGCCTGGAAACCACTACCCTGGAACACCTGGGTAATGCCAAGCGCGTTGTGCTGAACAAAGAAAACACCACCATCATCGACGGTGCTGGCGTTCGCACCGACATCGACGGTCGCATCTCGCAGATTCGTCAGCAGATCGGTGACACCACTTCGGACTACGACAAAGAAAAACTGCAAGAGCGTCTGGCCAAGCTGTCCGGCGGCGTTGCGGTAATCAAGGTCGGCGCTGGTTCCGAAGTTGAAATGAAAGAGAAGAAAGCCCGTGTTGAAGACGCCCTGCACGCTACTCGTGCAGCCGTTGAAGAAGGCGTGGTACCTGGCGGTGGCGTAGCTCTGGTTCGCTCCCTGCAGGCAATCTCCGAACTGAAAGGCGACAACGCCGATCAGAACGTTGGTATTGCTCTGCTGCGTCGCGCTGTAGAAGCTCCACTGCGCCAGATCGTTGCCAACTCCGGTGACGAGCCAAGCGTTGTAGTCGACAAGGTCAAGCAGGGTTCGGGTAACTTCGGTTACAACGCTGCTACCGGCGAATACGGCGACATGATCGAAATGGGCATCCTGGACCCGGCTAAAGTGACTCGCTCTGCTCTGCAGGCTGCGTCCTCTATCGCCAGCCTGATGATCACCACCGAAGCCATGATCGCTGACTCGCCGGACGACAAAGCACCAGCTGGCGGCGGCATGCCAGACATGGGCGGCATGGGTGGTATGGGCGGCATGATGTAAGCCAGCTTTACCCTCTAGCTGTACCCCATAAAAGAACCCCGCCTTGTGCGGGGTTTTTTTATGGCTAGCGCGTGCAGCCGAAACTTTGCTTCTGCTTCTGCTTTTGCTTTTGCTTTTGCTTTTGCTTTTGCTTCAACGAAGTATCGCCATAAACGAATCTCAAGTACGCCACTAAACGAGCGTCGGAAGGCTGAGCGCAGGTGTTGTGGTGTGGGTCGCTCGGCATGGATGCCGAGCGAGCGCCGTTGGGCCAGGGATGGCCCGTCGGCGCGTGCCCACACCACGGCACCGGAGCGAAGGTACCCCTGCGAAGCAGGGGCCGTACGTCAGCGAAAATGGTTTTGGTTACTTTTGTCGAAACAAAAGTGACCCGGCCGTCAGGACGGAACCAAAAAGCAGCAGCACTGAAGATGTCATTGGCGCCACACAATACCAAACGTACTTCTAGTAAACCCATCTGACACTGGCTCTTGCCCCCCATAGGCCTTAAGCTGCGCCAGCCTATTGCTGATGGAGGGCGTGCACATGCGAATTCTTCTTGTGGAAGACAACCGGGACATCCTGGCCAACCTTGCCGATTATCTGGGCATGAAAGGCTATACGGTCGATTGTGCACAGGATGGCCTCTCCGGATTACATCTGGCGGCAACCGAACATTACGACCTCATCGTGCTCGACATCATGCTACCCGGCATCGATGGCTACACGCTGTGCAAGCGACTACGCGAAGACGCCCGCCGCGACACACCGGTCATCATGCTGACCGCCCGTGACCAACTGGATGATCGCCTGCAAGGCTTTCGCTCCGGCGCTGACGATTACCTGCTCAAACCCTTCGCCCTGTCCGAGCTGGCGGCTCGTATTGAAGCGGTGTTGCGCCGCGCTCAGGGTGGCGGCCGACGCACTTTGCAAGTCGCCGAACTGGTCTACGACCTCGACACGCTGGAGGTAACCCGTGAAGGTCGTATGCTCAAGCTCAACCCGGTCGGCCTCAAACTGCTTGCCGTATTGATGCAGAAAAGCCCTCATGTATTGCGTCGCGAGGTCCTGGAAGAGGCGTTGTGGGGTGATGACTGCCCTGATAGCGACAGCCTGCGCAGCCACGTTCACCAACTGCGCCAGGTGATTGATAAGCCTTTCGACAAACCACTGCTGCAAACCGTACATGGTGTCGGTTACCGTCTGGCCGAGGGCCGGGATGGAGTTTAAACAGAGTCTTGCTCAACGCATCATCATCGCCTTCGCGTTGATGAGCGCACTGGTGGCAGGCTCGTTTGCCATGGGGATCGTCGCGACGGTCCACCTCGTGGAAGAAAAACTGATATCTGCCGGCTTGGGTGGTGATCTGAACCGGTTGCTGCTGCTCGACAGTGTCAGTGACTGGAGTCACCGTCCGGAGCCGGATCAGCTGTTCTATTTCAGCGGAGGCCCGGGAGACTTCGATCTGCCCAGCGACCTCCGGCATCTCGAGCCCGGCTTCCATGAAGTCTTTCGCGGCCCGCTGTCCTATCACGCCATGGTTGAAGTAGTAGATGGTCGGCGTTATGCATTACTCCAGGACCAGAGCGATTTTGAAGAGCGCGAGCGGGTCTTGTTTGCGGTGGTGCTGGTGGGGTTCGTGCTTGCTTTGGGGCTGGCGGTGTTCCTGGGCTGGGTGCTGGCTCGGCGGGTCATGGCGCCTGTTGTGCGACTGGCCCGGCAGGTACGCCACCGCGATCAGTTACTCGGGCTGGCGCCACCATTGGCGCCTGACTACGCCGCTGACGAAGTGGGTGAGCTGGCTGTGGCATTCGATGCGACACTAGGGCGTCTGCGTCAGGCATTGACCCGCGAACGCATGTTTACGAGCGACGTTAGCCATGAACTACGAACCCCGCTGATGGTGCTGGCCAGTTCCTGTGAGTTGCTGCTGGCTAACCCGGCTCTGGATAGCCGGGCCAGGGCGCAGGTCGAACGGATTGCCCGGGCCTGTGAGGAAATGCGTGACCTTGTACAGACCTTTCTCATGCTGGCCCGCACGCAACGTGAAGACGCCAACATGGTCCCCAAGGTGTCTTTGGAGAGCGTTGCAGAAGACCTGATCGCGCTTTGGCGCGGACCCATTGAAAGCAAAGGCCTGCAATTGACCGTTCGCTCGGTCGGCTTGAACGAACCTTCGGCAACCCTTTACAACTCCACGTTTCTGCACGCAGTAATGGGCAACCTGCTGCGCAATGCCTTGCACTACACCGATCAGGGATTTATCACCCTGACGTTGCAGCAAGAAGGTTTTTTGGTGGAGGACAGCGGTGTCGGAATCCCGGAAGAAAAGCGCGAAGCGATGTTCGAGCCCTTTGTAAGAGGCAACGAGCAGCGTGGCGAAGGTCTAGGTCTGGGGCTTTCTCTGGTTCAGCGTATCTGCGAGAACCAGGGCTGGAGCGTCAGTTTGAGCCCGATGGAGCCCAACGGTTGTCGTTTTAGCGTGAAGCTCAAGAAGTAACGAAAGACAAAAGCATCACTATTCATTCCTCTCTATGTTTCGGTCCCGAGACAAATCTGACACATCCATGAATCACTCATCATCAAGACTGCTAAGTCATTGACGCATCTGGAAACATCTGGATATTCCGTCAACACTTTTTTCACATAAGCATGACCTGAAGATCACAGCCTGCTCTCTATCTTGGCCGCCATCGAGATCAGGAGGTGCCCCCCATGAGCAAGCGAATCGAGCTTGAGTTCTCACGTAAGTACGACCAAGAGCACGCCCAACAATATTTGCAAAAGCATCAGGACAATCTGTCCCGGCGCTTGTCTCATTGGCGCGATGAGCAAATGGCAAGGACTGCTTTGCATCGTGCGGGTGACCCCGGGTTAGTGCTTGATCTGCCCTGTGGTGCAGGTCGTTTCTGGCCATTACTGGCAGAAAAATCCAACCGGATGATCATCGGTGCGGACAACTCGGCAGACATGCTCAAGACCGCTTGTGCTGCTCAGCCAGCAGAAGTGGTGAAAAGGGTACAACCCTTGCAGACATCTGCGTTCGACATAGATCTACCCGACAACGCCGTGGACAGCATTTTCTGTATGCGATTGCTGCACCATGTCGGCCAGGCCGATCATCGCCGCGCTCTGCTAAAGGAGTTTCAGCGTGTTACACGTGACAGTGTGATCATTTCGCTTTGGGTCGATGGCAATTTCAAGGCATGGAAACGCAAGCGCCTTGATCAGCAGCGGCGAGCGAAAAATGGGCAGGATAGTTACCAAAACCGCTTTGTGTTACCGGCCGCTACTGTCGAGGCTGAGTTTGAACAGGCAGGTTTTCGTATTCAGGAGCGACTGGATTTTTTACCGATGTATGCCATGTGGCGGGTTTATCTATTGCGTAAGAGGTAACGAGATGGGCGTGCAAGCTTCTGTGGAGCCCACAATTTCAAAGGAAGAGCGCTTTGATTATTTCTGGGCGCAACACGGAGAATGGGTCGAAGAGCCCAACCAGCGTCGCGGCGGCGAAAGCGGCGTGCAACGGGTATTAACTGAAGATGGCCGTCTGACCTATATCAAACGGCAGGTTGGGCATACCTATCGCAGTTGGCTGCACCCGTTTGGGCGGCCGACGGTGCTGCGCGAGCGTGACGCTATCGAGGGTTTGAGCCGACTCAATGTCAATGTGCCTGAGTTGATCTACTGCGGCGCGCAACACGATGCAAGGCATGAGTGGCGTGCGCTTCTGGTGACTGCTGCTCTGGATGGATTTGTGGAGATTGAAACCTGGTACGCCGCCGGCGGGCGCGAGAACCATGGTGAAGCGCTGCATGATCAATTGCTCCGGGAACTGGCGGCCAACCTGGCACGTATGCACTTGGGGCGCTGGCAGCATGGCTGTCTCTATATCAAACACGTATTTGTTCGCGTCGTTGGAGACGGTGCCGATGCCAAAGCTGAAGTGGCGCTGCTTGATCTGGAAAAATGTCGACGCCGTTTGAGCGCGGTAGCTGCCGCTCGTCATGACCTCAGACAATTGCGTCGCCACTCGTCGTTCACATCAACAGATTGGCAGAAGTTGGTCTACTTTTACCAGACGGCGTTTGGCAGCGCTATCAAGGGTTTAGACTAATGAAACTAGAACTGGCACGAGGTTTGTTCATTCTAGGTGCGCTGGTGGTTACTTCCGCCGCCATGGCCGCTTGGGTTGAACCTGGAACAAAGGTTTTAAGCGCGTTGCATGGCGAGGGACATTGCCCATTACCGCGAGTAGCGAGAACTCATGAGGTGGTCAGCCCCAGTCATGATCTGTTACTGCTGATGTTCGGATTAGCGCAAGGCTCGGGAACGGCTCGATAGCGTTCCCCGCTTGTGACGTGTCGACTTTAAGGCCCCTTTATCGGGGCCTTGTTGTTTGCGGGCTTTAGCCAGGGTGCGATTCAGGATCTGGACTTGCGGCAGGTTTTTTATCCGGCGCCGCGAGCAGGGTGTAGACGCATGGCAGTACGAATAACGTAAATAACGTCCCGACCGACATGCCGGTAGCGATGACCATACCGATATCGAAGCGGCTAACGGCGCCAGCGCCCGTTGCGAGGATCAATGGCACCATGCCAAAGACCATTGCCGCTGTTGTCATCAATACCGGACGCAGACGAATGGCCGCTGCTTCTTCTACGGCCTCACGCACCGACAGGCCCTTTTCACGTCGTAGCTGGTTGGCGAACTCCACAATCAGAATGCCGTGCTTGCTGATGAGACCTATCAGCGTCACCAGCCCCACCTGGGTGTAGATATTCATACTCGACAGGCCCAGGAACAACGGGACCAACGCTCCGCAAATCGACAGGGGAACCGTAACCAGAATTACCAGCGGGTCGCGAAAGCTCTCAAACTGTGCGGCCAATACCAGGAAAATAATCGCCAGTGCCATGGCGAAAGTCACCCACAGCGCACTGCCTTCCTGAACGTACTGTCGGGATGCGCCTGCGTAGTCATAGGCATAGCCAGCCGGAGCTTCTTCACTGGCGATCTGCCGCACGGTTTCGATGGCTTCTCCCATGCTGACGATCGGGAATCCCTGAATAATCGCCGAGTTCAGTTGCTGGAATTGATTCAATTGGCGAGGTCGCGCGCGGTCGGTCACTTTAATGAGCGTAGAAAGGGCCAGTAGCTGGCCGTCGCTGTTCTTCACGTAATAGTTATTGAGCCAGCCGGGGTTATCCCGGTAAGGGCGCTCGACCTGAGCGATGACCTTGTAACTGCGCCCTTCGATGGTAAACCGATTGATCTCCTGTTCGCCCAGAAGCGTGGCCAGCGTGCCGCCCAGATCCTGCATGGAGACGCCCATTTGCGCGGCTTTAGCGCGGTCGATGTCGACGACGACCTCGGGTTTGTCAAAGGCCAGGTCGATGTCGAGGAACGCAAACTTGCCGGACTCGGCGGCTCGCGCCTTGATCCGTTCAGCTACCTGCAACAACGACGCATAGTCGTTGGCCGTATTCACCACGAACTGGAAGGGCAAGCCTTCACCGGTGCCAGGGAGCGACGGTAAGTTGAAGCCGAAAATCTGCAAACCGCTGATCTGCGCCAACCGCGCCTGGACCTCGGGGAGTATTTCCATTTGAGTGCGACTGCGTTCGTCCCAGGGTTTGAGCAGGAAACCGCCGATACCGGTCTGAACACCATTGAATCCATTGATCTGAAACGATGAGTAATACTCGGGGAATTCCTTGAATATCTTGATGAACTCGTCGGTATACCGGTTGATGTAATTGAGGTTGGTCGGCTGTGGCGACGTCGCCATCATGAAAATGATGCCCTGATCCTCGTCTGGCGCCAGCTCCGATTTGGTGAACTTGAGTAGTATCGGAATCAGGCACAGCACGATGACCGCGAACACTAGCACTACTGGCCTGGTATTCAGTGTGCCATGCAGCATGCGCTGGTAGCGTCGCTTGAGTCCGTCGAATGCGCGGTCGAGTTTGTGCGCCAGACCGCTGGGGTTCGCGTCATGTCTTAATAACAGGGCGCACATCATCGGCGACAGGGTCAGGGCAACCACGCCAGAAATCACCACCGCTCCGGCCAGCGTCAGCGCAAACTCCTTGAACAGTGCCCCCGTCAATCCTTCCAGAAAGCCAATAGGGGCATAAACTGCCGCGAGGGTAATGGTCATCGACACGACTGGCATGGCGATCTCTCTGGCGCCTTCAATCGCGGCGTCAAAGGGCGTTTTTCCTTCTTCGATGTGCCGGTGAATGTTTTCTACAACGACAATCGCATCGTCCACTACCAATCCGATTGCCAATACCATCGCCAGCAGAGTCAGCAGGTTGATGGAATAGCCCATCAGCTGCATGAAGAACAGCACGCCGATCATAGATAGTGGAATGGTGATTACGGGAATCATCACCGAGCGCAGCGCGCCCAAAAACAGGAAAACCACCACGATGACGATCAATACCGCTTCGATCAGGGTTTTGACGACCTCATTGATTGACGCCTGAATGAAGAGCGTGGCGTCGTAAGCAATGGAGACTTTCAGATTGGGCGGGAGCTGGCTTTCCAGCTCAGGCATGATGCGCCGCACCTCTTTGATCACATCCAGAGGGTTAGAGCTGGGCGTGCCTTTGATACCGATATAAACCGACGGTGTGCCATCGAATGAGCTGACGGTGTCGTAGTTTTCCGCACCCATTTCCACTCGGGCTACGTCCCCCAGCAGAACCCGGCTGTCGCCTGCCGTCTTGAGCGGAATAGCGGCGAAAGCCTCGGCGGATTTCAGCTCGGTGGTCGCGTTGATGCTGGTGACCACGTATTCGCCTTTGACTTCCCCGGCAGCGGCCAGAAAGTTGTAGCGTCGTACGGCATTGGTCACGTCTGCAGCGGTCAGGCCAAAGCCGGCCAGTCGTACCGGGTCCAGCCATAGGCGCATGGCGAACACCTGATTACCGAGGATTTGCGCTTCCGCCATGCCAGGCAGTGTGGCCAGCTTGGGCTGTATGACGCGCGACAGATAGTCTGTGATTTGCGGGTTGCTCAGTTCCAAGCTGTAGAAGCTGACATACATCAGGGCAGAAGCATCGGCGGCTTCCTTGCTCAATACCGGATCTTCGGAGTCCTGCGGTAGCTTGTTTTTTACCTCGTTGGCTTTAGCCAGCAATTCGGTGAACAGCCGGTCGCTGTCCGCACCAATACGCGCATAGATTGAAATCACTGAAAAATTCTGGCGACTCACCGAGGTCATGTAGTCAATGCCTTCGGCGCTGGCCAGGCTTTGCTGCAAGGGTTGAGTGATGTAGCCCTGAATGGTTTCGGCGTTGGCACCAGGATAGGCTGTGGTGACGGTAATCAGGGCATTTTCCATCTGCGGATACTGACGAATAGTCAGCTTGCTGAAGGCCTGAAAACCCAACAGTACGATCAGAAGGCTGATCACCGTGGCGAGCACCGGGCGACGAATGAACGGATCTGTAAAAGCCATGAGTATTCCTTGATCAGTCAACCTGGGGTTGGCTGTTCTGTTCGGCTTGCAGTGTCTGGTCGGTACTGATGGCTACGTGAGCGCCAGCATCGAGCTTTAATTGTCCGCCGCTGACCACTTGTTCGCCCGCCTTGAGCCCCTTGCTAATAATGACCAGTCCGTCGCGGCGCTCGCCGGTTTCGACGAAACGACGGTCGACGATTAGCTGTATTTCGCCTTTGGCATCTTTCTCTGGCACGCCCTCGGCGTTTTTCCTTGGGACGACGACGTACACGGAATTGCCGTAAAGCGTGTAGGTGATGGCGCTTTCGGGGATAACTACTTGAGTTTTCGGGCCCGGCAGCAACACCTGCAGATTAGCGAACATGCCCGGCAGCAATGTGCTTTGCGGATTAGGCAATGTGGCGCGAATCAGCACGTTGCGGGTTGCTTCATCGACCTTGGGGTTGATCGCGCTGATCGTGGCTTCGAAGCTCTGGCCGGGATAAGCGGCAACGCTCACCAGTGCAGTCTGCCCAACCGTGACTTTGGGCAGCGCCTGTTCCGGCACATTGAAGTCTACGTAGAGGCTGGTGAGGTCTTGCAGCGTGGCGATGACGGTACCGCTGGCGAGGTAGTCGCCCACATCCACTTGTCGAATACCGATCGTGCCGCTGAATGGCGCCAGGATGCGTTTCTTCGCTAATGAGGCGTTGAGTTGCGCGACGGTGGCACTGGCCTTTTTGAACTGCGCTGCCAGCTTGTCGAAATCGCCTTTTGAGATGGCCTGATCGCCTACCAGTCGACTGCCGCGGCCGTATTCAACCTGAGCAAGCCCCAGATCGGCTTCGGCAGTACCCAACAGGGCTTTTTCGACATCGCTGTCCAGTTGCAGCAAGGGCTGGCCCACGCGGATTTTTTGTCCTGACTCGAACTGCACGGCTTTGACCGTACCAGCGATTTCAAGGCTCAGATCTACGCCTTGCAGGGCCTTCAACGATCCGATGGCCGGAAGGCGGTTCTGCCATGGACGTTCGCTGGCTGTCGCAACCGCAACGCTGATGGGTGGTTTGGGAGCGGTGAACTGTTGAATCTGCTGATAGACAGAAAACGCCTTGTAGGCCGCAAGCAGCAGCACTACAAACAGCACAACACCCAGCATTATCAGCATCCGGCGACGCAGCATATCCATTTCCTTGGAGAGAACCGGGTAAGCCCGGCGAGCGACATTGCTGGATATTACAGGGAGATTGGTCTGGACCGTACCAGCAAAAGAGGTGCTGTCAGTATGTGCTGAATTTTCCTACAGCCAAGAAATCTCTGGCGTTAGCAGAGGGCCTGTAGGCGCTGCCGAAAGCTGCGATGGCGGTGTGTCTGGCGAGAGCGTTCGCAGCCTTCGGCGCTCCTGCGAGAAAATACGTGGAGCACTCAGGCCAAGTGCAGGTGGTTATCCCAAAGCCCGGCAGGCAGATCCAGTGGCTTGGCGAGCAGTTCGTTTTGGCGGCAGTCGTAAAAACGGCAACGGCCCTGGCCTGAGGTGACTACGAATCCATCTGCAACTGCACCGACACCGGCGCAGTCGGGCAGGGCGGTGTCGAGGCGTGTGGCGCCGGTGTCCAGGTCCCAGATGAAAAACCGATTACCCCTCGGCGCAGTCAGCGCTACCAGCCGCAGGTCGCTGTGAACAGCAACACTGGCGGTGTAATGCCCCATCGACGCAAGTTGTTGCTCCTCTACCGGAAAAGCCACAAACGGCTGCCCCGGGCGTTTGATGGCCAGCAGCTCAGAGGACTCGTGAGCGTCGCCCATGAATTGCTGACCGGACACAATGGTACCGTCGCTGGCGATACCCAAGTGACGGACGCTGTTCATGGACTGCGCCAGGGTCTCTTTGCTTAACAGCGTGCCGTCGCGCTGCATCAACACCAGGCTAGGCTGCATGGCATTGAGGTTCATTTCGACGCGACTTTCTGCTTCGGTCCGAATCCCGCCGTTGGCCACCACCAACGTTTCGCCATCAGGCATCCACGACACCTGATGCGGACCAATGCCATGGGTAGATATTTCCCCGGTATGCACTAGACGCTCGTCGACAAACCGATACACGCCAAGCAATCCACGGCCTGGATCAGTGGTGTCATTCTCGGTGGTGTATAGCCACTCGCCGCTGTTGTGGATCACCGCATGACCGTAGAAATGTCGATCAGGCTGCGAATGAATGGTCTGCAACAGACGTCCGTCGCTCAAGTCGATCAGATAACTCTCTGTGCCTGGTCGACGGGCAACGAACAGCGCCAGATTCAGCGTCGGATGATTGATGATGTCGTGGCAGCGCTGGCCGACCTGTGTTGCAAACACCTGTTGGCCATCCAGACGATAACCCACGGCGTAGTGTCGTCCATCGCCATCATCGCGAGCGGACAGCAACAGCGGGCTTTTGCCTTTTTGTCGAAACAGCGTCCAGCCACCCAGGGTGCAGGCGCTGAGCAGCAGACTTCCGAGTGCCAGGGCCTGGCGTCGCAACATCATCTTTACCTCCGATCAGTCGCCGTCGTTGGCGTTGAAGCCCAACTGAATACCCAGTGCCTTGGCCAACTCACCTTCATGCAGGCGATGCACGACGTTAAGGCTGTCGTAGAAGGCATTCAACTGTTGGCGACCTTCTTCGCTGGCCAGCAAATCGGCGAGCGGCGGTTTGAGGTCCGATAGCAGTTTACGGCTGGTAGCGTAAGCAGCGTCGATCTTGTCTGCCAGCGGTTTCTGCTCGGCGGGCAACAGGCCACGCAAGCCCTTGTTGTCGACCCCTGCCCAGACAGTCTGGGCGCTGGCCAGGCTCGCATCCAGGCTGCTCAGCGATGACTGGCTACGCCATGCGTCCGCCTGGAACGGCTGTGGCTGACCTTTGCTCTGACGACCCAGCGGTGTGCCGAGCTTTTTCTTCAGCGTGTCCAGTGCGGTCACTTGTACACGCAGCAATTCGGCGATGGCTTCGTGAGAATCTGCATAGCGCTGGTTGGGGAATTTGCTCAACTGCGCGAGCATGCCGTCGTTACTGTTCCAGCTGTTGAGGATCTCTTCGGCGAGGGCTTTCTGGCGCTCACCAATCGCCGTCAGCAACGGGCAATAACGGGCTTTCTGCTCGGCGTTGGCCATGTCGATGGCAGCGTCGAACAGGATGTATTCATAAGCGGACAGACCTTGAACAACCACGCTGGACTTGGCCAATGCGTCGGGCGTGATCTGCGGCTGGGCGGTCACCAGTTGCTCTACCTGACGGCCGACCAGATTTTTCTTGTCTGGCCAGAACTGCACCTGCCAGGAACGATTGCCCTCGGCCAGCGGCCCGATCAGCAACGGCTGCAGCTCGGCCCAGGTTTTTTGCGCGTAGAGGAAATCGGCGCGGGCGGTAGCCAGATCAGTTTTGCCTTCGCAGAACGCCAAGGCGCTAGTCGCCAACTTGCGATCAGCATCAACCCAGCGGCTATAGGTAGGCAGGATCACCTGCTTGGCAATTGCCGCCGAAGTGACCGCTTGCGGGTCCGAAGGCGCACAGGCACCCAGGGCGAGCGCAGCAAGGCTGGTGAAGAGCAGCTTGGGACGGAACATGTCCGGCTCCTTATAGTTTTTAAATGAAAGAAGTCATAACGAATTCAGGAACGCCAGCAATGCTGCGCGCTGCTCGGCGTCGAACGCCAAGACCTGACGCTGTGCAGCCTGTGCTTCGCCGCCATGCCAGAGCACCGCTTCGAGCAGATTACGAGCGCGTCCATCGTGTAAAAACTGGGTGTGGCCGCTGACGGTTTGCGTCAAGCCTATGCCCCACAGAGGCGGCGTGCGCCATTCGCGTCCCGTCGCCTGAAATTCGGTGCGATTGTCAGCCAACTCGTCGCCCATGTCATGCAATAACAGGTCGCTGTAGGGGCGGATAACCTGATTGGCCAGTTCCGGTTCGGCAGCGTCATGACGAGTTTTGAACTGAGGCGTGTGGCATTGCTGGCAGCCAGCCTTGTAAAACAGGTTTTTCCCCGCCAGCACTTGCGGGCTTTCGATATTGCGACGTGCCGGTACGCCCAGGTTGCGGCTGTAGAACAACACCAGCCGCAGGATGTTATCGCTGACCTCTGGCTCGCCATCTGGCCCGTTGCCATTGGGGGCTGCAAGGCAGTCGGTCTGTGCGGGCGTGCAATCATCGAAATTGCGCAGGCTGGTGGTCAACCCCATGTCACCGGAAAACGCGTGCACGTTTTGTTGATTCAGGCTGGGTTGTCCGGCCTTCCAGCCAAAACGGCCCATGACGACTGTTTGCTGCTCATCGTCCCAGACCCAGTTCGGCCGACCGGAAATACCATCGCCATCTTTATCATCGGGGTCAGCGTTGGCCAGAATCGCTGCATCAGGAATCGCCTCCAGCAGCCCCAAGCCAATCATTGGAGGTGCGACACGCACTGAAGCGCGGGTTTCAGGGTGCATCGGGCCATAGCCCAGATGAGTGATGCTCAAGGTCGGCTTGCGCAACTCGACCACCGTGCCATCGCGGAACCTGACCGGCATGGGCTCGTACTCAATACGCACTCGACCCTCGGGTGCGACACCCGGCACCGACATGTCCTGCAATTGCCCGCCATAAGTCGGCTCGGGCAACACGCCATTCTTCTTTATCAGCTCTGCCTGAGCCGGATCGTCCGGGATCGACAGGCGGACGAGCATCGAAACGGCATTGATGTCGTTAGGCTCGGGTGGATGTCCTCGCCCGTCCTTGATGTGGCAATTCTGGCAGGCGTTGGTGTTGAACAACGGTCCCAGACCGTCGCGGGCCGTCGTGGTCGAAGGGGCAATGACCCAGGGGCTGCGGAAGAAACTGTTGCCCACACTGAAGTCCAGGCGCCGCACGGGAGACAGGTTCGCCGAAGGCATTGAAAACGCATTCACGTCCCGCTTGTTCACGGTAGCCCTGCCACCCGCCAGCGCCTCGCCCGGCTCAGCTTGGGTGAAACGCGGGGCGTCATCGCACGCACCCATCATCAGAGCGCTGAGCAACACAACAAACGGACGCAGCCGCGTAGCCATAACCATCCTGCAACAAGCCCAAAATAAGGGGGTGCAAGCTTAACAGTCTCATCCTTTTTGAATAAGAGGGATTATCGTTTGCCTTGGTGGGTGCAACGTGTTGTTACGAATTCGCTGGTCAGGCAGTTTTCTCGATTTCGGTTCTAGAGCTGCCTTCTTCTCGAAAGTGCTCAAAAAGACTTTTACCCCTGCGCAGGCTTTTACGCACAGCCTTGCTCTGTTCGATCAATTCATCACTGGGCTGCTTCCATTCATCTGGCGGTAGCGGTTTAGACCAGTCGAGCACCGATTTCGGAAAGCTGGTTTTGGGCAATCGCTCCACCCAGGCCGCGATATGGCAGGGCAGAGTCCAGCCGCTGCAGAACTGGACGAGAACGAAGCCCAGCAGGTAAGTGATGTACCAGTGATTGTCGCGGTACACCTGGCGGCAATAATGGAAGTACGCGACGGTGCCTTCTTCAAATTCCCCGCTTACAGGCCGTGGTAATGCACTCAGGCCTTTCTCCATGTAGCCGCGAATGGCTTCCCACTCACTGACGGCTAGCATGAGCGAGCCCGTTGGCACAGTTATCCACGCCACATCGCCAATTTCCGAATCCCGAAGTCCGATCATCAGCGAGAAGCTGTTATGTACACCGTATTGGGTAACGACCTTGCCGCTGGTCACGCAGGCGATGACTTCTTCCCATGGGATGAAACGCGGTGGCTGGCCTCGTTTCGGGACGTAGGCGACTTCGCGGCGTTGGCGGTTGAAGCGGATGGGGGGATAGGAGGTCTGCTGGTGGACCACACGAGCTAGTTGCCAGCAATGAATGGAAATCAGGAAGCCTAGAACGCCCCAAGTGAACCAATTAGGTGAGAACAGGGTAATTACGGGCTCAAGGATAGGCCTTCCGGCGTGCATGTAGTCAGATATGCCTAATCCTAAGCTTACAAGGAACAGGAACATGGTGATGCCTATAACTGAGCCAATCCCGCCTCGAACGCCAAATTCGACTGTGGCTGATCCCGCTGTGAAATCAAGATAGGCCTCGTTCGAGTCTCTATTCAGGCTTCTTGAACTATAAGCTGCAACCCCTGTGGGTATTGGGTATGGGGAAAGATAAAGCACTTCGGTTCCGGATTGCTTCTCTAAATCGCCTGCCTGAGGCAGTTTTTCATATTTATCAGATATCATTTAGCAGCTCACTGGTGATCTGAATTTCTTCTGGCTGCTTAGCTAATGTTGGGACTAGAGCGGATGGCGTTATTGTTTTTTTGCTGACAATATCTGGAGATAATGGAATGCGGTAATGCAGATGGCCTTGGTGTCCTTTCAAGTAGTGAGAGGCTACCGCTGGCTTTACCATTAGATACAGTTGCAACTGCGATTGCATGCCTTGCCATTGTTCTGGGATATCCAGCTCCAAGATCATGGGGCGATCAGCAACGACCCGAATTAGCGAAGCCAGAGCTTGACCTGCATCCCAATCATTTGGTGCCTTTTGTAGTGCGGCGCTCCAGCGCAGTGACGTGTCGTCGAAGGTTCCAAGATTTAGCCCCGGCAAAACCAAATGTAGCCTGCGGATAGGCTCGTCATTGACGAGCTGGCGATGAAGGCCTTTGTCAATTACATGCGGCAACAGGGTGGCTTCAGCGAGTTTTTGCGAATGGGTTGGCCAATCCCAGTTTTCAGGTTGCAGGCCCCAGCAACAACGCAACATCCAGCGTTGCTGATCGTCAAGATTGTTGTAGTTGTATAGCGCTTCGCCACTCAGCTGGAATGCTGTAAACGCAAGACTCAACGGAGTAAAGCGCATGGATAAATAAAGGAACCGGGGGCCTCTAGTTGCCCAAGCTCTGGCGAGGGCAACTTTTCTCTCGTGACGCGGTGCCCTCATGTAGTCCTGACGTATCCCCCAGCCTTCACGGCCAGCTATCAAGGTTGTTATTGTGGCGACCCCTAGAGCCCCTACATCTCCGACCAATGCCGCAAGAGCACCGGCTTTCTCTCCAGCCGTGCCGGTGACAAATGCGTCGTGCCATTTATCCCAGTTGTCCCATGCCGTCCCGATTGAGCCGATGAGTGCAAGCGGAGCAATGATTAATCCTAGCTGCAAACCTAACCTTCCAGCTTTAACAGCGAATAGTGTTCCCGCTTCTCCTGCACTGTTAGTAAGCGTCGCTTGCAAAGCTTTATCCACCATTGCGATATGAATCGACTGGTAGACCGATAGCGCCGCTGCCAAAACTGAAGTCAGACTACCAACTGCAATTGCGATTTCTCTGGCTGTCCTTTTATTGCCAGTATTTTTTTCCCATACCTTCCAAGCCTCCCCCAGATTCCCAACTTGCAACCCCACCGCCAACAACGGCACGAAGCCACTTTTCAGTGCTGCGATTTTCGTCCCCTCAGTCCCATATCCCCGCAACGGGCCAGCCCTAAGCCTTCTCGTCTCATCATTCAACGCCGCGAGATTTTCAGGACTGATATCCAACTGCACACCGACATGCCCGGCCCGATTGGAACTGGTTGGCGTAATACCGTCTTCCAGTTGTCTCACCACCGCCGAACGCTCGTTGCGTGTCGCGAGTAACTCTTTGCTGAACGCTTCTTTACGGACCTGGTATCCGTAGCGTTCTTCTTCGCTCAGCATGCGTTTACGAGTGAGCTTGTCGCAGTTTTTGCGATCTGCCTTGATTTGCTCTTCACGTTCAAGCAGATAAACCAGGCGGGTGAAGTTGTGAGTGAATTTCTCGACATCGTCGGCGCTGGCGATTTTCAGGTGGGCGCCTTCCTGTTGCAGGGCGACCAACATGCCCACCCGTTGCCCACGGTTGGTGAACGTCTTGAAGCTGACCATCTGCTGATGCATGGCAGGCGTGTCGAGTTTGACTTGCATTTGCGCCAGCCATTTCTCCATGCCGAGTGCGATAGCGGGGATGTACGTCGCGCTAACGGCTTGATGGAGTGAATGAGCGCGGCCTTCAATTTGCAGGCTTTTGGTCCAGTGGCTGCCCATGATGCGGCCGATATCGGATATCCGCTTTTCAGCGTCGGCCAGCCCATCGGTAAAGCCGCGCATGTCATCCAGCAGTTTGATCAATGCACCGGATTTGATTCGCAGAAACTCAAGGTTCAGTCGTCCATAAAAAACAGGCAGCACGTAAAACGGCGTGTCATGAAAGTACCCGGCGATTCTCTCCAGCGCCTCGTCGGTGCGGCACAAGTCGCGGGTGCAGTTGTACTCAGTGGCGAGGGCGTTGTTCAGTTGTTCGGGATGGTCTGGATCGAAATACCACGCACTGCGGTGAAACTCGCCCGATGTGAAGAGCCGGGTTCGGTCATGGGTGATGGCATCGAGACGCTCAGTCCAGCGTTTGAGATGGAGGCGTTCGCGTTTTAGATAGCGTTGCATTTCCTCGTGCCGAACCAGATCGAAAATGCCCCGCGAACCCAGACCGCTCCCTTGCAGCGTTCCGATACTGCTGTCTTCGAGGGCCTCGATTTCATCATCAAGGTCCTTGTGTAACGGCTCGCCCAGTGCATCGACCATTTTTCGGTGCTTTTCATCCATCTGACGTTTGGCTATAACCGTTTCAGATCGCTCGCGCAGGTGTGCACCGCGCATTGACGAATAGTGCCCACTCTCGTTACGAGGTACTTCCAGGCCTTGGCTTTTCTCCCAACGCCACTGATTCCGTGCGTTGATGTAGTCGTAAATAAACGTGCGTTGTTCCAGGGTGGTTTTTTCGAAGAGATCCGATGTTGCGTCAGTCCGTAGAGCGTTGTTCTCGCCCAGCGTCATCAGGGTGTCGATATAGCTGCCCACCACGTAGCGCATTTCGTTGTTGTGGCGTTGAGTCCATTCTTCGATCCAGCCGACAACCGTATCCTGTTCCTCTGCAAGGTCGCGCATGATGCCCAGACTGTCTTCCAGAATCAGGTACAAATGGTCGAACTGGTACAGCGCGTTCAGTGAATCCTTGAGTTCGCCGATATGAGCTTCACGGAACAGCGGCTGATGTTCCCACGCGTAGTCCTGGCTTTCTTCGGCGGGCGCATCCGGCGTCGGGCACTGCGGTGCCGGTTTTTCGGCCAGTTCGGCAACGGTTGTTTTGATCTGCTTTTGAACCCGAAGATGCCTGCCGCCGTTTTCGCAGTTCGCTTTAGCCAGATCCACTTGCTGCATGAAGTAAAAGCGTTCAGGGCTGCTGGAGATGACGTGGGCGCATTTTGCAGCAGTCCATTGCAGCTCCGAATACGCTACATGCAGAAGGCTGTTGCGGGCGAAGATGAGTGTCGATTCGCCGGTGTCGAGAGTGCGTTCGTCCTGAGTGACATCATTGCCTTGCCACAACAGCTTTACGGGCGCGCCATTCTCTATGCGGTACTCATGCAGAGTGCTGGTGGTTTCTTCGATGACGTACAGAAAACCGTCGCGAATCAGCCGCAGACCAATTGGCCGCTGTAGCCCTTGATAGGATTCTGTATCTACTTTGCTTGTCAGTCGTTCTACCCGACCATATCGCAGCGGTAGCAGCTGGATTTTCTTACCCATCAGCGGGCAAGTCCCGATACTGGTGCGGGCGTCCTTGTGGCTGCCGCTTCGGGCCTCCCAGTAAGCGCGATCTTCCTTGGGTAGACGTTTACCGGTCATGGTTGCGTTCCTCGCAATTTTCGGGCTCGCTCCAAGGCGAGTAGATTGGCTTTCTGTACCCGTTGCGAAGGCGTGAGTGATGAGCTTTGGTAAAGCAGATTAGTGATGTCTGGATGGGCATCCGGCGGTTGGCTATGGAGAAATTGCATGACGTTAACGAAGTGCAACAGATCGCTTTCGCTGTGAAACCCACGCTCATACGCGCCGTTGGCCATTTCGAGGAAGTACGCGAAGCGCTGTCGGGAATCGAGCTGCGCCTGGAACTCAGGAAAATGCCGACTTGCGTGGAGTTCGATGTTGATCACGACGGTGCGAAAGCTGAGCTCATCCAGCGCTTCGATCTGAGCTTCGCTCAGGCGATAGAGCGTCTGCTGGGCGTTGGTTGCGGGTGTTCCGAAACGCCGGTGATGGCGCCAGCGCTCTTCGAAACGATCTATCGCATACACGTGTTCAATGGGGCCAAATAGCGCGTTATCGGTATCCGCGGGATACAGCTCGAACAAGGCATTCGCGACTTGCGGGTCCGACAGATTGAGCAGGGTGGCTTTGCCCACCGGTTCATCAACGCTGACCAACCAGCGCAGATGATCGACAACCTCACGTTTATTTGCATCGCTGAACAGCAGCAGGCCCCAGAGCTTTTGCGCGTTCTCCAGAAATGCTCCGAATGTAGGGTCGTATTGATCTTCAACGGCCACCACCACGGGCGACACATCCAACAGCTCTTTGAACCGGGTTCCGAGGAACAGCGGATGGCAGTCGACACCAGGATTCCACTGGAAAAGCCGCTTCAACAAGTCGCCGGTTCGTACTGCGTTGAACAGGATGTAGCCATTTTGCGACCACGGCAGGTCATCCGGGCCGGATTCGAGAGATGTCATCGAGACGCGCCTTGCTCAACCGCTTAGATGAAGGCGTGCATATTCGGGGTGGGCAGGGGCAGCTACAAGACCGAGGAGAGTGTTTCGGAAAGAGCTTACAACAGACGCAGAATTGTCTCGCTTCGATGGGCTTCCACAGGATCAACATCGAGCCGGTAGCTAAAAATGAACTGACAACCAGACCTGCTTGCGCGGTTTTGCTCTCTGAGTAAGAGCCAGACCTTACCTGTTCGACGACTGAGCGAAACATCTAACGTTTTTCAGGCGGTCACCGGTCGTGCGGGGCTCGGTCGGTTTCTGGAACTGCACAGGTGTCGTTCCGGCAGCGAGCTCCGCCATCAGGATGAGGCAGCCACGCCAAATGCGGGCGCCAGCGGCAAAAGAGACGATAGCCAATGTTGAATAGCGGCCTGGTCAACCGCCATGATAACGGCGCAGCCCAGACACCCAGGCCCGCCGCTCTCCAACTCCAGAGCGTAGCGTCCAGGCCAGTGACCCATGTGCCATCGTTAAACCTTGCGTGCAACGATGACTCCATTTGCGCAAGCGTGAATCCCACAGATCCGGTATCGAAAGCATCATCACTGATATCAATAAAACAAAGCCGATCAGGATTAGCGCGTGCGCGCAGGATTTTGATTTCTCGAGCGCAGAGTGGGCATTCGCCGTCAAAATAGAGCGTCAGTGGCCACTTTGTTGTCTCGTACATTGATGGTGTGTCCCGTTTCGGTTTTCCACACAGTATTCCCATACGTCCAGGTCGACAATGGGGACTCCGGCCCGGTACGACTTGGTATCCCGCTCCCGTTAGCTTTCAGAGACAATCAACAGCGATAAAAAAAATGCCGGTCAGCAAAGCCGACCGGCATTTTTTAGTTCATCCGTTCGAGGCGTTCATCAGCAAACGCCCAAACCTCGTCGATCAGAATTCGTGATCGGCGTTGTCCGGGTTCAGGTCGGTGATGCCGAGCTTGCCAGCGGCTTGCTCGATGGCACCGGTCTGCTTGACCAGGGCGGCGATGGCGTCACGAACGATCTGGTTGCCCTCGGTGTTACCAGCGGCGATCAACTGGTCGAAATGCTGACCTTTGTTGGCTTGATCGACGAGGGCTTGCAGTTTGGCCTGAGTGGCGTCCAGGTCGGCGCGCAGGGTAGCGTCGGTGGCTGGGTCGGCTTTGGCGACCAGCGACGACAGGCTTGGCCCGCTGACTTTGGTACCGTCTATGCGGGTGTATTCGCCCAGGTAAACGTTGCGGATGCCTTTGCCGTTGTAGAAGTGCGAGTTGTGGGTGTTGTCGCTGAAGCAGTCGTGCTCGTCTTCGCTGGAGTTGGCTTCCAGTGCCACTTTCATGCGCTCGCCAGCCAGCTCACCGAGAGACAGGCTGCCCATGCCGAAAAGCATTTTGCGCAGGCCGCTTTCGCCGGTTTCAGCTTCCAGGCTGGCGCGATAGTTGTCGGCAACACCTGGCTTCCAGTTGTTGACCATTTCTTCCAGATCGCTGACCAGCAAGTCGGTCACGGCGGTCAGGTAAGCGCGACGACGGTCGTTGTGGCCGCCAGTGCCGCCTGCGCCTTCGATGTAATCCGAGGCTGGACGCTCACCCGCGCCAGGACCGTTACCGTGCAGGTCTTGACCCCAGAGCAGGAATTCAATGGCGTGGTAGCCGGTCGCAACGTTGGCTTCGGAACCGCCCAGCTCGTTCAGGCTGGCCAGTTTCTCAGGAGTGATTTCCTTGACGTCGACCTTGTCTTCGCCGACCTGT
Organism: Pseudomonas caspiana; assembly: GCF_040224095.2. NCBI lineage: Bacteria > Pseudomonadati > Pseudomonadota > Gammaproteobacteria > Pseudomonadales > Pseudomonadaceae > Pseudomonas > Pseudomonas caspiana. The sequence goes on along the minus strand of NZ_CP167995.1, from coordinate 4,960,618 downwards.
ACTTCGGTGTTGGCGATGATGTTGGCGGTTGCACCCGGGTTGCCCAGCGCGTGCTGGTAGTCTTTGGCGACGTAGTCGATCAGGCCTTCGTCCAGGGGCCAGGCGTTAACCTGTCCTTCCCAGTCGTCGATGATGGTGTTGCCGAAGCGGAACACTTCGCTTTGCATGTAAGGCACGCGCGCAGCGACCCAGGCATCACGAGCAGCCTTCAGGGTTTTGTCATTAGGGGTAGCGAGAAATTCGTTGATTGCAGTCTGCAGCGTTTTCGCGGTGGATTCGGCGTCACTGAATACGGCGTAAACCATGTTCGCGTAGTTGGCGACTACCGCCTTGGCAGCAGCGTCATTGGATTGCGCAGCCGGTGCCGGAGCAGCCGCTTCAGGTGCGGGTGCAGCAGCAGGTGCTGGAGCCGGTGCAGAAGCGGGGGCTGGTGCAGCGGCTTTTTTCTCGTCGCCACAACCGGCGAGGGAAATTGCGATGGCCAGCAGACTAGCGGTTGCCAATGGCATACGAATCATGACGGAATCCTGCGTCTAGAGGGTTCAAGGCGCGAAGCGCCCAAAAAAAGCTGCAACATAATGCGAAAGATTTGCATTCGGTGTAAAGGCCTATTGCCTTTGAGGAAAGATGAGCAGGGGAAGGGTTGTAACAAAGCGTGTCATTTACAAGGCTGATTCATGGGGATTCTTTGACAGCGCTTCTTGGTAACGGCGACTACTTCGCGTTCCGTGGGAGCAGAGCTTACTCGCGATGCAGGCAATGCGGTGCGAGAGATAAATCAGGTTGTTTTTATCGCGGGCGAGCCCGGCTCCCACAGGCAGCAACATATGCAGCCTTAACTTATAAAACCTCCGCGTTACTGCGCTGTGCCTGTTTCAGATAGGCCAGCAGCTCCCGGCCTGGTAGCGGTTTGCTGTAAAGATAACCCTGACCTTCGTGGCAGCCTTCGGAAATGATGTAAGCCTCTTGCTCGACGGTTTCCACGCCTTCGGCGATGACCTGCATGCCCAGGCTTTTCCCCAATTGAATGATGGCGCGTACGATGGTTGCGTCGTCGTCATCATCAATCAGGTCCTGTACGAAGCTCTTGTCGATCTTGATCTTGTCGAGAGGCAAGCTCTTCAGGTAGCTGAGCGACGAATAGCCGGTGCCGAAGTCGTCAATGGCAATCAGCGCGCCGGAGCGTCGCAAGCTGAGCAGATGCTGCGCTGCGGTAGTGATGTCTTCCATCAAGCCGGTTTCGGTGACTTCCAGCTCCAGGCTACGGGGCGGCAGGCGGTAAATCTGCATCAGGTTATTGACCACCCTCGGCAATTCCGAGTGGTGCAACTGGACGGTCGACAGGTTGACCGCCATGCGCAAGTCAGTGAATCCCTGATCATGCCATTCGCGCAGTTGGCGGCAAGCCTGATCCAGCACCCACTCACCAATGGCGATAATCGAGCCGTTCTGTTCTGCCAAAGGGATGAACTGATCAGGGGGAACCATGCCGTGTTCGGGATGCTGCCAGCGGATCAGGGCTTCAACACCCACTACGCGGTTCTCGCGATAGCTGATCTGCGGTTGGTAAACCAGAAACAACTGGTTGCGGGGCAGGGCTTCGCGCAGGTCTTTTTCCAGCTCCCGGCGGCGACGCATTTCACTGTCCACACTGGCGATATAAAACTGATAGCGGTTGCGCGAGCGAGACTTGGCCAGCGTCATGGTCTGCTCGGCTTTTTGCAGCAACTTTTCAGTGCTGTCACCGTCTTCCGGGAACAGCGTGATGCCAATGGTAGCGCGCAGGCGAATTTCCTGATCGCCAAGCGCAAATGGCGCCTCTAGATCATCAAGGATGTTCTGCGCCAGCTCTGCAGCTTCGTAAGGTTGTTCGATATCGGCTTGAACCAGCGCGAACTGGTCGCCACCCAAACGTGCCAAAGCGCCGAGTCGACCACTGTGGCCGCGCAGGCGATCAGCCAGTGCCAACAACAACTGGTCGCCGGTCTGGTAGCTGAATTGCTCGTTGATGCCTTTGAAATCATCCAGTCCGACACACAGCACCGCAACCCGGCGTTGAAGACGGCCGGCGTCGATCAGAATCTTGTCCAGTTGCTGTTGCAACTGTTGGCGGTTGGGCAGGCCGGTCAGAAAATCGTACTGGGCCATGCGCAGCAGGCTGATTTCAGCTTCGTGACGCAAATGGGTATTGCGTTCTATGGAGGCCAGCAACTGGTTGGCAGTATTGACCCAGATGCCCAGCTCGTTTTTCTCATGGCCTTTGAGCAGCGGTAACTGGTGTTCGCTGGGACGATCGGGGTTGATGTTGGTGAGGTGTTCGATGATGCGCGACAGCGGTTTGGTCAGCAGCCAGTGATAGACCAGGTACAACACGAGGCCCATAGCCAGTGCGCGCAGTACTCCGGAGATAAAAATGATCACGGCATTAATGATGAATCCTTCGCCGTAAGTGGCTGTATCCATCGTGATGCGCAAGTCACCGTAGTACTCGCTGTAAGGGCTGCGGCCAACCAGTTGCGTGGTAAAGCTACGCTGCTCGCCGAGGATCAGGTCGGTCAGCCAGCGCGTCGAGGTGGATTTCAAGGGGCGCTCTTTTTCGGCGAGCAAGGTTTCATTCGGATGGCCGATAGAGGCCAGCCGCACAGCGTTGTCCTGAAACAGACCCTCGATAACCTGCATGCCCATTTCCCGGTCCAGGCTATACACAGCCTGAGTCGACGGGTCACGAAACATATCAAGAATTCGCTCAGCATCGCTGGCTACGGCCTGTCGAGTCTTATAAGCGTCGTAGACGATCTGCGCACAACTCAACACGACGCCCACGACCAATGCCGAGAGCAGCACTACGCGTAGCAGTTTTACAGACAGGCTGTTTTTGAGTTCCAGCTTCAAATGGCTATTCCTTAATCCGTGCTGGGTGCGTCAAGCCTTTGCAACCATCAAAAAACAGTCAAACCAGAACGAGATCGCTCACCGCGATTTTGCTCCTCGTCACCTGCTTCCTTGCTCCGTCCTGACTTATCGTAAAGTCAGGCATTCTCACTGTGTCGGACAAAAACCTTTGAAACTTGAACTGAATCGTAAAAACTCCAGCGAATGATATTAGTCCGCTATCGTCTGCTGACAACACATTAAGCACATTTCATCGACGAAAAAAAACCCGGCAATGCCGGGTTTTTTGACTGGATCTGAAATCAGGCAGCGAATTGCTTCGCTACGAAGTCCCAGTTAACCAGGTTCCAGAATGCTTCAACGTACTTCGGACGCAGGTTGCGGTAGTCGATGTAGTAGGCGTGTTCCCATACATCGCAGGTCAGCAGCGGGATGTCGCCGCTGGTGATCGGGTTGCCTGCGCCGATGGTGCTGGCCAAAGCCAGGGAACCGTCAGGTTTTTTCACCAGCCAGCCCCAGCCAGAACCGAAGGTGCCGATAGAGGTTTTGCTGAATTCTTCTTTGAACTTGTCGAACGAGCCGAAAGCCGCGTTGATAGCGTCAGCCAGTGCGCCAGTAGGTTCACCGCCAGCGTTTGGTGCCAGGCAGTTCCAGTAGAACGTGTGGTTCCAGACTTGAGCGGCGTTATTGAAAATGCCACCCGAAGAAGTCTTGATGATTTCTTCCAGGGTTTTGCCTTCGAACTCGGTGCCTGGCACCAGGTTATTCAGGTTAACGACGTAGGTGTTGTGGTGCTTGTCGTGGTGATATTCCAGTGTCTCTGCGGAAATGTGCGGTACCAGAGCATCTTTGGCGTACGGCAGCGGCGGCAATTCAAAAGCCATGGTTTATCTCCTAATCAGGTCAGTTGCGGTGAGCGCAAGGCCGATCACGGGCGGCCAGACAGAACATGCACCGGCGAGTTTGTACTCTTTGCGGCGCAGGGTCAGGATCATAGCACCGGGTCTGCACGTTAACCACGCAACAACTGTGTGGGATAGAGGTTCCAGAGGATTTGACTAATGGAAACGGTCTCCTGAGTAAGATCGCTTTGTTTCTTTGACACCGCGCTGTTGCGCTGCAAACACGACCTTGTGGGAGCGGTGCTTGCACGCGATGCATGTGTCGCCGCTCGCAGGCAAACCGTGTTGTCGTTTATCGCGAGCAAGCTCGGCTCCCACAGATTTTTGTATTAAGTGTTCTGATTTACGCAGCTCTGATCAACTGCACCGCGACGCTGAACATCATCACCGCGACCATCAGGTCCAGCAGCCGCCAGGTGGCCGGACGTGCCAGCCATGGGGCCAGCCACGCCGCGCCGAGTGCCAGGGTGCTGAACCACAACAGTGACGCGCTGGCTGCGCCCACTACATAAGCCTGCGGCACACTTTGCTGAGCACCAAGTGAGCCGACCAGCAATACCGTATCAAGATAAACATGGGGGTTGAGCAACGTGACCGCCAAGGCGCTGAGCAGGACCGCCCGGCGAGAGCGCAGACCAACCACTTCACTTTTCTGCAGGCTCTGACTGGAACAGGCTCGGCGCAATGCAAGGCTGCCGTACCAGAGCAAAAACACCACGCCGCCCCAGCGAGCAACCGCCAGCAATGTCGGGTTTTGCGCCAGCAGATTGGCCAGACCAAATACACCGGCCGCAATCAGGATCGCATCGCAGACAATGCACACTAATGCCACCGGCAAATGGTGTTCACGGCGCAGGCTTTGCGCCAGAACAAACGCATTCTGAGTACCGATCGCCATGATCAGACCGCCCGCCACCAGCAGGCCGTTGAGATAACTTTGCCACATGAAAATACGCTCCACGCATTGAACCACCTGCCTGTTCGACCGGCTTGCCGACAGGTTTATGTGGCGATTGTGGGCGGGGACGCTGTATAAGAAAAACCAATCTTACTGATCGCTCATTAGGAAAACTGATGTTCGACTACAAACTGCTTTCAGCGCTGGCAGCGGTGATAGAACAGGCGGGTTTTGAACGCGCCGCGCAAGTATTGGGTTTGTCCCAGTCTGCGGTATCTCAACGGATCAAACTGCTTGAGGCGCGCGTAGGTCAGCCGGTTCTGGTGCGCGCTGCACCGCCGAGCCCGACTGACATTGGTCGTCGTCTGCTCAACCATGTGCAGCAAGTGCGTCTGCTGGAGCGTGATCTGCAAAGTCAGGTTCCCGCGCTGGATGAAGAGGGCATGCCTGAGCGTCTGCGTATCGCATTGAATGCCGACAGTCTGGCGACATGGTGGGCGGATGCGATTGGGGACTTCTGCGCGCAGAACAATTTGTTGCTGGACCTGGTCGTCGAAGATCAGGATGTCGGCCTCAAGCGCATGCGCGCTGGCGACGTTGCCGCGTGCTTGTGTGCCAGTGAACGGCCGGTTGCCGGCGCGCGCAGTCTGTTGTTGGGAGCGATGCGCTATCGTGGTCTCGCCAGCCCGGCCTTTATTGCGCGCCATTTTTCCGAAAGTTTCGATGCAAAAAAACTCTCCCGCGTCCCGGCGTTAGTGTTCGGCCCGGATGATTTTCTGCAGCATCGCTATCTGGCGTCGCTGGGGATCGAAGGTGGGTTTGAGCATCACGTGTGCCCATCCTCCGAAGGCTTCTTGCGCATGACCGAGGCCGGAGTTGCCTGGGGGCTGGTTCCGGAAATACAGGTGCGCGAGCAATTGCAAAACGGGTCGCTGGTCGAGCTGGCGGCAGACAAACCGGTGGATGTGCCTTTGTACTGGCATCATTGGCGCAATGGCGGGCAATTGTTGACCCGATTGACGGAGCATTTGGCGCAGCAGGCAGGTCGGTGGCTGGTGCCGCTGCACACGAAGTGATTTTCAGGTTGGAATGCGTTCCTGTGGGAGCGAGGCTTGCCCGCGATAAGAGCGCCGCCGATATCTGGTCAATCGCGTCTTGCTCATATCGCGGGCAAGCCTCGCTCCACATGTGATCTCTATCAAGTCAGACAAGACCTGTGTTTTGAAACAAGCAAAAAATATCTAACGGAGCGGTAAATGAAGATTCTGGTCACCGGCGCAAGCGGCTTTATTGGCGGGCGCTTTGCGCGGTTCGCCCTGGAGCAGGGTTTCAGCGTGCGGGTCAATGGCCGACGTGCCGAAGGTGTCGCGCATCTGGTCAAGCGTGGCGCTGAATTCATTCAGGGCGACTTGATCGACCCTGATCTGGTTCGAGAGCTGTGCGACGACGTTGACGCTGTTGTGCATTGCGCAGGTTCAGTGGGCGTCTGGGGGCGCAAGCAGGATTTCTTGCAGGGTAACGTGCAGGTCACTGAGAACGTCGTTGAGGCCTGTCTGAAACAAAGGGTCAGAAGGCTGGTCCATTTGTCGTCGCCTTCAATCTATTTTGATGGCAGCTCGCACCTGGACATCAACGAAGAGCGCGTTCCCAAGCGATTCAAGAGTCACTATGCAGCCAGCAAGTATCTGGCTGAGCAGAAAGTGTTCGGTGCGCAAGAGTTTGGTCTGGAAGTCATCGCCTTGCGCCCGCGTTTCGTGACCGGGGCGGGCGACAGCAGCCTCTTTCCGCGGCTGCTGCACATGCAGCGCAAGAAGCGTCTGTCGATTGTCGGCAATGGTTTGAACAAGGTGGACTTCACCAGCGTGCATAACCTCAACCAGGCGTTGATCAGCAGTCTGCTTGCTGACAGATCGGCACTGGGCAGGGCCTACAACATCAGCAATGGAACGCCGGTGCCGCTTTGGGATGCGGTGAATTACGTGATGCGTCGCATGCAGTTGCCGCAGGTCACGCGTTATCGTTCGTACGGGCTGGCTTATTCAGTGGCCGCGATCAATGAGGCGGCGTGCATGCTTTGGCCGGGCAGGCCGGAACCGACGTTGTCGCGGTTAGGCATGCAGGTCATGAGCAAGGATTTCACGCTGGATATCAGCAGTGCCCGGCATTATCTGGACTACGACCCGCAAGTCAGCCTTTGGTCGGCATTGGACGAGTTTTGCGATTGGTGGCAAACGCAACAAGGCAGGTGAGCGCTTTAGCCTGCGGTATCAGCGGTTATACTCGCGAACTTCGAGCAGTTTTCATCATGGTTTTACACAGGGTTACTCATGCGTAACGATCCTTACGACGACGTCGATGACGTTCCGAATCTCAGCGCCAAGGACGATGACGACGATTTCGTGCCGACGACTGCGGCACGCAAACGCACAACGGTGTACTCCCGCGATACGCCTGTGGTGAAAGTCAAAGGGCCAAGCACCGGGCCTCTATGGGCCTTGGTGGGCGCGTTGTTCATTGCGTTCTGTGGCTTGGGTTGGTGGAGCTTTCAGCAGATATCGCTGATGGAGCAGCAATTGGTGGCGACCCAGGAAAGCTTCGCACGCATTAGCGAAGAAGCAGCCGGTCGTTTGCAGGATATTTCCGGCAAAGTGGTTGCGACTGAGTCGGTGGCAGTCGACGGGGTGGCGCTCAAGCAACGCATCAAGCTGATCGAAGACCAGTTGGCTGATCAGGACAAACAGCAGGAAGGTGCAACCGGACAGCAGACCCAGTTGCAGCAGCGTCTGGAGCAGATCACGACACAGGCGACGCAGCTCCAAACGAGCAATACACAGTTGCAGGAACAGCTCAAAACCGTCACTACCGAGTTGGCGGCAGTGAAGGCTTCCATTGCGGATCACAAAGCGGCTCAGGGCGATCTGGATAAAGTCGACACTCAGTTGAAAAGCCTCAATGCGGATGTCGCTGCACTGAAGAAACAGGGCAATCCCACAGCGGCCATTGAGCGTCTTGAGCAGGATTTGATCGTGCTTAAAAGCGAGCAGGAAAACCGTCCGGCGCCAGCCGCTGCCAGCAGTAACACCGCTGAGTTCGACGCTTTCCGTGCGCAGATGACCCGCAACATCAACACCTTGCAGAGCCAGATTCAGAACTTGTCACAGCAGGTGAATGCGCGCCGGTAACGCTGTTGTGCGGGAAACAAAGACCTGTAGGAGCTGCCGAAGGCTGCGAATGGCGGCGTTTCAGTGACGCAGCGTTCGCAGCCTTCGGCAGCTCCTACAGGTCAGTTACATCCAGATCTGTGAGAGCTGTTCGTATTACAACGCCGGGTAGTCGATATAACCCACTGGCCCTTTGCCGTAGAACGTTTCCGGATGCGGAGTGTTCAACGGCGCATCCTGCTTCAAGCGCGCTGGCAGATCCGGGTTGGCAATGAACGGCACGCCGAACGCCACTGCATCGGCTGAACCGTTGGCCAGCCAGGCATTGGCGCTGTCCTTGGTGAATTTCTCGTTGGCGATGTACGCGCCGCCGAACGCTTTTTTCAGTTGCGGACCAATGCTGTCGCCAGCCTCGCGCTCGCGTGAGCAGATGAATGCGATGCCACGTTTACCCATTTCTGCTGCCACGTAGCCGAAAGTCTCGGCCAGATTGTCGTCGCCCATGTCATGGGAGTCAGCGCGCGGCGCGAGATGCAGGCCCACACGACCTGCGCCCCACACGTCAATCGCCGCATCGACTACTTCGAGCATCAGACGTGCACGGTTTTCCAGAGAGCCGCCATATTGATCGGTGCGCTGGTTGGTGCTGCTTTGCAGGAACTGATCCAGCAGGTAACCGTTGGCTCCGTGGATTTCCACGCCATCAAAACCAGCTGCCTTGGCGTTTTCCGCCCCGGTGCGATAGGCCTCTACAACGTCAGCGATTTCTGCCAGTTCCAGCGCACGTGGTGTGACGTAATCAGACAGCGGACGAACCAGGCTGACATGGCCTTCAGGCTTGATGGCGCTTGGCGCGACCGGGGTTTCACCGTTCAGATATGAAGGGTGGGAAATGCGCCCGACGTGCCACAGTTGCAGAACGATCTTGCCACCTGCGCCGTGAACGGCCTTGGTGATGTTGCTCCAGCCACGCACCTGATCGTTGGACCAAATGCCTGGAGTATCCGGATAGCCAACGCCCATTGGCGTGACTGAAGTGGCTTCGCTGATGATCAGGCCTGCCGATGCACGTTGTACGTAATACTCGGCCATCATCGCGTTCGGCACACGGCCTTCATCCGCACGGCAGCGGGTCAATGGTGCCATGACGATGCGGTTGGCGAGTTGCAGATCGCCCAGAGTGATCGGGTCAAAGATAGTTGTCATGCGTGAAACCTCTTGAATGATCAGTTGATAGCAGGGGCCAGATCGGCGTTGCCGCCCTGGCGAAAAGTAATCAAGGTCACGATCAGCGCGAGTACAGCCAATGCGCCAGCGGCCAATGGCACGCTGGTCAGGCCCAGGCCGTGAGCGATAACGCTGCCACCGACCCATGCACCCAGTGCGTTGCCGACGTTGAAGGCACCGATGTTCAGGGTCGATACCAGATTCGGCGCAGCCTTGCCGAAGGTCACCACGTTGATCTGCAAGGCAGGCACGGCGGCGAATGCGGCCGTGGCCCAGAGGAACAAGGTGATCTCGGTCGGGATCAGCGCGACACTGGTCCAGCTCAAGGCGGTGGAGATCACGGCCATGGCAACGAAGACGCCAATCAGCGTCGCGGCCAGACGATGGTCAGCCAGCTTGCCGCCGATTACGTTGCCCACGGTCAGGCCCAGGCCGATCAGCAGCAGCGTCCAGGTAATGCCGTTTGGCGAAACGCCGGTCACTTCGCCCAGCAGTGGCGCGACGTAAGTGAACAGAGTGAACATCGAAGCCGAGAACAACGCGGTCATGCTCAACGACAGCCAGATGCCTGCGCCTTTGAGCGAGGCAAGTTCGGCGCGCATGTCGAGCTTCAGCTCTTCGCGGTTGGTCGGCAGGAAGCGCATCAGGCCGATCAATGCGATTACACCGATGACGGTGACGGCCCAGAAAGTCGAGCGCCAGCCCGCGTATTGGCCCAATGCAGTGCCCAATGGCACGCCGAGCACGTTGGCGAGGGTCAGACCGGTGAACATCAGGGCAACGGCGGAAGCGCGACGGTTGGCGGGCACCAGACCGGCAGCAACCACAGAACCAATGCCGAAAAATGCACCGTGGCACAGCGCGGTGACCACTCGGGCGAACATCAGCACGTTGTAATCCGCAGCGATGGCGCACAGCAGATTACCGACGATGAAGATGCCCATCAGCGTGACCAGCGCAGCCTTGCGCGGCAGTTTAGCGGTGGCCATGGCCATGAACGGCGCACCGATCGCGACACCCAAGGCATAGCCGGTTACCAGCCAACCTGCGCCGGGAATGGAAACTCCCAAGTCGGCAGCCACTTCGGGCAGCAAGCCCATGATGACGAACTCGGTCGTCCCGATGGCGAAGGCGCTGAGCGCCAGAATAAACAGTGAAAGAGGCACTGGGCGTCTCCTGTCAGTAAAGGGGTAAGTGGTCCTGTAGGCGCTGCCGAAGGCTGCGATCCTCGGTGTTTCAGACAGAAAGCTTTCGCAGCCTTCGGCAGCTCCTACGGGGAATTTTTCGATCGAAATAGATTCAGGACGGCGGACCTAGCTCCAGCAGCAGCGCATCGAAAAAAGCAGAAATAACCTCTTCGTTACGCTTGAAAAAGCTCCATTGCCCGACCTTCTTACTGGTGATCAGGCCTGCGCGTTGCAGGGTTGCAAGGTGAGCAGAGACCGTGGATTGCGAAAGCCCGGCGCGCTGATCGATCTGGCCCGCGCAAACGCCGTTTTCCGTCGAGTGGGTCTGGTCCGGAAAACAACTTTGCGGGTCCTTGAGCCAGACAAGAATCTCCCGGCGAACAGGGTGGGCCAGGGCTTTTATTATTTCGTCGAGGTCGATAGGCATGTCGTTCTCAATATGGGTTTAACGCTATATCGCGATGGAGCGAACTTTATATTTGTATTTCGCGATATACAAATATGATTTTCTGCTGAGAATAGGGAAAAACGCTATATCGGGTTATATCGATATAGGCGGGAGGCACAATTCGGCGTAGGCTGGGCGCCATGAACTATCTCGCACACCTGCATCTGGGCGGCCAACGTCCGGCACAACTCCTTGGTAGCCTGTATGGCGATTTCGTCAAAGGTCCTGTGGCTGGGCGCTTTCCGGACGAGTTGGCGCAGGCGATCCAGTTGCATCGCAGCATTGATGCATTCACCGACAGTCACCCGCTGATCAAACAAGCCATTGCACGCTTTCCTGCCGAGCGGCGACGCTATGCGGGCATTGTGCTGGACGTGTTTTTCGATCATTGCCTGGCCCGGGACTGGACGCATTACGCCGATGTGCCGCTGGCGGTATTCACGCGCAAGGTCTATGGCGTATTGGCCGCAGAGCCAGAGTTACCTGAGCGACTGGCGCGGATTGCACCGCACATGGCCGCTCACGACTGGCTGGGTTCATATCGGGAATTTTCCGTGCTGGAGCAAGTACTGGCGGGGATTTCGCGTCGTTTGTCACGGCCGCAAGGGTTGGCAGGTGCCATGCAGGAATTGCACGGTCTCTACCAACCCTTGAGCGCGGACTTCGCCGAGTTCTATCCGATCTTGCAGGATTTCTCTCAGGCCGCTCTGGCTGAGCGTGGGTTCTCGGCGGTCTGAGCGTCTGGCACTGCTTCGGCTTCTTTAGTAACCAAAGGCTCGGCAACGACGGGTGGCTCGCCAAACAGCGCGATCTGCACCGCCTGTTGTGCCTCATACGCCAACGCTGCGCGTTCCTTGCCCTCGGTCGCAATCGGCGTCAGCAGCCGGATATGCACATCGCCTTGTTCGTTGGCGAACAGGCGGCGCAAGTGCGACAGCAGATCATCATCGCCAATGAAGGGCGCGATAGGGTCCGGTTTGCCATTGCGCGAATAGTGGATCGCCACTGGTTGCAGCAACACGCCGCTATCAATCGCGCTCGACATCAAGCGACCATGAAAGGTGCGCAAGCTGGTGCCGTCTGTGGTGGTGCCTTCGGGGAAAATCACCAGCGCGTTGTTTTGCTGCAGGTGATTGCCCATCTGCTTCTGAATCAGCTTGCTGTCACCCGAACCGCGACGGATGAACAGCGTGCCGGCTTTCAGGGCCAGCCAACCCGCGACGGGCCAGGTGCGTACTTCGGCCTTGGACAGAAACGACAGCGGGGCCAACATGCCCAGCAGTGGAATGTCGGTCCAGGACACGTGATTGCTGACCCACAGCATCGGCTGACGTGGCAGCTCGCCGCTGACGGTCACGCGAAACGGCAGCGCAGCTGTCAGACGCGCCATGAACCAACGGCTCCAGCGCTGACGACGGGCCATTGAGTTGCCGATCTTCATGCGTTCCATGCAGGCGAACGTGCCGGCGATGGTCAGCCCTAGCGCAATCACCAGCAATACCCGTGCGACTCGGGCGTAGCCACGTAACCGGCTCATTACACTGCTGCCTTGAAGTGGCGGGCGTAACGCGGGCACAGCTCGTCACGTTTGAGCAGGATGAATACGTCAGCGACCTGGAAGTCTTCGTCCCAGCACGGCTCGCCGCAGATCTTCGCACCCAGGCGCATGTAGGCTTTGAGCAGCGGCGGCATTTCGCAGATCACGTTGCTGGGCAGATCCAGGGCTGGTAGCGGGTTTTTCGGCTCGGCGCGCAGGTTCTGGTTGCACAGATAACGCTCGCGCAAGCGCTGCATGATGGCGTGGGCCTGAATGCCGCCGTCCTGCATCGGGATGCTCGCGCAACCCATCAGGTAGCTGTAGGCACCTTCGTTGAGGATCTCGGCCAACTCGCTCCACAGCACGGCGATGGTGCCTCCGTTGCGGTAATCCGGGTCAACGCAGGTACGGCCCAACTCAAGGATCGGACCTTGCAGGTGGCCAAGGCCATGCAGGGCGAATTCTTCTTCGCTGTAGAAGCGGCCGATGCTGTTGGCAGCCTTGTGGTCCAGCAGGCGCGTGGTCGCGACCAGCTTGCCGGTATTCAGGTCACGCACGCCGATGTGCGAGCAGTGCACATCGTAATCGTCCATATCCAGGCCTTGGTCAGCGCCTTTGAGTTTGGCGTTGAACTCACCACTGAACACACTGAAACGCAGGGCCTGTGCTTCCTGCAAGGCTTTGCTGCCGGTCAGACGTTCTGCCTGAAGGCGGCGGTCGGATGCTGTGTCGCGAATGCGGGCGATCTGAGTCATGCGAAGTCTCCGTTAGCCTGCCCTGCAAGTGCGGGCGTTGGCTGTAATGGCCTGGCGCTGCTGTACAAACTCAGGCTAAGGAGAGGCGATGTCATGACCATGAAGGTTTGGTGATGGTTGTGTGACGCAGGCACAGCGCCCCCGGTAGGATCGAATTTGTTCGCGAGGCGTCGAACCTGAATCACCGCGTAAAACCCACCCGCCAACAAGTTGGCTCCTACCTGGATATCTGCTCGGCCTGAATATTTGTCACAACTCACTGCTACAGTCCGGCGGTCCACATTCGAGATACACCCCATGCGATTCGCCTGGTTGTTTCTTCTATTTGCTGTCTTCAACGCGAACGCCGACGCGCTCCAGGACCTTGAGAATTACGCCTTCGCGACCCGCAACGACGAAACCCGAGAAGGCATTCGCACTGACGCCTTATTGGTGATGCGCGACGGTCAGGTGCTTTACGAACGCTATGGCGGAGAGACCACATCCCAGACGCCGCATCTGACCTGGTCAATCAGTAAAAGCATCATGGCAACGGTGCTGGGCGTAGCATTCGGAGAGGGGCGCTTTGCGCTGGATGATCCCGCCGCGAAATTCTATCCACCGTTCCGCGCTCATCCCGATATCAAGATCAAGCATCTGATGCAGTGGACCTCCGGGCTGGATTGGCAGGAGGACTACGAGTACGCCCCGCTCAATTCCTCGGTGGTCGCCATGCTTTACACCCGTGGCCGGGACGACATGGCGCGCTTTACGGCCGAGCACCGCAGCGCTCATCCACCGGGTACGTCGTTCCTGTATTCCAGTGGCGACAGCAACGTCCTGTCTGCGGCGTTGAAAGGCATGGTCGGGGAAAAGGCCTACACGGAGTACCCGTGGTCGGCGTTGTTCGAGCCGCTGGGCATTAGCAGCGCTACCTGGGAAGCCGATGCCAGTGGCACTTTTGTCGGTTCTTCCTATGCCTACATGACAGCACGGGACCTGGCCCGCATCGGCTTGCTGATGCAACGTCGAGGATTGTGGAATGGCCAGCAGTTAGTGCCTGAAACCTGGATCGACTTTGTTCTGACGCCCTTTGCCAATTCAAAACCCGACGCCGAAGTTTCTGGCGGCCAGTGGTGGCTCAATCGCACCGCAAACGGCAACAAAGGCCCATGGCCCGATGCGCCCGCCGACACCTTTGCGGCGCTGGGCCATTGGGGGCAGGCATTGTATGTGGTGCCCAGTGCCGGGCTGGTGATCGTGCGTTATGCCGATGATCGGGATGGCAGTTATTCCCATGATCAGCTTCTCAAGCTGGCTATGGCCGCGTTCGGCAAAGAGAAGCCTGCCGTCGTCGCGCAGTAAACAGAAAATGCCTTTCAATAAGGGGAGACCCATGACCAAAGGTTTTATTCGCCGCCGTCCATTCAGCAGCCTGCTGCTATTGATGTTGATTGTGGTGGGGGTGCTGGTCTGGCAAAACCGAGTCGCATTGGCAGCGTTCCCGAGCATCATTAGCGCTTATACCGCCAAAGAGTATTGCTCCTGTCGCTACGTCATGCTTAATTCCGCCGAGTATTGCCGTGGCTACGTCAAACAGTACGTACCGAGCAGTGTGCTCGACGACGCGGCAAATAAACGGGTAACTGCCGAAGGTCTTGGCCGCAGTAATGTGGCCACTTGGCAGGGCGAGCGACAAGGCTGTCGCTTGCTACCGTCAGCGCCATAAAAAACCGGATGCGAACGTAGCAGTTCGCCAGCGGTCAGACAGGCGGTACGGTTGCCCCTTAATGCGCATCTGGAGTTTGCATGCCCATCACAACCCGCCTGCTGCTGGCCTTGCTGGCGCTGACAGCGTTGCCCGCTCAGGCGAACTGGTATCTGGATAACGAATCCTCAAGGCTGTCGTTCACCTCGACTAAAAACGCCAACATTGCTGAAGTGCATCGCTTTTTGACCTTGCACGGGAAAGTTGATCGTAAAGGCGCGGCTGAGCTTGAAGTCGAGCTGGAGTCGGTCAGCACCGGCATCGCCCTGCGTGATGAGCGCATTCGCGAGCAAGTCTTCAACATCGATAAATTCCCCAGAGCGAAAATCAATGCTCAGCTGGATTTGGGACCGATCAATGATCTGGCTCCCGGTGCGCAGCTGGAATTGCGCCTGCCGCTGGTGGTGCAACTGCATGGCAAATCCCACAGCTATCGAGCCGAACTGCTCGCCACGCGTCTTGATGAACGACGTTTTCAGGTCGTGACCCTTGAGCCGTTGGTGGTGAATGCGCAGGATTTCGATCTGGTGCCCGGCTTCACGACCCTGCGCAATGCGGCTGGCTTGTCGGCCGTCAGCCTCGCGGTGCCGGTGGGTGCTGTTTTGATTTTCACGGCGCGCTGATATGGCCGGGGCGATTTTTCCGTGGCGTGAAAACAACCAGTTTCAACTGTTGATCGACGGCCCAGCGTTCTTCCCGCGCATGATCGCCGCCATTGACGGCGCTCAGCAGCAAGTCGAGCTGGAGCTTTATCTGGTCGAGGCGGGCGCGTGTGCTGATGCGGTCGTGCGCGCCTTGGTGGATGCGGCTCAACGCGGCGTGATCGTGCGCTGCCTGTTTGATGACTTCGGCTCCCAGGCTTTTACCTTGGGGCTGCGCAAGCGACTGACTGATGCGGGCGTGATCCTGCGGTTCTACAACCGCATTAACTGGCGGCGCGGTGTGCGCAACTTTTACCGCGACCATCGCAAATTGCTGCTGGTGGATAAGAAGCTCGCAGTGGTTGGCGGTACGGGCGTCACCGATGAATTCTGGCAGCCTGCCGAGGAGGTCAGCGAGTGGCATGAAGTGATGGTGGAAATCACCGGGCCGCTGGTCATCGACTGGCAGGCGTTGTTTGATCGCCAGTTTCACGCCAACCCGCGTCGCACGGCATGGCGCCCTGCGGAGAATTTCGGTTTGCCACGGCTGCCCAAGGTTCCTGTTTCAGGCCACGGATTGGGCCGTGTTGCCTATGCGGATTCCCGCCAGCACCGTGACATTCTGCAGTCCTTGGTGCGGGCGCTGAATAGCGGTCACAAACGTATCTGGCTGGCGACGCCTTATTTTTTGCCAACCTGGAAAGTCCGCCGTTCATTGCGCAAGGCAGCGTCCCAAGGCATTGATGTGCGTTTGCTCCTTACCGGGCCGCGCACCGATCATCCTTCGGTGCGCTACGCCGGGCATCGCTATTACCCGCGGTTGCTGCGTGCGGGCGTCAAAATCTTTGAATACCAGCCCTGCTTTCTGCATTTGAAGATGGTCTTGATCGATGACTGGGTCAGCATTGGTTCGTGCAATTTCGATCACTGGAACCTGCGCTTCAACCTGGAAGCCAACCTGGAAGCCCTCGACGTCGGCCTGACGCGGGACGTGGTTGCCAGCTTCGAAAAAGACTTTGCCGTGAGCAAGCAAATCACCTTGGCCGACTGGAAAGCCCGGCCACTGTGGAGCAGGGTCAAACAGCGGCTGTGGGGATGGGTTGATCGGTTGGTGGTGAACTTGCTGGATCGGCGTGGCTGAGCTGTTGCTCATACCGCAGGACTGGCTTTAGCCGGGAGAGCGGTATGCCTCGCAATGCAGATGTTGCGAATGTATCGACGCCCTCGCGGCTAAAGCCACTCCTACGGGATTGTGCAGGTTCTGTGGGAGCAGGGCTTGCCTGCGATAAGCCGAGCGCAGTGGCAGGTATTCCGCGTTATCGTTCATCGCGAGCAAGTTCGGCTCCCACAGGGCTGTGGCCATTCTGGGAATCACTTATGCCACACCTCTGTCTGGGTGGATGCGATCCAGTGGGAGCGATGCACGGCGTAGAAACCGATTTGCATCTGTAGACTCTAATTGCTAATGTTTGATTCTACAGATGCAAAAGGTATCTTCCATGTCTGTCGTTCCACAACTCCAGCCGCTCTCTAAAGAACACTGCGTGTCCGGCCTGCGCACTGCGCTGCGTATTCTTGATAAGTGGGATGCGTCCAGTGAGCAGGCGTGTCGGATTCTGCGTATCTCCCGCAGCACCTACACCCGTGCCAAGCAGACCGGCTCCGAATGGTCAGTCGGGCTGGACATGGACCAGATGCAGCGAATCAGCTTTGTGCTGAATATTCATGCGGCGTTGCGCACGGTCTTCGATAACCCCGACAACGTGTACGGCTTCCCGTCGATGGACAACGACAATGAGTTCTTCAATGGTCGCAAGCCGCTGGACATCATGGCTCAGGGCGACTTTGTCTCGTTGTATGAAACCTTCCGCCGCGTCGACGCACTTCGGGGCGCGCAGTGGTGATGCTCGACAGCCTGCCACTCCTTGCTGAGCAAGAGCACCGGGCTTATCGATTGGTCAATTCCAGATTCCCGCCCATTGATCTGTTTGACGACGTTGCCGACGCCGCCGAGTTTGAGGGGCTGTACCAGCTACAGGCGCTGACCAATCCCCGGTTGCAGAATGAAATCGGGCGCATCGCGTTGATCCCGGTTGCCGAGATTCCATTTGGTATTCCTGGCTGTTCTTACGCGGTAGGGCCGTTCACCCACGTCAATCCGGCGGGCTCGCGTTTCAGTTCGGGGGATTTCGGAGTGTTGTATCTGGCTGATGTGATGGAAACCGCCATCGCTGAGGTGCGGCATCACCAGAACCAGTACTGGTCGAAAGTGGCGGGGCTCAACTACGAGCGGTTTCTATTTCGTGGTTTGGTCTGCACCTTCGATGAAGTGGCAAATCGCGATGCTACCGGGATGCCGCTGTCAGAGCCGATCTATGATCCTGATGATTATTCCGCTGCTCGCCAGTTGGGCCACGCCGCCAAGCGGGCAGGGTCCCCAGGCCTGCGCTACAACTCCGTTCGCTCGCCGGGCAATCATTGCTGGGCACTGATGACGCCCAGGCACGTGAAGTCGATTGTTCAGACCGCGCATTACGAAATGATCTGGAATGGGCAGATCACCAGTGTTAGTCGGCTTTCGAGTGCTAGGTTGTAAAAATCAAGCCATCGCGCCGCTATTTGTAATGGCTACAAGGACATTCGCCGCTGATGATGTCCAGCCAGCCTGGTTTCCCCAGCCAAATGCAAGGCGGCAAGGTTTGAAGTTTTGGGTTTAATCAGCGTCAGTCGGGCAAGCGGACCGTTGAATGTTTGATTGATAAAAGACGTCAACATTGATACTGAATCGGCGTTACTTAGAATCGTCTTCGATCGTTTGAGCGGATCTGCTGCAAAGCTTTCGCTATCGAGCCTCTGTTCATCTTCCCCCGCCCACATATACCCTGGTCTCCTCATTTGCAGCTTCTGCATGTGTACATACGCTTCGATTCGGCCCGCGTATGAAGCGCCACCGGCCGCTCCTGCCGGCGTGGCACTTGGTGTGTTTATATACCAAATATCCTGGGTTTTCAGCGTCGCGTGACTGAGCTCGTGAATGATATTCCAACTGGCGTTATTAGCGCTTTCATGAAAGACGCTTTCTCTCATGAATACCCTCTGCTGCGGGTCGTCAAGGTAATGCCATGCGACTTTTTTTGAGCCTCTGTCTCCGCCTACACCTATGATTTTTTCGCTAGCATAGTTTTGCAAAGTGGCATTGAGTTGGCTCAAGGCTCTGCTGGTCATGGAGATGATAAGTTCGTCCGTAGTTGCGTTGGATTCTGATGGATTTCGGAAGTACGTCAGTAGCGCTTCTCGACCGCTGGGCTTAGCAAATCCCGATCGTATTAAATTAATAGTTTTAAGTGCGAACGCGACCCCGGCTTTACTGGCTGTGAGGGCTACGGCCAAGGTGCCGCCAAAATTTGGGTTCCTGGCTGCTATCGCCTTCAAACCGATGCCTTTCACAGGGTTACCGCTTTTACTCTCCTCCCTTACCACCTCATTAAAATCAAAGGGTTGCGCACCGGACGTGTCGACCATCAGTACTGGAGTGTTTTTTGAGAATCTATAAAGATTCAATCCATCGACATCCCCGGCCGGGTCTGGGTTAATCCAGCGCTGCAACCACGGCGCGTAATAACGGAAGCCATAATAATAAAGCCCGCTGGCATCGCGCTCTTTACCTGAATAGCGCACCGTCTTGTATTGAGCTTGCACTGCACTGCTCGCCGCCCACCAGGCGGTACCGCCAAACGGGTAATACATTTCCTGGCTGACTACCCCTCCCTGATCATCCAGTTCCAGAGTAGTTGAACCCAGATGATCACTGAGGCTATAGCGCAGCTGATTGTTGGCAACATCGCGCCGTTTGCCAGCATGCCAATGCAGCATTCGCACATCGCCCACTGTGACCACATGAAGGACTTCACCATCGACGTTGCTGCGGATTTCCAGCCCGGGTAAATAGCGCACTTCAGTGATCAGTGTTCGGCTTTGAGTTTGAGCGCTGCTGATTTTGCGACAGCGCTGGCCGCCGCCGTCATAGATATAGGTTTCGATATCGCTTGGCCCGTCATCCCGTCGTACGGTGGTGATCTGCCGAAGTTGATTGCGCGCATCCCAACTCAAATCCTGGCCACGCACCAGTTGCAGAAGATTGCCATTGGCATCGAAGCCGTTTTCAAAATCCACGTCCACTTCGTCGGCGGGCAGGCTGCGGTTACTGTGTGGCGCGACCTCCATGGTTCTGGTAAATAATTGGGCGCCGACGTGGCGCATCTCCAACAAATTACCGCCCGCGTCGTATTCATAGTTTTGCGTGTAGTTGGCGAGCTGGCCGGGATCAGGCGGCAGGTTCTGCAAGTCGGGCAGGGCGGGGCCGTGACTGGCGCCGGTTTTGACTTCCCGGCCGGTGGCTTCGAT
Organism: Pseudomonas caspiana; assembly: GCF_040224095.2. Classification (NCBI taxonomy): domain Bacteria; kingdom Pseudomonadati; phylum Pseudomonadota; class Gammaproteobacteria; order Pseudomonadales; family Pseudomonadaceae; genus Pseudomonas; species Pseudomonas caspiana. Next base: position 4,940,819 of record NZ_CP167995.1, on the reverse strand, counting down.
CAATTGGTACAAAGTGTCGTAACGATACCGGTTGATCGGCTCGATTCGCTGGTTGGCAAAGAAGCGCACCGGTTGGGCGGCATCTTCGATCTGCTCGATATTACCGACCGGGTCGTAGCGGTACTTCAAAAGCTGCAAGGGTGCCTCAGTGCCGAGCGCCGAGCAAAGTTCTTTGAGCCGTCCATCTTGTGGATCGTAAGTCGAACAGCTGATCACGCCGTTGCCTGAGGTGTGCTGCTCAACCTGATCGAAGGCGTTGTAACGGATCTCACTGAGCAAGACCAGCTCGCCAAGGGAAACGGATTTCAGCTGACCCGCGACGGTATGTTTGAAGTACCGGGTATTGTCCATAGCATCGGTTTGCTCAATCGCCTCACCCAGCGCATTGAAAACCCAAGTCGATTCCAGGCCATTGCTCTCGAGCAAGATATCCCGTTCGGCAACCGCCAACGGCCAGTCGGGCATCTCCGGTTCGCGCAAAAATTGCCTTATTTCGGTAATGGGCGAGCCCAGCAAGCCGCAATCCGGTCGATGGACTGTGCCCGCTGTATCGTCATGACGAATTAACTGATTGCATTGGTTATGTTCGGCTAATTCGGGGCCTCCATAGGTAAAGCGCTCGACGACTTGATGCTGTTGGAGGGGGGCGTGCTTTATCTGAGTTGATACGGTGACTGATTCGCGGGCGAGCCTCGCTTCAACAGAGTCCGCGCTGGTTTCTCCGATCAACACCGGTCGCATTAGCTCGTCATAGTCAATCTGCCGCTGACCGTCGCGCCCGTCCCAGCCTTCAAGTAATTGCCCGGCATCGCCGAGCAGTGCTACCCGCCATCCAGCATCGACGCTGTCGGTCAATAGCACCTGGCCAGAAAGGCTGTAGACGCTTTGCTGATTGGGCATTGGCAGGCGCGGGTCCTGGCTGGCGATCAAGCGGCCTGCGGGATCAAAGGATTGGCGGGTGACTCGCAACTCCGGCTCATCACGTTCATTGATCCGGCAGTACGCAATGCTGCCCACCGTTAGACTGCGAGAATCCATCGTCGCAATGCTAGGGGTATGGGCATGCAGAGTCAGGCTCATCAGGCGATATTTCCTGTTTGTGACTATGTTTGAGCTTAGGACATTGGGTCAGATGAGCACAGTTGCATATCGAACAAAAAGCAGCCTTTGGACCAATGGGGAGTACCACCGCGTTGTATCACCTGAAATGCCGCTTCCCCGAATAAAGTTGAGCGCCACTCACGATGCTACCGGGCTGCAACTGTCAGACCCGATCTAAGATCCTGATGATTATTCCCATGCTCGCCGAGCAGCGTCACCCGCCAATCAGTGTCGACGCCGTCGGTCGTTGACACCTGGCGCTGAGGCTGTAGACGCTGCGTTGGTGGGGGGCCGTCAGGCGTGGCTTTTGGCTGGATGTGTGTGTGCATGGCGTGTATAGCGCAGCTGCCGCGGTTAATCCGGTGGCCGGGGTGAATAGGGCTTAAGCCTTTTGGCGACTGCCGAATAAGTACTGATTACTTCTCCGCTGAATAACGAATGTACAGGCCTTTGCAATTCAGATTCAGCAGACTTGCCCAGCAATATATAGGTGGTTTTCTTATTGTTTCTCTCCGTGGTCATTGCCTCGATGACCTCCAGGTTTTCACCCGGAAAAATGGCCACGTGGTCAGCAAATAGTCCGGAGGCCAGGTTGATCTTGGGTACATCCATACCAAAAACCAGCATTACATTTTCTGGGGCGGAAGACGCATCCTGGGCCCATGTTTTTCCCCACTCCATGGCACCGCGCTTTGTCACTGTCGCGCTCTGGACTCCGAAGTCGGCGACCCGCCGGCCTTTCTCTTTTAAAGTTCTCAAACCCTCAGGCTGAACTTTTATCGATCGATACAGGAAAGACTTGGCTTTCATCCATCTCATATTCTCGAAGCTCTCAAGCAAACTTTTGGTGCTGTCAGAGAATTGGTGTTCTGAATCGTTGTGCAGCAGCCGGAGATCGTCGTTGATCTCAGCGTGTCCCCGTTCAATGTAATCAATGAGCGCGGGATGGTCTTCGGCTTCCGAGGTGTCGAGCAGTGTTTGATGGATGTCTCGCAGCTGTTCGGCGCCTGGGTGCGGTTGATTGGTGATTTTGTACAAACTCCAGTTTCCGGGCTCGGACAACGAGGCGGTGGGTCTTGGAATGACCGGCGGTGGTCGTGGTTCTACCAGTGGTGAAGTAACGTTACGTTTCATTCCGCCATTTGAATCCGTGGCTGAAACAGCGCCATTCTGTACAAAACAATAAACATTAAGCCCATCCACAGCACCCGATGGGTCCGGATTAATCCAGCGCTGCAACCACGGAGCGTAAAACCGTAACCCATAGTAATAAAGCCCACTGGCATCTCGCTCTTTACCCGAGTACCTGACAGTTTTGTATTTGGCCTCCACCGCACTGCGCGCCGCCCACCACGCGGTGCCGCCGAACGGGTAGTAACCTTCCTGGCTGATTAATCCCCCCTCATAATCCAGTTCGAGCGTACTGGAACCGAGATGATCCGAGAGGCTGTAACGCAACTGATCGTTGGCGATATCTCGCCGTTTGCCAGCCTGCCAATGCAGCATTCGCACATCGCCCACTGTGACCACATGGAGGATTTCGCCATCGGCGTTGCTGCGGATCTCAAGCCCGGGTAAATAGCGCACTTCATTGATCAGTGTTCGGTTTTGCGTTTGAGCGCTGCTGATTTTGCGACAGCGCTGGCCGCCGCCGTCATAGATATAAGTTTCGATGTCGCTTGGCCCATCATCCCGTTGTACGGTGGTGATGTGCCGGAGCTGATTGCGCGTATCCCAACTTAAATCCTGGCCACGCACCAGTTGCAGAAGATTGCCATTGGCATCGAATCCGTTTTCAAAATCCACGTCCACTTCGTCGACGGGCAGGCTGCGGTTGCTGTCCAGTGCCACGCGCATGGTTCGGGTGAAAAGCTGAGCGCCGACGTGGCGCATCTCCAACAAATTACCGCCCCCGTCGTATTCATAGCTTTGCGTGTAATTGGCGATCTGATTGGCATCAGGCGGCAGGTTCTGCAAGTCGGGCAGAGCGGGGCCGTGACTGGCGCCGGTTTTGACTTCCCGGCCGGTGGCTTCGATCAGTTGGTAAAGGGTGTCGTAACGATACTGGTTGATCGGCTCGATACGCTGGCTGGCAAAGAAACGCACTGGTTGTGCAGCGTCTTCGATCTGCTCGATATTACCGACCGGGTCGTAGCCATATTTCAAATGTTGCAAGGGCGGAGCATCATGCAGCGCAGCGCTGAGTTCAGTCAGGCGGCCATTTTGCGGGTCGTAAGTTGAGCAACTGATGACCCCATTACCGGCGGTTTCCTGCGCTACCTGATCGAAGGCGTTGTAACGGATCTCGCTGAGCAAGACCTGCCCGTCAAGAGAGACCGATTTCAGTTGGCCTGCGATGGTGTGTTTGAACTGTCGGGTATTGCCCTTGGCGTCGGTTTGTTCAATCACTTCGCCTAGAGCATCAAAGGACCAGTTTGATTCCAGGCCATCGGCTTCCAGCAAGTCATCCCGTTCGGCGATCGCCAACGGCCAATCGGGCATCTCCAGCTCGCGCAAAAATTGCCGGACTTCGGTCAGTGGTGATCCGGGCAAACCATAATCCGGGTGATGGACGGTGCCCGCTGTATCGTCATGGCGGATAAGTTGATTGCATTGGTTGTGCTTGGCTGATTCCGGTCCGCCGTAGGTAAGGTACTCGACAACCGAACCTTGTTGGAGCGACCGGGGTGGCGCTCCATCTTGCCCGCGAAATGGAGCACCAGGCTGTACCTGAACGGCTGCGGTGACTGATCCGCGGGCAAGCCTCGCTCCAGCAGCATGCCCGCTAGCTTCGCTGATCAATACTCGCCGCAGCATTTCATCATATTCAACCAGCCCGTGATTACCGCGTCCGTCCCAGTTCTCAAGCCGTTGCCCGGCATCGCCCATCAGCGCCACCCACCAACCGGCGTCGACACTTGCGCTCATCAGGACCTGGCCGGAGAGGCTATACACGTTGTTTTGATTGGGCGAGGGCAGACGCGGGTCTCGGCTGGAGGTTCTTCGCGCAGCGGGATTATAGGTATGTCGTGTGCGGCGAAGTTGCGCCGGTTGATGGTCATCGTTTCGGCAAAAGGCGAGATTGCACACGGTCAGACCACGCGGGTCAAACACTGCAAGAGTGGGAGTTTGCGCATGCAAGGAGGCAGTCATCGGGGTGACCTTTAGTGTGCAACCTGAGTGAAGTCTAGAGCGCCGGACGAGCAGGCGTTGGCCGAGCGTCGCAAAAGGTATTTCGACAGCTCCATCCCTTCGTTAAACAGGCTGCGATTACTACCCGGTACAACGCGTATAAATGGGTAAATGACCTGCCGCCAACATCGCACATGTCCACCACTGCCTTCCTCGCTCGTTTGATATCAAGCCTGCTCGCGCCTCTATCTGTTGAATAACCTGCGAAAAAAACCGACGGGTTCGGAGAATGCAATGAAGTTTCCAATTTCCTTGTTCATGGATCTGAGAGGCGACCGTGCCATCAGTGATTCTCCGCCAGCCCCAATGACCCCCAAAGAAACTGATCCGCCACCGTCGAGGTTTACTGACGAACTTTCTGAACTGTTCAACCGGTCGAGCCTGGCCATTACCTTTGCCCATTCAGGCATTGTGTAGCCAGGAGAGTAATCCACACGTCCGTTAGAGGAACCCATAGCCAGACGTGTACGCGAATCAGCGCCATTTTCTTGCGGACGACTCATACCCGAGCGGGCATTTGGATGCTGAGCATGACCCAGCACCCCAGGTGCGTTGTTTGCCGCACTGAATTGAAACCTCTTGTCTGAGAGCATTGCTTCGGTAAACGTAGCCTGACCGCCCCTCGATAATTTAGGGGCTGCATGGATCATTGATCCATCCTGCATACGAACCTTTTCATAAAAGCTCCCATACCCTTGCGGGACGTCCACTCTTTCACGGCGCTTACCATCAATCACATTGGGTCCAATCGATGCGTGCTCTGGCTTATCGAAGTCTGCCGCTCCATCCATATTGAAAAATCCGCCGTTTATGTAGGCAACGGCGCCAGCACCTTTGAGTCTGGCTACTGACTTGATATTTCCACCATCGGATCGATTGAGGTTCACCATCCGCTTACCCCCTGCAATTTTTCCTTGCAATGAGGCATCAAGCGACAGATAGGAAAGCGCCCGATCGCCGCGAATGTCGCGGTCGAGCCCAACCCCCATGCGATTGAAAAGCTCATTGCCACCGCTTATATCAACTGCAATGATGCCCCGCGCTACCGTGCGTACTCGCACACCTTGGGCCTTGACGCCCCTGTACGCCATTTTCCATCGGCTGGTGGCAAGCTCTCCGGCCAATCCCTCCCGATCAAAAAGATTGACTGGATTGTTATTGACCATCTGGAATGCATTCAGCCCGTCATGTGTGGGGTCAGGGTTTAACCAGCGCTGCAACCACGGCGCGTAATACCGGAAACCGTAATAATAAAGCCCGCTGGCATCGCGCTCTTTACCCGAATACCGAACGGCTTTGTACTTGGCCTCACTCGCACTTCTGGCTGCCCACCACGCAGAGCCGCCAAACGGGTAATAACCTTCCTGGCTGATCAGGCCACCTTGGTGATCCAGTTCCAGTGTGCTGGAGCCGAGATGATCACTGAGGTTGTAGCGGACCTGATCGTTGGCGCTGCGGGAGGGGGGAGTGGAGGTCCAATGCAAAACCCGCACGCTGTTGCGCCCGGCTTGCACGGTGATGACATGCAGGATTTCGTCATCAGGCTCGCTACGGATTTCCAACCCATGCAGGTAGCGCACTTCGCCGATCAGAGTCCGGGTGCTGGTTTGCGAGCTGCGCACTTTACGGCAGCGCTGACCGTTGCCGTCATAGATATACAGTTCTTTGTCGTCAGGCCCGTCGTCGCGTTTAACGGCAGTGACTTCGTACAGTTGATTGCGGGCGTCCCAACTTAAACTCTGACCTCGAACCAGTTGCAGAAGATTGCCATTGGCATCGAAGCCATCGTCAATTTCGACGTCCGCTTCATTGGCGGGCAGGCTGCGGTTGCTGTCCAGTGCCACGCGCATGGTTCGGGTGAAAAGCTGAGCGCCAACGTGGCGCATTTCCAGCAGATTGCCGCCCGCGTCGTATTCATAGCTTTGCGTGTAATTGGCGATCTGATTTGCATCAGGCAGCAGGTTCTGCAAGTCGGGCAGAGCAGGGCCGTGACTGGCGCCGGTTTTGACTTCCCGGCCGGTGGCTTCGATCAGTTGGTACAGGGTGTCGTAACGATACTGGTTGATCGGCTCGATACGCTGGTTCGCAAAGAAACGCACTGGTTGCGCAGCGTCTTCGATCTGATCGATATTACCGACCGGGTCGTAGCCATATTTCAAATGTTGCAGGGGCGGAGCATCAGGCAGCGCAGCGCTGAGTTCAGTCAGGCGGCCATTTTGCGGGTCGTAAGTTGAGCGGCTGATGACCCCATTACCGGCGGTTTCCTGCGCTACCTGATCGAAGGCGTTGTAACGGATCTCGCTGAGCAAGACCTGCCCGTCAAGAGACACCGATTTCAGTTGGCCTGCGATGGTGTGTTTGAACTGTCGGGTATTGCCCATGGCGTCGGTTTGTTCAATCACTTCGCCTAGAGCATCAAAGGACCAGTTTGATTCCAGGCCATCGGCTTCCAGCAAGTCATCCCGTTCGGCGATCGCCAAAGGCCAGTCGGGCATTTCCAGCTCACGCAGAAAATGCCGCACTTCGGTCAGCGGCGAACCCGATAACCCGTAGTCCGGCCGATAGAGCGTGCCCGCCGTATCGTCATGCCGAGTCAGTTGATTGCACTGGTTGTGCTCGGCGGCATCTGGTCCGCCGTAGGTAAAGCGTTCGACAACTTGATCAGGTAGGTTCTGGCTTGAAGTGAGGTTGATCGCGGCCGCTTCCATATTTGCTAGTAGTAATGGCTTTAACCGGGAAGGCGGTATTTCTGACGACACATCTTCAGCGGGTGTACTGGCCTCTTCCCGGCTAAAGCCGGTCCCACTTGATTCGGTGGTAATAGCGGCAGTGGATTCCATGATCAACACCGGCCGCAGCATGTCGTCGTAGGCGGCTTGGCGAACACTGCCACGCCCGTCCCAGCCTTCCAGAGATTGCCCGGCTTCACCCAGCAGGGCCAATCGCCAACCAGCATCTACGCTTTCGGTCAGTAGCACCTGGCCGGAGAGGCTGTACACCATGCGTAAGTTTGGCGAGGAAAGGCGGGGATCCTGACTGGCAATCCTTCGCCCGGCGGAGTTGTAATGGTGCAGGCTTGCTCGCAAATCAGGCAAATGCTGATCATCGCTTCTGCAATAGGCAAGGTTGCCCAGTGTGAGACATCGAGGGTCAAACACTGCAAGAGTGGGCGTATGTGCATACTGGGCCGAAGTCATCCGGTTAACCTCTCGTTGGGAACTTTCATAACGTCTAGCCCCCAGCATCTAATGGCTTTGCAATGGTGCGCTCGCCTTTTCCTAGGCTACAGATGCTCGTTTCCCAGGCTTTATGCTGGCCCAGCCACCTCCACCGTTTAGCCCGCGCGTATATCCTTGAGAAAAAATATTCGATAAAGACCTTGGGTGGCCTACTGAAAAAGCCTCATTGACCTCCGCACGGTAGAAAAAATGCTCGATGGGCAGTCCATAGTGTTGACTTGCTCCCTGTTTTGGCAGGAAGGTTTTTATCATGGACGGACCGGTCATGTGCATGGTCAGTTTAAGTCGGCTGAATAGACCACTGTTCCCAGTGCTCCGTTTTTGTGCCCACCCCATATTTTCATTGTTCATTCTCATGGAGGGATTAGTTGTATAAAGGTCGGTGACGTTGTCCATCATGTTTTGTACTAGTTCTGATTTAGCGGCTGCTGCAATAACTGCGTTGGATGTCAGCGGGCCCTCAATATGGATTAGAAAACCATGGGGCGCTGATAATGTTCCAATGGATCCGCCTACAGCCACATCCGCATCCATATAGATACCGCCTTCAGCGTAGGTTGCTGCCAGCTCTAGAATATCGCTCGCTGCGGCATAGTTTTTATAGGGGCCGGAGAGCTCTCTCGCGAACAATGATTCCAGTTTTCGGGCGGGCGAATACTCACGCGCAAGTGTGTCAAACAAACCACTGGTGTCTCTGATCGATAACGATTCTCCGTGAGCTTGAGAAAGCTCCCGTTGTGCAGGGTGCATGCTCTCTTGCATAGCTGACAGAGTATTTAATATTTGAGGCGGTTTCGACGTCCAGACGTTGATGTTGTATTCGGCATTCAGGTGTTTGAACATTAATATGTTTTGTAAATGCTCATGGGGAATGTTGCTGCCTTCCCAGAAGTAATGGGCATTCGTAGGAATCGGCACATTACCGTCGCGGTCTATTTTATTGACAGGCGTGTTGTGCACCATTTTGAACGCGTTTAGATCATTGTCTCTCCCTGATGTGTCGGCATTTATCCATCGCTGTAACCAAGGCGCGTAGTAACGGGCTCTATAGTAGTAGAGACCACTGCAATCCCGCTCTTTACCTGAATAGCGCACGGTTTTGTACTTGGCCTCACTCGCACTTCTGGCTGCCCACCACGCAGAGCCGCCAAACGGGTAATAACCTTCCTGGCTGATCAGGCCACCTTGGTGATCCAGTTCCAGTGTGCTGGAGCCGAGATGATCACTGAGGTTGTAGCGGACCTGATCGTTGGCGATGCGGGAGGGGGGAGTGGAGGTCCAATGCAAAACCCGCACGCTGTTGCGCCCGGCTTGCACGGTGATGACATGCAGGATTTCGTCATCAGGCTCGCTACGGATTTCCAACCCAGGCAGGTAGCGCACTTCGCCGATCAGAGTCCGGGTGCTGGTTTGCGAGCTGCGCACTTTACGGCAGCGCTGACCGTTGCCGTCATAGATATACAGTTCTTTGTCGTCAGGCCCGTTGTCGCGTTTGACGGCAGTGACTTGGTGCAGCTGATTGCGGGCGTCCCAACTTAAACTCTGACCTCGAACCAGTTGCAGAAGATTGCCATTAGCATCGAAGCCATCGTCAATTTCCACGTCCGCTTCATTGGCGGGCAGGCTGCGGTTGCTGTCCAGTGCCACGCGCATGGTTCGGGTGAAAAGCTGAGCGCCAACGTGACGCATTTCCAGCAGATTGCCGCCCGCGTCGTATTCATAGCTTTGCGTGTAATTGGCGATCTGATTGGCATCAGGCGGCAGGTTCTGCAAGTCGGGCAGAGCGGGGCCGTGACTGGCGCCGGTTTTGACTTCCCGGCCTGTGGCTTCGATCAGTTGGTACAGGGTGTCGTAACGATACTGGTTGATCGGCTCAATACGCTGGTTCGCAAAGAAACGCACTGGTTGCGCAGCGTCTTCGATCTGATCGATATTACCGACCGGGTCGTAGCCATATTTCAAATGTTGCAAGGGCGGAGCATCATGCAGCGCAGCGCTGAGTTCAGTCAGGCGGCCATTTTGCGGGTCGTAAGTTGAGCGGCTGATGACCCCATTCCCCGCGGTTTCCTGCTCTATCTGATCGAAGGCGTTGTAACGGATCTCGCTGAGCAAGACCTGCCCGCCAAGAGAAACCGATTTCAGTTGGCCTGCGATGGTGTGTTTGAACTGTCGGGTATTGCCCTTGGCGTCGGTTTGTTCAATCACTTCACCCTGCGCATCGAATGCCCAAGTCGATTCCAGGCCATCGATCTCCAGCAAGCCATCCCGTTCGGCGACCGTCAAAGGCCAATCGGGCATCTCCAGCTCGCGCAAAAATTGCCGGACTTCGGTCAGTGGTGATCCGGGCAAACCATAATCCGGGTGATGGACGGTGCCCGCTGTATCGTCATGACGGATGAGTTGATTGCACTGGTTATCGTCAGCGGTTTCCGGTCCTCCATAGGTAAAACGCTCGACCACCCGGTTCTGTTCAGCCACCGCCACGGTGCGCAGCAGTTCGTCGTATTCGATCTGCCGCTCGGTACTGCGACTGTCCCAACTGGCTAGAGGTTGACCTGCTTCACCCAACAACGAAGTCCCCCAACCGGCGTCGACGCTGCCGGTCAGCAGCGCCTGACCTGAGAGGCTGTAGACCGTGCGCTGGCTGGCAACAGGTAAGCGCGGATCCTGGCTGGCGACCAGGCGTCCGGCCGTGTCGTGCGCTTGGCGCGTCACGCGCAACTCGAGGGCATTCGCACTGTTCCTTCGATGGCAGGCGACCCGACGCACCGCCAGGCCGCGGCAGTCGACCACGCTGAGTAGCGGCGTGTGTGCATTTAGCGCATGACTCATCGTGCGGCTTCCACTTCTTCGGCGGTGTCGTTTTCATCTTCGCTGATGGTGTACCAGGTCCGGTAAGTTATGCGGCGCATCCAGCCTTTGGCGGTAATGGTGATGGTAGGGCGGCCCAGCGGATCGTAGAACTGCTTGTCGTGATAGGCGTGGTCGCGCATGTTTTTGTCGTTGACATAGACGTGGTTATTGGCGAAGTAAGGACGATAGACCCTGACGGCGAGGCCCTTGTTGTTGTATTCCACGCGCTCGCTGACGCGCCAGCGGGGCGACGCGTGGACGATGACGGGTTGATTACCGATCAAGTTTAAATAGCCGTATTCGTCGACCTCATAGGCGTCGCCATCTTCAACCAGTTGGCGTGTTTGCAAGGTGCGGCCGAAGCCATCCACCGATACCAGGCTGATACGGATTTGCTTGTCCGGATCGCCGGGATAGCGATCGGCCTGAAATGCTGCGCTGGCGAACGGGATGGTGCCGGGATCAAAGTTGGTATTGGCGTCGTAGTAATAGACGCTGGCTCGGTCTTCAAGCACCTGCTCCGGTTGGCTCAAGGCCAGGATGGTTCCGCCCCATATACGTTTGTTCGGGTCCAGCGGTTCGAAGCCCACGGGCGCGCCCAGTTCAGTTCCATAGAAACTGGTCGCCCATAGCCTGCCGAACGCATCGTAGTCCGCTTCCTGGGTGTTCTGATTGGGGTCGAGAATCCGCCGAGGCTGCAAGGTGCGGTAGTCGTATGTCACCTGGGTTGTACAGCCTGCCGGGTCGGTGAGCCGAATGATGAGCAGGTGGTAGGCGTCGTACTCAACCGTGGTCCAGCCATGGCTGCGGGTGGCCCTGAACGTTTCGGGCGTATAAAAACCCTCCAGTCCGGCGTAGCAGGCAAAGCCGCGTTTGACTGACCAGAGATTCAAGCCGTCTTCCGGCAGGAAGCTAGGCATTTGTGCGTAGCCGATTTCTGCGAGCTTGTCTGCCAGTTGCTCGGCGTCCATGACCCGTTCATAGGCGCTGAGGGCATGGTCGTCGAGTTCGGCGCTTTCTGTCGCGTCGCTCAACGCCTCGAAGGTAGCCTCGCCGTCGCCACAGTTGATGTAACGCTGCACCGACAGGCCGGTCAGGGTGCGCGGCAGTTGCGCCAGTTGGCCTTGCGGGTCGCTGAAGTGCTCATAGCTGATGGTTTCGGGCGGTAACTCACTGGCCGCAACGACCATGGCATTGGCACGTGCCCGGTAGGGCAAACCCAGGCGCCAGCTCTGTCGGCCGTCCAGATGAATCGCCTGGGCACGTGCTTCGTTCAGGTAGAACTGTTGTTGCGCCTCATCATGGGACGCCTGCCACCAGAGGCGCTGGTGCTCATCTTCGAAGGGCGGTGCATCGTCCGGTGTCTTGCGTCTCGCATAGTTGACGCAGACGCTATGGGTCAGCACGCCGTAACGATCCCAGGCCAGGCTCAGGCTGTGCTCGCACTGGGGATCTTCAAGCTCGCCGGCCTCGTAGCGATAACTGATTGATTCAAGTAGCAGCGGTAGCATCAGGGCATAGGGCTGATGTTCAGATAGCGGGAGTAGCTGGCGCACCAGGTAGCGCGAGGCCTGCACCGAATACAGCACGCTTGGCTGAAAGTCTTCATCCAGGCCGAACACTTCATTGCGCAGTACCGAGCCGCTAAGGGCCCGGCTCATTTCCTGGCAGGTGTCGGCATCGGCGTCCGCGATCAGTCGGTCGGTATCGCTGGCGAAACGGGATAGCAGGTGCTTACCCAGTGCGCGTGCGGCCGGGTCGCTGGCGTCGTAGTCATCATGGGCGGGTTCGGGATAGCGCCCGGTGTGATACCAGGTTTTACTCAATACCGGCGCGGTGAAGCTTTCTTGCTGGTAGGGCGGCGCCTCGCTGTCGGTTTGCAGCACCAGGCCAAAGCCACGGAACTCCCGTTCGCTAGGGTCGTAAAAGCCCTGCCGATACTGGAACAACTGGGTCAGCGTCGTGGTAGTGAGATCATCTTTTTGCGTTTGTTTGACCACGATATGCACGGGGAACGGCAAGTACGAAATCGCTGGCTTACCGGCTGCCCGCAACGTCTGCTTCTCGTCCAGCCACTCTTGTGCCGAGCTGCGATAGGTGACCGTGCCCGAGCCACCCAAGTGGTTTTCGGTCTGGTTCAGCAGATAGGGTTTGTCCGGGAAAGACAGATGCCAGTGCCGGGGTGCCATATGGGGCACGGTCAGCACCAGGCTGGCGCAACCCAAGCCTTGCAGATCGGCCAGGCTGACCTGGCAGAAGCGATCATAGCGAACGCCGTCGGGCCATTTTTGGCTAAAGGGTGCGGCCAGACCATTGCCGCCTTGATTCATGAATACCTGGATATCGTCCGTTTGTAGGTAAAGCACATCGCTGGCGCCGGAACCGTCCAGGTCGGCCAGCCTGATCCTGCCGGCATCGAAGGTTGCATAATCGAAAGATAGTTCAGCAAATAGCTGACCCTTACCGAAATGGCCGCGTCCCAGATTCGGCCAGAAGCGGATTTCGTTATGGCGAATGCGGATCAGGTGCTGTTGGCCGGTGCCGAGCAGGTCACTGAAGCCCACCAGTTCGCTGGGGCTGTCGCTCAACAGCGGCAAACGGTCTTGGTCGTGGGGCACGTCAAGAGGGGCGGCGAAACCGTCGGCACGGCGGTTGGCATACAGGCGCACGCTGCGCGGGCCGATCATGGCCAAGTCCGACAGGCCGCCGCCGACCAGATCGACCATTTGCCCTTGCGGGTTGAAGAACTCCGTCGGGAAGGCGGCAAAGGTGGCAAACCGCGACCAGCTGCGGTCGGGGTTCAAGGTGAAGAAACCGGCCATGCCCGGCTGCGCGACGATCCAGTCCAGGCGACCATCGCCGGTCAGGTCGGTGAGTGATTGCAGTACCGTCGTTGTGGAATCCGCGAGGGGGATCTGCGGCAATGCCTGCCATTGGTCATAGGCGACATCGTTGGCCTTCGAGCCTGCCGCAGTTGCCCGGATGGGCTCACGGTAGAGCCAGTTCTGATCAGTGCGAAAGAGCACGCCCGGCAAGCCATCGCCATACAAATCGACCAGTTGGTAAGGCTGGCCATCATTGAGCCCTGGCATCGGTTCGAAAGTCTGATAAACGCCCTTCGCTGTGTCGAATTCGTTGTACTTGAATTCCATCGGCGGGCTCTGGTTCAGACTATGTAAGCTCGTGCCATCCCAGGCCTGTCTATGAGCCTTGAGCAGTTTGTTGTAATGCAGGGCGTCCTCGCCGTATTCCAGCAGCAGGCCCTGAATCAGCAGCGCAGAATCGCCCAGCTCATCAGGAAAGTAATGAAACATCAGGACTTGCCTGCACAGGCGCAAATTACCCAGCTCAAAACCATAGGCAAAGCTGGAGTGTGGGTCACTGCGCACAGGCCAGGGCTTTTGTTCGGCATAGCTCGGTTTTTGGTTGGCCGTGGCTTCGTTGCGTTCGCCATAATCGAACAGCAAATCGAAATGCCAGTTCAGTTCATCCAGCGAAGTTTCGTCCCACAAATACAGTTCGGCGTGGGCCAGAAAATTGCCCCAGCGCACGCGCCACAAATAACACTGGGCGATGAAGTCGCGCGGATGATCGTCGGGTAGCCCCTGTTCGTCCTCGGCTTTGTATTCATAAAGAATATGTTCGCCATGGGCGTTCATGCTTTCTTCCAGCAACCACTCGGCCACACGGTTGGAATCGGCCGGATCGGTACGGCGAGAGGAGGCTTGCTTGCCGTAAAAATGCACGCTGCCATCGGCGCCATGGATCAGCCAGAAGCCAGGGTCGACAGGGTCGAGGCGCCAATGTTCGATCAGTTCGAAGGCGCCTTCGACCCTCGCGAAATAGCGAATCACCTGATAAGACGTGCCGTCCTGATTGATCGTGGTGAAGACGATCGCGCCATTGCTGTCGCGCTCCGGCAGCCAGACATCGCCATTGGGGCCGAGCATCACATCGTCATCGGTGTAGGTCGGCACGCCTTTGCTGGCACGCCGGGCCACGCAACCCAGGTTGAGATTCCAGCCCAGGCCGAACAGACCGTTGCCTACCGTGCTCTGGTAATTGAGCGCCAGCCCCGGCGCATAACCACGGCCCTGGCTGATCGGCAGGTCGAGGGCCAGCGACGCCGTGCCAGCGTTGCCCACTGGCCCCCAGCCCTTGCCGATGCTTTGAATGGCGCCCCCACCTTTGGGTAAGGACGGCGTGGCGACGATGGGTTGCGCGTCTTGTCGTGCCTGTTCCTGATTGGCCATGCCGGTGCCTCCGTTCAACGCATGCCGGCGCTTTACGCCGTGTAGCGCATATGCACGATGATATTGAGTTATGTGCCAGATATATGCAGCGACGGGTAAGACGCGTTGTAGCGCGCGGCCAGCAAGGCTTCAACTTCGCTGGCGGTAAGCCCGGTTTTCTCGGCAAATACCATGAGTTGTTTCGGTGGGTTAGAGGCGTCGTCAACATAGACGACGGAGTCTTTTTTCTTGAAGAAGAGTGCGCTGGGCTCATTACCAGACGGGACCGTGTCTACGTAAGTGCGGATCGCTTTGCCGAGTACCTCATGAACAATGTTCAGTACCGGAGCCGGCGTGAAAGTGGCCAATAAAGAAAAAGATGGGGTTCTCATCGCCGTAGCACTCCTTGCTTTGTTCAAGTCATTTTAGCTTCTGCCTTTTTTGCTATAAACGTCTAGCTTTCAGAAGTGCCATCAATGCTCGGTGTTATTAGAGATTACTCATAAAAACAATCTGTTAGGTTGGATAAAAGACTCCTAGAATAATTGGAAATTACGCTTATTGCGTATTGGTAGGTCATTAAATAAAGGTAAAGCTCTATTGTTTGATTTCTGGTGGGTACTCAACAGCGGAGACTAACTCTTAATGCCCGGCACGGATTTCTCTATGCACCGCCACACACCGGTTATTTCGGTGCAAGATCCGCGTGGCTTGACCGTTCGTGGGCTGCAGTTTTATCGCCGGGCAATCGGCGATGCCGTCGAAGTTTGCGTTGCGCAGCAGGTGTTTGATGTTGTTGGACGTCCAGTTGTGCGCCGGGATGCGCGTTTGTTCTCGCTGTTTGAAGCTGATAGTGATGTGCCTGCCAACCTGAGCCAGACGTTCAGCCTCGGCGGGGCGCTGTTGTCGAGTGACAGCGTGGATGCCGGGTGGCGGGTGAGTTTGAGCGGTGAAGCCGGGCAGATGCTTGAGGGCTGGGACGAGCGTGAAACCCATAGCGTTATGCAATACGACGCACTGTTGCGGCCGTTGGCGATCATTGAACAGGATCAAGCGATTGAGCGGTTTACCTACGCGCCTGCCGATGCTCAAGCGGTTGCGCATAACATGTGCGGCCGACTAGCTCGTCATGATGACCCGGCGGGCAGCCAATTGCTTGAGGAATACAGCATTGGTGCGGCGTTGCTGCAAACGACAAGACGTTTCCTGCAGGTTATTGAGCGGCCAGACTGGCCCGTTAGCGAAGCTGCGCGCAATGAATTGCTCGAACCAGTGCCGGGCGCTGTAACGCGCTACGCCTGCAATCCATGGGCTGAAGCTATCGGCCAGACCGATGCGCAGGGCAATGTGCAACGCCTGGAAGTGACCTGCGCTGGCGCACTTCGCAGCACCCATGTGCAACTGGCAGGTCAGGCCGAGCAGGTGCTGGTCAGCGATATTCGTTATAACGCTTTCGGCCAGGTCGAAAGCGAAACGGCGGGCAATGAGGTGCGGAGCATCACGGCCTATGACCCGGCCAGTGGCTTGTTAAAGCGGCTGACGGCCCGCAAAGCCACTGGCGCGACGTTGCAAGACTTGAACTACGAGCACGATCCGCTCGGTAATATCCTGCGCATCGAAGATGCCGCGCAGCCGACCCGTTACTTTCGCAATCAGGCCGTGGCGGATGTCAGCACTTACCGCTACGACACGCTGTATCAACTGATCGAGGCGACGGGCCGTGAAGCATTGGACGCCGATAGCGGGCCTCCACTGGCGCTATTCCAATCCCCTGCCGATCCTAATCAATTGGCCCATTACACCCAGCATTATGCCTACGACGCGGGTGGTAACTTACGCACCCTGAGCCATGTCGGCGCGCAATCGTGCACGCGGCAAATGATCATTGCCCGGTACAGCAATCGCAGCCTTCCGGTAGTCGGTGATCACGTTCCCGATGAAAAAGAACTGGAGGCGGCGTTTGATGCCAATGGCAATCTACTCGAGCTGCAGCGCGGTCAGTTGCTTGCGTGGGACGTACGCAATCAACTGCAACAAGTAACACCGGTACAGCGCGAAGAGGCCGAGGATGACTGTGAAGTATATTGCTACGACGGCAATGGTCAGCGCGTACGCAAAGTCCGGATAACCCAGGCCGCCAATACCACTCATCGCGCTGAAGTGCGTTATCTGCCCGGCCTCGAACTTCGTACCGATACCGCCACGGGGGAAAGCCTGCAGGTAATCAACGCACCAGCCGGCCGTTGTGACGTACGGGTATTGCATTGGCTGGAGGACAGCAATCCTGAGGGCATTGCCAATAACCAAGTGCGCTACAGCCTCAGCGATCATCTGGGTTCCAGCACGCTGGAACTGGACGACAGGGCCAATGTGATCAGCCAGGAACGTTATTATCCTTTCGGCGGGACTTCATGGTGGGCGGGGCGCAGTGCCGTGGAGGCCAAGTACAAAACGATTCGTTATTCAGGTCAGGAGCGTGATGCAACAGGGCTTTATTACTATGGGATGCGCTATTACGCGCCGTGGTTGTGTCGGTGGATAAATCCGGACCCGGCGGGAGTCGCGGCGGGGATGAATTTATATCAAATGGTTGTAAATAATCCGATAGGTCATGTTGATTCACAGGGCTTGGCCCCAGTCGAGCTGGACGACAAATTGAAGGCACTGGCGCAACAGACCGCTGTGCGGTTGTTTCAGTCAGGGGAAGCGCTCATTTCATCTCTTAGACCGTACGAGGAGTCCAAGACTCTTGATTGGATGTTCGACGAAATCAAGGATCTGAAACGCAGTCGCATAAAATACGCCGAAGCGGTGTGGACGTATGCGAAAACTCATTTTTTCGGCCATGAGGAATCACTGGCAAATGACCGGAGGGCGATGACGAAAGACTTAAAAGCAGGACTTAATCTCTTTTGGTCCACCAATGCCGGTGCTCGTTATATCAATAGTGCTACCCGCAGCGTTACCTCCGAGCGCGCCGCAGGTTTACCCTCTTTTGAAGATGCTAAAGCCGCCGCAGGCCAAGAATTAAGCAAGAATAACGGCGAGCATACCGTGAGGCTTAATCACGTGCGCAAAAACGAGCAGTTTGTGCCCGCGCTCAAAATGTTGGGGAAGTATCAGGCATATCCCGCCGGGATAATGAGTCTCTTCACCGCTTCGTTGGGAAAGCCTATTAATGAGGTACTTTATCGCGGAGCACGTATCGCCAGAGAAGAAATAGATGCATTCAAAGAAGGGCTAAAGTTGACAACCAGTGGGTTTACAGCCTTTACGCCTGATAAAGAAACGGCCAAGACATTTCTCGAAAAATATCACGACCCTGCGGTTATCAAGGCTACCGCTCCGGTACTTTTTATCTTGCACGGCGGTGCTCTAAAGGTTAAGTCTCCAACCGAGGTGGAAGGGTTGATTTTGCCGAAGACGCACTTCAGTATCGTCGCTACCGAGCGTAAGCGTGGGTACCTCAATGTAACTATCGTCCCGAGGAAAACGGGCAATACAGGCATGTGGATATGATCGGCCGTTAGAAAACAACGAGTAGTAAGCCGGATTTAATCCAGGCTTACTACTGCGTCATCGCTGGCTTTTACTGCACTTCCACCGCCAGGCTGTCGCTGATCTTTTTCTGCCAGATCTGCGGGCCGGTGACGTGGACGGATTCGCCCTTGCTGTCCACGGCTACCGTGACAGGCATGTCCTTGACCTCGAACTCGTAGATCGCTTCCATGCCCAGTTCGGCAAAGGCCACGACTTTCGATTTCTTGATCGCCTGCGCCACCAGGTACGCAGCGCCACCCACGGCCATCAGGTAAACAGCCTTGTAGTCCTTGATCGCTTCGATAGCGGTTGGGCCGCGCTCGGACTTGCCGATCATGCCCAGCAGGCCGGTTTGATCAAGGATCTGACGGGTGAACTTGTCCATCCGCGTCGCCGTGGTCGGGCCAGCCGGGCCAACCACTTCTTCGCGCACCGGATCAACCGGGCCGACGTAGTAGATGAAGCGACCTTTCAGATCAACCGGCAGGGTTTCACCTTTGTTGAGCATCTCGACCATGCGCTTGTGCGCAGCATCGCGACCGGTGAGCATTTTGCCGTTGAGCAGGACGGTTTCGCCCGGCTTCCAGCTCTGCACTTCTTCCGGGGTCAAAGTGTCGAGGTTCACGCGGCGCGCTGACGGGCCGGCTTCCCAGACGATTTCCGGGTAGGCGTCCAGCGGTGGCGCTTCCAGCGAGGCCGGGCCGGAACCATCAAGCACGAAATGCGCGTGGCGGGTGGCGGCACAGTTAGGAATCATGCACACCGGCAGCGACGCGGCGTGAGTAGGGTAGTCCATGATTTTCACGTCGAGCACGGTGGTCAGACCGCCCAGGCCCTGGGCGCCGATGCCCAGTTGGTTGACCTTCTCGAATAGCTCCAGACGCATCTCTTCGATACGGTTGGATGGGCCGCGCTTTTTCAGCTCGTGGATGTCGATGGATTCCATCAACACTTCCTTGGCCATGACCGCGGCTTTCTCGGCAGTACCGCCGATACCAATGCCAAGCATGCCCGGCGGGCACCAGCCAGCACCCATGGTTGGCACGGTTTTCAGGACCCAGTCGACGATCGAGTCGGACGGGTTGAGCATCGCCATCTTCGATTTGTTTTCCGAACCACCACCTTTGGCAGCCACGTCCACTTCCACGGTGTTACCCGGGACGATGGAGTAATGGATAACGGCCGGGGTGTTGTCCTTGGTGTTTTTGCGAGCACCTGCCGGGTCGGCCAGGATCGAAGCGCGCAGAACGTTTTCCGGCAGGTTGTACGCGCGGCGCACACCTTCGTTGATCATGTCGTCCAGGCCCATGGTGGCCCCGTCCCAACGCACATCCATGCCGACGCGCACGAATACCGTGACGATGCCGGTGTCCTGACAGATTGGGCGATGACCGGTCGCGCACATGCGCGAGTTGATCAAAATTTGCGCCATCGAATCACGGGCAGCAGGCGACTCTTCGCGCAGATAGGCTTCGTGCATGGCCTGAATGAAATCTACCGGATGGTAGTAGGAGATAAATTGCAGGGCGTCGGCTACGCTCTGAATCAGGTCGTCTTGCTTGATCACGGTCATGTGGGGCGCGCTCCTCTGTTTAGGACGGGAACATTCAAAAATATAGTCTGAGCCATGTTTGATCAGATGATGTCCGATGGCTGCACCAGCGCGGCTGGCTGCGACAAAAAGGCGCGGCAGTATAACCCGCATCCCCGCAGGTCCATCCATCGGTTTTGCGCTTTAGGCATGTTTGCCCGCTGATTGGTTTACCCCCCGGATTTTATAGGTATTGCTGACACAGACGCCCTCCAGCCTTCGTATTGCATGGACGCGGGGGCTATTGGTGTCAGTTGCAATTGAACGAGTTTGAACGTATTTATCCTTTTGTCGGCTGGAAACTTTTTGATGCGGGTCTAAGGTTGTTGGCCTGGTGCCACTATGGGAAGGAATCCTTTTTGAGCACGATCAGCCCGCGGGAAATATCCCCAGTCATGCAATCTCTTTTTTTGAAGCGCTTTGGCTTGGCGGCAGCCACGTATCTGGTCGTCATGCTGTTGAGCTGGCTGGCTATCTATGCTGGTGAACTTCACCAGCCCCTTCATGTGGCGGCGATTGGCAGCGTATCTGTGTTGCTCAGTCAACTCGTCGTGCTGGCAATGTTTCTGAGCAAATTCAACCAGCGTTTTAAGGATGCGAGTCTGACTGAACTCCAGGTAGTGCTAGCGCTTTGCTGGCTGGCCTGGCTGCTGTCTTGCCTCGATGGTGCCCGAGGTGTGTTTTTGGTCGTGTATGCGCCGATCCTGCTGTTCGGTCTATTCCAGTTGACGCCGATGGTCTTTGCTCGCTGTTCGGCGTTGGTGCTTTTGAGCTTTGTTGGTATTAACGCGTTGGAGTTCTTCAACGGGACAATGCACAAGCCCGGAACTGTGCTTCTGCAAATCAGTGCCTTGTTCGTCATGTTGCTGTGGCTCAGTCTGTTTGCCGGTTATGTGTATGCCCAGCGTCAGCGGATGCGTCAGCGCCGCTACGCCTTGCAGGCTCACCAAGACACGTTGCGCGGGATGATGGCCCAGCTTGAGGAGTTGGCCGCGACCGATGAACTCACCAATCTGTACAATCGGCGCTACTTTTTACGTATGGCGGCCCGGGAATTGAATCAACTGAGCGGTGACGCTTCCCATGGGCTGGCTTTGATCGATCTTGATCACTTCAAGCGCATCAATGACAACCATGGTCACTCAACGGGCGATCAGGTGCTGCAGGCGTTTGCCTCCCACGCTGAAGAGTGTCTGCGTGAAAGTGATGTGCTGGCGCGCTACGGTGGAGAGGAGTTTGTGTTGTTCATACCGCTATGTAACGAGCAACAGTTGGTCGATTGTTGCGAGCGTGTGCGCGAATCGTTCAGTCGGGTTGAGCTGGCTGCATTGCCTGATTTGAACCTGAGTCTCTCGGTGGGTATGACCCTGTTGCAGCAAGGTGACAATCTTGATGACGCCCTGCATCGAGCAGATCAGGCGTTGTATCGCGCCAAGCGTGCAGGGCGTAATTGTTGTGTGGCTGGCTGGGAAAACGTGGATGCCTGAACTGCATGTAGGCGAGCGTCACTGGACGGTCGCAGCAGGAAGTAATTTACTCGATAGCCTTAATCAGGCTGGCGTCTACGTTCCTTACAGCTGTCGGGCGGGGAGTTGTCACGCCTGTCTGGTGCGCTGTATCGAGGGCGAGCCCGCGGACGCGCTTCCGCAGGCGCTTGATGCCGGTAAGCGTCAGCAGGGCTGGCGGCTGGCTTGCCAATGTCGAGTGACGCAGGATTTGAGCGTCCAGGCTTTTGACCCATTGCGTGACGGGACGCCCGCCCGGGTCGCAGCATGTGACTGGCTCAGTCCAACAGTGCTGCGTTTACGGCTTGAACCGGAACGCCCGCTGCGTTATCGCGCTGGTCAGCATCTGGTGCTGTGGACTGACAGCGGCGTGGCCCGGCCTTACTCGCTGGCGAGTGTGCCGGGTGAAGACCGCTTTCTGGAATTTCATATCGATTGTCGTCAAGCCGGTGCTTTTGCCGACATAGCCCGGCATTTGCGCATAGATGAGCACATCGGGCTTGGCGAGTTGCGGGGTGGTGCGTTGCAATATGACCCCGATTGGCAGGAGCGGCCGCTGTTGTTGCTGGCCGCCGGTACCGGGCTAGGCCCATTGTGGGGCGTGCTGCGTGAAGCGTTGCGTCAGGAGCATGAAGGGCCAATCAGGCTCATTCATTTGGCGCGTGATGGTGGCGAGCATTACTTGCGCGCCGAGCTGATGGAGTTGGCGAGTACTCATGGCAGTGTTCAGGTGCAGCTAGTGAAGGCTGATGAACTGGACGCAATGCTGGCTGATCTGCGCATGCTGTCACGCAAGACTATGGCTTTGCTCTGTGGCAACCCGCAAAGCGTCGAGACTTTTGCCAAGCGGCTTTATCTGGCGGGTATCCCGCGCAATCAGGTACTCGCGGATGTGTTTGTGGGGCGCGAGTAAGGTATTCAAATGCGAGATTGCCTGGTGTCCCTGACACTGCACTCTCGCGCAGAACACACTGGACTTTAGGAGCGCACGAGCATCGCGAGGCCGCGATAGCGGTTTATCAGACAGACCGCCATCGCGGTCTCGCGATGCTCGTGCGCTCTGGGGGGGACCTTGGGTCACCGAACACAAAAAAAGCCCCGGCTCTTGCGAGTCGGGGCTTTTTGTTTCCTGCGCGGGCGGTCTTAGACCAGAGGATCGCCGACGTGCAGGATTTTCATGCCGTTGGTGCCACCGATGGTGTGGTAGCTGTCACCCTTGGTGAGGATGACCCAATCGCCTTGCTCAACGAGACCGCGCTTGAGCAGTTCGTCGACCGCAGACTGGCTGACCTGGCCTGGTGGCAGGTTGGCTGGGTCGAACGGCACGGTGTAAACGCCACGGAACATTGCCGCGCGCGCCTGAGTTTCGCGGTGCGGGGAGAATGCATAGATCGGCACGGAGGAGCGAATGCGCGACATGATCAGCGGGGTGTAGCCGCTTTCAGTCAGGGCAATGATCGCTTTCACGCCAGGGAAGTGGTTGGCGGTGTACATGGCCGCCAGCGCGATGCTTTCGTCACAACGGGTGAACGAGTGACCGATGCGGTGGCTGGAGGTCTTACCTGTCGGGTGCTTTTCAGCGCCGATGCAGATACGGGCCATGGCCTGAACGGCCTCGATCGGGTAAGAACCCGCAGCACTTTCAGCGGACAGCATGACGGCGTCGGTGTAGTCGAGCACGGCGTTGGCCACGTCGGATACTTCAGCGCGTGTCGGCATCGGACTGGAGATCATCGACTCCATCATTTGCGTTGCCACGATCACCGCTTTGTTGTGGCGACGTGCGTGCAGGATGATGCGTTTCTGAACGCCTACCAGCTCTGCGTCACCGATTTCAACGCCCAGGTCGCCACGAGCAACCATAACGGCGTCACTGGCGCGGATCAGCGCGTCTAGCACTTCGTCGTTGGCCACAGCTTCAGCGCGTTCGATCTTCGCCACCAGCCAGGCGGTGCCGCCGGACTCGTCACGCAGTTTACGGGCGTATTCCATATCGGCGGCATCGCGCGGGAAGGAGACGGCCAGATAGTCCAGCTCCATTTCGGCAGCGAGCTTGATGTCCAGCTTGTCTTTTTCAGTCAAAGCCGGAGCGGTGAGGCCGCCGCCGCGACGGTTGATCCCTTTGTGGTCCGACAATGGGCCACCGATCAGCACGGTGCAGTGCAGTTCGTCGGCAGTCTGGGTATCAACGCGCATGACCACGCGACCGTCGTCGAGCAACAGCTCGTCGCCTACGCCGCAATCCTTGACCAGATCCGGGTAGTCGATACCCACGATTTGCTGGTTGCCTTCGGTCAGCGGGTGAACGGTGGAGAAGGTGAATTTATCACCGACTTTGAGTTCGATTTTCTTGCCGGCAAACTTGGCAATACGAATCTTCGGACCTTGCAGGTCACCCAGCAGTGCGACGAAGCGCCCGTGCTTTGCGGCGATTTCGCGAATGAGTTTGGCGCGTGCCTTGTGCTCATCCGGGGTGCCGTGGGAGAAGTTCAGACGAGCAACGTCCAGACCCGAGAGGATCAGCTGTTCGATGACTTCCGGCGAGTTACTGGCAGGGCCAAGAGTGGCGACGATTTTAGTGCGGCGAACGGTCATGCATAAACTCCTTATATGAAGCGCAGCGAGAGGCTACTACTGTCTTGATCTGTAGTCATGTTTCTTTGCACTGTCGCGATATTTTACGAGCGGGTAAACGTCAGACGATTGGTGTCAAAACCACTTGAAGAAATCTTGTTTCAGGTCGATACATTGCAGAGCACAGGAGAGTCCCATGCGAATCGTGATGATTTTAGTATTACTGGCAGCCGTCAGTGGCTGCACCCGAATGGCCATGAATTCAAATTTGAACAGCGCCTACCGGTCGTATGATCGTGGTGACTGCGAGGCCGTGATGTTGAGCTTGTCCAAGGTCGATCGTCAAAGCCGATCGCGTCGTTACGTTCAGCCCGAAGTGTCAATGCTGCGCGGGCAATGCCTCGAGCGGCAAAAACTGTTCGTCGATGCGGCTCAAACTTATCAGTTCATTATTACTCAGTACCCTTACAGCGAGTACGCCTTCAGGGCGCGGGCCCGTCTGGAGACCCTGGCGCAGTTGGGTCACTATCCCCGGGTCCAGACTGCTCAGGTAACCCCTGTAAAGCGCTGATTACACCCGTTTGGATTCTGTGTAACGTTTTTGAGTGGCTATTTGCGACAGCTGGTCTAGTCTTTCGAAAAGCAGACGGACGTACGTGACTTGTGGTGCCTGTAACGGGTCAGAGTCACGTTTCTGCGACGACAAACTCAGGTTTGCTCGTATTTACGGTGCCGACACGCAGTGTTGGTTACCTAGGGAGTTTTAGCGCGACCATGCTCAATGGTCACCTATGGCGGCTGATCTATGTTGAAAGAGCGAAGGATCGAACGGCATCAATTGCCTGGCTATCTGCGGGTTTTCAACCGCTATACCAATAAGCAGTTAGGGTGTTTGGGGAACGTATCCGAAACAGGTTTGATGCTAATCAGCGATTTGCCGATGTTGGTGGGTGCCGATTTCCAGCTGCGTCTCCAAGTCCCCTGTGAGCGCGGAATGCCTGTCACGCTTGAAGTGATGGCGACCTGCGTGTGGTGTCATGAGGATGAAACACCGGGTAGCTACGACTCGGGCTTCATACTGACCGAGTCGCCGCCAGAGTACGCGGAGTTGATACGTGCGCTGCGGCACTACTTCAGTTTTTATCCGATGGAGGCGTCGGCCTGAGGGTATTTCGCTGCGGTGTGGTCTCAATCACCTGATTCACGCGAATCCCTTAGGAGTTGCCGAAGGCTGCGAAGCATTTTTCCCGACACGCCGCCATCGCGGTCTTGGGCAGCTCCTACAGCTCAGTGTTCGCTCCGCGATAGCGGATGTCGGGAAGGAGCCTTCACAGCGATCCGGATTTTTTCAAGTTCAGGTAACGGCTGATCAGCTCCGGCCCCAGTTCTGCCGGGCGTGAATCCAGAACAGGAATGCCGTGGGCGTTCAAGCGATCATGCAGCCCGGCGCGGGCGTTCAAAAAATCGATGGTCCCGCAATACATCAGTGCTTCTTCGTAGGTCTGAACGGGCGTGTGCCGCAGGGCGTCCAGTATCTCCTCGCGCAAGCTGACCACCAGGACCTGATGCTGCTGGCTGAGCAGTTTGACCGCCGACAACAGCTCATCCTCATCTTCATCTCGCAGATTGGTCATCAGCACTACCAGCGTCCGGCGCTTTTGACGAGCCAGCAATTGACGCGCGGCAGTGCTGTAATCCGCGTTTTTGCGAGTGCTGTCCAGGTCGTAGACGCTGTTGAGCAGGACATTCAACTGGCGCTGCCCTTTGACCGGCGCAAGGTAGCGATCCTGCTCACTGGCAAAGGTCGACAGCCCCACCGCATCACCTTGGCGTAGTGCTACATGCCCAAGTAGCAACAGGGCATTGAGCGCATGATCAAAGTGGGAAAGTGCGCCGTCCTGACTGCGCATACGCCGGCCGCAATCGAGCATGAACAGGATTTGCTGGTCAGTTTCTTCCTGGTATTCACGGGCTATGGGCGTTCTGTGACGTGCAGTGGCTTTCCAGTCAATTTGCCGCAAACTGTCGCCTTCGCGAAATTCCCGTAGCTGATTGAACTCCATCCCCAAACCGCGGCGCTGTCGCTGGCGAACACCCATTTGGCTGAGCCAGTTCTCAACAGCCTGCAACTGGCCGCCATAGATCCTTGCGAAATCCGGATAGACCCGAGTGCTGCCGGGCAATTCCAGGTAACGGCGAGTGCGCCATAGCTTCATCGGGCTGGGCAGTTCGATTTCACACTGCGTAAATTCAAAGAAACCTCGTTGCAGCGAACGCAATCGGTAGCCCATTTGGGCTTGCTCACCGGGCTGCAGCGTCACGGCCTGAGGCAGATGCCCTGCTTCAAAGCCCGCGGGCAAGTGGTCAAACACCTGCACCGTGATTTCGTTCGGATAATCGTGATTCAGTTGCAGCTGCACATCCGCCCAGCGACCCAATGCCAGACTGCCGCGAATCTGACGCTGCAGGCGAGGGGATGGCGCACGGCTCAGCCGTATTGCATCTACCAGCGCCAGTATCAACACGGCCAGCAGCAGCCCGTAAAACACTGTGCTGACCTCATCGGGCACAGTAATGGCCAGCGCGGACAGAACGCCAAGCAGCAGCGCAATCCCCGCCAGGCCTCCCAGCCAGCCAAGGAGTGCAATCGATGGTTTCAGCATTTGCTTCATAGGCGGGGGGCCGGGACCTGATCGAGCAGTTGCCCGAGGACCTGATCAACCGACAGGCCTTCGATGTCCAGTTCCGGCGCGAGCCTTACCCGATGGCGCAGCACGGCGAGCGCGCAGCCTTTGATGTCGTCGGGAATGACAAATTCGCCCCCGCGTAACAAGGCCCGAGCCCGGCCGCCGCGGACCAGCGCAATCGAGGCTCGTGGACCCGCACCCAGTGTCAGGCCCGGCCAGGTACGGGTTGCACGCGCCAGCCGAACCGCATAGTCGAGAACCTGATCGTCCAACGGCAGCTCACTGGCGATGCGTTGCAGCGCTTGAACTTCACGGGCCTGAAGCACGACGCGCAACGGTTGCACATCAAGCATGTCGGCGCGGGTCGAGCGCGTGACCTGACGAACCATGCTCAGCTCTTCTTCAGCATCGGGGTAGTCCAGGCGCAGTTTGAGCATGAAACGGTCCAGTTCTGCTTCGGGCAGAGGGTAGGTGCCTTCCTGCTCGATCGGGTTTTGTGTCGCCAGCACCATGAATGGCTGAGCGATTGGCATCGCCTTGCCTTCCAGGGTCACTTGCCGTTCCTGCATGGCTTCAAGCAACGCGGCCTGGGTCTTGGCCGGGGCGCGGTTGATCTCATCGGCCAGCAGCAGGTTGGTGAAAACCGGGCCCTTGCGCAGTTTGAATTGCTCGGTTTGCAGGTCATAGACCGCATGGCCGGTGACGTCGCTGGGCATCAGGTCCGGGGTGAACTGGATACGTGCATGTTCCCCGCCAAAGCAACGGGCCAGTGCCCGTACTAAAAGGGTCTTGCCGAGCCCCGGCACACCCTCGAGCAGGACGTGACCGCCGCCGATCAACGCTGTGAGTACGTCATCAATGACCGCAGCCTGACCAATCACGGCTTTTTGTAGTTCCTTGCGCAGTGCCTGGGCCAACTGACTGGCTCGCTGGCGTTGCTGCGCTTGATTGCTGACGGGGGCCACGGGCGTTGCGGCAGGGTCGATGTTGAACTCGACGACCGGTTCGGAATCGGTAGAGGGTTCGTTGGGAAGATCGCTCATAGGGCATTCCTGATGGTTTGCAGGTGGGCAACCTGACGAGTGAAGTCGGAGCCGGACATGCGCTGTGCCGGACGAGGGCGTAAGGCCTGGCTGATGACGCTGGTAGGCTGGCGAGTCAGGCGTGCCAGAACTTGCCATTGATCGGCGACCATAAGTGTTTCAAAACCTGGGTGACGAATGCGGGCCCGGCGCAGGATTTCCGCTTGTAGATTGCGCAAGAGGGTTTGCTGGCCGCTACGTTGACGCAAAAACTCGGCACTGGCGCGCAGGTGTTCTGTCAGTTGTCGCCGAGCGCCGATAACCGGTGCTGCTACGGGCCCTTGGCGCATGCCTGCCCGCCAGAGTCCGGCACCGATGAGCAGCGTCAGCATCAGCAACAACAGCGGGAAGTGCCGCAGCAACAGGCTGAACAGATTGTCGTGCTGTGTCTTGATGACCATCGTGACCTTGCTGTCCTGGGTCAGATACCACAGAAGCCAGGCATTGTCGTAATGACCGATGGATCGGGATTTCCACAGATTGCTATCAGTCACTACCGTGATCAAGCCGTCGCCATAGATCAGTTGCAACATGTGCGTTGCGCCAGCGCTGTTTGCCCATGACTGTGCTTGATCTTCAGGGTCTTCCAGATGAAATCTGGGGTCGAAGCCAATGTAGGCCGGCGCTTCTTCATTTTCCAGATACAGGCGGGTCAAATCTGGCCAGGGCAACTTGGGTGCTTTGGGTACCGGAGTACGTAGCGGGATCACTGGGCTGACCGGGCTGACTGGCGAGGAATCCTGAGCCTTGAGGTCTTTGGTGAGCAACTGATGAATTTTTAAACGGTCCAGCAACAGGTCGCCGCTACGACCCTTTTTTTCATCCCAGAGTTGCTCTGCGACGAATAGCACGTGCCCACCGGAGCGCGCCCATCGCAATACTTGATCTGCCTGGGATGGGGTCATGTTTTCGCGATGGTCGAGCAGCAGCAAAGTTTGTGATCCCAGGCTCGCGTCGGGCAACTTGCTGGTCGAGTCGGCGATTTTTACCTCGATGGAGCGACTGCGCAGAAAGCTTTCCGCCGCCAGCCAGGGGTTGGTTCGGGCTTCGGGGGACGGGCCTTGATCGACCGTTTCCTCGTAGCGCTCGAGATTTTTCAGAAGGTAGGTCCCTCCGACGGCCGCGACCAGTACCGCCAGAGCGATCAATAACCAACTGCGTCGGGTCATGATCGTACTTCCCGATCAAACAGGCGCCGCCAACCATCGCAAAGTTCCTGCTGCACATGAGCTGCAGGCAGTTGGTGACCGTACGCGAGGTTTTGCCAGTGCAGCGTCAGTGCGCGGCTGAAGGCGTCAAGATCAGGTCGATCAAGTGTGGCTATTCGTTGCAGCACCTCGCCTTCAGTGTCAGCGTTTTTCAGCGGCAGGCTATATTCGCTGAGCATACGGCTGAGAAATGCCCGATACAGCAACCCCAACGCTTCACGTGGCTGGCTCGACCAGAGTTGCTCCGCGCTTCCCGCAATGTTGTCAGGCAGGCTTTCAGCGCTGACTTGCAGGCCAAACAATTGTTCAGGTTGAGTGCGCTGTTGTTTCTCACGAGGAGCGCGACGACTGACGAACGCTGCCAGCCATTTCCGGTAGCGCCAGATCACCACCCCGATCAGCGCGATCACGATGCCCCATAGCAAAACCTTGAAGACCTGTGCGGCGACATTGCCGAATTTCATCAGCCATTTGAGCCAGCCGAACAACGTGCTGCCTTTGCCTGCGATTTTCTCCTGCGAAGTGCTTTGATCTTCTGCCAGTCGCCAACCGGAAACGGTTTTGGGATTCTTGAACGGTGGTTGCTGCAGCAGATTTTTGATTTCTTGACGCGCCGCCGTGCTGGTCAGTTCCTGATTGACCAGGCGCGGACTGTCCGGACCCGCTTCTTCCTCTTGCGACAGTAAAGGAATCGGACAGCTGAAATCCTGCTGCTCGGACCACGCTGTTTGCGCAGGACTGACCAGGGTCAGGCCGAGTCCGACCAGCAATAGATAAGCACTCCCCGTAAGCCGCTGACGCAGTCGACGCAGGACCAGTTCAATATCCCAGGCTTCCAGGACCGTGCGCCGGTTCAGGTAAAGGGTGAAACCGCAGGACACGTAAATCGGTCCCCACACCACCAGAATCAGCGCATAGAAAAAATTGCTCAGGTGCTTCAGCCAGTTCAGTTCGTTGTTCAGGTCGAGCAGCAGCAACCAGTTCCAGTCGAGTTCCACCTGTTTGGGGATCAGTGCGTAAAACAGCACGACCATGCCGGTCCACAGGCATAACTCCAGAGTGGAGCCCATAGCCGTCAGCCAACGGGCGGCGAATTGATCCTTCTGGCTGAGCACGCCAATGCGCAGGCTGAGTGCCTCTGCTCGAAGTTGCTCCAGTTGTTGCACCGGCAAAATGAAGCTACGGCTCAGGCTAAATCGGCGCCAGGCCAGGCTCGCGAAAAGATTCGGGCGTAATGTTTTGAGCCAGCCCTTGAGCGAATCCTTCAGGCTTGGCGCGGGATCGAACAGCGCCTGAGACAGGATCAGCAGCGGCAAGCGTTCATATACGGGCTTGAGCCACCAGAACAGCAAGAAGGCAATGCTCGGATAATTCCAGAGCAGCAGGCTGAGCAGGGCGAAGATCGGCAAGGTGACAATGGCCCAACTGGCCATCAACAAGCCTCGATGCTCCTGTGCCAACAATACGCCAAGGTCTATGGCTTCCCAAGGCGTTCGCGGGTGGATTGCGACGCTGGCATCAGTCAGGCGCATGGTGTGTCCTGCCCGCGAAAACCAGATAGGCGATAACCAGTATCCAGAGGGCCGCACCGACGGCGTATTTGATGGTCGGTCGCGGCCAGGTCATGGATGACCAATAGGCTTCTATAAAGGCTGCAATCAACAGGAAGAGGATGACGCCATAAATAAGCTGCACACTGGCTTTTGCCGCCACTCGTAATGCTTCACCACGGCGCAGGGCCCCGGGAGCCAGCAGTGCCCAGCCAAGCTTGAGCCCGGCGGCACCTGCCAGGGCGATGCCGGTGAGTTCGAATGCACCGTGGCCAATAACGAATGACCAGAATGTCTGGCCTGAGCCGATGCCCGTCAGATGTCCGGCGACAGCCCCGATCGTCAGCCCGTTGAAGAACAGGAAGAACAGGCTGCCAAGTCCGAACAGCAGGCCCGTCGCGTAAGTCTGAAAGGCAATGCCGATGTTGTTCATGATGTAGTAGCCGAACATCATCCAGTCAGCGTCGGCGGCGCGCTCCAGTGTCTGGCCGATACGGCTGGCCTGCGGATCGTACATGCTCTCCATCTGCGCTACTTGTTCCGGGGCAATGACGCTGTAGATCAGGTCGGGGAAACCGTGCACCAGCAAACCCATACCGATCAGGCTGCCGAAAAACAGCAGGCTGGCGATGGTGACCAGACGCCATTCTGCACGTACCAGCCGTGGAAAACCCGCCAGCACGAAGCCCAGCAACTGCGCTGCGAACGGATGACGGTGGCGATACAGCTGCTGATGCCCACGCATGGCCAACTGTTGCAGCGGATCGACCACATGGCTGCTGTAGCCCCTTTCCTGAGCCATGGCCAATTGATTACAGATGCGTCGATAGTCGCGGCTGAAGGTTTCGTTCGAGTCGTCTGGCGTCCGGCCTTTCTCAAGGCGGCCCAGACGCTCTGCAAATCGCTGCCACTCAGCCTGATGTCGAAGTTCGAAAAGGCTTTGTTTCATGTCGGCCCCAGCAGGCCGCTGGCCACGCTGTTGAGTCGTGGCACTGCCAGAGCAGGGCTGACGTTCAGCGGTTCGGCAAGAATGGATGCCAGTTCTTGTGTGCGCTCGGAAGAGAGCTCGGCTTGTCGTTCTGCGAAGCTCAAAATCGCCCGTTGTTCTTCGAGGGTTAGTACGAACGGGGCGATGATTGGCGTTGCTTGAGGCAGTACCGGGCGGCGGGGCGGCTTGTCTTGATAGACCACCAGAGTGCCGGCTGACAGGTCGCCCAGGCGTTTGAATTGCGGATGCTGCAGACAGCTGAGCGCCCCAAGG
Source organism: Pseudomonas caspiana (assembly GCF_040224095.2). Classification (NCBI taxonomy): domain Bacteria; kingdom Pseudomonadati; phylum Pseudomonadota; class Gammaproteobacteria; order Pseudomonadales; family Pseudomonadaceae; genus Pseudomonas; species Pseudomonas caspiana. The sequence continues at coordinate 4,909,204 of NZ_CP167995.1, read as the reverse complement.
CTGTAACCGAATGGCAGCATGTCGACGAAGCGCAACAGGTTGCGGATCAGCGAAGCGGTCCAGCCCACCGGTGTCCCATTATCGTGAATCACTCGCAGGCCCATGATCTGTTTGCCGGGTGTGCGACCCTGATTCAGTACTTCAAACAACACCATGTACCACCAGGTCACGAGGAACATCGTGATAGCGCTCAAGCCTGCGCCAAACGATTCGAACAGGCTGAAAATCAGAAAGAGCGCACCGATGATCGCGGCACGAATGCTGAAATCGATGGCGAAGGCCAGTCCACGCGGGACAAGTCCTGCTGGTCGCAAGAGCAGGTCGATACCTTCCGGGGTCTCGACTCGGCTGCGGGTATCCAGCGGCGCGATGGGTGGTGCATTCCTTGGCAAAGCGTGCGGGGATGGCATTGTCGGGAGCGTGACACCTGAGAGCAAAGCCTGATGCTAGGGACTGTTGCAGCGGTAAGCAACCGGACTGTTTCTACATGTGTTGTAAGAAAAGGTTTCTTTATAAGGCCGATATTCCCTGATTCGCCTTTTGTCCTGCTCAAGCCCTACACTTTGCCGGTCTTCTGTTCAGGATCAGTCCGTGACTTCCACCATCTTTTGGTACGACTACGAAACCACCGGTATCAATCCGCGCAATGACCGCCCATTACAAATGGCGGGTATCCGTACCGATGCCGAACTCAATGAAATCGAGTCTGCAGTCAACATCCACTGCCAGCCCAGTGATGACATCCTGCCGCATCCCGCTGCCTGCATGATCACCGGAATCACTCCGGCCACACTTGCAGAGAAAGGGCTATGCGAAGCCGACTTCATGACCCGAGTGCATGCTCAACTCGCAGCGCCGGGTACCTGTGGAGCGGGCTATAACACGTTGCGCTTCGATGATGAGATGACGCGCTACAGCCTTTATCGCAACTTTTTTGACCCTTACGCCCGTGAGTGGCAGGGCGGCAACAGCCGCTGGGATTTGATCGATGTAGTTCGCGCGGCTTATGCGCTGCGGCCGGAAGGCATTGTCTGGCCTGAAGAAGATGGCCGGGTCACGCTTAAGCTTGAGCGCCTGACGGCGGCAAATGGCATCGATCACGGGCAGGCGCATGATGCGCTGTCCGATGTGCGGGCAACGATTGCCTTGGCGCGTTTGATCCGTGAGAAACAGCCTCGTCTTTACGATTACCTCTTCGAACTGCGCAGTAAGCAGAAAGTCCAGCAACAGATACGTCTGATGGAGCCTCTGGTTCATATTTCCGGGCGCTTTTCTGCGGCACGCCATTATCTGGGGGTTGTGCTTCCGTTGGCCTGGCACCCACAGAATCGAAACGCACTGATTGTGTGCGATTTACATCAGGATCATTTGCCCTTACTGGAACAAGATGCACAAATATTGCGACAACGGTTATATACCCGTCGCGAAGAATTGTTGGACGGCGAGCTGCCAGTGCCACTCAAACTCTTGCATATAAATCGTTGTCCGGTGATTGCGCCGCTGAAGGTGCTACGCGCTGAAGATCAACAGCGCTTAAACCTGGACATGACCGTATTTGACGAGCGTGTGCGTAATCTCACCGAAGGTCAGGGAGTCTGGCAGGAAAAGCTGGCCGTCATTTATGCCAGTGATGACTTTGTTGCCAGCGAAGATCCCGAGCAACAATTGTATGACGGGTTTATCGGGGATCGTGACCGCAGGCTTTGTGAGCAAGTACGCAATGCCGAGCCCGAGGAGTTAGCCCATCAGTCATGGCCTTTTGATGATGCACGCTTGCCGGAATTGTTGTTTCGATATCGAGCACGAAATTTCGCTGAAACCCTGAGCGCAGAAGAGCAACAGCGTTGGCTTGCCTTTTGTAGGGCGCGTCTGACAACGCCTGAATTAGGCGCGCCTAATACCCTGAAAAGTTTCACTCATTCCCTTGTTGAACTATCCCTTAGTGCTACCCCCGCACAGCTCAAAATACTGCGCGAGTGGCAGGACTATGTGGAGGCTCTGCGTCATAGGTTAGGCCTTTGAGGCCGTAGCGACGGGTGTTTTTCAGGCAATAAAAAACGCCAGCTTGGCTGGCGTTTTTATGGGTGACGCGAGTGAAGCGGACTTGCGTGGGATTTAGCCCAGCAGGGTAGCCCAGCCTTCAACTTCATCACCGCCCCACTTGGCTTTCCACTCTTTCAGAGTTTTGTGGTTGCCACCTTTGGTTTCGATGACTTCGCCATTGTGCGGGTTTTTATATTGCTTGACCTTGCGCGCGCGCTTGGTGCCGGTCGGTTTAACTGCGCCACGTGCAGACTTGCCAACTTTAGCTTCTGGATCCAGCAGAGCAATGATGTCGCGCAGCGACTTCTGATATTCGCCCATCAGAGTACGCAGTTTGCCTTCGAATTCCAGCTCGGTTTGCAGTTTGTCGTCTTGGGACAGGTTCTTCAAACGGGCTTGCAGTTCTTTGATGGCTTCTTCTGTAGCGCGGTATTCGTTGATCAGAGACATGATGCGTACCTTATGTTGAGAGGTGGCAGGGAGACAGTGAGGCAATAATAGTCACGCACCTTGACCAAGTAAACATTAAATAAAAGTTTTATTTGAATTATTCAGAAATATACAGCGTCCTACAGACGTTTCATAACTAGATGGCTTGGTAGGGGCGGCAAATATAGTCGCTCTTAAGGCGTTTAACTCACGGTCTCATAAGCTGTCATGCAGGGAGCGGTGCCGGGAACGAGAGCGCCGCGATTGCTTAGCTGCGTCGCACCTTTGGCGGTTAACAATCAGTTCAACAGGAATACTGCAGTTTTCCCGCACAGTCGCTAGAATAGCGGCCTTTGCGAAGTTCTGGAGTTTCCCCAATGCGCACTTTTCGTCTGGTGATTTCTTGCCCGGACCGTGTCGGCATCGTTGCCAAAGTCAGTAACTTTCTGGCGTCCTATAACGGCTGGATTACCGAAGCGAGCCATCACTCTGACAATCTGAGTGGCTGGTTCTTCATGCGTCATGAAATTCGGGCGGATACGCTGCCTTTTGATCTGGATGCTTTCCGTGAGGCGTTCACCCCCATCGCTGAGGAATTTGCGATGGATTGGCGTATCACTGACTCAGCGCAGAAGAAGCGCGTTGTGCTGATGGCCAGTCGTGAGTCCCATTGTCTGGCCGACTTGCTGCACCGCTGGCACAGCGATGAGCTGGACTGTGAAATCGCCTGCGTGATTTCCAATCACCAGGATTTGCGCAGCATGGTGGAATGGCATGGCATTCCTTATTACTACGTCCCGGTAAACCCGACTGACAAGGAGCCGGCATTTACCGAGGTTTCTCGTCTGGTCGCCCATCACCAGGCTGACGTAGTGGTGCTGGCGCGTTACATGCAGATTCTGCCGCCGCAACTGTGTCGTGAATATGCTCATCAGGTGATCAATATTCACCACAGCTTCCTGCCTTCATTTGTAGGGGCCAAGCCTTATCACCAGGCCTCTCTGCGTGGGGTCAAGTTGATCGGCGCCACTTGCCACTATGTAACCGAAGAGTTGGATGCGGGCCCGATTATTGAGCAGGACGTAGTACGCGTCAGCCACAGCGACAGTATTGAAAACATGGTGCGCTTCGGTCGCGACGTGGAAAAAATGGTACTGGCCCGCGGCTTGCGCTACCACTTGGAAGATCGTGTGCTGGTGCACGACAACAAGACCGTAGTGTTCGACTAAGCTCCAGTCGAAGTATGAATCTGTAGGAGCTGCCGAAGGCTGCGAATGACTGGGTGTCAGGCGGATTGCTTTCGCAGCCTTTGGCAGCTGCTGCAGAAGATACATTTCCGATGTTCGATGGTGCTTCGATGAATGAGTTGCTCTGCATGGCAAATCCCCTCGACAAAGCCACTTCAACAGCGCCTCCAACGCTTGGTGAGGGCTGTCTCAGTCGGTATGACCCTGATGCGCTGACGCCAGAAGACGGTGCCGACTTCGAGGGCGCAGCCGAGCTTTGGCGCGTTACTCAGGCGGAAAAAGAAAAGTTGCTTAACGACAAGTCCGACACGTGATTCAAACTTGATCGAAGCGCATCAGTTTGTTCAGCAGTGGTCGCCCGACCATCAGCAGGAAGATCGGCCCGCCCACCACCAGATAGAAGTAGTAGGTCACTGTTCGCCAGATCAGGATGGCCGCTGCGGCTGTGGATTTGCCGACCATCGGCGCCAGCAGCGCCGCCGAAGTCAGCTCGGCTGTACCTGCACCTCCCGGCAGCAGACTGAACTGTCCAGCGGTCAACGACAGCATCTGAATCAGAAACGTCCAGGCCCATTGCACGTCAACGCCCAGACCCAGTAGTGCCAGATACAGGATGCTGTAACGCAGCCCCCAGTGCAGGCAGGTCAGCAAAAAGACTGCGATCAGTTTATGGCGTGGCATCTTCCAGGTTTCAGCCAGTGCATTGCGAAAATGCAGAAGTTTGCGCGCCCAACGATGGCGGGTAGTGCCTTTGGTGTTGAAGCGTTTTAACACTCGGCCATTGAACTTGATGACTTGCCGATGAAAGCGTGCGAATCCCAGAAACAGGCACAGGCTCCCCACGACAAGCGCCGCGCTGAACCCCAATAGCCATTCCATACGTTCGCTGAGGGTGTGGAAGAGTGCATAAAACATGATCCCCACCAGTGCGACGAGGAAAAACACCAGATCACTGAGTTGATCTGTGGCAAACACCGCGCTGCTTTTCGCGGGCCCTACGCCGTTTCGAGAGAGCACTGCCATTAATGTCAACGGTCCACCGCTCCCACCCGGTGTTGCGCAGTAAGCGAACTCGCTCGCCATGATGAGGCCAAGGCTTCTGTTCACTGTCAGCTGTCGCGCGCTATCCCCCAGCAGGATTCGCAAGCGCATGGTGTTCAGGCCCCAGCACAGGATGATCATGCCGAACATGCCCATCAGCAGTGCAAAGGGGAAACTGCGCAGACGCTGAAAAATATCGCCGCCGCCCAGCAATAACGGGATCAACACTGCTGCGAGCAAGCCGACTGCCAACCATGCGATACGCTTCATGCCAGACGCCCTGAATATTGTGACTGTTGAGCCAAGCACATGAATGCGGTCATGGGGTGTTATCGGCCTTGTTCGAGCAATTGAGTAACGACGCGCCTGATGATACAGGCCGAAACTGCTCTGGGTGATCACGGAAAAGTCTAACGTTGACCACCGATCAGGACGGATGTTCGCCAAGTGGAGTCGGCGGTGTGTTCGCTGACACTAATTCGCAGGCGTGGCTTTAAGCGCGAGAGCAATTTGTGTAACGCCACAGATGCAAGGATGTGGTCCCCATATCGCGGCGAAAGCGTTAAGTTTTCGAGCTGTTTTCCAGCTTGTGGACCACACTGAGATAACGATCAAGACAGGTGATGAAATGCCAGACGCTCAGAACATTGTGATTGGTGCTGGTCCTGATGGACTGCCGGTGGGTCAGGCTTTGCGTCTGGGCAACCGCCATGGTCTGGTGGCGGGAGCCACCGGGACCGGCAAGACGGTGACACTGCAACGCTTGGCTGAAGCTTTCAGTGATGCAGGCGTCGCGGTTTTCGCTGCGGATATCAAAGGTGATTTGTGTGGACTGGGCGCGCCGGGAGCGCCGCAAGGCAAGATTGCCGAGCGAATCGCTGGCATGCCTTGGCTTAATCACTCCCCAAAAGGGTATCCGGTCACCTTGTGGGACATTCACGGGCAGTCCGGTCATCCGCTTCGGACCACCTTGAGCGAAATGGGGCCGTTGCTGCTCGGCAGTCTGCTGGAGCTGACGGACAGTCAACAGGCGGCGCTATATGCGGCTTTCAAGGTGGCTGATCGCGAAGGTTTGTTACTGCTCGATATCAAGGACCTCAAAGCCTTGCTCAATCACTTGCGGGACAATCCGCAGTTGCTTGGGGACGATAGCTCGCTGATGACCACCGGTTCCAGCCAAGCCTTGCAGCGCCGTCTGGCAGTGCTGGAGCAGCAGGGCGCTGAGGCGTTATTCGGCGAACCTGCGTTGCAACTGGAAGACATTCTGCACCCGACCGCCGATGGGCGAGGGCGCATCCATTTACTGGATGCCAGTCGTCTGGTGCATGAGGCTCCCAAAGTTTATGCAACCTTTCTGTTGTGGCTTTTGGCTGAGTTGTTCGAGCAACTGCCGGAGCGAGGGGACGCAGATAAGCCGATATTGGCGCTGTTTTTCGATGAGGCGCATTTGCTGTTTGCCGACACGCCCAAGGCGCTGCAGGACCGGCTTGAGCAAGTGGTACGCCTGATTCGATCCAAAGGCGTCGGGGTGTATTTCGTTACTCAGTCACCGGGTGATTTACCCGATCAGGTTTTGGCTCAGTTGGGTTTGCGCATTCAGCATGGCTTGCGTGCCTTTACTGCGAAAGAGCAGAAATCCCTACGCGCCGTGGCGGATGGGTTCAGGCCCAATCCGGATATCGACACGCTGGCGGTGCTTACGCAACTCGGCATCGGCGAAGCGTTGGTCGGTACTTTGCAGGACAAGGGGACGCCAGCAATGGTCCAGCAAGTGTTGGTCGCGCCGCCGCAGTCGCGAATCGGGCCCTTGAGCGATACCGAGCGCGCCAGCCTGATCGCCCAGTCGCCACTGGCCGGGCGCTACGACAAACCTGTTGATCGTGAGTCGGCCTATGAAATGCTCATTGCCCGAAAAGTCTCGACCCCAGAGTCGGATGAGGCGCCCGTCAAGAGCGCCAAGGAGCAAGAGACTTTCAGTGATATGGCGGGCGAGTTTTTGGGCGGTGTAGCGGGGCAGGCGATGAAAAGCGCTGTGCGCCAGGCGGCGAATCAGTTGGGGCGTCAATTGGTGCGAGGGTTGTTGGGGTCGTTGCTGGGCGGGGGTAAGAAGCGCAGGTAATTGCATCACTGTCAGTGACAGCTATTGATGCGCAGCGTCAGCAGCTCCTGCATAGGCCGTATTTCAAATGGGTTTATGTAACGCCATCGCGGGTGATGCCCGCGATGGCGCTATTGATCAAGCCAGCGCTTTGGACGCCAGCCAGAACAGGCCAGCCGAGAGGGCAACGGTCGCTGGCAGAGTCAGCACCCATGCCAGGAGGATGGTGCGCACGGTGCCACCTTGCAGGCCGCTCTTGTTGGCGACCATGGTGCCTGCCACGCCGGACGACAGAATGTGCGTCGTGGAGACCGGCAGGCTGAACACGTTAGCAGCAGCGATAGCGCAGGCGGTGGTGATCTGTGCTGACATGCCTTGTGCGTAAGTCATGCCCTGCTTACCGATCTTCTCACCGATGGTCAGAACAACGCGCTTCCAGCCAACCATGGTGCCGATACCCAACGCCAGTGCTACCGCCAGAATTACCCAGAACGGGGCGTATTCGGTGGTCGCGGTGAGGTCCTTGCGCAGTTTTTCGAGGTCTGATTTTTCACGGGGGCCCAGGTTCGGCAGCTTGGCAACCTTGCGCGCGGTGTCATCCAGGCACAGCAGGTAACGGCGTACTTCAATACGGCGCTCAGGAGTCAAAGAGTGGTAATCGGCAACGCCTGTGAGGTTGTCGAGCAGTGCAGCAATGGTTGGCTCGGTTTGTTCGGGGTTGCAGCTGGAGCTTTCCGGCAGGTCGCCTTTTTCGGCTTTGCCCAGCGCCAGGAATTCGCCCAGTGTGCTGTTGTTGCGCTGATAGAACTGGCTCAGGTGCAGGGTTGCGTCCTTCGTCCGTTCGATTTGGTAGGTAGTGCTGTTCAAGTCCAGTACGAACTGGCTTGGCACGATACCGATCAGCACCAGCATGATCAGGCCGATGCCTTTCTGACCATCGTTGGAACCGTGTACAAAGCTCACCGCCATGGCGGAAATCACCAGGACCAGTCGGTTCCAGAATGGCGGGTGCTTCTTGTCGTCGAGTTTGCGACGCTGTTCAGGCGTCTTGTGCATCTTCGACAGCGGTCGCCACCACTTAAGACCGATGAGGACCAATGCGGCGACCAGGAAGCCAGCGAGTGGCGAGAAGACCAGCGACGCGCCGATGTCGATTGCTTTCTGCCAGTTCACGCCGTCGGCCAACGGAATATCGTTGATCAGCGCGTTAGCCAGACCAACGCCGAGGATCGAGCCAATCAGCGTGTGGGAACTCGATGCCGGGATACCGAAATACCAGGTGCCCAGGTTCCAGGTAATCGCGGCGGCGAGTAGCGAGAAGACCATAGCCAGGCCGTGGCCGGTGTTGACGTTGATCAGCAGTTCAACCGGGAGCAGGTGAACAATGGCATAGGCAACGCCGACACCGCCCAGCAGCACACCCAGGAAATTGAAGATCCCGGAGAAGAATACGGCCAGATGAGGCGGCATGGCTTTGGTGTAAATGACTGTCGCCACCGCGTTTGCGGTGTCATGAAAGCCGTTGATGAACTCGAAGGTGAGGACGAAAGCGAGGGCGAGCAACAGGCTCACAAGCACCCAGGCATCTAGTCCGCTGAATAAATCGATCATGAAGGTTTTCTGACCCGGTCTGAAGGGGGCGGGATTATGACAGAAAAAATACAGATCGATGTAACGGCTGCCGACTGGTATCACCGATTGTCGAAATTTTATCGTCGACGAAGCCTCCCCACTCATGAGTCAAGGGGGATATTCACGATTTTTTACGGCCGTCAGATAAGACGATTGCTTGTCCCGAATGGATTCGACCGGGCAGTGCACATTAGCCCGGTTCGCAAGAGCGGTAGATTTACCGCTCTTCGTTCAGGTCTTTTTCCATTTTTTGCAATTCTTGCTTGAAAGCCTGGTCGAGAATGCTGGCTTTCTTGCGCCAAGGTTTGCGTTCCGGCTCTGGTTGAGCGGCGTAAGTGGTGATTTCGCCACCGTAAACTTCCTTGTAGCGTTGTTCCTGGCGCTCAAGTTCCGCGCGCAGTTCATCTTTGGTCACTTTGTTACCTGATCAAGTCAAAATTAATCTGGTGATATCGCTAAGCTGCTTAACCGTCCACACATGAAACCGTCCAGGCAGGTACTGAAAGACGTAAGCCAAACAGCGTGCTCTGGATTGCCATGTTCTGAACATCTTGCGGCTCGCGGCTACGGACACCAGAAAACGTAATTGTCGTAGCGACAGTCGTTTGAGTTGCAAGTGCGATGGCTACTTTGGCCGCATATTCAATCGCGAGGATAACGGTGTTGCAGCACTGCTACAGTGCCTGGATCCTGTGGTATGCCCCGAGCATGGCGCTCGGTCCTGCAGCCACTGCGAATCGTTATTACCCGGCCAAGTGACAGACACTATCTCCAAGAACTTCGAATCAGTCAACTATATGTTAGGTCGCTTATCGAAACACTTCTGCAATGGAGTTTTTCTTGTACGACTGTTCCGAAGTTTCAGTGAGTGACATACGACGTAACTTCTATGTACGAAATATTGACAGCAGCAGACAAATTTCTGGCGACATAGTTCGAGCCGAAACGGGATGTATGTGCAAAGAAGCGGATGTTTGTGACGGAGGCGCGCATCCCGCGATTGTAAGGTGCTGATTTATGGCGTTTCGATATCATTCCCGGAGGGGGATGCGGGAATAAAAACGGCCTCGCTTCATGGGCAAGGCCGTACCTTGGACTTCTCGTGGGTACCTGACCAGTATTTCCAAGAAGCCACTTAAGGCTATGCAAAGGTATAAGTATCTTTGTGATGGGTCAATTGCGATTATCGGCCAGTCGTTCGATAATCGCACGAAGCGGATTGTGCGCTTTCCTTAAAAAGCGTGGAAGCTGCGATTCATATGGCCTGACAGGGTTTACCGAGGTAGTGGCAATGAACGATGAACTACGAAATTCTTTTGCTTCGTTGGCACCGCCGATCGTTGCGTCGCCCGCCAAACGGATTCAGGCGCTGACTGGAGACCCGGATTTCATGACTTCGCTGGCCAGAGGGTTAGCTGTGATTCATGCCTTCCAGGAGCGCAAACGGCATTTGACCATTGCACAGATCAGTCACCGCACCGAAATACCTCGGGCGGCGGTGCGGCGTTGTCTGCTGACGTTGATCAAACTGGGTTATGCAACGACGGACGGGCGAACCTACTCGCTGTTGCCCAAAGTGCTGACCCTTGGCCACGCGTACCTGTCGTCAACACCGTTGGCGGTTTCTTCCCAGCCCTATCTGGACCGGATGAGTGACCAGTTGCATGAGGCCTGCAACATGGCGACTCTGGAGGGAGAAGACATTCTGTACATCGCGCGCTCCGCGACAACCCAGCGCCTGATTTCGGTAGACCTTTCTGTTGGCGGCCGTCTGCCTGCTTATTGCACGTCCATGGGGCGCATTCTGCTTTCGGCACTGGACGATGTTTCGTTACGCGAATATCTGGACCACGTCGATCTGCAACCCAAGACCAGTCGGACTATTCGCACACCTGAAGCCCTGCTCGAATGTCTGCAGCAAGTTCGTCAGCAAGGCTGGTGCATTGTCGATCAGGAGCTGGAGCAAGGATTGCGTTCTATCGCGGTGCCGGTCTATGACGCATCCGGTCAGGTGCTTGCCGCGTTGAATGTGAGTACCAGTGCAGGCCGTGTGGCCAGAAGTGAGCTGGAGCAGCGTTTCCTGCCTATCATGCTGGATGCGAGCAGGGATTTGAGCACCCAGTTATTCACCTGAGCGTTCACTGAATTTGTGCGATTAACGAACGAATAATCGATTATCGGATTGTTTGGCCTCAGGCCCCGGCATAACCTCAATTCCATTCCAGCGTAGTCCATCTGCGCTGTTCATTGGATGCAATTTGAGTTCGGGAGCACCTCATGGCTGAAATTCTTTCTCTACGCAACGCCGTGAAGCAATTGGTCAACGATGGCGACACCGTTGCGCTGGAAGGCTTCACCCATTTGATCCCCACGGCCGCAGGCCATGAAATCATTCGTCAGGGTAAAAAAGACCTGACGCTGGTGCGCATGACGCCTGACCTGATCTACGACCAGCTCATCGGCGCGGGCTGTGCCAAGCGCCTGATTTTCTCGTGGGGCGGTAATCCTGGGGTCGGCTCTCTGCATCGTTTGCGTGACGCCGTTGAAAAACAATGGCCGCACGCGATGGAAATCGAAGAACACAGCCATGCCGACCTGGCTAACGCCTATGTTGCTGGCGCATCGGGTCTTCCATTTGCTGTATTGCGCGCTTACGCCGGTTCCGATTTGCCCAAGGTCAATCCACTGATCAAGACGGTCACTTGCCCGTTCACCGGCGAGGTGCTCGCAGCCGTGCCTGCCGTGCGTCCGGATGTAACGGTCATTCATGCGCAGAAAGCAGACCGCAAAGGCAACGTGCTGCTGTGGGGCATCCTTGGTGTGCAGAAGGAAGCCGCACTGGCTGCCAAGCGTTGCATCGTTACCGTGGAAGAGATCGTTGATGACCTGAATGCTCCGATGAACGCCTGCGTATTGCCAACCTGGGCTTTGAGCGCGGTATGCCTTGTACCCGGTGGTGCTCATCCTTCATACGCCCACGGTTACTACGAGCGCGACAACCGCTTCTATCAGGCCTGGGACCCGATTGCCCGTGACCGCGAGAGCTTCAGTGCGTGGATCAAGGAATACATTCATGGCACCGCGGATTTCAGCGAATTCCAGAGCAAGTTGGCCAGCGCTTCGGAGGCAAAATAATGACTTACACCACCAGTGAAATGATGACCGTGGCGGCGGCTCGCCGCTTGCGTAATGGCGCTGTCTGCTTCGTCGGTATCGGCTTGCCTTCCAAGGCGGCGAACCTGGCTCGCCTGACTTCCTCGCCCGATGTGGTGCTGATTTACGAATCAGGTCCAATTGGGGCCAAACCGACTGTGCTGCCGCTGTCGATTGGCGACGGCGAGCTGGCGGAAACAGCCGACACAGTGGTATCCACCAGTGAGATCTTCCGCTACTGGCTGCAGGGCGGACGAGTGGATGTGGGCTTTCTCGGGGCTGCGCAAGTCGACCGTTTCGGCAACATCAACACCACGGTTGTCGGCGATTACAACAACCCGAAAGTACGTCTGCCAGGGGCTGGCGGTGCGCCGGAAATTGCCGGGTCTGCCAAGCAGGTCTTGATCATCCTCAAGCAATCGGCGCGCGCTTTCGTGAACAAGCTGGATTTCATCACGTCCGTTGGCCATGGCGAAGGCGGCGATTCACGCAAGCGCCTCGGCTTGCCCGGTGCCGGACCGGTCGGGATTATCACTGATCTGTGCATCATGGAGCCGGAAGAGGGCAGTAACGAGTTTGTCGTCACTACGCTGCATCCCGGTGTGACCCGTGAGCAGGTGATCGCCGCTACTGGGTGGGAGTTGCGTTTTGCGGAGAATGTCGAGTACTCCGCCGAGCCGACAGAAACTGAGCTGGCTGCTTTGCGTGACCTGGAAGCCCGGACCGCTAAAGCTCATGGTCAAGCGCCGGGAGAAGCATGATGCGCGAGGTTTTTATCTGCGATGCGATTCGCACCCCGATTGGTCGTTTTGGCGGCGGTCTGTCCAGCGTCCGCGCCGATGATCTGGCGGCTGTGCCGATCAAGGCTCTGATGGAGCGCAACCCTTCGGTCAACTGGAACGAAGTGGACGAGGTGTTTTTCGGCTGCGCCAATCAGGCCGGTGAAGACAACCGCAACGTGGCGCGGATGGCTGCTTTGCTGGCTGGCCTCCCGGAGACGATCCCGGGCGTAACCCTCAACCGTTTGTGCGCCTCGGGCATGGACGCTATTGGCACGGCATTTCGTGCGATTGCTGCTGGTGAAATGGAGCTGGCGATTGCTGGTGGTGTCGAGTCTATGTCGCGCGCGCCCTTTGTCATGGGTAAAGCTGACGCGGCGTATTCACGCAACATGAAGCTGGAAGACACCACTATCGGTTGGCGCTTCATCAACCCGTTGATGAAAGAACAGTACGGCGTCGACTCGATGCCGCAAACCGGCGACAACGTCGCCGATGATTTCAAGATTTCTCGGGCCGATCAGGACGCTTTCGCCCTGCGCAGTCAACAGCGCACCGCCGCTGCTCAGGCTGCGGGCTTTTTTAAAGAAGAAATCACGCCCGTGCGCGTCGTTCATAAAAAGGGCGAAACGGTCGTGGAGCAAGACGAGCACCCGCGTGCCGATACCAGCCTGGAAACCCTGGCCAAATTGAAACCGGTCAATGGTCCGGAAAAGACCGTCACAGCCGGTAATGCGTCCGGGGTCAACGACGGTGCTGCCGCGCTGATCCTGGCATCGGCCGAAGCCGTCAAGAAACATGGTTTGACGCCCCGTGCACGAATTCTCGGCATGGCCAGCGCCGGTGTCGCGCCGCGCGTCATGGGCATCGGTCCGGTGCCAGCGGTGCGTAAGCTGGTGGAGCGCCTTGGCCTGGCGGTCAGCGATTTTGATGTGATCGAACTCAATGAAGCCTTCGCCAGTCAGGGCCTGGCGGTGCTGCGTGAACTGGGACTGGCCGATGATGCGCCGCAAGTGAACCCCAATGGTGGCGCTATCGCCTTGGGGCACCCATTGGGCATGAGTGGCGCCCGACTGGTATTGACCGCGCTGCACCAGTTGGAAAAAAGCGGCGGTCGCCGAGGTCTGGCGACGATGTGCGTCGGCGTAGGGCAGGGGCTAGCGTTGGCGATTGAGCGCTGATACCGAACATCACTGAATACAGTCACCCAGCTTTTTGATGGCCTCCACGAAAAGGTCATTTGAGGGCTGGGTGATTGTTTTTCAGGAGCACCCTCGAGCTCCTGCAGGGATGGGAATTCCAGAGACTTATGCGTTGTCACATGTTACAGGTTATGTCCTGGATGACTGTTCAGCTTTAATGGGGAAAAATAATGACAACCACGCATTACACGGGTGAAGAACGCAGCAAAAGGATCTTTGCGATTGTGGGCGCCTCGTCGGGCAATCTGGTCGAATGGTTCGATTTCTACGTCTACGCCTTCTGCGCTATTTACTTCGCTCCCGCCTTCTTTCCTTCCGATGATCCCACCGTTCAGTTGCTCAACACCGCAGGCGTATTTGCCGCCGGATTTCTGATGCGGCCTATTGGCGGTTGGTTGTTTGGCCGAGTAGCCGACAAGCATGGTCGTAAGAACTCAATGATGATCGCTGTACTGATGATGTGCGGTGGCTCATTGATGATTGCGTGTTTACCGACCTACGCAACGATTGGCGTCTGGGCCCCAGCATTGCTGTTGCTGGCGCGACTGATTCAGGGCCTGTCGGTAGGCGGCGAATACGGCACCACGGCGACGTACATGAGCGAAGTGGCGTTACGCGGCCAGCGCGGCTTCTTTGCGTCGTTCCAGTACGTGACGTTGATCGGCGGGCAACTGCTGGCGGTACTGACTGTGGTGATCATGCAGCAGTTTCTCAGCACTGAAGAGCTGCGCGCGTACGGCTGGCGAATTCCGTTCGTGATCGGTGCCGTCGCAGCGGTGATCTCGCTGCTGTTACGTCGCTCGCTCGAAGAAACCACCACCGCCGAAATGCGTCAGGACAAGGACGCCGGGAGCATCGGCGCACTGTTTCGCGATCACAAGGCCGCGTTTATCACTGTGCTGGGTTACACCGCGGGCGGCTCGCTGATTTTCTATACCTTCACGACGTACATGCAGAAGTACCTGGTGAACACCGGCGGCATGGACCCCAAAATAGCCAGCTACATCATGACCGGCGCGTTGTTCCTGTACATGTGCATGCAGCCGTTGTTCGGCATGCTGGCGGACAAGATCGGTCGCCGTAACTCGATGCTGTGGTTCGGCGCACTGGGTACGCTTTGCACGGTACCGATCCTGATGACCTTGAAGACCACGACCAGCCCGTTCCTGGCTTTTCTGCTCATCACCTTTGCGCTGGCCATCGTGAGTTTCTATACCTCCATCAGCGGTCTGGTGAAGGCCGAAATGTTCCCTCCGCAAGTCCGTGCGCTGGGTGTCGGTCTGGCTTATGCAGTGGCTAACGCGGTGTTTGGTGGTTCTGCAGAGTTTGTTGCGTTGAGCCTCAAGAATCAGGGCATGGAGAGCAATTTCTACTGGTACGTGACGATCATGATGGCCGTCGCTTTCCTGTTCAGCCTGCGCCTGCCCAAGCAGCCGGCTTATTTGCATCACGATCACTGATAGATCGTCTTCTCTGAAGCAATAAAAAACCCACCGATGAGGTGGGTTTTTTATTGAGTGGCTTATCAGGACAAGAGTTAGAACAATTGAACTGATGGCTTCTCTTTATCTATCGGTTTGGCCTGACCGGTTTGCTCGTACCAGCCACCGCCGAGGGCCTTGTACAGGTTGACCTCGCTGGTGAGTTGGGAGAGGCGGTCGGTGATCAGCGATTGTTGTGCGCTGAACAGCGAGCGTTGAGCATCAAGGAAGGTCAGGTTGCTGTCGATCCCGATCCGGTAGCGACGTTCGGCCAGACGGTAGTAGTCCTGGTTGGCATTGACGAAATCACGCTGGGCTTGCAACTGTTCGTTGTAAGTCTTGCGCGAGGCCAGGCCGTCAGAGACTTCCTGGAAGGCGGTTTGAATCGCCTTCTCGTAATTGGCAACGCTGATCTCTTTCTGGATTTTCGAGTAATCCAGGCTGGCACGAAGGCTGCCAGCGTTAAAGATCGGGATGTTAATGCTTGGCTGGAACAACCAGGTACCCGAACCGCCATTGAACAGGCCGGAAAGATCCGGGCTGATCGTACCGGCGTTGGCTGTCAGGCTGATGCTCGGGAAAAACGCCGCACGGGCCGCGCCGATATTGGCGTTGGCAGCTTGCAACGAATGCTCGGCTTGCAGGATGTCTGGACGACGCTGCAGCAGATCCGAAGGCAGCCCTGCTGGCAGAGCGCTCAACAGGTCGGCACTCAAAGGCTGAGCGGGCGGCAAGTTGTCCGGCAGGTTAGTGCCAAGCAGCAAGGTCAGGTTGTTCTGATCCTGAGCGACCTGACGCTGGTAGCGCGCCAGCGCAACCTTGGCGCTTTCCACCGAGGTCCGTGCCTGGCTCAGATCCAGCGCCGACGAGACGCCCACTTCATTACTGCGGGAAGTCAGACGCAGACTTTCCTCGTAGGTCTTGAGTGTTTCTTCGGTCAGCTTGAGCAGCTCTTTATCAGCCTGCCAGGTCATGTAGGCATTGGCGACGTTTGCCACCAGGCTGATCTGCGTGCTGCGACGGGCTTCTTCACTGGAGAAGTACGTCTGCAGAGCTTGCTCGCTCAAGCTGCGAACCCGACCGAAGAGGTCCAGTTCGTAGGCGCTGACGCCCAGCGTGGCGGAATACTGGCTGGTAATGCCTGATTGGCCAGTGGTCGACATATCAGCTGGCAACCGTTGACGGCTGCCGCTGCCATCAGCAGAAACAGCCGGGAACAGATCGGCACGCTGGATGCGGTACTGCGCACGGTAAGCGTCGATGTTCAGCGCCGCGACACGCAGGTCGCGGTTATTGACCAGTGCAGTCTGAATCAGCTGTTGCAGGGCAGGGTCATGGAAAAACTGACGCCAGCCCTGTTCAGCTGCCGCGACGTTCGCCGCTTCAGTCGGCGAATAGGCCGGACCTTGCGGGTACTGCGCCGCGACCGGAGCCGCAGGCTGTTTGTATTCAGGGATCAGCGAGCAACCACTGAGGATGACCGCAGTGACTGCCAGGGAGATCAGGGACTTGCTCATTGGCCAGCCTCATCATGTGATGTTTGTTTCTCGTGTTCCTTGTCGTACTTGCTCTTGAACATCGACGACACGGCAACGTAGAACATTGGGACCCAGAAAATTGCCAGGACGGTGGCGGTGATCATACCGCCGATTACGCCCGTACCGATTGCGTGCTGGCTACCCGAACCGGCACCGGTGGAGATCGCCAGCGGTACCACGCCGAGGATAAACGCCATGGAGGTCATGATGATCGGGCGCAGACGCATGCGGCAGGCTTCCATCGCCGCATCCACCAGACTCTTGCCCTGTTCATGCAGTTCTTTGGCGAACTCGACAATCAGGATCGCATTCTTCGCCGCCAGCCCGATCGTCGTCAACAAGCCGACCTGGAAGAACACGTCGTTGGACAGGCCCCTCAGGCTGGTTGCCATCAGTGCACCGATGATACCCAGCGGTACAACGAGCATGACCGCAATCGGAATCGACCAGCTTTCATACAGTGCGGCCAGACAGAGGAACACGACCAGCATCGACAGTGCGTACAGCGCAGGCGCCTGGGAGCCGGACAAACGTTCTTCGAAAGACAGGCCGGTGAAGGCATAGCCGATACCCGATGGCAGCTTCTTGGCAATCGCCTCGACTTCCGCCATGGCTTGACCCGAACTGTAGCCCGGAGCCGGTGTACCGAGAATTTCCATTGCTGCTACGCCGTTGTAACGCGACAGCTTCGGCGAACCGTAGATCCACTCGCCTGTGGCGATAGCCGACAATGGCACCATGGTTCCTGCGTCATTGCGCACATACCACTTGCCCAGATCCTCTGGGGTCATGCGGCTTGCCGCTTCACCCTGCACGTACACTTTCTTCACCCGACCGCGGTCGATGAAGTCGTTGACGTAGCTGCCACCCAGTGCGATGGACAGGGTCTGGTTGATGTTCGACAAGGTGATGCCCAGGGCACTGGCCTTCTCGTCATCGACGGTGAGTTCGTACTGCGGCTCATCGCCCAGGCCGTTAGGACGTACGCCTGCAAGAATCTTGCTCTGCGCCGCCATACCGAGGAACTGGTTACGCGCCTCGAGCAGCTTCTCGTGGCCTACACCGCCCTGGTCCTGCAGGTACACGTCGAAACCGGTTGCGTTACCCAGTTCGAGTACCGACGGCGGGACCACGGCGTACACCATCGCGTCGCGGAAGCTGGCGAAGTGTGCCTGAGCCCGTTCAGCAATTTTGAAAACGGTATTTTCGGAGTCACGTTCGTCCCACGGTTTCAGCATTACAAACGCAAGGCCCGAGCTCTGACCGCGACCGGCAAAGTTGAAGCCGTTGACGCTGAATACCGAGTTCACGCCGTTGCCTTCGCCGTTCTCTTTGTCGAGCAGGAAGGTACGCATCTCGTCGATGACTTTCTGCGTGCGCTCGGCAGACGAACCGGCCGGGGTTTGCACCTGGGCGAAGATCACGCCCTGGTCTTCTTCGGGCAGGAACGCACTCGGGATGCGGGTGAACAGGAAGATCATGCCCGCAACGATGAGCAGGTACACGCCGAACGCTGGCAGCTTGTGAGTCACCATCCGTCCCACGCCGCGCTCGTAGCTGTCTACGCCACGATCAAAGGTACGGTTGAACCAGCCGAAGAAGCCTTTTTTAGGTTGGCCGTGTTTTTCCGGATCGATCGGCTTGAGCATGGTGGCGCAAAGCGCCGGGGTGAAGATCAATGCGACCAGTACCGACAAGGCCATCGCCGAAACAATGGTGATCGAGAACTGTTTGTAAATAACCCCTGTAGACCCCCCGAAGAACGCCATTGGCAGCAGTACCGCCGAAAGCACCATGGCGATACCCACCAGTGCGCCCTGGATCTGCTCCATGGATTTCTTGGTCGCCTCTTTGGGCGATAAATGCTCTTCGGCCATCACCCGCTCGACGTTCTCCACCACCACGATGGCGTCGTCCACCAAGAGTCCGATGGCCAGAATCATGCCGAACATGGTCAGGGTGTTAATCGTGAAACCGAACGCCGCGAGGATGCCGAATGTACCAAGCAATACTACCGGCACGGTCATCGTAGTGATCACGGTAGCCCGGAAGTTCTGCAGGAACAGGTACATCACCAGGAACACCAGCACGATCGCTTCGATCAGGGTGTGCACAACACCCGAGATCGATTCAGTCACGGTCGGGGTGGTGTCGTATGGATAAACCACTTTCATGCCAGGCGGAAAGAACGGCTCCAGGTTGGCAACGGTGGCGCGAATGGCCTTGGCGGTGTCGAGTGCGTTAGCACCGGAAGCCAGTTTGATCGCCATACCAGAAGCGGGTTTACCGTTGAACTGTGCGTCAATGCTGTAGTTCTGGCCACCGAGCCCGATGCGGGCTACGTCACGCAGACGTACTTGCGAGCCGTCGGTATTGACCTTGAGCAGAATGTTGCCGAACTGCTCAGGGGTTTGCAGACGCGTCTTGCCGATAATCGTGGCATTTAGCTGGGTACCGGGCAGGGCAGGCAGGCCACCCAGTTGGCCGGTTGCGATCTGTACGTTCTGTGCAGAAATCGCTGTGCTCACATCAACCGGTGTCAACTGGAAGTTGTTGAGCTTGGCCGGATCCAGCCAGATGCGCATGGCGTACTGCGAACCAAATACCTGGAAGTCGCCCACACCGGAAGTCCGGGAGATTGGGTCCTGGATGTTGGAAACGATGTAGTTGGACAAGTCTTCACGGGTCAGACCGCTGCCGTCTTCGGCAACCAGACCGATTACCAGCAGGAAGTTCTTCACCGATTTGGTAACGCGCAGACCCTGTTGCTGTACTTCTTGTGGCAACAGCGGCGTGGCGAGGTTGAGCTTGTTCTGGACCTGAACCTGAGCGGTATCCGGGTTGGTACCCTGGTTGAAGGTCACGGTGATGGTCATGCTGCCGTCGGAGTTACTGTCCGAGGAAACATAACGCAGGTTATCAATACCGTTGAGCTGTTGCTCAATGATCTGCACCACGGTGTCCTGCACGGTCTGCGCCGAAGCGCCCGGGTAGGTAACCTGAATGTCGATGGCTGTCGGCGCAATGGCCGGGTATTGGTTGATCGGTAGTTTCAGGATCGAAAGCGTACCCACCAACATGATCACCAGGGCTAATACCCAAGCGAAAATGGGGCGGTCAATAAAGAATTTAGACATCGGTTACTCACCTTTGCCAGTGGCGGCAGGGGCGGACTGAGCGGACTGGGCTGGCGTGAGGTTGGTCGCTTCCTTGACCGTCACTTGCGCGCCTGGCTTGACGAATTGCAGACCTTCGGTGATTACGCGATCACCCGGCTCCAGACCTTTTTCGATCAGCCAGTAAGCACCTGAAGTGCGGTTGGCGATGAGTTCGCGCTGCTCAACCTTGTTGTCTTTATTGACCACCAGGGCTGATGGCTTGCCGCGCATGTCACGGGTCACGCCTTGCTGTGGAGCAAGAATGGCTTCGCTTTTCACACCAGCTTGCAGTTGGGCGTGAACGAACATGCCAGGCAGCAGGGTGTGGTCAGGGTTCGGGAATACTGCACGCAGGGTCACGGAGCCAGTCGCCTGGTCTACCGACACTTCTGAGAACTCAAGTTTGCCCGGCTTGCTGTACTCGCTGCCGTCTTCCAGGGTCAGCTTGACCGTCGCGGCGTTGTCCCCGGCTTTTTGCAGCTTGCCGCTCTCCAGGTCGCGACGCAGCTTGAGCATCTCGGCGGAAGACTGGGTCACGTCAACGTAGATCGGATCAAGTTGCTGGATAGTTGCCATCGCGTTGGTCTGACCGCTGGTGACCAGTGCGCCTTCAGTCACATCGGAGCGCCCGATACGGCCAGAGATCGGTGCCATGACCTTGGTGTAACGCAGGTTGATCTGAGCGGTCTGCAGCGTGGCCTGTGCTTCCTGGCTGGAAGACAGGGCAGTGTCGTATTCCTGACGGCTTACGGCTTGCTCGTTGACCAGTTGCTTGTAGCGATCAGCCAACGACTTGGCCGACTGCAAAGTCGCCTTCGCGCTGTTGGCCGTGGCTTCGTAAAGCGCTGGATCAATCTGATACAGCTGTTGGCCGGCCTTCACATCAGCGCCTTCTGTAAACATGCGCTTGAGAATGATGCCGTTGACCTGTGGCCGAACCTCGGCGATGCGATAAGCCGTGGTGCGGCCCGGCAGTTCCGAAGTCAGGGTGTAGGGTTGGGCTTTGATGGTGACGACGCCGACCTGAGGAGGTGCAGCTGCAGGGGCTGCGGCTTCTTCCTTTTTACTGCATCCACTGAGCAGTGTTGCCAGGGCGACGGCAGTGACCAGTACGGTAACAGCTGGCTTGAATTGCATGAAGATCCTCGGGTCAGGAGCCTGGGTGCTCAAGAAAAGTGAAAGGGTGTGAAAAATTCTGGTTGGATAAGTAGTAGGCTAACGAATATACTTACATTCACGGTTGTTTGTAAATAGCCAGTATTGCTTCTCCAAGCCGTGCTGACTGGGGATCGAAGGTTCGGGACAAGGTGCTACAAATGCCGCCCGGTTTTGCTTCAGGGCCACGCAATTCGTGGCGCGTAGCATATTTAATGAGGTTTTACTGCCATGGTTCGTCGTACCAAAGAGGAAGCTCAGGTTACCCGTAGCCAAATTCTTGTAGCCGCCGAAAAAGCGTTCTATGAAAGGGGGGTTGCGCGTACGACTCTGGCAGATATCGCATCCTTGGCAGGCGTGACTCGCGGTGCGATTTACTGGCACTTCAGCAACAAGGCAGATCTGGTGCAGGCGATGCTCGACAGCATTCAGGAGCCACTGGAAGAGATGGCCAAGGCGAGCGAAAGCGAGGACGAGGTCGACCCATTGGGTTGCATGAAGAAATTGCTTATTCATTTGTTTCATGAAATTACACTGGACCCAAAAACGCGTCGCATTAATGAGATCTTGTTTCATAAATGCGAATTCACCGATGAAATGTGCGATTTCCGCCTTCAGCGCCAAGCCAACGCGCTGGAGTGCAACGACCGTATTGGCCTGGCTCTGAGTAACGCCGTGCGTAAAGGTCAACTGCCCGCAGATCTGGACACTGTCCGCGCTTCTATCGCCCTTCATGCCTACATCGACGGCATGCTGGGTCAATGGCTACTGATTCCTGATAGCTACTCGCTCAACGACAGAGCCGAGAAGTGGGTTGACGCCGGTTTGGATATGCTGCGCCTCAGCCCCGCGCTACGCACCTGAAACTTTTGTCAGAATATTCCCGTTCCCCACAGCCCGCATCTATATCGAAGTATGAAGTGACTGCCCAGTCACTTTACCCACACCTTACGCTGTTGGCGCAATGCCACTATGACTGTCGGCGATCAAAAGCGTTCGGCAGAGGCTATTTTTGTAGGAATTGAGTAGGACACTTCTTGAAGTGTGTAGCTGATTTCCCAAATTGATTTTCCAGTATTGTCCCTGCCGGCAACTCCCTTCACTCTTCCGCGGCATTCGATGACCGGGAGAATAAAAGCGTGTTGCAAACCGTACCTGAAGCAGTAGGAATTCCGGGAAGACTCAAGGACCAGGCCAATCAATTATTGGCTGATGCTGCACAATGCCGACCCGCCGCTAGACTCGGCCTGATGACCACTTTGTATTTCAAGCACGGTCACACTGAGCAGATCAGGCGGCGTATCGAGGAATGTTTTACACATTTTTACGACACGTTTCGCTCGGCCCTTGATTGGCAGTCCTATCAGCGCCTTCGAAAGCTGTCTCCGAGCAGTTTCTCTATCTGTCGACGGCAAGTGCTTGAAAGCTCGCCAGACGAGCCGCTGCTGTGGTCAATTTCCAGCGCCAGGCCAGTCGAAGCCGCCACTCATTGCATGTCGGTGATGGCCCCCTCGCAATCTCAGGCGGCTACGGATCACTCCTGTCTGAAAATGCTCCTGCCCTGGTCCTTTTTGATGGAGAGAGACGGCGCCAGGGTTTATGAAGGATGGATCAAATATCTATGTAATCAGACTCAGGCCGAGCATGGCTACGGCGGTCTTGTGTGTGTCTTGCCAGGAGATGGTCTGCGTTATCTGCCACTGGAATATGAGCTGGCGCGAAACTATATCGGTCTGATGGTGGATGCCGGGCCTCACATGGAAAGCCTGCGTTTACTTGATCGAATCAAGGGCGTCAGTTGGTACAGCGTTCTGGGGAACCGGTTCGTGCATCAGTTGGGCGGCAGTGACCGCTTGCGCAGCGTGCTCAGTACCCATAGCGATGTGGTTTTTCATACTTACGAGCATGGCCTGATGATTCGCGCTGGCGTGTTACCCACCTTGGGCGGCAAGAGCGAGGCGCCATCGAGTGCTTACGTGGCGGTCAATAAAGTGCTCAAACCCATACGGGTGCAGGATACCGGGTGCCTGCATCCTTGCCCGGGGCGGGGCATCGGTTTTACCGAGCAATCCACTGCGCAGTGGTACGCACGCTTCGACGAAAAGCCCATGGCTTCGGTGCGTGCCGGTCAGCCTTGCCCGCAGACCGGCCACTGGTTCAGCAGCGCCATGGCGCGCTCCCGGCGTTTCTTCAACAAAGGTGAAGTCATGCCTGCTTTCGAGCACCTCAAGGCCGAGCGTACGCAGTGGTTCTGGACTGATTTCAGCGGATAGTGATACGGCGCTGACGACCCCTTTTTCATGAATGATTCTTCATCATCCGGCGTTTGTCTAAGCTCTGTGCAGACTTACAAAAAAAGGGGCCGTTCATGCAATTTTCACCACGACGTATGGGTGTTGTTCTGGGGGTTCTATGCTCCGCCTGGCTTGGTCAGGTGTGGGCTGGGGTCGAAAGCCCGGAGCAGGGGCCTGCTGCCAGAGCTCTGCTGGAGAAAGCGGTTGCCCGTTATCAGCAGGCGGGGGACAAGTCGTTTGCCGAATTCAGCCGTCAGGGTGAGTTCGTTGATGGGGAGCGTTATGTGTTCGTCGTCGACACCCATGGCGTCATGCTTGCCAGCGGTGGCCCCTCGGTGGTGTTGATTGGTCGCGATGTCTCTCAGGTGCTGGAGCCGGACCTGCAAAAAGCCTTCAAGGATGTTTTGCAGACGCCGGAAAGCAAAGGTGTACAACAGGCTGAATACCGCTGGCATAACTGGGCCGACGGTAAAGTCGAGCGTAAGCGGGTTTACTTTCAGCGTGTTGGCGAGCGGATTCTGGCGGTGGGTTACTACGTCCCTCGTGCATCGCCTGAACAAGCCAGAGCTTTATTGGACAAAGCAGTCAAGGAATTGAGTCGCGACCAGAAAGGGACCCTCAGTGCAATCAACAGCCTGCGAGGCGGTTTTTTGCAGGATGACCTTTATGTGTTCGTGGTCGATCTGAACAGCAAGCGTTATGTCGCTCATGGCACCAACCTGCGATTGATCAACACCGACTTCCGCAAGGTCAAAGACCCGGAAGGCAAACCGGTCGGCGAGCCAATGTTGGCGCTGATTGGAAAGCAGGACACCGCTGAATACGAGTACCGCTGGCGCAATCCCGTAACTGGCAAAGTAGAAAACAAGCATGCGTATGCGCGCAAGGTTGGCGATTATCTGGTGGCGGTGGGGTATTACAGCCAGTAGCTAAGCGGGGGTTAACTCTGGAAATAGCTCTGTCTCCGCGCGATGAGCTGTAGATGGGGCTCTGTGGGAGCGAATTCATTCGCGAAGACGGTATGTCAGACCCTGAGTTTTTCGGGGGCGCCTATTTCGCGAATGAATCCGCTCCCACAGAAAAACATTCAGGCTAAATGATCGTTGCCCGTTGATCAGCTCTCTTTATTCTCTCCCCCGCAACAGGTTGTTGGGCATCGCCAGTGCGGCAGCCAGACCCAGCAGTGAAATGGCTGCGCTGACGATCATCAGGTGGCGGAAGGTCAGTAACAGCTCATCACGCAAGATTTGCAGCGCCGGGCCGCTGGCGGCATTGAGGCTGTCCATCAGCACGTTGCCTGACGCACCTTCACCGCCGATCGAGCCTGCACCAGCCAACCCTGCATCACCAAATTCAGTGCCTTGCAGCATTGCCAGCAACAATGCCGACATCAACGCCACGCCCACCGCGCCACCCAAAGAGCGAAACAGGTTAGTAGTGCTGGTCGCCACGCCCATGTCGTGTTTCGCGACCGAGTTTTGCGTCCCCACCAACGACGTTGGGAACTGCATGCCACTGGCGATTCCTGTCAGCACCATAAACAAGCTGGTCATCAGCAAGGATTGCGGCGGGGTGAACGCCATGCCCAGAATCGCAATCGGCATCAACATTGCGCCGGTAAGAATCATTGGCTTGTAGCGGCCGGTCAATGAAGTGCGACGCCCCGCAAAAAAAGCGCCCATGGGCATGCCGATCGCCAGTGGCAGAAGGTGCAGTGCGGCGCTGTCGGCACCGCCGCCGGTGACCGTTTGGAATCGTAGCGGCACCAGCACGATCAGCGAAATCGCCTGGAAGCTGGTGAAGAAAATCGTGCACCAGCAGAGCACTGCGCTGCGGTTGGTGAACAAATGCATCGGCAACAGAGGCTCCAATGCTCGCCGTTCGTACCAGACGAAACAAACCAGAGCCAGCAATGCGATACCGAGCAGCGTCAGTACCTGTTGATCCCGCCAGCTATGGCCCTGGCCAATTTCAGTTATGCCCAGCAACAGCGCCGTCAGGCCGACGATCATCAACACCGTACCCAGGTAGTCGATGATCGGTTTGCGTTGCGGGACAGGCAGGCCGAGTAACGTGCGTTTGGCGAACCACCACGCAATCAAGCCCAGTGGCAGGTTGATCAGGAACACCCAGCGCCAGGAGAGGTATTGAGTCATGACGCCTCCCAAAACCGGACCTGACACACTGGCCAAGGCGTACATGCCGCTGAAATAGCCTTGGTAGCGTCCGCGTTCTCGCGGCGGAACAAGATCGCCGATAATTGCCTGACTGACTGAAACCATGCCGCCCGCGCCAATACCTTGAATGACTCGCGCCAGCACCAGTTGCTCCATGCTCTGCGCTATGCCGCAGAACAGCGAGGCCAATGTAAAAAGCCCCAGGCCAAACAGCATCAACTTGCGTCGGCCGTAAAGATCCCCGAGCTTGCCGTAAATCGGTACGGCAACGGTCAGTGCAACCATGTAGGCGGAAATCACCCAGGCCAACAGGTCGAAATCATTGAACTGGGTAGAAATAGCGGGGATCGAGACGGCAACAATCGTCTGATCAAGGGCGCTGAGAAATACGGCCATCATCAACGCGTACAGGACGCTACGGATTGAAGGCGTGGTCTGGGCAATACTTGTCAAGGCAGAACCTGATCGACAGTGATTTCCGCCGAATGCCGACGGGGAGCGCAATCAGTCTAAGCCGATAGCTCCCTAATCGATAGCTGCCTTATGCATTTCCAGCCACTTAAACGCTTCAGCGAAGCCTTATCGCAATGCGCTGAATGTCGCGTTACTGGGCACGCAATGACCGAAGCTGCATGTCGCCACTTGTGGCGCCTGACGAGCCAGTTCGTTGCGGTAAACACCCGCTGCATACACCGCGATAACGGCGCTGATACTCAGAACGGTGACGCATTTTTTTATTTTTATGTTCATGTCGCTTTCCTCATTCCAACTACTTGGCAGTTCAGGAAGGATTAAAGCGAGTGTAGGGCAGGCGTGCAGGGGGCGTAGGACAGAATTGATCTATGGGGTATGGCGTATTGCCTTAAAAGTTATAGCGTCTATAAGTACCAACCACTTCTGCCGTAGGAGCGCACGAGCAACGCGAGGCCGCGATGGCGTTATGTCAGGCGCAAATGCTATCGCGGCCTCGCGGTACTCGTGCGCTTCTACAGGAGTGTGTGGCGAACAGCGCTAAACAGTGGCCCGCAACCGGGCAAGATCGCGCAACGGCGGGGCACCGAACAGACGACTGTATTCCCGGCTGAACTGCGATGGGCTTTCGTAGCCCACTCGGTAACCGGCAGCCGAGGCGTCCAGCCCATCGGCCAGCATCAGGCGTCGCGCCTCCTGAAGCCGCAGCTGCTTCTGATACTGCAATGGACTCATGGCCGTGACTGCCTTGAAGCGATGGTGCAGGGTTGAAACACTTAAGTTCACTTCCCTGGCCAGTTCTTCAATGCGCAAGGATTCGGTGAAGTTCTGGTTGAGCCACCTGATCGCCTGGGTGACGCGATGAGTCTGGCAACTGGTGATGGCTATTTCGTAGAGGCGATGGCCTTGGGGGCTACGCAACAGTCGATAGAGAATTTCGCGTTTGATCAGCGGCGCGAGCATGGGGATGTCTTTCGGGCTATCGAGCAAGCGTGACAGGCGTAGCACTGCATCCAGCAACTGCGTGTCGATCCTTTCGATATAGAGGCCGCGTCCGCTGGGGCGGGTCGGAACGCTCATGGGACCTGCTTCGGCGATCAGGGCGTTAATATCTGCCGGGTCGATATCCAGTCGCAAAGCCAGATTCGGATTTTCCGGTGTCGCGTGAAGGATTCTGCCGCTCAACGGCAACGCGACAGACAGCACCAGGTAGTTGAGTGGATCGTAAGTGTAGGTCTCGTCACCCAGACGCACTTCCTTGCTGCCATGGGCAAACAAGCAAAGCGCAGGCTGAACCAGGCTAGGCAGCGATTGCGCCGGGCTTTCATAGCGCACCATGTGCAGCGGCGAAATAGCCGTCTGAAATGAGCCTTCGGCAGGAGCGAACCGGCGAACCAGGTCAGCCAGCTCGATTCGCTGCTTCTCGAGGTCTTCGCTAAGCGGTTCTTTGAGTGGCTGAAGTGGCGGCATGAGCGAGTCCTTTAATCCTTCATTGATGTGCCCAGCTTATTTTTGTGCAAGCCAAAGCACTACCTGAATCCTGCGAGATGATTGCCTGATTCTGCCGGAGTGCATGTTTCACGCTGTCAAACCGGGTCTGCCTTTGCCTGTTACTGCGTTGGCGTTGCATGAAGTCTGCCCCTTCTGTATCGCGTGATTTTCACAGCTACGCAGGATCAGGCAAGAAGCCGACAGTAACTGACTAACGAGTGTTGCCCTAAGCCTCTAATCTCGGTTCCTGTCGCCGCACCCTGAAAACATCATCCTGTACACCAAAGGAGCTATGACCATGCCTCAGTCATCATCAGTGAGCCATCTGGTTTTCGCCCGCGCCAGGACTGGTCACAGCGAACAACTGGGCGAGCGCTTGCTCTGCCTGGTCGATCCTTCTCGCACGGCTGAAGGTTGCTTGAGCTTCGCTTTGCAGCGCTCGCTAAAGGATCCGGACCTGTGGCTCATTTCCGGCTGCTGGGTCAGCGAAGAGGCAATGAACAGCTGGCTGACCACCCCCGAGTTACAAGTGTTTGCCGACGTCATGCAGACCTATATGGTCAGCAGCCTGGATTTCCATACCTTTGCCACACTTGCTGAGGCCGAGCACCTGATGCAAGCGGTTTGAGCGTCGTAGGTTTAGAATCCCCAGCTTTCAAAGCACAGGCAGGATCTGGACCCATGGCACGTAAAGAACTCAATGGCTTCGAAGCGGTTTCAGCAGTCGTCCCGGGCGAAGGTGGCTACAGCGCCGCCATTGCAGTAAAGGGCCTGGAGGCCGGTGGTGCACCGGTATTCAATCGGGTGCTGCCAGAGCAAAAATTCAAGACCGCCCATGAAGCTGACGTTGCAGCTACCGATGAGCTGAACCGCTTGATCGATATCGATGCTGAGGGCGGTCTTTCATTTCAGGCTCATTGATCAGGCTTTGGGGCGGTGCATCTTGAACAGCGCTTCCGGACCTAGCTGGAAGTAGTCTGCCGGGCCGCCGCCACGCAGAATAGGCTCGCCAGCCGCGGTGTCGTAAATCCCGTCCTTGAGCAGTGATTTTGCGATATGCACCGCCACCACTTCACCCAGAATCAGCCAGCTAGGCACGACTTCTTTGTCGGCGCGTTGTAACTGGATGATCTGGGTCACCTTGCACTCGAACGAAACCGGCGTTTCCTTAACGCGCGGCACGGCCACTATTTGCGATGCCAGCGGCGTCAGGTTTGCCAATTCGAACTCACTGACATCCGCAGCAACCGGTGCGCAGCTCTGATTCATGGCTTCAGCCAGCGACCGCGTGGCCAGATTCCAGACAAACTCGCCAGTCTGTTCGATGTTGTTCAGGCTGTCTTTGCGCCCAACGCTACAGAAGCCAATGATCGGCGGGATGTAGTTGAAGGCGTTGAAGAAGCTGTACGGCGCCAGATTCAACTTGCCGTTGGCATCTTGTGACGAGATCCAGCCGATAGGGCGAGGACCTACGATTGCGTTGAACGGATCGTGTGGCAGGCCGTGGCCTTGGGAGGGTTCGTACGAATAAATATCGTCTGACATGTGCTAATCCTGTGGGCTCAAAGGCGCATGAAAAGATGCGTCTATAGTGCCTGACATTCAAAGCGTCTGACATTTTTGCGTGACTCAAAAACGATTAAGCCCGGCGCAAGGCCGGGCTAAAAGGAACCGTTCGATCAGTTAGATCAGACGATTTGCACCTACGCGGTCTGCGCCATCAGCGGCCAGACGATTTGCACCAACGTGGTCGGCACCGTCAGAAGTCAGACGATTTGCACCTACACGGTCAGCACCGTCTTCAGCCAGACGATTTGCGCCTACGTGATCAGCACCATCAGCGGCCTGGCGGTTAGGACCTACATTGTCGGCACCGTCAGCAGCCAGACGATCAGCACCAACCTGGTCGCTGCCAACAGCCGCTTGGCGGATGCTGCCTACGTTGGTGTGTACGGAACCGCCTTCGGCAACAGTAAGGGTCGAAGACTGCTCAACCGCGTTGGTGTGGTTGTTGCCTGGCAGGCTTGGAAGTTGTGGCGAAGCGAATGCGCTTGAAGCCAGAACAGAGAATGCAATGCCAAAAATCAGTTTGTTGGTTTTCATGATGGTGTACTCCAGTAATCGAATGGGTTGTCAGTTCGGTATGGAGTGAATGCTACGCGCCTGAAATTTATTCAGAAGTGAATAGCAGTGCTAACGACCATCGCTAGAAATGATAGTTGGATACAGGGCACGATTTTCGGGCTTCTCAGCTTGACCTGCATCAGGACGGTGCATTTTTTTGAAAAATCTTGCAATAAACCCTCTTGACAAATTTAAATTGTCATAATTATTGCGTTTTTTGTTGGTTTTTTAGCTGTGCATTGCACCGATCTGGCGGGTGCCAGTTGAGAATTTCTCGTATTAAAAAGGGCAGACCCACGAGTGTGGCTGCCCTTTATCATTGCCGCTGATGGAATCAGTCGGTTTCGATGCGTGAGTGCTTGCGTGTGTCTTTCATGAACACGTAAACCAGCAACGAACAGGCGATACACGCCGTAACGTACCAGTAGTACCCGGTTTCCATACCAATGCTCTTGAACCAGAGCGCGATGTATTCCGCCGTGCCGCCAAAGATCGACACTGTCAGTGCATATGGCAGACCAACGCCCAATGCGCGAATCTCGGTAGGGAACAGTTCCGCTTTCACCACTGCGTTGATCGAGGTGTAACCGCTGACGATGATCAGCGCCGCCATGATCAGGAAGAACGCACCCCACCAGGTCTGGATCGTATGCAGGGTGGTCAGGATCGGCACGGTGCAGAGCGTACCCATCACGCCAAAGGCGATCAGGATGGGGCGGCGACCGACCTTGTCCGATAGCGCGCCAACCAGCGGCTGAATCACCATGAACAGGAACAGGGTTGCGGCAGAGATAGTGGTCGAGTCACTGATACTCATCCCTACTGTGTTTACCAGGTACTTCTGCATGTAGGTGGTGTAGGTATAGAAAGCCAGCGTGCCGCCCATGGTCAGGCCCACGACAGTCATCAGTTCCTTCGGATGGCGCATCAAAGTACGCATCAGGCTTTCTTTTGGCTTTTCCTTCTTGGCACGGGTAAACGATTCGGTTTCTTCCATGCCACGACGCAGGAACAGCGCAACCACAGCACAGAGTGCGCCGATCACGAACGGCACGCGCCAGCCCCACGAGTACAGTTGCTCGGTGGTCAGCGTCTGCTGCAGCACGATCAATACGGCGAGCGCGATGAGTTGGCCGGAAATCAGCGTCACGTACTGGAAGCTCGAGAAGAAGCCGCGACGTTCCTTGGTTGCCATTTCACTGAGATAGGTAGCCGAGGTGCCGTACTCGCCACCGACTGACAGGCCCTGCAGCAATCGGGCGAAGACCAGCAGGATCGGAGCGCCGACGCCGATGACTTCATAGCCCGGTGTCAGCGCGATGATCAGGGAGCCGAAACACATCAACAGTACCGAAGCCATTAGTGCTGCCTTGCGGCCCTTGCGGTCAGCGTACAAACCCATCAGCCACCCGCCAATCGGGCGCATCAGGAAGCCTACGGCGAAAATGGCTGCGGTATTGAGAAGTTGCGCTGTGGTGTCGCCTTTCGGGAAAAAGGACTTGGCGAAGTAAAGGGAAAAGGCGGCGTAGACGTACCAGTCATACCACTCGACCATGTTGCCGACCGAGCCGCTGAAAATCGATTTGAGACGACTTGAGGTGGTTTTTTCAGCCGCTGGAGCGTTGGCCGACCCTTTAGAAGCAGAGTTGGGAATGTCCATCATGTTCCTTTTTATTCATTGTTTTTAGAATGGCGCGTCAGTGCGCGGCCTTGCTGTGGCTATAGCAGGAGCTGTGCCATGTGAGAAAAGGTCGGTTTAGAGGGGATGGCGTTATCTGGATGAGCGGAAATCCGCTTATTGATGGTGTTGGGGTAGGCGGAAAGTTGCCGATAATTTCATCGCTAACGCGAATATTTGTAGGAGCTGCCGAAGGCTGCGATGGCGGTGTGTCAGGAAAAATGCATCGCAGCCTTCGGCAGCTCCTACAGGGACGGTGTTTTCAGATCGATCAGTGATGCCCTGGCTGCAGATCTACTCGACAAACATCTCGCGCAGCAACCCATGCCGTTGCATCTTCTCGTTCAAGGTGCGGCGCGGCAGCTGCAGTTCTTCGAGCACTGCTTTGATATCCCCTTTGTGCCGGGCCAGCGCGGCACGCAGGCATTGTGCTTCGAAGGCTTCCTGTTGGGCCGCAAGGGATTGTCCCGGATCGGTTGTGAATATCGGCGATGAAGTCAGGCCGAGAATTTGCCGCTCGGCAGCGTTAGCCAGTTCGCGAACGTTGCCGGGCCAGTCATGACTCAACAATTGGCCCAGCTGTGCGCCACTGAGTTCAGGTGCGCCGCGTCCCAGACGTTGCGCTGCCGCACTGGCGAAATGTGCGAACAACAGCGGGATGTCCTCACGGCGCTCACGCAACGGTGGCAAGCGCAATTCGGCCACCGTCAGCCGGTAGGCCAGATCCTCGCGAAAGCGTCCGGCGCGCGCCTCTTCCAGCAAGTCCGGTTTGGTGGCTGCGACGATACGCAAGTCGACATCAATGGGCTTGTTTGAACCCAGCCGCTCAAGTTTCTTGTCTTGCAGCACGCGCAGCAGTTTGACCTGTTGAGCCAGCGGCATGCTTTCGATTTCATCAAGAAACAACGTGCCGCCGTCCGCGTATTCCAGCTTGCCGATACGTTTGCCTTGAGCGCCGGTGAAAGCACCGCTCTCGTGGCCGAACAGTTCGGCTTCAAACAACTGCTCCGGGATCGCCGCGCAGTTGAGCGCCACAAAAGGCTTGTGCGCTCGAGGGCCGAAATCATGCAGGCAGCGGGCGACCATTTCCTTGCCGCTACCGGTTTCACCACGAATGACCACGTTAACCGGCAGTTGCGACAAGTCCAGTACCTGTCGCCGCAAGGTTTGCAGGCCGGGTGAAACGCCCAGCAGCGTGGCTTCCAGTTGAGTCCGGGTATCGGCCTGTTCGTGGAGGCGACGGTTTTCCAGAATCAGCTCACGTTTTTCCAGGGCGCGACGCAAGTTGCGCAACAGCACCTCGGGGCTGAAGGGTTTCTCGAGAAAGTCATATGCACCTTCGCGCATGGCATCCACGGCCATGGGTACATCGCCATGTCCGGTCAGCAAAATCACCGGCAGATCGGCGTCGATTTCCCGTAAGCGGCTCAATAACTCCATGCCGTTCATACCCGGCATGCGCACATCGCTGAGGATTACTCCGGGGAAATGCTCGGGCAGATTCGCCAGGCAGTCTTCAGCACGGCTGTAGACCTGAACATCGAAGCTGGACAGGCTTAGCCATTGCTCCACGGCTTCGCGAATCGGGGCTTCGTCGTCGACCACAATCACTGAGTTCAACATGCAGAATCAGGCTCCAGATAGTCATTGGGCAGGCTGAACCAGAACAGCGCGCCATTGTTCTGGTTTTCGGCGCTCAGCCGTCCACCCAACTCGTGGACGATGGCATAGGACACCGCAAGCCCCAACCCCAAACCATCGCCAACAGGTTTAGTGGTGAAAAATGGATCGAAGATATTCGCCAGATGCTCGTCTTCAATACCGCCGCCGCTGTCCGCCACGCTGATGAGCCAGCGCGTCTGCTCCGGATAGATACGGATTTCCAGGCGTTTGACGGGCTTGTCGCGCATGGCGTCCAGCGCATTACGCAGCAGGTTGATCAGTACTTGCTCCAGGCGGATCGCGTCGCCGCGTACCCAGGCCGGTCTCGTCAGGTTCAGGACGCAATCGACATGCTCGTCGCGTAATCGAGAGTCCAGCAACAATAAGGCTTGATCAACCACCGCCGCCAGATCGAGCCGTTCGCGCAAACCTCCGGGGCTTTTGCGGGCGAACGTTTTCAGGTGGCCAGTCAGCGCCTTCATCCGTATCAGCTGTTGATCCAGCGGCTCGAGGGCCTTGTAGGCGTCGTCGATACGGCCGTGATCCAGCAGCAGACGCAGCGTAGCCAATTGCATGCTTTGCGCTGTAAGCGGCTGGTTGATTTCATGGGCCAGGGCTGCGGACATCTGACCCAGCGCGGCGAGCTTGGTCGACTGCACCAGGCCCTCTTGTGCGGTACGCAGATCCCGAGTGCGCTCTTGAACCTGTCGTTCCAGTTCATCCCGGCTGCTTTCGCGCAGGCGTGCCAGACGCCAGCGCTGATAAAGAAACAACCCGAGAAACACTAGCGTCAGCCAGATGCCCGCGGCTGCCAGCGCTGCGTTTCGGGCATCCTCACTGGCCAGTTGCGGTTTGCGTAACAAGTGCAGGGTCCAGTTTTCACCGGGTAGCGGCATGGACTGCCACAGATAATCAGCCTTGCCATCCGGTCCATCGACTTGGGTCAGGTGGCTTTGCTGGTTGAATTCGCGCAGCTCAGTGCGTTGCAGCGGGGACAGCGGTTGTTTGTCGTACTGGCGAGTCGCGGACAGTTCGGCGCGATCTTGCGTAGTAATGGGCAGCAATTCGCGATAACGCCAAAGCGGCTGGCTAGCAATGAAGACGATGCCCTTGGCGTCACTGACCAGCAGCAAGTCTTCGCCCTTGGCCCACTCATGCTCAAGGTCGGGGAATTCCAGTTTGACCACCATGGCCCCCATGAACTCACCTGCATCGCCTGTTACCGCATGGGACAGGAAGTAACCGGGGATGCCGCTGGTCACGCCGACCGCGTAAAAGCGTCCGACGCCGGTGGCTTTGGTCTGCTGGAAATACGGGCGAAAAGCGTAGTTGTGACCCACGTAACTGGTCGGCAGCCGCCAGTTACTGGCGCCGATGGCCAGGCCATTGCGGTCCATTAATTCCAGGGTCGAGGATTGCGCTGCGCCGTTGATCTTTTCCAGTTTGCGGTTCAGGGCATCCTGGGACACG
The DNA here is from genome assembly GCF_040224095.2 of Pseudomonas caspiana. Taxonomy (NCBI): domain Bacteria; kingdom Pseudomonadati; phylum Pseudomonadota; class Gammaproteobacteria; order Pseudomonadales; family Pseudomonadaceae; genus Pseudomonas; species Pseudomonas caspiana. The sequence goes on along the minus strand of NZ_CP167995.1, from coordinate 4,874,881 downwards.
GCCGTAATCGGGCCATTCAGGGCGGCGCGCAATTCCGGGTCAAGGGCCAGGACTGCAGGCAGTGCGCGGTAGCGTTCAATCAGGGTATGCAGGGTGTTGGCGTAAAGCGAAAGCTGATCCTGCGCCCGTGCAGCATCTTGCTCTACGCCATGACGCTGCGCCTGTCGCATCGCCAACCCGGCCGAAACAGCAGCGCCCGCCAGGATCAGCAGGACATACAGCGTGATGCGCAGGGACCGGGAAGTGGAGGGCATGAGCAGGGCAACCAGGATTGCGCATTAGCTGGTTTGGAATGCTAACTCCTGTGGGAGCAAGGTTTGCCCGCGATAAGGACGCCGCAGATATCAGATCTATCGCGTCCAGTCTCATCGCGGGCAAGCCTCGCTCCCACAAGGGGAAGGCCGCGGTGATTACAACAAATTAAAGCTCGTTTCTTTAACCGTCGCAGAATCCAGGCCGATCATCAGCTTGAATTCACCGGCTTCAGCAGCGTATTTCAACTGTGGATTAAAGAACTTCAGGTCTTCTTCGGTCAGGGTGAACGTCACGACTTTTTCTTCGCCGGCTTTCAGCATGATTTTCTCGAAGCCCTTGAGTTCTTTGACCGGGCGGCTGATGGACGCAGCGACATCACGCAGGTATAGCTGAACCACGGTTTCGCCCGCTACCTTGCCGGTATTCTTCACGGTGACGCTGGCAGTCAGCTTGCCCTTTCGTGGCAGGTCTTTGGCGGACAGGGTGATGTCGGAAACATCGAACTGCGTGTAGCTCAGACCAAAACCAAACGGGAACAATGGGCCGTTGGTTTCTTCAAAGTATTGCGATGTGTAGTTGCCTGGCTTCTCCGGTGAATACGGACGCCCTGTGTTCAGGTGCGCGTAATAAATAGGCAACTGACCCACCGAGCGTGGGAACGACATTGCCAGCTTGCCGGACGGGTTGTAGTCGCCAAACAGTACGTCGGCCACGGCATTGCCGCCTTCGGTACCCGGGAACCAGGTTTCCAGCATCGCATCGGCTTGCTCGACTTCGTCGACCAGTGTCAGCGGACGGCCATTCATCAACACCAGTACCAGCGGTTTGCCCGTGGCTTTGAGTGCCTTGATCAATGCCTGCTGGGTGGCAGGGATGTTCAGGCTGCTGCGGCTGGCGGATTCATGTGACATGCCGCGAGACTCGCCCACTACTGCGACGATTACGTCGGCCTGTTCAGCGGTCTTCACCGCTTCGTCGAGCATTTCCTGAGCCGGGCGCGGGTCAACTTCTACTTCGTGTTCGATGAAGTTCAGGTAGTTAAGAATGTGCTCGTTATCGCTGACGTTGGAGCCACGCGCATAAAGCAGTTTTGCCTTGTCGCCGACGGCATTGGCCAGACCGTCATACACAGTGACCGACTGATTCGGGCGACCTGCGGCAGACCAGCTGCCGAGCATGTCCAGCTGACTTTTGGCCAGGCTGCCGATCACGGCGATGGTGCCTTCTTTCTTCAGCGGCAGGGTTTCGTTCTGGTTTTTCAGCAGCACCAGAGTCTTGCGTGCTACGTCGCGCGCTTCTGCGCGGTGCAGACGGTCGTCAGAGTAGGTGTCGGCCGGGTCCTGAGCGGCATCGCCGATGCGCAGGTATGGGTTGGCGAACAGACCCATGTCGTACTTGGCGCCCAGCACTTCGCGGACCGCGCTGTCGATTTCCTTCATGGAAACTTCGCCGCTCTTGACCAGACCTGGCAGTTCTTCACCGTAAGCCTTGTCGTTCATGCTCAGGTCAACGCCGGCCTTGATGGCCAGTTTTGCCGCTTCGCGGTAATCCTTGGCAACGCCGTGATCGATCAACTCCTTGATCGCACCGTGGTCGCTGATAGTCACGCCCTTGAAGCCCCAGTCCTTGCGCAACAGGTCTTGCAGCAGCCAGTTGTTGGAGGTGGACGGTACGCCATTGATTGAGTTGAGTGCGATCATTACACCGCCAGCGCCTGCATCAATACCGGCGCGATAGGGCGGCAGGTAATCCTGATACATGCGGTTCGGACTCATGTCCACAGTGTTGTAATCACGACCACCCTCGACTGCGCCATAAAGGGCGAAGTGTTTGACCGCTGCCATGATGCTGTCCGCAGAAGCGACATTTGCGCCCTGGAACGACTTGACCATTTCTTTGGAAATGCGTGAAACCAGATAAGTGTCTTCGCCAAAGCCTTCGGAGCTACGGCCCCAGCGCGGATCGCGAGAGATATCCACCATCGGTGCGAACGTCATGTCCAGACCGTCGGCACTGGCTTCGATAGCCGAAATGCGACCAGTCTCAGCAATCGCGGCCATGTCCCAGCTGGCAGCCATGCCCAGGCTGATCGGGAAAATAGTCCGATGGCCGTGGATCACGTCGTAGGCGAAGAACATCGGGATTTTCAGACGGCTCTTGGCAACTGCCGCTTCCTGAAGCGGGCGGTTTTCTGCGCGGGTGATGGAATTGAACGTGCCGCCAATGCGACCCGCAGCAATTTCCTTGAGAATCATCGGCTGCGGTACTTCCTGGCTGATGCTGATCAAGCGCAGTTGACCGATCTTTTCGTCGAGGGTCATTTGCTTCATCAAGTTGGCGATGAAGGCGTTTTTAGCTTGCAGCGTGGCCTGACTATTGGCGGCCGAGGCGTTGACATTGTTTGCAGCCAACGCTGGCTGACTGGCCAGACCGACCAGAAGACCGAGTAAACACAGCTTATTCATGAATGATTTCTCAAGGCTTTGCCCGCAACTCGCATTTAATAACAGGCAGCCATATTTTATGGGTTTAGACCTTTGGTATTACTTATCGGCCAGGACTGCAGATTGCCGCGGTACTTCTCATTGCGCTGAGTATCTATAGCGCGCAGGTTTTCGACATCTTGGCGTAGGCGACGGATTATGCAGGGGAACTTACGTTTTGGCTAAAGTCACTTTAGCCATTCGGAATCAAAAAGTAACAAACTGGCTACAGGCTCGCCAATCCGGCTTTATTCTTCCAGACCGGCGTTCATCAATTAATCCAACCTCCAGCGCCTTAACCCGCCTAAAATAGCCGCCTTTGCTATCAGCTCGTTTCCGAGGCGTTTTTCGATGTCAGTCACCGCTACTTCCACCCAGCCCGCGCCGGATCATCGTGCGCAGTTTTTGAGTCTGCTGGAAAACAGTCTTTCCCAGAACTCGTTCATCAAGCTGGTGCTGGCCAAGTACGTGGGCGCTGAAGCCGAGTTGCAGCGGGTGATCATCAAGGCGCTGACGGTCAAGGATCAGCCTTGCCTGTCCTTTGTGTATCGCTACAAAACCCGCGACATTACCAAGAACTTCCCATTGGTCGAGGCGGTGCAGGTCATTGCACAGCTATTGCCTGAGTCTTTCAAGAATGCGCACTTGCTGTCGTTGACCGATGAGGTCCAGCTGGAGTTCAGCAAGAAAGGCAAAAGCACGCTGTTCAAGAGCAAGGCGCAGCAGGAACGTGAAGCACCATCGGCAGGCCATGATCGGGAGAAGAAACGTTATCTGGAATTGACCCGACCGTTTCTGACTGACCTGGGCGTAACGAACAAGCAGCATGAGCTGATCCCGTCCATGTCGCGTAAGTGGAAGCAGATCAATAAATTCATTGAGGTGTTTTCCCACGCCCTGACGTCGTCGCCACTCAAGCTCGATCAGCCGATCAAAGTGGCGGACTTCGGCTCCGGCAAAGGTTACCTGACGTTCGCGATTCATGATTACCTGCGCAACACCTTGCAAGCCGAAGGGCAGGTCACCGGTGTTGAGCTACGCGAGGACATGGTCACGCTGTGCAACAACGCGGCGGTACGTCTTGAACATCCAGGGCTGAAGTTTGAGTGCGGCGACGTACGCAGCGTGGCGCCCAGTGCGCTGGACGTAATGATTGCGCTGCATGCCTGCGACATCGCCACGGATTACGCGATTCACATGGGCATCCGCTCCGGTGCGTCGATCATCATGTGTTCGCCGTGCTGCCATAAGCAGATCCGTCTGCAAATCCAGAGCCCGACGTTGCTGCGGCCGATGTTGCAATACGGTCTGCACATGGGCCAGCAAGCTGAAATGGTCACCGACAGCTTGCGTGCGCTGCTGCTCGAAGCCTGTGGTTACGAGACCAAGGTGTTTGAATTCATCTCGTTGGAGCACACCAATAAGAACAAGATGATTCTGGCCGTCAAACGCGCCGAGCCGCTCAAATCCACCGAGATACTGGCGAAAATCCAGGAACTGAAAGTGTTTTACGGTATTCAGGAACAATGCCTTGAAACCTTGCTGCAGGCGGATGGGTTTATCAGCTAAGACCCACTACCTGTAGGGGCTGACGAGCAGCGCGAGGCTGCGATGACGGTTTATCAGGCAGATCGCTATCGCAGCTTTGCGTTGTTCGCCAGTTCCTACAGGATCGCGCTCACAGCCCAATTCATTGAGCCAGATCAATTTCTCCTTCCTCGGCACGCGCATGCTGTAAGCATTCCCACGCAGGCGATTGCGCCGAGGTTCCATCATGAGCAGCACCTTCTTCATTCCCGCCGTGAACATCATGGGCCTTGGCTGTCTCGACGAGGCCATGCAGGCGATTCGTAAATACGGTTTTCTCAAAGCACTGATCGTTACCGATGCAGGCCTTGCCAAGGCAGGGCTGGCGACCCAGATCGCTGGTCTTCTGGTAGAGCAGGGCATTGACTCGGTGGTATTCGATGGCGCCAAACCCAACCCGACCGTCAGCAACGTTGAAAGCGGACTGGCCATATTGCGTGAGCGAGAATGCGATTTCGTGATTTCTCTGGGCGGCGGCTCGCCTCACGACTGCGCCAAAGGCATTGCGTTGTGCGCCACCAATGGCGGGCACATCAGTGATTACGAAGGCGTGGACCGCTCGAAGAATCCGCAATTGCCGTTGATTGCCATCAACACCACGGCGGGTACAGCGAGTGAGATGACCCGCTTTTGCATCATCACTGACGAAGTCCGTCACGTAAAAATGGCCATTGTAGATCGTAATGTCACGCCACTGCTGTCAGTGAACGACCCGGCGATGATGGCCAAAATGCCCAAATCGCTGACCGCTGCTACCGGCATGGACGCGCTGACTCATGCCATCGAAGCGTACGTCTCGACGGCCGCCACGCCCATCACCGACGCCTGTGCTCTAAAGGCGATGACGTTGATTGCCGGTTATCTGCGTCGCGCAGTGGACGATGGTTCCGACATGGAAGCGCGGGAGAACATGGCGTACGCGCAATTCCTCGCGGGCATGGCGTTCAACAATGCCTCTTTGGGTTTTGTGCATGCCATGGCACACCAACTGGGTGGTTTCTACGACTTGCCGCATGGCGTGTGCAATGCGGTATTGCTGCCTCATGTGCAGAGTTTCAATGCCGCGGTCTGCCCGGCTCGCCTGACGGATGTGGCGCATGCCATGGGGGCGGACATTCGCGGCCTGGCGCCGGAGGAGGGCGCCCGTGCCGCGATTTCTGCGATTCGTACGTTGTCCGGTTCCATCGACATACCGCCGGGGCTGACCGCGCTGGGCGTCAAGGAAGAGGACTTTCCGGTCCTGGCGGCCAACGCTTTGAAAGACGCCTGCGGCCTGACCAACCCGCGTCCTGCTGACCAGGCCCAGATAGAAGACATCTTCCGCCGCGCACTGTGATTGCTTCCCCACTCACTGGGGCAGGACTGCCGATGAAAACCACTTCCAGCGCTATTTGCGAAGCCGCCGACGACCTCGCCGGCTTCGTCGGTTACCACCACAAGGCACAGCGATACATCGTGCGCTTCAGCGAAGATTCGTTTGGTATGGACGTCAGTGATGACGGCATTATCCCGACCTGCGAGTTCGTCTGGATGGCCGCAGAAAACGATTTGATGACCCTCAGCCGTGAGCGCCTTCAGTTGCTTCTGGAGCAGAACATCGACGACCGCTTGCGCATCCGCGAGCCGTTGCGGGTGTACATGCGACGGCTGGATTTGCCGGAGATAGTGGTGGAGCGGCGGGTTAAGGTCTAGAGCTGCTTCCTTCGGACTGGAATGAATTTCCTGCAGGAGCTGCCGAAGGCTGCGAAGGCATTTATCCTGACTCGCCGCGATTCGCAGCCTTCGGCAGCTCCTGCAGGTCTTTCATTTTTTGCAAGACTGCGCCGTGCCTATGACACGGCGGCAGCATGATCATCCTCACATCTTGAAGCGCAATGCCAACTGATTCAGCCCCACTGCCAGTTGCGATAGCTCGCTGCTGGCAGCCGATGTCTGGTTGGCGCCTGCGGATGTTTGCAGGGACAGGTCGCGGATGCTGGTCAGGTTACGATCCACTTCCCGGGCAACCTGCGCTTGCTCTTCAGTGGCGGAAGCAATACTCATGTTGCGCTCGTTGATCTGTATGATCGCCGCCGTGATTTCAGCCAGTGCAAGGCCCGCTGCTTCAGCGACGTCAAGGCTGGCGCGTGCGCGTTCACTGCTGTGACCCATGGCGCTGACCGCTTTACCGGCGCCGTCCTGAATCGAGGCGATCATTTTTTCGATCTCGGCAGTGGACTGCTGAGTACGATGGGCCAGCGCCCGAACTTCGTCTGCTACTACCGCAAAGCCACGACCGGCTTCGCCTGCTCGTGCTGCTTCGATAGCAGCGTTGAGGGCAAGCAGGTTGGTTTGATCAGCGATACCGCGAATCACGTCCAGCACGCCGCTGATGCCTTGCACCTGTACGGCCAGACCGTCGATCTCGACCGCGGTGACACCTACTGCCTGATGCAGCTCATTAATCACGCTCACGGTTTCGCCGACACGCTTGCTGCCGTTTTCTGCCGACTGGCTCGAATCACGCGCAGCAGTGGAAGCCAGCGAAGCGTTGCGTGCTACTTCTTCAACCGCCGCACTCATTTGATTAATGGCTGTGGCAGCCTGATTGATTTCGTCGTTTTGACGCTGCACGCCACGCAACGAGTCCTCGGTAACGGCGGTCATCTCTTCGGAGGTCGATGCCAGTTGCGACGAGGAGTCGCCCAGCTCTCCCAGTGTACGACGCAGGTTTTGTTGCATTACCGATAGTGCTTGTAGCAGGCGGCCCGGCTCATCCTTGCCGTCCACATCAATTGGTTTGCTGAGATCGTTGGCGGCAATTTGCTGGGCAACCATGAGGGCTTTTGCAATGGGCGCGGTCAGGCTGCGAGTGAACAGCGCGGCCAGAACCAGCGTGGCAATCAGCGCTACGAGAATGGCGATGATGGTGACGTTGCGGGACTGGGCATAGTTCTGGTCTGCAATGGCGTCTGACTCTGCAATCTTGAGGTCAAGAAGGCGGGAAATCTCAGCGATGTCTTTACCCAGTCGGTCAGCAGCCTGAGTCATTTCGCCGCCGCTGACAGTCAACGCCTTGATAACGTCTTCACGTTGTTGGCTGACGGCCTCCAGAAAGCGTGTATGCACGGCCAGATAGGCCGTCATGTCCGCTTCCATGGCGACGTAAGTCTGTTTTCCGGCCGCAGTCGTCAGCAAGGGTTTGAGCTTGTGTATGTCGGTCTCCAAACTGCTGCGTGCCTGACTGATCCGTTCGCGGGCTCTGTCTGCGTCCTGAGCACTTTGTGCTGCACGCAGACCGGTGTTACCAAGCCGGATGGTGATCAGGTCGTTCTTGATCTGCTCGACGGCCTGGACGGTGGGCAATATGTTGTCCTGAAGGGTTTCTCGTGATTCTTTCAGGCCAATCGATTGTTGCAGCGAGAACAGGCCCAGGGCTGTGATCAGCAGGGCAAAAAAGCCAAAGCAGATTAGCAATCGGGGGGCGATATTGAGGTTTCTCAGATTCATGCGAAGGGCCTGTCGAGGGAGGAAACGTTAGTAGCCTATCGACGTTAAACGTTTCACCTTTAGACCGCGTAGCCGATTATTTTGAAATATCCAGTAATTAGTTTGAAAAAGCCTTAAAAATCAGTGCTGTTCTCCAAAAGTATCGATTTAGACATGTCGCGGTAAATTTTGAGTTTTATGATTTTTGCTAAAAAATCATATGTGGATCTTCGGCCGTTGCTTTTCAGGCATCAAATCAGTGCCGCTGTCTGGCAGCGGCAATTTTCTGCTCACGCCGCCTGTAACTGGTCTTGAGCATCCAGATAGTCCGCGAGGTTGTGCAAATACACCACTGGCTGACCTTTATTGGAGCCACCCAGGCGAGTAACTTTCAGGGCAATTGCGCCACTGCTGATCTTGCGCATCAGGTAGCGATCGCTCGAAATATGAGAGAAATACCGCTCTCTCACGGCGCTCAGCGTTGGGCAAGGGGTGGCAAATTCGGACCGCAGTTGATTGAGGGTCTGACTCATGCTGCGTCACCTCCCCAAGGGTTGGATTGATCCGCAGTGGCAAAGGCAGGATTGACCTGATCGCGACGATTTTTCGGAGTAATGATCAGCAGCAGGCCGACTTGCTGCTGGATAGTCCGGATTGCAGCAGGACTCGAAGCGGCTGCCGGATGCAGGTACACCAGGCAGCGAGGGTGATGCTTTGGGTTCTTCATGGCTCGTACTCGGTAATGAATGGGTACGAGATTAAATTAGCAATAGCTAAATATTTATACAATAGCGTTTGCTAAATATTTCCTGGCGTTTGAATAAATCATTCAGTCCTGAGCCGGCACGTCCCAGAACACGCGTACGGAGCCGTCGTCCTGAAGGGTTGCGTACACGCCATCCGTCTCGGTGATGGCATCAATGATTTGATCCCAGTCCTGCTGAGATTCGTCTGGTGCCTTGTAGACCAACGCCGCATGTTCCTTGCGAGCGGCGGGTGACGTAATGATTTTCTGAAGGCGTGCGCCTAGCAGTTCGAGCGATGTAGGGGGGACGAGGGCCCTGGTTTGCGTCTTGGACATGTGATCCTCCTTGGTGTTATGTATATACATACAGTAATTATTGAGGGGCAAAACGGCAAGGTAAAAGAGTACGTGTGTACTCCTTTTTCGTTTGGGCGTAAAAAAGCCCGCAGGAGCGGGCGTGTTTTTTAGCTTGGTTCAGAGCCTCAAAGTTTCCTGGCATTCCACACGAGCAAGACCCTCGCTTGAATATGGATTTTTTCCAGATCGGCCCCGTCGATCATGATCGGCGGGTAAACGGGATTGTCCGAGATCATTCGTAGTGCGCCCCCGGTCATCCGCTGAAGCCGCTTGATGAATAGGTCGCCGTCAAGGGTGAACACGTAAACCGCGTCGGTGCGGATTTCGGTGATTCCCCGGTCCACGAGCAGCGAGTCGCCGTCGCGAAAGGTGCCCTCCATACTGTCGCCATCACCGGTGATGATCGCCAGATTTTCAAGACTGGAGTACGGCACGCCCTGGGTTTTCAGCCAATCAAGGTGAACGGTCATCTCGCGAATGACTTCAACCTGATTTTCCGGAACCAGACCGTAGCCCATCGACGCTGCGACGTTGAGGTGCGGAATGGTGATAAACCCCAAGGTTTCCATGACTCTTTTAGTGTCGACGGCAGCCACGGCTTTTGGCGCTGTGCCCTCAAGCAGATCGCTTGTCTCTGGAGCAACCAATGTGCCTGCGGGCAGATCAATTTTGCCCTCAAGGGTTGCAGCCGCTTTCTCGCCCAGCTTTCGATGGCCGTTCAACAGCTGCGATAAATAAGACGCGTCCAGACCGAACTGGTTGGCGAAGTCTTTCTGGGTGAGTCCAGCCATAGCATGGCGAAGGGCTCTAAGGCGTTGTTCGTAGATATCCATGGCTCAATCATCGCTTTGCGTTAGCAGACAGTAAATTACATTTTGCTATTGATGTAAATATTAGCGATTGCTAATCTTCTTGTTCGTCCCACGGGTTTACGACGATTTGCCTGACTTCGGTCAGGTCGATCAATCACGCCTTGGGTTTTTCGCAATGCCAGCTTCGCGGGCATTGAGCTGATGTAGAGGGAACAACAATGATCAAGGAAATTGAAAAGCTGATGGTGCATTGGGGCGAGCAGACCCGTGAGCAAGGTTTGGGTGGTGGTTTAGGCAGCCAGTTGGGCGCATTGATCGAGTGGGGCGGGGCACCGCCGCGCAGCACACCGGGCTCGCGCATTCTTGCAGGCGGCACTGGCATGGACACCATCGCCACCGCGATAGATCGCGCCGTTGCGCAATTACAGCGCACACCCGGCCAGGCGGCTTTAGCCAAGCTGGCCACGCAACGCTACTGCGAGTTGGTACCGGTGCGCGAACAGATGCGCACCGCAGGGATTGCCGAAGGGGCCGACCGAACCTATCGCAACTGGGTACAGCGGCTGCATGAGCAGGTGATGGCGATTGTAATGGTGAGTTCGGGCAAGCGTGGGTTGGCTTCCAGCAAGTGACACATGCAGAACCTGATTTGAAATTTATTTCCCGTAGGAGCGTACGAGCAACGCGAGGCAGAGATGGCGGTGTGTCAGACAGAACGCCATCGCGGCCTCGCGTTGCTCAACAGCTAAATACTGAATTGAAATGCGTTTTCTGTAGGAGCTGCCGAAGGCTGCGAAGCATCTCTTCCGGTACACCGCGATCGCAGCCTTCGGCAGCTCCTACAGATCCTGTGTTTACTTCGCGACAGCTGTGTCATCCGTTTGCCGAGCCTTCAAGTGACGATCTGGCAACCATTCGTCGAGCGACTTTGTCGTGTTCTGGTCACATTCCTGTCGTGTTCCGGTCGCATGTGAACCTCCTCAAAATCGCCTCTTCCCATGCTTTCCGGCGGCAGGTACAAAGGCGGCACGATCTGAGATTTACGCCTGAGGCAGCAACGGCCAGGCAGGCTTTTGCAGCCCTATCATCAGGCCTTTTAAAGGCAGTCACCCACCCCGCTTCGGCGGGGTTTCTTTTTCCCCCTTGGGGTTCGCAATGGAGTATGAGCATGGCCGAGCCAGCGAGCACGGCCGCATCTGTCGTGGTCGCTGGTGCGGCCGGTGCGGGTTTCGCAGGATTGTTGACAGGCATCGATACGCTCGCCGCCATCGGCGCATTGGCAGGTGCATTGGTGTTCTTTACCACCACAGAAGAAATGCCGGTCTGGAAGCGGATGGTCTTTCTGTTGGTGTCATTCGTAATGGGTTATTTGTTCGCCCCCGCGTTGGTGGACTTCGAGGTCTGGGGGATCCGCCCTTTCAAATATTCAGGGCCCGCAGCATTCGGGGCATCCGTGCTGGTGGTCACGGTGGCGCTGGCAGCCATCAAACGGCGCGGCAGATTAGAGACCGGGCAGCCTGGAGGTCAGGATGGATAAGCCTTTGATTAGCGCACTGCTCACCCAGGTGACGTTCTGGTTGTGCATGGGCTTGTTCGTTCGGCTCTTCACGTTTCGCCGCAAGGGCGCACGGTTTCGCCGCAACATGAGCTGTCTCGCCTGGCTGGTCATGGTCAGCGCAGGCACGGTGATGGTTTACATCTGCAAAGGCATGCTGGTCATGCCGGTTCAGGCCTGGCCTCTGGTCATGATTCTGGCTGTATTTGTCGGCTCTGTTTACCAGAGCAACGGCAATCTGGCGCAAGTCTGGAAGATCGGGCAATGAGCTGATGCCTGCATGCCAATAGCTTCTGAGAGCCCGCATTCGGCGGGTTTTTTGAGCCACTTTTCACGATCACTGCAAAGCCCCGTTCTCGGGGCTTTTGCGTTGCAGCGCAAAACCTGCCGACGACTGCGGATTGAGCCTGCGTGCCCCGGCATAAATAAAAGGCATAGGCAGATGTTGAAAGATTGCAGATGTGGGAAATGCAAAAGACTTCTTGCCCGAGTGGGCGAGTACACCGAACTCCAGATCAAATGTTCCCGATGCGGGACGTTGAATCATGTGAGGGCCGAGAGCCCCGAGTCATCGCCTCTGAGCGACCAGCGTGCGGACAGTCCGCGCAACCGGATCAATACCCAGATTAATACCTCGAGGTGAACTATGAAACTGTTCAAAACGCTTCTGTTGGCTACGACCTTGCTGTCGTCCTTTGTTTCCGTGAACACTTGGGCTGCGGCTCAGTCGTGGAACCTGGCTCGCGATATGTATTTGATGAAAGAGAGTGCACCAGCTGGCTCTACTTGGGCATTCATGCAAAGTGCGGCGGGCGGCGGTTCGTCCGCGAACTACACCGCCATGCCTTCCTTTGCGGCAGATCAGTGCGGTGCCTCTCCAGCAACCTGCTGGCAGAACTCTGCCACGGGCGGCTGGATCGCAATTCCAAAGGCTGATTACGGTTTTTCGGGAAGTGGCGGCAGCTTTGTCTTCAAGCAAGGTGATGCCGCGTTGCACCCAGGCAACAACACCCAGTCGGTTATTCGCTGGACGAGTCCAATTACTGGGTCGGTCAGTGTTCACGGCCGTGTGAATGATTTGCATACGTCCTGCGGCAACGGCATTGCCTTGATCATCAAGTCTGGTGACTCTGCGATCAAGACTTACGACCTCCCTAATGGCGGCAGCGCCGTCGTGAGCGAGGATGCTATTCCGGTTACAACAGGTGCTCCTTTGTATTTCGTGTTTGACAACAAAGGCGACTACTCCTGCGACGCCACCAGCCTGGATCTGTTGATCACCAACTAACAAAGATACGTTGTAAGACTTAAAAGCAGCCCGGCGGAAAGGCCGGGCTGCTTCATTGATGACTTACTCATCAGAACCTCTGAAAGCCCCGACCTACAGGGCCTGCCGAGCCATTTTTTACGATCACTGCAAAGCCCCGTCCGCGGGGCTTTGTGGTGTCTGGAGTTCTGAAACTGGAGTTCTGAGATGAACGTAACAACTTTGATCACACAGATAAGTGAGCGCTGTCCCGGTTTTCAGGGCCGGGTCGCCGGTGGTCTGCAATGGGATAGCGCCCGCACCGATGACCAGCTTGCGATGCCTGCTGCCTATGTCCTGACGGCGGGCGATACCGCTCAGGAGTCCACCACCAACGTGGTCCGGCACATCGTTCGTGAGCAATACCTGATCAACGTGGCGCTGGCTAACCGTGACCAATACGGCCAAGTCGCGAGCCAGGATCTGCACAGCATTCGGGTTCAGCTATGGGCTGCTCTGGTGGGTTTTCAGCCTGAAGCTGAGGACGATCCTTTGCAGTACAGCGGCAGCTCGATGTTGCTGATTGACGATAACCGGGTTGTGTACCAATTCCGGTTTTTCACTGAGTTCATGCTGGGTCGCAGTGATCCGGCAGGGCCTCCCGAAACGTGGCAGGAGCAGGTCAACGATGGCCTGCCACTGCTTGAGGGAGTCGATATGGACATCGACTTCATTGACCCCATGGTCGACCGAAATCTGACTGATCGCGGCCCGGATGGCCGTATCGAATTTAAAACCCGTGAGGATATACCCCAGTGAAACGAGTGCATGTGAAACCTGCCGAAGGCCGGGCTGTTCCGGATCCGGCCCGGGGCGGCGAACTGCTGTCCGCCGAGGGCTACGAAGTACCGCTGACTGCCTTTTGGCAGCGACGGATCAATGATGCAGACGTAATCGTGGGTACGGCTCCAAGCCTGCCCAAAGCCAAAGGGAGTGCAGCCAAATGACTGTAGGTTTCAGCCAGATTCCATCCGATCTTCGTGTGCCACTGTTTTACGCCGAGCTTGATAATTCGATGGCCAACAGCGGCGCGTCCAGTCTGCGTCGCCTGATCATTGGTCAGGTCAACGATGATGCAACCAGTGAAGACATCGGCCGCCTGGTGCTGATTTCGCGCAGCACCGAAGCGCGCTCCATCGGCGGCGCCGGTTCGATGTTGTGGGCCATGCATGCAGCGCATCGCAAGATCGACGTTGCGGGCGAAGTCTGGTGCCTGCCACTCAAGATCGAGTCCGGCACCAATGCGCAAGGCAAGGTCACGCTGACCGGTACCGCCACGGCGGCCGGTCTGCTCAACCTGTATGTGGGCGGTGTGCGCGTACGTGCCATCGTGCCTGAATTGGCGACTGCTGCCGAAGCAGCCACTGCGTTGCTGAGCGCTATCAATGCGGCCACCGATCTGCCGGTGACCGCTACCGCCGAAGCGGGCGTTGTGACGCTGGTCAGCAAGTTCAAAGGTGAGTTGGGCAACGATATCCAGTTGAGCTTCAACCGACTGGGTGCCGCCAATGGCGAGCAACTGCCAGCGGGTCTGGAAGTGGTTGTGGCTGCTATGGCCGGTGGTGTGGGCACACCGGAAATGGCCGCCGCGCTGGCCGCGCTGGGCGATGAACCGTTCGAGTTCATCAGCCAGCCATGGACCGACGCTGCAACACTGGATTACTGGAAATCCACCATGGATTTCACCTCGGGCCGCTGGTCCTGGGCGAAGCAGATCTACGGTCGGGTCTACAGTGCCAAGCGCGGTACGTTGGGTGCCCTGGTCGCTGCGGGCAAACTGCGTAATGACCCTTCGGTATCCATCGGCGCAATGGAAAAAAGCATTCCGCAGCCGGTATGGGAAGTGGCCGCGCAGTTCAGCGCACGTACTGCGGTGTTCATCAGCGCTGACCCTGCATGCCCGACCCAGTCGGGTGAGTTGGGGGCTATTGAACCAGCGGCGGTCAGCGACCGTTTCATGCTGGATGAATACCAGTCGTTGCTGGGTAGCGGCATCGCTACGTTCGAATATTCGGGCAGCGCGATGCGTATCCAGCGGGCGATCACGACGTATCAGCGTAACGCGTACAACCAGCCGGATGACTCGTATCTGGACAGCGAGCCGCTGCACCAGTCTGCGTATGTGTTGCGCTTCCTGCGCACTCGCATCACCAGCAAATACGGTCGTCACAAACTGGCGAACGACGGCACCAAATTCGGTCCCGGTCAGCGCATGGTGACCCCGAAGGTGATTCGCGGTGAGCTGATCGCTGCTTATGGTGAGCTGGTGCGTCTGGGGATTGTCGAGAACATCGACGCCTTCAAGGACAACCTGATCGTTGAGCGCGATGCGACCAATCCGAATCGCCTGAACGTGCTGTATCCACCGGATCTGGTCAACCAACTGCGCGTGTTCGCGCTGCTGTATCAGTTCCGTCTGCAGTATTCCGACGCGGCCTGAGCCGCTTAATCAAACGTCATTTCAAGCCCGCCCTGTGCGGGCTTTTTTAGTGGAGATTCACATGGGTCAGAAAGTTGCGGGTACTTGCTACATCAAGGTCGACGGCGAACAGCTGGTTATCACGGGCGCGGTAGAAGTACCGATGTCCCGGGTCAAGCGCGAAACCGTCGTGGTCGGCTACTTCAAGGAAAATGAAGTCACGCCGTTCATCAAGGTCGACGCGATTCGTACCGTCGATTTCCCTCGGGCAAAAATCGAGACCGGCACCAACATGACGGTTACCGCCGAGTTCAACGACGGCACCACTTACGTGCTCAGCGGCGCCTACGCGGTGGATGACATGACCAGCACCAGTGAGGACGGCAAGGTCAGCCTCAAATTCGAAGGTATCTCGGGGGACTGGCAGTGATGAGCAAAGAGACCTTTACCCTGGCCGTTGCCATCAAGGCACACGGTCAGGAACTCACCGAGCTGCACCTGCGTCGCCCGACGGCTGAAGAATGTCGGGCGATCAAGGTGCTGCCTTACACGCTTTCCGATTCGTCGATGCCGGTGGCGGATATCGAAGCGGCCTGCAAATACATCGCGGTGTGTGCAGCCATTCCGGCGGGGTCAGTCAACCAACTGGACTTGGCGGATCTGAACAGCCTGGTGTGGAAAATCATCGGTTTTTTCCTGCAGAGCGCTTCGGTGGCGTCGCCGACCTGATCGGCGTGGTGTACGACCTCGCTTACTTCTGGAGGTCGGACCCTGAGGTGCTCATGGGAAGACCTTTGGATGTGATTCTGGAAAGCGAGTGGCATGCCTTTCGAATACTCGAAGAGCAACGAGGGAATAATGGCTAATAAACTTCAAGTCGCGATGGTGATTACTGGTATTGACCGGGTGTCGCTCCAGCTCAAAGGCGCGCAGAAAGAAGCATCGACCCTGAGTAAATCCTTGAGCGCCTTGGGCAACATCCCCTTCATGGACACTTTGACAGGCAAGGAGGGGCTGATGAAGCCCTTCGTTGATGGCGCCAAAGCTGCTATTGCCTTTGAAAGCTCTATGGCCAAGGTCAGGCGGGTGGTTGATTTTCAGACGCCTGAGCAGTTCAAGACGATGAGCAAGGACGTTCTGGATCTGTCGGAAAAATTGCCGGTGTCCGCTGCGGGCATCGCGCAAGTGTTTGCGTTGGGCGGGAAATCGGGCATAGCCCGAGAGGAATTGAAAGCGTTCGCCGAAGACGCTTTGAAGATGGGCATTGCGTTCGAGCAGACCGGGGAACAGTCCGGTGCAACGATGGCGTCATGGCGCACCGGCTTCAAACTTAACCAGACTGAAGCCATGGCCCTTGCCGACCAGATCGCTCAGTTGGGCCGGGCCGGGGGCGTGGACGCAGGGAAAGTGGCCCGGATCGTCACCGCCGCAGGCTCGTCCGGATTGAGTTCGGGGCAGGCCGCCGCAATGGGCGCTGTATTCGCCAAAGGCGGCGCCTCCGAAGAAGCGGCCGCCAGCAGTATGCGCAATTTTGCCCAAACGCTGAACGCAGGCACTCTCGCAACCGAGGGCCAAAAGCAAGCTTTCAAGGCGTTGGGGCTGGACGCGCAAGCGGTGTCTGAAGGCATGTCTGCAGATGCCGAAGGTACGATCAGCAATGTGCTGACCAAGCTGAATGCGTTGGAAAAAGGCAAGCAGGGCGCGATGCTGTCGCAGTTGTTCGGTGATCAATCTGCTGCTCCGCTATTGGCTGATCTCGACACGCTGTACCGTAACTTCCAGTTGGTTGGCAACAGTCAGCAGTATGCAGGCTCGGTACAGGACGCTTATGCGGCCACTGCGCAGACAACCGCCAGTCGGCTGCAGGTGATGGATAACCAGACGACCCGCTTGGGGATCGCCATTGGCACGGCTTTGTTGCCGCCGGTTAACGATTTCCTCGGCACAATCGGGCCGTTGATCAGCAAGGTCTCGGCGTTTACCGAGGCCAATCCCGGGCTGGTCAGAAGCATCGCCGGTGCGGCGGCGGGGTTTACGTTCCTGCGTTTGGCGGTGGTCGCGGCGACGGTCGCCAGTGCTGTTATGAGCACTGTTATAGGTAACAATCCCGTGGGGCTCATCATTCGTGGTATTGCTCTGGCAGCCGGCTTGTTGATTGCCAACTGGTCGTCGGTTGCTGGCTTCTTTCAGGAGGTCTGGACGACGATTCAAACCGCAGGGATGGTGGCCTGGGGATGGATCACTGAGTTTTTTTCCTGGTCTCCGCTGACGAGCGTCAAAGCTAACTGGGAGCCGATCATTGGTTTGTTCAAATCAAT
Organism: Pseudomonas caspiana; assembly: GCF_040224095.2. Classification (NCBI taxonomy): domain Bacteria; kingdom Pseudomonadati; phylum Pseudomonadota; class Gammaproteobacteria; order Pseudomonadales; family Pseudomonadaceae; genus Pseudomonas; species Pseudomonas caspiana. The sequence goes on along the minus strand of NZ_CP167995.1, from coordinate 4,857,576 downwards.
CTGGACGACGATTGAACCCATTATTTCTTCGATCATGGCGTTCTTCGGTGGCAGTGACGCAGTCAAGGTCAATACGAACATCGGCGGGGGCACTGGTCAGTTCGTCATGGCCAATGCCGCCCAGATCGTCCGCGACGAACAAGCACAGCGCAACCTCACTCAAGGCGGTGCATCAGCTGACTCGCTGCTGCGAACACCTGAGCAAGCCGGTGCACCCGGCAGCCTGATCATGGCCGGTTCGCTGAACCAGCAGGCGGCGGCGAACACCCGCATGAACCTGCAAGGCGCGTTGACGGTGCAGTTCCAGAATGCGCCGCCGGGCACGACCGTCGGTGAGGCGCAAACCAATCAGCCGGGTTTCTCGATATCGCCACGAGTGGGCGTACGTAGTCTCTCGCAACACTAGCCTCTCGAAATAAAGGACAGCGACATGAGCAAGACTTGGCGGGATGACCTGCAGTCGGCCTCGTTCCGTGGTGTCGGCTTTTGGGTCGACAGTGACAGCACGGTAGTGGGACGGCGTACGCAGTTGCATGAATATCCCCAGCGTGATCGACCTTTGGTTGAAGACATGGGGCGTAAAACCCGGGCGATAACCTTCGAGGCTTTTGTCATCGGAGACGATTGCTTTGTGCAGCGCGACAACCTGTTGCATGCACTCGATCAACCCGGCTCGGGGGAGTTGATTCACCCTTGGTTCGGGCGCATGACCGTGACCGCGACTGAGGGTTGTCAGGTCAAACAGGCGCGGGCGGACGGCGGCATTGCCAGGTTCTCTCTTTCGTTCGTGGAAGCCGGTGAAAAAGGCTACCCCGTGGGTGTGGCCAATACGGCCAGGCTGCTCGAAATGGAAAACCAGAGCTTTCTGGATTCGGCACTGGCCCGATACAAGAGCGCGATGTCACTGATCAACAAAGCGCGGATCAGCATGACGGCCCTGCAAAACGGCGTTGCCGGGGTGCAGTTGGCGATTCAACGCGAGTTCAGTCAGTTGAGCGGATTTGTCAGTTCGGCGGCTTCGCTGGCGGACACCCTGGCTAACTTTCCCGAAAATCTGTCAACGATGCTGGGCGCGCAATTCTCCAGCATGACCAGCGAGTTTGACCGCTTCAAAACTTCGCAGCGCCAAGCCATGACCAAGGTGGAAACTGCACTGGGGCTGGCGAATCCGGCAACCGCTTCAGGAGGCGCGGCGACGGTCGCAACTGTGACCGCGACGCGTGAACTGGTGCGCGATGTGGTGCTGGCCGATGCCATCCGTCTGGCTTCGGCAATGCCAGTGGTCGCGGCACCTGCGGCGTTGCCGGGGGTGCCCGGTCTTGAGCAGCAGGTCGCCACGCCGGTGACGCGTCCAGAAGTCCCGGTGGCGTCTGACGTGACGCAGTTGCGTGACGCCCTGAACGATGTGCTCTGGCAAGCAGCATTGGTGGCCGATTACGAACACTTCGAGCGGATTGAAGCGGTTCGCAAACGTATGAGGGAACACCTGACCGCCGTTGCACGTTCAGGGGTAAACCTCGTTGACATGACGCCCAAAGAATCAGTGCCCGCTGTGGTGCTGGCTTTTCGGCTGTTTGCAGACGCCACTCGCGGCGATGAAATCGTCGCGCGTAACGGCATTTCTCATCCAGGCTTTTTGCCGGCGGCGACCCTTCAAGTCGCTCAGGAGTAACCCATGGACGCGCAAAACGTCGTCACGCTCAGCGTCGACGGTACGGATTACCGTGGCTGGAAAACAGTCAGTATCACTGCCGGTATTGAGCAGCAGGCGCGCACTTTCACATTGGGTGTGTCCTGGCGCTGGCCGGGCAAGGATATTGAAGTTCCGGTCAAGCAGGGCGCTCGCTGCGAAATTCGTATCGGCGCTGATTTGGTACTCACCGGTCATGTGTATTCGACGCCAGTCAGCTACGACGCCAACAGCGTTACCCGCTCGATTGCCGGGCGCTCGCTGACGGCGGATCTGGTGGATTGCGCGGCAACCGGTTCGGCCAGCCAATGGAAAAAACAGAGCGTGCAGTTCATCGTGCAAGCGCTCGCTACGCCTTACAGCGTAAAGGTGCTCAGTGAGGTCGCCAAAACACTCCCGGTAAAGGAACACGTCATTACGCCGGGCGAAACCGCGTTCGAATCCATCGACAAATTACTCACGCTTTCCCGGCTTTTCTCCTCCGATGATGGAGCAGGTAATTTGGTCATTGTCGCGCCCGGCAGCGGTGGGCGTGCGGTGGACCGGCTGCAATTGGGCGACAACATTCTGACCGGTTCCGCGCAACTGGACTATTCCGGGGTGTTCTCTCAATACCGTGTAACTGGCCAGCGTAAGCGTGAAGACAAAGAACCCGCCAGTGCAGCCGCGCAGGTCGAAGCCTTTGCCAATGACGACACACCACCGCGCAAACGGCTGAAGCACATTCATGAGCAGAATCAGCTGACCCAGGAACTCGCCCAATCTCGTGCCGACTGGGAGCGGGCCAGCCGCAAGGGCAAGGCGCTGACCCGCACCTACAAGATTCAGGGCTGGCGGCAATCGAACGGCGATCTCTGGCGGGAAAACATGATCGTGCGCATCGTCGACCCTTTGATCGGTGAGGATCAGGACATGCTGATCAGCCAGATCCAGTACAACCTCGGGGAAAGCGGCACGACTGCTGACCTCACAGTCGCGCCCATCGAAGCGTTTCTACCTGAGCCCAAAAAGCTTGAGTAACGCCACGTAAAGCATCGCTCACCCACTTTATTACCTACTGGAAGCCTTCGATATGAGAGAGCTGCTGAACACGCTCGTCCGCGGAGTCGTCAATCTGGTCAACCCCGCCGGGGCAATTCAGTCCCTGCAGATGACCTTGACCGCCGACGAAGTGAAGGACGGTCTCGAGCACTTCGAGCCTTATGGTTACACCTCCAACCCGCATCCGGGCGCGGAGGGCCTGACCGCTTTCATCGGCGGCGACCGGTCACACGGCGTGGTGATCTGTATTTCAGACCGCCGCTTTCGTTTGACCGGTCTGAAGAGCGGCGAAGTGGCGCTGCACACCGATGAGGGGGATTTCATCCACTTCAAACGCAATCGTGTCATTGAGTTGCAGACCCTGACCTTGCAGATCAACGCCACGGACTCCGTGGCGTTACAAACCAAAAACTTCAGCGTCAAGGCGAGCGGCGGGGTGACCTTCGACACGCCATTGATCAACACCACCGGGCGCATCGAGTCCTCTGGCGATCATATCGCTGCGGGGGTCAGCCTGGCCACGCATGTGCATGAAGGCTCCGACAAAAAACCAGTGCCGGGAGCCTAGCCATGAGCGTGATCAATGAAGAAACCACAGAGCTGGCCTGGCGCCGCGCGGCAATCATCAGCCTGCTGACATGGCGGCGGGCCGGGGTCGACGACAAGCTCGATGACCCGGAGCGTTACGGCTGGTGGGGCGACAGTTTTCCTTCGGTCACCGACGACCAGATTGGCTCGCGACTTTACCTGCTGCGTCGCCGCACGCTCACCGCGCAGACCGAGCGCGATGCCCGGGATTACGCCCGTGAAGCGCTGCAATGGATGCTCGATGACGGCCGGGTTTCGGCCGTCCTGATCGACATCACACGCGGTGCCGAGCGGCTCGACATGCGGGTGAGGCTGGCCTTGCCTGGCGGCGCCACGGTGGAAATTTATCTCGATAATTTATGGCTGGTGATCAATGCCGTTTAAAACTCCTTCTCTACCTGAGCTGATCAGTCGTGCCCGCAGCGATCTGGCAGGTTCGAGCGCGCTGCTGCGTTCCGACGCCGAGGTGCTGGCGCGCATCAATGGTGCCGCCTCTTATGGTCGCTACGGACATCAACACTACATCGCTGCACAGATCCTGCCTGACACCGCCGATGAGGAAAACCTGCTGCGCATGGCTCTCCTGCGACTGAGGCGCAGCTATCTGCCCGCAGTGAGTTCAGCCGGTACCGCCAGCTTCACCGGGGTCGTGGGTGCGGTGCTGGATGCCGGGACATTGCTGCAACGTGAAGGTGACGGCGCGCTTTTTAAAGTGACGTTGTCGGTCACGCTTACGGCGCTGAGCGGTTCGGTAAAACTGGAAGCTGTGGTGCCGGGCATTCTGGGCAACACCCCTGCGTCGATGCGCTTGACCACTGTGTCGCCGGTCGCTGGGGTTGCCGATACCTTCGTGGTGCTTGAGCCCGGTCTGACCGGTGGCACCGAGCAAGAAAGCCTTGAGGCACTGCGGGCCAAAGTCATGCGCTCGTATGCGGTAGTGCCCCATGGCGGTAATCAGAGTGACTACGTGACCTGGGCGCTGGAAGTGCCCGGCGTGACGCGGGCATGGGTACGCAGGCACTGGATGGGGCCTGGCACGGTTGGCTTGTTCGTGGTGCGCGACGGCGATATCGATCCGATTCCCAATGCCGAGCAGTTGCAGCGCGTTTCCGAGTACATCGAGTCCATGCGCCCGGTGACTGCAGAAGTGCGGGTGTTGGCGCCAGTCGAGTTGCCGATCCAGTACGAAATCAAACTGACGCCCGACAGCGGGGCGATTCGCGCTGCGGTGGAAGACGCCTTGATTGACCTGCACAGCCGCGAGGCCGACCTCGGTGTTGTCATGCTCGGCAGCCATATCGCGGAAGCGATCAGCGGCGCTGCTGGCGAAAAGGATCACACCCTGTTCGCGCCACTCGGCAACGTGCAGCCGGGCGCCAATGAGCTGCCTACCTTTGGAGGCATCTTATGGCGATAAGAACAGCTGCTGCGTATTACGCGCAGCTCAAGGCGCTGCTACCGCAAGGGCCTGCGTGGGATGCAGAACGTGTGCCGGAAATTCATCAGCTGCTCGAAGCCGGTTCCCTGGAGCTGGCCCGCGAAGACCTGCGCTTGTTTGATCTGCTGGGCGAAAGCGATCCAAACCGGGTACGCGAACTGGTTCCCGACTGGGAGCAGGTCATGGGCCTTCCCGATCCGTGCCTTGGCGTGAACCCAAGCTTTGAAGACCGACAACTGGCCGTCCGCCGTCGCCTGACAGAAGTCGGCGGACAGACCCCTGCGTTCTTCGTGCAGCTGGCAATTTCAGTGGGGTATCCGCAAGCGACCGTCACCGAATACCGCACACCACGCTTTGGTAATGCGCGCTTCGGCAAAGCACGTTTCGGCACCTGGTCAGCGCAGTACATGTGGACCCTGAACACCGGCCCACGCCTGCGACTAGGCCGTCGCTTCGCGGTAACCCACTGGGGCGAGCGCTTCGGAGTAAATCCCGGCAGCGCTTTCGAATGCGTCATCCGCCGCGCAGTCCCTGCGCATGCACATGAGTTTATAAATTACGGGGTAAATGAATAATGGATTTTCCAAAAAGTGTGCCCAACGTCGGGCTGGTTGACGGCCGATTTGTCGACGAAAGCAACGTTACCGGTCAGGTCGGATCCTTGATCACGGCGGACTGGGGTAATGCAATGACGTCGGAGATTATTAACGTTATTGAGGCGGCGGAGTTGGTGCCGACTGAAGGGCAGAATGATCAGCTGGTGGTAGCGATTGAGAAGTTGGTTTCGGATGGCTTACCCGATATCGCCACTGAGGAAAAAGCGGGTATTGCCAGGATTGCAACTCAAGCTCAGGTTAATGCTGGCACTGACAATACTGCAGCAGTCACGCCACTGAAACTGGCGGCGAATCAAATCGCGACAGGTGCCACCAGCTTTGCACGCCGGTTCGCAAACTTTCGTGATGTCAAACCCCTTGGTACACCGGGCGGCACCTACACGGCTGGTGCTTGGCGAACGCGTGATCTGAACACGGTGGTGGCTAACAATATTCCAGGCGCCACACTGACTACTAATCAGCTGACCCTGCCCGCCGGTACTTATTTCGTTATCGGACAGTCGGCATTGGGCAACGTCCATAATGCTCGTTTAAGGCTCTACAGCGTTACCGATTCGGTGGCTGTTCTGGAAGGCATCGGGAACGGCGCAGTGGGGACTGGGAACCTGACTAATTCGCTTGCTCACCTTATGGGGTCATTCACATTGAATGCTGCAAAGATCATTGAACTTCAACTTCAGGCTGCCGCAAGTTTAACTACTTACGGACTGGGCTATCCGCTCAATCTGGGAATCAGCGAGGTGTATAGCGATATCACGATTTGGCGTCTTTTTTAGCGCATGGTCCTGCAGTCGCGCTAATGAATGCACCGCAAATCTTTTATATAGGTCTTGGGATAAGTGGTTCATGGCATTAATTTAAAAGTTGAGGTGGATGTGTAATGGATTTTCCTAAAAGCATGCCAGACATTGGGCTGGTTGGTGGGCGATTTGTAGATGAAAACATCAGGACTGGTCAGGTAGGTTCTTATATCCCTTGCTCGTGGGGCAACGCTGTAACAGAGGAGATTATCAATGTCATCGAAGATGCAGAGCTGAAACCTGATGAGGGCGACAATACACAGCTGCTGGTGGCGATAACCAAAATAGCGGCTCGATCCGAAACCGTATTTCGTCATATATCTTCTTCCCAAACTCTGCTGGCTACTGATTTGGGGTTGGTGTTGATTGATGCAACTCTATCGACAGTGAGCGTTACGTTGCCTGCTTCCAATAACGTACTGGGTGTTCGTGATGTGATCTTGCGTCGCACAGACAATACGGGCAATCGACTCAACGTTGTGGTTACAGGTAGCGACAAAATAAAACTGCATACCCATCTTAATACTGCAGGGTATCCCTTGCTTGTTCTTATGGGCGCCGGTGACTGGTGGCACTTGCGCAGTGACGGAGCTGGTAGTTGGTGGCCTGTAGGACGCTGTGATGCGACACCACTGGGGCGGGTAGTTTTTGACACTACAACATCATTTCCTCCTGGCGGTTACGGGGCTATCTCTGGTTCTGTATTCATGCGTCTTGAGTGGCCATGGCTTTGGGACCATGCCCAACAATCCGGAATGTTGACCATTGAAGCAGCACGGCTTGGGAATGAGGGTGGGTGGACTTCCGGCGATGGCGTGTTGACGTTCAGGGGACCAGAGGGCCGAGGTGAGTTCTTGCGGGTTCTGGGCGAGGATCGAGGCGTTGACGCGGGTCGAACTGCTGGTAGCGCTCAGGTTGGAGCTCTACAGAGCCACTCCCATTTGATTCGATACTCCAACGCTACGGGGGCAGATAGTACTGCTATTTATGCAGCCGGTTCGCTCTACAACGGAGGCGCCGCGGTTAAGGACTATGGCACTGGTAGCGTTGGCGGCACCGAGACTCGCCCGCGTAACATCGCTTACCCCGGCCGTATCAAACTCATCTGAGGTTCCAAATGACTGTTATTTATTTGACTGACCCCGCGGGCGTTCTGACGGGACCTGTGACCCTGCCTGTTGTTCCGGGTATGGGTGTGCAGCTTCCAGGTAATGCGATTGAATTAGCGGATGAACTTGCTACACCCGAAGCAGGCTATGTTTTGACATTGATCGATGGAGAGGTGGTGGTTGTCGCTGACCATCGTGGTCCGGTCTTTATGACTGCCACTGGTGATCAGGAGGAATGGTCAGCGCTAGGTCAGTTGCCGGACGGTTATACAATCGAACCCAAGCCGGGTCCGTTTCATGTTTGGCTGGATGGCGGTTGGCAGCTTGACCAAGCTGCGCTTACAGCCTCCAAGACGGCCGAGGTACAGGCCTTGCGCGATGAACGTTTGAGGATGGCTGCTCTGCGCATCGCCCCATTGCAGGACGCCCATGATTTAGGTGAATCAACCGAGACCGAGGAGGCCTTGTTGCTGAGTTGGAAGCGGTATCGCATTGCACTGAATCGCATTGAGCAACAAGCGGGCTACGCGGTAGCTGTCGATTGGCCGTTGCCACCTGGTGCTGAACAGCCTGAATAAGCCCCGCATTGTCGGGGCTTTTTTAGGCGCTTTGCTTGCTGAAAATGCTTTTAAACAAAACCCGCTTCGGTGGGTTTTTTTTCGCCCGGAGAAAACCATGGCAACAACAGAAACAGACCGCGACACCCTCGCCCGCACACTCTGGGGCGAGGCTCGTGGTGAAGGATTGGTGGGGATGATTGCCGTTGGCTGGACCATCCGTAACCGGGTGGAAATGGATTTGCACAACGACGGCAAACCGGACTGGTGGGGGGAGGGATATGTGGGTGTATGCCGGGCGCCGTATCAGTTCAGTTGCTGGAATCGCAATGATCCGAACTACCCCTTTCTGAGCGGCAGCAGGCCCATCCCAGCCGCTCAATTCGCGCTGGCTTCGCGGGCTGCTTCGGCAGTCATCGCAGGCGAGCAATCTGATCCTACTGGCGGCGCAACTCATTACTACGCCACGACTATGCCCAAGGCTCCGGCCTGGGCATCGATGGCCAAGCGGACACTCAAGCTCGGCCGTCACATTTTCTTCAAGGATGTGCCATGAGCGCGTTCTTCAAATGGATCCCTCTATGGGGCTGGATAGTCCTGGCGCTGCTGATCGCCAGTACTTGTCTGGCTGTGCGGCTGGACAACGTAACAACCGACCGCGACACCGTTGCGCTTGAGCGTGATGCCGAACGAGAGAAGGTTCGCCAGCTCACCTCAGCCAATGAATCACGCAAGAAAACCCAGAAGCTGCTGCTCGATCTGGACACCCGACATACTCAGGAACAGGCCCTCGCCGATGAAAAAAATGCTGCCATGCTCACTGCTGTCGCTACTGGCGCTCAGCGGGTGTACGTCAACGCCAGTTGCCCCGCAGTGCGAACCGCCGCCACCTCCACCGGCCAGCCTGATGAAGAAAGTCGAGCCCAACTTGACCCGGCGGTTGCAGAAAGAATTCTCCATACCGGTGTCGACGGAGATGATGCCATCCGTCAATTGAGTGCGTTGCAGGAGTATGTAGAGAGGGTGTGTTTGGGGCAGAGCCGATAGAAAAGTACGTAAATTGCTGTCGTGTAGCAATGATTGCCCTGTAGGAACTCACCGAGGTTACGAGGCCAGCGATTGCGGTTTGTCTGAGACGCCGCGATCGCTGGCCCCGCACCTTCGGTGAACACCTACAGGATTGGGTTCAATTCAGAAACCATCAGCCCTTGATAAAGGCCAGCAGGTCTTCGTTGATGACCTCAGGGTGAGTGGAGCACATGCCGTGCGGATAGCCTTTGTAGACTTTCAGCGTGCCGTTTTTGACCAGCTTGATTGCTAACTCAGCCGAGTCTGCGATCGGCACGATCTGGTCATCATCGCCGTGCAGGATCAGCACCGGTACGGTGATCTTTTTCAGGTCTTCGGTGAAGTCGGTTTCCGAGAAGGCTTTGATGCAGTCGTAATGGGCTTTGGCGCCGCCCATCATGCCCTGACGCCACCAGTTGTCTTTTAGCCCTTCAGAAACTTTGGCGCCGTCGCGATTGAAGCCGTAGAACGGGATCGGCACTTCCTTGTAGAACTGGGCACGATTGGCTGCCAGTGCGGCGCGGAAACCGTCAAACACGTCAATCGGCAGGCCGCCGGGGTTGTTCGCGGACTTGACCATGATTGGTGGTACTGCGCCGATCAGTACGGCCTTGGCCACGCGGCCAGCGCCGTGTTGTGCGACATAGCGAGCCACTTCGCCACCGCCTGTGGAGTGGCCGATGTGCACAGCGTCCTTGAGTTTCAGGTGAGTCACCAGCGCAGAAACGTCGGCGGCGTAGGTGTCCATGTCGTTGCCGGTTGCGGTCTGCGTCGAGCGGCCATGGCCACGACGGTCGTGAGCGATCACACGATAGCCCTTGGACACGAAGAACAGCATCTGCGCGTCCCAGTCATCGGAACTGAGTGGCCAGCCGTGGTGGAAAACGATCGGTTGGCCGGTGCCCCAGTCTTTGTAAAAGATTTCGGTGCCGTCGCTAGTCGTGAAACTTGTCATGTCGTGATGTCCTTTTCCAGTAGGGGCTGAAGTTGCCGCTTGAGCAGCGTTGCTGCCAATGGCCATTGCCGAGAGTGAGCCTGCAGCCAGCGCAGTTGCGCCAACCTTTAGAACCTGCCTGCGTGAACTCGTCGGGGTGTTCGGGGTGCTCGGAGTGTTATTGCTCTCTGACATAAAACCTCCAGCTCTCGGCAGGGTACGAGAGGCTGACTCAAGACGTTAGCTCAATCCATGAGCGTGGGTTGCAGCCACCGACGATCGCGCAACAGGCATCAGAGCCTGGACACTTGACGTGAGCAGTCGCAGCAATGTTTCACTAAAAAGTGGGATGTAAAATACACGTCGAGTTGAACCCGGAATGAACAACACCGATGTAACGAATGTGCTGTTGTCTGAGCAAAACTATACGCAGATGAGCGGAAAAGAATAACGAGGTGGGAACTGACGGATTGTCACTCAGGTGTTGACGGTCAGGCCGCTTGAGCCAGATTGAATGCACAGATCCTTTAGGGACTCACGACCAGTACGAGGCAGCGACAGCGAACCTGTCCTCGCTGGTCTTGAAAACTCGGTGGGCCCTACAGATCGCGGATTGGCTGAGCGACTTCATCACTGCGGCCACTGCTCCAGTAGCATGGCGACAAATTTTTCCGCGGCCGGAGACAGCGAGGCTCCGCGCCGCGACACCAGCCCCAGCGTTCTGTCGACCACAGGATCAACCAGCGGCACGCTGACCAGGGTTGGGTGACCTTCGGCCGGCATCGCCAGGCTGGGCATGGCCGAAATGCCCAAACCTGCTTCGACCATGCCCAGCGATGTCGACAAATGCTGCACCTCATAAAACCATTTTGGACGCCAGCTCAGCCCTGCCAATGCGTGGTCAAGGATCATCCGGTTGCCGCTCAGACGTCCCACACCAATAAGGCGGTATTCGCTGAGTTCGATCCAGGACACAGACTCACGTTTTGCCAGTTCATGGTCGCGACGGCAGGCCAGCACGAAAGGCTCTTTGACCAGTGGCACGAACTCGATATCCGGATGCTGGCCGCTCATCATGTTGATGCCGAAATCTGCTTCTCCGCGCAGCACTGCTTCCAGTCCTTCGTTGGCGCTGAGGTCCAGCAATCGAATGCGAATTTTTGGATAGCGCTCGTTGTACAGGCGAATCACCGAGGGCAAAAAGTAAAACGCCGCAGTGGGAATACAGGCGAGGGTCACTTGACCAATCTGCCGTTCTGCCAGCTCGCGAATGTTCAGAATCGAGTCTTCAAAATCGTCCAGCAGACGGCGTGCTTTGGGAAAAAAGTCTCGGCCTACGCTGGTCAGGCTCACCCTGCGAGTGGTGCGATCGAGTAGCGAGGTGCCCAGTCCCTGCTCGAGCTTCTTGATGCGCCGGGTCAATGCTGGCTGAGAAATATGCAGCACTTCAGCAGCTTCATGAAAACTGCCCAGTTCGGCGATTTTCACGAACGATCGAATATCTTGCAGCTCATATTCCACTTTTTATTCTCCTGTCAGTGGTTAGTCATGGGCGATTTCAAGCGCAGGTTCATTATTCACCAAAGTGGAATAATCGCTACGATCTTTGCATTGGATAAGAAAAAACATCCGTGGGACTCTTGCTTTCAACACATCAATGACACCCATTGATCAACAAGAGTCAGCCATTATGCAACCGATTCCCTGCGTCCTGATGCGCGGCGGCACCTCCAAAGGGCCGGTCTTTCTTGCCTGTGATTTACCTGATTCGACTGCTGAGCGTGATGAACTTCTGTTGGCGCTGATGGGCTCCGGTCACGAGCTGGAAATCGACGGCATCGGCGGCGGCAGTCCGCAAACCAGCAAGGTCGCGATTGTCAGCCCTTCGACCCACGAAGACGCCGACGTGGATTACCTGTTCGTGCAGGTCATGGTGTCCCAGCGTCGGGTTGATACCGCGCCCAACTGCGGCAACATGCTCTGCGCCGTTGGCCCGTTTGCAGTAGAGCAGGGACTGGTCAAGGCAAGCGGTGACGTGACTCAGGTGCGGATTCGTAACCTCAATACCGGCACCTTCGTCTGCGCTGACGTCAACACGCCTGGCGGTCGGGTCAGCTACGAAGGCCAGACCCGTATCGATGGCGTGCCAGGCTCGGCAGCTCCCGTGCAACTGACGTTCCTTGATGCGGCGGGTAGCAAGACCGGCAAGTTGTTCCCCACCGGTCAGCAGACTGACATCCTCGATGGGGTGCCGGTGACCTGCATCGATATGGCGATGCCGATGGTCATCATCGAAGCCTCGTTGTTGGGTAAACGGGGTGACGAAACGCCTGCGGAGCTGGACGCTGACAAGGAGTTCTTGCGCAAACTCGAAGCCCTGCGTCTGCGCGCAGGTATGGCGATGGGGTTGGGCGATGTCAGCGATAAAGTAATCCCCAAACCGGTATTGGTCTCGCGGCCGGATGCAGGTGGCACGCTCAAGGTTCGCTACTTCATGCCCCACAACTGTCATAGGGCGTTGGCCATTACTGGCTCTATCGGGCTGGCGACTGCTTGCGTCAGCGACGGCACCGTTGTCGCGAAGTTGCTCGGAATTGGCAGCGAGCCTACGCGTTTGCAACAGGTCCGGATCGAACACCCCAGTGGCTCTATTCAGGTCGCGCTGGCCTACGTGGGGGACGAGGGGCAAACGATTCGAGCTTCAGTGATCCGCACTGCTCGCCGGCTTTTTTCCGGTGAGGTTTATGCGCCTGTCGCGCAACAGTTGGCCAGTTAAATTTTTGTAGTAACACCCACTCCAAACGATCGCTGTTCGAGTAGATCGGGTATCGTCCACACGGTTCTCGGCAAGCCCGGCTGCATTCGCTTGGCCAGAAAATAACAACAAGAGAATATCCATATGCTTGCCTTCCTTGGCCTCGCCATGGTCGTGGTGTTCACCTACCTGATCATGTCCAAACGTTTGTCTCCCATCGTGGCGTTGACGATCGTTCCGATAGTGTTCGCAGTCATTGGCGGCTTTGGTGGTACCACCGGCAAGATGATGCTCGATGGCCTGAAAATGGTCGCGCCGTCTGCAGCATTGTTGCTGTTCGCGATCCTGTTTTTTGGCTTGATGATCGACTCCGGGTTATTCGATCCGCTGATCCGCAAGATTCTCAAACGCGTGAATGGCGATCCGATGAAAATTGCGGTGGGCACCGCGTTGTTGTCGCTGACCGTCGCGCTTGATGGCGACGGCACCACCACTTACATGATCACCTGCGCCGCAATGCTGCCGCTGTACAAACGTATTGGCATGAACCCGATGATCCTCGGCATCGTGTCGATGCTTTCGTTGAGCATCATGAGTGGCATGACGCCGTGGGGCGGCCCGGCAACACGCGCCATTGCTGCGCTGGGGCTGGATGCCGGGGAGTACTTCATTCCGTTGCTGCCGACCATGATCGGTGGTGCGGCGTGGGTGGTATTCACAGCCTTTCTGCTGGGGCGTGCCGAGCGTAAACGCATCGGTAATGTGAACCTGCAAAGCGGCGGCGGTAACTGCTATATCGAAGCCATTCTGGGCGATACCCCGCACAAGCGTCCCAAGCTGGCCTACGTCAATCTGGCGCTGGTTGTGGTGGTGATGATCGCGTTGGTCATGGGCCTTATGCACTCGGCTGTCCTGTTCCTGATCGGCTTTGTGCTGGCGTTGATGATCAACTATCCGCAACTGGATATTCAGAAAGAACGCATCCTGGCGCACTCCGGCAATGCCATGACCGTGGTGCTGTTGGTATTCGCGGCCGGTGTGTTTGCCGGCATCTTCTCGGGTACCAAAATGGTCGACGCGCTGGCGCAAACTCTGGTGGCCTGGATCCCGCCTGAGTGGGGCCATTTGTTCCCGCTGGTGGTCGCACTGACCAGCATGCCGCTGACCTTTGTCCTGTCCAACGATGCTTACTACTTTGGCGTGGTGCCGATCCTTGCCAATGCCGCAGCGGCGTATGGCATCAGCCCGCTGGAGATTGCCAGGGCATCGATTCTGGGGCAACCGGTGCACTTGATGAGCCCGCTGGTGGCTTCGACTCTGCTGCTGATGGGCATGATCGACCGCGACATCGGCGACTTCCAGAAAGCCGCGGTGAAATGGGCGGTGCTGACGTCGTTGGTGGTCACAGCCCTGGCGCTGCTGACCGGTGCGCTGACGTTGTTTGTTTGATTTAAAAACTGAACTGAAATGCATTTTCTGTAGGAGCTGCCGAAGGCTGCGAAAGCGTATCTCCTGATACACCGCTATCGCAGCCTTCGGCAGCTCCTACAACGACTCCTTATGACTGAACCAACCACACGCCCTTAGCAGGGCGTGCGGATCACTGCATCTCCAATAACAACAATGAGTATTGAGCATGACTATGTTTTTCAAGCGTGGAGCCATCGCCGTCATGAAAGGCGCGCCGCTGTTGACCCTGCTGCCATGGGCGGGTGTGGAAGCCGCTGGTTTTATCGAAGACAGCAAGCTGAAGCTGCAACTGCGCAATGTCTACTTCAACGAGAACTTCCGCGATGAAAACGGCCTGAGCGCTCGCGCTGCCAGTACCGCCAAAAGTGAACGTACTGAATGGGCGCAGGGTTTTCTGCTCGACTACCAGTCCGGTTTCACTCAAGGAACATTAGGCTTTGGCGTCGACGCGTTGGGCTTGTTGGGCGTCAAGCTCGATTCGGGCAAGGGCCGCAGTGGCACTGGCTTGCTGCCCGTGCATGACGACGGTCGTGCGGCCGATGAGTTCGCCAGTCTCGGCGCCGCAGCCAAAGTACGTCTGGCCAAGACCACGCTGAAGTACGGCACGTTGTTGCCTAAAACCCCGGTGCTTATTTACAACGATGCGCGCCTGTTGCCTCAGACGTATCAGGGCACTCAATTCACCAGCACTGACATCGATAACCTGACGCTTACGGGCGGTCATCTGGATCAATTCAAGCTGCGCGATTCGTCGGACAGCCGTTCAATCATTCCCGACGGATTCACGGGTCGAGGTTCGGATTTCTCGTACGTGGGCGGTGATTACAAACTGGGAAAAAACATCAAGCTCAGCTACTTCTACGGCGAACTGGAAAACTTCTATCGGCAGCAATTTGCGTCGATCCAGCATGATTTGCCTTTGGGGTCAGGCGTGCTGACCAGCGACCTGCGTTATTTCAACAGCGTCGATGCCGGGACGGGACGGGGCGGCAAAATCGATAACGACATGCTCAGCGGGCAGCTGACCTATGCACTGGCCGGGCACAGTTTCGGGGGCGGTTATCAAACCCTGAGCGGTGACGCGGGCCTGCCCTATATCAGCGGCGCTACCGTGTATTCGTTCAGCAACGTCGGGATCGGCAAGTTCATCGAGGAGGATGAAAAGACCTGGATGCTCAGCTACGGCTACGATTTTGCGCGCGTTGGGCTACCAGGCCTGACATTCTCGACACGCTATCTGAGTGGCGACAACGGCAAAGCGGGCGCTGCGCAGTTAAAAGAATGGGAACGCGATGCGGAGTTGGCGTATGTGCTGCAAAGCGGCACATTGAAAGGGCTCGGCGTGAAGCTGCGTAACTATGTTTACCGCTCGGACTTCGCCCGCGGCCGTGACAGCAACCGGATCTACGTCACCTATGACATAGCGCTCTGGTGACCAAACCTCTAATTGAAATGTTTTTCTATAGGAGCGACCGGGGTGGCGCTCCTACAGGTTTACGGTTTATCGGGTTGTCACCGGCTTCAAACCGCTGTCTTCAATGGCTTTCGCGCCTTCCTTGGAGGCCATGTATTTCAGCAGTGCCTGAGCCTCTTTTGCATGTTCAGTCGAGCGGGTAACCGCACCCGAATAAAGTGTCATCTGCTGGGCCTGATCCGGAATCAAACCCACGATGTCGATGCCTTCAACCGGCTTGAGCTCGCTGAGCTGCTGAAAGCCTAATTGCGCTTCCTTGCGGGCGACAACTGCACCGACTGGTTCGGCAGGAATCATTCGTGCCTTGGCTGTGAAGTCAGCGCCAAGGGTCATTTTCGGGAACAGGATGCGCGAGAGGTAAACACCGCTGGCGCTATCGGAGTAGGCGATGGACTTGCTGTCGAGCAGCGCTTTGCGAAACGCTTCCATGGTGGAAATATCCGGCTTGGACTCGCCCTTGCGCACGGCCATGGCGATGTAGGATTTGCCCAGATCGACGCGGCTGGCTTTATCGACCTGGTCCTGCGCGACGAGTTTGTCCAGCGCAGACCCGACCATCAGCACCACGTCAGCCGGCTCTTTGCGATCCAGCCGGTTAGGGATGGCTTGAGGTGTCTTGCCCATGGACGGCGACGCTTCAATGTTCAGCTTCACGCCCGTGGCCTTCTCGTAGTCCGGCGCGATTCCCTGAACCGCACCCATGATGCCGCCTGAGCTCAGAACAGTCAGCGTGGTCGGTGTGGACACCGGTGCTGCCTGGGCCGCGAGGGCTGTAAGCAAAGCGCATGAAAAGGCGAGGGGTGTGAACAAGCGTGGCATGGCAGGGGACTCGTTGAAGAAAAACACGACACTAAACGGCGCTCGCGCCGTTAAAAAGTTACCCTGCGTTAATAAATATTTAGTTTACCCACCGTGGCCAACTCCCTAGGCTCGCGGTTCTTCAACGCCGCATGCGCGGACTGTCAGCGGGGATAATCATGAATCAGGCGCTGGTCATCGAAGATGATGAGGTGACCGCACAATCCATCGCCACCGAGCTGCAAGCTCATGGTTTTGACGTGCAACGAGCGAGTACGGGGCGTGACGGCCTGGCGATGGCAATCGCTGGCAGCTATGACGCTATTACCCTGGACCGAATGCTGCCGGATTTCGATGGCCTGACCATCGTCACCACGTTGCGCAGCCTCGGCATTCGCACCCCGGTATTGATGATCAGCGCATTATCCGATGTTGATGAGCGCGTCAGAGGGTTGCGGTGCGGCGGCGATGATTACCTGACCAAGCCGTTCTCGATGGTTGAAATGGTCGCGCGTCTGGAAGTGTTATTAAGACGTCCGACTGCCGAGTCGCAGATCCATCAGCTCAACGTCGGCAACCTCACCCTCGACCTGATCGAGAACACCGTCTCGCGCTCCGGCGAGCGCATCACATTGCTGCCCACCGAGTTCAAATTGCTCACCTACCTGATGCGTCATGCCGGGCAACAAGTGACGCGCACCATGCTGTTTGAAGAGGTCTGGGGTTATCACTTCGATCCCGGCACCAACATCATTGATGTCCACATGGGTCGCTTGCGCAAAAAGATCGAAGGGCCAGGCGCGCCGTTGATTCATACCATTCGTGGGTCGGGGTACGTGCTTGGCACTCAAGACTGAGCGCTGGCGCTCCAGCAACAGTCGGCTGATCGGCCTTTACGCACTGTTCTTTGTGGCGTGGGGCGCGGTGTTCACCGGTGTTCTGTACTGGAAGATTTCCGATTATCTCGGCACCGTGGCCGAACGCACCTTGATGCAGCGCGCGCACTATTACCAGAAAATCGATGACGCCAACCTGCTTGATGAATTGCAGGGCAGCGAGGCGTATTCCATTCCCGGCATCGACGCCTATGGGTTGTTTGAAGGCAACGGGCAGTACATCGCAGGCAACCTGTTGAAGCTGCGGTCCAGCTTGCCCGATGACGGCCGGGTGCATTACCTGAAACGCGGTTTGCGGATCGCCGACACCTTGAGCGAAACCCGTAGCAGCCACGCATTTCTGCAACGCCGCAATGACGGCCGAATACTGGTGCTGGCACGAGACGGCGGCTCTATATCGGCTGTCGCAGGCATCATCGGCCAAGCGCTGTTCTGGGGTTTGTCCCTGACCCTCATACCGGGTCTGATCGGTTGGCAATTACTCAGGCGCAGGCCATTGCGTCGCGTCGAACGGCTGCAGCGCAGCACCGAGCGTATTGTCTCCGGCAACCTGTCAGAGCGGCTGCCACTGTCGCCCGCCCGTGATGAGCTGGACATGCTGGCGAGCGCCGTGAACACCATGCTCGAACATATCGAGCGGCTGTTGCATGAGGTCAAAAGCGTCTGCGATGGCATTGCCCACGACCTGCGCACGCCGTTGACGCGTTTGCGTGCTCGGCTCTATCAATTACAGCAATTGCCCATGACCGACGCGCATGCATCCAGCCTCAGTCTGGCGCTGGAAGAGAGCGAAGCGATCATGTTCCGTTTTCAGGGGCTGCTGAGGATTTCCGAGCTGGAAGATACCCGACGGCGATTGGCCTTTGCGTCTTTTCAGCCTGACGTATTGCTGCGTCAGGCCCACGAGTTCTACGAACCCATGGCGCAGGAAAAGGGCCAGGTTCTCGCCCTTGAACTGGGCGCTGACCTACCTGCCATGAAGGGCGACCAGGCGCTGCTGTTCGAGGCACTGACTAATCTGCTGGATAACGCGATCAAGTTCACCGCGCCGGGCGGGCGGCTTTGTCTGCGGGCGCATGTCGTGGGCGACAGTCTGCGCATCGAAGTGATTGATGACGGTCCGGGCATCCCCGAAGCCGAGCGGGAAAGTGTGGTGCGGCGGCTGTATCGCGGCGATGCCAGCCGTCAGCAACCGGGTTACGGGCTTGGTCTTTCATTGGTGGCGGCCGTGGTGCGCCTGCATGCTTTTACCTTGCATATTCGAGCCTCGGATTCAGGCGGCACACGGATCGTGATCGACTGCCCACTGACTTAACTAACACACTGGCGCGCTTAAACTTTTCTTAACTTTGCTTCATTTGAGACAGGGCAGGTCATCACCTACTTTGGCGGGCCCTCTGCCAATCTGGACCTGCGCCCTGTGAAACCACTGATATTGCGGATCAGCCTGATCTGCGTTTATGCCCTTTGGTCGAACGTCGGCATGGCCGCTCCGACGCCCGGTGCCATGATTCCTTCACCGCCCCAGTTGTCAGCGAATGCCTGGGTATTGATGGACGCGAATACCGGTCATGTCATCGTTGAACACGACGCGGACGAGCGTCTGCCGCCCGCCAGCCTGACAAAACTGATGACGGTGTACGTGGCCACACGGGATATTCAGGCCGGGCAATTGAAACCGGACGAACTGGTCACCGTCAGCGAAAACGCCTGGCGCACCGAAGGCTCCAGAATGTTCCTCGATCCGGGCAGCAGCGTCAGCGTTCACGACTTGCTGCAAGGCATCGTCATCGACTCGGGCAACGATGCCAGTGTTGCGCTGGCCGAACACATTGCAGGCAGCACCGACAGCTTCGCCAGCCTGATGAACAAAACCGCGCAAAGTCTCGGGCTGAGCAATACCCATTTCGATAACCCGACCGGCCTGCCAGAACCTGATCACTATTCGTCTGCCCACGACATGGCGATGCTTGCCCAGTCGATCATCAACGACGAGTCGGCGTACTACCCGCTTTACAAGAAAAAGCACTTCACCTGGAACGGTATTCGACAGCCCAATCGCAACCTGCTGCTCTGGCGTGACAGTACGGTTGACGGCCTCAAGACCGGGCATACCGAAGCGGCGGGTTACTGCATGGTGACCTCCGCTGTACGGGATGGACGACGCCTGATTACCGCAGTGTTCGGCTCCAGTTCGGCGCAGGCACGTGCGACAGATACCGAGAAACTCCTCACCTACGGTTTCCGCTTTTACGAGAACCAGACCTTTGAAAAAGCGCTTCAGCCTTTGAGCCACCCGAGAGTCTGGAAGGGCACTGAAAACACCCTTGCCGTGGGCGTTCTCGACGACATCACGCTGACAACACCCAAGGGTTCGCACAAGCCTGAAACCCGCATCCACATCGACGCGCCGCTGATTGCCCCGGTGGAAGAAGGCGCAGTGGTCGGCAGCATTGACGTGTTTGACGGCGAGCAAAAACTGGCAACTCGGCCGTTGATCGCGCTGGAAAGTGTTGAAGCAGGAAGCTGGTGGACCCGCTGGACGGATGCGGTGCGGTTGCTGTTTCAGGGGTGGTTTGCGGGGATTGGTGCGGATTGACGTTTATTTGTAGGAGGCAATGTTTTGGTGAGGCGGAATGCCTGACAAGCCGCCTCGCCCACAACATGCACACTACTGGATCGAAATACATTTTCTGTAGGAGCTGCCGAAGGCTGCGAAAAATTTTATCCTGACACACCGCCATCGCAGCCTTCGGCAGCTCCTACAGAAAACGGTGCAGCCAGGTATTTACGATGTGCCTAACGGTTCGCTGGTGTAACGTTTGGCGTCTTAACCTCGCACTTCATGCAATACCCTGAGCGCTGCCGAAGCCAAAAAGCCCGAGCGGCTCTTCTCTTCAGGATGATGCTTCACGTATTCATCAATCCGGGTCAGCAGGTGCGCGGGCAGGGTGATGTTGAGCTTCTCGGACTTGCCCATGTACTTGGTGATATCAATGTCCACCAACGCCCATGTGCAGCCTTTGTAATCCGGATTTTGCGCGTGCACGGTCACTTTCTGAGCCGTCGGAATCGGAGAACCATCCTCAGCCAGAATTTCCAGATGTCCTTCAATGGCTTCGCGAGCCATCGCCATGGCGTCGTCCAGGTCGTCACCGGCAGAGAAGCAGCCGGGGATATCTGGAACCTCGACACCCCATGCGTGCTGTTCATCACCGGGAAGAATCGCGATTGGGTAAAGCACTGTTTAGTCCTCCCTGGGACTTAATGAAACCCTGCCTGTCAGAGCAGGGCCTGCTTCAATATGCTGCTTGCTGTCTTGGTCAGTAGATCTTTCTTCGGGTGAGGAATCGTTACCAGTCCAGGCTTGGTTGGGTGCTTGAAATGGTGATGACTGCCCTTGACCCTCACGAGATACCAACCGTCAGCCTCTATCTGAGCGATGAGGTGTCGGCTATTCACACGTCTTCCTTGAGATCTTCAGTGGTGGTTACTATAACCACTAAATTGAATTTATCAATGTGTTCTCTCAGCCCGGTTTTTTACATTTCTTGCCTGACCAAACCCCGCGCGCGTAACCTCCGCGGCTGCTGAATAACTCAGCACTGGATTTGGCGATCCGGCTAGCAATGATGTATAGCGTGTACCATTCGGAAGCGGGCAGTTATTGCCCGCGATCCGCTATGGCGGTTGTACGTGGGAGACTTTCGGGTCTGCCGGTTCTTTGCTCCGGTTCGCCAACCTGCGTACAACTGCCACCCTATTCGTTTGGCGACGGTAGCTGGCAGTCTAACTAGCAAAGAGAAATAGACTGATGCCGACAACTGAAACGACGCCTTTCATCCCAACCCAATTCACCCGCCAAACCCTCCCGCTCCACGCACTCATGCTGGAAAACCAGGCCTGGTTCTGCGCCCGCGATCTGGGCCGTTTGATGGGCCTGTTCATCGACGAACGCAAAACCCGAAAACTCGGACGCGACGAGTGTCGTACCTTGCCGCTGCATTGCTACGGCTCGACTCAGGACACCCTGATGGTCAACGAGTCAGGCGCATACGCATTACTGATTTACCACCCCTCGGCGCAAAATCGTGAGCTGCGTGAATGGCTAACATTGCAGGTCGTGCCTGTGCTGCGTGACGTTCAAAACCCTGGCCGCATCGAACGTCCGCTCCTCGGTGTGCTGGATTGGGACGGCGCGTCGATGAACCTGCTGCACTGGCAGAATGAATCGTGGATACGGCTGCGGGACATGCCCAACATCCTGCTGCACGAAACCCGCGAGAAACGCCCATGGTGGAGAAGGGCGACGCGGTTTTTGTCGATATAGTCAGGGGTTGTAGATTGTAGGAGCTAACGTGTTGGCGAGTCGTAATTTCTGATTGCGCAGGTTCAACGTCTCGCGAACAAGTTCACTCCTACAGGAAACAGTCCCGTCAGGTATTTATGCGGTCGCAGTCACCGATATGACAGCTGCATGACTGACCGGGAAGTTCACCGAGCGCGCGATGAAGCATTTCTCATGAGCTGTCTTGTGCAGGGCCTGAGCGGCTTCGATATCAGAGCCCGGAGCCAGAGTGACTTTTGGCTTCAACACAACCGAGGTGAACTGCCCCGCGCCGTTGCTCTCCTCGATCATTGTCCCTTCTGCATTGTCCTCATACTCAAGCACCACAATCCCTGCCTCGGCACAAAGCCCGAGGTACCAGAGTTTGTGACAGGCCGATAACGAGGCGAGCAGCAATTCCTCCGGGTTCCAGCGTTCTGGGTCGCCGCGAAAGCTTGGATCGGAAGAGCCCTCAATGGAGGGTTTGCCGTTAGCCTGGATGACATGTGACCGGCTGTAACCGCGATAGGACGATGTTCCTGTGCCTTGGTTACCCGTCCAGGTGACCTGGACTTCGTAATGGTGTGCTTTGTCTGCCATTTGATGCTCCTTGGGCGAAGGGGGGCCGGGAGCGATGTTAACTCGCAGGCTCATCAACTGCTGCACTTCAACTCTCTAAGTTGACCGCAATCCTGTAGGAGCTCACCGAGGTTTACGAGGCCAGCGATGGCGGAGTGTCAGGCAAACCGTGATCGCTGGCCTCGTAACCTCGGTGAGCTCCTACAGAATCTGCATTCAGGACAGTCAGCTATTACGCGTTTTTTGGACGAGCGCAGTCGAAGCGTGCCGAAGCGAAAAGAATAAGCAGGAAGTTATGGAGGTGACAAGAAAGGCACAGAAGCCTTGAAAGAAATGGAGCGGGTGGAGGGAATCGAACTCTTATAGGACAAGACTTTAGGAAACTGTGTATGTGTGTAGCCATACCTACATCTTGGAATGGAACATTAGCGTGTATATGTGTATATGAGGTAGGCTATTTCCAGGGCCTCCTTCAAATTGACTATCGCTACAGCCTGGCTCCGGTGTCGGCTCACATGTGAGTAAGGGACTCGGATAAAGGCCAATTCGCCTGCACCCTGAATGCACCGCCTCTTCAGGCGCCACCTACCTACCATTCTGTTTCGATGGTGGCGACTGCGGCCCAAAAAAGGGGGCGATAGGTCACCGACGGCGCGGGATGTGGGGATGGCTTTGCGGAGAGGGTGAGAGCTGGTCGAGTGTTCCATTAACCGAGCTTGATCGCGCACCGATTGGTGCGCGGGATTCGATTTCTTAGGATCGATCAGACTGACTCCGGAGGCACCTATTCTAGTGCTTCTGGTGACCCCAAATACATCGGTTCACCAGAAGTGACGAAGCCCGGCAACCATTCTTCATCTGTTTCCTCATTGGGCGTATATCGATAACTGGAGGTCGAAAATATCACCTGGCCATTGTGTCTCGCTGCGACAGTCCGCAATTCCTGGACGTACGAGTCAAGGTGCTCATTTGGAATATCCTGCTGTTTAGGCGTGTCTAGAATGAGTACTCTGAACGGTGACAGTGGGTCGATGAGGCAAATTTCAAACAGCGCAGCATGGTAGGCCAGGACAGTCCTGGTTTTTGAACTGCCCTTGAAGATGTCCAGCTTTTCCTCTCCCATGGTTGGCTTCAGATAGGAATCAACGGTCACCAACTGAGGTATGGTTCTCGCATGCAGAATGCCGAGCCATTTCGTCATGCCTTCGGAAAGGCGCAGCCGCAGTCGTACAATCTCAGATGACTGCTCTTGCGTTCGTTGCAAGGATTCATAGAGGGTAAGGGCTCGATCACGACGTTCGATGAGTTTTGCATGCTGGGCATTCTGGTCATCGACTTTTTTGTACTTTTCTTTTTCCTGTTGCAGTTCGAAAAGATCAGTCGTGGTACGACTGATTGCTTCGATGAAGGCCTCTACCCCCGATTCTCGCTCAGCAAGCGTTCTCTGGTGAGTCAAGTCTTCAATCTGCTTTTCCACAGTAGTCCTGGCGGTATGGACGGCTTCAGCTAGCTGCATATTCGCTGCCGTAGATATTTCTAAATCTTTAATCTGGTCTTTGAGATAGAGAAGGCTTTTGCCATAGGACTCAGCACTGGCCATGAACATGCCGCAGTTTGGGGTGCTGCATAACTCGGAGAAGAGGACAAATGTCCGTCTTGCATCTTCGTTTAAACTGAGTGTCTCGATCTCACTTTCAATTTCTTGCTTAATGGTGTTGAATCCAGAAATCTTGGATTCCAAAAGATTTTGCTGCTGTAGAAGCTGTCTGAGTTGATTTTGACGTTCGAGAAAAATTTCATCTAAGCTGGAGATGGCCTCACTTTTTATATTTTTGGAGTGTTTTAGACTCTGCATGCGCTCTTTGGCGGCGGTTATAAGCTTCTCAACACTTTCTATGTTTCTTTTGGGAAGTGGTAGGTCTTGCTGGAGTCTCTCAAGCAGTTTACGACTCGCGACAACGCTGGTGTGCAGGTGGTCAATTTCTTTGCGGACGTCAATTGATTTTCGTTTTTTGTCGTAAATATTCAAAGCTGGCAGTTTGTTGATCAAACGTACCATTTCTGTATATTGGTCTTTGATAAAATTTTGTCGTGGCGAATAAAAGTCAGAGTACCCCTTGTCTTGGTCTAAATAGAATAGGGGTATCAGTCCAGTGAAATAGGGGGGTGTGGGAGTTCCGCTAGATGTAATCAAGCGGTCTGTTTTTATACCTAGCTCTTTAAAAATAAAACTAGAAAGATCTTCATCATTGTAAAAGCGGTCAACCGTTTTCTCATTTTCTCTGATGGTGACATCGAATTTTTCGGCGATGACGCGCTCAAATGAAAACAGCCTTGTGCCTATATTAATGGTTAGTCTAGCGAGTCGGCAGTTTTGGGTAATGTCCGCCCTAAACTTTATGTCGAGGCCTAAGCAAAAGAGGATCGACATTATAAGCGGAGTTTTACCGCTTTCGTTGATTGCATAAAGTTGAGTGATAACTTCGCCAAACCTTAGCTCACCCGAACCCCAACCTGATGGGCCATTAGGTATAATTTCAAGAGTTTCAAATCTCATGAAGCTTCGCCTCTTCTGCGTTTTCCTTACAAATGTTCCGATAGGCCCGCTGAGCGGTCAGCAGAAATAAACATAGTTTCGTGTTCTCTTCTGTAAGCTTGTCTAGGATTTTACGTCCAGAGGTGGTGGTCTCAACTCTGTAGGTGTTTTTGTTAACCTTTACAAACTCGGCGGTCTCCAGAAAGGTGAGCGCGCGCACCGTCCGGATTCTTAGGTTTGCTGACCACCCCAACTCTTGACTAGAACCCTTGAAAGTCGACAGGCTCTGCTCGAAACACATGCCAACAAACATGCCTATCTCATCGGCCCTAGGCTTCGAACTGCCTTTGCCGAGTAGCATGATCGTCAGCGCAATCAAAGGCATGTGAAACAAGCTTTCATTTTGTAAAGCGTCTTTCCGAGAACGTGGCGCACTGTGTGTAATGAATCCATCTGCCTCTTCGCTGGCGATATTAATAGCTTCTAATATGCTCATGAGACCTCTCCTCTAACCAACTCGGATAACACTGCCCCAAGGGTTAGTTCGAGAGTGATGTCCTCACGGCAAAGCTGTACTTTGAGTGCGGCATTGAGGGTTCTTACTTCAAGTGTAAGGTCTGGCATTTTTATTGTGCCCCATGCCAGTTTTCGAGCAGATTCAATTATCATTTCAGTGGCTACTGTCATGAGAAAGTCAGGAAGCTCGTGGCGATGTATACGATGCCAGCTTTCCCATTGGCATTTGTATCCAGCAAATGTGTCGACGGTGTTTGCTGAAAACCCTGACCTCAAAAGCATTTTTTGAAGAATAGATGCGGATTTTAGTGCTTTCTCATCCCCACCAGCTCGCAGCATCTCGTAGGTAGACTTTGTGATAGAAAGCGTATTAAGCACGTCATCTATGCAAATGCTCGCAAAGCTGTCCAAATCCTTTTCTTGAATGTTGAAGTTGAGTACGCCAGATGATTTTTCTTCAATGCAGGACAAAAGTTGAATGATGATCTTTTTTACTTCGTCAGGCGTGAGGTTTATTTCGCTGTATCGGAATATCTTACTAGAAGCTAGTGACACAAAGAGCTCGTCATCTTCGTCAAGGATGCTGTGTCTAGGCTCTATCTTCAAATGTGATAAAAACTCAATAACGTCTTGCTGATCCTTGCCGTCTAAACTTAATATTAGCTTCTTAGTCTCTGCGATGAGAGCAGATGTGTGGTCTCCGATGGTGCCTTTTTGTTCGATTTCGGCGATGATGGCTTCTACTTCATCATCGAAGTTTATATTTGTCTTGATCTCGATAGAGTGACAGCTATCCCCAAAGTTTTCGATATGCAGCAGAAGTTTTCCTGCAAAGCTGTCGGGCAATGCATGCTCCGGGTTTTTCTTTGGTCGTTTTTTTAAGCCAAATACTTCGAGTATGGTGTAGCGATAATTAAGTTGGGATTTTGTTTTGACTTGGACGAATCGGTACTGTGCCTTTGAGTCTGTGACGTATTTTACGACATAGTCTTCATGGTAGTCGCAGTAAATTCTCTCAATGTCTTTGTTCTCTAGTAAGGCCAGGCTTTCAATTGTAGCAGCCCTGAACTGAGCGCGAAAACGATTAATCGTGTCTCTACCTGATTGCTCTCGGGTGGCTACTTCATGTAATTTCATTTAAAACACCGATGAATATCGTTGGGGGCGGTGCCATCCGATATAGGCTTGATCTGGCGTTGGTAACAAGAATTGACTATTTCATAAAAAACTTGAAAACAATCGCGCGTAGTCGCTGAGCGTACGGCCAGCGGAGCGCTGGTGATGGCCACGATCTTCAAATCGCACTGAACGAGTGCTGAGGCCTTCACGGCGCGTGAGGCTGATTCAGAATACAGATAACGAGGGGAGGCTTCGAAATGTGTCGGCCTCAGTTCTATTACGGTTCGCGATGTCACAGCTGCCGTCCTGGCTAGGTAATAGTGGCCAAAAGATGGCGCCTAGATTAACCGGTTCTCGATAGGTGGGGAAGATGGTCATGACTTTGGTCGAATTACCCAGGAGAGCATTCAGCCTTCGCCCATGAGCCTTCAACGGCAAACAGATCGTCCTACGTTCTAATGGGATCAAGCGCAAAAGATGAATGCACTCATCCATCATGGTATGGCCTGTCCGCCCATCAGCCGATCAAGCGAGCTAGCCTGACTAATTTATAAATTCCAAAGATCTGCGACGGTCGATTTTGCGAGCTTCAGCCTCTGAGCCGCTTCACGCTGGGTCATGCCTGCAGCTTTGCACTCCTGGACGGCCTCAAGCCGCTTCTGGCGCTCGTGAACTCGGCTGACCATCGCTCCGTTTTTGACCTGGCGATCCAATGCATCAAAACCACCCGCCACTTCAAAAGCGTCCAGCTCAGATTGCACAACCTGCAAGATATTGGAGGCGGCTTGATCAGAACTCGAAACAGCTCCGAGCACCATGAGAGTGATGGGGTGTATTCCGACGGCTTGAGCGATCTCATCAAGCTTGCCGAGCGTAACGTCCGACTTGCCTTGCTCGATGCGATAGACAAACTTCCGATCAGCAGCTTCCCCAAGATCGCTCTGCGCGAGTCCTCGTATGGCCCTGACTGCTCTGAGAGCGGCAGCCAAGCCTGCGCGATTCGACATTGGGTTTCCTCAAAAGTGAGGATGTAGCCATGTTGCACTGCCCGGAACTACGGTCTATATTGCCCATTCCGGGCACGGCTATTGCCTTGTCGATGGTTTCTGCCGTCCGGTCGCTGAAAGCGCTGAGCCTTCGCGGGTGCATGGTTTCGCTATGAAATATCAATAATCACCTAAATCGAGTTTAGCCGCATGCGACTGTATGTCGTCTCAGACCTTCACAACGAATTTCATCTCTTCCATCCGCCAGCCCTTGATCCCGCTGTCGACTTGGTCATCCTTGGCGGTGATATCGATAAAAAGGCAAGGGGTGTGAAATGGGCCAATGAGACATTCAGTTGCCAAGTCGCGTATGTCTGCGGTAACCATGAGTTCTATGACGGGCATATCGACCGCACGCTGCAGAAGATGAGAGACGCTGCCGAGCCTCACGTCCATGTGCTCGAAAATGACCTCGTCATCCTCAATGACATTCGGATCTTGGGCACGACCGGATGGACTGATTTCAGCTCTACTGGCAGTCAAGTTGCAGCGACAGCGATGGCTTGGGAGCGTATGAACGACTTCAACTATATCCGCATCGATGCAGGGTATCGACGTTTGAGGCCGGCTGATCTAATCGTCCGAAATCACATGGCCAGAGCCTGGTTGGCGCAGGAGCTCGCGAAGCCGTTTCAGGGGAAGACTATCGTGGTCACTCACCATTCCCCGTCCTCGGCAGTAGTCGGAGGCAAGCACGAGGGGAATCTCAATGCCGCCTATACAAACGACTGGCCCGAGTTAATTCAGGAGGCTGATCTCTGGATCTTTGGGCACACCCACGAATTTGTCGACGTGGAGTTGGCGGGTTGCCGAGTTGTTTCAAATCCTCGTGGCTACCCCAATGAATCAACGGGCTTTGATCCCTTTTTTGAGATTGAAATCTGAGGAGCGCATGTGCTTTGAAATCAAACGTTATTCGTCTCACAGGCTGCGAGTCCCATCGTAGCGGAGCGCAGGGGCATTCGCCGCCGAGCGAGGTTGCTCAGGCGAAGTCTCAGGAATGGGGCGTCTTTGTAGATGCGTATCTCGTGGATGCTGCACGCGTCGGCAATCGTTACGCAGCTACCGTCTATTGTGATCAGTCGGGCTCGCCCGATGGGGCGACTGTGGCGACTCCCCCGGTACGGGAAATTTCGAAGAAAGGGGGCTTCGCGCTGCTTCAAACCATCGATGCTCAAGATCATTACGTCATAGCCTCGGAGCACGTTACCCCGGGGTGTGACTAATGGCGACCGTCGTAGATTGGCCGCCACAGGTTCTGGCTGCAGCTGCCTTGAAATTCACCACGCCAGTAGGTGCATTCTTGTGGATGCCGGAGGTTGAATTCCCGTGTCTGGTCGGTCGGGTGTTTATGGATCTGAGCAGTAGATTTCAGGACGGACGTATGATCCGTACGTCACAGATCATACGACTGCAGGAAGAGCGGGGCTGGACGATAGCCATCACGTTTTCGGGCAGTTACTACTTACTGGTTCATGAAGGGGAAAATCCCTTTCTGGGACAGACCAGGCTTTTTCGGTCGAACCCTGGTGACGCTGTTAGCAATTTGCATTGAGTCAGCTGTGCGTCCGTGGTCGGTCGGTACGTGATCGACTCTAAGGCCCCAGACATGAGCAATCTTTGTCGTGGGACGGCTTCCGACAGGTCAGGTAAACCACGCTTCGGACGGATTTAATGAAGAAGGAGCAACCATGCAGGACTTTGATATCCGGCAAATGATCGGCCCGAGCTCAGTCATGACAGCAAGTCAAATCGAGCTTGATGAGGCAATTCGAGTTACTCACCAGAAATTCCCAGGCCGTAGCTTTTGTATACCGGGCGAATGGGTATGGCTCGACCTAGAAGCCCCCGATCTCGTTGTTGAAGAGCTAAACGTCGAAGGAAAAAAACCGATGATGTTGCTGGTCTTCGACACGCTGTACGACAGCTCGACGTCGGCTAAGTCGCAATGGTTTCGTACGACGCCTTTGGTTGATTTTACTGACGGAATGTTTTTCCTGACTGAGAACAAAATCTACGTGTTGCTTGGGCGTGGACGTCGAACATCCATGACCCTTTCCGCTGCAGTGCGGTTGTTTTGAAAGGTATGGGAGGTCATGGGTAATGACTCTGTCCACGGTTACCGACATGAGGCTAGCTGAATGATTAATGCCGTGGTGCTCGATGCATTCGGAACAATTCTTCGAATCGATCACCCAACAAACCCCTATAGGGAGCTCATCAGGGAGGGGCGTCGGCAGGGCATCGCTTCAGGTTCAGAAAGCCTTGGCCTTGTCATGACGAAAAACCTGGCGATCGACGAGATGGCTTCATTTCTAGGCATAGCGCTAACGCCATTGCAAAGGGAGAAAATGAGCCAAGCATTAGAGTTGGAGCTCTCGTCTATCAGACCTTTTTCTGACGCCTTGGAGGCCATCCCCCGCCTGCTGGATGCAGGGCTGAAAGTGGGCGTCTGTTCAAATCTAGCCAGCCCTTACGGGCCGGTCGTCAGGCGGTTATTCCCAAAACTGCATGGCTATGCATACAGCTATGAGCTAGGTCTGATGAAACCTAATCCCGCTATCTACCAAGCGGTTTGCGCTCACATGGGGATAGAGCCGGGTCATTATCTGGACGAGAGAAAAGGTGGGGTTGTCATGACTGGAGACTCTAAACGATGTGATCAAGATGGCCCGAGGTCGGTCGGGATAATGGGCCTTCACTTAGATCGTACGGGTCGAGGGTCGATCAATGACCTCCTGCAGTTCGCCGAACTGGTAATAGACCATAACCTCAAATTTAGCTCGGTCAGTTGATGGAGAGCAGCATTGCAGGTTTCTGGCAACTGAGATCGAGGGCGCCAGCAGCGTTGTTCGTTACGTATGCCTGGCTACGATTAGGTTGTACGCGCCGAGTCTGGGCGCTGGGCGACGTGCATAGAGTTTGCCGGTGAATACCGTCTATATGATCGGTGCTGCTTTGGGGTCATTGCCAGCCTGGCTCAGCACTAACTTCATGATGGCCGCCCGATCCCTGAAGTGACTGCGCAAGGTGACAGGTATCTAGCTTCCAACTGATCTGTATCTGACTTTCAGCTTGGCAAAGGGAGGCTGTCTCGCATGCTCAGGCGCCGTGCATCGGGGGCGCTGGAGCTTTCGATCAGGACACCTACGCAAGAAGCCTTCTCCACATCGGGGAAATCATCGACGATCAGACAGCTTTTTTGGTTCCACGCCAGCATCGAGGTGATCGGTTTGAATTGGATTGCATTTAGGTCGTAAGATCGAGTCGCCCAACCTGCATGGAGTCATTACCTTGCCGAACGTATTTTTCTCCTACTGCCATGCAGACGAGGGGTTGCGAGACCAGCTCGAAAAACAGCTGTCCATGCTGAAGCGTCAGGGTGTTATCGAGACCTGGCATGATCGGCGAATCAATGCTGGCCAAGAGATTGATGCTGCCATTGATGAGCACATCAATACCGACGAGATTATTCTGCTGTTGGTTAGCCCCGATTTCATTGCATCCGACTACTGCTACAACGTCGAAATGACTCGTGCCATGGAACGGCATGACGCGAAGCAGGCGATTGTCATTCCCGTAATCCTGCGGGCCTGCGATTGGCACTATGCTCCATTCGGTAAGCTGCTCGGCACCCCCTCGGACGGAAAGCCAGTAACCCTCTGGGCTGATCGGGATGAGGCATTCCTGCAGGTAGCGAAGGAAGTTCGCAAGGCAGCTGAACAATGGCGAACCGATAAACCTGTGGCGCCTCTGAGAAGCGTACGCCCCGATTATGCGATGCCAGTTGCAGCAGCCCTTAGTCCCAGCCCGGGGCCGCGTTCCAGCAACCTTAGGTTAGCCAAGTCCTTTACCCAACTCGATAAGGATCAGTTCCAACTTGAATCTTTCGAGTATATAGCTCGCTACTTTGAGAATTCGCTGGCGGAGCTGCAGGCTCGAAACGAGGGATACCAAGGCGTCTTCCGCCGGATTGATGGAAACCGTTTCTCTGCGACCATTTACAAAGATGGACGAGACATAGCCAAGGCTTCTGTCTTCGTCGGCGGCCAGCTGGGAGCTGGCATCTATTACAGTCAAGGCGATTCGTTCAGCGGTGGCTCCTTCAATGAGGCCCTTCACGTCGAATCAGACGACCAAACCCTTTACTGGCGGACTATGGGGATGGCGTCGTTTCGCAGCCCGAAAGACCAGAAGCTGTCTCAAGAAGGCGCCGCCGAGGCGCTTTGGGACATTGTCATCTCGCCTCTTCAGCGAAGTCGTTGAAGCCCAAGTGGAGCGTCTATGTGTTCTCCGCATTGGCCTAGCCAAGCCGGGGTAAACGACATAGTCGATATCCGTGCACCTCGGCTGGGCCCTATGCGAGCAGGCCTAGCCGTGACCAAAAAACTCAATGACCTCTTGTTTGTTTACCTTCTGCGGACACTCGTAGGATAACTCTCATTTGGAACCACATAGTGGCCAGTCGTAAATGGGAGAGGATGTCCCGCCTGCGTTGCGACTTGGTCAAGTAACGATGGCGCAGAGCCTTTGATCCCCAGCTTGAGGATAGCCGCGTTTCTCAGATTCCGGGGGCTGCGCTGAGGGGGAATAAGTTGAGCATCCTTTTCCCACGATCGAAAAATCTGCAATAGCTCATCCTAGTTCTTAAGGATGATCCTCGGAGGTCAGGTGACGCGCGACAATAAGCCAAGACAGCTTACGGCCCAAGAGTTCGAGCTAATGATGGGCGAGCTAGATACAGCTCAGTAACCGTCCGGTGATGTCACCTACCGAAATCCAGCATTAAGGGCGATGGTGTCCGCGTATTTTAAGCGGACGCGATCACCCTTATCGCCAGGATTTCCATGCGCCAACGAAGCTCTTACCCCAAACCATTCAAAGCCCAGGTCGTCCAGGAATGCTTGCAACCCGGAGCGACAATTTCCAGCGTAGCCATCCATCACGGCATCAATGCTAACGTGATCCGCAAGTGGCTACCGGCTTACCGGGATCAATCGCCTGTAACCTTGCCGGCTTTCGTTCCGGTAAAAACGGTACCAAGGCGAGCAACAGAAGAGATGGTGATCATCTCGCTGCCTCTGGGTGATAAATCCATCACCGTAAAATGGCCAGCCTCGGATCCGGACGGCTGCGCCTGTTTGATTCGTGGCCTGGCCCAATGATTCGCGTCGATGCCATCTGGCTCGCCACCGAGCCTATGGACATGCGCGCCGGCACTGAGACTGCGCTGGCCCGAGTGGTCGCGGTATTCGGTGCGGCGAAGCCGCACTGCGCTTACCTTTTTGCAAACCGCCGGGCCAACCGCATGAAAGTCCTGGTGCACGACGGCGTCGGTATCTGGCTGGCGGCACGGCGTTTGAATCAAGGAAAATTTCATTGGCCGGTCATCCGTCGCGGGGCGGAAGTCGAACTCGACCCCGAACAACTCCAGGCGCTGGTACTGGGATTACCCTGGCAAAGAGTCGGTGCGGGCGGCGCAATTACATTGCTTTAAATGCTGCCTTTTAGCTGAAGCAGTCGGGCTGCTTTGGTAAAATCCAGCCCATGACTTCCTTGCCCGATCTCGACCAAATGACCCCCGAACAACTGCGCGCACTGGCTGCGCAATTGATGTCCAAGGTCGATACTATGGGCCGAAAGATCCATCGCGATGAAACGATCATTGAGCAGCTCACTCACGAGATCGCCATCCTTAAACGGCACAAGTTCGCCAAGCGCAGCGAGCAGATCAGCCCGGCGCAGGGCAGCCTGCTCGATGACCTGCTCAATACCGACCTAGAAGCCATCGAGGCGGAGTTAAAAGCCCTTCATCCCGCACCTGCGCAGGAAGAGCCACGCCAGCAACCCAAGCGTGCGCCGTTGCCACCGCAGTTCCCCCGCACTGTAGTCCATCACGAGCCGGACAACACCCAGTGCGCGTGCGGCTGCCAGCTTCAGCGCATCGGTGAAGACGTCAGCGAAAAGCTGGACTACACACCGGGCGTGTTCACCGTCGAACAGCATGTGCGTGGGAAATGGGCCTGCCGGCAGTGCGAAACACTGATCCAGGCCCCGGTACCCCCACAGGTGATCGACAAGGGTATTCCCACTGCCGGCCTGCTGGCGCACGTGATGGTAGCCAAGTTCGCCGACCACCTGCCGCTGTATCGACAGGAAAAGATCTTCGGCCGTGCCGGCCTGGCTATACCACGTTCGACCCTGGCGCAGTGGGTGGGCCAAACCGGCGTACAGCTTCAGCCGCTGGTCGATGCATTGCGCGAAGTGGTGCTGGCCCAGCGCGTGGTTCACGCCGATGAAAAGCCGGTACAAATGCTGGCGCCCGGCGAGAAGAAAACCCACCGCGCTTATGTCTGGGCCTACAGCACTACGCCATTCTCGGCCCTCAAGGCCGTGGTCTACGACTTCAGCCCCAGCCGTGCCGGTGAACACGCACGCAACTTCCTGGGCACCTGGAACGGCAAGCTGGTCTGTGACGACTTCGCAGGCTACAAGGCTAGCTTCGAGCTGGGCATCACCGAAATCGGCTGCATGGCCCATGCACGCCGTAAGTTCTTTGACTTGCATGTAGCCAACAAAAGC
Organism: Pseudomonas caspiana; assembly: GCF_040224095.2. Lineage (NCBI taxonomy): Bacteria > Pseudomonadati > Pseudomonadota > Gammaproteobacteria > Pseudomonadales > Pseudomonadaceae > Pseudomonas > Pseudomonas caspiana. Next base: position 4,823,636 of record NZ_CP167995.1, on the reverse strand, counting down.
CAATTGGCAGAGCAGGCGCTTCACTCGATTGGCGGGCTTTACGAAGTCGAGCGACACGCCAAGGAAATGAGCGACGAAGACCGTTGGCGATTACGCCAGGAAACAGCGGTGCCCATCGCTGGAAAACTGCATGAGTGGATGCTGGCCCAACGTGAACTTGTGCCCGACGGCTCAGCCACGGCCAAGGCCCTGGATTACAGCCTCAAACGCTGGGTAGCGCTCGCGCTACCTGGCAGATGGTGCTGTGCCCATCGACAACAACCAGATCGAGAACTTGATCCGGCCTTGGGCGCTTGGGCGCTCGAACTGGTTATTTGCAGGGTCGCTGCGCAGCGGCAAGCGGGCGGCGGCGATCATGAGCCTGATCCAGTCGGCGCGCATCAATGGGCATGATCCGTATGCTTATCTCAAGGATGTGCTGACGCGGTTGCCGACGCAGCGGGCCAGCGAGATCGAGCAGCTGCTGCCGCATCAGTGGATGCCTGCCTGATCTGTGCAAGGTTTGTTTGCTGGCCGCTTACATTGCATGGACTTAACCAGGGCAAGGGACTCGCCTTGACCAGTAGAAATCGGCTGAAGCAGACACTTGAATTTACGAGTGAGATGCGACTCGATGCTCCTGTTACTCATGACAAGCTTTTAGGAAAGCTATTCGTCCTTCTATCTGATGATCAAGTTTACATCTCCGGGAGAGATCGCTATATTCGGGCCCTGGAGATGGCATTCCTCCACTTACCAACCGCTGCGCCCGTAGCAGCTGATGATGCCTACAGACACCTGATCAACACAGGGCTGTAGGCGTTCGCGCGAAATATCCCTTTTTGGTCAGGCTCACTTTCCTTGTGTGGCCGACCCCATGTCAAAACTCCGAAAACCTGAACAACTCGTCCTGCTTCCCTACATCGGGAAATGGCTGGTACTTGCCAGCGCCGTGGCACTTTTGGCGGGATCGGCATCCGCGCTATTTCTGTTCTCCCTCGATCACGCCACTCAATGGCGCGAGACCCACCGCTGGGCGATCTGGCTGCTGCCGCTGGCAGGCTTTGCTGTAGGGCTGGTTTACCACCTGGTTGGCAAGCCGGTAGACGCGGGCAACAACCTGCTGATCGACGAGATTCACGACCCGAAGCAAACCGTGCCGCTGCGCATGGTGCCTCTGGTGCTTGCGGGTACGCTAATTTCGCATCTATTTGGCGCATCGGTCGGACGCGAAGGCACCGCCGTGCAAATGGGCGGTGCTCTGGCCGATCAGATAACCCACCTGTTCCGACTGCGCCCCGAAGATCGCCGAATCATGCTCATGGCAGGCATCAGCGCAGGCTTCGCTTCGGTCTTCGGCACCCCGCTGGCGGGAGCATTGTTCGGCCTTGAAGTGCTCGCCATTGGCCGCATGCGCTACGACGCGTTGTTCCCATGCATGGTCGCCGCTATCGTCGCCGATCAAGTCGGGCTGCTCTGGGGCGTCGTGCACACCCACTACGTCATCGGCGAGATCGCGCCCGTGCAGTTCTGGACAGTGGTGGCAATGGTTGTCGCAGGCATCGTGTTCGGACTCGCGGGGCTGCTGTTCGCCACAGCCACCCATACCCTCGGGGCGTGGATAAAAAAGCTGATTCCCTATTCGCCTTTGCGCCCTGTTCTCGGCGGGATAGTGGTGGCCACGGCGGTGTGGGCATTGGATGCCTATCAGTACGTCGGCCTAGGCATTCCGAGCATCGTCCAGTCCTTTGCAGCCCCCGTTGCGCCATGGGACTGGTTCGGCAAACTCGCGTTTACCGTCGCATCACTCGGCACAGGCTTCAAAGGTGGCGAGGTCACGCCGCTGTTCTACATCGGCGCGACGCTGGGCAACGCGCTTGCGCCGCTGCTACACCTCCCATTCTCGATGCTCGCCGGTATCGGCTTCGTCGCAGTCTTCGCCGGCGCCGCCAACACACCACTGGCGACCATCGTCATGGCCATGGAGCTCTTCGGCCCAGAGATTGCCCCACTTGCCGCGATTGCCTGCATCGCCAGTTATCTGGTGTCCGGCCATACCGGGATCTATCACGCCCAACGCGTGGGCCACAGCAAACACCGCCATGCCCTACCGACTGATATCCGTCTTTCGGACATCAATAAATTTCACTCTCAGCGCAACGCCGTGAGCGCCCCGAAAAAAGTCGAGGAGGACGAACCAAAATGAGCAAGTCAGAACCCGATTCATGAGGTAACAGGCGGTCACCTGGGCCTGTTCGAAATGCCACACCCGAGCCCGCTTTCAGTGTCTACAAATCCCAACGCAGCCAAGGCTATCGTTGCGACGCTGTCGCGGGCATCGAGGCGGCTACATGATTTGAATTAACGCTGGGCCTGCTTTGCCTTGAGAGAAGCAATGCAGGGGGATACGAACAGATTCCCTCGGTAAGCACCTATGGTGGTCTTCGCCGCCACCACCAACCACATTACCGTCAACATCAGCACCAAAATCACACCCAGAACGTTAAAAAATGCCAAGTCCAAGATCACGCCCAACTTCAGGGTGGTCACGGCGTAGACGCCTAAAGGAAATGTGAAGCCCCACCAGCCCAGGTTGAATGGAATACCACCTTTCGCATATCGAGCAGTGATAAGCAGTGCCAAAAGCATCCACCACAAGCCAAGGCCCCAGAACAAAATGCCAGCGATCAGGCCAATCCCTGCTGCCACGGCTCCAGCATTAGCCATGCCGTGAGCGGCAAAGATGGCAGGGGCGTCGCCGCCGATGACCAGCATGCCTAGCGCTCCTGTTCCAATAGGCCCCAGCGATAACCACGATGATGCAGCCATGTTCTCGTGAGGCAATTTATGAAGCGCCAGGCGTAGCACCAGGATCACCAGAATGCTCAAGGCTACAGGGACGGAATAGGCCCACAGCACGTAGCTGGTAATCAGCATATTGAACTGCGCGCTCGCGTCGGCTAAATGTGGAGCGATCACCCCACCACTGGCGGCAGCGACTTCCGCAGCGACAACGGGAAGTAACCACACAGCAGTCATCTGGTCGATGCTGTGCTCTTGCCGCGTGAACATCATGAATGGAATGAGAACACCGCATGCCAGTGCCATGGCGACATCTAGCCACCACAGGCCATGGGCTAATGGTATTAGGGCATCACCCCAGGTCGGTACGCCATACTGCATCAAGCCGTTGATGATGGTTGCCAGCCCCATCGGGATCGTGCCGAAAAACATAGAGACGGTTGAATGACCGAAGATTTGCTTGGCTTCGTTGAAAAAGAAAACCCAACGTGCCGCGTACATAAGCGTAAAAGCACTGAAAAGCACAATGTTGAACAGCCAAAGTGCTTTTCCCGCGTATGACAGCAGCGCGATATTTCCTGGAAGCTGTCCTAACGCCAGGGCCAGGATGCCCGTACCCATCGTGGCGGCGAACCAGTTCGGGGTGAACTGCCGGATCGCTTCCCTTGGATTTGAGAGCGCCGACAGCGGCTGCCCTCCTTGCATTACTTTTGACAAGCTGATGTCTCGCATGGTGCCTCCACGGCGTGCTTCATCGGAGCAGTGCCTACAGAATAGCGGGGTGAATTTATCTAGAAAAACGGGTAATTTCTCTATGCCATACCCACTTAATAGGTAAGCTCGTGAAGCTGACTCTCCGCCAGCTCGACATTTTTCGAAGCATCGCTCAACTCGGCTCGACGACCCGGGCGAGTCTTGCACTGGCTTTGTCCCAGTCAGCTACGAGCGCAGCCCTCCAGGAATTGGAAGGCGCACTGGGCATCCAGTTATTTGATCGGGTCGGCAGACGCCTCGTGCTGAATGACAATGGGCAAACGCTTCTACCTCAGGCCATCCGGCTGCTTGAAGCGGCGGCTCAAATTGAAGAAGGTTTTCAAACGGACACGACGGCTCGGATGAGGATCGGTTGCAGCACTACAATTGGCAATTACATCATGCCCCTGCTGATCGAACGTTTGGCTGCGCGAGCGCCGGGCATTCAAGTCGATGTCATCATGGGCAACAGTGCAGATATCGCCAAGCAAGCCGCACAGCTTTCGATTGATATCGGCCTGATTGAGGGGCCGTGCCGCCAACCCGAGCTGACGATTCGTCCATGGTTTGAGGACGAACTGGTGATCATCGCAGCCTCAAATCATCCCCTTGCCGCTCAGGAAAAGCTGACTTCAGACGACCTCAATGCCGCTACCTGGCTGATTCGCGAGGACGGCTCAGGAACTGCTGATGAGGTGCTTCAATGGCTACTTCCCTACCTTGGCGACTGGAGCGACGCTCGCCGGATCGGTAGCTCCGAAGCCATTAAGCGAATGGTCGTTTCTGGAATCGGAATAAGCTGTTTGTCTTACTGGGTAGTGAGCGATGCAATCGCGGAAGGTAAGCTGAGGTTGTTGAATCATGACCTGCCGCCTCATAAGCGACAGCTCCACATCGTGCATCACCGCGAAAAATTTATTTCTCGCTCTCTCGAAGTTTTCTTACGGGCTGTGGAAGATTTTGAAGTGAATGGAGCTGAAAGGCTCGAAATCACATCCAATTCAATGTGAGTTTGCTGAACGCTTACGCTACGCTTAGCGTACTGACGGAAAAGCCTCACTCGGGGGCATCATTCCCATGGCAAAACATCCACTCACATAGCGGCTGGTGAGAGTTGTTCCCCCGATGTTACTTGCTGGCAGCGCTAAAAAAATATCCCCGCCTCTTATGGGGTTCCTGTCAAAAGTGTAATCGCTGCCTAAGCATACTGACAGGTGCCTCCCCTCATCATCCTCATCGAGCCGACGCTCAAACGCTCCAGATTCATCGAGAGTCAGTTCCTTTGAGGAGATGTATCATGAAAGCTATCAACGTTGTGGTTATTGCAATCAGTTTGGCTATGTCGTCACTGGCCTTTGCCGAAGGCGGCGGTGATCGCACCTATGAGCGCATGGAAAAAGCTCGTGTGGCTGCACTGGAGAACCGCAAACCAGTCTCTGAAGCGCAAGAAGATGTTGCGCAAGAAAAGCCTGCGGCTGAAAAGCAGAAGCATCACTGCTAAGTCGACCAGCTTACGGAAATGTAATCACGCCATTTTTTGGCTTATGGCATCTTCGATGTATCAAACGCACTCGCTATCCAAAAGGGCGAACCCTCGGGAATACAGTGCTGTGCGTGCACCTGACTGACAGGACATGAATCGGTATGCAATCCAAAACTTCTCGGCGCACCTTCGTAAAAGGGCTGACCGCTGGCGCGATTCTCGGTGGCTTAGGGCTCTGGCGTACGCCTCTTTGGGCGGCCACCAGCTTTGGCGAGACAAATGTCCTGTCGGGCACAGAGTTCGACCTTTTCATTGGAGAAACGCCGGTAAATATCACCGGAAGCCCCCGGACTGCCTTGACCATAAATGGTGGTATCCCAGGGCCTCTGCTGCGCTGGCGTGAAGGGGACACCGTCACCTTACGGGTCAAGAACCGCCTCAAAGACATGACCTCCATCCATTGGCACGGGATTATTCTTCCCGCGAATATGGACGGTGTGCCGGGCCTTAGCTTCGGTGGGATCGCGCCTGATGGAACGTACGTTTACCAATTCAAGGTCAAGCAGAACGGAACGTACTGGTATCACAGTCACACCGGCTTCCAAGAGCAGGTAGGTGTATACGGCCCGCTGGTAATTGAAGCAAAAGAGCCAGAGCCTTTTGAGTATGACCGTGACCACGTGGTGATGCTCACTGACTGGACGGATGAAGATCCGACTGCGCTAATGAAGACGCTCAAGAAGCAGGCGGACTACTACAACAACCACAAGCGAACAGTCGGTGACTTCATTAAGGACGTAGCGGATAGCGGTTGGTCAGCGACTGTCGCTGATCGCAAGATGTGGGCCGAGATGAAGATGAATCCTACTGACATTGCAGACGTCAGTGGCGCGACATACACCTATTTAATGAACGGCCACGCCCCGGACTCGAACTGGACAGGCACTTTCAAACCTGGCGAAAAGCTTAGGTTGAGGTTCATCAATGGTTCGGCCATGTCCTACTTTGATGTCCGTATTCCGGGCTTGAAGATGACCGTTGTAGCCGCCGATGGCCTGTATGTGAAGCCTGTGACCGTGGATGAATTCAGGATCGCCACAGCTGAGACCTTCGACGTGATCGTCGAACCAACTCAGGACGCCTACACACTGTTTGCGCAGTCGATGGATCGAACGGGGTACGCCAGAGGCACCTTGGCCGTCCGGCCTGGTCTCGCTGCCCCAGTACCTGAGCTTGACCCTCGTCCTCTCGTCACCATGGCCGACATGGGTATGGCCGGGATGGATCATGGCTCAATGTCTGGTATGGGCGATATGGCTGGAATGGATCACAGCAAGATGGCCGGTGCGCAAGACAACTCAATGCAGGGTATGTCGGGAATGGACGGCGGCGACATGAAGGGTATGAATCATGGCGCTACGCGAGACATTTCTGGCATGGACAGCATGGCTGCAATGGATCACAGCAAGATGTCTATGGGTGGCATGGAAGAAATGCAGCAGCACCCGGCCTCAGAGTCCAACAACCCTCTCGTCGATATGCAGGCCATGTCGACGTCGCCAAAGCTTGATGATCCCGGTATGGGCCTTCGCGAGAATGGCCGAAAGGTACTGACGTACTCTGATCTAAAAAGCACGTTTGAAGATCCAGATGGCCGTGAGCCAAGTCGCACCATCGAATTGCACTTGACCGGTCATATGGAGAAGTTTTCCTGGTCTTTCAACGGCGTGAAGTTTTCGGACGCCGAGCCTTTAAAACTGAAATATGGCGAGCGAGTCCGCATCGTTCTCGTGAACGACACGATGATGACGCATCCCATCCACTTGCATGGCATGTGGAGTGACCTTGAAGATGAAAACGGGCAATTCCTCGTCCGCAAACACACCATCGATATGCCGCCAGGATCAAAGCGCAGCTACCGAGTGACCGCCGATGCGCTAGGACGCTGGGCCTACCACTGCCATCTCCTGTACCACATGGAAATGGGCATGTTCCGTGAAGTGCGTGTAGAGGAATAAGGAGCCGACTATGAGCAATTTCTTTTGCGAGACTCGCATGCACTCAGCTGTATTCACGGTTGCTTTAACCGCTGCTTTTATCTTGCCTGTAGCCGCTGAACCGGGCCAGGGCACGAAAGACGGGCAGATGCAGGGTATGGATCACAGCCAGATGCAGGGCATGGATCACAGCAAAATGCAGGGTATGGATCATAGCCAGATGCAGGGTATGCAGCCTCCCAAGCAGCAGACCCAGACCCAAAGCCGGACACCGATAGCGGCTCTAACCGATGCGGATAGAGCCGCAGTCTATAACGCTCCTGGTGGTCACGAAGTCCACGACACTGCCCTCAACTCTTTTTTTATATTTGAGAAGCTGGAATGGCAGGATGCTGACGATGGGAGCGCGCTTAACTGGGAAGCCCAAGGTTGGATAGGTGGAGATGTTGATCGTCTATGGCTGCGCTCCGAAGGCGAGCGCACCAACGGAAAGACCGAAGAAGCTGAGGTTCAAGCTCTTTGGGGCCATTCCATCAGCCCTTGGTGGGATCTGGTCGGCGGGGTTCGTCAAGACTTCAAACCAGGCGACCCTCAAACGTGGGCGGCTTTCGGTATCCAGGGCTTGGCTCTCTACAATTTCGAAGCCCAGGCCACTGCTTATCTGGCTGAAGGTGGCCAGACCGCAGCTCGGCTGGAAGGTGATTACGACATCCTCCTGACCAACAAGCTCATTTTGCAACCGACGGCGGAATTCAATTTCTACGGTAAAAACGATCCCCAGCGGGGCATTGGTTCAGGGCTGTCAGAGAGTGAGGTCGGTTTGCGTCTTCGGTACGAAATCAGGCCAGAATTCGCACCTTACGTAGGTGTGACCTGGAATCGGGCTTATGGAAAGACCGCTGATTACGCCCGCGACGAAGGCGAAGACAGTAACGAAGCACGCCTCGTGCTTGGCGTCCGAGTGTGGTTCTAAATCAAAGTTAGAAGCACCAAATAATTATCTAACCTCATAACAACAGCTTTGCGCTGTGAGGAGCCTTGCATGTCTGTATTTAAATCCTGTGTTGTGGCCGTTGCTCTTTCTTCCAGCCTTCTGCTCAGCGCAGTTGCCCAGGCTCACCCGAAGCTGCTGTCTTCGACTCCGGCTGAAGGGGAGAGCGGCCCAGCTCCTGCGAAGATAGAACTGCATTTTTCCGAAAACCTGGTTACCCAGTTTTCCGGGGCCAAGTTGGTCATGACGGAAATGCCTGGCATGGCACATTCCCCTATGCCCATGAAGGCCAGCGTGGCTGGAAGTAGCGATCCTAAAACCATGATCTTGACTCCGGCAGCACCTCTCACTGCTGGCACCTACAAAGTGGAGTGGCGGGCGGTCTCCTCTGATACCCACCCGATTATCGGCAACGTTACGTTCAAAGTGAAGTAAGCATGAGCGACCCCCTGAATGTGGTGCTGCGCATAGCGCTTTATCTGGATTTGATGCTCTTGTTCGGCCTAGCGGTGTTTGGGCTGTACAGCTTTCGAGGTAAAGAGCGCGTATCCGGAGCGGTACTTCATTTTGGGTGGATACTGCCCGGCACCGCTGCTATAGGCATGCTGTTGTCCATAGCAGCTTTCGTGGTTATGACAAGCAATATGAGCGGCGCCTCCGATTGGGTCGAGCTGCGGCCTCACATAGAAATGATGCTGTACGAGACTGAGATCGGCTATAGCTGGGTGACGCGCATGATCTCGCTAGCGGTGGTCATTGTTGTCGCAAGCCAAAGCAAGCGATGGCCAACAGAGAGTCTATGGGTTGCTACCTTGGCGGGCAGCATCGCCCTAGCGACGCTCGCGTGGACAGGTCATGGAGCCATGGATGAAGGTGCTAAGCGGTTCTGGCACTTTGCCGCTGATATCCTGCATTTACTTGCCGCTGGCGGGTGGATCGGTGCCCTCGCGGCGTTTGGTTTGATGTTGAGGATAAAAGGGTCTGATCCTGAGCTACTTGTCCGAGTACTTTCACGAGCACTCAGCGGATTCGAAACAGCCGGTGCTCTGATCGTTGGTACGGTCATAGTGACCGGTGTCGCCAATTACCTCTTCATCGTTGGGCCGACAGTGGCCAATGTCATATCAGGCGCCTATGGCGTTCTTCTACTCGTGAAAATCGTGCTGTTCGCCGGCATGATCGGACTTGCTACCCTGAATCGTTTCTACCTGAGTCCTGCCCTTGAGCGGTCTGCGCAGGCCGGTGATTACTCTCTGGCAGTGACTGCTTTGAGAAAAAGCGTGGTGCTCGAATCCACCTGTGCCGTGGTCATCGTCGTCCTGGTGGCTTGGCTGGGGACTTTAAGCCCATCAATCGACATGGCTCAAGGGTAAGCTCGATGCCAGATCTGGGCGGCTCCAAGAGGGGCCCAGATCCAGCCAACACTATTGGCTGAGTGGGTAGGTAGCCACCACTTCTTGCGCACCTGCCTTGGTGACTCCCATGACTTTATACGGCTGATAATTTTGACCGTATTCCATGCCTGGAGAACCTGCTGGCATGCCTGGCACTGCAATCCCTACGAGATCGGAGCGGCCGCTCAGCTTCTTGATTTCGTCGGCTGGTACATGACCTTCTACGAATTTGCCGCCAATCACAGCGGTATGGCATGAGGCGAGTTCCTGTGGAACACCCAGTTTCTGCTTGATAGCGCTCATATTGCTTTCTACATGGTCGACCACTTTGAATCCACTCGACTCAAGGTGTTTGACCCACTCCTTGCAGCAGCCGCAGTTCGCGTCGCGGTGTACATCTATTGTGAGCGGCGCTGCCGCCTGGGCGGCACCACAAATCATCAACGCCACAGCCAGCGATAGCTTTCGTTTGAACATTCCATGCACCTCATCAAGGTTAGTCTGCGGTTGCTTAGGCGCCCTTGGCCTAGGCCGCGAGTGGCGCTTACTTACCGGTTACAACGTAGGTTAAGCGCAAAGAATCAGATTGCCGATTACATTTGCGTCAGCTTGCGCATAGCGGCCAATTTGGTAGCACAATTGAACGCCGCACAACCGGAGCCCAAGCATGAAACTCTTGGTAGCAGAAGACGAACCCAAAACAGGCATGTATCTACAGCAAGGTCTAGTAGAGGCCGGGTTCAGTGTTGATCGGGTTGTGACCGGTACGGAAGCACTGCATCAAGCACTGAGTGAGACCTACGATCTCCTAATTCTGGACGTGATGATGCCGGGCATCGACGGCTGGGATGTCGTCCGAAGCGTTCGCGCAGCTGGGCGCGCAGTTCCTGTGCTGTTTCTGACGGCCAGAGACGGAGTTGATGATCGGGTCAAGGGGTTAGAGCTAGGAGCTGACGATTATCTGGTTAAGCCATTCGCCTTTTCCGAGTTGCTTGCTCGCGTAAGAAGCTTGCTTCGCCGTGGTTCCGCCGCGCCCAACCAGACATCAATCAAGATCGGGGATCTGGAAGTCGATCTTCTGAAGCGCCGCGCCATGCGCTCTGGTCGCCGGATAGACCTCACGGCTAAGGAGTTTTCGCTACTTGAATTGCTGATGCGCCGTCGGGGGGAAGTCTTGCCAAAATCCCTGATCGCATCGCAGGTCTGGGATATGAATTTCGACAGCGATACCAACGTAATCGAAGTCGCTATTCGCCGCCTCCGAGCCAAAGTCGATGATGATTTTGACACCAAGCTGATCCAGACCATGAGGGGAATGGGCTACATGCTAGACGCTCCCGAAACAGAATGAAGCGCGCTTCCCTTACCCTCCGTTTGAGCATGATGTTTGTCTGTGCCGTGGTCGCCGTGCTGGTAGTGGCGGGCTTTACTTTCGATGCGTTTAGCCAACATCACTTCAAGGTTCTTGACCGTCAAGCCATGACGGAAAAGCTCGAATCCATCCGCCAAATCATGGAAGGCGAAGCTGGCTCCGCAGACTCATCAGAAGTCGTGCTGCAACTACAGGCTTTGCTTGGTGCACATCAGGAACTCTCCGCCTCGATTACCACCAAGGAAGGGAGGACGATCTTCGCCACACAGAATGCAGTTGAGCATCCTCCTTCCCACTCGGGCGATCCTGGAGAAGACATGTGGGAGTGGACTGTTGGCGGCCATATGTACCGTGGCATGCAGGCCCAGGTTCGATTAGTAAACGAAGCCGAGCCGCTGAACGCGTGGTTGAGTCTAGATATCACTAGCCATCTGCATTTCGTTGAAACCTTGCGGTGGTGGCTGGTGATCGGACTGACGATTAGTGTCTTGGTCAGCGCAGCTTTAGGGTGGTTGGTGGCGCGTAGTGGGTTGAAGCCGGTCGCACAGGTGACGCGGGTCGCAGCCTCGATGTCAGCGGGATCGCTCAAAGAGCGTATCCCGATGGACTCGGTGCCTCGTGAGCTTGAAAGCCTAGTCTCCTCGTTCAACGCCATGCTTGCTCGCCTTGATGAGTCTTTTGTTCGGCTGTCCAACTTTTCGGCTGATATCGCGCACGAGCTGCGCACTCCTATCAGCAATCTGCGGACACATACAGAAGTCATCCTCGCAAAGAAACGTGCGCCCGAAATCTATGAAGAGAATCTCTATTCCAACCTTGAGGATCTGAACCGCCTCTCAAGCATTATTGATGGCATGCTTTTTTTGGCCAAATCGGATAACGGTCTGATTCTACCAACCAAAGAAAAAATCGAGTTGCGTTCGGTCGTCGAAAAGCTCTTCGAGTATTACCAGTTGCTGGCAGACGACACTGGGGTGACGCTACAGCTTTCCGGGCATGGCGCAGTGTACGGCGACGACACTATGTTGGATCGGATGATCTCTAATCTGCTGTCCAATGCGCTCCGGTACACACCACCAGGCTCCGTGATCTCCATCAGAATCGAACCTGATGGCGACATGATCAGCTTGTCAGTGCAAAACCCTGGAGAGGAGATAGCAGCACAACATTTACCCCGGCTGTTTGATCGTTTTTACAGAGTCGATCCTGCTCGCAGAGAGGGCAGCACCACAAACGCGGGGTTAGGTTTGGCAATCGTCAAATCACTGGTTGACGTTCATGGCGGCACCGTTAGATGTGTCTCCGGGGGAGGTTATACGGCCTTTAAGATCAGCCTGCCAGCGTGGGACAGCGATGCTCATAGTGTGTGAGCTATACGAACGCAGCGGCCCCCTCCCAAGGAGAGTGCGCTGGAGGTAGCGGAGGTCGTTAAATACATTCGCTTGGTGTTTGTGCATGCGGTTTGAATGTGGTTACATCTGTATATTCGGTTATCCACATGTATTGGGCGGTCGCTTATGAGCCTGGCACCACACACCTTCTTCAAGTGCCTGGGGGACGAAACTCGCGCTCGGATCATGCTCATGCTTTCGGCTGAGGGTGAGTTGTGCGTGTGCGAGTTGATCTGGGCACTGGACGATAGCCAGTCGAAGGTCTCCAGGCATCTTGCCCAACTGCGGGCTTGCGGGTTACTCGCAGATCGGAGGCAGGGTCAGTGGGTTTACTACCGGCTGCATCCCGAGCTTGAACAGTGGGCACTGGATGTTCTGAACGTCACTACGCAGGCGCACCAGTCCTGGGTTAACGACAGTCAAGGAAGGCTGGCTTCGATGGAAGACAGACCCGTGCGCCAAGCCTCCTGCTGCTGACCTTCTGATTCGGAACATACCCATGCTCATCGCTGCGTCAATTTTCGTAGTTACGCTTGTCTTTGTTATCTGGCAACCCAGGGGGTTAGGTGTCGGCTGGAGCGCGGCAGTGGGTGCCGTCCTGGCATTGCTGACTGGCGTCGTGAGTCTGGGGGATGTGCCGGTTGTGTGGCACATCGTCTGGAACGCTACCGCGACCTTCATTGCAGTGATCATTATCAGTTTGCTGCTTGATGAAGCGGGATTCTTTAACTGGGCGGCGCTGCATGTGGCTCGCTGGGGTCAGGGCAAAGGTGGACGCCTGTTTGCGCTGATGATCCTGCTCGGTGCAGCCGTCTCGGCACTGTTCGCCAATGATGGAGCCGCACTGATTCTGACCCCAATCGTCATCGCGATGCTGACGGCGCTTCGTTTCAGTCCGGCATCCACTCTGGCATTCGTGATGGCCGCAGGCTTCATCGCGGATACCGCCAGTCTGCCCATGGTCGTGTCGAATCTGGTCAACATCGTTTCGGCTGACTTTTTCAGCGTGGGTTTTGGTGAGTACGCCTCGGTGATGTGGCCAGTGAACCTGGTGGCGGTGGCCGCGACGCTGTTCATGCTCTGGATGTTCTATCGCAAGGACATTCCAACCCAGTACGACGCTAATCAGCTTGAAGCCCCAGATGCAGTAATTCGTGACCGGGCGACATTCATTGCTGGCTGGTGGGTACTTGGCCTGCTGCTGCTTGGCCTGTTCGCACTGGAGCCGCTGGGCATCCCCATCAGCGCCGTTGCTGCTGCGTGTGCGGTGATCCTGCTGATCATTGCTGGAAAAGGCCACATCATCTCCACGCGAAAGGTCATCAAGCACGCGCCTTGGCAAATTGTCGTGTTTTCGCTGGGCATGTATCTGGTGGTCTATGGCCTGCGTAATGCCGGGCTAACCGACTCGCTCTCGGCGCTGTTGAACATATTTGCTGAGCATGGCCTATGGGCCGCTACCTTGGGCACCGGTATCACCGCTGCGCTGTTGTCCTCGATGATGAACAACATGCCGAGTGTGCTTATCGGCGCTCTGTCCATTCAGGGCAGCGACGCTACGGGACTGGTGCGTGAGGCCATGATCTACGCCAATGTCATCGGTTGCGATCTCGGCCCAAAGATCACGCCCATCGGAAGCCTGGCCACGTTGCTGTGGCTGCATGTTCTGGCACAGAAAAACATCCGCATCACCTGGGGCTACTACTTCAAAGTCGGCAGCATCCTCACTCTTCCTATCTTGCTGGTAACGCTAGTGGCACTGGCGTTGCGGCTGAGCATCCCTGTCTAGGAGAAACCCATGAAAGTGTTATTTATGTGTACGGCAAACAGCTGCCGGAGCGTTCTCTCGGAGGGGTTGTTCAACCATCTGGCCCCGAGCGGCTTTACTGCCGTCAGTTCTGGCAGCTTCCCTAGCGGGAAACTGAATTTACGCGCCGTGAGTACGCTGCAAGCGCTGGGTATCGATACCTCGGGGCTTTACAGCAAAGGCTCAGAGGTCTTTTCGGACTCACCACCGAATGTTGTGATAACCGTGTGTGACAAGGCTGGAGGCGAAACATGCCCGGTCTATTTTGGGCCTGCTGTCAAAAGCCACTGGGGGCTTGCCGATCCTTCCGATGTGGAAGGAACAGACAGCGAAATCCAGGCCGCATTTGACGCAACCGTCGTCCAGATTAAAAAGCGTTTCGAGGCATTCTTCAGCTTGGATCATTCGACGCTTACACCGCAGGAACTGAAGCGCGAGCTAGATCGTATAGGTGAGCTGTGATGGACGAATTTTCGTCGGAGAGCAGTCCGGATCTACCTAATCTGGATCAGGCGCTGATTGACGTCGCCACACTGGATCGTCTGCAAGGCAACGAGCAACCGACTCACAAGCCGCGCATCTTGTTGCTGTATGGCTCAACCCGTGAGCGCTCTTTCAGCAGGCTACTGACCCAAGAGGCCGCGCGCATCCTGACCCTAATGGGAGCCGAGGCAGTTATTTTTGATCCCTCGGGCTTGCCTCTCCCTGATGACGCTCCGGAAGACCATCCAAAGGTTAAAGAGCTGCGGGATCTGGTTCTGTGGTCAGAGGGACAGGTTTGGTGTTCGCCGGAGCGTCACGGCGCGATGTCTGCTGTATTCAAAGCCCAAATCGATTGGATTCCGCTCACGATGGGGGCTGTCCGGCCCAGCCAGGGCAAGACCCTGGCCGTCATGCAGGTCTGCGGTGGATCACAGTCGTTCAACACGGTAAATCAGCTGCGAATTCTCGGGCGCTGGATGCGGATGATCACCATCCCAAACCAGTCGTCAGTACCCAAGGCCTTCCTGGAGTTCGACGACGCAGGCCGTATGAAGCCATCTGCCTACTACGACCGTGTGGTCGACGTGATGGAGGAACTAATGAAGTTCACGCTGATGGTTCGGGGCCGGGAAACGTATCTGGTAGATCGCTACTCGGAGCGAAAGGAAAGCGCCGAGTCGCTCTCGAAACGAGTCAATCAAAGATCGATTTGAGCCACCAAGGGGATAGAGGATGAGCAAGACGACAGTAAGGATTGCGCAGGTTTCGGACGCTCAAGCCATCCAGGCAATCTACGCACCAATGGTTGGGAGCACTACGATTTCGTTCGAGCTTGAGCCGCCTTCAGTCGAAGAGATGGCCATGCGGATTGAGTCGACTCTGCTAACTTACCCGTACCTGGTTGCGGTGCGAGACGGCCAGGTCATCGGCTATGCATATGCCAGTCAGCACCGGGCTCGTGAGGCCTATCGCTGGTCGGTCGACGTCACCGTTTATATATCGCCAGAAGCGCACCGTAGTGGCGTCGGTCGGGCACTGTATGACGTGTTGCTGCCAACATTGAAGAAGCAAGGTTTTCACGCAGCCTATGCCGGGATCGCTCTGCCCAATGATGGCAGCGTGGGACTACACGAAGCACTTGGCTTCGCTCACATTGGTACGTATCCAGAAGTAGGATTCAAGCATGGCGCTTGGCGTGATGTTGGATATTGGCGTATCGCGCTGGATTCAACGAATCCGCCAAAACTGCCCGTGCTTTTCAGTGAGATCAGTCTCTTCTGAATCAGCCACGACCAGCAGATCAAGTGCGCTTGCCCCCTCAAAAAGAAAACCCCTCAGCTAGCTGGAACAGCATCTCTTCAACCTGGCGAGTTCCAACGGTGCTGGTAAGCATCAATAGTGGGCTTTTACCCGAGAAGCGTTCTTTCGGCTTGGTTATCCGAGTAGCGCTGCAGCGTTTCGAAAGTCGTGAAACGAAAAAACCGGAATTGGGCTTACCAGATTCCGGAATTTTCAGCCTGCAGATTTCACAGGTGCGTTGGGATCAAACCATTCCTCAAACGTTCACCTGCCGGCCTCTGCGGCTGCGATGCTCCATCTTTTTCCACTACCGGACGCCAGTGTGCGGGTCTGCTGTTTAGGATAATGCGGGAGGGGGAAATAAATTCCAGAGGGCATGATGGCGAAAGTTTTTGTGATCGGCGCCACGGGTGAAACGGGAATTCGGCTCTGCCAGCAACTGGTTGCCCGGCGTCACGAGGTGCTCGGACTGCACCGCAAACCTGAGCAATATTCACGCTCAAACTCTATGGCGTCGAGCCTGTCTTGGGTCGTAACCAGATCGTCAAGCTGAATGCGATGTTTTGGTCGGGCCATGAATCGCTTAGCCATGGTAATAGTCAGTTCAATGCCTGATGGATTGGACTGGCGGGACTCCTGGATGGTCTCAAGCTTCAGATCCAGCGCGCTGAAGAAGGTATCTGCGTCGCTCCCACTCTCGACGGTCGCGCGACGGCTTGTGATCTAATGATGAGCGGCTGGGGGGCGTTTTATCAGCGCAAAGGCATGAAAGCTTCTGGGTGGTCGGAGCAGGTCATGAATATACTCCGGGGCGTTTCTAGCTTGCATGGGCGGGAGGAGCTGGTTGCGGAGCTGAAGTAGATGGGTTTGGACTGCGGTGAGTACCTGGTTCGCACCTTTGGCGAGCAGTTTTTATCATATGCCGCCAGTGGAGAGGCCGGGATCCTCCGTCGAGCGGCATGTGACGACGTTCCGTACTCACGGTCTTTACTCCTGAGCGACCCGGGCTGACAAGATGTAAGGGATGAATGGATGTAGGGTAGGGCGTCGTCACAACACTGCTGTAGTAAAAATGTCCGCAGGTATGAAAAAACCCTGAATGACATTTGCCAGATACCCACGATTTATGCGGGCGTCTCGGGCCGTAAAGCCTGCGCGGGCCATCTGATTGTCCGACTCAGCATTGATCTCAGCAATGAATGAACGGGTCTCCTTCACGGAGAGCGCCCGGCTCAGATCACGATGTGGCCATCTCGTAACGTACCCTTGAATAATGCTGGTAATGAACCTGGCGTCCATCTCTGCCCGATCGGCATCCTTATCGATCATGTACATACCAAGGTGATTACGAAGGAACTGCTGCGATGAGCGGCTCAGATGGGGATCCAGAATCGTGAAATCGACGTAGACGCCTTGTCCACTCTGGATAGCAAACCAACTGGCGTAGTAGGAAATTCTATCCTGTAAGCGGTTCAGCCCTTGGTAGGTGCATCGATCGAAAGCCTCATCTTGGCTCAGGGCAAATTGAACATCGCCCTCTCTGATCAGACCATACAGCGCCAGCAGGTCACTAACGGCCCAAACCGTGGCAGTTAACTCCGCCTTAGACATTTCGAGCTCAGTTGCTAGGAACCCTTTGAATCCCACCATTGTCATGGGATTGAGTGCATTATCAATGGGCGCGTCGATAATGGCGAGGTACGCGTCGTAAAAATTCAATGCAAGCATCACACGCTGCTGCCGTTCGATTTGATCAGGGAAGGCCTCCCTCAGCGATAATTCGCACTGGGTTGGATTCAGCATTGTCATACCGCAGGCGAGGATCTGGTCTTGTTTCAGCATACGTATCAAAGTCCCTGGTCGAATTCAGAATGGCTTGTTTAAGAAGTTCTCTCGGTTTGGCAGCCATGAATCGACTTCGGCAGCAGGTAAGAACCGGGTCGGCCTGGCTGCAGAGTTCATCTTGAGATGTAGCCTTTGGACACGTTTTGTTCGTGGTACCACTCATGGTTCCGCAGCGCATTTCCATGCTCCTCCGACGGGTTCGCTCCGGGCTCGCTGGGATAGTCAGCGGGAAACATCTCTCGCAGCCGACAAAGCTCTTCAAAAACGGACTGGGCCCGGGCTATTCTTTGTGATTGAAGGTGTTCAGCGATCTGCCTAAACCCTGGCGAAGCAGCACCGTGGTCAGAGAACCAAGCTTTAAGGTCTTCATAGATTTGTTGATGACGGCGGTCGAATCCGCCACAACGTTGGTCTGTGTCGGAGAAGAACTTGCTTGGATTGTACTGGTATAGGATAAAGTCCTGCAGGAGGTAAGCAGTACCATACATTCCTGTTAGAAAGATGTCGCGGTGAGTAATATACGGTGATTCGGGCATGCTAATATTCTCCTATTGTGCTTCGCATTAAATTAAGTGACCGGGTTTAACGTGTAAGTGGTACTCAATCATTTGGTAAATTTTGATAAGCATGCTCATGCTTGTGCAATGTTTAAGTCCACGAATGGCGTTTTTACGTTGGATTGCAAACTGCCGACATTTCTTGTTATTTCCTCACGGGCATACAATTTGCAGTGGATATAGGTCATGGTGATCACGTTGAGTTCTGAGCGACTTGCTAACTAAAGATGATGGCGGCGGTAGTGTCAAGCTATTATTTAGAGCTGGTGTATTGGTTGCGGGTATAACATTGATTTTGCCTTAAATTGATAACTGAGTTTTCGTAACTAAGATTGTGGGATTACCAATATTTAGTTAATTTAGCTGTCGGTGACTGCGTCGTCGCTAAAGTGGCCATCGGGGCAATTGGAAAAAATGGCTGTTCGCTTCCAAAGGTGAGGTGAGCAGAGTTTCCGGGCCTCTCACGGGATGGCCGGCAATCTCAAGGCGCTGAATTCATGCGGGTGTTCAGGCCGCCGGAGAGCTCTCATCGTGTTGTATAGGGGAGTATTGCCATTGCTGATGGCATTTTCGTGATGTCCAAGATCCAGTTTTTCATGTGGCACAGGAGTGTTCATGGAAGGGAGTTGCTCGCAATCTCACGACTGCGCTGTACAGTCGGCGTACGGGTTCTCCATATGGTGCAGCGAGATTGGAGGCAACGGCAATCTTGATGCCTTCGGCCTGCAGCATTTCCACTGCTCGCATTCCATCATCAAACGGTTCGATGCTATCTAGATCAGCGTCCAGTGCGCCTTGAATTTCGACCATGAGATCGGGTCGTACGCTGATTTCGAAAAGCTCAGCCGCTTCCGCCAGGCTCAGGCTGCGGGTCATGACCTGGTGCAGATTGTTCGGCTGCGGGAGACGCCCTTGTCGGATGCCATCTTTCAAAATCATGCGATAGGGGTGTCTGCCCTGCGGGATTCGAAGTAAGGTGCCGAACGCGTCGAAAAGTATGAATCTGACGGACATCTGGATTGCCTTTAACAACTGCGGTTGAGGCCCGCTTCATCTGGTTTGGCAGGATACAGTGGGTCAGAAGGGCACACATTCGAAGCGACCAGCCGTATGTGGCTGGTCGGCCCTCAAGTGATCTTGATGCTTTGCAGCATCCTTAAGAGCAGAAAATCATCCGGGGCATCCAAGATGAGCTCCCCATCATCAGCGACCCTTACCTCGCATAGCCGGGGATGGCTGAGCAGTCCAGGAGGCAGGGGATGCCGAGCAAACGGATTGTGAAGCACATAGAGTCCGTCCATGAGGTGCTCTGTGTAGTCTCGTTTCCAGGTATTCCGCACCACTGGAATCAGGCTCCCTTGATTAGGGTGCAAGGTGGTGTACACGGACGGTGCCTCAGGACTATCAGCCAGAGCCCTCAGCTTCCCCCAAGTGGCGAGGCAGCTATAAACAACCGCTGATACTTCCGCATGTGAGTCGTCACAAAACAGTCCGACCTCAATGTTGGTATTGGCATTTTTAGGCGCTGCAGTGACGTTGTACGATACGACGTGGGTGTCCCCCGGTTTGGTCGCCGCCTCGTCGTGGTAAAGCCCATACAATGCTGCAAGGATTGGGCGCCCAGATGCGAAATGTGAGTGCGGCCTGTCGAACGATGCGATGCCAATTACGAAGGGTTTGCCTTCAACGTGCGCATGGTTGAGGTAGCTTTTGCGGTACTTCTTAATCTTGGCATCGAAACTGTTGCAAATCCGCAGGGTTGATTCGATGTTGAAATCGGTGAAGTCCTTAGGAGGTGCGGCCATGGGAAAGCCAAATGCAGGTTCTCCGCCAACCGGCGGTCTTGCAATCGTCGCTTCCAGGCAGAATGGCACGCCCCCCTCCACCACGAAGTCAGGGGCATGATGACGAAGGTTGATTGGTAGACCCAATTCCTTGAGCGCAGCAAACAGGTAGAGCTCCCAGAATGAGGACTCGAAAGTCGTTTGCAGCTCTCTGACAAACTTACCGTCACGATCTTCGAAGCCCTCGGCCCATTTAGCCAAAACTGCGCGCTCGGGCCCGTAGGGCGCCTCGTTCATCATTTGAAAAATCGCATGCTGGGTCTCGGCATCGACCTGATGTGTGAATAGATCAATGGGCATGACGCGCTTCCTTGAGCAAAGCCGTTAGAGTTCAGACCTTCGCGGAAGACTATTCGAGGGTGACTATCATATCAACGCTGTGTCCTGGCGTTGAATGTAGTAAAGATTTCGGCAGGGCTAGTACTGGATTTTTGGATGACCCACAGGACAAGCCCGCGAGGGGGCTCAAGGCCCTACTCAACCAGTGGGGTCAGCCGTTGGTGAAAGATCGGTATTGTCTTCGCCGTCATAGGTTGATCATGCACATACACCTGCTTGACCTCAATTCGATAGGCTTTGAGATAATCAATCCAAGCATGCCTCGATGCCTTCGCTGCGATCAGCACGACCGATCGTGCACCTGCCTGTACGGCTGCCTCTGGAGACATGGCGAAGCCAAGTGACACATTCGCCTCGTCAACGAACTCAGGTGACAAGGTGGAGTACCTGCCTTCCGCTTCCACAAACAGCCCCTTTCCTCTGACGGAATGAATCCGGCAGATGAAAGGATCCCACTTGTTGGCATGGGCTGGCCGCACTCTGATCAGATCATGCTTTCTGAAACTTGTCTCCTGGGTTTGAAGGACTACCGGTGCTCGCACTCGACCCAGACGCTGATTGATCGTTGCGATCAGCGAGGGAGAGTCACTGACAAAAATTTCACCCTTTGACGCTTGGTGCCATTGCTCGGCCCAGTGGACATTGAACACCTGGTCTTCGCCGTTGAGCTCAAGGTTCGGCGCTGGGATCGCTGATACGGGGTGACTCGCAGCGTGCAGGGCGATGGTGGGGTAGTAGGCTTTGAGAACGTCCAGGAAATGTGCTGGTTGCTCAGCCATAGCTGGCCGGGCATCGAATAGCACCACCCGCGTGGAGGCAGGGACTCCCTGGAGGGCCACCAAGAAGTCACTGAGCGTCAGTAGATGGCAGTCGGTGATGATGACGGTGCCGTACTCAGCGAGGTCAGGTGGGAGTTCGTGGAAAGGAACTGCAACGTTCTCAGTACAGGCATCATAGATAGGCAGCATGGAGCTCGAATACACGACGAGCTGAGGAGCCGGCGCGTACAAGATCTGCAGGGTGCCGGACAGCTGGCTCGTGAACTCACAAACGCTTGGTAGAGCACGGGCACTGATCACCGACAGCCTTGAGTTGATGGCTACGATGATTTCGTCTTGGTAATTATGATGGTCATAGGATGCGATGACTTGGCTGTATCTGGAATAACTATACTGGACTTCCTGAGGCGTATAGATGGGGAAAAAACTGCTCGATAGGCGTTCGAGCTGTCTGCGCACGGCGACCTGAAGCATAGCGTGGGATTTGAGTTGGCAGTACTCCCCATCAACAATTGTCCAGCCCCGGTCGGTGCAGAGTTCGAGGGCCTTTCCGGAGGACTTGGGCAGCTCCGTCTTGTGAAAGATCGTGCGTCCCTTCGAGCCTTGATCTCTGAACCAGGTCAGTAGCTCAAGCGCCGCACGTTGGCTGGCGTCCAAACTCGTTTGTGAGGACAGGACTGATTGAATCAACTGCGATGTGCCGAACGACAAGAGGGCCTTGAGCCTGGCAAGCGGAACGGCGCATGCATCGGAACCAAACGTGTCATAGCAGGCTTCTGCGCGCGTTTGAGGAAGCCCCCAGGCCATGAGTCCTTTAACGTGCTGGAACCGTTGCTGAGACTCTTGGAACGCTACCCCTAGCAGAGTGCATTGCGGCGCTGGGAGTACTCCTTGCCAGGGTTTCAGGTCATTCTGGACGAGACTGGCTAGAAGCCTCTCGCGTTGAGCTGCGTCCAGGGAGTTGAGCAGTCGTTTTGCAGCAGGTTTGAGCTGAATATCGGCGAGGAAAAAGTTGTGTTCAATGAGCGTGACCCAGGCCGAGATGTCTAGGCCACATTCCAGAGCAGCTATCAGGTTGACTCCATGGCTACGTGCAGCGGTTCGCAGCATGTACATGCGCCCGGCAAGCAGCGGAAAATCGAATGCATCAGTGCGAAAGCGCAATGAGGCGATTCTACCGTTCCCTGAGTGGACGCAGGTGATTTGGCTGATGCCATCTAGCCGATGGATTAGCCGCTTGATGAGGTACTTCTTCATGGGCGATCGCTCAGTACGATGCCGCCTGCGTGGATCATGTTTAGCACATGACGCGCCGATCGAAGTTGTTGCTTCAGCGTCGAATTTTCCTGCTTGATCAGGGTCAATTCGGTTTGCAATCTGGAATTTTCAATATTTAGAGGCGCGCCTCCGGGAAGAGTGGCGATCGAGCTTTCCAGGAATTCATTCAGCATCGCTAGGAGTATATGCACTTCGGGGTTGCCTCGGCGGGCATAAAATATTTGTCGAGTGGCGCCAATCCTGGCTGCCAACCATGTAAGATCAATGCTGCCTTTCCTCATGGGCATAAAGGCGTCTACCTCAATCAGTTTTGCCATTTCCTCTTTCAGTCGAAGAGCGAAGCGATTCTTCAAGTTCAGCTGTGCTAAGCGATCCAAGATTAGTGTTTTTTGCATGGCGCCAGTCCAAGAAGGGTTTGCAAGTTTTTGCATCAGAGAGTGATGCGGGAACTGCTGTCATCGTTGCGCGGGTCATCAAGCGACCTTTTTCAAAATATAGGAACTGATCTTCTTTCAATATGATTTCGATTAGCTTGCAGGTCGTTTCGAAAGCGTGCAGGAAACTGTCAGTTTTAATCATGGGTATTTTTGGTTTCGATTTTTTTGATAGATCGCTCAATATATTTTCCAGAACCAGAATCCTATGTTTCGCTTCGCTAAGTTTGATTTGAAGCGTTTCTTCTGGAATCAAGGATTCTGCAAGTACTCGGGGGATCTTTGTGCAGAGTTTCACAGCATAGCTATCAAAAAGTCTCTTTTGAGGTGTATTTGATTTTCTATAAAGTGAAGGATCCACGCCAACAATGAGAGCCACATCCCTGGCCAAGTTTGAAAAATTTTTGTAGGGCGGCACATTTTTTTTGATCAATGACTCTAAAGTAGCTTTGGTCTTTGCCAAAGTTCTATTGAGTTGCTCCTGCTTCCAATCATGCTTATTTTTATCCTGAAGCGTCAGCTGGTCAGAACGATGATTATTCAATTTTTTCACGCTCCAGGGCCAGGTAAGGATTTGAAACAAGCGTAATCACCTCTTCAAAAGTGAAGTCTGAGCTTCTGAGGATGGTGGCTATCTGGCAGGCGATAAGCTGCTTCGACGTAGGATCGCTTAGTTCTAATTTTAGAAGGTCTGGGTTCTTGGCTAGCCGCTCAACCATGTAGGGGTAATTGGCCGAAGTTAAGTGCGGATAGGCTTCAGAATCAATAATTCCCGCAATAACCCGGTGGAGAGGGTTTGACATGTCTACAGCATGTCGCTTAGCACCAACGAGGTCACGGTAGCGGGAAATATACCCTGGATTTTTATTGTCCGAATCCAATACTTCATTAAGGTGATCGGCCAAATGTTTATATGATGCGATCTCGTAGCGAGCGATTGTCAGTTCGTGATGGTATGGCTCCATCTCAGCTTGTGAAATGGCTGCGTCAGCCAGCTGACTGATTTTATCCACGAGTTGAAGACTGTTGATTTGAGCCTGTCGCATCTTTACATTCATGCCTGGCAAATGATCGATGCCCCATACTGCTGCATCGCAAAGGCTACAAACTCTCGAACGTCCTGTGAACTCCACAAGTTTCTTGGGGCAGTCGCCATCACGCATGCAGATACAATGAGTGTAAAATCCCGGCAGGGCTTTGGTTGTGGCTATCAAATCTGTGCCTGATTCTTGGCTATCGATGAGATAAAATTGCTGGCTTCTGAATTTTTGATCTTTGACGAGCTGCGCCTTGTTTTCGTGCCACCCTTTAACAATGGCGCTGCCCGGCGAGCTCGGCTGATTAATCTTGCCCATCAGCGCTTCATAGGCAATGTCTGTGACGATGCTATTAGCACGGCCTATGTTCTCTAACATATCTTCGGGAGTAACCACTGTATAGTAGTCGGTTGTCACAGCAATCTGATCATTTATTTTGTGACCAGCTTGCTGAGCGGTATAGGTGACATCGAGGTGCCCGTACAATCGCATGTGAGAAATCCACGCCACCCGAAGAGAGTGTGGGACATGCACCGCCAGTTCGTTGCCAGAAGCGCTTATGGTTATGAAGCTGTGATGCGAGTCGGGACTTACAATGGAGTTATATACCTGCTCCAAGCCCCTGCAAAAATGTATCCATTCGTCAGAGTATGTCCCGTCCGAAAAAGGGAGGTCGTGGTCTCCCCAAGGACTTCTAAACAATGGGCAAATCATGCCGTATTTGTTAGGATCCCTCGGGTCATTCTCGTAATAAACAAGGCCAGGAGCTCTGGTGTAAACCTCCGTTTGAAAATATCGCTCATCGATGAGACTCTTCATGACATCGCCATCGATCACAACATCCCTCGATTTCCCAGATTTGTCTGTGTTGACATGCAGCGTGCAGAGATTGAAAGCGTCAACGTATTTTTCGTGATAAAAATTGTCGAACGTTCTGAGATCCAACCATTGGCCATTTTGTATTCTTTGGCCTCCAAATAGTCCGATAGCCAGCATCCTGAGTGTTGAAAGCCAGGGCAAGTATGCCGTAACAATGGTGGCTGCGTTGGTTGAGTGGTAATCGCCATACCACCAGTTGTAGATGTTGGGTATGATTGTAATGGGTATCTGATAGGTCTCCAGTGGACGCTTGGAACTGCGTAAAGTTACCGTGGTGCCGAGGTGGATTTTCGTGAGATCAATCCAATCGCTTGATTTGATTTCTGCAATTGTTTCAGGAGCAATGCGACCATCTAATATGGAGTTTCTGATGTTGATGCCAATGGCGTCAAGCGCGCTCATGTAGGCTTTTGCGATAATTGAAATGTCCCGAGGGAATGGCTTCTTGTCAGACTTCGATCGTCCGCCACTTCCAGTCGAATCCATGGAGCGGTTGACGGGATTGGCATACCCACCATCTACAAACCCATGAGGTGCGCCATAGGTTCTTACTAGCTCAAAGAAGAGATGCACTGAATTAACAAAGGGTTTAGTAGATTTCTCCGTGAACATCAACGTGCGAAGTTTCAATCCGGTCAGTGGCATCTCAAGGTTGCCAGAAATGTCATGATCTCGATAAATCGATTGTACGGTTTCATGGTCAATTAGATCGTCGCACCAAAATACCACTCGCTCGAAGTCAATGATGGTTTCTGGCAGCCGAAGTGTGGAAGTAGGATGCAGCTCTTTCCACATAGGTAGGTAAAAAAATATGTAGTCAAATAAGAATTTGATATGCTGGATCTGGTTGTCTATATAGCTTCTGGAGTTTTTAGGGTTGTTAGGATTGATAAGTTTGGCAACAAATATCTCCGCCATCGTTACCCACTGACGGTAGGTCTTCTCGATTTCGATGTGTGAGCGACCGGGATAGAAATCGTTTGTCACCCAATTGAAGTCAGGCTTTCGCGGAGGTAGAGATAGTAAAAGCAGGTAGTCCTCGGCGGATATCGAAGAGTGAAGCTCGTTATACAAGGCTTCGCTTTCGTCTGCGACGCGCTGCGCCTTTTCTATTCGAGCCATCTGTCTTTCTATGATTGTTCGCTCTTTTCTTTTAAGCTTAGCTGTCGGAGAAGAGCGAGCATACTCTCTGTTAATGTTTCTGATCTTGTAGCGACGAAGTTTTCGGTCGTGCGTGGGTATGTTTTGCGCTTCCTCAGGTGTCATAACATAATATTTTACATACTCATCATAATCCTTAATATTTTGAGCAATACTTTCGTTGTGGGCGCGTTTTGATATAAGGTACATTTGATATCGCTCAAGGTAGAAGCACTGTTCAGGAGACACGATTTCGCTGAACATGGCCGAGAACTTCTTGAGCCAAGGTATGAAAGAGAAGTGTTTATTTCCTTTATCAAGTTTAAGACTCACTATCTCAGGTATGGCGGCCCAGATTTCGTCAAAATTCACATCATCTTTAGATTGCCATGACGTGCGGTACTGCCACCTTCTGGAGGCTCTTTCAATGTTGTTTGAGCCCTTTGCTACCTCGAAAATAAACCCACAGGTTTGTTTTTCCAACTCTGGATTCTTTTTCCATGCAGAGCTCAACTCGAATATGAATGGCAAGGTTACTATCTTCTCTGCCCAGAGCAGGCAGAGCAGCGCCTTAAATGGAACTACTAAGCCCGTCACGTCCTCTGGTCGGTCGGGACGTATACCTGTCAGTTGGTGATACAGCGTTGACGCCGGAGGGCCACCATCACCTTCCAGCAGGGTAATTTTGAAAATATTGTTCAGATCACTCTCGGACGTCTGTCGAGCGGATCTTAATCGGCAGAACTTTACGATGGCGTGACGTTTGTGGTACTGCCTGTCGCTTGAGTATTCGTTTAGGTTCACCCGCTTGGACGTTAATGGCTCGGTCATTTTACTGAAAATCACTTTTGAAGCAGCGTGCAACTTCTCGGGCGCGATTAACCGAATTTCTTTCGATACGTTAATCATGCTGCCAAGCGTCCGCGCAGATCTTGTGCCAAGGCTTCATACGCATCCGCACGCAGGCTGTCGATACTGCTGGTTTCATTCCAGATAGCCGCCATTTGCTGCGAAGCGTGAATTTCGGCCATGAGCACCTCTTGGTCGAGCTTGGCGTAAATAATAGTGGATGCGATATTTGCGTGCCCCATTAGCACCTGAATCTCACCTAGGGTTAATCCAACTCCACGACGCCCAGGGATGTAGACAAAATTCCTGGCCCAATAGCCGTAGAAGTGACGAAGACTATGGGAAGTATATAACTTCGTAGGTGTGCTATCAGTTATTCCTGCTTTTTGTTGAGCTTTTGCGAGTGCGCGATTAATCCTGCGGTTAAGCGAGTTCGGTTTGACAGCATCGACCAATGGCTCACCATAGTTATTGCGGTTGTCTGATATAAAAAGGAACTCGCTATCTGAGGTGGGGCGTATTGCCTTGTATTCAGCCAAAGCATCATAGAAGAGGGTTTCAAAGGGTTCGAACATGTAGATTCTTGCTGTCGTCCTTCCTTTGAAGGGCAAATCTTTAGCGGAAGGGTCGCGCCAGTGGTTAGGGTCTTCTATGCGAAGGGAGCGTTCCTTCAAGTTGATTTCATCGTTTCTCATGGCCCAGGCTTCGGACTGTCGGAGACCACCGCCAGCTTGGAGCAAGGCAACTACCTTCTCTAAGGGCGGCAGATTCTCGATCAGGCTCAAAATTCGACGTGATGGAAACTCCTTTGGGGGCTTGCTTTTGGGAGCCTTTCCGCCCTCTAGGCCTCCCTGCGCGGTCTGATAGACGTCAGCAGGTTTTTCCTTGAACTCCATGAGCTTCGAACGCATCTGTTCGATCTCGATTTTGCTCCGACGTCGATCTGCCAAAGCATCGAGTTCGTTTGGGGCCTCGATCACGATTCCCGGGTTGAGGAAGTTGGCCATGGCCAATGAGTCCCTCAGGAGAGCTGCGTGAAGCCGCAGAAAATGGTTGGCGGCAGCTTTATAGGCAAGGGCCGAGACAACGCTGATTGGCGTCCGACCCAGCCGTTTAGCCACCGTCCTGACCACGAAGTCGGTGCTGTTGACTCCTTGGGTCAAAAAGATGAAGTAGGAATTGATCGTTTCGCCGAGCGCTTCCGGATCAATCTGGCCGGCGCCGATCGCTCTGGACTCATACAGGTAGTCAATGAAGCCCGCATTGCGGTAGGTGTATTGCTCATTTCTCGCCCGTGAGCTTTTCGTTCCCAGCTGTCTGTGGATGCCTCGGGAGTAGGCGTTAAATGAGGGCACCGGTTGCCCGGTTGCCGTTTCGTAGAGGCGCGGCGGCTCGGTATGCACCAGAAGGACATTTTTCAAGTTGCCTTTGCGAGTGCATTGCTGATCAACCCGTTCAACCTTTCGACCTGATCCAATCGCCGCTTGGTCACGTTCGGTTAAAGTCGGCTTAATCATATATTGACTCGCTATAATTCATGTGATATACAATTGGTATAGCTCATAGGTCTAATCTTTTTTGCGTTTATCAATTGAAATAAACTATTGGTACCATTATTATAATAGTTTATTTACATTGATGACGTCATTGTGGGCTTTCAATGACCGCACTCGGCTGAATGTGTTTTCCTCTTCGTTTAACTTCAGCGTCCGGGGCGACTCCCGTTGGTTTATACGTGACATGAGGCGGCCTGCGCTCGTGCCTAGAGAGTGTGTGACGGTTCATGTGCCGTTCGATGGCCGTGAGCTTTTCTTCTTTTGCCAATCGAAGCAGTGGTCGACCCACCTTCCGCGCGCCAAAGTGGCTGGCAGTGAGCTGATCCTTGAGTTCCAGTATCCTTCAGATTCTCCGCGTGAGACACGTCCGGAGATTGACCGGTTGCTGATGGATATTGAGCAATACCCCGGATGGCAGGAATACCAGATCAACGCGCACAATGCGTCGCTCATCATCTGGCCGCGCAGGTGGTGAACGATCGCAAGAAGCGTTTGCTGGCCAAGTCTCAGCGCACGGCAGACCTGGGTATCCCTGTTCGACAGTGTTCAGATGCACCGAAAACCTACGCTGTACCCACCGCTCGCCGCGAGTCCGTACCCACCCTGCAACCGGCTACATCCCAGCCTTTCGAGTCGGAACCTACCTGGGCGATGGATCAGTACGAGCGCGTGCTGAAAATCATGCAGGACATGGCATTGGTCGTGGAGCGCAGTCCTGCCGCTTTCAAGTCCATGGACGAGGAGGCGTTACGGCAACATTTCCTGGTACAGCTCAACGCCCAGTTTGAGGGCAAAGCCTCAGGCGAGACTTTCAACATGAGCGGTAAGACCGTCATCCTGCTGCGCGAGGGGTGATAGCAACGTTTTCATCGCCGAGTGCAAGTTCTGGAAGGGGCCCAAGGCCTTCGGAGAGGCCATCG
The DNA here is from genome assembly GCF_040224095.2 of Pseudomonas caspiana. NCBI lineage: Bacteria > Pseudomonadati > Pseudomonadota > Gammaproteobacteria > Pseudomonadales > Pseudomonadaceae > Pseudomonas > Pseudomonas caspiana. Next base: position 4,794,428 of record NZ_CP167995.1, on the reverse strand, counting down.
ATCAGTTGCTCGGCTTCACGACCTGGCGAGATAGCAAGACGGCGATTTTGGTCTTCAACAAGGGCGTTGATACCAGCAAGGTGCTGGCTGGCATCGATGCTACTGTCCAGGCGCGTGCGAGCTTCAAGCGCAAAGAGGCGTACCGGCACGAAAGTGGCTTCCGCTAGTCTTCCACCAGCCGGACGACTCGAATCGCGAGCTAATCATCACCGTACCCGTGTTTCACGTACCATCCTGACCAGCCACCCTGACCGACCCTCTCTGAGAAGCGATTTCGACGCAATGAAAGCAGTGCGGTGGACAGTGTTTATCGACATGCTGGGCTTCAAGAAGCTGAACACGGTGGTCACCACCGACCAGCAGGCGCAAGACCTATTGGAGTTTATGATCAGCAATCGGGATGTTTTGACCGGTCATGAGCAGGCGCTCGCTGAGGGGTACAGGATGACTGGCGGACACAACCCCTACGATTGGTATGACGTCAAAAGTACCTGCATCTCTGACTCGGTGGTCGTGACGTTCAAGCCGAAAGAAATGGAGGAAGAGACGGATGCTGATCAGGTGCTAACGCACTCTGCCAACGCCCTGATGCTACTCATTTTTCGGTTGTGCATGCTGATGCACAAATGTCTGCTGGAACAAAAAATCACCTTCCGAGGCGGCATCTCTACTCAATTTTGCGACATTCGCGACAGCTTTGCTGTGGGCGCAGGCCTTAGCGCCGCGAGTGAGACTGAAGGCAAGGCTAAGTTTGCTCGCATTGCCTTGGCAGACGATGTAGTCCAAAACGAGGCGCTAATGGGTAGAGTTCGGCAGCTCTTCAGCCGAATGTATGGTGATTCAGAGTTCTTGGTGGCGGAAAACGGTATCACCTGGGTGAATTCGCTCGACTTGATGCTGGCGGGTCAAGATCTAAGGTCACCCGCTGTTAGCAGGGCGATGTTCCACCCTGCGACCCGCCCATCTGTCCTAGCGACGCGTATGCAGTGCGCACAATACCTCAAGGCTCAGCAAATCTTCGTTGTCGAGTCGATTCGGGAATATTGGGCTGCTTACCGTGAGCATTATGAAGATAACGACCTCAAGAGGGTCAATAGGGGAATCCTCAGAAAATACTTCTGGCTACGGCACTATCACAATGAAACCGTCAAAAATCGGCGCTTGGTAGCGTTTTTCATAGGTTCTCAACGATCACTCAGATGACCGGCTGACTTTCATTCAAGCGTTGATTAGCTGTAGCTCCGACTGCTGGCTCAGCTGATGTTTCAGGTAGTCGGCCAAGGCCATGACACGCTCTGGCAGGTACTTCGTTGAAGGGAAGACCACGAAGAACTCGAAGCTTTCGGTGGGGCAGTCCTCAAGGATTGTAACCATTACTCCGCTTTCCAGCGCCTACTGACCGTAGCAGCTCGGCCCCTGGATAGCGCTCAAGCCTCTCTATGCAGCAGCAACAAGGGCTATGTCATCGTCACTGGCGAACTTCTGTCGTGGATTGACGACTTTGTGGGTGACGTCTTGCTCGTAGTGCCAGCGCCTCTCTTGCAGAGGCAGGAATTTTGGCTTGCAGATCATCGGGCGTAGCGATCTGGCCAAGTGCGTGTCGCAGGGCAGGGGTATCAGGGGAGGGGCAGCGGAATGTCACTTAGCTTTCGGGTCATCAGCGCAGAGTTCAACTGGCCTTAAGCAATGTATGGCGGGCCCTTTTCGATTCAACACCATCCAATTGTCTGGAAAGTCGACTTCTCGTGGAGAGGCTGGGCTTATCGCTGCGTGCGGGTTGAGCTAACTCAGAAGTTCAGGCGGCGGCTCGTAGCGTTGTGCGGTATCGAATGGGCATGGGTAACTAGTCATCACGTTTGTGAGTGAGGTCGTTTCGGGATTTGTGGTTGGGGGTAAGGGGGGGCTTTCGGGGGATTCAGAGTACGAGGCAGAAAGCCTGAACGTGCCCTAGATCACGGAATGTGGAGCGGGTAGAGGGAATCGAACCCTCACCGATTGCTTGGGAAGCAATAGTTGTACCATTCAACTATACCCGCATGTCTTGCTAGTGAAGCTCGCTCACAAAAGCGGTTGTCCAGTAAGAACCCTCAACTAAAGCTTGGGAAGCTTTCGTTTTACCACTAAACTACACCCGCTCTGAAGCGGCTGACTTTGTACCAGAACGGCACGCTGAATTGAAGCGCTAATTTCTCACCCCTGTTTTTAATTCCCTGAATACCTGTCTCGAACGGAGCCCATCCGCGCCTGTTTGTGCGTGCTGCACGGGCGGATGGGTTCCCTTGCTCGGTCGTGCGTCGGGTTCAGAGGGCGAAGGCATGTAGGGGTTGTGCCTGTTGGTAGTGATAGGTTGATCGGCTGCGGGCCTCAGGTTTTGCCGTGAGGAAGTCCATCAGGGCTTCACGCGAGTCACGGCAGGCAGATTTGTGTTCCATGTCTAGGAAGTGCCCGGTGCTCTGGATGGTGCTGAAGGTGCTGTGCTTAACAACAGGGGCGAACAGTCTGGCATCGGTGGCCGCGGTGTACTCGTCCCACTCACCGTTAAGGAACAGCACCGGCACGTTGATGTTCTGCGCGACCGTCAGGTAGCTCTTGGTATCCAGGGTCAATACATCGTTGATGTGGAAGTGCATCTGGTCGTATTCGTGGGTGTCCAGGTTGCTCACGTGCCGATGGTTGAAACGCTTGAACAGCGGCGGCAGGTGTTTGCCAATGGTGCTGTTGACCAGATTGCCGACTTCATAACGATCATGAACGCTGAGGTGCGTGATACCGCGCTCCAGATAGTCGCGCATGTGTACGTTTATCACCGGGGAGAACGAGCTGATCACGGCCTTTTCGATCCGCTGTGGTCGATGGGAAAGGGCAACCAGCGTCGCCGCGCCACCCCACGAGAACGACATCACGTGCTCCGCGTTGAAGTGGTCGATCAGCTCAAGCAGGATCTGACCTTCTAGCTCTTTGCTCAGCGGCTTTTCATTGAGGTTATGAGGCTTTGATTTGCCTGCATAAGGCTGATCGTAAAGTACGACATTAAATTGTGGGTGCAGGTTGCGCACGGTCTGGGCAAACGATGCCGTCGTGGCCAGTGAGCCGTTGACCATGATGATGGTCTTTTCGGCGGCATCTGCCCGATAGAACTCCGTGTAAACCCGAAACTGTCCCTGTATATCAAGCACAGCAATTTCTGGCCTCATATGTGTGTCTCCTGACGTAAACAAGATGTGCGCGCAAACAACGTTGCACGAGTTTCGTGACAGGTAGGCATTGCCTTGCAAAGGGGCCCTTGTCGATCCGAAATGATCTTGCCGACAGGTTTTATTATTGGCGGGCGATTTGCCGTGAGCGTTGGCTCGGGGCGGCAAAAGGTTTCTTGGAATGCACGCATGACTCGCCGGTCACATGTGGACCGACGATTGGATTCAAGCAGTGGATGGGCTAACCCGCAAGTGCCGTTCGTAGTTTGTCTGGCCAGTCTGCCGAGCGGTCAGTAAAGGCTTATACACCCTGAATCTCCGAAGGCTCTAGCTCGCGGTATTGGCCAGGTTGCAGTGCGGGGTCCAGCTTCAGGTGAGCCATGCTTTCACGATGCAGGCGCAGCACTTTGTTGTCGAAATGGCCGAACATGCGCTTGATCTGATGGTAGCGGCCTTCAACGATGCTCAATCTCGCGCTACGTGGACCCAGCACGGTCAGCTGTGCGGGCTGAGTGGTGAGGTCTTCGAAGGCGAAGTACAAACCCTGGGCAAAAGTCTGCACATAACGCTCGTCGATCAGTTGCTCGGTTTCGACGTAATAGACTTTCGGCAGCTTGGTCTGGGGTTGAGTCAGACGCCGTGACCATTGGCCGTCATTGGTCAGCAGCATCAGCCCGGTGGTGTTGAAATCCAGTCGACCGGCGATGTGCAGTTCGTGCTTGTCCGGTTCGTGCAGCAGGTCCAGCACCGTGGGATGTTGCGGGTCGGTGGTGGCGCTGACGCAGCCTTGAGGTTTGTGCAGCATGAAGTAGCGCGCTGGCTTGCCGACTTGCAGGACTTCCTCGTCAAACTCTACCCGATTGAACTCACGCACATCGTGATGCGGGTCGCTGACCCGTTGCCCGTCCACTTTGACCCGCCCGCCAATCAACGCCAGACGTACGTCTTTGCGATTGAAGCGTGGCAGTTTGCTGAGGAAACGATCGAGACGCATGGCGGTGGTGATTACAAGGGAGAAGGGCGGGTATGTTACCTGTTCCGAGGTGTATCCATCTGCTGTGGGGTTTGACCCTACGGGGGAGTCAGCCCGGCAGGTTAATTATGCGTTGTCCGAAAGCGCATCATTGATCCCCGCACAACGCGGGCACAGGCAGGCTTTGTTGCGCAGTTCTTCCGGTAGCGCCTGAATCACCGCCGGGTCGATGCTCACCGAAAAACACCAACACGCCTGATCTGCGGTGCGTGGGTCTGCCAGGGTGCAAGCGTTATTTGCTCCGCAGGCTGGGCAGCGTTGCGCGGCATTGGCTGAGGTGTTCATTGTGCGGGTGGCGCCTCCGTGCAGATCTGATTACGACCGTTTTGCTTGGCGCGATACAGCGCGCTGTCTGCGCGGGCGATCAGGCTTTGCAGCGTGTCGTCGGACCGTACCTGACTCAGGCCGATGCTGACCGTCACCTGTAGCGGTTCGCGGGAGAACAGGTAAGTGTGTTGCTCGGCCAATAGCCGAATTTTTTCCGCGACTTCATGGGCACTAGCGGTATCCGTGCCCTTGAGCAGGATGATGAACTCTTCGCCACCCCAACGACAAATGATGTCCGACTGACGCAGGCAGCTTTTCAGGTCGTCAGCAAAACCGGCCAGCACTTCATCCCCGGCCAGATGCCCGTGGGTGTCGTTGAGTCGTTTGAAGTGATCCAGATCCAGCAGCATCGCTGTGAGTGGACGTGAATCGCGCTGAGCATCCTTTAAGGTCTTGAAGGCCCACAGGTTGAAACCGCGCCGGTTCGGCAGGCCGGTGAGGCTGTCGAGGGTTGCCTGAGCTTCGATCCGGTACTGGAAGCGGCTCACCACCAGGTTCAGCAGGTAGACCACAATCAGCGTGATCACCAGACAGATAAACAGGTTCAGGTACAGCGAGTGGCGTATGTCACTCAGCGCGGATTCTTCTTCCTTGTCGACGAACAGGTACCAGTTCAGCTCCGGTATGTAGCGCACGTTGAGAAAGTGTTCTTTGCCGTTGACCTGATGTTCGTAAGTGCCGCTGAGCGGTTTAGGCATTTTGCTCAGCAGGTTGGCCATGCTCGGCAACTGATTGAGTGACTCGCCGATAGCCGCGCCCTGCGGCCCTCCGCTTTCGCCGGTCAGCACGATACGACCGAAGGCGTCGACGAAATACACGCTGCGGTCATAACGCTGTTGGTAGCGGTCGATCAGCTTGATGACGGCGTCTACCGTCAGCCCGACCCCCGTGGCCCCAATGAATTTGTTGTCGTAGTCGAAGACTTTATAGTTGATGAAAAACGTCAGGTTGTCCTTGTTGGCCATGTCCGGATCGACGTTGATCTCATATGGCGCTTCCATATCCCGGACACGGTAATACCAGACATCGCGCGGCTCGCGGGCGTCGATTTTCTTCAGAATGCCCTTGGCCTGGTAATACGTCAGGCTGCTTTCGGACACAAAAAACGTAGTAAATGCGCCGTAATGGTCCATGACCTCTTTGAGGTAGCGGGTGATCTGCTGCGGGTTGCGTTCACCTTCCACAACCCAGTCACGCATGAACGTGTCACGGGCCATCATTGAAGAAATCAGTACCGGCCGGACCAGATCCTTCTGAATCTCCGAGTAAACGGTGTCGGAGGTCAGCGGCAGCTCGGTATTGATGATGTTGTCGCGAATGGACGTGCGCGACGCGTAATAGCTGAGCAGCGACGTTGCCAGAAAGCCACAGCCCAGGAGGATCACCAGCGTAAACAGGAGCGAGCGTTGCGAAGGGCCAGCAGAGCGAAAAGCCATAACGTGTCCGAATGTTTTGCCTGTCCATGAAGGCAGGCATGCTAGCCCGCCGTCAGTCTTTGCGCTATCGGGAGGTTAAATGTTTTTCGACGATTTTGTCCTCACGCTAGCTGCAAATAGGTTGTTTTGCATTCATGGGGCGCGATACACCGGTGCTTGTCCCACCAGCGCTTTAAGCAATGAGCAGCGGCAGTGCAGGAGCACGATCCGGTCGTAATGAATGCCGCTGTCCGCCAACGCTTCAAACAGGTTTTCCAGGCTGGGATTGGGCATGCCGAAGCGATTTCTGACGGTCAGTATGTCCATGGGGGCAGGCGGCAAAGAACTCAGGAAGAGTGAACTGTTCGAGTTGCGCACGATGTGGCTGATGTCCCGATAGCTCTCGTAGTTGGGGCTCTGGAATTTCCCGAGCGTGTAATTTTTTATCATGCCCTGTCGCGAGGTGCCCGCCATCAACTTATCCGTCAATGTGTAGCCCGGCGGGGCCGGTTTGACTGCGCTGTTGTTCTGCGTATCAAGGACCGCAAATGCTTCCACCCTCCTGCTGACCACCCGATGCAGCCCGGGATCAGACAACGAGTGTCCGTGAGGCGTGTAGACGTGCAACTCGGTCCCATTGGGGATCGCGGCTTGTTTGCTCCACGGCAGGTGGTAGCCATGGCTGCTGATGACCAGCGTGCGTGCCTGCCCTGTTTCGGCGGTCCAGATTAAAAACTGACGTCGCAGCTTCCACGCTTTGACCGCCAGTGTCGAGAACCCGGGGTTGGCGGGAATGCGCCAGGTTTTGAGCATGGCATCGGTATGAAAGAATTTTTCCAGACGGGTTTGCCGGGGCCCCATCGAGCGGTTCAACCAGGTACCAAAATTTCTCGTGGTGTGGGTTGCTGAAGTTACCGAGCGGAGAGCGGGCCTCACCGGCGCTGCCCATTTACGCAACGCGTGGGCCATTCGGGGGGTAAGGGGCGGCATTTGCAACAGCGCTAGAGACAGGATCGTCAGAAAAGCCTGTTGCTTCTCGGCATAACGGGCGCCGGGCAGATTTGCTGAGGCGATACTCAACGCCGCAATGCCGACTTCGGTGGCCAGCGAGGCAATCAGAGCGGGCGTCATGAGTAACGACATGGGCGCCAGTAGTAATTGCAGATGGTTGAATCGGCGGCTCCAGTAACGCAGCGAAACCTCGTGCGAGGTGACGATGATGTCTTCGGCATCCCAGCGGCTGTTCTGCTGCAGTCCTTGTGCGATGCAGGCAAAAGGTGAGTTCGTAACGTTGTGCTTATCCAGGTCTTGCGCCATGGCTTTATGTACGTCGTGATTGATCAGTACATCGGTCCAGGGGCGCAGCGAGGAAACCGGTTCGCTTGGCGTTTGCTCGCCTGACCAGACTTTCAGGATGTAGGTGAGCCGTTCGTGGTGGCGCAGGGGGACGTAGTTGAGCACGGACTGTCGCCACGTCTGACTGAGCGCGGCGTGTTTGAGGTAGTGCTGAAGCAGAGCTTCGCTCGGGCACTCGACGAAGGCTTTGATCATGCCCGCCTGGTAGAACACCCTCGACGCTTTGCCCGGTTCGCTGAGCACCAGTAGGCTGGAGCAGTTCTGGGGCGAAGGGTTTTCAAAGACCGAGTGCTGTAAAAAGAAGCTAGGTACCGACCACTGAACCGGGGTGCCTTCAGGTTTGTTGTGTTGTTCATTCAGCGCTTTCACGATCAGGTCGAACCCCGTTCGCTGCAAACTGCCTAGTTTCAGGCACAGCACCGCTTGGGTCATGAAGTGGTTTTGCAGTGAATCTTCAACGGCGCTTTTATGCTGCTCCCAAAATGTATCGATATGCCCGTTCATCAGCCTCAGAAAGTCTATCTGCTGAATTTTTTTCTCTACGGCCTGCGGATCAATGGGCAACTCTTGGCTGGCTGACCATTCACCTTTGCCTGTCGGATCGAGGTACACGACGCTTCGTCCGCCGTGGTCAATGTAGCCAGTGGGCGACGCAACCCGGTAATTATTCACCAGTGCGTCGCTCAGACTGACGGGGTTTTCGCTGGGCACCTGAATGTCATTGCCCGGATTTCGCGCGTTGCCCAGCGGCGTGATCGAGTGGCCACGCAGGTAGCGGATGAACACATGATCGGGATTCAGGTGCTGACCGTACTTCTCGCGCAGGAAAGTGCCCATGATGTCTGCCGCATGCCGATCCGGAGCAGGTATCTGGCTGAGAATCTGCGGTTGTGTCTGCCAGATATCCACAGCGCTGAGCAGGCTCATTGCGCGCCCGATGGCTTTGAGAGGGTCAGGCTGCTCTCCTGAGCCGACCTGTGTTGCCAGATAATCCAGTGACCGGATTTTCTGGGCCTGGGTGATCGCGGTAAATACATCACCTTCGATCTGCTTCAGGCCCACTGACAATTGCGCAGAGATCGAATCATCGGCTGTGGTGGCGAGCGCATTAACGCTGTTCAACACTTCGATTATTTTCTGCGTCATGTGTCGCGGTTCGTCACTGATGTATTCCAGCGGTGCTGTGCGTCGGCCCGGCATATGGATAAAACAATGCGACGTGTTGTTCGATCTCAATTGAAAGGCGTCAGGTATTACCTGGCCATTGATCGACAGCATGTTCGCTGTCGAGTAGGTGCCGCGAATGGATATTTCCAGAGCGTGCGCAGAAGTGGGAAAACTCTTCAGACCCAGTGCGTCCAGCGCGAGCTGATAGCCCTCCCGTGTAATCACTTTACGCGCGAATTGATGAGCCAGTTCGTCGAGAAACGACAGTTTGGCCAAGGCTCGATAAGTGCCCTGATGCCTGCTCCAGAACTTTTCTATGAGGTCGCGATAATCAGCCCCCCATGAAGCCTTGGTGATCAATTCCAGAGCTGTGCTGGCGGTCAGCGTGGAGGTTGCGCTGGACGACGCATCATCCAGCGGCTTGTCGAAAAAAAACGTGCTGCATGAGCTCCAGAATCATCGGTCTGTTGAAGGACAGCACGCCTATGTCCGTCAGCGACATGCGGCGCGAGTAGCGTTCGCGCCCGCTTTCATCGATTTCGGGGTTGGTGTCAGTTCGTAACCGAATACTCAGTTTGTCGGGCGATAGTGGTTTGCCGGTGGTTTGCAAAAGCATTTTTTTAAGCTGATGACGGACGTAGTCACGCAGCTTGGGCGGGTAATCCATGTCCATCTGGCAGGCTTTGAGCAGCAGCGTTGACTGAGCGATGAGCGCGAAGCCTGGTCTGGCTCTGAGGGCTTGCAGATGTTTTTGGCGGGCCTGCGTTGTCAGTTCGTGCTCGTTGATCAAGGGCACCAACTGATCCCGCGACTGCGTGGCAAAGCCACTGGCAGAGTTCAGGGTGTCCTGCTTCTCCCATGACTTGTCAGGGGTGGTTGCCGTCGCCGGGTGTTCCAGTGTGGCGCCGTGTTCGGGGAGAGGATTCCAGTCTTCGTTCATAAAAAAGCCGACTTAGTGAGTTGAAGCCTCACTATGTCGGCTGGTTTTTTTTGCTTGGGCTAATTATGTATGGCACTCAAGCACAAGGCTGCGGGAGCTCACGAACAACATACAAACCGCAGATTGAAATGCACTTTTTGTGGGAGCGAATTCATTCGCGAAGGGATTTCTCCTGCAAAAATATCTGCGTCTGATACGCCGCCTTCGCGAATCAATTCGCCTTATCAAACAAAATGCAATTTGGTGAGTAGACCCAAATCCTGTAGGAGCTCACCGAGGTTACGAGGCCAGCGATGGCGGTCTGTCTGATACACCGCCATCGCGGCCTCGCGGTGCTCGTGCGCTCCTACAGGTTCAGCGTTTGCTGCGCGACAGCGTGGTGTCATGGACACCGAGGAAAGTCCTGCAGGGATGTGCGTTTCAAGCCGATTTAGCGCATATGGATTTAGATCTATTTCTCAGCTTGCAGATATGCCCGCCAGCCGCCCAGGTAGCTGATGTTTTTTGCCCCTTGCAGACCATAAGCTTCGCAGATAAACCCGCACTCCCAGCGTCCGTCAGCCAGTTGCACTTTGCCCAATCCCAACGGGGCCGGAATACCGGTCAGGAACGAACCCAGTTCGCGGCTCGGCAGCTCCCAGACTTCCACGTCGATCGCAACCCCGCCTTGATCGACCCGAACCATGCCCGGCCGAAACGGCGGACCGCCTGCGAGTGCGTAGAGTTGGTAATCCGGGGAGCTTTGTGTGGTTTCCACCAGACGCGCGCCGCGTTGCTTGAGTTGCCAGTTCAGCGCCAGGCCATCCAGATGCGCGCCGCATACCACCACGCGTGCCATGTCGTTGCGTGCGAAGGTGGCCGGTTTGTTCAACTGCGTGGTCAGGCCGCCAATCAATGGCAGTTCGGTCTGACGTTGCAGAGCGTCGGCCACGCTCAGCAGATATTGATCGGTGAACACCCGACCAAACAGCGTCACGCCCCATGGCAGCCCGTTATCCATGAACCCGCTTGGTACAGCAACGGCGGCGTAATCCAGCAGGTTGACGAAGTTGGTGTAGTAACCCAGTTCGGAGTTACGCAGTACCGGTTCGGCTTCCAGTTCGGCGTTGGTCACCGGGCGGCCGATGCTTGGCGTAAGCACAAAATCCAGTCCTTCCATGGCCTTGTCGCAGATTGCTTTGAGCGCTTGCAGGCGATATTGCGCACGGAATGTTTCTACGCCACTGACTGCTGGAGCTTTGGCCAGCACTGCACGGATGACCGGCAGCACGGCCTCGGGATTGTTTTCCATCAGTTCGCCCGCAACGCTGTAGCGCTCGGCGACCCATGGCCCTTCGTACAGCAGGCGCGCGGCTTCAAGAAACGGTGAAAGGTCTAAAGCGACCGCTTCGCCACCCAGTTCGGTCAGGCGGTCGATGGCGTTGCTAAACAGCAGCGGGCCTTGAGTGCAGCCGAAATACTCCAGATCCTCGGCGCGGGGCACGCCGAAGCGGAAGGGGCGGGGCGTCCCGAACGCCGAAGCGTCGTTCCACAGCGGATTACTTCGGCTGTATTCGTCACGCGGGTCGAGCCTTGCGGTCAGGCTCAGCAACTGACTGGCTTCGCGTGCAGTAGCGGTAAAGGTGGTCACGCAATCCAGGGTGCGGCAGGCCGGTACGACACCTGCGGTGGAGATCAAGCCTTTGCTGGCCTTCATACCCACCAGATTGTTCAGCGCGGCAGGTACCCGGCCCGAGCCAGCGGTATCGGTGCCCAGTGAGAAACTGCTGACGCCCAGCGCTACGGCGAGTGACGAGCCTGAGCTGGAACCTCCGGACGGATACTCTTTTAGTACGCTGTTCGGGCATGCACCAAAGGGTGAGCGACTGCCGTTCAACCCGGTGGCGAATTGATCCAGATTGGTTTTGCCCATGGGAATCGCACCCAGCGCCAACAACTGCTCGACGATGGTGGCCGAGCGTTGTGGCGTGTACGCATACGCCACGCAAGCTGCCGTGGTGGGAATGCCCGCCAGATCTATGTTGTCCTTGATCGAGAAGGGGATGCCATACAGCGGCAGGTCGTTGATGTCACGATCTTCCAGCGCCGCGAGGTAGGGCTCCAGTTCAGCAGCGCTCAGCAGATGTATGAACAGATGATATTCCGGGTTTAGCGCGGCGGCTTTTTCCCGCAGGGCGAGGATCAGTTGGCGAGGTGTCAGGCTGCCGGATTCATAGGCAGCACGGACTGATTCCAGGCGCAGGTCGCGCAACGTTACTTCAAGGCTCATAGAAGAATTCCATAAAAAAGTAAAAGGGTCAGTCGGCTTGCAGCACGACAACACGTTGGCCTGCGCGCACTGCCGAACCTGGCTGCACGCGCACCTCGCGAACCACTCCGGCGGTCGGTGCCAGCAACGGAATTTCCATCTTCATCGACTCCAGAATCACCAGTGCATCACCGGCTTCGACACGCTGGCCGACCTCGACCTGCACTTGCCAGAGGTTGCCGGCGATATGGCTGTCGACACTGTGTTCCCCTGCCTTGAGCGGCGCTTCTTCGGTTAATGGCGCAACGGCTTCTTCGCTTTCGAAATTGGCCTGGCCGCTGGCGATCCAGCGTTCACGTTCAGCGTTGAATGCTGCTTGTTGCTGACTGCGGAAGGCGGAAATGCCCTCTGCTTCGCGGTTGAGGAACGCCTGGTAGTCGGCGAGGTTCAGGGTGCTTTGTTCAATCTCCAGATCGTAACGGCCCAGCGGGAAATCACGACGGATGCGCAGCAGCTCATCGGCGCTGACCGGGTAGAAACGGATCTGATCGAAGAAGCGCAGCAGCCAGGGTTTGCCGTCGAACGCCGCGACCTCCCGGTAGCGATTCCACATCTGCAAGGTGCGCCCCACAAACTGATAACCGCCGGGACCTTCCATGCCATACACGCACATGTAGGCACCGCCGATGCCTACCGAGTTTTCGGCAGTCCAGGTGCGCGCCGGGTTGTACTTGGTAGTGACCAGTCGATGGCGCGGGTCCAGCGGCGTAGCGACCGGCGCACCGAGATACACATCGCCCAGGCCCATGACCAGATAGCTGGCTTCGAAGACGGTGCGCTGCACTTCGTCGAGGTTAGGCAGGTCGTTGATGCGCCGGATGAACTCCAGGTTACTCGGGCACCACGGCGCGTCTTTGCGCACGGTGGTCATGTATTTTTCGATGGCCAGCTGGCAGGCCGGATCGTCCCAGGACAATGGCAGATGGACGATGCGCGAGGGGACTTGCAGGTCTTTCGCGGCGCAAACGGCGTCCCATTCGCCTGCGACGATATCGAGCAGTTGCGACAGCGGTAATTGTTCCGGCTGGTAATGCACTTGCAGCGAACGAATGCCCGGCGTCAGGTCGATCACGCCGTGCAGGCGCTTGGCTTCCAGAGCCTGCATCAACGCGTGACCCCGGAAGCGCAGCACCAGATCCAGCTCAGGCGCGCCGATTTCCAGCAGCAGGTGAGTGTCACCCGAGAGGCGGGCGACCAGGCGGGTATCGTCCTGACCGATGTCGAGCACAACAGGCGAGTTCAATTCTGTTGGAGCGAGGCTTGCCCGCGAAGGCGTCAAATCAGACACCGAGTCGCCTGCTTCGCGAACGAATTCGCCTCCACGGGATTGCGTTGCACCGTCGTTCCCCGGTAGGAGCGAACTTGTTCGCGAGGAGGCCGGTACATTCGATGCGTCATTTGCGTGTGGAAAACTGGTCTCGCGAACAAGTTCGCTCCTACCGATAAATCCGCGTGCCTGTTCGATACTCACCGCTTCAAACATCACCTTGTCCCCAGCCTTGAGCTGGCCCAACTGCCACAGATCCGCCTCGATGATGGTCACCGGGCAGACGAACCCGCCCAGGCTTGGGCCGTCCGGGCCGAGGATCACGGGCATGTCACCGGTGAAATCCACCGCGCCAATTGCGTATGGATTGTCGTGGATGTTCGACGGGTGCAGTCCCGCTTCGCCGCCATCGGCCCTCACCCATTCCGGCTTGGGCCCGATCAGGCGCACGCCGGTACGACTGGAGTTGAAGTGCACTTCCCACTGAGTGGCGAAGAACGTTTGCATGTAGTTTTCAGTGAAGTATTCCGGGGCACCGTGCGGGCCATAGATGACCCGGATGTGGCGTACTTCAGCCAGGTCTTCCATCTGTTCTTGTGGAATGTGCTGCCCGGCGCTGCGATCAACCAGTGGAGACACATGCAGCACGTCACCCGCACGCAGAGCCCGACCACCGTGCCCACCAAACTGGCCAAGGGTGAAGGTGCTTTTGCTGCCCAGATAATCCGGCACATCCAGCCCGCCCCTTACGCACAGGTAACTGCGCGCACCGGCCCCGGCAATCGTGCCCAGTGCCAGTTGTGAACCTGCGGGCACGAACACGGCTGTATTCAGCGGCTGCGCTTGACCATCCAGCGTGAACGGAATAACGGCGCCTGTGACCGCCACCACAGCATCGGTGTTGAAGCGCAGCAACGGGCCGCTCATGGTGATTTCCAGTGCGGCGCAGCCTTCGGCGTTGCCCAGCAAACGGTTGCCCAGACGCAGGGCACGGCTGTCCATCGGACCGGATGGCGGGACGCCTACGGCCCAGTAACCCAAGCGGCCGGGATAATCCTGAACGCTGGTCTGCGTGCCTCCGCTGAGCACTTCAAAGGTGTCGGCGTGATAGACCAGGCCTTCCAGGCAACGGGTCCACGGCTGACCGCTGGCGAACGGCGCGTCGGCGATAATCTGCCGCAGGTAGTCGCGGTTGGTTTCCACGCCATACAGGCGGGTTTCGCTCAAGGCATCGGCCAGCCCATCACTGGCCAATTGGCGATTGGGTGCCCAACTGATCACCTTGGCGATCATCGGATCAAAGAATGGCGGAATCTCACAACCGGCTTCTACCCACGTATCGATACGCAGGCTTTTGCCATCCACAGCGGGGAAGTTCACCGCCGTCAGCAAACCAGGGCAGGGCTGGAAATCCCGGCCCGGATCTTCGGCATACAAGCGTGCCTGAATGGCGTGGCCACTTGGCTTGAGCGCGGCTTGCAGTTCCGACAACGGCGGCAGGTCACCGGCTGCCAGTTGCACCATCCAGCTGACCAGATCCACGCCCCAGACTTGCTCGGTCACGCCGTGCTCGACCTGCAAGCGGGTGTTCACTTCGAGGAAGTAGAAACGCTGATCGTCACTGTCGAAGACAAACTCCACGGTCCCCGCGCTGCGATAGTTGACCGCTTTGGCAAGCTTGATCGCGGCAACACACAACGCTTCACCCATGCCATCGGGCAGGTTCGGCGCCGGGGTTTCTTCGAGGACTTTCTGGTTGCGCCGCTGCACGGAACAATCGCGTACGCCAAGGGCCAGCACTTCACCGCGACCATCGCCAAACACCTGCACTTCAAGGTGCCGGGCGCGCTGGATGTACTTCTCGATGAATACGCCGGAGTCGCTGAAATTATTCTGGCCGAGACGTTTTACAGCTTCGAAGGATTCGCCCAGTTCTGCCGCATCGCGGCACACGCGCATGCCGATACCACCACCGCCTGCGGTGCTTTTGAGCATCACCGGGTAACCGATGAACTCAGCCGCGCTCAGCGCTGCTTCGACGCTGTCGAGCAGTTCGGTGCCTTCGAGCATCGGCACGCCGTGCATTTTGGCCAGCGCTCGTGCGGTGTGCTTGAGGCCAAACACACGAAGTTGCTCGGGCGTTGGCCCCACGAAGGCGATACCAGCGTCTTCGCAGGCTTGAGCGAAGGCGGCGTTTTCCGACAGGAAGCCATAGCCGGGATGGATCGCTGTGGCGCCGCTGGCTTTGGCGATGGCGAGGATTTTATCTACCGCAAGATAGGTCCCGGCCGCACCGCCTTCACCGAGGCTGTGGGCTTCATCGGCCTCCAGCAAATGCAGGCTTGCTGCGTCCGCTTCGGAATACACCGCGACGCCTTTGACGTGCAGTGCACGCAAGGTGCGCAAGATGCGGCAGGCAATGGCGCCGCGGTTGGCAATCAGCAGTTTGTCGAACATGTCTTGAACCCCGGAAGCCGATCAGCTCGGCCTCAAACTGGGAAGCGGGCCGTCCCGCTATTGATGTGTCTGCACGAGGGTCGTCCGTCGTGGTGTGTTCAGGTGCTGCAAAATCTGGATTGCAATGGAGATTCCTTGTGGGAGCAGAGCTTGCTCGCGATAAGGCTAGACTCGGTTCACTTTGGATCGCGTCTAGACTTATCGCGAGCAAGCTCTGCTCCCACAGGTATACATGCAGCCGGAGAGATCAATTCCAGACGTGCAATTCAGCCGGTGTCGGGTTGTAGCCGTTGCACGGGTTGTTCAATTGCGGGCAGTTGGAGATCAGCACGATCACGTCCATCTCCGCGCGCAATTCAACGTATTTGCCTGGCGCGGAAATACCGTCTTCAAAGGTCAGCCCGCCGTCAGCAGTGACCGGCACGTTCATGAAGAAGTTGATGTTCGGCCCGATGTCGCCTTTGCCCAAACGACCGTCATGAACGCAGGCGCGCAGGTAGTTATCGCGGCAGCTGTGCATGTGGCGTTTTTCCAGGGCGTAACGCACGGTGTTGCTCTCTTGCGCACAGGCACCACCGAGGGTGTCGTGGCGACCGCAGGTGTCATCGACGATGGTCAGCATCGGCTTGCCGAGGTTGGAATACAGCACGCTGCCCGTTGTCAGGTAAACACTGCCTTGACGGCGCAATGTACGCTGCACGTCATAACGCTCACGAGGGTTGGCGAGGCTGAAGAACAGCGTATCGACTGCCTGATTACCTTCCAGATCGAGAATGCGCAGGGTTTGCCCGGCCTTGAGTTCGGTCAGCGACGGCTCGCCCGCCGGGATGTGCGTAGTGGTGGTCGGGATGTTGGAATGCAGACTCATGACAATGCTCCTCAGGCGAACAGGCGGTCGGTGTTGATGAAACCGCGCTCGTTTTCCGGGCGGGACGTGCGGCAATGTTCGGCGACGCTGGCGTCGGCTTTCATCCAGCTCAGCTTGACCGGCTGTGGCGCGTATTCCGGGTTGGGGTCCATGGGGTGTTGCAGGGCGGTAAGGACCACCAGCGTGTCCATTGGCGCATACAGCTCGATGTAGTCGCCCGCTTTGGAGTTGTTCGCCACGAAGTGCAGCTTGCCTGCTTCGTCAACGTTGACGCGGCTGAACAGGTTCAAAGTCATCAGCAGGTCGGACAGGCCCAGCCCCCATTTGCCCAGCTCGACCAGCAGATTGTCGACGCCGTTGCGGAAGAAGCCGTTGCGCAGTTCCTGATAGCGGCCCTGGCCATATTTTTCGCTGACTTCATCGGCGCAGAGCACGCCGCCTATGCTGTCGCTCCAGCCGCAGGTATCAGCAGTAATTGCGGCGAGCACGCGGCCCATATCCGAATACAGGCAGTGGCCGCTGGTGAGCTTGGCGGTGTGTTGGCATTTGAGGCTGTCGGGCAGGTTCAGGCGCTCGGTTTTTTCGTGAGCGTTGAGCATCGTCAGGCTGACGTTGGCGTTGCCGTTCAGGTCGGTGAGGCGCAGCAGTTCACCGCGCTTGATGATGAACGAACGATGGCCGCCACCGGGCAGCAGTTCTTCGGCAAAGACCGGGAATAACGTGTTTGTGGTCATGAGCAATGTCCTTTAAGCCTGTTGCAGCGAATCAATCGCGGCGCGTGCGGCGCGGCGGTCGCTGTTCAGGGGAATGTCGTAAGTGATGCGCGCGCCATAAGCGCCGGGTGTGTGAGGGTCGATGCGTACTTTGTCGAAAACCAAAAGCCGGGTGCCGAGGTTGAAGCCTTCGGACAGGTCGTGAGTGACCATGAACACGGTCAGTCGGGTTTCGCGCCACAGCTCCAGCAGCAAAGCGTGCATGTCTTTGCGAATGCCGGGGTCGAGGGCGCCGAACGGCTCGTCGAGCAGCAGCACCCGAGGTTTCATGATCAGCGCTTGAGCGATTGCCAAACGCTGTTGCATGCCGCCAGACAGCTGCGCGGGGTATTTATCCAGCGCGTGACCGAGGCCGACTTTTTGCAGCAGCTGTGCAGCCTGTTCCCTGGCTTCGCGCTTGGCGGTGCCAAACAACCGGCCGAGCAGTGCCGAGCGCGGCAGTTCCAGGCCCAGCGCGACGTTATCCAGCACCGAAAGATGCGGGAACACCGAGTAGCGTTGGAACACCACGCCGCGACTGGCATCCGGTTCGTTCGCCAGTGCCTTGCCGTCCAGGGTGATGCTGCCTTTACTGGCGACTTCCTGACCCAGCAACAGGCGCAGAAAGGTTGACTTGCCGCAGCCCGAAGCGCCCACCAGTGTGCAGAACTCACCTTCAGCGACGCTCAGATTCAGGCCTTCCAGTACCACCAGATCGTCGTATTGCTGCCAGACGTTATTGACTGAAATGAAGCTCATCCGCGTGCCCCCTCGTACCAGGGAAAGGCTTTACGGGTCAGGGTTTTCAGGCCCCAGTCCATCAGCCAGGCGAGGAGGGTGATCCAGACCACGTAAGGCAGAATCACGTCCATGGCCAGGTAACGCCGCACCAGAAAGATCCGATAGCCCAGGCCATCGGTGGAGGCGATGGCTTCGGCGGCAATCAGGAACAGCCACGCCGAACCGAGCACCAGTCGCACCGCAATCAGCAGACGTGGCAGCAGTTGCGGCAGGATGACCCGCAGGATCAGCGTCCAGGTCGACGCGCCCAGGGTCTGCGCCTTGATCAGCAATTCGACGGGAATTTCCCGGGCGCGCTGTTCAAGGTCGCGGGCGAGAATCGGCGTGATGCCGATCACGATCAGCATCACTTTCGACAGCTCGCCCAACCCGAAAACAATGAACAGAATCGGCAGAATCGCCAGCGGCGGCACCATCGACAGCACCGTCAGCAGCGGCGACAAAGGCGCGCCGAACAACGGCAGAATCCCCGAGGCAATGCCCAGGCACAGGCCCAGCAAAGCGCTGATGCCCAGGCCGATACCCAAACGTTGCAGACTGGAACCGGTGTCCTGCCACAGCAAATAGCCGCCGCTGCGTTGGTCCTCGGTGAAGGCCATGCGTTTAACTGCATCGGCCATCTGTACCGCGCTGGGGAGCAGCTTGTCGTTGGGGTTTTCCGTCAGCCGTGTTGCCGAGCCCGTGAAATAGGCGAACAGCAACAAGGCAAACGGCAGGAGCACCAGGATCAAGCGACTGGCGCGATCCGGGCGGCGATTTATCAAACGCATGGCAATGACCTTTGAGCGGGACGCGGATTACAACTTGCCGTCGGCAGCCATCTGCACGTAACTCGGATCGAAGTGCAGCTTCTGGTTGGCCTTGTCACCGGAAGTCACGCCATTGGCGAAGGTCATACCCACTGCACTGGAGTCCTTGGCACCCTCACCGAGCAGGCCGTGTTCGAAGGAGAAGTTGGCGACTTTACGCATGGTGTCCGGCAGCTGTTTGCTGGTGGCGAATTCAAGCGCTTCCTTGGGGGTTGCGAAGAGTTTGGTGGTGTCCAGTTGCGCCTGGAAACCGGCCAGATCCGTGCCTGAAGCTTTGGCCATGTGCTCAAGAGCGGCTTTGCTCTGGGCATTTTTCGCGTTCATCAGGGCGACCACTTCAAACCAAGCGCCGGTGAGGGCTTTGCCCAGTGCCGGATTGTCTTTCAGGGTTTGAGTGTTAACCACCATCATGTCCATGATCTCGCCAGGGATCTGGCTGGAGTTGAACACTTCAGTGACGCCGGGCTTGGCCTTGATGTCGGCCAGCATAGGGTTCCAGGTGGTGACGGCTTGCACGTCATCGGTGTTGAAGGCGGCCGAGATATCCGCATCGGATGTATTGACGACTTTCAGGTCTTTTTCAGCCAGGTCGACGCTGTCCAGCGCGCGGGCCAAGAGGTAGTGGGAAACGGAGAGCTCTACCAGATTGACGTCCATGCCTTTGAGGTCGGCGACTTTCTTGCCAGCGCCTTTGATCACGATGCCGTCGTTACCGTTGGAGAAGTCACTGACCACTAGCGCGGTGCTTTCCACGCCGCCTGCTGCCGGGATGGTCAGCGCGTCCATGTTGGTCATGGTGCAGCCATCGAACTGGCCAGCGGTGTACTGGTTAATGGATTCGACGTAGTCGTTGAGCTGGGTGACATCGATTTTGATGTCGTACTTCTTCGCCCACTTGTCGACGATGCCTTGAGTGCCTGCGTATTCCCAAGGCATCCAGCCGGCATAAATCGTCCAGCAAACGTTGAATTCTTTTTTAACGGCGGCGTGTGCCGGAGAGAGGCTTAATGCAGCGATGAGGCCAGCGCAGAGCAGACCTGATAGACGGGACTTTTGCATGTGTTTACCTCCAGTAGCGAAAGAAAGGCGGTCAGGAGTCACGCGACACCACTGGTGTCCTGTCTCCCGGGCTTTTATCCCGCCGTGTAACCTCTACTGGAGGTCGCCAACTCTCGGACCAGCCACTCGCCAGAGGCGAGCCGGAACCCTAGTCAGCTATTGCAAATTGTGGTGCCGCGAACCTGAGTTGACTCCTGCACAAGGTTTGCTAAGCGAGAGTTGTGCCAAGTCGCGGGGAAGCCCGACCGCTGTGGCCGGTAGCGATATTGACTGCTCACAGCGTGCAATTTTTTTGCTGTCACATGGTGCGCAGCGCACTGCGATGGGGCGGCAGCTCGTCAGGTGACAGGCGGATCAGGGCACTGGATGGTCTTTTTAATGTCCTATTTTCGTCTGTCGCATTTGGTCAGATGCCGACCAGCGTCGCTGGTGTGTGCCCTATCGCGGTCCAGGAGGCCGCCATGTATCGACGAACCTTGCTCATCGTTTTGCTGGCCCTGAGTCTTGCAGGTTGCTACACCGACTCAGGCTACTATTCTTCCCGGGTGACGGCGCTGCCGACCACCTACGGCGCCACTGAAATCTATTCTTACGACAACGGTTATCGCTCTAATTATTATCAGGAGCAGCGCATCTACGTAGCACCGCAGCCACGCTACTATTCTGCGCCACCGGTGCGTTATTACTCACCTCCACCGGTGCGCTATTACGCGCCACCACCGGTGCCGCGCTATTACCAGCCAGGCCGTCCACCCGGCTACGGTTGGGGCGACAACCGCTACCGCGGCAACCCCGGCTATCGCCATCCGCCGCGGAATGACTACCGCGGCAGTCCAGGCCGGCCGGGGCCTTCGTGGGGCGATGGTCATGGTGATGGGAGAGGCCACGGCGGTCCCGGCAGGGGCGGTGGGCGAGGTGACGGTCGAGGCGGTCGCGGTGGCGATGGTCGAGGCGGGCATCGGTAGGTGAATCAGAAACGGCGCTCCTTGGGGCGCCGTTTTTTGTCTGTTCGACTATCTGTTCATCACATTTATTAATGTGCAGCTTTGAAGTTACGCATGGTGACTCAGATACTCGCGTAGCGCTTTACGTGTCAGGTCATTAAGCGAAATTTTATCGCGGGTCGCGGCAACGCTGGCTGCCAAGTGCAGGTCATGCCCGACTCTTACATTGAACGAACCTTTGCACGGCAATTCTGGATCCTGACCCAGCGCTGAGCAGGTATCGAGATAGTCATCGACTGCGGTGCGAAAGGACTGCGATAGCTCCGCGACGGTCTCGCCCTCGTAGCTCACCAATGCGCGTATGAACTGAAGTTTTCCGAACAGGCAGTTATCTTCAGGGCTGGCTTCAATTGAACCGTAATAGCCCCGGTGCTGTAGCAGCGTACTCATGAAATCAAACCTCCCGCTTTCAAATGCTCGATAACCTGTCGCTTAACGTATGCTTTTATTTCATTACCCGGATGAGGGCGATGCAGGTTTATCATGGCTTGAACATTGCCGTTATCAAATTTTACGCGGCTGCCATCACCTTCTATTTGCCTGTAGCCGAAGCCTTTCAATAGCGCGACCACTTCTGGCCAGCTGAATCCCGATTGCCTGTTCAGTAGCTTGGCGAGCAGCTTTTCTTGCTTTGACATCCAGCCTCCATTCTCTGCGACTGATTCTAGTCGCTCATAAAAAGGAGGTCAAACTGAGCTCGGCTCGCGGCTTCGAACAGAAAATCAATACCCTGACAAATCCGCCAACGGATGCCGGCCTTCCCACACCTTGCTGAAGTGCGCATCAATCACCGCCAACGGAATCGTTGCGACGTCCTGCCAATGCCAGTGGGGCGCGTTGTCCTTGTCGATGAGCCGCGCACGTACGCCTTCGCTGAATTCCGGGTGGCGGCAACAGTTCAGGCTGATGGCGTACTCCATTTGCAGCACCTCGGCCAAGGACATGTGGCGGGCGCGCTGGATTTGTTCCCAGACCAGGTGCGCGGTCAGTGGGCAACCCTGCGTCAGGTTTTTCGCGGCGCGGGTCAGCAGAGCGTCATCGCTGTGCTGCAAATGGCTGATTGCATTCCACGCGCAGGGCAGGTTGCCGACGTCGAGCAATTCGTCAATCTGCGCCCGACGTGGTAGCCATTGCGCCTCGGGCAGTTGGCTGAGGGCTTCGTGTTGCAGGGCTTTGAGCAGGCTATTGAGCTGGATAGACGTTTGCTCTTGCCAGTTCAATTGCTGCAGCCCTTCGATCAAATCCTCCTGCTGCTCATCAAGCATGAAGCGATCAGCCAGATCCAGGTCGAGCGCGTCGTGAGCATTGATGTGAGCGCCGGTCAGACCCAGGAACAGGCCGAGCTTGCCGGGCAGGCGTGACAGGAACCAACTGGCGCCGACGTCTGGAAACAGCCCTATGCTGATTTCCGGCATGGCCAGCCGACTGCTCGGCGTCACAATTCGCGTGCTTGCGCCTTGCAACAGGCCCATGCCGCCCCCGAGCACGTAGCCGTGGCCCCAACAGATCAGCGGTTTCGGATAGGTGTGCAGGCTGTAGTCGAGCCGATACTCGGCGGCGAAGAAGCTGGCGGCGAGTGGCGGCACTTCGCCGGGATGTTCACGACATTGATCAACCAGCGAACGTACGTCGCCCCCGGCACAAAAGGCCTTTGCGCCATTACCGCGTAAAAGCACGCAGACGATTTTTTCATTGCTGGCCCAGGCATCAAGTCGATCCTGTAGGGCGAGGATCATGGGCAATGACAGCGCATTCAGTGATTGTTCGGCGTCCAGGGTGGCGATGCCGATACGGGCGCCATCCTGAGCCGGAAATTCTTCAAATTGCAGATTCATCGTGACCTCTCGAGGGCAATGCATGTATCCAACACAGGTGTGATAGTTCTGCGTCGGGTTAAGTTGCATGAGGCTCAGTGTAGGAAAGGGCAGGGCGCGACGCGCTGATTTGACATTGGCGGCCAGCTTTCCTAGTGTCCGCGCATTGATTTCAGGGTGTGACCATGACAAGCGATGACCGTATCAAACTTGAACCCAGCTGGAAGCACGCGCTGCGTGAGGAATTCGAAAAACCTTACATGGGCCAGTTGCGCGAGTTCCTGCGTCAGGAGCATGCCGCAGGCAAGGAAATCTACCCGCCGGGTCCGTTGATTTTCAATGCGCTGAATTCAACGCCGCTGGACAAGGTCAAGGTGGTCATTCTGGGGCAGGATCCTTACCACGGTCCCGGCCAGGCACACGGGCTGTGCTTTTCGGTCCAGCCTGGCGTACCTGCGCCACCCTCGCTGGTCAACATCTATAAAGAGCTCAAGCGCGACCTGAACATTGATATTCCTCGTCACGGTCACTTGCAATCCTGGGCCGATCAAGGGGTGTTGATGCTCAACACCACGCTGACCGTGGAGCGTGCCAACGCCGCTTCACACGCGGGTAAGGGCTGGCAGCATTTCACCGATAAAGTCATCGAAACGGTCAGCGCCGAGCAGCCGCATCTGGTGTTCATGCTGTGGGGCGCCCATGCGCAGAGCAAACAGAAACTGGTGGATGCCACCAAGCATCTCGTTCTGACCTCAGTGCATCCATCGCCTCTGTCGGCCTATAAAGGCTTTCTGGGTTGCGGGCACTTCAGCCGGGCGAACAAGTATCTGGAACAGAATGGTATGGCGCCGATCGAGTGGCGATTGCCACAGGAGTGATGAGATCACCTCTTTTGTAGGAGCTGCCGAAGGCTGCGAAGGCGATGTGACATGGAAATCGTTTCGCAGCCTTCGGCAGCTCCTACAGAAAATGCTAATCTCCAGCCCGCCGATGCCAATACCGAAAAATCGGCTCAGCCAGAAACAGTACGAACAACAACCTCATCACCTGCATCGCAGTCACCAATGGCACTGAGAGTTGCAGCACTTCTGCTGTCAGGCTCATTTCAGCAATACCGCCAGGCATCATGCCCAGGGTCAGTGAGCGCAGATCCAGGTGGGTAGCAGTAGCCAGTGCAAAAGCGGCGAGGGCGGCGATGAGCATGGTCAGGGCGGTGCCGAGCAGGGTCCGGCCTATAAAGGACGGCGCGCGGCGAAAGAACTGACGGTTGAAATGACAACCCAGTCCGCTGCCGATCAGCCACTGGCCAATCTGGCTACTGCCGTCCGGTAAGCCAATATGCAGGTCGAAGCTGACGCTGATGATCGCGCTCACCAGCAGTGGGCCGAATAACCACGGGTTCGGCTGCTTCAATCGTTGCCAGAGCCAGGCCACTGCCGCCCCAAGCGGGAACAAGAGCGCCAGCCACAGCCAGTTGACGCTTCCGGCATGGACGATTGGCGTGCCTTCGCCCATCAGGTATTTGAATATCGCCGGAACGCAAAGCACCACCATCAGTACCCGCAGGCTTTGCCCTGCGGCAACGCTGCTGAGGATGGCGCCATTGCGTGAACCGAGGTTGACCATTTCACCCGAGCCGCCGGGCATGCTGGAGAAGAACGCCGTTGCACGGTCCTCTCCGGTACGAAGCATGAGCCACACGCCGACGACACTGGAAAGACTGGTAATCAGTGCAGCGAGAAAAATCAGCCCGAAATGCGCCATGACTTGGTCGATCACGACGGGCGTGAAGTGCAAGCCAATACCGATGCCGACAATCCATTGGCCGCATTTGCGGCCGCCGGGGATTTCAGCCAGTTGCCACGGTGTCAGGCAGCGGACGAGGATGATCGCCAATAGCGAGCCGACCATCCAGGGAAGAGGCCAGCCGACCAGGCTGGCGAGGTAACCGCCAGCCAGGCCGACCAGCGGTGTCGCCCACCAGCTTTTTAACGGTCGATCAGACACTGGTCGCTGCACTGCGCTGGGCAGAGCGCTTGCGCCAGATACGAATGATCGGGAACAGCAGCATGAAAATGGTCAGCACCCAAACGCCAATGGTAATTGGACTGGACCACAGAATTTCCATCGCACCGTTGGAGATCGACAGGGCGCGGCGCAGGTTCTGTTCCATCAGACCGCCGAGGATGAAGCCCAGCAGGATCGGCGACAACGGGAAGTCCAGCTTGCGCAGGATGTAACCGAAGATACCAATACCGACCATCAGGAACAGGTCGAAGGTGGTCGCGTGTACTGCATAGACGCCAATCCCGGTAATGATCGCGATCACCGGCACCAGTGCCCAGTTAGGCACGTTGAGGATGCGGGTGAAGATACGGATCATCGGAATGTTGAGGATCACCAGCATGACGTTGGCGATGAACAAGGAAGCGATCAGACCCCAGACGATGTCTGGTTGCTGTTGGAATAGCATCGGCCCCGGTGTGATGTTGTAAAGCGACAGCGCACCGATCATTACCGCAGTGGTTCCCGAACCTGGTACACCCAGAGTCAGCATTGGTACCAACGCGCCGCACGCCGAAGCGCCAATCGCGGTTTCCGGTGCTGCCAGACCACGCATGTCGCCCTGGCCAAACTTGCCACTGGCACCTGCCATGCGTTTTTCGGTCATGTACGCCACGGCACTGGCCAGTGTCGCACCGGCACCTGGCAATACGCCCATGATGAAACCCAGCAAACCGCACCGGATATTGACCACGAACACCGCGCCCGCTTCCTTCAGGTTGAAGAGCATGCGCCCCGTAGCCTGTACGGCTTCCTGACCGCGGTGGGTTTTTTCCAGCAGCAACAGGATCTCGCTGATGGAGAACAGACCGAGAACCAACACTACAAACTGGATGCCGTCGGTGAGGTGGATGTTGTCACCGGTGAAACGATACACGCCGCTGTTGGCGTCGATGCCGACCGCCGACAGGAACAGCCCGATCAAAGCCGCAATAAAGGTTTTGACGGGACGATCACCCGCCATGCCGCCGAGACAGACAATGGCAAACACCATCAGTACGAAATATTCCGCAGGTCCGAAGGCGATCGCCCATTTCGCCAGCAGGGGCGCGAACAGCACCATGCCGCAAGTGGCGATAAAGGCACCGATGAACGAGCTCCATGCCGACAGCGACAAGGCAACGCCTGCCAGACCCTGACGTGCCATTGGGTAGCCGTCGAGGGTGGTCATGACGGTCGATGCTTCGCCTGGAATGTTCAGCAGAATCGAGCTGATCCGGCCGCCGTATTCACAGCCTAGGTAAACCGCTGCCAACAGGATCAGCGCCGATTCTGGCGGCAGGCCCAAAGCAAAGGCAATCGGGATCAATAGCGCGACACCGTTGATGGGCCCCAGGCCTGGCAACAGCCCGACCACGGTACCGATCAGCGTCCCGCACAGTGCGGTAATGAGGTTGTAGGGAGTCAGCGCAACGCCGAAGCCCTGGCCCAGGTAGCTGAAAGTATCCATTGATTAGTTCTCCAGAACGTCGAGCAGGCCCAGGGGCAACGGAACGTCCATGGCTTTATCGAACAGCAGGTAAAGGCCGACGCTCATCAGAATCACCACGATCACGCTGGGCAACCAGCGGCCGCCATACAGACGAGCCATCGGGATGCCGATCGAAATGCTGCTGAGGATGAAACCCAGCGGTTCAAAGGTGCCGGCAAAGATCAGCAGCAAGACCACGCAGGCCACGATCTTGATGATGGTCTCGCGGTCCAGTGCGGGCTCTTCTTCGGTGTGTACGATGGGAGCCGGGCGCAACAGCATGTAAACCAAAGCCAGGCTCATCAGCCCCAGCATCAGCAGGGGAAACGCCCGAGGGCCAACCGGCTCGTAGGAAAACGGTGCCTGATAAGGCCAGGCCATGACTGCCAGGCCCGCACAGACCAGCAGCAGTACAGCGGCGAAAATACGTTGGATCACCATGGTGAAAACTCCCGGGTTGCGCTGCCGCGCAGGCAGCTGCAACCGCTAGTCAGTCGATCGATCACTGAATCAGGCCGAATTCCTTGGCCAGGTTCTTGTAGTCAGCAACCTGTTTCTTCACATAGGTGTCCAGCTCTGCACCGGTCATGGCGAACGGGAACAATTCACGCTGGTCACGCAGCTTGGCGAAATCTTCCGAGGCCAGCAGCTTGTCGAACGCGGCTTTCCACCAGTCGTATTCGGCATCGGTGACTTTTGGCCCAAGGTAGAAGCCGCGAACCACTGGCCAGACGATGTCGTAGCCTTGCTCTTTGGCGGTCGGAATGTTTTTCATTTCCGGCTCGTCCAGACGCTTCTCGGAGAACACGGCCAGCAGACGCATGTCGCCGCTGAGGATATGCGGCATGGAGTCGGAGATGTCCGTGCTGCCCACTTGAATGTGTCCGCCAAGCAGCGCAGTGGCAATTTCACCGCCGCCTTCCAGGGCGACATAACGCAGGTCACGCGGGTTGATCCCGGCGGCTTTGGCAATCAATGCAGTCTGCATCCAGTCCTGGCTGCCCACGGTGCCGCCCGAACCAATCACGACTTTGCTTGGGTCGGCCTTCAGCGCCTTGACCAGGTCGTCGAGGGATTTGTAAGGCGAATCGCTCTTCACTGCGATGGCGCCGTAGCTGGTACCTACTGCGGCGAGCCAGCGCACAGCGCCCTCGTCAAAACGTCCGAACTTGCCTTGCGCCAGGTTCAGCAGTGAACCGCTCGACCAAGCCACCAGCGTGCCTGCATCAGCAGGGCGCTGAGCGACGACTGCGTTGTAGGCCACAGCGCCAACACCACCGGGCATGTAGGTCACACGCATCGGTTTGGTGAGAATTTTCTCGTTGATCAGCGCGCTTTGCACCAGTTTGCAGGTCAAGTCGAAGCCGCCA
The DNA here is from genome assembly GCF_040224095.2 of Pseudomonas caspiana. Lineage (NCBI taxonomy): Bacteria > Pseudomonadati > Pseudomonadota > Gammaproteobacteria > Pseudomonadales > Pseudomonadaceae > Pseudomonas > Pseudomonas caspiana. The sequence goes on along the minus strand of NZ_CP167995.1, from coordinate 4,766,952 downwards.
CCTGGCGAGGCCGGGGCGATACATTCAGGGCGTTTGGGTTCATCGGCCGCGAACAGTTGCGTGGCGAGCATCATGCAGCCAGCAGCCAGTGCGAAACGACGCAAGGATAAGGTCATGGTCAGTCTCCAGATTTTTGTTTTTGGGTGTGAAGCAGTGTTCGATTCGGTTTTACAGGCAGCCACGAAAGGGCAGGCCAGTAAGCGGCTTCATCGCAGTGAATGAATATCGAAGGGCAACGAGAAGGCGCCAGCACTGAAGTGCGTGCAGCGACCGGTCAAGGCGAATACGGCGGGATGAGAATTGCATGCGGGCGCGATAGCCCTGGACATTGGCTGTGTCATGGTCGACTCCGTTCTTGTTCTTATTGTGAAAGCGCATCGTGACGCTTTTCTATACGCCCATTGAAACGGACGTTTTCGCGATCCTAACCAGCGAAACTTTCATAAACCTTTCAGCTACCTTTCAATAGCAACCTAAATTGAGTTTAGAGTTGTTTCAGTGCTTCACAGCCTGCGAAGCGCCTGTAAACTCCGGGCTCCATAAAGCCACGCAATCAGGAGAAGTCGATGCGTGTTCTTCTCGTTGAAGATCATCTGCAGTTAGCCGAGAGCGTCGCCCAGGCCCTGAAAAGTGCCGGGCTGACCGTCGATGTACTGCACGATGGTGTTGCTGCTGATCTGGCATTGAGCAGCGAAGAATATGCCGCGGTAATTCTCGATGTCGGCCTGCCTCGCATGGATGGTTTTGAAGTACTGGCGCGTTTGCGCGGACGAGGCAAGAACTTGCCCGTGCTGATGTTGACAGCGCGCAGTGACGTGAAGGACCGCGTTCACGGCCTCAATCTAGGGGCTGACGATTATCTGGCCAAACCTTTCGAGCTTTCAGAGTTGGAGGCGCGGGTCAAAGCCCTGCTGCGCCGCAGTGTGCTGGGGGGCGAACGGCAGCAGCGTTGTGGTGTGCTGGCTTACGATCTGGATACCCGTCGATTCACTCTGGGCGACGAATTGCTGACCCTGACTTCTCGGGAGCAAGCAGTGCTTGAAGCGCTGATTGCCCGGCCGGGACGAGTGATGAGTAAGGAGCAAGTAGCCTCTCAGGTCTTCGGTCTGGATGAAGAGGCCAGCCCCGATGCTATCGAAATCTACGTGCACCGGCTGCGCAAGAAGCTTGATGGACATCCGGTGGCGATCGTGACGTTCCGCGGCCTGGGCTATTTGCTGGAAAGCCGCGATGAGCAGCCATAACAGCCTGCGTTGGCGGCTACTGTGGAACCTGGGCGTTCTGCTCACCGTGTTGATGCTGGCCAGCGGTCTGAGCGCGTACTGGAATGGCCGCGAAGCCGCCGATATCGCGTATGACCGAACCTTGCTGGCCTCGGCGCGAACCATTGCTGCCGGGGTTTCGCAGCGTGATGGGACACTGAGCGCCGATGTGCCGTACATCGCCCTGGACACGTTCGCCTATGACAGCGCGGGTCGCATCTATTACCAGGTCAACGACATTAACCGAAAGCTGATTTCCGGTTACGAAAACCTGCCGCCTCCACCTCCCGGTACATTGCGCACCGATGATTATCCAGCGTTGGCGAGCTTCTATACCGCCCGCTATCAGGGGCAATCGGTGCGAGTGGTCAGTCTGCTCAAGCCGGTCAGCGAGCCGAATATGAATGGCATGGCTGAGATACGTGTCGCGGAGACCGAAGAGGCCCGTGTCAGCATGGCGCGCAGTTTGATGGCTGATACTTTGCTCCGGTTGGGCATGTTGGGGGCGGGGGCGTTGTTGCTGGTCTGGTTTACCGTCAGCGCCGCACTGCGGCCTCTGGAACGCTTGCGCACTGAAGTGGAAGCGCGGCAACCGGATGACTTGCGTGCCTTGCCGCTGGTTGAGGTACAGCACGAATTACGCCCATTGGTGAATGCGCTCAATCACTTCACCGAACGGCTGCGTCAGCAGTTCGAACGGCAGGCGCAATTTATTGCCGACGCTGCTCATGAACTGCGTACTCCCCTGGCTGCCCTGAAGGCGAGGGTAGAGTTGGGTCTGCGTGACCCCGAGCCTGCTCATTGGCGCACCACCCTTGAAGCTGCGGCACAAGGCACCGATCGTCTGACGCATCTGGCGAATCAGCTGCTTTCTTTGGCGCGGATTGAAAACGGTGCTCGGGCCATTGCCGAGGGCGGCGCGCAAACTCTGGATCTGAGTCAACTGGCCCGCGAGCTGGGTATGGCGATGGCGCCGCTGGCACATGCGCATGGCGTTTCCCTGGCGCTGGAGGCGGACGAACCTGTGTGGCTGCAGGGAGAGCCGACGCTGCTCAACGAGCTTCTGAGTAACCTTGTCGATAACGCTCTGGCGCACACGCCTTCAGGTGGCAACGTGATCCTGCGGATCAGCGCACCGGGCGTACTTGAGGTCGAGGATGATGGTCCGGGTATTCCCGAAGCTGAGCGTAACCGCGTGTTTGAGCGCTTTTATCGCAGTAGTCAGCAGGGCAAGGGATCAGGTCTGGGCTTGGCGATTGTCGGAGAGATATGTCGCGCGCATCTGGCGCAGATCACCCTTCATGATGGTGCAGCGGGCGGTTTGAAGGTGCGGGTGAGCTTTATCTCGGCGCAGTAGGCCTTAAGGTATTGCAGGCTTTGCGGGAGCTTCTGTGCTGGCCCGCTAGCTCGAATTTCCTGTGGGAGCGAATTTATTCTCGAAGGGGTCGGTACATCCAGCCTTTATATAGACTGAAATACCGTCTTCCCGAATCAATTCGGCCCCACTTAGTCTGGACCTGTTACATGTCGATCGTGCCGGTATCGCGTTCCTAATAAAGCATCATCTTCGCTTCATCCATTTCCGCCCATAGATGACCGCCGCTCATGTCCAGGCCTAGCTGGAGAAAAGCGGGAAGGGTGCTCATGTCTATCTGGCTATAGGGATGCGCGGTCTCTTTGTGGATATGCACGGTCGCTATTTGTACCAAGTCGATGTAGTCCGCTGATTTCGACACCCGTGTGAAATCCTGGAACCGTGTGGGAACTGTCGCTAATGGCTCAGGGAAGTCCCACGAGCGCAGCAGTCGTTCACCGATCACCGGATGAATGGCTTCGATGACGTGGTTGAGGCTGACCGGGTCCGATAGCAGCTCGAAGTGATCCTCGGCGTAGGTCAGGATCGGTAGCACGCCGATCAAATGGATCAATCCGGCGAGCGTTGCTTTGTCCGGCTTGAGTTCAGGGCGGCGGTAGCTCAGCGCATAACTGATCCCTGCCACTTGCAGGCTCTGTCTCCAGATTTCCCGCAATTTGCTTTCCACTACTTCGGACTTGGCATGGAACATCTGTTCCACCACTAGCCCGATAGCAAGGTTGCAGGTGTAGTTGACGCCCAGCCGGGTAATGGCAGTGTTGACGTCGCTTACTTCAAAATTCGGCCGTAGCAGCGGGCTATTCACCACCTTGATCAAGCGTGCTGAAAGGGCGGTGTCGCTGCCGATCACGCGGCTCAACTCGGCAACGCTGATTTCGGTGTTCTCAGCCGCGAGGCGAATCTTCAATGCTACTTCCGGAAGGGTAGGCAAGAACAAAGCGTCTCTATCGATCGCCTTGATCAAGTTCCTTTGCACCTCTTCAGCCATCTTGCTCATGTCGCATCTCATAGACGTTTGGGTAGTCCCGCGCACTGTCGTGCCTGAGGCGCGCGGAGGCGGGACAGATATGCAGACATTTCCAGCGTGAAGGTGTTCGCCTGTATCAGCGCTGTGTTTCGAGTTTGCTATCCAGCGTGTATGGCAAGTCAGCCAGTTGAAGCGCCGGGCCTTCCGGTGAGCCGAGCTGAATCCGGGCATTTTCGACGGCATCAGCCTGAAGCACGGCCAGCAACTCGATACCATCCTCGGCTTTTGCCGACAGGACGACGTTACCGACGGCGCTGGCATGTACCGGGGAGAACAGTGCTGCGCCGGGCTCTGGCAGTTCTTGATCCGCGAGAGTCAGACGATAAAGACGGCGCTTGAGCTTGCCGAGGTACTGCATGCGAGCAACGATTTCCTGGCCCGTATAGCAGCCTTTTTTAAAGCTCACTCCGCCAACGGCCTGCAAGTTGAGCATTTGCGGGATGAACTCTTCGCGGGTGGCGCCGAATACCTGGCCGATACCTGCGCGAATCTGACCCAACTGCCAATCGTTGAGTGTGCCTTCGCTCAGGTGAGCAGCCAGGCGCGTTTGAATATCGCCGGCCTGATCGGCGCGGACCCACAATTCGGCTCTGGCAGGAGATACCCGGATCGCGATCAAATCGTTGGCGCGAGCAACTGCATCGGTATCTTGAGCGAGGTCAAGGCCAAGGTTTACCAAGGCGCCGTCGCCGTTGTGCAGGCCGAAACGCACCCATGAGGCGCTCTCATCGGTCAGTTTCGATTTGGAGAATACGGCGTACTTCTTCAGATCGGCCAATTGCGGCTCGATCAGTTCGGTGGCCATTGCCAGCAGGCAGCCATCGCCTTCGAGCAGGATGCGAAAGCTCGACTGCATGCGGCCCTTTTGCGTGCAGCGTGCACCCAGCGTCGCTTTGGCTTCGCTCAGGTAGTCGAGATTGCAAGTCAATTGGCCTTGCAGGAATTTGCTGGCATCAACGCCGCGGACGGCGAGAACACCTTCATGGGAAAGCGGGCAGTAGAAAGCTGAGTCGGCCATGGGTCATCGCAACGGGAAAAAGTCTGGGGCACATGATAGTGCCGAGTCCGGCTAATGGGTACATGAAAACTACTGCGACTAATGCACGGTTCGCTCATGAGGCTTGCGGTTGTATACTCGCCGCCTATTTTGAGGAGCGCTCCATGGTCGAAGACGTCGAACTCAACCGCCTTTACTGGCACAGCCGCCGCGGTATGCTTGAACTGGATGTGCTGCTGGTACCGTTTGTCCGGGAAGTCTATCCGACGCTCAACGATGTTGACCGCGAACTGTATCGCCGCTTGCTGACGTGTGAAGACCAGGACATGTTTGGCTGGTTCATGCAGCGTGCCGAATCTGAAGATGCCGAACTTCAACGCATGGTTCGCATGATTCTGGACCGTGTCCAGCCCAAGTGATCGCTTCGAATGCCATTGGCATGCCTCAAGGGCATTGCTGGTGGCATACAGCGGCGCGCAACTTCTGGCTCTGATCTCTCTTTATTTACTGGCTGTTCCAGGTTGGGCGGTGGGGCTCGGTCTGGCGCTATGTATGGCTCATGGCATCTGCGTGTTACCCGGTTCAATTCTGCTGAACGGTAGCACTGCCTTTACCGGCCTGCGGCGCAACGCCGAAGGCTGGCAGTTGTGGAGCCGGCGCGATGGCTGGCAGTCCGTGCAGTTGTGCCGCGACAGCATCGCGCTGCCTATGATTGTTGTGCTGCGTTTTCGCCTTGCGGGTGAAAGTCGCAGCAGATGGCGGATGACGCGTGGTCTGTGTATCCCTCGCGACGCACTGGCGCCGGATATTCACCGGCGACTGCGACTACGACTGAAATTCAGTCGACGTAGGTGGGCGGCACCAGAATAGTGTCCAGCGCTTCGGGCAGCATGTCCGGGTAATCCAGCGTGTAGTGCAGGCCCCGAGACTCCTTGCGCTCCATGGCCGAGCGGATCATCAGTTCGGCAACCTGTGCAAGATTGCGCAACTCAATCAAGTCTCTGCTGACTTTATAGTTGCTGTAGAACTCATCAATCTCATCAAGCAACAGTCGCACTCGATGCTGAGCGCGCTGCAAACGTTTGTTGGTGCGCACGATTCCCACGTAGTCCCACATGAATCGTCTTAGCTCATCCCAGTTGTGGGCGATGATCACGTCTTCATCGGAGTCGGTCACTTGACTGGCATCCCACATCGGCAAAGGCACGACTTCCGGGATCTGGGGCAGTTGCTCAAGAATGTCTGCTGCCGCTGAACGGGCATAGACGAAGCACTCGAGCAGTGAGTTGCTGGCCATGCGGTTGGCACCGTGCAGACCAGTGCAACTGGTTTCACCAATGGCATACAGGCCAGGTACGTCGGTGCGGCCGCGAGAGTCAACCATCACGCCGCCACAGGTGTAATGCGCCGCCGGGACTACCGGTATCGGCTCGCGGGTGATGTCGATGGCGAATTCCAGGCAGCGCTCATAGACCGTCGGGAAATGGCTCTTGATGAAGGCTTCAGGTTTGTGGCTGATGTCCAGATAGACGCAATCGATACCCAGGCGCTTCATTTCGTGGTCGATGGCGCGAGCAACGATGTCGCGAGGCGCCAGTTCAGCACGGGAGTCGAAGCGCTGCATGAAGCGTTCGCCGTTAGGCAGCTTGAGGTAGGCACCTTCCCCGCGAAGCGCTTCAGTGATCAGGAAGCTCTTGGCTTGCGGGTGATAAAGGCACGTCGGGTGGAACTGGTTGAATTCCAGATTCGCTACCCGACAACCTGATCGCCAGGCCATAGCAATGCCATCCCCGCACGCGCCGTCAGGGTTGCTGGTATAGAGGTAGACCTTGGCTGCACCGCCAGACGCCAGGACAGTGAAGCGTGCGCCATAAGTGTCGACTTCGCCGCTGCTGCGATTAAGCACGTAGGCGCCCAGACAGCGTTGTCCTTCCAGGCCGAGACGGCGCTCGGTGATCAGGTCGATGGCAACGCGTTGTTCCAGTAACTCAATATTGGGCCTGGATCTGGCCTGCTCCAGCAATGTCGTGAAAATTGCTGCGCCGGTGGCATCTGCCGCGTGAATGATACGGCGATGACTGTGACCACCTTCGCGAGTCAGATGGAATTCGAAACTGCTGTCTTCGCTGCCTGAGTGATCTTCACGAGTGAAGGGCACGCCTTGATCGATCAGCCACTGAATTGCTTCGCGACTGTGTTCAACGGTGAAGCGCACAGCGTCTTCATTACACAGTCCGCCACCCGCATCGAGCGTGTCCTCCACGTGGGATTGCACGGTATCGCTTTCATCAAGAACCGCGGCAACCCCGCCTTGGGCCCAGAATGTGGAGCCATTGGCCAGCTCTCCCTTGCTAAGGACCGCGATGCGAAGATGGGTGGGCAGTGTCAGAGCGAGGCTCAAGCCTGCTGCGCCGCTGCCGATTACCAGTACGTCGTGTTGAAAATGTTGGCTCATCTCTGAACTCCGCATGCTGCGGCCACTAGTATAAGTAAGGGTCTAGCGGCACAATAGCCGCGCCTTTATGGCAATGTGGAACCATGAAGGGCCCGGATTGTGCTCCAGTCCGTGTCTGAATGCATACCGTTACCCGTCAGTTAGTGCGCAGACTCCGTAATACTGCGGCTATCTTCCTACGAAGTGACGTTATTGGTCTCACGCTGGCGATAGAACTCAGGGAACTTTTTATGATGGCCCGGGTTCAATAGCTGGTTGCCTGTAAAGGGACGGCGTCGGCTTTTAATGGGGCTGGATGAAGCTGCCACCTGCGAATTCGACGACTAGATTATTCGCGCAGCCGACCTGGTTCGAGCTGCGTTTTTCCGTGCGGACCATTGAGCGTCCACAGGAAACTTGCCTGGAGGGGAGAACTTTTGCGAGAAGCCCGAGTCTATGTATGCAAGCCGACACACTGGCGGGTACAGCGCTCCTTCAAGCTCTATGAGGAGTGTTCATGCTAACCCAGGAAGAGGATCAGCAGCTGGTCGAACGCGTTCAGCGCGGCGACAAGCGAGCTTTTGATCTGTTGGTGCTGAAGTATCAGCACAAGATTCTCGGGTTGATCGTGCGTTTCGTGCACGACACCCATGAAGCTCAAGACGTTGCGCAGGAAGCCTTTATCAAGGCCTATCGTGCACTTGGAAATTTTCGCGGTGACAGCGCCTTTTACACGTGGCTGTACCGCATCGCCATTAACACGGCGAAGAACTATCTGGTATCGCGCGGTCGGCGACCACCAGATAGCGATGTAAGGTCTGAAGACGCGGAGTTCTACGATGGCGATCATGGCCTCAAGGACATCGAGTCGCCGGAGCGTGCATTGTTAAGGGATGAGATCGAGGGCACTGTCCATCGAACCATCCAGCTTCTCCCGGAAGATTTACGTACGGCACTAACTTTACGTGAGTTCGACGGTCTGAGTTACGAGGACATTGCCAGCGTCATGCAATGTCCGGTGGGTACCGTGCGATCTCGGATTTTCCGCGCTCGGGAAGCCATCGATAAAGCCCTGCAGCCGTTGTTGCAGGAATCCTGAGACAGCGGCGATAGCCAAGAGAGGAACCGCCATGAGTCGTGAAGCCCTGCAGGAATCGCTGTCCGCAGTGATGGATAACGAAGCGGACGAACTGGAATTACGTCGAGTGCTTAATGCAATCGACGATGCGGATACACGTGCCACATGGTCGCGTTATCAGATTGCTCGTGCAGCGATGCACAAAGAGCTGTTGATGCCTCACTTGGATATCACGGCTGCAGTCTCTGCCGCGATCGCCGATGAAGTCAGCCCGTTGAAAGCCGGTCGTGGCCCATGGCGTAGCCTGGGACGTCTTGCAGTTGCTGCCTCTGTTACAGTTGCCGTTCTGGCTGGTGTACGTCTGTACAACCAGGATGACATTGCCGGTGCACAGTTGGCGCAACAGGCTCCACAGCCTGCCAGCCTGTCTGTTCCTCAGGTGAAAGGTCCGGCTGTACTGGCAGGTTACACCGAGAGCAGCGAACCTGCTCAAGGCCCAATGGTTAACGGTGTTCTGCAAGGTCAGGCTGGCCAGGATCAGCGTATCCCCGGCTACCTGCGTCAACATGCTCAACAGGCAGCGTTGAAAGGTACTGAAAGCGCTCTGCCTTACGCTCGCGCTGCAAGCCTGGAAAACCGTTAAGGAGGATCATGCGCGCCATCCCTCTATTGCCCTTGTTGCTTGGTGGATGGCTTGTCCTCCCCGCTCATGCCGATGATGCGCAAGACTCGCTGAAGCGTCTTGCGCAGGCTGAGCAAAAGCAAAGCTTTCAAGGCACCTTCGTTTACGAGCGAAATGGCAATTTCTCTACTCATCGAATCTGGCATCGGGTAACTGATGGCAAGGTTCGTGAGCGCCTGCTCCAATTGGATGGTTCCGCTCAGGAAGTGTTACGCGTTGATGGGGTAACCCAGTGCGTCAGTGGCACTTTGGAAGCAGGAGTCTCCAATGTCCCTGATTCTGCAGTTCATGCATACGATGTTAAGAAGCTTTCCGCCTGGTACGACATGAAAGTCGTTGGTACTTCGCGTGTGGCTGGTCGTCCGGCAAAAATCATTGCACTGGCGCCCAAGGATCAACATCGTTACGGCATTGAGTTGCACCTCGACGATGAAACCGGATTACCACTCAAGTCGCTCCTGCTAAGTGAAAAAGGGCAGCTCCTTGAGCGATTCCAGTTCACTGAATTTGATACTGCCAGCGTCCCTGCTGATCAGATGTTGCAAGCCAGCGCTGATTGCAAGCCTGTGGACGTTGCCAAGGCCAAGCCAGAAGCGTCCAGAAAACCAGCGCCTTGGCGTCTGGAGTGGACGCCGCCAGGCTTCGAGTTGAGCAGTAGCGCAGTTCGCAAGGACTCGGCTTCCAGCGTCCAGGTCAGCAATCTGATGTATGACGATGGCATTGCCAGATTCTCGGTCTTCGTAGAACCCATCGGTGGTGCGGCGGTAACTGATACGCGGACTCAGTTGGGTCCCACCGTTGCTGTGTCTCGTCGGCTCACGACGCCTAAAGGCGACGTGCTGGTGACAGTTGTGGGTGAAGTGCCAATTGGTACGGCCGAGCGAGTTGCGCTTTCGCTTCGCAGTACTGATCTGCAAGCCAGCAAGAAGTAGTTCGGAAAAGTGATGGTCAGTGCCCAAGATGTAGAAGGTTTCATCTTGGGCCAGGTAAGCCGCAGAGCAAGCATTTGCAGGGCTTATGGTCAGTTCTCCGAAATGTTTGGTGAGCTTTCCAGGTTGCAAAAACTCTCGTTTTTTTCTATAGGTCACAGCCTCGCAGCTCTGGCCTTTGTTGTTTCAGGGCCAGGAAAGTGGCTGCCGGAAATCTGCACTCGGTCGAGTGCCATGGCCGTCGGTCTTCTGGGACGTTCGGTCTGTACTGCTTAACTATGCTCGTTGTGAACGGGAGCCATATGTCGATACCAAGCTTGAAATCCTATCTCTCACTGTTTGCCGCTGTGCTGATGCTTGGGCAAGTCGTCACGGCTCAGGCCGAGGCGTTGCCGGACTTCACCAGCCTTGTCGAGCAAGCTTCCCCTGCCGTCGTAAACATCAGTACCCGTCAGAAAATGCCGGAGCGCTCCGTCGCTCAGAACCAAATGCCTGATCTCGAAGGCTTGCCGCCGATGTTGCGCGAGTTTCTTGAGCGCAGCGTGCCGCCAGGTTCTCGTCCGCCTGGGTCGGGTCGTGGAGACCGTCAGCGTGAAGCGCAATCGCTGGGGTCAGGTTTCATTATTTCGGCTGACGGCTATGTCCTGACCAATAATCACGTGATCGACGGGGCTGATGAAATTCTGGTTCGTCTGTCTGATCGCAGTGAGTTGAAAGCCAAACTGGTCGGTACGGATCCGCGCACTGACGTTGCCGTTTTGAAAATCGAAGGAAAAGACCTGCCTACGGTCAAGCTCGGCAACTCCGAGAAACTTAAAGTCGGCGAGTGGGTATTGGCGATCGGTTCACCGTTCGGCTTCGATCATTCGGTGACCAAAGGTATTGTCAGCGCCAAAGGCCGTAGCCTGCCGAACGATACTTATGTGCCGTTTATCCAGACTGACGTGGCGATCAATCCGGGTAACTCCGGTGGTCCGCTGTTCAACATGTCGGGTGAAGTGGTCGGTATCAATTCGCAGATTTTCACCCGCTCCGGTGGTTTCATGGGCCTGTCGTTCGCGATTCCTATCGATGTAGCGCTGGACGTTGCGAATCAGATCAAGGCTAGCGGCAAGGTAAACCGTGGCTGGCTGGGCGTTGTGATTCAGGAGGTTAACAAAGACCTGGCTGAATCCTTCGGTCTCGACAAGCCTGCCGGTGCGCTGGTTGCTCAGGTGCTCGACAACGGTCCGGCTGCGAAGGGTGGTCTGCAGGTTGGTGACGTCATCCTGACTGCCAATGGTACGCCCATCGTGATGTCGGCTGATCTGCCGCACTTGATTGGCAACCTCAAGGATGGCAGTAAGGCTGAGCTGGGCATCATTCGTGACGGCAAGCGTCAAAACCTGACTGTTACGGTGGGCGCGTTGCCTGATGAAGGTCAGGAGATGGGCTCCGGTGCTGCCGCTGGTGTTGAACGCAGTAGCAATCGTCTGGGTGTGTCGGTTGCAGATCTGACCGCTGAGCAGCAGAAGACTCTTGAGCTCAAGGGCGGCGTGATCATCAAGGAAGTGACCGACGGTCCGGCGGCTCTCATCGGTCTGCAAGCTGGCGATGTGATTACCCACTTGAACAATCAGGCCATCAGCTCGGCGAAAAACTTCACCGAAATAGCTAAAGCGCTGCCGAAGAATCGCTCTGTCTCCATGCGTGTATTGCGTCAGGGCCGTGCGAGCTTCATTACCTTCAAGCTCCCTGAATAGCAGGGTTGATTAACAAGGAAGGGCGGCGCTGACCGCCCTTTTTTGTATCCGGAGTGTGCCCTGATGCTTAACCAGTCGCCTCTTAACGTGACGCCCCAGCGTTAGTTCAGGTACAATTCCCGGCTATTTTTTGGCGGGTAATCTGCCTGCATCCTTTTTGAGTGTTGATCCGTGAGTGATTTGAGTCATATCCGTAATTTCTCCATCATCGCCCACATTGACCATGGCAAGTCGACGCTGGCCGACCGCTTCATTCAAATGTGCGGTGGCTTGTCCGAGCGCGAAATGGAAGCTCAGGTACTTGACTCCATGGATCTCGAGCGTGAGCGCGGGATCACCATCAAGGCCCACAGCGTCACGCTGCACTACAAGGCCAATGACGGCAAAACCTACCAGTTGAACTTCATCGACACCCCAGGCCACGTTGACTTCACCTATGAAGTCAGCCGCTCCCTGGCCGCGTGCGAAGGTGCGTTGCTGGTTGTGGATGCCGGTCAAGGCGTTGAAGCCCAGTCCGTTGCCAACTGTTATACCGCCATCGAGCAAGGCCTTGAGGTCATGCCGGTACTGAACAAGATGGACTTGCCGCAGGCCGATCCGGATCGCGTCAAAGACGAAATCGAGAAGATTATCGGCATTGATGCCACTGACGCCGTAGCGTGCAGCGCCAAGAGCGGTATGGGCGTCGATGAAGTGCTGGAGCGTCTGGTTCAGACCATTCCTGCACCCACCGGTAATATCGAAGATCCGCTGCAGGCGTTGATCATCGACTCGTGGTTCGACAACTATCTGGGCGTTGTCTCCCTGGTTCGTGTGCGTCACGGCCGGGTGAAGAAGGGCGACAAGATCCTGGTCAAGTCCACTGGCAAGTTGCATCTGGTCGACAGCGTGGGTGTGTTTACTCCCAAGCACACGGCCACTGCTGATCTGAAAGCCGGTGAAGTAGGCTTCATCATTGCAGGTATCAAGGACATTCACGGTGCGCCGGTGGGTGACACGCTGACCTTGAGCACCACGCCTGATGTTGAAGTCCTGCCGGGTTTCAAGCGCATCCAGCCTCAGGTTTATGCCGGTCTGTTCCCGGTCAGTTCCGATGATTTCGAAGACTTCCGCGAAGCGCTGCAAAAGCTCACGCTGAATGACTCGTCCTTGCAGTACTTGCCAGAAAGCTCTGACGCACTGGGCTTCGGCTTCCGTTGCGGCTTCCTCGGCATGCTGCACATGGAAATCATCCAGGAGCGTCTGGAGCGTGAGTACGATCTGGACCTGATCACCACTGCGCCTACCGTTATTTTTGAGCTGTTGCTCAAGACAGGCGAAACGATTTACGTCGATAACCCGTCCAAACTGCCAGACATTTCGGCCGTGGAAGACATGCGCGAACCGATTGTCCGGGCAAATATTCTTGTGCCGCAGGAGCACCTGGGCAACGTCATTACGCTGTGCATCGAGAAACGCGGTGTTCAGCATGACATGTTGTTCCTGGGGACTCAGGTGCAGGTGACTTACGATTTGCCGATGAATGAAGTGGTTCTGGACTTCTTTGACCGTCTCAAATCCGTAAGTCGTGGTTACGCATCGCTGGACTATCATTTCGACCGTTATCAGTCTGCCAATCTGGTTAAGCTGGATGTGCTGATCAACGCCGAGAAGGTCGATGCACTGGCGCTGATCGTGCACCGTGATAACGCGGCTTACAAAGGCCGTGCGTTGACCGAAAAGATGAAGGAGCTGATTCCTCGGCAGATGTTCGATGTAGCGATTCAGGCGGCCATTGGCGGTCAGATCATTGCGCGTACAACCGTCAAGGCTCTCAGAAAGAACGTATTGGCCAAATGTTACGGCGGCGACGTCAGCCGGAAACGTAAATTGCTCGAGAAGCAAAAGGCCGGTAAGAAACGCATGAAGCAGGTCGGCAACGTGGAAATTCCACAAGAAGCTTTCCTTGCAGTGCTCAGGTTGGAATAGTCAGGTCCTATGTCACTAAATTTCCCGCTGTTGCTGGTCATCGCTGTTTTTGTCTGCGGTTTGCTGGCGTTGCTCGATCTGGTCATCCTGGCACCTCGTCGCCGGACTGCCATCACGATGTATCAGGGCAGTGTCAGCCAGCCGGATGTTGCGGTGGTTGAGCGCCTGAACAAAGAGCCATTGCTGGTTGAATACGGCAAATCGTTCTTCCCGGTACTGTTCATCGTGCTGGTGCTGCGTTCGTTTCTGGTCGAGCCGTTTCAGATACCGTCAGGATCGATGATCCCGACGCTGCGGGTCGGCGACTTCATCCTGGTGAACAAGTTTTCCTACGGGATTCGCTTGCCAGTCATTGATGAAAAGGTCATTTCGATTGGTGAGCCGAAACACGGCGATGTAATGGTGTTTCGCTACCCAAGCGACCCAAGCGTCAATTACATCAAACGTGTAATCGGTTTGCCGGGTGACCAGATTCGCTACACCGGTGACAAGAAGCTGTTCGTCAACGGTGAGCTGGTGGCCAAGCAGTTGATCGGCACCGAGCCTGGAACGCTGGGCAGCGCTGAGCTTTACAGCGAGAAGCTGGGTGAAGTTGAGCATCAGATCCGCCAGGAAATGAGCCGCTATCGTGCGCCGCCTGACCGTGAGTGGACTGTGCCTGCCGGCCATTACTTCATGATGGGCGACAACCGCGACAACTCCAACGACAGCCGCTACTGGGATGATCCCAACATTCCCAAGGATGAGTTGGGCATGGTTCCGGACAAGAACATTGTCGGTAAGGCTTTTGCTGTGTGGATGAGCTGGCCTGAGCCGAAACTGAGTCACTTCCCTAACTTCTCGCGAGTAGGGTTGATCAAGTAATCAATGCGGCGCTGTGTTCTACAGCGCCGTATGTCATTTGGGCTTGCTCGAAAATGTACCGCGACTGATGAAACCATCTGCGTGTGCGATGACGAGCTATCCTTGGGGTCGTACATGACGTTCGCCAGCTCGCAAAAGGGATGGTCGTTTACAGGAGTATTGCTGGCGATAGCGCTGGGAATATTTGTACTGAGCGTGGCTTTCAAGCTGGTCCCGCACTACCTCGATAACAGAGAGATGAAAAAAATCATCAATGCGGTTGATAGCAACCGGGCTCTGGAAATCAGTACGGTCAGCGAGTTTTACAGTTATGTCGGCAAGAGCATGCAGGTCAACAGTATTCGGGATGTGGATTTGAATAAGGCGTTAAGCGTGACGGTAGAGAACAACAGGTTCCTTGCCCATTTGAAATATGAAAAACGTGAATCACTGATCCAGAACATTGATCTGGTGGTGATGTTCGACGACACCTTCAGCGTGGGTAAACCGTGAGCGTTTCCTTGAGTCGCCTGGAGCGTCAGCTCGGCTATACCTTCAAGGATCAGGAACTGATGGTCCTGGCCCTGACCCACCGCAGCTTCGCTGGGCGCAATAACGAGCGCCTGGAGTTCCTCGGTGATGCCATTCTTAATTTTGTCGCCGGTGAAGCGTTGTTCGATCGCTTCCCGCAGGCCCGCGAAGGCCAGTTGTCGCGCCTGCGAGCGCGTCTGGTAAAGGGTGAAACCCTTGCCTTGCTGGCTCGCGGTTTTGATCTGGGTGAATACCTGCGTCTGGGGTCTGGCGAATTGAAGAGCGGCGGATTCCGTCGCGAGTCGATTCTGGCCGACGCCCTTGAGGCGCTGATTGGTGCGATTTATCTGGATGCAGGCATGGAGATGGCTCGCGAGCGCGTGCTGGCCTGGCTGACTACCGAGTTCGACAGCCTGACGCTGGTCGACACCAACAAAGATCCAAAAACCCGACTGCAGGAGTTTCTGCAGTCGCGTGCCTGCGAACTGCCACGTTACGAAGTGGTGGATATCCAGGGCGAACCGCATTGCCGGACATTCTTCGTCGAATGCGAGATCACCTTATTGAATGAAAAAAGCCGGGGGCAGGGTGTCAGCCGTCGTATTGCCGAACAGGTAGCAGCGGCTGCAGCACTTATTGCCCTTGGCGTGGAGAACGGCCATGACTGATTCAATCGCAACACGCTGTGGCTATGTTGCCATCGTCGGCCGCCCGAACGTGGGCAAATCCACGCTGCTCAACCACATTCTCGGTCAGAAGCTGGCGATCACATCGCGTAAGCCGCAGACCACTCGCCACAACATGCTGGGCATCAAGACCGAAGGCGCTGTGCAGGCCATCTACGTTGATACTCCGGGCATGCACAAAAATGGCGAGAAAGCGCTCAATCGCTACATGAACAAAACGGCGTCGGCGGCGTTGAAAGACGTTGATGTTGTGATCTTCGTGGTTGACCGTACCCGCTGGACCGATGAAGACCAGATGGTTCTGGAGCGTATTCAGTACGTACAGGGCCCGCTGATCCTGGCGATCAACAAGACCGACCGTATCGAAGACAAAGCAGAATTGATGCCGCATCTGGAGTGGCTGCAAGGTCAACTGCCGAATGCGTCAATCGTGCCAATCTCCGCGCAGCACGGGCACAACCTGGACGCGCTGGAAAGCCTGATTGCCTCGCACCTGCCAGAAAACGATCATTTCTTCCCGGAAGACCAGATCACTGACCGCAGCAGCCGTTTCCTGGCCGCTGAGCTGGTTCGCGAGAAGATCATGCGTCAGTTGGGTGCCGAGCTGCCGTACCAGATCACCGTGGAAATCGAAGAGTTCAAGCAGCAGGGCAAAACCCTGCATATTCACGCGCTGATCCTCGTCGAGCGTGATGGTCAGAAGAAAATCATCATTGGTGACAAAGGCGAGCGTATCAAGCGTATTGGTACCGAAGCGCGCCGTGACATGGAGCTGCTGTTCGACTCCAAGGTCATGCTCAACCTTTGGGTTAAAGTCAAAGGTGGCTGGTCCGATGACGAACGCGCCCTGCGTTCGTTGGGTTACGGCGACCTGTAAGCCTGATTCAACGGCGCGACTGTTCTGGTCGCGCCGTTCTCGTGCCTTTGCTTTCCTAGAGCAGCCTGAATGACCAGCGTGCCAATCGGCCAACCTGCTTACGTGTTGCATAGCCGGGCGTACCGTGAAAACAGCGCACTGGTGGACTTCCTCACGCCTCAGGGCCGGTTGCGTGCCGTGCTGCGTAGTGCGCGAGGCAAGGCGGGCACGTTGGCTCGGCCGTTTGTCCCGTTGGAAGTAGAATTCCGTGGCCGTGGCGAGCTGAAAAACGTCGGCCGTATGGAAAGCTCCGGCGTCGCCAGCTGGATGGTCGGTGATGCGCTATTCAGCGGGCTCTACCTCAACGAACTGTTGATTCGCCTGCTGCCTGCCGAAGATCCCCATCCCGCGGTATTCGATCACTATGCTGCAACGTTGCAGGCGCTCGCCCAAGGGCGGCCGTTGGAACCATTGCTGCGCTCGTTCGAATGGCGTCTGCTGGATGAACTGGGTTACGGCTTCGCGCTGGACGTCGACATCAACGGTGAACCACTGGACGCCAAGGGCATGTATCGACTGCAAGTGGATGCGGGGCTGGAGCAGGTGTATCTGTTACAGCCAGGTTTGTTCAATGGCACTGAACTGCTGGCCATGGCTGAGGCTGACTGGAGTGCCCCAGGCGCCTTGTCCGCCGCCAAGCGGTTGATGCGTCAGGCGCTGGCCGTGCATCTGGGCGGCCGTCCATTGGTTAGTCGCGAACTGTTTCGCAAGCCCTAATCAGGCTTTATGCTCACCGACCTGTTTCGATCATATTTCAGGAGACACCCGTGACTCACAGCACTCGCATCCTTCTTGGCGTGAATATCGATCACGTTGCCACTTTGCGTCAGGCCCGTGGCACGCGTTATCCGGACCCGGTCAAGGCCGCGCTGGACGCGGAAGAGGCGGGTGCTGATGGCATCACCGTGCATTTGCGTGAAGACCGCCGTCACATTCAGGAGCGCGACGTACTGCTGCTCAAGGACGTGTTGCAGACCCGCATGAACTTCGAAATGGGCGTCACCGAAGAGATGCTGGCGTTTGCCGAGCGCATTCGTCCGGCTCATGTTTGCCTTGTACCGGAAACCCGTCAGGAACTGACCACTGAGGGTGGTCTCGACGTAGCGGGGCAAGAAGCCCGTATCAAGGCCGCGGTCGAGCGCTTGAGCAAGCTTGGTTGCGAAGTGTCGTTGTTCATCGATGCTGATGAGCAGCAGATCGCTGCTTCAAAGCGTGTAGGCGCACCTGCCATCGAATTGCACACTGGCCGCTACGCCGATGCTCAAACGCCGACCGAAGTCGCTGAAGAACTGAAGCGGATCGCTGATGGCGTGGCTTTCGGCTTGGGCGAGGGCTTGATCGTCAATGCCGGTCACGGCTTGCATTACCACAACGTCGAGGCCGTGGCCGCGATCAAGGGCATCAACGAACTGAACATCGGCCACGCGTTGGTGGCGCATGCGCTGTTTGTAGGGTTCAAGGCGGCGGTGGCAGAGATGAAGGCGTTGATTGTGGCGGCTGCGCATAAAGCCTGATTTTGAGTGGGGGCTGTGGGAGCCGAGCTTGCTCGCGATAAGGGCGACGCGGTTTGCCTGATGTTCTGCGCCGTCCCAATCGCGAGCAAGCTCGGCTCCCACAGGAGATCAGTGGTACATGATCTTTACGGCTTACGCCCCACGATCACTGCGCGCATCGGCGCGGGCAAGCCCTCCACGGTTTTGCTGTGGTCTTGCGGATCGAGGAAGTCACTCAGCGACTGGTAACGCATCCACTCGGTGCTGCGCTGCTCCTCAACAGTGGTCACGCTGACATCCACGCAACGCACGTCAACGAAGCCTGCCCTGCGTAACCACAGCTCCAGAGCGGCTACCGACGGCAGGAACCATACGTTGCGCATCTGCGAATAACGGTCTTCCGGGACCAACACCTGGTGCACGTCGCCTTCAACCACCATGGTTTCCAACACCAGTTCGCCACCTTTGACCAAGCAATCCTTGAGTGCCAGCAAGTGGTCAATGGGCGACTTGCGGTGATACAACACGCCCATGGAAAACACTGTGTCGAAGCCTTCCAGCCGCGGGGGCAAGTCTTCCAGCGCAAACGGCAGATGCCACGCCGGTAGCTCGGGCAAGTATTTCTGCATGGCCTGGAATTGGCAGAAGAACAGCCAGTTCGGATCGACACCGATCACGCTGTCAGCCCCGGCACCCAGCATGCGCCATTGGTAGTAACCGTTGCCACAACCCACATCCAGCACGCGTTTACCTTTGAGGTCCAGATGTGGCGAGACACGCGACCACTTCCAGTCTGAACGCCACTCGGTATCAATGTGCACGCCGAATACATCGAACGGGCCTTTGCGCCAGGGAGACAGCCCCATCAGCGCAGCGTGGGTTTGTGTTCTGGTCTGATCGTCGCAATCGACTTCCAGGGTGAAGCTGTCCTTGAGTTCGACACGTGACGGTTTCAAATCCGGCAGCGCATTGAGTGCGCCTTGCCAGCGTTCCAGGTCGCCATGACCCTTGGCCATTTTTGTGTCGAGTTGGGCCTGCAGGCCGTTGGCCCATTCAGCCAGAGGAGTGCCCGCCAGACGGCGGACCAGTGGGGCGAGATCAATCATGGCAGGGCAATCAACGAGGCAAAGTTAAGGCACTGGAACCACGGCACCACTTTGGAAAAGCCCGCGTCGAGCAGGCGTTGGCGGTGTTCTTCGAGGCTGTCGGGTTTCATCACGTTTTCGATGGCGCTGCGCTTCTGGGCAATTTCCAGCTCGCTGTAGCCGTTGGCGCGCTTGAAGGCGATGTGCAGATCGGTGAGCAACGTGTGTTCCTGCTCATCATTGAAACGCAGCTTTTCAGACAGAATCAGCGCGCCACCCGGCACCAGAGCCTGGCGAATACGGCCCAGCAATGCGAGGCGCTCTTCAGGCGCGATGAATTGCAGGGTGAAGTTGAGTGCGACCACCGAAGCAGGCTGAAACTCAAGGGCCAGAATGTCGCCATCAATCACTTGTACCGGCAGCAACTCCTGAAACATCGAATCCTGTGCGTTCAGGTATTCACGGCAGCGCTCGACCATCGCGGCCGAGTTATCCACCGCGATCACTTTGCAGCCTTCGACCCGCACATGGCGTCGCAGGGCCTGGGTAACCGCGCCGAGTGAGCTGCCCAGGTCATAGAGCACGCTGTTGGGCTGGGCGAATTGCGCCGAAAGTACGCCGAGGTTCTCGACAATCGTCGGGTAGCCGGGCACCGAGCGCTTGATCATGTCCGGGAACACCCGCACTACATCTTCGTTGAAGGCGAAGTCCGGCACCTGGGCAAGCGGCTGGGCGAAAATGCGGTCGGGTTCTTTGCTCACGGTGGTTCCGGCAGGGGCTGAAAAGTGCGGCATTTTAGCCAAATCCGCGCCTCGGCTGAAACCTCATCTCATCGAACGACAGCAAAACCTGTTCAGTTGACGGTAATGGTGCAATCGAACGTCTGTTCCGGTGGCACTTCCGGGGCCCAAGGCTGTTGATAAACCATCAGCAGGCGGCCAGTTCCGGCGGTTGACGCCTGATAGCGCCACACCGATTGCCCGGCACTGCCAACCATGTTTTTGTCGCCTGAGTTGTTGTAAACCTCAGGACCGAGACTGCGCAGGATTGAGGGCGCAGCGTCCTGGATCTGCCAGCGATAACCGGTTGTGGGCGAGCTGGGCAAGCTCAGCATCAGTGTCTGACCTGTTTTAAGCGGCAGCGGGCAGTCGCTTTGATCTTCGAGGGTGACGATTTGTCTGGGTTGCTGCGCACAGGCGGCGAGCAGTGACAGGCTGAACAGGGCTAGCAGACGCGCAGGGGGCATAGTGGCTCCGGTCTTTCATACGAAACCGGAGCATAACCGATGAGTTATGGATGTGGGAGAGAGTTAGCTAGTACTACTCTGGGCAAGCACCGCTCCCACAAGAAAAATCATCACCTGTTAAAACAACACCTTCGCCACATCAGCAAAGCGTTTGGCGAAGTGCACGGTAATCCCTTCCTTCAGATAGTCCGGCAGCTCCTCGAAGTTGCCCCGGTTAGGCTCCGGCAGAATCAGTTCATTGATTTTCTGCCGACGCGCCGCGATAACTTTCTCCCGAACGCCGCCAATCGGCAGAACATGCCCGGTCAGCGTCAGCTCGCCGGTCATGGCCACGCCTTTCTTCGGCGCCTGATTGCGGGCCAGGGACAGCAGAGCGCTGGCCATGGTCACGCCCGCACTCGGGCCGTCTTTTGGCGTTGCACCTTCGGGAACGTGCAAATGCACGAACGCTTCGTCAAAGAAGGTCGGATCGCCGCCGAATTGCTTGAGATTCGAGCTGACATAGCTGTAAGCGATTTCTGCCGACTCTTTCATCACGTCACCCAATTGCCCCGTGAGTTTGAAACCACGGTTGAGGGTGTGAATTCGCGTCGCCTCAATCGGCAGGGTCGCGCCGCCCATGCTGGTCCATGCGAGACCAGTGATGACGCCGGTACCGGCCAGCACCTGCTCGTTACGGAAGACCGGCATACCCAGCGAGGCTTCCAGATCTTTCGGACCAACCTTGATCGTCGACTTGGGCGCGTCGATCAATTTCACCACAGCCTTGCGTACGACTTTGCTCAGCTGTTTCTCCAGCTGCCGGACCCCGGCTTCCCGCGCATAACCTTCAATGATCGAGCGCAGCGCCGTGTCGCTGATGCTCAGGCTGCCCTTGGACACGCCAGCCTTTTCCAGTTGCTTGGGCCACAGGTGGCGTTTGGCGATGGCCATTTTTTCTTCGGTGATGTAACCCGACAGGCGAATCACTTCCATCCGGTCCAGCAATGGGCCGGGAATCGAGTCCAGGGTGTTGGCGGTGCAAACGAACAGCACTTTCGACAGATCCAGACGCAAATCCAGATAGTGATCGAGGAATTCGACGTTCTGTTCCGGGTCAAGGGTTTCCAGCAGCGCCGACGCCGGGTCGCCTTGGAAGCTCTGGCCCATCTTGTCGATTTCATCGAGCATGATGACCGGGTTCATGACCTCCATATCCTTGAGCGCCTGCACCAGCTTGCCCGGTTGAGCGCCGATGTAGGTACGGCGGTGGCCTTTGATCTCCGCCTCGTCGCGCATGCCGCCAACACTGAAGCGATAGAACGGCCGACCGAGAGATTCGGCAATCGAGCGGCCGACACTGGTCTTGCCAACGCCCGGCGGGCCAACCAGCAAGACGATCGAACCACTGATCTCGCCTTTATAGGCCCCCACCGCGAGGAACTCGAGGATCCGCGTCTTGATGTCGTCCAGACCTGCATGGTGCTGGTCCAGCACTTTACGGGCGTGCTTCAGATCCAGTTTGTCTTTGCCAAAGACACCCCAAGGCACGGAGCTGGCCCAGTCCAGATAATTACGGGTAACCGCATATTCCGGAGAGCCGGTTTCCAGCACTTTGAGTTTGTTGATTTCTTCATCGATGCGCTTGCGGGCCTGGGAGGGCAAGGTTTTGCCTTCCAGACGGGCCTCGAACTGCTCGATGTCGGCGCTGCGGTCGTCTTTGCTCAGGCCCAGCTCCTGCTGGATGACCTTGAGCTGCTCCTTGAGGAAGAATTCGCGCTGGTGCTCACCGATTTTGCGGTTCACCTCGGCGGAGATTTCCTTTTGCAGACGCGCTACTTCGACTTCCTTGCGCAGCATGGGCAAGACTTTTTCCATGCGTTTGAGCATGGGCACGCAGTCGAGGACCTCCTGCAACTCGACGCCAGTGGCCGAGGTCAGCGCTGCGGCAAAGTCAGTCAGCGGCGAAGGATCGTTGGGGCTGAAGCGGTTGAGATAGTTTTTCAACTCTTCGCTGTACAGCGGGTTGAGCGGCAGCAGCTCCTTGATGGCGTTGATCAAGGCCATGCCGTAAGCCTTGACCTCGTCGGTCGGCTCGTTGGGCTGATGCGGATATTCGACTTCCACCAGATAGGGCGGGCGATGGTGTTTGAGCCAGGTCTTGATCCGCACCCGGCTAAGGCCCTGGGCGACGAATTGCAGTTTGCCGTTTTCGCGGCTGGCGTGGTGCACCTTGACCAGCGTGCCGTACTCCGGCAGCGCAGCGGTATTGAAGTGTCGTGGGTCCTCGGGAGGCGTATCCATGAAGAACAGCGCCAAAGAGTGATGGTCGGACTTGCTGACCAGCTCCAGGGTTTCGGCCCAGGGCTCTTCATTGACGATCACCGGCAATACCTGAGCCGGGAAGAAAGGGCGATTGTGAATCGGGATGATATAGACCTTGTCCGGCAGGTTCTGCCCAGGCAAAGCGAGCGTGGTGCTGCTGGAGTTCAGCGTTACTTCGAGCTCGGCTTCTACGTCTTCTGGCAAATCTTGTGAGTCTGCTTGCTGGTCGCTCATGGGGCACCTGCACAATTGAACATGGTGCTTAGATGGGGCAGTCGCCCTCAGGTTTCAATGGCAGCTGTCGATAGCCTATTGAGAGGAAGAAAAAACAAGCCATCCAAGGCCCCGGAACGACCTTTCGTCGAAACCTCATCGATGATGGCTAAATGCCTTTCCTCAGTGCGTGATCTTCCGTCTGACCGCAGCTACTCTGCGAGTGAGACCCTTCGTTGCCAAGGCTGGCGTTGTTTTATCCGGCTTTGCCGTTGTGGATTAGCTTATGAGCAAATTATTGTCGTTGATCGTTTTGACCGGTTGCTGGGCTTTGGGCGCGGCTTCAACTTCTGCTGCCACGCTGACCGCCCGGATTCTCGATCAACAAGGCAAGCCACTGAGCAATGCCGTGCTGACCCTGCAGGGGCCTCCCGGCAAGAGCATTGCGCTAAAGGCCGACATGGATCAGCGTGATCAGGAGTTCGTGCCGCGTGTATTGGCCGTGCACAGCAACACTGAAGTCAAATTCCCCAACAGCGACAACATTCGCCATCAGGTTTATTCCTTTTCTCCCGCCAAGCGTTTTGAACTGCGCTTGTACAGCGGTACTCCGTCCGATCCGCAATTGTTCGATAAACCAGGCGTCGTCGTACTGGGCTGTAACATCCATGACTGGATGGTCGGCTATATCTACGTCACAGACGAACCCTGGTTCGCAGTCAGCGACGCCAGCGGTGTAGTCAAGTTTGACGACATGCCCGCCGGGCATTATTCGGCAACCCTGTGGCACCCGAAGACCATCGATATGCAGCCTGCCAGCGGTGGCGAATTTGATGTTCCTGCTACGGGGCTGAGCAAGGACTTCAAGCTGGAGGTAGAGCCGAGTACTGACGAAAAGCCGGACGGCGCTGCCCCCAGCGCATTTGGTGATGCTTTCCATAAAGCTGCTCACCAATGAATCTGCGCACAAGTTTTCAGGCGCGAATTGCCTGCGTGCTTATCGCATTGCTGCTGGTTGTAGTGGTAGCGGTGTTTCTCGCTGTCAAAGCGGCAACCGGCGACGCTGTTCGCTCTCAGGCGCAGACCCAGCTGGAGGTGGGCACTCGCGTGTTCGCCGATGTCATGGACATGCGTGGCAAGCGTCTGCGTGACGGCGTGCAACTGGTCTCGGCTGATTTCGGCTTTCGCGATGCAGTCGCCAGTTCCGATGCTTCGACCATCCGTTCGGTGTTGCTCAATCACGGTAGCCGGATCAATGCCAGCGACATGTTCCTGCTGAGCATGGACGGTACAGTCGTAGCCAGTACGATCCCGCAAATCGTTGAGGGCACCAAATTCCCGTTTGACCAGACGTTGCGCGATGCTCGCCGCAAAAGTCAGTCCATGGTCATCGTCCCGGGTGGCGGCGTACCACATCTGCTAGTGGAAAGTACCGTTTTGGCGCCATTGCCCATCGGTCGAGTGGTCATGGGTTTCAGCATGGATGCCGAACTTGCCCAGTCCTTGCGCTCGCTCAGTGGTCTTGAGGTGTCATTCCTCACCGTCGAAAACGGTAAGCCCGGACACTTGATCAGCACGCAACCTGCAGAGCTGGAGGACAGCCTGGTAGCGCTGATGCTCAACCCGGCTGAAGGTCGGATGCACATGACCGAGCATGGTGGCCTGAGCTTCTTGAGCCAGACCATGGTGCTGGACAGCATTGACGGGAGTCAGGAGCAAGTATTCGCGCTACTGCAAAGCCCGATTGATAAAGCCATGCTGGCCTTCGCTCCGCTGGATGAAAAAATCTTCTGGATCTCGATTATTGCGTTGCTGGCTTCGCTGATCGGCACTTTGGGACTGGCGCGCAGTGTTTCCCAACCTGTTCAGGTACTGGCCGGAGCTGCCAGACGTATTGGTGAGGGCGATTATAAAACCCCCGTCACATTGGCTCGCAGTGACGAACTGGGTCAATTGGCTGTGGCCATCAACAACATGCAGCAAGGCATTGCTGTTCGCGAAGATCAATTGGCGCACAACGCTCTGCATGACCCACTGACCGGTTTGCCTAATCGGGCACTCGCGATGGAGCGCCTGAGTAGTTCCATCGCTGCGCAGCGTGCCATGACCTTGCTGTATTTGAGTATCGATAACTATCTGGAGATCAGTGACGCGTGCGGTTCTGCCGGTGTTGACCAGCTGCTGCAACAGATCGGCAAGCGCTTGCAGGGCACTTTGCAACCCGGTGACACCCTGGCGCGGCTGACAGCCAATGAATTTCTGGTGCTGTTGGACCATATCGGCAGTGACGGCGCGGTAGGTCGCGCCGACCAATTGCAGCGCCTTTTGGATCAGCCTCAGCATGTCGACAGCAACGACGTCACGCTGGAATGCAGTATCGGCATTGCCAGCTATCCCGCGCACGGCGATTGCGCTGTAGAACTCCTCAAACGCGCCGCCATCGCCCGTCAGGATGCTGCGAATCTGCCAGGCCGGTTGCAGGTCTATCAAGACGGTCGCGATCTCGCCCACCAGCGTCAGATCAGCCTGATTCGCGATCTGCGTCATGCTGCGAAAAAAGGCGAGCTGATGCTGCACTACCAGCCCAAGCTGGATATTCGGCAAGGCACTGTACGTCAGGCAGAAGCCCTGTTGCGCTGGACGCATCCGCAGTTCGGTAACGTTTCGCCAGCCGAATTCATCGTGCTGGCCGAGCGCACGGGCAGCATCCAGTTGCTGACCAACTGGGTGATTGAAGAGTCCATGCGTCAGTTGGCTGAATGGTCCAAACGCGGTCTGTACTTGCAGGTGTCGGTCAATATCTCTGCCGATGACTTGCTCGGTGAGCACCTGGTCGAACGTGTCATCAAACTCCTCAAGCTGCACAGCGTTCCTGCCGATCAGCTGATTTTCGAAATCACTGAAAGCGCGGTGATGCGTGAGCCTGAGCAGGCGCTGATCGTGCTCAATCGCCTGCGCGATCTGGGCATCAGCCTCTCGGTGGATGACTTCGGTACCGGTTACTCGTCGCTCGCGCACCTCAAGCGTCTGCCGGTGCAGGAATTGAAAATCGACCAATCGTTCGTGCGTAACCTGGATGAAACCAGTGAAGACGCAGTGATCGTGCGTTCCACCATTGAGATGAGCCATAACCTGGGTCTCAAGGTGGTCGCCGAGGGCGTTGAATACGAACACAGTCTCAAGTTACTGGAGCGTTGGCACTGCGACACGGCTCAGGGCTATCTGATCAGCCGACCGTTGCCTGCAGTCGCCTTCGAAGCCTGGATGGCCAAGTCCTTGTCTTCACCCAGTCTGATGGTTCATTAAGCTATGAATTACAAAAAAACTTCAGTTGTGCTGAGTTGTGTTCTAAGTGCCTTCATACCGTTTGCAGAGGCTGACAATGGTCGTTTGATCGCTACGGGAGGCGCTTCAAGCATCGAAGGCGCAGCGGGTGGCGGTATTACGCCGTGGGCCGTGCTCACCGGTTATGGCGAACAGGGCGAGTGGGGCACCAGCGTTTTCGCGACTCATGTAGACCTGCCGGATTACACGCTGGATGTGGCAGGCATGTCGGTCGCGTATGACAACCGCGTGGAGCTGTCCTACGCTCACCAGCGCTTTGATCTGGGGACGTTGCAGAAGGACCTCAGCCTGCCGGAAGACAACCTGACTCAAGATATCTTTGGCGTGAAGGTGCGCCTGTTCGGCGACCTGATTTACGACAGCCTGCCGCAGGTGTCGCTGGGCATCGAATACAAGAAGCAGAATGACTTCCTGATCCCCAGCCTTATTGGTGCCAAACGCGATTCGGATGTCGAGGGCTATCTGACCGCCAGTCGCCTCTTCATGGGCGCTGCATTCGGCTACAACCTGGTGGTCAATGGTGGCGTGCGCTACAGCCGCGCCAATGAAACCGGTCTGCTTGGCTTCGGCGGTGATCGTCGCGATACCCGTAGCGTGCTCAAGGAAGGTTCGGTCGCAGTACTGTTCAACCCGCGCTGGGCTGTCGGAGTTGAATACCGTGAAAAGCCGGACAACCTGTCGTTCGCCGGTGAGAGTGATTGGGCTGATTTGTTCGTGGGATATTTCCCTAACAAACACCTCTCCGTGGTACTGGCTTACGCGAAGCTGGGAGAAATCGCCACGCTGGAAAACCAGAACGGAGCTTATCTGTCCATTCAGGGGAGTTTCTGATCATGCGCTTGCTCAGCTTTTTTTTGATTGTGTTGTTAGCTGGCTGCGCTCAGCAACCGCCCAAGGATGACAGCCTTTATCAGGCGCTTGGACAGCGCGCCGGGATTCAGCGCATTGTCGAAGGCATGCTCATCATTGCGGTAAAAGACGAGCGCATCGGCGAGCGCTTCAAAAAAATCGATATCGTGCGCCTGCGCGACAAGCTGGTTGAGCAGCTGTGTGTCGAGGCTGGTGGACCGTGCAAATACACGGGCGACACCATGGCTGAAGCCCATAAGGGTCAGAACCTGACGCGCAGTGATTTCAATGCGCTGGTTGAGGACCTGATCGATGCCATGGACGCCGAAGGTATTTCGGTGCCAGACCAGAATCGTTTGATTGCCCGGCTGGCACCGATGCGCGGGGAAGTGATCGAGAAGTAGTGATGGCTTTAGCCGGGAAGGCGCCAGCCAGGCAGAATGGCTCTCCCGGCTGAAGCCGGATCTCAACTCAACCGCGTCAAATACCCGGGCACTTCCTGTTCCGGCAATACCGACAGCACTTTAAGGCGTTGCAGCATGCGCTGTCGCGCGCGTTGCAGATGTTCCTTGAGGTTAAGTGCTGCGGCGTCGAACGCGCCATGCAGCAGCAGTTCGATAATCAGGCGATGCTCGGCCAGCATCGCTTCGTCGGCACCGATGCCCAGGAGCCGGTAGAAGATCCGGCTGATAATCATCGGACTTTGCCCCTGGCGAATCAGCGTGGCGATCTTGCGATTTTGCAGGTCGGCCAGGCAATGCTGGTGCAGGTCCTCCTCTATGCGCTCGATATCTTCAAGGCTGCAGTGTTCGGCGTTTTGCGCCTGGACGACCCGCTCAAGCATCGCTTCCAGCGTTTCGCGACTCAGGCCCGGGGCTGTCTGGCGCAAGGCCTCGGGCTCCAGGCAGGCACGCAGCTCGTAGTCTTCAGTCACTTCGCGCGCCGTCAGCGGGCCGGCCAGCCATTGCGAGTAGGGTTCTTTTTCCACCAGCCCGCGATCACGCAAACGCATCAGCGCTTCACGCACCACGGCGCGGCTGACGCCGTAGTACTGCGCGGCGCTTTTTTCGTCCAGCCGGTAGTGTCCGAAGGCCATGCAGCTTGAAATCGCCGCGCTGATTTCATCGTAAATGCGCTCGCCCAACGGGCGGGTATCGACCAGCTCTTCACTGCTATCCAGGCCAAACTGTTTATGACTGAGGGTCAGGCGCAGTGGCTCAACCTCCGTGCCTTCCGGATTGACCAGATACCCGCGGCCATCAAATCGGCAGATCAGCCCCTCGTCATGCAGCAGGTTGAGCGCCTTGCGCACCGGCACTCGGCTGGTGCCGAAAAGGTCGGCAAGCGGTGCTTCAAGCAGCACCAGGCCGGTGCTCGCCGCTCCGCTGACAATGGCGTCGCGTAACACCTGCCGGATCGTGGCATAGCGTGAAGCCGTGCGCGAATCGTCTCCTGACATCGGTTTCCTGAGTTTCTCTAAATGATCGACGGCGGATTCTCGCACATAAGTCCGTTTGTCACCTCGGGCTACGTGCGATGCACATTCATGGGGCTCACTGTTACTAATATGCACCTAAACGTATCTTTTATAAAAAGTACATTTTTTGCGATGAAGATACGTTTTGCAAAAATGCTCACTCAAATATTCAGTCATCCACAGCATTGAAAGCGCTCTGGCGTAGTCGTTTGCGATGTTCTGGGACGTTCTGATCCTACCAACGCTGAAAAGCTGATTCAGCTTTGGCATGGATTCTGCCTTTATTAAATGTACATTTTATTAATTAGTACATTTTTATCGAGGCTGAATGCTGATGATCAAAAGCACTAGCCAAGGCAGGTCGACGGATGCCAGTGCAATGGCTGAGGAATTTGCATCGGGTCGCAATGATCCGGTGCAGGCACT
Organism: Pseudomonas caspiana; assembly: GCF_040224095.2. NCBI lineage: Bacteria > Pseudomonadati > Pseudomonadota > Gammaproteobacteria > Pseudomonadales > Pseudomonadaceae > Pseudomonas > Pseudomonas caspiana. The sequence goes on along the minus strand of NZ_CP167995.1, from coordinate 4,738,044 downwards.
CGAACTGGCCTTGCAACAGGCCCAGCGCACTGATCACGTATTTATCTCCCTGAGCGTCGAACGTGCTCGTCGTGAGGCCAAGGCCTCTGCGGCTCGTTGGCAGGCGGGGCAGCCTCTAAGCCCATTCGATGGAATACCCGTTGCCTGGAAAGACTTGTTTGATGTCGCTGGTACCGTCACCACCGCCGGTGCCGCTGTGCGTAACAACCTTGGGGCTGCGCTGCTGGATGCACCCACCACTGGCCTCCTGGCGCGGGCGGGCATGGTCAGTTTGGGGAAAACCAACCTCAGTGAGTTTGCTTACTCGGGGTTGGGCCTCAACCCGCATTTCGGCACGCCGATCAATCCGTGCAGCGATGATCAACCTCGCATTCCCGGTGGATCGTCTTCCGGTTCGGCGGTCGCCGTCGCTGCGGGCATTGTGCCTATCGCCATGGGGACCGACACCGCGGGCTCAATCCGCATTCCGGCCGCTTTCAATGGCCTGGTAGGGTTTCGCAGCACCACTCGACGTTACAGTCGGGAGGGTGTCTTTCCCTTGGCCCATACCCTGGACAGCGTCGGTCCGCTGACCCGCAGCGTACGTGACGTCATCGTTATTGATGATGTGCTGCGTGCCCGTAACAAGCCGACTTCGCAGATACCGCGCAGCTTGGTCGGGCAGCGCTTCTGGGTCGATGAGGTGGTTTTGCAGGACGAACGTGTCGAGCCTGCTGTGCGCAATAACCTTATGCAAGCGGTTGCGCGGTTGCATGAAGCCGGTGCGCTGGTCGAGATGCGGCCGTGCGCCGCCTTCCAGGCCACCTTGCAGCTGATTCAACAGCACGGCTGGCTGGGCGCTGCGGAGGCGTTCGCGTTGCACCAGAACCTGCTCGACAGCGATGCGGCCAGCCAGCTCGATCCCCGGGTGCGCATACGCCTTGAGACGGCCCGGCACATGCCCGCCAGCCAGCTACTCAAACTTTATAGCCGCCGTGAGCAATTACAGGAGCAAATCAGCCTGGAGCTCGACGGCGCCTTTCTGCTGACCCCGAGCGTGGCCCATGTGGCCCCGCCGCTGGCGCCTTTGCTGGCGGACGACGAGCTGTTTTTCCAGACCAATCTGGCCACCTTGCGCCTGACCATGCCCGGCAGCCTGCTGAACATGCCGGGCATTTCCTTGCCCAGCGGCCATGACGAACGTGGTTTGCCAACTGGGCTGTTGCTCAGCGTGCCCGCGGGGGAAGACGCGCGTCTGTTGCGCGCCGCGCTGGCCGTCGAAGAGGCAATGGACAAGACCTGAGTGATTTCGAACAGCAATCACTGAAACCCCGGCAACCAGCGCTGAATGCGTTAGCGCTGGTCTGATCAACAAGCAGGAGTAGCAAAATGGCTAAAGAGATCTTGTGTGCATTTGGCGTCGATGTTGATGCGGTAGCGGGCTGGTTGGGTTCCTACGGCGGTGAGGATTCTCCGGATGACATCTCCCGTGGCCTGTTCGCGGGTGAAGTGGGTGCGCCGCGTCTGCTTAAACTGTTCGAGCGTTACGGCTTGCGCACCACCTGGTTCATTCCCGGCCATTCCATGGAAACCTTCCCCGAGCAAATGAAGGCTGTGGTCGATGCCGGTCATGAAGTCGGTGTGCACGGTTACAGCCACGAAAACCCGATTGCCATGACGCCGGAGCAGGAAGAGATCGTCCTCGACAAGTCCATCGAGCTGATCACGCAAATGACTGGCAAACGTCCGACCGGTTACGTCGCACCCTGGTGGGAATTCAGCAACGTCACCAACGAATTGCTGCTCAAAAAAGGCATCAAGTACGACCACAGCCTGATGCACAACGATTTCCATCCGTACTACGTCCGGGTTGGCGACAAGTGGACCAGTATTGATTACAGCCAGCATCCCGACACCTGGATGAAACCCTTGGTGCGCGGTGAAGAAACCGATCTGGTGGAGATTCCGGCCAACTGGTACCTCGATGACCTGCCGCCCATGATGTTCATCAAGAAAGCTCCCAACAGCCATGGCTTCGTCAACCCCCGCCATCTGGAAGAAATGTGGCGCGACCAGTTCGACTGGGTCTATCGCGAACACGAGCACGCGGTGTTCACCATGACTATCCACCCGGACGTCTCCGGTCGCCCGCAGGTGCTGTTGATGCTGGAGCGTTTGATCGAACACATTCAGAGCCATGAGGGCGTCAAGTTCGTCACCTTCGACGAAATTGCCGACGACTTTGTCCGCCGTAACCCACGTAACCGCTGATTCATTGGCCTGTCCGAGGCGTCACTCATGTCTATTTACAACAAGCTTGACCTGACTGGCTGGAAACCCCAGCAATTGACTCCAGACGAAGTGCGATTCGCTACCTGGATCGCATTCTTCGCGTGGGTTTTTGCGGTGTACGACTTCATTCTGTTTGGCACGTTGTTGCCGGAAATCGGTCGGCATTTTGCCTGGAGCGAAGTCGAGCAAGCCGAGATTGCCACTTGGGTGGCAGTGGGAACCGCAGTGGTCGCCCTGGCCATCGGGCCGTTGGTAGATCGGCTGGGTCGACGCATGGGCATTATCTTCACCGTCAGCGGTTCGGCGATCTGTTCGGCGCTGACGGCGATTGGTGGTTCGTGGGGGAAATCGCCGTTGATTCTGATCCGTTCGCTGGGTGGCCTGGGGTATGCCGAAGAAACGGTCAACGCGACTTACCTGAGTGAAATCTACGCGGCCTCCGATGACCCGCGTCTGGCTAAACGTCGCGGCTTTATTTACAGCCTGGTGCAAGGTGGCTGGCCAGTCGGCGCATTGATTGCTGCGGGATTGACTGCGGTGCTGTTGCCAATCATCGGCTGGCAGGGCTGCTTCGTTTTTGCGGCGATCCCGGCCATCGTCATTGCGATTCTGGCGCGCAAACTCAAGGAGAGTCCGCAGTTCCAGATCCATCAGCGTATTACCCAACTGCGTAAAGCCGGTGATGTGAGCCAGGCTCAAGCCGTGGCGCTGACTTATGGCGTGGATTACGAAGAGCATCGCACTGCGGGTCTCGCCGCGGCGTTTCGTGGCACATCGCGCCGTGCAACTCTGGTGATTGGTGCGGCCATTCTGCTCAACTGGGCAGCGATTCAAGTGTTCAGCGTGCTCGGTACGTCAGTGATCGTCAGTGTGCATCACGTGTCCTTCGAGAACTCGCTGATCATTCTGGTGTTGTCTAACCTGGTGGGTTACTGCGGTTACCTGAGCCATGGCTGGATGGGCGACAAGATTGGTCGTCGCAACGTCATCGGTCTGGGCTGGATGCTCGGCGGGCTGTCCTTCGCCGCGATGCTCTACGGCCCGAGCAACATGCCTACGGTGATCGGCCTTTACAGCCTGGGTCTGTTTTTCCTGATCGGCCCTTACTCGGCGGCGTTGTTCTTCATCAGCGAAAGCTTCCCCACCAGCATCCGCGCTACTGGCGGCGCAATCATCCACGCCATGGGGCCTATCGGCGCGGTGATTGCCGGTTTCGGCGCTACTTCTGTCCTGAGCGCTGGTGGCGACTGGCAGACCTCCGCCTTGTACTTCGGCGCGCTGCCTTGCTTCCTCTCCGGTGCGCTGATGTTTGCCGCCCGACATGTCCGTCCGGAAACCGTGAAATAAGGAATTGCAGATGACTCGTAAAGTTGCAGTGATCACCGGTGCCGCCAGCGGCATCGGGCAAGCGCTGGCCGTCGCGTTCGCGCAAAAGGGCGTGGCAGTGATGGGCGGTTTTTATCCAGCTGATCCTCATGATCCTCAGGAAACGGTTCGCCTGGTGGAAGCAGTGGGTGGTGAGTGCCTGATGGTGGCGCTGGACGTCACCCGCACGCAGTCGGTGGATGCGCTGGCCGATCAGGCGTTCAAGGCCTTCGGCCGAATCGATTACGCCGTGGCCAACGCTGGCCTGCTGCGCCGTGCGCCTCTGTTGGAAATGACAGACGAGCTCTGGAACGAGATGCTCGATGTGGATCTGACCGGCGTGATGCGTACCTTCCGCGCCGCAGTCAGGCACATGAGCGAGGGCGGCGCGCTGGTGGCAATTTCCTCTATTGCCGGCGGGGTTTACGGCTGGCAGGACCATGCTCACTACGCCGCCGCCAAGGCCGGCGTGCCCGGGCTGTGCCGTTCATTGGCGGTAGAGTTGGCTGGCCGGGGTATTCGCTGCAATGCGGTGATTCCCGGCTTGATCGAGACGCCGCAATCCCTGGACAGCAAAAATTCCCTGGGCCCGGAAGGCCTCGCTCAGGCAGCCAAAGCGATCCCGCTTGGCCGTGTGGGGCGGGCCGATGAAGTCGCCTCACTGGTGCGTTTCCTGTGCAGCGACGAGGCCAGTTACCTGACCGGACAAAGCATCGTGATCGACGGAGGGCTGACGGTGCGTTGGCCTGAGTAATTCGCCAGTCCGAATCGCGGAATCAAACACGAAAAACGATCTGAACTGGAAATGCTTTTCTGTAGGAGCGCCACTCCGGGCCCTCCTACAGCACTGAACAGGAAATCCGCGTATGCAACAACTGATCAACAAACGCGCCGTCATTACGGGCGCAGGCAGCGGAATTGGTGCTGCCATCGCCCGCGCCTATGCAGTCGAAGGGGCACAATTGCTGTTGGGCGATCGCGATCCGATGAGCCTGACGAAAGTCGCTCAGGAGTGCCGTCAATTGGGCGCGCAGGTGCACGAGTGCGTCGCCGACGTCGGCAGTGTCGAAGGCGCGCGGGCCAGTATCGACGCCTGCGTCGAGCACTTCGGTGGCATCGACATTCTGGTCAATAACGCAGGCATGCTCACCCAGGCGCGCTGTGTCGATTTGAGCATCGAGATGTGGAACGACATGTTGCGTGTAGACCTGACCAGTGTCTTCGTGGCGAGTCAGCGGGCACTGCCGCACATGCTGGCCCAAGGGTGGGGGCGCATCATCAACGTTGCTTCGCAACTGGGTATCAAGGGCGGCGCCGAGCTCACTCACTACGCTGCGGCCAAAGCCGGGGTGATCGGCTTTACCAAGTCGCTGGCGCTGGAAGTGGCCAAGGACAACGTGCTGGTCAACGCCATCGCGCCTGGCCCGATTGAAACGCCATTGGTGTCGGGGATCAGCAGCGCCTGGAAAATCGCCAAGGCTGCCGAGTTGCCCCTGGGACGTTTCGGTCTGGCCGAAGAAGTCGCGCCAGTAGCGGTGCTTCTGGCCAGTGAGCCAGGCGGCAATCTGTTTGTCGGCCAGACGCTCGGGCCGAATTCTGGCGATGTGATGCCCTAGTGAGCGAATGAGGATCACCTGATGTGTGGATTGTGCGGCCTGCTGGGCGAAGACGTGCACTGGAGCGACCCGCTGGGCGGTGAATTGCCCCGGCGGCGTGAACGCCTGCGGCGTATCGCGGCGATCAACAGAGTGGTGGCGCCGTTTCGCCTCAAGGTTGAAGACTTTCAGGGCTCGTCCTACCTGTTGCTTGGTGCCACCGGCAAGCAGGAGCTGGCGTCAGGCCTCGATCAGCTATTGGAGAAAGCCGAACTGCTGATCGGTCGACAGCTGGACCCGCTTGACCCCCTCGTGCTGGATCATTTGCAGAGGTCATCATGAGCATCGCGTTGAACGTTATTACCGGCTTCCTCGGCAGCGGCAAGACCACCTTGCTCAAGCGACTGTTGCAGGACGAAAACCTCGGTGATACAGCGTTGCTGATCAATGAATTCGGCGACGTGGGTATCGATCATCTGCTGGTTGAGGAAGTCGCGCCCGACACCGTATTGCTGCCCAGTGGCTGTGTCTGTTGCTCCATTCGCGGCGAACTGAAGGACGCGTTGATGGGCCTGCTTGCCCGGCGCGCCAAGGGCGAGATCCCGCCGTTTCGCCGCGTGATTCTGGAAACCACTGGCCTGGCGAACCCGGCGCCGATCCTCGCGACCCTGAGCAACGATCCGCAACTGCGCGGGCGTTTTCATGTGGGGCTGATTGTGACCCTGGTAGATGCCTGTCACGCCACCCTGCAGGAGCGTTTGCACCCGGAGTGGCTGGCGCAAGTGGCGGCGGCGGATCGTTTGTTGCTGAGCAAGACTGATCTGGTGGATGAGCCTTCGCTGACTGAGTTGCGAGCACATCTGCAGGCACTGAACTTCTCTGCGCTCATGATGGATACCGCGCAGGTTCACAGCGGCGATCAGTTATTGCTGGGCGAAGGATTGCTCGATGCAGAGCCAGCCCAGGAGGTGGCACGCTGGAAGTTGCATCGCGTGCAATCCACCGCGTCAAAGCATGGTGATGCGCAAGTGTGCTGCTTGAGGTTCGAGCAGCCACTGGATTGGGTCGGTTTCGGGGTATGGCTGTCGATGATGTTACGATGCCACGGTGAACGAATCCTTCGAGTCAAAGGACTGCTCAACGTGAATGCCAGCCAGGCCCCTATCGTGATTCATGGTGTGCAGCATTGCCTGCATGCACCCGTGCACCTGTCGGCCTGGCCAGGGGACGATCACAGCTCGCGGCTGGTGTTTATCCTGCGCGGCCTCGACCCTGAGCTGTTGCGCCGTTCGTTTGATGTCTTTGCCCGCTGCTTCGCTCCGGCCATCAGCGAGACCGCAGCATGACCATCACGCTTCGCGTCCTGGGTACATCGGTCACGTTGCTTGAATCAATCCGCGAGCGTGCCGAGCAGGAACTGGGTATCTGCCTGGAGTATCAGGTGCACGACGTGCAGACCGCGCAACGCATTGCGGTGATGCAGCCCGACAGTTATGACCTTTACGATCAGTGGTTCCACAACGTCGACTTTGTGTGGCCAGCGCGTGCCATCCAGCCCATCGATACCCGGCGCATCGCTCTCTGGCATGAGATCAATGACTTGCCCAAGCGCGGCCGCTTGCGGCCCTCGGACCGGCTTGGCAGTGGCAGCGTCCCCAGCGAGCGTCTGTTCGTGCAGCATGATGGCACGCTGGGAAGTACGGTCAGCGAGCGCATCAGTATGCTGCCGCTAACACACAATGCCGATAGCTTTGCCTATCGCCCGGAGCGCGTGCCCGTCGGTCTGGACAGTGATCATGAGAGCTGGGGCTGGCTACTTGATCCAGCCTGGGGGGGACGTATCGCCCTGCAAAGCGATGCGGCCATTGGTGCGCTGGATGCAGCACTGGCGTTGCAGGGCGCAGGCCTGGCGCAGTTCAAAGACATCGGCAACATGAGCATCGAGGAAATCGACGTACTTGCCGATGTCTTGGTGCGCAAACAGCAGGAAGGGCATTTCGGCGCGTTCTGGTCCGATGATGAAGAGGCCGCAGAGTTGATGCTCAGCCCGACCATCGATATCCAAAGCCTCTGGTCGCCCACCCTGGTGCGGCTGCATCGAGCTGGCGTGAAGTACCGCGTTGCGGTGCCCCGTGAAGGCTATCGCGGCTGGTTCGGCGGTTTGTCGCTGTCGCGCCATGCCAAAGGTCCGGTACTCGATGCTGCCTACGCGTACCTCAACTGGTGGCTGTCCGGCTGGCCGGGTGCAGTCATGGCACGCCAGGGTTATTACATCGGTAACCCGGCACGCAGCCGCGATCACCTGAGTGCGGCGGAATGGGATTACTGGTACGAGGGCCTGCCTGCCCGTGAGCAACTGCTCGGCAGCGACGGCCTGCCGCTGATTGACGCCGGAGAAGTACGTGATGGCGGCTCCTATGAACAGCGCATGGGCCATATTGCGGTGTGGAATTCGGTGATGGATGAGCACAATTATCTGGTCAGGCGCTGGAGCGATATCCTGCGGGCAGGGCGAAAAACGCGGTAGAGACAGGCAGTAACTCACCATTCAAGCCAGGGTGCAGGAGCCGAGCTTGCTCGCGAAGCGCGATAGCGCGGTCAACCTGCCACGACCTCTGTGGGAATTAAGCCGGGCAACAATTTCAGGCAGGGTAAAAAAAATCGTCCACAAAAAAGGCGGCCATCTTTCGATGGCCGCCTTTTTATCGCGTTAGCAAAACATCAATCCGGCAGTTTGAACGCCATCACGTAGTCGCCTTGCTTGGTACCCAGCGAGCCATGACCGCCGGCCACGACGAGCACGTATTGCTTGCCGTCCTTGCCGGTGTAGGTCATCGGTGTGGTTTGCGCGCCTGCTGGCAGACGACCTTCCCACAGTTGCTTGCCGTTACGAACGTCGTAAGCACGCAGGTATTGATCAAGCGTACCGCTGAGGAAGGCGACGCCACCGGCGGTGGTGAACGTACCGCCCAGGCTTGGAACGCCCATGCTCAACGGGATCGGAACCGGCGAGCTGTCACGCACGGTGCCGTTTTTGTGTTTCCAGATGGTTTGATGATTGGTCAGATCCACGGCAGCCACATAACCCCACGCAGGTGCCTGGCAAGGCAGACCCATTGGCGATAGCAACGCTTCGAGAATCACGCCGTATGGCGCGCCTTTGTTCGGCTGTACGCCTTCGGTTTCGCTTTTACGACCAGGCCCGCCTTCCACTTCTGCGGCTGGCACCAGTTTGGAGCGGAACGCCATGTAGCTCGGGTTGACGAAGGCGATCTGACGCACCGGGTCAACCGAAATGCCGCCCCAGTCGAATACGCCGAAGTTACCTGGATAAACGATCGAACCTTGCAGCGATGGCGGAGTGAACGGGCCTTCGTAGCGCAGGGATTTGAAGTCGATCCGGCACAGCGCCTGGTCGAACGGCGTTACGCCCCACATGTCGCGTTCTTTCAACGGCGGCGGCATGAAGTTCAGGTCGGACTTGGGTTGGGTTGGCGAGGTACGGTCGCCCGCCACTGCGCCGCCTGGAACCGGTATCTCATTGATCGGGATGATCGGCTGACCATTGCTGCGGTCCAGCACGTAGATGCTGCCCTGCTTGGTCGATACCAATACCGCAGGCTTGATGCCGTCGGCTGTTTTCATGTCCATGAGGGTCGGCTGACCGCCCACGTCCATGTCCCACAGGTCATGGTGAGTCAGCTGCATGTTCCAGCGGACTTTGCCGGTAGCGATGTCCAGGGCGACGATGCTGGCGCTGTATTTCTCCGACTCGTCAGTACGGTCACCGCCCCACTGATCTGGAGTCTGGTTACCCATCGGCAAGTAGAGCATGCCGAGTTTCTCGTCGACGGCGAACATCGACCACATGTTAGGCGAGTTACGTGTATAGGACTTGCCTTCAGCAAGCGGAGTCGTATCGTCCGGGTTGCCGCTGTCCCAGTTCCACACCAGACGACCGGTGTGGACGTCGAATGCACGGATCACGCCGGAAGGCTCGTCGGTGGAAACGTTGTCGGTCACGTGACCGCCAATTACCACCAGGTCCTTGGTCACTGCCGGTGGCGACGTGGAGTAGTAACCGCCCGCCGCGAAAGTACCGATGTTGGCGCTCAGGTCGATGGCGCCTTTGTTGCCGAAGTCTTCACAGACCTTGCCCGTGTCGGCGTTCAGCGCGATCAGGCGGGTGTCAGCAGTCGGCAGGAAGATGCGACGCGGGCAAACATTGCTCCCAGTGGAAGCGACGGCCGGTGTTGCCGGGCTCTGCGCTGGCGCTGCGGCATAGGCAGCGTCATCGTGGTACGACACGCCACGGCAGGTCATGTGTGCCCAGCCTTTGAAGTTGGCCGCATTCTGAGTGCTGATCTTCGGATCGTAGCGCCAGATTTCCTTGCCGGTGTCCGGATCAAGAGCAATCACCTGGCTATGCGGCGTACAGACGTAAAGCATGCCGTTGACTTTGAGCGGCGTGTTCTCGGCCGTGGTTTCGCCCGGATCGTTCGGGCCTGGAATGTCGCCAGTGCGATAAGTCCAGGCGGGTACCAGTTTGTTGGCGTTATCCGGAGTGATTTGCGCCAGTGGCGAGTAACGGTCACCGAAAGCGGTGCGGCCGTAAGACTGCCAGTCGCCGTCAGGCATGGCGGGCGCGGCGCTTGTCGTGCCCGCAGTGTCGCGGTCCAGTTGCCCTTTGAGTTCACCAGGGTTGGTGAACTGGCTGGCCAATGCAGTGAGACCTGCCAGCACTACCGCAACGGTCAGTGCGCCGGTGCCTTTACCGCCTGGCTGACCACGCAGTACCGGACGACGGAACCATGGCAGCAGCATCACGATGCCCAAGGCAAACCACAGTGCCAGACGCGGCACCAGTTGCCACCAGTCCAGACCCACTTCCCACAATGCCCAGACGGTGCTGGCGAACAGGATTGCTGCGTACAGGCCGAAAGCCGCACGGCGTCCAGTGATGAGCAGAATGCCCGTCACCGCGAAGCCAATGCCGGCCAGCAGGTAATACAACGACCCGCCCAGTTGCAGCAGTTTGACGCCCAGGCCCAGCAGGACCAGGCCCATCAGCAGTATCACCAGCCCGAGCAACGTCGGTAACAGGCGATTTTTACTCAAAGCACCGTCAGTGCTCATAGTGTGAATCTCCAAGGACAGATTTAAGTGATGAAGCTTTGTTATTCGCGCAGGATTCGCTGAAGAATTCTCTGCAATACTTTGAAACTAGTTGTTGATACGAACTAATGACAGCAGAAATCAGCCGTCGGTCAGAACGACGACTGAATTTTTAGGCCGGCCACCAGCGCATCGTCCACTTTGTCGACCCCACCGGGATGGCGCACGAACTGCAGATTCGGGCGCACCGTCAGCCAGTTGGTCAGGTGCACGCCGTAATACAGCTCGGCGTTGTATTCGGTGTCCTGCAGGGGTGTGAAAGCCGGATCGTTGTAGTCGTAAACGGCGGCTGCCTGATTAAGGGCGGCGGCGTTCTTGCGGTAGGCCGGGTTGACGTGGATGCGCGAGACAGCAAGGCCGATGTCGTCTTTGGGGCGGGCATCAAACGGGCCTTTGTAGAACGCACCGAGCGCTACGTAGTTGTCGACCATGTTGGTCTTCTTGTCGTGCATCGTGCCGTTGGCGAATACGCTCAAGCCGCGGCTTGGGTCGTTGTCGCGACGGGTGACCTGCTGCAGCAGGTTCAACCACATGCCGTGTTTGCTCGATGCACTGCGATAGGTACCGTCAGTAAGCGCTGCCGACTGGCCATTGCTGCTCTTGTAAACGTCCTGGCTGTCGGCGGTGCTGTAGTAATAGCCTGCGCGATATTCACCCGGCAGACCATCGACCTTGGGCGACCAGACCAGCTCGACGGGCAAGACCGCCCCTTGGGTGCCGCTGCCGCTGAGTTTGAAGCCGTTGTCGTTTTCCAGATTCGAAGGGTTTTGCTCGAATGCGCCGACCTGGGCGAAAAATTCCGGGGTGATCTGGTATTTGATGCGCATTGCCCACTGGCTGATCGGCCAGTTGTACACCGTACCGCCATCCCAGTTACCCACTTGGGAACCGCACAGTGAAAGGTTCTGGAAGTCGCAGGGGAAGCTGCCAAAATCCTCGCCCTGATTGAATCGGCCGAGCTTCACGCTCAAGGCCTGATCAAGGAATTTTTGCTGATACCACAGCTGCGTCAGTCGCGTAACGCTGCCACGGCCCCAGACTTCCTGTGAGGAAGACAGCGTTCCCGTGCGCGGGTCACTGACACGGTCGTTGCTGATGTTGTCGCCGTTGCGATTATTCACCGTCAACTGGAACTCGGCATCCTGCCAGCCGAGGATCTTCTGCAGATCGAGATGGGCGCCGAGGGCGTATTGATCGCTGTAGCGCACAGCGTTGTCGTGGCTGTAACCGCCATGCAGGTTGGAACCCATCTCGGCGGTGTAATCGAATTTGAAGTCGTAGCCCTGTTGTGACAGTTCGGTACGCTTGCCGGCCCAGTCGCCCAGCATCCATGGCGAGCTACTGTCGAATGCGGGAGCGGCCTGTGCGCAACTGGCCAGACCTGCGACGGCAAGTCCACAGAGCCTTGCGGCAAAGTTAAGGCGTGAAGGGCAGGGCAGGGCAAAAGCCAAAAAACGTCTCGGGTCGGCAGACATAGGTATCGTTCTTTTGAGTTATTCAGGAAAGGCGTGCGGCGCTATGCCGCGGTTCTGCACTGCGAAAGCAGTTGCAAAATCGGTTCAGCTGGCGGGGTGTAATGATAGGGGGCTAACGAGTTAGTAAACAGCAACAAAACTGACATGGATCATTGCGGGGATTGCAACAGTGCGGCAAAGGCTACGCCGGGACGATAGCACCTGAGGTCCACGGCTCGAGTTGTCCAACTGCAACGATGTCCTGTGGAGTGAGCTTGCTCGCGATTCGATTTTCTTTTGACAAGTCATCGTCTGATCTGACGCTATCGCGAGCAAGCCCCGCTCCAACAGGAGGGCGCGGATTTATCAGAACGTCGTCCGCAACCCCACTTCTACACTGCGCCCCGGCGCCGGGGCTATGTCGCGCAGGATTGAACTGGCGTAGCGCACTGTCTGGTTAGTCAGGTTCTCGCCGTTGACAAAGGCCAGCCACTGGCTGCCGCCCAGATTGAATTTGTACCCGGCGCTGGCGCCGAGCGTTGTGTAGCCATCCGTGCCGGTTTCATTATCTGGAACCCTACGCTGTGAGCTGGCGTGTTCCACATCTATCCGCGCTTGCCACTTGTCCAGCTCCCACAGCAGGCCACTGTTCAAGCGCAACGGAGCAATACGCGGCAAGGCTTCTCCTGTGTCCAGGTTTTTCGCACGTGTGTAGTCACCGGAAAGCTCCAGCGCCAGGCTGCCGTACTGGTTTTCTCCCAGCTTCCAGTGGTCCTGTGCTTCAACGCCGCTGAACCTCGCACGAACGCCTGAGTAGTTGTATTCAGGGATCCCGTCTGCGTCCTCTTCGCCGTCGTCATTCAGCGTCCGACCTGTGCTCAATAGGCCGATGTAATTGGAGAAGTGGCTGTAGAACACGCCAACGCTGCCCTTGTGGGTGCCATTGTCAAAACGTAAGGCCAGATCGCTGGACACGGCTTTTTCTTTGGACAGCCCTGCATCGCCGCGTTCGTATGTGCCAGTGGCAACGTGCGCGCCGTTGGCGTAGAGCTCGTAGAAGGTCGGTGCGCGCTCGGTATAACCCAGAGTTGCGGCCAGCGACCAGACGGGCGTCAGGGTGTAGACCGCGCCGGATGACAGACTGCCAGCGGTGAAACTGCTGGAGTTGTCGGTGCTGGCGAAGCGCTCGTTACCTTTGGCGTCCGGGTCGACAGTGGTGTGCTCGATGCGACCGCCCAGACTCAGCTTGAGGCGCTCGGTCGCTTGCAGTTCTTCGAGGATGAACAGCGCGCCCGCGTCAGTATCGGTCTGCGGCACGAATGCTTCGTCGCCCAGCGCAGAGAACTCGCCACGGGTCACTTGCGCGCCGATCACGCCTTCAAGTGGGCCGATGGGTTGATGACGCGCTTCGACGCGGGCTTCGTAACCTTTGTTCCTGAACGTAGTGCCGACTTCGCCGCCTTCAATTTCACGGTGTTCATATTCGGTGTACCCGGCGTCCAGTTTTACCGAGCTGAACGGGCCCGACAAATTACGGATTTCCGAGGCAAAAGCGTAGTGCTCCTGCTCCATGCGAATGCGCACATCTTCTTCTGCCGGCGAGCCGTAATTGGAGTCGTAGTTGCTGTAGGACACACCCGCGTAGCCATCGTCCCATGTGTAAGAACCGCCCACCGCGCCGCCATCCTGACGGCCGTCGCTGTTGTTCAGTCGATGTTTCTTGTCGTTGCCTTCTTCGGCAGCACGTTGCTCGCTGGTACGGGCATAGCCCGGGATGCGCAGGTCGTTGAACTCTCGAGCATTGGCGTCGATGTGCAAAGCGAACTGACCATTACCGGCTTCCAGCTTGCCCGCGCTGCTGCGAGTTGTGTCCGCACCGCCATAACGCAGTTCACCGGCACCGTGAATGCCCTCAATGGCCTCAGTCGGAATGCGATTGTCGAACGTGTTCACTACGCCGCCGATGGCGCTGCCGCCATACAACAGTGCCGCCGGCCCCCGCACGACTTCAATTCGCTCGACGTTCACCGGGTCCAGCGGGACGGCGTGATCGTAGGACAGCGACGAGGCGTCCAGCGCACCGACACCATTGCGCAGGATGCGAATCCGGTCGCCGTCCAGCCCACGAATAATCGGTCGACTGGCGCCGGGCCCAAACCAGGAAGACGAAACCCCCGGCTGTTTGTTGAGTGTTTCACCCAGGCTGCCTTTTTGTTGGAGCGTCAGATTATCGCCCTCCAGCACCGTTGCCGGAGATGCCAACTGGTCACTGCCCAACGGGTTGGCGGTAATGACTTGCGGCTCTAGGTCCACGATGTTGGCCGCGTGCGCAGTTGAGGCAAGCAGCATGGCAGCCGCCATTGGCGTGAGGCGCCAGAGCAAGTATTTGGAGGGACTAGACATGCGAAGTTCCTTGGCAGACGAGCGCATTCTGAGGCGCCCGGTGAAGCGTTGAGATGGTAAGTTGTTGTTACAATATAACATCTCTTTGTCGGCTGAAAAGGGAACTTTTCGGACACGTCCTACACTTGAAGTGGGCGCTAGCTGACTGCCGAGCCAAACTCTTCGCACGCTAAGCTCTTCCCGCTGTCTGAAGGCTCGGCTAAGGTGCGCAGCTTCCGGGAAGTGCCCCTATCCATTCAGCTTGAAGGTTTCGCATGACTACACCTCACTCCAACCCTTTGCACGGCGTAACGCTGGAACAAATTCTCAACGCATTGGTTGAGCACTACGAGTGGTCGGGTCTGGCTGAACGCATTGATATTCGCTGCTTCAAGAGCGATCCAAGCATCAAGTCCAGCCTGACGTTTCTGCGCAAGACGCCTTGGGCCAGGGAAAAGGTCGAGGCGTTGTACGTGAAGTTGCACCGCAGCAAAGGCTGGTAATTTCGCCTGGTTCGAAGACTGGGCTTCAAGGAAAAACGATGTACTTCCAACACCTGAAAAGTGCGCAAGGACAGCGCTGTTACACGATGATTGCCGCCTGCCTCGGGTGGTCAGGACTGGCCATTCAGCTTTACCTTGTTTTCATTGCTCGCTGGACCGATGACGCGAGCCTGATTGGTGGGCTGGTGCGGTTTTTCAGCTTTTTCACCGTGTGGAGCAACACCTTGGTGGCGGTGGTCCTGACCTGTGCGCTGAGTGCCAGAACCTCGGCCGCGCATCGATTCTTCCGGCACCCGGTAGTGTGCAGTGGTATCGCGGCAAGCATTGTTTTGGTCGGGCTCGCTTATAACGTATTGCTGCGCCATCTGTGGCACCCGGAAGGTTGGCAATTTGTGGCTGACGAGTTGCTGCACGACGTCATGCCGTTGGTGTTCCTGCTGTACTGGTGGCTGTACGTGCCCAAGGGGATGTTGCGGATCGAGCACGTGCTTCTGTGGATTCTTTACCCGGTGATCTACTTTTCTTACGTACTTCTACGCGGCAGCTCGATCGGCGATTACATGTATCCGTTTATCAACGTTGGCAACATCGGCTATGTGCAGGCGTTCACCAATGCGGGTGGAGTGCTGATCGGGTTTATCGTGATTGCGCTGGTGTTGCTTGGGGTGGACAGATTCAGCGCTAGACGCTGAGCCTGTCGAGCTGGCCGGGTTTCCATTGCACCGCACCGTTTCACGGCAAACACAGGACTTGTAGGAGCTGCCGAAGGCTGCGGTCGCGGTTTATCAGCAGAATTGCTTCGCAGCCTTCGGCAGCTCCTACAGAAAAAAGCATTCCAAATCAGCTAGCTGTAGTTGGTTCGATGAGAGCTACAGGTCCATCAGCCCTCATCACTCCCATCCAGCCGCCAGTACCCTGCAGCCTTCACAAACTCTTCTTCCAGTCCGAACTCACCGAGCAGTACGCGGCGCAGTTTGCGCGATAGCAGTGATTCGGTTGCGATCCAGGCGTACAGCTTGCCTTCTGGCATTTCCAGGCGGCGGGTGACGTCCACCAGATCCTGTTCGCCCCGGACGATCCAGATCACGTCGACCTGGGCCTGGCTGTCGAAAACCTGCTGTTCACCTGAGTCCGCAACTTCGACCACGACCAGCGCGCTGCGGTTGGCAGGCAATGCTTCAAGGCGTCGGGCAATCGCGGGTAGGGCGGTTTCATCGCCGATCAGCAGATAGCTATCGAAGATATCCGGCACGATCATCGAACCTCGTGGCCCCGCGATATTCAGGAACTGTCCCGGTTGAGCCTGCGCTGCCCAGGTCGCCGCAGGGCCTTCGCCGTGCAGCACAAAATCGATGTCCAGTTCGCCACTGTGGGCATCGTAGCGGCGCGGGGTGTAATCACGCATGACCGGTTTTGGCCCATCGCTCGGCGAGCCCGGAATGAAATTATCCAGCGCGGCCTGTTCTTCAGGCGTGGTGGCGAAAATCAGCTTCACGTGGTCATCGGTACCCAGGCTGATGAAACCGGCCAGATCCGGGCCGTGCAGGGTGATTCGACGCATTTTAGGTGTTACGTCTACCACTCGCAGCACTTCAAGTTTGCGGCGTTTGATCTCATGGCTGACGCGATGAATGGATTGCTGTGAATTCATACCGGCTTCTCCGAATGGATGTGGGGGCCATCAACAATGGCTTTGGCGGTGTTATTGAGCAGGTCGCGAACCCGGATGATTTCTGCCGGGCTCCAGCGACCGTGATGCAGTTGCAAGGCATGGCGCAGGTTGTGCACGGCTTCATGGATTTCTGCGGGACGGTCATGACCGCGCAACGAACGCTTGCTGACGTCGATGCGCATCTTCACGCCATCGAGCGCGACTTTCTGCTCTGCCAATGAGGCTCGACCGGCGTCGGTGACGGCGTAGTGTTTTTTGCCGCCTTGGGCATCGCCTTCGATCAGCTCGCTTTCTTCAAGGAAGGTCAGGGTCGGGTAGATCACGCCGGGGCTTGGGCTATAGGCGCCGTCGAACATGCCTTCGATCTGGCGGATCAGGTCGTAGCCATGACAAGGCTGTTCGGCAATCAACGCCAGCAGCAGCAATTTCAGATCGCCCGGCGCGAATACGCGAGGCCCGCGTCCACCGCGTTCCCGGCCAGGCCGTTTTTCAAAACCATCTCGCCCATCGCCATGCTCGCGATGAGACGGACGGTGGTCATTGTCGTGAGGGTCATCACGCATGTCTTCATCTCCTGGTACACGTTAGATATACCTTAAGATATATCTTAAGGATTGCGCAAGGAATAAAGATGAACGGTTCTCGTTTGCGTCCTTGAGAGAATTTATTGAATGGTTGTAGGAACTCACGAGCAACGCGAGGCAGCGATTGCGGTTTGCCCGACACACCGCAATCGCTGCCTCGCGTTGCTCGTGAGTTCTTACAGTGGCGTGGTCGGCTTACAGAGCGTATGGCCGCCGGGCTCCAGATACGGATTCAGGATTGGCGCCATGCCCTTGAGCACTTGCACGGGCAACGCCGAGGTGAACCGGAAGCCCTCGGCCGCCCGGCCCGGCACGAACGCGGTCAGGGTGCCGTAGTGGTTGTCACCCAGATAGAACACGAACGTGGCCGTCCGGTTGATCGCGCGTGAACTGAGAATACGTCCGCCAGAACCGATGCTCTCAATGCGGTTATCGCCTGTCCCTGTTTTGCCACCCATAGCCAGGATTGAGCCGTCCTGCAATTTGAAGCTGCCGGACACGCGTTTGGCAGTGCCGCTGTCGACCACTTGCGACAATGCCTCGCGCATTGCTGCGGCAACTGCCGAAGGCAAGACACGCTGGCCCAGCTCCGGGTTATTGGCCAACCGGGTTTCGTAAGGCGTGTCGGCAGCAAAATGCAGGCTGTCGATGCGCAGGGTCGGCAAGCGAATACCATCGTTCTGGATGATGCCAATCAGTTCAGCCAGCGCAGCGGGGCGGTCGCCGGAGCTGCCGATCGCAGTGGCCAGTGACGGCACCAGATGGTCAAACGGATAACCGACACGCTGCCAGCGCTGATGAATATCGAGGAATGCCTCAACCTCCATCATGGTGCGAATGCGGCTGTCACGAGCGCTCTTGTGCCGACTCTTGAAAAGCCAGCCGTACACTTCCTGGCGCTCATAACGGCTGGCGGCAACGGCATCCTTGAATTGCGCATCCGGGTGTTGCAGCAAGTAACCCACCAGCCATAGGTCCAGGGGGTGAGCCTTGGCGATGTAGCCCTGATCCGGCAGGTTGTATTTGCCCGGGCCGTAGCTTTCATACAAATCAGCCAGACGCTTCTCGCTCAGCTTCGGCCCCACCTTCTCTTCGGCCAGGTGCGCGCGGATGAAGGTGTTGAAGTTAGCCTGACTGGCACCCGGCAGCAGGTAACGGTGCACAGCGGCAAGCCTTATCGCCGTCGGATTGATACCGTCCAGAAACGTATCGAGCCGCTCCTGAGTGGTCTTATCCTTGTAGCGCTTCCAGAAACGCAGCAGGAACACCGAACCTTCACGATCAGCAAAACGACTCAGGTATTCCTGACGGCGTGGATCGTCATCATCCTTGAGCAACTCGGCGCTGTTGTTCGGTCCTTGATAGGTGCTATAGCGCACGATGTCGCGCATCAGCCGGATGAACGGCAGGTTGATCGACTCGCGCAATGATTCGCGCAAAGTCGGCAAGCGGTTGTTGTCTTCTTTGCGGAAATTGTTGAAGTGATGCATGCCGCCACCGGTGAAGAAGCTTTCTGCCGGGCTGGCCGAGTAGCGTCGGTCCAGGGCTGCTGAAAGCATTTTCGCCAGGTCGCGATCCTTGTTCTGGATCAGATAATCCAGCGCCCAGCGCGTTAGACGATCCTGGTCCGCTACCGGCTCCTTGTTCAGCGCGCTGACACTTTGTGCGGCATACCGGTCATGCAGTTCGGCAATGATTTCCAGGTAGGTCGTCATTACCCGCATTTTTGCGGTGGAGCCGAGTTCCAGCTTGCTGCCTTCGTTGATGTCGAAAGGCTGATCGGTGCTGTCCGTCTGCACCCTTACCCTTGATCCATCCGGGCCCCGTTCGAACAGCGTAAAGCTGTAACGCACCTGGGTTGTACTGGCGGGGGTCAACAAGCGCTCGCCCAGCAGCCCGACTTGTGCAGCAAAGGCCGGGTCCGCGAGATCTTTCAGGTACTGACTGACATTGTTTTGCAGTTCGCTTTGCAAGGTGCTGGTGGCCGAAAGATCAAGGCGGTCCAGATCGTACAGCGGACGATTGAGCAGCCCCGATAACCGACTGCGGGCAACGCTGATACCTTTATTAGTCTCGATGGGCTGAATAGTCGGTTGTTCAACCCAGTTGCGATAGTTCAGGTCGGCCTTGAGTGCAGCGTTGGCCAGAGCGCTATCGATCACCTGATTTTGTGCCAACAGACGAATGTGGCTGTCCGTCAACTCCGCCAGCTCGGTACGACCTTTCGCCAGATAGTGCGAAGGCCGACGTTGAGCGATAACCAGCGATAACACTTCACGCAATGCCAGACCGCGCGCCGCGAGACTTTGCGGGTCGCTGGCGTTGGAGGCTAGTACTTGATTGGTCTTTACGAAGTCAGCCCCGTACCAGACCCGTAGCCCCTCCGCCATGCCATGTACTTCGCCATGCCCCGGTACTGCCGACAGCGGTACGCTATTCAGGTAATCGCGCACTACTCGTTGACGAGCCTCAAGGGTTTGCTGGCCCGGCTGATACGCGCGCACGCTGGCGGAAATCATTTGCCGAATTTTTTCCGAACCCGACAGCGTCAGCCCGTCGGGGGAGTGCCGATACTTTTCCAACTGCGTAGCCAGCGTACTGCCGCCCGCTGATTGCCCCGGCAAACCGATCAGCTTCGAGACTTGAGAAATCGCTGCCTTGGCAAAACGGGGCCAGTCCACCGCCGGGTTGGCCATAGGTTGTTGTGGGTCGAGCAAATCCCGGTTTTCGATAAACAGCAGGCTGTGTACCAGTAACGGCGGGATGGCAGCAAAGCTTGGGTAGAACTGCTGCGGGTAACGGAATTGATAGAGGTCGACGCCGCGGCAATCAGTGATCGACAGCCCTGCCTGAATCTTCTCTTCATAAGGGACGAAGAAGCCACGTCTGGCGTAGGCCAACAAATCGGGGGAAAAGCGGACCTGTTCGGTGATCAGATAGTCGCGCTTGAGCAGGCGCGGCAGAAACTCGTTCAGTGATGAGTAACCCAGTCGCTTGTCGAAGGGGCCTTCACCAGGGTAAAGCATCGAATCACTCGGGCCCGGATGCATCGAGTAGCTCAAGTTTGCTGCAAAGCGATTGAACTCCAGCGCCTGCAAGCGCGAGCTGCGTGACTCGATGACCATCGCAACAGCCAGCGCCGCAATCCCCATCAGCAGCAAAACCCAAAACACGCGCCACACGTAACTTTTGCGGCGAGGGGCTTTCGGCATGGGAGCGCGGTCGCTACGGTCCGCTGTAATCACCGTCTGTTTCGCATCAGCATGCCGTAAAACGCCCATTTTCGATTGGCCCGGTTAAACCTGTTAATCGCACCTGACTCAAGCTTAGTCGCTGACCGGGATTGCGGGAAAAATTGTCTAGGGCTGTAGGGCGCTTCCTGAGCAGCGGCAGGCTGCTTACCAATCCCTGGCGTGCTCAGGCCGCAGGTCCATCAGCGGCTCGTAAGGTTTATCGGCCGGGGCCGGGATTTTTTAAATGCTTGCGCTTATAAAAGTCTCGAGCTGAATGACAGCGCTCTTCTTCGTTTCCCTGCAACTTTACGGTGTAAGCGAAGAGTAAGTGAGTAGGAAAATACGCTAATAAATCGCTTGTGTAGGAAGTGTCTGATTTTGGGTGTTGATTGTTGACTCGAATGTTAAACGCTGGTTACGTCGATTTTGTCAGTCACAACAGTGCTTGACATAAAGCATCTAAATAGCAATTTAATTATTCAGGAAATATCATGAACAAGAACAAGAAATGGGTTTTCAGCACACTCGCGTCTGCAGTTTTGTTAGCTTCTTCGTGCCAGCTATTAGCGCAAGCTGCTGACTGCGATGATCCGACTGTTATGGACGTGGTCGTCGAAGAGCAGATCAAGATGGGTAGCGAACCTGTTGAGTTAGGTCTGGAGTCGCAGTCGACTATCGAGCCTGCGCTAGTGCCCGAAGAACAGAATGCGGTAGAGGCACCAGAGTTTATTGTGCTATCGGACAAGATTCACCAGATTCAAGAGGTACTGGAAAATAGCCGATCGGTGCACCACTATAGCTTTACATCTGTTCGGGGTCAGGATGTATTGCTGGGGACGCCGGAGCCGAAGATGCTTAATCAGCTGTGGAAAGTCGAGTATCAGGTGAACGGCAGTGACTGGAAGGTCAAAGCTGTTTCATTTCCAGAAGCCTTTCGCGGGCTGGATGCTGGCTCCGTTGTTAATATTCGTGTGAGCGTGGTGGAGGGCGCGCAGGTGGAGAATATTCATTATAAGGTCGTTATAGGCTCTTACCCTAAGATGACCTACGATTTACATCATCAAGAAGGATTTCTGAGGATACCTTATGGCTTTACCAAGCCCAAATTTTTGGCCACGCAAGCAATTGACAACTCTTTGCTGGAGGCAAAATTCTGGGACTCCAAAGGGGCTCCACTGGAGGGCGGTGAAATTAGTCTAAGTTTTTCAAATATAGGATCCAAGGATATGGATCCTGTGGTTGTGGTTTCAGGAGGTGACGGGAAAGCCTTAAAATTAATTACGTTTGAAAAGTGTGAAGGAGGATGGCTCGCGGAAAGCTTTATTCATAAACAGGAGAATGGGAAGAATACATGGGCTACCCGATATAAGGTTGGGTCATATGTTGGTACTAACGTTTTGCTTGAGGTTTTAGCTGATAAGCCTCATGAGTATAATTTCGGACATATCTGTAATCGTTTTTTAATTAATTGGACTAAGCACTAGTAATTAGAGGCGCACTGTCATTTTTACAGGGCGCCTCCATGGTCTAAGCTATCAAGTCGATAAGTGAGCTTTCCCGCTTTTCTGCATTTTCTGCAACTTGCCGGACCCAATCTTCGTTAGGGTCCTTCTTTCTGTAGCTCATTGTTCCATAGTCAATTACCTGCTGGAAATTCAAGAGGCTAAGTTCATATTTACCTCCGAATTTCTCGGTGTCGTGGTCGACGATCGACATGATAGTTTTAGCGTGGCTTTGAACCGAAGCTGTGAAATCTTTGAATGAGTTCATCGCTTTAGTAAGGCGCTCTACTTCAGCGTCATTCAGATTTCCTTTAGGGTCCAGCACCTTGATTTGCGCCTCGCCATCAAGCGTGTAGCTCCAGTTTTTTACGGCTAGGTCAGGGTCAAGAAAGTGTAACTCTTTCATGAATTTTTCGAATGTCTCATTAACGTTTTCAAGGTCATCTTCGGCCTGCGCATATTGATTTATGATCCACTCCTGCCTGGTCATTGGGATCTTTTGGTACTTGCCACTCTCAGTGTCAAATCCATAACTAGTCTGCCCATTCCACGGCTCCTCCTCCTTCGTATAAAACTCCTTCGCAAATTTCTCCGCTCCCGTCAGGATGCGCTCCGGCTTCACGGCAGTCGCTTTCACCTCCTGTTCAACCTTGTTGGGGACAGGCACAGACACGGGCAGTTTTACTGGACTTGATGCAACGGCATTGATGTTCACGAGAATTCCCTCTCTTGGTTGGTTGTCTCCCTTTGCGTAGCGGCCGGTGGTTGTAAAACTTGGCCTGATAACGCTGTGGGAAACTTCCGAGAGGGACTCTTATTGAGACGCTGTTCTCAAACAGCGACCGCGTTAGCGGGTTTGGGTTTGCCAAGACGTTTATTAAAATCGAGCCAGGCAGCCATCAACATCATCAGCCCCAGACCGACGATGGCGGTGCAGACTTGCATCGGCCAGGTGTCACCGGCCAGCGCGTTGATCATGTCCGCCATCGGTGCGAGCAATACTCCCAGACAGAAGATTTCCAATGAGTAGCGACCCATTCGGCACGTCTGCTGCGCAGGCCAGCTCTGCACCCACGTGTTACGGGCTGGCAGCAGTTTGGCGACGCAATAGGCCAGCGCCAGGAAATGCAGCAAACGCATCGGCCCCAGATCAGTCTTGTTGATCGGATACAAGCCGTCGGCAACGAACTGCGGCATCAGCACCGGATGCAATGCTGGAAATTTCCAGGAGAACGCCATGACCGCTGCAGCCAGCACATACAAGGCGCAAAGCATGAACAGCGGCTGTTGCGTGAGGGGACGTTGATCGACTTTGATTGCCGGTTTGGCCTCGGACGTCAGCGCGCAGGCACCGCCGAGCACGAACAACAATTGCCACGCCACCGGGTTGAAGTACCAGACGCCGCCGCCCTCATAGGCGGAAATATTCCAGCCTTCCAGCGGCACCATCAGGTATAGCCCGATCGACAGGCCGACGGTCAGGGTCATGTTGCGTAACATCATCGGCAGGATTACCGGCAAGGCCAGCAACAGCAGAATGTACAGCGGCAGCGGGTCGGTCAGGTTGGGTTTGAAGCGCAACAGCAACTGATCAGCCAAGGCTTGCTGCGGGTCAGCGACAAAATGTTGCAGGCCCATCTCCTGAATCATGTCGCGGGTTTCGACGTAATGATTGGCAACGAAAACAATGCCCATCAACAGCGTCAGCAGGAAGATGTGCACGACGTAGAGCACCCATGTCCGGCGCAATATTCGTACGGTCGAAACCACAAAGCCGTCGCGCTGGGCAATGCGGCCGTAGGCAAGGATCGCGGCGTAACCCGCCAGGAAGACGAAAATTTCCGCAGCGTCACTGAAGCCGAAGTTGCGTACGGTCAATTGGGCAAGAGGGTTGTCAGGCACGTGATCCCAGAAAATGAAGATCAGCGCCAGGCCCCGAAAGAAGTCGATGCGCAGGTCGCGTCCGTTAGTCATAACGGTAGGCTCTTTAATGTCGTAATGGATAAAGATCAGCCGCGAGGGCTCTAGGTTCCGCGCCGCCGGTCACTCAGGGTGTCCTGACGGGTTCGGCGGCGCGGCAGGGTGGAGGATTTTTAGCGCAAATGCAAAGGCAAGCTAATTACAGAATGTCTCGATGCCTGTGATGCCCTCAATAGGGGCTCCGACCATTGGTCATACGCCGTTCAGGCGTTGTTCTTTACTTAGGGGGTCATCCAGCTGTGCTGTCGGTTGTCAGGGAAGCCGGTACATTAAGTACAGCCAGGGTGAGGCACGAATGACACCAGATCTGAAGGGGTTTTTACGTTACGTGTTGGTGGGCATCTCCAACACCGTCATCCATTGGACGGTGTTTTTTGCCCTGTGCCTTGGATGGCACGCCCCTCAATCGTTGAGCAATGTCGCAGGCTTTGTCGCTGCTGCGTCCTTCTCGTTTTACGCCAATGCTCTTTATACCTTCAGCGCACGATTGTCATGGTCGGGCTATCTGATTTTCATGTCGCTCATGGGGGCGCTGAGCTTCATTGTTGGCCATATTTCAGATCGGCAACAAACACCGCTACTAGTGACGGTGGTTGTTTCTTCAGGGCTTAGCCTGGGTCTTGGCTATTGCTGTTCCAGGTATTTGATTTTCAGGAGGCACTCTTGAAAATCTCGTTGATAGCGCCGGTTTTCAACGAGGCCTTGTCTATTCCCCTGTTTTACCAGGCTGTCCGCCAGGAACCGGGGTTGCAAGGGATTGTTCTGGAGATTGTCTTCATCAACGACGGCAGCACCGATCCAACGCAGCAGGTGGTCCGGCAGCTCATCGCCGAAGACAACGACGTGTTGCTGGTTAATTTGTCCCGCAATTTTGGTAAAGAGGCTGCTCTTCTAGCCGGTCTCGAATACTCCAGTGGCGATGCAGTCATTCCTATTGATGTGGATTTGCAGGACCCGATAAGCGTCATTCCACGCATGATCAATGAATGGCAACGAGGTGCTGATGTGGTGTTGGCCAGACGCCAGGACCGTTCAGCTGACAGTCGTTTGAAGCGTTACACGGCTGCGCTGTTTTATCGCGTTATGAATGTCATTGGCAGTACACGGATTGAAGCAAACGTAGGTGACTTCCGTTTAATGGATCGTAAAGTTGTGGACGTTATAAAAGCGCTGCCGGAGCATGAGTTGTTCATGAAAGGGTTACTTTCCTGGGCCGGATTCCACACCGTGATTGTTGACTATGACCGCGCCGTGCGGATCGCGGGGGAAACCAAATTCAATGCAAGGAAGCTGTGGCATCTGGCACTGGATGGCGTCACTTCTTTCAGCACATTACCGCTGCGAATCTGGACCTATGTCGGCTGTACGCTTTCGTTATTTGCGGTTTGCCACGGGGTTTACCGTGCGGTGGACGGGTGGGTGCTAGGGCACGAAATACCGGAATATTCGCTGCTGATGACCATACTATTACTTCTAAGCGGTATTCAACTCATCGGCATTGGCATACTCGGCGAATATGTGGGCCGAATGTATATGGAGGTTAAACACAGGCCGCGTTACGTCGTGCAGAGCACCGTGGGTGCTCATGAATAATCTGCGTAAGGCGGAGATGGATAATGAGCAGCGTACTCAGTAAGGAGTTGTCGCGGAGAGAGGTATTCTGGTTTTATCTGTTTGCTGTCAGTGTCTTTGTTTTTCCGATTGTTCAGGTGGATTATCTTTTTTATGACGATAATCAGCGGGCCTTATTGCTGATTGAAAGTAATTGGCGCAATGAAGGGAGAATATTGATAGAGTTTTTTTATCGCGTCCTGAGTTTCACCTCCGAAACCCCTAATCTGTTCCCGCTCGCCTACCTTTTCGCTGTTCCTTCGGCTGCTTTTGGATTACGTGCGCTGGCATACCATTATTTCTTGCAATGCAAGCTGACGGATTGTCTGGTGTTACTGCCGTTGTTTTATAGCCCTTTTTCACTGGGTATATTCATTTATCAGTACGACGGTCCTGCCGTCATGATCGGAATATCCGCAGTCATTTACTCCGTCGCCTATGAATCTGGACGGAGTAGCCTGAAATTGTGGATTCCAGCACTGTTGGTTGTTGTGGGGTTGGCAATCAATCAGTTGACATTCAATATATTGCTTGGCCTTTACTGTGTTGAGGCCGCGTACGCTATATCGCGCGGTTTGCCGTTTGATGAGGTCATGAGGTCAATCTATCTTAGAGCGGCGCACGTTGTAGTGGCTCTAGTAATGTATGGGATGACCGTGTATCCGCTGATGAGTGATGAACGCATTCCTTTTGTTCCGATTGATGCGCATTGGCTGACGGAAATAATGACACGCCTGCACACTGTGATTGACCGGATTGCATTGTTGGTAAACCCGGGTAATCAATGGTTGTGTGTGACGCTAATTATAACGGCTGCGCTTGGTTATCTTTTTGCAGTCCCCGGTATCTTGAAACGTGCCATTCCTTCGAGCCAGAAAGCGGTGTTGCTGAGCCTCTACTTCATGGCCATCCCGCTCTTGGTTATGACTGTCCCGGGGTTTACGTTACTATTGAAGATTTTTGATCCTGCGGCGAGAGTCTTGATTGGACTCTCTTCCCTGTTAATGGGCGTTATGCTCTTTGCGCATTCACTTTTGGGGCGTGTGAATGGCGCCGCACGTTATGTGCTAATCGTGCCAGTGCTGTGTATGCTTTCTTTTTCTTTCATGTTCGGACGGGTATTGCTCACGCAAAAAAAACTGGAAGACAGTGTGCTGCACTCGTTAGCTTACGATATCAACTCCAGAGTTGAACTGCGGGAAATCAACTATCTGTATTTAGTGCCTCCCGAGAGTGCGCAGAAGTGGTTGCCAGCCAGTGCCGATACGTTCCGTGAGGTGCCCGCGCTCAGTTATGTTTTGAATCGAAATGTTCTGTTTATCCCGGAGCAGCTTCCAGCTGTGGGTATCGAAAATGTCAGGGGGCTGCCGAGCACAGTATTCAATGCCTTGAATGAAAAAACAAAAGTAGTTGATAACAGGTTCTATGATATTTACCAAGGGGAAGGCGGTGGTTACATCCAATTGAAGAATGTAACCACCTACCAGCCTGAGCGGAGTGGCCAATGACGCTGTTGATGTACGTGTCAGGCAATCGCATTAGGCTCAAAACTATCAGCCCGCGCCATCTGCCACATGTTTGAATAAAAACTGCCGTCCACCTCGCCCGTCAACAACTGCCCCGGTTCCAGAAAGACATGGGACTGGGAAAACAGTTTGATTTCGGTAGCCGACATGCGCCGCACCAGATGCTTGGCTTCCAGTTGCGAAGGATGATCCAGACCCGCTGCCGCGAGCATTTCGGCCAGACCTTTGAGCGTATTGCGATGGAAGTTGAAGACCCGCTGAGCCTTGTCTGGCACAACCAGTGCACGTTGCCGCAGAGCATCTTGAGTCGCGACTCCGGTGGGGCATTTGTTGGTGTGGCACGATTGCGACTGAATGCAGCCAATGGCGAACATGAAGCCGCGTGCCGAGTTGGCCCAGTCGGCGCCGATGGCCAATACGCTGGCGATATCAAAGGCGCTGACGATCTTGCCGCTGGCACCCAGTTTGATCTTGTCTCGCAGGTTCAGGCCAACAAGCGTGTTGTGCACAAACAGCAAGCCTTCGCGCATAGGCACGCCCATGTGGTCGGTAAACTCTACGGGGGCGGCGCCTGTGCCGCCTTCGGTACCGTCGACCACGATGAAGTCCGGCAGGATGCCGGTTTCGAGCATGGCTTTGGCAATGCCCATAAACTCCCATGGATGGCCCAGGCAGAACTTGAAGCCCACCGGTTTACCGCCCGACAGCTCGCGCAACTGAGCAATGAACTGCATCAGTTCGCACGGCGTGGAGAAAGCGCTGTGGCGTGATGGTGACACGCAGTCTTCGCCCATCATGATGCCGCGGGTTTCGGCAATTTCCTTGGTGACTTTGTGTTTGGGCAGAATACCGCCGTGGCCTGGCTTGGCACCCTGGCTCATCTTGATTTCGATCATCCGCACCTGAGGGTCGTTGGCCTGCGCGGCAAAACGTTGCGGATCAAAGCGACCATCTGCCGTCCTGCAGCCGAAATAACCGCTGCCTAGCTCCCATGTCAGGTCTCCGCCGTGTTCGCGGTGATAGGGGCTGATGCTGCCTTCACCGGTGTCATGGGCGAAGTTGCCAAGCTTCGCGCCCTGGTTCAAGGCACGAATGGCATTGGCGCTGAGTGAACCAAAGCTCATTGCCGAAATATTGAAAATCGAGGCCGAGTACGGTTGCGTGCATTGCGGACCACCGACGATCACCCGAAACGCGTTCGGATCGCTCAGCGGTGCAGGTCGCATGGAGTGGCTGATGAATTCGAAGCCGGTCTGGTACACATCAATCAGCGTGCCGAACGGCCGGTCGGCCGACTCGTTCTTCGCCCGCGAGTAGACCAGCGACCGCTGTGCACGGGAGAAGGGCAGGGCATCGCTGTCGGACTCCAGCAGGTACTGACGGATCTCCGGGCGTATGGCCTCTACGGCGTAGCGAATGTTGCCGAGAATCGGGTAGTTGCGCCGCACCGAATGGGGCGACTGCAGCAGATCGATTATCCCCACCAGCGATAGTAAACCGGTCAGCAGCGTGAAGGGCCACAGCCATTCGTGGTGCCAGAACGGGATGCTCAACAGGGTGAAAAGCACACAACCAACGAAGAAGGCGTAACGACTGAGAATCGACAGACTCATACGGTTTCCTGGGCTAATGACGGCGGTTTTTCGATTTGATTTTTTTGTATTCGTGGCGCAGCGCTTTGCCTGGTCGCGCAGCTCTGCTGCGGCTGTTCAGCAGGTTGTGCGTCAGGGTGCAATAAAGCAGGAATTGCCTTCTGGTTTCTGAAGAGCTATCGGCAGGATTGAGGATAGCTGAATGATGCGGATTGAGCGGTGCCGAGGGGCTGATTCAGTCCTCCAGCACCCACGGCTTGATGCGGCGCATGCGTTCGGCCATTTCATAAACATCTTCTCGCCCCTCAAGGCTGGTCCAGCGCAGATGTTCGATCAATGTCTGTTCTTTCGGGTTGAGCGCGACAAAGCCCAACTCATCTGCCTTGCGCATAAACGTATCGCGAGGTTGCGATGGCGTGCTGGCAGCGATCACTTCCTGGAGTGCGCTTTGCAGCATCGATACGTATCCAACCAACATTGATGGGTTGCACAGCACGTCAGTCTTGTTGACATAACCGTCGAGCAGACGCAGCGAGTCCCTTGCTTCGATCAGGCGGCTATAGGCTTGAAGGGGTATTTGATAGTGATCTGGTTGAGACATGGCTTGTTTCCATCCGGCCAATACGCCAGGAGACCAGTCCCGGACCGTTGATCCAGCAACGGCGGGCGAACCTTAGCGGCTAGTGTCGGCCTAATCAAGTTCACGAATGATGCAAGTCACAACAATCGATTTTGGTCGGGAACGACTGATATGTTATGTTGTAACTCAAATATCAACTGACTAGCTGGAGGCATCATGAGACCTGATATCCACCCAACCTACCGACAAGTGCTGTTCCATGACACGGCGGCTGATGTGTTCTTCCTCATCGGTTCGACGGTCGATACCGATCGCACGCAAAAACACAGCGACGGCGAAACCTATCCTTACGTAGCCCTCGACGTGTCCAGCGCTTCGCACCCGATGTACACCGGGCAGCAGCGTAAAACCACCACTGAAGGCCGGATTGCGGGCTTCAATAAGCGCTTTGCCACGTTTGGCTCTGGCGCGAAGAAAGACACCGCCGAAGCTGAATGACGCGGTATCGGTCTCACGGCATGGATGATCAAAACCTGATCTTCCATGCCGTGAGATTTTTTTTGCCTTTTCTTTGACTTCTGACGACCAGATGCACGCATCGCCGCTGGACTAAAAGGCGAATTTGCTTTTGACTCTGCGGCCTGTAAATCAGGAGTTGTCGCTTTGAAAAAATCAGTCGCCATCCTCTTCGGCGGACAATCCAGCGAACACGAAGTCTCGCTGCAGTCAGCCAGGAACGTGATCAATGCGATCGACCGCGGCACCCACGATCTGACGTTGATCGGCATCGACAAGTCGGGCCGCTGGCTGCGCTTCGATGAAAGCGATTACCTGCTCAATGCCAGCGACCCGGCAAAGATCAGCCTAAGTGCTTCGGGCAAGCGCCTGTCGTTACTGCCGGGCAGTCTGGGTGGGCAATTTGTGGAAGTGGGGTCGGGCGTAGAGTTGCCGCGCATCGACGTTGTGTTCCCTTTGATTCACGGTGCATTCGGTGAAGACGGTTCGTTGCAGGGGCTGTTGCGCTTGCTGGCGATTCCTTTTGTTGGCCCGGACGTACTCGCCTCCGCAGCCTGCATGGACAAAGACGTGACCAAACGGTT
Organism: Pseudomonas caspiana; assembly: GCF_040224095.2. Lineage (NCBI taxonomy): Bacteria > Pseudomonadati > Pseudomonadota > Gammaproteobacteria > Pseudomonadales > Pseudomonadaceae > Pseudomonas > Pseudomonas caspiana. The sequence goes on along the minus strand of NZ_CP167995.1, from coordinate 4,707,919 downwards.
GCTGCGCGATGCCGGTATCGCTGTGGCGCCATTCGTGGTGGTCAGTCATGGGGAATCGGTAGAGTACGCGACCGTCGTTGCGCAGCTTGGCTTGCCGATGTTTGTCAAACCTGCGAGTCAGGGCTCGTCGGTGGGCGTCAGCAAAGTCACCGATGAAGCCGGTTATGTCGCCGCTCTGGCGCTGGCCTTTGAGTACGACCACAAGGTGTTGATCGAAAAAGGCATCGTTGGACGTGAAGTCGAATGCGCTGTACTCGGCAACCGTCAGCCGCAAGTCAGTGTCTGCGGTGAAGTGATCGCCAATGACGAGTTCTACGCCTACGACACCAAATACCTGAACGGTGATCAGGCGCGTATCGCGATCCCTGCTGAACTGGCGTCCGATGTCAGCGACGAGGTGCGTGACGTTGCACTGCGTGCGTATCAAGTGCTGGGCTGTGCCGGTCTGGCACGGGTGGACTTCTTTGTCACTGACGCGCGGGACATCATCATCAATGAAGTGAACACGATTCCCGGTTTCACCTCGATCAGCATGTACCCCAAACTCTGGCAGGCCACAGACTTGTCCTACTCCGGCCTGATTGATCGTCTGATCGCGCTGGCACTTGAGCGAGCCGACGAAGCGCGACAACTCAAGACCGAGATCTTTTCATGAAGCTGATTCATATCGCTGCGGCGTTGTTGATCGGGGCGGACGGGCGGACCTTGCTGGTACGCAAGCGTGGCACGCAGGCGTTCATGCAGCCGGGTGGCAAGATTGACGCCGGTGAGTCTGCTGCCCAGGCGCTGGCTCGTGAGCTTGAGGAAGAACTTGGGTTGCGTATCGATCCGGCCAGCGCCGGTTACCTGGGCTCCTTCGCGGCACCTGCCGCCAATGAACCAGGGTTCGAGGTGCGTTGCGAATTGTTTGAAGTGCGCACCAATGTCCAGGTGGTGCCCGCGGCCGAAATTGAAGAAATCGTGTGGGTCAGCGCCGACAGTCATGGACAACTGAATCTTGCACCGCTGACCCGGGATACGATCCTGCCGATCTATCGGAACATGCTCGCCGAGGCCTGATCATCGATCAGGCTTTTGCGGGAATTCCGTATTTACGCAGGCGATGGGCAATGGCGGTGTGCGAGGTCTGCAAGCGCGCCGCCAGTTGTCGGGTCGACGGATAGTCGGCGTAGAGCTTTTCCAGCAACGCTTTTTCGAATGAGTCCACGGCCTGTTCAAGGCTGCCGACTTCGCCATCAATTTCACCGGCAACGGCCGTGCCGGCGATATCCAGATCACCAATGTCTACCAGATTGCTTTCACTGATCGCAGCCGCGCGAAAAATCACGTTCTGTAACTGACGCACATTGCCCGGCCAACGGTTGCCCAGCAATGCCGGGTAGGTGCCGGTCGCGAGGCGGCAGACCGGACGCTGAATCTGTGCACAGGCCTGTTCCATGAAGTAGCGCGCCAGCAGCAGGATGTCCTGTCCGCGATCACGCAAGGGCGGGACTTCCAGATTGAGCACGTTCAGGCGGTAGAACAAGTCCTCGCGAAAGGTGCCTTCGCTGACCATTTTCTCCAGGTTGCGGTGCGTCGCACTGAGGATGCGCACGTTGACCTTTACTTCCTTATCCCCGCCGACGCGCCTGAAGCTGCCGTCGTTGAGGAAACGCAACAGTTTGGCTTGCAGGTAGGGCGACATCTCGCCGATTTCATCGAGAAACACCGTGCCCTGATTCGCCAGTTCCATCAGCCCCGGTTTGCCGCCCCGTTGTGCGCCGGTGAACGCGCCGGGGGCGTAACCGAAGAGTTCGCTTTCGGCGAGGTTTTCCGGCAGGGCGGCGCAATTAAGCGCCAGGAAAGGCGCGGAGTGTCGGGCGCTGGTCGCATGGCAGGCGCGAGCCACCAATTCTTTGCCGGTGCCGGTTTCACCCTGAATCAATAACGGCGCATCCAGTGCTGCAACCCGTTGCGCACGGGCCTTCAACGTGCGGATAGCCGTAGACTCGCCCAGCAGAGCGTCGAAGCCTTCTGCATGGTCGTGGTGCAATGCCGACAGACGTTCGCCAATTCGGCTTGGCTGGTAGAGGGTAAGCAGCGCGCCTGCATCAGTGATTGGCGTGGCATCCAGCAGCAAAGCTTCGCCGTTGAGGGTGACTTCACGCAGGGGTAAACGAAAGCCGTTTTCCAGTAGCGCGCTGTGCAGACCCGGATCGGCAAACAACTCGGCCACCGGTTCACCGGCAGGCTCGCGCCCAATCAGCGCGATCAACGCCGGGTTGGCCAGCAACACATGCCCGGCACTGTCCAGCGCCAATACCGGATCGGTCATGGCCGCCAGCAGTGCATCCAGTTGCAGGTGACGGCGTTGGCCGGGAAGAATATCAACGACCGTGATGGCTTCAACGCCACGCACGCGGAACAGCGCGTCCTTGAGTTCCTCCAGCACTTGATGGCTGAGAGTGGGAGCGTCGATGTAAACGTTGGGCGGCACCATTTCTACCGCATCCAGATTCAGATTGCGCCCACCCAGAATGGCCAGGACTTCCTGAGTGATGCCGACGCGGTCGATGAAACTGACGTGTATACGCATGGGGCGCTAAAGATTCTGGGCGAAGAGGGGGGCGATTATGCCAGTAATCAATTGCTACGGAGTCAGGAAGTGGGTTTGGGTTGCCGGGACCAGATTCTGTATTGACTAAGCGGCTGCCATCGCTGCCTTGCGTTGCTCGTGAGCTCCTACATCATTTCTGTAAGAGCTCACGAGCAACGCGAGGCAGCGATGGCGATTCATCAGGAACAAATTTTCAAACCAAATGTTCAGGCTTCACCGGCTCGCCCGGTTCAATGCCCAGCTTGTCGTGAACGTCCTTGAACATCCGGTCATATTCCTCATGCATCGCCAGCGGTACCAGGGCCGTGGGGGGCATTCCGTGTTTGACCGCGATCTGGTTGGCGTTATGAGCAAAGTTGCAAGCCAGGTCTTTTGGCAGTTCGAACTCATCCTCAAACGCTTTACCCCCGACTTCGCCCTGCATCTTGAAATGCATGCACTTGCCTTCCTCAGGATTTTCGCTGACCTCGTAATGGATATGGATGTCGTAGCCAAAATCCGACGCCTGCAGCGGCGCGCGGGTGATGTGCAAATGGCCTGGTTCGAACATGTCAGTGCCCCTTGATTGATCGGTAAGTGTTCCGGTAGACCCTATGAGTCTATTGACGTTCGGTTGAGCACCAACCTTAGATCAACGGGAGTGACAGGGGCATGACGTGGATCAGGGGGCGTCGCTTACCGGCTCTGGTCGCGACCAGATCCACAGGTTGCCTAGTACCATGCCACCAATGGCTGCATATACCGGCCAGCCGTGCATCAGGTAAAGCATCACAGCTGCACAGACCAGCATGCTGACAGTTGCGCTGATCTTGGCTTTACGCGTGACCCGGCGACCGTTGCGCCAATTGCTCAGGATGGGCCCGAACAGCTTATGGTTTTCCAGCCACGCACTCAGCCGCGGCGAGCTTTTTGTGGCCGCCCATGCAGCCAGCAGGATGAACTCGGTGGTGGGCAAGCCAGGGATGAAAATAGCCGCGATGCCTATACCGAGGCTGATATAAGCGAGCATGCCAAACAGAAGGCGGGAGAGTCTGGAACCGGGTGGTTTGGAGGTCATGGTCAATACAGGCAGGTTCAGAAAGCCCGGCCAGCTTAACAGCACCGGGCGTTTTTTCATGCTTGAACCGACTCGACCTTTGGCGCGTGGGCGTAGGCGTGTTGCAGCAGCACATTGAAACGCTCGAAGGCGGCGATGGCACCTTGATCCGCCTGAGCCTCTTCCTGTTCGGTAAGGTCCAGTCCGTCCAGCGTTCTGATGAAGCTTTTCCAGCCCTCCGCGCGGCCCCCCGCAGGCTCGCCCAAGTGCCGCGCACCGAAGGTTTCACTCAGGTTCAGCGCAGCGGCACGCTTCATCAAAAATGCCGCACCGAGTTTGGAACCCTCTGACACGAACAGCCAGCCCATGGCCTGGGCCTTGGTCGGGTTTTGCACCGCACCGGCGATTGCGGGGGGAGTGTCGGTGTTCAGGTCGGCAAGATCGGCTTTAGCCTGTTCTGCGCGGCAGCGTGCAGGCAGATCAGGGACGATTTTCTTTAGCTCGGCGTCGTTGTACAGATCCTGCAGTTCAGCCTGGAACAAATACTGGGCAACGACGAAGCGCTTGTAGCTTTCCAGTGTTTCAAAAGGCGCATTGGCTTTCACTGCCTTGTCGAGTTGCTCGTGTGGCGCATGGGTAATCTGGTTCAGGCGCTGAGAACGCAGGGCAGGGCGATTGTGTTCGGAGGTCATTTGGGTTCTTCCCTGGCAAAAAAATGAAGAGGCTGTTGAATAGACGTATGACTCACCCTTGAAGCGTAAAAAAACATGCCGCCGACGATCATCGACGGCACGCTTCAGGGGGGGATTGTTTAGATATCCCAGACCACGTTGACGCTGAAGTTGCGGCCGGGCTGAGTCAGGCGATCCAGGTTGGCCGGAGCGGTGACGGCCGCTTCGCCAGCGTTGTCATAGCCGCGCACGTCGTCCCATCGCCAGTATTTTTTGTCAGTCAGGTTGTACAGGCCCGCATTCACGGTTACATCGTTGGTGACCTTGTAGTACCCGCTGAGGTCCAGAACACCGAAACCTGGCGTCTTGAACGGGCTCGATGAACCGTCTGGCTCGTTGAAATCAAGGTCACTCACACGGTCCTTGCGTTTGACCAGTGTCCAGCTGAGCAGGCCGCCATAGTTATCCTGTTCATAGCCGAGACCGAATACGCCGGTCAGTGGGTTGATGCTATTGAGCGGCTCCCCGCTGTCGTTGTTACGGCCATACAGATAGCTGACCGCGCCTTGGGTATAAAGGCCTTGTGGTGCGCCAAATGTATCCAGGTTCAGGCGGCCTTTGAGTTCAACGCCCTTGACGGTGGCGTGAGCGATGTTGTTGGCCCGAAAGCTCGCTCCGGTTGCAGTGCCAGGCTGAATCTGGTCTTCATCAATGAAGTCGCGGTATTTGTTGTAAAACACCGCAACGTCGAAAGAGCCAGCTTCAAAGCGACCACGCAGTCCGGTTTCATAGCTCTTGCTCTTTTCCGGCTCAAGGTCAGGGTTGGGCTCGACGGTGTATCCGCTTTGCAGGTTTTCGAAGCGTCCGTAAAGCGCCTTGGCGCTTGGCGTCCGGAAACCCTCTGCATACTGGCCATACCAGGTGTATTGATCATTGAAGGCGTAAGTGATGCCCAGCTTGGGTGAAACGCGGTGCCATTTTTTGCTCTCGTCGCTGACACTGTCCCGATCTGCTCCAACGGTGGTGAGGAATTCCTCGGTGATGTGCGGATCCAGACGGGTGTAGTCGTAGCGTGCTCCCGGCAAAAACGTCCAGTTATTCCAGCGGATTTCATCCTGAGCAAACAGGCTGTAGGTGTTGATGGTGGGATCCGGGAAATCACTGGCGGGCGCCAGCGTATTCTGTGGAAGAGGCTGGCCCACCGCGCTGCAAGTACCGAAACCTGCTGTCGAAGCGCAGACTTCACCGCCGGTGCGTAGGCCGGTGACTTTCTGTTGCTTGAGTGTGGTGCCGTAGGTTAACAAGTGCTCGGTATCGCCAATGCTGAACGCCTTGTCCAGTTGAGCATCAAGAATCCATTGTCGATCCTTGTAAGTGGTCTCCCGGGAACGCCACACATCGCGAGCGATGGGGAAATAACGTTCCAGCGTGGTCTGGTCGGTCTTGGCGATCTGATAATTCAGACTCAACTTCACGTTGTCGACCAGCAGGCTGTTGAGCTCGAAGCTGTTTTCCAGACCAAACCGCTCACGGCTGATAGTGTCGTTCCCGGTGCGCCCACGGTAAAAATTCAAGCCGGTGCCTACGCCGCCAGTGAACAGGCCACCGACTGCGCTCAGTTGGTTGGTATCGCGATCATCTTTGTACTTTTCGTAGGTCAGGCCCAGGCGGGAGCCTTCGCCATAGTTCCAGCCCAGTTTGGCCAGAATGTTGGTGGTACGCGCATCTTCCGGGTTGGCTTCAGTGCGCTCCAGCCCTGTGCCACCGGTACTGCCATAGGACTCGGTCTCGTGACCGTTGCGCTGGCTCAGGTGCAGGAGGCCGTCGAAGTCGCCCTGGCGGCTGGCAAAAGTACCTGAGGTCAGCCAGCTTTCATCGGCCGAGCTGTAGCCGGTTTTCAGGCGCGCACCTACATCCTTGCCGTCTTTGATGATGTCATTGGCATCCAGCGTGTAGTAACTGACCGCGCCACCAATGGCGCTGCTGCCATAGAGCGCCGACGCCGGGCCGCGCAGAATTTCGACGCGTTTGACGATTTCCGGGTCGACGTAATTACGGTGGGTGTTGGCATACGGACCGGAGAAATAGTTGTCCGGCACTTCGACGCCATCGACCTGGGTCAGGATCCGGTTGCCATCGATTCCGCGGATGTTATAGCCGGTTGTGCCGGAGCGCTGGCCTGCACCGCCCACGGAAACCCCGGGCTCATAACGCACAAGGTCGCGAATGGTGTTTACGTTCTGCCGATCCAGTTCTGCGCGCTCATGCACCGACACCGAGCTGGGGACCGAGGCAACATCCTGAGCCTGACGCGTTGCACTGACCGTGATCTGGTCCAAGGCGACAACCCCGGCGCTGCGCTTTTCCAGCACCACGTTGTTGTTGCCCACAGCGCGATAGTTCAGGTTCGAACCGGCCAGCATTTTTTCCAGTGCGTTGGCTGGCGACAGCGAGCCGCGTACACCGGGGGAGGTGACGTTATTGGCCAGCTCGGAAGAAACCCCTACTTGCCAGCCGGTAATGCGGCTGAATTCGTTAAGTGCCGAGGCCAGTGGCTGCTGCGCGATGTTGAATGCATAAACCCCGGCAGTCCGGGTCGGTGCCGCTGTTGTGTCGGCTTCGCTGGCAGTGGCCGCATGCAATGGGCCGGACCAGCCAGCGGCGGACAGAATCGCCAGGGTCAACAGCGAGAGTGCAGACTTGTGCAGCCCGGCGGTGCGGGACGCATGGGGCGTGGCGGGATTACGCATTGTCGATGGGGCTCCGTTGTGCAGTCTTTTTAGTATTCTGCAGCTGTCGTTAATACGAATCAGTTGCATTGGCTAAGACGAGACGCGCGACGGATGGCTATCGAGTAAAAATAATTTTATTTAGTTGAGAATGACCAGTGCAGGCAGTTCATGTAGTTGGGCTGACGTGATGTGCGCCAGGGAGCGAACCACGTCCACCGGGTTGTCCAGGCGGTAATTTCCGGTCACTGCAACGCCGTTCAGTTTGCTGTTGGTGTTGACGATCCAGCCGGGGTAGTAGCGGCGCAGCTCTGCGAGGACTTCGCCCATGGGGCAGTTATCAAACACCAGTCGACCCTGAATCCAGGCCAGATCCTTGGTCTGGTCAAGCGTTTGTCGATGACTGAAGCCGTCAGGCCCCACCCGGATACTGTCGCCACCGGCGAGCTTCACTGCGTCGTTACCCTTCGAAGCACGAACATCCAGTGCCCCGCGCTGCACCTGGATTTGCGCAACGCCATCCAGGTAGCGCACGGCAAAAGCGCTGTCATTGGCGCGCATGCTAACTGCGCCTGCAAGCACCTCCAACGGCGGCCCCTGACTGACCGGCACTTCGAAGAACGCTTCACCCTGAAGCAATTTGGCAACCCGGCTTGTGTCCGTCACATCGCTTGAAAAGGCTGAGTTGGTGTTGAGCAGCACTTTGGAGCCGTCATCGAGTTGCAGGCGCTGACGTTCACCGACTACCGTCAAGTGATCAGCCTGCATGCGAAGACCCAGATTACTGAAGCTGAATACGCCAATCAGCAGCACTGCGGCGGTTGCCACAGGTATCCAGCGGGAACGCAGACGGCGCCAGCGTGATGGCTGGCTGGCGTCCAATTCGACTGCCGCCAGAGCAACCGGTTGTGAGTGCCAGATCGCCTGAACCTTGGCAAAGGCCTCTCGATGGGCAGGGGCGGCTGCCAGCCAGGCCTGAAAGCGGGCCTGTTGTTGCTCGTCGCTGTCATCCAGCTCGATCAGCCAGTTCAAGGCTTGATCCATCACGCTGTCGCTCAATACTTCTTCGGCGATGGCGCGTGCGCGATGGAATTCAGGGTCCTTCACGGGAAGTCCTCGGTCGTTCTTGTACGTGTCGGCCGAAGCCGGATTTGCCGCAGACTGCTGCAACGTTCAAGGGTGGTCAAGCCTTGTTGCAACAGCCACACAGATCGCCATGATCAATTTCAGCTCCTTCTGCACGGTGCTCGCGGACACACCAAGCTGTTGCGCTATCTCCACGTAACTGAGGCCCTGAAGGCGGCTGAGGCTGAAAATCCGTTGTTGGCGAGGCGTCAAAGTGGCGAGGCTTTTACTGAGATCTTCAACCATGCGTTTAGCGTGGGTTGCATCTTCCAGCGATGTTATCGGGGCACTGACGTTTTCCATCTCGGCCGTCGTCGCGTCATCGGCGAGCGTGCGGTCTCGTACGCGTCGGGCGCGCAGGTGATCCAGCGCCAGATTGCGGGCGGTCTGAAAAATAAACGGTTCCAGATGCTCGATGGCCCGGTTGCTCAACGCACCGGTTACACGCAGATATGTTTCCTGAAGCAGGTCCTCTGCGGTGCTGGGATTACTGACAATCCGCTGCAGAGTGCGCAGCAGAATGGATCTATGAGAGACAAAAACTTCGTTTAAACGCGATTGACTCACCGTGGAGTACTCGACCGAGAAAAGCAGCGGGTGATAATGCTTCTCATCCGCTTATCTGGTCAAGTGGCGTTCTGCGCTTATATGAGATTGGGCGGGTTTCTTATGGGAGCAGAGCTTGCTCGCGATAAGGCTGGATGCGGTCCAAAGTGAACCGCGTCCAGCCTTATCGCGAGCAAGCTCTGCTCCCACAGGATTACATTCCAATTCAGGAATGATGGTTCCTCAGGCTGAGAGTTTCACTGCGCGTTATGCAGCGCCAGGCAGTTGTCCAGCATGCGGTTGGAGAATGCCCATTCGTTGTCGTACCACGCCAGAACTTTAAGCAATTTACCGCTGACCTTGGTGTGATTGGCGTCGAAAATAGACGACAGCGGGTTATGGTTGAAGTCGTGAGAAACCAGCGGCAGGGTGTTGTAGCCCAAGACCTTCGAATGCTGGCTGGCTTCTTTCATCAGCGCATTGACGTCCGCAGCGGTGGTGTCGCGAGTCAGTTGTACGGTCAGGTCCACCAGCGACACGTTGATCACTGGCACCCGCACCGCCATGCCCGTCAGTTTGCCCGCCAGTTCCGGCAGCACCAGACCCACTGCTTCGGCTGCTCCGGTCTTGCTCGGGATCATCGACTGAGTGGCCGAACGCGCGCGGTAAGGGTCAGTGTGATAAACATCAATCAGGTTCTGATCGTTGGTGTAGGCATGAATAGTGGTCATCAGGCCGCTTTCGATACCCAGTTCACGGTGCAGTACTTGCGCCACCGGCGCCAGGCAATTGGTCGTGCAGGATGCGCTGGAAATGATTTGATGCGATTGACGCAGCGTGTCGTGGTTCACGCCATAGACGATGGTCGCGTCGGCGCCTTGAGCCGGTGCCGAGATAATGACCTTGCGAGCACCGGCAGTCAGGTGCGCGGCAGCCTTGTCGCGGCTGGTAAACAAGCCGGTGCATTCGAACACGACGTCGATGTTCTGGGCTTTCCAAGGCAACTCGGCAGGGTTGCGAATGGCGCTGACCGCAATACGGTCACCATTGACCGTCAGGCTCTCGCTGTCACATTCGACTGTGCCGGAAAAAGGCCCGTGAACCGTGTCGAAACGCAGCAGGTGAGCGTTCATCTCGCTGTCGCCCAAATCATTGATGGCGACGACCTGCAGGTCTTGGCGGTAGCCTTGGGTATACAGTGCGCGTAGGACGTTGCGGCCGATGCGGCCAAAACCATTGATTGCGATACGAAGAGTCATACAGCCGTCCTTTCTGAATTTGTTGTTGGAATTACAAGATTATTCGCATAGAAATAGAAAACAAGCCTTTTTAGTGGCAATATTTTGTTTTATCTACAACGAGAAGCCTGTAAGGCCAAAACAGTTGATCGAGATCAAGCTTTTACAGATAAGGCCTGTGCCTCGAAATCTGCAAGGTCTGAAACGGGTGACCACATACGTTAGCCTGGAGTTCAGCACATGCATCCCCGCATCCTTGAAGTAACCGAGCGGCTGATAGCCCGTAGTCGCGAAACCCGGCAGCGCTATCTGCAACTGATTCGAGGCGCCGCCAGCGACGGCCCGATGCGCGGCAAGCTGCAGTGCGCCAACTTTGCTCATGGCGTTGCAGCCTGTGGTCCTGAAGACAAAAACACTTTGCGCATGATGAACGCGGCTAACGTTGCCATCGTGTCCTCCTACAATGACATGCTCTCGGCGCATCAGCCGTACGAGCACTTCCCGAGTCAGATCAAACAGGCTTTACGTGACATTGGTTCGGTCGGTCAGTTTGCCGGTGGTGTACCGGCCATGTGCGACGGTGTGACACAGGGCGAGCCGGGCATGGAGATTGGCATCGCCAGCCGCGAAGTCATTGCCATGTCTACTGCCGTAGCGCTGTCCCACAACATGTTCGACGCCGCATTGATGCTGGGCGTCTGCGACAAGATCGTGCCGGGCCTGATGATGGGCGCGTTGCGCTTTGGTCATCTGCCGATGATTTTCATCCCGGGCGGACCGATGGTTTCCGGTATTTCCAACAAGGAAAAAGCTGATGTCCGTCAGCGCTATGCCGAAGGCAAGGCCACTCGTGAAGAGTTGCTCGACTCGGAGATGAAGTCCTACCACGGCCCAGGCACCTGCACCTTCTACGGCACCGCCAACACCAACCAGTTGCTGATGGAAGTCATGGGCCTGCATTTGCCGGGGTCTTCGTTCGTCAATCCGTATACCCCGCTGCGTGATGCGCTGACTGTCGAAGCCGCACAGCAAGTGACGCGCATGACCATGCAGAGCGGCAACTTCATGCCCATCGGTGAGATCGTCGACGAGCGTTCGCTGGTCAACTCGATTGTCGCGCTGCATGCCACCGGCGGTTCCACCAACCATACGCTGCACATGCCGGCCATCGCTCAGGCCGCCGGTATTCAACTGACCTGGCAGGACATGGCCGACTTGTCTGAAGTCGTGCCGACCCTGACCCACGTTTATCCGAACGGCAAAGCCGATATCAACCACTTCCAGGCTGCTGGCGGCATGTCTTTCCTGATTCGCGAATTGCTGGAAGCCGGTCTGCTTCATGAGGACGTCAACACCGTGCTGGGGCGTGGCCTGAGCCGTTATACCCAAGAGCCATTCCTGGAGGATGGCAAGCTGGTATGGCGCGAAGGCCCGATTGAAAGCCTCGATGAAAACATCCTGCGTCCTGTCGCCAAAGCGTTCTCTCCTGAGGGCGGCTTGCGTGTAATGGAAGGCAATCTGGGGCGCGGTGTGATGAAGGTTTCGGCCGTCGCCCTGGAGCACCAGATTGTTCAGGCCCCGGCAAAAGTCTTTCACGATCAGCAGGATCTGGCGGATGCGTTCAAGGCTGGAGAACTGGAATGTGATTTTGTTGCAGTCATGCGCTTTCAGGGGCCGCGCTCCAACGGCATGCCTGAATTACACAAAATGACACCATTTCTTGGTGTGTTGCAGGACCGGGGTTTCAAGGTCGCACTGGTAACGGACGGACGCATGTCAGGCGCATCGGGCAAGATCCCGGCGGCCATTCACGTCTGCCCTGAAGCCTACAGTGGTGGCCCTTTGGCACTTGTTCGGGATGGCGACATTATCCGTGTGGATGGCGTAAAAGGGACCTTGCAAGTTTTGGTCGAACCGGCAGAATTGGCCGCCAGAGAACCTGCAGTAGGCCATCTGGACAATGCGGTCGGCTGCGGTCGCGAGCTGTTCGGTTTCATGCGCATGGCCTTCAGCTCCGCCGAGCAGGGCGCCAGCGCCTTTACCTCGAGTCTGGAGACGCTTAAGTGAAGTTGGCCTTGGTCGGTGATATTGGCGGTACCAATGCACGTTTTGCCATTTGGGAAGACGACAAGCTGCATTCGATCCGGGTATTCCCGACCATCGACTACGCCAGCCCGGAGAAAGCCGTAGAGGTTTATCTTCAGGATCTGGAGCTGCAACGGGGCGACGTCGGTTCAGTCTGTCTGGCGGTTGCCGGGCCGGTGGACGGCGATGAGTTCGAGTTCACCAACAGCCACTGGAAGCTCAGCAAGTCGGCTTTCTGCGCGAACCTGAAAATTGACGACCTGCTGTTGATCAATGACTTCAGTGCAATGGCATTGGGCATGACGCGGCTGGCCGATGACGAGTACCTGACAGTCTGCCACGGCATCAGCGAGCCAGATCGGCCGCGTGTGGTGGTGGGGCCAGGCACCGGGCTCGGGGTTGGCACCTTGCTCAGTGTCGGTGTCAATCACTGGATGGCCTTGCCGGGCGAAGGCGGGCATGTTGATCTGCCGATCGGCAATGCGCGTGAAGCCATGTTGTGGATGCGGCTGATGGCCGAGCACGAACACGTCAGCGCCGAAACCGTCCTCAGTGGTGCCGGTTTGTTGCTGCTGTACCAGGTCAGTTGCGCGCTGGATGACATCGAGCCGGTGTTGAAATCTCCTGCAGCAATTACTTCGGCAGCCGTTGCGGGTGACCCGGTGGCGGCCGCCGTGCTGGAGCAATTCTGTGTGTTCCTCGGGCGTGTGGCAGGCAATAACGTCCTCACCGTGGGCGGTCGTGGCGGGGTGTACATCGTTGGCGGTGTCGTGCCGCGCTTTATCGATTTCTTCATGAACAGCGGATTCAAGCGCGCCTTCGCCGAGAAAGGCGTGATGAGCGATTACTTCAAAGGCATCCCTGTCTGGCTTGTAACGGCCGAGTATCCAGGCCTGATGGGAGCCGGTGTGGCTTTGCAGCAGGCATTTGGCGAGGAGCGCGCGGTAGAGTTGTAGTTTTTCTGTGTGCGCTGCCGAAGGCTGCGATGAAGGTGTGTCAGGTAAACCGCCTTCGCAGCCTTCGGCAGCTCCTACAGGGTTTGTGTTCAGGTTCCATCCCTAACAATAACGATCCATAGCAACAAGGACGATCCCAGTGAGCTCAGTCAGTAAATCGATCCTGCTGGTCGATGACGACCAGGAGATTCGTGAGTTGCTGCAAACCTACCTGAGCCGCTCCGGCTTTCAGGTGCGTGCCGTCGGAGATGGTGCGGGCTTTCGTCAGGCATTCAATGACGAACCCGGCGACCTGCTGATCCTCGACGTGATGCTGCCCGACGAAGACGGCTTCAGCCTCTGCCGTTGGGTACGCCAACATGTTCGCCATCCCCATGTACCCATCATCATGCTCACCGCCAGTTCCGATGAGGCAGATCGCGTGATCGGTCTGGAGCTGGGCGCGGATGATTACCTGGGCAAACCTTTCAGCCCGCGAGAGCTGGTCGCGAGAATCAAAGCCTTGCTGCGCCGCGCGCAATTCGGGCAAGAGCGCGCTGGTGGTGACGTGCTCACCTTCGATGAGTGGCGGCTGGATATGGTCAGCCACCGGCTGTTCCACAGCGATGGCGAGGAAGTCATCTTGTCCGGCGCCGACTTTGCGCTGCTCAAGCTGTTCCTCGATAACCCGCAACAGATTCTCGACCGCGACACCATCGGCAATGCCACGCGTGGCCGGGAGTTGATGCCGCTGGAGCGAATCGTCGACATGGCGGTCAGTCGTTTGCGTCAGCGCCTGCGTGATACCGGCAAGTCGCCGCGGCTGATCCGGACCGTGCGTGGCAGCGGTTATCTGCTGGCCGCCAATGTGATCTGCCAAGCCAGCAGTGGTTACTGAGTGCTAATCAACGAAGCACCACGGCGCTGTTTGCCGCTGCCACGCTCGTTGCTGGGGCGCATGTTGCTGCTGACCCTGCTGGCGGTGTTGCTGGCTCAGGCGTTATCCAGCGTGATCTGGCTGTCTCAGTTGCGCGCCACGCAAATGGAAGGTCTGGTCACCAGTGCACGCAGCCTTGCGCACTCCATGGCGGCCAGCGTCAGTTACTTCCGGTCCTTGCCGTTGGCCTATCGCCCGTTGGTGCTCGACCAACTGCGCAGCATGGGCGGCACGCGTTTTGTCGTGTCTCTCAACGATCGTCCGCTGGACATGAAAGTGCTGGATGCCACGCCGCGTAAACAGGCAGTACTGACTGCCGTCGACGACGTGCTGCGCCAGCATCTGGGCAACGATCCAGCCATTGCCGTGTGGTTCGTACGCCCTGAAGACCTGCGCATCTTCAACAGCGGCCTGACCCTTGATGAGCTGCCGCGCTCCTGGGCGCATTACGCACTCAGCCTGGAGCCTGTTAATCCACCCGTGCTGGTGACGCAAATCGAGCTGGCAGCTGGGGAGTGGTTGTACATCGCGTCGTTGCTGCCCGAGCCTTACACCACTCTCGAAGAGCAGGACCTGCCGCTGCAGCAGGTCTGGTTCATCCTGCTCACCAGCGGTTTTCTGTTGTTGTTCATCGGCTTGTTGGTGCATTGGCAGAGTCGCCCGCTCAAGCGTCTGGCGCGGGCTGCGCGAGACATGTCGCTGGGCGCGGACGTCGAGCCGGATGTTGAAGGCGGTGCCAGTGAAGTGGTGGAGGTCAGCAGGGCGTTCAGCGCCATGCGCACTCGGATCAGCCGCTACCTGACCGAGCGGGGGCAATTGTTCAGCGCCATATCCCATGACCTGCGCACACCGATCACCCGCTTGCGACTGCGTGTGGAGTTGCTCGAAGATGAGGCCCTGCAAGCCAAATTCACCCGCGACCTCGATGAGCTGGAGTTGTTGGTCAAAGGCGCGTTGCAATGCGTCAAGGACACGGACATTCACGAGAACATCGAGGCTGTGGACCTCAATCAGGTGCTCGACTGCCTGGTTGAGCCGTACTTGTTGCCCCAAGGCAATGGCAACGCGACGCAAGAGGGTAAGGCGCTGGGGCCTTATCCCGGTAAGCCGCTGGCCCTCAAGCGTTGCATTGGCAACCTGATCGACAACGCCCTCAAGTACGGCACCAAGGCGCATATCAAAATCGAGGACAATCTTCAGGCTTTCGTCCTGCACGTGGACGACGAGGGGCCGGGCGTACCCGAACAGCGCCTTGAGCGGGTCTTCGAACCGCACTTCCGGCTGGCAGGCAATCAGCAGCAAGGCTACGGCCTGGGCCTGGGCATTGCTCGCAACATCGCACATAGCCATGGCGGCGAAGTCAGCCTGCAGAACCTGCGTGGTGGTGGGCTGCGCGTGACGTTGTATTTGCCTAGAACCACAGAGTAACTGACGACGTTGGACCCTTGTGGGAGATTTCACCGCGTTCGGGAATGTAACCATCCTGTGACCATCGCACGTCCCTTCGTTACTGTTCTTTCAAAACCCTTGGTTAGACTCCATGCAGCGCAAGCACAGACTTGCTCATGCATAACAACAAGAAAGGTTAAATCGATGAATTCAATCTCCCGCCTCGCAGCTGTCATCTCTGTCGCCTCGTTGTTCCCTCTGAGTGCTCTTGCCGCTGATTCGAAAGGCACCGTGGAAGTCGTCCACTGGTGGACTTCCGGTGGTGAAAAAGCGGCTGTGGATGTGCTCAAGGCTCAGGTTGAGAAAGACGGCTTCACATGGAAGGACGGCGCAGTCGCCGGTGGTGGTGGCGCTACGGCGATGACGGTGCTCAAGAGCCGTGCTGTAGCGGGTAACCCGCCAGGCGTGGCGCAGATCAAAGGTCCTGATATTCAGGAGTGGGCGTCCACTGGCTTGCTGGACACCGACGTTCTCAAGGACGTCGCCAAAGAAGAGAAGTGGGACAGCCTGCTCGACAAAAAAGTCTCCGACACCGTCAAGTACGATGGCGACTATGTGGCCGTGCCGGTCAACATTCACCGCGTCAACTGGCTGTGGATCAACCCGGAAGTCTTCAAGAAAGCCGGTATCGAGAAAAATCCGACAACCCTCGAAGAATTCTACGCAGCGGGCGACAAGCTGAAAAAAGCCGGCTTCATCCCGCTGGCCCACGGTGGCCAACCATGGCAGGACAGCACTGTATTTGAAGCGGTCGTGCTGTCGGTGATGGGCGCAGACGGCTACAAGAAAGCCTTCGTCGATCTGGACAACAGCGCGCTGACAGGCCCGGAAATGGTCAAGGCTCTGACCGAACTCAAGAAAGTCGCGACTTACATGGATGTCGACGGCAAAGGTCAGGACTGGAACCTGGAAGCAGGCAAGGTCATCAATGGCAAAGCCGGCATGCAGATCATGGGTGACTGGGCCAAGAGCGAATGGACCGCAGCCAAGAAAGTCGCCGGCAAAGACTACGAGTGCGTACCTTTCCCGGGCACCGACAAAGCCTTCACCTACAACATCGATTCGCTGGCGGTCTTCAAGCAGAAAGACGCCGGTACTGCTGCTGGTCAGCAGGACATCGCCAAAGTCGTGTTGGGTGAAAACTTCCAGAAAGTCTTCAGCATCAATAAAGGCTCGATCCCGGTTCGTAACGACATGCTCAGTGACATGGGCAAGTACGGCTTCGATTCCTGCGCTCAAACCGCTGCCAAGGACTTCCTGGCTGATGCCAAATCTGGCGGTCTGCAACCAAGTATGGCGCACAACATGGCAACCACGCTGGCTGTTCAGGGCGCGTTCTTTGATGTCATCACCAACTACATCAACGACCCGAAAGCTGACCCGGCCGATGCTGCGAAGAAACTGGGCGCGGCCATCAAGTCAGCCAAGTAATTCGTTTGCGTAGTCACTAAACCACCCCAGCCGCAGTCCGTGCTGATGACACCGTATCCCGGTGTCAGGCACGCCTGCGAACTGGAAATGATGTTTTCAATGTGAGTGATTCGATGAGCTCTGTCGCTGCCCTCAGCAAAGCCTCGCCGCTTGATGCGCTGCAACGCTGGCTGCCCAAGTTGGTGCTCGCGCCGAGCATGTTCATCGTGCTGGTCGGTTTTTACGGTTACATCCTCTGGACGTTCGTACTGTCGTTTACCAATTCGACCTTTTTGCCCAGCTACAAGTGGGCCGGGTTGTCGCAATACGTGCGTTTGTACGAAAGCGATCGTTGGTGGGTGGCAAGCAAGAACCTGATGGTTTTCGGTGGCATGTTCATCGCGATCAGCCTGGCAATCGGCGTGCTGCTGGCGGTGTTCCTCGACCAGCGTATTCGTCGCGAAGGGTTTATCCGCACGATTTACCTGTACCCGATGGCGTTGTCGATGATCGTCACCGGTACCGCCTGGAAGTGGTTGTTGAACCCGGGCATGGGGCTGGACAAAATGCTTCGGGACTGGGGCTGGGAAGGCTTCCGCCTGGACTGGCTGGTAGACCCGGATCGCGTGGTGTACTGCCTGGTGATTGCCGCTGTGTGGCAGTCCTCGGGGTTCATCATGGCGATGTTTCTTGCGGGACTGCGTGGCGTTGATCAGTCGATCATTCGTGCAGCGCAGATCGATGGCGCGAGCATGCCGAAAATCTACTGGAAAGTGGTGCTGCCAAGCCTGCGTCCGGTGTTCTTCAGTTCGGTGATGATTCTCGCCCACATCGCAATCAAGAGCTTCGACTTGGTGGCGGCAATGACAGCTGGCGGACCGGGTTACTCCTCGGACCTGCCCGCCATGTTCATGTACTCGTTCACCTTCAGCCGTGGCCAGATGGGTATGGGTTCGGCCAGTGCGATTCTGATGCTCGGCGCGATCCTGGCGATTCTGGTGCCGTACCTGTATTCCGAGCTGAGGACCAAGCGCAATGACTAGTCATGTCGGCAAACCAGCCTTCAGCTTTGGTCGAATCGCAATCTATGCGGTGTTGATCCTCGCGTGTCTGCTGTATCTCGTACCACTGGTGGTCATGCTCCTTACCAGCTTCAAAACACCTGAAGATATCGGTACGGGCAACCTGCTGAGCTGGCCAACGGTAGTCACCGGGATTGGCTGGATCAAGGCCTGGGGGACGCTCGATGGCTACTTCTGGAACTCGATCAAGATCACCGTGCCTGCCGTTCTGATTTCAACGGCCATCGGTGCACTTAACGGTTACGTGCTGTCGATGTGGCGTTTTCGTGGTTCGCAGTTGTTCTTCGGTCTGTTGCTGTTTGGCTGCTTCCTGCCGTTTCAAACGGTATTGCTGCCAGCGTCTTTCACGCTGGGCAAGATGGGGCTGGCCAGCACTACGACCGGTCTGGTGTTTGTGCACGTGGTTTACGGTCTGGCCTTCACCACACTGTTCTTCCGTAACTATTACGTGAGCATCCCGGACGCACTGGTCAAGGCTGCACGGCTGGATGGCGCGGGCTTCTTCACCATCTTCGGCAAGATCATTCTGCCGATGTCGACGCCGATCATCATGGTCTGCCTGATCTGGCAGTTCACCCAGATCTGGAATGACTTCCTGTTCGGCGTGGTGTTTTCCAGTGGTGATTCGCAGCCCATTACCGTGGCGCTGAACAACCTGGTCAACACCAGTACCGGGGCCAAGGAATACAACGTTGATATGGCGGCCGCGATGATCGCCGGGCTGCCGACTCTGCTGGTCTACATCGTCGCCGGCAAGTATTTCGTGCGTGGGCTAACGGCCGGCGCAGTCAAGGGGTAAACATGGCAACGCTCGAATTACGTAATGTAAACAAGACCTACGGCGCGGGCCTTCCGGACACGCTGAAGAACATTGAATTGCAGATCAAGGACGGCGAATTCCTGATTCTGGTCGGTCCGTCCGGCTGTGGTAAGTCAACCCTGATGAACTGCATTGCGGGTCTGGAAAATATCAGCGCCGGTTCGATCCTCATCGACGACGCCGATGTCAGCGGCATGAGCCCCAAGGATCGTGACATCGCCATGGTCTTTCAGTCCTACGCGCTGTACCCGACCATGAGCGTGCGGGAGAACATCGAGTTCGGTCTCAAGATTCGCAAGATGAGCGCGACGGCCATTGACGAAGAAGTCAATCGCGTTGCCAAGCTGCTGCAGATCGAACACCTGCTCAATCGCAAGCCAGGGCAATTGTCCGGCGGCCAGCAACAGCGCGTTGCCATGGGGCGAGCTTTGGCGCGGCGGCCGAAGATTTACCTGTTCGACGAACCACTCTCCAATCTCGACGCCAAGCTGCGGGTCGAGATGCGTACCGAAATGAAGCTGATGCACCAGCGTCTGAAAACCACCACTGTTTATGTGACCCACGATCAGATCGAAGCGATGACTCTGGGCGACAAAGTGGCGGTCATGAAGGACGGCATCATTCAGCAGTTCGGCACGCCCAAGCAGATCTACAACGACCCGGCCAATCTGTTCGTCGCGAGCTTCATTGGTTCGCCGCCGATGAACTTCATCCCCCTGCGTTTGCAACGCAAGGAAGGGCGTCTCATCGCGTTGCTTGATAGCGGTCAGGCTCGCTGCGAGTTGCCGTTGGGCATGACTGATGCCGGTCTGGAGGACCGCGAGGTGATCCTTGGTCTGCGACCTGAACAAATCGTGCTTGCTCCGACCGAGGCTAATGGCCTGCCGACTATTCGCGCTGAAGTGCAGGTCACCGAACCGACCGGTCCGGACACGCTGGTTTTCGTCACGCTCAACCAGAGCAAAGTCTGCTGTCGTCTGGCGTCGGACGTCGCACCGCAGGTAGGCGAAAGCCTGACGCTGCAATTCGACCCCGCCAAAGTGCTGCTTTTTGATGCCGCCACCGGCGAGCGCCTTGGTGTGCTTGCCAGCGAGCCGCCCGTCGAGCGTGCGGCCAATGTCACCCAGATCAACCGTAACTGACCGGGCACTGCCAGCCGGGCGCTCACTGCCATAAGAGCGCCCTGCCAGCGAATACGAAGTAGTCGATGTCAATGCCGTAAAAGCTAATAACAATAAAATGAGGATCCAAGGGATGAAGAAGCTACGTAATAAACCGCTTAATCAGTTCCAGCTTGTCGGTGGTTTGTCCGTATTGAGTGCGCTGGTTTTTTCCAGTGCTGCCTATGCCATCGAACCTTACAACCCCAACGGGCATATGACCGGAGACTGGGGCGGCGTGCGTAAGGAACTGTATGACAAAGGCTATGATTTCTCGCTCGAATACGTCGGTGAGATGGGGTCCAACATCCACGGTGGCTACGACACCGACAAGACGGCTCGTTACAGCGACCAGTTCGCACTCGGCGTTAACATCGACCTGCAAAAGGCTTTTGGCTGGAATGATGCTGAGTTCAAGTTGGCAATCACTGAACGTAGCGGTAAGAACATCTCCAACGATCGTCTCGGCGACCCGCGCGTCGGCACGCTCAGTTCGTCTCAGGAAGTATGGGGTCGCGGTCAGACCTGGCGCCTGACGCAAATGTGGGTCAAGCAAAAGTTCTTCGACGGCAAACTCGACATCAAGGCTGGTCGAATGGGCGAGGGCGAGGACTTCGGCAGCTTCCCTTGCGACTTCCAGAACTTGACGTTCTGCGGTACTCAGGCCGCGAACTACGTGGACACCTGGTACAACTGGCCGGTCAGCCAGTGGGCGCTGCGTGTGAAATACAACATCACGCCTCAGGTGTACGCGCAGATCGGCGTCTA
Organism: Pseudomonas caspiana; assembly: GCF_040224095.2. Lineage (NCBI taxonomy): Bacteria > Pseudomonadati > Pseudomonadota > Gammaproteobacteria > Pseudomonadales > Pseudomonadaceae > Pseudomonas > Pseudomonas caspiana. The sequence goes on along the minus strand of NZ_CP167995.1, from coordinate 4,687,332 downwards.
CGAGCAGAATCCGTCCAACCTGGAAACCGGTAATGGCTTCAAGCTGAGCGGCAGCGGTTCCAAAGGTACGCTGGTGCCGGTTGAAGTGGTGTGGTCGCCGACCGTCAACTCGCTGCCTGGCGAATACCGTCTGGGCTATTACTTCAGCAGCCCGAGTGCCGACGACCGCTATGAGGACGTCAATGGCCAGCCTCAGGGTCTGACCGGTGCGGCGTTCAAGTCGCGTAACGAAAAGACCGGCTGGTGGGTTGTGGCGCAGCAACAGGTCAGTACCTTCAGTGGCGACTCGTCTCGCGGCCTGACCCTGTTTGCCAACGCCACCGTGCATGACAAGGACACCAACTTCGTCGACAACTTCCTGCAAGTCGGTATGGTCTTCAAGGGACCTTTCGATGCGCGTCCGAAGGATGACATCGGTATTGGTGTTTCGCGTATCCACGTCAACGATAACGTCACCGATCGTGCCCGTCAGATCAACGCGGTCAATGGCATCGACGACTATGACAACCCTGGCTACCTGCCAATCCAGAAGAGCGAGTACAACTCCGAGATCTACTACGGGGTACACGTAACCGACTGGCTGACTATTCGTCCTAACCTGCAATACATCAAAAGCCCGGGTGGCGTAGATCAAGTGGATAACGCACTGGTCGCGGGTATCAAGTTGCAGACCAAGTTCTAAACGTTCAAGGGTCGTGTGTGCTTTACGGGCAGCCTGGCTGCCCGTTTTTTTGAGTAGCAGATATGGAGTATCTGATTGAAATGCATATGCCTGTGGGAGCAGAGCTTGCTCGCGACAAGGCTGGACGCGATCCGAAGTGAACCGCGTCCAGCCTTATCGCGAGCAAGCTCTGCTCCCACAGTTAGAGTTTACCAAGCAATTTTTCGACTGGAGCGGATTGGATGTCCGAACACCCCCTACAGCGTTTCTTCACATCCCGACGCGCCCGACCTACTTTCGAGTGGGAGCGTCATCAGCACCGTGATGTGCTGCTGATCAATCACCCGCTGTGTCAGGCCGTATTCAGTCGTCAGGGTGCGCAGCTTCTGCATTTCCAGCCAGCGGGGCAGAAGCCCTGGCTCTGGTGTGCATCGCGCTGGCCACAAGTGGGCGCGATTCGCGGTGGCGTGCCGGTGTGTTGGCCGTGGCACGGACGTCACCCGAGTGAATCGGGTTGGCCGGCGCATGGCTGGGGGCGATTACTGGACTGGAAACTGATCGACAGTTGCGAAAGCGAATCCGGGGTCAGCCTGCATTGGCGATTGCAACTCTGTGACTGGCAGGCTGATTTGTACGCTGAACTGGGGCAGGGCATGGAGCTGCGGCTAAGTACCTGTCACGAAGACAGCGAGCCTTGCCAGTTTGGCCATGCTTTACATGCTTACTGGCGCATCAGCGATGTGGAAGACGTTGCGTTGCAAGGTCTGGAAGGCGCTCAGGGTTATGATCAGTTGAGTCGGCGTGCCTGTCAGCAAGAAGGTGAGCTGCGCGTCGCAGGTGGCTGTCAGCGGGTGTTTGAACATAGCGGACCGTTGCAGCTAAAGGATCAAACGTGGCAACGCCGCCTGGGCATCAATAGCGCCGATAACGCGAGCACTGTCGTCTGGCATCCCGGTAACAGGCCGCTGTTGGGTGTGGCAGGCAATGAAGCATCCGGTTTCGTCTGCGTCGAGGCGGCGTCGGGTCATGATGAAAGCCTGAGCCTTGCGCCCGGTGAGCAGGTCGAGCTGAGTCTGCAGGCGTGTTTGCTGCATTGATGGCTAAGCTGAACGCCTTTTCTATAGGAGCTGCCGAAGGCTGCGAAGCATTTATCCTGACACACCGCGATCGCAGCCTTCGGCAGCTCCTACAAAACGCCTAAGCGTTACCCCTGATCCTCAATCGGATACCGGCTGTCATTCAAGCTCTCTTTGATCTTGCGCAGGTGCGGCTGGAAATCCACGCCACGGCGTAAGGTCATGCCGGTAGCGAGCACGTCGAGCACGGTGAGCTGGATGATCCGCGAGGTCATCGGCATGTAGATATCGGTGTCTTCCGGCAGCGGGATATTCAGGCTAACCGTACTGGCTTGGGCCAGTGGGGAGCCAGCAGCGGTCAGGCCCAATACCGAGGCACCATTGGCCCGCGCAATGCGTGCTACTTCCACCAATTCCCGCGTACGGCCTGTGTAGGAAATGATCACAAACAGCTCGCCGGTGTGTGCCACCGAGGCAATCATGCGCTGCATGAGCACGTCGGCGTGGGCGGTCACCGCCAGATTGAAGCGGAAGAACTTGTGCTGGGCGTCCAGCGCAACAGGCGCTGAAGCACCGAGGCCGAAGAAGTGGATCTGCCTCGCTTGAATCAACATGTCCACAGACTTGCTGATCAGCGCCGGGTCTAGTTGCTGAACGGCACTGTCCAGCGAGGCAATCGCGCTGCCAAAAATCTTCTTGGTATAGGCCTCGGGATCATCGTCGGCTTCTACGGCCCGGCTGACGTACGCCGCACCGCTGGCCAGACTTTGCGCGAGCTGCAATTTGAGTTCTGGGTAACCGCTCACGGCAAACGAGCGGCAAAAGCGGTTGACCGTCGGCTCGCTGACTTTGGCGGCCTGTGCCAATGCCGCGATACTGAAGCGAGTTGCTTGTTGTGGGTTAAGAAGAATCGCTTCAGCTACCTTGCGCTCAGCCTTGTTGAGCTCTTCGAGGCGGCTCTGGATCTGCTCCAGAAGATTTCTTGAGTGGTCCATTCAAAGTCCTAATCAGGCAGATTTGCGCAGGTTTTTTTCAGGGCAGGCACATAGGCCCTTTAGCCTGTAGCAAAGGTGGCCTATCGTACTCAGGGCCTGTGTTGATCACCACTGGAATATGCTTTTAGATGCAATGTTGTGGTTATTACTACATATGGCCTTGAGTAACGCCTTTAAAAAAGGTATTTGTAGCTTAACTTGATAAAAGAACCAACATTATGCTCTCGATTACGGTTGAACCGTGCACTTTTGCCTTGTTTGGCGCCTTGGGCGACCTGGCAGTGCGCAAACTGTTCCCGGCGCTTTATCAGCTCGACCGCGCTGGATTGCTGCATGCCGACACGCGAATTCTCGCGTTGGCGCGTGAGCCTGGCGACGCACAGCAGCATTTGGCACACATCGAAGAATCGTTACGCCGCTTCGTTCCCGAAGCACAGCTTGAAACGGAACACGTAGAGCGTTTTCAGGCGCGCCTGAGTTACCTGCACGTCGACTTTCTCAAGGCAGAGGATTATGTCGCGCTGGCCGAGCGGGTGGGCGATGCCGAAACCCTGATCGCTTATTTCGCCACACCTGCTTCGGTGTATGGCGCGATCTGTGAAAACCTGGCGTCGGTCAACCTGACCGATCGCACCCGTGCCGTGCTGGAAAAGCCCATCGGTCACGACCTCGCTTCGTCGCGTCGGGTCAATGATGCCGTGGCGCAGTTCCTGCCGGAAAGCCGCGTCTACCGCATCGATCACTATCTGGGCAAAGACACCGTTCAGAACCTGATCGCCCTGCGCTTTGCCAACAGCCTGTTTGAAACCCAGTGGAACCAGAACCACATTTCCCATGTGGAAATTACAGTTGCGGAGAAAGTCGGTATCGAAGGCCGTTGGGGTTACTTCGATCAGGCCGGGCAGTTGCGCGATATGATCCAGAACCACTTGCTGCAACTGCTGTGTCTGATTGCCATGGACCCGCCGAGTGATCTGTCCGCCGACAGTATTCGCGATGAGAAGGTGAAGGTGCTCAAGGCCCTTGCACCGTTCACGCCGGAGCGTCTGGCCACTCAGGTTGTTCGTGGTCAATACACCGCGGGTTACAGCGAAGGCAAAGCCGTGCCGGGTTATCTGGAAGAAGAGAATTCCAACACCCAGAGCGACACCGAAACCTTCGTCGCCCTGCGTGCCGATATCCGTAACTGGCGCTGGTCAGGTACACCGTTCTATCTGCGTACCGGCAAGCGCATGCCGCAAAAGCTGTCGCAGATCGTGATCCATTTCAAAGAGCCGCCGCACTACATCTTCGCCCCCGAGCAGCGCATGCAGATCAGTAACCGTCTGATCATTCGTTTGCAGCCGGACGAAGGTATTTCCTTGCAGGTGATGACCAAGGATCAGGGCCTGGACAAAGGCATGCAGTTGCGTAGCGGCCCGTTGCAACTGAATTTTTCCGACACTTACCGCAGCGCGCGCGTCCCTGATGCCTATGAGCGTTTGCTGCTGGAAGTCATGCGCGGCAATCAGAACCTGTTTGTTCGCAAAGATGAAATTGAGTACGCCTGGCAATGGTGCGATCAGTTGATCGCCGGTTGGAAAAAGGCGGGCGATGCGCCCAAGCCTTATGCCGCCGGATCGTGGGGGCCGATGAGCTCCATTGCCCTGATTACTCGTGATGGGAGATCGTGGTATGGCGATATGTGAACTTGAATTCCCGCAGGGCCTCGTGGCTCGGGATTTCGATAATCCGCAGCAGTTGGCCGAGACGCTGGCAGCCAACGTAGCCGAACAGCTCAACGCTGCGATCAATGCCAAGGGCGTGGCGACACTGGTTGTATCTGGTGGGCGTAGCCCCGTGGCGTTTTTCCAGAGCCTGGCGCAGCAGCCGCTGGACTGGTCGAAAGTGGTCATCAGCCTGGCTGACGAGCGCTGGGTGCCGGTTGAGCACGCCGACAGCAATGCCGGCCTGCTGCAGCGTTTCCTGCTGCAAGGCCCAGCGGCCAAGGCGCGTTTCTTCGGTCTATACACCGTCGCGCCGAGCCTTGAAGAGGCTGCCGAGGCGGCTGATCAGGCACTGGCCGAGTTGCCGCCGATTGACGTGCTGGTGCTGGGCATGGGTGATGACGGGCACACCGCCTCGCTGTTCCCGAACAGCCCGAACCTGAAGGAAGCGTTGCAGTTGGACAGTAAACGCCGCTGCCTGCCAATGCTTGCGCCCTCTGTCCCGCATCAGCGCTTGACCATGACCCGTCAACTGCTGGCTTCGGCCCGTCTGCCGATCCTGTCGGTTTCCGGTCAGGCCAAACTCGACACCCTGCGGGCCGCACTGGCGGGCGATGACCTCGCTGAAATGCCAATCCGCGCCTTCCTTGACTCTTCACTTGAGATTTACTGGTGCCCATAACAAAAGGATCCGCCGCCATGAACACCGTCGATAACACTCAGCCGCTGAACAGCATGGCGAACAAGATCAAGCAGATTGACGAACTCTGCGCCAAGGCAAAAATTTTGCCGGTCATCACCATCCTGCGTGACGAGGACGTTCTGCCTTTGGCTGACGCCCTGGCCGCCGGTGGCATGACGGCGCTGGAAGTCACCTTGCGCTCGGCCTTTGGCCTGAGCGCAATCCGTATTCTTCGTGAGCAGCGCCCTGAGCTTTGCGTTGGCGCTGGCACTATTCTCGACCGGCACATGCTGGCCGACGCCGAAGCGGCCGGTTCGCAGTTCATCGTCACGCCAGGCAGTACGCAGGACTTGCTGCAAGCTGCGCTCGACAGTCCGCTGCCGCTGTTGCCCGGCATCAGCAGTGCTTCGGAAATCATGATTGGTTATGCGATGGGTTATCGCCGCTTCAAGCTGTTCCCGGCTGAGATCAGCGGCGGCGTCGCAGCGATCAAAGCCCTTGGCGGTCCCTTCAATGAAGTGCGTTTCTGCCCAACTGGCGGCGTCAACGCCGACAACCTCAAGAACTACATGGCGCAGCCTAACGTCATGTGCGTCGGCGGTACGTGGATGATCGACAACGCATGGGTCAAGAACGGCGACTGGGGTCGTATCCAGGAAGCCACCGCACAGGCAATGGCGTTGTTTGATTGACCTGAACGCTTACCACTGTAGGAGTGAGCTTGCTCGCGATTGGATTTAACAAGCGAGATATTTGCTGCTGATACACCGCTATCGCGAGCAAGCTCACTCCTACAGGTCACTTCAACTGCTGCAACGCCTCGACCAACAACCCCATATCCGCCGCCGAGGTACTGAACCCCGGCGTAATCCGGATACACGGCCCGCACGCCGCGCCCTGGCGGGCGACGGTGAACAGGTTGTAGTCCTGCAGCAAGCGTTCGACCATTTTCTGCTGATCCGCGTGATGAGTGAAGCGCAGCGCGGTGATCCCGCAATACAGACGCGGATCGTCCGGGGTTAGAACTTCGATGTGCTCCATATCTCTTGCCGGCTTGACCCACAGGTCGCGCAGGTAACTCAGGCGTGCGCCTTTGCTGGCTGAGCCACCCATCGCCGCGTGTTCTTCGAACACTTTGGGCAAGGTCATCCAGGCTGGAATATTCGGCGTGCCGTAGGGCACCAGAGACAGAATGTCATCGCTGGCATAGCGGGTGTCACCCATGTCTGGGTCGATAGCCGAAATCCTGTCCCGTGCCACGTAGATAAAACCCAGGCTCAATGGCGCGCCAATCCATTTCTGCAGGTTGTAGCCAGCGAATGCCACACCCAGTTCATCGAGCTTAAAGTCCAGCTGTCCCAGCGCGTGGGCACCGTCGAGGATGACATCCACGCCGTGCTCTTTCGCCAGACCGGCAATGGCCTGAACCGGCATCACCAGCCCTGTGCGGTGGGTAACATGCGTCAACGCCATCAGCTTGAGTCGGGGATACTGCTCGAAGGCTTGCTGATAGCTGCTGAGCAGGCTTTCGTAAGTCGCCGGGTGGTCGTGAGAGATTTCGATAACTTCAACGCCACGGCTTTTGGCCAGCCAGCGCATGGCGGATTGCACACTGATGTAGTCCAGATCGCAGATCAGTACCTGATCGCCGGGTTGCAGCTGGTTATAGTTGCGGATCAGCGACTGCAATGATTCGGAGGCGCAGCGGGTGATAGCAATCTCCTGCATGCTCACCTGTAGCAACTGCGCCAGTTGAGCGTGGATCATGCCGCTGTCGTGGGTATCGAACTGACGACGCACATACACCGAGTTGCTCCGGTTCACGTAATCGATGTTGCGCCGATAGTCTTCCATGACTTCACGCGTCATGCGCCCGAAGTAACCGTTCTCCAGATTGATTGGCCCTGGCTCGACGTCATAACGCTCGGCGATGGCCTGCCAGAACTGTTCATCCCTTGCCTGTTGCTCGAGCATTGCGTCCTCTCTTTGTGACTGAATGACTCATTCTGTGGAATCCAATGCTGTAGGAGCTCACCGAGGTTACGAGGCCAGCGATGGCGGTGTACCAGACAAACCGCTATCGCTGGCCTCGTAACCTCGGTGAGCTCCTACAGAGTCAACTTGCAGATAAGCTCCAGAAGTCTGTTGCGATTAGCGGTCGTTGTACTTCTTCCGTGGCTGCGTGCGCAGCGGATCAAGCAGCTCTGAAAGACCGTTGTGGTCGATCTCCTGCATCAACGCCAGCAAACTGCCCAGCTCGCTTTTCGGGAAGCCTTCCCGCGCAAACCAGTTCAGGTATTGGCCCGGCAAGTCAGCGAGCAGGCGGCCTTTATATTTGCCAAATGGCATCTCGCGAGTCACCAGTAGCAAAAGTTTTTCCGGATCCATGAGATTCGCGTCACCCGATTTCAATACGCCCTAACGATACGTGCATTCTGCATGCAGGCCAAAGGACAGATCATGCAGAAATCACGACCCATCTGTCTGGTTATTGTATTAACCTATTGATTTTAAAGGATTAAATATATTCAAAAAACTGGCATGCGCCCTGCAATTACCTAAGCATGCAAATCATTTTGTATAAACCTGCCCATGAGGAACTTGAAAATGACTGACATCAATAAAGAATCGATCTCCGTTCTGAACGACCTGATCGAAACCAGCAAAGATGGCGAAAAGGGTTTTCAGACCAGCGCAGAAGATATCAAAAACCCTGCGATCAAGGCTTACTTCCTGAGCCGTTCTACAGAAATCGCCACTGCAGTTCGTGAATTGCAAACTGAAGTCCGTGCACTGGGCGGCGATCCAGAGACTTCCTCCAGCGTCGGCGGTACGCTGCATCGTGCTTGGGTGGACTTGAAGTCAACCCTGACTGGCAAGGATGACAAGGCGATCCTTGAAGAAGTTGAGCGTGGCGAAGATGTCGCCAAGAAGGCGTATAAAGAAGCGCTGGAAAAAGCTCACGAGAAAAACCTGCCTGCCAACGTAATTGCGTTGATCACCAAGCAGCAAGCTGGTGTGCTGGCAACTCACGACAAAGTCAAAGCTCTGCGTGACGCTGCTCGCGCTGCAAGCTAAGACCCGCGACACTAAAAAACGCCAGCCAGTCTGGCGTTTTTTTATGCCCGCGATTCGTTGGAGAAGGACTTGTGAGTGCGAATTGATTGGCGAAGAGGCCGAAGCTAAAAGGCCGATCAGGCGTGAGCGGTCTCAACCCTGTTACGCCCATTGTGTTTGGCCGTATACAGCGCCTTGTCCGCAGCACTGAACAGGTTTTCGATGGTTTCTTCGAGTTGTGCCTGCGCGCAGGCGATGCCGATGCTGACCGTGATCGGCTGTGTATCACCGGCATAAGGGGCGAGGTTTTCTATCGCACTTCTAATGGTTTCTGCGATGACCTTTGCACCTTCGAGCCCGGTTTCGCCCAGCACTGCCACAAATTCTTCGCCACCATAACGGGCGACAAAATCACCCGGTCTTCTGATGCTATTGGCAATGGTCGTCGCAACGTTGCGTAGCGCTCCATCTCCGCCGTAGTGACCGTGGCGATCGTTGAATGCCTTGAAGTGGTCAACATCGATCACCAGCAATGAAATTGGCTTGCCTGTGCGCATGCTGCGCATCCATTCGCTTTTCATCACTTCATCGAGACGTCGTCTGTTGGCAAGTCCGGTCAAGGCATCGGTGGATGCCCGGGCATTGAGTTCTTTCTCAGCTTGATGACGCAGCCTTAACTCTCGGCGCAGCAGCAGGCTTAACCACAGGATACCGAGGCACAACACCGTGGTCGCAACGCCGACCAGCAGCACATTGCGGTTCCAGATGGCATAGACCTCTTTCACTGATAAGCCCGCCACCACAATCAACGGAAGGTTGCCGACATGGGAAAAGGTGTACAGGCGTTCTTTACCGTCTATGGATGAAACGCTGATAAAGCTGCCGTTACCTTCGCGCAGGATGCGCTTGAAGTTGGGGCTGTTGGCAAAGCTCTCTCCGATGACGTCTCTACCGGGTATTTCCGGGTGTCGGGCGAGCATCACGCCGTCAGTGTTGAGCAGCGTGACATTGCTGTCCGGGCCGATATCCAACGTTCGAAACAACTGCTTGAAGTAAACCAGGCGCATCGCAGCGCTGGCGACTCCTTGAAATGAACCGTCAATACCGGATATCCGCCGGCTGAAGCTGATGCACCAGTCTTTGAAGCCCCAATGCGCCTTGAAGGGTGCACCCACCATCATCTCCAGCGACGGATTGTTCACGTGCTCCTGAAAATGCGGGCGGTCTGCGAGACTGTAGGGGCGGGGACGCGTCGAGGTCGAGTCGGCGAGGATGAAGCCGTTCTTGTCCAGCAACAGCAGATCGCCCTTGTAACGTGCGACGGTAGAGCGATCGAATAAAACCAGTTGGCGTAAATTGGAAGGAATATTTTGCAACTCGGGCATTCGCCACGCGTTGATCATGCCTTGCAGCGAGGTGTCGTAAAGCTCAGCGTTACGCATTACATCGGCGTCAATCAACCGCACGATGTTGGAAGAAGCTCGTGCGGCAGCTTCATGGGCGTCCCGGCGCTCGCGCATCAATAGCGAGACGACAATGACCGCTATAGCGGCGATCGCCAGCACACTGCCGCACACCAGGAAAACTTCTGGCCGAGTCCATTTTTTATGCGGTGCCTGCATGGCGTGATGAGCAATCATTGCGCGGAGGAGCTCGGTAAATGATCAATGCTTCTTCAACTCTTTGTTTTAAAAGAGTTTTAAGAGTTTTATATATTTAGCGTCTTTGTCGACCCGGTATTTATAACTCAAATGGGACGCGCCGAAACAGCGGTGTTTTATCGCACGCGTGAATGCGTTTTATTTCGTGAGCAATTATTCGGGTTAACCGATACGGCGTTGTAACGCCGCGCTTGGGGGAGAACTATGTTTGCCGCAAGCGTGATCTTGATCCTGGAGGGCCGGCTTTATCCGGGAGAGCGGTGTTTCTGGCGAGGAACATTTAGCGAGCATTTCCATGACCTCCCGGCTAAAGCCGATCCTGCGGAGCGGTGCTCGGAGACTGCGCCGACCATCACAACGGCAGGTTGATCCCAAAGGTATTGATACCCTCGCGGCTGTGCACGAACACGCTGCCGCCATGCATCAGGGCAATGGCTTTGACGATGGCCAGCCCAAGGCCATGGTTGCCGCCGCTGTTGGCGCGTGAGGCGTCGACCCGATAAAAACGCTCGAAGAGTTTGGGCAGGTGCTCGTTGGCAATCTGTGTGCCGGGATTGGCTACGCCGACACTGACATGATCGACCTGTTTGCTAATGTCGACGCGGATCAATTGCCCTGCTTGTGTGTGCTGCACGGCGTTGTGCAGCAGGTTGATCAGCGCTCTGCGCAAGTGAGTCTTTTCCATTGGCACAAGAGCATCACCATGGACTTCGACCCGTACCTGCGCATCCTCAAGAATAAAATCCAGATAATCCAGTGTGGTTGCCACTTCCTGAGCCAGAGAGGCGCAGGTCAGTTCCGTGACCTTGCTACCCTGGTCGGCACTGGCCAGAAACAGCATGTCGTTGATGATCGAGCGCAGCCGTTCAAGCTCTTCCAGATTCGATTGCAGTACTTCGAAGTAGTGTTCTGCCGAGCGGCCCCGGGTCAAGGCCACCTGAGTCTGGCCAATCAGGTTGGTCAACGGCGAGCGCAGTTCATGGGCGACATCTGCATTGAAGGATTCAAGCCGCGCATAGGCTTGCTCGACTCGCTCCAGTGTCGAGTTGAAGGAGGTCACGAACTGGTTCAACTCCGGCGGCAGCGGCGTCATTTGCAGGCGCCCCGAGAGGCGCGGTGGGGCGAGTTTGCGCGCCTCCAGCGAGAGACTCGTCAATGGCCGCAAACCGATACGCGCGACCCAGTAGCCCAGCATTGAAGCGAGCAGGATGCCCAGCGCCGCAAAGCCGATCAGGGCAATCATCAGCGAGTGCTGGGTTTGCAGGAATGTCTCAGTGTCGACAGCAATCAGGAAACGTAACGGAGGACGTTGTTCTTTGGCTTCGAACTGGCTGACCAACACTTTGAACGGGGATTGATGCCCGGAAATTCGCAGGTCACGCATGCCCAGCGGGCCGTTGGCGAAGCTGCGAATGTGAGGGTCCGGGTTGCCGAACTCATACACCGGATTGTCGCTGACCACCCAGAAACGCAGGCGCTTGTCCTCTTCGCTGAGCAGTCTGAGTTTGCTTTTGATCCTGCCCCAGTGCTCGACGTCACTGTGGCGGTTGACCGCGGATTCCAGCACGCTGTAGCGCGCTTCAGCCTCGGCTTCCGGCAGCAGCGCCATGCTTTTGTCGACCTGCAAATACAACGCCCAGCCAATCAACGTGAAGACCAGCAGCGCGACCAGAGCGAACAGGCCGCTCAGACGCAGGGCGATGGAGTCAGTCTTCACTGCGTTCTCCAGCACGGCTTTCCAGCACGTAGCCCATACCTCGAATGGTGTGCAGCAGTTTCTGTTCGAACGGCCCATCCAGTTTTGCCCGCAGCCGTTTGATCGCCACCTCTACGACATTGGCGTCGCTGTCGAAATTGATGTCCCAGACCATTTCGGCAATCGACGTTTTCGAAAGGATCTCTCCTTGGCGGCGGGCAAGTACGCTAAGCAACGAAAACTCTTTCGCCGTCAGGTCCAGACGCAACCCGGCGCGGGTGGCCTTGCGGCTGATCAGGTCGATCCACAGGTCGGCAATGCTGATTTGCACTGGCTCGTGACCGCTGCTGCGGCGGGTCAGGGCTTGCAGGCGAGCGACCAGTTCAAGAAATGAAAACGGCTTGCCCAGATAGTCATCGGCGCCTTCACGCAGCCCGCGAATACGGTCATCCACTTGCTCGCGGGCGGTGAGCATGATCACCGGCGTCTGCTTGCGAGCGCGCAACGTGCGCAATACGCCAAAGCCATCCAGGCCGGGCAGCATCACGTCGAGAATGATCACGTCGTAATCGCTCTCTAGCGCAAGGTGCAGCCCCTCGATGCCATCGCGGGCGAGGTCCACGGTGAAGCCTTGTTCGGTCAGGCCGCGATGCAGGTAATCGGCGGTCTTCTCTTCGTCTTCGATGATCAGGACACGCATGGGGCAGGTCTCAATGGGTAAAACATAACTGTCTCAATGCGCTGTATTGAAGCGCATCTTCCGTAGGAGCTGCCGAAGGCTGCGAAGCATTTATCCTGACATGTCGCGATCGCAGCCTTCGGCAGCTCCTACAGGTCGACAATTCGCGGCGCGATCACGTTGTGTCAGGGGAGTAATCATTTGTTCATTACCAAAGCAGGCTCAGCCTCAGCCTTGCGCTTATGAAACACCCGCTCCAGCTGAAGGTAGATCACCGGTGTGGTGAACAGCGTCAGCAACTGGCTGACCAGCAAACCGCCAACCACGGCAATCCCCAGCGGCTGACGGAGTTCGGCACCGACACCATAACCGAGCATCAAGGGCAGGGCGCCAAGCAATGCCGCCAGAGTGGTCATGATGATTGGACGGAAACGGGTGAGGCAGGCTTCGTGAATCGCGTCCAGCGCGCTCATGCCGCGATCGCGTTGCGCCTCCAGGGCGAAGTCCACCAGCAAAATACCGTTCTTCTTGACGATACCGATCAGCAGGACCACACCGATCAGGGCCATGATCGAAAAATCCTGCCCCATCAACCACAGCAGTAACAGCGCGCCGATACCGGCTGAGGGAAGAGTGGAAATAATCGTCAGTGGATGGACAAAGCTTTCATAAAGCACACCCAGGATGATGTACACCGCCACCAGCGCCGCAAGAATCAACCACGGCTGATTGGCCAGTGAACTCTGAAACGCCTGCGCCGCACCCTGGAAGTTACCGATGATCGATGCCGGCATGCCGATTTCGTTTTTGGCTTGATCGAGCATGCGCACTGCATCGCCCAAAGCCACGCCGGGTGACAGGTTGAACGACAGGTTGGCGGCGGGGAACATGCCGTCGTGGGCGATGGACAATGGCCCCATGGTCGGCGCGCCGACCTTGGCCAGCGCTGACAGCGGTACCATTTCGTTGGTCAGCGGCGATCGCAGATAGAAATACGCCAGGCTTTCGGCTTTGCCGCGCTGTTTGGCATCCAGCTCCAGAATCACTTTGTACTGATTGATTTCGGTCTGGAATTCGCTGATTTGTCGCTGGCCAAAAGCGTCGTACAGGGCCTGATCGACATCATTGGTGGTCAACCCGAAGCGCGCTGCAGCACTGCGGTCGATATTGATATGAGTGACGCTACCGCCTAGTTGCAGGTCGTTGGACAAGTCGCGGAATGCCGGGTTGGTGCGCAGTTTTTCCGTCAGGCGCTGGGTCCAGGTATTGAGCAGCGGACCGTCATTACTCTTGAGCACGTATTGATACTGACTTCGGCTCGGACCGGGACTCAGGTTGATATCTTGTCCGGCGCGCAGGTACAGCACGATGCCGGGAATCTTCGCCAGCTTCGGGCGTATCCGGTCGATGAACTCACTCACCGAAACGTCGCGCTCACCCCGGGGTTTAAGGGATATCCAGAACCGCCCGTTGGCGATGGTCTGGTTGCTACCGCTGACCCCCACCGAATGGGAGAACGCCTGGACTGCAGGATCGGCGCCGACGATTTTTGCCAGTTGCAGGTGTTTCTCCACCATGTCGGGATAGGAGATATCGGCCGCAGCCTCGCTGGTGCCAAGGGCGAATGCAGTGTCCTGGACCGGAAAGAACCCTTTCGGAATCAGCACGTAGCCAACGCCAGCCAGCACCAATGTCAGCCCGAAGATCCCGAGCATGATTCGTTGATGAGCCAGCGCCTTGTTCAATCCGCGCTCATAGAGTGCCAACAGGCGTTCGCTGAAACCCGGTTTTGCATGCGGGTCATGTTTCGGCGCGCGCATGAACAGCGCCGCCAGGGTTGGTGCCAGCGTCAGTGAAACGACAACCGAAATCAGGATGGTCGCGGTGGCGGTGAGTGCAAACTCCTTGAACAGCCGCCCGACCACACCGCCCATAAACAGCAGTGGAATGAACGCCGCAACCAGCGAGAAGCTGATCGACACCACCGTGAAACCAATTTCGCCAGAGCCCTTGATGGCCGCCTCGCGCATGCCGTCACCGGCTTCAAGGTGTCGATGGATGTTCTCCACTACCACGATCGCATCGTCCACCACGAACCCGACCGCCACCACAATCGCCACCAGCGTCAGGTTGTTCAGGCTAAACCCAAACACGTACATCATCGCGAAACTGGCAACCAGCGACACGCCCAGCACAGCGCTGACGATCAGGGTGGCCGACAGCTGGCGCAGGAACAGGGCCATCACCGCGACCACCAGCAAGATTGCGATCACCAGGGTGATTTCCACTTCGTGCAGCGAAGCGCGAATGGTTCGGGTGCGGTCGTTGAGCACCGAGACGTCTACCGAGGCCGGGAGCATTTCCAGCAAGCGCGGCAACTCGCGCTGAATGCGGTCCACGGTTTCCACGATATTGGCGCCGGGCTGGCGGAAGATCGTCACGTTGACGCCTTGCTGATCCCCCGACCAGGCCTGCACGTAAGCGTTTTCCGAGCCATTGATGACCCGCGCCACATCCTTCAGGTGTACGGGCGCGCCGTCCTTGTAAGAGACGATCAGTTGCGCGTAGTCCTGAGGCCGGAATAACTGATCGTTGGAGGCAATAGTGGACACGCTGTCCTTGCCATACAGCGCGCCTTTGGCGAGGTTGAGACTGGTCTGTTGCACCGCCACACGAATATCGGCAAGGGTCAGGCCCAATGCGGCGAGCTTCTCCGGTGCAGCCTGTACGCGAATCGCCGGACGTTGCTGGCCGGTAATGAACACCTGCCCAACACCGTCAATCTGGCTCAGTTGCCGCGCCAACAACGACTCCGTCACGTCGCTCAGTTCGGTAGGCGGCATCAGGTTGGAACTGACGCTGAGAATCAGCACCGGGCTGTCCGCCGGGTTGACCTTGCGCCAGGTCGGCAAATTGGGCATGTCAGCGGGAAGTCGGCCTGCTGCGGTATTGATCGCGGCCTGAACTTCCTGCGCGGCGGTGTCGATGCTTTTGTTGAGGGTAAATTGCAGCGTCAGGTTGGTTGAGCCCAAGGCGCTGCTGGAGGTCATTTGCGTCATGCCGGGGATGGCGCTGAATTGCACCTCCAGCGGTGTCGCCACTGACGAGGCCATGGTTTCCGGACTGGCTCCGGGCAGTTGCGCAGTGACTTGAATCGTCGGGAATTCGGCTTCAGGCAGCGGCGCCACGGGCAGCCGAGGGAAGGCAATTGCGCCCAGCAGAACCATGGCAAACGTCAGTAATAATGTGGCGACCGGATGGTCTACGCACCAGGCTGAAATCGATCCGCGGCCCTTCATCGTGTGCCGTCCAGCTCAGCCGTCTGGCTAGTCTCTGTCGTGTTACGCAGCACTTCGATTTTCGATCCCGCCTTGAGTCGTGACTGGCCGTCACTGACCAGCACGTCGCCAGCCTTGGGACCGGAGATCAGCATCAGGCTGCTGTCCTGATACAGCACCTGCACCGGAACTACCTCGACCTTGTCGCCATTGACCCGGAACGCGAAGTGTTGATCGATACCGCGCTGCACCACCTGCGGCGGCACTCGCAATGCATCGCGGTCAATTGCCGTCTGGATTTTTACCGTGACCAATTGACCTGGCCACAAGAGCTGTTTCGGATTATTGAACTCGGCCTTGGCGCGAATCGTCCCGGTGGTGGCCGAGACCTGATTGTCGATCAAGGTCAGTTTGCCGTCGCCGAGCAGGGTGCCGTTGTCGCCGTCACCGAGGAATGCTTTGACCCCCGCTGGCGTATTTGAGGCGATCAAGCCTTGCAGCGTCGGCAGCATCTGTTGCGGCAGCGAAAATTCGACTGAGACCGGATCAATCTGCGTAACGGAAAACAGGCCCTGAGCATCGCTGACACGCAGGAAGTTGCCTTCATCGACATTGCGAATCCCGACCCGACCTGTCACCGGAGAGCGAATCTGTGTGTACGACAACTGCACTTGAGCGGCGTTTATCGCTGCTTCGTTACCCATCGCAGTGGCTTTCAGTTGATGAACCGTCGCCTGCTGCTGGTCGAAAGTCTGTTTGGAGATACCGTTGTCTTCACTGAGCAGCCGGTAGCGCTTGAGATCGACCTGAGCCATGTCCAGTTGTGCTTTGCTTTGCGCCAGTTGCGCCCTGGCTTGCTCCAGCGAGGCGCGAATCGCTCGGTCATCAATGGTCGCCAGCAAATCTCCGGCTTTCACCGTTTGCCCTTCCTTGACCAGCACTTTTGTGAGGATGCCATCCACTTGCGGGCGGATGATCACGCTGTGCAGTGAAAGCACGGAACCAATCCCCGTCACAAAACGCGGTACATCTTCCTCGGTTACTTTGACGACTTTGACCGGCACCGCCGCCGGTGCGCTCACCTTGGCCGTCGCAGGACGCGTCAGGCTCCAGCTGGAAACACCGATCAGGCCGAGAATAACGGCAACGGCGAGGACGGTTCTGGTCTGTTTACGCATTCGAGAGGCGCCGGGAAGTCGGGAGAGGGAAGGTCGTGGTTGTTGGCTCCTCTCTTATACCCCCCCAACCGGGTCAGCAGAATGACGGCCGCCTGTCAGAATTGTCAGCAAGAAAAGCGCACTGCGAGCGAACGTTATCAAGAAACCCTGGCCCGCGACGATATCCATAGAAAGGAATTCGCAGAAATTTACCTGCTTGTTCCGTTTGGTTTTTGTACCAATCGAAATGTACTCAGTCGGAGCAAGCCCATGAAACGCAGCGTCTCAAATTGGAACCGTTGTTACGAAGTCGTTCATGAGGTGCGCAAGGTGGTCGCCTTGATGATTGTCGCCCCCTTATGTCTGAGTGCTTTTTCAGCCTCCGCAACTGAAGGGCGAATCAGCTTCAGCGGGCAAATTACCGAGGCAAGTTGCGCAGTGCTGCCAGCGACGGGCTCAGTCGCAGGTGCTCATACCCAACGGATCAACGTTTCGGCGCACATGTCCATCGTGGTTGATACGTCGCAAAACGCCTGTGCAGCATCAGTTATTCCATTCTCGACGCAGTACCAGCCGCTGCCAGTATCGCTGTCGACGAGTAACCGCTCAGGTGCCGGGGTTTTGACCCTGACCTATCAGTAGTCTGCGTTGCAGATAACATCAAACATGGTTTGAACACGGCTCTGTTGCAGTCAGCCAAGTTGGCTGCCCCACGACCGTGTCTGCTGCGCTATAGCACCGTGGCCTCTCAACGCAACCCCTTGGCCAAGCTGTTACTGGATGAGCAAGTGACAGGTCTGGTAGCAAAATAAGCGGCAGGTTGTAGTGGTGCTGTCATCTTTGCGTGAAGTATTGCCTGACCTTTGTAATCAGGTATTGTCGCGAGGCTGCGTATTACGTGGGCTGCAAAAAAGTTACGGTTACTCCTACAGAAAGTTCCTGCAAGTTCCATGGGTTAATCCCTGTTGTTAAAGTAATAAAGCCGACATCGATCTAAAAGATCGAACCTTAATAGTGCGTGGCGTCCGATTCAGGGCATACACGAAATAACACAAGGAATGTCGTTAATGAAAAAAATTACTTCTGTACTGGCCATTAGTGGCGCCTTGGCGTTGGGCCTTTCCAGTACCGCTAATGCTGCGAACAACGGCGTACTGAAATTTTCCGGCACGCTGACCAATATTTCCTGCAGCGTTGCGCCCGGCGCAGGTACCGGTCCAGGCACCTCGCCTGGTGACATTGCCGTTGACCTGGGCAACGTATCTTTCTCCGAAATTGGTACCTCTGGTGAAAACAAACTGGAGACTGCGACCCCTATCCAGTTGTTGGTCAACTGCACGGCGGGTGCCGATCAATACAACCTGGTGAAGATGCGCTTCAAGGCCGGTATGGGTCACGGCACAGATGACAATGACAGCAAATTGCTCCGTGTAACCGGCTCGGCAGGCGGTGTTGCCATCGGTGTGCTCAACGCTACGAATCAGCTTATGGATTTGTCCGGAAATCAAACCATCGATAAACCACTGGTCAAAGATGGCGCTGGTGGCGCGACGGCTGAGCTCAACCTCGCAGGCGTGTACATGCTCAACGGCACGTCAACCCGACCAGGTACCGCCATGGGCGACCTGCCTTTTACGCTCGATTACGAATAATGCGTCGTACGGAGCGAGTTCATCTCGCTCCGTCTCTTGGTAACGCACTCCATAAAATAGAAGGGCATGGACGATCGCAGGGCCGGTTTTAGCCGCTAACGGTTTTAATCCGGCCCTGCGAACAGTGTCTTGTGGAAGACACTGGGGCGTTCATACCAAGCACAAGGCGAATGCCAGTATGTTTCTGTTCTTACATCGCCGCATCGTGCTGTTGGCTTCACTGGTTTTGTGGCTATTGCTACTTAACACAAGCGCGCAGGCGAGCATCGTGATCAACACCACGCGCATCATCTATCCGGCCGCAGACAAGGAGGTCAGTTTCGGCGTACATAACGTCGGCAATAAAGAGATCCTTGTTCAAAGTTGGCTGGAGACAGGCACCGAGCAAACAGATCCGGACAAGTTACCGTTTGTCATCACTCCTGCAATTGCACGTTTACCCAGTGATGGCAGGCAGTTAGTGCGGATTATCTATGCGGGTATGGGCATGCCCCAGGATCGCGAGTCAGTACTCTGGCTCAACGTTCAGGAAATCCCTCAGGTTGCCGCGCAAAACACATTGCAGATCGCCATTCGGCAGCGCATGAAACTGTTCTTCCGGCCCAAGGGACTTGTGGGTGATGTCGCCGAGGCGCCCGAGCATCTGCGATGGAAGCTGCACGCGGATAATACGCTGCACGTTGAAAATCCCGGGCCATTTCACGTTTCGATGGTCAGGATTACTGCGCATCGAGGCGATAGCGAGTTGCTCGACAAGGACAGCCAGATGATCGCTCCGGGCCAACAACTGCGATTACCGTTGAAAGCGTCTGGTAATGGCGCGACGTTGAGCTTTATCAGCATTAATGACTTTGGCGGTCAGGTTGTTTATCGCGCGGGGTTGAAAACCGGCGAAGTTACACAGGCCGTCAAAGTGGAGCCACAGTAGCGGCTACCTCTCTATCGTCACCTTGTTATTTAACTATTTGAGCCACGCCACGTGCGCTGGCTCATAAGTCGTGTGTCTGCCTGAAAGGGATTCGGGCATGGCTCAAGGCCTCCAGATCGAGTGGAAACAGCTAATGGAATGGCTTTACAAAAACATTGGGGAGTTAACCCCGGGATCCATCCTGCAGTTAGCAAAGGGGGTCAAGTCCAAACCGGTAAAGGTCAGTCTGGCGTTGGGTGTTGTGCAATTGCTATCCATGCAGAGCTGGGCTGCCCAGAGCGCTCCAGTCGCTGGCGTGAAGTTCAATACCGCATTCATCCAGGGCAGCGACCAGCCCCCGGAACTGAGCGAGTTTTTACAGGCTAATACGGTATTGCCTGGCACTTACCGGGTGGACATCTATGTCAATCGGGCTCTCAGCGGCAGACGCGATATTGTGTTCGCCAACAACGCACTGTCCGGCCGCATCGAACCGTGTCTGACGCTCGAGATGCTTCAGGCTTTCGGGTTGGATCTGGATCGCCTGGGCGCTGAGCAGACGGCCCGAAACCCGCACGCGTGCTTTGATTTACCAGCGAACATCGAGTTCGCCAAGGTCGACTATCAACCCAATTCGCTGCGCCTGAACATCAGCGTGCCGCAAGCGTCCATGCAACGCAGTGCCAGAGGCTACGTACCACCCGAATTGTGGGATGAGGGCGAGGCAGTGGGGTTTGCCAATTATTCATTCAATGCTGTGCGCCGCAGTAATCAGCGTGAGAGCACCGAGCAGTATTACGTGGGGCTGCGCAATGGCCTGAACCTTGGCGTATGGCGCTTACGCAACGAGTCATCGCTCGTTTACAGCGACGGGCAGTCTTATCGCTTCAGCAGTAATCGGACCTATCTGCAACGCGATCTTGGTGCGCTGCGCAGTCAATTGACGCTTGGTGAAACCTTCACCGATTCACAAGTGTTCGACAGTGTGCGTTTTCGTGGTGTCGGGGTCAGTTCCGACGATGCCATGCTGCCCGACAGCGAGCGCAATTACACGCCGGTGATCCGGGGTACAGCCGAAACCAATGCGTCAGTGGAAATCCGGCAAAACGGCTTTTTGCTTTACAGCGGCAATGTGTCGCCGGGGCCGTTCGAGATCAGTGACATTTATCCGAGCGGCTCCAATGGTGATCTGCAAGTCACCATCATCGAGGCGGATGGCCGTCGACGTACCTTCACGCAAGCCTATGCTTCGTTACCAATCATGGTGCCTGAAGGTGCCTTTCGTTACAGCCTCGCGGCGGGGCAGGTCGACAGCGGTATGGATGACGGTGCAACGCCGACGTTTGCCAGTCTTGCCCTGATCTACGGTTTGACCGAGCACGTCACTGGTTATGGTGGCCTGCAAATGGCTGAGGATTATCAGGCAACCAATATCGGTACCGGTCTCAATACCGGGTACGGCGCACTCTCCGCCGACCTGACTCATTCCATCAGTGAGACAGGTCAACAGCGTCAGGCGGGACACAGTGTGCGCTTGCGATACGCCAACGCGCTGGATGTAACAAACACTACTTTTGCCGTTGCTGGTTATCGTTATTCCACCGAACTTTATCGATCCCTCAACGAGCATGTCGAAACGAGCCGCATGCGTTTTCGGCGTGACATGACCGGCCGTCCCAAGGACCGGATGGAGTTGACTGTTACGCAATCCTTGCCTGCGCAATTGGGCAGTCTGAGTCTGACTGCATCCGAGCAGCGGTACTGGGGCAATGATGGTAAAACCCGGCAGTTTTACCTCGCTTACAACGCCGCCTGGCGCACGCTTAGCTACAGTTTGTCGCTGGAAAATAACCGTGAGTTCGGCAATCAAGGGCAGGGTGAAAGTGACAATCGAATCGCAGTCAGCCTGACCCTGCCACTGGGTGAAAACCCAAGCTCTGCAAGACTGTCATTCAATGCTGTACGAGACAGCTCGGGTGGGTACAACGCGCAAACCGGTCTAAGTGGGCAGGTGCTGGCTAAGCGCCATGCTTTTTACTCGGTACAGGCCGGACACGACAGCAGCTCCGGCAGCTTTGGCTCTGGAAAAATCAACACCACCCTGCCGTATGGCCGCTTCGAGGCAGGCTACAGCCAGGGACGTGATTACGATGCGTTTAGCCTCGGGGCTTCGGGGTCAGTGTTGGTTCATGGCGGCGGCATCAACCTGGGGCAGTCGCTGGGCGAAACCTTTGCTTTGGTAGAAGTGCCGAAGGTCGGCGGGGCCAGGCTGTCCAGCTTCAGCAACATCGAGACAGCTGCCAATGGTTATGCGGTGCTGCCTTATGCGCAGCCCTATCGAAGTAACTGGGTCAGTCTGGATACCCGACAGCTTGGGGCGGATGTGGAGCTGGATAACGCGGTTAACCAGATCGTTCCACGCCGCGGCGCGATGCCGGTGGTGCGTTTCAAGGCTTCAACCGGGCGTCGTGTGCAGTTCGAACTTGTTCAGTCTGACGGCAGCAAAATCCCCTTGGGGGCAAGTGTTGAAACACCTGAAGGCAAGGCTTTGGGGGTAGTCGACCCGACCGGGCGGGCCCTTATCCTCAGTGAGCAGGACAGCGGCGAGTTGCGCGTCAGATGGGCCAGTCAAAGCTGTCGCGCAGCGTTCACCTTGCCAACACGTGATCCGCTACGTGCCTACGAACGCATCCGGGTAACGTGCCAATGACGAAGCTTATTTGTATCGGTCTCGCGGCCTTGCTGTGCAGTTTCAATGTGCAGGCGACAGTGTCGCTGAACGGGACTCGGTTGATCTTTGACGGTCGCTTTCCCGAGGCGAGTCTTGAGGTCGTCAATCGCAGTGATCACGAGGTGTTGATTCAAGCCTGGCTGAGTGACCCGACCAACATCGACGGCAGCCTTGAAAGCGCTGCGGTTGAACTGCCGTTCGTGCTCAGCCCGCACCTGGCGCGCCTGGACGCGCACGGCAAGCAAACGCTCAGGGTCTTGTATCAGGGGCAGGGCATGCCGCTGACCCAAGAGTCGTTGCTGCATCTGTACGTCCTGGAAATTCCACGCCGGACAGCAGGCAGCAACGCGTTGAACATTGCCATCCGCCAGCGCATCAACGTGTTCTATCGCCCGGCTGGTCTTGGCGACGATCCGGCTGCAACCGCCCATCGACTGCGCTGGACACTGGCTTCAACGTCGTTACGCGTGAATAACCCGACCCCCTATCATGCCGCTCTTCAGGATGTGCGGGTGGGTGGAGCGGTTGCCAGCGATTATCTGATGCTGGCACCCGGCGCCAGTCATGAGATGCCGGTTCCCGTTGCTGCGGGCGCTCGGAGTCTGTCGTTCAGGGCGCTGAACGATTATGGCGGGGCAGATGTTTACTGCGCTGCGGGCAATAGCAACGGCTTTGACAACACTGAACATCGGCAAAAGGACTGCTGAACGATGAATACCTCTCTACGAGTTGCACGCAATTTTCTGAACGTTAGTGCCTTATGCCGAGGATATGTTGTAGCGAGGCTTGCCCCCTCCCGCAGGGTTTTCTGGCTCATGATGTTTTTACTGACCCCCGCCACTGGCTTCGCAATGGTGTGCAAAACCCAAGGGGCAGGCGAAACGGTGATACGTGCGAATCTGGACAGCAGCGTGGCCATCCCGGCGAGTGCTCCCGATGGCGAGATCGTCTGGCGTTCAGAACGGCAAGATCTTCAGGTCGAATGCATCAAGGACGGCGCGCAGTCTGGGGCGGAAGAGATTTTCCTTATCGTCAATCCGGACAATTTGAACGTCGGTCAGGGTATTCGGGCTGGCGTGACCCTCTCTGGGGTTGATTATCAGCAGAGCAGCGGGCGAATCAGCACGGGCCATTATTTGCCTGCGTGTCTTGAAGGAAGTGGGGATATCGGTGCCTGCCCCACGGCCAGATTCAACCTCGCGTTTTCCGTCTTCATTCAGAAGTCTGGTCCAACCCCTCACTCAGGTGTTGCCAGTGATTTGCTCGATTACAGAGTGTTCCAGCTCGACGGCGCCAGAGGGGCAAATCCATTGCCGGGTCAGAGCCTTGACTATCGGATCAATAACCTCAACGGCCTGCGTTTTGTGGCCTGTGATGCACAGTTGCAGGTCGTGCCGGAAAGTATTGAGTTCGGCAACGTCGGCATTCAGAACGTCGCAGTGGGCAGGGTGATCGAGCGTCGGCCTTTTTCACTTGTTACCCGACGCAGCTGTGATTCGCCGTTCAGTCTGGGCGCACGTTTCAGACCCGTCAGTGGCAGTCTTTCGGGCAGCTATCTGATTCCTGCCGCCAATGACGGTGTCGGTATCCGCATTCTGAGCGCTCGTGATGATGCGGTGTTGAAGTACAACGAACCCTTTCATCTGGCTGATTTGCTCAACGACGTTCAGGCCGCCAGCGTCGACTTCAATGCCGAACTCGTCTGGCAGAAGAACAGCCCTAAAGCCGGGCCGTTCGCGGCCGAAGTCATGGTTGACCTGTTCTACAAATAGGCTCAGCCGATAAGAGGTTTGGGGCAGTGCAGGCGGCGGGCAAACGATTCAGGTATGCTGCGCGGCCTTTCGATGACTGATTGCCATTTTCTGGAGCTTTTCATGACTTCTACTGACTCAACATCGGCTCCTGAAACCGTCGTCGCCGAGGATTCGGCCACTGACAAAAAAGCCGCCATCCCCGCGTTCAGCTTTCCTTTCAAGCCAGCCGATTTTGCGCAGGCGAAAAAAGATGATCCCTGGTATCAGAAGTCGAACAAGCACGGGCACAACAAAATCCCAGGCGCTGCGCCGCACGGCACCCGCAAGTCGATGGGCAAACGCTAAGCAATGATAGGGATTGTGTAGGCGCTGCCGAAGGCCGCGATCAGGTTTCCTGATTTACCGCCCTTGGCAGCTCTTGCAGGTCTTTCATTGACGCAAGCGTTCCTCCTGTAACTCTCAACTCGCCTGAAGCGGTATGAACATGTAGCCCGCAGGCTCGCCAGTGGCCAGTTGAGCACCCGCAAGATTGAGTGTTTCGATAACCGTGTCGCCGGCCACGTGAAAGGTCCAGCCGTTATTGACCGGCGCTACGTCGGTGCCGTCCACCAGATCCATGACCGCGGTTGCAAAAGCTTCCATATCCGGTAAGTACGCCACAAAGCCGTTGCCTTTCAGCGCCGTGGCACTGATCCCCAGTCGCTGGCAAATCGCCTCTTTGGCTGCTATGTCCTCCCGGTCAGCCTGACGAGACTGTTCAATCAGGCGGCCGAGTTCACTGTCGGCCAATTGGCCGCCGACGATCAAATCCGGTCCTTGCTCCCATGATTCAGGCGGACAGTCCTTGGCTTCCGGGCGCAGTGGAATGTGCGGGTTAATTTCCATCGGGTAGATCCTGCAGACCAGAGGTCTGCGGTCATAGATGCGGCAGAGCTTGTCAGCGTCAAGATTCCGGCAAGGCCCGACGTTATAAGCGGCGAAGGTGATCGCCACCTGTGCCTGGGTTGAACCACTCTGGACGGGTGTCGAGCGACGCGTGGCGTGTCCCAGTTGGGCCTCTGGTACGCCATACCCATTTGTCAGAAACGCCTCGGTCAGGATGATCAGCGAACCGCCGTCGGCCGCCCACTGCAAGGCTTCCCCGAGAGTGAGAGGCACGTGGTGGTCGGTGCAGCAACGGCCGCAGCCGACGCAGGAAAATCGGGTATTCATTGCGATAAGGGTCCGTCTTGACAGGCGCCGGACGCAGCAGAGAGCAGGCCTGCTTGCGCGACTGAGACGGTGTTCGAAGCAAATTGTGAGCCAGCGGCCAGCGCTGCTACTTTTTCAACGTGGCGGGTAGCTCGGTCCATTCACTGACCGTGGCTTTTTTACTCTGCCGGTTGTAAAGGCACAATTCCGCGCCTGGCTGATTTTTCATGTGCGGCTGTGGATAACGGCCTCGGAGCATCAGCGCTTCATAGCCGACGTTGTCGTCGAACCCGGTCTTGCCGACAGCACGTACTTCCTTGAGCTGGCTGGCTTTCATACAGCTGTCGATCACCGCCTTGTCCAGGGCTTTCCAGGCATCTGGGCTGGAAGCGTTGGCCTGGCTGGCAAGTGCCGCCGAGGCCATCAGCAGGAAGGTGGATGCTTTCATCGTCGTTCTCCATGGGCATCGATTGATGCTGGAGTATGCCAGATCAAACCTGATCGGTTTCCAGGCGCTGGACGTACCGCATGTTTGCTTTCTCGTACAGGCAGCGAGCGGCGAGGTTGTTCTCCATGACCTTGAGGTCTGCCCAACCTTCGCCCCGTTGGCGGAAAATGTGGAAAACATGGTCGAGCAACTGCAGCGCCAGACCCTGGTTTCTGGCGCGGGGGTGTATCACCAGGTCTTTGATAAAGGCGCTCGTCCAACCCTGAATCAGGCCGACCATGCCCTGATCGTCCCAAAGGGCGAAGCACAGAGCCGGATCGTATTCAGGATCTGTCTGCCAATTACTCACCCAATCGGAGTAATCAGGCAGATGGATATCATCGGCGTAACCCTGCTGCAACAAGGCATAAGCCTCTGGCGCGTCTTCAAGGGTGAACGCCGTGAGGCGGATATGACCTGGCCACGTCTGTGCCGGGACCAGGTTGTCCAGGTCGCGGCGCATCAGCCAGCAATGCCGGTCTGAACCGCCGAGGCGGTCCATTACGTTCATGCGCCCTGGGCCTGAACCGCTCGCGCGGCGACAATCAGGCAGCGGGTCAACTCGGGTGAAGAGAACTTGGTCAGTACCGCGTTGGCACCTGCTATCTTGGCTTTTTCACTGTTCATGGCACTGTCCAGCGACGTGTGCAGCAGGATGTACAAGTCTTGAAAATCAGGCGTCTCGCGCAGTGTTCGGGTCAGCGCATAACCGTCCATCTCAGACATTTCGATGTCCGAAACCACCACGTTGATCTGCGCCGGAGAACCTTGTAGTTCAAGCAATACGTCAATGGCTTCCTTGGCACTGCGTGCTGTATGGCAATCCAGACCGAGATTGCGCAGGGTGAGCAGCGATTGCTGCAACGCCACCTGGCTGTCATCGACCACCAGAATTCGCGTCGCCGCCAGTAGCTCGGCTTCCTCCATGGTCAGTTCGTCCGGCTGCGCAACGATCTGCGCCGGTGCGATGCCATGGATGACTTTTTCGATGTCCAGCACTTGTACCAGTGTGCCGTCGACCTGAGTCACGCCGGTAATGAACGATCGACCATTGGCGCCAAAGGGTGGTGGGCGGATGTCGGTTGTCAGGCAATGGACAATCTTGCTTACGGCCTGAACGTGCAGACCTTGTTTCGACCGGCTTACATCAGTGACGATCAGGCAGCCGCCGTCCGGGTCGACCAAAGGTTTTTCGCCAATGGCCCGACTCAGGTCGATGACTGACAATGAGGCGCCTCGCAGTGTGGCAACGCCTTTGACGTGTGGGTGCGATTCGGGAAGTCGCGTGAGGGCAGGGCAGGGGATGATCTCGCTGACCTTGAGCAGGTTGATAGCCATCAACTTACCGCTGCGTAATGTGAACAGCAGCAGAGAAAGTGAATCTGCTCGGACGTTCTTGGTGGACATATGAACCTTCTGGCAATAAGTGTTTTGCCGCAGTAAGCAGCAAACAGCCTTCTCTGGAGAGGTTATCGACCCGGCACTGGCGCTCTTGAGGTTTTTTGTGCGCGAGCCGGGCTTTCCCTGACCAGTCGAAAGGTCGATAGGGGGCTGGATGACATTTACGACGCCGAGTCATTAAGACTCTTTGTAGTCGTAATGACCACGAAATCAGCTGTGTCTATTTGACTATGGTTTCGTAAATCGCTGATTTTGCTGGTTTTTAATTCTGGCACGGTTTCTGAAATGGCCTAGGTACATTCTACAAAGCCTGTGTGCCTGGAGTACATCATGTTAAGCGCCTCGGATCGTGCCATCGTTAAAGCCACCGTGCCACTGTTGGAAAGTGGTGGTGAGACACTGACTACTCACTTTTACAAAAAAATGCTCAACGAGTACCCGCAAGTCAGGCCGCTGTTCAATCCTGCACACCAGGCCAGTGGCGATCAGCCCAGAGCATTGGCCAATGGTTTGCTGATGTACGCTCGACACATCGACCAGCTTGAGCAGCTGGGAGACTTACTGGCGAAAATCATCAACAAGCATGTGGCCCTGCAAATTCTCCCCGAGCACTATCCGATTGTAGGCAGTTGCTTGCTGAGCGCTATCTCAGAGGTGCTCGGTGACGAAATTGCGACCGACGAAGTATTGCAGGCCTGGGGACGTGCGTATCAGCAACTCGCCGACGTGCTGATCGGTGCCGAGAGCGCCATCTACGAGCAAAAAGCTCAGGCCCCTGGCGGCTGGCGCGGTACTCGGGAATTCAAGCTGGTGGCTAAAGTCGCCGAAACCTCGGAGATCACGTCGTTCTACCTGCAGCCAGCAGACGGCGGAAAGTTGCTGGACTTCGCCCCGGGCCAGTACATCGGTCTGCAATTACAGATTGGCAACGAGGAGATGCGCCGCAATTACTCGTTGTCGGCAGTGGCGGGTGATAACCAATACCGGATCAGCGTGAAGCGCGAGCCCCATGGCAAGGTGTCGAACTATCTGCATGATCAGTTTCAGGTAGGCGACAGTCTGCAGCTGTTCCCGCCATCGGGCGAGTTCACCCTGACCGCCAGTGACAAGCCACTGGTGCTGATCAGTGGCGGAGTGGGCATTACGCCAACTCTGGCGATGCTCGACGCGGCGCTTGCAACATCGCGCCCGATACATTTCATCCACTGCGCCCGCAATGGCGGCGTACATGCGTTCCGTGACTGGGTCGATGGCCTGGTGGTTCGGCATCCGCAGCTCAAACGTTTCTATTGCTATGCCGAAGATGACGGTGTCAGCCCCGCCGGTGACGCGGTCGGCCTTCTTGATCAGGCACGTCTGGAGCAGTGGCTGCCCAAGGAGCGGGATCTGGATGTGTATTTCCTTGGCCCTAAATCCTTCATGCAGGTCGTCAAGCGCCAGCTCAAGGCGGCCGGAGTTCCGGAGAAGCAAAGCCGCTTCGAGTTTTTCGGTCCGGCCTCTGCCCTTGAGTGAGGTGCGACAAATAGCCGCGCCCTTCTATATATAGAAGAGATTGCCAGCCATGCCTCTCGAGAGGTGCTGCCGCGTAGCGGCCAACATGTAGTTCTTTGCATGGAAATTCATTTTCTGTAGGCGCTGCGGAGTCATTGACTCTGGAAGCTGACGGCCTGCGACAAATAGCCGCATCCTTCTATATATAGAAGGATGCGGTTTTTTGCGTGGGGTGCATTGGCTCTGGCGCTGAATCATCGAGACAAACACCACCCGGCCGCCAAATATGGCCATATGGCGGCTACAGGCTTGAGTTGTCCCTCATGGGCCACGATTATCGCGAGCGATCAGGGCGCTGTGCCTTTACAATCCGGTGTCTGCCCTTAGGGGGCGTAGTGATCGAACGGTCCGAATGGACATCCTTTCGAAAGGTATGTGAATGAGCGACAACATGTTGTACCTAAAACGCGAAAAGCGCTTCCTGGTCCTGCTGGGCGTTATCTGCCTGGCGTTGATAGGCGGAGCGCTGTACATGCAGATCGTACTGGGCGAGGCACCGTGCCCGCTGTGTATCCTGCAACGTTATGCATTGCTGTTCATCGCAATATTCGCTTTCATCGGCGCTGCCATGCCTGGCCGTCGCAGTATCACTGCGCTTGAAACGCTGGTCGTGCTGAGTGCGGTTGGCGGGATCGTTGCGGCTGGCCGCCACGTCTACATCCTCTCGCATCCTACCGAAAGCTGTGGCATCGACGTCCTGCAACCGATCGTCGACGGCCTGCCATTGGCCTCGATGTTCCCGATCGGATTTCAGGTAAGCGGCTTTTGCACGACCCCTTATCCGCCAGTCCTCGGATTGTCCCTCGCACAGTGGGCCCTGGTCGCGTTCGTATTGACCGTTGTGCTGGTGCCGATCGGGATCATCCGCAACCGTCGCAAGTACCGCGGACTACAGGGCTTGTGATGAAAAAATGCCCCTACAAAAAGGGGCATTTTTTGTGAAAAATTCGTGAGCTATTTCGCGATTTTTACAGATCCTGATACAAACTGTTGCTAAAAAAAACATAGTCATTAAATTTCTAGATATCTACAATCCCCGCACTTGCCGCGCAGGGTCATCCCGCGATGAGCATTTTCGAGGTCAAAAAGCGCCTTTTGCGCAGGCTGTGCCGGTAGCGCCAGTCGGTCTCTGAAAGCACCATGAATGTCCGCACCAAAGGGAATTGGCCCGTTTCCGGGCTTGATGCCATGCATTCGAATAAGAAATTAAAGATAAATATGGATTTGTCGTTACGCTTTGCATGCGTCGTGACAGGCTTTGTTCAATCCAAAAAATATGCCAACACAGGCAGGTTTCGGTGTTGGCGTTCGAAAACCAATTGCACCCGCAAGCTGCTTTTGCTTTTAGAGGTCGTGAGATGAGTAAAAAAAGGTACCCCAGGTTTTTTGGCTTCTTGGCCCTTTTCAGCATGCTTTTGCTCAGTGGTTGCGAGGGCGTGCCTCTGCTCGATCCTAAAGGGCAAATAGGGCTCGACGAGCGCAACCTGATTATCACTGCAACGCTGTTGATGTTGATCGTGGTAATCCCGGTGATTTTCCTGACGATCATTTTCGCCTGGAAATACCGCGCTTCGAACAAGGCTGCTACCTACACGCCTGACTGGTCGCACTCCACCAAGATCGAAGCCGCCGTCTGGGGCATCCCGATGGTGCTGCTGCTGGTCCTCTTCTACATCACCTACAAGTCCACCCACGCGCTGGACCCGTATCGTCCGATTGAATCCGACGTACCGCCGGTCACCATCGAAGTGATTTCGCTGGACTGGAAATGGGTGTTCATCTATCCGGAACAGGGCATCGCTACGGTCAACAAGATCGTCTTCCCTGCCAACACTCCGGTTAATTTCAAGATTACTTCCGATTCGGTGATGAACTCGTTCTTCATTCCGGGTCTGGGCGGCCAGGTTTACGCCATGGCTGGCATGCTGACCAAGCTGCACCTGATCGCTAACGAGAACCACGAGTTCAACGGTATCTCCGCCAACTACAGTGGCGCAGGTTTCACCGGTATGAAGTTCAAGGCGATCGCAACCTCCAAGGCTGATTTCGACGCCTGGGTCAGCGAAGTCAAGAGTTCACCTAAAAAGCTTGAAGCTTCGGAATACGCTGCTTTGCTCAAACCG
Organism: Pseudomonas caspiana; assembly: GCF_040224095.2. Lineage (NCBI taxonomy): Bacteria > Pseudomonadati > Pseudomonadota > Gammaproteobacteria > Pseudomonadales > Pseudomonadaceae > Pseudomonas > Pseudomonas caspiana. Next base: position 4,656,887 of record NZ_CP167995.1, on the reverse strand, counting down.
AGCGAGCGTAACCCGGTCGAGCTGTTCTCCGAGGTCACCCCGAACCTGTTCCAGACCGTCATCGACAAGTATGAAGGCATGAAACCAGGCAAGAAAAACCCTCACGAGCAGGAAGGTACTGCTGAAGAGTCGGCTCAAGCCGGTCAGGTCGGGATGGACATGGGTAAGCATGTAGCTGCTGGGGCAGAGGAGTAAACGATGTTTGGTAAATTAAGTCTGGACGCGATCCCGTATCACGAGCCAATAGTCATGATCACCCTCGCGATGATCGCGCTGGGTGGCATTGCGTTGGTCGCGGCGATCAGCTATTTCAAAAAGTGGACCTACTTGTGGACCGAATGGCTAACGTCAGTCGACCACAAGAAGATCGGTGTGATGTACATCATCGTTGCCATGGTCATGCTGTTGCGCGGTTTCGCCGACGCCGTGATGATGCGTACCCAGCTGGCTTTGGCCCAGAACGGCTCGGAAGGCTATCTGCCGCCTGAGCACTATGACCAGATCTTCACCGCTCACGGTGTGATCATGATCATCTTCATGGCGATGCCATTCTTCACCGGCCTGATGAACATCGTCGTGCCGTTGCAGATCGGTGCCCGTGACGTTGCCTTCCCGTTCCTGAACTCCCTGAGCTTCTGGCTCCTGGTGTCCGGCGTACTGTTGGTCAATATCTCCCTGGGTGTCGGCGAGTTCGCCAAAACCGGTTGGGTTGCTTACCCGCCTCTGTCCGGTCTGGCTTACAGTCCTGGAGTGGGGGTCGACTACTATATCTGGGCGCTACAGCTATCCGGACTCGGGACAACGCTCACGGGTGTCAACTTCCTCGTCACCGTGCTGAAAATGCGCGCGCCTGGCATGAAGTTGATGGAAATGCCGATTTTCACCTGGACCTGCACCTGGGCAAACGTTCTGATCGTGGCTTCGTTCCCGATCCTGACCGCTACCCTGGCAGCGCTGACGCTTGACCGTTACCTGGACTTCCACATTTTCACGAACGAGTTGGGCGGTAACCCAATGATGTACGTGAACCTGTTCTGGGCATGGGGTCACCCTGAGGTATACATCCTGGTACTGCCGGCGTTCGGTGTGTTCTCGGAAGTCATCTCTACCTTTACCGGCAAGCGCCTGTTCGGCCACAAGTCGATGATCTACGCCAGCGGCGGGATCTGCGTGCTGGGCTTCATGGTATGGCTGCACCACTTCTTCACCATGGGTTCCGGTGCCAGCGTTAACGCCTTCTTCGGTCTGGCGACAATGTTGATTGCGCTACCGACGGGTGTGAAGCTCTTCAACTGGCTGTTCACCATTTACCAGGGTCGTCTGCGCTTCACCGCGCCAGTACTCTGGACCCTGGGCTTCATGATCACCTTCTCGATCGGCGGTATGACCGGCGTTCTGTTGGCGATCCCTGGTGCTGACTTCGTACTGCACAACAGCCTGTTCGTAATCGCTCACTTCCACAACGTCATCATCGGCGGTGCGGTATTCGGTTACATTGCTGGCTTCGCGTTCTGGTTCCCTAAAGCGTTCGGCTTCAAGCTGAATGAAACATGGGGCAAGTCTGCGTTCTACTGCTGGTTCTTCGGTTTCTTCATTGCGTTCATGCCGCTGTACTTCCTGGGCTTCCTGGGTATGACTCGTCGTCTGAACACCACTGATAACCCGGCCTGGAACCTGTACCTGGACATCGCCTGGGTTGGTGCAATGGTGATTGCCGTTGGTATCGCATGCCAGCTCATCCAGATCTTCGTCAGTATCCGTGACCGCAACAAGCCAGAGAATCGTGATCTGACTGGCGACCCATGGAATGGCCACACTCTGGAATGGTCGACTTCTTCGCCACCACCGTTCTACAACTTCGCTGAACTGCCTAAAGCAGACGATCTTGATGCTTTCACTGCAGCCAAGCGCAACGGCACTGCTTACAGCGTACCGGCTCACTATTCGGCTATTCACATGCCGAACAACACTGCGACCGGTCTGGTGATGGGTCTGCTGTTGACGGTGTTCGGTTTTGCCATGATCTGGCACATCTGGTGGTTGGCTATCGCCAGCCTGGCGGCGACGGTTGTTTCGTTCGTCATCCACGCCGCACGTGACGATCAAGGCTACATGGTGCCCGCTGAAGAAGTGGCGCGTATCGAAGGTGAGCAGCACAAGGTCCTCGTGGCTCAGGGTGCATACACTCCTGGCAAATCCACACTGGAACAGGTTTAAACATGTCGAACTTAGTATTGAATCCAGGAGATGCCCACGGTCACGACGACCACGGGCATGATCACCACGACGCGGGGCCAATGACCGTCTACGGTTTCTGGCTCTATCTGATGACCGACTGCGTGTTGTTCGCATCCTTCTTCGCGATCTACGCGGTGCTGGTGAACAACGTCGCAGGCGGCCCTTCGGGGCACGACATCTTCGAACTGCCATTCGTGGCCGTCGAAACCGCGTTCCTGTTGTTCAGTAGTATCACCTACGGCTTCGCCATGCTGGCGGTCCACAAGGGCAAGCAGAGTCAAGTGCTGGGCTGGTTGGCCCTCACTTTCCTGTTCGGTGCCGGCTTCATCGCGATGGAAATCTACGAATTCCATCACCTGATCGTCGAAGGCTACGGCCCTAGCCGCAGCGGCTTCCTGTCTGGCTTCTTCGCACTGGTAGGCCTGCACGGCCTGCACGTGACCAGTGGTCTGATCTGGATGGGCATCATGATGTATCAGGTCAAGACTCGCGGCCTGACGTCGACCAACGCTACCCGTCTGAGCTGCCTGAGCCTGTTCTGGCACTTCCTGGACGTAGTGTGGATTTGCGTCTTCACCGTTGTTTATCTGATGGGGACTCTGTAAATGGCTAACGCACACGCGCATATCTCTGCTGAAGATCACAGCCACGGCGTGAAGGACTACGTGATTGGCTTCGTCCTGTCCGTGATCCTCACTGCTATCCCGTTCGGCGTGGTGATGTACCCGATCATGTCCAAGTCAGCTACGCTTGTGACTATCCTGTTGTTCGCTGTAGTTCAGGTTCTGGTTCACCTGCGCTACTTCCTGCACCTGGATCGTTCGGAGGCTCAACGCAATAACGTGTTCGCATTTGCGTTCACGGCGATGGTCATCGTTCTGCTGGTCGGCCTCTCGTTGTGGATCATGTTCAGTATCCACACCGTCATGATGGCTAAATGAGGTAACCCCTGATGTCCCTTAAGCACTTTATCCAAATCACCAAGCCGGGGATCATTTTCGGTAACGTGCTTTCGGTGGCGGGTGGCTTTTTTCTGGCCTCCAAAGGGCAAATTGACTTCGGCATGTTTCTGGCCGCCGTCATTGGCACCTCATTGGTCGTGGCATCCGGTTGTGTATTCAACAACTGCATTGATCGTGACATTGACCAGAAGATGGAGCGCACCAGGAACCGTGTGCTGGTGCAAGGCCTTGTCTCATTGAGACTGGCCCTGCTCTACGCGACGATTCTGGGTGTTGGCGGGGTTGGTTTGTTGTACACCAAAACCAACCCGCTCGCGGCTTTGCTTGCAGTGATTGGCTTCGTGATTTACGTCGGCTTCTACAGCCTGTATTTCAAACGTAAGTCGGTCCACGGCACGCTGATCGGTAGCTTGTCGGGGGCCATGCCTCCGGTAATTGGCTACTGCGCAGTGAGCAACAGCTTCGACTTTGCGGCATTGACCCTGCTGGTGATGTTCAGCCTCTGGCAGATGCCGCATTCCTATGCCATCGCGATTTTCCGTTTCAACGACTATCTGGCTGCGAAGATTCCGGTACTGCCGGTTGAGCGCGGCATCAAGGTCGCCAAGCGTCATATCCTGCTCTACATTCTGGCGTTCCTGGTAGCCACATTGATGTTGACCTTCGGTGGTTACGCCGGGCTCAACTATCTGGCGGTTGCTGCGGGCATGGGTATGTACTGGCTGTATATGGCCTGGAAAGGCTACAAGGCAGTGGATGACACTGTCTGGGCCCGTAAGCTGTTCGTATTCTCCATCTTCACCATCAGCGCTCTGAGCTTCATGATGTCGGTGGACTTTCAGGTAACCAAAGATCTGTTGGTGACATACGCCTTCTGATCCCCCGGTTAACCTGGAAACAGAAAACCCCGTTGCTCGGTTGAGCTGCGGGGTTTTTTATTTTCCGGTGTTTTCGCCTGTCACTTAATTTCCAAACCGAAACTCATACTTGCCCGTCGGCTGCTCCAGCGCATAAGCCTGCATCACCTCCCTGAGCGTTTGCGCCGACGGCTCGTCGGTCGCGTAAAACGCTACGTGGTTGAACGCAGTAGCGATCTTGGGAATGTGCATCTGCAGTTCGCCGACCTTGATCCAGTTGTCCGGGTGTTCGGGGAACCACTCCTCGTAGATGAATGCGTAGTGGACGTTCTTGCGGTCCATCAGGTCTTTGATCCACCCCGACCCACTTTCTGTCTTGCGCAACTTCAGAGCCTCGAGGTTACCCAGCCCCCAGAGGTCCAGAACGTATTGCCTGGAGTTCAATGCCACCAGTCCCAGGTCGTTGACCGCCACTGGCGCGTTTAGCCGCTGGGCTATCTGCGACATCGGATATTGCTGGTTGTAGACCGCTGCTGATGCCAGCGGCGTGCTCAGCGTGGTGTAAACCAGTTGCGCGAAGGCCAGCGGGAGCAACCCGAAGATGATCGCCGTGGTGCGTCCCCTGAAGTGGGTAATGCACATGTGCAGGAAAAATACCCCGAGGAATGTCAGCCAGTAAATTTCATAGCGACCGAACCAGCCATTCTTGCCGAACAGAGCGTGCAGGGCGGTCACCGTGATCAGCAGCATGATCAACAGCTTGCGCTTTGGCATGAACGCACACATGACCAGCATCGCCAGAATGACCCAGCCATACTTCTCGAATTGCCCGATGGCATTCATCGCGATGGACGACAGTCCTGTCGTGTCCGATTTGGCGATGACCGAGGAGGGCAGATAGCCAACCCCCAGGCGCGCCAGAAACAGAGAAAACAGTGCCACGGCACTCACCAGTGCAACCCCGCAGACCAGCGGCCTCAGACGCTCACCCTTGCACAGCAAATAGAGCAACACCGGAAGAGACACCGCCAGCCCTTCGTAACGCACCAGTGGCAATAGCAGGATGGCCAGATAGACGCCCTTGCTAGTGACACGTTCGCCATAAAACTCTTTGCGCAGCACGCCCGTTGCGATCAACGCCACCAGATAAATCTGCAGGCAATGCTCCATGCCGTTGAAGATCAGTCCGTAAAAGTTGGTCGCCAGAAACCAGCCGCCCAGAATTAAACAACGATGGGCAACGCTGACGTCCGTCAGTAGCCGGTTGAAGAGCAGGCAGGTTAGAAGCGAGAAACCAATGTTCAGTAGCAGCGGCACCCACAAAATTAAATTGCCGAGCGGGGTGAAGGGCGCCAGCAGGAAAGGCCAGAGGATACTGGACGAAGGGGCTGAGTACTCATCGGGGTTGATGCCGTAATGTCCGCTGAAGATACGTTTGGCCAGATCGATGTGGATATAGGGATCATCCAGGGTGTACATCAAAGTGCCGCCGTTGGTGATCAGTATTGATGCCAACAGCAGAATGACAGGCAGAAAAAACAACAATAGGATGACACGGCGATCGGCCGCTTGAGTGGTAACCGGGGCAGCTACGTTAATGCCTGTTTCCATGGCTTGATTGCTCATTAAGTCGATCAAGGCGGGAGGGTCCTGTCCTGACATCACGCGTTTGAGCCTAAAGGAGAAGACGATCAAGTCAAATCAATGACTTCAATCGGGGGTGAGTAAACGATGGGGTAGAATATCGCCAATTTAATGGCTATTGGCAAACGTGGGCATGTCGGCTTGCCTGACCGATGGCAACGGTTCCATTTGAGTAACGTTTTTTTTACATTTCAACGCATAAGCTGTCGCTAATCGTCTATAACCGACGTGCTCTGATCGCAGCACATCGATAAAATGGCTTTCGTCGACATCAACTTGAAACATGACAATGACCGAACTTTCTACCGAAAAGCTGCCGGCGGTTTTACCGCCTCTCGTATCAATTGTTGCGCCTTGCTATAACGCAGAGAAGTTTCTTGAGGATGCCATGGCAAGTATCTTTGCCCAGGATTACGAGAACTTCGAAGTCATTGTCGTGGACGACGGTTCGACCGATAATAGTTTTGCTCTGCTGCAATCACTCCAGTCAAAGTATAAGTTTCAGCTTTACCAGCAAGAAAACCAGGGTGTCAGTGCCGCGCTTAATCACGGTATGCAATACGCCAAAGGTACTTATGTCGCCACCCCCGACCTGGACGACATCATGTTGCCGGAGTCCGTACGAATTCGCGCCGAATATCTGGACAAGCATCCGCATGTTGGCTGTGTGGGTGCATTGATCATTTATATGGACAGCGAAGGGCGAGATACCAAGCGTCAGTATCGCGACTACATTGAATACCTCAAGTTTGAGCAGGTACTCAGTGGTGCAGTCGTGGTGGGCGCGCCGGTTGCGCTTTACCGGCTGGACGCGATTAAGGCGGCCGGATTCTATGATCCGAATATCAGGGTTCAGGATTTTCAGATGACCCTGAAAATTGCTCATCAGGGCTACGGGATTGACGTGCTACCGGTGTGTGTCACCCGCTATCGTCGGCACGCGAATAACCTGTCGCGCAAGTATAAAGTGCTGCTCGACGCCGATCTGCAGACCATCGCACCTTATAAGTCGCATCGCGATTATCACAAGGGCAGAACCTTGATCGTGCACAAGGCGCTCAAATATGCGGTGGTTTCAGACAAGAGACACGCCTGGAGCCTATTGCGCTCCATTCCGCTTCGGCACATGAACATGAAGACCCTCACGCGCTTCAAGCGGCTGGTGCTGAGCCACTGAGCAAGTGGCACGGCACCAGCGTTTGCCTCACTTGGCGAACAGTTGACCGATGTCTTTGAACGCTTTGAATTCCAGGGCGTTGCCACAGGGGTCGAAGAAGAACATGGTGGCTTGCTCACCCACTTCGCCCTTGAAGCGCACATAAGGTTCGATCACGAACTTGATGCCCTGTGAGCGCAAGCGCTCAGCCAGTATTTCCCAATCTTCCCAGCTCAACACCACACCAAAATGCGGCACTGGCACGTCGTGGCCGTCCACGACATTGGTGGATGCCGATTCTTGCGAGGCGGTTTTGGGGTGTTCGTGGATCACCAATTGGTGACCGTAGAAATCGTAATCAACCCAATGATCGCTGGAGCGACCTTCGGTGAAACCGAACACCTCAGTGTAGAAGTGGCGTGCGGCTGCCAGGTCATAAACGGGAATAGCTAGATGGAAAGGGGCTAGGCTCACGGTATTAGTCCTTTTTCTGTGTAGCAAAGGCTATGGAAGACGACCTATTTTAGATAAGAATAAATTTATACAAAGCAGATATATTGACTACTCAGCTCAAATAAAATCGATCAATCGGATGGCTCATGCTGCGTGAATTGAAGACCTTTATTGCGGTGGCCCGCTACGGCACGTTCGCGGCGGCGGGCATGCACATCGGTTTGACCCAGTCAGCCGTCAGCTCGCAGATCAAGAATCTTGAACAGGCGCTGGGCGTGCGGTTGTTTGATCGTACCGGGCGACAGGCGATCCTCAATGCCGCTGGCGTTCGTGCGTTGCCCATGGCGCAGGAAATGTTTGAGCTGTTCAATCGCATGTCGACGCCGGTGGACCCGGACGAGTACCGCGGCGAGATGAAGATTGGCGCGATTGCCAGTGCGCAAACCGGGTTCCTGCCTCAGGCTCTGTTGCGCCTGAGACGTCGCGCCCCGGCTGTGGAAGCCAAACTGGTGCCGGGCGTGTCGCTCAACCTGCTTAGCCAGCTGGATGCCGGTGAGCTGGACGTGGCCATTCTGATCAAGCCGCCCTTCGAGCTGCCTAAAGAGCTACATGTGCAGGTGCTGGAAACCGAACCCTTTGTGCTGATTGTGCCGCTGGATGTCGACGAGTCCGATCCGCTCAAGCTGTTGGTCGAACAGCCACATGTGCGCTACGACCGCGCTTCGTTCGGTGGGCGGCAGGTCACCCGGTTTCTGCGTGAACAGCAGATTGACGCGCATGTGGCGCTGGAGCTGGATGAGCTGGACGCCATCGTCAAGTTTGTCGAAAGCGGGTTGGGCATTTCGCTGATACCTCAGGCAGGGCTCTGGCTGGAGCGCGATGCCAGGGTGCGGGTGATCAGCCTGGGCGACCTGACGTTCCATCGCGAGGTAGTGCTGATGATGCGTCGCAGCCAGCGTGACTTGCCACTGCACAAGCTGTTCACTGACTGCCTGGCGCCAGATGCGGGGTCAGCAAAACAGGCAGATTGAACGGTGTATCAAGCTTTATGCGTTTTTCAGGCCGCAAGCCGCAGATGATCTGGCAGAATACGGCCATGGCCTGATTCGTCCAGGCAGCCGCTAAATGAAAGAGGGCGTTATGAGTCACGACAGCATCAATTGGGACACTCTGGGTTTCGACTACATCAAAACTGATATGCGCTACCTCTCTCACTGGCGCGACGGCGCATGGGACGAAGGCACGCTGACTGAAGACAATGTGCTGCATATCAGTGAAGGTTCTACCGCGCTGCACTACGGCCAGCAGTGTTTCGAAGGCCTGAAGGCTTATCGCTGCAAGGACGGCTCGATCAACCTGTTCCGCCCTGACCAGAACGCCCTGCGTATGCAGCGCAGCTGTGGTCGTCTGTTGATGCCGCAAGTGCCGACCGATGTGTTTATCGAAGCCTGCAAAAAAGTGGTTGCTGCCAACGAGCGCTTCATCCCGCCTTACGGTTCTGGCGGCGCGCTTTATCTGCGCCCATTCGTGATCGGCGTAGGCGACAACATCGGCGTGCGCACTGCACCTGAGTTCATCTTCTCGATTTTCTGTATCCCGGTAGGTGCCTATTTCAAAGGTGGCCTGAAGCCGAACAACTTCGTGATCTCCGGTTATGACCGCGCGGCACCGCAAGGTACAGGCGCAGCCAAAGTTGGCGGTAACTACGCAGCCAGCCTGATGCCTGGTTCGGAAGCCAAGAAGCTGAGCTTTGCTGATGCCATTTATCTGGATCCGCAAACCCACACCAAGATCGAAGAAGTCGGCTCGGCCAACTTTTTCGCGATCACTCACGACGACGTATTCGTCACGCCCAAATCGCCTTCGGTGCTGCCGGGTATCACCCGCCTGTCGCTGATCGAGCTGGCGCAGAGCCGTCTGGGCCTGAAAGTGGTTGAAGGTGATGTGTTCATCGACAAGATCGCTGACTTCAAAGAAGCCGGCGCTTGCGGCACTGCTGCGGTGATTACGCCAATCGGCGGGATTTCCTACAAGGACAAGCTGCACGTGTTCTACAGCGAAACCGAAGTTGGCCCGGTAACCCGCAAGCTCTACGCGGAACTGACCGGCGTACAGTCGGGGGACGTTGAAGCGCCAGCAGGCTGGATCGTCAAGGTCTGATGTAAACCTGTAGGAGCTGCCGAAGGCTGCGAACGAGGCTGTGTCAGACAGACCGCTTTCGCAGCCTTCGGCAGCTCCTACAGATCTCCGTTATTTTGTGGAATCTGCCTCCTTCGCCGGCCCCAGCACAATCACCAGGTGCCGCAAGTCTTCCACACTCAAACTGATGCTCTTGCCCGATGGGCTCTCGCTCACTTCACCCAGCGCATACACCGTAAAGAACTTCACCTCTTCGGCATGGCTCAGCAGTTCGCTAATGTATCGGCTGGAGCGGTAGGCTTTCATCTGTGCAGGCGACACGTATAGCGTCACCAGCTTGCCCTCAAGGCGGTCGAAGAACTTGAACTTGAACCCCAAACCATAGCGCTCTACCAGGCCGCCGCCGTACAGCACGCGACCGTTATCGCCCAATTTCGCGTATTTGATATGCCGGAAGTAAGAGCGCAGCGTCAGTTCGCCCTGGCCAGGAATCTTCAGGGTCAGCAGCTTGAAGTCATCGGCGGATAATTGCGCTTTGGCCTGGCGATAGCTGTCGACCAGACGTTCGAGGTTGTTGGTGCGGGTCTCGCTGTCACGAGGTGGTTTGGCCGTTGAAGCCTTCACGGGCACAGGTTCGTCCGCGACTTGTACGGTAACAGCAGTCGGTTTGGCGTCTTTGGTTTTTGCTGCGCCCGGTGTTTTTATGGCTGGGTCAAAGACATCGATGTAGTCATCCAGCTTGCGTTTGGCCTTGCGGATGCGCGTCTGCGGTTCGGTTTCCTCGATGTCAGCAGGTGGCTGGTTTTCTTCAGCCTGCTCGTCTATCCACTCGCAATCCGGGTGATGATCAGAGTGCGGATTGGCGCGAAAGTGGGCCGACACAAACGTCGGGTTGTCCTGCGGCTTCACGTCATAACGTACACCCGTAATCTTCGCCCCGAGTCTGCGGCAGGCCTCGGTCGAACAGAGAAACTCAAAACGCTGTCGCGGCTCTTCCTGGGAAAAGTATTCCCGTCGCGCAGCACTGATCGACAACTCCTCCTGGAGCTCGACACAGAACGCACGGGTGATGGTTTTATTGGTTTTCATCTGGCAGGTCCGACAGGTCAGAAGCACGCCGTAGTGTCTTTGACATAACTGTGTCCTGCAATAGACATTGGTTCTGTTTGCGCCACAGGTCTGTAGCTCACGAGCACCGCTATCGCTGCCTCGCGGTGCTCGTGAGCTCCTACAAAAAAGCGCGGGTTTTACTGTCCCGGCACTGCCAGCCAGTTACCCACTGCTTTCTGATACGCGCCAGTCGCTTTGCTCAAATGCAGCCACTGATCGACATAGCTTTTCCAGGCCACATCGCCACGAGGCAGCAGGTACGCTTTCTCGCCGTATTGCAGAGACTGGGTCGGGTTGATCGCGCACAGGCCCGGCAGGCGTTTCTGTTGGTAGAGCGCTTCAGACGCTTCGGTGATCATCACGTCAGCTTTCTTGTCGAGCAACTCCTGGAAGATGGTCTTGTTGTCGTGGAACGCCAACTGCGCGTTGGGCAAGAAGGCTCGGGCGAACGCTTCGTTGGTGCCACCGGCGGGTTCGATCAGGCGTACAGAAGGCTTGTTGATCTGCTCGATGGTTTGATACAGCGCCACGTCCTCACAGCGTGCCAATGGGATTTTGCCGTCGACGTCCAGCGTGCTGCTGAAGAACACCTTCTTCTGGCGTTCCAGCGTTACCGAAATCCCGCCCACAGCAATGTCGCATTTCTCGGCAACCATATCTGGCACCAGGGTTTTCCAGGTGCTCGGCACCCATTGCACTTTCACCCCAAGGCTTTGCGCCAGCGAGCGGGCCAGTTCGATATCAATGCCTTCGTATTCACCGTCCTCGCGCAGGAATGAATACGGCTTGTAATCGCCGGTGGTGCACACTGCCAGTTGTCCCTCTTGCAACACCTTGTCCAGATGCGACGGCAGTTCCTGTGCCTGGGCAAAACCCGACAGCCCGAAAAGCAGGGCGGCGGTAGCGCTGTGTTTCATGTTTTTCATAGGAGTGGAAGCTCGAGGGTTGGAGTGATGCTGCGGACAAAGCAAGAACGGCGCCAGTTCATGCTAACGCTTACAGGTCCAGACCCTGTAGGAGCTCACGAGCACCGCGAGGCAGCGATAGCGGTTTACCTGATACACCGCCATCGCTGCCTCGCGGTGCTCGTGAGCTCCTACAAAAAAAGCGCGGAAATTACTGTCCCGGCACGGCCAGCCAATGACTGACCACGGTCTGATACGCCCCGGTCGCCTTGCTCAGGTGCAGCCATTGATCGACATAAGCCTTCCATGTGGTGTCGTCCCGCGGCAGCAGATAGGCCTTTTCGCCGTACTGCATGTAGCGCGTCGGGTTGATCGCACAGAGCCCGGGCATGCGCTTCTGCTGATACAGCGCCTCGGACGCATCGGTAATCATCACGTCAGCTTTCTTATCCAGCAGTTGCTGGAAAATCGTCTTGTTGTCGTGGAAGGCCAGTTGCGCTGCAGGCAGGTGGGCGCGCACAAAGGCTTCATTGGTACCCCCGGCTGGCTCGATCAAGCGCACGGTAGGCTTGTTGATCTGCTCGATGGTTTGATACAGCGCCTGATCTTCACAGCGGGTCAAAGGGATCTTGCCATCCACGTCCAGCGTGTTACTGAAGAAGGCCTTCTTCTGACGCTCCAGCGTCACCGAAACGCCGCCCATGGTCACGTCGCATTTACCGGCCAGCATGTCCGGCATCAGGGTTTTCCAGGTGGTCGGCACCCACTGGATTTTCACCCCAAGGCTTTGTGCCAGAGTGCGCGCCATTTCGATGTCGATGCCTTCATATTCACCGTCCTCACGCAGGAAGGTATAGGGCTTGTAATCACCCGTGGTGCAGACGGCCAGCTCGCCTGACTGCAAAACCTTGTCCAGATGCGAACCTGAATCCTGCGCCATGGAGAAGCCGGAGAAGCCGAGCAGCAGGGTAGCGGTGATGCAACGTTTCTTATTATTCATGACGGGCAGAACTCGAAAGTTAAGTAATGAGGCGGCGTAATCCTGCCTGACAATGTTCCGCGATTCCATCGTTCGCGTTGCCGGGCAGGAGGTAGCTTGTTGCCGAGAGCGTTTAACGCGGAGGTTCCGGTTTTAAGTCTCGCGACGCACCATGGCAGTGCGATCCGGCGCATAAGTAGTGCGTATTTTGCTAGCGGGCGCGTGATATGCGCATATTTTTCTATTTAACGCGCACATCGATCTTTTATTAGGTAATCTGTGCGCGATTTGGCTGGCAATGCTCAGCCTGCCAACTATTCGTCCGTACACCTTCCAAGAGTTCGTCATGACCCAGATCGCCGCCACGCAAACCGTCAAGCATTCCGTTTTCGAAGACGTATTCGCGATAGTCATCGGTACGTTGATGGTGTCCTTCGGCGTGATGATGCTGCGTCAGGTGGGCGGTGTGACCGGCAGCAGCGCCGGGATCGCGTTCCTGATCAGTTATGCAACCCACCTGTCATTCGGGGTGGCGTTCTTCCTGATCAACCTGCCGTTCTATTACCTGGCCATTCGCCGCATGGGCTGGGCGTTCACCCTCAAGACCTTCTGTGCGGTCGCGCTGGTATCGGTATTTTCCGAGCTGCACGCACGCTTCATCCACATCGACCAACTGCAACCGATCTATGCGGCTTTGCTGGGCAACTTGATGATGGGCCTGGGGTTCATCGTTTTGTTCCGGCACAAGGCGAGCCTTGGCGGGATCAATATTCTGGCCTTGTATCTGCAGGACCGCTTCGGTCTGCGTGCAGGCAAGTTACAGATGGTGGTAGACGTCCTCGTCGTACTGGGTTCGCTATACCTTGTCAGCTTGCCGATACTGCTGGCGTCCATCGCCGGTGCCGTAGTGCTCAATCTGATCATTGCCATGAACCACCGGCCGCATCGCTACACCGCTTGAGCCTTTTAACGATGCCCGAATAAAAAGAGCAGCTCCGGTCAAGGGGCTGCTCTTGTTCATGCAGTGGGTCACTGGTCTTTACTCTGGCGGTGGGCCTGACCGATAGCTGATTGCCGCATAACTACTGTCGGATCCTGAGTGGAGCTCTCGGGTCAACTGCCCGAGTGTGCGCAGGCTGTTAAGGGCCTGATTCACCCGAAAGCCTCGTTTGAGGTCAACTGCCTGCTGATCGAAACGCTTGAGCGTTGAATCAAATACTGCAGGTGCAAACTCCAGCGATTCGAGATCCTGGTGGTGCGAGTGCTCAGATAAATCCATGGCTACCTCCGTTCACGTTTGATTAAGGGGGCATCGCGTTGATGCTGTGATCAAGCGTCTCTGCCCTGGACGAAACCGGAGCCCAGATCGGCGGCGGTGATCGGGTTCGAGTCCGGGTCGGACATGGTTCGGTTTTTCAGGTTGAGCAGCACTTCTTCGTCGTCAGATGACAGCACCACCGAGGCACTACCATCGCCGCCGTCTACAGCTGGCTCTGGCGACTCGACGTATTCCCACTCTTCACCTTCATTCCAAGGGCCGCGCAGGTCAGGGCCGCCATTGGACATGTTGAAGTAGACGTTGGTGAATTCCGGCATGCCCGGGAGCTTGCCTTGTGGGAAGTTGGGTTGAATGGATTGCAGCGCTTTTTCGAACGACTTCTGGTGGGCAATTTCTCGGGTCATCAAGAAGCCCAGCGCTTCTTTGATACCTGGATCATCAGTGACGTTCATCAAGCGTTCATAGACGATCTTGGCCCGTGCCTCTGCAGCGATGTTGGAGCGAAAATCGGCTGTTGGTTCGCCAATGGTGTCAACGTAAGCGGCAGTCCATGGGACACCGGCTGAGTTGGTCAGCGGCGCGCCGCCTCCATACAGCAGGCTGGTGATGTGCGAATCGTTACCGGCGCCGTTGATCGCCCGATACAGTTCGCCTTCTTCCTGCACGCCTTCGGCCAGTTGGCCTTTACCGCCACGGTTGAGCATGCAGATAATCGAGCCGATGATTTCCAGATGGCTCAGCTCTTCCGTTGCGATGTCCATCAACAGGTCTTTACGGCCTGCATCTTCCTCGGCCAGGGCTTGCGTGAAATAGCGCGCGGCTGCTGCCAGTTCACCTTGAGCCCCACCAAATTGCTCAAGCAGAAGATTAGCCAACCCCGGATCCGGTCTTGCTACACGCACGGTGTATTGCAAACGTCGGTTATGCATAAACATGATTTCAATCCTCAACTTTATCTTGGCCAAAACGGCTATGTGGTCATCTGCGTGATCACAGAAAAGAGAGCAATCGAGGAGAAGCGCCGTTCCGGAAAGTTGACCAGCGGCATGGGAATTCGTTAAACGGCGGGTATTTGCATTCGTGTGGATGTACAGAGGAGGGGCGGTGGATCCTTTTGAATTGCTGGCGTGATGCCAGCTATCGCCTTGCGTCGCTGACTGACCCACGGGGTTATGTCCGTTCTGCGTGAAGCCCCACAAAATGAGCAGCCCCCGCCTCAGCGTGATGCAGTGGCCCGGCAAAAGTCTGTGCCTGCTGTAATGGCAAAACGAACAATGGATCAAACTGCGCGACCTGCCTGACGTTACGCCCGCGCCTCAGGCGTGGGAGCAACCCTGGTGGGGCAAAGTGTTGGGCATGACTCGCCAATGACTGCACGCACTTTGCTTGTTTGAGGCTTCTTCGGTATTAGCCTTTTCAATAATCAGGTATAGAAAGGCGCCATGAGGGTTCATTAATGAAGCCTGGAAAACTGGCATTTCTGGATCCAATTTTAATTTTTTAATTCGTTCAACTGTATAGCCGGTGGTTATCCGCGAGTTATCTCATTACTCTGCAAAACGTTGTTCTAGAGCCTCAAGTCTTTGACGTTGCGGCCGCTATCAAACGTAGACGCGGCGAACTATCAGTTTTGATTGCGCTTGCCTGTCTCTGACAAAAATGTGTGCGGAGTAACTGCTTTATGATTTTCAATAAACGATTGAAGCAGGAGTTATTAACGATAAGCGAAAAGCTTTCGTCCATGGAACAGGTACGCGATAGTCTTGAAATTGAAATGCTGTCCATCAACCTTGATGAGCGCGGCAAAATCGAATCGGTCAATAGTAAGTTTGAACAGGAAATGGGCTATACCAGCAAAGAGCTGGTCGGCCGCTCGCTGGTCGAGCTCGTACCCAAATATGCTCAGAGCACTGACCACTTTGCGCGCATGAGCAAAGCCATCCAGCAAGGAAAACACTGGGCAGGCGCGCTGCAGATTTTTCGCGGCGATCAGAAAGAAGCGTGGTTGCGGGTGATTATTCAGCCCGTGACTAACAACGGCGGCAAGCTCAAACAGTTCTCTCTCTACGCGAGCGATCTGACCCGTACCATCGAGGCGTCCCGCGAGCACGAAAATCTGATCGAAGCGCTGCAACGCTCCACTGCCGTTATTGAATTTGATCTGAGCGGCCACGTGCTGGCTGCCAACAAACGCTTTCTTGACTCCATGGGTTACACGCTGGCGCAGGTTGCCGGCAAGCACCACAGCATGTTCTGTGAACCGCACGAGGCGAACTCCTCCGAGTACCAGGCTTTCTGGGAAAAGCTGCGCCGTGGCGAGTTCGTGGTTGATCGCTTCAAACGTATCGACAGCCGTGGTCATTCCGTCTGGCTGGAAGCGTCCTACAACCCGATTACGGACGCGCATAATCGTCTCTATAAAGTCGTGAAATTCGCGACGGTCATTACCGAGCAAGTCGAGCGCGAAGAAGCCGTTTCCGAAGCAGCAAAAATTGCCTTCACGATTTCGAAACACACCGACGAAACTGCGCGCAAAGGCAGCGTTGTGGTCCAGGAAACCGTCGACGTCATGCGCGCCCTGGCGTCGCAAATGGAGTTGGCGGTAGAAGGTATCGGCGCACTCGACAAGCAATCGCAAATCATCGGCTCGATCATCACCGCCATCAGCAGCATTGCCGATCAAACCAATCTGTTGGCCCTCAACGCCGCCATCGAAGCCGCCCGCGCCGGTGAACAAGGCCGAGGCTTCGCTGTAGTAGCTGACGAAGTCCGCCAACTCGCCTCCCGCACCAGCGCCGCCACCGCCGAAATCATCGATGTTGTGCAGAAAAACCAGAAGCTTGCAGAGCAAGCCGTGGGCGTTATCGAGCACGGTAAAAAACAGGCCGAACAAGGCCTGGAACTGTCAGGTCAGGCCGGCAAAGTCATCGTCGAAATTCAGGACGGGGCCAAGCAGGTGGTGAGCGCAGTGGGGCAGTTTGCGAATCAGGTTTCGGGTTGAGGCGTTGAGCTCTTAGCTGCGCAGTAAAGCTCCTAGTGCACATCCGTAGGTTGGAAAACCGCTTTCGCGAATGAATTCGCTCCTACAGGTTGAGCAGAACTTGTAGGACTGGCTTTAGCCGGGAGAGCGGTCTCAATGGCAACACAGCAGTTTCCTTTCGGCTAAAGCGAGTCATGCAAACGCACGGATCGCATCGCTCTCAATCAATCCTCAGGATCAACCTGACTCTCCGGCTTCCAGCGTGCCACCAGATCAGCCATCCCGGCGGTAATGCCATCGGTGTTGTCTTCGATGATCTGTAAATGGCTGGCGATGCTATCGGCGGCGTCTACTGCACCGCGCTCATCGAGCCAGATTCGAACCTCTTCCATGGCCGCACGCAGCGCGTTGATATTTTGGTCGAGGCTGGCAAGCAAGGCGGGGGTTGGGTCATCAGGCACTGACATGGTCTTTCCTCCATAAAAAGGAAAGTGTAGATGCGACCGCAGCGCAGTCAGGCAGATCAAACGGCTACTGTGTGTCCAGGCTTTTCAGCTGACCCCAGGGCTGCCTCAACCCGGAGGAATAGTACCCAGCAAACCGACGCCGATTGCTGCCGCTAAAAAGATCGCCATGTAAATCGTAAGCTTGCCCATAAAGCCTCCCGAGGATGGGTGATGTATCACGTCCAGAATCACACTGGGAACGACCCGATCAGTTGAAGACTTACGGTTGTCGGGGTGGCTTTATTATCGGGGGGGAGGGTGTTTGCAATACAGATTCAGATGGGGGAGAAAAATACGGATCAGATGGGTGTATAGGTGAGCAGAGGACAAGGTTTTACAGTGGGAAAAAAGCTAACTTGCATTCTTCCGATCAGAGCGAGACCCAGGCCTCAACGAATCTGCGCTCCGATTTCGCTGATTTCATCTCCTGAAAGTCCCACCAATCTCCTGGAACTATCCCGTACTCCGCGCTCGCAGCTTCGAGCACTTCTTGACGATGATCCAAATGAATAAACCAGGCCCGTTTTCGTAACCGCATCAAGTGAGCGTTGCACCTTGATTTAGAAATGTATCAAACGGCCCTGGCAGTAAATCAGGACACTTTTGAGAGTCAGCCCCCGCATCTAGGATGACTACTTAAGTTAAGCCACGTTGAGGAGTAAGAATGGCGTGAGCGGCGATTTTCTTCCAAAGGGCCGACACGCTGTGGTTTTCCGCTCGCACTGTGGCCGTTGCAAGGAGGCTATTTAGGGCGCTCATGGAATGCAGCAAAAACATCCGCCATAAAATCCATGAAAACGATGGCTCGCTGGGGCAGCAATCGATTCGCCAGGTATACGATTTGGATCGGGACGGGTGGCGCCACGTATTCGCCAAGCAGCAATTGCAGATTGCCACTTTTCAGTCCGTCCTCATAAAGCCATTGAGGCCCCTGCGCGATTCCCAATCCTGCATTGACGTACTCACGTATCGCCTCAGGCGAGTTGACACGCAGTCGTCCGGAGATCGGGACATCAGTATCCTTAAACCGCCAGTTGGTTCCAGTGGATAGGAGGGTATAAATGAGGCAGTCGTGTTCCTTAAGGTCATCAGGCGAAGAGGGAGCGCCACGTTTTTCCAGGTATGCACGGCTGGCAACGCAGACACGCTCGAACCACGCCAGTGGTCGGGCTCGCATTGCACTGTCCTCCAGATGCCCAATACGAATCGCGAGTTCTGCGCCCTCGTCGACTAAATTGACGTAGCGATCATTGATTTGAAGATCGAGCGACAGTTCGGGATAGCGGCCCAGAAAGCTCGCGACGTGCGGTACGATGAAGGTGTGGGCCAATGCAGTCGGGCACGCGACGCGCAGTAACCCGGACGGCGTTACGTTCCCTCTCAGTGAGGACTCTGACTGCTCCACTGAGTCCAGAATACGCCGCGCATCTGCGTAGTACCGTTCACCCTCGGGCGTGAGCATCAGCTTTCGCGTGGATCGGTGCAGGAGCCTGGTTTGCAAATGGTTTTCAAGGGCAGCAACGTAACGACTGACGTTTGGTTGCCCTAGTCCTAAATCACGCCCCGCAGCAGAAAAACTACCTGTCTCGACAGCGCGTACAAAACAGCTCATCAATAACAACCGGTCCATCGCGCCTCATTCATGCGGATTCAGCATGAGATCTATTCTATTTACCCATCTTATCAGTGCGCTGACATGAATGCATAGTTGCTCTCAGATGGTCAGTCGTCCGGCTGACCGCCCAAAGAGAGGAAATTTACATGTCCCGTTTGCAAGGCAAGCGTACCCTCATCACTGGCGGTACGAGCGGCATCGGTCTGGAAACCGCCAAGCAATTTCTCGCCGAAGGCGCACGCGTGATCGTCACAGGCGTTAATCCTGAGTCCATGGCAAATGCTCAAGCTATTTTAGGTAGCGAAGTCCTTGTGCTGCGAGCCGATTCAGCCAGTGTCGCAGCCCAGAAGGAGCTGGCGCAGGCTGTTCAGTCTCATTACGGGCATCTCGATGTTGCCTTCCTCAATGCTGGCGTATCCGTCTGGAAGCCAATCGAAGACTGGAACGAGGAGATGTTTGATCGCTCCTTCGACATCAATGTCAAAGGCCCTTACTTCCTTCTGCAAGCACTATTGCCGGTCTTCTCTAATCCTGCATCGGTGGTGCTTAACACCTCGGTAAGTGCCCACTTGGGCTCCGCGCGTTCATCCATTTATGCCGCGACAAAGGCTGCCTTTCTGAACATGTCGAAAACGCTCTCTAGCGAGCTTCTACCGCGTGGTGTTCGAATAAATGCGGTCAGCCCTGGTCCGGTCGACACGCCGCTGTACGACAAGGCGGGTATACCCGACGCCTACCGCGAGCAGGTCAATAAAGAGATTGCGGCGACCATCCCATTTGGCCGTTTTGGCACGCCTGAAGAAGTCGCTAAGGCAGTGTTGTACCTCGCGTCGGACGAGTCTCGTTGGACGGTGGGAACAGAAATCATTGTTGATGGTGGTCGCTCGCTTTAACGAGGTAGTCGCGCCTTCGAGTCAGTACATCCCGCTTCCTCTCTGGAGGCGGAGTTGTTGAAACCACAGTGGGTATTCAAATGTCGCAATCACGGCTCACGCTTGTTAGCCACGGGCTTTGTCCGTTTGTTCAGCGAGTGGCCATTTTACTCCTCGAAAAAGAGGTTCCATTTCAACGGGTCGATGTGGATTTGAAGGACAGGCCCGACTGGTTTCAGGTCATGTCGCCAACGGGCAAAGTCCCGCTTCTAATGGTGCAAAAAGGCGATGAGGAAGCCACCGTACTTTTCGAGAGCGTGGCTATCTGCGAGTACATCGAACAGGTGTATCCGGAGCCCGCTTTGCACCCGAAAGATGCAATTTCCTGCGCTCAACACCGTGCCTGGATTGAGTTCGCCACGGGTATGCTCGCTGATGCGTGGGGATATTTGAACGCAACGGATCAGCAGACAGCGCTTGGTAAGTCTTCAGCGCTGAGGGGAAAGCTAGAGCGACTGGGCGGTGAAAAGATGGAGGGACCGTACTTCGCTGGCGAAACGTTCAGTATGGTGGATATTGCTGTCGCCCCGGTTTTTCGCTACTTCGACATACTGGGGTTCGAACCAAGTCATTCATTGTTTGATGGACTTGGTCGTATTGCCGAGTGGCGTCATGCACTGGCTAATCGCGCCAGCGTTCAGGCTGCTGTCGCCGAGGATTATGCAGACCGGTTCCGCAAACATCTGCTGGAGGGGAGGGCCATTGTAGTCAGATGAGTCATAAATATCAGTCCAGTGTTTAGTATGGCGTGACTGAGCCTGGTGCGACAGTGGAGCCGGGTCTCCTTTGCGAATTTGCAGTAGGCCCGCTTTCCTGTTGTGCAGGAACGTGCCAATACAACGGATAGTGATCTGAGCTTTCGTTAGTGCTCTATGTCAGCTGTTGGTCGATGGCGGACATGCGCGAATGACTGTATTCGACCGATTATGTTGAAAAAGCCGGTCCGCTCAAACTGCCCGGATATTATGGCGCTGAGTTCCCACATACCTTGACCTGTCCGGAACGCCGACTAGTAATTGTCGGCGAATCGACACATTTCACTTTCGCCCAAAGGCACAGGTTTGCTCGGCTCCGACCCGTGCGAAAGTTGCCTGGCCGACACCGTACAATCGGAACTCCCCGACGCGTTAAGTTCGTAGTCTGCCCCCGGCTTGGGTACGAAAGTGAACCTGTTGTAGCAACCATCGCGGTTGTAGACAAAAGCCACGGGTTCGCCTGCGGGTATCTTGAATTCGCTCTTGACTGTGCCAGGTGGCTGCGCGTCGATGACTGGCATGTCCACGCTTTCGTTATTGCGGTCAGCGTAGCCTTTGCGCGGCGCCACTAGCACCCCGGCGCCGGGCAGGCGGAAGTCGATGCAAGCGGATTTGGGTATGGCCCTGACCATGCCGTCGCTGAAGACTCGCAAGCGTGCTGTCTGATCACTTGCTGGCAGGCTGTAGGGTGTTGAAAAGGATCTGACATTCGCCATTGATCCGCAGCCACTGAGCAATGCCAGGAGGCTTGTGCCGATCAACGCGTTAATAGAAAGCGGGAATAGGTTCAAGATGATGGTCCATGCGATTCAAATGTCCGTGCTAACGGCGACAAAGCAAGAGTTGCCGAGCATGTGATGCTCAGTAAGTTGATGCTTCGCTGCGATAGTTGCCTTGCTTTGTCCACGAGTGTGGCAATAAGTGCCTTGGCTCAGTGCAACGTAGGGCAGTCGGTTGGAGCGGCGCTGCGTTGTCCGGGCCCGGATTTGTGTTGCGGATGTCGCGGAAGATAAGACAGGCGCAGGTAAGGGAAAACGCAAATTCCACCCACAAAAAAACCGGCGCAGTGGCCGGTTTCTTTGTATTCAAGCTGCATTGAGCAGCAGCTTGAAGTGTGTCGTGGTGCCCCGAGGGAGAATCGAACTCCCACTTCTTTCGAAAACGGATTTTGAATCCGCCGCGTCTACCAATTCCGCCATCAGGGCTCAATGGCGGCGAAGTCTACAGACGGTATTACCGTTGGTCAATCACCTTTCATGGTCAATTTTGTCTCTTTCCGCTAAACTTCGCGGCCCTGCTAGACGAACTCGATCATGCGCGTTGCTGACTTTACCTTCGAACTCCCTGATTCTCTGATCGCTCGCCATCCTTTGGCCGAGCGCCGCAGCAGTCGTTTGTTGACCCTGGACGGGGTTACGGGCGCGCTGGGCCATGAACATTTTTCCGATTTGCTGGAGCACGTGCGCCCCGGTGACTTGATGGTGTTCAACAACACCCGAGTGATTCCGGCGCGCTTGTTCGGCCAGAAAGCGTCCGGCGGCAAGCTGGAAATTCTGGTGGAGCGCGTGCTGGACACGCACAGCGTGCTGGCCCATGTGCGGTCGAGCAAGTCGCCTAAGCCGGGGTCGATGATTGTCATCGATGGTGGCGGCGAGGCCGAGATGGTCGTGCGTCACGATACATTGTTCGAGCTGCGTTTCACCGAACCAGTCTTGCCATTGCTGGAGCGCGTCGGCCATATGCCGTTGCCTCCTTATATAGACAGGCCCGATGACAGCGCCGACCGTGAGCGTTATCAGACGGTGTATGCCCAGCGTGCCGGTGCGGTTGCTGCGCCAACAGCGGGTCTGCATTTCGATCAGCCACTGCTGGATGCCATGAAAGCCAAGGGCGTGGAAATGGCGTTTGTGACCCTGCACGTTGGCGCGGGTACGTTCCAGCCGGTGCGGGTCGAGAAGCTTGAAGACCACCACATGCACAGCGAATGGCTGGAAGTCGGCCAGGATGTGGTCGATGCCGTGGCGGCGTGTCGTGAGCGTGGCGGTCGAGTGATTGCTGTCGGTACGACCAGCGTGCGCTCGCTGGAAAGCGCGGCCCGCGATGGTGTGTTGAAGCCTTTCAGCGGTGACACCGATATCTTTATTTTCCCGGGGCGTCCCTTCCACGTGGTCGATGCTCTGGTGACCAACTTTCATTTGCCGGAATCCACGCTGTTGATGCTGGTTTCGGCATTCGCCGGTTATCCCGAGACCATGGCTGCCTACAAGGCGGCGGTGGAAAACGGCTACCGCTTCTTTAGTTACGGTGATGCGATGTTCATCACCCGCAATCCCGCGCCGACCGCTCCCAAGGCATCGGGCCCAGAGGATCACGCATGAGCCGCACCAGTCGTATGTCTTTCGAGTTGTTGGCCACTGACGGCAAGGCGCGTCGTGGTCGTTTGACCTTCCCGCGGGGCGTGGTGGAAACCCCGGCGTTCATGCCGGTGGGCACTTACGGTACGGTCAAGGGCATGCTGCCGCGTGATATCGAGGCCACGGGTGCGCAGATCATTCTGGGCAACACCTTCCACCTGTGGCTGCGTCCGGGCACCGAGGTCATCAAGGCTCACGGCGACCTGCATGATTTCATGAAGTGGAATGGCCCGATCCTGACCGACTCCGGCGGTTTTCAGGTGTTCAGCCTGGGTGCGATGCGCAAGATCAAGGAGGAGGGCGTGACCTTCGCCTCTCCGGTGGATGGCGCCAAGGTGTTCATGGGCCCGGAAGAGTCGATGCAGGTTCAGCGCGACCTGGGCTCGGACATCGTGATGATCTTCGACGAATGCACCCCTTACCCGGCTGACGAAGATGTCGCCCGTGTGTCCATGGAACTCTCGCTGCGCTGGGCCAAGCGTTCGAAAGTCGCTCACGGCGAAAGCACGGCGGCACTGTTCGGTATCGTTCAGGGCGGCATGCATGAAAGCCTGCGCAAACGCTCGCTGGAAGGTCTGGATCAGATCGGCTTCGATGGCCTGGCCATCGGCGGTCTGTCGGTAGGCGAGCCCAAGCACGAGATGATCAAGGTGCTGGATTATCTGCCAGGCCTGATGCCTCCTGAAAAACCTCGTTACCTTATGGGGGTAGGCAAGCCTGAAGATCTGGTTGAGGGTGTGCGCCGCGGAATCGACATGTTCGATTGCGTGATGCCGACCCGCAATGCCCGCAACGGTCATTTGTTCATCGATACAGGTGTATTGAAGATCCGTAACGCGTTCCATCGTCATGATGATTCGCCACTGGATCCGACCTGCGATTGCTACACCTGTCAGAACTTCTCGCGCGCTTATCTGCATCACCTGGACAAGTGCGGCGAAATGCTGGGAAGCATGCTTAATACGATCCACAATTTGCGGCATTACCAGCGCCTTATGGCTGGTTTGCGCGAGGCTATTCAACAAGGTACATTGGCCGCCTTTGTCGATGCCTTCTATGCCAAGCGCGGGATTCCAACGCCGCCGATGGACTGAGTCAAAACAAGTTTTTCTGCTTTTTACTTAATTATGCAACTGGAGTGCTAAATGAGCTTTTTCATCTCTCCCGCTTTCGCGGACGCTGCTGCACCTGCTGCTAGCCCTATGGGTGGCGGTTTTGAATGGATCTTCCTGGTCGGCTTCCTGGTCATCTTCTATCTGATGATCTGGCGTCCACAAGCCAAGCGCGCCAAAGAGCAGAAGAACCTGCTGAGCAACTTGCAGAAGGGCGACGAAGTGGTTACCACCGGCGGTATCGCTGGCAAGATCACTAAAGTGACTGATGATTTCGTGGTTATCGAAGTTTCCGACACTGTTGAGCTGAAAATGCAGAAGGGCGCTATTGCTGCCACGCTGCCAAAGGGCACCCTGAAAGCGATCTAAGATTCAGACTTTTACCAATCGACGGGGCGCGCAAGGCGCCCCGCGTTATAAGCGGGCGGCGTGATGCTGAACAAATACCCTCTGTGGAAATACGTACTGATCCTGGCGGTGCTGGTGATCGGTTTTATTTATTCCGCACCCAATCTCTATCCTGACGATCCAGCGATCCAGATCAGCGGCGCAAGCACTGCGTTGCAGGTGGGTCAGGCTGATCTGGAGCGTGCGAGCAAAGCGCTTGTTGATTCCGGAATCGCGGTCAAGGCCTCTTCGCTGGCCGAGAATGGCAAAGGCGGTTTGTTGCGTCTGAGCAAGCAGGAAGACCAACTGCCAGCCAAGGATGTTGTGCGCAAGGCTTTGGGTGATGACTATGTCGTTGCACTGAACCTGGCCCCGACTACTCCGAACTGGTTGCGCAATGTGGGCGCAACTCCGATGAAGATGGGTCTGGACTTGTCCGGTGGTGTGCACTTCCTGTTGGAAGTTGACATGGACAAGGCCCTGGATGCGCGTCTTAAAGTTTATGAAGGCGAAGTCAAAAGCCTGTTGCGCAAGGAAAAGGTGCGTTATCGCAGCCTGCCGCAACTGGGTGGCGCAATTCAACTGGGTTTCAGCGATGACGCTGCCCGTGAAGAAGCCCGCAATCTGGTTCGCAAGAATTTCACCGATTTCGAAATCACTCCGGCTGAGCTGAACGGTATTCCTGTTCTGCGTCTGGCGATGACACCGGCCAAGATCAACGAAATCCGCGATTACTCCATCAAGCAGAACTTGACCACGGTGCGTAACCGGGTCAACGAGCTGGGTGTTGCTGAGCCTCTGGTTCAGCGTCAGGGCGCCAACCGCATCGTGGTTGAGTTGCCGGGTGTGCAAGATACCGCTGAAGCCAAGCGTATTCTGGGCAAGACCGCCAACCTTGAATTCCGTCTGGGTGCAGGCCCTGATGATTCCAAAGCCACTACCGAAATGTTCGAGTTCCGCGAAGGCGGTCGTCCGGCAGCGCCGGTTGAGCGTGGTCTGATCATCACCGGTGATCAGGTGACTGACGCCAAGGCCAGCTTTGACGAACATGGTCGTCCACAGGTGAACATCACGCTGGACGGTCACGGTGGCGAATTGATGAGCCGTGCGACCCGCAGCAATGTGGGCCGCAGCATGGCGGTGATCTTCATCGAGCAGAAACCGACGACGACTTACACCAAGCAAGTCGTGGGCGGTGTCGAGAAAGACGTGCCGGTTCAGACTTTCAAGGAAGAGAAGAAAATCATCAGCCTGGCGACCATTCAGTCGCCACTGGGCGCTCAGTTCCGGATTACCGGTCTGAATGGTCAGGGTGAATCTTCCGAGCTGGCGCTGTTGCTGCGTGCCGGTGGTCTGGCTGCTCCGATGTACTTCGCTGAAGAGCGCACAATCGGTCCGAGCCTGGGTGCTGACAACATCACCAAAGGTATCGACGCTTCTCTGTGGGGCATGCTGTTCGTTTCGCTGTTCATCATGGCGATCTATCGCTTCTTCGGTTTGATCGCGACAGTCGCTCTGGCGCTGAACATGGTCATGCTGTTGGCCTTGATGTCGCTGTTGAGTGCGACCCTGACCTTGCCGGGTATTGCCGGTATCGTCTTGACGATGGGTATGGCGGTGGACGCCAACGTGCTGATCTTCTCGCGGATACGTGAAGAAATCGCTAATGGCATGACTATTCAGCGTGCGATCCATGAAGGTTTCGACCGCGCTTATACCGCGATCCTCGACGCCAACCTGACGACGCTGCTGGTCGGCGGCATTCTCTTCGCGATGGGCACTGGCCCGGTGAAGGGCTTTGCAGTGACCATGTCGCTCGGGATCTTTACCTCGATGTTCACGGCCATCATGGTGACCCGCGCAATGGTCAACCTGATCTATGGCGGGCGTGACTTCAAGAAGTTGTGGATTTAAGGGGCTGCCATGTTACGTACCATTAACTTCATGGGCGTGCGCAATGTTGCGTTCGCCGTCACGATGCTCCTTACCGTTCTGGCGTTGTTCAGCTGGTTCCATAAGGGCCTCAATTATGGTCTGGACTTCACCGGCGGTACGCTGATCGAGCTGACTTACGAGCGTCCTGCCGATCTGGGCAAGGTTCGTGAGGAACTGGTCAGCTCTGGTTATCACGACGCGGTGGTGCAGAACTTCGGCGCCACCACCGATCTGCTGGTGCGTATGCCCGGCGAAGATCCGCAACTGGGTTCCCAGGTTGCCGATGCTCTGCGTAAAGCGGGCGGCGACAACCCGGCTACCGTGAAGCGTGTCGAGTTCGTCGGTCCGCAAGTGGGTGAAGAGCTGCGCGACCAGGGCGGTCTGGGCATGCTGCTGGCGCTGGGCGGTGTTCTGATCTACCTGGCATTCCGCTTCCAGTGGAAGTTCGCGGTGGGTGCGATCATTTCCCTGATTCACGACGTGGTCGTGACCATGGGTATTCTGTCGTTCTTCCAGATCACCTTCGACCTGACGGTGCTGGCGGCAGTTCTGGCCATCATTGGCTACTCGCTGAACGACACGATCGTTGTATTTGACCGCGTGCGGGAAAACTTCCGTTTGCTGCGCAAGGCATCGCTGATCGAGAACATCAACATCTCCACTACCCAGACGCTGCTGCGTACTGTGGCAACGTCGGTTTCGACCTTGCTGGCAATTGCTGCTTTGTGGGTATTCGGTGGTGATAACCTCGAAGGCTTCTCCATCGCGCTGTTCGTGGGTGTTGTGGCGGGTACTTACTCCTCCATCTACATCGCGAACGTGGTGCTGATCTGGCTGAACCTGACCACGGAAGATCTTATCCCTCCTGTAGCCGTTGAGAAGGCTGACGATCTACCCTGATCGCCGCTTTTTCTTCCGGGTGTGATGCCAAAAGGGCATGAGTTTTGAACTCATGCCCTTTTTTGTGCTCCAAGGCTTGGGTTCGTGGATTGCCGAGATTCGCACTGGAGCGGCAACGATCCCAAGTGCTGCGTAGCAAAGTCTACGTTTGAGATGGTCAGGAGGTTCACGTGAACAAATCGTTGCTTGTTGGTGCTGTGCTGGGCGCTGCCGTTGTTACGGCTGGCGGTGCTGTTGCCACCTACAGCCTCGTTAAAAGCGGCCCGGAATATGCGGATGTACTGGCAGTCGAGCCGGTTAAACAGCAAATAAAAACGCCGCGTGAAGTTTGCAAAGATGTAACCGTAACCAAGCGTGCTCCGGTCAAGGATGAGCACCAGATTGTAGGTAGCGTGATCGGTGCTGTTGCGGGTGGCCTGCTGGGTAACCAGGTAGGCGGCGGCAACGGCAAGAAGATTGCTACCGTAGCGGGCGCTGTTGGCGGCGGCTATGCCGGCAACAAAGTTCAGGAAGGTATGCAGAATCGCGACACTTACACCACCACCGAAACTCGCTGCAACACGGTCAATGACATCAGCGACAAGGTCGTGGGTTATGACGTGAAGTACAAGCTGAATGACAAGGTGGGTCAGGTGCGGATGGATCGTGATCCGGGCGGTCAGATTCCAGTCAACAAGGAAGGTCAGCTGATTCTGGGTCAAAACCAGCAATAAGCTTGAGTCTGTGTTGATCAGAAAAAGCACCTTCGGGTGCTTTTTCTTTTTCTGCATGGCTTAAAAGTTACAGGCACAAAAAAACCGGCGCTCGGCCGGTTTTTATGGCGCTGAATCTTAACGCTTCATCGTGGCCGGCAGGTGCGGTGCGATGGAGGTCAGAACAGCTTTGAAGCACTTGGTGTTGCCGGCAACGATGTGGCCTTTCTCAAGGAAGTCGTGACCGCCTGTGAAGTCGCTGACCAGGCCGCCTGCTTCTTGAATCAGCAGTGCGCCTGCAGCCATGTCCCACTCGGACAGGCCTGATTCCCAGAACGCGTCGAAGCGGCCGGCAGCTACATAGGCCAGATCCAGGCTTGCGGCGCCAGCGCGGCGGATGCCTGCAGTCTGGCCTACCAGGCTGCGGAACATGCCCAGGTAGTTTTCCAGATTGTCCATCTGATCGTCGCGGAACGGGAAGCCGGTGCCGAGCAGGGCGCCGTCAAGGCTGGTGCGCGGGCTGACGCGCATGCGGCGACCGTTGAGTTGCGCGCCATTGCCAGCGCTGGCGGTGAATTCTTCCTGGCGAACCGGGTCCAGCACCACTGCGTGAGCCAGACGGCCTTTGTGTTTGCAGGCGATGCTGACGGCGAAGTGCGGGATGCCGCGAACGAAGTTGGTGGTGCCGTCCAGTGGGTCGATGATCCACAGGTAGTCAGCGCCTTCGCCGCTGCCTTCGTGCATGCCGGTTTCTTCACCAAGGATGCCGTGAGTCGGATAGGCCTTGCGCAGTGCGGTAATGATCAGTTGCTCGGCAGCGCGATCGATTTCGCTGACGTAATCCTTCGCACCTTTTTCATCGACCTTGATGGTATCCAGGCGCTCGATGGAGCGGAAGATCAATTCGCTGGCGCTGCGGGCGGCGCGCAGCGCGATATTCAGCATGGGCTGCATGGACGTTTCACCTAGGTCGTTAAAGAAAGCCGAACATTGTATTGGCTGTGCCGGAAATTTTCCAGTGGTTAACGGGATGTATTGAGTATGTAGGGCGGCGCTTGCCTGATCTCACAGGGCTGGCTGTAGCCAGTCGCAACCGTTCATGGCGTTCACTCCGGCGGTTCTGTAAGATTTCACCCCCTCTACTTATCTGTGAGCACTCGCCTTGCTGCAAAACATTCGTGTTGTCCTGGTCGGTACCAGTCACCCCGGTAACATCGGTGGGGCTGCTCGTGCCATGAAAAACATGGGGCTTTCGCGCCTGGTGCTCGTTGATCCGCAGTTTTTTCCTCACCATGAAGCTGACGCCCGCGCTTCAGGTGCTGGCGATATTCTGGAAAAAGCCCAGGTCGTCGCGACCCTCGAAGATGCTTTGGTGGGATGCAATCTGGTCATGGGCACCAGTGCCCGCGACCGCCGCATTCCGTGGCCGCTGCTCGACCCTCGTGAGTCCGGCGTGATGGCTGCCGAGCAGGCAGGGCAGGGCGCAGAAGTGGCGCTGGTGTTCGGTCGTGAATACGCCGGCCTGACCAATGAAGAACTGCAGCGATGTCATTACCACGTGCATATCCCATCCGATCCCGAGTTCAGCTCGCTGAATCTCGCTGCGGCAGTGCAAGTTCTCAGCTATGAGGTGCGCATGTCGTGGCTGGCTGCTCAGGGGCAGCCCACCAAGGTTGAGAAGGTTGAAGTGACTTCCGTGCGTAGCGCTGATCTGGCGACCATGGATGAGATGGAAGGCTTTTATGGCCATCTGGAATCTACCTTGGTGGCAATCGGTTTTCTCGATCCGGAAAAGCCTCGCCACCTGATGGCCCGGCTGCGTCGTCTTTACGGGCGTAGCGAGGTCAACCGGTCGGAGATCAGTATTTTGCGCGGCATCCTTACCGAGACTCAGAAGGCTGCACGTGGTGAACCTTATAAGCGGAAGGAACAATGATGTTCGAGCGTCTGCGTGAAGATATTCAAAGTGTGTTTCATCGTGATCCTGCTGCCCGTAACTCCTTTGAAGTATTGACCTGCTACCCCGGCATGCATGCCATCTGGCTGCATCGACTGGCGCATATTCTGTGGACCAATGGCTGGAAGTGGCCTGCGCGGGTAGTGTCGAACTTTGGTCGCTGGATGACCGGTATCGAAATCCATCCGGGTGCCAAAGTCGGGCGGCGTTTCTTCATTGATCACGGCATGGGCATTGTGATCGGTGAGACGGCTGAAATCGGCAATGACGTGACGCTTTATCAGGGGGTAACGCTCGGCGGCACCAGCTGGAATGCCGGCAAACGCCACCCGACACTTGAAGATGGCGTTGTGGTGGGGGCGGGTGCCAAGGTTCTTGGGCCGTTTACCGTCGGTGCTGGCGCCAAGATCGGCTCCAACGCGGTGGTGACCAAGGCGGTACCTGCCGGGGCTACAGCGGTGGGGATTCCGGGTCGCATCATTATCAAGTCCAGTGATGACGTTGAGGCCAAGCGCAAAGCCATCGCCGAGAAGCTGGGGTTCGATGCTTACGGTGTCAGCGAAGACATGCCTGATCCGGTCGCGCGTGCGATTGGCCAGTTGCTGGATCACTTGCAGGCAGTGGACGGTCGCCTGGAAGGCATGTGCGAGGCGCTCAAGGGATTGGGCAGTGATTATTGCGCCAAGGAGCTGCCCGAGTTGCGCGATGAAGTATTTGATTGCGTGAAAGACAAGAGCGAAAGCAAGGTCGGTTGACCGGCCTTTAATCTGGGGCGTGCCATGCGCCCTAGCGTTTGCTATGATGCGGCCGCTCTTTTGCTCTTAATCCCGACTGTTTTGCTAGGTCTTATAGTTGACTTAAATACTCGGGAATAGCATACTCGCTCCTATTCCGAACCTCTGCGGTACACGCCATGCGACTGACTACTAAAGGCCGATACGCTGTAACTGCCATGCTTGATCTGGCGTTACACGCGCAGAACGGGCCAGTGTCTCTGGCCGACATTTCCGAGCGTCAGGGCATTTCCCTGTCCTACCTTGAGCAACTGTTCGCCAAATTGCGCCGTGGCAATCTGGTTTCTAGCGTTCGTGGTCCAGGCGGCGGTTACCAGTTGTCCCGCGATATGCAGGGCATCAAGGTTGCTCAGGTTGTCGACGCGGTCAACGAGTCCGTCGATGCGACACGCTGCCAGGGTCTGGGTGATTGCCACGCTGGCGACACCTGCCTCACCCACCACTTGTGGTGTGACCTCAGTGAGCAGATCCACGAATTTCTAAGCGGTATCAGTCTGGCCGACCTTGTCACTCGCCGTGAGGTACAAGAAGTTGCCCAGCGCCAGGATCTGCGTCGCACCAGCGCCAAGACCCAGTACCTGGATAAGATTGAAACGTCCGCCGTTGAATGAGCGTAGATGAATCAGCGGTGCGCCTGCCTGATAGGAGAGATTCAATGAAGTTGCCGATTTACCTTGATTACTCCGCGACGACCCCGGTCGATCCGCGTGTCGCTCAGAAAATGATTGAGTGCCTGACCGCTGACGGAAACTTCGGTAACCCGGCATCGCGTTCCCACGTGTTTGGCTGGAAGGCTGAAGAGTCGGTCGAAAATGCACGTCGTCAGGTCGCCGACCTGGTCAATGCCGATCCGCGTGAAATCGTCTGGACTTCCGGTGCTACCGAGTCCGACAACCTAGCTATCAAGGGTGTTGCGCATTTCTACGCCAGCAAAGGCAAGCACATCATTACCAACAAAATCGAGCACAAAGCCGTGCTCGACACCACGCGTCAGCTTGAGCGTGAAGGTTTTGAAGTCACCTACATCGAGCCGGGCGAAGACGGTCTGATTACTCCTGCACTGGTTGAGGCCGCATTGCGCGACGACACCATTCTGGTTTCGATCATGCACGTGAACAACGAAATCGGCACCATCAACGACATCGCTGCTATCGGTGAGCTGACTCGCTCCCGTGGCGTGCTGTTCCATGTTGATGCTGCGCAGTCTACCGGTAAGGTCGAGATCGATCTGGCCAGCCTCAAGGTTGACCTGATGTCGTTCTCCGCACACAAGACTTACGGCCCTAAAGGTATCGGTGCGCTGTACGTCAGCCGCAAGCCGCGTGTTCGTCTCGAAGCGGCCATGCATGGCGGTGGTCACGAGCGTGGCATGCGTTCCGGTACCTTGGCGACGCACCAGATTGTCGGCATGGGTGAAGCATTCCGTATCGCCAAAGAGGAAATGGCCGCAGAAAACGTGCGTGTCAAAGCCTTGAGTGATCGCTTCTTCAAGCAGGTCGAGCATCTCGAAGAGTTGTACATCAACGGCAGTATGACTGCTCGCGTGCCGCACAACCTGAACCTGAGCTTTAACTACGTCGAAGGCGAGTCGCTGATCATGGCGCTCAAGGATCTGGCGGTTTCGTCCGGTTCTGCCTGCACCTCGGCGTCGCTTGAGCCGTCATACGTGCTACGCGCCCTTGGTCGTAACGACGAACTGGCGCATAGCTCGATACGCTTCACCTTCGGCCGATTCAGCACCGAAGAAGAAATGGACTACGCCGCGCAGAAGGTTTGCGAAGCGGTCACCAAGCTGCGTGCACTTTCGCCGCTTTGGGACATGTACAAAGACGGCGTCGATATTTCCAAGATCGAGTGGGCGGCGCACTAATTTAAAGCCGCCTTTACCGACAGGCCATGTTTAACCGGTTGTTGCATGGCTTGCAGAGCGGCTCCCTGATAGAGGAATAGCATCATGGCTTACAGCGAAAAGGTCATTGACCATTACGAAAACCCGCGCAATGTCGGCAAAATGAACGCGGAAGATCCAGATGTTGGCACCGGCATGGTCGGCGCTCCTGCTTGCGGCGACGTTATGCGTCTGCAAATCAAGGTCAACGAGCAGGGTGTCATCGAAGACGCCAAGTTCAAGACTTATGGTTGCGGTTCAGCGATCGCTTCCAGCTCTTTGGCGACCGAGTGGATGAAGGGCAAGACTCTGGATGAAGCAGAGACCATCAAGAACACTCAGCTGGCCGAAGAACTGGCTTTGCCTCCGGTGAAAATTCACTGCTCGGTACTCGCTGAAGACGCTATCAAAGCGGCTGTTCGTGACTACAAGCAGAAGAAAGGCCTGCTGTAATAGCAGCGTTTTTTAAAGAAGCTGGTGTGAAGTAATAAGGAGTTCCGATGGCTATCAGCATGACAGAAGCTGCCGCAAATCACGTACGACGCTCCCTTGACGGGCGTGGCAAGGGTGATGGCGTTCGTCTGGGTGTTCGCACCACAGGCTGTTCAGGTCTGGCCTATGTGCTTGAGTTCGTCGATGAGGCGCAAAGCGAAGATTCCGTGTTCGAATTGCACGGCGTCAAGGTGATCATCGATCCGAAAAGCCTGGTCTATCTTGATGGCACCGAGCTCGATTTCGTCAAGGAAGGGTTGAACGAAGGCTTCAAGTTCAACAACCCTAACTCGCGCGGTGAATGTGGCTGCGGCGAAAGCTTCAACGTCTGAGGCTTATTGTGGGTACTCCTTGTCATTTCGCTCTATTCGAGCTTCAGCCGAGCTTTCGCCTCGATCTCGATCAGTTGGCGACGCGCTACCGTGAGCTTGCTCGCGGGGTTCATCCCGACCGTTTTGCGGACGCTTCCGAGCGTGAGCAGCGGTTGGCGCTTGAACACTCCGCCAGTCTCAACGACGCCTATCAGACGCTCAAGAGCGCTCCGAAGCGGGCGCGTTATCTGTTAGCGATGCGCGGCGAAGTGCCGCTTGAAGTCACCGTGCATGATCCCGAGTTCCTGCTGCAGCAGATGCAGTGGCGTGAAGAGCTTGAGGACTTGCAGGATGAGGCCGATCTGGCCGGCGTCGCGGTGTTCAAGCGTCGCCTCAAGACTGCTCAGGACGAACTGAACGAAAGCTTCGCTGCCTGTTGGGATGATGCTGCGCAACGTGAACAGGCAGAACGCCTGATGCGACGTATGCAGTTCCTCGACAAGCTCTCTTACGAAGTGCGCCAGCTTGAAGAGCGCCTCGACGATTAACTCCGTGCTGCTTCTGGCCGCACGCCTGTGAAATTCTGATAAAGCATGGCTCTACTGCAGATCGCCGAACCCGGTCAAAGTCCTCAACCTCATCAGCGCCGTCTGGCGGTTGGTATTGACCTGGGGACTACCAATTCGCTGGTCGCTGCACTGCGCAGTGGCCTCTCCGAACCGCTGGCCGACGCTGAAGGGCAAGTCATTCTGCCGTCTGCCGTGCGCTATCACGCCGATCGTGTGGAAGTGGGGCAGGCTGCCAAAGCCGCCGCTTCGACCGATCCGTTCAACACCGTGCTCTCGGTCAAGCGCTTGATGGGTCGTGGTCTGTCCGACGTCAAGCAATTGGGCGAGCAGCTGCCTTACCGTTTTGTTGGCGGTGAGTCGCACATGCCGTTCATCGAGACGGTTCAAGGGCCGAAAAGCCCGGTTGAAGTCTCTGCCGATATCCTCAAGGTTCTGCGTCAGCGTGCTGAACAGGCGCTGGGTGGTGATCTGGTCGGAGCGGTGATCACCGTTCCGGCTTATTTCGATGACGCTCAGCGTCAGGCCACCAAGGACGCTGCGAAGTTAGCGGGCCTTAACGTATTGCGCCTGCTCAATGAGCCAACCGCTGCGGCCGTGGCTTACGGCCTGGATCAGAGCGCGCAAGGCGTTGTCGCCATTTATGACTTGGGCGGCGGCACGTTCGACATCTCGATTTTGCGTCTTACTGGTGGCGTGTTCGAAGTCTTGGCAACCGGCGGTGATAGTGCGCTGGGTGGCGATGACTTTGACCATGCAATTGCCGGCTGGATTGTCAGCGAGGCAGGCTTGTCTGCGGATATCGACCCGTCCGCGCAGCGCAGCTTGTTGCAGGCGGCTTGCAACGCTAAAGAAGCGCTGACCAGTGAGCGTTCCGTCGATGTCGAGTACGGCGACTGGAAAAGCACGCTGACGCGTGAAGCTTTCGAAGCGCTGATTGAGCCAATGGTCGCGCGCAGCCTCAAATCCTGCCGTCGTGCCGTGCGTGATGCCGGCATTGAGCTGGATGAAGTCGAGGCGGTGGTCATGGTCGGCGGTTCTACTCGTGTCCCTCGCGTGCGTGGCGCTGTAGCTGAATTGTTCGGTCGCCAGCCTTTGACAGATATCGACCCGGATCAGGTGGTCGCCATTGGCGCGGCGATCCAGGCAGATACCCTGGCTGGCAACAAGCGTGACGGTGGTGAGTTGCTCTTGCTCGATGTGATTCCGCTCTCGCTGGGGCTGGAAACCATGGGCGGTCTGATGGAGAAGGTGATTCCGCGTAACACCACCATCCCGGTCGCTCGTGCGCAAGAGTTCACCACTTACAAAGACGGCCAGTCGGCAATGATGATTCACGTGTTGCAAGGCGAACGTGAATTGATCAGTGACTGTCGCTCGCTGGCTCGCTTCGAGCTGCGCGGCATCCCGGCCATGGTGGCGGGTGCGGCCAAGATCCGTGTGACTTTCCAGGTAGACGCTGACGGTCTGCTCAGTGTGGCTGCCCGCGAGCTTGGCTCGGGCGTTGAATCGAGCATTCAGGTCAAACCGTCTTATGGTCTGACCGATGGCGAAATTGCCAAAATGCTCAAGGATTCCTTTGCCTACGCCAGTGACGACAAGGTTGCCCGCGTTTTGCGTGAGCAGCAGGTTGACGCTCAGCGCCTTGTGGAGGCGGTGGAGGGCGCACTGGAAGCCGATGGTGAGCGCCTGCTGGATGCCGAAGAGCGCATGGTGATCAATCTCCAGTTGCAGGAATTACGTGACTTGATGCAAGGCACTGATGGCCCCGCCATCGAGCAGCAGACCAAGCGTCTGTCACAGGTGACCGATGCATTTGCAGCCCGCCGCATGAACGTGACGGTAAAAGCCGCTTTGGCGGGGCGCAATCTGAATGACATTGAGGAATAACTGATGCCGCAGCTGATTTTTCTGCCCCATGCCGTGTTGTGCCCGGAAGGGCTGGTTCTGGAGGTCGAACCTGGCACGTCTATTCTCGAAATTGCTCATGAGCATCACATCGAGATCGAGAGTGCTTGCGGTGGTGTCTGTGCCTGCACCACCTGCCACTGCGTCATTCGCGAGGGCTTTGACTCGTTGAATGAAGCGGATGAGCTGGAGGAAGATATGCTGGACAAGGCGTGGGGGCTGGAACCGCAGTCCCGTCTGTCCTGCCAGGCCATCGTCGGAAATGAAGACCTGACCGTTGAAATTCCGAAGTATTCGCTTAACCATGCGGCTGAAGCGCCGCACTGATCGAGAAGCTGTCATGAGTTACGGTTGGAATGACGTACAACGAATCGCTGAGGAGCTGGCCGAGACTCATCCCGGCGTCGATCCTTACTCGGTGGGGTTCACCAGGCTGCAACTGATGATCAAGCAGTTGCCGGATTTCGACGACACCTCTGGCCGCGTCGGCGAGAAAGTGCTCGAAGCGGTTCAGACGCTTTGGGCCGAAGAAATCGGCTGATCCAATTTGCACGTTAGGCAATAACCTCAAACCCGCGTATAATTCGCGGGTTTAATTTTTCGCTTTAATCATCGTTTCTGGAGTTACACCATGGCTGTTCAACGTACTTTCTCCATCATCAAGCCTGACGCCGTTGCTAAAAACGTAATCGGCGAGATCACCACTCGTTTTGAAAAAGCCGGTCTGCGCGTCGTTGCTTCGAAACTGAAGCAGCTGTCCAAGGCTGAAGCTGAAGGTTTCTACGCTGAGCACAGCGCTCGTGGCTTCTTCGGCGATCTGGTTGCTTTCATGATCTCTGGTCCTGTTGTTGTTCAGGTTCTGGAAGGCGAAAACGCCATCGCTCTGAACCGTGAGCTGATGGGCGCTACCAACCCTAAAGAAGCTGCTGCTGGCACCATCCGTGCTGACTTCGCTGATTCCATCGACGCCAACGCTGTTCACGGCTCCGATTCCGAAGCAGCCGCTGCTCGCGAAATCTCGTACTTCTTCGCAGCTACAGAGGTTACCGCTCGCTAAGTCCTGGACTAACGAGTGAAGGGTGAATTCATGATTGCAACGACTGGCAAAACAAACCTGTTGGGTCTGACCCAACTGGAAATGGAAAAATTCTTCGATTCTATCGGGGAGAAGCGCTTCCGTGCCGGTCAGGTCATGAAGTGGATTCACCACTTTGGCGTCGATGATTTCGACGCCATGACGAACGTCAGCAAGGCCCTGCGCGAAAAGCTCAAGGCCTGCGCTGAAGTTCGCGGTCCTGAAGTCGTCAGCGAGGACATCTCCAGCGATGGCACCCGTAAGTGGGTGGTGCGTGTGGCGTCCGGTAGCTGCGTCGAAACCGTCTACATCCCTCAGGGTAAACGCGGCACCTTGTGTGTTTCGTCCCAGGCGGGCTGTGCGCTGGATTGCAGTTTCTGCTCTACCGGCAAACAAGGCTTCAACAGCAACCTCACCGCCGCCGAAGTGATCGGTCAGGTGTGGATTGCCAATAAATCCTTTGGCAGCGTCCCGGCTACTGTCGACCGTGCAATCACCAACGTGGTGATGATGGGCATGGGTGAGCCGCTGCTGAATTTCGATAATGTCATTGCCGCCATGCATCTGATGATGGATGACCTGGGGTATGGCATTTCCAAACGTCGGGTGACGCTGTCCACCTCTGGCGTGGTACCTATGATTGACGTGCTCGCTGAGCACATCGACGTATCGCTGGCGTTGTCGCTGCACGCGCCAAACGATGCGTTGCGTAATCAGTTGGTGCCGATCAACAAGAAATACCCGCTGAAAATGCTGCTTGAGTCTTGCCGTCGCTACATGGCGACTCTGGGTGAGAAGCGCGTGTTGACCATTGAGTACACCTTGCTCAAAGACGTCAATGACAAGGTCGAGCACGCGGTTGAAATGATCGAGCTGCTCAAGGACACGCCTTGCAAGATCAACCTGATCCCGTTCAACCCGTTCCCGCATTCCGGTTACGAGCGTCCGAGCAACAACGCAATTCGTCGCTTTCAGGATCAGTTGCATCAGGCTGGATACAACGTCACGGTGCGTACTACCCGTGGCGAGGATATCGACGCAGCCTGCGGTCAACTGGTCGGGCAGGTCATGGACCGTACTCGCCGCAGTGAACGTTACATTGCTGTACGTGAATTGAGTAGCGAGGCGAGTGTGGCTCAAAGCGCCGCGACTCGAACCTGATCGCGAACCTGTCTGAGAGATTCTCAATGTCCGTGCGTGCCGCTCTGCTGCTCTGCTTTCTGACCGCGCTGGCTGGTTGCGTCACCACGGGCAACGTCGATCCCATGAGTACCAGCAAAGGTCGAGACGCGGCGCGCCAGGCCTACGTTCAATTGGGTATTGGCTATTTGCAGCAAGGCCAGAGCGA
Organism: Pseudomonas caspiana; assembly: GCF_040224095.2. Lineage (NCBI taxonomy): Bacteria > Pseudomonadati > Pseudomonadota > Gammaproteobacteria > Pseudomonadales > Pseudomonadaceae > Pseudomonas > Pseudomonas caspiana. The sequence goes on along the minus strand of NZ_CP167995.1, from coordinate 4,618,598 downwards.
ACGCGCCAAGGTTCCGTTGAAAAAAGCGCTTGAGCTGGACAGTTCCGATGCAGATGCCAACGCCGCGTTGGCGTTGGTGTTCCAGGTGGAAATGGAACCCGAGCTGGCTGACCAGCACTTTCGAAAGGCCCTGTCTTCCAGTCCCCGTGACGCTCGCATCCTCAACAACTACGGCAGCTTCCTTTACGAGCAGAAGCGCTACAAGGAAGCTTATGAGCGTTTTGAACAGGCCGCCGCTGATAACCTCTATCCTGAGCGCTCGCGGGTTTTTGAAAATCTCGGGATGACTGCGGTGATGCTTGGTAACCGCGAAGTTGCCGCTGAGCACTTCACCAAAGCCTTGCGCATGGACCGTCAGTTGCCTCGTGCATTGCTGGAAATGGCTGAGTTGTCTTACGAAGACAGGCATTATGTGCCCTCGCGTGATTATTACGACCGGTTTAGCCAACTCAGCGAGCAAAATGCACGTAGTCTATTGCTTGGTATACGGTTGGCAAAAATCTACGAAGATCGTAACAAGGCAGCCAGTTTTGGCCTGCAACTCAAAAGACTCTATCCCGGTACGCCGGAATATCAGCAATACCTGTCGGAGCAATGATGAAAGCGGTGCATCCCGAAGTCGTAGCAGCCACTCGCGTCAACCCTGGCGAAACCTTGCGTCAGGCCCGTGAGAGTAAAAACTGGTCGCTGCCAGACGTCGCGCTGAGGCTGAACCTCACCGTAACTTCGTTAAGTAACCTGGAAGCGGGTCAATTTGACAAACTGCCGGGCCATACCTTCGCTCGCGGTTATGTTCGTGCGTACGCCAAGGTTCTGGAGCTGGATCAGGCAGCACTGGTCACCCAATTCGATCAGTACACCGGTACAGACAGCGCGGGTAGTTCGGTACATGCCTTGGGCCGTATCGAAGAGCCTGTACGCCTTTCTCACAATATTCTGCGAATCGTCAGCCTGCTGTTGCTGATTGTTCTGGTCGGCGGTGGCTTCTTCTGGTGGCAGGATCAGACTTCCTTGCGTGGCAAGGATTCAGGTCTGAGCCTTGAGCACGTTGAAGTCGAGAGTGCTGACGGCACGACCCAGATTCACCCGCTGGACGAGCCCGAAGATCAGGCCGTCGTCGAAGCGCAAACCACGGACTCTGCGCCACTGGCCCTGAACCCTGCGACGCCAGCGGCATCTACGCCTGCTCAGGCCCCGGTTCAGACCCCAGCGGCTCCGTCGTCGACCACCCCACCTGCCAGCTCAACGGCGACTGCGCCGACGAACAGTGCGCCTGCAACTGCCCCGTCAGCCCCCGCTGTTGCGCCTGCACAATCTGCACCCGCCACTGCACCTGAGGCAGCTGTCGCCGGTGCGGGTCAGGTGAGCATCTCGTTTACTGCCGATTGCTGGACGCAGGTTACTGACAGCACCGGTAAAGTTTTGTACATGGGCATCAAACATAAAGGCGATAGCCTGGATGTGAGTGGCAAGCCGCCGCTCAACGTACGTCTGGGGGCTGCAGCCGGTGCTCAGGTCAGCTACAACGGCATGCCTGTCGATGTAGCTCCGTTCACCAGCGGCGCTACCGCTCGCCTGAAGCTGGGGCAATAAACTATGCACGGTGAATCTCCGATCAAGCGTCGCGAATCCCGCAAAATCTGGGTCGGTTCTGTTCCTGTGGGTGGCGATGCCCCCATCGCGGTGCAGAGCATGACTAATAGTGACACCAACGATGTTGCAGCCACTGTTGCGCAAATCAACCGCCTTGAAGCGGCAGGCGTGGACATTGTTCGGGTTTCAGTCCCGGACATGGATGCAGCTGAAGCCTTTGGCCGCATCAAACAGTTGGTCAAGGTGCCGCTGGTTGCCGACATTCACTTCGACTACAGGATTGCCTTGCGCGTTGCCGAGCTGGGCGTTGACTGCCTGCGTATCAATCCGGGCAACATCGGTCGTGAAGATCGCGTGCGTGCTGTAGTCGATGCCGCTCGTGATCGCGGTATCCCCATCCGTATCGGTGTTAACGCCGGTTCGCTGGAAAAAGACCTGCAAAAGAAATACGGCGAACCAACCCCGGCAGCACTGGTTGAGTCCGCGTTACGCCATGTTGAACACCTTGAGCGTTTGAATTTCCAGGACTTCAAGGTCAGTGTTAAAGCCTCCGATGTGTTCATGGCCGTTGAAGCTTATCGCTTGCTGGCCAAGGAAATTGTCCAGCCGCTGCACCTCGGTATCACTGAAGCGGGCGGATTGCGTTCTGGCACAGTGAAATCAGCCGTTGGCCTAGGTATGCTGCTCGCCGAGGGAATTGGCGATACTATCCGCATCTCGCTGGCCGCTGACCCGGTTGAAGAGGTGAAAGTCGGTTACGACATCCTTAAATCGCTGCGCCTTCGTTCTCGTGGGATCAACTTCATTGCCTGCCCGAGCTGCTCGCGGCAGAACTTCGATGTGGTCAAGACCATGAACGAGCTGGAAGGGCGGCTTGAGGATTTGCTGGTGCCACTGGATGTTGCGGTTATCGGTTGTGTGGTCAATGGACCGGGTGAAGCCAAAGAGGCTCACGTTGGTCTGACTGGCGGCACGCCGAACCTGATCTATATCGACGGCAAGCCAGCGCAAAAACTGACCAATGACAATCTGGTGGATGAGCTGGAACGCTTGATCCGCCAGAAAGCGGCCGAAAAGGTCGAAGCTGACGCAGCCCTTATCGCGCGCGGCTAACCAGAATTGCTAAGGATTTTTTGTGAGTAAGTCTCTGCAAGCCATTCGTGGCATGAACGACATCCTGCCCGATCAGACCCCGCTGTGGCGTCATTTCGAAGGCACTGTCTCGCGTTTGCTGGATAACTACGGTTACCGGCAGATTCGCATGCCTATCGTGGAATTCACTGATCTGTTCAAGCGCTCCATCGGTGAAGTGACCGATATCGTCGAAAAAGAGATGTACACCTTTGCCGACCGCAATGGCGACTCGCTGACCCTGCGGCCTGAAGGTACGGCAGCGTGCGTACGTGCGGTGCTTGAACACGGTATTACCGGCGGTGGGCAAGTGCAGAAATTGTGGTACATCGGCCCGATGTTCCGCCACGAGCGCCCGCAAAAAGGCCGTTATCGTCAGTTCCACCAGATTGGCGTCGAGGTTTTCAATCTGGATGGTCCGGACATCGATGCAGAACTGATCGTGCTGACCTGGCGTCTGTGGGGCTTGCTGGGTATTCGCAACGCGGTGAAGCTCGAACTCAACAGCCTGGGCACCAGCGAGGCGCGTGCGCGTTATCGCGATGCGCTGGTCGAGTTCCTTTCGGCTCGCCTCAGCGAACTGGACGAAGACAGCCAGCGTCGCTTGAAGACCAATCCGCTGCGGGTACTGGATACCAAGAACCCTGAGACTCAGGCGCTGCTGGTTGATGCACCGAAACTGGCGGATTATCTGGACGACGAATCCCGCATCCACTTCGAAGGCCTCAAGGCGCGTCTGGATGCAGCGGGTATTCCGTATGTGATCAATCCCAAGCTGGTTCGTGGTCTGGATTACTACAGCAAAACCGTTTTCGAGTGGGTGACCGATCAATTGGGCGCTCAGGGTACAGTCTGCGCGGGCGGTCGTTACGACGGTCTGGTCGAACAGATGGGTGGCAAGCCAACCACTGGTGTTGGTTTTGCCATGGGTATCGAGCGTCTGGTGCTGCTGCTTGAAACACTCGAGCAGATCCCGGAAGAAATTTCCCGTCAGGTTGACGTGTACCTGTGTGCGTTTGGCGAAGCTGCTGAACTGGCTGCATTGGCGCTGACCGAGCGCGTCCGTGACGAGCTGCCGAACCTGCGCTTGCAGGTGAATGCTGGGGCTGGCAGTTTCAAAAGCCAGTTCAAGAAAGCCGACAAGAGTGGTGCCCTGTTCGCGTTGATCCTCGGGGAAGAGGAACTGGCGCAGCAGATCATCGGCGTTAAACCCCTGCGTGGTCAGGGTGAACAACAAAATATTGCCTGGGATGCTCTGTCCGAGCACCTGGCCTCCTGCGTCGTGCAGGGTTGAAGCTGATTTACAGCCGTTTTAGCGAATAGGAGTATTGGGGTGTCAGGTACTGAAGATGATGAACTGGCGGCAATGAAGGACTGGTGGCAGCGCAATGGTAAACCCCTGGTGACGGGTGGTTTGCTGGCGTTGGTAGTGGTGCTTGGCTGGCAGGCCTGGACCAGATACGAAAGCAATCAGTCGCAAGGTGCTTCGGCGCTCTACCAGCAATTGCTGGAAACAGCCCTCACGCCAAGCGGTCAGGCTGACACGGCCCGTGTTGCTGATATCGCCAACAAGCTGAAAAGCGAGTTCGGTGGTTCTGCTTATGCCCAGTACGGCAGTCTGTTCGTGGCCAAAGTGGCTGTCGATAATGGCAAGCTTGACGACGCTGTCGCCGAGTTGAAGCTGGTCACCGACAAGCCGGCCAGCGATACGCTGGGTGAAATCGCTCGTCAGCGTCTGGCTCGCGTACTGGCTGCACAGAACAAGGCTGACGACGCGCTGAAGCTGCTTGACGGCGATGCTGAAAAAGCATTCCTGGCCAGCCGTGAAGAACTCAAGGGCGACTTGCTGGTACAGCTCGGCCGCACCGACGAGGCACATGCTGCATACCAAAAAGCCAAATCCGCGCTGTCTGAAGAAGCGGCCGTAGGTGGCTTACAAATGAAGCTCGACGACTTGGCCAAAGGGGATGCGTGACGTGATCCGTTGGAAACATGCAGCATTGCTGGCTCTGGCCATTTTGGCCGCGGGTTGCAGCAGCAACAGCAAAAAGGAATTGCCACCGGCCGAGCTGACCGACTTCAAAGAAGAAGTCGTGCTGCAGAAGCAGTGGAGCCGCTCCATCGGTGAGGGGCAGGGCGAAACCTACAACATCCTGGTTCCGGCCATTGATGGCGACCGTATCTACGCCAGCGATGTCGAAGGTTTCATCGTCGCAATGGACCGCATGGACGGTAAGGTTCTTTGGGAAAAAGACCTTGAGCTGCGTGTTTCCGGTGCCGTTGGCGTTGGTTACGGCATGCTGATGGTTGGCACCCTGAAGGGCGAAGTCGTTGCGCTGGATGCCAGCACAGGCGAAGAAAAATGGCGTTCGCGTGTGACCAGTGAAGTGCTGGCCCCGCCTGCCACCAATGGTGACGTGGTTGTGGTCCAGACCCAGGATGACCGTATTGTCGGCCTGGATGCGGCGACCGGTAATCAGCGCTGGATTTACGAAAGCACACCTGCAGTACTGACTTTGCGCGGTACGGGTGCGCCGATCGTAACCAATCGCCTGGCAGTGGCTGGTTTGTCGACCGGTAAAGTCGTTGCTCTGGATACATCTAACGGTGTGCCTGTGTGGGAGCAGCGTGTAGCGGTTCCTCAAGGTCGCTCCGAGCTGGATCGCGTCGTTGATATCGACGGCGGTCTGCTGTTGTCCGGTGGTACGTTGTATGTCGCTACCTATCAGGGCCGGGTTGCCGGTCTGGAGCTGGAAAGCGGCCGTGTTATCTGGCAGCGCGATGCATCGAGCTACTCCGGTGTGGCCCAAGGCTTTGGCAGTGTTTATGCCAGCCTGGCCTCCGGCACTGTCGAAGGTATCGACGAGCGTTCGTCCTCAGCATTGTGGAGCAACGAAGCGCTGGCCCGTCGTCAATTGGGTTCGCCAGAAGTGTTCTCCAGCTATGTAGCCGTTGGCGACATGGAAGGCTATCTGCACCTGTTGAGCCAGGTTGATGGTCGTTTCGTGGGCCGCGAGCGTATCGACAGCGACGGCCTGCGGGCTCGTCCGCTGGTAGTGGGAGACATGATTTACGTCTATGGCAACAGCGGCAAGCTGGAAGCCCTGACGATCAAGTAATGACTGTCTATGCTTGAGGCCTGAGCCTCTGGCGACCCCGCTCCGGCGGGGTTTGCAGCACTTTGCGGTGCTGCTCCGAACTCCGGCCGCTGCCCTGCAGCGGCTTTTGTATTTTCTGAAATAACGAAGTGGAGAGCCGCATGGTTCCCGTAATCGCCCTGGTGGGTCGACCGAACGTCGGCAAGTCCACCTTGTTCAACCGCCTGACCAGGACTCGCGACGCTATCGTCGGCGATCTGTCCGGTCTGACCCGTGATCGCCAATACGGTGAGGCCAAGTGGCAAGGGCGCTCCTACATTTTGATCGACACCGGTGGTATCTCCGGTGATGAACACGGCATGGATGAAAAGATGGCCGAGCAGTCGCTGCTGGCTATCGAAGAAGCTGATGTGGTGCTGTTCCTTGTTGATGCGAAGGCCGGTTTTACTGCGGCTGACCAAATGATCGGCGAGCACTTGCGCAAACGTGGCAAGCGCTCATACGTCGTTGCCAACAAGGTCGACAACATCGACCCTGAGCTGGCTCGTGCCGAGTTCGCGCCATTGGGTATGGGGGATGCCATTCCTGTAGCCGGTGCTCATGGTCGCGGTATCAGCCAGATGCTGGAAATTGCCCTCAGCCAATTCCCGAAAGACGAAGGGGAAGAGGAAGAAGGTGAAGCCGAGGTTGTTGCAGAAGGCGAGGAAGCCAAGCGCATTCCTGGTCCTAGCGAAAAAGACGGTATCAAGATCGCCATCATCGGTCGTCCAAACGTCGGCAAGTCGACGCTGGTCAACCGCATGCTGGGTGAAGACCGGGTTATCGTTTATGACGAGCCAGGCACCACCCGCGACAGTATCTACATCCCGTTTGAGCGTAACGACGAGAAGTACACGCTGATCGACACCGCCGGTGTGCGTAAGCGCGGCAAGATCCACGAGGAAGTTGAAAAGTTCTCGGTGGTGAAAACCCTGCAAGCGATCAAAGACGCCAACGTGGTGATCTTTGTCATGGACGCCCGCGAAGGCGTGGTAGACCATGATTTGAACCTGCTGGGCTTTGCCCTTGAAGCAGGTCGTGCTCTGGTTATCGCGTTGAACAAATGGGACGGCATGGTGCCGAGCGAGCGCGACTATGTGAAGACCGAGCTTGAACGTCGATTGTTCTTCGTCGACTTTGCCGACATCCACTTCATCTCCGCACTGCACGGCACTGGTGTGGGTAACCTGTACCAATCGGTGCAGAACTCCTTCAAGTCCGCGGTAACCCGTTGGCCAACCAGCCGTCTGACTCAGATTCTTGAAGATGCGGTCAGTGAGCATGCACCACCGATGGTGGGCAGCCGTCGTATCAAGCTGCGTTACGCTCACTTGGGTGGTGCTAACCCGCCGCTGATCGTGATCCACGGTAACCAGGTTGAGAAAGTACCGAAGTCTTATGTCCGGTATCTGGAAAACACCTACCGTCGTGTGCTCAAACTGGTCGGTACGCCGATCCGTATCGAGTTCAAAGGCGGCGAGAACCCGTATGAAGGCAACAAGAACACGCTGACAGACCGCCAGGTCAACAAGAAGCGTCGAATGATGTCGCACCACAAGAAAGCTGACAAGAAGCGCAGAGACAAGCGCTGATAGCGTTGCCTGCGCGGGGCTTATGTGGGAGCTGAGCTTGCTCGCGAAGAACTATGACGCGGTCTGCTTCAAGCCGCGTCGCTTGTATCGCGGGCAAGCCCTGCTCCCACAGAACCGGCTTTAGCCGGGAGGAGGGCGGTACATTCTCGACATCTTCTGGGTCAAGAATATCGCCCTCCCGGCTGAAGCCAGTCCTACCGTGTACTGCGGATTGTGTAAAAAGCTTTCTCAAGAAAAGGCGCTAATAGCGCCTTTTTTTATGCGCGCGCTATGGGCTATTCTGCCTGACCCCGTGCCGCCGTGGAGCCGGGCGTACAGCAGGAAAAAAGGCCCCATGATTGACAGCAAGCTGCCCAATGTTGGCACCACTATTTTTACCGTCATGTCTCAGCTCGCAGCTGAAACGGGCGCGATCAACCTGTCCCAGGGTTTTCCCGATTTCGATGGTCCACAAGCTTTGCGCGATGCGTTGAGCCGTCACGTCGCTGAAGGTCATAACCAATACGCGCCGATGACCGGCCTGCCAGCGTTGCGCCAACAGGTCGCGGCGAAGATCGCCCGCTGCTACGGCCGTCAGGTTAATCCCGACACTGAAATCACTATTACGCCGGGCGCTACTCAAGCGATTTTCTGTGCCATCCAGGCCGTTATTCGCGCGGGAGACGAAGTCATCGTCTTCGACCCTTGCTATGACAGCTATGAGCCTGCGGTCGAGTTGGCGGGCGGGCGCTGCGTGCATGTTCAGCTAGACCTGAATGACTTCTCCATCGACTGGCAGAAGCTGCGCGATGCGCTGAGTCCTCGGACCCGGATGATCGTTATCAATAGCCCACACAACCCAAGTGGCGCATTGATCAGTCGTGCCGAACTCGATCAACTGGCTGCACTTATCGCTAATCGGGATATCTACCTGGTCAGTGACGAGGTCTATGAGCATCTGGTATTTGATGGCGTACAGCACGTCAGCATTCTGAGTCACGAAGAGCTTTACCAGCGTGCTTTTGTGGTCAGTTCATTTGGTAAGACTTATCACGTGACCGGCTGGAAGACCGGTTACGTGGTGGCACCGCCCGCACTGAGCGCAGAACTGCGCAAGGTTCACCAGTACGTGAGTTTTTGTGGTGTCACGCCGCTGCAATGGGCGCTGGCTGACTTCATGGCTGAGCACCCCGAACATGTTGAAGAGCTGCCTGGGTTTTATCAGGCCAAGCGTGATTTCTTCTGCGACCAACTGCAGGGCTCGCGTTTCACGTTTGATCGTGTTGGCGGGACTTATTTCCAGCTTGTGAACTATGCGCAGATCCGCCCGGACCTCAACGATGTAGAGATGTCGCTATGGATGACTCGCGAGCATGGCGTGGCGAGTATCCCGGTCTCGGTGTTTTACCAAAACCCACCTGAAGGCCAGCGGTTGATCCGGCTGTGCTTCGCCAAACGTGAGGAGACGTTGCGTCAGGCAGCGGAAAAACTATGCGCGATTTGAGTGAACTGCCGAACCTGAATGTAGCGCTGGTCCAGACCTCATTGGTCTGGCACGACCGCAAGGCCAATCTTGAACACTTCGCCGCGCTGTTGGCGTCGATCAAGGGCGCTGACCTGGTGATTCTGCCGGAAATGTTTACCACGGGCTTTTCGATGGCCTCTGAGACCCTCGCCGAGCCGGAAGGCGGTCCGACATCCAGGTGGATGCTGGAGCAGGCAAGACTGCTAGGTGCCGTGATTACCGGTAGCGTCATCGTCAAGGACGCCGATGGCAGTCACCGTAATCGGCTCTTGTGGGCACGTCCGGATGGTGAGTTGCTGCATTACGACAAGCGCCATCTGTTTCGCATGGCGGGTGAGCACGAGCATTACAGTCCCGGCGAGCGGCAAGTGCAGTTCGAACTCAAGGGCTGGCGTATACGTCCGCTGATTTGCTATGACCTGCGTTTTCCGGTCTGGAGTCGTGACGCCCAGCACACCGACTTACTGCTATACACCGCAAACTGGCCGGGTGCCCGACGCATGCACTGGAACCGTCTGTTGCCAGCGCGAGCAATCGAAAATCTGTGTTATGTCGCGGCGGTTAACCGGACTGGAACTGATGGTAAGGGCTTCGCTTATACCGGCGACAGTCAGGTACTCGACTTTCAAGGTGAGAGCCTTTTCAACGCAGGGGAGGCCGATGGCGTTTTCGAGGTGACGTTGAATGCTGCGGATCTTGCGGCTTACCGCACAAAATTTCCGGCTCATCTTGACGCAGACACATTCGAGATTCTCTGAATCTGTTCAACACCAGTTGCAGCACTTTCGCCATCGGTCGTTTGGTTGTTTGTGTCAAAAAGTTTCAGGTATTTACTGAAGTTCTGACGACGGTGGCCGATAGCGCTTGTATCAGTCCAGGAGTTGACCATGACCACCATCAATACAAGCTCGCTTGGCATGTATTCCAGCAGCTTCACTGCTAATGTCAAAACCAATACAGACGCCAAGGCTGCTGAGACCAAAACTGGCGAGACGTCTTCGGTTGAAGTCAATCTTCGTGACAGTGTTTACCAGACCGGCGAAAGCGCCAAGGCGGGCGCCTCAGCTCCGGCGAGTCCTGCCCAGGAGCAAATCGAGCAAATCCAAAAGCAGATCAAAGAAGTCCAGAAACAGCTTCTACAGCAGCAACAGCAACTCGCGGCTGCTCAGGCCAGTAAGGGCTCGGAAGAGGAAAAGGCTCTTCAGGTCATGTCTCTGCAGCAACAGATAGCCGGAACCCAGGCTCAGTTGGCGACGCTGCAAGGCGCGCTTCTGACGCTGATGAAAGGTACTGTAAGCACTACAGCCTGATCCTCGCACAAACAAAAAGGCCCTGAAGATTTCACTTCAGGGCCTTTTTTGTTGCCTGGAGCAACCTGTGAATGAGCACTTTATGTCGGAGCCAATTGGTTGGCGAGACGTCTGATCTGCGTCAGCAGAAAATCCGCCTCGCGAACAAGTTCGCTCCTACAAGTACCAATCCATGTCAATCAGGCAGCCTTTGCTTCTGCCTGGCTCAGCGAACGGTTCAGTGCACTAAACAGCGCCTTGAAGCTCGCTGTGGTGATGTTTTCGTCAACACCCACGCCGTGGACCGCACGATCACCGTTCACACGCAGCTCGATGTAGGCAGCGGCTTTGGCGGTGGTGCCTGCGCCAATGGCATGTTCGTTGTAATCCATGATTTCCACACCGATTGGCAGGCTCGATACCAGCGCTTCCAGTGCACCGTTGCCTTTGCCTTTCCAGCGCTGGGTTTCGTCGTTGACGCTGACTTCGGCGTCCACTGCACTGGTATTGTTCTCTTCCTGCAGGCGGTGGCTGATCAGCGCGTACGGCTTGTTGGCTTGCAGGTATTCACGCTTGAACAGCGCGTAGATCTGCTGAGCACTCATTTCCAGGCCCAGGCGATCAGTTTCGCCTTGAACCACCTGGCTGAACTCGATCTGCATGCGGCGCGGCAGAGAGATGCCATATTCCTGTTCCAGCAAGTAGGTGATGCCGCCTTTGCCGGACTGGCTGTTGACGCGGATTACTGCCTCGTAGCTGCGGCCGATATCAGCCGGGTCGATCGGCAAATACGGCACTTCCCACAGCGCGTCGTCTTTCTGCTGAGCGAAGCCTTTGCGGATTGCATCCTGGTGCGAGCCAGAGAACGCGGTGTGAACCAGATCGCCAACGTATGGTGCACGTGGGTGAACCGGAATCTGATTGCACTCTTCAACGACTTTGCGTACGCCGTCGATATCGGAGAAGTCCAGCTGTGGATCCAGACCCTGGGTGTACATGTTCAGCGCTACGGTCACCAGGTCTACGTTACCGGTGCGTTCGCCGTTACCGAACAGGCAGCCTTCGACACGGTCTGCACCGGCCATCAAGCCCAGCTCGGTGGCAGCGATGCCAGTACCACGGTCGTTGTGGGTGTGCAGGCTGATGATCACGCTGTCGCGACGGTTGATGTTGCGGCAGAACCATTCGATCTGGTCGGCATAGATATTAGGGGTAGCAACTTCAACCGTGGCAGGCAGGTTGAGGATGACCTTGTTCTCAGGCGTCGCGTTCCAGACTTCGATGACCGCGTCGCAGACTTCCTTGGCGAAGTCGAGCTCAGTGGCGCTGAAGGTTTCCGGGGAGTATTCAAACGTCCACTGGGTTTCAGGCTGTTCTGCTGCGTATTTCACAAACATTTTGGCCGCGCTCACTGCGATTTCTTTTACGCCAGCCTTATCCTGATTGAAGACAATACGGCGGAACGATGGGCTGGTGGCGTTATACAGGTGGACAATGGCCTTCTTCGCGCCGCGCAAAGATTCGAAGGTGCGGGCAATCAGGTCTTCACGGCCCTGGGTCAGCACTTGAATAGTGGTGTCGTCCGGGATGTGGCCGTCTTCGATAAGCGTACGCACGAAGTCAAAGTCGGTCTGCGATGCGGCTGGGAACGATGCTTCGATTTCTTTCACGCCGACGGCGACCAGGGTCTTCCAGAAACGCAGCTTCTTCACCGCATCCATTGGCTCGATCAGCGATTGGTTGCCGTCACGAAGGTCCGAGCTGCACCAGATCGGCGCCGCAGTGATGGTCTTGGAAGGCCAGGTGCGGTCAGGCAGATCAATGGTCGGGAAAGCACGGTACTTCTTCGAGGGATCTTTGAGCATTGGCATTAGCGCGAATCCTTTGGGGTACTTATTTTGTATGGGCCGGGAAAAGGCGGCCAACCGATAAAGCGAGAGGCGGGGTGAGGCACATCGATCTAGCTTGGCAGTCGTGCACTGACCAGGCTGAGACAGCGATGTTGCCGCAACAAAATGAGGGTTTGAGAGGTTTTCATAAGCCAACCGTACCCATTAGGGTGAAAGTTGGCAAGCAGTTGGAAAAAATTGAGAGAAGTTCTCTGTGAACGAATGTTAGTGGTTATTTATGGCTTGAATCTTTAGTGAAAAGATTATTTATTGCGCAAGTTCTTTTCCTTGCAGGAGCTGCCGCAGGACGAGAAACAATGTGACAGACAAAATCGCTTCGCAGCCTGCTGCGGCTCCTACAGAAAATTATTACGGCTGAAATGCACCGATGAATATCGCCGGATCAACCCGCGCATCATTCAGGCTGACGTTCCAGTGCATGTGCGGGCCTGTTGCGCGGCCGGTTGAGCCGACGCGACCCACCACGCCACCACGAGGCACGGCATCGCCGACTTTCACGTCGATCTTCGACATGTGGCAGAACATGCTGATAAAGCCCTGGCCATGGTCGACAAACACAGTGTTGCCGTTGAAGAAGTAGTTGCCGGTCAGGATCACTTTACCTGCCGCCGGGGCCTTGATTGGTGTGCCTGCAGGGACCGCAAAGTCCAGGCCGGAATGCGGGTTGCGCTCTTCACCGTTGAAGAAGCGGCGTACGCCGAACTTGCTGGAGAGCGGGCCCGCCACAGGTTTGTCCAGCGCCAGGTTGCTCGGCGTGCCGGGGCTGAAGCTGCGATAGGCCTTCAACTGCTCGGCCAGTTCGCCGTCGATGCGCTTCAGGTCATCCGGATTGGGATTGACCTGACGCTGATTTTTCAAGGTGATGCGTTGTTCCGGGTACTTCTTGTTGCCAACGACAAAGTTAAGGGTGCGATTGCCGCTGGCATCTTTCGCGATCAATTTCTGCGCGCCTGGCTTGGCCGTTAATGGCACGCCGACAATAGCCAGCCAGCGGACGCCCTGTTCCTTGACCACCAGGACCGGTTTGCCGTCGTACGTGGCGGTTGGCGCCTGAGCCGCATTACCCAGATCAACCACTGCCACGCCTCCGGGCACAGGCTTGTTCAACAGGCGGGTGATGTAACTGTCAGCGTGAGCGGGCAGGCACAAGCAAAGAGCAAACACAGGGGCGAGAAAACGCAGCATCAATAATCAATCCAGAAGAGAAAGGGTGACAGGCGTCAGGTGATTGTCTTCCACCCGCACTTGCAGTTCGCCTTCGCCGAGTCGGGCGGTCAGACGCTGGCCGGTACGAGTCTGCGCAGCGTTGCGAATGGCGTTGCCGCGCTCGTCGAGCAAAATGCTGTAGCCGCGACCCAGTGTCGCCAGCGGACTGACCACTTGCAGGGTTTGTACTTGCGTTTGCAATTGCAGACGGCGGGTTTTCAGCGCATCGCGCATGGCTTTGGGCAGACGCTCGGCCAGTACGTCCAGACGCTGGCGCAGGAACGCCAGTGTGCGACCAGGGTGCTGCGCGGCGAGTCGGCTTTCCAGATGAGCCAGCCTGACTTGTCTTTTGTGCGTCTGCTGCTCGAAGGCTCGGCGCATGCGCATGTCCAGATCGTCCAGACGTTGCGCTTGCTGGCGCAGACGTTCGCCAGGGTGTCGCAAGCGGCGGGAGACACCTTCCAGACGCAAGCGCTCGCGCATCAGCTTGTCTTTTATACGGCTGACGAGTCGACGATGCAGGTTATCCACCCGGCGATGCAGGTCGCTGGAGTCGGGGGCCAACAACTCCGCGGCGGCCGAGGGCGTCGGGGCGCGAACGTCCGCCACAAAGTCACTGATGGACACATCGGTTTCATGGCCGACGGCGCTGACGATGGGCGTAACGCAGGCGTCGATGGCGCGAGCCACTGCTTCTTCGTTGAAGCACCAGAGGTCCTCCAGCGAGCCACCACCACGGGCCAGGATCAACGCATCGAAACCTCGTGAGTCCGCTAACTTCAGGGCGCGAACAATCTGGTTGATGGCTTCACGACCCTGAACCGCTGTAGGGATCAGCGTCAGTTCCACCTGAGGCGCGCGGCGACGGAAGACGCTGATGATGTCGCGGATCACAGCGCCGGTCGGCGAGCTGATAATGCCGATACGCTGCGGGTGAAGGGGCAGGGCGACTTTACGCTGGGCGCTGAACAGTCCTTCGGTGCTGAGCTTTTCTTTCAGTGCATCGAAGGCCAGTCTCAGCGCGCCATCTCCCGCAGGTTCTACGGTGTCGAGGATTAACTGATAATCGCCGCGACCTTCAAACAGCGAGACCTTGCCGCGTACCTTGACCTGCAAACCGTCCTTCAGCGCCTGGCGAACCCGCGCCGCGCTCTGTCGGAACAGCGCACAACGTACCTGAGCACCGGAGTCCTTAAGGGTGAAATACACATGACCGGAAGCCGGGCGCGACAGGTTGGAGATTTCGCCCTCGACCCAGATATTGCTGAACACATCCTCCAGCAACACCCGGGCACGGCCGTTGAGCTGGCTGACAGTAAGGATTTCCCGGTCGAGGCCGAGTCTTGCGAAGGGGTCTTTGATCATGGAGGGCATGATAAAGGCAATGCGCAACAAGCGCACGACGGGAAATACATCTGCCCCTGTAGATCGTACGAGCAGCGCTCCTACAGGAAATGAATTAAATTCAGGCGAGGTTCAAGGAAGAAGATCAATGGGAAGCATCGACCTCATCGGAGCATTCACTCAGTTGGGTTTTACACCCCTGAACTGGCTGTTCATCGTGTCGGGTATTGTCGCGGCATACATCGTCTTCGGCATTGCAGGCTTCGGCACCGCACTGGTCGCCGGGCCGATCCTGATCAACTTCATGCCGCTGTCGCAGATCATTCCTTTATTAGTGCTGCTGGATTTCATTGCCGCGTTTGGCAATCTGCTGCCTTCACGACAGTCGGTGGTTAAATCCGAACTCCTGCGCTTGCTGCCGTGCATGGCGCTGGGTTGCAGCCTTGGCGTGGTGTTCCTGCTCAATCTGAAATCCGATCTGCTTCTATTATTAATGGGCGTGTTCATCACCTGTTATGCGCTTTATAGCCTTGCGGTCAAAACAAGGCCTGCTCAACTGGCCGCAGGCTGGGCGATACCGATGGGCACCGTCGGCGGGCTGTTTGGTGCGTTGTTTGGAAGTGGCGGCTTTCTGTACGCGATCTACCTCAATAGTCGGCTGGACTCCAAGGAGCAGGTGCGGGCCACACAAAGTGCTTTGATCAGTTGCAGCACCATCGTGCGCTTGACCTTGTTTCTGATTGCCGGGGTTTACGCGCAGATTCCCCTGCTGGTTCTGGCGTTGTGCTTGTTGCCCGCCATGGCGCTAGGCTCCTGGATAGGGCGGAGATTGACCCTGCGTATGTCGCGGGAAACGTTCGTCAGGTTGGTAACGTGGCTGGTGCTGGTCAGCGGTATCGTGCTGATCGGGCGCTACTTTGCCCATTGATGCCGACTTGACCTGAGCCGCTGGGGCTTTAAGCTGCCGACCCTCGAACCCTTCAGCCAAAGATCACCATGAACAGCCAAAGCATTATTGTCCCGCAGATTTCCGGTTTCCCCGGCCGTGAGGCTCGGGCGCGTCTGATTCTGCGCTGGCTGGTCAAGCTCAATGTGGTTGAACCGGAGCTGACCACCTGCGGGCGTACCTACAATAAAATGGCCTACGCCATTGCGCCAGGCGCCCGTGCAGTCGTCGAAAATCCTGACGCGCTGCCATTTGGTCAGCCAGTGAATGGTCTGGAAATCGTCACCAAGCGCTGCATCTATACACCGCTGAAGGATTTCGCCGAAGAAGCCGGTTGCCCGGAGTGCCGCAAGGAAATCGGTGAAGCGCTGTTCGACAGTCTTGAAGACTGGATGCCCGGCCACACTGATAACTTCATCTGCCCGGAATGCCGTCACGAAGACGACATAAACGGCTTTCTGTTCCTGCAACCGTGCGGCTTTTCGAACCTGGGTTTCATTTTCAACGACTGGCTCGATGCTTCTTTCAAACAGAGCTTTCTGGATGACTTCGCCGAACGTCTGGATCGTCCGGTTTCCTTCGTCAAAGTGCGGCTATGACGTCGTGTGATAATTGCCTAAGGTTTACATTGAGCCGACGGGGGTGTCTGGGTATAATGGCGCGCTTCCAATTTCCCGCTCGGGAGCCCCCGCGATGCTGCGTATCAGCCAAGAAGCACTTACTTTCGACGACATTCTCCTTGTGCCCGGTTATTCCGAGGTACTTCCTAACGAAGTCAGTCTGAAAACCCGTTTGACCCGTGGCATCGAATTGAACATTCCGCTGGTCTCCGCTGCCATGGACACCGTGACTGAAGCCCGTCTGGCAATTGCCATGGCTCAGGAAGGCGGTATCGGTGTTATCCACAAGAACATGACCATCGAGCAGCAAGCTGCCGAAGTCCGCAAGGTCAAGAAGTTCGAGGCCGGTGTCGTAAAAGACCCGATCACCATCGAGGCTGATGCCACGGTTCGTGACCTGTTCGAACTGACCCGTCAGCACAACATCTCTGGTGTACCTGTCCTGCACAATGGCGACCTGGTCGGCATCGTGACGTCCCGCGACGTACGCTTTGAAAATCGTCTGGATGTTCCTGTTCGCGAAGTGATGACGCCTAAAGAGCGTCTGGTCACTGTTCGCGAAGGTGCTGACAAGAACGAAGTGCGCGAACTGCTGCACAAGCATCGTCTTGAAAAAGTCCTGATCGTCGACGCCAATTTCGCGCTCAAGGGCATGATGACCGTCAAGGACATCGAAAAAGCCAAGGCATATCCGCTCGCCAGCAAGGACGACCAGGGTCGTCTGCGCGTTGGTGCAGCGGTCGGCACCGGTAAAGACACTGGTGAGCGTGTAACTGCGCTGGTTGCAGCGGGCGTTGATGTGGTGGTTGTCGACACCGCTCACGGTCACTCCAAAGGTGTTATTGATCGCGTTCGCTGGGTCAAAGAAAACTTCCCGGAAGTGCAGGTCATCGGCGGCAACATCGCCACTGGCGCTGCTGCCAAGGCACTGGTTGCCGCTGGCGCTGACGCAGTCAAAGTGGGTATCGGCCCAGGTTCGATCTGCACCACGCGTATCGTTGCTGGTGTTGGTGTGCCGCAAATCAGCGCTATCGCCAACGTCGCCTCTGCTCTTGAAGGCACCGGCGTTCCATTGATCGCCGACGGCGGTATCCGGTTTTCCGGTGACCTGTCCAAGGCCATCGTTGCCGGTGCTTCCTGCGTGATGATGGGCTCGATGTTTGCCGGTACTGAAGAAGCGCCAGGCGAAATCGAACTGTTCCAGGGTCGCTCCTACAAGGCTTACCGCGGTATGGGTTCGCTGGGTGCGATGTCTCAGGCTCAGGGCTCGTCCGACCGCTACTTCCAGGATTCGTCCGAAGGTGCCGAGAAACTGGTGCCGGAAGGTATTGAAGGCCGTGTTGCCTACAAAGGCTCGCTGACCGCAATCATCCATCAACTGATGGGCGGCCTGCGTTCTTCCATGGGCTACACCGGCAGCGCTGACATTGAAGAGATGCGCACCAAGCCTGAATTCGTGCGTATCACGGGTGCCGGTATGGCTGAATCCCACGTCCATGACGTGCAGATCACCAAGGAAGCGCCGAACTATCGCGTCGGTTGATCCGGATTGCATCGTGGTTTGCGCCACGATGCAGCCCGACGAATTTTATAGCCGGGGCTGTTGACGCAGCCCCGTGTCGTTTCTGTTTATTGACGAGAATGAGTCATGGCCCTCGACATTCACGCCCACCGTATCCTGATCCTCGACTTCGGTTCCCAGTACACCCAGTTGATCGCGCGTCGCGTGCGTGAAATCGGCGTTTACTGCGAGCTGCACCCGTTCGACATGGACGACGAAGCCATTCGTGAGTTCGCTCCAAAAGGCGTGATCCTCGCTGGCGGTCCCGAGTCCGTACACGAAGCCAACAGCCCGCGCTGCCCGCAAGCGGTATTTGACCTGGGTGTGCCGGTTTTCGGTATCTGCTACGGCATGCAGACCATGGCCGAGCAGTTGGGCGGCAAGGTTGCAGGTTCTGACCTGCGCGAGTTCGGCTACGCCCGCGTTGACGTGGTTGGCAAAAGCCGTCTGCTCGATGGCATCGAAGACCACATCGACGCCGACGGCCTTTTTGGCCTCGACGTATGGATGAGCCACGGCGACAAAGTCACCAAGCTGCCAGAAGAGTTCCACATCCTGGCCAGCACACCGAGCTGCCCGATTGCCGGCATGGCAGACGACGCTCGCGGTTACTACGGCGTGCAGTTCCACCCGGAAGTGACCCACACCAAGCAGGGCGGTCGCATCCTGTCGCGCTTCATCCTCGACATCTGCGGCTGCGAGGCACTGTGGACACCGTCGAAGATTGCTGAAGACGCCATCGCTCAGGTTCGCGCTCAGGTCGGTACTGACAACGTATTGCTGGGCCTGTCTGGCGGCGTTGACTCTTCTGTTGTTGCCGCTTTGCTGCACAAGGCAATTGGCGACCAGTTGACCTGCGTATTCGTCGACAACGGCTTGCTGCGTCTGCACGAAGGCGAGCAGGTCATGGCCATGTTCGCCGAGAACATGGGCGTCAAGGTCATCCGCGCCAACGCTGAAGACCAGTTCCTGAACAATCTGGCTGGCGAAAGCGACCCGGAGAAAAAGCGCAAGATCATCGGCCGCACCTTCATCGATGTGTTCGATGCCGAATCCTGCAAGCTGGACAACATCAAGTACCTGGCTCAGGGCACGATCTATCCGGACGTAATCGAGTCGGCTGGCGCGAAAAGCGGCAAGGCTCACGTCATCAAGTCGCACCACAACGTGGGCGGCCTGCCGGAAGAAATGAACCTCAAACTGGTCGAGCCACTGCGTGAGCTGTTCAAGGACGAAGTGCGTCGCCTCGGTCTGGAACTGGGTCTGCCGTACGACATGGTTTACCGTCACCCATTCCCGGGCCCAGGCCTGGGCGTGCGGATTCTCGGTGAAGTGAAGAAGGAATACGCCGACCTGCTGCGTCGCGCAGATCACATCTTCATCGAAGAACTGCGTAAAGCCGACTGGTACCACAAAGTCAGCCAGGCGTTTGTAGTGTTCCAACCCGTCAAATCGGTTGGCGTGGTCGGCGATGGTCGTCGTTACGCATGGGTCGTTGCACTGCGCGCCGTGGAAACCATCGACTTCATGACCGCACGTTGGGCGCACCTGCCTTACGAGCTGCTGGAAACCGTCAGCGGCCGGATCATCAACGAGATCGAAGGCATTTCCCGCGTGACCTACGATGTGTCGAGCAAGCCACCGGCGACGATTGAGTGGGAATGATTGATCCGCTCCTCGCTGTTAGTTAAAAGCAGGAGTTAAACAAAAGCCGGGGTCACCGAAAGGTGCTCCGGCTTTTTTGCAGAGCCCAGCACAAAGCATGTTTGTATGCATGCGGTCGCTGTAGGAGTCGTCGTAATCTCCGGCAGTCGATGCCTGTGAAATCGTAACCTGTACACCGCCGCACTTAAGTTTTGCCAGATGCAGGTGTATCGTATTCGCCCCTCGCAGCGACTCTCGACTGCGACTCGTGTCTGGTTTTTGAGGTGTGCGCGTTTATGTCTTTTACCCGTCGACAAATACTCGGTGGCCTTGTCGGTCTTGCCGTGGTTGGGCTTGGGGCGGGAGGGGCTTCGCGTTACTGGCTGGGCCGTCGCGGGCCGGGTGAGGGTCATGATTTCGAGCTGATCGCCGCGCCGCTGGATGTCGAGCTGGTAGCCGGGCATCAGACCCCAGCCTGGGCGTTTGGCGGATCCGCGCCGGGGACCGAGCTGCGAGTACGGCAGGGCGAGTGGCTGCGCTTGCGCTTTATCAATCACCTGCCGGTTGAAACCACGATTCACTGGCACGGTATCCGTCTGCCGCTTGAGATGGATGGCGTGCCCTATGTGTCGCAACTGCCGGTCAAGCCGGGCGAGTATTTCGACTACAAATTCCTGGTGCCGGATGCCGGCAGCTATTGGTATCACCCCCATGTCAGCAGCAGCGAAGAGCTGGGCCGTGGATTGGTCGGGCCGCTGATCATTGAAGAGCGTGAGCCGACTGGTTTCAAGCATGAGCGCACGGTCAGCCTGAAAAGCTGGCATGTGGATGAGGTTGGCGCATTCACCGAGTTCAGCGTGATTCGCGAAGCGGCGCGGGAAGGCACGGCGGGGCGACTTTCTACCATCAATGGCATTCCTCAGGGCGTAATCGAGTTGCCTGCGGGGCAGATTACTCGGGTACGTATTCTCAACCTCGATAACACCGTGACCTATCGCCTTAATCTGCCGGGCGCCGATGCGCAGATTTATGCGCTGGATGGCAACCCGATCAAGCCTCGGCCATTGGGCAAGGATTACTGGTTGGGGCCTGGGATGCGCCTGTGTCTGGCGATCAAAGCGCCGCCTGCAGGTGAAGAGTTGTCATTTCGAAATGGCCCGGTGCGTTTGGGGACTTTTCGTTCGGTAGCCAATAACGATGCGCCAGGCGAATGGCCGCCGGAGCTGCCAGCCAATCCTATTGCCGAGCCGGATCTGGAAAACGCCGAGAAGCTCAATTTCAACTTTGAATGGGTCGGTTCGGTGTCGGTCAACGTCGACAACGGCAAGCCGCCGAGTCTGTGGCAGATCAACGGTGAGGCGTGGGATATCACAGACAAAACCTGTGCTGATCGCCCGATTGCAAAACTGGTGCTGGGCAAGAGCTACATCTTTGAACTCAAGAACATGACCCAGTATCAACACCCGATTCACCTGCACGGGATGAGTTTCAAGGTTCTGGCGTCTGACCGCAGGAAGATCATTCCTTATTTCACCGACACTTTCCTCTTGGGCAGAAACGAGCGCGCACGGGTGGCGCTGGTGGCGGATAATCCCGGCGTGTGGATGTTCCACTGCCATGTGATCGATCACATGGAAACCGGACTTATGGCAGCAATAGAGGTTTCTTGATGCGGCAGCCGCAAATCATTGATCGCAGTCGCGATCAGGACTTCATGCGCGAAGCGTTAGCACTGGCGGCTCAAGGTGCTGAGCTGGGCGAGGTGCCTGTCGGCGCGGTGCTGGTGCAGGACGGCGAGATCATTGGTCGTGGCTTCAATTGCCCCATCAGCGGCAGTGACCCCAGTGCTCATGCCGAGATGGTTGCCATACGGGCAGCGGCGCAGGCGGTCAGCAATTATCGACTGCCCGGCAGCACGCTGTATGTCACGTTGGAGCCGTGCAGCATGTGCGCGGGGCTGATCGTCCATTCGCGTATTACTCGCGTGGTCTACGGCGCACTTGAGCCCAAGGCTGGCATTGTCCAGAGCCAGGGGCAGTTTTTCACTCAGGGCTTTCTCAACCATCGTGTGTTGTTTGAAGGTGGGGTGTTGGGTGAAGAGTGCGGCGCGATGCTGAGCGAGTTCTTCAGGATGAGACGGGCGAAGGGCTAACGCTGAGCTGCTTGGTTTGAAATGAGATCCCCTGTGGGACCGTATTTCAATTCGGCCAAGCGAGGCGCTCGTTTACAGCGGAGGATTTTCTTCGGCGGGTTTGGTCTTGTTCACACCCGGCACATGCAGATTACTTTCTGCAACCTGACTGCCTTCCAGTTGCGGCTGAGTGGCCCAGGTCAGGATGTCGTAATAGCGGCGGATGTTGGCAACAAAGTGCACCGGTTCGCCACCTCGGGCATAACCGTAGCGAGTCTTGCTGTACCACTTCTTCTGCGACAGGCGGGGTAGCATTTTTTTAACGTCGAGCCATTTGTTTGGATTCAGACCCTCGTTTTCCGCCAGCTTGCGCGCATCTTCCAAATGGCCACTGCCTATGTTGTAGGAAGCGAGAGCAAACCATGTACGATCCGGCTCTAAAATCGTGTCATCCAGCTGTTCCTTCACATAGGCAAAGTACTTCGCGCCACCCTGAATGCTCTGTTTGGCATCCAGTCGGTTGGACACGCCCATGGCTTGGGCGGTGTTTTGCGTCAGCATCATCAGGCCGCGCACGCCGGTCTTGGAAGTTACGCCCGGCTGCCATAGTGATTCCTGATAACCGATAGCTGCCAGCAGGCGCCAGTCCACTTGTTCTTTCTTGGCAGACGCCTGGAAGTGTTTTTCGTATTTAGGCAGGCGCTCCTGCAAATGCTGGGCGAAGGTGTAGGCGCCCACATACCCCAAAACATCAACATGCCCGTAATAGCGATCTTTCAAGCGCTGCAGGGTGCCGTTCTTGTTGACCTTGTCGAGGTAGGCGTTGATTTCGTTGAGCAGGCTGTTGTCTTCGCCAAGAGCTACTGCCCAGCGCTGTCCCTTGCCTTCACCCAAATCGAACGCGACGCGGACATTGGGGAAGTAAACCTGATTCATTGCCAGCTCGTTGGAATCCACCAGCGTGATATCAGTCTGGCCTTCATCGACCATGCGTAGCAGGTCAACTACTTCAACAGCGTCGGATTCTTCGTACTCAATCGCAGGATTTTGCGCTTTCAGCGCTGCCATTTGTTCGGCGTGGCTGCTGCCTTTAAGAACGGTAATGCGTTTGCCGACCAGATCCGCAGGTTCAGTAGGGCGTGACTGGCCGTTGCGATAAATGACCTGCGGAGTGACATCCAGGTAGGAATGGGAGAAGCGCGCCTGCTTTTTACGTTGCTCTGTGTCGATCAAACCAGCGGCTGCCAGCACCGGGCCGCCTGGTTTCTGGATCTGATCAAACAACTCATCAAGGTTGTCGGCTGTTTCGATCTTCAGTTCCACGCCGAGATCTTCGGCGAAACGCTTGACTAATTCGTACTCGAAGCCAGTTTCCCCGTTGCGATCCTGGAAGTAGGTCGCGGGGCTATTGCGAGTGACCACGCGCAGCACGCCGTCCTCCTTTACTCGCTCCAGTGTGTTGGGTTTATCCACACAGGCGCCGAGCATCAGGAAGAGTCCGGTTGCGATGAGCCATCTGGCACAACGAGGGCGGAAGTCTGATTGGGAAAACATCGGAGCAGTATACGCAAAGCGCACCCGTCGCCATATCTCGACAGCGAAGCTCCGGTCTGCTAGAGCGCAGCCTTTCTTATGGCCAACCTGAGAGTCGCCTGAGCGGCAATATCAGCCGCAACCTGGCTCGCCGATATGCGGACACCGTCAATCTGGCCGTTTTGGGTGCTCAAGCAGTCGCTTTAGGCTAGAATGCACGGCCTCAAAGCACACCCCCTTCCCGAGGCTGTCCCGAAGATGTTGATCCTGCGCGGTGCTCCTGCCCTTTCTGCCTTTCGCCACAGCAAATTGCTGGAACAACTGAAACAGAAAGTTTCAGCTGTCAGCGGCTTGTATGCCGAATTTGCCCACTTTGCCGAAGTCACTGGCGATCTGACTGGCGAGGAACAGGAGGTTCTCGTTCGCATCTTGAAATACGGCCCGAGCGTGCCGGTTCAAGAGCCGAGCGGCCGGTTGTTCCTGGTGATGCCACGTTTCGGCACTATTTCACCGTGGTCCAGCAAAGCCAGCGATATCGCCCGTAACTGCGGCCTGACAAAAGTCCAGCGCATCGAACGCGGCATTACCTTCTATGTAGAAGGCCAGTTTAACGAAGCTGAAGCGCAAATCATTGCCGGTTGCCTGCATGACCGCATGACGCAAATGGTGCTGGGTTCCGTAGAGGAGGCCGAAGGCCTGTTCACTCACGCCGAGCCCAAGCCGCTGACTGCGATTGATGTGCTGGGCGGTGGTCGTGCTGCGCTGGAGAAAGCCAACGTCGAGCTCGGTCTGGCTCTGGCTGAAGACGAAATCGATTATCTGGTCACCAGCTTCAATGGTCTGGGGCGCAATCCTCACGACATCGAACTGATGATGTTTGCCCAGGCGAACTCCGAGCACTGCCGTCACAAGATCTTCAACGCCAGTTGGGATATCGACGGCGAAAGCCAGGAAAAAAGCCTGTTCGGCATGATCAAGAACACCTACCAGATGCACAGCGAAGGCGTCCTGTCTGCTTATAAGGACAACGCTTCGGTGATCGTCGGCAGCGTGGCGGGTCGTTTCTTCCCGGACCCTGAAACCCGCCAGTACGGTGCGGTGCAGGAGCCGGTGCATATTCTGATGAAGGTCGAGACTCACAACCACCCGACTGCGATTGCCCCGTTCCCGGGCGCATCGACCGGTTCTGGTGGCGAGATTCGCGACGAAGGCGCTACCGGTCGCGGTGCCAAGCCTAAAGCTGGCCTGACCGGTTTCACCGTTTCCAACCTGCAGATTCCAGGCTTCGAACAACCGTGGGAAGTGAACTACGGCAAGCCTGAGCGCATCGTGACTGCGCTGGACATCATGCTTGAAGGTCCATTGGGTGGCGCCGCGTTCAACAACGAATTCGGCCGTCCGGCCCTGACCGGTTATTTCCGTACTTTCGAACAGTCCATCAGCACGCCGCACGGCGATGAGGTTCGTGGTTACCACAAGCCGATCATGCTGGCTGGCGGTATGGGTAACATCCGTGCCGAACACGTGCAGAAAGGCGAAATCACCGTTGGCTCCAAGCTGATCGTGCTCGGAGGCCCTGCAATGTTGATCGGTCTGGGCGGCGGTGCTGCTTCTTCCATGGCCACCGGTACCAGCTCTGCGGATCTGGATTTTGCTTCAGTTCAGCGTGAAAACCCTGAAATGGAGCGTCGTTGCCAGGAAGTCATTGACCGTTGCTGGCAGTTGGGTGACAAGAACCCGATCAGCTTCATCCATGACGTCGGCGCGGGTGGTTTGTCCAACGCCTTCCCTGAGCTGGTCAATGATGGCGGCCGCGGCGGTCGTTTCGAACTGCGTAACGTGCCAAATGACGAGCCGGGCATGGCCCCGCTGGAAATCTGGAGCAACGAATCCCAGGAGCGTTACGTCCTGGCGGTGGGGGCCGAAGACTTCGAACGCTTCAAGGCAATCTGCGAACGTGAGCGCTGCCCGTTCGCGGTAGTGGGCGAGGCGACTGCCGAGCCACAACTGACCGTGACCGACAGCCACTTTGGTAACAATCCGGTTGATATGCCGCTGGAAGTATTGCTGGGCAAGGCTCCACGCATGCACCGCAGTGCTGACCGCGAAAACGAGCTGGGCGATGATTTCGACCCAAGCGTGCTGGATATCGAAGAAAGCGTACAACGCGTTCTGCACCACCCGGCCGTTGCCAGCAAAAGCTTCCTGATCACTATTGGTGACCGCAGCATTACCGGTCTGGTCGCTCGTGATCAGATGGTCGGTCCGTGGCAAGTACCGGTGGCCGACGTCGCCGTGACCGCCACCAGCTTCGACGTCAATACCGGTGAAGCGATGGCGATGGGCGAGCGTACTCCGCTGGCATTGCTGGACGCCCCTGCTTCGGGCCGTATGGCCATCGGCGAGACGCTGACCAACATTGCTGCCTCGCGTATCGAAAAGCTTTCCGACATCAAGATGTCTGCCAACTGGATGTCCGCTGCCGGTCACCCTGGCGAAGATGCTCGTTTGTACGACACGGTCAAAGCTGTCGGCATGGAGCTGTGCCCGGCGCTGGGCATCACCATTCCAGTGGGCAAGGACTCGATGTCCATGAAAACCCGCTGGAGCGATGAAGGTGTCGAGAAGAGCGTGACGTCGCCGCTGTCGCTGATCGTGACCGGCTTTGCGCCAGTGACCGACATCCGCAAGACGCTGACCCCGGAACTGCGCATGGACAAGGGCGTTACCGACCTGATCCTGATCGACCTGGGTCGTGGCCAGAACCGTATGGGTGCTTCGATCCTGGCTCAGGTTTACGGCAAGCTCGGTCGTGTTGCGCCGGACGTCGACGACTCCGAAGACCTCAAGGCTTTCTTCGCCGTCATTCAAGGTCTGAACGCTGACGGCCATCTGTTGGCTTACCACGACCGTTCCGATGGCGGTCTGTTGACCACCACGCTGGAAATGGCTTTCGCGGGTCATTGTGGTCTGGACCTGCACATGGACGGCCTGGCTGAAACGTCTGCCGATCTGGCCGCGATTCTGTTCAACGAAGAGCTGGGTGCAGTGATCCAGGTTCGTCAGGACGCCACGCCGGATGTACTGGCTCAATTCAGCGCGGCCGGTCTGGAAGATTGCGTCGCGGTGATCGGTCAGCCGGTCAACAACGACGAGGTTGCGATCAGCTTCAATGGCGAGCCAGTGTTCAGCGGCCAGCGCCGTTTGCTGCAGCGTCAGTGGGCTGAAACCAGCTACCAGATCCAGCGCCTGCGTGATAACGCCGAGTGTGCCGATCAGGAATTCGACGCGCTGCTGGAAGAAGATAATCCAGGCCTGACCGTCAAGCTGGGCTTCGACGTCAACGAAGACATTGCTGCGCCTTACATCAAGACTGGTGTGCGTCCGCAAGTGGCTGTGCTGCGTGAGCAGGGCGTCAACGGTCAGGTCGAAATGGCAGCTGCCTTTGACCGCGCCGGTTTCAATGCGATTGACGTACACATGAGCGATATTCTGGCGGGCCGTGTCGACCTGAACGACTTCAAAGGCATGGTTGCTTGCGGCGGTTTCTCGTACGGGGACGTGCTGGGCGCTGGCGAAGGCTGGGCCAAGTCGGCGCTGTTCAACACTCGAGCGCGTGATGCGTTCCAGAGCTTCTTCGAGCGTCAGGACAGCTTCACCCTCGGTGTGTGCAACGGTTGCCAGATGCTGTCCAACCTGCACGAACTGATTCCGGGCAGCGAGCTGTGGCCACACTTTGTGCGCAACCGCTCCGAGCAGTTCGAAGCGCGGGTTGCCATGGTGCAGATTCAGGAGTCGCCGTCGATCTTCCTGCAAGGCATGGCCGGTTCGCGTATGCCGATCGCCATTGCTCACGGTGAAGGTCACGCCGAATTCGCCAGCGATGAAGCGCTGGTCGCTGCCGATGTTTCCGGTACTGTCGCGCTGCGCTACGTCGACACCCACGGCAAGATCACCGAAGCCTACCCGGCCAACCCGAACGGTTCGCCGCGCGGTATCGGTGGCCTCACCACCCGCGACGGTCGCGTCACCATCATGATGCCGCACCCTGAGCGTGTATTCCGTGCTGTGCAGAACTCGTGGCGTCCGGAAGACTGGAACGAAGACGGTGCGTGGATGCGCATGTTCCGCAATGCCCGTGCCTGGGTGAACTAAGAAGCAATGTACAAGCTCGCGTTCTTTGTACCGCCGAGCCATGTGGAACAGGTCAAAAGTGCCGTATTCGCCGCTGGTGCAGGGCGAATCGGGGCTTACGATCAGTGCTCATGGCAAGTGCTCGGCCAAGGCCAGTTCCGCCCGCTGGATGGCAGCCAGCCATTTATCGGGCAGGGCGGCGTGGTCGAGCAGGTCCAGGAATGGAAAGTCGAGCTTGTCGTTGCGGATGAGTTGATTCAGCAAGTAGTGGTGGCTCTCAAGCAGAGCCACCCCTATGAAACGCCGGCCTATGAGGTTTGGCGGCTGGAAGATTTGTAATTCCCCTGTAGGAGCTGCCGTAGGCTGCGATGCGATTTATCTGATACACCGCCATCGCAGCCTTCGGCAGCTCCTACAGGAATCCGGCGTTCTCTCTACGGCCTGATCTCAATCATCGTGCCGTCCTTCACCAGACTCCACACTTCCCGCATGTCGTTGTTCTTCAGCGCGATGCAGCCGTTGGTCCAGTCCAGCGTGTGGAAGTACCACTCCGGATATTCCTCATCCACTGGCGTGCCATGAATCATGATCATGCTGCCGGGCTTTACCCCTTCGCGTTTCGAGCGTTCGGTGTCCGTCGCGTTCGGATAGGAGATGTGCATCGACAGGTTGTAGTTGGTACTGGTCTTGCGCCAGTCCAGCCAGTAGAAACCTTCCGGTGTGCGCTGATCGCCTTCCTTGAGTTTGGTGCCTTTGGGTTGCTTGCCCAACGAAATGCGGTACGTCTTCAGGGGTTCGCCGCCACTGATCAGTTGCAACTGGCGAACTGACTTGAGTACCAGGACCTTTTCGATTTTTTTATCGGCGATGTTTTCAACGTTGATTACTTTTTCGCCGACGATCTTCTGCTCGCTGCCTTTGGGAACAATGGTCTGGGTGAACGAGGCCTGGGACAACGGCATGAAAGACAAGCACAAAGCAGCGAGCAACCAACGCATCGAAACGGTATCCCTGAAGCGGCGCCTGTAATGGGCTGGCCTGATTAAGTGTCTTGAATGGGCCGCGATGGCGGCAGGGCCTCGTTGCGCACAGGGTAAATCTGCTCGCGACGATCAGCGAAGTAGCATTCTAGGGTACGCCGGACCGTCATGAAAGCCAGCTCCGACCAGGGAATGTCAGCTTCGTCGAACAGCTGCACTTCCAGGCTTTCGATTCCTGCAGCGAATTGCGGTGTGGCCAGCTCGCCCCGGAAGAACACATGAACCTGATTGATGTGTGCAACATCCACCAACATGTAAAGCTCCAGCTCGCCGGGTGTCGCGCAGGCTTCCTCATCGGTCTCCCGGCGGGCGGCCTGCTCCATGGTTTCGCCGTTTTCCATGAACCCGGCCGGCAGGGTCCAGAAACCCAGGCGCGGTTCGATGGCACGACGGCAGAGCAAGACCTTGCCATCCCACACCGCCAGACAGCCCGCGACGACATTGGGGTTCTGGTAATGAATGGTCTGGCAGTGCTCACAGACAAAGCGCAGGCGGCTATCGCCTTCGGGAATGCGCTGAATCACTGGTTTGCCACATTGGCTGCAGAATTTCATGGACGAGTTCGAATAGTGAATTCAGCCGCTATCTTGGCGTGCGCTGCGGGTGATCGGCAAGCTGCGCTTTAGTCTTGCTTGCATTGTCCTACAAGGGCTTGGGCGGTTGGCCACTTTGGTGCATGATGCGGGGTAGGCAACAGATCGAGATTTCCCATGCTGGATGAGCTACTTCGCCGTGTAAGCAGTCATACGCCGAGCACCTTTGAGACGGATCGACTTTTTCCCGAAGCTGCAGTGTTGCTGCCGATTACCCGCAGTGATGAGCCGGAGTTGATTCTGACGCTGCGTGCCAGCGGGCTGTCGACCCATGGCGGCGAAGTGGCCTTTCCAGGTGGGCGGCGTGACCCTGAAGACAGCGATCTGATCTTTACCGCGCTGCGTGAAGCCGAGGAAGAGATAGGTCTGCCGCCGGGGCTGGTTGAGGTGATCGGGCCGCTCAGTCCATTGATCTCCAAGCACGGCATCAAGGTCACGCCCTATGTGGGATTGATCCCCGACTTCGTCGAATATCGCCCCAACGATGCCGAAATCGCCGCGGTGTTCAGCGTGCCGCTGGAGTTCTTTCGTCAGGACACCCGTGAGCATACCCACCGCATCGACTATCAGGGTCGCAGTTGGTACGTGCCCAGCTATCGTTACGGCGAGTTCAAAATCTGGGGGCTGACGGCGATCATGATCGTCGAGTTGATCAACGTGCTTTATGACAGCAAGATCAGCCTGCATCACCCGCCTGAACACTCCGTGATCTAAGCGTCGATTAAACGGGCCGCAGAGCCTTGAGGATACTTACCCATGAAATATCGTCTGGGCGATTTTCGCGTCGAAACCCATCCGCAAAGCTGGGTCGCGCCCAATGCTGTACTGATCGGCAAGGTCAGGCTGGAGGCGGGAGCCAATGTCTGGTTCAACGCTGTGCTGCGCGGTGATAACGAGCTGATCCATATCGGCGAAAACAGCAATGTGCAGGACGGCACGGTGATGCACACCGATATGGGCTCGCCGCTGCAAATCGGCAAAGGCGTGACGATTGGCCACAACGCCATGCTGCATGGTTGCAGCGTCGATGATTACAGTCTGATTGGGATTAATTCGGTAATTCTCAACGGCGCGAAGATTGGCAAGTACTGCATCATTGGTGCTAATTCACTGATCGGCGAAGGCAAGGTTATCCCCGACGGCTCGCTCGTCATGGGTTCGCCGGGTAAAGTAGTACGCGAACTTACTGATGTGCAGAAGAAAATGCTCGAAGCCAGCGCCGCCCATTACGTCCATAACGCCCAGCGCTATGCTCGCGACCTGATACCGCAGGAAGATTGATGGAAGCCGAACGCCGCGTCGCATCCCCCTGCGTAAGCATCTGCGCGCTGGATGACGATGATGTCTGCCTCGGTTGCCAGCGCACCGTGAAAGAAATCACCGACTGGCACGCCATGGACAACGATCAGCGCCGCGCCGTGCTCAGGCTGTGTCACGAGCGTGCAGAGGCGAGTGGGCTGGTGTGGAAAATGTAATCGCGCAATGTCGCTTTTCCTGTGGGAGCTGAGCTTGCTCGCGATGAGGGCGCCGCAAATACTGGGTAGATCGCGTCCAGCTTCATCGCGAGCAAGCTCGGCTCCCACAGGTTGAATCTCATTTCAAATCAGCCATCGCGTTGCATCGGCTGATACCATTACGCATCTTTCCCGCCACATAAGCCTCACCTCATGCTCTTCCTGATCGCCTACATCAGCAGCGTCGTGCTGATCAACTTTGCTTTTTCCGCCGCGCCGCATCTGGACGTGATCTGGTCCGCCTGGGGTGGGTTGGTGTTTGTCTTGCGAGATATGGTGCAAACCCGCTTCGGGCATGGCGCGATCCTGGCAATGCTGGCGGCCCTTGTGCTGTCGTACGTGACGTCAGACCCTACTATTGCGCTGGCCAGTGCCACAGCGTTTGCGGTCTCCGAATGCATCGACTGGCTGGTATTCACGGTAACCAAACGGCCGCTGCGTGATCGTCTGTGGCTCAGTTCGGCGCTGAGTATCCCGGTGGATACCTTCATCTTTTTCGGCCTGATCGATGCGCTGACTCCGCCCGTGATTATCACGGCGTTGCTGTCCAAGTTCGCCGGTGTCACTGCCGTCTGGCTGATCATGGCCTGGCGTGCGCGCAAGAATGCTTGTGCGGGCTGAGAATTACGGGCCTTCGTGGTAAATTGCGCGCCTTTCTCCACAGCGGTCGCTCGCACCTGACGCGGGCTGCCCTCGATATCTGCTCCACGAGGACCTGAGATGACTCAAATCGGAACTCCACTGTCGCCTGTCGCGACCCGTGTATTGCTCTGCGGCTGCGGCGAGCTCGGCAAGGAAGTAGTGATCGAACTGCAGCGCCTGGGCGTTGAAGTGATCGCTGTCGATCGTTATGCCAACGCGCCTGCCATGCAGGTTGCCCACCGCAGCCACGTGATCAACATGCTCGACGGTGCCGCACTGCGTGCAGTGATCGAAGCCGAGAAGCCGCACTACATCGTGCCGGAAATCGAGGCCATCGCCACGGCCACTCTGGTTGAACTGGAGGCCGAGGGCTTCACGGTCATCCCGACTGCCCGCGCCACCCAATTGACCATGAACCGTGAAGGCATTCGTCGTCTGGCCGCTGAAGAGCTGGACCTGCCAACGTCGCCGTATCATTTCGCCGATACCTTCGAAGACTACAGCAAGGCTGTCCAGGACCTGGGCTTCCCGTGCGTGGTCAAGCCGGTAATGAGTTCTTCGGGCAAAGGCCAGAGCCTGCTGCGCACTGCTGATGACGTGCAGAAAGCCTGGGATTACGCTCAAGAAGGCGGACGTGCCGGTAAAGGCCGCGTGATCATCGAAGGCTTCATCGACTTCGAATACGAAATCACTCTGCTGACCGTGCGCCACGCTGGCGGCACTACCTTCTGCGCGCCAGTGGGTCATCGTCAGGAGAAGGGTGACTATCAGGAATCATGGCAGCCACAGGCCATGAGCCCGATTGCGCTGGCTGAATCCGAGCGTGTTGCCAAGGCCGTAACCGAGGCACTGGGTGGTCGCGGTCTGTTTGGTGTTGAGCTGTTCATCAAAGGTGATCAGGTATGGTTCAGCGAAGTCTCGCCGCGTCCGCATGACACTGGCCTGGTGACGCTGATCTCTCAGGATCTTTCGCAGTTCGCCTTGCACGCTCGCGCCATTCTGGGCCTGCCAATCCCGCAGATTCGCCAGTTCGGGCCATCGGCGTCGGCAGTGATTCTGGTGGAAGGTCAGTCCACGAATACGACCTTCGCCAACCTCAATGCAGCGTTGAGCGAGCCGGACACGGCACTGCGTCTGTTCGGCAAGCCTGAAGTCAATGGGCAGCGCCGCATGGGCGTTGCCCTGGCTCGCGACGAGTCCATCGAAGCTGCACGTGCCAAAGCCACCCGTTCTTCGCGGTCTGTGAAAGTCCAGCTGTAAGGCTGCCTTGCATGAGATGGCGCGGTGTCACTGACACCGCACCATCGCGAAGCAAACATATACCTGTAGGAGTGGACGAGCATCGCGAGGCCGCGATAGCGTTGTATCAAGCAGGACACCATCGCTGCCTCGCGGTGCTCGTGAGCTCCTACAGAAAAGAATTAAAAATCAGGTGGTTGCATTTATAGGGCACTTCCCTGAGCTAAGCGATTTTATCCAGATCCGCCTCACGCGTTTCTTTCAGGCACAGCACGGCAATCACGCTGAGCAACGCTGCTGCCGACACATATCCGCCGACCCAGCTCAAGCCGCCCATCGCCACCAGTTTCTGAGCGAAGAAAGGGGCGACCGATGCTCCGACGATACCTCCAAGATTGTAGGCTGCTGACGCGCCGGTGTAGCGCACGCGAGTTGGGAACAGCTCGGGCAGCATCGCGCCCATGGGGGCGAAGGTCACACCCATCAGGAACAGCTCGATACACAGAAACAGCGCCACCGCCCATGTTGTGCCGTGGGTCAGCAGCGGCTCCATGGTGAAGCCGGAAAGGATCGCCAGCACGCCGCCGATGATCAGCACCGGACGACGTCCATAACGGTCGCTGGCCCATGCCGCCAGCGGGGTCGCTGCTGCCATGAACAGCACCGCGAAGCACAGCAGGGCGAGGAACGTCTCGCGGCTATAACCGAGCGTCGATACGCCGTAGCTCAGGGAAAACACCGTCGAGATGTAGAACAGCGCATAGCAGACCACCATCGATGCAGCGCCCAACAGCACCGGCGCCCAGTACTGGCTGAAGAGCTCCACGATTGGCATCTTCACCCGCTCATGGCGGGCAATGGCGTTGGTGAAGACCGGGGTTTCTTCCAGCTTCAGTCGCACATACAGCCCAACCATCACCAATGCAGCGCTTAGCAGGAACGGGATCCGCCAGCCCCATGAGCGGAATTGCTCATCATCCAGTGTCATGGCCAGTGTCAGGAACAGCCCGTTAGCAGCGAGGAAGCCAATTGAAGGGCCGAGTTGCGGGAACATGCCGAACCAGGCGCGCTTGCCTTCGGGGGCGTTCTCCGTGGCGAGCAAGGCTGCGCCGCCCCATTCACCGCCCAATCCCAATCCCTGTCCGAAACGCAGCACGCATAACAGAATCGGTGCCCAGGCACCTATTGTTGCGTAACCCGGCAGCACGCCGATCAACGTAGTACATACGCCCATCAGCAGCAACGAGGCAACCAGTGTCGACTTGCGGCCGATGCGATCGCCGAAGTGGCCGAACAGCGCCGAGCCTAACGGGCGGGCAAGAAAGGCGATACCGAAGGTCAGAAACGCCGACAGCATTTGTGCGGTGCCGGACGTTTGAGGGAAGAACACCGGTCCGATCACCAAAGCGGCGGCGGTGGCGTACACGTAGAAATCGTAGAACTCGATAGCGGTGCCGATGAAGCTGGCGGTCGCAACGCGTGTCGCAGAATTGGCCGGGCGAGCCGTTGCGCTCTCATTTTCATGGGCGGCAGAAGTCGTAGTCATGCGGGGTTTCCTGACAGTCATATGCCTGTCGGCGATCTCCAAAGATGAAGATCTACGGCGGCATTCATTAATTATTGTGGGTACAGCGCTGATCAGGTTAGCCCGGATGGGGCGAAAGGCGTTGGTCATGCCAGGGGTAGGGCAGAGCCAGGGAGATGCGCGAGACGTTCAGGCTGAATGACTGGCCGGATCACATGAGGTGCGGGTAGCACACGGATCGGCGGGCTGGGTAAGCGGCTCGATTATAGGAATCGCGCCGCCCTTATAACAAGAGGCCTGTAGCAAGGGGCTTTCAGCGGGTCGTCGGTTTCTGCCACATCATGACCCGCGTCACTCGATTGTCTTCGGTTTCGAGGATTTCCAGGCGATACGGCCCGATCTTCAGGCAGACAGCGCTTTCCGGAATGGTTTCCAGTGCTTCAGTGACCAGACCATTGAGCGTCTTGGGGCCATCGGACGGCAAGTGCCAGCCGAGGCTCTTGTTCAGATCACGAATCGAAGCGGCACCCTCAACCACCAGACGACCGTCGGCCTGTGGATGGATGTGCGGGTTGTTCAGCGTCTGCTCGTTTTCGAATTCGCCGACGATTTCTTCCAGAATGTCTTCGAGGCTGACGATGCCCAAGACTTCGCCGTATTCATCGACCACCACGCCCATGCGGCGTTGTTGCTTGTGGAAGTTCAGCAGTTGCAGCTGAAGCGGAGTGCTCTCCGGTACGAAGTACGGCTCATAGCACGCGGCGACGATCTGTTCTTTGGTCAATTCGCCCTTAGGCAGCAGGTGGCTGATCTGCCGGGTATTGAGCACGCCTTGAACCTGATTGATGTCGTTGTGATAAACCGGCAGTCGGGTGTGTCGCGAAATGATCAGGCGCTCCACGATCTGTTCGATGCTGTCGTCCAGGTTGACGCCATCCACTTCACTGCGTGGCACCAGAATGTCGTTAACCGTGATGCTGTCCAGCGCATGGATGCCCGACAACACCGGCGAGCGGCCCGGATGGTGTTCATTCACGCCGTCACGATGCGTGTGCTGGCGTTCGCCATCGTCATCAACTGCAGCAACCTGTTTATTGCGTTTGCCGAAAGGGCGTAGCAGCGTCTTGGCGACGCAATTGAACACCCACGCCAGTGGCCAGAGAATGACCATTGGAATGCGCAGCAGGCTGTTAGCCATGTGCACGATGGCTTCCGGATGACGAGCTGCGAGCCTGCGCGGGATGAGTTCAGCAAAGATCAGCGTGATGCTGGTGACACTGATCCAGGCCAGTGTCGGGCCGTTATAAAACCAGTAGTTCATCGACAGCAACGTGACGATCACAGTAATCAATACTTTGATCAGGGTGTTGGCGAGGATCAGGCTGCCCAGTTCGAATTTGAGCTCGGGCCAGCCTGGCGTCGAATGACGGTCGCCGTTACGCCGCATTTTCAGGTGGTGGTGGGCGCTTTCAATGGCCGTGAACAGGGCTGCCCAAAGAATTAACAGGGCCACGACACCGAGCATCGGGGCGATTGGCAAATTATCCATAATCAGCGAACCGTCAGATGTGCAGAATGAATTCGCGGACCAGCTTGCTGCCAAAATAGGCCAGCATCAGCAAGCAGAAACCGCCGAGGGTCCAGCGGATAGCCTTGTGTCCACGCCAGCCGAGACGGTTACGGCCCCATAGCAATACGCTGAATACTACCCAGGCCAGGCAGGCCAGTAGGGTTTTGTGCACCAGATGCTGTGCGAAAAGGTTCTCGACGAACAGCCAGCCAGAAATCAGCGACAGTGAAAGCAGTGACCACCCGGCCCAGAGAAAGCCAAACAACAGGCTTTCCATGGTTTGCAGCGGCGGGAAATTCTTGATCAACCCCGAAGGGTGCTTGTGCTTGAGTTGATGATCCTGCACCAACAACAGCAATGCCTGCACCACCGCAATGGTAAACATGCCATAGGCCAGGATCGAGAGCAGGATATGGCTGAGGATTCCCGGCTCTTCAACGATGGGTTGCACAGTACCGGCTGGCGCGAACTGCGCGAGCAGCACGGTAATGAGTCCGAGCGGAAACAGAAGTACGAGCAGGTTTTCCACCGGAATGCGCACGGTTGCCAGTAGCGACAGAGCAATCACTGCGACAGCGATCAGGCTTGCAGCGCTGAAAAAGTCCAGGCCAAGCCCGATAGGGCGGATCAACTGGGAAAAAAGTCCGAAGGCGTGAGCAACAACGGCCAGCGTGCCGAGCAGGCAAAGCAGCCGTTTGTCGGCGCGTTTCGCCTGGCTGAGGCGGATGCCTTGGTAGATAGTCGCAGCGGCATAAAGGCAGGCGGCGGCGAGGCTGGGTAGCAGGCTGGGTGGCAAAGGGAACATAAATCCTGATGGACGGGCCTTTAAAGGCGCTGAGTTTGGCATACAACCGTCATTTCACGAAAGACCACAGATGCAGACTCCTAGTGTCCGTTGCGCAGAGTCTTCGCTATAATCCGCCACCTGCTCAAGCCGCAGGCTCGCCGAGCGCCATTTTATAACGGGCCGGGCCGCACCAACCGGGGTTCTCCAAGAGCCTGAAAGGATCGCGCATGTTTGAAAACCTGACAGACCGTCTCTCACAGACGCTGCGCCATGTAACTGGCAAGGCCAAGCTGACTGAGGACAACATCAAAGACACCTTGCGCGAAGTGCGTATGGCTTTGCTCGAAGCCGACGTTGCCTTGCCGGTTGTCAAAGACTTCGTCAACAAGGTCAAGGAGCGCGCTGTCGGCACCGAAGTGTCGCGCAGCCTGACGCCGGGCCAGGCCTTTGTGAAGATCGTTCAGGCCGAGCTGGAAGACATGATGGGGGCGGCCAACGAAGAGCTGACCCTTAATGTCACGCCGCCTGCCGTGATTTTGATGGCGGGTCTGCAGGGTGCTGGTAAAACCACCACAGCTGGCAAGCTGGCCAAGTTTCTTAAAGAACGCAAGAAGAAGACCGTCATGGTTGTGTCTGCCGACGTTTATCGTCCGGCGGCCATCAAGCAGCTTGAAACGCTGGCGGGCGACATCGGCGTTACTTTCTTCCCGTCTGATATCAGCCAGAAGCCGGTAGACATCGCTGAAGCGGCAATAAAAGAAGCTAAGCTCAAGTTCATTGACGTCGTCATTCTGGACACCGCGGGTCGCTTGCACATCGACGCGGAAATGATGGGCGAGATCCAGGCGTTGCATGCGGCGGTCAAGCCTGCCGAGACATTGTTCGTGGTTGACGCCATGACCGGTCAGGATGCTGCCAACACCGCCAAGGCCTTTGGTGATGCACTGCCCTTGACCGGCGTGATCCTGACCAAGGTCGACGGTGATGCACGAGGCGGTGCGGCATTGTCCGTGCGCGCTATCACTGGCAAGCCGATCAAGTTCATCGGTATGGGCGAGAAGAGCGATGCGCTCGAGCCGTTCCACCCGGACCGTATTGCGTCGCGAATCCTCGGCATGGGTGACGTGCTTAGCCTTATCGAACAGGCCGAGCAGACCCTCGACAAGGACAAGGCCGACAAACTGGCCAAAAAGCTGAAGAAAGGTAAAGGCTTCGACCTCGAAGACTTCCGCGATCAGCTGCAACAGATGAAAAACATGGGCGGCCTTGGCGGGCTCATGGACAAGCTGCCAAGCATCGGCGGCGTCAACCTGTCGCAGATGGGCAATGCCCAGGGCGCAGCAGAGAAGCAGTTCAAGCAAATGGAAGCCATCATCAACTCGATGACTCCAGCCGAGCGTCGTGATCCGGATCTGATCAGCGGTTCGCGCAAGCGCCGCATCTCCATGGGGTCGGGGACTCAGGTGCAGGACATCGGGCGTCTGATCAAGCAGCACAAGCAGATGCAAAAGATGATGAAGAAATTCTCCGCAAAAGGCGGAATGGCCAAAATGATGCGCGGCATGGGCGGAATGTTGCCCGGCGGCGGCATGCCAAAGATGTGATGTATCGCGCGCAGGACCCTCTGCGCGCATCCCACATAGGGGCTTGCCCCTACGTAAATCCCCGCTTTGCGGGTCTACACCAGCCGTTGATAGCGACGGCTCCTTGGCAAATCTGGATGGCACAACAGCAAGTGCCGGAAAAAGACATTTGCAAAAGTCCGGATATTCCTTAGAATATGCGGCCTTTCGGGCACCTATGCCCGCTGTGCATCATAGATTTGCAGCACCGACTACAGGAACGATGTTCAATGCTAACTATTCGTCTTGCCCTGGGCGGCTCCAAAAAGCGCCCGTTTTACCACCTGACTGTTACCGATAGCCGCAATGCGCGCGACGGTTCGCACAAAGAGCAAATTGGCTTCTTCAACCCGGTTGCCCGTGGTCAGGAAGTTCGTTTGTCCGTGAACGAAGAGCGCGTTAACTACTGGCTGAGCGTGGGTGCACAAACATCCGAGCGCGTTGCCCAGTTGCTGAAAGAACACGCCAAGACCAAGGTCGCGGCCTGAGCAATATGAACGCGGCGCCAACGACTGCCGACGACTTGATCGTCATTGGCAAGATTTATTCGGTACATGGCGTTCGCGGCGAAGTGAAGGTCTTTTCCTTTACTGATCCGATTGGAAACCTGTTGGATTACAAAACCTGGACGCTTCGGCGCGAAGGCAGCGTTAAACAGGTAGAGCTGGTCAGCGGACGCTTGCAAAACAAGTTCCTGGTCGCAAAGCTCAAAGGTCTCGATGACCGTGAAGAAGCTCGTCTTCTGGCCGGTTTTGAAATCTGCGTGCCGCGTAACCTGTTCCCTGATCTGACCGACGGCGAGTACTACTGGTACCAGCTGGAGGGTCTCAAGGTCATCGACCATCAAGGGCAATTGCTCGGGAAAATCGATCACCTGCTAGAGACGGGCTCGAATGATGTAATGGTGGTCAAGCCCTGCGCAGGCAGCCTGGATGATCGCGAACGCCTGTTGCCCTATACGGAGCAATGCGTGTTGGTGGTTGACCTGGAAGCTGGCGAGATGAAGGTGGATTGGGATTCGGACTTCTAAGCAATGGCTAGCCTGCGCATAGAAGTGATCAGTCTGTTTCCCGAGATGTTTTCCGCCATCAGCGATTACGGCATTACCAGCCGTGCGGTGAAACAGGGGCTGTTACAGCTGACTTGTTGGAATCCGCGGGACTACACCACGGATCGACATCACACTGTTGACGATCGCCCATTTGGCGGTGGTCCGGGCATGGTGATGAAGATCAAGCCTCTGGAAGATGCTCTGGTTCAGGCCAGGCAAGCAGCAGGGGATGCGGCGAAGGTTATTTACCTGTCGCCACAAGGCCGCAAGCTGAATCAGTCTGCGGTCCGCGAACTGGCGCAAGAGGAGGCGTTTATCCTCATCGCCGGTCGTTATGAAGGCATTGACGAGCGTTTTATTGATGCTTATGTCGATGAAGAGTGGTCGATTGGTGACTATGTACTGTCTGGTGGCGAGCTGCCGGCAATGGTGCTTATCGATGCGGTTACGCGGCTGCTGCCTGGAGCTTTAGGGCATGCGGACTCTGCGGAGGAAGATTCCTTCACTGATGGTCTGCTGGATTGCCCGCATTACACCCGACCGGAGGTGTATGCGGATCAGCGTGTTCCCGACGTGTTGCTAAGTGGCAATCACGCGCACATCCGGCGTTGGCGTTTACAGCAGTCCCTTGGGCGGACCTATGAACGACGCGCCGATCTTCTGGAAAGCCGCTCGCTTTCTGGAGAAGAGAAGAAGCTGCTCGCGGAATACATCCGCGAACGGGACGATAGTTAACGTATCGATGGTAGATCAGACGATTTACCTTAGGAGCACAGCATGACTAACAAAATCATCCTTGCACTCGAAGCAGAGCAGATGACCAAAGAGATCCCTACCTTTGCCCCGGGCGACACTGTTGTCGTTCAGGTGAAAGTGAAGGAAGGCGACCGCGCTCGTCTGCAGGCGTTCGAAGGCGTAGTAATTGCCAAGCGTAACCGTGGCGTGAACAGTGCTTTCACTGTTCGTAAAATCTCCAACGGTGTTGGCGTTGAGCGTACTTTCCAGACCTACAGCCCGCAAATCGACAGCCTGGCTGTGAAACGTCGTGGTGACGTTCGCAAAGCCAAACTGTACTACCTGCGTGACCTGTCCGGTAAAGCAGCTCGCATCAAGGAAAAACTGTCCTGAGTACAGTTTTCTGATGCAAGAAAAAAGCAGCCTACGGGCTGCTTTTTTGTGCCTGGGGTTTTATTGTCCTCAGTCAGTTCCTCATGCAGCACTGCTCAAGCGCGAATTACTATGCCTGCCATCGATGACCCTCTGATCGACCGATTTCTCGATGCTCTCTGGCTGGAGAAAGGGCTTTCGGATAACACGCGCGATGCCTATCGCAGTGACCTTGCCCTGTTCAACGGCTGGTTGCAGGAGCAAGGCCTGCAACTGATCAATGTCGGACGCTCGGCGATTCTGGATCACCTGGCCTGGCGTGTGGACAAGGCCTATAAGCCGCGCTCTACAGCCCGGTTTCTTTCCGGTGCGCGTGGCTTTTACCGCTATCTGTTGCGCGAAAAACTGATTCAGATCGATCCCACATTACAAGTGGATATGCCTCAGCTTGGCAGACCGCTGCCCAAGTCATTGTCGGAAGCAGACGTCGACGCGTTGTTGGCTGCACCTGACCTGAGCGAAGCGATCGGACAGCGAGACAAAGCCATGCTGGAAGTGCTTTATGCCTGTGGTTTGCGAGTGACTGAATTGATCAGCCTGACGCTGGAGCAGGTCAATCTGCGGCAGGGTGTGCTGAGGGTCATGGGCAAGGGCAGCAAAGAGCGTCTGGTGCCGATGGGTGAAGAGGCCATTGTCTGGATTGAGCGCTACATGCGCGGTGCCCGTGATGAGCTATTGGCCGGGCGTCCCAGTGACGTGTTGTTTCCCAGTCAACGCGGCGAGCAAATGACTCGCCAGACCTTCTGGCACCGGATCAAGCATCAAGCCATGGTTGCCGGCATCAGCAAGTCCTTGTCGCCTCATACGCTGCGTCACGCTTTTGCTACGCACCTGCTCAATCATGGTGCTGATTTACGCGTTGTGCAGATGCTGCTTGGACACAGTGATCTGTCGACCACGCAAATCTATACCCATGTCGCCCGCGCCAGGTTGCAAGACATGCATGCCAAGCATCACCCACGCGGCTGAGCGGAGTCACGGGCGGTTTTACTGCCAAGTCTTGCGTCAGTCCGGGTAAGGTTTACGGCCCTTATGTGATAGTCTTTGCCGGTTTCGCAGATTGAAGCCGAAGGGCGTTTTTTTTGCCCCAGTCAGTCTGCCCACCGCCCGAGGAGTTTTCATGCGCGTGACCACGATTATCGCTGCCGCAGCCGTTGCGTTGGCCAGTACGTTCAGTATGTTTGCCCAGGCGGATGCTCCCGCCGATCAAGCCATTCGCAAGACCCTGGATTCGCTCAAGCTCGAGTTGCCGGTTGAAAGTATCGGCGCCAGCCCGTTAAGCGGACTGTACGAAGTCAAACTCAAGGGCGGTCGCGTGCTGTATGCCAGCGCTGATGGCCAGTTCGTGATGCAGGGCTACCTGTTTCAGATCCAGGACGGCAAGCCGGTCAACCTGACCGAGAAGACCGAGCGTCTGGCCATCGCCAAGACTATCAATGGTATTCCGACCGCCGAGATGGTGGTGTATCCGGCGATTGGCGAAACCAAATCGCACATCACGGTGTTCACCGACACCACTTGCCCGTACTGCCACAAGCTGCACGCTGAAGTGCCGCAGTTGAATAAAATGGGCATCGAAGTTCGTTATGTCGCTTTCCCGCGTCAGGGTCTCGGCTCGCCGGGCGACGAACAGCTTCAGGCTGTCTGGTGCTCCAAGGATCGCAAGGCTGCCATGGACCGTATGGTTGATGGCAAGAACATCGAAGCGCCCAAGTGCGCCAACCCTGTCACCAAACAATTCGAAGTGGGTCAATCGATCGGTGTGAACGGCACACCGGCCATCGTTTTGGCTGACGGCCAGTTGATTCCGGGTTACCAACCCGCTGCACAAGTGGCCAAACTGGCGCTCAGCGCCAAATAAATCAGCGCGTCCCATGACCGTTGAGTAAATAGAGAGCCGTGTGGTGAAGCACGGCTGTTTTCCACGGTCGGTTTCAAGCCGGCCGTTTTACGGGGAGTTCATAGTGAATCCGGTCAAAGTAGGCATCTGTGGGCTGGGTACCGTCGGTGGCGGTACCTTCAACGTACTTAAGCGTAACGCCGAGGAAATTGCCCGCCGTGCGGGTCGTGGAATCGAAGTGGCACAAATTGCCATGCGTTCGCCAAACCCCAACTGCCAGATTACCGGTACACCGACCACCAGCGACGTCTTCGCGGTGGCTACCAACCCTGAAATCGATATCGTCATTGAACTGATCGGCGGCTATACCGTAGCTCGCGATCTGGTCCTCAAGGCCATTGAAAACGGCAAGCACGTAGTCACTGCCAACAAAGCGCTGATTGCTGTGCACGGTAACGAAATTTTCGCCAAGGCGCGTGAGAAGGGCGTGATCGTAGCGTTTGAAGCTGCGGTTGCGGGCGGTATCCCGGTCATCAAGGCAATTCGTGAAGGTCTGTCGGCTAACCGCATCAACTGGGTTGCCGGGATCATCAATGGCACCGGTAACTTCATCCTTACCGAAATGCGCGAGAAAGGCCGCACCTTCCCTGACGTTCTGGCCGAAGCCCAGGCGCTGGGTTATGCCGAAGCTGATCCGACGTTCGATGTCGAAGGTATTGATGCTGCACACAAGCTGACCATTCTGGCGTCCATTGCCTTTGGTATCCCGCTGCAGTTCGACAAGGCCTACACCGAAGGCATCACCAAACTGACCACTGCTGACGTGAATTACGCCGAAGCGCTGGGCTATCGCATCAAGCACCTTGGCGTAGCGCGCAGCACTCCTGCGGGTATCGAATTGCGTGTACACCCGACGCTGATTCCTGCTGACCGACTGATCGCCAACGTCAACGGCGTGATGAACGCGGTCATGGTCAATGGCGACGCTGCGGGTTCGACGCTGTTCTATGGCGCTGGCGCAGGCATGGAGCCTACTGCTTCGTCCGTGGTTGCTGATCTGGTCGATGTCGTCCGTGCGATGACCTCCGATCCGGAGAACCGCGTACCGCATCTGGCGTTCCAGCCTGACTCGCTGTCTGCTCATCCGATTCTGCCGATCGAAGCCTGCGAAAGCGCGTATTACCTGCGCATCCAGGCCAAGGATCATCCGGGTGTGCTGGCCCAGGTGGCGAGCATTCTGTCGGAGCGCGGAATTAACATTGAGTCGATCATGCAGAAGGAAGTCGAAGAACATGACGGCCTGGTGCCGATGATTCTGTTGACCCATCGTGTGGTGGAACAGCGCATGAATGACGCCATTGAGGCCCTGGAAGCGGTGCAGGACGTGGTTGGCCCGGTAGTCCGGATCCGCGTCGAACATCTTAATTAACATTCAGCTTCAAGCTTGAAGCTGCAAGCTGCAAGTGATCGGCCGTCGTGCTCGCCGCTTGCTGCTTGAAGCTTACAGCTTGAAGCTCAAACCGAAGGTTTGATCTCATGCGCTACATCAGTACCCGCGGCCAGGCGCCGGCCCTGAATTTCGAAGACGTGTTGCTGACTGGTCTGGCCAGCGACGGCGGCTTGTACGTACCGGAAAACCTGCCGCGCTTTACTCAGGAAGAGATCGCTTCCTGGGCAGGCCTGCCTTATCACGAACTGGCTTTCCGGGTGATGCGCCCGTTTGTGACCGGCAGCATCCCGGATGCGGATTTCAAAAAGATCCTTGAAGAGACCTATGGCGTGTTCGCCCACAGCTCGGTTGCGCCATTGCGTCAGTTGAATGGCAACGAGTGGGTTCTGGAACTGTTCCACGGCCCAACGCTGGCGTTCAAAGACTTCGCGTTGCAATTGCTGGGTCGTCTGCTGGATTACG
The DNA here is from genome assembly GCF_040224095.2 of Pseudomonas caspiana. Classification (NCBI taxonomy): domain Bacteria; kingdom Pseudomonadati; phylum Pseudomonadota; class Gammaproteobacteria; order Pseudomonadales; family Pseudomonadaceae; genus Pseudomonas; species Pseudomonas caspiana. Next base: position 4,574,821 of record NZ_CP167995.1, on the reverse strand, counting down.
TGCTGGCCAAACGCGGTGAGCGTGTTGTGATCATCGGTGCAACGTCGGGTGATACCGGCTCTGCGGCCATTGAAGGCTGCCGCAAGTGCGATAACGTGGACATCTTCATCCTGCACCCGCACAACCGGGTATCGGACGTTCAGCGTCGTCAGATGACGACCATCTTTGGCGACAACATCCACAACATCGCCGTGGAAGGCAATTTCGACGACTGCCAGGAAATGGTCAAGAACAGCTTTGCTGATCAGGGCTTTCTCAAAGGCACGCGTCTGGTCGCGGTCAACTCGATCAACTGGGCGCGGATCATGGCTCAGATCGTTTACTACTTCCACGCCTCGCTGCAGTTGGGCGGCCCGGCGCGTTCGGTGTCGTTCTCAGTGCCTACCGGCAACTTCGGCGATATTTTCGCCGGCTACCTGGCACGCAACATGGGCTTGCCGATCAATCAGTTGATCGTCGCCACCAACCGCAACGATATCCTGCACCGCTTCATGAGCGGCAATCAGTATGTAAAAGAGACCTTGCACGCGACCCTGTCGCCATCGATGGACATCATGGTGTCGTCGAACTTCGAGCGTCTGCTGTTCGATATGCATGGCCGTAACGGTGCCACGCTTGCGGGGCTGATGGACAGCTTCAAGCAAGGCGGCGGTTTCAGCGTCGACGAAGAGCGCTGGACTGAAACACGCAAACTGTTTGATTCGCTGGCCGTCAGCGACGCGGAAACCTGCGAGACCATCGCGGATGTTTTTGCGAAGACTGGCGAGGTGCTCGACCCACATACGGCGATCGGTGTGAAGGCCGCCAGGGCCTGTCGTCGTAGCCTGGATACCCCGATGGTGATCCTCGGCACGGCGCATCCGGTCAAATTCCCGGAAGCAGTGGAGAAAGCTGGTGTAGGAAAAGCGCTAGAGCTACCTGCACATTTGTCTGATTTGTTCGAGCGCGACGAACGCTGCACCGTTTTGCCTAATGACCTGAAAGCCATACAGGCCTTCGTCAGTCAGCATGGCAACCGGGGTAAACCGCTCTAACGGTATATCCGTGTAACAACTTAAGGCCCGCTCACCAGCGGGCCTTCTCGTTTCTGCGTGCCACACTTCGGGAGTTTTAGACACTTACGGATGAGTTAGTCGCTGTGAAAAATGCAAACACAGGAGGCGCCTTCGACGGCAAGAACATCGCCTCCAGCAAAAGCACGCTGTGCGTGCTGTCATTGTTAGTGGCGGTGCTGTTCATGCAGCCCAGTCATGCTGAGCGGACCCTTTCTTTCAGCCTTGCCCCACCGTTCATGACGGTGGAACCCTTGGAGTTGTCTGCTTCAGATCGTCAATGGCTCGATGACCGTCCAGCGTTGCGAGTCGGAGTGGTGACCATCGACTATGAACCGGTGGATATCGCCAGCGACCGCAACCGATACCAAGGCATCAGTGCTGACTACCTGAGCCTGATCGCGAGCAGGCTCAACGTCAGGATGCAGGTCCGTGGGTTTCCCAGGCCCGAAGGGGCGATTAATGCATTGCGCGACGGAACTGTCGATATCGTCGCTACTGCCAACAATTTTGAACGGGGTTTCAACGATATTCGTTTATCCGCCGGTTATGTTGTTGACCGCTCGGTGGTGGTGGGGCGTAGCGGCGGGCGTGGTCTTGCGGAAGGGCTAAAGGGCAACAAGTTAGTGGTGCTCGACGGTTATCTGGATTTGCATGCCGTGCAAGCTGCTTACCCCCGGAGTGAAATCATTGTTGCTCCGAGTCTGTTCAGTGCCATGGAAGCGGTGAGCCATGGTGATGCAGACGCTTTCATTGGTAATGACGTTATCGTGCGGTCGTACATGGCATTGCGTCCTTACCTCGGGTTGCAGGTCCAGTACGACAGTCTGCTGCCTGAGGACAGTTTTTCCTTCGCTGTTCACTCGGGCCAACCGCAATTGCTCAGCCTGATTGACGCGTCTCTGGCCAGTCTGGGGTCAGCAACCACTCGTGAAATACTCGGGCGCTGGACCCTTGGGCTGGGGGCTGATACTGCCAGCCAGCGCATCTCGCTCAACCGTGCCGAGCGACGCTGGATTAGCAAGCACCCGGTTGTCACAGTCGCGTCTCAACAACACCCGCCATACATCTACAAGGACAAGAACGGGCAGTGGATCGGTCTTAACGTCGATGTATTGAATCGCATATCGCGTATGACCGGGCTGCAATTCATCCATGAAGAGAGTCGCCACATTGAGCAGACATTAAACCTTCTGCGCAGCGGTCAGGCACAGATGAACACTTCGCTTGCCGAAAATGCCGAGCGTCGCGAGCTGCTCAATTTCACTTTTTCATTTGGCGGTAACAGCTGGGTTTACGTGCTGCGCGCCGGTGATACCTCTCCGGGCTCGTTGGGTGAATTGACGGGACGTACGTTGGCACTGCCTGCCAGGCATGCGCTGGAAGGCGTCATCAGGCGCGAGCATCCGCGCATCAACTTGATGCTGACGGCCGACTATGAAGAAGCGCGTAGCCTGGTGGAATCTGGTGTCGCTGAGGCAACGATCCAGAACGAGGCCGGGGCTTATCTGGATCCTCGCGGTGTCCTGAAGGTGGGCCGGGGTGTTGAGGGCTGGTGGTCCTCTGACCGATTATCTGTCATCAAGTCTCAACCGGAATTGCTCGATATTCTCAACAAGGCGCTGGAGGAGTTTCCTATCGCGGAAATGCGCGCGATCCGCAGCAAGTGGCTTTCATCTGCCACTCCCCAGGGCAGTCTCTGGGCCCGTATTCCTGACTGGCTGTATTGGGGGGTTGGCGTCGCATTGCTAATGGGGTTGGTCTCACTGGTCTGGAGCAACCGCCTCAAGGTTCAGATCCGTCAACGTCTCAAGGCAGAAGAGGCCTTGAATGACCAGTTGATCTTCAAGCACGCACTGTTTGATGGCATACCCAACCCTGTGTATGTCCGGGACCTGAAAGGCCGGTTGATTTCCTGTAATCGAAGTTACGAGGAGAGCCTGGGGATCAGCTTTGAGCAGATGAACGGCCGACGCCTGATCGATGTGGAGTTGATACCCCGCGAGACCGCCGAGCAACTGCATGGGGATTACATCAAGCTGCTGGAAACCCGACAACCTATCTTTGCTGACCGCAGCATGCGGTTGATGGACAGGCAAATCGACGCCCTGCAGTGGACCGTGCCGTTCTATCGGGCCGACGGCGAGGTGCAGGGGTTGTTGGGTGGGTGGATCGATATCAGCGAGCGCAGGCAACTCGAAATACAGTTGGATGAAGCCAGGGAGCAAGCGCTTCGCTCCAGTGAAGCAAAAAAAGTTTTCAGGGTTGACGCTGGTCTCGAAATCCGCAGAACGCTGCAAGGCATTGTGAGCCTGCTGGAGCTAGAGCTCGAACAGGCGATGGACAAAGGGTTGCGCTCGCCCAGGCTTGTTGAAGACGCGCTGGGTGCGGCTCGCTCATTGCTCGACATGATCGACGCCGGTGATGTGGCCGCATGAGGCGCGAAGTGGTGTGCAGTTCCTGTGGGAGGGAGCGTCAAGGCCGTGTCATCAGTGATGACGGCGACCTGCAGTTTTTTCTCTGTCACATTCGACAGGCATGCTCGGATGAGTCGCTTTGCACACCATCGAGAACTTTCCAGTAACGACGATGGTCATTGATAAGCACCTTTGCATTCAAACTGTTGAGTGGTGATCTAGATGGAAAATATCAGCTTACTGCTAAGCGAAGCGCTGACGCCTTACCAGGCTGTTCTTGGGCCTGTTGGTCTTTCGGGTGAACGCTTGGTGTCAATCAGGGATGTAGCCGGTGCAGTGGTGATCGAGCGCACATTTACCGCGGCTCATTTGCGCGACAAGCGCCAGCTCACAGATGTAGTCGACGGTTTGCGTCGCGATCTGATGGTCGCCGAAGGGCGAATCGAACCTTGTGTGATTGCTGCAATGCGCAACGCAGCGCTTGGTCGTCCGTTCGTCACGGCGCAGGGTTTTGTTTGACGTGATCTGGAACCTTGAGGTCCATAGGCGTTCTGACTATTTACGACAGGTCGAGACATTGTGCTCCGGTGGCTCCACCTGTTCGTACTGGTCCCGAATGGACCACGGTTTACCCCGAGTAGTCTCCCCGCTGCTCGGGGTTTCTTTTTTTGGATGCCTTAAGCCTTGAATTATCGGCCTTGGGTATCAAAGAAATTCTTGGCATCTTTCAGATACTGCTCGCGTTCAGGTGACGGTATCCATTGCGCGTAGAATCCCAGCAGTTTTGTCTCGCGTAACAGGCGCATCTCGCGATTGATGATTTCCATCGCCTGTCGCCCCTGCTCGGTGTCTGAGCAGCCAATGTGGGTGAACTGGTATTTGGGGACCCCCTTGATCGGCAAAAAGGCAACGTCCTGTTCGGCAATATCTTGCTGGCGCGCTTGATAAAGCGCCTCCGGCCAGTAGCTGATCAAGCCCTGTAATCTTCCCAGGCGCTCCATTTGCAGCAGGCTGCCGACTGCATCGCTGCCATAGTGCACATTTAACTCGTCGGTGGGGGCAGCGTCCAGAATCCGGTCAATCACCTGTCCGTAGCTGCGTTCCGCCACTATGCCTATCTTGACGGTCTTGCTTTTCAGTAAAGCTTCCAGATCGACGGTGTTGCCTTTCATGAACGGTGTGAACTGCGCCATGTCCTGGTTGCGCACAATCAATCCATTGCTGAACACGACGTAGGTAGGAATCGAAAACAGAATGCTTTTGGCTCGCTCCGGAGTCCAAAGAACAGTCGGGTCGCAAGCGAAAACACCGTCTTTGAGCATTTGCGTCCCACGCGCCCGGTTGACGCGCATCAGCAGGTGCTCGTATTCAGGCATCCTGGCCGTAAGCAACGGCATCAGTCGGTCGATTGCACCTTTACCCTCATCAGGGCCGGAAAAGATTGTCGCTGGGGGCAAGTCACGCAGTAGCCATATCAGCGTGTCTTTGGCATGACTGGTGGCGGTCAGGCACATCATGCTTAATACGGTCAGGGTTGCGACCAGAACTCTTAACGCAGGAGGCGAGTTGCGATAATGCATTCGCGGATGTCTTCCCCGGGAAATGGCTTGAGAGAGTTGTCAACTGATGTGCCTGAGGATAGACGCTTTGAAGCCGACGTGAGGGGCAGTATCCCCCAAGACTGCTGCGCGCGAATATCGGGTTTTACCTGACAGGCTTTAGGGTGTTTGGACCTTTTGAACCACGTGGACCATTTCCCCTGATGTATTCATTGCAGCCGAACAGCGGGGTCGGGTCGTTCAATGAGGCGGCATCGGGTAGACTTGCCGCCTTTCCCCGTATCTAGAAGCCCGTTCATGGCCCAGCCGTCCACGACCTACAAATTCGAACTCAACCTCACCGATCTTGATCGCGGGGTTTACGAAACCGTAAAACAGACCATTGCCCGCCACCCTTCCGAAACCGAAGAGCGCATGACCGTGCGCCTGCTGGCCTATGCGTTCTGGTACAACGAGCAACTGTCGTTCGGCCGTGGTCTGTCGGACGTAGACGAGCCAGCCCTGTGGGAAAAAAGCCTGGATGATCGTGTTCTGCACTGGATCGAAGTCGGCCAGCCAGACGCGGATCGCCTCACCTGGTGTTCACGTCGTACCGAGCGCACCAGCTTGCTGGCTTATGGCAGCCTGCGCGTCTGGGAAGGCAAGGTTATTCCCGCCATCAAGAACCTGAAAAACGTCAACGTCGCAGCTGTCCCGCAAGAAGTGCTGGAAGTGCTGGCCAAGGACATGCCGCGGGTCATCAAGTGGGATGTAATGATCAGCGAGGGCACAGTCTTCGTTACGGATGATCGCGGTCAGCATGAGGTTCAGTTGCAGTGGCTTGCCGGTGAGCGCGGCTGAAGTCGCGCTGTACGCAGCTTCTCCCGTAGGAGCGCACGAACATTGCGAAGCCGCGATAGCGGTGTAAGTGCACTGCAAACAAATCAGTCAGCTATTTCACGTTTGGTCGGAATCAAAAAAACGCATGCGCATCGAATCTCGCCCATTGCCGCTCACCCTGCCTTTTCTTGGTGACTTGCCACCGCTGCTGACACGGCTTTATGCCGCGCGCGGCGTGCTGTCGGAAGCCGACCTGGATAAAAGCCTGGCGCGGTTGATCCCGTATCAGCAGCTCAAGGGGATCGATGATGCGGTGGACTTGTTGGTCACTGCCCTGAACGAGCGTCAGCGAATCCTCATTGTGGGTGATTTTGACGCGGACGGTGCAACGGCAAGCACCGTCGGCGTGCTGGGTTTGCGGCTGCTGGGGGCCGCGCATGTTGATTATCTGGTGCCCAACCGTTTCGAGTATGGCTATGGCCTGACCCCGGAAATTGTTGCGGTGGCCTTGCAGCGCGAGCCGCAATTGCTGATGACGGTCGATAACGGTATTTCCAGCGTTGAAGGTGTTGCCGCAGCCAAGGCGGCGGGTCTGCAAGTGCTGGTCACCGATCACCACTTGCCGGGTCATGAACTGCCCGCCGCCGACGCCATCGTCAATCCCAATCAGCCAGGCTGTACCTTCCCCAGTAAAGCCTTGGCAGGCGTCGGGGTGATTTTCTACGTGTTGATGGCCTTGCGCGCCCGGCTACGCGATAGCGGCTGGTTCGAGGCGAATCAGCGTGTGCAACCGAATCTGGGCGAATTACTTGATCTGGTCGCGTTGGGCAGCGTCGCTGATGTGGTCCCGCTGGATACCAACAATCGTATTCTGGTGCATCAGGGCTTGCTGCGTATTCGTGCGGGGCGTGCGCGTCCTGGCCTCAAGGCGATTCTCGAAGTCGCACGTCGCGACCACACGCGCATCACCTCCACCGATCTCGGTTTCATCCTCGGCCCGCGCCTGAACGCAGCGGGGCGCCTGGACGACATGAGCCTGGGGATCGAATGCCTGCTCTGTGAAGATGAAACCCAGGCGCGTGAAATGGCCGTGCAGCTTGATGAGTTGAATCAGGACCGCAAGTCGATTGAGCAGGGTATGCAGCGTGAAGCGCTGGCCCAGCTGAAAGACTTGCCGCTGGAGTCCATGCCGTTCGGCCTGTGTCTGTTCGAGCCAGACTGGCATCAGGGGGTGATCGGGATTCTGGCCTCGCGCATGAAAGAGCGTTATCACCGCCCGACCATCGCTTTTGCCAGCGCAGGCGAGGGCATGCTCAAAGGCTCGGCTCGCTCAGTGCCAGGTTTTCATATCAGGGACGCGCTGGATGCTGTGGCGGCCAAGCATCCCCAGTTGATCAGCAAGTTTGGTGGTCACGCCATGGCAGCGGGCTTGTCACTGCCTGAGGATAATTTCAGCGCATTTGCCCAAGCCTTCGATGAGGAGGTTCGCCGTCAGCTTGGCGAAGATGATCTGACTGGCCGCTTGTTGTCCGATGGCGCACTGGCTGTTGAGGAGTTTCACCTGGAATTGGCCCGCGCGCTGCGTAACGCAGGCCCTTGGGGGCAGCACTTTCCCGAGCCGTTGTTTCACGGTGTCTTTCAATTGGTAGAGCAGCGGGTGGTGGGCGAGCGGCATCTCAAGATGGTGCTCAAAAGTGAATGCGGCAGCGTGAAGCTTGATGCCATCGCGTTTGGTGTCGACCGCGATGTCTGGCCAAACCCGAATATTCGCTGGGTCGAGCTGGCCTACAAGCTGGATCTGAACGAGTTCCGCGGTAATGAAACGGTGCAACTGATGGTCGCGCATATCGCGCCGCGGTAGGGCACACAGCAGGAACCCTCAAAGGTATTGAATTGTCGACTAGGCTTCAGGCACGTTTTTTCATCGCGTGTCCTGCTGCCTATTCCAGCCTGAGAGGTCCCCATGAGCCTGTTGTTAGAACCCTACACTCTTCGCCAGCTAACGCTGCGCAACCGCATCGCGGTATCCCCGATGTGTCAGTACTCTGCGGTCGACGGCCTCACCAACGACTGGCATCTGGTTCATCTTGGAAGTCGCGCGGTGGGCGGTGCTGGCCTCGTCTTCACCGAGGCCGTAGCGGTCACCAAAGACGGCAGAATCACGCCTGAAGACCTTGGACTGTGGAACGACGAGCAGATCGAAGGCTTACAGCGCATCACCCGCTTCATCAACGCTCAAGGCGTCGTTGCAGGGATTCAGCTAGCCCACGCCGGACGTAAGGCCAGCACCTGGCGGCCATGGCTGGGCAAGTCGGGCAGCATCAAGGCCGAAGAGGGCGGCTGGACCCCTTGGGGGCCATCGCCGATTGCCTTCGATCCAAAACACACGGCTCCGGTGCAATTGAGCGAGGCGCAAATTCAGGACGTTATTCAAGCCTTCGTGGCCTCTGCCAAACGAGCGCTGACGGCCGGTTTTAAGGTCGTCGAAGTGCACGCCGCCCACGGTTATCTGTTGCACCAGTTCCTGTCGCCGCTGAGCAATCAGCGTCAGGACAAATACGGCGGGTCGTTTGAAAATCGTATTCGCCTGACGCTGGAAGTCACCCAGGCCGTGCGTGCCGTGTGGCCAGAAGAGTTGCCATTGTTTGTGCGGGTCTCGGCCACTGACTGGGTTGAAGATGGCTGGAACCCGGATGAAACCGTCGAGCTGGCGCGCCGTTTGAAAGCGATTGGTGTGGACCTTATCGATGTGTCATCCGGCGGCACCTCTGCCAATGCTGAAATCCCCGTCGGCCCCGGCTATCAGACGCGTTTTGCTGAACGGGTTCGTAAGGAGTCGGACATCGCGACCGGCACCGTTGGCATGATTACCGAACCGGCTCAGGCCGAACATATCCTGCGCACGGGGCAGGCCGATATCATTCTGCTTGCACGCGAATTATTGCGCGACCCTTACTGGCCATTGCACGCCGACGACGACCTTGGTGGCCGTAAGGCAACCTGGCCTGCGCAGTACCAACGTGCGACCCATCGTGATCAGCCGATTCACGAGTCCGACTTGCGGGATTAGTGATTCGGGGAAGGGGCCTGCTTGCTTGCAGGCTTTTGCCTTTTTGACTTTTTGCCTTTTTGACTTGGCAGGGCCGGCTTAGCCGGTCCTGCCAGGTTTCAAACCTCCAAAAACAGCATTGGAAACGCTGAATTCGTGACGCAGGGTATTCCGTTGGAGTATCCCTCAGTGCTTGAACATCACATGCCTCACCGTGGTGTAATCCTCCAGACCATACATCGACATGTCTTTGCCATAGCCAGAGAGCTTCTGCCCGCCATGGGGCATTTCGCTCACCAGCATGAAGTGAGTGTTGACCCAGGTGCAGCCGTATTGCAGACGTGCAGCCAGGCGGTGGGCGCGACCGATATCCTGGGTCCAGACTGACGAAGCCAAACCGTAATCCGACTCGTTGGCCCACGCCAGCACTTGCGCTTCGTCATCGAACGAGGTGACCGATACCACCGGGCCGAACACTTCACGTTTGACGATTTCGTCGTCCTGTTGCGCATCGGCAATCACGGTAGGCTCGAAGAAGTAGCCATTGCCTTCTACTGCCTTGCCTCCCGTCACCAGACGAATGTGCGACTGAGCGAGGGCTCGTTCGACAAACCCCGTCACGCGGTCCCGATGCTGGGCACTGATCAGCGGGCCCATCTCGGTTTCAGGATCGCTCTGCAGACCGTATTTGATGCTGCTGACGGCTTCTCCCAGCTTGCTGACGAAGGTTTCATAGACATCCTTTTGCGCATAGATCCGACATGCGGCGGTGCAGTCCTGACCTGCGTTGTAAAAACCAAACGTACGAATACCCTCGACTGCGGCATCAATGTCGGCATCGTTAAAGATGATCACCGGCGCTTTGCCGCCCAGTTCCATGTGCATGCGTTTCACACTGTTTGCGGTGCTGGAGATGATATGTGCGCCTGTGGCGATGGAGCCTGTCAGCGAAACCATGCGTACTTTCGAGTGGGTTACCAACGCGTTACCCACTGTGGTGCCGCGCCCGAATACGATGTTCAGCACCCCGGTCGGGAAAATGTCCGCAGCCAGTTCTGCGAGGCGCAACGCTGTCAGCGGGGTCATCTCCGAGGGCTTGAGCACCACGGTGTTGCCGGCGGCTAAGGCAGGGGCGATCTTCCAGGCGAGCATCATCAGCGGGTAGTTCCAGGGCGCAATTGATGCGATGACTCCGATCGGGTCGCGGCGAATCATCGACGTATGACCTGGCAGGTATTCACCTGCGGCCGATCCCCCCATGCAACGACTGGCCCCGGCAAAGAAGCGGAACACATCGGCGATAGCCGGGATTTCGTCGTTCAGGGCAGCGCTGTATGGCTTGCCGCAGTTGTCCGATTCCAGCTTTGCCAGCTCTTCACCGTGGGTGTCGATAGCGTCGGCCAGCTTGAGCAGCAATAGCGAGCGATCCTTGGGCGCCGTTTGCGACCAGCTTGCAAAGGCTGCATCGGCAGCACGCACGGCGCTGTCTACCTGAGCTTCGCTGGCTTCGTTGATTTCCACCAACACGCGCCCCAGTGCCGGGTTGAATACCGACTGCAGCGGTCCTTCACCCTTCACCAGTTGGCCGTTGATCAACAGTTTGGTTTGCATGGGCATCTCCCTTTGAAGTCGATTTATTTTCCGCCACTTCCCGCTACATTTTCACCGCCGCGCGTCAGGTAATACGCCCCAAGAATCGGCAGCATCGTGACCAGCATCACTAACATGGCGACCACGTTGGTGACGGGCACGTCCCTTGGGCGGCTGAGCTGGTTAAGCAACCAGATCGGCAGTGTGCGCTCATGTCCTGCGGTGAAGGTGGTGACAATAATTTCGTCGAAGGACAGGGCAAAGGCCAGCATGCCGCCTGCCAGCAAGGCCGAGCCGAGATCGGGCAGGATGATGTAGCGAAAGGTCTGCCAGCCGTCAGCCCCCAGGTCCATGGATGCCTCAATCAGGCTTTGTGACGTGCGGCGCAAGCGAGCAATGACGTTGTTGTAGACGATCACCACGCAGAAGGTAGCGTGCCCGACGATGATGGTGAACATGCCAGGTTCGATGCCCAAAGTCTTGAACGCCGCCAGCAGGGCCAGGCCGGTAATGATGCCGGGCAGGGCAATGGGCAGAATCAATACGAGGGATATGGCGTTCTTGCCAAAGAAATCCCGTCGGTACAGCGCGAGGGAGGCGAGGGTACCCAAGACCATAGCGATCAGCGTCGCGACCAGCGCGATTTTCAGCGATAACTTGATGGCTTCCAGTACGTCCGGCCGGGAAAAGGCCACGCTGAACCATTTCAGGGTAAACCCTTGGGGAGGAAAGCTGAACGCGGCGTCCTGAGTGTTGAACGCGTACATGAAGATAATCAGGATCGGGAAGTGCAGAAACACCAGACCGCCCCAGGCGGCGACCTTCAGCCAGATCGGCGCTTTTTCTGTCTTGGGTTCAGAGCGCATCGAATGCCCCCAGTCGTTTGACGATGTTCAGGTAAACCGCAATCAGCAGGATCGGTACCAGCGTAAAGGCGGCGGCCATGGGCATATTGCCGATGGCTCCTTGCTGGGCGTACACCATGCTGCCGATGAAGTAGCCAGGCGGGCCAATCAGTTGCGGCACGATGAAATCGCCCAGCGTCAGTGAAAAGGTAAAGATTGATCCTGCGGCGATGCCCGGGATGGACAACGGCAGGATCACCTGCATGAAGGTCTGGTGCGGGCGTGCGCCAAGGTCGGCCGAGGCTTGCAGCAGTGAAGGCGGCAAGCGCTCCAGTGAGGCCTGGATTGGCAGAATCATGAACGGCAGCCAGATGTAGACGAAAACCATGAATCGCCCTATATACGAGGTCGACAGCGTGCTGCCGCCCACGCCTGGAATGCCGAGGATAAACTGCAGCAGCGGCTCAAGCCCAAGATGCTGAATGAACCATTGCGCTACGCCGCCTTTGGCCAGCAGTAAGGTCCAGGCGTAAGCCTTGACGATATAACTGGCCCACATGGGCAGCATCACCACGATGTAGAAAAATGCTTTGGTCTTGCCACGGGTATAGCGCGCCATGTAGTACGCAATGGGAAAGGCAATAATGCCGCTCGCGATGGACACGGCAATGGCCATTGTCAGCGTGCGTTTGATGACGTCGAAATTTGCGGGCTGCACCAGCGCTGCGAAGTTGGCCAGGGTCAGGTCCGGCGTGACCGTCATGCTGAAGTCGTCGAAGGTGTAAAAACCTTGCCACAGCAAACCAAGCAGTGAGCCCAGATACACTGCGCCGAACCAGATCAGCGGCGGTACGAGCAGCAGCGACAGGTATAGATTTGGCCGTCGGTAGAGTAAATCGCTGAGCCTTCGCAAGGGCGATGTGTCTGATCGAACCATGGGCTGGCTCATGTCACGGGCCTGCATTCGCAGGGGCATCCTTGAGAATGACCATAGCATCGCGTGACCATCGCATATGCAAGCGCTGGCCGGGCTGATAAGGCGCGCCGTTGTCCTGCCATTGGCTATTGGCCTGACTGACGTTAAGGCTTTGCCCGCCGTCCAGGGTCAGTTCGTAGCGGGTGGTGCTGCCTTGATAGAGGATGTCGTGCAACTGGCCGCTGACTTCAACCTCATGGCTGCCGAGCGCCCCCTCGGCGAAGCGGATATGTTCCGGGCGAATAGAGAAAGGCAGTGCGCTGCCGCTCAATTGTGCGGCCAGATCGCCCTGCAGCACATTTGAGGTGCCGACGAATTCGGCGACAAAACGAGTTGCAGGTTTCATGTACAGATTGCGCGGCGTATCGACCTGCTCGATTCTGCCTTTGTTGAACACCGCGACCCGGTCCGACATGGAAAGCGCTTCGGTCTGGTCGTGAGTGACAAAAATAAAAGTGATGCCCAGTTGGCGCTGAAGCTTTTTCAACTCGCCTTGCATCTGTTCGCGAAGTTTCAGGTCAAGTGCGCCCAAGGGTTCATCCAGTAACAACACCCGAGGACGATTGACCAGTGCCCGGGCCAGAGCTACGCGCTGGCGTTGGCCGCCGGAAAGCTGAACGGGTTTGCGCTCGCCATAACCGCCCAGAGCAACCATCGCCAGAGCCTCATCGGCTCTCGAATAACGTTCCTGCTTGCCGACGCCTTTGACTTTCAGGCCATAGGCAACGTTATCGCGCACATTCATGTGGGGGAAAAGGGCGTAATCCTGAAAGACCGTATTCACGTCACGCTGATAGGGCGGCAGGCCAGCGGCTTCTTCGCCGTGGATACGAATCGAGCCAGCGCTGGGTTGTTCGAATCCTGCAATCAGGCGCAGGCAAGTCGTCTTGCCCGAGCCTGAGGGACCCAGCATGGAAAAGAACTCGCCGTCCTCAATCTCGATGCAAACCCCGTCAACGGCCTTTACCTCGCCAAACTGTCGGGACACGTTGGTGAACTGGACTGCAAGGGGCATGGTAGAACTCCGATTTTCGACGGCGACAGACAAACTGCAATCCTTTGAATGGGAGTGCATTTTCTGTAGGTCCTGCCGAAGGTTGCGAACGATTCATCCTGATAAACCGCCATCGCCACCCGGTCACACCTACAGGCCCAATGTTTGTCGCGATACAACGCGGTGTTCTTCGTACCGGGGTTGTACCTGCGCAAACACGACGTTTCGGGATTTACCTGCCTCCCATAATCGCGATGTAATCCTGAGTCCAGCGGCTGTAAGGCACATACTTGCCGCCTTCGGATTGTGGCGTTTTCCAGAAGGCAATGTGTTCGAATTGATCGAAACCGTTAGTCGCGCAACCTTGTGGGCCTAACAGATCACTGGCCTTGCACGCTTCTGGTACCGCAGGCAGCGAACCGAACCAGGCGGCCACATCACCCTGTACTTTGGGTTGCAACGACCAGTCCATCCATTTGTAGGCGCAGTTCGGGTGTTTGGCATCGGCGTGCAACATGGTGGTGTCCGCCCAGCCAGTGGCGCCTTCCTTGGGGATGGTTGAGTCCACTGGCTGTTTATCCGCTTTCAGACCATTGACCATGTAGCCCCAGGAGCTGGATGCCGCTACGCCTTCGTTCTTCACGTCGCTCATCTGCACGGTTGCGTCATGCCAGTAGCGATGGATCAGCGGTTGCTGTTTGCGCAGTAGATCGAGTACCGCAGCGTATTGAACTTCGGTCAATTGGTAAGGATCAACGATACCCAGTTCAGGCTTGGCTGACTTGAGATAAAGCGCGGCGTCGGCCATATAGATCGGCCCGTCGTAAGCCTGAACCCGACCTTTGTTAGGTTTGCCGTCGGGCAAATCCTGTGCCTCGAACACCACACTCCAGCTCACGGGCGGGACTTTGAATACGTCAGTGTTGTACATCAGCACATTCGGGCCCCATTGGTAGGGGGTGCCGAACGTCTGCTGATTAACCACGTACCACGGTCCGCCTTTGAGACGTGGGTCCAGGTTTTTCCAGTTGGGGATCAATTCGGGGTTGATGGGTTGAACGCGTTTACCGGCAATCAAGCGTAAGGACGCGTCGCCGGATGCGGTTACCAGATCGTAACCACCCTTGGTCATGAGGCTGACCATTTCATCAGAAGTTGCTGCCGTTTTTACGTTGACCTTGCAGCCGGTCTGCTGCTCGAACCCCGTGACCCAGTCATAAGCCTTGTCGCTTTCGCCGCGTTCTATATAGCCCGGCCATGCAACGATATCCAGTTGGCCCTCGCCTTCACCCACGGTCTTGAGTGTTTCGGTTGCCTGTAAGCTGGCGCTGGCAATGAAAGCGGTAAACGCGGCGCTCAGCAATGCGGTTTTGTGTGCTGACATCAGAATCCCTCTTCTTTAGTTATGGTCGGGGCAGTAATCAACAGTTGTAGCGCAACAAACGGAGAGGCGGCGGGGCTTATCAGTGTTTCGATAATGTGCAGCAGCGTCGGGTGCGTTGCAACATCCGGAAGCACACCTGCACTCCAGCCTGGACACACTTCGTTTTACTCTGGCTTGTATCCAATTGAATGAACAAGTCTGTGGAGGCTTTCCATGAACACGCGTGGCTTACTCGACCAACTTCTTAAGTCCGGTCAGGAGATGCTCCAGAACAAGGCCGGTGGTGCAGGACATCAGCAGGGCGGCAAGAAATCCTCTGCTGCTGGCGGTCTGGGCGGCTTGTTGGGTGGTGCAGGTGGCGGTGGTCTGAGCAGTCTGCTGTCGGGAGCAGGCGGTGGGGCTTTGGCTTCAGGCGCCATGGGTTTGTTGATGGGGAGCAAAGGCGCACGCAAGGTCGGCGGCAAAGTGCTGACTTATGGTGGCCTGGCCGCGCTGGGTGTCATTGCCTACAAAGCGTACGGTAACTGGCAGGCTAAACAGGGCTCAGCACCGCAGGGTGAGCCGCAAACCATCGATCGTCTGCCGCCCGAGCAGGTTGAAGAGCACAGTCAGGCCATCCTGCGTGCACTGGTTGCGGCCGCTAAATCTGACGGTCACGTTGACGAGCGCGAGCGCGAGCTGATCGAAGGTGAATTTACCAAGCTGACGGGTGACCAGGAGCTACAGCAATGGCTTCACGCTGAATTGCACAAACCACTGGACCCGGCTGAAGTCGCTCGCGCTGCGAAGACCCCGGAAATGGCGGCGGAAATGTACATCGCCAGTGTGATGCTGGTTGATGAAGAGCATTTCATGGAGCGCGCTTATCTGGACGAGCTGGCCCGTCAATTGAAGCTGGCGCCTGCTTTGAAGGCCGAGCTGGAGATACAGGTCCGTCAGGCCCAGGGTTAAAGGCAGTCAGTTGTGCTTGCTCGCAGTAAATGACAACGCGTTATGCCCTTTAGCTGCGTCTCATGTATCGCGAGCAAGCCTCGCTCCCACAGGTCCTGCGCCATCTCGTAGGACCGGCTTTAGCCGGGAGGACGTCGGGGCATTCGCTAAATATCATTCGCCAGAAATACCGCTCTCCCGGCTAAAGCCAGTCCTACGAGGCGAGGCCAGCGCTTACAGGCAAACATAGAATCTCCCGCAGTTCCTGCGGCAAGCTAGCCCCAAACACCCATCTACAACGCCCCATGTAACCCCTGCATTCATTCGAATACCTAAGGCCTGTAAGAAAATTCTTGGGAGTTAGCGGGAATGTGCCTAATTTTTCTCTGAAACTACCCCCTAAGTTTGTAGGAGCGTGGGCTATACTCAGGCCGCGTTGGGCCGTTCGTCGGTCCGCTTCTTGAACCCGGCGTGAAGTCCGGTGTTGAACTCTTGAGGGATGACCGTGAAGAACTGGACCTTACGCCAACGGATTTTGGCGAGTTTCGCCGTAATTATCGCCATCATGCTCTTGATGGTTGTCGTCTCTTTCTCCCGTCTGTTATCGATCCAGTCCAGTGAAGAAGAAGTTCGCCTCGATGCACTGCCGGGCGTGTACTACAGCACCCTGCTGCGTAGCGCTTGGGGCGAAAGTTACATTCGCACCCTTGAATTGATTGGTGAAGGCGAAGGACGTGAGCTGACGGGCCCGGAAAAAGACCAGTTCAAAGATTTCGAGGCGCGCCTCCAGCAGCAGGTCGACAACTACAAGCAAACCATATTCGACGACGCCGACAAGGCAAACTTCACCGACTTCGAGCGGCAGCGCGAGACCTATACACGCCTCCTCAATGACGTGCATACCAATTTTCAGCGCGGTGATTACCTCAAAGCCAAGACAGAGTTTTACGATCAGACCAGGCCCGTATGGTCGCTGGGCCGTAAGCAACTGAACGACATCATTGTCATCAACAAGAAAGTGGCTGATGACGCTACTGACCGAATTGTCGTCGCTGTTACTGGCGCAAAAATCAGCATGGGCCTTTCTCTTCTCGTCGCGATTATTGCCGCAACGGCGTGTGGGCTTTTGCTGATGCGTTCGATCATGTCGCCGATGCAGCGCATCGTCAGTATTCTGGAGACCATGCGCACGGGCGATCTGAGCAAACGACTCAATCTGGATCGCAAGGACGAATTCGGCGCCGTGGAAACCGGCTTCAACGACATGATGACTGAGCTGACAGGCCTGGTATCTCAGGCCCAGCGCTCATCGGTGCAAGTCACGACATCAGTCACCGAAATTGCTGCTACCTCGCGGCAGCAGCAGGCCACCGCTACAGAAACCGCTGCGACGACCACCGAGATCGGCGCGACGTCCCGGGAAATTGCTGCCACGTCTCGTGATCTTGTCCGTACCATGACCGAAGTGACCAGCGCCGCGGATCAGGCTTCGATCCTTGCCGGTTCTGGCCAGCAGGGCCTGGCGCGCATGGAAGACACCATGCATCAGGTCATGGGCGCGGCCGATCTGGTCAACGCCAAACTGGCCATTCTCAATGAGAAGGCGGGCAACATTAACCAAGTGGTCGTGACCATCGTCAAGGTCGCCGACCAGACCAACCTGCTGTCGCTCAACGCTGCCATCGAAGCGGAAAAAGCCGGTGAATATGGCCGTGGTTTTGCCGTGGTCGCGACTGAGGTGCGTCGCCTGGCTGATCAGACTGCCGTTGCGACTTATGACATCGAGCAGATGGTCCGTGAGATCCAGTCGGCGGTGTCTGCCGGTGTGATGGGCATGGACAAGTTCTCCGAGGAAGTGCGTCGCGGCATGTTCGAGGTTACGCAGGTGGGCGAACAACTTACGCAGATTATTCATCAAGTGCAGGCTTTGGCGCCTCGGGTGTTGATGGTCAACGAAGGCATGCAGGCGCAGGCCACCGGTGCCGAGCAGATCAATCAGGCGCTCGTGCAGTTGGGCGATGCCAGCAGCCAGACCGTGGAGTCCTTGCGTCAGGCCAGTTTTGCCATTGATGAGTTGAGTCAGGTGGCGGTCGGTTTGCGCAGCGGCGTTTCGCGTTTCAAAGTCTGAGTACTGACCATGAGCGATCAACCGGTCAGTCGCGGCAGTTCTTCGGTGGTGCCGAAAAACAAGTTGTTCCTGCTGTTTCGTATCGGCGACGAACGCTATGCGCTGGAGGCGGTGCAAATCGCCGAGGTGCTGCCGCGTCTGCCACTGAAGGCCATTGCCCAGGCTCCACGTTGGGTCGCGGGAGTGTTGGCCCATCGCGGCGATATGATCCCCGTAATCGACCTCGCCGCTTTGGCGTTCGGCCAGACCGCCAAGTCGCGCACCAGCACGCGATTGGTGCTGGTGCACTATCAGGTTGATGCCGAACAACCGAGGCGCTTGCTCGGGCTGATTATCGAGCAGGCCACCGACATGCTGCGATGCGCACCAGACGAGTTCAAGGATTACGGTCTGGATAGCCCAGATGCTTCTTATCTGGGGCCGGTGCGTGAAGATGCTTCAGGGCTGGTGCAATGGATCCGCGTTCAGGACCTGCTCAGTGATCAGGTCCGCGAGTTGCTCTATCCGGCGCAGCCCTCGGAGCTTGAATTTATCGAGGAGACGCCATGAGTCATGAGGCGCGCTTCTTCAGTTTTCTCAAGGACCGTATCGGCCTTGATGTTGCTTCGGTGGGCGAGGCAATCGTCGAACGTGCGGTACGCCAGCGTTATCTGGCCACTAAAGTCATCGACAGCGATGGTTACTGGCAGCTTCTGCAGTCGTCAGCAGACGAACAACAAGCGTTGATTGAGGCTGTAATCGTCCCCGAGACCTGGTTTTTTCGCTATCCGGAATCCTTTGTCTCGTTAAGCAACCTCGCCAAGGCACGCATCGCCGAGCTGAACGGCGTGCGGCCGATTCGTATCCTCAGCCTGCCGTGTTCCACTGGTGAAGAGCCTTATTCCATTGCCATGGCCTTGCTGGACGCTAACGTTCTGGCGCCACAGTTTGCGATCGACGCAATGGACATCAGCCCGATATCGATCCAGCGCGCACAGCGTGGGGTGTACGGTAAAAACTCGTTTCGTGGTGATGACATTTCATACCGCGATCGCTATTTCAATGCGACCGAAGACGGTTTTGAGCTACAGGCCCGGGTTCGTGAACGGATCAGTTTTCGCGCCGGCAACCTGCTTGATCCGGCACTGATCAATCAGACGGCTTACGACTTTGTGTTCTGCCGGAACTTGCTGATCTATTTTGATCAGCCCACCCAGAAGCATGTGTTTGAAGTGCTCAAGCGCCTGACCCGCGATGACGGGATTTTGTTTATCGGGCCAGCCGAAGGCAGCCTGTTGACGCGCATGGGCATGCGCTCGATTGGCATTCCTCAGACCTTCGCGTTCAGTCATTACAACGCGTCGCAGGAACCTGTAGCACCGTTTGCTGAACCCTCGCCGCGCAGTGGATTGGTGGTTCCGCCGGGTTTTAACCCGCGAAGCGTTTCGCGCCCTCAGCCACGACCGACCACGGTATCGCTTACGACCCCGCAACGATCCGCATCCGTTGTAGCGGGAGCGGGGAGCGGTGCTGCAGCAAAGGGCAATGACGACGTTGCGACATTGCTCGCCACCATCGCCAGCCTGGCCAACGAGGGCAAAAGCGCTGAAGCGCGCGCCGCGTGTGAGCGTTTCCTGAAGAGTCATGAACCCGAGGCTCAGGTATTTTACTGGCTCGGTTTGCTCAGCGAGGTCGAAGGCAGCAATGCCCAGGCTCAGGGCTTTTACCGCAAGGCGCTATATTTGCAGCCGCAGCACCCTGAGGCATTGGCGCAACTTGCAGCATTGCTGGCGGCCCAGGGCGATAGCGCCGGCGCCCGCAGGCTCAATGAACGTGCGGCCCGCAGCGTGAGTAAGCAAGGTAGCCCACGATGAGTAGAATCTATAGCTATTCGAGCTTCATTCACGAAGACGCCCAGGCCGTTGATGACTGCTGGAATCACATCGGTATTCACGGCGACCGGTCGTGCCCGTTGCTGGTCGAACACATTCATTGCCGTAACTGCCCGGTCTATTCGGCGGCCGCGACCACCTTGCTGGATCGTTACGCGCTGACCCGAAGTGACAATGATCATGTTCAAACCGCTGATCTGCAGGTCAAGACCAAGACTCGCTCGATTCTGGTTTTCCGTCTGGGCGAGGAGTGGCTGGGCTTTCCCACTCGTTGCCTGGTAGAGATCGCTCCGCTGCAAGCCATTCACTCCCTGCCGCATCAGCGCTCGCGGGCACTGCTCGGCGTGGCCAATGTTCGGGGTGCGCTGGTTGCCTGCCTTTCCCTCATTGAGCTGTTGGGGCTGGATACGACGGTTGTGCCTGCGCAATCGAGCCGGATCATGCCACGCATGCTGATTGTGGCCGCTGAGGGCGGCCCGGTGGTGGTGCCGGTAGATGAAGTTCATGGTATTTATGCCATCGAAGAACACCTGCTGGACTCGGCCTCGACTTCCGGAACCCATGCCAACGCACGTTTCACCCGTGGTGTCTTGCAATGGAAGGATTACAGCCTGCGCCTGCTCGATGAAGATCAACTGTTGTCGGCGGTCAATCGGAGCCTTTCATGACGCCAGATGAAATGCGCGATGCCTCGCTGTTCGAGCTGTTTACTCTTGAGGCTGAAGCTCAGACTCAAGTATTGAGTGCGGGCTTGTTGGCGCTGGAGCGTGACCCGACCCAGGCTGATCATCTGGAAGCCTGCATGCGCGCCGCCCACTCGCTCAAGGGCGCGGCGCGTATCGTAGGTGTCAATTTTGGGGTCAGCGTTTCCCATGTCATGGAAGATTGTCTGGTAAGCGCCCAAGAGGGTCGGCTTTACCTGCAGCCGGAACATATCGACGCGTTGTTGCAGGGCACAGACCTGTTGATGCGCATCGCGACGCCCGGCGTCAGCAATGTTGCCCAGGCCGATATCGACGCTTACGTGGAGCGTATGAACACCCTGATGGCCCAGGGCAGCGGCATGGTGCGCGGCGCGACGTTATCAACACCGTCCGCTGACGATGCGTTGTTGGCGAGCGCGATGGCCCTGACTCAAACGGCGCCACCGGTAAGTGATCCGTTGCCCGCGCTCGATCTACCAGCGGAAAACCCGGTGTCGGGTTTTTCGGCCCCGTCAGTGTCAGTACCCGATACATCTACCGAAGAAAGTCTTGCTGAGCCAGTCCCTACGCCTGCCCTGCGACGCAATCGCCGGGCATCCGAGGCCGGCGAGCGTGTGCTGCGGGTGACTGCCGAGCGACTGAACAGCTTGTTGGATTTGTCGAGTAAGTCCTTGGTCGAGACGCAACGCATCAAGCCTTACCTGGCCAATATGCAGCGGCTCAAACGTATCCAGACCGGCAGCAGCCGCGCGCTGGACGATCTGGAGGCCAGTTTTGGCGAGGCCGGCCTTGGCCCGGATGCGCAAAAAGCCTTGGATGAAGCGCGTCGTTTACTGGCCGAAGCCCAGCAAATGCTGGTCAATCAAACCGCAGAACTGGACGAGTTTGGCTGGGTGGCGGGGCAGCGAGCGCAGGAGCTTTATGACACCGCGCTGGCTTGCCGGATGCGACCTTTTGCCGATGTGCTCGCCGGTCAGGCGCGTATGGTGCGTGATCTCGGACGCGAACTGGGCAAGCAGGTACGCCTGGAAATCGAAGGCGAAAAAACCCAGGTTGATCGCGATGTACTGGAGAAGCTTGAAGCGCCGTTGACCCATTTGCTGCGTAACGCCGTAGACCATGGCATCGAGCTGCCTGAAACGCGCCTCGCTGCAGGTAAACCCGCAGAAGGACTGATTCGCCTCAAGGCGTCCCATCAAGCCGGCCAGTTGCAGGTCGAGCTCAGTGATGACGGCGGTGGCGTGGACCTTGAACGGCTGCGTGGCAACATCATCAAGCGCCAATTGTCACCTGCTGAAACCGCGTCGCAACTGAGCGAAGAAGAACTGCTGACGTTCCTGTTCCTGCCCGGTTTCAGCTTGAAAGACAAAGTCACCGAGATTTCCGGGCGCGGTGTTGGCCTTGATGCCGTTCATGACATGGTCCGTCAATTGCGCGGCGTGGTCTTCGCCGATCAGCAGGCAAACAAAGGCACCCGGTTTGTGATGGAAGTGCCGTTGACCCTGTCGGTGGTGCGCAGTCTGGTGGTGGAGGTGGGCGGCGAAGCGTATGCCTTCCCGTTGGCACACATCGAGCGTATGAGCGATGTGCACAGCGACGATATTGTCCAGATCGAAGGGCGTCAGCATTTTTGGCATGAAGGGCGTCACGTTGGGCTGGTCGCCGCCAGCCAGTTGCTGCACCGGCCAGCAAGCCAGAGCAACGAAGGCGTGCTCAAGGTCGTGGTGATCCGCGAGCGCGATGCGGTCTACGGTGTTGCGGTCGAGCGTTTTATAGGCGAGCGCACGCTGGTGGTGTTGCCCCTCGATCCACGGCTGGGCAAGGTTCAGGACATCTCTGCGGGGGCTTTGCTTGACGATGGCTCTGCGGTGTTGATCATCGATGTCGAGGACATGCTTCGCTCGGTAGAGAAGTTGCTTAACACCGGGCGCCTGGAGCGTATCGACCGACGCAATCGTCAGATTGACGCTGTATCGCGCAAACGCGTGCTGGTGGTCGACGATTCGTTGACGGTACGTGAGTTGCAGCGCAAGTTACTGGTCAATCGCGGCTACGAAGTGGCCGTTGCCGTGGACGGTATGGATGGCTGGAATGCATTGCGCGCAGAAGATTTCGATTTGCTTATCACCGATATCGACATGCCCCGCATGGATGGTATCGAGCTGGTCACGCTGGTTCGCCGGGATACCCGATTGCAGTCCCTGCCGGTGATGGTCGTTTCCTATAAAGATCGCGAGGAAGATCGCCGTCGTGGTCTGGACGCAGGAGCCGATTATTATCTGGCCAAGGCCAGTTTCCATGACGATGCGTTACTTGATGCCGTTGCTGAATTGATTGGGGATGCACAGGCATGAAGATCGCAATCGTCAATGACATGCCTATGGCCGTCGAGGCGCTGCGTCGCGCCCTGGCCTTCGAGCCTGCGCACGAAGTGGTGTGGGTCGCGGGCAATGGCGCCGAAGCGGTGCGTAAATGTGCCGAACTGGTTCCGGACGTCATCCTCATGGACCTGATCATGCCGATCATGGACGGCGTTGAAGCCACGCGACAAATCATGGCTGCAACGCCATGCGCAATCGTCATCGTCACCGTAGACCGCCAGCAGAATATGCACCGCGTCTTTGAGGCCATGGGCCATGGAGCGCTGGATGTCGTGGATACGCCTGCAATCGGTGCAGGCAACCCCAAGGATGCTGCGGCGCCTCTGTTGCGCAAGATCCTCAATATTGGCTGGCTGGTGCGGCCAGAACAGCGCTCTGAGCAGGTGGTTTCGGCACCGGTGCGCTCAAGCGGTCAGCGTCAGCAACTGGTTGCGATAGGCTCATCGGCGGGTGGACCCGCCGCGCTGGAACAATTGCTGAAAGGACTGCCGGTCAACTTTCCGGCCGCCATCGTACTCGTTCAGCATGTTGATCAGGTGTTTGCTGCCGGTATGGCCGAATGGCTCAGCACCTCGTCCGGGCTACCGGTACGTCTCGCTCAGGAAGGCGAACCGCCACGACCTGGCACGGTATTACTGGCGGGCACCAACCACCATATTCGATTACTCAAGAACGGTACGCTGGCCTACACGGCAGAGCCGGTCAATGAAATCTATCGACCATCGATCGACGTTTTCTTTGAAAGTGTGGCCCGTTACTGGACCGGCGATGCGGTAGGTGTTTTGCTGACCGGCATGGGGCGCGACGGGGCTCAAGGCCTGAAACTCATGCGTCAGCAAGGTTATTTGACCATCGCACAGGATCAGCAATCCTGTGCGGTGTACGGCATGCCCAAAGCGGCAGCGGCCATTGATGCGGCGGTCGAGATCAGACCGCTGGAGACTATTTCGATGCGCCTGAAAGAGGTGTTCGCCCGATGAGAATTCAGGTGGCTTCACGTTCAGGCGTTGATCAGGAGTTCTTTAATGAATGACTTGCAGCTGGACTCCCTCCAGCCAGATGACGAAAACTCGGCCATGGTGTTGCTGGTCGATGATCAGGCGATGATCGGCGAGGCGGTCCGGCGAGGGTTGGCCAACGAAGAGCGTATCGATTTCCATTTTTGTGCTGATCCGCATCAGGCCATTGCTCAGGCCATCCAGATCAAGCCTACGGTCATTCTGCAGGATCTGGTCATGCCAGGCCTGGACGGCCTGACGCTGGTGCGCGAGTACCGCAATAATCCGCTGACCAAAGATATTCCAATCATCGTGCTCTCGACCAAGGAAGACCCGATGATCAAGAGCGCCGCGTTTTCTGCCGGTGCCAACGATTATCTGGTCAAGCTACCGGATACGATCGAGTTGGTGGCGCGTATTCGTTATCACTCGCGCTCCTACATGACGCTGTTGCAACGGGACGAAGCGTACCGCGCCTTACGCGTCAGTCAGCAGCAGTTGCTCGATACCAATCTGGTCTTGCAGCGCCTGATGAACTCTGACGGTTTGACGGGCCTGTCCAATCGTCGTCATTTCGACGAGTACCTGGAGCTGGAATGGCGTCGTGCAACCCGTGATCAGACTCAGCTGTCGTTGATGATGATCGACGTCGATTTCTTCAAGGCTTACAACGACAACTTCGGCCACCTTGAAGGCGACGAAGCATTGCGTCAGGTGGCCAAGGCCATTCGCGCCAGCTCTGCCCGGCCTTCTGACCTGCCTGCACGTTACGGCGGCGAAGAGTTCGCGCTGGTGCTGCCCAGCACTTCACCGGGCGGGGCGCGCCTGCTGGCCGAGAAACTGCGCATGACCGTCGCGGGCATGAACATCCCGCACATCGCGCCAACACCGGGCTCGTCGTTGACTGTTAGCATTGGCGTATCGACGATCGTTCCACAGCCGGGCAGCAACAGCCGTCAGTTGATCCAGGAAGCTGACAAGGGTTTGTATGCGGCCAAGCATAATGGGCGTAATCAGGTTTCGGTGGCGTAGGCGAAATCGTGGTGACCTTATCGCGGGCAAGCACCGCTCCCACATTTAAATCGCATTCCTCCTGTAGGAGCGGTCCTTGCCCGCGATAAGGTCACCAGAATTTGCAGATCACACACCGCATCATTGGCTTGCGCGCCAAACCACTGCCCAACGGGCTGCCTTCATCCGGTTCTCTCGGGTATACTCGTCGGCTTTGAAAATTTCGCCTGCGAGTGCTGCCCACCATGGAAATCAACCCGATCCTAAACAGCATCAAGGACCTGTCCGAGCGCTCCGAAACCATTCGGGGGTATCTTTGACTACGATCACAAACATGATCGTCTGACCGAAGTTAACCGCGAGCTCGAAGATCCAAATGTCTGGAACAATCCCAGCTATGCCCAGGAACTAGGCCGCGAGCGTTCCCTGCTGGCCCAGATCGTGGAAACTCTGGATGAAATGTCCTCTGGTCTGGCTGATGCCAAAGACCTGCTGCTGATGTCCGCCGAAGAAGAAGATCAGGCCGCCGTCGATGACGTGGCTGCCGAGGTCGAACGCCTGCGTGCATCGCTCGAGAAGCTCGAATTTCGGCGCATGTTCAGCGGCGAGATGGACCCGAACAACGCCTACCTTGATATTCAGGCCGGCTCCGGCGGCACCGAGGCTCAGGACTGGGCCAACATCCTGCTGCGCATGTACCTGCGCTGGGCTGACAAACGCGGTTTCGACGCCACCATCATGGAACTGTCCGCGGGTGAAGTCGCCGGTATCAAAGGCGCTACCGTGCACATCAAGGGCGAATACGCCTTTGGCTGGTTGCGTACCGAAATCGGCGTTCATCGTCTGGTGCGCAAGAGCCCGTTCGACTCCGGCAACCGTCGCCACACCTCGTTCTCGGCGGTCTTCGTTTCTCCGGAAATCGATGACAACATCGAAATCGACATCAATCCGTCGGACCTGCGTATCGATACCTATCGCTCGTCCGGTGCCGGTGGTCAGCACGTAAACACCACTGACTCGGCCGTGCGGATTACTCACGTACCGACCAACACCGTGGTGAGCTGCCAGAACGAACGTTCCCAGCACGCGAACAAAGACACCGCGATGAAAATGTTGCGGGCGCGTTTGTATGAGCAGGAAGTGCAAAAACGCAATGCCGCTTCCCAGGCGCTGGAAGACACCAAGTCCGATATCGGCTGGGGTCACCAGATCCGTTCCTACGTGCTGGACGCCTCGCGGATCAAGGATCTGCGGACCAGCATCGAGCGCAGCGACTGCGACAAGGTGCTGGACGGCGACATCGACGAATACCTGATCGCGAGCCTGAAACAAGGGCTGTAAGGCCGTCAGCCTCGATCTTCAAGACCCCCGTGCAAACGCGGGGGCAACGAACCTGTGATGGAATATTTAAAGACATGAGCGACCAACAACTCGACCCGCAAGCCCTGCAACAGGAAGAAAACACCCTGATCGCCCTGCGCAAGGAAAAGCTTGCTGCCGAGCGCGCCAAGGGTCAGGCCTTCCCCAACGACTTCCGCCGCGACAGCTACTGCAATGACCTGCAGAAGCAGTACGTGGACAAGACTAAGGAAGAGCTGGCTGAAGCAGCGATTCCGGTCAAGGTTGCCGGTCGCCTCATGCTCAACCGTGGCTCGTTCATGGTGATTCAGGACATGACCGGTCGCATTCAGGTCTACGTCAACCGCAAGACTTTGTCGGAAGAAACCCTGGCCGCAGTGAAAACCTGGGACCTGGGCGACATCATCGCTGCTGAAGGCACCCTGGCGCGTTCGGGCAAGGGCGACCTGTATGTTGAAATGACCAGCGTTCGTCTGCTGACCAAATCCCTGCGCCCGCTGCCGGATAAGCACCACGGCCTGACCGACACCGAGCAGCGCTATCGTCAGCGCTATGTTGACCTGATCGTCAACGAAGACGTGCGCGAGACGTTCCGTGTGCGTTCGCAAGTCATCGCTCACATCCGCAGCTTCCTGATGAAGCGTGACTTCCTGGAAGTCGAAACGCCGATGTTGCAGACCATTCCGGGTGGCGCGGCAGCCAAGCCGTTCGAAACTCACCACAATGCGCTGGACATGGAAATGTTCCTGCGGATCGCACCTGAGCTTTACCTGAAGCGTCTGGTGGTTGGCGGCTTTGAGAAAGTGTTCGAGATCAACCGCAACTTCCGTAACGAAGGCGTCTCGACCCGTCACAACCCTGAGTTCACCATGCTTGAGTTCTATCAGGCATACGCGGACTACGAAGACAACATGGACCTGACCGAGGAGCTGTTCCGCGAACTGGCTCAACTGGTTCTGGGTACCACCGACGTGCCATACGGCGACAAGGTCTTCCACTTTGGCGAACCATTCGTGCGTCTGTCGGTGTTCGATTCGATCCTCAAGTACAACCCGGATCTGACCGCTGCTGACCTGCAAGACATCGACAAGGCTCGCGCCATTGCCAAGAAAGCCGGCGCCAAGGTGCTGGGCTTCGAAGGTCTGGGCAAACTGCAGGTAATGATTTTCGAAGAGCTGGTCGAGCACAAGCTTGAGCAGCCGCACTTCATCACTCAGTACCCGTTCGAAGTGTCGCCGCTGGCGCGCCGCAATGATGAAAACCCGAACGTCACTGACCGTTTCGAGCTGTTCATCGGCGGCCGTGAAATTGCCAACGCTTACTCCGAGTTGAACGACGCGGAAGATCAGGCTGAGCGCTTCCAGGCCCAGGTGGCTGACAAGGACGCGGGCGATGATGAGGCCATGCATTACGACGCTGACTTCGTCCGTGCGCTGGAATACGGCATGCCACCGACTGCCGGTGAGGGTATCGGCATCGACCGCCTGGTGATGCTGCTGACCAATGCACCGTCGATCCGCGACGTGATTCTCTTCCCGCACATGCGCCCACAAGCGTAAGTGACGTGAAAAAAGAGCCGCCTGTAATGGGCGGCTTTTTTTTGCGTGACGTTTCAGGTTGTGAAAGCTTCAGTTCAGGCGCATAGATTTAAATTTGCAGCGTAAATGGCATTGGCCACTTGTAATTGAGATCTTCTGTAGGAGATCGCCCTTTGTTACTGACGCAGCGCTGTCGCGCCGTAAACACTGGACTTGTAGGAGCTGCCGAAGGCTGCGATCTCGGTATGTCAGAATGAACGCTTCGCAGCCCTCGGCAGCTCCTACAAAAAATTGGTTGTTAAGTATAAGGAAACTTCTGCCGTGACCCGTTCGATTGCTCAAAATGGAGCCGCTGGTGCAGCCAGCGCCGTGGTGAAAAGTGTTGAGTATCAAGGGCGCAAGGCGAGTCGCCAGGGCAGCGAACAGCGCAGACAGGACATTCTCGACGCCGCCATGCGCATCGTGGTCCGTGACGGTGTGCGTGCGGTACGGCATCGCGCCGTGGCTGCCGAAGCGGGCGTACCGCTGTCTGCCACCACGTACTACTTCAAGGACATCGATGACCTGCTTACCGATGCCTTTTCCCAGTATGTCGAGCGCAGCGCCGCTTATATGGCCAAGCTCTGGGAGAGCACCGAAGTCACCTTGCGTGAAATGGTCGGCCGCACTGATGGCACAACGGCGGGACGTGCGCGTCTGGCCGATGAAATCGCCTTCATGTCCATGGAGTACATTCGTCACCAACTGGCTACCCGCCGCGATTATCTGATTGCCGAACATGCTTTCCATTGCGAGGCTCTGATCAACCCGAGGCTGGCTCGGCTGGTGGACGCCCATCAGGATATTCTGCTCCAGGGAGCCTGCCGCCTTTTGCAGGTCATGGGCTCGGTTCAACCGCTTCAGGACGCTCAAGTGTTGACGGGGGTAATGTGTCGGATGGAGTATCAGGGTCTGCTACATGGCCCGCAGCCCGACGCGGACAAAGAAAACCTCGGTATTCTCACTCGTCAGATGCATCTGGTATTGGGTACGACAAAATCGGTCGACGAGTGAAACCCCCTCTTTCGGGAGTAGCCAATGAAAGCCTGGCGTCTGTTCGTCGCCTTGACGTTCCTGCTATTGAGTGGCTGTCTGGTGACCTTCAAAGATCCGATCCCGGCGCGCGAGGCCGCGCCTGTGCAGTTACTGGGGACCTGGACCAGCAAGAACGCGTGGAGCGAGCCGCTCGAGCTGGAAGTCAGCCGGGCAGGTAGCAACGAATACAAGGCTGTCAGCTATCGTAAGGGGGATCGCAAAAACCGCGATGAATATGCCTTTACCGTGTCCCGGCATGGCACTCGTTGGTATCTGTGTGCCGGGTTGCCGGAAAAATACGGCGGCCATTTCGTGATGGCAGGCTTCGAACTGGCGGAAAGCGGCGAACTGGTGGTCTACAACCTGGACATGGATCGCTTCAAGCAATGGGTAGAGCAAAAGGCTCTGGCGGGTGAAAAAATCACAACCGGGAAAGGTGAGGGCCTGCTGATCACCAGCCCTCTGGATCAGGTTTTCGGTTACCTGAATGACCCGGCCAATTCCGATGTTTTCCTCGAGGTCGCGCGTTATCAGCGACTGTCGAAGTAGGGCGCACGCCCAAGCACCAAGGCCCAACCAACCAAGGCCCAATTAACCAAGGAGCACGGGGTGGACGAGTACCAGCAGACTATTCGAACGTTGTCGGATCGTATCGTCGCAGCGCAGACGCCGATTCGGGTTCTGGATGCGGTGAAGTGGGACGATACAGTGCGCAAGGACTTTCTCGCGGCCAAAGGCAAGGCGCTACCGGCAGTGGATCGCGCCTACTACGAAAATCGACCTTTGGGGTTTGACTCCTCTGAGTTGAAGCTCGAATTTCAGAACATCGAGCGCGACATCACCCGTCAGCTGGGCCAATTCAACCCGGTTGGCCAGATCATGCGCCGCATGTGCAAGGAATACCGCATGGTCGTCCGTATGCTGGAGGCGCGGGGCACGGCGGACTTCGGTCTTATCTCCCAGGAGTTGTACGGCGCAGCGTCCGATGCGTTTCATGCTGGTGATCCGACCCTTGCCGATCTGGGGTTGATGCTCTCCGACTACCTCAACAATATTGCCGGGCGCGGCGACCTCAAAGACGAGCCGAAACTTCTCACGGCCAAAGATGCGGTGTCGCTGCTGCAAAGCCGTCTGAATAAAGTGTTTGGTGAGGCTGAAAGCACTATTCGCGTATTCGAGTCCGACGGTATCGTTGCAGACGCTGCGGCGGGTGCCGACTACATCAAGATCCGCTCCGACGCGATGTTCAACGAGCGCGATGTCCGTGCTCTGGAAGTGCATGAAGGCCTGGTGCATGTGGGCACCACGCTGAATGGCCAGAATCAGCCGATCTGCACGTTCCTGTCGAAAGGGCCGCCGTCTTCGACGGTCACGCAGGAAGGTCTGGCGATACTCATGGAAGTCATCGCCTTCGCCTCCTACCCGAGTCGTCTGCGCAAGCTGACCAACCGCACTCGCGCCATTCACATGGCCGAGGAGGGCGCTGATTTCCTTCAGGTGTTCGAGTTCTATCGTGAGCAAGGCTTTGGCATGTCGGAAAGCTATGGCAACGCCAGCCGGGTGTTCCGCGGTTCGGTGCCCAATGGTCTGCCATTTACCAAAGACTTGTCTTACCTCAAAGGTTTCATCATGGTTTACAACTATATTCAGCTCGCCGTACGCAAGGGCAAGCTGGAACAAGTGCCGCTGCTGTTTTGCGGTAAAACCACCCTTGAAGACATGCGGACCCTGCGCCAACTGGTTGATGAAGGTCTGGTCGTACCGCCCAAGTACCTGCCAGAGCAATTCCGCGACATGAATGCCCTGTCTGCGTGGATGTGCTTCTCGAACTTCTTGAACCACCTGAGCCTGGACCGGATCGAAGCGGATTATTCGAATATTTTGTAGAAACACTGATCCCTTGTAGGAGCTGCCGAAGGCTGCGAAGGCGGTGTGTCATTGGAATCCGATCGCAGCCTTCGGCAGCTCCTACAGGAAGCGCATTTGCATTCAAGTTGTTTTGTCGGTCAGAGCCGCATCAAAGAAAACAAAAGGAATCCCGTTTGAAGTTCCTCATCACCCTCGCGCTGCTCTTGTCCCTGAACGGCTGCAGCTCCATGCTGTTCTACCCGGAACCCGGTCTGCCGTTTACCCCGGAAAAAGCCCACCTGCAATACCGCGACGTCACCCTGACTGCTGCCGACGGTACACAATTGCATGCCTGGTGGTTGCCTGCCAAAGAAGGCGTTGAAGTCAAAGGCACGGTGCTGCACCTGCATGGCAACGGCGGCAATCTGGCCTGGCATCTGGGAGGGAGCTGGTGGTTGCCGGAGCAGGGTTATCAGGTCTTGATCCTGGACTATCGCGGTTATGGCTTGTCTCAGGGGGAGCCAAGCCTGCCTGCGATTTATCAGGACGTGGACGCCGCATTCGACTGGCTCAACAAGGCCCCTGAAGTGCAGGGCAAACCACTGGTAGTGCTGGGGCAGAGCATCGGCGGTGCGTTGGGTGTGCATTACCTGTCCGAGCATCCGCAGCAGCGCTCGCGGCTCAAAGCGTTGATCCTCGATGGCGCACCCGCCAGCTACCGTAAAGTAGCTCGTTACACGCTGAGCACGTCGTGGCTGACCTGGCCGTTTAAAACCCCCCTTTCATGGCTGATCCCCGACGCGGAAAGCGCCATCAATGGCCTGCCGAAGTTAAAGGGCACGCCGATGCTGATATTCCAGAGTATGGACGACACCCTTGTCCCACTCGATAACGGCATCAGCCTCTATCAGGCCGCGCCGCTGCCACGGGTACTGCAACTGACCCGTGGCGGCCATGTGCAGACGTTTGCTGACCCGACATGGCGCCAGGTGATGATCCGCTATCTGGAGGACCCAGAACATTTCAACGGGCTGCGTCGTCTCGCTGAAGTGCCTAACTACCCGACACCTCCCGAAAAAGAGACTTCCGAGAACCGCCATGAGTGAAGAGCGCAACGCTATCCCGCTGGTCATCACCGGTATCTGCACCATCTTCGTCACGGTCGGGACTCTTTGGTATTACGGCTATCTGCACTTTGCCAAGCCGGAAGATGCGCTGTTGCTCAACGAGTTCACCATGCTCAAGACCGTGCCGGGCGAAGACTACAGAATCGCCGCCACACCCGCCGCAGAAGTCGCGCAGTGCATCGATGGTGTGCTGGTGTTGTTCGATACGTCGCAGAAAGGGCTGTCAGGAGTTTTGATCAACAGCAAGAAGCAGGCGGTGCGCTGCACAGGGCAGGAGACGCCGCAGCAGTTGCAGCCTTAAATCGTCGCCGTACTTGTAGGAGTGAGCTTGCTCGCGATAGCGTCGTATCAGTCGATAGACAGGTTGACTGACACGACGCTATCGCGAGCAAGCTCACTCCTACAGGGTTACGTAAGCGATAAAAAAGCCCGGCCTGTTTTCACAGGCCGGGCTTTTGGTTTGCAGCGTCAGCGTTTTACTTGATCGACGAACGCGGC
Organism: Pseudomonas caspiana; assembly: GCF_040224095.2. Classification (NCBI taxonomy): domain Bacteria; kingdom Pseudomonadati; phylum Pseudomonadota; class Gammaproteobacteria; order Pseudomonadales; family Pseudomonadaceae; genus Pseudomonas; species Pseudomonas caspiana. Next base: position 4,542,669 of record NZ_CP167995.1, on the reverse strand, counting down.
GCTACTGGCTGGTTGTCGTTGGAAACGGTGACTTCCACGCGGCGGTTCTGGGCACGGCCCGAAGCGCTGGTGTTATCAGCAACCGGGTATTCCTTGCCATAACCCTGGGAAACTACACGGGCTGGATCAACGCCCATTTTCACCAGTGCCATGCGCACGGAGTTAGCGCGACGCTCGGACAGGGACAGGTTGTAAGAATCGGAACCCGAGCTGTCGGTATAACCTTCAACGATCACTTTGCGATCCGGGTTATCACGCAGGTAGGTAGCCAACTGGTTAACGTTAACCAGGCCGCTGGACTTCAGCTCTGCCTTGTTCAGGTCGAACAGCACGTCGCCGAAAGTCACCAGGGTGCCGCGTTCGGTTTGCTTGGCGTTCAGGCTGCTTTGCAGTGCCTTGATCTGAGCATCACGAGCATCCAGACGGGCTTGGGCGCGCTGGGCAGAAGCGTTTTTCAGCTCCTCTTCAGCAGTACGCAGGCTGATGGTCTGCTTGGCGACTTCAACGCGCTGGTTGGTCAGATAAGCCAGTTGGTCAACTTTCTTCTCATCTTCGCTGTTGCGATAGGCAGCGTCTGCCTTGTCCAGCCAGTCGCTGGCGTCTTTGGTTTCAAGAGCGGCGACTTTGGTAGCCTGCGGATTGGTCTGCAGAGCCGAGAAATTGGTGCGAGCCTGTTCCAGATTCTGGTTTGGCGGCGTCGAGCAAGCGGCCAGGGCAACGCTCATGGCCAGCAGGGCAGGGATCATCACTTGTTTGCGCATAATAGTTTCGTCCTTTAAATCGAATTCGAAATGCATGAAAAACGTTGGTTACAACGCTGGTTACTGGGCCGGTGCCGGTTGCACCTGACGCAGACCTTCTTCACGTAGTTCGTTGACGCCTTGACGGGCATCCTGCACGGCTCTTTCAGCCTTGGCAGCCTGGGACTTGCGCTCCGCTACGCGGGCATCCCATTCAGCTTGTTCAGCCAGACGGCGTGCTTCGTCGTACTTCTGCTCTTGCATGGCGAGCTCAGCTTGTTTGAGCTTGTCTTGCGCCGATTTCATTTCTACGGCGGAGTACTCGGTGCCGCCCGCGCTGACGGCGCTGTTGACGGCCGATTGGCTCACGGCGTACTGCTCGGTCGGCGGATTACCAGCGCAACCGGCGAGTACGAAGCTGGCACCCAGTGCCAGTGCGGTCAGTTTCAGGCCGCGCAGACCTGTGGACTTGGTTTTGGCAGTAAGCGTATTCATCGTGTTCGACTCCATTATTTAACTCCTGAAAATCTTGAGTGTTCCATGACAGTCGTTGGCCTGAAGCGTGCGAGGTAGCGTAGGGCTGCGCCGTTAGCTATCCGTAGGCTTTTCTGTAATGGCTAATGGCTCGGACACATGCGCTTTTTGAATAGTTCAGGTTTTTTTTGACGTCAATTAATTAGTCGAAACAGGGAACGAATGGTGTGAAAAAACGATCCTGGCGGGTAAATGCCAGGTCGTTTCAAGATAGGCACGGGTCTGGAAACCGGTGTTATTCGGCGTCTTGTTTTTCCGACAGGTCATGCAAATAGCGACGTGAAAGGGCCAGGAAGCGCGGGGTGGGACCGACGTCTTCGTAAACCGGATCGCCTTCTTCGTCAGTGGTGACCACATGTTGACCCTTGACGTAAGGGAAGCTGGCTTCAAGCTCCTCCAGTGCCGCGCCAATCAACTCACCGAGCAATTCCTCGGGATGATGCTTGGGATACATTTCGGTCAGTGCGCTAAGGCGTGCAGCGGACTCCATGTCCAGATGAATCGCATATCGGGTCTTTGTCAGCCGTCCTTTGGCGTTCTCTTCCCAATGGTTGGCAAGTTCACGGATTTTCATAAGGGCCTCTTCATTTACCCACCTGCGGCAGGTCTGCTTGAGTACTGAGCCATGGCTCAGGAATGAGATTAGCCGGGTTCTTCCAAAACGGTTCTCTCACAGGGATTTGGCGTGCTCGATGATTTTGGTGCACTGTTGGTACACAAGGGGTAGATCAGATTTCTGCACGCTTGTTCAGTTGCGACGTGCACTGGCGGGCGGCACCCGTACAAAAAAACAGTGGGGGTAAAGGACGATGGCTGATATCGATGCGCGTTTACGCGAAGATGTGCACCTGTTGGGTGAGCTATTGGGGAACACCATTCGCGAGCAGCGCGGCGGTGAGTTTCTCGACAAAATCGAACGTATTCGCAAGGGCGCCAAGGCGGGCCGGCGTGGCTCGGCAGAGGGCGCCGAACAACTGACCTCCAGCGTCGACGGGCTTGCCGAAGACGAGTTGTTGCCGGTCGCCAGGGCGTTCAATCAGTTCCTCAATCTGGCGAACATCGCCGAGCAATACCAACTGATCCGGCGTCGCGACGATTCACAGCCTCAGCCGTTCGAGTCTCGCGTATTGCCTGAATTACTCGACCGTCTCAAGGCCGCGGGACAGGCTCCCGAAGCCTTGGCGCGGCAACTGGGCAAGCTGGAAATCGAATTGGTCCTGACCGCGCACCCTACTGAAGTCGCGCGCCGCACATTGATTCAGAAGTACGACGCTATCGCGGCCCAACTCGCAGCTCTTGATCATCGCGACTTGAGCAGCGCCGAGCGCGAGCAGATCACAGAGCGTTTGCAGCGTTTGATCGCCGAAGCCTGGCACACCGAAGAAATTCGCCGTACACGGCCTACCCCGGTGGACGAGGCCAAGTGGGGCTTTGCAGTGATTGAGCATTCGTTATGGCATGCCGTGCCCAACTATTTGCGCAAGGCTGATCATGCCTTGCACGCGGCCACCGGGTTTCATTTGCCGCTAGAGGCAGCGCCGATTCGCTTTGCTTCGTGGATGGGCGGGGACCGCGACGGCAACCCCAACGTAACCGCCGCGGTGACTCGTGAAGTTCTTTTGCTGGCGCGCTGGATGGCGGCGGATTTGTATGTGCGTGATGTTGATCAGTTGGCAGCCGAGCTGTCGATGCAACAAGCCAACGATGCATTACGTGCCCGCGCAGGCGATAGCGCCGAACCTTATCGTGCCGTTCTGAAGCAGTTGCGCGAGCGTCTGCGGGCGACCCGTAACTGGGCTCAGGCGTCTTTGGCCGTGACGCAACCGGCGCCGGATAACGTGCTGCACGACAACCGTGAACTGCTTGAGCCTCTGATGCTGTGCTTCCAGTCGCTGCACGACTGCGGCATGGGTGTCATCGCTGACGGGCCGCTGCTCGACTGTCTGCGTCGTGCAGTGACGTTCGGTCTGTTTTTGGTGCGTCTGGATGTACGTCAGGACTCTACCCGACATGAATCGGCGATGACCGAAATCACCGACTACCTCGGGCTTGGCCGTTACGAGGATTGGGACGAACAGGCGCGGGTTGATTTCCTGTTGCGGGAATTGAATAGCCGACGTCCGTTGCTGCCCGCGCATTTCAAACCTGCAGCGGATACCGCTGAAGTGCTGGCGACTTGCCGCGAGGTAGCTTCCGCGCCAGCCGCTTCACTGGGTTCCTATGTGATCTCAATGGCCGGTGCGGCTTCGGATGTACTGGCGGTGCAGCTGTTACTCAAAGAAGCCGGTCTGCAACGACCGATGCGCGTCGTGCCGCTGTTCGAAACCCTCGCGGATCTTGATAACGCGGGGCCTGCAATCGAGCAATTGTTGAGCCTGCCAGGCTATCGTTCGCGCCTGCACGGCCCGCAAGAGGTCATGATTGGCTATTCCGATTCCGCCAAGGATGCGGGCACCACCGCCTCGGCCTGGGCGCAGTATCGGGCGCAGGAAAAACTGGTGGATATTTGCCGCGCCCAGCAAGTTGAATTGCTACTGTTTCATGGTCGTGGCGGCACCGTTGGACGTGGCGGAGGCCCGGCTCACGCGGCGATTCTGTCGCAGCCGCCGGGTTCGGTCGCAGGCCGCTTCCGCACCACCGAGCAGGGCGAAATGATCCGCTTCAAATTCGGCCTGCCGGACATCGCCGAGCAGAACCTCAATCTATATCTGGCCGCTGTGCTGGAAGCCACCTTGCAACCGCCACCCCCGCCGCAACCCGCATGGCGAGAAATGATGGACAACCTCGCGGCAGACGGCGTCAGTGCCTACCGCGCGGTGGTGCGCGAGCATCCGGAGTTTGTCGAGTATTTCCGTCAGGCTACACCGGAGCAGGAGCTGGGTCGTTTGCCGTTAGGTAGTCGTCCGGCCAAACGCAGGGAAGGGGGCGTCGAAAGCTTGCGGGCCATCCCGTGGATTTTTGCCTGGACCCAGACGCGGCTGATGTTGCCCGCCTGGCTGGGTTGGGAAGCGGCGCTCAACAAGGCTCTGGAGCGCGGCGAAGGTGAACTGCTGGGGCAGATGCGTGAACAATGGCCGTTTTTCCGCACCCGGATCGACATGCTGGAAATGGTTCTGGCCAAGGCAGATCACGATATCGCCCAGTTATACGATCAACGTCTGGTGGAGCCACGACTGCAACATTTAGGTACGCATTTACGCGACCTATTGTCGCAGGCTTGTGCCGTAGTACTGGGGCTGACAGGGCAATCGCAACTGCTGGCTCACAGTCCTGCAACGCTTGAATTCATCAGCTTGCGCAATACCTATCTGGACCCGCTGCATCTGCTCCAGGCAGAGTTGCTTGCCCGTTCTCGCAACCGCGAGGCAAGTCTGGACAGTCCTCTGGAACAGGCGCTACTGGTGTCTGTAGCGGGTATTGCCGCCGGATTGCGCAACACCGGTTAATCGGCGCGTCCGCTAATGGCGCACTGCCAATTGCCAGTGCGCCATTAGCATCAATGACTTGCGTGCTTTTGACTGCCTCAAGCCCACTGAACCAATCTCGCACTCTGCTACCTCTGACCGGGTGGCGGATACTGCGACTTTTGGCGGCTTGTGCCACTTGTGTCGGCTGTGTATCTTGATCAGCCTTTGGCCATTCTTCGGCTTGAACCTTATTTGAGATTGGTTCTGTAAAGACCATGTGAAAACTACTACGCACCGGGCACCTTCGGTGTACGTGGGCGATACTGCGTTTCACATAGTCTGTGCGTGGCGAATCCGACGTTTACATATAAAAAATTTGAGGAGCACATCGATGCGCGTGATTCTGCTGGGAGCTCCCGGGGCCGGTAAAGGTACTCAGGCAAAATTCATCACCGAAAAATTCGGCATCCCGCAAATTTCCACAGGCGATATGCTGCGCGCTGCGGTCAAGGCTGGCACCGAGCTGGGCCTTAAAGCCAAGAGCGTCATGGACAGCGGCGGCCTGGTCTCCGATGACCTGATCATTGGCCTGATCAAAGATCGCTTGTCCGAGCCAGATTGCGCCAATGGCGTATTGTTCGACGGCTTCCCACGCACCATCCCGCAAGCTGAAGCGCTGCTGGCGGCTGGCCTGGAAATCGACAACGTGCTGGAAATCGCTGTGGACGACGAAGAAATCGTCAAGCGCATGTCCGGCCGCCGTGTGCACGAAGGCTCCGGCCGTATCTACCACACCATCTTCAATCCGCCTAAAGTTGAAGGCATTGACGATGTGACCGGTGAACCACTGTTGCAGCGCAAGGATGACGTCGAAGAAACCGTTCGCCATCGCCTGTCCGTGTATCACGCGCAGACCAAACCACTGGTTGAGTTCTACAGCAAACTTGAAGCGAAGAATGGCAAGCCTAAGTGCAGCCATATCGCAGGTGTCGGTTCTGTAGAAGAAATCACCAGGAAAGTGCTTGAAGCCCTGAGCTGATAACGCTGGCTTGAGTCAACAAACGGTCCGCTTGCGGGCCGTTTTGTCGTTTATAATGCGCCCCTTTTTTGCTCTTGATGGATAACCCTGATGACCACGTTGCTGGCCCTGGACACCGCCACTGAAGCCTGCTCGGTCGCTTTGCTGCACGACGGCAAGGTGCTGAGCCACTACGAGGTGATCCCGCGCCTGCACGCTCAGCGTCTGTTGCCGATGATCAAAGCGATCATGGCTGAAGCCGGTATCGGCCTGTCAGCGCTGGATGCGATCGCGTTCGGCCGGGGGCCGGGTGCATTTACCGGCGTGCGGATTGCTATCGGTGTCGTCCAGGGGCTGGCGTTCGGTCTGGAGCGTCCGGTATTGCCGGTCTCCAATCTTGCAGTTCTGGCTCAGCGGGCCTTGCGCGAACATGGCGCGCATCAGGTGGCTGCAGCGATTGATGCACGTATGGATGAGGTTTATTGGGGGTGTTATCGCGAGGTGGCGGGGGAGATGCGCTTGCTTGGCGCTGAAGCCGTACTTCCGCCAGAGCAAGTTGCGTTGCCCGCTGATGCCAGTGGTGAGTGGTTTGGGTCAGGCACGGGTTGGGACTATGCCGAGCGTCTGCCGGTCAGCGTCATAGGTCACGACGCGACTATGTTGCCCCACGCTCAGGATTTACTGACCCTGGCGACCTTCGCCTGGCAGCGCGGTGAGGCCATCGTCGCAGATGAAGCGCAGCCGGTTTATTTGCGGGATAAAGTGGCCACGCCTAAAGCCCGATAACAGAAAGCGCCGATCTCAATGCATTCCTTGTAGGAGCTGCCGAAGGCTGCGAAGGTGGTATATCCAAGAATCCATTCGCAGCCTTTGGCAGCTCCTACAGTGGATATCTTCACCGGTAAACCTACCTTTCATCGCCTAAAACCCATAACTTCCCGCCTATTGCGAAACTTTTTCAATTTGTGTGGTCTAGTTATCGTTCGGGTAATTGCAACAACTAACCCGTGACGTTAAATTGCCACTATAAGATGCAGAGTACGCACTAATGCGCATAGACGGCCCATCACAACGTTCATACCCCATCAAACGCAAGCCGCGTAATCAGCCTGCGATCGTTGATGGCACCTTCGAAGAAGTCGAAAACGACGCCGAAGTTGCTCAGCAGCCAGCGCAGAACGCTCGCTCGGGTGGTAATGCACAGGCCAGTTCTACCGCCAATGTTCCTGCACGCCCGCAAGACATTATCTTCCCGCGTTCCATGAGCACCCGCGTCGCCAATGCCCTGGCCAGTTACCTGACCACCGCCAGCTTCGTTGATTGGGATCTGGAAGTTTCAGGGCTTGATCTCCACGTTTGAATGATTCCTGCCTGCCGTACTTTCTAGGGTGTCCGTCATGGAGTGAAAACGCCTGGCGCCAATCACTCTATCCCGAAGATGCCCGTAGCAATGAATTTCTGGGCCTGTACTCACAGGTCTTCAACGCCGTCGAAGGCAATACCACTTTTTACGCCCGACCCGCGCCTTCCACCGTTCAGCGCTGGGCTGAAGTGCTGCCCGATGATTTTCGCTTTACTGCGAAGTTTCCCGGCGACATCAGCCATGGTGGTGATCTGCGCCTGCAATTGCAGGCGGCACAAACATTCATTCAGTTGATGGCGCCATTGGGGAAGCGAGTTGCTCCTTTCTGGCTTCAGTTGTCCGCCAGCTTCACACCGCAGCGTCTTGCTGAACTGATTACCTTCATTGATGAACTGCAGTGCCCGCTGGCCGTCGAGGTACGCAATAGGGCGTTCTTCGAAAAGGGCGATGAAGAGCGCATGCTTAATCGCCTGTTGCTGGAGCGTGGTGTTGAGCGCATCTGTCTGGATTCCCGCGCATTGTTCAGTTGCGTCTCCAGCGACCCCGCAGTGCTGCATGCGCAATCGAAGAAACCCAAGGTTCCGGCCAGACCGGCTGCGCTGACTCAGTTCCCGCAAGTGCGCTTCATCGGTCACCCCGTGCTAAAGGCCAACGACCCTTTCTTGGTCCAGTGGGTGGCAAAGGTCGCCAGTTGGATCGAAGAAGGGCGTACACCTTATGTGTTCCTGCACACTCCGGATAACCTTGAAGCGCCGCAACTGGCTCGGCTTTTTCATAGTCAATTGATGGCGCGCTTGCCAGGCTTGCCGTCGTTACCGGAATTGGACCGTACACCACCGGTGCAGCAACTGGGCTTGCTCTGAGGTCGATAACTGTGGCTTCAATAGCCGCATCAACGATCACAGGAGTCGGCAATGGATTCGCAACAGCTTCTTCGCGCACAAACTTTCAAGGCACTGCACGAGCGTGATCATGCTTTTGTGATTCCCAATCCGTGGGACGCAGGTTCGGCCAAACTGTTGGCCTCCATGGGCTTCCAGGCATTGGCCACGACCAGTGCGGGTTTGGCATTCGCTCTGGGCCGCGCAGATGCCGAAGGTGCGCTGAGCTTTGCCGAGTCGCTGGAAAATATCCGTACGATTGTTGCCGCAACCGACCTGCCTGTCGCTGCCGATCTCGAAAATTGTTTTGCTGACAGCCCGGAAGACTGTGCAACCAACTTGTTGGCTGCGGCGCAGACCGGCATCGTTGGCGGCTCTATCGAAGACGCCACTGGCAAGACCGACCAGCCAATTTACGATTTCGAGTTATCCGTGGCGCGGGTCCGGGCTGCGGTACTGGCTGCACGCAGCTTGCCGTTCCCGTTCATGCTGACCGCCCGTGCGGAGAACCTGCTCAACGACCGGATGGATTTTGCTGACACGTTGAACAGGCTCAAGGCCTACGCTGATGCCGGAGCTGACGTGCTGTACGCGCCCGGCCTGCGCACTCGCGAAGAGGTTATCGCGGTGGTCCGGGCTGTCGCGCCCAAGCCGGTCAATGTGTTGATGGGGCTGGGCGGAGTCACGCTTTCCGTCGCTGAGCTCAGTGAATGCGGGGTCAAACGCATCAGCGTGGGCTCATCTCTCGCGCGTGCGGCGTTGGGTGGCTTGTATCGCGCTGCAGAAGAAATTCGTCAGCACGGGACGTTTACCTACGCTGAGCAGGCGCTGCCGTTTGCTCAACTCAATGCGCTGTTCAAGGGCTGAAGGTGCGGGGCTCGACGCTGTTTCTGGTTTTCCTGCTGCTCTGTGCTGGCGCCGTCGCTGCGGTATGGCGAGGCTGGGTCGAGGTCCCTGCGCAATGGAATCCCTGGGCGCCATTGGACATTCAGGCTGAACCCAACTTTCTGACCTCTTGGAAGCTGTCGCGCGTCAAGAATGATCCGCAGCTGTGCGATCAGGTGCTGGGTTCATCAAATCTGCGCTTCAGCCGTCAAGCCGACAGTCCCGCTTCTGCCGATTGCCCGCTCAATGGTGTGCGGCGAGTACAGGGCGGTGAGGTGGCGCTAAGCAGCAGTTTCCTTGCCAGTTGTCCATTGGCGGTGGCATATGCGCTGTTTGAAGTGCATACGTTGCAGCCAACTGCTCAGGCGGTGTTTGGGCAGCGAGTGACGCGTATCGATCATTTGGGCAGTTTTGCCTGCCGCAACGTTTACGGCCGAAGCAGTGGGCGGCTGAGCCAGCATGCGAGTGCAAATGCCTTGGACATCGCTGGCTTCCGTCTGGCCGATGGGCAGCGGATCAACCTGTTGCGGGACTGGAAAAACGAAGGCGACAAGGGCCGGTTCTTGCGTGAGGTCCGCGATGGCGCCTGCAGGAATTTCAACACAGTATTAGGGCCGGATTACAACGCGGCCCATCAGAACCATTTTCATCTGGATATGGGCGCCTGGCGGGTTTGTCGCTGAAAGATATTTGAAGTGTAATCTCTGTGGGAGCTGGGCTTGCCCGCAATGAGGCTGGACCCTATCTAAAGTGAATCGCGTCTGGCCTCATCGCGGGCAAGCCCAGCTCCCACATATTGAACGCATTCCAGTCCGCATGTGGATCAAAATCAAGCCGCCATACGCAGGTTTTGCAGAATGATTGGACGGGCCCAGCCCATGTCGAAGTTCAGGGCACGTTGCTGGGCGACCATGGTGTCGTCATCCAGTGGCAGGGCAGGCTTGTCGGCCAGGTCCCATTCGAATTCGGCGATTGGCAAGTGCAGCGGACGAGGCTGAGGGCCCGGACCTGGAATCACGCTGTCATCGTAAGGATTGAGTACGTTTGGACGAACCCACTCGCTGTCGAATTCCAGATTGCGTTGCTGCGCGATCATCTCGGCAATGCTGAATGGTTCGTTCGGAGGAGGCAGCAGGTCGAGTTCGAATTCAGCGATCGGCAGAAAGAGCGGCTCGGCAGGAATGCGCGGCATGTCTTCAACCGGGCAGGCGCGCTGCTCGACGATCTTGCCCAGAGTGCGCGCACCGGCAACAGGCTCGCCAGTGGCAATATCAGTCGCGACGCTGGCTGGATCAACGGGTTCAGCCGTTGTATCGCGCAGTTGTTCAGCCATCACACGGGCAAACGCATCCGACCAGATCTGGGTAACACCGCCCAGAGCCCGGCTGTTACGCAGGGTAAAATCACCTGCGTGCGTTAGATAACCTATGGATGATTGCTGAATGTCTGACATATCGATCGTTACACGTCGTAGGTCTGGCAGAATGCCTGATACTTCTTTATCGGCAGATTTTGCCGATCATTAACACTTTTTGAGCGTGTGGACACAATGAGTGAGCAGCAAGCGGGCAGTCGCATCCGGGTCGAAGCCCTTGGTAGCCCCCCCGGTACCCAGAGTCAGGAGCAGGTCGTGCAATGGGCGCAGCGTCTGAATCTGCCATTGGAGGACGCCGATGCCGATTTCGCCTTGCAGGTGACGGATGACGGTCTGCAATTGCAGCAACTGAGTGATGACGCGCCAGGCCCGGTGCGGGTGGATTTCGTCGAGGGAGCGGTGGCCCATCGACGCTTGTTTGGTGGCGGCAGTGGGCAGATGATTGCTAAAGCGGTGGGCATCCAGCCCGGCGTGCGGCCGTCAGTGCTGGATGCGACGGCGGGGCTGGGCAAGGACGCGTTCGTGCTGGCCAGTCTTGGCTGCCAGATGAGCCTGATCGAGCGCCAGCCGATCATTGCTGCGCTGCTCGAGGATGGTCTGAACCGTGGTCGACAGGATCGAGAGGTGGGTTCGATCATCAGCCAGATGCGCTTGCTGACCGGCAACTCCATCGAGTTGATTCGAGGCTGGGAAGGCGAGCCGCCACAGGTGATCTATCTGGACCCGATGTTCCCGCATCGGGAAAAAACGGCATTGGTGAAGAAAGAAATGCGCCTGTTCCGGCCATTGGTCGGCGACGACATGGATGCGCCTGCGCTGCTGGAAGCGGCACTGGCATTGGCCACCCATCGCGTGGTGGTCAAACGCCCGCGCAAAGCGCCCTGTATCGAAGGCCCGAAGCCGAGTTACGCGCTGGATGGCAAATCCAGCCGGTATGACATCTATCCGAAGAAGGCGTTGAAGTCGGTGTGATTTCAGCTTTCCCGACGCGCTACCTATCTGCTGTTGCGCTGTTGCGCTGTTGCGGATTCGCGGATTCTTTGTGGGAGCAGAGCTTGCTCGCGATGAACGAATACGGGGTTTATCTGAGCCATTGCAACGCCTGCATCGCGAGCAAGCTCTGCTCCCACGGTTTAGCATCCGCCTCGGATTCACCTTGATCCAGAGAACCTGATCAAACCGAATGCGCCCGCATGAACAACCCCACCACGTCCTGCACATGCGCTTCGGCTGTGGCTTCATCCGGCCGTTCGCCGCAACCTACCAGCAGGCGGAAATTGCACACGCCTTTAATCAGGCTGAGAAAGTGCTCGGCAGCGGTTCTGGGGGATTCAAACTTCAGTTGCCCGCTCTGCTCCAGACGTTTCAGCAGACGCTCGGTCTCCTGAAGAATCCGCTGCGGCCCCGCCGCGAAAAATATCTGCGACAGCTTCGGATCCTGAGTGCCCAGCGTCACCATTAAACGATGCAGCTCAATGGATTCCGGGCTGTTGATCAACACATGAAACCCCCGCGCAACGCTCAACAACAAGGTCTTTGCCGGTAAGTCGCGGTTCAATTCAACGAACAATTCCGGCAACTGTTCTTCGCAACGCGCCACCACTGCCGCAGTGAACAGCGTCTCCTTGTCGTTGAAGTGGCTGTACACAGTGAGCTTCGAAACCCCGGCTTCCGCGGCGACGGCATCCATGCTGGTGCTGACGTAGCCATTGCGCACGAATAACTCTTTTGCGGCATCGAGAATGGCCTGGCGCTTGGCTTGATCTTTCGGTCGGCCGGGCCCGGGGTTGGTTTGAGAGCTGCTTTGAGAGCTGCTTTGAGAATCGTCAGGCATGTTCGTTTAATAATGTACTGGTGAGTTTGGTAATTTTTAATATACTCGCCAGTACAATTATTCCAAGCTTCTTTTGCGAAGGGCTTCACCATGTCGCGCAAACTTCTGTGCCTCGTCCTGCCTCTAGGGCTGATGTCGTTGCTGTCTGGCTGTGGTCAGGAGGCAACTGCACCGACCACGATTCGTCCCGCAATGGTGATTCAGCCATCGCCATCTGCGCAGTCCATGGACAGCTATCCCGGTGAAGTCCGCGCGCGTTTTGAGCCTGATCTGGCGTTCCGGATCGGCGGCAAGGTCAGCAAGCGTCTCGTGGAAGAGGGGCAACGGGTCAAGGCTAATCAGCCATTGGCCGAACTGGATGCCCAGGACGTGCGCCTGCAACTGGATGCCACACGCGCGCAAGTCGCCGCCGCTGAGGCCAATTTGCAGCTGGTGCGCTCCGAGCGTGACCGTTACAAGACGCTGATGGATCGGCAGATGGTCAGCCGTTCCCAATACGACAACGCCGAAAACCTCTATCGCTCCGGTGAAGCCCGCCTCAAACAGATCAAGGCCGAGCTGACCGTTGCCGACAATCAGACCAGCTACGCCGTGCTGCGCGCGCCTCAGGATGGCGTGGTGGCCAAGCGTCTTGTGGAAGTCGGTCAGGTCGTAGCTGCCGGGCAAACGGTCTTTACCCTCGCAGCTGATGGTGAGCGGGAAGTGCTGATCAGCCTGCCGGAACAGAACTTCGCCCGCTTCAAGACGGGTCAGCCCGTCACCGTCGAGTTATGGACCCAGCGCGAACAACGCTTCCCCGGTCGCATTCGAGAGCTGTCCCCTGCGGCTGACCCGCGCTCGCGTACCTTCGCCGCGCGTGTTGCGTTCGCCAGCGGCAAGGTGCCTGCCGAGTTGGGCCAGAGTGCGCGGGTGTTCATTGAGACTGAGCACGCCGTGCCACTGGCGGTGCCGCTCTCGGCGGTCACGTCGGAAAACGGCAGCCATTACGTCTGGCGAGTCGCGGCCGACAGCACCCTCAAGCGCGTCAACGTCAGGCTCGGACCTTATGGTCAGGAGTCGGTGCCGGTGCTTGAAGGGCTGGCCGCCAGTGACTGGATCGTTGCCGCGGGTGTGCATGTGTTGCATGAAGGTGAGCAGGTGCGCCCTGTAGATCGTGAAAACCGTGCGGTCAAACTGGCTGCGAAGGAGTAAGCACGGATGCGATTCAATCTCTCCGAATGGGCGCTGCGCAATCGGCAAATCGTCCTGTACCTGATGATCGTTCTGGCGGTTGTTGGCGCGTTGTCCTACACCAAGCTAGGCCAAAGCGAAGACCCGCCGTTCACCTTCAAAGCCATGGTGATCCGTACGCTGTGGCCCGGCGCCAGCGCAGAGGAAGTGGCGCGGCAAGTCACCGATCGCATCGAAAAGAAACTCATGGAAACCGGCGAGTACGACCGTATCGTGTCGTTCTCGCGGCCGGGCGAATCCCAGGTCACGTTCATCGCTCGTGACTCGATCTTTTCCTCGTATCTGCCGGAGCTGTTCTACCAGATCCGCAAAAAGGTCGGCGACATCCGTCAAAACCTGCCGCCGGGTGTGCAGGGGCCTTTTTTCAACGACGAGTTCGGCACCACGTTCGGCAATATCTACGCACTGTCCGGCAAGGGCTTTGATTATGCCGTGCTCAAGGATTACGCCGACCGCATCCAGCTTCAACTGCAACGCATCAACGACGTGGGCAAGGTCGAACTGATCGGCTTGCAGGACGAGAAGATCTGGATCGAGCTATCCAACGTCAAGCTCGCCACCCTGGGGCTGCCGTTACAAGCCGTGCAGCAGGCCCTTGAAGCGCAGAACGCAATCTCGGCCACCAGCTTCTTTGAAACCCCGAGCGAGCGTATTCAATTGCGCGTCAGCGGTCGTTTCCAGACGGTCGATGAGATCCGCGAATTCCCCATCCGCGTCGGTGATCGCACGCTGCGTATCCGCGATCTGGCTGAGGTGCATCGCGGCTTCAATGATCCGCCTGCGCCGCGCATGCGATTCATGGGTGAAGAAGCGATTGGACTCGCGGTAGCGATGAAACCGGGCGGCGATATCCTGGTGCTGGGCAAGGCGCTTGAGAGCGAGTTTGCCCGCCTGCAGAAAAACCTGCCGGCCGGAATGGAGCTGCGTAAAGTCTCCGATCAACCTGCTGCGGTGAAAACCGGGGTCGGTGAATTCGTCCAGGTATTGGCTGAAGCGCTGGCGATTGTGTTGCTGGTGAGCTTCTTCTCGCTGGGCATGCGCACCGGCATGGTGGTCGCATTAGCGATCCCTCTGGTACTGGCCATGACCTTTGCCTGCATGTACTACCTGGGCATTGGCCTGCACAAGATTTCCCTCGGCGCGTTGGTATTGGCGCTGGGCTTGCTGGTGGACGACGCGATCATCGCCGTGGAAATGATGGCGATCAAAATGGAGCAGGGCTACGACCGGCTGCGTGCCGCCAGCTTCGCCTGGACCAGCACCGCGTTCCCGATGCTCACCGGCACGCTGATCACCGCCGCAGGCTTTTTGCCGATTGCTACGGCGCAGTCGAGCACCGGTGAATACACTCGATCGATCTTTCAGGTGGTGACCATCGCGCTGCTGGCGTCATGGGTCGCTGCCGTGGTGTTCGTGCCGTATCTGGGCGAGCGGTTATTACCCGATCTGGCAAAGATTCACGCTAAAAAACACGGCTCAGGGCCTGATGCAGTTGATCCCCACGGTACGCCGTTCTACCAGCGGGTGAGGGCAATGGTGGGCTGGTGCGTGCGCTGGCGCAAAACAGTGATCTTCGCCACGGTGGCGCTGTTCGTGCTGTCGGTCGTGATGTTCAAGTTTGTCCCGCAGCAGTTCTTCCCGGCGTCTGGTCGGTTGGAACTGATGGTGGATCTGAAGCTGACTGAAGGCGCTTCCCTGAACAGCACGGCCGAGCAAGTCAAACGTCTGGAACAGATGCTCAAGGATCATCCGGGGATCGACAATTACGTGTCCTATGTCGGGACCGGTTCACCTCGTTTCTATCTGCCCCTTGATCAACAATTGCCCGCAACCAGCTTTGCCCAGTTTGTGGTGTTGGCGAAAAGTATCGAAGAGCGCGAAACCTTGCGGACCTGGCTGATCAGCAGCCTCAATGAACAATTCCCGACCTTGCGCTCACGGGTTACGCGGCTTGAAAACGGCCCACCCGTAGGTTATCCGGTGCAGTTCCGGGTCAGTGGCGAGCACATCGACGAGGTTCGTGCATTGGCTCGCAAGGTCGCGGCCAAGGTGCGGGAAAATCCTCACGTTGCCAACGTCCATCTGGACTGGGAAGAGCCGAGCAAAGTGGTGTTCCTCAATCTGGATCAGGACCGTGCTCGAGCCTTGGGCGTCACGACCGCTGAACTGTCGAGATTCCTCCAGCGTTCGCTGACCGGCTCCAGCGTCAGCCAATACCGCGAGGACGATGAACTGATCGAAATCCTCCTGCGTGGCACGCCTGATGAGCGTCAGCAGCTTGGGGCACTGGCCAGCCTGGCGGTACCGACTGAAAACGGTACCAGCGTGGCGCTGTCACAGGTGGCGACCCTTGAATACGGTTTCGAAGAGGGCGTGATCTGGCACCGTAATCGACTGCCCAACGTGACGATCCGTGCCGATATTTACGGCAAGGAACAGCCTGCGACGCTGGTTCAGCAAATCCTCCCGACACTGGCCGATGTGCGTAACGAGTTGCCAGACGGTTATCTGCTGGAAGTTGGTGGCACTGTGGAAGACGCCACTCGCGGGCAGAATTCGGTAAAGGCGGGCGTGCCGCTGTTCATCGTGGTGGTGCTGACCTTACTGATGCTGCAACTGCGCAGCTTCTCCCGGATGTTGATGGTGTTCCTGACCGCACCGTTGGGGTTGATCGGCGTGACCCTGTTTCTGCTGGTGTTCAATCAGCCATTCGGGTTCGTTGCCATGTTGGGCACGATTGCCTTGTCGGGGATGATCATGCGTAACTCGGTGATTCTGGTGGACCAGATTGAGCAGGATATTGCCGGAGGGCTTGATCAGTGGTCGGCGATTATCGAAGCGACCGTGCGCCGCTTCCGGCCTATCGTGTTAACCGCACTGGCGGCGGTGCTGGCGATGATTCCGCTGTCACGCAGCGTCTTCTTCGGCCCGATGGCGGTGGCGATAATGGGCGGGCTGATTGTGGCAACGGCGCTGACCCTGCTGTTCCTGCCAGCGCTGTATGCGGCGTGGTTCAGGGTGAAGAAGGTGGATTAAAGCTGATTGCATGCCATGCGCATACCTGTGGGAGCTGAGCTTGGTCTGGGCGGCATTCCGACGATAAACGATAACGCGGTATGACTTCCGGCTGCGTCTCATGTATCGTCGGAATGCCGCCCAGACCAAGCCCAGCTCCCACAAGGGATGGCATTTCAAATCAAGTATTTGTCTGGCTTCCTACAACGCCCCAAACACCTTCTTCGCCAGACTCGTCGCCGCCGCAGCCGGGTTGGCGCGGATGCTTTCTTCCTGTTTGGCGATCATCTCGAACAAACCATTCAACGCCTGTTCGGTCACGTAACTTTCGATGTTCGAGCTCTTGGCATCAAGCACACCCAACGTTGCCGCCTGACCGGCGAAGGCGTTGTACTTCTGTGCCAGGCCAACCTTGTCGGTGGCTTGTTTGACGATAGGCAGGAACTTGGCGCGAATCTGCTCGCGGCTGCTGCTGTTCAGGTATTGAGTCGCGGAATCCTTGCCGCCGCTGAGAATGCCCTTTGCGTCAGCCACGCTCATTTTCTTCACGGCATCCACCAGCAACGCCTGGGCTTGCGGAACGGCGGCTTCGGCGGCCTGGTTCATGCTGGTTTCCAGTTGATCAACCTGAGCGCCCATACCGAACTGCTTCATCTTTTTTGCGACTTTGCCGAGATTGCCTGGCAGCTCAATGCGCACTTCGTCGTTGTTGCTGAAACCACCAGGTTTACCCAACTGCTTGACGGCGATCTGCGCGCCTTGGGTCAGGGCGTCTTTCAGGCCGCCGGTGGCATCGGATTGCGAGAGATCACCCAACGAAAGGGCGAACACACTGCTCGACAGCATCAAGCCAGCGCACAGGCTGGCAAACGTAAAGGGGAGACGAAGCATGAGGGCATCCTTTTCTTTGACTTGATTCGGAGACCGCGCCGAGCTGAACCTCGACGCGGTATTGCACAGAGCCTATCAGGAAGTCAGTGTGGCTGACTGAGCTGAATTCACTAGGTTAGCGGCTTTCTTCAGCCGGCTCCGGGTCGCTGGTTTCTTCACTGCCATGCAAAGCCACCTGACGGATCGACAGGCGGATTTCGGCAGGCAGAACGCGCTTGGCGGCACCTTCCGCCAATTCGCCCAACAGCGGGTGATGGCTGAGCTTGCCGGTAGCGTCTTTGCGCAGTACGCCCAGGTCCAGCAGCGTCTGGATGAAGTGACGGAACAGGCTCTTGTCGAAAAACTCCGGCGCGTTCAGGCCGTGCAGAATCGATAGCCGCTGGGCCATCACCGTACACAGATCTTCCAGTTCTTCGGCACTGAGGGTCTTCTGCCCACTGTTGAGCAGCAAGGCGATGGCCATGTAGAAGCGCTGCAGGGTCTGAGCAATGGCCCGCGACAACAGAGTCAGCAGAACGAACTCACGAGAGCTTGGCGCCGGGCGCATGTACACATTGTTTTCAAAGCGCAGCAGGCCTTGTTCGACGAACGCTTGCAGCCATTGATCAACCACGTCGTCCAGCTCATTCACCGGCCAGCGTATGAACAACTCCGACTGCAGATACGGATACAGCGCACGGGTGTAGCGCAGGATCTGCTCGCGGCTCATGCGCGACGAACTCTGGAAGAAACTGGCCAGCAGCGAGGGCAGGGCAAAGATGTGCAGCACGTTGTTGCGGTAATAGGTCATCAATACCGCGTTCTGTTCGTCCAGGTACAGGATTTTGCCCAAGGCATCCTTCTGTTCCGACAGCAGGTTCATGTCTTTCACATGTTCAATCAATGCTCGGCCGTCGCCTTCCGGCAAGGTGGTGTGCGGCGAGTAAGGCACGCGGCGTAACAGGGTCAGGTACAGATCCAGCACCCGCTCCATGGCTTGATCGTCCAGCGCCAGTTTCTGTGTTGAGAGCAGGGCCAGCGCCACCAGATTCACCGGATTGATCGCAGCGGCTTCATTCAGGTGTTGAGCGACTCGCTCGCCCAGGCGATGGGTGGTTTCGTTCAGCCAGGCCGGTTTGAACTGCGGGCCCAGCTCTTGCTCACGCCAGTCCGGTTGTTCGTTGTCGAGGAATTCAGCCAGCTTTATCGGCTCGCCGAAGTTGACCGAGACCTGACCGAAGCGCTGCTTGAGCGCGCCGATGACCTTGAAGATATCGAAGATCGATTCTTTCTTTTTCGTCGCCCCGCGCAGCTCGCCCAGGTAAGTGCGACCTTCCAGTACACGCTCGTAACCGATGTACACCGGCACAAATACAATCGGCATTCGTGAATTACGCAGGAAGCTGCGCAGGGTAATCGCCAGCATGCCGGTTTTGGGTTGCAGCATGCGCCCGGTGCGTGAGCGTCCGCCTTCGACGAAATACTCCACCGGGAAACCCTTGGTAAACAGGGTGTGCAAATATTCGTTGAACACCGAGGTGTACAGCGGATTGCCCTTGAACGTGCGGCGCATGAAAAATGCCCCGCCACGACGCAATAGACCGCCAATCACCGGCATGTTCAGGTTGATGCCCGCCGCGATATGCGGCGGGGTCAGGCCGTTGCGGAACAGCAAATAGGACAGCAACAGATAATCAATGTGGCTGCGATGGCAGGGGACGTAAATGACCTCGTGACCCTGAGCAACGTCTTTCACACCTTCGATATGGCTGACTTTTATGCCGTCGTAAATCTTGTTCCAGAACCAGCTCAGAATCACTTCCAGGAAGCGGATTGCTGAATAGGTGTAGTCCGAAGCGATCTCATTGGCATAGCGCAGCGCCTGGTCCCGAGCTTTGGCTTCGGGGATTTTTTCCCTTTCAGCTTCCTCGAGAATGGCCTGTTTGACCAAGGGGTCGTCGAGCAGACCATTAACCAGATTGCGTCGGTGCGATACGTCGGGGCCGATGACGGCGGTCTTCAGGTTGCGGAAGTGCGTACGCAGCAGGCGCTGGGCCATACGCAGGGTCAGCTCATAGCCCTTGTTTTCATTGACCAGATCACGCATGTGGATCGGTGCAGAGAACTGTACCCGCGTCTTGCGGCCCAGAATCAGGATGCTGACGAAACGCCGCAGACGACCGGTGACGGCCCAGCTGTCAGCAAACAACAGCTTCCAGGCGCTGGACTCACGATCCGGTGACTGCCCCCAGAACACGCTGACCGGGATGATTTGCGCATCCTCTGTCGCGTTCTGACTGACTGCGCTGACCAGTCGCTCAAGCGTCGGCGGCGCGCCGCGTTTGTCCTGTCGGCCCAACCAGTCTGGCGAAGGCGTGAGGTAGAAGTAGGCAGCCGGTTCAACCAGCTCTCCCACGGATACCGGCAGGATAGGGCGCGGCAGTCCGGCCTTGCGGCATTCAGTGTCGATCACCGCCAGATCGCTCATGGACGGCGACTGCAACGCGTAAAACACCGGGCGGCTGCGATCCAGGTTGAGCGTGAACGACGACTGATTGATGGTCTCGGAACGAACCCAGAGATACAACAAACGGCGCAAGGTACCGAATACAAGGCGGCGGAACGGAGAACGGGTCATACGGCATCTGCGAAAAGGGGGCGGGGCCCGCGAGAAGGCTAGTGTGCCGTATCCGCGATGTATCGGCAAAAGAGCTATTGATCCCTGTGGGAGCCGGGCTTGCCCGCGATGGGGCTGGACGCAATGGGCCTGATAGTTGCAGTGGCCTTATCGCGGGCAAGCCTCGCTCCCACAGACTTTGCGCCACTCCAGATATTTGCGCGATGCCGCCCGTAAGCTTGCGGGCGAACATAGAATAGCCCACAGGAAAGAATGCTTTACGCCGTCTTCCAGGTAATCTCTTCTTCGCCATCAGCACTGATACGAATCCAGCGATCAGCCGTTTCGTCGCTTTCTTCTTCAACCCAGGTGCCGGGGGCGCAGCGGACTTCAACGTTAAGGGCAACGAATGCAGCGCGGGCGCAGGCGATGTCGTCTTCCCATGGCGTGCTGTCGCTGTCCAGATGCAGGCTGTTCCACTTGCCCACTGCTTTTGGCAGCCAAGTCACCGGTACGTTGCCCGCCTTACATTTCCAGGTCTGGCCCTTCTGAACCCAGTCGGTGCATGGGCCCAGTGCAACGTTGAGCCACTCGGCGATAGCCTTGTGATCAGCGTCGGTGTCTTTCAGGTAAATCTCGATATCGGGTTGGCGCATGGATGCCTCGTTATTAATTGAAAAAATCCATTCGCGGATTCAGTCGGATGCCCGCTAACAGGCATCTTCGTTGGTTGTTATTGCAATACGAAATAATCGTAGCGCATGGAAACGGTGACCTCGAAAGGTTCGGCCTGCTCAATGACATCGGCACGACGTTCTGCGCTGGCTCGCCAGCCGTGAGGCGTCATGGCCAGCAGGTTGGCGCGGGCCTGACCGTCAACGAGGCTCAGCTTGAAACGCAGGGTTTCACTGTGAGCCAGTGACATGCCTTCCGGCACCAGAGCCAGATGTTTGTCATCGGCATAGTCGCGTACTTCGTCATAGAGCCGCTCGCGCAGTTCCATCAAATGCTCGCTGGTCGGGCCGACCCGCATCAAACCGCCACCCGGCGTCAGCAGGCGCTTGGCCTCGTTCCAGTCCAGCGGGCTGAATACACTGGCCAGAAACTGGCAGCTGGCGTCCGGCAATGGCACGCGGGCCATGCTGGCGATCAACCAGGTCAGCTTCGGATTACGACGGCAGGCGCGTTTCACCGCTTCGCGGGAGATGTCCAGTGCATAGCCATCAGCATCCGGCAGGGCTTCGGCGATTTGCGCGGTGTAATAACCCTCGCCACAACCGATGTCCAGCCAGCGCGCCGGAGCACGCTCCGCGGCCAGCTCCGCCAGACGCTTGGCCACGGGGGCGTAGTGACCGGCGTTGAGGAAATCCCGGCGCGCCTCGACCATGGCCTGATTGTCACCAGGGTCGCGGCTGTTCTTGTGTTGTACCGGCAACAGGTTCAGATAACCCTGACGGGCGCGGTCGAAGCGGTGGTTGGCCGGGCAGGCCACGCCGTTGTCCACCGCAGTCAGCGGTGCAGAGCAGATAGGGCAAGTCAGCATCAGGCGAGCAACTTGACCAGAGTCTGGTAGTAAATCTCGGTCAGCACGTCGAGGTCGCTGGCCAGAATGCGCTCGTTGACCTGGTGAATCGTCGCGTTGACCGGACCCAGCTCTACAACCTGTGTACCCAAGGTGGCGATGAAACGCCCGTCAGAGGTGCCGCCGCTGGTGGAAGCTTTGGTCTCGCGGCCAGTGACGGCCTTGATGCTCGCCGAGACCGCATCGAGCAAATCGCCCGGCTCGGTGAGGAACGGCAGACCGGACAACGACCAGTCCACATGCCAGTCCAGGCCATGCTTGTCGAGGATGGTCGATACCCGCTGTTGCAAGCCCTCGACGGTGGACTCGGTAGAGAAGCGGAAGTTGAACACCGCCACCAGATCACCGGGGATCACATTGGTCGCGCCAGTCCCGGAGTTCAGGTTGGAAATCTGGAAGCTGGTCGGAGGGAAGAAATCATTGCCTTCGTCCCAATGCTCGGCGGCCAGTTCTGCCAGCGCCGGAGCGGCCAGATGAATCGGGTTGCGCGCCAGATGTGGATAGGCCACGTGACCCTGTTTGCCGCGTACCGTCAGCGTCGCGCCAAGGGAGCCGCGACGGCCATTCTTGACCACATCGCCCACCAGCGTGGTGCTCGAAGGCTCGCCAACGATGCACCAGTCCAGACGTTCGTTGCGCTCGCGCAAGCGCTCGACCACGGCTTTGGTGCCATGGTGTGCCGGACCTTCTTCGTCGCTGGTGATCAGGAAAGTGACTTTGCCTTT
This sequence comes from Pseudomonas caspiana, assembly GCF_040224095.2. Taxonomy (NCBI): domain Bacteria; kingdom Pseudomonadati; phylum Pseudomonadota; class Gammaproteobacteria; order Pseudomonadales; family Pseudomonadaceae; genus Pseudomonas; species Pseudomonas caspiana. The sequence goes on along the minus strand of NZ_CP167995.1, from coordinate 4,520,593 downwards.
GTGATTCGGGTGATCGCCGACGAAACGCTCGGCAGCCACCAGCATCGCGGCCAGACTGCCTTTCATGTCGGCTGCGCCACGCCCGCACAGCATGCCGTTTGCATCGATCAGCGCATCGAACGGATCGTTTTGCCAGGCTTGCACCGGGCCGGTCGGCACCACATCGGTGTGACCGGCAAAGCACAGCACCGGACCTTCGTTGTTGCCATGGCTGGCCCAGAAATTATCCACGTCCTCGATACGCATCGGCTCCAGCTTGAAGCCAGCGTCGCCCAGGCGCTGCATCATCACAGCCTGACAATCGGCATCAATAGGCGTAACCGAGGGACGACGGATCAGGTCGCAGGCAAGTTGAAGCGTAGGCGAAAGGTCGGCTGGGGCCGTCATGTACAAAACTCCGGTTGAAAGCGCTGATATTGACAAGAGCTGCCGATGGCTGCGAATTGCGGTGTTTCAGGCTTATTGCCTTCGCAGCCTGCGGCAGCTCCTACAGATCGTTCAAGAGCGCGAAAAAGGCGCCTATCTTAAAGCAAAACGGACAGGGGGAGCCGCCGTTTGTGGATAAGGGCGCTTATTTCCTCCAGTGAAAAGGGGTGTAATCGGGCCGGCATCGTTATCGTCCCTCAAACCGCATCAGCCCCTTCAGTACACTTTCTGACCAATCACCCACCTTCAGGATGCCCTAACTCAGCCAAAGCCCTATAATGCGCGCCGGTTTTTGGGGTATTGGTCATGAGTTCAGAAGATCCGCGTTTTGCAGGTATCGCCCGTTTGTACGGCATCGAAGGTCTGGAGCGGCTGCGGGCTGCCCACGTTGCTGTGGTCGGTATCGGCGGTGTCGGTTCCTGGGCGGCTGAAGCCATGGTGCGTTCTGGGGTGGGCGAGATTTCCCTGTTCGATCTGGACGACGTCTGCGTCAGCAACAGCAACCGTCAGTTGCATGCGCTGGACAATACCGTTGGGCGCCCAAAAGTTGAGGTGATGGCTGAGCGTCTGCGGGCGATTAATCCTGATTGCGTTGTGCACGCCGTGGCTGATTTCGTGACCCGCGACACGATGGCCGAGTACATCACGCCGGATCTGGATTGCGTGCTGGATTGCATTGATGCCGTTAACGCCAAGGCTGCGCTGATTGCCTGGTGCAAGCGTCGCAAGATCCAGATCATCACCACTGGCGGTGCTGGCGGGCAGATTGATCCGACGTTGATTCAGGTCTGCGACTTGAACCGTACCTTCAACGATCCACTGGCTTCAAAAGTGCGCTCAACCCTGCGCCGCGATTACGGTTTTTCGCGCACCATGAACCGCCATTACAGCGTGCCGTGCGTGTTCTCTACAGAGCAACTGCGTTATCCGAAGCCGGACGGCAGCATCTGCCTGCAGAAGAGTTTTGTCGGAGATGGAGTCAAGCTGGACTGCGCCGGTGGTTTTGGCGCTGTAATGATGGTGACAGCGACCTTCGGTATGGTCGCGGCCACCAAAGCCGTGGACAAGATTGTTGCGGGTGTACGTCGCCCATCAGAGCGCGCCAAGCCGGTTTCGGTACCGCCGCTTCAGCCTGCTGCTTCCGTCAGCTGACGCATCCTTTGCAGCACGGCATTCAGGCCGTTGCTGCGTGAGGGGGATAGCTGACGGCTCAAGCCGAGCTGGTTGAACCAGTCGGTCAGGTCTACTTGCTGGAGTTCCTGCGCCGACAGGCCATTGACCCGAGCCAGCAACAGCGCCACCAGACCACGAATCATCCGTGCATCACTGGCAGCGCGAAATTGCCAGTGGCCATCTGTCATTTCACCCAGCAGCCAGACCTTGCTTTCACAGCCGTGAACGAGGTGCTCTTCGGACTTCTCTTCGTCAGCCAGAGCCGGTAACCGCTCGCCCCACTGCATGAGCAATCGCGCGCGCTGTTCCCAGCCTTGAGGTTGAGCGAAAGTGTCCAGTGCGGTTTGTGCGTCGACGGGCAAAGTCATTGCAATAATTCCAACGCTTGATCCAGTGCGTTGAAAAAGTGCTGCAAGTCACTGGAGTCGTTGTACAGCGCCAGGGACACCCGAATCGCACCCGACAGGCCAAGGCTTTTCAGCAACGGCATGGCGCAGTGATGACCTGCACGCACGGCGATGCCCTGTTCAGTGAGCAGATGCGCGAGGTCTGCGTTGTGTACGCCGTCCACGACAAAGCTGACCAGCGCCAGTTGCGGCTCGCCCAGTACCCGAACTCCGTCCCGCTGACGCAACCCCTCAAGCAGCATGGCGTGCAGACCTGCTTCATGCTCCAGCACTGCCCGGTGATCGAGGCTCTGCAAGTAATCCAGCGTCGCGCCAAGGCCGATCACACCGGCAATCGGTGGCGTCCCGGCCTCGAAGCCGAGCGGTGCCGGGCGGAATTTCGCATGGTCGTAATCAGTGGTCAGGACCATCTCGCCGCCGAACTGCCAGTGTTGCAGGCGCGGCAGCACGTCATTGCGGCCATACAGAATGCCGACGCCTTCGGGGCCGTACAGTTTGTGGCTGGAAAATACGTAGAAGTCGCAACCCAGTGCCTGCACGTCATGTCGACCGTGGACCACACCTTGAGCGCCATCGACAACCGTCAGTGCGCCTTGGGCCTTGGCCAGTGCGAGTAATTCCGGCAGGGGCTGCCAGGCACCCAGCACGTTCGACAATTGGCTGACGGCCAGCAGTCGGGTACGGTCGCTGATCAGTTGCGCAGCGGCGTTCAGGTCGATCAGCCCCTGTTCATTGAGCGGCAGAACGACCAGCTTGAGGTTGCGACGTTGAGCCAATTGCTGCCAGGGCAACAGGTTGGCGTGATGTTCCAGCGCGCTGATGGCGACTTCATCACCCGCCACGAACTCATGCTCAAGGCCATAGGCCAGCAGGTTCAAGGCAGAAGTGGCACCGTGGGTGAAAATGATCTGACCTGTCTCACTGGCATTGAGCCAATGAGCGACCTTGCTGCGGCTGTCCTCGAACGTCTGAGTCGCATGCGCACCCGGCAGATGCTGGGCACGATGCACATTCGCTGCGCCGTTGGCGTAGTAGTGGTTCAGGGCGTCGAGCAGGGCTTGAGGTTTCTGGGTGGTCGCGGCGTTGTCCAGATAAGTCTGGCCTTGCCGTTGCAGGGCGTCGATGGCTGGAAAGTCAGCGCGCCATTGAGAAGAAAGGGGCATGTACTTTGACTCGGTGAGTCAGGCCCGACGCGGAGGTCGGACCTGATGCAGCATCGATCAGTTGTGAGCGTGCAGCGCTTCGTTCAGCTCGATGGCCGACTTGTGGGTTTTGCATTCCACAGCGCCGGTTTCCGAGTTGCGACGGAACAGCAGGTCAGGCTGACCGGCCAGATCACGGGCTTTGACGATTTTGACCAGTTTGTTCTGGTCGTCGAGCAGCGCAACCTTGGTGCCAGCGGTCACGTACAGACCCGACTCCACGGTGTTGCGGTCGCCCAACGGGATGCCGATACCGGCGTTGGCACCGATCAGGCAGCCTTCGCCGACCTTGATGACGATGTTGCCGCCACCGGACAGGGTGCCCATGGTGGAGCAACCGCCGCCCAGATCAGAACCCTTGCCGACGAATACGCCTGCAGAAACACGACCTTCGATCATGCCCGGGCCTTCGGTGCCAGCGTTGAAGTTGACGAAACCTTCGTGCATGACGGTGGTGCCTTCGCCGATGTAAGCGCCCAGACGGATACGCGCGCTGTCAGCGATACGCACGCCGGTCGGTACGACGTAGTCGGTCATTTTCGGGAATTTGTCGACGGAGAATACTTCCAGCAGCTCACCTTTGAGGCGTGCTTCCAGTTGGCGCGGGGCCAATTCGGTCAGGTCAATGGCGCCCTGGCTGGTCCACGCGACGTTTGGCAGCAACGGGAAGATCCCGGCCAGGCTCAGGCCATGCGGCTTGACCAGACGGTGGGAGAGCAGATGCAGCTTGAGGTACGCCTCAGGGGTGGACGTCAGCGCAGCATCTTCGGCGAGCAGGGTCGCGACCAGAGGCTTGTGGCTTTCGGCCAGACGGGTCAGCAAGGCAGCCTGACCAGCGTCAACGGACTTGAGGGCTTCGGCCAGCTTCGACGCCTGATCGGTGTTGAAGGTAATGGCCTGGTTGCCACCGGTGTAACCCAGTACAGGCGCAACAGCCGCGATCAGTTCGGCGGACGGGTTGATCAGCGGCTGGGCGTAGAAAACTTCCAGCCATGCGCCTTGACGGTTTTGAGTGCCGACACCGAAGGCCAGGCTGAACAGGGAAGTGGACATGCAAATACCTCTTACTAATTTAAAGGGCTATCTCAGTCAGGCGATAGCCGCTGCATACAGGTCTGGTTTGAAGCCAATCAGGGTTCTGTCGCCAAGATCGAGCACCGGGCGCTTGATCATCGACGGTTGAGCGAGCATCAGTTCGATCGCTTTATCCTGATCGAGGTCGGCTTTCTGCGCCTCGTCCAGTTTGCGAAAGGTAGTGCCGGCACGATTCAGCACTGTTTGCCAGCCGTGCTCGTTGCACCACTGGGTCAGATGTTCGCGATCGATGCCTTGGGTTTTATAGTCGTGAAAGTCGTAGCTCACCGGCTTTTCATCGAGCCAGGTGCGAGCCTTTTTCATTGTGTCGCACGCTTTGATCCCATACAGGTGCAACTTGTTGATTTCATCAGCCACGAGCTTGCCCCCTTTGAGACGGTTGAAAAACGGTGACGGATTATGCCATGGACAGGCGGGCTGGGCGTGCACTGCTGACGTCTTTATATGTGTCAGCGCGATTTTTTGCCGTAGTCATACCCATGGGTGACGGCGGGTCCATAGCTTAAACCGCTAATATGGCACTTCGGTGTCGCGTAGCAAGCACTGAACCTGTGAGTGCTCATGCGCTCCTAAAAAGTCTCGTGAATACAGTTCGCCACGGTTTAAGGAAATCTTGCAATGCAAACCGCTTACACGGTGCTTATTCTGCTGACGCTGGTCGGCGTCTCGCGGTTATTGGCCCGTGTCATCCCGTTGCCGTTGCCTCTGGTTCAGATCGCTGCGGGAGCCTTGTTGGCGTGGCCGACGCTGGGGTTGCATGTGGCGCTGGACCCGGAATTGTTTCTCTTCCTGTTCCTGCCGCCGCTGCTGTTCTCCGACGGTTGGCGCATGCCCAAGCGCGACTTGTGGCGTTATCGCGGGCCAATCCTGACCCTGGCCGTGGGGCTGGTGGTATTCACTGTTGTCGGCGCGGGCTACTTCATCCATTGGCTGTTGCCCAGTATCCCGTTGCCAGTGGCCTTCGCTCTGGCCGCCGTGCTGTCGCCCACTGACGCCGTCGCCGTCTCGGCCATTGCCCAGGATCGTCTGCCGGCACCCATCATGCGGATGCTGCAAGGCGAGGCGCTGATGAACGATGCGTCCGGCCTGGTGACGTTCAAGTTTGCACTGGCGGCGGCGATCACCGGAGTGTTCTCGCTGGCTGATGCGAGCCTGACGTTTGTGCTGGTGGCCTGTGGCGGGCTCGCTGTTGGCGTTGCCTTGAGCTGGCTGGTCGGCCGTTTTCGTAGCTGGATGATCACGCGTGGCTGGGACGATCCTGCGACTCATGTGGTGTTCATGTTACTGCTGCCATTTGCGGCCTATGTGCTGGCTGAGCAATTGGGGGCTTCTGGCATTCTCTCGGCAGTGGCGGCAGGGATGATGCAAAGCTGGGTCGATTTGCTGCCACGCCAGACCAGTACCCGCTTGCTCAATCGCAGTGTCTGGACCTTACTGGAGTTCGCTTTCAACGGTCTGATCTTCCTGCTGTTGGGGCTGCAACTGCCGGATATTATCGGTGCCGTCACTCACGATGAAATCACCGTCTGGCCTGCCTTGCTGTATCGCTGTCTGGACGTGTTGGCGATCTTTCTGGTGTTGGTTGTGCTGCGCTATATCTGGGTGCAAAGCGTCTGGCGTTTGCTGATTCGGATTCGACGCTGGCGAGGGCGCAGCGAAGGCACGCTTGAGTTATCGACCCGCGCCTCGCTGCTTCTGACCGTAGGCGGCGTTCGCGGTGCGGTAACGCTTGCCGGTACCTTGTCGGTGCCGATGCTGATCAGTGCCGGTGTCGCCTTCCCTGAGCGTGATCTGCTGATTTTCATTGCTGCCGGAGTGATTTTGCTATCCCTGGTGGCAGCCTGTATCTGCTTGCCTCTGCTGTTGCGTGGCCTGGTCAGCGAGCCTGACCTGCGCATGAAACGTGAAGTGGGTGAGGCATGGAAACGCATTGCTCAGGCGGCAATTCACGCGCTTGAAAATGAAGAGGTCAGTAGTGGGGCCAGTGCTCAGGATGCGGCGCAGGCCGCGTTGGCGACTGAAGTGAAAGCGCGAGTCATGTCTGAGTATCGTCACCGTCTGGACGTCTTCAACGACACGTCCGAGGCTCAGGCCCTAGCGTTCCAGATGGACCTGATCGAGCGGCGCATGCGTGTCAGCGCCTTGCGTGCCCAGCGGCTGGAGCTGTATCGCCTGCACCGTCAACATCAGATCGGCGACGATGTGCTGCGCCAGATCCTTGCGCAGCTGGACTTGAACGAGGCAAATCTGGGTGTGGTGAAATAGACGAAAAGCAAATCTGGACGGCAGCAGGAAGTATTCTTCTTCGTTGATCAGCACCCCACGGCACATTGCATGCCGTGGGGTATACGCATTACTTTTTGATGAAGTCGCGAATCCGCTCTGCGGCTTCAATGCATTCAGCCAACGGCGCAACCAGTGCCAGGCGCACGCGTCCAGCACCCGGGTTAAAACCGTCCACTTCGCGGGATAGATAAGAGCCCGGCACCACGGTCACATGTTGATCAACGAACAGGTCTCGACAGAATTCTGCGTCGTCGCCGCCGACGCTTGGCCACAGGTAGAAGCCGCCATCGGGACGCTGTACGTCCATCACCGGCGCAAGAATCTCCAGAACTGCATCGAATTTCTCGCGGTAAAGGTCACGGTTGGCGCGCACGTGTTCTTCATCATTCCACGCAGCAATGCTGGCCAGTTGAGTTTGTACTGGCATTGCACAGCCGTGGTAGGTGCGATAAAGCAGGAAAGCTTTGAGGATATCTGCATCGCCCGCCACGAAGCCGGAGCGCAGCCCCGGCAGGTTCGAGCGCTTGGACAGGCTATGGAAGACCACACAACGTTTGAAATCCTGACGACCCAGTTCAACACAAGCGCTGAGCAGGCCGGCAGGTGGTGTTTGTTCGTCGAAGTACAGTTCGCTGTAGCACTCGTCAGCGGCGATCACGAAGTCGTGTTCGTCAGCCAGTGCAATCAGCTTTTTCAGGGTTTCGACCGGGATCAGTGCGCCGGTCGGGTTGCCCGGAGAGCACAGGAACAGAATCTGGCAGCGCTTCCAGATATCGGCAGACACCGCGTCAAAGTCCGGGTTGAAACCGTTTTCAGCCAGGCACGGCAAGTAGTGCGGTTTGGCACCGGCCAGAAACGCTGCGCCTTCATAGATTTGATAAAACGGATTCGGGCTGACCACAAGAGCGTCATCGCCACGGTTGACTACGGTCTGGGTGAAGGCGAACAACGCTTCGCGGGTGCCATTGACCGGTAGCACGTTACGCGCAGGGTCCAGCCAACCGGCCGGTACACCAAAACGACGCTCACACCAGCCGCTGATGGCTTCGCGCAGGGCCGGGATGCCCAGCGTCGTTGGATAGACGGCCATTTGGTCCAGGTTGTCAGTCATCGCTTTAGCGACGAAGTCCGGCGAGCGATGCTTGGGTTCGCCAATGGACAGCGCAACCGGGCGCTTGTCGGGATTCGGCGTCACGCTGCCGAGCAACGCACGAAGCTTCTCGAAAGGGTAGGGCTGAAGCAATTGCATCGCGTTATTCATGGGGCTGGCTTCCAGAAGCAGGGCGCTCGAGTCGGTGAGCGCCGTAAGTCGATTCAGTGAACAGCGTCGGGTTCGATCAGATGCTGATGCGCAATTCGCCGGGTTCGTGATTAACGTTCAGTTGCTCGACGATGGCGTCCTGCAACTGGCTGCACAGCTGCGGATCGGACAACGGCTGGTTGTTGGCGTCGGTGATGAAGAATACGTCTTCCACTCGCTCGCCCAGCGTGGCGATCTTGGCGTTTTGCAGTGACAGGTCGAACTCCAGAAAGATCTTGCCGATCCGTGCCAGCAGGCCTGGGCGATCCGGCGCTGACAGCTCCAGGATAGTCACCGGGCGCTGAGCGTCGTTGTGGATCGTGACCTGCGGCGGGAAGGCAAAATGCTTGAGTTGGCGCGGTACACGACGCTTGATGATTGTCGGGTAGTCGTCCGGATTTCTCAAAGCGTCGGTCAGACCGTCGCGAATTTCCTTGATGCGCACTGGATTATCGCCAATCGAGCCGCCATCGTTGTCGAGCACGATGTAGGTGTCGAGGGTGAACCTGCTGCTTGAGGTGATGACTCGCGCGTCATGAATGTTCAGGTTCAACTGGTCCATTGCCGCTACGGTTACGGCGAAGAAGTCATGTTGATCAGGGGCGTAGATAAATATCTGCGTGCCGCCTTCAAATTCACGCTGGGTGGTTTCCTTGATCAAAACCAGCGGGCCGCCATCAGTCGGTTGCTGCAGGATCGCATCGCTATGCCAGGCAACGTCCCCGGCGGTATGACGCAGGAAGTAGTCGTCGCCCAGTTGGGACCAGAGTTGTTCCACGTCGTCCGGGTCAGTGCCGTTGCGAACGAGTATGTCCAGCGCGGCAATTTGCGTACGTCGTATCTGTTCTTCACGGTCTACCGGGTTTTCCAGACCGCGCTTCAGGGCGCGCTTGGTTTCGGTATAAAGCTGACGCAACAGGCTGGCGCGCCACGAATTCCAGAGTGTCGGGTTCGTTGCGTTGATATCGGCCACTGTCAGCACGTAGAGGTAATCGAGGTGGACTTCGTCGCCGACGAACTGGGCAAAGTCGTGGATTACCTGCGGATCGGACAAGTCCTTGCGCTGAGCCGTCGTGGACATCACCAAGTGATGGCTGACCAGCCAGACGATCAGGCGCGTATCCCAGGCCGGCAATTGATGACGGATACCAAAGGCTTCGGCATCGACCGCGCCGAGCTCCGAGTGGTCGCCGCCACGGCCCTTGCCGATGTCGTGGTAAAGGCCCGCCAGATAAATCAGCTCTGGCTTTGGAAGTCTGCCCATGACCTTGCTGGCCAGCGGGAATTTCTCAGAAACCTGAGTGTACTGAAGCTTGCGCAGGTGCTTGATCAGATTCAGCGTATGCGCATCGACCGTATAGATGTGGAACAGGTCATGCTGCATCTGCCCGACAATATGGCCAAACTCCGGCAAATAGAGGCCGAGAATGCCGTAACGGTTCATGCGGCGCAGATTTCGATGAATGCCTAGCTCACACTTGAACAGCTCGATGAACAGGCTGGTGTTGCGAATGTCGTTACGGAAATCATCATTGATCAGATGCCGATGTTCGCGCAGCAGTCGAATGGTGTCGGCGCGCACGCCCTTGATTTCCGGGTGCTGCGCCATCAATACGAAAATCTCGATCATGGCGAACGGCGTGCGTTTGAAGACGTTGGCGTTGGTCGCCTCGATATAACCGTCATGCACCTGGAAGCGCGAATTCAGCGGCTGAGTGATTGCGCCTTCGTCGTCGGTCAGGATGACCTCCTCGAAATGCTGGATGATCAGGTCGCTGAGTTGGGCAATGCTCATGACTACACGGTAGTACTTCTGCATGAAGCGCTCGATGGCCAGCTTGGCGTCGCTGTCCTGATAGCCCAGCAGGTTGGCGATGCTGCTCTGGTGGTCGAACAGCAAGCGATCTTCAGAGCGGCCAGCCAGCATGTGCAAGGCGTAACGCACTTTCCAGAGAAAATCCTGGGAGGAGGCCAGCAGGTTGTTTTCGCTTTCCAGCAAAAAGCCTTCGCCCGCCAGCGCATGCAGATTCAGCGTGCCGTACTGGCGCCGGGCGACCCAGAGAATGGTCTGGATGTCGCGCAGGCCACCGGGTGAGCCTTTGACGTTAGGCTCAAGGTTGTATTCGGTGTCGTTGTATTTGTGGTGCCGGGTTTTCTGCTCAGCCCGCTTAGCCAGAAAAAACTCTTTGCTGGGCCACATCTGTTTCGGGCTGGTGACTTCCAGCATGCGCTGACGCAGGCGCTCAGGGCCTGCGATAGTTCGGCTTTCCATCAGGTTGGTAATCACGGTCAGGTCGGCGCGGCCTTCCTCGGCGCATTCATCAACTGAACGCACGCTTTGACCCACTTCCAGACCGATATCCCAGAGAAGGGTCAGAAAGCGTTCGATTGGCTCGCGGAAAACCTCGTGATCGGCACTGTCCAGCAGGATCAGCAGATCGATATCAGAATAAGGATGCAGTTCGCCACGGCCGTAGCCGCCGACGGCCAGCAGGGCGATGTCGGCGTCTTCGCTCCAGTCGAAATGGTCCCATGCCTGTTGCAGGATGTTGTCCACGAACCAGGCGCGGTCTTCAATCAGGCGACGAATATCGCGTCCTGACTTGAAGCGCGCATCAAGCACCTCCCGCGCGTTGCGGATGGCTTTCTTGAACGCGGCAATTGGACTCGCTTTCAATGCCAGTTCGGCCTGGAACTGACCACGGTCGAACAAATCGGGATCCACCTGCGGCATGGAACTGCTTTCCTTTTATCTAGATCGAGCGAGCGTTTTAATCAGGCTGACGTGCGAGCGATGGTGTCGTCGCTGCGCAGGGTGAAAATCTCATAACCGTCAGCAGTGACCAGAATGGTATGTTCCCACTGCGCAGACAACTTGCGGTCTTTGGTGATCGCAGTCCAGCCATCGCCCAGCAGGCGGGTTTCGGCGCGGCCCTGGTTGATCATCGGCTCGATGGTGAAGGTCATGCCTTCTACCAGTGCCATGCCTTCGCCGGCCTTACCGTAATGCACTACTTGCGGTTCCTCGTGGAACACCTTGCCGATGCCGTGTCCGCAATATTCACGAACCACCGAGAAGCCGTTCTTTTCTGCGTGTTTCTGAATCACTTCGCCAATATCACCCAGCGTTGCGCCGGGCCGGACAATTTCGATGCCTTTATATAGGCACTCCTGAGTGATTTTCGACAGACGCTCAGCCCACTCAGGCACTTTGCCCACGTGAAACATCTTGCTCGTGTCGCCGTGGTAGCCGTCCTTGATGACGGTGACGTCGATGTTCAGCACGTCGCCGTTCTTCAACGGCTTCTCATTAGGGATGCCATGGCATACAACGTGGTTGATCGAGGTGCAGATGGACTTTGGGAAGCCCTTGTAATTCAGCGGCGCCGGAATCGCTTTTTGCTCGTTGACGATGTAGTCGTGGCAGATGCGGTCCAGCTCTTCGGTGGTGACGCCAGGCTTGACGTAAGCACCGATCATTTCCAGGACATCGGCAGCCAGGCGACCGGCAATGCGCATTTTTTCGATGTCTTCAGGGGTTTTGATGGTGACTGTCATACGAACTCTCTCGGCGCACAGGGGGCGCGGCTAATACGGAAAACGGCGATTCTAGCAGACCGTTGCAGGTGGGTGATTGTCGCTTCCTTATATAGGGTGCTGGGGCTTTTAGTTTTGTGTGTATATCCGTTCTTGCGTCACGGCTGGTATTGGTTGCGCCCTTACGGCGCCTCTTTTTTGATAGATCCGGAAGCCGGCCCAGACAAAAGTAAGCAAAACGCTCTTGCCCCATCACTTGGCACCTCGCTGTCGCTCGGTGTACCCGCCCGCAGATCCTGAACCGTGGGCCGCCGCAATGGGCCATCCATGGCCCGGTGCGGCTAACCCGGCGTCCTGCCGGGTTGCCCACGGTTCAGAATCTGCGTTCGGCCGGCGTGATTTAACGGGGCGCCTCAGATCAAAATCAAAAGCGCGGCGGCCTGACAGCCGACCTGATTGTGCGGGTTTGCCGGGCATCTGTGGGAGCTGCCGAAGGCTGCGTGCGATGTGTTAGACAATGCCTGTTTTGACTGTGCCGACGTCTCGCGAACAGGTTCGCTCCTACCGGTCCGGGGTGAAACCGATGCTCTTGATCTGCTCTTGATCTGCTTTTGATTTTGATTTTGATTTTGATCTTAGGCGCCCCGTTAAACCACGCCGGCCGGAATTCGATATTGCTGTGTGGGGCAAACCGGCAGGGATGCCGGTTTAGCCGCCTCAGGCCATGGATGGCCGGTGGCGGCGGCCCCACGCAGCAATGTCGGATTACGGGTATGCCGAGCGACAGCGAGGCACCCAGTGGTGGGGCAAGAGCCTTTTGCTTACTTTTGGGCCCGAAAGTGAGGCGCCGTAAGGGCGCAACCAATATCAGCCGTTACCCCGGTAATGGATATGTACGCAAAAAATCGCCTCCGCATTATTCGTGCTTACACAGGGCTAATGAGTGGGGCAGTAAAGCATCGTGCAACCTGCACGTAATTGGGTTTCCGTTATCCGGACTTCTATGGTATAAAATGCGCCGCTTTCCGGGGTAAGCCCCGCAAGCACTAACCCACACACGTGTCGACACGATGACCTGGGTGCCTTCGGCTCGAAGCCGCTGGTTGGTCATTGGGATACGTGGAGGCCTAACCCGACTTATCAAGGAACTATCATGTCCCAAGTCAACATGCGCGATATGCTGAAGGCCGGTGTGCACTTCGGCCACCAGACCCGTTACTGGAACCCGAAAATGGGTAAATACATTTTCGGCGCGCGTAACAAGATTCACATTATCAACCTTGAAAAAACCCTGCCTATGTTCAACGAAGCTCTGACTTTCGTTGAAAAACTGGCTTCGGGCAAAAACAAGATTCTGTTCGTCGGCACCAAGCGTTCCGCTGGCAAGATCGTTGCTGAAGAAGCAGCACGTTGCGGTTCGCCGTACGTCGATCACCGCTGGTTGGGCGGCATGCTGACCAACTTCAAAACCATCCGTCAGTCCATCAAGCGTCTGCGTGAGCTTGAAGTACAGGCTGAAGACGGTACTTTCGCCAAGCTGACCAAGAAAGAGGCGCTGATGCGCACTCGCGATCTGGAAAAGCTGGATCGTAGCCTGGGTGGTATCAAGGACATGGGCGGTCTGCCAGACGCACTGTTCGTTATCGACGTTGATCACGAGCGCATCGCGATCACCGAAGCTAACAAGCTGGGTATCCCGGTTATCGGCGTAGTCGATACCAACAGCAGCCCGGAAGGCGTTGACTACATCATCCCAGGCAACGATGACGCAATCCGCGCTATCCAGCTGTACATGGGTTCGATGGCTGACGCTGTAATCCGTGGTCGCAACAATGTTGCTGGCGGCACCGACGTTTTCGTCGAAGAAGCTCCAGCAGCTGCAGTTGAAGGCTGAGTAGTTAACGCCTAGCGTTTACTCAGTACGCAAAAAGGGGGCTTGGCCCCCTTTTTGCCACCTCGAGAACCATGTGTTGGCGTTGTCATGACGTTGTTGTCATTTACGGCTGTCACCATGCGTTTTCAAGAATTCGAACGCCCGTTAATGCGGGTGGAATGGTTTAAGACCTATCCAAGAGGATTTTGAAATGGCAGAGATTACTGCAGCGTTGGTTAAAGAACTGCGCGAGCGTACCGGCGAAGGCATGATGGATTGCAAAAAGGCCTTGACCAAGGCTGGCGGCGACATCGAAAAAGCCATTGATGACATGCGTGCTTCGGGCGCCATCAAGGCTGCCAAGAAAGCAGGCAACGTGGCTGCTGAAGGCGCTATCGCTGTTAAAGTTGCTGAAGATGGCAAGCGCGCTACCATCATCGAAGTCAACTCTCAGACTGACTTCCTGGCCCTGCAAGACGATTTCAAGAACTTCGTCACCAGCAGCCTGGAAAAAGCATTCGCAGACAAACTGACCGACGCAGCTCCGCTGATCGAAGCTCAGGAAGTCGAGCGTACTGCTCTGGTTGCCAAAGTTGGCGAGAACGTGAACATCCGTCGTCTGGCGAGCATCGAAGGTGACGTGGTCAACGCTTACCTGCACGGCAACAAGATTGGTGTTGTCGTTGTCCTGAAAGGCGGCGACGCTGAGCTGGCCAAAGATATCGCTATGCACGTAGCTGCAAGCAACCCTGAATTCCTGCTGCCTTCGGAAGTCTCTGCCGAAGCGATCGAGCGTGAGAAGGGCGTCTTCCTGCAACTGAACGAAGACAAGATCAAGGGCAAGCCAGCCGAAATCGTTGAGAAAATGGTTGCCGGTCGTATCACCAAGTTCCTGGCTGAAGCCAGCCTTGTTGAGCAAGCTTTCGTCAAGAACCCGGAAATCAAGGTCGGCGAGCTGGCCAAGAAAGCCGGTGCTGAAATCGTTTCCTTCACCTACTTCAAAGTGGGCGAAGGCATCGATAAGCCAGTCGACAACTTCGCTGAAGAAGTCGCTGCGCAAGTAGCTGCAAGCAAGAAGTAAGACGGTTCACCGACTGTCGTACCCAAGAGGCTGCCCGCTTACGCGCGCAGCCTCTTTGTCAAAAAGGAAAAGCTAATTGTTTTCCTTGGAGAAGTGGCTTACAAGGCTGCATTCTTCTGACGCTGTCGCAGCGTCAAGCTAGAGTAAGCGCAGGCTTAAAGTGCCCGCACAGATTTTTTTTCAGAAAACGCCGCAGGAGAGATTCGCAATGGCTCAGCAGGGCAGTGGTTATCAGGCTCGCTATAAACGCATTCTACTCAAGCTTAGCGGCGAGGCCTTGATGGGCTCCGAAGAGTTCGGAATCGATCCAAAGGTGCTGGATCGCATGGCGCTGGAAGTCGGCCAACTGGTTGGCATAGGCGTCCAGGTCGGTTTGGTGATTGGTGGTGGCAACCTGTTCCGTGGCGCAGCATTGAGTGCTGCCGGTATGGATCGTGTCACGGGTGATCACATGGGCATGCTGGCCACTGTGATGAACGCCTTGGCAATGCGCGATGCTCTGGAGCGTGCCAACATCTCTGCCATCGTTATGTCTGCCATTTCCATGGTGGGTGTGACGGATCACTACGATCGCCGTAAAGCGATGCGTCACCTGAATTCCAAAGAAGTCGTGATTTTCGCGGCTGGTACTGGCAATCCATTCTTCACAACCGACTCGGCCGCTTGCTTGCGAGCAATCGAAATTGATGCCGATGTTGTCCTGAAGGCAACCAAGGTCGACGGTGTGTACACCGCAGACCCGTTCAAAGACCCGCATGCAGAGAAGTTCGATCATCTGACTTACGATGAAGTTCTGGATCGCAAGCTGGGCGTAATGGATCTGACGGCAATCTGTCTGTGCCGCGATCACAAGATGCCACTCCGTGTTTTTAATATGAACAAGCCCGGCGCCCTGCTGAATATCGTGCATGGCGGCGCTGAAGGAACCCTGATCGAGGAAGGCGCACAATGATCAACGAAATCAAAAAAGACGCTCAAGAGCGCATGCAGAAATCACTCGAATCCCTGAACCATGCATTTGGTCAGATTCGTACTGGCAAGGCTCACCCGAGCATTCTGGGCAGCGTAATGGTGCCTTACTACGGCGCTGATACGCCTTTGAGCGGTGTTGCCAACGTTACGGTAAAAGACTCGCGCACCCTGCAGGTCGTAGCTTTCGAGCGCAATATGCTGGCTGCTGTCGATAAGGCGATCCAGAGCGCTGGTCTGAACCTTAATCCGACCAACCTCGGTGAGCTGTTGCTGATCTCCATGCCAGCCTTGACCGAAGAAACCCGGAAGGGCTTCACCAAGCAGGCGCGCAGTGCCGCTGAAGATGCTCGTGTTGCTGTGCGCAACATTCGCCGCGATGCGTTGGGTGACTTGAAGAAACTGGTCAAGGACAAGGAAATCAGCGAAGACGAAGAGCGTCGTGCTGCTGCCGATATCCAGAAACTGACCGACAAGGCAGAGGCTGACATCGATTCGGCCACCAAGGCAAAAGAAGCAGACCTGATGGCCGTATAAGGTTCGGGGCGCTTTCATGGAAAAGACAAAATCGACCGCGCCGTCATCGGTGCCGCGTCATGTCGCGATCATCATGGATGGTAATAACCGCTGGGCGAAAAAGCGCCTGTTGCCTGGTGTCGCAGGGCATAAAGCGGGTGTCGATGCAGTTCGGGCGGTTATTGAAGTGTGCGCCGAGGCCAAGGTCGAGGTGCTCACGCTGTTCGCATTCTCCAGTGAAAACTGGCAGCGGCCAGCCGAGGAGGTTGGAGCGTTGATGGAGCTTTTTTTCACGGCGCTGCGGCGTGAAACCAAGCGCCTGAACGAGAACGAGATCAGTCTGCGCATTATCGGCGACCGATCTCGTTTCCATCCCGAGCTTCAGACAGCCATGCGAGAAGCTGAAAGCCGTACCGCTGGCAATGATCGCTTCGTCTTGCAGATTGCTGCCAACTACGGCGGTCAGTGGGACATCGCGCAGGCTGCCCAGCGACTCGCGCGTGAAGTTCAAGCCGGGCATTTGCGTCCGGACGACATTACGCCTGAGTTACTGCAGACCTGTCTGGCGACCGGCGACCTGCCGTTGCCGGATCTGTGCATTCGCACGGGTGGCGAGCACCGCATCAGTAACTTCCTGCTTTGGCAGCTGGCTTATGCCGAGCTGTACTTCTCCGACCTGTTCTGGCCGGACTTCAAACACGATGCCATGCGCGCTGCGCTGGCCGATTTCGCTTCGCGTCAGCGTCGCTTCGGTAAAACGAGTGAGCAGATCGAAGCTGGAGCCCGGGTTTAATGTTGAAACAACGGATCATCACGGCACTCATTCTGCTACCGATCGCACTTTGCGGTTTCTTTCTGCTGTCCGGGGCCAGCTTCGCTCTGTTCATCGGCGTAGTAGTCACCCTGGGAGCCTGGGAGTGGGCGCGTCTTGCCGGGTTCCCCGCTCAGTCGGCGCGTGTCGCTTATGCGGTGATGGTTGCCGCGCTGTTGTTCCTGTTGTACCTGATGCCGGGGCTTGCGCCGTGGATTCTGGTTGCGGCGGTTATCTGGTGGGCGGTAGCGACCTGGCTAGTGCTGACTTATCCAGAGTCCAGTCGACACTGGTCCAGCGCAATCTGCAAGCTGGCCATTGGTTTGTTGATTTTGCTCCCAGCCTGGCAAGGGCTGGTGCTGATCAAGCAGGCTCCGTTGGGTAACTGGTTGATTCTCTCGGTAATGGTTCTGGTCTGGGGCGCAGATATTGGTGCGTACTTCTCCGGTAAGGCTTTTGGCAAGCGCAAGCTGGCCCCTAAAGTCAGTCCCGGCAAAAGCTGGGAGGGTGTGTACGGTGGTTTGCTGGGCTGCCTTCTGATCACCGTCGTGGTCGGGATTGTTCGTGAGTGGTCCGCGTCACAATTCCTGTTCGGCTTGTTGGGCGCCGCAATTGTTGTGTTCATCTCCGTGATAGGGGATTTGACTGAAAGCATGTTCAAGCGCCAGTCCGGCATCAAGGACAGTAGTAATCTGTTGCCCGGTCATGGCGGTGTCCTTGATCGCATCGATAGTCTGACTGCCGCTATTCCGGTTTTTGCCGTTTTGCTTTGGGCTGCTGCTGATTGGGGCGTGCTGTGAGTCGTCCTCAACTGGTTACCGTTTTAGGCGCTACCGGCTCGGTTGGCCTGAGTACTCTTGACGTCATTGCTCGTCATCCTGATCTCTATCAGGTTTTTGCTCTGACTGGCTTTACTCGCCAGAGCGAGTTGTTGGCGTTGTGTATCAGGCACACCCCTCGCTTCGCTGTGCTGCCGACTCAGGAGTCTGCGCGCAAGTTGCAGGATGATCTGGCTGCCGCTGGTCTCGATACTCGAGTGCTGGTGGGGGAGGGCGGTCTTTGTGAAGTTGCCGCTCACCCTCAGGTCGATACCGTGCTGGCCGCGATTGTCGGTGCTGCCGGCCTGCGGCCTACGTTGGCGGCTGTCGAGGCAGGCAAGAAAATCTTGCTGGCGAACAAGGAAGCGCTGGTCATGTCCGGCGCCTTGTTCATGCAAGCCGTTCGTCAAAGTGGTTCTGCTCTTCTGCCTATTGATAGTGAGCACAATGCGATTTTCCAGTGCTTGCCGCTTGATTACGCCCGAGGCCTGGGGCCGGTTGGTGTACGGCGCATTTTGTTGACCGCGTCCGGTGGTCCGTTCCGCGAGACGCCGCTAAGCGAGTTGCACAATGTGTCCCCTGAACAAGCCTGTGCCCATCCCAATTGGTCGATGGGGCGCAAGATCTCGGTCGACTCAGCCAGCATGATGAACAAGGGGCTTGAGCTTATTGAGGCGTGTTGGCTCTTTGATGCCAGACCTGAACAGGTTGAAGTGGTTATTCATCCGCAGAGCGTTATTCACTCTATGGTCGACTACGTAGACGGGTCGGTACTCGCTCAGTTGGGCAACCCGGACATGCGTACGCCGATCGCTCATGCGCTGGCCTGGCCACAACGTATCGATTCGGGCGTTGCGCCGCTGGACCTGTTCAGTATCGCGCGTCTGGATTTCCAGGCCCCTGACGAGCAGCGCTTCCCGTGTCTGCGTCTGGCGCGGCAAGCTGCCGAGGCTGGCAACAGTGCGCCAGCCATGTTAAATGCGGCAAATGAAGTAGCTGTGGCTGCATTTCTTGATCGGCGCATCCGCTATCCGGAAATCGCGAGTATGATCGACGATGTTTTGAATCTTGAACCCGTTGTTCCGGTCGCTGATCTGGAAACTGTATTCGACGTGGATTCAAAAGCGCGCGTTCTGGCAGAGCAATGGCTCAGCCGCAACGGGCGATAATCGCAGACGCTAGAAGGTACTGGCGCAAGGCCTGGTCCAAGCCGGTACCTGGAGAAAGTTGATGAGCGCGCTCTATATGATTGTTGGCACCCTGGTAGCGCTGGGCGTGCTGGTTACCTTTCACGAATACGGCCACTTCTGGGTGGCGCGGCGTTGTGGCGTCAAGGTTTTACGTTTTTCGGTTGGCTTTGGTACGCCGCTTTTTCGCTGGCATGACCGCCAGGGTACCGAGTATGTGATTGCTGCCATCCCTCTGGGCGGCTACGTAAAAATGCTCGATGAGCGCGAGGGTAACGTCCCTCCCGAGCTGGCCGATCAGTCTTTCAATCGTAAGACTGTCTATCAGCGTATTGCCATTGTCAGCGCCGGTCCTATTGCGAACTTCCTGCTGGCGATCGTCTTCTTCTGGATCCTGGCCATGCTGGGTAGCCAGCAGGTGCGTCCGGTCATTGGCGCGGTTGAGCCCGGCAGTATTGCGCAAGTGGCCGGATTGAGTGCCGGGCAGGAAATTGTCTCCGTCGATGGCGAGGCAACATCGGGCTGGTCAGCGGTCAATCTGCAGTTGGTTCGTCGCCTGGGTGAAAGTGGCAACGTCGCACTGAAGGTCCGCGAGCCTGGCGCAACGGTTGATACTGCTCACAGTCTGGCGCTGGATAACTGGCTGAAGGGCGCTGAAGAACCAGATCCGATCAAGTCGTTTGGCATTCGTCCGTGGCGTCCGGCACTGCCGCCGGTGCTGGCCGAGCTGGACCCTAAAGGTCCGGCGCAGGCAGCAGGGTTGAAAACCGGCGACAAGCTGGTGGCTCTGGATGGGCGTCCTGTAGACGAATGGCAGCAAGTGGTTGACTGGGTGCGTGAGCGCCCCGATGCAAAAATTTCTCTCGGCGTAGAGCGTGACGGTGCACGACTTGATGTGCCGCTGACTCTCGCGGCGCGTGGCGAAGGCAAGGCTGCAAGTGGTTATCTGGGGGCCGGCGTCAAAGGTATCGACTGGCCTCCCGAGATGCTGCGCGAAGTCAGTTATGGTCCGTTGGCCGCTGTGGCCGAGGGCGCCAGCCGCGCATGGACCATGAGCGTACTGACCCTCGATTCGCTCAGGAAAATGTTGTTCGGTGAGCTCTCGGTAAAAAACTTGAGTGGACCGATAACCATTGCTAAAGTGGCGGGCGCTTCGGCCCAGTCGGGCATAGGTGATTTCCTGAATTTCCTCGCTTATCTGAGCATAAGCCTGGGAGTCCTGAATTTACTGCCTATTCCAGTGCTGGACGGGGGGCATTTGTTGTTCTATCTGATCGAGTGGGCACGTGGTCGCCCCCTTTCGGAAAGGGTTCAAGGTTGGGGGGTTCAGATTGGTATCAGTCTGGTGGTGGGCGTTATGTTGCTCGCGCTGGTCAACGATCTGGGTCGACTGTAAAGCTTAGCTTTGCTGAGTTGCGAATCTGCCGCATTTTGCGGCAGTTTGTTTATTGCCAGTTGGAATAAGAAAGGACTTCATGAAACGTCTGCTGCTAACTGCGGTTCTTGCCGTACTGATGATTGCCGAAGTTCACGCCGAGTCCTTCACTATCTCCGATATCCGTGTCAATGGCCTGCAGCGGGTATCCGCGGGCAGTGTATTTGGTGCGTTGCCGCTGAACGTGGGCGAGCAAGCGGATGATGGTCGTCTGGTGGATGCCACTCGCGCACTGTTTAAAACCGGATTCTTCCAGGATATCCAGTTGGGTCGTGACGGCAATGTGCTGGTCATCACCGTCGTCGAGCGTCCATCTGTCGCCAGTATCGAAATCGAAGGTAACAAGGCCATCTCCACTGAAGACCTGATGAAAGGTCTGAAACAGTCGGGTCTGGCTGAAGGCGAAATCTTCCAGCGGGCAACTCTTGAAGGTGTGCGTAACGAACTGCAGCGCCAGTATGTTGCTCAGGGTCGTTACTCGGCTGAAGTCGCGACGGAAGTCGTCGCCCAGCCACGCAACCGGGTTGGCCTGAAGATCAACATCAACGAAGGCACGGTCGCCTCTATCCAGCACATCAACGTGGTGGGTAACAGCGTTTTCCCTGATGAAGACCTGATCGACCTTTTCGAACTGAAGACCACCAACTGGCTTTCTTTCTTCAAGAACGACGACAAGTACGCCCGGGAAAAACTATCCGGCGACCTCGAACGTCTGCGTTCCTACTACCTTGATCGCGGCTATATCAATATGGATATCGCCTCGACTCAGGTATCGATCACGCCTGACAAGAAAAACGTCTACATCACGGTCAACGTCAATGAAGGCCAGAAGTACAGCGTCAAATCGGTCAAGTTGAGCGGCGACCTCAAGGTGCCGGAAGATCAGGTCAAGTCCCTGTTGCTGGTCAAGCCAGGTCAGGTGTTCTCGCGTAAAGTGATGACCACTACCTCCGAGCTGATCACCCGTCGTCTGGGTAACGAAGGCTATACCTTCGCCAACGTGAACGGCGTTCCGACTCCAAATGACGAAGATCACACTGTCGACATCACCTTCGTGGTTGATCCAGGCAAGCGTGCTTATGTGAACCGAATCAACTTCCGCGGCAACACCAAGTCTGCCGACGAAGTACTGCGCCGTGAAATGCGTCAAATGGAAGGCGGCTGGGCTTCGACCTATCTGATCGACCAGTCCAAGACTCGTCTGGATCGTCTGGGCTTCTTTAAGGAAGTGAACGTCGAGACACCGCCAGTACCGGGTACTGACGATCAGGTTGACGTTAACTATGCCGTAGAGGAGCAGGCATCCGGCTCGATTACCGCCAGCGTCGGTTTCGCCCAGAGCGCCGGTCTGATCCTTGGTGGTTCGATCAGCCAGAACAACTTCCTCGGTACGGGTAACAGGGTCAGCATCGGTTTGACTCGTAGCGAATACCAGAGCCGTTATAACTTCAGCTATGTCGATCCGTACTGGACTGCTGATGGCGTGAGCCTGGGCTACAATGCGTTCTATCGCACCACCGACTATGACGATCTCGACGTCGATGTTGCGAGCTACGCCGTAGACAGTCTCGGTGCTGGCATCAGCATGGGTTACCCGATCAACGAAACCTCGCGCCTGACTTACGGCCTGACCGTGCAGCAGGACGAAATCAAGACCGGTACCTATACCGTCGACGAAATCTTTGACTTCGTGGACAAGGAAGGCGACAAGTACCTGAACTTCAAGGGGTCGATCGGCTGGTCCGAGTCCACCCTGAACAAAGGTGTACTGGCGACTCGCGGTCACTCACAGAGCCTGACGCTGGAAACCACGCTGCCGGGTAGCGACCTGTCGTTCTACAAGCTCGACTACCGCGCCCAGTACTTTCACCCGATCACCGACAACTACACCCTGCGTCTGCACACAGAACTGGGTTATGGCGACGGCTACGGTTCGACCTCCGGTCTGCCGTTCTACGAGAACTACTACGCCGGTGGCTTCAACTCGGTACGTGGTTTCAAGGACAGCACCCTGGGGCCGCGCAGCACGCCTAGCAGTGGTACCAAGCCGGGGACTGCTGTAGATCCGGATCAGGACCCGCTTCCATTTGGTGGCAACGTTCTGGTTCAGGGTGGTGTAGAGGTCATGTTCCCTCTGCCATTCATCAAGGATCAACGTTCGTTGCGCACCTCTGTGTTCTGGGACGTGGGTAACGTGTTCGATACCAACTGCGATTCCAACCGGACGCGCAATGGCGAGAAAGTTGAATGTAACAACATTGATCTTTCCGGCATGGCCAGCTCCGTTGGTGTAGGTGTTACCTGGATTACCGCTCTCGGTCCTTTGAGCTTCGCCCTGGCGATGCCGATCAAGAAGCCGGATGACGATACTGAAACCCAGGTTTTCCAATTTTCCCTTGGTCAGACTTTCTAAACGTCTGACTTTGGATAACGACAGCGAATTTTGTAGGAGTGCATCGTGCGTAAGTTGACTCAATTGGTACTGCTGGCAAGCGTTCTCGCAGCAGGCCCGGCTTTTGCCGACATGAAAATTGCCGTTTTGAACTATCAAATGGCCTTGCTTGAATCTGATGCGGCCAAGAAATACGCCGTTGATGCCGAGAAGAAGTTCGGTCCACAACTGACCAAACTGAAAACTCTGGAAAGCAGCGCCAAAGGCATCCAGGATCGTCTGGTTAGCGGTGGCGACAAAATGGCCCAGCCTGAGCGCGAGCGTCTTGAGCTTGAGTTCAAGCAAAAGGCCCGTGACTTCCAGTTCCAGTCCAAGGAGCTGAACGAAGCCAAAGCTGTTGCTGACCGTGAAATGCTCAAGCAACTCAAGCCTAAGCTGGATCAGGCAGTGGAAGAAGTGATCAAGAAAGGTGCATTTGACCTGGTCTTCGAGCGCGGTGCAGTGATTGACGTCAAGCCACAGTATGACGTTACTCGCCAGGTCATCGAGCGCATGAACCAGCTGAAGTAATCTATGACCGCTACTATCAAGCTCGGTCAATTGGCCGAGTTCCTGGGCGCCACGCTACGTGGTGCCGAGGATAAAGAAATTACCGGGCTGGCCACTTTGCAAGAGGCCGGTCCAGGTCAGGTCAGCTTCCTGGCGAATCCGCAATACCGTAAATTCCTCGTTGATACCCAAGCCTCGGCTGTGCTTTTGAAGCCCGCTGATGCGGATTCGTATACTGGCGACGCGTTGCTGGTACCGGATCCCTATCTGGCCTACGCGCGCATTTCCCACCTGTTCGATCCCAAGCCCAAGGCCGTTGCCGGAATTCATCCGACAGCCGTCGTTGCTGACGACGCACAGATTGATCCTGCTGCCAGCATCGGTGCCTTTGCCGTTGTCGAGAGCGGGGCGAAAATCGCGGCGGGCGTTACCGTCGGTGCCCAGTGCTTCATCGGTGCCCGGTGCGAAATCGGCGAGGGTGGCTGGCTGGCTCCGCGGGTCACGCTCTATCACGATGTGCGCATCGGCAAGCGTGTGGTCATTCAGTCGGGTGCTGTTCTTGGTGGTGAGGGCTTCGGCTTTGCCAATGAGAAGGGTGTCTGGCAGAAAATCGCGCAGATAGGCGGCGTATTGATCGGTGATGACGTGGAAATTGGCGTAAACACGGCCATCGACCGCGGCGCATTGGCTGATACACGAATCGGTAACGGTGTGAAGCTGGATAACCAGATTCAGATCGCTCACAACGTACAGATTGGTGATCACACAGCTATGGCGGCATGTGTCGGCATTTCCGGAAGTACCAAAATCGGTAAGCATTGCATGCTGGCCGGTGGCGTAGGACTGGTTGGGCATATCGATATTTGTGACGGTGTGTTTATCACCGGCATGACGATGGTGACCCACTCCATCACTGAGCCAGGTTCCTATTCTTCAGGAACGGCAATGCAGCCAGCAGGCGAGTGGCGCAAAAGCGCGGCACGTATTCGCAAGCTCGACGAGATGGCACGTCGACTGCAAAAGCTGGAAAAGATTGTTGAGGGAGTGACCTCAGGCGTTAATGCTTCATCAGATGGCTGATACTTTTTTCATATCAAGCGTGCACTGCCGATAAATTGCTTCCTTGATTTGCAGAGGAGTGCAGCGCAACTGCCGCGCACTCCTAATCTTGACTACAGGCTTCCCCTCGAAATGATGGACATCAACGAAATTCGCGAATACCTGCCGCACCGCTACCCGTTTCTGCTGGTAGACCGCGTAGTGGAACTCGACGTCGAGAACAAAAGCATTCGCGCTTATAAAAACGTCAGCATCAATGAGCCGTTTTTCAACGGTCACTTTCCAGCGCATCCAATCATGCCGGGCGTGCTGATCATTGAAGCGA
The DNA here is from genome assembly GCF_040224095.2 of Pseudomonas caspiana. NCBI lineage: Bacteria > Pseudomonadati > Pseudomonadota > Gammaproteobacteria > Pseudomonadales > Pseudomonadaceae > Pseudomonas > Pseudomonas caspiana. Next base: position 4,496,152 of record NZ_CP167995.1, on the reverse strand, counting down.
TGGCTCAGGCTGCTGGTATTCTTGGTTTCAAGATGCTGGGCGCAAAGCCTGCTGATGGCACGCTGTATTATTTCGTAGGCTCGGACAAACTGCGTTTCCGTCAGCCAGTGCTGCCGGGCGACCAACTGATTCTTGAAGCGAAGTTCTTGAGCTGCAAGCGTCAGATCTGGAAGTTTGAGTGCAGCGCCTCTGTCGACGGCAAGCCGGTTTGCTCCGCAGAAATCATCTGTGCGGAACGTAAGCTATGAGTTTAATTGACCCTCGCGCAATCATCGATCCGACAGCCATCCTGGCTGACAATGTGGAGGTCGGCCCGTGGTCGATCATCGGAGCCGGTGTGGAAATTGGCGAGGGTACAGTGGTTGGTCCTCACGTGATTTTGCGTGGCCCGACCCGGATCGGTAAGCACAATCGTATCTACCAGTTTTCATCGGTGGGCGAGGACACGCCTGATCTCAAGTACAAAGGTGAAGCGACGCGTCTGGTCATTGGCGATCACAATGTGATTCGTGAAGGCGTGACGATACATCGCGGCACCATTCAGGACCGTGCCGAAACCACGATTGGTGATCACAACCTGATCATGGCCTATGCACACATCGGTCATGACAGCGTCATCGGCAATAACTGCATTCTGGTCAACAACACTGCGTTGGCGGGTCATGTGCACGTTGCGGATTGGGCGATCCTTTCCGGCTTCACTCTGGTGCATCAGTACTGCCACATCGGCGCTCATAGCTTTTCCGGCATGGGTACCGCGATTGGTAAGGATGTTCCTGCTTTTGTCACCGTGTTCGGCAACCCGGCCGAAGCCCGGAGCATGAACTTCGAGGGTATGCGCCGTCGTGGCTTCAGCGAAGAAGCCATTCACGCGTTGCGCCGTGCCTATAAAGTGGTTTATCGCCAAGGGCTGACGGTTGACCAGGCCATTGCCGAGTTGGCTGAGCCTGCTGCCCAGTTCCCGGAGGTCGCTGTGTTTCTTGAGTCCATCCAGACCTCGACCCGCGGCATCACCCGCTAGTCATGCCCAGCGTATTGCGTGTCGCTTTGGTCGCGGGCGAAGCGTCCGGGGATATTCTCGGATCCGGTCTTATGCGTGCCATCAAGGCGCGTCATCCTCAGGTTGAGTTCATCGGAGTCGGCGGTCCGCTGATGGAGGCCGAAGGTATGGCGTCCTTTTTCCCGATGGAGCGCCTTTCGGTCATGGGCCTGGTTGAGGTGTTGGGTCGTTTGCGTGAGTTGCTGGCCAAACGTAAAGCACTCATCCAGACCCTTATCGAGCAAAAGCCAGATGTCTTTATTGGCATTGATGCTCCTGATTTCACCCTCAACATCGAACTTCAATTGCGTCGTGCCGGTATCAAGACGGTGCATTACGTCAGCCCGTCGGTCTGGGCGTGGCGTCAGAAGCGCGTTCTGAAGATCCGTGAAGGCTGCGACCTGATGTTGACGTTGCTGCCCTTTGAAGCTCGTTTCTATGAAGAGAAGGGCGTGCCGGTCAGGTTTGTCGGGCATCCCTTGGCCGATACCATCCCGCTGCAGGCCGATCGTGCTGCTGCTCGTGCCGAACTAGGCATCGGTGAGGGGCCGGTCGTTGCGCTGATGCCGGGCAGTCGTGGTGGTGAAGTCGGGCGTCTGGGCAGCTTGTTCTTCGATGCTGCCGAGCGTTTGCAGGCTGTGCGTCCAGAGGTTAGATTCGTCTTGCCCTGTGCAAGCCCCCAGCGTCGTGCGCAGATCGAACAATTGTTGCAGGGGCGTGATCTGCAGGTGTTACTGCTCGACGGTCGCTCTCATGTAGCGCTTGCCGCTTGTGATGCGGTATTGATTGCATCAGGAACGGCGACTCTGGAAGCTTTGCTGTACAAACGCCCCATGGTGGTTGCCTATCGCATGGCACCGCTTACCTTTTGGATACTCAAGCGTCTGGTGAAAAGTCCTTACGTCTCGTTGCCTAATCTTCTGGCTCAGCGCCTGTTGGTGCCGGAGTTATTGCAGGATGACGCCACTGCTGATGCATTGGTGCAGCAATTGCTGCCGCTTCTGGATGACGGCCTGGTGCAGACTGAGGGTTTTGACGAAATACACCGGACCTTGCGTCGCGATGCCTCCAATCAGGCCGCCGAAGCGGTGTTAGACCTGATTGGCCGTTCGCCTTCATTGTGAGTTCACGTTCAATGCAAATGGGTCTGGATTTCAATCTGGTTGAAGAGCTGGTTGCCGGTGTTGACGAAGTGGGCCGTGGTCCGCTTTGTGGTGCTGTGGTGACTGCAGCGGTGATTCTCGATCCGCGCCGCCCGATTCTGGGCCTCAATGACTCGAAGAAGCTGACAGAAGCCAAGCGCGAACTGCTGTTCGATGAGATTTGCGAGAAAGCGCTGTCCTGGCATATTGCCCGGGCGGAAGTCGAAGAGATTGATGAGTTGAACATCCTGCATGCCACCATGCTTGCCATGAAACGTGCAGTGGAAGGCCTGATGATCACGCCGAAACTGGCCTTGATCGACGGCAATCGTTGCCCGCAATTGTCGGTCCCCAGCGCGCCGGTGGTCCAGGGCGATTCCAAGGTTCCGGCAATTGCCGCTGCTTCCATTCTGGCCAAGGTCAGTCGTGACCGTGAGATGGCCGCCATGGAACTCAAATATCCCGGCTACGGGATCGGCGGACACAAGGGCTATCCGACGCCGGTGCATCTCGAAGCCCTTGCGCGTCTTGGGCCTACGCCGATTCACAGGCGCTCATTCGGGCCGGTGCGTGCTGCCTATGCAGCGCGGGATGCAATGATCCAGTCGACGATGTCTTCGACGTCGATTTTCCCATTGAGCTGACAGTGGGCTGATGTTTTGCCAAAGGCCCGGTACAATCCGGGCCTTCGTTTTTGTTCTAGCGCTATAGGATCTCCATGCCGGCTTCTTTCGTTCATCTACGCCTGCACACCGAATATTCGCTGGTCGATGGTCTGGTTCGGGTCAAACCGCTGGTCAAAACCCTCGCGGCCATGAATATGCCTGCTGTGGCGGTGACAGATCAGAACAACCTGTGTTCGCTGGTCAAGTTCTACAAGGCGGCCATGGGCGCGGGGATCAAGCCTATCTGTGGCGCAGACCTGTGGCTATCGAACAAGGATGAAGATGCCGCGTTGAGTCGCATCAGCCTGTTGGTTATGAACGCCAAGGGCTATCGCAACCTGACCGAACTGATTTCCCGCGGCTTCATTGATGGCCAGCGTAATGGCCAGATCATCATTGAGCGAGAGTGGGTAGCAGAGGCCAACGAAGGCCTTATCGCATTGTCGGCGGCAAAAGAAGGTGAGATTGGTATGGCATTGCTGGGTAATAACCCGGCTGATGCTGACCAGTTGTTGAGCGAATGGATGGCGGTTTTTCCTGATCGTTTCTATGTCGAGGTGCAGCGCACCAACCGTCCCAATGACGAGGAACATCTGCACGCCGCAGTAGCCCTGGCCGAGCGCCACGGTGCGCCGCTGGTGGCGACCAACGATGTGCGCTTTATCAAGCAGGAAGATTTCGAAGCGCACGAAACCCGTGTTTGCATTGGTGAAGGGCGTGCGCTGGACGACCCGCGTCGCTCGCACAATTACAGCGATCAGCAGTACCTGAAAAGCGCCGAGGAAATGGCCGAGCTGTTCAGCGACCTGCCCGAAGCGCTGGAAAACTCGGTGGAGATCGCCAAGCGCTGCAACATCGATGTGAAGCTGGGTACTCACTTCCTGCCTGACTACCCGATTCCTGATGGCATGACCATCGACGAGTATTTCCGCAAGGTTTCGTTCGAAGGGCTTGAAGAGCGCCTCGCGGTACTTTGGCCTAAAGAGACAACGCCGGACTATGAAGCCAAGCGCCAGGTCTATGTCGACCGGTTGAATTTCGAGCTGGATATCATTATCCAGATGGGCTTCCCCGGCTACTTCCTGATCGTTATGGACTTTATCCAGTGGGCCAAGAACAACGGCGTTCCGGTAGGTCCGGGCCGGGGGTCGGGTGCCGGGTCGCTGGTGGCCTATGTACAGAAGATTACTGACCTTGATCCGCTCGAATACGATCTGCTGTTCGAACGGTTCCTGAACCCGGAACGGGTATCCATGCCCGACTTCGACGTCGACTTCTGCATGGATGGGCGGGACCGGGTGATCGATTATGTGGCCGAGAAATACGGCCGTAATGCGGTGAGCCAGATCATCACCTTCGGTTCCATGGCTGCCAAGGCGGTGGTGCGAGACGTGGCCCGGGTACAGGGCAAGTCTTACGGGCTGGCTGATCGTCTGTCGAAAATGATCCCGTTCGAAGTCGGCATGACCCTCGAGAAGGCCTACGAACAAGAGGAAATTCTGCGGGACTTCCTCAAGGTCGATGAAGAGGCTGCCGAAATCTGGGAAATGGCGCGCAAGCTCGAAGGCATTGTGCGTAACGTCGGCAAACACGCCGGTGGTGTGGTTATCGCACCGACCAAACTGACTGACTTCTCGGCAATTTATTGCGACGAAGAGGGCAGTGGTCTGGTGACCCAGTTCGACAAGGATGACGTCGAGGCGGCGGGTCTGGTGAAGTTCGACTTCCTTGGTCTGCGGACCCTGACCATCATCGACTGGGCGCTCAAAACGATTAACCGCGACCGCGCCAAGGTCAACGAAGAGCCGCTGGATATCGCTTTCATCCCGCTGGATGACGCACCGACTTATCAGTTGCTGCAAAAGGCTGAAACCACCGCGGTATTCCAGCTTGAATCGCGCGGCATGAAGGAGCTGATCAAAAAGCTCAAGCCTGACTGCCTGGAAGACTTGATCGCACTGGTGGCCTTGTTCCGTCCGGGCCCGCTGCAATCCGGCATGGTGGACGACTTCATCAACCGTAAGCACGGTCGCGCGGAGTTGTCCTACCCGCACGTCGATTACCAGTACGACGGACTCAAGCCGGTTCTGGCGCCGACCTACGGCATCATCCTGTATCAGGAACAGGTGATGCAGATTGCCCAGGTCATGGCCGGTTATACCCTCGGCGGGGCGGACATGCTGCGTCGCGCAATGGGTAAGAAAAAGCCCGAAGAAATGGCCAAGCAGCGTGGCGGCTTTATTGAAGGTTGCAAGACCAACAATATCGACCCGGACCTTGCCGGTAACATTTTTGACCTGGTAGAAAAGTTCGCCGGTTACGGCTTCAACAAATCCCACTCGGCTGCTTATGGCCTGGTGTCTTACCAGACTGCCTGGCTGAAAGCGCATTACCCGGCGCCGTTCATGGCTGCGGTACTTTCGGCGGATATGCACAACACCGACAAGGTCGTGACATTGATCGAAGAAGTGCGGATCATGAAGTTGCGCCTGGACGCGCCGGATGTGAACACGTCCGAGTACAAGTTCACGGTGAGCGAAGACGGACGTATCATTTATGGCCTTGGTGCGATCAAGGGTGTAGGTGAAGGGCCGGTTGAGGCGATTACCGAAGCTCGCGAGGCGGGTCCGTTCAAGGATCTGTTCGACTTCTGTGCGCGTGTAGACCTCAAACGAGTCAATAAGCGGACCCTCGATGGTCTGATTCGCAGCGGCGCGCTTGATCGTCTCGGGCCTTACTTCGAAGCAGAACCCAAAGCGTATCAAGCCAACATCGACCGCAACCGTGCTGTATTGCTGGCATCGCTAGTCGAAGCCATTCAGGCCGCCGAGCAAACAGCACGCAGTCATGACAGCGGACACTCCGACCTGTTTGGCGGATTGTTCGTCGAGGAAGACACCGACGTTTATGCCAACCACCGCAAGGCCAAGGAAGGTAGTCTCAAAGACCGTTTGCGTGGTGAAAAGGAAACCCTCGGGCTGTATCTGACCGGCCACCCGATTGACGAATATGAAGGCGAGATTCGCCGTTTTGCACGCCAACGAATTATCGATCTCAAGCCAGCGCGTGATACCCAGACCGTAGCCGGTCTTATTATCGCGTTGCGGGTCATGAAGAACAAAAAGGGCGACAAGATGGGGTTCATTACCCTTGATGACCGCTCTGGACGCATCGAAGCCTCGCTGTTTGCCGAAGCCTTCCATTCTGCGCAGGCCTTGCTGCAAACCGACGCGATGGTGGTGGTCGAAGGCGAGGTCAGCAACGACGATTTCTCTGGCGGTCTGCGCTTGCGTGCCAAACGGGTGATGAGCATCGAAGATGCGCGCACCAATCTGGCCGAAAGCTTGCGTCTGACTGTGCGTGCCGAAGCGCTCAAAGGTGATCGGCTACGCTGGCTGGGTGACTTGTGCAAGCGCCATCGTGGAGCTTGTCCGATTACCCTGGATTACACCGGGCTTGATGCCAAGGCATTGCTGCAGTTTGGCGAAGCGTGGCGAATTGATCCCGCAGACAGCTTGATTCAAGCTCTGCGTGACCAGTTCGGGCGTGAGAACGTCTTCCTGCAGTATCGCTGAAAGCATCAGCCCAGAATTTTTAAACTCGACCTGAATGCGCCTGTTCCCGTAAGGTAAGGCGCTAACGGATCAACCGGCCGGCCTCTTGGCCGTCGACCCAAGACGGATGCCTATGAACCCGAATTTTCTTGATTTCGAACAGCCGATCGCTGACCTGCAAGCCAAGATTGAAGAATTGCGCTTGGTGGGTAATGACAACTCGCTGAACATCGGCGACGAAATCTCGCGACTGCAAGACAAGAGCAACACGCTGACCGAAAGCATTTTCGGCAACCTGACGAGTTGGCAGATTGCACGCATGGCGCGTCACCCGCGTCGTCCGTATACCCTGGACTACATTCAGCACATCTTCACCGAGTTCGATGAGCTGCACGGCGACCGTCACTTCTCCGACGACGCTGCAATCGTCGGCGGTATTGCCCGTCTGGAAGGTCAGCCGGTTATGGTGATCGGTCATCAGAAAGGCCGTGAAGTGCGTGAGAAGGTTCGTCGTAACTTCGGCATGCCACGTCCCGAGGGTTATCGCAAAGCCTGTCGTCTGATGGAAATGGCCGAGCGTTTCAAAATGCCGATCCTGACCTTCATCGACACGCCGGGCGCATACCCAGGTATCGACGCTGAAGAGCGTAACCAGAGCGAAGCGATCGCCTGGAACCTGCGCGTCATGGCGCGCCTGAAAACGCCAATCATCGCCACTGTTATTGGTGAAGGCGGCTCTGGCGGCGCATTGGCTATCGGTGTCTGCGATCAGTTGAACATGCTGCAGTACTCCACCTACGCGGTGATCTCGCCGGAAGGCTGCGCATCGATTCTGTGGAAAACCGCGGAAAAAGCACCTGATGCTGCTGAAGCCATGGGCATCACGGCGGATCGTCTGAAAGGTCTGGGTATTGTTGATAAGGTCATCGCCGAGCCTCTGGGCGGCGCACATCGCGACCCGGCCGCCGCTGCGCTGGAAATCCGTCAGGAATTGAGCAGCCAGTTGGCGATGCTCAAGAAGTTCGACAACGATGCGCTGCTGGCTCGTCGTTATGAGCGCTTGATGAGCTACGGCCTCTGATTCAGAGCCTTTGATCTTGTAGGAGCTGCCGAAGGTTGCGAATTGCGCAGTCCCGGGCATGCCGCCATCGCAGCCTTTGGCAGCTCCTGCATCAATGCTCCGAGCGACAGAAATCTATGACCACACTTACATCCTCCGGTCATGATCTCCCCGCCAGACTCCTCAAGGTCTTGGCCCCTTGGCGTAACGCGCCAGCCTGGCACATCGGTTTCTCCGGTGGCCTTGATTCCACTGTGTTGTTGTACCTTCTGACCGAAATCGCAAAACGCGAAAATCTCCCGCCGTTAAACGCTATCCATGTTCACCACGGCCTGCAGGCTGTAGCTGACGCCTGGCCGCTGCATTGCCAGCAGGTTTGCAACGCGCTGAGCGTTCCTTTGCAAGTGATCAGTGTGCGGGTGGAGCCTGGCGCCAGTCTTGAGCAGGCAGCGCGTGATGCGCGTTATGCCGCGCTCAGTGATTGCCTTGCTGAAGATGAGGTGCTGCTGACCGGTCAGCATCAGGACGATCAGGCTGAAACCTTACTGTTCCGCTTGTTGCGAGGTGCCGGGGTGCGGGGGCTGGCGGGAATGCCGGCCAGCCGCAGCCTGGGGCAAGGGCATTTAGTCAGGCCTTTATTGAGTATTTCCCGGGAAGAGCTTGAGGCCTACACCCTCGAGCATCGCTTGCGCTGGGTGGAGGACCCTAGCAACCGGGACTCTCACTATTCGCGTAATTATTTGCGCAACAAGGCGCTGCCCGTATTGAAGTCTCGCTGGCCGCAGGCAACCGCGAGCATGGCACGCACCGCGGCTCATCTGAGTGAAGCGCAACAACTGCTGGAGGAATTGGCGCAGGCTGATCTGGCACCTGCCGAATCCTCAAATGTATTTGACTGGCTCAAGCTCCCCTCGCTGGCCTTGTCTCCACTGATGGATCTATCGCCCGCGCGGCAACGCAATGCGCTGCGCCACTGGCTGGCAGCACTGACTCGCCTGCCGGATAGCGATCATTGGGTTGGCTGGGAAACGCTGAGAGACGCAGGGCAGGGCGGGCGCCCTGTATGGCGCTTGGCTGATGGCGAGTTGCATCGTGATCAGGGGCGCATCTGGTGGCTTTCCGACAACTGGTTGCAGCCGCTGACGCAGCCTGCTCAGCCCTGGGTGGATGCGCGGCGAGTGCTGGAACTGCCCTGTAATGGTCAGCTTTTCATTGGAGGTGAAACTCCTTCTGGACTGCTGGAGGTGCGTTATCGCCAGGGAGGAGAAGTTCTCAGCCTGCCTGGACGCGGACATCGCGACCTCAAGCGTCTGCTCAATGAGAATGAAATACCGCTATTCGTCCGCGGCCGATTGCCGCTGCTGTACCGCAACGGTGAGTTTCTGGCGGTGGCTAACCTGCCCGCGCTCAATGTTTGCGGCCCCGAAAGCGGGTTGTTGCACTGGGTGCCGCCGACGAATGACCAAAGTTTGAGCTGAAAGCCCAATTCCGGTAGACTACGCTCCCTTCTTGATACAGCTTCTGTGGATCCTTTTGGATCGACATGAGTTGCCGGTTACCAACCAGTCTTTGCTGGATGATTCTTAACATGTGGCGCGCAATTGACAGGCTTCTTCAGTCAGTCCGTTTCAACGCAGCAGTTCGGGAGTTCACCGTGAATTTTGTCGGTAATCGGGGGCTTCGGCCTTCCTTCGCTTTCCCCGGCGGCTCTGACCGCTTTAACGCAGACTTCTAGGGTTTTTCATGACGCGCTACATCTTCGTCACGGGCGGTGTTGTTTCTTCATTGGGGAAAGGCATTGCCTCGGCTTCATTGGCGGCCATCCTGGAGGCGCGGGGACTTAAGGTCACCATGCTCAAGCTTGACCCCTATATCAACGTCGATCCGGGTACCATGAGCCCGTTCCAGCACGGTGAAGTGTTCGTCACCCATGACGGCGCCGAAACCGACCTGGACCTTGGCCACTACGAGCGGTTCATCCGCACGACCATGACCCAGAACAACAACTTCACCACTGGCCGTGTGTACGAACACGTCCTGCGCAAAGAGCGCCGTGGTGATTATCTGGGCGCGACCATTCAGGTCATTCCTCACATCACCGACGAAATCAAACGCCGGATCATCAAGGGCGCAGGCGATGCTGACGTCGCTCTGGTCGAGATTGGCGGGACTGTGGGTGACATCGAATCGCAACCGTTCCTGGAAGCGATCCGTCAGTTACGTTTCGAAGTGGGCGCCAAGCGCGCCATGCTGATGCACCTGACGCTGGTTCCTTACATCGCGACCGCTGGCGAAACCAAAACCAAGCCGACTCAGCATTCGGTGAAGGAGTTGCGTTCCATCGGTCTGCAGCCTGACGTTCTGGTATGCCGCTCAGATCACCCGATCGACATCTCCTCGCGTCGCAAGATCGCTCAGTTCACGAACGTGGAAGAGCGCGCCGTTATCGCGCTGGAAGACGCCGATACCATCTACAAGATTCCGGGCATCCTGCACTCTCAGGGGCTTGACGATTTCGTCGTCGAGCGCTTTGGCCTGCAATGCAACAGCGCAGACCTGTCCGAGTGGGACGCTGTGGTAGACGCCAAGCTCAACCCTGAGCATGAAGTCACCATCGCCATGGTCGGTAAATACATGGAGTTGCTGGACGCTTACAAGTCGCTGATCGAAGCGATGAGTCACGCTGGCATCACCAACCGTACCAAGGTCAACCTGCGCTACATCGACTCCGAAGACATCGAGAATCAAGGCACAGCGCTGCTGGAAGGCGTTGATGCGATCCTGGTCCCGGGTGGCTTCGGTCTACGCGGTGTTGAAGGCAAGATCACTGCTGTTCAGTTCGCTCGCGAGAACAAGGTTCCTTACCTGGGTATCTGCCTGGGCATGCAAGTGGCAGTCATCGAGTACGCTCGTAACGTGCTGGGCTGGAAAGACGCCAACTCCACCGAATTCGATCGCAACGGCGCACACGCTGTTGTTGGTCTGATCACCGAGTGGGCGGACGCTACCGGCGCTGTTGAAACCCGTACTGAAAGCTCGGATCTGGGCGGCACCATGCGTCTGGGTGCGCAAGAGTGCCAGCTTGAGCCTGGTTCGCTGGTACACGACTGCTACGCCAGCGACGTAATCGTCGAGCGTCATCGTCATCGCTACGAAGTAAACAACAACCTCCTGCCTCAGTTGCTCGAAGCAGGCCTGAAAGTATCGGGTCGCTCCGGTGACGGCGCGCTGGTTGAAGTGGTTGAAGCACCTGATCATCCATGGTTTGTGGCTTGCCAGTTCCACCCTGAGTTCACCTCGACACCTCGCGATGGCCATCCGCTGTTCAGTGGCTTCGTCAAGGCAGCACTGACTCAGCACAAGAAAAATTCTTGATTCGGGAAATCCAGAACATGGCTCAGAAAACTATCCGCGTCGGCTCGATCGAAATTGCCAATGACAAGCCAATGGTGCTTTTCGGTGGCATGAACGTACTCGAGTCCCGGGACATGGCCATGCAGATCTGCGAAGAGTACGTACGGGTTACCGAAAAGTTTGGTATCCCTTACGTATTCAAGGCCAGCTTCGATAAAGCCAACCGTTCTTCCATGCATTCTTACCGTGGTCCAGGCCTGGAAGAGGGCATGCGGATCTTTGAAGAAGTCAAAAAGACCTTCAATGTGCCGTTGATCACGGACGTGCATGAGCCAGAGCAGGCCAAAGTTGTCGCTGAAGTCTGCGATATCATCCAGCTGCCGGCTTTCCTGTCGCGTCAGACCGATCTTGTCGTTGCCATGGCCCGCACCGGTGCTGTGATCAACATCAAGAAAGCCCAGTTCCTCGCGCCTCAGGAAATGAAACACATCCTGAGCAAATGCGAAGAAGCGGGTAACGATCAGTTGATCCTCTGCGAGCGCGGCACCAGCTTTGGCTACAACAATCTGGTGGTGGACATGCTCGGCTTTGGCATCATGAAGCAGTTCAACTACCCGGTATTTTTCGATGTGACGCATGCCTTGCAAATGCCAGGTGGTCGTTCGGATTCTGCTGGTGGTCGTCGTGCGCAGGTATTGGAACTGGCGAAGGCCGGCATGAGTCAAAACCTCGCTGGATTGTTCCTTGAGGCTCATCCTGATCCTGACAATGCCAAATGCGACGGCCCTTGCGCCTTGCGTCTGGACAAGCTGGAGCCGTTCCTGGCTCAGCTCAAGGCTCTGGATGAGTTGGTCAAAAGCTTCCCGGCAGTAGAAACCGCTTAAAGCTGCTTCTCCGCAGGGTTGCCCTCCGGTAAAGTGCCGCACGTTTTCATCCCCCGACCTCAGGTCGGGGTTTGTCGCTCTAAGGTCTGCCCTGTATTGAGTCCTGGAGCGGCAAGCATTTCCCAGCTGCGTCGTTTTCGTCAATCTTGGAGTGTTTACAACAATGGCAAAAATCGTCGACATCAAAGGTCGTGAAGTTCTCGACTCCCGTGGCAATCCCACCGTGGAAGCAGATGTGCTCCTCGACAACGGCATCATCGGTAGCGCATGCGCACCGTCCGGTGCTTCAACCGGCTCGCGCGAGGCGCTGGAGCTGCGTGATGGCGACAAGAGCCGTTACCTGGGCAAGGGCGTTCTCAAGGCTGTAGCCAACATCAACGGTCCGATTCGTGACCTGTTGCTAGGCAAGGATCCTGTCGACCAGCAAGCGCTGGACCGCGCCATGATTGCTCTGGACGGGACTGAAAACAAAGCAAGCCTGGGTGCCAACGCGATCCTCGCCGTATCTCTGGCTGCAGCCAAGGCTGCTGCTCAGGATCAGGACCTGCCGTTGTATGCGCATATCGCCAACCTGAACGGTACGCCGGGTGTTTACTCGATGCCGGTTCCGATGATGAACATCATCAACGGTGGTGAGCATGCCGATAACAACATCGACATCCAGGAATTCATGATTCAGCCTGTCGGCGCGAAGACCTTCTCCGAAGGCCTGCGCTGGGGCACCGAGATTTTCCATCACCTCAAAGCTGTGCTGAAGGCTCGTGGCCTGAACACTGCTGTAGGTGACGAAGGTGGTTTCGCACCGGACCTCAACTCCAATGCCGATGCACTGGACGCCATCGCCGAAGCGGTTGCCAATGCAGGCTACAAGCTGGGTACCGATGTGACCCTGGCACTGGACTGTGCAGCGAGCGAGTTCTACAAGAACGGCAAGTATGTGTTGAGTGAAGAAGGCGAGTATGACTCCGCCGGTTTCGCTGACTACCTGGCTGATCTGGTCAGCAAGCACCCGATCATCTCCATCGAAGATGGTCTTGACGAGTCCGACTGGGATGGCTGGAAGATCCTCACCGACAAGATCGGTGACAAGGTGCAACTTGTCGGTGACGATCTGTTCGTGACCAACACCAAGATCCTCAAGGAAGGTATCGAGAAGAAAATCGGTAACTCGATTCTGATTAAGTTCAATCAGATCGGCACCCTGACCGAAACTCTGGAAGCCATCCAGATGGCCAAGGCCGCCGGTTACACTGCGGTTATCTCGCATCGCTCAGGCGAAACCGAGGATTCCACCATTGCCGATCTGGCAGTGGGTACTTCGGCGGGTCAGATCAAAACCGGTTCGTTGAGCCGTTCGGATCGTATCTCCAAGTACAACCAGCTGCTGCGTATCGAAGAGCAACTGGGTGCCAAGGCGGTATACCGTGGTCGCGGCGAGTTTCGCGGCTGACACCGAGATGGTAAAAAGACAGCCGGTGCTGTGACAATCGCCTGCTTTCCCGGATGATTGATCAGCATTGATGCGGCTTGCACCGCTATAGAGCCTGGCCCCGCCAGGCTCTATGCCCTCAGTCCCCTGTTGTATTGTTGGCTTCATGTTGTCGGCTCTGCTGTCTTTTTTACTGGGTACCTGATATTCAATGCGCAGTCCTAACTGGTTGTTTCTCGTCCTGATCCTGTTACTCGCGGGCCTGCAATATCGGCTGTGGGTTGGTAACGGGAGTCTGGCGCAAGTGGCGAGCCTTAATCAGCAGATCGCTGATCAGCATGCCGAGAACGAAGCGCTGCTTGAGCGTAATCGGGTCATGGATGCTGAAGTGCTTGAATTGAAAAAAGGTATGGAGACCGTAGAAGAGCGTGCCCGTCATGAACTGGGCATGGTCAAGGACGGCGAGACGCTCTATCAGTTGGCGCAATGAAACTGACCCTATGAACAAGAGCATCCTCCCAGCCTTCTGGGCAGTTATTCCTGCCGCGGGAGTTGGGTCCCGTATGGCCGCAGATCGTCCCAAGCAGTATCTGCAACTGGGCGGCCTGACAATTCTTGAACACAGCCTGCTTTGCTTTCTCGATCACCCCCGTCTAAAGGGACTGGTGATCAGTCTTGCTGTGGATGACCCTTACTGGCCGGCCCTGCCTTGTGCGCTGGATTCGCGCATCACGCGGGTTGCGGGTGGTAAGGAGCGTGCAGATTCGGTACTGAATGCGTTGCTGCATTTGCATGCGCAGGGTGCCGGTGATGAAGACTGGGTACTGGTCCACGACGCTGCGCGGCCTAATCTGGCGCGTTCGGACCTGGATAACCTGCTGAGTGAGCTGGCCGATGATCCGGTCGGCGGGCTCTTGGCGGTTCCCGCTCGCGATACGCTCAAGCGTGCAGGGGCTGATGGCCGGGTCACCGAAACGGTAGACCGCAGCCTGATTTGGCAAGCGTATACCCCGCAGATGTTCCGCTTGGGTGCGTTGCATCGAGCGCTGGCCGACGGCCTGGTTTCCGACGTTGCCATTACCGATGAAGCTTCTGCGATCGAATGGGCGGGGCAGTCGCCCAGATTGATCGAAGGGCGCTCAGACAATATCAAGGTCACTCGCCCTGAGGATCTTGAATGGTTGCGGCAGCGGCGTAGCGAGTTCAATCGCTGAGCTGACACCTTTGAAAAATCTGTAGGAACTCACAAGCACCGCGAGGCAGCGATAGCGGCATATCAGACACACCGCTATCGCTGCCTCGCGTTGCTCGTGAGCTACAGGGTTGGTATTAACTGTGCTACCTACCGATACTCATCCCGCATCGCCAACCCCTCCTTCAGATAATCCACCAGCTTGCGCACTTTTGGCGAAAGGTGTCGTTGTTGAGGGTATAGCGCCCAGACTGCTGTATTCGGCGGTTGATGAGCTTCCAGCAGGGAAACCAGCGCGCCACTGTTCAGATGGCTTAACACGTAATAATCCGGCAGCTGACATAGCCCCACGCCATGCAATGCAGCATCCAGCACCGCCTGCCCGCTGTTGCAACGCCAGTTACCCTGAACGCGCTGGGAAAACTCCCGTCCGTTTTGTTGAAGTAACCAGGTGTCACTGCTGCCGATCAGACAATTATGTCGGCTCAGCTCCGAGAGGCTGTGGGGACGGCCATATCGCTCCAGATAGGACGGCGATGCGCACAAGTACATCCGGCGCGGCGCGAGGCGGGTTGCGACCAGACGGGAATCCTGCAACCGGCCCAGCCTGATCGCCAGATCCAGCCCCTCATGCACCATGTCCAGCGTGTCATTGTTCAACTGGATCTCAACCCGGATCTGCGGATACAGATCCATGAAGCGTGTGACCAGAGGGGTGATGAACCGTTCGCCGTAAGCCACTGCACAGGTCATGCGTAACAGGCCTTTGGGCTCGCTGGTTAAATCGCCGACGGCACGCAGGGCTTCCTCGCGCCCATCCTGCAAACGCTGGCAATGGTGGAGAAACGTCTGACCCGCTTCTGTCAGGGCTACTCGCCGAGTGCTGCGATACAGCAGGCGTGTCTGCAAGCGTTCTTCGAGGCGAGCGATTTGTCGGCTGATGTGCGATGACGAAACGCCCATTCGTTCGGCTGCCGCTGTGAACTGGCCACACTCTGCCACCGCGACGAATTCATCTAGGCCTTCCCAGCGATTGGTGTACATTGATTATCCCTGCTCAGCAATAATGTTTTGCTTTTGACTGGATTATTAACCAATCGGCACTGCTTTACACTGCATCCATCGTTTTAACTTCGTTGGAGAAAGATTGATGATCAAGTCACGCGCTGCTGTTGCCTTTGCCCCCAACCAACCGCTGCAAATCCTTGAGGTCGACGTTGAAGCACCAAAAGCCGGTGAGGTATTGATCCGCACAGTCGCCTCCGGCGTTTGCCACACCGACGCCTACACCTTGTCCGGCGCCGACTCCGAAGGCGTTTTCCCATGCATTCTGGGTCACGAAGGTGGTGGTGTAGTTGAAGCCATTGGTGAAGGCGTTACGTCCTTGGCAGTGGGCGATCATGTGATCCCGCTGTACACCGCTGAATGCCGCGAGTGCAAGTTCTGCCTGTCGGGTAAAACCAACCTCTGTCAGAAAGTGCGTGCCACGCAGGGCAAGGGGTTGATGCCAGACGGCACCACCCGTTTCAGCTACAACGGCGAGCCGGTTTATCACTACATGGGCTGCTCGACGTTCTCCGAGTACACCGTGGTGCCGGAGATTTCCCTGGCAAAAATCCCTAAAGAAGCCCCGCTGGAAAAAGTCTGTCTGTTGGGCTGTGGCGTTACCACCGGCATCGGTGCTGTGCTTAATACCGCTAAAGTCGAGGAGGGTGCGACTGTCGCTATCTTCGGTCTGGGTGGTATCGGTCTGGCTGCAATCATTGGCGCAAAAATGGCCAAGGCCTCGCGCATCATTGCAATCGACATCAACCCTGCGAAGTTCGATGTGGCCCGTGAGCTAGGGGCGACTGACTTCATCAATCCCAAAGATCACGAAAAGCCGATTCAGGATGTAATCGTTGAATTGACTGACGGTGGTGTCGATTACAGCTTCGAATGTATCGGCAACGTCAACCTGATGCGTGCCGCGCTCGAGTGCTGCCACAAAGGTTGGGGCGAGTCGGTGATTATCGGTGTTGCCCCATCGGGTCAGGAAATCGCAACCCGTCCGTTTCAGTTGGTGACCGGTCGCGTCTGGCGCGGTTCGGCATTTGGCGGCGTTCGTGGTCGTACCGAGTTGCCAAGCTACGTCGAGAAGTCTCAGACCGGCGAAATCCCTCTGGATACCTTCATCACCCACACCATGGGTCTTGAAGACATCAACAAGGCGTTCGACCTGATGCACGAAGGCAAAAGCATCCGCACAGTCATTCATTTTTGAGAAGCAGCTTCAAGCTGCAAGCCATAAGCTGCAAGACGGCGTTCAGAGCCTTTCTTGTACCTTGTAACTTGTAGCTTGCTGCTGGGAGGCTACGACCCATGGCTCTTGAAAACATTTCCTGCCAGAAAAGCTTTGGCGGCTGGCACAAACGTTACAAGCATCATTCCGAAGTGCTTGGTTGCGACATGGTGTTTGCCGTTTACCTGCCGCCACAGGCAGAGCAGGGCGTTAAGTTACCAGTGCTGTACTGGCTCTCGGGCCTGACCTGCACTGATGAAAACTTCATGCAGAAGGCTGCGGCTCAACGTGTTGCGGCAGAGTTGGGTTTGATTATCGTTGCGCCCGACACAAGCCCGCGTGGCTCTGATGTCGCGGGCGATCCCGACGGTGCGTGGGATTTTGGCCTCGGTGCCGGATTCTATCTCAATGCGACCCAGGAGCCTTGGGCCAAGCATTACCGCATGCACGATTACGTGGTCAACGAGCTTCCTGCCTTGGTCGAAGAGCATTTCCCGGCTTCGCAGGCACGTGGCATCAGCGGGCACTCAATGGGCGGCCACGGCGCGCTGGTCTGCGCTTTGCGCAATCCGGGGCGCTACAAATCCGTTTCGGCTTTTTCGCCGATTACTAATCCCATGGATTGCCCTTGGGGTCAGAAAGCTTTTTCCCGTTATCTGGGGGAAGAGCGTTCACGCTGGCGGGAATGGGATGCCAGTGTGCTGATTGCCGATGCACGCGAGAAGTTGCCGATCCTGGTGGATCAGGGGGATCGTGATGATTTCCTCGCCAACCAGCTCAAGCCCGAGGCGCTGGTTCAGGCGGCGAAGGCGGCAGGCCATCCTCTGACACTGCGCATGCAGCCGGGTTACGACCACAGCTATTTCTTCATCGCCAGCTTCATAGAAGATCACCTTCGGCATCATGGCGACGCGTTGAACAGCTAAGCGTCGACAAAGTAGGTAGAATCACGCCCTGACTTTTTTCAGGGCGTTTTTTTATGCGTATTGGCCATGGCTACGATGTGCACCGTTTCGCTGAAGGCGATTTCATCACCTTGGGTGGCGTTCGCATTGCGCACCGGTTCGGCCTGCTCGCCCACTCCGATGGTGATGTGTTGCTGCACGCTTTGAGCGATGCACTGCTTGGCGCTGCTGCACTGGGTGATATCGGTAAACATTTTCCGGACACCGATCCGCAATTCAAAGGTGCTGACAGCCGCGCATTGCTGCGCCACGTCCTGACTCTGGTACAGAGCAAGGGCTGGAAAGTCGGCAATGTGGACGCAACCATTGTCGCTCAGGCACCGAAAATGGCCCCTCATATCGAATCCATGCGCGCATTGATTGCCGAGGATCTTCAAGTCGAGCTCGATCAAGTGAACGTCAAGGCAACCACCACTGAAAAGCTTGGTTTCACCGGCCGTGAAGAAGGCATCGCCGTTCACGCCGTTGCGCTGTTGCTGTCCGCATGACCGAATCAGAACTGCTGGGCCCGCAAGCTTATGGCCCGCCGCTGGGTAGCGCGGTGCTCAAGGCGACTGCCGAGGATTTTCAGGTCGACGAAGTGCTGGATATCCCGCTCTCCGGCGATGGCGAGCATTTATGGTTATGGGTCGAGAAACGCGGCCTCAACACCGAAGAAGCCGCCCGTCGTCTGGCGCGTGCCGCTGGTGTGCAGCTCAGGACTGTCAGCTACGCGGGCCTGAAGGATCGGCAGGCGCTGACTCGTCAGTGGTTTAGCATCCAGTTGCCGGGCAAGGCCGATCCTGATCTGAGTTCGGCTGAAAACGAAACCCTGAAAATCCTTCAAAGCTCTCGCCACAAGCGCAAGCTTCAGCGCGGCGCCCATGCTGCAAATGGTTTCACGTTGCGCCTGACCCAGTTGAGCGTCGACAAAGACGCGCTCAATGCGCGGCTTGAGGCAATTGCCAAGGCCGGTATTCCTAATTACTTCGGTGCCCAGCGCTTTGGCTACCAAGGCGGAAATCTGGGTGAGGCGCGTGATTACGCTGCTCGTCAGGCATTACCGGAGCAACGTGCAGTGCGTTCCCGGCTGTTATCGACGGCCCGTAGCTACCTCTTCAATCAGGTCCTGGCGGCGCGTGTTGCTGATGGTTCCTGGCAGGTGGCGCAGGTCGGTGACTTGCTGGCATTCACCGACAGCCGCAGTTTTTTTCCGGCGGGCGTCGATGAATGCAATGACCCTCGGCTGGCGATTCTCGATCTGCATCCGACCGGCCCGCAATGGGGAGAAGGCCTATCGCCAGCCTCCGGAGCCACGGCGACACTGGAAAACGACGTGGCCAATCGCGAGTCGGCATTGCGCGACTGGCTCACAAGAGCGGGAATGGAGCACGAACGACGCATCCTGCGACTGCCCATTGGCCGGTTGACGTGGCATTATCCCGAGCCTGACATTCTGCAACTGGAATTCGTCCTTCCGCCCGGATGCTTCGCCACTGTACTGGTGCGCGAACTTGTTGATCTGGCCCCGGTTGGGCAGACGGACAGCTCATGCGTATTCTGATTTCTAACGATGATGGGGTCGCCGCACCCGGTCTCGCTGCGTTGTATGCGGCGCTGGCCGATTACAGCGAATGCGTGGTGATCGCCCCCGACCAAGACAAAAGCGGCGCCAGCAGCTCGCTGACGCTCGACCGGCCTTTGCATCCCCATGCTCTGGCGAACGGTTTCATCAGCGTCAACGGTACGCCAACCGACTGTGTACATCTGGGCCTGAACGGGTTGCTGGAAGTGCAACCGGACATGGTCGTGTCGGGTATTAATCTGGGCGCTAACCTGGGGGACGATGTTCTGTATTCCGGGACTGTGGCTGCAGCCCTTGAGGGACGATTCCTGGAAAGGCCTTCATTTGCCTTCTCATTCCTGTCACGTCAGCCGGATAACCTGGCGACTGCTGCGCATTACGCGCGACTGTTGGTGGAAGCTCATGAGCAGCTTGATTTGCCGCCGCGCACCGTCTTGAACGTAAACATTCCCAATCTGCCCCTCGATCATATTCGGGGCATTCAATTGACCCGTCTTGGTCATAGGGCACGAGCTGCAGCGCCGATCAAAGTCGTCGACCCACGGGGTCGTGCCGGCTACTGGATTGCAGCTGCCGGTGACGCAGAGGACGGCGGTGCCGGCACGGATTTTCATGCAGTGATGCAGGGGTACGTTTCTGTAACCCCCTTGCAGCTTGATCGTACTTACCAGGACGGGTTCGCTAGCCTGAACAAATGGCTGGAGGGCCTTCTTTGATGTCGCGCGAGCAAGATGATCTGTTACGTCGTGGAATCGGGATGACTTCTCAGCGGACTCGCGAGCGTCTGATTCAACGTCTCTACGATGAAGGGCTGTCCAACGCCCAAGTGCTGGAAGTCATTCGCAAGACACCGCGGCATCTGTTTGTCGATGAGGCCCTGGCTCATCGAGCCTATGAAGATACCGCGCTGCCGATCGGTCATAACCAGACGATTTCCCAGCCCTACATGGTCGCGCGCATGAGCGAGCTGCTGCTGGCGGCAGGCCCGTTGGACAAGGTGTTGGAGATCGGTACCGGTTCCGGTTACCAGACCGCTGTACTGGCTCAACTGGTTGAGCGTGTTTTTTCGGTAGAGCGCATCAAGGTTCTGCAGGATCGCGCCAAGGAGCGTCTGGTCGAGCTGAACCTGCGCAACGTGGTATTTCGCTGGGGTGATGGTTGGGAAGGCTGGCCGGCACTTGCCCCCTATAACGGGATTATCGTGACCGCAGTGGCAACCGACGTGCCGCAGGCTTTGCTTGATCAGCTTGCACCTGGGGGGCGTTTAGTGATCCCGGTGGGTTCCGGCGAAGTGCAGCAGTTAATGCTGATCGTGCGCGAGGAAAACGGGTTCTCTCGTCATGTGCTGGGTGCTGTACGTTTTGTACCATTATTAAATGGTCCGCTGGCTTGAGAGAATAACCCACTGAATTCTGGTTGAAGCCATCTGTCTATCTCATGGCATCAAGAGCCAATAACGGGGAATGACCCTGTGAAGTGGCTAACCTGACCGCACAATTGGATTCAGCGCAGTTAAGCAGTAGCTGCCAGCCGTTATTACGGCACAATAGGCATCTTTAATTCAGTCACCAGTAAAGGGAGTGGCGGGTGAGTCGCACAGTCATTCGGCAGCGTAGTTTTTCAACAAGTTTTCAGCGGCTGGTGATTGGCATTGCGCTCAGTGTCCTCTTGGTCGGGTGCTCCAGCTCTCCCTCCGGTGGCGTGCGTGTCGTCGACCGTAACAATAATGCCGCGCCTCAACGCCCGACTGTGACCACCGGGCAATATGTCGTCCGTCGGGGCGATACGCTTTTTTCTATTGCCTTTCGTTACGGCTGGGATTACAAGGCGCTGGCGGCGCGTAATCAGATTCCTGAACCCTACACGATTCGTCCGGGTCAGACGATTCGCTTTGACGGGCGTTCAAATTCAACATCGTCAGCTGTTGCAACTGCACCTGGTGCGGTTCGCCCACCTGTGGCATCGACCACGACGTCGACGACAACCAGTCCTTCCGGCTCGGTCAAAACCACGGTCATTTCCAAGCCTGTCACGGCTGTTCCTCCTCCAGCGAGCGACTCGACGGGGCCTGCAGGGCCCTCTCCGAAGGGCTGGACATGGCCGTCTAATGGCGTTTTGATCGGGAAATTTTCTTCAAACGGTAGTTTGAATAAAGGCATTGATATCGCTGGGGATTTGGGACAGCCTGTTTTAGCTGCGTCTGATGGGTCAGTTGTCTACGCCGGGAGTGGGTTGCGGGGCTACGGCGAATTAGTCATCATCAAACACAGCGATACCTACGTCAGTGCTTACGGCCACAACCGTAGGCTGTTGGTACGGGAGGGGCAACAGGTCAAGGCAGGGCAGACGATTGCCGAGATGGGGTCAACGGGAACTGACCGGGTGAAGCTGCATTTTGAGATTCGCCGCCAAGGTAAACCTGTAGATCCACTGCAATTCCTGCCACGTCGTTGATTGTTGCCAGCCTGTTCCTAGCGTAGAGGGACAGGCTCAAGCGTTGCCATGGAATTGGCGTCGCTGGAGCTTGAGGTCGAACTCACCAAAGGACTATAACAATGGCTCTCAGTAAAGAAGCGCCGGAGTTTGACATCGACGATGAGGTTCTCCTTATGGAAGCCGGCATCGTTCTGGAATCGGAGCATGAAGCAGACGAGAAGCAGACCCTTGCTACTACTGCGCCCCGTTCCAGAGCAAAAAACTCCACAACGCTCAAGCAACACAAATATATCGACTACACCCGGGCGCTTGATGCGACCCAGTTGTACCTCAATGAAATCGGCTTTTCCCCGCTGCTTTCTCCGGAAGAAGAAGTCCATTTTGCGAGACTCTCGCAAAAAGGTGATCCGGCTGGGCGCAAGCGCATGATTGAAAGTAACTTGCGGCTGGTGGTGAAAATTGCCAGGCGCTATGTCAATCGTGGGTTGTCATTGCTGGACCTGATCGAAGAGGGCAACCTCGGGCTTATCAGAGCAGTCGAAAAATTCGATCCGGAACGGGGGTTCCGTTTCTCAACTTACGCGACATGGTGGATTCGTCAGACCATCGAGCGTGCGATCATGAATCAGACCCGTACCATTCGGTTGCCGATTCATGTCGTCAAAGAACTCAATGTCTATTTGCGGGCCGCCCGCGAACTGACACAAAAACTCGATCACGAGCCCTCTCCTGAAGAAATCGCCAACTTGCTTGAAAAGCCAGTGGGTGAGGTCAAGCGTATGCTGGGCCTGAATGAGCGGGTTTCCTCTGTCGATGTTTCGCTTGGTCCGGACTCTGACAAAACTCTGCTCGATACGCTGACTGATGACCGTCCAACGGATCCTTGCGAGTTGCTGCAGGACGATGATCTTTCCCAAAGCATCGACCAATGGCTCTCTGAGCTGACCGACAAGCAGAGAGAGGTCGTGATACGGCGTTTCGGCTTGCGCGGGCATGAGAGCAGCACGCTGGAGGACGTAGGGCTGGAAATTGGCCTTACCCGTGAGCGTGTCAGGCAGATTCAGGTCGAGGGTCTCAAGCGTCTGCGGGAAATCCTTGAGAAAAATGGCTTGTCTAGCGAGTCATTGTTTCAATGATGTGAATAGACATAAAGATAAACACTGAGTTTATCTTCGCTCATAAAAAACACTCCGCTCAGGGGTGTTTTTTATGGGTGAGGATAAATGGCGCGCGATTAAATTTTCATGGTATTTACGTGAGTTATTCGGATTCTTTCAACGTAAGTCATTACTTACGCTGTGTGTAAGATTTCGAGAAATACATTGCACAACATTGACCATAGTAGTTGTAGTAACGATCTAACTTTATGAATTTAAAGGATTTTATTATTTATTTTTTATGGTGTGGAAAATTTTGAAAGGTTTTGCCTACTTGCCCTTATCCGAGAACTCACTACTATCAGAACTGTGCCCACGGATGGGCACAGGCCGTCAAGGAAGACAGTCAAGGACATCGCAGGACGCGATTCATCAGGATGATGAAAGGGATTAAAAGGATTAGGGAAAAATGTGGGCGGGTCATACCGCCCCTTTTTTTCGTCTGAAGAAAAGTGCGGTCCACGCCAAACGCCGCGCACAAAAAAAGCCCCATGAAGGGGCCTTCTTCAACAGCCGGGAATTCTTAGCGTTCCAGGTCTGCGATCTTACCGGTTTTACCATCCCACTCGGCTGCGTCGGGCAGCGCGTCTTTTTTCTCGGTGATATTCGGCCAGACATCCGCGAGCTCGGCGTTGAGCTCGATGAAGTTTTCCATTCCGGCAGGAATCTCATCTTCCGAGAAAATGGCCTGGGCGGGGCACTCAGGCTCGCAAAGCGCACAGTCGATGCACTCATCCGGGTGAATCACCAGGAAGTTCGGGCCTTCGTAGAAGCAGTCCACCGGACAGACTTCTACACAGTCGGTGTATTTGCACTTGATGCAGTTGTCGGTGACGACGAAGGTCATTTCTAATTCTCTCCTCAGGCGGCGACAGCAGAGCCCTTCGGTTTAGGGTTGCCAGGTTCGGGATTCCCCCGCGCCGTGTGAAACACATGCATTAGGTAAACGGCGCTGAATGCAGATCGACTGCACGGCACGGCGTTCGACCCTGG
Source organism: Pseudomonas caspiana (assembly GCF_040224095.2). NCBI lineage: Bacteria > Pseudomonadati > Pseudomonadota > Gammaproteobacteria > Pseudomonadales > Pseudomonadaceae > Pseudomonas > Pseudomonas caspiana. The sequence goes on along the minus strand of NZ_CP167995.1, from coordinate 4,472,437 downwards.
GTTCGCTACGTCTCACGCGGCTCGGTTCAGCTGCTCAGCCAGGCTAAAAGCTGTCAGCGTCTCAAACCGCGCGGGATTCTAACAGCTTGTTACGGTTCTCGTTAGATGCGAGTTTGCAGTGCATATAACAACTCTAATGCCTGACGAGGCGTGACATCGTCGAGTTTTGCTCTGGAAAGCTCTTCAAGCACCGGATGCGGCAGGCTGGCGAACATGTCGCTTTGCATGGGCGCAGCCGGTTTACCTGCCTTGGGACGAGGCTGTTCGTGGGGCAGGCTGGTGGTCTCCAGCCGGTGTAGATGCTCTTTCGCCCGGGCTATGACGTTGGCTGGAACCCCCGCCAACTGGGCCACGGCCAGGCCATAGCTCTGACTGGCCGGGCCAGGCAGCACCCGATGCAGGAACACGATTCGCTCGTTGTGCTCCGTTGCATTGAGGTGCACGTTGGCGACCAGCGGTTCGCTTTCGGGCAGCACTGTCAGCTCGAAATAGTGCGTGGCGAACAGCGTATAGGCGCGCAGTTGGGCGAGACATTCTGCCGCAGCCCAGGCCAGTGACAGACCGTCAAAAGTGCTGGTGCCGCGTCCGACCTCATCCATCAACACCAGACTGCGATCGGTGGCGTTGTGCAGGATATTGGCTGTTTCGCTCATCTCCACCATAAAGGTCGAACGTCCCCCGGCCAGGTCATCGCTGGAACCGATACGGGTGAAAATCCGGTCAACCAGCGATAACTCACAACTTGCCGCCGGCACGAAACTGCCGATATGAGCCAGCAATACGATCAACGCGGTCTGGCGCATGTAGGTGGACTTACCGCCCATGTTCGGGCCGGTGATGACCAGCATGCGAGTCTTGTCATCCAGATCAAGATCGTTGGCCACGAAGGGCGAGGTCAGGACCTGTTCTACCACCGGGTGACGGCCTTGATCGATACGCATGCAAGGTTCATCGACGAACTTGGGGCAATTCAGATCAAGATTCAGGGCGCGTTCGGCCAGGTTGCTCAATACGTCTAGCTCGGCCAGTGCCGAAGCGGTGTCCTGCAAAGGTGCGAGATGACCAATCAGGTCTTCAAGCAATGCTTCGTACAACATTTTTTCCCGAGCCAGCGCACGGCTTTTCGCTGACAGCGCCTTGTCTTCGAATTCTTTCAGTTCGGGAGTGATAAAGCGCTCGGCGCCTTTCAGCGTCTGCCGACGGATGTAATCCGCAGGCGCCTGCTCGGCCTGCTTGCTTGGCAGCTCGATGAAATAACCGTGAATACGGTTGTAGCCGACTTTCAAATGCGCCAATCCGGTACGCGCTTTTTCGCGGGCCTCAAGATCAATCAGGAACTGCCCGGCGTTTTCACTCAGCGATTGCAGTTCGTCCAGCTCGGCGTCGTAACCGGTCTTCAAAACACCGCCATCGCGGATCACCGCTGGCGGGTTGTCAATAACGGCTCGTTGTAGCAGGTCGGCCAGTTCGGGATACACACCGGTGGTCTGCGCCAGCTGTTGCAGATGTGGCGTTTCAAGCTCGGTCATTGCCACTTGCAGTTCCGGCAAAGCGCTCAATGCGTCGCGCAAGCGGGCCAGATCCCGTGGTCGGGCGTTGCGCAGGCCGATGCGGGCAAGAATTCGTTCGATGTCGCCGATTTCTTTCAGTTGCGGTTGCAGATTCTCGAAGCGATAACGTTCCAGCAGGCACGTAATCGATGATTGGCGGGCCTTGAGAATCGACAGGTCGCGCAGGGGGCGATTCAGCCAGCGAGTCAGCAGGCGCGTGCCCATGGCGGTCTGGCAGCGGTCAACGACCGATTGCAGGGTGTTGTCGCGGCCACCGGCAAGATTGGTGTCCAGTTCAAGATTGCGTCGCGTCGCGCCATCGAGGATGACTGTGTCATCAAGACGTTCGTGTCGCAGGCTGCGCAGGTGCGGCAGGGCAGTGCGCTGGGTTTCCTTGGCGTAGCCCAGCAAACAGCCTGCCGCGCCAATGGCGAGGGTCAGGTTCTCGCAGCCAAAACCTTTCAGGTCTTGCGTGGAGAATTGCTGGCAAAGGCTTTTCAGGGCCGAGTCGCGCTCGAAATCCCATGGTGCACGACGGCGCGCGCCGCGGCGTTTCTCCGCAGGAAGGCCCTGTGGCCAGTCATCCGGGATTAGCAGCTCCACGGGATTGATCCGCTCAAGTTCGGCCAGCAGGTTTTCCCAGCCCTTGATTTCCAGCACGCTGAAATTACCACTGGTGATGTCCATCACCGCGAGGCCAAACAGGCGTTCGTCACCCAGAACGGCTGCGATCAGATTGTCGCGACGCTCGTCGAGCAAGGCTTCATCGCTGACGGTGCCGGGGGTGATGATGCGCACCACCTGGCGGTCTACCGGGCCTTTGCTGGTCGCCGGATCGCCGACCTGTTCGCAGATGACAACGGATTCACCGAGCTTCACCAGCTTGGCCAGATAGCCCTCAGCGGCGTGATACGGAATGCCGCACATGGGAATACTTTGACCGGCGGACTGGCCCCGAGCTGTCAGGGTGATGTCCAGCAATTTGGCGGCTTTCTTCGCGTCTTCGTAAAAGATTTCGTAGAAGTCGCCCATGCGATAGAACATCAACTGGTCAGGATGCTGATTCTTCAGCCGCCAGTACTGTTGCATCATCGGAGTATGTGAAGAGAGATCGGAAATTGCTTTATTCATCAGTTAGTTAGGCAAGTTCGTGAGAAAGATGGGGCAAATTCGGAGGCGTGCCTGCCACCCCCTTGGGGCTAACAGGTCGGTAAATCCGTACGTTTTGCGATGGGCACAAGATTAACACGCGAGGCTTCGTGACGCAGGTCCGCTGCGAGACGGCTTATTCGTCACGGCGCGTTTCCATGCGCCCACAGATTTGAAATCACTGTATAGACTTTGCTGCGTCGCCTCTCAATCCTGAGCAGGCATTTATAAAAAAGGAATTTTATATGGCTAACAAACGTGGAAGAGATTCGGAAACCGGGCGGTTCATTCCCATCGAAGAAGCTCGTCGTCGCCCCAGGGAGACGACCGTCGAAACCATCAAGAAACCGCACTGCCCGAAATCCACAGCCAAATGATTAATCAAAGGGGCGGCCGCAATCCGACCGCTCCTGCTTGCAGCATCAACGCGGTCGTGTACGGTGACGGTTTGTCTGGCTTCCTGTTACCTGCCTTTCTATAAGGAAAAGCATCTTGGATGAAATCACCCGGCTTGCCGCGACCCTTGGCAAGCAACTGCAATCAATCAACGCTCAGGTGACTACCGCCGAATCCTGTACAGGCGGCGGAATTGCCGAGGCGATTACCCGCATACCCGGTAGCTCTGCCTGGTTTGAGGCCGGCTATGTCACGTACTCCAATCACCAGAAAACCCTTCAGTTGCAAGTCCCGGCTGAGTTTTTTGCTCGTGTCGGGGCGGTCAGTGAAGAGGTGGTGCGCGCCATGGTGTCGGGTTCCCAGCGTCATAGCGGAGCACGGTTTGCCGTGGCGGTCAGTGGTGTCGCCGGGCCGGATGGCGGGTCGGTCGATAAACCGGTTGGCACTGTCTGGCTGTGTTGGGGGGTAGGTGAAAAGTTGATTTCCCGGCGCGAGCAGTTCGCCGGAGACCGTGACGAGGTGCGCCGACAAACGGTGAAAGCCGCGCTAGAGGGGCTCATCCTGCTTGCTGATGCAGAAATACCAACTCAGGGGTAGGCGCGCGCTCAACCCTGTGGAATAATACTGTCTACTTATACAGGTGTTGTGGCCGTCAGGCCCCTAATTGAATTTGATTACGTGAGGACTTCAATGGACGACAACAAGAAGAAAGCCTTGGCTGCGGCCTTGGGTCAGATCGAGCGTCAATTCGGTAAAGGTGCCGTAATGCGCATGGGTGACCATGACCGCCAGGCGATTCCTTCTATTTCCACCGGTTCGCTCGGCCTGGACATCGCGCTGGGTATTGGTGGTTTGCCGAAAGGCCGTATCGTAGAAATCTACGGTCCGGAATCCTCCGGTAAAACGACGCTGACGCTTTCGGTTATCGCCCAGGCCCAGAAAATGGGTGCAACTTGTGCGTTTGTCGATGCCGAGCACGCTCTCGATCCGGAATACGCAGGCAAGCTGGGCGTCAATGTTGATGACCTGCTGGTTTCGCAGCCGGACACCGGCGAGCAGGCACTGGAAATCACCGACATGCTGGTGCGCTCCAACGCCATCGACGTGATCGTCGTCGACTCCGTTGCCGCTCTGGTGCCAAAGGCCGAGATCGAAGGCGAAATGGGTGACATGCACGTGGGTCTGCAGGCTCGTCTGATGTCTCAGGCGCTGCGCAAGATCACCGGCAACATCAAGAACGCCAACTGCCTCGTTATCTTCATCAACCAGATCCGTATGAAGATCGGTGTGATGTTCGGTAGCCCGGAAACCACCACCGGTGGTAACGCACTGAAGTTCTACGCTTCGGTACGTCTGGATATTCGTCGTACGGGTGCAGTGAAAGAGGGCGACGAAGTCGTCGGTAGCGAAACCCGTGTCAAGGTCGTCAAGAACAAGGTGGCTCCGCCGTTCCGTCAGGCTGAGTTCCAGATTCTTTACGGTAAAGGTATCTACCTCAATGGCGAGATCATTGATCTGGCGGTGCTGCATGGTTTCGTAGAGAAATCCGGTGCCTGGTATAGCTATCAAGGCAGCAAGATCGGTCAGGGTAAAGCCAACTCGGCCAAGTTCCTGGCGGATAACCCGGAAGTCGGCGCCACGCTCGAGAAGATGATTCGCGAGAAGCTGCTGACCCCAGGTGTAGATACCAAGTCTGAAGCCTCTCGTGCACCAGCGCCAGCTGATGACATGGCCGAAGCTGACGTTGATATCTGATAGATCATGTCAGCGGTACTTGATACACCCGTCGCCGTAAGGCGCACCGCAATGGACCTGCTCGCACGACGCGAGCACGGTCGTGTCGAGCTGACGCGCAAGCTGCGTCAGCGCGGCGCAACTCCTGAACTCATCGAACCTGCCCTCGACCGTCTTGTGGAAGAAGGGCTGCTGTCCGAAGCTCGCTATCTCGAAAGTTTTGTCTCGTACCGTGCACGTTCGGGCTACGGCCCTGCGCGTATTCGTGAGGAGCTGAACCAGAGAGGGCTGCAACGGGCGGAAGTCGAGCAGGCGATTCGGGAGTGCGGCTTCAATTGGCAGGAAAAAATGCACGAAACCTGGCAGCGCAAGTTTGCCGGGCAGTTGCCAGTGGATGCGCGGGAGCGCGCCAAGCAAGGGCGGTTTCTGAGTTACCGAGGTTATCCAATGGATATGATCGGCCGCTTGTTAAGCGGCCGTGGTGAGGATGACTGATTCTCAGGTCTCTTTTGAAGACTCTGATTGCCGGGTCTTCAACTCTGCTGTTGGCTGAACCCAGTTTTCTTGCAGGTTTATATAATCTACCAATTCCCGTAAGCGCCCTTGGTTGCGTCCGCTGAAGGTAAACACCAGGCGCGTCAGATGGCTGAAATCCGCTTCGTGCTCTTCACCCTGATAGGCGTGTTGCTGGAAATCTTCAGCCAGACGCAGATCGGCGAAGGCTTCCTGCATATGTGCAATGGCCTGCTCGGTAAGCGGGTGATGCATGCGAATAATGAATTTATTCTTCAGCCAACGGCTTGAATGGAAATTGCTGTAAAACTGATGGATCTCCTCAACGGCGTCTTCCGCGCTGTAGACCAGACGCATTAGCTTCATGTCGTTGGGCAAGATGTAGCGATTGTCTTCCAACTGATTCTTGATGAAATCAAGTGCGCTCTGCCAAAAGCTCCCGCCCGGCACATCCAGTAGAACGATAGGCACCAGCGGACTTTTACCCGTCTGAATCAGCGTCAGCACTTCAAGCGCTTCATCAAGCGTGCCGAAACCACCTGGGCAAAGCACCAGTGCATCGGCTTCCTTGACGAAGAACAGCTTGCGGGTAAAGAAGAAGTGGAAGGGCAGTAAATTTCCGGTCCCTTCGACCGTGGCATTGGCGTGCTGCTCGAATGGCAGGGTGATATTGAAGCCCAGGCTGTGATCAAGCCCGGCGCCTTCGTGTGCCGCAGCCATAATGCCGCCACCGGCACCGGTAATGACCATCAGATCTGCTTTGGCCAGCAGTCCGCCAAGCTCTTTGGCCAGCGCATACAGTGGATGCTCAACCGGCGTGCGCGCCGAGCCAAATACCGTCACCTTGCGACGTCCGCGGAATTGCTCAAGCACTCGAAAGGCGTTGTCCAGTTCGCGCAAGGCTTGCAGAGTGATTTTTGCGTTCCAGCGATTGCGGTCATCCTGAGCCATGCGCAGCACGGTCAGTATCATGTCGCGATAGAGCGGAAGGTTCGGGCTGTTGGGGGCTACCAGATTGATCTGTTCCTCGATCTTGCTGGTGAGGTCATTGCCGTTTTTTTCAAAGTGGCTGCTTAACAGGTCATTGGGTACATAAGGCATTAAGGGCTTCTCCGTGCGCGAAATCATCGCTCCAGCCCGCACCGTAGTCTGAAGCGTGACGCTTATTCCAATTCGATAATGTGCCTAGCCTGCCTGGAACTGGCAACGTTTGTTTATGGCATCAAATTTCAGCTGGGCAAAATGAGGGACGTGGGCGGATGGAAGAGAGGGCACACAGAGGACTGGCGGGCAGTGACTAAAAATCTGTAGGAGCTGCCGAAGGCTGCGAATATCTGCGTGTAAGAAATAACACTTTCGCAGCCTGCGGCAGCGCCCACATGACAAATCTTGTTATGTCCTTACTTCTTGACCGAGCAGTCGCTGGCCTTGAAGACCTGGCTGGTCACCGGGCGGTTGGTCTTGTATTCAGTGAATTGATACTTCAGTACCGCACCTTTGGTCATCAACTGGCGATAGCCATTGTTGTGGCAAACACTGTTACCTAATTGATTGCGGACCGCATCGGGGTTGGCGCGCATTTGCTGGGCCTGGCCTTCACGAACACTCAAATGATTGATCAACTGGTTGCCTTCAACCGTATAGCCCTGATCAAGAATGTCCTCATTGATGGCCCGTGGCGTGCCGACGCTGCTTTCCTTCGCAACTTTTTCGAGCATTTTGCTCAGTTCGAAATCCTGCTTCGACGCCGCTTGGGCGAAGAATGGGGCGGCGAGCAGCAGCGTGAGGGTGGGGACGGTAAGGCGCAGCATTAATTTCTCCTGATTCAGTGACTGGCCCGTTGGACCGGTGACTTGGACGTATGTTCAGCAGGCAGCAGAGCTGGATGCGCGTGAATGGGGGAGAAGTATAAGGATGACGGGCAGTGAAAGCGATTCGTCCATCGACAGTGCGGGCGGGGAGGGGCGCAGCTCTGATAAACTGCGCGGACTTTTCAGCCCTCCGAGTTATCGCAGTGTTCACGCTCTCCTTTCATCGACGCATGCCTTCATGAGCCACGCTGTTTCTCGTCTGCGCGACCGCCGACTGGCGCAGAGTACCAAGCCGTTTATTGCCCGCGGGTCACGCGCCCCTCGTTGCAATCAGTGCCGGGTCATTCCCGATTACTGTCTGTGCGGGTGGAAGCCCAATGTGGCTGCAAACTCCGCCATGTGTCTGCTGATGTATGACACCGAGCCGCTGAAGCCAACGAATACCGGCTGGTTGATTGCGGATGTGATCGACGATACCCATGCCTTTGGCTGGTCACGTATAGACGTTGACGAACAATTGCTGGCGCTGCTGGATGATCCGCAATGGCAGCCTTACATTGTTTTTCCCGGCGAGTTTGTTGCTCCGGAACGGGTGGTCAATCGAGTCGTCCAGGAGGAAGGCAAGCGACCGCTGTTCATTTTGCTGGACGCAACCTGGACCGAAGCGCGAAAGATGTTTCGCAAGAGTCCTTACCTGGAACGTTTTCCGGTGCTCAGCCTTGAGCCGGAACAAATGTCTCGCTACCGCTTGCGGCGCTCCAAGCGTGACGATCATTTCTGTACGGCCGAAGTGGCTGCGCTGTGCCTCGAGCTGGCTGGAGATACGCAGGCCAGTGGTGTGCTGGATGCCTATCTGGATGTATTTACCGCCCACTATCTGGGGGCGAAGTATCAAAAAGCCATTGATTCGGACGATGTGTCGCACACTCATCTAAAGGCTTTTCTTTGAAGGGATAATCTTGCGCTGCGAGTTACCCGCAGATAAGCACACAATAACCGCTGTTTGCGGCCGGGTTAATGCTTGACCACCCCGGTTTCGCTGGGCATGCTGGCGCCGCATAAAGAGCCGGACACGTGTTTTTTGAAACGTCGGGTTCGCGCTGTGTGTTGTAGCAACAAGCGTTTGCTGGCATCTGCCAATGCCTTGCTGGGTGCTGAATGGATCGGCACTCACTTATGAGTACAGGAACACCCCATGACTTACGAAATCCTGATTGCCGATGACCATCCGCTGTTTCGCAGCGCGTTGCATCAGGCGTTGAGCCTTGGCCTTGGCCCGGATGTGAGGCTGGTGGAAGCCGATAGCATCGCTCAGCTGGAAACCCGGCTGGGTGAAAAAGCTGACTGGGATCTGGTGTTGCTGGATTTGAACATGCCGGGTGCCTATGGTTTTTCCGGTCTGGTGCTGTTGCGCGGGCAATATCCACAGATTCCGGTGGTGATGGTGTCGGCGCAGGAAGAAGCGGCGATTGTCGTCAAATCCCGGGAGTTTGGAGCCAGTGGTTTCATTCCCAAGTCCAGTCCGCTGGAGACTATTCAAAAGGCCGTGCGTACGGTTCTTGAGGGAGATGTCTGGTGGCCGCCGCAGGTCAACGAAATCGTCAGTGTTTCTGATGAAGCCAAGGCTGCTAGCGCTGGTCTGGCCAGTCTGACGCCTCAGCAGTTCCGCGTACTGACCATGGTCTGCGAAGGGTTGCTGAACAAACAGATTGCCTATGAGCTGACCGTTTCTGAAGCAACGATCAAGGCCCATGTCACGGCGATTTTCCGCAAGCTTGGAGTTCGCACACGGACCCAGGCCGCGTTGCTTTTACAACAGCTGGAATCCATTTCTCCGAACGGATAATCCAGGGCGCTGCAGGCGTTCACATTTTTTTGATCTGTCCTGAATTAGCTTCCATCATCTTTTTTGCACAGCAGCTTATCTATGTCTCCTTTCAAAGGCCAAACGGGCCTGAAACGTATCCTGAATGCCGCCGGTTATTCGTTCGATGGCCTGTCTGCGGCTTTCAAGGGTGAGGCCGCATTCAGGCAATTAGTGCTCCTCAACGTGATCCTCGTGCCGTTGGCTTTTATAGTCGACGTGAGCAAGGGCGAGCGGGCGCTGTTGATCGCTGTGTGCCTGCTGGCATTGATCGTTGAGTTGCTTAATTCAGCGGTGGAAGCGGCCATCGACCGCATCTCGCTGGATCTGCACCCTCTGTCGAAGAATGCCAAGGACATGGGCAGCGCGGCCCAGATGGTCTCGCTGACCATGATCGCTGCTGTCTGGTTATTGATTTTGTTTGGTTAAGTCACCGGGTACATGCTTGGCAGCACGATTTCGTCGCTGCGTTGCACACCTTCGGTCAAGGAGCGGCACAGGTCGAGAAACTCGCGCATGGCTGAGGTCTGGTACTTCTGCTTGTGCCAGATGAAGTAGAACTCTCGAGACAGGTCCAGCTCCGGCGTTTCCACTGCCACCAGGCTACCGCGTCGAATCGCATCCCTTAGGGCGAGCCGCGAAATACAGCCAATCCCCAGGCCCGACTCCACAGCACGCTTGATGGCTTCAGTGTGTTCCAGCTCCAGACGCACGTTTAGCGCATTGCGATGGTGACGCATCGCCTGATCGAAAGTCAGCCGGGTTCCTGAACCTTGTTCGCGCAGGATCCATGCTTCCTGCGTCAACTCTTCCAGGCTGGCATGCCCGCGCTTGGCCAGTGGATGCTGGGGCGAACAGAACACCACAAGCTCGTCCTCGACCCAGCGCTGCACCTCAATGTCGGGATGTGTGCAATCGCCCTCAATCAGACCCAGGTCAATTTCGTAATGGGCGACCTGCTGCACGATATGCGCGGTGTTCTGCACGTGCAGTTTGACCTGGCTTTCCGGGTGGCGCTGCATGAAGCTGCCGATCAGCAGGGTCGCCAGATAGTTGCCAATGGTCAGGGTCGCGCCTACCGCCAGCGAGCCGAAGCCGGACTTGCCATTAAGCAGGTCTTCGATCTCTTTGGCCTGGTCCAGCAGGGCGACCGCCTTGGGCAGCAACTGTCGCCCGGTGGCATTCAGGCTCAGGCGTTTACCCGCCCGGTCGAACAGTTGGCAGCTGGACTGGCGCTCCAGTTCAGTGATGGAGGTACTGGCCGCCGATTGCGATAGCGACAGGAGGATCGCAGCGCGGGAAACGCTTTCCTGCTGGGCGACGGCTACAAAAACCTGGAGTTGACGTAAAGTAAATCGCATATCTATATAACCGATTACCCATATCTTAATAATTCATTTAACAGATATTGTGCTTCCCACTAGAATACTGCGCAATAGCGTTCCTACCCGGCGCAAGCGAATCTCAGGAGTTTTCACGTAAATGAGCAACATGAACCACGAGCGTGTTCTAAGCGTCCATCACTGGAACGACACACTCTTCAGTTTCAAGTGCACCCGCGATCCAGGTCTGCGTTTCGAGAACGGTCAGTTCGTCATGATCGGTCTGCAGCAGCCAAACGGGCGCCCGCTCATGCGTGCCTATTCGATCGCCAGCCCGAACTGGGAAGAGCATCTCGAGTTTTTCAGCATTAAAGTGCCTGACGGTCCCCTGACTTCGCAGCTGCAACACTTGAAGGAAGGCGATGAGATCATCATCAGCAAAAAGCCTACGGGCACGCTGGTACTTGATGACCTCAAGCCGGGCAAGCATCTTTACCTGCTCAGCACAGGTACCGGTCTGGCGCCGTTCATGAGCGTCATTCAGGATCCTGAAACCTACGAGCGTTTCGAGAAAGTCATCCTGTGTCACGGCGTGCGTTACGTGAACGAAGTCGCCTATCGCGAATTCATCACCGAGCACCTGCCACAGAACGAATTCTTCGGCGAAGCGCTGCGCGACAAGCTGATTTACTACCCAACCGTTACTCGCGAGCCATTCGAGAACGAAGGTCGTCTGACTGACCTGATGCGTAGCGGCAAGTTGTTCAGCGACATCGGTCTGCCACCGATCAATCCTCAGGACGACCGCGCCATGTTGTGCGGTAGCCCGAGCATGCTCGACGAAACCAGCGAAGTGCTCAACAGCTTCGGTCTGACGGTTTCTCCGCGTATGCGTGAGCCAGGCGATTATCTGATCGAGCGTGCATTCGTCGAGAAGTAACCGCTGAAATTACGGAGTGGGGTGTGTTCGCACATTCCGCTGATGTGACAAACAAACCGCCTGGGGGTCACGGACCGGGCGGTTTTTTTGTGGGCGCAGATAAGTGGCCTGATCAGGCGTTCGCCAGCACGACTTCGAGTACCTTGATGACGCCGGGCTCCGGGTAGTGCCAGCGCACGTCCAGGTCCCAGAACTGCGCTCCATAGCGGCGTTCCGGGGGCGGTGTCTGATAGGCCGGGCGCGGGTCCTGTGCCAGGCATTGCTCGATCAACTCAATCAGCGGCTCATCCAGACGCAAGCCGTGTTGGTGCGCTTGCTTCAAGGCTGACTCATCCCAGTTCACCGGGATGAGCTCGGGTGCGGCGCTCGCAATAGCGTTGATGGCGCTCGGCACGCTGTCGGCATAAGGCACGTAAGGTTTGATGTCCAGCACTGGTGTGCCGTCCAGCAGGTCGATGCCAGACAAATACAGACGCCCGGCTTCGACCTTGTCCAGTCTGACCACAGATTGGCCAATGCCATTAGGACGGTGGGTGGCGCGGGTCGCGAATACGCCCATCGACTGGTTGCCGCCTAGTCGTGGTGGCCGCACTTTCAGGCGTGGCTTGTCTTCCAGAGCCAGATGAAAGAGGAACAGCAGCCAGACATGGCTGACCTGCTCCAGGCCCTGCACAGCGTCGCCCTGATCGAACGGCGCGACCAGTTCCAGCACGCCACGGGCTGCCGGGGCCAGTTGCGGCTGACGCGGGATCGCGAACTTCTCCTTGAAGCAGGAGCGGACGAAGCCGATGGGGGAGACGTTGTAGGAGTCAGTCATGGATTTGCGTAATCAGGCATCCGGTAGGAGCGAACTTGTTCGCGAGGCGCGGTATCGCGAAACACTGCCTCGCGAACAAGTTCGCTTCTACCGGGTGCGTATTGATTCAGAGTCACTGGGGTCAAGGACGAACCCGCAGGGTCAGGCCCTTGAGGAAGTTGCGCAGTAACTGGTCGCCACAGGTGCGGTAGTTGCTGTGGCCGAATTTGCGGAACAGTGCGCTCAATTCAGGCTTGGATACCGGGAATTCCACCGACTTCAGGATGGCATGCATGTCTTCTTCTTTAAGCTCGAAGGCAACGCGCAGCTTCTTCAATACGGTGTTGTTGGTGACGGGCAGCTCGACAGGTTGCGGCGGACGGCTGTCGTCCTTGCCGCGCTTGAAGATCACCAGACCATCCAGGAAGTGCGCCATGATTTCATCGCTGCAGTTCAGATAGCCTTCTTCATCTTCCTTCTTGGTGAAGGCAATGACCTCGGCCTTGGTAATCTCCAGTCCGCCGAGTTTTGTAATGTCGACAATTTTGCCGTCGCTGATATCAAGCATGTAGCGCACGCTGCGCAATACGTCGTTGTTCATCATGATGCGTAAATCCTGATAAGGCTGGGGTCACGCTGCATGATCGGGTCATGCAGCATTGAACTGAATTAGAACTTCTCTTTGGAAGTCATGTAGCGCCATTGGCCTTCTGGCAGCTTGCCCATGGATACGCCGCCGATGCGGATGCGGCGGACTGACACGATCTTCAGGCCCACGGCTTCACACATTTGGGCGATAACACCGGGCTGAGGGTTTTTCATCGCAAAACGCAGGCGGTTCTCGCTCTGCCAGCTGGCTTTGACCTTTGGCAGTTCGGTGCCTTTGTAGGTCATGCCGTGATTGAGACGGTTAAGGCCGTGGGCGACCATCTCGCCGGAGATTTCCACCACGTACTCTTGCTCGATCTTGCTGCGGTCATCGGTGAGCTTGCGCAGGATTTTCCAGTCCTGACTGAACACCATCAGGCCGCTGGCATTGGCCTGCAGTGTCGAGATGGGTTCAAGGCGCAGAAAATGACCCTTGAGTGGTCGTTTGCCAAAGCTGTGTTCTTCCGAGAGGGTCGCAGGCGTAATCAACGCGAGCGCATCGGCTTCGCTGAGAGCGGCTGGTTTGTGGAAGATGATGGTTACAGGCTCCGGCGCGTCGGCCTTGGCTTCGCGATCAAGGACGACGGTTTCGGCGTCGACCTTGTATTGCGGCTCATCAATGACTTTACCGTCCACGGTGACCCAGCCGCCTTCGATATACAGCTCAGCCTCCCGCCGGGAGCAGCCGGTCAGTTCGATCAGGCGTTTGGAGAGGCGGATGGGTTCTGACATGACAAAAAAGCCGTTACTTGAGAGAAAGGCCGACATTGTACCCGTGCGCGCCCGGTTAATCGCGGCAACATTGCAAATGGCTTGTAATCGGTCGTTGTGCTCGCGGCTAAAGCCGCCTCTATCAACCAAAATGCTGAATGCACTCTTGTAGGAGCTGCCGAAGGCTGCGATTGCATTCCGCCTGACACACCGCAATCGCCGCCTTCGGCAGCTCCTGCACGTTAGGGCGCAGTTATCAAAACCGCTGCTCCAGCCTCATCCGCAACATCGGATACGGCTGCCCAAGCCCGTCCACTTCCGAGCGGCTGATCACTTCAAAACCCTGCTTCAGGTAAAAACCCAGTGCTTGCGGGTTTTGTTCGTTGACGTCCAGTTCGCGAATCCCGAAGTGTTTGATGCTGTAAGCGAGTAGCTGTTTGCCCAGCCCTTGGCCGCGATGATCGGCATCAATGAAAAGCATCTCCAGCTTGCCGATGCTGACGCCAGCAAAGCCCGTGATGTTCAGGTGCGAATCCCGTGTGCAGAACAGTTTCACAGTATCCAGATAACGGGTCAGCAGCAGTTCTCTGAGCTGCACGATGTAAGCTTCTGGCAAAAAATCATGGCTCGCGCGGACAGCGCTCTCCCAGACCTGGATCAACTGCGGATAGTCATCTTTACCCGCGCTGGAAATCGCCGGATGCGGATGCTGCATGGTATTTGCTCCATTGAAGATCGTCTTGTGTTTCTGACACACCCTATCGCTCATCAGAAAATACAAGTATCTGATATGCAATGCTTTTCTGTAGGAGCTCACTCGCACCGCGAGGCAGCGATGGCGTCCTGTCTGATACACCGCTATCGCGGCCTCGCGGTGCTCGTGCGCTCCTACAGGTCAAATATTTGCCGCGAGACAGCGCGGTTTCAGGGGCGCGGGGCGCTCTTCTATAGAAAATGCATTTCACTTAACGGATTACATTCTGTTCGATAGAAGCAGTGCACACGGACTAGCTTAGCCCTTCGAAGCCAAAAAAAGCCCCGCCGTTTGAAGGGCAGGGCTTTTTTGTTACATCAGGCGATGGCGCGTCAGAGCGTCTCGGCCCACAGATCGTATTCATCTGCGTCGGTAACGCGGCACATTACCTTGTCGCCCGGCTTGAGGGTGCTGTTTTCATCCAGAGCGATGAACACGTTACCGTCGATTTCCGGCGCGTCGAAGAAGCAACGGCCTACAGCGCCTTGTTCGTCGACTTCATCAATCAGCACTTCGATTTCCCGGCCGATCTTCATCTGCAGGCGGGCGGCGCTGATGGCTTGCTGGTGAGCCATGAAGCGATCCCAACGGTCCTGTTTGACGTCGTCCGGCACAATGGCCGCGTCCAGCAGATTAGCGGGTGCACCCTCTACCGGTGAGTACTGGAAGCAACCGACGCGGTCGAGCTGCGCTTCGGTCAGCCAGTCCAGCAGGTACTGGAAGTCTTCTTCGGTTTCGCCAGGGAAGCCGACGATGAAAGTCGAGCGGATGATCAGGTCCGGACACTGTTCGCGCCAGTTCTTGATGCGTGCCAGGGTCTTGTCTTCGAATGCTGGACGCTTCATCAGCTTGAGAACTTTCGGGCTGGCGTGCTGGAACGGGATGTCCAGGTACGGCAGGATTTTCCCGGCAGCCATCAGTGGAATCAGCTCGTCAACGTGCGGATACGGATAGACGTAGTGCAAACGAACCCAGACGCCCATGGTGCTCAGGGCCTGGCAAAGTTCGGTCATGCGCGTCTTGACAGGAGCACCGTTCCAGAAGCCAGTGCGGTACTTGATGTCGACGCCGTAGGCGCTGGTGTCCTGAGAGATCACCAACAGCTCTTTTACGCCGGATTTGACCAAGCGCTGGGCCTCGTCGAGTACATCGCCTACCGGGCGGCTGACCAGCTTGCCGCGCATCGACGGGATGATGCAAAAGCTGCAGCTGTGGTTGCAGCCTTCGGAAATCTTCAGGTACGCGTAGTGGCGCGGTGTCAGCTTGACGCCTTGAGGCGGCACCAGGTCGATCAACGGGTTGTGATCGAGCTTCGGCGGCGCGGCGTCATGTACGGCGTTGACCACTTGCTCATATTGCTGTGGGCCGGTAACGGACAGCACGCTCGGGTGCACGTCACGGATCACGCTTTCATCAACGCCCATGCAGCCAGTGACGATGACTTTGCCGTTCTCTTTGATGGCGTCGCCAATCACTTCAAGCGATTCGGCCTTGGCAGCGTCAATGAAGCCGCAAGTGTTGACCACCACCACGTCGGCGTCCTGATAAGTCGGGACGACTTCGTAGCCTTCCATGCGCAGCTGGGTGAGGATGCGCTCGGAGTCAACCAAAGCTTTTGGGCAACCCAGACTTACAAACCCGACCTTGGGGGCGGATGGCGTGGTGACGGTGGACATTGACTAACCTCGGCGGAGATGTGGGCTTCGGCATGCAGCCGAGGCAACAGCTGGGCGCTGGTGCGCCTCTGATCAAAAAGTGCGCAATTCTAGCGATCAGCCCGGCGGTTGACCAGTGTTATGCAGAGAATTACGACGAGTGCTGCGCTATGCTTCGCGTCGTTACGAAATATGTCTGGTTTTTGCGTAGCCACCAGCACGCAATCTGTACGGGTGAGTCTGAGCACTGTCGTGTGTTTCTGCAGTTCAAACCCAGGTTTCAGGAGTGGTAGATGAGTCAAGCAAGCAGTCAGGCTGGGACCGGGCATCCAGTGTCAAAACCTTTCGCGCTATTGATAGCCGCAGTAGGTGTGGTTTACGGCGATATCGGCACCAGCCCGCTGTACACCCTGAAAGAGGTGTTTCAGGGTGGTTATGGCGTAGAGGTCACCCACGACGCAGTGCTCGGCATTCTGTCGCTGATCTTCTGGTCGTTGATCTGGGTCGTTTCGTTCAAGTACATGGCGTTCATCCTGCGTGCAGACAACCAGGGCGAGGGCGGCATCATGGCGCTTACCGCTTTGGCTCGCCGGGCGACGACCCGGTATCCGAAACTGCAAATGACCATGGTGGTTTTCGGCCTGTTCGGTGCCGCGCTGTTTTATGGCGACAGCATGATTACGCCCGCGATTTCGGTGCTGTCGGCCATGGAAGGGCTGGAGCTGGCCTTTGATGGCATCGACCACTGGGTGGTGCCGATGGCGCTGGTGGTGCTGGTTGCGCTGTTTCTTATTCAGCGTCACGGCACTGCGCGTATCGGGGTGTTGTTTGGGCCGGTCATGGTGACCTGGTTTGTGGTGCTCGGACTCTTGGGGATCAATGGCATCGTGCATCAGCCCGAAGTACTGCACGCCATGAACCCGCTGTGGGCCGTGCGTTTCTTTATTGTTCATCCGGGGATAGGCGTCGCAATCCTGGGCGCAGTGGTGTTGGCGCTGACCGGGGCAGAGGCGTTGTATGCCGACATGGGGCACTTTGGCCGCAAGCCGATTGCCCGTGCCTGGTTTGCTCTGGTGCTGCCCGCGTTGGTGCTCAATTACTTCGGTCAGGGCGCGTTGGTTCTTGAAGATCCAGAGGCAGCACGCAACCCGTTCTATCTGTTGGCACCCAGCTGGGCTTTGCTGCCGCTGATCGGCCTGTCGACGCTGGCGACAGTGATCGCCTCTCAGGCGGTGATTTCCGGCGCGTTCTCCATGACCTTGCAGGCTATTCAGCTCGGCTACATCCCGCGTATGCACATTCAGCACACGTCCAGTGACGCCCAGGGCCAGATCTACATCGGCGCGGTGAACTGGTCGTTGATGGTCGGTGTGATTCTGTTGGTGCTGGGGTTCGAGTCTTCGGGCGCTCTGGCTTCGGCCTATGGCGTTGCGGTGACCGGGACCATGTTCTGCACCACCATTCTGGTTTCGTCGGTGATGTTGCTGCTCTGGAAATGGCCTGCCGTTCTGGCCGTGCCGCTTTTACTGGCGCTGTTATTCGTGGACAGTCTGTTCTTCGCTGCCAACGTGCCGAAGGTGATTCAGGGTGGCGCGTTTCCCGTCATTGCCGGGGTGGTGCTGTTTATCCTTATGACCACCTGGAAGCGCGGTAAACAGCTATTGGTGGAGCGCATCGACGAAGGCGGGCTGCCGCTGCCGATTTTCATCAGCAGTATTCGTGTTCAGCCACCGCACAGGGTTCAGGGTACGGCGGTGTTTCTGACCGCGCGCAGTGATGCAGTTCCCCACGCGCTGTTGCACAACATGCTGCACAACCAGGTCTTGCACGAGCAGGTAGTGTTGCTGACGGTGGTGTATGAAGACACGCCTCGCGTGCCTGCGCAGCAGCGGTTTGAAGTCGAGGTCTATGGTGAAGGTTTCTATAGGGTGATCCTGCACTTCGGATTCATCGACGAACCGGACGTTCCTGCTGCCCTTGGCCTTTGTCATCTGGAAGAGCTGGATTTCAGCCCGATGCGAACTACGTACTTTCTCAGTCGTGAGACGGTGATTGCGTCGAAGATGGTCGGTATGGCTCGCTGGCGGGAAGGGTTATTCGCGTTCATGCTCAGGAATGCCAATGGTAATTTGCGGTTCTTCAAGCTGCCGTTTAATCGGGTGATTGAATTGGGGACGCAGGTGGAGATGTAGCCAGGCGGCACGCACCTACAGGTGTCCGCCTGTTGGAGCCAGGCTTGCCCGCGAGATTAAAGCGGTGGGTCTGATCCACCGAGTCCACGGGGTCGCAAGCAACCCTCGCTTCAACAGGGAACCGGATTTCCCCGGCCAAACTCCACAACAAAAAATCCCCGTAGCCTAAAAGCTGACGGGGATTTTTTTGGGCTGCCAAAAGCGTTTTACTGCGCTTGAGTCTTGCCCTGACGCTTATTGATGAAAGCAATCAAGCGCTTGGCAAGCGCCGGGTAGTTTTCGTCGAAGTGGTGACCGCCAGGCAGTTGCAGCTTCTCGCCGACAGCCGTGGTGTCCGTACAGCCACTTTCTTTTGTCTCTTCCACGCCATAGACGCAGAGCACTTTGTCGCCCGGCAATTTTGCCATTTCCGGACCTGTCTGCAGATCCTTGCCCGCTGCACCCAGCCAGCCGTCGACGCGAATCTCGAAACTGCCGGTGCGTGCAAAGGCCAGCAGGATCATGCCGTCGACGCGGTCTTGATCCTCTTGCGCCAAGCGGTTGTAAACGGCGGGCAGGACATCTGCACCAAATGAGTAACCCGCCAGAATGAAGCGCTTGGCGCCCCATTTTTGCCGGTAGTGTTGCATCAGTTCAGTCAGGTCAGTGGCGGTCTGCTCAGGGGATTTGTGTTCCCAGTAGTAGCGCAGCACGTCGATGCCAACGACTGGATAGCCCATCCCGGCCATATCCCCGGCAACAACTTTGTCCAGATCACGCCAGCCACCGTCACCGGACAGGAACAGCGTCACGGTGTCCGATGGTTGTGCGGCAGGCACTTCTACGACAGGAATACCCAGGCCGCCGCCTTTGTCGTCTTCGCCGACCAGCTTGCGACGCAGTTCGCTGTTGAGGACTTGCGGCAGCTTGATGTCGTAATCGCTGATGCTGGTATCGGCGTTAGCCTGATCGCGCACGAACGCGGCGGGTTCATCGTCCGGTGCATCGTTCCACGCCACCATCCAGTGACCGTGTGGAGCAGATTTGGGCAATGGCACGTCACAGATCACGGGGGGCGTTTCGTCTGGCTCGAGCGGCTTGACCGGTTGAGAAGGTTGTTCCAGATAAAAGCCTACCGAAATGGCTTCAGCCTTGTCGTTGTCCTGTCCCGCGAGCCAGCGCCACGCCAAAGTCGCGCCTGGACCAATGCCGGCAACAACCGTTGGCGCTTCATCGAGTTTGCCAAGGGCTTCATTGAAGGTCTTCTGCTGCAGGGTGCAGTCGTCCTTGGGCAGTACAACCTGAATGATCCGGGCAGAAGCGTCCTGGCTCAGGGCCTGCAATTGTTTGTCTGACAGTAGGTTGTCTGCGGTGACTGCCAATGCGACACGAACCTTGGTTCGGCTGCCGGGCGTGACATCAGTCAGCGCTGAGCCGTCGGTCAGTGCCGAGCGGTCCAGTGTTGCAGGTGGGGCAGGGCGGCTCCACAGCCAGACCCCAAGAACCAGAACCAAAACAATCAGCAGTGCTGCGAGCAAAATGCGCCGGTAGCGTTGAATCATCAGCGTTTCACCAATCCAGTCAGGCCGCCCGCAATCAGGGCGGCGGTGTCAGCCAGTGCCACCAGCGGATCGAGTCCGGCGGGCACGGCCATATAACGTGGTTCCCAGTCAGGCTGGAATTTGTCCTTGAAGCGACGCAAGCCCTGGAAGTTGTAGAGCTGTTCGCCACGACGGAACACCATGGACCCGAGACGCTGAGTCAGGGGCGCGCCACGGCGTGGTTGCAGACCCGACAGCGGCACCATGCCCAGGCTGAAACGTTCGTAGCCATGTTCTTTGTAATACAGAATCAGCCCGACCATCATGAACTCCATGGTCAGCTTCGGTGCGTCCGGGTGGGCGCGCATCAGGTCCAGACTGGCCAGGTCATGGCGCGAGGTCTCCAGCAGGTTGGCGAACGCTACCGGCTTGCCTTCGAAGTGGATGATCGCGATGCGGAAATGCTTGAGGTACTCAGGGCTGAAACGTCCTAGCGAGAAACCTTTTTCACGGACGTTCTTGCCGGTCAGCCAGGCATCGGAGATGACCTTCAGCTCATCCAGTGGCGCCTGGCCGGCTTCATAGATCTCCAACGACAAGCCATCACGCCCGCCACGATTCCAGGTATAGCGCAGGTCTTTCATCTCCTTGCCCTTGGCTTCGATGTCGAAGCTACGCAAGTTGACCCGCGCTTCTTCACCAAGCTTGATCGCGGTCAGACCGATGTCCATGTAGAACGGCAAGTTTTCCGCGCGGACCTGATAGAACACTGGTCGTGCGTGGTGAACGTCACACAGGTCACGGAATTGCCAGATCAGTTCGGCGCGTTGCTGTGTCGGACCAATCGGATCATATAGCGCAACCAGGCTGCGACCACGATGGGCATACATCAGAAATGCTTTGCCCTCCGGGTGCAGCAGCACGGCTTTATCGCCCGTCAGCACCAGCCCGCCATCGGGCTGTGAGGAGGCATTGACGATTTCGGCGGCCTTGGCGAGTTCGGAAGCGTCTGGCAGCTTGATAACCGGTCGTGCGGTGCGCAGCAGCCAGGTGAGCGAGACAATGATCAACAGCACCGCGCTGCCTAAGGCTGAGCGTAGGCCGCGAGGCGCGTCCGCATCCAGAGTGAACTGCCACCACAGTTGGTGGCTATACGGCACGTCCTGATATGCAAACAGCAGTAGCCAGAACGATGCGCCCAGTACGCAAAGGGTCGCTACCAGATACAGCGGGGAGAAGGGCAGTTCCAGCAGACGACTGGGTCGGTAGAACGAGCGGCGGAAAATTGCCAATAGCCCTGCGGTCAGAATCAGCAGCGTGGCTTCTTCATAGTCGAAACCTTTGAGCATCGACAGGGCCGCGCCTGCCAGTAGCAAAATGACAGTCAACATCCACGCAGCAGACAAGCGCCGGCGCAGTCCTTGAGCCAGGAGCAGGCACAGGACGCCAATCAGGCTGGCGCCAAAGTGCGAAAGGTTGATCAGGCGATGGGGGATGAGAAATCCCAGGTCTTCAAGGCGGGTATCGATTTCAGGAGTAGCGCCAGAAAAAAGCAGCACGACGCCAGAAAGGAACACCAGCAGCGCCAGAATTGGCGCTGCCAGACCCGAGGCGACGCGCATCGCCTGTTTGGTCGGCAGCAGGCGCTGACCTTCGGTGAACAACAGCACCAGGCAAGCCAGTAACAATGGCAGGACGACGTAAATCATCCGATACAGCAGCAACGCTGCAGCCAACGGCGCGGCACCCAGTTCATTGGCGAATGCCGCGAGCAGGATGGCTTCGAAAACCCCGACGCCACCCGGTACATGACTAAGTACGCCAGCGGCCAATGCCAGCAGGTAAACCAGCAGGAACGCGCCGAAGGGGGGCGATTGCGGCAATAGCAGATACAGGACCGTGGCAGCTGCAGCGACGTCCAGAGCGGTGATCACCAGTTGCATCAGCGTCAGGTTCACGCCAGGGAGTCGCAGTGTCCGGCGTCCGGCATGCACTAGCAGGGTGTGCGGGATCGTTTGTTCGGGCAGGCGGCGGCGGTAGACCGCAACGGCCAATACGCCTGTCAGTACCAGCACACCAATGGCGATGGCTGCCAGCAAGTCCACGGGGGTGTGCAGTGCCAGCGATGCACCGGACAGATTGCTCAGGGTTGCGATGGCTGCCAGTGGCGGCAGGGCGCAGCCCAAAGACAGGCTGGCGAACAGCGTCATGCGCGCTACTTCGACCGCGCCGATGCCTTTGCGCGAATACAGACGATAGCGTACCGAGCCGCCGGAAAGCATCGACAGGCCGACAGCATTGCCAATGGCGAACGCAGTAAAACCGCCCATGGCCAGTGTTTTGTTTGGCAGGTTAACGCCCGCGTAACGACTGGCGGACCATTCATAGCCCAAAAGAATGACGAAACCGGCGACTGTTGCTAACACCGCTCCCGCCAACGATGGAGCAGGCACGCTCAATAATGAGTCTTGCAGTGCATAGAGGTCGAGCTCGCTCAACATGTGTCGGCAAGCAATCAAGGCCACGGCGAATAGTAGAAGCGTAACGCCCAGCCCAATTGGCTGGCGATATTTACTCAGCAACTCGAGCCACTTGAGCCGGGCAGGCTGGATGGGTTGATTCGCCGTAACTGCTTCGTTCGGTTCTGACGGGTTGGCGCGCATCAATCACTCCTTGGATCGTGCGCGACAGAATGGAGGTATACAGCCAAGTTACCAATCCCTACGCAAAAAATATTTCGAGATGTTAGCGCGTCATCGTCTAACGAGCGAATGGAGCCTGTTCGTTCATGTAGCTGTTCAGCAACAGTTCAGCTATTAAACAGCTATCGGCAGAACGGTGTAAAACTGTCGCGTTTTGTAATATTACGTTACAAGGAGGGCGTGCGGGGGGGCGAGGGAGAGGGGGAATTTCGATCTATGCCAAAGACTTGCGCTATTTTGTGTCGCGCACAAAAAAGGCCACTCTTTCGAGTAGCCTTTTTTGATGTTTGGTTGCGGGAGCCGGATTTGAACCGACGACCTTCGGGTTATGAGCCCGACGAGCTACCAGACTGCTCCATCCCGCGTCTGTGTGGCGGCATTCTACAGCCGAACGACGAGGTGTCAACCTTTAATGAGAAAAGTCGGCGAATTAGTTTGGTTCGGAGGGTTGGAGATTTAAGTGCCGGACTCGTAAAGATTTTTGCTCGTCGCATTGCGGCGGGTTGGCAAGATCGAGAGGGCAGGTTAGGAGTTCGAGTGGCGATTACATCAACCCAAATGCTTGATCCAGTTTCTGGTCGCGTACCACTCTCAAATGACAGGCACAAAAAAGGCCACTCTTTCGAGTAGCCTTTTTTGATGTTTGGTTGCGGGAGCCGGATTTGAACCGACGACCTTCGGGTTATGAGCCCGACGAGCTACCAGACTGCTCCATCCCGCGTCTGTGTGGCGGCATTCTACAGAGGATCGCTAAGCTGTCAATTGTTAATTTTCTAAAATTGCTTTTCCTTCAATCGCTTAGCGCCGGTTTTTGACCGCTTGGACAGGCTGCAGGCCATGCTGAGTGGGCCTGTCAGGCAATATGTCTGGTACCGGTAGCGACGTGATCGCATCAATTTCTTTTAAGCGTGCACATCATGAGATGTCACATATCGACACGAGTGAGATACTGGTCGACCACGCCTATCGCAAAACGCCCACATGACGCAGCGAAAAATCATCCATGTCGACTGTGACTGCTTTTATGCAGCCATCGAAATGCGCGATGACCCTCGGTTGGCTAACAAACCTTTAGCCGTGGGCGGCTCTGCAGATCGGCGAGGCGTTATTGCG
Organism: Pseudomonas caspiana; assembly: GCF_040224095.2. NCBI lineage: Bacteria > Pseudomonadati > Pseudomonadota > Gammaproteobacteria > Pseudomonadales > Pseudomonadaceae > Pseudomonas > Pseudomonas caspiana. The sequence goes on along the minus strand of NZ_CP167995.1, from coordinate 4,449,067 downwards.
ACCTGCAATTATGAGGCTAGGGCCTACGGCGTACGCTCGGCGATGTCTTCGCGTCACGCATTGAAGCTGTGCCCGGACCTCACCATCGTCAAGCCGAGAATGGATGCTTATAAAGAAGCGTCCAAAGAGATCCACGCCATCTTCCGTGACTACACCGACCTCATTGAACCGCTTTCGCTTGATGAGGCTTATCTCGACGTGTCCGATACCAGCCATTTTTCTGGCAGTGCGACAAGGATTGCCCAGGATATTCGGCGCAGGGTATCCAACCAATTGCACATCACTGTCTCGGCTGGCGTTGCGCCCAATAAATTTCTGGCCAAAATTGCCAGCGACTGGAAGAAGCCCAACGGGTTGTTCGTGATTACCCCCGATCAGGTCGAGGACTTCGTTGCGCAATTGCCGGTCAGCAAGCTGCACGGTGTCGGCAAAGTGACTGCTGATAAGTTGGGCAGGCTGGGGATTGTCAGTTGCAGCGATTTACGCGACTGGAAAAAGCTGGCACTGGTGCGAGAGTTTGGTTCGTTCGGCGAGCGTCTGTGGGGACTGGCGCGTGGCATTGATGAGCGGCCGGTTCAAAATGACAGCAGGCGGCAGTCTGTAAGCGTGGAAAATACCTACGACACCGATCTTCCTGATCTGGCCAGTTGCCTGAGAAAGCTTCCAGAGCTGCTGGAAACCTTAAACGGACGGGTAGAGCGGATGGAGGGGCAGTACCGGCCTGGCAAACCGTTCGTGAAAGTAAAGTTTCACGATTTCACCCAGACGACACTTGAGCAATCAGGGATAGGTCGGGATCTGGACAGCTTCGAGCATCTGCTCACTCAGGCATTTGCCCGGGGCGGCAAGCCAGTCCGTTTGCTGGGGATCGGTGTACGTTTGCATGATTTGCGAAAAGCGCACGAGCAGTTGGAGCTGTTTTCGCGCTGAGCGTTTTTGTCCGGTTGCCGCGCGATCGCGAAGCGAACTGGTGACTCGTAGGAACTGCCGAAGGCTGCGATGGCGGTGTCAGGATAAATGCCTCGCAGCCTTCGGTAACGCCTACAGAAAAGCAGAGCGCTTCAGGTTATTTTTCCGCGCCGGGATCCGCTACCAGTCGACCCGCATCCTTGGCCAGAGATTTCAAAAACTCCTGCTGCAATTGCGGATCGTCTCGCGTCATTTCTATCAGGCTCTGCTCGAGATCGCTGGCCTCTTCTTCCAGGCCCAGATCAGAAAGGCGCTTGACTCGGTAAACCCACTGACTGACCTCATCATCCTCCAGGTCGTCATAAATCAGTCCATGAGCCTCAATCAGTTTGCCACGCAGCGTGCGACTGACCACCAGGTCTGCATTGGAGTGGGTATTGTCCTGATCATCTTCGACACTTAGATACAGACGTGTGACATGACTCAGATCCTGCTCCGCAAACGGACTGTCCAGCAGGCTCAGGCGTAAAATGCCATTACGGTCTGTGGTCAGCTCGTGAGTCTGAGAGCCGGCCTTGACCGTCACAGGGCGTTCGCTCCACGGCAGCGTCGAGTTTTCGATTCTTTTGTCGCGCTGAACTTCGTTAATGCCGGCCAGGTTCTGTTGAGCACGGCCGTGGGAGGGCGCGTTCATGAATGGGTTGAGTCCGGCAACGCCGTAATTGATCCAGTCTTTGGTCACGCTGTCCGGCAGGCGGCCCAGCGCAAATACGTTAACCACGTTGGCGCCAACGCCGGCCACGACCGCCACCGCACCGAGCGGGATCTCGTAGATTTCCCGCCATGGCTGATACGGGGTGTATCGATCGTAAAGACGGGTTACTTCAAATTCGGTGACCTCAAAGGTCCTTTTTTCGTTAATGCGCACACGACGCTGCGGAAGCTCAAGGGTTTTGGGCTCGCCGAGGTCGATTTGTACACTGTGCGAGAGCAGTTTGCGCTCGATGCGTTCTTCGTGCTCGCTACGTTGCGACAGTTGGTTGGCGCAGCCGCTGACCAGGGTGGCGCAGACAATCACGCAGCCTAGGTTGAAGGGGGATCGCTTGAACATGAGATCTCTTGCGGATTAAGGCGCGTCATTACTGGAACAGGTAGCGCCCACCGAGCGATGGGCGCTAATCAGTTCTCAGCGGCGAACGCGACCCTGAATGAAGGACAGCACCTCGGCAACCGGCAGGGCCTGGGCCTCGGATTCGGTCCGGCTCTTGTATTCCAGATTACCTTCGGCCAGGCCACGATCACTGACTACGATGCGATGTGGAATGCCAATGAGCTCCATGTCGGCAAACTTGTTGCCCGGGCTGGTTTTCTTGTCGCGGTCATCGAGCAGCACTTCGAAGCCTGCGGCGGTCAGTTCGGCATACAACTTGTCGGTCGCCTCCCGTACTGCATCGGTTTCGTAGCGCAGCGGTACCAGCGCGATCTGGAAAGGCGCCAGTGTGTCATTCCAGATAATGCCGTTGTCATCGCTGTTCTGCTCGATGGCGGCAGCCACTACGCGGGACACGCCGATGCCGTAGCAACCCATGGACAGGTTGACCGGCTTGCCGTTCTCGCCCAGGACCTGGCACTTCATCGCTTCGCTGTACTTGGTGCCCAACTGGAAGATATGGCCGACCTCGATGCCGCGTTTGATTTCGAGTGTGCCTTTGCCATCCGGACTAGGATCGCCCGCCACTACGTTGCGCAGATCGGCAACGGTCGGCACAGGCAGATCGCGCTCCCAGTTCACGCCGAAGTAGTGCTTGTCATCAATGTTCGCACCAATGGCGAAGTCGCTCATCAGCTCAACCGAACGGTCAATGATGCAAGGCAGTGGCAGATTGAGTGGGCCCAGCGAGCCTGCACCGGCACCGATGGCAGCACGCAGTTCGGCTTCGGAAGCCATGACCAGCGGGCTGGCAACCTGCTCCAGTTTGGCAGCCTTGATTTCATTGAGCTCGTGGTCGCCACGAATGATCAGGGCGATCAGCTTGCCTTCTTCGGCTGCGTGAACCACCAAGGTCTTGATGGTCTTCTCGATCGGCAGATTGAAGCCTTCTACCACTTGCGCAATGGTCTTGGCGTCTGGAGTGTCGATCAGGCGCAACTCTTCAGTTGGCGCGCCGCGGCTGGTTTCGCGTGGAACGGCTTCGGCTTTTTCGATGTTGGCAGCGTAGTCGGAGCCATCGCTGAATACGATATCGTCTTCGCCTGATTCGGCCAGCACGTGAAACTCGTGTGAGCCTGCGCCACCGATCGAGCCGTTATCGGCTTCAACCGGGCGAAATTTCAGACCCAGGCGGGAAAACACATTGCAGTACGCCAGGTGCATGCGATCGTAGGTGACCTGCAGCGAAGCGTGATCAGCGTGGAACGAGTACGCGTCTTTCATGACGAACTCGCGGCCACGCATCAAGCCAAAGCGCGGGCGAATCTCGTCGCGGAATTTAGTCTGGATCTGGTACAGATTGATCGGCAGCTGTTTATAGCTATTAAGCTCATTGCGGGCCAGATCGGTGATGACTTCTTCGTGAGTCGGGCCCAGGCAGAAATCACGGTTGTGCCGATCGGTCAGGCGCATGAGCTCAGGGCCGTACTGTTCCCAGCGGCCGGATTCTTGCCACAACTCTGCGGGCTGGATACCCGGCATCAGTACTTCCAGCGCGCCCGCAGCGTCCATTTCTTCACGAACGATGGCTTCGACTTTGCGTAATACGCGCAAGCCCATGGGCAGCCAGGTGTACAGGCCGGAAGCAAGTTTGCGAATCATGCCTGCACGCAGCATTAGCTGGTGGCTGATCACGACCGCATCGGAAGGGGTTTCTTTCTGTGTGGCGAGCAAAAATTGACTGGTGCGCATGGTTGGCCGTTGTCGGTTGCTGTGACTGGAAATGACTGGGCATTGTACGGGCAGTGTCTAGTCCCGTACAGGCCGCAAGGCTCTCAGGATTGCAGCGAAATCTGTTTAACCCATGTATGAAAAAGCCCGGCCTAAGCCGGGCTTTTTCTTGAGCGACAGACTGAGTTGCGATTACAGGACCGAGATCGGGTAGTCGACAATCAGACGGAACTCGTTAACGTCGCCTTCACCCTGGTCATCATTAGCGCGGTGCCATGCTTGACGGATACGGAACGACAGGTCTTTGGCTGGACCAGCTTGAACCACGTATTTGGCTTCAAAGTTGGTTTCGTGGTGCTTACCGTCTGCGCCGTACAAGTTCGCATAGGCGCTGCCAGTCGGGGTGTTGGTGCCGTCAATGTCATAACCCTTGATGTAACGGGTCATGAAGCTCAGGCCCGGAACGCCGTATGGGGCCATGTTCAGATCGTAGCGTGCCTGCCAGGATTTCTCGCCAGGACCGTTAAAGTCAGAGTACTGGATCGAGTTGTTCAGGAAGATCGAGTCGCCACCGCGGTTATTGTCACCAATACCGATGTAGTCGAACGGGGTATCGCCGTTGATCTTCTGGAATGCAACAGTCACGGTATGAGCGGCTGCGAACGAGTAAGCAACCGAGCCAGAGAACGCGGTATTGCTGATATCGCCAGCTTTGGCGCTACCTTCGTCCTCGGTGCGATACAGGTTTGCATCAAATGCCAGAGACTGAGAATCAGTCAGCGGCAATGCATAGTTCACGTTGGCGTAGTACTGATCCCAGATGTCTTCCAGCTTGGCCGCGTAGAGTGCTACACCAAGGCTGTCGGTAATCGAGTACTTACCACCTACGAAGTCAGCCGACTTGGCCGACTGGCCTGCATAGGTTGCCCAAATGTTGCCGCTGTGGCTGGTGTCATCCTGACTGGTGCCGGAGTAGAAGTGACCACCTTCCAGATCCAGGCCAGCGATTTCACTGCTTTGCAAGCTGATACCGCTAGCGGTTTGTGGCAACAGGCGAGAACCGCCCACGGCGAATACAGGGCTGGTTGGCTGCATGTCGCCAATTTTCAGCTCGGTTTTCGAAACGCGGAATTTAACAGCGCCACCGGCTTTGCCGAAGCTGTCTTCGTTCTCGCCCTGGCTGTTTGTCACCAGGTTGCCCGAACCTGAATATTTGTCCTGACCGTCAAGTTTCAGACCGAAGTAACCGAAAGCCTCAACGCCAACACCGATGGTACCTTGGGTGTAGCCGGTGCTGAAGTTGCCCCAGAAGCCTTGGGTCCAGTCTTTGTCGTCGACGTTGGTGTCTTTCTTGTCACGATTGTAATAGTAGTTGCGAGCCTTCAGGTCCAGCGTGCTGCCTTCAATGAAACCCTTGGCATCAGCCTGATCGCTGACGAACGGTGCAGCCGTTGCCAATTGGGTGCTGGCAGCCGTAACGGCCAGTGCGATTGCGCTCCACTTCATCACTCTCATTGTGACTTGCTCCTTTGGTTTTTAAGAGAAGAGTACTGCCGTCCACCTGTTTTTTTATCTGGGCGGCTCTTTCTTTTTTGTGTCGGCGAAAGTTATATCGCGCTGACAATGGTGGCTATAGTTACAGACCTAACCTTGCAAAATCTTTACAGCCCTGTCGCAAATACTCACGATCCATGTCGCAAATACACAGCCTTCCAAGAATGCCGCATCTCGACCGATGGGATCATCGAGATACAAGGCCTGTGCACTGCTTCGCCTTCCTTCCGTGGATTATTTCTTCCACCTTTCGTGATTGCCCTTCTTCTGTTTTCCGCCAGAAGACTGATCAACCTTGTTCAGTAACTTAGCAACAACCGTGCACAAAGCTTAGCGGAATGAGAAAAAAATGTGAAAAAACTAGGAATTACCTTCGAATATTTTTATAAGTGATTGAAATTAAATGTAAAAAATCTAAAAAAATTTTCGAGTTTTGCTAGCTTTTCTTACAGAGATCCCGGATGTGGCGTTCTTTAGCGTTACCTCTGCACGCTTCCAGTGGGTAGAGCGTCAGTGAGTCATCCGACGGGGGAAGAAGGGTGGGTCGTTTTGGTGCGGGTGCTGTCTTCAATGCCTCAAAGTGGATCTCAGCTCTTGCCTCTGGATTGTGTTCCGCGCTGCATCGTCTCATTTACGTGACGTAAGACCTTTTTCTTGATTCGGGGTCGCTAGTTCGGGGCGCTTCATCTGTAGCGATATGTAACAGATGTCACAGTGATGGCTTGGGACGTTGTGTGCAGAAAAAGGGCGTTTGGCGAGCGTGGTGGCATTTGCTGGTGCGTGCTGTGCTGTGGTCTGCCAGGGGCCCGCGTTGCGCAGAGTGAGGCCACTGAAGGCTACCCGCTGATGGGGTAGGCGGTGAAGTTGCGGATTTTCCCGCGTATCCTGCCGGTACTGTGCGCTGGCATCTGAAATAAAGTCGGCGCACATCAACTCTAACCTGTAGATCAGGAGTTACATCGTGTTCGCTCTGGATTCACGCTTGCAAGAAGATACATTGCTGATCGGGGATTTCCCGTTATGCCGGCTGTTGCTGTCCAACGACTCGAATTACCCTTGGTTCATTCTAGTGCCTCGGCGTGCGGACATTACTGAGGTGTTCGAGCTTGATCCCAAGGATCAGCTGCAGTTGTGGCAGGAAACTACCGGTCTGTCGGAACAGTTGAAGGGAGTGTTCAATGCCGACAAACTCAATGTGGCAGCATTGGGTAACGTCGTCAGTCAATTGCATATGCATGTCATCGTGCGGCGTCGTAGCGATATCGCCTGGCCTGCACCTGTCTGGGGTAAGCATCCGGCCAAGCCTTATACGGAGCAGGAGTTTTCACAGATCAAGGATCAACTGCGAGCGGCCCTGCTCAAAGACTTTACGTTTGCGGAGCATTCAGTATGAGCCTTGAAGCGCGAGTGACAGAACTGGAGAGCCGACTGGCTTTTCAGGATGACACGATTCAGGCGTTGAACGACGTGCTGGTTGCTCAACAGCGATCTCTTGATCGTCTGCAGCAGCAGTTTGCGGCCATGCTCAAGCGTCAGGAAGAAATGGGCAGTCAATTCGAGGTTTTCGGTGAGGATACGCCCCCACCGCATTATTGAGTTTTCGTCGGTACAAAAAAAGGCCTTCTATATAGAAGGCCTTTTTTGTCTGGCAGCAGAATCAGCGGCGCGGCAATGCGGCAATCACATCCTCTGCCTGTAAGCCCTTGTCGCGATTCATGACGGAGAACTCAACACGCTGGCCTTCGACCAATACCCGGTGACCTTCGCCACGGATGGCCCGGAAATGCACGAAGATGTCGTCGCCGGAGTCACGGGAAATGAAGCCGAAACCCTTGGACGTGTTAAACCACTTCACGGTCCCGGTATCGCGGTTGGTCATGTCATGGCTTTGTGCAACAGGTGAAGGTGACGACCTGTAGAAACTAACGGCCAGATGCAGGGCTACTGCAATCAGGGCAGCAGTCAGTGCTGCGATGATAGCTGGCTGGCCTGCGATGGTTTCGAGGGGGACAAGCAGGGTCAGGATTTGAATCGCGACAGCAATAACGAGTAATGCGCTGACCAGGTTTTGCAGGTGATGACGTGGGCCTCTGTTCCAGTAGGGGATCACGGGTGCAAGTACAAGATTGAGCAGGCCGAAGAATGCCAGATAAAGCGCATCGGGTTGCAGTAGGGAAGACAATGCTTCACTACGCAGGCTGGGGATAAAGGAAAGCAGCAGGGCTGCGGCTCCCGTTAGCAGGTGGACTATTTTCAACATGTCGATGACTCACATTAAGATGGATCGCAAGGAAATAGCTGAAGGCACCCGGTACGCTTCTTGAAAAATGGAGGCGTGAGGCACAAGTGATCTTTCAGCCTATGCACGACGGCCTGATCAATCAGCCGCCGCGACACGCGGTGTATTTAACAGCAAAGCTCAGAGCTACTCAAATCAAGAGCTTGCGTTACATCGCAGAGTGACAGGCCGGAGTGGGACAAAGCGACGGGCGGTGTCGGATGAGCGCATTTCAATGCGTCAGTTTTTTCGGCGGGAGGGGGCAGCTATTTTTAAGGCAGGGCTGCGTCCCGGTCTGTGTCTTGGTACAGTATCCGCGTACCTGCTGGATTAAATCATCAATTGAAAGGGGAAATACATGGCAATCGATATCGGTATCAGCGAAGAGAATCGCAAGTCAATCGTCGATGGTCTTTCTCATTTGCTCGCAGATACTTACGTGCTCTATCTAAAAACGCATAACTTTCACTGGAACGTTAGCGGCCCGATGTTTCGTACACTGCATCTGATGTTCGAAGAGCAGTACAACGAACTGGCCCTGGCCGTTGATTCCATTGCCGAGCGTATTCGTGCATTGGGCTTCCCGGCTCCGGGCACCTACACAACGTATGCTCGTCTTTCTTCAATCAAGGAGGAGGAGGGTGTTCCGGCTGCTGAGGATATGATTAGAAGTCTGGTTCAGGGGCAAGAGGCTGTAGTGCGTACAGCGCGTAGTCTTTTTCCTCTTCTGGATAAAGTCAGTGACGAACCGACTGCTGATTTGCTGACACAAAGAATGCAGGTCCACGAAAAAACCGCGTGGATGCTTCGTTCGATGCTTGAGACCCAGTAATAAAACAGGCGGGTGGCGCATGGCGCTGCTCGCCTGTCTTTTTTTGCAGGCAGGCTCCCGGTCTGGCTGATCTTTGCCTGAGGTAAGGCGCTCGTTAAATTTTTCTGCTGCAAAAATCTATTTTCTTTAATTTGATATAACTATTCATTACCTGTTCTTGTGTCTAGTAATTGTACGCAAGTAACTGATCACTATTCCTTAGTGCTTTGTAGTGATGTCCTACACGCTTTGAGTCTCAATGCGGCTGGTTATCAAAACGTAATTCGGGCCTGATAGATGGGCATTTATTTATATTTAAATGTTTCTCATGGGACCCGAATTTATTGTTTAGAGGAAGCCGTTATGGTTCGAGAGGTCGAATGCGACATAAGAGATTCAAAGCGTCACGCGAAAATTTGCAATGATCCCTTTGTTGAAGATTTCAATATGGCGCTGGCTCAGCCCCACTCCAAATCCGTCCGCCTTAATGGGCTGGCAACCTGTTTGCGCCTGGAAAATGTGTACTGGAATATCCTTTCGATGATAGCCAGATCAAACGATTGTTCAGTGAACGCGGTGCTTTCCTATATAGACAGGGAAGTACACCTGCGCTACGGCGGCGTGAAGAACTTCAGCGGCCTTATCCGGGTCGTCTGTGTTACTCATCTGCTGAAAGGTGACAGCCCTGATATGACACAGGCCTGATATTGCTGCGTAACCTCCAGTTTCCGCGGGCTCGCTTTCTGGCGGGCCTGCTCTCGCTCCGGCCGCTGCGGTGGTCTGAGTAGCCGAAAGAGGCAAAGTTATCTTGATCTGTTCGGTTTGCGCGGCTGCACGGTCGTGATTAACGCTATATAATCCCCGGCCTTGCTAAGAACGGGCACGTCTGCGCCTGCAGTGCGCAGCGACGGGCCGATGGCTTGAACGCGTGCCTGGGCTCTTGCACTATTGAGCGCAAGCCAAGAGCGAAAGCTCCACCGAATTTCGAATTACGAGAAGTGAACAGACCATCATGATGCGCAGCCATTATTGCGGCCAATTGAACGAGAGCCTGGAAGGTCAGGAAATTACCCTTTGCGGATGGGTCCACCGCCGTCGCGACCACGGGGGTGTGATTTTTCTCGACATCCGCGATCGTGAAGGTATGGCTCAGGTGGTGTTCGATCCTGATCGTGCCGATACCTTTGCTGTTGCAGACCGCGTTCGTAGCGAATATGTCGTCAAGCTCACGGGTAAGGTGCGTGCTCGTCCGGCTGGCGCGGTCAACGCGAACATGGCGTCCGGCGCCATCGAAGTGCTTGGCTACGAGCTGGAAGTATTGAACGAGTCGGAGACCCCGCCGTTTCCGCTCAACGAATATTCCGATGTCGGTGAAGAAACCCGTCTGCGCTATCGTTTCATCGACCTGCGTCGTCCGGAAATGGCCGAGAAGCTGCGTCTGCGTTCGCGCATCACTACCAGTATTCGTCGCTACCTGGATGACAACGGCTTCCTTGATGTCGAGACGCCGATCCTGACTCGCGCGACTCCGGAAGGCGCTCGCGACTATCTCGTGCCTAGCCGCACACACCCAGGCAGCTTCTTTGCCCTGCCGCAATCCCCGCAGTTGTTCAAGCAACTGTTGATGGTTGCCGGTTTTGACCGCTACTACCAGATCGCCAAATGCTTCCGTGATGAAGACCTGCGTGCCGACCGCCAGCCGGAGTTCACCCAGATCGACATCGAGACCAGCTTCCTCAATGAAGAAGACATCATCGGCTTGACCGAGAAGATGATTCGTCAGCTGTTCAAGGAAGTACTGGACCTGGAGTTCGGTGATTTCCCGCACATGACATTCGCAGAAGCCATGCGCCGTTACGGTTCCGACAAACCAGACCTGCGTAACCCGCTGGAACTGGTTGACGTTGCCGATCAGCTCAAGGACGTCGAATTCAAAGTGTTCAGCGGCCCGGCCAACGATCCGAAATGCCGTATTGCGGCTTTGCGCGTTCCGGGCGGGGCGAGCATTCCGCGTAAGCAGATCGACGACTACACCAAGTTCGTCAGCATCTACGGTGCCAAGGGCCTGGCGTACATCAAGGTCAACGAGCGCGCTGCCGGTGTTGAAGGTCTGCAGTCGCCAATCGTCAAGAACATCCCGGAAGCCAACCTCAACGTGATCCTTGATCGTGTTGGCGCGGTAGATGGCGATATCGTGTTCTTCGGCGCGGACAAAGCCAAGATTGTCAGCGAAGCCCTTGGCGCGTTGCGTATCAAGGTGGGTAACGACTTCAAACTGCACACCTGCGAGTGGGCACCTATGTGGGTCGTTGACTTCCCGATGTTCGAAGAGAACGACGACGGCAGTTTCACTGCACTGCACCACCCGTTCACTGCGCCGAAGTGCACCCCGGAAGAACTGGAAGCCAATCCGGCAACCGCTCTGTCCCGTGCCTACGACATGGTGCTCAACGGCACCGAGCTGGGTGGCGGATCGATTCGTATCCACCGCAAGGAAATGCAACAGGCGGTTTTCCGCTTGCTGGGTATCGCCGAAGACGAGCAGCAGGAGAAGTTCGGCTTCCTGCTCGACGCCCTGAAGTACGGCGCGCCGCCGCACGGTGGTCTGGCGTTCGGTCTGGATCGTCTGGTGATGCTGATGACCGGCGCGCAGTCTATCCGTGAAGTGATCGCCTTCCCGAAAACCCAGAGTGCTGCGGACGTCATGACCCAGGCTCCTGGTGTCGTGGATGCCAAGGCGCTGCGTGAACTGCACATCCGTTTGCGTGAACAGCCGAAGGCTGAGTAACGCCCGCAAAGGCGCGTTCCGTCATTCGACGTGAACGCGCCTCGCTGGTTACACCCCCGATCAAGTAAACCCTTTTGCCTGTTTATAGTTGGGCGAAAGGTGAAGGTGTTTGAAAAAAGAATCTGGAGCGAGATATGGCAGGTCATTCTAAGTGGGCGAACATCAAGCACCGCAAAGAGCGTCAGGATGCCAAGAAAGGCAAGATTTTCACCAAGTGGATCCGTGAGCTGACCGTCGCTGCCCGTCAGGGTGGTGGTGATCCCGGCTCCAATCCTCGCCTGCGCCTGGCGCTGGACAAGGCGCTTGGTGCGAACATGACCCGTGACACCATTGATCGCGCAGTGGCACGCGGTACTGGTGCGGCAGACGGTGATGATGTCGAAGAGCTGGGTTACGAAGGCTACGGCCCGGGTGGCGTGGCTATCATGGTGGAAACCATGACTGACAATCGCAATCGTACTGCAGCAGCTGTGCGCCATGCGTTCACCAAGTGCGGCGGTAACCTGGGTACCGATGGCTCTGTTGCTTACCTGTTTGATCGCAAAGGTCAGGTATCTTTTGCTGCTGGTGTTGATGAAGACTCCTTGATCGAGGCCGCGATGGAGGCGGACGCCGATGATGTCGTCACCAATGAGGACGGCAGTATTGATGTTTTTACCTCGTTCGCTGGTTTCTACGCGGTGCGTAACGCGCTCGAAGCGGCTGGTTTCACTGCGACGGATGCCGAAATCGTCATGCTGCCAACGACCAGTGCGGTCCTTGATCTGGAAACAGCAGAGAAGGTGCTCAAACTGATCGACATGCTCGAAGACCTGGATGACGTACAGAACGTCTATTCCAATGCGGAAATCCCGGACGAGGTCATGGAGCAATTGGGCTGACAGGCAGCTGTTGGTCTTGAATGCGAAGCCGGAGGCCGATAACGATGTTACCAACATCGCTATCGGCCTCCGGCTTCTGCCTTTATGCTGCGACCTTTGCTGGGCAACACTTCTCAAGCTGCAGGCGTTATGACTCTTATTCTTGGTATTGACCCCGGTTCACGAATCACCGGTTACGGCGTGGTGCGAGATACCGGGCGTGGCTGTGTTTATGTGGCGTCGGGCTGTATTCGTACGGGCAGTGGCGAGCTGCATGAACGCTTGCAGATCGTGTTTCGTGGGGTGCGGGAAGTCATTCAAACCTACGGCCCTGTGACCATGGGCATTGAAAAGGTCTTTATGGCGCGCAATGCCGACTCGGCTCTCAAGTTGGGTCAGGCACGGGGTGCCGCGATTGTTGCGGGCGCAGAGGAGGGGCTGGAGATTTCTGAGTATTCGGCGACTCAGGTCAAGCAGGCGGTCGCAGGAACCGGGGGCGCGAATAAAGAGCAAGTGATGATGATGGTCATGCATTTGCTCAAATTGACCCAAAAACCACAGATAGACGCTTCCGACGCTTTGGCGATTGCCTTGTGCCATGCGCACACGCGTTCAAGCCTGATCCCTCATGGTCTGAACACTGCCCGCAGTCGCGGTGGTCGGCTTCGCCTCTAATGCTTGCGATAGAGATGCTGCGTCTCTGGTAGCATCATCTGCTTTAACAATTCTGCTTGCAGGCTGTGTCATGCCTGCAATGATTGCGGACATTATTTCGCGCCGGTACGTGGCCTGACCGGCAATACGAAAGGATTTGATACGTGATTGGACGCTTACGCGGCTTTTTGGCTGAGAAACAGCCGCCGCATCTGGTGCTTGATGTAAATGGCGTTGGCTATGAGATCGAGGTCCCGATGACCACGCTTTACCGCTTGCCGCATGTCGGCGAGCCGGTGACGCTGCATACGCATCTGGTCGTCCGTGAGGATGCGCACCTGTTGTACGGCTTTTATGAAAAGCGTGAGCGCGAGCTGTTTCGTGAGTTGATACGCCTCAATGGGGTCGGTCCAAAGCTGGCTCTGGCTTTGATGTCGGGTCTGGAGGTTGATGAACTGGTGCGGTGCGTTCAGGCTCAGGACACTTCGGCTTTGACGCGTATTCCGGGTGTCGGTAAAAAGACTGCGGAACGCTTGCTCGTCGAACTGAAGGATCGCTTCAAGGCTTGGGAAACCCTGCCGGGGACCTTCGCTCTGGTTTCCAATGGGCCAAATGCGCCGGAACCGGTGGCAACGGCCGAAAACGATGCGGTCAGCGCCCTTATCTCTCTGGGCTATAAGCCTCAGGAAGCGAGCAAGGCGGTTTCCGCCATCAAGGAAAAAGATTTGAGCAGTGCAGATTTGATTCGACGTGCCTTGAAGGGAATGGCTTAAGTGATTGATGCTGACCGCCTGATTACCGCCACCGGCGGCCGTGATCGTGATGAACAGATTGATCGCGCCATTCGCCCTCTGAGCCTTGCTGACTATATTGGTCAGCCGACTGTGCGCGAGCAGATGGAGTTGTTTATCCAGGCGGCTCGCGGTCGTAACGAAGCACTCGACCATACGCTGATCTTCGGTCCGCCCGGTCTGGGCAAGACCACGCTGGCCAATATTATCGCCCAGGAAATGTCGGTATCGATCAAGAGCACCTCCGGCCCGGTGCTGGAGCGCCCGGGCGACCTTGCCGCGATTCTGACCAACCTCGAACCCAACGATGTGTTGTTCATTGATGAGATACACCGGCTTTCGCCCATCGTGGAAGAAGTCCTTTACCCGGCGATGGAAGATTTTCAGCTCGATATCATGATCGGTGAGGGGCCGGCGGCGCGCTCGATCAAGCTCGATTTGCCGCCGTTCACGTTGGTAGGTGCGACGACTCGGGCGGGCATGCTGACCAACCCGTTGCGTGATCGTTTCGGGATCGTGCAGCGTCTGGAGTTCTACAGCACTGCCGATCTGGCAACTATCGTCTCGCGCTCGGCAGGTATTCTCGGTTTGCCGATCGAGCCGGAGGGCGCTTTTGAAATCGCTCGCCGTGCCCGCGGTACACCGCGTATTGCCAATCGCCTGCTGCGCCGGGTGCGGGATTTCGCCGAAGTACGTGGCAAGGGCGAGATCACCAAGGCTATCGCCGACCTTGCCCTCAACCTGCTGGATGTCGACGAGCGCGGTTTCGATCATCAGGATCGGCGTTTGCTGCTGACCATGATCGAGAAGTTCGATGGCGGTCCGGTGGGTGTCGACAGCCTCGCGGCGGCCATCAGCGAGGAGCGTCACACCATTGAAGATGTGCTGGAACCCTATTTGATCCAGCAAGGCTATATCATGCGCACACCACGGGGCCGGGTTGTAACGCGACACGCCTACCTGCACTTCGGTCTTAACATTCCTTCGCGAATGGGCGAGATGCCGGGCACCGAACAATTTGTTGCAGATGAAGACATTTAAAAAAGCGCAAAACACTGATTTATTCAGGGTTTGCGCGGTCAGACTGGCAGCTGAGTCAGGCCGACAGGAAATAACCGGTAAAACGTTGAAAAACAGTTGCCGTGGCGGATTGGCAACCTGAGGAGTAAGCACTAGAGTATGCGCGCGCAAAACGGGGTTCAGTCGTTCGCACATCGCTGTCGCGTTTATTACGAGGACACCGATGCAGGCGGCATCGTCTACTACGTCAATTATCTGAAATTCATGGAGCGGGCTCGTACCGAGCGGCTGCGAGAGTCGGGTTTTGCCCAATCCTCGATGGCGAAGGAAGGCCTGTTGTTCGTTGTACATTCCAGCGAGGCTCGTTATCACAAGCCGGCGCGACTGGACGACGAATTGCTGGTAAGCGCTGAAGTAATCGAATTGAACCGTGTCAGTCTGCGCTTCAAACAAGAAGTCAGACGGGCTGCGGATGCAACGCTGCTCTGTGAGGGGCAGTTTTTGGTGGCGTGTGTAAACGCCGATAGTTTGAAACCCCGGGCCATTCCCGAAGCTCTGCGTGCGGCCATTGCCGCCCAGGGCGGCGCGGGCACACATACAGAGCAGGAGAGCAAGCGTGGAAGCTAACGTCGTCGACCATTCCTCCATGTGGAGTTTGGTCAGTAATGCCAGCATTGTCGTTCAGTTGGTCATGCTGATCCTGGTGGCTGCTTCAGTCACTTCATGGATCATGATTTTTCAGCGCAGCAACATGCTGCGTGCTGGGCGCCGGGCATTGGACAGCTTCGAGGAGCGTTTCTGGTCCGGTATCGATCTGTCCAAACTGTACCGTCAGGCGGGCAGCAATCCAGACCCTGATTCGGGTGTGGAGCAGATCTTCCGCGCCGGCTTCAAAGAGTTCTCGCGTCTGCGTCAGCAGGCAGGTGTCGATCCAGAGGCCGTGATGGAAGGCGTGGCTCGTGCCATGCGTGTTGCCATCTCGCGTGAGGAAGAGAAACTCGAATCGGGTCTGCCTTATCTGGCCACCGTTGGCTCCGTCAGCCCGTACATCGGCTTGTTCGGTACCGTCTGGGGGATCATGAACTCCTTCCGCGGTCTGGCCACGGCGCAACAGGCGACACTCGCCACCGTTGCACCCGGCATTGCCGAAGCACTGATCGCAACAGCCATTGGCCTGTTCGCGGCGATCCCTGCAGTAATCGCCTACAACCGTTTTGCCGCTCGCAGCGAAACCTTGATTAGTCGTTACTACACCTTCGCCGAGGAATTCCAGGCCATCCTGCACCGTAAAGTGCACACCAGCGAAGAGTGAGCAGGTAATTCCCAATGGCTTTAATCGCTCGAGATCGCCGCAGAAAACGCAAGCCGGTCGCCGAAATGAACGTAGTGCCTTACATCGACGTGATGTTGGTGCTGCTGGTCATCTTCATGGTCACCGCTCCCATGATCAATCAGGGCGTGAAAGTCGACTTGCCCAAAGTCTCCAGTGAGGCTTTGCCGCAAGACAACAACAATCAGGTCCTGACCATTTCGATCAAGGCTGACAAGACCTACTACTGGAACCTTGGCAGCGAAGTCGACACCGACAAGCAGATGGACAAGGCTATGACCTTGCCACAACTGACCTCGGCCGTGACCAAAATCGTTGCCGCCGGGCGTGAAGCCGGCAAGCAGACGCAGGTTTTCATTCGTGGCGACAAAACCGTGGATTACGGTTCGGTCATGGGCACCATGGGTGGGCTGCAGAAGGCAGGGGTCGGGAATGTCGGCTTGATTACTGAGGCCCCCTGATGCAGCCAATTCGAGAGCCGTCCGCCTCGGAGAATTATTTCTGGCCTAGTGTCTGGGCCGTGGCGTTGCATGTCCTGATTTTTGGCTTGCTGTTCGTCAGCTTTGCCATGACTCCGGAGTTGCCGGAAGCCAAGCCTATCGTGCAGGCGACCCTGTACCAGCTCAAGTCCAAGAGTCAGGCGACGACCCAGACCAACCAGAAAATTGCCGGCGAGGCGAAAAAGACCGCTGCACGACAGACTGAAGTCGAGCAGCTGGAACAGAAGAAAGTCGAGCAGGAAAAGCAGGAAGCTGTAAAAGCTGCGGAACAAAAGAAAGAAGAGGCTGCTCAAAAAGCGGAAGAACAGAAGGCTGAAGAAGCAGCGCAGAAAGCGGCGGAAGCGAAAAAGGCCGACGAAGCGAAAAAAGCTGATGAAGCCAAGAAGGCTGACGCGAAAAAAGCTGAAGAAAAACAGTTGGCCGATATAGCTAAAAAGAAAGCTGAAGACGACGCCAAGAAAAAGGCCGAGGAAGACGCCAAGAAAGCTGCAGCCGAGGAAGCCAAGAAACAGGCCGCCGACGATGCGAAGAAAAAAGCGGCTGAGGATGCCAAGAAAAAGGCAGCCGAAGACGCGAAGAAGAAAGCGGCTGACGACGCGAAGAAAAAAGCCACTGCCGATGCGGCCAAGAAGGCGCAAGACGCAGCTCGTAAATCTGCTGAAGACAAAAAGGCTCAGGCCTTGGCTGACTTGCTGTCCGATAAACCGGAACGGCAGCAGGCGTTGGCGGATGAGCAGGGCGATGAAGTTGCGGGCAGTTTCGACGATCTGATTCGTGTTCGTGCCTCTGAAGGCTGGAGTCGACCACCATCAGCACGTAACAACATGTCCGTTACGCTGCAGATTGGTATGTTGCCGGATGGCACCATTGCCTCGGTATCGGTTGCCAAGTCCAGTGGAGACGGGCCGTTTGACAGTTCAGCAGTCGCAGCAGTCAAGAATATTGGCCGTTTGACAGAAATGCAGGGTATGAAGGCCGCGGACTTCGCTCCCTATCGTTCATTCAAGATGACATTTACACCTGGAGATCTAGCCTTGTGATCAAGCTTTTTCGAGGACTACTAGTAGTCGTTCTCTGCTGTGCCGCCGGTATGGTTGGCGCAGAAGAGAAGAATATTCTGGTCACCAGTGGCAGTGACCGTGCCACGCCCATCGCGGTAGTGCCTTTTGGATGGCAGGGTGGCAACGTACTGCCTGAGGACATGTCGGAAATCATCGGCAATGATCTGCGTAACTCCGGTTACTACGCGCCGATTGCCCGCCAGAACATGATCAGCCAGCCAAGCCAGGCCAGCGAAGTCATTTTCCGTGACTGGAAGGCGTTGGGTGCGCAGTACGTGATGGTCGGTAATATCGTTCCTGCCGGCGGTCGCCTGCAGGTGCAATATGCGCTGTTCAACGTAGCGACCGAGCAGCAGGTACTGACCGGTAATGTTTCCGGCACCACTGATCAACTGCGTGACATGTCGCACTACATTGCGGACCAGTCGTTCGAGAAACTGACCGGCATCAAGGGCGCATTTTCTACCCGCATGCTGTACGTGACGGCCGAGCGCTTCTCCGAGAACAACACCCGCTTCACGCTGCAGCGTTCGGATTACGACGGTGCCCGCGCAGTGACTCTGTTGCAATCTCGTGAGCCAATCCTGTCGCCGCGTTTTGCACCGGATGGCAAGCGTATTGCTTACGTATCGTTTGAGCAGAAGCGTCCGCGCATTTTCGTTCAGCACATCGATACCGGTCGCCGCGAGCAGATCACCAACTTCGAAGGCCTCAATGGCGCACCGGCATGGTCGCCTGATGGCACGAAGCTGGCGTTCGTGTTGTCGAAGGACGGTAACCCGGAAGTTTATGTGATGAATCTGGCTTCGCGTCAGTTGAGTCGCGTAACTAACGATTCGTCTATTGATACAGAACCGTTCTTCGGTAAAGATGGCTCGACGCTGTACTTCACGTCGGACCGTGGCGGCAAGCCGCAGATTTACAAGACAAATATTAATGGTGGTGGTGCTGAACGAGTAACTTTCGTCGGTAACTACAACGCCAACCCGAAATTGTCAGCTGATGAAAAGACGCTGGTAATGATTCACCGGCAGGACGGCTTCACTAATTTCAAGGTGGCAGTGCAGGATTTGGCTCGCGGAAGTGTAAAAATCCTCACAGACAGCAACCTTGATGAGTCGCCTACTGTTGCGCCCAACGGCACCATGGTAATCTACGCCACCCGCCAGCAGGGCCGGGGAGTCTTGATGCTCGTGTCCATTAATGGACGCGTAAGGCTCCCGCTTCCTACCGCTCAAGGCGAAGTCAGAGAACCTTCCTGGTCCCCTTACCTGAACTGACGCGGCGCTACACAAAAAGATTTGCTTAACACACTGGGGTTCATTAGGAGTTTCACGATGGAAATGCTGAAGTTTGGTAAATTTGCTGCGCTGGCTCTGGCCATGGCTGTAGCTGTAGGTTGCTCTTCCAAAGGCGGCGACAACGCTGGCGAAGGCGCTGTTGATCCTAACGCTGGTTACGGCGCAAACACTGGTGCCGTTGATGGCAGCCTGAGCGAAGAAGCTGCTCTGCGCGCAATCACCACCTTCTACTTCGAATACGACAGTTCGGACCTGAAACCAGAAGCCCTGCGCGCTCTGGACGTACACGCCAAGGACCTGAAAGCCAACGGCGCTCGCGTAGTTCTGGAAGGCAACACCGACGAACGTGGTACTCGTGAGTACAACATGGCTCTGGGCGAGCGTCGTGCGAAAGCCGTTCAACGCTACCTGGTTCTGCAAGGTGTTTCCCCAGCTCAGCTGGAACTGGTTTCCTACGGCGAAGAGCGTCCAGTTGCTACCGGCAACGACGAGCAGTCCTGGGCTCAAAACCGTCGCGTCGAACTGCGTAAGTAATTTGACATGCGAACGTGCCGACGTGCTCTAACCGTTTTGGCCCTCACCCTTCCACTTGCTGCGTGGGGTGCGGTTCCTGTGGTCGATAACAATTCTGGCTCTGGCAGCAGCAGTTATCCGCCAGCTGGTTATGGCACGTCTGGCGCCTATGCCGGGGGAGGGGTTACGGCCCAACCCTCGGCACAAGGTCAGCTGTTCATGCAGCTACAACAGATGCAAGACGAAATCGCGCGTTTGCGCGGTATGGTCGAGGTCCAGCAGAACGATATTCAGCGCATGAAGCAAGAAGCGCTCGAACGTTATCAGGATCTGGATTCACGCATAGGGGCAGGCGGCGCAGCCGCAGCGGCTTCCAATAATTCTCAACCTGCGGGCGGCGACATCAACGCCAGCGGGACACCTGCAGCACCGGCCGCGCAAGCGCCGTCGGCAGGGACTGAACCACCTGATCCAGCCAAGGAAAAGCTTTATTACGAAGCGGCCTTTGACCTGATCAAAGCCAAGGACTTCGATAAAGCCAGTCAGGCTTTCGGCGCATTCCTTCGCAAATACCCAAACAGCTCCTACGCGGGCAACGCTCAGTATTGGCTGGGTGAAGTGAATCTGGCGAAAGGTGATCTTCAAGGTGCCGGTCAGGCGTTTGCCAAGGTCAGCCAGCTTTACCCAAAGCACGCCAAGGTGCCTGATTCGCTGTATAAGCTCGCTGATGTCGAGCGCCGACTCGGTAATACCGACAAGGTCAAAGGCATTTTGCAGCAGGTTGTAGCCCAATATCCGGGGACATCTGCCGCTCAGTTGGCACAGCGGGACCTTCAGCGCCTTTGAGGTTCTGACCCGTTATTCAAGAAAGCCGCGCTTGTCGCGGCTTTTTTCGTTAGAATTCCGCACCCGATTTTTCGGTACTTTTAAATACGCTTCTCTGGATTCTGCGATTGCAAAGTGCTTTGAAGTGCCTGACGGAGGCGGACGGCCTGTTTAGCTGTTACGCCCGTGGCCCATATGCAAGAAACGTTACGTATCACCGAAGTCTTTTACTCCTTACAGGGTGAGACTCGCACAGCCGGCTTGCCCACTGTTTTTGTCCGTCTCACCGGCTGCCCGCTTCGTTGCCAGTATTGCGACAGCGCTTACGCGTTCAGTGGCGGCACTATTCAGACCCTGGATGACATCCTCGGCCAAGTGGCTGATTATCGTCCGCGCTATGTCTGTGTGACTGGCGGCGAACCGCTGGCTCAGCCCAATGCTATCCCGTTGCTCAAGCGCCTCTGTGACGCCGGTTACGAGGTCTCCCTGGAGACCAGCGGTGCGTTGGATATTTCTGCAGTTGATCCGCGCGTCAGCCGCGTCGTGGACCTGAAAACGCCAGGGTCCATGGAAGTCACTCGCAACCGCTACGAGAATATCGAGCTGTTGACGCCTAACGATCAGGTCAAGTTTGTGCTCTGCTCCCGCGAAGACTACGACTGGGCTGTCTCCAAGCTGATCCAGTACGGCCTTGAGCGTCGAGCGGGGGAGGTGTTGTTCTCGCCAAGCCATCACGAGCTGAATGCTCGGGACTTGGCTGACTGGATAGTCGCCGACAATCTGCCTGTACGCCTGCAAATGCAGCTGCATAAATTTCTCTGGAACGATGAGCCAGGGCGCTGAAATGAGTGAATCAACCATGACTGAAAAAAGAGCGGTAATCCTCCTGTCTGGCGGCCTCGACTCGGCCACAGTGGTCGCAATGGCCCGTGAACAGGGTTACACCTGCTACACCATGAGCTTCGATTACGGCCAGCGCCATCGTGCCGAACTGGACGCCGCCGTGCGCGTGGCTCGCGATCTGGGCGTTGTCGAGCACAAAGTCATTGGCCTGAATCTCAACGGCATTGGTGGCTCGGCGCTGACCGATGATTCCATCGCTGTTCCTGAAACTCCGGGCGAAGGCATTCCGGTGACATACGTACCGGCACGCAACACGGTGTTTCTGTCCCTGGCTTTGGGCTGGGCAGAAGTACTGGGCGCGCGTGACATCTTCATTGGCGTCAATGCAGTGGACTATTCGGGTTACCCGGATTGCAGGCCGGAATTCATCGAGTCGTTCGAGCGCATGGCCAACCTCGCCACCAAAGCCGGCGTAGAAGGGCAGGGCTTCACCATTCAAGCGCCGCTGCAGAATCTGAGCAAGGCCGATATCGTCAAGGCAGGCGTGCGTCTGGGTGTTGATTACGGTCTCACCGTTTCTTGCTATCAAGCCGATGATCAAGGCCGTGCATGCCGCAAATGCGACAGCTGTCGCCTGCGTGCAGAAGGCTTCGCAGCCGCTGGAATCAGTGACCCAACACGTTATTTTTAAAATAATTGAAATTAGGTGTTGAATTACTCATATAAATCAGTAATATACGCGCCACGCAACAGAGGGTCGTTAGCTCAGTTGGTAGAGCAGTTGGCTTTTAACCAATTGGTCGTAGGTTCGAATCCCACACGACCCACCATTTTTTGCAGTTTGAAAACCTGGAAGGCCCACGCAAGTGAGGATTTTCAGGTTTTTTTTTGCCTGGCAGATTGTGAAAGCCTGCTCAGGTCTGGCGAAACATCACGCCTTGTTTTTTTCCTGCTCTCCAGCAAGCGTACGGGCGCAGTTTTCTTCCGGGATGGCATTTCGGATGACTCGGGCGCTTGTGTATGCGGTATGCGCCTTCAACAATTCTCCCCTTGGCTGTTGCAAGGCAGCTTCTCCGAGGCTCGCCATTTCTTTATGAGCTGGCGGCGGCTGCCGGGGTAGCGTTCGGGCAGTTTCCGGGCGCTGGCAACGTCTCCCAGATCAATAACCCGGAATCTGCTGTCCATTTCGCACCAAGCGCTGATGAAGCGTTTTCCGTCGATGAACCCCAGCATGATTGGCCATACAACCTGATCTTTTGCGTGCAGGTGTTCGATTGCCAGACTGATGCCTAGCTTGCATTGATCACGCATGGCGCGGCGGATTTCACTCAGGTCGATCGGCGGGACGCTATCGGCAGGTCGAGCAATGTAGACGCTCTCGTCTTCGAGGCTCGGGCGCATATCCAGGGGGAGTACGGCATTGATCTTTGCCAGCGCGTTCTCTACTGCCAGAGCAAGTTTGTCGTCTGTCTGGCGGCTGACCCAAAGCGCGCCGATGGCCAGCGCCTGAATTTCTTCCTCGGTAAAAGATAATGGCGGCAAAAGAAAGCCAGGCTTGAGAACGTAGCCAAGGCCTGGCGCGGCATCAATGTCTGCACCCATGCTCTGCAGTGTTGCCACATCGCGCCGGATGGTGCGTAGTGAAACGCCCAACTCGCTAGCAAGCGTCTTGCCTGACACTGTCCTGCGATGTCTGCGAAGCACCTGCATGAGTTCGAAAAGCCGATGACTTCTGGCCATTACTGCTCCAAGGCTACGAGACCTTTTCCACCTGATTTATGGCCCTGCTCAAGGTCGGCGATAAGCTGGATTGCACCGCTCAGTTGAACGGTTCTACCCACTGGAATCCTGAGCTGCCCTGCACTGGCTGCATCCGCCAGCTTGTCCAGGATATCAACGCGCGGCGAACCTATAACGGGTTTGAGTCGACGATCATAGACAGCCCTCAAAAACTTCCCCAGCCCGGGATTCAAGTCCAGGAACACTCCCTTTGGGCGAAGCAATGCAATTCCTGCGTCTACTGAAAGGGTCGCGGCAGTGTCATAAACGATATCGAATTGGTGGTTGAGCGTTTGCAGCTCCATGTTGCGGTAATCGTAGGCGTCCTGCACGCCAAGCGTCCGTACTTGTTCGATATCCTGGGCGCTGCAACTACCCGATACAGTGGCCCCCAACAGTCTGGCGATTTGTACGGCTGCTCTGCCGACCGCGCCCGAGCAGCCATTGATGAAGACATGCTGGCCTGCACGGAGTTTGCCCTTGTCCACGAGCCCATTCCACGCAGTGACACCGGGTGTGCCCAGGCATGCAGCTTCCTCGAACGATACGTTGTCTGGCTTTCTGGCCACGAATGTTTCTTTCGTGACCAAAGCTTCAGCAAGGGCGCCGCTTTCTTTGAAGCGGGCAAGTCCGAATACGGCATCTCCTGGCTTGAGTCGTGTGACCTCAGGTCCAACAGATATAACCGTGCCCGAGAAATCCATGCCCATTGCGCGGGGGAAGTTCCGGCCGGTGACGAGTTTCATTTGTCCAGTGCGCAGTTTCCAGTCAATAGGGTTAATAGCCGCGAACTTCACGTGCACGGACACCTCGCCTTTGCTGGGTGCGGAGAGCTCGAAATCGCCGATCTGCATCACTTCCGGCCCTCCGTACTTGTGGTATTGAATGCGTTTCATAGTGCGCTCCCTGAGCGTTGCTGGCGATAGAGTTAACGTCGCAACAGTACCGAGGCAGGTGGACAGTTTTTGGCACCATTTGATAACGCCACCGATATAAATCGTATTGGCAATCCCCGCCGCTGGAGATAGGTCGAGCGCTGATAACTGTTATCTTTCGGGCTAATGAATGCCAGGCCATCTCGCACTGTACGATTGCGGCTCTTAAGTTCTGTGTGAGTAACGGTCAATGATGAAGGCGGTCCTGCGCGGTACAGTGGCTCTTTTTTCTCTAGCAACTGGATTGGCTTTTGCTGACGAGCCTGCAGAGAGGGTTGTACGGATTGCTCAACTGGTTATCGACCCGGCGCAGCTTGAGGCTTATCAGGCTGCTGTCAAAGAGGAAATGGCACAGTCTATTGAGCTGGAACCCGGTGTATTGGCGATTTATTCGGTAGCGGAAAAGAACCATCCCAACCGTATTCACTTCTTCGAGATATACGCCAACGCTGAAGCCTTTCGTAGTCATATAGCGTCCGCTCATTTTCAGAAGTATGTCACCACGACCAAGTCGATGATCTTGTCGAGAGAGCTCATAGAAACTCAGCCTGTGCAAATGAGTGCGAAGCCGGTTCGGTAAAATAATGAGTCAACGCTAAAAGCTCTCATGCATGTTCATCCCCCATCTTTTTGTGAGTGCCTACTGATGAAACACCTGAAAATCTTCGGACTCGTCCTGGCTGGCTTTACGCTTTTATTGGCGATTGTCCCTTCGCTATTTGCTGCACAGGCTGAAGCTGTTGCCTTGCCAGCCTATTACGTGGCGGAGTTCGAGATTACCGATCCGCAAGGCATGAAGCCCTACAGCGCAAACGTCGAGTCGACCTTCAAACCGTACGGTGGCCAATTTGTGGTTCGCGGGGGGCAAATAACTTCACTCGAAGGAGCCGCGCCTGAGCGGCGGCGTGTGGTCATAAAATTCCACACTCTGGAAAGAGCCCTGGCCTGGTACAACTCTCCTGAATACAACGAATTGCGCAAAATTCGCCAGCGCTCGGCCAAGACCGATGTGTACCTGATCGAAGGGGTTGCGGCGAAGTAGAGTCAGGAGCCGAGTATGCTGCGCGAAAATGCGAACGACCTTTTGGTTTTTATTGCTGTGGCCAGGGAGCGTAGCTTCACCAAAGCTGCTGCACAGCTTCGGGTTTCCCAATCGGCTATGAGCCACACCATCAAGGCTTTTGAAGCGAGGCTGGGGTTGCGCCTTGTGACCCGTACAACCCGCAAAGTGACGCTGACAGAGGCCGGGCAGGCGCTCTATGACAGTATGAATCCTCATTTTGAGGCGATGGAGGCCAACTTTCAGCAAATCCTTGGTCTTCGAGAAAAGCCTGCGGGCACTATCCGTATCACGGCCGCAGATTTCAGCTTTCATACCGTGTTATGGCCAGTGTTAGAGAAGTATCTGGCCCAATACCCGGACGTCAGTGTTGAGGTCAATTGCGACTACCGGCTGGTCGATATCGTTGCCGAGCGTTATGACGCCGGCGTCCGTTACGGCGAGTCAGTAGCAGAAGGGATGATCGCGACGCGGATTGCTCCTGATATGCGCATGGCAGTTGTGGCGACCCCGGCCTATTTCGAGAGGTGGGGACGCCCGCTGTTGCCTAATGAATTAATCGGGCACAACTGCATCAATTTCAGATTTCCGACTCATGGAGGGCTCTATACCTGGGAGTTTGAAAAGGCAGATAAAGTCCAGAATATTCAGGTTAGCGGGCAGCTAATCGTCAACAGTGTCTATCAATCGTTAGATGCCTGTCTGACCGGGGGAGCGTTAGGTTATCTCCCCGAGACGCTTGTTAAACATCACGTGTCCGACGGTCGACTGGTCCGGGTTCTGGAGGACTGGTGTCCTGCATTTCCAGGGTTTCACTTGTACTACCCGAGCCGTCTGCAGTCATCGCCCGCTTTCAGCTTATTGGTCGATGCCCTGCGTTACCCACCCAGGCCCTCGGGCGCGAGTCCGCCCTGAAAGTATCAGACTGGATACAAACTCGACACAGAGGTTAAAGGCCGGCGATCCCGTGTCGATACCCTTGAAGACATTCGCGCATCGAATACACTTTGGAGTTTCAATGAAAATAACCTCTCCTGACCTGACATTTGTAATGCCTGTTCAGGTTGCAAGCTCTTCATCTGCTTCGGCAATAGAAGCGCCATCCAGCTCGGATGTTGTGACCCGGACTATCAAGGTCGAAATTTCAAAGGAAGGTCAGGAAAAACTCAAAGCTGAAAAAGCCGAAGGCGAAAAGTACGCAGACATTGACCGGTCGCCGCTACCGGACGATGTTAAAGAGGTGTTGAAAAAAATCAGGGAGCTTCAAGAAAAAATCGCAGAGAAAAACGAGGAGTTGTCGGCACTATTAAGCGATAAAACGTTGTCTGAGGATGACCTCAAGAGAAAGCGGGATTCATTGCTGACCGAAATTCGTAGTATGCAATCAGCGATGGGCGACGCAACTAACGCCCTGAACAACGCAATGAGTTCGCACAACATGGATGCCAAAGGCCGGGACCTGGCCAAGGGATTAGTAGGCATGAAATAGGCCGTTCCTGCTACCACGAAACGGCGCTGCGATGGCTGTATGTCGATGCCTCAGTGAAAGCACTCACGCAGTGCACTGCGGTAGAAGTCGAAAGCGTCGATAGCGCCTTGAATGGCTTCGGCTTTTTGCGTCTCATCCAGCTTCAGCCCGTCAAGCAATGCCACGAACTGACGCCAGTGCAGCGCACGGCCGTCGGGGTGTGCGGCAAGGTGTCGGGCACCGTGTTCAGCGTTGAAACCCATCCGCTGGGTTTCCTTGAAAAGAAACGCTGCACCCAGATTCGAGCCTTCTGCGCAGTACAGCCAGCCGATTGCTGTCTGCAGGGAGCCGGGGTTTACCGTGGGTGGTATGGCCGGAACCGGCAGGCCCAAGTCCTTCATGTCTGCACATACCGCGTCAAAACGCGGCAGCTCGCTAAGGCCTGGAAGTAACTCGTTGAGTGCTGCATGGCTATACAGCGCGTGAATCGCACCGTGAAAGCGATGCTGAAGGCGCAGAAAGCAACCGTAGCGCTGACTGTCTTCGAACGGGCGTGATTGCATGACCAGCGTGTCGACGCTGTCATGCTCGCGGGTGCTTCCTGCTTTCAGGCGTTTGCTCAGGGGAAGTTCTGGTGTCTGTTGGGCGTTGGCGAGCATTGGCAAGGGTCCTGTGTGTGCCCCGACAAGTTACCAGATGAGCATTTACTTGTGTGCATGCCTGTAATTGCAAGTATCGCCGTCGCCTCAATGAATAATGAACTTGGTGAAATCACATGCCTTGCGCGTGATGCCCAGAATGTCAGCCATGAACCGATCATCCTCGGTGCTGCGATGCATCGCCTTATAGGAAATTTGCGGTAATGCAGGCGTGACATCCAGGCGCTGCAGCAACTTGCGATCCAGCACATGGCTCAGGCAGTGCAGTGGCAGGCAAGCGGTTGCCAGCCCTGACACCGCCAGGCCGATCTGCGCCAGCAGGTTGTTGCAGGTGATGGACTTGGCGATGTCGATGCCTTTCATCTTGAACCACTGCCCATACGCCATGCCCATGCCTGACAGCGCGCCCTGAATGATCAGCGTGCGTGACGCCAGTTCTTCCAGGGTCATGCGCGTCTGCTCACCTGCCAATGCCGGGGTACACATCCAGGCGTTTTCCACAGAATCGAGAATTTCGGCGGAGAAGCGATTGTCCTGAAAGATGTCCGGAACAATGATCAGGTCGATCGAATTGCTCGCCAAACGATCGTAAAGCACCGGGCTCAGGTCCACTTCCGGAATGATTTCCACCAGCGGATAAGCGCTGCGAATACCACTGACCAGATCGGGCAACCAGGTCAACGCAGTCAGCTCCGTAACCCCCAGACGCAGCTTGCGCTGCAGGTTCTCCGGGCTTTCCAGGCGCTGGAGCATCGCGTCCCGTTGATTCAACAGGCTTGAAGCCAGCGCCACCAATTCTTCACCCATTGGCGTGAGTTGCGCACTGCGCCGCGAACGGTCAAACAGCGGTTGTCCGTAGCGCGTTTCAAGGTCCTGAATACGCTTGGAGATTGCGGACTGCGTGGTGTTCAGGTGGTCGGCTGCGGAGTCGAAACTGCCCAGCCGAGCGACCCAGAAAATGGCCTCGATCTGCTTGATTGTAATCATTCCGAAATCCTCAGTCGTTGGCCAAAAGATGCCCTTAAGAGATGAATAAAGCCAACAAAAAATCGCTTTTTGTTCGTTTTGGCAGTCAGTAGTCTTCATGGCAACCGAGCCTAAACCCACAGGTCATTCGCAATGTCGTACCCGCTTTCGAACAAACTGAACCGTTTTGCATCGTCCGCCAGTGTTGCCGCTAAAGCGCGGGTCATGGAGCTGGAAGCTGCTGGCAAGAAGATTCTTGATTTCTGCGTCGGCGAGCCGGACTTCGTCACCCCGACGTCGATCATCGAGGCAGCACGCACTGCCGCTCTGGCAGGGCAGACTCGCTACACCGCGACCACTGGCACCAAACAGTTGAAGACGGCCGTGCAGCGCAAGTTCAAGCAGGACAACGGTCTGGATTACTCGCTGGCTGAAATCGTTGTAGGTTCGGGCGCCAAGCAGCTGATCTACACCGCATTCACTTGCACCGTGAATGACGGCGACGAAGTGATCATCCCTGCGCCTTACTGGGTCAGCTACCCGGACATCGTCAAGTTGAATGGCGGCGTGCCGGTGATCCTCGAATGCCCGGACTCGCAAGGTTTCAAGCTCAAGCCTGAGCAACTGGAAGCCGCGATCACGCCGAAAACCAAATGGCTGGTGCTCAATTCCCCGAACAATCCTAGCGGCGCGATTTACAGCGAAGCCGAAATGCAGGCGATCGTTGACGTGCTGGTGCGTCATCCGCACGTGTGGTTGATGACCGACGAGATTTACGAGTACTTCAATTACGCCGGTGCTGCATTGCCCGCACCGGCTGTGCAGGCACCTGAGCTCAAAGAGCGGACCCTGGTCATTAATGGCGTCTCCAAGGCTTACGCCATGACCGGCTGGCGCATTGGTTATGCTGGCGGTCCGCTGCCGCTGATCAAGGCCATGGACAAGTTGATGTCACAAAGCATCGGCGGCGCGTCGGCGGTGAGTCAGGCTGCCGCAGTGGCAGCGCTGGAAGAGAGTGGTAGTTTCGTGGAGGAGGCAGCGCGAGTGTTTGGCGAGCGGCGCAATCTGATCATCGGGCTATTGAACGATGTACCGGGTTTGAAGTGCCTCGCCATTGAAGGCGCGTTTTATGCGTACCCTAACTGCGGTGGCCTGATTGGCAAGCGCACCCCGGAAGGTGTGGTACTGCAATCGGATCTGGACGTACGCAACTATTTGCTCGAAAGCGCCAATGTCGCGGTTCTGGATGGCGCGGCTTATGGCCTTTCACCGTATCTGCGTCTGTCGTTCGCGACGTCCACCGAGATCATCACTGAAGGGTGCCGGCGAATGAAGGAGGCCTGTCAGGCATTGAGTTAAGCGCCGTTTTTAGCGGTGACTAAAAAAACTAGCGTCCCAATAAAAATACGATCTGCTTTTATTTCTGCCCTCATTCTTGAAGAGATACCGACAATGATGAAAAAGGTTTTGCTTACTTTGATGGGGTTGATGGCAGCGACCACGGTAATGGCTGACGGTTTGCAGGACGTCAAGGATCGCGGCACGCTGCGTTGCGCGACACTGACTGACAGCGTTCCCCTGGGCTACCAGGACCCGACCACCCGGGAAATCATCGGGCTGGACGTTGATCTGTGTAAATCTCTGGCCAAGCATCTGGGCGTCAAAGCCGAGCTGCAGGGCGTTGCCGTCAGTGCGCGGATTCCGACACTGATTTCCGGTCGCGCCGACGTAGTGGCAGCAGCACTGGGTTACACCAAGGAGCGTGCCGAGCAGATCGACTTCTCCTCGGCTTACTACCAGGTACCGATCAAGGTGCTGGTCAAAGGCGACAGCGGCATCAAGACCTTCGCGGACCTGGCCGACAAGCGTGTCAGCGCTATCAAGAGCTCCACTCCTGAACTGTACGCACGTCAGCAGATCACCGACGCCAAGGTCGTAGGTTTTGAAGATGCGCCGTCAGCGTTTCTTGCCCTGCAACAAGGCAAGGTGCAAGGCATGGCCATGACCGAGCCTGCGTCGATTCGCTTTCATACCCGCAGCCAGAACATGCGCTTTCTCGATCAGGCTCTGCACTTCGAGCCTAACTGCGTAGGTGTCAAAAAAGGCGAAACCGCACTGACCAACGCTATCAATCAGGCGCTGGTGGACATGGAAGCCAGCGGCGAGCTGCAAGCACTGTGGGATCACTGGTACGGCGACCAGACCGAATACAAGCTGGTTCGTGAGAAGAAACTCACCGCGCTATCTGATTTCCAGTGATTGAAAGCGGGCCGCTTCACGCGGCCCGATCGAGGTGCTTGTGTCAATTTTCAATGGCTTCGGTTCCCTGCTTCAGGGGGACTATCTGCACGCGTTCCTGGGCGGGGCAGGGGTAACACTGCAACTGTTCTTCATCTCGGCGGTGCTGGCATTTGTTCTGGCTTGCCTGTTGATGGGGATTCGGTTGATCCCCGGTCGGATCGGCGATTTCGTGGTGGCAGTCTTCGTTGAGTACCACCGCAATGTACCCAGCCTTGTGCAGTTGTTCGTGTGGTATTTCGGCATTCCACAACTGCTGCCGATGGCTGCTCAGGACTGGATCAACGGCCACGGCGGTGAAGTGATTTTCGCCATCATCGCCCTGACCCTGAACAGCGCTGCTTATGTGTCCGAAGACTTGCGCAGTGGCTTCCGTTCATTGCCCAACGGCCAGACCGAAGCCGCACGTGCACTGGGCATCAATTACGTACAGACCCTGCGCAAGATTCTGATTCCGCAGGCTATGCGCGCATCGGCTCCGTCGTTGGTCAATCAGGCGCTTTCGCTGTTCAAGACCACCGCACTGGCCATGGCCATCGGTACCGCTGAAATGATGTACATCACGCGGCAGATCGAGGGCGAAACCTACATGACCTTCCAGACCTTTGCCGTGGCGAGTCTGTTTTATCTGATCGGCTCGTGGTCGATCATGATTCTGGGTGCCGTCTGGCAGCGACGCATCGACCTGCGGATGGCGAGGTAACCATGCTCGAGATTCTTCACGATTACGGGATTCTGCTGCTCATCGGCCAGTATCCACAGGGGCCGCTGGGCGGTCTGGCGCTGACTGTCATCATCGCGTTGCTGGCGCTGATTATTTCTTTCCCGCTGGCCGTCATGATGGGCCTGGCGCGTACTTCATCGATTGCGCCGATTCGCAATGTAGCCATGGGTTACACCTATGTCGTACGGGCGATCCCTTTGTTGTTGCTGATCTTCTGGTGCTACTTCGCGGTGCCGCTGATTACCGGAATCAACATCTCCGGCTTCGTCACCATGTTGGTGGCACTGGTGGTGTACGAGGGGGCATATCTGGGGGAAGTGGTACGCGCCGGGATCAACGCGGTGCCCAAAGGTCAGGTTGAAGCGGCGCGGGCGATTGGCATGAGCTACGGCCAGTGCATGCGCAAGATTGTGCTGCCGCAGGCGTTGTTCAACATGCTGCCGAGCATCCTCAACCAATTCATCATGATCACCAAAAACACCTCGCTGGCTTACCTGATCGGTACGCAGGAAGTCACCTTCGCGGCCTACCAGATCAACAACCAGCTGTTGACCCAGCCGTTCGAGGTCTACGCGCTGCTGGCCGGTTTCTACTTTGTGTTGTGCTTCTCGCTGAGTCGTCTCGCCAAATGGCTGGAAGACACCATCAATCGCAAACGCCTGGGTTCCGCCCGCGCCACAGATGACAGCGTCGAAGAAAATCCAGTTCTGGTGGGGCAACCTAAATGATCGAATTCAAGAACGTTAACAAGTGGTATGGCGAATATCGCGCACTGAGCGATATCACCGAGCAAGTGTCCGCCGGTGAGGTGGTTGTGGTTTGCGGGCCTTCCGGCTCGGGTAAGTCCACATTGATTCGCACCGTGAACCGCCTGGAAGAAATCCAGGACGGCAGCATCCTGATTTCCGGCGAAGACGTTCATGCGTCGAAAAAGAACCTCAATGCCTTGCGCAGCCGGGTGGGCTTCGTCTTCCAGAACTTCAATCTGTTCCCGCACATGAGTGTGCTGGATAACGTGATGATCGGACCGATTACGGTGCTCAACCGTAACAAGACCGACGCCGCGAAAACCGCTCGTGACCTGCTGGCAAAGGTCGGCCTGGCGCACAAGGCCGATGCCATGCCGTTGCAATTGTCAGGTGGTCAGCAGCAGCGGGTGGCGATTGCCCGTGCTCTGGCCATGGAGCCGCCGGTGATGTTGTTCGATGAACCGACCAGTGCGCTGGACCCGGAAATGGTTGGCGAAGTACTACAGGTCATGAAGGACCTCGCCGCCGAAGGCATGACCATGATTTGCGTGACCCATGAAATGGGCTTTGCCCGGGAAGTGGCTGACCGCATCTGGTTCATGGATGCGGGGCAGGTGCTGGAACGTGCAGCGCCGGAAGACTTCTTTACCGCGCCGAAACATCCGCGTGCGGCCAAGTTTATCTCTGATATCCGGGCCCACTGATGAAACCCTCTGGATCGCCACACTTGCCTGTTCGCAAAGAGTGGCTGGCGCGGGTGGACGAAGCGGCAATAGACCCGCAGCTGGTGATTGTCGATGCTCATCACCACCTGTGGGATCGCCCGGAAAACCATTACCTGCTCGACGATTATCTGGATGACCTCGACAGCGGTCATCGAGTGCTGGCGTCGGTGTATGTGCAATGCCGCTCGATGTTCAACATGGATCGGCCTGAGTCATTCCAGAGTGTGGGCGAAGTGGAGTTCGCCAACGGCATCGCGGCGCTCAGTGCGAGTGGGCTTTACGGCCCGGCGCGGATTTGCAGCGCTATTGTGGCCGGTGCGGATTTGCGTCTTGGGCAGGCGGTAGTGCCGGTTCTTGAGGAGATGCTTGAAAGGGCCGGGCCGCGTTTGCAGGGGATTCGCAATGTCACGGCCTGGCATGTTGATCCACGAGTGGTCTCCAACCCCAGACCGCCGCCAGCTGGCGTCCTTGCCGATACGTACTTTCGCAAAGGGGTGAGTTACCTCCAGGACTACGCACTGGCGCTGGACGTCTGGGGTTATCACACCCAGCTTGAAGAGGTGCTGGATCTGGCCAGGTCCTTCCCCAATCAGGTGATCGTGCTGGATCACGTGGGCGGGCCTATTGGCGTGGGACCTTATGCCGGCCGTCGTGATGAAGTCTTCACTGACTGGTCGCGGCTGATCTGCCAATTGGCGAACTGTCCGAACGTATTGGTCAAGTTGGGCGGCCTGGGCATGAACGTTGGTGGGTTTGCTTTGCACACTCGTGAGTTGCCTCCTGATTCGGACACGTTAGCCGAGTTATGGCGCCCTTATATCCTGCACTGCATCGAAGCGTTTGGTGTGGAGCGTTGCATGTTTGAAAGTAACTTCCCGGTGGATAAGGGGATGTATTCCTATGGCGTGATGTGGAATGCCTTCAAGAAGATAACCGCCGACTTTACGGCAGGGGAGAAGCGCTTTCTGTTTAGTCAGACGGCTGCGCATACCTATAACTTGACTGGTTTTTATTAGTGCTTAAAACGAGCTGACAGCGAAGTCCGTTACTTAGAGCTTTATCAGGTTTATCGATTGTCCGGTTTTTCAGCGGCGTGGCTTCGTTCGCCCTGAATAAAGTGTCATGCAGATTTTTTGTTGTCTGGTTTTTGAATATTTTTATCTCACTCATGACGGAGCAGGGTCGTTGGTTTTGCTCGGTCAGTTATTGCGAGGCTGCATCATGTCCAGTGGATTCAGAGTATTAAAACGTACCCGTCAGGTCAGCGTTAAGCAGGTCGAAGGTTACCGTCAGGTACCCGTTGCTAACGTCAGCGATTCAATGAACCGCATGACCGCCGGTGGCGCGAGCTTGCGGCCCATGCACCGTTCAGGCGTTCTGGCCGGGCCGGCACTGACCGTTAAATGCCGTCCAGGCGACAACCTGATGGTGCATTACGCTTTGGACATCGCTCAGCCAGGTGACGTCATTGTGGTTGATGCCGGAGGTGATCTGACCAATGCAATCATTGGAGAGTTAATGGTTGCCTATGCCATCAAGAAGCGCTTGGGCGGTATTGTCATTAACGGTGCCATTCGTGATGCAGCAAGTATCGCTGCAGATGATTTTCCGGTGTTTGCGGCGGGTATTACTCATCGCGGTCCTTACAAAGATGGCCCCGGTGAAATCAATGTTCCGATTGCAATCAATGGCATGGTTATTGAGCCGGGCGACATGGTAATTGGCGACGATGACGGTTTGCTGAGCATTCCGTTTAATGAAGTGGACAGTGTTCTGGAAAAAGCCAGCGCCAAACATGCCGCTGAAACTCAGCAACTGCTGGATATCGCTGAAGGTAATAACGATCGCCGTTGGGTCATTAATAGCCTCATAAATAAAGGCTGTGAGTTGCCGGAGTAAAAAGCCGGCACGACCCTTTGTCCGGTTTACGGGAATAATCAGGTAATCGCGGGCCGCTGAAACAGATGGTAAATCTGCAGGGGGCTGGCTAAAATCCGCGCGCCTTCAGCGGCTTGAGCCGGTCGGACGTGACCGATTGGCCTCAGGACCGAACCACGACCCCAGGTCGACATACTTATAAAGCTGGAAGGCCCGTGAAAATCAGGATCTCCAGCTTTTTTTGTGTCTGCTTTTCGGGTGTAAACTCGCCTTGTGCGCTATCAGAGCGCTTGCAGGTCCAGCGAACATGACGCAAATATCTGAACGCCTGTTGGTTCAGGCCCATCTTGATGCCAAGCAGCCTAAAGAGCTGAGCATTGAAGAACAGGCCCATTACCGTGCTGCTATCGCGGCTGAGCTCAAAGCCCAGGACGCGGTGCTGGTGGCGCATTATTACTGCGACCCGGTGATTCAGGCCTTGGCGGAGGAAACCGGCGGCTGCGTATCTGACTCGCTGGAAATGGCTCGTTTCAGCAATAACCACTCGGCGAAGACTGTCCTTGTCGCTGGTGTGCGCTTCATGGGCGAAACCGCCAAGATCCTCAATCCTGAAAAACGCGTGCTCATGCCGACCCTTGAGGCGACCTGTTCGCTGGATCTGGGGTGCCCGGTGGATGAGTTCACGGCGTTCTGTGATCAGCACCCGGAGCGTACGGTGGTGGTTTACGCCAATACCTCGGCAGCGGTCAAAGCCCGTGCGGACTGGGTAGTGACTTCCGGGTGTGCGCTGGAAGTCGTTGAAAGCCTGATGGACAACGGCGAGAAAATCATCTGGGCACCGGACAAGCACCTGGGGCGTTACATCCAGCGCGAAACCGGTGCCGACATGCTGCTTTGGGACGGCGCGTGTATCGTCCACGAGGAGTTCAAGTCCAAGCAGCTGGAAGACATGAAGGCGTTGTATCCGGAGGCGGCGATTCTGGTTCACCCTGAGTCGCCCGAGTCAGTGATCGACCTGGCTGACGCGGTCGGTTCGACCAGCCAGATGATCAAGGCCGCGCAGACCTTGCCGAACAAGATGTTCATCGTGGCCACTGATCGCGGCATTTTCTACAAGATGCAGCAGCTGTGTCCGGACAAGATTTTTATCGAAGCACCCACTGCCGGTAACGGCGCGGCCTGCCGCAGTTGCGCGCATTGCCCGTGGATGGCGATGAACACCCTTGAACGTACCTTGCAGTGCTTGCGGGAAGGGACCAACGAGATATTTGTCGACCCAGCGGTGATCCCGCATGCGGTAAGGCCGCTGCAGCGGATGCTGGATTTTACCCAGGCCGCGCGGATGAAGCAGATGGGAAATGCCTGATAGGCGATAGCGCCGATATAGCGGTAGGAGCCAAGTTGTTGGCGAGGCATTGGGCCTGTTTAATCAGATATATCGCCTCGCCAACAAGTTGGCTCCTACAGGGGGCAGGTGTTACATCATGTCCTTGACCATTCGCTCCTGATCCGCCAATTCCTTCTGCCGCGCATCAATGCGTGATGCCAACTGGAAGTTGTTATTGGCGCGACGTTTGGCGAAGTCCAGTTGCTGGATGGCCTGTCTGAAATCACCCACCAGCGCGAAGTACTCGGCACGGGCCTGGTGCAGGCCGATGGTGTTGCCGTTCAAGCCACGGGTCTCGGCGACCAGATACCAGATGTCCGGATCATCAGGACGGCTTTTCAGCAGCCCGTTCAGGGACTTCTCGGCTTCAGCAGTGCGATTCTGTTTGAGCAGCACGTCGACCCGCACCTGATTCAACGGATAGTTGTCCGGGTACTGAGTCAGCATCCGGTCCACGCGCTGTTGTGCATCGTTGAGCCGGTTGTTGGTGATGTCCAGATCGATCTGCGTCAGGTTGTAGGTAACGTCGTTCGGCGACTTGTCGAGCAAAGGCTTGAGGGTTTCCCGGGCTTCATTGAGTTGCCCGCCTTTGATCTGTGCAATGGCCAAGCCGTAACGCGCAGGATCGGATTTAGGGTTTTCCGTCAGTTGGGCGCGGAAGCGTTTGGCGGCAATACCCGGCGTTTCTTCGTAAATCAATGCCACGCGAGCGCGCATCAGTTGATAGCGCACGCTGTCTTCCTTGCCGCCCGGTTTGGCTTGTTCGGCGCGGTTGCGGGTATCCGCGATACGCGATTCGGTAACCGGGTGAGTCAGCAGAAATTCAGGCGGCTTGGCGTCGAAGCGATACTGGCGCATCAAGCGTTCAAACATGGTCGGCATATTGCGCGGGTCGTAACCGGCTTTTTCCAGGTTGAGAATGCCGATCCGGTCAGCTTCCTGTTCATTCTGACGCGAGAATCGCCGCTGCTCCTGGATGGCCGCAGCCTGAGAGCCGGCGATCGCAGCAATACCTGCATCGCCCGCACCCGCAGCCGCCATGACGATACCGGCGAGCATCGCTGCCATCACCGGCACTTGCATGCGCTGCTGGGCTTCAACACCCCGTGCAAAGTGGCGCTGCGACAAGTGAGCCAGTTCGTGCGCCAGTACCGAGGCGTATTCGCCTTCAGTCTGGGCATTGAGGAACAACCCGCCATTGACGCCGATAATACCGCCGGGTGCGGCGAAGGCGTTGAGCTGCGGGCTGTTGATCAGAATGAACTCAAGGCGTCGGTCCTGCACCTGGCTGGTTTCCGCCAGGCTGTACACCGAGGTCTCGACGAAGTCCTTGAGTTGCGGGTCCGAAAGTTGCGCGACCTGGGCACGTAGCAGTCCAAGCCACGCACGGCCCAGTTGGTGTTCCTGCTCCGGCGAAACAATCGCGGAACTGGCATCGCCAAGGGACGGCAGGTCATCGGCATGCACAGGAACAGTCAACAGGCATGCGAGCGTCAGCAGGGTGGGGCGCAGAAAATTCATCCATGGAGCTCTGAGTTGGAGAACCCCTACTGTAGCCGTCTCGATGGCCTGATGACCAGAGTGCGGTATTCTTCCGGCTTTCAACATGTATCTGAAATAAACTTTTTGCCTTCGCATGGCAATTTGATGTGCCTGCCTGGAGATAAATGATGTCTGACGCTGTAACGCGCCCCGAAAGCTGTGACGCTGAAGTCGACGCGCAGGGCCTCAATTGCCCGCTGCCGTTGCTCAAGGCCAAGCTTGAGCTGAACCGCCTTTCCCGTGGTGCGGTGCTCAAGGTCATTGCCACCGACGCCGGCTCCCAGCGCGACTTCCGCTCCTTTGCCAGGCTTGCCGGTCATGAATTACTTCATGAGGAAGCCGAGGCGGGGGTCTACACCTACTGGCTGCGCAAGGCGTAAACCACCGGGGCCTATTCGCTTTCAAAAGGATTTTTGATGTTCAACGTGCTTCGCAACTGGGTACAACGCTACTTCTCCGATGAGGAAGCAGTCGTACTTGCGGTGTTGCTGTTTCTGGCTTTCACCATTGTTCTGACCCTGGGCGGCATGCTGGCGCCAGTGCTGGCGGGGATGGTGCTGGCGTTCCTCATGCAAGGACTGGTCAGTTTGCTAGAGCGGTTCCGTGTTCCTGAATCCGGTGCTGTTGGCCTGGTGTTCATGTTGTTCATGGGCGCTCTGCTGGTGTTTTTGCTGGTTCTGGTGCCGCTGCTCTGGCATCAGTTGATTACCTTGTTCAACGAACTGCCGGGCATGCTCGCCAAGTGGCAGTCGTTATTGCTGCTGTTGCCGGAGCGCTATCCGCATCTGGTTTCAGACGAGCAAGTGCTGCATGCCATCGAAGTGGCTCGTGGCGAGATTGGCAAATTCGGCCAATGGGCGCTGACGTTCTCGCTGTCGAGCCTGCCGTTGCTGGCCAATATCATGATCTATCTGGTGCTGGTGCCGATCTTGGTGTTCTTCTTCCTAAAGGATCGGCGTCTTATCGGCCGCTGGGTGGTCAGCTACTTGCCGAGGGAGCGCGCCTTGATGACGCGCGTGGCCGAGGAAATGAATCGGCAGATCGCCAACTACATTCGCGGCAAAGTCATCGAAATCTTCATCTGTGGTGGCGTGACCTACGTCGGCTTTGTTGCACTGGGCCTCAACTACGCGGCCTTGCTGGCAATGCTGGTGGGCATTTCCGTGGTGGTGCCTTACGTCGGCGCGGTAGTGGTGACGGTGCCGGTGGCATTGATCGCCTTGTTCCAGTGGGGCTGGAGCGACCAGTTCATCTACCTGATGGTGGTCTATGGCGTGATTCAGGCGCTGGATGGCAACGTATTGGTACCGCTGCTGTTCTCGGAAGCGGTCAACCTGCATCCGGTCGCGATCATCTGCGCGGTGCTGTTGTTTGGCGGGCTATGGGGGTTCTGGGGGATCTTTTTCGCGATTCCGCTGGCGACTCTGTTCAAGGCCGTGCTGGATGCCTGGCCCAGGCAGGAGCCCACTGTGGCGCCGTTGTTGTAGGCGCCCTGATTCTGTTGGAGTGAGGCTTGCCCGCAAAGGTGAGAAGCCGGTCCCACGACATCGCGTAGAACCTGTGGGAGCCGGGCTTGCTCGCGATAAGGCTGCACGCGACCTGTCTCTGGAAGCTGCGGCGTCATCATCGCGAGCAAGCTCGGCTCCCACAGGAGATCAGGCGTTATTCAACGCCTGAGCCTTCTCCAGCACCGCCTCAACATGCCCCGGCACTTTCACGCCGCGCCATTCGTGGCGCAGTACGCCATCTTTATCGATCAAAAAGGTGCTGCGATCCACGCCAAGGTATTCCTTGCCGTACAGCTTCTTGAGCTTGATCACATCAAACAGTTGGCAAAGGGCCTCGTCCTTGTCCGAAATCAGCTCGAACGGGAACGACTGCTTGGCCTTGAAGTTCTCGTGGGATTTCAGGCTGTCTCGGGATACGCCAAACACCAGCGTGTTGGCAGCCTGAAACTGTTCATGCATGTCGCGAAAGTTCTGACCCTGAGTGGTGCAGCCCGGCGTGCTGTCCTTCGGGTAGAAATAAATCACGACCTGCTTGCCCTTGAGTTCGGACAGGCTCACGGCCTGTCCGCTGGTGGCTTGCACCTGAAAATCGCTAACCGGTTGATCTACTGCTACGGGCATGGGACTTCCTTACATAGGCGCTTGCGGACGCCACGGTTCAATCAACGCATCGAGGTTCAGCGCGTCGGCGAAATCCAGGAACTGATCGCGCAGCCAACTGATCTGGATGCCCGCAGGCAAGGTCACGGTGAAGGTTGCATTGAGCATGGTGCCACCGGTCTGCGGAGCCAGATAGGTATCGCAGATCAGGTTTTCCAGTTCCACGTTGTGGTCCGTGAAGAACTGGCACAGCTCATTGATGATGTCCGGGCGATACGCCGAGCTGACGTAAGCCACGTAAGGCAGCGCCTCTGGACGGCTTTCCAGCGTGGCACTGCGTACCACGCTGGTAGTGAAATCGTGTTTCTTGGACAGGCCGGGCAGGCCGGTTTCCAGGCGGGCGAGGGCATCCCAGCTACCGGAGACTTGCAGAATCAACGCACTGTATTCGCCGTGACGGGTCAGGCGCGAGCTGACCACAGAGCAACGGCTTTCGTGACTGGCACGGCACAGGACGTTGGTCAGCTCCATTGGGTTTGCGCCAAGGGCACTGATGACAAGGAATTGTTCGCGAACTGTGGGGGTGGACGACATGCAGCATTCCTAGATGATGAGCGGTCGGTACATTTATTGGCTTGCAGGACCGAATCGACGATCGACAGCATCAGACGACAACCGCAGCTTCTGGCAAGTTGCGTCTGCCTGATTGACCAAAGGCAGGCTGCAACAGCGCTGGAGCAGGGGTTCTGACGTTAAAATCGACCGATTGAAGGAGGCGCGCAGATGACCAGTACCGATCAAAGAACGAAGGGTAGCGAAAACCATCGCTCAGGGGAATGCTCACAGCGTGGTACTTCGCTTGTACAAGGCTGATAGCGCCAGTACCATTACGGCTCTCTTTTTCCGGCAGGAGCGGTTGCATGATTGCGGGCAGTATGGTGGCACTGGTCACACCCATGGATGCACAGGGACGTCTGGACTGGGACAGCCTGAGCAAACTGGTGGACTTCCACCTGCAAGAGGGCACCAACGCCATTGTTGCCGTTGGCACCACAGGTGAGTCGGCCACGCTCGATGTGAACGAACACATCGAAGTGATCCGCCGTGTGGTCGATCAGGTTGCAGGGCGTATTCCTGTTATCGCAGGTACGGGCGCAAACTCCACGCGTGAAGCGATCGAGCTGACCAACAACGCCAAGCGCGCTGGCGCCGACGCGTGCCTTCTGGTCACGCCGTATTACAACAAGCCGACTCAGGAAGGCTTGTATCAGCACTTCAAGGCTATCGCCGAAGCGGTAGACATCCCGCAGATCCTCTACAACGTGCCGGGCCGTACAGCCTGCGACATGCTGCCAGAGACTGTCGTGCGTCTGTCCACCGTGCCGAACATCATCGGCATCAAGGAAGCCACTGGCGACCTGCAACGCGCCAAGGACATTCTGGCCGGTGTCAGCAGCGACTTTCTGGTGTATTCCGGTGACGACGCAACGGCGGTCGAACTGATTCTGCTGGGCGGCAAGGGCAATATCTCCGTGACCGCCAACGTTGCACCGCGCGCCATGAGCGAGCTGTGTGCCGCGGCCATGCGCGGTGATGCCGAGACTGCGCGGGCGATCAATGAAAAACTCATGCCGCTCAACAAAACCCTGTTTATCGAATCCAACCCTATCCCCGTGAAATGGGCCCTGAATGAAATGGGTTTGATGCCGGACGGTATCCGTCTGCCGCTCACCTGGCTCAGCCAGGCCTGTCACGAACCGCTGCGTCAGGCCCTGCGCCAGTCCGGCGTTCTGGTTTAATTGAGGAAACAACACGCAATGAAGCGATTGGCCGGACTTTCCGCACTTGCCTTGATTATCTCCAGCACCAGCGGTTGCGGTTGGCTCTGGGGTGAAGATGGTTACTTCCGTGACCGTGGCAGCGATTACCTCGAAGCACAGCAAACTGCACCGATGCAAATCCCGCCGGGTGTCTCGGAAACCAAGCGTCTTGACCCACTGCTGCCGATCCCGCGCAACGTGGCGGACGACACCGTTAAAGGCGAATTCGTAGTACCTCGCCCGCAACCACTGTCGACCACCGCAGATGCCAGCGATTTCAGCCTGCAGAAGAGCGGCAATAACAGCTGGGTGCTTGCCCAGCGTGCGCCTGCCGAAGTCTGGCCTTTGGCGCATCAGTATTTCGAAGATAACGGTTTCCGTATTGCCGAAGATCGTCCGCAAACCGGTGAGTTCAGCACCACATGGCAGCGTCTGGATGAGCTCTCCGCTGCGGTCGCCAAGCGCCTGAGTGCCGGCGGCGCAGCCTCCGATGCAGAAACCCGCGTGCGGGTGCGTATCGAACCGGGCGTGCAGCGCAACACCAGTGAAGTCTACGTCGTCAGCGCTGAGCGCCCGGCAGGCAGCACTGCTGACGTGCCGTTCACCGATCGCGCCACTAACGTCGCACTCGATGCCGCATTGACCGATGACATGTTGGCCAGCCTGAGTCGCAGCTCTGCACAGGGCGGCTCCGTGTCGTTGCTGGCAGCGCGTGACTACGACACCCCAAGCCGTGTTGCCTTGAGCGAAGACGGCAGCGGTAACCCGGTTCTGAACGTCGGTTCGGATCTGGATCGCGCATGGTCAAGCGTCGGTCGTGCCCTGAATCAGGGTGAATGGCGCGTAGAAGACATCAACCGCAGTCTGGGTCTGTACTACATCAACCTGGCAGAGCGGGCTGATACGCCTGAGAACAAACCTGGCTTCTTCGGCCGCCTGTTCGGCAGCAAAGAAACCAAGGAAGAGATCGATGCCCGTGCCGAACGTTATCAAGTGCGTTTGAGCAAAGTGGGTGACAACGTTCAGGTTACCGTCGAGAAGAACATCAACACCGTCGCACCGGCAGACATTGCCCGTCGCGTACTGGGTGTCATTCAAGACAACCTGGGTTAAGTGCGTTTCGCAGTATTAGGCAGCGGCAGCCAAGGGAATGGCACGCTGGTAGCCAGTGGCAACACGCATGTGCTGGTAGATTGCGGTTTCTCCCTGCGGGAAACCGAACGACGATTGGCGCGGCTAGGACTTAGCGCGCATCAGTTGAGCGCGATTCTAGTGACCCACGAACATGCCGATCACGTGCATGGCGTGGGTTTGCTGTCTCGGCGCTACAATCTTCCGGTATACATGAGCAGTGGCACGGCGAGGGGGTTACGCAAGCCTGTTGAAGTCGCCGGTTATCTGGTGGGCGGACAGGATTTGCAATTGGGGGCGTTGAACATCCATGTGGTGTCCGTCGCTCACGATGCCCTTGAGCCGACGCAGTTTGTCTTCACCGACGGCACGCGTCGCTTTGGTCTGCTGACGGATCTGGGGTCGTACTGCCCGACGGTGCTGCAAAGCTACCACGGCCTGGACGCGCTGATGATCGAGTCCAACCACTGCCGTGACATGCTTGCCCGCGGTCATTACCCGTACTTCCTGAAGCAGCGGGTGGGTGGCAGCGAAGGACATTTGAACAACCACCAGGCCGCAAGCCTGGTGAACGAGTTGGGCTGGCAGGACCTGCAACATCTGGTACTGGCCCACCTCAGCAGCAAAAACAACCTGCCGCATCTGGCCCGGCAATGTTTCGTCGACACCCTCGGGTGCGATCCGGACTGGTTACAATTGGCCGATCAAGATTCAGGGCTCGACTGGCGACATATCGCCTAGCCCAACTACTTAGCAAGCGGAGCCCATCATGGAAAAACGTGAAGAACTCTACCGCGGCAAAGCCAAATCGGTTTACAAGACCGACGACGCTGACCGCTTGATCCTGCTGTTCCGTAACGACACTTCGGCGTTCGACGGCAAGCGTATCGAACAGCTGGACCGCAAAGGCATGGTGAACAACAAGTTCAACGCCTTCATCATGCAGAAGCTCGAAGCTGCGGGCATTCCGACCCAGTTCGACAAACTGCTGGCCGACAATGAAGTCC
This sequence comes from Pseudomonas caspiana, assembly GCF_040224095.2. Taxonomy (NCBI): domain Bacteria; kingdom Pseudomonadati; phylum Pseudomonadota; class Gammaproteobacteria; order Pseudomonadales; family Pseudomonadaceae; genus Pseudomonas; species Pseudomonas caspiana. The sequence continues at coordinate 4,405,912 of NZ_CP167995.1, read as the reverse complement.
TGGTCAAAAAGCTCGACATGATCCCGGTCGAATGCGTCGTGCGTAACTACGCCGCCGGTAGTCTGGTCAAGCGCCTGGGCGTCGAAGAAGGCCTCAAGCTCAACCCATACACCTTCGAGCTGTTCCTGAAGGACGACGCCAAGGGCGACCCGTTCATCAACGAATCCCACGTGGTCGCATTCGGTTGGGGCACCGCCGAGCAACTGGCGCGCATGAAAGAACTGTCGCTCAAGGTCAACGACGTTCTGAGCAAACTGTTCGATGACGCCGGTCTGCTGCTGGTCGACTTCAAACTCGAATTCGGCGTGTTCAGCGACGGCTCTATCGTCCTGGGTGACGAATTCAGCCCGGACGGCTGCCGCCTGTGGGACAAGGACACCAAGAAGAAAATGGACAAGGACCGCTTCCGTCAGGGCCTCGGTGACGTCATCGAAGCCTACGAAGAAGTCGCCAACCGCCTGGGCGTACCGCTCTAAGACGGAAAAGTAACGCAAGCGCTTGATAGCACGAAAAAAAATCAGCAAAAGGTATCGCCTTCTGCGATTGAACTGTTATGATGCGCGCCGTTGGAGAGATGCCGGAGTGGCCGAACGGGACGGATTCGAAATCCGTTGTACTGGCGACAGTACCTAGGGTTCAAATCCCTATCTCTCCGCCATTACAAAAAAGCCTTTAAAATCAACATGTTATAGGCTTTGAGAAACCTCTTTTTGTAGCAGTCTTTTGTAGCAAAACTTCTAAAAGAATTTTTGCGAGACGGCTCAAAAAGGGGTTTTTTTTCGTCTGTCTTTTTTCTGCAGTGTTCCATTCTGTCTAGTCCCATTAACCGCCACCTCTGCGACGGCCTATGATGCGGAGCAGGGGGCTTACCCTTGTTGCTCATAGGAAGGGGCGAATGTGCGTTAAAAGCTGTAAGATCGCCTTATGGGTCGTTTAGTGAATCCGCTGTAAGTTGACTGCACCTTTCGATTGTCGCAGTGTCATGTCCTATTGCCATCCGATTGGCTTTAGGGCATAAAGGGTGTAGGCACCCCCTCCAAGCTTTAACTATGCAGTGCTACCTACTGCAATGATCGTTAATGTAAGGACATATGCTACTGTGAGTTACGCTGAGACTGACGATTCGTAATGTTATGGGTCTCGCGGGCATAAGGTAAATAGCGGGGGGTGCCGCTTCTTACTCAGGTAGCGTACAGGCCGGAGTCTGCTTTTGAAGCTACTGAATCCCCCAAATCGCTCAATCCATAAGCTTGATTCTCTCGATGTCCTTTGCAACCTTCTAGATGTGAAAAAAGGACAACTTCTGTTTATCTGCTACAAACGAGCAGATGAACGAAAATATAAATCCTTTGAGATTCCAAAGAAACGGGGTGGCCTCCGCAAGATTGACTCCCCTCAAAAAGGATTGAGGGTGATTCAGCATAAGCTTGCAGAGCTATTGACTGACAATATTGAGTTCAAGCCTTGTGTCCAAGGATTTATCAAAGAAAGAGGCATTCTTCAAAATGCCCTCCTTCACAAAAAATCGAATTGGGTCTTAAACGTAGATATTAAAGATTTCTTTGGTTCAATTAATTTCGGCCGCGTACGGGCGGTGTTCATTGCTAAACCTTTTGAAATTCACCCAGATGTTGCGACGGTAATAGCTCAAATTTGCTGCTTCAACAACTACCTGCCTCAAGGTGCGGCCACTTCTCCCGTTGTATCGAATATCGTAGCAAGCATTTTAGATAATCGAATCATCAAACATGTCCGTAGTCATCGTCTTATTTATTCAAGATATGCGGACGATATTACGCTTTCAGCAAAAAGAGTGTTTCCTCGAGGGATAGCTCATGTTAGCGACGGCCGAACTATAATTGGAGAAGATTTAGCTAGTATATTTTCGAGGGCCAGCTTTGAAATTAATGAAAAGAAAAATAGGCTTCAATCAAAGTATGACAGGCAAGAAGTTACTGGGTTGATTATAAACAAGAAGGTTAATATATCTGCTGAGTATAAGCATAAAGTTCGTACAGCTATTCACCACTGGATTCATGATCCGAAGGAAGCTGAGCGGAAATTTTACGTAGATATTCTCGGGATGAAACCTGAGGAAGTTGAACTTACTGATGATGGAAGAAAACTAAAACACAACATATATGGACGGTTGTCCTTTATTGCCATGGTAAAAGGACGTGACGACCCAACGTATGTAAAGCTAATTTTAAAAATGGCTGAGCATGACACATCCCCACCTAAGTTCTTAAAAGCTATAAAGGAAGAATACAAAATGTATGATGTTTTTCTCTGCCATGCGTCTGAAGATAAAAAGACAATCGTAGAGCCCCTATATGAGGCCTTAGAGAAAATAGGAGTCCATGCTTTTTATGATACGAAAGAAATTGGGTGGGGGGACTCACTTATTGAAACTATCAACAAAGCTCTAATCAAGTCTAAATATGTAATCGCGGTGATGACAGATAACTCTGTCGTAAAGGCGTGGCCGCAAAAAGAGATCAATGCTGTTCTAAATGGTGATATTTCAGGCGGAACAAAACGTTTACTTCCGCTGATTCATGGTGATAAGGATAAGATTTTGAATGATAACTTTTTGATGAGTGATAAATTGTATGTTACATGGGAAGATAATCCGGACGAAATTGCACAAAAGATTAAAGGAATGCTGTCTTCATAAAGGCATGCGTCTGCATGCAGGCGTATTATAAAATATCAGCGGTGCTTTTTATATGTGTATCATGTTGACTATTATTTAGTGAATGTGAGGGCTGAAAACTAGAAAAATGCTATTTCGGGTTGGCCTAAGAAATAAGATTTTCTAAGGATATCTATTGCTACAGAAAATGTAGTGCGTCACCATCGATTCTCAACCTTTTCCAAGGACCAGGATCAATGCGTTTACTCCCTACCTTCCTGGCTGCTTGCCTCTCTCTATCATTCGCTACGTGCAGCTACGTTGCTGATGATCAGCTTTTAAAACTAGATCCTAAAAGAGATAGTACCCACTACAAAGCTCAAATACTTGGTTTGATCAAGAAGTGCGTTCTTTAAAATTGAGGTTCCGCCTCTGAACGCGAAATGGGTGCTGGGTATAGCGGTTGTTTGATTTTTACTTATCAGTAGTTATTTCTCGAAATGTGGGGTCTTATTTGCTTAAGAGTTTCCATAAGGCTATTGCCTTCACTCTCCGCCAAGCAACTTAAAAAGTTTATGGAGGGGATGGTAGATGGACTCGGATGATTGGGGCCGGAGTGGGGAAACATTTTTTAAGTGAAAAAGTTTACTAAAATCGATTGGTTTAGCTCTCTCCACGTCAACACTTAAGCCAAGGGTATTTAACTTTCCCACGGGCTGAGCTGGCACAAGGCAAGCGAGCCAGTCAGATTCAAAGGCAGTTTAGCATGTCGTAGAGCTGGCTTGGCTTGCGCCCTGCCTTTGCCATGGGAATCGCTCAGGCGAATTTCAAGATTGTTTAAACCTATCTTCAAGCTGTCGGGTGGTCTGCCTCATAATGTTCTCGTCAGAGTTACGCAAAATTTTATAGAAAAAATCGGGTATCAACCAGTCGCTTTTCCGCTTGACATAGAGCTGGTCTTGAATCGCTTCTAGGGATTTGTAAGTTTCTGTATCGCTTTTATTCACTGTAGCATCATCGAGAGACTGCTCAAGGCATTCAAGCAATCGTTCCGAATTAGCGATTGACGCGTTATTTTCTTTTAGGGTGTTGTAGCCGTAGTCTAGGAGTGGTCCAAGAAGCGCAGTCAAATTTGTTACTATGGCTGAAGTGGAAAGATCGAACGCTAAGCATAATATTAGAGCGGTTGCAAAAATGATTACTCCAACAATCATGACGACATAGTTTATTTTCTGGCGAAGGCTCGCGTCCCAATACAGGGATGAGTTTTGGCAAATCAGGATCTGAAATTTATGCGGAACCAAATCGCTTTCAACGGCGTACCAATCTCGCAATTTAGCATCGGTGTGCTTGTTTAGATACCATTCCCCATGTTTAATTATGTCTTCGGTTCTTGGCTGCGTGCCAGCTAACGCGCTGTTCCATCCAAGGTTAAATATTCCTCTGTCGAATTTCTCTTGAATCTTTGCCGCCGTTTCTCTTGTGGAATCTATTTTTTCGCCAATAATAAGCTTGTCGATGGTCAAAACGATAATGGATGCTACTGCTAACCAGTTCGAGTAGTCACGCTGCTGAAAGCCAAAGTATTTCGAAAGTTCTTCTGAGTTCAGTCCTATGGATAGGAATGTTAAAGCTGTCATCATCACTATGTTGAGCATGACATAGCAATTGTTGTATTTTTTCGCAATAGAATACAATCTTCTAAAAGCAGCAATTTTCTGAATGTTTGGATGAGTATTCTGTTTTGCCTTGATGCCCATATCGTTACCCGTAGGTGGGGAATTCATTGCCGAAAATTTCACGCCATTTATTGATGGACCCTTTTAGGTCCTTTTCAGTCTCTAAGCGTCTTGCTTCCGTAGCTCTCTGATAGTCAAGTTTAGCCCGAGCGCTGATGCTCATTTTCTGTTCGAAGCTAAGCGTATTTAGATCGCCCTGAAAACCTTTCGGATCAGCTACAGTTTGATATACAGCCGTTGAAATGTGATTGAATATGCCCGGTAGTGACATGTCCACAAATTCTGTGCAGTCTGTGCGGTATTGGTAGAAATTTAAGATAATATTTTCTAATAGGTATGAACCCATCGTGTGCATCGTCGCACGGCTATTCCAATATTTTACCGTTCGAATTACGTTAAGGAGGTATCCTTTGTTCTGTTGGTTTATCGAAGCTGTTCGAGTTTTGTCGATGCGTGGATCGGCTTTTTTCCAATCACCATTACCATTTGGGATGATGTAAAAGTTTTTTCCGAACTGCTCGACGGTAATGAAGCATGGAACAATGTCGAATGACCAATCCTTGTTAACCAAATTTAGCAACACCACTTCCTGGCGCCTATTGATTTCAGCGCTGCGGTAATGATAAATATTTGCCAAGCTTGATTTGAATTTGTTTAGGGTTTTTATTGAGCTTATCGTTCGATTGTCGTCCTTTGTATACTGGTAGAGCCTGCTCGACGTGTCGGTGAGGGTAAGTGTGATGTTGTTTGGGTCGTAGTCGTTATACGTTGCCCCTTGCGCCATTAGGCAGAAAAACATATCTACGTCGTCAAGCGGTCTTTTCTTAGTTCGGCGTGAAAATGACCCATAATTAATGTCAGCGTCAGTATAAAGGTAAGGAAAATAATCGACCGTGGTTTGTAGACCTTGGATTCGGGTTCGTAGATTATCTCTGTCCAGTCGAGCAGCTTTCGTATCTTCGGGATCTAAGTTAACGGAATTTTGCAGAAATTCGTTAAAAGCAGTGATTACAGTGGTAGCCATGTAGCGTCCTTTTTGCAGAGTCCTTTGCCCCGATTGGATCACAAAACTCAGTCAGTAGCCATTAAAGCGCCATCTGCTGGTATGCGGGCTAGAGTGCCCTCCCTAAAGGGGCTGTCCCGCTGGCGGTGACCGCTAGAGGCAACTGAGCTTCACCAGTGTTCTGCTTCGTTCCGATTGGCGGGAAGCAGGCACGCGGGCTAGACCCTTCCTGACTGAAAACCGTTGTTTGCAAGAGGCAGTGGCGATGGCTAGCCGACCTCCAAAGCGGGTAGAGTAGGGGATTGATTTGGCCGTCCTTGGAACCCTTCTGAAAGCCCCTACTGTCTTGGGGCAACCGTGATGCTGACCTGACGCGGGCAGCCCTTGCGCCTTACCGTCTGTTTGAGCCGGTTGCAGGTCGGCATTTTCTCTGATCGTGCGCAGTAGCTTGATCAGGACCTGATGTTCTCGTCGATAGATTGCTTTTGTCATGGTGTTTATAAGGGCCGTGTTCTTAAGGCAGTAGCTTTTTGATTCATGATCATCCGCCATTAACCCACAGGCATATTCTCTAGCCGAGCCAGCAGCACATGCGGATCCGCATCTAGCCCCCGACACAAATCCATAAACTCAATCACATCCAGTCTTCGCTCCGCATTTTCGGTTTTTGATACGAAGGACTGTGGTCGCCCCAATTTCGTGGCTAGCTGTTTTTGGGTCAGGCCTGCTTCTACTCGCGCGTCCAGGAGAAGGGTCAGGAGGGATTGGTAGCGGGTGTTGTGGATGGTTTTCACTCAGATGTGCCGTTTGATGATCCGGCTACCTAATTAAACCTGAATTGGGATTATCCCAAAATGGGTTTTTGATTTATCATGCATGCAGTCATGGAAGCATTCACCTGAGCAAGAAGGAGTCATGCATGAGAAATAGATATTCACCTCGTGTGCAGCAAAAAAAGGGAAGTCTGGTTAGCACGCGAAAATCTTGTGGGTGTCGACAGCAGCGGAAAAACTATCGAGACATACCTACCCGGCTGCAAGTCGTCAGCTCCATGTACGCCTACCTCATGACCAGTTGGGATGAGCTACCCGACGAGAACAAACGTGCATTGGGGCTTCGACTTCGTTGTGGGCAGTGAAGGCGAGGAGGTAGCGCTTAATCATCTAGCGCGGCTTTTTATGGATTACGCAGATTTGTTATTTCGGCGGGCGCTGGTGGCTCGGCGTAGACGGTTGGGTGTTGATGAGTGAGTTGAGGTGATTGGCTGGGCGGGTGGAGGATGCTGTGGGTGTTCGGGTGGTTTCCGGTGTGGCTGATTCACTGCGTCGGCTTAATCGCGGGCAAGCCTCGCTCCCACAGGTTCTACGCCATCCCGAGGGAGTGTAGGAATCGTCCGATTTTCCCCTGATTGATAGTCGAAAGCGGGAAGATATGAATAACTGCCGCAGTCGCCAAATTGAATTGGCTGAAGATGAACCTGAATCCACCCGGGATAACGAGGGAAATCAGTTTCAGGGGCGCAGGCTTATATAGGCGCTCATTTCAGAGGAAACCATGCGGGAACGTGTCATGACTGAAACCGAGCTCGAAAAAACCAAAGCCGAGATCAACAGAATGTTAACCGAAGCACACAAGCTGGTTTTCGAGGCTGACAAGCTTGGCGCTGAAAAAACCAGGCTTAATGCTGAAGCTCGCAAAATGACTCGCGAAATCTTCTGGTATCCCGTCGCAATTGCCATCGGCATGATTGGCGCAGTGTCCACGGTAACGCTGTTGCTGGCCAGGCGCTTCAGCTAATCGCTTTTTGCTTGCATGCCCCGTCTGTTGGTCAGTACCGAATAGTTTCAACCCCTCAGCATCGCCCACCACCCTAACGCCTTCATAACTCGCCAGCGTCCCGTGCTGCGTCTCTATCTCATGTTGCGTCAGACGCCATGACGTTCTGCTCAGTGAGTCCATGTCCGCTCGGCAGCAATGATGGATCGATAGCGTGCCATCCATGCCGAACAGGAATGCCGAGTGCGTCGGTTGTTGAGTATGGTTACCTCGGGTTGGGATGCTGGTCTGGTTAAGAACGGTGGGTGACCAGCTTGATTCCGAGTGCATTTAATACTTTCAGCACTGTGTCAAAGCGCGGCTTTGCACCTGGAGCCAAAGCTTTGTACAGACTGGCTCTGCCAAGCCCTGAATCCTTGGCTATCTGAGCCATGCCACGTGCTTTTGCTACATGGCCCACGGCACGAATCAGTTCGTCAGTATCGCCATCAGCAAGAACCTGGGAGAGGTATTCGTTGATCGCCTCGTCGCTGTCAAGGATTGCTGCCATATCAAACGGCACTAGGGTAGTGGCCATTTATCAAACCTCCTTCGCCATTATTTTTGCCTGCCTTATATCACTCGGCTGAGTTGATTTATCGCCGCCGACCAGGAGCACGATGATCGTACGGTCCCGGGTAGTGAAATAGATTCTGTATCCTGCGCCGACATCTACGCGCATCTCGGACACTCCTTCGCCGACGGCTTTCACGTCTCCCAGATTACCTGCCGATACGCGCTCAATACGTCGCGCTATAGCGATCCTGGCCCGTATGTCGCGCAAGCCTGCGTGCCAATGGGTGAAGATTTGTGTCTGCTGTATTGTGTACGTCACTGCCAAGTGTATCCGACTGGAGACAAGGTTTCGTCTTTTTTTAAGTTGGCGATATTCGCGCAGGCGAGTTCATTCGAGCTCGGATTCGGCTATTTATCGAGGAGGATGGCTGGACGAAATATCACAACGGGTCAGAGAGCTTAGGCTTGCAACCTGTATCGCGTGCGGTAGATACCTACCGCGCTTGGTCTCATGGAGTCGATGCTGGAGAGGTTGCTGATGAGTTTTTCTGGTATTCCATGGCAGCCGCCGCTGGAATTTTTTACACGATCGCGACGATTACTATCTTGGTAGTCAGGCTGTTGAGCGCGGGCTGTCTTCCTGCTTTAAACCCGCATCAATCCCAATCCCTCAGCATCAACCACCACCGTCACCCCTTCATAACTCTCCAGCATCCCATGCTGCGTCTCCATCTCATGCTCATGCGTCGCGGTTATCACCACCACACTCGCACCCGCTGCTTCAGCCGCCGCAATGCCTGCAGGCGCATCTTCGAATACCAGACAGTCTTTCGGATCAACACCCAGTCGTTTAGCCGCAAGCAGGAAGCAGTCCGGGGCGGGTTTACCTTGGCTGACGTCTTCGGCGGTAACAATGTTGATCGGTAATTTCAGGCCGGCAGCTTTCAGGCGGGCTTCAGCCAAAGCGCGTGGGGCGGAGGTGACGATAGCCCAGCGTTCGGGTGGAAGCGAGGCAAGGAGGCGGGCGGCGTCGGCGACTTCTATGACGCCTTCTACATCGTCTATTTCTGCTTGTGAAATGACTTCGGCTTCCAGCTCCGGGTTAACGCCGGGCAGGTTGAGGTTGCGGATGGTATCGATGCAGCGCACGCCGTGGATGGTAGGCAGGAAGGTTTTTACGTCCAGGCCGTGGCGCTCGGCCCAGTGAGTCCAGACCCGCTCGGCAGCGACAATGGAGTTGAGCAGCGTGCCGTCCATGTCGAACAGGAATGCCGAGAAGCGTCGGTTGTTGAGCATGGGTTACCTCTTTGAAGTGGGGAAGATACGCGCGATTTTGTAGGAGCTGCCGAAGGCTGCGAAATACGGTGTGTCAGGAAAAACGCCTTCGCAGCCTTCGGCAGCTCCTACAGTGGTCAACATATTCCGTGACAATTCCGAGTCTGCCCAGCAGTAGCAGGGGATACGAACCTGATTTTTTGCCATCCTTTCGCCATGTAGTAGCGGCAAATTGTCGCAACACGATTTTGCGCGAGTAAGATACGCACCTTGATTTCACAACCCCGATTTTTCGGGGCTGGCCCTGATGCGCTCTTTTGAGATTCCGGGTTGCCAGCCTCGGTTGTACGGATTGAATACGAGTAGACAAGAAAAGGCGATCACTGAAAATGACCAAGACTTCGCGACCTTTATATATTTCCTATGCCGGCCCTTCGCTGCTGGAAATGCCCCTGCTGAACAAAGGCAGTGCTTTTACCCCGCAAGAGCGGGTCGAATTCAATCTGATCGGGCTGCTGCCGCAAAACGTAGAGACGATCGAAGAGCAAGTCACGCGGGTTTACAGCCAGTACCAGCAATGTGCGAGCGATCTGGACAAGCATATTTATCTGCGTTCGATCCAAGACAACAACGAAACGTTGTTCTTCCGCCTGCTTGATTCCCATCTCGATGAAATGCTGCCGATCATCTACACGCCGACGGTGGGGCAGGCCTGTCAGGAGTTTTCCAAGATCTACCGCACCCACCGTGGTCTGTTCATTTCCTATCCGGATCGCGACCGTATCGACGACATTCTGCGTAGCGCCACCAAGGATCGGATCAAGATCATCGTGGTGACTGACAGCGAGCGAATTCTTGGTCTGGGTGACCAGGGCATTGGTGGTATGGGCATTCCAATTGGCAAACTGTCGCTGTACACCGCGTGCGGCGGGGTCAGCCCGGCTTACACGTTGCCGATCGTGCTGGACGTTGGCACCAACAATCAGGAGTTGCTCGACGACCCAATGTACATGGGCTGGCGCAACAAGCGGGTGACCGGTAAGGAGTACGAAGACTTCATTGCGCTGTTCATCGAAGCCGTTCAACGTCGCTGGCCGGACGTGTTGCTGCAGTTCGAAGACTTCGCTCAGACCAACGCCATGCCGTTGCTGGACAAGTATCGCGACAAACTGTGCTGCTTCAACGACGACATTCAGGGCACCGCATCGGTAGCGGTGGGGACTTTGCTCGCGGCCTGTAAAGCCAAGAACGAAACCCTCGGTCAGCAGCGCGTGGTGTTCCTCGGCGCAGGTTCGGCGGGTTGCGGGATTGCCGAGCACATCATCGCCGCGATGGTGATTGAAGGCCTGACGGAAGCAGAAGCACGCAAGCGAGTGATGATGGTTGATCGCTTCGGCCTGCTGACCGACAGCATGGACAACCTGCTGGACTTCCAGAAGAACCTGGCACAGAAGGCTGGCGACGTGGCGGGCTGGTCGAGCGGTTCGGGCTACCCTGAGCTGCTGGACGTGGTGACTAACGGCAAGCCGACGGTGTTGATCGGCGTGTCCGGTCAGCGTGGTCTGTTCACCGAGCAGATCATTCGCGAGATGCACAAACACTGCGCCAAGCCGCTGGTTATGCCGCTGTCCAACCCGACGTCGAAAGTGGAAGTCACGCCGCAGGAAGTTCTGACCTGGACCAACGGTGATGCGCTGGTGGCCACCGGTAGTCCATTTGCGCCAGTGACTGTGGGTGATCGCACGTTCCATATCGCGCAGTGCAATAACTCCTACATCTTCCCGGGCATTGGTCTGGGTGTGATCGCGGCAAAAGCCACGCGGATTTCCGACAAGATGCTGATGGCCGCTTCCAATGCGTTGGCCGAGTGCTCGCCGATGGTGACGGGTAAGGGCGACGCGGTGTTGCCGCCGCTGAAGGAGATCCAGGAAGTCAGTAAGAAGATTGCCTTGGCTGTCGCGAAGCAGGCTCAGGCTGATGGTGTGGCGCTGGAAACTACTGAAGAGTTTCTGGTTGAGGCAATCCAGCGCAACTTCTGGCAGCCGAAATACCGGGCATACCGTCGCAGCGCGGTTTGATTGCGCACTGACAAGCTGAGCGAAAGCCGCGACAGGCAAACCTGTCGCGGCTTTTTTATGGGTTTAGACTTGGCTCATGTGGCGCTTTTATGCACGATCTTTTTTGCGTCACGCGTGACCTGTAGGAGCTGCCGAAGGCTGCGAAGGCGTTCTATCTGATAGATCGCTTTCGCAGCCTTCGGCAGCTCCTACAGGTCGGGCGTTTTTTCACTCATAACCGGCATAGCACAGGAGAGATGTGTTGGAAGGATTCAACGAAACAAGCGCCGAACAGATCAGCGCCTTCAACGCCGCCCTGAAAAACCTGTTGCAGACCAAACCTGCGAAACCCTCCACCGGCGAGCCGTTGTATTTCAAAATCTTGCCAACACCTCTGGGCGCCATGCTTGCCATGGCGGAAAAACGCGGGCTGGTAATGCTCGAATTCCTCGATCGGCCGATCCTGATGCGCGAAGTCGAAGAGCTGCGCAGTCGTTTCGGCTATCTGATCGGTGCGGGCGATACGCCGCATCTGCTACAGATTGAAGACGAGTTGAAACGCTACTTCGACGGCACGTTGACCCGCTTTGAAGTCCCGCTGCATACGCCGGGTAGTATTTTTCAGAATCAAGTGTGGGAAGCGTTACGTCAGGTGCCTTACGGCACCACCTGCACCTACGGCGAAATCGCGCTGTTGCTGGGTAAGCCGGGAGGCAGTCGTGCGGTTGGCCTTGCCAATGGCAGCAATCGCATGTCCATCGTTTTGCCGTGTCACCGAGTCATCGGTGCGGATGGCTCGCTCACCGGTTATGGCGGTGGCAAGCATCGCAAGGAATTCCTGTTGCGGCTGGAGCGCGTAAAACTGCAAATCGACGAGCAGGGCCAGTTAGGATTCTGAAGGTCGAAGCGCTGGCCCGATGAACGGTCGTTTTTTACCCACAATAGCCGTCAATCCAAGATGAAGATGTTCAACACTTGTAGGACAGATGCGCGGTAATTGCCGACGGCGATATATACTGCGCGCCATTCTTCAAGGGAGAGCCGTGTGGCCATCGATATTCACTGGATTCGCGACGACGACAGCCTCGCCCTGCATTGCGCACAATGGCAGTCACTACCCTTTGTTGCCCTCGATACCGAATTTATGCGGGTCGACACTTTTTACCCTATCGCGGCCCTGCTGCAGATCGGTGACGGCACCAGCGCGTGGTTGATTGACCCGCTGCTGATCAATGACTGGCGGCCGTTGTCGGCGCTGCTGGAGAACCCTGACGTCATCAAAGTGGTTCATGCGTGCAGCGAAGACCTGGAAGTATTGCTGCGCCTGACGGGCAGCCTGCCTGCGCCGCTGTTCGACACTCAACTGGCGGCCGCTTACCTGAATCTGGGTTTCTCCATGGGCTACTCACGCCTGGTTCAGGATGTCCTGAATATCGACCTGCCGAAGGGCGAGACCCGTTCGGACTGGCTGCAGCGTCCGCTGTCCGAGACACAGATCAGCTATGCCGCCGAAGACGCGGTGCATCTGGCCGAGCTTTACGGCATTTTGCGTCCGCGCCTGTCTGACGAAAAATACACGTGGTTACTGGAAGATGGCGCCGAGCTGGTCGCCAATCTGCGTCGTGATGTAGACCCGTACGAGGTTTACCGCGAGGCCAAACTGGCCTGGAAGCTTTCCCGTGCTCAGTTGGCAGTTCTGCGTGAACTGTGTGCCTGGCGTGAGCGTGAGGCGCGTGCCCGTAATGTGCCGCGCAACCGTATCGTGCGCGAGCATTCGCTGTGGCCGCTGGCCAGGACTCAGCCGGACAGTCTGGCTGCGCTGGCAAAGATTGATGATATGCACCCCAAGACCGTGCGTCAGGATGGCGAGTATCTGCTCAACCTGATCAAGACAGCCAGCAGCCTGCCGCCCGATCAATGGCCGCCAGCATTGCCTGAGCCTTTGCCGATCGAGGCCGCGGCCGTGATCAAGACGCTCCGTGCAGTGGGCCAGCGTTATGCCGAACAGCTGGACATGGCGCCAGAGCTGATGTTGCGCAAAAAGACCCTGGAAGCCCTGCTCAAAAGCGGTTTTCCGAACGGTCCCTATCAATTACCCGATTCACTGCGTGGCTGGCGCCGTGAATTGATGGGCCAGGCGCTGCTCGACAGCCTGGCCAATGCAGGAGAACAGCAGTGAAGCGCATTTGCTCGATTTATCGCAGCACCAAAAGAAATGAAATGTACCTGTACGTGCTCAAGAGCGATGAGCTCAAGCGCGTTCCGCCTGAGTTGATGGTTGCATTCGGCAAACCGTTTCATGCGTTCGACCTGGTATTGAGTCCGGAGCGCACGCTGTCTCGCGAAGACATCAATCAGGTGTTGGAGAACCTCGACACCCAGGGCTATCACCTGCAGATGCCGCCGGCAGAAGACGAGTACATCGAGCACCTGCCCGAAGAGTTGCTGCGTCGTAACGACCCGATGTGAACCGTTACTGCTACCCGTGAGCCGAAGTTATAAAGATCGGTACCGGTCAGTGCGCCGCTAATTGATGCGGGCACGGCCGGTCATCGGTCGCATGTCTAGTTTTTAAGGTTTTGAAACCATGCGCGTTCTGATCGCTGAACACGATTACCCTGTCTATACCCAACTGCTGCGCAAGGCTGCGCCGGAACTGGAAATCCTCAGCACGGGCGACTCCGCCGAGCTGTCCAGGTTTGCCACTGACTGCCCGGTATGGCTTGGCCAGCCGGACCTGTTGGCTAACCTGCTGCGTCAGGGACACAAACCCGCATGGATGCAATCGACCTGGGCGGGCATTACGCCGCTGCTGGTCGAAGGCCTTACCCGAGATTACCGTTTGACCCGTGCCGTGGGCATCTTTGGCCAGGTGATGGCCGAGTTTGTCCTGACGTACATGCTGGGGCACGAGCGCGAAGTGCTGGCGCGTCTGGTCAGCCAGGTCGAGCGTAAATGGGACAACCGCACTGGCCACAGCCTCGCAGGTCGCAAGGCACTGATCGTTGGCGCAGGTGATATCGGTCTGAGCGTAGCGCAGTTTCTGGTGCCGTTTGGTGTGCAGGTTTATGGCATCGCATCGAGCGCCCGTACTCAGGCGCCGTTCGTTGAAGTCGGTGCCATGGAAGATCTGGATCGGCTGGTGGGGGAGGTGGATTACGTCATCAACCTGCTGCCGAATACGCCGCAAACTCACGATCTGTTCAATGCGAAGCTATTCGCCAAATTCAAGCCTACGGGTTTGTTCATGAACGTCGGGCGTGGTGTGGCGGTAGTCGATGCCGATCTGGTGGAAGCGCTCAAGGAAGGGCATCTGGCGGGCGCGGTCATCGATGTTTGCCGACAGGAGCCATTGCCGCAGCGCCATCCGTTCTGGACCGCCTGGGGCCTGTTGCTGACAGGGCATAGCTCGGCGCCAACCTCGCCAGTGGCGATGGTCGGGCTGTTTCTTGAGAATCTCAAGGCCTACGAGGCAGGTGAGCAACTGCGCGGGGAAGTGGATTTCTCGCGGGGTTATTGAAACGGTCGCTTGCCAATAGACCTGTAGGAGCTGCCGAAGGCTGCGATCACGTTATGTCTGGATGAACGCTTCGCAGCCTTCGGCAGCTCCTACAGAAAATACATTTCAATTCACTGGTTTTGCGTGTTGTTCGATAAGAGCCAAAAAGTTGGCTCTTATCGGGCATTCGCCCGCGGTTACAGGCTGAAATCACCCTCAGCCGCCAACTGCGCCACGGTCTGACGCGGGCTTGGCACTTCGCGGCCTTGCAAGTATTCAGGCAAGGTCGACTTGTCGCCCAGTTTGCCGATCGCGACCGCTGCGTGCAGCGCGTAACCTTCCGGAATATTCAACTCTTTGCGGGTCAGCTCCTGATCGAAACCGGCCATGCCGTGAGTGTGCCAGCCGCTCAGGCTTGCTTGCAGGGCCAGGTAGCCCCAGGCGGAACCGGTGTCGAAGGTGTGCCACAGCGCCGGGCTTTCTTCGGTGGCGCCGGGAGCGGTGAAGGTGGTCTTGGAGATCACGATCACGAGCGCCGAGGCGTGCTGTGCCCAGTTGCGGTTGAACTCGTTCAGCAGGCCCAGATAGCGCTCCCAGTTTGGGGTATCGCGACGCGCATACAGAAAACGCCAAGGCTGCGAGTTATAAGCCGAAGGCGCCCAGCGAGCGGCTTCGAAGAAGCTCAGCAGGGTTTCTTCAGGGATGCTCTCGCCGCTAAAAGCGCGTGGCGACCAGCGTTCGGTGAATTGTGGATCGATAGGGTGATCGGCGATGCGAGGGTTTGTGCTCATGAGAATCCTGAAAGGCAAGGATGGAAGAACGCTCAAGCGGTGGGCCGTTGACGGCAAGCATCGCGGATGTCTTACAGCGGATGTTGGTAAATCAGCGGACTAAAGCTACTGCGCCGTCCGTCCGATGACAAGTATTGCGTACCGACAGTCGACCACACTTGGCCCACAGGGCTTGTCGCACTAGACTGGCCGCCTTTTTCCTACCTGATGCTGATAGCCCGAACCCATGGCCGCTAAAGTCGAACCTTTCTGGATCCGCAAGACCCTCGCCCAACTGGACAATGCTGAGTGGGAGTCGCTGTGTGATGGCTGTGGCCTGTGCTGCCTGCAAAAGCTTGAGGACGAGGACGACAACAGCGTCTATTACACGCGCATCGCCTGCAAACTATTGGATCTGAAAACCTGTCAGTGCACCGATTATCCGAATCGCCGTGCCTCGGTACCGGACTGCATCCAGCTCACGCCGGGTCAGGCTGACGAATTCAAATGGCTGCCACCGACTTGTGGTTATCGTCTGGTCAGCGAAGGCAAAGACTTGCCGCTTTGGCATCATCTGGTGTGCGGTGATCGGGAGGCGGTACATAAAGAACGCATTTCCCAGTCTGGCCGTATGGTCAGCGAGAACAGCGTGCCTGAGGATGATTGGGAGGATTACCTGATTTTTCGGGCGGGGTGAATTATTGCGCGCATCGGTAGAAGGCAACTTGTTGGCGAGGCGGTGTATCAGTCACTGCTTCTCGCGAACAAGTTCGCTCCTACCGGTGCAATGTGTTCTTACAGCCCGTTTTTAGGCTTGGTCAGCGCTTCCAGACCTTCGGTCAGCGCATCTTCAGTAGCGACTTCAGCCTTGGTCTTCAGCAGGCTCAGCTCATCACCGGCACGTTTGATGCGCGATTTGGCGATGTCCAGATCGCTGCGGCTTTTCTCGACCAGGCTTTTCGCCGAGCAGTGGCCTGTGATGCCGCGCGCCAGAACTGCGCCGCCAATGGCCAGTTGAATCAGGCCGAAGAAACCGCCTCGACGCAGGCCCTTGCCCATCATCAATACGCCGCCTGCCAGCGAGCCAACACGCTCCCAGCCTTGAACGTTCTGCTGTGGTCTGCCTTCGATGGCGTCGTCAATGCGTTCTACGATCGGGGTATCGCTCATGATCTTGCTCCATGATGGGATGATTTCGGTTCAGTAAGAACTGACTGTTGCCTTCCGAAACTGTTCAATCCATTTCACCCAGCTGTTACGAATCAGCCTGTTCCCGACCGAATTGCGGACCCGAGCGGGTGTTCACGCCCTTCGCCATACGATCGTAGAGCACGACGTTGACGGTCGCGGCCAGGTTCATGCAGCCCTGCGTCGGGATGTAGACGACGTCTTCACACCAGTCGCGAATCTCTTTGTCCAGTGACCCGTCTTCGGGGCCGAAGATGTACAGCGCACGATCCGGGTGAGTGTATTCGGGCAGGGCGCGGGCACCGTCTACCAGTTCGACCGCAACCGGAATGCAGCCTAGTGGCAAGATACTTTTCAGGTCTTCGATGCCAATCAGCGGGATGTCCTGATGGATCTTCTTGGTGTCGGTGACGAAGTCCCGGGCGCGCTCATAGCGTTTACCGGTGTAGAACACCGAAGCCACCCCGTAACAACCCGCCGCACGCATCACGGAACCGACGTTTTCCGGAGACTTGGGATTGAACAGGCCGATGCAGGCATAGCGTTTGTTTGCCACGGAGAGGTGCTCGCTGGGAAAAGCGGGCGAGTATACGGGCTTTAGGCGTTTCTTGTGGCGCGGCCTTCTGACGCTGAGATCTGAATTTGAAACGCGATCCTGTGGGAGCGGTGCTTGCCCGCGATGCATGTGTCGCAGTTCGCAGGCCGACCGCATTATCGTTTATCGTCGGAATGCCGCCCAGACCAAGCACCGCTCCCACAGGTTTTTGTATTTGCAGCAGGACCGCGCGCGGTCACTCGTCTTTCTTCATCAACCCTGCCAACGCCGCGAACGGGTTGTGCGTCGCCTTGGCAGCTTTCGGGCTGCTGGTGGAGCTTTCGGAGAAGTATTGCTGGTCGGTATAGCGCGAGTGTTCGTTGTCGTGGCAGTACAGGCAGAGCAATTCCCAGTTGGAGCCGTCCTGAGGATTGTTGTCGTGGTTGTGGTCGCGGTGGTGCACGGTCAGTTCGCTCAGGCGCTTGCCGGCGAATTCACGGGCGCAGCGACCGCAAACGTGCGGGTACATGCGCAGCGCCTTGTCGCGATAACCCATCTCGCGGTCGCGCTGGGCGTCGGCCAGGATGCGATCCAGCTTGGCGGTGTGGGAGGGTGGGTTGGCCGTGCTCATGGGATCACCTGTATCGGATTCGGTCGGTGGAACAATAGTGAATGCGCCAAGTCTAGCGCGTCGCGACGGGTTCAGCCTTTGAGTTTTTCGGCGATCCAGATGGTGTGCCGCGTGCCTTTGTTGCCGTGGGCGAAGACTTGCACTTCTTCAGCCTTGAAACCGGCCTTGCGCAGCTTGTCGGAAAACTTCTGATCAGCACTGGCTGACCACACCGCCAGAATGCCTTTGGGGCGCAGGGCTTGCGCACAGGCTGCCAGTCCACCGGAAGAATACAACCAGCTGTTGGATTTCTGAGTCAGGCCTTCGGGGCCGTTGTCCACGTCGAGCATGATCGCATCGAAGCCATGAGGCTCGCTTTTCAGAACTTGAGCGACGTCTTGCACGATCACGCTGGCGCGTGGGTCCAGCAGCGGATTACCAGACTTCTCGCCCAGTGGGCCGCGATTCCACTCGACCACACCGGGTACCAGTTCAGCGACAACCACTTCGCCATTTTTGCCCAGATGCTTGAGCGCCGAGGCCAGGGTGAAGCCCATGCCAAGGCCGCCGATCAAAACCCGAGGTTGCGCCCGGGAGGCGACTTTCTTGCAAGGGATCTCCGCCAAGGCGTCTTCAGAGCCGTGCATGCGGGTGTTCATCAACTGGCCGCCATCGCCGCCCTGAATCTTGATCACGAAGTCTTCGCCGTATTCGAACAGGCACAAAGCCCCGCCGTTGTCGGGAATGGCGGTGGTGTCGAGTAGCACGAAACGTTTCATTGAGGACTCATTCAGAGAGAGATTTTTGACCATATGTTGTCGTCCAGGAGTAGGCTGAACGCACAACAATTGTTTGGCACCGGAGGCCATTGATGAAGCGCGCTATTCTACCGGCGATTTTCCTGTCTGCGCTCTGGGTAAATGTCGGGCAGGCAGATAATCAGTCAGCAGCATCGATCCCTGCATCGGGTTCGCCGGGCACCGCTACACCGACGCCGTATCCCCAAGTGGTTCCACCGGGGCCAGCGCTCATAAACGGTACACAGGGTAATGGGCCATTGCTGCCCAAAGTTGAATTGCCACAACCACCCAAGGGACAACCGGTGCCAGGGCAGGACCAGAATGCCCCGACGCCGATGCCGCCTCGACCTAAATAAACCCCGCGGGTACCGTGCTGATGAAGGACCTGTTGGAGCGAGGCTTGCCCGCGAACCAGGCGACGCGGTGGGTCAGAACACCGCGTTATCGTTCTTCGCGGGCAAGGCTTGCTCCAACAGAGTGCTCTGGGACCGTTAAATCCAGACATTGCGGTCTTTTCAATAAAAGCCGCTAAACCTGCTGCGCAAGCAACTGGCCATCAACCATACGCAAGCGTTTGGATAGAGATGTGGCCAGCGCACGGATTATCTTCGCTGCAACCCTCGGCGCTTCGTCGAGCATTTTCTCCAGCGCGTCCCGGCCCAGATTCAGCAACTGGCAATCAGTTGCTGCAATACAACTGGCCGAGCGGCGTTCGCCATCCAGTACCGCCATTTCGCCAAATGCCCGGCCACGACGTAAAACGGCGATTTCCACCGTCTGGCCTTCCGGGTTCAGCTTCTGTACCGAAACGGTGCCCAAATGGATGATGCTCATGAATGAGCCTGGATCGCCTTCGCTGAAAATCGCTTCGCCTTTGCCAATCGAGGCCATGTTGAAGTAGCCCGCAGCGGTCTGGAAATCAGCAGGCAGCAGTGGGTCGAACAGCCCACAGTCCATCAGCATGTCGCGAATTTCGTTATTCAGGTGTGATGGTTGTTCTGCCATGGTTGAGTCTTGTTTTTGGCCAATCGACGGTATTGACGGTTTTTGAGAAAGGGCCGGACGCTACCACATCCGACCCCGCAGCTACTAAGACATGGATTTCAAAGCGAGTTCATTGGTTGAGCTGCAATACCTTGAAGATAAAGCCGTATTCGAGCGCTACGTCACGCAATCCTTGATAGCGACCGCTCATGCCGCCGTGGCCCGCGCCCAGTTCGGTCTTGAGCAGCAGCAGGTGATCGTCAGTCTTGTGCGCCCGCAGTTTGGCCACCCACTTGGCCGCTTCCCAATACTGCACCCGGCTGTCGTTGTAGCCCGCGATCACCAGCATGGCCGGGTAATGCTGGGCGCTGACGTTTTCATACGGCGCATAGGCTTTGATTCGCTCATAGACCTCCGGCTCCTGCGGGTTGCCCCACTCGTCGTACTCGGTGACGGTCAGCGGCAGGTCGGGATCGAGCATGGTGTTGAGCACGTCGACGAAGGGCACTTCGGCAATCGCGGCCTTGAACAGCTCGGGACGCTTGTTGACGACTGCGCCAATCAGCAGGCCACCAGCGCTGCCGCCACTGATCACCAGTTGTTCGGCGCTGGTGCGCTTCTCCGCGATCAAATGCTCAGCACAACTGATGAAGTCGTCAAAGGTGTTTTGCTTGTGTTCCTGCTTGCCGTTGCGATACCAGGCTTCACCCAGCTCGCCGCCGCCGCGTACGTGGGCGATGGCAAACGCCACGCCTCGATCCAGCAAGCTAAGTCGGGCATGGGAAAACCATGGGTCGAGGCTTTCGCCGTAAGCACCATAGCCATACAGGTAAAGCGGTGTTGGCTGATCGGCCAGTTCGCGTTTGACCACCAGGCTGATCGGCACTTGCGTACCGTCCTTGGCGGTGGCCCACAAACGCTGGCTGACGTAGGCGTCGGCATCGAACGTGCCGAGCACGGGGGTTTCCTTGAGGACTGATTGCTCGCCGCTGGCCAGCGTCAGTTGCCGCACCTGGGCCGGGCGATTCAATGATTGATAGCGCAGGCGGATTTTATCGCTGTTGAATTCCAGCGTGTCCTGCACGTACAGGCTGTACGCGGCGTCCGGCAATTGCACACGATAGGCCGGCAGGCCTTGCGGGCGCACTTCGATGATCGGCAAGCCTCCTTCGCGCAAGCTGAGGGTCAGGCCCTTGGCGTTGAGGCTCAGGCCTTCAAGCATCACCGTGTCGCTGTGCGGGACCAGCACCTGCCAGTCATTGCGGGTCGGCACGCCAGTGGCTTTTTGCTGAGCCTGATACAGCGCAAAGTTGATGCCGTCCTGATTGCTGCGAATCAGCCAGCTCCACACGCCGTCCACCTGACCGTGGTCGATGGAGTACTCATGGCCTTCAACCCGTGGTGCCATGCACACGAATGCGTGTTGGGGCTGATCGGCATCCAGCACCCAGGCTTCGCTGGTGGTTTTGCTGTCGAGCCCGAGAATCAGCTGTTTTTCCGAACTGCTGCGATAGCAATGCAGGAAAAAACGCCCGTCAGGCTCACTGAATACCAGATCGGCTGTGTCATCACCCAGGCGATGACGATACAGTTTGTGCGGCCGATGGGTGTCGTCCAGCTCGCCGAAAAACAGCGTCTGACTGTCGTTGGCCCACGTCATGCTGCCGTCGCAGTCTTCAAACGGCAGGCTGCTGACCTGACCGCTGCTCAGTTCTTTGACGTAAAGCTGGTAGACCTCTTCGCCGGTGGTGTCCAGGCTGTAGGCCAGACGCTGGTGGTCCGGGCTGATGCTGAACGCACCAAGGGAAAAGAAGCCGCCCCCCGCCAGTACATTGGGGTCGAGCAAGACTTCTTCCTGGCTTTCGTCGATGCTCAACGAGTCGTCCGCCGGACGCGGGCAACGATAATGCCGTGCGTACTCGTCGCCCTCGGTGGTGCGGGTGTAGTACAGATACGGCCCCCAAGGCGAGGGCAGCGACAGGTCGGTTTCCAGAATGCGGCCTTTGATTTCCTGAAACAGCGTCTCGCGCAGTTCTTCCTGATCCGCCAGCTGGGTCTGTTGCCAGGCGTTTTCCGCCTTGAGGTAGTCGAGCACTTCCTCAGTGTCGCGGTTTTGCAGCCAGGCGTAGGGATCTGCACCCTCGGCTTTACGGGCGACGGGTGCGTTTGCTGCTGAATTCGATAAGGTCATGCAGGGCTCTCTCGTGGAGGCGCCTGGCGCAAGCGGCTGAAATCAAAACCGCTGCGCCGGACTAATACTCAACCCGGACAAGCCGGGTTGGTGAAAAGCCGTTATCATAAGCGCCTCTTTACCTGCCTTACCACGGATGTCATGACCGAGAACGACTATACGATCGCCTGGGGGCTCTACGCATTTGCCGCGTTGGGCTGTCTGCTGGTTTGGTTTCTGGCGACCCGCTGGATGTGGCGTTACCTGCGCGAGCCGCTGGTGGTCATCGTTGCGGTGCTGCTGTTTACGCCGACCATGATCGACGCCACCAAAGAAATTTATGCGCCTGCCGTCGCCATTACCGCTCTGGACCTGTTGTTCAAGGTGGGCAGTAACGTCTGGAACGCGCTGTCAGATCTGGCCATGTACGGCATGATCGCCCTGGTGGTTTATGTGCTGTTCGCGCTGATTCGCTGGCCGCTGGAAAAAAGCTGGAAAGCCCGCCATCCGGAAAAACCGGTCCAGCCTGAAACCGCGACTGACGCCGAAGACGAAGATGAGCCGTTCTCCGGCACTGATCGCTATGCGCGCAAACCAGCGGCCCCCACGGTCAATACCAGCAGCCGTTCGCGGGTTGAACCTCGCCTTTAATGCTTCCCTTGGCGCTTGTGTCGCCATGCTGCTGAACGTTTGCAATCGAGAACCCGAGCATGTGTGAACTACTGGGCATGAGCGCCAATGTCCCGACTGACATCGTTTTCAGTTTCACCGGCCTGATACAGCGGGGCGGGCGCACCGGCCCGCATCGTGACGGCTGGGGTATCGGCTTTTACGAAGGACGTGGCTTGCGTCTGTTTCAGGACCCCGCCGCCAGCAGCGAGTCGGAAATCGCCCAGCTGGTGCAACGCTATCCCATCAAGAGTGAAGTGGTGATCGGCCATATCCGTCAGGCCAATGTCGGTCGCGTGTGTCTGTCCAATACCCATCCGTTTGTGCGAGAACTCTGGGGTCGTAACTGGTGTTTTGCCCATAACGGTCAATTGGCGGATTTCGATCCCTTGGCGACGTTCTATCGCCCGGTGGGTGACACCGACAGCGAAGCGGCATTCTGCGATTTGCTGAACCGCGTGCGCGAAGCGTTCCCTGAGCCGGTAGAAGTCGAAGAACTGCTGCCGTCATTGGTCGAGGCGTGCAGCCACTATCGCAGCAAGGGTGTATTCAACTGCCTGCTCAGTGATGGCGACTGGCTGTTTTGCTTTTGCAGTACCAAACTGGCACATATCACCCGTCGCGCTCCCTTTGGCCCGGCACGCTTGAAAGATGTCGACGTCATCGTCGACTTTCAGGCCGAAACCACACCCAATGATGTTGTGACGGTGATTGCTACCGAGCCGTTGACCGAGAACGAAAACTGGAACCGCTACGAGCCTGGTCAGTGGGCGTTGTGGCGGCGCGGGGAGTGTGTGGCAAGCGGTAATACCTGATTTTTGGGGACTCTGTTTTGTGTGGGAGCTGGTTTGGTCTGGGCCGCATCCGGACGATAAGGTCACTGCGATCTAAATAAATCGTATCCAGCCTCATCGCGGGCAAGTCCGGCTCCCACAAAGGGCGATGCATTCCAAATCCGATAGATGTGCCTGATTTGAGAGGGATCTAAATGCTGCGAAGTTATCTGCGATTAGTCTTGTTCACGGCGGGCTTGCTGTTCGGGGTTCAGATACCGGGTTTCATCAGCGACTATGGAAAACGGGTCGAAGCGCATCTGCTTGAGGCGCAGCAGAGCGTTCGAGGCTATAACGCGACCGCGCAGCAGTTCTTCAAAGGTGATGTGCAGGCACTGATTCAGCACTATCGCAACAGCGAAGACCCGGTCTTTCGGGCTGACGCCGACACCATCAACACCTTGTTGACCCGTACTCAGGTCCTGCAGCGTGAATGGCTGGCGATGCAAGGCCCTTGGTATTCCCGAGCGATCCATGTCGCCGTGGCCGCTGATGCCGATATCCGCAGCGAAACCTGGAACGGCTACACCTGGCAGGTGCTGCTGGCGCCCGATGTCATTGCCTGGGGCATCATCAGCGCATTGTTGCTGGCGTTTTTGATCGAGAGCTTCTTCCTGATGATCAACTGGGTCGTCAACGGCGGTCGTCGCAAGCCGCGGCTGGAGCGGGACTGGCGCTGATAGCGACATGTCTCATGCTCCGGGAACGGCACAATCACCAGCGGGAGCGAATACGGTGGTTCAGGCGCAGAAGATGTATTGAATGTACATGCCTCTTCGCGAGTGAATTCGCTCCTACTGATGCAAGTTCAATGCTGGGTCCGATGCTCAATCAGTTTTTCTTATCCATCTCCCGCGCTTTTATTAGTTGGACGCCACGTCCGGCCTGATCCAAGAATAAGCCATGCCTGACAGGCCAGTCGCAACGCTGCCATCGCTGTTAGCTGGCGCGCTAGACTGAGCCTGTTGTCCAAAAACGATAAAGCACAGGAGATACCCTCATGGGCCGCCTGCTACTCAATTGCGACATCGGCGAAAGCTTCGGTGCCTGGACCATGGGCCTTGATGCCCAGGTCATGCCGTTCATTGATTGTGCCAACGTCGCCTGTGGCTTCCACGCCGGTGATCCCAGTGTGATGCGCAAGACGGTTAGCCTGGCGCTGGCCAATGAGGTGATGATCGGCGCACATCCGGCCTATCCGGACCTTGTAGGCTTTGGCCGCCGCTCCATGGCGTGCAGCCCTGAAG
The DNA here is from genome assembly GCF_040224095.2 of Pseudomonas caspiana. Classification (NCBI taxonomy): domain Bacteria; kingdom Pseudomonadati; phylum Pseudomonadota; class Gammaproteobacteria; order Pseudomonadales; family Pseudomonadaceae; genus Pseudomonas; species Pseudomonas caspiana. The sequence goes on along the minus strand of NZ_CP167995.1, from coordinate 4,381,567 downwards.
AAATTCAGGACCTCCTGCATTACCAGATCGGTGCGCTGGATGGCGTGTGTCGTGCTCAAGGCGGCCGCGTGCGCTACGTCAAACCCCATGGCGCGATGTACAACGACATGATGGCCAATCCCGCCCAACTGCGTGCTGTCATCGAGGGCATTGCTCGCTATGACGCGCAGTTACCCTTGATGCTGCTGGCCATGCGAGACAACAGTCGTGCCCAGGCGCTGGCCGACGAGTTCGGTGTCGAGTTGTGGTTCGAAGCTTTTGCTGACCGCGGTTACGAGCCTGACGGCAGCCTGATGTCCCGTAGGCTACCCAACGCCGTGCACCATGATGCTGAAGTCATTGTGGCCCAGGCCATGACCTTTGCACGTGGCGAGGCTTTGATTGCCAGTGATGGCAGCGAGCTTCCTCTCAAGCCCAATACCTTGTGCGTACACGGCGACAACGCCAGTTCGGTTGCCGCAGTGCAGCGTATTCGTCAGTCTCTGGACGAGCTGCCAGGCGTATGAAGTTGCGTATTGAAGTGGTCGCAATCGACTGTCTGATGGTGCGTCTTTTCGATGCTATCGACGAAGCCAACATGCCATGGATGCTGGCTGCTACCGCGCGGTTGCGTGAGCAGTTTGCCGGGCATCTGGTAGAGCTGGTGCCTTCATACACGACTTTGATGGTGCAGTACGATTTGTCGGGCCTTAATCCGTCCCAGGCTCGTGAGTTGATCCATCTTGCGCTACACGACCTGGCACCGGACTCGTCGGTGACCGGTCAGCACCATGTATTGCCCGTCTGGTATGACCTGAGTGTCGGTCCTGAACTGAGCTTGTTGTCCAGACGCAGCGGCCTTGAAATCAGCGAGGTCATCCGTCGTCACAGCGAACGCCAGTATCAGGTGTTTGCGCTCGGGTTCGCGCCGGGTTTTGCGTTCATGGGGCTGGTCGAGGAAGTCCTTGCTGCGCCTCGTTTGAACACACCGCGCAAGCGCGTTGCTGCGGGCAGTGTCGGGATCGCCGAGCGGCAGACTGCCGCCTACCCGGTGGTGTCCCCCGGTGGCTGGAACCTGATCGGCCGCACGTGCAGCAAATTGTTTGATCGTCAGCGAGACGGCTACAGCCTGATGCAACCCGGTGACACGGTCAGCTTTTCAGCCATTGATCGCGCCGAATTCGTACGCCTGGGTGGCGATGACACGCCGCTGGAGGTACAGCCATGAGCGCGCTATTGGTCGAAAGCAGTACCCCGTTGTGTCTGTTGCAGGATGCTGGCCGCTTTGGCGTTCGTCACCTGGGCGTCACTCAGGGCGGGGCGCTGGATTGGGTGTCGATGTCCTGGGCCAATCGGTTGCTGGACAACCCTCTGGATGCAGCCGTTATCGAAGTGACCCTGGGTGGCCTGACTGTGTTGGCCGAAGAGGATTGCTGTCTGGCGCTGGCCGGTGCCGATCTGGGTGCCATGCTCGATGATCGCCCCGTTTCGCCATGGCGCAGTTTCTTCATGAGCAAAGGCCAGCGTCTACGGTTTACCCAGCCGCACCTGGGGGCGCGTGCTTATCTGGCGGCACCGGGCGGGTTTGATGCACCCAAGGTGCTGGGTAGTTGCTCCAGCGTTGGTCGTGAGGAGCTGGGCGGGCTGGATGGTCTGGGTAAAGCGCTGGAGAAGGGCGATCGGCTGAGTTACTCGGGTACCGCGTTTTTACTGGGTGCACTGACACCACAGCAAATCCCTGACTTCAACGACAATGCGCCGCTGGAAATCGTGCTCGGTGCGCAAGCCAGCGAGTTCAGCGGTCAAAGCCTGTTTGACGTGTTCAACAGCGACTGGACGCTGGACAGTCGCGCAGACCGCATGGGTATCCGCTTGCTTGGCACGCCGCTGGTGTATCAAGGCGCTCCGATGATTTCTGAAGGCATTCCGCTGGGTGCGGTGCAAGTACCACCGGATGGTCAGCCCATCGTGTTGCTTAACGATCGGCAAACCATCGGCGGCTACCCACGGCTCGGTGCCCTGACACCGCTGTCGCTGGCGCGCCTGGCGCAACGGTTGCCCGGCAGCGCCGTAAGGCTCAAACCGATTGTGCAGACCACCGCGCATGAGCAGCATGTGGCGTATTTGCGCAAATTTGGGTAGGTCCTTTGTCTGGATTGAACCCAATCCTGTAGGAGCTCACCGAGGTTACGAGGCCAGCGATAGCGGTTTGCCTGACACACCGCCATCGCTGGCCTCGTAACCTCGGCGAGCTACTACAGGGTCGATATTTGCTTCGCGGGCCGCAAGGTGATTTTGACGTGGGACCGGCGTCAACACGCTACTTCGCCAGATACCGCATCCCTTCTTCCAGCCCGCGCAGTGTCAGCGGGTACATCTGATCCTCGATCAAATCCCGCACGATGTTGGTTGACGTTGTATAAGCCCAGGCGTCTTTGGGGTAGGGGTTTATCCAGATGAGTTTCTTGAACTTGGCGGTAAAACGCTGCATCCACAAATAGCCAGGCTCTTCATTCCAGTGTTCAACGCTGCCGCCTGCCTGGGTGATTTCATAGGGCGCCATAGAGGCATCACCGATGAAGATCACTTTGTAGTCCGCGCCGTATTTATGCAGCAAGTCCTGTGTCGAGAAACGTTCCGAGCCGCGGCGCATATTGTTCTTCCAAACAGACTCATAGATGAAGTTGTGGAAGTAGAAGTACTCCAGATGCTTGAACTCGGTTTTGCAGGCCGAGAACAGTTCCTCGCAGACTTTGACGTGGGCGTCCATCGAGCCGCCGATGTCGAACAGCAGCAACAGCTTGATGGTGTTGCGCCGTTCCGGGCGCATCTGGATATTCAGCAGGCCAGCATCGCGAGCGGTGTGGTCGATGGTGCCGTCGATGTCCAGTTCTTCCGCCGCACCCTGACGGGCGAATTTGCGCAGGCGACGCAGGGCGACCTTGATATTGCGTGTGCCGAGTTCCACTTGATCATCCAGGTTCTTGTATTCCCGCTGATCCCAGACCTTGACCGCTTTGCCTTTACGCTCGCCAGCGTCGCCGACCCGAATGCCTTCCGGGTTATAGCCGCCTGAGCCAAACGGACTGGTGCCACCGGTGCCGATCCATTTGTTGCCACCGGCATGGCGTTCCTTTTGCTCTTCCAGGCGTTTCTTGAATTCTTCGATCAGCTTGTCGAGTCCGCCCAGTGACTGGATTTGCGCGCGTTCTTCATCCGTCAGTGAGCGCTCGAACTCCTTGCGCAGCCAGTCTTCGGGGATCAGCGCCTTGAGATGATCGTCGAGTTTCTCCAGACCATTGAAATAGGCGCTGAACGCTCGGTCAAACTTGTCGAAATGCCGCTCGTCCTTGACCAGAATCGTCCTGGCAAGGAAATAGAACTCGTCCATGTCGGCGAAAGTGACCCGCTGTTTCAGCGCGTTGATCAGGTCCAGCAGTTCGCGTACCGAGACCGGGACCTTGGCGGCGCGCATTTCATTGAACAGATTAAGGAGCATGGTCTCTCCGGAATCAGCGGTTGCCGCGACGGCTCATGAACGCCAGACGCTCAAGCAGTTGTACGTCCTGTTCATTTTTGACCAGTGCCCCGGCCAGCGGCGGTATGGCCTTGGTCGGATCACGCTCGCGCAGCACAGCCTCACCGATGTTGTCGGCCATCAGCAGCTTCAGCCAGTCCACCAGTTCCGACGTAGAGGGCTTTTTCTTCAGGCCTGGCACTTTGCGCACGTCGAAGAACACGTCCAGCGCTTCGCTGACCAAGTCCTTCTTTATATCCGGGTAATGCACGTCGACAATCTGCTGCAGTGTCGCGCGATCCGGGAAGGCGATGTAGTGGAAGAAGCAGCGGCGCAGGAAGGCGTCCGGCAGCTCTTTTTCATTGTTGGAGGTAATGATGATGATCGGTCGGACCTTGGCCTTGATGGTCTCGTCGATCTCGTAAACGTAGAACTCCATCTTGTCGAGTTCTTGCAGCAGGTCGTTGGGGAATTCGATGTCGGCCTTGTCGATTTCATCGATCAGCAGAATGACTCGCTCCTCGGCCTCGAAAGCTTCCCAAAGCTTGCCTTTCTTCAGGTAGTTACGCACGTCGTGGACTTTGTCCACGCCCAGTTGCGAATCCCGCAGGCGGCTGACCGCATCGTATTCGTAGAGGCCTTGATGGGCCTTGGTCGTGGACTTGATGTGCCAGGTGATCAATTTGGCGCTGAAGGATTCTGCCAGCTGTTCGGCGAGCATGGTCTTACCGGTACCGGGTTCGCCCTTGACCAGCAATGGGCGCTCCAGGGTAATGGCCGCGTTGACCGCCAGCTTGAGATCGTCGGTGGCGACATAAGCGCGGGTGCCTTCAAACTTCATCGGTAAATCCTCGGTAAACAATGCGCGGACTATAGCGCGAGGCCTTGGCGACTGTGAATGTGGACCAGATATTCATTGATTGAATGGCGGGGTCGGTGCGCGTCCCCAAGGACCGGCTCAAGCCGGTCCTGCGGGCGTCATCCCTTGCTGTTGTCATACCGCGCGTTGAACGCCTGCACAAAGGCATTCCTCAGGATCTGCAAAAACGCCTGAAACGCGCTGACATTCTGTTTGTGTACGCTTCCGCTCAGCTCAACCCGAGTAGCAAACTGGTTTTCGCTCTGGTTCTTGAGCACGGTTTCACCGCCGCCGACGACAGCCTCCCAGATAGAGCGGAAAAAGCCTTTATTCTGGTTTTCGACATCCTGCTTCCAGTTGAAAACTTCAACATCGCGCAGCAGCGGTTTGATGTAACCACTCAGCTGGCCTTTATTCGCCTGAGCCTCAATCACAAGATCACCTTGCCCGGCATTGAAGTCGAAGTTGCCATAGGCGGATGCAAAGTCGTTCAGGCGCTTGAGCTGGATGCCGGTGGCACGCAGGCGTAAGTCAAAATCCTCGAAGTTGGTGAACGGATCGAAGGTCGCGGACGCTTCCATTTTGGCGTGACCTTCGAGCAGCGCCTTGCCTTCGAAGCGGGCATCCCGATTGCCCTTCACGTCCTCGACATTCGTCAGGTTGTAGAGACTGGCGTTGAGCGCGTCGGCCTCGATCTTCACTTTCGGCGTCGTGCTGAAATTGTTGAAGGTGATCTTGCCATCATTGATCCGGACTTCGTTAAGCGTAATCGGCAGCAGCTTGTTGATTTGTTCTTGCCAATCGGTGCCCTGACCTGTCTGTGACGCCTGCTTGTTGTTGCCGCCGTCGACAAAGTTGATCTCCGGCTGAGCGAATATCATCTCGGCGACCACCGCATGGTCGTACCAGAGATGTTTCCAGCTCACGGCCAGATCGATGACCGGGACTTTGACGAAGGGTACAGGCACCTTGCCGTCCACCTTGACGATGTTCAGCCCGTTGATTCTGTAAGCGCCGCGCCACAATGCCAGATCGACATCCATGACCTGACCGCGGTAATCGCCCATGTCGGCGAGCTTGTCATTGAGGTAGTTGCGGACCATGTAGGGCAGGGCGATATGCACTGCAATCAACAGCACGACTATCCCGGCCAGGGTCCAGAGTGGCCAGCTATAACGACGTTTCATGGCGTGGGTCTCAGGTTGCGATGAGTTGTTGACTCTCTGCGCTGTCATCCGTTCGCTGTGACTGGACGCATGCAGGTCATGAGGCATAGGCTTTGATTTTTCCGACCACTGCTGAACGTGCACAAGGACACCACCATGAGCCGTATCTACGCTGACAACGCCCACTCCATCGGTAACACTCCACTGGTGCAAATCAACCGCATCGCACCCCGTGGGGTCACGATTCTGGCCAAGATCGAGGGCCGTAATCCGGGCTACTCGGTGAAATGCCGGATCGGCGCCAATATGATCTGGGACGCTGAAAGCAAGGGCAAACTCAAGCCCGGCATGACCATTGTCGAGCCAACCTCCGGCAACACCGGTATCGGCCTCGCATTTGTCGCTGCAGCCCGGGGCTACAAGCTAATGCTGACCATGCCGGCATCCATGAGCATCGAGCGTCGTAAAGTCCTCAAGGCATTGGGTGCCGAACTGGTCCTGACCGAGCCAGCCAAAGGCATGAAAGGCGCTATCGAGAAAGCCGAAGAGCTGCTGGCCAGCGATCCTGAAAAATTCTTCATGCCAGCCCAGTTCGAGAACCCGGCGAACCCGGCGATTCATGAAAAAACCACTGGCCCGGAAATCTGGAACGACACCGACGGCGCTGTTGATGTGCTGGTCGCGGGTGTTGGCACCGGCGGCACAATCACCGGGGTTTCCCGCTACATCAAAAACACCGCAGGTAAACCGATTCTGTCTGTTGCCGTGGAGCCTCTGGTTTCGCCGATCATTACTCAGGCATTGGCGGGGGAAGAGATCAAGCCAAGCCCGCACAAGATTCAGGGCATCGGCGCTGGCTTCATTCCGAAGAACCTTGACCTGTCGCTTGTCGACCGGGTGGAACTGGTCAGTGACGATGAAGCCAAAGCCATGGCTCTGCGCCTGATGCAGGAAGAGGGCATCCTGTGCGGTATCTCGTGTGGTGCCGCCATGGCGGCCGCGGTACGCATGGCCGAAACCCCGGAAATGCAGGGCAAGACCATCGTCGTGATTCTGCCGGATTCGGGTGAGCGCTACCTGTCGAGCATGCTCTTCAGTGACCTGTTTACCGACCAGGAGCTGCAGCAGTAAGGTCTGGTTTGCGCTCCGCTGCTTCTTGTCAGGTCGGCGAGGGTTTATGATGCGCGGCTGGCGAACCATCCAGATGATGGTTCGCCTTCACGCACAATCACCACGACAAGATGTACAGCGGTAAGCAAGGAGAGTTAGATGACGTTTTCATTGGCCGCCAAGGTGTCGATTCTGATGCTCTTCGTGTGCAGCACGCTGTATGTGCATTTGCGTGGCAAGGCGCGGTTGCCGCTGTTGCGTCAGTTCGTCAATCATTCGGCGTTGTTCGCTCCTTATAACGCCCTGATGTACCTGTTTTCCCGCGTACCGTCCAAGCCGTATCTGGACCGCAGTGCGTTCCCCGAGCTGGATGTGCTCAAGAATAACTGGCAGACCATTCGCGAAGAAGCCATGCATCTTTTCGATGAAGGCTACATTCGCGCTGCCGAGAAAAATAACGATGCCGGCTTCGGCTCGTTCTTCAAGAAAGGCTGGAAGCGTTTTTACCTGAAGTGGTACGACAAAGCTCTGCCATCCGCAGAAGCGCTGTGCCCAAAGACCGTGGCGCTGGTCAACTCGATTCCCAATGTCAAAGGCGCAATGTTCGCCCTGTTGCCGGGGGACAGCCACCTCAACCCGCATCGCGACCCGTTTGCCGGTTCACTTCGCTATCACCTGGGGCTGTCGACGCCCAACTCTGACGATTGCCGGATCTACGTCGATGGTCAGGTATATGCCTGGCGCGATGGTGAAGACGTCATGTTCGACGAAACCTATGTGCATTGGGTCAAGAACGAGACTGACGTCACTCGCGTGATTCTGTTCTGTGACATTGAGCGGCCGTTGCGAACTCGCGTCATGACCCGCATCAACCGTTGGGTCAGCGCGTTCCTGGGCCGTGCCACTGCGCCTCAGAACACTGACGACGAACGCGTGGGCGGGATCAACCAGGCCTATGCCTGGAGCAAGCGTTTCAGCGATACCTTCAGCGGCAAGGTCAAGCAATTCAAACGCAGCAACCCCAAGGCCTATCGAGTGCTGCGCCCGGTGCTGGCGGTGGTGGTTCTGGCGCTGTTGGGATATTGGTTGTTTGGGTGAGTGTGACAAAGGATTGCTAGCGACATAAATCCCTGTGGGAGCGGTGCTTGCCCGCGAAAAGGCTGGACGCGGTTCACTTCAGATCGCGTCCAGCCTTATCGCGGGCAAGCACCGCTCCCACAGGGGAATTGCAATCTCCTACGAGATAAGTGTCAGCTTCTCTCTTTCACCACAGCGGCAGGCCGCAGTACCAGCCACAGCGACGCTGCAATCAGCAAGCCACCATAGATGTGCGCCATCGACAGCGGCTCATCCAGAAGTAACGCTCCCCATAACACGCCAAACGGCGGGATCATGAAGGTCACCGTCATGGAGCTGAGCGGCCCGATGCTGGTCATCAGGCGGAAATACAGAATGTAGGCGAACGCCGTGCACACAAGGCCCAGTCCCAGTAACGATACCCAGACACTGACCCCGCCCCAGCTGGCAGGCGGGTCGGTCAGGACTCGATAGCCGAAAAACGGCAACAGCAACAAGGTTGCGCCGAGCATGCTGCCCAGCGCTGAAAGGCGACTGTCCAGGCCGCCCTGCTGGTCCAGCCAGCGACGAGTCAGAAACCCGGCAAATGCATAGCAAGTCGTTGCCAGCAAGCAGGCGAGGGCACCCATCAGCAGTTCCAGATTGAATTCCACAGGGCCTGCGCGAGTCAGAATGCCGACCCCGACCAGTCCCAGAAACACGCCGATGATCTTCACGGCCGAGAGTTTCTCGCTGAAGAACAGGCCGCCCACCAGCACGCCCATCAGTGGTGTCGTTGCATTGAATATTGATGAGTAACCGGCAGGCAGCGTTTGCGCGGCGATCGAGTAAAGCGTTGCCGGCAGCCCCGAGTTGATCACCCCCAGTAACATGCAGGTCTTGAGCTTGCCGCGAAAATCCAGGCGCACGCGCATCAGCAGGAAAATGACCAGCAGGCCAGCGGCGGCAATGGATACGCGGAAGAATGCCGTCGGCACGCTGCCGAGCACCGGCGCAATGATGCGCATAAACAGAAAGCTTGCACCCCAGATGGCGGCGAGCACCAACAGGTTGACGATATCGGCAGGTTTCATGAAAGGTCCTTCTTGGCAGAAGGGCGGCAGTTTTACCGGGAGATGCAATATCTTGCAATGATTTGTGAGGGTGTTGTTTCGTATGCGGACTACGCGACGACTTTTTATTCAAACGTCTTTATCAGCTCATCGTACGACTGTTGATATCTCAGCAGCAGTTCGGGTTTTCTTGTTTACGCATGACGTTCGTCGTTTACATTCAGTGCAACAGTGAATTATCCCTGTTTGATATTTAACTTTTTTTAAAGCCTGCCGAAACAGCGGCTATAGACAGTCCATCAGCTAATACCGCTGTCTAGTGACTTTGTTTTAACGCCAATCTATTGGCTGTTGCTTCTCGATGCCCCGTGGTTCAAGGGCTTCAGCGCGTATGGGGCGATATGAAACAACACGCAACGCTGCTGCATATCGAATGGAGCCCTATCAGTCGTAACCCATTCGTCATGAAAAGAGAGTGACAGTTATCTGTTTTTGGATCCGATTCTGTTGCTGGATTTTATTAAAAACTATCGCACCCCAAAAGACCGGTCTGTGATTGAGAGGAAGTGTCGTAATGACTTTGAAGTTTCGTCATAAAATTCTGCTGGCGGCCTCGATCATCGTGGTATTGGCGTTTGCCCTGTTCACTTTGTATAACGATTATCTGCAGCGCAATACCATCACCAAAAACCTTGAAAACTCAGTGACCCAGGCCGGTGAGCTGACAGCGACCGGCATTCAGAGCTGGTTGAGCGGACGCATTCTGGTTCTGGAAAACCTCGGGCAGAACGTCGCGCGGCAGGGCACTAAAAGTGATCTGGGTGGCCTTGTCGGCCAACCGTCGCTGACGTCGACGTTTCAGTTCACCTACATCGGTGATGCTGATGGCGTTTTCACGCAACGGCCTGACGCTGAAATGCCGGCTGGTTACGACCCGCGTAAACGCCCTTGGTACACCTCCACGGTGACGGCCGACAAAACCATCATCAGCGCACCTTATCTGGCCTCGGTGGGTGGGTTGGTGGTGACTGTTGCCAGTCCGATCAAAATTGACGGCAAGGTAGCGGGCGTGGCGGGCGGCGATTTGAGCCTGGAAACCCTGGTCAAAATCGTTAACTCGGTAGAGTTCGGTGGCCTTGGGCATGCCTTTCTGGTCAGCGGTGACGGTCAGGTCATCGTTAGCCCGGACAAAGACCAGGTGATGAAAAACCTCAAGGACATCTATCCAGGCCAAACCCTGACGCTCGACAAGAAATTGCGTGAGGTCACCCTCAATGGCCAGCAACGCTTGCTGTCGTTCACACCGATCAGTGGCCTGCCGGGTGCCGATTGGTACATCGGTCTGTCAATTGACCGGGATAAAGCCTATGCACCATTGAGCGAATTCCGTACTTCGGCGCTCATCGCCATGGTTGTCGCGGTGCTGGTGATTGCGTTGTTGCTGAGTCTGCTGATCAGCGCGCTGATGCGTCCATTGACTGCGATGGGCCGCGCCATGCAGGACATTGCCCGGGGCGAGGGCGACTTGACCCGCCGCTTGAGCATTCAGGGCAAGGATGAGTTTGCCGAGCTGGGTGGTTCTTTCAACCAGTTCGTCGAGCGCGTGCATGCGTCCATCATCGAGGTCTCCTCGGCGACACTGCTGGTTCATGACCTGTCGCAACGCGTGGAACAATCGTCCAACTCCTCGATTCTGGGTTTTGACGAGCAAAGCGCACGTACCAACAGCGTGGCCGCCGCGATCAACGAGCTGGGCGCTGCCACACAGGAGATCGCCCGCAACGCGTCGGACGCTTCCACTCAGGCCAGTCAGGCTCGCGAGCAGGCGGAAGACAGTCGCGCAGTGGTAGAAAAAACCATCCAGGCCATGACCAGTCTATCCTCCAAGATCAGTGATTCCTGCACGCAGATTGAAACCCTGAACACCAGCACTGAAAACATCGGGCAGATTCTCGACGTCATCAAAGGCATTTCTCAGCAGACCAACCTGTTGGCGCTCAACGCCGCAATTGAAGCTGCGCGCGCGGGTGAAGCCGGTCGTGGTTTTGCGGTAGTCGCTGATGAAGTGCGTAATCTGGCGCACCGGACTCAAGAGTCTGCCGATCAGGTGCACAAGATGATCGGCGAGTTGCAGCAGGGTTCTCATGATGCGGTCGAGAACATGAACCAGAGTCAGGCCAGCAGCCGCGACAGTGTTGACGTCGCCAACCAGGCGGGCACCCGACTGACCAGCGTCACCCAGCGCATCAGTGAGATCGATGGCATGAACCAGTCAGTGGCGGCTGCCACCGAAGAGCAGACCGCCGTGGTGGAAACACTCAACGTCGACATCAGCCAGATCAACATGCTCAACCAGCAGGGCGTCGCCAACCTTAACGAAACCCTGTCCGACTGCGCCGCGCTGTCGCAGCAGGCAGGGCGTTTGAAGCAACTGGTGGCAAGCTTCAAGATCTGACCGGTCTATCGGTGATATCAGCGAAGGCCAGCGAGCATTGCAGCTCCTGGCCTTTTTTTACCGCAATTGAAAGCACGATTCATGTCAGTGAGCGCTCGACGTACTGCGTGTTCTGTCAACCGCTCAGTTTGACTCGTAATCCGGAAGCTCCACCTTCTGCGAATCACGAAGGAATAGATTGGCGAAGGTTTTTCGTATCATCGGCCTGGCTGCAGTGCGCATTGCGCCCCTGAGTAACCTCAGCCCTGCACGGGTGTGAGGCCAGAGCATACGTGGAACAATCTTCGGAACGCCTTGGCCTTCTTTCACGAATGGCCGCATGACCCGCTCGTACGCCGCCATAGCGGATGGAAGATCCTCTGTTCTCGACAACTCGCCTGCCAGTACGTATCCCCCGACAATCGCGAGTGTAGTGCCGATCCCGGACAAAGGAGTCGCGCACCAGGCAGCATCGCCAGTAAGGACAATGCGACCCTCAGACCATCGGTCCATCCTGACCTGTCGAAGCACATCAAAATAGAAATCATCTGTCTTGAACATACCGTCGAGAATGCGCGGGAAGTGCCATCCTGCATTCGCGAATCTTTCCTGCAGGAACTGCTTCTGGCGCTCGGCGCCCCATTGGTTTTCACCTTCGGGCTTCTTCTGCATCCCCATGTAGACATGGACAGTGTTTTCCCGGCCGGGCTTTAGCGTTGCACCAATGCCGCCAACCGTATTGTATTGACGGGCAAACACTCCATCCTCGGACGTCTTCGGGATTGCGAAGTAGGCGATTGTTATATCCATCCACTTCGGCTTGTTCTCACCCGGGAAAATCATTTCGCGGGTGGGTGACCCGACCCCTTCTGCAACGATTACGAGATCGTAGCGATCGCTTGGGCCGTTCTGGAAGTGAACGGTGACACCTGATGCATCCTGTTCCAGCGCCTTGATGGTCTCGTTGAAGCGATAAGTTGCCCGCTGACTCGCTGGTTCGTAAATCATCCTGGCGATGTCGCCGCGCATTATTTCCAGCTCGGCTGTCGGCCCGTCACCCATGTCCTCGACTGCAAACCGCGCGATGGTGTTGTCATGCTGGTCTACCCAGTCTGTGCCTGCCTCGCCGGTGGTCAGGTCGAGAGCTGCTTGCTCCAGCCCCATCTTTTGCAAGACCTGACGACCAGCGCCACGCACGTCGACGTTCTGGCCGCCATCACGAAACAGAGAAGCTTTTTCAATGACGGTCACATCAAAACCATGGCGGGAAAGCCACCAGGCTGTGGTGTTGCCTGCAACACTTGCCCCACTGATGAGGATTCTTCTGGACATGCGGATTCTCCTGTAATCCGCACTTTATATCACGCGTGATATAAATAAACATCATGCGTGATATTAAACGCTACTCCTCCAGATTGCCGATGAAGCGTTGGAGCAGCGCCACGAAAACCGTAGCCTCTTCTGAACTGAAGCCTTCCAGCCCACGTGCATTGGTGTCGAGCAAAACCTGTTTTCCCAATGCTGCTACTTCCTGACCTTGCGCTGTGATGCTCACATTTGCAGCACGCTTGTTTGTGGCAACAACGGAACGCTGGATGAGGCCTGCAGCTTCGAGCTTGTCCAGAGTCGCAACCATTGCGGGCTGTTTGACGGCAGACGCTTTCACAAGGTCGCGCTGAAGCATGGGACCGCGCCAGGCAAGCCACAATAAAGGGCCGAGTAGAGTCAACGAGATACCGTGTTGCCGCAAGGCGGCGTCAGTCGCGCGGTTGAACACGCGTTCCGCGTGATTGGCGAGATAGCCCGGAGCGACGGCGGCTTCCGGGTGGATGTCTTTATCATTCTTCATCGGAACATTTTGTCGGATTTTGAAAGGTTCCACTACCTGTCGCTGGGGATTCGCATCAACGGCGTCGCCCGGTCAGCCTGATCCACGCCTGATCAGGCTCTCCTCGTCCGACAAACCTTTGATTTTCTGGCGTAATCCCGGACAATCGCGCCCCTCTTTTCTGAGGGGACGCGAAACTGCCCAGTTTTTCTGACGCGTCCCTGCCATGTTGTATTAACCGGCACGGAGATTCGACCGGATGAATGATCAGGCCAATAGCGTCGAACAGCGTTTCGATGCAGCCGCTACACCGATTGCGGCGTGGAGTCGTCATGACACCACCTGGATGCTCGGGTTGTTCGGCACCGCCATCGGCGCAGGTACGTTGTTCTTGCCCATCAACGCAGGTATTGGCGGCTTCTGGCCGTTGCTGGCCCTGGCGTTGCTGGCGTTTCCGATGACCTACTATGCGCACCGCGGTCTGACCCGCTTCGTGCTCTCCGGTCGTGACGGTGCGGACATTACGGAAGTCGTTGAGGAGCATTTCGGCAAAAGCGCCGGCACGCTGATCACCGCGCTGTACTTCTTTGCAATCTTCCCGATTCTGCTGATTTACAGCGTGGCGCTGACCAACACCGTCGGCAGCTTCCTTGAGCACCAACTGCACATTCAACCGCCGCCACGTGCCTTGCTGGCATTTGTGCTGATTCTTGGCTTGCTGGCAGTGGTGCGCTGTGGCGAACGGTTCATCGTCAAGGCCATGAGCCTGATGGTCTACCCGTTCATCGTGGCCTTGCTGTTCCTGGCGGTGTTCCTGATTCCGCACTGGAATGGCGGCATTCTCAGCACAGCCACCACGCTGCCGGAGCCTTCGGCATTCCTGCATACCTTCTGGCTGGCGATTCCGGTGATGGTGTTTTCCTTCAACCATTCGCCGATCATTTCTGCGTTTGCTGTTGATCAGAAGCGCATGTATGGCGCTCAGGCTGAAGGTCGCAGTTCGCAGATCCTTGCGCGTGCTCACGGCTTGATGGTGATCATGGTGATGTTCTTCGTATTCAGTTGCGTGCTGACCCTGTCACCGGCACAGCTGGCTGAAGCCAAGACCCAGAACATCTCGATCCTGTCGTACCTGGCTAACCACTTCAGCAACCCGACCATCGCGTTTGTCGCGCCGCTGATTGCCTTCGTGGCGATTGCCAAATCGTTCCTGGGTCACTACATCGGTGCCAGTGAAGGTTTGAAAGGTATTGTGGTGAGGACCGGTCTGCGTCCAGCACCCAAAGCCCTCGACCGTCTGACTGCCGCCCTGATGTTGGTGGTGTGCTGGGCCGTTGCCACGCTTAACCCGAGCATCCTTGGCATGATCGAAACCCTGGGCGGGCCGATCATTACCGCGTTGCTGTTCCTGATGCCGATGTACGCCATCCACAAAGTCCCGGCCATGCGTCAGTACGCAGGCAAGGCATCCAACGTGTTTGTGGTGATTGTAGGTGTGGTGTCGATGCTGGCGCTGGTTTATTCATTGATGCAGTGATCTTTGACCAGGTAATACACAGTCTCAAATTGAAACGCGATCCCCTGTGGGAGCTGAGCTTGCTCGCGATAAGGCTGGACGCGATCTAAAGTGAACCGCGTCCAGCCTTATCGCGAGCAAGCTCAGCTCCCACAGGATGTCTGTTTGCCTCAATGCAGTGTCAGTCAGGGGACTAGTCACTGCGCCGGGTAGTCCGCCACTACCTGCTCTTCACCCGAAGCGGTCAGGCCAATGATCTGGTGAGCGCTTCTGCGATTCCCCGACTCCATACCTGGCGAGCCCATCGGCATGCCGGGTGCGGCGACGCCGATCAGGTCTTTCCGGGCCATGAGCTCACGAATCTCTGAAACCGGCACATGACCTTCGACGAACTTGCCGTTGATCACGCCGGTGTGACATGAGCCCAGTTTCTCGGGCACGCCGAGTTTTTCCTTCACGGCACTCATGTTGTCTTCGGGATGATCATTCACGGTAAAACCGTTTTCCTTGAGGTACGCCATCCACTTGGTGCAGCAACCGCAATTCGGATCGCGGTGCACGTCAATGGTTTGTGGCGCGGCGTGCAGCAGAGTGCTGAAGCCGAGGAGGGCGACCAGGCTGGCCTGTTTGATCTTCGAAAGCGTCATGAGAGATGTGCTCAAGGATGTTCAAAGGGCAAAGGCTACACGGGTTGTCAGGGCCAGAAAACCTTGGCCCTAAATGATGTACGCGGTTCCTTGTGGGAGCAGGGCTTGCCCGCGATGCAGGCGCTGCGGTATTTCGGGCAGACCGCGTCATCGTTTATCGCGGGCAAGCACCGCTCCCACATTTAACCGCGCTTGGTCAGTCAGTAAGCCGCCACCAACCCATCTTTCCGCGGATCAGTCCCGCCCACATACCCATGGGCCGTGCGCTGGATGATCTGTGCGCCACCAAAAGCAAACACGCCACTAGGTTCTTCGACATCGATGTCATGCCCTTTGGCGCGCAGTGCCTTGACCACCTCTGGATCAAACGCACGCTCCACGGCAACCTTCAGACCCGACTCGATCCTCCAGCGTGGTGCGTCGGCGGCGGCTTGCGGGTTCTGTTTGTAGCGCAGGATGCGCATCATCATCTGCAAGTGACCCTGCGCCTGCATCGGGCCGCCCATCAAGCCGAAGGACATCAACGGCGTGCCGTCGGCATTCATCACGAAACCGGGGATGATGGTGTGGAACGGACGCTTGCGCGGTGCCACGTGGTTCACGTGAGTTGGGTCCAGCGAGAAGCCCGCGCCGCGATTCTGCATGCTGATGCCGGTGCCTGGCACCACGACGCCGGAGCCGAAACCCATGTAATTGGACTGGATGAACGAGATCATCATGCCGCTTTCATCGGCTGCTGACAGGTACACAGTGCCGCCCGGTTTCGGCGAGCCGTGCCCCGGATTGGCGGCCTGATCACTGACCAGTCCGGCGCGCTCCATCAGGTAGGCCTTGCCCAGCAAATCCTCGGAAGGCACACGCATGTGATCGCTGTCGGCGACGTGTTCGTCGAGGTCAGCCAAAGCCAGTTTCATGGCTTCCAAGACCGGGTGAACGGTTTCAAGGCTGTCCACCGGATGCTCGCCCACGCCCAGCGCTTCGAGCATGGTCAGGCCAGCCAGTGTGGCGATGCCCTGGCCATTCGGTGGCAATTCGTGAACGACGGCACCGGCATAAGGCACTGACAGCGTGTCGATCCAGTCCACGGTGTGCGTCGCCAGATCATCGAGGCTCATGACGCTGCCATTGGCGTTGGCATGGGCGATGATGGTTTCAGCCAGTTCGCCACGGTAGAAAGCTTCGCCTTTGGTTTGTGCAATCAGTTCCAGGGTGCGGGCGTGATCCTTGAGCTGGATCTTTTCGCCAGCCAGCGGCGCCTTGCCATCCGGCATGAAGCACTCGGCGAAACCCGGCTGATCCTTGAGCAGTTGCGAGCCGCGTTTCCAAAGCTCGGCGATGATCGGCGTGACCTGATAGCCGTCACGGGCATAGCCAATTGCCGGTTCAGCCAGGGTCGCGAAGGGCAGCTTGCCGTAACGCTCGGACAACTCGACCCAGGCGGATACCGCACCCGGCACGCTGACCGCAGGCCAGCCACGTTGTGGCATCTGCTTTTGCCCAGCGAAGTACTCGGGCGTCCAGGCTTGCGGCGCACGACCGGAAGCGTTCAAACCTTGCAGCTTGCTGCCGTCCCAGACGATGGCAAAGGCATCGCTGCCGATCCCGCAGCCGGTGGGTTCAACCACGGTCAGCACCATGGCCGCAGCGATGGCGGCGTCGACCGCATTGCCGCCCTTGCGCAGCATGTCCAGCCCGGCCTGAGCGGCCAGTGGCTGGGAGCAGGCGACCATGTTGTTGCCCATCACTGGCGAACGTGCGGAAGCGTAAGGTTGGCTGTAATCCAGATCATCGAACATAAGCGTTTCTCTTTGGCAGAAAACGAAAGGTTTAGCCTTTGGGGTCCAGCGCATCGCGCAGGCCATCACCCAGCAGGTTGAAACACAGGACCGTGATGTAGATCGCCACGCCGGGCGCAATCGACATCCACGGAGCCTGCTCCATGAAATTCTTTGCAGTATTGAGCATCGAGCCCCAGGACGGCGAGGGCGGTTGCTGGCCCAGACCGAGGAAGGACAAGCTGGCTTCAGCAAGAATCGCCGAAGCGATGGTCAGCGTCGCTTGCACCACCAGCGGCGACATCACGTTGGGCAGCACGTAACGCAGGATGATCCAGCGATCCGGCAGACCGATCGCACGAGCACCTTCCAGATAATCCTCGTGCTTGATCGACAGCACCTGGCCGCGAGTCAACCGGGCGAAAATCGGCATGGCAGACAGACCGATGGCGATCATCGCGTTGGTCAGGCTTGGGCCGAGAAAGGCGCCCAGCGCGATGGCCAACACCAGAAACGGACAGGACAGCAGCGCTTCCATGACCTGCGAAATGATCATGTCCAGTTTGCCGCCAAAATACCCGGCCAGCAGGCCCAGCGGCACGCCGATACACATGGCGATGGCAACCGAAACACCACCGGCCAGCAGCGAACTGCGGGCTCCATGCAGCAAGCGTGAAAACAGATCACGGCCCAGTTCGTCGGTGCCTAGCCAGTAGATCAGCGAGGGCGCTTTACGCACGGCGAGGAAGTTGGCTTTGAGCGGGTCGTGAGGCGCAATCCAGGGCGCCAAAAGGGCCGCCAAAATAAACAGTAGCAACACCGCTGCGCCAATTACCGCGCCTTTGTTGGCGAGGAATTTCTTCAGGAACGGCGAGCGACTGCGGGGCAGGATCGCGCTGTGCGGGAGGCTGGCAATAGCGGTCATCAGGCAGTCCTCAGACGCGGGTTGATCAAGCGGTAAAGCACGTCGGCCAGCAGGTTCAGCATCAGAAAGCCAATCGCGACACACAGCACCACGCCTTGCACCACGGCGTAATCACGGTTGAACACCGCATCGACGATCATCTTGCCGAAGCCCGGAATACTGAACACCTGCTCGGTCAGCACTGCGCCACCCAGCAGTTCACCGAACAGCAAGGTCGTGAGCGTGACGATGGGCATCAACGCGTTGCGCAACGCATGCTTGAGAATCACTGTGCGCGGGAACAACCCTTTGGCCCGTGCAGTACGCACGTAATCGGTACGCAACACTTCGAGCATGGCGCTGCGGGTGTGGCGCATGAGAATCCCAGACAACCCGGCACCCAACACGAACGCAGGCAGGATCAAGGTCTTCAGGTTTTGCCCGAAATCCTCGCCCATGGGCACGAAACCGGAGGCGGGCAACCATTGCAGTTTCACCGCGAAAATCATGATCAGCAGAATGCCCAGCCAGAAGTGCGGAATGGAAATCCCTGACAGCGCCACGACGTTGGCTCCGTAATCCACGGCGGTGCCCTTGCGCACCGCCGAGATGATCCCGGTGGGAATGCCGATCAGCAGCGCGATCAGCAAGGCCAGTACCGCCAGTTCGATGGTCACCGGCAACTTGGACGCCAACAGCGTGGTCACCGGTTGCTCGGTGCGCAGCGATGTGCCGAAGTCGCCGGTCAGCACGTTGCCGACCCAGTTCAGGTATTGCATCGGGATCGGGTCATCGAGCCGGTACTTGTCGCGCAGGTATTCCATGACCGCCGGATCGCGTTCTTCCCCGGCCATGGCCAGCACCGGGTCACCCGGCAGCAGCTTCTGCAGGGTGAAAACGAACAGCGAAACCAGAATCAGCGTCGGGATCGAGCTGAGCAGGCGTCGCAGGATGAACATCAGCATGCCGGAACCTCGCAGGTGCGTCCGTCAATCATGGCTTTAGCGCGACGTTGGCCAGACGAATCAGACCGTCCGGGTTTGGCACGAAGCCGGTCACGTTGTTACGCATGGCAATGATTCGTGGGTCGAAATACAGGTAAGCGGTCGGTACTTCGTCAGCCAACAAACGCAATGCTTCGTTGTACAGCGCCTGACGTTGTGGAACATCGTTGACGGTGCGCGCCTTGTTCAGCAGCTCGTCGAGCTTGGCGTTGCAGTATTTACCGTCGTTCTGGCCGCCTTTGCAGGTCACGAACTGGTGGATATCGCCATCCGGATCTGGACGGCCCGACCAGGCGCTCATGCCAATCTGGAAGTTGCCGCTCTGCTGTTCGCTGAGCATCGTCGCGTATTCGGTGGCGATCAGATTGACCTTGAAGCCGGCTTCTTCAGCCATGGCCTGAATGATCTGCCCGACCTGTTGCGCGATCGGGTTGTTGGCCACTTTCAGATCTACTGCCAACGGCAGCTTCACACCGGCCTCAGCCAGCAGTGCTTTACTCTTCTCGACATCACGAGCCGGGATCGGCAGCGCCTGATCGTAGTACGGGCTGTTTTTCGGGAATGGCTGAGCGCTTGGGGCGTACAGGCCTTCGAATACCACCTGGTTGATTGCATCGCGGTCGATGGACAGCTCGAATGCCTTGCGCACGCGCTTGTCTTTGCCGATCGGCGAGTTAGCCTTTTCACCATTGCCGATGTTGAACATCAGCTGCATGTAGCCCAGGCCCGGCGTGTTGTAGATCGCCAGCTTGCTGTCGCCCTTGACGGTTTTCACGTCGGTTGGCGCAACGCGCTCGATGATGTCCAGATCGCCGGAACGCAGGTTAGCCAAACGTACCGAGGTGTCCGGAATCGGCAGGAACACGACTTTGTCGAAGTGATACGCCTGCTTGTTCCAGTAGTTGTCGAAACGCTCCAGCACGATGCGATCCTGCTGCACGCGCTGGACGAATTTGTAAGGGCCGGAGCAGACCGGTTTCGAACCAAACTCGCCCTGAGCGGCTTTCGGCGCGAGCATCATCCCGGCACGGTCCGAGAGTTGCGAAACCAGCGTGGCATCGGCTTGCTTGAGTTTGATGGCCACGGTTTTTGCGTCGATCACTTCCACGCTGTCCACCGAGGCCAGCTCGCTTTTACGCAGAGAGTCGGGCAGGGTGCGGGCGCGGTCCAGGTTGAACTTCACCGAGGCGGCATCGAACGGTTCGCCGTCGTGGTAGGTCACGCCGTCGCGCAAGGTCATGGTCAGGGTCTTGCCGTCTTCGCTCCAGTTCCAGGCAGTGGCCAGTTGTGGCGCGTAGGTCAGGTCCGGATTGACGTCCACCAGCTTGTCGCACAGCGCGGTGTACACCAAGCGGCCGGAATAGGTGCGCGAACGATGCGGATCAAGCACATCGGGATCGTCCTGAATGCCGATGCGCAACGTCGATTCGGCAAAGGCGGCGTTGGCGGCCAGCAATAACAAGGTTCCTGTCATGACGCGTGCGATTTTCATGGCTGGCTCTCCACTGCAAGGGATTGATGGTTCTTGAACAGATTCAGGCGTTGCGTATAAGCAGCGCTGGGTGTTGGAAGGATCAGGGTGCCGCTGCCCGCGTTGGCGATTTCACGCCAGAAGTGGCACGCCACCTGGCGTTCGGCCTCAACGGTTTCCATGACCGGCACAGCTTCTTTGCACAGCGCACGGGCGTGGGGGCAGCGGGTATGAAAACGGCAACCCGAAGGCGGGCGGCTCGGGCTGGGCATGTCGCCGCCCAGTAATGGCCGTGGCTGGCGCAAATCCGGATGGCTGACGGGTACAGCGGCCATCAGCGCCTGGGTATAAGGATGCAAAGGGTTTTCGAACAGCGCGTTGACCGGCGCCAGTTCGACGATTTCGCCCAGGTACATCACCGCCACGCGGTCGCTCATGTGGCGGATCACGGCCAGCCCGTGGGCGACAATCACCAGGGTCAGGCCGAATTGATGCTTGAGGTCTTCGAGCAGGTTGACCACTTGCGCCTGCACCGAAACGTCCAGAGCCGACACCGGTTCATCGCCGAGAATCAACCGTGGCTCGGAGGCCAAAGCACGAGCGATACCGATGCGCTGGCGCTGACCGCCGGAGAATTCGTGGGGATGGCGACCACCGTGTTCCGGGGCCAGGCCGACCGTGCGCAGCAGTTCGGCAACCTTGGCCTGGCGGTCACTGCGGCTGGCTTCGCTGTGCAGCCAGATCGGTTCGCCAACGATGGATTCCACGGTCATGCGCGGGTTCAGCGAGGCGAACGGGTCTTGAAAGATGATCTGCAAGTCGCGACGTACCTGACGCAGCTTTTCCGGCGGCAGGTTAGCCAGGTTGCGACCTTCGTAAATCACGTCGCCCGCAGTCGGTTGCAGCAGGTTGAGCAGCAGGCGACCGAGGGTTGATTTACCCGAGCCGGACTCGCCCACCAACGCCAGCGTCTCGCCTTTGCGAACCGACAGGTTGACCTGATTGACCGCCTGCACAGGTGGTTTCTTCGGCTGGAACAGGCCGCTTTCCACCGCAAAGTGCTTGCTCAGGCCAATGCCTTCCAGAATGGGTTTCTGCGTGCTGCTTGCCGGGCTGACGGGCTCGGCGATGTTTCGTTCGGAAAGGCTCACGCACTGACTCCCACATGCTGTTCCAAAGGCGCGCGGATGCACGCGGCGAAGTGTCCGGGGGACAACTCGAGCAGCGGCGGACGCTCCTCCCGACATTGCTGGATGACAAACGGGCAGCGCCCGGCGAAACGGCAACCGCTGGGCATTTCTGCTGGGGTCGGCACTCGACCATTAATCGTTGCCAGACGACCTTCACGGGGGCCAATCGACGGCATCGAACCCATCAGGCCGATGGTGTACGGGTGCTGCGGATCGTCGAACAGAGTCTTCACCGGACCGCTTTCCACCACGCGTCCGGCGTACATCACCATCACGTCGTCGGCAACTTCTGCGACCACGCCCAAATCGTGGGTGATCAGAATCATCGCGGTGCCGGTCTCGGTTTGCAGGTTGGCGATCAATGAGAGGATCTGCGCCTGAATAGTTACGTCCAGTGCGGTGGTCGGTTCGTCGGCAATGATCAGCGCCGGATCGTTGGCCAGCGCCATCGCGATCATCGCCCGCTGACGCATGCCGCCGGAGAGTTCATGAGGGTAGGCGTCCAGTCGCTGGCGGGCGTCAGGGACGCGGACTTTTTCGAGCATTTCCAGCGCCCGTTGTCGGGCGTCCTTGTCCGAGAGGCCTTGATGACGGATCACGCTTTCGGCGATCTGCTCGCCGATGGTGAAGACCGGGTTCAGCGAGGTCATCGGTTCCTGGAAGATCATCGCCATGCGGTTGCCGCGCACGTCCAGCAGGCGCTCTTCGGACATGCCCAGCAAAGCTTCGTCGATCAGTAGCGAGTCGCTGGCGCCAACTTGGGCCGTCGCAGGTAACAGGCCCATAAGGCCCATCGACGTTACGCTCTTGCCACAGCCGGACTCGCCGACAATGGCCAGGGTTTTGCCGCGCTTGACGGAGAACGACACACCATCGACAACATTCGCCGGTGCTCCGGCAAAGCGCACGGTAAGGTCGTTGACGCTGAGTATTGTGTTATCGGTGATCGAGGTGGTGGCGCTCATAAGCTGGCCTCCAGGTCTTGATTGATGACGTTATCCAGCGCCTGTTGCAGCGCCCGTAGATGGCCGCGCATGGCCGTGGCGGCCTTGACCGGGTCGCGCGTTTCGATGGCGCTGACAATGTCGTCGTGGTCATGGCTATAGGTATCGAGGCGGTCGGCGTTACGTGCCCGGTGGCGCAAGTCGCGCCAGGCCGGGTCGAGACGGATCGCATCGAGCATTTCGAAGATGTCCAGCATCAGGCGGTTGCCCGCTGCTTCAGCAATGGCGCGGTGCAAGGCGCTGTCCCACAGCTCAATGCCCTCGGCGTCGGTTTGCTCGGCGACCTGCTGGCGAGTGGTGCGCTCGGTAAGTCGGCGCAGGATCGCCATCTGCTCACCGTTGGCCCGCACGGCTGCCAGTGAGGCCAGGGCTGGTTCCAGATGCAGACGGGCTTCCATGACCTCACTGAAATTGGTCCGGCCGGAAAGCCGCGCGAAGCTCATTGCAGCGCTGGGCGGAGTAGGGCCGACAAAGGTCCCTTTGCCTTGCCGCCGCCAGATCTGGCCTTCGGCTTCCAGAACCGCCAGCGCCCGGCGAATCGCCCTTCGACTGACCCCGAAATCGGCAGCCAGCTCGCGCTCGGTGGGCAACGCCCGCTGGGGAAAGGCCGCATGCTGGGCAACGATCTGCCGCAAGGCATCGAGCGCCAGTTTCGAAGAGTTGTCGATGGGAGTGTCAGGGTCGAACCTTTGCATCGTGGTACTCGCGCCAGACCAGAAAAAGATGCCATGAGCTGCCTACAGGCAGTGATTCGAGGCAATAGGGCTGGTGCAAGAGCGATGCCAATGGAAATTGGTTCGCCCAGGATTCGAGGCTCGACTGCCCGATACAGCGGACGAGCGCTGCCTGTCGGGCCAATGTGCAAAGGTTCGCTGGGTTGGTTCGGAGGATGAAAGGCGATTGGTTCGCGGGTCAGCGAACCAATTTCAGAGGAGGTTCAGGTTTTTGTGCATTAATGCGGGCGTGGTGCGCCGGGGTGGTGCCTGATGACCCTGTGGGAGCCGGGCTTGCCCGCGATAAACAATACGCGGTATGTCTTCAAGTCGCGTCTCATGCATCGCGGGCAAGCCCAGCTCCCACAGGGGTTACATTTCAATCCGCAGGGATGTGAATTGGCCTAATCAATCAATCGCAGCCGACCCAGTCTTCACCGGCTCATCTTCATCCTTCATCTTGCGGAAGTACGTCGACAACAGAGCCCCGGAGATGTTGTGCCACACGCTGAACAGCGCGCTGGGCACGGCTGCCAGTGGCGAGAAGTGGGCGCTGGCCAGGGCGGCGCCGAGGCCGGAGTTCTGCATGCCGACTTCCAGTGCCAGTGATTTACGCTGAGGCAGCGGCAGTTTGAACACCTTGCCGGTGAAGTAACCCAGCAGGAAGCCGAAGGTGTTGTGCAGGATCACTACTGCCATGATCAGCAGGCCTGATTCAGCGATCTTCGCCTGACTGGCGGCAACGACGGCGCAGACGATCATCACGATGCTCACCACCGAAATCAGCGGAAGCACGTCGATCGCGTAAGTGACCCGGGCACCCAGCAGACGTTGAGCCAAAACGCCAAGCACGATGGGCAGCATGACCAGTTGCAGGATCGACCAGAACATATCCATGAAGGACACCGGCAACCAGGCCGACGCCAGGAACCAGATCAGGGTTGGCGTCAGCAACGGAGCGAGCAGGGTGGTGACCGCTGCAATGGCAACGGCCAGCGCCAGATCGCCCTTGGCCAGCCAGGCCATAACGTTGGACGAAGTGCCGCTCGGGCAGCAACCAACCAGAATCACGCCGACCGCGATTTCCGGCGGCAAGCTAAAAACCTGGCATAACAACCACGCCACGCCGGGCATGATCACGAAGTGCGCCACCACGCCCAGGGCAACGCGCCATGGATTGCGGGCCACTTCGGAAAAGTCTTCAAGTTTCAGGGTCAAGCCCATGCCGAACATCACCAGACCCAACAACGGCACGATGAGGGGCTTGAGCCCGATGAATGCTTGCGGGAACACGAACGCCAGAATGGCGAACAGAAGCACCCAGTACGCAAAGGTATTACCGACAAAACGACTCAAGGCTGCCAATGCACGCATGGCGGGTTCCTTTCTTATTAGGTTGGGAGGGCGGAGTACGGATCCTATGTGGGAGCTGGGCTTGCCCGCGATAAGGCTGGATACGATTCACTTTAGATCGCGTGCAGCCTTATCGCGGGCAAGCCCAGCTCCCACAGGTTCATATCCAGCAAAGTTGTCAGATCCCCTGCGGAATCTCTTCACCGCCCAGCGCTTCGAACAGCTCTGGCAGGAATTCACCGAAGGTCAGCATCATCAGGGTGAAGCTGGCGTCCAGTTGGCCCAGGGCTTCGTCGCCGCCGTCCTGTTCTGCTTGATCCTGCAGCAGGTCTTCGAACTTCAGACGCTTGACCGTCATCTTGTCGTCGAGCACGAAGGACAGTTTGTCCTGCCATGCCAGGGACAGCTGGGTCACAACCTTCCCGGTGCTCAGGTGCAGCTGGATTTCATCGCTGGTCAGGTCCTGACGTTTGCAACGCACGATCCCGCCATCTTCATGGGTGTCGCGCAGTTCGCATTCATCCAGCACGAAGAAGTTGTCGGCAGCCTTTTGCGTAGTGACCCAGTCGGTCATCACAGCGGTAGGGGCAGTCTTCACTGTCAGCGGACGTACCGGCAGGGTGCCGATGACTTCACGCAGCGTCGACAACAAGTCTTCGGCGCGCTTCGGGCTGGCCGAGTTGACCA
Organism: Pseudomonas caspiana; assembly: GCF_040224095.2. Lineage (NCBI taxonomy): Bacteria > Pseudomonadati > Pseudomonadota > Gammaproteobacteria > Pseudomonadales > Pseudomonadaceae > Pseudomonas > Pseudomonas caspiana. The sequence goes on along the minus strand of NZ_CP167995.1, from coordinate 4,356,281 downwards.
GAATCAGGCCCTGTTTCGGCGCGATGGCAGCGAAGGTCGAGGAGCGACGAATAAAGGCACGCGGCAGGAACGCCTGGATGATTTCATCCTTGAGCTGCTCGCGTTCCTTCTTATAGACCTTGCGCATTTGCTCGGCTTCGATCTCGTCGACCTTTTCCTTCAAGGCGTCACGCACAACACTGCCCGGCAGGATGCGTTCTTCTTTACGGGCCGAGATCAGCAGGAAGTCGCCGCTGACGTGCACCAGGGGTGCGTCTTCGCCTTTGCCGAAAGGGGCGACGAAACCGTAAGTGGTCAACTCCTGGCTGGCACAGGCACGGGCCGGTTTGGTGGCCAAAGCGGTTTCCAGTGCTTCGGCGTCAAAAGGCAGATCCTGGGTCAGGCGGTAGACAAGCAGGTTTTTGAACCACATGAGGTGAATCTCTCCTTCTATACAAAGGGGGGCATTATTCGCTGCTATTACCCTGCGGCCAACCCTGTGCTAAGCCTTTGGAAGGATTATAAAAATTATTTAAAAAAGTGCTTGCCAGAGGTTAGGTCGCTCCGTAGAATGCGCGCCACACCGAGAGTGAAGGGTGATTAGCTCAGCTGGGAGAGCAGCTGCCTTACAAGCAGCGGGTCGGCGGTTCGATCCCGTCATCACCCACCAACTCGCTCTAAGTGTTACGCGCAGCGGTAGTTCAGTCGGTTAGAATACCGGCCTGTCACGCCGGGGGTCGCGGGTTCGAGTCCCGTCCGCTGCGCCATATTCCGCTTCAAGGCCCTTGAACTCCTTGAAGCAACAGAAAGCCCGCCTAGTGCGGGATTTTTGTTGTCTGGGTTTTTTGTATTGAAAGTAGGCATATAAAAGAAGGGCATCCAGTGATGCCTTTTTTGCGTTTGGCATAGCGTTACCGCGTAGCCAGTACCGACCTGTAGGAGCGCACGGAGGTAACGACGGGCGCGATGCGGTGTGTCAGACGAATCGCTATCGCGGCCTCGCGGTGCTCGTGCGCTCCTACAAGGGGGGATGATTGAATCAGTCTTCCTACCAACCCCGTCCCGAATTGACCCAGAAGTTGACCGACAGCGAGGTCGACACCGACTCCACTTGGTGAAACCAGCCCTCCGGAAGAAACAGCAGATCCCCAGCCTCCAGGGTTATCCGCAGGAACGTGACCGTCTGTGCTGTGGGAAAGCGCTGATAGTCAGGCGCATCCGGGTTGAAGTCGCAGCCATCCAGTCCCCCTTTAGGCGCAGTCGACCAGGTGCCCAACGCCGGGCGGTGGTGGGGCGCCGCAAGAATAAAAGACTTCTGACCCCAGACCTGCGCGAACAGGTTATCGGTATCGTCCCGATGCAGCGGAGTCAGTGTGCCTTTGGGGCCAATCCAGATTCTGGGGGGTATATAGAGCTGGCGTTCAAAATACTGCGGATACTCAATCAGCTTCATCAATTGTGTGGGCATGATGTTGTTGCCCATGTAGGCGGGCGGTGAGCCGTCAGCGCTCTTGGTCGCCGGTTTTTCCAGAGAGGCGATGAAGTCGGCCATCGACGTCGAGCGAAAGTCGCGATCGGTCGAGAAAGTCTTTTTCACGTAGTCGCCATGTCGGGTGATGCCTTGCAGCTCCGCGAAATGACGCAAGGATTCTTCGCGGCCCATGGTGAATAGCGGCCAGTCCTGCAAGGCGTTGCTGATGATCAGCGGAATGCCTTCAGGCAAATAACGGCTTTTGAACTCGCTGACCGACACTTCGGCATACGGCCTACGCTCCACGGTGCGCTGTATCGGCAGGCTGGCTGAAACCCGCTCGCTGACCCGCGCTGGTGTCGGGTAGCGCTGGTTCATGTCAACCTTTTGCGCCTGGGCCGCACCGCGCCGCGCGTTATTGATGATCTGTGGCAGCAGCGTGGCCAGGCCCATGTTGCCGTTGATCTTCAATCGACCGCTGGCGAACAGCTCTTCGACATTGGCCATGCCGCCCATGATGCCGAGAAAGTCCTTTTCCGCGACTTCAATGGTCACATCGGGCGCACTGTGCCGCCCGGCCTCGGTCCGGCTCTGCGCCCTGACCTCCGACCAGAACGCCAGGTGCGGACCGAACACGAACTGAAAAACGCCTTCGATACCGACTGAGCCGGCATTGACGAACAGCTTTGACAGGACGCTCTGCAAATCCATGGCGGTCGCTCTTGTAGGTGTGGTGAAGAGGGAACGAGTGGATGGGTGGGAAATTTACGATGTGCTGGAAGGCTATCAGTTATTCTCCTGATTTCCAGAGGACGCTACACGGCGGTATAGATCATTGCGCAGGTGTAGCGCGCAAGCTAGGGAAACAACGCTGATGCTTGTGATCAAGATCAGTATCGTTTTTAGAGTGAAGTCGTATCTGCTAAAGAGGCAGTATGATGCAATCACTGTTGCTGTGACAGTAGTGGTTATCCATTCAGAAATTGCATCTTGTATTTCTTTTTTACCTAACGCGCTGGATGTGTTCGGTTTTTTTCTTCTTAGCGCGCCTATTACTATAGCGCCTGCTGCAAGGCAGATGTGTATTGCGTAAAAGATCAGCGTTTCCTGGCCCTCTATTGAACTTTGCGCACCATACGATGCAAGGAAGCCTAACCCCAGTGCAAGAGTAAGCATGGTCGTCAAATACTTTATGTTTACTGAAAACATTAGCTGTCCTGATTTTGTCCATAGTTAGCTGCTCGCGACGCTGCGCGAGCAGTCCCGTAGTTTTAGGCTGCGCGGTTACCTCCGCCCCCACCTCCGCCTCGACCCGTGTATTGTTCTCCTAAGCCTATCCCCAAGCCGATCATTGCGCCGAAGCCTGCTCCATAAAGGCCACCTCTTAATGCGCCTTGGGCACCGCCTCTCAGGGTGGAGCCAATAATTGCCCCGAGGGCGCCCCCCGTCTGTGCCCCGTTGGCGGATGTGGCTAGCGTGCTTGATACTTGATTGCCATTGGCGCCATTTATAAATATGAGTTCTTCTTCTGTTAGTTTTCTCATTAGTGTTTTCCTTTTTTAGGTAAGAGCTATGACATAAGAATGTTGAGGAATTAGACATTGTTTTTCTAGCGTTTAAAGGGTGTTGGTTTTGTAAGGTTTTTCTCGCTATTATGTGAGTGCGATCCTACATTTGCATTAATAAAATTAGGCTCGGGAAGTTCGTTTAGAGGGGTTTTTGTGTTTTTGGCGAGTGGCATGCCGAACTTAAAAGAGCTATGTCAGGTGGGCGTGTTTCAAATCCTTCTAGGTTGCATCAAGCAAAAAAGGCCGGTCGTCGTTTGGTTGATGCGTATTGGTGGGATTCCGGCTTGCCCGCGAACCAGTCTTTGAGATAGGTCAGGTACACCACGTATCGTTCTTCGTGGCGCCGTCCGCTCGCTCCGACAGTTGCCAACTGCCGTGATACATGCCCCGCAAAACCTATTTAAAGCGCAAAACCCACACCCGCCCTTAATTTCAAAGTGTTTCATCCGTTTTCAGAGGACTGGTCGAGCTGCACAGCTCCCACCCTCACAACGGATGACCTGCGATGAATGCACAAGACGCCTTGAAACTCGCCCGCCGCTTTATCGAGCTGCCGCTGCAAAAACGGCGGTTGTTCCTTGAGGGATTGCAGCGTGAAGGTGTCGATTTTTCGCTGTTTCCTATTCCTCAGGGTGTAAACCCTGAGCAAGACCGAGTCCTGTCTTTTGCCCAGCAGCGGATGTGGTTTCTCTGGCAGCTGGACCCCCAAAGCAGCGGCTACAACCTGCCCAGCGCTGTACGTCTGAACGGCTCGCTGAACAGATCAGCGTTGGAGCAGGCGTTCGCCAGCCTTATAGAGCGTCATGAAACCTTGCGGACCGCTTTCGCCGAAAAGGACGATGGCGTGCAGCTGATTTCTGCAACCACGCCATTTCAGGTCATCCACAAGGATTGGCGTGACCTGAAGTCTCAAGAGCAGGAATCCCGAGTCGCGGAAGAGGCCGAGCGGCAGTCTCGCGCACCGTTCGATCTGGCCAACGGGCCGCTGTTGCGCGTTACGCTGATCCAGCTTGAAGAACAGCACCACGTGCTGTTGCTGACCCTGCACCACATCGTTTCCGACGGCTGGTCGATGAATGTACTGATCGATGAGTTCGTGCGTTTTTACGAAGCCCACAACACAGGTCAGATCGCACAGTTTGAACCGCTGCCGATCCAGTACAGCGATTACGCCCTGTGGCAACAGCGCTGGCTGGAAGCGGGGGAGCAGGATCGCCAGCTGGGTTACTGGCTCAAGCAGTTAGGCGATGAGCATCCGCCGCTGGAACTGGCCACTGATCACCCGCGTCCAGCGCGGCCGGATCATCGCGGCTTGCGGCATGACTTTGCCATAGATGAAACGCTGGCAGGCGAACTGCGCGAGCTGGCCCGGCAGCAGAACGTCACGTTGTTCATGTTGCTACTGGGTGCGTTCAACGTGCTGTTGCACCGTTACAGCGGGCAGACCGATCTGCGCGTCGGCGTGCCCGTCGCCAATCGCAATCGCAGCGACATCGAAGGGCTGATCGGCTTTTTCGTCAACACTCAGGTGCTGCGCACGCAACTGGACAGCCAGACCCGCGTCGACCAGTTGCTAGCCTCCGTGAAGGAAGCCGCGCTTGGCGCGCAATCCCATCAGGACTTGCCGTTCGAGCGCTTGGTGGATGCGCTCAAGCTTGAGCGCAGCCTCAGCCATAACCCGCTGTTTCAGGTGATGTACAACCACCTGCCGAACGTCGCGGATATCGAAGTGCTGAAAGTCGGCGATGGCCTGGAGCTGAGCCCGCTGGAGTGGCAAGGACGGACCACGCCATTCGACTTGACTCTCACCACTCACGAGCGCGGCGGCAAGCTGTTTGCCTCTTTGACCTATGCCAGCGAATTGTTCGACGCGCAGACCGTAGAGCGCATGGCTCGTCACTGGCTGAACCTGCTGCGAGCGATGGTCCGCGACCCGCAGGCGCTGCTCGGCGATCTGCCATTACTCGACAACGCTGAGCGCACGCTGCAATGCGCTGACTGGAACCAAACGGCACAGGATTTTCCGGTCAGCGACAGCGTGCTCTCGCTGATCAACGCCCACACTCTGAATACGCCGGATGCGACAGCGCTGGTTTTTGCAGGGCAGCAACTGAGCTACAAACAACTGGAGCGTCGCGCCAATCACCTTGCGCAAAGGCTGATCGCCGAGGGCGTTGGCATTGAGAGCCGGGTAGGCCTGGTGGCCGAGCGTTCGCTGGATACCTTGGTCGCGTTGCTCGCCATCTGGAAAGCGGGTGCGGCGTATGTGCCGTTTGACCCGGAGCTGCCGCCGCTCCGCCTGACTGACATGATTGCGGACAGTGGCGTGACGCTGTTGCTCAGCCCGGAGCAGACCTCGCTGCCGGTGAGCGAGAACGTAAACATACTGGCGCTTGAGCGCGTGGCGCGAGGCGAGAGCGATCAAGCGCCACAGGTGACCCTCGATCCGCAGCAACTGGCCTACGTGATTTACACCTCCGGCTCGACCGGCAAATCCAAAGGCGTCGCCGTCAGCCACGGCGCGTTGCTCAACTATGTGCAGGGCATCATGCAAACGCTGCCAATCGAGCAGGCCCGCAGCATGGCCATCGTTTCCACGCTGGCCGCAGACCTCGGCCATACGGTGCTGTTCGCGGCGCTGTGTTCGGGACGTGAATTGCATGTGATCGAAGCTGACGTGGCCCTCGATCCCCAGCGTTTCGGTGCTTACCTGAGCCAGCACGCCATCGATGTATTGAAGATCGTACCGTCTCATCTCGAAGCACTGCTCAGCGGTGATTCGCCAGAAAATGTGTTGCCGCAGACCTGTCTGGTTTTGGGCGGCGAAGCCAGTTCGCCAGCGCTGATCGATAAGGTAAAAGCGCTGGGCACATGCCGAATCGTCAACCACTACGGCCCGACCGAAACCACCGTCGGCGTGCTCACTCAGGCTGTTGAAGGCCCGCGCTCGATTGCTCTGGGCCGCCCGCTGCCCAACGTTCAGGCGTACGTGCTGGACAGCGCCTTGCAACTGAAACCGCTGGGCAGCGACGGCGAGTTGTACATCGGCGGCGCTCAGTTGGCGCGTGGCTATCTCAGGCAGGCAGCCATGACCGCTGAGCGTTTTGTGCCGGATCCCTTCGGTGCGCCGGGTGCTCGTCTGTATCGCACCGGTGACCGGGTACGCCAGCAGGTCGACGGCAGTCTGGTGTTTATCGGACGGGTCGATCATCAGGTGAAGATTCGCGGTTTCCGCATTGATCTGGGCGATGTGCTCGCCGCGTTGCGCAGCCATCCATTGATCAAGGATGCGGCCGTGCAAGTGGTAGGCGAGCAGGGCAGCCGTCGCATTGTGGCCTGGCTGGTCTGGTCGGTACCGGGTTCGCTGGAAGCGGTACAGGCATATCTGGCCGAACGCCTTCCGGATTACATGTTGCCCGCGCAATTCATGACTCTGGAACGACTGCCACTCACGGCTAATGGCAAGCTGGACAGCCGCGCCTTGCCGCTGCCTGAGCGCGCCAGCGAGACGCAGGTTCATGTCGCGCCGCAGACCGACAGCCAGATTCGCCTTGCCGCGATCTGGGCCGAGGTGCTGAAGGTCGAGCGAGTCGGTTTGCAGGACAACTTCTTCACTCTTGGCGGCCATTCTTTGCTGGCCGTGCAGATCGTCTCCCGAGTCCGTCGCCAGTTCGGCGTTGACCTGCAACTGCGGGCGCTGTTCGACACGGAAAACCTTGAGCAACTGGCCGCCGTGGTCGATCAACTGGTGCCGCAGACGCAAACCCTGGCATTGCTCCCGGCCGATCGCTCCCAGCCGTTGCGGGCGTCGTTTGCCCAGCAGCGTCAATGGCTGTTCTGGACCATGCAGCCTACAAGTACGGCGTATCACACGCCGCTGGTGGTGAAGCTGAGCGGCGATTTGCACCTTCAAGCGTTGCAGCGCAGTTTCGACGCGTTGCTCGTTCGTCATGAATCTCTGCGCACCACCTTTATCGAACAGGACGGCGTGCTGTATCAGCAGGTTCAGCCAGCTACCGCCGTGCAGTTTGAGCGGCAAACCCTCTTGGGCGCAGATGACGCTGCCATTGAGCAAGCCATCCACGAAGAAACCCAGCGCCTGTTCGACTTGGCTAACGGCCCGCTGTTGCGAGTCAAACTGCTCGCCACTGCCGAGCAGCAATCGGTATTGGTGATGACCCTGCACCACATCACCTCGGACGGTTGGTCCATGGGCCTGCTGGTGCACGAATTTGTCGAGTTCTACCGGGCGTTTGCCGAGCAGCGCGAGCCTGCGCTGACCGCATTGCCGGTGCAATACGCCGACTACGCGCGCTGGCAGCATGACTGGCTGGAGCAGGGCGAACTGCAACGCCAACTGGATTACTGGACGACGCGTTTGGGCCACGAACATGAATTGTTGGCGCTGCCGCTGGATCACCCGCGTCCTGCCACCCGCAGTTATCGCGGTGGCCGGGTGGCGTTGCGCTTGCCGAGCCTGTTGGAAAGTGGCGTACGGGCGTTGGCTCAACGCAACGGCGTGACCTTGTTCCAGCTGTTCCTCGGTGCTTTTGCGCTGGTCTTGCAGCGTTACTCCGGCCAGTCGGACCTACGCATCGGCGTGCCGGTGAACAACCGCAATGCCGAAGAGCTTGAGGCGGTGGTTGGCTTCTTCGTCAACACTCTGGTGATTCGTTTGCAGCCGGATGTGCGGGTTTCTGTGCAGCAATGGCTGGACCAGGTCAAGGACAGCACGCTCTCGGCTCAGGCCCATCAGGACTTGCCGTTCGAAAAGCTGGTAGAAGCGCTCAACCCGGATCGGGCACTCAACTACAACCCGCTGTTCCAGGTGATGTACAACCACTTGAGCACGCTGGGCGGCACCGCAACCGGCGCAAGTCTGCCCGGCCTGCGCGCCGAGGAAATGCCGCTGTCGGGTGCGGCCGCTCAGTTCGATCTGGCCCTGGAAACCCTGGAAACAGCGCAAGGCATCGACGTCGCGCTGGTGTTCGCTGCCGAGTTGTTCGAGACCGCCACCGTTGAAGGGCTGGCCGCTCACTGGCAGCGTTTGCTGCAAGCCATGATCGACAACGATCAGCGCGCGCTGGGTGATCTGCCGATGCTGTCCAGCCACGATGTCGAGCGTGCCGAGCGCTGGAATGCCACCGATGTCCGCTACGCCGATGAGGTCTGCGTGCAACGCCTGATCGAAGCGCAGGTCGAGCGTACGCCTGACGCGGTGGCGCTGGTGTTTGGCGCTGAGTCGCTGACCTATCGCCAGCTCAATCGCACGGCCAACCGTCTTGCTCGACAGCTGATTGAACTGGGGGTCGGGCCGGACGTGCTGGTCGGTGTTGCGGCCTTGCGTTCGGTAGAAATGGTTGTTGCGTTGCTGGCGGTGCTCAAGGCCGGTGGCGCTTATGTGCCGATTGATCCGGAGTACCCGCAAGAGCGGCAGACTTACATGATCGAGGACAGCGGCATCGAACTGCTGCTGGTCCAGGCTGAGTTCGAAGGCCAGTTGCCTAAGTCCGTTAAAACGCTTGTTTTACAGACACCCTTGAACGACGGCGAGGCTGGCGATGATCGCAATCCGCAGATTGATCTGGATGGCGAGAATCTGGCCTATGTCATCTACACCTCGGGTTCTACCGGCAAGCCCAAAGGTGCGGGCAATCGACACAGCGCGCTGACCAATCGCTTGCAGTGGATGCAGCAGGCGTATGGCCTGTCCGCGCGTGACACGGTGCTGCAAAAAACGCCGTTCAGTTTCGACGTGTCGGTGTGGGAATTCTTCTGGCCATTGATGACCGGCGCGCAACTGGTCGTGGCCCAACCCGGTGATCATCGCGATCCGGCGAAACTGGTGCACCTGATCGAAGAACATGGCGTCACCACCCTGCATTTCGTGCCTTCCATGCTGCAGGTTTTCCTCCAGTCGCTGCCGCATCAACGCTGCACCAGCCTGCGAAGGATCATTTGCAGCGGTGAAGCGCTGCCGGTCGATGCGCAGAATCAAGTCTTTGCCCTACTGCCTCAGGCCGGGCTCTACAACCTGTATGGCCCGACCGAAGCGGCCATCGACGTGACCCACTGGACCTGCCGCGATGAAGGGCTGGACAGCGTGCCGATTGGCGAACCCATCGCCAATCTGCAGGCCTGGATTCTTGATCAGGCGCTGCAACCGGTATTGCCGGGCGTTGCCGGTGAGTTGTATCTGGGCGGAGCAGGGCTTGCCCGAGGCTATCACCGCCGCCCGGCGCTGACTGCCGAGCGTTTTGTGGTCAGCCTGTTTGGCGATGGCGAGCGCCTTTATCGCACCGGCGATCTGGCGCGTTATCGCGCTGACGGCGTTATCGAATACCTGGGTCGCCTCGACCATCAGGTGAAGATTCGCGGACAGCGCATCGAACTGGGTGAAATCGAAGCGCGACTGTTGGAGCAGGCTTCAGTCCGGGACGCTGCGGTGGTTGTGCACAGCAATGATCAGGGCCAGCAGCTGGTGGCTTATCTGGTGCTGGAGGCGGGCGGGTCTGACACAACGCTGATCAAGGATGAGCTCAAGCAAGCACTGCCGGGCTACATGGTGCCTAACCAGTTTGTGTTGCTGGATCACATGCCCCTCAGCCCCAACGGCAAGCTCGACCGCAAGGCGTTGCCTGCGCCAGCGGTATCCAGTGATCAGGATTGGCAGGCACCAGAAACCGATTTGCAACGTCAGGTCGCGGACATCTGGAGCGAAGTCCTGCGTCTGGAGCAAGTGGGCCTCAACGACCACTTTTTCGAACTCGGTGGTCACTCGTTGCTGGCGACCCAGCTGGTCGCTCGCACCGCCGAGGCGCTTAGTCTTGAAGTGCCGCTGGATATCCTCTTCGAGCACAGCACACTGGGCGGTTTCACTCAGGCACTGAGCGAGCTGAATGTGCGCCGTGTGCCTGCATTGCAGCCGTTCGCCCGTGGTGATTTAGCACCGCTTTCGTTTGCTCAGGAACGTTTGTGGTTCCTCTGGCAACTGGAGCCGACCAGCGCTGCGTATCACATTCCCATGTCCCTGCGCTTGCGAGGACCACTGGACCTGGCGGCACTGGAAAGCAGCCTGAACGCAGTGATTGCCCGCCATGAAAGCCTGCGCACCCGCTTTGTTCAGGGACTTGTTCAAGAGAGTGGCGAGCCGCGTCAGCAGATACTCGCTGAGTTGAAGCTGTCCATCGCCGTGCAGAATGCCAGCGCTGATACCGATGTTCGGGCGTTCATTGCCGAGCAGACCCGTCAGCCGTTCAATCTTGAACGCGATCCGTTACTGCGTCTGGCGCTGCTGCGCCTGGCCGACGACGACCACGTGTTGACGCTGGTGCAGCACCACATCGTTTCCGATGCCTGGTCGCTGACGTTACTGATTGAAGAATGGTTGCGGGGCTACGGCGCGCTGATCGCCGGCCAGCAGTTGGCGTTGCCAGCGTTGCCGGTGCAATACGCCGACTATGCCCTGTGGCAGCGTCAGTGGTTCGCGGAAGGCGAGCGCGAGCGCCAACTCGCTTACTGGCAGGAGCAATTGAGTGGCGGGGATTCGGTACTGGAGTTGCCGCTTGATCGGCCGCGCCCGGCGATTCAGAGTTTCCGTGGCGGCCGGGTCGAAATGCGTCTGCCGGTCGAGCTGAGTGAAGCCCTGCAGGTGTTGGCCGGGCAGCAGAACGTCACGTTGTTCATGTTGCTGCTGGCGTCGTTCCAGGTCCTGCTGCAACGTTACAGCGGCCAGCGAGATATTCGCGTCGGAGTGCCAGTCGCTAACCGTCACCGGGTCGAAACCGAAGAACTGATCGGCTTCTTCGTCAACACTCAGGTGCTGCGCGCTGAGGTGGACGGTCAGCAGGGCTTCGATACGTTGCTGCAACAGGTACGCCGTACCTCACTGGACGCCCAGGCGTATCAGGACCTGCCGTTCGAGCAACTGGTCGAGGCTTTGCAACCGGAACGCAGCCTCAGCCAGAACCCGTTATTCCAGGTCATGTTCAATCACCAGAACCGGGTTGACGACAGCGTACTGCGCAATCTGGATCTGCCCGGTCTGAGCATTGAGAACCTGGGTGTCGAGAACGAAAGTGCGCAGTTCGACCTGTCGCTCGCCACCTTTGAAACCGAAGCCGGCCTCAAGGCCACCCTGACTTACGCGTCCGACTTGTTTGACGCGCAGACCGTGCAGCGTCTTGGCGATTACTGGCAGAACCTGCTGGCCGCCATCGTTGCCGAGCCCGGCCAACGCATCGGCGAACTGTCGATGATCGGTGCGGCCGAGCAGCAGCAAGTGGTGCGCGACTGGAACCTCGTTGAAGACTGCCCGATAGATTTTGCCTGCGTGCATCAAGCGTTCGAGCATCAGGTCAGCCTGACGCCAGACGCTGTTGCGCTGGTCCACGATGATCGTCAACTGAGTTACAGCCAGCTCAACGCCAGGGCCAATCAAATGGCCCATGCTCTGCGGGAGTCGGGTGTCGGTCCGGAAAGTCTGGTAGGGATCGCCACCGAACGTGGCATGGACATGGTCATCGCCGTGTTTGCCGTGCTCAAGGCCGGTGGCGCTTACGTACCACTGGACCCGCAATACCCGCAGGAAAGGCTGTACCAGATGATGCAGGACAGCGGTCTGCGGTTGTTGCTTACCCAGACGTCATTGCTCGACAGCCTGTTGATCCCTGAAGGCATTGCCTGCCTGTGCCTGGATAACGCCGAGCAATGGAACGGACATCCGACGGCCAATCTGCCGAACAGGCTGCACGGTCACAATCTGGCGTATGTGATGTTCACCTCCGGCTCTACCGGTCGTCCCAAAGGTGTGGGTATCGATCAGTCGGCGCTGAGCGGGCATACACGGGTTTCCCTGGGGTTCTACAACCTGACTGCTGCCGACCGGATCCTGCAGTTCTCGACGTTCAACTTCGACACCTTCGTCGAGCAGCTTTTCCCCGCGTTGACCTGCGGTGCAGCCGTAGTGCTGCGCGGCCCGGACTTGTGGGACAGCGAAACTTTCCATCGTCATCTGCTTGATCAGCGGATCAGCGTGGTGGGGCTGACAACCTCCTACTGGCATCTGCTGATCCGTGATTTTGCTGCCAAGGGCATCAAGGATTACGGCGCATTGCGGCAGATGCATACCGGTGGCGAGGCGATGCCGCCGGAAGGTATTCAGGCCTGGCGCGACGCCGGTCTGGAGCACGTGACACTGCTCAACACCTATGGTCCGACCGAGGCAACCGTGACCGCCACCACCGTTGACTGCGAGGCCTACATCAGTGGCAAGCAAGCGCTGCCGCTGATGATGCCGATTGGCAAGCCACTGTCAGGGCGAAGTATCTATCTGCTCGACGAAAACGCTCAACCGGTCCCGATCGGGTCGGTGGGTGAGTTGTTCATTGGTGGCAGCCTGCTTGCTCGCGGCTATTTCAATCGCCCTGATCTGACCGCTGAGCGCTTCATCCCCGATCCGTTCGACGGGCAGGGTGGTCGGCTGTATCGCACTGGAGACCTGGCCCGCTATCGCGTCGACGGAGTCATCGAGTATGTCGGGCGTGTTGATCATCAGGTGAAGATCCGTGGCTTCCGTATCGAACTGGGCGAGATCGAAGCTCGTTTGCTGGAGCAGGATGAGGTCCGCGAAGCGCTGGTGCTGGCGGTCGATGGCGTGGGCGGTCAGCAACTGGTGGCTTACGTCGTGCCGGAAGGCGAATACGAAGCCCAGGCATTGCGCGACCGGCTCAAGGCGCAGCTCAAGCGCAGCCTGCCTGATTACATGATCCCGGCGCACCTGATGCTGCTGGAGCGTTTGCCGCTGAGCCCCAGTGGCAAGCTGGACCGCAAAGCGCTGCCCGCCGCTGATTTCAGCCAATTGCAAAACACCTGGACCGCACCGCGTACCGAGCTGGAGCAGCGCATCGCCGCGCTCTGGCAAGACGTGCTCAAGCTGGAGAGGATCGGTCGTACCGATAACTTCTTCGAGCTGGGCGGCCACTCCTTACTGGTCGTGAGCACGGTCTCACGCATTCAACTCGAGCTTGGTATGAAAGCGACTGTGCAACTGATGTTCCAATTCCCTGTTCTGGGTGATTTCGCCACACAGCTGGAAGCCCTTGGTGGCGCAGTGGAGGCCTCGACCCTCGACGGTCTTGAAGCCTTGCTCGACGAAATGGAGGAGGCATGATGGATCAGGCCGCAGCTGCACGTATCGCCCGTCGTTTCATCCTGCTGCCACTGGATAAGCGCCAAGCCTATCTGGAAAAAATGCTCGAACAGCGAGTGTCGCCCGCCAACTTGCCGATCCCCGAAGTTCGTTCAGAGCTGGATGTGCTGCCCTTGTCCTACGCGCAGGAGCGTCAGTGGTTCCTCTGGCAACTGGAGCCGGACAGCAGCGCGTACCACATGCCGACGGCGTTGCGTTTGCAGGGCGAGCTGGACATCGACGCGCTTGAGCAGGCCTTCAACGCGCTGGTTGCACGCCACGACACCTTGCGCACGACCTTTGCCCTCGATGGCGAACGGCCGCATCAGGTCATCCACGCCCAAGGTCGGCTAACGCTGGCACGGGAAACGTTGCCAGGCCATGTCGCGCACGAGCGTGACGCGCTGATCCAGGCATTCGTTGAAGCACAAACACGGCTGACCTTTGATCTGGCCGAGGGGCCTTTGCTGCGCGTCACGCTGTTGCAATTGGCTGCCGATGACCATGTGCTGGTGATGGTCCAGCATCACATCGTCTCCGATGGTTGGTCCATGCAGGTCATGGTCGATGAGCTGGTGCAACTTTACGTGGGTTTCAGCCAGCAGCAACCGGTTGAACTGCCCGCGCTGCCGATTCAGTACGCCGACTATGCGATCTGGCAGCGGCACTGGATGGAGGCGGGCGGCAAGGCTCAGCAACTGGCGTACTGGACCGGGCAACTGGGTAACGATCAACCGGTGCTGGAACTGCCCACTGATCGTCCGCGTCCGGCGGTGCAAAGTCATCGTGGCGCGCGACTGGACCTGCCGCTGGACGCTGAACTGAGTCGTCAGCTCAAGGCCCTTGCCCACGCGCAAGGCGTCACGCCTTTCATGCTGTTGCTGGCCTCGTTTCAGGTCCTGCTGCATCGCCACAGCGGGCAGCGTGACATCCGCGTCGGTGTGCCTACCGCTAACCGTAACCGGGTTGAAACCAACGGCTTGATCGGCTTCTTCGTCAACACTCAGGTGCTGCGTGCGGAACTCGATGCTACCCAGCGTTTCAGCGAACTGCTGCAACAGGTCAAACAGACTGCATTGGGCGCGCAGGCGCATCAGGATTTGCCTTTCGAACAATTGGTCGAAGCACTGCATCCAGAACGCAGCCTTAGCCACAGCCCGCTGTTTCAGGTGATGTACAACCACCAGAGCGATGACCAGCATGGCCGCGGTCAGCGTGCGACGCGATTGCCCGGCCTGAGCATCGAAGGTCTGGTGTGGGACAGCCACAACGCTTCGTTCGACCTGACACTGGACACGGTGGAAAGCGCCGAGGGCCTATGGGCCTCGCTGACTTACGCCACCGACCTGTTCGACGCCACGACCGTGCAGCGCATGAGTGAGCATTGGCTGAACCTGCTGCACGGCATCGTCGCCGATCCGCAGCAGCACATTGGCGCGCTGCCGATGCTCGGCCAGCGTGAACTGGATCATCTGCTGCTGGAGCGCAACGGCCTCAACGACAAGCATGTCGCCGGGCTGCTGGTGCATCAGCGCATCGAGCAGTTGGCTCAGCAAACGCCGGACGCCACCGCGCTGATTTTCGGCAAGCAGACGTTGAGCTTTGCCGAACTCAACCAACAGGCCAATCGCCTCGCGCATCGACTGATCGCGGACGGTGTCGGCCCTGACGTGATCGTCGGTATTGCGCTGGAGCGCGGTCTGGAGATTGTCGTGGCGCTGTTGGCTGTGCTCAAGGCCGGTGGCGCTTATGCCCCGCTGGACCCTGAATACCCGCAGGAACGTCTGGCGTATCTGATGCGCGACAGCCGCATGGCGTTGCTGTTGAGTGATTCGGTGTTGCGTCAGCGTTTGCCGATTCCTGATGATCTGCCGGTGCTGGAAGTCAATCAACTAGACGCCCGTGCGCAGCCCTATACCGATCCGTCTGTGGCGCTGCTGCCCGATCATCTGGCTTACGTGATTTACACCTCCGGCTCGACCGGCCAGCCCAAAGGTGTTGCAGTTGCTCACGGTCCGATGGCGATGCATTGCCGGGCCATCGGCGAGCGTTACGAGATGACGCCTGACGATTGCGAACTGCATTTCATGTCGTTTGCCTTCGACGGTGCCCACGAGCGCTGGCTGACTGCGTTGACCCATGGCGGTCGTCTGTTGATCCGTGATGCAGAGCTGTGGACGCCGGAGCAAACGTATCAGGCCATGCATGAGCATGGCGTGACCGTGGTGGCGTTCCCGCCGGTGTACCTGCAACAACTGGCTGAACATGCCGAGCGACACGGCAACCCGCCGCCGGTGCGGATTTATTGCTTTGGTGGCGATGCAGTGCCGCAGGCCAGTTTCGAGCTGGCCAAGCGCGCGCTCAAGCCGCAGTACATCATCAACGGTTATGGCCCGACTGAAACCGTGGTCACGCCGCTGATCTGGAAGGCGGGTGCGGACGATCATTGCGGTGCTGCTTATGCCCCGATTGGCAGCCGCATCGGCGAGCGCAGCGCTTATGTGCTGGACGCTGATTTGAACCTGTTGCCGCTGGGTGTCGCTGGTGAGTTGTACCTGGGCGGGTTGGGTCTGGCTCGCGGTTACCTGAACCGTCCGGGCATGACCGCCGAGCGTTTTGTCGCGGATCCGTTCAGCGCCAAAGGCGGGCGCCTGTACCGCACCGGCGATTTGGTCAGCCAGCGTGCTGACGGCACGTTCGATTACCTGGGTCGCCTTGACCGTCAGGTAAAGATTCGTGGTTTCCGTATCGAGCTGGGCGAAGTCGAAGCCCGTCTGCTGGCGCTGGATGGCGTCCGCGATGCGGTGGCTGTCGCGCAGCAAGGGCTGAGCGGGCAGCAACTGGTCGGCTACATCGTGCCTGATGCGCTGGATGTTCTGAGCGATCCTCAAGTGCAGCTCGATCTGCGTGAAAGTCTCAAAGCGCAACTCAAGGCCGAGCTGCCTGACTACATGGTGCCCGCGCATGTGTTGTTCCTTGAGCGCATGCCCCTGACACCCAATGGCAAGCTGGATCGCAAGGCCTTGCCTCTGCCGGACACCAGCCTCTTGCAGCAGCATTACGTCGCCCCGCGCAACACGCTGGAAAGTGATATCGCGGCGATCTGGCAAGACGTACTCAAGCTTGAACAAGTCGGTGTCACCGATAACTTCTTCGAGTTGGGCGGCGACTCGATCATCTCGATTCAAGTGGTCAGCCGTGCGCGCCTGGCCGATATCGCTTTTACCCCGAAAGACTTGTTTCTGCACCAGACCGTTCAGGCGCTGGCCACTGTGGCCCGGCGTGGTGCGCCGACGCAGCAGATTGATCAAGGTCCTGTGATCGGCGAAACGCCGTTGCTGCCAATTCAGCAATGGTTCTTTACTCAACCGATCCCCGAGCGTCAGCACTGGAACCAGTCGGTGGTACTGGAGCCACGTCAGCCCTTGAATGCGCGGGTGTTGCGTGCCGCGTTACTGGCAATGGTCAATCATCACGACGCGCTGCGTCTGGTATTCCCGGAGGCCGGGCAAGGCCGGGCGGTATTTGCCGAACCGTTGACTGGCGATGCTGATGCCGCGTTGAGTCTGCTGTGGCAGGTCACTCTGAACGGTGCCTTCGAACTTGAACCGTTGTTCGAAGAAGCCCAGCGCAGCCTCAATCTGCAAAACGGTCCGTTGTTGAGGGCAGTGCTGGCGGACCTGCCGGATGGCAGCCAGCGTCTATTACTGGTGGTCCATCACCTGGTGGTGGACGGCGTGTCGTGGCGGATTCTGTTCGACGATCTGCAACGGGCTTATCAACTATTGCTGGCCGAAAAGCCATTGGATTTGCCTGCGAAAACCTCGTCGTGCAAGGCGTGGGGCGAGCAGTTGCAGCGCTGGACCCAAGGCGATGAGCTGGCTGCAGAACTGGCAGGCTGGCAACAACGGCTGTCCGGCATCAACGGCGACATTCCTTGCGAACGCCCCAACGGCGCCTTGCATAACCGCCTGGCGCAGACCGTTCATACACGGCTGGATGCCAACGCTACGCGACAGTTGTTGCAACAGGCGCCAACGGCGTATCGCACTCAGGTCAACGACTTGCTGTTGACCGCCCTGGCCCGTGTGATTGCACGCTGGAGTGGCCGCGACGATGTACTGGTGCAACTGGAAGGCCACGGTCGCGAAGAGCTGTTTGAACATATCGATCTGACCCGCACCGTGGGCTGGTTTACCAGCCTTTATTCGGTCAGCCTCAAGGCTCATGGCGCAACCGGCGCAGCCATCAAACACATCAAGGAGCAGTTGCGATCAATCCCCAACAAAGGTCTGGGCTTCGGCGCGCTGCGTTATCTGGGCGACGGCGCGACCCAGGCCGCCATGGCTGCATTGCCGACGCCGCGGATCACCTTCAACTACCTTGGTCAGTTCGACGCCAGTTTCGACGATGAGCAGGCATTGCTGGTCCCGGCCAAGGAAACTGCTGGTGCCGAGCAAAGCGCGGATGCGCCGCTGGGTAACTGGCTGAGCATCAATGGCCAGGTATTCTGCGGCGAACTGAAACTGGGCTGGACCTTCAGTCGGGAAATGTTCGATGAAGCCACCGTGCAGCACCTGGCTGACCAATTGGGCGATGAACTGCAGGCGTTGATCGCTCATTGCCTGGACGCCCAGGCCGGTGGCTTCACACCGTCTGACTTCCCGCTGGCCACTATCAATCAGGCACAACTGGACGCCTTGCCGCTGCTGGCCGCTGACGTTCAGGACCTGTATCCACTGGCACCGATGCAGCAAGGCATGCTGTTTCACAGCCTTTACGAGCAAACGCAGCGGGGCGCGTACGTCAACCAGATGTGTGTGGACGTCGAGAACCTTGATCCCGAGCGCTTCCGTAAAGCGTGGCAAACCGTCGTTGAACGGCATGACATTCTGCGCAGCGCGTTCCTGTGGCAAGGCACGCTGGAGCAGCCGCTACAGGTCGTATTCAAACGCGTCGAGTTGCCGTTTCAGGTCCTCGACTGGCGTGAGCGCGTCGCGCCGGAGCAGGCATTGCTGGCGCTGGCCGAGAGTGATCGCATGGCCGGGTTTGATCTGGGCAAGGCACCGTTGCTGCGCCTGACGCTCGTGCGCACTGCCGAGCAGCGTCATCACCTGATCTACACCAGCCACCACATCCTGATGGATGGCTGGAGCAGTTCGCAGTTGATCGGTGAAGTTTTACAGCAGTACGCCGGTCAGCCAGCACCAGCACACACCGGTCGTTATCGTGATTACATCGGCTGGTTGCAACGTCAGGATGTGGCGGCGGATCAGGCGTTCTGGGCGGCACAAACCGCCGATCTCGCGGCGCCGACTCTGTTGGCCGAGGCGCTGCAATCGGCCGTGACAAGCAGCGGCTTCGCCGACTACTACCTGCGTCTCGACGCTGCGCAAACCCGTGCACTGGGCGATGCTGCGCGGCAGAGCAAAGTCACCCTGAACACGCTGGTGCAAGCCGCGTGGTTGCTGACGCTTCAACGCTTTACCGGGCAACGCACCCTGGCGTTCGGTGCCACGGTGGCGGGGCGTCCGGCAGAGATTGCCGGCATCGAACAGCAGATCGGTCTGTTCATCAACACGCTGCCGGTGATTGTTTCGGCTACACCGGAACAGGCGTTGGGCGCCTGGCTGGTCGACCTGCAATCGCGCAATCTCGCATTGCGAGAGCACGAACATACGCCGCTGGCGGACATTCAACGCTGGGCAGGACAGGGCGGTGAAGCGCTGTTCGATAACTTGCTGGTGTTTGAAAACTACCCGGTGTCCGAAGCGCTGCAACAGGGCGCGCCCCAAGGGCTGCGCTTCGGTGAAGTGCGCAGCCGCGAGCAGGGTAACTATCCTCTGACCCTGGCGGTCAGCCTGGGGGAATCGCTGTCGGTGCATTTCCATTATCAGCGCGAGCATCTGGACGCTGAGGCCATCGAGCAGGTCAGCGCGCATTTCGCTCGCGTGTTGCAGCAGTTGTCGGTGGCGGTTGGCGAAACGCTATTGGGTAGCCTGCAAGGTGGCAGCCCATTAGAGCAGCAACAGGCCGTACAGGCCTGGAACCCGCAGCCGCAGAGTTTTGCTGTCGAGCATCCTCTGCACAAGCTGATCGAAGCCCAGGTCCAGCGCGCACCCGATGCCGTGGCATTGAGTTTTGGCAATGAGCACGTCAGCTACGGCGAGCTCAATCAGCGCGCCAACCGGCTGGCGCATCGTTTGATCGAGCAAGGCGTTGGCCCCGATGTGCTGGTGGGGCTGGCGGCTGAGCGGTCCGTGGAAATGCTGGTCGGGCTGTTGGCGATTCTCAAGGCGGGCGGTGCTTATGTTCCGCTCGACCCGGTTTATCCGCAGGATCGTCTGGCGTACATGATTCAGGACAGCGGCCTGCGTTTGCTACTGGCTCAGCCACATGTGGTCGATCAGTTGCCGGACCTCAACGAGGTCGAAACCCTGCTGCTGGGCGCGAATCTCAGCAGCTTCAGCGCGGATAACCCGGTAACCAGCGTCGGGCCGGATAACCTCGCCTACGTGATCTACACCTCCGGTTCCACAGGCCAGCCCAAGGGCGCATTGTTGCCGCACAGCAACGTGGTGCGCTTGTTCAGCGCCACTCAGCAGTGGTTCGATTTCGATGAGCGCGATGTGTGGAGCCTGTTCCACTCCTACGCGTTCGACTTTTCGGTGTGGGAGATTTTCGGTGCGCTGCTACATGGCGGCCGCCTGCTGATCGTGCCCCATGAAACCAGCCGCTCGCCGGAAGATTTCCACACCTTGCTGTGCCGCGAAGGCGTGACGGTGTTGAACCAGACGCCATCGGCTTTCAAGCAACTGATGCAAGTGGCTGTCGAGTCTGACGCGACACCTTCGCTGCGTTATGTGGTGTTCGGTGGCGAAGCGCTGGATGTCAGTAGCCTGCGCCCATGGTTCGAGCGTTTCGGTGATCAGGCCCCGCAACTGATCAACATGTACGGCATCACTGAAACCACCGTGCACGTGACCTGGCGTCCGGTCAGTCTGGCGGACCTGCAAGCCGGCGCGGCCAGCCCGATTGGCGCCCCTATCCCTGACTTGTCCTGGTACTTGCTGGACGCTGATCTGAACCCGGTGCCGCGTGGTTGCGTCGGTGAGTTGTATGTCGGTCAGGCGGGCCTGGCCCGGGGTTATCTGAACCGCGCTGGCCTGACCGCGACGCGCTTTGTGCCGAGCCCGTTCGACGAGCAGGGCGGGCGTTTGTATCGCACCGGCGACCTGGCGCGCTACTGCGTCGATGGCTCCATCGAGTACATCGGGCGTATCGACCATCAAGTGAAGATTCGCGGCTTCCGCATCGAGTTGGGCGAGATTGATGCGCGCCTCAATGAGCTGGAAGTGGTTCGCGAAGGTCTGGTGCGGGTTCACGAAGCGGCCAGCGGTGCGCAACTGGTGGCCTACGTGGTGCCGCAGCAGTACAGCGCTGATGCGCTGACACAGGCTGGCCTGCGCGACGTCATCAAGACGCTGTTGCGTGACAATTTGCCGGATTACATGGTGCCGGTGCAGTTCCTGTTCCTTGAACGCATGCCGCTGACTGCCAACGGCAAGCTGGACCACAAAGCACTGCCTGCGCCGGATACCGGTCTGGCGCAACTCGACTACGTGGCGCCGCAAAGCAGCCTTGAACAGCAGATCGCTGCGGTCTGGCAGGACGTGCTCAAGCTGGATCAGGTGGGTGTCACCGACAACTTCTTCGAACTGGGCGGCGATTCGATCATCTCGATTCAGGTGGTCAGCCGTGCGCGTCTGGCAGGTATTCGCTTTACGCCTAAAGACCTGTTTGAGCGCCAGACGGTGCGCGCGTTGGCTCAAGTGGCGCAACTGGGCGATGGTGCGCTAACCATCGATCAAGGCCCGGTGAGCGGTGAAATGCCGTTGTTGCCGATCCAGCAATGGTTCTTCGAGCAGGACATTCCCGAGCGGCATCACTGGAACCAGTCGGTGCTGCTGGCCCCGCGTCAGCGCATGGACGCTCAAGTGTTGAGCGTGGCCGTGCAAGCGTTGATCAATCATCACGATGCCTTGCGTCTGACCTTTGCCCAGCCCTTCAATCTGGGCCGCTTCGATGCAGCCCCGGCGCAGTCGCCGCTGTGGTGTGAAACTGTCAGTGATGCCACACAACTCGAGTCGCTGCTGAACAAGGCGCAACGCAGTCTGGATCTGCAGAACGGTCCATTGCTGCGGGTGCTGCTGGCTGAGTTGCCCGACGGCGAACAGCGTCTGTTGCTGGCCATCCATCACCTGGTAGTGGACGGCGTTTCATGGCGGATTTTGTTCGAGGACCTGCAAAGCGCTTACCGGCAGATCGAGTCGGGCAAGACTGTGCAATTGCCGAGCAAAACCACCGCCTTCAAACACTGGGCGCAAGGTTTGCAAACCCTGGCTCGCGACGGCGGTTTGTCGTCGCAACTGGCGTTCTGGCAAACGTTGCTGTCGGGAGCATCGACGGATCTGCCGTGCCTGAACAGTGCTGCCAGCCCGCGCGCCAGCGACAGCAAAACGGTCGGCGCCAAGCTGTCCGCCGACCTGACCCGGCAATTGCTGCAACAGGCTCCAGCGGCCTATCGCACCCAGGTCAACGATCTTCTGCTGACCGCGCTGGCCCGCGTACTCGCGAACTGGACCGGACGCGATGACGTGCTGGTGCAACTGGAAGGTCACGGTCGCGAGGCGGTGCTGGAAGACGCTGACCTGAGTCGCACGCTGGGCTGGTTCACCAGCCTGTTCCCTGTGCGTCTGACGGCTCAGGCCGAGCTGGAGCCGTCGATCAAACACATCAAGGAGCAACTGCGGGCCATCCCGGACAAGGGCATTGGCTTTGGCGTGTTGCGCTATCTGGGCGATGAGCCGACCCGCAACAAATTGAGTGAGCTGCCGACACCTCGCATCACCTTCAACTACCTTGGCCAGTTCGACGGCAGCTTCGATGATGCTGACGCGCTGTTCGTCCCGGCCAAAGAAAGCAGTGGGGTCGAGCAGAGCGCGGACGCACCGTTGAATAACTGGCTGAGCATTAACAGTCAGGTATTTGCTGGCGAGTTGAGCCTCGCCTGGACCTTCAGTGCCGAAATGTTCGCCGAGCACACCCTGCAGGCGTTGGCGAATGAGTACATCGCCGAGTTGACCCGCGTCATCGAGCATTGCAGCGATCCGCAGCACAGCGGGCTGACTCCGTCTGACTTCCCGCTGGCCCGTATCAGCCAGAAACAACTGGATGCGCTGCCCCTCGAAGTGGCTCAAGTAGAAGATGTCTATCCGCTGGCGCCTATGCAGCAAGGCATGCTCTTCCACACCCTGTATGAAGAGCAGATGGGGGGCGATTACACCAACCAGATGCGTCTGGACGTAGAGGGCCTTGATCCGGAGCGCTTCCGGCAGGCCTGGCAAGCGGCCGTGAATCAGCATGGGATCCTGCGCAGCGGGTTCTTCTGGCAGGGCGGTCTGGAGCGGCCGTTGCAAGTGGTGTTCAAGGATGTGGTGCTGCCGTTTACGGTCGTTGACCTGCGCCACACAACCGACCTTGCCCACGAACTGGAAAAACTGGCTGACGCCGAACTCAGCCGTGGTTTTGATTTGAGCAGCGCGCCGTTGCTGCGTCTGGTGGCGGTGCGCGTCGACGAACAGCGTTATCACCTGATCTACACCAACCATCACATCCTGATGGATGGCTGGAGCAACTCGCAGTTGCTCGGTGAGGTGCTGCAACGTTATGCCGGTGAATATCAAGCGCAACACATGGGCGGCTATCGCGATTACATCGCCTGGTTGCAGGCGCAGGATGCCGCGCTGAGCGAAGCGTTCTGGCTGGATCGACTCAGTGTGCTGGACGAACCGACCTGGCTGACCCGTGCTCTGGACTTGCCTGCGCAAGCGGGTATTGAAGCGCATGGTGATCACTTCGAAGTGTTCAGTGCCGAACAAACCAGACTGTTGGGCGATTTTGCCCGTCAGCAAAAAGTGACGCTCAACACCGTAGTGCAATCAGCGTGGCTGCTGCTGTTGCAGCGCTACACCGGGCAGCCAGCCGTGGCGTTTGGCGCGACGGTTTCCGGACGTCCGGCCGGGCTTAAAGGTGTCGAGCAGCAGATCGGTCTGTTCATCAACACCTTGCCAGTCATTGCCACGCCGCAGCCGGAACAGGCGTTGAGCGACTGGCTGCAAACGGTTCAGGCCGACAACCTGGCATTGCGTGAGCATGAGCACACGCCGCTGGCCGATATTCAGCGCTGGTCGGGGCAGGGCAGCGATGCCTTGTTCGACAGCATTCTGGTGTTCGAAAACTACCCGGTGTCGGAAGCCTTGCAGCAGGAAGCACCGCAGGAACTCACCTTCGGCAAGGTCGACAATCACGAGCAGACCCACTATCCACTGACATTGATCGTCGGTCTGGGCGAAGCCTTGTCGCTGCACTTCAACTACCGGCAGGCGAACTTCCCGGCGCACACAGTGCAGCAGATTGCTGGTCAGCTTCAGCACTTGTTGATGCAAATGGCCGGCAGTCACGCGGGTCAGCGCTTGAGCGATCTGGCGTTGCAAGACGACGCTCAGATCGAAGCGCACCTTGCCCAGTGGAACCCGGCAACTCAGGCGTTCCCGGTCGAGCAGTGCCTGCATCAATTGATTGCTGCGCAAGCAGCGCGTACGCCTCAGGCAGTGGCCGTGTCATTCGAGGATCAGAATCTCAGTTATCAAGCGCTGGACAGCCAGGCCAACCGTCTCGCTCACGCGCTGATCGCAGCGGGCGTCGGCCCGGACGTTCGCGTCGGCATTGCCGTGCAGCGTGGGCTGGAGATGATTGTCGGCTTGCTGGCGATCCTCAAGGCAGGCGGTGCTTACGTGCCGCTGGACCCGGATTATCCGCAGGACCGTCTGACCTACATGATCGAAGACAGCGGCCTGTCGCTGTTGTTGACTCATAGCAATCTGCGTGACCGGTTGCCGATTCCGACAGCGGTAAGAACCTTGCTGCTGGACGCGGACCTGTCTGCACAACCGAGCCATGACCCGCGTGTGTCGGTGAGTCCTGAAAACCTCGCTTACGTGATCTACACCTCGGGTTCAACAGGGCAGCCGAAAGGCGCGCTGTTGCCGCACAGCAATGTCGTGCGGTTGTTCAGCGCGACTGAGCAGTGGTTTGGTTTCGATGAAAACGATGTGTGGAGCCTGTTTCATTCCTACGCGTTCGACTTCTCGGTCTGGGAGATTTTTGGTGCGTTGCTGCATGGCGGCCGCCTGCTGATCGTGCCCCATGAAACCAGCCGCTCGCCGGAGGATTTCCACGCGCTGCTGTGCCGCGAAGGCGTGACGGTGTTGAACCAGACGCCATCGGCGTTCAAGCAATTGATGCAGGTCGCCGTGGCGTCTGATGCCAACACGGCGCTGCGTTATGTGGTGTTCGGCGGCGAAGCGCTGGATGTCGGCAGCCTGCGTCCATGGTTCGAGCGTTTCGGCGATCAGGCTCCGCAACTGATCAACATGTACGGCATTACCGAAACTACGGTTCATGTGACTTATCGTCCGGTCGGTCTGGCGGACCTGCAAGCCGAAGCGGCCAGCCCGATTGGCGCGCCGATTCCAGACTTGTCCTGGTACTTGCTGGACGCTGATCTCAAACCGGTGCCGCGAGGTTGTGTGGGCGAGCTGTATGTCGGGCAGGCGGGTCTGGCCCGTGGTTACCTGAACCGTGCGGGCTTGACCGCGACACGCTTTGTGCCGAACCCGTTCGATGAGCAGGGCGGGCGTCTGTATCGCACCGGCGATCTTGCGCGTTACTGCGTCGATGGCTCCATCGAGTACATCGGGCGGATCGACCATCAAGTGAAGATTCGCGGCTTCCGTATCGAGCTGGGTGAAATCGAAGCGCGGTTGCGTGATTGCGCAGCGGTTCGCGAAGCGGTGGTGCTGGCCATCGACGGCTTGAGCGGTCAGCAACTGGTGGCGTGGATCGTGCCGCAGGCATTTGATGCTGCCGGGCAGGCCGCGCTGAGAGAGCGGATCAAGGAGGAGCTCAAGGAAACGCTGCCGGATTACATGGTGCCCGCGCACTTGCTGTTCATGGAACGCATGCCGCTGACCGTCAATGGCAAGCTGGATCGCAAGGCCCTGCCGGCACCTGACGCCAGTCTTGCTCAGCAAAATTATGTCGCGCCGCGTACCGAGCTGGAACAGCGTCTGGTGACGATCTGGCAAGACGTGTTGCGTCTGGAGCGTGTAGGGCTGACCGACAATTTCTTCGAGCTGGGCGGCGATTCGATTGTCTCGATTCAGTTGGTGAGCCGGGCGCGGCAGGAGGGTATTCGTTTTACGCCCAAAGACCTGTTCGAATGTCAGACCGTCCAGGCTCTGGCTCAAACGGCCCGGCTGGGTGATGACACGCTGACCATCGATCAGGGCCCGGCAGCGGGTGACATGCCGTTGGTGCCGATCCAGCAATGGTTCTTCGAGCAGGATATCCCGGCCAGTCAGCACTGGAACCAGTCCGTGCTGCTGGCGCCGCGTCTGGCGCTGGATGCCGATCTACTGGCGACGGCTCTGGTCGCGTTGGTCAACCATCACGACGCTTTACGCCTGGTGTTTGCGCCGTCCACTGGAACTGTCACGGGCACCTTTGGCGCCGTGCTTGAAGGCCCGTCCACTGAGATGTTGTGGACAGCGCAGGTGAGTGATCCTGCGCAGTTGCAGCCCCTCTTCGAAAAAGCCCAACGCAGCCTTGATTTGCAAAACGGCCCGCTGTTGCGTGCGGTACTGGCTGATCTGCCGGGAGGAGAACAGCGCTTGCTGCTGGTGATTCATCACCTGGTAGTAGATGGCGTGTCCTGGCGGATTCTATTTGAAGACCTGCAACGACTTTACAACGTCGCTCGCGAGAACGCGCCGGTGCAATTGTCGACGCGTACCAGCAGCCTCAAACGCTGGGCCGAGCGCCTGCAGGAACATGCGTTGACGGACGCGATGCAGCAACAGGTCAGCTATTGGCAAACGCAGTTGCAGGGTGTTCCGGCTGATCTCCCGGATGTGCGGCGTGAAGACGCGCAGCAGGTTCGTCATGCTGCCACCGTGCATTGCCGTCTCGATCAAGTGACGACCCGCCATCTTTTGCAGCAGGCTCCGGCCGCCTATCGGACTCAGGTCAATGATCTGCTGCTGACGGCGCTGGCTCGGGTGATAGCGCGTTGGACCGGACGTGCAGATGTGTTGATCCAGCTGGAAGGGCATGGCCGTGAGGACCTGTTTGAGGACATCGACCTGACCCGCACCGTGGGCTGGTTCACCAGTCTGTTTGCCGTAAAGCTGACTGCGCATGCGGAGCTGCCGGCGTCCATCAAGGGCATCAAGGAACAGCTGCGCGCGGTGCCTCAGCGCGGGCTTGGGCTGGGCGTGTTGCGTTACTTGGGTGATCAGCAGACCCGCAAGGCGTTGCAAGGCCTGGCGACGCCCCGGATCACCTTCAACTACCTCGGTCAGTTCGATGGCAGCTTTGACGAGAGTGACAGCCTGTTCAGGCCAGTCTCGGAAAACAAAGGGATTGAGCGCGATGAATCGGCACCGCTGGATAACTGGCTGACTATCAACGGGCAGGTTTACAACGACACCCTTGAACTGGGCTGGACCTTCAGCGAGCAGATGTTCGACACCGGGTTGATTCAGCGCCTGGCTGACGAGTTCTGCGTGGAGCTGCGCGAGGTGGTCGAGCACTGTGTCGAACGTCCGCTTCAGGCATTTACGCCAAGCGATTTCCCGCTGACACGCCTGACCCAGACTCAGCTTGATTCGTTGCCAGTCCCGCTGGCGGCAGTCGAGGATATCTACCCACTGTCGCCGATGCAGAGCGGGATGTTGTTCCACACCCTAGAAATGCCGGGTGAAGCGTTCTACATCAGCCAGGTCAATGTGGCCGTTGATGGTCTCGACGCGCAGCGCTTTATTGCCGCTTGGAACACTGTCATCGAGCGACATGAAATCCTGCGCACGGGGTTCTGGGCTGCAAGCAATCTGGCAGAGCCGGTACAACTGGTGTACCGCAGCGCACAGTTGCACGTACGGCAACTGGACTGGCGCGAACACAATCACCTTGAGTCGGATCTCCAGGCACTGGCCGCCGACGACTGTGACCAGGGCTTTGATCTGCTCGCTGCGCCGTTGATACGGCTGACACTGGTTCATCTGGCCGGGCAGCGTCACCAGTTGATCTGGACCAGCCACCATATCCTGATGGATGGCTGGTCCAGCTCGCGTCTGCTGGGTGAGGTTTTCCAGTGTTATGCCGGGCATGAATCAGGTCCGCGTATCGGCCGCTATCGCGATTACATCGCGTGGCTGCAGGCTCAACCTGAACAGTTGCTGGAAACGTTCTGGAAGGCTCATGTTCAGGCGCTGGAAGGGCCGACGCAACTGGCGACTTCGGTCTATCCGCGGCCTGACGCCTCACTCAGTGGTCATGCTGCGCACTATCTGCGTTGGGACAAAGCGGCGACTGATCAGCTGCGCGAGCGGGCCCAGGCCCTGCGCGTGACACCCAATACGCTGGTTCAGGGCGCCTGGCTGTTGCTGTTGCAGCGCTTTACCGGCCAGGCATCGGTGTGTTTTGGCGCGACGGTTGCCGGACGTCCGGCGGCGGTGAGCGGTTGCAATGAAATGCTCGGGTTGTTCATCAACACCTTGCCTATCGTTCAGGCGCCTGAGCCAGAGCAGCGTGTGGACCAATGGCTGGCGCAACTTCAAGCATTCAACCTCGAAGTGCGTGACCACGAGCATGCATCGCTGGCGGATGTGCAGCGCTGGTCGGGCCATGGCGGTCGACCGTTGTTCGACAGCATTGTCGTGTTCGAGAACTTCCCGGTGGATGAGCGGCTGCGCGACACCGACAGCCATCAACTGAAGTTTGGCGAGTTGAGCACCCGCGATGTGACCAACTACGCCATGGACCTGGCGGTAGAGCTGGCGCAGACCCTGCAAATCGAGTTCCTGTACTTGCGTAACAGCTTCACCGATGAAGGCGCGGCTCAGGTCATGGCCTGTTTCGAGACCCTGTTGAATGCCTTGCTGGACCAACCGCAAGCGACCCTCGGCAGTCTGTGCATGGTTGACGCTGAAGACGGCTTGATCAGTCAGCAGGGTGTCGGTTCGAAACAGACAGACAGCGATTCGCTGCCTGCATTGATTGCCAATCTTGCGCAGATTGACCCGCAAGCGGTGGCCGTTGTCTGCGGTGATGAAGCACTGACGCGTGGGCAGTTGGAGCTGCGTGTCAACCAGCTCGCTCACGCCTTGACGGCGTCAGGTGTGGGGCCACAGTCGGTGATCGGAGTCGGTCTGGAGCGTTCTGTGCAGACCATCATTGCGCTGTATGCAGCCCTTAAAGTCGGCGCTGCTTACGTGCCGATGGACATCGACTACCCGCGAGATCGTCTGGAATGGATCATCGAAGATTCAGGTATGCAGGTCTTGCTGACCCACAGTGCATTGAGCAACCGTTTACCGTGTCCGCCAACTGTCACGCGGATGAACCTGGACGAGCTGGACAGCCTCAGTTTACCGGTTGATTACCCGGTGACTGCCGTCAGCGAGCAGGAACTGGCGTACTTGATTTATACCTCTGGCTCAACCGGCAAACCCAAGGGTGTTGCCGTGGCGCGTGGCCCATTGCGTGTGCATTGTCAGGCGATTGCCGAACGCTATGAAATGGATGCCGATACCCGCGAGTTGCTGTTCATGTCCTTCGCGTTTGACGGTGCTCAGGAACGCTGGTTGTCGACGTTGATCAGCGGAGGTCGTCTGGTGGTCCGGGACAACACGCTGTGGACGCCTGAGCAGACGTATGACGCCTTGCACAGCCATGCGATCACCATTGCCTGTTTCCCGCCGGCCTATCTGCAGCAACTGGCCGAACATGCTCAGGCACACGGCAATCCACCTCCGGTCAGTATCTATTGCTTCGGGGGGGATGCGGTGGCGGATGCCAGTTTTGAGCTGGTCAAGTCTGCGCTCAAACCACGCTACATCACCAACGGTTACGGCCCCACTGAAACCGTGGTCACGCCGCTGCTCTGGAAGGCTGGCGTCGATGCTCGCTGCGAGGCGGCTTACGCGCCGATCGGCACAGCTGTCGGGCCTCGTTCGTTGTACGTGCTGGATGCGCAACTCAATCGTGTTCCTGCGGGGGTGGCTGGCGAGTTGTACATTGGGGGCGATGAGCTTGCTCGTGGTTACTACCGTCGTCCTGGATTGACCGCCGAGCGCTTTGTGGCGGACCCGTTCAGCCATACAGGAGGCCGCTTGTACCGCACCGGTGATCGGGTGCGGCAGCGAGCTGACGGCGTGTTTGATTATCTTGGGCGCCTGGACAATCAGGTGAAGATCCGTGGCTTCAGGATCGAACTCGGTGAAGTCGAAGCTTGTCTGCGTGAGGCGCCGTCAGTACGCGACGCAGTGGTCATCGCCCGTGACATTGCAGGTGGCAAGCAATTGGTCGGTTATGTAGTTGCACCGTCGCAAGCCGGGCTGGCCGAACAACTACGCGCCCGCTTGCAAGAGCGTCTGCCGGACTACATGGTGCCCGCTCACCTGATGTTGCTGGATCGTCTGCCCCTGAACCCTAACGGCAAGGTGGATCGTCTCTCGCTCCCCGAGCCTGAGTTACAGGGCAGCCAATACGTGGCGCCGCGTAATGCACTGGAAAAACATCTGGCCGAGGTCTGGCAGCAAGTACTTGAAGTGCCTCAGGTCGGTGTGACTGACAACTTCTTCGAACTGGGGGGCGACTCCCTGCGCACGCTCAAAGTGTTAAGCAAAGTCAGGGCATTGCAGTTGCCGGATTTCGAGCTGAAATTGCGTGACATGATGAGCAGGCCGACCATTGCCGAATTGTCCGGGTATCAGGCTCAAACCGAGCTGGACCCCGTCCTGCTATTGAATGCTGCATCGGCAAGTGTTCCCGCGTTGTTCTGTATTCATGCGGGTTACGGCACGGTGTTCGACTATGACGCATTGGCCCGGCGTCTTGATGGCAAGTGTCGAGTGTATGGCGTGCAGTGCCGCATGCTGCTCGACCGCGACTGGCAGGACACTTCGCTGCAGTCCATGGCCATCGATTACGCCCAGTACATTCGCCAGAAACAGGCGCACGGTCCTTACAAACTGGTCGGCTGGTCATTGGGCGGGGCGTTGGCAGTGCTTGTGGCTCAGGAGCTTGAAAGTCAAGGGCAAGCGGTACACTTTGTGGGCTTGATCGACAGCTTCATCCCGAGTGCTGAACGCGAGCCTTTGATTGACTCGCAGCACGAGTGGTCGGGCTTCCTGACGTCCGTACTGGGTCAGGCACCTGCGCAAGTCTTGCCGTTACCGACCGATCTGCACCGGGAGCAGTTGGCAGCGATCATTCAGCAAGCTCGTGGCGATTGTGCCAGCCGCGACACGGCCAGCGCTTATGCGGCGTTCGATGCAGATGATTTGGCGCAAACCTTCCTGGTTGGCATGCACCTGGCTGAGCTGTCGGGGCAGGCAGAAGCTCTGCCGCCAGTGAGTGCCACCGTTCACTGCTGGTGGGCGCAGGGAACTGACATGCAAATGCGCGATGCTTTCGAGCAGACATTGATCGACAAGGGGCATAGCACGTCAGTCGCTGCTGACCATAACGGGATCGTGAGCCATGGGGATTTTCTCCAGACCTTTCTGACGACCTTGGAATCGGTGCCACAGATGGAGATTTAACACGCTCGCACCGGCTTTATTCCATTTCGGTGGGACCGGCTTTAGCCGGGAAGAGGGCGGTACAGTCACTGAAGACCAGTCGTCAGTGACAAAGTCTTCCCGGCTAAAGCCGGTCCCACTGGAAAGCCCCGCCAGCAGGGCTTTGTCGAGACTTCATTTTTATTCAAAGGATTTTTCATGCCAGTACATCCTGATCTAGCAGCCTTTCTGGAAATGGCGGAGTTTGGTCGCTTGAGTGGCAGCAGCAAGCCGCTGCATGAGCTGACGCCGGTTGAGGCACGCGAGACGTTTGAACTCACCTCTGAGTTGTTCCAGACGTCCTTGCCTGAAGGTGTTCAGGCGCAGGCGCTTCAATTGCCCGCACGCCAGGGCAGTACCCTGTCTGCCCGGCTTTACCGCAAGCCCTGCAATGAACCTGACGGTCAACCGGTTTTGCTGTTCTTTCACGGCGGGGGCTATGTGGTGGGCAGCTTGCAAACCCATGATTCAGTCTGTGCACAACTGGCCGCCGCATCCGGTTGGGCTGTGCTTGCGGCTGATTATCGACTGGCGCCGGAGCATATTTTTCCCGCAGCCTTCGAAGACGCTGAAGATGCCGTGAATGCGATTCCGGCGCTGGCCAGGGACTTCGCTCTGAATGCCGCTCGCGTCGTGTTTGCGGGCGACAGTGTAGGCGCCAGTCTTGCTGCCTCGCTAGCGATTCAGGCGGTACGTCAAGACAGCCCGTTGACGGTTAAGCCTGTCGCACAGCTGCTGTTTTATCCGGTGGCTGACATGAGTCGCGAGCAGCAATCGCATCGCACGTATGCCGAAGGGTATTTGCTGGAAAGCCTGACTTTGCAGTGGTTCTATCGTCAGTACTGCCCCGACCCGGCGAGCCGTCTGGATTGGCGTGCTTCTCCCTTGTTGGCGCGGGACATTGCAGGCGTCGCCCCGGCGTATGTAAGCCTGGCAGAGTTCGATCCGCTTTATGACGAAGGTGTGTTGTTTGCCGAGCATCTCAAGGAACACGGCGTACCGGTGCATCTGGAGACAGAGCCTGGACTGACCCATGACTTCTTGCGCATGACGGAGATGGTCGCGACGGTGCCGCAGATTTATCACAGAGTGGGGCAGTGGTTGCAGCGGCGCTGATTACCTCCCGGCATAGGCAGGCAACAAAAGTCGAAGTCATAAAAAACCTGGCGCGGTTACCCGGCCAGGTTTTTTATCGCCTGTCAGCTCTGTTTAAAAGCTGTACTTGGTCGTCACCATCACGTTGCGTGGGTCGCCGTAGTAGCCGCCCCTGAAGGTTTCATCCAGAGCGCTCAGGTACTTCTTGTCGAACAGGTTGTTGACGTTGACCAACGTGGAGAGGTTGTCGGTGAACTCATAACGCGCCATCAGGCTGAAAACTGCAAAGTCATCCTGCTTGGCTTTGTACGTCCTGTTCATCTCCCATGAGGGTGACACGTAATCGAAGTGCATACCGCTCTGCCAATTGACGCCGCCGCCGACGGTCAAGTGATCCAGTTCGCCAGGCATCCGGTAGGTGGTCCAGAATTTCGCCAGATTTGCAGGGGCGACAGTGTTCAACCGATTGCCGTCCGCATCCTTGGTGATGGCGTGGGTATAGCTGGCGGCAACTTTCCAGCCTGGCAATACTTCACCGTTGATCTCTGCGTCGAAACCGCGTGTCTTGGCGCCATTGACAGCTTCGTAAATACCCTCGGTTTGCCCCGCTCCGACGCTGACCGTCCGGCCGGTCGCTTCTGCCAGATTGTCCTGCAGGGTTACGAATACGTCGACGCTGGTGTTGATCTTCCCATCCAGAAACTCACTCTTGAGTCCGATCTCATAAGCATCACCGGTACGTGGCTCCAGCGACTGAAGGTTCGCATCGCGACGTTGCTGGGGCATGAAGATGCTGGTGTAACTTGCGTATACCGAGTGTTGATCGTTCAGGTCGTAGATGATACCTGCATAGGGAGTGACCTCACCGTGCTCCTGATACTTGGTCTCCCTGTCACGAGTCAGCGGATTTCGATAATCGTAGTACATGTCGTACTTGTAATTACTGGCCCGCCCTCCAAGGATGACTGAGAGATCGTCTGTGGGCTTGAGCCTTACGGCCGCGTAAGTGCCCAGTTGGCGGATGGTAGTGTCGTTGTCGAACAGGATCTGACCGTTGCCTTGCGGCTCCGCAGTGTCGTTACCCCAATCGTAGTAATTGACGTTGCGGCCTTCGACTGTTTCGCCAGCGTTAGGATCGTTGTGGTCTTCAAATTTGGTATAGGTCATGCCGACCACCAGCTCATGCTCGCGCCCGAACAGCTGGAACGGACCTTTGGCGTTGACGTCGACCCCCGTTTGTTTTTGCCAGCCGGTGGAGCTGCCTCCGTACAAACGCATGCCATCGCCTGTGTCCTCATTGAGGAAGCCCCAGCTTGCGGATGCCAGTTTGGCTTCGCGCTTGCTGTACATCTGGTTGACCGAAGCTTTCAGCGACCAGTCGTTGGCCAGTTGCTGTTCCAACGAGTAGAAGACATTAAGCGTGTCCTGCTGACGGGTGCTCCATTTTGCTGCCGGGTTGGTCGAGCGAGAAAGATCGGTCTGGCCGCCGGTGGTGTTGAACAGCGGGAAGCTGGCAAAGGACACTCCCTTCGGGTCCTGCTTCTGATAATCGTAACCGGCAGTCAACAACAGGCTGTCGTTGAGGTCTGCTTCGATGATGCCGTAATAGACCTGTTTTTCGGTCTTGTAGTAATCGATGAAGCTGTTGCCCTGCTGGTAGGCGTTGACCATGCGTCCGCGAATATTGCCGGTAGGTGTCAGCGGTCCGGAGACGTCCATCTCGGTGCGGTATTGATCCCATGAACCCAGGCCCGCACTGACATAACCCTGGAGTTTATCGGTAGGCCGCTTGCGCACCAGGTTGATCGTACCCGACGGATCACCGGCACCGGTCAAGAGACCCGTCGCGCCACGCAGCACTTCAATCCGGTCATAGATCGCCATGTCCGACAGGCTTTGCGGCGTGGCACTAGTGGAGACCACCAGCGTGGTAGGGACACCGTCGTATTGGTAGCTGTCGACGCTGTAGCCGCGGGAAAAGATATTTACCCGCTCGGAGTCCAGCGGTTGCAGTGCAATCCCCGGCGTCTGCTCCAGCACTTTCGCGAGGCTCGTCAGGTTCTGGTCATCCAGTCGCTGACGAGTGATGACGCTGACGGTCTGCGGCGTTTCGCGCAATGATAGATTCAGACGTGTTGCTGTGTTGGTTGCACCTGTGGTGTACGACCCGGTCCCCTCGGTAGTCGCTCCCAGCCCCTTGCCGTCGATGTTGGTTGCCCCCAACTCCACCGACCCTGCACTGCCACGACCGGATACGGTCAGGGTATCGCCCTGCAGGCTGTACGCCAGGCCTGTGCCTTTAAGCAGAACGCCGATGGCCTCCCTGGGCTCATAGCGACCGCGCAGTGCTGTGCTGTTCAGGCTTTGCGTGTCGTCCGGGCTATAGAGCAGTTGCACGTTGGCTTGTTGACCAAAGGTCTGCAATGCGGAAGCCAGTGGCTGCGCAGGAATGTTGAAATCGATTTCCTGGGCACTGACCTGAGCCGACAGCGGAGCGATCATGGCCACGCCCATTGCCGCGCCCAACACGCGAGGCTGGAACAGGCGGCGCAGAGTGATGGCCCGGGTGAGGGGCGAGAGGCTGTGTAGTGCTGGCATCGTGGGCTCTTGCTCTTGAAGTTGTGTTGTAAACGGGAATTATTTGTATTGGCGACTATGAGACGTTGTACCCGAAAAAAACCGGAAAAGATTTTCCGGTTTTTTTTGCGCGATCAGTAAAAGCTCATGCCACCACTGATTCTGTCTCTGTGACCACGCTGCCTGCGCGCATGCGTACGATCTGGTCGGCGACATTGAAATACCGGTCGTCGTGGGAGATGACGATGATGGTTTTGCCCAGACGTTTGAGGTCCGGCAGCAGTTCGGTATAGAAAATGCGCCGGAACGTCGGGTCCTGATCAGCGGCCCACTCGTCGAACACTAGCACCGGGCGCTCTTCCAGCCATGCGCTGACCAGTGCCAGACGTTTGCGCTGGCCGGTGGACAGGTCGGTGGTGGTGAACGCGCCATCGCGCACGCTGACTTTATGATCGATCTCAAGGCGTTTGAGGTAGCGGGTCGCATCTTCGGGAATCTGCGTGTCACCCTGAATCACGTCATCAAACAGGTAATAGTCGGCAAAAATAGTGGTGAACAGTTGTCGGTAGTCGTCGCGGGTCTGTGCGTTCACTGCTTGCCCGTTGAGGGATATTTCCCCGGTCTGCGGTGCATACAGGCCCAGCAACAGCTTGATCAGTGTGGTCTTGCCGCAACCGTTTTCGCCGACAATAAAAGTGATATCGCCTTCTTTGATGCGCAGATTGACCGGGCCGAGCTGGAAAGGCTGGTTGCCTTCCACTGGAGGGAAACTGTAGCTGACGTTGTTGAGTTCCAGGCTGTGCACCGCAGTGGTGGTGCTGCCTTGATCGCTGAGCAGCAGGTGCGGCTCGGGTGAAGAAAACTGTCGGGACAGTTCAGCGATGCGGCGAAACGCAATTTGTGCGCGGCTGATGATCGGCAGGGTGCCGATCAGGTGTTCCAGCGGGCCTTTCATGTACAGCAGCACCAGCACAAAACCGCTCATGACCGCTTTGTCGCCGCTTGGCCAGACCGATTGCAGGGCCAGTGCCAGACCGATCACCACGAAGAACAGCATCGAGCCGAAGGACTTGGCAATGACGAAGGTGTTGATCGAGCGAATTTGCGTGTCGCGGATGTTCCCGGCCGTTTCCTGTATGCCATGGGTGAACATGCGATGGCGGCGCGGGCGATGGATGCGTAACTCCTTGGCACCTTCGGCAATTGCGTTGTAGTGCCGTTGCAGTTCATCTTCGCCGGCACGTGCCGTTTCAAAACCGGCAATGCCTTTGCCCCGTGCGATGAATTGCACCACGGTGCCGATCACAATCGCCACCAGCATGATCAGGAACATCGGCCAGGACAGCATCGCCAGATAACCCAGGCAACCGAGGGTTACCGAGAACGAAATAGCCAGTGGCGCAAAGGCGAAGGCGAAATCGCTGATGGTGTCGACGTCATGGGTCAATACCGGGATCAGGCGATGGCTACGATAGCGCTCGATCTGGTCGATGGGCGCCGAGAGCACTTTCTCGCCCAGTTCTTTACGCAGCGTGGCGATGATGTGTTGCCCGACATAGTTGGTGCCCATGTCGGAGCAAATCGAGCTGAACAAAGCCAGCAAGCAAAGCCCGGCAAAGCCCAGCACCACGCCTTGAGTCAAACCGGCATCGGAATGCAGGGCGTTGTTGATGGTCGCCAGCAAGGCCGTCACCGACAGGCCGCCGACAATACCCAGTGCGGTGGAGAGCGTTACCAGTGGCCAGAAGGGTTTGAGCAGGCCGAGCAATTCGCGCAAGGCGCTGCGAGGTTGGCTGGACATTGAAGTCTCCGCATCGAATGGGTAAAGGAGGGGGCGACAAGCGTTCGCGGCTTGTCGCCAACTACCCATAGAACGAGCAGATGGCCCGGCAATTTAGCGGGAACTGTTGGTGGGTTGGAGATGCTGTCGCAAAGGGCTTCTATCAAACAAAATGCAATTTTCCAAGTTGACCCCAATCCTGTAGGAGCTCACCGAGGTTACGAGGCCAGCGATAGAGGTTTATCTGACACACCGCTATCGCTGGCCTCGTAACCTCGGTGAGCTCCTACAGTCCTATGGTTGCCTCGCGACAGCGCGGTTCTCAGAACTCCTCGACAACATGAAACCCGAGGAAATCACCCCTCACATCCGGATGCCGGTCGTTGCGATTGCCGGAGCGGGAAAAGATCGGTGCTTCGCCCCAATCATTACCGCGCATTTGTCGGGTGATGCAGCCGGGTTCGTCCCACACACTGCCGTCGGTCGGTGCGCCGTTGTAGTCGCCGTGCCAACAGTCTGCGGTCCATTCGTAGACGTTGCCGTGCATGTCGTATACCCCGAAAGCATTCGGCGGATAACTGCCTACCGGCGCGGTGTAGGTATAGCCGTCCTTGGGGCCGTAAGTGTTGGCGTTGCGACTGATCTGATAGTCGCCGCCCGGGTCCATCTCGAACGGGAAAGGCCCGGTACTGCCTGCGCGTGCGGCGTACTCGCGTTCGGCTTCGGAAATCATGCGGTAATGCTTGCCGGTTTTTTTCGATAACCAGGCGGCATAGTCCTGCACATCGAACCAGCTGACGCACACCGCTGGCTGCCGAGGCCCCTGTTTGTACCGGGGTTTGCTGGCCACGCATTCACGGCCCGGTCGAGTATCTCCGTCGGCAATTTTCACCCCGGTTTCACGAACGTAGGCATCGAGTTCGCCCGCCGTGATGTGAAAGCGGCTGATGGCGAAAGGCTTGGCGAAGGTCACCGTGTGCTGCGGGCCTTCGTCACCCTGACGGCCGACTTCATCCTCCGGTGTGCCCATGACGAAACTGCCTGCAGGCAGCACGACCATTTCCGGGCAGACCTTTTCACAGCCTCGGTAGACGGTGCCCGGAGCCGGGATTGTCGGCGCGGCAGGGGCAGCCTGGATGGCTGTGGCCAGTCCGCACAGCAGCAGCGTGACGGGCAAATGACGAAGAGTGGTTCGAAGCATGTGAGGTTCTCGCTTGTGTGCAGAGGGCGGTGTCATAGCTGTCTGGCCAGTACGTTCATGGCCCGGTCGACTTCCTGTTCGGTGTTGAGCAAACCGGGTGCCATGCGCACCACCGGGCCGACGTCACGATTCACGGCGTCGACGATGATGCGATTGGCGGTCAGCGCGGCAGCGACCTTGTCGACGTCCTGACCCTTGACCCTGAAGAAGGTGAAACCGGCCGAATAGTCAGGGCTCAATGGCGTCACCAGTTCGATTGCGCGGTGTTCCGTCAGCCGTTGCTTGAGGTAGCTGTTGAGTTCATGAATACGCGACTGCACCGCCGCTTTGCCCAGTTGCAGATGCAGTTCGAACGCCTTGCCCAGCGCCCAGCGATGCTCGAAGGCGTGGTAGCCACCGGGGGTCATGATGGTGGCGAAGTCCTGCTCTTCAGAGAATGTGGCGATGGTCGGGATCAGGTTGTCCATGCTCGTTGACGCGGCGCAGATGATCCCGGTACCGCGTGGACCGAACATCCATTTATGAGTGCCCGCGATGAAGTAGTCGCAGGCCAGGTCGCTGAATTGGATGTCTTCAACGCCAAAACCATGCACGCCGTCGACCACATAAATGATTTTGTCTGGCTCGTCACGCTGGCTGTTGATTTCCTGCACCAGCTTGCCGATTTCGCCAACGGGCAGTTTCACGCCGCTGCCGGACTGCACCCAGGTCATGCCCAGCACGCGGGTTTTCGGCAGAATGCTTTTCGACAAGACACCCAAAACCTCATCGGTGGAAACCGTGTGCGGGTCCTTGAACAGGCGCACCGTGCGCACCTGAGTGCCTTCGCGTTCGCTGCGAAAACGCAGGCTGCGCCGGGTGGAGTAATGTTCGTGCTCGCTGACCAGAATCTCCTTGTCAGCGGCCACCCGCAGCCCGCCGTAGATCATGCCCAGCCCTTCGGTGGTGCTGCCGGTCAGGGCGATTTGTCGCGGTTGGACCTGAAGATAACGAGCTGCCCATTCGCGCACTTCAGCTTCGCGCTTCCATTCGATCTGACTCTCCCAATCGACCCACTTGGCCGGGTTGCGATTGATCTCGGCGCGGTAGTAATCAATCGCTTCCTGAACCGGCTTGGGGTGTGAAGTCACCAGGAAGTTGGAGAAGTGCGCGTAGTCCGGATCCAGGTTGAACAGTTGGCGAAAGCTGCCCCATTTATCGGAAGCAGCGGCTGGATCGGCTTTGGGTACGGCGGCATCAGCCGCCGCTACCAGCGATCCCGCCAGCGGCAGACTGGCAGCCAGCACACCGGCGTGTTTCAGGAAGGTACGGCGATCAGACATGACAGCACTCAATGCGAATTCGACGGGGAGGTGGCGGCCACCGGGCGCGCAGCATCCTGAGTCTGTTGCCAGACGCGCAGGAAATTGCCGCCCCACAGCTTGGCGATGTCGGCCTCCGAATAACCGCGTTGCAGCAGTTCTGCGGTGACATTGCGAATTTCGCTGACGTCCTTCCAGCCCTTCACACCACCGCCGTCATTGAAGTCCGAACTGATGCCGACGTGATCGACACCGATCTTGCGCACGGTGTAATCGATGGCATCCGCGAATTCCTTGAGGCCCGCTTTCGGCTCTTCTTCGAGGATGGCGTACAGCGCGCTGGCGTACTCACCGAAACGCTGTTCTGGCCAGGCGGCGATGATCGGATCGCCCGGCATCAGCGCCACATTCAGGTTGGGCAGCGGCGGCAGGTCGAAACGGGCGCGCAGGGTGTTGAGTTTGTCCTGAGTCGGCTGGCTGAGCGGACGCAGGTAGGCCGGGAAAGCGACAATTTGCACCACACCGCCACTTTTCTTGATCAATTGCAGTTCGTGGTCGCTGAGGTTCCGGGTGATGTCGACCATGGCTCTGGGGGCCGAATGCGAGGCCACCATGGGCGTACGACTGAGTTGCGCGACTTGCTCAAGGGCTTTGGTGGACATCTGTGATACGTCGATGATCACGCCCAGCTCATTCAGGCGCTTGACCGCCTGACGTCCTAGCTCCGAAAGCCCTCCAAGGGCGTCGGGTGAGTCATTGAAAAATGGCAGCGGCCTGGATGAATCCGCCCAGTCATTGTTGCCGACGTAGCTGAAGCCGAACATGCGCATGCCGCGTGCTGTCCACAGGTCCAGTTGATTCAGATCGTGGCCCAGCGGGTACGCGTTGAGCATGCTGATGAAGATCGCAAACTTGCCTTCGCCGTGCAGGCGCCGGAAATCATCGGGGGTGTAGGCGATGGCGACCTGATTGGGGAAGTCCCGGACGATACCGGTAATGATCTTGTAGCGGATTTCCTGCTGCTTGCGCGCCTCGTCGACAAAGCCTGGAGTAGGGTGGTGCGGCGCGTTGGGGCCGTTCCACATTTCCGGCCAGCCAAACACCGTTAGCGCCGCGCCAGACAATCGGCCACGTGCAGCCTTGGCCAGGTCGAATTGTCGCCTGCCGTCTTTGTCTGCTTCATTGCCTTGCGTGCCGAAGTCCATCGGCACGGTGATGTGACTGTCGAAAGACAGAATACGGTCTTGCAGTTCAGTGGCCTGTTTCATGATCGCCCGCGGATAGTGAACACCGTCGTCGATGAAATACTTCCAGCCTGCGAACCCAGCGCCAGCAAGCACCGCCAGGCTCAAGGGCAGGGCGATGAACCAGGTCTTCTTCGAGCGTTTGATCGTCATTGCCGTCCCAGCATGGTTGGAGATTGGCTATTTGCTGTTCGGATAACGAGTCGGTTATCTCTAAATTTAGGTGCGGGTTTTATGCAATGGCTTGGAATGCTATGCCTGTGGGAGCCGGGCTTGCCCGCGATAAGAACGACGCGATCCAAGATGAGCGCGTCCAGCCTTATCGCGAGCAAGCTCAGCTCCCACAGGGAATGCGATCTCCCGCTTAAATTTCCCGCGTGACACCTCGTTACTAGCTGGACAAGCCCGCTTCAGGGCTGGCACAGGTAGGGCGATGACGATTTCTCGGCGCGGTTTCATGGCGGGGCTGGCATTGACCGGGGCAGCGGTCCCGGCGGTTTATTACGCTCATCGAGAGTGGAAGAAACCGGAGTTCCCCGTGACCCCCGGCGAGGCGACGGTGGACCTGCCGGAGACGGCCGGGCGGCAACTGGCGGACAAGCTGCGGGGTGTCTGGCAGATTCGATTCGTGGAGGGTGACAGCGCAATCGACGGCTTGCCTCGCGAGGGGCTGGAGCTGTTTCTTGATGTCGCCCAACGCGGTCGCGGTCTGCGCGGTTATCTGGACACCGCGCAAAACCTGCGCAATAACAGCATCGAGCCACGCTATCAGGTGATCGGCGAACTGGTGCAAGCCGACGGCGGAAAACTCAGCTGGCGGATGACACGTTCGGACTCCGTTTCGGGCGATCCCGAATATGAGTGTCTGGTGGTGCTGGATGAAGTCTGGGCCGGGTTCGGCAATGCAGGCCGGGGGACGCTCAACGTAAAATTGCTGCGCCTGGATCAACCGCTGGCGCTGCCTGCGACGAACAAAGGTTTTGTCGCCCTCAAGCAACTGTTTCCCGAGGCCCGCGAGCGCATTGCGCTGCATCCAGACCTTTTGGCCAGCATGGTCAGTGCGGAGCACCGTCTGTTCCACCAGTTGTGGCACGCCTCGCGAGACAAGTGGCACAAGCTGTCCGAAGACAAACGTAATGCGTTACGCGGCCTCGGCTGGCAACCCGGCCCGCGTGAACAGGAGCGTGACGCCCGTGGCGAGAAAAAAGATCGCAACGGTTCTGGCATCGATTTTTTCTTCATGCACCGGCACATGCTGGGTGAGGCGCGCAAATTTCAGGACCTGCCGTCGTGGCGGCGCTTTCCTCTGACTCAGCCGGATGTTGAGCGTGACCGAGCCGGGTTCGCCGCATATTTCGATAATCATGACGGCTCGTCCGTCCCGCCGACCTGGCTGGCGGGCGATGATGCTGAATACACCCA
Organism: Pseudomonas caspiana; assembly: GCF_040224095.2. NCBI lineage: Bacteria > Pseudomonadati > Pseudomonadota > Gammaproteobacteria > Pseudomonadales > Pseudomonadaceae > Pseudomonas > Pseudomonas caspiana. The sequence continues at coordinate 4,314,707 of NZ_CP167995.1, read as the reverse complement.
GTGGGTCAGCGATATCAAGAATGCCGAGGCTTATCACAGCAACTTCGAGGTATGGGAATCCCGCTACCGTGATCCTCGTTATTTGTCGCAACTGACCCTCGGGCAGTTTGGTTCCGAGATGGAGTTGGGGCTGCATGACTGGTTACACATGCGTTGGGCGACGGTGCCGCGCGATCCATCGAATGGCGGGCCAGTGCCAATGGGCAGGAATCAGGCGGATTTTGCGTCGCGCTGGTTCGAGCCGGAAAATGACTTTCTGGGCGATCCATTTTCTTCTCATGTCAATCCGGTGTTCTGGCGTTTCCATGGCTGGATCGATGACCGCATCGAAGACTGGTTCCGGGCACACGAGCGCTTTCATCCGGGGGTAGTGCAGCGGATGCAGGTCAAAGGCGTGCATTGGTTCGCGCCGGGTCGCTACGTTGAAGTGGCTGATCCATGGCTGGGCCCAAGCACCCATGGCTGCAGCACCACGCCGGGTCTGATACCGGGCAAAACCGTGGAAATGGACCCGGAAGTGATGAAGCTCGCTTTGCGCATCACCTTTGGTGAAGACAAGTCCATCAGCGATCTGCTGCGCCGAGTGCCGCAACGGCCTTGGTATGCGCGGCATCTGAAGTTGGGAGGAGGTTAACTGCGACGGTTCCTGGCACCGGTGTTTTGCGTAGGACTGGCTTTAGCCGGAAGGGCAGTATCTCTGGCGATGTAAAGCCAGTTACGGGGTCTATGTGGGAGCTGGGCTTGCCCGCGATAGGGCTAGACGCGATCTAAAGTGAACCGCGTCCAGTCCTATCGCGAGCAAGCTCAGCTCCCACATGCATTCCAATTCAGAGTCGGCAGTGTATCTATTGCAACGCGTCCGTTTTCCACCCACCCCCCAAGGCTTTATAGAGCGCCACACTCGCTTGCAGGCGCGACAAGCGTAACTGGACGTTGAGGTTCTGCGCTTCATAAAGCGTGCGTTGGGTTTGCAGCACGGTGAGCAGGTCTTCCGCGCCTGCTCGATAGCGGGTTTCGGCGATGTCAAAAGCGCGCTGGGCCTGATGAAGTTCTTCGTGCTGCCAGCGGTGCTGCTGGTCGAGGCCGTCGATGCTGTTCAGGGCTTTTTCTACGTCAGCGAAAGCGTTGATGATCGCGCCGCGGTAATTCTCCAGTAACTCCTGCTGTTTGGCGACGCTCTTGTCGCGCTCGGCCCTTAGCCTCCCGTTGTTGAAGATCGGTGCCACGAGTCCGCTGGTGAGGTTGTAAAACGGATTCTGCAGCATGTCATGGGCCTTGTCGGCACCCGAGCCGAGTGTCGCGGTCAGGGTGACTTTGGGCAGCATCGCTGCCCGAGCCACCTGAACATCCGCTTGCGCCGCCGACAATCGCGCTTCAGCTGCAGCGATGTCGGGCCGTCTGCCGAGCAGTTCACTCGGCACGCCAGCACCAATGTCCGGACTGGTCAAACGTTCGAATTCGGCGTCCAGTGCGCGCAGGTTCTGGACCGGTTGCCCGAGCAGAGTCGCCAGACTGATCAGTGCTTCCTGAGCCTGTTGTTTGAGCAAGGGCAGTTGGCGTTGTTGAGTCGCCACCAGGCTTTTCTGCTGGGCGAGCTCAAGAGCCGTAGCCGATCCCGATTGGTAGCGCGTCTGCACCAGTTGCATAACCCGCTCGGCATTGGCCAGATTAAGTTCGGCGATGCTCGCTTGAGCGCGCAAGGCCAGCGCTTGCAGATAAGTGTTGGCGACACCGCTGAGCAACGTCAGCTCCACGGTCGAGCGGTCGAATTCACTGGCCCGCAAGCTGTTCTCGGCACTGTTCACGGCAGCCTGCTTGCCGCCCCAGAAGTCCACCTCGTAACTGGCGACCAGTGTGGTGTCGAAGTACTCCGCATTGCGGTCGTATTTATCCACATCCAGTTGCCGGTAGCCCTCACCGCTGATCAGGCTTTGCCGGTTATTGGTGAGGTTGCCGTTGAGCTCCGGCAACAGTGGCGCTCCGGCGATGACTGCTGAGGCCTGAGCCTGACGCACTCTGGCCATGGCGGCAGCCAGGTCGTAGCTGCCTGCGCGTGCCTGAGTGATCAGCGTGTCCAGTTCCGGGCTGCTGAAGTGCTGCCACCAGAGTCGGTTGTCTGCCTGATCCGCGATATGCGCGGCTTGCTGCCAGGCAGCAGGAGCTGCAATACCGCTGTCTGGAGGTGTCGGGTTTTGGCTGCATGCCGCCAGGGCAAGGCACATGGTCAGCAGACTCAGGACGGGTTTCATTGATCGCTCATTCACTGGTAAGGGCCGTCACCGGGTCGAGACGCGCAGCCTTGCGCGCAGGCATGAAGCCGAACAGCACTCCGGTCACCAGGGCGCAGCCGAAAGCGCCGATCACGGCCGATACAGAAAACGCCACCGCGACCTTGCTCAGCAGCAATGCGCCACCGAGCAGCAGGGCCAGGGCAATACCGGTCAGCCCGCCCACCACTGAAAGCATCACGGCTTCAGTGAGGAACTGACGCAATATGTCCCGCTGACGAGCACCGGTGGCCATGCGGATGCCAATTTCCCGGGTGCGTTCGCGAACGGTCATGAGCATGATGTTCATCACGCCGATACCGCCCACCAGCAGCGAGATGGCTGCAATCGAGCCCAGCATCAGCGACAACGTGTTCTGGGTCCGGGCCTCTGCCTGGATCATCGCGGCGTTGTTAGTCAGTTCGTAATCGCGGGTGCCGTTGTGCAGCTTGAGCATCAGTTCATCGATCGCCTGCTCGGTTTCCTTGACCTTGCGGGCGTCCGCCGCAGCGATCACGACATATTCCGGATCGCGATTGCCAAACAGCCGGACGCTGGCAGAGGAGTAGGGGATCATGACCCGCATGTCGCTGTCCTGCTCGCCAGAACTGGCACCTTTGGCGGCGAGCACCCCGATCACCTGAAAAGGCACGTTTTCGATCAGGATGAAGCGGCCCAGTGGGTCGACCTCGCCAAAGAATTTCTCACGGACCTTTTCGCCAATCACAGCGACAGGGGCGGCACTCGTTTCATCGGCGTCGGTGAAGTAACTGCCCTGAACCACCGGCCAATTGAAAATGCCCGAAAACGAAGTATTACTGCCGCCGACGTATACCCGCTGGTTGACACTGCCAAAGCGTACGCTTGCCTTGCCGCCGTTGACCGGCATGACCCGTGTTACCTGAGGCAGGGTAGCAAGTGCGGCAACGTCAGCGAGGCTAATAATGCCAGGGGCTGCGCGGGGTGTGGCGGCTGTACCGTTGAGATAAATGATGTTCGAGCCAAACGCGCCCATTTGCGCCATGACCTGTCGCTTGCTGCCTTCACCCACCGCGAGCATAACCACCACCGATGCAACGCCGATAATGATGCCCAGCAGGGTCAGGGCCGTACGGAAACGGTTGATCCACATGACTCGCCATGCGGCCTGAATCGAGTCGATCAACTCACCTTTCCAGGCATCACTCGGGCTACTTCCGTCGCTCAGCCGTTGACGCAGATCAATCGCCTGCAAAGCGCCATTGACCGGGCCTTGCTGAGCGGGTTCGGCGTTAGCGGTGTCGCTGATGATCAGGCCGTCGCGAATCTCGATCACGCGCTTTGCGCGGTCCGCCACTTCCCGGTCATGGGTGATCAATATGACCACATGACCCTGCTGCGCCAGTTCGTCCAGCAGCAGCATGACCTCTGCACCACTGTGGCTGTCGAGGGCGCCAGTCGGTTCGTCGGCGAGAATAATATGACCGCCATTCATCAAAGCGCGGGCGATAGACACCCGTTGCTGTTGACCGCCGGATAACTGATGAGGGCGGTTGCCGGTGCGACTGGCAAGGCCCAGACGCTCGAGCAGTGCGGCAGCACGGATGTGGCGTTCGGCAGCAGGAAGCCCGGCATAAATAGCCGGCATCTCGACGTTCTCCTGGGCGGAACTGGACGGAATCAGGTGATAACCCTGAAACACAAAGCCAAACGCTTCGCGCCTTAGCCACGCCAACTCGTCGCTGCTCAGCGATGCCACAGCCTGACCGGCGAATAGATAATTGCCTGACGTCGGACGATCAAGGCAGCCCAGAATATTCATCAGCGTCGACTTGCCTGAGCCGGAAGTGCCGACAATGGCAACAAACTCGCCAGGATGAATCGACAGGTTGATGCCGCGCAGTACATCCACTGTTGGCGTGTCCCCGCCGCCATAGGTTTTGCAGATATCTTGCAGGTCAATCAGCGGCGTTTGCATTCAGCCTCCCGTCCCTGCAGCGGGGCCGATCAGCAACCGATCACCTTCAGAGAGCCCGTCCAGTACCTGTACTCGCAGCCGGTCACTGAGGCCGGTGCGTATCTCGCGACGCTGGATGTCGCCGTTGCGGGCGACAACCTGAACGGTCGGGCGTTGCTGGTTATCACGGTGCAGTGCCGCCACGGGAACAGTCAGGACATTTTCTGCACGCCCTGCGACGAAGAATACCTGCGTGGTCATTTCCGCCATGAGTGCATGGTCAGGGTTCTCGACGTCGAGCAGTACGGTGTAGAGCACCACCCGGCCGCCACCAGGATTGGCGCTCGCCGGGCTGCCGCCGCCCTGACTGATCTGATCGAGAGGCTTGGGCGGAATCGGCAAAACCTGCCTCACCGTACTGTTCCAGCGTCGGGTGCCGCCGCTGAGGGTAGTGAACCATGCAGTCATGCCCGGTTCGACGTGGCCAATATCCGCTTCGGACACCTCGGCCCATACGGTCATCGGCGACAGCTTGGCAATGCGCAGGATCAGTGGCGTCTGCTGCTGGGCATTGAGGGTCTGGCCGACTCTCGCGTCAAGCGCTACCACCGTGCCGGACATCGGCGCATAAATCCGGGTGTAACCCAGCTCGGCTTCGTCGCTGCGTAAACTTGCCTGAGCCTGGGCGATCTGTGCCCTGAACATATCGATGCGCGCTTGAGTGGCGTGCAATTCGGCCTGGGCGGTTTGTACATCCTCCTCACGGGTCGCGCCGCCAGCGGCCAGGCTTTGCTGGCGATGGAATTTCTGCCGCGCCAACTCATGTTGCGCACGCTGCTCTTGTAATTGAGCTTTGAGGTTGTCGATGGAGTAGCGCGCCGCGTCGAGTCTGGCCGTTTGGGTGGACGGGTCTATCTCCACCAGCAATTGGCCTTTCTGAACCTCGTCGCCGATTTCGACATGGATCGTACGAATTTGCCCGGAGGCCTGAGCGCCCACATCGACATAGCGCCTGGGTTGTAACGTGCCCAAGGCCGTAACGCTGCTTTCGATATCGCCACGGGTCACTTGAACGGTGGCCAGTTTATCCTGACCGTCGGGCAGTACTTGCCAGGCAGCCAGAGCAACCATGGGGATCAGACACAGCGCTATCAACACAGCGCGTCGGGTGCTTCGCAGACGTTTCATGCAGGGTTCCGGCCAATGGGATCGGCCCGTCGTTCCACACTGTGTTCAAAGTGGATGCTGCCGTAATAAGCGGCAGAAACGGGGAACTGCCCAATAGACGAGAAAACCGCTCAGGAAATTAAGCAGCACGGATCGCGGAGGCGGGGGCGGTTACACAATATTTGTACATTTATTACACACTTTGCTTTAAATCTAGATGAGAATTGTTATAGATTGCGCTCGCGTTCAAAGTGCCATTATTGCTCGTCCGTTGTTGGCAGGGGCGCAGCGGTGATCATGCTCATGGAGAGGTGCCGCCACCCGGCGGGCCAGAGGTGATATTGGAAAACTACTATCGTGAGCTCGTGTCCTTCCTAAACGCCCGGCTGGGTAATCGCCAGGCGGCGGAAGATATCGTCCACGATACCTACCTGCGAGTACTTGAGCGCTCCAGCACCACGCCGATCGAGCAGCCCCGGGCATTTCTGTATCGCACTGCATTGAATCTGGTCATCGATGGTCATCGGCGCAATGTGTTGCGCCAGACCGAGTCGCTGGAGGTCCTCGAGAATGAAGAGTGCTACTTCAGCCCGTCGCCACAGGTGAGTATCGATACCGGTCAGCGGCTGGACATGGTGCAACGCGCGTTGGCCGAGTTGCCTGCGCTCTGTCGCGAGAGCTTTATGCTGCGCAAGCTTGAAGGGCTGTCGCACCCGGAGATAGCCGAGCGGCTGGGTATTTCCCATAGTCTGGTCGAGAAGCACATTGTTAATGCGATGAAGCATTGTCGGGTGCGGATGAAGCAGTGGGAGGGTTTTTAGTTCTTCGTGGATTTTTGTACCTATCCATTGTTGCGGTAACGGCTGATATTGGTTGCGCTTTTACAGCGCGTCACTTTTGAAGCCCAAAAGTAAGCAAAAGGCTCTTGCCCCACCACTCGGCACCTCGCTGTTGCTCGGCATGCCCGTAATCCGACATTGCTGCGTGGGGCCGCCGCCACCGGCCATCCATGGCCTGAGGCGGCTAAACCGGCATCCCTGCCGCCCCTTCATTTAACAAGAGCCCCCACGCAGCAATATCGAATTCCGGCCGGCGTGGTTTAACGGGGCGCCTCAGATCAAAATCAAAAGCGCGGCGGCCTTAGAGCCGACCTGGTTTGTGAACTTACCGATTTTCTGTAGGAGCTGCCGAAGGCTGCGAAGCGGTGTCTCAAACAATGCCTGTGTTGGCTGTGCTGACGCCTCGCGAACAAGTTCGCTCCTACCGGTCCGAGGTGAAACCGCTGCTTTTGATTTTAAGCGCCCCGTTAAACCACGCTGGCCGAACGCAGATTCTGAAGCGTGGGTAAACCGGCAAGGATGCCGGGTTAGCCGCATTGGGCCATGGATGGCCCGTTGCGGCGGCCCACGGTTCAGGATCTGCGTGCGGGTACACCGAGCGCCAGCGAGGTGCCGAGTGGTGGGGCAAGAGCCTTTTGCTTACTTTTGGGCCCAAAAGTGAGGCGCTGTAAAAGCGCAACCAATACCAGCCGTTACCACGAAAACGGATATGTACACGAAATGCACTGGACTAAGATGAGGTACCAGCCAGTCCGATCGCCCCTCAGACCTGAACCCCAACTGAACATCCCACGCTCTTGCCAAGAAAACCTTTGGATACCTGAACTTATCTGCATTTTCTCCCTCTCATGCCGGTAGCCATTGATCGCGGCACCCTGATAAGCTCGCGGCTTTACTCGTTTGCCCTATTGGCGCATGAACAAGGAATCAGAATGAAACAGCATCGGTTGGCAGCGGCGATTGCCCTGGTCGGTCTGGTACTCGCAGGTTGTGATAAGCAAGCCAGCACTGTTGAGCTGAAAACCCCGGCACAAAAAGCGTCCTACGGCATCGGCCTGAACATGGGCAAAAGCCTGGCTCAGGAAGGCATGGACGATCTGGACTCCAAAGCAGTAGCCCTGGGCATCGAAGATGCCGTCGGCAAGAAAGACCAGAAGCTCAAGGACGAAGAATTGGTTGAAGCCTTCGCAGCGCTGCAAAAGCGTGCCGAAGAGCGTATGGCCAAAATGAGCGAAGAGTCGGCAGCTGCCGGCAAGAAATTTCTCGAAGAAAACGGCAAGAAGGCTGGTGTAGTGACTACCGCTTCGGGCCTGCAGTACGAAATCGTCAAGAAAGCCGACGGCCCTCAGCCTAAGCCAACTGATGTAGTGACCGTTCACTACGAAGGCAAGCTGACTGACGGCAAGGTTTTCGACAGCTCTGTTGAGCGTGGCAGCCCGATCGATCTGCCGGTTAGCGGCGTGATCCCGGGTTGGGTTGAAGGTCTGCAACTGATGCACGTTGGCGAGAAGATCAAGCTCTACATCCCGAGCGATCTGGCTTACGGCGCACAGAGCCCTAGCCCGACAATCCCGGCCAACTCGGTTCTGGTATTCGATCTGGAACTGCTGGGCATCAAGGACCCTGCAGCTGCAGGCGCACCTGACGCTGAAGAAGAGCCAGCGGCACCCGCTTCCAAGTAAGCGACGCACTGGCTTGAACAACAACGCCCCGTTTCGACGGGGCGTTGTCGTTTCTGGTCGAACGGATTCGGATGAGCGCAGTCGGAGTAACATAGCCGACAACAGAGCTGAGTACCTTGTCGGACGATCCAACATTTTTGTGACAGTGGCTGTGGGTAACTTCTGAACAGCCTCAAGTCAACGATTTTTATGGCTTTTTTTATGTGACTAAAAAACGCCCGATTTGACTCCGGACCACGTAAAACGCGGGTTACGGGCTGAAAAAAGGGCTCTGTTCACAAGGTTATCCACAAGTTGTGTGGATAACCTTTTTGAGTATCAGGCACCGGCATCTGTAGGCGCGGTGTTTATCGGCACCAAACTTGGCTCAACGGGAGTGGACATGAAAGCACCCTGGAATTTGCTCCGATATTTACCCATGGCGCGGCGGCTGATCGCTGCTGGACGCTTGCCGGGTTTGTTATTCGCGGTGGCGCGCAAAGGTTCGGCTGAAGGTAGCCGTCTGGGCAAAATAAAAGACGACCTGCGCTTGTTGCAGGCGTTATGCCTGGCTTACTGGCGCGGCGAATACCGAGCCATCAGCCCCAAGGCAATTCTGTCTATCGTGGCGGGGCTGATGTACTTCTTGAGCCCGCTCGACGCGGTCCCTGACTGGATTCCCGGCATCGGTATGCTCGACGACATCGCCGTGCTGGCTTGGGTCATGAAAAGTCTGGATGCCGAACTGGAGGCATTCCGTCAGTGGCGCGCGCGTCAATCGCCGGAAAAGTTAATCGTGGTCGAGCGTCTGCCTGCCACCGCCGCATTGCTGGAGCAGGAAAAAGCCAAGTAACGGCGTGATCGGCTGTTTTAGCCGTCCCTGATGCCGGGGAAAAGGATTCAGGATAGGCAAGCAGCACCGGACCGCTGTTAAGATGCCAGCATGGGAATAAACTTACTCGATTTGTGTAGTTTTCCTACATGGGGGTTGTATGGATCTGCAGGTTATTTCTCGGAATGGGGAGCCGGAGTACGCAGTTCTGCCGTGGGCTCAGTATCAGGCTTTGCTGAAGGCGGCCGGTCTTTCCCCTCAGTCAGCGGCTGAACCCGCGCCAGTGTCGACCGCGGCGGTTGCCGATCCTGCTGAATTGCCCGGTCTTGATCAACTCGCCGCGCTACGCGCTGCCAAGGGTCTGGAACTCTCGCAACTGGCGAGAACCGTTGGCATCAGCCCGTCGTATCTGGAAATGATCGAGAGCGGCGAGCGCAAACCGGACGCCGCAATTCTTCGCAGTCTGGCTTGGGAAATGGGTGTGACGGGCTGGCGAGGTGAGGCATGAGTGTGCGCATCAGCCGTCAGCATTGGGACGGGCTGCTGGCAGAACTGGACCAGGCGCGTCGTCAGCGTCACCTGTTGACCTATCGGGCATTGCTGGAACGTCTGCAATTGCCAAGTCCGGCCATGCAGACCCTGACAGCCGCACTGGAACACCTCGCGGCTATGGATGCCAAAGCAGAGCAGCCTTTGCGTAGTTCACTCGTGATCAGCCAGGGTGCCAGCCGTTTACCGCGTACCGGGTTTTTCGAATGTGCTGAGCGTCTAGGGCGATTTTCAGGGCCCTCCGACGGCGTTGCTGCGGCGTCCTGGCATGCGTCGGAAGTGGTTCGGGTGTTTGAGTTCAGTTATCCCGAATAACGTTCAGATCGATGCCCCGGTTTGCAAAAGCTGCCGAAGGCTGCGAATTGCGTATCGCAGGAATAATGATTTCGCAGCCTGCGGCAGCTCCTGCAGAAAATCATGTTTCTGCCAGTTGGTCCTTGATTGCCAACCCCAACTCCCGCGTATCAATCACATGCACACTCGCGCCAATAATGTCTTTGGCATGATGCTTGGCCTCTGACGCCAGTTCGGCCAACTGGCTTGCATCGAGTTCGTTGCAGGATTCGCTGTGCAAGTGGATCACGCCAATGGACAACGACAGCAGGGGGAATTCCTGGCGCTGTCCTTGGCGATTGGAAGCGATGAAGCAGCCTGCTTCCAGATGCTCGGCGCGATAAAAGCGGCGGCACTGATTCTGAAAGTCTTCCAGCAGTAAATTCAAACGCTTCTGCCAGTCTTCGGAGCCGAGCACCATCAGGAAATCGTCGCCACCGATATGGCCGACGAAGTCCTGGCTTGGGTCGATGCGGTCATTCAGGCACTGCGCCAGGCACAGCAAGACTTCGTCGCCCCGGCCATAGCCATAGATATCGTTGAAGGGTTTGAAGCTGTCGATGTCCACGTAGCAGATCATCGACTCGCGCCCTTGTTGCAGCAAACGCGTCAGGCATTGCTGGATCGGAACGTTACCCGGCAGTAGCGTTAGAGGGTTGGCATAGCGGGCCTGCTGGATCTTCAGTTCAGTGATCAGCTTGAGGACATCGATCACCCGTCCAAGCCCCAGATAGCTGCCGTTCAAGGTGATGATGAAGTCTTCTTCGATACGTTGCCGGGCACGGCTGGTCAGCAATCGGCTGACTTTCTGCAGGGACTGGTTTAACTCCACGGCAAGGAAGTCGTCGCTCATCAGGCGGCTGATCGGCTTGCGGGCGAACAGTTCGGTGCCAAAGGGTTTGAGTAGCACTTCAGACAACGAATGCCGATGCACGATGCCGCACGGTCGACCCTGGTCATCCAGTACAGCCATTGAGTTCAGCGCCGCCTGCTTGCGAAAGGCTTCGAGCACTGACGCGGTCGGAGTGCTTTGCTCTACGGCCGGTTGCTCGTTGAGCAAAGCGCTCAGGTCGCTGCCTTCGTCGGTCAGGGATGGCGTCGCCAGAGCGTCCAGTTTTGGCAGCAGCTTGCGGGCGTCGCGGGGCGGTTGTTCCTGCGGGCGGCAAAGCAGATAGCCCTGTACCAGATCTACACCCATTTCGCTGAGTACCGCGAGTTCTTCCGGCAACTCGATACCTTCGGCGATGACTGAGGCTCGTGACGCTTTGGCCATTTGCAGCATCGAACCGACGAACTCACGTTTGACGGCATCCTGATGAATGCCGTCGATGAAGTGTCGGTCGATCTTCACGTATTCGGGCCGTAACTCTGACCATAAGCGCAGGCTGGAGTAACCAGCGCCGAGATCATCCATGGCGATGGAAAAGCCCATGTCACGATAGTGATGCAGCGCGGTATACAGCAGCTGGAAATCTTCCGTCGGGGTTTGCTCGGTCAGCTCGATCACCACCTTGTTAGGCGCGATGCCATAGCGTTGCAGCAGCTCCAGTGTTCTCCCGGGCGGATGCGTGGGCTCCAGCAGGGATTCCGGCGAGATATTGAGAAACAGCATGCCTTCCAGCTGTTGTTCGCTGAATCGGCGACAGGCACTTTCCCGACAGGCCATTTCCAGCTCGCTCAGGCGCCCGGCATGGCGTGCCACGGCGAACAGGTTGATCGGGGAGTGCAGGGTGCTGTTGGAGGGGCCACGCGTCAGCGCTTCATAACCCAGAATCCGCCGCTCGCTCAGTGACACAATCGGCTGGAACAGGCTGTGCAGATCGCTGTGAGCGAGAATCGAGCTCAGTGCGCTCAGCTGTTCTGTCATGGTCATGGCAATCTCGAGGCAAGAAAAAAGGGGCTAAACGCCAGTGCGTTTGAGCCCCTTATTTCACGACAGATTCATGACTGTTTGATGACGTTTGCTATCAAATAGCCAGTCCTCAGGATTCAATCCGAATTTTTGTACCAGGTCGCCCTGTGTCCCTGACACCGCGATGTCGTCCAACAAACATGGGACCTGTAGGAGCTCACGAGCAACGCGAGGCAGCGATTATAATTCGCCTGACACACCGCAATCGCGGGCGCCGTAACCTCCGTGCGCTCCTATAGGGACCTGTTTACTTCTTGGCGACCGAAGCGCTCAGGCCCAGATAGTCGATCAGAATGCGACCGGTCTCGGACAGGTAAGCATCGTCCTCCGGTTTGGCGTTCTCGTCTTCTACCGGCAGGGCATCTTCGTCTTCTTTCTTCAGCTCTTTAAGTGGCTCTTCACCTTTGGCCTTGCGACGGGCGTTTTCCAGCGCCAGTTGCCTGGCTTCGATGGACGCGTGCTCGGCGCGACGGTCCGCTTCGTTGAGGCTGACAGTTTTCTCGTTCATCAATTGCTTGGCCAGGGCCAGGCGATTTTCGATGAACACGAACTCTGCATCCTTCGCCGAACGGCTTTCATGTCGCGACTGAAGCTGGGCCAGGAACGGCTTGAACGGGTCAATGGCCGGTTTGATCGCCGGTTTGATGCTGTCCCATGGCATTGCCTCAGGCAGTGCGCTCTCGCCAATTTCCTTGGTGTCGATGATCGACGGATAGGTGATGTCCGGCACTACACCCTGATGCTGGGTACTCTGTCCGGAAACCCGGTAGAACTTCGCCAGAGTCAGTTTCAGCTCGCCGTGATTAAGCGGCTGAATGGTCTGCACGGTCCCTTTACCGAAGGTCTGGCCGCCGATAATCAGCGCGCGGTGATAGTCCTGCATGGCACCTGCGAAAATCTCCGAGGCCGAGGCAGACAGACGGTTGACCAGCAGCGCCATCGGGCCTTTGTAGAACGCGCCGGTGTCTTCGTCTTCAAGTACATCAACCTTACCGTCGGCATTACGCACCAGAACGGTCGGGCCTTTGTCGATGAACAGGCTGGTCAGTTCGGTCGCTTCCTGCAGCGAGCCGCCACCATTGTTACGCAGATCCAGGACCACACCGTCGACCTTTTCGGCCTGCAGTTCGGTCAGCAGTTTCTTCACGTCACGGGTGGTGCTCTTGTACTGCGGGTCGCCGGCGCGATACGCCTTGAAGTCCAGATAGAAAGCCGGAATGTCGATCACGCCGAGCTTGTAGTCGCGGCCATCCTGTTTCAGATGCAGGATCGATTTCTTCGCAGCCTGTTCTTCCAGCTTCACCGCTTCGCGAGTGATGGCAACGATTTTGCTGGTCTGATCGTTTGGCGCATTGCTGGCCGGAATCACTTCCAGACGCACAACGGAGCCTTTCGGACCGCGAATCAGTTTCACGACCTCATCCAGACGCCAGCCGATCACGTCGACCATCTCCTTGTCGCCCTGGGCGACGGCGACGATCTTGTCGGCCGGTGCGACCTGTTTGGTTTTGGCGGCAGGGCCGGCCGGTACCAGACGCACGATCTTCACGTTGTCGTTATCGCTCTGCAACACGGCGCCAATGCCTTCCAGCGACAGGCTCATGTTGATGTCGAAGTTTTCCGCGCTGTCTGGAGACAGGTAGTTGGTGTGCGGATCGTAAGACATGGCGAAGGTGTTGATGTACGCCTGGAAGATATCTTCAGCACGGGTCTGGCTCAGACGTGCCAACTGGTTCTTGTAGCGCTTGGTCAGCGTCTCCTGAATCTTCGCCGGGTCTTTACCCGCGATCTTCAGGCGCAGGACTTCGTCCTTGACGCGCTTGCGCCACAGGTCATCCAGTTCGGCTTCGTTTTTCGGCCAGGCGGCGTCCTTGCGATCCACCAGCAAGCTTTCCTTGGCGGTGAAATCAAGTTTGTCGACGCCTTTGTTCAACTCAGCCAGAGCGAAATCCAGACGCGACTTGATGCGGTCCAGATAGCGCTTGTAGATGGTGAAGCCAGGATTCAGGTCGCCGCTTTTCAGGAAATCGTCGAACTGGGTACGCCACTTGTCGAATTCGGTGATATCGCTGGCGAGAAAATAGCTGCGCGCCGGGTCCAGAAGCTTGAGGTAGCTTTCATAGATGATCACCGAACGTTTGTCGTCCAGTGGCGGTTTGCTGTAATGATGACGCTTGAGCAGCTCAACTACGTTGAGACTGGCGATCACTTCGTCGCGATCCGGCTGGAGGTTATCCCAGCTATTGGCGGCAAAGGAGCTGGCGGACATCGGCAAAATGCTGAGACCCACAACCAGCGCAAGGGCGGTACTTGGTAAGAAATGCTTCATGCTGATTCGACGCGGGGACAATTGATAACGCATATTAGGCCGTCTTTGGAAGTCGCCGGTTCCGTCGGATCCGGTCGCATAATGCAAGAAAGCCCGTGCTGTTTCAGCTTCGGGCTCAGTCCAGACTCACTATGGAGGCACTGTGAAGGCATTGCAAGGCGTTGAAGGTCGTGTGGAATGGGTCGATGAGCCAAGTCCGGCGCTCGATGTAGGGCAAGTTCGTATAAAAGTTGCCGCTGCGGGTTTGAATCGGGCTGATTTATTACAGCGTGCGGGGCTCTATCCGCCGCCGCCCGGAGCTAGCGAAATCCTCGGGATGGAGTGTTCCGGAGTCATCGCCGAAGTGGGGCCCGGTGCTTCCTGGCAAGTGGGCGACAGAGTCTGCGCGCTGCTGGCTGGCGGGGCGATGGCGGAAGAAGCGGTGGTTGACGGGCGGCATGTCTTGCCGGTCCCTGAGGGCCTGTCACTGGCCGAGGCCGCCGCTATTCCGGAAGTCTATGCCACTGCATGGCTTAACCTGTTTCAGTTGGCGGGTCTCAAGCCCGGCGAGAAAGTGTTGTTGCACGCCGGTGCAAGTGGAGTTGGTTCAGCTGGTATTCAGCTTTGCAAAGCGTTTGGCAATCCGGTCTGGGTCAGTGTGGGTTCGGCAGACCGTCTGGAGTACTGCATCGAATTGGGGGCTCAGGGCGGCGTGGTGCGCAATGAAAGCCTGGACAGCCTCAAGGACTTCGCGCCGTTCAATGTGATCCTTGATCCCGTGGGCGCGAACTATGCCGAGCTGAACGTCAAACTGCTCGGTGTCGATGGTCGCTGGGTGCTGATCGGCTTGATGGGCGGCCGCGAGGCGCAACTGGACATGGCGCAGATACTGGGCAAACGCATTCAGTTGCTGGGTTCGACCCTGCGCAGCCGTGATGACACGTTCAAGGCTGACCTGTTGCATGATCTGGGGCAGCACGTCTGGCCACTGTTCACCGAAGGCCGCCTCAAACCCCAACTGGCCCGCAGCTACTCGATCAAGGATGCAGAAGCGGCCTATGCCGAGCTGGCGACCAACAAGGTCAATGGCAAGCTGGTGCTGGTGATTGATGAAAGCCTGGTTTAAAGCCTGATTCTGGACTCTTGGCTTTATCCCGTCGTGGGAGCGGTGCTTGCCCGCGATAAGGACACCGCGAACCAAAGTGAATCGCGTCCAGCCTTATCGCGGGCAAGCACCGCTCCCACAGGGAATGTAGCCAGGCTCGTTACTTCCAGCTATGCACAGGCCAACCGGCTTTCTGCGCGTGCTCCAGCAACGTCGGGTCCGGGTTGACCACATGCGGATGATCAACCTTGAGCAACAGCGGCAGATCGTTGCGCGAATCAGAGTAGAAGCTCGCACCTTCAAGGTTTTCACCTTCGGCGTCCAGCCATTCCATGAGACGGGTGATCTTGCCTTCGCGGTAGGTCAGGGTGCCCACGGTCTTGCCGTTGTAAACACCGTGAGCGACGTCCAGTTCGATGGCCAGCACTTCATCAATACCAATACGCTCGGCAATCGGTTTGACCAGATGAACACCCGACGCTGAAATCACCAGAATCCGGTCGCCTGCAGCGCGGTGTTCGGCGATGCATTTAGTGGCGTCGCTGAAAATGATCGGCTCGATGTAATCCTCGACCCACGGCCCGACGAGGTGGTCCACTTCTTCCGGGGTACGGCCAAGCATCGGCTCCAGGCTGAAGGCCATGTAGTCTTCCATGGCCAGCTTGCCTTCGCTGTAGGCCTGCATCAGTTCGTGATCGCGTTTGATGAACGACGCTGGATCAACCCAGCCAAGCCTGGCCATCTGCTCACTCCACAGACTGGCGCAGTCGCCGGCGATCAGGGTTTCGTCCAGGTCAAAAATTGCTAAAGCCATTAAAAGCTGTCCTTTGAATTTTGTGCGTTGTACACGTTCCTGTAGGAGCTGCCGCAGGCTGCGAACAATCGCACGCTCAAGGTCGCTCTGAAGATTGTTCGCAGCCTGCGGCAGCTCCTACAGTTGAGCCTCAAGCCACCTCACACAACGCCGAAGCATCAATCCTCAACGTCACCCGCGTCCCGTCAGTCAGCAGATCGTCCGCCGAGCGATTGAGTACGTCCACCACCAGTTCAACGCCGCGAGCCTCGACCCGGTAGCGGATCACGTTGCCCAGCAGGCTGTGGCTGCGGATTTGCCCTTCAAGCTCGCCGGTCAGGCTCAGTTGAATGGCCTCTGGACGAATCGCGATGCGGCTGGTGATCGGCCGTTGCATAAGGCGGCTGGCATCTTCGGCTTCGAGCAGGTTGTAGTTGCCAATGAAGCCTGCGGCGAAAACATCCACCGGCGCAGTGTAAAGGGTTTCAGCATCGCCGCTCTGCACGATACGACCCTGATTCATCAGGAAAATGCGATCTGACATGGTCAGCGCTTCTTCCTGATCGTGGGTCACGAAGATCGTGGTCAGGCCCAGCTCGCGCTGAATCGCGCGGATTTGCTCACGCAGATGTTTGCGAATTCGCGCATCCAGCGCCGACAACGGTTCATCCAGCAGTAACAGACGCGGCCGGGTCACCAGAGAGCGGGCGAGGGCGACGCGCTGGCATTGGCCACCGGACATTTGATGCGGATAGCGGCTGGCGAAATCGGTCAGTTCCACCAGCTTCAACACTTCGGCGACCCGCTTGTGGGTGTCGTCAGCGTTGACCTTTTGCATGCGCAGACCAAATGCGACGTTCTGCTCCACGGTCATGTTGGGGAACAGCGCATAGCTCTGGAACACCATGCCGATGTTGCGCTTTTGCGGGGTGACCGGCACCAGGTCGACACCGTCCAGCATAATGCGGCCGCTGTTGACCGAGGTCAGCCCGGCAATGCAGCGCAGCAGCGTCGACTTGCCACAACCGGACGGGCCGAGCAGGGTGACAAATTCTCCGCGCTCGATGGTGCAGTTGATGTCACTGAAGACTGCCGTGCTGCCGTAGTTTTTTTGCAGATTTTCAACACTGACAAAACTCATATCAGTCTTTGTCCTTATTCAGGCGATTGGCGGCCAGGGTCAGCAGCAACACGAAGAGGAAGTAGGAAATCACCAGCGCACTGTTGAAGTGACCGCTGCTGTTACGCATGTTGTTCAGGTACACCTGCAGGGTTTCATAGCGCGTGCCGACCAGCAGGTTGGCGAACACGAACTCGCCGAACAGGAAGGAGAACGACAGCAGCAGCGCGACCATCAAGCCTTTGCGCAGGTTGGGCAGCACCACCAGGAACGCTGCCTGCCAGGTATTGGCGCCGAGCAATTGGGCGGCGTCCATCAGGTCAGTCAGGTTGATCGCTTGCAGGTTGTTACTGATCGCCCGGTACATGAACGGCAGGGCGACGGTGAAGTAGCAGCCGATCAGAATCCATGGCGTACCGACCATCGCGAACGGTCCGGAACCATACAGCTGCAACAGGCCCACCGACGACGCTACCGGCGGCACCGCGAAGGGCAGCAGGATCAGGATGTTCATCAACGCGTCCAGGCGCGGAAAGTGGTAATGCACCACGAACAGCAGCGGCAGGATCAGCACCACCGACAAAATCAGCGCGCCAACACAAACCAGCAGCGACTGGCCAAATGCAGCGAGGAAGCGCGGATCGCTCCACAGCGCGATGTACCACTTGAAGGTCAGGCCGCTGGGCAGAATGCTTGCCGACCAACTGGTCGCCACTGAGTACAGCAGCGTGCCGAGCAGCGGCAGCAGCAGGATGAAGAACAGCAGATAAACGACCGCTCGGTGATAAAACCGGGCCGGGCCTCTTTCAACGCGAGACATGGTAGCTCCTCTTCAGCAACCACTGATGGACGACTGTGACCAGCGTCATCAGGCCGACCAGAATCATCGCCAGCGCGCTGGCCATGTTCGGATCAAGGCTGATATCGCCTGCAACCATGGCCGCAATACGGATCGGCAGCACGTTGAAGTTGCCGGTGGTCAGGGCGTAGACCGTGGCGTAAGCGCCCAGGGCATTGGCCAGCAGAATGACAAAAGTGCCGAGCAGGGCAGGAGTCAGCACCGGCAAGCCGATGTGACGCCAGAACTGAAAGCTGCTGGCGCCAAGCAACGATGCCGAATCACGCCAGTCCTGACGCAGGGCATCGAAGGCCGGATAAAGCAGCAATACGCCAAGGGGAATCTGGAAATAGGTATAGAGGATGATCAGCCCGGTTTTCGAATACAGGTTGAAATCTTCGATGATTCCCGCCTGCTTGAGCATCAAGGTCACGGCGCCGTTGAAGCCCAGCAGAATGATGAACGCAAAGGCCAACGGCACGCCTGAGAAGTTGCTGGTCATGTTGGCGAACGAATTGACGAAGTCCCGCAGGCGCGAATCCACGTTGCGCAGCGAATAACTGCCCAGCACCGCAATGATGATGCCGAACAGGCTGGACCAGAAACTGATCTCCAGGCTGAACTGCATGGCCTGTCGATAGAACCGCGAGTCGAAGGCCTTGATGAAGTTTTCAATGCCCCAGCCGGCGTCGGAATGCAGGCTGTTGATCGCTACCCAGCCCAGCGGCGCGATCTGAAACACGAAGAAGAACAGTGCAAACGGAAGCAGGCAGAGAAGCCCGAGCCATTTGCCGCGGTTATTGGTGCTCACTTGAGAATCTCCCGGCAGACCGGTTTGTCGTGGGGCACGCCGAGCAGTTCGCAGACAATGCCGCACAGCTCGGTTTGCCTGGGTGCCGCCGCAGTATTCAGGCTGAACGCATCGCCCAGCACGAACAGCGGGACTTCGCGCTCTTCGGGCAGCAGGCCATTGTGGGAGCGGTCGTTGTTCATGCCGTGATCGGCAGTGATCAAGACCTGATAGCCCGCGTCGAGCCAGCCTTGCAGGTAATCCGCGATGATGATGTCAACGCTGCGCGCGCTGTTGCGGTATTGCGCGCTGTCGAGGCCGTGCTTGTGCCCGGCGTCGTCGATATTCATGGGGTGGATCAATAGCAGATTCGGCGCGTGCCTGACCCGCAGACTTTCTGCGTCGGCGAACAGGTGCGAGTCTGGGTAGTGATCGGCGTAGTAGAAGTGGCCGTGCTGAATCGGTAATTCGATGTCATCCGTATGGCGATCACGGGCGGCATCAAACGGCGTGCGGTTATACAGTTCGCTGACCCAGTGATAGGCCGCCGCCGCGGTACTGAGTCCGGCGTCGGTGGCGTAGTGGAACATGCTGCGTTGGTTGGAAAGGCGTGACACCTGATTGTGGACGATGCCGCTTTCAATCGGCGGTACGCCGGTCAGGATGCATTCGTACAGCGGGCGCGAGAGTGCCGGCAGTTCGCATTCCAGCTTGTAGAGCGTGGCGCGGCCTGCGTTGGCGTAAGCCTGAAGATGGCCCATCGCATGTCGGGCCACTTCGTAGTTGAGGCCGTCGAGCACGATGAGGATGACATTGTGGTTCATGAGCCAATCGCTCCGGCAGGCACAGGCTTTTTGGGGAATGACGGGGAAAACGGGCCTCATCCTTGAGGCCCGTAGCGCATCAGTTCATTTCAACGATGACTTGCTCGTTCCACATCTGTGGCAGTGCCTTGGAGGTTTTCTCCCATGCAGCTGCGTTTTTGATCGGGGTCACGCCTTTGTACTGCTCGTTTGGCAGCAGCTTGGCCTGCACTTCAGGTGGCAGGGTGAGGTGCTCGGCACGAATCGGACGTGCGTTGCCCTTGGCCAGGTTGATCTGGCCGGCGTCACTGAAGATGTATTCACGGGCCAGCTTGGCGGCGTTAGGATTTTTCGCGTATTTGTTGATGATGGTGGTGTAGCCGGAAATCACCGAACCGTCGGACGGGATCAGCACCACGTAGTCATCCGGGTTGGTCATCTTGGCCTTGTAGCTCAGGCCGTTGAAGTCCCAGACGATGCCCACTTCAACTTCGCCTTTTTCCATGCTCTGGATGTTCGGGTTATTGAGGGCCAGACGCTTTTGCTTGGCCAGTTCGGTGAACAGTTGCAGGCCGGGCGCGATGTTGCTTTCGTCGCCTTTCATGGCAATCGCGGCGGCCAGAACACCGTTGGCAGCCTGCGCTGCGGTGCTCACGTCACCCACGGTAACCTTGTACTTGCCTTCCTTCAGGTCAGACCACTTGGTGGGTACTTCAGAGCCGTGCAGCAACTTCTTGTTGACCACGAAGGCAATGGTCCCGGTGTAGGCCAGTGCCCAGTGACCGTCTTTATCTTTCGCCCAGTCCGGAACCTGATCCCAAGTGCTTGGCTTGTAGGGTTGGGTCACGCCTTTAGCCGCTGCAATAGGGCCGAAAGCCGCGCCGACGTCGCCGATGTCGGCACTGGCGTTGTCTTTTTCCGCGTCGAACTTGGCGATTTCCTGGGCCGAGCTCATGTCTGTGTCCATGTGCTTGAGGCCGTACTTGGTCAGCAGATCCGCCCAGGTGTCTTTCCAGTTCGCCCAGTCATCCGGCATGCCAACACTGTTGACCGCGCCTTCAACCTTGGCGGCTGCTTCAAGGGTTTTCAGGTCAGCGTCTGCCGCCATGACGGAGGTGCTGAGAGCGATAGCGGAACCGAGGAGTGATGCCAGCAAAAGGTGTTTCATTCGAAGCTCCTTGTGCACTTCTGAAAGATCTTTTTAGAAGTGATCGTTGCGGGTTGGTTGGTCTAGGTCAGCAATACCTGAGCCAAGTTAAGCTTTTTCGATGACATTTTTATGTTGACGCAGCTTGTTACCCGAAGGCTGCACAGCGAGCTGACCGGGTGCGGGGTAAGCGTAGACCATGATCAAAGCCTTGATCTGAAAGGCCTGCGGCGTTTTATTAGAGCGGGGCTGGCATGGTTTGTGATGGACATTGTCATGGAGCAGTCATCTACACTCCGTAGGCTGTTTCTGCGCACCGACGTGTGCAATGAGAATCATCAGTGCGCTGTTTTGGCGCTGGTCTAGTCCAGTAAGGAAGCCTGATGCGCGAAGAAGTGCCCCGTGCGGTCACAACGATTTGTAATGCCCTGCAAGAGCAGATCGAGCATGGTCTGCTCCCGCCTGGCAGCAAGTTGCCCGCCGAACGCAAGCTGAGTGAAGTCTTCGACACTACGCGCATCACCTTGCGAGAGGCCTTGGTGCAGCTCGAAGCGTTGGGGCTTATTTATAGAGAGGAGAGGCGCGGATGGTTTATTTCGCCGCCACGTCTTGCCTACGACTTGATGCGCCGCAGCCACTTCCACGCCATGGTCGAGGCCCAGGGCAGGGTTGCCGATACCCAGGTCATTTCTGCACGCCTGCAACCGGCCTCGGCAAAAATATGCGAAATGCTACAGCTGCCTGCGCTGTCCAGCGTGGTCCAGATCTGCCGCGCCCGCCGCATAGATCAGCGTCTGGTGCTGTATGTGGAGCACTACCTGAACCCCGAATACTTTCCCGGCATCCTTGATAGCGATCTCAATCAGTCGCTGACCGAGTTGTACGCCAGCCGCTATGACCTGCGCTACGGTCAGGTTCGCTTCGAAATGGTGCCCACCGCCCTGCATGCGGAAGCATCGGCAGCGCTCAAAGTTTCACTGGGCAGCCCAGGCTTGCGGATTGCCAGGGTCAACTTCGACCAGAATGGCCGGTTGATCGATTGCGACCTGGAGTACTGGCGGCACGATGCGATTCATGTGAGCGCGGTGGTGCGGGATATTTGAGGGGTTGCCAGGGGGGGGGTATGAAACCAATATATATCTGACTCCACCTGATCTGGAGCTCACCGAGGTTACGACGCCCGCGATGGCGGCTTGTCTGACAGAACGCTATCGCTGCCTCGCGTTGCTCGTGAGCTCCTACAGAGAGGTCTCTACTTCGCGATAACTCGTTGAAACTTGCTCAGGAGGGCCATCTCACGTCAGCTTCTGCAAAATCTTGAACACGACAGTGCCCAGAATCCCGATCATCCCCAACCAGATCATGAACACACCGCTGTTACGCTCCTGATAGTTGTAGCCAACGCATAGCAGTACCATGCCCGCCAGAATCGGTAACAGAATCGAGAAAAAAGCGTCCATTACGTCCCACCTCCAGAGCGCTGATGAGTTCAGTCTAGGCGGGTTTGGACGCTATGGCGTTGATATGAGGCAGGTTTGGGCAAGCAGCGATATCGGGCCTGCTTGCCCACTTGCTTATGGCAACTCATGACTCGCATAAAACGCGGTCAATACTTTCACCAGGTGCGCGAGGTCATGGCTGCCAGCCAGCTCACGTATCGAGTGCATGGCGAACGTCGGCAAGCCGATGTCTACGGTGCGCACGCCCAGATGGCTGGCGGTGATCGGGCCGATGGTTGAACCGCAGGCCATGTCGCTGCGTACCACGAAGCTCTGCACCGGCACTTCTTCAGCCATGCACAGATGGCGGAAGAACCCGGCGGTTTCGCTGTTGGTGGCGTAGCGCTGGTTGCTGTTGACCTTGATCACAGGGCCGGCATTTAGCTTCGGGCCGTGGTTGGCGTCGTGCTTCTCGGCATAGTTAGGGTGAATGCCGTGAGCGTTGTCAGCTGAAACCAGCAATGACTTCTGGATCGTACGCACGTAATCCGCACCGTCCGGCAGCAGGCGCTGAAGGATCTGTTCCAGCATCGGGCCATCGGCGCCACAGGTCGACGACGAGCCTACTTCTTCATGGTCGGTACACACCAACAGGCAGGTTTCGTCAGTGTTGGTGCCCAGCAGCGCTTGCAGACCGGCGTAGCAGGACAGCAGGTTATCCAGACGCGCGCCCGCGATGAAGTCGGCGTTCAACCCAACCACAGCGGCGCTTTGCGTGTCGTAGAAACTCAGCTCGTAGTCGAGGACCACGTCAGCATTCAGGCCGTGCTCGCGAGCCAGTTGATCGGTGAGCAGGGCGCGGAAGTCGGCGCGTTCGTCACCCGCTACCTGGGCCAGGATCGGCGGCAGCTCGGTCTGTGGGTTGATTGCCCAGCCTTCGTTGGCGGTGCGATTGAGGTGGATCGCCAGGTTGGGGATCACGGCAATCGGCAGTTTGAAGTCGATCAGCTGACTTTCCACTTTACCGTCGCGGCGGAAGGTAACACGGCCAGCTAGTGACAGATCACGGTCGAACCATGGCGCGAGCAGCGCACCACCGTAGACTTCGACGCCCAGTTGCCAAAAGCCCTGGCGCTGCAGTTCAGGTTGCGGCTTGACCCGCAGGCAGGGGCTGTCGGTATGGGCGCCGACCATGCGGATACCGCCGGTCAGTGGTGATTGACGGCCCATACGGAACGCCACGATGGACGAATCATTCCGGGTTACGTAATACCGGCCGCCGGTTTCGGTGGCCCAGGTTTCACGTTCGTCCAGACGCTGGAAGCCAGCAGCTTCAAGGTGTTGGACGAGAGTCGCGGTTGCATGGAAAGGGGTAGGAGAGGCCTTGAGGAAATCAATCAGGCCTTTGTTCAGCTCTTCGCGCATAAGTCACTCCAGACAGCAATGGCGGGAGTTTACCGTATTGATGTGGGTCGTGTTGTTGCGGGTGTGCTTTGTGTTGCACTTCACGCTATCTCAGATAAAGCGCAGGACCTGTAGGAGCTCACGAGCAATGCGAGGTAGCGATAGCCGTCTGTCTGACACACCGCCATCGCGGGCCTCGTGACCTCGGTGCGCTCCTACAGGATCGCGGTGTGCCTAAAACGGCGCAGGGCATTCGAACCGTAAACGCTCACCCGTTTGCGGATGGGTAAAGCTCAACATGCTCGCATGCAGGCACAGGCGCGGATACGCGGCCAGTGCTTCCGGATGTGCATAAAGACCATCGCCCAGCAGGGGATGCCCAATCGACAGCATATGAACCCGCAACTGATGCGAGCGCCCGGTAATCGGCGTCAGTTCGACACGGCTGTAATGACCGCAGCGCTCCAGCACTTTCCAGAAGGTCTGGGCATGCTTGCCGAATTCATGATCCACCACATGCCGGGGCTTGGTCGGTGGATCGTAACGCAGGGGCAGGTCGATGCTGCCGCTGTCCAGAGTCGGTTCACCCCAGCACAGCGCGGTGTAGGCTTTTTCAGTTTCCCGGTCATGAAACTGGCGGGACAGTTCGCGATGCGTATCCGCATCGCGGGCCAGCAGGATGATCCCGGAGGTTTCCCAGTCCAGGCGATGGACAATGCGGGCTTCGGGGTAGCCGTTTTCCTGCAGGCGGGTAATCAGGCAATCCTTGTTGTCCTCGGCACGGCCGGGAACGGAAAGCAGCAGGGTTGGCTTATCAATCACCAGAACGGCTGCGTCCTGATAAATGATGCGGATGTTCGACAACGGCATTTAACGGCCTCTAAACGCAACGACGGCATCAGCCCCACTCGTAAGAATGGTGCTGATGCCGCCGCAAGCAACCGCCGGATCTAGCGATCTGGCAGGGTGATGTTGAGTTCCAGAATCGAGCAGCTGCCCTGGTTTTCCAGAGCAACCTGCACATCGTTGGACTCGATGTTGACGTACTTGCGGATCACTTCGACCAGCTCTTTTTGCAGGGCTGGCAAGTAGTCCGGAGTGGTACGTTGGCCGCGTTCATGCGCCACGATGATCTGTAGACGCTCTTTCGCGACCGACGCGGTGCTGACTTTTTTGCTGGCACGAAAGAAGTCGAAAATGTTCATCAGTTACCCCCGAACAGGCGTTCGAAAAATCCTTTCTTCTGAATGTCCAGGAAACGGTGCTCGCGCTCTTTGCCCAACAGACGATCAACCGCATCGCTGTAAGCCTGACCTGCATCGCTCTGATCGTCGAGGATGACCGGTACGCCCTGGTTGGAAGCTTTCAGTACTGCCTGGGACTCCGGGATCACACCCAGCAGAGTCACCGCGAGGATTTCCTTGACGTCTTCGACGCCCAGCATCTCGCCCTTGCTTACACGCTCCGGGTTGTAGCGGGTCAGCAGCAGGTGTTCCTTGATCGGGTCTTCGCCACGCTCGGCACGACGCGATTTGCTGGCCAGCAGGCCCAGCATGCGGTCCGAGTCACGTACCGACGATACTTCCGGGTTGGTCACGACAATGGCTTCATCGGCGAAGTACATCGCCAGGTGAGCACCGGTTTCGATACCGGCAGGGGAGTCGCAGACAATGTACTCAAAGGATTCCTTGAGTTCCATCAAGACTTTTTCCACGCCTTCTTTGGTCAGCGCTTCTTTGTCACGAGTCTGGCTGGCAGCCAGTACGAACAGGCCTTCGATCTTTTTGTCTTTGATCAGCGCCTGTTGCAGGTTGGCCTCGCCGTTTACCACGTTGACGAAGTCATACACCACACGACGCTCGCAGCCCATGATCAGGTCGAGGTTACGCAAGCCGACGTCGAAGTCGACAATGACAGTTTTGTGGCCGCGCAGTGCGAGACCGGTACCGATGGCGGCGCTGGTGGTGGTCTTGCCCACACCACCCTTGCCGGATGTAACCACGAGAATCTTGGCCAAGGTGTATCACCCCTAGAGGAAAAGGACAGTTAGTCCTGAAGAGCGTCCCTTGAAGCGGCGACCGTCGAACAATGATGGAAATTGAAAGCTTCCGGGTGTCCTACCCTGGGAGCAATTTGCCAGGAACGATTAAAGCTCCTGGATTTCCTACAACCTTTGCTACGTTTTCGCGACGAATCAGGGATGCTTTGAAAATGGCGCAGTATCCGTTAAAGCCGGATGATGTTCAACACGTCACCTGACAGGCTGACCTGTACCGACGTACCCCAGAGTGGATCCCTGCGTAAATCTTCGGAAACCTTGTATTGCCCGGCGATGGATATCAGTTCGGCACCCATCTGCTGACAGAAAATTCGCGCTTTGGTGTCGCCTTTTATTCCAGCCAGCGCCCGGCCGCGTAATGGGCCGTAAACATGGATGTTGCCATCGGCCAGAAGTTCCGCACCCGGACTGACCGGGGCAATCACCACCAAGTCGCCGCCGGGGGCGTAAATCTGCTGCCCGCCGCGCACCGGCGTGGTAATCACGCGGGTCGGTTTGATGGTCGGCTCGGGTGGTGTTTCGACTTTTTTCTTCGCCGCTTCACCTTCCAGCGGGTCCAGTGGACGCTCGCGGGCACCGGACGGCGGGAGGACAGGCAAATCGATAGCGATGGCAGCGGCGATATCTTCGATGCGACTGGCACGAATCGCCAGGGTGCGCAGGCCATGCTGGCGGCATACGCGCATCAGGCCGGGCAGGTCCACGGCGCCGCTGTCGGCGGGAAGCTTGTCGAGCGCCAGCACCAGCGGGGTATTGCTGAAAAAATTTGGAGCCTGGGCCACTTTCGCCGCCAATTGGCGGTCGAGGGCCTCAAGGTTGTTGCGGGCCAGCTCCAGCACAGTGATGGCGAGCATGCTGCCCTTGAGTTGGAAGACTGGATCCTGTTCTTGCGATTCGTTTTGGCTCATGGTCGGCATACAACGGCTTGTCGCTAAAAGTGCCGAGACTTATAACGATAACGCCCGCTAGCCGCAAGCGGGGTCGAACCGTTGTAGAATGCGCGGCCATGGTTCTGATGGAAGCTTTAATGGATCGCCCGCGTTTTCGAGCTTATTTTCTTCACCCCCGTTTCTGGCCGTTATGGCTGGGGCTTGGGCTGCTGTGGCTGATTGTTCAATTGCCATTCCGGGTTCTGCTGGTGATTGGGCGGATGCTGGGCGCGGTGATGTATAGATTTGCCACTGATCGCAAATACATCGCGTCTCGCAATCTGGAGCTGTGTTTCCCCCATCTTTCCAGCGATGAGCGTAAGCGCCTGCTCAAGGAAAACTTTGCTTCCACGGGCATCGCCTTTTTTGAAATGGCCATGAGCTGGTGGTGGTCCAAAGAGCGTCTTGCCAAACTGGCGCATATTGAAGGTCTTGAGCACTTGCAGGCTGCGCAGCAGCAAGGGCAGGGTGTGATTCTCATGGCGCTGCATTTCACTACGCTGGAAATCGGCGCAGCGCTGCTGGGCCAGCAACACACCATCGACGGCATGTACCGCGAGCACAAGAACGCACTGTTCGATTTCGTCCAGCGTCGCGGCCGGGAGCGCCATAACCTGGACTCTTTAGCCGTGGAGCGCGAAGACGTGCGGGGCATGCTCAAGTTGCTGCGTACTGGCCGCGCCATCTGGTACGCACCGGATCAGGACTACGGCGCCAAGCAAAGCGTGTTCGTCCCGTTGTTCGGCATTCAGGCTGCTACCGTGACGGCCACCAGCAAATTCGCCAAGCTGGGGCGTGCCCAAGTCGTACCATTCACCCAGCAGCGACTGGCTGACGGCAGTGGCTATCGATTGGTTATTCATCCGCCATTGCAGGACTTTCCCGGCGAAAGTGATGAAGTTGATTGCCTGCGCATCAATCAATGGGTAGAAAGTGCCATTACGGAGTGTCCTGAGCAGTATCTTTGGGCGCACCGTCGATTCAAAAGCCGACCTCCGGGCGAGCCAAAAATCTATAAGAAGCGTACGTGATCAACTGAGGCGCAGCTAAATGCTTGAACCCGTCATCGCAATGGATGCTGTGAATGATGTAGAACCCGTTACCGGGTTGATTCTGTCTGGTGGTGGGGCGAGGGCTGCTTATCAGGTCGGGGTATTGGCGGGGATCGCCGATTTGCTGCCTCCCGGCGCACCCAATCCGTTTCCGGTCATTGTCGGAACCTCTGCGGGCGCCATCAACGCCGTTAAGCTGGCCAGTGGCGCGTTGCATTTTCGTACCGCTGTGCATCAACTGACCGAGTTCTGGCAAGGCTTTCGCAGCCATCAGGTGCTGCGCAGCGACTGGCCTGGCGTGATGAGTCAGGCCGGGCGTTTCTTCGGCAACAGCCTGTTGGGAATTGGCTCCCAGATACCGGTCGCGTTGCTCAACAGCTCGCCGCTGCGCGACCTGCTCACTGAACGGCTTGACCTGAAAGGCATCGACGCTGCCATTGCTGCCAAACATCTGCGGGCGGTGGCAGTGACTGCGTTTGGTTACGAGTCTGGCCATGCCATGACTTTCTACCAAGGCAAAGGCACCATTGATCCGTGGCTGCGCCATCGCCGTCTGGGTGTTCCAACCCAACTGACCATCGACCATTTGCTTGCCAGTTCGGCCATTCCGCTGCTGTTCGCGCCGGTCAAAATCGACCAGGAATACTTCGGCGACGGAGCGGTGCGGCAGTCAGCGCCGATCAGCCCTGCGCTGCATCTGGGGGCCAACCGCGTACTGGTCGTGGGTGTCAGCGGCAACCCTCGTGGTGCCGATGCCAACCGGCAGGTGCAGCGGGTCACGAACGGCAAGCAGCCAACCCTCGCGCAGATCAGCGGACACATGCTCAACAGCACCTTCATCGACAATCTCGAAAGCGACATTGAAGTGCTGGAGCGCATGAATCTGGTCAGTGACATGCTGCCCTGCGAGCATCGCGTGCGTGAGAAGGGCCTGGCCCCGGTGGAGGTCCTGATCATTGCTCCGAGCCAGCCCATCGACCAGATCGCTGCCCGTCATCGCCATGAACTGCCCCGCGCATTACGCACGTTTCTACGTGGGCCGGGGGCGACCAAAACCAGTGGTGCCAGCGTGCTCAGCTATTTGCTGTTTGAGGCGGGTTACTGCCGGGAATTGATTGAGCTGGGTCGCTATGACGCCATGGCGCAAGGCGAACAGTTGAAGCGGTTTTTGCGGTTGCCGTAACTCTTGTAGGAGCTGCCGCAGGCTGCGAAGCGGTGTGCCAATTTTCAAGTCTTCGCAGCCTTCGGCAGCTCCTACAGATCGATGTCAGCTCACCATCAAGCCGTTAACCGATCATCCCGAAAATCCCGCAACGCCTGCTCGATCTCTTCCCGGGTGTTCATCACGAACGGCCCATACTGCACGATGGGTTCACGCAGCGGTTTGCCAGCGATCAACAATACCCGGGCACCGTTTGCGGTATTCAGTTGCAATTCGCCTTCTTCGGACAAGCGCACCATTCGGCTGGCACTCACAGTTTGCGGCTGACCTGCAACGTCCAGGCTGCCTTCGTAGACATACAGCAGCGCCCGATGCCCATCAGGAACACGTGGACTAATGCTGCTGCCAGCGGGCATATGAAAGTCGAAGTACTGCGGCTCGGTGTCTGGACGCTGCACGGCACCGGCCTGCTGAAGCTGGCCGTCATCGAACTGACCGGCGATCACCACCACCTCAACACCATTGCTGGTGGTCAGGCGCGGAATGTTCTCCGGCTGAATGTCCTGATAACTGGCATCACTCAGCTTGGTCTTGCCCGGCAGGTTCAGCCAGAGCTGGAAGCCGCGCATCACACCTTCTTCCTGCTCAGGCATTTCGCTATGGATAACGCCTCGCGCTGCGGTCATCCATTGCACGCCACCGCCTTGCAGCAAGCCGACATTGCCCATGTGGTCTTCATGGCGCATACGGCCTTCAAGCATGTAGGTCACCGTCTCGAAACCCCGATGCGGGTGCGGCGGGAAACCTGCGATGTAATCGTCTGGCTTGTCGGAACCGAACTCGTCGAGCATCAGAAACGGATCGAATTGTTCAACACCCGGCCCGCCGAAAACACGGGTCAGCTTTACACCGGCACCGTCCGATGCAGGTTGACCGGCCTGGATGGACAGCACTTTGCGAAATTGGCTCATGGAGTTTCTCCTCATCAATGGCGACCATGCTATGCCTGTTTGGCCGATTGATGGGTGATGATTTTGCGGGTGATTGATCGGGTTTGTTGATTGGAATGCCATCCCTGTAGGAGCTGGGCAAGCACCGCTCCCACAGGGTGATCGCATTCCAAATAGAGTATTGATGTGCACAAAAAAACGGCCAGCCCGATTACTCCGGCTGGCCGTTTTTGTATCGCCTTACTGTTACTCGGCGATCTGCAGCTTGCGGGCTTCGGTGTAGACGTAACGCACTTTCTCGTATTCGAACGGTGAGTTCATCTGGCCGTAGCGGAAGCTGGTGGTGTAGCGGCGATCAATCGCTCGCAGCAGGTAGAGCTCAGGATGATCGCTGCTGACCTGGGCGACGTTGAGGAAGTTGATCTGCGATTCGGCCGTGAAGTCGAACAGCAGCCCGCCGGTGTCACGCAGGTTGGACGGGCCAAGCAGTGGCAGCACCAGGTATGGGCCAGCCGGTACGCCGTAGAAGCCCAGCGTCTGACCGAAGTCTTCGCTCTGGCGTGGCAGGCCCATCATGGTGGCCGGGTCCCACAGGCCGGCAACACCAATGGTGGTGTTAACCAGCAAGCGGCCGGTGGTTTCCAGCGAACGCTGGCCTTTGAACTGGAACAGGCTGTTCAGAAGGTTTGGAATTTCACCCAGGTTGGCGAAGAAGTTGCTGACGCCAGTACGCACAAAGCCTGGGGTCACGTAGCGATAGCCATTGACCACCGGCAGGAACACCCACTCGTCGAAGCGGTAGTTGAAGTGGTACACGCGACGGTTCCAGGACTCAAGCGGGTCATAGACCTCCAGCGCAGTTAGCGTGGCGCGTTCGAATTCCCGTTGATCCAGTCCCGGGTTGAACTGCAATGACTTGAGCGGCTGGGTAAAGCCGTCGGCATCTTCCTGACGAAGGACAGTGGCCGGGTGTTCGGCAATGTTGCTGTTGACCGCGTCGGCAGCCTGGACGGTGCCTGCGCACAGCAGGGCGGCGAGGATTAAAAGACGTTTAGCCACGGAAGAACTCCAGCATGGCGTCGCTGTTGACGCGGTAATTGATGTTGCCGCAATGGCCGCCGTAAGGATAAACGGTCAGGCGATCGCCGAAGGTCTTGCGCAGGAAACCCAAGTCGCCAGAGCCGAGAATCACGTCGTCAGCGTTGTGCATGACGGAGATTTTCTTGCTGGTTTGCAGATAATCCTTGAGGGCGTACAGGCTGACCTGATCCACCAGTTGCAGCAGACTGCCGCCATCGGTGCGGGCGCGCCACATCGGGATAACCTGTTCGGTCAGGTAGCAGTCGAAGTCGCATTGCAGCGCACGACGCAGGAAGGGCGACAGGCTGGTGCCCTCGGTGATCGGAAACTTGGGCGGGGTGATCAGGCCACGACGGTTGATCAGGTCGGACGTAAATGCGATATCGGCCGAAGAGAAGCGGAACGAGGTACCGATCAGCATCGCCATCTGTTCATTGGTCAAGTGCTGCTTGGACTGCTGGAAGTCATAGAGCAGTGCATCGTTGAGGTCGATGTAACCTTTCTGACGGAAGTAACGGGTCAGTTTGGCCAGTACCAGCTCATAGAAAGTGGTGCTGTTGTCGATGCCCTTGACATTGGTTTGCACCAGTTTGTCGAGGTTGGATATCGAGGTGTACAGGTTGACCGGCGGGTTGAGCAGTAAGACTTTCTTGAAGTTGAAGCTGCGGCGGGTCTCATCCAGACGGCTGACGAACGCGGCGTTGAGCGCCCCGAGGCTGTAACCGGTCAGGTAAAAGTCGGTAATTTTAAGCTCGGTTTGCTGCGCGCGCACCGCCTGCATCACGCGATACAGGTCTTCAGCATCTTCGGTGGAAATACCCGGTGTCGCGAAGCGCGATGCAGAGCTCATGAAGTCGTAGCTGGTTGGCGACGACAGCTGCACAACGTGATAACCCGCGCCGTAATACAGTTTCTTGAGGAATTCGTTGATGGTGCTGTTATACGGCGCGCCGGTGCCCGCGATCAAAAAGATCAGCGGTGCGGCGTGATCCTGCCTGGCCAGTCGATAACGCAGTTTTTTCACTGCCCAGAAATTGTCCGGCAGGGTGAACTCGCGCTCCGGCCGTAGATTCAGGGTGTAGTCGTCCTGGTCGATGTCATCGTCGGCGGGCAACTCTGGACGCATGTCAGGAGGCGTGGTGGCAATGGTCGCTTCAAAAGGGTTCTTTAAAGGAAAGCCATACGTGGCGGGGTCGACATCGACCGCCATAGCGGACGCACTCAAACAGAGGCCACCAATAACGGCAGCGAAGCGCAGGAAACGAAGCATGACTAGATCCCTTGGGAAAGAAGTGCTGATGAGGTACGCGGGCTATGACCATCGGTGTAGTGCCAAAGTGCCCTACAAGCAAGCGAACCTTTGTAAATAGATCGAGACAATACACGTTCTCTGGCGTCAAGAGAGCAGAGCTGTGCTTTTTTATAGCGGGAAGGGATGGAATGAGCTCCTACAGACATACGGGTGATTTCAAACAGGGCAGGCGGGTGCCCCAAACCCCAGACAGCATAAAGGGGAGCCTAAGCTCCCCTTTAAATGGTTTTACGTGCTCTTTTTTTATTGTTCTAGGGTGGTCTGTTGTTGTTTTTGGCGACCGGGCCCTTTACTGCGTTCTTGTTCGATCCCCATCCGGGATCAAGAGCAAACGTATTTTTTTGAGCGCTGACTCACTTCGACCTTGCGATCCAACCAGTTCGGGAGCTACCTGAAGGTAGTTTTATTGTTCTCTGCCCGGTTGCGAGAGCCCGAAGGCATCTCTGTGAAGCTGATCCACTCCAAAAAAATCTGTTAGCTGCGTCTCTGTGCCTTTGTTCTTGTTATGTCAGAGCCGATACGTCTTGTTCTTATTAGGTGTACTGCATTTTTATTCTTGTTATGCCAGAGATATAGCAGAAGCTGTGCCAACTTTTATAAATCTCTAAAAATCAATGGGTTATGTTTTTTTTGATATCTGGCAAGAGGTGAGCGCTTGTTAAAATGTTCCCGTGTTACACGCTGTTACAGCGATTGACGGGGTGGCGGTAACACTCCTGTCATCAAAGCGCGTTACCCGGTAGCGGTCGTTGGCAGGTGATGATCGGGTGAACCGGGGCGATGCATTGCCTGTGAACATGCGCCGGATTTTCACAACAGGCTGCGCCTCCGGCTGACGTTCGACATGCAATTTTCGGACGGAAATAAGGGGTTTTACGACAAGGTGGTCGCTGATGGCACGTCGATGTCGTTTCTCCGTGTCTTGATGTCGTTGACAGAGCATGTCGTATTGCCCTGCGGGTTGATGATCAAGGGGCGATACGGTGCATGCCATCGTTCGCCGAGTCACTGAGGCGTGAAAAAGTGCGCGGTGCTCCAAGGCTGGGCGCGGACTGCGGTCTTTATAAAAACGTTAACGACGCCTGACCCCATTGTCGGGCGCGAGACTACCGGGGAAGTAACGATGAAGATGCGGAAAATCCTGGGCGTGGGTGCGGCTCTGGCACTTGCTGTCAGTTCCACTCTGGCACATGCCAAAGAAGTGAGTATCGGTTACGTAGACGGTTGGTCCGACAGCGTTGCGACGACCAACGTCGCCGCTGTAGTGATCAAGCAAAAGTTGGGTTATGACGTAAAACTGCAGGCAGTTGCGGCCGGGATCATGTGGCAGGGCGTCGCGACGGGCAAGCTGGACATGATGCTGTCGGCATGGCTGCCGGTGACTCATGGCGAGTATCTGGCAAAGAACAAAGACAACGTTGTGAACTATGGCTCCAACTTCAAAGACGCCAAGATCGGTCTGATCGTGCCTGAGTACGTGAAAGCCAACAGTATTGAAGACCTCAAGACCGATGCATCCTTCAAGAAGAAAATTGTCGGTATTGATGCAGGCTCGGGCGTCATGATCAAAACCGATCAGGCGATCAAGGATTACGGTCTGGACGGTTACAAGCTGCAGGCCAGTTCCGGTGCCGGGATGATTGCCGAGCTGACTCGTGCTGAAAACAAGAAGGAGTCCATCGCAGTAACTGGCTGGGTGCCGCACTGGATGTTCGCCAAGTGGAAGCTCAAGTTCCTTGAAGACCCAAAAGGTGTTTATGGCGCGGCTGAAACCGTTGACAGCGTCGGCAGCAAAGAGCTGGCGACTAAAGCACCGGAAGTCGCCGAGTTCCTGAAGAAATTCCAGTGGAAGTCCAAGGATGAAATCGGCGAAGTCATGCTGGCCATCCAGGACGGCGCTAAACCTGAAGCCGCAGCCGAGGCCTGGGTTGCCAAGAACCCTGATCGCGTGAAGGAGTGGACTGGCAAATAAACTGCCACGTCTGACGGAAAAACAAGAACCGCCCGGTTTAACGACCGGGCGGTTTTTTTGTGCCGGCTATAAACGATAACGGTGTGTTTTCCACTTGCATCTCTTGCATCGTCGGAATGCGGCCCAGGCCAGGCACCACCCATGTGAAATCGTATTCTGCTGTGGGAGCCGAGCGTGCTCGCGATAAACGATAACGCGGTATAGCTTCCTGCTGCGTCTCATGTATCGCAGGCAAGCCTCGCTCCCACATAGTCCGCGCTATTCCTTAGGCCCGGTTTCAGCCCGCAATGTCGTTCTAAT
Organism: Pseudomonas caspiana; assembly: GCF_040224095.2. NCBI lineage: Bacteria > Pseudomonadati > Pseudomonadota > Gammaproteobacteria > Pseudomonadales > Pseudomonadaceae > Pseudomonas > Pseudomonas caspiana. The sequence goes on along the minus strand of NZ_CP167995.1, from coordinate 4,280,648 downwards.
ACTAAGGTCGTCTGGAGCGCTTGCCAGACCGGACTAAAGTGCAATGTGTGACATCTCATCTGTGCTGCGAGGACAAAAACAATGAACGACAGCATTTACCTCTCGATTCAAAACAGCCCCCGTTTCAAGGAGCTGGTATCCAAAAGGGAGCGTTTCGCCTGGATTCTTTCGGCGATCATGCTTGGGCTCTATGCCGCTTTCATCCTTTTGATTGCTTATGGACCACACATTCTGGGCGCGAAAATTAGCGCTACTTCGACTATTACCTGGGGAATGCCGATTGGGGTCGGCCTGATCCTGTCTGCATTCGTGCTGACTGGCATCTACGTTCGCCGTGCCAACGGTGAGTTCGATGACCTGAACAACGCCATCCTGAAGGAGGCACAGCAATGATCGGGCGTCTATCAGCAGTATTCGGCCTGGCTGCCTTCGCACCGTCGCTCTGGGCGGCAGATGCGTTGACGGGCGCTGTGCAAAAGCAACCGTTGAACACCTCGGCGATTGTCATGTTCCTGGTGTTCGTTGCGTTCACGCTGTACATCACTTACTGGGCATCGAAAAAGAACAAGACAGCATCGGACTATTACTCTGCGGGCGGCAAGATTACCGGTTTTCAAAACGGTCTGGCCATCGCCGGTGACTACATGTCGGCGGCGTCCTTCCTGGGTATTTCCGCGCTGGTGTACACCTCCGGTTATGACGGCCTGATCTATTCGATCGGCTTCCTGGTGGGCTGGCCGATCATTCTGTTCCTGATCGCCGAACGCCTGCGTAACCTGGGTAAATACACCTTTGCTGACGTGGCGTCCTATCGTCTCAAGCAGAAAGAAATTCGCACCCTGTCCGCCTGCGGTTCTCTGGTGGTGGTTGCGTTCTACCTGATTGCGCAGATGGTGGGTGCCGGTAAGTTGATCCAGCTGTTGTTCGGTCTTGACTACACCGTTGCGGTAATTCTGGTCGGTATTCTGATGTGCCTGTATGTGCTGTTCGGCGGCATGCTGGCTACCACCTGGGTACAGATCATCAAGGCAGTCATGCTGCTCTCCGGTGCGTCGTTCATGGCGCTGATGGTGATGAAGCACGTCAACTTCGATTTCAACCTGCTGTTCGCCGAGGCGGTCAAGGTTCACCCTAAAGGTGAAGCGATCATGAGCCCGGGCGGTCTGGTGAAAGATCCGATCTCGGCGTTCTCCCTGGGCCTGGCACTGATGTTCGGTACCGCAGGTCTGCCACACATTCTGATGCGCTTCTTCACCGTGAGCGATGCTAAAGAAGCTCGCAAGTCGGTGTTCTACGCAACGGGATTCATCGGTTACTTCTACATCCTGACCTTCATTATCGGCTTCGGCGCGATCCTGCTGGTCAGCACCAACCCGGCGTTCAAAGATGCAGCGGGCGCTTTGTTGGGTGGTAACAACATGGCAGCGGTGCACCTTGCCGATGCGGTGGGTGGCAGTCTGTTCCTTGGCTTTATCTCGGCAGTAGCGTTCGCGACCATTCTGGCCGTTGTTGCCGGTCTGACCCTGGCGGGTGCTTCGGCAGTGTCCCACGACCTGTATGCAAGCGTGATCAAAGCCGGTAAAGCCAACGAGAAGGACGAAATCCGTGTCTCGAAGATGACTACGATTGCTCTGGCAGTTGTGGCAATCCTTCTGGGTATCGCTTTCGAAAGCCAGAACATCGCGTTCATGGTCGGCCTGGCGTTCTCCATCGCAGCCAGCTGTAACTTCCCGGTACTGTTGCTCTCCATGTACTGGAAAAAACTGACCACCCGTGGCGCCATGATTGGTGGCTGGATGGGCTTGATCAGTGCTGTGGTGCTGATGATTCTTGGCCCAACCATCTGGGTTTCGATCCTGCATAATCCGAAACCCATCTTCCCGTACGAATACCCGGCGCTGTTCTCTATCGCCATCGCATTCGTGGGTATCTGGTTCTTCTCGATTACCGACAAGTCCAAAGCAGGGGAAGACGAGCGCGCCTTGTTCTACCCGCAGTTCGTCCGCTCGCAGACTGGCCTGGGTGCCAGCGGCGCGTCGTCGCACTAAACAGTAATAAGTGCTCTACAAGAAAGCAGCCTTCGGGCTGCTTTTTTGTTGCTTGATTCTGTAAGAGTCATCAAAGGTTACGGCGGTCGCGATGGCGGTGTGTCAGACACAACGCTATCGCGGCCTCGCGGCCCTCGTGCGCTTCTACAGAAACTAGTTGGGTTAGATAATCAGGTGCGTTTTACTAGTTCAGAATTGGAGCCTGGTTAGTTATCAACCCAATAAAAAGCCCCGCTATAAGCGGGGCTGTTTTACTGCTGGCGTGGGAACGTTATATCCGTCCCAGCAACACCAGAATCAGCAGAATCACCAGTACGGTACCGATGATGCCCGACGGACCGTAGCCCCAGCTGCGGGAGTGCGGGAATACTGGCAGACCGCCAATCAACAGCAGAATCAGGACGATGATAAGAATAGTGCCGATGCCCATGATGAATTCCTTCCTTAGTTCTTGGTAGATGGCTAGAACAGTTCAAGCTTCCGCCCGATGGCATAAAGTTTGTGCTGCTTGAATGATCCGACTGTAGGCGTTCGGAAAAAGTCCATCGGAAACGTGAGAAAGTTTACATTTTGAAAAAAGTTTATAAGTGCCAAAATCAAGTTGAACTTTAAACCTCTGTAACTGTTTTCATTTTTCAACGGTGTGTCGGGCCGCTCTGGCTGAGGACTTTTTTATGTTCTACCGACTGGGTGCTGATGCTGTATTGGTCATCCATCTCCTGTTCATCGTGTTCGTGCTGTTTGGCGCACTGCTGGTTTTGCGCTGGCGGTGGCTGGTGGTGCTGCATATCCCCGCGATGATCTGGGGGGCGGTGGAGGAGTTTTTTCACCTCTACTGTCCGCTGACGCCTCTGGAAAATGCACTGCGCGTTCGCGCTGGCGGCGCGGGTTACGAGGCTGGCTTCATCGAGCATTACCTGATCGCACTGATCTACCCGGCAGGCCTTACACCGCAGATCCAGTTGTGGCTGGGCGGTGTGGTACTGGGTTGCAACCTTGTTGCGTATGGCTGGCTGATCACTCGTTTGCGGCGCAAAGGCACGTAGGCCGTGGGTTTGCCCGTGTCATTCAGCGTTCTGATGTTAGGTCGAAGCGACGATCCTCGTGGTTACACTGGGCTCACTTGGTAAAAAACATGAGCCCTCAACCACAAGGCGTTTTCTATGCAAAATCGCATCATGATCACCGGCGCAGGTTCCGGCCTGGGTCGCGAAATCGCTCTACGCTGGGCCCGCGAGGGCTGGCGTCTGGCATTGTCTGACGTCAACGATGCTGGTTTGCAGGAAACCCTCAAATCTGTGCGCGAGGCGGGTGGTGACGGGTTTGTTCAGCGCTGCGATGTACGCGACTACAGCCAGCTAACGGCACTGGCTCAGGCTTGCGAGGAAAAGTTTGGCGGCATCGACATTATCGTCAACAACGCCGGTGTGGCCTCGGGTGGTTTTTTCAACGAGCTGTCCCTGGAAGATTGGGACTGGCAGATCGCAATCAATCTCATGGGAGTGGTCAAAGGCTGCAAAGCTTTCCTGCCGATGCTGGAGGCAAGTAAAGGCAAAATCATCAATATTGCGTCCATGGCTGCATTGATGCAGGGGCCGGCGATGAGTAATTACAACGTCGCCAAAGCCGGCGTGGTGGCGCTTTCGGAAAGCTTGCTGGTCGAGCTAAGCGAACAAGAGGTCGGGGTGCATGTGGTGTGTCCGTCGTTTTTTCAGACCAATCTGCTGGACTCCTTCCGCGGGCCAACTCCGGCAATGAAAGCTCAGGTAGGCAAACTGCTGGAAAGCTCACCGATTACTGCATCGGATATTGCTGAATACATTTACGACCAGGTTGCCCAGGGCCAATTCATGATCCTGCCGCACGAGCAAGGGCGCATGGCCTGGCAACTGAAACAGAAGAATCCACAGGCGCTGTATGACGAGATGACCAGCATGTGCGCGAAGATGCGGGCCAAGGCGCGACAGGGCAGGGAATAGATTACCGACGATGAAATGCAGTCTCTGTGGGAGCCGGGCTTGCCCGCGATAAACGATAACTCGGTGCATGCCTGTAAATAAGGTTGACCCTATCGCGGGCAAGCCCAGCTCCCACAGCTCTTACGAGTCCGCATGAGGTTTTTCTGATACGGTTGCGGCCATCCATCGCGACCGTTGAAGAGAATGTCTGTGCTCAACTATTTCTGGTTTTTCCTGGCGGCTCTGTTTGAGATCGCCGGCTGTTATGCGTTCTGGATGTGGCTGCGCCAGGGTAAAAGCGCGCTGTGGGTGATTCCGGCGCTGATCAGCCTGACCTTTTTTGCAGTCTTGCTCACTCGAGTCGAAGCGGCATATGCCGGTCGTGCCTATGCGGCCTATGGCGGAATCTATATCGTCGCTTCCATTGCGTGGCTGGGGATCATCGAGCGTGTCAGGCCAATGACATCAGACTGGTTGGGTGCGGCGCTCTGTGTGATCGGTGCAAGCATCATCTTGTTCGGTCCGCGCTGGTCCGCGCCGTAACTTTTCCTACCTGATTGATCTTCAAGTAAGACGTTTCTGTCGGCTCGATCCGATGGGGGTGAAGGACGTTACTGATTTACTTCTAGCCAATTGATGCCTGCAGACAGGCCATGCAATCTGCCCTCCGGTTAACAATAAGAGAGTAGAAAAATGCTGGTGATAATGCGCGATATTGGGGAGGTATTTTCGATCGGCGATGAGGTCACCGTACAGATCCTCGCCATCAACGGTAACCAGATACGCTTGGGCATCGAAGCGCCCAAGGACGTCAAGGTCCATCGGGCAGAGGTCTACAAGCGTATCGCCCAAAGGAATTCGCAACAGGCGGCAAAGGCAGGGCCGCAAGTGCCTGACACCGACTCCTGATTAGTCGAAAAACTCTTTGGGTACATCATGTTTGAGCATGAGCTGACACTGTTGACTTTCCAGGTCGAAAAAAATCACCGCCTGGCCTTTGCTCAACGCATGACGTACACGTAAAACGCGGGTTTCCAAAGGCGTTTCATCGCCATTGTCGGTGCCGTCGCGGGTGACAAAGTCTTCAATCAGGCGCGTAAGGGTGTCTGCTTCGAGTTGGTCGTGGGGGATCAGCATGGGCGTTCTCGCATCAATTCCCGGCGATGATAGTGCCGATGTCTGGAAAATGCAGGGGAATAATCGTGGTTTTACCTATGCGAGGCTTGCCCGCGATAAGGCTAGCGCAGTAGGCAGGCATACCACGTTATCGTTTATCGCGAGCAAGCTCGGCTCCCACTGGACATATTTCAAGCAGGGGTTTGTTACTCCACCTCTTCCCGATGCTGCCCAACCAGGCTGTCCACACTCGGCACGCGGGTGTCGGTTTCCATCTGGGTGTCGTGCTCGATCTGATGACTGAAGCGCTCCAGGGAAGACTGCGCCGGTTGTGCATCGCTGGCAAAAACTGGCGGACTTAGCATGTAAGCGCCCAGTAGACGGCTCAGCGCGGCGAGGCTGTCGATGTGGGTGCGCTCGTAACCATGAGTGGCATCGCAACCAAACGCGAGCAGGGCGGTGCGGATATCGTGGCCTGCGGTGACCGCCGAATGAGCATCGCTGAAGTAGTAGCGGAACATGTCACGACGCACCGGCAGTTCATTTTCACTCCCCAGGCGCAGCAGGTGACGGGACAGGTGATAGTCGTAAGGGCCGCCGGAATCCTGCATCGCCACGCTGACCGCATGTTCGCTGGAGTGCTGGCCAGGGGCGACCGGTGCGATGTCAATGCCGACGAACTCACTGACATCCCAAGGCAGTACACCTGCAGCGCCGGTGCCGGTTTCCTCGGTAATCGTGAACAGCGGATGGCAGTCGATCTGCGGCTCGGCGCCACTGTCGACGATGGCCTTGAGCGCTGCCAGCAAGGCGGCGACACCGGCTTTGTCGTCCAGATGGCGGGCGCTGATATGACCGCTTTCGGTGAATTCCGGCAATGGATCAAAGGCCACGAAGTCACCAATGCCAACCCCCAGCGATTCACAATCGGCTTTGGTGGTGCTGTAGGCATCAAGGCGCAGCTCGACGTGATCCCAACTGATGGGCATCTCATCGACAGCAGTATTGAATGCATGACCGGACGCCATCAGCGGCAGCACGCTACCGCGAATCACGCCGTGATCGGTGAACACGCTGACGCGGCTGCCTTCGGCGAAGCGGCTCGACCAGCAACCAATGGGTGCCAGTGACAAGCGACCGTTGTCTTTGACTTCACGCACGGCTGCGCCAATGGTGTCCAGGTGCGCAGAAACTGCGCGGTCAGGGCTGTTTTGCTTGCCCTTCAATGTGGCGCGAATCGTGCCGCGACGGGTCAATTCAAAAGGGATGCCCAGTTCTTCCAGACGCTCGGCGACGTAGCGCACGATGGTGTCGGTGAAGCCTGTCGGGCTTGGGATCGCGAGCATTTCCAACAGGACTTTCTGCAGGTAGTTCAGATCCGGTTCGGGGATTTTATTTGCAGTGGTCATTGGGGTACTCCTCAAAATGCTAAAGCTTCACACCGTTTTTCTGTAGGAACTGCCGAAGGCTGCGATTGGGCTTTAAATCGCGTTCGCAGCCTTTGGCAGCTCCTACAGGGATCGGCGCGGCAAACAATTCACACGTGCGCAGGCAAGCTGTGCGGGAACAGCAGATCAACGAATTTCTCTGCCGTTGGTTGCGGTTCATGGTTGGCCAGGCCAACCCGTTCGTTAGCTTCGATAAATACATACTCGGGCTGATCGGCAGCAGGAACCATCAGGTCCAGGCCCACCACCGGGATATCCAGCGCGCGAGCTGCACGGACAGCAGCGTCGCTGAGCACCGGATGCAGAATCGACGTTACGTCTTCCAGGCAGCCACCGGTGTGCAGGTTGGCGGTACGGCGCACTGCGAGGCGTTCGTCCATCGGCAAGACACTGTCGAAGTCATAACCCGCGTCGCGCACCGTACGCTCGGTTTCTTCATCCATGGGGATCTTGCTTTCGCCACTGGTTGCTGCAGCGCGGCGACGACTTTGGGCTTCGATCAGTTGACCAATCGTGTGGCGACCGTCGCCCACCACTTCCGCAGGGCGGCGAATGGCGGCGGCGACTACTTCAAAACCGATCACGACAATGCGTAGATCCAGCCCTTCATGGAAGCTCTCCAGAATGACGCGGGTATCGAACTGTCTGGCACGCTCAATGGCGCCGTGCATTTCCTCCGGAGTGCGCAAGTTCACAGCAACGCCCTGGCCCTGTTCGCCATCCAGCGGTTTGACGACGATCTGCTGGTGCTCCTCAAGGAACGCCAGATCAGCTTCTTCGTCACCTGCCCGTTGCTGGGCCGGCAGCTTCAAACCTGCCGCTTTCAGCGCTTTATGCGTCAAGCTTTTGTCCTGACACAAGGTCATGCTGACTGCACTGGTCAGGTCGCTTAGGGATTCCCGGCAGCGAATCCGGCGTCCGCCATAAGCCAGCGTAAACAAACCGGCTTCGGCATCATCAACCTGCACTTCGATACCGCGACGATGAGCTTCTTCAACAATAATCCGCGCGTACGGATTGAAATCCGCTTGCGGGCCGGGACCGAGGAACAGCACTTCGTTGATACCGTTTTTGCGCTTGATGGCGAAGGTCGGCAAATTACGGAAGCCGAGCTTGGCATACAAAGCCTTGGCTTGATGGTTGTCATGCAGCACTGACAAGTCCAGATAGCTCAGACCACGGCTCATGAAGTGCTCAACGAGATGGCGCACCAGCACTTCACCAACGCCAGGGCGTGTGCATTGAGGATCTACCGCCAGGCACCAGAGGCTGCTGCCGTTTTCTGGATCATGAAAGGCCTTGTGGTGATTAAGGCCCATCACGCTGCCGATCACCGCGTTAGTCGTTTCGTCTTCGGCCAGCCAGTACACCGGTCCGCCCTGATGACGTGGCGTCAGCAGTTCGGGATCAATGGGTAGCATGCCGCGGGCGATGTACAGATTGTTGATCGCCTGCCAGTCAGCGCTGTTCTGCGCACGTCGAATACGAAAGCCTCGAAAAACACGCTGCGACGGGCGGTAATCGCTGAACCACAGGCGCAGAGTGTCCGACGGGTCGAGAAACAGCTGCTGCGGCGATTGAGCCAGCACCTGCTGCGGCGCGGCTACATACAGAGCGATGTCGCGCTCGCCCGGTTTCTCGTTGAGCAGTTCGTTGGCCAGTGCAGCCGGGTCGGGATAGGTATGACCGATCAGCAACCGCCCCCAGCCGCAATGCAGCGCAAGCGGCGTGGCGTCAGTGTCGCTGCCGTCTTCGGCAAATCGCGCCTGAAGACGTTCATACGATGGCGACTGACCGCGCAGCAGGCGCTGGCTGTATGTCGTCGAATGCTGTTTCATCAATTAAAGTCCTTGTTCGCTGAGCCACAGGTTCAGCGCTGCCAACTGCCACAACTTCGAGCCGCGCAGAGGAGTCAGTTGACCTTCCGGGTTGGTCAACAGTTTGTCGATCATGGCCGGGTTGAACAGGCCGCGATCCTGGCTTGGGTCCACCAGCAAGTCGCGTACCCAGCCCAGCGTGGCACCTTCAAGATGCTTGAGGCCCGGTACCGGGAAGTAGCCTTTTTTACGGTCGATGACTTCCGAAGGTATGACCAGACGTGCAGCTTCTTTCAGGACCTGTTTGCCGCCATCGGGCAGCTTGAATTTGCCGGGAACACGCGCCGACAACTCCACCAGTCGATAGTCGAGGAACGGTGTACGCGCCTCCAGGCCCCAGGCCATGGTCATGTTGTCCACGCGTTTGACCGGGTCATCAACCAGCATGATCGTGCTGTCCAGACGCAAAGCTTTGTCGACTGCAGCATCGGCGCCCGGCTGAGCGAAGTGCTCCCGAACGAAGTCGCCTGCTGCATCATTGGCAGTCAGCCACTTGGGCTGCACCGTGGCCGCGTATTCGTCGTAGCTGCGGTCGACGAACGCATCGCGATACGCTGCAACCGGGTCGGCTGCGCCATCCACTTGCGGATACCAGTGATAACCGCCGAACAGCTCGTCTGCACCCTGGCCGCTTTGCACCACTTTGCAATGTTTGGCGACTTCACGGGACAGCAGGTAAAAAGCGATGCAGTCGTGGCTGACCATCGGTTCGCTCATGGCACGGAACGCCGCAGGCAATTGCTCGATGATCTCGTGTTCCTGAATGCGCAACTGGTGGTGATTGGTGCCGTAATGCTTGGCGATCAGGTCCGAATACTGGAATTCGTCGCCACGCTCGCCGCCTGCATCCTGAAAGCCGATGGAGAAGGTCGACAGGTTCTCGACACCGACTTCACGCAGCAATCCAACCAGCATGCTCGAATCGACGCCGCCGGAAAGCAGCACGCCGACATCAACTGCAGCACGTTGACGAATAGCAACGGCTTCGCGAGTGCTGTCGAGCACACGATCACGCCAGTCTTCCAGAGTGAGGTGGGTCTCGTCAGCGTGTGGACCGTAAGGCAGACGCCACCAGACTTTCTGCTCGGTCTTGCCATGTGCGTCGATGCGCATCCAGCTGGCAGGCGCGAGTTTTTCCACACCGGCAAGCAATGTGCGCGGGGCAGGGACCACAGCGTGGAAGTTCAGGTAATGGTTGAGCGCTACCGGGTCGAGCATGCCGCTGATGTCGCCGCCCTTGAGCAGAGCGGGCAGCGTCGAGGCGAAACGCAGGCGTTTGTCAGTGCGCGAGAAATACAGCGGCTTGACACCCAGACGGTCGCGAGCAATGAACAGCTCTTGCGTGTCGCGATTCCAGATCGCGAAAGCGAACATGCCATTGAGCTTGGGCAGCATATCAACGCCCCAGGCGTGATAACCCTTGAGCAACACCTCGGTGTCGCCTTCGGAATGGAACTGATAACCCATGCTTTGCAGCTCGGTGCGCAGTTCCGGATAGTTATAAATCGCACCGTTGAAGGCCATGGACAGGCCAAGGTGACTGTCGATCATTGGCTGCGCCGATCCGTCCGACAGGTCCATGATTTTCAGGCGGCGATGACCAAGGGCAATCGGCCCCTGGCTATGAAACCCCCACGCATCCGGGCCGCGAGGCGCCAGCTCATGGGTAATGCGTTCAACAGCGGCCAGATCCGCTGGTTGATGGTCGAAACGTAGTTCACCTGCTAATCCGCACATAAGTCCTTACCGGTTTTCCGTTGGGGAGGAGGCTGAGAAAGTGCAGCCACCCAGAAACTGACCCATGGGAAACGGGGGAGTTTTAGATCAATCGGTTATAAGCAGGTGTTGGCTAGCCGAATATCTATAGCAGCCAAGCTCATGTGAGGCCCACACCAGCTGGCAGGAGCGAACTTGTTCGCGAGGGCGGTGTGCCTGAATCACCGCGTGAAGCCTCTCGCGAACAAGTTCGCTCCTACCATTGATTAGTCTGCTTGAGATCACAGGCATCGCTTTATTGGCTGCCACTCAAGGCGTTCGCAGGTCCATCCGCTAGAGGCCTACACCCACGTGCGCGGAACCGCAACCCGGCAGGAGCGAACTTGTTCGCGAGGGCGGTTTGCCTGAATCACCGCGTGAAGCTTCTCGCGAACGAGTTCGCTCCTACCATTGATTAGTCGCATCGCTTTATGGCTGCCACTCAAGGCGTTCGCAGGTCCATCCGCTGGAGGCCTACACCCACGTGCGCGGAACCGCAATCCGGTAGGAGCGAACTTGTTCGCGAGGGCAGCGTGCCTGAATCACCGCGTGAAACCTCTCGCGAACAAGTTCGCTCCTACCGGTCCCGAGTCTGGTTTAAAGCGAGGGATCAATAGCCGGTTATCTCCAGATAACCCACGCCCTTATGACTGCCACTCAAGGTAATCGGGCCTTCCCAGTAGGGGATCTGCAAATCCATCCAGGCCTTGGGGTTCAGCGCTTCGGTAATGATCTCCAGACCCTTGCCGGGAATCTTTACCGACCAGCGAGTGGGCATGTCGTGACCTGCAACGCGGGTATTGGCCAATGGCGACAGGCTGATGTCTTTGGCGGTCAGCAACTGAGTGCTGCCGTCAGCGTTGATCCATGTGCCCGTCAGATACGGCTCACCCTGTTTCTGGCGCATGCGATACAGCATCAGTTCTTCGCCGCTGTCCAAGTGCACCGAGAACCAGTCCCAGCCGGTCTGGTTCGCGGTTAGCGGCTGGCTGCTCCATTCGCGATCCAGCCACGCAGGGCCGCTGACTTGATAGCGTTTGCCAGCGATGGTCAGGTCGCCCTCGGCCTGAAAATAGGGCTGACTGTAGTAGTACGAAGCCTGGCCCTGCTCGGATTTCTGACTGAAACCCTGTGTGCCTTGCAACACCAGCGGTTTGCTGGACGTCAGGTTAAGTTGATAAGCGAACTGCGGACCCTTGGCCTGAAGTTGCATGTCGCTCAACGGGTCTGCTGTGGGCGACGTGCTGTGCAGTTTCCAGTCGTCTATCCAGGCCGAAAACGGCGCAAGGTTCACGCCCGCTTGCTCGACGCCACCGCGGGCATAACGCTCCGCCGCGTAGTGCTGCGTGGCTGAGGTCACGGCGGCATGGCCCATCCAGATCGTGCCGTCGTTCCAGCCGGAACCCTGGTTGCCAGCCCGCAGCGCATTGCGGAACAGCGTCCATTGCACGCCGAAATTCTGCCCTTGCTCGTCTTTGAGATTGGCCGTGATATACCACCACTCAATGCGGAAGCTCGGGTGTGGTCCGTGATCTGCCGGGAAGGCGAACTCGCGGCCTGGTGTGACCGGCGTGAACTGTTCGGCCTGATTACCCATTCCGGCGAAACCCTGCTCGGGTTCGGCAGGCTTATCGCAGCCAGCAAGGGTCAGCAGCATCAGCATGAGCAAGAGATTAGTTTTCACTGGCAAACGTCCTCAGCAGATCGGCCGGGCGAGTGCGGGATAGCTTCCACAGCGGCCATGCGGAGGCGAGGAGGGTGTCAAGCAGTGCCAGCGCGGCCAGTTGCAGCAGCTGTAGCGGGAATACATGCAGCGGCAAACGCCAGCCAAAGGCCTGCACATTGATCACTGCATCCAGACACCATGCCAGTAACAGGCCCAATGGCAACGCCAATACCAGCGTCAGTACCGCGAGCAACCAGGTCTGGCCGAGGTTGAGCAGCATCAGCTGTCGTCGTGTGACACCCAGCGCCCACAAAGGCGCCAGTTGGCCGAGACGGCTTTGACTCTGGGTCAGCAGGCTGATGAACAACGCAATGCCCGCCACGGCCAGCGTCAGGCTGTTGAGGGCGGCGGTGGCGGCGAAGGTGCGCTCAAAAATCTGCGTGGACCAGCCTTTGAGCTGGCCCTGATCGATGATGTGGTTATCGTCCAGAGCGAAGCGCTGTTGCAGGGCGCTGAGCAGCGCGGGCACCGCGGCCGGATCGATGCGCAGGTTGAAACGATTGGCAGCCAGTTGGGGCCAGTGGCGCAGCAGGTGTTCGGAGTTGACCAGCAGATGACCCTTGGGATTGCCGTAGTCGGCGTAGATACCCACGATGCGTGGCGTCCATTGGCCGTCGGGAACTGGAATTGCCAGACTTTCGCCAACGTTCAGTTTGAGGCGACGGGCCAGTTGTTCGCTGATCATCACGCTGTCACTCTGGACCAGTTGATCCCACGGATCGCCACTGGCAGCCTCCAGCAGCGGCCAATGTTCGCGGTAGGTTGAATGATCCACCACACCGAACAGGTCCGCGGGCCAGCCTTGTAGCTGGATCGACACCTGTCGGTTCGGCAGTATCGCGCTGACCTCGGGCTGTTGCTTGAGCCAGGCCTGAATTTCAGGGGCTTGGGCCGCGTTTTGCGGCGTGACGTACAGCTCGGCAGTCAGGCGCTGTTCGAGCCAGTTGCCGAAGGTTTGCCGAAACCCGGACGTCATGCTCCCCGCGCCGATGTTCGCCGCCAGCGCCAGCAACAAGGCCATCAATGCCAGGCTGAGAGCGGGTAGTTGTTGACGGCAATCTGCAAGAAACCATTGGCCCAACACTGAACGGCTGCGTCCCAGCAAGGTATTGAGCAGACCATTGAGAAGCACCGGCAAACCCAGAGCGGCAGATAGCAATAGACTGCCCGTCAAGACGAAACCTGCGGCGAGACTGTCACCCAGCACCAGCGCGGCCAATGCAATCAGTGCTGCACCGCCAGCCACCCAGCCCTGGCGTTGCAGCCAGCGGCTGTGGGCCTGATGCCAGGCTTGCGGGTTGGCCAGCGCCAGCAGGGGCAGACGCGCCGCGCGCAGCAGACTGTTAGCCCCGGCCAGCAATGCACCCAGCACGCTCAAGCCAAGGCCACCCAGCCACCAGATCGGGCTCAGGCTCAGTTGGCCTGCGACTTCGGCACCATACAAACCGCGCAGGCTGGCTGCCACATCGGGCAGCAGCAGACTCGCCAACAGATAACCGCTGGCAATCCCGAGCAGGCCGCCGAGCAAGGCCAGAACACCCAGTTCCATGCTCAGTGCCGAGATCAACATTCTGGCGCTGACCCCGCACGCGCGCAGATTGCGCAGCAGTCCGCGTCGCTGCTCCAGCGCCAGGCCGATGGCCGCATGCACGATGAACAGACCGACGATGAAGGCCAATACGCCCAAGGCGTTAAGGTTCAGATGGAAGCTTTCGGTGAGACGCGTCAGGTTGTTCTCTTCGCCGCTTTTCTTCAGTTGAAGCTGACCGTTCAATTGCGGCGGCAACACAGGATTGCTCGCGGCGAAGTCTTTGGGCAGCAGCAGACGCGACACGTGATGAGGCATGTCCAGCAGTGGCTGAGCAAAGCCGATATCCGTGACCAACACGCCGGGCGCCATATCCACTCGACTGTGCAGCGGTGGCAGGCGCTGGCCGTTGCTGGTCAGCGGTTGTTGCCCTTCATGCAGGCCTAGCGCTTGCAGCGTCTGGGTCGCGATCCAGGTCTGGCCGGGCGGCGTGAGGAAGTCGACGATTGCGTTCAGGTCTAGAGTCTGTCCGGCAACCGCCGTACCGCTGGGCAATGACACCGGCTCGATGCCCATCAGTTGCACACGACGGTCTTCCAGCCCTTGAAGAAAGATTCGGCCCTGCACCACGGGCGATACGGGCCAGCCCTCACGGCGCAGGTTGATGAATACATCTTGTGAAAACGTCGCGTTGTTGGCGGTGGCCAGACTGCTTTGTGGTTCACCGCCGATCAGTTGGCTGGCCTGGGCATAGCTCTGCCGCGCCTGACTGTTGAGTGCCTGAACACCGGTCAACAGCGCGGTTGCCAGCCAAAGGCCGGTCAATACGCTGAAAAACTGCACCGGGTGACGTCGCCAATGGCTAAGCAGGGCGCGCAGTGTCCAGTAGAAAACCCGCACCTCAGCGACCGCTCCCGGTTGCCAGGCGACCGTGATGCAGGATCACTTTGTGAGTCAGACGCTCCGCCACCCGCGGGCTGTGGGTCACCATTAACAGGCTGGTCGAGCTGTCGGCCAGCAGGTCCAGCAGTAATTGCAGGACTTCATCGCTGGTGGCTTCGTCGAGGTTGCCGGTGGGTTCATCGGCCAGCAGTAAACCGGGGCGCGACGCCAGCGCCCGGCCAATGGCTACTCGCTGCTGTTGGCCGCCGGAAAGTTGCTCCGGATAGCGCTTGAGCAAATCCCCAAGCCCCAGTCGCTCCACCAGCTGTGCCTGCCATTGCGGATCATGACGCCCAGCCAGCCGCGCCTGAAACGCCAGATTGTCCTCGACCTTGAGGCTGCCGATCAGGTTGAACTGCTGGAACACCAAGCCGATTTCCGTGCGTCGCCAGTTGGCCAGTTGTGCTTCGTTCATGCGATCCAGCCGCTGCCCGGCGATCTCGATCTGCCCTTCGTCAGCCTGATCAAGGCCCGCCACCAGATGCAGCAACGTGCTCTTGCCGCTGCCGGATTCACCCATCAATGCCAGGCTGCTGCCGTTCTGCAGAGATAAATCCACCCCACGCAACACCGCCAGCGGACCTTGCGCAGTGGCGTAGCTCTTGAAGACGTTTTTTACTTCAAGCATGGGCTACTCGAGTGGTGGGTTGGGAGGGGGAGGATAGCAATATTGTGTACATATCCGGTTTTGTGATCACGGCTGATATTGGTTGCGCTTTTACAGCGCGTAACTTTTGATGGATCCGGAAGCCGGCCCAGACAAAAGTAACCAAAACGCTCTTGCCCCACCACTGGGTGCCTCGCTGGTGCTCGGCATGCCCGTAATCCGACATTGCTGCGTGGTTTAACGGGGCGCTTAAGATCAAAATCAAAAGCGCGGCGGCCTGATAGCCGACCTGATTGTGTGAACTTACCGATATTCTGTAGGAGCTGCCGAAGGCTGCGAAGCGGTGTGTCAGACGACGTCTGTGTTGGCTGTGCTGACGTCTCGCGAACAAGTTCGCTCCTACCGGTCCGAGGTGAAACTGCTGCCTTTGATCTGCTTTTGATTTTGATCTTAGCCGCCCCGGGCCATGGATGGCCCATTGCGGCGGCCCACGGTTCAGGATCTGCGGGCGGGTACACCGAGCGACAGCGAGGTGCCGAGTGGTGGGGCAAGAGCCTTTTGCTTACTTTTGGCTGGGCCGGCTTCCGGCTCTTTTCAAAAGTGAGGCGCTGTAAAAGCGCAACCATTAGCAGCATTAACCGAAATAACGGATATGTACGCAAAAAATCATTGCGTATCTAACAAGCGCGACCCATATCACTTCCCCCGAATCAATTCCCGCAACATGAACCGGTTCGGATGGCAGGCTTCTGCCACGTTGCGGGGTAGCGGCAGCGTTTCGTTATCGAGCCAGGCCGCGAGCAGTTCAGCGCACAGTGGCGCGGTGATCAGGCCGCGTGAGCCATGGCCGCTGTTGATGTACAGGCCGTCCAGCCAAGGGCAGGGCGCTTCGGGTATCTGTCGGGCGTCTTTACTGAGTGCAGCATAGGTCTGGACAAACGTGCCCTTGTCCGCCAACGGTCCGATGATCGGTAGATAGTCCGGGCTGGTACAGCGGAAGGCCGCCCGGCCCTCCAGTTGTTCCGTCGGCAGATGAGTAGTGTCGAGACGCTCACTCAGGTCCGGCGAGATTTCCTGCAGCAGCTGCAGATTGCCCAAATGGTCCGCCGTGGTAGTGCTCAGATCTTCATTAGTGAAGTCGAAGCTGGCCCCCAGCGTATGTTCGCCAAGTCTTGCCGGAGCGACGTAGCCTTCGGCGCACACCACTGTGCTCAGCGCTTTGCTGGCCTCAGTTTGCGCCAGGCGCGTGATCTGCCCGCGAATACGCTTGAGCGGTAACGCAGCACTCAATGGGAATTGCTTGATATCGGCCGCACCCGCAAGAACCACCACCTCTGCCTGATCGAGCAACAGATCACCGTCCCAAGCGTGCCACTGGCCGGACTCACGACGCAGCTCGACGACGTTGTGATGCAGCTGCACGCGAATATTCGGATGACTGACATGTGCATGACACAACGCAGGCGGGTGCACCCAGCCTCCCTCAGGAAAGAACAGGCCTCCCTGACCGAGCTGCACACCGCTGCGCGCTTCGGCAGCCGGCTTGTCCAGCGGATGCAGCAGTTCCTCGGGAAATGCCGCCGCCAGTTGTGCCTGCCGCTGAGCTTCCTTGTCGTTGAAGGCAAGTTGCAGAACACCGCATGCATCCCAATCGACACCTTTTTGCAGGCGCTCCAACATGCGGCGGGTGTAGCCGAAGCCGCTGAGGATCAACTGCGACAACGCCGTGCGGTGTGCAGACAGCTTCAGGTAAAGCACGCCCTGCGGATTACCCGACGCTTCCTGAGCAAGGTCGTTATGGCGCTCTAACAACGTCACCTGCCAGCCCCGTGCTGCGAGGCTTGCAGCGGTGGTGCAACCGGCCATGCCGCCGCCGATCACCATCGCCTTGCGGTCACCAGTCAGCGGTGCCGGGCGGGCGAACCAGGGTTTGATCGCGGGTGTTGGCGCGGCATCCTCCGGCCAGCCAAGGAAGGTGCCGCGCAACACTTCCCACTTGTGACCGATGCCTGGCACACGCTTCATTTTGAAACCCGCAGCGTTCAGGGCGCGACGGACCCAGCCAGTGCTGGTGAACGTGCCGATGGTCGAATTCGGTGCGGCGAGTCTGGCCAGTTCGGCGAACAGTTCAGGTGTCCACATTTCCGGATTTTTTGCCGGGGCGAATCCATCCAGAAACCAGGCATCGATCTGCCCATCCAGTTGCGGCAGCATGTCCAGGACATCGCCGATCAGCAGGGTCAGCGTTACCCGTCCGCTGTCGAACACCAGACGCTGAAACCCCTCATGCACGGCCACATATTGCTCAAGCAAAGGCCCCGAGAAAGGCGATAGCTCTGGCCACAGAGCCAGCGCGCGGTGCAGGTCTGACTGGCTGAGGGGGAATTTTTCGACGCTGACAAAGTGCAGCCGTGCAGACGCAGATGCGCACTCGGCGAACAGCTGCCAGGCGCAGAGAAAATTCAGCCCGGTGCCAAATCCGGTCTCGCCAATCACCAACCGACCATTTTCCGGCAATGCGCTGAAACGATCGCGCAGATCGTTCTGCACCAGAAATACGTGTCGGGTTTCTTCAAGGCCTGCTCCTGTCGCGAAGTAGACGTCGGAAAACTCCCGAGAGTGGGGGTTGCCCTGTTCGTCCCAGTCGATCTGGGCATGGCGGGTGATGGTCACAGTCTGGCTCGGCTTGTGGGCGGGGGCGTGCATATTAGCGCAGCGCGCACTGGACCTGTAGGCACGGGGTTTACTGCACGACTGGGCATGTAGCAAAAAAACAACCCCGGTATTAACTATCTACCGCTTCTGGCGCTGTAGAAACTGATCACGTGCAGACTTCTTTTATAGGAGTTGTGCAATGAACCCGCCTGTAATCCAGACCCATCAGGGCATCGTCAAAAATACGCTGCCGTCCTGGTATGTCTACACCACCGCTGAGCTACGTCAGCGCCTGCACCGCGACATGTTGCGCAGTCACCACTTACGCGACCAGATGCAAAAGGCACTGGGCGGCATGCAGGACCTCACGGCATTTGCCCGGCCCATATTGTCCAGGGCGCTGACCCAGGCATTCGGGCCGGGGCTGGACATTGATCGCGATCACTTTCGTCATGTCCGTTTTGCGCAAAGCATATTGCCGTTACCGGGCCAACTGGTAGAACGCACTTCCACTGTGCAGTCGTTACTCGAGGCTGCGCTGCAGAACTTTCATCAGGAAGAGGTCGAGGAGGTCACTGCCGACTCGGTGATTTTTCAGGGCAAACCCAACCTGGCGACTTTTGCAGCGGGTACCAGCTTTCCCCATCCGCTGAAGATTCCCCCCGCAAAATTCATGACGTTGTGTCGAACGCTGGACTTGGGCGGGCAATATCAAGCCCATCTCAAGCGTGTACTGGAGCCTGCTGCCAGCGAGCTTCCAGCGGGAGCGCTCAATGCTGCCCAGATCAAGGAATTGCTCAGTCATCAGGTGCGCAATGCGTTGTATGTCGAGGCGCATCTGGCGCACATGAAGGGCGACGACGTTCTCTCCAATGGCGCTTATCGTTCGGTCCTGGCGGCGAGCGGGCATTGGGCGGAAAAGGGCCGGGTCGAGGCTGTACATATCCAGAGCCTGACCCTGCTCGGTTTCGCGGTGCGCGACATACTGGTTTTCCAGACCCGTGACCTGAGCGGCTGCGTGGTGTACCTGCCTGGCGATCCGTCTTCGCCGCTCAAGGAATACGACTCGCTGGATCACTTCATGAAAGAGCTGCGCGCAAAACTCAGGAGCGTCGGCTATCAGCAATATTTCGCCGGTTTTATTGCGCAACGGCGCAGGGCGGAGTTTCTCGGCAAGCTTCGCGCCTGCCTGACCCCTCATCGATTGCGGCCCGTACCAGGCGACACAGGTTTGATCGCCAGAAAATGGAAGGTGCCTGAGGTGGACGAGAATGCCGATCTTCGAGTGTGCGCCGAGACCCTTCCATACCCGTTGCTGGAGCACTTGCATTTCCAGCGAATGCTGCGCATCAAGGACGATGCCCGATCGTTGGCGGTGCCCACTGGCGATGAGGATGAAGCGTCACGCAGAGCGCGCCTTGCTCATTACCTGGCGTTGGGCATGAACGTGGTCAATATGGCTGCGTTGTTTGTGCCGATGCTGGGCGAAGTGATGATGGTGGTGGCTGGTGCGCAATTGCTGGTTGATACCTTTGAGGGCGTTGAAGCCTGGGTGGTGGGTGATATGGAGCAGGCGCTCGAACATCTGGCCAGCGTCGCGCAAAACCTGGCAATGCTTGCCGCGTTTGCTGCTGCCGGTAAAGTCGCGTCTCCAGGCGAGTTGCCTGCCATCACCGAGTCCTCTTTTGTGGGCAAGATGATCCCGGTCAAGCTGGAGAATGGTCAGACGCGACTGTGGTCGCCGGATCTCACCCCTTTCGCCAGTGATGTGATTCTGCCGCAAGGCATGAAACCCGGCGCCGAGGGCATTTTCGAGCATCAAGGCGTGAAATATGTGGGCCTGCAAGGCCGTTTTTATCGTGTCGAGCTGGATACGGCATTGAACAAATGGCGGATCAAGGCGCCACGCGCTAACCGTTATTCTCCACCGCTTGAGCACAACGGCGCGGGGGCGTGGCGACATGAGGGCGAGAATCCCCTGACCTGGGACGTGAAAACCTCATTCAGACGCCTGGGGTATTCCGTAGAGGCGCTTTCTGATCAGGCGGTTGAAGATGTGCTCGCGGTGACCGGTACCGACCAGACACTGCTCG
Source organism: Pseudomonas caspiana (assembly GCF_040224095.2). Lineage (NCBI taxonomy): Bacteria > Pseudomonadati > Pseudomonadota > Gammaproteobacteria > Pseudomonadales > Pseudomonadaceae > Pseudomonas > Pseudomonas caspiana. Next base: position 4,260,895 of record NZ_CP167995.1, on the reverse strand, counting down.
CCACACTGCACCTGGAGTCCCTGCCGCCGCCTTCGGCGTTGACGGATGCGGTAGAGCGGTTCGGGTTGGACGAGCAAGTCACCCGGATGAAAGACGCCGACCCTGAATCGCAGTTTGATCGACTGAATCAGTTACGTGAGATCAGCGATGATCCGCTGGTGCAGCTCATCAAACGTGATTTTCCGGGCATGACGTGCGCTGGGGCTCGTGAATTGTTGAGCGAAGCCGGTACGGAGCAACTGGCGAGTATGAAAGCGACGCAATCCATTCCGTTGAATATCGCTGGCAGGGCGCGTGGCTACCTGCAGCAGACCCGTATCGATCAAGCCCTTGAAGGCTTCTTCCTGAAGTCCCCGGCAGCCAGTCCAGACACGCTGAAACTCTCCCTGCGGGGGCTGGAACAGTTGCCGGGCTGGCCGAGAAACCTGCGGATCGAAATACGCGACGAAGAGTTTGGTGGAACATTGCTTGACGGTATAGGTGAGCGCTCCACTCCCGAGCGGAGAATTCTGATCAAAAAGGGCGATCTCTATACGCCTTGCGAGGCTTCGGGAAACAAGCTTGCGCCTCAGGACACGTTTTTCGCCTCAATTCTGCATGCTCTGCCCAAGGCTGCCATACGCGACATCGGCCTCACCAACCCCGCTGCATTGCGCAGCCGGATTGTCAGCCAAGCAACCCGCCAGCGTAACCGGGTCGCGAAGATACTGGGGCTGCAGGAGATCACTCCAGGGTTCCGAGGCCCAGTGCGTCTGGCTGATCGGCGCTTTGGTTATGTGCTGAGCGGTCGAGGCGCGGCGTTACCCGATTTGCCAGCAGAGTCTGTTGAGCTGATTGCAGCGCTGAGCGTGCTTTACCCGGAAGTTCCCAGTATGGCAGTCCATGTACAGAATCTGCTTTATCGGGGCTGGAGTATTCCGCAATTAGTAGAAATGACACAGGCCAGATTGCAATCCTGGGAGATGTTGCGCAGTGCGTTGGAGGGTTGGGTAAATCCTGTCGGGCCTGGACGTGCGATCAGCAATGAACAGTTTGCTGTTCGCCAGGCTATTGCCGAGGCGCTGGCGCGCGCCTGGCGTTTTAGTGACCGGCTGTCGCCAATGCATTCCAGCAACATGCTCTTGGAAAATATTGATCTGACCGGCTTCTCCGACATGCCCGAGTTGCCTGCTCATTACGCGGAAATTCATTACCTGACGCTGAGTGGTGTCACGGGGGGGATGGAAGATGTAAACCGCTTTCTGGGGCGCTTTGCGCATGTGACCCGTCTGGAAATCCTTGGCCGTGGTTTGTCGGCAGTACCAGAAAGCGTGGCGAGTATGGGGAGTTTGGTCCACCTGTCACTTGAAGGCATGGGGCTCACGATTGATCAGCAAGCCATGGAATTGTTCATGAGAATACAAACACTGGACGAACTGGACCTGTCCGGTAATGTGCTCGGCGAGATTACTGACGTGAGTCGTCTTCGGGTGGCAACCCTGTGGCTTAACCAGACAGGACTGACCCAGTGGCCATCTTGGGTTGAAGACCTGCCGTTACAGTCGCTGGATATCAGTGACAACCAGATCACTCATCTACCTGATCACATTATCGAAAACAGTGTGGGCCAACCGTCGCAGTTGACCATTCACGCTTATGAAAACCCTATCAACTTTGAGGACTTGCGCAGGTTCTGGATCAATGATCGCGGCTACGACATGACCTATCGCCTTGAATTTGATTTCCCCGAGGAGATCCGGGAGCTGGTCGTAAATACCACTTCCAGCGATGAAGAAACTTCCTCGGACGACGATGTTGGTTGGCATGCTCATAACGCCGGTCATGTACCTCTTGCTCCTCCTGTGCCATCGATGGAAATCTGGCTTGTCGAGGGGCGAACCGAGTTGAACTCCAGATTGAGCTCCGCATGGCAAACGGTCGCAGGGGCCGGCGATGCGCCCAATCTGCTGGTATTGCTGCAGAGACTTCGCGAGGCCCCGGACTTCCAGCGCTTTCACGAAGAGTTGGCCAATGATGTGATGAGGGTGCTTGAAGCTGCCGCAGAGAATCCGATATTGCGCGCTGAGCTGGAAACCATGGCCGATGATCGTCTGTTCGGTGCAGACCAGACCTGTGAAGACGGCGCGAGGCTTATTTTCAGCGATATTCAGGTGGCAGTTTACGCGCAGAGTGAGTTGCAGGGCGTGCCTGAGGCGCAGCACACCGAGGTGCTGTTCCGGGTCCTGCGTGGTCTGTTTCGCCTCAATGAGGTGCAGACGATCGCAGATCTGGAAATCGCCAGCCGCGAAGCGCGCGGTATTCATGTTGATCATGCGGAAGTACGTATCGCGTATCGAATCGGCCTGGCTCAGGATCTGAACTTGCCGGGCCAGCCATTGAGCATGGCCTGGAGCCGACTCGCCTCGGTAGATCGACAGGCGATTCTGAGTGCTCGACGTCTGGTACTGGAGCGCGAGCTGAGTGACGAATTTGTAAACTATGCGCTGGCTGATCGCCGCTGGAACGAGCGCCTGCGTGCTGAGCATCAAACCGATCTGGAGCGTGTCACCGCTTCCATCAAAGCGCAGATGGATGCCCTTGAGGAGCACCCACCGGTGGATGCAACCGAGGAGCTGCGCCGCCGCTCGGAGATCAATATCCGTCTGATGGCCGCCCAGATGACTACCGATCTGGAGACGTTTGGCCAGGCGACTCTTGAGCTTGAAGAACTGACCGCCAATCCGCCCATTGATAACGATGAGTACGACCGGCAAGGCCGGGCCTTGATCGCGAGCCTTAGTGCGGCCGAAAAAGCATTGCTGGAACAGTTGACCAATAACATGCGCCAGCAATGGTTCTGATTCATTGATCCATCCCCGGCAACTTTGCCGGGGATGGATTAGTCTGAGATTTGCCGGCGATTACATATCTTGTGGTTGTGGGAGCCGGGCTTGCCCGCGATACAGGCGCTGCGGTTTATCAGGCAGACCGCGTCATCGTTCTTCGCGAGCATGCCTGGCTCTTACAGGGGCATCGTCGTTGCAGATGTTTGTGTGGGTTTAGGCTAGAGGAGTCATGCATGTTCGAATCCGCTGAAATCGGTCACGCCATCGCCAAGGAAACCTACGACGCTGAAGTGCCCGCCTTGCGCGAGGCGTTGCTGGAAGCGCAATACGATCTTCATCAACAGGGCAAGCGTCAGATCATCGTGTTGATCAATGGCATTGAAGGCGCGGGCAAGGGCGAGACGGTCAAGCTGTTGAATGAATGGATGGACCCGCGCTACATCGAAGTGCGCACCTTCGACCAGCAAACCGATGAAGAACTGGCACACCCGGCAGCCTGGCGTTACTGGCGGCAATTGCCAGCCAAAGGCCGAATGGGGGTTTTCTTCGGCAACTGGTACAGCCAGATGCTCCAGGGCCGGGTTCACGGCTTGTTCAAGGACGCGGTACTCGATCAGGCAATCAACGGCTCCGAGCGGCTTGAAAAAATGCTCACCGATGAAGGCGCGCTGATTTTCAAATTCTGGTTTCATTTGTCGAAGAAACAGATGAAATCGCGCCTCAAACAGCTCAAGGACGATCCGTTGCACAGCTGGCGTATCAGTCCGCTGGACTGGCAGCAATCGAAAACCTACGACAAGTTTGTCCGTTACGGCGAGCGCGTATTGCGTCGTACCAGCCGTGAGTACGCGCCGTGGCATGTCATCGAAGGCGTCGATCCGTATTACCGCAGTCTGACCGTCGGCCGATTGTTGCTTGAGGGGATGCAGGCGGCGCTGAACGCTCCCAAGACCAAAGCGCAGCCTCTGAGCGTTGGACCGCTGGCGCATAACCATGACGAAGTCACGCTGCTGGGCAGCCTCGACATGAGTTTGAGCCTGGAGAAGGATGATTACGAAGAACAGTTGATTACCGAGCAGGCGCGTCTGTCGGGCAACATTCGCGACAAGCGCATGCGTAAACATGCATTGGTTGCGGTGTTCGAAGGCAACGACGCGGCAGGAAAGGGCGGTGCAATTCGTCGTGTTGCCGCAGCGCTCGATCCGCGCCAATACAACATCGTGCCCATTGCCGCACCCAGCGAAGACGAACGCGCCCAGCCTTATCTCTGGCGCTTCTGGCGACAGATTCCGGCGCGGGGCAAGTTCACTGTTTTTGATCGTTCCTGGTACGGTCGAGTGCTCGTGGAACGGGTTGAGGGTTTCTGCAGCGAGGCCGACTGGTTACGTGCCTATGGCGAGATCAATGACTTCGAAGAGCAACTGACCGATGCCGGGATTGTGGTGGTCAAGTTCTGGCTGGCGATTGACGATAAAACCCAGCTGGAGCGGTTCAAAGCTCGGGAGAAGATCCCTTTCAAGCGGCACAAGATCACCGAAGAAGACTGGCGCAACCGCGAAAAATGGCCGCAGTATCGCGAGGCCGTGGGCGATATGGTGGACCGCACCAGCACTGAAATTGCGCCGTGGACATTGGTTGAAGCCAACGACAAACGCTGGGCGCGGGTGAAGGTGCTGCGCACACTGAACGAGGCACTGGAAGCGGCGTTTGCCCGGGACAAGAAGAAGTAGTTTTGGTGTCAGTGTTGACTTAACTCCAGGTGAGACCTCAGCGCCTGTATCGCGGGCAAGCCTCGCTCCCACAGCAGAATGCGATCTCATGTGGGAGCGAGGCTTGCCCGCGGTACGGCACCTCGGTACATCAGACGACCCATCATCAACGCTCCCGCATCGCCTCTGTCCGCGCCTTCAATACCGGCTTCAACAGGTAATCCATAACGCTTTTCTCACCGGTAATAATGTCCACCGTGGCAATCATGCCGGGGATGATCAGCAACGGTTTCTCGTCGCTGCCCAAGTGGTTGCGATCGGTCCGGACCTGGATCAGGTAGAAACTGTTGCCCTTGTCATCGGTCGTGGTGTCCGCCCCGATCAACTCGAGTCTGGCCGGCAGCCCGCCATAAATCGTGTAGTCATAGGCGCTGAACTTGACCATGGCTTTCTGGCCCGGGTGCAAAAAGGCAACGTCCTGCGGTCGTACTTTTGCTTCAATCAACAGGTTGTCTTCCAGGGGCACAATCTCGACCAGATCACTGCCTGGCTGGACCACGCCGCCGATGGTATTGACCTTGAGCATCTTGACCACGCCTCGTACCGGCGAAACTACAGTCGTGCGGCTGACCCGGTCATCGATAGCAATACGGGTGGCGGTGATTTTCGCCAACTCCGAACGCCGCTCGTTGAGCTCTTTCGACGCCTCTGAGCGGAAGGTCATCTCCGATTCCTGCACCTTGCTCTTGATCTCGTTGATCGCTGCTTCAGCCCGGGGAATGGCCAGTGTCGCGGCTTCCAGCGAACCGCGGATGTCCACCGCGCTCCTTTTCAACCGCAGGATTTCTACCGGCGACACTGCTCCTGAAGCCACCAGCGGCGAAGACATGTTCAGCTCTTGCTGCACCAGGCCGAGGCTGCTGCGATATTGCTCCTGCTTGGCGCGAAACTCAGCCAGCTCCTGGGTTTTCTGTCGCAGTTGCTCATTCAACGTACGCTGTTCGCTGCTCAGGCGACGCTGCCGTGATTGGTACAGCGACAGTTCATCCCGTGCGGTTTGCGAAGCCTTGGCGACGATCTCGTCCGAGAGTTTGAAAGGCCAGCCCTGAGACTCCGCTGACAATCGCTCCACCTGAGCACTCAAGGTATAGCGGTCTACTTCGCTTTCACCCTTGTTGGAGAGAAAACGCGTGTCATCCAGACGCAACAGGGTGTCGCCCTTGTTCACCAGTTGCCCTTCGCGGACAAAAATTTCGGTGACGATACCGCCTTCCAGATTCTGGATAACCTGCACTTTGCTTGAAGGAATGGCTTTGCCTTCGCCTGTGGTGACTTCCTGCAGAACGGCGAATTTGGCCCACACCACTGCGGTCAGCATGAGGCCTGCAACTACCCAGACGGTGATGCGCGATTTGCGCGGCGAGTCCTGCGCCATGGCACCGGCCAGATACGGCATGAATTCGATGTCTTCGCGCAGACGAGGATTGAAGTAGCGGGGAGAGAAGGCGCGCATAAGTGATGCTCCTTAAACTGTGCCCGAGCCGACCTGGCCCCGGCGCAGTGCTTCGATTACAGCGTCTTTGGGGCCATCCGCGACGAGCTTGCCGTTGTCCATGACCAGCAAGCGATCCACCAGGGTCAGCATCGACATGCGATGGGTGACCAACAACAGGGTTTTGCCAGGTAGCAAGTCGTACAGATGCTGGCGTAGTTGGTCTTCGCCGCTGTTGTCCATGTGGCTGGTGGGTTCATCCAGTACCAGCAGCGGTGGGTCGAGCAGCAGCGCCCGTGCCAGTAAAACCGTCTGCCGCTGCCCACCGGAGAGCAGTTGCCCACGCTCGCCCACCGGCCGGTCAAAACCCTGCGGATGACGCAAGGCCAGCTCGTCTACCCCGGTAAGACGAGCCACTTCGAGCATGCGTGAATCACTGATATAGCGCGCGCCGAGCGTCAGGTTGTCGCGCAGGCTGCCGGACAGCAGCGGCAGGTCATGGGCGACATAGCCGATCTGCTGGCGAACATCGGCGACGTCCAGTTGCCGCAGGTCGAGGTTGTCCAGCAACACCTGGCCTTCATCCGGCGTGTAAAAACCCATCAGCATTCGCGCCAGGGTGCTTTTGCCAGAGCCGCTGCGGCCGATGATGCCGATGCGCTCGCCGGGACGAACGTTGAAGCTGACCGCCGATAACGCTTCAGCGCCCTTGTCTGCGTAGCGAAAGCTCACTTTTTCCATACACAAACCGCCCAGCAGTGTGCTGTTCTGCAGCGGCTTTTGCCCTGCGTGGGTTTCCTGAGGCAAGGTCATCAAGGCGTCGGTACTGGTCATGGTCAGTCGCGCTTGTTGATAGCGAGTGATTAAACCGGCGATTTGCCCCAGCGGCGCCAGCACCCGGCTGCCGAGCATGTAGGTGGCGACCAGCGCGCCGACGCTTAGGCTGCCCGCAATGATGCTGTAGACCCCGGCCACAATCGTCGCCATGCCCGCGAACTGCTGAACGAACAACGTGCCGTTGCTGGCGAGCGCCGCGAGGTTGCGGGCGTGGCCGTCGAGGCGGGTGAGGGTGCCATGGGTGCTTTCCCACTGGTGTTGGCGCTGGCTTTGCGCACCGCAGGCCTTGAGGGTTTCCAGACCACCGAGGGTTTCAATCAGCAGGCCCTGACGTTCAGCGCCTAATGTGAGGCTTTTTTGGACGGTATCGCGCAAGCGGATCTGGATCAGCCAGGCGAAGATTATCGTCAGCGGGAAGGCGATCACCGGGATCAGCACCAGCCAGCCACCCAGCAAGCCGATGACCACCAGCATCAATGCGGCGAAGGGCAGATCAATGAGGCTGGTCAGGGTGACGGCGGTGAGAAAATCGCGCAGGCCTTGAAAGTCATGAATGCTTTGAGCGAAGCCGCCAATAGTCGCGGGGCGCGCTTTCATGGTCATGCCGACGATGCGCTCGAACAGCGTGGCGGAAAGAATCAGATCGGTTTTACGTCCAGCCTGATCCAGCAAATGTGCACGAATCAGGCGCAGACCGAGTTCGAACAACGTACCGATCAGCAGCCCGATGGCCAGCACCCATAGGGTTGAAGTGGCCTGGTTGGGCACGACCCGGTCGTAGGTCTGCATGACGAATAGCGGCACCATCAAACCGAGTACGTTGATCAACAGGCTGGCCAGAATCGCGTCGCTGTACAGCCCGCGCGACAGTTTAAGGGTGTCGCGAAACCATGCCTTGACCCTTGGCACCAGTTGTCCGCGCAGGTCTTCGAGTTCATGGCGCGGGCGGGCGAACAGTGCCTGGCCGCTGTAGCTTTTGCTCAGCTCCTCGCGCGTCACCCATTGCTCGCCGCCCTCGCTTTCACAAGGCAGGATCATTGCCCGGCCGTCTTCGCCCCAGCGTCGGAGTACGGCACAGCGCCGGCCTTCAAGCAGCAGTAAAACCGGCAAGTTCAACGTATCAATGGCATCAAGTTCGCGACGTAGCCAGCGCGCCTGCAATCCGGCCCGTGCCGCAGCCCGAGGCAGCAAATCGACGCTCAAGCGCTGTTCGGCCAGGGGCAGTCCGGCGCTCAGGCTGGCTCGGCTGGCCGCACAGTCATGCAGTCGGCAGAGGATCAGCAGACCGTCGAGCAGCGGGTCATCAAAGCTTGAGCGGGCATCAAGTGAAAAGGGCAGTTCCATGCTGGTCAAAGGCGTACTCCCGAGGCAGGCGCGTTATTTCAGTTCTGGCAGGCGAGCGTCGCTTTTGACTTCCGTCAGCGCGATGGCCTCGGTGGGCACTACCACCCGCTGCTTGCGAAGCAATTCACCTTCGGTGGCGAGCACGCGGTACATGGCGAACTCTTCGGTGTAACGCACTTCGGTGTAGCGACGGCTGGCGTTGTACAGCTCGTTTTCGCTGTCCAGCAGGTCCAGAAGCGTGCGTTGGCCCAGGCCGAACTGATCCTGATAGGCCGAGCGGACGCGGGTGGTGGTTTCGGCGTATTCCCTGGCTGCGGGCGTCTGCAGACGAGCGTTGGCCATGGCGTTCCAGGCCAGCGACAGGTTCTCGTTAAGCATGCGCAGGGCGTTGTTGCGGATGTCCAGAGCTTGTCCGGTCTTGTAGGAGTCAGAGCGCAGGCGAGCCTTGTCGCGGTTGCCGTTGAACAGGTTGTAATTCATCACCACGGCCGCCCGCCATTCGTTGTCGTGGCCTTCCTCGCCCTGCAAATTGTTGTTGGCGCCTACCGCCACTTCGGCATCGAAGCGTGGGTAGAACGGCGACTTGGCGATTTCGTATTGTTTTTGGGCGGCGTTTACATCGGCCTGAGCTGACTTGAGATAGGGGTTGTTGATCAACATGCTCTGTTGCGCGGCACTGAGGCTCAACGGCACTTCGCCCTTGATGGACGGCGGTGTTTCCAGCTCGTCCGGCAAGCGGCCGACAGCGCTGAAGAAGTTGGCTTCGGCGTCGGCCAGATCCACTTGGGCGGTGTAGAAATTGTTCTCCGCCAAGGCCCGACGAGCCGCCGATTGGTCGCGATCAGCGGTGCTGCCCACGCCGCGCTCACTGCGCAGGCCTATCTGGTCGTTGATGCGCAGGTGCGCTTGCAGGTTGTTCTTGGCGAGAGTCAGCAACTCGCGGCGTTTCAACACGTCGAGATAAACCTCGATAGCCCGTAACGCGAGGCTTTCCGAAGTGCCCCGCACGTAATACGCCCGGGAGTCCACCACCGCCCTGGTGCGGCCGACTTCGTTAGGGGTGTTGAAACCATCGAACAGCAACTGGCGCAGGCGCAGTTCCGACTGGGTGTAATTCAGGTCGCGATTGTCATGGCCGTAAATCGCCCGGGTGGTCGGGTTGTCGGTGCGTTGCCGGCCGTAGCTGGCGACCAAATCAACTGCGGGTAGATAACCCCCTTTGGCAACGTTCACATCCTCATCGGCAGACAACCGGTTGTTCTTGCTGGCCTGGATTTCCGGATGGTTATCAATGGTGTTCTGAATGGCGTCGGTCAACGTCATGGCTTGCGCCTGGGCACAGGCCACCGCCAACACCACAGCACCGTAGAGCGGGGTCAAATCGCGCATGAATACTTCTCCCTAAGTAATAGTGTTCTTGATTGCCAAAAAAATGACTTTCCGTGCGTTTAAAACCGTATCAGGTTTGTAACATCACAGCTAAGAACAACTTAGGGGCCACTCAAGACGTTTTTCTCATAACGCTTATGCCAAAAAAAACTTATGAAAATTTCACGGGGAGGGCGATTGTTTATTGGTCATGACGCTATAAAACAAAGGCTTGTGATCACTGTTTTTTGTTTATCAGGTTTTTGGCAGAAGTTTGACTTTGCCTTTGTCGATGATTTCAAAGGTAAAAAAACGGTACAGATGGTGTGTCGGTTTTTTGTCGTTTTGATAAATGTCGGTCGTTTAACGAATCATAGAGCGCGCGAATGGCGTGGTTTTGTAGCGTGAGCAGACCGGATTGTTGCGAATACTGGAGGGAATATGGTCGGGTTTATCGGGACGGTGCGACAGGTGGTGGGTGAAGTGTTTGCAGTGGCGGGAGACGGTACGCGCAGGCTGCTGATCGAGGGCGATCGCCTGTTCGCCGGTGAACAGTTGCAAACCGGATCTGGCGGTGCGGTGGCGGTCAATCTGGACGCCGGAGGCGAACTGACGCTTGGGCGTGGCAGCAGCCTGCAACTGACGCCACAGTTGCTCAATCATCAGGCAGGTCATGTCACGACTGGCGACGAGTTGACCCCGTCTCTTACTCCATCCTCCTCCACACCGGCCGTCTTGCCCGAGCAAGTCATCAGCGCTGATGCCCCAACGCAAACGCCTGAAGCGGCCGCCACAGAACCGGCCCCGGATGGATCGTCCCTGGGCGGCGGGCATTCGGCGATGCTGTTGACTGAAGTCGGCGGGGAAGTAACCCCCGAAATTGGGTTTCCGACCCAGGGCTTGAGCAGCGCTCCCGAGTTTCCCGAGGGGCGTATTGAAGGTCTTCCCGATTCGTCGGATGCCTCCGGCTCCGTTTTCGTACCTCCGGTTGTCGTGGATCCACCTACAGAACCCGAGCCGCCGATTGATCCGGAACCGCCGGTCGAACCTCCCGTCGATCATGGCGTTGAATTGTCCGGGGGGCAGTTGACCCTGGCTGAAGGCGACCTGTCCTGCGGCCCGGTTACTCAGTCCGGGGTGTTCACGGTCAACGCGGTCGATGGGTTGCAAAGCCTGGTGGTAGGAGGGCTGGCCGTCATCAGCGGCGGTGTCGTCGCGGGATTTCCGCTGAGCACACAGACCCCGCTGGGCAATACATTCAGCGTCACCGCCTATGATCCAGCCACGGGCGAGGTGAGTTATAGCTATACGTTGCAAGGTGCGATAGAGCATCCCGCAGGCGAGGGCGCCAATACCCTGGGTGAGTCCTTTACCGTGGTGGCCCGGGACACGGATGGTGATCAGGCTGACAGCACTCTGGACATCAGCATCGTCGACGACGTGCCTGAAGCTCATTGTATTGAAGTGACATTGAGCGCCGATCCGGATTGCCCGGGCGCGCCATTGCCCGGTGCCAGCGGAAGCCTGTTACAGGGCGGGACTTTTGGTGCGGACGGAGGCTTCATTCACTCCATCAGTCTTAACGGCACCACTTACAGCTATGACCCTGAAACCGGATTTAGTACTGGCTCGTGCGAGGGAACAGGGGTGTTCGACCCTGCGACTTACAGTCTGACGGTGACCAGTGAAGGTGGCGGGACCCTGGTGGTGAACATGCTGAATGGGGACTTCAGCTATACACCTTCAACGAACCCCGCTTGCGAACCGCTGACCGAGAATATCCATTATGTGATCAGCGACAACGATGGCGACCTGGCGGGCTCTGATCTGCAGATTCACGTCCCGGCTATCCTGCCTCCCGAGGGGCCGACTGCAGTGGTGGACAACGTCATCACCAACATCCTCGCACCTTGCATTGAAGTGCCTGGTGTCTTGCTGGTGACCAATGACGTGCCCGGTAGCGGCGGCCCGTTGACTGCCAGCCCGACGGTTTTTCATACGGGCTGGCAGGTCAAGGGCGAGGGTTTCTCCAACGACTGCCAGAAGACCATCGACTTCTCCGGTAAGCGGGACAACTCCGCCAATCAACTGAAGAACCTTGAGCGCAGCGACTTTGCGAACACCGGCGCAATGACTGCATTGGTGGTGATCACCGGTTACCTCGGCGCGTTCGGTGGCCCGGGGGCCAATGCCCAGGACCTCTACAGCGTTAACCTGATGGCTGGCGAGAGCGTGGCAGTTGATCTGAAAAGTCTGGGTGATCAGGTGGGGGGCTTCTGGCAACTGGATGGCGGAGAGTTCCAGCCGCTGGACGCCGGCGGGACATTTACTGCAACCGAGAACGGCGTATACCGCCTGCTGGTGGTTAATCAGCCTGATGCCGGTCAGCCCGGCCCGGCGGTGCACTACACCCTGGATCTGGCCATCGACTATAGCGCGGCCGATACGACCCCCAATCACGAAGGTGCTTACACCGTGAGCGACGGCCACGGCGGCAGCGATTCGGCGGCAGTGAACATCAGCTATCAGGAAGGCTGCACCTTGCTTGGTACCACGGGTGACGACGTACTGCTCGGCGGCGCTCAGGACGACAGCCTGCACGGCGGGGATGGTGACGATGTACTCAGTGGTGGTGCAGGCAATAACGACCTGTATGGCGATAACGGTAATGACGTTCTGTTCAGCGGCTCAGGCAATGACGTGCTGGATGGCGGCGCGGGCAATAATACCGCCAGTTACGCATTGGCCGACTCCGGCGTTACGGTCAGCACTGCGCAGCTTGGGCCACAGCACACTGGCGGGGCGGGTACTGATACGTTGATCAACATCCAGAACCTGACCGGATCGGATTACGATGATCACCTTACCGGTGACTACGAGGCTAATGTCATCAATGGCGGGCTTGGCAACGATGTGTTGGTGGGTGGTCTGGGCAACGACACCCTGACCGGCGGGGCAGGTCATGACACGTTCAAATGGCTGGCGGGTGACAGCGGGCACGATCTGGTAACTGACTTCAGTCTCGGTGCTGACACGCTGGACTTGTCGAAGCTGCTGCAGGGTTTTGGCGTCGGTACGGATTCGCTGGATGACTTTCTGCATTTCAAAGTCACGGGCAGTGGCGCGGACCTGGTGTCGAGTATCGAGATCGGCTCGGGTGGCTCTTCACAGACGATTGATCTGGCGGGCGTCAATCTGGCGCAGCACTACGGTGTCGGGGTGGGCGCCGGGGGGATTGTTGCTGGGGCTGATGCGGGGTCGATCATCAGCGGGATGCTGGGGGATCATTCGTTGAGGGCGGATGTGGTTTGATGTGTTTGCTTTGAGTTGTGTCTAGCCTTATCGCGGCATACACATCCGTTACCGCGTTAACGGCTTCTATTGGTTGCGCCCTTACGGCGCCTCACTTTTGAAAGGAGCCCAAAAGTAAGCAAAAGGCTCTTGCCCGGTATGACTCACCCACATGGGTTACAAATCAGTTCACGCACATAGGTAACAGTTTTTAACTGGCAGGGTCGATTTCGCGAGGATCTGACCATGCCCTGGAAAGAGCTGAAACCTATGGACCTTAAAGTGATGTTTATCGCCGACTACCTGTCCCAGAAGCACAGCCTTAGCCAACTGTGCCGGGACTATGAGGTCAGCCGAAAGACTGGGTATAAGTGGATCAGGCGTTACGAGGCAGAGGGTCCGAGCGGGCTTGATGAACATAGCCGCTGCCGCCACAACCAAACCTACGTGGTGCCCTTGGTGGTGAAGCAGGCAATCGTTGAGTTTCGCTTAATTGGCGAGACGATCCCCGGCCCGAAGAAGATTCAGAACAGCCTCATGCAGCGTTTCCCAGACCAGGATCCGCCCTCTAAAACGACCATTTACAACATTCTCAAAGCAGCTGATTTGATTACCCCCAAGCCATTGCGCCGACGGGTGGCTGTGTATCCCAAGCCTTTACGTAAGGCAGAAAATCCCAACCAGTTATTCAGTGCTGACTACAAGGGCCAATACCTGACCGGAGCAGGGATTTGGTGTTATCCGCTGACGATCATGGATCATGCCAGCCGGTTTTTGCTGGCTTGCCAGAGCATGAGCAGCACCAATCTCAAGGAAACACAGCAAACCTTCGAAAGGGTTTTTCGCGAATACGGCCTGCCAGAGCGTATTCGTACTGACAATGGGATTCCGTTTGCCAGCACCAGTCGTGCAGGGCTGTCACAGCTGTCGATCTGGTGGATGAGACTTGGGATCATTCCTGAGCGAATCGAGCCCGGTCGCCCAGACCAGAATGGGCGGCATGAGCGTATGCACCGGACGCTGAAAAGTACGTTACCTCATCCATCGGCAATTGCCTGGGAGGCCCAGCAGCGCCACTTTGATCGCTTCCTGCAGCACTACAATTACGAGCGTGGACACGAGGCGCTTGGTCAGAAAACGCCTGCTGCTTGCTATACGCCTTCAACTCGAATGTACCCAGAAACGCTACCGGAAATGACCTATGCGAGTCATATTGAGAGTTACCTGGCCGACAGTAGCGGAATCATCAATCGAGGAGGCATGCGGGTTTATGTGGGCAATTTACTTTGTCATCAGACCATCGGAATGGAGATGATCGGTGATGGGGTATGGAATGTAATCTTCGGTCCGGTGATCTTGGGCCATGTGAATGCGAGAGATGCAAAAAACGGTTATGTCTCAATCAAAGTGTCACCTATGTGAATGCACTTTTTTGTAACCCATGTGGTTGATCCGTACATGCCCCACCACTCGGCACCTCGCTGTCGCTCGGTGTACCCGCCCGCAGATCCTGAACCGTGGGCCGCCGCAATGGGCCATCCATGGCCCAGGTGCGGCTAAACCGGCATCCTTGCCGGTTTGCCCACGCTTCAGAATCTGCGGGCGGCCAGCGTGGTTTAACGGGGCGCCTAAGATCAAAATCAAAAACCAGGCGGCCTGACAGCCGACCTGATGTATGAACTTACCGATCCTTTGTAGGAACTGCCTAAGACTGCGAAGCGCTGTGTCAGGAATACCGCAATCGGCGCCGTCGTAACCTCCGACAACTCCTACAAGTCCTAGGCGCTACTGCTTTTTCGCTGTGCTTTTGATCTGCTTCTGATCTTGATCTTAAGCGCCCCGTTAAACCACGACGGCCGGAATTCGACATTATTGTGTGGGGTAAACCGGCAGGGATGCCGGTTTAGCTGCCTCAGGCCATGGATGGCCGGTGGCGGCGGCCCCACACAATAATGTCGGATTCCGGGCATGCCGAGCCTAGGCGAGGCACCAAGTGGTGGGGTATGTACGGATCAACCACATGGGTTACAAAAAAGTGAGGCGCCGTAAGGGCGCAACCAATATCAGCCATTACCGCAAAAGTGGATATGTGCGCGATATGAATGTTGTGTGGATACCTACGTCGCGAGAAGAGCGACGCAACACTCAAGCCTTACGCAACGTCTTCTGCCGCAAGATATAAACCGTGACCAACACCGCACAGGTCACCATAAACACCCGTGCCCAAATGAAAGACACGAGATAACAGGAAAACCCGATGCTGATCCACATCGTGACAATCGCATAGACCTTGCCCTTGAGCGGGATGCCATTGCCTTCCAGGTAGCCACGAATCCACGGCCCCAGTCGTTTGTGATGGACCAGCCAGTTATAAAAGCGCGGAGAGCTGCGAGCGAAGCAGGCAGCGGCGAGCAATAGAAAAGGTGTGGTGGGCATGATCGGCAGGAAAATCCCGATCACACCCAACACCACGCTTAACCAGCCAACGCCAAGAAAGGCATAACGCACGACCCGATGACGACTCGTGCGTGGTGCGGCCTGCGCCATAGGCGCAGACTCAGTGGTGGCGAGGCTTGAGGATTGCCGGTTTTTCATCCGGTGCCTGGCACAGCAGGTAAAGCGCTGTCAGGGCTTCCGGGATCTGCACGATCATGTCGTCCATCAGATTGGCGTCTGCGGCGATATCGGAGAACTCAGGCTGCTCATCGAACAGACCGGAACCGACCATGATCGGCAACAGCATCTCGCTGACTTCTTCTTCGGCGGTTTCGAACCAGGCGCTTTCACGCAGAAACACACCTTCCATGAAGCCGATGCACCAGCCGCGCAGATCGGAATCGTCCGGCTCGTCGCCCAGATCCAGATCGCATGGCAGTTCGAATTCTTCGTCCGAAGCCAGTTGACGAGCAATATGCGCCTGCAGCTGGATCAGCGTGCCTTCAATCTCTTCACGCTGGGCATCATCGGCGTAGTGCGGTGGCTCGGAGAACAACGCGTCGATCCATTCACGCTCAGGCACGGTTTCTGCGCAGATCGAAAGAGCGGTCAGGTAGCCATGAGCGGCCACGTAGTCCAGTGCCTCGTCATGCAGCTCATCTGCATCGAGGAAGACTTGCAGGCGGTTTAGTTGCTCAGCGAAGGACATTGACGGACTACCTTGGAAATAAACGATGCTGAATTCTAGGCCCTGAGCGCCTCGGGCGCCAGCGCGGAGGTAGACGCATTGCGCTGTAGCTTAATTTCGACCGCTTATATCCATGCCACCCTTTGCCTGTGACACGTCGGGTATACTGCCGCGCTTTGCAGTGCAGCAGGACATTCTGGGGTTTTTATGCTCGAACAGGCGCAACGCGTACTTAAAGACATCTTCGGCTATGACAGCTTCCGTGGTCGCCAGGGTGCCATTATTGAACGCGTGGCCAGCGGTGGTGATGCGCTGGTATTGATGCCCACTGGTGGTGGTAAATCGCTGTGCTTCCAGGTGCCCGGCCTGTTGCGTGATGGCCTTGCGGTGGTTGTTTCGCCGTTGATCGCCTTGATGGATGATCAGGTGGCAACCCTTGAAGAGCTGGGCGTCTCGGCGGCGGCGCTGAACTCGACCCTGAACGCAGATCAGCAGCGCGAACTGGCCAACCGGATTCGTCTGGGCGAGATCAAGATGCTGTATCTGGCACCGGAACGTCTGGTCCAGCCGCGCATGCTGGCGTTCTTGCAGAATCTGCAGATTGCCCTGTTCGCCATCGATGAAGCCCATTGTGTGTCGCAGTGGGGCCATGACTTCCGCCCTGAATACCTGCAACTGGGACAATTGGCCGAGCTGTTCCCCGATGTGCCACGTATTGCCCTGACCGCGACCGCCGACAAGCGTACCCGGGAAGAAATCGTTACCCGACTGCACCTGCAGAACGCCGAGCGCTTCTTGTCGAGCTTCGATCGGCCCAATATTTTTTATCGCATCGTGCCCAAAGAGGCGCAGCGCAAGCAGTTGCTGGCTTTCCTGTCCGAGCGCCGCAGTGATGCCGGTATCGTTTACTGCCTGTCGCGCAAGAAAGTCGACGAAGTAGCCGCCTTCCTCTGTGAAAACGGTTACCCGGCGCTGCCGTACCATGCAGGGCTGCCTTCCGAAACCCGTGCCTCCAATCAGAAGCGCTTCCTTAACGAGGAAGGCCTGATCATGGTTGCGACCATTGCGTTCGGTATGGGTATCGACAAACCCAACGTGCGATTTGTCGCGCACATGGATTTGCCCAAGTCGCTTGAGGCGTATTACCAGGAAACCGGTCGCGCAGGGCGTGATGGTCTGCCCGCTGATGCGTGGATGACCTACGGTCTGCAAGACGTGGTGATGCTCAAGCAGATGTTGCAGAACTCCGAGGGCGACGAACGGCATAAGCGTCTGGAACATCACAAACTGGACGCCATGCTGGCGCTGTGCGAAGAAACCCGTTGCCGCCGCCAGACGCTGCTGGCGTATTTCGATGAAGACATGCCTCAGCCGTGCGGCCATTGCGACAACTGCGTTGACGGCGTGCAGACCTGGGATGCCACGGAGCCTGCACGTCAGGCGTTATCGGCGATCTATCGCACCGGTCAGCGTTATGGCGTCGGTCATCTGGTCGATGTCTTGCTGGGCAAATCCAACGACAAGGTGCAGAGCTTCGGTCATCAACATCTTTCAGTGTTTGGCGTCGGCAAGGCGCGGGCCGAGGGCGAGTGGCGCTCGTTGTTCCGCCAGCTGGTCGCCCGGGGGCTGGCCGATATTGATCTGGAAGGCTATGGCGGGCTGCGCCTGAGCGACACCTGCCGCCCCTTGTTGCGGGGCGAAGTGACCCTGGAATTGCGTCGGGATCTGAAGCCGCAGACCGCCGCGAAAAGCAGCTCTGGCAGCCCGGCCAGTCAGTTGGTGCGCGGCGAAGAGCGCGAGCAGTGGGAGGCGTTGCGTGCCCTGCGGCGCAAGCTGGCTGAGGAGCACGGCGTGCCACCTTATGTGATTTTCCCGGACTCGACCTTGCTGGAAATGCTGCGTAGCAAACCGGAAACCATGTCTGACATGGCTCAGGTCAGTGGCGTCGGTGCGCGCAAACTGGAGCGTTACGGCGAAGCTTTCCTTGAAGTGCTGGGCGGTGCCGCCGAGGCGCCGAAAGTGGTGGCCGACGTACGTCACGAGCTTATCAGTCTGGCCCGTGCCGGCATGACTCCCGCGCAGATTGCGGGTCAGTTGCAGTGCACCGAGAAAAACGTCTACACCATGCTGGCTGAGGCTATTGGCAAGCAGCAGCTTTCGCTGGAGCAGGCGCTGGACTTGCCGGAAGACCTGCTTGGCGAAATCCAGGATGCCTTCCTCGACGGCGAGGGCGAGTTACCTCCTGTGGCGGCCATTGCCGAACAGTTCACAGGGCGAGTGCCCGAGGGTGTTCTGTATTGCGTGCGTGCAGCGTTGCAGGCCGAATTCGAGGTTTGATGTTCTGCCGGGGTGCAGCCGCGCGCCCCTCGGATTCAAGAAAATCCTGCAGGACCGGCTTTAATCTAGAGCCGGTCTGGCCATGCGCCGCATGGTGTTATCACGAATTCAGTCTTCCCGGCTGAATCCGGTCCACCGGGTTTGGACGATCCTGGTCCAATTGATCCAGTTACAAGCCCCCACTTGCCTCATCCCTTGGGCCATGCTTAGCTGACTAATAATTAGGATCGATCACGAGTTTTTCTATGCCAATGACAGATGAACACCGCTTCGGCATGCAACTGGCCCACATGTCCCGCGGCTGGCGTGCTGAACTGGATCGGCGACTGGCTGATCTGGGTCTATCCCAGGCACGCTGGCTGGTGTTGCTGCATCTTGCTCGTTTTCAGGAGCCACCTACCCAGCGTGAATTGGCGCAGAGCGTGGGCGTAGAAGGCCCAACCCTTGCGCGGTTGCTTGACAGCCTTGAATCGCAGGGTCTGGTTCAGCGTCACTCAGTAGCTGAAGATCGCCGGGCGAAGAAAATCGTTTTGTGCGACACCGCCTTGCCCTTGATCCAGAAGATTGAAGCCATTGCGACTGCGTTGCGCGTCGAGCTGTTTGCCGGTATCGACGAGGAGGATCTGCGGATTTGCATGCGCGTTCACACGCATATTCTGGGCAACCTCGAAAGATCCTGAAGCGGACACGCTGCTTCTCGCTCATACTTGCAGCCAGACATTGAAGTCCACGCCATGTATTGAATATGCAAAGAAGCCTGTTCTGGTTTCTATAAGGGTTCGTATGCGCAATAGCTCTCAGGCGGCTACGCCATCAGGTTTCGCCAAGACCGCCTTATGTCGCGGTTTGATGGTCGCGGTTCTATCCTCCGGATCAATGTTGTATTCAACGTTGGCGTCTGCATTGGGCATGGGTGAAATAACACTGCACTCCGCCCTCAATCAGCCACTGAGTGCTGAAATCGAGCTGGTAGAGACGGCAGGGCTCAGTGCTGAGGACATCGTCGTAAGGCTGGCCACACCAGAAGAGTTTGCCCGGGCCGGTATCGACCGGGTGTTCTTTTTCAATGATTTGCGTTTCACGCCGATCATTCGCGGCAGTCGCGGTGTGATTCGCGTGGTGTCGAGCAAACCGGTCACTGAGCCTTATCTGCAATTTCTTGTGCAAGTACTGCGGCCTGGCGGCGACATGTTGCATGAATACACGTTGCTGCTGGACCCGGCGACTTCTGCTGAGGGGCGCGCAGCGGTGGCGGGGCGTCCCCGAGCATCTGCGGCCCAGGACGCCGGGCAATCCAGAATGCCGGTTGCGCCACCGGTGGCACTGGAAGGTAAACGCTACACGGTAGTGGGCGGCGATACCCTCAACTCCATCGCTCGACGCATGCAGGGTTCCGGTGCCAGTGCCTCGGCGGGTCGCCTTGCCGACGGGATCAAGGCACTCAATCCACAGGCATTTCCCAATGGCGACAGCACAGCGCTGAAAGTCGGGCAGAGCTTATTGCTGCCTGACGCAGCGGTGTTGCCCAATAGCCCTTCGGCTCCGGCCTCGACAGCAGCAACGCCGCTGCCGACCGCGCAAGCCCAGCGTGGCGCTGAACAACTGGCCGTATCCGCCATCGAAAATCAGCTGTTAACCAAGACCGTCGAGGATCTGCGCCTTCAGTTGCAGGGCCTGCAGGCATCGATTGACGGCAAGGACAAGCAGATCGTCGGTCTGCAAACCGAACTGGCAGAAAGTCAGGCTGCCGCTGCGCAACCCGCGCCAATATCGCCTGCTCCGGTAGCTCCAGCTCCCGTCGTCAGTGCGGAGCCCCAGAGCAATTCGTTGCTGACTCCGCCGTTGCTGGCGGGCGCGCTGGCGATTCTGCTTCTACTGTTGGGGCTGGTCTGGTCGGTGCGTCGTAATCGTCGCAAGCAATCAAAACCGCAGCCTGTCAGCGCCGATCCAGCCCTGATCAAACCGGCCCGTGCGCCGGTCGCTCCGGTTTACGAAGCGCCGGTTTCGGACACCAAGGCGGCCGCACCTGTTGTCGCTGCGCCAGCCGCTCCTCGTCCAGCCCCGGTTCGTCCTGCCGCTGCTGCTTCTGATCCGCTGGATGGCGTCAGTATTTACATCGCGTACGGGCGGTTTGCCGAGGCGATGGGGATTTTGCGTGACGCGCTGGTCAAGCAACCTGAGCGGGAAGATATCCGTGTACGCCTTCTCGAATTACTGGCAGAGCAGGGTGATTCGGCAGGGTTTGCCAAGGAAGAGCAGCGTGCGCTGCAACATGGCGTAGACGCTGAGCAGATTCAACTGATCCGTTCACGTTATCCGCAGCTCAAGCCTGCCGAGCAAGCTTCCAGCGTGCCACCGACGGCCGTCGCGGCCGTGCCCGTAGCGGCTGCCGTCGTTGCGGCAGAGGTTGCAAAGGAAGAGCCTGCACAGCTTGATGAAAGTTCAGCCGCAGCGCTGAACCCCGAGCCTGCTCTCGATGATTTCCAGTTGAACCTGGATGACCTGTCGATGGATGCCGACTGGGATTTGGTGGATCCGTTTGACAAACCGATGGCTACACGCCCCGAAGCGCCAATCGCGCGGTCACCGCTTGATGATCCAGAGTTTGCTTCAAATCTCACCGAGCTGCCCGGCGTCGAGGAAATTCCGGATGAGCGCTTCCTCAGCGACTTTCCTGAGGAAGACGGTGTGGTCGAGTCTAATAATGACGCCCTCGACGATACCTTCCTTGATGGCTTCATGGATGAGTCTGGCGAGTTCGACCTGCTTGATCTTGAGGAGGTCCCGTTAAGCAAAGTCAATCAAGCCCAGGTGTTGATCGACGACGGGGACATTGAAGGCGCCCGCGAGCTGTTGCTGCAGGTGATCGAGGAGTCTGACGAAGAGCATCAGCAGACCGCACGCGATTTGTTAGCTGGCCTGTAGCGCGCTCCGTCTTCGCGACCGTCGTAACCTCCGATGGCTCCTACAGGTCTGTTGTGAGCCGTTACGACGGCGCCGATCGCTGCTCGGTGAGCACCTGCAGGAAATCATCTTCCGTTTGTCCCAGAGAGCCTTTTCATGTCTACCGTAAAACCGGAAATCATCATCACCTACTGCACGCAATGCCAATGGCTGTTGCGCGCTGCATGGCTGGCTCAGGAGTTACTCAGTACGTTTTCCGATGATCTGGGCAAAGTGTCGCTGCAACCCGGCACCGGTGGTGTATTTATCATCACGTGCGACGGTGTGCAGTTATGGGAGCGCAAAGCCGATGGTGGATTCCCCGAGGCCAAGGTTCTCAAGCAGCGGGTTCGTGACCAGATCGATCCTCAGCGTGATCTGGGCCATAACGACAAGACCACACCGGCTCAGTGAGTCGTGGCTGCTTGAGGTTTTGTTCTGCCACTCATCAAGCCTGAAATCACAATGGCGACGATGATCAGCGCACCGCCCAACAGCATGCTCAACGTGGGAATTTCAGCAAAAAGCAGCCAGGCGAAGGTGATGCCGTAAACCGGCTCCATCGCGAACACCACTGCCGCAGTCCGCGCCTTGATGACTGCCAGACTGGCCACGAACAGGCTGTGAGCCAGGCCGGTGCAGAACACGCCCAACAGGCCAATCCACAGCCAGTCCAGTGCCGAAATTCGGCTCAGCTCAGGAGCGGCCCAGGGAAGCAGGCACATCGCGACGATCAGGTTCTGATACAGCGCGGCCTGCACCGGCGGGACATTTTTCGAGCTGACGCGATTGACCAGCGACAGCAATGAAAAGGTCAGCCCGGAAAAAACTGCCCACAACAGACCGCTGGTGGCCTCGCTGGCCAGATTGAATTCGGGCGTCACCAGCACCAGTCCGACACTGACGAGCACCACCAGAATGATTTCATTGCTGCGGATGCGCTCACGAAACAGCAGCCCTTCGAGTATCACGGTGAAAGCCGGGAAGCTGGCGAAGCCCAAGGTGGCGACGGCGACTCCGGCCACTTTTACCGCAATGAAAAAACTCACCCAATGCGCAGCCAGCAGCACGCCCGCGAGTATCAGTCGTGCCCAGTCGGCGCGCTGCAAGGTTTTCCATGCGGTGTCACTGGCAAAGCGGGCAAAGAACGCCAAGGCGATAACGGCGAAGATTCCGCGACCGAATACGATGACTGAAGGTGAGGCGCTGGCCAGTTTGCCAAAGACGCCAGTGAGGCCGAACATCAATGCGCCGATATGCAAAGCGCCCAGGGCGGAGCGTGGAGTCATGGAGTTCCTTACTGGGCAGCTCTTATCAAACATGAAATGGCTATTTGACCTGTAGGAGCGCACGAGCACCGCGAGGCCGCGATGGGCAGCGTATTAGGCAGAACGCTATCGCGGCCTCGCGGTGCTCGTGCGCTCCTACAGGTCCATCGTTTGTCGCCAGACAGCGTGTGTCAGGGGCGCTAGGGCAGTCTACCAGCGCCCGCCTTGAAGCATTCAGTCCAACTATTCTCGTGCATTGTCATGACATTGCCACAACCCGGTCACATTCGATTAACCGGCACCGGGCACTCTCATGCAAACCCAGCAGGAGATGGTTCATGACCAGTGCTCAGCTTGCCAAACCCAGCCGTAAGCAACGCGTTCGCACTTTGTGGATTTCCGATGTGCATTTGGGCACGCGGGATTGCCAGGCGGAACATCTGTCACATTTCCTCAAAGGCTATCAGGCTGACAGGATTTATCTGGTCGGCGACATCATTGACGGCTGGAAACTTCGCGGTGGCATGTATTGGCCGCAGGCTCACACTAACGTGATCCGTCGCTTGCTGACCATGAGCAAGCGCGGCACCGAAGTGATCTATGTCACCGGCAATCATGATGAATTTTTGCGTCGTTACTCGAAATTGATTCTGGGCAATATCCAGTTGGTGGATGAAGCCGAGCACCTCACTGCGGACGGACGTCGTTTTCTGGTTATCCACGGTGACCAGTTTGACGTCATCACGCGCTATCACCGCTGGCTGGCATTTCTCGGCGACTCAGCCTATGAGTTCACCCTGACCCTCAACCGCTGGCTGAACCACTGGCGTGCGAAGTATGGCTACGGTTATTGGTCGTTATCCGCTTATCTCAAACACAAGGTCAAAACGGCTGTCAGCTTCATCAGCGACTTTGAAGAGGCCATTGCCCACGAGTGCGTCAAGCGCGGACTGGACGGCGTGGTGTGCGGGCATATCCACCACGCCGAAATGCGCACGGTCGGTGGTGTGGAGTACCTCAACTGCGGGGACTGGGTTGAGTCCTGCACCGCGTTGATCGAACATCTGGACGGCACGATTGAGCTGTTTCGGCTCGCGGATGCTCATCTTCAGCGCGATAAACTGCCCCTCGAAGAAGAACTCGAGGCCAGCGAACCGGTGATCTAGAACGGTACTTTGCCCGTCAACATGTCGCGATACATGACGAAGTCGCCCAGCAAGCTATAGAACGGATGCTGAAACGTAGCGGGGCGGTTCTTTTCAAAGAAAAAATGGCCAACCCAGGCGAAGCCATATCCCGCCAGCGGTACGAGCCAGATCAGCCCCCAGCTGCCACTGCCGATCACAAAGGCCAGCAGGAAGATCACCAGACTGGTGCCAACGAAGTGCAGGCGACGGCAAGCACTGTCGCGGTGTTCCTGCAGATAGTAAGGGTAGAAATCGGCGAAGCGGGTAAACGACTTGGTGGTTTCCATGGCTGGAGTTCCTGATCGTTGGCGCTGTTGGGTTTAATATCAGATGGCTTTACGTCAACTGATATTAAACGCCATTACGATCAGTGACGCCAGAATGCCGGAATGCACAGCACCAGCACGGTGATGATCTCAAGACGTCCCAGCAGCATGCCGCCCGACAGAATCCACTTGGCGGCGTCTGGCAGGGTGGCGAAGTTACCAGCCGGGCCGATGGTTTCGCCCAGGCCAGGGCCGACGCCGGACACCGTACTTGCAGCGCCCGTCAGCGCGGTCATCCAGTCGAGCCCCAGTAGCGACAGCAACAGGGCGATGCCGCAAATCGTGATGGTGAAGAAGAACGAGAATGTCAGGATCGAGCGTACGATTTCGTCGTCCAGGCGGTGGCCGTTGTAGGTTTGCTTAAGCACCGCGCGCGGGTGAATCAGCTGGTTAAGGTTGGCCTTGAGCAGGATGTAGGCCACCTGGAAGCGGAAAATCTTCACTCCGCCAGCGGTGGAGCCGGAGCAGCCGCCAATAAAGCCCAGATAGAAGAAGAACATCAGCGCGAAGTTGCCCCACAGACTGTAATCGCCGAGGGCAAAGCCGGTGGTGGTCACTACGGATGTCACATTCAGGGCCACATGGCGTAGCGCGTCGTACCACGGCAGATCGGTTGTCGCCCAGTACCATGCACCGAGCACCAGCCAGGTGACCAGCAATAAACCCAACAGTCCGCGCACCTGCTCATCCCGAAACAGTGCGCCGCGGTTGCCCCGTAACGTTGCGACATACAGAGTGAACGGCAGGCTGCCAAGGATCATCACCACAATGGCAACCCAGTGCACTGACGGCTGTGGCCATTTGGCCAGGGACAGGTCCGAGGTGGAAAAGCCGCCGGTGGAAATGGCTGACATGGCGTGGTTTATCGCGTCGAACAGGCTCATGCCTGCTGCCCAAAAGGCCAGACTGCCGAGTGCAGTAATGCTGACGTAGGCCAGCACGATGAACTTGGCCACCATGTGTGAGCGAGGCATGACCTTTTCCGAGCGGTCGGAAGATTCGGTCTGGAACAGGCGCATGCCACCAATACGCAGCAGCGGCAGAATCGCGACCGCCATACCGATGAAGCCGATGCCGCCCAGCCAGTGAAGCATTGAGCGCCAGATGAGAATGCCCGGCGACATAGTGTCCAGGCCACTGAGCACTGTTGAGCCAGTCGCGGTAATGCCGGACATGCTTTCGAAAAAAGAGTCGGTATAACTGATGTGCTGGGTCAGCAGAAACGGCAGGGCGGCGAACACGCAGACGACGATCCAGCTGGAAACCGTCAGCAGGTACATGTCCCGTGGACGCAAATGCACGTGTTCCGGTCGGCCAGGAACGATCAGCGCCAGACCGGCCATGAACGTCAGCAGACTGGCCCACAAGAAGGAGCGCAGGTCTTCAAAGCGATCGTAGATCACCAGGGTCACCATGGGCACGATCATGGCGATGGCCAGGGTGATCAGGAATATGCCGATAATGAAACCGATGATGCGAAGGGTCGGCAACGCCATGCAGTCACTCTGACTAGTTCGGGGAAAGGCGCCATTCTACCTGCGGCCCACGGCAAGTAAACCGTGGGCTGTACGCCACAGCTTGTAAGTAATTGCCTTAGCGGTTCGTTATCCGTGAGCGCAGGCTCTAGAATGACTCATCATTTTTCAAGGAGGTAGCCCATGGAGGCGCTCGACGTATTGCTCAATCGTGTCTCGGTCCCGCGATTGATCGACCCGGCCCCGGATGCAGCCCAGCGTGAAATATTGTTCAGTGCGGCCATGCGTGCGCCGGACCATGGTCAGCTTCGGCCTTATCGTTTCATCACGGTGGAAGGTACAGCCCGTGAGCGTATGGGGGAATTGCTTGCCCAGGCATTGCAGGCCAGCGGTTCGGAAGTAACTCCGCAAGCACTTGAAAAAGCACGCCTTGGTCCATTGCGCGCGCCGTTGGTCGTGGTTGTGGTCGCTCGTCTGCAGGATCACTACAAAGTGCCGAAAACCGAGCAACTGATCACCGCTGGCTGTGCGGCGCACAGCGTATTGCTGGCGTCCTATGCGCTGGGCGTCGGTGCGGTCTGGCGTACCGGGGAGTTGTCCTACTCACCGCTCGTCGCCAAGGGTTTTGGACTGGCGGATGACGAAGAGGTCATTGCCTTCCTGTACCTGGGCACGCCTCAGAACCCACCTCGCGTTGCGGGTAAGGTGGATGTGGTGGATTTTGTCAGTGAGTGGCAGGGCTGAATGCCTGCGCTCAAAATAGCGGCGCCCTTATCGCGGGCAAGCACCGCTCCCACAGGGAAAACGCTATCTCATGTGGGAGCGGTGCTTGCCCGCGATAAGGGCGCCACAAATTAAGAACTAACCACCTCCGCTGGCAAATCAATAATCGCCAGAAACCCACCCTCGGGATGATTGCCCAGAATCAATTCCCCTCCATGACGTTGCGCGGCGCGGCGGGCGATTGCCAGGCCCAGGCCGTGACCCGGTGCAGTCTGACCGGGGGCGCGGTAGAACGGCTCGCCCAGTTGCGTCAGATGTTCAGCCGCTACGCCAGGGCCATGATCACGCACGCTCAACTGCAGCCGGTCAGCGACCCGTTTAGCCTGCACTTCTATTGGCTGACCCGGAGGATTGAATCGCAATGCATTACGCAGCAGGTTATCGGTGGCCCGTTCGATCATGTCCGGCCAGCCATGCAGATGCAGGTCAGGCTCGACGTGCACCGCAATTTGCTGGTCGTCGCTACCGTCCAGATTTGCATCGTTCCTGAGGCGCAGAAGCAGCGCGTTGAGATCAATGGGCTCAGCGCTGCTCAGTTGCGCATCAAGCCGCGCCAAGGCAAGGATTTCGCTAATAAGCGCTTCCAGACGATCACATTCGCGGCTCAGACGCGGCCAGAGTTTTTCCCGTTCGGCCGGTTCAGCCCGCTCTGCCAGCGCCAATGCGATACGCAAACGGGCCAGTGGCGAGCGCAACTCATGGGACACGTCGCGCAGCAACTGTCGCTGACTGCCGATCAGACTTTGCAGGCGCGCGCCCATGCGGTTGAAGTCGGTAGCCAGCACGCCAAACTCATCCCGGCGGTTGGCCAGTTGCGCGAGGCTGTTCTGCTGATAGGTGGTTTGCCCGAGGTCATGCACTGCACCGCGTAAACGGCTGAGCGGGCGAGTAATGGACAAGGTCACCAGCAAACTGAACAGGGTCAGCACCACCAGCGCAATCCCCAGCGCACTGAGTGGCCACATCAAGCTGTCGCGGTGCCACGCATCCAGCTCCGGGTGCGGGATGCGATAGATGAACAGGTAGGTTTCGCCCGTCTTTTCACTGGTGTACTCACTGGTCAGGCGACGCCACGGGAGTTGCCGGGGATCGTCGCCCTGGCGAGCCTCAAGCGCTGCCGCCCGAGGCGAAAAAGTACCGCGGACCACCGGGTCGCCATTGTCGTTGAGAACCTGAACGTCCATGTGGTTTTTGCGTTTGAGGCTTTGCAGGTAATCCTGTGCGGCGTCTGCGCCCTGGTTTTCATACTGCTCGGTCCAGGTTTGCGGCAGATGGCTCAGCAGTGGATGACGGCTGAGGATCCACGCATCTTGATTAAGCATGTGGCCAAGCAGGATCGACAGACCTGCAACCAAAGCAATAGCCAGCCAGAAGCTAGCCAGAATTCGCCAGAACAATGAACGCACGGGACAACCTCAAATAGAGAAAACCCGGCACGCTTGGGGAGTGCCGGGTTCAGGTGAATCAGTAGCTTACTGGGCTTTTTGCGCCTTTTGCGCTTTCCACGCTTCGAATTCAGCGCGTTCGGCCATTTTAGCTGCACGCTCCTTCTGCATTTCGTCGAATTCCTTCTGCTGGTCAGGCTTGAGCAGCGCACGGATATCGCTATCGGTTTTGGTGCGCTTGGCGTCAAGTTCATCCTTCATGGCTTTCTGGTCAGCGGGTGACAGCTTGGCCAGATACTTTTCAGTAATGTCCTTGCGGTCGTGCATTCGTTCGCCCATCAGTTTGCCGATCTGTTGACGCTGTTCGCGGCTCAGGTCCAGCTTGCCGAAAGGGCCGCGATCATGGTGCATGCCAGCACGTGGGCCATCAGGGCCAGGACCGAAACCAGGGCCATCGGCGGGTGCAGCCATTGCAACGGTAGGCAGTGCAGCAGCGAACATCAAAGCGATCAGAGTCTTGCGCATGGTGTATCTCCTTGTCTCGAATCCGGCTCGTTGCCGGTTGAGGCCAGTTTAGGGAGATCAAGGTCAAGAGCGGTCAGGCTACTGTAAAGCTTGGGTAAAGAGGGGGAGTGAGTGGGCTGACATATCGAATTTACTCGGGGGATTTTTGTGGGAGCAGAGCTTGCTCGCGATGAGGCTGGACGCAGTTCACCGTTGATCGCGGTGCCCTTATCGCGAGCAAGCTCTGCTCCCACACAAGCTCTGCCACACAAGCGCTGTTCCTGCTGGTATACGACGCCAAAGCGACTACACGCTGTAGTAATAACCCCGACTACGCAGCGCGACGATGCGCGGGCGGCCATCGGGGTGCGGGCCGATTTTCTTGCGCAGGTTGCTGACGTGCATGTCCAGGCTACGGTCGTAAAGAGTCAGTTTGCGTCCCAGCGCCAGTTGCGCCAGTTCCTGCTTGTCCAGTGGTTCACCCGGTTGGCGTAGCAGGGCTTCAAGCAAACGGCTTTCGGAGACGGTCAGGACCAGTTCCTGATCGTTGATGATTACCACACCGCGCACGGGGCTGAAGCTCAAGTCGCCCAGTTCAAGCTGCGTCGATACCGCCGTAGGGTGACTGCGACGCAGTACGGCGCGCAGGCGGGCGGTGAGCTCGCGAGGGTCGCAAGGTTTGGCGAGATAGTCATCGGCACCCAGCTCCAGGCCAAGAATCCGGTCCAGAGGTTCACCGCGGGCCGAGAGCATCAGCACCGGCAGATCAGGATGGTCGCTGCGCAACTGCTTGAGCAGTTCCAGGCCGCTGCCGTCAGGAAGCATGACGTCCAGAACCACCGCAGCGGGCGCGGACTCGGCAAGGGCGCGACGGGCACTGTTGCCGTCATGGCAGGCGCGAACCAGAAAACCTTCCTGGCTCAACCAGCTACTCAGAAGCTCACACAGCTCCTGGTCATCATCAATAAGTAACAGCTCGCTCATGTCTCACTCAATTTAGCCACTGTCGACGTTGCTTACGTCCACCGCGGGCAAAGATACCGCACAGGAGGGCTATCAGCGCAACACCCCCTCCGGTGACGAACCATTGTTGCTGTTCGCTCAGGATACGTTGCGGCTCAGCCGATTGTGCCTCTTTGAGCTGCAACTTGAGCCTTTGGTTCTCCTGCCGCAGACGACTGAGCTGGGCGGCGTCGGCATTTTGTACCTGTTTGAGAAGATCTTCGCGCTGACGCTCGCTCTCCTTCAGTCGCTGCTGGAGATCACTGATCTGAGCGGCAGTGGTCGGCAACGGCAACGCATAGGAGTTACCGGAACCACTTGTTTCCTCGGCCTGGGCGGCGGCGGTGCCCATCGCCAACACAACAACCAGCAGACATGCCCGCATCTGAACTCCTGTTTATAAATGCTGTGTTTACAAATGCTGTGTTTATAAATGCCGTGTTTGGACGGCGGTGTTTTTATAGAACATTCAGCAGGTTGTCGGCAGGGCGTTGAGAATGATTAGCGTCAGACGGGGAGAATGTGTAATCGCTGCCTTGAGTGGCAGCGATTGCAGGGTTGTGCAGGCGGGGATTAAGGCAGGACTTTCTTGAAAGGCTTCACAACGACATTGGCATAGACGCCAGCTTCGACGAACGGATCAGCCTCAGCCCAGGACTTCGCCGCGCTCAGGGATTCGAACTCGGCAACGATCAGGCTGCCGGAGAAGCCGGCAGAGCCAGGGTCGTTGCTATCAACGGCAGGGTTTGGCCCGGCCAGAATCAAGCGGCCCTGGTCTTTCAGCGCGTTGAGGCGATCCAGGTGCGCTGGGCGCACGCTCAAGCGTTTTTCCAGGGAGTTTTCGACGTCTGTGGCAATGATTGCGTAGAGCATGTCAGTCCTCGGTTTTTGTCGGGGGCGTTGTAGAAGCAGGGTCATGCATGTGCTTGGCAAGGTACAGACCCTGAGC
The DNA here is from genome assembly GCF_040224095.2 of Pseudomonas caspiana. Lineage (NCBI taxonomy): Bacteria > Pseudomonadati > Pseudomonadota > Gammaproteobacteria > Pseudomonadales > Pseudomonadaceae > Pseudomonas > Pseudomonas caspiana. The sequence continues at coordinate 4,230,746 of NZ_CP167995.1, read as the reverse complement.
GACCAGGAACACCAGGGTCATGCCCAGGCTGCCGAATACTTTGAAATCCACCCAGAATTCCTGATAAGTGAAGGCCACATAAAGGTTGGCCGCACCGCAGAACAGGAAGAAGATGATCCAGGCGATGTTCAGTTTGGTCCAGATTGCCTTCGGCAGGCTTAGCGCGTGCCCCATGATGCGTTGAATCAGCGGGCGGTCGCCAATGAAGTGACTACCGGCAAACGCCAGCGCGAACAGCCAGTTCACCACCGGAGCCTTCCATTTAAGGAAGGTTTCACTATGGAAGGCCAGGGTCAGGCTACCGAACACCAGACAGGCAACCAGCGTCAGCCACTGGCTTTTTTCCAGCTTGCCCTGCTTGAAGAACAGAATGCCGTAGACCACCACTGAACTGACGATCAGCATGGCGGTCGCACTGAAAATGCCACCCAGCGTGTAGCTGTGGCCGAGGATTTCCACGGCACGAGGCTCTATTTTGTAGACGATGAAAAACAGTAACAGCGGGATGAAGTCGATGAATTGTTTCACAATGGCAGCCAGAAGCAGGATGTGGCGGCATAATAACAAACATCAATGACAGCGAAAGCGCTACCTATGAATGTTGACCTGCACTGCCACAGCACCGCCTCCGATGGCGCTCTTGCGCCTACGGCCTTGGTTGCCCGTGCTTATGAAAACGGCGTGCGCGTCCTTTCCCTGACTGACCACGACACTCTTGAAGGCCTCGAAGAGGCCCGTGCTGCGGCGCTTTCACTGGGTATGCAACTGGTTAACGGGGTCGAGCTTTCGTGCACATGGGGTGGTGCGACCATCCATATTCTGGGCTACGGCTTTGCCATGGATGCCCCGGCGCTGCTTGCTGCAATCGCCCGTTTACACGATGGACGCTGGTTGCGTGCAGAAGAAATCAGTCGCAAATTGGCGATCAAAGGTATGCCTGGGGCGCTGGAAGGCGCTCGGGCCATCCAGCAAGAGCTCGGCGACAGCGGTAATGCGCCGGCTCGTCCGCACTTCGCGGACTTCATGGTACGTGCCGGGTTCGTCAAGGATCGCGCCGAGGCTTTCCGTAAATGGCTGGGCGCTGGCAAGCTGGGCGATGTGAAACAACATTGGCCTACGCTGGAAGAAACGGTCGGCACCTTGCGGGAATCGGGGGCCTGGGTCAGTCTTGCGCACCCCACGCATTATGATTTCACCCGTAGTAAACGTCGTAAGCTGGTCGCTGCCTTCATTGAGGCGGGTGGCCATGCGATTGAGGTAGTGAATGGCCTGCAACCTGCCGAGCAGGTTGGAACCCTGGCCATTCTGGCGCGTGAATTCGGCCTGCTGGTGACCGCTGGCAGTGATTTCCATGCCCCTGGAGGCTGGTCCGAGATTGGCATCTATCGTCCGGTGCCTGAGGATCTGCCGCCACTTTGGTCTCGGTTCAAACATGATCAGCCAACTGCTGCCTTCTGAACAGGAAGATACCGTGAGTCAATTTTTCCAGGTCCACCCGGAGAACCCGCAAGCGCGTCTGATCAAACAGGCCGTGGAAATTATCAAAGCGGGCGGTTTGGTGGTCTATCCCACAGATTCGTCATATGCACTGGGCTGCCAGCTCGGCGATAAAAGTGCCATCGAGCGCATTCGCCGTCTGCGGCAACTGGACGACAAGCACAACTTCACGTTGATGTGCTGCGATCTGTCCCAACTGGGGCTGTTCGCTAAAGTCGATACCGGTGCCTTTCGGGCGCTCAAGGCTCACACGCCAGGGCCTTACACGTTCATTCTGAACGCCACCCGCGAAGTGCCGCGGCTGATTCTGCACCCCAAGCGCCGGACCATCGGCCTGCGGGTACCGAAGCATCCCATCGCTCAGGCCTTGCTGGAAGAGCTGGGCGAGCCGCTGATGAGCGTCAGCCTGATCATGCCGGGCGAAAGCGTGCCGATGAGTGATCCTTATGAAATGCGCCAGTCGCTTGAGCGTCAGGTCGATCTGATCATTGATGGCGGCATGGGGGGTATTTCCGCTTCGACGGTGATCAACCTGACCGGCGACGAGCCTGAAGTGGTCCGTGTCGGTTGCGGCGATCCTTCACCTTTTGGTGTCGAGGCTTAATGGCTACGGTAGAAACCGTCGACAGTCAGGCTAACGCTCAGCAGGAACTGCCGTTCGCCATGGTCTACGGCCAGGCGGTCACGCAGATGCCGATGGACCTTTACATTCCGCCGGATGCGCTGGAAGTCTTTCTCGAGGCATTCGAAGGGCCGCTGGACTTGCTGCTGTACCTGATCCGCAAGCAGAACATCGACATCCTTGATATCCCGGTGGCAGAAATCACCAAGCAGTACATGGGCTACGTCGAGCTGATGAAGACGGTGCGCTTGGAACTGGCTGCCGAATATCTGGTGATGGCCGCCATGCTGGCCGAGATCAAGTCGCGCATGCTGCTGCCACGCTCTGCGGAGGCCGAGCAGGAGGAAGATGACCCTCGTGCCGAGCTGATCCGTCGTCTGCAGGAATACGAGCGCTTCAAGGTTGCCGCCGAAGGTATCGACCAGTTGAGCCGTGTCGGGCGTGACGTGATCGTTCCCAAGCTGGACGCTCCAGAAGCCCGGGCCCGCAAGTTGTTGCCTGAAGTCAGCCTCGAAGAGTTGTTGATGTCCATGGCTGAGGTATTGCGCCGTGGCGACATGTTTGAAAGCCACCAGATCAGCCGCGAAGCCCTGTCCACCCGTGAGCGCATGAGTGATGTGCTGGAACGACTCAAAGGCGGCGGCTTTGTGCCGTTTGCCGAGCTGTTTACTGCCGAAGAGGGGCGCCTTGGTGTCGTCGTGACTTTTATGGCCGTTCTTGAGCTGGTCAAGGAGTCGCTGGTGGAGTTGGTACAGAACGAACCGTTCGCGGTCATCCATGTGCGGGCGCGAGCCGAATAAGAGCTGATCAATGAATCTTAACGAACCCCGCGAGCTGGCTCCGCTGCTCGAAGCTTTTCTGTTGGCCTCGGGTAAGCCGCAATCGCTGGAACGCCTTTACGAATTGTTCGAAGAGGGCGAGCGCCCGGAGCCTCCGGTGTTCAAGAAAGCCCTGCAATTGCTGGGCAAATCCTGCGAGGGCAGGGCTTTCGAACTCAAGGAAGTGGCGTCCGGTTATCGCCTGCAGATTCGCGAAAAGTTTTCCCCGTGGGTCGGTCGTCTTTGGGAAGAGCGCCCGCAGCGTTATTCCCGGGCCATGCTGGAAACCATGGCGCTGATTGCCTATCGCCAGCCGATTACCCGGGGTGAAATCGAGGATGTGCGCGGCGTGGCGGTTAACAGCCATATCGTGAAGACGCTGCTGGAACGCGAGTGGATCAGGGTAGTGGGCTATCGGGAAGTGCCAGGCAAGCCCGCGATGTTCGCCACTACCAAGGTGTTTCTCGATCACTTCAACCTGAAAAACCTCGACGACCTGCCGCCGCTGGCTGATCTGCGTGAACTGGAGCCGGACCCGGTGATGGATTTCGAAGACGCCCCGGTGCCTGCGCACTTGCAAGCCTTGGCTGACGCCAGCGCCGATCCTGACGCCGAGCCAGAGCAGCCAAGAGACGAAACCAGCTTCCGCAGCTTATTGGTCGAACTCGACTCGATGGAGCAGGGTCTGAAGATCGACTTTGATGATTTGCTGCCGGATGAGGCGGATAAAAAGCCAGAGGACGATACCGACCCCCTGTAGGAGCTGCCGAAGGCTGCGAAGCAGTGCGTCAGACAAACTGCTTTCGCAGCCTTCGGCAGCTTCTACAGGTCAAACAGCGTTCATTCATGCAGGGCATCACTCATGAGCGACACCAAAAACCCCTGCATCAGCCTCTGCAAGTTCGACGCCGACATCTGCATCGGCTGTGGCCGCAGCAAGAAGGAAATCAAGGGCTGGAAGAAGATGGACAAGGGCGAGCGCCGTGACGTGCTTAAAGAAGCTGCCGTGCGCATGAAGGGGTTCAAGAGTGCCGGTCGGCGGAAAAAGAAGTAAGGCGCAAATTTTCGACTAGCCTCTGATGCGCAATGCGTTGTGTGAGCGTATCATTCGCGACCTTTTGGCGATTCTGCTCGTGATGAGTTTAGCGCCAGAAGTTTTTCAGTATTACGCCTCGTGGCTATCCACAGCCCCAGGCAGCAGGTTGCGTCGGTCCTCGACGTCCCCTGAATCGACACACCGGGAGGTGCCCAGATGAGTGAACAAGACAAGCAGGACAGCCAGGAAATCGGACCCGCAGGCGAAAAGCTGCAGAAGGTTCTGGCACGTATTGGCGTAGGCTCGCGTCGCGACGTTGAAGCCTGGATCAGCCAGGGCCGAATCAAGGTCAATGGCAAGGACGCGACCCTCGGTCAACGCGTCGATCTTCACGATGCTATCACCGTTGACGGCCGCGTCATCAAACGTGAAGAGGCCGCCGAAACGGTGCGCCGCGTGATCATGTACAACAAACCGGACGGTGAAATCTGTACCCGTGACGACCCTGAAGGTCGCCCGACGGTATTCGATCGCCTGCCGCGTCCAAAAGAAGGCCGTTGGGTCAACATCGGTCGTCTGGACATCAATACCACCGGTTTGCTGATGTTCACCACCGATGGTGAGCTGGCCAACCGTTTGATGCACCCGTCCTTCGAAATGGACCGCGAATACGCTGTGCGTGTGCGTGGCGAAGTGGACGACGACATGATCGCGCGGCTCAAGGCAGGCGTTGTTCTTGAAGACGGCCCGGCTCGTTTCACCGACATCCAGCAAGCGCCGGGCGGTGAAGGCTTCAACCACTGGTATCACTGCGTGGTGATGGAAGGTCGCAACCGTGAAGTGCGTCGTCTCTGGGAATCCCAGGGTCTGGTGGTCAGCCGTCTGAAGCGCGTGCGTTACGGGCCGGTGTTCCTCAACTCCGACCTGCCGATGGGCCGCTGGCGCGAAATGAGCCAGTACGAGGTGGACATCCTCAGCGCTGAAGTAGGCCTGACGCCTGTGGCTCAGCCGCAGATGAACGCCAAGACCAAGGACAAGATGGAGCGCTTACAGCGTCAGTCGTCTCGTCCGCTGGGTAAAAGCGAGCGTGTGCGCACCCTGCGTCCAGCCAAGGATGGGGCTCCGACTGGCGAGCGTGCTCCACGTCAGCCACAAGTGACCGGCAGTGATCGCGATCGTGCCCAGCGTCCAGCTGCACCACGTTCGGATTCCAATCGTGGTCAGCGTAACGACCCTAACAAGTCGTCGCCGCGCACGCCGCGTCCAGCCAATGGGCGCAGTGACACGCGCAGTGACAACAGCCGTGGCACGCCAGTGGCTGAGCGTCCAGGCGACATGAACAAGCGTCCGGCCAAGCCGTCGCCGAAGCGTCCGGGTATCACCCTGGTCGACGACGCGCCGTCCGGCAAGCGCCGTGGCCCGGCATCGGGTTCGGGCCAGCGTCCGGGCTTCGGTCGTCGCAAGCCGCAATAAGCGTCAGCAGTCAGAAGAAACGCCCCTCGTAAGACGGGCGTTTTTTTTCGTCTCGGTATAACCCGAATAAGCCCCCGCTTAAGACCTTGTGACACTTGAATCCGACTTCTCTACCTGACTGAGCTAAGCCGTAAGAGGACTTTCGACGTTATCGGGATGAGCTTCTTATGCGCACAGGGATGTTCGCGCTGGCCTTGGGGTTATTGGCGTTACGCTTCCTGCCCGCATTGCCGCCGTTGTGGTTGTTGCTGTGCATGCCGGTGCTGGCCTTGATGTTGTTGCCGTTTCGCACTTATCCCGTGGCTTTCTTTTTATTTGGAGTCACCTGGGCGTGTGTGTCGGCGGAAAGGGCACTGGATGATCGTCTTTCGCCGCGGCTGGACGGCCAGACAGTTTGGTTGCAAGGCAAGGTCGTCGGCTTGCCGGCAGTCGCTGAAGGCGTAGTGCGTTTTGAGCTGGAAGATGTGCAATCTCGGCGCTTTCGATTGCCGGAGCGCATGCGGGTAGCCTGGTATGGCGGCCCTGAAATACGCAGCGGCGAGCGCTGGCGTCTGGCGGTCAAGCTCAAGCGTCCGGGCGGGCTGGCCAATCCATATGCCTTCGATTACGAAGCCTGGCTACTGGCTCAGCGTATCGGCGCTACGGGCACGGTTGCTGATGGACAGTTGCTGGCGTCTGCCACGTCTGGCTGGCGGGATGTCATACGCCAGCGTCTGCTGGCGGTTGATGCACAAGGTCGAGAAGGCGGTCTGGCCGCGCTGGTTCTGGGTGACGGCTCGGGGTTAAGCACGGTCGACTGGCAGATCCTGCAAGACACCGGCACCGTGCACCTTCTGGTTATTTCCGGGCAGCACGTAGGCTTGTTGGCGGGTGTGATGTACGCGCTGATCGCCAGTCTGGCACGTTGGGGGCTATGGCCACGCGTGCTGCCGTGGTTGCCATGGGCGTGCGGGCTGGCGTTCAGTGCGGCGTTGGGGTATGGCTTGCTCGCAGGCTTTGAAGTGCCGGTGCGCCGCGCGTGCGTCATGGTCGGCATGGTCTTGCTTTGGCGGTTGCGCTTTCGACATCTCGGGACTCTCTGGCCGCTGCTGCTGTCGTTGAACGCGGTGCTGGTATTTGAGCCGTTGGCCAGTTTGCAACCGGGCTTCTGGCTGTCATTTATTGCCGTGGCGATTCTGATTCTGATATTCGGCGGGCGGCTGGGCGCCTGGAGCTGGCTACAAAGCTGGACACGCGCGCAATGGTTGATAGCCATTGGGCTGTTACCGGTGTTGCTGGCGCTGAACCTGCCCATCAGTCTGAGTGGTCCGTTAGCCAATCTTGTCGCGGTGCCGTGGGTGAGTTTTCTGATCCTGCCGCCTGCGCTGCTCGGGACCTTGCTGCTGCCTGTTCCTTATTTGGGAGAAGGGCTGTTATGGCTGGCAGGTGGTGCGCTGGAATGGTTGTTCAAGTTTCTCGGTTGGGTCGCGGGGTGGTTGCCTGCCTGGGTGCCGAGCGCCATTCCTGTCTCGGCCTGGGTGTTGAGTCTGCTGGGCGGTGTGTTGTTGTTATTGCCCAGCGGTGTGCCGTTACGGGGGCTAGGTTGGCCACTGTTGCTGCTATGTGTCTTCCCGCCCTTGAAAAGCGTGCCTTACGGTCAAGTCGAAGTCCTGCAACTGGACGTCGGGCAAGGGCTGGCGATTCTCTTGCGCACCCGACATCACTCGTTGCTGTACGACGCGGGGCCGCGCTTCGGTGAGTTCGACATCGGCCAGCGGGTCGTACTGCCCGCCATCCGCAAGACCGGCGCGCGTGAACTTGATCTGATGCTGATCAGCCACGCCGACGCCGATCACGCCGGTGGTGCGCAGGCGGTCCATCAAGGCTTGCCGGTAAAGCGAGTACTGGCGGGGGAACTGGACAGGCTGCCGCCTTTGCTGAAGGCGCAACTGTGCGTCAATGATGAGCGCTGGGAATGGGACGGTGTGGTGTTTTCCACCTGGCGCTGGAGTGACGCTCGAGAGGGGAATCAGGCCTCGTGTGTATTGATGGTCGATGCTCAAGGTGAGCGTTTGTTGCTGACAGGGGATATTGACGCCGAGGCCGAGCAAGCCCTGATCGACAGTGGTCGGGACGTGCGCGCTGAATGGCTGCAGGCGCCACACCACGGGAGTCGTACTTCCTCTTCGAAAAGTTTTCTGCGCGCCGTGGCCCCTGACGGCGTGTTGATTTCCCGAGGGCGCAATAATGCCTTCGGGCACCCGCATCCATTGGTTATGGCACGCTATCAATGGTTCGGCATTCCCACCTGGGACAGTGCCGAGCTGGGGGCTATCAGTCTGCAACTCGGAACGTTCGACAAGCCGCGGTCGCAGCGGGCCGAGAGGCGATTCTGGCGTGACTGACGCAAGGATATCGATCGCAGGCTTCGGCGAGTCGCCGACCCTATGTTAGAGTGGCGCCAATTTTTCGAGGGAGTCGTCACTGTGTGGGAACTGGTCAAATCTGGCGGTTGGATGATGCTGCCGATCATTCTGAGTTCCATTGCTGCGGTCGGCATTATCATCGAGCGCCTCTGGACCCTTCGTGCTAGCCGCATTACCCCGCCTCATCTGGTAGGACAAGTCTGGCAGTGGATTCAGGACAAGAAACTCGACAAGGAAAAGCTCAAGCAATTGCGTGCCGATTCCCCTCTGGGTGAAATCCTTGCCGCAGGCCTGGCCAATTCACGGCATGGCCGCGAAATCATGAAAGAGTGCATTGAAGAGGCTGCTGCCCGGGTTATTCACGATCTGGAGCGCTACCTCAGTGCGCTGGGCTCCATCGCGGCCATGGCGCCTTTGCTGGGCTTGCTGGGTACGGTGCTGGGCATGATCGACATTTTTGGTTCGTTCAATGCCACGGGTAATACGGCCAACGCCTCGGTACTGGCGGGCGGTATTTCCAAGGCGCTGATCTGCACAGCATCGGGCCTGATCGTCGCGATTCCTGCGATCTTCTTCCATCGTTATCTGCAAAGCCGGGTCGATGAACTGGTCGTCGGCATGGAGCAGGAAGCTATCAAGCTGGTGGAAGTGGTACAGGGCGATCGCGAAGTCGACCTCAACGATCCGAAGATTGACCTCAAGTCACAGGCTCGGGGCGAGGGTCGTAAAAAGTGAAGTTCCGTCGTCGCAAGGTAAGGGAGAACATCGACATCAACCTCGTTTCGTTGATCGATGTGGTGTTCATCCTGCTGCTGTTCTTCATCGTGACCACTACCTTCACCCGTGAAACCCAACTGCGTGTCGACTTGCCGCAAGCGGTGACCGGCGCTCCGGAAACCGACGCCGAGCTCAAGCATCTGGATATCACTATCAATGCTGACGGCGTCTTTTCGGTGAACAACCAGTTGCTGCCGAAAAACGATCTGCAGACCCTGATAGACGCACTTCAGCGCGAGTCTGCAGGTGATACCAGCCTGCCGCTGTCGATCAGTGCCGACGGCAAAACCCCGCATCAATCGGTGATCACTGCCATGGACGCCGCAGGCAAGCTGGGTTTCAGCCACCTGCGCATGACCACGGTTGAAGCTGCACCGGCTAACTGATGGCTTTTTCTGATCGTATGCTCGATGCCTGGTACAAGGGCCACCCGGCGTTGACGCTGTTGCGTCCGCTGGAAAGCTTGTATCGGCGGGTCGTGCAGGGTAAGCGTGAGCGTTTTCTGGCGGGGCAGGGCGAGATATACAAAGCACCTGTGCCGGTGGTTGTAGTGGGTAACATCACCGTTGGCGGTACCGGCAAGACACCGCTGATCCTGTGGATGATCGAATACTGTCGTCGCCGTGGCCTGCGGGTCGGCGTGGTCAGTCGCGGTTACGGTGCCAAACCGCCGAGCCTGCCGTGGCGCGTGACCGCCGAGCAAAGCGCGGCTCAGGCAGGCGACGAACCCCTGCTGATCGTACAGCGCAGCGGCGTACCGTTGATGATCGATCCGGATCGCAGCCGTGCGGTGCAAGCGCTGCTCGACAGTGAACCGCTGGATCTGATTCTTTCCGATGATGGCCTGCAGCACTATCGACTGGCGCGGGATCTTGAGCTGGTGTTAATCGATGCTGCTCGTGGGCTGGGTAACCGCCGTTGTTTGCCCGCTGGCCCGCTGCGCGAACCTGTCGAGCGCCTCGAGAGCGTTGATGCGTTGCTTTATAACGGGGCCAGCGCGGACCGGGATGATGGCTACGCCTTTCAGTTGCAACCTTCGGCGCTGGTCAATCTGCGCAGCGGCGAGCGTAAGGCGCTGGATTTCTTTCCGGCCGGGCAGGCGGTTCATGCCGTGGCCGGTATCGGTAATCCTCAGCGTTTCTTCAATACCCTCGAAGGGCTACACTGGCGACCAGTCACCCACGCGTTCGCCGACCATGCTGTTTTCAATGCTCAAGCGCTGACCTTTTCTCCGGCTCTGCCTGTTGTCATGACCGAGAAGGATGCCGTGAAATGCCGGTCCTTCGCGGCGGATGACTGGTGGTACCTGGCTGTGGATGCGGTGCCATCCGATGCTTTTGTCAGCTGGTTCGATTCGCAGTTGCTACGTCTTTTGCCATGATTCGCTCAGGATTTCTTATGGACACCAAATTACTCGACATCCTCGCTTGCCCTATCTGCAAGGGGCCGCTGAAACTCAGCGCCGACAAAACCGAGCTGATCAGCAAAGGCGCAGGCCTGGCTTTCCCGATCCGCGATGGCATTCCAGTGATGCTGGAAAGTGAAGCGCGGACTTTGACTACCGACGAGCGTCTGGACAAATGACCGCAGTTTTCACTGTTGTCATTCCGGCGCGTTTCGGTTCCAGCCGTTTTCCGGGCAAGCCGCTCAAGGAGATCGCTGGCAAGCCTATGATCCAGCATGTCTGGGAACAGGCACGCAAGAGCAGCGCAGCGCGGGTTGTGGTTGCCACAGACGATGCGCGCATCGTTGAGGCCTGCAAGGCTTTTGGCGCTGAAGTGCTGCTGACCCGTGAGGATCACAACTCTGGCACCGATCGCCTGGCTGAAGTCGCCACGCAACTGGGCCTGGAAGCCGACGCCATTGTGGTCAATGTTCAGGGCGACGAGCCGATGATCCCGCCTGCGGTGATTGATCAGGTCGCTGATAATCTTGCTGCTCACCCTGAAGCGCGCATGTCGACCCTGGCTGAGCCTATCGACGATGTGGCCGCATTGTTCAATCCGAACGTCGTGAAAGTCGTCTCCGATATCAATGGTCTGGCGCTGACCTTCAGCCGCGCGCCGTTGCCTTGGGCGCGGGATGCCCTGGCAAAGGATCGCGAGCAATTGCCTGCGGGCGTGCCGTATCGTCGGCACATCGGCATTTATGCTTATCGCGCAGGTTTCCTGCACGATTTCGTCAGTTGGGGCCCATGCTGGCTCGAAGACACGGAAAATCTCGAGCAGTTGCGCGCGCTCTGGCACGGCATACGGATTCACGTTGCCGACGCGCTTGAAGCGCCGCCGGCCGGCGTAGATACCCCTGAAGACCTTGAGCGCGTACGCCGCTTGCTGGAGATTTGACGTTGCAACTGCAGTCCGCTGTTTCACTCAAGCCGTTCAACACCTTTGGCGTTGATGTAACGGCGCTGCTGTTCGCCGAAGCCCATAACGACGATGACGTGCGCGAGGCCTTGGCCTACAGCGCGAAGCATGATTTGCCGTTGATGGTGATCGGCGGTGGTAGCAATTTACTGTTGACCGGTGATGTTCAGGCACTGGTTCTGCGTATGGCCAGTCGTGGTGTCCGGATCATCCGGGAAGATTGCCGACACGCTGTCGTTGAGGCTGAAGCCGGCGAGCCTTGGCATCCCTTTGTGCAGTCGTGCCTGGAGTTGGGGCTTGCCGGGCTGGAAAATCTCAGCCTGATCCCCGGCACCGTCGGCGCTGCGCCGATGCAGAACATCGGTGCCTACGGGGTTGAGATCAAGGATGTATTTCACAGCCTGACAGCTCTCGACCGCCAGACCGGTGAGCTGCGCGACTTCTCCCTTGAGGAGTGCGCGTTCGGTTATCGCGACAGCCTGTTCAAGCATGAGACCGACCGCTGGCTGATCCTGCGGGTACGCTTCACCCTCAACTACAGTGCTGAGTTGCATCTGGACTATGGTCCCGTGCGTCAGCGTCTGGAAGAGCAGGGTATCGCGCAGCCGACGCCCCACGACGTCAGTAACGCGATTTGCGCCATTCGCAGCGAGAAGCTGCCGGATCCTGCCGTGCTGGGCAACGCGGGTAGTTTCTTCAAGAATCCGCTGGTGCCCGCTGCTTTGGCTGACCAGATCAGGCTCAAGCATCCCGCGCTGGTGGGTTATCCACAGCCTGACGGCCAAGTGAAACTCGCTGCAGGCTGGCTCATCGAGCAGGCTGGCTGGAAGGGCTACCGTGAAGGTGACGCTGGCGTGCATCGTTTGCAATCGTTGGTGTTGGTCAACTACGGTCATGCAACGGGCGTGCAGTTATACGCCTTGGCTCAGCGCATACAGGCGGATATTGCCAAGCGCTTTGGCGTTGAGCTGGAAATGGAACCCAATCTGTATTGAGCTGAAAATCGCGACCTCGTGTTACTCGTGCGCTCCCACAGAATCTACGTCTGCTTCGCGCCAGAGATGTACACAAAAACCACTGTAAATGTTGTGTAGTCACCTATGCCCTGGAAGGGAGTAACCATGACCAACACTGTTTGCGCCATCGTGCTCGCTGCCGGAGAAGGTACTCGGTTTCAAGCCATTGCCGGAGAAGGTCAGAGCAAGTTGCTGGCTCATTGCATTGGTCGTGATGGAGTAGAGCGTCCGGTGCTGGAGCAGGCACTCGTTAATCTGCAACGGGTTGCCGACAAGGTTGTGGTGATTACCCGACCTGATTCTCCAAAGGTCATCGCACTTGCCCATCAATATCACTGCGAGCTGGTCATGCTGGCTTCGGCGGGCATGGGTGACAGCATCGCGGCGGCTGTGGCTGCCGAGCCTGATCATCGTGCCTGGTTGATCGTTTTAGGCGATATGCCGTTTATCCTGCCTCAAACCCTGCATAAGGTAGCTGCTTCATTGGAGGGCGGTCGGATTTCTGTACCTGTCCTGAGTGGCGAACTGGGTCATCCGGTGGGTTTTGGTAATCAATATGGTCCTTCGCTGATGGCATTGAGCGGTGATCAGGGCGCACGACGATTGTTCAAGGAGGGCTGCGTTCAGCAGGTCGAAGTGGATGATCCGGGCGTGCTGTGGGATGTGGATGTGCCGGATCGATTGATGTTTGTCCTGTGACGGGGCACTTCCAGGCTGATCTCAATCCTGTAGGAGCTCACCGAGGTTACGAGGCCAGCGATAGCGGTTTGTCTGACACGCCGCGATTGCTGGCCTCGTAAACTCGGTGATCTCCTACATATCCGGGCAACTTTTGGATGCGCTGCATTTTATGTAGGAGCTGCCGAAGGCTGCGAAAGCGGCCTTCCTGATACACCGCCATCGCAGCCTTCGGCAGCTCCTACAGATCACTCGCCCACAAAAAAGCCCCACCTGCTTTCACAGGTGGGGCTTTTTTATTCAGTCAAGAATCAAGCGAGGGGTTTAGGCTCGGTGCTCTCTTCCTTGGCTTCGTGGTGCTGCGTGACTGCTTCGTCAGTCGGCTGCGGGTTCTGCTCGGCAACCGGAGCAGGTTCTACTGCCTCGACTGCTGGTTGAACCGCTTCGACTTCAGTTGCCACAGGGGCTGCAGTATTGGCTGCGGCCTCTTCAGCTTCCTTCTGCAGACGCTCGGCTTCGCGCTTGCGACGACGCACTTCACGTGGATCGTTTGGTGCGCGACCGTTGCTGCTCATCGGCAGGGCAGGGGCTTCAGCGACAGCCACTGCTGCTTCGGCCGTAGGCGGAGTCGCGACGACTTCAGGCGCGGCGTACGGAGCTGGCTCCTCGGCAACGACTGGCGCTGGCGTTGGCAGCTCAGCCGATTCAGAGGCCGGAGCCTCTTCACGGGCTGGAGTAGCTTCTTCGACCTGTGGCGCTGGTGTAGGCGACGGCTCTGGCGTTGGCGTGAACGGCACAACACGTTCGGCGTGCGGCGCTTCGAACAACTCAGTCTGTGCTGCCAGAGCTGGCGCCTCTGCAATCACTTGCGGAGCCGCTTCAACGACCTGCTGCACTTCTACGTCCGGAGCGGTTTCAGCTTTCGGCGCCTTGTCAGCAACCGGGGCTTCTACGGCAGGCGTTTCAACGGCTGGCGCTTCGAACGCTGGAGTCTGAATCGAAGGGGTCTCGATCACAGCTTGCGGTACGAACGAGGAGTCAGCTGAGTCAACGGTTGCAGTCGCACGCTCGGCCTGGCGGTGAGCTTCGGCTTCTGCAGGTGCGCTGATGACGCTGCTGGCAACAGCTGCGGTTGCTGCGGTGATAGCCAGACCGGCTGCCACTTCAGTGTTGGCGGATTCGCTGCCTTCTTCTTCGGTGCCTTCCGAACCTTCGATCACATTGCCGTTTGCGTCACGCTGACGCTCACGACGGTTGCTGCGGCGACGCTGACCACGGGAGCGGCGGCGAGGGCGATCGCCTTCTGCACCGTCCTGATGATCGTCAGTTGCCAGTTCTTCATTTGGCAGCACTTCATCTTCGCTGACCGCGGCAGCGGCCTGCTCTGCACGTGGCTGGCGTTCTTCACGAGGTGCGCGTGGTTGGCGCTCTTCGCGCGGGGCGCGCTCCGGGCGGTCTTCACGTGGCGCTGCGTCGGCTGCGGGAGCGGCATCCAGCGGCTCGCGCAATTCGCGAACGCGTTCTTCACGTGGCTTGCGGTCTTCACGAGGAGCACGTGGTGTGCGTGCACGCTCCTCACGTGGAGCGCGGGCCGGACGTTCTTCACGCGGTGCTGCGCCGTTCTCTTCAGCGGCCTCGCGTGGAGCGCGCGGTGCACGTTCTTCACGAGGTGCGCGTTCCTCACGCGGTGCACGCTCTTCGCGTGGAGCACGTTCGGCGCGCTCTTCACGTGGTTTGCGTTCTTCGTCGCGACGGTTGTTGCGGCCACGGCTTTGTTGGCGACTGTTACGGCGTTCTTCGTTACGGGCTGGGCGCTCGGCAGCTGGTTTCTCAACCACGACCGGGGCGGCTGGCTCTTCCTTGGTGGCGAACAGGCTTACCAGGGACTTGACCAGGCCTTTGAACAGGCTTGGCTCGTGAGCGGCCGGAGCTGGAGCGGCAGGCGCGGCTTCAACCGGAACCGGAGCGTTGGCGCGCGGCGGAGCGGTTTTAACGGCGGCTTCCTGACGAACCAGTGTGCGGGTAGCAGCAGCTGGCTGAACTTCTTCCACTTCAGCAGCGGCAGCAGCGATTTCGTAGCTGGACTGCAGCGTGTGAGCTTCCGGGCTGTCATCACGCAGGCGCTGAACTTCGAAGTGCGGCGTTTCCAGGTGATCGTTCGGCAGGATGATGATGCGGGCACGAGTGCGCAATTCGATCTTGGTGATCGAGTTGCGTTTTTCGTTGAGCAGGAAAGCGGCAACCGGAATCGGCACTTGGGCGCGAACTTCGGCAGTGCGGTCTTTCAGGGCTTCTTCTTCGATCAGGCGCAGGATGGCCAGCGACAGCGATTCAACGTCACGGATGATGCCGGTGCCGTTGCAACGCGGGCAGACGATGCCGCTGCTTTCGCCCAGAGATGGACGCAGGCGCTGGCGGGACATTTCCAGCAGGCCGAAGCGCGAGATGCGACCGACCTGAACGCGGGCGCGGTCGGCTTCCAGGCTTTCGCGGACTTTTTCTTCCACGGCGCGCTGGTTCTTGGCCGGTGTCATGTCGATGAAGTCGATGACGATCAGGCCGCCGATGTCACGCAGACGCAATTGACGGGCGATTTCTTCAGCCGCTTCAAGGTTGGTCTGCAGAGCCGTTTCTTCGATGTCGCTGCCTTTGGTGGCGCGCGCCGAGTTGATGTCGATGGACACCAGGGCTTCGGTTGGATCGATAACGATGGAGCCACCGGAAGGCAGTTCAACGACGCGCTGGAAGGCGGTCTCGATCTGACTTTCGATCTGGAAGCGGTTGAACAGCGGAACGCTGTCTTCGTACAGCTTGATCTTGCTGGCGTACTGCGGCATTACCTGACGGATAAAGGTCAGCGCTTCTTCCTGGGCTTCGATGCTGTCGATCAGTACTTCGCCGATGTCCTGGCGCAGGTAGTCGCGGATGGCGCGGATGATGACGTTGCTTTCCTGGTAGATCAGGAATGGGGCAGCGCGATCCAGCGAAGCTTCTTTGATGGCGGTCCAGAGTTGCAGCAGGTAGTCGAGGTCCCACTGCATTTCTTCGCTGCTGCGGCCCAGGCCGGCAGTACGAACGATCAGACCCATGTCAGCTGGAGCGATCAGGCCGTTCAGCGCTTCGCGCAGTTCGTTGCGCTCTTCGCCTTCGATGCGGCGCGAGATGCCACCGGCACGCGGGTTGTTTGGCATCAGGACCAGGTAACGACCGGCCAGGCTGATGAAGGTGGTCAGGGCTGCGCCTTTGTTGCCGCGCTCTTCCTTTTCGACCTGAACGATGACTTCCTGGCCTTCGCTCAGGACGTCCTTGATGTTGACGCGGCCTTCAGGGGCTTTCTTGAAGTACTCGCGGGAGATTTCTTTGAGAGGCAGGAAGCCGTGGCGCTCAGAGCCGAAATCGACAAAGGCAGCCTCAAGGCTGGGTTCGATACGAGTGATCCGGCCTTTATAGATATTGGCCTTCTTCTGCTCGCGGGCACCGGACTCGATGTCCAGGTCATATAAGCGCTGGCCGTCTACCAGTGCAACGCGCAACTCTTCGGGTTGAGTTGCGTTAATCAACATTCTTTTCATGTAGTACCGTCGGTTTCCGGGCTGCCGGAAACGGCGTTCGGCACACACGACTTCTCACGGTCGGTGTCAGGGCACGTCAGGAGTGGTTGGACACTCCAGTGTCTAGCGAGATTGCCGACCAACGGGGCCGGAGTCGCGACGACGTTTCCTGCTTGCTGTGGTGACAAAAGACACCCTTTCAGCAAAAGCTTTGTCAGGAGGAGGAATCGACCATCGGTAGCGGACGAGATGAAGCGTCTAAAACAAGCCTTGTGCTACACAGTCCGATGGTTGTGCGTCTCCACCCTACACGTATCCCTGATAATTCGGGTGCTGCCGCGCGCTGAATCCGCAACGGGTTGGCATTTACCGCGGCCTTCCAGAGGGAGGGTCGCGCATCATGGCTTAAGGCGTTTGTTTCCGAAACATTCGCTCGGAGTGTCTGTAAACGACTGCACTTTGTGAACTGGCCGTGATTTTTTAGCTCTGAAGGCGAGTGATAACTCTGCGATCTGGCGTCTATCAGGCCTCATGTCACCTGCGCTTGTAACGTTTGCAACCAATCCGTTGTCACCGAAAGCCCCGTAGGACGGCCTCGCGTCCTCGTGAATTGCGTAGGGCAGGGCCGGTCATAAACCGTTTGTCCGCTGTCCAGGCCGCTTTTGGCGGCGTTCGCGACTATAGCAGCAATCATTAAGTGCTTCAAATCCATAAAAAATTGTTATGATTTGCGCCATGACGAATATCACCCCTCCAACCCCCGGCGTCCAGCTGGTAGAGGTTGCGCCGGAATATGCCGGTCAACGTATCGATAACTTTCTTGTCACTTTCCTCAAAGGCGTGCCCAAGACCCTGATCTACCGCATCTTGCGCAAAGGCGAAGTGCGGGTGAACAAGGGGCGGATCAAGCCCGAGTACAAGTTGCAGGCAGGCGACATTATTCGAGTTCCGCCGGTGCGCGTGCCTGAGCGCGACGAGCCTGTGCCTGTAGCTCAAGGTCTGTTGCAGCGCCTTGAAGCGGCGATTGTCTATGAAGACAAGGCGCTGATCGTGCTCAACAAGCCTGCGGGCATAGCCGTGCATGGCGGCAGCGGGTTGAACTTCGGTGTCATCGAGGCATTTCGCCAGATGCGCCCGGATGCGAAAGGGCTAGAGCTGGTTCACCGTCTGGACCGCGACACTTCCGGGCTGTTGATGATCGCCAAGAAGCGCAGCATGTTGCGTCACTTGCATGAAGCGCTGCGTGGCGACGGCGTCGACAAGCGTTACATGGCGCTGGTCCGCGGTCGCTGGGATACCGCTCAGAAGCGGGTCAGTGCTCCGTTGCTCAAGAGTAATCTGCGCTCCGGCGAGCGCATGGTCGAGGTCAATGACGAGGGCAAGGAAGCACTGACGATTTTCAAAGTGCTGCGCCGCTTCGGTGACTTCGCCACCATGGTCGAGGCCAAGCCGGTGACCGGTCGTACTCACCAGATTCGGGTGCACACGCTGCACGCCGGTCATGCTATTGCGGGTGACACCAAGTACGGTGACGAGGATTTCAGTCGCGAGATTCGTGATCTGGGTGGTAAGCGCCTGTTCCTGCATGCTTACATGCTGACCGTGCCGCTGCAGGACGGTAGCGAGCTTAAATTGCAGGCGCCCGTGGATGAGATGTGGGCCAAGACAGTGGAGCGTTTGAGTGCGACCTGATTTTGAATCATCGAAGTACGATTTGTTGATTTTCGACTGGGACGGCACGCTGGCTGACTCAATCGGCCGTATCGTCGCTGCCATGCGCGCTGCAGCCGTCGAGAGCGGCAGACCGGAACGTGACGAGCATGCCATCAAAGGCATCATCGGCCTGGGTTTGCCCGAGGCGATTCGCACGCTTTATCCGGATATCACCGCCAATGACCTGATCGACTTCCGCCAGCATTACGCCGACAGCTATATGGCAATGGATAATGACGTCGCGTCGCCTTTATTCGATACGGTGCGCGAATCCATTGAAGGTTGGCGCGCTGAGGGTTACAAGCTGGGCGTGGCAACCGGCAAGGCGCGTCGCGGTCTTGATCGTGTGCTCAAGGCTCATGACTGGCTCGACTATTTCGACATCACCCGAGCGGCGGATGAAACCGCCAGCAAGCCTGATCCTCTGATGCTGAATGAAATTCTTCAGCATTGCGGTGTTGAGCCGGGGAGGGCGTTGATGGTGGGCGATTCCTCTTTCGATCTGCTGATGGCGCGTAACGCGGGTATGGACTCCGTGGCGGTGGGCTATGGCGCCCAATCGTTGGAGTCATTGCGTACTTATGAGCCGCAGTTGGCTATCGAGCATTTTTCCGAGCTGCGTACCTGGTTGGGTAAGCGCAGCGATCAGTCTTCATTGTTGGGGTAGTCAGTAAATGTCGGACGAATGGAAAGCACCGGTTTCCCAGGACAAGGATGAGGTCGCAGACAGCAAGGCTGATGCGAAGAGCTGGAAGCTACTGGAAAAAACCCTGTTGGCAGGGATTCAGGAGCAGCGTCGGTCGCGCCGCTGGGGCATTTTCTTCAAGTGCCTGACCTTCCTTTATCTGATCACGGCACTGTTTCTGTTTACGCCGCTGGGTGATTTCGAGAAAAGCGCCTCGCGCAGCGCAAACCACACTGCGTTGATCCAGATCGAAGGCATGATCGCCGACAAGGAGCCAGCCAGCGCCGATAACATCGTTGGCAGCCTGCGCGCAGCCTTCGAGGACCCGAAGACCAAGGGCGTGATCCTGCGCATCAACAGCCCAGGTGGCAGCCCTGTGCAATCGGGTTACGTCGCTGATGAGATCCGCCGCCTGCGCGCCGAGAAACCGGAGATCAAGGTCTATGCCGTGATCACCGACCTGGGCGCCTCGGGTGCCTACTACATCGCCAGCGCGGCTGACCAGATCTACGCCGACAAGGCCAGTCTGGTGGGTTCAATCGGCGTCACTGCGGCAGGCTTCGGCTTTGTGGGTGCCATGGAAAAGCTGGGGGTTGATCGTCGGACCTACACGTCAGGCGAACACAAATCGTTCCTGGATCCGTTCCAGCCGCAGAAAGCAGACGAAACCGCATTCTGGCAAAGCGTGCTGGACACCACTCACCGCCAGTTCATCGCCAGCGTGAAGCAGGGTCGAGGCGATCGCCTCAAGGATAAAGATCACCCTGAACTGTTCTCCGGGCTGGTCTGGACGGGCGAACAAGCCCTGCCGCTGGGCCTGATTGACGGACTGGGCAGCTCCAGCTACGTCGCGCGTGAAGTCATCGGCGAGAAAGAAATGGTCGATTACACCGTACAGGAGTCCCCGTTTGATCGCTTCTCGAAAAAACTGGGCGCCAGCGTTGCCGACCAAATCGCAATGTGGGCAGGCTTCAAAGGGCCGACGCTTCGCTGATTGCGATTCGTAGCCAACAAAAACCCGACCATTGGTCGGGTTTTTTGTTTCTGCTGCCGGTTCGGCAGCTTTAAACAGCTAGGTCGGCTATCAGGCCGCCACGCTTTTGATTTTGATCTGAGGCGCCCCGTTAAATCACGCTGGCTGAACGCAGATTCTGAAGCGTGGGTAACCCGGCAGGACGCCGGGTTAGCCGCATTGGGCCATGGATGGCCCGTTGCGGCGGCCCA
Source organism: Pseudomonas caspiana (assembly GCF_040224095.2). Lineage (NCBI taxonomy): Bacteria > Pseudomonadati > Pseudomonadota > Gammaproteobacteria > Pseudomonadales > Pseudomonadaceae > Pseudomonas > Pseudomonas caspiana. The sequence goes on along the minus strand of NZ_CP167995.1, from coordinate 4,210,885 downwards.
CGGTTCAGGATCTGTGTTCGGGTACACCGAGCGACAGCGAGGTGCCAAGTGGTGGGGCAAGAGCCTTTTGGTTACTTTTGGGCTCCTTTCAAAAGTGACGCGCTGTAAAAGCGCAACCATTAGCAGTCCTCACCGAAAAAACGGATATACACACAATAATTAACGCAGTGTGAAATTAAGGCAACTGCACACCTTCCTTTATAAGCATATCCACCAACCGAATCAGCGGCAGCCCAACCAAACTCGTAGCATCACTCCCCTCAGTACTCTGAAACAGACTGACACCCAACCCCTCAGCCTTGAAACTACCCGCGCAATCAAAAGGCTGCTCAGCGTGCAAATAACGCTCAATACTCCCCTCATCCAACGAGCGCATATGCACCGTAAACGGCACATGATCAACCTGACAACCACCTGTCGAACTATTAAGCAGCGCAAGACCGGTCAGAAAGACCACGCTGGACCCGCTGGCCGCACTCAACTGCTCCCGGGCACGCTCAAAAGTATGAGGCTTACCAAGAATCCTGCCGTCCAGCACCGCAACCTGATCCGAACCAATGATCAAATGCCCAGGATATTCAGCCGCAAGGGCCCGGGCTTTCTCCTCAGCCAGGCGACGAACCAACTCGATCGCACCCTCATCGGGTCGGTGACTTTCATCTATATCAGGCGAGGCGCAGACGAACGGCAGCCGCAGTCTGGCAAGCAATTCCCGGCGATAAGGTGAGCTGGAAGCAAGAAGCAAAGGCAACATGCGGTTCTCCAAAAAGTGAAAACCGATTCTAATCAGTCTTGTGCAGGATTATTGGCCTGAATTTCCTTTGACATGCCTTGGGGTCGTCCCTAGAATGCTGCGCCTATGTTGAATGACCCGATTCCACCTCACGTTGACCCGCGCAAATTGGCTGATCGTGGCACTACCCTTCAAGGTGAAGTGCTGCTGGCCGATTTGGAGAGACTCTGCGACCCGCTTTCCGACACTGTCGGTACGGTGCAGGCTAAATTCATTTTTGAGCGTGACGAACGTCGCTCCGTGGTTATCCACAGTGCAATCGACGTCGAAGTCAAAATGGTTTGCCAGCGTTGTCTTGAGCTGGTCACCCTGCCGATCCACAGCGAGTGCAGTTACGCTGTAGTGAAGGAGGGTGCGAATACCCAGTCGTTACCGAAAGGTTATGACGTGCTGGAACTGGGCGAAGATCCATTGGATCTGCTGGCACTGATCGAGGAGGAGCTTTTGCTCGCCTTGCCCATTGTGCCTGCTCATCATCCGGAAGAATGCCAGCAGCCGGCGGGTCTCGATGAGCCCGAACCGAGCGTGGACGAGGTAACGCGGTCCAACCCGTTCAGTGTATTGGCGCAGTTAAAGCGTGACCCAAACGTTTAGGAGTTAATCAATTATGGCTGTTCAGCAGAACAAAAAATCCCGCTCTGCCCGTGACATGCGTCGTTCGCACGACGCTCTTGAGGCAAGCACTCTGTCGGTAGAAAAGACCACTGGTGAAGTTCACCTGCGTCACCACGTTTCGCCGGAAGGTGTTTACCGTGGTCGTAAAGTGATCGACAAGGGCGCTGACGAGTAATTTCTTGTCCGCTCCGATCATCGCGATCGACGCAATGGGCGGGGACTTCGGTCCCCGCAACATTGTTCAGGCTAGCCTCGCGTGCCTGTCTGCTACGCCCTCGCTTCAACTGATCCTTGTGGGTCAAGCCCCCCTTATTGAAGAACTCGTCGCCCGCCATTCTGGTGTGGATCGCTCACGTCTGCGCATTGTGAATGCCAGTGAGGTGATCGCCATGGATGAACGGCCGTCTCAGGCGTTACGTGGCAAGCCTGACTCTTCGATGCGCGTGGCGCTGGATCTGGTGGCGAGCGGGCAGGCACAGGCGTGTGTCAGTGCCGGGAATACCGGTGCGTTGATGGCGCTTTCGCGTTTTGTCCTGAAAACCCTGCCAGGCATTGACCGTCCTGCGATGGTTGCGGCCATTCCTACCCAGCGTGGCTATTGTCAGCTGCTGGATTTGGGGGCGAATGTCGATTGCAGTGCCGAAAATCTCTATCAGTTTGCTGTGATGGGAGCGGTGGCGGCCGAGGCGTTGGGTGTGGTGAGGCCAAAAGTCGCGCTGCTCAACGTCGGGACCGAAGACATCAAGGGTAATCAGCAGGTCAAGCTGGCTGCGAGTCTTTTGCAGGCGGCGCCGGGTCTGAACTACACCGGCTTTGTCGAAGGTGACGGGATGTATCGCGGCCAAGCCGATGTTGTGGTCTGTGACGGTTTCGTCGGCAATATCGTGCTTAAGTCCAGCGAAGGGCTGGCAAGCATGATCGCCGCGCGAATTGAAACCTTGTTCAAGCAAAATCTGCTGTCCAGGACGGTCGGCGCGCTGGCGATGCCCTTGCTCAAGCGCCTGCAGGCTGATCTGGCGCCGGCACGGCACAACGGGGCAAGCTTTCTCGGTTTGCAGGGCATTGTGGTCAAGAGCCATGGCTCTGCCAGTGTGCAGGGTTTTCAGAGTGCGATTCAGCGTGCGCTGATCGAGATTCAGGAAAACCTGCCGCAGCGCTTGCACGGACGCCTTGGTGAGCTGTTATAGGCTTTCTCTGGCGACGTTTACGGTTCGCGTCCGCTAGAATGTGACGCTGCTGACTGACCGGTCATCAAAACCGGCAAGTTGCTTCAATTTGAATTTCTCGCACTCGGCCTTGGCCGGGTGTTTATTTCGACGACCATAATCAGGGGCTTGTTTAATGTCTGCATCCCTCGCATTCGTCTTTCCGGGTCAAGGATCGCAATCGCTCGGCATGCTCGCCGATCAGGGCGCACAGCATCCGCTGATCCTCGATACTTTCGCGCAGGCATCCGATGCCTTGGGTTATGACCTGTGGGCGTTGACTCAGGCAGGTCCTGCCGAGTCGCTCAATCAGACCGACAAGACCCAGCCTGCAATCCTCACTGCTTCGGTTGCCTTGTGGCATGTGTGGCTGGCTGAAGGCGGTACGGTTCCTGCTTTTGTCGCCGGTCACAGCCTGGGTGAATACAGCGCGCTGGTAGCAGCTCAAAGCTTGAGTCTGGCCGACGCAGTCAAGCTGGTTGAGCGTCGTGGTCAGTTGATGCAGGAAGCTGTTCCGGCGGGGCAGGGCGGCATGGCTGCGATTCTCGGTCTGGACGATGCTGATGTTATCGCTGCCTGCGCCGAAGCGGCTCAGGGCGAAGTGGTCAGCGCGGTCAATTTCAACTCGCCGGGTCAGGTTGTGATTGCTGGTTCCGCCGAGGCTGTAAAGCGTGCCATGGAGCTGTGCAAGGCGCGTGGCGCCAAGCGTGCATTGCCATTGCCGGTCAGTGTTCCTTCGCACTGCGAGCTGATGCGTCCAGCGGCCGAGCGCTTTGCCGAGTCGATCGAAGCGATCGAGTGGCAAGCGCCGCAGATTCCGCTGGTACAGAACGTCAGCGCCAGTGTGGTGACCGATTTGGGTACGTTGAAAACCGATTTGCTGCAACAGTTGTACAAGCCGGTCCGCTGGGTCGAATCGATCCAGGCTCTGGCTGCAAATGGCGCTACCCAGTTGATTGAGTGTGGCCCGGGCAAAGTCCTGGCTGGTCTGAACAAGCGTTGCGCCGAAGGCGTGACGACCTACAACCTGGATACCCCAGACGCCTATGCCGCCGCCCGTGCGGCACTGGCCTGATTAGGAGAGCTTGCATGAGCCTGCAAGGTAAAGTTGCACTGGTGACCGGTGCCAGTCGCGGTATTGGTCAAGCCATTGCCCTGGAATTGGGTCGTAATGGTGCTGTTGTGGTCGGAACGGCTACATCCGAGTCCGGTGCCGAGCGCATCAGCGCAACGTTCAAGGAAAACGGTATCGAGGGCTTCGGCCTGATGCTGGACGTCTGCAGCGCCGAATCCGTGGATTCCGTGCTGTCGCAGATTCAGGAGCGCGTTGGCGCACCGTTGATTCTGGTCAATAATGCCGGTATCACTCGTGACAACCTGATGATGCGCATGAAAGACGACGAGTGGAATGATGTCGTCAACACCAACCTGAACAGCCTTTTCCGTCTGTCCAAGGGCGTTTTGCGTGGTATGACCAAGGCGCGTTGGGGTCGAATCATCAGTATTGGTTCTGTTGTGGGTGCCATGGGCAACGCAGGCCAAGTAAACTATGCCGCCGCGAAAGCGGGTCTGGAAGGTTTCAGTCGCGCATTGGCGCGTGAAGTGGGTTCGCGTGCGGTAACCGTCAATTCGGTAACCCCTGGTTTTATCGACACCGATATGACCCGTGAGCTACCTCAGGCGCAACGCGATTCCCTGACGGCACAGATTCCTCTGGGTCGCCTGGGGCAGGCAGAAGAGATTGCGCATGTTGTCGCTTTTCTTGCCTCGGAAGGTGCAGGCTACGTTACCGGGGCTACAATCCCCGTTAACGGCGGCATGTATATGTGATCGCCCGTTTCAAAAAAATGTAATACGGGCTGTCTAAAATCCGTTATAAAGCTGAAATCTTTTAATGGGCAGAGGGGTGATGGGCGTATCGGGAAATGCGTTTAGCTTGAAATACGCAAATCCTCTTCTATACACTTACCCATCGGCCAGCTGCCTGAATTTGTCCACTAGGAGTTAAAACACGGTATGAGCACCATCGAAGAGCGCGTCAAGAAAATCGTTGCTGAGCAACTTGGCGTCAAATCTGAGGAAGTTGTTAACACTGCTTCCTTCGTTGAAGACCTGGGTGCCGACTCCCTTGACACCGTTGAGCTGGTAATGGCTCTGGAAGAGGAATTCGAGACCGAAATCCCTGACGAAGAAGCCGAGAAGATCACCACTGTTCAAGCTGCTATCGATTACGTTACTGCCCACCAGGCGTAACATTCAGTAATCGTTGCTGGGTCATGGGAAAACCGCACTGCCTTACCGGCGTGCGGTTTTTTCTTTAAAACGATGTCCTGTGATGTCCTGTCGTAGTCAATGAGAGAAAAGGAGAGTCCTGTGTCGCGTAGACGCGTCGTGGTCACCGGTATGGGTATGCTGTCGCCATTGGGTACGGATGTGCCGAGCAGTTGGCAGGGTATTCTGGCTGGTCGCAGTGGCATTAACCTTATCGAACACACAGACCTTTCGGCTTACACCACCCGCTTTGGCGGTTCGATCAAGGGCTTCAACGTCGAAGAGTATCTGGCGCCCAAAGAGGCTCGCCGGCTCGATCTATTCATCCAGTACGGTCTCGCTGCCAGCTTTCAGGCTGTGCGTAATTCCGGCCTGGAAGTCACCGATGCAAACCGTGAGCGCATTGGCGTTGCCATGGGTTCTGGAATTGGTGGCCTGACCAATATCGAAAACAACAGCCGTTCTCTGCATGAGCAAGGGCCAGGGCGTATTTCGCCGTTTTTCGTGCCGGGTTCGATCATCAACATGATTTCCGGTTTCCTGTCGATCCATTTGGGTACACAGGGACCTAACTACGCCATTGCGACTGCCTGCACCACGGGTACGCATTGCATTGGCATGGCAGCACGCAACATTGCCTACGGCGAAGCCGATGTGATGATTGCGGGCGGCGCCGAGATGGCGGCCTGCGGGTTGGGTATGGGGGGCTTTGGTGCTTCCCGTGCGCTGTCGACCCGCAACGACGATCCGACGCGTGCCAGCCGTCCCTGGGACAAGAGTCGTGATGGTTTTGTCCTGTCCGATGGTTCCGGTGCGTTGGTTCTTGAGGAGCTGGAACATGCCAAAGCGCGCGGCGCGACGATTTATGCCGAGCTGATCGGCTTTGGCATGAGCGGTGACGCCTACCACATGACCTCGCCGCCAGACGACGGCGCCGGTGCTGCCCGCTGCATCCGTAATGCGCTGAAAGACGCCCAGGTCAACACTGATCAGGTTCAGTACATCAACGCCCACGGCACCTCGACCATGGCCGGTGACCTTGCCGAAGCCAATGCGATCAAGAGTGTATTTGGCGATCACGCCTACAAACTGGCGGTCAGCTCCACCAAATCCATGACCGGTCACTTGCTGGGTGCCGCCGGTGCGGTTGAAGCTATCTTTAGTGTGCTGGCGATCAACGGCCAGGTAGCGCCGCCGACCATCAACCTTGATGAGCCGGGCGAAGGCTGCGATCTGGACTTCGTACCGCACGAGGCGCGCAACATGCCCATCGATGTGGTGATCTCCAACTCCTTCGGTTTTGGTGGTACCAACGGCTCTCTGGTGTTCCGCCGGTTCGCTGAGTGATGCCAGGCTGGGTCGATGGATGTCCGGCCGACACGCTTTCTGTCAGGAATAGAGGGCTGGCTTACGGAGATGGGCTCTTTGAGACCATCGCCGTAAGGGCGGGGCAACCATCGCTCCTGGATCAGCACATGCGGCGCTTGCTGCGCGGCTGTGATCGTCTCGGTATCAAAGCTGATCAGATTCTGATTCGTAACGAGTTGCTGGCTTTTGCCCAACAGCTCGGCGATGGCGTCATGAAGTTGATTCTTGCCCGGGGCGATAGTCAGCGCGGTTATGCCCCGGATCCGCACTCCCAACCGCTAAGAATTCTTCAGGGCAGCCCGCTGCCTGTCTATCCGGCCGCTCATGCAGAGCAGGGCATTCGCTTGTTTCCCTGTGTCACTCGTCTGGCTGAGCAACCTTTGCTGGCGGGTTTGAAGCATTTGAACCGTCTCGAGCAAGTGCTTGCCCGTTCGGAATGGCAGAGCCCCGAATTTGCCGAAGGGCTGATGCGTGATCTTTCCGGGAGGATTATCGAAGGGGTTTACAGCAATCTGTTTGTAGTCCGCGATAACGTGCTGCTCACGGCAGACTTGAGTCGTAGCGGCGTTGCCGGAGTGATGCGTGGCGAGCTCCTGGAACAAGCGCCGAAGCTTGGTATTCAGCTCGAAGTTCGTGATCTGCACATGGCTGATCTGGAACATGCTGACGAAGTATTTGTCTGCAACAGTGTCTACGGCGTCTGGCCGGTGTGCGGGTTCGAACAGCTGAGCTGGTCGGTTGGGCCGCTCACCCGTAAACTGCAGCGCACAGCTCTTGCCCTTCTGGATATCGCTTAGTGATTCGAAAATTTTTGCTGTTGCTGGAAACGGGGCTGGTCCTGGCAGGTCTTGGGCTGGGTTATGCGTACTGGCAGCAGAACGAGGCATTGCATCAACCCTTGAACGTCACCCAGGAACAAATGCTGGACGTTCCTGCCGGTTCGACACCGGGTGGTCTGCTCAATCGTTTGCAAACTGACGGCGTGATCAAGGACGCTTTCTGGTTGCGGCTGTACTGGCGCTTCAACCTGTCGGATGAGGCCCTGCACAGTGGCGAATACCGCATGACGCCAGGCATGGACGCACAGTCTTTGCTCGCTCTGTGGCAGCGCGGCGAAGTCGTGCAATACAGCCTGACACTGGTCGAAGGCTGGAATTTCCGTCAAGTGCGTGCCGCGTTGGCCAAGCAAGCCAAGCTTGAGCAGACGCTGGGTAATCTCAGCGACGCTGAGCTGATGGCTAAAATCGGTCATCCGGATGTTTTTCCCGAAGGGCGGTTCTTTCCGGACACTTACCGCTACGTACGCGGTATGACTGACGCTGAAATCCTCAAACAGGCTTACAAGCGTCTCGACGAAGTGCTGGAAGATGAGTGGGCCAAGCGTGCGGCGGATGTGCCGTATACCGATTCTTATCAAGCGCTGATCATGGCGTCGCTGGTTGAAAAAGAGACCGGAGTCCCGCAAGAGCGCGGCCAGATCGCCGGTGTTTTCGTTCGCAGGCTGGCCTTGGGCATGTTGCTGCAAACAGATCCAACGGTGATCTACGGTCTGGGTGAGCGTTACACCGGCAAACTGACGCGTGCGCATCTGAAAGAGCCGACGCCTTACAACACCTACGTCATCGCAGGCTTGCCGCCGACCCCTATCTCGCTGGTAGGGCGTGAAGCCATTCATGCAGCGCTCAATCCCGTGGCGGGTCGCAGCTTGTACTTCGTTGCCCGAGGCGATGGCAGTCATGTATTTTCCGACAACCTGGATGCGCATAACGCCGCTGTCCGTGAGTTCCAGCTCAAGCGCCGTGCCGACTACCGATCGAGTCCGGCTCCGGTCGTAACTCCTGTTGTGCCGGCAACACCTGCGGACCCTGTTCCGGCGGTGGAGCCGAATCCTGCGACAGCTGACGAATCGAAATCTGAAGAAAACGCGGCGCCGAGCGAGCAAAAATCACAATGAATTTAATTGAGTACAGCCTGTGACCGGCCTGTTTATCACCTTGGAAGGTCCGGAAGGTGCGGGTAAAAGCACCAACCGTGAATACCTGGCAGCGCAACTGCGCGCCGAAGGCATCGATGTATTTTTGACGCGCGAACCCGGCGGTACACCGCTGGCCGAACGCATTCGCGAACTGTTGCTGGCGCCCAGCGATGAAGCCATGCATGCCGACACCGAGTTACTGCTGGTGTTTGCTGCCCGCGCGCAGCATCTGGCCGAAGTGATTCGCCCGGCGTTGGCGCGTGGGGCTGTTGTCCTGTGTGATCGTTTCACTGACGCGACTTACGCCTATCAAGGGGGTGGTCGGGGCTTGTCTCACGAACGGATCGCCACCCTGGAGAGTTTCGTGCAGGGTGATTTGCGCCCGGACCTGACGCTGGTGTTCGATTTGCCTGTAGAGGTAGGTCTGGCACGCGCCACTGCCCGTGGGCGACTTGACCGTTTCGAGCAGGAAGGACGTACCTTTTTCGATGCGGTGCGCAGCACTTATCTGAACCGCGCCAAGGCCGAGCCTGGGCGTTATCGCCTCGTAGACGCAGCACAAACTCTGCCTCAGGTGCAGCGATCTCTTGATGCGTTGCTGCCCGAGCTGTTGAGTTTATACCGTGGCTGAAGCGTATCCCTGGCAGGAGCAACTCTGGCAGCAGTTGGCGGGGCGCGCTCAGCACGCTCACGCCTATCTGCTGCATGGGCCAGTGGGTATCGGCAAGCGGGCTTTGGCCGAGCGGCTTATGGGCAGTTTGCTGTGCCAGCGTCCCGAAGGGCTTGAGGCCTGCGGCCAGTGCAAGTCCTGTCTGTTGCTCGCGGCGGGAAGCCATCCGGACAACTACGTGCTTGAGCCGGAAGAGGCGGACAAGGCGATCAAGGTCGATCAGGTCCGCGATCTGGTGAGTTTCGTCGTGCAGACTGCACAAATGGGTGGTCGCAAAGTGGTGTTGATCGAGCCGGTCGAGTCGATGAATATCAACGCTGCCAACGCCTTGTTGAAAAGCCTTGAAGAGCCATCGGGTAATACCGTTTTGTTGTTGGTCAGTCATCAACCCAGTCGATTGTTGCCCACAGTCAAAAGCCGTTGCGTGCAACAGGCCTGCCCGCTGCCCAGTGAGGAGATGAGCCTCGTCTGGCTGACCAAGGCTTTGCCGGAATGCAGTGAGGATGAGCGACGCGAGTTGCTCACCCTGGCCGCAGGTTCACCGCTTGCCGCTGTGAGTCTCCAGGCTCAGGGCGTACGCGAGCAGCGGGCTCAGGTCGTGGATGGCGTGAAGAAGCTGCTCAAGCAGCAACAATCGCCGACTCAACTGGCTGAAGGCTGGAAGGACATCCCGCTGTTGCTGTTGTTTGACTGGTTCTGCGATTGGTCCCACCTGATTCTGCGCTATCAACTGACCCAGGACGAACAAGGCCTCGGTTTGGAAGATATGCGTAAAGTAGTGCAATATCTGGCGCAGAAGTCCGCGCAGGGCAGGGTCCTCGAGATTCAGGACTGGATCCTGGCCCAGCGTCAGAAGGTCATGTCCAAGGCTAACCTTAACCGGGTGCTGTTGCTTGAAGCCTTGCTCGTTCAATGGGCCGGGTTGATCAGTCAGCGCTAGGCTTTAGTCGCAAACATTGGGCCTGTAGGAGCGCATGAGCAATGCGAGGCCGCGATAGCGATGCTCGTAAGCTCCTACAGAAAGCGCATTTATATTCAGTTGGTTATGTTTTATTTGATAGGAGTTGCCATGAGCCAACCGCTGAATTCCGGTCCACGAAATGGCATTTTGTCTCTGACTATCAAGGACAAGTCGGTTCTTTACGCCGCTTACATGCCCTTCATCAAAAATGGCGGGCTGTTCATTCCGACCAGCAAGAGCTACAAGTTGGGGGATGAGGTGTTCATGCTGCTCAACCTGATGGATGAGCCGGAGAAAATTCCGGTCGCGGGCAAGGTGACATGGATTACGCCCAAGGGTGCTCAGGGCAATCGCGCGGCTGGAGTCGGCGTGCAATTCAATGACGGTGACAACACGGCTCGCACCATGATCGAAACCTATCTGGCCGGCGCTTTGAAGTCCGACCGTCCTACTCACACGATGTAGTTGTCTATTTCCATGCTTGTAGATTCTCATTGCCACCTTGACCGTCTGGACCTCGCCCAGCATTCCGGCTCGCTGGATGCTGCCCTTGAAGCTGCGCGTGGCCGGGGTGTCGGACACTTTCTATGCATTGGCGTCAGCGCCGACAATGCCGGGGCGGTCAAGGCCCTGGCCGAACGCTACGATGATGTCGATTGCTCGGTGGGTATTCACCCGCTGGACCTGACCCCGGGCGAGACTCCGGCGCTGGACTGGTTGCTCAAGGAACTCGATCACCCGCGGGTGGTGGCGATTGGTGAAACCGGTCTGGATTACCACTATGAACCTGAGGCGGCAGAACTGCAGCAGGCGTCCTTTCGGCTGCACCTGCAAGCCGCGAACATCACTGGCAAGCCGGTCATTGTTCATACGCGGGGGGCACGGGCCGACACGTTGAACCTGTTGCGCGAAGCGGCCTTGCCACAAGGTGGCGTGCTGCATTGTTTCACTGAGGACTGGGAAATGGCCAAGGCGGCACTGGACCTTGGTTTCTACATTTCCCTGTCCGGCATCGTCACCTTCCGCAATGCCGATGCGCTGCGCGATGTTGCGCGTCAGGTCCCAGCAGATCGCCTGTTGGTAGAAACAGATTCGCCTTACCTCGCGCCCATCCCTTATCGAGGCAAACCTAACCTGCCTCAGTACGTGCGCGAAGTGGCCGAGTTTCTGGCTATGTTGCGGGGCGAGTCATACGAGCAGTTTGCCGAGATGACGACTGCCAACTTTGCCCGTCTGTTTCCTCTGGCGCATCTCAAGGCTTAACGGAATCGCAGGCAAAAAAAACCCGGGTTCTGGGGGGTGAATCCGGGTTAAGACCATTAGGAGTAAAACAAAGGTGCGCTATCCATCGGCACCTTTATCGGCGCTCCACTTGGGGGAGATGTCGCGCCAACGAAGTAAGTATTGGTCAGGATCGCCGGGCGTCCAGTTGCTTCTGTACGTTTTTTAAACAGATTTGGAATAGGCCAGAGGTTCTTGAGTCCGTTTTGTCTCGCGCCATTATTGTTAACGACGAGCCTCCGAATTGTCCGACACTCTTCTCCCCAAATCGGCTTTTCACGAATTTACCGAACCACGGTCGGATGATCCGTGCAATTTCGCGCAAGTTAGGCATAATACCGGGCTTCGATTTTGAGCCGTGCAGACCTTCTCAATATGCAAAAAGAACCTCGTAAGGTCCGTGAGTTTCGCCGCCGTGAGCAGGAAATCCTCGACACCGCGCTTAAGTTGTTTCTCGATGAAGGCGAAGACAGCGTCACTGTCGAGATGATTGCGGATGCTGTGGGTATTGGCAAAGGCACTATCTATAAGCACTTCAAATCCAAGGCGGAAATCTATCTGCGCCTGATGCTCGACTACGAGCGGGATTTGAACGAGTTGCTGCATTCTGCGGATCTGGAAAAGGACAAAGAGTCGCTCTCCCGCGCCTATTTCGAATTCCGTATGCGCGACCCTCAGCGTTATCGCCTGTTTGATCGTCTTGAAGAAAAGGTCGTCAAAGGCAATCAGGTGCCGGAGCTGGTCGAAGAACTGCACAAGATTCGCGCCTCGAACTTCGAACACCTGACGCTGCTGATCAAGGGACGAATCAACGAAGGCAAGCTCGAAGACGTTCCGCCGTACTTCCACTATTGTGCCGCCTGGGCTCTGGTGCATGGCGCGGTGGCGTTGTACCACTCGCCGTTCTGGAGCAATGTGCTCGAAGATCAGGAAGGCTTCTTCCAGTTCCTGATGGACATCGGCGTGCGCATGGGCAACAAGCGTAAGCGCGATACCGAGGTCATTGCCGATCCCAAGCCGGATTCCACGGATCAATAACTGAGTCGCTACAGCATCCTGTCCGAGGGGGCTGTACATTAAAAAGCGCATTATTCAGCTTTCGGGCGCGGTCTGGCGCGGAAGCTGCATCCGATGACCATTCGCCGGTTTTCCGTCACCGGCTTTTGGGAGGGGAATAATGCGTAGCCTGGTTCTGTTACTGGCGCTGTTGGCGTTGAGTGGTTGCATGAGTGTCAGCGATCTGGCCCAGGGCACCAAGGATCAATTGAGTGATGCCGGGATTCTCGATCACGGCGAAACCCGCCGTATCGGCAATTGGCGCATACAGGCTGACTCGTTCATCTACATCGCCCAAGGGGCGTTCGTCCCGCCTAACTCAAGTCCGAGTCCCAAGCAGAACGTAGTGGCTGAAGAGGCCTTTAACGGCTTCATCGAATATTTTCCGATGGTTCGCCGCGCCCGTGCTCCGCTTGGGCTGGATGAGGCCATGACCGAAGCCCGTGGTTTCGGTGCCCATTACTTGCTCTACACTCGTTTTGCCAAGGCTGATGATCGCATCGGCAATACGGATGAATGGTCCGACCAGGAAGCGCTGGACCGACTCGGCATCGATAACGGAGTGATCCAGTTGATGTTGATCGAGACCAGCACTCGCTACTTGATCGACACGGCCCGTATTCGTATTCGTGGCGGATTGCTGACGTTCTACGACAATAAACCAGAAGATTTGCTCGGCCCGCCGCTTGAGGAATACGCTCGTAGTTTGTTGGGTCTGAGTCGCTAAGGAGAAAAAATGACCGGTCCGGGCAAGGCCAATGATCTGTTTGCGCAGATCCCCAAGAGCAAGGGATTACCACCGGTTCATCTGTGGAATCCGGATTTCTGCGGCGATATCGATATGCGTATCGCTCGGGATGGCACTTGGTATTACTTGGGTACGCCGATTGGCCGCAAGCCCATGGTCCGGCTGTTTTCGACGATCATGCGCCGTGATGGCGATGATTACTTCCTGATTACTCCAGTGGAAAAGGTCCGGATTCGCGTCGATGACGCGCCCTTTGTAGCGGTCAGTCTGGTTGTGGAAGGCGAGGGTGAGCAGCAGATTTTGCGCTTCTCGACCAATGTCGAGGACGACACCGAAGCAGGTCCGGATCACCCGTTACGCGTGGTCGTGGATCTGCAAACCGAAGAGCCTGCACCCTATATTCACGTTCGTGCCAACCTTGAAGCACTGATCCATCGCAACGTGTTCTATCAATTGGTAGAACTGGCGGTTTCCCGGGACATTGACGGTCAGCGCTGGCTGGGTGTCTGGAGTCACGGGGAGTTCTTTCCCATAGGCCTTGAGCCTTGAATCAATAAGTTGCCTGTCAATTGCCTGCTTTGTACTCGGCGGTTAAAGTGCCGCTCCCCGTTTTACCTGAGGTTTTTGCATGAATCAGTCCTTTGATATTGCCGTCATCGGCGCCACCGGTACTGTCGGCGAAACCATCGTCCAGATTCTCGAAGAGCGCAACTTTCCTGTCGCTCAGTTGCACCTGCTGGCGAGTATCGAATCGGCAGGTCATTCCGTGCCGTTCAGAGGCAAGAATGTCCGCGTGAGGGAAGTCGACGAGTTCGATTTCAGTAAGGCGCAGGTCGCGTTCTTTGCGGCCGGCCCGGCGATCACCCGCAGCTATGCTGCACGCGCGACTGCTGCTGGATGTTCGGTCATAGACCTGTCTGGCGGACTGTCCCCGGAAGAAGCGCCGAATGTGATTCCCGAAATCAATGGCGCATTGATCGAATCGTATGGCAAACCGTTTCAAGTGGGCAGCCCGAGTCCTTCCGGCGCAGCGCTGGCGCTGACACTGGCACCTTTGCTGGCGGTGCTGGATATTCAGCGTGTCAGCGTCACGGCCTGTCTGGCGGTATCCAGTCAAGGGCGTGAAGGCGTCTCTGAACTGGCGCGCCAGACGACAGAGTTGCTCAATGTTCGTCCGCTGGAGCCGCGTTTTTTTGATCGGCAAATGGCCTTCAACCTGCTGGCTCAAGTGGGGACGCCGGATGCAGAAGGGCATGTGCCGCTGGAAAAGCGTCTGGTCGCGGAGTTGCGAGAGTTGCTGGCTCTGCCTTTACTGAAGGTTTGCGCGGCAAGCGTTCAGGCCCCGGTGTTTTTTGGCGACAGCTTCACGGTTTCGCTGGTAACGGCGGCACCTGTAGATCTCGCGGCGGTCAACACGGCACTTGAATCGGCGGCTGGAATCGAGTTGGTCGAAGCTGGCGATTACCCGACTGCGGTGGGCGATGCTGTAGGGCAAGACGTTGTTTATGTAGGACGCGTACGGAGTGGAATCGACGATCCTTGTGAGCTAAATCTGTGGGTCACGTCGGATAATGTACGCAAAGGTGCAGGTCTCAACGCTGTGCAGGTCGCGGAATTGTTGATAAAAGACTATGTGTAAAAGATACTTGGCAGCAATTTGAAGAATCATTCTAGCCAGGCGTGTCCTCCAAGCTCCTGAGATAAGTACTTTTACCTCTCGGATGCCGAGGAATTTTTTAACAAGGGATGGGCTATGGTTCAGGTTCGCAAACTGGTTTTAGCAATTGCTGCGGCTTCGGCGCTGTCATCTGGAATGGCGCATGCGCTGGGGCTCGGGGAATTGTCGGTCAAGTCGACCCTGAACCAGCCGCTGGTAGCCGAAATCGAATTGACGGAAGCGCAGGGCTTGAATGCCTCGCAAGTGGTGCCGAGTCTGGCAACGACCGCTGATTTCGCACAGGCTGGTGTAACCCGTCAGGCGTTTCTCAACGACCTCACGTTCACACCGGTGATCAACGCCAGCGGCAAGAGTGTCTTGCGTATCACCTCCAGCAGGCCGGTACGCGAACCCTTTGTAAAATTCCTCGTTCAAGTGTTGTGGCCAAACGGTCGCTTGCTGCGCGAGTACAGCCTGTTGCTTGATCCGCCCAAATATTCCCCTGAAGCGGCAGCCGCTGCTGCAGCGGCCGCCTCGGCTCCAGCCGCAGCAGCACAGTTGCCTTCAACAACGCCAGTTGCCGAGGAACCGGTCGCTCCGGCGCCAGCACCGACAGCCGAGACTCCAGCCGCTCCAGCGCCAGCGGCGGATACCAATACAAAACCGGCTATTTACACCACCAGCAATAACGACACGCTGTGGGAGATCGCCGAGAAACATCGCAATGGCGGTACTGTGCAGCAGACGATGCTGGCGATTCAGGCACTGAATCCGGACGCATTCATCGGCGGCAACATCAACCGAATGAAGAAAGGTCAGGTGTTGCGTCTGCCAACGCCATCGCAATCGACCAGCTTGCCGCAACCACAAGCCATCACTGAGGTGGCTGCGCAGAACCAGGCATGGCGTCAGGGGCGCAGAACGCCTTCAGGCACTCGTCAGGTGGATGCAACCCGTCGTGATCGTGCCGGTGAAGCGCCTTCCCGGGTTGAAGCTGGCGATAACCTGAGTCTGGTATCAGCAGGTTCCAACACTGCGGGCAAAGCTTCTGCAGGCGAGAAAGAGTTGAGCAACAAGCTGGCAGTGGCTCAGGAAAATCTGGACACCGCACGTCGTGATAACGCGGAACTGAAGAGCCGCATGAACGACCTGCAAAGCCAGCTCGACAAGATGCAGCGTCTGATTCAACTGAAAAGCGATCAACTGGCCAAGATGCAGGCTGCCGGGGGCGTAGTGCCTCCTGCGACGCCGGGTGCGGCCCCTGACGCAACAGCGGCTGCAAATCCTGCTGATTCGGCCATGCCGGCAGCAGTGGTTGCCGCGCCTGGTACGCCGGAAGCCGCAGCCAAACCGCCAGGCGAAATCGCTCCCGAAGATGCTTTGCCAGCCGGTGCCGCTCAAGTGACCACGCCTGGAGCAGATCAGCCGCTGGCTGTCGAGCCGGTGGTTGCGCCTGAGTCCGACGCTGATAACGCATTCAAACAGCTGCTTAATAACCCGGTGGTGCTCGGCATCATCGGCGGTGCTGTAGTGCTATTCCTGCTTCTGCTGATGCTGTTCCTGGCTCGCCGTCGCAATGCCAAAGCCGAAGCCGAGAAGCACAAGCGCATGGCACGAGCCCTGGCTGAAGAGTCTGATTTCGTTTCCGATATGGACATGGAATTGCCGCAAGCCAGCTTTGAAGGGCTGGGCGTTGCATCGCCTAACGTGACCATGGCGCCTCCGGGCCCGGCAGGCGGTCCGAAAGAGCGTCCTGCGGATCCATTGGTTCAGGCTGAAATCCATATCGCTTATGGCCGTATGAATCAGGCTGTCGAACTGCTGGAGGAAGCCGTTAAAGAAGATCCGGCGCGCGATGATATCCGTCTGAAACTGATGGAAATCTATGCAGAGCAGGGCAATACCAAGGCTTTCGCGGCGCACGAGCGCAAAGTGGTGGCACGGGGAAAGCATCAAGCTGAGGTCGAGCAGCTAAAGAGTCGTTACCCGACCATGGTTACCGCAGCTGTTGTAGCTGCGGCAGCAACAGCCTCCGCGGCAGCGGTGGCCGCTGAGCTGGATGCCAAATATGTTGAGGAGCTGCTGCTCGATGAAGAAGAGCCGCAGCCACCTGTTCTCGAAGTACAGCCAGAACCTGAGCCTGAACTTGATCCAGAGCCGGTCATTGCTGCTGCGCCTGAAGTTGTCGCTGCCGTTCCAGAGGCCGCTCCTGAGTCTGAAGCCCCAGCCGCTGAGCCTGATGACTTCGAGCATGATTTCGATCTGAGTCTGGACGATCTCGAACAGGCATCGCCGGAGCACGTGGTCGATCTGAGTGCGCCTGATCATGTCGCCGACTTTGAGCTGGATGCGCCAACACCTGAAGCCGACGAGCCAAGCTTTGAGTCGCTGCTGAGGCAGCAGACTGAGACGCCTGTTGTCAGCACGCCTGATGATCTGGCTGATTTCGATCTGGATCTGGCGGAAGACGAGCCCGCGCTGACCACGGAAGATGATTTCCTGCTCAGCCTCGACGAGCAGCCACTGGATCTGGGTGAGCCGGCACCTGTAGTGGAGCCTGAGCCTGAACATGATCTGGACTTGCCGGATGACTTCGATTTGTCGCTGTCGGATGAAATCGAATCTGATCCCGCTGCCAAGGCGTTTGCTTCGGAGATTGATGACGTAAACGCCGAGCTGGAGCGTTTGTCGCAGAATCTTGAGCATCCACCAATGGCTGAGCCATTTGAAGCGCCAAGCTTCACCGCTGATGACATGGCGTTGATGGATGACGAGCCGGAATTTGATTTCCTGTCCGGTACCGACGAAGCCGCCACCAAGCTCGATCTGGCTCGTGCCTACATCGAAATGGGTGACAGCGATGGTGCTCGCGATATCCTCGATGAAGTGGTATCCGAAGGTGATGACGGTCAAAAGACCGAAGCGCGGGACATGCTCTCTCGTCTGGTCTGATTCGTTACCGCTGTATTGCAACGGCCGCTTATGCGGCCGTTTGCATTTATAGCGTCGGGCACATGGCGTCTTTTTTCGACGGCCCTATAATGGCCGCCATTTTGCAATCCGACAGGCTTTTACCTCTTGGCGAACATAGATAACCCGGCAGCCGAAATGGCTGCTGAAGGCTTTTCCCGAATTGCGCTCGGGGTCGAGTACAAAGGCTCGCGTTATTCCGGTTGGCAGCGTCAGGCATCCGGGGTGCTGACGGTTCAGGAGACTCTCGAAGATGCTTTGTCGAAAGTTGCTGATTCGCCGGTGTCGCTGATGTGCGCCGGACGAACCGATGCCGGTGTGCATGCCTGCGGGCAGGTTGTGCACTTTGATACTCAGGCCCAGCGTTCGATGAAAGCCTGGGTGATGGGCGCCAACATCAATCTGCCCCATGACATCAGCGTCAGTTGGGCCAAGGTCATGCCCGCTGATTTTCATGCGCGTTTCAAGGCCATTGCCCGACGTTATCGCTACGTCATCTATAACGACCAGATTCGTCCGGCGCATCTGAATCAGGAAATTACCTGGAACCATCGTCCCCTGGACGTCGAGCGCATGGCTCAGGCAGCGCAATATCTGGTGGGCACTCATGATTTCAGTGCCTTCCGCGCCGGGCAGTGCCAAGCCAAGTCACCCATCAAGCAATTGCATCATCTGCGGGTCACGCAGCACGGCAAGATGATCGTGATTGATGTGCGCGCCAACGCGTTTCTGCACCACATGGTGCGCAACATAGCTGGCGTGCTGATGACCATTGGCGCCGGTGAGCGTCCAGTCGAGTGGGCGCGGGATGTGCTGGAAAGCAAGGTTCGTCGCACGGGTGGGGTCACCGCGCACCCATTCGGGCTATATCTGGTGCAGGTCGAGTACCGCGACGAGTTCCCGTTGCCAGAGCGCTATATAGGGCCGCACTTTCTCACAGGCTTCTCGGAACTTGACGGCTGACGCCTGTAACAGCATTTGTTAACATCCGGGCCTTCCCCGAAAGGCTTGAGGTTTCTTTACATGTCAGCCGTTCGCAGCAAGATCTGCGGGATTACCCGCATAGAAGATGCATTGGCGGCCGTCGAGGCGGGTGCCGATGCTATCGGCTTTGTGTTCTACGCTAAAAGCCCGAGAGCGGTAAGCGTTCAGCAGGCGCGGGCGATTATTGCCGCATTGCCGCCGTTTATCAGCACGGTCGGTTTGTTCGTCAACGCCAGTCGTTGTGAACTCAACGAAACCCTGGATGCGGTACCGCTGGATATGTTGCAGTTTCACGGTGATGAGACGCCTGAGCAGTGTGACGGTTATCATCGCCCGTTCATCAAGGCATTGCGGGTGCAGGCCGGTGACGATATCGCTGCCAGTTGCCGTTTGTACTCCAGAGCCAGCGGTATCCTGCTCGACGCCTATGTCGCGGGCGTACCGGGTGGTACGGGTGAAACCTTTGACTGGGCGCTGATCCCGAGCGATCTGGAAAAACCGATTATTCTGGCTGGTGGCTTGACCTCTGCCAATGTAGCGCAGGCCATTTCCCAGGTTCGGCCCTACGCAGTGGACGTCAGCGGCGGGGTAGAGAAGAGCAAAGGCGTCAAGGATCATGACAAGATTCGCGCGTTCATGAGCGCGGTGCATGGTTGTTGATGGCGGTTCGATGTGACGGGTTTTCATCGGCAACCGTCCACAAACCTGTCTGTGCAACAGGCAGGCGTACCCGGATTTTTACGGGCAGATTTTTACGGGCGAGGTCCTTGTAACCTCGCTACGGTTATTTGAATCACGATTGAAACTGTATGTGAGGCTGGTCCCGCCATCTGGCGGCCACGCACAGGCAGTTTCAAGTCATTTACGAATTAGCTAAAGGGCATGCGCAGGGTGCTGAGTCGCCAGGCGTTCGAGCCACCGGTACTGGAGAAAAAAAGCATGAGCAACTGGTTGGTAGACAAACTGATCCCTTCGATCATGCGTTCCGAGGTCAAGAAGAGCTCGGTTCCTGAAGGCCTATGGCATAAATGCCCTTCCTGTGAAGCGGTGCTCTACCGTCCCGAGCTGGAAAAGACCCTGGATGTTTGCCCCAAGTGCAATCACCACATGCGCATTGGCGCTCGTGCTCGTCTGGATATCTTCCTGGATGAAGAAGGCCGTTCCGAGATCGGCGCCGATCTGGAGCCGGTAGACCGTCTCAAGTTCCGCGACAGCAAGAAGTACAAGGATCGCCTGACCGGTGCGCAGAAGCAGACCGGTGAAAAAGACGCGCTTATCTCCATGAGCGGCTCCCTGTTGGGGATGCCTGTTGTGGTCTCGGCTTTCGAATTCTCCTTCATGGGCGGTTCGATGGGCGCGATCGTAGGCGAGCGTTTCGTTCAGGCTGCCAACTATGCGCTGGAAAAACGCTGCCCGATGATTTGCTTCGCTGCTTCCGGCGGCGCACGCATGCAGGAAGCACTGATCTCGCTGATGCAGATGGCCAAGACTTCGGCTGTGCTGGCTCGTCTTCGTGAAGAAGGTCTGCCGTTCATTTCCGTATTGACTGACCCTGTTTACGGCGGCGTTTCGGCGAGTCTGGCGATGCTGGGTGACGTTATCGTCGCTGAGCCAAAAGCACTGATCGGCTTCGCTGGTCCTCGTGTTATCGAGCAGACTGTTCGCGAAAAACTGCCCGAAGGCTTCCAGCGCAGTGAGTTCCTGCTGGAGCACGGCGCTATCGACATGATCATTCACCGTCAGGAGCTGCGTCAGCGTCTGGGTAACCTGCTGGCCCAAATGATGAACCTGCCGACGCCTAAATTCGTCGCACCGGTCATCGAGCCAGTGGTCGTTCCTCCGGCGCCCGCCAACGTATGACGCCAGGATCCCTGGGCGACTGGCTCGCCTATCTTGAGCAGTTGCATCCATCTGCCATTGATATGGGGCTGGACAGGTCGCGGCAAGTTGCGCAGCAATTGGGTCTGACCCGGCCAGCTCCCAGGGTGATTACGGTAACCGGGACCAACGGCAAAGGCTCGACCTGCGCCTTTCTGGCCTCGTTACTCCGTGCCCAGGGTCTTAAAGTCGGGGTCTACAGTTCTCCGCATTTGCTGCGCTACAACGAGCGTGTGCAGGTGCAGGGTGTTGAAGCTACTGACCTGGAGCTCTGTGATGCTTTCGCGGCTGTGGAAGCTGCTCGCGGTGGCGTGTCGCTGACCTATTTTGAAATGGGGACGCTGGCGGCTTTCTGGCTGTTCGAGCAGGCGGCGCTTGATGTAGCGGTGCTTGAGGTCGGCCTGGGTGGTCGTCTCGATGCCGTGAACCTGGTTGATGCCGACCTGGCTGTAGTGACCAGCATCGGGATCGACCATGCGGACTGGCTGGGTGATACCCGCGAGTCCGTAGCGTTCGAGAAGGCCGGGATTTTCCGCGAAGGTTGCCCCGTGCTGTGTGGTGATCTCGATCCGCCTCTGCCGCTGCTTGATAAAGCCGAACAACTCAATTGCCCGCTGATGCTGCGCGGGCGTGAGTTCGACTTGTCGATCACTGATCGTAACTGGAGCTGGGTTGGTCAGGACGGGCAGGGGCAGCGGGTTGAATTGCTCGATTTGCCATTGCTCGATCTGCCGATGGAAAACGCTGCCCTGGCGTTGCAGGCTTATCTATTGCTGGATGTTGCCTGGCAGCCGGAGCGGATTCTCGCAGCGTTGCTCGATACGCGGATCATCGGTCGCCTGGATCGACGCTCCTTCAACTGGCACGGCAAGGACCTGAATTTGTTGATGGACGTGGGGCACAACCCCCACGCTGCGCAGTTTCTGGCGCAACGCATGGCTCAGCGCCCAGTGGCTGGCAGGCGTCTGGCGGTCTTTGGTCTGTTGGCTGACAAGGAGCTGGAAGGCGTCGTTGCCGAGCTGGCTTCCAGTATCGATGACTGGGCCGTTGCACCGCTGCCGACTTCCCGCAGCCGACCTGCGGCTGATTTGCAGGCGGCACTTCAGAACCTTGGCGCACACGTGACGTCCTATCAGAGTGTTGCGTCGGCACTGGAATTCCAGTGCTCGCACGCTACAGCCGATGACGAGATTTTGCTGTTCGGGTCTTTTTACTGTGTTGCCGAGGCCCTGGAATGGTTGACCCGGCACGCCATAGAGGAAGCTGCAAATGGCTCTGCTGGATAACGTATTCAAACAGCGAATGGTCGGTGCCCTGGTGCTTATCGCCGTGGCGGTGATCTTCCTGCCGATGCTGTTCACGCGTCAGGATGAGACGCGCCATGTTCAGGTCGATGCGCCTGCTGCTCCGCAAGCGCCTGTAGCTCCTCAAGTGCAGGTTCAGCCGGTGCCGGTGCCTGAACCTCAGGTGCCAATTCAGGAGCCTGTCCCTGGCGATGATGAAATAGCCGCGCAAAACCAGGCACCGTCCATGCCGATCGCCCCGGCTCCGCCCGAAGTGAAGCCTGCGACGCCGTCTGCAGCCAAACCGGCTACCAAGCCAGTGACCCCGCCAACTCCGACTCCAGCTCCGACGCCGGCGGCACCGCCAGCGCAAGCGGCTGCCAAACCTGCCGCGCCGTCAGGTGTTGACGCAAACGGTCTTTCTGTCAGTTGGTCGGTGCAGCTGGCGAGCATGTCCAATCGCGCCAACGCCGACAACCTGCAGAAAACCCTGCGCACCCAAGGCTACAACGCCTACATTCGCACTGCGAACGGGGTAAACCGGGTGTTCGTAGGGCCTTTGATCGAGCGCGCAGAGGCTGATCGCCTGCGTGACCAGCTCGATAAACAGCAGAAGCTCAAGGGCATTGTGGTGCGTTTTCAGCCTGAGCAGGGTTGATGCTTTTCAGATGATTGCGCGTCTGCCGGAAATGCTGCTTACCGGCGGGCGGGCGCTCTGCTAAAATGCGCCGCCTTATCTGTTTGCAGGCTCAAACGTGCCCTTTACCCCGGTCGACTGGGCGATCCTCGCGATCGTCGCTATCTCCGCTCTGATCAGTCTCAAGCGCGGCTTCGTCAAGGAAGCCCTGTCGCTGGTGACCTGGATCATTGCAGGTGTCGTCGCCTGGATGTTTGGTGCAGGATTATCGGGTTATCTGGTCAATTACATCGAAACGCCGTCGTTTCGTGTTATTGCGGCCTGTACTATTCTATTCGTCGCCACCTTGCTGGTCGGCGCAATGATCAACTTTCTTATTGGGGAACTGATACGTGTCACCGGGCTTTCCGGGACCGATCGCTTTCTCGGCATGGTCTTTGGCGCAGCGCGCGGAGGCTTGCTTGTAGTAGTGGCCGTCGGGCTGTTGAGCCTGGGGCCGGTACAACAGGATCAATGGTGGCAGCAATCGAGGTTGGTGCCGCAATTTCTCATGGTCGCTGACTGGTCGAAAAACCTGATTCTCGGGATGTCCAGCAAGTGGCTAGCCAGCGGAGTCAGCGTACCTGCTGAACTGCCGTTCAAGGAACACCTCCTGCCGCCTACAATGCCGCAGGAAGTGCTCGGTAAATCCAGTTCCACTAAGTAGGGGTTGTGTCGCATGTGTGGCATCGTCGGTATCGTCGGTAAGTCGAACGTCAATCAGGCGCTGTATGACGCGCTCACCGTCCTCCAGCACCGCGGCCAGGACGCTGCCGGTATCGTAACCAGCCACGACGGCCGGTTATTCCTGCGCAAGGACAATGGGTTAGTACGTGATGTGTTCCATCAGCGCCATATGCAGCGTCTGGTCGGGCACATGGGTATTGGCCATGTGCGCTATCCAACGGCAGGCAGCTCGACTTCGGCCGAGGCTCAGCCGTTTTATGTCAACTCGCCGTATGGCATCACGTTGGCCCACAACGGCAACCTGACCAACGTCGAGCAACTGGCCAAGGAGATTTACGAATCTGACCTGCGCCACGTCAACACCAATTCCGACTCGGAAGTGCTGCTCAACGTTTTCGCCCATGAACTGGCCGTGCGCGGCAAGTTGCAGCCGACCGAAGAAGATATCTTCGCCGCTGTGACCGACGTGCATAAGCGCTGCCGTGGCGGTTACGCCGTGGTCGCCATGATCACCGGTTACGGTATCGTCGGTTTCCGCGATCCGGACGCCATCCGCCCGATCGTCTTCGGTCAGCGTCATACCGACGAAGGCGTCGAGTATATGATCGCCTCCGAAAGCGTCTCGCTGGATGTGCTCGGCTTCACCCTGATTCGCGACCTGGCGCCGGGCGAAGCGGTTTACATCACTGAAGATGGCAAGCTGCACACTCGTCAGTGCGCAACCAATCCCAAGTACGCCCCGTGCATTTTCGAACACGTCTACCTGGCGCGTCCGGATTCGATCATTGACGGCATCTCGGTCTACAAGGCGCGTCTGCGCATGGGCGAGAAGCTGGCCGACAAGATCATGCGCGAGCGTCCGGATCACGACATCGATGTGGTTATTCCGATTCCGGATACCAGCCGTACGGCGGCACTGGAACTGGCTAACCACCTGGGCGTCAAGTTCCGCGAAGGTTTTGTCAAGAACCGCTACATCGGCCGTACGTTCATCATGCCCGGCCAGGCGGCGCGCAAGAAATCCGTACGTCAGAAGCTCAACGCTATCGAACTGGAATTCCGCGGCAAGAACGTCATGCTGGTGGATGATTCCATCGTGCGTGGCACCACTTGCAAGCAGATCATTCAGATGGCCCGTGAAGCCGGTGCCAAGAACGTTTATTTCTGCTCCGCTGCTCCTGCCGTGCGTTACCCGAACGTTTACGGCATCGACATGCCAAGTGCTCATGAGCTGATCGCTCATAACCGTAGCACTCAGGATGTTGCCGATCTGATCGGTGCCGATTGGTTGATCTATCAGGACCTGAATGACCTGATCGAAGCGGTCAGCGGCAGCAAGAAGATCAAAATCGATAACTTCGACTGCTCTGTCTTTGACGGCAAGTACGTGACCGGTGATATCGACGAGCATTACCTGAACAAGATCGAGCAGGCGCGCAACGACGCCTCCAAGGTCAAGACTCAGGCGGTGAGCGCGATCATCGATCTGTACAACAACTAACTATCAGGGAGAGGGCGCATGACTCAGGAATGGGATGCCGGTCGGCTGGACAGCGATCTTGAAGGCGTAGGTTTTGACACACTTGCGGTGCGTGCAGGTCAGCACCGCACGCCGGAAGGCGAGCATAGCGATCCGCTGTTTTTCACCTCAAGTTATGTGTTCCGTTCAGCCGCCGATGCGGCTGCGCGTTTCGCAGGCGAAGTGCCGGGCAACGTTTACTCGCGCTACACCAATCCGACGGTGCGCTCTTTTGAAGAACGTATCGCAGCGCTGGAAGGCGCCGAGCAGGCCGTTGCCGCGTCAAGTGGCATGGCCGCGATCATGGCGGTGGTCATGAGCTTTTGCAGCGCTGGCGATCACGTGCTGGTTTCCCGGAGCGTATTCGGCTCGACCATCAGTCTGTTCGAGAAGTACTTCAAGCGTTTTGGCGTTGAAGTGGATTACGTGCCGCTGGCCGAACTGGCGGGCTGGGATGCCGCGATCAAACCCAACACTAAAATGCTGTTTGTTGAATCGCCGTCCAATCCGCTGGCGGAACTGGTCGATATCGCCGCTCTGGCAGAAATCGCTCACGCCAAAGGCACTCTGCTGGTAGTCGATAACTGCTTCTGCACACCAGCACTTCAGCAGCCGCTGGCGCTGGGTGCTGACATGGTGGTGCATTCCGCCACCAAGTTCATTGACGGCCAAGGCCGTTCCATGGGCGGTGTGGTTGCCGGTCGCAGTGAGCAGATGAAAGAAGTCGTTGGCTTCCTGCGTACTGCCGGGCCGACCCTGAGCCCTTTTAATGCGTGGATCTTCCTCAAGGGCCTCGAAACCCTGAACCTGCGTATGCGCGCTCACTGTGCCAGTGCTCTTGAGCTGGCCGAATGGCTGGAGCAGCAGGACGGCATCGAGAAAGTGCACTACGCCGGTCTCAAGAGTCATCCGCAACACGCGTTGGCGCAGCGTCAGCAGAAGGCCTTCGGTGCGGTTGTCAGCTTCGAGGTCAAGGGTGGCAAAGATGGCGCCTGGCGTTTCATCGATGCGACACGCTTGATTTCGATCACCGCTAACCTGGGTGACAGCAAAACCACCATCACGCACCCGAGCACTACGTCCCATGGTCGTCTGGCGCCCCAGGAGCGTGAAGCTGCGGGTATCCGCGATAGCCTGATCCGGGTTGCTGTAGGCCTGGAAGACGTCGCTGACCTGAAAGCGGACCTGGCGCGTGGCCTGGCGGCATTGTGAGTGATTGGGTAATGGAGGCCGCCAGCGCCAGTAATGGGCGGGTGGCCTTGGTAACGGGCGCGGCACGAGGGATCGGTCTGGGCATTGCTGCCTGGCTGATCACCGAGGGCTGGCAGGTGGTGCTGGTTGATGTGGATCACACGCGAGGCGCTCTGGTTGCTCAGGCGCTGGGTGATAACGCAATCTTCATCGCCATGGACGTCTCCAGCGAAGAGCAGGTTGCGGCTGGCGTCGCTGAGGTCATCGGCCAGTTTGGTCGTCTCGACGCGCTGGTGTGCAACGCCGCGATTGCCGATCCGCATAACACTACGCTTGAAAGCCTGAGCCTGGCGCACTGGAATCGGGTGCTGGGGATCAACCTCAGTGGGCCGATGCTATTGGCCAAGCACTGCGCTCCCTACTTGCGCGCCCACGCGGGCAGCATCATCAACCTGACCTCAACCCGCGCTCGTCAGTCAGAACCCGATACCGAAGCTTATGCAGCGAGTAAAGGGGGCCTGTTGGCGCTGACCCACTCGTTGGCCATCAGTCTTGGGCCTGAGATTCGTGTCAATGCGGTCAGCCCTGGCTGGATCGACGCACGGGATCCTTCTCTACGCCGCGCTGAGCCGCTTTCAGAGGCCGATCATGCGCAACATCCGGCGGGCAGGGTAGGGACGGTGGATGATGTCGCGGCGATGGTCGCATGGCTGCTGTCGCGCAATGCCGGTTTCGTCACGGGGCAGGAGTTCGTGGTTGACGGTGGCATGAGCAAGAAGATGATTTATCTGTAGGAGCTGCCCGGTGTCTATGGCACCGTGCTGTGTTGCTTAAAACGGCAGATCTGTAGGAGCGCACGAGCACCGCGAGGCCGCGATGGCGTTCTGTCTGATACACCGCGATCGCAGCCTCGCTGTGCTCGTGCGCTCCAACAAAGTCAATGTTGATGTGAATTCAGGAAGGCGCAGCTTTTTGCGCCTTTTCTGTTTTTGGCGTTCCACTCGATGCCTGCCGCTTGAATCTGTTTTTCAGCTTATTTTAAAAAAACTTCAAGCAGGGTATTGACTTAGGTTCGTTAGGTGCGTAAATTTCGCGGCCTCAACGAAGCAAAGGGTGATTAGCTCAGCTGGGAGAGCAGCTGCCTTACAAGCAGCGGGTCGGCGGTTCGATCCCGTCATCACCCACCACTTCGTGAGTTTCAAAGTTGCAAACATAGCGATACCGGACGTAAGTCCACCGACAAGCAGCGGTAGTTCAGTCGGTTAGAATACCGGCCTGTCACGCCGGGGGTCGCGGGTTCGAGTCCCGTCCGCTGCGCCATATTTGACGGATCAGATTAGTCTGGTCTGCGATTGAAAAGCCTCAAGGCTTCTCGGTCAGGGTTACAACGAAGCAGGTTCTCGAAAGCTTGCTTCAACGATTCAAACGGACGCAAGTCCGAGCGATACGCAGCGGTAGTTCAGTCGGTTAGAATACCGGCCTGTCACGCCGGGGGTCGCGGGTTCGAGTCCCGTCCGCTGCGCCATACATAGCTTCGAGGCCCTTGAACTCCTTGAAGCGAAAAAAAGCGACCTTAACCGGTCGCTTTTTTTTTGCCTGATTTTTTATGTTCAGGTGTGGCGCCCTCGCGGTTAAAGTCTGCGGGGAATGCGGTCCGTTGAATTGAAATGCATTTCATGTGGGCGGTTGGGGTATCCATGGCATCACGATCTTTGGCCGCATCGGACGTGTAGGAGCTCACCGAGGTTACGAGGCCAGCGATAGCGGTTTGTCTGACACTCCGCCATCGCTGGCCTCGTAACCTCGGTGAGCTCCTACAGGAATGGGTTCAACCTGCAGAATGCATTGTGTTTGATAGGTCTTTGTTTACTGCGAGACAGTGCCGCTCCTACGGCCTATTGTTGGCACGCAAATCCTCAATCAACCCCTCCCAATTGCCAAACAGCGCATTCGAGCTGATCAGGCGTCTCGCCTTGCCAGCCCCGAGCACAAGCGCAGGAACACCACCTGTTCCGACTTGGGTCATGATCGCCTGAGCAAAGTTGACCCGCTCACGAGAGTGACTCAGTAACCCATCATCCTGCGCAAGCAAAAGCCTCGCGGCCTCATTCAGCCCTATACCTGTGAGAATTCGGGCAAGAACCTCAAGGTCGGTGATGTCCAGCCCTTCAACATAACGGCCGCGTTGTATGGCTGCCAACGCCGCCAGTTCCCGAGACGGCTCAGTCATCACAACCGCGCTGAGCGCCCTGGTTGCAGGCCCTGAGTCGAAGCGGCGGGTGTGATCCTCGAGCACCTGACGCCGGTATTGCTCGCTGAATGGCTGGCCGGTCAACGTGCCGATTCGCAGGTCATTGGACCAGGCAAAATCAGCAAAACCGGCGTCCATCGGGCGAGAGTTGTTATCCGCGAACAAGCCGGTAGGGAGAAGCGTGACGCTGAACTCGTCCAAAGCATCAAGGCGCTTTAGCACCGATGAAGCGCCGTAGCACCAGCCACACAGTGGATCGAATAGGTAGGTGATACTGATTGGCGCACTCACCATTTCATTTCACCTTTGGCCACTTTTGCGCTCAGCACCAGTGACGAGTCATCTGCCAGTTTCGGGTAATGCGCTTTCATCGCGGCAATCAGCGCCGCAGAGTCTTTGGCCTTGGCCGTTTCGGCATCAAAAGTCTTGATGTAGTCCGATGTGAAGCTCGGTGATTGCAGAGCGGTCAGCTCGCCCGGCAGAAAGTGGCCCGGAACAATGGTCACTGGCTTGAGTTTTTCGATGGTCGCCAGTGTTGCCAGCCAATCCTGATGGGATTTGGCGCTCTGGGTATCCGCCATCCATACGTGAATGTTGCTGGAAAGCACCACGCCACCGATTACGGCTTTGATCGACGGAATCCAGACGAAACTGCGATCGGGTTGCGGGCCGTCCAGGCCAATGACCTGCAGTTTCTGATCTTCCAGCTTCAGTTCATTGCCTTGCAGTACCTCAGGCACGACCACCTTGCCTGGTGCGGCCGCGCCCAGCTTGGGTCCCCAATAAGCCAGCTTGGCATCCTTGGTTTCGTTGATATGTGCAACGGTCTGGGCGCTGGCCACAACCTTGGCTTTTGGGTAGGCGGTGGTGATTGTTTGCAGGCCGAAGTAGTAGTCCGGGTCGCCGTGGCTGATGTAAATCGTGGTCAGGTTTTTCCCGCTCTTGCGGATCTTCTCGACGATTTGTTCGGCCTGCGTGTTGGAAAACTGCGCATCAACCAGAACCGCGTCTTTCTCGCCGGTCACCAAAACCGACGAGACCGGGAAGATGGCTTCCTCGCCTGGGTTAAAGACGTCCAGCTTTAGTGGCTGCGCAGCCTGGCTGGCACCTGCAAAACCGAGCAGGGCGAAAGCAGCTAATAAGCGTCGTGCGGACAGCGAAATCATGTCGAGCTCCATCGTGCAGTGATAAGAGCGGGCAGGTTAGTTGAGATTTATCGACCGAAAAACGCTAGATTGGACGCAAGTTTGTTTCTGAAATCGAGCGAATCATGGATAAGTTGGCGGCAATGCAGGCCTTTGTCACCGTCGTGGATGGCGGAAGCCAGACCGCTGCGGCGGACAAACTCGGGCTATCAAGGCCTGTGATCTCCAGATTGCTTGCCGAGCTGGAGGACTGGACGGGGGCGCGGTTGATGCACCGGACCACTCGACGTTTGAACGTTACTGCTGCTGGAGCTGAAGTCTTGCCTTTGTGTCGGCGAATGCTCGATCTGGCCGAAGACATGCGTGCCGTGGTTGCAGCGCCGGAGGATGAACCCAAAGGGCTGCTGCGCGTGACGGCCAGTACCTCGTTCGGTCAGGCGCAACTGATGCTTGCGGTGACTGAGTTTGTAGGGCGTTACTCGCAAGTCAGCGTGGACATGGTGCTGCTCGACCGCACCGTCAATCTGGTGGATGAGCGCATGGATCTGGCGATTCGCATCACCAATGAACTGGACCCCAATCTGATCGCACGACGCCTCACCACCTGCCGTTCAGTGGTGTGCGCTTCACCGGATTATCTGAAAAGGCATTCAGCGCCCAGAGTTGTCGAAGACCTGACACTGCACAACTGCCTGACGCATACCTATCACAGCAGCAGCCTCTGGCACTTCACCCATAAAGATCTGCCGAAAAGCGTTGCAGTGAAGGGCAATCTCACCAGCAATGATTCGATCACCACAATGCAGGCAGCGTTGTGTGGTGCCGGAGTGGCGTTATTGCCGACTTACCTGGCGGCGCCGCTGATTCAACAAGGTCAACTGGTCGCACTGCTGACGCCTTACCAGCCCATGGAGTTGGGCATCTTTGCGGTGTATGCCTCACGCAAGCACATGTCGTCGGCGTTGCGCGCCATGCTCGATTTTCTCGCGCAACGCTTCGGGCCTGAGCCTGTCTGGGATCGTGTCTAGTGGAGAAGGGAATGCTGTTTTCGACGGGCCGCGGGAGCAGTGCACAATCGGGTGTTACTCCCGCGGATACATCTCGTGAATCAAATGATTCGTTTGTCTGTGGGCGGCTTACAACTGAAATTTACCAACTTCACGTTGCAGGCTGCTGGCGAGAGTCTGCAAGCCGCCGCTGGTCTTGAGCAATTCCTGAACAGACATATTGTTCTGCTCGGCCATTTGCGCCGAACGCTCGACATTGCGTGCCACATCCTGGCTTGCGGCGGTTTGCTCGCGCAAGGCAAAGGAAATCTGGTCGACTACGTGCAACACTTTGGTCGAGCTGTCGCGGATCTCGACAATCGCCTGTCCGGCAGTGCCGGCCATTTCCACGCCGTCGTTAACCTCCTGTACGCCGCCGCGCATGCTTTCGACCGTTTCGCGCACACCCGCCTGGATCTTCTCGATCATGCCTGCGATTTCCTTGGTCGACTTGCCGGTGTTCTGGGCCAGCAGGCGAACCTCATCCGCTACCACGGCGAACCCGCGACCTTGTTCGCCTGCGCGCGCGGCTTCAATGGCTGCGTTAAGTGCCAGCAGGTTGGTCTGGTCGGCGATACCTTGAATGACGCTGATGATCGATGAAATATGTTCCGAGTGCTGACCCAGATCGGCCACTTGTGCCGATGAGTGCTGCACGGTCCTGGCGATACCGTTCATGCTCGAAAGGGTGTTCTCGATAACCTGAGCACCGTCTTTGGATTGCTGGCCCGAGCGGCTGGCAATCTGGTGAGCTTCGTCGGCGTTTTCGGAAACGTGATGAATGCTCACCGTCAGCTCTTCGATAGTGGCGGCCATCATCGAGGCAGACGTGGATTGTTCCTGGATCGCGCCGGACAACTGTTCGGATGCACCGGAGATCTGTTGGACTGCGACGACCAGTTGGTTCGCCGCCTGGCTGATCTGCTGAATCATTTCGCGCAGGCGGTTTTGCATGCGGTCAAAGGCTTTCGGCAGTTCATCGTGGCTGCTGGTATCGATCACGGTATCCAGTTTGCCGTTAGCAATGGCTGTAGCTGCATCAATGGCCAGTTGCAGGCGTTTAGTCGTGCTGCGCCCCAGTACGGACGCCAAAATCAAGGCAAGCACTGCCGTACCGATGCCACCGTAAATCAGAATCATGAGCGCGAAGTGTTTGGCATCAACCATATTCTGGCTTCTTATCACCAGCAGTTTGTTTTCTGCGGCGCTGATTTCAGCCAGCGTAGCGCGCATGCTGTCCATCTTGGCTTTGTCACCACCGGCGGTGATACGCTTGTCGAGTTCATCATCGGGCTGATTGCGGGCTGTCAGATCACGGCGCAACGCAACGATCGGCTTGATGTCTTCTTCGACCCAGCGCTTCTGGATATCCCCCAGAGAGGTCAAGCGCCGTTGTTGTTCAGGATTATCTGCGGTCAGTCGTTTAAGTGATTCAAGCTGTTCGGTGAATTTCTTTTCGCCCGCCAGCAACGGCTCGAGAAAGGCATCTTTGGACGCGATAACGAACCCGCGCATACCGGTTTCGATATTGATCAGTTGTTCAAGGGCGAGTTGCGCCTCGCTCAGCACCTGGTAAGTGTGAACGTTACTGTTGGTGGCGTCCTCAACCTCTTCAAATCCTCGATAGGCACTTGCTACCAGCACGGCAATCAGTACCACAATGACCAAGAAGCTGAAGTAGAGCTTTTGCGAAATACTGAGTTTGTCGAGCATGCTGGCATCCTTAATAGGGCCGCTCCGTGGCCTTGAGACGTTTATGGCTGGGATCAAATGCTCATCGTGATTGCGCAATGGGATGAGTGATGGCATATCGATATCTATTTATTCGTCTTCTCTTTAATCAACTTGAAGATAATTATTCGCCGTTCGTCGGCCGCTCAAGCGCGGGCCTTTTGGATCAAATGAGCAAAAAAATGGCGTCGAGAAACCGACTGTTTCGCGCCATGTAAATTGAATTATCTATGAGGGAATTTATGCGAAATAGAACTGCTATTGAGAACAGTGAATATGCTGAGTCTGACAGTTAGAGAGGGAGGCTTTTTATAGCGCGTTGTAGCTGAGTACTTGCTTATTGCGGTATTGATGGAAGATACACGCGCACTTCAAGTCAGGTAAGCGTTACCCGACATGTACGCTCCGTATTTCATGATCAAAGCCTTGCAAGCTCTACCGTGACTGACCGCCGCGACTGGAATGGCGTCAGCAGCGATGAATCATCCAGTTCATGAGTGATCAGCGTCCAGGGCCCGCGCAGCGGCGTCCAGTGCTGCTGGCGTGCGCGTCCGAGTTTGGTGGCGTCGGCCAGTACGTAGATGTGGGCGGCGCGGGCGATCATGGTTTCCTTGAGGTATGCCTGCTCGGCGCTGGCTTCGCACAAGCCCAGCTCTGCAACCACGCCATCGGCACTCAGGAATACTTTGTCGGCGCTCAGGTGCTCAAGGGCAGCCTGCGCAGTCACGCCATAGGTCGACATGCTCGCGCTGCGCAAATCTCCGCCGAGCACTGTGATGCGTCCTTCAGGGATCAGCGCCAGGTCAGCCAGGGCCATGAGGTTGTTGGTGATGACATGCAGGCCTCGTCGCTGCTTGAGTAGCTGAGCCAGCGCGCTGGTGGTGGTGCCGCCTTCAAGGAACAGCGTGTCGTGATCCTGAATATGCGCCAGTGCTGCGCGGGCGATGACGATCTTTTCCTGGCTGTGTTGCTGGCTGCGTTCTTCCACCGAGGTTTCCGGTTCGCGCATGCCTACATGAGCCGCACCGCCGTAGGTGCGAATCACCAGACCTTCTTCGGCCAGTGCGGTGAGATCCCTGCGTACTGTGGCTTCCGATACGCCCAGTTGGGCGCACAGTTCATCGACGTTCGACTTTCCTGAAAGGACCAGTTCCAGTATCGATTGACGGCGATTTGCGACTTTCATGAACTGCCTTGGTAATGAACGAGAAGAAAGGGGTTATCACATTAAACAGCGGTGCAATGCAACCGCAGAACCGGCGAGTCTACAGCGAGGCTCCACCGCAGATCACCAGACTCTGCCCGGTTATTGCACCTGCGTCCGGCCCGAGCAAGAACGCCGCCATGCCTGCCACCTCAGACGGCTGTACAAAGCGGCCAATGGGCGGTTTGTTGGGCGGAGTGCCGCTGCGGGCAGGGTCCAGCAACATAGGGGTTTCAGTCGCGCCGGGGGCGATCAGGTTGGCGGTGATGCTGTTGGGCGCCAGCTCCATGGCCCAGGAACGAACCATGCCTTGCAAGGCCGCTTTGGTTGCCGCGTATTGACTGCGTCCTTGAGCGCCTTGCATGGTGCGGCTGCCAATCATCACGATTCTCGCGCCGGAACGCAGCCTGCCATGCAAGGTGTTGACCAGATGGCTGGCCGCCGCGACGTGAACCTGCCACATCGCCTGTCCGTCGTCCGGATCCAACTGGCCCAACGGCGCGGTACGCATGAAGCCTGCCGCGTGAACAATGGCGTCCAGTGTGTCGATGGGTTGCAAGGCCTGTTCAAGTGCGTGCAAATCGCTCAGGTCGCATTCAGTCCAGTGAAAGAGCGGGTGATCGATATCCGCAGGACGGCGACTCAGGCCATGCACGCGCCAGCCTTCGGCCAGCAATCGCTGAGCGATGGCCATGCCGATACCGGAACTGACGCCGGTGAGTACGGCGGTTTTTGTCGGGGTCATAAAAGGTGCCGCTCCGTCATACACGCGGGTCCTGTAGGAGTGAGCTTGCTCGCGATTCGATTTTTCTATCGATAAATTATCGCCTGATCTGACGCTATCGCGAGCAAGCTCACTCCTACAGGAAATGCATTTAAAATCAGAATGTTGGCTTTGTTTTGTCGGCGATTAACACCATTCAACGCACTGCCGCCAGCGGCAAATGCACATGTTTGATCTTCTGCCGGAAGTACGTGAACGCCACATGCAGGCTGCCGTCCCGCGCCTGGATAATGCTTGGGTAGGAGAACTCGCGATTGAGCTTTTCCTGAGAGTTGTTGGTCAGGCAGAAACCATCCCCCAATTCCAGGTCCAGGCGTACCGGCCAGCTTTGTCCGTCATCATGGGACAGCGCCAGGCTCATGGGCGCGCGGGGGATGCCCCACACGGCGCTCTTGCCATCCGCGCTTTGACCCGGCGTAACGCGGTCGTCGCCTTCATCTTCGATTTCGTCGTACAGCGACGCGCGGCGCTGGCTATGGCCCTCAGCGCTCACCGGGTTGTAGACCAGCGCCAGTTCGCCAGTGTTGAGCCGCACAAACTGAATTGAGGAATTGTTGTTGGGCAGCTCGGTGGCGACCGGCGCGCTCCAGCTTCGGCCGTGATCAGTCGAGCGGCTGCTGTAGATCGAGTCGGCCCAGCGGCTACGAAACAGGCCGAGCAAGCTGCCGTCGGCCAACTGATGAACATTCATGTGCACAGCGCCAGTGCTGTTCGGGACGTCATGGCGCGACCAGCTTAGCCCTTGATCGCTGGAAATCATTACCGCGCTGACGTCGTGATTGCCGATCCATTTTTCGCCGGGCAGGGTGATGCAATACCAGACCGGTAACAGCCAGTCGCCATTATCCAGTACCACCGGGGGCTGACGCACAAAGGTGCCTGGCTCATCGAACAGGGTTTGCACCGGGCCCCAGGTCTTGCCCTGATCCTGCGATAGACGACGGCGAATGATCGCCGTCTCCTGATTGCCGGAAATCTGCGCAGTCCAGATCAGCCACAAAGGGCCTTGCGGAGCCTGGAACAGGATCGGATTCTGCTCGGAGCGAGTGTCATCCTGAGACAGTTTCTCCGGTTCGCTCCAGACGCCAGTCTGCGGATCGCGGCGCGAAAGCAGCACGAAAATGTCGGCCATGCCTTCCTGTGTCCCGGCGAACCAGGTGCACAGTACCGTGCCGTCGGCCAGCTCATGCAGGTTTGCGGCATGGTTCTGCGCATAAGGCGTTGGCAGGAAGGCATCCTGACGTTGTTCACTGATTGGCATGGGAGACCTCTTGTTTGTCGTTGCCGGATTTGCCTTGATTGCGGCTGACCGCCTTTGGAAACAGACGCTCCAGGGCAATCACGATGGCCGGGGTGACCAGGGCGATGTACATGTTATCGATGCCGTACGGGTTATCCAGCAGGTACCAGACGCTGGTAGTGATGGATGACGCGATCAGGCCCAGTGTTGCGCCACGACCCGAGCCGAAGAACGGCAGATAGATGGCGATCATGGCCACGACGGCGATGGACAGGCGCAGCGCACGGGTGAAGAACGACAGGTTGAGTATTTCAGGCACGAAGAACACAAAGAACAGCGGCACGAAGCCGATGATCAGCGCGATAAAGCGCGTGGCCTTGAGTTCGCGATCCACCGATGGCTTACGCATCGGCACGTAGAAGTCCCGCACCACCAGCGAAGCAATGGCCAAGGCGACGGTGCTGACACTGACGAAGATCGAGGCGACCAGAGAAATGGTCACTACACCCGCCAGAATCGGGTTCATGGACTGCAGGAAAACCGGCAGGGCATACAAGCTGCTCATGTCCGGATGCAGGTACTTGGAGGCGACACCGATAAAGCCCAGAGCCAGCGCAATCGGAATGCACAGCAGCGACGCGTAGAAGGTCGAGCGTTGTGCGGCCTTGGAGTCAGGCGTCGAAGAAATCGCCTGAATGATGAACTGGGTCGAAAAGATCGCACCGACCGTGCCAATGATCCACGCCATGATTTTTGAACCGCCGATAGCACCGTCCCAGGTGAAATAGTGTTCGGGCATGTTCTGGATCACCGGGGTGAAACCACCGGTCAAACTCAGGGCCACATACAGCACGATCATCACGCCGACGTATTTCACGGCGGTGTGCAGGATGCTCATATAGGCGACGCTTTTCAGGCCACCGAACACGTAATACAGGGTGCTGATGACCGCCGTGATAAACGCGGCAGTGGGCAGGTTGATCTTCATTACTGTGGCAATCGCTGCTGCGCCACTGACGTAGTTACCTACATTCACTAGCAATAGGGCGTAGATCATGATGATCGAGACAGCGAGCTTGGTGGAATTGCCGTACTTCTTGGCAATGAACCCGGAAATGGTGAACTCGCCCGAGTTGTAGAGCTTGCGGGCCATGAGCAGGCCGAACAGCGGAAAGCCAATGGCAGCGGCGATCACTGACCACGAGGCGGCGAAGCCACTTTCGAATGCGGCCTGAGCCGTACCTACGGTGGATTTGGCACCGATGAATTCCGACATCATCAGAATGCCAACGACGAAGGCGGGCATGGTTCGCGCGGCGACCATGTATTGCTCACTGGTTTTGCTGCGCAGTCGCAGACTCATCCAGGTGGTGACGACGATGTAAACGACGACCATACCGATAATGATCGCGGTGTCCTGCGAGTTGAAGGTTTCCATCATTTCGCTCCATTGTTGTTTTTGTGGCGCGTTGTTGCTGGGTTTTTACCGGGATTACTACTGATATGAATGGATTCTCGGCGGCTTAAACAGCGACCGACTGACGCGTCTCCCGCTTGCGGGTTGCCAGTTCAACGGCCTGACGCAGAGCTTCGATCAGGCTGCGTTCGTCCGCGATGCCCTTACCGGCGATGTCAAACGCCGTGCCGTGGTCAACCGAGGTGCGGATCACTGGCAGGCCAACGGTGACGTTGACGCCCGCTTCCAGGCCCATGACTTTCACCGGGCCGTGGCCCTGGTCGTGATACATGGCAACCACTGCATCGAAGTCGCCGCGTCCGGCGCGGAAGAACAGCGTGTCGGCAGGCAGCGGACCTTCCACACGCCAGCCTCTGGCGCGCAATTCGTCAATGGCCGGCTGGATTTTGGTTTCTTCTTCGCCATAGCCGAACAAGCCGTTTTCACCGGCGTGCGGGTTGATGCCGCAGATCGCGATCAGCGGATTTTCGATACCGGCGCGGGTCAGGGTTTCCCGGCAGCGCTCGATGGTGCGCTTGACCAGCCCCGGCTCGATTTTGGCGATGGCGTCGATGATGCCCATGTGGGTAGTGACGTGAATG
Organism: Pseudomonas caspiana; assembly: GCF_040224095.2. NCBI lineage: Bacteria > Pseudomonadati > Pseudomonadota > Gammaproteobacteria > Pseudomonadales > Pseudomonadaceae > Pseudomonas > Pseudomonas caspiana. Next base: position 4,173,638 of record NZ_CP167995.1, on the reverse strand, counting down.
ACGCGCAGGGTCGGCGTCATCAGCATCATCGAGACTTCTTCAATGCCCAGCAGGTGCGCGAGCATTTCCGTATGACCGGGAAAAATATGCCCGCCTGCATGCAACGCTTCCTTGTTCAGCGGCGCGGTGCAGATCGCATCCAGCTCGCCGCTTTCAGTCAATTGCACAGTCCGCTCTATAAAGCGAAACGCGGCGTTGCCCGCCACGGCCGACAGCTTGCCGTAAGGCATGTCCACCGGGATCAGGCCCAGATCGATGCAATCCACAGTGCCGAGCTCAAAGCGGGCGTTGGCCGGGGAGGCGATACTGTTGACGCGCAAGCTGCCACCGACAATCCGGTTGGCGTCTTCAAGGCGTTTGGCATCCCCGATCACCAGCGGCCGACAGCTGTCGTACACCGACTGATGAGCCAGGGTTTTCATGATGATTTCCGGACCCACACCGGCGGCATCGCCCATGGTGATCCCGATCACGGGACGTTCAGACATGATGGATTTCCTTTTTGTTGTGGGGCGCGGCCGTACTGCAAGTGTCACGGCCATGAAGCTGTTGCCAGGCAATTGACAGGGTGTCCGATTGGCCGAAGGCGCCGGCTTTGGTGACCACGTTCAAGCCGGTTTCGGTTCGAGAAAGCACCACGCCGGGGGCCAGTTCGCCTTGAACCGCAAGGCGATTGATGCCCGCAGCCGTGAGAATGGCCCGGGCGGTTTCGCCGCCGGTGGCGATCAGCGAACCCGTTACGGCGATGGCAGGTTTCACCCATTCGGCCAGGGCGCTGCTGAGTTGCGCGGCGATTGATGGATCGCGCTCCTCCTGACTCACGGTCAGCAGGCTGTCTTCACCCTTGGCCAGCCGCAGATAGAGCAGGGTGATCAGTTGTTCACGCTGTTCATGGCGAGCCGGATCGAGCAGCGTGGCGGCGTCTATTTCCAGGCAGAAACAGTCACTGTGCTCGGCCAGGGTTCTGGCCTGCTGCTGTGAATGCTGAGACATGCTGCCGACTACAGTCAGTACGGGCGAGCGGCCTTGTACGTTCAGGTCCTCAGGCGTCGGTAACCCCAAAGCCTCTGGCAGATGATGGGCCAGACCTGCCGAGCCGACCCAGAACAACTGGCGATACAGCGGCGCGGTTGCGCGGGCCAGGCGTTGCAGGTCCGCGTCAGTCAAGGCGTCACAAATCAGCGCCTGCACCTTGCCGTGCAATGCTTGATCCAGCGCGTTGCTCAGTGCCGTTTCGTCGCGCAGGGTGGCGAGATTGATCGCCGCACAACGCAAGCCTTCGGCGCTGAGGCTTTCCAGCAGGTTGCCGGTGCCGAGCAGATTTTCATTGCGCCATACATCGCTCAAGGCCACCGAGATGCCGTTGACCAACTGCACCGAGTCTTGCGTAGTGCGGCCCATGGCAGGGAAGGCCGGGGCGACGATGGCCAGGCCCCGATGTGCCTGTAGCGCAGCGATTTCGCTGGCGACATTACCGCGCAACGTCGAGTCGATTTTCTTGTACAGCGCTCTGTTGGCGTACTGACGCTGTTGCAATACCGCGCTATTGGCTTTCGCCGCTGCGCCCGGATCGAGTCGTCGCGAATCCGCGTCCACAGCAACCACCGCAGCGTTGGATGGGAGGGTTTGGGCGTCGAACACGATTTCCGTCGACAGTCGCCGGGCGAAACCCGCTGCGCAATCAGCTGCGCCGGACAAGTCATCGGCAATGATCAACAAGCCCGACAGGTTAGCGGCGCTCATGGCAGCAGGCACCGATAAAGGCTTTCGATGTCCGTCAAGCTCAGGGCCTTGGGGTTGTTGGCCATCAATCGGGTGACTTTTGAGGCGGCTACCGCCATGTCAGCGAGGTGCTCTTCGCCGACGCCAAACTCGCGCAGGTCCTGAGGGATGTTGAGGGTGGCGGTCCATTCACGGATCTGCTGAATCAATTTTTGCGCGGCGACTTCATCGCTGTCCTGCGCTTCTGCAACCCCGCAAACGCAAGCCGCGCGTTTCAAACGATCTGCGCAACTGTCCAGATTGAAGGCCATCACGTGTGGCAACAACATGGCGTTGGCCACGCCGTGGGTGACATGAAACTTGCCGCCCAGCGGATAGGCCATGGCATGCACGGCCGCAGTGCCCGCTGCCGTCAGGGCCAGACCGCCATACATCGAACCGAGCAACATGTCGCCCCGTGCGCGGACCGAATCCGGTTGTTGGTAGGCCTCAACGATGCTGCCTGCAATCAACCGCATGGATTCAAGGGCGAAGGCATCGCTGACTGGATTGGCCTTGGTGGAGATGAACGACTCCAGCGAATGCACGAAGGCGTCCATACCCGTTGCAGCAGTGATGCTGCGCGGCAGGCTGATCGTCAGCAGGGGATCGAGAATCACCAGGGTGGGCAGCAAGTGACGGCTGACCACGCCGATTTTCAGTTCCTCGTCGGGCAGGGTGACGATGGCGTTGGGCGTCACTTCCGAGCCCGTGCCTGAAGTGGTCGGCACCAGCACCATGGGTTTGCCGGGATGGCTGACTTTATCGACACCGAGCAAATCGCGCAGCGGCGTGTCATTGATCAGCATCACCGAAAACAGTTTGGCGGCATCCAGCACGCTACCGCCGCCAATGGCGATCAATGCGTCGGGGGCGTGAGGTGCAACGTCTTCACGAAAGACCCGCTCGATGTTTTCCAGTGTGGGTTCGATTTCGACATTGTCGATCATGTGCACGGCGATACCGGCAGCTTTCAGTTGGGCGCTGACCTTTTCGGTCACGCCCAGGTTGTGCATGGCGTGTTGCGTGACCAGCATCACGTTGCGCAGTGGTGTATCGAGCAACGGCAGTTTTTCACTCAGTTGCTCAAGACTGCCAGGGCCGTGAATGACGTGTTTGACGGTTTGGAAGTGATAGGTCGACATCAGCGCATCTCCTGGCGAATCAACGGTAAACCGCGAGCAGGTTTTCCAGTTTTTGCACGGCGCCAGCGTCCAGCGGCTGCACCGGTGCGCGACATGGTCCGACCGGGAGGTTGAGCAGTTCGGTGGCTTTTTTCAGCACGACGGGCATGGTGCCCATGGCGAAAGCGTCGCGCAGTGGGCGCAAGGCTTCCTGAGCGACCCGCGCAGCGTCGTGGTTGCCGGCCTGAAAATGGTTCCAGATCGACATGACCAGATCAGGCACCGCGTTGGCGGTCGCGGCAATCGCGCCATCGCCACCGGCCAGCAGGTTCCAGTAGATCAGCGAGTCAGTACCGGCAAAGACCGCGAAGTCGTCGCTGCGGTATTTCATCATCTGCACCAGTGCATCGAAGTTACCGGCGCTGTCCTTGATGCCTTTGATCATCGGGTGTTGATGCAGGGCCGCGACGGCGCCAATGCCGATGGACATGCCGGTCTTGGCCGGAATGTTGTACATCATCAAAGGCAGGCTCGACGCATCGGCGATGGTTTCGTAATGCTTGATCAGCTCGGTCTGGCTGATCGCATTGAAGTAGGGCGTGATGACGGAAAGGGCGTTTGCGCCGATGTCCGTCACTTTTTTGTTCATTTCAATCACTTCACGGGTGGCAAAGGCTCCGGTGCCAATCACAACCGGCACTCGACCCGCAGTTGCCTCGACCGTTACACGAGCGATTTCCAGCTTTTCAGCTTCAGAAAGAGTGAAGAACTCGCCATTGGTGCCGAGCACGAAAAGGCCGTGCACGCCTGCTTGAATGAGGTTTTCGACGAGAGCGCGGAGGGCGTGATGGTCAACCTGCTGATCAGCGGTAAAAGGCGTAACCAGGGCTGGAATAATGCCGCGAAATTGCATGATGAGATTCTCGTTTTATTCTTAGTGAGAACCAAGATGATTAAATCGATCATAAAATGCAAGCGATTTTGATCGTTTCATTCATGTTTGATTGAAATGATCATTTTTCTGGCCCTGTGCCACTGGCAGGAAGATCCTGGCGTGGCTGTTTGTAACAAGATCCTTTCCATCTGCGCGTTGATCCTGCGCGTGCCTTGTTGCAGACTTACCGACGTTTTCCAGTCCGCAGTCTTGCGGACCGTTTCTACCCAGGATCCTTGATGCCTAACTTAGTTAACTTTCGTACCGCATGCTGCGCCGTTGCCTTGTTGGCAATTGCGGGCTGTTCCTCGAAAAAAACCGCAGTCTACGAGCACGAGAATTTTGACGACGCGGGGACGTTTTCGAGGACTTACCCGGTCAGTGATTCCGCCTCTTGCGAAGCGGCACGTCGCGCCTTGCTGAGCCAGGGCTACATCATCACCAGTAGTGACCCGAAGATGATCAGCGGCAACAAGAGCTTCCAGCAAACTGGCGAGACTCACATGCAGATCAGCTTCAACGTGGTCTGCGCTGCTGATGACACCACGGACAAAAGCTCGACCGTATTTGCCAACGCCTTGCAGGATCGCTACGCGCTGAAGAAAACCAATAACTCTGCCAGCCTGGGTGTTGGCGTATTGGGTTCGGTATCGATGCCGATCGGCTCCACCGATGATTCGATGGTCAAGGTCGCCAGCGAAACCGTGGCATCGGACAAGTTCTATGATCGCTTCTTCATGCTGGTGGACAACTTCATGCCGCCTGAAGCGAAAAAAGCCGCCAACATCAAGGAAACGCCAAAAGCAGCGCTGGGCGTGCCTGAGCAAACGGTGCCTGCGCCAAAACCGGCGGCATTGGTTGAACCGGCACCTGCGGCCGTTCCTGCACCGGTGGCGGAGCCGACACCTGCGCCTGCGGTTGAATCCAGCCAGCCAGTGCCTGCACCGGCCGCGCCAGCAGAGTCGATCCAGGCTGAACCCGCTCCTGTGGAAGAGGCTCCAGCTGAAGCTGCTCCGCAAGCCGAGCCGGAAGCTGCTCCAGCACAATAACCCAGAGGCCAACGGCCTTCACGGTAGGAGCGAACTTGTTCGCGAGGCATGTACCTGATAAACCGGGTCGTCTGTCTCGCGAACGAGTTCGCTCCTACCGGGATCGTTTTATTACCCCAAAAACAGCTTATAAGCCGGATTCTCGCTCTCATCCCAATACGGGTAGCCAATTTCGGCCAGCGCTGCCGGGATCAGGTGCCGTTCGTCCTCAGGCACTACTAATCCTGCAACCACCCGACCGTCCGCTGCGCCATGGTTGCGGTAATGGAACATCGAAATCGTCCACTGGCCGCCCAGTTTGTTGAGGAAGTTGAACAGCGCGCCCGGACGCTCCGGGAACTCAAAACGGAACACCACTTCATCACTGACACGCTCGGCATGCCCGCCGACCATGTGCCGGATGTGCAGCTTGGCCAGTTCGTTGTCGGTCAGGTCGATTACCGGAAAACCTTGCTCGGAGAGACTGGCGATCAATGCCTTTCGTGGATCGTTGTCGGGGTGGGTCTGCACACCGACGAAAATGTGCGCTTCGCGGTCGGTGTGGTAACGGTAGTTGAATTCGGTGATCTGCCGCTTGCCGATGGCTTCGCAGAAGGCCTTGAAGCTACCCGGTTGCTCGGGAATGGTCACGGCGATAATGGCTTCCCGACCTTCACCCAGCTCCGCACGCTCAGCGACATGGCGCAGGCGGTCGAAGTTGACGTTGGCGCCTGAGTCGATTGCCACCAGCGTCTGGCCGCTGATGCCGTGCTGCTCGACGTACTTCTTGATCCCGGCAACGCCCATCGCGCCCGCAGGTTCGGTGATTGAGCGGGTGTCATCGTAAATGTCTTTGATCGCGGCACAGATTTCGTCGGTGCTGACAGTGATCACTTCATCGACATAATCCTTACAGACTTCAAACGTGTGCTGACCAATCTGCGCCACGGCCACGCCGTCAGCAAAGAGACCGACCTGTTGCAGCACTACGCGTTCGCCATAGGCCATGGCCTGTTGCAGGCAGTTGGAATCGTCCGGCTCGACGCCGATCACTTTGATGTCCGGACGCAGGTATTTCACATAGGCCGCAATACCGGCAATCAAGCTGCCGCCGCCGACCGGGACGAAAATCGCGTCGAGCTGACCCGGCTGCTGACGAAGGATTTCCATCGCCACCGTACCTTGCCCGGCAATCGTGTCTGGATCGTCGTAGGGGTGGATGTAGACGTAACCCATCTCATCCACCAGTTTCAGCGAGTATGCCAGTGCTTCTGGAAAGGAATCACCGTGTAGCACCACGGTTGCGCCACGGGAGCGCACGCCTTCAATCTTGATTTCAGGTGTGGTTTTGGGCATCACGATGGTGGCGGCAACGCCTAGCGTTTTCGCTGCCAGGGCCAGACCTTGCGCATGGTTGCCTGCCGAGGCCGCGACCACGCCACGGGCCAGTTCTTCAGGGCTGAGCTGCGCCAGTTTGTTGTAAGCACCTCGAATCTTGAATGAGAACACCGGCTGCAAGTCTTCGCGCTTGAGCAGCACCTGGTTGCCCAGCCGTTCGGACAACTGACGAGCGCCCTGCAACGGGGTTTCCACCGCTACGTCATAAACACGGGAGGTGAGGATTTTGCGGGCGTAATGATTGAGCAAGTCGGTCATCGTGTCGGCCCCGTGTCATGGGTAACGATGCGCTGAGCCTGAGAAGCGAAGAGGGCGGCTTGAATGCTGATCATGTTTGACTCCTGGTTCGACTTGGTTAGCCCAGGAGACAAGAAAAACCCGCCTCTTGGGCGGGTTGGGTGCACGCGTCGGCTAACCCGCCATGACTGGAATGGCGGTAATAATAATCTGGCCGAAGAAATGCTTGGTTACGTTCATGGCCTGAAGACTATTTCGGATGCTCCGGGCAAGTCAAGACAGGCGAGCCTAAATCTCCGTCGAGGCGCCACGTATGTTTAATGATCGAGTCATTTTTCCTTCACCTTGGCACTTTATGGTGAGGGCAGTGGTCAGTGAATGACGTCATTTAAAGAACAGCCAAGAGGGCACGCGTTATGGACGACTATCAAGAAGAACTGCTGGAATTCAAAGCGTTTGAGCTGGACCCGCCCGAGCCTGCGGATGATGCGACTGAGTTGTGAATGTTTGAGCCGACTCCTGTTCTGTAGGAGCTGCCGAAGGCTGCGAAAGCAATCTTCCTGACATACTGCTATCGCAGCCTTCGGCAGCTCCTACCGGGTGAGCGTTGCAGAATTAAACACTTCAACCCTGCCCACGCTGGCTACGGCGAAACTCCCCAGGCGTCTGTCCGGTCCAGCGCTTGAACGCGCGTTGAAAGGCTTCGGCAGACGCGAAGCCCAGCAAGTAAGCAATCTCCCCGAATGCCAGGTCGGTGTCGCGTATATACGTCATCGCCAGATCACGCCGCGTATCGTTCAGGATATTGCGAAAGCCTGTACCTTCCTCGGCAAGTTTGCGGCGCAAAGTCCAGGCGGGCAGTTTCAGTCTGGCAGCAATTTCCTCCAGATCCGGTTCCCTTCCTCCATTGAGCAACGGTCCGAGCAGCCGGGTGATGCGCTCTCGCAAGCTGCGGGTGCGGGTCAATTGCTCTAGCTCTTTTTCACACAGCTGCTGCAGATGTGCCCAGGTGCTGGGGCAATGCTGCGGGTTGCGCAAACCCAATGTGTGCTGGTTCAGACGCAGTTGATTGGTTGCGGCAGAAAAGGCCACCGGTTGTGTGCTCAGGTGCTCGTAATCGGCTGCATAGTCGGGCGTATCAAACTCGATTTCGATTCGCTCTGCACGCACTTCAGTTTCGCTGAGGCTGGAAAGTTGCTGCAGCCAACTGGCGATAATCGAGTCCACCACGAAGCGGTTATAACCGTTGTACGGGCTGATCGAATAGAACCTTAGCCAGGCACCTTCGCTGTCTTCGTGAAAGCTCGATTGGCCTCGGTAGTTGGAGCCATACAGCGCTTCAAATCGGATCAGTGCGCGAGCGGCTTCGCGAATATCAGGGGCTTGCGCCGCTGTAACGCCCGCCAGACCGCACTGGCTGATATGACTCAAGCGGCCCATGCGCAAACCAAGGCCGGGCTGGCCGGTGAGTTGAATCGCGGCATGACCCAGGCGCATGTAACGCGGAATGGACAAGCGCGCCCCGGCCTCGGCCAGCCGCGCTGGATCCAGACCGTATTGCTCCAGCAGCGGTTGTGGGTCGTGCCCGAAACTGCGCACCGCATTGGCCAGACTGTGAACGAACCCCACCGACAGATCACCAAGACGGGTGGGCGCCGGGGTCATGTTCATAACCAGATATTGATCAGGCGTGCGCCACGGTGAGCCTTGTCATCCGGCGATGGCTCGACGATGTGCTGGCCGTCGCGGCTGGCGAAGCTGTGTCCCGAACTGCCCTGGTCCCACAACTGGCCACGCATGAATACACTGACTCCGGCCTTGGCGGTGCTCAGCGGTGCGTGGCTGGTCAGGGTCAAACGTTGCCAGGCTTCACCCTCGCTGATATCGCCAGCGTTCAACCCGGTGGCGTCGGTCAGGTCCGGCGTGCGATAGCCGCGCCAAGGGCTGGTCCAGTGGCCTGTACCGATGACGAAGGCGGGCACCGCAATCAACTCGGCGCCCAGCTTGTTCAGGCTGGCGTAATTGCCGGGGTGCCAGCTGTCGCTGCCGATCAATATGCCCAGTTTTCCGGCAGGGGTGTCGAAGACATTCAGGTCGGTGGCTGAGTGGACATAACGGCGTTGATAAGCCATGGGAAACAACTGCCGTTGCGGTTGGCCGAGGGGTTGGCCATCGCTGCCGAAAGCGACGCTGCTGTTATACAGCGGGCCGCTGCCGAGCTTTAATTTACCGTTTTCGATGGCCGGTTCGGGCAACACGATAGAACCCGCGACCAGCGTGACGCCAAACTCCTTGGCCAGACCGCCGAACAGCGCCTGATACTGCTCGGCCATAGAGGTCGCTTTCATACGCAAATGTGCATCGTCGAGCCAGTTGTCACCTTTGGCCCCGAGCAATGCGCCAAGAAATTTGAGCGGGTTGCTGAAGGATATCCAGGTCAGCGCCTCATCCTTGCTGACGGCCTGATAGACCTCATTTTTCTCACCGCTGGCCACCAGCCAGGTGCCCACATGTTCGGGGAGCACGACGATGGTTCTGCTGTTGATCAAACCTTGCTCGCGAGCCTGTTGCAGGTAAGCGGCCAGTTTGCGATGCAGACGCTGGGTACTTTGATAATCGGCGGGGAACAGTTCTGGCTGAATGCCGAGCAAGTTGCCTCGCTCACTCGGTTGGCCCTCGTCGACTACCAGTTTGATGCGCAGGTCTGACAGGTAGTGGCCCACAGGACGCTGCTCGGTCCAGAAGCCGTAGCCGACAAGAGCAGCGGTGAGTACGAAGCCAATGGCAATAGTGAAAAATGTACGCATAAGTAAGTTGGAGTGCTGACAATCCCTGGTTGTGGCTGTGTGAGGTTATGTGTGCCGAGACTACGGGAAAACAACGGCTTAACGAACTTTTTTCCATTCAATGACGGGTTTTTTGTCGGCTTGTTTCAGTTCGCGAACCGTCGTCGGCAGCTCATGGCGTTGTCAATCGGGCAATGCCCCATCGCAAATGTCTTTTCTATTCGCTAGAGTCAGCGCACATCACGTATTGGGTGAGTGTTCAGGGAAGCGTATGTCATCAGAGTTCGAGTTTACCGACGAGAAAGTAAAGCAGGCTTTGCAAGGCATTATCGTGCCGCCGCAACCACAGATTCTGGTGGACCTGCAGATCGAGCAATACATGCCGGACCCTGATCTGGCCGAGATTGCCCGCCTGATCTCGCAGGATCCGGGTATCGCGGGTGCGCTGCTCAAGATCGTCAATTCCAGTTACTACGGCTTGAGCAATCGGATCTCTTCGATTCAGCGTGCAGTAAACCTGTTGGGCAGTCGCTCGGTGATCAACCTCGTCAACGGCCTGTCAATCCGTGGCGGAATGAACGATGAGTCGATCGTCACCCTCAACCGTTTCTGGGACACCGCGCAGGACATCGCGATGACGTGTCTGGCGTTGGCCAAGCGACTGGGTTCTCAGGCGGTCGATGAAGCCTACGCGCTGGGTTTGTTCCACGATTGTGGCGTGCCGTTGATGTACAAGAAATTCCCCAACTACATGACCGTTCTGGAGCAGGGCTACGCCAGTGCGGGCCAGCAGCAACGCGTCGTTGATGTAGAAAACAAAGCGTTCAACACCAACCATGCCGTGGTGGGCTACTACACTGCCAAAGCCTGGCGCTTACCTGAACACATGGCAACGACCATTGCCCGGCACCACAATGCTTACGCTGTGTTCAGCGACGACACAGGGCAACACAGTCAGGTCAAGAACCTGCTCTCGATCCTGAAAATGGCCGAGCACATCTGCGAGTCCTACCGTGTACTGGGCAAGGAAAGTGCCGATCACGAGTGGAACACCATCAGCCACCTGGTGCTCGATTATGTCGGCTTGTCCGAATACGACTTTCAGGAGCTGAAAGCGAATATTCGGGAGTTGGGGGCGCGTTGAGACGACATTTTCGTGCTGCCTCTTTAGCATGTCACGTCAACTGACTCGTCTTGTAACGATTGGAATAAGCAGGTGCCGGGGCGAAAGCGTGCCCCGGCAAAAGAAGCTTAAGTTCTGAAGGCGTTCAGCGTTATCTAAAGTGCTGCCTGGGGACTACGTCCCAACACTCGCGAGTATTCCGCTTTCGCCGTCTGTTCAGCGAACTCCCCCGACCACTTCGACACCACAACCGTGGCGACGCTGTTACCGATGGTGTTGCAAGTGGCGATGGCCATGGACATGAAACGATAGACCCCGAACAGTAGCGCCAGACCTTCAGCAGGCAACACGCCAATGGCCGTGACTGTGGCGGCAAACACCACGAAACTTCCACCCGATACCGCTGCTGCGCCCTTGGACGTTACCAGCATTATCGCGATCATTCCCAGCTGTTGCTCCCAGGTTAGTGGCACGCCATAAGCATTGGCGATGAACAGTACGCATAACGACATGTAGATGGACGTGCCGTCCAGGTTGAACGCATAACCGGTAGGCAGTACCAGGCCGACGCTTTGCTTGGAGCAACCGAATTTCTCCAGTTTTTGCAGCAGGCGTGGCAGCGCGCTTTCCGAGGAAGCCGTACCCAGCACGATGAAGACCTCGTCCTTTATGTACTTGAGGAAGCGCCACAGGCTGAAGCCGGCAATCCGGCACACAATGCCCAGTACCACAAAGATGAAGAAGGCGATGGCGACGTAGAACATCAAAACGAGGTTAGCCAACGACATGAGTACCGCGGTGCCGTTGCTGCCTACCGCATAGGCCACCGAACCAAACGCACCCAGTGGCGCGAACTTCATGATCAGGTTGATGAATTCGAAGAAGCATTCAGAGATACGGCTCAGGCCGTCTTCGATCACTTCACGACGTTCAGGCTTGAGGGCCAGCAAAGCAAAGCCGAACAGTACCGAAATCACCAGCACTTGCAGTAGTTGTCCGCCCGCGAATGCGCCGACGAAGTTGTCCGGGAAAATACCGTAGATGAAATCCATGGTCGAAGTCGGACCATGGCCCTTGGCGACAGCGGCGCTGGCGGCGGCTGCGGTGGCGCTGCTTGGGTGGGCGTCATGCATGCCGGAGCCAATCTGCAGCAGGTTGCCCCAGATCAGGCCAATGGCCAACGCGAGGGTGGACACCACTTCAAAATAGATCAGTGCCCGCAAACCCACCTTGCCAACCCGTTTGATATCACCGGCCGAAGCGATGCCGTGGACCACGGTGAAAAACACCAGCGGCGCAACAGCGGTCTTGATCAGTTTGAGGAATATATCGCCCAGAATCTTGAACTTCGCTGCCAGCTCCGGTGCCAGAAAGCCGAACGCGATGCCCAGCACCATGGCAGCAATAACCTGAAACGTCAGGTCCCGGTAGAACGGTTTTTTTGTAGTCGTGGACATGTCTGCAATCTCGTTGTTTTTATTAGCGAGTAAAGGGCAGCGGGGCTTCCCACAAGGTGAGCCCCGTCCTGATTGGATTCAGCGTTTGACGGCTCCTTCACGGGCCACGGCGATATCGACCATTTGCGGTGCCAGACCCAGATAGTTGGCGGGGTCGGTGAGGCGCTTCAATTCTTTAATATCCAGTTGCGCAGTCGCTTCACCTTGCGCCAGTAGGGCGTCGAGCAGGCTGGTGCCCTGATCGTTGGCCATACGGCAGGCGGCATATACCACGTCGTGCGCGACCTGACGGCCCAACGCCGGGGCGAGGCCCATCATCACGGCTTCGGCGACGATCAGGCCCTGAGTCATGTCGAGGTTCTGGCGCATGCGTTCGGTGCGGACTTCCAGACCGGCCAGCATGAATTTGGCCTGGCCCAGAGACGCAGCGCTCAGGGCGAAGGCTTCCGGAATTGCGATCCACTCAGCCTGCCACGGGCCGGTGGAACGCTCGAAATCCTGAATCATTGCATCGAGCATCAACCCGGCGTGCTGGCGAACGCCTTTGGCCGCGGCATACATCAACTCGCAGGAGATCGGGTTGCGCTTTTGCGGCATGGTGCTGCTGGCGCCACGACCTTTGACGAATGGTTCGTACACTTCGCCCAGCTCGCTGGTCATCATCATCATGACGTCCAGCGCCACCTTGCCCAGTGAGCCTGTGACCAGACCGAGGAAGTTCAGGGTTTCCGCCAGACCATCACGGGCTACATGCCAAGTGGCCTGAGGCACGCCAAGACCCAGTTCGTCCATCAACGCTTCCTGCACATCCAGGCCCTTGTCGCCCAGTGAGGCGAGGGTGCCTGCTGCGCCAGCGAACTGGCCTATTTCCACTCGCGGACGCAGCTCGACCAGACGCTCTGCGTGGCGATCAAACATGCTCAGCCACACCGCGCACTTGTAGCCGAAGGTGATCGGCAGTGCGTGTTGCAAGTGAGTCCGGCCAGCCATCGGTGTATCGCGGTAGCGTTTCGCGAGGTCAGCGAGCAGACCCCGTACGGCCTGAATGTCGCGCTCGACAATGGCCAGGGCCGCACGCACTTGCAGGACCACGGCGGTGTCCATGATGTCCTGAGTCGTCGCCCCCCAATGTACATAGCGACCGGCTTCGCCGCAGGTTTTCGACAGTTGTTCAACCAGCGGGAGAATCGGATAACCGACGATTTCGGTTTCGTGTTGCATCAACGCGAGGTCGAGGGATTCGTAGGTGGCGAGTTCGGCGATCTGCTCGGCGGCCTGCCCAGGAATCACGCCGCAGCGAGCTTCGGCGCGCGCCAATGCTACTTCCACTTCGATGTAGCGTTCGATCAAAGCCTTGTCGGAAAACACGCCGCGCATTTCAGCGGTGCCGAACATGTCGCGGAAAAGAGCGGAATCGAAGACGGTGCTAGACATGAAAGCATTCCTATTATGTTGTTATTGGTCGTACATATTTAATATGTTCGTACATAATTCTTACGCTTGCGCTGATACACTGTCAACACTGTGAAAAGCCGGGACTGATCGAAGGTATGAGCCAGACACGCTATGCCGTTGTTGCAAAAGACTTGATCGAAGGAATTGCCAGCGGTCGTTATCCCGTCGGCACGCTACTGCCGACTGAATTCGAGCTTTGCGAGTTGTATGAAGTCAGCCGCCACACCGTGCGTGCAGCCATCACTCAGTTGCAAAATCAGGGGCTCGTTTCACGCCGTAAACGAGTGGGCACTCGCGTCGAAGCGGCGACGCCAAGAGGTGGGTATTCACAGTCCCTCGCATCGGTTGCCGACCTGGCGCACCTGGCTGAAACCCAGGTCCGCAGCATTCAGGACGTAAGTCATTTTGTGGCCGACATCGCACAGGCCCGACGTCTCGGCCTGGAACCCGGCGAGCATTACTTTTGCGTGTCCAGTATCCGGGTTGATCAGGAGAACTTGCGTGCGCCACTTTGCTGGACTGATGTTTATGCCCTGGACGTCTATGCAGAGGTCATCGAACTGGCGAAACAGCATCCGGATGAGCTGATCGCAGCGTTGATCGAGCAGCATTTTGGTCGACACATCGATGTGGTTGACCAGCAAGTGCGAGCGGTACTGTTGACGCCTGAAATCGCCAAAAGCCTGAATGCTGAACCGGGTGCGCCCGGTCTGAAAATCCTGCGCCAATACCGTGATGAGGAAGGCCAGGTGATGGTGGTTTCCGAGACTGTTCACCCCGATGACCGCTTCACGCTAGTGACCCAGATGAAGCGTGAGAAGGCAGGGTTCTAGGGCGAGGTGAGCTGTCCACTGGACCTTTAGGAGCTGCCGAAGGCTGCGATCACAGCAGGTCAGCATGAATGCTTCGCAGCCTTCGGCAGCTCCTACAGGTAATGCAGTTCAATTCAGATTGGTAGGGCGCTCTCCGATCAACGCCGCCCCGTCCGGGTACTGACATCCACCCAAACCGCCAATACCAGAATGCTGCCTTTGACGATCATCTGCCAGTAGCTGTCCACATCGAGCATCGACATGCCGTTGTCGAGGCTGGTGATGACCAGCGCGCCGAGGAGGGCGCCGTAGACGGTGCCGGAGCCGCCGCGCATTGAGGTGCCACCGATAAAGCAGGCGGCGATGGCGTCGAGTTCGCCCATGTTCCCGGCAGAGGGCGAACCAGCCGCCAGGCGTGCGGTGTTGACCATGCCGGCCAGCGCGCACATCACGCCCATGATGCCGAAGATCCACAGTTTCACGGCCTGTACGTTGATGCCGGAAAGTCGCGTCGCTTCCATGTTGCTGCCCACTGAATAGACCCGGCGGCCAAATACGGTTTGGGTAGTGACGTAGCTGAATACACCGAGCAGAACCAGCAACAGCAGCACCGGCACGGGGATGCCGTCGTAGCTGTTGAGGGTCTGGACGAATCCGGCCAGCACCGCACCGATCAACACCACGCGCAAGATGTCTCGCACCAGTGAATGCGCAGCGAGGCCGTGGGCGGTGCGATTGCGGCGTTGTTTCCAGGTCAGATACAGCGTCAGTGAGAACAGTACGATGCCCAGCCCGGTGCCAACTGAATGCGGCAGATAGCCTTGCCCGACGTACACCAGTTCTGGCGATACCGGTGCGATGGTTGTGCCGCCGGTGATCCCCAGCAGAATGCCGCGGAAGGCCAGCATGCCACCCAGGCCGACGATGAAAGACGGGATGCGCAGGTAAGCGGTCATGTAGCCATTGGCGAGGCCGATCATCAGCCCACACAAGGCAACAAGGCTCAGGTTTGCCAGCAGCGGGATGTGATAGACCACGTCGAGAATGGCCGCCAGTCCACCCAGCAGCCCGAGCAACGAGCCCACCGACAAATCAATCTCGCCACTGATGATCACCAGCACCATGCCGCAGGCAAGAATGCCGGTGATCGACATCTGCCGCAGCAAATTGGAGAGGTTGCGCGGGGTCAGAAATCCACCGTCGGTCTGCCAGCTGAAGAACAGCCAGATGACCGCCACGGCGATGACCAGTGCGAGCATTTTGTAGCGTGTGAAGAGCTGTTTGACCTGATTCATCTACGCGGACTTCCGATCATTATTGTTGTTAGGGTCGGCGGTTTGGCTGAGCGCGGCGGCGAGTAGCTGTTCCTGAGTGAGGTCGTGGTTGATGAAGTCTCCGCGCAGTTGGCCTTCGCCGATGACCAGTACCCGGTCGGAGACACCCAGCACTTCAGCCAGCTCCGAAGACACCATGATGATCGACACGCCCGCGGCCGCCAGCGCACCCATCAACTTGTAGATCTCGTATTTAGCGCCGACGTCGACGCCTCGGGTGGGTTCATCGAGAATCAGCACGCGGGGTTGGGTCAGCAGCATTTTTGCCAGAACGGCTTTTTGCTGATTGCCGCCAGACAGACTGGTGATCGGCAGGAAGGGGCTCGCGGTCTTGAGGTGCATGCGCGAGATTTCCTTGTCGATGCTGTCCAGCTCGGCTTCGGCGTCAATACGCGTCAGTCTTGAGTAAGAGTCCAGCACGGCCAGGGTAATGTTCTGGCCGACGCCCAGATCGGGAATGATGCCTTGGCGCTTGCGGTCTTCGGGCACCATGCACAGTCCGGCGCGTATGGCTTTGAGGGGTGTGCGAGTGTCGATCAGTTTGCCGTCCAGCCAAACTTCGCCTTCATGGCGGCCGGGATAGGCGCCAAATAAAGCCGAGACCAGTTCCGTACGACCGGCACCGACCAACCCGGCAATACCGAGTATCTCGCCACGCTTGAGGGCGAACGAAATGTCGTCGACCCGCTTGCGTTTCGGGTTGTCGACGTCGTAGCAGGTAACATGGCGCGCTTCGAAAATCACTTCGCCAATGTCATGGGGTTCGGTGGGGTACAGGTTGCTCATTTCCCGCCCGACCATCTGGGTGATGATCCGCGCGATGTTCATGTCTGCCATGGCGGTGGTGGCGATATGTTTGCCGTCACGGATCACTGAAATGGTGTCGCACACAGCGGCGACTTCATCGAGCTTGTGGGAGATATAGACGCATGCAACGTCCTTGGACTTTAGGTCGCGGATGATATCCAGCAGGACCTCGATTTCCGAACGGGTCAAGGCTGAAGAGGGTTCATCGAGAATCAACAGCCTGGCTTGCTTGTTCAGTGCCTTGGCGATTTCCACCAGTTGCTGATAGCCGCCGCCGTACTGGGAAACCGGCAATGAGACGTTCATGTCCGGGACTTTCAGTTCGCGCATCAGGGCTTCGGCGCGGTGAGTCATCGCGGGGTAATTCATGCGCCCGCCGAACAGCGTCAGCTCATGGCCCATGAAGATGTTCTCGGTCACTGACAGGTCCGGCACCAGGGTCAGTTCCTGATGAATAATGACGATCCCGGCAGCTTCGGTTTCGCTGATTGACTGTGCCTTGAGCAGCTGGCCGTCCCAGAGGATTTCGCCTTCCCAGGTACCATACGGGTAGACCGCCGACAGCACTTTCATCAGCGTGGATTTCCCCGCGCCATTCTCGCCACACAGCCCGACACATTCCCCGGGCCTGACCTTGATATCAATGCCATTAAGGGCTTTAACACCGTCGAACGTTTTGACGATGCCATTCATTTGCAGCAGATAGTCGGACATGGCGAGTGCTCAAGGATAAGCGGGTACGGACTGCAGCCATTGACCTGTAGGAGCTCACGAGCATCGCGAGGCCGCGATGGCGTTCTGCCTGATACACCGCCATCGCGGCCTCGCGGTGCTCGTGCGCTCCTACAGGTCTAACGTTTAGCGTCCAAAGGAATTGGTTCCACGCGCCCGGATCACTTCCCGTCAATCTGCGCCTTGGTGTAAAACCCGTCCTTTTCCAGCAGATCGATGTTGTCCTTGGTCAACGGGGTCGGCGTGAGCAAAATCGTGTCGACTTTTTTGCTGCCATTGTCGTACTGCGAGCTGTAGGTGGGTTTTTCGTTGCGCGCCAGTTGCACCGAGAGCTTGGCCGCTTCGGTGGCGATGAGTTTCAGCGGCTTGTAGACGGTCATGGTCTGTGTGCCATCGATCACGCGTTTGACCGCTGCGAGGTCGGCGTCCTGACCCGAGATTGGCACCTTGCCTGCCAGCTTCTGCGCGGCCAGTGCCTGGATTGCACCGCCTGCGGTGGCGTCGTTGGAGGCAACGATGCCGTCGATTTTGTTGTCGTTACGGGTCAGGGCGTTTTCGACAATGCTCAGGGCCTCAGTCGGGTTCCACTCTTTTACCCACTGCTGGCCGACGATTTTGATATCACCCTTGTCGATCGCCGGCTGTAGCACCTTCATCTGGCCTTCGCGCAGCACTTTTGCGTTGTTATCGGTCGGCGCGCCGCCTAGCAAAAAATAATTACCCTTGGGCGCTGCTTTCAACACGCCACTGGCCTGCATCTCACCGACCTTTTCGTTATCGAAAGAGATGTATGCATCAATGTCAGCGTTAAGAATCAACCGGTCATAAGACACGACCTTGATCCCGGCTTTCTTCGCTTCGGCAACCGCGTTGGTCAGCACAGTGGCATTAAACGGCACTATGACGATGACATCGACGCCTCGGGAGATAAGGTTCTCGATCTGCGAAATCTGCTTTTGCTCGTTGGCGTCGGCCGATTGTACAAAGACCTTGGCGTCCATTTTTTCCGCCGCCGCGACGAAGTAATCGCGGTCACGGGACCATCGCTCAAGGCGCAGGTCATCAATGGAGAAACCGATTTTGGGATGGGCAGGGTCGGCCATGGCCGGAATTGATAGCAGCGCCAGAGCGCCAACCAACAGCGTGCGTTTAAATCTCTTCATGGTGGTGCGTCCTTTTATTGTTGTTCGAAGACACTTTTTAGAAGCCACTGCCTGACGATGAATATCGTGCTGGTAGAACTGTAGAGAGTCGCAAGGCGCCGCGAGCACAGATTTGTCGCGCGAATGTAACCGGATTACGGCGCCCGTGGCCCTTGATCGCAGTCAGCGATAGATGAACTGGTTAACGACGTTTTCGAGCAGTTCCTGCCTGCCGCTCACGGCTTGCGGATTCAGTTCCTGGGTAAACGCATGTTCGGCCAGCGACTGGAGGGTGAACTCACCCGCCAGCACCCTCTGGCCCAATGGCTGCTGCCAGCCCGCGTAGCGTTGGTCCTTGAGTTGCTGGAGCCGGTCGTTCTGCAGCATGGCCGCAGCGCGTTCGAGGGACAGAGCGAGCACATCCATCGCCCCGACATGACCGTGGAACAGATCGATTTCGTCCAGGCTTTGCCGACGGACCTTGGAATCGAAGTTGAAGCCGCCGTTCTTGAACCCGCCTGCTTTGAGGATTTCGTAAGTGGCGAGGGTCATTTCTTCGACGCTGTTGGGGAACTGGTCAGTGTCCCAGCCGTTTTGCGGGTCACCACGGTTTGCGTCGATGCTGCCAAAAATCCCAAGGGACGCAGCCGTCGCTATTTCGTGATGGAAGCTATGACCGGCCAGGGTCGCGTGGTTGGCCTCGATGTTGACCTTGATTTCGTTTTCCAGGCCGAACTGCTGCAGAAAGCCAAACACGGTGGCGCTGTCGTAATCGTATTGATGTTTGGTGGGTTCCTGCGGCTTAGGCTCGATCAACAGATCGCCTTTGAAATTGATCTTGTGCTTGTGCTCAACCACCATGCGCATGAAGCGCCCCAGCTGTTCGCGTTCGCGTTTCAAGTCGGTGTTGAGCAAGGTTTCATAGCCCTCGCGGCCACCCCACAACACGTAGTTGGCGCCGCCGAGCCGCTGAGTGGCGTTCATGGCGCTGAACACCTGCGCAGCGGCACAGGCGAAGATTTCCGGATCAGGGTTGCTCGCAGCGCCAGCAGCAAAGCGCGGGTTGCTGAAACAGTTGGCGGTGCCCCACAGCAGCTTGACGCCGCTTTGCTGCTGATGACGCTCCAGATGATCGACCATCTGCGCAAAATTATTACGGTACTCCTTGAGCGAGCTGCCTTCCGGAGCGACATCGGTGTCGTGGAAACAGTAATAGTCGATGCCCAGTTTGGTAAAGAATTCGAACGCTGCTTCGGCTTTGCCGATCGCCACTTCCAGTGGGTCGCCCGAATGCTGCCATGGGCGTTTGAAGGTGCCTGCGCCGAACACATCGGAGCCCGGCCAGACGAAGGTGTGCCAGTAACAGGCCGCCATGCGCAGGTGCTCGCGCATCGGTTTGCCCAGGATGATTTTGCCTGCATCGTAGTGGCGAAAGGCGAGGGGGGAATCGCTGGCAGGGCCTTCGTAGTGGACTCGGTCTATATCGGGGAAATATGGCATTCGCAATGTCCTTGTTGTTTTTATCGGTTGCTCTGATCGACTGTTCTTTTCGGTGCATCGATACTAGCAACGGCCCTGTTGCTCCTGATTATGAAAATCATCAACCCGCAGTGCGATTTTGCGTATTGAGATTCTGCGTCTGCGCGCCTAGTCTGTTTCGATAATCGCTGGCTGGCCCAGGACAATAACAATGAAAACCGTACCGCCTGCTCACCGCGTTGCACTGTTGTTCAACGGCGGGAAGATCTACGACCGCGGCATCATCAGCGGTATTGGCAACTACCTGAGCAGTACTCGAGCTTCCTGGGATTTGTTTCTGGAGGAGGATTTTCTCTGCCGTTTGAAAGGAATCGAGCGCTGGCAGGGTGACGGGATCATTGCCGACTTCGATGACCCGATGATTGGCGAAGCGCTGGCCGGGATCAGGTTGCCGGTGGTGGCGGTCGGCGGCTCTTATCAAAACGAGGACGACTATCCGCAAGGTATACCTTACGTCGCCACCGATAATCAGGCGTTGATGGCACTGGCGTACGAGCACCTTATTGAAGCGGGGCTGACTCGTTTTGCCTGCTTCAGCCTGCCCCAAGCACAAGCCAATCGCTGGGCTCAGGAGCGGGAGAAAGCCTTTCGCACACTGATGCAGCGCGATGGGCTCCAGGGGGAGATTTATCGCGGCATGGGCACCAGCGCGCCGCTTTGGAACAGCGCTGTCGAACAGCAGATTGCCTGGCTACAAAGCTTGCCCAAACCCATCGGAATCATTGCCGTCAGTGACGCTCGCGCTCGGCAGTTATTACAGGCTTGCCTGACCGCCGGGATTCCCGTTCCGGAGCAGGTGGCGCTGATCGGTATCGATAACGATCCTCTTACTCGCAGCCTCACCCGCGTGCCACTGAGCTCCGTCAGCCAGGGCACTGAAACCATGGGGCGCACCGCAGCGCAGTTGTTGCATCAGATGCTGCACGGCATGCCCGCCAAGGGCACGCACATTCTGATTCCGCCGGATTCGATCAACGTACAGGTATCGAGCCTGCATCAACCTTTGGGTGATCCTTACGTGATGCAGGCGCTGTTGTTCATCCGGCAATACGCTTGCCAAGGCATCAAGACCGCGCAAGTCGCGGCCTATGTCGGCGTGTCGCGTTCCGCGCTGGAGTCGCACTTTCGCCAGGCACGGGGCTGCAGCGTGCATGACGAAATCCTGCGCTTCAAACTCGACGCAGCGGCCAATGGGTTGAAAAACACCGATTCGACCATTGCCGACACGGCACGCAGTTGCGGCTTCAAATCCGCGCAGTACCTGCACACCGTGTTCCGTCGCGAGTTTGGCTGTACGCCGCTTGAGTATCGGCAAGAGGTATTGGTTTAGAGGAGGCAAAGCGCAACTGTCGGAGTTGAACTCAACCCTTTAGCAGCTCACCGAGGTTACGAGGCTAGCGATGGCTGGTCTGCCTGACACATCGTGATCGGCGCCGTCGTAACCTCCGACAACTCCTACAGGGATCGGGGTGTGCACTCCATCTGTAGGCGCTGCCGAAGGCTGCGACAACTTCTGCAGGCCCGATGTCTCCAACCGGTTATAGAACACCCGAAACCTCAACAAGGCCGCGATACATCGCCAGCCCCCGTTGTTTTGTGTTCATGTATCGCGAACAGAGGGGTATTTGTCAGCTTCCAAGGCACATGGTATGTTCCGCCGCCGACTCGATCCACGTGCAATCGCTGACGCTTTTAACCATACAGACCGGGTTGCAGAGTTGCATTCATCGATCTATCGCTGATGGATTCAAGAAACTTCCCCATGGGTACTGCCTGGCCTGTAAGTGAACGCGTCAGCGCAAAATCATCACGCCGACAGTCACATCTGCGCAACGGACAGTGCTATCCAAATGCCAAAAGACATTCCCGCTTCTGACCCCGTCGCTACCCCCAAGCGTCGCCACATCCCCAAAGGAGATGTGCGCAAGCTCGAAATCATTCAAGCCGCCATGGTTATTTTCGCAAGGGATGGATTCGCGGGCGCGACGCTGACCAACGTCGCCAAGGTCGCGGGTATCTCGCAAGTCGGATTGCTACATCACTTTCCCAACAAGCTCGCCCTGCTGCACGCCGTGCTGCAGCATCGGGATCAATACGTCGCCACCCGCTTGCAGGAAGCTGACGAGGTTGCGTCGCTGGAAGGGTTTTTAGCGTTTCTGAAGTTCATCATGAAGTTCAGCACGGAAGACGCCGCCGTCAGTCAGGCGTTGATGATCATCAACACAGAAAGTCTGTCCGTGACCCACCCGGCCAACCGCTGGTTCAGTGAGCGCTTTGAGATTGTGCACGGCCACATTCAGGCCCATCTCAATCTGCTGATCGAGGCGGGCGAAATTCGTCCGGACACGGATGTGAAGCAGGTCAGTCTCGAGATTGCTTCGATGATGGACGGGATGCAGATCCAATGGCTACGCGCACCGGATTACGTACCGATTGAGCGTGCCTTCGCCAGGTACCTCGAACGTCTGGCTTCGGAACTCAAGCCGGCCGGACTCGTCTGAGAGCGGCCGCTTGATAGTCGGTGACCGGTGGCTGCAGAAGCCACCGATCACGCCTCCTCAGTAAGCCTGTTCCGGCTTGACTTGAACTGCCTTGCGCAGCGGAGTCGGGAGAGGGTTGGAGTCACGCGTAGACAATTTCTCGCCATACAGAGCGACAACGGTGCGGTTGAGCGCCAGGTCTTCCGAGTCTTTGCCCACCAGAACCTTGAACTTGCCCGGGTCTACTATCCAGCTGACGGCGTCAGGCGAATAGTAGGCGAACGAGCGGGAGTCCAGCGGGATCGTCACGGTTTTGCTTTCGCCCGGCTTCAGGTAAACCTTGGAGAAGCCCTTCAGCTCTTTTTCCGGACGATCGACTTGCGGCTTCGAAGGCTGCACGTACAACTGAGCCACTTCGAAACCAGGCTTGTCGCCCGTGTTGGTTACGGTGAAAGTAGCCTTGATGGTTGCGCCGGGAGCAAGAACGTTGCTCGACAGCTTCAGATCGCTGTACTGATAGGTCGTGTAAGACAAGCCGAAACCGAACGGGTAGAGCGGCTTCGCGTGGTTCTTGTCATAACCGCGATAGCCGAGGTACAGGCCTTCGCTGTAGGTCATTTCAGTCGGCGGGTTAGGGCTGCTGAAGTAGTACGGTGCGGGGTCGGAGTACGAGGCGAAGCTCGGGTTATCCTGCACTTTCTTGTCCAGCGTGATGGGCAGCTTGCCCGACGGGTTGACCTTGCCGTACAGGATTTCTGCCAGCGCCTGACCGCCTTGTTGGCCCGGGAACCAGGCATGCAGGGAAGCTGCGACCTTGGTTGCCCACGGCTGCATGTCCATACCGCCACCGCCGTGCATCACGACGATAGTTTTCGGGTTGGCTCTCTGCACGAAGCTGATCAGCTCGGACTGAAATTGCGGCAGTTCAAAGGGGTGATCAAGGGACTCACCTTCGTATTCGAAGTTGCTGCCCGCCGCCACCACGACTGCGTCATAGTCAGCCAGATTGGTCGGCGGACGCAGCGATGCCCAGCTCAGTTGCACGCCGTTCATGCCACCCAGTACCGGGGTGTAATTGCCTTTGAGGCGACGATATTCCAGGCGCACGTTGTACTCGGTGCCGGCTTTCAGTGCGACAGTCTTGACGGTACGTGGCACCACAGGAATCAGGTCGAATGAAACCTGCTTGTCTTCATCCTCAACCACCAGTTCGTCGTTGATCCAAAGCTTGTAGGCGCCATCGGCACGGACTTTGAAGACGTGCGGGCCGGTGATGGTGGGTTTGATCTTGCTGGTGAAGCGAGCCGAGAATGCACCCGCTGCCGGGTTGTAGCCGGTTACCGCGCTGGTGCCGCTGTCTGTGACATTGGTGTTGGTGATCCAGCTCAGGTTGAGACCCGGTTCGATGCGGGTCGCAACAGGGTCGCCGGACAATGTGGTGTTGGCGTAGTACTCGGCTTTCACGCCTGTGTTGCTGATGGCTTCCTTACCTTTGCCTTTGCCTTTACCGGTGCCAGGCTGATACCAGACCGACGACTTCGGATCGAGGCTCATCTGCGGCAGGTAATCGACATTGCTGGCGCTCGACGCCAACTGCTTGAGTCCGCTCAGTTCGGTGACGTAGCTGGCAGGCGCTGAGTAAGCAGTGCCGAATGGCGCAGTCGGTGCCTGCATCGCCAGGTCGCCGATGACGGCGATCTTTGCCGTTTTTGGCAGAGGCAGCAGGGGCTTCTGTCCGTCTACAGGTTCGTTGCGCAGGAGCACAATCGACTCCCTCGCCACGTTCAGCGCAGCCAGTTGACCGTATTCGCGGTGCTCAAGAGGCTGGGCCTTGTTGATGCCTTTATCAAAGCCGTAGCTGACCAGTGCCCGGAGATTCCGGCGGACTTTGTCGTCGATGACGCTCTGATGCAGTTGCCCGTTCCAGACATAGGGCAGCAACTTGGCTTCAGTAAATTGCAGGCCGCTCGGCATGTCGATATCGGTGCCTGCCCAGGCGCCTTTGAACGCGTCCTGCACCGAGTTGAAGTCACTCATCACGTTACCCTGGAAGCCCCATTGGCCTTTCAGGATGTCAGTGATCAGGTGATGGTTCTCACAGGCATATTCGCCGTTGATCTTGTTGTAGCCGCACATGATCGAGGCAATGTTCGAATTCTTGACCAGCGATTCGAAGCCCGGCAGATACAGCTCCTGCATGGCTCGCTCGTCAATTTTGACGTCCAGGTAATGCCGGTTCGCTTCTTGCTCGTTCATCAGGTAGTGCTTGGCGGCGGCCTGAATCCCCTGGACCTGAATACCGTTGGTGACGGCTGGCGCCAACACTGCGCCAAGGAAGGGATCTTCGCCACTCATGTACTCAGCCGAGCGCCCGTTGAACGGAGTACGGTAGAGGTTGATGGCCGGAGACAGCATTTGCTGACCTCCAGCGATCCGGGTTTCGTAGCCAATCGCGAGACCGAATTCCTTGGCGCGGTTGATGCTCCAGGTCGCGGCCAATGCGGACGGTGACGGGTACTGCGCACCAAAGGTCTTGCCGCCTACCAGCACGCCCATTGCCGAGTCATAGGCGACGGTGCCTTGCAGGTTGAATTTGTCCAGCTTGGGGATCATGCGTCCGTCGTCGACGCGCGAGAAGTTGATCTTTTCCGACTGAGTCATGTTGTCGAGCATCGCACCAACCCGTGCTTCGACCTCATTGCCTGTCATCGGGGTGACAGCCATTACGGTGCCTGCCTGAGCAATGCTCAACGCAAGCAGGCTCAGGCTTAAGCCTTGTTTGATCATGGACATGAAACTACTCCTGAATTCGTTCGATAAGTGATGTGCCGCGTATCAAACGAAGACTTATTTTTCGTCATCGGTCGCTGGGGCATCGTCGGTGACGACCGGGGCATCCAGCACGCTTTGCGCACCGGTGGACTGGCTTTTTGTGGCGCTTTCGGCGCCGGTGATCTGCTCGCGTTTGGCCTCGACTGCCACGCGCACTTCGCTCGACGTCGAGGGCAGGGGATTTTTGTTTTCGGCGGCTGATACAGAAAGTGTGGTGAAGCCCATCAGAAAAATGGCAGCAAGAGGCAGCAAGCTTCTAGCCATCGGGAGAATCTCCAAATAGAAGTGGGTAACGAAGAAGTGTCAGCGCGTGGAGGTTTACTACAGGCTGCGACAGTAAGTCCGCAGTGTGAGCTTAAAGTTCTATGGCGGCAAAATATTGTATTTATATATTGGGTTTTACAAATCTTGTATATTTTGATTTTTTTGTATTTTTGATTTTATTTGATTTTTTTGGAAGTTATTTTGGTTTTAAATTCTGAAATTTACGATTTTTAAGCTATAAAAAATCTTTTATAAAAACCGAGCGTTAGCTCGGTTTTGGTGATGTTAAAGTAGCCTGGCCGTAGGCGTATCCCCATTCATATCGCGTTCGTTAGAGAGTGTGCATACCACGCTTCCCATTCCAGCAGGCGAGAAAACTCACGGGGTGACAAGTGCGGTCGTTCAGGCTCATGTACCCAGAGGTTTATCGGTGACATCCCAAGCGAGTTCCTTTCTGCCGCATGAGTCCGGATTGATCCCGGAGCTCAGAGACCCTCTCGCGCTAGACCTGGCGATTTTAAAAGCGGTCTGGCTCCTCAGTGAGGGAAAGCCTGGCGGGAGCAAGCCACGAAAGCTGACGTGTGGGCAGATCTACATGCAGTTGGTGCGCCGTCAACCAAGCGTTCCATCCATCGTGCGCTGTGTGTTGGCAATCGATGTGCTCGTGAACGAAGGGCTATTGGTGTCGGAGCGGGTGCTGGATGCAGATCCTGCTTTTCCCTATACCCAGCACATCATCAGCGGGCTGACCGAGATCGGTGCAGCGTCCCTGATGGCCAAGGACGCGATGAACACCACCCGACATCCGGTACGACGTTACTGATTGAAGGGCAGCGAAAGATAGTGCTGACCCAGCTCCGTCAGCTTTCCTTCTTCGTTCAACAAGCTCGAAAAGTGCGGGTCGTCATTCATCCGACCCGTAAACCAGGCATACCGAAACACATCCGCGCGGTTCTCGCAGACCGCCACCATCTCAGCCATTTGCTGTTTTTGCTTTTCAAGCGTGTCGATCTGGACCCCGTCAATTGGAGAGTGCCAGTTGGCGAATTCGGTGACCCAAAATGGTTTGCCGTATTTGGACAGCCTGTCGAGCATGCCTGACAGCCCATAGTCGTACCAATGAAACGCCAGGTAGTCGATCTGCGGATCTCGATTCTGATTTTGCGCACGGTACGCAGCATAGAAGGCATCAAGCCACACGACCGGGTCGCCATAACC
Organism: Pseudomonas caspiana; assembly: GCF_040224095.2. NCBI lineage: Bacteria > Pseudomonadati > Pseudomonadota > Gammaproteobacteria > Pseudomonadales > Pseudomonadaceae > Pseudomonas > Pseudomonas caspiana. The sequence goes on along the minus strand of NZ_CP167995.1, from coordinate 4,147,175 downwards.
GGACATTGTTCCCCAGTTCATTGCCGGGCCTACCAGCTTTACCCCGGTCTGAGCGGATATCTGTTCCAGCCTTGGCCAGAATTGCGCGGCGGCCTCGGGTGTCATGTTGGCCTGATCAACGAGATTGGGCTCATTGATCACCAGTAAGTAACGGATATTCGGGTGGGCCTGCAGGTAGAGTTTCAGTTGACCGTCATCGACGTTGGCGTTCCAGACCATGGGGATGAAGTCGACCCCGTAGGTGGACGAGTAATTATAGGCGGCGAGACGGTCGTGGGGCCTCGGACTCCAGTTGTACCACCAGCTGATTCCCGGGGACAAAGCACTCAAGTCCGCAGGTGATGCTATGTCATAGGCGGTGCCGCGTTTTGCGCTTTTGGTGGCTGACCAGGCCGGCGTGGAGACTGTCGCGAGGGCAAGGCTGAACGCTGTGAGCAGGGTTAACATTCGCAGGTAGTGACGAAACTGCATGATTCGATCCTCCGTGAAATTGTCTTGCTGGAATGGCTGTGGCGTTCATTTGCTTGCAGTTCAGATGCCATCGCTTATCAACCCACTGAAAAGCGATGCTGCCAGGAGAGCTCAAGGGGCGATCCCGACGATAGTCTGGGCCATGGCTGCACGTTTAAATCATCAACTTGTCACTTACGGTCATTGAGCGGGTCTCAAAGCTCGTCTTTACTGTTGCGCAACGAACAGGCCGAGAAGGCCTGAATAATTGACGGCTGCCTCAGGCGGTCGCATTCCGTGACAGTCGATGGAGTTTTTATGGCCGCCGCTCATTACCCGCACCTGCTGGCCCCGCTGGATCTGGGCTTTACCACCTTGCGCAACCGCACTCTGATGGGCTCGATGCACACCGGGCTGGAAGAAAAACCAGGCGGTTTTGAACGCATGGCGGCGTATTTTGCCGAGCGGGCAACGGGTGGTGTCGGGTTGATGGTTACGGGCGGTATTGCGCCCAATGAAGAAGGCGGTGTTTATACCGGCGCGGCGAAACTGACCACGGTTGAAGAAGCTGAGCAGCATCGTGTAGTAACTCAGGCGGTGCACGCCGCGGGCGGCAAAATCTGCCTGCAAATCCTGCATGCCGGGCGCTATGCCTACAGCAAGAATCAGGTTGCCCCCAGTGCCATTCAGGCGCCGATCAATCCTTTCAAACCTCGCGAGCTGGACGAAGCGGGGATCGAAAAGCAGATAGCCGATTTCGTCACCTGCTCGACGCTGGCCCAAAGCGCCGGGTATGACGGTGTGGAGGTCATGGGTTCCGAGGGCTACTTCATCAATCAGTTTCTGGCGGCCCATACCAACCACCGCACAGATCGCTGGGGCGGCAGCTACGAAAACCGCATGCGCTTGCCGGTGGAAATCGTTCGCCGGGTTCGCGAGGCCGTTGGCCCTGAGTTCATCATCATCTTCCGTTTGTCCATGCTGGACCTGGTTGAAGGCGGCAGCACCTGGGAAGAGATCGTGCAATTGGCTCAAGCCATTGAGCGGGCCGGTGCGACCATCATCAATACCGGTATCGGCTGGCACGAAGCACGAATCCCGACCATTGCGACCAAGGTGCCTCGCGCGGCTTTCAGTAAAGTCACTGCCAAGCTGCGTGGTTCGGTGGGCATTCCACTGATCACCACCAACCGCATCAACACGCCGGAAATCGCCGAGCAGATTCTCAGCGAGGGCGATGCCGACATGGTCTCCATGGCCCGGCCTTTTCTCGCGGATCCGGAGTTTGTGAACAAGGCAGCGGCGGGGCGTGCCGATGAAATCAACACCTGCATCGGTTGTAATCAGGCCTGCCTGGACCACACGTTTGGCGGCAAGCTGACCAGTTGTCTGGTCAATCCGCGTGCCTGTCATGAGACCGAACTGAATTACATTCCGACGCGCCAGAGCAAGAAAATCGCTGTGATTGGCGCCGGTCCTGCGGGCCTTGCGGCATCGACGGTGGCCGCCGAGCGTGGGCATCACGTCACCTTGTTCGATTCTGCCGCTGAGATCGGCGGCCAGTTCAATATCGCCAAGCGGGTGCCGGGCAAGGAAGAGTTTTACGAAACCTTGCGTTACTTCGCTCGCAAGCTGCAAACCACGGGCGTTGATGTGCGGCTCAATACGCGTGTCGCCGTTGAGGATTTGCTCGGCGCCGGGTACGACGAGGTGATTCTGGCCACCGGTATTGCGCCACGCATCCCGGCGATTCCGGGCATCGATCATCCCAAGGTGTTGAGTTATCTTGACGTGATCCTGCAACGCAAACCGGTAGGACAGAGCGTTGCGGTGATCGGCGCTGGCGGTATCGGTTTCGACGTTTCGGAGTTTCTGGTGCATCAGGGCATTTCCACCAGTCTGGATCGCACTGCGTTCTGGAAAGAATGGGGCATCGATACCCATCTTGAAGCGCGGGGTGGCGTGGCGGGGATCAAACCGGAGTTGCATGCCCCGGCGCGTCAGGTATTCCTGTTGCAGCGCAAGGCGTCCAAGGTCGGCGACGGACTGGGCAAGACCACTGGCTGGATTCACCGTACCGGTTTGAAGAACAAACAGGTACAGATGCTCAACAGCGTCGAATACCTGCGCATCGACGACGCTGGCTTGCACATCCGTATCGGTGAAGGTGAAGAGAAAGTGTTGCCGGTGGACAACATCGTGATCTGCGCCGGACAAGATCCGTTGCGCGAACTGTATGACGGGCTGGTTGCGGCCGGGCAGGCCGTACACCTGATCGGCGGCGCAGACGTCGCGGCAGAGCTGGATGCCAAGCGGGCGATCGATCAGGGTTCAAGGTTGGCGGCGGGGTTGTAGGGCTTCACTCGGTTTCACTTTAAAAATGCAATCAAGAGTCTCTGACACCGCGCTGTCTCGCGCCAAACGATGAACCTGTAGGAGCGCACGAGCACCGCGAGGCCGCGATGGCGTTCTGTCTGATACATCGCTATCGCGGCCTCGCGGTGCTCGTGCGCTCCTACAGTTTGAGCAAGGCTGATTTTATCAATGCAATGCTAAACTCCCGCACTCCGTTCAGCGGCCCCATCCTCGTGTCTATCAGTCCCATCCACTGGCAACCCAATGCGCCGCTCCAGCGGCTCAATGTGCCTTGGCTGACCCATGCCGGTGTCGAGGTCGCAGTCCTGCGCCTGGACCTCATCGATCCGCTGATCAGCGGTAACAAGTGGTTCAAGCTTGCCCATCACCTGGAGGCCGCCAGTGAGGCCAATGCCCAAGGCGTTATCAGTCTGGGCGGCGCGCATTCCAATCATCTGCATGCGTTGGCGGCTGCGGGCAAGCGGTTTGGCTTTGCCACGGTCGGGTTGTTGCGTGGCCATGCTGTGGAGACGCCAACCACGGTCGATCTGCAGGCGTTCGGCATGCAGCTGCACTGGCTTGGCTACGCCGGTTATCGCGCACGGCATGAACCTGGCTTCTGGTCGTCGTGGCTGACGCAATACCCTGATTTCTACCCGATCCCGGAAGGCGGCGGAGGTTTGCCCGGCGCGCTGGGTTGTGCCGGTTTGCTGGACATGGTGCGCGAAAAGGCAGGCGAGCTGGGCTGGAGTGATTACCACGGCTGTTGGCTGGCTGCCGGGACGGGCACAACGCTGGCGGGTCTGGTCCTGGCAGAAAAGGGCGCGCACCCGGTGTATGGCGCCATGGCGGTGCCGGATGATCATGGGGTTGAGCAGAATGTCGCGGCAATTCTGGAGCATCGCAAAACCGGTAGGAGCGAACTTGTTCGCGAGGCAGTGTGGTGTCAGGCAGATCTCGCGAACAAGTTCGCTCCTATCCAGGCAAGGGATGACTACATCCTCGTCAGCGCCAGCCGTGGTGGCTTCGCCAAAACCGATCCTTACCTGCTGGATTTCATCACGACCAGCGAATCCCAAAGCGGCATCCCCCTCGAACCGCTGTACACCGGCAAGGCGCTGTTGGCCCTGCACGATGAGGTAGTTGCCGGGCGTTTTCAGGCGGGCACCCGGCTGATTTTCATCCACACCGGCGGCCTGCAAGGTCGACGGGCTATGGGCTTGTAATCATTGATCCAAAGCCTCTGGCATGAATCATGCGCTATTGAATTGCGGTGGGGTCGGTCCTGAATACGCGGATGACACTTTCAGAGTGAGCCGTTGCAGTGACTGTCCCGATAATCGATAGCTTCCTGATGAAATGTCGAGGTCCAGCATGACAAGCGCCGCTACGGAACAAGTCAGCCCCAAAACGCTGAGAAAAGTGATTGTCGCCGCCGCCATCGGCAACTTCGTCGAATGGTTCGACTTCGCCGTCTATGGCTTTCTGGCCACGGCCATTGCTCAGCAATTCTTTCCCAGTGGTGACGCCAGCGCGGCGCTGCTGAAAACTTTCGCGGTCTTCGCGGTGGCCTTTGCCTTCCGGCCTTTGGGCGGGATTTTCTTCGGCATGCTTGGCGACCGGATCGGCCGCAAACGCACGCTGGCAATGACCATCCTGTTGATGGCCGCTGCCACGACATTGATTGGCCTGTTGCCCACTTACGCGGCAATTGGCGTGATGGCGCCGATTCTGTTGACGGTCATTCGTTGTGCGCAGGGTTTTTCTGCAGGCGGTGAATACGCCGGTGCCTGCGCCTACCTCATGGAACATGCGCCCAGCGACAAGCGAGCCTGGTACGGCAGCTTTGTCCCGGTCTCGACCTTTTCCGCGTTCGCCGCAGCGGCAGTAGTTGCCTACGCCCTTGAAGCATCACTGACGCCGGAAGCCATGGGCAGTTGGGGCTGGCGCTTGCCGTTCCTGATTGCTGCTCCGTTGGGGCTGGTCGGTCTGTATCTGCGCTGGAAGCTGGACGAAACTCCGGCATTCCAGGCGGTGACGCAGGAGCATGACGTCGCTCATTCGCCTCTCAAGGAAACCCTGCGCCACCACGGCGCGGCAATCTGCTGCCTGGGCGCATTCGTATCGCTGACGGCGTTGTCGTTCTATATGTTCACCACGTACTTCGCCACTTACCTGCAAGTGGCGGGCGGGCTGAGCCGGGCAACGGCGTTACTGGTGTCGTTGATCGCCTTGCTCTTCGCCGCAGCGATTTGCCCGCTGGCCGGTTTGTATTCGGACAAGGTCGGGCGCCGCGTGACGGTCATGACGGCTTGCGCGCTGTTGATCGTGGTGGTCTTTCCGTCATTCCTGATGGCCAGTTCGGGCTCGTTCGCGGCGTCTATCGTGGGTGTGATGCTGCTGGCAGTCGGCGCGGTACTGTGTGGCGTGGTCACGGCCGCGCTGCTCTCGGAAACCTTCCCGACCCGCACGCGCTATACCGCTTCGGCGATCACCTACAACATGGCTTATACGATCTTTGGCGGCACCGCGCCGTTGATGGCGACGTGGCTGATCACCACCACTGGCAGCAACTTGTCTCCTGCGTTCTACCTGATCGCGGTTGCGTTGCTGGCACTGGCGGGCGGCCTGGCCTTGCCGGAGACTTCGCGAATATCGCTGCACGATGTGCCGACGGGGGAGAAGGGCGAGCCGGGTGTGGCAGCGACTCAAGTCTAGATTTGCAATGCAACCCTGTGGGAGCCGGGCTTGGTCTGGACGGCATACCGGCGATAAACGATAACGCGGTGTGGCTTCTATCCTTGTCTTATGCATCGTCGGAATGCCGCCCAGACCAAGCCCGGCTCCCACAAAACTTGTTTATCCAGTGATAACCCTTTCCCCCGCAACAAAATGTAGCGGCCATGCCCCAAAAAATGGCACATTGGCGGACCTTGTGCCGCTGACATATCTTGCAATAACCGGGTCGTGGCACATCCAATAGCTTCGCGGATGAAATCCATGGCCGTCAGCAACTCCCCTCCCAGCGCAATTCCTGCTGCAACTCCCACGACTACCAGCACCAGCAGTCCATTGGTCATGCGCATCATCGGTGCTGTGGCACTGGCGCATCTGGTCAACGACTTGATTCAGGCGGTGCTGCCGTCGATCTATCCGCTGCTCAAGGACAGCTACGGCCTGACCTTCACGCAGATCGGCCTGATTACCCTGACGTTTCAGATTACCGCATCGCTGTTGCAGCCGTGGGTGGGTTATTACACCGACCGTCACCCCAATCCGCTGGTGTTGCCGGTTGGCTCGCTGTGTACCTTGATCGGCATTCTGATGCTGGCTGTGGTGGGCAGCTTCCCAATGATTCTGCTGGCGTCGGCCCTTATTGGTATCGGCTCTTCGACTTTTCACCCCGAAGCCTCACGCATTGCACGGTTGGCGTCGGGCGGGCGGTTTGGGCTTGCGCAGTCAACCTTTCAGGTAGGTGGTAACACCGGTTCAGCGCTTGGCCCGTTGCTGGCCGCAGCAATCATCATTCCGTTCGGTCAGGGGCATGTGGCCTGGTTCGGGCTGATCGCATTGTTTTCCGTAGGCCTGCTGTACGCCATCAGCCGCTGGTATCGCACGCACTTGAATCTGTTCAAGCTCAAGCAAGGTCAGGCTGCGAGTCATGGCCTGTCGAAAGGTCGTGTCACTGGCGCGCTGGTCGTGCTGGCGTTTCTGATTTTCTCCAAGTTCTTCTACATGTCGAGCATCACCAGTTACTTCACCTTCTACCTGATCGAGAAGTTCGACCTGTCGGTGGCTAACTCCCAGCTGTACCTGTTCCTGTTTCTTGGCGCGGTGGCTGCGGGCACGTTCTTCGGTGGTCCGATTGGTGACCGGATTGGCCGTAAGGCAGTGATCTGGTTCTCGATTCTCGGCGCTGCGCCGTTCACCCTCGCGCTGCCGTATGCCGATCTGTTCTGGACCAGCGTGCTGAGCGTGATCATCGGCTTCATTCTGGCTTCTGCGTTTTCCGCCATCGTGGTCTACGCCCAGGAACTGGTGCCGGGTAATGTCGGCATGATCGCCGGGATTTTCTTCGGCCTGATGTTCGGCTTTGGCGGGATCGGTGCGGCCTTGCTGGGCTATCTGGCGGATAGCCACGGCATCCTGTTCGTCTACAACCTGTGTTCGTACCTGCCGCTGCTGGGCATCATGGCGATTCTGCTGCCGCGTACTAAAAAGGCCGCCTGACGATCAGACGGGCGAAACAGGTAGCGCGGTTGGCTGATCTTCAAGCTGAGCCGTGTTGCTCGTATCGCCCAGCCGAGGCCAGATGTCCGAAACCAGAAACACCCGTTCGGCTTCCTCCCATTCGCCTTCGCGATTTTCTGTCAGCCGTACCAGCAGTTGCGCCGGAGCCAGGGGATCAAGCTGTTCCAGCCATTCCTGCAGTTGTGGTTCGGTCCAGGCTTCGGCGTAATGGGCCGGGGCCAGCCAGGCGTGTCGGGGCAGCAACTGCCAGCGACCTTCGGGGCGTTGCGCGGTAAATGCCTGCCAATCCTTTTGATGCAGCCAGCGGCCGCGCAAGTGCTGATAATGTGCACCCTGCGGGGAGTCGGTCTGTCCGGGCCACGGATAAAGCAGATAGCCGCCCAGCCATAATCGGGCATCGAACGCTTCGATACCCAGCGCGGCTAGCAACTCACGGCTTTCCGGGCGCGCGGAAATCGGCAGTTGATGTTGGCTCAGATGGGCAAGTTTGAGGTCAAGCCGATCACGGCAACCCGGCCCCAGCCACTGCGCAGGATCGCTGCCGTCACCTTGCTGCGGCCCCAGATAGAGTTTTATCGCCAACTCCACGTGGTGCACGCCGTCGGCGTCGCGCAGCAACATGTCCAGTTCCCCCAGGGTTTGTCCACCCAGGCGAATCGGCAGGTTGGCGGCGATCATTTCGACACCAGGGGCGTGCGCCACTGCAAATTGCCACAAGCGCTCGTAGTACAAACCCAGCCGCCTTGTAGCGGCTTGTGCCAACCAGTGGAGCAGGGCGCTGCTGTCCTGATCCAGCCTGAACAGAAAATCTGCCAATAGCTGCGGTTGTTGCACCCAGTCGCTCGCCGTCAATGGATGACGCTGCGGCCACGGTGTTTCGCCCAGCATTGGCGGCGCGAGGATTACCCAAGCCAGGTCCCGCACTTGCGGCGTGCGTAACTGGCGGGGCAGGTGGGTGAGGCTGGGGAAGAGAGTCATGAGCGCAGGATAGCCTTAACTGGCAACCATCGGTCAAAGTAGGAGCTGCCGAAGGCTGCGATCGGCCGGGAACCGGACGTTTAATCAGACCTGTGGAAGGTCGTTCCGACCTTTTCGCAGCCTTCGGCAGCTCCTACAGGGCGAAGATCCGGGAACGATCAATTGCCGCTACCCCGGCCTTTCGCCCATAATCGCTGTCTTTAAGCCGCATCGAACCCCGCAGGAGCCCCATGGAGCAGTTTCGTAATATCGGCATCATCGGCCGCCTGGGCAGTGTTCAGGTGCTCGATACCGTGCGCCGACTCAAGAGATTCCTGCTGGAACGGCACCTGCACGTCATTCTGGAAGACACCATTGCCGAAGTGTTGCCCGGCCACAGCCTGCAAACCTCATCGCGCAAGATGCTGGGTGAAGTCTGCGATCTGGTGATAGTTGTCGGTGGCGACGGCAGTCTGCTGGGCGCGGCCCGTGCGCTGGCCAAGCACAATACGCCGGTGCTGGGCATCAACCGTGGCAGCCTGGGCTTCCTCACCGATATCCGCCCTGACGAACTGGAAGTCAAAGTCGCCGAGGTGCTCGACGGCCACTATCTGGTGGAAAACCGCTTCCTGCTGCAGGCCGAAGTCCGCCGCCACGGCGAAGCCATCGGTCAGGGCGACGCGCTCAATGATGTGGTGCTGCACCCCGGCAAGTCGACACGGATGATCGAATTCGAGATCTACATCGACGGCCAGTTCGTGTGCAGCCAGAAGGCCGACGGCCTGATCGTCGCTACGCCTACCGGTTCGACCGCTTACGCGCTATCCGCTGGCGGGCCGATCATGCATCCCAAGCTGGATGCCATCGTCATTGTGCCGATGTACCCGCACACATTGTCCGGGCGGCCGATTGTGGTGGACGGCAACAGTGAGCTGAAAATCGTGGTCTCAAAGGACATGACGATTTATCCGCAAGTCTCCTGCGACGGCCAGAACCATTTTACCTGCGCGCCGGGTGACACCATCACGGTCAGCAAGAAACCACAGAAGCTGCGCCTGATTCATCCACTTGATCACAACTATTACGAAGTCTGTCGCACCAAGCTTGGCTGGGGTAGCCGACTTGGTGGTGGAGGCGACTGATGCTCGATCCCGCGCGTAGCTACGATTTGATCGGTGACGTGCATGGATGTGCCCATACGCTGCAAAAACTGCTCAGCGTGTTGGGTTATCGCTTTCAGGCGGGCGTGTGGCGCCATCCTGAACGCATCGCGTTATTCCTCGGCGACATCATCGACCGCGGTCCACTGATTCGCGAGTCGCTGCATATCGTGCGTGACATGGTGTTGGCCGGTCATGCGCTGTGCATCATGGGCAACCACGAATTCAACGCGCTGGGCTGGCACACACCGGCCCCGCCGGAGAGCGGCAAGCAGTTTGTCCGAGAGCACTCATTACGTCACAGCCGGCTCATGGGCGAGACGCTGACTCAGTTCGAGGCCTATCCGGATGAGTGGAAGGAATTCGTCGACTGGTTCTACGAGTTGCCACTGTTCATGGATGCAGGACGTTTCCGCGTGGTGCACGCTTGCTGGGATGCCAGCCTGATCACGCCGTTGATCACGATGCATGGCGGCGGATGCATTAATGAGCAGTTCGTTCAGGCCTCGGCGGTGCAGGGCAGTTTTGCCTGCGCAGTGTTTGATCGCTTGTTGCGCGGCACTGACATGCGCTTGCCCCACGGCATCACTCTGACCGGCGGCGATGGTCTGACCCGGGAGTTTTTCCGCACCAAGTTCTGGGAAGACGACCCGCAAACCTACGGCGACGTGGTGTTTCAGCCGGATGCGTTGCCGGAAGGCGTCGCCAAAACGCCGCTCTCTACGACTGAAAAGAACGCTTTGCTGCGCTATGGCGCTGACGAGCCGATGCTGTTCGTCGGCCATTACTGGCGCAGCGGTATTCCCGCCCCCATCCGGCCGAACCTGGCGTGTCTGGATTACAGCGCCGTGCTCTACGGCAAACTGGTCGCCTATCGGCTGGACCAGGAAACCTGCATCGATCCGGACAAGTTCGTCTGGGTCGATGTTGAACGTCCCGAGGCTGTTTGATGAGTCCTGTTGCTGTATTGCGTCTGCCGTTGACCACCGATCTGAGCGGTTTCATCAGCCTGCTGAACCGTCTGCGTGTGCCGCACCGGGTGAGCGAGGAGGCGGGCGAGCAAGTGCTGTGGGTGCCTGATACGCCGCAACTGGCGGACGATATTCGTGCTTTGTATCAGCAATACCCGGAAGGCGATGAGCATTATCAACTGCCGCCAGGGGAACAAAGCACCCAGGCTCCACGGCGTAGTTTCGTTCAGCAACTGCGCGACAGTCCGGTCACCACGCTGGTGCTGCTGGCCTGTTTGATCGTAGGCGCCATTACCCTGCTGGGGGAAAATCTCGACGCAGTGCGCTGGCTGACCTTTCTCGATTTCCGCGTTCAGGGTGAATACGCGACGTTCCTGCCGCCGGGTGACAGTCTCGCGGCCGGTCAGTGGTGGCGGATCGTCACGCCGATGCTGATTCACTTCGGCATCCTGCATCTGGCGATGAACGCCATGTGGTACTGGGAGCTGGGCCGCCGTATCGAGTGGCGTCAAGGCAGTTTGCATCTGCTGGGCCTGACCCTGCTGTTCAGCGCTGTTTCCAACACTATTCAATATCAGTTTGGCGGTGCCAGCCTGTTTGGTGGCTTGTCCGGCGTGCTGTATGGACTGTTGGGTCACTGCTGGATCTTTCAATTGCTGGCGCCCAACCCCATCTATCGTTTACCGCGCGGTGTGCTGGTGATGATGCTGGTCTGGTTGGTGCTGTGTCTGTCAGGGCTGGTCGGCATGCTGGGTTTTGGCGAAATTGCCAACGGCGCGCATGTCGGCGGACTGATCATCGGTTGTGTAACGGGTCTGATTGGTGGGGCAATTGCCCGGGTCAGAGCCTGATTTTTGAATGCTGTTTAATTGAGAGCCAGGAGTGCGCTATGTCCTCTTTTGCCGAAATGATTGAAAACATCACCCCGGACATCTACGAAAGCCTGAAGTTGGCGGTAGAAATCGGGAAGTGGTCCGATGGCCGCAAGCTGACTCAGGAGCAGCGTGAGTTGTCCTTGCAGGCGTTGATCGCCTGGGAAGTGCAGAACCTGCCGGAAGACCAGCGCATCGGTTACATGGGCCCGCAGGAATGTGCGTCCAAGTCCACCACTGTGCCGAATATCCTGTTCAAGTCGGATGCCATCCATTGATTGAGATTGGTCGCGGAGCAGTCAACAAAATGTCGGCGCGGCTTAATGCCTCGCAGGTTGAATATGCGTTTCGTCTGGGCGATACCGAAATTCCGGTCAACCCGCTGATTGGCAAAACGGTGCGTCTGGAGTTCCTGGGTGCGATCCATTGCAGCCATTGCGGGCGCAAGACCAAGTCCAGCTACAGCCAGGGTTATTGCTACCCGTGCATGCTCAAGCTGGCGCAGTGCGACATCTGCATCATGAGCCCGGAAAAATGCCACCACGAGCACGGCACTTGCCGCGACCCGGCGTGGGGCGAGCAGTTCTGCATGACCGATCACGTGGTATATCTGGCCAACTCGTCGGGCGTCAAAGTCGGTATCACCCGTGCCACCCAGTTGCCGACCCGCTGGCTGGATCAGGGTGCCAGTCAGGCGCTACCGATCATGCGCGTTGCGACCCGTCAGCAGTCCGGTTTTGTCGAGGATCTGCTGCGCAGTCAGGTTGCCGACCGCACCAACTGGCGCGCGCTGCTCAAGGGTGATGCGCAGCCGGTGGATCTGGCCGCTATTCGCCAGCAGCTGTTTGAAAGCTGCGCTGAAGGGCTGGCCGGATTGCAAGAACGATTCGGCTTGCAGGCCATCCAAATGCTGCATGACGTCGAACCGATCGAGATCCGCTACCCCGTCGAGGCGTACCCGACCAAGATCGTCAGCTTCAATCTGGACAAGAACCCGATCGCCGAAGGCACTTTAATGGGGGTCAAGGGCCAGTACCTGATCTTCGATACCGGCGTGATCAATATTCGTAAATACACGGCTTATCAGCTCGCCGTGCATCAGTAAGAGGACTCATCATGCGCACCGAACAACCGCAAATGATCTACCTGAAGGACTATCAGGCTCCTGAGTACCTCATCGACGAAACGCACCTGACGTTCGAGCTGTTCGATGACCACTCGCTGGTTCACGCGCAATTGGTGATGCGCCGCAATCCCGAGCGTGGCGCGGGTTTGCCGCCGCTGGTGCTGGACGGTCAGTTGCTGGAACTGCTGTCGGTCAAGCTGGGCGACGTCGAACTGAGCGCTGCTGATTACCAACTGACCCCGGATCACCTGACCCTGCACCCTACGGCCGAGTCGTTCACGGTCGACACCAGCGTGCGCATCCATCCGGAAACCAATACCGCACTGGAAGGGCTGTACAAGTCCAGCGGCATGTTCTGCACCCAGTGTGAGGCCGAAGGCTTCCGCAAGATCACCTATTACCTTGACCGTCCGGACGTGATGAGCAAGTTCACCACGACCCTGAGTGCCGACAAGCACAACTTCCCGGTCTTGCTCTCCAACGGCAACCCAATTGCCAGCGGCCCGGAAGATGACGGTCGGCACTGGGCGACCTGGGAAGACCCGTTCATGAAACCGGCGTACCTGTTTGCGCTGGTGGCTGGTGATTTGTGGTGTGTCGAGGACAAGTTCACCACCGTGAGCAACCGCGAGGTGACACTGCGCATTTACGTCGAGCCGGAAAACATCGACAAATGCCAGCACGCCATGACCAGCCTGAAAAAGTCCATGCGTTGGGATGAAGAAGCCTACGGCCGTGAGTACGACCTGGATATCTTCATGATCGTCGCCGTGAATGACTTCAACATGGGCGCCATGGAGAACAAGGGCCTCAACATCTTCAACTCCAGCGCGGTGCTGGCTCGCGCCGAAACCGCTACCGATGCCGCACATCAGCGGGTCGAGGCTATCGTTGCCCACGAATACTTCCACAACTGGTCGGGCAACCGTGTCACTTGCCGCGACTGGTTTCAACTGTCGTTGAAAGAAGGCTTTACGGTTTACCGCGATGCGGGTTTTTCGTCAGACATGAACTCGGCCACGGTCAAGCGCATTCAGGACGTGGCCTACCTGCGTACCCACCAGTTCGCCGAAGATGCCGGCCCGATGGCTCACGCCGTGCGCCCGGACAGCTTTATCGAGATTTCCAACTTCTACACCCTGACCGTGTACGAAAAAGGCTCGGAAGTCGTGGGCATGCTTCACACCTTGCTCGGCGCACAGGGTTTCCGCAAAGGCAGTGATCTGTACTTTGAGCGCCATGACGGCCAGGCCGTGACCTGCGATGACTTCATCAAGGCCATGGAAGATGCCAATGGTGTCGACCTGACCCAGTTCAAACGCTGGTACAGCCAGGCCGGTACGCCACGTCTGGCGGTCAGCGAGTCTTACGACAGCGCAGCAAAAACCTACAGCCTGACCTTCCGCCAGAGTTGCCCGACCACACCGGGTCAACCGGGCGATGCGAAGAAACCGTTCGTGATTCCCGTAGAGCTAGGCTTGCTGGACAAGCAGGGCGGCGAAATCCCGTTGCGCCTGCAAGGCGAAGACGCAGCCGCTGGCACCACGCGGGTGATTTCCGTCACCGAAGCCGAGCAGACATTCACCTTCGTTGATATCGCTGAACAGCCGTTGCCGTCGTTGCTGCGTGGTTTCTCGGCGCCGGTAAAACTCAGCTTCCCGTACAACCGCGACCAGTTGATGTTCCTCATGCAGCACGACAGCGACGGCTTCAATCGCTGGGATGCGGGCCAGCAATTGTCCGTGCAGGTACTGCAAGAGTTGATCGGCCAGCATCAGAAAGGCCAGCCGCTGGTCCTCGATCAGCGGCTGATTACCGCATTGGGCACCGTTCTGGCGGATACCTCGCTGGATCAGGCCATGATTGCCGAGATGCTGTCGTTACCGGGCGAAGCCTACCTGACTGAAATCAGTGAAGTGGCTGACGTCGATGCGATCCACGCTGCCCGCGAATTTGTCCGCAAGCAGCTCGCCGACAGTCTGTTCGACGGTTTGTGGGCTCGCTACACGGCCAATCGCAAGGTGTCGAAAGCCACCGAGTACCTGGCTGAAGCCGAGCATTTCGCACGTCGTGCTTTGCAAAATATTGCACTGTCGTACCTGATGCTCAGTGAAAAACCCGAAGTGTTGGCCGCGACCATTGAGCAGTTCGACACCAGCGACAACATGACCGAGCGCCTGACGGCCCTTGCCGTGCTGGTCAACTCGCCGTTCACCGCCGAGAAAGACAAGGCGCTGGCAGTGTTTGCCGAGAACTTCAAAGACAACCCGTTGGTTATGGATCAGTGGTTCAGCGTCCAGGCAGGCAGCCCGCTGCCGGGTGGGCTAGAGCGGGTCAAGGCGTTGATGCAACACCCGGCGTTCAACATCAAGAACCCGAACAAGGTCCGTGCACTGATCGGTGCTTTTGCCGGGCAGAACCTGATCAACTTCCATGCGGCGGACGGCTCGGGCTACCGCTTCCTGGCCGATCTGGTGATCCAGCTCAACGGCTTCAACCCGCAGATCGCCTCGCGCCAATTGGCGCCCCTGACTCGCTGGCGCAAATACGACAGCAAACGTCAGGCACTGATGAAGGCCGAACTGGTGCGCATCCGTGACTCGGGTGAGCTGTCCAGCGACGTGTTCGAAGTGGTGAGCAAAAGCCTCGCCGAGTAATGATGCCTGTGATGTAGGGGCCTTCCGTGCAAGCGGTAGGCCCCTTTTTATGGGCATGTAGATGAGGGCCAGGCTCTTCAGGATATTCTGCGTTGGCCTGCTCTCGCTCTTGTTGGACTGGCTTTAGCCTATCAGTTCTGACCTTCGCAGGCCGGAGCGTCAATCCCGGCCTACACTGGGATGGCCACACTTCCTACAGAGGCGTGTATTGCCAGCATCACCCCAACTGATAATCCACCAATCACGCAAGAGGCCTCGACCAAAGATAGCCATATGTCGATTGTCATGAGTTTCCAAAGCTGGATAGGATAGGTCGGCTTCCAGAAGTCCAAGGCTAGAGCGCTTCGCCAGGGTTTTCTGATAAAAGTCGCCTAATAAAAATAATGGAAAGGGGACGCTTCATGAGTGAGCCTGTTAATCGGCGCACGCAGTCCGATGGGCATCCGGCAGTCGGACGGCCATTGGCATTACGAATGGGCAAGCCCTTGGCGACAGCCTGGTCGCTGTTCGCACTAATGGCTTTATCAAGTGTTGGCGTGTCATCAATGGCGGCCACCGAAAGTGTGAGCCAAAGCCCTGACTCGACTCAGAGCACTCTTTATTCCATTGAATCTGCCAAATCCTCTCGCAGCCTGTTGCTGGACGTCGCCCATGCGGGTGCGCGCCTGGTCGTGGTGGGCGAGCGCGGACACATTTTGTATTCCGACGATCAGGGCAAGACCTGGACCCAGGCCAAAGTGCCCACCCGTCAAATGCTGACGGCGGTGTATTTCGTCGATGACAAACACGGCTGGGCCGTCGGCCACGATGCGCAGATTCTTGCCAGCAACGATGGCGGCGTCAGCTGGGTCAAGCAGTTCGAAGACCTTTCCCGAGAAGCGCCGTTACTGGATGTCTGGTTCAAGGACACCACGACCGGTTTTGCCCTCGGTGCTTACGGCATGTTGTTGACCACTCTGGATGGCGGCCAACACTGGGAAGACGTCAGTGATCGTCTCGACAATGAAGACCAGTACCACCTCAACGGTATCGCCCACGTCGCAGACAGCGGTCTGTTTGTGGTGGGTGAGGCGGGGGCAATGTTCCGTTCGGGTGACGATGGCGAATCCTGGGAAAAGCTTGAAGGGCCGTATCAGGGCTCGCTGTTTGGGGCGATCGGCACCGGCCAGCCCGGCACGCTGCTGGTTTACGGGCTGCGCGGCAATCTCTATCGCTCCAGTGATTTTGGCGATACCTGGGAGCCCATCGAATTGAAGGCCGCGCGCGGGCCGCTGGAGTTCGGGCTGTCCAACGCGACGCTGCTGGCGGACGGCTCTCTGGTCCTGGTGGGTAACGGCGGCAGCGTGATGCGCAGTACCGACAATGGTCTGAGCTTTCAGGTTTTCAACCGTCCCGACCGGATTTCGCTGTCCGGGGTGACGGCCGATGCGCAAGGCAATCTGATTCTGGTTGGACAAGGAGGCGTGCGCGTCACCTCGCCGACGGGCGCCGAGTCTAGCCAACAATAAGAACGATCAGGGCGGGGAAATTCCGGCATGAGTAATCTGCACGACACTCAGCAGCACAGCGGCGACAAGGCAACCTTTCTTGAGCGCTTGATCTTCAATAATCGACCAGCAGTGATCGTCATCTGCTTGCTGGTCAGTATCTTTCTGTTCTGGCAGGCGACCTTGGTTCGGCCGTCGACCAGCTTTGAAAAAATGATCCCGCTGGATCACCCCTTCATCCAGAAAATGATGGAGCATCGCAACGATCTGGCCAACCTGGGCAATACAGTAAGGATCTCTGTCGAAGCGCTGGATGGCGACATATTTTCGAAGCAGTACATGGAGACCTTGCGCGAAATCAACGACGAAGTCTTCTATATCTCCGGCGTCGATCGCTCTGGCCTGAAATCCTTGTGGAGCCCCAGCGTGCGCTGGACCGAAGTGACCGAGGAGGGTTTTGCCGGTGGCGAAGTCATCCCGCAGAGTTACGACGGTTCCGACGACAGCCTCGATCAACTGCGTAACAACGTACTCAAGTCAGGCCAGGTCGGGCGTCTGGTGGCCAACGACTTCAAGTCGAGCATCGTTGATGTGCCGCTGCTGGAGTCCTACCCGGACCCACAGGATCAGGGCAAGCTGATCAAGCTCGATTATCAGCAGTTTTCCCACCAGCTCGAAGAGAAAATCCGCGACAAGTACCAGGCGCAGAACCCCAACATCAAGATTCATATCGTAGGCTTCGCCAAGAAGGTCGGCGACCTGATCGACGGCCTGGTGATGGTGGTGTTGTTCTTTGGCGTCGCCTTCGTGATTACTCTGGTCCTGCTGATCTGGTTTACGCGCTGCATCCGCAGCACCGTTGCCGTATTGAGTACCACGCTGATTGCGGTTGTCTGGCAGTTGGGGCTGATGCATGTGGTCGGGTTCGGTCTGGACCCGTATTCGATGCTGGTGCCGTTTCTGATTTTTGCTATCGGCATTTCCCACGGCGTGCAGAAGATCAATGGTATTGCCTTGCAATCCAGTGACGCCGACAACGCCCTGACCGCAGCGCGGCGCACCTTCCGCCAATTGTTCCTGCCGGGCATGATCGCGATTCTTGCGGATGCGGTGGGTTTCATCACGTTGCTGATCATCGATATCGGGGTTATTCGCGAACTGGCGATTGGTGCATCGATAGGTGTAGCCGTCATCGTCTTCACCAACCTGATTCTTCTCCCTGTCGCGATTTCCTACGCCGGTATCAGTAAAAAGGCTATCAGCCGTAGCAAGGAAGACGCAGTGTCCGAGCATCCGTTCTGGCGTTTGCTGTCGAACTTTGCCAGCGCCAAAGTCGCTCCGGTGTCCATCGTGCTGGCGTTGCTGGCCTTCGGCGGCGGGCTTTGGTACAGCCAGAACCTGAAGATCGGCGACCTTGATCAGGGCGCTCCGGAACTGCGTCCCGACTCGCGCTACAACCAGGACAACAGCTTCATCATCAACCACTATTCCACCAGCTCCGACGTGTTGGTCGTGATGGTCAAGACGCCACGCGAAGGCTGTTCGGCTTACCCGACCATGTCTGCCATCAACGAACTGACCTGGAAGATGGAGAACACGCCGGGCGTACAGTCGGCGATCTCGCTGGTGACAGTTTCCAAGCAGGTCATCAAGGGCATGAACGAGGGCAACCTGAAATGGGAAGCGCTGTCGCGCAATAAAGACGTGCTCAACAGTTCCATCGCCCGGGCTGACGGCTTGTACAACAACGATTGCTCGTTAGCGCCGCTGCTGGTTTTCCTCAATGACCACAAGGCCGAAACCCTGGACCGCGCTGTGCATGCTGTGCAGGAATTCGCTGCCGAGAACAATCGTGAAGGCCTGGAGTTCCTCCTGGCTGCCGGTAACGCCGGGATTGAAGCCGCCACCAACGAGGTGATCAAGCGTTCCGAGTTGACCATCCTGATTCTGGTCTACATCTGCGTGGCGGTGATGTGCATGATCACCTTCCGCTCGTGGGCGGCGACCCTGTGCATCGTGTTGCCGCTGGTACTGACCTCGGTGCTGGGCAACGCATTGATGGCGTTTATGGGTATCGGCGTCAAAGTCGCGACTTTGCCGGTGGTGGCGCTGGGTGTAGGGATTGGTGTCGATTACGGCATTTATATCTACAGCCGTCTGGAAAGCTTCCTGCGCGCGGGCTTGCCGTTGCAAGAGGCGTACTACGAAACCCTGAAATCCACCGGTAAAGCGGTGCTGTTCACCGGCTTGTGTCTGGCGATTGGCGTGTGTACCTGGATCTTCTCGGCGATCAAGTTCCAGGCTGACATGGGCCTGATGCTGACCTTTATGCTGCTGTGGAACATGTTTGGCGCACTATGGCTGCTGCCCGCGCTGGCGCGGTTCCTGATCAAACCGGAGAAAATGGCGGGCAAGGTGGGGAATTCGTTGTTTTCACATTGAGATCAGAGGACATGCGGTTTAACTGTGGGAGCCGGGCTTGCCCGCGATAGGGTGTGAATCCAATCGCGGGCAAGCCCGGCTCCCACAATGTAACGCAATTAACAGGGTTACAAGCCCAACTCCCGCCCCAACACCACGCTCAACGCATTCCTCGCATCATCAAGCTGCACCAGCGTTGCATGCCGTGCGCCCAGTGCGTCACGGTTTTCGATGGCGGTGAGGATTGCCTTGTGACGCGGCAATGCCAACTCATGCAAATTGGGCCGCTGGTTGGAGTGCTTGAGCGCTTCACGCAATGCCAGTGAAAGCATGTTGCACAGGTGTGCGAGCAAGTCGTTGTGAGTCGCGTCGGCTATCCGGCTGTGGAAGTCCAGGTCGGGTTGCAACAGCGCCTCAGGAGTTGGCGCGGCTTCCATGCGTTGGTAAGCCTCACCAATCGAAGCGATTTCTTCATCAGTGGCATGTTGCGCGGCGAGGGCGGCAACCGCGGGTTCGATGACCGCACGGACGCTGGTCAGCAAATTGAAGAATTCATTTTGTGGGGTGCATTGCATGATCCAGTGCAATACATCCGGATCGAGCAGATGCCATTCGCGACGGGCCTTGACCACCGTTCCGACGCGCGGACGCGAGTAAACCAAACCCTTGGCCACCAGCACTCGGGTGGCTTCGCGCAACACCGGTCTACTGACAGCGTACTCCTCACAAAGCAAGGCTTCGGCAGGCAGCTTTTCATCAGGCTTGAAACGTCCGGAGACGATCTGCATGCCCAGCTCCTGAACGATGCGGGCGTGCATGCTTTTACGGTCGGAAGGCTTTCGGTAATCCATGGGGACGCAAGTCGATCCTGAGCGATGAGTGCGGGGCATCATAGCATCGGCGTTGTGTGGGAGCAGAGCTTGCTCGCGATAAGGCTGGATGCGATTCGCTGTAGATCGCATGTACCTTATCGCGAGCAAGCTCTGCTCCCACTTTAGATCGCGCCCTTCTGTTGGGGCTGGGCTTTTCTATCGATCAGTGAGAATGCCTTGGCACCTCAGCCCCGCGCATGCCCACCAGGAAGTCGAAGTCGCAACCCTGATCGGCCTGCAGCACATGCTTCACATACAATTCGCGATAGCCGCCGACCAACAGTTGCTGTTGTTGCGGTGGCTGCCAGTCGGCCAGGCGGGCGGCGAGTTCTGCTTCGGGAATGTCCAGATGCAAACGGCCGCTGGCGCAATCGAGCTCGATCCAGTCACCTTCCTGCACCACCGCCAATGGACCGCCGGCGGCTGCTTCGGGTGCCACGTGCAAAACCACCGTGCCGTAGGCCGTTCCGCTCATGCGCGCATCGGAAATCCGCACCATGTCGGTCACGCCCTGTGCCAGCAGTTTGGCAGGCAAGCCCATGTTGCCGACTTCGGCCATGCCCGGATACCCCTTGGGGCCGCAGTTTTTCATGACCATGATCGAGTTTGCGTCGATGTCCAGATCCGGATCGTTGATCCGTGCCTTGTACATGTCGAAGTTTTCGAACACCACGGCGCGACCCCGGTGTTGCATCAATGAGGCAGTAGCCGCCGAAGGCTTGAGCACTGCACCCAATGGCGCCAGGTTGCCGCGCAATACACAGATGCCGCCGTCAGCGCGGATCGGATTATCGAGGGCACGGATCACTTCGTCTTCGCCATAAATCGGCGCGCCTTGAGTATTCTCGCGAATGGATTTTCCGTTGACGGTCAACGCATCCGGGTTAGGCAGCAAGTTGGCTTCGTCCATACGGCGCAGCACGGCGGGCAGGCCACCGGCGTAGTAGAACTCCTCCATCAGGAAACGCCCGGAAGGCTGCAGGTCAACAATGGTCGGCATGCCGCGACCCATGCGGGTCCAGTCGTCCAGCTCCAGATCGACGCCGATGCGCCCGGCGATGGCTTTCAAATGGATCACCGCGTTGGTTGAGCCGCCAATCGCCGCGTTGACGCGGATCGCGTTTTCGAACGCCGCTTTGGTCAGAATCTTCGACAGGCGCAGGTCTTCTTTGACCATTTCCACGGCGCGCATGCCCGACATATGGGCCAGCACATAACGTCGTGAGTCCACGGCTGGAATCGCCGCGTTGTGGGGCAGGGAAGTGCCAAGCGCTTCAGCCATGCACGCCATGGTCGAGGCGGTGCCCATGGTGTTGCAGGTGCCTGCCGAGCGGGACATGCCGCCTTCCGCCGCGAGGAAATCGTCGAGGGTGATTTGCCCGCCTTTATAGGCTTCGTGCATTTGCCAGACCACGGTGCCGGAGCCGATGTCCTTGCCTTTGTGTTTGCCGTTGAGCATTGGCCCGCCGGTGACCACGATGGCGGGCACGTCGCAACTGGCCGCGCCCATCAGCAGGGCCGGTGTGGTTTTGTCACACCCGGTGAGCAGCACTACGCCGTCGATGGGGTTGCCGCGAATCGCCTCTTCGACATCCATGCTAGTCAGGTTGCGGGTAAACATCGCCGTGGGGCGCAGGTTGGATTCGCCGTTGGAGAACACCGGGAATTCCACAGGCCAGCCGCCTGCTTCAATCACGCCACGTTTGACGTGCTCGGCGATTTGCCGGAAATGGGCGTTGCAAGGGGTGAGTTCCGACCATGTGTTACAGATGCCGATGATGGGCTTGCCCTGAAACTGGTGATCGGCGATCCCCTGATTCTTCATCCAGCTGCGGTACATGAAGCCGTTCTTGTCGGCAGTACCAAACCATTGGGCAGAACGCAGGGGGTTTTTATCGGAATCAGACATGATCGGCTCTCTTATTGTAAGACTTAATGGCTTTTCTGATGGCTAAGTTAAGCGCAAATTCGCGTCATGGGAAGAGTTGTTAGCTAAATAGTAATACTATATAGTCGATTTTCAGTGAGGGGCCGACCCTGGCAAAAGCATCTGATTTGCTCCAGGCCAGAGGCGATCTCCACTCCATAACAAGAACAATTGGAGATCGCACACATGAGCCAGGAACTCAGGCTTATTCGCCGCATCACCCTGAAATTGATTCCCTTCCTGATCCTGCTTTACCTGATCGCTTATGTGGACCGCTCTGCCGTGGGCTTCGCCAAGTTGCACATGGGCGCGGACATCGGTATCGGCGACGCGGCCTATGGGCTGGGCGCCGGGTTGTTTTTCATCGGCTATTTCCTGTTTGAAATCCCCAGCAACCTGATGCTTGAACGCTTCGGCGCCCGCCGTTGGTTCGCGCGGATCATGATTACCTGGGGCGCTATCACCATCGGCATGGCCTTCGTGCAGGGGCCGCACAGCTTTTATGTGATGCGCTTTCTGCTAGGCGCGGCCGAGGCGGGCTTCTTTCCGGGCGTGCTGTACTACATCACGCAGTGGTTCCCGGTTCGTAATCGCGGCAAGATCCTCGGTCTGTTCATCCTTTCCCAACCTATTGCCATGATGATCACCGGGCCCGTGTCCGGTGGTTTACTGGGCATGGATGGCGTGCTGGGTCTGCACGGTTGGCAGTGGCTGTTTATCGTGATCGGCACCCCGGCCATTCTGCTGACCTGGCCGGTGCTGCGCTGGTTGCCGGACGGTCCACATCAGGTTAAATGGATGAATGAGACCGAGAAAAACTGGCTCACCGGTGAACTGAAAAAGGACCTGGAAGAGTACGGTCAAACGCGTCACGGCAATCCGTTGCACGCCCTGAAGGACAAGCGCGTTCTATTGCTGGCGCTGTTTTACCTGCCCGTGACCTTGAGCATTTATGGTCTGGGCCTCTGGCTGCCAACGCTGATCAAACAGTTCGGCGGAACGGATCTGGTCACTGGCTTTGTGTCCTCGGTGCCTTACATCTTCGGGATCATCGGCCTGCTGATCGTCCCACGCAGTTCCGACCGACTGAATGACCGTTACGGACACCTCGCGGTGCTTTATGTGCTGGGTGCCATCGGTCTTTTCCTCAGTGCCTGGCTGTCATTGCCGGTCGCGCAACTGGCGGCGTTGTGTCTGGTGGCCTTCGCGCTGTTTTCCTGCACCGCCGTGTTCTGGACCTTGCCCGGCCGTTTCTTCGCGGGGGCAAGTGCGGCGGCCGGTATCGCCCTGATCAATTCAGTGGGCAATCTCGGTGGCTACATCGGTCCGTTCGTGATCGGCGCGCTCAAGGAATACACCGGCAATCTGGCTTCGGGTTTGTACTTCCTGTCCGGGGTGATGGTCTTCGGCCTGGTATTGACCGGCGTGGTTTACCACTTGCTGGAACGCAAACATGTGCTACCCGCCAGCGACTTCGCCGCCAGCGCCCGCAGCCGCCAAGCCTGACACGGGATGGCGCGGATAAATTTCCAATGGCTTGAGTTGGAATACAGTTTTTGTGGGAGCAGAGCTCGCTCGCGATAGGGCTCGCAATTCACTTTAGATCGCGTGGACCTTATCGTCGGAATGCCGCCCAGACCAAGCTCTGCTCCCACAAGGGGCATTCGTCGCCTGCAATGAATCTGAAAGGAGAAACCCATGAACCTAGTGCAATTCGAACTCAGCAATGGCCAGCGTCGTGTCGGTCTGGTAGACGGCGATCTGATCCGTGAAGTGCAGGGCGCACGCAGCGTGCGTGATCTGGCGTTATCCGCCATCGACGCAGGTACCGGTCTGGCTCAGCAGGTCGATAAACAGGGTCTCGGCGAAAGCCATGATTACGCGCAATTGTTGCAGGACCTGCGGATTCTGCCGCCGCTGGACCATCCCGATCCTTCGCATGTGCTGGTCAGCGGAACCGGTCTGACTCATCTGGGCAGCGCCTCCGCGCGGGACAAGATGCACCAGCAGGCGGGCGACGAAGCGTCGATGACCGACACCATGCGCATCTTCAAGTGGGGCGTGGAGGGCGGTAAGCCTCAAGCCGGGCAGGCGGGCGTGCAGCCTGAATGGTTTTACAAAGGTGATGGCAGCATCGTCGTGCGCCCCGGCGCGGACTTCTCGCTGCCGCCGTTCGCCGAAGATGGCGGCGAAGAGCCTGAACTCAGCGGCCTGTATGTGATTGGCAACAACGGCAAACCGTATCGCCTGGGTTTCGCCATCGGCAACGAGTACTCCGACCACATCATGGAGCGTCGTAATTACCTGTATCTGGCCCACTCGAAATTACGCGCCTGTTCCTTTGGCCCGGAACTGCGGATTGGCGAGTTGCCACAGAACCTGTCCGGAACCAGCCGCGTGCTGCGCGGCGGTGAAGTGATCTGGGAGAAGGAGTTCCTCAGTGGCGAGGCCAACATGTGCCACAGCCTGGAAAACCTCGAATACCACCACTTCAAATACAGCCAGTTCCTGCGTCCTGGGGACGTGCATGTGCATTTCTTTGGCACCGCGACTTTGTCCTTTGCCGATGGCGTGCGCACCCAGCCGGGGGATCAGTTCCAGATCAGCCAGGCGGAGTTCGGCAAGCCTTTGGTGAACGGGATCGAGAAGACCGAAGCCGCGTTTTTGCCGGGCGGGATTGGGCAATTGTGAGGGGCTTGACCCGTTGGAATGCGATTTAACCTGTGGGAGCTGAGCTTGCTCGCGATAAGAGCACTGCAGATATCAGGTCAATTTGCGTCCAGCCTTGTCGCGAGCAAGCTCAGCTCCCACAGATAAATCGCGTTTTAGTTCAAGTCAGTACCAACATCCGACACTCCAATAACAACAAGGAGGTGCGCACATGACCACCCACACTTCGCCAATCGAAGCGTTCGACGAGGACGCTTTCGAAGACAAGATCTATCGCAAGGTTAATTGGCGGATCATCCCGCTGTTTATCCTCTGCTTCCTGTTTGCCTATCTGGATCGGGTCAATATCAGTTTCGCCAAGCTGCAGATGCAAAGCGATCTGGGTTTCAGCGAGACGGTCTATGGTCTTGGTGCCAGCCTGTTTTTCGTTGGTTACTTTCTGTTCGAAGTGCCGAGCAACATGCTCCTGCACAAGATCGGTGCCCGGGTTTGGATTGCGCGGATCATGGTCACGTGGGGCATCACCTCGGCGTGCATGATGTTTGTGCAGACCGAGTTCTGGTTCTACACCCTGCGTTTTCTGATCGGGGTCATGGAAGCCGGATTCGTGCCTGGCGTGTTGTACTTTTTCACTCAGTGGTACCCGAGCAATCGTCGTGCCCGGGTCAATTCCTATTTCAAAAGTTCTATTTGCCTGTGCGGCATTGTCGGCGGGCCCATCGCCGGTCTGATCCTCGGCCATTTCGACGGCGTGCTGGGCATGCCCGGCTGGCGTTGGCTATTTCTGCTTGAAGGCCTTCCTTCGGTCCTGCTCGGCATCGTGGTGTTCTGGTTCGTCTGCGATCGCATCGAAGACGCCAAGTGGCTCAACGACGCCGAGAAGAAAGTGGTGCTGGCGCGCATGGCCCGGGAAGTACAGCCCGAGACACCGCAAAGCTTCAAGGACATCTGGAAACACCCGACTACCTACGTGATGTCGGTGATTTACCTGTGTCTGGTCATGGCCCTGACCGGTTTGCTGTTCTGGATGCCGCAGCTGATCAAAAGCGCCGGTGTTGCTGACACCATGACCATCGGCTGGCTGACGGTGATTCCCTACGTGGGCGCAGTGGTCGGCAATTTGCTGATCGGTGCGAGCTCCGACCGACGCGGTGAGCGGCGTTGGCACATGGCGGGCTGTGCGTTATTCACGGCGGCGGGGTATCTGGTGTGTGCCGTCTTCCCCGGTCAGTTGCTGCCCTTGATGGTCGGCATGACCATGATCATGACCGGCATCATCGCCTGGATGCCGATTTTCTGGACCATCCCGCCACGCTTCCTCAGCGGTCTTGCGGCGGCGGCAGGTATTGCGCTGATCAACTCCATTGGACAACTGGGCGGGATCATCGCGCCGTTCATGGTCGGGCGGGTCAAAGATCTGACCGGTGCAGCGACTCCGGCGTTGTACGTGCTGTGCGCAGTCTGCGTGCTGGCCATGGCACTGATTATCTGGGGGATTCCGAACCGTTATTACGTGCGCGAAACCACTCACGACAAACCCTCGGCGGGCGCAGTTGAAGCGACTGCCTGAAATTTACGGTGGTTCTGTCCAAGGTGGTTTTGGCCTATCATTCGCGCTTTTACACAGACGAAGACTGCCATGACCACCACCCCGACGACGATGAGCGCAGCCCTGAAAGACGCCACGATGCTGGAAATTGACGGGCTGCATGCCTGGGATTTCTTTCTGGGCGACTTTCTGACCCTCGAGTGCATGGATGGTCGCGAGCGCAAGACCTGGCGTTTCACGATGGAGCAGGTCAATGCTGCGACGTTCGATGAAGTTCAGGACTGCTGGCTGATCACCGACGGTACCCATGATTACCGCATGAAATGCCTTGAAGCGTTCACCCCGACCAAGGATGACGAGGACGACGCGCAGGAGGACTGACCCCCGATAAAACCAATCAGCGGCAAGCCTGTCTTAACGTTGTTCGCGCGTCGATGGCGCCCAATAACAACCTGAAAAAAGAAGGCTCTGCCCATGACTCGTACATTTCTGCCTTGGCTGGCACTGGCCGGCGCAATGAGCGCTTTTCCCATACAGGCGCAAAGCATGACTGAATACGACGTACTGATTGGCTCTTACACCCAGGCTTCCAGCGAAGGTATCTATCGATACCGCTTTAACAGCCAGACCGGCCAGCTGGATGCCAAACCCCTGCAAGTGATCAAGACTGACAACCCGTCCTGGCTGACCCTTTCCAAGGATCAGCGCCATCTGTTTGTGGTCAACGAGAACGGCCCCGGTGGTAAGGATGTAGTCGGCAAGGTCAGCAGTTTTGCGATTGATGCCAAGACCCATCAGGTCACGCCGATCAATCAGGTCAAGAGCCGGGGTGACGAGCCGACGCATTCCAGCCTCAGCCCGGACCAGCGCTTCCTGTTCGTGTCCAACTATGCCGTGCAGCCTGATCCGGGTGGTGCGCTGGCGGTGATCCCGGTGGGCAAGGACGGCAAGCTGTCCGAGGTTGTTCAGGTCAGCAATGATCATGGCGCGAGCAAGGTCAATCCTGAGCGTCAGGCATCATCCCACGTGCACTCCGCGATCCCGACGCCGGATGACAAGTATGTGGTGACCAGTGATCTTGGTGCCGACAAAATGCTGGTGTTCAGCTATGACGGCAATCGCGCCAAGCCTTTGCAACCGGCCAAAACGCCGACCGTGCAATTGCCTGCTGGCAGTGGTCCGCGTCACCTGCTGTTCAGCGAGGACGGCAAGCACGCCTGGCTGACCCTGGAAATGGTCGCGCAAGTCGCGGTGTTTGATTATCACGATGGTGTGTTCAAGCAAACCCAACTGGTGGACTTGAAGAACAAGGATGCGCAGCAGAAAGTCGGCGCGGGTGGCTTGCACTCCTCGCCGGACGGTAAATTCCTCTATGTGGCCAACCGCGGCGAAGCCAACCAGGTGCTGGTATTTGCCATTGATGCCAAAGGGCAGCTCAAGGAAGTGCAACGTCGTTCCGTTGAAGGTGTGGAGCCGCGTGAATTCCGCATCGATCCGAGCGGGCAGTTCATGCTGATTGCCAATCAGAAGAGCAATCAGATCGTTACGGTGAAGGTTGATCCGAAAACCGGCCTGCTGGGTGATACGGTGCAAAAGCTCGACTTTGACTCGCCTTCGGATTTCCGTTTCCTGACCGGCAAGTGATCCTGAAGAACCTCAAGCCCTTGATTTACGCGGGCCTGGGGTTCTATCAATTCAAGTGATATGAGCTAGTGCTACAAAACATTTCGACTGAAGCGCTCTCGGGGGTAAGTTTGAGTCACGGCCAAGACGGTCAAGACTTGAAACCTAGTTCCACTTAGCATCCGAGGGTTAACGCCATGAACTTCAATATCTTCTCCATCATTGCCGCGTCTGCCATTTCCGCCACTGTTGCATTGCCCGCTCAGGCCAGTGTTGATGTGACAGACAAAAAGAATCACGCGACTCAGACTTACACCCCTAAATACTTGCAGCAAAGTGCTAATTTCTACGCAGCACTGGATCACAAGACTCAACAATGAATAAGCGATTGAATCCATTCCCGGTTAACGAATGTATCGCTACCCGGGAATGGATTCGCAAAAAACACTGTTGTTGATGGTTGTTTGTTAATAGATCACGCCGCTTTCGCGAGCATGTTCGCTTACCCAGGTTTTTGCGACCGTCTGATCATCGCGTATCAGAGCCATGCAAATTCTGCCAGTGAGCCTGCTCGCGAAAGCGCCGAATGAGTCCCTCTTGGCCCGCGTCTCTCATAGGATGCGGGCTTTTTTTATGCGAATTTTTTGTGGCGTTCATATGTGGGAGCGATGCTTGCCCGCGATTCGGTTCAAACTCTATCGCGGGCAAGCACCGCTCCCACAAAGGATCGGGTTTCAAGGCTGGATGTTTAATAGGGCTAATTAAGGCGCTCAATAATCAACCCAACTGATATTCGCTATCTCCAGCCATCGTTTTTCAATACTCCGGTTTTCCGCGATCCTGTCGGCCTGGAAACACAACACTGGAAATTACGGAGTTACACCCATGGCCACTGCCATTCTTCATTCAATCAAACAAGGCGCTTACATCGCCATTTCGCTTTATGTGGTTTTTATTGCAGTGGTCACTGTTACCAGTATGAATCCGCAACTGACAACACCCTCAACTCAAACCCTGGTTGATCGCGCAGCGCTGACTACTCAGGAGCGTGCGTCGTGAGTGGCGGCAAAATGTGGGTCACTGCGGGCCTTGCAGTCATGATAAATGGCAGCACGTTGTTGGGCATTGGTCAGAACTCGGTAGGCGGGGTGGCGCGCAATATCGAATGCCGTTATGAGATTGCGCAGGCTATCGAGTTATCAAGGGCGCAGAAAGTGCAGGCGGGGAACCGGCCGGAGAAGGTTGGGGTGGTTGTTTGATGGACGGGACGATGGATTTCTCTGTGGGAGCGAGGCTTGCCCGCGATAAGGCTGAATACGATAGTCCTGATATCTGCGGTGCCCTTATCGCGGGCAAGCCTCGCTCCCACAGGGACAGTGTGCTCCTGAAATCCGTTTTTACTTCACCATCACCGCTTTAAACAATGCTGACTGAATGAACCGATCCAGCCAGCCACGCAACTTCGGATACGGACTCGTCGCGAACCAATCCGGATCCACCGCGCTGAACTGCCGTATGAACGGCGCTAGCGCGATGTCGGCCAATGTCACCTGATCCGTTATCAGAAAATCCCGGTGCTGCAAGCGCGCTTCCAGTTTCTGCAAGAAAACCTCGCCCAGTTGCCGGTAATGTCCCTGGGGATATTCCGGGTGGCGCACGAAGTATTTGTAGCGATCCAAGTGTTGCTTGAACGCCTGATCGTTCTCTTCGATCAGCGCCTGAATGTCCCGGCGGCCGTCGCCGTCGTCGATCAATAGCCAGTTGTCCGTGTCGTTTTGCGCCAGTGCCCAATGCATGATGTCCAGACTCTGCTCCAGCACCTGGTCTTCAAGCACCAGTACTGGCACCGTACCTTTCGGCGAGCGCTCAATCATCTCCGGCGGTTTGGCCTTTAGGCTGACTTCGTGGATCTGCACTGTGCAGCCTGCGTAGCGCAAAGCCATGCGAGCGCGCATGGCGTAAGGGCAGCGACGGAATGAGTAAAGCACGGCCGTCATCAGTGGCTGACCTCGACCGTACTCAAGCCATTGCCCTGACGCTTAACCTGAATCTGCACTGGAATCCGTTCGTGCATCTCCTGTACGTGAGAGATCACGCCAACCTTACGACCTTGAGCCTGCAAACCATCCAGCGCATCCATGGCCAATTGCAGGGATTCCGGGTCAAGGCTACCGAAGCCTTCGTCGATAAATAACGATTCGATTTTCAGTGTGCTCGACGCCATTGAGGCCAGACCCAGGGCCAGTGCCAGTGACACCAGGAAGGTTTCGCCGCCAGACAACGAATGCACCGAGCGCAGTTCGTCGCCCATCTCCGTGTCCATGACCAGCAAGCCAAGCATGCTGCCACCGCGCTTCAAGCGATAACGCCGTACCAGTTGCTTGAGCTGGGCGTTGGCGTGATGCACCAGCAAATCAAGGTTGTAGGCCTGGGCGATCTTGCGAAACTTGTCGCCTTCGGCCGAGCCGATCAGCGCCGCCAGTCTTGCCCAGCGCAGGTATTCACTGTGGGCATTGGCGATCTTTTCCTGCAATTCGCGGCTGGCGTTGTTGCGGCGTTCGTCTTCGCTCAGTTGGGCGCGCAGATCAGCACATTGCTGTTCCTGTTCAGCGCACAGCTTTTGCGCCTCCAGCAAGGCGGCGTTCAATTGTTCGACATCCGTCACATCGCTGTGATGGGCCTGATGCTGTTGCAGTTGTTTGTCCCGTTCCTGAAGCAGGATGCGGGTTTGCTCCAGGGTCTTTTCGCTCTGCTGCAATTGTTGGCGCAGCTGGCTGACACCTTCGTCGCTGTAACCGAGCAGCACTTCCAGGGCGGCATCATCCAGTTCGGGATGAGCGCTGCGCCATTGAGTGATTTGTTGATCGAGTTCGGCCAACTCTTGCTGCAATGCCTGCAAACGCGACTGTTCGCTTTCCAGCCCGGTGGCCAGTTTGATCAACTCGCTGCGTGCCTGTTGCAGCTCATCGCTGGCGGCAGTTTGAGCGCGGCGCGCATGTTCCAGCGCGGTCTCGAGTTGCTGTTGCCATTGTTCGGCACTGGCGTGGCCATCCAGCATTTCAGTCAGGCGTTGCTGGCTGGCGTGTTGCTGGGCTTGCAGGTCGGCGAGGCGTTGTTGCTGCTTCACGCGCTCCTGTTCCAGATTGTGCTGGCTGTCCTGTTCGCGTTCGATCCGGCGTGCGCGCTCGGTGTGCTCCTGTTGCTCTTCCTGCTGGCGGTCCAGTTGTTCCAGACGCTGAGCAATGTCGTTGTCCAGTTGCATGAAACTGTCGGTGGCCGCTTCACGCCAACGTTGCAAGCTTTCGGCGGGCAGCAGCGGTTCGAACTCTTGCAGTGCGGCCTCAAAGGCTTGATTGTCCAGCGCGATATTGCGTTGCTGATCGTCAAGCATTTTCATCGCGTGCTGGCTGGCATCACGGGCGCTTTGTACGTTTTGCTGCAACTGTTCGGCGTCTTGCTGCACTTTGAGCAACACTCGCTGGCGTTGCTCGCTGGTGGCGATTTCTTCCGTCAGCGCATGCAGCCGCTCGCTCAACCAGTCACCGCGAATCGGCTCGGGTTGTTCCAGCAAGCGCGCGTAAAGCGGATGCGCTTCAAGTTCAGGCGCGAGCTTTTGCAACTGCTCTGTAAGTTGTTCCAGTTGCGGCCGGGCCTGTTTGAGACGGGCATTGAGTTCGGTGACTTCGGCACGCAACTCGGCGAGTTTTTCGCTGAGCTGACTGACCTTCAACCGCGCACTGTTTTCCTCGCTGTCGTCATGGCCGGACAGCGCCTGGAGCAGGGCGTCGGACTGATGATAAGGATGGTCTTCGCTGCCACACACCGGGCACGGTTGTTGATCAACTAACTGACCGCGTAGCTCTTCAACGCTGGCGCTGCGGGCCAGACGCTGACGTTGCAGCAACTCGACGGTGACTTTCAGCGCCTGCTCGGCAGCTTCGTGTTCGGTCTTCAGTTGCAGGCCGCTGGCAATGCTTTTATTGCGCTGCTCGTTAGCTTGCTGTTGCAGCAACTCGACATCCTGCAGACGTTTCTCGATGTCCTGATGGCGTTGCCAGATGCGCTCTAGTGAATCGATCGCGATGTGTTGCTGACGATTGTCGTGGAGCAACTGACCCAGGCGCTGGATCTCGGCATTGACCGCTTCGGCCTTGACCT
Organism: Pseudomonas caspiana; assembly: GCF_040224095.2. Taxonomy (NCBI): domain Bacteria; kingdom Pseudomonadati; phylum Pseudomonadota; class Gammaproteobacteria; order Pseudomonadales; family Pseudomonadaceae; genus Pseudomonas; species Pseudomonas caspiana. The sequence continues at coordinate 4,115,669 of NZ_CP167995.1, read as the reverse complement.
GCGCTTCGCTGTACAGCGCTTGCAGGGCGTTGCGCCGGTCCGTCAGTTCCTGCTCGGCACGGGTCGAATTCTTTTCCAGCTCCGGCAGTTCTTCACGGCCTTTATTCAATCGGGCGCTGAGTTTCACGGCTTCCTGCAAGCGCGGCCGATAGGCCGTCCACGCTTTGCTCAACGGGGCGAGTACGGCGCTTTTTTCCAGTTGCTCGGCAATGGTTTGCAGGCGCTCATCCAGCAAGCGCTGCTGATCGAGCAACTGATTCAACGCCGCATGGCTGTCGGCCTTTGTCCGCTCGGCTGCTTCGGCATGGAGCGTTGCGTCCTGCACTTCTTTGTTCAGGTGGGTGAGGTTGCCTTGCTGCTCGAACGCCTGACCAATGATCGGTGCGGCGGTTTTTTTCTGTTGCTCGGCCTGTTCGAGCGCGCCATTGGCGCTGAGCAGCTTTTCTTCAAGGCCGGTTTGTATCGCATGCAGGTCATTCTGGCGTTGCGCGTGTTCAGCGATTTGCGCACTGAGCGGGCTTAACTGTGCTTCGAGTCGATGGCGCTGGGCGAACAGGTGCCGTTGCGGGGCGAGACGTTCCAACTGGCCGAGCAACTGACGCTGGCTGTTCTGGTTTTCCCAGTCTTGCTGGGCGCTGGCCAGTTGTTCACTGGCGCTCTGGTGTTCGTCACGCAAGCGTTGTAGCTCGGTCAGCCACTGCTGTTTGAGTTCCAGCTGACGCTGTTGCGCTTGCTGGGTCTTGAGCTGTTGCTGGGCTTCGCTGAAGTGTTGCTCCAGTTCTGCGCGCTGCTCCGGCGGCATGGGCGCGATGCCCGTCGCCATTAGCTTGAGATCCTCGTGGATCTTTTCTGCCTCTTTGCTCTTGCTGAAAGCCCGGCGTCCCAACTGACTGTAGATCGCCGTGTCGGTGAGCTTTTCCAGCAGTTCACTGCGCTCTTTGTCATCCGCCTTTAGGAAGGCGCTGAATTCGCTCTGGGCGAGCATGACCGCCCGGGTGAACTGCTCGAAGTTAAGGCCCAGACGGGCTTCGAGCATGGTTTTGTATTCGCTCTTGTTCTGCGTGCTGAGGATCTGCTCGCTGTCCAGATCAGTCAGGGTCTGGCGGCTGGCCTGGAGTTTTTTCGTCGCGTTGTCCCGTGCGCGGTTGGTTTCCCAGCGAGCGCGGTAGCGGCGTTTGTCGATGCCGACGAAATCCACCTCGGCATAACCGCTGCCGGTGCCACGCCGTAGCAAGGTGCGCGGATCGTTGGTGCTGATGTCGCCGTCGATTTCCGGAACCCGCGACTGGCCGATGTTGCTCAGGCGTGGAATCGCCCCGAACAGTGCCAGGCACAACGCGTCGAGCAAGGTGCTTTTGCCCGCGCCGGTAGGACCGGTGATCGCGAACAAGCCAGCGCTGGCCAGTGGTTCTGCGGTGAAATCCAGTTCAAACGGGCCAGCCAGTGAGGCAAGGTTTTTCAGGCGGATGGCGAGAATTTTCATGGTTGTTCGCTCTCCAGCTGGACTTCCTGCAGCAGCGTGGCGAAGTCGCTCAGGGTTTGTTCGTCGACCTCGCTGCCATAGTTATCCAGCCATGCGCGGCTGAACAATTCTTGCGGGCTGAGCTGATCCAGTTCGATCAGGTCTTCGTCGTTGTCGCCACCGTCACTGCTGCCTTTACCGGCATATTCCGCACCGATGCGCACCAGTCGCACGGCTTTGCCTTGCAGGGCCTCTTCGATCTGGTTACGCAGGTCCGGCTGTGGCTCGTCCAGGCGCACCCGAACTTCCAGCCATGGCTGACGATCAACGTCGGCCAGCAGGTCGATGTCCGGTAAGTCCTTAAGCTGCAACAGCAACTCGGCCAACGGTGCCGGACCGATTCGTTGCAAGTTGACGGCGCGGGGGATCAGCAGGGTTTCGACGCTGCGCAGTTGTTCGCCGTCGCAGTCGATCTCGAGAATCTGGTGCTGATAGCCAATCTCCGAAAATGACAAGGGGATCGGCGAGCCGCTGTAACGAATACGCTCTTCGCCATTGACCCGCTGCGGCTTGTGCAAATGGCCAAGGGCGACGTAAGTGATGCTCGGACCGAACAGGCTGGCGGGCAGGGCTTCGGCGTTGCCGATGATCAGGCTGCGTTCGGAGTCTTCTGAGACCGAACCACCGGCCATGTGCGCGTGGCTGATGGCGATCAGGGCCTGACCTGGCTGACGCTTGAGGTTGGCCGCCTCGATCAGCAGTTCATGCACGCGGCCAATACCGCGCAAGTAGTCGTCGCCCAGGGTTGCGCCGGTGACTTCAGCGGGGCGCAAGAAAGGCAGGGCCAGGCACCATGCGCCGATTTCGCCTTTGGCGTCCGGCAGTGGCAGCAGCAGGCGCTCGACATCCAGGGTGCCGTCATCGAGCCACAGCACGCGACCCAATGCATGGGTACGCAAGCGGCGCATCAAGGGCGCGGGCAGTTCGATTCGCGAACCGGAATCGTGGTTGCCAGCGATCATCACGATGGTCAGCAGCGGTTGCTGCTCGTGGGCGCTGACGATGAAATCGTACAGCCGCTCCTGGGATTTAACCGGCGGGTTGACCGTGTCGAAGATGTCGCCAGCGATCAACAGCACATCGGGCTGCCGCTCTTTCAGTCGGGCCAGCAGCCAGGTCAGAAAGCTGGCGTGTTCGAAGTCCCGCTCCTGGCCATGAAGGTTCTGGCCGAGGTGCCAGTCGGAGGTGTGGAACAGTCGCATGGGTAATCTCAATCCTGAAATGGTGACTTGGCGGGGTGAATGCGCTTTTGAACCTGTGCAATTTTTATGTGGTAGCGAGGCTTGCCCGCGATAAACGATAACGCGGAGTCTCTACCACCTGCGTCTCATGTATCGCGGGCAAGCACCGCTCCCACATGGAACCGGGTTTGCCGCGAGTTAGCGCGGTACCACAGGCCATGCGCAGTCGGCCAAGGTTTTCTATTTTGGATACAACGGCGGCAAGCTCTGCTCGGTCGTCGGGTCCTGAATGTTTTCGGCGGCGGGCAGTGTACGTACTGCTCGCCAGAGTTGTTCGCCCAGCCACAGTTGGCCGGTTTCGCTGTACAGCGCGCCATTGAGACCATCCAGTGCGTCGGACAGCGGCACGAAGCGGGCGGCCATGTCGGCCAGGGTTTCCGGTTGCTGCCGCGCCCAGGCATCGAGTGCCTGACGAGTCGCCTGCGGATCATTGGCCAGGCTGGCGCGCTTGAGGTCATCGAGCACCGTACGCGGGCTTGGCCCGGTTTGCACGGCGCGGGCGACGGCGGGCTGACTACGTGCACGCCACCAGAGAACAAAGCCGATCAGCGTGGTCAGGGCAAAAAACAGCGTGCTCATCTGCCATGGCCATACCGGCGGGCCAATAACGGTAACGCCGTTCAAATCGCTGCTGACCGGCGTGTCTATCGCCAGGCTGGGGTTGATGCTGACCTGCAAGGCTCGGGCGGGCAGGCTGGTATGTTCCAGATGGTCTTCAAGGGTGTTCCACCAGACCACGTCCACGCTTGGCAAATCAATGGCACCGGGACGAGTTGGCACCAGTGCCTCGCGCTCTTCGCGGGTGCCGGTCAGGCCTCGGTCGCTGGTCACGTTGGCCAGCTTCGGCTGATCCGGATAACGTCGCAGAGCGCTGACTTCAGTGGCAGGCAAGGGCGGCAGTTGTGCACCGGACAAGCCTTCGACCTTGAGGGTAATGGTGCGTGTCAGGGAGTCGCCCACCTGACTGCGGCCCGGCTCCGGGCTCCAGCTTTCGCTCAGGTTGACGCTGCGCGCGGGCAACCAAGGCGCATCGGCAGGGTAGTTGGCGGGTTTGGCTTTGACCGTCAAAGGCAACTGCGCAGAGCTGACGCGCATGACTTTGCCCGGCTGCGGCCCGAACGGTGTGCCTGGCTCATTGTTGGATGGTCCGTCACTGTTAGGCTGGACCAGCGTGGCGCTGAACGTCTGCGGCGGGATTACCAGCGTGCCGCTCTGTTGCGGATAAATCGCGTAGCGCATCTCGATCACGCCGTGACGGATGCCATTGATGAGCTTTTCATAGGTGCGCGATTCGCCGAGCTTTTCGACCCGCGCTTCGGGCACTTCCAGCGGGCTCAGGTTGCTGTCATCGAACAGCGACACCGAGTGATAGACGCGCAGGGTCAATACAGCCTGGGCCTGAACGTAAACGTTGTCTTTATCCAGGGTCGCTTCGACGAACACTGGAGCCTGTTGGCTGGCGTGATCCGGGTTTTCGCTTTGCACGACTTGCAGGATGATCGGCTGGCTTTTCAGTGCGCCCAATTGCAGTGAAGGCACCTCGACTGAGCCGGTCTGTTTCGGTAACAGGGTAATGATCCAGCGCGTAGTGGCCTGATTTCCGCCGTCCAGCGTGTTGAGCCGGTTGATCTGGCGGGTGCCGCCTACGTCAAAGCTGCCTTCAAGAGCGCTCAGGTCAGGTTTGCCGAACTGGGTGACGTCGCTGGTTTCCAGCGTCAGCTCCACCGTTTCCCCGGAGTTGAGGCGCGTGCGGTCGACACTGGCCACCAGTTCCGCAGCCTGATTGGGCAGCGCAACGAGGCTGAGCATCAAGCCGAACAATAGGGGATAGGCACGACTCATTGGGTGTTTTCCTGACGCTGTTGCTGTTCGTACCAGAATTTACGCCTTAGCAGCTCGCCGGGATCGTCCGGAATCTGCCGCAGCCATTGTTCAAGTGCCTGACGCCGTTCGCCATTGATGGTGCCGTCGGCTGGCCGGATCGGTGGTCGGGTGGTTTCCTCGTCATCCATGGGCGAGCCGGATTGTGGATTGCTTTTCGTTTGCGCAGACGATTCACCCGGGGACGGTTCCACGTCAGCACTGTTTGCCTCGGTGGGCTCAGTGGCTTGCTGGTCTTCGGAGCGTTGACTGGCAGCGGCTTGATTTTGCGGGTTCTCACCATCGTTATCATCGTCGCGGGTTTGAGCCTGATCAGCGTCATCGGGTTCCGCAGCTTTCTTCTGTTCCAGTGCTTCTTCCACCAGCGCCTTGTTTTGCAGCGCAGCCTGCAAGTCTGGCTGGCTTTCCAGCGCCTGTTCATAAGCGTCCAGCGCGGCTTCCAGGTCTCCGTTGCGTGCCAGCGCATTGCCGCGATTGTAATGGTCGGCGGCGCTGTTGCCTTCGGCGAAGCGCTGGGCGGCGCTGGCGTAATCCCCGGCTTGATAGAGAGCGATGCCTTTCCACTGTGGGTTTTCGAAATGTTGTGCGGCCTGGGCAGGGCGTTGCTGTTCAAGCAGTCGCTGGCCCTGTTGGTCGGGACGCAACCACAGATCGGCAAACTCGAAGGCATAGCTGTTTTGCGGCAGCACCATCAGCAACGGCAGGCAGAGCAACCAGCCACGACGCCCGGCGCAGGCGGCCAACAGCAACAGTGGCAGCAGGAACCAGTAGCCCTGATCGGTCCAGCTGTCGAGCTGGATCAGTTGTCCGTCGTTTTGCACTTGTTTCGGGCTGTCGAGCAGGCCCAACTCACGCAGGTCGTGATCGTCCATGCGCAGTTGTCGATACTGGCCGCCGACTTGCCCAGCGAAGTCCGTGAGGCTGGCACTGTCCAGACGCGGCAGCAGAATCGCGCCCTGATCGTCTTTGAGCAGACCGCCTTTTTCCTGCTCGACCGGGGCGCCTTCTGCGGTGCCGACACCGAGAATCAACAACGGAGGCGACTGGCCGGTCAGCGCCTGACGGATGCCCTGACGTTCCTGCTCGCTCAATGACGAACCGATCAACAGCAAGCGCCCGCGCCCCAGTTCGCCTTGCTTGAGCAGAGCCAGTGCCTTGTGTACCGCCAGATCGGCACGATGCCCGGTCTGCGGCATGATCGACGGTTTGACCGCGTCCAGCAGGTTGCGAATGGTGATCTGGTCATCGGACAGCGGCACCAGCGTGTGGGCGCTGCCGGAGTAGACGATGATCGCCGTTTGCGAGTCGCTACGCGCCTGCAACAAGTCCAGCAGTTTGCGTCGGGCTTGTTCCAGGCGGGTCGGCGGGGCGTCGGTGGCCAGCATTTCCGGGGTCAGTTCCAGCAGCACCACCAATGGATCAACCGGCTTCTGGCTCAGTTGTTCAACCCGCTGCCAGCCAGGGCCGAGCAATGCGAGCAGCGCCAGCAGCCAGGCGATGCCGAGCACCATCCACGGTTTTTTACTGTCGCGTCCACGGCCGCCGCTGAGCAGTACGGAATGGAACGCTGCGGGCAAAATCATCTGCCAGCGCCCGGCACGTTTCTGTCGGTGCCAGAGTTGCCAGAGCAGCCAGCCCAGTAACGGCAGAAGCAGCAACCACCAAGGGCGGAACCAGTGCGGCCAGAGCGCGATCATTGGCGGCGTCCCAGACGTTTGACTTGTCGCTCGACCCGCTGACGCCAGTGCTGGCCGTCGCGGATGAAGCGTTGGCGATTGAGCAGCCGATGCACGGGGTTGTTTGGCCAGCGTTCATGCACCACCAGTAACACGCTGCATAGCATCGCCAGCGCCAACGGCCAGTGATAAAGCGCGTGGGCCGGACGTGCCTGAGTCTGTTGTTGGGCGACAGGCTCCAGCGCATCGAGGGTCTGGCGAATTTTTTCCAGCTGGTCGCCATCCCGTGCGCGGAAGTATTGGCCACCGGTCAATTGCGCGATTTCCTTGAGGGTCGGCTCATCCAGATCCAGGCTGGGGTTCAGCCCGAGCATGCCCAGCGAGCCTTCTTTGTTCGGGTCCGAGCCGATGCCGATGGTGTAAATCTTCACCTGTTGCTCAGCCGCCAGACGCGCAGCAGTAACCGGATCAATCTGCCCGCCGTTGTTGGCGCCATCGGTGACCAGTACCAGCACGCGGCTCTGTGCCGGGCGCTGTCGCAGGCGTTTCAGGGCCAGACCAATGGCGTCGCCGATCGCGGTGTTTTTACCGGCGATGCCGATTCGCGCTTCATCCAGCCAGACGCGCACGGTGTGGCGGTCAAACGTCAGCGGAGCCTGCACGAACGCCTGGCTGCCAAACAGGATCAGCCCGACGCGATCACCTTTGCGGCCTTGCAGAAAGTCGCCCAGCAGATGCTGAACCAGCACCAGACGGCTAACGTCGTCGTTCTTCCACTCCATGTCCGGATAATCCATGGAGCCGGAAACATCCACCGCCACCAGCAGATCCCGGCCACTGGACGGAAGGGGCAGAGGTTCACCCAGCCATTGCGGACGGGCAGCGGCCACCAGCAGCAACAGCCAGATCAGAATGAACGGTAATTGCTGACGCCAGCCGGGCAGGGCGACTTTGGCCCTTCTTCCGACCAACTCTTCGAGATCACCGAGGAAGCTGACCTTGAGCGCCGCTTCGCCACTGTCGGCGGTCGGCAGCACCAAGCGCATCAGCCAAGGCAACGGCAGCAGGGCGAAAATCCACGGCCAGGCGAACTCAAACATGTTTGCGAATCCAGGTTTCAACAGATTGCGTCAGGCCATTGATGGCCTTGTCGTCGAGTTTGCATTCGGGTTTGTACGCGCCTTCCACCAGCACCATCCAGCGGGTCAGGCCTGCGGCGGGGCAGCGGTTGTCGAGAAATGCCAGCCATTTACGGCCATTCAGCGTATGGCTCTGGCTGTACGGATAATGGTTGCGGCACAGTCTTTTCAGCAGGCCATTGATTTGCTGCAGCCATGCGCCTGCGGGAGCCCCATCGTACGGTTTTGGCATGTTGGCCAGTTCGGCCAGCGCAGCGATGCGCACCGGGTCCAGTGGTTGTTCGGCGCGACGAACCCGGGTCTTCACCGGCAACAGATGCCGCATCCGCCACAACCCCCAACCGGCCAACGGAATCAACAGCAGCAATAGCCACCAGCCCGGCGCCAGCGGCCAGAAGCCCACGGCTGGCGGGGGGATCAGCGGTTGCAGTTGGTCCAGCGGGTTCATTTGCGTTTCACCGGACGCTGGGCGTTGAGGTATTCACGCAGCTGCTCGACCATCTCCTGCTGGGTGCTCAAGGGCATCAACAGCACGCGCAGTTTCTTCGCAAGCATTTCCCAGCGGTCTTTACGTGCTTCACCCTGGGAGCGGTAGGCCTGACGAAGTTCAGGGTTCAGGGTGTCCATCTCCAACTGCGCGCCACGCTCGGCAAAGCGCAAGAGGCCGGAGGCGGGCAGGGCGTGATCCAGCGGGTCGGATAACGGTAATAGCAGCAGGTCGCAATGCCGGGACAGCAGGCTGAGCTGTTGTTCAGCGGCATCGGACAGCGCGCGCTCGTCACACAGCACGATCACCAGACTGCCCGGCCGCAGCACTTCCCGGGCGCGGCGCAAGGCAATGCCGAACGCATCGCGGTCGGCAGCGGTTTCCGTGTGCAGTGACTGGTTGACCCGCACCAAGCGGTTGAGCAATTGCAGCAGGCTTTGCTTGCTGCGCCGTGGTTTGATTTCGTAATGCTCGTTGTCGCCAAACACCAGGCCGCCGACCCGGTCGTTATGGATCAGCGCGGCCCAGCCGATCAGTGCCGCAGCCTGGGCGGCGAGCACTGACTTGAACATCAGGCCGGAGCCGAAAAACAGCCTGCGGCTTTGCTCGACCAGAATGAAAATCGGACGTTCGCGTTCTTCGTGGAACAGCTTGGTGTGTGGCTCTTGAGTGCGGGCCGTCACTCGCCAGTCAATGCTGCGCACGTCGTCGCCGGCCTGATAAACCCGGACCTGATCAAAATCCACACCCCGACCGCGCAGCTTGGAGTGGTGCAGGCCAATCAACGGGCTGCGCTGGCTCGGGGTGGAGAACAGCTGGACTTCGCGGACGCGATGACGCATCTCGATCAGCTCCGTGAGGCTGACGCGAATACCCGGCTGGGGGATCAGGAAGGGTTGCATGGCTTCAGGCAACAGCCACGACGTCAAGAATGCGCTGAATTACCCGATCCTGATCGATCCCGGCGGCTTCGGCTTCGAACGACAGGATGATTCGGTGACGCAATACGTCGAACAGGACCGCCTGAATGTCTTCCGGGCTGACGAAATCGCGTCCTGCTAACCAGGCGTGTGCTCGGGCGCAGCGATCCAGCGCAATAGAGCCGCGCGGGCTGGCGCCGTAAGAAATCCATTCGGCCATTTCCGCATCGAACTTGGCTGGAGTGCGAGTCGCCATGACCAATTGAACGAGGTATTCCTCCACCGCATCGGCCATGTACAGGCCGAGAATTTCCTTGCGGGCGGCGAAAATCGCCTGCTGGCTGACGCGGCGCTCCGGCTTGGTCTCGCCATTCAGGGCTTCGCCGCGGGCCTGGGCCAGAATCTTGCGTTCCACCGAGGCGTCCGGGAAACCGATCTTGACGTGCATCAGGAAACGGTCGAGCTGGGCTTCAGGCAGCGGGTAGGTGCCTTCCTGCTCGATGGGGTTCTGGGTGGCCATGACCAGGAACAGTGGCGACAGGTCGTAAGTGCTGCGACCCACGCTGACCTGACGCTCGGCCATGGCTTCAAGCAGTGCCGACTGAACCTTGGCGGGCGCACGGTTGATTTCGTCTGCCAGCACCAGATTGTGGAAGATCGGCCCCTGTTGGAAGACGAAGCTGCCGGTTTCCGGACGGTAGATCTCGGTGCCGGTGATGTCGGCAGGCAGCAGGTCAGGGGTGAACTGAATTCGGTGGAACTGTGCTTCGATGCCTTCTGCCAGTTCTTTGATCGCTTTGGTCTTGGCCAGACCGGGAGCCCCTTCGACCAACATGTGGCCGTCGGCGAGCAGGGCGATCAGGAGACGTTCGATCAGTTTTTCCTGGCCGAGAATCTGCGTGGAAAGAAAGGTTCGCAGCGCTATCAGCGCTTCACGATGTTCCATCGGTGACTGTTCCTGGCAGGTAATCAGCGGCGTCAATCAACGCCGAAGCTGGGGGCGATACTTTAATCCATTAGGGGGGCCGGAGACTAACGTGGATAGGGGAATTTTCCGCAAAACATGACGGTGTACCGTTTATCAGCAAAAGCTCAGGGTGTCAGGGCGGGTACAGCTGCCTTGGAAGCCTCTAGGTCCTGCTCTCGTCAGCGATAACGTTTGAGAGTGAGTCGAGCGATGCACGGGATATGGATGCCGCCGGTCATTTGCGGCTGTCAGGTGGGGCGGCGTTTGCTTAACTGAAGTATGTCGAGTCGTTTGCTGTGGCTCAGAGAGCAACATTCTCAGGATGAGTCTTCAACCATGGCAAGCAAGAAAGCTAACGCCGTCAAACCGCTTTCAGCAATGGATGTGCTGCTGAGTAGCACCGCCAGGTACCGTACCGCCCCTTTCACCTTGTCTGATAAATACCCCACGGTGCTGAGCGTGGCGCGCAGTGATGTGGTCGGGCTGCTAAAAAATAACCCCGGTCTGCACATCACTGACGCTCGTGAACTGGTGCAACGTGCTCGAGCGATGTCGGTGGTGATTGCCCGGCAATTTCGGGAGCAACGGCTGACAGCATCAGTGCGCCATGCCAATCGTCCGCCGACGGGGGTAAAGGGTCTGGTCGACGGCCCGACCTATACCGACATGTTCAACCCGGACTGGGTGAATCAGTGCCCACCTGACGCCATTGAGGCGACCACCTCACCCGTTGCGTACCTGGCTGACCTCTATCGCTATAGCCAGGAATTGGAGAAGGACACCGCAACGCCCGAAGACGTCATCACCCTTGATTCTCGTCGTCCGGATCTTAAGGACATGGTGTTGGATCACACCGCGCTGAATCGCATTGAGCCAACCATCGTACTGGTCAATGAAATTCTGGAATCATCGATTCGCAAACATCTGGACGACCAAAACCTTGCAAGCACAACCGTTGACGATGCGCTGCTTGAGGCCCGTTATCCCAATGCGTTGCCGTTCGAGCGCTACACCAGTCAGATCAACTTTGTGCTGCAGCGTAAAGGCTATTCACTGGGCGACGTGATTCGCCTGGCTGACCCGGCTTATCCGTACTTCAAGGAGTCGGGGGCGCATTCTGCAATGTCCGATGTCGCGTTGATCCAGGACACCGGTTTTGGGCCACAGCAGCAGTCGCTGCTGCTGGAGGCGCCTTACTTTCCGAAAAGTGAAACACCGGCGAGTTCTTCTATTGCGGGAAAATGGCAGATCGACCCACGCACCCGCTTGCTGGTGGAGGCAAAAGAGGGTGAAAGCCAGCTCAGCACTTTTTACGAAGATAACTTCGGCGTGAGTGGTTCCAGTGAGTTGCAAGACGCCCAGACCTTCTGCCTGCGCACGGGGCTGAAAACCGAGGAGCTTGAAGCCTTGCTGTCGGTTGGGGCTTTTGCCCCCAGCCGCTCAGCCAATGTGACCGCCGATGCCGAAGTCGATGGCAGTAAGGCCGGTTCGGTGTATATCAATGCGGGCCAGGCGCCGGCCATGACGATCGAAACATCGCCGGGTGAAAGCGTCGACAACGTACTGGTTGAAGGGCCCAGTCATCAGATTCTCAATGCCAGCCCCGACCGTTTCGACCGAATGAACCGCATGATACGGCTGGCGCGCTGGCTCGCTCTGCCATTTGATGAAGTGGATCAGATCATCGTCGCCTGCATGCGGGCGGAAGTGCAGTCAGAGTCGGTATTCCCGGTTATCACTGCGAACACCCTGCGTGCCCTCGGGCTGTTTCAGGCATTACGGCGTCAATACAAGGTGACCGCCGAGGATTTCGCAGCGCTGATCCAGGGTATTGGTATTTATGGGCGCGGCAAGGAAACGTCGCATTTTGATCGGATCTTTAACAGCCAGGCGCTGTTTTCCGAGCCGCTGAAACTCGATAACACACCCATGGTGGTGGCGCCGACCAGCGAGACGGAGCGACGCAAAGTCGATCATTTGTGCGCATCCCTGGGGATGACCTACGAAAGCTTTCGTTATCTGGCGCGCATCGTTATGCAGTCGCGGGGCGAGACCACTCTGTCGTGGTCGGTGGAAGTGGTGTCGACGTTTTATCGGCTGACAAAGCTGCCGCGGTATATGGGGGTTACCACGATTGAAGCCTTGGCGCTGATTGAGCTTCTTGATAGCGGCGCAAACCAGCTGACGTCGAAAGTCGCCGGGGTCGTGCGCATTCAATCCCACGCAGCGAGCGCTGAAACCGACACGTTGAGCGTCCTCCATGCCTGGGTGGATTGCGTGACCTGGATGCAGGAGACCGGTTGGCAAGTCGCGCAGATGTACCCGCTATTGGGGGCGAGGTTTACAGACATCGTTGCCTCGGATGCGGAGCTTGGTTTGGTTGATCAAATCAACCAGCGGCTGCAGGCGGCCTTGATCTCGGACAACAGCTTTGCAGAAATCGGCGCGCCCAGTTCTGAGGTGTTCTCGATGGTCGACAATCAGGGGCAGGAGCGCGAGACGCTGCAGGCAATTGACTGGTTTGCAAAGCTTGAGGCCTTTATTGACAACGGTGATGTGACCAAAGGCTTGATCAAGCATTTGGGTGACAACGAGTCTGATTTTGAAAACATTCTGGTGTCGAGCGTTAAAGAAGTCGTGTCGGCCTCGAAGCTGGATGATGAAGCCTTGGCTGACAAGATAATCAACCGGGTGATGCGTGCGCGGGCAGAGCAAAGCGCTTTATTGATGGAGGGGCTCGCTGGGTATCTGGATGTTTCAGCCGACCAGGCCGATGCGCTTTTGGCCTGGGCGCAGGGCACTCATTATGAGCTGTTGAAGGAGGTATGTCGGGTACGTGGCGGGGGGAACACCATAAAGGTGGCGATGGGCGATGACATATTGTGGCTGCTGGTGAAACTGTCACAGCGCGCAACCATTACCCGCCATCTGCACATGAGCTCGGCACTGATTCGACAATTTGTAAGGCAACCGGACTGGTTTGGTCTGCCCGATGCCAGCCTTTCATTTCACGCCGTTTATATCCTGACTCAATACGCCACGGTAGTTCGGCGTAGTGAGCAGAGTGAAGACACGTTGCTGGACTATATACGCTTGGTGAATACCCATACCGGGGAAAGCCCAGGGGATAAGCGACTTGTTCGCGAGAGCGCGGCACAGCGGTTAGGGGCTTACTTGCGCTGGGGTATTCGCGAAATATTGGCGGTTGCGATGTACCTGGACAGCGATGGCGGTGTAAGTCGCACCATGCCGAGCATTGATGTCATCAGCCGCCTGGCGCTCATGGCCCATCAGTCGAGCCTGGACGCCAAGTCAGTTTTGGCTTTGGCCACGCTGCTGCCGACGAGCCGGGTAACGGAATATCGACACGCTGCAGGACAGGCACTCAGCACCATCAATAGCTTGCGGTCCCAAGTGCCGGAAAGCGAAGTGGGTCAGAGTCGGGCGCATACCATCACGGTGTCCAGGGATTATCTGGTTGCCAACAAACTGGAAGAGCGAGCTTTCTTCACCCTCACCCTGCGATCGTTAACGGATGAGCCACTGGCGGATATAACCCTTGTCTGGGAGACAAGCCTGGGTCAGTTAAGTGGTGGTGGTAACTCCGATGAGCAGGGCATAGCCACGGTGACGCTGGATGCTGGCGACGCATCGGGGGTTGCGATAGTGCAGGTGCATTTTGGCCTGGGTGAAACTCAAAAGGCCCCTGCTGTCACGATCGGTTATGACAAGGTCACCATGGGTTTCGTTGACCAACGCGGCGAACGAGAGCCCAACTCTGCTCTCGCGAACAGGCTTGAACCCATTTTCTTCAGACATTGCCTGCAAGATGATTATGGCAATTTGGGGATCGACTACCCCGTGACGTGGGAAACAACGCTGGGGGAGTTTCGGCGTCATATAACGTTTGGAGACAACACTGGCAAGGTCGAGGCTGAGCTCAGAAGCCTCTCTCCAAGCACTAGTCCGGTTGCAGTCGTGGCCGTATGTGAGAACGGCAACACTGATCAATTCGTCGGTGTAGAGTTCACCGATAAACCGTATTTCCAATACATTCGCTTTGCCGATGCAGCCACTGTTGGTTGTCAAGTCAGGGTTGAGTGTCGAGTGGTGAGGATTGATGGTAATCCTGTTGAGACTGGGACCGATGTTAGCTGGACGGCCAATAACGGTGAGTTTGACGATGTTACCAGCGAGACGGATGAAAATGGGGTGGCCCTCGCATTTATCACGCCAGCAACGGTTGGCAATGTTATCGTCACTGTCAGTTCTGATCGCGTTGAAACTGATAAACAGAGTGAAGACACTCTGGTTTATCCCATTACGACCTTGGCGCTCTCAGTGTCCGATAAGACTTACCTTATAGGCACTGCTCCACTGGTATTTGCCAGTGAATTGAAAGTGGGCAGCGACCCTGCAGTGAACCGATGTGTCAATTGGTATGTGGGTAATGTAAGGAAGTCTGACTCTTATACCAATGAAAGAGGCGTTGCCATATTTTCATCGGTATTTGTTCGCGGTGATCATGTGGTTCGATCTGTCGTCTCGGGAACTGATACAGCTGAGTCAGTCACTGTTAAAGCGTTGTCTTATGTATTTGAAGGTGTCATTACCGGGCTTTTACTCCCAGAAGCGCCTGGCCTATTGTCGCGGTATGAGTCTTACACACTGACTGTCAAGGTCTATCAAGAAGGCAGTGAGGAGCCTGTGGCAGGTGCGCCGTTCGTAGTCAAAGCAAAAGGCGCTGCGGAGTTGGCGATGAATGTCACCGGTTTGAATGATACTAAGATGTCGACGGCTGAGGGTGTGGTTTTTCCAATAAGTTTCAATGCTGTTGCTCTTGCCGGATCGGTTGCTCTTGAGGTTGAAAGTGGTGCGATAGTTAAGTGGAGTGGTGCATTCAAGGTGGGTTATTTTTATAAGTTGGGCCTTGTTAGTTTTACCTCCTTCAGACATTTTGCCTTGCTTGTTCCTTACTCGGAAGGAACAGTCACTCCCCTGCCTGGAGTATTGAAGGGTGAGACGGTGATGTCTCAGCTTTCTACTCCTGGTGTATGGCATAAAGGCGCTGTATTCAGAAATCCTCCTGAGGCGCCTGATAACGTGACCGCTGAGCTCTATGGCGGAAGTCCGGAGTCTGGTGAGTTGGCAACTATAGAACCCCAGCTTACATTGGATGGCTGCTTTTATATAGTCGAAAGTCAGGTTCAAGTACAAATGCCTTGACGTATGTCAGGTGCGCGCTTGCGTTGGGTGAACGTTTTTTAGGGTATGCGGCCGCTCGAGTCTGAATATCGATTGTGAAATTTAATTTTATTGGCGGCGCGTCGGGATATTGCGATGAACACTGTTTTTACTTCACTGGAAGAACACCGCCGAGACGCACTGGTCGCCTATTACCTGGGGCAACTAGCCACGTCCGCTGAAACAGTCGTGCCTGAACAAGTCACCACACCCGAAGACCTGTACGAATATCTGCTCATCGACAACCAGGTCAGTGCCCAGATCGAGACCAGTCGGGTCGCCCAAGGCATTGCCAGTGTTCAGCAGCATATCCATGCCATTTATAACGGAATGGAGCCGGGCTTTGATGAACTTCCTGATGTCGTGCAACGTCGCGAATCGCTCCAGTTCTGGCAGGACGCTATGAGCCAGTACCGCACCTGGGCGGCGTATCAAATGCTGGCCGACTACCCGGAAAACTATCTCGTCCCGTCGTTGCGTACCGGCAAGACCGACGCTTTCAAGGCCTTCGAAAGCGAGTTGGCCCAGGCGCGGCTAACGCCCGACAACCTGCAGAAAGCCTTGGGGAACTACCTGACCCGTTTCGAGGAAGTGAGCAATCTTGCCACGCTCTGCTGCTACATCGACGGAGTGGATTTTCGCCGCGCAGATTACTACTTCGTCGGCCGCCAGCCTGTGGAACCGTTCGATTATTACTGGCGCAAGGCAGCGATTGATTTGAACCAGACCAGCACGCATGTACCGCCTGCGGCCTGGAGCGAATGGCAGCAGATCGATGCGCCACTTGGCGCCATCACTACGCACGTACGCGCGGTAGTGGTGGAGGGACGCTTGCATCTGGTATGGCTGGAGCAGGTGCGCGAGGCGTTGGACGAGAAGGACGTGCCTATCGCGGACAGATATTTGTATCGCTTGAACACCAGCTATTTGCAGAGTAACGGTCAATGGAGTGTGCCCATAGCCCTGCTGGAATGCTCCATGCCATCGCTGGACACTCTGGAAACAGATCACTACACCCTCGTCGCCACCCTGGATAACCGTCTGGCAAACGAGCCTCGGCTGGTGGTGGGCTTTATCACTCGCACCATCACACCGTTGGATTTCGCCTTCATCCATGTGCGAGACAAACGCTGGCAGGCGGTCACGTTGGGTCATGAGTCGAAGCTTTCACTGGTGGTTGCATTGGTCAAGCAAATGGGCACCCACCCAGGTCGAGCCCAGCACGCTATAGAGGGAGCCGACATCGATCAAAAGGTGTGGACTCTCGAAAGTGTGGTCTGGAATAAGAGCGGCGATAACCATAAAGGACCACTTAGCGATTATCTCGAACTGGACGCACGCATCAAAACCATCGATGGCGTTTGCAAACTGGAGACGGTCGGCTTTTGCAGCAAACCATGCTATCGAGGCGCTGACTCCACGGCGCCATTGCGGGGCCAGTTCGGTCTGTGGAAAAGCGAGCCGCGATCACCCTATGCCCTGCTTCTCAATGGCTCTGCGCGCACGGCTGTGCAGGTTGATCCTTGGGGAACCGGAGATACCTTTTCAATGCGCTTTGGTATGTCCGACACCGAGACTGGCCTCGGTTTTAACGAATTCACGATTACCCGCAAGGAGCGCTCCAATGAGGTGCCCACGCTGGTTGTCACCGGCGATGGCGGGCAGTTTCTTGATTTGCAGGCGCTGGGGCTAGAGCCCCTGCGCTATGTGCGCCTTAATACCACCTTTGCCGGTGAGCTGGTGCGCAAAGCCGAGCGTTCACTGCAGGGCGCACTGGGCTGGGAAGCGCAGCACACCCCCGAGAGCCCGGCACCGGATGGCAACACAGCAACTCCGGTGGATTTCAACGGTGCCAACGGGCGGTACTTCTGGGAGTTGTTCTTCCATGCGCCGTATCTGGCCGCATCACGGCTGCATCAGTCGTTCGACTATGCCGGCGCTGAGCAATGGCTGCATTACCTGTTCAACCCGCAGGTGCGGGTTGCCCCTTTGTATCCGCCACCCGAGCAAGTGAACTGGCTGCCTTATTGGACCAGTCGACCATTGGGGTTTGTCGACGACCCTTCGCGTGACCTTGCTGCTCCACAGGATCCGGACACGATTGCTTATGGCGCGCCTTCGCATTACCGCAAGGCGATCTTCATGCTGTACGTGGATAACCTGATCGCCTGGGGCGACAGCCTCTATCGTCAGGTGACCCGCGACGCGCTGACCGAAGCCAAACTGCTTTACGTGCGTGCGCTGTCCCTGCTGGGGCCACTTTCCAAGGGCCGCAGCATCAGCCAATGGGCGCCGCAGTCATTGGCAGCTGCCGCCCGCCACCAGACGGCATCTTTCGCGGCGTTCGAAACTTCGGTAGTCGACTCGCTACTGCACGACACCTCTTACGCAACGGGCGATCAGCCTTGCTTGCGGTTGATCGATGCGCCCTGGTTCCGCTTGCCGGTCAATACCCGGCTGCTGGACCTGTGGGAACAGCTTGATTTGCGGTTGTACAACCTGCGCCACAACTTGACGCTGGATGGCAAACCCATGTTGCTGGCGCTGTACGAAGCCCCGGCCAATCCGCTGGACTTGCTGCGCGCGCAACTGGCCGGTAACAGCGTGTCGCTGCGGCGCCTGGGCTCGATGTCGATCATCCCGCCGTATCGATTCGCTGCCATGCTGCCTCGCGCCAGGGAGGCCGTGGACACACTGATTCTTTTTGGCGAGCAGGTACGCGTGCACATGGCTGCACGTGATCGTGCGGCGCAGGACCGTTTGCAGCAGCGTCATGTGCTGGAGTTGTCCGGTTTCGTCGAAACGCTCGATGACCTGGCCATTGAGCAGGGCGACCTTGCTATCAAGGCGTTGCATGCCAGTCTTTTACAGGTGAACAGCCAGATCACGACCTATCAAACGTGGCTGGAACAGGATGTGAGTGAAGCTGAGTTGCGTGCTGAAGAGCGGTTCGCCACGGCGAGAGATGCTCGATGCGCGGCCGCAAGTGATTATCGTGCCAGAGGGCACGGTATTACTCTGGCGCCCAATCTCATCACACTTGAGCCATTTCCTCCTTTCCTCATCCCTATCCCCGGCGGATTTAACTGGGCGGGGCCCGTGTTTCAGCAAGCATCCAAGGCGGAAGGCGGTCAAATCTACTACACCGAGAATGCCGAGACGCAATTGCGGGCGGATGCGTATATTCGTAGGCGCCAGGATTGGACATTTCTCAAGGATCATGCACAGGCACAGCTGCACTCCCTGGGCGCCCAGACCGACCAACAAGAGCTGATAAACAACTCGGCGAAGCGCAAACGACTCCGCTCGAAAAACGCCCGGGAACAGGCGCAGGCGCTTTGTGAATTCATCGAGACGCGCGACACCAACACGGCTTTGTATCAGTGGCTCCTCGGGCAGATGTCCACTCTTTACTTCCAGGCCTACGACGCAGTGCTTTCCTTATGCCTGGCTACCGAGGCCTGTTGGCAGTACGAGATTGGTGATGGCGATACGCGCTCTATCCCGGTCAGTGCATGGGTCGATAACCGTCATGGTCTGAGCTCTGGGGAAAGCCTGAAGCTGGGCTTGCTACAGATGGAGTCGTCCTTCTTGGTGCGCCATGAGCGGCGCCTGGAACTGGTAAAAACCGTGTCGTTGCGCCAACTGCTGAAGAGTTATTCAGGGCTCAGTGGCGAAACAGGCTGGCCAGCGGTGCTTGCCAGCCTGCGCAACACAGGCACCCTCGAGTTCGCGCTGAAACCTTCGCTATTCGATCAGGATTATCCCGGCCACTATCTGCGCCAACTGGTACGGGTTTCGCTGTCGTTACCCGGCGTGCTCGGCCCTTATGAAAACAGCCGCGTGATACTTGGCCAGCTTGCCAGCAGCTATTTGCTCAAGCCCGATCTCGGTGGCTGCAAGCACATGTACCGACAGGCCAATGAGTTATCAGGCGAGCACGACGACATCAGCCCGCGATATGTCATCGCCAATCCACGTCCCGGTCAGCAGATCGCGGTGTCGGCGGGCAGCGATGACTCCGGTCTGCACTTTGCACAGATGGAGGATGCGCGCTATCTGCCCTTCGAGGGGACCGGCGCCGTTTCGACCTGGACGTTGAGTTTCCCCCGGTATGCCAGTGCCCGACAGCAGGAAATACTCGACGCCCTGGAGGACATCGTTGTGCAGGTACGTTATCGCGCCATGGACGGCGGCAAACCCTTCGCCGCGCAAGTGAAAGCCTTGCAGCAAGACGCTGACAAAGCACGCACATCGCAAATCTGGCCACGCATACGCGACGGGATTTTGCCCAGCGCGTGAGTCTGTTCAAACGCATCAATGGATGATGAGGTCACGATCATGAGCCAGGCAGTCATCGGCACTCTGGAGCAGCAGCGCAGAGACGCGCTGGTCGCCTACTACCTTGGGAAACTGGTAGGGCAAGGCGGTACGTCAAACCGGGTTGCCACCGAGAACGACTTGTACGAATACCTGTTGATCGACAACCAGGTCAGTGCGCAGGTCGACACCAGCCGTGTCGCCCAAGGCATCGCCAGCGTTCAGCAACACATTCATGCGATCTACAACGGCATGGAGCCCGGCTTCAGCGGCGTCAGTGAGGAGCAACTGACTCTGTGGCGCGAGGGCATGGCGCAATACAGCTTATGGTCCGGTTACCAGATGCTGCAAGACTACCCGGAAAACTACCTGGACCCGAGCTTGCGTCTGGATAGAACCATGATGTTCAAGACGTTCGAATCGGAACTCGCTCAGGCCCGGCTATCCAAGGATGCGGTGCAGAGAGCATTGGGCAATTATCTGCAAGCCTTTGAAACGGTCAGTAACTTGCAGATCACCGGTTGTTATGTAGATAGCCCGAATTTTCTCGACGCGGATTATTACTTTATTGGCCGCCAGAGTATTGAACCGTTTGCCTTTTATTGGCGTAAATCGCGTCTCTACAAAGGTGAGCATGCAGGAAAGTCGCAAATGCTGGGCTGGACCGAATGGCTGGCGATTGAGTCCATTGGTGGCGCGCAAATCAAATATTGTCGGCCCGTGGTCATGGATGGTCGCCTGTATGCGGTGTGGGTGGAAACCGGTAAGCCCTTGCTCAATGCAGAGGGGAACAAAACCGGTCACTTCGAATATCACATGAAGTTGAGCTATCGGCGACTGGATGGCAGTTGGACGGCACCGATCCTGCTGCATTCGGGGGAGGTTTATGACGATGTACTGGAGAGTGTGGTAGGGGCGGACGGGGTGATCAGCAAAGGGTATCGGCTGGTGGTTTCTACTGATAATGACGATGATCAAAAATCAAGGCTACTCGTGCGTTTTATATCCATCGGTATCAGTTCGTCTCTTTCTGAACTTAATGATCTGGTGGTGCGTAATAGTATGTTGAACCCACTAAGCCTCAGCCAGAGCGAACGAGATAATGTTCATGAAACGTTAATATTTATGTCGGGGACAGACAGCCGACGGGCTCAGTTCTGTGCGAGGCAATTACAGGGGGGGGGGGATTCTCGGTGGAAAATAACGTCCGTGAAGCGGGATGAGAGGGCGCCGCCATCTGTTATATCCACCTCAAGGTTTTCCATTAATGACAGTCTTGAGTTGATCGCTGTTTGGTCAAACGGACGTTTGTCTTTGCAAGGAGTGTGTACGAAGATCGTCGACGTCATTAAAGATTTGAAGTTCCACTATAGCAAGTCCGTTGACTTTAGCTCCTGGGGTTATTCAGCTTCTTTTTCTGGGGGCATGGGAAGCTCGATATTTACTGCCGATCAATACGAATACAAGCCTTGGTCGAGCCAGGTTCCTGCAGGCGTTGAACTACTGTACAAAAATAATGAGCCCTGTGTCGTTTTGCTGCCAGAGGAGCACTTTCACCTGATCGAGGAAACGCCTGATAGGCAGACATGGAAAGCCACGACACACGTTTTTAGTGAGCCAGAATCTTTTGAGTACGAAGGCCATAGTGGTGGCTTCAAGATGCATGTTTTACACTCGGCGACTTGGGAACTCGATTCGCCAGAAAACTATTTAATAAAAGAATATGAAAGTGCGCAAATGACGTGGGGCATTGCACATTACCTCCATCAATGGATCGCGTGCGAGGGGAAAGTGACATTGAACGGCGCAGCCAAGACCCCAGTTTATTATGATGAGTGGCCAGCCGATGACCCAAATGAAAGAACGTATCTATGGGGGGAGTATCAAGGCAATTCCGATGGTTTTGGATTAAACGGCTTCACCGTTACACGAGAACCCCTATCTGATCCTGTCCCTTACATCTCCATCACAGCCACAGGTGCGCAATATCTGGACCTCACTGCTGCTGGCGTAGAAGCCAGCAGCAGTGAGGTCCGCCTCAACACCTTATTCGCCAAAGAGCTGACCCGCATGGCGAGTCTGTCCCTGGAAAGCGCCTTGTCCTGGGAAACCCAGCACACCGAAGAGCCGCCGTTACCCGGGCAAACGGCGCCCGTGTATGTGGATTTCGCCGGGGCCAACGGGCTGTACTTTTGGGAGTTGTTCTTTCATGTGGCGCATCTGGTGGCTTGGCGCCTGCAGAAGGAGTTTGACTACTCAGGTGCTCAGCGCTGGTTGCATTATCTGTTCAACCCGCAAATGCGCGTAGCGCCTCAGTATCCGCCACCCGCGGAGATCGAATGGCTACCGTATTGGAACTGTCGACCGCTGGGCATGGCGGATAACGTCATGCCTGAACTGGAAGGCCTCACCAACCCGGATGCCATTGCCCGTGGGGCGCCATCGCATTACCGTAAAGCGATCTTCGTGCTTTATCTGAATAACCTGATTGAATGGGGCGACATGCTCTACCGTCAGGTCTCCCGCGACACGTTGAACGAGGCCAAGCTGCATTACGTTCGCGCGCTATCGTTATTGGGGCCATCCTCCAAAGGCCGCAGCATCAGTCGCTGGACGCCCGTAACGTTGACGCAGGCGAGCAATGGCGGCGGCAGTGCCTTTGCCACCGCAGAGTCTGCCCACATCGACTTGTTGCAAACGCTGGTGCCTATGAGCACCAATACCCTGCCATGGCTGCGCTTGCTGGATACGCAGGTGTTCCGCCTGCCGGTCAACAGCCAGTTGCTCGATGTGTGGGATCGCCTTGAACAGCGCTTGTACAACCTGCGTAATAACCTGACCCTGGATGGCAAGCCTCTGCAATTGGCGCTGTATGAAGCCCCGGCCAATCCGCTGGATCTGTTGCGCGCACAACTCAGTGGCAGCAGCCTCAGTCAGCGCCGCTTGGGTTCGTTGGCAATCATCCCGCCTTATCGTTTTCGCGCCATGCTGCCCAGGGTGCTAAACGCCGTAGACACCCTGACTTGCTTTGGCCAGCAGGTACTCAATTACATGGAACTCAGGGATCGGGCGCAGCAGGAGGAATTGCAGCAGGGCCACGTGCTGGACGATCTGGTCACCTTTGCCGAACAACTTCAGCAGGATGCTTTTGATCAGGCGAATAAAGGACTTGAGGTGTTGGTCGACAACAAAGCGACTATCCAGACTCGCAAAGACTATTACGACAGACTGGTAGCGGTTGATGTCAGCGATCTTGAAAAAGAAGCCCAAACCGCTCGCGGGATAGCAAAGAACAAAATGGGGGCAGTTCGGAGCTGGTCGAAGGCAGGGCATTACGCGTCCTATGCACCTAATCTGTTTGGCATGACCTTCGGCGGAATCAACTGGGGCGGATTGTTATTCGCACGGGCAGAAGAAAATGAACGCACAGCTGCGGATACCCTGGACGCGGCACAACGAGAGTTGATCAGCGACACTCAGAAGCGCCGCCGTGACGAGTGGGAATATCAGGCGAAGCAGGCTGAACTGGAAATGGGGGTAGTCGATTGGCAAATCAGCGCTCAAAAGGTCGCTCTCCAGGCCGCCACTACGAGTAGAGATCAAGCCATCAAAGCCCGCGAGCAAGCGCAAGCGCTATATGCCTTCATCAAGAATCGGGCGAGCGGGGCGGGGCTGTATCAATGGCTGTCGAGCCAGATGTCCACTTTGTACTTCCAGGCCTACGATGCTGTGCTCGGGATGTGCCTGGGCGCCGAGGCATGTTGGCAATACGAAATCGGCGACCGCGACACGCGCTTTATCTCCACCACGGCGTGGGCGGAGAACCGATTTGGTTTGGCGGCAGGAGAAACCCTCAAGCTCGGTCTCTTGCAGATGGAGTCGGCGTTTCTGGCGCGCAATGAGCGGCGTCTGGAATTGACAAAAACCATCTCCCTCAAAGCTTTGCTCAGTGATTACGACCCCAACGTACGGGTAAATGGCACTCTCTCCACCGGGTGGGCTGGTGTGGTTGAAACGATCCGTGAAAGCGGCGAGATCATTTTTCAACTAAAGGCTTCAACCTTTGATAAAGACCATCCGGGCCATTACCTGCGCCAGTTGACCCGCGTGTCGATCTCATTACCGGTAGTTCGCGCAGCCTATGAGGATATCCATGCGACGCTGAGCCAGCAGAGCAGCAGTTACCTATTGCAGCCGCAGATCGACAATGTGAGATATCTATACGTGCAGGCTGGCGACCTGCCTGAAGAGGAAGGTATTCGCCAGGACCAGATCGTCTTCAACCCGCGGCCCAATCAGCAGATCGGTATATCGACCGGAATCGATGATGACGGCATGTTCGTGCTCGATTTCAATGATGAGCGTTATTTCCCGTTTGAAGGCACCGGGGCGGTGTCTAGCTGGACGCTGAGTTTCCCCAGCTATACGAGTGCTGAGCAACAAGCGATGTTTGAGACCCTCAGCGACATCATCCTCCACGTTCGCTATCTGGCTGTGGACGGCGGCAAGGTTTTTGCCAGCGAGGTCGAGGAGCTGGTTACTGCCGTCGAAGAGAGCGAGGCCGAGCGTCGACAGCTACTGGGGGCGGTTTCAGCTCAGACACGCCTCAACTGATTTCGCTGACGTAACTGCCGACCTCCTTGAGGATGAGGCGCAGCGTCGCGTCCAGTTCGGGCAACTCGTTAGCGGGCGTGCTGTGGCGTATTTCATAGCAGGTATCGCCACCCAGCGGCCGGGCATCGGCCGCATCGATCTCCACCAGCAGCCGTTCAGCACTGAAGGTTACTTTCAGGTTTGAACTGACGTGAATGGTGTCGTCGACGAAGGTTATGTCGACTTCGTCTTCATCCGGAAAACGCGCCAGCAGAAACAAATCTCCGTTGCTGCCATGGCAGCAGACCAGCGCCATGTTGTCTTCTTCCTCATCGCAGGGGTTGAAGATGAAGTTGTCGGTGGTCATTTGCATGGTCGTGATTCTCGAGGAAAGAGGACGGAGAGGGATTTTGCCAGCCCGGCCCCACTTTGCCGAAGCAATTATTTACAACGGCAGTTGCCTCGGGTTTTGCAGGCATGCCGATGACCGAATATGTCGCAGCACGACAAGTAACTGCCCGTCAGCTCTCGTTAAGCTGGACGGCAGATGAACGGTAGTGGGAGAAGTCCTACCCTGCGTGTTGTTTTTTCCGGCACCGGTTGCAGAAAGCAAATGTGACGAGTCGTTCGCGGCAAGCGTTAGTTCTTTGGCTTATGCTGTGCCTCTGCCGTTTCATCCAGGCACAGCATGTGCAGGCAACACTTCCTTCAAGCTTCCTTCTAAAAAAGCACAAGCGGAGTACCTCAGATGGCGTTCTTCACCGCAGCCAGCAAGTCTGACTTCCAGCATCAACTGCAAGCAGCACTGGCGCAGCACATCAGTGAACAGGCACTGCCACAAGTGGCGCTGTTCGCTGAGCAATTCTTCGGCATCATTTCCCTCGATGAACTCACCCAGCGTCGGTTGTCCGACCTGGCGGGCTGCACCTTGTCAGCCTGGCGTCTGCTTGAACGTTTTGAACATGCCACCCCGCAGGTCCGCGTCTACAACCCCGATTACGAACGCCACGGCTGGCAATCCACGCACACCGCCGTTGAAGTGCTGCACCACGATCTACCGTTTCTGGTGGACTCGGTGCGCACCGAGCTGAACCGTCGCGGTTACAGCATTCATACGCTGCAAACCACCGTGCTGAGCGTGCGTCGCGACAGCAAGGGCGAACTGCTGGAGTTGCTGCCTAAAGGCACCAGCGGCGAAGACGTACTGCAAGAATCCCTGATGTATCTGGAAATCGACCGTTGCGCCAACGCCAGCGAGTTGAACGTGCTGGCCCGTGAGCTGGAGCAAGTGCTCGGCGAAGTACGGGTGGCCGTAGAAGATTTCGAACCGATGAAGGCCAAGCTGAATGAGCTGCTGGCGGGTATCGATTCTGTGCAGTACGCCGTCGACGAGGGCGAGAAGTCCGAGGTCAAGGCGTTCCTGCACTGGCTGGTGGATAACCATTTCACCTTCCTGGGTTACGAAGAGTTTCAAGTCAGCAACGAAGCCGAGGGCGGCCAGTTGGTGTACGACGAATCGTCTTTCCTCGGCCTGACCAAGCGTCTGCGTGCTGGCCTGAGTCACGAAGACCTGCACATTGAAGACTATGCTGTGAGCTACCTGCACGAGCCGATGCTGCTGTCGTTCGCCAAGGCTGCGCACCCGAGCCGTGTACACCGTCCGGCGTACCCGGATTACGTGTCGATCCGCCAGATTGATGCATCGGGCAAGGTCATCAAGGAATGCCGCTTCATGGGCCTCTACACCTCCTCGGTGTATGGCGAAAGCGTTCGCGAGATTCCGTACATCCGCCGCAAGGTGGCTGAAATCGAGCACCGTTCCGGTTTCCATCCCAAGGCTCACCTGGGTAAAGAGCTGGCGCAAGTCGTCGAAGTTCTGCCTCGTGACGACCTGTTCCAGACCCCGGTGGACGAGCTGTTCAACACCGTGATGTCCATCGTGCAGATTCAGGAGCGCAACAAGATTCGCGTGTTCCTGCGCAAAGACCCTTACGGTCGCTTCTGCTATTGCCTGGCCTACGTGCCGCGTGACATCTATTCCACGGAAGTACGCCAGAAGATCCAGCAAGTCCTGATGGAACGCCTCAAGGCCAGCGACTGCGAGTTCTGGACCTTCTTCTCTGAATCGGTTCTGGCGCGCGTGCAGTTGATTCTGCGGGTGGACCCGAAGGTCAATCTGAACATTGACCCGGTTCAGCTTGAGAACGAAGTGATTCAGGCTTGCCGTTCGTGGAAAGACGATTACGCCAGTCTGGTGGTGGAAAGCTTCGGCGAGGCCCACGGCACCAACGTGCTGGCGGATTTCCCGAAAGGCTTCCCGGCGGGTTATCGCGAGCGCTTCGCGGCGCATTCGGCTGTGGTCGACATGCAGCATCTGCTCAACCTGAGCGAAGCCAAACCACTGGTGATGAGCTTCTATCAGCCGCTTTCCGGCGACAAGGCTCAGCTGCATTGCAAGCTGTACCACGCCGATACGCCGCTGGCCCTGTCCGACGTATTACCGATTCTGGAAAACTTAGGCCTGCGTGTATTGGGTGAATTCCCGTATCGCCTGCGCCACACCAACGGCCGCGAGTTCTGGATTCATGACTTCGCGTTCACCGCGGCTGAAGGCCTGGAAATCGACATCCAGCAACTCAACGACACTTTGCAGGATGCGTTCGTCCACATCGTGCGTGGTGATGCCGAGAACGACGCGTTCAACCGTCTTGTTCTGACTGCGGGTCTGCCGTGGCGCGATGTGGCACTGCTGCGTGCCTACGCCCGTTACCTGAAACAGATTCGTCTGGGCTTCGACCTTGGTTACATCGCCAGCACCCTGAACAACCACACGGACATTGCCCGTGAGCTGACCCGGTTGTTCAAAACCCGCTTCTATCTGGCGCGCAAACTGACCACTGAAGATCTGGACGACAAGCAATTGCGTCTGGAACAGGCGATTCTTTCCGCTCTGGACGATGTTCAGGTCCTCAACGAAGACCGCATCCTGCGTCGTTATCTGGACCTGATCAAAGCCACCCAGCGCACCAACTTCTATCAGCCGGACGCCAACGGTCAGAACAAGAGCTACTTCAGCTTCAAGTTCAACCCGCGTCTGATTCCCGAGCTGCCAAAGCCGGTGCCGAAGTTTGAAATCTTCGTCTACTCGCCGCGTGTCGAAGGTGTGCATCTGCGCTTCGGTAACGTGGCCCGTGGTGGCCTGCGCTGGTCGGATCGCGAAGAAGACTTCCGTACTGAAGTCCTCGGTCTGGTGAAAGCCCAGCACGTGAAGAACTCGGTGATCGTGCCAGTGGGTGCCAAAGGCGGATTCCTGCCGCGTCGCCTGCCACTGGGCGGCAGCCGCGATGATATTCAGGCCGAAGGTATCGCCTGCTATCGCATCTTCATCTCCGGCTTGCTGGACATCACCGACAACCTGAAAGAGGGCGGTCTGGTTCCGCCTGCCAACGTCGTGCGTCATGACGACGATGACCCGTACCTGGTGGTAGCGGCGGACAAAGGCACTGCAACCTTCTCCGACATCGCCAACGGCATCGCCATCGATTACGGCTTCTGGCTGGGTGATGCGTTTGCTTCCGGTGGTTCGGCCGGTTATGACCACAAGAAAATGGGCATTACCGCCAAGGGCGCGTGGGTCGGTGTCCAGCGTCACTTCCGTGAGCGCAACATCAACGTTCAGCAGGACAGCATCAGCGTCATCGGCATCGGTGACATGGCAGGCGACGTGTTCGGCAACGGCTTGCTGATGTCCGACAAACTGCAACTGGTGGCGGCGTTCAACCACCTGCATATCTTCATCGATCCAAACCCGGACCCGGCCAGCAGCTTCATCGAGCGCAAGCGTCTGTATGACCTGCCGCGTTCGGCCTGGACCGATTACGACACCAGCATCATGTCGGCAGGCGGCGGGATCTTCCCGCGCAGCGCAAAAAGCATCGCCATCACGCCGCAAATGAAAGAACGCTTCGACATCAAGGCTGACAAGCTGACCCCGACCGAGCTGCTCAACGCGCTGCTCAAGGCACCGGTTGATCTGTTGTGGAACGGCGGCATCGGTACTTACGTCAAGTCCAGCGAAGAAAGCCACGCCGATGTAGGCGATAAAGCCAACGACGCGCACCGGGTCAACGGCGACGAGCTGCGCTGCAAGGTGGTGGGCGAGGGTGGCAACCTTGGCATGACCCAACTGGGCCGTGTCGAGTTCGCGCTCAATGGTGGCAGCTCCAATACGGACTTCATCGACAACGCCGCTGGCGTGGATTGCTCCGACCACGAAGTGAACATCAAGATCCTGCTCAACGAAGTGGTGCAGGCCGGTGACATGACTGAAAAGCAGCGTAATCAGCTGCTGGAAAGCATGACCGACGAAGTCGGCAATCTGGTGTTGGGCAACAACTACAAGCAAACCCAGGCCCTGTCCCTGGCAACGCGTCGTGCTTACGAGCGGATTGCCGAGTACAAGCGCCTGATGGCGGATCTGGAAGCCCGTGGCAAGCTGGACCGCGCCATCGAGTTCCTGCCTGCTGAAGAGCAGATCAGCGAGCGCGTAGCGGCCGGTCATGGCCTGACGCGTCCGGAGCTGTCGGTATTGATCTCCTACAGCAAGATCGACCTGAACGAAGCATTGCTGGAATCCCGCGTACCGGATGATGACTATCTGGCTCGCGACATGGAAACCGCGTTCCCGCCATCGCTGGGTGCCAAGTACTCCGGCGCCATGCGTCAGCATCGTCTCAAGCGCGAAATCGTCAGCACCCAGATCGCCAACGATCTGGTCAACCACATGGGCATCACCTTCGTGCAGCGACTCAAAGAGTCCACTGGCATGAGTGCGGCCAACGTGGCGGGCGCTTACGTGATCGTGCGTGACATCTTCCACCTGCCGCACTGGTTCCGTCAGATCGAGGCGCTGGACTACAAGGTGCCTGCCGAGATTCAACTGGCATTGATGGACGAGTTGATGCGTCTGGGCCGCCGCGCGACGCGCTGGTTCCTGCGTAGCCGTCGCAACGAGCTGGACGCGGCGCGTGATGTTGCGCACTTCGGTCCGCACCTCGCTGCGCTGGGTCTTAAACTCGATGAACTGCTGGAAGGCCCGACTCGTGAAGTCTGGCAGACCCGCTATCAGGCCTATGTCGAAGCTGGCGTGCCGGAGCTATTGGCGCGCATGGTCGCAGGCACTAGCCACCTGTACACGCTTTTGCCGATCATCGAAGCGTCTGACGTCACCGGGCAGAATGCTGCCGATGTGGCCAAGGCTTACTTCGCCGTGGGCAGCGCGCTGGACGTGACCTGGTACTTGCAACAGATCAGTAGCCTGCCGGTGGAAAACAACTGGCAAGCCCTGGCTCGCGAAGCGTTCCGTGATGACATCGACTGGCAGCAACGGGCGATCACCATCTCGGTTCTGCAAATGGCCGATGGCCCTGCGGATATCGAGGAGCGCCTGAACCTGTGGCTTGAACAGCACAGCGCCATGGTCGACCGCTGGCGCGCCATGCTGGTGGACATCCGCGCAGCAAGCGGCACGGACTACGCGATGTATGCCGTAGCCAACCGCGAACTGCTGGACCTGGCCATGAGTGGGCAGGCTATTACCATTTGATGGTTTAGCTGGTTGTAATGAAAAGCCCCGCATCGAGAGATGTGGGGCTTTTTTGTATAGCGAGTTCGCGGCTTGCGCAGTACCTGAGGGAGTTGGGCTCGCCAGCGATACATCAGACGCAGTTAGAAGTCATGCCGCGTTATCGTTTATCGCGAGCAAGCTCGGCTCCCACAAGAAGAACCAGGTTAGCCACGCAATGTAGTGATCCAGGCCAATAAAAAACCCCGTCACATGGACGGGGTTTTTTAACGCGGTGTTGCGTTTTTTACGCTTGAACAACCGGGATCTTGGCGTTCGCTGCGACTTCACGGAACTCGGCGATCTGGTCGAAGCTCAGGTAGCGGTATACGTCCGCCGCCATGGTATCGATCTGTTTCGCGTATTCCATGTACTCCTCGACGGTCGGCAGGCGACCCAGGATCGAAGCAACGGAAGCCAGCTCGGCCGAGGCCAGGTAGACGTTCGCGCCATCGCCCAGACGGTTCGGGAAGTTACGGGTCGAAGTCGACACAACCGTCGAGTTCGGCTCTACACGTGCCTGGTTACCCATGCACAGCGAGCAGCCCGGCATTTCCATGCGCGCGCCAGCCTTGCCGTAGATACCGTAGTAGCCTTCTTCCGTCAGCTGATGAGCATCCATTTTGGTCGGCGGCGACAGCCACAGACGCGTTGGCAGTTGGCCTTTGACCTTGTCCAGCAACTTGCCCGCAGCGCGGAAGTGCCCGATGTTGGTCATGCACGAACCGATGAACACTTCGTCGATCTTCTCGCCAGCAACGCTGGACAGCAGACGGGCGTCGTCCGGATCGTTCGGTGCACAGAGCACTGGCTCATTGATGTCGTTCAGGTCGATTTCGATGATTTCAGCGTATTCCGCGTCAGCATCGGCAACCATCAGCTCAGGGTTGGCAACCCAGGCTTCCATCGCTTGAGCACGACGTTCCAGCGTACGAACATCGCCGTAACCTTCGCCGATCATCCAGCGCAGCAGGGTGATGTTGGAGTTCAGGTACTCGGTGATCGACTCTTTCGACAGCTTGATGGTGCAACCGGCGGCAGAACGTTCGGCCGAGGCGTCGGACAGCTCGAAAGCCTGTTCGATGCTCAGGTCATCAAGGCCTTCGATCTCCAGAATGCGACCGGAGAAGGCGTTCTTCTTGCCTTTCTTCTCAACCGTCAGCAAGCCCGACTGAATGGCGAAGTAAGGAATCGCGTGAACCAGGTCACGCAGGGTGATGCCAGGCTTCATCTTGCCTTTGAAGCGCACCAGAATCGATTCCGGCATGTCCAGCGGCATAACGCCGGTGGCCGCAGCAAACGCCACCAGACCGGAACCGGCCGGGAACGAGATGCCCATCGGGAAACGGGTGTGGGAGTCACCACCGGTACCGACGGTATCCGGCAGCAGCATACGGTTCAGCCAGCTGTGGATGATGCCGTCGCCCGGACGCAGGGAAACGCCGCCACGGGTCATGATGAAGTCAGGCAGCGTGTGGTGCGTGGTGACGTCGATCGGCTTCGGATAAGCAGCGGTGTGGCAGAAGGACTGCATGACCAGATCAGCGGAGAAGCCCAGGCACGCCAGGTCTTTCAGCTCGTCGCGAGTCATCGGGCCGGTGGTGTCTTGCGAGCCCACGGTAGTCATCTTCGGCTCGCAATACGTGCCTGGACGAACGCCTTTGCCTTCCGGCAGGCCGCATGCCTTGCCGACCATCTTCTGCGCCAGGGTGTAGCCCTTGCCAGTGTCGACTGGTGCTTCCGGCAGTTTGAACAGGTCGGTAGGACCCAGACCCAGCTCGGCACGAGCCTTGTCAGTCAGGCCACGGCCGATGATCAGCGGGATACGACCGCCAGCACGGACTTCGTCCAACAGAACCGGGGTCTTCATTTCGAAGGTGGTCAGGACTTCGTCAGTACCGTGTTTGCAGACTTTGCCAGCATGCGGATACAGGTCGATCACGTCGCCCATGTTCATATTGCTGACGTCGAATTCGATTGGCAGGGCGCCGGCATCTTCCATGGTGTTGTAGAAGATCGGAGCGATTTTGCTGCCGAAGCAGAAACCGCCAGCGCGCTTGTTCGGCACATAAGGAACGTCGTCACCGAAGAACCACAGAACCGAGTTGGTCGCGGACTTACGCGAAGAACCGGTACCGACCACGTCGCCAACATAGGCAATCGGGAAACCCTGACCGCGCATTTCTTCGATCTGCTTCATCGGACCGATGGAGCCTTGTACGTCCGGCACGATGCCTTCACGGGCCATTTTCAGCATGGCCAGGGCGTGCAGCGGGATATCAGGACGCGACCAGGCGTCAGGTGCAGGGGAGAGGTCGTCGGTGTTGGTTTCGCCAGTCACCTTGAAGACGCGCAGGCTGATCTTGTCGGCCAGTACAGGGCGCTTCTTGAACCACTCGCCGTCAGCCCAGGACTGAATCACAGCCTTGGCGTGAGGGTTACCGTTCTTGGCTTTTTCAGCCACGTCGTGGAAGGCATCGAACATCAGCAGCGTGTGCTTGAGTTCCTGAGCGGCCACCGGGGCCAGCTCTGCGTCATCCAGCAGGTCAACCAGCGTGACGATGTTGTAGCCGCCCTGCATGGTGCCAAGCAGTTCAACGGCGCGCTTTTTGTCGATCAGGGGAGAAGTGGCTTCGCCCTTGGCCAGGGCAGACAGGAAACCGGCTTTGACGTAGGCAGCTTCGTCAACGCCAGGTGGAATGCGATTGGTGATCAGGTCGACAAGGAAAGTTTCTTCACCAGCCGGGGGATTCTTCAGCAGCTCGATCAAGCCAGCAGTTTGTTCGGCGTTAAGCGGCTGGGGCACGATACCCTGGGCGGCACGCTCTTCGATGTGTTTACGGTAGGCTTCAAGCACAGTATTACCCTCATCAGTGGTCCCAAATGGGTGTCCGGGACGCTCATCCAGGAATTGCCCGAAAAACCTGCGCGACGAAACTTTTTGAGTTCCTTGGCCAGGGTTTTCGGCAATTCCTTACAGAAGCTGTTTTCAAAGTTTTACGCCTGCAGGACGGCTGATGAGTGTTGACGAGGGCTTGAATCCTGCGTCAACACCGGACTGCTGGGTTACTTTGACTGTGCTCGTGACGCTTTGAAAACAGCTTCCAACGGACATTGGCGCCTTAAAAGGCTCGCTGATTCTACGGCAAATCTTCCGTAAAGGTAAGTTAGCCCTACACGTTCGGGGGTGAAGCTCGTTAGACAAAGGGCTAATATGCGCGCTTGTTCTTGCCTGTCGTTGCCCTGTCCGCCATGCCCAATCAAATCATCAAAACGCCCTGCGTCGGCCTTTGTTCCACTGTTTACGGGGACTTGGTGTGCCGTGGCTGCAAGCGTTTCCACCATGAAGTGATCCACTGGAACGGTTATGACGAAGACCAGAAGCGGGCAGTGTGGCTACGGCTCGAACAACTGCTGGTTCAGGTGATGACCGCCAAGCTGGAAGTATTTGATGCGGGCAAGCTGCGTGCGCAACTGGAACAGCGCAAAATCCGCTTCGTGCCTGCCCAGTCAGAGTATTGCTGGGCTTATCAACTGATTGCGCGCGGCGCGCGGGTGATCACCAATATCGAAGCCTACGGTATGGCGCTGATGCCGGAGTTCCGCGACTGGGCCTTGCCTGACTTGCGCGATGCCATTGATCGGGAATTTTTCCTGCTGTCCGAAGCACACTACGAACGCTATATCGCACCGGGCTTTCTCAAGGATGCGTTTGGCAGCTAGCGACCTGCCCGCATACGCGGGATAATGCCCGCCAGTTTCTGGAGTGCTTATGTCTGAACCCATCCAAAGCCAGCCCGTGGACGCCATTCTCGATGCCACCGGTCTCAATTGCCCTGAACCGGTGATGATGCTGCATCAGAAAGTCCGTGACCTGCCTGCTGGCGGCCTGCTCAAGGTTATCGCCACCGACCCGTCCACACGCCGCGACATTCCCAAGTTCTGTGTATTCCTGGGCCATGATCTGGTTGATCAAGAGGTTGCAGACGGAACGTTTCTGTACTGGATTCGCAAGAAGCTGGATTGAGCCGAAGGATTAGCATCTGGCACAGGACTTTTGTGGGAGCAGAGCTTGCTCGCGATAAGGCCGGATGCGATTCAAATCAAACCGCATCCGGCCTTATCGCGAGCAAGCTCTGCTCCCACAACGACTGCATTCCACATCAACTTGCTCGTTGACCTTCCTATCCCTCCCGATCAATGCCTACACTGCCGCCGACCTCTGGGAGTACACCATGCGAATTGTTGCTGACGAAAATATTCCGTTGCTCGACGCGTTCTTTGCCGGTTTTGGCGAGATCCGGCGTTTGCCCGGCCGTTCCATTGATCGCGCCGCCGTGGCCGATGCCGACATTCTGTTGGTGCGCTCGGTGACGCCGGTGATCCGCGAACTGCTTGAAGGCAGCCCGGTACGTTTTGTCGGCACCTGCACCATCGGCACAGACCATCTGGATCTGGAACACTTCCAGCAAGCAGGCATTCAGTGGTCCAGCGCGCCGGGCTGTAATGCCCGTGGTGTGGTGGATTACGTGCTCGGCAGTTTGCTGACCCTGGCGGAAATCGAAGGCGTAGACCTGGCGCAGCGCACTTATGGCGTGGTCGGCGCGGGTCAGGTCGGCGGGCGGTTAATCAAGGTGCTGAAGGCGCTGGGCTGGAATGTGCTGGTCTGCGATCCTCCCCGGCAAGCGGTCGAGGGCGGTGACTTCGTCAGCCTGGAAGAAATCCTCCAGCGCTGTGACGTGATCAGCCTGCACACCCCGCTGGACAAGAGTGGTGAACATCCGACCTGGCATCTGCTCGATCAGACACGCTTGCAGCAGCTCAAACACGGCAGTTGGTTGATCAACGCCAGTCGTGGCCCCGTCGTCGACAATACCGCCCTGCACGACACACTGCTGGATCGTGAAGACCTGCAAGCCGTGCTGGACGTCTGGGAAGGCGAGCCCAGGGTGAATACCGAACTGGCTGACCTGTGCGTGATCGGCACGCCGCATATCGCGGGCTACAGCCTCGACGGACGGCAGCGGGGCACTGCGCAGATTTATCAGGCTTTGTGTGCATTTCTGGGGCAGGAAGCTCGCATCAGCCTTGCCGATCTGTTGCCCAAACCGTGGCTGGCTGAAGTCACCCTGGATGAGCGCACCGATCCGGTCTGGGCGTTGAACACGCTGTGTCGTGGCGTCTATGACCCACGCCGTGATGATGCCGACTTCCGGCGTAGTCTTGTCGGCTCGATCAGCCAGCCAGTAGCGTTCGACCTGCTGCGCAAAAATTATCCGCCGCGTCGCGAGATCGAGGGCTTGAAGGTGCGAATCAATGGCCAATCGGCTGCGTTGCAGCAGTTGGTGGTGGCGCTGGGTGCGGTAGTCGTTCCGGCTGTCTGAGCTCGATGAGTTAAATTTCAGGCAGAAAAAACCCGACGTTGACGTCGGGTTCTAAATTTGGGGCATTGCTCAATCTTGTTTTTCAGGTTTAACCCAGTTCTTGTCGCATTCCTGACAAGCAGCCTGAACCATCTCTTCAGTAATCACGACTTCGCGCCCGTCCTTGTCCAGGATTGCGCCGCCCACGGGCAGCTGCGGGTTGGCTCGTACGACCGGAACTTCATTACTGTTTGCTTGCAAGCTCATGGCCTGTCTCCTTTCATCAGGTGTTGTGCCTAGACTAATCGCGTCCGATGACTCTGCCGTGACATCCCTCGGCAACATCGGGCACGGGTTAAGTCCACCAGAAACCGCACATAACCGCCAGCGTTCGCTTAGATCAATCCTCTCTAGGGGACTGTATCAGCGGTCATAAATATCCAGACTAAGGCTAATCGCGAGAGTTCATCAGCACCTGCCCGGTGGTAAAAGCAGAGAAAAGCCTTCTGCACCGGTGTAGGCTCTGGCTTCAGCCTTTCATGCGGGTTCAGTTTTCATGGCTTCATTGCTTTCCAGCCGTCAGCGTCAGGCGATTCGCCTGGCGGCGCAGTTCATGGCTCCCTACCGTTGGCAGGCCGCGGGAGCGCTGGTTGCGCTTATCGTGACGGCCGGGATTACCTTGTCGATCGGGCAAGGTATCAAGATGCTGGTCGATCAAGGCTTCATGACTAGGTCACCGCACCTGCTTAACCAGTCCATCGGCCTGTTCATGTTGCTGGTGCTGGGTTTGGCGGCGGGTACCTTTGTGCGTTTTTATCTGGTTTCCTGGATTGGCGAACGAGTCGTGGCGGACTTGCGCAAGAAGGTCTTCGATCACCTGATCAATCTGCATCCGGGCTTCTACGAAAATAATCGCAGTTCGGAAATCCAGTCACGCCTGACCGCCGATACAACCTTGCTGCAATCGGTCATTGGTTCGTCATTGTCGATGTTCCTGCGCAACGCTTTGATGGTGATAGGCGGGATCGTCCTGCTGTTCATCACCAATCCCAAACTCACCAGCATTGTCGTCGTGGCGCTGCCAATGGTGGTCGCGCCGATCCTGATCTTTGGCCGTCGGGTGCGCAGCCTGTCCCGGGAAAGCCAGGACCGTGTTGCTGATGTCGGCAGCTACGTGTCCGAAGCGCTGGGGCAGATCAAGACGGTTCAGGCCTACAACCATCAGCAGCAAGACAAGGCGCGTTTTGCCAAAACCGCCGAAGACGCGTTTCAGACCGCTCGCAAGCGCATCCTGCAACGCTCATGGCTGATCACGCTGGTGATCGTGCTGGTGCTGGGGGCGGTCGCCGTGATGTTGTGGGTCGGCGGCATGGATGTCATCGAAGGCACTATTTCCAGCGGTGAATTGGCGGCATTCGTGTTTTATGCGCTGATCGTGGGCAGTGCTTTCGGCACCCTGAGCGAAGTTATCGGCGAGCTGCAGCGGGCGGCGGGTGCTGCCGAGCGAATCTCCGAACTGCTGCGGGCGAAAAGCGAGATTACGCCCCCGACCAGCGATCTTCTGCAATTGCCAGAGCGGATCAGTGGTCGTCTGGCGTTGGAGGCAGTTAGCTTCAGCTATCCGTCACGCCCGGAACACAAGGCCGTGGACAACCTGACCCTGACCATTGAACCGGGGGAAACCCTGGCGCTGGTTGGTCCTTCAGGTGCGGGTAAATCGACCCTGTTTGATTTGCTGCTGCGTTTCTATGATCCACAGCACGGGCAAATCCTTGTCGAAGGCACACCGATCACGCGACTGGATCCGCTGGACTTGCGTCGCAACTTTGCACTGGTCTCGCAGACGCCAGCGCTGTTTTTCGGCAGTGTCGAAGAGAACATTCGCTACGGCAATGCCAGCGCTACGACCGAACAGGTCGAGGCCGCAGCGCGTATTGCCCACGCTCACGAATTCATCCTGCAAATGGCCAACGGATACCAAACCCACCTGGGAGACGGCGGGCTCGGCTTGTCTGGCGGTCAGCGTCAACGTCTTGCCATCGCTCGGGCTTTGCTGGTGGATGCGCCGATTCTGCTGCTGGACGAAGCGACCAGCGCACTGGATGCCCAGAGTGAGCATCTGATTCAGGAGGCATTGCCGGGCTTGATGAAAGGCCGCACCACACTGGTGATCGCCCATCGACTGGCCACGGTGCAGAACGCGGACCGGATTGCGGTTATTGATCAAGGAAAACTGGTAGCCGTAGGCACGCATCAGCAATTGATCGTCAGCAACCCGCTGTATGCCAGGCTGGCGGCGTTGCAGTTCAATGCGCGAGGGGAGGAGGTGGTTTGATTGTGTAGTTGCCTGATCTAGAGGAGCCACGGTTACGTAGGCGCTGCCGAAGGCTGCGATGGCGGTGTGTCATGAGGCCTGACGCCGCCCACAAAAAAGCCCGCAACTCTCACGAGCTGCGGGCTTTTTCACAGGCCGGTTCGAAGATTACTCTTCGATGTTGCCCATGGCGGTGGTGTTGAAACCGCCGTCTACGTACATGATTTCGCCGCTGATGCCGGACGCCAGGTCCGAGCACAGGAACGCGCCAGCGTTGCCGACTTCATCAATGGTCACGTTACGACGCAGCGGAGTTTGCGCTTCGTTCGCGGCCAGCATCTTGCGGAAGTTCTTGATACCCGAAGCTGCCAGGGTACGGATCGGACCGGCCGATACCGCGTTGACGCGAGTACCTTCCGGACCCAGGCTGCCTGCCAGATAACGTACACCGGCTTCCAGGCTGGCCTTGGCCATGCCCATCACGTTGTAGTTCGGCATGGTGCGCTCGGCACCCAGGTACGACAGGGTCAGCAGGCTGCCATTGCGGCCTTTCATCATTTCGCGACCGGCTTTGGCCAGTGCCACGAAGCTGTAGGCGCTGATGTCGTGAGCAATGCGGAAACCTTCGCGCGTCGTGGCGTCGGTGAAGTCGCCATCCAGCTGGTCGCCTGGAGCAAAGCCTACGGAGTGAACGATAACGTCCAGGCCGTCCCATTTCTTGCTCAGGTCTTCAAAGACCTTGGCGATTTCTTCGTCACTGGCTACGTCACAAGGGAAGCACAGCTCAGGGCCCGAACCCCAGCCAGCGGCGAATTCTTCGACGCGACCTTTGAGTTTGTCGTTCTGGTAGGTGAAGGCAAGCTCTGCACCCTCGCGATGCATGGCGGCAGCGATGCCGGATGCGATGGACAGTTTGCTAGCGACACCGACGATCAGGACGCGCTTACCGGCGAGAAAACCCATGTGTTGTTCCTCTTCAGGTTAATCGACAGCTACTGGTGCCAAAAAGGCGGCTTCCAGCAACTGCTGTGTATAAGAATGTTGCGGTGCGGCAAAGATTTCTTGCGCGTCACCCTGTTCGACCACTTGACCCTGCTTGACCACCATCAATTGGTGGCTGAGGGCTTTGACGACAGCCAGGTCATGGCTGATAAACAAATACGTCAGGTTGTACTTGGTCTGCAGTGAGCGCAGCAGCTCGACTACCTGACGCTGCACTGTCCGGTCGAGCGCCGAAGTGGGCTCGTCCAGCAGAATCAGCGCCGGTTTCAAGACCAGTGCCCGGGCAATGGCGATCCTCTGCCGTTGCCCTCCGGAGAACTCGTGAGGGTAGCGGTGCCGGGTTTCCGGATCCAGTCCTACCTCTCTGAGTGCTTCGATAATTGCAGTTTCCTGTTCGGCCGCTGTGCCCATGCGATGGATACGCAGGCCTTCGCCAACGATTTCACCCACCGACATTCGCGGGCTCAGACTGCCGAACGGGTCCTGAAAAACCACCTGCATCTGTCGACGCAACGGACGAATCTGTTGCTGCGACAGGCAGTCTAGCGTTTCACCCTGGAATCGGATGACTCCCTGGCTACCGATCAGACGAAGAATCGCCAGGCCCAACGTCGATTTGCCCGAGCCGCTTTCACCGACAATCCCCAGCGTTTGCCCTTTGGGCAGACTGAAGTGGATGCCGTCCACAGCCTTGACGTGATCGACGGTCCGCTTGAACAGGCCTTTCTTGATCGGAAACCAGACCCGCAAATCCTCAACCTCCAGCAGCGATGCACCCGCCGGATTGGCCGCCGGGCCGCCGCTAGGCTCTGCGCTGAGCAGAATTTTGGTGTACGGATGCTGGGGCGAACGAAACAATTCGTCACAGGACGCTTGTTCGACGATGCAACCGCGCTGCATGACACATACGCGGTTGGCTATTTGCTTCACAACGTTCAAGTCATGGCTGATCAGCAGCAAGGCCATGCCCAGACGCGCTTGCAATTCCTTGAGCAGTTCGAGGATTTTCAGCTGTACCGTGACGTCCAGCGCCGTGGTCGGCTCGTCGGCAATCAGCAGCTCCGGCTCGTTGGCCAGGGCCATGGCGATCATCACCCGTTGCCGTTGGCCGCCCGATAATTCATGGGGCAGGGCTTTCAGGCGTTTCACCGGTTCCGGGATGCCTACCAGTTCCAGCAACTCAAGGGTGCGGCGGGTCGCGTCCTTGCCGCTCAGGCCTTTGTGCAGTCCGAGAACTTCATTGATTTGCTTCTCGATCGACTGCAATGGGTTGAGCGAGGTCATCGGTTCCTGGAAGATCATCGCGATGCGATTACCGCGAATCTTGCGCAGTTTTTTCTCGTCCAGGGTCAACAGGTCCTGACCGGCATAGCGAATGCTGCCGCTTGGGTGGCGAGCCAGCGGATAGGGCAGCAGGCGCAGGATCGAGTGTGCGGTGACCGATTTACCCGAGCCACTTTCGCCCACGAGTGCCAGGGTTTCGCCCCGGCGGATATCAAAATTGATGCCTTCGACCACGCGCTGACAGCCTTCGCCGGACACGAACTCGACGGCCAGATCGCGGATCTCGATCAGATTGTCATTGTTCATTTCATTTCCTTGGGTCGAAAGCATCGCGTGCGGATTCGCCGATGAACACCAGCAGACTCAGCATCAGGGCCAGCACGGCGAAGGCGCTGATGCCCAGCCATGGAGCTTGCAGGTTGGATTTACCCTGGGCAACCAGCTCGCCCAGTGACGGCGACCCTGCTGGCAAGCCGAAGCCGAGGAAGTCCAGCGCCGTCAGTGTGCCGATGGCGCCGGTGAGGATAAACGGCATAAAGGTCATGGTCGAGACCATGGCGTTGGGCAGAATGTGGCGGAACATGATCGCGCCGTTCTCCATGCCCAGCGCCCGGGCGGCGCGCACGTATTCCAGATTGCGTCCGCGCAGGAACTCGGCGCGTACCACGTCTACCAGGCTCATCCAGGAAAACAGCAGCATGATGCCCAGCAACCACCAGAAGTTGGGCTGCACGAAACTGGCAAGAATGATCAGCAGGTAAAGGACCGGCAATCCGGACCAGACTTCCAGGAACCGTTGCCCGACCAGGTCCACCCAGCCGCCGTAGAAACCCTGCAATGCACCGGCGATAACCCCGATGATCGAGCTGAGTACGGTCAACGTCAGGGCAAACAGCACCGAAATCCGGAAGCCGTAGATCACTCGCGCGAGTACGTCACGGCCCTGATCATCTGTACCGAGCAGGTTTTCCGATGAGGGAGGGGCAGGGGCAGGTACTTTCAGGTCGTAGTTGATGCTCTGGTAGCTGAACGGGATCGGGGCCCATAAGGTCCAGCCGTCTTTGGCTGCCAGCAGCTCTTTGATGTAGGGGCTTTTGTAATTGGCCTCCAGCGGGAATTCGCCACCAAAAGTGGTTTCCGGATAGCGCTCCAGCACCGGGAAGTACCACGCGCCGTCATACCGTATGGCCAGCGGTTTGTCGTTGGCGATCAGTTCCGCGCCTAGGCTCAGGACGAAGAGGATCAGGAACAGCCACAGCGACCACCAGCCGCGTTTGTTGGCCTTGAAACGCTCGAAGCGTCGACGGTTCAGAGGAGACAACTTCATATCAATGTTTCCTGCTTTCGAAGTCGATGCGCGGGTCCACCAGGGTGTAGGTGATGTCCCCGATCAGTTTCACCACCAGCCCCAGCAGGGTGAAGATAAACAGCGTGCCAAACACCACGGGATAGTCGCGGTTGATGGCGGCTTCGAAACTCATCAGGCCCAGGCCGTCGAGGGAGAAAATCACTTCCACTAGCAGCGAGCCGGTGAAGAAGATGCCGATGAACGCCGACGGAAAACCTGCAATCACCAGCAGCATTGCATTGCGGAACACATGGCCGTAAAGCACACGATTGTTGCTCAGGCCTTTGGCTTTGGCGGTGGTCACGTACTGCTTGCCGATTTCATCGAGGAAGCTGTTTTTGGTCAGCAGGGTCATGGTTGCAAAGTTACCGATCACCAGAGCCGTGATGGGCAGCGCCAGGTGCCAGAAGTAATCGAGAATCTTGCCGCCCGTGCTTAACTCGTCGAAGTTGTTCGAGGTCAGGCCGCGTAGCGGGAACCAGTCGAAGTAACTGCCCCCGGCGAAGACCACAATCAGCAGGATGGCGAACAGGAACGCCGGAATCGCGTAGCCGACGATGATCGCCGAGCTGGTCCAGACGTCGAAATGACTGCCGTGCCGGGTCGCTTTGGCGATCCCCAGCGGGATCGACACCAGGTACATGATCAGGGTGCTCCATAACCCCAGAGAGATGGATACCGGCATCTTCTCGATGATCAGGTCGACCACCTTGGCATCACGGAAGAAGCTGTCGCCGAAGTCCAGGTGAGCGTAATTCTTGATCATGATCCAGAGACGTTCCGGCGCCGATTTATCGAAGCCGTACATCTTCTCGATTTCTTTCACCAGCGCCGGGTCCAGCCCTTGGGCGCCGCGATAGTTGGAGCCCGCCACCGAGACTTCGGAGCCACCGCCAGCGATACGGCTGGTTGCACCCTCGAAGCCTTCGAGCTTGGCGATCATTTGTTCCACCGGCCCGCCGGGCGCGGCTTGAATGATTACAAAGTTGATCAGCAGGATGCCGAACAGGGTCGGGATGATCAGCAGCAGACGCCGCAGGATGTAGGCCAGCATCTCAGCGCTCCTCCTTCTCGGTATCTACTGACGGGTCGGGCTGCGGCGGAGCAGGCTGTACGTCAGGTTTCGCCCACCACGTGTTCAGGCCAATGTCCGACAATGCCTTGGCTTTCGGGTGTGCCAGATGGTTCCAGTAGACGACCCTCCAGCTCTTGATGTGCCAGTTAGGCACCATGTAGAAACCCCACAGCAGCACGCGGTCCAGCGCCCGGGTATGGGCGACCAGGCTTTCCCGTGAGTCTGCGTTGATCAAGCCATCGACCAGTGCGTCCACTGCCGGGTCTTTGAGGCCCATGAAGTTGCGGCTGCCGGTACGGTCGGCGCTGACCGAGTGGAAAAACTCACGCTGCTCGTTACCTGGCGACGAAGATTGCGGAAAGCTGCTGACAATCATGTCGAAGTCCCGCGAACGCAGGCGGTTCATGTACTCGGCAACATCCACACGACGGATTGTCAGTTCGATGCCCAGGTCTTTGAGGTTGCGTTTGTAAGGCAGCATGACCCGCTCGAAGGCGGTCTGTGCCATAAGGAATTCCAGTTTGACCGGGTTGCCCTGAGCATCGGTCATCTGGTCGTCCTTGATGCGCCAGCCAGCCTCTTGCAGCAACTGATACGCACGGCGCATCTGCGGCCGGATCATGCCACTGCCGTCGGTGGTAGGCAGCACAAATTCTTCAGTGAACACCCGGTCAGGAATCTTGCCGCGCAATGGCTCAAGAAGCTTCAGCTCGGCAGCAGAAGGCAGGCCGCTTGAGGCCATCTCCGAATTGTCGAAATAGCTTTTGGTGCGCGTATAGGAGCCGCTGAACAATTGCTTGTTGGTCCATTCGAAATCGAACAGCAGGGTCAATGCTTCACGCACTTTCGGGTCCTGGA
Source organism: Pseudomonas caspiana (assembly GCF_040224095.2). Taxonomy (NCBI): domain Bacteria; kingdom Pseudomonadati; phylum Pseudomonadota; class Gammaproteobacteria; order Pseudomonadales; family Pseudomonadaceae; genus Pseudomonas; species Pseudomonas caspiana. The sequence continues at coordinate 4,072,812 of NZ_CP167995.1, read as the reverse complement.
ACACCGGACGGCGCAGGTTCATGACGAACCCCTGCATGCCCTGCGGGTTGCCATTGGGAAACTCTTCCTTGATTAGCCGACCGTCGCGCACTGCCGGGATGTCGTAGGCAGCAGCCCAGTTCTTGGCGGTGTTCTCTTCGCGGTAGTCGTACTGTCCGGCTTTAAGCGCTTGCAGAGCCACGTCGCTGTCGCGGTAGTAGTCGTAATTCATCACGTCGAAGTTGTACTGGCCGCGATTGACCGGCAGGTCTTTGGCCCAATAATCCTTGACCCGTTCGTAGCGAACCGAGCGACCGGCCTTGACCTCTGCGACCTTGTACGGACCGCTGCCCAACGGAAATTCGAGGTTGCCTTTGGTGAATTCGCGGGTCGCCCAGAAGTGTTTCGGCAATACCGGCAACTGACCGATGATCAACGGCAATTCGCGGCTGTCGCTGTTCTTGAACTTGAACAGGACCCGCAGCGGATCCTCGACGACCACCTTGTCTACTCCGGCGTAGTACGCCCGGTACATCGGCGAGCCGTCCTTGATCAGGGTATTAAAGGAAAACTCGACGTCTTCGGCGCGGATCGGGTGGCCGTCATGGAAGCGCGCTTCAGGCCGCAGATAGAAGCGTACCCAGGTGTTATCCGCGGCTTTCTCGATCTTGCTGGCGATCAATCCGTACTCGGTGAGTGGCTCATCGAGGCTGGAGCGGGCCAGCGTGTCGTAGATCATGCCGATGTCTTCGGCGGGCGTGCCCTTGTTGATAAACGGGTTGAGACTGTCGAAGCCGCCAAAGCCCGCCTGGCGCAGGGTGCCGCCTTTAGGGGCGTCCGGATTCACATAGTCGAAATGCTTGAAGTTGGCAGGGTACTTCGGTGCTTCGTCATAAAGCGTCAGGGCATGCTGAGGCGCAGCCTGGGCGGTGCAGGCAAGGCCGACCAGCAGCAGGCCGCCAGCCCGAGAGAGCAGGGAACGCAACGGGTTCATTGGGACTTCTCCAGAGGCTTTAACCACCACGCACGCAAACCCAGGGTGTAGGGCGGGGTGGTGACCATGGCGAACCGGTTGCGGTACGCCAGGCGATGATTATTCAGATACCAGTTGGGGATCATGTAGTGCTGCGATAGCAGTACGCGATCCAGCGCGCGGGCGGCGGCCACTTGTGTGTCCCGTGTCTGCGCGGCGAGTAATTGATTGAGCAGGCCGTCGACCACCGGATTGGCGACACCCGCGTAATTCTTGCTGCCCTTGATCGCGGCCTGGCTGGAATGGAAGTACTGCCACTGCTCCAGACCGGGGCTGAGGGTCTGCGCCATGGTCATGCTGATCATGTCGAAATCGAACTGGTCCAGCCGCTGCTTGTACTGGGCGCGGTCTACCGTGCGCAAGCGGGCGTCGATGCCGATCCGGCGCAGGTCTTCAATAAAAGGCTGTTGAATGCGTTCAAGGCTCGGGTTGACCAGCAGGATCTCAAAACGCAGTTGCTGGTCTTTGGCGTTCACCAGACCGTGGTCCGACAGCTTCCAGCCCGCTTCGCCGAACAATTTCAGGGCTTTACGCAGGGTTTCCCGGGGGATGCCGCCGCCGTCGGTTTTCGACACGGTAAACGGCTGCGTGAACAGGCTTGCTGGCAATTGCTCGCGATAAGCCGACAGCAGCAGCCATTCGGCACCGGTGGGCAGGCCGGTCGCGGAAAATTCGCTGTTGGGGTAGTAACTCGTGGTACGCGAATAGGCGTCGCTGAACAGGGTGCGATTGGTCCATTCGAAGTTGAACATCATCCCCAGCGCTTCGCGCACGCGGGCATCGGCGAACATGGCGCGCCGGGTATTCATGAAAAGACCCTGAGTCTGGGTCGGAATCTTGTGCTCGATCTGAGCCTTGATCACCTGGCCGTTGGCAATGGCCGGGAAGTTGTAACCCGTGGACCAGTTCTTGGCCTGGTGCTCGATGTAAATATCGAACTCACCGGCTTTGAACGCTTCGAAGGCCACGTCGCTGTCGCGGTAGAACTCCACTTCAACCCGGTCGAAGTTGTACTTGCCACGATTGACCGGTAGATCCTTGCCCCAGTAATCCTTGACCCGCTCGAAGATCAATTGGCGGCCGGGCTGTACCTTGGTAATACGATACGGCCCGCTGCCCAGTGGCGGCTCAAAGGTGGTGGCCTTGAAGTCACGGTCCTTCCAGTAGTGTTGCGGCAGCACGGGCAATTCGCCCAGACGCAGGATCAACAGTGGATTACCCGTGCGTTTGAAGACGAAGCGAATACGCTGACGATTAAGGATGTCGACCCGCTGCACTTCCTGCAGGGCAGTGCGGTACTGCGGATGGCCGTCCTTGAGCAGGGTACGGTAGGAAAACGCTACATCGTAGGCAGTAATCGGCTTGCCGTCGTGAAAACGGGCCTGGGGGCGAATGTTGAACACCACCCAACTGCGGTCTTCGCTGAACTCGACACTCTGCGCGATCAGGCCATAGCTCGACGTTGGCTCGTCACCGGACGGATCGTATTGACCCGTACCCACCATCAACGGCTCATTCAGCTCGTTGACGCCGTACTGCAGGAAATTGCCGGTGGAAATCGGGCTGCTGCCCTTGAAGGTGTAAGGGTTGAGCGTGTCGAACGTGCCGAAAGCCATCATTCGCAAGGTGCCACCTTTCGGCGCCTCGGGGTTTACCCAGTCGAAATGCGTGAAGCTGGCCGGATACTTGAGGACACCAAACTGCGCGTAGCCATGGCTCTCGCTGATGGCTGCGTAGACGGGAAAGCTCAAGGCCAGGCTGATGAGTAGCAGGAAGGGACGTATCACGATCCAGACGGCTTGGGCTTTTGGGTCGTCAACAGTAACAGCTTGTATCGACAGGAAAAAGGGTTCAGCGCAGGCAGCTGCCTTGCAGGAGACCGCACGGTGATGCTTACAGTGCGCTGTCATGCGGCAAACGCGTTCCCCGTAGGAGTGAACTTGTTCGCGAGCCGCCTGACTTGGTGTGTCAGGCAGACACCTCGCGAACAAGTTAGCGCCTACAAGGCCCGTGTTCTCTGCGTGAAGGGATGCATCAATGCGGCAGATAAACAGTCAGGGTCTGGCCCGGCTTGAGTGCTGAACCGCTGCGCGGGTTCCAGCGTTTGAGATGCTGCATTTCAACGTTGAAGCGCTTGGCGACCAGATACATCGAGTCGCCTTTCTGGATCTTGTATTGCATGGACTTCTTGTCAGCCGGGGCTGCGCTTGCGGTCGCAGTGGTTTTGGCTTTCGGGGTGTTGTCTTCCATCACCAGCGTCTGACCGACCTTCAGGTTCTGTCCGGAAAGCTTGTTCCAGCGCTGCAGATCCTTGACGTCGACTTTGTTGGCCTTGGCGATGATTGACAGGTTTTCACCGCTCTTGACGGTGTAATTTCTGCTGCGTGCCGGTTTTTCGTTACGCGCCAGTTCTTCGAACACCGGTTTTGAAGGTGTCATGCCCGGCTGAGTCGGAATACTCAGCGACTGACCCACACGCAGGCTGTTGCCGGACAGCTTGTTGCTGCTTTTCAGCGAACTGACCGAAACCTGATAGCGGCTGGCCAGGCTGGCAAGTGTGTCGCCTTTGCGAACCCGATACTGCTGCCAGTCAACCAGTTCCTGAGGCTTCATGTTCGACAGATTGGCAGTCAGCAACTGCTTCTTGGCCGTCGGCACCAACAGGTGCTTGGGGCCATCGATAGTCATGTGCTTCTTGAACGCCGGGTTGAGCTGGATCAGTTCGTCTTCGTCGATGTTACCCATCGCGGCGACTCTGGACAGGTCCATGCGCTGGTTCAGTTCGACGACTTCGAAATAGGGTTCGTTGGCAATCGGATTAAGGTTGACGCCGTAGGCTTCGGGCGCAAGCACCACTTGGGACAGGGCCAGCAGCTTGGGCACGTAATCCTTGGTTTCCTGCGGCAGGGGCAGGTTCCAGTAATCGGTTGGCAGGCCAAGCTTTTCGTTACGCTCGATGGCCCGGCTGACCGTGCCCTCGCCAGCGTTATAAGCAGCCAGCGCCAGCAGCCAGTCGCCATTGAACATGTCGTGCAGACGCGTCAGGTAGTCCATGGCTGCAACGGTGGAAGCCTGGATGTCACGGCGGCCATCGTAGAAGCTGGTCTGGCGCAGGTTGAAGTAGCGTCCGGTCGACGGGATGAACTGCCACAGGCCGACGGCTTTGCTGCGCGACACGGCCATTGGGTTGTAGGCGCTCTCGATAACGGGCAGCAGCGCCAGTTCCAGCGGCATGTTGCGCTCTTCAAGACGCTCGACGATGTAATGCATATAAAGGCTGCCGCGCTCGCCGGCGTTCTCCAGGAACGACGGGTTGTTGGCAAACCAGAGGCGTTGCTGATCGATGCGTGGGTTCAGGTCGTTGCCTTGTTGCAACTGAAAGCCCTGACGCATCCGTTCCCAGACATCTTGCGGTGGCGCAAGCGGGGCAGGTTTATGGGTAAGAAAGATCGGTTTTTGCTTGATGCCCGCGGCCAGATTGGGCGCGCGGTGGCTACTGCTGGGTTCGACGTGGCTAGTGGTCTGGCAGCCGGCAAGCGTGGCGCTCACGGCTACGGCAATAGCCTGAGCTAACCGAGTCAATGCGTCTGAATTAGTGGTTCTGCGTATAGATGACGACATTGGCTGGGAGATAGTTCCAGGCGAAAATGTCGGGCGATTCTAGAAACCCCCCTGCCAATGGTCAACCTTTCAACGATTTTGTGCTCAGTATTGCGCTTTTTAGAACGTATCCTTCCAAGCTCTCAAGGCAGCAAAAATCTCGCTCGGAGACTGATTATCGGTGCCGCTCCGTTCGTCTGCTTTTTGTTTAACAGATGTTTCATTGGTGCGAATGAATGGGTTTGTGAGACGTTCCAGCGCAAGATTTGACGGCAGGCTGATACGGTTTTCGTTGCGCCACCGGGTCACTTCGGCCAAACGCTCTGCGATGTCCGCGTTGTGCGGCTCGACGGCTTGGGCGAAGCGCAGATTGCTGAGTGTGTATTCGTGAGCGCAATACACCAGCGTGTTATCTGGAAGGTCGGTCAAGCGGCCAAGCGATTGGTGCATTTGTACCGGTGTGCCTTCGAAAAGACGCCCGCAACCTGCGGCGAAGAGTGTGTCGCCACAGAACAGCAACGGCTTTTCCAAGCCTGCATGGTAAAAAGCGATATGGCCCAGGGTGTGGCCCGGGACGAGGATGACGTCGAAATCGAGTCCCAGGACGTTGATCCGGTCGTTATCGGCGAGGCTGATGTCCCGCGCCGGAATGTTTTCCGTTGCCGGACCTGCTACCTGGGCGCCCGTACGTTGCTTGAGTTGCGCAACACCGCCCACATGGTCGTGATGATGATGGGTGATCAGGATGTCGCTGAGGGTCCAGTCCGGATGTTGCTCCAGCCAATTGATGACGGGGGCCGCATCTCCGGGATCAACCACGGCACAGCGTTTGCTCGAAGGATCTTGTAACAACCAGATGTAGTTGTCGTTAAAAGCCGGCAGGGCATCAATCTGTATCATGGCGCAGTTCGCTTAGCGGGAAACAATGAGGCATCTTAGAGTCTGATGACGCTTGATGCGAGGATCACACATGACCGATGAAGCATTCGCACAGGCTGATCCTGAATGGCTGGCGCTGATCAGTTCAGCACGCGACTGGCTGTCAGGCCCTTTAGGCCAGCTTTTATTGCAGGAAGAACGACGGGTTCTGGAAGAGGAGCTCGGGCGCTTTTTCGGTGGTTATCTGGTGCATTACGGCCCTTCAGCCGAAACGCCGCCCGCAGCGCAGCAAGTCCAGCGCAATGTGCGCCTGGGTGCGCCGCTGCCTGGTGTCGAGATTGTTTGTGAAGAGCAGGCATGGCCGCTCAGCGAGCATGCGGCGGACGTTGTGGTGATGCAGCACGGTCTGGATTTCTGCCTTTCACCCCACGGCTTGCTGCGCGAGGCCGCCAGCAGCGTGAGGCCCGGCGGGCATTTGTTGATTGTCGGTATCAACCCTTGGAGCACGTGGGGCCTGCGGCATTTTTTTGCCAAGGATGCGCTGCACAAAGCGCGCTGTATTTCCCCGTCAAGGGTCGCCGACTGGCTGAATCTGCTGGGCTTCGCACTGGAGAAGCGGCGCTTCGGATGCTATCGTCCGCCGCTTGCTTCAGCGAGCTGGCAAGCTCGCCTGTCAGGCCTTGAACGTCTCGGCGATGGCTGGCAAAGCCCGGGCGGCGGCTTCTATTTATTAGTCGCACGCAAGCTAGTGGTAGGATTGCGGCCTTTGCGGGAGTTGCGCCGCGAACCAATGGGCAAGCTGATTCCACTCCCCATGGCCAAGGTCAATCGAGACACTTGCGAGCCTGAATAGCGCTCAAGCCAACTAATTCTGGATGTTTGTAATGAGCGATACCGTTGAACTGTTCACCGATGGCGCCTGTAAAGGCAACCCCGGGCCTGGCGGCTGGGGCGCGTTGCTGGTCTGTAAGGGTGTTGAAAAGGAACTGTGGGGCGGCGAAGCCAATACCACCAATAATCGTATGGAGTTGTTGGGCGCCATTCGTGGCCTTGAAGAGCTCAAGCGCCCCTGTGAAGTTCTGCTGGTCACCGACTCGCAATATGTGATGAAAGGCATCACCGAGTGGATGGTTAACTGGAAGAAGCGCGGCTGGAAGACGGCCGCCAAAGAGCCGGTAAAAAATGCCGATCTCTGGAAGCTGCTGGACGAACAAGTCAATCGTCACACCGTGACCTGGAAATGGGTCCGTGGTCATATCGGGCACCCGGGGAACGAGCGGGCCGACCAGTTGGCCAATCGTGGTGTTGACGAAGTAAGAGGCATCAAACATGCGTAGCGTAGTACTCGATACCGAAACGACCGGTATGCCGGTCACCGATGGCCACCGCGTCATCGAGATTGGTTGTGTCGAACTGATAGGCCGCCGCCTGACCGGGCGGCATTTTCACGTGTACCTGCAACCCGATCGGGAAAGTGACGAGGGCGCTATCGGCGTCCACGGCATCACTAACGAATTTCTGGTTGGCAAGCCGCGTTTTGCTGAAGTCGCCGATGAGTTCTTCGAATTCATCAAGGGCGCACAGCTGATTATTCATAACGCGGCGTTCGACGTTGGCTTCATCAACAACGAATTCGCCCTGATCGGCCAGCAGGACAGGGCTGATATCACTCAGCACTGCACCGTGCTCGATACCTTGATGATGGCGCGTGAGCGGCATCCGGGTCAGCGCAACAGCCTGGACGCCTTGTGCAAACGTTATGGCGTCGACAACTCTGGCCGTGAATTGCACGGCGCATTGCTCGACTCCGAGATTCTCGCTGACGTTTACCTGACTATGACTGGCGGCCAGACCAGCCTGTCCCTGGCAGGCAATGCCAGTGACGGCAATGGTTCGGGGGAAGGCTCGGGTAATACAGCGACCGAGATTCGTCGCTTGCCAGCCGACCGCCAGCCCTGCCGCGTCATCCGTGCCAGTGAAAGTGACCTGGCTGAACACGATGTTCGCATGGCGGCGATTGCCAAGGCTGCTGGTGCCCCTGCGTTATGGGTGCAGTTGCAGGAAGCAGCAGCCGCTGCGCAGCAGGCATAATCAAAGCTAGACCGATTCACTGGTAACTGAATGGACTCACGACTTTGGCCAATCCGGCACTGAGCATTCGCATTGCTGACGAGTGCTTCGAGGACTACATCCTCAACAGCGAATTCACATTCACCGTCAGCGGCTATGCGGCGGTGGAAGTGGGCAAGCCTGTAGCGTGCTGGCATGTCGAACCGGTCGAACCCTACAGCAAGAACTACGGTATCGACTCTCAGGAGTTCTGCGACTATCGGGACGCTGCCGACAGCACCGTGATGGTTGCCTGGCTGGACGAGCGTCCTGTCGGGCACATGGTCCTGAGTCGGCACTGGAATGGTTTTGCGCACGTCGACGAGTTGGCAGTCGATGTATCGGCGCGCCGTAGCGGCGTTGCCCGATCGTTGCTGGATGTCGCGCAGTTCTGGACGCACAAGCACAACCTGCCTGGGATCATGCTGGAAACCCAGAACAATAACCTGGCTGCCTGCCGGTTATATGAGCAGTATGGATTTGTCGTTGGTGGGGTGGATCACTTGCGTTATCGCGCCATCGATCCGCAGACACGTGAGTGCGCGATCTTTTGGTACCTGCTGTTCAGTTGACCAACACTTAAGTTGACCAACACTGCATCACTCCCGTAGGAACGACTCCAGGCGGGAGGGCGCGAGTCGCCCGAAAAACGCCTTGGGTGTAAACGCCGCTCCTACAGGCGTATCTGCAGGGCAGCTGTCAGGTAGTGCGGGTTATAGTAATGCCTGACTGAACCAACTGAAACTCATCCCCGCCCAGATGATTGACCCTATCGCCAATCGCCAGCTTGTAGGTTGAGACAGGCTCCGTGCCACTCGCTTCAGACAGTTGCTCCTGGAACTCCACCACCGAATAAACACGGCCTTCGGCGTCGCGTGCGTGAAATTTTCCAACGTTGATTGAAGCCATTTGCTTTGTAACCTCTGAAGATAACCGCATGTTTACTCTTGCATGCTAACACTGCGCATCAGGAGTCAGGGTCCGATCCGGCAACACTCGGACAGACGTGACTCGCAGCGAGCAATCAAGCGAAGTAGACCGCCGTTTTTACGGGTAGTTTGCCCGCGATTAAAAAATAGTCGGCGCAGTCTTTTGGACGGTTTGTGCTGTTTAGTACCTGATCGCTGCAATCCAATCTGCACCTGGGCAGCGACTTGATCTATAACTAATGGCTCTTTTCATTCGTCGAAGGAAATTTCCATGAGTCAGGTTTATTCGATCGCCGTGGTCGTCGGCAGTCTGCGTGCTGATTCCATCAATCGTAAGATCGCGCTAGCGCTCGCCGCACTGGCTCCGGCCAGTTTGCAGTTGGAGATCGTCGAAATTGGCGACTTGCCGCTCTATAACGAAGACATCGACACCGCCACATCAAGCCCTGAAAGCTATACAGCATTTCGTCAGCAAATCAGCGCAGCCGACGGCGTTTTGTTTGTCACGCCGGAATACAACCGGTCCGTTCCAGGCGCCTTGAAGAATGCGATTGACGTCGGCTCCCGCCCGTATGGCAAAAGTGCCTGGAGCGGCAAGCCTGGTGCAGTGATCAGCGCTTCACCTGGCGCGATCGGCGGGTTTGGCGCCAATCATCATCTGCGCCAATCGTTGGTGTTTCTCAATGTGCCGTGCCTGCAGCAGCCTGAGGCCTATCTGGGCAACGCGGGTACTTTCTTCGATGCAGCGGGAACCTTGTCCGAACAGACAAAGCCCTTCCTGCAAACCTTCATCAATGCTTATGCGGCCTGGGTTGAGCAAAACCATAAAGCCTGAATTGGCTGATTTGGCAATGCGCTGCTTTATGTACCGTCTGCAATGATTTAGCCCCCGATAAGCTCCTCTGCTCTTACAACCCATCGCCGACCGGCGGTGGGTTTTCATTGCAAAAGGAACTTGTCATGTCACTTACAGAGTTACCCTGGTTTTACTCCGACTCACTCAGCTCACGATTCTCCCGGGATATCGACGATGCGCTTCTGGCCGAGCGCATCACTGATGAGCAAGCCGTGTGGTTGCGGTTGCTCATTGATGAGGACGATAACGTCACGCTGCCGCGAGTTGATCGGTTTTCCCGTGGTGACGGCGGGCTGATGCATGCTGAGCTGGCGGGGGCGCTGCTGGTCAGCGACTCGCAAAGCCTCAAGCCTGAGGTTTACCTTTGTACCCCCCTTGACGGTATTGAGCGATTCGCCAGTCGGCAGGCGCTGGTGACGGCGCTGACAACACGGTTCGGTCTGCAAAGCGGCGATCCGGAAAAGTTTGAATGTGAACTGATTGAAAGCAAGCTGTTCGAGCAGCGCATGTTTTCGATCATTGACCAGCAAGCCCGACAACTCCAGCGACTTAACGGCCACTTGCAGCGTTTGCCCTCCTTGCATAAAGCCATGGGGCATAACCTGCAGCAAGAGATTGATGCGCGTTTTCCGGGGACTGCAATCAATGTGTTCACCCATATTGCCCAGATTAACAAGGCTGATAATCCCACACTGAGTGGTCCCACATTGGGGACGCAGACGCTGGTCGATGTAGCAACCAGAGCGTGGTGTGGTGTGCCGTTGGCCGCCGGCATACGGCAACAGTGGCTGGACAGCGAAGGTCGCGAACAGACGGGGGACCAGGCCAGATCCTGGCAACAAGCGGTCACCAGTAGCGGCTCGTTGATCAGCGTCTATGAAAGCTTGCTGGATGATTACTGGCGCACCTCTACAGAGGATGGCGTGAGCCTTCAGGATCTGACCGGTCAGGCTTTTGTCGGGTGTTTTCGTCAGCACCTGCTGAGCAGCCGACAAGACGACACCGTTACGGCCGCGGAATATGCGTTGCTTAAATCGCTGTGTCAGGCCGGGGGGGCCGTATCAGACGAAGTCGAAATGTCGCGGGTTTCCATTGCGATAAGCAAGCAGGCTCCGCTCAAGCTGGCGGGTGTTGTTCTGATCGGGTTCACCTCAAAGCAATTGCCGGACCTGTTTTTATACAGTGCAAAGCAGGGGCTGCGGCGCTTTAACGGAGTGGGCGCAGTTGCGGCGTATTTTGCCGGGATCGAAGGTCGAGCCGAGATATTAGCCTATACGTCGCTCGATGACGCGCTGTTGGTGCGAGCTCAGGGCGCGTTGCATTTGCGTCTGGACCCGGTGACTAAAACACCGTTCATCAAACTCGCCGATTCGGTCATTGCGCTGCAAAAACGTAATCTCGCCAGCACCCTCAAGGTTCGTTTCAATTCATTGGCTCACGCGTCAGTAGACGTTGAAGCTGCGCTGGACATCCGCTGTCTGATTGATCCCCGCCTTTGTGTCGCGGGCGATACCGATCGTTGGGGCGAAGAGATGGCCAGGTCCGAGCAGCGTTGGTCAAGTTTCAATGCGCCGTCCAGAGTTGCAGCTCTGGCTACCCACATCCCGGATACCCGCAATGCTGCGACTCTGCTATGGGCTACGTATCTGCGTGATGCGCGTATACGGGTCGACAGTATTTTCGATGCCCATCCCACTGCAGCAGATTGCGCTCGCAGGCTATTGAATCGATATTTTTCTGTGTTGCAGGATGGCACGTTCGACGCTCAGCGGATGTGGTATCGCGAGGAGGACGACAGCGTTGTCAGTTTGTCGGTGCTGCTCATGGAGCGCGTCACTGGCCATCGCGAGGCTGGGGTTTTGCAGGATTGTCATGTTTACTTCGATCCGCCTGATTCAGAGTATTCCATTCATCTGTCGTGGCTGACGCCCGAATTGCTCAATCATGTGATGGAGCGTGCGCAAGAGGAGTTCGCCAGCGAGTATTCACGCCAGATCAGAAGCTTTCATGGATCGCACCTGCGGGTCTGTGGTTCTAGCGTCATTCCCGCAAACGCCTCGCGCCTGATCCGGGAAGGGCTGCTCAGACTCGCCTTGAGCATGCACCGACACGCCAGTGAGGTGAGCAAGTCCGGGCTGGACATGCTTGAGCAGGTTCTTGATCGACCAGCGTTTAATCTGCGTGAGCACTTTGGGTTCCAGGCCGTCGAAGTTTTCGTCCCGGTCCTGATTTACGACAATAGCCAGCCGCCGATACGGCTTACCAATGTCTTTGTCCTCCAGCAACCGTTGAGTGGCGGGGCAAAGCCGCTGTTGTGTTCTGCAGTACTTGGGCTCCGGGAGTGCGACAGCGTCCGCGTGCTTCAGCTTGATCTCAATGCAAGGCTGGTCCACCCCGAATCCCGGGATAACTGGTTGAATCTGATTTCCGAACCTGATCTACAAAAAATCCAGAACTTCTTTAAACAAGGTGCTACGCCGAACATCACGGTCAATCTGGCCCGCGTCGAAGGTGACTTCATCCAGCGTCTGGTCGATGACGAGCTGGATAGGCAATGCTTTGGTATCGAAGCTGCTTATCAAACCGCTATTGAATGGAAAGCAGATGCGGGACTGCTGAAAAAAATGCTGACGCCGATGGAGTCTGACGACCATTCGCGTACCGTGATTGATATGTTGTCTGGCCGGCTTGAATACTCATTGATGGCCGGGCGCTTGCCGGCTTGGCTGAAAAAGGCTTCCAAGCGTGAATTGTTAGTGTTCAGAGCGCTGACAATGCGCTTCTGGCAAATGTATACCTCCAAACAACGAATCGCTTCGCTCTCCACGCTGGATGAGTACGCCGTCGCGCATTTGCGCCTGCGTTTAAAAAAGGATTATCCATCCGATTCACTTGATCCCGACAGGATACTGATCACTCTCACGCACTACACCGTAGCCCCCGTAGGTACGGGCCAGGTACCGTCATCAATTCCTGCCGCGACCAGCACTCTGAGCGAGTCCTTGTCTGATTTTGCGATCAATCGCTTTTCGAATTTCCAGAGTGCTTCGCTCAGTGTTTCTATCAAAGACACGACGCCTTTACCGGCCTCGCTGGATGCTGTGTACGTACGCAATCTGGCGCGCACGCTGGATATCGGTGCCGGGTATCAGGCCTATCTGGCAGATAAGTTCAAGGAAACTGCGCCGGACTATTCAGAACGGCTTAATCAATTTACCGAGCAAGCGCCCTGCGCGCTGCTTCTTACCGCGTTCCAGATGATGCTCCAGAAGACACTGACCAGTGCGGGGTATGGCTTGATCGAGAATATGGTCAGCATGCCTGATGGTTTCGCACGGCTACCGGTTGGCGGGCGGGCTATCATCTTCAGCCCTTTGCAACTGATAGCCGCTCCTGGCTACGCTGCAGATGTTGCAGCCGGAATCTACCTGATCGGCCCTGAAACCCAGAGTGAGGGCCCCTGGGTTCTGCATGCGATTGCCAGCTCCGACTTCATTTTCAAGGAATATCCCACTCAGGACGATTTACTGCTCGACCTGCAGACTTCCACCAAGCTGCAAGAGCTGGTGCTTGAGCGCCTGGACCCGACAGCTCGTTTTGTCTACGAACGAGGCGGTTTCCTGCAGCCTCACTTGTCTTGGGCTACAGGAGGGATCAGCGATCTGGGTGACGCGCACCCGGCGCCGGTGCAACTGAGCGTGGTGCCCGCCCAGGAAAACTTTTTGTTATGCCTGTTTCGTTCTGCCCAACAGCTGATGATGCTCATGGCCAAAAAAAGCAGTGTCACTACTGCCGAGGCTGACCGCGCTGAGTCCCGCTACCTGATGTTGCTAGGGGCTGAGCAGTCCCTGACGTTTTTTCCCGGGAGGGTTGGCGGTCTGGTCGGGTTATGGCAGGCGCAGGACTTGTTCAATGCATCGCTGGACTCGGTAAAGGAAGATCAGTGGGGCAAGGCGGTTGCCGAATTCGCAGCAGCTTTACTGGTATTTATTGCTTCGGGCCAGCAATTGGGTGGCGAGGATGCGCCTCTCGCGGAGAGTGACAGTGATACCGATGAGTTGGCTGAGTCACGCTGGTACGACGAACAAATACAGCTGGACCTCGATGAGAATCTGCGGCAGTTCGAGGTCCATGATGTTTCTTTGAGTCAGCTGGAAAAAAATGACTCGCTGAATACTTTCAAAGATCCGGTCACGCTCAAGCAATACGCTGCCGTAGCCGGGAAGGTCTATCAGGTAAGAAACGGTGTTAAAGGCTGGTGCGTGATTGAAGGAGAGGAGGATGGTCCTCTTATCAAGCTCGGTACTGACCGTCGGTGGGCGTTCGATATCAGTCTGGGTGCGAGGCGTAATGGCGGCGCGTTGACTCGGTTCAAGATCGAGTTGACTGATGTCAATGTCGATGAAGTGTTCGTTGTGGACGCGCGTGGTATCGACGAGGTTCAGCGTCTGTATCCGCTGAAGGCAACGCAGATCGTCGAAGCTCATCGACAGGCAAGGGTTTATCTAGCCAACGCCATCAATAACTTGACGGTGCGTTCTGGACGACGTGTTCTCGATCCTCGTGCCGTGCAAATACTCAAGGACTTCTTTGGTGTAGATGTGCTTAGTAACCGGCTGATTATCCCGGTCAAGCAGGCAATTATTGATATCTATCGTGCTCTATTGGACCCTACGCTGTCACCGCACTCTTCGCGACGTTATGTGATAGGTACCAACAGGCTCGATTCCCGGAACACCACGGCCTTCACTTACACCAATGATCCACTGAGAAGAATATTTTTCAGTGATCGGTTTTTCTGTTCTCCGTTCGTCCGGCTCAAACCTGCGCAATCGCGTCAGGGGGGCTTTAATGTGGGGGCTCACTTTCGGGCAGTCGCCCTTATTCATGAGTTGTCGCATATCGCGGGCAATACCGAGGATATCGTTTATGTTGATTCGGAACAGCCGTTCCTCGATCTACTTGAAGACACCGGCGAATATCGTGCCCGCCTGAAAAGGGAGCAGGCACAAAATCAGGTCAAGCTGTCCCATCTGAGCCCTCGTGAAGAGTTGTTCCGAGTCGAGGAGGATGGTGTGTGGCGGGACTTGAGAACGATTGATGGCGGGGCCAAAAGCAAGGTGCTGAAGCTGACAGGTGCCTCCACCATAGACGCCGCCCGCGACGTGTTTCTGGATAACCCGCAAAGGCGCGCGGAAGTCATCCTCAGCAACGCCGACTCCGTAGCGCTGCTGGTAACGCTGTTAGGGCGTGAGCGCTTCTGAGCAGATCACATGACAGGATGGTTGCCGCGCCTTTATTGGTGTGATGTCCCGGACCGGCTTCAGGTGGGAGGAGGGTGCCTATCGAGCGTCTTCACTGCTAAAACGAAACGCTGTCGGCCTGTCACACGTCGATGAACTGGCCCCGGGTTTCCAGCTTTTAGGGGGCAGTTCATCTGCGCGGGCGCCGTTTAAATCAGGTAATGCTTTAATTCCCTGGCAATCAACAGGCGCTGTATTTCGCTGGAGCCTTCATAGATCTGTGTGATACGCGCATCCCGGTAATAGCGCTCAACGGGGTAGTCTTCCAGATAGCCATACCCGCCATGAATCTGGATCGCTTTGGAGCAGACCGACTCGGCCATCTCTGAAGCAAACAGTTTGGCCTGCGACGCTTCTGACAAACAGGGCTGGCCGGCACTGCGTAATCGCGCGGCATGCAGGATCAGCAAGCGTGTAGCGTTGATGCGGGTGTGCATGTCGGCGAGCAGGTTGGAAATGCTCTGATGCTCAATGATGGGCTTGTCGAACTGCACCCGTTCCCGAGCGTAAGTCAATGCGGCTTCAAACGCGGCGCGGGCGATGCCAAGTGCTTGGGCGGCAATGCCGATGCGTCCACCTTCGAGGTTGGAGAGGGCGATGGCCAGTCCCTTGCCGCGCTCGCCAAGCAAGTTGGCTGCAGGGATGCGGCAATTGTTCAGGGTCACGGCGCAGGTATCCGATGCGCGAATGCCCATCTTGTGCTCCGAGCGGTCTACTACGTAGCCGGGGTTGTCGGTGGGTACCAGAAACGCTGACAGGCCTTTCTTGCCCAACTGCGGGTCGGTGACGGCAAATACAATCGCCAGCTGGGCGCGTTTGCCATTACTGACAAATTGTTTGGCGCCGTTTATGACCCATTCATCGCCCTGTAATTCAGCGCGGGTGCGCAGGTTGTGGGCTTCGGAGCCTGCATGAGGTTCGGTCAGGCAGAAACAGCCAATGGCGCGCCCGCTGGCAAGTTCAGCCAGCCACGTCTGTTTTTGCTCCTGATTGCCGTAATTCAGAACCGGCCCGCAACCCACTGAGCTGTGCACACTCATCAGGGTACCGGTGGCGGCATCGGCAGCAGAAATTTCCTCAACGGCCAGCGCGTAGGCGACGTAATCGATGTAGGTGCCGCCCCATTCCTCGGGCACGATCATGCCCAGCAAACCGAGGTCGCCCATCTTGGCGACCAGCGTGTCATCAATCCAGCCGGCTTTCTCCCAAGCCTGCGCATGGGGCGCGATTTCGTTGCGGGCGAAGTCCCGGGCCATGTCGCGGATCATCACTTGCTCTTCGGTGAGTTCAATATCGTGCATGACTCAATCTCCATGGCCGCTGAAAAAACTCTGCACATGCTCAGCGCTTAATGCCTGAACACTGGGCGGGTTCCATTGTGGCTTCTTGTCTTTATCGATAATCAGCGCTCGCACGCCCTCAACGAGGTCGCCACGTTCAAACCATTGCTGGTCCAGATGCAGCTCCAGCGCGAAGCAGTCTTCCAGCGTGAGATGACGCCCGCGCCGCAGCATCTCGAGGGTTACCGCCATGGCCAGCGGCGAGCGTGTCTCCAGCAACGCGGCGGTGTCCAGGGCCCAGGTGTGGGTGTCCAGCACGGCGACTTCACGCAGTTGTTCGATGATGCTGATGATGTCCGGTTGAGCAAAGTAATGGTCGATGGCGGGGCGCAGCTTTTCCAGTGACGGGTCCGGCAGTCGCTGGCTGGCGACCTTTGCCAAAGCCCCTTGCAGGTCCTTGAGCGGTTGTTTGCGCCATTGCAGGCGATCGAGTTTGCGGTCCAGCTCCGCCAGTGCATCGCTGTGCAGGTACCAGTCCGCCAGACCGCAATACAGCGCGTCAGCCGCGCCGATCTGGGTGCCTGTGACGCCCAGATAAATGCCCATTTCGCCGGGGATTCTCGGCAGGAAGTAACTGCCGCCGACATCCGGAAAGTACCCGATGGCCACCTCCGGCATGCCTAAACGGCTGCGTTCGGTGACTACTCGCAGGTCTGCACCTTGCACCAGCCCCATGCCTCCACCCAGGACGTATCCGTCCATTAGCGCGACAATCGGTTTGCGGTAACGGTGGATGGTCAGGTCCAGCGTATATTCTTCGGCGAAGAAGGTTTGATGCATCGTCTCGCGATTTTTAAAACTGTCGTAAAGCGAGCGAATGTCGCCGCCAGCACAAAATGCCTTATCCCCGGCACCCCGCAGGACTACGGCATACACCGAGTCGTCGCTGGCCCAGGCGTCGAGTTGCGTCTGGAGGGTGCGCACCATGTTCAGGTCAATGGCATTCAGATCCGCAGGGCGATTGAGGGTCAGGTGACCGATGTGATTGCGCACTTCGGCCAGAATGCTGTTATCGGTAAGTGGCTGAGGGGCAGGTGAAGCAGATGCGGTCATTACAAACTCCCTGTTCGTTTTTATTTTGGGTGGTGCGAGAGATGACGATCCCGATGCTAACAGTGCAAATTTGCAAAAGACAACCGGTAAAGCTGCACAGTCCTAGGGCGTTATTGCAGGGTGCGGTTGATCATTGCATTGATATTCACACATTCATTTCTGTGTACATATCCGTTATCGCGGTTAATGCATCTATTGGTTGCGCCCTTACGGCGCGTCACTTTTGAGGCCCAAAAGTAACCAAAAGGCTCTTGCCCCACCACTGGGTGCCTCGCTGTGGCTCGGCATGCCCGTAATCCGACATTGCTGCGTGGGGCCGCCGCCACCGGCCATCCATGGCCTGAGGCGGCTAAACCGGCATCCCTGCCGGTTTGCTCCACGCAGCAATATCGAATTCCGGCCGGCGTGGTTTGATGGGGCGCCTAAGGTCAAAATCAAAAGCAGAGCGGAAAAGGCTGTAGCACCTCGGACTGGTAGGAGCGAACTTGTTCGCGAGACGTCCTAACAGCCAACGCATTTTTCGTCAGACACACCGCTTCGCAGCCTTCGGCAGCTCCTACAGAAAACAGCGGTAAATTCACACGCTAGGTCGGCTGTCAGGCCGCCACGCTTTTGACTTTGATCTAGGGCGCCCCGTTAAACCACGCTGGCCGAACGTAGATTCTGAACCGTGGGGCGCTCTTGAATTAAAGAGGGGCAGGACGCCGGGTTAGCCGCATTGGGCCATGGATGGCCCGTTGCGGCGGCCCACGGTTCAGGATCTGCGGGCGGGTACACCGAGCACCAGCGAGGTGCCGAGTGGTGGGGCAAGGGCCTTTTGGTTACTTTTGGGCCCCAAAAGTGATGCGCTGTAAAAGCGCAACCAATAGAAGCCATTACCACGGAAACGGATATGCGCCCCGATCCAGCGTCAAAAAATGGCCCTGAAAGATGCCTTACTCACCCCCCGGATCCGCTGGCACCTCGCCGTCCTGACTCGTATCAATACTGACGACCACCGACATCCCCGGCCGCAAACGTTTTGCCAGAGGCTGGTTGGGTTCGACAATAATCCGCACCGGAATCCGCTGAGAGATCTTCACAAAGTTACCGGTGGCGTTGTCAGCCGGTAGCAAGCTGAACTCCGAGCCCGTAGCAGGGGAAATCCGCTGCACGCGGCCGTGCATTTTTTCATGACCCAGCGCATCCACAGTAAAAGTGACTGGCTGACCAAGGCGCACATTAACCATCTGCGTTTCTTTCATATTGGCGACGACCCAAAGCCGGTCGGGTACAAGAGCCATCAACTGCGCGCCAGAGTTAACGTACGCCCCCAGACGCACGCCAATCTGCCCCAACTGGCCGTCACGCGGAGCCAGAACCCGCGTGTTGCTCAGGTCAATGCGTGCCAGCTCGATAGCCGCTTCGGCATTGGCAACCGACGCCTCCAGAGAACCGCGATTGACGATCACGGTTTGCAGGTCTTCCTTGGCAATATCCAGCGCAGCACGGGCTTCAGCTATTGCCGCCGTGGCCTGCGCATCGGCCGCGCGGCTGACGTCCAGTTCACTTTTCGACACGGAACCATCGGTGACCAGCGCCTGATTACGACGCAGGTCGGCCGCCGATTTTCGACCCTGAGCGATGCTGTTTTCCAAGGCAGCCTTGCGCTGTGCAATGGTCGCTTCGGCGCTCTTTCGCTGTTGCAGGTTGTTGGCCAGTGAAGCTTTCTGAATGCCCAGTTGCGCCAATGACTGATCCAGATGCTGGCGGTAGATCCGGTCATCCAGACGCACCAGCAGGTCGCCCTTCTTGACGAACTGGAAGTCCTGCACCGGAACTTCGTAAACATAGCCGCTCAATTGCGGGCCAATGATTGTGGTCTGGCCCCTGACCAAGGCGTTTTCAGTGCTTTCGATGGGGCTGCTGAACGGCGGCAATTGCCAGGCATAGAGCACGATCAGGATGCCGACCAGCGCAATGCTGGCAAAGATCACCGAGGAAATGATTCGGGTGCGGGACGAGCGCGGTTCACTGCTGGCCGGTGCGGCTGCCGGAGGTGGCGGCGGCCCTGATGATGCGGGTTGTTCAGTTGTCGAATTCGGCCCTGCTTCGGGCGATGCAGGAGGCTTGGTCGTGTCATTCATGAAGGTTGGGCGCCGCTGGAGTTAACGGAAGTAGAGTTCACCGTTGCAGGCGCTGTCGCTGCAAGCGGTTTTGTAGTCATTCTCAGCCAGGTCACGCGAATGGAAATCCAGACCATGGTCAGGACGGCAACCAGCGCGATCAGCATGAATACATCGTTGTAGGCCAGAATATTGGCCTCCCGGGTCGCAGTATTGGCGATGGCGCGTATCCCCAGATTAGTGCGCGTCGATGGATCTGCAATGGCCGAAGCGTAGCTGGCGCTGGAGCTTTGCAGGCGGGCCTGAACCTGCGGATTAATCAATGTCAGGTGCTCGACCAGAACGCTTGAGTGATATTTCTCGCGCACAATCTGAAATGTGCCAAACACTGCCGAGCCGATCAGCCCGCCGAGGTTTTGGGTGATACCGAACAGGACTGAAAAGCTGACCATATTGCGTGGGTTGGCAATCACGCTACTGATGCCCATCACCAGCGTCGGGCCCAGGAAAAATGTGCCGCCGAAGGCCAGCAGGAACTGGCTCAAATACATGTTCGACTGGCGCGTAACGTTGGTCGAGCCGCTGTCCATCCAGGCTCCGATCGCGATCATTGCCAGAGAGATCAGCAGGGGTTTGATCAGGTGCTGCGGGTTGATCGTCAACGCACTGACTGCCAGCCCCGCGACACTGCCCAGCAACATCACGGCGTACAGCGAGTGCAGTTGTTGTGAGCCCATGTTCAGAGTTTGCAGGAAGCCAACCGCGCCAACTGACTGCTCCGACAGGACGACCCGAAACAGAATGACTGCCAGCCCCAGACGCCATATTGCACCGCTGCCCAGCCAGCGGGTGATCAACAGCGGGTTTTTGCGGTTATGTTCGATGGCCAGTCCGGCGCAAATCAGTGCGATCGACGCCGCCGATGCGAGACCGATCCAGGGTTTTTCCAGCCACCATTCGATGCGCCCCAGAGAAAGCACGGCGCAGAGCAGGGCAAAACCGGTGGAAAGCAGACCGAAAGTCAGGAAATCGAGTTTTTCGAACGCCTTGAAGCGATCCCCCGGCGGCAGCTTGAGCAGTAGCACGCAGCCCAGTGAAAGGAGCGCCATCCCCAGCTCGAATAGATAAAGGCCACGCCACTCGGCGATTTGCAGCAGGTCTTCGGAAACCAGCCGGGCCATGGGAATGGCCAGTTGCGCTGTGCCCAGGCCGAGCACCAGCGCTTTCAGTCGCCATTTCTGCGGGAAGGCCTGAATCATGTAATACAGGCCCAGGGTCGACAGGGCGGCGCCGACCATTCCGTGGGCTGCACGCACGGCGATCGCTGAATTCAAGTCATTGACGAACAGGTGGGCGAAGGTCACCAGCGCATAGAGCACCAGAAACAGCTCGGTAAAGGTTCTTAAACCGAATTGCTGACGAAACTTGACCAACACCAGGTTCATCGACACGTTGGTCATGACGTAAGCGGCGGGTAGCCAGGCCACCTCGGCAGTCGTCGCACCCAGTGAGCCCTGCAGATAGGGCAGGTTGGCAACAACCAAGGCATTACCCAGTCCACCGGTCAGTGCGACAATGACCCCGACCAGTGCGAACGCCCATCGTTTGCGCGTGGAATGCAACGGTGTGGACGGCGAACCCGGCATGGTCGGCCGTTCATGGGGAGCCCAGTCGCGTTGGGTGTATTTACTGCTCATGAGCCGGTATAGCCTTGTGGCAAGTCTGGGTTTTTATCGGGTGCAACACGTGGGAGCAGGGCCTGAAATTAATCCTGCTGCTCTCATGAAAAAATATAAACAACTGATTTTTAATGCTTTTATGTAGGAGCGCACGAGCACCGCGAGGCCGAGATGGCGGTGTATCAGGCAGTACGCAATCGCTGCCTCGCGGTGCTCGTGAGCTCCTACATATCTGTAACGTTTAATGTTTCATTTGCCCCTAAGACCCACTCTTGAGCAGCCCCATCTCACCCGCCATCATCACATCCGCCGCATGAATGCTCGCTTCGCGATGCTTGAGCATTCCGCCGTTACGCTGATTGAGCACCGCATTGATTTCCGCCAGGATCGACAGCGCAACGCTTGCCGGGGTATCGCCACCCAGATCCAGACCTACCGGGTAATGCAGCGTCGCAAAAGCTGGCAGTTGACGCATCTCGCTGCTCATTTCGTCCAGCAGTCGTTCGGTCCTGCTGCGTGGGCCAAGCTGGCCGATGTAGCGCGGATTCAACGTCAGTACCTGGCCGAGCCAATGGCGATCCTGAGTGTAGCTGTGGGTCATGACCACCACGGCTGCATCGTCGACCAGCGCTTGCATCCCGGCGAAAGGCTGCAAGGGGAGGGCGCTGACTTGATCGGCCTCGGGGAAACGCTCCGGGCGGGCAAAGTGCGTGCGCGCGTCGATCACCGTGGTGTGCCAGCCTTGCAGGTGCGCCATGTTAACCAGTGGTACGGCATCATGCCCGGCACCAAAGATCACCAGTCGGCGCGGTGCCGGAATGAATTCAAGCAGCACCTGAATCGATCCGGAGTGACCGTCATAGTTGCGAATGGCTGATTTCTCTGCGGTGAGTACGGTTTGCAGGTCGGCGGCGATGGCCTGGCTGAGCAGTCGGTCGTGCAGTTCCAGTTCAAGCGCGCCGTCTGCCCACAGCGCAACCCGCTCACCCACTGCGACCTGATGTTCACTTTCGGAGCTGATCACCGTCGCCAGTGCAGCGGGGCGCGAGGTGGCTTGCACCTGTTTCAACACGTTGATTGCCAGCGATGGACTCTGCGCACTGACGCGCTCGAACAGTATATGCACCGTACCGTTGCAGCCCAGCCCGAAGCTCAGTTCCGCGTCCTCGAGTTCATCGTCATCTTCACCTGTGCTGTAAGTGCGTAGCACCGGCTTGCCTGCGGCGGTCAGCCACCAGGCTTTTTTGCTGACATCGCTTTCCAGGCAACCGCCGCTGACCGTGCCAGTGGCGCTGCCAAGCTGGGGAATCACCATCCGCGCGCCGGGGCGTCGATAAGCCGAACCCTCGACCTTGACCACCGTCGCCATGACCGCGTCCTGCCCATCAGTATGAGCAAGGGACAAAGCCTCGAGCAGGCGGGATAAATCATTCATTACTAAACCTCGGAAATCTGTGTGCACAGCATAGAGTGTTCGGATGCAAGGTTGCTGAAAACGTTCAGTTTGTGACGGTATAAGCCTGTTGTTTGAGGGTGGCTACACTGATCGCAACTGGCTTGATCAAAAAATCCAGGGTAGGAGCTGCCGAAGGCTGCGAAGCATTTATCCTGACACTCCGCCATCGCAGCCTTCGGCAGCTCCTACAGGTCACCTGTTTTCTGCATGACTGCCAAGAGAGCACTCGCCATGAAAACCCCCGACTACGACCACCCCATTACCGTCACTTCCTGCAAGGGCACGGTCAGCGTGCTGTTCAAAGACACGCTGCTCGCCCGCAGCGAACACGCACTGTTGCTCGAGGAAGCCAAATACCCGCCCGTTATCTACATACCCCGTTCGGATATACGGATTGAACATTACGTTAGAACCGAACATCAAACCCACTGCCCGTACAAAGGCGACGCCAATTATTTCAGCCTGGATATCCATGGGCTACGCATCCCGAACGCGGTCTGGACTTATGAGCATCCATATCGCGCCGTGGCGCAGCTCAAGAATCACGTAGCGTTTTACCCCGAGCGGGTGACCTTTGTGACACAGGTGCAGCATGGCTGAAGCAGTCCTTTTGGGCGGGAGCAGGTGGCCAGTGGACTCGTGTCCGTTTTCACCGGTTGCAACTAAACAAACGCTCGACGCCGCACTTCCTGAACAAACAGGTCGCGGCAACGCCGGAGATGCACACTGATGATCAGCCCCTCACGCGAGCCTCGCCAGATTCCTGCTGCCAACGAATTGCTTAAGCGCTACCAGAATGTGCGCAGCCGAACCCAAAGTCTGGCCGCGCCGCTGAGCGCCGAAGACATGGTGGTCCAGTCCATGCCCGATGCCAGCCCGGCAAAATGGCACATGGCGCACACCACATGGTTCTTCGAAACCTTTCTGCTTAGCGAAAACATCCCGAGCTATGAGCCTTTCGATCCGGTTTTCGGTTACCTCTTCAACTCTTATTACGAAGCCGTCGGCCCGCGCCATCCACGTCCGCAGCGTGGCTTAATGACTCGCCCGGGAGTTGATCAGGTCATGGCTTATCGCGAGCATGTCGATCAGCACATGGCCCGCCTGCTGCAACAGCCGCTGCCCCAGGCCTTGAGCAGCCTGATCGAACTGGGCCTTGCCCATGAAGAGCAGCATCAGGAATTGCTGCTGATGGACATCCTGCATCTGTTCAGCACGTCGTCCCTCAAACCGGCTTACGACACCGCCTGGCCCAAAGATGCGGCTGGTCGACGTGGTCGCTACAAACCGCTCAAGGGCGGACTGACCGAGATCGGCCATCAAGGCGCCGACTTCGCTTTCGACAACGAAGGCCCGCGCCACACCACTTACTTACAGTCGTTCGAAATCAGTGATCGATTGGTCACCAATGGCGAGTGGCTGAAGTTCATCAATGCGGGTGGCTACAGTCAGGCCGGGCTGTGGTTGTCCGAGGGCTGGACGATCGTCCAGGAAAACGCCTGGAACGCGCCGATGTACTGGCAGCACGATGAAACTCATGGGTGGCGGTGCATGACGTTGCGCGGCCTTGAGCCAATTGATCCGGACGCACCTGTCACCCACATCAGCTACTACGAAGCAGCAGCCTATGCGCATTGGGCTGATGCACGATTGCCTACTGAAGCTGAATGGGAGGCGGCCGTGGTTGCCGGTTTGCTGGAACAGGTGGATGACGTTGCCTGGCAGTGGACCCAAAGCTCCTACAGCGCCTACCCGGGATTCCGTCCGGCAGCCAGCGCGGTGGGCGAATACAACGGCAAGTTCATGATCAACCAGATGGTGCTGCGCGGCGGGGCGAGCGTAACGTCGCCGAGCCATTCCCGGGCGACCTATCGCAACTT
The DNA here is from genome assembly GCF_040224095.2 of Pseudomonas caspiana. Taxonomy (NCBI): domain Bacteria; kingdom Pseudomonadati; phylum Pseudomonadota; class Gammaproteobacteria; order Pseudomonadales; family Pseudomonadaceae; genus Pseudomonas; species Pseudomonas caspiana. Next base: position 4,048,611 of record NZ_CP167995.1, on the reverse strand, counting down.
CTTCCATCCGGAAAAGCGCTGGGTGGTTTCCGGCCTGCGTCTGGCCAGAGACAGCCGTCAACCGGGAGTTGTTAACCCTCACGACAGCGAGTTCGCGCGTGATGTGATTGGCGGGCTTTCTTCTCCGGTGAAAAACCTCTCGCCCAAATACTTTTACGATGCAGCGGGCTCGCAGCTGTTCGAGGCTATCTGCGAGACGCCGGAATACTATCCTACACGTGCCGAAACCCGGCTGCTGACCGACGTCGCCGCGCAAATGGCCGGGCTGATTCCACAAGGTGCCGCGTTGGTCGAGTTCGGCAGTGGCGCCAGTGAGAAGACGTGTCTGCTGCTGGACGCTGCACCGCAGATCGCCGTTTACGTACCCATCGATATCAGCGCCAATGCCTTGAATCGGGCGGCGCATCAGCTCAGTAATAAATACCCGCACCTGACGGTAGCGCCGCAAGTCGACGATTTCACCCGTGCCTTGAAATTGCCAAGGGCCGCAGATGGTTTGCCTCGGGTCGGTTTCTTCCCCGGCTCTACCATTGGCAACTTCACCCCCGAGCAAGCGGTTAAGTTCCTGCGTTCTGCCCATAGCCTGCTGGGTGAAAACGCTCACTTTATTGTTGGCGTGGATCTGGTCAAAGAACCGGACACTTTGGTCGCGGCCTATGACGATGCTCAAGGTGTCACTGCACGCTTCAATAAAAACCTGTTGACCCGAATCAACCGCGAACTGGACGGCACCTTCAACGTCGATGACTTCGAGCATCTGGCGTTGTGGAATGCCGAGGACCTGCGCATGGAAATGCATCTGGTCAGTCGTGTGGAGCAAGTGGCCTCGGTGGCGGGACACACCTTCCACTTCGGCGTGGGCGAGCGGCTGCACACGGAGAACTCCCACAAGTTCACCGTGGAGTCATTCACCGCGCTGGCCGCCGCTGCGGGTTGGTCAGTGAGTCAGCATTGGGTGAGTGTTGCACCCGAAGTGGCGTTGTTCACATTGCACGCCTAATTCTGTCTGGAAGAGGGGAAGCCAGCGCGATGGGCGCTGGCGCTGATCAGCAGTGCACCGATCAATAGCAGGCAAACCAGCCAGTTGAAGGACTGCACGCCAAAGCTTTGCAGCAGTAAGCCGCCGGCCAGTCCGCCACCGGCAATACCCAGATTCCATACAGTGACGATCATCGATTGGCTGACATCGGCGGCGGCACCGCCGGTGATCGCCGACGCGGTCTGAAACAAGGTCGCTGCACCTCCGAATGCCACCCCCCAAACGATGACGTATAGATAAATCAGCTGACTACTTTCACCGCTAATTGCCCAAGCAATGGAGGTGAGCAGGAACAGCGCGATGCTGGCCAACACCAGTTCACGAAGCCAGCGATCAATCAATACGCCTACCAGCCAGATGCCCCCCAGCGCCGCTACGCCAAAAGCCAGCAACACGCGGTCGATCTGCCCAGATAAACCGGCGGGTTCCAGTAACGGAGCGATGTAGGTGTAGAGAATGTTGTGCGCCAGAACGAAGGTCAGGGTGGTGAACAACACTGGACGAATACCGGGCAGTACGAACACCTGACGGATCGACAGGCGTTGCTGTTGGGGCTGGCCAGGGAAGTCAGCCAGGCTCAGACGGGCCCAGATCACCAGGATCAGACTCAACACGCTCATGATCCCGAACGCCCAGCGCCAACCGATGACTGAACCCAGCAGTGTCCCGGCCGGAATGCCGATGGACAGCGCCAACGGCGTTCCCACCATGGCCACCGCTATAGCCCGGCCACGCAAATGTTCGGGCACCAGGCGACTGGCGTAACCGGCCAGCAGCGACCAGAGCAAGCCTGCGAAAACCCCGGCAAAAAAACGCGACCCCAGCGTCAGCCCGTAGTCATCGGAGAGCGCAGTGATGCTGTTGACCACGGCAAACCCGCCGATGGCAATCAACAGCAATGGCCGACGACGCCAGTTGCGGGTCAGGGCCGTTAAAGGAATGGCCGCCAGCAGCGAGCCCACGGCGTATACGGTGATCAATTGCCCCACCAAAGTGGGCGATACTTGCAGGTCTGCACTCATCAACGGCAGTAGTCCTGCAGGCAACGCCTCGGTGAGAATCGTCAGAAAACCTGCCATGGCCAATGCCAGCAACGCCGTCCACGGCAGCCGCTCTGCGGTTGATCTATCAGTGAGGTCCAGCGTTTTGTCTGTCATAGCCATGAGCCCTGTTCGAAAGCGGGCTAGATTAGTTGGCTGTGGTTGGCGGAAAAACAGGCTAAGGTTCCGCTTATAGCGGACAAATGTGTCCGTAATCAATAGGCGGGAATCGTGGAGTTTGGCCTATCTCCTGTAGGAGCGCACGAGCATCGCGAGGCCGCGATAGCGCTCTGCCTGATACACCGCCATCGCGGCCTCGCGGTGCTCTTGCGCTCCTACAGATTTCGTGTCTGCTGCGCTGGGTCACCGTCTTCAAGCTTCAAGAGGAAAACAATCTGGACAGTCTCAGTGGTATCGCAATCTTCGTGCAGGTCGCACAGACGCGCAGCTTCACCGTTGCGGCCCGCACGCTGGAGGTTTCCTCCTCTGCGGTTGGCAAGAGCATTGCTCGGCTTGAGCAGCGTCTAGGCGTTCGCCTGTTTCATCGCAGCACACGCAGCATCACCCTGACAGCCGAAGGCTCACTGTTTCTTGAGCGGTGTCGGCGAATACTGGGAGAGGTCGAAGCCGCGGAGCTGGAGCTGTCGCATTTCACCGCTGAGCCCAGAGGCAAACTGCATATCAGCGTGCCGTTGCAAGACGGTTTAATGATGCCGGTATTGACCGCGTTCATGCGCCGCTACCCGGACATCGAGCTGGATATCGATCTGTCGGATCGCATGGTGGACATCATTGAGGAGGGTTTCGATGCGGTGATTCGTACCGGCACGCTGCAGGACTCGCGACTGACTTCGCGGCACCTTGGGGACTTTCGCCTGATGCTGGTTGCGTCGCCCGATTACCTGAAAACCTATGGCGTACCCTCTACGCCCAGTGACCTGGCCGGGCATGTCGGCCTGCTTCACAAGTTTCCCGCTACCGGCAAAATCGAGCCTTGGCCTTTGCGCAGTGTTGACGGCTTGCCTATTCAGGGCCTGAAAAAAGCCGCTACCTGCACCACCACCCATTCCCTGTATTACATGGCCAGACAGGGAATGGGCATCGCCTACCTTGCGGATTTTGTCGTCAATGACGCGTTGCAAAGCGGCGAACTGCAAGTTGTGCTGGAAGACTACACCCTCGGTCGCGGCACCCTCTGGATGCTCTGGCCCGCCAGCCAGCATGCATCCCCGAAATTGCGCGCCTTGATCGATTTTCTCATTGAGCACTTATTGCCAGAGCACGCTCATCAGAAGATTTGAGTGAACACCCAGTACAGCGACCCCGATAGCAAAATCGCAGCAGGCAGTGTCAATACCCAGGCCAGGGCCAGATTACGCAATGTCCGCAATTGCAGGCCCGAGCCGTTGGCGACCATTGAGCCCGCGACACCCGACGACAATACGTGTGTGGTCGATACCGGCAGGCCATACATATCTGCAGCGCCGATGGTCATCATGGCCACCACTTCCGCCGAAGCGCCTTGGGCGTAGGTCATGTGGGTCTTGCCGATCTTCTCGCCGACGGTGACCACGATGCGCCGCCAGCCCACCAGGGTGCCGAGACCCAATGCGATGGCGACCGCGATCTTGACCCAGGTTGGAATGAAGCGCGTGGCGCTGTCGATCTGGTCCTTGAACAGCTTGAGCTTGTCCTGAGTATCAGCGTCGAAGTTGCCGACCTTGTTTTTCTCCATCAGGCGGATGGTTTCCGACGTCAGGTACATGTCGTTCCGCACGTTGGCCACTGCTTCGGCGGGGACTTTCGACAGCGAGCCGTAGCCTTTGACTTGAATACCGATCTTGCCTGCCATGACCGCAAGTGCCGGAATCAGCTCTGGCGTTTCCTGTTTGCTGACCAGGTACTGCGACAGCGTCTGGCGTGGGTCAGCAGGGGCGGGCAGCGGGGCGTTGCGGGTGAGCGCCTGTTGGGTGACTTCAGCAACAGCAGCAAACTGGATCGACTGGTCGGCGGGCATGGTGCGGTTCAGTGCGTAAGCCATCGGCAACGTGCCGACCAGAATCAGCATGATCAAGCCCATGCCTTTCTGGCCGTCGTTGGAGCCGTGGGCGAACGAAACGCCGGTGCACGTCACGATCAGCATGCCGCGAATCCACCATGGCGGTGGAGTATTGCCTTCAGGCGCTTTATAGAGCGCGCGGTTCTTGATGAACATGCGCATTGCCAGCAATAGCAGCGCGGCAAAAACGAACCCGACCAAGGGAGACAGCAGCAACGAGTAGCCGATCTTGGTCGCCTGAGACCAGTCGACGCCGCTGGTGCCATCGCGGCCATGCATCAAGGCATTGGCAACCCCCACACCGATGATCGAGCCGATCAGAGTGTGCGAAGACGAGGCGGGCAGCCCCAGCCACCACGTACCCAGGTTCCAGATGATCGCGGCGATCAGCAGGGCAAAAATCATCGCGAAGCCAGCGCCGGAGCCGACCTGCAAGATCAGCTCGACCGGCAGCAAGGCGATGATCGCAAACGCCACCGCTCCGCTGGAAAAAAGCACGCCGAGAAAGTTGAACAGCCCTGACCAGGCAACCGCAAAACCTGGCGGCAAAGAGTGGGTGTAAATCACCGTAGCGACAGCGTTGGCTGTGTCGTGGAAACCGTTGACGAACTCGAAACCCAAGGCAATCAGCAAGGCCACGCCTAACAACAGAAATGGCGTCCAGGTGGTCACCACGGTGCCCATGTCGTCCACGTCCTGCTTCAAGCTATAAGCGGTGAACAACAAGCCGGTGGCAAGAATTGCGAAGAAAACCACCATCGTCAGTGTGCTGGGCTTGCGGTGTAGCTGCGGCCTTGAGTTGCTGGCCTGCTCGAAGGAATCCGGTGCCAAGGTACTGGTTGCCATGGTGCTTGATCCTGTTGAAGAATGGATTTGCCCATGTTCATTACAAAATGTTACCGAGTTGCTACACAGATCAATGATCCCGGTAATAGTCGGCGTTTTCAGATGATCGGCATGCACCAATAGCTCTCTTGATTTGGAATGCAATCCCCTGTGGGAGCCGGGCTTGCCCGCGATAAACGATAACGTGGTGTGTCTTCAAACCGCGTCTCATGTATCGCGGGCAAGCCCGGCTCCCACAGGAGGTCGCGTTTGATTTGAAGAATGCATGGACCTTCCAGGCCTCAGGCCCGGTTTTTGCTCATCGCAGTGAACCCTTTCCCGGTTCCACTGCCTCACTCCTCATCATTTAACTGACTTGCAGGCTTTCCTCATGCGCACTCTCGAATTAGCGGGCAAACAGGTTCCGGTTATTGGCCAGGGCACTTGGCACATGGGCGAGCGCCAGGACCTGCGCTCGGCCGAGATCCGCGCACTGTGTCAGGGCATTGAGCTGGGCATGAACCTGATCGACACCGCTGAAATGTATGCCGACGGCATCGCCGAACAAATCGTTGGTGAGGCCATTGCCGGTCAGCGCGACCGTGTGTTCGTGGTCAGCAAGGTTTACCCGCACAATGCCAGCCGCGCGGGCATTCCCGCTGCCTGCGAACGCAGCCTCAAGCGGATGAAAACCGATTACATCGATCTGTACCTGCTGCACTGGCCGGGCTCCTACCCGCTGGAAGAAACCGTTGAAGCCTTTGAGCGTTTGCGTGAAGAGGGCAAGATCGGCCGCTGGGGGGTGTCGAACTTCGACGTGCCTGACCTGCTGGAACTGAACAATCCGGCCTGCGCCACCAACCAGATTCTGTACAACCCGGAAGACCGTGCCATCGAGTTCGACCTGCTGCCCTGGGCACAGGCCAACAATTTGCCGACTATGGCGTACTGCCCGATTGGTCAGGGGCAGGCGGGTAACCTGCTGCATCACCCGGCACTGCACGAAATCGCTGCACGGCACAACGCGACCCCGGCGCAGATCAGCCTCGCGTGGGTATTGCGTCAGAGCAACATGATCGCGATCCCCAAGGCAGTCACGCCCAAACACATCGAGCTCAACGCCGCTGCGGCTGAACTGGTCCTGACGCCGCAAGACCTCGCCGACATCGACAGAGCCTGGCCGGTGCCGAGCCGTAAATTGCCGTTGGCGATGGTTTGACGTCGTGGGACCGGCTTCAGCCGGGAAGAGTTCGGTACAGGCGATGCATTTGTATCGTTAGAAATATCGCCTTCCCGGCTAAAGCCGGTCCCACTGGAATGAATCGATAATGCAACAAATCTGCAACAACAGCTTGCCATGATGCGCACTTCGTCCTTTTGCCACGGACCCGGCGCATCACGGCCAGCGAGCATTCATGAACCAAAGCATCGTGCAGAACCACCAGGATTCAGACCTGTTTGGCCTGCTTTATGGCTTCAGTTTCAAACCCGGTGAAAGCGGCCGGGAAATCGGTTCTGCTGCGGCTCTGCACTGCCTGCACTCCAGCGACAGCAATGATGAATTTATCTGGCTGCACCTGAATCTGGCCCATGCGGCGTGCGAACGCTGGATGAAAACCAACCTGCGCCTGCCGGAGGAATTCTTCGAAGCCTTGCATGAAGGCTCACGCTCGACCCGCATCGAGCATGTGGACTCTGCGCTGCTGGCGGTGGTCAACGACGTGGTCTTCGACTTCAACATGTTGTCGACTGACATTTCGACTTTGTGGGTCTGCACTCATCACAACCTCCTCATCACGGCCCGACTGCATCCCTTGCGTTCGGTGGACAAGTTGCGTTCGTCGGTCAAGCGTGGCGAGCGGTTTCGTTCGCCGCTGGAATTACTGGTGCATCTGCTGCGCGATCAGGGCGAGGTGCTGACGCAGTTTCTGCGCAAGACTAGCTTGAGTGTCGACAAGATCGAAGACCAGTTGCTGTCGCAACGCCTGAGCAATAACCGCTCTGAGTTGGGGGCCATGCGTCGGGTGTTGGTGCGTTTGCAACGTCTGTTGGCGCTGGAGCCGGGTTCGCTGATGCGTTTGCTGCATCGCCCGCCTGAATGGTTGCTGGAAGCGGACGTCAAGGAGTTGCGGCAATCGACGGAGGAGTCGGCACTGGTGATCAGCGATCTGGTGGCATTGGGTGAGCGCATCAAGTTGCTGCAGGAGGAAATCGCCGCGAATCTTAACGAGCAGAGCAGCCGGACGCTGTTTACGCTGACGGTGGTGACTGTGCTAGCGCTGCCAATCAATATTGTCGCGGGTTTCTTCGGGATGAATGTAGGTGGGATTCCGCTGGCGAGCGATCCGGAGGGGTTCTGGGTGTTGGTGGCGCTGGTGGCGACGTTTACGTTGATAGCGGGGCGGTGGGCGTTTCGCAAGAATCGGGATCAGGGGTAATGGGGGGCGCTTTCGCGCTTTAGGTGGTTTTGAGTACATATCCGTTATTGGCGTAATGGCGGATATTGGTTGCGCTTTTACAGCGCCTCACTTTTGATAGAGCGCAAAAGTAAGCAAAACGCTCTTGCCCCACCACTCGGTCCCTCGCCTAGGCTCGGGATGCCCGCCCGCAGATCCTGAACCGTGGGCCGCCGCAATGGGCCATCCATGGCCCGGTGCGGCTAAACCGGCATCCTTGCCGGTTTGCCCACGGTTCAGAATCTGCGTTCGGCCAGCGTGGTTTAACGGGGCGCCTCAGATCAAAATCAACAGCGCGGCGGCCTGACAGCCGACCTGATGTGTGAATTTACCGCTGTTTTGTAGGAGCTGCCGAAGGCTGCGAAGCGGTGTGTCAGACGACGCCTGCGTTCGCTGTGCTGGCGTCTCGCGAACAAGTTCGCTCCTACCGGTCCGGGGTGTTACCTCTGTATAGCTTGCTTTAGATCTGCTTTTGATTTTGATCTGAGGCGCCCCGTTAAACCACGCCGGCCGGAATTCGACATTGCTGCGTGGGGTGAACCGGCAGGGATGCCGGTTTAGCCGCCTCAGGCCATGGATGGCCGGTGGCGGCGGCCCCACGCAGCAATGTCGGATTACGGGCATGCCGAGCGACAGCGAGGGACCAAGTGGTGGGGCAAGAGCGCTTTGGTTACTTTCGCGCTCTTCGAAAGTGACGCGCTGTAAAAGCGCAACCAATATCCGCCATCACCGCAGTAACGGATATGCACACAAGCCGCGACAGCTACGCAAAAACGCTCAAGGCTTGGCTCCGCTACTCTCCCAACCCCCACCCAACGCCAGAAACAGATCAATCTGCCCCATTGCAACCTGCGTATTCGCCGTCGCCAACTGCGCCCGCACATCGGTATAAGTCCGGGTCGCCTGCAAATCAGCCAGAAACGAAGCCCGTCCGGCCTGGAAAAAACGATGCGTCTGATCCGCCGCCTGCTCAGCCGATTGCGCCGCATCGGTCAGCGCATCACGGCGTTGCAGCAGGGCGGTGTATTGCGCCAGACCGGTTTGAGTTTCCCGGATGGCATTCAGCACCACACCATCAAAACGCGCCAATGCCGCCTGGCTCGAAGCCTCAGCCTCATGAATCCGCGCACGAGCGCCGTTCGACGGCACGGTCCAGTTAATCAACGGACCAAAACCCCAACGGTTAGCCACCGGCTTGCCCAGATTTTCCAGCAGGCCCACGGTACCGACGGTCGCGCCGATGCTGATGTCCGGATACAACTCACCCGTCGCCACACCGATTTCAGCGGTCGCTGCCGCCAGACGCCGTTCTGCCTGACGTACATCCGGGCGACGCTTGAGCAACGCAGCGCCATCACCCACCGGCATCACCTGAGCGATGTGCGGCAACTCATTACAGGTGCTCACGCCTGCGGGCAGTTGATCCAGCGGCTTGGCCAGCAGCATCGACAAACGATACAGCCCGGTCTGACGCAAGGCCTCGTAACGCGGCAATTCCGCGCTCAAGGATTTGAACTGGGTTTCCGAGCGCGTTACTTGAGTTTCATCCCCACGCCCGGCGTCACGCAGGCGCTGGGTCAGGCTGACGCTCTGCTTCTGCAGGCTCAGCGACTCCATGGCGATGTCGTGCTCTTCGTTGGCGGCGCAGACCTGGGTGTAAGCGCGAACCACATCCGCCACCAAGGTGATGCGTGCAGTGTCGGCAGCCGCCTGAGCAGCATCGACATTGGCGTTGGCGGCTTCGATACCGCGTTGCAGTGTGCCGAACAAATCGAACTGGTACGAAGTGGTAATCCCCACATCACCAACGTTGCCCACCGGGACTTTTTCACTCAGCAAAAACGCTTCGCCGGACTCTTGAAGGCGCTGCGCACCGGCTTTGGCGCTGGTGGTAAAACCGCCCGCCGCTTCGGCTTCGGAGCTCTGATAGCGGGCGCGTTGCAGGTTGGCGGCGGCGATGCGCAGGTCGGTGTTGGATGCCATGGCCTGTTGCACCAGCTGATCCAGTCGCGGGTCCTGATACAGACGCCACCAATCAGCTGGGACCGGTGCGGAAACGGTATTGACCGATTCCCCGGCTAACTCACCTTGCAGGTCCGGACGGTTGATCGCGGCGTCCTTGGGCAATTGGTAGTCGGGGCCAACCATCTGACACGCCGACAGCAGCAAGCCAAGCCCGACCGTTGCCGTCAGGCGCGTGAGGTGTGTCATTTACCGGACTCCTCTGTGTGAATCGCCTGGCCGTCTTCGATGATCGAAACGGTGGCGGTGCGCCCGGCGATCATGCGGAAGTTGTCCGGCACTTCATCGAAGGCGATGCGCACAGGAATGCGCTGGGCGAGGCGCACCCAGCTGAACGCCGGATTGACGTTGGGCAGCAGGTTGGAGCCGCTGGTACGGTCGCGGTCTTCGATACCGGCGACGATGCTCACCACATGGCCGCGCAGGCGGGCGTTGTCGCCAATCACGCGGATGTCCACGCTTTGCCCGATATGAATGCCGTCGAGCTTGGTTTCTTCGAAGTAGCCATCGATATGGAATGAAGCGCCATCGACCACTGACAACACGGGGCGGCCCGCAGTGACGAACTCGTGGGAGCGGGGCGCGCGGTCGTTGAGGTAGCCGTCCACCGGGCTGCGGATCACCGAGCGATCCAGGTTCAGTTGCGCAGCGTCCACTGCCACTTGCGCTTCCTGCAAGGCGGAGAGGGCGCGGGCCTCCCGGGACTGGCTTTCTTCAAGTTGCTCGCGGGCCACCAGATTGCCGAGGCCACGGTTACGCTTATTCTCGCGGCGGGCCTGTTCCCAGGTTTCCTGACGTTCGGCGACCGTTGCCTTGGCCTGGCGCAAGGCCAGACGGAAGCGGTCCTGGTCGATGGTGAACAGCACCTGGCCTTTGCTGACCAGCTGGTTGTCACCGACTTCGACTTTTTCGATCAGCCCGGAGACGTCCGGCGCGATCTGCACGATGTCGGCGCGGATGTGCCCGTCGCGGGTCCAGGGGGCGTACATGTAATACATGACCATGCGCCACACAACGATGGCCGCGAAGGTCACAACCAGCAGAGTCAGGACCACACGGCCCAAAGTAAGCAGAGGTTTTTTCATTTCATCAGGTATCGACTGAGAGTATCCACGGCGCCGAGCAACAAAGCGTATAGACCTACGTTGAACAATGCCCGGTGCCAGACCAGACGGTAAAAATGGGTGCGCGATAACACCGCGTGGACCCCGAGAAACAGTAAATAGGTAATGCCCATCAGCGCGAGAAACGTGGGTACGAAGACCCCGCTGATGTCCAGATCGCCAATCATAGGGACGCTCCGTCAAGGCCATGGGGCGGTAGTGCTTCGGTTTCGGCCGCAGCATTGACGACTTCCACGCCGGGCAAAAGCGCCAGACGCAGACCGCTCAACGCGTGCAGCAGATGCAGGCGGGCCGGTTCTTCGCCCAGCAGTTCAACGTTCAGGGCGCGGCGTGCGCGATCCATGGTCATCAACATGCCTTTGGGCGCTGGCAGGCGTTCACCGGCTTTCAGGCAGGCCTGGAAGTGGCTGCCGACTTCTTCGACCACCTGACGCAACAACAACTGCTGCCCCGCGTGCGCTCTTGGCAACCAGGCCAGTGTATCGAGCAGATTCAGCGCCACACGCAAGTCGCGAAGGGCGATACCGGTGTCTTGTGCGGTGATGGTCAGTCGCGGCAGTTGTTGCATCAATCGGTCAAGCATCTGTGCGCCCATGGCCCGATGCTCAGCCAGTGTCGCGGGTTCGGTCAGGGCAACAATGTCGCGCCAGCTGAATCGGGTCAGGCGCTTGACTGCCAGTTCGACGCCGAACGGCCGCATGATCAGCGTCCAGATAAAGGCGAACAGCAAGCCCACCGGTCCGGCAAGATTGGAGTTGATGAAGTTCAGAAAGTCCGCGTCGTAGGCGCTTTGAATGCTGACAAAGGACGAGGTGTTGACGATGGTCAGCAAGGTGCCCAGGTAGAAGCGTGGCTGCACGGTCAGGGTGCCGACACAAATAAACGGCACCGCGAAGGCCAGCACCAGCATTGGGAAGTCATGCAGGTTGGGCAGCACCACGAACAGGTACAGGCTGGCGAAGACGACTGACAGCATGGTCCAGAAGAAGAACCGGTAAATCTGCGGAGCCGGGTCGTCCATGGCCGCAAAGAAGCTGCACGATACGGCGGCCAATGCCACGGCGGCAGCGCCATCGGTCCAGCCGAGCAGGATCCACAGCACCGAAGCAACGATGATCGCCAGCACCGAGGTCATCACCGAATACAGCATCAGCCCGCGATCCAGAAATGGCGTGATGCGCGCCAGCCGCCAATGACGGTACACGGCGCGCCACGGCGTCTGGTCGTCAGTCTTGATGGCGTGCTGCAAGGTGCGGCAGTCCTGCCACAGATCAATGAACTCGCCCAGACGATAAAGCGCGTTGGACAACAGCAGTTGATGGCGATCATCGAGCTGCGCCTCACTCGGTTGCAGGCGTTCAAGCTCGCGATGCAGGGCTTGCCATTGCTCGGTCTGCAGGCCGCTGGCGGTATTTTCCAGCCAGGCGCGGGTCTCGATCAGCAGCGGGGCAAAGTTGGCGACCAACTCCGGGGTCCGGCGCTCCAGTGCCCATAAGGCGTCATCCAGCGCGTCGATTACCGGCAAGAGGTGAATCATCCGGCCGCGCAATTCCTTGGCGTTGCGCACCGTTTGCTTGCGGGCACCTTCGTGGGGCAACTGGCCGATCATCAGTTCGAGGGTGTTAAAGGTGCCCACCATCGAACTGCGCAGGGTGCCGACTTCTTCAGCGTTGGCACTGCGTGAAAGAAAGCGATCACTGTAGGCCGAGGCATCGCTAAACCATTTATCTGCCGCGCCTTGCATGACCGGCGCCAGGCGGCGCGGCCAGAAAATGCTGCCGACGACGGCGGCACAGACGATGCCGAGGAAGATTTCTTCCGTTCGGGATACGGCGATCTCGAACACCGCTTGCGGGTTGTCCACCACCGGGAAGGAAATCAGCGGCATGGTGTAACCGGCCAGCATCAGCGCATAGCTATTGGCGGTGCGCAGATGCAGCGACAGAAACAGCAGCGTGCCAGTCCATAAGGCGATGACTACGGCCAGCAGAAACGGGGTTTGCACGAACATCGGCACGATGAACACGGAAGCCGCTGCGCCGGTCAGCGTGCCGATTGCGCGATACAGCGCCTTGGAACTGGTCGGCCCCACGAACGGGCTGGAGACGATATAGACAGTTGCCATTGCCCAGTACGGACGCGGCATTTCCATGAGCAGCGCGATGTACAACGCCAGCATTGAAGCGCCGAACGTGCGTACGCCATAGAACCAGTCGCGCGCGGGTGGCACGCCTTCGAAGAAATCTTTCAAAGCGACCCCGCGCTGTCTTGGTTGGCCGCATCACTGAACGCCTTGAACACTCGCAAAGTCGCTTCGAGGTCTTCCTTGGCCACGCCTTTAAGTACTTCGCGGCGCAAACGCAGCAACTCGTCTTCGATGGCCAGCGCCACCACCCGGCCATTTTCGGTAAGGCTCAGGGATTTGGCCCGGCGATCCGACGGGTCTTCGGTGCGGCAGACGATGTCGGCATTGCACAGTTGGTCGAGCAGGCGGACCAAAGTCGGGCTCTCCATACCCGCAGCGTGGGCCACCGTGACCTGATTCACGCCATCGCCCAGACGCAGAATCATCAGCAGCGGCGCAGCGCAGGCTTCGGAAACGCCATAGCGCACCAGCGTGTTGTGGCAGATACGGCGCCATTGGCGGGATGAAGCGACCATGCCGCTGCTGATGCTCATCTGCAGTGAATCGAGAGACATAAACGAACCGGGGAATTAGTTAGCGAGGATATTGTTCGTGACAACATAATTAGCTTGCTAACTATAATCCTGTAACAAAGTCTTACAGTCAACCCCGAATTGCTGAGTGGTCTGCTGTCCTGATGGACTGAGAATCAGGGAAAGGTGCGCATGCGAGACAGGGTTAAATCGAAAAAGTGCCCGCCGGATTGATTATTTTTATACCGTTCGTCGGCATTTATTTTGATTTTTCCCCCTCTAGCAGAGCCTTTCAGGCACGTACGTCCAAAAAACTGACGTGGTTCACATTTGGCAGTTTCCATATTTGATGATGCTTGCAGCTCAGGGAGGGTAATGAGCTCCTACTGAGTTCGTGATATCGAAATAGTAGCCTTTGAGGGTTTGTGTTGTTTTATTGACGCCAATTCAGTGTCGCGACCTGCTCACAAAAAAATCGATTCAGCCGATACGCCAGACGAAGCCATCCGGGAGCTCAAGCGCCCGGTCTAGAGACCTTTGTCGGTGCGCTGGCCGCACCTTGTGAGCATGCGATGATCGACCTCGCCACTTGGAACCTTTCCATTCCTGTAGGCACTCCATCCGTGATTATTGATACCCCTAAGCTGGTTCAGGGTTATCAGGATGGTTACTTTCGTTCTGGCAATACATTGTTCTTCTGGGCACCAGTGACGGGCTCGAAAACGGAGAACGCTAAATTTCCAAGGACGGAACTGCGGGAGACGACAGCGGACGGCAAGGTGTACAACTGGACTTACTCCCAGGCAGACAACTTCCTGCGCGCTGCGCTCACGGTCAATCAGGTGCCTTCCACCGGCAAGATCGTCATCGGTCAGATACACGCCTTTCAAAGCACCGAGCCGCTGCTCAAAGTCGAGTATCAATTCAAGGAAAAACTGCAGACTGGCAACATCGTCGCTAAATTTCGCCGTAGCCCAGACGCTGAAATCGAGGTGATCAACATCGCATCAGGTGTGCCCTTGAACGAACGCTTCAGCTACAGCATTCATCTGACTCCGGCAGGCAATCTGTCAGTCAATGCGGCTGATTATGTGTGGAGTGCAAAACTCGATGCTGGCTGGAAAGACAAGCTGCTGTACTTCAAGGCAGGGGTGTATACCCAGGACAATACCGGGTATGCCACCGAAGGCGGGGCTGCAACGTTTTACAAGCTGATCATCAATCACGACAAGAAGGCGTGAGGCCATAAGAGCCTCAGCTCCTACAGGGTTGTGTGATTCCTGTAGGAGCTGCCGCAGGCTGCGAATAGGCCAGTCAGGTTTTAAAGAGCTCACCGAGTGCTCTATTAATCAATTCAACCCCAACTTCCCACGCAAGGTCGACAGGTCTTCAGCCAGGGTGTTAACCGGGCCTACCAGCGCTTTGCGGTCGTTTTCTTTCACTTTGTCGTAAGTCTCGAAGCCGCCGTCCTTGGTTTTGTACTTGGCCAGGATCTTGTCCACGGTGGCGAAGTTCTTGTCGACCTTGGCAGCGAACACCTTGTCGGACTTCTCGATTTGCGGGCGGAACAGGTCAACGATTTTCTTCGCGCCGTCAATGTTGCCCTGGAAGTCATACAGGTCAGTGTGGCTGTAGCGGTCTTCCTCGCCGGAGATCTTCGTTGCCGCGACTTCTTCCAGCAACGCAGCAGCGCCACCCACCACTTTTTCAGGCGGGAAGGTCAGACCGGCGACGCGGCTTTCCAGATCTTTCACGTCAGCCATCAGCTTGTCAGCAATCGGGCCTTGGTCCTTGGTGCTGTTCTGCGAAAACAGTGCGTATTCCAGGCGGTGGAAACCGGTGAAGTCTTCAGCATTCACGCCAGCTTCGTGGTCATCAACACGGGAGTCGATGGACGCGTCCAGGTCGCTGAACAGCTCAGCCATTGGCTCGATTTCTTCGTAAAACACGCGAGTCGGCGCGTACAGTTTTTTAGCGGTGGCCAGGTCGCCTTTTTTCACTGCGTCGGTGAATTTCTGAGTGTGGCTGACCAGCTCGCCGATCTGTTCGGTGACGTAGATTTTGTAGTCCGAAACCGGCCCTACCAGGTCCAGTGGCGCAGTGGCGGCGAAGACCGGGGTCTGCAGCAGACCTGCGGTGAGCAGCAAAGCAAAAGGCAACTTCTTCATGGGACTCTTCCTGTTGAGGTGGCTTTAAGGGTTAGCAGTTACGCAGTTTTGGTGTCGGATTTGGCCGAGGCCTGAAGCAGTGAGCGACCAATGAAGTCCTGGTCGTTGATCACACCGGGGAGGGTAAAGAAGTACCCACCGCCCACTGGCTTGAGGTATTCCTCCAGTGGTTCGCCATTGAGGCGGGTCTGCACGGTGATGAAGCCTTTTTCGAGGTCGGACTGGTAGCAGATGAACAGCAGGCCCATGTCGAGCTGGCCGTTCTTGTTGACGCCATTTGAGTAGTTGAACGGGCGGCGCAGGATCAGGTTGCGCTGGCTTTCAGCCGTGCGCGGGTTGGCCAGCCGGATATGGGAATCCAGTCTGGTTTTCTTGCCGTGAGGATCGGCGGCGTAGTCCGGCACATCGGTTTCTACCTTGCCATCCATGGGCGCCCCGGTGGTTTTGACCCGGCCGAAAATCGCTTCCTGCTCTTGCAGTGGCGTGCGGTCCCAGCGCTCGACGAAATTGCGGATGATCCGCACCGCCTGATAGCTGCCATTGGCCGCCCAGTCTGGTTCGTCACTGCCCGGTTGCACCCAGACCAGTTCGTTCATGGTCTTCTGATTGTTGGAATCCGGGTTCGCCGAGCCGTCGCGGAAACCAAGAAAGTTGCGCGCGCTTTCCGGTGGCTGGCCGGGTTTCTTCGGCGCTTGCGGCGGCACGGTTCCTTCCTGCTTCCAGCGCACCAGCAGCAGGTCCGGCAGGTTTTTCACGATGTCGCGCAGGGCGTGGATATTGCTGTCGGCGCTGTTGGCACAGAACTGGATGCTCAGGTCGCCATGGCAACTGTCCGCTTCCAGCGCGTCATTGGGGAAACCGACCATGCGGCTCAGACGCTTGGGTTTGACGCGTTCCAGACCGAAGCGCTCGTCGAACAGCGAGTCACCCACAGAAACGGTGATGGTCAGGTTATCCGGCGTGACGACCGGGCCGAGGATGCCGGAGTCTACAGGCGGCAATTTCGGATCGACCTGTGGCACGGTTCCGCCGGTCATCAGGAACGTGATGCGCTCGTTCAGTGTACGAAACAGACGTTCCAGATCATCCCGGTCGGCGGCCAGCACATCGAACGCGACCAGCATGCCCGACGCCGGACGCGGGTTGACGATCCCGGTCTGGTGGATGCCGTGGAATTCGTTGTGGTCAGCGGTCTTTTCGCTGTTCGGCGCTTCGGTGACCTGTGCCGGAGCGGCGGCCAACACGTTGCCGCTCAGGCTGCTGCCAGCCAATGCCGCGCCCGCCGCACCGAGGCCGAGCAGCACTCGACGGCGTTGAACGGATTGCGGGGCGTTGCTGTTGTCTGAGTCGTTCATGGCTAATCGTCTTTCTCGAAATCAGTTGTTTGACACCACGCTTTCGCGCGGTAAACACCAATCCTGTAGGAGCTCACGAGCATCGCGAGGCAGCGATAGCGATTCATCTGACACACCGCAATCGCTGCCTCGCGGTGCTCGTGAGCTCCTACAGGGGGATGCATTCCAGTTCAGGCAATCAAAGACCCGAAAGCCCCAGTGCCTGGTCTACCCCGTCCAGCGCATCCGCCAACGCCTTGGCCTTGTCGGCAATCAACTTGCGTTGCGGGGCGTCCACCTGGTCGTAGGGGCGCATGCCGCTGTCAGTGCTCAGGCCGTTCAATTCGGTATCCAGCGCAGCGGCGGCTGCATCGATCTGCTCCAGCAGCGGCTTGGCGCTTTTCGCCAGCATCGGGCGCAGCAGGTCGATGACTTTGCGAGTGCCTTCAAGGTTGGCAACGAAACCGTTCAGATCGCTGTGGCTGTAACGTTCCTCCTCGCCGTTGCTGCGGATGTCGGCGAGGCTGCGCATGTTGCGGGCGATGACGCTGGCCAGTTGTTCAGGCGCCATATTCTGCGCCAGCAACTGCTGCTTCAGCGTGGTGACATCGGCTTGCAGACGTTGCGCCACCGGCAGCAGGCCTTCAATGCTGTGCTGGTCGAAGAGTCCATATTCAAGGCGATGGAAGCCGCTGAAGCCTGGGTCCTGCTCACGTTTCTCGTAATAGTCGGCGCGGGCGTTGATCGCGTTGTCCAGCTCGGCCAGACGCTGCGCGGCCGGTGCAATACGTTGATAAGCCGCGCGCGCTGGAAGGTAGGCCGCCTGGGCTGCGCTCAGATCACCCGCCGCAATGGCGTCCTGCAAGGCATTCACCGCCTTGATCAGCGCCGAACCCTGCATGCTCAGGTAAACCCGGTACTCCGACAGTGGGCCGATGAAGGCGACCATCGAAGGGCGCGCCTTGGCATTGGCTTCCGACTCGGCGGTCGGCGTCACGTGCAGGGTGCCACGCGGGTTGCTCAACAGCCCGCAAGTGATCGCGTAGTCGCCCGGTTGCAGGTTGGCGTTGATCACCTGGCTCAGGCCCGGCGCAATGTTTTCCCGTTCTTCAATCACCAGAACGCCATCGAGAATCTCCCATTCAACAGCCCGTTCGGAGCGGTTGACGATACGGAAGGCGTTCTTGCCTGCAGGCACGGTGAGTGCGTTCGGCTCGCACGCACGGGCATGAATAGTGACCACGGTCTCGGCGCTGTTGTTGGCGGCGCGCTTTTTGGTAGCGCTTTGCGAGGCGTAATAAAACAGGCCACCGGCGGCGATCATGAGCACCACTGAACCCGCGACAGCCAATTTCAAGGCGCGAGGCGGCTTGGCTTTCTCTGAAAGCCCTGTAGGACGATTCGACATGGGTTGCCTTATTCGTTTGTAGCGGAAGAGGGATGCGGGTGCGCCGGTCGGGTAGGCAGACTCACTACCCGAGCGTGCGGCATGAAGAACAACGCCAGAGCGAAGACCAGATAAATCAAGTAAGCGCTGAGGGTGCTGATGGTCGGCGCATCCTGATAACCGAACATGCCCGCCAGTACCGAGCCGGTTGGGCCATCCATCGGCAACGTTGCGCTGAGGTCGAAGACCACGGTTTGCAGATGGTTCCAGAGCCCGGCTTCATGCAGCGCCTGCACAGAATTGGCGAGAATCCCGGCGGCCACCACCAGGATGAAGAGTCCGGTCCAGCGGAAGAACAGGCTCAGGTTCAAACGCATGCTGCCGCTGTAGATGGCGAACCCGACGGCGACGGCAAGGATCAGGCCGAGCAGGGCGCCCAGTGGTGCACCGGCCCCCTCACTTTGTTGGAACACCGCGAGCAAAAAGAACACGGTTTCCAGCCCTTCGCGGGCCACGGCGAAGAACACCATGGCAATCAACGCGTAGGTCTGGTTTTTCGAACCGGCGAGGGCGGCGTCGAGAGATTCATGCAAAGCGTGTTTGATCGAACGCGCCACTTTGCGCATCCAGAACACCATCGAACTGAGGATCACCACAGCCACGAGGCCGACGACGCCTTCGAACAATTCCTGCTGCTTTTGCGGGAATTCAGCACTGACCAGTTCCAGACCGCCGCCGACGAACAGTGCAAGAGCGACGGCCAGAAACACGCCGATCCACACGGCGGGCATCCACTCACCACGGCCGGTCTGCTTCAGGTAACTGGCGATGATGCCAACGATAAGCGCGGCTTCAATCCCTTCGCGCAGCATGATCAAAAAAGGAACGAGCATGTTTCACCAGGGTTAATGCGTTAGGCTGACCTGCTTCAGAGCGGTAAAAAACACACGCCTGAAACAATGCGTAACATAATGATACTCATTATTGAATGCGTATAGTTGTTTTTTTGTGCTGGTTCGTATTTGGATTTTTTGTTCAGGTGGGGTTCAGGCGGTGCAGACGGGGAGGGACGACCATAGGAGCTGCCGAGGTGCGAATCGGTGTGTCAGTTGAAATCAATCGCAGCCTTCGGCAGCTCCTACAGGCATCGAGTGGTTAATTCAGTCCCCGCAAAATCTCATACGCCAACTTCACCCGCGCTTCATTCGGGTAGTTTTTGTTCGCCAGAATCACCACGCCAATCCTCTTCTCCGGAACGAAAGCCACATAACCACCAAAACCATTGGTGGAGCCGGTCTTGTTGATCCAGACGCGTTGTTGCGACTGCAAGGGCGGGCTGATCGGGCTGGCAGGCTGAGTCTCGTAGGCCATTTTGTTCGAGTTACCTTCCTGCAGCGTTTCAAGACTGGCCGGGTAGGGGTACTGCTCCCAGATCAGGTCCTGAGTCATTTCTCCCACGTTGAAATAACCCACATGGGTATCAGTAATTGCCTTGGCTAACGTACTTTCTGCCTTGCCAGCGTTGATGTTCAGCTCAACGAAACGCAGTAAATCCTTGCTGCTGGATTTCATCCCGTAGGCTTCATTACCAAGCACACCGCCCTGCAAACGGACCGGCGCGTCCTGCTTGTTATAGCCCTGTGCGTAAAACTTCATCTTGTCGGCAGGCACATTCAGGTAGCTGTTGGTCAGCCCGAGTTTTGGAAACAGTTGCTGCTCCATTGCCTGCTCGAACGGGGTGTTCATCGCCTTGGCAGTGATCATCCCCAGCATGCCGATGCTCGGGTTGGCGTAGGTGCGTTTGCTGCCCGCCGGGTATTGCGGTTGCCAGGCCTGCAAGTACGCCATCAGTTGATCGTTGTTCTGTACCTCGTCAGGCACCTGCAGGGGAAAGCCGCCCGCTGTATGAGTAGCCAGATTGATCAGGCTCACCTTATCGAAGGCGCTGCCTTGGAGTTGCGGCAGGTATTTGCCCGGATGATCGCCAAGGGATAACTCGCCGTTGGCCTGGGCGTACGTCGCCAGAGTCGCCGTGAACGTTTTACTGATCGAGCCGAGCTCGAACAGCGTGTCACTGCTGACAGCCTGGGCTGTTTCTCTGGAAGCAACGCCGTAGTTGTAGAAATGCTGTTGCCCATTGAACGTTACGGCGATGCTCAGGCCGGGAATGTTGTATTGCTGCATGACCTGCCTGGCAGCGTCGCGCACTTTGGCATCAAATCCCGGCTCAGCCTGGACAGCCCCGGCCAGGTGAGTGAACGAGAGACTGAGGGCGAGCGCCAGCGAAGTGGGGAATAGACGCATTAGAGTTTCCTTGGATTCCATTCAGAAGCGGGCAATAAACAGTTGGAGAATCGGCTTTCAATAAACGTTATGTCGCAAGGTGTTTCTCAGAAGCTCGATAAACTGCCGTGCCGCCGGGCTCAAGCCCCGGCCGCTTCGGGTGATCAAACCGATGTCTCGATTGACACCAGGATGGTCCACCGGGACGCAAACCATATCATCCCGGCCTTCATCCGCTGACTCCGGCAGCAGCGTCATGCCCAGGCCCTGACGAACCAGCGCCAACACTGTGGACATGTAATTGGCTTCCAGCCCTGGCACCAGTGTCAGTTGCTCATCGGCGAACAATTGCTCCACTCGCTCGCGCACGCTGCTGTCTCGACCGGTCAGAATAATCGGTTGATCGGCCAGCTCTTCAAGTTTTATTGACGTGTGTCTGCCCAGCGGATGACTGGCCGGTACGAACAGACAGAGTCGGTCGGTCAGCACCACGTCGAAGTCCAGGCCGTGGCCCATTCGCGCGCGGACTCCCAAACCAAAATCCACTTCACCTTCCCGGACCAGTGCGTCGATGCGTTGCGCCACCACATCGCGCAAGCGAACTTCGACGCCCGGGAACTGATCACGAAACAGGCGCAGCACGGGCGGCAAGGTGCTGGAGCACATGGAGGGCAGGGCGGCGATGGTGACTACGCCACGGCGCAATGCCGCCAGATCGCGAGCGCCGCTGACGATGTTGTCCAGGTCCAGCAGCAATTTTTCCATGGGCAGTAAGTTGCTTTGCCCCGCCGCGGTGAGGCTCACATGGCGCGGGCTGCGCTCCAGCAATAGTACGCCGAGCCATTCTTCGAGTTGCTGGATCTGCACGGTCAGTGCGGAAGGGCTCAGATTCAGCTCTAGCGCGGCCTTGGCAAAGCTACCGCTGTGGGCGACCGCAAGAAAGGCGCGGATGTGCTGGATCGAGTTCTTCGCATTCGAGTTATTCATTTTGTTTTTCCGAATACAGGGTGCTGAACATTTCAATTTACAAAGCTTACCTGTGTTTTCAATACTCGTTGAAAACAACAACAGCTCATTCGCCGCGCCAGCGGAGAGGATGACGAACAGGAAGTACCTATGCTCGCCACGCTCGGTGTCATTACTATTCTCTGTCTGCTCGCTGCCGTCATGAGCAAACGCCTCTCACCCCTCGTCGCACTGATTGCCTTACCGATTATTGCTGCCCTGATCGGCGGTTTCGGTCTGCAAACCAGTGGATTCATCATCACTGGCATCAAGAACGTCGCCCCTGTGGTGGGTATGTTTGTGTTTGCCATTCTGTTCTTTGGGGTGATGACCGACGCGGGCATGCTCGACCCGATCATCGATCGCATTCTGCGCACCGTTGGTACTCGCCCGACACGCATTGTGATGGGCACCGCACTGTTGGCGCTGCTGGTGCATCTGGACGGCTCCGGGGCCGTGACTTTTCTGGTGACCATTCCGGCGATGCTGCCGCTGTACACTCGGCTCGGCATGGATAAGCGCATTCTGGCCTGCGTGACGGCCATGGCCGCCGGAGTTAATTTCTTACCGTGGACCGGCCCTGTTTTGCGTTCTTCTGCGGCCTTGCATGTGCCGGTGGCGGACTTGTTCCAGCCGCTGATCCCGGTGCAACTGGTGGGGCTGGCATTCGTATTTTTCTGCGCCTTCATGCTCGGTCGTCGGGAAGAAAAACGCCTCGGCCTGGGGGCTGGCACTAACGTGGACGTGGTGCCAAAGCGGGTGTTGGCTGATCACGAAGAGATCCTGCGTCGCCCGCGCCTGTTCTGGCTCAATCTGATCCTGACCATCGCCGTGATGGGCGTGATGATTTCCGGCCTGGTGGATCCGGTGGTGATGTTCATGCTCGGCACGGTCGTCGCGTTGTGCATCAACTACCCGAACGTCGACGCCCAGCGGGCTCGTATCGATGCGCATGCCAAGACCGCGCTGACCATGGCCAGCATCCTGCTCGCGGCCGGGGTGTTCACCGGCATCATGCAAGGCACCGGCATGCTCAAGGCCATGGCCGAAGTGGCGGTGGCGCAGATTCCTGCGGGTCACGGCAAGCTGATCCCGATGGTCGTGGGCTTTATCTCCATGCCGCTGAGCATGCTGTTTGATCCGGATTCGTTCTATTTCGGCGTCATGCCGGTGATTGCTGAAGTCGGCAAGGCGCTGGGCGTTGATCCGCTGCAAGTGGCCCAGGCCTCATTGCTTGGCGTACACACCACCGGCTTCCCGGTCAGCCCGCTGACCCCGGCAACGTTCCTGCTAGTGGGCCTGTGCAAAATCGAATTGGCTGACCACCAGCGCTTCACCATTCCCTTCCTGTTTGCCGCCTCGGTATTGATGACCCTGACGGCGCTGCTGCTGGGTGTGTTCTGACCGGAGCCCCCCGAAGTCGCGCTGCATACACGGGGCCTATGTGGGAGCGGTGCTTGCCCGCGATAAGAGCACCACGATTTATCCTGAACCGCGTCGCCCTTATCGCGGGCAAGCACCGCTCCCACATGAAAACCGCATTTATTCAGTGATTTATATTTTGTTTGTCAGGAGTACCAACATGAAAACCTTACGCATCGGTTCCGGCGCCGGCTATTCCGGCGACCGTATCGAGCCTGCCGTCGAGTTGGCTGAACACGGTGATCTGGATTATCTGGTCTTCGAATGCCTCGCCGAGCGCACCATCGCGTTGGCGCAACAGGCTCGACTGGACAACCCCGAAACCGGCTACGACCCATTGCTGAGTGAGCGCATGCGCCGAGTGCTGCCGTTTGTAGGCGCAGGGTCGAAGCGGCGCTTGCGGGTCATTACCAACATGGGCGCGGCCAATCCGTTGGCGGCGGCACGGGAGGTGCGGCGCCTTGCTGCCGAGCAGGGCCTACATGGCCTGAAAGTCGCTGCCGTGACCGGCGATGACGTGCTGGCTGCCTTGCAGGCAAACCCGCAACAGTTGCTGGATAACGGCGCAACCTTGGGTTCGCTGGGCGAGCGGCTGATCTCTGCCAACGCTTACGTGGGCGCCGAAGGGATTGTCGAGGCACTGCGGGCCGATGCCGATGTCGTGATCACCGGGCGGGTTGCTGATCCGTCGTTGTTCCTGGCACCTCAGCTGTTTGAGTTTGGCTGGGCGGCGGATGATTGGACGTTGCTGGGCCGTGGCACCGTTATCGGTCACTTGCTTGAATGCGCGGGGCAGATCAGCGGCGGTTACTTTGCCGATCCTGGCTACAAGGACGTGCCGGACCTGGCGCGCCTGGGCTTTCCTTTGGCTGAAGTGGATGCTTCCGGTTCTGCAGTTATCAGCAAAGTCGCAGGTTCAGGCGGACGTATCGACACTGCGACCTGCACCGAGCAGCTTGTCTATGAAGTGCACGATCCAGCGGCGTACCTGACGCCGGATGTTTGTGCAGATTTTTCGACCGTCGGGTTTGAGATTGAGGGGCCGGACCGGGTTCGGGTCAGTGGCGCGCAGGGCAAGCCAAGGCCTGAAACCTTGAAAGTCTCGGTGGGCTTTCTCGATGGCTGGATTGGTGAAGGGCAGATTTCCTATGGCGGGCCGGGTGCGTTGGCGCGGGGCAGGCTGGCTCGGGATGTGGTGCTGGAACGTCTGAAACTGACCGGCGTCATCTATGACGACATCCGTGCCGAGTTGCTGGGCGTGGACTCGTTGCACGGCGGCGATCTGGGTTCGCGCACGGCGGGTGAGCCTTGGGAGGTACGCCTGCGCGTGGCCGCCCGTTGTGCCGACAAGACTCAGGCGATACGCATCGGCAATGAAGTCGAAACCCTGTACACCAACGGTCCCTATGGCGGCGGCGGGGCAACCAAAGGTCTGCGTCAGGTGGTGGCGGTCGCGTCGTTGTTCTTGCCGCGTTCAGCGGTCAAAGCACAGGTACACCTGGAGGATGCATCATGAGCAAGCCGATAAAACTCCGCGAGCTGGCCCATTCCCGAACCGGCGACAAGGGCGACACCTCGAATATCTCGGTGATTGCCTATCGTGCTGAAGACTATTCACGTCTGTGTGAGGCGCTGAGTCCAGAGCGGGTGGCTGAATATTTCGCCGAGCTGCTGGACCCGAACGCAAGCCCCGTGCGCCGTTATGAGCTACCCAACGTTCATGCTCTGAACTTCGTCCTTCCCGGCATTCTTCGCGGTGGCGTAACCCGCTCACTGGCGCTGGATGCACATGGCAAGGCGCTGGGCGCGGCGTTGCTGGATATCGAGGTTTAGCAGATTGGCTGCCCCGAATGAATTCGGGCCTACCGGATCGTGGTGGATTTGAGGTTGGCGCAAACCTGGTGGGAGCGAATTCATTCGCGAAGAGGTTGGACCATCCAGGTTGTGGATCGTCTGGAATGCCGCCTTCCCGAATAAATTCGGTCCTACCTGTTCATTATGCGGTTTGAGGCCATGGTTAACCTGCGCAAGCAGGAGCAACCTCACCCATGCTGCACATCAGTCCGCTTGAGCAACTGCTTGCAACGGTTCGACAGATGCACCACCCGCAGGTGCTTGCCCGCCTTGGTGTAGCGCTCGCGCAAAGTCTGCAACGCCGAGACCGCCGAGTAGTCGACAAAGCTCAGGTGGCGGCAATCCAGAGTGACCTGGGCGGGGTCTTCAGCCGGATTGAACTGGTTGAGAAAGCGCGTCGTGGAGGCAAAAAACAGCGTGCCGTGCAGGGTGTAAACCTTGCTGCCGTCAGCCTCCAGATGCGTGTCCGCGTACAACTCCCGCGCCTGCTGCCAGGCAAAGTTGAGCGCCGCGATGACGATGCCGAACATCACCGCCGTGGCCAGATCGGTCAATACCGTCACCACGGTCACGGCGATGATCGCCAGCACGTCGTTGACCGGAACCTTGTGCAGCACGCGCAACGACGCCCAGGCAAAAGTTTGTTGAGCCACCACGAACATCACACCGACCAGCGCGGCCAGCGGGATCTCTTCGATCAGCGGTGACAGAAACAGCACGAACATCAGGATCATCAGCCCCGCGACCACGCCGGACAGACGACCACGACCACCGGAGCTGAGGTTGATCACGGTCTGGCCGATCATCGCGCAACCGCCCATGCCTCCGCACACGCCCGAGGCCATGTTGGCCACGCCCAGCGCCACGCATTCACGGTCAGGGAAGCCTCGGCTTTCGGTGATTTCATCGGTCAGGTTGAGGGTCAGCAGGGTTTCCAGCAAACCCACCAGCGCCATCAGAATCGCGTAAGGCGCGATGATGCGCAGGGTTTCCAGATCCCACGGTACTTCCGGCAACGCCAGGCTCGGCAAACCACCGGCAATGTGCGCCATATCGCCCAGGGTATGGGTCGGAAGGTCAAGCAGATAGACCAGCAGACCAACGCCCAGAATCGCGATCAGCGCAGGCGGTATCGCCTTGGTCAGGCGTGGCAGCAGGTAGACTATCGCCATGGTCAGCGCCACCAGGCCAATCATCAGGTACAACGGTTTTCCAGTCAGCCAGGCGTCACCGACCTTGAAGTGTTCGAGCTGAGCCATGGCGATCACAATCGCCAGGCCGTTGACGAAGCCGAGCATCACCGAATACGGCACCATCCGTACCAGCTTGCCCAGCCGCAGCACGCCAAACAGGATCATGATCAATCCGCCCAGCAGCACCGTCGCCAGCAAATACTGCACGCCGTGCTGCACCACCAGCGCGACAATCACAACCGCCATCGAACCTGCCGCGCCGGAAATCATCCCCGGCCGACCGCCGAACAGTGCGGTCAGCGTACAGATAATGAATGCGCCATAAAGACCCATCAGCGGATTGAGGTGAGCGACCAAGGCAAAGGCGATGCACTCGGGCACCAGAGCGAAGGATGTGGTGAGTCCGGCCAGGACATCGGCGCGTATACGGGCTGGTTTCATGAGTTACCTGAAGGGGAAATGCCGGGAAAGCAAAAAGGGGGGATGTTACTGAATGTGGCTGATGGGTGCTACACGTAGGACCGGCTTTGCATAGATTCTGTGGGAGCAGAGCTTGCTCGCGATAAGGCTGGATGCGATCTAAAGTGAACCGCGTCCAGCCTTATCGCGAGCAAGCTCTGCTCCCACAAGATTTCATGTCAGCCAACAGATCGCAATCAGTTCACTTGCTCATATATGCTTGCACCCCCTCACTCCGCCGAGCGATGCACTGCCCATGAATGTCGTGTCCCCTTTGCAGGCCTATGAACGGGCCGTGGAGCAGTTGGGTTTCCAGCCGGACGCTGCGCAATTGCACGCAGTTCAGCAGTTGCAGGCCTGTTTTCAGGCACTGAACGACAATCCGAAATCGGCTCAGGGCGTGTACCTCTGGGGGCCGGTGGGGCGGGGCAAAACCTGGTTGATGGATCGGTTTTTCGAGAGTCTTGACGTTCCGGCACGGCGTCAGCATTTCCATCACTTCATGCGTTGGGTGCACAAGCGCATGTTCGAATTGATCGGCACTTCCAACCCGTTGAAAGTCGTGGCTCAGGAGCTGGGGCGTGATGTGCGGGTGATGTGTTTCGATGAATTGTTTGTCACTGACATCGGCGACGCGGTGATCCTCGGCGGTTTGCTGCAAGTGATGTTCGAAGCAGGCGTGGTGCTGGTCTGCACTTCCAACCAGCCACCCGAGCAGTTGTACAGTCATGGTCATAACCGCGAGCGATTCCTGCCCGCTATCGCAGCGATTCAGCGTTACATGCAAGTCGTCACGGTCGATGGCGGCGAAGATCACCGCTTGCATCCGGGCCTGCTGCATCAGCGGTATTTCGTTACCACGCCGGGGCAGAGCAGTGCGCTGGCACTTGTATTCGAGACGCTCAAGGGTAATGAAACCGTGTCCGGTGGCGCAGTGCCCGTGGGCCATCGCAGTATCACCAGCGTCAAACACAGCGAGTCCGTGTTGTGGTGCCGCTACGTCGATTTGTGCGAACGGCCGCTGGCGGCCATGGACTTCATCGAGCTGTGCGACCGTTTCTCGACGATATTACTCAGCGAAGTTCCGGCCCTCAGTGCGCCGCAGCGCGAAGCGAAAATTGCCCGTGGCACCGAGGACGCAGTCGAGCAAGTGGTGGCCGGGGATCGGGAACTGCCGCAGCTGTCGCCCCACGATGACGGAGTTCGACGTTTCATCGCATTGGTCGACGAATGCTACGACCGTCGTGTGCCTTTATATGTCGAGGCGGCGGTGCCCATGCACGAGCTCTACACCCAAGGCTATCTGTCGTTCGCGTTTCGTCGCACCCTGAGCCGTTTGCAGGAAATGCAACTGGAACGCTTTATCCAATAATCAGGTCCGACGCTGCGCGATTACGTGTTTGCAGCCTTCGAAAACCAGCACCAGCACCGCCAGCCAGATTGGAATATAGGTCATCCATTCGTCGCGGCCGATGCTCTCGCCCAACAGTAATGCAACGCCGACCAGCAGTAACGGCTCGACATAACTGAGCAGCCCGAACAGGCTGAATGGCAGCAGGCGGCTGGCGACGATATAGCTGACCAGTGCCGAGGCGCTAATCAGACCGAGCACCGGAATCAGCAGATACAGCATCGGGAATTGCTCAACCACCGATGCATCGCCGTTGACGATGAACCAGACGCTGATGGGCAGCATGAAGGCCATGTCGAACCACAAACCGCCGAGGTTATCGGTGGCCAGTTTGCGGCGCAGCACGAAGTACAGTGGATAGCCGACCGCGACCAGCAAGGTTTCCCAGGCGAAACTGCCATGATTGAGCAACTCGTTGGCGACACCGACCATGGCGCAGAGGGCGGCGATTTTCTGCAACCGGGACAGGCGCTCGCCATAGACGATGCGCCCGGTGACGACCATCGTCAGCGGCAGCAGGAAATAACCCATGGACACCTGCAGGCTGCGGCCATGCAGCGGCGCCCACATAAACACCAGCAGCTGCGCGCCCAACAACAGTGAGCACAAAGCGATGCCGACCAGCAGTGCCGGTTGCTGGCGGATACGCCCGGCGATCTTTTTGACCAGATGCCAGTCGCCGCTGAACAGCAGAAAGACCGTCACACATGGCACCGTCAGCAGCATCCGCCAGCCGAAGATCTCTTCCCCGCCAAGCGGCTTGAGCAGCGACGTGTAGAAATACATCACCCCAAACAGCACCGAAGCCAGGACCGACAGCACCACACCTTTGTACACAGCAGCCTCTTCACGTCGTGGGCAGTTGCAGGGCGGCCCGGTTCAAAATGGTGCGTAGTTTAGCGATGTAACTCTGTGGGAGCGAGCGCATTACCCACTGGGGATTTTTCAATGAGCCTGTCGTCATTTCCTGTGGGAGCTGGGCTTGCCCGCGATAAGAACACCGCAAATTTCAGGGGAACTGCGTCCAGCCTTATCGCGGGCAAGCCCGGCTCCCACAGGCGGAATACGCCACTCTGGGACTCCCATCCCTCCATACCCATTTGGATAACCCCCAACCTTTGTTAGTCTGCCCCCCATCACCGGACCTTTTGGTCCGCCGTTTTCAAGGAGCCTGCATGACTTCCATCAGCACCCCGGCACCGGTTGTGCCGGGTCGACTGGAGCAATTTTCCACCCGTGTGGCCTTTTTCATTGCCGGTTTTGCCATTGCTGCCTGGGCACCGTTGGTGCCGTACGCCAAGGCCCGGGTCGGGCTGGATGAGGGCACATTAGGCTTGTTACTGCTGTGTCTGGGTGTTGGTTCGATAGTTGCGATGCCCCTGGCTGGTGCGCTGGCTGCGCGAATTGGTTGTCGACGGGTGTTACTGATTTCTTCGGCGATCATTTGCCTTTGCTTGCCGCTGTTGGCCACCGTTTCGCATCTGCCTTCATTGGTTGCCGTGCTGTTTATCTTCGGCGCCGCCATGGGGGCGCTGGATTGTGCGGTGAATATCCAGGCGATCATCGTCGAACGTGCCAGCGGCAAAACCATGATGTCCGGTTTTCACGGCCTGTTCAGTCTGGGTGGTATCGCCGGGGCAGCGGGAGTCGCCGGTTTGTTGAGCGTGGGCGCGTCGCCTCTGGTATCGATGTTTGCCGTTGTCGCCGTTTTACTGATCGCGTTGCTCAAGGCCGCACCGCATTTCCTGCCTTACGGCAGCGAAACAGATGGCCCGCCATTCGCCATTCCACGGGGCGTGGTGCTGTTTCTCGGCCTGCTGTGTTTCACAGTGTTCCTGTCCGAAGGCGCGATGCTGGACTGGAGCGCGGTGTTCCTCAGCGAGTTGCGCGGTGTTGAAACGTCTTATGCCGGGCTTGGGTACGCGGTATTTGCCTTGACCATGACCCTGGGCCGATTGTTCGGCGATGCTGTGGTACGGCGTGTCGGACCACGACACATCGTCATTCTGGGTGGCCTGTGTGCGGCGGCGGGGCTGGCATTGGCGACCCTCGTACCGTCATGGCAAGCCGCACTGCTCGGTTACGCGTTGGTGGGCGCTGGCTGTTCGAACATCGTGCCGGTTTGCTACAGCGCGCTGGGCCGACAAAAGAGCATGCCCGAGAATGTTGCAGTCCCGGCGTTGACCACCCTGGGTTACGCCGGGATTCTGATCGGCCCGGCCGCCATTGGCTTCATCGCCCACGCCAGCAGTCTGGAGGTGGCATTCATGGTCGTCGCCGTGATGCTGGTGGGCGTGGCCGTTGGCGGTTCACGGCTCAAGGTCTGACTTACAGCTTGCGGGCCATGCCGGATACCCGGATCGAGCTGCCTTTCTGTTCAGGGCTGCTTTGTTCCGGGATCTGCGCCCGCAGTATCGAGCGACTGCCCATGTCCTCGCCCTGCACAATGTCGATGTGCCCGCCGTGAGGCCATTCAAGATCGCGCAGATAACCGGCGAACGCCGCCGTTGCTGCACCAGTGGCCGGGTCTTCATAAACGCCGCCCCAGGCAAACGCATTGCGGGTATGGAACAGCTGCAGATTCTCTGCATAGGCCAATAACACCGTAACCCATCCGGCACGAGTCATCAGCTCGTGACCGGCCTGTTGGTCATAGGTCATGGCCCGTAGTTTTTCCCGACTGTTCAACACCAGCACCAAATGCTGCGCGCCACCGTTGATCACGGCCGGAGGGATGCGCGCATCCAGATCGTGTTGCGCATAGCCGAACAACGCCAGTGCTTCGTGCAGCAATGCATCATCAACAGGCCCGCTGTGAGTCGTTGGTGATTGCAGAGCCGCTGAAATCAAATCGCCCTGGGCGTGACCTTCGACGCTGATCTGCGCCTGATTCAGCGTCAGGTTAAACACCCCATCGCCATGCTGCCCGGCCAGCGCCGCACCGAGGGCAATCGTCGCGTGACCGCAAAACGGCACCTCGGCTTCAGGCGAGAAATACCGCACCCGAAAGCCCTCGGCGATGGGCGCAGCAAACGCAGTCTCGGAAAAGCCCACCTCGGCAGCAATGCGCTGCATCGTCGCCTCATCCGGCAAAAAATCCCCAAGCCACACACCGGCGGGGTTGCCGCCTTGGTCGCCGTCGCTGAAGGCCGCCAGTTTTAGAACGTTGTTGGTCATGTTGGTAAGAGCCTGTAATAAGAGTGCCGGCGAGTTTCCTCATAGCCGGGGCTGTACTCCAACCAATAGTACTTATGTGAGGCATCTGCAAATTTGATCGATAGATGAACAGCTCACAATCCCTGTAGAAGCCGAAGGCAATCTCGGTTTGCTGTGGGAGCCGGGCTTGCCCGCGATAAGGGCGATTCGATTTAACTGACACTCCGAGGTGTCTGCATCGCGGGCAAGCCCGGCTCCCACAGAGAAGCAGCATTCCACTTGAAGATTTTTGAGCGTTACGCTGGCACCATCGCAAACCCGACGCCAAAGCGGTTCCAGGCGTTGATTGTCGCAATCGCCAAGGTGAGGTTGACCACTTCGCTGTCGCTGAAGTGTTCCTGCAATGCCAGGTATTGTTCTTGCGAGGCTTGCTGATTGGGCAGCAGGGTCATGGCTTCGACCCAGGCCAGTGCGGCCTTTTCCCGAGGGGTGAAGAAGGTGGTTTCGCGCCAGACGCTGACGGTTTGCAGGCGGGATTCCTTTTCCCCGGCGCGGCGGGCGTCGTTGGCGTGCTTGTTGATGCAGAAGGCGCAGCCGTTGATTTGCGAGGCGCGCAACCGGACCAGTTCCAGCAGCGAGTTTTCCAGCCCGGATTTGACGACGGCCCCTTCAAGGGCCGCCATGGCGCGGTAGGCTTCGGGGGCGACGGTGGCCCATTGGATGCGTTCGTTCATGGTTGATCTCTCGTAGGTTCACTGCCCAATTGGGCGATGGCGCCAACCTTAACGTCGGGGTTGAACGATGTGGATAGCCAATCCCCGGCGTTTCGAAGAGACCAATTACCTCAGTAGGCTTCACCCACCGCCAGAATGGTCGCCACCAATGCCTGGGCGCGAGGCACGAGGGTGTCCAGTTCCAGGTATTCGCGGTCGGTGTGCACCTTGCCGCCCACCGGACCAAGGCCGCAGAGAGTCGGAATGCCGAGGCTGGCGGTGAAGCCCGAATCGGCACAACCACCGGTGAATTCGCCTTCGACACTGAAACCCAATGTCTGCGCCTGCTGCTGATACAGCGCCAGCAAGCGGGTGCTGTGCTGCGCTTCCATGGGCAGGAAGGTCGTAGCCTCTTTGAGCACAGCGGTGGTGCCGGGCAATTCTTCTTCGGCGACGATCCTCTGAATCGCTTCGAATATTTGATCCCAGTGTTTGAGTTCGATAAAGCGTACGTCCAGCTTGGCCGTGGCGCTGGGCGCGACAGTGTTGCTGGAGGTGCCGCCGGAAACCAGACCCACGTTGGTGGTAATGCCCGCCGGGTAATCGGTCAGGGCATGCAGTTTGACGATCTTGCGCGCCATGGCTTCGATGGCGCTGGCACCGTCGGCATGGTTGACTCCTGAATGCGCCGCGCGGCCGGTGACTTCGATGATCAAGGTCGCACCGCCTTTGCGGGCGCTGACCACGTTGCCGCTGGCTCTGCCGGGTTCTGTGTTGAGCACGGCGCGGGCCGCACGTGCTGCGGTTTCGATATGGCTGCGAGCACTGCCGGAGCCGATTTCTTCATCGCCGGTGTACAGCACCTGAACCGGGTAGGGCAGTTGACCGGCGCGCTTGAGAGCTTTGAGGGCAAAGCAGTTGAGGACCAGACCGCCTTTCATGTCCGCCACGCCCGGGCCGTAAGCGAGGGTGGCGTCGCGGCTGTAGCCCCGAGTCGTGGTGGTGCCTTTGGGGAAAACCGTGTCGCGATGACCCAGCAGCAATACCGGCTTGCCCGCAGCGCCGGAAACTTCCGCGAGCATCACATCGCCAAAGCCCTCGACGGGTATGCGTTCGAGCAGGATGCCGTCGGCTTCCAGTTCCGCCGCCAGCAGCGCACCCACTGCATCGACACCGGCTTTGTCGTAGCTGTTGGAGTCGGTGTCGACGATGCGTTGCAGCAGGGACTCCATCGCCTCACCCTGGCCCGCGAGCCAGTCCAGCGCCTGTTGTCGAGGGTCGCTCATTTGGCTAGCTCCCGCTGTTGATGCTCTTGCGTCAATCGCGCTGCATCGTCACCCAGGTCCCAGAACAACCCGGCCATGATTTGCAGGCTTTCCTTCACCACGGGGGCGAGCAAATGTTCATTGGGCGCATGTTGTGAGCAGGCCGGATACGAATGTGGCACCCAAAGCGTTGGCAAGCCGAGCACATCAGCGAAGACGTCGTTAGGCAGCGAGCCGCCGAGATTGGGCAGCAGGGCCGGTTTTTTGCCGGTAGTTTCGGCGAGGGAGTTCAACGCCCAGCCGACCCAAGGGCTTGTCGGGTCAAGACGGGTGGCGTTCATCATGTCGATGCGCCCCTGTTTGACTTCTACCTGAGTGAAACCGTGGGCATCCAGGTGCGCGCGCACCGCCGGGATGAAGGTGTTGTAGTCGCTGTCCACCACAAAGCGGATGTGGCAGTGGGCGTTGGCCTTGCCGGGGATCGCATGCACTGGCGCGTCGGGGTTGCCGGTCTTGAAGGCGATGACATCGAGGGTGTTCCAGCCGAAGACTTTCTCGCTCAGGGTCAGCTCGGGATTGCCCCAGTTCGGGTCGATTTCCGGATCGCCGGGGCCACCACCGACTTCGATGTCTGCCAGTGCCAAACGGACGGCTTCGGGCACTTCCCTGGGCATCAAGGCAGGGATTTTCACCCGGCCGTGTTCGTCGACCATGCTCGCAATGGCGTTGGCCAGAATGATCCCCGGGTTGGACAGCAGCCCGCCCCAGTTGCCGGAATGGTGCGCGCCTTCACGCAGGTTGACGCTGAGTTCAAAGTTGAACACGCCACGGGAACCGAGAAAGATCGTCGGTCGCGAAGCGGCCAGGCGCGGGCCGTCGGAAGCGATGAACACGTCAGCCTTGAGTTCTTCAGGATGCGCTTCGCAGAACGCACGCAAACCCGGCGAGCCATCTTCTTCGCCCATTTCCAGCAGCAGTTTGACGTTGAAACCCAGCTTGCCGTTGCGTGCTTTGAGGGTTTGCTCCAGTGCCGTCAGGTTGATCAGGTGCTGGCCCTTGTTGTCAGCGGTACCGCGGCCATACCAGCGCTCGCCATCGACTTTGACTTCCCAGGGTGACAGGCCTTCACGCCATTGCGCGTCGTAGCCGTTGACCACATCGCCATGGCCGTAACTGAGCACCGTCGGCAATGCCGGGTCTTCAATGCGGGTGGCGATCAACAGCGGGCCGCGCTTGGGCAGCGGGTTGTCGTAGACCTGCACGCTAAAGCCCAGCGCTTCGACGTGAGGCGTGATGAATTCCTTGAGGTAGCGATAGAGCTCCGGCAGTTGGTTCGGAATCTGGCTTTCGGTGTGCAGGGCGACGCTGCGTTCGAGCAGGGACAGAAAGGCGCCGTTGTCGAACTGCTCGGTAGTGTTGTGGATGGCCTGTGAGCGACTCATGAGTGGACGAGCTCCAAAGTTTGGGCAGGACTGTCGTGGAGGTGGCAACGCACGTTGCCGCCGATAATCGGGTCATTGGCCGGGTAGGCCGTCTTGCAGGGCGCGAAACAGCTGGGGCAGCGCGGGTGAAACGCGCAACCGGATGGCGGCGACATCGGGTTTGGAAACGTGCCATGCAGGCCGATATCGGGAATGCCCAGGCGCGGATCGGGGGTAAGCACCGAATCCAGCAGGGCGCGGGTATACGGGTGGCCGGGCGCGGCGAACAAGGATTCGCGGGTGCGCTCTTCAACGATCCGCCCCAGATACATTACCGCCACCCGATCAGCCAGATGTTCGATGACCGCCAGGTTGTGGCTGATCAGCAAATACGTCAGGCCGAACTCTCGCTTGAGATCCTGCAGCAGGTTGAGGATCTGCGCCTGCACCGAAACGTCCAGCGCCGACGTCGGCTCGTCGCAGATCAGCACGTCCGGGCGCATGATCAAAGCGCGGGCAATGGCGACACGCTGGCGCTGGCCGCCGGACAGCTGGCTTGGGTAGCTGTCGATCACCCGCTTGGGCAGACCGACTACATCGAGCATTTCTTCGGTCTTCTTGCGACGCTCGGCAGTGGTGCCGATGTCGTGGACGATCAGCGGCAGGGTGACGATTTCCCGCAGCGTCTTGCGCGGGTTCAGCGACGAATACGGGTCCTGGAAAATCGGCTGGATATGCCGGGACATTTCCTTGCGATCGGTGGCGGCCAAGTGTTTGCCATTGACCAGCACATCACCACTGGTGGGCGGCAGCAGGCCGAGCAGCATTTTCGCCAGTGTGCTTTTGCCGCAACCGGATTCGCCCACCAGCCCGAGGGTTTCGCCGCGCATCAGGCGCAGCGACACACCGTCCACGGCCTTGAGGGTGGCGGGGGCTTTGAAGAAGCCTTTGTTCATGCGGAACTCGCGACGGATGTCGCACAGTTCCAGAGCAATGTCCTTTTTCATGCGCGGGCACTCCCTTGCTGGAGCTGAGCCTGTTGGCGGGTCGGTTCCGGACCCGGTGCGGCAAACAGGCAGCGAGCCATGTGGCCGTCTCGCATTATTTCGGGAATGTTCTGCGCGCAGGCATCAACGGCCTGACCGCAACGGTTGCGGAATGCGCAGCCTTGTTGCTCACCGACCAGACTGGGCACCAAACCAGGGATCGAACCCAGCGCTTCGCCGGGTTTGGTTTTGCCAGGAATCGGGATACTTGCCAGCAAGCCCTTGGTGTAAGGGTGCTGCGGGTTTTCGAAGAGTTGCAGGGCGGGGGCGGTTTCGACGATTTCCCCCGCGTACATCACCGCGACACGGTCGGCGATACGCGCCACCAGACCCAGGTCATGGGTGATGAAAATCACCGCCAGACCGAATTCTTTCTGAATGTCGCGAATCAGCCGCAGGATCTGCGCCTGAATCGTCACGTCCAGAGCCGTCGTGGGTTCGTCGGCGATGATAAGGTCCGGCTCGCACATCAAGGCCATGGCGATGATCACCCGCTGGCGCAAGCCGCCGGAAAGCTGATGGGGGTATTGGCCGAGACGTTCAGTGGCGTTGCTGATGCCGACTTTTTCCAGCATCTGCGCGGCGCGGGCCATGGCGTCTTTTCGAGAGACCTTGCGGTGTTGGGTCAGTACTTCGCTCAACTGATCGCCAATGCTGTAGGCCGGGTTCAGCGAGGTCATGGGCTCCTGAAAGATCATTGCCAGACGGTTGCCCCGCAGGTCACACATGCGCCGTTCGCTCTGGGTGAGCATGTCGATGCCGTCCAGTGTGAGACGGGTTGCGGTGCGTTTGGCCTTGCGCGGCAGCAGGTCCATGAGCGCCAGCGAGGTCAGGGATTTGCCGCAGCCGGACTCGCCGACGATGCACAGCATTTCGCCGCGCTCGACTTCAAAGTCCAGGCCGCGCACGGCGTGCAGCATGTCATCCGGCGTCGGGCTGTTGCCCATGGGGATGTCGACGCGCAGGTTTTCAACGTGCAGTAGTGCCATGTTCGTGGCTCCTCTATCAGTTGCGGCCGTCGGGCAGGATCAGGTCGCGCAGACCGTCGCCGACCAGGTTGATGCCCAGCACCAGAATCATCAGGGCAACGCCGGGAATGGCGATGACCCACGGGGAAAAGAACATGTAGGGTTTGCCTTCGGCGATCATCAGGCCCCAGGACGGTGTTGGCGGCTGCACGCCCACGCCGAGGAATGACAGCGCTGACTCCAGCAGAATCGCGTGGGCCATTTCCAGGGTGGCGACGACGATCAGCGCGCCAACCAGATTGGGCAGGATTTCACTGGCCAGAATGCGCAGGGTCGAGCAACCCAGGGCTTGGGCCGAGGCGACGTATTCGGCATCGCGAATCTGCTGCACCGACGCCCGAACCACCACCGCAAAGCGATCCCACAACAGGCAGCCGAGCAGCACGATCACGACTTTCAGCGAACCACCCATGAGCGAAGCCGAAGCCAGCGCAACCATTACCACCGGCATCGCCAGACGAGTAGTGATCAGATAACTGATGAAGGCATCGACCTTGCCGCCGAAGTAACCGGCGAGCAGGCCCATGACTGTGCCGATAAAGCCGGAGATCAGCGCGGCGGCGACACCGATGAACAGCGAGATACGCGCGCCGTAGAGCAACCGCGACAGGTAATCACGGCCCAGTTTGTCGGTGCCCAGCGGGTATTCCCAAGTGCCGTTGGCCATCCACACCGGAGGTTTCATGCGCAGCATCACGTCTTGGGCGTAAGGGTCGTAAGGCGCGAGCCATGGCGCGAACAGCGCGCCGATGAAGATGATCATCAGCAGCACCATGCCGATGGCAAAACCACGATGGCGAAAGCTTTTGCCCAACACCCGGCTGAGGCTGCTGGGCGGTGGCAGGTAGTCATTGATGGCGAGAGGGGCGGCAGGTGTGCTCATGGGAGCCTCCGGTCAGCGCGGAAAAGCATTTGAATTCGAGATTTTCTGTAGGAGTGAGCTTGCTCGCGATGCGATGTGTCAGTTGAACAGTCATTGGCTGACCTGACGCTATCGCGAGCAAGCTCACTCCTACAGATCCAGTTGCGCTTGATGGAGCTGCGAGAATTCATCGACACGGCGGACTCCTCAGCGCACACGAATGCGCGGGTCGAGCAGTGCGTTGAGCACGTCGGCCAGCAAGGTGAGGATGATGTAGATCACGGCGATCAGCAGGACCACGGCTTGCACGACGGGGAAGTCATCGCGGGCGATGGCGTCCCAAGCGAGTTGCCCGACGCCTTGCAGGGAGAACACGGTTTCAATCACCACCGAACCACCGAGCATGAAGCCGAACTCTACCGCCGCCAGGGCCACTACCGGGATCAACGCATTGCGCAATGCGTGCTTGAACAGCACCCGCGCCGGACGTAAACCCTTGGCCCGCGCGGTGCGGATGTAATCGGAATTGAGCACATCAAGCATGCCTGCGCGGGTCAGGCGCATGATCGCGGGGGTCGCGTAATAACCCAACGCGATGGCGGGCATCACGAAGTGCAGGAACGTCGAGTTACCCGATACCGGCAGCCATTTCAGAGTGACGGCGAACACCACGATCAGCATCAGCGCAAACCAGAAACTCGGCATGGCCTGACCCAGTACGGCGATGCTCAATGCCAGGCGGTCGATCCAGGTGTCACGTTTGACGGCGGCCAATACACCCAGCGGGATAGCCACCAAGAGTGCGATGCCCAGCGCCATTGCGCCCAGACTCAAAGTGATCGGCAGACGGCTGGCGATCAGGTTATAGACCGATTCCTGAAAGAAAAAAGAGTCGCCCAGATCGAGTCGCAGCAAGTCGCCCAGCCAATTGAAGTATTGAGTTGGCAAAGGTTTGTCCAGACCGTACTGCACACGGATCTGTTCGATTTGTTCGCTGCTGGCTTCCGGCCCGCCAATGGCTGTGGCCAGGTCTCCGGACAGGTGTAAAAGAGAAAAACTGATGATCGACACGGTAATCGCAACGCACACAGCGATACCCAGACGACGCAGAAGGAACCCAAGCATGGCAAGTTTCCTCGTATCCATTGGCTGAAAAAAGTGGGGGTATGCCGTGGCGCGATTACGCAGCACCACGGCAACGGTGGTTGTGGCTTATTTCCAGCTGGAAAGTACGAAGCGCGGCAACTCATCCGGGTAAGGCGTGAACTCAAGTTCCGAGGTGTAGGCGTAGTTCATTGAGTAGTTGAACAGCGGCGCCCAGTAGGCTTGCTCGCTGATGCGCTGCAAGGCCTTGCGATAGTTGTCCTTGCGCACTTGCGGGTCGAGGGCGTTGTCGGCGGTTTGCAGCCAGCCCTGGACTTGCGGGTCCTTGATGTTGTCGTCCGGGTTGCCCTTGAACCAGGTGCCCGCCGAAGCCGAGGTGTCGAGGATCGAGAACGAGCCCCAGGCCTGGAACGACATCGGTACTTTGCCGCCACGTTGCTGATCGCGCAGGGCAGCGTATTTCAGGTAGCGCAGTTTGGCGTTGATGCCCACTGCGCGCAGGTTGCCGATGATCGCTTCAACGTAATCACGGTCGCGGTAGGCGAAGATTTCCGTCTCGAAACCATTTGGGTAACCGGCTTCAGCGAGCAGCGCTTTGGCCTTGGCCGGGTCATAGTTGTAGACCGTGGCGGCGGTGGTGTCGCAACCGAATTGCCCCGGATAGCAAGCGACCTGCAATGGCTTGGCTTCACCGCCCACCAGTTGCGAGGCCAAGCCGTCGCGGTTGATGGCGTGGTTGATAGCCTGACGCACCTTGAGGTTTTTCATCGGCGAGTTTTCAGTAGAGGTGCCGCGAGCATCGAGAATCAGGAAGCCGATACGCATTGTCTCGCCGCTGGTCACGGTCAGGTTCGGCATGCCTTTGAGGTTCTCCGACTGATCCGGTGCCACGCGCCATACCCAGTCGACACCGCCGGTCATCAATTCGGCGAGGCGGGTCTCGGCGTCGGGGATGACGCGGAATTTGATGTGGCCGATGTGTGGCAGGCCTTGCGGGCTGTCTTTGAAGTAGTCCTTGTTAATGTCCATGGTCACACCTTCACCCGCCACCACCGACACGGCCTTGTAAGGGCCGGTGCCAATCGGTTTGCGGCTGAATTCAGCCATGCCGACTTTCTCGAAATAGTTTTTCGGGAACATCGGCACGGCGTTGGAGAGGTATTCCAGGGCAGGCGGGAAAGGTTTTTTCAGGTGGAGGCGGACGCTGTAATCGCCGGTTTTTTCGGCGCTTTTGATCCAGTCGACGTTTTGCACAGTAACGACTTTGGCTTCGGGCGACACGACGTAGTTGAGGGTGAACACCACGTCGTCCGCGGTGAACGCGTCACCGTTGTGAAATTTGACGCCTTTGCGCAGTTCGAAATCGATAGTGGTGTCGTCGACCTGTTTCCAGCTGGTGGCCAGCATGGGTTTGTATTCGCCGCTTTTGGGATCGCGGTACACCAGGTTGTCCCAGATCAGCCGGCCGAGAATCACGCCTTCGCGCAGGTCATTGTGATAAGGGCTGATGTTTTCGGGTTCGCTGTCGGAAGCGTAAACCAGTGTGTCGTTGGCTTTACCGGCGTAGGCCGGGAAGCTGCTGATGGAGCCCAGCAGCGCAATACTGAAAGCGAAACCTTTGATGCCCATGCCGTCGTCTCCGTTGGCGAGAGTGGTTGAATCAAAGGGCAGCTGTTCGCAAATGCGAGAGAGGGAAGTACTGGTCAGGTGTTTTTTTTGGTCTGGACAAGAATGTAGGCGATGGTTTACCAATGCCACAAGCACAATCTTTCGATACTAGCTTTGCCGAAAAGGCAATCCTCAGAGGTTCAGATGCAGTTATACGGCGTGCAGTCCACGGCCCTGCGCTATTTCCTTGAAGTGGCGCGTTGCGGTTCCATCAGTGAGGCGTCGATGCGCCTGAATGTCGCAGCCTCGGCGGTAAGTCGGCAAATCACCAAACTGGAACTGGCACTGGACGCCACGCTGTTCGAACGCCGTGCACGAGGCATGGTGCTCAGTGAAGCCGGCACGCGGCTGGCAGCCTATGCCCGCAAGTCACAGCTGGAAGCCGAGCAGGTAGTGCTGGAGATTACCGAGTTGCACGGCCTGCAACGCGGCCATGTACACATCGCCTGCTCGGAAGGCTTTGCGCTGGATTACATGCCTCATAGCATCGCCGCATTCCGTCGGGAGTATCAGGGGATTCACTTCACGCTGGAGGTGTGCGCGCCCGCCGAAGCCACGGAGAAAGTCCGCTCCGGCGAGGCTGATCTGGCGCTGACCTTCAGCCTTACGCCGCAAAAGGAAATCTGCGTCGAGCACGTCATGAGCGGGGCGATCTTTGCAGTGGTTGCCAATTCCCATCCCTTGGCCGGACGCGACGCGGTCAGCCTTGCCGAATTGCAGCCGTACCCGATTGCACTGCCAAAGCCTGAAACGACGTTGCGCCAACTGTTTGATATTTGCTGCGGGGTGCAGGGCCTGATGTTCGAGCCGGTGCTGACCAGTAATTACATCGGTGCGCTGTACAGCTTTGTGCGTGAGGAGGGCGGCATCAGCCTTTCGAGTGAGATGACCCTGCACAAACAGGTCGTCGGCAAAGAATTGCGCTGTTTGCCGATTCTCGACGAAGGCATGCAGGCACGGCGCATCGAGATGCAAAGCATGGCCGGTCGAAATCTACCGGCCGCCGTGTCCGCCTTCAGGGATTTTCTGATCGCCGAGCTGGCGAAAACCCTCGGCGATTAGCCTGGCGGCGCTGGATTACACGTTCCCGAACAGCGTCGTATGCCCAGTTGAAGACCAGGGTATATGGCAGGAACAGCAACAGCAGGCCGATATCCAGCAGGAACGCTTCCAGCAGGCTGATCGACAGCCACCACGCTGCCAATGGCACGATCACCAGAATCAGGCCGCTCTCGAAACCCAATGCATGCAGTACCCGTGTACCCAGTGATAGCCGGAAGTCCCATTTGCGCCGCAGGCCATCGAACATTGCGTTGAACAACATGTTCCAGAGCATGGCCACAGTGGAGATCATGACGGTCATCGCGCCCATTTTGGCTAGCGAATGACCCATGGCCCAGGCGAGCAACGGCGCGAACAGCAGTACGCCGATGATTTCGAAAAGAAACGCGTGGAAGGCGCGTTCCTTGATGGATTTGGTTGGCATGAGTTGACCTTTGGAATGCATTCCTGTGGGAGCAGAGCTTGCTCGCGATAAGGCCGCCGCTGATATCAGGCCTAACGCGTCCAGCCTTATCGCGAGCAAGCTCTGCTCCCACAAGGGATAGGTGTTTGCTTTCGATAACGTGCATTGTCATCGGCCCCTGCGTTAAAGTGAAAATCGTTTCCATCGGTAAAACCGATACGAGGTTCACATGAGCTATTCCCCGGAAGCCCTCGAAGCGTTTGCCCAGACCGTTGCGCTTGGATCGTTCAGCGCGGCGGCGCGGCGTTTGGGCAAGAGTCAGTCGACCATCAGCGAAGCGATTGCTCGTCTGGAAATCGATCTGGGTCTTGAGCTGTTTGATCGTTCCTCAAAGCATCCGGTCCTGACCGAAGCGGGCAGGGCCATGCTCGGGCGTATCGAGGACGTATTGGCCGCCTCGGACAAGCTGCGCCGTGCCGCCGGGCGGCTGGCTGAGGGCGTGGAGCCGCGTCTGACTCTGGTGCTGTCTGACGCCAACCAGTTCGCTGATTTTGAAATCCGCATGGCTGAACTCGACCAGCGTTTCCCCGAGCTGGAACTGGAATGCGTGTTCGCCGAGCATGGCGACGCCATCAACCTGATTCAATCCGGTCGTGCGTCACTTGGGCTGCTTTCAGCGCAGGCCAGTTATCCACCCGAAGTTGGTTATTCCACCATTGCCGAACGTGCCGATTTCGGCCTGTTCGTGGCGCACAAACATCCGCTGGCTCAGCAGGAAAAGGTCGATTACCAGCATCTCGCGCAGCACCGTGCGCTGCGTTTGAACACCTTGGTGGACCAAAGCGTACCCACTGATGATTTGCCCATCAGTGGTCATCGCCCGTGGTCGGCTCCCAACTATTTGTTGCTGATGGACATGGCTGCGTTTGGTTTTGGCTGGGCTGCGTTACCGCGCTGGCTGGTGTCGGGCTATGCCAGTGGCAAGCTCAAGGAGCTCGACGTACCGGGCTGGCCGCGCAGCTCGGCGGTGGACGTGATCTGGTCACGGCAGCGCAGCCTCGGCCCGGCAGGTGCGTGGCTACTGGAAACCTTCACTCGGCATCGTGGTGAATAATCGGATCGTGAAGGTGCCGACCATTTTGTAGTGAGCCTTAACGGGGCGCTTCTATATAGAAGTGCCCGGTTCAGGGGCGGTTTTCACGGCTGGATGAATCTGCCTGTGTCGTCGGTACCTGGGCCATAAAGCTCTTGGGTAACTCCGCATCAAATTCCGCCACCACGTCCCGGGTCAGGCTGACGATGTCTTCCACCAGTTCCATACCCGCGCCGGTGCGCCAACTGGCGACGATGTCCATGATCGACGGCAGCGGTATGCCGTTGACCAGCGTGAGTACGCCTTGCGCCAGCTCGCCGCGTACAAGCGCTGCGGGCATGGCACCAATGCCGAAACCGTCGCGCACCAGACGGGTGATGGCTGACGCCGAGTTCACGCAGTTGATTCTTGGCGAGACGATATTGGCGCTGTGCAGCATGTTGAGGATGTCCTGATGCGGTCGTGAGTTGC
This sequence comes from Pseudomonas caspiana, assembly GCF_040224095.2. Lineage (NCBI taxonomy): Bacteria > Pseudomonadati > Pseudomonadota > Gammaproteobacteria > Pseudomonadales > Pseudomonadaceae > Pseudomonas > Pseudomonas caspiana. The sequence continues at coordinate 4,005,580 of NZ_CP167995.1, read as the reverse complement.
GCGAAAACGTCACGATTCGCTCCTGGGATAAATCCTCCAGGCAAGCATATGGCCGGTCATAAACCGAGCCGACCGGCACCACCCAATGCATCGGATAGCGGGTCAGAATGGCATTGCGCACGCTGTCGAAGCGCAACTCGTCGGTCTGGAAAATGATGTCCTGATAACCCTTTTCCAGTTGCGCGCAGAGGTTGCTCGCGGTGTCGGCAGTCAGCTCGATTTCCAGGTTCGGGTAACACTTCATCAGCCGTGTTACCAATGGGCTGAGCCAGGTGTGTATGACCGTATCCATTGCGCCGATCCGAATCCGGCCGCGCACCTGCCGTGGGTCCTTGATCGCAGCCTTCATGCTTTGCATGGTGTCCATGATGTGTTCGGCGTATTCGAGCACACGCAAACCTTCGGATGTCAGTGACACTCCTTTGGAGTCTCGAACGAACAGGCGAACCCCCATTTCGTCCTCCAGCGCCGCGATACGGCTGGAGATAGAGGCCTGGGTGCTGAACAGCTTTTCGGCGGTGAGCCGGAAGCTTTTCAGGCGTGCTACCCAGACGAAGGTTTCCAGAAATTTGAGGTTCACCGGGTTGATTCCTTGAAGCGCGTAAGGACTGACAGGTGCCGCACGGTTGCTGAAAGCGATGTGCAGGGCGTCACGAAAGTCCCCTGAAAGTGCAGGTTATATGCCAGTGACGATAAAGAAATTCTTATGGGGCATAGCGGTTTTTTCCCGTTGGACGTGGGCGGTCGGGCTACCGAAAGATTGCCGCGGAACGAGAAAGGTCACCAGCGTGGTTCTCATCACCAGGCTGTGTCAAACCTTCATTGCGGTGGACTCCGGCCACTGCAACCCACCAATAACTGCGCTCTGCCAACAGTCGGTCAAATACCACTGCGCGCTCATGGAGATTGTTTTCAATGAGCTACAACAACCAAAAATATGTATGCGCACTCTTGTTAGGCAGCACGACCCTGGGTTTCGGGGCCGGGGCTAACGCTGATTTTTTTGCTGACAGCAAAGGGGAGCTGGAGGCACGTAACTTCTACTTCAATCGCGATTTCCGTCAGGCAAACGCCAGGGACAAGGCAGAAGAGTGGGCGCAGGGTTTCATTGTGCGTTTGCAGTCGGGCTACACCGCGGGCACCGTGGGCTTCGGCCTGGATGCGCTGGGCATGGTCGGCTACAAACTGGATTCCGGTGACGGCACGGCGGGCAGTGGTTTGCTGCCTGCGGATCAGTCATCAGGTGGTTCTCAGGATGAATATGCCAAGCTGGGCCTGACCGCCAAGGCGAAAATCTCCAGGACTGAACTGAAGGCTGGCACGCTGTTTTTCCGCAGCCCCATGGTGTCCTCCAACGACAGCCGTTTGCTGCCGCAGACCTTCCGGGGCGCGATGGTGACGTCGCAGGACCTAGATAACTTCAAGTTCACCGGCGGCCACATCGACCGCATCAAGGCCAACAACTCTACAGACTTCACTGAAATGACTGCCAACCGTATCGGCGGCGTCAGCAATGATTTCAACTTTGGTGGCGGCGAGTATCAAGTCACGCCGCAATTAGCGATCAGTGCGCACTACGGTCAGCTTGAAAACATCTACAAGCAGTATTACGGCGGCCTGGTGCATGTCTTGCCGTTGGGCGAGGGGCAGAGCTTCAAGACTGACCTGCGCTACGCAAAAAGCAGCGAAGACGGTAGCTTTCGCGACATCGACAACCGCGCGCTGGGCTCGATGTTCACCTACAAACTCAAAGCTCACGCGTTCGGTATCGGCTACCAGCGCATGAGTGGCGACGATCCGTTTCCTTACATCTCAGGCAGCGACCCGTTTCTGGTCAACTTCATTCAGGTCGGCGATTTTGCCAACATCGATGAACGTTCGTGGCAGGCCCGCTATGACTACGACTTCGCAAGCGTCGGCTTCCCTGGCCTGACGTTCATGACGCGTTACGTGTCGGGTGACAACGTCGAGCGTGCGGCAGGTGGCGAGGGCAAGGAGTGGGAGCGCAACACCGACGTGGGTTACGTGTTCCAGAGTGGTACCTTGAAAAATCTGGGCGTCAAATGGCGTAACGCAACCGTTCGTTCCAACTTCGGTAATGACCTGGATGAGAACCGTCTGATCGTCAGCTATACCCTGCCGCTTTGGTAGGGCTGAAGTTGGCTTGATTGCTGCGTGTTGGGGCGATTGACAGATATGCACAAAAACTGCGGGAGCGAGGCTTTCTGCGATAAGGCTGGACGCGGTTGACCTGATATCTGCGCTGCCCTGATCGCGGGCAAGCCCAGCTCCCACAGAAATCGAGCGCACGCAGGCTTTCTACTCTTTTACACCCTCACAATAACGAGACTTCAATCATGCAAACCGCTATCAATCTCTGGCCGCTATTGGGCGTGCTGGTCATCATCATTGGCTTTGTGCTGCGCTTCAATCCGATGCTGGTTGTCGCCCTGGCGGCTATCGCTACCGGTTTTGCCGCCAGCATGTCGCTGGAAACCATTCTGGCAACCATCGGTACCGGCTTTATCAAGACTCGTACTTTGCCGCTGATCATTCTGCTGCCATTGGCGGTGATTGGTCTGCTGGAGCGTCATGGCTTGCGTCTGCATTCGCAGAACTTCATCGCGCGCTTCAAGAGCGCCACGGTTGGGCGGCTGTTGATTGGCTATCTGTTCATTCGTGAAACCGCTGCGGCGGTCGGCTTGACCAGCCTTGGCGGGCACCCGCAAATGGTTCGTCCGTTGCTGGCCCCGATGGCTGAAGGCGCCGCAGAGGTACGATTCGGCAAGCTGCCTGAGCCGTTGCGGACCAAGCTGCTGGCGCTGTGCGCGGCGACCGACAACGTCGGTTTGTTTTTCGGTGAGGATATCTTTGTGGCCTTCGGTGCCATCGCCCTCATGCACACGTTCCTGCTCGGTTCCGGGGTCGATGTGGAACCCATCCATATCGCGTTGTGGGGCATTCCCACGGCGATTTGTGCGTTCATCATTCACTCGATCCACTTGAGCCGTTTTGATCGTCGTCTGAATCGTGAGTTGCAACCTGTGGCGCAGTCCACCCCGGCTGCTACGGCCCAGGAGAGCGTGTAATGATCATTTCCATTCAATACCTGTATTGGCTGGCCGGGATCATCCTGGCGGTGACCTCGGTACTGACCCTGACCGATCGCACCAACCCCAAGCGCTGGAGCACGGGGCTGTTCTGGGGGCTGTTCGCCATCGCATTTCTGGTGGGTGAGCGCCTGCCGCCGGTGCTGGTCGGTATCGGCGTGCTGGTCATGGCGGCTATCGCCGGTTTTGGCGGTGTGGGTTTCGGCAAGCACGGCGAATTGCCGGACAAGGAGCGTCGTGCCAGTGCCGGGCGTCTGGGCAGCAAGCTGTTTATTCCCGCGCTGGCGATTCCGCTGGTGACGGTGATTGGCGCGCTATTCCTCAAAAATATCAAGATTGGCGGCGTGCCTCTGCTTGATCCGGCCAACAGCACCTTCGTGTCCCTCGGGCTGGGCTGCCTGATCGCTCTGGCACTGGCGTGCTGGCTGACGCGTGACACGCCGGTGCAGGCCATGCGCGAATCCCGACGGCTGACCGAGGCTCTGGGTTGGGCGCTGGTGCTGCCGCAAATGCTGGCCATGCTGGGGCTGCTGTTCAACGACGCGGGCGTCGGCAAGGCGGTGGCGCATCTGGCAACCAACTACATCAACCTCGACTTCAAGCTGGTCGCCGTCTCGGTTTACGTATTGGGCATGGCCTTGTTCACCGTCGTCATGGGCAACGGTTTCGCGGCGTTCCCGGTGATGACCGGTGGCATCGGTGTTCCGGTGTTGATCGGCATGTACGGCGGTAACCCGGCTGTCATCGCCGCCATCGGCATGTTTTCTGGTTATTGCGGGACGTTGATGACGCCCATGGCGGCAAACTTCAATATCGTTCCGGCAGCATTGCTTGAGCTGCCGGACAAGTACGCGGTGATCAAAGCACAGATTCCAACGGCCTTGCCGTTGCTGGTGGTCAATATCCTGTTGCTGTACTTCTTGATGTGATCAGAGCATTGAGGTAATTCGAGATTGGCTTGCAGGAGCTGCCGAAGGCTGCGATAGCGTCCCGTCAGGGTAATGCTTCGCAGCCTTCGGCAGCTCCCACAGGATTTGGGTCAGCTCAGAAAGCTGCATTGTGTTTGCGGGCTGCATTAGGATGGTTGTCTATTCGGTGACCGAGCGCTGTAAATGCCTGCTGTAGACATTGTTTCTGTACAACCTGAAGACGTTCCCTTTGTAATCGATTTCGTTCTGCGTGCCCGGGCGGACATCTTCCCGATGCTTGACCCTACCGTGATGCCCGCGGACCTTGCGCAGTTTGCCAGGGTGTACAGCGAGGAGGGCGGCGGCCGTTTTCTGATCGCTCGTCGCGACGGGGAAATCGTTGCCGCGATCGGCTACTTACCTTACGACGGACGATTTGCTCAGCTGGACTACGGGCAAAGCAAGGTCGTGGAAATCGTGCGTCTGTTCGTCCTTCCCGAATTTCGTCGGTCGGGGTTGGCGAGCCAGATTTATCTGGCTCTTGAGGCGTGTGCCCGGGAGCAGGGCATCGACGTGCTTTACCTGCATACCCATCCGTTTTTACCGGGAGCGATTGGCTTCTGGGAGCGGCAGGGTTTCCGGATTGTCGACGTTGAAAGCGATCCCGTGTGGCAGACCACGCATATGGAGCGCAGGGTTCAGTAAGACACGGATGATCTGTGTGCTCAGGACCTGAAACGCAAAATCCGTGTCCCGTCGTACGGGTCCGTCAGGTAGTGCGCTTCGACGCCGAACGTCTCGCGTAACAGTTCGCAGGTCAGCACATCGGACGGTTCACCAATGGCAATCAACGCGCCTTTATCCATCACTGCCAGCCGGTCGCAAGCCAGTGCTTGATTAAGATCGTGCAAGGCGATCAGGGTGGTTACCGACAACGATCTCACCAGCCCCAGAATACTTAGCTGATGCTGAATATCCAGGTGGTTGGTGGGCTCATCGAGCAACAGGATCTGCGGGCGCTGAGCCAGCGCACGGGCGATGTGCACGCGCTGGCGTTCGCCCCCCGACAAACTGTGCCAGGCGCGTTTGGGTTTATCTGCCATGTCCACGTCGGACAATGCTTGCTGAACGATCCTGTCGTCTGCGGCTGACCAAGGCTCCAAGGCGGAAAGCCACGGTGTGCGTCCCAGCTCTACGGCATCCAGGACGGTGATTGCATCAGAAGTTTCAGCCTGCTGCTCGACGACCGCAATCATCTGCGCGACATCACGGCGTTTCATGTCGGCGAGGGCAGCCCCATTCAGGTGAATCTCGCCACTGGCCGGAGTTCGAATGCCTGAAAGCAGCTTCAGCAGGCTGGACTTGCCCGAACCGTTGGGGCCGATCAGACCCAGGGTTTCACCGCGTCGTAGCTGCAGCGCGACATCCCGGACAATGGGTACGCCTTTGATCGACCAGTTCAGGCCAGAGCACGACAACACATTGCGGTCGATATCGGTCGCCGGCTGTTTCAGAGTGCTCATCGACCCCCCTTGGCTTTGATCAGGATCACGGCGAATACCGGTGCGCCGATCAGTGCGGTAATTACCCCCACTGGCAAGACCTGGCCCTTGATCGCGGTGCGAGACAGTACGTCAGCGGCAATCAGGAATACGGCTCCGGCCAATGCGCTGACGGGAATCAACCGACCGTGACGCACGCCGACCAGCAAGCGCGCCGCGTGGGGTACAACCAGACCGACAAAACCGATAGAGCCCACCAGCGAGACCATCACTGCCGTGACCAGCGCCACGGTGGCGATCAATACCACCTGAACCCGGCGCACCGGAATACCCAGGGCAGCGGCAGAATCACTGCCAAACATAAACGCATCCAGCGAGCGCCGATGCCACAGGCACACCGCCAGACCGATCACAACCACCGGCACCGCCAGCGTGACTGATTGCCAGCGCACGCCGCTGAGGTTGCCGAGCAGCCAGAACATAATGCCGCGCGCTTGTTCGGAATTTGCCGACTTGGTAATCAGAAAGGAGGTCAGGGCGTTGAACAGTTGTGAACCGGCGATGCCCGCGAGAATGATCTGCCCGCTGCCACTGACTGCGCCGGTACTGCGAGCGAGCAGAGCGACCAACACGAAAGCGGCCATGGCCCCGGCAAAGGCTCCGGCTGACAACGAGATGGCACCCGCGCCAACGCCGATGATCGCCACCAGCACGGCACCGGTCGAAGCTCCGGCGGAAATGCCCAGCAGGTAAGGATCGGCCAGCGGGTTGCGCAACAGCGATTGCAGGACCACGCCTGAAATGGCCAGACCCGCACCGCAGGCAGCCGCGACCAGTGCGCGAGTCAGGCGGTAATTCCAGACGATGCCTTCATCAATAGGGTCCAGTATGAAACCGGCGCCCCAGAGCTTGTTGGCCAGCACCTGAAACACCAGTGACAGGCTTATGGGCGTTTCACCAATCGCAATGCCCGCGACAATCGCCACCAGCAACACGGCCAGCACCCAGGCCCCGTGCAGGCAAATCTTGCGTAACAAGCGACCGGCGAACTGCGCTGTCATGGGTGCAGGTCGAACTTGTCGATGGCGCCAGCCAGTTCGTCAATGCCATCGAAGGTGCGAATCGTCGCCTCCATGGCCTGAGCATCAAGGATCACGATGCGGTTGTGTTTCACTGCATCCATGTTTTTGGTCACCGGGTCGGTCTTGAGGAATTCCAGTTTTTTCTGGAAGTCATCGGCCGGGAAGCGGCGACGGTCCATCCGTGCGAGTACCAGAATCGTCGGGTTGGCCTTGGCGATGGTTTCCCAGCCCACGGTAGGCCACTCTTCATCGGACTCTACGATATTGCGGATGCCCAGGGTGTCCATCATGAACGCCGGGATGCCTTTGCGTCCGGCTACATAAGGGTCGACATTGAGGTCTGCGCTGGAAAACCAGAACACTGCCGAAGCGTCCTTCAAGTGTTTGTCTTTGACGCTGGCCTGAGCCTTGGCAAGGCGTGCTTGCAGGTCTGCGTTCAACTCATTGCCACGGGCCTGGACGTCGAAGATCTGCGCCAGTTGATCGACGGTTTTGTACAGGCTGTCGATGGAGAAGGGCCGCAGGCGCGTGCCGTCTGCCCCCACCAGATTGTCTTTGCCTTCGCAGTCAGATGGCATGAGGTAGGTGGGGATTTTCATTTCGCTGAACTGCTGCCGGGTGCCGACCACGCCTTGCGGGCCAACCATCCATTCGAATTGCACCGCCACCAGTTCAGGGCGCTTGTTGATCACCGCTTCGAAGCTCGGATCGTTATCGGCCAGACGCGGGATTTTGTCGTTGAGGTCCTTGAACTGCGGCAGCACGTTGTTGAACCACAGTGAAGTCCCGACCACTTTGTCGGCCAGCCCAAGGGAATAGAGGATTTCAGTCGCTGACTGGCCAATGGTCACGGCTTTGCCGGGGGCCTTGGCGAAGGTAAGCGGTACCCCGCAGTTATCGAGGGTCAGCGGGTACTTTGTTGCAAGGGCAGGGGCCGGACTGGCAGCCAGCGTCAGTGCGCAGAAACCCAGGCCAGCGAGCAATACAGCAAAACGAGGCAAAGACATGAAAAACGATCTCCATTCGAACGGTTATCCGTACGATGGTGTTCTGGCTGGATACACATCACGACTGCTGCTGGCGAAGGCTCGGCAGGGTCAATCAATCACGGCTGCGCCGCCGTGCTGACGGATGTACTCCCCGGACACCCCGCCGGTGGGTCAATTGCCAGAAAGCACGTGACCGCTTCACGGGGTTGCGCCCGCAGCGATGGTGTAGCTTCCTGATGTCGGCAGGTCTCCTGACTGACGCATCATCGCCATGCTCGGGCCTTCCCGGTTTTATCCAGTGGCATCTATGGAGCAGGGCTCAGCGCCTACAGTTGCGGGGGCAGTTCCGGTTGACGACCCTTGGGCCATCACGGATTCCCTATTAATCCCGTTTGGAAACCGACGGGCGGCATGGTAATGGATAAGCTCAAAAGAGTGGTGATTTTTCCTGTTTTGGCCAGCACCCTTCATTTTTTTATCGTGCGTTTCGCTCGCTCGGCGCATGATGCAAGCCGTAACTGGACGGGTGTTAACCGCTCCCGGTGGTGAACCTTCTCGACCGATGGCCGGTCGATAGTGCATCCAACCAGGCTTACACTGGTCCGCTTCACCTTTTGGAGACATTTTCCTGTGATATCGACTCAACGAGTGGCCTGGCTGAAAGCCTGGGGTGCCCACGGTTTTACCGCCACCGGCGTGGTCATTGCATTCCTGGCGACCATTGCCCTGTTCGATGACCAGGCCAAGGCGTGCCTGCTGTGGCTGGGCCTGGCGCTGGCGGTGGATGGCGTTGATGGATCGCTGGCGCGCAAATTCAACGTGCAGTCGGTATTGCCGGGCTTTGACGGTTCGGTTCTGGATCTGGTGATTGATTACCTGACCTATGTATTTATTCCGGCGTTGTTCATTTATAGCTACATCCCGCTGCCGCCTTATACGTTGTTGCTGAGCACGGCGATCATTCTGGTTTCGTCGCTGTTTTGTTTCTGCAATCTGGAAATGAAGAGCAAGGACAATTATTTCCAGGGCTTCCCCGCAGCCTGGAACGTGGTGGCACTGTGTCTGTACATCATTCAGCCGTCGCCTTGGGTGACGTTCCTGACGATTATTGGCCTGGCATTGCTGACGTTGACCCGGATGAAGTTTCTCCATCCGTTCCGGGTACGACGTTTCATGCCGCTCAATATTGTGGTGACGACCATCTGGTTGATCAGCAGCGCGTTGCTGATCATTAACCATCCGCATAACGGTCCAGTAGTCATGGGCGTGTGGTTCACCATGTCGGCGTACTTTATCGGTATCTGCCTGTGGCGTACTTCGCTGGAGTATTGGGGTAAGTGGCGGGCTTGAGTACTGCTTGAAGGATCTGTAGGTGCTCGTGCGCTCCTACAGGTCCAATGTTTGCCGCACGACAGCGATTGCATTTCTGACAATTTCCCTCCCAGCAATACCGACTATCAAGAGCAGTGATTTCTGCGTAAACGGCCCCGGGCGTAACCTTTGTTCATTCCCGAAATGAACCCGATCCGGAGGCTCTCATGAACCGCATTTACGCTTTTGCCCTGTTGTTGACCGTTGCTGTTGTCTCCGGTTGCTCCACCCATCACGCCGTTGAGCTGCGCCCTTACACTGCTCAGGAAACTCACCAGTTGGCGATGGAAGATCTGAATCGCCGTGGGCTGTCTTTTGATGAGTATCAAATCGCCAAGGCCAAACTGCTGGCTGAGCCGCAGATGCAAGCGGTTCGCGAATTCGACAGCCGTGGCGAGATCAGCGCTGATAACGCTGAGGTCGGCCAGGATCGTCAGGGTTAATCCGCTAGATACAGTTCTGAATAAAACGGTATCTACCCGGAACTGTGCCGGCTGAATCTTCACCTGACTGTTCGTGTGTTTTTGGTTGTCGGTTCGATAGAGTGAAGGCCTGCCCTTTGAAGTCTGGACCGCTCCATGTCGCTTTCCCTCGATCTACTGCTTGCCTTTGCCCTGTTTGCATTCGTCACGTCGGTGACGCCCGGACCCAACAATATGATGCTGCTGGCCTCGGGTGTGAACTTCGGGTTCAACCGGACGGTGCCGCACATGTTGGGTATTTGTTGCGGGTTTTTCAGTCTGGTGCTGGCAGTGGGACTGGGCTTGGGTGCCGCCTTTCAGGCGTATCCGCTGCTGTACACCGTCCTGCGCTATGTCGGCGCGGCCTATTTGCTGTATCTGGCGTGGAAAATCGCCACGTCTGGTCCGGCGTCTGACGCCACGGGCCAGGAGGGCAAGCCGCAGACATTTATCCAGGCCGCACTGTTTCAGTGGGTCAACCCCAAGGCTTGGGTAATGGCCGTCGGTGCGATCAGCACTTACACGCCGCTGCAGGGGTACTTCACCAATGTGGTGATCATCTCGGCGGTGTTTGCGCTGATCAACCTGCCAACGGTCAGTATCTGGACGGCTTTCGGTAGTCTGCTGCGCAACGCACTGCGCGATCCGTTCTGGCTGCGGGTGTTTAACTGGGGGATGGCGGTGCTGTTGGTGGTTTCGCTGTATCCGATGTTGAAGGGGTGATGGCCTGAAGTCTTACGCTAATCAATTGTGGGGGCCGAGCTTGCTCGCGATACAGGCGCTGCAATTTCGGCGTTGAACCGCAGCGCTCTTATCGCGAGCAAGCTCGGCTCCCACAGGTTTACCCGTTCACAACGCCAATCGCAAATGCCCTCCGGCCTGTTTCTGCCGCGCTTGAACGCGATGCTGCAGACCCAGGTAGAAATGCTCCAGGCCTTCCTGCAAACGCTCCTGAAGAATGTCGTCCAGATCGCCGCCTTGTTCGTTATCGGCGTAGCTGATCTGGCTGTCGATCGCGAAAATTCCGTGCAGGACTTCCTGGCATTTAAGCGCCGATAACACCGGCTTAAGCGCGTAATCCACCGCCAACATATGTGCGATGCTGCCACCGGTGGCCAATGGCAAAACCACCTTGCCGTGCAGAGACCGCTCAGGAAGCAGGTCCAGCAGGGTTTTCAGTGCACCTGAAAAAGAGGCCTTGTACACCGGCGTACCAATCAGCAACCCGTCGGCCTGTTTGACGGCTTCGATGAAGTCCAGCACTTGCGGGCTGTCGAAGTGGGCGAAGATCAGATCTTCAGCGTTGAAATCGCGGATTCGCAGGGTAGTGACGTCTACACCTTTGGCGCGCAGCCAACGGCCCGCGTGTTCCAGTACCACGCCTGAGCGGGATTTAAGGGCGGGGCTACCTGACAGTGAAACTACTAACATGCTGAATTCCTTGAAAAAGCGTAGGCAAGTCAAAGCAGCATGCATGCCAGCGCGGATTAATTATTCAAGTTATTGAAATTAAAAATAAATATCTGTGAATCCCGGTCCTGACAACATCGCGGGATGCTCAATGCCACCCTCAACTGTTGATTCGCTGTTGCTGTGGCAACACTTGCTGCCAAATCGCAGGCAAAAAAATCCCCGCAATCGGCAGATGCGGGGACGTTTTTGTGACGGATGTCAGTTTCTGAAAGCAGCGCCTGTCTGGATGACGTTGGCTGAGCCGAGCAGTTGGCTGACGAAGCGGCTCCAGCGGGTGATGTCCGCCGGGCCGACAAATATGACGTCCTGGGCCTGGAGTTCAAACTCCTTGGCCAGCAGGTAGGCAGTCGGTTTTTTTGCCAGGAGGTGATAGACCGTTGAACGGGCGTTGGCCTGGTTTTCGGCACCGCGGATCACATACACCGCGTCACCGTCAGCGCTGTCCGGGCTCAGGCCGCCGGAGTTACCCAAGGCTTCGAGCAGTGTCACGCTGGTGGTCCCGAAGGAGATGACCTGCGGCCGCTGGACTTCGCCCAGCACGTAGATCTTGTTCTTGGAGTTACTGTTCAAGTGCAGATAGTCGCCATTTTTCAGGAAGACCTTACTCAGTTGCGAATCCTTGCGGTTCAGCGAGTCGACATCGATCACATAGTCCTTGCCATCGCGGCGCAGGGTCAGCCCTGCGAGGTTGGCGTCAGTCAGATCGAGGCCTGCGGTGCTGATTGCCTGCACCAGACTCAATGGAATATTGGTGATCGGCTGCGGACCGGGACTTTTGAACGAACCCGAAAGCAGGATGCGCTGGCTGTTGTAGCGCAGTACTTTGACGTCAACCTTGACCTCAGTGTATTGCGGCGACAAGCCCATGCGCAGTTGTTCGCGGATTTGCCCAACGGTCTTGCCACCGGCCTGGATTCTGCCCACATAAGGGAAATAGAGCGTGCCGTCGCTCAATACTTCCCTGCTGTTGGCGTCGAGTTGGTCCTGTGAGCCTGGCGCGGTCAACTCAGGGTGCTCAAAGACAATTACCAGCAAGGTGTCACCGGGACCGACGACATATTCAGGGGTTTTGTAATTGAGCAGTTCGGCTGGCAGCGGTTTAGCGCTGGCGGCCGCTTGTTGCTTTTGCTGTTTAAGGGTTTGTGGGGTGATCTGTACCAGTTGAACATCCGGGCCGTCCGGATCTTTTGCTTGAATGTCTCCTGGGGTCATGTGCTGCCCGGGTGCAAATGCACAGCCTTGCAAAATCAGACTGGAGAGCAGCACAACAGCTAGGGTTAGCTTCATATATTGTTCCTTCCTAAAGGTGCGTTGGCACCACAGTGATTTCATTGCTTCCCTTACCAACACCGAGTCTTTCGTGGTCTTTTTTGATGCCTGCACGCACCTCCTCCAGTGCCGGTCGGCCTGGGGTTTCATGGTTGAAGAGGGGTTTCTGAAGGGGATGGCTTAAAAGGCGTTCTTGTGCAGAAAGCCTTTGAACAGGGTCAGCAGAATGATTTTCAGGTCCAGCCACAGCGACCAGTGTTCGATGTATTCCAGGTCGTATTCGACGCGCTTTTGCATCTTGTCCAGAGTGTCCGTTTCGCCACGCCAGCCATTGATCTGCGCCCAGCCGGTAATGCCCGGCTTGACCTTGTGACGCAACATGTAGCCGCTGACCTGTTTGCGGTACTGCTCGTTGTGCGCCACGGCATGAGGGCGCGGGCCGACGATGGACATATCGCCACGCAGGACATTGAAGAACTGCGGCAGTTCGTCGAGCGAGGTGCGCCGCAGGAACGCACCTAACGGAGTGACGCGAGCGTCGTTGCGGGTGGCCTGGTTCACCACCTCACCGTTTTCCTGGACGCTCATGCTGCGAAATTTCCAGACCATGATCGGTCGACCGTCCAAGCCATAACGACGCTGGCGGAACAGGACCGGCCCAGGAGAGGTGAGCTTGATCGCGACCGCAATCAGTAGCAGGGGCAGGGCGATCATGCTCAGGATCACGCTTGACAACACAATGTCCTCGACACGTTTCACCAGGCTCCAGGCGCCATCCATGGGTGAGTCGAAAATACTGATGCTGGCCAGCCCATTGATGCTCTCGCTACGCGCATGCAGCAGCTCGAACATGAATACATCCGGGATCAGGTACACCGAGGCGGTGGTGTCGCTGAGTCCTTTGACCAGCTCCTGAACATGGGGCTGAGCAGTCAGCGCCAGGGTGATGTAAACCTTGTCGATGCGGCCTTCCCTGGCGTCGTCGATCAACTGTTCAAGATCACCGAGTATTGCGATATCGGAAGCCGGGTGAGGGTTTTCCATTAGCGGTTTTGGCAGGTCGTAAAAGCCCAGAACCCGCAGGCCCATCCAGGGTGCACTGGAGATGGACTGGGCAAGTCGCACGCCGACCTGTCCGGTACCGACAATGGCGACCCGTCGAGTATTGAAGCCTCGCCGACGCAGGCCGTGCAGCGCGCTGCGGATCAACAGACGATAGCCGCAGAGCACCGCCAATACCGATGCAAACCAGGTCATCTGGGCGTTGTCCGGCATGTTGGCGTGGTTGAGCAGCAGGTAATCAACGGACAACAGCACGACGAAGGTCAGCGCCCAGTAATTGAATACCTTGACCAGTTCACGCAGGATTCGCTCGCCGCGCCATGAGCCGTACATCTGGTGGTATTCGCTGAGCCAGTGAAACACCAGCACTGCCAACAGGATCTGAATCCAGGCTTCGGCGCTGGATGCACCGGGGACCAACTGGATCTGCCAGTAGCCGCCCAGCACGATGACCATCAGGTCGAGCAGGCGGTGGGCAACTGACAGCAAGGATTGATGCGCATGAAGAATGCCGCGAACGGGAGTACGCATGGACGATGCTCGCTCAGACGGATTTGATCGGAATGACCCGGGCGGTCTGTTCGTTGCTGACCAGAATGGGCAGTGCCTGAGGCATTTTGTATTGAGCTGGCTGACGCGCCAGGCGTGCTGCAGCGAGGCGACTTTCGACGAAGTTTCTCATCTCGTCCTCGAAGCGTTGCGCGCCAAACCGTTCAGCGTTGGTACGACAGGCCTGGGCGGTAAACCGGGCTTGAGCGGCCTCGAACTCGCCAACGGCAGCCACCAGTGCTGAGACTGTCTGGTGCTCATAGAACACTCCGGTCGGTTGTGGATGATCCAGGCCGCAGACGGTCTCCAGCACGCCACCCTTGCCGAAGGCAATAACCGGCGTTCCGCAGGCCTGGGCCTCCACAGGGCTGATACCGAAATCTTCCTCGGCAGCAAATACAAAGGCTTTGGCATTGCGCATGTGTTCGAGTAAAACCGCGAACGGTTGAAAACCCAGCAAGGTGACATTGGGCGCATGGATCAATTTCGCCTTGGCCATTTCCGGGCCGTCGCCGATCACGATCAGGCGTTTGTCAGGCATCGCGGCAAAGGCTTCGATAATCATCGGCATGCGTTTGTAAGGCACCATGCGTGATGCGGTGAAGTAGTAATCCTGTTTGCTGTCTTGCGGGGTGAAGTTGACCGTGTCCACCGGGGGATAGATGACGGTGGATTCGCGACGGTAAGCTTTTGCGATGCGCCCACCGATGAAGTGTGAGTTGGCAATGAAGTCGTCGACGCCGGACGAGGTGCGCTGATCCCACATGCGGATGTAATGCAGAATCATCCGCGCGACTTTGCTCTTGAGCCCGGTGCTCATGCCTGACTCGTGCAAATACTGGTGTTGCAGGTCCCAGGCGTAACGAATCGGAGAGTGCACGTAACTGACGTGCAATTGGTCCGGGCCGCTGAGCACACCTTTGGCCACCGCGTGGCTGCTGCTGATAATCAGGTCGTAACCCGACAGGTCAAGCTGCTCAATGGCCAGGGGCATGAGCGGCAGGTAGCGCTGATAATGGGTTTTGGCTTTGGGTAAACGCTGGATGAAAGTCGTCTTGGCCACTTTACCCTGCAAGTGGGCGCGATCCTGCTCGCTGAGAAAGTCGATCACCGAAAACAGATCGGCCTGTGGCCAGATGTTGATCAGTGACGCCAATACTCGTTCAGCACCGGCGTACGTCACCAGCCAGTCGTGGACTATTGCAATTCTCATTGAGGTTCCCTTCTGTATGCACAGGCTCTACATCAGGCGCGGGCTGTCTGCGTCTTGGCGTGGCGATTATTGAGGCGTTTGCCCCACTGGATGAATGGCGTTTCGATGTAGCGGAAGGACAAGTCAGCGATGCCCAGAGTCAGTGCGGTCGCCAATACGGCGGCGTAGAGGGCAGGCAATTGCAGGCCACGCAACAGGTACTCGGCCAATAGCAGCATTGAGGGGTGCAGCAGGTACAACGAATAACTGACGCTTCCGAGCCAGACCAGCATCGGGTGATCAAGACGGACACTACGGGTCAGTAACAGGAAGCTGACAATCGCCGCGGCGTAGGTAAACAGGTAACGCCCGCCAGCTTCCCCTTCGATCAGGTTTTCGCCATAAGCCAGCAGCAAGATGGGAGGCAGCAACAGCGCATAGGCGCCCAGCACCAGCACCAGACTGCGGGTCAATTGACGGCTGCGCTCGGCGAGCAGCCATTGGCGCCAGATTGAGCCAAAGAACATCAATGACAGGCCCAGAGGCAAAGCCACCGGCACTTTGCGTTCGGTCAATTCCCGGATGACCGCCAGCAGTAATCCCAGCGCAAGCATGCCAAGGGCGCAGCGGGTCCGCACCGCAAGGTCATACAGCTTGCCGCGGATAAACAGCAACAGGCACAGGCCGTAGAACACCAGTTCGATGAATAACGTCCAGTACAGACCAACCACGTCATCGAAGCCCAGTAGCGCCTGGATCATGCTGACGTTGGCGATGATTTGCGGCCAGGGCGGAAACAGTCCGCCAGACAACTGCAACATCGTCAGGTAAACCAGCAAGGACAGCCAGTAAGCCGGATACAGCCGCATGAACCGTGAAATCACAAAGCGTCGCGCGCCATCGGGGCCGGGACGCAGACTGAACGGGATGACCACGCCGCTGATCATGAAGAACCAGAGCACGCCGAGCTTGCCGACATCCAGCAGTTCGCGAAGCACCCAGACATCGCCGAGCAGCGGGGCATAGAGGTGCGTGAACACCACCAGCAAAGCCGCTATACCGCGTAGGGCGTCAATATAGGCCAGGCGCTTCATATCAGAGTTTGCCCGAGGTCGATTCTGCAGTTTGCGTTTGCGGGTCCGCGGGTGCGTTGCTTTGAACCAGTGCGTCGATGCGCTGGGAAACGCGACGAGCAGAGTCTTCCCAGGAGAAGCGCGCGACATTGCTCAGGCCCCGGCGACGTAGCGCCTGACGCAGGGGCAGGTCGGTCAGAATCCGTTCCATGGCCGAGGCCATATGCGACACGTCCAGCGGGTCGAAATACAGTGCACTGGCCTGCAACACTTCCGGAATGGAGGCCGCGTTGGCGGCCAGCACCGGGCAACCGCAGGCCTGTGCTTCCAGTGGCGGTATTCCGAAGCCTTCATAGAGCGATGGAAAGACAAACGCCGTCGCGCCCTGATATTGCTTGATCAACTCGGCATCGCTGAGCCGTCCGAGAAAACGGATGCGTGGGTCACGGCACGCCAGACGTTGCAGTTCCGGTGCGGCGAAAATTTCGCTGGCGGCACCCACGATGTGCAATTGCAGATCGTCATGGCCGCGCAGCGTCATGAACGCCTGAATCATGCGGTTGAAGTTTTTGTGCGCACTGGGTGAGGACACGGCCAGTAGATAGCGCGCGTTGTCTGTTGGCGCAACGCCTGGCCGGAACGCATCGCTGGTCGCGTTGGGAACGATGAAGATGCGTTTTTCGGGGTAGCCATAAAACCGGGCAATTTCACCTCGCGAAAAATTGCTGACGGTGATCAGGGATTTAAGGCGCCATAACAATATCGGTGTCACCGTGCGGTAAACCGTGCGGAACATCCGCGAGTAACTTTGCGGGTAGCGCACGTAATTGATGTCGTGGTGTGTGGCGATCTGATTGCGATAAAACATGGGTGCCGTGCTGGACAGCGACACCAGCAACGGCTGCCCGTTGCGCATCAGGTACAGCGGTAAGTCCAGTTGCTCCCAGAGGTGGCCGCTGTTATAGCCGATGCACTGCACATCCAGAGCTTTGGCGCTCTCGCTCATCTTGATCCCGTGAGGTGCGACGAAAATCAGGTCGTTACGCAGTTGTTTGAGCGCCAGACAGGTCTGCTCGGCAAACCGCTGGACCCCACGCAGTTCCTGGGTAAGAAAACGGGCATTGATCACAATCATGGGCGAAGGTCCCTGCGCAGGATGGGAGAGGAAGTTAGGTTCGCGGCACACACTTGACACGTAGGACTGGCTTTAGCCGGGAGGGCGGTTTTTCTGGCGAAGGACATCTAGCGAATGTCCCGACGCCCTCCCGGCTAAAACCGGTCCTGCAAGGTCAAGGGCAGCTTGCAGGCCGACAGAGATTTCCCACGGGTATTGCACTTCAATTCAGATCTATCACTGAGCAAACAACGGCGGTTTGCTGCCCAGGCGGAAGATTTTCGGGAACTCGTAGATGGGCACCTGTGCTGAGCAACGACTGTCGTTGCAGTTCCAGCGAATGCCCGTATCCAGCTGGCCTTGTTCGGGCTGGCCACTGTCGATGATCAGGACATTGCCGGCCTGGACGCTGCTGGCGTCGACAGTTATCGCGCGTGACTGTCCGGTGGTCCACGCCACCAGAATCTGCTCCGAGCCCTTGGCGAAGCGCAGCAGGTAAGCGTTATCCAGTTCTCGACTTTTTTCTGCGTCGTAGCGGTAATCATGCAGAAACGGGCTGATGGCTTTCAGCGTCAGGTACGCCGGTTTGACTGTCAGGTCCGGATTGAGCAAACCGAAATTCTGTTCCGGGTCGCTGGCATCCTGGCCATCGTCAAGCAAGTCGTACCACCACAGGCCCTTGATATCTGGCAGGGTCTGAGCCAGGAAGAAACTGCGCGCCAGATAGGCTGCCTGGGTCTGTTCGCTTACCCCGCATTTTCCGGTGTTGCTGGGCCAGCCCATCTCGGTCAGGTAAAGCGGCACGGGTCGGGCGACCAGAGCCCTGAGATCAGCATCAAGCCAGCGCAACCAGGCAATCCAGCGTTCAGGGGTATGCCGTTCTTCGTGGCGGCAATGCACATAGGGATGCAGTGACAGGCCATCCACATGATTGAGCAACCCGGCTGAGACCAGGCGGTCGGCGAACCCCAGGTCCATGCCTTGGCTGGTCACCGCGCCAGCCAGGATTGTCACTGGGTTTTTCTGACGCCGCAGTTTGCTGGCGGTGTCTTCGATCAGGTTGCTGTAGTCCCGGGCGAACGCCTCATCAACCGGGTTTTCCTTGTCCCACTCGTTCCAGATTTCATAAAAATCTACGCTGTCCGCCAGTTCGCGGCCGACAAAGTTCACATAGTTGCCGAAGCCTTCCTTGATCGGTGGGTAGCGAGGCTTGGCATAGTTGCCGTAGTTCGGGTTGCCATAGCCCAGTACCAGCAAGGGCCTGAGTTTGTGTTCCCGTGCCTTGCTCAGATAGGCCTGCCAGGCAGGGTCAATATGCAGCTGTCCGCGATGGGGTTCGGCGATGGACCAGTAAGCATCATCGCGGACCGAGTCGACTCCGGCGGCTTCAAGCATCTGTAGCGCCTTGGCCGAAGGGCCGTTCTTGTTCATTAAATGAGTCGCGACACCGATGATGAATCGTTCGTCTGCGGTTGCTGTGCAGCTTAATAACAGGCTCAAGAGAAACAACGTCATAGGCCGTCTTGACGGGGCGCGGGCTTGCTTGGACATGTTTTGTCTCAATGAAGAGGCACGGTCCGGAGCGCCAGAAGCTGGCTCGGTTAGTCACGGGCCGATGGATAACACTGCAGAGGTAAGCGCAACCTTGGGCCTGTCAGGCCGGGCGTGAGAGGCACGGCTTAGCGCGGCGAGCGGTGCCCTCCAGCAAGGTTTGGGCAAGGATGCTTTCATAGCTGTCGAGCATCAGTTCCAGATCCGTTAATGACGCGACACTGATGCGAGCCTGGGCGCTCAGCCGCGCCAGAAGTTCAGGTTGTTGGTGCAGCTTGAGCATCGCCATACCCAGTGAATCGGGATCGTCGGGGCTGCAGAGCAGTCCGTTGAGCTGATCCTGGATAATCTCTGGCAACCCGCCCATGCGACTGGCGATTACCGGTATGGACCAGGCACAGGCTTCAACGGCAACCATGCCGAACGGCTCACTCCAGATCGAGGGCACGATGGCCACATCTATCTGCTTGTAGAAATCTTCGGGGGACTGGTAGCCGACGAAGCTGATTCTGGGCGACTGTGCCAGCGCCTTGAAGCATTCCTCATCGTTAAGTTGACCGCGGCCGGCAATCTGTAAGGTAGCGTCGATGGGCAATTGCTGAAACTGCTCGATCAGCCAGCGCAACCCTTTGGGTTCCGACAGGGTGCCCATGTAGCCGAAGCGCAGCGGTGCATGTTTCGCGACTGGCTCCGCGCTTTTAAGCCTAATCGGCTGGGTGGGTTGAGGGCTGGCGTTATGCACAACATAGCCACGCGCATTTTTGAAATAACCCTGAGCCTGCAAAGTGTCGAGCATGAAGCGGCTGACGCCGACGACAGTGTTGACTTGCGCCGAACGAACATCGTGACCTTTGCGAAAGCGTTCGCAACGACCACATTGGCTCTGGCAGCTATGACCTTTGCTGAACATGGTGCTGCCGGGGCATAGCAGATACAGATCATGCAGCACTTGAACAATCGGCAAGCCGGCAGCAGTGATCTCGTCCCAGGCTGAAACCGACCAGCCGGTGAGGTTATGACAGACCACCACATCCGGTTTTTCCAGCGCGATTACCTGCTTCACATAGTCGCGCATGCCAGCGTTATACCGGTCACGCAGGTGCCAGCCCAGGCGCGCCAGTTTGCCGGGACGCTGGGCGCTGAAATGCCAGTAGAAGTTGCGCAGCCCGGCGCGGTAGACCTTCACTAGGTTGATGGTTTCTTCGGTAAGTCCCGCCTGGGGGGCAGTAGCGAGTACCGCTACTTCATGGCCGCGTCGCTGCAAGCCTTCGACGGTGCGCTGCAGAATGATTTCTGCGCCGCCACCAATGTCCGGGGCATACAGGCTGTTAATGAACAAGGCCTTCATAGCGGATACGACTTATGCAGGCCCAATACACCCGACTCACCGTCGGCGATGGCTTTTTCGATCAGGCTCAAGCGCTGTTCGGCACCTCGTCGTTTGGCAATCAGACGCAGCAGGCGGAAGAACACCCAGCGATTGAAGGCGTAAAGCAGCGCCGATGAGGCCCAGACATTTTTGTCGAACCATGCCTGATTGCGGGCCCCGTAATAAGCGCGAAGGTCCGAGCCACCGAGCAAAAAACTCTCATAGATATTGCTGGTACGCGCCTTGATGTTCCAGGAATCCTCCAGGTCATCGAGCAATGCTTCCGGGACCAGAAAAATACGTCCGCCTGTGGCGGTGATGCGCCAGGTGTATTCGCTGTCGTCGGCATAGAGCATCAGGGCATCCAGTGGCAGCCCGATGCGCTGGTAAAGGCTGCGATGAGCGAGCAACCCGCCGTAAGTGG
Source organism: Pseudomonas caspiana (assembly GCF_040224095.2). Classification (NCBI taxonomy): domain Bacteria; kingdom Pseudomonadati; phylum Pseudomonadota; class Gammaproteobacteria; order Pseudomonadales; family Pseudomonadaceae; genus Pseudomonas; species Pseudomonas caspiana. The sequence continues at coordinate 3,985,081 of NZ_CP167995.1, read as the reverse complement.
CAAACGGTAGCTGCACGGTTTCAATTTTTTTGTACTTGCCTTGCGGCTGGCCCCAAGGCAGGCGCCGCCAGATTTTGTAAGGCAGTTGCGCGATATGAAAGCCGAAGAAACTTGAGCGCCGTTGAATGGCGAAGCGGCGCGGAACACCCGCTGCGATGTCAGCCTGATGGGTCGGACGAAAACCCAGTACGGCGGCTTTGTCATGACCATCGATGGCCTGACGTTGACGCAGACTCTGGTGCAAGGTCGCAATGGCATTGATCGTCGGCGCGTTGTCGTCATCCATTAGCCAGATGTATTCAGCCCCGGCATCCAGCGCGGCTTGAATGCCCACCGAATAGCCTTTGGCCGAACCCGTGTTGCTCTGTAGATAAATCACTTCGACCTGACCTGGCCAGGTGGCGCGCAGGTTTTCCAGCGGAGCGACCGAGGCGTTGCTGACGATGATCACCCGGTCAATCAGCGGGCTTTCCAGCGAACGGCTGACCAGCGTATGCAGGTAGTTGAAACGGTCACCATAGGTGAGCGTCACCAGCGTTGTAAGTTGAGTCATGGTGAGGTTCCGGTTTGTGAGTCGCGAGTTTTCAGCGCTGGTCAAACCCGCGCTTCCATCCGCAGCAAGCTGCTGATCGGCAACACTACTTTCTGCTCGCGTTGCAGCAGGTTGAGCAGGATCACGGCGCGCTCGGTGCCATCGCAGGCGAGGAAAATCGCTTCGATGTCGCACATCTCGCCCGCTTTGATCAGCACATGTTCGCCCCGTTTGAACTCGGTCTTGGGGGGCGGGCTGCTCAGGCGCTGGCGGATCTGTCCGATCAGTTCATCCTGAACCGGTACCGGATGCCCCCCGAACGTCACGATTCTGGCAACGCCCCGCGTCGAGCGGATCGGGTACCAGTTGTCGTTGATTTGATCCATGCGGATGAACAGATAGCCGGGGAACAGCTCTTCTTCACTCGTCTGGCGAGCACCGCGCTTCTTTGCATCGCCGGGCTTGAGCGGGCGATAGCACTCGAAATGCTGACGTTGCAGGTGTTCCTCGGCGCGGGCTTCCTGGCGCGGTTTGGTCTGAATCAAATACCAGCGGGCGGGGTTATCCATAAGCATGGCAGTCACTCCGCAGCAACGTGGGCAGGCAGGTGGGCGCTGATATCGACCTGGCGGGTCAATTCGGCCAACAGCTGTGTTTCGGGAATCGGTAAACCCTCGCAGACGCTGTAGCAGGTGAGCATCGCCTGGATCTGCTCAACGCAGTTGAACATCAGCACATCGATGATCGAAAGGCTGGGTACGAATGGCTGGTTCAGTTGCCGATAGACGATGGGGTCCATTTTGAAAAAGCGCACTAACAGACCCTGCCGTGCGAAGTGATCGCGGTCGTACAGTTCGACGCCACCAATGGGGTTGAGAAAGGTGGTGGCAGCGAAGGTGCGGGAGATATTGATCACGCGGTCTTGCTTGTCCAGGCAAGACACCAGCTTGAGGTCTGAACCGCGCAGGATGGGCGTGACGATATGCAGGTAAGCGCACAGTTCGCGAATCGCATGCTCGGTATAGAGCGCGAGGTTTTGTTGCGGGAAGCGAATCAAACGCTCCAGCAATGGCATGACCTGAGCAAAATAGGGTGCTTTACGGTAGCTCTGGGTAATGAGGTTGATAAGCCGATCGGCTTCTTCGCCAAAGTTATCGCACAGCTGGCGCTTCATGATCGGTAGTTCAAAGTTGTCCCGCTTCAGCGGGAAGGTGATGAGCTTCGCCTCACCGTTCTGCAGGATACGGTTTCGATTGACCCACCCCGAGCGAATGTATTGCAGATCGTCGCCCAGGACGAACACGTCTGCTGCCGCAATCAGTTGAAAGTATCCCAGATAAGGGAAGAGATAAGGCTGCATCATTGCAATGGTCCGGGCCATACGTAACTCCTTTACGGTGGTGGGGGAAATCGTCTGGTTACTTTCGTGCGGGGCTGTAGTTGTAGCCGTAGGCGGCGCAGTCATAGTCGGCGGTGGACGCCTTGCGCAGCACGCCATTGAAGATCGCGCCTTTGATGAGCACACCGTTTTGGCCAAGCCTGCGCTTGCAGGCTTCAATCTCTTTAACGGTGGTCAGGCCGAAACGGGTGACCAAGAGACAGGTGCCCGCCTGACGCCCGACCAGGGTGGCGTCAGTGACGGCAAGGATGGGAGGCGTGTCGACCAGAATCAGGTCATAGAGCGGAGAGAGCTCTGCCAGCATCTTGTTGAAGTTGTCATGCATCAACAGTTCTGACGGGTTGGGCGCCAAGAAGCCGCAGGACATCAGGTCCAGGTTGCGCACTTCAGTGTGGTTGATGACTTCCGTACTTTTAACCCGCGCAGCCAGGGTGTCGGATAACCCGTGCTTGGGGTTCAGGCCGAAGATCTTGTGCTGATAGCCCTTGCGCATGTCGGCATCGATCAACAGCACGCGCCTGCCAGCCTGGGCAATGATCACTGCCAGGTTACTGGAAACGAAAGACTTGCCTGCGCCGGGTGACGGGCTGGAAATCATCAGTACATTATTGCGGGCTTCGAGCATCGCGAAGTGCAGGCTGGTACGCAGGCTGCGCAAGGACTCGATGGCCAGCTCGGTCGGTGCCGAAACGCTCAGCAGCTTCGATTCCTTGCTGCGCCCCTGACTGTTCTTTTCCAGCCTATCCTGCTGGCGGGAGTAGGGCAGCGATGCGTACACCGGCATGCCAATGTTTTCGATGATTTCAGGGTTTTCCACGCCGCGATAGAACGCCTGACGTACGAACACGGCGCCGACCGCCACTACAGTCCCGAGCAATGCCGCCAGTAGCACGATGAGTTTTTTCATCGGTTTGACCGGCTGTTCGACGTTGGCGTCGGCGTTATCGATAATTCTTACGTTACCGATGCTGCCTGCACGCAGAATGTCCTGTTCCTGACTCTTGTTCAGCATCAGGGTGTAGGTCTGGCTGGTGACCTGCATGTCGCGGGTCAGGCGCAGCAGTTCCTGTTGCGTCACGGGCAAGGCTTCGATCTTCTTCAGCAAGCCTTGTTTCTGAGCTTCCAGCTGGCCCATCTGGTTCATCAGGCCGCGATAGGTCGGGTGTTCGCGGGTGTACAGACGTTCAATCTCGACGCGTTTGAGCTTGAGCTCGGAGAGCATCGAATCCAGCTTGACCACCTGATCGAGTACGCCCTTGGTTTCGATGCTCAGGTCCACGGACTTGGCGCTGGTCTGAAAGTCGTTCAGGGCCATTTCCGAGTCTTCCAGTTGCTTGCGCACGGCAGGCAGTTGCGAGCGCAGGAACTCCAGACGTTGCGCGGCTTCGGCCGAGCTGCGCTCAACGTTCTGGCGCACATACAGGCGGCTGACTTCGTTGAGAATGAGGTTGGCTTTGTCCGGGTCAGGGTCCTGAATGGACAGGTAGATGATGCCGGAGTCTTTGCCAGCCTCGGTGATCTTCAGGCGATCCTGATAAATCAGCGCGGCGGTCAGGGTGCGCAGTTTGGCAACAATGAACTCTGTGCCTGGTCGGGCGGAGAGCGCAGCGACCTGAATTTTTGCGCCCTTGCCTTCGACGGTCTGGTTGATGGCACCGCTGAGGATCAGCTTGCGATCTTCGTCATACAGGGAGAAGAAACCCGGTTTGCCCGCGACCAGAATCAGGTTTTCACCCAACAAAGCTTCCGGCACGTCGAGCTGGAATACATCGATTTTTTCTCCACCCCACGCATAGGCTGCCTGGCCAAACAGCGGCTCGGCCAATGCACTGCCGGTGTCCGGTGTGAAGGTACGATTGAGGTAGGGGCCAATCACCGGAAACAGCTTCGGGCGTTGCACGATATTGAGCTTGAGGTCTTCCACTACTTTGCCCAGAACCGCGCGGGACTTGATCAGTTCGATTTCTGTGGTGGCCTGGGACACCGACATGGGTTTACCGGATACCTCGGGAGTGCCCTCGATGCCGATTTTTTTCGGCTCGATCTGGATCATCGCGTTGGCCTGGTAGATGGGCGTTGAGAGCAACGCATAGGCCACACCCGCGAGACTGAAGAGGGCGACGATCAGGATGATCAGGCCCTTATGGTCAAATAGTGTGCGCAAGATAGTTGCCAAATCGATCCGGGAGTCCTGGTAGTAATCCAGGGAAGAGCGGTTCATAGCGGTCATTTATCTTGTTTCTCCTGACTGAAGAAAAGGTAGCCAGTCGTCGACGCATCTCGAGAGCTGCTCGTAGGTCTGTTCAAAGGCTAATTTGGGTTGCCGATAGGGGTCGGCGATTTCCAGCTGTTGTTGCCATTTGCCAATCAGAAACGTTTTGCCGCGCACTTCCGGGGCCAGCCTCAACACGCTGCTTTGCTGAGAGGTTTCCATCAGCAGAATCAGGTCGGCCTTGTGCAACATGCCCCTGTCTATCTGGCGGGCCTGATGCCGGGGTACTGAAACCTGATGCATCTGCAAGACCGCTTCGGCGAGGGGATCCATGGGCGAACCGAGCATGGCGTGAGTCCCGGCCGAGGCCACTTGCAGGTGCGGCGCGACGCGTTGCAACAGCAGTGCCTGAGCCATGGGGCTGCGACAGATGTTGCCGACGCATATCACCAGAACGTTACTGAACATGGCCTTTGCTGACCCAGGGCACCAACCTCTTGCCGAGGTTGATGCTCATGTTGCGAACAGCCATCAGCAGCGCGCGCAGCTTGTGCATAGGGCCAAGTGCCGACAGCGAAAGGCAGAAGACCTGCATCAGGAAGTATTCGTACAACTCCTGATTGCCGCAGCGCTGGTAGTAGTTGGCCAGACTGCTGCTGGTCTGCAGGCTCATGTGCAGTTTGCGTTTGTTGCTGCGCATGGAAAAAATCCCGCCCGGATGCACCCGATAGGCTGCCGGTTTGATCTCGGCGAGGAATTTACCTTTGCCGAATGCGCCCAGCAGCGACCACCAGCACATGTCATTGAGCGGTGCGACGGGCATCAGCAGTTCGGGAGGCATATGGCTGAGCATGTTGCGAAAGCACACGGTCAGGGTCGATATTGGTCGCGCTTTTTGCAGCTCCAGAGCACTGGCATCAGCGCGTAGCCTGCCTTGTAGCTGAATGCCGCGCAGACCGTTTTCATCGAATGCCATGGCATCGTGATAGGTCATCACGTAGTCAGGGTTCGCCTCCAGAAAATCCACCTGGATCTGCAGTTTGCGCGGGTCGGTCCAGTAATCGTCGGCTTCGCAGTAGGCAATGTAGCGACCGCGTGCTTTGGCAAACAGACCGGGCACGCAAGGTCGACCATGCTGGTACTGGTTCACCTGCTCATAGAACGGTCGAATAATGTGCGGATAGCGTTGGGTGTACTCGGCGATGATCCGTGCGGTGCCATCAGTCGAGGCATCATCGTTGATCAGGATTTCGAAGTTGAAGGTCGTCTGTTGTGCCAGAAAGCTGTCCAGTGTCTGAGCGATGAAAGCTTCCTGGTTATACGCCGGGCACACAATACTCAGTAACGGTGGCGCGCTCGGTGCGGCTTTTGTTAGGTCATCCATGGCTCATGTACTCGGTTTGCTGAACAAGATGAAAATTTTTGCTGCCAGGGGTTTGTAGCTGGCGGCCACGACAAACAGGGTGATCAGGCCGCTGACCGCCAGGCCCAGAAAAATACTGAGGCGATCTTCGCCAGCGATCATTCGCAACAGCGGTTCGCTGAGTGCCAATCCGACGGCGGTCATCACGCTGATGCGCAGAATGTCGCGCAGCCATTGGCCATGGATGCCCGGCGCCAACCGGTGGTGGACGATCACCGGCCAGATGGCAAACGACACGGCTCGCAGAAGGAACCAGGCTATTGCTGCGCCATATGCGCCCTGATAACGAATGGCGTAAAACATCACCGGCACAGTGACGATGGCTGAAATCACGCTGTACCAGATGTGCAGGCGAAGTTGCCCATAGGCGTATTGCAGATAGAACTGGAAGGCGCTGATGGCCATGATTGCGCTGCCCAGTGAGTACCAGCAGAGAATCTGCTGGCTCCATTGCGCCGCAACCCAGTCGCCGGTCCAGGCGTAGATCAGGTAGTTGCCGTGCAGGCCGATCAACGCCGCCAGTGGAAACAGGAAAGTGCAGGCGAATCGGTTGGCGGCCAGAAGCAGGGCGTGCATTTCGTTTTGCCGCCCCTCGGCCACCAAAACGGTCATGCGCGGCAACAAGGCCTGCACCAGTGGGTTGGTGAGCATCATGATGCCGGTGGTGATCAGTGCCACCAGTGAGAAGTAACCGTATTGATCCAGTGGCAGCAGATCGGACAGCAACACCTTGTCCATCTGGGTCAGCACAATCCACAGCACCGAGGTCAGGGTCATGCTTGCGGCAAACGGAATGATCGGTTTGACCAAAGCCTGGTTGAAGCCGGTAAGCAGATGCGGAGTCGGCATCTGCTGGTATGCCCTTGCGGCAAAAATCAGAGTTTCGATCAGGCCGACCGCGGCCTGAAATTCAAAGAAGTCCTCGGGATCCTGAGAGTAGGTACTAACCAGCAGCAGGCCGCCGAAATAGCGCAATGTCGCGATGATGATGTTGGCGATATTCAGCCAGGCATGTTGCTCCAGGCCCTGAATACCACTTTTGTACAGGGTCGCGTAAAGGCGCAGCGCGACTACTAGTCCCATCAGGCTGATGCAGTGAATCAGCGTTTCGGGCTGCAGCTCTTTTGCGTTGAGCCACTGCAGGGCAATCCACGGGCTGCTCAGGTAAATGCCGATGCAACACAGCATCGCCATGGGCAGAAAAATGATTTCGAACGAGCGCAGCAACTGCCCGGAGCTACGGTCACGGGCAAGCGTACCCTGCTGATGGGCGACGGCACGCACCAGGGCCGGTGACAAACCCGCATCGAGCAGCAGCAACCAGGCCTGCATCACGGCGAAAAAACCGATCAAACCATACGCCTCGGCACCCAGGTGACCGAGGTAGAACGGCATGATCAAGATCCCCACCAGCAGAACGTAGGCCTGACCGGCATAGTTCAACGCGGTGTTACGGATGACCGAGCGACTCTTCGCCATGGCGCTTATATAGCCTGAGCGATGAGTGAACTGCGGTAGTGCACGTTGCTGACACTGCACTCTTCGATCAAGGTATTGATGACTTTTTCCTGATCACTTTTTTGCAGGCCGGGATAAATCGGCAGGCACAGCACGCGCTCGCTCAATGCACGGGATTCGTGCTGAGGAACCTGTGGTTGCAGGTATTCAAGTGTGTCCAGCGACGGGTAGAAGTAGCGGCGCGGATTGATGTCGCGATGATTAAGGGCGGTGCGCACGCGCAGCAGTTGTTGTTCATCGCGAAACGCCACCGGGTAGTAGCTGTTATTGAGCTGGCTATCGGACTGGACTTGTTGCAGATCCAGATAGTTTTCCAGCCGGGCGGTGTATCGGTGAGCAATCTCGGCGCGTTCTTCGAGAATGTTCTCGATGTCATCAAGGATGCACAGACCCATGGCCGCAGAAAATTCGTTGAGCTTGGCGTTGATGCCAATACCATCGATCTTGTCGACGTCTGCAATACCGAAGTTGCAAAGCAGGTAGGCGCGTTTCGCAACCTCGTCATCGTTAGTGATGATCGCGCCGCCTTCAATAGTGTGGAACAGCTTGGTGGCGTGGAAACTCAAGGTGCTGACGTCGCCCCAGTTAAGTACCGACTGACCCGCATGGCGTACGGCAAAAGCATGGGCACCGTCGTAGACCACTTTGAGCCTGTGTTTGAGGGCGATTTGTTCGATCTGCTCGACGGCACAAGGATTGCCGAATACGTGCGTGCCGACGATCGCGGTTGTATCGGACTGGATGCGGCTTTCGATGTGAGCCGGGGAGATGTTCCAGGTGCCGGGATCAATGTCGGCAAATAGCGGGCTTATACCCTCCCATTGCAGGGAGCTGCTGGTAGCGACAAAACTGAACGGTGTAGTAACCGCGCTGCCACTCAGGTTAAGTGCCCGATAGGCAACTTGTAATGCGAGCGTGCCGTTGTTGGTCAGGATGATATGTTTGACGCCCAGATAATCCTTCAGACGTTCTTCCAGCTCGCTCACCAGAGGCCCGTGGTTAGTCAGCCAGCCTCGAGCATAAATCCCCTCGACATAGCTTTTGAACTTGTCGATATCGCCCAGATAAGTTTTCGTTACGTTGATCATCGAAGCCTCCATGTTTGACGTTTAACGCAGGTGTCAGAGCGATTTGCCAGGTGTAACTTCTGATGAGCCATTGCCAGCTTTGCGGCTGGCGCGCCGGGCACGACGTTGATTGATTTGCAGGATCAGCCGGGTGGTCAGACTGCCCGCATGCGGGTCGCCAAAATGGAAGATGGCTGTCGCTCTGGTGACCTCCGGGCCGCAAGGCTTGTTGGCATGCAGCGACCTGTAGCCCCAGAACACATAGATATCGCCTGGCTTGAGCGTCAGCGTTTCAGGTTTCACCCAGCCTCGCTCAATAGCCATTACCAGCAACTTGCGGCTGAAGGCGTTCTGGATCAGTGCCTTTTCAATGGCGTTGAATACGGCGTTGCGCCGTATTTTGCGCAAATTGGGGAACAGCATCAGATCACCGCGCTCATCCCCTTCAGTCGGGATGAATACGGGTACCAACACCGTGACCAGGCTGGCGTCAAAGTGGAAGCTGTTGGATTCGCGGCGTCCCTGGTTACCCTGGACACAACGCAGTACCGGGAAAATCTGCGAGCTGGCAGCGTCTACGCCAGTGGCGCAGCGATAAAGATTGGCGAGCATTTGCTGGAAGTCCGCAGACTCCCATAGCGAAGACAGCGGGCTTTGTGACAGCAGCTTTTCACCGTGATGAGCAAAATATTCACCCCGGTGTAATTTCGCCTGGGCCTCGGTATAGGCACGCAGCAGTTGCAGCTCGTTGGCATCAAGCGCACCGCTGATCTGGCTGAAACCCTGGGCATTGATTTGCTCGCTGACTTGCTTGATCCGTAACGGATCCATAGCGAATGAAGATCGCATCAATTCCAATCCCTGAAGTTGAAGATGAACCCGTTAAGTCAGACGTTTTGTCTGGCGCTTTTTGATTTATTTGCACGCTCGCCCACGCTACCGCCCGAATCGCTTGATCCAGTGCGCAGGAAACTTCAACTTGGTACTGCGAATACCTTAATTAGCTGCCTGACCCCGCCACACAAACTGCGGGCCAAGCTACCGCCCCCTCGACTACATTCTGCAGTTGAGCGATTTTCCGTTAATCAAAGGACGGCCACCGGCGCTAAAAACGCGCCGTGCAGATAACTAACATGAGGCAAATCAAGAAGTGTGTTGGCTGAACATTTCCTGCGCATTGCTCTTTGGCAACGCTGCACGGGCTAGGAAATGTCTGACACGCATATATATCGTTGTCCTCAAGCTTTCTGTCAAATTATTTCGTCAACATTCTGTTAAATTTTTGATAAGTGGTTTGTAATATTACTTAAGTTATTGAATTTTAAGGAGTCAAAAAAACATCGCTCGCACTGCTTCGGTGCAATGACGGTTTTTGGGCACTCAGCACGTCGTTGTTCATAGGCGTTGTGTAAACGCAGTAGTCGTTTTTTTAGCGCCAGAAGTTAGTCGTTAGTGATACTTGGTAAATAAGTGGCCCAGATACCTGTCTTGTTATCAATGGGCGTTGTTACTCACCATTCAAACGAGTTAAACGTTTCCGCAAGAACTCTTATTGTCAGGAACATGGCGCGAGAGGTGAACGGAAGCCTGGTGTGCTGCCCATCAGCGTGTGAAGCCTGTTTTGGGCATGGATCGTGCGTGGGTCTCTGGGCACCCATTGGCTATATATTCTTATATGGAATATATAAATAATAATTAATAATTTTTTGATCTATGAAGATTCGTGCATGATGTTCTACAAGATCCGCTTTCGAATGTCGCAGGAATCGCGACTCGTATTACGCAAACAGTCCGGCCTTCCGGGCTGTGCATTTCAAGGTGATTTTCATGAAAAATCTTGCGCTGTATTTTGACTACGCTGCTACCACACCCGTTGATGAGCGTGTCATTGAGGTCATGGTGCAATGCCTGGGTCGGTCCGGGACTTTTGGCAATCCGGCGTCCAGCTCACATGCTTATGGACGTGACGCACGATCAGCCGTAGATGTCGCACGCCAACAGGTGGCTGATCTGGTAGGCGCGCGCCCGGAGCAGATCATCTGGACTTCAGGCGCAACCGAGTCGAACAATCTGGCGTTGAAGGGCGTTGCCCAAAGCTACGCCGAGCGCAGTGGCCGAACGGCGGGGCACATTATTACCAGTCAGATCGAACACAAGGCGATCCTCGACACTGCGCAACAGTTGCAGCTGGCAGGCGTTGAGGTGACCTATCTGGCACCGGATGCCAATGGTTTGATCTCTGCGCAAGCGGTAGTCGATGCTTTGCGCGAGGACACTTTTCTGGTGTCGTTGATGCTGGTCAACAACGAGCTGGGCACGCTTAACGATATCGCTCAAATCGGTAAGCATGTGCGCGAGCATGGCGCCTTGTTTCATGTCGATGCCGCTCAGGGCGCAGGCAAGGTCAGGATTGATCTGTCCGAACTGGCGGTTGATCTGATGTCCTTCTCGGCCCACAAGATCTATGGCCCCAAAGGTATCGGTGCCCTGTATGTCGGGCCGCGGGCCGAACAGCGCGTACAGGCGCAGATCCACGGTGGCGGACACGAAAGCGGTTTGCGTTCAGGCACGCTGGCCACCCATCAGATTGCAGGCATGGGGGCGGCGTTTGCGCTGGCCCAGACGTTGTTCGACGAGGAGGCGGCTCACATCCAGCAGTTGAATCAGCTTTTATGTACACGGCTGGCCGATGTTCCCGGTTTGCGTATCAACGGGGATTCGGTACAGCGAATTGCTCATACGTTGAGTCTGACTTTTGGCAACAACGATCTGGACATTGCCGCTCTGGGGAATGGATTGGCTTTTTCCTCGACCTCCGCCTGCAACTCGGCAAAAAACACGCCCTCGCATGTGCTGCTGGCGCTCGGTCATGACGCCAAGGCCGCCAGTCAGACTATTCGCTTGAGCCTCGGGCGCTTCACCAGCGCAGAGGAAATCGAGCAGGCAGTCTCGCTGATCAAGTCCTCACGACTGCAACCTGCGTTCTGGGCGGTTGCTCACTCCTGACAGGTGCTCCATTATCTGCCCGCAAGAGATTAATTTTTTCGGGTCAGCAGGAGAATCAATGAGTACGCAATCGAAACCCGGCGCAGCCGTCGTACAACGTTTGGCGCAGACACGGGCCTTGATGAGCCGCGAGCGTATTGATGCTTATCTGGTGCCTTCAGCCGACCCGCATCTTTCCGAATACCTGCCGGGCTACTGGCAGGGGCGCCAATGGTTGTCGGGTTTCCATGGTTCTGTGGGGACGCTGATTGTGACTCAAGACTTTGCCGGGCTTTGGGCGGACAGTCGCTATTGGGAGCAGGCAGCTAAAGAATTGGCGGGCAGCGGCATCGAACTGGTCAAGCTGCAGCCAGGGCAACAGGGGCCTCTGGAGTGGCTGGCCGATCAGGCCAAGGCTGAAACTGTCGTGGCGGTTGATGGGGCAGTATTGGCGGTTGCGTCCTCACGAACTCTCGCGAGCAAGCTCTACGAGCGAGGCGCGAGGCTCCGTACAGATCTGGATTTGCTCACCGAGCTGTGGGCCGATCGGCCAGCGTTGCCGGTCAGTCCGGTTTTTGAGCATTTGCCGCCTCAGGCATCGGTAAGGCGTGTCGAAAAGCTGGCCCGTCTGCGTCAGGTCATCGCTGAGCGTGGGGCAGATTGGCACTTTATTGCCACCCTGGATGACATTGCCTGGTTGTTCAATCTGCGTGGCTCTGATGTGTCTTACAACCCGGTGTTCATTTCCTTCGCTTTGATTGGGCCGAATGGCGTCAGTCTATTCGTCGACTCAAGCAAGTTGAGCGCGGGGGTGCGTCTCAGTCTTGAGCAGGACGGCATCACGTTGCTCGAGTACACCCAGATTGGTGCAGCCCTGCGCGAAGTGCCTAAAGACGCGCGTCTGTTGATTGACCCGGCCAGGGTCACGTGCGGCTTGCTGGACTACTTGGATGCTGAAGTTACGCTGGTCGAGGGTCTGAACCCGACGACGTTGTTCAAATCACAAAAAAGCGAAGCCGATACCGCGCATATTCGTCAGGCCATGGAGCAGGACGGGGCGGCGCTGTGCGAGTTCTTTTGCTGGCTGGATTCGGCGTTGGGCCATGATGCTGTCAGCGAATTGACCATCGACGAAAAGCTTGGGCAGGCTCGTCAACGTCGTCCAGGCTACATTTCACCCAGCTTCGCGACCATCGCGGGTTTCAATGGCAACGGGGCTATGCCGCATTACCGTGCGACGCCAGATGAGTATGCGCAGATCGAGGGGGACGGTTTGCTGCTGATCGACTCCGGGGGGCAGTATCTGGGGGGGACTACCGACATCACGCGTATGGTGCCTGTCGGTAATCCGAGTGCGGAGCAGAAGCGCGACTGCACGAGGGTCTTGAAAGGCTTGATCGCTCTATCCCGCACTCATTTCCCCAAAGGCATTTTGTCGCCGCTGCTGGATGCGATCGCTCGGGCACCAATCTGGTCTGAGGGAGTGAATTACGGGCACGGTACCGGGCACGGTGTCGGGTATTTCCTGAATGTTCACGAGGGACCACAGGTTATCGCCTATCAAGCACCGGCTACGCCGCAAACCGCGATGCTGCCGGGCATGATTACCTCTATTGAGCCGGGTACTTATCGTCCGGGACGCTGGGGAGTACGGATAGAGAATCTGGTGATCAACCGCGAGGCGCAGACGACCGAGTTTGGCGAGTTCCTGCGGTTCGAAACCCTGACGTTGTGTCCGATCGACACCCGTTGTCTGGAGGTAGAGTTGCTGAGCCTGGAGGAGAGGACGTGGTTGAATGATTACCACGCCCAGGTGTGTCAGCGCTTGAGCCCCCTGTTGCAGGGCGCTGCGCTTGAATGGCTACGCCTGCGTACGGTGGCAGTTTGATGGAAGCGATGTAGTGTCAGGTAAGTGGCGGGCGGCAACACAACCGCCACTTTTCCTCATTCGGTTTTCGCGGGCTTCTTGCAGATGATTATCATGCTGCGACTGGTATAGCCCGCCGGATTCAAGCCGAAAGGGTAGTCGCCGGGGTCTTCTACACCGTCGCCGGATTTGGCGATGACTCTGTAGTTTTTCGAAACGCAGGAGTCGGCTGCCATGGCGTAACACTTCTGCCAGGAAGACGACAGACCTGAGCAGTTGATGTGAATCCCTCGCTTGGTCTGTTTTACAGGGGCTGAGGTGGCGGCGCAGCCTGTGATTATTAGTGTTGTCAGCGCTATAAAAATGTACTTCATTGCCTTCCTTACTCTGGCTTTCATTGAAGGCCAGTGCCCAGCCTGAATACGATTACTCGGTAAGATGATCTGGCTTCTGCCAATAGCCTGAGCGGTCAGGGCGTCGCCATGTCCTAAACATGGCTCAACAGCGTTACAAATGCTAGTGACATCTCATCTTTGGGGGAAAGATATCTTCAGTCTGCCGGGACTAATTGTGCTGTTTCGCGCCGTGCTGTAAGGGTGGCGCCTGCTGAGGCCATGATAATCGCACCAATGGCCAGCCATTGCGTAATGGTCAGGTGTTCGTGAAGGAAGAGCATCCCCGACAAGGCACCGAATGCTGGCTCCATACTGGCCAGGGTTCCAAATGTTCGGGCGGGCATCCGGGTCAGTGCGACCATCTCCAGGCTATAGGGGAGGGCAGTGGACAGGATTGCGACACCAATGGCGGTAGGAATCAATCCAATGTCAAATATTGCCCAGCCTGCATGCACCGCTCCGATCGGGGCGATGAATATGGCCGCAATCAGAACGCCCAGCGCTGCTGTTTGAATGCCGTTATCTTCGCCGGCTTTTTGCCCGAACAGGATGTAGCCGGCCCAGCAGACTCCTGCACCTAAAGCGTAAGCCACGCCGGTTATGTCAAGGCTCGCGCTTTCTTCTCCTGTCGGGATCAGCAACAGCAGGCCTGTTACGGCGAGTGCGATCCATACGAAGTCGAGCGCTTTGCGCGAGGCAAACAGAGCAACCGCCAGCGGCCCCGTGAATTCGAGCGCCACGGCTATTCCCAAAGGGACGCTACGCAGCGACATATAGAAGAGGAAATTCATCCCTCCCAGAGCGATTCCATAGAACACGACCGTGCGCAACGACCTTGCAGTAAGTCTGGCGCGCCAGGGTCTTAGAACCAGAAGCAGAATAATGCTGGCAAAGATCAGCCTTAATGAAGTCGTGCCCTGCGCGCCGACTACGGGGAATAACGTCTTGGCCATTGAGGCCCCTGTCTGGATAGAGGCCATGGCAATCAACAATAAGCCAATAGGGAACAGCGTCTGTGAAAGAGGGCGAAGATGAGTGCTCATCGAAAAGGTGTTCCAGTTAGAGGGCAGTGGCGCAAAGGCTATATGATGCTTAAGAAGCTGGGTTTGCGCAATATAATGCTCAGCCCGAGTTGTTCTTCTTATATAGGTAATCCATTTGCAGCATTTTTGATAAAAGCCTGAATTAAGGGTTGACGGCCTCTCAGATCTCTCTATAATTCGCACCTCTTCTGGCGCAGACAGAACGAAAAACTCCTTGATAATCAACGAGTTGGACGATTAAGTTGGCGAAGAAGAGGTTTCGATGAGGTTGATCGAAAGCGGTGAAAAAAGGCAGTTGACAGCAGGTTGTAACGCTGTAGAATTCGCCTCCCGCTAACGAGCAACGTGATGTTGATCGAGGCGCAAGTGGTTGAAGTTGATCAGGAAACTTTGAAAACTTCTTAAAATAACCGCTTGACAGATACAGAGGCTGCTGTAGAATGCGCGCCTCGGTTGAGATGAAAGATCTTAACCAACCGCTCTTTAACAATTGAATCAAGCAATTCGTGTGGGTGCTTGCGCTGTCAGACTGAAGTCAACAGATTATCAGCATCGTAAGTTACTCCGCGAGAAATCAAAGAAATAACCAACGATTGCTGAGCCAAGTTTAGGGTTTTCTCAAAACCCAAAGATGTTTGAACTGAAGAGTTTGATCATGGCTCAGATTGAACGCTGGCGGCAGGCCTAACACATGCAAGTCGAGCGGCAGCACGGGTACTTGTACCTGGTGGCGAGCGGCGGACGGGTGAGTAATGCCTAGGAATCTGCCTGGTAGTGGGGGATAACGCTCGGAAACGGACGCTAATACCGCATACGTCCTACGGGAGAAAGCAGGGGACCTTCGGGCCTTGCGCTATCAGATGAGCCTAGGTCGGATTAGCTAGTTGGTGAGGTAATGGCTCACCAAGGCGACGATCCGTAACTGGTCTGAGAGGATGATCAGTCACACTGGAACTGAGACACGGTCCAGACTCCTACGGGAGGCAGCAGTGGGGAATATTGGACAATGGGCGAAAGCCTGATCCAGCCATGCCGCGTGTGTGAAGAAGGTCTTCGGATTGTAAAGCACTTTAAGTTGGGAGGAAGGGCATTTACCTAATACGTAAGTGTTTTGACGTTACCGACAGAATAAGCACCGGCTAACTCTGTGCCAGCAGCCGCGGTAATACAGAGGGTGCAAGCGTTAATCGGAATTACTGGGCGTAAAGCGCGCGTAGGTGGTTTGTTAAGTTGGATGTGAAATCCCCGGGCTCAACCTGGGAACTGCATCCAAAACTGGCAAGCTAGAGTATGGTAGAGGGTGGTGGAATTTCCTGTGTAGCGGTGAAATGCGTAGATATAGGAAGGAACACCAGTGGCGAAGGCGACCACCTGGACTGATACTGACACTGAGGTGCGAAAGCGTGGGGAGCAAACAGGATTAGATACCCTGGTAGTCCACGCCGTAAACGATGTCAACTAGCCGTTGGGAGCCTTGAGCTCTTAGTGGCGCAGCTAACGCATTAAGTTGACCGCCTGGGGAGTACGGCCGCAAGGTTAAAACTCAAATGAATTGACGGGGGCCCGCACAAGCGGTGGAGCATGTGGTTTAATTCGAAGCAACGCGAAGAACCTTACCAGGCCTTGACATCCAATGAACTTTCCAGAGATGGATTGGTGCCTTCGGGAACATTGAGACAGGTGCTGCATGGCTGTCGTCAGCTCGTGTCGTGAGATGTTGGGTTAAGTCCCGTAACGAGCGCAACCCTTGTCCTTAGTTACCAGCACGTTATGGTGGGCACTCTAAGGAGACTGCCGGTGACAAACCGGAGGAAGGTGGGGATGACGTCAAGTCATCATGGCCCTTACGGCCTGGGCTACACACGTGCTACAATGGTCGGTACAGAGGGTTGCCAAGCCGCGAGGTGGAGCTAATCCCATAAAACCGATCGTAGTCCGGATCGCAGTCTGCAACTCGACTGCGTGAAGTCGGAATCGCTAGTAATCGCGAATCAGAATGTCGCGGTGAATACGTTCCCGGGCCTTGTACACACCGCCCGTCACACCATGGGAGTGGGTTGCACCAGAAGTAGCTAGTCTAACCTTCGGGGGGACGGTTACCACGGTGTGATTCATGACTGGGGTGAAGTCGTAACAAGGTAGCCGTAGGGGAACCTGCGGCTGGATCACCTCCTTAATCGACGACTCAGCTGCAGCGCAAGCTCCCACACGAATTGCTTGATTCATTGAAGAAGACGATTAGAAGCAGCTTTTGCTTTGCATACCCGATTTTGGGTCTGTAGCTCAGTTGGTTAGAGCGCACCCCTGATAAGGGTGAGGTCGGCAGTTCGAATCTGCCCAGACCCACCAGTTACCTGGTGAAGTTGGTCAGAGCGCGTACGACACCCGGATACGGGGCCATAGCTCAGCTGGGAGAGCGCCTGCCTTGCACGCAGGAGGTCAGCGGTTCGATCCCGCTTGGCTCCACCACTTACTGCTTCTGTTTGAAAGCTTAGAAATGAGCACTCCATCGGTTCGATGGTGAGTGTTGATTTCTAGTCTTTGATTAGATCGTTCTTTAAAAATTTGGGTATGTGATAGAAATATAGACTGGGCACCTCTTTCACTGGTGCGTGTCCAGGCTAAGGTAAAGTTTGTGAGAACAAACTTTCGGCGAATGTCGTCTTCACAGTATAACCAGATTGCTTGGGGTTATATGGTCAAGTGAAGAAGCGCATACGGTGGATGCCTTGGCAGTCAGAGGCGATGAAAGACGTGGTAGCCTGCGAAAAGCTTCGGGGAGTCGGCAAACAGACTGTGATCCGGAGATGTCTGAATGGGGGAACCCAACTGTCATAAGACAGTTACCTTACACTGAATACATAGGTGTATGGAGCGAACCAGGGGAACTGAAACATCTAAGTACCCTGAGGAAAAGAAATCAACCGAGATTCCCTTAGTAGTGGCGAGCGAACGGGGACCAGCCCTTAAGTGGCTTTGAGATTAGCGGAACGCTCTGGAAAGTGCGGCCATAGTGGGTGATAGCCCTGTACGCGAAAATCTCTTTGTCATGAAATCGAGTAGGACGGGGCACGAGAAACCTTGTCTGAACATGGGGGGACCATCCTCCAAGGCTAAATACTACTGACTGACCGATAGTGAACTAGTACCGTGAGGGAAAGGCGAAAAGAACCCCGGAGAGGGGAGTGAAATAGATCCTGAAACCGTATGCGTACAAGCAGTGGGAGCCTACTTTGTTAGGTGACTGCGTACCTTTTGTATAATGGGTCAGCGACTTATTTTCAGTGGCGAGCTTAACCGAATAGGGGAGGCGTAGCGAAAGCGAGTCTTAATAGGGCGTCTAGTCGCTGGGAATAGACCCGAAACCGGGCGATCTATCCATGGGCAGGTTGAAGGTTGGGTAACACTAACTGGAGGACCGAACCGACTACCGTTGAAAAGTTAGCGGATGACCTGTGGATCGGAGTGAAAGGCTAATCAAGCTCGGAGATAGCTGGTTCTCCTCGAAAGCTATTTAGGTAGCGCCTCATGTATCACTGTAGGGGGTAGAGCACTGTTTCGGCTAGGGGGTCATCCCGACTTACCAAACCGATGCAAACTCCGAATACCTACAAGTGCCGAGCATGGGAGACACACGGCGGGTGCTAACGTCCGTCGTGAAAAGGGAAACAACCCAGACCGTCAGCTAAGGTCCCAAAATCCTGGTTAAGTGGGAAACGATGTGGGAAGGCTTAGACAGCTAGGAGGTTGGCTTAGAAGCAGCCACCCTTTAAAGAAAGCGTAATAGCTCACTAGTCGAGTCGGCCTGCGCGGAAGATGTAACGGGGCTCAAACCAGGTACCGAAGCTACGGGTATCATCTTTTGATGATGCGGTAGAGGAGCGTTCTGTAAGCCTGTGAAGGTGAGTTGAGAAGCTTGCTGGAGGTATCAGAAGTGCGAATGCTGACATGAGTAACGACAATGGGTGTGAAAAACACCCACGCCGAAAGACCAAGGTTTCCTGCGCAACGTTAATCGACGCAGGGTTAGTCGGTCCCTAAGGCGAGGCTGAAAAGCGTAGTCGATGGAAAACAGGTTAATATTCCTGTACTTCTGGTTATTGCGATGGAGGGACGGAGAAGGCTAGGCCAGCTTGGCGTTGGTTGTCCAAGTTTAAGGTGGTAGGCTGAGATCTTAGGTAAATCCGGGATCTTAAGGCCGAGAGCTGATGACGAGTGTTCTTTTAGAACACGAAGTGGTTGATGCCATGCTTCCAAGAAAAGCTTCTAAGCTTCAGGTAACCAGGAACCGTACCCCAAACCGACACAGGTGGTTGGGTAGAGAATACCAAGGCGCTTGAGAGAACTCGGGTGAAGGAACTAGGCAAAATGGCACCGTAACTTCGGGAGAAGGTGCGCCGGTGAGGGTGAAGGACTTGCTCCGTAAGCTCATGCCGGTCGAAGATACCAGGCCGCTGCGACTGTTTATTAAAAACACAGCACTCTGCAAACACGAAAGTGGACGTATAGGGTGTGACGCCTGCCCGGTGCCGGAAGGTTAATTGATGGGGTTAGCTAACGCGAAGCTCTTGATCGAAGCCCCGGTAAACGGCGGCCGTAACTATAACGGTCCTAAGGTAGCGAAATTCCTTGTCGGGTAAGTTCCGACCTGCACGAATGGCGTAACGATGGCGGCGCTGTCTCCACCCGAGACTCAGTGAAATTGAAATCGCTGTGAAGATGCAGTGTATCCGCGGCTAGACGGAAAGACCCCGTGAACCTTTACTATAGCTTTGCACTGGACTTTGAATTTGCTTGTGTAGGATAGGTGGGAGGCTTTGAAGCGTGGACGCCAGTCTGCGTGGAGCCATCCTTGAAATACCACCCTGGCAACTTTGAGGTTCTAACTCAGGTCCGTCATCCGGATCGAGGACAGTGTATGGTGGGTAGTTTGACTGGGGCGGTCTCCTCCTAAAGAGTAACGGAGGAGTACGAAGGTGCGCTCAGACCGGTCGGAAATCGGTCGTAGAGTATAAAGGCAAAAGCGCGCTTGACTGCGAGACAGACACGTCGAGCAGGTACGAAAGTAGGTCTTAGTGATCCGGTGGTTCTGTATGGAAGGGCCATCGCTCAACGGATAAAAGGTACTCCGGGGATAACAGGCTGATACCGCCCAAGAGTTCATATCGACGGCGGTGTTTGGCACCTCGATGTCGGCTCATCACATCCTGGGGCTGAAGCCGGTCCCAAGGGTATGGCTGTTCGCCATTTAAAGTGGTACGCGAGCTGGGTTTAGAACGTCGTGAGACAGTTCGGTCCCTATCTGCCGTGGACGTTTGAGATTTGAGAGGGGCTGCTCCTAGTACGAGAGGACCGGAGTGGACGAACCTCTGGTGTTCCGGTTGTCACGCCAGTGGCATTGCCGGGTAGCTATGTTCGGAAAAGATAACCGCTGAAAGCATCTAAGCGGGAAACTTGCCTCAAGATGAGATCTCACTGGAACCTTGAGTTCCCTGAAGGGCCGTCGAAGACTACGACGTTGATAGGTGGGGTGTGTAAGCGCTGTGAGGCGTTGAGCTAACCCATACTAATTGCCCGTGAGGCTTGACCATATAACACCCAAGCAATCTGCGACCTTCTCTTAAAAAGAGCAGGGCATCAGATTGCGGTGACTGTGAAGACGACACGAACCGAAAGTTTGTTCGCACACTGAACCTGATCTATCACATACCCATTGGCTGGAGCGTCACCCGCAAGGGCAACGAGCCGGCAACCGAATTTCTTGACGACCATAGAGCATTGGAACCACCTGATCCCATCCCGAACTCAGTAGTGAAACGATGTATCGCCGATGGTAGTGTGGGGTTTCCCCATGTGAGAGTAGGTCATCGTCAAGATTAAATTCCAGAACCCCTGATCGCTTACGCGTTCAGGGGTTTTGTTTGTGCGCGAAGAAAAAGTCCCGCGACGATGGAGGGGGCACGCGTTCCGGCGAATACACCGTTTTGCAGCCTTCGGCAGCTCCTACAAGTTCTCCGCGATTCAGGGGGAGCGAATTTATTCGCGAAGAGGCCGGTACCAGCGCCGCATGTCTATCGGCCGATACACCTTGCCGGATAAATCCGGTCCCTCAGCTTTCAGTGTGTAGCTATACAGCGCAGATTCCACCAGCCACAAAAAAGCCCCCCTTGCGAACAAGGAGGGCTTTTTATCAGTATCAGCGACTATTCACCGCGATAGATACAACCACTGGTGCAAGTCTCATGAATGCGAATAGCTGACAACTCTGGCAGTAGTGGCTTGAGCTCAGCAAAGATCCATTTCGCCAGGTTTTCGCTGGTTGGGTTTTCGAGTCCCGGAATGTCATTCAAATAGTGGTGATCAAGGCGTTCATAGAGCGGCTTGAAGATCGCTTTGATTTCAGAGAAGTCACGGATCCAGCCGATATGTGGATCGACCTCACCTTCGAGATGGATGGCGATGCGGAAGGAGTGGCCATGCAGGCGTCCGCATTTATGTCCCTCAGGAACATGAGGTAGGAAGTGGGCTGACTCGAACGTAAATTCTTTAAAAATTTCCACAATCTTCAACTCTAAAAATGGCGATCGTCGCAGCGACGCATGCAGGCCGAGAGTTTATCAGCATTGGTTTGTGCTTGGCGCTAAAACCAGGTAGTTCGTATGCACTGATGGCATCTAGCCAGACTAATTCAGCTTGAGTTAAGTTCGGTTGTTTATCCTCGGTCTGTAGGAAATAAAAACTCTCAACGGAGATTGATAGTGAACACTCTGACTGCGCTTGCTGCCTCTGCTCTTCTATTGCTCACCAGTGGCGTAGTCAGCGCTCGCGACATTTCCCTCGACGAAGCTGCTACATTGCGCGCCGCAGGCATTATTCAAAGTTCAGAGCGGCTCGATGCCATCGCCTTGGCGATACACCCCGGTGCAACCATCAACGATACCGAGCTTGATGAAAGGTACGGCAAACATATTTACCAGGTTGAGCTTACGGATCCTCGCGATATTGAATGGGACGTGGATATCGATGCGGCAACTGGTAAGGTTCTCAAGAACCATCAGGACCGATAATGAAGTTACGTAAGCGTCGTGGCACTCTTCTATGCCTTGTGTTGGTATGCGTTACTGTGCAGGCGAGAGACCTTGATCAGGATGAAGCGCTGAGCTTGCGCCAGTCAGGCACTATTCTTCCCCTTGAGCAATTGATGGAGATGGCATTGGCTCGACATCCGGGTGCCAGGCTACTCGAGGCAGAACTTGAGGAGAAGCATGGTGTGTACGTTTATGAGTTTGAGATTTTGACCCCGGAGGGTGTCGTTCGAGAGTTGAAGTATGACGCTCGGGACAGTCGATTATTGAAGGATGAGGAAGACTGATGCGCCTGCTATTGGTAGAGGACCATGTCCCGCTGGCGGATGAATTACTTGCCGGTCTTGGCAGGCAGGGCTATGCAGTCGACTGGCTTGCAGACGGGCGTGATGCGGTACACCAAGGCGTTACCGAGCCTTATGACTTGATAATTCTCGATTTGGGCTTGCCGGGCCTTCCTGGATTGCAAGTATTGGAGCAATGGCGCGCCGGGGGCTTGGCAACGCCGGTCCTTGTACTGACCGCGCGAGGTTCGTGGTCCGAGCGCATCGAAGGACTCAAGGCCGGCGCTGATGACTACCTGACCAAGCCTTTTCACCCTGAGGAATTGCAACTGCGCATTCAGGCGCTACTGCGCCGCTCCAAGGGGCTCGCTAACCAGCCACGTCTTGAGTCTGCAGGTTTGCATCTGGATGAGGGGCGTCAATGCGTCACTCAGAATGGTGTTGATATTCAGCTCACCTCCGCAGAATTCAGGCTGTTGCGATATTTCATGCTGCATCCTGAACAAATTCTTTCAAAGAGCCATTTGGCTGAGCACCTATACGACGGAGAAAATGAGCGGGATTCCAACGTCATTGAAGTGCACGTAAATCACCTCAGGCGCAAGCTGGGTAAAACTGTTGTCGAAACCCGGCGCGGTCAGGGTTATCGCTTTGGCGGGGAGCCCGCTGCTTGAGATCTATACAGCGGCGTCTGAGCCTGGGGCTCATCAGCGTCATGGTTCTGGTATGCGTGGTCCTGGCCCAAACCAGCCTGTGGCTGTTTGAGCTGGGTTTACAGCGTTATCTGGAAGCAGGGCTGCGCAACGAAAGTGAAAGCCTGCTGATCGCGCTGGTTCGCGGGCAGAATGGTTTGCAACTGGATGAGCATCGTTTGTCGCCGGCCTACCAGCGGCCTTACTCCGGGCACTACTTCCGCATTGATTTTCCTGAAGGGCATTGGCGCTCCAGATCACTGTGGGATCTGGAAATTCCCGATCCCGGTTCGGGCGGATTACACGCCAGCTATGAGCTGGGCCAGACAGGACAGTCCTTGCTACTGCTAAAGGCGGATTACCGAAAGTTTGGTCAGGACATCTCGATAACGGTTGCGCAGGACTACACCCCCGTCAGAGCAAGTTTTCTTCGCGTTCAACAAATTGGTCTCGGCCTGGGACTCGCGGCTCTTTTACTTATCCTGGCTCTGCAGAGAGTGACGGTGCGTCGTGCGCTGCGACCATTGGACCGTGCCCGGGAACAGCTGGTCCAGCTCCAGCAAGGGAAGCGTTCCCAGCTCGATGAACAAGTGCCGGTAGAGCTGGAGCCTCTTGTTTCGCAGATCAACCATCTGCTGGAGCATACCGAGGACAGCCTGAGGCGCTCGCGTAACGCGCTAGGCAACCTCGGGCACGCGCTGAAAACGCCACTGGCGGTTCTCTTCAGTGCTATCGCCGGCCCCCAGTTTGATGCTCATCCCGCGTTGCGAAATATTCTTCGCGAGCAACTGGAACAGATACAGCAACGTCTGACGCGTGAACTCAATCGCGCGCGGCTGTCGGGTGACGCGTTGCCCGGTGCGCATTTCGACTGCGATGCCGAGTTGACTGGATTGTTTGCCACGTTGCGGATGATCCACGGTGGGCATCTAAATCTTGAGATGCAGGTCCAGCCGGGTTTGTCTCTCCCTTGGGATCGTGAAGATATTCTGGAGCTGCTGGGTAACTTGCTGGATAACGCATGCAAATGGGCAGACAGCGAAGTACTGCTGATTATGAATCGGCAAGAGACCCGGTTCTGTATTGTCGTAGAAGACGATGGGCCCGGTATTCCCGAAGCCAGACGCGAAGAAGTGTTCGGTCGTGGTGCGCGTCTTGATGAGCAAATTACCGGCCACGGATTGGGCCTCGGCATTGTGCGAGATATTGTCCAGGCGTGGGAAGGCAACCTGCAGTTGGAGGCCAGCTACTCAGGTGGGCTTAGAGTATGTATCGACCTGCCTGACCGATCAGTAGGTGAGCAGACTATCAACTAAGCCGCTTTTGTTTACGCATTTCTTATTCGTGCCCGGCTTTAATTGCAAGCGCTCGGGACGCTCGCAACATCCCTTACTCAACTTTTCAGCCAAATTGCCGTTATAGAGCCAAGATCGGAATTCAAAAACAACAATTCGATACCCTGGGGTTCTATGCGCATTAGCCTGAAAGCCAAAGTACTCTCACTGGCGATTCTGCCGGTGCTGATATTCGCGCTTATCATTAGCGTGACCACCGTAATCATGCTGCGCGAGCAGGCCAAACGAGAGGTCAGCGAGACGCGCGAGCGTCTCTTGCAGGAAGCCAAGACCACGCTTAAAGATCAGGTGTCTATTGCCCTGACGACCATCAAGCCGATATACGACGCCGCGGCTCCCGGCGATGATGCGCCTCGCGCCCAAGTCATCAAGCTGCTCTCCAGCATCAGCTTTGGCAAAGACGGCTATTTCTTCGGCTACGATTCCCAGGTTATTCGTCTGTTTCGCTCCACCAATCCCGACGGCGTAGGCAAAAGCTTCAAGGATGCCAAAGACCCGAACGGAGTGATGGTCAATACCGAACTGGTTGCTGTTGCCAAGGCGGGTACTCACTTCCTGCTTTACTCCTCGACGCTGCCGGGCAAGACCGAGTTGGTTCCTAAACTGGGCTACACCGAATACCTGCCCAAATGGGACCTGGCGTTTGGTACAGCGGTGAATATTGACGGTATTGACGCGCAGGTCGCTGCGCTCCAGCAAAGTGTCGAGGCCCGCCTGGAAGAGATGCTGCTCAGCATCATTGGTGTCGCGCTTCTGGTGTTGATATTAATCAGTATCATTGGCGTAGTGCTGGCCGGTACGTTGCTTCGTCCGTTACGTCTGATGAAAGACAACCTTGATGATATTGCCGCCGGTGAAGGTGATTTGACCCGTCGCCTGGCTGTGACCAGTCAGGATGAGTTGGGCGATCTGGCCATATCGTTCAACCGTTTTGTCGACAAGATCCATAGCCTGGTCACCCAGATATCGGGTATGACCGGGCAACTGACCGGCCTGGTCGGCGAAGTCTCAAGTCAGGCGCAACGCTCCGAGCAAGCTATGGAGCGTCAGCGTCACGAGACGGATCAGGTGGCTACCGCCATCAACGAGATGTCCGCCGCTGCTCAGGAAGTGGCGAAGAGTGCTCAAGGTGCTTCGGTCGCTGCACAGAAGACGGACGAAGAGGGCCAGTCGGCCAAGCGCGTCGTTGACGGCAGTATCAAGCAGATCCACGCGCTGGTGGATGACATCCGTAACAGTGGGGCGTCTCTGGATAGCCTGCAGCAGGACGTGTCCTCGATTGTCAGCGTGCTGGGTGTGATTCGCTCCATTGCTGAACAAACCAACCTGTTGGCGCTCAACGCGGCTATCGAAGCTGCGCGTGCAGGAGAGGCCGGTCGTGGGTTTGCGGTAGTGGCCGATGAGGTGCGTGCACTGGCCAGTCGGACCCAACAGAGTACCCAGGAAATTCAGGGCATGATCGACCGCCTGCAAAAAGGTACCCAGACTGCAGTGGATGCCATGCGTCGCTCCAGCGAGGCGGGCGATGGTACTTCTGAACAGGCCAATCAGGCGGGTTCTTCACTGGATGCCATTGGCGAGCTGATCACGACCATCAATACCATGAACGCGCAGATCGCCAGCGCCGCAGAAGAACAAACGGCTGTTGCTGAGGAGATCAACCGCAGCGTGCATCAGATTGCTTCTGCTGTAGATACGGTCGCCGACGAAACCCGCCAGAGCGCACAGACCACCCGGAGCTTGAATGATCTCGGCCAGCGCCTCGGTGCATTGGTTGGGCAGTTCCGGGTTTAACTCATGTGAGGGATTGACCTGTAGGAGCTGCCGAAGGCTGCGAAGCATTTATCCTGATACACCGCGATCGCAGCCTTCGGCAGCTCCTACAGATCAAATGTCTGCCGTCATAAAGCGCAGTGTCATCGACACTGTGCAGTTTCCTGCAACCCTACGGCCAGACGCATTTTCTGCTGTACTTCCCTTTCCAGAGCCTTCATTTGCCTGACAAGCAGAATGATGGCACTCGTCCGTCGATTGGCTGACTAAGGATCAGGTCAAGCGAGTTGCTTGCCTACTGACATGGAAAGGACATGAACGAAACTACGCTGCAATACAAAACCCTGATACTGCTGTTGGTGTTGGTGACCATCGCGTTCATATGGATCCTGCTGCCGTTCTACGGCGCGGTGTTCTGGGCGGTGATTCTCGGCATCATCTTTGCGCCGGTACAGCGTCGCTTGCTGCTGAAATTTGGCTGGCAGCGAAATCTGACGTCGCTTTGCACCTTGATGATCTGTCTGGTGATCGCGATTCTACCGGTCATTGTCATCAGCGCCTTGCTGGTTCAGGAAGGTGCCACGCTCTACAAGAACGTCGAAAGCGGGCAGCTCGATATCGCCAGCTATCTGGCCGAGTTCAAAGGCTTGTTGCCGCATTACGTCCAGGGCTGGCTGGATCGACTGGGCATGGGCGATCTCGATGGTCTGCGCGACAAGATCGCCAAAGGCGCGATGCAGGGCAGTCAGTACCTGGCAACGCAGGCATTCAGCTTTGGTCAGGGCACCTTCGACTTCGTCGTGGGCTTTTTCATCATGTTGTACCTGCTGTTTTTCTTCCTGCGTGACGGCCAGGAACTGGTGCGCAAGATGCGTATCGCAGTGCCTCTGGCTGAACCCCAGAAGCGTCGCCTGCAACTGAAGTTCACTCGTGTCGTGCGTGCCACCGTCAAAGGCAACGTTGTCGTCGCGATCACCCAGGGTGCTCTCGGTGGCTTCATCTTCTGGTGTCTCGACATTCCCAGCGCTCTGCTATGGGCGGTCATCATGGCGTTTCTGTCGCTGCTGCCAGCGGTAGGGGCGGGGATTGTCTGGGCACCAGTCGCGGTTTACTTCCTGTTGAGCGGGATGATCTGGCAGGGCGTAGTGCTAGCGCTGTTCGGCGTGTTCGTGATTGGGCTGGTCGACAACGTGCTGCGACCTATTCTGGTCGGCAAAGATACCAAAATGCCTGACTACCTGATTTTGATCTCGACCCTGGGCGGCATGTCGGTATTCGGCCTGAACGGTTTCGTGATCGGGCCGATGGTTGCTGCGCTGTTCATGTCCACCTGGGGCTTGTTCGTCAGTGCCAAGAAGACGGTACGTTTGCCGGGTTGAGATTCTCCAGGCGAAAAAAAAACCTGCTCAATCGAGCAGGTTTTTTTATGCGTCTCGTCGTGCCTGATCCTTGAGAGATCAGCCCATCAGACCTGCATGCTGGACCAGATCCAGCAGAGGCTGCGGATAGACACCCAGTACGAAAGTCAGAATGGCGATGGCCAACAGCATCACGCCACCAGTACGTTGCGCCCAGTTGAAGGCCGCATCGTGGCGTGGCAGCTTGGAGTCCACCAGGTACAGGGTCACCATCACGCGCAGGTAATAGAACACACCGATAGCGCTACCGATGATCAACGCACCAATCAACCACCACAGCTTCGACTCGACACCGGTCGCGATGATGTAGAACTTGCCGATGAAGCCAGCGGTGAGCGGGATGCCCGCCAAAGACAGCATCATCAGGGTCATCACAGCTGTCAGGTATGGACGACGCCAGAACAGACCGCGGTACTCGAACATCGCATCGGTGTCACGGCCGCTGTACGGCGAAGACATCATGGTAATCACACCGAAGCTGCCCAGGCTGGTCAGTACATAGGTGACCAGATACACGCCGATAGCTTCAACGGCCATGCCTTTGCTCGCCACCAGGGCGATCATCAGGTAGCCGAAGTGCGCGATGGACGAGTAACCCAGCAGACGCTTCAAGTTGTTCTGCATCAGTGCCAGCAGGTTGCCAACGAGGATCGACGCGACGGCGATGACCGCCAGTACGTCATGCAGTACACCGCTGCTGGCAGCCGGGGATATCTGGAACAGCCGCACCAGCACCGCGAACACCGCAACCTTGCTGGCGGTGGCCAGAAAAGCCGCTACCGGGGCAGGGGCGCCCTCGTAGACATCTGGAGTCCACAGGTGGAAAGGCACCAGCGACAGTTTGAACGCCAGACCTACCAGCATCATGCCCAGACCCAGGCTGGCAATCGGGCTCGGCAGACCGCTTGCAGCCAGTGCCTTGCCAATGCCATCGAAGCTGAGCGAGCCTGCTTCAGCATACAGCAGCGCCATACCGAACAGCAGGAACGCCGAACCGGCTGCCGACAGCACCATGTACTTGATACCGGCTTCCAGCGAGCGTTTGTTGAAGAACGCATAGGCAACCAGACCGTAGACCGGCACCGACAGCAGTTCCAGACCGATGAACAGGCCTGCCAGGTGCTGAGCGCTGACCAGTACCAGACCGCCAGCTGCCGCCAGCAGGATCAACAGGTAAAGTTCTTCACGATTGCCGGGGTAGCCCGCTTTGCCATCGCCGAGATAGGCGTGAGCCATGGTTACACACGCCAGAGTCGACGCCAGGATCAGCGCCATGTAAAGGCAAGCGAAGCTGTCGATCTGCAACAGTGGCGTCACTACCAGAGGAGCGACTTTCAATGCCGGGTAGATCGACAGCAGGGCGAGGTTAAGCCCCGCCACGCTGAGCAGGAATGTTTGCGAGTGATTGCGGCGCCATGCGATCGCCAACATCACCACAACGATGGTGAGGCTGGTAATCAGCAGTGGGGCAAGCGCAATAAAGTGTTGAATCGTCAGGTCCATAGCGCTCTTACCGGGCCGAAGCGAGTTGAGTGAAGGCAGTGCCGAGCCATTGCTGCACGCCGTGCATGGTCGCTGCGGACGTATCGAGGAATGGTTGCGGGTAAACCCCGACCAGTACCAACAACACGGCCAGGCCGAGCACCATGATCATTTCTCGTCCATCCATGCCCTTGAGCGGCTCGTCGGATTTGGACGGGCCGAAGTAGGCGCGGTGGATCATGATCAGCGAGTAGACCGAGCCAAACACCAGACCGGACGTAGCGATTGCAGTGATCCAAGGCGCGCTGACAAAGCTGCCCAGCAGGATCAGGAACTCACCTACAAAGTTACCGGTACCCGGCAGACCCAGCGAGGCCGCCGCGAAGAACAGGCTGATCGCTGGCAGGTAGGCGATACGCGACCACAAACCACCCATTTCACGCATGTCACGCGTATGCAGACGCTCGTACAACTGACCGCTGAGAATAAACAGCGCAGCAGCAGAAAGGCCGTGAGCAATCATTTGAATCACGACGCCTTGCAGCGCTTGCTGGCTGCCGGAGTAGATCCCGATCAGCACGAAGCCCATGTGCGAGACGCTGGAGAAGGCGATCAGACGTTTAATGTCGGTCTGCGCGAACGCCAGGAAGGCACCGTAGAAAATACCGATCAGGCCCAGAATCATCGCAATAGGCGCGAACTCGGCAGAGGCGTTCGGGAACAGCGGCAGAGCAAAACGCAGCAGACCGTAAGCAGCGGTTTTCAGCAGAATACCGGCAAGGTCAACCGAGCCCGCTGTTGGCGCCTGGGCGTGAGCATCCGGCAGCCACGAGTGGAATGGCACCACTGGCAGCTTCACCGCAAAGGCAATGAAGAAGCCCAGCATCAGGATGTATTCGGTGCCCGGTGCCAGTTGTGTCTTCAACAGTGTGGCGTAATCGAATGTGATCACTCCGGTCTGATTGAAGTTGACCAGTACCAGACCGAGGATCGCCACCAACATGATCAGACCGCTGGCCTGAGTGAAGATGAAGAACTTGGTCGCGGCATAGATTCGTGTCTTCTTGCCGTCCGCCGAGCTGTGACCCCAGAGCGCGATGAGGAAATACATCGGCACCAGCATCATTTCCCAGAAGAAGAAGAACATGAACAGGTCGATGGCCAGGAACACGCCAATCACGCCACCGAGGATCCACATCAGGTTGAGGTGGAAGAAACCAACGTTACGCTGGATCTCTTTCCACGAACACAACACCGACAGCACACCGAGCAGGCCGGTCAGCAGGATCATCAGCAACGACAGACCATCGAGGGCCAGGTGGACGCTGATGCCGAAGCGGGCGATCCACATGTGCTTGAATTCGATAGCCCAGGTTGGGTCGACGCCGGGCGCTGGTGCGTAACTGTAGTTGCCAGTACTCCACAACCAGAGGCCCAGGGCCAGTTCGAGGGACATGGTCAGCAGCGCGATCCAGCGCGGCAGGGTAGGGCCGAAGCGCTCACCTTGCCAGCACAGCAGGCCACCGATAAAGGGGATCAGGATTAGCCAAGGCAGAATCATGACGGGCTCAATTCCTTTCGCAAATTCGCAAGGTTCATGTCAGACCGCAACCACAACGACGGCGCCGAGTACCAGCACGGCACCTACAGCGATCGAAGCGGCATACCAGCGCAGTTGACCGGTTTCGGTACGGGTCATGCTGCCATGACCTGCCTTGACCAGACGTGGGATCAAACCAATGGTGTGGTCCAGCGGGTCGCTACGCAGCAACTGGCAGATAGCCAGATACGGCTTGACGAACAGCTTGTCGTACACCCAATCGAAGCCCCACGCCGCGAACCACCAGGCCGACAGGAAACGACCCGGTGCACTGTTGGCGATGGAGGTGACGAAGCGGCGCTTGCCGAGGAACAACAAGGCAGCCAGCAGGATACCGGCCAGAGCGATAGCACCCGAGGCGATTTCCAGACTGTGCTTGGCATCGCCACCGGCGTGGCCGACGCTTTGCGGAAGCACACCCGCCAGCGGAGGAGTGATCAGCGCGCCGATGAAGGTCGACAGCACGATCAGCACACTCAATGGCAGCCAGTGGGCGATACCGTGACCTGCGTGGGCTTCAGTCTTGGCTTCACCGTGGAAGGTGATGAAGATCAGGCGGAAGGTGTACAGCGAAGTCATGAACGCGCCGACCAGACCTGCGTACAGCAGACCTTGGTTGCCGCTGGCGAACGCTTCCCAGAGGATTTCGTCCTTGGAGTAGAAGCCCGCCGTCAGCAATGGCAAGGCCGCAAGTGCTGCGCCGCCGACAATGAAGCTGGCATAGGCCAGAGGCAGTTTCTTCCACAGGCCGCCCATCTTGAAGATGTTCTGCTCGTGGTGGCAGGCAACAATCACCGCACCGGATGCAAGGAACAGCAGCGCTTTGAAGAAGGCGTGAGTCATCAAGTGGAAAATCGCGCCTTCCCAGGCACCGACGCCCAGTGCGAGGAACATGTAGCCAATCTGGCTCATGGTCGAGTAGGCGAGGATACGTTTGATGTCGGTTTGCACCAGCGCTGCGAAACCTGCCAGAACCAGTGTCACGCCGCCGACGATACCTACCAGATGCAGAATGTCCGGGGCCAGAGCAAACAGGCCGTGAGTACGGGCAATCAGGTAAACACCTGCGGTTACCATGGTTGCGGCGTGGATCAGTGCCGAAACCGGCGTCGGACCCGCCATCGCATCGGCCAGCCAGGTTTGCAGCGGCAGTTGCGCGGATTTACCGACAGCACCACCGAGCAGCAGCAGCGTAGCCAGCACAATCCAGAAGTCACCGACCTTGAAGTGCTCAGGGGCACGCACCAGCAATTCCTGAACATTCAGCGTACCCAGTTGCTGGAACAGGATGAACAGGCCGATGGCCATGAACACGTCGCCGATACGGGTCACGATAAAGGCTTTGAGTGCGGCGTTACCGTTGTTGCGGTTGCTGTAGTAGAAACCGATCAACAGATAGCTGCACAGGCCCACACCTTCCCAACCGAAGTACAGGAACAACAGGTTATCGCCGAGTACCAGGAACAGCATGCTGGCGATAAACAGGTTGGTGTACGCGAAGAAGCGCGAGTAACCCGCTTCGCCACGCATGTACCAGGAAGCGAACAGGTGGATCAGGAAGCCGACGCCAACCACCACGCCCAGCATCGTTACGGACAGGCCGTCCAGATACAGTGCAAAGTTAGGCTCGAAACCGTCCACGGCCATCCAGCGCCACAACACCTGGGTGTAATGACCCCCTTCAGGCGGTGCAACGTTGAATTGCCAGATGACCCAGGCGGTGACAATGGCCGACAGGCCGATAGAGCCAACGCCGATCAGTGCCGCGAGATTTTCCGAGATACGTCCACGAGAGAACGACAGCAGCAGAAAACCGATCAGGGGAAATACGAAAGTCAGAAAGAGTAGGTTCATCCGCGCATCTCACTGGCAGCGTCGATATCGAGCGTGTGGAAGCGGCGATACAGCTGCATCAGGATCGCCAGGCCAATACTGGCCTCGGCAGCAGCCAGGGTGATCACCAGAATGAACATGACCTGTCCATCCGGCTGAGCCCAGCGGCTACCGGCAACGACGAACGCCAGAGCCGATGCGTTCATCATGATCTCCAGGCTCATCAACACAAAAAGAATGTTACGGCGCACCATCAGACCTACGAGGCCGAGAACGAACAGGACTCCGGCAACTGCCAGGCCGTGCTCCAGAGGGATAGCATTCATTGGCTTGGCTCCTTCGCTTCGTTGCGGCCCAGATGGAATGCCGTCACTGCTGCTGCCAGCAGAAGCATCGAGGCCAGCTCGACGACCAGCAGGTAAGGCCCGAACAGGCTGATGCCGACTGCCTTGGCGTCGACGGTGGTGTGGCCGATAGCGGCGCCTGTCTGGTTGGCGAACAGCACATACAGCAGTTCAGCCAACAGCAGTGCACCGAGAATCACCGGGCCGACCCAGATACCGGGTTTCAGCCAGGTGCGTTCCTGCTGAACCGAGGCAGGGCCAAGGTTGAGCATCATCACCACGAAAACGAACAGGACCATGATCGCGCCAGCGTAAGCGATAACTTCCAGTACTCCGGCGAATGGAGCGCCAAGGCTAAAGAACGTCATCGCCACAGCGATCAGCGAAATGATCAGGTAGAGCAGGGCGTGCACCGGGTTCGTGTTGGTGATCACCCGCAGGGTGGACACTACAGCGATGCCGGATGCGAAATAGAAAGCGAATTCCATCTTTACTTCCTTAAGGCAGCAAGCTCTTGACGTTGATCGGCTCGGCTTCGTTCTGTGCAGAGCCCTTGGGCTTGCCAGCGACGGCCATACCAGCGACGCGATAGAAGTTGTAGTCAGGGTTCTTGCCGGGGCCGGAGATCAACAGATCTTCTTTCTCGTAAACCAGGTCCTGACGCTTGAACTCGGCCATTTCGAAATCCGGTGTCAGCTGGATCGCGGTGGTCGGGCAGGCTTCTTCGCACAGGCCGCAGAAAATGCAACGCGAGAAGTTGATGCGGAAGAACTCTGGATACCAGCGGCCGTCATCGGTTTCGGCTTTCTGCAGCGAGATGCAGCCGACCGGGCAGGCCACGGCGCACAGGTTGCAGGCTACGCAGCGTTCTTCACCATCAGGGTCGCGGGTCAGCACGATACGACCGCGATAGCGCGGCGGCAGGTACACCGCTTCTTCCGGATATTGCAGGGTGTCGCGTTTGCGGAAGCCGTGACCGAATACCATCACCAGGCTTCGCAACTGGGTACCAGTACCCTTAACGATGTCGCCAATATATTTGAACATGGGTCAAATCCTCACTGAACCGAGCCGGCTGGTGTGTTCAACAGCACAACCGCAGCAGTCACCAGCAAATTGATCAGGGTCAGCGGCAGACAGAATTTCCAGCTGAAATCCATGACCTGGTCATAGCGTGGGCGCGGGATGGATGCACGCAGCAGGATGAACAGCATGATGAAGAATGCAGTCTTGATGGCGAACCAGAAGAACGACAGCGAAGGCAGGATATCGAACGGACCGTGCCAGCCACCGAAGAACAGCGTCACCAGCAGCGCCGAGATCAGAATGATGCCGATGTATTCGCCAACGAAGAACATGCCCCACTTCATGCCTGCATATTCAATGTGGTAACCGTCAGCCAATTCCTGCTCCGCTTCCGGCTGGTCGAACGGGTGACGGTGAGTCACGGCGACGCCAGCAATGAAGAAGGTACAGAAGCCGAAGAACTGCGGAATGATGAACCACAGGTTCTGCGCCTGGTATTCAACGATGTCGCGCATGTTGAACGAGCCAACCTGAACCACGATGCCCATCAACGCCAGGCCCATGAACACTTCGTAGGACACGGTTTGTGCCGACGCACGCAGCGCACCGAGCAGGGCGAACTTGTTGTTGCTCGACCAACCGGCGAACAACACCGCGTACACCGAAAGACCGGCCATGGCGAAGAAGAACAGCAGACCGATGTTCAGATCCGCCACGCCCCAGCTTGGGGTGATCGGGATAATCGAGAACGCGATCAGCAAGGCGCTCATGGCAACTACTGGCGCCAGGGTGAAGATCACCTTGTCGGCAAACGGCGGGGTCCAGTCTTCTTTGAAGAACATTTTCAGCATGTCGGCAGCAATCTGGAACATGCCGAACGGGCCAACGCGGTTCGGACCGTAGCGGTCTTGCCACCAGCCCAGCAGACGACGTTCCACAAAGCTCAGCAGTGCGCCGCAGACCACAACGGCCAGCAGCACAACGATTGCCTTGACGACAGCAATGATCGCGTCGATCACATCAGGGGTGAACCAACTCATTGCGCTGCCTCCTGCAGACCGTCAACGGACTTGCCGAAAATCGCGGGCGGGATACCGGCCAGACCGGCAGGCAACGCCACCAGACCTGCGCCCAGTTCTTCGTTGATGCGCAACGGCAGACGCAAGGTCTGACCCGCGACGTTCAAGGAGAGCAGTGCGCCTTCGTTGACACCCAGGCGATCGGCTTCCGATTTGGCCAGGGCAACATAAGGAGCTGGAATGCGTTCTTGAACCGGACCGGCTTTCGAAGAATTCTCTTCGCTGCCGAACAGGTGATAGAACGGCACTACTTGCCAGGTCCCTTGAGCCGGGGAGAAGGCGCGAGGTGCGCTGGTAAACCAGCTCAGGTTATCGCCCTGGGTTTCGATTAGACGGGTACCTGGATCACCGGCACGCAAGTGACCGCCGACTTCGTCCTGGAACTTGTTCCACGCTTGTGGCGAGTTCCAGCCCGGAGACCAGGCGAAAGGCACTTGTTGGCGTGGTTCAACCGAGCCCGAGTAACCTTCCATGGAGAAGGCGAACGCGGTGTCGTTGTCCTGAGAGGTACGCGGTTCATGCACGCTGATGTTGGCGCGCATTGCCGTACGGCCGCTGTAACGCAGTGGTTCGCGAGCCAGCTTCAAGCCTTTGATACGGAACGCAGCCGATGGCGCGGCGTTGACGATGGCTGCCAGTTGCGGGTTGCTTGCAGCGCAGGCAGCCGTCACGTGGTCGAGCAATGTCCAGTCCACCGGCTTGTTCAGCAGGGTCGCGCGCAGGGCGTGCAGCCAGCGCCAGCCTTCGTGAACCAGGATGCTTGCATCCAGATAAGTCGGGTCGAACACCTGGAAGAAGCGCTGAGCACGGCCTTCCTGACTGACCAGAGTACCGTCGCCTTCAGCAAAGCTCGCAGCAGGCAGCACCAAGTGAGCACGGTCACCGGTCGGGGTTTTCTGATGATCAGCCACGATCACGACTTTCGCCGCGCTCAGGGCTGCATCGACCTTGGCGGCGTCAGTGCGGGTGTATAGATCGTTTTCCAGCACCACAATGGCGTCGGCCTTGCCATCGATCACCGCTTGCAGCGCAGCATCGACAGACTCGCCACCCAGCAGGGCCAGGCCCAGGCTGTTGGCTTCCGGCACGATCAGACTGATGGAGCCTTCTTTTTCGCGCAGCTTCAGGGCTTTCGCAATGTTGGCGGCGGCTTCTATCAGCGCTTTGGAACCCAGCGAAGTACCGGCGATGATCAGTGGACGCTTGGCAGCCAGCAGGGCATCGGCAATACGTTGTGCCAATTCCAGCGCCTCAGTCTCAAGGCCTTCAACGGCTGGCGCACTGGCGTCCAGCGCGTGGGCGACCGCGAAGCCGATACGCGCCAGGTCGTCTGGAGCGGCATGCACGCATTCTTCGGCAACGTCATCGAGCTTGGTCTCGGCCAGGCTGGCGATGAACAGCGGGTTCAGCTCGTGCTGACCGATGTTCTTCACTGCCGCGTCGAGCCATGGCTGGACTTTCATGGCTGCGGCCATGTCTTCGGCCTTGCCTTTCACCGCTTGACGCAGGCCCAAAGCCAGACGTGCAGCGGTCTGGGTCAGGTCTTCACCTAGTACGAAAATGGCGTCGTGATCTTCGATGTCACGCAGGGTCGGGATTGGCAGCGGGCTGTTTTTCAACACTTGGGCTACCAGACGGATGCGCTCCAGCTCGGAGGCTTCGATACCCGAATAGAAGTGCTCAGCGCCGACCAGCTCGCGCAACGCGTAGTTGCTTTCCAGGCTGGCGCGTGGCGAACCGATACCGACGATGTTGCGACCGCGCAGCAGATCCGCAGCATTATCCAGCGCCTGATCCAGGCTCAGTTTGCTGCCATCAGCCAGATGCGGCTGACGTGGACGGTCTTCGCGGTTGGTGTAGCCATAACCGAAGCGGCCACGGTCGCACAGGAAATACTGGTTCACCGAACCGTTGTAGCGGTTCTCGATGCGACGGATTTCACCGTAACGCTCGCCCGGGCTGATGTTGCAACCGCTGGAGCAGCCATGGCAGATGCTCGGCGAGAATTGCATGTCCCACTTACGGTTGTAGCGCTCGGAGTGAGTCTTGTCGGTGAACACACCGGTCGGGCAGACCTCGGTGAGGTTGCCGGAGAACTCGCTTTCCAGAACGCCGTCTTCAACGCGACCGAAGTACACGTTGTCGTGGGCGCCGAAAACACCGAGGTCGGTGCCGCCTGCGTAATCTTTATAGAAACGCACGCAACGGTAGCAGGCGATGCAGCGGTTCATCTCGTGAGCGATGAACGGGCCGAGTTCCTGATTCTGGTGAGTCCGTTTGGTGAAGCGATAACGGCGCTCGTTGTGGCCGGTCATCACCGTCATGTCTTGCAGGTGGCAGTGACCGCCTTCCTCACAGACCGGGCAGTCGTGGGGGTGGTTGGTCATCAACCATTCGACGACACTGGCCCGGAAGGCCTTGGATTCTTCATCTTCGATGGAAATCCAAGTGTTATCGGTGGCTGGAGTCATGCAGGACATGACGATACGACCACGGGTGTCGTTCTCGTCCGTGTACTGCTTGACCGCACATTGGCGACAGGCGCCAACGCTGCCGAGGGCGGGGTGCCAGCAGAAATACGGGATGTCGAGGCCTAGCGACAGACATGCCTGTAACAGGTTGTCTGCCCCATCGACTTCGAGCGCTTTGCCGTCTACGTGGATAGTGGCCATGGTTCAAAGGTCTTCGTTGGCCCGGTGTCAGCGGGCGTGGCTAATGGAATCTTGTTATTCGCGCGACTCTAAACAGCCTTCAGGGCGTCATCACGCGATGGGCCGGAGGCATTCCCCCGGCCTTGCAAACGGTTACGCGCCGACGATGATCGGTCTTGCCAGAGGCGGGACGGCTGCGCTGGTGGGCGCGATACCGGCCTCGAACTCCGGGCGGAAATATTTGATCGCACTGCCCAACGGCTCCACGGCACCCGGTGCGTGAGCACAGAAGGTCTTGCCCGGGCCAAGGAAGCCAACGAGTCCCAGCAGGGTTTCGATATCACCCGCCTGGCCGACGCCTTTTTCCAGGGCGCGCAGAATCTTCACGCTCCAGGGCAAACCGTCACGGCAGGGGGTACAGAAACCGCAGGATTCCTGAGCGAAGAACTCTTCCATGTTGCGCAGCAGCGAGACCATGTTGACCTTGTCGTCAACGGCCATGGCCAGCCCGGTACCCATCCGCGTACCGACCTTAGCGATGCCGCCGGCATACATTTGCGCTTCGAGGTGTTCCGGCAACAGGAAGCCGGTACCGGCGCCGCCTGGCTGCCAGCACTTGAGCTTGTAGCCGTCGCGCATGCCGCCTGCGTAGTCTTCGAACAACTCACGGGCCTGCACGCCGAAGGGCAGTTCCCACAGGCCAGGGTTTTTCACCTTGCCAGAGAAACCCATCAGCTTGGTGCCGTGGTCTTCGCTGCCTTCGCGGGCGATGGATTTGTACCAGTCATTACCATTACCAACGATGGCTGGCACGTTGCACAGGGTTTCGACGTTGTTTACGCACGTCGGCTTGCCCCATACGCCTACAGCGGCAGGGAAGGGCGGTTTAGAACGCGGGTTGGCGCGACGGCCTTCCAGGGAGTTGATCAGTGCGGTTTCTTCACCGCAGATGTAACGCCCTGCGCCGGTGTGTACGAACAGTTCGAAATCAAAGCCGGTACCCAGAATGTTCTTGCCCAGCAGACCGGCTGCCTTGGCTTCGGCCACCGCACGGTTAAGGTGCTTGGCCGCCGTGACATACTCGCCGCGCAGGAAGATGTAACCGCGGTAAGCTTTCAGTGCACGAGCACTGATCAGCATGCCTTCCACCAACAGGTGTGGCAGCTGCTCCATCAGCATCCGGTCTTTCCAGGTATTGGGTTCCATTTCATCCGCGTTGCACAGCAGGTAGCGGATGTTCATGGATTCGTCTTTGGGCATCAGGCCCCACTTCACGCCCGTGGGGAAGCCTGCACCGCCGCGGCCTTTAAGGCCGGAATCTTTCACGGACTGGACGATGTCGTCAGGCGATTGCTGGGTGAGCGCCTTGCGCGCCGCCGCATAACCGTCTTTGGCCTGATACTCGTCAAGCCATACCGGCTCGCCGTCATCGCGCAGACGCCAGGTCAGCGGATGGGTTTCAGCCGTGCGCGCAATGCGGTTGGCAGGGCCGAAGGAAGTGATGGTCATGGGTAACCCTCCAGCATCTTGGCCACAGTGCCGGGTTGCACGTCGCCAAAGGTGTCATCGTCGACCATCACGGCCGGGGCTTTGTCGCAGTTGCCCAGGCAGCAGACCGGCAGCAGGGTGAAACGCCCGTCGGCCGTGGTCTGGCCAGGAGCGATGCCCAGCGAATTCTGGATCTCTTCGACAACCGATTCGTGACCGGCGATGAAGCAGACCATGCTGTTGCAGACGCGAATGATGTGACGGCCTACCGGCTGACGGAAGATCTGGCTATAGAACGTCGCCACACCTTCAACATCGCTGGCAGGAATGCCGATCAGTTCGCCGATGGCGTAGATGGCGCCGTCCGGCACCCAGCCGCGTTCTTTCTGAACGATCTTCAGGGCTTCGATGGACGCCGCGCGCGGGTCCTCGTAGTGATGCAGCTCGTGCTCGATGGCCGAGCGCTCTGTTTCGCTCAGGGCGAAACGGTCTGTCTGGATAAGCGTGCTGTTCATGCTCATGCTTAGCGGTCCACGTCGGCCATAACGAAATCGATACTACCCAGGTACGCGATCAAGTCCGCGACCATGCTGCCTTTGATCACCGAAGGGATCTGTTGCAGGTGCGGGAAGCTTGGGGTGCGGATCCGGGTACGGTAGCTCATGGTGCCGCCGTCGCTCGTCAGGTAATAACTGTTGATGCCCTTGGTCGCTTCAATCATCTGGAAGGATTCGTTGGCCGGCATGACCGGGCCCCACGAAACTTGCAGGAAGTGCGTGATCAAGGTCTCGATGTGCTGCAGCGTGCGCTCTTTCGGAGGCGGCGTGGTTAGTGGGTGATCCGCCTTGTACGGGCCTTCCGGCATGTTGCGCATGCACTGGTCGATGATCTTGATGCTCTGGCGCATCTCTTCGACGCGAACCATGCAGCGGTCGTAGGCATCGCCGTTGGCTGCCAGCGGAACTTCAAATTCGAAGTTCTCGTAACCGGAGTAAGGACGCGCTTTACGCAGGTCGAAATCGCAACCGGTGGAACGCAGACCTGCACCGGTGACACCCCATTCCAGGGCTTCCTTGGTGTTGTAGGCAGCGACACCGATGGTCCGACCTTTCAGGATGCTGTTTTGCAGCGCCGCTTTGGTGTACTCGTCAAGACGCTTCGGCAACCAGTCAACGAAGTCCTTGACCAGTTTTTCCCAACCGCGTGGCAGGTCGTGGGCAACGCCACCGATGCGATACCAGGCCGGGTGCAGACGGAAACCGGTGATGGCTTCGATCACGGTGTAAGCGCGCTGACGGTCGGTGAAGGTGAAGAACACCGGGGTCATGGCGCCGACGTCCTGGATGTAAGTACCCAGGAACAGCAGGTGGCTGGTGATCCGGAAGAACTCGGCCATCATGATGCGGATGGTGTCGACCTTCTCCGGCACCTTGATGCCCGCCAGCTTCTCGACCGAGAGCACGTACGGAAGGTTGTTCATCACGCCACCCAGATAATCAATCCGGTCGGTGTACGGAATGAAGCTGTGCCACGACTGACGTTCGGCCATCTTCTCGGCACCACGGTGGTGGTAGCCAATATCCGGAACGCAATCGACGATCTCTTCACCGTCCAGTTGCAGAATGATGCGGAACGCACCGTGGGCCGAAGGGTGGTTGGGACCCAGGTTGAGGAACATGTAGTCTTCGTTGGTCCCGGAGCGCTTCATGCCCCAGTCTTCCGGATTAAAGCGCGCGGCTTCTTCTTCCAGTTGCTGCTTGGCCAGGGTCAGGCTGAATGGATCGAACTCGGTAGCGCGCGCCGGGAAGTCCTTGCGCAGCGGGTGACCTTCCCAGGTCGGCGGCATCATGATGCGGCTCAGGTGCGGGTGACCGCGGAAGTCGATACCGAACATGTCCCAGACTTCACGCTCGTACCAGTTGGCGTTGGGCCAGATGCTGGTCACGGACGGCAGGCTGAGGTCACTTTCGGACAGCGCTACCTTGATCATGACGTCGCTGTTACGTTCAATCGACAGCAAGTGGTAGAACACGCTGAAGTCAGCACCTGGCAAGCCGTGGCGCTTGGTGCGCAGACGCTCGTCCACACCATGCAGGTCGTACAGCATGACGTAAGGTTTAGGCAGCTGACGCAGGAAGGTCAGCACCTCGATCAGGCGCGCACGCTCGACCCAAAGCACCGGCATGCCAGTGCGGGTCGATTGGGCGGTGAACGCCTCGGCGCCAAAACGGTTGTTCAATTCTACGACGACGTCTTGGTCGTCTGCCTTGTAAGGCGGGATGTACAGAGCACTGCCTGTAGTCATGGTTTTTTATCGCTTTCGGTCAACGTAAAGAATGAAGCCAGCTATTCGTTCTTTAAAGAGAACAGTTCTGGATCAGACTTCGTCGGGGCTGCGCAGATTGGTGACTGCAATTCGCTGTTCGCGGCGCTGTTCCTTTTGCGACGGCATTTCGGCGCGATACACGCCTTGATCGCCGACGACCCAGGAAAGAGGGCGACGCTCCTGGCCGATGGATTCCTGCAACAGCATCAAGCCTTGCAGAAACGCTTCGGGGCGGGGCGGGCAGCCGGGCACATAGACATCCACAGGAAGGAACTTGTCCACGCCCTGAACCACGGAATAAATGTCGTACATACCACCGGAGTTGGCGCACGAACCCATGGAGATAACCCATTTAGGTTCGAGCATTTGCTCGTAGAGACGCTGAATGATCGGCGCCATCTTGATGAAGCAAGTACCGGCAATAACCATGAAATCCGCCTGGCGCGGCGATGCCCGGATAACCTCGGCGCCGAAGCGCGCGATGTCGTGGGGCGCCGTGAAGGCGGTTGTCATTTCCACATAGCAGCACGACAAGCCGAAGTTGTATGGCCACAGGGAGTTTTTACGTCCCCAGTTGACCGCACCACTCAGCACGTCTTCCAGCTTGCCCATGTAGATGTTTTTGTGGACTTGATCTTCTAGCGGGTCGGAAACAGTTTCCCGTTTGCCGATTGGATACTCTTCATTAGGAGCATCCGGGTCGATCCTGGTGAGATTGTATTGCATCGCCAAAGCCTCATTGTTTTAGCTTCGCTTGCCGATTACGGCGACCTTCAGGAGCCCAATCCAGCGCTCCAACCCGCCATAGGTAGACAAGACCTGCCAACAGAATTGCTATGAAAACGAGTGCTTCGACGAATCCGGTCCAGCCGCTTTCACGGACGGACACAGACCAGGCAAAGAGATATAGGGCTTCAATGTCGAAGATCACGAAGAGCATCGCGACCAGATAGAATTTTGCCGAAAGGCGAAGGCGGGCACTGCCGGTAGGCAGCATGCCGGATTCAAACGGTTCGTTTTTGCTGCGGCCCCAGGCTTTGCTGCCCAGAAGGCTGGAAACACCGAGCATGAAGGCGCACAGGCCGACTACACCCAAAAGGAAAATGGCGAAGCCCCAGTTGTGGGCAATCAAACCTGTCGATTCGGACATGCTGGCATTCCTTGACAGAGATCAATGGTCTCTGAGCTTGAAAATAGTATATGCAGCGACGATATGTCGCAGCGAAATCAATTTCGGTGATTTTATGTGCAAAAACAGGGCAAGTAAATTTTCTATATCAAATTAATTTGTGCAATTAATCACTTACGGGCCTGGGGTGAGGGCTTGGAGCAGGCGGGGCGGGGGTTGGCGGGGTTTAAGTTAATTGTGTTTCGTTCTAAAAAGTTACGGAAGAAGGACTGTTTTCTAAATGATAATAAGTATCATTTGTTGTTGAGGGTAGTTAGTTGGGGTGTTTTGCGATTTACCTATAGATTTCCGTTAATACCTAAGTCATAGGCGTTCTGCTGTGACTCCATGAGTGTGGGTCTTGCTGTGACCAGAATGACGCCATCGCGAGCAAGCTCACTCCTACAGTTGTAATGCCAGTAACTGTAGGAGTGAGCTTGCTCGCGATGGCAATTTGTCAGGCGAAACAGGCCGCCCAATGCCGGCGGCCTGATGAGGTCGGCGCGGATCTTAATGAAACTGCTCTTCCTCAGTAGATCCCGTCAGCGCCGTTACCGAAGACACGCCACCTTGAATCACGGTCGTCACGTCGTCGAAGTAGCCGGTGCCCACTTCCTGCTGGTGCGCCACAAAGGTGTACCCCTTGGCGGCATCGGCGAATTCCTGCTCCTGCAGCTTCACATACGCAGTCATGTCGTTGCGGGCGTAGTCGTGCGCCAGGTTGAACATGCTGTGCCACATGTTATGGATACCGGCCAGGGTAATGAACTGATGCTTGTAACCTATGGCCGACAGCTCGCGCTGGAATTTGGCGATGGTCGCGTCGTCCAGATTCTTCTTCCAGTTGAAGGACGGTGAGCAATTGTACGAGAGCAACTGATCCGGGTATTCCTTCTTGATTGCCTCGGCAAAACGGCGAGCTTCGTCCAGATCGGGTTTGGCGGTTTCGCACCAGATCAGGTCGGCATAAGGCGCGTAGGCCAGGCCGCGAGCAATGGCTTGATCAAGCCCGGCACGGACCTTGTAGAAACCTTCGTGCGTGCGGGTGCCGGTTACGAACGGTTTGTCATATGGATCGCAGTCAGATGTCAGCAGGTCAGCAGCGTTGGCGTCGGTACGCGCCAGAATGATCGTCGGTACACCGGCAACGTCTGCCGCCAGGCGAGCGGCCACCAGTTTTTGTACGGCTTCCTGGGTGGGCACCAGGACCTTGCCGCCCATGTGACCGCATTTTTTGACCGATGCCAGTTGATCCTCGAAGTGAACGCCAGCGGCGCCTGCTTCGATCATGCTTTTCATCAGTTCGTAGGCGTTGAGTACACCGCCAAAACCGGCCTCGGCGTCCGCTACGATGGGCGCGAAGTAATCGATGTAGCCTTCGTCGCCCGGGCCT
The DNA here is from genome assembly GCF_040224095.2 of Pseudomonas caspiana. Taxonomy (NCBI): domain Bacteria; kingdom Pseudomonadati; phylum Pseudomonadota; class Gammaproteobacteria; order Pseudomonadales; family Pseudomonadaceae; genus Pseudomonas; species Pseudomonas caspiana. The sequence continues at coordinate 3,941,643 of NZ_CP167995.1, read as the reverse complement.
TTCCCGGCTTTCCACTGAATCTGGTCGGCACGGCGGAACGAGTTATTGATGCGCTTGACCACGGTCGGCACAGAGTCCACCGGGTACAGCGACTGGTCGGGGTACATCGACTCGGCCGAGTTATTGTCGGCGGCCACCTGCCAGCCAGACAGATAAATCGCCTGAATACCGGCTTTGACCTGTTGCACTGCCTGTCCGCCGGTGAGGGCGCCCATGCAGTTGACGAAGTCTTTGTCAGGACGGAAGGAAGGCTTGGCACCTTGAGTGACCAGATTCCAGAGCTTTTCCGCGCCATTCCTGGCGAACGTGTGTTCAGGTTGAACCGAGCCACGCAGGCGGACGACATCAGCGGCGGAATACGTACGGGTCACATTTTTCCAGCGCGGATTTTCAGCCCAGTCTTTCTCGAGCGCTGCTATTTGTTGTTCGCGTGTCAGTGCCATGAGCGAAACCCCTTTCACATAGGTTTTGTTGGAATGTCCTGCTCCGCCAAAACGCCCCGGATATCGAAGGCACATGGATGGCTGCTCGCTGATCAGATGTCTGGTTATGAGCCTGATTTGCGCGGTGGCGGTGAAAGGAGGTCGTTCGAGGCGGGAAGAGCGAGTTCAAGGCGTAGCTGTGGCGTGCAGTCGGGCACTCAAGGGCCTGTTGCGTCACTTGGCAGCTTTGCCGATGGACCGTAATACGCTTCCGTCCCTCAGGACAACTTCGTTCCAGTCGCAACCTCGTCAAACTGCCTTGTGGGCGATACAGACACGAATCGGCTCGTAGGATTTGAGCGCGACCCGAAGGCTCTTTTCAGGGCCTCTGATTAGCGGGAGCGAGGCAATCATGCCTCGCCATTTTTGACCCGTCAAACGTTTTGTAGTGCTTTTTTGTTGTCACTACATTTTGGCTCTGTCGCGACCAGTCAGTCAGTTAAAGGCCCTTTGGTACCCGATTCTGCTGGAGCCTTTGTTCAGTCGAGGGTTTGCACCATTACGCGCAATGTCATGTCTTCTCGACCCTGAGTCGAATACTGCTGCGTATTGCCTTGGCGGTCGGCAACTGACTGATCGCTCACGCCCGCCAGGGTGATCCATTCGCCGAGGCGGCCGCTGACCTGGCTGTCGGTACTTTGCACTTTGAAGGTGTCGGACCGTTCCTGGCTCACTCGATCCCGATTGGTGCTGATGTTCAGGTGCACGATGTCGCCGGTAACACTGGCTGTGACGTAAAAGCCTTGGGTCACGTTGCGGTATTCGGTGTTGCTCTGGGCGTAGCCATAGTTATCAGTTCGGGTGGTGGTGACCGGCACGCTCTGGCCGACTTGTATCAACGCTGGCGCGCCTTCACTGGCTTGCACCTGTTGTACGCCACCTTCGCGGCTGGCAGTGCCGTAGTTCATGACCCGGCTCTGGTTTACGCCATTGCTGCTGCGTGACGAGCTATCACTGGTGTCGACGCTGATCAGCAGTCGCTTGGGCGCTGTGTCGAGTTGCGAGAGCAGGGCGCGCAGTTCTTCGATCTTGCGCGGCTCGGCATTGACGATCAGCTGGTTGTTGTAAGCGCTGACCGAGCCGTCCGGTCCGAGGAAGGATTTAGCCACTGGCAGCAGGTCCTCACTGGTCCGGTAATTAAGGGGAACCACTTCGGTAGCGGCCATGGCGCCGACACTACATATCAGCAGCAGCGAGGTGAGCAGGGTGCGCAGGAACATAGATCCAATCTCCTGGAACATCTAAAAGAGCTGAGTTTGCCAGTTTGTCGGCCTGCAGACGCGCAAGTTGAATCGTCGAATGCAAAACGCCCTGCCAGCCTGTACCAGCATAGACACGCTGGAGCAGGCGGGCAGGGCGTTTAATCAGGCGTTTCAGCCTGAGTGGCGAGTCATGTTTACGTGAGGCAAGCCTGCCTCAAGAAACTCTTCACTGACCACGGTAAATCCGAAGCGTTCGTAGAACTCGACGGCTTGTACCTGACCGCTGAGTTTCTGTTGCTTGAGATCACGTCGCTCGGCTTCGTTGATGACGGCACTGAGCAGTGCTTCACCGACTTTCATGCCGCGCCAGTCCTTGAGTACTGACAGCCGACCTATTTCACCATCTGGCAGCAGGCGGGCAGTGCCAATTGCAAAATCACCCTCCAGGGCCAGGAAGTGAATGGCGTCGATATCTTCAGCGTCCCATTCCAGCTCTGGCGGCACCGACTGCTCAGCGACAAACACAGCATCGCGTACGCGGCGGATGTCAGCATTGTCTTTGTGCCAGTCGGCGACACGCACGTTGGTTCTATTCATCGGCAAACCCCAGGCTTCCTTGTTTTACCAGCTCACAGAGCAGGTTGCGTCCTTCTTCATCGGCCAACCACTGGCCGAGGTTGTCACTGTGCAGGGCATCAGCAGCGCAGATCATTTTCAGCAGTTCGCGCAGGCTACCCGGCAGCAGACGGCTCTGACCACTGGCAAACAGTAGCAGGTCGTCGTCGACTTCGGACCATGCCAGACGTGCGCTTGGGTTGCGAATGAGAACTGCGCCCTGTTCCAGGCTGCTCAGCAGGTCTTCTTCCTCCAGTTCCGGGCCTGTCACCAGTTCCGGATAGCGTGGCTCGGTCATGAACTGGCCAAACCAGGTCAGCAGCAGGCGCTCGTCGCCCATGTGTTCGGCCAGCAAGGCTTTCAGACGGTCGAGGGCGTCGTGCTGGATCTGATGCGGATCGTTGGCCGGTTGCGCGTCGGCATCGGTATAACGCTCTTCATCAGGGGTGAACTGGCTGAGGAAGTCGGTGAAGTGGGTCAGCACTTCGGCAGCGCTTGGGGCGCGGAAGCCGACCGAGTATGTCAGGCAGTCATCAACGGCGACGCCGCAGTGGGCCAGGCGCGGCGGCAGGTAGAGCATGTCGCCGGGTTCCAGGGTCCACTCTTCGGTCATCTGGAAGTCAGAGAGGATGCGCAGATCGGCGTGTTGCAGCAGCGGGCTGTCGGAGTCGCACATCTGACCGATCTGCCAGTGGCGCTTGCCGTGGCCTTGCAGCAGGAACACGTCGTAATTGTCGAAATGCGGGCCGACACCGCCACCCGGAGCGGCATAGCTCACCATCACGTCATCAATGCGCCAGCTCGGCAGGAAACGGAAGTTTTCCAGCAGCTCGCCGACTTCCGGGACGAACTGGTCAACGGCCTGAACCAGCAGAGTCCAGTCCGTTTCCGGCAGCTTGCTGAACTCGTCTTCCGCGAACGGACCGCGACGAAGTTCCCATGGGCGCTCGCCATTCTCGATGACCAGTCGCGATTCGACTTCTTCTTCCAGGGCCAGGCCAGCCAGCTCGTCCGGGTCGATCGGGCTCTGAAAGTCCGGCAGGGCCTGACGGATCAGCAGTGGCCTTTTCTGCCAGTAGTCACGCAGGAAGACGCGCGCACTGATGCCGCCCAGAAGTTGAAGAGGAATATCAGGATTCATGTGTAACCTATTGAAAAATTGTCTTTTCGGGACTGCAATAAAAACGCCCGGCACTGCCGGGCGTGTGCAATGGTGTTATGCAGCTCAGATGCGCTTGGCTTGCGCCACTGCATTGCCGATGTAGTTGGCCGGGGTGAGTTTGTTCAACTCGGCCTTGGCTTCGGCAGGCATATCCAGAGTATCGATGAAAGTCTGCAGTGCTTCAGGGCTGATGCCCTTGCCGCGTGTCAGTTCTTTCAGCTTCTCGTATGGGTTTTCGATGTTGTAGCGACGCATGACGGTCTGAATCGGCTCAGCCAGAACTTCCCAGCACGCGTCCAGATCAGCGGCGATTTTCTGCTCGTTGAGCTCCAGCTTGCTGATGCCCTTGAGGGTGGCTTCATAAGCGATAACGCTGTGAGCGAAGCCGACGCCCAGGTTGCGCAGCACGGTTGAGTCAGTCAGGTCCCGCTGCCAGCGTGAGATCGGCAGCTTGCTCGCCAGATGCTGGAACAGTGCGTTGGCGATACCCAGGTTGCCTTCGGAGTTTTCGAAGTCAATCGGGTTGACCTTGTGCGGCATGGTCGACGAACCGATTTCGCCAGCAATAGTGCGCTGTTTGAAATAGCCCAGGGAGATGTAGCCCCAGATATCGCGATCGAAATCGATCAGGATGGTGTTGAAGCGTGCGATGGCGTCGAACAGCTCTGCGATGTAGTCGTGCGGCTCGATCTGCGTGGTGTAAGGGTTGAAGCCCAGACCCAGCTCGTCCTCGATGAAGGCGCGAGCATTGGCTTCCCAGTCGATGGACGGGTAGGCCGAGATGTGTGCGTTGTAGTTGCCGACTGCACCGTTGATCTTGCCCAGCAGTGGCACCGCAGCGATCTGGGCGATCTGACGCTCCAGACGATAAACGACGTTCGCCAGTTCTTTACCCAGAGTGGTCGGGGAGGCTGGTTGGCCGTGGGTGCGCGACAACATCGGAACGTCAGCGAAGCGGATGGCCAGTTCGCGGATAGAGTCAGCGATCTTGCGCATCAATGGCAGCATCACGTTATCGCGGCCTTCGCGCAGCATCAGGGCGTGGGACAGGTTGTTGATGTCCTCGCTGGTGCAGGCGAAGTGGATGAACTCACTGACCTTGTCCAGCTCAGGCAGCTTGGCAGCTTGTTCCTTGAGCAGGTACTCCACGGCTTTGACGTCGTGGTTGGTGGTGCGCTCGATTTCCTTTACGCGCTCGGCGTGAGTGATCGAGAAGTCTTCCGCCAGCGTGTTGAGAATGGCGTTGGCTTCGGCTGAAAACGCTGGAACTTCAGTGATTTCAGGGTGTGCGGCCAGACGCTGGAGCCAGCGTACTTCAACCATGACGCGAAAACGGATCAGGCCGTATTCGCTGAAAATTGGGCGCAAGGCCTCGGTTTTACCGGCGTAGCGGCCGTCAACAGGGGAAACCGCAGTGAGCGAAGAAAGCTGCATGGGGTGCTCTCGGACAGTCAGGCAACGAAAAGGGGCGCATATCATACATGAAAACCAGGTCGAACCGGGGCGGCCTGACCAGCGTATGTCACGCGGTGTTTGTCAGCAGTGTCTGCAGATGCGTGGCGAATCAGCCATGCATCAATGGATACAGTTCTTTCAATAACTTGCGACGGCTTACGACCAGTTGCCAGCGATGGCCGCCATTTTGTCGCCACAGGCGAGCAGAACGAATACCGGCCAACAGCAGGGCGCGGATTTTCGAGGCGTTGCTCGGCTGTTGCAGGTTGCGCATGTCGCCATGCACTTGAATGCGTTGGCGCAGGGTGCTCAGGGTGTCCTGATACAGCGCGCCACAGGCTGCGATGACGTTTTCGTGGGCGATGCCGAAGTGTTCAACCTGTGACTGGATTTGCGGCAGGCGATTGCCCACGGTTTCCAGCATGTCGTCGCGTTTGGCCAGTTGTCGTTCCAGACCGAGCATCGACAGAGCGTAGCGCAGCGGCTCGCGCTGTAGCGTCGATGGATCGCGTTCCAAAGCGCTGGCCAGCGCGCGGTAGCCTTCGCGCAGGTTCAAATCGTCGCCACCGTAAACGTCCAGCGTGTCTTTGGGGTCCTGCACCAGCAGGCTGCCGAGCATACAGCCCAGCACTGCTTCGCTGCTCTGGCCGGTCTTGGCGATACGGTCTACCAGTACGGCGGCCTGAAATACGCCAGCCAGTGCGACCAATTGCTCCTGAATCGGGGTCATCAACGCTTGTCCTTGCTGTGCCAGGCTTCGGCGATTTCGATCACGCCGCCGCCCAGGCAGATTTCGCCATCGTAGAACACCACGGACTGGCCGGGAGTGACGGCGCGTTGCGGTTCGTCGAAGGTGGCGCGATAGCCGTCGGCGGTCTGCTCCAGCGTGCAGAGCTGATCGCTTTGGCGATAGCGCACTTTAGCGGTCAGGCGACGCGGTGTGCTCAGGTCGATGGGGTTGACCCAATAGATCTGTGAAGCCACCAGGGCGCGGGAGAACAGCCAGGGATGGTCGTTGCCCTGACCCACGATCAGCTCGTTGTTCTCAAGGTCCTTGACCAGCACGTACCACGGATCATCGCTGGCGTCTTTCAGTCCGCCAATGCCCAGGCCCTGGCGTTGGCCGATGGTGTGGTACATCAAGCCGCTGTGGCGACCGATGACTTCCCCCTCGGTGGTCTTGATCTCGCCGGGCTGAGCGGGCAGATACTGGCGCAGGAAGTCGGTGAAACGACGCTCGCCAATGAAGCAGATTCCCGTGGAATCTTTTTTCTTGGCGGTCGCCAGACCGTGCTTCTCGGCAATAGCTCTTACTTCGGGCTTTTCCAGTTCGCCGACCGGGAACAGTGTCCGGGCGATCTGATCGCCACCGACGGCGTGCAGGAAGTAGCTCTGGTCCTTGTTCGGGTCCAGGCCCTTGAGCAACTCTGTGCGTCCGTCGATATCCCGGCGGCGCACATAGTGACCGGTGGCAATCAGGTCGGCGCCGAGCATCAGGGCGTAGTCGAGGAACGCCTTGAATTTGATTTCGCGGTTGCAGAGGATGTCCGGGTTCGGCGTGCGACCGGCCTTGTATTCGGCCAGAAAGTGCTCGAACACGTTGTCCCAGTATTCAGCGGCGAAGTTCGCGGTATGCAGTTTGATACCAATCTTGTCGCACACGGCCTGGGCGTCGGCCAGGTCTTCACGAGCGGTGCAGTATTCCGTTCCATCGTCTTCTTCCCAGTTCTTCATGAACAGGCCTTCCACCTGATAGCCCTGCTCCATGAGCAGAACGGCAGAAACCGAAGAGTCTACGCCGCCGGACATGCCGACGATGACGCGCTTCTGTGCAGTATCGGAAAGGGTTGAATCAGGCATAGGAATTCAATGGGTAGCTTCGAAAAGGACGCGATTCTAACAGGCCCGGCCGCGCGAGTCTCACGCCTTGTCGCGTAGCAGGTCGAGACTGAAGTGTTCACCGTTGAGGTAATCGTCCACGCAACGCAGTACCAGCTCGCTGCGCCAGCGGTCCTGTTGGGCCACGAGTTCATCACGAGTGAGCCACAGCGGGCCGATAATCCCGTCGTCCAGTTGATAGTCGGCATGGTGACGCAGGGCTTTGGCGGCGAAGCAGATGCGCTGATAGGTCACACCATTGCTCGGTGCTGTGTAGAGATAAATGCCGATGACACTGGTCAGCTCAACATCCCAGCCGGTTTCTTCGAGGGTTTCACGCACGGCGGCGCGTTGCAGGGATTCATCTGGGTCAAGATGCCCGGCAGGTTGGTTGAGTACCGCTTTGCCGCCCTTGAGTTCTTCTACGAAAAGGAATTTGCCTTGATCTTCGACGATCGTGGCGACGGTGACGTGGGCTTGCCAGTTCATAAGGGAAGTGCTCGGTAGGTTGGGCGCGCAATCCCCTGTAGGAGCTGCCGAAGGCTGCGAATGGCGTGGTGTCAGGCACAATGCTATCGCAGCCTTCGGCAGCTCCTACAGAAAACCGCTTCATGCATGAAGTGCAGGTGCACAAACCCCGGCGCAAGGCCGGGGTTTGTGTGCAGCCAAAACCTTAGTTCAGCGAAGCGATCGCTGCGTTCAGGGTTGCGCTTGGGCGCATGACTTTGCTGGTCAGCTCAGGGTTCGGGTAGTAGTAACCGCCGATTTCCGCTGGCTTGCCTTGTACGGCGTTCAGTTCGGCAACGATTTTGGCTTCGTTGTCGGTCAGGGTTTTCGCCAGTGGGGTGAACTGTGCCTTGAGAGCCGCGTCGTCATTCTGGGCAGCCAGAGCCTGAGCCCAGAACAGTGCCAGATAGAAGTGGCTGCCACGGTTGTCGATGTTGCCGACTTTGCGTGATGGCGACTTGTTGCGGTCCAGGAATTCACCGGTAGCCTGATCCAGAGTCTTGGACAGAACCAGCGCTTTCGGGTTGTTGTAGGTGTTACCCAGGTGCTCCAGAGAAGCGGCCAAGGCCAGGAACTCACCCAGAGAATCCCAACGCAGGAAGTTTTCTTCGACCAGTTGCTGGACGTGCTTCGGAGCCGAGCCACCTGCGCCGGTTTCGAACAGGCCGCCGCCGTTCATCAGGGGCACGATGGACAGCATCTTGGCGCTTGTGCCCAGTTCCATGATCGGGAACAGGTCAGTCAGGTAGTCGCGCAGTACGTTACCGGTGACCGAAATGGTGTCCTTGCCAGCGCGAGTGCGCTCCAGAGTGAAGGCCATGGCTTCAACCGGCGACATAACGCGGATGTCCAGGCCTGCAGTGTCGTGATCGCCCAGGTACTTCTGGACTTTTTTGATCATCTCGGCGTCGTGAGCGCGAGCCGGGTCCAGCCAGAACACCGCTGGGGTATCACTGGCGCGAGCACGGTTGACGGCCAGTTTGACCCAGTCCTGGATCGGCGCGTCTTTGGCCTGGCACATGCGCCAGATATCGCCTTCTTCGACGTTCTGTTCCATCAGCACTTTGCCATCGCTGCCGGTCACGCGGACAACGCCTGGGGTAGTGATCTGGAAAGTCTTGTCGTGGGAGCCGTACTCTTCAGCTTTTTGCGCCATCAGGCCAACGTTCGGCACGCTGCCCATGGTGGTCGGATCGAAAGCGCCGTGTTTCTTGCAGTCTTCGATCACAGCTTGATAGATGGTTGCGTAGCAACGATCAGGGATCACTGCCTTGGTGTCCTGCAGTTCGCCAGCAGCGTTCCACATTTTGCCCGAGTCGCGGATCATGGCCGGCATCGATGCGTCGACGATCACGTCGCTTGGCACGTGCAGGTTGGTGATGCCTTTGTCCGAGTTGACCATCGCCAGCGGGGCGCGGACAGCGTAGACAGCCTGGATGTCAGCCTTGATTTCAGCCTGTTTGTCGGCTGGCAGGGCGCTGATACGGTCGTACAGGTCGCCGATGCCGTTGTTCAGGTTGAAGCCGACTTGCTTGAGCGCATCAGCGTGCTTGGTCAGCGCGTCCTTGTAGTACTCGGCAACGATCTGACCGAACATGATCGGGTCGGAGACTTTCATCATGGTGGCTTTCAAGTGGACTGAAAGCAGCACGCCTTGGGCCTTGGCGTCTTCGATGGCGGATGCGATGAAGCTGCGCAGGGCTTTGGTGCTCATGACCGAGGAATCGATGATCTCGCCTTCTTTGACGGCGGTCTTTTCTTTCAGAACGGTGGCTGTGCCGTCTTGAGCGATCAGTTCGATTTTTACGTTATCGGCAGCGCCGATCAGTGCGGCTTTTTCGCTACCGTAGAAATCGCCATTGCTCATGTGGGCAATGTGGGATTTCGAGTCAGCAGCCCAGGCGCCCATTTTGTGCGGGTGCTTGCGAGCGTAATTCTTGACTGACAATGGTGCGCGACGGTCGGAGTTGCCTTCACGCAGAACCGGGTTCACGGCGCTGCCTTTGGTCTTGTCGTAGCGAGCGCGGACGTCTTTTTCCGCGTCAGTGCTCGGCGACTCAGGGTAGTCAGGAATCTTGAAGCCCAGATCTTGCAGCTCTTTGATGGTCGCCTTGAGTTGCGGGACCGAGGCGCTGATGTTCGGCAGCTTGATGATGTTGGCTTCTGGCGTTGTGGCCAGCTTGCCCAGCTCGGCGAGGTGGTCGCCGATTTGCTGATCAGCGCTCAGGGATTCAGGGAAGCTGGAAAGAATGCGGCCCGCCAGAGAGATGTCTCGCGTTTCAACGTCGATATCAGAGGAGGCAGTGAAGGCTTCGATGATAGGAAGAAGCGAGTAGGTGGCGAGTGCTGGAGCTTCGTCGGTGAAGGTGTAGATGATCTTCGAACGGTTGGACATTTCGTATGAACTCTCTGTTTTGCTGAGCATGCACAAAATCTCGATACGCGCAGCGTATGCACTTTGCTCGCAGTCTCTTTAGTGAGCCTGAGTCGAGGTTTATTCGCGATGATGATGGTGGGTGCATCAGTCGAGCGTCAAGCAACGCATACAAGGGCGCAGAGTCTCTTTCCAGACTGGTCGGCCCCTATGACCCATTAGTCACGCCGGGAGTATATCAAACCCATCGCGCTAAGCATTAATGCTAAGCGTTCCAAGTCGTCGAGGGTATTGGCCGTTGGTCGAGGTTTGCAGGCGGGTGGGGTGGATAGCGAAGGGTCGGAATGTCTGGCAAGCAGTTTTGTTACAAACGAAGACGGCCGGTTCAGATGACTGAGCCGGCCGTTTCTTCAAGGTTGGCGCATTGTAGCGGAGCGTTCTGGTCAGGCCGTTACATCCTCGGGCTTGCCCGCAGTAGCCTTGGTAGACTCATTTGGCGAATGTGTGTTGCCTGCGGCCGCGCTGATATTTACAGCATGCAGGCCTTTAGGCCCTTGGATGATTTCAAAGGTCACCTGCTGACCTGCCTTGAGGGTTTTGTAGCCGTCCATTTTGATAGCAGAAAAATGAGCGAACAGGTCCTCGGTTTTCCCATCTTCCAGGATAAAGCCATAACCTTTTGCATTATTGAACCACTTGACCTTACCACTGAGCATAGTCACATCCCTCTGCAAAGGACTCCGTTGGGAGTATCATCCACCTCATCCGCCGGACCGAAAAAAATTTTGGTTGACTGCGCGGACCCTTTTTACCCAATGTGGGTTCTATTGTTTGTAACACCGTTTAGCCGATAGTCAAGGTCACGCGGCGGTCCATTTGAAAACCGGTCAGACTGCGACTCATTATTCAATCCGCCCTCAACGAACCATTCTTTCCATGCATGCAATGAACAAGATTCGACTAACATCAAATCAGGACAGTCCGGATTCCCATGAGGATGACGCGGCTGGCACCGCGGTTCAGGATGCCAAACCGACGTTGCAGGCGCCGCCGATGTACAAGGTGGTTTTATTTAACGATGATTACACACCGATGGATTTCGTTGTCGAAGTGCTCGAGGTGTTCTTCAACCTGAATCGTGAGCTGGCGACCAAGGTCATGCTGGCCGTCCATACAGAGGGACGTGCAGTATGTGGATTGTTTACCCGCGACATCGCCGAGACCAAGGCAATGCAGGTCAACCAATACGCCAGGGAAAGCCAGCATCCGCTACTCTGTGAGATCGAGAAGGACGGTTAAACGCCGACCACTTGGGTATGAGGTGAAGCTATGTTAAACCGTGAGCTCGAAGTCACCCTCAATCTGGCCTTCAAGGAGGCTCGTTCGAAACGTCATGAATTCATGACTGTCGAGCACCTTCTGTTGGCTTTATTGGATAATGAGGCTGCCGCCACTGTTCTGCGTGCCTGCGGCGCAAACCTCGATAAGCTCAAGCATGATTTGCAGGAGTTTATCGACTCCACCACGCCGTTGATCCCTGTTCATGACGAGGATCGCGAGACCCAGCCAACCCTGGGCTTTCAACGTGTCCTGCAGCGTGCTGTGTTCCATGTACAGAGCTCGGGCAAACGTGAAGTTACCGGCGCCAACGTGCTGGTGGCCATTTTCAGTGAGCAGGAAAGCCAGGCAGTGTTTCTGCTCAAACAGCAGAGCGTGGCGCGCATAGATGTCGTCAACTACATCGCTCACGGCATATCTAAAGTGCCTGGGCACGGCGATCACTCTGAAGGTGAGCAAGATATGCAGGACGACGAGGGTGGTGAGTCTTCTGCTTCAGGCAATCCGCTGGACGCTTATGCCAGCAATCTCAACGAACTGGCTCGTCAGGGCCGTATAGACCCGCTGGTCGGGCGCGAGATGGAAGTAGAGCGCGTTGCGCAGATTCTGGCGCGTCGTCGCAAAAACAATCCGTTGCTGGTGGGTGAGGCGGGTGTTGGCAAAACCGCCATCGCTGAAGGCCTCGCCAAGCGTATTGTCGATAGTCAGGTGCCTGATCTGCTGGCCAACAGTGTTGTTTACTCCCTGGATCTCGGGGCGTTGCTGGCGGGCACCAAATACCGCGGTGATTTCGAGAAGCGCTTCAAAGCGTTGCTCAATGAGCTGAAAAAACGCCCTCATGCGATTCTGTTCATCGATGAAATCCACACCATTATCGGTGCCGGTGCTGCGTCTGGCGGTGTCATGGATGCGTCGAATCTGCTCAAGCCGCTGCTGTCTTCGGGTGATATTCGTTGCATCGGCTCGACAACCTTCCAGGAATTCCGCGGCATTTTCGAGAAGGACCGTGCGCTGGCTCGGCGTTTCCAGAAAGTTGATGTGTCAGAGCCGTCGGTTGAAGACACAATCGGCATCCTGCGTGGCCTCAAGGGTCGTTTCGAGGCTCATCACAGCATCGAGTACAGCGATGAGGCTTTACGTGCCGCTGCGGAGCTGGCATCGCGTTATATCAATGACCGGCACATGCCGGACAAGGCCATTGATGTGATAGACGAGGCTGGCGCTTATCAGCGTCTGCAGCCTGTCGAGAAGCGCGTTAAACGCATTGATGTGGCGCAAGTTGAAGACATCGTAGCGAAAATCGCACGGATTCCGCCTAAGCACGTCAACAGTTCCGACAAGGAGCTGCTGCGCAATCTTGAGCGTGACCTGAAACTGACAGTGTTTGGTCAGGATGCGGCGATCGATTCGCTGTCCACTGCGATCAAATTGTCGCGTGCTGGTCTGAAATCGCCTGACAAACCTGTAGGTTCGTTCCTGTTCGCCGGTCCGACCGGGGTCGGTAAAACCGAGGCTGCTCGTCAGTTGGCCAAGGCTTTGGGTATCGAACTGGTCCGTTTCGACATGTCCGAATACATGGAACGCCATACCGTTTCACGTCTGATCGGTGCGCCGCCAGGTTACGTCGGGTTCGATCAGGGCGGTCTGCTGACCGAAGCAATCACCAAACAACCGCATTGCGTATTGTTGCTCGATGAAATCGAGAAGGCGCATCCGGAAGTCTTTAACCTGTTGTTGCAGGTGATGGACCACGGCACGCTGACCGATAACAACGGGCGCAAAGCGGACTTCCGCAATGTGATCGTGATCATGACCACCAATGCCGGTGCTGAAACTGCGGCGCGTGCTTCGATCGGCTTCACTCATCAGGACCACTCGTCTGATGCCATGGAAGTCATCAAGAAGAGCTTCACGCCTGAGTTCCGTAACCGTCTGGACACCATTATCCAGTTTGGTCGCCTCAGTCATGAGGTGATCAAAAGCGTGGTGGACAAGTTCCTCACCGAACTTCAGGCGCAGCTGGAAGACAAGCGTGTACTGCTGGAGGTGACCGACGCTGCCAGAAGTTATCTGGCGGAAGGTGGTTACGACGCTGCGATGGGAGCCCGTCCTATGGCGCGCTTGATTCAAGATAAGATCAAGCGTCCGTTGGCTGAAGAGATCCTGTTCGGCGAGTTGTCCGAACATGGCGGTGTGGTGCACATCGATTTCAGGGATGGTGAAATCACCTTCGATTTCGAAACCACGGCCGAAATGGCGTAAGTCTCAAACGTCATGAAAAGCCCCGCATCTCGCAAGAGGTGCGGGGTTTTTGTTGTGTTGCTAAAGCTGTGCTTATCCTGTGGGAGCGGTGCTTGCCCGCGATAAGGCTGGACGCGGTTCACTTTGGGTCGCGTCCAGCCTTATCGCGGGCAAGCACCGCTCCCACAGGTAATCTATGTCCCTACATAAAAACCAGGCACACAAAAACGCCCGGCAGATGCCGGGCGTTTTTGTTAAGACCTGTTTATCGGGCGCGGTAAGTAATGCGCCCTTTGCTCAAGTCGTAGGGCGTCAGTTCAACACGCACCTTGTCACCGGTAAGAATACGGATGTAGTTCTTGCGCATCTTGCCGGAGATATGCGCGGTTACGACGTGCCCGTTTTCCAACTCCACACGAAACATGGTGTTGGGCAGGGTGTCGACGACAGTGCCTTCCATTTCGAAGCTGTCTTCTTTCGACATGCAGTAAAGCCCTCGGTATCTAATGAGTGGCCCGGTGCAAGTGGCGCCAGGCAAAAGCGGCGTGCATTGTGCCCGAAAAATGCTGCTTAAGCCAAGGTCTTCAATAAAGAGTGATCCATCTCTGGTTTGTCAGCAGCTCTATAGGGCGATATTGGGTCTTGTAATTCATCTTCTGGCAGTTCTTGATCCAGTAGCCCAAGTACACCGCGTGGAGCTGCAAACGGGCTGCTTCGGCGATTTGCCACAAAATGGCGTAACGCCCCAGACTGCGGCGCTCTTCGGTAGGTTCGTAGAAGGTATAAACCGCTGATAATCCGTTGGGTAGCATGTCTGTAACGGCGACCGCCAGCAGGCGTTGGTCCACGCGAAATTCGTAGAATCTGCAGAAGGGAAGGTCGCGAACCAGAAAAGTCGAAAATTGATCGCGGCTGGGGGGAAACATGTCGCCATCGGCATGTCTTTGCTCGATATAGCGCTGATAAAGATCGAAATATTCTTCGGTGAAGCGCGGTTTGGTGCTGCGCACTTCGATGTCTGAGTTGCGTTTGAAAATGCGCTTCTGCTGCCGGTTCGGCACAAACAGGTCGACAGGAATGCGCGCGGGCACGCAAGCACTGCAATTTTGACAGTGAGGTCGATACAGATGGTCGCCGCTACGGCGAAACCCCATATCCGAAAGATCGGCGTAAACCTGTACATCCATCGGCTGGCTGGGGTCCAGAAACAGCGTGGTCGCCTGTTCTTCCGGCAAATAGCTGCATGAGTGGGGTTGAGTGGCATAAAACTTCAGCCGCGCCAGCTCTGTCATGATTGCCCCCGCCGCAAAAAATAAATCGATATCAAGAGTGTATGTCAGCCTGCTGAACTCGCCTAGGCAGCCAGTCGGCGTTATTTGGCTGATCCAGGTGTTGACGCAAATACTCGGAAAACTCTTTGCGGGGAATAGGGCGAGCGCCAAAGCTCTGCAGGTGATTTGTGTGCATCTGGCAGTCGATCAATACAAAACCCCAGGCCTCAAGGCGTTCCACCAGCGTCGCGAAACCTACCTTGGAGGCGTTGTCGGCGTGACTGAACATCGACTCGCCAAAGAAAAGCTGTCCCATGGCCAGTCCGTAAAGACCGCCCACTAATGTGTCGTCGTCCCAGACTTCAACGCTGTGGGCATAGCCCCGTTGGTGCAGTTCCAGATAGGCGGCCTGAATGGAGCCGGTAATCCAGGTGCCGTCAGCATAGGCCCGAGGCCCCGCGCAGGCGCGGATCACTGCTGCGAAATCCTGATCGAAGGTCACCCGGTATCGTTTCTGTCGTATCACTTTGGCGAGGCTGCGCGATACGTGCAGCTCCTCGGGGAAGATAACGGTCCGTGGATCGGGCGACCACCAGAGAATAGGCTGTCCATCCTGAAACCACGGGAAGCAGCCATGGCGGTAAGCTTCAACCAGTCGGTCCGGAGACAGATCGCCTCCGGCAGCGAGCAGGCCGTCGGGCTCGCGCATGGCTTTTTCCAGAGGAGGGAAAATCAGGTTGGATCGGTTAAGCCAGGTCAGCATAGAGGCAGCACTTTGCGGAAGGGGAGGGCGGGCGACGCCGGACTGTTGCAACTCCATGCAGTCGTCGTGGTCATAATCGGTCGTCCGTTACAG
This sequence comes from Pseudomonas caspiana, assembly GCF_040224095.2. Lineage (NCBI taxonomy): Bacteria > Pseudomonadati > Pseudomonadota > Gammaproteobacteria > Pseudomonadales > Pseudomonadaceae > Pseudomonas > Pseudomonas caspiana. The sequence continues at coordinate 3,926,262 of NZ_CP167995.1, read as the reverse complement.
GCGAGCGTCCTGCCAGGATATGAAAGATGGTGTTCCATGTTGCAGGCCTGTGTACTGGTGATGCCCTGAAGGCTCTCAAGATTTGATCGTTCGGTTAAAAAGTGCGGCATAAGTCTTTGTCACGAAAGAAAATGCATGCTCAAATTGACCGTTTGCGACGGTGCTTGAAGATGGGCAGCCGCCAAGCCAGACTAGTATTCCATCACTTTGACCCGGCTGACTGTAGCCAAACGTAATCTCCGTCCTGCTACCCGGATCGAAATTACCCGGCTAACAGGCTGTTTACAAGGCAGGACGCTATCGTGGCATCAGGCGTACAAACCCGTACAATGCCCGCTTTGCAGTCTGCGGTCCAAGCTGTATGGCCTGGCAATTGTTTTGCAGATTCAGTCGTTGGTAGTCAATCACCAGATGTTCGCGCTCTAGCGCAGGAATAAAAGCGTTTTGAAGAAATCCACCGCAGTACCCAGCCCCGTTCCGCTCTGGCGGCAGCAATTGCACTACCGGCTCAAGGAAGGTGCGTTGATCGCCTTTGGCGCGCTGTGCCTGTATTTGATGATGGCGTTGCTGACCTATGACCAGAACGATCCAGGCTGGAGTCATACCAGCAGTTCGGTCGAGGTTCAGAATGCTGCTGGCCGTGCTGGCGCCTTCTGCGCCGATATTCTGTTCATGGTGCTGGGCTACTTCGCCTATATTTTTCCGCTGTTGCTGGCAGTCAAGGCCTGGCAGGTCTTTCGTCATCGTCATGAGCCGTGGCAGTGGAGTGGCTGGTTGTTCTCCTGGCGGCTGATCGGTCTGGTGTTTCTGGTACTTGCCGGCGCTGCGCTGGCGCATATCCATTTTCACTTTGCCGCGGGTTTTCCTGGCTCGGCGGGTGGTGTGCTGGGTGAAATTCTCGGAGACATGGCCAAGAAGGCCCTGAATATTCAGGGCAGTACGTTGTTGTTCATTGCCTTGTTCCTGTTTGGCCTTACGGTTTTTACCGATCTGTCGTGGTTCAAGGTCATGGACGTGACCGGCAAGATCACCCTGGATCTTTTCGAACTGTTCTATGACGCGGTCAACAACTGGTGGACAGCGCGTAACGAGCGCAAGCAGATGGTCGCGCAACTGCGTGAGGTGGATGACCGCGTCAACGAGGTGGTTGCGCCCGCTACGTCTGATCGTCGCGAGCAAGCCAAGGCCAAGGAGCGTCTGATCGAGCGTGAGAAGGCGTTAAGCACGCACATGACCGCTCGGGAAACCCACATTCCGGCCGTCATCGCTCCTGCGCCTCCCAAGGCTCCAGAACCAAGCAAGCGCGTGATGAAGGAAAAACAGGCGCCGTTGTTTGTGGACAGCGCCGTGGAAGGCACCTTGCCGCCCATCTCGATCCTTGATCCGGCGGAAAAGAAGCAGCTCAATTACTCGCCCGAGTCTCTGGCGGCAGTTGGTCACTTGCTGGAAATCAAGCTCAAGGAGTTCGGCGTTGAAGTGTCGGTAGACTCGATCCATCCCGGCCCGGTCATTACCCGCTATGAAATTCAGCCAGCAGCAGGGGTCAAGGTCAGCCGTATTGCCAACCTGGCCAAGGACTTGGCGCGTTCGCTTGCGGTAACCAGCGTTCGAGTCGTTGAAGTTATCCCGGGCAAGACCACCGTCGGTATCGAGATCCCCAACGAAGACCGGCAGATCGTGCGTTTCTCCGAAGTGCTGTCGACCCCCGAGTACGACAATGCCAAGTCACCGGTTACGCTGGCGCTGGGGCATGACATCGGCGGTAAGCCGGTGATCACTGACCTGGCGAAAATGCCTCACTTGTTGGTGGCCGGTACGACCGGTTCCGGTAAGTCTGTGGGCGTGAACGCGATGATCCTGTCGATTCTGTTCAAGTCCGGCCCGGAAGACGCCAAACTGATCATGATCGACCCGAAAATGCTTGAGCTGTCGATCTACGAAGGCATTCCACATCTGCTTTGCCCGGTTGTGACCGACATGAAGGACGCCGCCAACGCCTTGCGCTGGAGCGTTGCCGAGATGGAGCGTCGCTACAAACTGATGGCGAAGATGGGCGTGCGTAACCTGTCCGGCTTTAACCAGAAGGTCAAGGAAGCTCAGGACGCAGGCACGCCGCTCGCTGATCCGCTGTACAAGCGCGAAAGTATTCATGACGAAGCGCCGCTGCTGACCAAGCTGCCAACTATCGTGGTAGTCGTGGACGAATTTGCCGACATGATGATGATCGTCGGCAAGAAGGTCGAAGAGCTGATTGCGCGTATTGCCCAGAAGGCTCGTGCGGCGGGTATCCACCTGATTCTCGCGACACAGCGTCCCTCGGTTGACGTGATCACCGGTCTGATCAAGGCGAACATCCCGACACGTATGGCGTTCCAGGTATCGAGCAAGATCGACTCGCGGACCATCATCGACCAGGGTGGTGCCGAGCAATTGCTGGGTCACGGTGACATGCTGTACATGCCTCCTGGTACCAGCTTGCCGATTCGTGTGCATGGCGCGTTTGTTTCCGATGACGAAGTACACCGTGTAGTGGAAGCCTGGAAGTTGCGTGGCACACCGGATTACAACGATGACATTCTTGCGGGTGTCGAAGAGGCCGGCAGTGGCTTCGACGGTGGCAGCGGTGAAGGCGGCGAAGACAGCGAAAGCGATGCTCTCTATGACGAGGCAGTCAAATTCGTACTGGAAAGCCGTCGGGCTTCGATTTCTGCGGTACAGCGCAAGCTCAAGATTGGTTACAACCGCGCCGCCCGAATGATCGAGGCGATGGAAATGGCTGGCGTCGTGACCTCCATGAACACCAACGGCTCGCGTGAAGTGATCGCGCCGGGCCCGATGCGCGACTGATCGCACACGTCCATAAATGACTCGCCAGCATTTGAATGCTGGCGAGACTCCACCGAACTCAATGAGGATTCCCATGCGTCTTATCCGCATGTTGTTGGTAACTGCACTGACTTTCTCCGCGATTCCGGCGCACGCCGACAGTAAAGACGTCGCACGTCTGACTCAGTTGCTGGAGACGTCCAAAACCCTGACTGCGCGTTTTTCCCAGTTGACTCTGGACGGCGGTGGTACTCAGTTGCAGGAAACGTCGGGCGAAATGGCCCTGCAGCGTCCAGGTCTGTTCAACTGGCACACCGATGCACCGCAAGAGCAACTGATGGTCTCCGACGGCAAGAAGGTTTCGCTGTGGGACCCGGACCTGGAGCAGGTCACCATCAAGACCCTCGACCAGCGCCTGACTCAGACCCCAGCATTGCTGTTGTCCGGTGACGTTTCGAAGATCAGCGAAAGCTTTGATATCACGGCCAAGGAAGCGGGCGGCGTGATTGACTTCACCCTCAAGCCTAAAACCAAGGACACCCTTTTCGACAGCTTGCGTCTGTCGTTCCGTAACGGCGTGATCAATGACATGCAGTTGATCGACAGTGTCGGCCAGCGTACCAATATCCTGTTCACCGGGGTGAAAGCCAATGAGGCGATCCCGGCGAGCAAATTCCAGTTCCAGATTCCGAAAGGCGCTGACGTCATTCAGGAATAAGAGGTTTTAACGGTTGTCCATGGATCTGTTTCGAAGTGAACCGATCGCTCAACCCTTGGCCGCACGTCTGCGTGCGACCAATCTGGACGAGTATGTCGGTCAAGAGCATCTGTTGGCTCACGGCAAGCCTCTACGCGAGGCGCTGGAGCAAGGTGCTCTGCATTCGATGATTTTCTGGGGGCCGCCCGGTGTCGGTAAAACCACGCTGGCCCGGTTGCTGGCGAAAGTATCGGATGCGCACTTTGAGACGGTGTCTGCCGTGCTGGCCGGGGTCAAAGAGATTCGTCAGGCAGTAGAGGTTGCCAAGCAGCAAGCCGGGCAATACGGCCGTCGCACTATTTTGTTCGTGGACGAAGTACACCGCTTCAACAAGTCCCAACAGGACGCCTTCCTGCCTTACGTCGAAGATGGCACGCTGATTTTCATTGGCGCGACCACTGAAAATCCTTCGTTTGAGCTCAACAACGCGTTGCTGTCCCGTGCCAGGGTGTATGTCCTCAAGAGCCTTGATGAAGCCGCGCTGCGCAAGCTGGTCAATCGCGCGCTGACCGAAGAGCGTGGTCTGGGCCAACACCAGTTGAGCCTGAGCGATGAAGGATTTGCCATGCTCATGGCCGCTGCCGACGGTGACGGTCGGCGCATGCTGAATCTGCTGGAGAACGCGTCAGACCTGGCTGAAGACGGCTCGGAGATCAGTCTGGAGCTGCTGCAAAGCCTGATGGGCGACAGCCGCCGACGTTTCGATAAGGGCGGCGAAGCGTTTTATGACCAGATTTCTGCGCTGCATAAGTCCATTCGTGGCTCTAACCCGGATGCAGCCTTGTACTGGTTTGCACGAATGATCGATGGCGGTTGCGACCCGTTGTATCTGGCGCGCCGCGTGGTGCGCATGGCCAGTGAAGACATTGGTAATGCCGATCCGCGCGCGTTGCCGTTGTGCATGTCGGCGTGGGATGTTCAGGAACGTCTGGGCAGCCCGGAAGGCGAGTTGGCTGTCGCACAGGCCATTGTTTATCTGGCTTGCGCGCCGAAAAGCAACGCGGTGTACATGGGGTTCAAGGCTGCGATGCGTGAAGCCACCGAGCACGGCTCGCTGGAAGTCCCGCTGCATTTGCGCAATGCGCCGACCAAATTGATGAAGCAGCTGGGCTATGGCGAAGAGTACCGCTACGCCCACGACGAGCCGGATGCCTATGCGGCGGGTGAAGACTACTTCCCTGACGACCTTGAACCGCGTCAATATTACCAGCCAGTGCCCCGTGGCCTGGAGCTGAAAATCGGTGAAAAGCTCAAGCATCTGGCCGCGTTGGACGCTGCCAGTCCTCGTCAGCGGAGAAAGTAGTGCTCAAAACCATTCTTGCGGTGTCGATTGCCGGTATCGCTGGTACATTATTGCGCTTCGCTGCTGGCACTTGGGTCAGCGCGAACTGGCCAAAGCATTTTTACGCGGCAACCCTGGCGGTTAACATCGTCGGTTGCCTGATTATCGGTGTGCTCTACGGGCTTTTTCTGTTGCGCCCGGAAGTACCGATAGAGATTCGTGCCGGCTTGATCGTCGGCTTTGTTGGCGGTCTTACGACCTTTTCATCCTTTTCACTGGATACGTTGCGCCTGCTCGAAAGCGGGCAAATGCCGTTAGCCCTTGGCTATGCCGGTATCAGCGTGTTTGGCGGGCTGCTCGCGACGTGGGTTGGCCTGTCCCTGACCAGACTTTGATAAACGAGAGAACGATATGCTCGATTCCAAACTGTTACGTACCCAACTTCAGGACGTAGCGGATCGCCTGGCTTCCCGTGGCTTTACACTGGACGTTGCCCGCATCGAAGCGCTGGAGGCCCAGCGCAAGACCGTTCAGACCCGCACTGAACAGCTTCAGGCCGAGCGTAATGCCCGTTCCAAATCCATCGGTCAGGCCAAGCAGCGCGGTGAAGACATCGCACCGCTGATGGCCGACATCGATCGCATGGCTGAAGAGCTGAATACCGGCAAGAAAGAGCTGGACGGTATTCAGGCCGAACTGGATTCGATGCTCCTGAGCATGCCGAATATCCCTCACGAATCCGTACCCGTGGGCGCTGACGAAGACGGTAACGTTGAAGTCCGCACCTGGGGCACTCCAGCCTCGTTCGACTTCCAGGTTCAGGACCACGTCGCGCTGGGCGAGAAATACGGCTGGCTGGATTTTGAAACCGCCGCCAAGCTGTCCGGCGCCCGTTTCGCGTTGCTGCGTGGCCCGATCGCACGCCTGCACCGCGCACTCGCGCAGTTCATGATCAATCTGCACATCAACGAGCACGGCTATGAAGAGGCTTACACGCCTTATCTGGTCCAGGCGCCAGCGTTGCAGGGCACCGGTCAGTTGCCGAAGTTTGAAGAAGACCTGTTCAAGATATCCCGCGAAGGCGAGGCGGACTTGTATCTAATTCCGACTGCGGAAGTCTCTCTGACCAACATCGTGTCCGGCGAAATCATCGACGCCAAGCAACTGCCGTTGAAGTTCGTGGCTCACACGCCATGCTTCCGCAGCGAAGCGGGCGCATCGGGTCGGGACACTCGCGGCATGATCCGTCAGCACCAGTTCGACAAGGTCGAGATGGTACAAATCGTCGAGCCTGAAAAATCCATGGAAGCTCTTGAAGGCCTGACAGCTAACGCCGAACGCGTCCTGCAATTGCTCGAGCTGCCTTATCGCGTTCTGGCACTGTGCACTGGTGATATGGGCTTCAGCGCAGTTAAAACCTACGACCTGGAAGTGTGGATTCCGAGTCAGGATAAATTCCGCGAGATTTCGTCTTGCTCCAACTGCGGTGATTTCCAGGCGCGTCGTATGCAGGCTCGCTGGCGCAACCCGGAAACCGGCAAGCCAGAACTGGTTCATACCCTGAACGGTTCGGGTCTGGCGGTGGGGCGTACCCTGGTTGCTGTGCTGGAAAACTACCAGCAAGCCGACGGCTCGATTCGTGTGCCGGAAGTGCTCAAACCTTATATGGGTGGGCTTGAGGTCATCGGTTAAATGGAATTCCTGCCGCTGTTCCATAACCTGCGTGGCAGCCAAGTGCTGGTCGTGGGCGGTGGCGAGATTGCATTGCGCAAATCCCGCCTCATCGCCGAGGCCGGCGCCGTCATTCGGGTGGTCGCTCCAGAGATCGAGCCACAACTGCGCGAGCTGGTTGAGCGCAGTGGCGGACAGTTGATTCTGCGTGGCTACAACGTCAATGATCTGGACGGTTGCGTGCTGATCATTGCCGCCACCGATGACGAGCCGCTCAACGCTCAGGTGTCTCATGACGCCAGACAGCGCTGTGTACCGGTCAATGTGGTGGATGCACCTGCGCTGTGCAGCGTGATTTTCCCGGCCATCGTCGACCGTTCGCCATTGGTCATCGCAGTTTCCAGTGGAGGCGACGCTCCGGTGCTGGCGCGGTTGATTCGCGCCAAGCTGGAAACCTGGATTCCGTCGACTTACGGTCAGTTGGCCGGTCTGGCCGCGCGTTTCCGTAGTCAGGTAAAGAATCTGTTTCCGGACGTCACCCAGCGCCGTGCCTTCTGGGAAGAAGTTTTTCAGGGGCCGATTGCTGACCGGCAACTGGCCGGACAGGGCGCTGAAGCAGAGCGCCTGCTGATCGCCAAGATTGCAGGTGATGCGCCGCATGCTCCCGGTGAGGTTTATCTGGTAGGTGCAGGGCCGGGTGATCCGGACCTGCTGACCTTCCGGGCATTGCGTCTGATGCAACAGGCCGACGTGGTGTTGTACGACCGTCTTGTGGCTCCGGCGATTCTGGATTTGTGCCGGCGTGACGCCGAGCGGGTCTATGTGGGCAAGCGTCGTGCTGATCACGCCGTGCCGCAAGACGAGATTAACAAGCAGCTGGTTGATCTGGCCAAGCAGGGCAAGCGCGTCCTACGGTTGAAGGGCGGTGATCCGTTCATTTTTGGCCGCGGCGGCGAAGAGATCGAGGAACTGGCGGCCCACGGAGTTCCATTTCAGGTCGTACCGGGTATCACGGCAGCCAGCGGTTGCGCAGCCTATGCGGGTATTCCACTGACTCACCGTGACCATGCGCAGTCGGTGCGTTTCATTACCGGGCACTTGAAGAACGGCACCAGTGATTTGCCCTGGAGTGATTTGGTAGCCCCCGCACAGACCCTGGTTTTCTACATGGGGCTGATCGGATTACCAATCATCTGTGAGCAACTGATCAAGCATGGTCGATCCGCTGATACTCCGGCTGCATTGATCCAGCAGGGTACTACCTCCAGTCAGCGGGTGTTTACAGGCACTTTGGCCGATCTGCCACGAATGGTCGCGGAGCATGAAGTCCATGCGCCGACGTTGGTAATCGTGGGCGAAGTGGTCCAGTTACGCGAAAAACTCGCCTGGTTCGAAGGGGCTCAGGCTACGGTCTGATCTGAAGTAGCGCGTTGTGTACGGGCTGACTGCCTCGGTGTCTATCACATCACGCCGTCTCCCGTAATACGGCAGAACTGTAGGAGCGCACGAGCACCGCGAGGCCGCGATAGCGGTTTATTAGAAAGACCGCCATCGTGGCCTCGCGGTGCTCGTGCGCTCCTACAGTGGTTTTGACCCTAGGTGGCGCAACACGCCGCCAAGGTTAAACGCCTGTCTTGCTCCAGATACCACGCCCTGTCAGCCGCTCACGATCATGCGCTCTGCCCAGATCCTGCAGCGGGCCTTTAGGCACCACAGCTGTAGGATTAATGGTGCCGTGGCTCTCGTAGTAGTGATGCTTGATGTGCGTGAAGTCCACCGTTTCGGTGATGCCCGGCCACTGGTACAGCTCCAGCATCCAGTTGCTCAGGTTCGGATAGTCCGAAATCCGCCGCAGGTTGCACTTGAAGTGCCCGTGATAGACAGCGTCGAAGCGCACAACAGTGGTGAACAGGCGCACGTCGGCTTCAGTCAGGTATTCGCCAGTCAGGTAGCGTTTCTCGGCCAACAGCTTTTCCAGAACATCGAGTTCGGCGAAGACATCATCAAAGGCCTCTTCATAAGCGCCTTGAGAGGTTGCAAAGCCCGCGCGGTAGACGCCGTTATTCACAGCCGGATAAATGCGCTCATTCAACTCATTGATCGGCGACTGCAAGGCGTCAGGATACAGATCAAGTCGATTACCGGTCAGATCGTCAAAGGCGCTGTTGAACATGCGGATGATTTCCGCGGATTCGTTGCTGACGATGCGCTGCAGTTTCTTATCCCAGAGCAGAGGCACGGTCACACGACCGGTATAATCTGCCGTGTCAGCCAGATAGCGCTGATAAAGAAATTCATGGTTGTCGAGTGGGTCGCCGGTCGAGCCTTTTTCGGTATCGAAGGTCCAGCCGTGCTCGCGCATCAGCCAACTGACCACGGATACGTCGATCAGGCTTTCCAGCCCTTTGAGCTTGCGATAGATGAGCGTGCGATGGGCCCAGGGGCAGGCCAGTGATACGTACAGATGATAGCGCCCGGCCTCGGCTTTGAAGCCGCCTTCACCTGAAGGTCCTGGTCGACCATCAGCGGTGATCCAGTTGCGACGTTGCGCCTGCTCGCGCTGAAATGCCCCATCTTTGCTGCTTTCGTACCACTGGTCTTGCCAGCGTCCTTCAACGAGAAGGCCCATATCAAACTCCAAAGTGTGTGCTTATGTGCTTTGGAGATGAGTTTAAGCCGATTCGTTCGAACAAATAGCGCAAAGGTTGGGGGGTAATGATCGGTTAGATCGATGTATTCCTGTTCTTCCAGAAAAGCTCAGCTTGGGCGAACGCTTCCGTACGGGGCAATCCCAAGCCGCGTAAAGCCAGCGCCATCGTTGAAATCAACGCCAGTTGCGGATAGCTGTCTTCGATCTCACCTTTCCACAGCGCGACGAGTTGCTGCGGATCCAGGGTTGCCGGTTTCACATGGCGTCGATCCGACAGAGCCGGCCACTCCTCATCCCATGGTTGGCCGGCTGTGGTGCCGTAAAGATGGCTGATGGTGTCTGGATTGATCTCCACTTCACCGCCATCACCCTTGATAACGATGGTGTGATTGCCGAGCAAGCCGCTGGCGTCGCGATGAACGCCCTGGTAGCCAGGGTGAAAAATGCTTTGCAGGCCGCAACGTGCATCCAGTGGATTGAGGATCCGCGCCAGTGAATGAATTGGCGAGCGCAGCCCGAGGGTATTACGCAGGTCAATCATACGCTGCAGTTGTGGAGCCCAGTCGCCCAGCGGGAAGAATGCCAGGTTATGCTGTTGTAACGCTTGGTCCACGGCTTGCCAGTTGCGGCACAGCGGAATGCCCAGCAGACCCAGCAATTGTTCGGTGTAGAGTCGGCCGGCCGTATGCGCGCCGCCGCCGTGCATCAAGATACGTACCCCGTTCTGAGCCAGGCATTTGGCCGCCAGCAAGTACCAAGGCAAATGTCGCTTCTTGCCAGCATAGGTAGGCCAGTCAATATCGACCTGAAGTGGCGGGGCGTTCAGTCGCTCGCGCAACGCTTCAGTGAAGCCCGCCAACTCCTCCGCGCTTTCTTCCTTGTGGCGCAGCAGCATCAGAAACGCACCCAACTGGCTTTCTTCGACCTTTTCGTCGAGGAGCATGCCCATGGCCTCCCGGGCTTCTTCACGGGTCAGATTGCGCGCTCCACGTTTGCCTTTGCCCAGGATACGGACGAACTGGGCAAAGGGATGTTCGGCAGGTGTTTCAAGGACGAGTGGGGCGTAGTCGTTCATATGCAATTAGTCGGCTTGGGCAGGCCCGCCAGCTTGGCGGCGAGTTTGGCGGGAGTGCCGTTGAACAGGCGGTTAAGGTGCATGCTGTTGCCTTTTTCCGGACCGAGCTTCAGGGCTGTGTATTTGATCAGCGGCCGGGTCGCGGGTGACAGCTGGAATTCGGCGTAGAAATCCCTTAGCAACAGCAACACCTCGATGTGTTCGGGGCTCAGCGCAATACCTTCCCGGCCGGATAGCGCGTTCGCAACATCCATCGACCAGTCATCAAGGTTTTGCAGAAAGCCGTCTTTATCCAGAGCGATGATTTGCCCGGCCACGTTCAACTCGTTCATAGCCACGTGTTGACCTTGTCGAAGCGAATCGATAGTTCGACGAAGCCTGGGTAGTCGACGACTGTTGTCCAGTCTGGCGCCGCCATGCTCCGCGCTTGAATATCCTCCTCAAGCACAAACACTTCATTGTCGCTTAGCGCTTGCAGTGCCTGGAGTGGTGCTGTCGAGTCGGTCAGCGCGTAAGTGGCGTCGCCGCACAGCAGCACGCCGTCGGCCGGGCCGAGAAGGCGCAGGCAACTGGTCATGCGGCTGTCGGTGAAGGGAGAATGAGATAAAACGTGCAGGGTCGACATCAGATTGTGATCACGTGGTCGTAGCGGTCAATAAGTGCGGTGATTTCCGCAGATTGCGGCAATTGAATGATTTCCTCATCCACTGCTTCCGGCAGGATGCCGCGCTCGGCAAGGCTGGTGCCACAAGCGTAAATTTCTTCGACGCCGAACATCGACAGCGCCTTGAGGTTGGCGGTCAGGTCTTTCTGTTGCAGAGCCTTGGCGTTCTGCTCCGGCAACAACTGAAAGACACCATCATCCAGAAACAACAGGCCCACGGGCAAATCATAAGCACCACCGGCCAGCACGATATCCAGCGCCTCTCGCGCACCCGGCCCGGACCATGGCGCCTGACGGCTGATAATCAACATTGATTTAGCCACTTCAAGGCCCTCCGAAACAGATCACACGATCAGCGGTTTGCGCCGCGTCGTGTAACTGGCCTAACCCGGATAATTCCCACGGGGCCAGCAGGTTGGCCGCTGGCCGCTGATAGCGCTGAGCTTCTTCATCATTTAGAACCCCGCGGCGCAGGGCGGCGGCGATGCACACTACACCGTCCAGTTGGTGCTGAGTGATGAAGTCTCGCCATTGCGAGGGCAGGTCGTGTTCGTCCTGAGGCGTCACGACATTGGCCGAAGCGCTGTGGACGCCATCCTGATAGAAGAACAGCCGCACAATCTCATGCCCACCCGCCAGCGCTGCCTGAGCAAACAGCAGGGCGCGGCGCGAGGAGGGCGCATGGGCAGCGCTGAAAAGATTGATCGCGAACTTCATGACAGGCCCTGAGCAGAAAAACTTGGCCAATGATAAAGAATTCACGAGCACTAGACAGCAAAAAGCCCGCTAGGCGGGCTTTTTGATGAAGCAGGACAGCTGAATCAGTCGTCGCGGCTCATGATGCCGAAGATCTGCAACAGGCTGACGAACAGGTTGTAGATCGAAACATATAGGCTGATGGTCGCCATGATGTAGTTACGCTCGCCACCCTGAATGATCGCGCTGGTCTGGAACAGAATGCAGGCCGACGAGAACAGGACGAAGCCAGCGCTGATCGCCAACTGCAGACCGCTGATCTGGAAGAAAATGCTTGCCAGTACCGCCGCCAGCAGGACGAAGAAGCCAGCGGTGATGAAACCACCGAGGAAGCTCATGTCCTTGCGGGTGATCAGCACGTAAGCCGACAGACCACCGAACACCAGTGCAGTCATGGCGAATGCCGAGCTGACAACTTCAGCGCCGCCTTGCATGCCCAGGTAACGGTTGAGGATCGGGCCAAGGATGAAACCCATGAAACCGGTCAAGGCGAATGCCGACACCAGACCCCACGCCGAATCGCGCAGTTTGTTGGTGAGGAAAAACAGGCCGTAGAAACCGATCAGTACAACGAAAATGTTCGGGTAGCCAACGCGCATCTGCTGCGCTACAAAAGCCATGACACCGCTGAAAGCAAGGGTCAGAGCCAGAAGACCGTATGTGTTGCGCAGGACGCGGCTAACCTCTAGCTGATCGGCCTGCACGCCGTTATTAACTGCGTAATCCTGTTCGCGCATGGCGAAACTCCTAGTGGTTGAAATGTTGAGTTGCAAAGATCATAACAGACGACCTGAAATCAGCCACCTAGAGAGTTTGACAGCGTGTTTCATTCCGGTATTATGGCGCCCGCAATGCAAACGGAAGTATGGCCGAGTGGTTTAAGGCAGCAGTCTTGAAAACTGCCGACTGTAACAGGTCCTAGAGTTCGAATCTCTATGCTTCCGCCATCTTAGATACGTCAAAGCCCTGATTATTCAGGGCTTTTTCGTTTGTGGCGTTTGAGAAATCCCGATTGGGAAATCACGTTCGGTTCTTCATCTTTGGGATCGTTTCCGCAGCTAATGCGGAAAAGGCTTCATCGAATCGGCTTTACAATCTCCCCTACGGACGATAGACAGCTCAGTAATCCGCTCCTCGCTGCGCCCCGAGAGCCGACTGCCGTCCCCTTAGTAATCAATTTCATTCGTGGTGCAGTGATTCCTTCCGCGAAGAGCGCGTGTCGCCTGGGCTGAAGCAGGATCAGTTTGCGCAGCCAGGCGGGGTGAACCGCAACATTCAGTCCTGAGAGAAAAGTAATAGATATCCTGATACCGCTTACCTGACAGCGGTAGCGGCTGCTGTTTTCGATATCTTCTATCCCATTACCGGGACGCGTAGCTCCCAAGCGGCTGCCAGCGCCTGCTCAAAGGCCAATTGGCAGGGTTTTGGTCTATGAACGTTAGGTAATTGCCGGGTAATTTTTAGATTTATCGAAAGGGAGGTCGAAGTGGTCGATTACCTCGACTACCACTGAAAAGGAGAACCGCCGATGGCTATGCATAACCCACCCCATCGTGATGAAATGCTCCACGACATGTTGCCAGGCCTTCATATCAAAATTGCCGAAATGGCTAGACGTCTGCATTTTTCCAGCGAAATGCTTTCGCGTTTAGTTAACAGGCGATCTCCGATAAGTTCTGATCCAACTGTGCCCCTTTAGCGCGCAGGTATGAGCACCGCCCGGTTTTGGCCAAGGCTCAGCTCAACTATGATCTGTGGTCGGCAGAGCACCGAGAGCATCCAGCCGTGGACTGGCAGGTTGCGGCTTAGGAATTTTTCCCCGAGCTCAGCTCAGCATTATATGAGCGACAGCATAGGTTATTCACCCCACCCACGGACAGATGGGCACTAAGCTTGCTGAGCGATGTAGAGACTTCTGAGTGCGAGTAAGCTAGTGTTTCTCACGGTACTGCTTTGCATTACAAGCAGGATCGGGAATCCTCACGTGTTCAATCGGGATGTGCAATGAGCGAGCCTAGCAATATTTGGGACGACGACATGATGGATCGGAAGGCAAGTAGTGCGTTTCTGACCTCCTACTTGTTAGCAAACGATCATGTGCATGTGCTCAACGTCAACTCGCCTTGGGGGGCAGGGAAGTCATTTTTTTTAAAACGTTGGGCAGAAAGCTTGAGCGAGCATCACGTTTGTGTGTCGTTCAACGCTTGGGAGACTGACTACTCAACTGAGCCACTAGTGGCTCTCGTAACCTGCATTGAACAACAGACTGCAGATCCTCTTCAGCTTGACGCAACTAAAACGGGAAAGTCCTTAATCGCCGCATCCTCAACTCTGATAAAAAAAGCCACGCCGCTAATTTTGAAAGGTCTGGTCCGGAAGGTCAGTGGTGTTGAGTTGGACGAAATATTCGGGGAGGGGGGGGAGGATGCCGCAACCTCCATTGTTGAAAGTCTAATTAAAGAGCAGGCCGAAACCGCAAAAAATGTAGAAGATTTTAAATCTGAAGTTCTGAAAAGGCTTGCCGCTGCCGCTGAAAATCAAAAAAAATCTGCTCCTGCTTTCATTTTTATTGATGAGCTTGATAGATGTAGACCAACCTATGCGATTGAACTTTTGGAAAGGGTGAAACATTTTTTTGAACTTTCTGACTGTCGTTTTATAATTGCATCCGATTCTGAGCAGCTAGCGCATTCTATTAGAGCTGTATATGGAGCAGGATTCTCATCTGAAAAGTATCTCAATCGCTTTTTTGATGCCGAATTCAGGCTGGATAATACCGATATTTTTAAAATTGTATCTTTGAATTTGCCAGTAATTCCCTCTCTGGTGCTTGGTGTCAACGTAACCGGAGACGTTTCGCGCCACCGTTATAATGACACAGGAAAGGAAAGCGCCTACCCAAGAGCTAATACCATAATAAGCAAAACTCCCGGGTTCACAGAAAATGCATTGATCGTCGTTGCGCTAAGTAAATATTTTCGCGTCGAACTTCGTGAGATGATAAATTATTTCAAACAGTTGAAAAGTGCATCTGATTCACTCAAGGGTGAAGTGAATTTCTTCTGGTTGGCTTTTCTCATATTTGCAAAGTCCACAAGGCCGCAATTATACCAAGCTTTGTTTTCAGATGGGAAAAGCGATGACGCGTTTAAGGCGATGGATTTAGAGGCCAATGTCGTGACCCTTAGTTTTACGAGCAGTCTCGCGGAGGTGTCCGATATAGCTCGGTTCTATCTTCGCTTAATTAATTCAGAGAGGGATGAGCTAAATAGGATTTCAAGTTCGCTAAGTGGTTGGCAGGATAGGATCTACTATAGCGTAGTTAACGAATTGCCTAAATTGTATTCTTACAAGAGCGTTGTTGAATTGGCCCACCGTTTGACTTAGTGTTATCGAGGCTTTAGTGTTTTGCCCCGTGTATAAGCCGGTATTCAGGTCAATCCAGTCAGGCGCACACTCCATATTTGAGTGTGGCCTGCATCTTTAATGTCGCTTCAGTTATTGTTTGGAACTTGTTAGGCTTTTCTCTGATTGATCTATCGAAGAAAATTTGCGATTGCACTCAATTACGATGAAGTTGTACGTTGATTTTTTGTCCGGAGTAGCAATAACCGCTTGTTTAAATGGCAGCATGGTCATGACACTACCAGGAGGAGCGGTGAAGCCGCAAATCTCAGGATTTAAATGAAATGAGGTTTCAACTAAAAGGACCTTTAGGATTTTGTTTGTTTCGTCTTTTCTGATCAGTTGGACATATTCTAGAGGGGCTATAATTGTCATTGTAAAGCCTATGATGATGCTAGCTAAAATCAGTATCTCCATTTTTTGAGAGTGAGGATCTTCCCATTTGGCTCCTAGGAAATTTTTTTTAGGTTGTTTATTTTGGGAGAAGGTTTTGTCCAACGCCATGATTTTTATGAACGCAAGTATGCTAATTACGACATAGACAGCTAAGCTGCAGGCTACAGCTATGTACGCCCAGATACCTACTGTGGCGATGAGCGTAATGACTTTTTGCGCGTCAGGGAAATTTGAAGCATTCGTTGAGGTGAAGTCCGCAATGCTTGCGTCAGTCATCGCGCTCGCCATATATCCTATGCATATTGCCAGTGCAATAAGTATCGTCTTGATAATAACGGAATTTTCTTTGTAGGCTGCAATAAGTTTATATTGCTCGTCTACTAGTGCGATTGTCCCGGTCATTATTATAAAGATTGGGCCGATGCTCAAAATGGTTATATCGAATTCGTCGAATAAGAATTTCTTTGCACTCGCCAGGATCACAAAGCATATGTATCCTAGCCAAATAGCGGCACAATAAAGTTCGCAGCTGGATATTGATGCAAAACTGTAGTTAATCCTTATTTTGGGGGCGTATATGATGAGGTATTTTTTTTCTGCATATCTAATCAGCAGGGTTGCGATTACAGGCAGATAGGCTAAAGCAGCTAGGATTTTTACTGGGAGCATGTGCTGAGGTCGGTCCATGATCGAAAAAGCAACATTTTGTCTCATCTACTTTACGTCGTCAGCCTTAGGCAGCCATTACTGGGGAATTTTCCGATCTGCTCATCCACTGCCCACTTTGCATTCGAAATCCGCTATACCAACGTACCAACTTCTTGGCCCTACTTTGATGCCCTGACGTCACTGCCTTCTCCTGACTTGTCTGATCATCCCTGTAATACATTATCGCCCCAGTGTGATGACCGCCTCAGGCAGCATGCTTTCAAGACTCAGGCTCATCGTGTAACCGCTATCCGCGCTCAGGTGGTGCTGTACGTTTAGCCCGAGAAGGTGATGACTGCGCTGGATGAGATTAATGGGCGCTGGGAAGAGGGGCTTCGGGCTTCGTGCTGCGGGTGTGACCGCCGATCCGGATGGGTGATGCGGCGGGAGATGATGAGTAGAAGTCATACTAAACGTATTGATCAATTGCGGATCGTCATCTGTCGATAGTCGCTAAGGACGAATGACTTGTCCGAAGTGAGCATAGCGTTCACAATTTTTTATTTAAGCCGTGCGGAAATGAAATTTAATAAACCAGCTAGCTCTGGTGTGGAGGCTGTACAAACTACCTTCGTCAGATATTGAAGACATTGGGTCTTGTCAAGTCCGATATTTGAGGCTATCTCAAAAAACTCATTGTGTTTGCCCGCTTGCAATCCGTACTCCATTAATTCGTCAACTCTTTCAATATCCAGCCCTAGAGCTATGGAAACTAATTCTGGGTATTCTTTTGCTTGTTGCACAATCCACGCTTCCGGCCAAGTATCACCTGGAAGATAGCTAATTCGGTCGTTGTACCAAGTGTCAAAATCAGCGGGGGGATTCTCCACCATTTTTCTTGCATGCGAGAGATTGTCTACTGCCTTAGGTATCTGGTCAGCATCATATATAGCGATCGTAGGTCTCTCCTCACCCTTAATATTCAAAGCCGCCAGTTGTCTAGCTATTGCAGATGCCGAGCCAATAACAAAAACCTTTATTCGCGACCTTAGCTCGGACGGCAGAAGGGTTTGGATGAGTGTAAGGGCCACTTCGTCCTCTACGAAAATGTCTAGTTCACCATGCTTAATATTACTCATTTTCGAAAATGCGAAATCAGGCGATATTTCTGGAGTAATTTTGGTTTTTCCGCCAACTGACTCTACAAAAAAGCGCGCATCATCAGGCAGGCACTCAAAAATGTCCTTTGAGTGAGTTGTGCATATAACTTGAGTCCCCGTTTCCAAGCAAATTTGCTTCAGTTTCTCTATGAATCTTCGTTGGGCTTTTGAGTGAAGGCCTAGCTCTATCTCGTCAAGCACAAGTAAAGTATTCCCACCACTAGAATAAATCGTTGAAAAAATTTCAAATAACGCATTCTCGCCAGCTCCCATATTGAAGCCGGAGTAGGTTACGCCACCGACTTTTACCATGGGTAAGCTATATTTAGCGTGCTCCAGGTACCGAAACTCATCATAAGTTTTCCCTAGGATTGCACCGACTAATGTTTTGACTTTGTCTTCCCAGCCTTTGAGGGGGACGTCTTTGAAAGATCTTGAATATGACCTTGATTGACTTCGCTCTGCATGCGGAACAATTCGTTCAATTCCAAGAAATATAACTGTTTTTTTAATCCTGCCAGCATAGTCGTTCCAGCGTCCATTCTTTTTCTTGCTTCTGAGTTGCTTCCCTATTCCTTGTCCAGTTGGTAGAGAGTCAGATTTGTTCCAATTGTCGTGCGCAATACTGTACCAAATTGCGATGCCGTGTGGTGAGGCTTCGTTTACGTGCTGCACGAAAAAGTCGGAAAAGGTGTAGTAGCTTACCTTTCTTTTTGGAAGTTTGAATCCGGATTTTGCGTTGTGATAAGCGCAGCTAGAAACCGCTAGGAGTGTCGATTTTCCAGCTCCATTGACACCTGCAAATGCAGTGATGGGGAAGTTTAATTTGACTTCGAACTCGGTAAGCCCTCTTAGTGAGCCTGTAGCTAATCGTATACCCCGGAGTAGTTTCTTCGTGTTGTCATTTCCAAACCATTTTCGCAACTGCTTATCGATTGTACTCTCTCGATACTTCATATGCTTTCCTTCGCCATGTCACGAGCTTTTAAAAAAAACCATAGTGGTGGCTATATGCCATTTCCATAGTGTAGGAAATTTCAGCTTTGTAAACAACAGGAACTCACATGCTTGCGTGTTTATTCATTCTGCTCCGTCGCCTCACCACTATCCTGTGGTCTGAAAACCTTCGATTTTTCTGCACAGACTCATGTGGCTAGGACTGCGTAGGCTGAGCAGAATGGAAGGGTAAAAGAATGCATGCGCACCCAATGAAAAAAATCGTTGCTGCATTGATGATGCTTGCGATCACTCAGTACGCCAAGCTCTTTTGGCGCCATCGAGATTGAGATCCAAGACCCCACACGGGGTGCGATCCTCACTATGAGCTTCTTGGTTTCACTTTCGTTGGTAGTCGGCTTGTCCGAATCATTAAATAGGCTTACGATAAGTTGAGGTGATCAATTTATGACCAAAATTATTAAAGCAGCCTAAAAAACCAAAGCTTCTGTAGCCGAGGCCAAAGCCCTCCGTGTTGTCCGCGGGGGGAACAAGACTGAGAAGAGCTTGCTGGACTTCATTTTTCTTTGGCGAGAAAGTTCCTGAGCCTTCAGGATTGATGGCAGGCGCCAGCAAAGCCAGTGCTTAGCAGCTTATATAATTTCTAAAAATCCCGGTAATACCGGGATTTTTTTTGCGTGTCCTTCCTGCGCATATCGAACCGGTTTCATTATTTTTCCTATAAGTGATTTATCCGCATCCGCTACTGTTCCGTTCCGCATTCGAACAGTTCGCCTTGGACGACCTGAATGCTGATGTCCAGCGCTTTGAAATTAGCTTGCAAGCGACCTTTACCTAGACCTTCACCGCAGATAATCTGGTCGTCGCGAATACCACGTCAATAGCTGCGCATGCCTCCGATGGCTCTATTGAATTGGTAGGCGTTACGCGGGTCGGCATGGGTGATGTATCAAGCTCTTCGGAATTCAGGAGAGCGGGGCAAGTTTAGATACTGTCCTGTCACCGCAGAACACCCGAGAATTTACCTGCTGAGGACTTTATGGAAGACCTGGATATTTCAAATAGTGAGCTTTCCCAGAAAATTGTGGAATTGGTAGAGTCTGGTAATAGATTGGAAATTCAGAACAATCACGCCAACGCACTTGAAAAATATAATGAAGCGTGGGGATTACTACCTGCCCCAGCTACGAAGTGGGATCTTGCCAACTGGATTTCTGGCTGTATCTCGGGCTTGTTTTTCGATTTGGGAAACAATACGGAAGCCAAGCCATGGGCCACTATTGCAATGGAAACCAAACCACCACGAGAGACTAGCAGTTTTATCAATTTTGCAAAAATATGTTATGAGCTTGGCGAAAAAGAGCTTGCGATTGAATATTTTGACAAAGCTTTCAAGTTGGGTAAGAAAAGAGCTTTTCAGGGCTTCGATAATAAGTACCTGAACTTCTATCTCGAGAATATAAAGGTGTAAAGTATGCTGGAACTTGATGACGAACTGTACGAGAAAATATCTGAAATGAGTGAGTTGGGAAACTCGTTTATGGACGATGGTGAATACCCAAGTGCCTTGAATATTTTCGAAGAAGCTCTCAATTTATTGCCCGCTCCTTGCGACACTTGGGAAGCCTACACCTGGCTGAAAGCTGGCATCGCTGACGCGCTTTTTGGCATGAAGGAATATGAGCATGCCATTGAGGCCCTCCATGACGCTATGAATGGCCCTGAAGGTGCGTTCAACCCTTTCATCATGATGCGCTTAGGGCAGTCACTTCATGAACAGGGCAAACCTGAAGGTGTCGATTATTTATGTAAAGCTTATATGCTGGAAGGTGAGGAGATTTTCTCAGAAGAAGATGAGAAATACCTCGGTCTTGTAAAGCATAGTTTGGCAGTTAATAAAAACCAACTTCACTAGCTCAAAATAAAGGCATGTCACTCAAAACAATCAAGCTGTGACAGCCAAAGCTCTCCCCATGGGTATGTGAGTTCTGTCGAAGCCCTTCAAAGACAGAGGTCTATACAATGCCCACAGGTCGCAATTGTGCAGGCCTGCTCAGTGCCTGATATTCATTCCAGCTTGAACGCAATCACGCTGTCGCCCATTGTCGTACCGAGGGCGCCGTGACCGCCAGCAGCAATGACCACATATTGTTTGCCATCACTTCCCATGTAGGTCGACGGAGTCGCCTGGCCGCCCGCTGGTAATTCGGTTTGCCAAAGAGTTTCTCCAGTATTGATGTCGTAGGCGCGGATGAAGCCATCTGCGGTTGCGCCGTGGAACACCAATCCTCCTGCTGTGATCAATGGCCCGCCGTGCGCCACCATGCCCATTGGGAAACCAATCGGGAAGCTTCCAGACAGGAAGCTGGTCTTCAGGTTTTTGGAGGTGCCGATGCGGCGCATCCACTCCGTTTTACCGGTGTTAAGGTCAACTCCAGCCATGCGGCCCCAAGGTGGAGCGATACAGGGGATACCCAGATCAGAGGCAAATTGCTGAATCCTGATCGCATAGTCGCCTTTGAAATTTTCATTCCAGTAGGGCTTACCTTCTTCGGTAAACAGCCGTTTCTCTTCGGTTTCCGGCGTTCGTTTGATCAGCGTGTATTTGTAAGCCAGGCGTACGGGGGCGCCAATCAGGATTTGCCGTTCCGGGTCAACCGCCACCGAGCCCCAGTTAAAGGCGCCGATGTTCCCCGGAAACACCAGCGTTCCGGATTCGGTGCTTGGCGTCCATGGGTTGCCGTCGTACCGAAGCTTCTTGAAGCTGGTACGACAGGACATTTGGTCAAACGGTGTCAGGCCCCACATGGATTTTTCGGTCAGCGGCTCAGGAATGAAGTTGAGCCTTGAGACCGGCTGATTTGTCGCGAAACGCTCACCGGCAACACCGCCGTCAGCCGACGCCTTGGCCTGGTCAACAGGAATGATCGGCTCACCAGTCAATCGGTTGAGAACGAAAATATTACCTACCTTCGTCGGCAGCACCACCGCTGGCTGCTTCTTGTCGTCCTTGCCGAGTTCGATGAGTGAAGGTTGCGAAGGGTTGTCGCGATCCCACAGATCGTTATGAGAGGTCTGGAATTTCCATTTGAATGCGCCAGTTTTCAGGTCCAGAGCAACCAGGGCGTCGCGGAATTTCTCGGTATTGCTGGCAGGATCGCGTCGAATACCGAGTTCATCGGGAGAAGCATTACCAAAGGGTACGTACACCAACCCGTTCTGCAGGTCGGCACTCAGAGTGCCCCAGGCCACGGGTGTGTCTTGTGGGTAGTCTTGACCAGCAGCAATGGGCTGGGTGAATTCAGGCGTGGCAGGATCGAAATTCCAGATCAGTTTGCCGCTGAGGACGTCATAAGCCCTGATCACTCCGGACGGATTACCGGCGTTGTAGCCATTGTCCATTACTGAGCCACCGACGATGATCAGATCACCGGCCACCAGCGGGGCGGCCGTTTGCATGAGTGCGTGAGGGCGGATCTTGCCCATGTTGTCGCTCAGGTTGACCACGCCGTTATTCCCGAATTCGCTACAGGCCTTGCCCGTATCGGCGTCCAGTGCGACCAGCCTCGCATCCGCTGTCGCAGTGAGGATGCGCTTGTCACAGAGCGCTGGAGCGTTCGTAGAGGAGACTGACAGGTCGCCGCTCCAAGTGCCGGAGGACGCAGGAGAGTAATAGCTGACCCCTCGACATGTCTGATGTTGCTGCAGGTATGAACGGTCTTTCTGAGGCTCGTATTTCCACTCCAGCGTTCCCGTCTCGGGATTTAACGCGTGCACCTCATTGTGCGCAGTACAGACATAAACCCGATTGTTTACTTTCAACGGAGTGGCTTCAAACGTGTACTCGCTGGCGTCCTTTGCAGGATCACGCAGGTCGCCAGTGTGGTACTCCCAGGCGACCGTGAGTTTTTTAACATTTCCGGCGTCGATTTGATCAAGTGTCGAGAACCGCTGACCGTCGTTGGTGCCGCCATAAGCAACCCAATCCTCTGCCGCACCACTGGCACCTTTGGCAGAAACCGGGTTAGTGATCTCGCCCTGAACAGGGTAGGGGTCGTAGAACATGATGCCCACAACGATCACGATCATCACCGCCACCGTGCCGCCAAGGAACGGGTGAAAGCTTCGTGACTCTGCTGGTGTATGCGCGACATACAAACGGCGCACGACCCATGGCAATGCCAGCCAGAACCCCATCAACGCGAACAGATCGCCACGTGGAATCCACTGCCATTTGTCGAAGCCCACTTCGTAGATGATCCAGATCAGAATCGCCCACATGAGTAGCGCATAGAACGTGAGTGCCGATTTTTTCCTGAGAAAT
Source organism: Pseudomonas caspiana (assembly GCF_040224095.2). Classification (NCBI taxonomy): domain Bacteria; kingdom Pseudomonadati; phylum Pseudomonadota; class Gammaproteobacteria; order Pseudomonadales; family Pseudomonadaceae; genus Pseudomonas; species Pseudomonas caspiana. The sequence continues at coordinate 3,903,691 of NZ_CP167995.1, read as the reverse complement.
AACAACACTGCAGTGATCAGCACACCAAGCCCGATCAGGGCATAGGCTGAACTTCCTCCTGCCGCAACCAAAGCGCCGCCCATGTATAAAATGGCGGCAGCCACTACCGCCATGACGATACTTGTTATTTTTAGCACCATGATTCACCTGCCATCGATTCAAGCTCCTAATGACAACCAGACCTGAATACAACGCGAATCGTTCGGTGTGCAGAAAAGCGGGGGCTTAGATAGCTGATGATCCAGGGCAGCGCCGCATTCGATCAGTTCGCCTTGGACTACTGATCCCTGGCAACGTCTGTCCGGATATCTGCCGCTCGGTGCTCGGCAAAAACCGCGAGTGTTTACCGCCATAGGCCAGGACTGAATTCATGCGGGCTTTACCCCTCTCTGTCTGAACCGGGTACTGAGCACGTTACGCGCTTGAAAGTGTACGTTTGCGTCGGGTCTGGGAGAGCGATCACAGCCTTGTCATCATCCAGTAGGGCTACCTTCGAATTTGCGGGTTGATTCACAAGTCCACACTTATCGGGGCTTACATGAAAGGACGAGTAGACCAATAAGACCTTTATTCGCTTATTGGACAGGTCGCGCGATAGTTCGCTGAACGCATTGAGGTAGATAACGAATGTGTACGCGATGCCGACGAGGGCGACCACTGACAGTGTTGACGCTCGCGTGTTGCTGGTTGTTTTGAAGAGGGTGTGGAAACCTATGAACAGGAACACGAACATGGTCACGATCATTCCGATTAGCGACCAGCAATAAATAACCGCCACCAGATTTAAAGTTTTCTGCGCTGCCGGAAATTTATCTGCGTTCACACCTGTTAAATCGGTGATTGAACTGTCTACGAGCGGTGCCGTGAAAATGGCAAAGCATGCAGTGGCGAGGCCCGCACTGATATTCAGTACGCTGGAGAATCGTGCGTACTTGGTCGTTACGTTGTAGTACATGGATATCAGTGCAAGGGTGCATAAACACGTCCATGCCAGCAATAACCATCGATAGTATTTGGGTAGATCGAAACCTAGTTTTATGAAGCACGCAACGTAGACCAGCAACAGAATGTTAAAGGCAGTCAAGGCCGCGAGGTATTCGGAGGCGCCCCAGTCTGTAGGTCTGTAATTGAATGTGAGTGTTGGACGTAAGCTTAATAGCGGTTTGCGTTTGAATGCGTTGCCCAGCACGCAATAAATGACCAGTGTGGCAAGAAACACTATGAGTATGGGTATTATCGGATTAGGCACGAGGCATCTCTTCAGGCCAAACAGCAATGATCTGCTGAAGTTTTTGGCCCATCATGCTAGATTTTTTTCCTTTCTCGATCCACCGTCTGCTCCAGATGTCATCGGCCAGGCCCGCCGTCGTGCCCACCAAAGAGAACCCCAATGCCCTACGAACTGGACAATCGCTTAGTCATCGGCGTCGCCTCCAGCGCCGTTTTTGATCTGCTGGACTCGGACGCGGTGTTTCGCAGCCAGGGTGAAGAGGAGTATCGGAAGTTTCAGGAAAAGAACCTGAACAATCCGCTGCCCAAGGGGATTGCCTTTCCTTTTATCAAGCGTTTGCTGTCGCTGAATGACTTGAGTGAAGACCCGTCTGATCCGCTGGTCGAGGTGGTGCTGTTATCCCGAAATGACCCGGACACGGGCCTGAGGGTGATGAAGACCATTGAGCATTACGGGCTGGGGATGACCCGCGCTATTTTCATGCAGGGTCGGTCGCCGTACGAATACATTCCGGCCTTGAACATTGCGCTGTTTCTGTCGGGTAACAAGGCTGATGTGGAGGCTGCGATCAATGCCGGGCATCCGGCCGGGCAGGTTCTGGATTCACAGTTCGATGACGATGAAGACGACAAGACCCTGCGTATTGCGTTCGACTTTGATGGCGTACTGGCAGGTGATGAGGCTGAGACGGTCATGCAGTCGTCCGGTCTGGTGGAGTTTCATGCACACGAAGTGAAGAACGTGATGGAGCCGCATAACCCTGGCCCGCTGAAAGAGTTCATGGTCCGGATGGCAAAGATCCAGTCCGTTGAAGAGCAATACAAGAAGCTCAATCCAGATTATGAAAACCGGATCAGGGTTTCCATCGTCACAGCCCGAAGCGCACCTTCACACGAGCGTGCGCTGAACACCCTGAAGAGTTGGGGTGTGATGGTCAACGACGCGTTTTTCCTGGGCGGTATCGAGAAGGGCAAGGTGCTTGCCGTACTCAAGCCGCACATCTTCTTTGATGACCAGTCGGGGCATCTGAAGTCCGCGAGTGCGGTGGCGCCGTCGGTTCATATTCCGTTCGGTATTACCAATCAGAAGCCGGTTGAGTTGCCCATAACGGTTGGCGACGTACCTTGATTCGCCATATCTTCAATGTGCGACTCACAACAAGTTAGTTGTCAGCACAGTCACCTCATATACCAACGTATATTTTGACGTCCTTAGTTTCTGTCGATCCGATCAACCTCAGTCCTTATGCTTTACCCAAGTAAAGCAAACTGATTAACGGATCGAAGTGCTTCATGCGTTTGCTCCACCTGACCGGTGGATGCCTGACGTTTGAGACGCACGACAGAGGCTATCCTATGCGTTTCTCCCTGCCTTTATCCCTGAGAAGCCCGGTAACCAATACGGCGCAACCTCGTTCTGCATCCCTGCTCGCCGAGGGCGCGCTGATTGCCGCAATTGGTTTGCTGGCGCTGTTTGTTTTTTACAGTGCCGGGCAAATGAATCAGCCACTCAGTGCCCTTGATTCTGCGCCTGTGTCACTCGATCTGGTGCACCTGCCCGCGTATACCCTGCGCACCACTTTGCGCATGTTTGCCGCGTTGTTCGTGTCGTTCGTGTTTTCGATTGTTATCGCCACACTGGCCGCTAAAAGCCGCAGGGCTGCGATGGTTATTTTACCGGCGCTGGACATTCTTCAATCGGTACCGGTGCTGGGTTTCCTGACGTTTACCGTGGTGTTCTTCATGAGCATTTTTCCGGGGCGGCAGTGGGGGCTGGAATGCGCTGCGGTATTTGCCATTTTCACCAGCCAGGTCTGGAACATGACCTTCAGCTTTTATCAGTCGCTGAGGACCGTGCCTGACGATCTTTACGATGTGAGTCGGCAATTCTCGTTTTCGCCGTGGCAGCGGTTTATCAAGGTCGAACTGCCGTTCGGAATGCCGGGGCTGGTCTGGAACATGATGATGTCCATGTCGGGCGGCTGGTTTTTTGTCGTGGCGTCCGAGTCCATTACGGTCGGAGACAGCACCGTCAATTTGCCGGGTATCGGTTCATGGCTGGCTCTCGCGATTCAGCAGAAGGATATCGCTGCGATCAGTTGGGCTGTGTTGGCCATGGTCGGAGTAATCGTTCTGTACGACGTGTTGTTTTTCCGGCCCATTGTGGCGTGGGCGGACAAGTTTCGATTTGAACAGACCGCTTCCCACAAGCGTCCCCGGTCACGGGTCTACGACCTGCTCAGGTCCTCACGAATTGTCCCTTTGTTGTTTGCGTCGCTGCGCAGCGTGAGCGACTGGATGCCAACAGTGTGTATACCCAAACTGGCGCTCACGGGCTTCACGGTCAATAGCCGGTGGCAGCGTTACATCGATCTGGCGTGGATAGTCCTGATCGTTACGGCGTGCATGACCGGCATTTATCAATTGGCGTGCTTTATCGGCAGCACGTTGGGCGTGGAGGAGGTGATCAATGCGTTTGGTCTGGGGCTCGCCACTTTGGCGCGTGTGGCGGTGCTTATCGTCCTGGCCAGTCTTGTCTGGGTGCCCATCGGTGTCTGGATCGGCCTGAATCCGCGCTGGGCAGAACGTTTGCAACCCGTCGCGCAATTACTGGCAGCGTTCCCGGCAAACATTCTGTTCCCGTTCGCCGTGGTCACCATCGTCGCCTTGAAGCTGAACCCGGATGTATGGCTGTCGCCGCTGATGATCCTGGGTACTCAGTGGTACATCCTTTTTAACGTGATTGCCGGTGCCAGCGCGTTGCCGACCGACTTGCTCGAAGCATCACGGGTGTTCCGCGTGCGGGGTTGGCAATGGTGGCGCAAAGTCGTGCTGCCGGGTGTTCTCCCTTATTACGTGACCGGCGCTTTGACGGCTGCCGGTGGCTCCTGGAACGCCAGCATCGTCGCCGAGGCGGTGTCATGGGGCAGCGATCATCTGTATGCGTCGGGGCTGGGATTGTTCATTGCCCAGGCCACGACGGCGGGTGATTTCCAGCGGGTGGCGCTGGGCATTGTCGTCATGTCCGTATTCGTGGTCGGTTTCAACAGCCTTCTATGGCGTCCGCTGTACCGCTATGCCGAACGTCGGCTTCGAATTGAGTGAGGGTATTCCAATGGAAGTAATCGACAAGCGTTGCCTGGTGGACGTGCAAGGGCTTGGCCATGTTTACGGCACGGCGGGCGGCACCCAACGCGTGGTCCTGGATGATGTCGCCATGCGTCTCAACGACGGCGAGGTCATTGGGCTGCTGGGGCGTTCGGGTTCGGGGAAATCCACGTTGTTGCGCTCCATCGCAGGGCTGGTGTCGCCCACCACTGGGGTGGTGGCCTTTCCGGCGAACGCGCCGGGTGTGTCGACTTCAGTGCGGATGGTGTTCCAGAGCTTCGCCCTTTTCCCGTGGTTAACCGTGCTGCAGAACGTGGAAATCGGCCTTGAGGCATTGAGCGTCGCGGCGCCCGAGCGGCGCCGACGGGCCTTGGCGGCTATCGATATGATCGGCCTCGACGGGTTTGAAAGTGCCTACCCCAAAGAGTTGTCCGGGGGCATGCGCCAACGTGTCGGTCTGGCCCGTGCATTGGTGGTCGACCCCGATATCCTGCTGATGGACGAACCGTTTTCCGCGCTGGACGTGTTGACCGCGGAAACACTGCGCACTGATTTGCTCGACCTCTGGAGCGAAGGCCGGATGCCGATCAAGTCAATTCTGATGGTCACCCATAACATCGAAGAAGCGGTGTTGATGTGTGATCGCATCCTGATTCTTTCCTCCAATCCGGGGAGGATCATGTGCGAAGTCAACGTCGATCTCGCCCAGCCGCGCAACCGTACAGACCCTGCTTTTCAGGCGCTGGTGGAAAGCATTTACGTGCACATGGCAGGCGGTAGCGCCGTGCATGCGCCACGTGAAAGCCTGTTTGCAGGAAATGGCATCGGCATGGTCTTGCCTCTGACTTCCACCAACGCGTTGGCAGGGCTGATCGAGGCGGTAGACAATGCTCCCTATGACGGTCAGGCCGATTTGCGCGAGTTGGCTACGGCATTGCGCTCCACCTCCGAGGATCTTTTTTCGTTGGCGGAAGTGCTGCAACTGATGCGATTTGCCCAAATGCAGGAGGGCGATATCACGCTTCTTCCCGCCGGACTGCGTTATGCCCAGTCAGATGTGGATGAGCGCAAGCAGCTGTTTGCGCAGCACTTGCTGAGGTTCGTGCCGCTGGTCAGCCATATCCGTCGGGTGCTGGATGATCGTCCAGGCCGAACCGCACCCGCGAGACGCTTCCGGGATGAGCTGGAAGACTTCATGTCGCAAAGCGATGCGGCCGTTACGCTGGACTGCGTGACTCAGTGGGGTCGCTATGCTGAGCTTTTCGCCTACGACGATGTGGCTGATCAGTTCAGCTTGGACAACCCTTCCTGAGCGGATTGAGGTTTCCAATGAACAGGTCACGGTGGCCGCTATACACTCTGCGTTTGCAATCCTGATAGTGGTGATGCGCGATGGTGATCCCTTGAGACGAACTCGGTTAACGCTTCGTTTGGTCCTGTTGTTCGCGCTGGCATTGGGTATTGCTGCGATCGACACGGTCACTGATCTTGAAATTGCGGTTGGGGTCTTTCAAGTGATCGTGGTGCTGATCGCCGCCAGGTTCCTGCCGGCGCGGGCGGTGGTGGGCGTGTCCATCGTTTGTATGCTGCTGACGATTCTGAGTTACCGCTTCACGCGTTTTGGCGATACAGAGTCGGGGCTGGTGAATGTCCTGATCAGCCTCGCGGCCATCGCCTGTACGACCTGGCTGGCGTTGCGTTTGTCGGCTGCCATTCGTGCAGTGCATCAGACCCGAGCGCACCTGGAGCATGTCGCGCGGGTCAATGTGCTGGGTGAACTGGCTGCTTCGATTGCCCATGAGTTGAACCAGCCGCTGGCTGCCACGGCCACCAGCGGCAGTGCCTGTCTGCGCTGGATTGCCGCTGATCCTCCCAACTTGCCTAAGGCCCGGCAGGCTGTGGAGCGCATCATCGAAGACTCGCATCGTGCCAGTGACATCATCGCCCGGTTGCGCAGCCTTGCGAGGCATCAGGCACCGACCAAGCAATGGCTGAACGTCGAAGATACGGTCAAGGGCGCGCTCCGGTTGATCGCCGGAGAATTGGCCGAACAAGAAATTGCGCTGCACGTGCAGATTGAAGAAGGCTTGCCTCCGCTGCTGGCTGATGAGGTGCAGATTCAGCAAGTCATCCTCAATCTGGCGATGAATGCGGTCGACGCGATGCGCCAGGTAAGCCCCGAGCGGCGAACGCTGGACTGTCATGTAGAGCTTGAGTCGCCGCAACAGTTACGTTTCTCTATTAGCGATCAAGGCAACGGTCTGTTGCCGCGCGATTGCGAGCGGGTGTTCGATGCCTTCTATACGACCCGGCCTGAAGGCATGGGAATGGGGTTGCCGATCAGCCGTTCTATTATCGAAGCCCATGACGGTCGAATCTGGGCCTCGAACAACTCACCCTTCGGCGCTACCTTTCACTTCACGATGCCTGCGACTGCAAGAGAATCCGATGCCTGAAACAGTTACTGAAAGCACTGCCGACAGGGTTTATATCGTCGATGACGACCGCTCGGTGCGTGAATCCCTGGCAGACCTCATGGCGTCGGTCGGTCTGGCGTGCATGACGTTCGGTTCCGCTCGCGAGTTCATGGATGCCACATTGCCCGATGTGCCCGGCTGTCTGGTACTGGATGTGCGTATGCCGGGCATGAGCGGGCTGGATTTCCAGCGGGAAATGGGCAGTCGGGGAATTACGCTTCCGGTGGTTTTCATCACGGGTCATGGCGATATCCCCATGTCTGTGAAAGCCATGAAGGCGGGCGCTATCGAATTTCTGACCAAGCCGTTCCGTGAGCAGGATCTGCTTGATGCCATCAGTCAGGGTTTGAGTCAGGACAAGCAAACCCGTGAAGCAGCGGCCCGGATCAATCAGTTGAGACAGTGTCACGCCAGCCTGACTGACGGTGAACGAGAGGTCATGGATCTGGTGGTTCAAGGGCTGCTCAACAAGCAAGTAGCCGCCCGATTGGGTGTCAGCGAAATAACCGTGAAAGTAAGGCGTGGCGCGTTGATGCGCAAAATGAACGCAGACTCGCTGGCGACGCTGGTCAAGATGTCGGAGCGTTTGAGGCTTGAGAGTTGATTTATCAAGTATGGCTGCGTTGCCCCTCAAATAGCCCTAAGGCTAAATATCCAGATCAACCCAGACCGCCGCATGATCAGAGCCTGCGTTCTCTTTGCGGGTGAGCTCGGGGTACGTTTCCCAGCGTACGGTTCTGGCGCCCGGCCACATGCCCTTGCGGAAAACCCCGCCAGCACTGACTTTTTTGAACAGTTCCGGGGACAGCAGCAGGTAATCGATTTTGTTGGAGGCGTTGCACGAGCCGTACGTTCCGGGATAGCCGCCGTCGTTGAAGTGCTCGTGGGTAAACGCATCCCTCAGGGGCGTGTCCTGGAGCAGCGGTTTCAATGCGTCGCTGTCTGGCGTGTCGTTGAAGTCGCCTACCACGGCGACGTACTGTTCGCCTTGCTCAATGAGCGAGTTGTAGATTTCTTTCACTCTGTTGGCTTGGGCGAGTCTTTTTTTGGCCGAGTCGGCGAGGCTGCCGTAGCCTTTGCTTTTCAGGTGATTGACGAGTAGCACGAGTCGCGCGCCTGATGGTGTGGCCAGGTAAAACTCCGGGCAATCCCTCGAGAAAATCAGCTGGCCTCGATCATCGCTGTCGTCAACGTGGCTGCGCATGAGACCGATGGGGAATCCTGTCCGGCTTGTAACGCCAACATCGATCCCGCGCTCGTCGTTACCGTCGATCAACATGACATGGCTGAACACATCGCCGCCGAGCCCGCTAAAGATTTCGGCATTGAAGTCACGAAGGGCTGGCCTGCTTTCTGCCTCTACCACCGCCAGCACATCTGCTTGCAGATCAATCATCACCCGGGCGGTGTTTCGCATGGCTTCTTCGTCAACCGGGGCCTGAATCAGCTCAAGCGACCCGGTCCAGTCCGCGCGACCATTGGCGACTATTGTCATGTCCCCGCTGCGGGGCCGCTTGACCAGATTGCCACGGTTTTGCCGAAGCATTACGAATGGGCCACGGTCGGAGCGGCTGAGACCTAGCTCAGCCAGCAATTTGACCATGGCTGTCTTGTCGGCTACGGAATAGGTTTCCTGTCCCAGTAGCGCGTTGAGTTTCGCGAAGCGCTCCAGCGTTGGCTTGCCTTCCGCCCAGCCATCAAGGCTCATCGCCTTGGCGCGATTGAACAGGTTTTCGACGTTGTAGGAGGCGAGTCTCATGGGCATACCTCAGGAATGGAACGATAGCGTTCAGCGTTGCATGGCGCAGTGACAGTGAGGTGAATGCCGCTCGGCACACAAGCGGCCTGTAGGAGTGCACGAGCACCGCGAGGCCGCGATGACGTAGCGCCTGACACACCGTCATCGCGGCCTCGCATTGCTCGTGCGCTCCTACAGTTATGGGGTGAGCTCAGAGCATCGTATCCCGCCCTGAAGTTGCATGGCGCAGTGACAGTGAGATGAATGCCGCTCGGCATACAAGGAGCCTGTAGGAGTGCACGAGCACCGCGAGGCCGCGATGACGTAGCGCCTGACACACCGTCATCGCGGCCTCGCATTGCTCGTGCGCTCCTACAGTTATGTGGTGAGCTCAGCGCGCCGTATCCCGCCCTGAAGTTGCATGGCGCAGTGACAGTGAGATGAATGCCGCTCGACACACAAGGAGCCTGTAGGCGCGCACGAGCACCGCGAGGCCGCGATAGCGTTCTGCCTGACACACCGTCATCGCGGTCTCGCATTGCTCGTGCGCTCCTACAGTTACGGGGTGAGCTCAGCGCATCGTATCCCGCCCTGAAGCTGAACTTCCCGCCGAGCCCTGTGGTCATCATATCGACACAAGCATGGCGCACTGTCGTCGAAGAGCATTCGCCGGATTGGCTTTGGATAAACGTTTTGAAGGAACGCACATGGGTGCAACGGAAGCTGCAACCTCCGGGCATAAAAGCCTGAAAAGACGCGCCACCGTGATCTGCCGTCATCAAGGCGAGATCCTGTTCGTTCGCAAGCGCAACGCCAAATGGAACCTGCCAGGTGGCCGCGTCGAGCAGGGTGAGACGCCGCTGCAGGCTGCCATGCGTGAAATGGCGGAAGAGACCGGATTGACCTTCGATCAGCTTGCCTACGTTTCGGAATACCAGGACGACAAAGCCGTTCATTTCCTCTTCGAGGCTCAGCGCGCAGAGCACCAGAAGCCGCGAGCGTCCAACGAGATTGATGACTGCCGCTGGTTTAAAGCAAAAGAATTGGACAAGCGTAATGTTCGCGGCTCAATCAAAGCCTTGCTCAAACATTGCGTGGCCAACATGGAAAAGAGCTCAGCCCGTCTCGCGAGCTGAGCTCTAAATAGCGTCACTTCAGTGTCGGCGTTCTTGGCGGAATCAGCCGCTTGCTGCCAATCGACTCAAACGCCGACGCAAAACGCAGCAGGTTCGAATCGTCATACGCACGTCCTGCGAACGTCAGCCCTACCGGCATGCCAATGTCGGCCATCACCCCCATGGGTACGGTAACGGTCGGCACGCCCAAGTGGCGAATGGCGAGATTACCGTTGGCCACCCACACGCCATTGCTCCAGGCGATATCGGCTGATTGCAGGTCGACATCGGCATTGGCCGGACCCACATCGGCAACGGTCGGGAACAGCACGGCATCAAGCCCCAGATCTGCCATCCAGTCTTCCAGATCGATGCGACGCGTCTGCTCCAGTCCGCGAAGGCCGTCCGGCAGAGTAGGGATCTCATTCCAGGGCGTGATCCCGCGCTCGGCCATGCGCACATACTCATCCATACCGGCAGCCAGATCGTCTTCACGGTTGGGCAGGGTGCCTGGGTCGTGGGGGAAGATTTTCGCCCCGTCGACGTCGGCCAGACGATTCAGTGCCGGGTCGCCATTGGCGCGCAGGAATTCATCAAAGGCCCAGGCCGACAAATCCCACAGTTCGTGATGCAGGAACTCTTTCGAGACCAGCCCGCGGGTAAACACCGTCGGCGCACCGGGACGATCACCCTCGCAGTTCGACACCAGCGGGAAATCCACTTCAATTACTTCCGCCCCGGCGGCTTCGAGCGCCTTACGCGCCTCTTGCCACAAATCAATGACGGACGGGCGAGTGATGATGCGCTGGCCAGTTGGACCGCCAATGCCAGGTTTTTCTGCGGTGCCTGCCAGCGGATCGGCGTTGATGTACATACGCGGCACACCGAAGCGTTTGCCCGCGAGCGTCTGTGAACCCACTGCAAGTTCGCCATAGGAAGCAGGGCGCACCGAGGCCACACTCGGAAGCGCTACCCACGGCTGCAACCGCCACAGATCGCCTCGTGTGTCGGGATCTTCTGCGACGATCACATCGAGCACTTCAAGCAGGTCTGCCATGGTTCTGGCGTAGGGCACCACAACATCCATGGTCGGGGTCAGCGGCCAGTTGCCACGCACCGATATGACCCCGCGCGATGGGGTGTAGGCGCACAGGCCGTTGTTGGAAGCCGGGCCTCGACCGCTGGACCAGGTTTCCTCTGCCATGCCGAACGCGGCAAAGCTGGCGGCGGTTGCGGTGCCAGCGCCATTCGATGAGCCTGATGCAAACGGGGCAGTCAGGTAGTCCGCGTTGTAGGGGCTCTCGGCGCGACCATAGACCCCGCGCTGCATGCCGCCGTTAGCCATCGGCGGCATATTGGTTTTACCCAGACATATCGCCCCGGCAGCGCGAAGGCGTCCGATGGTAAAGGCGTCGTGCTGAGCAATCAGGTCGACAAATGCAGGGCTTCCCGACGCTGCGGTAAGGCCTTTGACCAGATAACTGTCTTTGGCTGTGTAAGGGATTCCGTCCAGCGGGCCAAGGGTCTGGCCGTTGGCGCGACGCGCGTCAGACGCCTTCGCTTCTGCAAGGGCTTGAGGGTTGCGAACCACCACTGCGTTCAGCGCGGTCGATGTATCCGGGCCATCGTAAGCGTCGATTCGGGCCAGATAAGCCTCGACCAACTCAACGGCTGTGGTCTGGCCCGACTCCAGCGCGGCACGCAGGTCGGCGATGGAAACTTCTGTGACGTTGATCATTGGGTTCTCACTTAATGAGCTCTTTCAGTCATGGCCAGAATAATTTCATAAAGCTCGGACTTCGCCTCGTCTGCGGAAATTTCATCCATTGCGGCGGCATTGGAAAGTGCATCCGCCGCGCCGAGCATGGCGCGTAACTGGGCATTTGAAATCTGACTCGGTTTACTGTGACTTCCCAGCGCTGCTCGACATTTGTCCATGAAGATCAGTTCGTAATCACGTTTGATTTTCTCCAGCTCAGGAGAGCTGCTCAGTGCTGCGATCACGCCAGGGATTTCCCGGCCTTGCAGCAGCACACAATCGACGTAGGAGTCGGCAATGACCCTCGCTCGCGCCTGTACGGTCGCATCGCTGTTGCGCAACGCTTCGTCCAGGCGAGAGGTTTGTCGAACATCGAAATCTGCATAGAGTTTGGCCAACAGCAGTGGGCGAGTGGGGAAGTGGTCATAGACGACAGGTTTGGTAACCCCGGCGATTTGCGCCAGATGCCCCAGCGTCAGGCTTTCTGTGCCTTCCTCGCGAACAATTTGCCATGCCACCTCCATTAACTGGCTGAGGCGACCTTCCCGAGACATGCGTTGGCGCGGCTTTGCGTTTGGAGACTGGCTTGACACGCTTATATACCAAAGGTAACTTAAAATTAATGTACGAAAAGTATATAGCTGTGAACATCCATCAGCAATCATCCAGCGTCGGAGCTTTACCATGCACGCACTCATCGTCGTCAGCCATCACGATTCCAACTCCCTCACTCACGGTATTGCCAGGCGCATCGCAGAAGGCATCAGCGATGCAAGCGAGGCCAACACGGTCGAATTGGTCGACCTGGCTGCTTCGGGGTTCGATCCACGGTTTACCGCTGCTGATATCGCAGTCCATCGAAAAGAAGGGCCGTTTCCGGCGGACGTGGCAGCCGAGCAGGCTCGCATTGATCGCGCAGATGCTTTGATTATCGTGTATCCGGTTTACTGGTGGTCCATGCCTGCGCTACTCAAGGGATGGATAGACCGGGTCTTTTCCAATGGCTGGGCGTTTGACTTCAGCGCTGAAGCGACCCTGATCAAGAAGCTCACAGACCTTGAGGTGCATCTGGTAGGCGTCGGCGGTGCAGATGCTGGAACCTATGAGCGTCACGGCTATGCGTCGGCCATGAAGACGCAGATAAATCACGGCATCTTTGATTACTGCGGGGCCAGGGTGATCACGTCCGAGCTGATGCTCGATTCAGAAACGCAGGAACCTGCTGTTCATCTGAACGCTGCCTACAAGAAAGGCAGCGTCATTTTTCCCTTGTAAGCGCCAGCCGCAACCTGGCGCCGTGATTACTCTTTGACGTCCATGAACTCTTTGGCCCAGGCCACATAGTTCTCAGGCAGGGTGTAGGTGTGGGTCAACTCGGTAGCGCTGAGGTTCGACGTGCTGTGTGTAACCTGGCGCTGGGCGCGCAGTGAGTCGTAAGTCGCCTTGATCGCTGCGAAGTAGGCGCCGTGGCCCTTGACGATGATGCGCACGCCCAGGCTGGCCAGGCGTTGCGAATCGTTGAGCTTCGGATTTCCGTAGGTCACCAGCATCAGTGGCACGCTGAGGTGTTCCGATATCTGCTCAAGGTGTTCGAAGTCATTGATGCCTACGATGCAGATGCCGTCAGCACCGGCTTTTTCGTAGGCCTTGGTACGTTCAATAATGTCTTTGACCGGCAACACGCCAGCATTCGTCCGGGCAATGATCGACAGTTCAGGATCGATGCGTGCTTCCAGAGCGGCTTTGACTTTGCCGATGCCTTCTTCGATGGTAATCAGGTCGGTCGATTTGCGACCAAACTGCGCAGGCAGCAGCGTGTCTTCAATCGTCAATGCCGCTACGCCAGCGCGTTCAAGCTCTTCAACGGTACGCATCACGTTCAGGGCGTTGCCATAACCGTGGTCGGCGTCGGCGATGACAGGCAGCTGTGCAACGCGGCCGATTCGGGTGGCCTGTTCAGCAAACTCACTCAGGGTAATCAGCGCAAAGTCTGGAGCTGCCAATACCTGCAGCGATGCCACTGAACCTCCCAGGATGCCTACCTCAAAACCCAGGTCCGCGGCGATTCGTGCAGACATCGGATCGAAGACAGAGGCGGTTTCAAAGCAGGTTTGTGAAGCAAGCAGCGCGCGAAAATTCTGGCGCAGCGCCAAGTGGGAAATTCTGGGCATGACGTTTCCTGATTCTAGGCATCTTCTATTCGTAGTGGCGCGAGACTACCACGCACAAAAATATAGGGTTATGACGTTTGAGAATGGCCCATGCACAAAGTGCATGATCGCCGTCTGGCAGGGGGTTGTGCTTGAGCTGAAACGATTTTCATTGCGCCTGTCCGCGCAACGGGTTTTTATCAAAATTACAATCAGGGTGCTGCTTCTTGCTATTGATAGCCTGATTGAACGCTATCGCGAGCAAGGTGGAGCGCCACCCTGGTCACTCCTGCAAGTGACTGCATTCCAGTTAGATAATCATGGGTGGCTGATGGCTCCCGCCGCGGCGCTGACACTCCGCCATCGCGCGGCTAATCCAGGACCCTGTGGGAGCAGGGCTTGCCCGCGATACAGACACCGCGGTCTGGCAGATAGATCACCTAAACCTTATCGCGGGCAAGCCCGGCTCCCACAGAATTTACGCTTGCAGGCGAATATAGAATCACCCTCAGAGCCGATCAGACCTGTTGGATCAGAAACACCGCCTCGCAAACACAGTGGCTGAAGTTGCTCGTGTGTCGGCGCAGGCGGCAAATGTGTGATCAGACGCTTAGCGTCGATCCAGCCAGACAGTCTGCGCATTGCAGAATTCGCGCAGGCCGAAGTGCGACAGCTCGCGGCCGAAACCGCTTTTCTTTACGCCACCAAAGCTGACCCGTGGATCGCTGCCACTGTAACCGTTGATGAACACGCCTCCGGTTTCCAGTTCGTCGGCCATTTTGCGAGCCTGATCAACGTTGCGGGTGTAGACAGTGGCGGTAAGGCCAAACTCGCTGTCATTCGCCAATGCCAGGGCATGCTCGGCGTCCCGGGCCGTGATGATCGAGGCAACCGGACCAAATAACTCTTCCTTGAACGAGGTCATCTGGTCGGTAACGTTGGCGAAAACCGTTGGCTCATAGAAGTTGCCGGAGCCTTCTGTTTTTCTCCCGCCGAGCAACAGCGTTGCGCCTTCTTTCAGGGTGGCTTGCACCTGACCATCCAGCTCATCACGCAGATCAAAACGGGCCATCGGGCCGACGTAAGTGTCTGCCAGTAATGGATCGCCGACCGAGAGCTGGCGAGTTGCCTCGACGAACTTGCGGGTGAACTCTTCGACCACACCTTCTTCGACAATCAGCCGTTTGGCCGCTGCGCAGACTTGCCCGCTGTTCTGGAAGCGGCCGATCAATGCGGCCTGTACCGCGTCGTCCAGGTCAGCATCATTGAGCACGATGAATGGGTCGGAGCCGCCCAGTTCCAGTACGCATTTCTTCAGCGCTGCACCCGCCTGGGCGCCAATCGCCATGCCGGCGCGAACGCTGCCGGTCAGGGTGACAGCTGCGATGCGTGGGTCGGCGATCGCTCTGGAAACGCCATCAGGCGTGACGTTGATGACTTCGAAAACACCGTCGATAAAACCTGCGCGCTTGAACGCGTCCAGCAACAGATAAGCACTGCCCATCACGTTTGGCGCGTGTTTGAGAACGTAAGTGTTACCGGCGAGTAGTACTGGAACTGCGCCGCGCAGCACCTGCCAGATCGGGAAGTTCCACGGCATCACTGCCAGGATCGGCCCGAGAGGGCGGTATTCGATTTGCGCTTTGCCGCCTTCAACCAGTGTCGGCTCGGCATCGAGCATGGCCGGGCCGTGCTCGGCGTACCACTCGCAGAGTTGTGCGCATTTTTCGATTTCGCTTCGGGCCTGAGTAATCGGCTTGCCCATTTCCTGAGTGACCATGTTCGCCATATTAGCGGCGTTGTCCCGCAGCGCTTTGGCTAACGCAATCATCAGTTGTGCACGTTCAGTCACCGGCGTTTTACGCCATGTGGCAAATCCGCTGGATGCGCGCTTCAACGCTGAGTCCAGAGCCAGTTCTGATTCAAATGCGTAGTGGCCGATCTGTTCGCCATTGGCGGGGTTGATCGAAATAGCATGGGTAACGCTGGAGATAGTATTCATTGCACCGTCCTGTCGGGTGGGATTGGGTTCAGATTACGGTGGTATTGTTTTTATGAAAACTGAATAATGCTGAGCGTATCTTTCACGAAAGGAGAATGGTGTGGATCTGGTTCAGCTGGAAATGTTCAAGGCGGTGGCCGAGCAGGGCAGCATCAGCGCAGCGGCGCAGCATATTCATCGCGTGCCTTCAAACCTGACCACGCGGATCAAACAGCTGGAACAGGATCTGGGCGTGGACCTGTTTATCCGCGAAAAAAGCCGTCTGCGTCTTTCGCCAGCAGGCTGGAGTTTTCTCGATTACGCCCGGCGCATTCTTGATCTGGTAGGGGAGGCGCGGGCCACGGTTGCCGGTGAAGAACCCCAAGGCTCATTTGCGCTGGGTTCACTTGAGAGCACAGCGGCGGTGCGGATTCCCGAACTCTTGGCGG
Source organism: Pseudomonas caspiana (assembly GCF_040224095.2). Classification (NCBI taxonomy): domain Bacteria; kingdom Pseudomonadati; phylum Pseudomonadota; class Gammaproteobacteria; order Pseudomonadales; family Pseudomonadaceae; genus Pseudomonas; species Pseudomonas caspiana. The sequence goes on along the minus strand of NZ_CP167995.1, from coordinate 3,887,684 downwards.
CCTATAACCAGCAATACTCCAAGGTTGAACTGGATCTTTCCACCGGCCCTTCTGGAACCATGATCGACGCCGTACTGGCCGGTCGGCTGGTCGCGGCTTTTGTCGACGGTCCGGTTTTGCACCCGGCACTTGAAGGTGTACCCGCGTTCGAGGAGGAAATGGTGCTTATTGCGCCGCTCAACCATGCGCCGATTGGTCGAGCGCTGGATGTCAGCGGCGAAAACATTTACGCCTTTCGCTCCAACTGCTCTTACCGGCACCACTTCGAGCAGTGGTTCGCCGACGACTCAGCTGTGCCTGGCAAGATCTTCGAAATGGAGTCGTATCACGGCATGCTGGCATGTGTCAGCGCCGGTGCTGGTCTGGCGCTCATGCCGCGCAGTATGTTGCAGAGCATGCCGGGCTGTACCACCGTCAGCGTCTGGCCGATGGCAGAGGCGTTCCGGTTTTTGCGCACCTGGCTGGTATGGCGCAAAGGCACCGTGTCGAGAAGTTTGACCATGTTTGTGCGCATGCTGGAAGAGCGGGGCGTGGTCCAGCAAAAATGATCAAGCACCTGATCAGTAAAAGCCAACTTGTTGGCGAGACGTCGAATTTACACAGTTACATGTTCGGTCTCGCCAATAAGTTGGCTTTTAACAGGTCTGTTTCAAACTATCGTTCTAAACAATATTCATCATCACGACTTAAAACTTCTGTTTCCTGAAGAAATACGGAGAATACCCTGCATTGCAAACCCTGCCCCTTGGCAGATCCATTGTTCAGGATTTTCTTCATGCGTTTCTCTCTTCTCTGTACTTCCGCAATTGCCGTCTCTCTTCTCGCCGGTTGCGCCTCTGCGCCCAATCAGCCGACCCGTGTCTTGCAGACGGCGAAATCGCCAGAGCAATATACAGATTGCCTGGTGCCCAAGTTGCAAGAGCGTAAGTTCACGCCGACGTTGTCACAAAGTCAGCGCCACTACCGGATTGTCGTCTCCAGCGCTATCGCGGCAGACAATGTAATTGAGGCGTATAAGGCCCCGGCGGGAGGGAAGGTATTCTTGTATGAGCGCCGCCCGTTGGCTTCCAGTTTCACGCCTTCCAGTTTCGAACAGGCAGCGCAGGAGTGCCTGTAACGACCTGACTCAGTGCAGCACGCTGCGCTGACGCGTCGCCCTGTCTGTGACTGATCCTCACGCCTTCATTTTTTTTGACCAGCGGTTGATTTAGTCGCAGCCGCTCAAGCGCAATGGTTTGCGGAGTCAGGAGCGATCAATGTGTTGCTGGGGGGGAGCTTCCCCGGGACGCGCTATCTTCAGACGCATCCCGGTCAAGCCTTCTCCCTCGAATCACACCCAGCTTTCGACCCACATCCACATCGGCATGGTCACCGCCGATACCAGCGTCGACAGGCAAATGGCCGAGCTGGTTTTCTGCACGTCTTCTTGCGTTCGTGAGAAGCCCAATACATTCAACCCGCAAGGCGTCGCTGCCATCAGCATCAAAACCGCACGTGGCGTGCCGCTGATCCCGATAATCATGCAGGTCACCAATACCAGCACGGGCATGATCAGCAGTTTTGCAAAGGTAATACCGACTGCCTCGATACTGGGGCGCAGACGATAACCTGCAAGATTGCCGCCGAGCACGATCAAGGCGCAGGGCAGGGCGGCCTGAGCCAGCCAGGTCGTCAGGTGATCGGCCCACAACGGCATCGTCAGGCCCGAGAGATTAAGCAACACGCCGAGCAACAGGCCGATGATCATCGGGTTGGCCAGGCTGCCGACCAGGGTTTTGGCACTGAAAGGCTCATCACCGGCGAAGCTGTTGTAAAGGCTCTGGAAGCTGAACAGCAACAGGCTGTGCACCGCCAGAATGGTAAACAGCAGGACCAGACCCGGATTGCCGAACAGGCTGGCAACCAGCGCAATGCCCATTAACCCGTTATTGCCAAAGGCAGCGGTCAGACCAAAAGGTGTCGGGTGACCGATGCGCCAATGGGCAACCAGATTGACCCCGGCAAAGATGATCAACGCGGGAATGAAGTAGGCCGCCAGAATCGTTGTGTTCAGGCCCTCATGCAGCGGTGCTTTGGTCATGCCGATGAACAGCACCATGGGCATGAATAGCTTGAACGCCAGTTCGCCAAAGGCTTTGTTGCTCTCCGCGGTCAGCGTGCCGCGACGACGCAGAAAGTAGCCCAGAACAATCAACAGAAAGATCGGCAAGATAGCTTGCGGCACGGCCACGGCAAAAGGCTCCGGCAGAAAATGTGCGGGCATTATTATCGTGGATGGTTGATCTGTCAGTGCTTTTCTCGGAGGTATCCGTGGTTCGGCGTACTGATTGCTGCGCCTCGCTAGCCTGATGTTATGTGGTCTTTGCTGGACGAGCTCTTCACCAGACCTTAGCTCGCCTTGATCTGTGCCTTGGCAATGATTTCCTTGCTGATGTCATACGTCGAGCGAATCACCGCCTCGCTTTGTTCAGTGCTCAGCCGCTGAGGAGCCAGGCCCAGTTTCTGTAGTTCGGCGATGGTTTGCGGTTCGGCCAGTACTTCATCGAATGCGTTGCGCAGTACTTCCAGCACGTGAGGGGGCGTTTTGGCGGGCGCGACGGCGAGGAACGCGCCGGAGAAATTCCACTGCGGATAGGTTTCCTTCAGCGATGGAACGCCCGGCAGATCCGGCGCCTCATCTGTGCCGAAGAACGCCAGGCCGCGCAGTTTTCCCGCCTGCACGAAGCTGTTGGCCAACGGGTCGGACACCAGATCGATATGCCCCGCGGCGGCATCAGACAACGCCTGGGCGCTGCCTTTGTAGGGCACATGCAGCAAATCGATGCCGCTGAGCAATTTGAAATATTCCGTGGAGATATGCCCCGGCGTGCCATTGCCTGAGGTGCCGTAAGTCAACTTGCCCGGATTCTTTTTCGCGTAGGCGATCAGCTCGGCAATGGAGTTGATCGGCAGTTTCGGGTTGACCGCGATCACCGAGCGCGAACCTGCCAGATGGGCAAGCGGCGTGAAGTCTTTGAACGGATCAAATTGGACATCGACCAACTGCGGCGCGATCGCCAGATTCCCCACTGACGCGTTGAACAGGGTATAGCCATCCGCCGGTGCGTGTGCCACGTAGGCTGCCCCGATGGTGCCGGCTGCCCCGGGTTTGTTCTCTACCACGATAGGCTGGCCGAGCTTGTCGCCCAAATGTTTGGCAATGATCCGCGCAATATTGTCGTTGGTGCCGCCCGGTGTGTAGGGCACTACATAAGTGATGGGCTTGGACGGAAAGGCAGGTTCAGCGTGGCTTGTCAGCGGCAGCAAAGCGATCAGCGCCAGTGCGCTGTGACGGATAAAGGGCAACATCGAATACACCTTATAACGCGGTAGCAGAAGTTGATTGCAGCCCGCAGGCAACAAAACATGGACAGCCAAGATAATTTATTTTTATTATTAATCTAGCTAGACATTTGGTTTTGTTATATCGATTTGTTCTATGTTTACAACTTTTTCCAGATCCGGATTTTTCACCGGGTACTCGCCGGGAGCCATCAGAGTGCCAACCCACACATGATGTTTGCCGTTCATTCCATTATCGAGTCATTCCATGAGCAAGCTTGATCGACACATGCGCCTGGGCCTGTTCATACAGGCCGCAGGTCACCATTCAGCGGGCTGGCGCTACCCTGGCGCCCAGGCAGGCAGCGAGAACTTTCCGTTGATCCGCCAACTGACCCTGGCCGCTGAGCGAGCCAAATTCGACATGGTGTTTTTCGGCGACAAGCTGGTCACCACTGGCAAAGAACATCCTTCGATGATCGTGCGTCTGGAGCCGGTGGCATTGCTCGGCGCATTGGCTTCCATTACCGAAAATATCGGTCTGGCAGCGACGGCATCCACTACGTACAGCGAGCCGTACACCATCGCCCGGCAATTCGCTACGCTCGATCACCTGTCTGCCGGGCGGGCTGCCTGGAACGTGGTCACCACCGGTTACGACAGCGCCGCCAACTTCACCCGCGCCACCCATCCGGATCATGCCCAGCGCTACGCGGTCGCCGAAGAGTTCGTTGATGTGGTGCGTGGTTTGTGGGACAGCTGGGAGGACGACGCCTATGTGCGCGATCAGGAGTCCGGCGTCTATCTCGATCCAGGCAAGCTGCATGGGCTTGATCACAAGGGAGAGTACTTCAACATTGCCGGTCCACTTAACGTGACGCGCGGGCCGCAAGGTCACCCGGTACTGATTCAGGCGGGATCTTCCGGGCCAGGCATGGCGCTGGCGGCACGGATTGGTGAGGTGGTATTCACGGCTCAGCAGGGCCTGGCAGAAGCTCAGGAATTCTACCGGGAACTTAAGCAGCAGGTCGTCGCCCAAGGGCGCAAGCCCGAACATTGCCTGGTGATGCCGGGCATCATGCCGATCATTGGCGCGACGGCTGCCGAAGCGCAGGCGCGCTTTGATCAACTGCAAAGCTGGACCGATCAGGAAGCCGCGCTGTTGATGGTTTCAGATCGTCTGGGGCATGACCTGTCCGGGTTCGATCTGGATCAGCCGTTGCCTGACTTGCCGCTGCCGCAAAACATGAAGAGTCGGGCGCAATTACTCCTGGACCTGTCTCACCGCGATGGGCTGACCCTGAGGCAGATTTGCAATCTGGCGGCGGGTGCCCGTGGGCACAAGATCGTCGTTGGCACTCCACAAACTGTGGCCGACGAGCTGATTGCCTGGTTTGAGGGGGAGGCCGCTGACGGTTTCAATCTGATGCCGGCTTACTTTCCTGAAGGCCTGGAACACTTCATCGATGGCGTGCTGCCGATCCTGCGCAAGCACAAGCTGTTCCGCGAGGAATACAGCGGCACGACGTTGCGTGAGCACCTTGGCTTGCCCATTCCGGCTAATCGTAACGGACAGCAGAAATGATTGCGCCGCGCCAGAAAATCGATTTTTGCGTCGGTGTTCTGTACCTGGTGGTCGGCGGCACATGTGCCGTCATCGCCAAAGGGTATTCGCTGGGAACTCCGGCGCAAATGGGCGCGGGCTTTTTCCCCTTCTGGCTGGGGATTGGGCTGGCCTTGCTCGGCCTGGGCGCCATCGTCAGTGCCTGGTCACGGCAACGTGAGCGTCAGGCGCTGGGGACGTGGCCACTGTCCGGCCTTGGCTGGATTTTGCTGGGCATCGCGCTGTTCGCGTTGTTGCTCAAATCTGCCGGGTTGATCCTCGCGACCGTCGTTCTCGTGCTGATCAGCAGCCGTGCCAGTCATGAGTTTCGCTGGCGAGCCAGCTTGATCAGTGCCGTGGCAATCAGTGCGTTCTGCGCCTTGGTCTTTGTCGGCGGGCTGAGTCTGCCCATGCCGCTGTGGCCCTCTTTCTGACTCTGGATTTTTCCGTGGAATTACTTGATCACCTCGCGCTGGGTTTTACCACCGCGCTGACTTTTCAGAATCTGCTGTACGCCTTCATGGGGTGTCTGCTGGGCACACTGGTGGGCGTCTTGCCGGGCCTTGGGCCGGTGGCAACCATTGCCATGCTGTTGCCCGCGACTTACGCGTTGCCGCCTGTGTCGGCGTTGATCATGCTGTCGGGTATCTATTACGGCGCCCAGTATGGCGGCTCGACCACTGCGATTCTGGTCAACCTGCCGGGGGAATCGTCGTCGGTGGTCACGACCCTGGACGGCTATCAGATGGCGCGTCGCGGTCGTGCGGGTATCGCACTGGCAACTGCGGCCATCGGTTCGTTTTTCGCCGGTACGGTGGCGACACTCCTGCTGGCGGCATTCGCCGGACCCTTGACCGACCTGGCCATGGATTTCGGCCCGGCAGATTATTTTTCGCTGATGACCTTCGGCTTGCTTGGGGCGGTGATTCTGGCTTCCGGCTCGGTCTATCACGCGGTGGGCATGATCCTGCTGGGGCTGCTGCTGGGTCTGGTAGGCACTGATGTCAATTCCGGTGTGGCGCGTTTTTCTTTTGGGCAAATCGAATTGCTCGATGGCCTGAATTTCGTCTGCCTGGCGATGGGCTTGTTCGGGGTCGCGGAAATTGTGCGCAATCTGGAAGGCACCGAGGCTCGCGAGACCTTCACCAAAGGGCTCGACCGTTTATGGCCTGACCGCAAAGACTTCAAACGCATGTGGCCGGCCATTTTTCGCGGTACTGCGCTGGGCAGCGCCTTGGGCGTATTGCCGGGTGGTGGAGCGGCGCTGGCGTCGTTTTCGTCTTACACACTGGAAAAGAAGGTTTCACGCAATCCCGAGGAGTTCGGCAAAGGCGCCATCGAAGGTGTGGCCGGACCTGAGTCAGCCAATAACGCCGCAGCGCAGACGTCGTTCATTCCGCTGCTCACCCTGGGCATCCCGTCCAATGCGGTGATGGCGATGATGATTGGTGCGATGGTGATCCATAACATCCAGCCGGGGCCGATGGTCATGAGTCAGAACCCGGATCTGTTCTGGGGGCTGATCGTGTCCATGTGGATCGGTAACCTGATCCTGCTGGTGCTCAACCTGCCGTTGCTGGGCATCTGGGTAAAGCTGCTGAAAGTGCCGTACCGTCTGATGTACCCGGCGATCCTGGTGTTCTGTTCGATCGGGGTTTTTTCGGTGCAGAACTCGCTGTTCGATATCTGGCAAATGGCATTGTTCGGTGTGGTCGGGTACGTGTTTGGCAAGCTGAAACTCGAGCCTGCACCTTTGTTGTTGGGCTTTGTTCTGGGCCCGATGATGGAGGAGAACCTGCGCCGTGCCTTGTTGATTTCCCGGGGTGACTTCGGCGTGTTCGTGACCCGCCCGATCTCGGCGACGTTGTTGTGCGCCAGTGTGGCGTTATTGATTCTGTTACTGATTCCGACGTTCAAGCGCAAGCGGGTCGAGGCGTTTCAGGAAGAGTGAAGGAAGCGTTCTCGTTCGCGGCAGGACCTGATCCGGCCGCGTGTCTGTGTCGTTGCGTGATAAGAACTGACACCGTCTCGTCGCGCGGCAACCCCGAACCTGTAGGAGTGAGCTTGCTCGCGATTCATTTTTCCAGCCGATAAGTTATCGCCTGACCTGACGCTATCGCGAGCAAGCTCACTCCTACAGGACGGAGGGTTTCCCGGAAGAATGATTTTATGCCATGGCCTGATATAAACAACATGTAGTGATAACCAAAAATAATATTAGGTTAGATCGCATTGGCATTTCACAGGCCTGTATTGAACGCTTATGTTCATGCTCAGTCCGGCCGGAAAATCGCCATTGCGCCCAGACGGTGAGCACTACTCAGCGCAAGCAGGCGATTTCTGAAGCTGCCTGTCAGTAATGCTTTTTAGCGAAGCCTTGCGTGCCGTCCCGCGTTCTAGCCACGAGGTTTTCATGACACAGATTGTAATCGCCACACAGCATGACGAAGAGGTCAACGAGCTGCTGCGCCAGCGTTTGCCTGAGTACACATTTGTGCCGGTTGGCACCGGTACGCCGAGCTCGATTCCTGCCGAGGCGACTATTTTGTTGGCGCGACCGGTGTTCTGCGCGGGCAGCGGTGAGAAGCCGCCACGCCCAGAGGGCTGGCCGTTCAACCTGCAATGGATTCACCTGTCTTCGTCGGGGATCGATACCTACCCTGAATGGCTGTTCGAGGTTCCGAAAGTCACGTCAGCCCGAGGCACCTCTGCGGTGGCTGTCGCGGAATTTGCCTTGGCCGCGATTCTTGCCAGCGCCAAACGTTTCCCTGAAGTCTGGATATCCGAAGCCGCGCAGTGGCAGCGGCATTCCTTGCAGCTGGTCAGTGGCAGCGTGTTGGGAATCGTAGGGTTTGGAGCGATAGGCAGTGCCTTGGCGATTCGCGCGCAAGCATTGGGAGTGAGGGTGATTGCCACCAACCATTCCGGCAAGCCGTTCTATGTGCCGGGCGTGGAGCGGGCGAAGAGCGTGCAGGCGCTGTTCGCGGAGTCTGACCATGTGGTCATCGCGGCCCCGGCGACGGAGGAGACACGGCATCTGGTCAACGCAGAGCTGCTGAGTCACGCCAAGCCGGGTTTGCACTTGATCAACATCGCGCGGGGGAGTCTGGTGGATGAGGACGCACTGGTTGCAGCGCTGGATGCAGGGCAGTTGAGCCGTGCAACGCTGGATGTCGCCCAGAAAGAGCCATCGCCCGCCGACCATCCGTTCTACAGCCACCCGAAAATCCGCCTGTCGCCACATGTTTCTCCGGCTACCGGCGACCTGTGGGGCAATGTCGTCGACCAGTTCGTGAGCAACCTGCTGCGCTTCCATAAGGGCGAGCCGCTGGCTGAGCTGGTGGATTTCAAGCGGGGGTATTGAAGGGGCACAACTCCTATCAAACAAAACATAACCCACTGACTAAATGCGGCTTTTTTGTGGGAGCGGTGCTTGCCCGCGATAAGGCTGGACGCGGTTCACTTTGGATTGTGTCCAGCCTTATCGCGGGCAAGCACCGCTCCCACAGGGGCGTATTCCAACTCAGAATCGCTCAGATCCCACTCAAACCGCGATCTGCACCGCGCGCTCACCCAGCGCTTCGCTGACCACTTGCGCAATCACCTGCGCTTCGGTCCGCACCAGCCAGTCCGGGCTGACTTCAGCAAAGATCACTTCGCCGTGCTGACCGATCACCACCACTGCCGGTTGCGGCAATTCCCAGGTGCCGGTGCCGGTGACTTCGCCAATACCGCCGCCACCTTTGCTCAGCGCCGCCTTGCGCGACGCTTCGTCGAAACTGTAGAGAATGCCCAACTGCCGCGCCAGAGTGTTGTCCTTGTCGGTCGCAACCTGAAACCGCAAGTCATGACGCTGTTTGATCTCGATCAGCCGCTCCGGTACTTGCGGACTGACCGCCACCAGCGGCACACCCAGTGCCTGCAATTTGGGGAACAGCTGGCGTTGGTAGTAAGGCAGGGCAATGTTGCACGCCGGGCAGCCCGCAAAACGGAAGAAAATCAGCACTGCGGGGCCGTAAGCCGTGAGTTTTTCACGCGTCAGCGTGCTGCCTTCGACATTGAGCAACTGGAAGTCCGGGATTGGATCGCCGCTCTGCACAAAGCGCGCATGTTGCGCGGCATCCACCAGGGTCTGGCGCTGATTGATATTGACCTGCAAGGCTTCCGGCGCCCAGGTGGTCAGGCGTTCGGCATGCAGGTCTGCCAACAGTTGGTTTAATGATTCACTCATGGTTGATGCTCCTGATGTCAGTTTTTCTACTGAGGAAGGGGTTTGCTTTTATGCATGACAGCGGCTTACTTGAGGCATGCAGGTGTTTCTTGCGCGCACTTCTGTGGGAGCATGGCTTGCCAGCGATAAGTTCACCGCGGTCTGAAGTGAATCGCGTCCAGCCTTATCGCCGGCAAGCCGCGCTCCCACAGGTAGTCACTTGGCTAGAATGTCTGGTTCAGGCGTCAGCCGGACGCCGCACCCGATGCGGAATATCGTCGTCGGCGATCAGCACACGCTCCATGCGTCGCGGATAGTCGCCGTAGTTGTAGACCGGGTAGTGCAGGGTGGAGCGGTTGTCCCAGAAGGCGATGGAGTGCTCGCGCCATTTGAAGCGCACGTGGTGTTCCGGCTTGTTGAATTCCTGAAGCAGGCGCTCGATCAGCCGCTTGCTGCGCTCCGGCTCCCAGCCGATCACCGACGGGTTTTGCGAGAAGTTGATGAACAGGCTGTCTTCGCCGGTTTCCGGGTGTGTGCGCACCAGTGGATGGGCCAGGATCGGGTAGTCGTAGCCCACCGCATCCAGGGATTTTTTGAAGTCATGGACTACAAACAGCGTGTCGATTTCTTCGCGCAGTTGATCCGGCAGCGCCCTATACACCGCACCAGCGTCGGCCCAGACAGTATCGCCGCCAACTTCCGGCAGGTCCACGGCCCTCAGGATCGCGCCGAAAGTGGGCTTCAATAGCCAACTGGTGTCGGTGTGCCAACGCCCGGTGGTTTTGGGGCCGTACAACTCACGTGCATCCTGGGCCTGAATCAAGTGCGCATAGGGTTTGCTGGTGTCGTTCTTTTGCGTAGTGGGGTGTTCGTACAGTTCGCCGAAGGCCTTGGCGAAGGCGATCTGTTGCTCGGTGTTGATGTTCTGGTCGCGGAAGAAAATCACTTTGTGCTCCAGCAACAATGCGCGGATCTCGTCGCGTTGTGCTGCGGTGAGCGGCCGGGTCAGGTCGACTCCGGCAATCTCTGCGCCGATGGTGGGTTCCAGGCGAGTGACTTTCAGGGATCTGACAATCTGCAGCGCAGGTTGCTGATGAGTATCGACTTGGGTCTGCTGTTCGAGAATCGCGGACATGGCGGGTGACACCTCTGTTTTTTGTTAAGGGTTAACCTCCGCCTGGAGAAGGGGTCGGGTAGGGAAGCTGACTTGCTGTTGGATATATAAGCATAATGATTTGCTTAACTATGCGAATTTTTCATGATTAACATAGAACAAAAATGCATGTGCTGATTCCATCTGGCTAACCCTGTGCACATTTCAAGATCATTAAATTTAATAATTAGCTTAGATTAAAATGTGCTTTTTAAATGTTTTCTTGTGCGTTTAGGCTGCTCCGACACGTACCGCATCTGTCGGTCCTGAATATCTACGGAGCAGCCCCATGAGCAATGTCAGTTCCCTGCCTTTTCAATCCCAGCCGACCGGCTCCGGCAGTGTCCGCGAGCGCGTATCGCCAGAAGAATGGGAGGTAAGGGTCAAACTGGCGGCGGCTTACCGTCTGGCGGCACAGAAACGCTGGACTGACCACATTTACACGCACTTTTCGGCGCGCGTGCCGGGTAAGGAGGAGCACTTCCTGATCAACGCCTTCGGCTTGCTGTTTGATGAAATCAGCGCGTCGAATCTGGTCAAGGTCGATCTCGACGGCACCATCGTTGATGACCCGACAGGCCTGGGTATCAACTATGCAGGCTATGTCATCCATAGCGCTATTCACGCCGCCCGCCATGATCTGGTGGCTGTGCTGCACACCCATACCCGCGATGGCATCGCCGTTTCCGCACAAAAAAGTGGCCTGCTGCCGATCTCCCAACATTCGCTGGGCTTCTCGGGTCGTATCGCTTATCACGGCTACGAAGGTGTGGCACTGGACCTCGACGAGCGCGAAAGGCTGGTAGCTGATCTGGGCGACAAGAGTGTGATGATCCTGCGCAATCATGGGTTGTTGACTGGCGGTGTCAGCGTCGAACACGCATTCCAGCAACTGCATCGACTGGAATACGCCTGCAATATTCAGGTGGCCGCTCAATCAGCCGGCAATGACGAGCTGATCTATCCCCCGGCTGAAGTCGTGGCCCGGGTTGAAGAGCAGGCCAAGGTCTTCGCTGATGGTCATGGTCCGGGTGTTGCCCGTCACTGGAATGCCCTGATTCGTGAGCTGGAACGCAGCGATACCTCTTACAAGGAGTGATGCGTTTCTGTAGGAGATCGCGCGCTATCTCTCGGCAAATATTGAACCTGTAGGAGCTGCCGGAGGCTGCGATCGCGGTACGTCAGGATGACTGCTTCGCAGCCTTCGGCAGCTCCTACAGGGTCTGTTTTTCAAAAATCCGCACTTGATGTGATGTTTGATGTAACGCTCCTCTCAGGAAGAAAACCATGTCCGAAAAAGCCCTTGATTCACACACTTCGGAAGGCGGTTTTCTGATCGTCGATAAAGCTCCTTCAACCGCGACTTCTGCACGTCGGGAGCGCTGGAAAGCGCCGGATTTTGCATTGCGTCTGCTGAGCCCCATCGCCTTGCTATTGCTCTGGGAGCTGGCTTCGCAACTCGGTTTGCTGCCCAGCCGGGTAATTGCCGCACCGTCGCAAATCGGTGGCACCTTGTGGGCGATGATCGAGTCCGGTGAATTGGGGACCCACTTATGGGTTTCCCTGCACCGGGCACTGCTGGGACTGGGTATAGGTGTGTTCATCGGCGTAGTAGCCGCGTTGATTACCGGCCTGTCGAAGAAAGGAGAGGTGATCCTCGACTCGCCCATGCAGATGCTGCGCACCATTCCCTCGCTGGCATTGGTGCCGCTGTTCATCCTCTGGTTCGGCATCGGCGAGTTCACCAAGATCGCGCTGATCGTCACCGGAACCACGTTTCCGGTGTACCTCAATCTGTACTCCGGCATTCGCAACATCGACCCCAAGCTGATTGAAGCGGCCAACACTTTGGGCCTGAATCGTCGCCAGTTGATCTGGCACGTGATCCTGCCAGGTTCCTTGCCATCGTTTTTCGTCGGCCTGCGTTACTCCTTGGGGATTTCCTGGCTGGCGCTGGTGTTCGTCGAACAGATCAACACCACTGCAGGTATCGGCTATCTGGCCAGTGATGCCCGAGACTTCATGCGCACCGATGTGATCGTTATCTGCCTGCTGATCTACAGCGTTCTGGGGCTGGTCATCGATGCAATTATCCGCACGCTGGAGCGCTATGCGCTGGCCTGGCGTCCCACTTTCGCGAGGAATTGAACATGGCTGCTCTGGACATTTTGCACTCCCATTCGAACCCCTCGTCGTTAGCAGAACCTGCGCCGGTGCAACTGCGCAATGTGGTCCGTCAGTTCGGTCAGCAAAAGGTGATTGATGAGTTGAATCTGGATATCGCGCCGGGTGAGTTCGTCGCCTTGCTGGGCGCCAGTGGCTCGGGGAAAACCACTTTGCTGCGCGCACTGGCAGGGCTGGACTCTATCGACAGCGGGCAATTACGGGTGCCGTTGGCGCGCGCAGCGGTGTTTCAGGAGCCACGCTTGATGCCGTGGAAAAGCGCCTGGAAAAACGTCGTGCTCGGTCTGGACATTAAAAACCCGCATGGACGTGCCCTTGAGGCATTGAGCGAGGTGGGGCTGGCTCATCGGGTCAATGCATATCCGGCGACCTTGTCAGGCGGGGAAGCGCAGCGTGTCGCCCTGGCCCGAGGGCTGGTGCGTGAACCCAAGTTACTGTTGCTCGATGAACCGTTCGCCGCGCTGGATGCGTTGACCCGGATTCGCATGCATCAGTTGATCATCGAGCTATGGCGCAAACACACCCCGGCGGTGTTGTTGGTGACCCATGATGTGGACGAAGCGATCCTGCTGGCGGACCGGGTTATCGTGCTGGAACAGGGCAAGATTGCCGCTGAGGTGCGTATTGATCTGCCACGCCAACGCAGCACCGGGCAGGCCGGATTTCAGGCGATTCGTACGCGGTTGCTGGGCTTTTTGGGTGTAGAGAGCGCGGCGGTTCATGAGGCTGTTGAGGCCCCTGCGGTGCAGGATAATCTGCGCCGGTTTGCGAATGTCCGGTGAGTCCCCTCAAGGCTACGTTTGTGAAGACATGACCCCTGTGGGAGCGAGGCTTGCCCGCGATAATCTGTAAACCCGATCGCGGGCAAGCCTCGCCCCTACAGAGAATTGAATTTCAGGGTGACACCGTATCCATCAAATCACATGCGCCTGCTGCAACTCGGTTAACGACAGCGCTTTGAGGCTCGCCAATACGGCATCCCGCCGATCCCTCGGATGAGTCAGCTCCACGGCCAGCTCCTGACGAATATTGCTCGGCCGGTTACCCATCACCAGCACCCGATCACTCAGATACAGCGCCTCATCCACGTCATGGGTTACCAGCAACAAGGCGATGGCATGCCGCTGGGCGAGTTGCAGCAGCAAGTCCTGCAGCTTCATGCGGGTAAAGGCGTCCACCGCGCTGAATGGCTCGTCCAGCAGCAGGACTTTGGGGTGCGAGTACAGTCCGCGAGCAATAGCCACGCGTTGCGCCATGCCGCCCGACAGCGATTTGGGCAGCGCGTCGGCAAATCCCGTCAAACCGACTTCTTCGATCAACTGGGTGACCCAGGCCTTGTCGTAATGTTTGTCATCGCTGAAACCGATGTTCTGTTCCACCGTCAGCCAAGGCATCAGGCGCGGCTCCTGAAACACGAAAGCTATTTCATCAGCGGTTCGGTTCAACTCACCTTGATAGTCTTTTTCCAGTCCGGCGACGATCCGTAGCAACGTGCTTTTGCCGCAACCGCTTGGCCCCAGCAGGCTGATGACTTCCCGATCGTGCAGTCGCACATGCACATTGTGCAGCACGGTGGTGCTGCCGAACGACTTGCGCTGGACGTTGATATCCAAAAGGACTTCGCTCATCTCTACTCTCCTGTGCCCTGGCCACTGAACGTGTCGCGCCAGGCCAGAAAGCGTTTTTCCAGACCGGCCAAAATACCGTCACTGATTTTGCCGAGCACAGCCAAGACGATGATGGCTGCCAGCACGATGTCTGGCCGCGAGGTTTCCCGGCCGTCACTGAGCAGATAGCCCAGCCCTTTAGTGGCGGCGATCAATTCAGCTGCCACGAGAAACATCCACGCCAGGCTCATGCCGCTGCGCAGGCCCGTGAAGAGTCCGGGCAGGGCGGCAGGTAAAAGAATGCGGCGCGTCAGCCGACCCCGGCTGAAGCCATACATCTGGCCGGCTTCCACCAGTTTGCGGTCGATATTACGAATCGCTGCCACGCCGTTGAGGTACACCGGAAAGAACGCGCCGATCGCGATCAGGACAATTTTCGAGGTCTCGTCGATGCCCAGCCATAACAGCAGCAGTGGCACCCAGGCCAGACTCGGGATCGAACGCAGGCCCGCGAACGTCGGTTCCAGATAGGCTTCGGCCTCACGGCTCAGGCCGACCCAGGCAGCGAAAATCAATGCGAGGCTGGTGCCGATGGCGAACCCGATCAACACCCGCAACAGGCTGGCGCTGATGTGTTTCCACAACGGCCCGTCAGCGAGATCGCCAAGGGTCAGGGCGATCTCGCTGGGCGCGGGCATCTGATACGACGGCAGCCAGCCGATGCGCACGATGATCTCCAGAAAAACGATGATCAGTAGCGGCAGCACCAGGCCCTTGCCGCGTCGCTTCCATGCAGCGCCGGATGACGGAATGGGCAGCGCGAGAGGCGCTGTCAGGTCTTTGCTTTTGCTGTTCATGGGTTATCTCATCAGGCAGCGCATAGCTATTTGAATCATGGAGATCGTTGTAGGAGTTGGGCTTGCCTTCGATAAGGCTGGACGCGATTCACTTTAGATCGTGTCCAGCCTTATCGCGGGCAAGCCCGGCTCCCACAAGGGGAATGAAGCAGCTCTGGGTTTACTTACTCGCCGTCAAGGTCTTGCTGAAGGCAGGATCGATCAGTTGATCAATAACCTGGTCAACATTGACGCCACGACGCACCAGTTCTTCAGAGACCAGAATCGGCGCTGCGCCCTTGGAGGACGCGACATCTTTAGCGCTCAACTGCGGGGTGCTCAGGTCGGTGCGGGTCAGTTGCAGCTTGGCAACGTCCAGCGGCAAACCGGATTCCTTGGCCAGCAGTTCAGCCAGTTCATCAGGGTGCTTGACCGACCATTCGCGGGCTTTTTCGTAAGCGCTCAGCACGGTTTCGATGGTCTGTGGGTGTTCCTTGGCGAACTTCTCGGTAACGCTCAGCACGCCATAGCTGTTGAAATCCTTGTTGCGGTACAGCAGGCGCGAACCGGCCTGAACTTCGCTGGCGGCCATATGTGGGTCAAGACCGGCCCACGCGTCGACATCACCTTTCTCCAGCGCGGTGCGGCCATCCGGATGCTGCAAGTGCACCAGCTCCACATCGTCCTTTTTCAGACCCGCCTGTTGCAGGGCGCGCAAGGTGAACAGGTACGGGTCAGTACCTTTGGTGGCGGCGATTTTCTTGCCTTTAAGGTCAGCGATGGTTTTGTACGGTGAATCCTTGCGCACCAGCAACGCAGTCCATTCGGCGCGGCTGTAGACATACACCGACTTAATCGGGCTGCCGTTGGCGCGACTGAGCACGGCTGCCAGGCTGGCCGAGGACGCGAAGTCGACGCCGCCGCTGTTCAGGTACTCCAGCGAGCGGTTGCTGCCCTGGCTTAACACCCAGCCCACTTTGCTGTCGGGCAGGGCTTTTTCCAGCCAGCCGAAATGTTTGAGCACCAGGCTCACCGGCGAGTAGTAGGCGTAATCCAGCTTCACTTCCGCTGGTGCTGTTTCTGCCGCAAAGGCCAGCGGGTTCATGCCCAGAGCAAGCACACTGGCGCCGATCAACAACTTCACACGGGTAAAAGAAAACAGGGTTTTAGCGTTCATTTGGAACAGCTCCAGGCAAGGCGATATCAGAAGTTTTTCTTATTCGCAAAAATGGCAGTCGGCTGGTTGCCTACCTGCTTAAAAGGAATATTGCAGGCTCTGTGCCAGATATCCGGGAGTGGAAATACAGGGGCCGGGAAGGGATGGGGAAGAGGTTTACTGTCGACAGGCGAACAGTCTGTTGAGCGACTGTTGCTGGGGCAACAGTTCGCGGTGATGACGGACAATGGTCATTTGTCTGTCATACATTTTATGTAGGAGCGCCCCGGTGTCCATGGCACCGCGCTGTCCCGCAGTAACCACAGAATCTGTAGGAGCGCACGAGCACCGCGAGGCCGCGATAGCGTCCGTCCTGACCCCACCGCCATCGCAGCCTTCGGCAGCTCCTACAGGTCTGGTGGTGTTACGGCTTCCAGATTTCCACATCCTTGGCATCCACAGCCTTGGGCAGCAAGCCCGCAGCAAAGAACGCGTCGGCGATTTTCTGTTGTTCGCCCAGTTGATCAGCTTTCACCGGGCGTACTTCATACGTGCGATGGCTGTTGGCGATTTCTACCGTGGCCGGATCAAGGTTGCCCCACAGCGGGCCGAGCAGCGCAGCGGCTTCTTTCGGGTTGCCTTTGACCCAGTGACCGGCTTTTTGCAATTGCTCGAACACCAGTTTGAGCACTTCTGGATGCGCTTTGGCGTACGGCGTGCTGGTCAGGTAATAACGCTTGTAGCTGGCCAGGCCGGCGCCGTCCGCCAGGGTGCGGGTGGGCAACTGGCGCTGCACGCTGGTCAGGAAGGGTTCCCAGGTCACCCAGGCATCAACCTTGTTGTTTTCGAACGCGGCTCGGCCATCGGCAGGCGTCAGGTAGGCCGGCTGGATGTCCGAGAACTTCAGACCTCCTTTGGCCAGAGCCGCGATCAACAAATAGTGAGTACCGGCAGCTTTGGTCACGGCGACTTTCTTGCCCTTGAGATCCGACAGCTCTTTGATGGGCGAATCCTTGGGCACCACGATGGCCTGAGCAGAGGGCGACGGCGTTTCTTCGGCGAAGTAGGTGAGTCGGGCCTGTGCAGCCTGGGCAAAGATCGGCACGGTATCGGCAACATCCGCGCTGATGTCGACGTTGCCGATGTTCAGCGATTCCAGCAACGGCAGGCCGCTGGGAAATTCATGCCAACTGACGTCAATGTTCGCGTCGTTCAGGGCCTTTTCCAGGGTGCCCTGGGTTTTCAGCACGGTGATCAGGGTCGAGGACTTCTGATAGCCGATGCGTACAGTTTCTCTGGCCTGAGCTGGCAGCATCAGCGTCCATGCGGCAGCAATGGCCAGACCGGCAAGTAGCGGGCGACGCAGGCGAAAACTCAGTAACGTTTTTGACATGGCATTCTCGAAAACAGATGGGTGTTTGCAAACGAAGAAGAGGGCGCAAAAGCGCCCCCGGAAAGCTGGGTCAGTTTGGTCAGGCGACTTTTTCCTGAGCTTCCCGCTCGCGCTTGGCCACCAGTTCGCGGGTCAGCGGGATGAGTTTTTTGCCGTAGTCGATGGCGTCGTCCAGCGGGTCGAAGCCGCGAATCAGGAAGGTGGTGATGCCAAGGTCGTAGTAGTCCAGCAGGGCTTCGGCCACTTGTTCGGGCGTGCCGACCAGCGACGTCGAATTGCCTTGCGCTCCCAGCAGCCCGGCGATGCCTGTCCACAGGCGTTTGTCCAGACGCGACCCCTGTGCAGCGGCAGCCAGCAAGCGACGTGAGCCTTCGTTCGGTGGCTCGCGACGAACGAAACCATTGCTTTCGGCGATGGCTTTGGCACGTTCGAGAATGCTGTCGGCACGGGCCCAGGCTTTCTCTTCGGTTTCCGCCAGGATTGGTCGCAACGACAGACTGAAACGCACTGTCCGGCCATGCTTGGCCGCTTCAGCGCGAACTTCTTTGACGACCGCCCGGACCTGCTCGTAAGTCTCGCCCCACAACGCGTACACATCCGCGTGCTTGCCCGCTACAGCGATGGCGGCAGGCGAGGAGCCGCCGAAATACACCGGGATATGTGGCTGTTGCGGAGACTTCACCAGCGAGTGCGCGCCTTCGAACTGGTAATACTCGCCCTTATGGTCGAACGGTTTTTCGCTGGTCCATTCCTGACGCACGATGCCCAGGTATTCGTCGGTGCGGGCATAGCGCTCGTCTTTACCGATGTGACTGCCGTCGGCACGCAGCTCCTTGTCGTCGCCACCGGTGATGATGTGAATCGCCGTGCGCCCGCCGTTGAACACGTCAAGGGTCGCAAACTGACGCGCCGCCACCGTGGGCGAGATAAAGCCAGGGCGGTGAGCGATGAGGAATTTGAGTTTTGTCGTGACGCTCGATGCGTGAGCTGCAACGAAGGCACTGTCCGGGCTGTTGGAATGGTAAGCCACCAGCGCACGATCAAAACCAGCGTCTTCATGGGCTTTGGCGACTTTCGCCACGTACTCGGGCTGTATGGTCGGGCCGCTGCGCGGGTGGATTTCCGAGCCAGGCTGAGTGGCGATGTAGCCGATGAATTCGATGCTCATGAACAGCTCCTTCTTGTAGTCATACCGTATAAGGGGGGAGGTGTCGGGGATGGATCATTCCGAAACCTGAATCCGTACCTGCAACATATGGCTATAGAAGCGAGCTGTGAAATTCTATTTTGACCTAAGGTTATTATAAAAATATTGCATGTATACACCGCTTCATGATCAGTGTTCAGAATTTTTTATGAGGGGGATCAAATCGCCGTGAAACCTGACGCCTGTCTGCGAAGCAACAGGTGTGGTCCGATTTCCGGAATCGAGCAGACCCCGAGCATGGCCATGTCTCGTGATACCTCATCATGGAGCAGCTTGATCGCATGCTCGACACCGGATTGCCCGGCCACCGATCCGGCGAAGGCAAACGGCCGACCGACAAAGACGAAACGCGCACCCAGCCCCAGCGCCTTGATTACATCGGTACCGCGTCTCACGCCACTGTCGAGCATCACCGGAATGCCCGGGCAGGCTTCTACGATGTCCGGCAAAACGTGCAAAGGCGAGATGGCACCGTCCAGCTGACGACCGCCGTGGTTGGAGACAATGATGCCGTCTGCACCGTACTCAAGGGCCTTGATCGCATCCCCTTTGTGCAAAATGCCCTTGATGATCAGCGTGCCGGGCCACTGCTTACGGATCAGTTTGAAATGTTCCCAGTTCAAATGACCGCGCGGTGCGAAATCCCGAGCCACATTTGACGAAACAATCGGCACGCCGCGATGGGCGTAGTTGTTTTCAAAGTGCGGCATGCCGTGTTTGAGCAGTGTCTTGAAGAATGTGCCGAACAGCCATTTTGGGTGACTGATTCCGTCCCAGGCCAAACGTAAGCCTGGTCGCAATGGAGTGGAAAAACCCGCACGCAGATTGTTTTCGCGATTGGCCGGCGCCGGCACATCAACCGTGATTACCAGGGTTTTGAAACCAGCTTTTTCGACTCGCTGCACCAGGGCGATGATGTTGGCTTCGTCTCCCGGCAGATAGGCTTGAAACCAGGCATGCGGATTGGCTTTGGCCACATCTTCCAGCGGTATCAATGACGAGCCGCTCATGATCATTGGCACATTCGTGGCGGCAGCTGCCTGAGTCAGGATCAGATCGCCACGATAGGCGTATAGCGCGCTGATGCCCATGGGTGCGATGCCGAACGGCGCGGCATAGCGGTGGCCGAACAGTTCTGTCGTCAACGTGCGTCGTGAAATGTCCACCAGCGCACGGGGTACGAAGCCATAGTCTTGAAACGCCGCCCGGTTCCACTTCAGCGAAACGTTGTCTTCAACGGCACCTGCTACATAGCCGAAGATCGGTCGGGGCAGGTGTTTCTGTGCTGCCGCTTCGAAGTCATCCAGACGCAGCAGCTTCTTCATTGCATTGCCTGGGTGGGCTGGCGCGGAGCGTGAGGGGGCTGTGGAGTTTGGCAGGGTCGACATGGTGCTTATTGTCCAGATTACTTGAAAGAGGCAACTCACTCATCTTTGCAAACATCATACGGTTATCCGCAGGTGAACTTATATTACCGATCTGCAGGGATATATCACGCTTGTTAATCAATTAAATGATTTAAGTTTTGGCGTGTATTGCGCAGTCCACGGTTTTACTACTTATAGGCGTTTGGCAGAAGCTTATAACGGGTTGAGTTATAGGCTTATGTGATCTGAGTATTTCGTTTTACAAGGTTGGATGATTAGCGTGCGGGGCCTCTAGGTCGGGGTGTACAGGCTGTTTGTCTGAGGCCGATCCTGAAGTTTCTGGTTAATCAAGGATTGTTAAATGTTCAAGTCAACACTGACGGCCGCTGTGGCGGCGGGCCTGTTCGCACAACAGGCAGCCGCGGCAGGTTTTATTGAAGACAGTAAAGCGACGGTGACAGCCCGCAACTATTATTTCAATGGTGATAATCGGGACGGGACGGCCGAACCTTCAAAACAGGAGGAGTGGGGACAGGGCTTTATTATTGATTACACCTCAGGCTTTACTCAGGGTGTTGTCGGCGTGGGTGTCGATGCGTTGGGGCTGGTCGGCATAAAACTGGATTCGGGTAAAGGCACCGCTTACAACTCTGGCAGTGCTTCAGGTGGCGCAGTGTTCCCGAGTGACAGCGATAATCGTGCGGTCGATCAGTTTGGCAGTCTGGGGTTGACGGGCAAGGTTCGTGTGTCGAAAACCGAATTGCGCCTGGGTACTTTGCAACCCAAGTTGCCAGTCGTGACCTACAACGACGGTCGCCTGCTACCACAGACTTTCGAAGGCGGGCAGATCACCAGCAAGGAATTCACCAATCTGACGTTGATCGGCGGCAAGCTTGAACACGCCAAAGGTCGGAATTCCACCAGTGCAGATTCGCTGTCCATTTCCGGCGCCAATAGCCGCACCGGTCAGCGCAGCAATGCGTTCTATTACGGTGGCGCGGATTACCGGATCAGCAAGGACCTGCTGGCGCAGTATTACTACGGCAATCTGCAAGACTTCTATACCCAGCACTTCTTCGGCCTGACCCACAATTTAGAGTTGCCAGCGGGCAAATTGAAAACCGATCTGCGTTACTTCCTCAGTGATTCGGACGGCAAGAACGCCAGTCAGGAAGGGCGACTGGCGGGTTATCGCGCTTCCGGGCGGCCCGGCACCTCGGGCGAAGTTGATAACCGCACCTGGAGCGCGTTGTTTACTTATAGCCTGGGAGGGCATGCACTCAGTGCGGGTTATCAGCAGGTCAACGGCAACAGTGATTTCCCTTTCCTCAATCAGGGCGACGGCGCGACGGCGTATCTGATTACCAACAAGCAGATCGGCAAATTCCAGCGCGCCGGTGAACAAACCTGGGTCAGTCAATACGGCTACGACTTTGCTGAAATTGGTGTGCCGGGCCTGAAGAGTTCTATTTCATATCTGCGTGGCAGCAACATCAAAGCGGCAGGCGCGGGGCACGAGTGGGAACGTGACCTGAGCGTCAGCTATGTGGTGCCGACCGGTGCGTTCAAAGGTCTGGGCCTTACCTGGCGCAACGCAGCCTTGCGCTCGGGCGTCGACGCTCAGCGCGATCAGGACCAGAACCGCGTCATCGTCAGCTATTCCCTGGCGTTGTTTTAATTCCTTGAGGTGACCTGTCATGTACAAAAAAACCGTTAGTTCATTGTTGATCGGTGCCGCGTTCCTGGCGGGCGTCAGTGTCGCTCACGCCGATGCGACGCTGGACAAGATTCAGCAGCGCCATGTCATCAGCGTCGGGATCATGGTCAGCGGTTTGCCCTTCGGCACTCTGGACCCTGCCACCGGCGAACCGAAGGGCTACAACGTCGAACTGGCCCAAGGCGTCGCCGACGGCCTGGGTGTGAAAGTGGACATGGTCCCGGTGTTGGCGCCCAGCCGTGTGCAGTTCCTGCAGCAGGGCAAGGTCGACATCCTGATCGCCAACATGAACCTCACCCCGGATCGGGCCAAAATGCTTGATTACGTGCCGACTCCTTATGAGGAAATCGCCGCCGCTGCCTTGATGCGCAAGGACGCGGGCATCAAGCGATGGGAAGACTTGCGCGGCAAGCCGGTGTGCGTGTCTCAGGGGAGCAATTTCATCAACTGGCTGCGCGGCACCTATGGCGCTGAAATCAAGGCGTTCCGCAGTCAGTCCGAATCGCTGCTGTCCTTGCGTGGCAATGGCTGCGTGGCGGCGGTGCATGTCAGCCCGACCTTGCAGGCGTTGTTGGCCAACCCGGAGTGGGCCGACTACGAAATCCCGCTGCCGGCAGACCGTGATCCACTGCAATCGGTTATTTGGGTGCGCAAGGGTGAACACGATGTTCAGGGCAAGATCGACGCCATCGTTCGTGAATGGCACCGCAGCGGCTGGCTGATCGAAACCGGCAAACGCAACGGCATGATCCCCTCACAAGGGCTGCTGGCGTTGCATGAGAAGTATCGGGATGCGGTGCCGTTGGGCAAATGAGCACCCGTAGGACCGGCTTTAGCCGGGAGGGCATTGTTCTTGACACAAGATATGCAGCGAATCTCCCGGCCCTCTCCCGGCTAAAGCCGGTCCTACGATGTTTATGCCGCTGCGCCAACGTTGTCAGTCAAAAAGGAAACCCAGCATGCCCATAGGCTTCAGAGTCCTCACCCGCCAGCGTGCGGTGACGGCGGAGCAGGTCGAGCGTTACCGGAATCTGCCGGTGGCCAACATCAGTGATTCCATGCAGCGCATGACGGCGGGTGGTGCAGGGTTAAAACCTTATCATCGCGGCGGGGCGCTGCTCGGGGTTGCACTGACGGTCAAGTGTCGGCCTGGCGACAACCTGATGCTGCATCACGCGCTGAACATCGCCGAGCCCGGCGATGTCATCGTGGTCGATGGCGGTGGGGATCTGACCAACGCATTGATCGGCGAGTTGATGCTCGCCTTCGCTCAGAAAAAGCAATTGGCCGGAGTCGTCATCAACGGTGCTGTGCGTGATACGGCGAGCATCGCCGCCAGCGACTTTCCGGTGTATGCCCGTGGTGTGACTCATCGAGGGCCGTACAAAAATGGTCCGGGCGAAATCAACGTGCCGATTGCCATCGACGGCATGGTGATCGAGCCCGGAGACCTGATCGTTGGCGACCCGGACGGTGTGCTGTGCGTGCCGTTCGATCAGGTCGATGCCGTGTATGAACTGGCCAGTGCCAGACACTTGGCTGAGCAGTCAAAACTGCAAGCCATCGCCGAAGAGCGTAACGACCGCAGCTGGGTGCTGAATGCTTTATTGGCCGCCGGTTGCGACCTCTGATTCAAACCGGCACGTCGCCCAGAATCGTCGCCCGGTGCATGACTCTGCGCTGCGGCCGGTAGTCGTCCACGGCGTAATGCTGGGTGACGCGGTTGTCCCAGAAGGCCACGTCATCGGCCTGCCAGCGCCAACGAATGGTGAACTCCGGCCGGGTCGCGTGGCTGAACAGGAAGGCCAGAAGCGCCGCACTTTCTGTCTCGCTCAGCTCGTTGATACGGGATGTGAAGCCGTCGTTGACGAACAGCGATTTGCGGCCACTGACCTGATGCGTGCGAATCACCGGGTGCGAGATCGGCGGATATTTGCGGCGGGTCTGTTCCCAGCGGGCGATGTCTTCAGGTGTAGTGCCGAAGCGCGCCAAGGGAAACGAGCGGGTGAAATCGTGCGTCGCGGTCAGCCCTTCGAGGAGCGTTTGCAGCGGTAATGAGAGCGCTTCATAAGCGGCGATGCCGCTGGCCCACAACGTGTCGCCACCGTATTCGGGCAAATGTTTCGCACTGAGCACCGCGCCCAGCGCGGGGGTTGGCAGGAACGTCACGTCGGTGTGCCAGATGGCGTTATCGCGTACGTCGGTAACGGCCGTATCGAGGATCAGTACCTCGGGTTGTTCTGGCACATTCGGGTAGATCGGGTGAATGTGCAGATCCCCAAAACTGGCGGCAAACCGCGCTTGTTGTCGGGGTGTCAGTGGCTGATTGCGAAAGAACAGCACCTGATGCTTGAGCAACGCCTGCTCGATGGCATCGCGTTGTTCGTGAGTCAATTCCTGGCTTAAATCAACGCCGCTTATCTGAGCGCCGAGGGCAGGGCTTAGGGGGGAGATCTGGATAGGCATGTTGGTATTTCCAAGTTTTTGCTGGTGCACAAACCCTGTGGGAGCGGTGCTTGGTCTCGGCGGCATTCCGACGATGCATGAGATGCGGATTGAAGGCACACCGCGTTATCGTTTATCGCTGGCAAGCACCGCACAAAGCATCATTGTCGCTATGGGTCTCAATGACTCTGCCCATGCCACGGCACCAGCTTGCGTTGCAGCGCGCGCAAGCCCATTTCCATGGCAAAGGCGATCAGAGCGATGACGAGGATTCCCAACACCACGACATCGGTCACTAGAAACTGTGCTGCGGACTGAACCATGAACCCCAAGCCGCTGGTCGCCGCGATCAGTTCGGCGGCCACCAAGGTAGACCAGCCGACACCCAGCCCGATACGTACCCCGGTGAGGATTTCCGGCAGGGCGCTGGGCAGAATCACGTGGCGAATCAACTGCCAGCGAGTAGCGCCCAAAGATTGCGCGGCGCGCAGTCTGGTCGGGTCAACGGTGCGCACGCCCGTCGCGGTAGCAATCGCGATGGGGGCGAAGATCGCCAGGTAGATCAGCAGCACCTTGGAGAACTCGCCGATGCCGCACCAGATCACGATCAGCGGCAAATAAGCCAGCGGCGGGATAGGGCGGTAGAACTCGATCAGCGGATCGAAGATGCCTCGGGCGATGCGGTTGCGGCCAATGGCGATACCCACCGGAATAGCCGTGAGTACGGCGACCAACAGCGCCAGGCCGATGCGTTGCAAACTCGCCCCCAAGTGCTGCCAGAGCGTGGAATCCATGTAGCCGGTGGTCATCAATAGCCAGGCTTTTTCCAGCACAGCCGAGGGCGGCGGAAGAAACAATGGTTCGATAAACGCCGCAGCCGTCGCTGCCCACCACGCGACCAACAGCACCACCAGCGTCAGCACGCTGATTGCGCGGGTGCTGAGGCTCCAGCGCACAGGCGCGGCGACAGCTTTAACGGCGTCGGTCGTGGTGTTCTGTAATTCGTAACTGCTCATGCGTGTTGCTCCCGGGAAACGCCGCGTTGGGAAAACACGCTGGCCAGTACCTGTTCCCGGGTGTCGATGAACCTTGGGTCAGACTTGATCGCGCGGGCCGACTCTCCAGCGGCATAACGTTGCCCGAAGTCCAGCTGCAGACGTTCGGCTATATGCCCCGGATTCGGTGCCAGCAGAATCAGGTCGGTGGCGAGGAACACGGCTTCTTCGATGTCGTGGGTGATCAGGAACACCGGCTTGGCCGTGCGCTGCCAGACTTGCAGCAGCAGTTCCTGCATCTGTTCGCGAGTGAACGCATCCAGTGCGCCAAACGGCTCATCCATCAGCAGCACACGGGGATCAGCCGCCAGCGCACGCGCCAGGCCAACCCGCTGCTTCTGGCCGCCAGAGAGCTGCCAGATCTGGCGCTGGTCGAAACCGGCGAGGTCCACCAGTGCGAGCATTTCTCTGGCCTTGGCTTCGCGCTGATCACGCGGCACACCGGCCAGTTGCAGGCCGAACGCGACGTTGGTTAATACGTCCTGCCAGGGCAGCAATGCATCGTCCTGAAACACCACGCCGCGCTCGGCACTCGGCCCGTTTACCGGCGTGCCGTCGAGGCTGATGCTGCCGGCACTGGGCGGCACGAAACCGGCAATCAGATTCAGCAGCGAGGTTTTGCCGCTTCCCGACGGACCCAGTGCCACCAGCAATTGCCGGGGGCCGAGGCTGAGGGAAATATCCGCCAGCACCGGTTCGATCGCGCCGGGATACTGTGCGCTGATGCGCTCCAGTTTGAGCAAAGCCATTGTCTGAACTCCGCTTATTGAGTAATGAATTTGTCGCTGACGTAGGGCGCGTAATCAGCCAGTACTGCATCGACCTTGCCTTGCTCCTTGAGGAACGCTGCGGTCTTGGTCACAGCGTCGATGGTCGGTGCGCCGAGCAGGGCGCTTTGGTCTGCGGCCAGCGGGTAGACGTTGCCTTGCAGCAGACCGGGGATGTCCGAGGTTTTCGCGCCGGAGAGCTTCACCAGCTTGTCGACGTTGCTGGACTTGGCCAGCCAGGCGGCCGGGTCCTTGCGATAGTCGGCGTAGGCGTCGAGGGTGACTTTGGCAAAGGATTTGACGATTTCAGGGTGCTTGTCGGCGAAGTCCTTGCGCACGATCCAGGCGTCGAACGTCGGTGCGCCAACCTTGGCCAGTTCTCCGGAAGTGATCAGCACTTTGCCGTTTTCCTTGGCAACACCCAGCGCCGGGTCCCAAACGTAGGTGGCGTCGATGTCACCGCGTTTCCAGGCGGCGGCGATGGCCGGTGGTGCGAGGTTGAGAATGGTGACTTTCGACGGGTCGATATTCCAGTGTTTCAGCGCGGCCAGCAGGCTGTAGTGACCTGTTGAAACGAACGGTACGGCGATTTTTTTGCCGATCAGATCCTGAGGTGAGTTGATCCCCGAACCATTGCGCGCAACCAGCGCCTCGGCGGCGCCAATTTGCGTAGCGATCAGAAAAGTCTCAACCGGCAGCTTGCGGGTCGCAGCAGCGGTGAAAGGACTGGATCCGAGGTAGCCAATCTGCACATCGCCGGACGCAATGGCCGTGATGACGTCGGCGCCGTTTTCGAACTTGCGCCAAGAGATTTTCGAGTCGGTGGCTTTTTCATACACGCTATCAGCCTGGGCGACTTTGGCCGGATCAACGGTGGTCTGATAGGCGACGGTGAAGTCCGCAGCTTGAGCCAGATATGAAGCGCCAGTCAGCGACAGCGCCACCAGAAGGCGAAGAGGGAAGTGCAGTTTCATCATGAAGCTCCGAATCAGGCTGGCCGGGGACTGGCTGAGATTGGAGACTAAATGATCTAAGAAACTCTAAATAAATAACCTTTTTTCATTAGCTTATGAGCGATTTCGCTGAGGGATCGCTCATGGTTCTTCCCTTGAATCAGGGCGTTATTTCCAGACAGCTTCCTGGACATTGATCTTTTTCGGCAGCAGTTTGTTCTGGAAGAACAGATCCGCCGTCGCCTGTTGCGCGGCGATGATGTTGGCGTCCACCGGCAGGATCGGCGACGGTGGCCGGTTGTCCAGGTAGCGGGTAATCACCGGTTCCGGCAGACCCATGGAGCCGGTCAGAATGTCGATACTCTGTTGACGCTCGCTGCGGGTCAGGGCTTCGGCGGCGGTGAGTTCTTCCAGCACGGCGTGAATAAAGTCTGCGTACTGATTGGCGTAGTCGCGACGCGCGCTGTAGATCGGGCCGGACAAACCCAATCCTGTGCCGTCGGCCAGCAGACGGCTGTGGCCTTCGATCAGGGCCAGCGAGGCGTAAGGGTCCCAGATTGCCCAGGCATCGACACTGCCTTGCTCAAAGGCGGCGCGAGCATCGGCGGGGGTGAGGTAGATCGGCTGGATATCCTTGAAGCTCAACCCGGCTTTGTTCAGTGCTCGCAACAAGACGTTGTTGGAACTGGAGCCTTTCTGGAAGGCAACTTTCTTGCCCTTCAGGTCGGCCACGCTTTGCAGCGGACTGTCCTTGCGCACCAGGATGGTTTCTGCGGCGGGCTTGGCGGGTTCGGCACCGACGTAGACGAGGTCAGCACCGGCTGCCTGAGCGAACAGCGGCGGGATATCGCCGGTGGAACCCAGGTCCAGCGCGCCGATGTTCAACGCCTCAAGCATCTGCGGACCGGCGGGAAATTCGATCCACTGGATTTTGGTGTCGGCAAAGCGTTTTTCCAGCAGGCCTTTTTCCTTGGCGATCACCAGGGCGATGGAGCCTTTCTGATAGCCGACGCGCAGGTTTTGCGGGTCGGCCGCCAAGGCAGAGTGGGCCGATGCAAGGCCAAGGAGGCTTGCGAAGAGGAGTGCTATGGTTTTCATTTTTGCTCACTTATCTCTGACTGCAAATAAATCGTCAGGCTAATGAAGATCCCTTGTGGGAGCCGGGCTTGCCCGCGATAAACGATAACGCGGTATGTCTTCAATCCACGTCTCATATATCGCGGGCAAGCCCAGCTCCCACAGGGAGTGCGTTCCACAAGGGAGATTGCATTCCACAGGGAGGTGTATTTATTGAGGTCGGTTACTCCGCCAACGACGGCTTCTCCCACAGGTTGATGCCGCCTTCCTGAGCGAAGCGGTCGATTTCGGTCAGTTCTTCCTGACTGAATTCGAGGTTTTTCAGTGCTTCGACGTTTTCAATGATCTGCTCCGGACGGCTCGCGCCAATCAAGGCTGAGGTCACGCGCGGATCACGCAGGGTCCAGGCCAACGCCATTTGCGCCAGGCTCTGGCCGCGACGTTTGGCGATCTCGTTCAATGCGCGAACGTGAGCAATGTTGGCTTCGGACAGGTGAGAAGCCTGCAACGAACCGCCACCCGGACGATTGACCCGGGCATCCTGCGGTACACCGTTGAGGTATTTGTCGGTCAACAAACCCTGCGCTAACGCAGTGAACACTATCACTCCGGCGCCCAGCTCATCGGTGGTGTCCAGCAGGTCTTTTTCGACCCAGCGATTGAGCAGGTTGTAGGCGGGTTGGTGAATCAATAACGGCACTTTCCACTCTTTCAGCAGCGCGGCGATTTCACGGGTTTTGTTGCCGGAGTAAGAAGAGATACCGATGTACAGCGCCTTGCCCTGCTGCACGGCAGTGGCCAGAGCGCTCGCGGTTTCTTCCAGTGGCGTGTCCGGGTCGAAACGGTGCGAGTAGAAGATGTCGACGTAATCCAGGCCCAGACGCTGCAGACTCTGATCGAGGCTGGCCAGCACGTATTTGCGCGAGCCTCCACCCTGGCCGTAAGGGCCGGGCCACATGTCCCAACCGGCTTTGGTGGAGATGATCAGCTCATCGCGATACTGCTTGAAGTCCTCCTGGAACAGCTTGCCGAAATTAGTCTCGGCGCTGCCGTAAGGTGGGCCATAGTTGTTGGCCAGATCGAAGTGATTGATGCCCAGGTCGAACGCCGTGCGCAGCATCGCACGTTGAGTGTCGAGCGGCGTGCTGTCGCCAAAGTTGTGCCACAGTCCCAGCGATAGCGCGGGCAGTACCAGCCCACTGCGGCCGGTGCGGCGATAGGGGATTTTTTCGTAGCGGTTTTCGGCAGCGGTATAGGTCATTGTGGGTCTCGTGGGGTAGTCGAAGACGGGGTCGTTTGCGCTGGCCAGTGATAAAACTCCAGGCCCAGAGCGCTGCGATTTTTGAAGCCGTTCCAGTAGGTGTGATCAGGTTTTTCGCGTCCGGTTTCGTCTTTCGACCATTTGCCGTCGGCGGCCCTTGGCACCAGAGACAACCAGGGCTGGCGATCGACGCTTTTGAGTTGCTGGTCGAGAAAGGCCAGCACAAAGTGCTGATTGATGTTGTTGATGCGGCTTATGTCCCAGACCGGCTCAGCATAGGCGGAAAAATCATCGGGGTGACTGCTTGCGGCCGCAGGGGGCGGATTGGGCGCGATGTTGTGTCGGGCATTTTCGTAAACCAGCAGGTAGCGGTTAGCATTCTTTGCGCCTTCAGCCAGGCGTCTGACGCCGTCAGCGTAACCTGCGACATCATCCTGATCGCCAGCAATGAACAGGCTCGGAACGCGCAGTCCCGCCAGCCCTTTTTCCTCGAACAGGCTTTGCTGTCCGCCCCATGGCGCGAAGGCGATCAGCGCTTTGATGCGCGGGTCTCGAGCGGCTTCGAAGTCCGGGTTGCCCGCCTGTCTGGCCTGCAAGGCCGTGCCGGGTACAAAGCGTAGTGCTGCCGCTCCAGTGCCGACGCCTGCCGCATTAAGCACGCCATAGCCGCCCATGGAATAGCCGAGCAGCGCGGTGTGGTTGACGTCTATTTTGCCGGCGAGTGGATTGCCACTGCCTGACTTCGCCCACTCCGTGACCTGGTCCAGCACGAACAGAATATCCAGAGGGCGGTTGAGCAGCGTGCTGGCGAAGCCGGCCCGGTCGGCGCGGGTGGATTCAGTGTGATCAATGGCGACGACGATATAGCCGTGGGAGGCGAGAAATTCGGTCAGGTAACTCATCTGCAAGCGTGAGCCCGGATAACCGTGGGACACGATCACCAGCGGGAATGCCTTGTCTGTGCGTGGCAGCGCATCGCGTGCAGCGCGGCCTTCGAACGTGAACGCGGTATTGGGCCGGGCCGGGTTGTTGGCGCCTGCACCCAGCACATCGGTGTAAGTGCTCAGCTCGGCCTGGCCGGTTTTCAACTGAGCCGGATACCAGACTTCCAGACGCAGCGGCCGGTCATAGCGCGGATTGCTGTCCGTGCTGGTAGCCGCGAGGATATTGAGTTGATCGCGATGAATCACGTCAACGGTCCTTACGCCCACCTGATAATCACCGCGTGCGGCCAGTTCAGGCGCATCCGGGCGCGGATCGCCATTGAGCGCGAAGGCGCTGCACGACAGGCCCCATACCAGTAGCAGGCTGGCGACTCTCAAGGGATTGTTGTTCACTCGGAATCTCCGGCAAAGCGATGGCGTGGCCGTTGCAGGCCAAGGTTTTCCCGCAGTGTGTTGCCGCTGTACTCCGTGCGGAACAGCCCGCGGCGCTGTAGTTCAGGTACCACGTAA
Source organism: Pseudomonas caspiana (assembly GCF_040224095.2). NCBI lineage: Bacteria > Pseudomonadati > Pseudomonadota > Gammaproteobacteria > Pseudomonadales > Pseudomonadaceae > Pseudomonas > Pseudomonas caspiana. Next base: position 3,856,918 of record NZ_CP167995.1, on the reverse strand, counting down.
TGGGCAACGTCTTCTAGCCCACCGGGCAGGTGCGGCACCAATACATTAAAGCCATCGGCGGCACGCTCCTCGAACCATGCCTGCAGCTCATCGGCGATTTGCGTAGGGGTACCGATCAGGCTGTAGTGCCCGCGACCCCCGGCAATTCGACGGCCCAATTGGGCAAGGGTCAGGTTTTCATCTCGGGACAGTTGGGTCAGCAGCTTCTGGCGACTTTGTTGGCCACTGTCGGTCAGCGGCAGTGGTGGCAAGGGTTCGTCCAAGGGGTAACCGGACAGATCGAAATTGCCCAACATCCGGCCCAACAAGGCGACGCCGACTGTGGGTTCTACCAGTTCCTGAAACGCTTCGAATTTCTCCTGGGCCAGGGCTTCGCTGTCGCCCACCACCACGAGCACACCGGGCATGATTTTCAGGCTGTCAGGATCGTGGTCGAAGCGTGCCATACGACCCTTGATGTCGGCATAGAACGCCTGGGCATTGGCCAGTGAGGTTTGCGCGGTGAACACCACTTCGGCGGTTTCAGCCGCCATTTCACGGCCGACTTCCGAAGAGCCTGCCTGCACGACCACCGGTTGCCCTTGAGGCGAGCGAGCCACGTTCAGCGGGCCTTTGACCCGGAAGTGTTCCCCGTGGTGATTCAGCACGTGCAGCTTGGCCGGGTCGTAATACTCGCCGCTGGCCTTGTCGCGAACGAAGGCATCGTCTTCCCAGCTGTCCCACAGGCCGGTCACGACTTTATGAAACTCGCGCGCCCGGCTGTAGCGTTCTGCGTGACCGATGTGTTCGTCGCGGCCGAAATTCTGCGCTTCAGCGGCTGCGTCGGAGGTCACCAGATTCCAGCCAGCGCGGCCGCCAGACAGATGATCCAGTGAGGCAAACTTGCGCGCCACGTGATACGGCTCGTTGTAGCTGGTGGTAGCAGTGCAGATCAGACCGATGTGCTCGGTGACTGCGCTGAGCGCTGACATCAGGGTCAGCGGTTCAAAATGATCGGAGCGCGCCATGTGGCTGGCGCTTTCACCGGTTGCAGCGGCCACGCTGTCTGCGACGAACAGGGCATCGAACTTTGCTGCTTCGGCCACTTGCGCCAGATGTTTGTAATGCTTGAAATCCAGTCCGGCGTTGGCCGGTACATCCGGATGACGCCAGGCCGCCACATGGTGCCCGGTGGCCATGAGAAAGGCGCCGAGTTTGAGTTGGCGTGGAGTGTTGCTCATGTGTTGTTCCTTGTTGAATCAGTGGCAGATCCACAGGGTTTGTGTCTAGTGGAGATATTTTTGTAGGTGCTCACGAGCATTGCGAGGCAGCGATGGCGGTCTGTCTGATGCACCGCTATCGCGGCCTCGCGGTGCTCGTGCGCTCCTACAGATTTCCGTTTACTGCGCAACAGGGTGGTGTCAGGGACGCCGGTGTACGTCCCACAGCACATGCATCAAAAATCCTTACGCAACTGCACACCAAAATACCGCTCGTCATCACGCGGTACCGCGCGGGTGATGTAGTTTCCGCCTGTAGCCAGGCCCGGTGAGTAGGATTTGTCCGCCAGGTTTTTGGCCAGTAGCGCTACGCGCCAGCCATTGGTGTAGTCGGCCAGTGCGACGCTGGCGTTCCAGATGCCGTAGGCGCCCTGGACAGTGTCCGGGTTTTGACTGATGTCGTACTGCACTTCGCTCTGCCAGCTGTAATCAGTGCCCAGCTCGACATCCAGACCATTGTCCAGCGGGATGCTGTAGTCAGCCCGCACATAGCTTTTCCAGTCAGGCGAGAAGGGCAGGGTTTTGCCGTCGACGTTGCACGATGCTGCCGCGCCCGCCGGGCAGGCGAAGGTATCGATGCGCGCTTTGGTGTAGGCCACTGCGCCGGAAAACTTCAGATTCTGGGTGGCTTGCAAGGCGAAATCCGCCTCGACACCTTCGGTGGAAACGCTCCCGGCGTTGATCAACCGCGTCACCACGCTACCGGCCACCGTATCGAAGAAGTTCGCTTGATAGTTGTCGTAGTCGCTGTGGAATACCGCAAGGTTGGTGATCAGGCGATTGTTCCAGCTGGTGGCCTTGACGCCCAGTTCCCAGGTGTTGGAAGTCTCTGGTTTGAGCGCATCGGTATCACGCGGCTGCATGTTGAAGAACACGTTGTAAGCCGGTCCTTTGTAGCCGCGTGAATAGGTCAGGTAGGTCATGACGTTATCGGTCAGGTCATATTGCAGACCAAGACGCCCGGACCAGCCATCTTCGTCCACTGAGCCGGAACTGCTGGTGCCCGGATTGATTCCCGGAACCTGGGTTGCGGACGTCGAAACCCGGCGATGGTCATATTCCAGTTCATCGTGAGTCCAGCGCAAACCGGCGATCCCGCGAAACGCCGGAGTGAAGTTCAGCGTGCTTTCGCCAAATACCGAATAACTGTCACTGGTCGTCCCGTAGTCAGCCACACCCACGGCGCTGGCGGTCGGCGTGACCAGCGTGCGGCGATAAGTTTCTTCATCCTTGCCATGCATGTAATACAGGCCGCCGACGTATTCCAGAAACTGGCCTTTTGGCGAGGCCAGACGCAGTTCCTGCGAGTATTGATTGAAGTCCAGATCGCCCTTGTCTTCAGTGCCGGGGAATGCCGCCGTGATATTCGACAGACGATCGCCGTCCTGCCACTGCGTGTTGTTCCAGCCGCGCCAGGCGGTGATCGACGTCAGGGTGTAATCCCCCAGATTCCAGTCCAGTTGCGCGGACAAACCTTTGTTGATGTCTTCAACGTGGCTGCGGTAATCGCTGACGATATCGCGGTTGTCGTTGCTGGCGCGTACCGGCGCGAGGGCTCCCGCAAAGGCCGGGTTCAGCGTTGAGCTGACGACGCCGTTCGGTGCGTCATCGTGGGCCTGCATGTAGTCGGCGATCACGGTCAGTTTGACGTCATCGTTGGGCGTGAATTCGAGTTTGCCGCGCGCGCCCTTGCGGTTGTAACCGTTGACTTCATGGCCGTTGGCTTTGTTGTCGACGTTGCCGTCATAGCTGCCGAACAAGGTCGTGATCGAGCCTTTCAGTGTGTCCGGAATCAGACTGCCGCCGATGCCGAAACGAGTGCGGCTTTCGTTGCCGCTGTAGTACGACTGATCGATGTAACCATGGGGCTCTTCAGTGGGCGCCTTGCTGATCACGTTAAGCACGCCCGCTGAAGCGTTCTTGCCGAACAGCGTGCCTTGCGGGCCGCGCAACACTTCGATGCGCTCCAGATCGAGCAAGTCCAGCGTCGCCTGACCGGGGCGGGCGTAAACCACGCCGTCCACTACTGTCGCGACTGTCGGCTCGACACCCGGCGAGGTGGAGATTGTGCCCACGCCACGGACGAACAACGAGGTGTCTTTGTTCGATGCGCCGGTGCGGAAGTTCAGGCTGGGGATCTGCTGGACGATGCTCGATACGCCGTTGCGGTTATCACGCTCCAGTTGTTCACCTTCGACTACAGAGACTGCCACCGGTACCTTTTGCAGCGACTCTTCGCGACGGGTTGCCGTTACGGTCACTGCCTGCAAGGTCGCCGTCTGACCGTCGGCATTGGTTGTGCTGCTGTCGGCTGCGATGCCTGGCAGTGAAGTCAACGCCAGTGCTGCGGCGATGGCTTGCGCCAGACGCGCCGGTTTGATGATGTCCCCAGAGGTGTGTTGCATGTCGATGCTCGCTTGAAAGATGCCCTGACTGCCGTGACTCTTCGGTCACTGCTCCTGATGTAGGCGTTGGCTGTGTTCCGGCGGCATTCGCTCAAGCGAGTAGCTGACAAGATCATTCCGTTAGCGCTAACATCGCCAGTATCAGCAAGGACGGGATAGATCGTCCAATACTCAAAAATTACTTTTATATTCTTTTTTGTTAGAAGGGCATGAGCCTTGAACGATCAGAAAAGTCCGCCGCGCAAACGTCGTGGGGCAGGGCGTATTACGCTGGATGCGGTGGCCAGACATGTCGGCGTATCGACAATGACGGTTTCGCGTTACTTCAATCAGCCGGATCAAGTGTCTGACGAGCACCGCGAGCGTATCGCGGCTGCGGTGGCTGAGCTGGGGTATGTCCCCAATCTGGTGGCGGGCGGTCTGGCGTCGGCGCGCGGGCGGATTGTCGGCATGGTGGTGCCGAACATCTCCGGGCCGATCTTTGCCAGCACGATTCAAGGTTTCAGTGACACCCTGACGCGGCACGGTTATCAGTTGCTGCTGGCGTCGAGTTACTTCTCGGTCGAGCAGGAGGAAAACGCCGTTCGCGCCTTTCTCGGCTGGTCGCCTGCCGCCTTGGTAGTGACCAGTCATTTTCACAGCGCGGCCACCGAGAAGATGTTGGCGGACACGGATATTCCACTGGTGGAAACCTGGGATTACCAGCCGGATCGTGCGCCGATCCAGATCGGCTTTTCCCACTACGAAGTGGGTGTCACCGCCGCGCGTTACCTGTATGGCAAGGGCTATCGAAGGATCGCTTTCGTGCAGAACAGCGCACCGGGTGACTTCAGTGCCATTGAGCGTCGTGACGGCTGCGCGGCAGCGTTGGTCGAGTTGGGACTGACGCCGATCCTGTTTGCGCCGGACTCTGATCGAGCGCCGTTCGAAGCAGGCAAACAGGCAATGCAGGCGTTGATGAGTGCGGCTGAAAAGCCCGATGCGATCGTGTTTGCCAACGACAACCTGGCGGCGGGCGGACTGCTGGCAGGACAGCGTGCGGGGCTGCGTATTCCGCAGGATTGCGCGGTGCTGGGCTTTGGTGATTACGCGTTTGCCGAGATGCTGTTGCCGAGTTTGAGCACGATCAAACCGCCCGCGCTGGAGATCGGCGTGCTGGCCGCTACCCGGTTGCTGCAAAGCCTGGGAGTGGTCGAGCTGGAAGGAGAGTTGCAGCGCTTGAACCTGCTCAAGTGTGAAGTGATTGAGCGGGAGAGTACGTGATTCCGAGCTGGGGATTTTTCTTGTGGGGGCAGAGCTTGCTCGCGATAAGGCTGGACTCGGTTCACTTTAAATCCCGTCCAGACTTATCGCGGGCAAGCCCAGCTCCCACAGGTCAGCCTTCGCAAATTAAAATCGGGTGTTATGCAATTTTAGAATAACCATCTGAGAAAATATTCTTTTAAGAAATATATCGTCTCGTGGATTATTTAACCCAGGCGTCGTCGCAGAGCCAGCCGCTCTGCCTCGGGCTTTTCATTTGAAGGTTTTGCAGGAGCACACAATGGGCAATGTCCAAAGCGCCAGCGCACTCGATGTGCTGTGGCGTCCGGCACCGGGCGGCGAGCTGCTCGATCTGGGGCGCGTGTATCGCGGTCCCTTGGCGCTGTCGCGTCTGCACAGCACGCCGAAACGGATTTTGAGCCGTCGTGAAGCCGTATTGCTGGGCGTGTTCGCCTTGGTGTTGCACGGCGCGGTCATTTACTGGGTCAACCAGAATCCGCCTGCTCCGTTGCCGGTCGCACCACCCGAAGTTCCACCGATGACGATCGAGTTTTCCCAGCCTGCGCCGCCAGTGCCAGTGTTAGAAACGCCACCGCCGCCCGAGCCCATCGTGCAGCCGGTCGTCGAGGAACCACCACCGCCTGTGGAAGACGAACTCGCGGTCAAACCGCCACCGCCCAAGCCGATTCCAAAGCCCAAGCCGGTTGTAAAACCTGTGCCCAAGCCGGTCGCCAAACCCGTTGAGCAACCGCCAGCACCGCCGGCGCCGCCACAACCGGTTGCAGCACCTGCGCCGCCCGCGCCACCTGCACCAAAACCAGTAACGCCAGCTTCTGCCAATGCCGGTTACCTGAAAAATCCGGCTCCGGAATACCCGGCACTGGCCATGCGTCGCGGTTGGGAAGGTACGGTGTTGTTGCGAGTGCATGTACTGGCCAGCGGCAAGCCGGGTGAGATTCAACTGCAGAAAAGCAGCGGACGCGATCAGCTCGACGACGCGGCCCTGGCAGCGGTTAAACGCTGGAGCTTCGTACCGGCCAAGCAAGGCGACGTCGCCCAGGACGGCTGGGTCAGCGTGCCCATCGATTTCAAGATTCGTTAACCCTTATTCGTTTGAATCTGCGAGCTACCTGAACAAAAGGCGCATCGCTACACAACCTGTCTTGTTCAGAGACATGCCTTATTCAGAGAGAGCCGCGCCATGAACCTACTTGCTTCCCCTTTCGAATCCGTCGAGCACGCCGTCATCTGGCTGCTGGTCCTGTTTTCCGTTGCGACCTGGGGCCTGGCCCTGCTCAAAGGCGTGCAGTTCACCCGCCTGAAGAATCAGGATCGCAAATTCCACAAGCAATTCTGGGCCGCATCGAGCCTTGATTCCGCCGCGCAACTGGCTCAGGAACAACCGGGTGCAGCCGCCCGTGTAGCGCTGGCCGGTTACGCCGCGATTCAGGTGCCGGATGGTGCGCAAGCTGCTGACCTGAGCCAGGCGATCAATCATCAGGACCGCCTGGAACGTGCCCTGCGTCAGCAAATCGTACGTGAGCGCCGTTCCCTGGAAACCGGTCTGGCGGTAGTTGCCAGTATCGGCAGCACCTCGCCGTTTATCGGTCTGTTCGGTACGGTCTGGGGCATCATGTCTGCCTTGAAAGGCATCAGCGCAGCGGGTTCAGCGAGCCTTGAAACCGTTGCCGGGCCTATCGGCGCTGCGCTGGTCGCCACGGGTGTTGGTATCGCGGTCGCGGTACCAGCGGTGCTGGTTTACAACTACTTCCTTCGCCGTTTGAAACTGACTGCCGCTGACCTGGATGACTTTGCCCACGACTTCTATAGCCTGGCGCAGAAGAACTCGTTCCGCGTCCTGTTGCACCCAGTGCTGACCAAGCACGGCGCACCCGCTGTAGGCCACAAAGTGCAGGAGGCGTCCTGAGATGGCTTTCTCCACACAAGACAGCGATGAAGTCCTGAGCGAAATCAACGTCACGCCGCTGGTGGATGTGATGCTGGTGCTGCTGGTGGTGTTTATCGTCACCGCGCCACTGCTGACCAACTCGATTCCGATCAATTTGCCGAAGACTGAATCGGTCGCCCCGGTGGAGCAGAAAGACCCGCTGGTGGTGAGCATCGACGGGCAGGGCAAGCTGTTCATCAACAAGGATGAAATCCAGCCTGACCTGTTGGAAACCAACCTCAAGGCCGCCAAGGAAAAAGCCCCGGATGTACGGGTGCAATTGCAGGCCGATAACGGTGTGAACTATGGGGAAGTGGCGCGAGCCATGGCGTCCATTGAACGGGCAGGAATTACCAAGTTGTCGGTGATTACGGCCAAGTGACTGGCTGAAGCGTTATCTAAAAACTTCGTTGTTTTTACAGGCTGTTCCTTTGGCATGAGGGCAGCCTGTTTTTTTATGCATTTTCGGGATAGCGCTTATCCCTGTGGGTGCCGGGCTTGCACGCCTGCAGGACCGGCTCTGCATGGATTCTGTGGGAGCCGAGCTTGCTCGCGATACATGAGACGCAGCTATAAGACCCACCGCATTATCGTTTATCGTCGAAATGCCGCCCAGGCCAAACCCGGCTCAACAGGGATGTGAACGCCACACCATTGCATTTCACCCCTTCGGCCAACCACCGCCCAGCGCGCGATAAAGTCTGACCCGGTCAATCGCCGCCGCCGTTGCGCTATCCACCAGAGCACTTTGGGTATCCAGCAACGCACGCTGCACATTCAGCACGTTGATGAAGTCCGCCGCACCCTGGGCGTAGCGATCCCGGGCAGTGCTCAGGGCGATATTGTTCTGGCTGACGGCTTCCTGCAACGCAGTGTGTTTTTGCTTCTCTGCGGCATAGTCCGTCATGGCGTTATCAACTTCATGCCAGGCCCCCAGTACCACACGCTGGTAATTGAGTGCCGCTTCCTGCTCCTGCCGTTTGCGCAGTTCCATGGTGCCGGTCAGGCGGCCGCCCTGAAAGATCGGCAGGTACAGGCTTGGGCCATAGGTCCATTGGCGAGAACTCCACGCGCCCACATCCGAGCCGTCCAGCGCTTGCGTGCCGAAGCTCGCACCCAGGCTGACCCGTGGATAAAAGTCCGCTTGTGCCACGCCAATTGCCGCAGTGGCCCGGTGCAGGGCCGCTTCGCTTTGCTGGATATCCGGCCGTCTTTGGGCCAGTTCCGAAGGCAGGCCCAGCGGCACGTCTGGTGCAGGATGAGGAATATTTTTCGGTTCGAGCAGTTCAGCGCTCAATGCGCGAGGCGGTTCGGCGAGCAGGTAACTCAGGGCGTTGATGAGGCGATCCTGTTCGGCACCCAGAGTTGGAATCACCGCTTCGATGGTCGCCACCTGCGCGGCTGCGTTGGACGTGTCGAGGTTGGTGGTCACGCCATTGTCGAAACGGGCCTGAGTCAACTGCCGACTCTGTCTGGCAATCTCCAGGTTCTGCCGTGCAACGCCGAGTTTGGCCTGCACGCCGCGCAGGCGGATGTAATCGGTGGCGGTTTCGGCGGCGATGCTCAACAGCACGCCGTCGCGCTGGGCCTGGGTCAGTTCGATTTCCGCATCGGCGGCTTCGACGTTGCGCCGTACATGGCCCCAGAGATCTAGCTCCCAACTGGCATCCAGCGTCGCGCTCCACAATTCGAACGGGGACTGGCCTTGTTCGCCGGAAGGATCATTGAGACCTTCGGCGCTGTTGCGCGCACGGCGATAACTGCCATTGGCGGCAACGCCGGGCAATTGCTGGCTGCCGGTGACCTGACGCATGACCCGGCTTTGCTCCAGGCGATTACTGGCTTCGCGCACGTCGAGATTGGCCTTGGCGGCGCGTTCCACCAGCGCAGTCAATTGCGGGTCGCCCAGTTGCTGCCACCATTGGCTGTCCGCAGGGCTGCCCGGCGTAGCGCCGGGGCGCACGCTACCTTGCCAGGTCTGCGGCAGCTGCGCTTGCGGGCGTTGAAAGTCAGGGCCGACCGAGCAGGCACCGAGGCTGACCATAGCGGCAAACAGCAGGCAACGTTTCATCTCAGTGCTCCTGCGCGGTGTCGATTCGCGCCACGACCGACATGCCGATCCGCAGCTTTTGCAAATCTGGCTGATCGGCATCGAACCTGATTTTCACCGGCAGACGCTGGGTCACTTTGGTGAAGTTACCGGTCGCGTTATCCGGCGCGATAGGCGAGAACGAGACACCGGTCGCCGGGGCAATACTGTCGATGTAGCCGCTGAAGGTGTGATCAGGAAAGCTGTCCACGCTCAGTTCGACTTTCTGTTGCGGCTGCATGTGAGCCAGTTGGGTTTCGCGGAAGTTGGCGACCACGAAGGCGTCCTGCAAAGGAACAATGGCCATCAAGGCTTGCCCCTGAGAAACATACGCGCCGACGCGGACCGAGCGCTGACCGACCATGCCGTCTTGCGGCGCGGTAATGCGGGTGTAAGACAGATTCAGATCAGCCTGTTGCAAGGCGGCCTCGTCTTTGGCCAGCGCTGCCTTGGCGACTTCCAGCTGCGCCTTGAGTACGTCGAGACTCTTGGACGCGGCGACACGCGAGGCTTCATCGCGATCACGAGCGGCTTGCCAGCCCAGCAGTTCGGCATCGGCTTTCTGGCGTTCCTGCTGAGTACCGGCCCCGGCGTTGGACAGGTTCAGGTAACGCTTGGCGTTTTCCTGGGCAAACTTGAGCGATGCAGCCGTGGCGCGCGTGGTCGCGGCGGCTTGATCAATGACCGCAGCCTGCCGTTCGATACTGGCCTTGAGGTTCTGGATTTGCGCGGACGCCGCTTCAACGTTGGCCTTGGCCGACAGTTGCGCGACGCGGTAATCGGCATTGTCGATTTCAGCCAGCAGGTCGCCAGCCTTGACCCGCTGGTTGTCTTCAACGGCTATGTTGATGATCTGCCCGGAAAGGCGCGGCGAAACCATTACCGAGTCGGCGCGGATGTAAGCGTCGTCGGTCTGTTGCACGGTGCCGCCGCTGATCAGGCGATAACCGATGTAAGCGACGCAAACGACGACGGCGACGCAGGCCAGGGAGAGGGCGGTTCTGTGCTGTTTCATGACGGTACCGGAGATTGCGGTGGATAGGCGCGCTTGGGCAGGGTCAGCAGAATGACCAGCAAAACGCCGATGATGGCCAGCAATGCGAGGAAGGCATCGCTGAAACTCAATACGTAGGCTTGTTCCTTGACCTGACGGGCCAGTGCTGCGGTGCTCTGAACGCTGTGCAGAGGTTCCAGGCCTTGCAGCCTTGTGCCCACACCGTCGAGCAATACGTTGGAGTGGAAGTGCTCGCGGTGGGTGACAAAGTTTTCCAGCGCAGCCCCGGCAATCACCGAAAACAGCCCGCGCAGTGTGTTGACCATCGAAGAGGCGAACGGCCCTTCAAGGGGCTGAATTACCCCTGTCGCATTCATCAGCAACGGCACCACCACCATGGGCTGGCCGAAGGTGTGGAGTAATTGCAGCAGGTAGAAGTCGTCGCGGATCCATTCGCTGGTGATCTGCGAGCCGCCCAGACAGGCGAGGGTCAGCAACCCGAGGCCGAAGGCAATTACATAACGCGAGTCGACCCAATTGCGATTGATCATCCAGGCCACCAGCGGCGCAATCAGCAATTGCGGCAGGGCGATGATCAACGCAGTCGGCATGGTTTGCAGCGGGCGGTAGCCTTGAATTTGGGTCAGGTAAGACGCCGGGATTGCGCTGCCCGCCAGCCCGACAAAGAGAAACAGGCACAAGGTGATCAGGCCGTAGCTGAAGTTGCGACGCTTGAGCAATTGCAGTTTGAACAGCGGCAGCGGATGAAACCATTCGTTGATCAGAAACGCGGGCAGACACACCGCAGCACCCAGTAACAGGAAGCTGATCAGCGACGAGTTGAGCCAGTCCAGACGCTCGCCCTGTGTCAGCGCGATGATCAGCATGGAGACGCCGCTGACCCCCAGCAACGCCCCGCGCCAGTCTGCCTGTTTGAAGCGTTCCAGACGCAACGGATCCTGCGGCAATCCATAAGCAATCAGCGCAGCCCCGATCAGCCCGGAGGGGATGATCTGCCAGAAGACCATTCGCCAGTCGACACCTTCGGTCCACAGTGCGGCCAGCGGCATCGCCAGATTAGGGCCGAAAGTCGCCGTCAGCGCATAGGCTGACAAACCGTACAACTTGATATGCCACGGCAGAAAGCGTAACGCGGCAGTCATCAGCAACGGCGGTAGCGCACCGCCTGCGATGCCTTGCAATACGCGCAGGGTGACAAGACTTTCCAGATTCGGCGCGAAGGGGATGATTGCGCCGAAAAACGTAAAGGCGAAGGTCGCGACGATGGCAAAGCGACGCAGGGAAAAGGTCACTGCAAACCATGGCGCAAGCAGCATGGCCGAGACTTCGGCAGCAGCGTAGACCGAACTGATCCACGTGCCGTCATCGTGTCCCAGACCGTACACGCCTAGAATGTCGGCCAGCGTGATATCGGTGACCCGATCGTTGATTCCGGAAGTCAGCGCAGCAATCAGCACGCCGACCAGACCCAGTGCCAGGCGGATCGTAAACGGTGCGGGAGAGGGCGGTGGTGGAGGCGCTGACACGTAAAAATCCTGCTGAGAGTGTTTCAGTTATTAACTGTAAGGCGGTACACTGTATCAATCAGTGGTACTTATGACAAGGTGTGTCCATGACGACAACGGATCCAGATCGCGGTGGCGTGCAGGTTATTTCCCGGGCAGCAGCGATCCTGCGCAGCCTTGAGGGAGAGCCTGCCGGTTTGAGCCTTGGGGAAATCGCCAAGCGTTGTGAGTTGCCTCGTTCCACGGTGCAACGATTGGTCGATGCACTGGCACTGGAAGAGCTGCTGGAAGTACACGGGCGAGGCGGAATCTGTCTGGGCCCGGCGTTGATGCGTCTGGCTTCCCATAGCCATGTGGATATCGTGCAGAAGGCGCGCCCTTACCTCGAAAGGCTGGGAGCGGAGACTGGAGAAACAATTGTGCTGGCCAGTGCTGCGGGGGCTGAGCTATTGATTTTGCACACCGTGGTGTCGAGTCATTCCTTGAGGGTTTCCTCCGGGCCGGGGGGCATTTTGAACATCTATGGCATTGGTGGGGGTAAAGCCTTGCTGGCCAGGATGGACAACGAATCAGTGGTCAAACTGATCGGCCGCAAGATCAAGCCGCTGACGGCCAACACCCTCACGTTGCCCGAGCTGCTCGAGCAGTTGGAAGGCATCAGGAAAACCGGGATTTCCTATGGCAACGAAGAGCACACCCAAGGCGTGGCTTCGGTGGCCGTGAGTCTGCAAACTCCGCAGGGCTTTTATTCGATTGACGTCGCAGGCCCAGCCTGGCGAATTGCCCAGGCCAGAGAGAGCATCGAGAAAGCGCTACTCAAGTGCCGGGAAGAGTTGATGAGTGGGTTGCGGGGTGTTGAATAAGAGCAGGAGCAGGACCCTGTAGGAGCTGCCGAAGGCTGCGAAAGCGATCTTCCCGATATGCCGCCATCGCAGCCTTCGGCAGCTCCTACAGGTAGGTATACCTCTCAGCTACCCTGCAACGGCTTGGCATCCTGGAAAAAGTAGTCCTTCCACGATTCAGGCTTGTTCTTGATCGCTCCGACGCGGTGCAGGAACTCGGCCAGTGGGTAGGTATTCTTCGGTGTGATGGTGAACTCGAAGTCCTTGTTGTCGATGATTTTCAACAGCTCATCCCGATCGATCTTCGCCTTGGTGACACGAATGTAAGTGTCTGCCGCAGCGCCTTTGTCCTTGCGGATAAAGTCTTCAGCTTCGCTCAGTGCCTCAATGAACGCCTTGTAGGTCTTCGGATTTTCCTTGCGGAATTTCTCAGTGGCGAACAACAGCGTCGGTGAATTTGGACCCAGCAGGTCGTAGGTGTTGAGCACCACATGTACGCCTTTGGCGGCTACTTCCTGCTCCTGGAATGGCGGGTTGGAGAAGTGCCCGGTCAGTTCGGTGCCGCCGGCAATGATGCTCGCGGCTGCGTCAGGGTGGGGCAGGCTGACGGTGTATTTGTCCAGGCGCGCATATTCCGCATCGCCCCACAGTTTGGCCGAAGCGTATTGCAGATAACGTGATTGCACTGAAACGCTCACCGCCGGGACCGCAATGCGATCTTTATCGGTGAAGTCAGCGATGGTTTTTACCTTGGGATTGTTGCTCACCAGGTAATACGGGAAGTTACCCAGCGAAGCCACGGCCTTGACGTTCTGTTTACCGTGAGTCCGGTCCCAGATGGTCAGCAATGGCCCGACACCCGCACCGGCAATATCCACCGCGCCGGTCAGCAGTGCGTCATTGACGGCTGCGCCACCCGACAATTGCGTCCAGTCGACCTTGATGTCCACGCCATCTGCTTTGCCGTGTTTCTCGATCAGGTTCTGATCGCGCACCACGTTGAGCAGCAGATAAACGATGCCGAACTGCTCGGCGATGCGCAGTTGCCCTTCAGCCTGGGCGGCGGTCGGCATGGCGAGGCTGCCCGTCAGCAGCGTAGCCGCCAGGCCAAGCGAGGTGGCCAGACGGGAAAGTCGGGGGCGACGTGTCGAGGTTTTAGTCATGCCGTGCTCCAGCGTTTAGCAGAGAAAGATGTTAGCGATGGAGCAGACGATATAGGTATAAGAAAAAATATTTAAATAACATTAATGAATAACGTTATGGTCAATAAATGGCTGTTCGCCAAATGATCTTGCGCGCCCTCAAGCAGCTCATGCGTGACTTTACCGCAGTCAATTGTGCTGGTTGTTGATATAACATAACATTGTCCTGTCTTATCAAGATTGTGCGCAGCCGTTCGTTTTTTACTGATAGCAGCCGCTTTTGCTTCAACCCCTCACCATGAGTTTCTCGATGACGACCCATCTTCTGAAGCCGTCGGCTTCCACTCGATTGCAATCGATCGACGCGTTGCGCGGCCTGATCATTCTGTTCATGTTGCTCGACCATGTTCGCGAGACCTTCCTGCTGCATCTTCAGGTTTCGGACCCGATGGACGTGGCCACCACGCCGCCTGAGTTGTTTTTCAGCCGTACGCTGGCGCATCTGTGTGCGCCGCTGTTCATCTTCCTGACCGGCCTGTCGGCATACCTCTATGGCGAACGCCATGGGGCGAGTGAGGTGTCGGGCTTTCTGTTCAAGCGCGGGCTGTTCCTGATTGCTCTGGAAGTTACGCTGGTGAACTTTGCCTGGACCTTCCAGTTTCCGCCGACCACGGTTTATTTGCAGGTCATCTGGGCCATCGGTCTGAGCATGGTGGCATTGGCAATTCTGGTGCGGCTGCCAAGACCTGCATTGGTGTTCATCGGTGTGGTGATCATTGCCGGGCATAACCTGCTGGACGCGCTGCACTTCACTCAGGAATCAGCGATGTATGTGCCGTGGGCGATCCTGCATGATCGGGGTTGGCTGGTGCCTTGGGATGGTCTGCGTTTGCGCACTTCGTATCCGCTGTTGCCGTGGATTGGGGTCATTGCCCTGGGTTACGCGGCGGGTCCGTGGTTCGCTTCCGGGGCTGATGCGCGCAAGCGTCAGAACAGGCTCGCACTGGCTGGTCTGGGTCTGCTGGTGCTGTTCTTCCTGTTGCGTCTGGTGAACGGTTACGGCGAGAAGCCCTGGTCGGTGGGTGAGACCAGCGTGCAGACGCTGATGAGCTTCTTCAACATCACCAAGTACCCGCCATCGCTGCTGTTTCTCAGCCTGACGCTGGGCATCGGTCTGTTGTTGCTGGTCTGGTTTGAAAAGGCGGCAGGGCGGGCGTGGTTCAAGCCGCTGCTGGTGTTCGGTGCCGCACCGATGTTCTTCTACCTGCTGCACCTGTATGTGCTGAAGATTCTGTACCTGATTGCCGTGGCGATCTGGGGTACGAACAAGGGCAATTACTTTGGCTTCGATTCGGTGGGCGCGGTCTGGCTGTGCTCGGTTGTGCTGGCGGTGGGGCTGTTCCCAGCCGTCAACGCGTTCGCCAGCTTCAAGGCGCGGCGCAAGGACATTGCGTGGCTCAAGTATTTCTGAAATCTGAACGTGTAGACGCGGTGTCTCGAGGCAAACGCTAGACCTGTAGGAGCGCACGAGCACCGCGAGGCCGCGATAGCGGTGTGTCAGGCAAATGCTATCGCGGCCTCGCGGCGCTCGTGCGCTCCTACAGGTTTTGGGTGTTTCGCGACAGTGCGGTAATCAGGGACGCGGGCGACCTCGCATCTGTCATGCCGTTACTCGTGATGCGGCTCACCGACAAACGTCAGCGACGTAAACAACCCTTGCTCATCGATGTCCGGGTTGCCGCTGACCTTCACCACAGTCTCGGCGGCGATGATGTTCAGGCCTTCGTTACGCACCACAACATTGGCCCGGCCCTGGGCGTCGGTGGTTGCGCTTACTTCATCCGGCTGGCTGCGGTAGTCACCGATCAATTTGATCCCCGCCAATGGCTTGCCATCCAGCAGCACTTGCACCGGTAACGCTTTACCCGGCCCGACACTCAGCGGGTCGGCCTGGGGCACAATGACCAGCCGCAGACGTTTCAGGGGCGGCAGTTTCACGCCCGGTTCATAGATCGCCAGGCTGTACTTGAACGTTTCCAGCGCCGTGACTGCGCTAGGGACTTTCGTGCGGCCTTCATTGGTCCATTTTTTGTCGGCAGTCTGCGACCACATGCCGTTGTTCAGCGCCATAAACATCACTGCGGGCCTGCTCAAAGGTTGCAGGCGCGCATGGTCGGCAAGCCGCTCGACCGTCACCGGGATCATCTTGCCATTCACGTCATAGGCCCACGCGCCGCTGACTTTTTCCGCTTTGAATTTGCTGTCCTCGGCGCCATGGCCATAAACCACTTCGATGTTGCCGCGACGTTCTTCCGTCCACAGGCCATGAGCGCCGGCTTGTTGGACGGAGAAAGCGCCGAGCAGGCTCAGGGCCAGAATTGTTTTTGTAGCGTGCATGGTAAGTCCTTGTTAATCAGAGGCTGAGGGTAAGGCTGACGGTCAGATTGCGTGGTTCGCCGGGGGCGACCCAGTAGTTGCTGTAGGAACGCTCGAAATATTTCTCATCGAACAGGTTGTTCAGGTTCAGGCCGACGGTGACGTTTTCAGTGGCTTTGTAATGGGCCAGCAAGTCAACGGTGTGGTAGGCGGGCAGTTCGAAGCTTGTGCCAGCCTCGCCGGATCGATCACCGACATAGGTGAATGCCGCGCCCAGATCCGAGCCTTTAAGCAGACCATTCTGAAACTCGTACACCCCCAGCAGACTGCCGCTGTGTTTGGCGACGCCAAGGATGCGGCTGCCAGTCGGGATCGTCGTATCGCCTTTGGTGACCTCTGCGTCGATGTAGGCGAATGCGCCAATCACTCGCACCGCGTCTGTCACTTGCCCGGCAAATTGCATGTCGACGCCCTGGCTGCGAGCTTTACCTACAGCCCGGTTTGAGTCGGTGCCTGGATCAAGCGCGAGTACATTTTCCTTTTCGATACGGAAAGCGGCGAGGGTGGCGCTCAGGCGGTCGTCGAACAGCTCCGTCTTGATCCCGGCTTCATAGCCCACGCCTTCCTCGGGCTTGAAGCTCTTGCCCGCGGCATCAAAACCGTTATTGGGTTTAAACGAGGTAGACGCGTTGGCAAACAGGCCGACGTGCGGGGTGAGTTGATACAGCAGGCCGGTGCGATAGGTCAGCGCATCGTGTTGCTGTTTGTTGGTGACGCTGCGGGTGTAGTCGTCGGTGCTTTGCTCGAAGTGCTCGAAGCGCGCGCCAATCATGCCGCGCAGTTTGTCGGTGAACACGATCTGATCCTGCAGGTTCAGCGCCTGACTTTCGACGTGCTCAAAGAAGTCTGTACCGGAGCGCACGCCGTTGGGCTTGGGCTGGCCATAAACTGGCTGGTAGATATCGATGGCATAAGGGCTGCCGGCGGTATTGGTCACGCGCTCGTTCTTGCGGTAGTTCTCGTACTCGGTACCGATCAACAGCTGATGCTCCCAACTGCCGATGTCCACCAGACCACGCAGCTCAAGCTGGGTAATGCTGTCGTGCCAGTTCATATCCCGTTCGCGGTAGCGACGGTTGACTGTGCGACCATCAGCATTCAGTGCGCGGCTTTCCGAGGCGTAACCGGACAGCTCACCTTCCTTGTAGTGGCTTGCCAGACGCAGCGACCAGAAGTCATTCAACTGGTGCTCCAACGCCGCCTGAATCATGTTGTTGTCGTTATCAATGTCGCCGTCGTTTGGCTCTCCAAGGAAGGTTCGGCGAGACATGCCGCTCCATTTGTTATTGGGGGCAACGATGCCGCGATCAAAGGTTGAGCTGTGGCGGACGAACTCGGTCTCCACCGATAAATGCGTGTCCGGACTCAATTGCCAGCTGAACGTCGGGGCGACGAAGACCCGCTTGCTTTCGACGTGATTGCGAAAGCTGTTGTTGTCTTCCACGGCGAGGTTCACTCGGGAAAGTACAGTCTTGTCGTCGTTCAGCGGAGCATTGACGTCCAGTGCTGTGCGATAACGATCCCAGCTGCCTGCGCTGGTTTGCAGGGTGGTGAAGGCATCGGCCTGGGGTTTCTTGGTGACGATGTTGACCGTACCGCCGGGGTCGCCGCGACCATACAGGCTCGCTGCGGGACCTTTGAGCACTTCAATGCGCTCGACGCTGGCCGCGTCCGGTGTGCTTGGATAACCGCGATTGGCGCTAAAACCGTCCTTGTAGAACTCGGAAGTTGTGAAGCCGCGAATGCTGTATTCGTAGAGCGTCAGGCCGCCGAAGTTGTTCTGTTTCGATACGCCACCGGCGTAGTCCAGCGCACGTTCCACGTTAGAGCTGCCCAAGTCCGTCAGAACGCTGGCGGGGATCACGCTAATGGCTTGTGGGATGTCTTTGATCGCGGTGTCGGTCTTCGTCGCAGTGGCGGAGCGGGTGGCACGGTAGCCGCTGACCGGGCCTGTGGCTGACTCATAGTGGGCGTCAGCATTAACCGTAATCGTATCGAGTTCGTAAGTGTTCGGTGTTTGTTCTGCGTAGCTGGCGTCGGCCAAAAGACCAAAAGCGAGGCCTGCGAATGAAGCCATTTTGCGAGGGGGCATTTCTGACATTCCTTATAGATTCGTTACAGTATAACGTCTCTATCAGGAATTATTTCTATTTGTGTGTTGGAGTGAGTCAGGGCTGATTGTTTCTGAATGTTGCGGCGGGTCGAGGTTTGACGCTCGACCCGCCGCTATCAATCAAGTCCGGAAACGCTTGACCAGGCCGTCCAGTTCGGTGGACAGCGCTGCCAGACTGCGCGAGTCGGCACGGGCTGATTCGGCTAGTTCGGCCACCAACTGCGCATCGCCATGGATCTGGCTGATGTGCCGGTTGATGTCTTCCGCCACGTGATGTTGCTCTTCGGCGGCGGTCGCGATCTGGGTATTCATGTCGCGGATCACGTCCACCGACTCACGGATCTGCCCGAAGCTGCTGCGCGCCTGACCGATTTTCTCCACCGATTGCTGCGATACAGCGAGGCTGGCGTTCATCTGTTGCGTTACCGACGACGTGCGGCGGGCGAGGGTGCCGAGCAGGTTGTCGATCTCGGCGGTTGAGTCGGCAGTCCGTTTGGCCAAGGCCCTGACCTCATCGGCCACCACCGCAAACCCACGACCTTGCTCACCGGCACGCGCCGCCTCGATGGCTGCGTTGAGGGCCAGCAGGTTGGTCTGTTCAGCAATGGAGCGGATCGTGTCGAGGATTGACTGAATCGCGTTGCTGTCTTTTTCCAGTTGCACCATGGCGGTGGCGGACTGGGACAATTCCGAGCTCAACTGATCAACGCTGCTGACCGCATCGTCGATCTGGCGCTGGCCTTCACGGGCCTGACGCTGACCGTTGTCTGCCGACTCGGCGGCCTGACTGCACGAGCGGGCGACTTCGTTGGCGGTAGCGACCATCTCGTGGAACGCGGTAGACACCATGTCCACCGCTTCACGCTGACGTCCGGCGGCGTCGGCCATGTTGTTCGACACCTGAGTCGAGCTGGTGGAGGTGTCGAGAATCTTGTTCGCCGCCAGACCGATGTGCTGAATCAGGCTGCGGATTGCCGCGAGGAATTTGTTGAACCAGTTAGCGAGCTGGGCGGTTTCATCGTTGCCGCGCACGTCCAGGTTATGGGTCAGGTCGCCTTCACCCTGGGCGATACCTTCCAGACCGCTGGCTACGCTGCGGATCGGCCGCACGATGAGCGACGCAAAGCTGGCCCCGACTAAAGCAAAAATGACCGCCAACACGGCGGCGATAATAGCGATCAGCCAGGTCAGGCGGGTGGCCGAACCCATGACTTCTTCCTGCTTGATCAGACCGATGAAGCTCCAGCCCAATTGCTCGGAAGGAAACACGTTGGCCATATACCGTTCGCCATCCAGTGTCACTTCTGTCAGGCCGCTGCCAGCCTTGGCCAGTTGCGCGTAACCGTCGCCCAACTCGCCGATTTTCTTGAAGTTGTGCTCGGGTTTACGCGGGTCGACCAGAATGGTGCCGTTGTTTTCCAGCAGCATCAGGTAGCCGCTTTCACCCAGCTTGATCTGCTTGACGATAGTCGTCAGTTGCTTGAGGGAGACGTCAATCGCGACCACGCCCCCGGGGTTGCCCACCGTGTTGGCGACCGTGCGGACTGTGCTGACCAGCACTGCGTCATCGTTGGCCCAGTAGTAGGCGTCGGTGCGTACGGTTTTGCCAGGGTTGGCCATGGCGGTTTTGTACCACGGGCGCTGACGTGGGTCGTAATTGGCCAGCTTTGCGTCGGCGGGCCAGATTGCATAGCTGCCATTGGCCAGACCGTACGATACGTAGGAGTAAGCGGGATGGCTTTTGCCTATGCCTTCAAAAAACTGGAACAGTGTTTTGTGTGCATCGGATTCAGGAAGGTTTGGCGCATCGGCGCTCATGTAGCTTTTGATACTGTCCCCGGCCCCGGTGACCAGTGGGTTAAGGGCCAGGTAGTCTGCGTTCTGGCCAATGCTTTCGAAAAACAGCTGCATTGCATTGGCGACCTGCCGTATTTCGCGACCGCTACTGTCGGAGAAGCCATCAGTCGCATCGCTGCGCAGGTTGATGATGACGATGCTGGCCACGACGATGATTGGCAAAGACGCGATCACCGCGAATGCCCACGTCAATTTCTGTTTGATGTTCATCCATGCTCCGATTGCAGTTCTGGCTCACGTCCCGGGTATAGCCCGGGTTAGTTTTGGCAGGCACGCAGTAGTGTGGCGAATTTATTGTTGTGGTAATCGGCTATCGGCTTGGCAAACCGGTTCTTGAAGGTCTTCAGATGATATGTCGGTAATTGATCGGCGCATTTCGTCGGCATTAGCCTGCGATGCTCTGAACGTCTGCCATCAGGGGCCACTCCACCTAACTGACGGTTGCGTCATTCAGGTGTTTTCGCAGCGGTTTACGTCCCAGGAATCCAAGACGATCCATAACCGATCTACGAGGTGCCGCATGGCCAAGACAAACACCAGAACGACCGTTGCAGACTTGTTCATTCATGAGCTGTCCGACGTTTACAGCGCAGAGAAACAGATCACCAAGGCTTTGCCCCGTCTGGCGCGAGCGTCAACCAACCCACTGCTCAAGGAAGCCTTTGAGGCGCACCTTGAGGAGACCTACGGGCAGATTGAGCGTATCGATCAGTTGGTGGAGCAGGGCGAACTCAAGCTTAAACGCATGAAATGCGCAGCCATGGAAGGGCTGGTTGAGGAAAGCAAAGAATTGCTTGAGGAGATCGAGAAGGGCGAGGTGCTGGATGCGGCATTGATTGGCGCCTGCCAGAAGGTCGAGCATTACGAAATCGCGGCTTACGGCACGTTGATCGCCATGGCGAAACAGCTGGGCATGAAAGATGCCGCCAAGCTGTTGGGCGAGACGCTGACAGAGGAAAAGTCTGCGGATGAAAAACTGTCGGCGATTGCCGAGCAAGGTGGGAATCAGGCGGCGACTATAGCGTCGTAGGTTCTGCCTGAGAGCTTCGGCTGATGTGGTAATTCTGTAGGAGCGCACGGAGGTTACGACGGCCGCGATGCGGTGTGTCAGGCAGACCGCTATCGCTGCCTCGCGTTGCTCGTGAGCTCCTACAGTCCAGTGTGCTGTGAAACAAATTCAAGCGATGCTGTAACCCTCAAACGCCTTACCCTGCTGCAGCGCAGTGACGACGTTCTTGCGGTTGACCGGCAATTCGTTGCCTTCGTTATCGGTGAATGTCTCGCTCTGCAGGGTGGCTTCATCGCCTTCGCCTACAAACGTGAAGCCGAGGAATTCAAAGGCTTCACGGTCGACATTCAGGTTGGAGCGAGGCGTACGCAAAGGCAGGCTGACACTTTGGCCGTCCTTGCTGATGGTATAGACCTCGGCTTCTTTCTTGGCGCGGGCCGTTTTGCTTTTACCGGTGCTCGGATTGCTGATCGCCTGATGAGTCTGGTTCAGTACCTTGAGCGCGAGGCTGTAAACCAGTTCCTGAAAGGCTGGATCGTCTTTGTAGCTGGACAGGATCCGGCTGATCGGGAACTGCGTGCTCAGGTCGGCCAGTGCCAGACTGTCGGCCGCTTCGGCGTCCTTCAGGCGCTTGAGTTCGCCCATCAGTTCGTAAGCCTTGTCATCGTCGTAACTGTCCTGGGCGGTACGGATCGCGGCACGCAGTTGACGGATTTCGTCACTTTCCTTGGCAGTCTGGAACGCATCAAGCACCATCTCGCTGATGGTCTTGGCTTGAGGCACGTGCTGTGAAAGACCGATGGCGTTTTCGTATTCGAGCTTGGCGGAAGTCACGGATTCAGTTGTCTGGGAATCAAGCATTGAATTTCACTATTTCAGGTTTGAGGCGCGAAAAGTCACTGGCCTTTCGGGGCGCATAATCTAGTGGACACAAGCGCTGTTGTCACGGACCAATACCGGATCGGTCTATTCCGGGCGTTTCAGGCGAGTAATAGCAAAACCGTACAATACCGCACTTGTTTTTTCCCTTGCGCCTGTTGATCATCGCGCCCTTGAATCACTGACCAACAGAGAAAGCGGCACATGAGCACAGGGTTGACCGAAGACGATATGCGCAGAGCGCTGGGTCTTGATGTTCCTTCACCAGCTACACCCGCGCCCGTGGAGCCTGAGCCAAAACCCGAGCCGGTTCCGACGCCAGCGCCTGCTCCGGTGGCCAAAAAAGAGCCGCCTGCGCCGCGCCCGAAAGCCAAACGCTTGTCGCCAGCCTTGGTGGTGACGTTGCGGGTAACCAAAGAGTTTGAAGGCGACGAGACGCTGTTTGTCCACGAAGCCAAAACCCTGAGCACCTTCGACGCCGAGCAGGAAGCCCGCAAGGCGGCAGCGAAAGAGAAGTACAAGTATTTTGAAGTGGTATCGATCAAGCGGGTTGAGTGACGCAACTTTTTCAGATGAAACACGTTACTGGTAGGAGGCAACTTGTTGGCGAGGCGTTAGTCGAGTTAACACAGGGCAAAAAGCCTCGCCAACAAGTTGCCTCCTACCGGTTGTGCGGCGGGTAAAGATAGCTGTCACCCCGCAGCGCTCAAACCGTGATACCCCCGGTCAAAATAAACCAGTGCCGCGGCATCCTGCTGCCTGCTCAGCGCTAAAACCTCGCAGAACAGAATGTCATGAGTACCGACGCTGACGGTCTGGCTGACCCGGCAATCAAACGACGCAGCGGCACCTTCCAGCACCGGCGAGCCGGTGACCCAGGATTCCCATCGCGCGGCGGCAAAACGCTCAGCCATTGGCGTCTTGCCGCCAAACAGATTGGACAAGTCCCGTTGCTCGCAGGTCAGGGTGTTGACGCACAGGGTCGCGTTGGCCGTCAGCGCTGCATGCACTGACGCTGAACGATTCAGGCAGACCAGCAAGGTCGGCGGTGTGTCAGTGACGCTGCACACGGCGGTCGCGGTGAATCCGCAGCGCCCGTGCGGACCGTCGGTGGTGATCACGTTGACCGCCGCAGCCAGACCGGCCATGGCGTTGCGGTAGTCCTGTTGCGGGATCGGCAGCAACGTCTGGGCGACGGCGAGAAGTTCGGATGCTTGCATGGTTTTTCTCCGCTCAGGCCTGGCTGGCCAGGTAATCGAGAATGACGCGATTGAAGGGTTCGCCATCGCTGACGCTGGATGCATGGCCGCCATAGTCGAGTAGCGTTAATTGTCCCGCCGAAAGCTTGCTCGCCAGATGTTGCGAGCGCTGCCATGGCACTAACATGTCATCGCGGTTGGCGAGCAGCAGGGTCGGCGTGGTGATCTTGTGTAACTGATCTTCGATATCGAATGCCTGCAACGCGGCAATCCGGCGCAGCAGGTTGTTGGTCTCGGGAAAGTGCGCCAGCGCGTGGGCTTCATCTTCGGCCAGTTGCGCGCTGTGCCCGGCGATCCAGTCGGCGGGGTACAGAAACAACGCTTGAGCCTGGACGTAAGCTGCCGGACCGCTGTCGCGCAATAGATTCTTGCGCACCGCGAAGCAGCGTTCGCTGTGCGGATTCGGGCTGCTCCAGGCGTTGATCAGAATCATGCTTTGCAACAGTTGCGGGCGTTGCAGAGCCAGCTCAAGGCCTACCAGTCCACCCAGCGCATGGCCCATGAAGTGACAGTGCTGCACTTCAATACTGTCGAGCAGCGCCAGTAATTCGCTGGCCATGCTCGCAATCGAATAATCCTCGGCAAGGGTCGCCGGGCTGCGGCCGGTACCGGCCTGATCGTAAACCACCACCCGATAGTTTTCGCCCAGGACCGGCAGTTGCGGTGCCCAGAATCTGGCCGAACCGCCCAGGCCTGAACTCAGTACCAGCGTTGGCGCATCGGCGGCCCGGCCGCCGAGGATTTCGTAGTGCATGCAAGACTCCATTACAGGTGCTCAAGCGCCTGCTTATTGTGGGTGGGGCTCTGTCCCTGACACCGCGCTGCCGCTTGTCAAACCTTGCACCTGTAGGAGCGCACGAGCACCGCGAGGCCGCGATGGCGTCTTGTCTGACACACCGCCATCGCGGCCTCGCGGCCTCGCGGTGTTCGTGCGTTCCTACAGATCCAATGCAGCGCAGCTTCTATCCTGTGAGATCAGCCGATGTGAGCGATGCTGGCGATTTCGATCAGGGCTTCGGGTTTCACCAGGCCGCACTGGATGCAGTAACGCGCTGGTTTTTCTCCCGCAAAGTATTCGGCGTAGACCTCGTTGACCTTCGCGTAGTCGGCCCAGTCCTTGATCATGATCATGTTGAACGTAACGTCGTCCATCGTGCCGCCTGCGGTTTCAATCACGCTCTTGATGGTTTCCAGTACGTGGCGGGTCTGCGCGGTTGCGTCGCCCACATGCACGACGTTGTTGTCTTTGTCGAAGGGCAGGGTGCCGGACACATACAGCACGCCGTCGGCCATGGAACCCGGAACGAACGGGGCGATGGGCTTGGTAGTGCCAGCTGGGATGATCGCTTTCTTGGTCATGGGTTTTCCTCAGAGAGTGGACGTTTTTGGAGTGAAAGTGCTGCAGAAATCTTCAACGCTGGACACCCAGCCGAAAAACGTTTCGATGTTGAACAGCGCCGCCTGCTGCGCAAATGCCGGACCCGCCTGATGGGTGGCATCGGCCAGCACCACGCCGAAGTATTCGAGGAAGAATCCGTCGCGCAGGGTCGACTCGACGCAGACGTTGGTGGCGATGCCGGTGAACACCAGATTGCGAATGCCACGGCTGCGCAGCACGCTGTCGAAGTTGGTGTTGAAGAAGCCGCTGTAACGGGTTTTCGGCAATACGATGTCGCCCGGCTGCGGCTGCAGTTCGTCCACCAATTGGTAGTCCCAGCCGCCTTTGGCCAACAGTTGACCTTGCAGCTCGGGGCGTTTGCGCATGGTTTTCAGGGCATTGGATTTATGCCAGTTGGGCGAACCCGGTCCGCCAGCTTCGACGTAGTCCGGGTCCCAGCCGTTCTGGAAGAAAATCACTGGCATGCCTGCGGCGCGCGCCGTGACCAATGCTTTCTGAATGCTGGCGATTACCGGGCCGGTACTGCTCACATCAAATCCCGCGAGGTCCAGATAGCCGCCCAGTGTTGAGTAGGCGTTCTGCATGTCGATCACGATCAAGGCCGTTTCGCAGGCTTTCATGCTCAGCGGTTCCGGGCTGGCCGGGAGTTGACGGGCGGGCTCGTCGGAGTGGATTGGCAGATAACCCGATACGGTGGCAAGTGCATTCATCAGGCAGATTCCTTGAGCAGATTGATGTGTTGGCGACTGGTCATCAGTGGCTGAATCTTCTGCCCGAAATCTTCCACTCCTTTGACGAAGTCATCGAAGGTCAGCATCACGCCCTGGGTGCCGGGTACGCTGGCCACTTCATCAAGCATGCGGGCTACCGAGGCCCAGGAACCCACCAGCGTGCCCATGTTGATGTTCACTGCCGAAGTCGGGTCGGCCATCTGCCGCATATTCGAGCCGGGGCTCTTGTCGGCTGAGCCTTTATCGCTGAGCCAGGCGATGGCTTCCTCGTCGGCCCCAGCCTTGATGTGCTCCCAGCGGGCGCGGGCGGCTTCATCGGTGTCATCGGCGATGATCATGAACAGCGGGCAGGAAGTGACGTTGCGGCCGGTTTTTTCGTTGGCCTCAATCAGCTTGGCAGCGGTCGGCGCGTAGGCCATCGGGGTATTCACGCCCTTGCCGAAGCAGAAGTTGTAGTCAGCGTATTGCGAGGAAAACGCCATGCCTGCTTCGCTCTGGCCTGCGCAGATGATTTTCATATCGGCCTGAGGTTTAGGGCTGACGCGGCAGTCATTCATGGTGAAGTATTTGCCTTTGAGATCGCTGTGCCCGGTGCTCCACAGGTCCCGCAATACCTGGGCGTATTCGGCCAGGTATTCATAGCGCGTCGAGAAGAAATCATCCCCCGGCCACATGCCCATCTGCTCGTATTCCGGCTTCTGCCAGCCCGTCACCAGATTTACACCAAACCGCCCGTTGGAAATCGAGTCGATAGTCGAGGCCATGCGCGCCACGATCGCTGGCGGAATAGTCAGGGTCGCAACAGTAGCGAACAGATGGATGCGGCTGGTGACAGCGGCCAGACCCGCCATCAACGTGAAGGACTCCATGTTGTGTTCCCAGAACTCGGTCTTGCCACCGAACCCGCGCAACTTGATCATCGACAGGGCAAATTCGAAGCCGTAATGCTCTGCCTTCTGCACGATTGTCTTGTTCAGTTCGAACGTCGGCATGTACTGCGGCGCGTTGCTGGAAATCAGCCAGCCGTTGTTACCGATAGGGATGAAGATTCCAATATCCATGTGAAGGCCTCTTGCATGCGGTGGCAATGAACGGTGCACCCGGAGAAGTCCGGCAGCACGCTACACAAGCTGTTTTGCATGAAGCAGGCCAGTTTTAGATTGTCTTTTTAAAACAAAGGGTTGATTGAATAGTGGAATAAGTTTCAGACCATTTGGTCTGGATTAGAGCACTTGGTTTGTGCGTGGTGCACGCAGACAGGGCATGGGCCTGGATTTGATTGTGCCGCGCTGTCTCGCAGTTAACACCGAGCTGTAGGAGCGCACGAGCATCAGACAAAACGCTATCGCGGCCTCGCGGTGCTCGTGCGCTCCTACAGGTTTCGTGTTTTCTGCATGAGTGCTTTACCCAGCCCCCATCTGCCAAGGTAAAGTGCCCCGGTCTTCAATGTTGATGCGGTCGTAAATGTGAACAAAGAACCTCCAGTGGCGCCGTCCAAACCCGTCAAACGTAGCCGTGTGGTGAAACCCAAGGCACCTGCGGTCAAGGCTAAAGCCAAGCCTGTGGCTAAAGGAAAAGGCAAAGCCACGCGCGAGGCCAGTGCGTCGACGGTCAAGCGGCGGATGCGTCTGGTAGAAGGCAAGCGTGCCGCGATTCTGGAAGCCGCGCTGGAAATCTTCTCGCGCTTCGGCCTGCATGGCACCAGCCTGGACCAGGTGGCGAGCATGGCCGATGTCTCCAAGACCAATCTGCTTTATTACTTCGCCAGTAAAGAAGAGTTGTACACCAGTGTGCTGCGCCAGTTACTGGATGTCTGGCTCAAACCGTTGCGCGGGTTCAGTGCAGAGCAGGACCCGATTGAGGCGATCAGCGAGTACATCCGGGTCAAGCTGGAGTTGTCCCGTGACCATCCCGCCGAGTCGCGCCTGTTTTGTCTGGAGATTATTCAGGGCGCGCCGTTGATGCTGGCTGAACTGGAGCAGCCACTGCGCGATATCGTCGAGGCCAAAGTCTCGGTGATCCAGGGCTGGATCGAGGCGGGCAAACTGGCACCGGTTGAACCACATCACCTGATCTTTTCGCTGTGGGCAACCACTCAGCACTACGCGGACTTTGCCAGCCAGATCAATGCGGTGACCGGCAAGACGCTTGATGATCCGGTGTTCTTTGCGCACACGCTGGAAAACCTGCAGGCGCTAGTCCTCAATGGCATCAGGCCGCGTTAACTGTCTTATTTGGGTTTTGACGAGCGCCGCGAGGCAGCGATGGCGTCCTGCCTGATGCACCGCGATCGCGGCCTCGCGGTGCTCGTGCGCTCCTACAGATCCTGTGTGTGCGTCGCGACGGCGCGGCGTACGGACGACGCGGCACCGCTCATGCCCGCGATTGTGTCGGGTCAGCAATCTTTTTCAAGCCCATCTCTTTGACCCATCTCAACCCCCATGCCCGCTTTTCGTGCTTGCCCCGCCCAAACCAAGTGCTCTGCTTCGGACCATTTGATCTGTTTTTGCCTGCTTAAAACGCTAAGCGACTGAAACCTATAGCTATTCATGGAATGGCACAGTTACTGCTATCTCCTGAGCAGCTGTTCGATCGGGGGTTCTGATCGGGCGAGCTTTATCCCGCTGCTGGCCTACCATCAGGATGATCAACAATGCTCAACAGATTTCTTAAGCAAACTTTGGGTGCGGCAATATTGCTGGGTCTGGCGCACGGCGCTTCGGCAGAGGGCCTGACCCTGGAGAAGCCGGCGAAGATCGCCATGGTTTATATCAGTCCACGCAATGACGGTGGCTGGACTCAGGCGTTCGATGAGTCGCGGGTCAAGCTGGAGAAAGAGCTGGGCACCAAAATCCAGTACGTGGAAAGCGTTCCGGAGAACGCCGCTGCAATCACTCCGGTGGTTGATCGACTGATCGCTCGAGGCGCGAATGTCATCATTGGTACCGCCTTCGGCTACTCCGATACTTTTCTCGACCTGGCGAAGAAGTACCCGAAGATCGCTTTCCTCAACGGTTCGGGCACAACCAATGCGCCCAATCTGGAATCCTTCTACGGTCGTACTTACGAAAGTCAGTACCTGTGCGGCATGGTGGCTGGCGCGGCATCGAAGACCGGCAAACTGGGTTTCGTCGCTGCCAACCCCTTTGGCCAGGTCAACTGGACAGTCAATGCCTTCGCGCTGGGTGCGCAGCAGATCAACCCCAATGCCACGGTCAACGTGATTTACACCGGCGCGTGGAACGATCCGGTCAAAGAGCGCGCGGCCGCCATGGCCTTGATCGATAACGGCGCGGATGTGATCGGCCAGCACGTGGACAGCCCGACGCCACAAATCGTTGCGCAGGAGCGCGGCGTGCTGGGCACCGGTTATCACCGTGACTTGAGTGAGTTTGCGCCCAAGGCCACCGTGTGTTCTTCGGCCTGGGTCTGGGATCGCTTTCTTGCCCCTGAGTTGAAGAAAGTCATCGCCGGTAACTGGGTGCCCGACCCCAAAGGCGCACTGCTGTCCATGGAGCAAGGTGGCACAGACATTACGCTGACGGCTGGCGATCATATTTCTGCCGAGAACAAACAAAAGATCGAGGCCGCTCGCGAGCAATTGATGAAGGGTCAGAAGATCATTTACAGCGGCCCGATGAGTGATCGGGATGGCAAGGAGCGGATAGCGGCGGGCACGAACATGCCAGATGCCGACTTGTGGAAAATGGACTGGTTCGTCAAAGGCGTGGCTTCGCAGCAATGAGCCAGGCGACCGCGATCCAGCTCACCGGTATCAGCAAATCATTCGATGGCTTCAAGGCCCTGACTGACGCGCACTTCACTGGCAAATGGGGGGAAGTGCATGCGTTGCTCGGCGAAAACGGCGCGGGTAAATCATCGCTGATGAACATCGCCGCCGGTTTGTATGCGCCGGAGAGCGGGTCGCTGTTGATCGATGACAACCCGGTACGGCTCAGCGGCCCCAAGGACGCGAGCCGTTACCACATCGGTATGGTCCACCAGCATTTCAAGCTGGTGCGACCGTTCACCGTTGCCCAGAACATTCTGCTGGGCTTGCCTGATTCTGTGGGGCAGGGCAGCTACAGCAAGCGCTTGAGAGCACTTGAGCAGCAGATCAGCGGCAAGGCTCAGGAACTTGGCTTTGCCATTGATCCGCGCCAGACCATCGAAAACCTGTCGATTGCCGAACAGCAACGGGTCGAGATTCTCAAGGTGCTGCTGGCCGGTGCGCGGATCCTGATTCTCGACGAGCCCACCGCCGTACTCACCGATCAGGAAGCCGAACGCTTGCTGGCGACCGTGCAGTCTTTCGCTCGGCAAGGTGCGGCGGTGATTCTGGTGACACACAAAATGTCCGACGTTAAACGCTATGCCGACCGGGTGACGGTGATGCGTGGCGGGCGGACGGTGGAAACTCTGGATCCGCAAAGCGTATCGGTTGAGCAACTGGTGCGTTTGACGGTGGGCGAGTCTCAGGCAAATACAGAACATCCGCAGGCTGCGGCGGGCGAGGCGAAACTGGTGGTGCGCAATCTGCGTTCTGCACCGGGTCAGGGCCCGCTCGCTGGTGTCGACATGACCCTGCATGCCGGGCAGATTTACGGCATCGCCGGGGTAGGCGGTAACGGCCAGAGTGAATTGGCCAATGCCTTGATGGGCCTGCCTCAAGCGGTAGAAGGCGAAATGCTGCTGCAGGGTTTCGGCGATTTGTGCGGCGCATCTGCCGAGCAGCGCCGGGAACTGCGCATCGCGTCGATTCCTGCCGACCGTTATGGCGCAGCGTTAGCCGGTTCACTGTCCGTGGCCGAGAACTTTGCTATCGGGCAGATTCACAGCGGTCGTTACGGTTCTTTTTTACACCTGCGCAGCAAGCGGATGGATGAGGACGCTACGGCCGCTATCAGCGCTTTCGACGTGCAGGGCGTTCGCTCCTTGCAGCAAAAAGCCGCGCTGCTGTCCGGTGGTAACGCGCAGAAACTGGTGATCGCCCGGGAATTCAGCCGCGATCCGCAACTGGTGCTGGTGCACAGCCCCAGTCGTGGTCTGGATGCCAAAGCTACTGCTGCGGTGCACGGTCGTTTGCGGGCCGCGCGCGATGCGGGAGCTGCGGTGTTGGTGATCAGCGAAGACCTTGATGAGGTGCTGATGCTCGCTGATCGCATCGGGGTCATGAACAGCGGCCGGATCGTCGCAGAATTCGAACGCCCGGCGGATCGTCAGGCGATAGGCAAAGCCATGGTGAGTCATGACTGAAGTCACACTGCAATCCCCGACCCATAAGCCTGCACGACGTCAGCCCCTGCTTTCCCGCCGCTATGCCCTGGAAATTCGTCAGCAACTGGCCTGGTACTGGCAGGCGCTGGTAATTGCTCTGGCCTTGGTGGTCGGTCTGGCGGTTTCGGCGGCGATTCTGGTCGGCGCCGGTGTTCCGGCTGAAGAGCTGCTCAATGAGTTTGTCGTGCTGACCGTGATGGACCCGCAGAACTTCAAAGCGGTGCTGTTCCAGGCCGCGCCGATGATTCTGGTGGGGCTGGCCGGGTGCATGGCGTTTCGGGCGCGATTCTGGAACCTGGGCCTGGAAGGCCAGATGATCTGGGGCGGGATCGGGGCCACGGCGATCTCCCTGTTCGAAGTCGGCCCGCCGTCGATCCGTCTGCCGTTAATGCTGGCAGCGGCGGTGGTTTGCGGCGTGCTGTGGACTATCGCCCCGGTGTTGCTCAAGTTACGTCTCAAGGTCAACGAAATCATCTCGACCCTGATGCTTAACTACATTGCCGCCAACTTCCTCCTGCATCTGCTCTACGGCAGTTGGAAAGACCCCCGCGACAACTTTCCATACTCTCCGGCATTCCGCAGTTTCGAGCGCTTGCCGGATCTGCTTGATGGCTATAACGCAGCAATCATCCTGGCGATCCTCGTGACCTTGTTCGCACTGTGGTTTGTCGGCATTTCCCGAGCGGGTCTGTACCTGCGTTTCGTGGATGCCAATCCGCGAGTTGCCGATGCTGTGGGCGTGCCGGTACGCAAGATGATCATCGGCACGGTGTTGCTTTCCGGGGCTTTGGCCGGGATTGCCGGATTTATCGTCACCGCCGGGCAGGAAGGTCGTCTGACCCAATCGTTCTATCAGGGTTACGGATTTTCCGGAATCCTGATTGCCTTCCTGGCGCGCAACAACCCTGTGGCGGCCACCATCGTTGCGTTGCTGGTCGCGCTGCTGTTCGTCGCCGGTCGCAGTTTGCAGGTTTTCTACCAGATCCCGTTTTCCATGGTGCAACTGATCCAGGCGATTCTGGTGATCTGTGTCGCCTCGTCGGACTTTTTCATTCGTCATCGCATGCGACTGATTCAAAGGGGAGAGCAGTGATGGACATGATTGCCAACTGGCTGGGCAATTCCCCGGACTTTGCCGTGCCATTTGCCTTGGCTGCTCTTGGCCTGATTCTGACCGAGCGTGCCGGAGTTCTTGCGCTGGGTGCCGAAGGCTTGATGCTGGTCGGTGCGCTGGCGGCGATTGGTGCACAACTGAGCTTCAGCACGCCGATGATCTCGCTGATCATGGCGATGCTGGCCGCCAGTGTGGTGTCGCTGCTGTTTGCGCTGATGGTGCTGGTGATGCGTATCAATCAAGTCATCGCGGGGCTCGCACTGGTGTTTTTCTGCCAAGGGCTGACCGGATTGCTTGGCACCTTGTTGGAATGGACCAATCAACCGGTGACCGGGCTCGCCGCCGTCGCTCTTTGGCCGCTTTCCGAGTTGCCGCTGATCGGAAAAATCTTTGTACAAAACCCGCTGGTTTATCTGACGCCGCTGATTTTTCTCGGCGTAGTCTGGTTTCTTTATCGCAGTCATACGGGCTTGCGCTTGCGAGCCGTTGGCGAAAATCCTCAAGCGGCGGATGCGGCGGGTATTTCGGTACTGGGTTATCGACTGGCTGCCATTCTGGCAGGTGCCGCGCTGATCGGTCTGGCAGGCGGCTACATCTCGGTGCTCAGCACCAAAATGTGGATCGCGGACATGACCGGCGGACGCGGCTGGATCGCGGTGTCGCTGGTGATTTTTGCTCGCTGGTCGCCATGGCGGGCGCTGGCCGGTGCGATTCTGTTCGGCTGCATTGAGGCGCTTATTCCACAACTGGCGTCCACCGGAATTCGCTTGCCGCAATACTTCGTGCTGATGACGCCGTATGCGGTGACGTTGCTGGTTATGATCTGGGTGGCGATGGCCAGGAACGGTGCTTCGACAGGTTCAGGTAATCAACCCGGCGCGCTGGGCGAAGCGTTCATTCGTGAGGAGCGACGCTAAGGCGCTGAGGGTGCGGCAACGCAGGCAGTTGCCCGGCAGGGGACTGCCAACGTACGATGCGCAACCACCCGGTGGTTTGTGACGGTGCTCACAGCATCTCGGGAATCCGAAACATACGAGTAGACAAACGTGACAGCCATCCAATTGACTGATGCAGAAGTCGCTGCGATCGCCGAGGTTGAGGCGACTTCCAACATTTTGCGTCTGATGACGCGCCTGACATCCCTGCGCTTTGCGGCCATTGCCCGGGTCACCGATCAGCGCTGGATTGCCTGCGCTGTCCATGACGAAATCCAGTTTGGGGTCGGCCCTGGCGATGAGCTGGACGTCGAGGCGACCATCTGCAAGGAAATTCGTCAGCACCACGCCGCCGTTGTGATTTCCAAAGTCAGTGAAGACCCGCGCTTCGTCAACCATCCTGTGCCCAAGCAATATGGCTTCGAAAGCTATGTGTCGCTGCCGATCATCCTGGCTGACGGCGCATTTTTCGGCACGTTGTGCGCCCTTGATCCGTTGCCCGCCAGGCTGGATGATCCGGATCTGATCCACACTCTGGAGATCTTTGCGCGCTTGATCGGCGTAACGCTCGATCTGCAGACGCGGGTTGCTGCTGCGGCCTAGAAATAATCTGAAATACTGTCCTGCAATTCCCGCATCACACCTGCATTCCCCACAAAACAAGCCTCTGGGCCGGTAGCGTCAGCTAACCGGCCTTTGTGCTTTGGTGCTTTTTTTCTTGAAGCTGAAACGTTTCTGATAGGGTGATGTCATTTTGATGTCGCGCAAAACGGACGCGCGGGTAAGAGAGCAAGGCCGCCCTCACACACTCAACTACTTTCGGACGGTTCTATGCTTACAGCGATTAACACGACTCTGGCGAATATCAGTGTCAAAGCAAAACTCTCACTGGGCTTCGCTCTGGTGTTGATCCTTACGTGTCTGATCGCTTTTACTGGCTGGTCCGGTTTGCAGTCGTTGGCTGAGCGCGGTGACAAAGTCGCATCCATTGCGACGCTCAACGAGCAGGCTCGCGATCTGCGTATTGCCCGTCTGTCTTACATGCTTAGCCCCGACGCTGAGCGTGCCGCGTTGGTCACCAGCAGCCTTGGCAAGCTGGAGACTCAGACACGCGGGATGAAAACTCTTTTCGTCACCGGCGCCAGCCTTGGCCTGATTGGCGAAGTCAGTGATGCCGTGACCATTTACAAAACTCACTTCAATGAGTTTGTTCAGGCGACCCAAAACCGTGAAGCGGCACGCAACACAATCGGCGCTCAGGTCGACACGATGATTGCCGAACTGGAGAAGATCCAGGATCAAGCGGGTGAAACTGAGTCTCAGGCTCGTGTCATGACCGCGCAACAGCGCCTCATTCAGCAGGCACGCTCACAAGCCCAGACTTACACTTACAGTGCTAAACCTGAATACCTCCCGCCTGCGCTCGCTGCTGTTGAAGCGGCGCGCAATAACCTGAAAAACCTCAATCAGGTTTCACCTCAAGTGGCTCAAGGCATTGATCAGTCTCTGGTGGCGTTCCGTGCGGCAATCGGTCAGTTCAGCGACAGCCTGGCCAAAGCCAATCAGGCGCAGATTGCGCTGACGGACGACGTGACCCGCTTGCTGGACGCCAGCAAGAAGATGACTGCCAACCAGATTGTCCTGCGTAACGACGATGTTCACGACGCCAACATGATGCTGGCCGGGGCGACGATTGCCGCGCTGTTGTTCGGCATTCTGGCTGCCTGGGTGATCACTCGTCTGATCGTCGCGCCGTTGATGGAAACGCTGCGCAATGCCGAGCTCGTGGCAAACGGTGATCTTAGTCACGACATGGTGGTGACGCGTAAAGATGAATTGGGCCAACTGCAAACCAGTATGCAGCGCATGACGGTTGGGCTGCGTGACCTGATTGGCGGGATCCGTGACGGCGTAGTGCAGATCGCCAGCGCTGCCGAGCAGCTGTCGGCGGTCACCGAGCAGACCAGCGCTGGCGTCAACAGCCAGAAGGTGGAGACTGATCAAGTGGCTACGGCCATGAACGAAATGACCGCCACTGTGCAGGAAGTCGCTCGTAACGCCGAAGAAGCGTCTGAAGCCGCGATCAACGCCAGCCGCGAAGCGAAGCAGGGCGATGAAGTGGTCACCCAGGCCATGCAGCAGATCGGTCGACTGGCTGAAGAAGTGAGCCACTCCACGGTCGCCATGAACGATCTGCAAAGCGAAAGCGACAAGATCGGCAGCGTGCTCGACGTGATCAAGTCGGTGGCACAGCAAACCAACCTGCTGGCCCTCAACGCTGCCATTGAAGCGGCACGTGCCGGTGAGGCCGGACGTGGTTTTGCGGTGGTGGCCGATGAAGTCCGTAGCCTGGCGCAACGTACCCAGACCTCCACCGAGGAGATCGAAGGCCTGATTAGCGGCCTGCATACCGGCACTCAGCGCGTCGCGACGATTCTGGAAAACAGCCGTTCGTTGACCGACAGCAGCGTTGAGCTGACTCAGCGCGCCGCAACATCGCTAGTCAGCATCACGCGTTCTGTGTCGTCCATCGAGTCGATGAATCAGCAGATCGCGGCAGCGGCTGAACAGCAAAGCGCCGTCGCCGATGAGATCAACCGCAGCGTGCTCAATGTCCGGGATATCTCCGAACAGACCTCTGCGGCCAGCGAAGAAACGGCAGCGTCCAGCGTTGAGTTGGCGCGCTTGGGTGTGCATCTGCAGAGCATGGTGGGCAAGTTCCGGCTTTAACGGCAAACAACCTGCAACCGCTAAATTGAAATGCACTTCCTGTAGGAGCTGCCGAAGGCTGCGAAGCATTTGCCCTGACACTCAGCCATCGCAGCCTTCGGCAGCTCCTACAGGTTTTACCTTGCGGTTTAGCTTCTACTTTGTGGCGAACCCCGCCACCAGCGAGCCACTGCGTGGCAAAAACTTCCCTTGCCGCTCGCCGCGCGCCTTGCCTTCGGCATAGCTCAATTGCCCGTTGACCCACACCCCGTCGATGCCTTCGGCGGCGCGTTTCGGGTCCTTGAAATCCGCCACATCACGCACCGTGTGCGGGTTGAACAACACCAGATCTGCCCAGTACCCCTCGCGAATCAAGCCTCGTTCGTGCAAGGCAAAGCGCGCTGCCGATAACCCGGTCATCTTGTGCACGGCGGTGTGCAGCGGAAACAGGCCCAGATCGCGACTGAAATGCCCAAGCACACGGGGGAATGCACCCCAGAGTCGTGGATGCGGAAACGGATCCTCGGGCAGCCCGTCAGAGCCGATCATAGCCAGTGGATGACTCATGATCCGCTCGACGTCCTTCTCATCCATGCCGTAATACACCGCGCCCGCCGGTTGCAGTTTGCGGGCGGTATCCAGCAGCGACAGTTGCCAGTCAGCAGCAATGTCTTTCAAGTCGCGGCCACTCTGATCCGGGTGCGGTGTTGACCAGGTAATTGTGATGCGGAACGCGTCAGTCACCTGCTTGAGATCCAGAGTCGAAGAGCTGGCTGCGTAGGGGTAACAGTCGCAGCCTACTGGATGATCCTGAGCGGCTTTTTCCAGGGCCGCGAGCAGTTGCGGGCTGCGTCCCCAGTTACCAGCGCCTGCGCATTTCATGTGGGAAATCACCACGGGCGATTTTGCGTGGCGACCGATATCGAACGCTTCGTCCATGGCCTCCAGTACCGGCTCGAATTCGCTGCGTAAGTGGGTGGTATATACCGCGCCGAACGCAGTCAATTCCTCGGCCAGTTGCTTGACCTCGGTGGTTTCTGCCGAGAACGCAGAAGCGTACGCGAGACCGGTGGACAGCCCCAGCGCACCCGCTTCAAGGCTGTCGCGCAATTGTTCGCGCATGGCGCTGATTTCGTCCGGGGTGGCGGTGCGCTGAAGATCGTCCATGTGATTGCTACGCAACGCAGTATGGCCGATCAGTGCGGCGACATTGACCGCTGGGCGCGCCTTGTCGACAGCACTTCGATAGTCGCCAAAGCGCGGGTAAACGAACGCCGCAGCGTTGCCCAGCAGATTCATCGGATCAGGCGGATCACCGGCCAGAGCAACCGGCGAAGCGCTGATTCCGCAGTTACCGACGATCACCGTCGTCACCCCTTGGCTTATCTTGGGCAGCATCTGCGGATGACGAATCACTACCGTGTCATCGTGGGTGTGTACATCAATGAAACCCGGCGCCAGAACACGGCCCGCCGCGTTGACTTTTTCTTTCGCCTGCACGCCGTCGAGGTCGCCGACACGCTGGATGCGACCTTCGTAAATCGCCACGTCAGCGCGGAAGCCGGGAATATCGCTGCCATCGATCACCAGCGCATCGCGAATGATCAGGTCATAAAGCATGGTTCAATCTCCAAGCGGCAAGCCGTCTTCACCGCCGCGATAGTCATCGAGGGCGAGTTTGATGCGCCGCAGTCGTTCCTGATTTTCCTCAGGGGCGAGCAGGGCCAGTTCAGTCGCAAGCACGTCGATGGTCAGCAGCATGCCGTAGCGCGCTGCCGTGGGTTTGTAGATGAAATTGGTTTCGGCAATCTGCAGCGGCAGCACCACGTCGGCGAGTTGACCTAGCGGTGAGTCGGGCAGCGTGATGGCGAGAATCTTCGTGCCGTAGCTGCTGGCCAGCTTGACGGCGTCCAGCAGTTCCGGAGTGCGACCGCTGAGTGAGCAGGCAATCAGGCTGTTTTCCGGGCCAAGCGTTGCGGCGATCAGGCGCATCATCACCGGGTCACGACTGGCGGCGATGGGATACCCAAGGCGCACCAGGCGTGTTTGTAACTCTTCGCTGCACAGGCTGGAACAGCCACCCATGCCAAACGCATGAATCATCCGTGCCTTGCCGAGCAGTTCGATAGCCGCGGTAAAGCGCGACTCGTCAAAGCCGGACAGATGCTGACGCAGGGTGGATTCGATATCGCCAACGATCTGAGTGAAAAACGCCGACTGCTCGGGGGCCTGTTCCGGGTTGAGGAAACGATTTCCTACCGTACTGGCCTGAGCCAGTTGCAGGCGCAGGTCGCGCAGGTCCCGGCAACCGATGTTGCGTGCGAAACGCGACAGGGTTGCGCTACTGACTTGCGCCTGGCTGGCCAGCTCATCGAGGCTGGCACTGGCGGCAAATGCCACGTCGCTGAGAATCAGTCTGGCAATCCGGCTTTCGCCTGCGCTGAGGGAGTCCTGGCGCGCGCGGATCTGGTAAAGGATATCCACTCAGAGCACCTGGGCCAGGCCCAGCGTCAGGGCGAACGCCACAACGGAAATCAACGTCTCCAGCACCGTCCAGGTTTTGAAGGTTTGTGCCACGGTCATGTTGAAGTACTCCTTGATAAGCCAGAAACCGCCGTCGTTGACGTGGGAAAAGATCACCGAGCCTGCGCCTGTTGCCAGCACCAGCAACTCCGGATGCGGGTAGCCAAGGCCCAGCGCAACGGGGGCAACGATACCGGAAGCGGTGGTCATGGCCACCGTCGCCGAACCGGTAGCAACCCGCATCAGCGCGGCGAACAGCCAGCCCATGAGCAGCGGCGACAGGTGAAATTGCTGAGCCAGGCCAACGATTTCGTTGGTCACGCCGCTGTCGATCAGAATCCGGTTCAAGCCACCGCCAGCGCCCACCAACAAGGTGATGCTCGCAGTAGGGGCCAGGCATTCGTTGGTGAATTTCAGGATCGAGTCGCGGTTGAAGCCTTGGGCGATGCCCAGTGTCCAGAAGCTTAGCAAGGTGGCCAGCAGCAGGGCGATCACCGAGTTGCCAATGAACAGCAGAAAACTGTTGAAGCCACTGCCCGGGGTGCTGATCAGGTTAGCCCAGCCGCCCAGCAGCATGAGGACCACGGGCAGCAGAATCGTGGTCATGGTCAGGCCGAAGCTTGGCAGTTTCTGACGCGGTTCACGGTCCAGGAACTGCTTGCCTAGCGGGTTCTCGGCGGGCAGTTGAATGCGCGGCACAATGAACTTTGCGTACAGCGGACCGGCGATGATCGCGGTAGGAATGCCGATCAGAATGGCATAGAACAGGGTTTGTCCGACCGACGCCTGATAGGCCTGAACCGCCAGCATCGCTGCCGGGTGCGGCGGCACGAGCGCATGCACGACAGAGAGACCAGCGACCATCGGCAAGCCGACCATGAGGATCGAAACGCCAACCCGACGCGCCACGGTGAAGGCAATCGGCACCAGCAATACGAAGCCAACTTCGAAGAACAGCGGCAGGCCCACCAGGAAGGCAATGCAGACCATCGCCCAGTGCGCGTTACGCTCACCAAAGCGGTCGATCAAGGTCCGCGCAACCTGCTCGGCGCCACCGGATTCGGCCATCATCTTGCCAAGCATCGTCCCCAGTGCGACGACCAGAGCAATGTGCCCAAGGGTTTTGCCGACCCCGGCCTCATAGGACGCGACCACGCCACTGGCGGGCATGCCCGCGACCAGCGCCAGGCCGACGGAAATCAGAGTGATGACAATGAACGGGTTAAGGCGGTAACGCGCAATCAGAACGATCAACGCAATGATCGCGACGGCAGCGTAAACCAACAGCGAAAGACCAGCGGACGGCGGCATAGGGCGGTTCCTTGCAGAGAATGGAAGTCGAATGGCTCAGCACGGGCGGGATAAACCGTCAGTGAGGAGGCGTTCCGGAAAAACTCGGCAGAGGTATCGCTAAAGATTTGCACGCTGGAGCAAGGGGAGAGCAACGGCGATCACAGGCAGTCATTATTGTTATCTCTGTTTTCGTGATGAAATTAAATTACACGAAATCAAAAACAGAAATCAATACATGAAAATAGTTTTCTATGGTGCGGTTTGTTTTCTGGCGTAGATACTTGTGGGAGCAGAGCTTGCTCGCGATCAGGCCAGGCATGATTTGCCTGAAACCTGCGGCGTCCTCATCCCTGGCAAGCTTGGTTTTTATCAAACAAAAGTAGTTTTCTGAGTTGACCCAAACCCTGTAGGAGCTCACCGAGGTTACGAGGCCAGCGATAGCGATTTTGTCTGACACTCCGCCATCGCTGGCCTCGTAACCTCGGTGAGCTCCTAAAAATTTAGGTACACAAATGTTTTACCTACTCGCTAAACCGCTCCCGATAAGCCATCGGTGTCACTCCCAATCCGCGCAAGAAGCTACGCCGCAAGGTCTCCTCGCTGCCAAACCCACACCGCGCCGCAACGCGTTTGATCGGCTGTGTGCTGTCCGCCAATAACCGCCGGGCCGCTTCGACCCGCAATTGTTCGATGGCCTTGGCCGGGGTAATGCCGGTCTGTGTGCGGTAGTGGCGGACGAAACTACGTTCGCTCATACCCACCTTTGTAGCCAGAGCGGTAACACTGAGGTCGCTGGTCAGGTTCTCGATAATCCAGCCATGCAGATCGGAAAAACGTCCATCGTCAGCGGCGCTGGCCTGCTGCATTGACAGGGTTGCGCTGAATTGCGACTGGCCGCCCGGCCGCTTGAGGAACACCACCAGATCGCGCGCCACGGCCAGTGCCATGGCGTGGCCCAGATCCTCTTCGACCAGTGCCAAGGCCAGATCAATGCCTGCTGTAACACCGGCTGAGGTCCAGTAACCATGGTCGTTGATGAAGATCGGATCGGGATCGACCCGTAACGCTGGATATTGCCGGGCCAGCGCCTCGCAACTGTGCCAATGGGTCACCACGCGGCGGCCGTCGAGCAAGCCGGTCGCGGCCAGCAGAAACGCGCCACTGCACACCGAGGCCACGCGTCTGGCAGCGCGGGCTCGTTCGTGCAGCCAGCGCACCAGCTCAGGATCGCTGGCCGCTACTTGCACACCGCGGCCTCCCGCCACGATCAACGTGTCGCTGGGTTCACTGGCCAGCGGCAAAGGCCAGGTCAGCAAGCCCAATCCGGCGGACGACTCTACCGCCTGATCCTGCGCCGCGATGACCTTCACCTGGTAGGGCAACGGCAAGCCTTGTTGCCGGGCTTGCACGTTAGCCGATGCAAAGACCTGCAAAGGGCCGCAGACGTCGAGGACCTGAACATTTGGAAACGCAAGAATGTGCACGGATCTGGGTTGATCGGTCATGAGCGTGATCCGCAAACCGTTGGCGTAAAAAGAGGGGTATATGGCGAATGCGCCAAAGGCTAAACCGCTAGAGTTGTTGCGTCTACCTCAACCTCAAGCGAACTCCATATGACCCTGCACATCGGCTTGCTCGTATTTCCCAAAGTGCAACAACTGGACCTGACCGGTCCTTACGACGTGTTTGCCTCAACACCCGGTGTGACCGTGCATTTGATCTGGAAGGACATCGAACCTTTGTATTCCAGCACCGGCCTGCAACTCAAACCGACTCAGACCTTTGCTGCTTGCCCGCCACTGGACGTGTTGTGTATTCCGGGCGGGCAGGGCATCGACACCCTGCTGGAGGACGAACAAACCCTGGCTTTCATCCGCGAGCAGGCGCCGACCGTGAAATACCTGACCTCGGTCTGCACCGGTGCATTGGTGCTTGGCGCGGCCGGGTTGTTGAAGGGCAAGCAAGCGACCACTCATTGGGCCTCGCATGAATTGCTGGAGAGTTTCGGTGCAATCGCCGTGCATGAACGCGTGGTCCGCGATGGCAACCTGATGACGGGTGGCGGTGTGACGGCGGGAATTGATTTCGCCTTGACGCTGGTAAGCGAAATGTTCGGAGCGGTGCAGGCGCAGACCGTGCAGCTGCAACTGGAATATGCCCCTGCGCCGCCTTTCCATGCAGGCCACCCCTCAACCGCACCCGCCGAAGTCCTGGCATTGGCCAGCGAGCGACTCCGGGAGTCCATCGCGCAACGCCGCGAGATCGTGGCGCGACGGGTGGCGAAGTCTTAGGGGTTTACGGCAGGAACTTCATACCAGCCGAGGAACATGTCGAGTGTCGACTCGATGACACGGGTTTGATCTTGGGCACTCAGTACCGGCTTGTTGAAAGTCACCTGAGGCCAGAACGCGAAGCCCTTGAGCAGACCATGCATCTGCGTGGCGGCGAAGGTTGGGTCGGCAGGCTTGAGACGGCCGTCGGCCTGGGCAGCGCGGATCCATGCGGCAAAGGTTTCTTCGCGTTCATCCAGACGCGCCAGCCAGGCTTGCGCGCGTTCGGGTGAGTGGATCGTTGCACCCAGCGCAACCCGGGCCAGATCAAGGCAATTAGGATCAGAAAGGGTCTGCATTTTTGCCTGCAACATACTGCGCAACTGATGACGCAGTGTCACGCCGGGCCGATAGATTGAATCCGCAATCTCGCCAATACGGCACCAGAGGCGCTGAAGGATTTCCGCGAACAGTTCTTCCTTGCTCGGGAAATGGTTGTAGACCGTGCGTTTGGAAACCTCCGCCCGTGCGGCAATGCGGTCCATGCTGGTCACTTCAAACCCGGTCTCGCGGAACTCGGCAATGGCTGCCAGCACGATAGCTTCGCGTTTTCGGTCGGTGAGTCGCAGGGGAGCAGTCATAGGTCTCGCTTCAAACAAGTGTTTTGATAAAAAGTACACCCGGCAGTTTACTTGTCATCAATGATGATGCAAGCTTAAAACTACACTGTGTAGTGTAAAACTAGGTTACACATTATCTTCCTTTTCCGCTATTGCAAAGCGGAGGCGATGATGAGCAGCGCGGCAAACTCCCGGAGTCAGCAGACCATGTCAAAGACCACAGAAAATTCGTCAGCTCAGCCATTACCAACCCTGCAGAAGCACGAGGGGCGTTATCGCAACCCCGTGCCTATGAGTCGTATGGGCTTTTTCAAAACGCTGGGGATTTTCTGGAACATGGCCTTCAAGAAACCATCGGTCACACGTCCCTCGGGGGAAATTCCAGTGCAATCATTGTCGCGTCAACAGCTTCTGGCTGCGCCTGACTACACGGTCTACCGCCTTGGGCATTCCACGGTTTTGCTGAAAATGCGCGGGGTGTTCTGGCTGACTGATCCTGTCTTTGCCGAGCGTGCTTCGCCGGTGCAATGGGCTGGGCCGCAGCGCTTCCATCAGCCGCCTGTAAGCCTGGAAGAACTGCCGCCGATCAAGGCAGTGATTCTGTCCCATAACCACTACGATCATCTCGACCACATGGCGATCAAGGCGCTGGAAGCAAAGACCGAGCACTTCCTGACGCCGTTGGGTGTGGGGGATACGTTGATGGAGTGGGGCGTGCCCGCGCACAAGATTCAGCAACTGGATTGGTGGCAGTCCACTGAAGTACATGGCATGCAGTTTGTGGCTACGCCCTCGCAACACTTCTCCGGCCGTACGCTGCTGGACCGCAATCGCAGCCTGTGGGCGTCCTGGGTCATGCACGATGAACATCAACGGATCTTCTTCAGCGGCGATACTGGTTACTTCGACGGCTTCAAAACCATTGGTGAGCAGTACGGTCCGTTTGACCTCACCTTGATGGAAACCGGTGCCTACAACGTCGACTGGCCCGACGTGCACATGCAACCAGAAGAAACCCTGCAAGCGCACATTGACCTGCGCGGGCGCTGGCTGCTGCCGATCCATAACGGCACCTTTGACCTGGCCATGCATGCCTGGCACGAGCCCTTTGACCGCATCATCGCGTTGGCCTGGGAGCGGAATGTCTCAATCACCACGCCACAAATGGGACAGCCGTTTTACGTGCAATACCCGTGTCGCGGCAATGCCTGGTGGCTGGGCATGGAAGGTGTGCGGGAAGTGCCGCTGGAAGAAAACCGACGTTTTCAGTACGTGCGGCGCAATGCTTGACGCCTGCCTGTGCAGGCGAACTCACTGCCACTGACTACGCGCGGGGGCCTGTGGGAGCGGTGCTGGCCCGCGATTGGGTTTGCAAATTATCGCGGGCAAGCACCGCTCCCACATGAGATCACCGGTAATACCCTCAGCCCTGCTTGGGATCCGCAGGTGTGCCCGGTCTCGGTTGCTCGCCTTTCTCATTCATCTGCTTATTCTTCTCGCCAATCTTTCCGGCATTTTCCGGTTTGTGGTCGAGGTCTTCGCGGTTCGATTCCTGGTCTTTCGCTTTCTCGGTCATCACGGCATCTCTTGTTTGTTGTTGATAGAGATTGGGCAACGACAACCGGCTAAAAATTCGAAATGTTTTACGAACGTGCTGGTGTATCGAGATAGAGCCTTCGTTCATATCCGAAATATCCCACAACATCTCTCCTACATTCCCGACTGACTATTGAGTCATCCAACGGCAAAGTCCGCGCTTTCTTTGGCCAAGGATTTGCCATGCACGGTCAGTCAGTGACGTCCGCCATTTCGCTGCCGGATGACTTCACGTGGGATAAGCCTGTCGGCCTCCTTCTGGATGCCATTCAGGTCGAAAACCTCGTTCGCCGTCTGTATGAGTGGTCCCCGGCCCCGGAAGCTCATGTGCTCTACAACGGTACTCGATGGGCGAGTATCAGTCGGCTTTCCCCTTGTCTCGTTCGCATACGCGATGATCAGAACCCGGTACTTCAGCAGTTTCTGGCCAACACAGCCGGTAGCTGGGGATACCTGCTTGTCAGTGATGGCTCGTGGGACGAACTGCTGGCCCACATGCGCTGGTTGACCAGCTTCCGTCCAGCACAGCATGACGATATGTATTTGCGTATTTCCTCTCCTGACGTAGCCCATGCGCTGTTCGCACCGGAACATCAACCGGACGTGGAGCTTTTCGGACCCTGCGAGACAGTATTGGTCAGTCAATATCCCGTATCGGGATGGCGGCAATATCAGCGTCCGGGAGACAAACCGCTATTAAGGCCTTTTGAGTCGTTCAGACCCAACGACGAGCAATGGGCTGCCCTCCAGACGGTTGCCTATCGAATGTCTGTGAATCAGCTCTATGTGCATATGAGCCGCTTCTTCCCGGATTACCTGGCTGACTTACCTACGGAACAACGTCTGGAACGTATTCACCAGCTTGTTAAATCAGCCGTTGAACGCGGCTTTCGGGCCCGACGGGAAATATGGCTGTACGCCAATGTTTTCGGCTTTTTGGGCGATGAAGGGCTTCAATCCCATCCGGATATCGTGGAGCTGCTGAACAGAAAATCTGACC
Organism: Pseudomonas caspiana; assembly: GCF_040224095.2. Classification (NCBI taxonomy): domain Bacteria; kingdom Pseudomonadati; phylum Pseudomonadota; class Gammaproteobacteria; order Pseudomonadales; family Pseudomonadaceae; genus Pseudomonas; species Pseudomonas caspiana. The sequence continues at coordinate 3,812,430 of NZ_CP167995.1, read as the reverse complement.
TGACACCCCATCAACGTGTCCATCGAGCAGCCACCCTGGCGGCGCAGCGGAGTACCCAATGACTGACCTTCAGACCCCTCGTGGTCATCTGGCAAACCTGACGGCCAACGCGCAACACGTCGATGAACTTGACGCGGGCGGCATGTGCCCATTGATGAAGCCTACCCTCCAGTTTTTGCCTCTTCGGTACGGCCTTGTGGAAAACCTGCAGCCACCCCGAAGCTTTTCTATACCGCACCACTTGCAAAGCCGACAAACCGGTATACGCCTGCTACGCGACGGCTACCTGTATATCGTCGATGACTCCAGCGGCTACCTGCATGAATACCGAATAGAACAAGGCTCGCTAAGCAAACTTCTATGGAAAGGAGCAGAGGTCAGCGCTGATATCCGGACTCACTCGATCGGCGAACCCGAGTTGGTATTCCCTAGGCACAGCACCCTGTATGTAGCGTATTCAGAGTTTCAATGGACGGCATACAAATGTTCTCAGGTTATCGGTCAATTGCCTGAGCGAGAACACTTCATGCAACGCGTCAGCCTTGAAAAGGTGCAATGCGCAGATGTGGGAAAACATCTACTGAATGAAAAGCAGGCACGCCAATGGCTCGCCGAAACTGCTGAAACCTTGCCCAATCAAGACTTGCCTGATGGCGCAAACGCGCAGGAGAGCATCCCTTACAGTTGGGAGCATGAGGCATTGTTTCGCAGCACCTGGATTGAAGAACTGACAAGCCAGGTCAATGCAGCACACAAACATGATTTTCTGTTTCTGGTGGTTCGTGATGATATCGGCATCATGCTCGATCTGGCTGCGGCACAACTCAAACTGGCTGACTGGATCGGCCAGTGGAGCGAGGATGAAAACACTCAGCATCAATACCTGACAGGTGCTTACGTCCAGGCCATGTATGAGGTGAATCAGAAACGCCTGGAAAAGCTGGGTAGTACAGACCCGCGCTACGAAGCACTCATCGACGATACCGACGACGCCGAGCGGGAAAAGCTCTACGAATACCTGCGTGTGAAGCGCGACTATCGCGGTCCGGCAATCTTCGGTGACGAGCAAAGCTGGCGCTATCAGGCGCAAAACAACCCGCTGGCCAAGGCCACAGTTGAACTCCTCGACACTCTCGGACAATCGCGTTGGGAAACTCATCGTCCGGCAATCAACGACCTTGAAGTGGATACCTGGCATGCGCTGGGTGGCAAGGAAATCGGCGAGCGGGGCATTGATCAACTGGTGCATCGTGAGGCGATGCAACGCTTCATGCTCAAGCAACAGGCATTACTGAGCCATTGGCACGGCCAGCTCAAGCGTGTCCGTGCCGACCGCCTGAAAATGATTATCGAAGGTCATTTTCACCGTGCTGCCTGGTATTACGATTTCAACCAAAGCGAGCAGATTCAGCATCGGTTGGAGCGAGAGTTCAACTGCGTGGCGGCGATCTGTGACGATGAGGCGTCCGTTCGGCAACTGCATGACTATCTGGAGAAAAACCCGCTGGTCCAGATTCCGGGTCTCGACACCTTGAATCTGGCAGACCAAACCGACGTGCAGAAAAAGCTCGCCGAGCTGAGTAACTTCAGCATCAAACTCAGCGACGCTCCGGCGGTGGTTCGCGACATGGATTTACTGGCCAATCAGTTCAACAGCCTGATGCGTCAGAGGTTGCCTGACTTCGACAATCTGAATACTCAATTCACGGGTTTGAGAAGCTTGTTGGGGAATGCTTATGATCCGGCCTCACAGATGCAACAGGCTCATGAGCTTGATCTTATCAAGCAGCAATTTCGCAACAGCCAGCCAATAGATCCTAATAGCTTTATTCGCAATATTGGTACTGCGGCGCGACTTCGCCTAATCAGCGCTTACGCTACAAGCGGGCTGCAGTTGCGTATTGCCTCGGATGCTGAATACGGGCAATTCAATCGAGATCGTAAGGCAGCCTTGACGCTGCGTGATGAGCTTAAAGGACTTTATAAAGAACGTCGCGAACTGCTCAAGTACAAAACTAATGACGCAGATCCGTTGGGCTATCGCATGCGTATTAACGAGCATATTGGTGCTCTCCAGTATCAACTGGCCCCTATTGAGGAGCGCCTGAGTCTGGCATTGACCCCCGGTGGTGGTGCAGGGAAGTTCGGGCTGGTGCTCGGAAATATGGACCCCCAACTTTTGGAGGAGATGCAGCGTACTGTAAGCGACTATCGAAGGACTGGGACCTTTAAGGAGCCGATACGTGGGTTGTTGACGTCGAAGGGGGATCAGATTGCAGCGGTGCTGTTTTTGATTCAAACAATTAAATTTATTGAGGTTTATTCAAAGATCTCATCGAAAGAAGACCTCGGGTGGAGAGACCTAATTGATTTAACAGATGCAGGGATTACCATGTCATCTGCTGGTTTTGCAGCGATTCAAGGTATATCGATTAACGTGCTGCAAGCACATATCAGCCAAAGGTACAGTGCAAGTGGCAAGCTGGATACTATGGGTCGCTTGGGTCAGTGGTCTGCATTCACTGGTTTGGGCGCTTTTGGCTTAGGGCTGGCTGCCGCATCTGCCGATTTCGGTAAGCATACTAAACAATGGGCAAACGCATTGGCAGAAGGTGACGGCAAAAAACTTGCTGCGACCTCGTTGCAAATGAGTGGGGACGTGGTATTAGTTAATACGAATGGGTGGGCGCTTAAACACACCGCATCTATAACTCGAAAAATCATGCGCGAGCCTGCGAAGTTACGTGCGCTAGCCTGGGCACAACACAGTTCCTCGCTGGTCGGCATTGCCGCCAGAGCAAATCTGATCGGTATCGCTGCCACCGGCCTTCAGCTTTCAGGGGAGGCGTTGTACAACTACTTCAATCTCGACTCACTGAAAAAGTGGGTCAGAGGCAGCATCTGGGGACGGGAGAATCTCGGTCTGAGTCTGGACGAGAGCTGGGGGAAACTGGCCGGGATCGTTCAGCAGCCCTTATGCGAATTGGTGCGTACCCGGCACAGTGTCGAGCTGCGGCTGACCTTTCCAGGCATCCGCAGTGCGGACCTGGAGCGTCGCAACGTGTGGATCGAAGCTCATCAGCGCCAGAGGGATCCGGGCCTTTCACGGGGGCTGCAAAATCCTGTTTATTGGTCGAAATGTACCGAGGTATTGGTAAGCCAGCTGAGGCGTGTTGATCGTCCTGATGCGGCGCTTGTTTTGTGTCTGGATCTGCGCCCCTTGATGACGGACCACTTCGGGCTGGCCCTGGCGGTCAGCTATGACCTTGAAGAGCACCGCACTATCAGTCACCGCTCTACCTTTTACGTGGTGGATTTGCATCGCAGGTTGATCGAGGATCGTTGGCAGGAGCGAATCGGCACTTTCGCGTACAAGGCAGAAACAGAGGAGTCGATGCAACTTAAACCCTCCGCGCCGTGGCTGCTTAGGGGCATTGATCTGGTGAAGCCTGATGCTCAGTAAGCTGTTTAAGCGCGAAGCCGACCGCGTGCCGCCAGTTGCTAATGACTTAGATACCTTGCGACCCAAAGTAGGAGAAATACGCAAGACGGCTTTCGAGGAAACCCTGTATCTGGCTCCTTTGCCTGTTTATACCGGTCAGTTGCCGGTGAGTACTCATGATTTCTCGGAAGTGAACGACGTATATCTTCAAGTAGGTGGAAGTAATGGAGGCATGGTATGGCAGGCGAAGTTGCTTGCCTGGGTCATTTGGATTGCAATCATTATTCTGATTGGAATGCCTGTCTGGATTGCGACGTTTGTTCATTTTTTTGGGGTGGAGAGTGCCAGTAACACGTTTTCCAGAATTTTAATTTTAGGGCTTAAAGTTGTTTGGACATATTATCTGCCGGGGGTATGTCTAATGGTTGGGATTTTTGTCCATACCATAATTTCCCAAACCCGAGAACAAGCAAGACAGTACCCATTACGCTTTAATCGTCAGCGTCGAGAAGTCTGCTATGTCAGCAGCGATACCCACGAAGTCCTGATAGTGCCTTGGGAAAAGGTAACCGCCTGGGTGTCGCAAGGAGAGATGGTTAGCCAATACGGGGCCACGGTTTTCTTTACCTTTGGTCTTGCGCTGGAAAATGAAAAGACGGAAATGGTACAGCCTTTGTTGCTTGGCAAACCCAGCCAAGCCCACGCCATAGGGACTTGGGAAGCCATTCGGCATTACATGGAGCATGGCGTGCCCGAGGATCAACACGATATATGGCCAGGACGCGCCCTTACGGAATATGAGTTGCGGCCATACGAGGGCTTGCACACATGGGAAGTTGAAAAGCGACTGAAGGAGGACATGGGGGGATTGCACAGCTGCTTCAGCGATGAGGAGCGTGCGGAGATCGGTCTGGCTCCCCGCACCCGCTGGCCCCTGCGCCGCTGGTATATCTGGCGTGTACTCAGCTTCTGGAAAATGCCCTATATGATTGCCGAATGGGGCCATAAAGCGGGCACTCCGTATATCCCGGAAAAAGTCCACGAGTGGTCAGCGCCTATTCCTCCAGATCAATGGGCCAAACCCAGCCCGGAACTGCAACGAGCTACAAAAATTGTTGAGCAGGCCATGAACAGGAAAAAGAACAAGCTGGACTTTCGCGCTGCTTGCCTGCTGATCGAAAGCAAGAGTTGACTTAATGTTCAGTAAACTGTTCAAACGTAAAGCAGAACCTGTGCGGCCGTCGGCTCATGACTTAGATACCTTACGACCCAAAGCAGGTGAAGTATGCAAAACGGCTATCGAGGAAACCTTGTATCTTGCTCCTTTGCCTGTCTATACCGGTCAGTTGCCAGCGAGTATTCATGATTTCTCGGAGGTGAATAACGTATACCTTCAAGTAGGTGGAAGTAATAGAGGCATGGTATGGCAGGCGAAGTTGCTTGCCTGGGTCATTTGGATTGCAATCATTATTCTGATTGGAATACCGGTCTGGATTGCGACTTTTATTTATTTTTTTGGAGTGGAGAGCCCCAGCAACACGTTCTCCAGAGTTTTAATTTTGGGTCTTCAGGTTACCTGGACCTATTGTCTGCCGGGGGTATGTCTGATGGTTGGAACTTGCGTCCACACGACAATCTCCCAAACCCGAGAACAAGCAAGACAGTATCCATTACGCTTCAATCGTCAGCGTCGAGAAGTCTGCTATGTCAGCAGCGATACCCACGAAGTCCTGATAGTACCTTGGGAAAAGGTAACAGCCTGGGTGTTGCAAGGAGAGGTGGTTAGCCAATACGGGGCCACGGTTTTCTTTACCTTTGGTCTTGCGCTGGAAAATGAAGAGACGGAAATGGTACAGCCTTTGTTGCTTGGCAAGCCCAGCCTGGCCCACGCCATAGGGACCTGGGAAGCTATTCGGCAATATATGGAGCATGGGGTGCCTGAGGATAAATACGACGTATTGCAACGTCTTTCCCATGGTCGCGCCTATACGGAATATGAGCTTCGTCCTTATGAGGGCCTGCATACCTGGGAAGTCGAAAAACTGTTGAAAGAGGAAGAAGGGGGCCTGCACTGCTGCTTCAGCGATGAGCGCCGTGCTGAGATCGGCTTCTCCCCGCGCACTCGCTGGCCCCTGCGCCGCTGGTACATCTGGCGTGTACTCAGCTTCTGGAAAATGCCCTATATGATCGCCGAATGGGGCCATAAAGCGGGCACTCCGTATATCCCGGAAAAAGTCCGCGAGTGGTCAGCGCCTATTCCTCCAGATCAATGGGCCAAACCCAGCCCGGAACTGCAACGCGCGACAAAAGTGGTTGAGCAGGCCATGAACCGGAAAAAGAACAAGCTGGACTTCCGTTCGGCCTGCCAATTGATCGGGGGCAGGTAAACAGACACCTACTGGCAATCAAACCCGATCCGTCATCGCCGCCAAGGCTACCGAAGTCGCTGCCGTCCGGGTTTCGACGCCCAGCTTGATGTAGATATGTTCCAGGTGCTTGTTCACCGTGCGCGGGCTGAGTTGCAGGATGTCGCCGATGTCTTTGTTGGTCTTGCCGCAGGACACCCAGCGCAGTACTTCGATTTCTCGTTCGGTGAGCTGGAAGCGGCTGGAGAGTTTGCCGTAGGCGGGCTTGTCGTCGAAGCCCAGGCTGGCGGATTGTGAGGCGTTGCGGGCAGATTGCAGGATGCGCGCGGTGCGTAAATGGGAGGCGACCCGGGCCAGAACTTCGTCGCAGACGATAGGTTTGGTCACGTAGTCGATGGCCCCGGCTTCGAAGCCTTTGACCACATGTTCGCTGTCGGTGAGGGCCGTCATGAACAGGATCGGAATGTTAGCGCTTTCCGGCTGTGCCTTGATCCGGCGACAGGTTTCGAAGCCGTCCAGACCGGGCATCATGGCGTCCAGCAGGATCAGGTCCGGGCGCCTGCGTTGAATGCGGTTTAGAGCGCTGCTGCCGTCCAGAGCCACCAGCACCATGTAGCCGGCTTCGTCCAGCGCGTCGGAGAGCAACGCGAGATTGTCCGGTGTGTCGTCGACGATCAGGATCACGCTGTTATCAGCGGGTTGGATCGGGGCGTTCATTGAGGGCCTCCTTCAGTTGCAGGCTGAGTTCATCCAGACGAAAGCCCTTGGCAAGGGTTCGCAGGTCGGCGATGAAGCTGGCGCTGGTGATGCTTTCCCGCTCGATGGCATCGAGTTTGGCCTGGATGCCACGCACATAACCCAGGCCGCACAGCTCGTACAGATCCAGCAGGTCCTGACGGGGCGGCAGAGTCCACGGCGCTTTGACCACCGAGACCGAGCGCAGGCGACGCAACCATTGCAGTTGCAAGTGGTGCTGAATGCGGTCCAGCAGTTGCTGGATGTGTACCGGCTTGGCGAGATAGTCGTTGCAGACCTCAGGCAGGCTGCGTTCCTTATCTTCAGTAAACGGGTTGGCGTTCGCTGAAATGATGATGATCGGTGCCAGCGACAGGGCGTTGCGGCGGATCAGGCGGCTGGTTTCCCAACCGTCCATGTCCGGCATCGATAAATCCATGAGAATCAGGTCCGGGTGCAGCAGCGACACCTGACGAATTGCTTCCTGACCATTCGCTGCCTGGGCGACTTCAAAGCCCAGCGGTGTGAGCATGCCGCTGATGACTTTGCGATGCTCGATATGATCATCCACCACCAGAATCAGCTGTCGTTCGCCCTCATAGCCCATGACGTCGTGATCCACATGGATCACCGCCTTGGGCACGCGCACTTCGGACAGAAACAGCCGGACCTGAAAGCGCGTGCCTTCGTCGGGCTGACTGGTAACGGACAAGGCGCCGCCCATCAACGAGGTGAGCATGCGCGTGATGGTCAACCCCAGGCCCACGCCGTTGTCCTGACGCACCAGACCGCCGCGTTCGAAGGGCTGGAAGATCCGCTCGATCTGCTCGGGAGCGATGCCGATTCCGGTGTCGATGATGTCGAAAATCGCCGTTTCCCGGCGATAACTGACGCGCAGGCAGACTTCGCCGCTGTCGGTGAAATTTACTGCGTTGCCCAGCAAATTGATCAGGATTTGCCGCACGCGTTTCTCGTCGCCGCGAACCACCGCAGGCATGCGCCCCTCCACATCGAGCCGGAAGGTCAGGCCCTTTTCCCGCGCTGTCGGGGCAAACATCTGCTCAAGATCGTGAAGGAATTCCTGAAAGAGGATTTCCGACGGCTCAAGGCGCAGTTTGCCTGCCTCGATTTTGGCGACATCCAGTAAGCCGTCGATCAACGACAGCAAGTGCGAACTGCTGCGCAGGATGGTCGCCAGCGGATCCTGCTGATGGCCCGGTGTTGCAGGATCGCGTTGCAGAATCTGGGTGAAACCGAGAATGCTGTTCAGCGGTGTGCGCAGCTCATGAGACAGGCCGGTCACGTAGCGGCTCTTGGCCGCATTGGCTGCCTCCGAGGCTTCCTTGGCTTTTTGCAGGGCCTGATCAGTTTTGTCGTGGGCATCGATTTCCTGCATCAGCAATGAAGTCTGGCGGTCCGATTCTTCCAGCGCCACACGACGGCTTTCCCGGGTCAGCACTACCCACCAGGCCAGAATTCCGGCGAACACGCAGAGGGTGAAGAACGCTTTGAGAAAGGCGAGAAACAGCGTGTGATGCACGGCGGGGGACTGGTCAATCAGGCTGTGAGACACCTGGCCATAGATCACCGCAAGTGCACCGGAAATGGTTAGCAGCAGGACCGTCAACAGACCCAGGTATTGCGCCAGTCGGGTATGCAGATAGTGCAGCGGCAGTTTCGGCAGCACTTTGCTGATCACGTCTTCGAACTGCATCGACAGCCGCGCGCGGCTTTTGCACTGGTCGGCGCAGCGGGCATCCAGCGAACAGCACAACGAGCAGATGGGCGAGCTGTAGGCCGGGCAGTAAGCCATGTCCGGCGTTTCGAATTCATTGCTGCACAAGCCACAGCGCAGGCTCGTTTGTTGGCCAAGAGGAAAGAGTTGCAGCGGGTCGCTGGTGCGGGCGATGTAGTACTTGCCTTGGGTCCACCAGGCGATCAACGGTGCGGCAATCAACGCAGTGGTCAGGGAAATCAGCGGCGGGGCGGCCTGAGCCAGTTCGCCGAATGCCCCGAAATGGGCACTGATCGACAGCAATGAAGCAATCGACATGGCGCCGACGCCGACGGGGTTGATGTCATACAGGTGCGCGCGTTTGAATTCGATGTGTTTCGGCGAGAAGCCCAGCGGCTTGTTGATCACCAGATCCGCTACGAGCGTGCCGATCCAGGCAATGGCCACGTTGGCGTACAGGCCGAGCACTTGCTCGATCGCGTCGAATACTCCCAGCTCCATCAGGATCAGGGCGATGGCGACGTTGAACACCAGCCACACAACCCGTCCCGGATGACTGTGGGTGACGCGGGCAAAAAAGTTCGACCAGGCCAGAGAACCGGCGTAGGCATTGGTCAGGTTGATCTTGATCTGGGAAATGATCACGAACAGCACCATGGCCGCCAGGGCCCATTCCGGCGAGCTGAACACGTAACGAAACGCCACCAGATACATCTGCGTCGGTTCAGCGGCGCGCTCGATGGGCACTTCGTGTTGCAGGGCGAGGAAGGCCAGAAAGGCGCCAGCCATTATTTTCAGCGCACCGGGGATGATCCATCCGGGCCCGGCCATCAACAGTGCGGCCCACCAGCGTTTGCGGTTCTTGCGGGTTTTTTCCGGGAGAAAGCGTAAATAGTCGACCTGTTCGCCGATTTGCGTCACCAACGACAGCGCAACGCTGAACGCTGCACCAAAGAACAGCAGATTGAAGGTGCCGCCTTCGCCTTCGCGCCCGGCAAAGGTCGTCAGGTCGGTGAGGGCTTCTGGGTTTTTCCAGATGACGAAGATGTACGGCACCAGCAACAAGGTCAGCCACAGCGGTTGTGACCACATCTGCAAACGGCTGATCAGGGTGATGCCGTAAGCCACCAGCGGGATGACGATGATCGAGCAGATGACGTAAGCCATGGCCAGCGGGATCTGGAAATACAGCTCGATGGCCAGCGCCATGATCGCCGCTTCAAGGGCAAAGAACAGGAAGGTGAAGCTGGCGTAGATCAGCGAAGTAATGGTCGAGCCGATGTAGCCAAAGCCTGCGCCGCGGGTCAGCAGATCCATGTCCACGCCGTAGCGGGCCGCGTAGTAGCTGATGGGCAGGCCGGTCAGGAAGATCACCAGCGCCGTGGCAAGGATCGCCCATAACGTGTTGGTGAATCCATAACTCATCACCAGCGCACCGCCGATGGCCTCCAGCGCCAGAAACGAAACCGCCCCGACGGCGGTGTTGGCGATGCGAAATTCCGACCATTTGCGAAAGGACTTAGGGGTGAAACGTAAGGCGTAGTCCTCCATGGTCTCGTCCGCGACCAGGCTGTTGTAATCGCGGCGTACCTTGACGATGCGTTGGGAGCCGGAGGGTCGCACGGTCGATTTCCTGAAAGGTTATTGAATTGCCGACAGCAACTTCCGTGCCTGTGAGTTGAATCTCCGTTGTTCCTGACACGGCGCTGACCCTGTGGGAGCTGGGCTTGCCCGCGATAAAGCTGGATACGATCCAACGTGAACCGCGTCCTGACTTGTCGCGGGCAAGCCCGGCTCCCACATGAGATATGCGCAAGGTTTCCAGGCGCACATATGCGCGCAATCATCCTCGTTTTTGCGCAATCCGGCCCTACGTCAAATGACGTAGCCCGGTACGTCATGGTGCGTATACCGGCTTTGGTTCTTCGACCTCATGCTTGCCGCAACTTCGCTGCGATGCCCTTTGGAATCGCCGCGAACCCACAAGCACAGGAGCGGGAACATGGATTCACGACTGACAGGCGCCAAAAGATTTTTGCCACGTCGATTGGCGCTGGGCGCTGCTGCGCTTTCGCTGATCGCGGCCGGAGTGTTCGGGCAAGTGGCACTGGCCGATGACGCCAACACCACCGGGCTCGCCGTGACCGCCACCGAAGTGACCGTCGGCCAGTTGCACTCGGCTACCGGCACCATGGCGATTTCCGAGACCGGTTCGATCCAGGCCGAGCGTCTGGCCATCGAGCAGATCAACGCCTCGGGCGGCATCCTCGGTCGGCAGATCAAAGTCGTGCAGGAAGACGGCGCGTCTGACTGGCCGACCTTCGCCGAGAAAGCCAAGAAACTGCTGGTCGGCGACAAGGTTGCCGCGGTGTTCGGTTGCTGGACCTCGGCCTCGCGCAAAGCGGTGTTGCCGGTGTTCGAGAAGGAAAACGGCCTGCTGTACTACCCGACCTTTTATGAAGGCTTGGAACAGTCGAAAAACGTGATTTATACCGGTCAGGAAGCCACCCAGCAGATTCTTGCGAGCCTTGACTGGATCGCCAAGACCAAAGGCGCCAAGACCTTCTACCTGATCGGCTCGGACTACATCTGGCCGCGCACCTCCATGAAGATCGCCCGTAAACACATTGAAAACGTGCTCAAAGGCACCGTGGTCGGCGAGGACTACTACCCGCTGGGCAACACTCAATTCGGTTCGTTGATCAACAAGGTCAAGCTGAAAAAGCCTGACGTGGTGTTCGCCGCCGTGGTCGGTGGCTCCAACGTTGCCTTCTACAAACAGATGAAAGCTGCGGGTGTGACGGCTGACAAACAGAACCTGCTGACCCTGTCGGTCACCGAAGACGAATTGCTGGGCATCGGCGGCGAAAACATGAAGGGCTTCTACGCCTCCATGAAGTACTTCCAGAGCCTGGATAACCCCAACAACAAAGCCTTCGTCGATGCCTTCAAAGCCAAATACGGCAAGGATTCAGTGATGGGCGACGTGACCCAGGCCGCTTATCTGGGCCCATGGTTGTGGAAAGCAGCGGTTGAGAAGGCCGGTAGCTTCGACATCGACAAGGTAGTCGCTGCATCGCCCGGCATCGAGCTGAAAACCGCGCCTGAAGGCTACGTCAAAGTTCACGAAAACCACCACCTGTGGAGCAAGACCCGCATCGGTGAAGTACAGAGCGATGGCCAGTTCAAGGTGATCTACGAGTCGGACCTGATCGAGCCGAATCCGTTTCCGAAGGGTTATCAGTAACAGTTGACGAAACCCCGTAGGAGCGCGCTTGCCCGCGATAAGGTCGGAGCGACCTTCCAGCTGTAGTGCGTTCACTATTTTTGCGACTGCTTCGCAGCCGATCGCGGGCAAGCGCGCTCCTACAGCTTTTAATCCTCGGAGACCATCATCATGGAATGGCTATCGGAATTTGGTGCCATCGCGGCCATGCAGGGGTTCAACGGGTTATCCGTGTTCTGCGTACTGCTGCTGATGGCCTTGGGGCTGGCGATCATTTTTGGCCAGATGGGCGTGATCAACATGGCCCATGGTGAATTTCTCACCATCGGTGCGTACACCACTTACGTGATGTCCAGCCTGACGTTGCAGTACATGCCGTCCATGCAGCCTTACTACTTTTTCTTCGCCATCGCGTTGTCGTTCGTGGTGGCCGGTGCCATCGGCTGGGTTGTCGAATCGGTGATGATCAGCCGTTTGTACCATCGGCCGCTGGATACTTTGCTCGCCACCTGGGGGTTGTCGCTGGTGATGCAGCAGGCCTTTCGCTCGATCTTCGGCGCCCGGGAAGTCAGCGCTACGCCGCCTGAATGGCTGATGGGCTCGGTGAGCCTCAGCGATGCCATCGAAATTCCCCGCAACGGCCTGTTCGTCATGGGCCTGACCATTGTGCTTACCGCGACGATTTTTCTGATGCTGTACCGCACTCGTTGGGGGCTGCACGTTCGCGCCACGGTGCAGAACCGGATCATGAGCCGAGCGGTGGGGATCAATACCCGCAAGGTCGATCGCATGACGTTTGCGCTCGGCTGCGGCGTCGCCGGGGTTGCCGGTGCCGCGTTCACCACCATCGGCTCCACCGGGCCAACCGCGGGTTCGCTGTACATCGTCGACACCTTTCTGGTGGTGGTTTTCGGTGGTGCGCAGAGCCTGTTTGGCACCATTGCCTCGGCGTTTGCCATCGCTCAAACCCAGTCGATTTCCGAATTCTTCATGAGCGGTTCCATGGCCAAGGTCCTGACCCTGTCAGCCGTGATCCTGATTCTGCTGATGCGCCCGCAAGGGTTGTTCTCCAGCAAAGTACGCAAGTAGAGGCGGCCTGATGAATGCTCTAAATAAATTAATGGGTGGTCGGCAGGGTGTCGTGGGGCTACTGATACTTGCCACGTTGATTCTGGTGGTGTTTCCGCTGACGCTGGACGCCTTCAGGCTGAACATGGTCGGCAAATACCTGACCTACGCCTTCGTCGCCGTCGGCCTCGTGCTGTGCTGGGGCTACGGCGGGATTCTCAGCCTAGGCCAGGGCGTGTTCTTCGGTCTGGGCGGTTATTGCATGGCGATGTTTCTCAAGCTGGAAGCGTCGGACCCGGAAAGCACCAAGATCCAGTCCACCCCCGGCATTCCGGACTTCATGGACTGGAACCAGATCACCGAACTGCCGTGGTTGTGGGTGCCGTTTCACAGCTTTACATTCACGGTCATTGCGGTGATCGGCGTGCCGGTGATTCTCGCGCTGGTGATCGGTCTGGCAATGTTCAAACGCCGGGTGGGCGATGTGTATTTCTCCATCGTGACCCAGGCCATCGCGCTGATTCTTACTGTGCTGATCATCGGCCAGCAAGGCCTGACCGGCGGCGTCAACGGCATCACCGACCTGAAGACCTTGCTGGGTTGGGACATCCGCAGCGACGGGGCAAAACTGGCCCTGTACTTCATCAATGCCGGGCTGCTGCTGGCTTGTATTCTGATTGGCAAATTCATCCTCGCCTCCAAGCTTGGCCGACTGCTGATGGCGATGCGTGACAAGGAGGAACGGGTGCGTTTTTCCGGCTATGACGTGGCCAGTTTCAAGATTTTTGTGTTCTGCGTCGCAGCGGCATTCTCGGCCATTGGCGGGGCGATGTTCGCCTTGCAGGTGGGTTTCATGTCGCCGTCCTTCGTGGGCATCGTGCCCTCCATCGAAATGGTGATCTTTGCCGCCGTGGGTGGACGCATGTCCTTGCTTGGCGCTGTGTACGGCTCGCTGCTGGTCAATTACGGCAAGACCTACTTCTCCGAATCTTTCCCTGAGCTCTGGCTGTACCTGATGGGTGGCCTGTTCATCGCGGTAGTCATGTACTTCCCCAACGGTCTGGCCGGTTTGTGGGAAAGCCATGGCCGCAAATGGCTCGCCGCAGTACGCGGCAAACCTGCGCCGGTGCTTGAAAAGCCGCATATCACACCGGTTCAGGCCATCCCCAAAGCCAGCGTCACGCCTCTGGAGACTCAGCCATGACCAGCCCGACTGGCTTTCAAATGAACAAACCGGTGCTGGCGATCGAAGGGCTGACGGTGTCATTCGACGGCTTCAAGGCGGTGGACGACCTCAATCTGTACATCGACCGCAATGAAGTACGGGTGGTGATCGGTCCCAACGGTGCGGGCAAGACCACTGTGCTGGATCTGATCTGCGGCAAGACCCGCGCTACGGGCGGCAGCATCCAGTTCGAGGGCCGGGAGCTGACCAAAATGCACGAGTACGACATCGTTCGCGCCGGTGTCGGACGCAAATTCCAGACCCCGTCGATCTACGACAATTTGAGCGTGTTCGAAAACCTGGAAATGTCTTTTCCGGCAGGTCGTTCGGTGTTCGGCGCGTTGTTTTTCAAGCGCTCCGATGAAGTGGTTGCGCGGGTCAGGGACGTCGCGGCGGACATCTTCCTCGGTGATCTGCTTGAGCAGCAGGCGGGCTTGCTCTCCCACGGCCAGAAGCAGTGGCTGGAGATCGGCATGTTGCTCATGCAGGACCCGCAATTGCTGATGCTCGACGAGCCGGTCGCCGGGATGAGCGTCAGCGAGCGTTCGCAGACCGCCGAGCTGCTCAATCGCATCAGTCAGGGACGTTCGGTGCTGGTTATCGAGCACGACATGGAATTCGTCAAAAGCATCGCCCACAAGGTCACGGTGCTGCATCAGGGCAAGGTGCTGGCCGAGGGCAGCATGGAGTCGGTGCAGACCAACCCGAAAGTCATTGAAGTTTATCTGGGCCACTAATCAGGAGCGCGGCATGTTCAAGATCAATCAGCTGGCGTGCGGTTATGGCCAGAGCCAGATCCTTCATGGCCTGGACCTCAGTGTCGAAAAGCAGGAAATCGTTGCGGTCATGGGCCGCAACGGCATGGGCAAGACCACGTTGTTCAAGAGTCTGATGGGCATCCTGCCGCAATGGGGCGGGCAGGTGCAGGTCGAGGGTGTTGACGTGTCGGCCATGGAAACCCATTCGCGGGTTGAGCACGGCATGGCTTACGTGCCGCAAGGGCGGATGATTTTTCCGGCCATGAGCGTGCTGGAAAACATTCAGACCGGCTTGCCGGCATCGGCTCGCGGCATCGTCCCGGAAGACTTGTACGCGTTGTTCCCGGTGCTCTACGACATGCGCGGTCGACGCGGCGGCAACTTGTCAGGCGGTCAGCAACAGCAGCTGGCGATTGCCCGTGCGCTGGCGACCAACCCCAAGGTTTTATTACTCGATGAGCCAACCGAAGGCATCCAGCCGTCGATCATCAAGGACATCGCCCGCACCCTGAAAGAGATCCGCACCTTGCGCAACCTGACCATTGTGGTCTCCGAGCAAGTGCTGTCATTCACCCTGGAGATCGCTGACCGATTCCTGGTGATCGAGAAAGGCCGCTTCGTGATTGAAGAGACCCGGGCCAATGTCGATGAAGCGACGATCAGTCGGTATTTGTCGGTGTAGCAGATCAAAGATTTTTGTTGTTTGACCTGCCGTCATCGCGGGCAAGCGCGCTCCTACATGGGGTTGCCTGTAGGAGCGCGCTTGCCCGCGACAGGGTCGCCACCTATCCAAAAGGAGAAACGCCATGACCGAAACGCTGATCAAAGTCGACCTCAACCAGCCCGCCACTGAAAACGAGAACATTCACAACCGCTGGCATCCGGACATTCCGATGGCAGCGTGGGTCAAGCCGGGGGATGACTTCATCCTTGAAACCTATGACTGGACCGCTGGCGCGATCAAGAACGATGACGACGCCAGCGATGTGCGCGACGTGGACCTGTCCACCGTGCATTACCTGTCCGGGCCGATTGGCGTGCATGGCGCCGAACCGGGTGACTTGCTGGTCGTAGACCTGCTGGACATCGGTGCGCGAGCGGACTCCCAGTGGGGGTTCAACGGGTTCTTTTCACGCAACAACGGTGGTGGCTTTCTCACCGATCATTTTCCTTCGGCACAGAAAGCCATCTGGGACTTCAAGGGCATGATGACCAGCTCCCGGCACATTCCCGGCGTGGAATTCGCCGGGTTGATTCACCCGGGCCTGATCGGCTGCCTGCCGGATCACAAGATGCTAGCCGAGTGGAACAAGCGTGAGCAGGAACTGATCGACACCAACCCGACCCGCGTACCGCCACTGGCCAATCCACCCCATGCGAAAACCGCGCACCTGGGCAAGCTGAAAGGCCCGGCTCGGGACATGGCGGCCGCGACCGGCGCTCGTACCGTGCCGCCTCGTGAACACGGTGGTAATTGCGACATCAAGGATTTGTCCCGTGGCTCTAAAGTGTTCTTCCCGGTCTACGTCGACGGTGCGGGTCTGTCGGTGGGCGATCTGCACTTCAGCCAGGGCGATGGCGAGATCACCTTCTGCGGCGCCATCGAAATGGCCGGCTGGGTGCACATGCGTGTCGAGCTGATCAAGGGCGGCATGGCGAAATACGGCATCAAGAACCCGGTGTTCAAACCGAGCCCCATCGTGCCCACTTACAACAAGTACCTGATCTTCGAAGGCATCTCGGTGGACGAATCAGGCCAGCAGCATTACCTGGACGTCAACATTGCGTATCGCCAGGCGTGTCTGAACGCCATCAACTACATGACCAAGTTCGGCTATTCACCGGCTCAGGGTTACGCGTTGCTTGGCTCCGCGCCAGTGCAGGGACATATCAGCGGCATCGTCGACATCCCCAACGCGTGTGCCACGTTGTGGCTGCCGACCGAGATCTTCCAGTTCGACATCAACCCGAACGCCAACGGGCCGACCAAATTCATTGATGGGTTGGTTGATCTGCCGATTGCCTACGATTTGTAAATTGTCGCCACCTTCCTGTAGGAGCTGCCGAAGGCTGCGAAAGCGTTGGATCAGTTAAATCCATTCGCAGCCTTCGGCAGCTCCTACAGGAGATCACTTTTCAGGGATTTGCCTATATGCCCCTATACGAATTCGATTGCCCCCGCTGTGGGGATTTCACGGCGCTCAAGCCCATGGCCGAAAGCGGCGCGCCGTGTGCGTGCCCGGAATGCGGTGAGTCGAGCATGCGGGTGATTTTGTCTGCGCCGGGTTTGAGCTCGGTATCAGGCAACAAACGCCGCGCTATCGAGACCAACGAACGCAGCGCCAACGCCCCGAAAACCGTTGCCGAGTATCAAGACAGCAAACGCCACCCCAGTGGCTGCAGTTGCTGCGGGCCGAGCAAACCCGTTGTGCCTACCAAGGCCAACCCCCACGCGCTGAAAGGCAAGGCGGCGGGGCGGCCGTGGATGATCAGTCATTGAAATGCAAATCCTCACAATTGCACAAGTGCTGAGATCACACCGGTGGGAGATTCTATGTTGGCCTGCAAACCTGTGGGAGCGAGGCTTGCCCGCGATGCAGACGACTCGGTTTGTCAGCTATACCGTGTCATCGTTCATCGCGAGCAAGCTCACTCCTACAGGTGAGTACCAATATTTGTGAGCGGTGCCTTGGCCGAGCCGCATCCGGACAGGACGATAAACGATAACGCAGTGTGTCTTCCAACCTCGTCTCATGTATCGCGGGCAAGCCCGGCTCCCACAAAAGCATCGCGTCAAAAGGGGCAATTGCGCCAAGGCCTCAGCCAGAACGCCAGCCCAACCAACAACACCGCCCCATACGCACAACTCAACCCCAATTGCAGCCAGGTGTCGCTGATCGGATGCAGCACCAGCGCCGCGATCAGCATGGCAACCGCGCCCAGTGCCCATTGACTTTGCCAGGGTACAAAGGTCAGCAGTTGTTGGCGGCGCATCAGCAGCAGGCCGGTGATGATCGCCCCGATCAGCGCCGCGATGGCGATGCCGATCAGACCGAGGAAAAACGGCAGAGCACCCAGCAGCAGGGCATTACACAGGTTGCCGATCAACTCGCAGTTCAACGGCATTCGGGTATCGCCGGCCGCGTAGGCGTAACGCGCAAGCAAGGCATTCCAGGCACCGAACATGAGGGGCACGGCGAACCAGGCAAGCAGCTCCGGCAACGGCCCGTCATGGGCGAGGGTTGGCAGAAGTACAACCACCAGCGCACCCGACGCGCCGATCAGACCGGCGATGGCGGGCAGGGTCAGCAAGGTGGCGCTGCTCAAACCTTTGCGCAGCAGCACCAGACGCTGATCGGCGGCGCTGCCGCTCATCAAACCCAGCAACACCTGGTTGAGACTCATCAGAGCAATCAACGGCAGGTTGATCAACTTGCGCGCCAGGTTGATCCAGGTCACCGCGCCTTCGCCCAGCAGCGAAGCGACCATGCGCTCCAGCAAGGCCAAGCCCTGGCTGGCGAGGTTGCTGCTCAACAGTGGGCCGATGCGTTGCAGCAGCTCCCGGCCAACGCCCGGTTCGGCCTGCCACTGAAAAGGTTTCCAGCCCATTCGGTACAGCGTTGGAAGCAGCGTGCCGGGCATCAGTAAACTGCCCAGCACGCAAGACAACGCCAGGCCGACCGGTGTGGCTGCATGACTGGCGACGGCGAGGTAGATCACCGGCGGCAGGTTGAACAACAACGAGCCCAACCCGGCCATGACGAAACGCGAGCGTGCCTGCAACGGCACACACAACAACGCATGTAACAGAAAACCCGGTGCGCACCACGCCAGCCATTGCAGGCTGCTGCCCGCCAGCGCGTAACCACTGTCATCCAGCCCTGGCCCGACGCCCCGTACCCACAGCGGTGCGCCAAGACTCAACAACAACGCCAGCGCCAAACCACACAGCAACAGCCGCGGAGCCAAGGCATTCAGCCAGCGTTGCTGGGCGGGCAGTTCACGCTGTTGATACAACGGCAATGCAGCGGCGCTCAACAATCCGGCCGCCAGGGCCATGCGCAGCGCTTCTGGAAGAAACATCGAGACCAGAAATGCGTCGCTTCGCGCGCCTGCACCCCAGGCAGCGACCAGCAGCCACTCACGGGCAAAACCGGCTGCCAGACCGGTCAGCGTGGCGAGCGTCAGCCAGAGTGTTGAACCCAGCATGCGTCAGCCTTAATGGAACAAAGCGAACAGGCCTTTGCCGCCCACTTTGTAGTTGAGGCCACGGGCGCGCTCGCCTTTGATTTCGGCGTTCGGACCACTGACGATGGCGTAGGGCGGGATAGGTTTGGAGACCACGGCTGCACCGCCCACGACTGCACCTTCACCGATTTCAGCGCCGAAAGAGAGCAGGGCACGGCTGCAGATCCAGGCGTAGTCATGGATGTAGACCGGTCCGCCGACAGCCCAGAACTCTGGTGCTTGCAGGTCGTGACCGCCGGCGATGATCAGCACGTGAGAGGCCACCGTTACATGATCGCCAATGATCAGTCCGCCGCGGGCATCCAGTTGGCAGTGCCAGCCGATGGTGGTGTCGTCACCTATACGCAAGCTGTCGACGCCAAGGATTTCGGTATTGCGCCAGACGCTCGAACCCTTGCCGATTTTCGCCCCGCCAAGTCGTAGCCAGGCCAGGCGCAGGGTGTGGCTGGGGATCTTGCAGATCAGAATGTTGTAGGCCTGCTCCCAAGTGCGCAGCATGCGGTCGCGCAGGGTCGGCCAGTTGATGCCGTACAGCGGAATCAACGCGCCTTTCATTTCACTGGCCAGCAAGCGGTAGAAGCGCCTGGCCAGCGGATGTTCGATGTGCGGCTCGATATTCAGGTAGCTGATGAACGACAGCGTGCGACCCTTGATAGTGGTTTCAAAGCACACGTCGTGACTGAGCATCCATTGATAAGCGCTTTGCAGTTCTTCGAGCTCTACGCCCATTTTGCGCGCGTATTCAGGCAAGGCCAGGTGCAGGTCGTGGGAGTGCATCAAACGGTGTTTCATGATTTGGATTCCTGCTCCGGTAAGACGTGTTGAACGAGGGCCGCCTGGCTTTTCAAGCGTTTTGCTTCATGCAGATTGATGCCCAGCATCAGCCAGAACACGGCGATCAGTACGCTGGTAAAACTGAAGTAGTGGTCGAACAGGCCGCTGGTCAACGCGGCCAGCAAGCCGGTGGTGGTGCCGAGCCAGATGGCATTGTCATGAGTGAGGGTGATGAAACCCTCTTCAGGGCGGGTTTCACGCCACCAACTGGCCGTTACCGCAATAAACAGCAGCATGCCGGGGATGCCCGTCTTGTAGATGAAGTTCAGCCACAGGTTGGAGATCCCGAACAGCGTTGCACCGGGTACTGGCGGGTCGATCTTGAAGCCAATACCCATGGGGAATTTGGCCATGGCATCAGGGAAGTGGCTGTACTCCAGAAAGCGAATGGCGGTACTGGTGTCGTCGTTGGTGAACAGGGTGAAAATCCGTTCCTGCAACGGCGGGTAAAACATCAACAGCAGTGCCCCGGCGACAGCACCGCCCATCAGCACACGACCAATGAAAGGCACCCGTTTACGCGCCATCCACATCATCACCAGGGCCAGGCTGACCAACGCGCCCCGCGAGCCCGTCAGCAACAGGCCGACGCTGCCCAGAATCGCCACGGCAAACCCCAAAGACTTCGGCCAGCCGCTGCGGGTCATGCCGATGCAGAACCCCAGCGGCACTATTAGTGCCATGGCACCTCCCGCCACGTTGGGGTGCATCCACGGTGTACCCATGCGATCGGCCAGTGAGAGCAGGCTGTCATTCAGCACGTCGACACCGCCATAACCAAGGGTGCCAAGGATCGGAATCATGGCGACGGCAGTGCGGGCTTTCAGGAACACCGGGATCGACAGTAACAGCAGCAAAAGCGTGCCGAGCAACAGGGCGCAAATCATCTGCTCGCGGTATTTCTGCTGATCCAGCAAACGCGGCACCAGGAACAGTGCCGACAGGTTGAACAGCCAGCGCACCCAGTTGATCGGTCCGTTACCCAATGCCGTAATGGTCAGTTGCCCGACAATGAACGGCAGCGCGCTGTACAGCATCAGCGCAATCAGCAGGCGTTCGGTACGCAGCAGCGGTGGCAGCTGCGGCGGGTTGGTGAACATCCGGTGCGCCAGATACGCGGCCCATACCAGCATCAGCAGCGCTTCGGACACCGTGGTACGGATGCCGACATTCACCGTGGAGTAAGGCAGGAACGTAGCCAGTACGCCGAACAGCAACAAGCCCCGCAATGGCCGACGAATCACCGTGGCGATGGCGACCACGCCAATCATCGCTGCCAGCACTTTGAACGCCGGTAACAGCCAGAACATCGCGCCGAACAGCAGACCGAAGAGCAAGCCGACGGGCATTGCCAATGGCATCAGCGCAACTCCTCGATCAGCTCATCGAAGCGTCGATTGAACGCTTCAGGGCCGTAGCCCGCGGCCCAGGTTTTGAGTACTTCAGGGTTTTCCTTTTCGGCATTGGCCAGTTCGCCCATGAGTGTGATCAATGCGCCCGTGTCGGTTGGCGAGAAGCGTGGGCTACCGGGTGGGGTGATCTCATCCAGCGAGGAACCGCTGGCAACGGCAACGGGTGTGCCGACACCCAGTGCTTCCACCACCGGCAGGCCAAAACCTTCGGCGTAGGAGGGCTGCCACATGCGATCGGCTCGCGCGTAAATAGCGTGCAGTTCAGCATCAGTGATGTCACTCAAAAAGTGCAGGCCGGGCAGCGCTTGCTGGGCTGGAGGCAAGTGTTCCGGGGCGCCGATCAGGATCAGGTCCGGCACGTTGTCGAACTGTCGCCGGGCACTTTGCCAGGCATCGATGAACCATCCCATGTTCTTGCGTGGTTCGCGGGTGCCAACGCACAGCCAGTAGCGCTCCGGCAGCGTCCAGCCTTGCAGGTCCGAAGGCGCATCGCTCCAGCCGCTGACCAGCGCGGGCAGCACTCGCAATTTGTCGCGGGTTTCGGGAAACAGCCGGATGCACTCGTCTGCGGTGAATTGCGACGGCGTCCAGATGCGATCCGCGACTTTTAATGAGTGGGCAATGGACAGGCGATCGGTGATGCCGTAAATCCGCGCCTTGAGTTGCGAGCCGTGGCTGTTTTTCAGCGTCAGTTGAAACAGGTCCTGCAATTGCAACACGTAACGCATGCCCTCGGGTTTGCGGCCCAATGGCAGGCCCATGTTCATGTTGCAGATGTATACCTGTACTTCAGCGTCGCGCAGGGCTTTGGGCAAAAATAAACCTTCAAAACGCAAGCGTTCAGGCAGCCGATGGATGCCATTGAGGGGCGTAGACCAGCGCGGACAGTAGGCAAGGCGGCGGATCGGATGATCGAAAGGGGCCACGCTGAACAACTGCACCTGGGTGTTGGGGTTGGCGCGCGCAGCATCTTCGAGAGCAATGTTCTGTCGACCGATGCCGCTGTTGGGGTAGCCGGTCGCCGGACGGTAATCGAGTCCTATACGCATGGGCGCGGCTCCTGTTTGGCGTTTGCGGGTGTCAGTCGAGTGTAAATCCGCTCCAACTGAGCGGCAGAGACTGACCAGTCGTGATGGGTCTGCACGTACTTGCGTCCGGCTTCGCCGATTTGCGCCAGGCGTGCCGGCTGTTCAATGACTTCAGTGATGATCCGTGCCAGCTCCTGCGGGTCTTCGCTGCCCAGATAGTGCTCGCCGTTGACCACTGCAAGCCCCGAGCTGCCCTGTTCGGTGGTAACGACCGGCAAACCGGCGGCCATGGCTTCCAGTACTTTGAGCTTGGAACCGCCGCCCTGACGCAGCGGGGCGAAAAATATTGCGGTGTTGTTCTGCAATGCGCGCAGATCCGGGACGAAACCCTGAAACTCGATGCGTGGATCGGGCCAGCGTTCGCGCCACGAGGCGGGCAAGGCGAAACCGCAGATCACGAAGCGCAGGGTAGGCGCGTGTTGCCAGACTTTCGGCAAAATTTCGTTGAGTGCCCATTCGATCGCATCGACGTTGGGGCCGTATTCGTAGTTGCCGATGAACAGCAGACGGTTACTGTACGGATCAGGCTGAACCTGGGCGTAGTAGCCGCAATCGACGCTGTTGACGACCACGGCCGTAGCTTTGCCGCTGAGTCGGGAAATTTCCTTGGCATCGTCTTCCGTTACGGCGATCAACTGATCGGCCTGGCGGAACACCCGGCTTTCCCAATGACGATAGCGCCAGCGGTCGTAGCTCGCAAACAGGCCTGCCCAGCGTGGCAAACGGTCGTAGCTGGTGGCGCCCATCGCTGATTCAACGT
Source organism: Pseudomonas caspiana (assembly GCF_040224095.2). Lineage (NCBI taxonomy): Bacteria > Pseudomonadati > Pseudomonadota > Gammaproteobacteria > Pseudomonadales > Pseudomonadaceae > Pseudomonas > Pseudomonas caspiana. Next base: position 3,789,533 of record NZ_CP167995.1, on the reverse strand, counting down.
TGTGTTCGGTCATCACAAACGGTTTGCCCGATTCCTTCAATGGCTTCTCGAACGGCTCAAAACCGTAGGTGTGCTGAAGCTGGATCACGTCCCATGTCTCTTCAAGCAGCCCCTCGAACACCTCGCTCAGGCGCGGCGCATAGCCGTTGATACAGGCCAGCATGGGCGCGGGAGCCACGGCGATAGCCATGAGCGTTTTGGCACTTTTGAGTGGGCGGCGCGGCAGCACGATCAAGCGTTCCAGCCAGGGTTCCAGCGCGTCCCGAGTGCTTTGATCCACGTCCGTTTTGGATTGCACCAGCAACGTGATCTGGTGGCCACGGGCGGCAAGGTTGCGCAACAGGTGGTATTCCCGGGTTTTGCCGCCACTGGTGGTGGGCCAGGGCAGGTAGGGTAGTGTCCAGAGAATTCGCATCGCTCAGGGTTTCCATTCCAGAATTTGCAGGGTCGGCTTGAGGGCCAGGCTGACGCCTTGGGCATTGCTCAGTTCAGTGCGGGTGCCGCTCAAGGGATCGTGAAGTACCGCTGATTTGATCGCGGGGAAATTCAGCGTAGTGCCCGTGGCACTCCAGAACATCAGCAAGCGTTTGCCGTCGCTGCGGGTCCAGGGCACGGCGAATAGATCGCTGGGTACCGCGCTGACGCCAGGCGGGTCCGCTGGTTCAAGGCGCGGACCGGTGATGCTCAGAAAGTTTTTCAGGGCGGTATAGACCGGCTTCGGATTACCCTGCAGATCAAGCAAGCCGTAAGCCTGATCGCGGGCACTGGCGCGCTCGTCGAGATCACTCAGGTTGAACAGAAAAATCCGTTGGTAATCCAGCGCACTCATCAGTGCCAGGCGGCGCAGGGTGTAATCGGCCTGACCTTGCTGGCCAATGATGGCTTGCATTTCTACCGGGCCGTTGTAGCTGGACCAGCCCCATTCAGTCGCCCAGACTTGCTTCACGCCGTTGCTGCGCAGCAGCTTATTCATGGCGTTGGCTTTGACCAGGAAATCCCGGTCTGGCGGTGAGTCGCCTTCCGGGTATTCGGAATACGGGTGATACGCGGCGACGATGTCGCGCGTGCCCAAACCGCGGTCCAGCAGGGTTTGCAGCATGTAACCGGGGGTGCTGTGCATCTGGCTGTAATAGGCCATGCCCGCAGTGACGATGGTCTTGTCTGGCTCGGCATCGCGGATCGCCTTGGCGGTGGTCGTCAACAGGGTGTCGTAAGCAGCCGGGTCTTCCTTGGGAAGCCAGACAATGTTCGGCTCGTTCCAGACTTGCCAGTTATTGACTTGTGGATAGCGCTTGGCGAGGGCGGCCATGCGTGCGGCAAAAACGTTGAAATCCCGGGGTGGGTACTGATCGCGGCTGGCTACGCCCTCCGGAGCGCTGCTGGCATAAGGTGCTGAACCGACCATATACGCAAGAATGTTGTAGTGGTGGGCGTTCATGGTCGCCATTGCGCCATCCAGATCAGCCAGGTCGAACTGGTTCTGCTCGGGCTCGATGATCGGCCAGTGAATGGTCAGGCGCACCCAATTCAGGCCCAGCGCGTCTAGCTGATCCATCTGCTGCTGGTACATGGCCGGTGAAAAATACTGGAACTGCGCGTTGACCCCCAGGAAGTCCTGCCAGACCACTGCACGCGGCGCGCGCAGGACGGTTGCAGCCTGTACCTCAGGGATCAGATCAGACACCAGCGCTGAACAGGCCAGAACTCCGGCCAACCACAAACCCGCTGCAGATTTCATCTCAGTTGGCCTCGCATGCCTGTTGGAAGAGCTGACGGAAGCGCTCGGCGGTCTGGCTCCAGACTCGCTGTTGGCCGAGCACACTGGCCTGCGCAGCCCATTGCTTAGCCCGTTCCGGCACCGCGCAGACTTCATTCAATGCGGTGCTCAGGGCCTCGACATTGCCCTGAGGAAAAATCATGCCGTTGCCGTGGGAAACCTCTTCCGCGAAAGAGCGCGCATCGGAAGTGATCACGCCACGCCCGCAGGCCACCGCCCAGGACAACGCACCGCTGGTGCCGCGCAACTTGCCGAGTAGTTTCAGCTTGCTGGACTCGCGGTAAGGCAGAACCATGACGTGATGGGCCTGAATGACTTCGGCAATCGCGTTGGCCGGCAGGTCCAGATCCCAATCGATCAGATCGGTCAGCCCGAGTTGCTGAATGCGCAGCCGCAGTTGGTCCAGATAACTGCCGGAAGGACCGAAGGCCATTTCCGGCTCACTGCCGCCCGCCAGCGTCAGGCGCACCCGTGAGCGCAGTTGCGGTTGACGGGTGAACAGGGCAGCCAGCGCATCCAGCAGGTCCTCAATACCTTTACCGCGATAAATAAAGCCGAAGTACAGTAAGCGCATCGGTTGCAATGGCGGTAGCGGCGCGGGCGGGATCGGCAGGTTGCCATGGGCAATCACCGCCATTTGCTCCTCACGCAAACCCATGCGCTGGCGCAAAGCAACGCCACCTGCCTGGGTCAGCGTTATCAACCGGGTCATGCTGCGTGCCAGTTGCCGCTCTTCGTACAGGCACAACGGGTCGGCAACCACGGTAGCGATTTCCGGCAGAGGCGAGGGCAGCGAACTGGCCATGGACAGCGGCCATGGCAGCCTGGCCCGTCGCCATACCAGACGCTCCGGATCATGCACTGTCGCCGTCAACGGTAACTGCGCGAAGCGCTGACGCAAGGCGCGCAGGGCATGAAACTCCGCGAGTCGTCCGCCACCGATTTCGGCGTGCACCAGGTCAATGCCTTGCCAATCGGTTTCAGCCACGCGCTGGACGGCGCGCACCTGGTCGTTGCCGACGCCCGCCAGCGGTGTGCTGACCTGTACGCCGAGCTGCTCCAGCGCCTGCTTGAGGTGCCCGGCGTAGTCGGCGATACCGTTCTGCTCGGGCGGGAGTGGCGCGAGTAGGGCAATGTGCATGTCAGCCTCGGTTCTGGAAGCGCTTGAGGTAATCCATCACGCGTTTCGGCACTTTGTAACGGCGACGGTTGATGATGATGCCGTCAACTTTCTTGAACGCGGTGTGTAGCGTTGCCAGCACGTTTTCCAGCATCGGCACTGTGGTTTCTTCGGCTTTGACGATCAGCAGGATCAGGTCGGAATCACGCAGTAAGGCAAACGCATCCTGGTTGCTGAAAATGCTTGAAGCATCAATCAGCACGATTTCACCCGGCGCTGCGGGACCGGGGCCAGCGGTGCGCACTGTGTAGCCGTGTTCTTTTAGCAGGCTGGCAAGGTGGCCAATGACAAAGCTGACACCTTCGCCTTCGTGAGATGAGGTGAAGCCCAGCGCCAGTCCTTTTTCTGCGACCTGACGCAATGGCAGTGTCCCGTACAACCTGTGCAGGCTGGCCGTGAACGCTGTATTGCGCGTGTCCTGGGCGTTGCCCAGCTCTTGAAGACTGGTCCAGACCGGCACCCCGAAACGGTTTTCGATCTTGTCGCCGTCGTGAATCCTTTGATCCAGCAGGTAGAAGAAGTACAGGGCAACCAGACCGACGCCGACACTGAGCGGAAACGCCAGAATCAGCATCAGCAAGCTTTTCGGAAAGACCCGGCTGGGGTTGTAAGTAGCCTGCTCAATGATGGCAATGTTGCTGATCTGACTGCGATCCAGTTCACGGTCGATACGGGCTTTTTCAAGGCTGCTGCTGTACAAGGCGAAGCTTTTCTCGGCGGCGTCCAGTTCACCTTGCAGGCGGGACATCTCCGGTTCCAGATTCAACGCCAGTTGGCGGCTTTTTTCCCACTGCGCCAATTGCAGGTTTTGTTGGGTCAGTTGCGATTGCAGACGCGCGTAGCTGGCTTGTTGGTCGGCCAGCACGTTTTGCATGCGGTTGTAGATCGGGTTGGGCGTGATGCTTTCTGAGCGTTGAATGGTTGCATCCTGCTGGTTCAGGATTTTTTTCAGGTTGTTTATTTCTTCATTGAGTGCACGAACCGGTGGTGCCGACTCCTTGAATGAGCGCAGCAGTTCCTGGCGCTCGACTTCCTTGCCGTTGATGCGGTTTTGCAAATCCTGGCGGTTGGGGTTGAGGCTCAGTTCGCGACCGGCACTGACCGTTTTCGATTGTTGCCTGAGCTGCTCCTGCAACTTGTCGAGACCGGCCTTGGTTGAGGCAATCGAACGCATGGTGTTATTGCGTTCGGTGGTCAGGTCATTAAGGCCTTGGGAGGTGTCTGCCAGGCGTTGGGCAATGCTCACTGCACCCAGCTGATTGAGGTAGGTCTGGATTTGCTTCTTGTAACTGAGAATCCGCGACTGTGTGTCTTTGACTTCGGTTTCGTAGAATTGATAAAGACTGACGCGGCCGAGTACACGGGTACGTTGCTGCTCGTATTCGGAAATCCAGGTTTCCAGGACTTCCTTGGCCACCTGCGGGTCATTCCAGGAAAAGGTCAGTTCCATCACTGCCGAGCCAGGGTCATGGCTGACTTTGAAGTTTTTCGACAAGTCTTCAGCCAGTCGCTCCTCCGGGGAGCGCTTCTCGACCAGCCCAATGAGTTGCAATGCACCACGAAACACGCCGATGACTGAATTCACGGTGTCTTTGAGCAGGTTTTTCACCGAGGCCAGAAAACCTTGCTCCTGCTCGGCTTTGGAGATCTCGGCCAGGTATTTTTCGGCAACCGTGCGCATGATGGGCCGCCCCGTGAGCATGCGTTCTTCATCGAGGATCGGGTCGCGCTGGGCACTGGGAATCACGATGGCCTGACGATCAGCAAACTCGATCGGCACGGTGCTGCTGTCGCGGCCAGGTTTGACCAGCAACAGGGCGGTGGATTCGTAGCGATTGGGCAGCAGAAAGGCACCGAGCACGATGATGATGAAAGTCACCATGACGGTCAGTCGAACTTCATGTTTGAAAATGAAGAACAGGCGCAACAAGTCGCGCAATGAACGAATATTGATCATGTCTTTTCCCTGACTTTAGTTTTCGCTGCGCAGGTTGTAATTCACGCCGAAACCCAGTGACTTGGCAAAAGGGATCAGTTGGTTGAAATACAGATTTACGCCGTCGGCCTTGTCACCCGCTGATGACTTGGGCACGAACACCACATCGCCGCGCTGTAACAGCACCGGGCCACGTGGCCCCGAACTGTCTGCCCAGAGCAGCTTGCTGAAGTCGAAAAAGTAGGTCTTGTAGAGGCCGTTGTCTTCCTGACGAAGCAGGGCGACCATCGTCGCGTCGCCGTCATTGGCAACGCCACCGGCACCGACAATCGCCTGAACCAGCGTGGTGGCGACTGTGGCGGGAAGGGCCGTCGAATTGCGTACCGCGCCGCCGACGAACACGGTGTTGCCCGGCGATTGGGAGATGTTGATGGTCATCGCGGTTTCACGATAGACGTCCTGCAGCTTGCCTTGCAGGTGTTCGGTCAACTGCGGCAATGTCATGCCGGCAGCCTTTACGGAGCCAATGTATGGATAACTGAACGTGCCGTCGTTGAGCACCTGAAACAGGGTCAGCTCGTAGATGGAGTTTGCTGTAAAAGCCGAAATGGACGGTGCTTCCCCGGTATTGCGCACGATGCGCAACGTATCACCAGGCCGCACACGTTGCGGTGGCAATGGTTGACCGGCAAGCGCGCGGCCGGCGGCCTTGCCGGCTTCGATCTGTGCTTCGTCGTCTGGCAGACCTACGCGTGCCGGGGTGCTGCAGGCGCTGACCACCAACAGGCTCAGCACCAGCAACGTGTTTCTGACCACCCCCAAACTCCTGTCTTGCATGAAGTACTACTCCCGTATCGGGTAAATCAATCATGTAGGCGGTTTACCGCTGTCATCCGTGTTGCAAAGTGCATACCGCACAAGCAGGTTTATCGTGGTCGCTGTTGTTCACTGCGAGTCAGGGTGTCGGGAGCGGTGCCGCGACCCGACCATAAACATCGGTGAAGCGCACGATGTCGTCTTCTCCCAGGTACTCGCCGCTCTGCACTTCAATCATCACCAGATCGATCACGCCAGGATTGACCAGCCGATGAGTGTGTCCCGGCTTGATGAACGTCGATTCGTTGGTGTCGAGCATGAATTCGCGTTCGCCATTGGTCACTCTGGCCATGCCGCTGACGACAATCCAGTGCTCGCTTCGGTGGTGGTGCATTTGCAGCGACAGCGAGGCTTGCGGGCGAACGACGATGCGTTTGATCTTGAAGCGCTTGCCTTCTTCAAGCACGGTGTAGGTGCCCCACGGACGGGTGACCGTACGGTGCAAGCGGTAGGCATCGTGACCTTGACGCTTGAGTTCTTGAGCGATGTATTTCACGTCCTGAGTGCGTTTGCCGTCTGCGATCAGCAGTGCGTCCGGGGTGTCGATGATGATCAGGTCATCCAGACCCACGCCACCGACCATTCGCTTGGAATCGATATAGCAGTTGCTCACGTCGTGCAGTACGGTCGGGCCGTTGCACTGGTTGCCGTGTGCATCGGCGGGGACCAGTTCGCGTACCGCCTGCCATGAACCGATATCGTTCCAGCCCAGTTCGCAAGGCACCACCGCGACCTTTTGCGAGCGCTCCATCAAAGCGTAGTCAACGGAAATATCCGGGGCTTTGGCGAATGACTCACTGTCCAGTTCAATCTGCAGCTCGTTATTGCCTTCCTTGCTGGCGCTCACCTCCAGGCAGGCCTTGACCGTTGCCAGAACCTGCGGTGCATGTTCGGCGAACTGTTTGATGAGGCTGTCGGCGCGCATGCAGAACATACCCGCGTTCCACAGGTGCAGACCGCCATCCAGGTAAGCCTGGGCAGTGGCGGCATCCGGTTTTTCGACAAAGCGTGCTACCTGATAGCCGTCGCTGTTGAGTGACGGACCTTTTTCGATATATCCGAAACCGGTTTCCGGCTTGCTCGGCAGAATGCCGAACGTCACCAGCCAGCCGTCATCGGCCAATATTCTGGCGGCCTGAACCGCCTGTGAGAAAGCGGCCACGTCAGCAATCAAATGATCGGCGGGCAGCACCAGTAACTGCGCATCTTCGCCATACAGCCGGGAGACATGCAGCGCGGCCGCCGCGAGCGCTGGCGCTGTATTGCGGCCGAAAGGTTCGAGTATGAAATCCAGTTTCACTTTGGTTTTGTTGAGCTGGCGATAGTCGTCCACCGTGCGGAAATACACTTCCCGGTTGGTGACCGTCAGCAGGCGTCCGACATCCGGCAGGCCAACAGCCCGGTTGAATGTTTTCTGCAGCAGGCTTTCGCCGTCACGAAGGCGCATGAAAGGCTTGGGCATGGCTTCGCGCGAGACCGGCCACAGCCGGGTGCCGGCACCGCCGGCGATAATGCAGGGGATGAGGATGCTCATCAATAAGCCTCACGAGTGAATAGCACTGCTGGAACAGTGCGAAGAAGGATGTAAATGTCGAACCAGACGGACCAGTTTTCGATGTACTCCAGATCGAATTCCACGCGTTTTTCGATCTTTTCCACGGTGTCTGTCTCACCACGATAGCCATTGATCTGCGCCAGACCGGTAATGCCCGGCTTGACCCGATGGCGTGACGTGTACTCCTTCACCGCTTGCTCGAAAAGAATCCCGGCCGCTTTGGTGGCCGTTGCATGGGGGCGCGGTCCTACCATGGACATGCTGCCTGCAATCACATTGAACAGCTGAGGCAATTCATCCAGGCTGGTCTTGCGGATGAAACGTCCGACCCGGGTAACTCTGGCATCCCCCCGGGTGGTTTGTTGCGCTGCGGTCGCGTCGCTCTGATGGTGATACATAGAGCGAAACTTGCAGACCTTGATCATGCGGTTGTTATAGCCATAGCGGTTTTGCCAGAAGAACACCGGGCCGCGGGAGTCCAGCTTGATGGCGATGGCGGTTGCCAGCATCACGGGTGACAACAGCACCAGGGCGAGGCTCGATAGCACCAGGTCCTCAACCCGCTTGAATAGCGGCGACCAGCCGGAAAGCGGCACGTCTGATGCGTTGAACATCGGCAAGTTGGCGACTTCTGTGATCCGGTTGTGGGCGTGACGGAAGGCGACCATATCCGGGACCAGCAGCACATTGACCGGCAGGCGACGCAGCTCGCGAATGATGTAATCCATGCGGTTTTCCGCTGACCAGGGCAGCGCCACCAGCACCTGTGTAACCTTTTCTTCGCGAATCAGCCGCTCCAGATCGTCACTGTTACCCAGCAGTGGCAGGCCGGCCATAGTCTTGGGCAGGCGCCCGATCCGGTCATCGATGAAGCCGCTGACGCCAGAGCGGATATCCTGATTTTCCAGCAGATACTCGGCCAGCCGCTGGCCGTTTTCAGTGGCCCCCAGGATGATCGCGTTTTGCAGGAACACACCCTTTTGCATCAGGTGCTTGAAGAGCATCAGTTTGCACAGCCGTTCAATGCAGAACAGCGCCAGGCTGGAGACGTACCAGATCACCAGATGATCATTGGTAATGTAGTCAAAGAACGCCAGAGTCTGATGCATGAACAGCAGCAGGCAGAACGCGGCCGACCACGCGACGATGATCAGCCGGAAGCGGAACGCGTTACTGAACATGGCTTCGGAGTAAATACCCAAGGCTTGAAAGATCAGGACGCTGAGCAGCCCGAAGAGCAGTTGCACGGCGAAATAGCTTTGCGGGACCTCGGAAAGGCCGTCTTTGGAAAAGATCAGAATCAACAGGCCTGGGAGGATGCAGGCGATCCCGTGGGCCAGGCGAATAGCGAAAAGAAAATACACAATCAAACTGTTTCTGGTTTGCAGGAGGCTGTTAACAGGCTGCAATCGCATAACACTTCCTCACTTCATCGGTCCGTGACTACTTATCCGCGATCCAGATACGAAGCGCTTTCAAGTGGAAGTCAATAAAATGTCCTTTTCTGACTTGCTAGGTGAATATAGCCATTTATTTGGCATTCGCACGTCAGGTACTGCTAATTCTCATCATTTCTTAAGAATGGAAACAGGCCTAATACTTTAGTGATGTAGGACTCATCGGTGCGTTAGGTAGGTTTTACCCTCAAATGAGTGCATAAACGGAGTAAAGCTCAAGACTTGCATAAAGCCATCGCATCGAATTGATTTCCTTTCAAAACTCCCTGAAATGGCACCTTTTCATGCCGCGTGTGATGAAGGGTGTCACCCGCGCGAGCCAATGTTTTCGGGGGGACAGCAGGACAGTCTCGGTGAGTTGAAAAATTATCTGATCAGAACGGGTTTTTTTCCGTCCGTTGAGGTCAACATCTTGCGCATCGACTCAGGGGAGCAAGTAGCAATGACACGGCGGGCATTTTTGATTTTGCATGGCAAACAGGCACTCAACGAAGAAGTTCGCGAGGCTGTTACCCGAAAGCGCAATGAAGGCTGGGACCTCGACGTTCGCCTGACGTGGGAGGGCGGTGATGCTCAGCGTCTGGTGAGTGAAGCGCTGGCGGCCGGGCATTCGCAAATCATTGCCGGGGGTGGTGACGGTACGTTGCGGGATATCGCTGAAGCCATCGCGAATGCCGATACCGACGCTGAACTGACCATCATGCCGTTGGGTACCGCCAATGATTTTGCCCGTGCTGCAGGCGTTCCGCTTGAACCGGATGCCGCGCTGGATTTGCTTGACGTGCCCGCCCGCCCTGTGGATTTGGGCGAGGTCAATGGCAAGGTATTCCTGAACATGGCAACGGGTGGCTTTGGCAGCCAGGTTACTGCCAATACCTCTGAGGACCTTAAAAAGGTGTTGGGGGGCGCAGCGTATCTCTTTACCGGCCTGACACGTTTCAGTGAGCTGAGCGCGGCCTACGGCGAATTGAGCGGACCTGACTTCCACTGGAGTGGGGACTTGCTGGCCCTGGGGATTGGTAATGGTCGTCAGGCCGGTGGCGGGCATGTGCTGTGCCCGTCAGCGTTGGTGGATGATGGCCTGCTGGATATCAGTATCCTGCCCGCACCTCAGGAAGTGGTCGGAACACTTAGAGGGTTACTGGAGGGCGGGCTGGGCATCGACAATATGTTCATTCGCGCACGGCTTCCGTGGGTAGAACTCAAGTCGGCGCAGGGGCTGGATATCAATCTGGATGGCGAGCCGCTGTCCGGGGAGAATCTGCGATTCTCGGCGCGTCATGCAGCCTTGAAGGTGCACTTGCCGGTGGGCTCTGAGTTGTTCGGGGAAACACCGCAGCTCAATCGTCCAGACTGATAATGCCTTCACGCACACAAAACAGGACCAGCCCGGCCACGTCATGAATTTGCAGGCGTTTCATGACCTGGGCGCGGTGGGTTTCCACGGTCTTGATGCTCAGGCCAAGGCCGCTGGCAATTTCCCGGGTGGATTTGCCGCGTACGATAAGCCGCAGGATCTCCAACTGGCGGGCCGTGAGGTTATGGTTCTGCGGTTTTTCGATTTTGCTGGCCTGAACGCTGATCAACGCCTGGCTGATGACCGTATGGGCGATTGCCGGGCTCAGGTAACGTTCGCCATTGCTCAAGGCTTGCAGCGCCTGTTCCAGTTCGGTGGCCGCGGCGTCTTTCAGCAAGTAACCGTGAGCGCCAGCCTCCAGAGCCTGCATGATCCGGGTCGGGTCGCTGTGCATCGAGAGGATCAACACTTTGCTATCGGGCAGGACGCTGTTCAGCTGTTTGAGTGCTTCCAGCCCGTCCACATCCTTCATCGAGATATCCAGCAGGATGATGTCGGGGTTCAACTCCGTGGCCAGAGCGCTCAGTTGCGAACCATCGCAGGCTTCGCCAATGACTGAATAGCCGGGAATGTCGCCCACCAGGGCGCGAACTCCGGCCCTGATCAGAGAGTGATCGTCAATCAACAGCAATGTGCAGGTCATCTAGCCTTCTTGTTCAGATTTGCTCGTTCATGAGTACGGGGTGTCCAGGGCAGCAGCACATCGATGCGCGTTCCAGCGCCGGGCTCACTGTTTATCGTCCACGTGCCGTTCAGGAGGGCTGCGCGTTCAGTCATGCCAGCCATGCCGCGCTGCCCCTCAAGGGCAGGGTCAACTGCAGGTGTAAACCCCAGGCCGTCGTCGCTGATATGCAGCTCCAGCCCCAGCGGCGAACGCCGTACGCGCACCAGCAGGTTTTTTGCCTGGGCGTGGCGCAGGACATTGGTGACGGCTTCCTGGGTAATGCGAAATGCCGCGACGCTCATTTCTTCCGGTATACCCGCCAATTGCTGCTTGCACTCCAGGCTCCAGCGCACCTGGCTGTCAGCCAGGGTTCGGAGCAGATGCCCGCGCAGGCTTGCTTCAAGTCCCAGGCTGGTGAGTTGGCGCGGATGGAGGATGGCGGAAACATCGCGGACCTTGGCCAGGGTTTCGTCGAGCGTCTCGTTGAGCTGTCTGCTGTGCTCCAGCAGCTCCGAAGGCAGGCGACGTCTTAGCCATTCGGATTGAAGCTTCGCTGCGGTGAGCATCTGGCCAATGTCGTCATGCAGTTCGCGGCTCAGGCGATGCCGTTCGGTTTCCTGAACCTGAAGCATGTGGTCAGCCAGTTCTTGAGGCTGGAAGCGAATCGACTGGCCATAGCGCAACTGCGCTTGCCAGACGCTGGCAAAGGTCGCGAGATTGAGCAGTAGCAGGGCAACGGGGAATTCGTCAGAAGTCAGGTACAGCGCAACATTGCCAACTGCTGCCCCAATGCATAGAACGGCATTCAGCCAGAGAGCGTTCCTGGTACTTAGCGGCCGAAATCTGAAAACATTGGTACGGGCATGCATAGCGATGGAGCCATCGGGTGGTCACTGCGAACAACCTGCCATCAGGATGCCAGGTCAATATCGGGCGAATCATTGAGACTGCGCGCCTTTACTTCTCTTACCGGTTTTTCGGGTATTTCATCAACCATTCTGCGCGATCATCAGCATGTCAATAATGCTGCGGGTCGTGATATTACATCAATGTTTAAAGATTGAACGAGTCGCCCTGGCTCGGCGCAGGCTTTTCGATAACTTCTGGCAGACAGTCAATGCGCCCAGTACCGCGAGGGTGGGGCAAAGCAGCCCCTGGCACGTTTGGTTTATAGAGGAGCCGCAGGGGCTGGTTTGGGATCTGTGTGCTGTTTTTTCGCTTTGTGCTGACGCCGTTATGGGCAGTCAGCGGTCTGCTAATCCGTGCTGCCCTTCGGATTGAAGCCGGGGTGGTTCCTGAGCGAACTCGGGCATTTCCAGGCCACAGGTGTAAGCGAGCTTGTCCAGCAGTTCTTTTTGCTCGGTGTCATCCAGTGGCAGTTGCCCCGTCTGTGGGTCAATCAGCTCAAGTTGCCATGCCAACAGGGTGACGCAGTGTTCCAGCGTCTGCAGCGCATCATCGCTGAGGCGGACACCAGGACACGCAGCATTCAGCATGCTCCGCAACTGGCGCGCGAAATCGGCAGTGGAGGGGATCAGAGCGTTGTCGGCGGCTTCCGATAATTTGAACAGGGTACCCAGCAGGCACTCGACGGCGTCCTGGTCATTACTGATCATTTCCAGGTGCGCGAGGCATTCCTGACAGGTGCTCAGCAGTAACTGTGACTCATCAAAAAAATCGGGGTGGATCTGCTGCCACTCTTTGTCGTTCAGCATGGGGTATCTCCATGGGTCATGGATCGCTCCAGTGTAGTACCCGGTGCGTATTGCAGAACGTTAATGTGGAAGTGAAACGGAAGTCTGTAGGGCGCTTCCGAATGTTTCGAAAAAGAAGGGCGTTTGATCAATGTTGCGACTGGACGCTGATGGCTTCGAACCGAGCTGAAATTCACAATTGCGGCGGGCACGAAAAAGCGTTCGCCGCTTGCGGCAAATCGAGACGGCAATATTGTTCGGGATGCCGACAACGCAAACACGACTTTGACTCCATTCAATAATGAGAATGGTGTCACAATAATGGCTAACGCTTGGCGCGAAAATCAGGTTAGCCCTGAGGCGGGTCTAGGGGTTGCCCTTAGGTATAGAACGCACGGCCCATGCAGGCTGTTATCGGCGGTGGTTACTGGTCGGAATGAGCACAGGTCATTCGCCTATGAGTAAATCATGATGTTAAAGTGATATCAACGTTTGTTTTTAAACGTTCATTACTATTAAGGTCCCGCTGTTTTCAGCCGATAACAACTTCGCAGACTCACTGTGACCCACGCTTCAGGAGCAATAAATGGCTGGCATTCTCGACTCGGTAGATCAACGCACACAACTGGTGGGCGAGAACCGCCTTGAAATCCTCATGTTTCGCCTGGCGGGCCGACAGCTGTTTGCAATCAACGTGTTCAAGGTTCAGGAAGTTCTGCAACTGCCTAAACTGACGCTGATGCCGCAGCGTCATTCGTTTGTGTGCGGTGTGGTGAACCTGCGTGGCCAGACCCTGCCGGTCATCGACTTGTCCCAGGCCATTGGGATGAAGCCGCTGGTACCGGGGCCGAACAGCACCATTATCGTCACCGAGTACAACCGCTCGGTACAGGCTTTCCTGGTGGGTGGCGTTGATCGCATCGTCAACATGAACTGGGATGCAATCATGCCTCCGCCAGCCAGCGCAGGCCGTCAGCATTATCTGACGGCAATCAGCAAGGTTGACGACCAGTTGGTTGAAGTCATCGACGTTGAAAAAGTCCTTGCCGAGATCGTGCCGTACAACGCCAAAGTGTCCAGCGAGAAGCTCGAGGATCCTGTACTCGCCGGTGCAGTGGGTCGTGAAATCCTGTTGGTGGATGACTCCAAAGTCGCCCTTAGCCAATTGCGCGATACGTTGTCTCAGTTGGGTCTGAAGCTGCACGTGGCCAGTGATGGTCTCAAAGCGCTGAACATGCTCAAGACCTGGGCTGACAGCGGTGAGGTCATGACCGAGAAGCTGTTGATGGTCTTTACCGACGCGGAAATGCCGGAGATGGACGGCTACCGTCTGACTACCGAAATCCGTAACGACCCACGTCTGCGTGAACTGTACGTGGTGCTGCATACCTCGCTGTCCGGCAGCTTCAACGAATCCATGGTGAAGAAAGTCGGCTGTGACAACTTCCTCTCCAAGTTCCAGCCGGACAAACTGGTCGACGTGGTCCGTGAACGTCTGATCATGGTTCAGGGCTGACCGAACCTCCAGGGCCGATGGGCCTGGGCAAGCGAGCCAGGCGCAGCGTTTGATCTGCGCCCTGGCTCGCATTGCCATGCCTGACACCGATCAAGTTCGTATAAGCTTGTGGCCTTCATGATTACGGCGATTCAAGCCGAACAAGGACCAGGCCATGATGCATCTCAGTGCGCTCTATCGTTTCCCCCTCAAATCCTGCAAGGCTGAAGTCTTGCAGCAGGCGTCGTTTGACGAGTTGGGGATGACCGGGGATCGACGCTGGATGTTGGTGGACGAGGCCAGTGGCCGGTTTCTCACTCAGCGTGCTTTGCCGCACATGTCGCAATTGTCAGTGCTGTTGAGCGCCGACGGTGGCGTGACCCTTCAGGCGCCAGGCTTCGCGGCGCTGGATATCCCTGTCCCGCAAAATATCGAACAGTCTCTGCGCGGCGTTACGGTGTGGCGTGACACGTTGCGTGTTCCGGATGCCGGTGACGAGGCCGCTCGTTGGGTCAGCGATTTTATTGGTAAACCGACCCGCATGGTGCATGTACCGGCTGACCGCGCGCGCATGTTGCCCGGCGGTCTTGGTGTGGACGATAAGCGGGTCGGGTTTGCCGACGGCTTCCCCTTGTTGCTGATCGGTCAGGCCTCTCTCGATGACCTTTCGGCGAAGATCGGCCGTCCTCAGGAGATGCTGCGTTTTCGGCCGAACCTGGTGGTGGAGGGGGCCGAAGCATTCGCCGAGGATGGCTGGAAGCGCATTCGTATCGGTGACATCGAGTTCCGTCTGCTCAAGGGATGCACGCGCTGCATCCTCACCACTATCGATCCCGCCACTGGCGAACGCAATGCGGACCGCGAACCGCTGACGACCTTGAAGACTTATCGTGAACGTGAGGGCGACGTCTGGTTCGGGCAGAACATGGTCAACGACGGGCCGGGCATCATCGAAGTCGGCATGCCGGTGACAGTGTTGGAGTGAAGCCTCGACTCAGGTACTGTCCCTTTTTTCATGGTTTGCGGAGCCCTGCATGACAACCACAGTTTTGGTGCTGGTCGAGAGCGTTAATGAATATCTGCCCATTCTTGAAGACAGCGGCTACCGACTGATACTGGCACCGACCCCCGCAGCGCGTGCTGAAGCCATCGCCACCCGCAGCGACGAAATTACTGCGGTTTTGACCCGCGGACCGCTCGGGTTGTATGCCGAGGAGATTGCGGCGCTGCCACATCTGCAGATCATTTGCGTGCTGGGCGCCGGGTATGAACACGTCGACCTCGCTGCCGCCCAGGCGCGGGGTATTACGGTCACTAACGGCGCAGGCGTGAACGCCCCCACAGTGGCCGATCATGCGATGTCGTTGTTGCTGTCTATCGTGCGTGATATTCCTCAGGCGGACGCTTCGGTGCGCCGCGGCGAGTGGCGCAAGGAGACGCGTCCTTCGTTAGAGGGCAAGCGTCTTGGTATTCTCGGGCTTGGCGCGGTCGGCCTGGCAATCGCACGGCGAGCGGCGGGCTTTGGCGTCGTGGTGAGCTATCACAATCGCAAGCCCCGTACCGATGTGGACTACGACTACCGCGCAACGCCTCTTGAGTTGGCCAGCGCTTCGGACTTTCTCGTCATCGCCACACCGGGTGGCGGCGGGACTCAACACCTTATCGACAGTCAGGTCCTTGATGCTCTGGGGCCGCAAGGGTTCGTGGTCAACATCGCACGGGCCAGTGTGATTGATACCGCTGCGCTGGTTGATGCCCTGCAGCAGCGGCGAATTGCCGGTGCGGCGCTGGATGTCTTTGACGATGAGCCGCGCGTTCCGGATGCACTAAAGGTCCTCGACAACGTGGTCCTGACCCCGCATGTAGGCGGCTTGTCGCCGGAAGCATCAGAAGCGACGGTGCAAATGGTGGCCGATAACTTGCTGGCGTTCTTTGCAGGCAAGCCGGTGTTGACGCCGGTGCATGGTTGATCGGGATGTAGCTGCGAGCGAGACCTCGGCGTCCTTATCGCGGGCGAGCCTCGCTCCCACAGGTTCCGCGCAAATCCGCAAGACCTACGGGAAACTTGCCCGCGACAGGGGTGCCACAAATGTCAGGCAGGAACGATGAGTTAAACGCGACAACACAGGAGGGATCAGAATGCTGAGTCGTCTGTTGGGGCGCGTGTTACGCGGGCGTGGTGCGACCGAGAACAAGCTGATCTGGAATCACAAAGCCGTGGCGTTTTCGCCGGTGGTCATTGACGTGCGCAGCCCGGCGTTCGCCTCCATGGCGCAGATTCCCCAGTCCCATGTCGGATCGGCCAAGGGCGGTAATCTCTCGCCGCCATTGGAGTGGCAGGGGCTGCCAACCGGCACAAAAGAGCTGGTACTGATCGTTGAAGACGCCGATGCGCCGATACCCTTTGCGTTTGTCCATGCAATTGCCGTCGGTATTTCGCCGCAGCTCAACGGGCTACCTGTCGGGGCGTTAAGCACTGCGTCACGCGGCTTGCTGACCTTGGGGCGCAACACATTTGGCGGCGCGACCTATATCGGGCCGCAGCCTCTGATTGGCCATGGTCCGCATCGATACAGCTTTCAGTTACTGGCGCTGGATCGACAGCTGGATTTCGACAGTCCTCCCAATCGCAATCAGTTGCTCAAAGCCATTGACGGCTCAGTCATCGGTCGTGGGCGGCTGGACGGGATTCATGAGCGCGCCTGATGCATTGCACGTGTCGGTCGTGGTTGTCGCTTCACACGGGGATGTGCCAGCCTTGGCCACTTGCCGTTCCTTGATTGACGTATTTGCGCAGGCACCTATATGAGCCAGAGTCCGACGCCAGTCGCTGTGTTGCAGATTCCCGACAGCTTGCGCATTGCCCCGCGAGTGCTGTGCCATGCAACCAGTCTGCGCAAGGCGACCCGGCGTATTTCGCAGTTGTACGACTCGGTTCTGGCACCCTGCGGTCTGCGTTCGACACAGCGTTCGATCCTGATTCAGGTAGCACGCAATCAGGCACCGGCAGTGACTGAGTTGGCGGCGATTCTGGTCATTGATCGCTCGGCGCTGGCACAAAACCTCAAACCACTGGAGCGTAAGGGGCTGATCTCGGTAGAGGTCGACCCGCAGGACAAGCGCAGCCGCCGAGTGCGATTGACGCAGGCCGGGCTCGACAAGCTGGTGGAGTCGCAGGCGCTGTGGGAACAGGCTCAACAATGCTTTGAAAAGTCGCTGGGTCAGCAGCAGGCCTGTGAACTGCGCGAGCTGCTGGCCAAAGTCGCCGCGCTGGATTATGGCGACGATTGTTCAGCCTGAGCCATGATGCGGCAAAAACAAGAACTGTAGGAGCTGCCGAAGGCTGCGATAGCGGTCTGTCAGGATGAGATGCTTCGCAGCCTTCGGCAGCTCCTACAGAAAAAGCTCTTCAATTGGAGGGGCACATTTTTAGTACTACGGGTGCATCGGCGGTATGTACGCCAGGGTCGAGCCCAGAATCCACAGCAGGAACAACACCAGCGGTGTATGAACCAGCAATTGCACGAACGAGAAGCCGATCAAGTCCCGGGCCTTCAGACCCAGCACGCCCAGCAGTGGCAACATGTAGAACGGGTTGATCAGGTTTGGCAGCGCTTCTGCAGCGTTGTAGATCTGTACGGCCCAGCCCAGGTGATATTCGAGGTCATTGGCGACCTGCATTACATACGGCGCTTCGATGATCCACTTGCCACCGCCCGACGGAATGAAGAAGCCCAGTACTGCCGAGTACACGCCCATCAGCAGCGCATAAGTATCATGGGAGGCGATGCTGGTGAAGAACGTCGAGATGTGATGCGCCAGGGTTTGCGCATCGGAGCCTTTGACGGTGGTCATCAGTGCCGCGATGGAGCCATACAGCGGGAACTGGATCAGCACGCCCGTGGTGGTCGGCACCGCTCGCGTCACTGCATCAAGAAAGCTGCGCGGACGCCAGTGCAGCAGCGCGCCGACCATGATGAACAGGAAGTTGTAAGTGTTCAGGCCGGAAATCGCGGTGATCGCAGGCTTTGTCGAAAACTCGTTGAAGATCCAGCCGGACGCCAACAGCACCATCAGAATGATCAGCAGCGGACTGTATTCCAGCCATTCGCCCGGGCGAGTACGCGCAGGCAGCTCAGGCATGCTGAACGACGGATCGACGCCGCAGGCCTGGGCATCCTTGGCGCTGTTCGGGCCCGGCGCTGTGGCGTAAGCGACCACCAGAGAAACCACCACTAAAGCGGCGAGTAATACGCCGGACTGCCAGAGGAAAATGGTTTCGGTGAACGGGATAACGCCAGTAATGGCGAGGATCGACGGCGGCAGGCTGCCGGGGTTGGCTTGCAACTGCGCGGCCGAGGATGAAAGCCCCAACGCCCACACGGCTCCCAGCCCCAGATAAGCTGCGGCACCTGCTGCACGATAGTCCATGCGCAGGTCGGTACGGCGGGCGAGGGCGCGGACCAGCAAACCACCGAATACCAGCGACAAGCCCCAGTTGAGCAGCGAGGCGACCATGGAAATCAGCGCAACCCACGCCACTGCCGAACGACCGTTTTTCGGGATGCGTGCCAGCCGGTCAATGAGCTTTACGGCCGGGGGCGAGCTGGCGACCACGTAACCGCCGATAACCACGAAGGCCATTTGCATGGTGAAGGGAATCAAGCTCCAGAACCCGTCACCGAAGGCTTTGGCGGCGTCGGCAGGCCTGGCGCCCATGGCCAGGGTCGCCACCGTGACGATAACCACTGCCAGTGCAGCGAACACCCATGAATCGGGAAACCAGCGTTCCGCCCATTTGGCGCAACGCAGGGCAAAGCGGGCTGAGCGGCTATCTTCGATATCGGCGGCCACAGGGGTTGTCCTCTTGTATTTATTATTGGGGGTTGAATCTTTATTGCCACACCCACCGTAGGAGCTGCCGAAGGCTGCGATGCGGTGTGTCAGTCACTCCGCGATCGCAGCCTTCGGCAGCTCCTGCAAGGGTCTATTGATGCCAATCAGAAACTCATCTCGACCACATCATCCGGCACGATCAGCTTACCGGCGGTCTTGGCGATGATCTCTTCAACGCTGACTCCAGGTGCACGCTCACGCAGGATGAAAGCGCCGTTTTCGATTTCCAGATACGCCAGGTCAGTCAGCACCTTGCGAATGCAGCCAGCGCCGGTCAGTGGCAGGCTGCAACGGGAGAGCAATTTGGATTCGCCGTCTTTGGAAGCATGGGTCATGGTGACGATGATGTTGTCGGCACCGGCCACCAGGTCCATGGCACCGCCCATGCCTTTGACCAGTTTGCCGGGGATCATCCATGACGCGATATTGCCTTCCACGTCGACTTCAAAAGCACCCAGCACGGTGAGGTCCACATGGCCGCCACGGATCATTGCAAAGGACTGCGAGGAGTCGAAAATCGATGCGCCGACGCGGGCGGTCACGGTTTGCTTGCCCGCGTTGATCATGTCGGCATCGATGGTTTCTTCGGTGGGAAATTCGCCCATGCCCAACAGGCCGTTTTCCGACTGGAGCATCACGTCGATGTCATTCGGGACATAGTTGGCCACCAGTGTCGGAATGCCGATCCCGAGGTTCACGTAGTAGCCATCTTTGAGTTCGCGTGCAACGCGTTGAGCCATTTGTTCGCGGGACAGTGCCATGGTCTGAAGTCTCTTTGTTGTTTTTGTGCCGCTTCCTGTTCAAGGAAGCACCCGGAAACCGAGATTCCCGTCAGGCTTTTTTGACGGTGCGCTGTTCGATACGCTTCTCGAAGGTGCCGAGGATGACTCGGTCAACATAGATGCCTGGCGTATGGATCTGCGAAGGCAACAACACGCCGGGTTCAACAATTTCTTCGACTTCGACCACCGTGATTTTGCCCGCCGTGGCCACCACCGGGTTGAAGTTCTGTGCGGTATGACGATAGATCACATTGCCGAAGTGGTCGGCTTTCCAGCCTTTAACGATGGCGAAGTCGCCAGTAATGGCTTCTTCGAGGATGACGTTGCGGCCATTGAACTGACGTGTTTCCTTGCCTTCGGCCACCGGCGTGCCGTAGCCGGTAGCGGTGTAGAAGGCTGGAATACCGGCACCGCCTGCGCGCATTTTTTCCGCGAGTGTGCCTTGGGGAGTGAGTTCGACTTCCAGTTCGCCGCTGAGCAACTGACGTTCAAACAGGACGTTCTCACCGACGTAGGAGGAGACCATCTTACGAATCTGGCGGTCTTCGAGCAGGATACCCAGACCAAAGCCATCGACGCCGCAGTTGTTGGAAACAACAGTCAGACCCTTGACGCCCATGCGTTTGATTTCAGCAATAAGGTTTTCGGGTATGCCACACAGGCCGAAGCCACCGCATAGCACCGTCATGTTGTCGGTCAGCCCGGCAAGGGCTTCCTGATAAGTCGCAACTCGCTTGTCGAGTCCAGCCATGATGATCCGCCTTTTATAGTTGTTACCAACAGTCGGCCTGTCGGAGGAGCGTTGCGCCATCTTCTCTCGGGCGCAGTGATTTGTTAATTTTGTTTTTCTGATGGATTAATAAAGAAAACAAATATATGAACGTGAAGCAGCTGCGGGCATTTCTAGCTGTAGCACAGCACTTGAGCTTTGCTCAGGCCGGTGAGCGCCTGCATTTGTCGCAGCCTGCGCTGAGCTTGACCATCAAGAGTCTGGAAGACGATCTGGGTGGCCAGTTGCTCAGTCGTACCACGCGCACCGTCAGCCTCACCCCCGAGGGCGAAACCCTGCTGCCGCTGGCCCGGCAACTGCTGGCTGACTGGGACAACGCTGAAGAACTGCTGCGCCAGCGCTTCACCTTGCAGTTGGGCAAAGTGTCGGTGGCTGCCATGCCGTCGTTTGCCGGAAACCTGTTGCCCGGCGCGCTCAAGGTATTCCGCAGTCGTTATCCACGAGTAAATGTCGCGGTTCACGACCTGATCAACGAAGAAGTGCTGGAGATGGTTCGCCATCGACGGGTTGAGCTGGGTATTGGTTTCGAACCGGAGTCCAGTAACTCACTGGTGTTTACGCCTTTCTATACCGATCGATTTGTGGCCGTGGTGCCGCTGGATTCGCCGTTGGCGCAACGTGATGAAGTGACGTGGCAAGAGTTGCTACAAGAGGATTTCATTGCTTTGCAGCGCCCATCGGCCGTGCGTTTACTGCTTGAGCATCATCTGCAAGCGCAGCATGGCAAGTTGTCTGTTGCGTTCGAAAGCCATCAGTTGTCGACCATTGGCCGCATGGTTGCCAGCGGTCTGGGCGTCAGTGCCGTGCCTTCGTTGTGTATTCAGCAGATGCATGAGCTAGGCGCGCATTGCATTGCGCTGGTGGGGCCGACGATTGAACGCCCGATTGGTCTGATGATGCTCGCCGATCACAAGTTATCGGCCGCTGCTCAGGCATTGCGCGAGGTGTTGATCGAGTATGCGCAATCTCAGGTGCCGGGGTTGCCGAGCGTCTAGATCAAGGGCTTGCCGCAAGAGGGGCGGCGAAACTGTCACAAACTTCACATTTGCGCGTCGGCTGTTCCGGTATCGTGTTGGGTAATTACAACTAAATGTTTCTGCTGGCTCGCGGCTGCAGAAACCAACGATAAGGAAGAGCGCCTTGGATGTATCTTCTGCTGCCTGGCTGGTGCACGACACTCGCCTGATTATCTGCTGCCTGATCGCGATTGCCACAATCATTGTCTTGATCAGCGCCACAAAACTTCCGCCTTTTCTCTCTATTCTGATCGGCACTTTCATCGCAGGAATCGGTGCTGGCCTGCCTGCCGAGGAGGTCGCCAAGGCTTTCAGCAAGGGCGCGGGCGGGATTCTGGGGGAGGCCGGGTTGATTATCGCCCTGGGTGCAATGCTTGGTGCTTTGATGGCCGAGTCAGGGGCCGCCGACCGAATCGCTACTACATTGCTGGGATTTGGCAAAGGCCGGTCATTGCCTTGGGTGATGGCGCTGGTGGCCATGGTCATCGGCCTGCCGCTGTTTTTCGAAGTCGGTCTGGTGCTGATGGTGCCAATCATCTTTGTCATGGCCCGGCGTTCCGACCAGCCTTTACTGAAAATCGCGATTCCGGCGCTCGCAGGCATGACCACTTTGCACGCGTTGATGCCGCCGCATCCGGGGCCATTGATTGCGGTGAGTGCACTGCATGCCGATCTTGGGCTGACCATGCTGCTGGGCTTGTGCATTGCCGTTCCGGCGGTAATTCTTGCCGGTCCGCTTTACGGCAACTGGTTGTCCAGGCGCATGGACATCAAGGAACCGGCTGAGCTGGGCGAGCTGTTTTCGGCCAAGCCTGACGTCACGCGCCAACCGGGATTTGGCATTTCGCTGCTGATTATTCTGCTGCCGGTGATCCTGATGCTGGGCAGCACGCTGGCCAAGGTCTTGATGGACCCGCATAGCTCGCTGGCGCTGACCCTGAAGTTCCTTGGCGAACCATTGGTGGCGTTGAGTATTGCGGTAATAGCAGCGGTCATTTGCCTGGGCTGGGCCAATGGGCTGACTCGCGAGCATGTGAACGGTACGCTGCGCAAAAGTCTGGCCCCGATTGCGGTCCTGCTGCTGACCATCGGCGCAGGCGGCGGTCTCAAGCAGACCTTGCTGGATGCCGGTGTGAGCCAGACCATCAGCAAGGTCGCAGAGGGCGCGCATATCCCGTATCTGCTACTGGCCTGGCTGATTGCCGTGGCCTTACGTCAGGCCACCGGTTCGGCGACTGTTGCGACGACGACTACGGCAGGGATTCTTGCGCCGATGATGGCGGGGCTGGCGGCTACGCAAAGTTCACTGGTTGCCTTGGCGATCGGTGCGGGTTCGGTATTCTTCTGCCACGTCAACGACGCGGGATTCTGGATGGTCCGCGAGTACTTCGGCCTTCAACTGAAACAGACGATCTGGGTCTGGTCAGTGCTGCAGACCATTGTGTCGGTGGTGGGGCTGGTGGGTACGCTGCTGTTGTGGTGGTGGCTGACTTAATTCATCTGCATCACATTCTCGTGTCGAACATCAACATCCTGCAGGTGCTGCCGAAGGCTGCGATTGGCGGTGTATCAGAACGAATGCTTTCGCAGCCTTCGGCAACTCCTGCAGGCATACACTCTGTTCAGGAATTCAATCGTTGCCAGAGGCTGAGGTAACCCCATGCCAGATCGCGAAATCATTGTTCCATCTTCCATGCGCAATATCGTTGAGCGTGCCGGATACGTTCCGGCGGTGAAGGTTCAAGGCACGCTTTACTGTGCGGGCCAGATTGGCCGCACGCCGGAACTTGAGGTCATTGACGACCCTGAGCAGCAGTTCATTGCCTGCTGGGAGAACCTGCGCACTGTGCTTGCCGAAGGCGGTTGCAGCTTTGAGGACGTCGTGGAGATGACCACTTATCACGTGTCGATGAGCGAGCATATGGCCGTTTTTCGTGACGTCAAAGAGCGTCTGTTTCCTCGCGGGTTATGTGCCTGGACGGCCATTGGCGTATCTGAACTGGCTGTTCCGGGGCTGCTGCTCGAGATCAAGTGCATCGCGGTTCAGCGCGGCTGAGCCCCATCAGCTCAGGACCAATCATCCAATAAACCGAACTCGTGAGAGGCTCTCGTTTCCAAATCGGGTCATTCATTAAAAGACCTTGCGAGGAACATCATGAGTACAAACCCTGTAGACAGCCAGGCCGCCCAGACTCCGGGACCCAATCCCAACCCGAGTGAGTCGGATGGCAGGTCCACTTCCGACAATGATGTGCGTGAGGCCGAGATCAATGAGGTCGAGCCCGATGATCCCGATGTAGCGGGGGATGACGCTTCTGATAAGCCAAGCTGACGCGTATCGTGGCGAGCAAAGTCATCACGGCCCATGACCTGGCGATCGACTTGAAGAGCGGTGGTGAAGTGGCCCTGTTCAAATGGTTTGTCGCCAGCTTCCTGATGGGCAAGCGCATTCAGGCTGATATCGCGGCGCAGGCTTATCGGGTGATTGTCGAGCAGCATGGTTGTGATTCGCCGCGCAAACTGGCCAATCAGTCCCATCGACAGTTGGTCGCGATGCTTGGTGAGGCGCACTACGTGCGTTATGACGAGACTACGGCGACACGTTTGACGGCACTGAGCAAAAAGCTTATCGGGGAATATGCCGGCAAGATGGGCCAGATCCATGCCCTCAGTGGCAGCCGCGCCGGATTCGAAAAACGCTTGGGTGAGTTCGACGGAGTAGGGCCAAAGACCGTCGAAATATTCATGCGCGAAGCGGGTGAGGTGTTGTATTGATTCAGGTCGGCTGCGCTGGCTGGAGCTTGCCTCGCGTGCACTGGTCCGAATTTGGCGCAGAGGGCACGCACTTGCAGCGCTACGCCACATCGCTCTCTGCGGTCGAGATCAACAGCTCTTTTTACCGTCCGCACCTGCCGAAAACCTGGCAGCGCTGGGGTGAAAGTGTGCCTGCTGACTTTCGGTTTTCAGTAAAAATGCCCAAATCCATTACCCACGAGCATCGTCTTCAGGGCTATGAGCATCTGCTTGATCAGTTCCTGACTCAGTGCCTGCATTTGAAAGAGAAACTGGGTTGTATCCTCGTGCAATTGCCGCCCTCGCTGACTTATGAGTCGACAACCGCAACGGCCTTCTTCGCGGCCTTACGTAAGGGGTATGAAGGCAGCCTTGTGATAGAGCCGCGCCATGCGAGTTGGCAGGATGCTGGATTGTTGCTTCGGGATTTTCATGTCGGGCAAGTCGCGGCAGACCCTTCACCCATTGCCGGTGCAGATGCACCGGGAGGCTGGCCGGGTGTTCAGTATTGGCGACTCCACGGTTCGCCACGTATTTATCACAGCGCCTATGAGCCGGCCTGTTTGCAGAAACTGGCGGTGAAATTAAAGACCGCTGCCGACGCTGGCATAGAAACCTGGTGCATTTTCGACAACACCGCCAGCGGGCACGCCGTTCACGATGCGTTACTGCTGCGCAAATTGCTGGCTTGAGCTGGCGGCTGTTCCTTCAACGTGGTGCTTTGCGGCGTTGCTGCATTCTCAGGGGCAATACTGGATTTGAGTAATGCCTGAATCGCCTGGCTGTATGCCTGTCGGCCTACCCGCATGCTGTTGTTATGCGTACCTCCTGGCACCAGCAATAGCTTTTTCGGTTCCTGCGCGGCGGCAAACAACTCCTCGCTGAAGCGAGGCGGTACATAGCGGTCGTCCATGCCGTGCACGATCAACACGGGCATGTGGATGTCGGCGATCTTGTCCACGGAGTCGAATTTCTGTGACAGCAACCAGCGCACGGGCAGTGAGGTGTAGTCAGTGGCTACTGCGGTAGCGACGTCGGCGAGGGTCGTGAAGGTCGATTCGATGATCAGCCCGCGCGCCTGCGCCGGTTGCGCGCCGTCCTGTGTATCGCGACCGAGTTCGGCAGCCAGATCCACCGCCACTGCGCCGCCTAGAGAATGGCCGTAAATCAGGCGACGACTGGCGTCCGGTTGCAGCAGCTTGAGGCGCTCCCAAGCGATGCGTGCATCTTCGTAGACGGTGCTTTCTGACGGCAGCGGCCCACGACTTTCGCCAAAACCACGGTAGTCGATGGCCAGCACCGAAAAACCAAGGGCGTGCAGCTCTTCTATGCGAAACAGTTGGCCGGTCAGGTTCCAGCGTGATCCGTGCAAATAAAGGACAGCAGGGGCATCCTTGCGATTGGCAGGCCACCACCAGCCGTGGATGCTCTGTGACAGGCCGAATTGCGGAGCTTTGAGTTCCAGCTCCTGCACATTGGCCGGTAGTCCGCTGTACCAGCTGGCGGTGCCGGGTTCAATGCGGAACACTAATTCGCGTTCGGTATGTTGCAGAACCGAGCAGCCCACAGGCAGACCAATGATGAACATCAGCATGCAGGTCCAGGTAAGCCAGCGCGCCCGGATACGAGCCAGAGAAAACATGGCCATGGATTACTTCCCCCGACTTTTCAAGCGAAAGGCTGACTGTAACGACGTTGTCATGATACCGATTGATTGATCGGTTACAGGATATTGCAGGTGTATCCGGTCAGATTTCATGGGCGAAAGTGATCAGCGATCAGGCCAATCATTATTTCGCAGGCATCGCTGGGGACTCCGGGGGCCTTGACCAGTTGCAGCTCATGGAGCGGAAGCGGCGGAACGCCGTCATCCAGACCGAGAACTCGCATCTGTGGACTGACTCGTCCGCGGTCAATAATGCCGATTGCCATCCCGGCACAAATAGTCGTCTCCAGAGCACTGGAGCTGGCCGACATCACCACCGTGCGCCAGGCTCTGCCGATTTCATTCAGGGCATCGACAGCGACGCTGCGGTACGGGCAGCCTTCGCCATGCAGGGCCAGCGGCACCGGTTTGTCAGGCGCCAGTTGATAGCCCGGCGAGGCCACCCAGACGGGTTCGGTGGTGCCAAAGGTGTGCAAGGGTCGATCAGCGCCAAGGGTATCGGCCGGCACCACCAGCAAAGCCAGATCCAGTTGGCCGCGCTGCAATTGCTCATTGAGCCGACCGCTGGAGGCGGTTTCGACTTCCAGTTCTATCTGTGGATAGCTGCTGGTCAATGGTCCTAGCGTGCTATGCAACAGAGTCGCTGCATATTCCTCGGAAATCCCCAGCCGCACCCGACCGCTGATGGTCGGCGTAGCGAAACCGGCCAGCAGCCGATCATGCACCTGCAGCAGCTCGGCGCTTTGCAAGGCGAAGCGACGGCCCAGAGAAGTCAGAGTAACGTTCTGGTTGTCCCGCTCGAGCAAACGGCCACCGGCAATTTCTTCCAGACGTCGAATATGCAGGCTCACCGCTGACGGGCTGCGATTGAGAAAAGTCGCAGCGGCGAGGAATTGCTCGAAGCGCACCACCGCTTGAAAGGTGCGCAGAAGATCAATATCCAGCGTGCTTTGCATGATTTATAAATCCTGCATCAGTGATGCCGATCATTTCGTTTGATTGAAGTACTCGCCCATTCTTAACATCAAGCTCATTCAATGCAATAGGGGATGCGCGATGAATGGGCAGACGGCCGAAACTGTTGATGCGACGAGCCCGTCACCAGCGCTGCCGGTTTCCGGCTCCGGATGGGTAAGCGGTGTGCTGTTGGGCGCTATGGTACTGAGCTGGAGTTCGGGCTTCATCGGCTATCGCTATGCCTCGGAGCACAGCGGGGTGATGTTGGTGACCTTCTGGCGCTTCGTGCTGGCGGCGCTGTTGCTGTTTCCGTGGGTGTCAGGCTCGCTGCGGCATCTGAGTTGGGGCATTGTCCGACAGCAGATGTTGGTAGGGCTTTTGGCAATTGCCGGTTTCATTGCTGCGATCGCCTTGTCTATCGAACTGGGCGTAGCGCCCGGCACCAGTTCGTTGATCGCCAACCTGTTGCCGTTAGGCATTGTGCTGTCTGCCGGTTTCATTCCCGGTCAGCGTACGCGCGGATGGCAGTGGTTTGGTGTGGCGCTGTGCATCGCGGGGATGCTGGTTGCCAGTGCTGCGAGCGTCGAGATTTCCGACGCGCCAATTTGGGCTTATGGGTTGCCCGCGCTGGCGGTCATTTCGCTGACCGCCGCGACGATATATCAGAAGAAGTCCGCACCCGTTAGCGTGCCAGCAATGACTTCGCTATTTATCCAGATTTGCGCTGCCTTGCCCGTATTCGCTGTGCTTTCGATGCTGGAAGGCAGCACTGCGCCGGTGTTGACCACTGGCTTTGGCGCCGCCGTCTTATGGCTGGTGGTCTGCTCAACGCTGGGTGGCTACGGCTTCTATTGGCTGTGCTTGCGACGGTTCAATGTGCAAAGCGTCAGCGGCGCGTTGTTTCTGACGCCTCCTGCGACGATGATCTGGGCCTATGTGCAATTTGGCGATCCATTGAGTGGCGGGGCGATGGTCGGAGTGGCCCTTACCTTGGTCGGGCTGCCATTTCTGCGCAAACGCTGAATGACGCGCAAAAAAAAGCCGCCTGCCCGTGAGGGGAGGCGGCCTGGACCCGATCCGTTACATCAGGATCGCAATCAGGATGATGACCGGGATTGGAACACCGAGTAACCACAGCAGGATGGAAGGCATAGTCGTTCTCCTTGGCTTAAAGAGCCGTTGTTGTAGTGGTGGTGTATGGACGTTCTTCGAGGTAAGTCACCGCATCGCGACGACGACCGCCATAAATGGCAGCGAAGCTGGCGAAGAAGGCACCACACAGCAGCGAGACGAAGGTCCACAGAGCAGTCATCGCGGCTACTTTCGCGGCGGTATCAGCAGCTTCTTTAGCTGCAACTTTGGCGTCTTCCAGTGCTTTGCGAGCCTGACCATAAACCTGATCAACGCGACGCTCGGCATCTGCCTGGCTGAGGTTCGTACGTTGGGCAATCATCTGCGCCAGGTAAGTACGATCCTCAGGGCTCATTTGGCCGTCGTTACTCAGCGTGCGGGTGAAGATGCGCAGTACGACGCCGTGGGCAGCGTCATCACTGACAGCAGCGGGACGATCATCACGGAACAGGCTATCGATGTAGTAGCCGTAGTCCTGGCTGCTGGCGTTGCTATTGCTCGCCGCGCTGCCTGCTACTTGAGTCACTGCACCTGCAGCACCGGAAGCTACACTCGCGCCAGCCTGAACGCCGCCGCCAACAATGCTGCTCACCGAACTGGCGATCAGTGTTGCAGCGACGAGCGTCGCGACAGCCCATGACAGGAAACCATGAGCAGTGTCTCGGAAATACACTTCATCGCCATGCAGGTTTGCCCACTTCACGCGAAGTCGACCAGCTATATAGCCACCCAGACCGGAAGCGATGATCTGGGTAAATGCCAGCCAGACAACCGTTGAGATGCCCAACCCTTTGGCGCTGATGCCTTCGTTGGCCCACGGCGACACCGCCGAGAAACCCAAGCCGAAGCCCAGCAGGATGAGAATGAGAGAAAGCGCAGCGGCACCGGCGGCACCAGCAAAGATTGCCCCCCAGGAAACACCTGAGTGGCTGGATGAATCTTGCGCGGCAGAGTGGAAAGCGTCAGGGGATGAAATCATTATTTTTCTGCTCCGTGAAGGATTTTGTTACAGCGTCCCTTAAAGTGTTGCAGTGGTTATGCCAATAAGCATTGTTAATTAAATTTCATATAATTCAAAGGGTTGAGTTATTTAAGGATTTTAGAATCATGCATTCTGCAAGGATGCGCTATTTATTACAGGCGTTCTGCATGAGTCGGCATTTGGAGGCACATCAAAGAGTTGCGTAACGTTTTTGAAGTACGGCAATCAGTGGCTGTTGCTGATTAATACTTTATATATAAAAGCTCTTCCTGGTCTCCTGTGATGTTCCGCAGCAAACCAATGGTCTGTAGGGCTGCCGGAGGCTGCGATGTCAGTGTGTCGGAGTAAATGCTTCGCAGCCTTCGGCAGCTGCTACGGAATATTCAAATGCACATCTTTTATTAGCCGGGCAACGGTTGGAAAGGTCAGGCCGGACCGAGCAGTGCCGGATTTTTGTCAGGGGCAGACGTGCACACCGCGATAGTTCGCATATAGTGTTCACACGCTTGTTATTTCCACTCTTCAAGAGGTCACCGCCCAATGTTCTTGAATCGCCCCCTGGAAGAAAAAGACATTCCCTTCGTGTGCGCTCTGCCACAAAATGTCGATGAGCTGTTTTACATGTTTCCCCGTGCTACCTGGCCGCTGACTCCGCCCCAATTGCTGGACGCCTTGCATAACCATTCTGACTCGACCGTAATCGAGATGAACGGTGAGGTTGTCGGCTATGCCAATTTCTCCCGCAGTGACTTTCGCGGACGTTGCTCACTGGGCAACGTGATTATTTCTCCGAAGGCCCGTTCTCGTGGGGTAGGGCGCTATCTGATCGGTTGCATGATGGATCTGGCTTTCGATAAGCATGAGGCTAGCGAAATGACAGCATCGTGCTACAACCATAATGTGCCTGGGTTGTTGTTTTATCCGAAGCTGGGATTTCGGCCCTATGCCATTGACGAGCGTCGGGATAAACAGGGCGGACGAGTGGCATTGATTCACTTTCGGTTGCCACGCAACGACGGGTGATGACTGACGCTGACCGTCGGTCATCACAGGCGACTGACGGTCGGTATTAGAGAGTTAGCAGTTTATTGATACATGTCATGTAAACAGATGTTCGATGTTGCTAAGTGAAACGTTTCTTCTGGTTGTTTATATAAACGAGTGTTTTTTCAAGCTTTAAACGGGCGCGGAAATCTTCATTGCTTCAATTCGGGGCGAGGCGTATAAAGAGATAGGCCCTCAATTAAATGACGGCATTTGTCTGGCGACAATGAAAACAAAACTGGCATCGTTATCGGTAAGTCCGTCGTGGCAGGATTTAGCCACGTACGAAGCGAATAAGGAGAAGGATATGATCGCGTACAGGCTTTCCACGCTCGAACTACGAAGTATCGTCGAGAGTGCTTTTTTACCCATGCGCTGCACCTGCAGCGTGTCACAGGATTCGTGCATGACGGTGCAGATAGTCGATCCTCATTCTGATCGCGTTGAGCTACTGGTTACGGGCATTTCACTCGACCGCCTGAATACCCCGCGGGAAATATCCGAGCTGGTAGCTGAGTTGCGCTACGACCTTGCGCATACTCGTCATCATCACGGCAAGGGTCGCATTGCCGTCTGAGCATGCTGAATACTGCACGCGGATGAGCCGCCTTTCATGACTTTTACTGAGGCATGGAGGGCGGCTTTCGTTTGAGCGGAGCAATGTGTTTCTGGTCTTGCTTGCGTAAGAAGTAAAAATTTACGCGACGTTGTTCCAGCCAATGTTTTTCAAGATGTTTACGAAGTTGCACTGATGGTTATATCGATATGCGTCCTGGCTACAAGCATGCCTGTCTTGAAGTTGTACGATAACTTAGTGGATGGAACGGCGATGTTCGTTTTCGAATAATAATTTGAAAGGTTCTTCGCTATCGCTATTCATATCGGTGTGGTCACGTATCGGGCCCGCTTCAATTCTCCCCTCAAGTGCGACTCGAATAGCTGTCGATTTGAGCAGATAGTCCGGCACCTCACCCAGAATCGTTAACTCTCTCAAGGTCTGGCCGTTCTGGTTGACGGTAGTCAATCTGACCCGACAGGTCGCTTGCATCGGAACAGGGCCAAACAAGGTGTCGCGGGAATAGTCGATCTCGGCAATGCCCGAGCGATTGTTTTTATCAACGTTCATGTCTACGACCTCAGCATCCATTGGCTTTTGCGTGTCTCTTAGCCCATTGATACCCGATCAGAAAGATTAGTTCGGCGCAGGGAGATAAACGGTTCTATCCGTTCATCGGGTATCGCTGATCTCTGGCCTCGCTTTGACCCGCTTGCAAACCCTGCCGTCGTCAAGATGACGGCGGTGGCCTTACGACCATTGCATTGGGGGCGATTGATATTTAGTTCAGAGTAATTACTCATCGCTTACCGCAAGACTGGCTGTTTAATGCCGTCAAAAAATAATTAGCTTATTAATCAGTGATTTATTTTTTCTCATGGTTATTCTGTAGATGTGTTCATAAAATTGACACTCAGTCTGATGTTTGAAACTATTCCTCCCACCTCTACGGCGCTCGTTCGAGCACTCATCTCACGTGTTGGTTTGCAGCTCACTGTCGCAAGTGACTCTCTGCGGTAGCGTTGCCTTTCATTGAATCACCTGTCTCGCCGCTCTCAGGCGCTGACCTGTTCCCACTAAAAAAACGACTGATCCTGGCTATTAGCCAAGGGCCTGCATTGTTGCGCCGCCAGGAATCGGCTCAGCGCGCATTGGCCGTGCCCGCCGCTTTCAACTGACTGCCCATGCCCATTTTTCATTTAGCGCGTTCACGCATCGATTCATTAAAGGAGCCTCATCATGCTTGGAGACCATCTGGAAACTACCTGCGGTTGCGTTGTAGCGGGGGCGGGCCCTGCCGGTATGGGGCTGTTGTTCAATGCTTTGAAGAGCGGCACGCTGCCGGATCTGGCGCGGGACGGGTTGATCGTTGTCGATTCCAGCGCCAACCCCGGCACCGGCAGCCTGGGTGACTACCGAATCACGGCCAATTCGGTGGGGGATGTGTTTCTCGATTGCCTGCGTGACCCCGCGTTGCGTGACGTATTTGCGCCGCTGGAGCATTCACCCACCTATTGGCGGATTCGACGCCAGGCTCATAACGCACCGCAGTTGTCAGACGTCGGCGAGCTGTTGGCAGAAGCCTCCCGCTTGATGCTGGATTTCATCGTCCAGCGTTATGGCGTCAGGCTCTGGCACAGCACCACGGTCACTGAAGTGGTCAAAGACGGCGATGAGTTTGTGGTCTGGGTCGAGCATCAAGGGCGTACGCGCCGTATCCGGAGCCGGACCCTCGTGTTGAATTTCGGTGGGCGCCAGAACCCCGATTACTTGCGCGAAGGGCTGGCTGAAGAGGGGCTATTGGTGCCTGGTTCTGCCACTATCATGAGTTCCGACCGATTACTGCGCATGAACGCGGTGCAATTGCGTGAAGTATTTGCCAAGGCGCTGGCCGGTTCACAAAGAATTACTGTGGTGGGTGGGTCTCACAGTGCGTTTTCCATGCTGGAAAATCTCGCCGATGCTCTTGAGTTCGCCGGTCTTAAAGAGGTCACGCTGATACATCGCTCTCCCATCCGGTTGTTCTTCGAAAGTGCCGAGCTTGCCTTGGCTGCCGGCTACGCTTTCCACCCGGTGCGTGATGTTTGTCCGGTATCAGGGCGTGTCAATCGCTCCAGCGGGTTGCGGTATCGGGCCCTCGATGTGGGGCGCGAGGTGCTGGCTCGCGGCTGGATAGGTAAAACCGGGGTTCGGGCCCGGGTCTTTCAGATTAAAGGAGCGACGCAGGGTGATCATGAGCAGGCGGCTCAGGCGCTGATGGAGTCGGGCATCGTGGTGCAGTGCACAGGGTACCAGCCACTCTTGCCGGCTCTCAGTTACCCGGACGGCACTGAAATCAACTTGCGTCAGGTAAAGGGCGGAATTGATTCGGACTTGTCAGGCTGTCCTCTGGATGCGTCTGGCCAGCGTCTTCACGGCCTGCATCTGTTCGGGATCGGCGCAGGGCTTGCCGCCGACGAGCGCCTGGGCAGCGAGCCTTCGTTTGACGGGCGGATTTATGGGGTCTGGCAGTTTCATAATGATGCTTCCCGGGCGGTAATCGAGGCGCTCATGGCCCGCCTTCAGGTCCCGACAGAATTGGCCGTCGACAACCGCAGCCTGACCCAGCGTCTGGGGCAGGGCATGCCGTTTCTGTTCCCCGGTCTGGTTGGCGTGGAAGGCTGAACACGCAGCGGTTACCTGTAAAAACCTACCACTTGTAACTCACCGAGCTGACCACACTGCGTTCGTCCCCGTAGCGGCACGAGTTGGCGCAGTAGATATAGCGCTCGTTACTGAGGTTCTGTGCCCGGACGCTAACTAGCCAGTTGGCGTCGACTTCGTAGCTGACCCTGGCGTCAAACAGGGTATAGGCCGGGATTTTTCGGTCGCTGACGCTGGGCGTGGTGTGCGTCGTGCCGTTGTAGCGGGCTCCGGAACCGACGCTGACTTTGGGCAGGCCGAGCGCGGCAAGCCGGTAGTCGAGCCAGAGTGCAGCGCTGTGATACGGCGTGCCTTCGATGCGCGAGCCTTCAAGACTTTTGTCGTTATCGGCGATGATGTGAGCGTCGGTGTAGGCATAGGATGCGTTCAGCGCCAGCATCGGGGTCAGTTGCGCCTTGGCTTCAAGCTCAAAGCCTTTGCTGCGTTCCTTGCCGGTTTGCTCGTCGAAGTCAGAGCCGGGAATAGAAGTGATGACGTTTTTTTGCGTCAACTGATAAACCGCTGCGCTGATCATCATTTCGCGTCCGGGCGGCTGGTAGCGAATGCCTATTTCATATTGCTCGCCTTCAGTGGGCAGGAAGGCCTTGCCGTCGCTGTCGGTTCCAGCCGAAGGTAAAAAGGACTGGCTGTAGCTGATGTAAGGTGCCAGCCCGTTATCGGCCAGGTAGACGAAGCCGATACGGCCTGTGGTTTTGTTGTCACGAACCTTGGCTCGGGAGTCGTCGCTGTAGTTGCGAGTATTGTTTTCGGCCCAATCCTGACGGAGTCCGAACAGCGCAACCCAATGCTCGTCGAACTTGGCCTGTTCTTGCAGGTAGATGCCGAATTGTTCGCTGTGCAGATCCGAACCTCGATCCGTAGCGGTGTTGACCTGTGGCAGGTTGCCGTAAACCGGATTGGCCAGATTCAACGCTGGTGCAGCACCACTGAAGCGATGGCTGTCGTAGGTTTTGCGGTATAAATCCACGCCGCCCAAAAGCGTGTGCTGCCAGCGACCGCTGTCGATATTCCACTGCACGCTGGTGTCACTGGTCCAGCCGGTGGATACGTCTTCGCGCGAGTTATAGGTGCGCGACAGGCTCGACAGATTCGGCCCGGTAATGCGGCTGCTGTTGAGGGTGATGTAGTCGTAATCGGCGCGGGATTCGTAATAGCGCAGGGCATGGCGCAATTGCAGGTCGTCGCTCAGCCGCCGCTCGAACAGATAGCCAAAGGTTTGCAAGGTGCCGTCGTAATCATCGTAGTCGGGCTCGCCCGGGAACAGGTCGTACGGCACCTTGTAGCCCGGCGTGGCGCTGAAGGTAGTCAGGTTGTACTGGATTGGCGGCGTTAGAGTCGTTTGCGTGCGCTGATGCGTGGCGAGCAGTGTCAGCCGAGTGTCGTCATCCAGTTGCCAGGTCAACGCCGGGGCGATGTATTGCTTGTCGTCGTCAATCTCGTCGAACTGGGTGCCGCTGTCTCGCCACAGTCCGGTCAGGCGGTAGCTGAAACGACCTTCGTCATCGAGCTTGCCGCTGTGATCGGTTGAGATCTGCTTGCGATTGTTGTTGCCATATTCGACGTTTATTTCGTGCAACGGCTCCAGCGTCGGTCGTTTGCTGGTGGTGTTCACCATGCCGCCAGGTGCCAGCTGGCCATACAGTACCGACGAGGCTCCCTTGAGGACTTCTACGCGCTCCAGCCCGTAAGGTTCCTGGCCGCCTTCGAACTGAGTGCTTTGCATCTTCATGCCATCGCGCAGCACGCCACCGGTGCGGGGACCAATGTCGAAGCCGCGCAAACGATAGTCATCGGCCACCCGGCTGTAGCCGTTGGGCTGGCTGACCAGACCTGCGGTGTAGTTGAGCACGTCGGCCAGACTGTCGTGCTGACGCGACGTCAGTTCTTCGCGCGTGATGACCGAGATGGATTGAGGCGTTTCTCGCAACGATGTGTCGGTCTTGCTCGCCGTGGCGCTGTGGGTTGCCACTTTGCTATGAGCCGGACCCCATGCGTCCTGGCCGTAACCCTGACCATTGATGTCGATGTCCGCCAGTTCCACTGCCTGACTGGCAACTACCGGCTCGATGCTGAAGGTGCCGCTGGCGGTGGTGTGCAGCCGCAATGGTAAACCTTGCAGGACCTGGCTCAGTGCTTGTTCAGCACTTAAGCGGCCGTTGAGTGCGGGTGCGCGCAGGTCGCGAGTCAGTTGGGCACTGAACGCGATGCCGCGC
Organism: Pseudomonas caspiana; assembly: GCF_040224095.2. Classification (NCBI taxonomy): domain Bacteria; kingdom Pseudomonadati; phylum Pseudomonadota; class Gammaproteobacteria; order Pseudomonadales; family Pseudomonadaceae; genus Pseudomonas; species Pseudomonas caspiana. The sequence continues at coordinate 3,754,013 of NZ_CP167995.1, read as the reverse complement.
CCGCTCTGTCGGGCGATCGCCGTCAAACTGGCATCCAGCGGGCCAGCAGGCACGGCGAAATCAATCAGTTGCTGTTGTGCTGCCGGGTTTTGCGCAGGTGCAGCCACACTGTGCAAGGCTGTCAGGCTCAGGGCTAGCGTCAAAGGCGTCAGGGTCAAGCGAAGTGGGCGGTGCATGACAGCAATTTCCCTCAGGGATAGTCGATGTCAGCTATGTGACGCGAGCAGGGCCGATATTAAGGGGGCGCACAAAATATTTTTCAGCGCAGACTTAATTGCGTCCACCAGTTGAAGTGGGTCTCGACCTTGATCGGCAAGACTTCTTGCAGCGAGCGCAACGCCTGATCGGTGTCGTCCAGCGGGAACACACCGCTGACCCGCAATACACGAGCCTGAGGGCTGATGCGCAAAATGCCGCGACGGTAGGGGCGCAACGCTTCGACGATGTCGCCAAGGGACTGATCACGAACTTCCAGCAGTCCGTCTTCCCAGACGCCTTCGCCTGCCTGCCGAGGATCGAGCGGCCGTAGCCCTGACTCGCCAAGTTGCGCGCCCTGACCCGAGGTCAGCTCCAGGCGCGCACCTGCGGGGTCGGTGAGTTGTACGCGCGATTCCTGAACCCATACCTGCACGCCCTGTTCGCGAAGCGTGACCGTGAAGCGGGTACCCAGTGCCCGGATTTCTCCAAATCGGGTCTGTACTATCAGCGGGCGCAAAGGGTCGGCGGCCACCTGAATGCTCAATGCGCCTTCACGCAGGATCAGCCTGCGCTCGCGGACGCTCATGGCCAGGTCGACGCGGCTTTGAGCGTTAAGCACCACGCGGCTACCGTCCTCCAGCACGAACGGACGGCGCTCGGCAAAGCCGCTCTGCAGATCGCTGCTTATAGCGGGCAGCAGTCCGGCGCGTTGCAGCCACCAGCCACCCAGCCCTACACCTACTACACCCAGAGCGCCGCGTAACAAGTGTCGGCGACTGCTGCCAGCATTGCTCAGCACCTGATGGGATACTTGCGGCAGATCGTTGAGTAGTGAGCCCAATCGCTGCGCCAGCTTTTGCCAGGCGTCACGGTTTTCCTCACTGCTGCGTAACCATTCCTCAAAGTGTTGCTGATCTGCCGTGCTCATCTGTCCCGAGCGTTGCAGTGCGAGCCATTCAATGGCCTGTTTTACTGCGGGCGGCAAGTGGCTGCTGGTCATCGACTTTCCAGCGCCAGGTAACAGAGGCTCAGCGCTTTGACGATGTATTGATGAACCCGTGGTGCCGAAATACCCAGGCGCTGGCCGATTTCGGCGTAGGTCAGGTTGTCCAGCTGGCTATACAAAAAAGCGCTGCGCCCGATCGGCGACAGGCCATCCAGAATCCGGTCAAGTGCGCTGAGCGCTTGCAGCGCCTGAGCCTGTTCTTCGGCGGACGGCTCATGAGCCAATGGTTGCTGAGCCAGAACTTCCAGATAGGCGCGCTCCAGATCCCGGCGGCGCCAACTGGCAAAAATCAGCCGCTTGGCAATCGTCGTCAGAAGGGCCCGCGGCTCGTTGATGCCCGATGGGTTGGGGAGTGCCACAACCTGCGCGAAGGTTTCCGACGCCATATCATCCGCGTCATGGCGACAGCCCAGGCGTGCGTGCAAGCGGGTTAACAGCCAACTGTGATGATCACCGAACAATTGGCGCAGGACACGGTTGCGCGCGGTCAATTGCTGAGCATTAAGGGGAGTTGAAGACATGATCTGATAGTGCTAATGACAATTATTATCAAATAATGACGATTAGCTAATCCTAATGCAACCACGCGCGTTTCTCTGCATCCTGCTCAGCATGTTGAGGGTCGCCGTAACATCTTCTACGCTCACTGTTTAACCGCGCTTTGAGTGCGTTGGAACGGGCAGATTCTCTGCGTGCCATAGCGTCTCGGGAGGTCGATATCAATGCGTATCTTGATCGTTGGAGCGGGGGCCATCGGCGGGTATTTTGGTGGACGATTGCTGGAGGCGGGGCGCGATGTGTCCTTTTTGGTACGGCCAGCCCGGGCCGACGAACTGGAACGTGATGGCCTGATTATCCGCAGTCCTCAAGGCAACATCTTGTACCCGTCGCCGCCCTGCGTGCTGAGTAACATGCTCGACGGTCCCTATGATTTGATCATCCTGAGCTGTAAAGCCTATGACCTGGACTCGGCCATGGACGCGTTTGCGCCGGCGGTCGGCCCCGACACGGCCATTCTGCCGTTGCTTAACGGCATGGCCCATTTGGCGCGTCTTACGGAGCGGTTCGACAGCGTCAATGTGTTGGGCGGTCAGTGCCTGATTTCTGTGGATCGCAGTACCCTGGGCACTATCTTGCATCTCAATGACAGGCATCAGTTGTCGTTTGGCGAGCTTGATGGTGCATCGTCTCCGCGCATCCTGCGGGTTGCCGAGGCCCTGGCAGAGGCGGGCTTCGAGGCCAATCTCAGTCAGCACATTGTTCAGGACATGTGGGACAAGTGGTGTTTCATCGCGACCCTTGCCGGGATCACGGGGGCCATGCGCGCCAGCCTGGGGGATGTTCTGGAGGCGCAAGGCCTGCCACTGGTGGTGAAACTGTTCGCAGAGTGTTGCGCCATCGCTGACGCGCAGGGCCATCCGTTGCAGGAAACGGTTCGTCAGCGTTACCTGAGCATGCTGACGGCTTCAGGATCGAAGCTGAGCGCGTCGATGTTGCGCGACATGGAGCGCGGCGCATCGATAGAAGTGGAGCATGTTTTGGGTGATTTACTGGTACGTCGGGAGGCCCAAGGCCTGGAGCTGTCGTTATCTGTTCTGGGTTTTGCCTATACGCATTTGAAGGCTTACGAGGTACGCCGTCTGCGTGAGCAGGCATAGCGGTTGAACTGGAAGTGGCGAATCTTCGCCAATGAGTCTTTGCAGTCAGAGAGGTGTTCCATGCCGGTCAAGCACGATTTGTACGCAGATCTGAAGCTCACTCGGGAGCAAGTCGCCGAGCGCCGTAATACGGATAAAAAGCTCAATCACTTGCTCGACGATTACGCTCGGATTGATAGCGAGGTTCTGGACGCAGAATCTGGTCCAGCGGGGGGAATTGGTGATTATCAGTTAAAGAAACTGAAGGAGAAGAGGTTGCTGATCAAGGACAGCATTGTTCAGCGTGTAGAGTCCCCAGAGTGAGAACGAGTCGCCTGTATCGTCCGGATGTGGTCTGGGCCGCATCCGGACGGTACAGGCGATGCAAATCTCGACTAACCCAGCCCGGAAGACATGTCCACCGTTGAACCCTGCTGAGCTGTGCCGGCAGGCTGCGCCGACTTCACCTCATCGACTACGCCCTTCGCTTCTTGCGCTACTTTTTCATAACCTTCGCTCGCGGTCTGTTTGACTTTCTCGGTCAAGGTATCGCTGGCCTGGCCCATTATCTGGTTCTCCCGCTCGGTCGCTGGCAATGCCGCACCCAGGGCCGCGCCTAATGCAATGCCGATTGCCGCCAGTGCCAATGGCTGCTCGCGCAGCATATAGGTCAGGCTGGATTGCACGTTTCGGGTTTGCTCATGCAGAGAATCACCAGCGTCATGGCTGCCCTTGTTCAAGCGCTCTCCCGTGACCGAGAGTTTTTCACTGACCTCGTCTGACACCTTCCCGGCTTTTTCCTTCATGCGATGCGCAGTCTCTTCGATTCTGGATTTGGCACTGTCGAAGGTGTCCGTCACGCTGTGGGCCATGTCACCGATGCGCTCACCCAGATTGCCGAGGCTGGATGGCCCGTTGGGGGAGGCGCTGCGGTTCTGTCCCATCATCAGCCATAACAGCCCGACCGAAGTAAGCACTGTTGGCAGAGGATTGGTTTTAACCGTATTGCCTAGATTGCTGAAAAACTCGCCGCCGGTGCCTTTGCCATAGCTCAGTGCCTGGTCAAGCAACTGTCCTGGGGAAAACTTGCCTTCCAGTGCGTCAACGATATTACCGATGCTCGAACGTTGCGCGTCGATCTCCCGCTCAAGCGTTTCCGGGCTTTTGTGCGAATCACTGTCAAAGCTTTCCGGGGTGTCGAATGTGCTGTCGATACTCATGAGACTTTCCTCTGGATGGCGTCCTTGTCTTTTTGCAGGGAGCTGACGGTGCGCTCAGGTGTCAGATTTGACGCGTCGAATTGCTTCTTGCCGGACTGGATCATGATGAAGCCGATGGCCATGGCGACGACCCCGACGATCAACGCGGCAAGCCATGGCTGCATGAGGTTGGCCAAGGCGTAAACCGCCGCCAGCAGCACAATGACCAGCCCGGCCAGCATGACCACTGCGCCACCGCTGACGGCCGCAACGCCCGCTTTTGCGGCGTTGATCGACTCTCTGGCTTCCGCTTTGGCTAACGCCAGCTCTTTGCTGAGCAGGGCCGGAACTTCATGTGCCAACTGGCGGATCAAACCCAGCGCCGAGGTATCGCCTTCCGGCGGTGTATTGGGAGAAGTGGTCATTGCACACCTCCTCGTGACAGCCCTTCTTTATTCCGGGCAGCCTCGGTCAGATCGTCATCGGACATACCTCCATTCGGCCCGTCCGGAATGGCGGCCCCTGACGCAGCATCAGGCGTAGCGCTTCGGTCGACAACGCCGGGCCTGCCACTGTGATAAACATCGCCCATGTGGGCATGGGCAACGGGAGGCACATGATCTGCTTCGACAATCGGGCTCGACTCTGTCTGATAATCGCTGCCCAATTCATCGTTTGGCCTTACGGGCCTTGTGTCGGGCGGCTCTGTGGGGGACGCCTCGGTAGGGGACTGGCCCGAATTGGAAGCCTTGAGAAAGCGCGACAAACCAAAGCCTAATGCCACGCTGCCGGTGACAAACAGCGCCGGATTATCCCGAGCCAGTTTGCCTGCCTGTTGCAGCAGTTCATCGATGCTTTTACCGCGCAGATTACCGGCCAGCGTAGTCATGTTCTGAGCAAGGTCGGTCACGTAGTGAGAAAGCCCCAACGTGTCACCATCCTGCATCTGCTCGGCGGCAGACTGAGCGGAGTGGGCCAGGTTTTCGATCTGATCGACGGCCGTGTCGCGATATTGCTCAAACTGAGCTGAGCCATGCTCCTTGGCGCTGTTGATCGCTGTGACTGCGTCTTCTTGCAAATGGTGCAGGTGATCCTGCGGCGGGTCATTATTCTGGTTTGTGGTGCCGGTCGGGTTTTGCGACGTTGTGTCCATTGTTATTCACCGTTTTGCTGTTCATGAAAATGAAGAGCGTGCTTGGCTCACAACTGACTACGGGCTTTGCATCGATCCTTGTGTTCATGGGGTTGAGTGAGGATTTTCAGCAGGAGTTCTAGGTGGCGGACAAGTGGTCGTAAGCGGCGAATAGCCACATATTGAGCGCCGCGGAGGCTTGTGAGGACTGGAGGCTATAAACGTAGGGGAATAAAAAACGGCGTCCGAAGACGCCGTGGCCGACCTGCCTGATATGAAGCAACCCGGTTTGAATAGGGGGAACGATCAGGTCATTGTGGGTCTTGGTTCGGGGCAAGTTCTGCCTGGATGCGTTTGTAGATTTCTTCACGATGCACAGAAACATTTTTTGGTGCGTTGATGCCCAGGCGTACCTGAAGGCCCTGAACGCCCAGAATCGTGACGGTAATCTCGTCACCAATGTTTATGCTTTCGCCTACTTTGCGGGTGAGTATCAACATAATCGTTTCCTTGATGGCCTCTCAGCAGGAGGCTGGCGTTTGCCTTTGCGTGGTAATAGTTGCCGAGTACATCCAAATGCGTCCATCAATATGACGTTACAGGTGTGAATTTAATTCCCTCGGTACATTTTTCTGTCATCAAGGCCGGTTACCGACCCGATGAGCGCGCCAATTCTGCCTGTTTTTGTTAGCAAAAGCCCGTATTTAGCTGCGCGGCTGGACACCTTTCTGTTCAGAGCGTGAAGCGTGTACCTGAGCGGCAGCATTTTCCCGCAACACATCAAGGTATACGACTGCATATCTCCGATTGAATATCAGCGTAGGCGTAACTTCAGAGATACGCTGGAATCTTCGGAAAGTATTGATGGAAATCGCTACAGGGTGCGTAGGAATACGGTGTTGGTGGGGTCAGATAGGTATGAACTTGCGCGGAGATTTGCGTCGGGCGACACGGTTGAGCTTTACGAGAGTAAACGTGGGTCAAGCGGGGAAGGGGCGTTGCGGCAGTTCAAGAGGTTTGGCGTGTACGCCGTAGGACCGATTGTTGAAGGCCGGCGAAGTGAGCCGGCCCACAACAGAAGTGCTAGATCAAATCACCATCGACAACAACATGATGAAGATCAAACCGACCACTGACAGAATGGTTTCCATCACCGTCCAGGTCTTGAACGTCTCGGCCACAGTCATATTGAAATACTGCTTCACCAGCCAGAAACCGGCATCGTTCACGTGGGACAGAATCAACGACCCGGCACCCGTGGCCAACACCAGCAACTCACGGTTAACGCCCGGGATCAGACCAATCACTGGTGCCACAATGCCCGCACCGGTAATGGTAGCCACCGTCGCCGAGCCCGTCGCAATACGAATCACCGCAGCTACCAGCCAGGCCAGCATGATCGGGTTGATCTGCGCCTGCACCGCCATGTGGCCGATCAAGTCGCCCACACCGCTTGCGACCAGCATTTGCTTGAAGCCACCGCCTGCACCCACGATCAGTACGATAGCGGCCACTGGTGTCAGGCTCTGATCCAGCAATTTCATGATTTTCGTGCGATCAAAACCACGAGCGGTACCGAAGGTGTAAAACGCCAACAGCAAAGCCGCGAGCAGGGCAGTGATCGGGTGACCGATGAAGTCCATCCAGATGCGGAAAGTATTGCCTTCAGGCAGTACGACATCAGCGAAGGTCTTGAGCAGCATCAGGAACACCGGCAGCAGAATAGTCACCAGCGTGATGCCAAAACTTGGCAGGTTGGTCGCGGTCGACTCTTTGCCAATCTGCTCCATCAACTCTTGCGAAGGGGTGCCCGGTACGTATTTGGAAATCCATTTGCCGTAGATAGGGCCCGCAATAATTGCAGTAGGCAGCGCAACCAACAGACCGTAGAAAATAGTCTTGCCGATGTCAGCACCAAAGATCCCGATGGCCAGCAGTGGGCCCGGGTGTGGCGGGACCAGGCCGTGGACGGCGGACAGACCGGCCAGCAGCGGGATGCCGATCTTGACGATGGACACGCCGGTACGACGAGCAACGATGTAGACCAACGGAATCAGCAGCACGAAGCCGATTTCGAAGAACAATGGGATGCCTACCAGAAAGGCGGCAAACATCATTGCCCAATGCACACGCTGTTTGCCGAACGAGCGGATCAGCGTTTGTGCGATCTGATCGGCACCACCGGAGTCCGCCATCAGTTTGCCGAGCATGGTGCCCAGGCCGAGGATAATGCCGACGAAGCCCAGCACGCCGCCGAAGCCGTCCTGAAATGCTTTCATGACCTTGTCCACCGGCATGCCGGACGTCAGACCAAGGAAGCCTGCGGCAATCGTCAACGCGACGAAGGGGTGAACCTTGAATTTGGTGATCAGCAGGATCAGGCCGATGATCGTAACCACCGCGTCGACCAACAGGTACGTCTCGTGTGTCATACCGAACATGGATGTCTCTCCGGTTATCTTTATTGTTTATGGAGCTACGGCTAAACGCTGTCGTTCCACTATTTTCAGCACATTTCTATGCAAGACAGCGCTGTCTTTCGCGCTCACGCCTTTAGCTGGCTATGGACGCTTTCCACCAGTTCGCCGCTTGAGTGCTGATGTCGTCGACTGACTGGCCAGCATCAACCACAAGCGTTTTGTCCTCGCCATACGGCGGCTCGAGCGTTGCGAACTGACTGTCGACCAGACTGGCTGGCATGAAGTGACCCGGGCGGTGGGAGCAACGTTCTACTGCCATCTCCTTGGTCAACTCCAGAAATACAAAGCCTAGACCAGGCACAGCTTTACGCAGGCGTTCGCGATAAATGAGTTTGAGGGAGGAGCAGGTCAGGACCGGACGTTCGCCATTGCTCAGAGCTTTGGCCATCTCCTGGCCCAGCGTTTCCAGCCAGCCAGCACGGTCCTCGTCGTTGAGAGGGTGGCCGTCGCTCATCTTCTTGATGTTTGCGGGAGGGTGGAAGGCGTCGCCTTCGATCAAGCGGCCTCCGCTTTTGCCAGCGATTTCAGCACCTACGACACTTTTGCCGCAGCCCGAAACGCCCATGATCACCAAAGCGGAAATAGCAGAGTTCGCAGTTGTCACAGTAGGCCACCTTAGCTGGAGACAGCGCTGTCTTTGTCGGCTAGGACATAAAAACAGCAAGAGCTGGGTCCAGTTCTTGTCATTGTTTTGAATGCATCGGTCATCATCGGACGTTACTCCAAGTCAATAAAATGACTGAAAGCATTGGCAGGGTCGATGAGACAGCGCTACCTTAGAGCCCATTAGATGCCTTTGGCAACCCCTTGCAGAAAGCGTGATAACTACTGCGCTCGACAACCCAATGTTAAAAACAGTCGAAAAATGCTCATTTAGAACACCTGGACTCCGCTTTTTCGACTGTTATTGCCTTGTCTTGTCATCGCTCGCTACGTTCTCACGCGGTCTGCCTGCTCATCCTTATGTAGTTGGCAACGCATGACACGCATTGGTTCCCGCTCTACTGGCCGTCCAACCCTCAACGAAGTTGCACGCCAGGCTGGCGTTTCGCCCATTACCGCTTCCCGCGCGTTGCGCGGAGTCAGTACCGTTGCCCCCGAGTCCGTAGAAAGAGTTCGCGCCGCGGCGCTTGCACTGGGCTATGTCGCCAATCCGGCAGCGCGGGCTCTGGCGTCTTCGCAAAGCCAGACCGTCGTGGTGCTGGTGCCGTCGCTGTCGAATCAGTTGTTTATCGAAACGCTGGAAGCGATTCAGAACGTCCTGCGCCCACGAGGCCTGGACGTCGTGATCGGCAATTACCATTACTCTCCGGAAGAAGAAGAAAACCTGCTGCGCAACCACTTGGTAAACAGGCCGCGAGGGCTGCTGCTCACCGGCTTTGATCACACGCCGGCTTTGCGTCAGCTGCTGGTCGCGAGCGGTGTGCCCTGTGTGCACATGATGGAGCTGGATCCCCTGCGCGCGGCTTACTGTGTAGGTTTTTCGCAGGCCCTGGCGGGCGCGGAGGCGGCACGGCATCTGTTGGGGCGCGGCCGTAAACGACTGGCGTACATCGCAGCCCAACTCGACCCGCGTGTCATGCAGCGTGGCGAGGGGTTTCGTCAGGTCCTGGAGGAGCAAGGCCTCTACGATCCGACCTTGCAGGTAATGACGCCGCAGCCTTCGTCAATCGCGCTGGGTGCCGAGTTGTTCATGCAGTTGATGACGAAGCACCCGGATGTAGACGGGGTGTTTTTCTGCAACGATGACCTTGCGCAAGGCGCAGCGCTGGAGGCCTTGCGTCGCGGTATCAGTATTCCGCAGCAAGTGTCTCTGGTGGGTTTCAATGATCTGCCCGGATCGGCGCACATGGTGCCGCGTCTGACCTCTATCGCTACGCCGCGGCAGGAGGTCGGGCAGCGCGCCGCGCAACTGTTGTTGGGCCTGATCGATGGTGTCGCGCAGAAACCCCAGGTGGACCTGGGGTTTGAGCTGGTGGTGCGCGAAAGCTCTTGAGTAGGAGCTGTGTGGCTTATCAGTAGCCGTTGCGCTTGAGGATGTTTTCCATGCTTTCTTTGGCTGGGCGACCGTAGAACTTCAACAATTCCGAAGTGCGATTGGTGAAGAAACCATCGACGCCGTCCTGGCTGATTTGTTTGAAGTCAACTTCGTCATCTACGGTGTAGGGATGCACAACCATGCCTTTCTCATGAGTTACGTTGTTCATCCACGGCTTGACCAGGTCCATGTAGCTCTGATCGCCACCATTAGTGAGCTTCGCTGAAGGACCGGTACCGATTGCGCCGTGCGCCTTGGCCCAATCAACCCAGGCGACGAACTCTTCCTGGGTTTTCGGCTTCTGAGCGCCATAGTAAGTGGCTTTGTCTTTAGCGCCTGAGTCTGCGAAGGTGACATCGGATTCGGGTTCGATAGAGCCTTTGCCAATCCAAAGCAACAGCACCTTCGGCACCTGCGGCATTTCTTTCTGCAACAGCACCAGGCTTGGTTTCTCGAAGGTTTGCAGAACCACACGACCGGGCATTTGCGCAACGTTTACGTAACCTGGGGCAGCGGCGGGGCGGGTGTTGAGCCAGCCGCGTTTGGCGAGCACTTTTTTGAGGTCCGCTTCGATACCGGGAAACTGGCTCGGCGCTTTGGTTTCGATGTACAGGCCTGGCTTGTTCTTGCCGCCTTCAGCGATATCGATCACTTCTTCCAGCGTCAGAATCTGCAGGCCTGCGTAGGCTTCCCGCGCGCGGTCCGGGTGAGCCTTGTTGAACCAGCTGCCCGCATCCAGCTGCTTTACTTCATCCAGAGTGAAGGTGTTCAGCGGGTCTTTGACTCGCTTGGGAAAGACTTGCGCGATGTTGGTCGTGCGCTCCAGGGTGTCATCGTGCAGGGCGATCAATACACCATCCTTGGTGCGCTGAATATCCATTTCCAGATAGTCCGCGCCCAGGTCCCGAGCCACTGTGTACGCAGGGATGGTTTCTTCCGGGGCGTCATAGGAAGCGCCGCGATGGGCAATCACTGCGGGCCACGGCAAGCCGATTTTTGCGCTCAGCGCTTTGCCCGGCGCTTCGGCCGAGATTGCTGGTGCTGAGGCTATCATCAAGCCCGCCAGCATGCTGCCGGTCAGAAGGCTGCTCAAGGGCGTCTTGAGGAGCAGCGTTTTTGAAATTCCTTTCAGCATGGTCTCGATAATCCTTCTTTTTGTGATCATTGGTGATCCGGTCGATCATTGCCTGCAAAACCTGATACAGAGCTTTAACAGCCTCTGATTCACCCGGCAAGTGCGGCGTCGTTCTGTGACTGTTGATGTCGTTACCGGAAGGTAGCTGAATGCCGTTATTTCTGTAGGAGCTGACGAGCAACGCGAGGCCGCGAAAGCGTCCTGTCTGATCCACCGCCATCGCGGCCTCGCGCTGCTCGTCAGCTCCTACAGGTTCGGTGCGGGTTCTGGATATGCAGGAAGCTGGCGAGCCAGAAAACAATCCCCAGTTGATCAGCCTTTTGTTGCAGCGCAATGAAGTCCGGCGCTGCAAACAAAAATGCCAGTCAGGGTGAGCTGACTGGCATCGGGCATTGCGTCGGTTACTTACAAATCATCAAAGAACCGTTCATGCCAGTCCACCAGCGGCTGTGGCGAGTTGAGCTTCTGGCCGTAGATCACCGAGTAGGACAGGACGTTCTGCACGTACTGACGGGTTTCGTCGAACGGAATGCTTTCTACCCAAACGTCAAAGGCCAGGTGATTGGCACCTTTGAGCCACTGCCTGACGCGCCCGGGGCCTGCGTTATAAGCAGCGGAAGCGAGCACCCGATTGCCATTGAACTGGGCGTGGACCTGGCTCAGATAGGCTGCGCCAAGCTGGATATTCTTATCCGGGTCCAGCACTTGCTGCGGTGAAGCCAGCGGGATGCTGAACTTACGCGCAGTTTCCTTGGCGGTGGCAGGCATCAGTTGCATCAGGCCGCTGGCGCCGACACCCGAGCGGGCATCGTCCATGAAGGCACTTTCCTGCCGTGTGATCGCAAACACCCAGCTGGAGTGCAGGCCGCGAACCTTGGCTTCACGGACCAGCGTATCGCGGTGTGCCATTGGGAAGCGGATATCCAGATCGTCCCAGTACTGCGCCTGGCTGATGGTGCGGATGGCCGGGAAGTACCATTTCAAGTCGTAGGCCAGCTTGGCCTGGGCAACCATTTCATCACGATTGAAGTGGCGGCTGACGTGGTACCACTCGCGGCGGCCGTCGACGATCTGCCCGCGAGCATGGAACTCCAGCGCCCGACGTACACCCGGTGTGTTGCGAACCTTGTTGATCAGCGCCTGGCTGAGCACCAACGGTTTGTTGTTGATCTGATAAGAACTCTGCGTCCGGTCTGCTGCCAGGAAGCCATAGAAGTCACGCTCCTTGGCGACGTCCTTATAGAGGGCCGGGATCAGCGGGCTGTGCGGTTGGGCCAGCTCCAGCGAGCGGGCTTCCCAATAACGCCAGCGATTGGTGTCGGCCAGGTCTTTGGGCAGACGACGGCTGAGTTCATAGGCATCTTCCCAGCGACCGAGGCGCAGCAGCAGGCGCAGACGCCATTCGGTGACTGTGTTGTCTCGCAGGTCCGGGTCGTACTTGGTCATGACTTCAAGCGCGCGACCGTCGTAACGGCGTGCCAGAGTCAGGCCGATTTCCTTGGCGATCTGCACTTGCTCCTCATGGGAGAAGTGCATCTTTGCCGAATAACCGTCGAGCATTTCCATGGCTTTCTGCGGGTCTTGCTTGGCCAGACGGCGCAGGCCCAGCCCCACAACGTCGGACATCGCTTCGTCGACAGGGGAGAACTGCGCCGGATTGTTGAGCATCTCCGGTTTTTTGGCGATTTCCAGCAGCAACTTGCCCTGTGGTGCAAGGCTGTTGAGGCTGTTAACCAGCGTGGTCGCTAAAGGATAGTTGCCGGCCTGTGCGGCGAGCTTGGCTCGCTGCCAGCGTTTCTGTTCCGGGAGTTGCCCGTCAGTGGCCCATTGGGCAAAGAAACCGTCACACGCGGCAGGCAAGCTTTTGCCCGTCATCCAGAGCTTTTCAGCGCTGGCGTAACCTTCGGCTTTCTTGCCGTGGCCTAACAGATACTGGCCATACAGGCAGTCGAGCTCCACGAAGTTCATCTTAGGGTCGTAATACTTGACGAATGTTGCCCAGTCGCCCCGTTCAGCCAGCCAACGCAACCAGCGTAATTTCATCCAGTTGGCTTGTGGCAGGTCGCCGTGCTCGGCGAGGAATTTCTCGATCTCCGGATTACTCGCGGTCTTCAGGCGGGCCGTGAGCTCGTCGTAAGCCAGATAAGGCTCGAGAGGATAATCCGCGAGTGCCGCAGCATAGGCCCGATAGGGGCCGGTATCGCCTTTGGCCAAAGCGCTTTTGGCCACATCGTAATACTGACGCTGTTGGTTGAGATCTGCGGCGTAAACAGTTTGAGCCGCAGTAGCAGAGAGGAGCATGCAGGAAAAAAGGCTGAACAAGCGACTGCGCATGAGACTTCCGAGCAGATGAATCGTGAAAAGTGTCGCTAGCTTAGCCTTTTGCCAGCTCCGGTTGAAAGCGTTGCAGACCGAGGGTTTGCAACTGGAAACAAATGAAGACGACTAAAGGCGCGCGGTTGTGCATTTCAGACAGCGCGCCTGTCATTGAAACCCGACATATGGCTTCTATCTCAGGTAGAATGCGCCCCCGGTTTTTGGAGAAGCTCATGACCCTGCTCAAATTCAGCGATGTGTCCCTTGCGTTCGGCGCTATGCCGTTGTTGGACAAGGTATCCTGGCAGATCGCCCGTGGTGAGCGGGTGTGCATCATCGGTCGTAACGGTACTGGCAAGTCCAGCATGTTGAAGCTGGTCAAAGGCGTACAGAAGCCCGATGACGGTGCAGTCTGGCGTGCGCCAGGCCTGAAAATCGGCGAATTGCCCCAGGAATTGCCAGTAGCCGACGACCGGACAGTGTTCGACGTGGTGGCCGAAGGCCTGGACGGTGTGGGCGCCTTGCTGGCCGAGTATCACCATCTTGCGCAGAACTGCGTCACTGAAGAGGACCTGAACAAGCTGATGCACGTTCAGCAAGACCTCGAAGCCCGTGACGGCTGGCGCTTGCAGCAACTCGTTGACAGCACGCTGAGTCGCCTGCAATTGCCAGCCGACAAGACGCTCGCCGAGTTGTCCGGCGGATGGCGTCGTCGCGTGTTGCTGGCCCAGGCCCTGGTGTCCGAGCCGGATCTGCTGCTGCTCGACGAACCAACCAACCACCTGGACATCGGCGCGATTGCCTGGCTGGAAGACGCGCTCAAGGAGTTCCAGGGCGCCGTGCTGTTCATCACGCACGACCGTTCTTTCCTGCAAAACCTCGCGACCCGCATCCTTGAACTGGACCGTGGCGGTCTGATCGACTGGAACGGCGACTACGCCAGTTTCCTCGTTCACAAGGAAGCCGTGCTGGCTGCCGAAGAAACGGCCAACGCGTTGTTCGACAAGCGCCTGGCTCAGGAAGAAGTCTGGATCCGTCAGGGCATCAAGGCGCGTCGCACTCGTAACGAAGGCCGTGTGCGTGCCCTCAAGGCATTGCGCGTCGAGCGTGGCGAGCGACGTGAGCGCACCGGCAAGGCCAATATCCAGCTGGATACGGCCGACAAATCCGGCAAGCAGGTCATGGTTCTGGACAACGTCAGCTTCGCTCACCCGGGCGGCCCGATGCTGATCAAGGACTTCTCCATGGTCCTGCAGCGCGAAGACCGCATCGGTCTGCTGGGTGCCAACGGTACCGGCAAGACCACATTGCTCAAGCTGATGCTCGATAACCTGCAGCCAACCAATGGCTCGGTTGAAGTCGGTACACGTCTGGACGTTGCGTACTTCGACCAGTTGCGTCATCAACTGGATCTGGAAAAAACCGTTATCGATAACGTCGCCGAAGGTCGCGACTTCATCGACATCGATGGCCAGAGTCGTCACGTACTGAGCTACCTGGGTGATTTCCTGTTCAGCCCGCAACGTGCCCGTACACCGGTGAAAGCGTTGTCAGGTGGTGAGCGTGCACGTCTGTTGCTTGCCAAGCTGTTCAGCAAGCCAGCCAACCTGCTGGTCCTCGACGAACCGACCAACGATCTGGACGTGGAAACCCTCGAGCTGCTTGAAGAAGTGCTGTTAACCTTCAAGGGCACCGTACTGATGGTGAGTCACGACCGGGCATTCCTCGATAACGTCGTGACCAGCACCCTGGTATTCGAAGGCGAAGGCAAAGTCCGCGAGTACGTTGGCGGTTATCAGGACTGGCTGCGTCAGGGCGGTTCACCAAAACTGCTCGGTGTCACTGACTCCAAGTCTGGCAAGGCCGAACTGGCCACTGCCGTGGTTGAAGCTGTGCCGGTTGAAGCCAAGGAAATACCGGTGGCGAGTGCCAAGAAAAAACTCAGCTACAAATTGCAGCGTGAGCTTGAGGCGTTGCCAGAGCAGATCGACGAAACCGAAGCACAGATTGCGGCTCTGACTGCCGAAATGGCCGAACCTGGCTTCTACCAGCGTCCTGCCGAGCAAACGGCTGCGGTGCTGGCTCAACTGGAAAACCGTCAGGCTGAACTGGACGGTTTGCTGGAGCGCTGGGCCGAGCTGGACGCCTGATACTCAAGGCAAATAAAAAGCCCGGATCATTGCTCCGGGCTTTTTATTGTGTGGCGCAAGTGGCAAGGCGTTTGCCAAATAACATCCAAATTATTTGAGTTGCCCCCAATCCTGTAGGAGCTCACCGAGGTTACGAGGCCAGCGATGACGGAGTGCCAGACAAACCGCGATCGCTGGCCTCGTAACCTCGGTGAGCTCCTACAGTCCGATGTTCGTGGCGACACAGCGCTGTGCCACGGACAGAGGGTGCGCTCATTAGCCCTGCGGTTGGATCACTCTGCTTTTTTCAACCGCACTGCGAGTACATCACAAGGTGCGCCATGCAATACGTCATTGGCGGTTGAGCCGAGCAACAGGGCCAGACCATGGCGACCGTGGCTGCCAACAACGATCAAGTCGCATTTTTCCTTGATCGCCAACTCGTGAATTTCCTGGCGGGGTTGGCCATACACCAAATGAGCCTCACCAATATTAGTATCGGGATATTGAGCCTTCAGCGCGGCAAGCTTCTCTTTCGCCTGATCAAATTGCTGCTGTTGAAGTTGCGAGAGATCCATCGGCACGTCGCCGCCAAAGGCCATGGCCATCGGCTCGACGATATGAACCAGCGACAATTTGGCCCCGTTGCGCTCGGCAATTTCGCGACCGCGGGAAAGGACAGGGTTGCACTCGTCAGTCAGGTCAACGGCGACCAGAACGTGTTCATACTTCATGAGGAAGTCCTCCGTAAGGTTGCGATGCGTTCAGTATGGCTCTTTCAGCCCGATCTGGGCAGGCCATTATCTTCATCAATGGGTT
This sequence comes from Pseudomonas caspiana, assembly GCF_040224095.2. Lineage (NCBI taxonomy): Bacteria > Pseudomonadati > Pseudomonadota > Gammaproteobacteria > Pseudomonadales > Pseudomonadaceae > Pseudomonas > Pseudomonas caspiana. Next base: position 3,737,924 of record NZ_CP167995.1, on the reverse strand, counting down.
AGCGGATAAAAGGCAGCAAGCAATATGACGTTCTGGATAATTCTGTCAATCGTTGGCGTGATGCTCAGCCCATTGGTCTGGCTGCGGCCGTCCCGTCAGCAGGGCGGCAGAATGGCTCTGCGGATGGAAGCCCGGCGGATGGGGCTGGCCATGCAGCTCTCCGCGCAGGACTGGCCGCACTGGCTCTCCAGGCAACCGCCAAGCCCGTGCGCGCAATACCACCGACCGCGACGCAGCAGCAAACCTTCCGTGTGGGCGTATTGGCAGACAGAGCCCGGTGTTTGGCTCAATCAGTGGCGCGAGCCCTGTGAAGATGCTGGTTTGCTCGTGCACTTCAATACCCTGCCAGCTGATGTGTACAAGGTCGAAGCGGATAAGCAAATGATCACTCTGTGTTGGGGGGAGCAGGGCGAAGCAGAGGTGTTACAGCGTATTGCTGTAGTGCTGAAAGCGTTGGCTTGATGCTCGTCAGCTCAAATCTCAGGCATTAAAAAGCCCGATAACAACATCGGGCTCGGGTTGGCCAGGCAGGCCGGTAATTCTGTAGCGCTTTGCGGTGCAATGCCCAAAGCGTGTGACTCATGCAGTCAGCGAACCCTGAAAGGCTAGCCTCGTGCGGTCGTGCGCTGAATGTAGACTCTTTGCTCTCATTTGTCGCGCTTTCTTGTATTTATTTTCATGCGTGACCCTCTTCGGTGCAAAACCTACATGGAGGTTTGTTCGCTTTCTGCCGATAAACACAGTGAATAGAGGCTGATCACGCTGGGCTTGAGTGCTCCTGGACGTGCGATGCTTTATGGGATGACCCGCATTTGTGGGTGATTCGTCGAATTGACAAACTGCTGGATTTGCATGATGGTAGGCGCACCCAAATCAAACGGGCGTATGAATTGAGCGTTTGGTAGTAAGACAGTTCTTACAGATCCCGGCTACCGCATCGACGGGTGTGCCTGAAGATTTGGCGTTTCACCGACGATAACGTCGTAGTCGCGCCAGATTTCAGCGTCCGGTGTGTATTGTTCAGCTTCCATATCGTGGAGATCAGTTGATGATTTACGAAGGTAAAGCCATCACGGTTAAGGCTCTTGAGAGCGGCATCGTCGAATTGAATTTCGATCTCAAGGGTGAGTCCGTCAACAAGTTCAACCGTCTCACCCTCAATGACCTTCGTCAGGCTGTGGACACCATCAAAGCCGATGGCTCCATCAAGGGCGTGATTGTCACCAGCGGCAAGGACGTGTTCATCGTCGGCGCCGACATCACTGAGTTTGTCGACAACTTCAAGTTGCCGGACGCAGAACTGCTGGCTGGCAATCTGGAAGCCAACCGGATTTTCAGTGATTTCGAAGACCTTGGTGTGCCGACAGTGGTGGCCATCAACGGTATCGCCTTGGGTGGCGGCCTGGAAATGTGCCTGGCCGCAGACTATCGCGTGATGTCCAGCAGCGCCAAAATCGGCCTGCCCGAAGTCAAGCTGGGTCTCTATCCCGGTTTTGGCGGTACGGTTCGTCTGCCGCGTATCGTTGGTGCCGACAACGCTATCGAGTGGATTGCCTCTGGCAAAGAAAACCGTGCTGAAGACGCCCTGAAAGTGGGTGCAGTCGATGCCGTGGTCGCTCCGGAAAAGCTTCAGGAAGCTGCGATTGACCTGATCAAGCGCGCGATTTCTGGCGAGTTCGACTACAAGGCCAAGCGTCAGCCGAAGCTGGAAAAACTCAAACTCAACGCTATCGAACAAATGATGGCATTCGAAACCGCCAAAGGTTTCGTTGCGGGGCAGGCTGGCCCGAATTATCCGGCGCCGGTCGAAGCGATCAAGACCATTCAGAAAGCTGCCAACTTTGGTCGTGACAAGGCGCTGGAAATCGAAGCCGCCGGGTTTGTCAAAATGGCCAAGACTTCTGCGGCGCAGAGTCTGATTGGCCTGTTCCTGAACGATCAGGAGCTGAAGCGCAAAGCCAAGGTCTACGACGAAGTCGCCAAAGACGTGAAGCAAGCCGCCGTGCTGGGCGCTGGCATCATGGGCGGTGGCATTGCCTATCAGTCTGCTTCCAAAGGCACGCCGATCCTGATGAAGGATATCCGCGAAGACGCCATTCAGTTGGGTCTGAACGAAGCCTCGAAGTTGCTGGGCAACCGTGTTGAAAAAGGCCGTCTGACCGCAGCCAAAATGGCTGAAGCGCTGAATGCGATCCGGCCGACGCTGTCTTACGGCGATTTTGGCAATGTCGATCTGGTGGTCGAAGCCGTTGTCGAGAATCCGAAGGTCAAGCAGGCGGTATTGGCAGAGGTCGAAGCTCAAGTGGGCGATGACACGATTCTGGCCTCCAACACCTCGACCATTTCCATCAGCTTGCTGGCCAAAGCCCTCAAGCGTCCGGAAAACTTTGTCGGCATGCACTTCTTCAACCCGGTGCACATGATGCCGCTGGTTGAAGTGATTCGCGGTGAGAAGTCCAGTGAGCTGGCAGTTGCCACCACCGTGGCCTATGCCAAGAAAATGGGCAAGAACCCGATCGTGGTCAACGATTGCCCAGGCTTCCTGGTCAACCGCGTGCTGTTCCCGTACTTCGGCGGTTTCGCCCGACTGATCAGTGCCGGTGTGGATTTTGTCCGCATCGACAAAGTCATGGAGAAATTCGGCTGGCCCATGGGCCCTGCGTATCTGATGGACGTTGTCGGTATCGACACCGGCCACCACGGTCGCGATGTCATGGCTGAAGGCTTCCCGGATCGCATGAAGGATGACCGTCGCTCTGCTATCGATGCTCTTTATGAAGCCAAGCGCCTGGGCCAGAAGAACGGCAAAGGTTTCTACGCTTACGAGACAGATAAGAAGGGCAAGCCGAAGAAAGTTACCGACTCTGCGGTGCTCGAAGTTCTCAAGCCGATTGTCTACGAACAGCGCGAAGTGTCCGACGAGGACATCATCAACTGGATGATGATCCCGTTGTGCCTGGAAACCGTGCGTTGCCTGGAAGACGGCATTGTCGAAACGGCCGCTGAAGCTGACATGGGCTTGATCTACGGCATCGGCTTCCCTCCGTTCCGTGGCGGTGCGTTGCGCTACATCGATTCCATTGGTGTCGCTGAATTCGTTGCCCTGGCCGATCAATATGCTGATTTGGGCGCTCTGTACCACCCGACTGCGAAGCTGCGTGAGATGGCCAAGAACGGCCAGAGCTTCTTCGGTTAAGCGCCTTTCAGGAGTGAATGTATGAGTTTGAATCCAAGAGATGTGGTGATTGTAGACTTCGGTCGCACACCCATGGGCCGCTCCAAGGGTGGCATGCACCGCAACACCCGCGCTGAAGACATGTCCGCGCACCTGATCAGCAAATTGCTGGAGCGCAACAACAAGGTTGATCCGGCCGAAGTTGAAGACGTGATCTGGGGCTGCGTCAACCAGACCCTGGAGCAGGGCTGGAACATTGCGCGTATGGCTTCGTTGCTGACGCAGATCCCGCACACCTCGGCAGCGCAGACGGTCAGCCGCCTGTGTGGCTCGTCGATGAGTGCTTTGCACACTGCCGCCCAGGCAATCATGACCGGTAACGGCGATGTATTTGTGGTCGGCGGCGTCGAGCACATGGGCCACGTCGGCATGATGCACGGCGTTGATCCAAATCCGCACATGTCGCTTTATGCCGCCAAGGCATCCGGCATGATGGGCCTGACCGCAGAAATGCTCGGCAAAATGCACGGCATCACCCGTGAGCAGCAGGATGCCTTTGGCGTGCGTTCCCACCGCCTGGCCCACAAGGCCACGCTGGAAGGCAAGTTCAAGGACGAGATTATCCCGATGCAGGGGTATGACGAGAACGGTTTCCTCAAGGTCTTCGACTACGACGAAACCATCCGTCCCGAGACCACGCTGGAAAGCCTCGCGGCCTTGAAACCAGCCTTCAACCCGAAAGGCGGTACTGTGACGGCGGGCACATCTTCGCAAATCACCGACGGTGCTTCGTGCATGATTGTGATGTCCGCCCAGCGTGCCCAGGACCTCGGTATTCAACCGTTGGCGGTGATTCGCTCGATGGCTGTGGCAGGTGTGGATCCGGCAATTATGGGTTATGGTCCGGTTCCGGCGACCCAGAAAGCCTTGAAACGTGCCGGTCTGAGCATTGCTGATATCGACGTCTTCGAGCTCAACGAAGCTTTCGCCGCACAGGCCTTGCCAGTGCTGAAAGATTTGAAAGTGCTCGACAAGATGGATGAGAAGGTTAACCTGCACGGCGGTGCCATCGCCCTGGGTCACCCGTTTGGTTGCTCCGGCGCTCGTATCTCCGGCACTTTGCTTAATGTCATGAAGCAAAATGGCGCCAATCTGGGTGTTGCAACAATGTGCATCGGTTTGGGGCAGGGTATTGCTACCGTCTTCGAACGCGTCTGACGCGTCTGTTTGATGCGAGCCGGGGCCAGGTGCCCCGGCTTTTGTATTTTTGTAAAAGCCATTCCAGAAAAGTTTTTCAGTTTTTTTTTGCGAGGACAGCAACATGAATTTACAGCCAGGGCTCTATCGCCATTACAAAGGCCCCGAGTACCGCGTATTCAGTGTTGCCAGGCACTCCGAAACCGAAGAAGAAGTGGTGTTTTACCAAGCGCTGTACGGCGATTTCGGGATGTGGGTGCGGCCCTTGAGCATGTTCCAGGAGTCCGTCGAGGTTGACGGCGAGCAGGTCCCGCGCTTTGCTTTGGTTCAAGCCGAACCGAGCCTCTTTTCCAGGCCGTGAGGCGAGTTCGATCACTATCCCGTGCTTGACCTCCTCTTGTAGCCACTATATATAGCGGGGCCTTGACAGGTTCCAACCGTCTTTCATTTTCAGTATTCAGGAATTTTCTGATCCATGGGCAAATCGCTGGTCATCGTGGAATCCCCGGCTAAGGCCAAGACCATCAACAAGTATTTGGGCAACCAGTACGTGGTGAAGTCGAGTATCGGCCATATCCGAGACCTGCCCACCAGCGGTTCGGCTAGCGCCAGTAAAGAACCCGTCAAACGTGGCAAGGCCGCGGCTGGCGAAGGCCCGGTGCTCACGCCTAAAGAGAAGGCGAAGAAGCAACTGGTAGCCCGTATGGGCGTCGATCCGGATCATGGCTGGAAGGCAAAATACGAAATCCTTCCCGGCAAAGAGAAGGTGATCGAAGAGCTGCGTCGGCTCGCCAAGGATGCTGACACCATCTATCTCGCAACGGACTTGGACCGCGAGGGGGAAGCCATTGCCTGGCACCTGCGCGAAGCCATTGGTGGGGATGACAGCCGCTACAAGCGCGTGGTGTTCAACGAAATCACCAAGAAAGCCATTCAGGAAGCCTTCTCCAAACCGGGCGAGCTGGACATCGACCGCGTCAACGCTCAACAGGCGCGTCGTTTCCTCGACCGGGTTGTGGGTTATATGGTTTCGCCACTGCTGTGGCAGAAGATCGCTCGTGGCTTGTCCGCCGGGCGCGTGCAGTCGGTTGCTGTGAAGCTGGTGGTGGAGCGTGAGCGGGAAATCCGTGCGTTCAACCCTGAAGAGTACTGGGAAGTACACGCTGACCTAGGCACCGCCAAGGGCGCCAATGTGCGCTTCGAAGTTGCTCGGGAAAACGGTGAAGCGTTCAAGCCGCTGAACGAAGCTCAGGCCATGGCGGCACTGGAGAAGCTCAAGGCTTCCAGCTACAGCATCGCCAAGCGTGAAGACAAGCCGACCAGCAGCAAGCCTTCGGCACCTTTCATCACCTCGACCCTGCAGCAGGCTGCGAGTAACCGCCTGGGCTTCGGCGTGAAGAAAACCATGATGATGGCCCAGCGTCTGTACGAAGCGGGTTACATCACTTACATGCGTACTGACTCGACCAACTTGTCCGCTGATGCGGTGAGCATGGCGCGCGCATACATCGAAGCCGAGTTCGGCAAGAAGTACCTGCCGGAATCGCCAAACGTTTATAGCAGCAAGGAAGGCGCACAGGAGGCTCACGAAGCGATTCGTCCTTCCGACGTCAATACGCATCCGAGCAAACTGAGCGGCATGGAGCGCGATGCCGAGCGCCTGTACGAGCTGATCTGGCGTCAATTCGTGGCGTGCCAGATGCCTCCGGCGCAATACCTGTCTACCACCGTCAGTGTGGCGGCTGGCACCTTCGAGCTGCGCGCCAAGGGCCGTATCCTGAAGTTTGACGGTTACACCCGCGCCTTGCCGCAGATGACCAAGCCGGGCGATGACGACGTACTGCCGGACATGGCCCAGGGCGAAACCCTGAAGCTGGTCAAGCTTGACCCGAGCCAGCACTTCACCAAGCCGCCTGCGCGTTATTCGGAAGCGAGCCTGGTAAAAGAGATGGAGAAACGTGGCATCGGTCGTCCTTCGACCTACGCGGCGATCATCTCGACCATTCAGGACCGTGGCTACGTTGCATTGCACAATCGCCGTTTCTACTCCGAGAAAATGGGCGACATCGTGACCGAGCGTCTGTCCGAAAGCTTTTCCAATCTGATGGACTACGGCTTCACAGCCGGCATGGAAGAGAATCTCGATGACGTAGCCCAGGGTGAGCGTGACTGGAAAAACGTTCTCGATGAGTTCTACGGTGACTTCCGCAAAAAGCTGGAAGTGGCGGAGGCGCCTGACAGCGGTATGCGTGCCAACGAGCCGGTGATGACCGACATCCCGTGCAAGGTGTGTGGTCGACCGATGCAGATCCGTACGGCGTCGACTGGTGTATTCCTCGGCTGCTCAGGTTACAGCCTGCCGCCGAAAGAGCGTTGCAAGGCCACCGTCAACCTGACACCGGGCGATGAAATTGCCGAAGACGATGAAGGTGAATCCGAATCCCGGGTACTGCTCGGCAAACACCGTTGCCATATTTGCAGCACGGCAATGGACGCTTACCTGCTGGATGAGAAGCACAAGTTGCACATCTGCGGTAACAACCCGGATTGCGTCGGTTTTGAAGTCGAAGAGGGCAATTACCGGATCAAGGGTTACGAAGGTCCGAGCCTGGAATGCGACAAGTGTGGCAGCGAGATGCAGCTCAAGACCGGTCGCTTTGGCAAGTTCTTTGGCTGCACCAATCCTGATTGCAAGAACACCCGCAAGTTGCTCAAGAGTGGTGATGCAGCTCCGCCGAAGATGGATCCGGTGAAGATGCCAGAACTCAAGTGTGACAAGGTCGACGACACGTACATTCTGCGTGACGGCGCATCCGGGTTGTTCCTGGCGGCCAGTCAGTTCCCGAAAAACCGTGAAACACGCGCACCGCTGGTTCTGGAAATTGCCCCGCACAAGGACGAGATCGATCCGAAGTACCACTTCCTGTGCGAAGCGCCGAAGAAGGATCCTGATGGTCGTCCTGCTGTGATCCGTTACAGCCGCAAGACCAAAGAGCAGTACGTTCAGACTGAAGTTGAAGGCAAGCCTACTGGCTGGAAAGCTTTCTACGACGGCAAGGCCTGGAAGGTCGAAGACAAGCGTTGATTCTGTCTGAACGGACCTGATGCGTGAATGCTAAGCCCTCGGTATGCTGGTCGTGCCGAGGGCTTTGTTTTTTGGTTGGGATGCAACAAACATTGGACCTGTAGGCGCTCACCGAGGTTACGAGGCCAGCGATCACGGCTTGTCTGACACACCGCCATCGCTGGCCTCGTAATCTCGTGAGCCCCTAAAGGATTGGGGTTAATTCGGAAGGTTGCACCGCACTCATGTTGGTGCAGGCTTTATTTCATCGCTACGGAGGTTGCCGCCATGGCCCATGAACTCTACACCCGTACCAATCAAAAGATTTACTTCGCCGGGCTCGCCCTGGAGTCCATGGGCAAGGCGCAGGAAGGCCGTGCAATGAACGCGCAGGCGCTGTTGCAGGCGGAGCGTGAGTCCGCGTTGTTCCATTTGTATGGTGCTTTGCTGGGGTTGTGTCATGAGATCGCCGGTTACTACCGCTTGCCGGAGGCCAATGCGCCGCGCGCAGAACTGCTCCTGAATCAGAAGGTGCTGGATGCACTGGCGATCCCGGAAATGGCTGAGCTGGTCGAGTTGGCTCAAAACAGGGAAACCTGGCTGGCTCAGCTGATTGCGGCTTATAACGCCTTGTTTGAACCGCCGCGTGCGCCCAAAAAAGTAAAAGGCGATGTGACGCAGCCACTGATCGTGGCGGTGAATCTTGATGAAGAGTCTGAGCCTGAATTGACCCGCGAGGAGCTTGAAAGCTGGCGTCAGCAGCTTAAAGGGCTGGCGATTCGCTTCCGTGAAGGCCTGAGCGAGTGCTGAAATGCACTGAATCACGGACCAGACCCTTCTGGTTATGACTACTGCGACAAAAAGGCCGGGCAACGCGGCTCGTCATAAAACGGGAACAGGCCCTAGGGACTGAGTCGACAGGCTGCTACAATGTCGGCCTTTCGTGGAGTACTGCCCTGATGCCAACATCGTTTCTTGAAATTGTGGAACTACCTGACGGTCGGATCGAGCTGCGTCGTGCCGATGACGAAGGGTCGTTGGTGACGCTGGATTTCTCGGCTGACGCCAAAGAGTTTCTGCAAGGGCAACACGTAGAAATCGCCAAGGCAATGCTGAGCGTAGGTGTACAGATGGCGGGTCGTCTGGCCGAAGGCGAGCTGGAAAAAGATACCGGCCCGCGAGTTCTTCACTAAAGCTTGTTTCAGCCCAGACGAATGTTCAGGCTCTGCGCGTCACCCAGCTTTGCCGCGCTGATCAGTTGTTGACGCAATCCTGTACTGATCGGATTGATCCAGCTGACAACCGTGTGGCTGCGCCCAAGGCGAAGCGCCTCACGGGTCAGTTCAAATGCGCTCTGAGTTCCGCGTGGTTGCAGCAACAGAATCCGTTCGCGATTCAGCCCGGCGTCACGCAGCCAGCGTTGTGTAAGGCTGGATGGTGGTGCGATCAGGGTCAGCCAGCGAGCGTCAGATTCTTCGCTCAGTTCACGCAGGATTGGCGCCAGCAGGCTCAAGCAGTTCCCGGCCGCACCACGCAATGACAGCTCACTGAACACCTCAGGTTCGTTGTTCCATGACGTTGCCGCTGCCTCTTTGAGCATGGGCGCAATAGGTTGCGCGAGAAATGCTTCAAACAGCGGAAGTTGTGATTGCGGGGCCTGGACGAACTGCATGATGTCTCCTTAGCGACGGATAACGCCGACGCTCAAACCTTCGATAACCAGTTCCTGATCCTTGAGATTCACTTCGATGGGCGCGAAGTCCGGGTTTTCGGCAATCAGCCAGACTTTGCTGCCTTCACGCTTGAATCGCTTGACCGTCACTTCATCGCCAATGCGTGCTACCACGATCTGGCCATTGCGGGCCTCACGGGTGGTGTGCACAGCGAGTAGATCGCCATCAAAAATGCCGACATCTTTCATGCTCATGCCTTGCACCCTTAGCAGGTAATCGGCACTTGGATGAAAAAACGCAGGGTTGATGTTGCAAGATTCTTCGATATGTTGCTGAGCCAGAATCGGTGCGCCTGCCGCAACCCGGCCGATGATCGGCAAGCCGCTTTCTTCGGTCTTGGCTTCAAAGCCTGGAATGCGGATGCCTCGGGAAGCACCTGGAGTCATTTCGATCGCGCCTTTACGGGCGAGGGCTTTAAGGTGCTCTTCTGCTGCGTTGGGCGATTTGAAGCCCAGCTCCTGAGCGATTTCCGCACGGGTAGGCGGGTAGCCGTTGTCTTCAAGGCAGCGCTTGATGAATTCCAGAATTTCAGCTTGGCGTGGCGTCAGTTTAATCATGTTGATCGCTCTGTCTTTTTATACAGTGACTGGGATTATATACAGTGCGAGCGAGTTGGCAATCGTCCTTTTCTCTCAGTTATTTCCAAGGTCATCGGGCAGAAGGGCAGGGAAGGCTATGTGGATGGCTACAGCCCACGGTTTATATGGTTAAATACGCCCCTGTCGGGCTATGGCGAATCACGGGCTTGACAGGTACATAGTCTGAAACGTATGTTTCAAACAAGTGTTTGTCAGGCAGAGAACCATGGCCCAGTCGGAAACAGTTGAACGCATTCTTGATGCTGCCGAGCAGTTGTTCGCGGAAAAAGGCTTCGCGGAGACCTCGCTACGGCTGATTACCAGCAAGGCGTCGGTCAATCTGGCGGCGGTCAATTACCACTTCGGTTCCAAGAAGGCGCTGATCCAGGCTGTTTTCTCACGCTTCCTCGGGCCTTTCTGTATCAGCCTTGATCGTGAGCTGGAGCGTCGTCAGGCCAAGCCTGATCAAAAACCTACGCTGGAAGAGCTGCTGGAGATGCTTGTCGAGCAAGCACTCGTGGTCCAGCCGCGCAGCAATAACGATCTGTCGATTTTCATGCGTCTGCTCGGTCTGGCGTTCAGCCAGAGCCAAGGCCATTTGCGTCGCTATCTCGAAGACATGTACGGCAAGGTGTTCCGCCGTTACATGGTACTGGTCAATGAGGCGGCACCGCGCATTCCTCCCATCGAACTGTTCTGGCGTGTGCACTTCATGCTCGGTGCTGCAGCGTTCAGCATGTCCGGCATCAAGGCATTGCGAGCGATCGCTGAAACCGATTTTGGCGTTAACACCTCCATCGAGCAGGTCATGCGCCTGATGGTGCCGTTTCTGGCCGCTGGCATGCGGGCCGAAACCGGTGTCACCGACACCGCAATGATTGCTGCGCAGCTCAAGCCGCGCACCAAAAGCACCTCAAGTATCCCCGGCACTGCCAAGGCCTGACTGTTCGCGCATTGCGCCAGGCTCGATGATCAAGCACCATTGCCCGGATTGGATATCGGCAATGGTGTTTTTTTATGAGTTCTGGCCTGCAAGGCTCTTTGATGGTGGATGTCGCGGGCACCTGGTTGACCGCCGAGGATCGCCAGTTTCTGCGTCAGCCCGAAGTGGGCGGCCTGATCATTTTTGCCCGCAATATTGAACATCCCCGACAGGTACGTGAGTTAAGCGCGGCGATTCGTGCGGTACGGCCTGATTTGCTGTTGGCAGTGGACCAGGAGGGCGGTCGCGTCCAGCGCTTGCGCCAAGGGTTTGTGCGATTGCCTGCCATGCGTTCTATTGCCCATCAGCCAAATGCCGAGGTGCTGGCCGAGCATTGCGGCTGGCTGATGGCGACTGAAGTGCTGGCGGTGGGCCTGGACCTGAGTTTTGCGCCCGTGCTTGATCTCGACTATCAGCGCAGCGCTGTTGTCGGTACGCGCTCTTTTGAGGGTGATCCCGAGCGTGCGGCGTTGCTGGCGGGTGCATTTATTCGTGGCATGAACGCCGCTGGCATGGCCGCGACCGGTAAGCATTTTCCCGGGCACGGCTGGGCAGAGGCTGACTCCCATGTGGCGATACCCAATGACGAACGCAGCCTGGAGCAGATCCGCGCCAACGATCTGGTCCCGTTTGCCCGGCTGAGCCAGCAACTGGCTGCGGTGATGCCCGCGCATGTCATTTATCCGCAGGTCGATCCTCAGCCCGCCGGTTTCTCCCGGCGCTGGTTGCAGGATATTTTGCGCGGCGAGTTGAAGTTCGACGGCGTGATTTTCAGTGATGACCTGTCCATGGCCGGCGCCCATGTGGTCGGTGATGCTGCCAGTCGTATCGAGGCGGCCTTGACCGCCGGCTGTGACATGGGGCTGGTTTGCAACGATCGGGCGGCTGCGGAGCTGGCACTGAGTGCAGCGCAACGGCTCAAGGTCAAGCCTTCGGCACGTATTGCCAAAATGCGCGGTCAGGCTTTTGCCAGCACCGAGTATCGTCAACATCCGCGCTGGCTTGCCGCGCTTGAAGCGTTGCGCGCTGCGCAATTGATCGACTAAGGATTTTTCATGACTGTTTACGCAATTATCGGTGGCACGGGGCTGACTCAGCTTGAAGGCTTGAACATTCGTCAGTCTTTGCCGGTGAGTACGCCTTACGGTGCGCCTTCGGGTGAGATTCAGATCGGTGACTACGCCGGTCGCGAAGTAATGTTTCTGGCCCGTCACGGTCATCCGCATCGCTTTCCGCCACATCAGGTTAATTATCGGGCCAACATCTGGGCGCTCAAGCAGGCTGGCGCTGAGGCCATTCTGGCGGTCAACGCAGTGGGTGGGATTCATCCGGCCATGGGCACTGGACATTTTTGTGTGCCCCACGACCTGATCGATTACACCAGCGGCCGTCAGCACACGTTCTTCGCCGATGACCTGGAGCAAGTAACCCATATCGACTTCAGCTATCCCTACAGCGAAGCGCTGCGCGGGCGTCTGATTGCGGCGTTGGCGGCAGAGGGTTGTGAGTTCAGCGAGCGCGGCGTTTATGCCTGCACTCAAGGGCCGCGTCTTGAGACTGTGGCCGAGATCATTCGCCTTGAGCGTGACGGCTGCGACATTGTGGGCATGACCGGTATGCCGGAAGCTGCTCTTGCTCGCGAGCTGGAACTGGAATATGCCTGTCTGGCGCTAGTGGTCAACCCGGCAGCAGGCAAATCGTCAGCGGTTATTACCATGGCCGAAATTGAACAGGCCTTGCACGACGGGATGGGCAAAGTGAAAGCGACGCTGGCGCGGGTGCTGGGCGCGGTTTGACAATGTTTACTGTGTAGGAGCCGAGCTAGCTCGCGATGAACGATGACTCTATATTCACGATAAACCGCAGTGTCTGAATCGCGGGCGAGCCCGGCTCCCACAGATCGGCGATCCCTGTAAGAGCTGCCGAAGGCTGCGAAGGCGGTGTGACAGACAAGACCTTCTTCGCAGTTTTCGGCAACTCCTACAGGGGCGTGATGTGATGTCCTTACTTCTTGCCCTTCTTTGTCTGCGCCGGCAACGGCGCAAACAATGCGGCGATGTCTTCGCTCTGCAGTTTCCAGTCACCCGTTACCCGGCCATCCAGCACTCCGGCCGCCAATGCTGACTTCTCTTGCTGCAAGCGCTGGATCTTCTCCTCCACGGTGCCTCGGGCAATCATCTTGTAGACGAATACCGGTTTGTCCTGACCGATGCGATAAGCGCGGTCGGTGGCCTGGTTTTCGGCTGCCGGGTTCCACCACGGGTCGTAATGGATCACGGTGTCGGCAGCGGTCAGGTTCAGACCGGTGCCACCCGCTTTCAGGCTGATCAGGAAGATTGGCAGCTTGCCCGCCTGGAATGCCTGCACCGGCGTGCGCCGGTCTCTGGTAGAGCCGGTCAGCAGGGCGTATTCGATACCGCGTTGTTTCAGTTCGGCTTCGATCAGGGTCAGCATCGAGGTGAACTGCGAGAACAGCAGAATCTTCCTGCCCTCGGCCAGCAGTTCTTCGAACATCTCCATCAGGCTTTGTAACTTGGCGGAGTGACCCTGGCGCGGGTTGGCCGGAGCGCTGTTGACCAGACGCAAGTCGCAGCAGACCTGACGCAGCTTGAGCAGCGCTTCAAGGATGATGATCTGGCTGCGCGCCACGCCTTTGCGAGTGATCTCGTCGCGGACTTTCTTGTCCATGGCCAGGCGCACAGTTTCGTACACATCCCGCTGGGCTTCGTTAAGTTCGACCCAGTGAATGATTTCAGTCTTGGGTGGCAGCTCGGTGGCGACCTGTTCCTTGGTGCGACGCAGCAGGAACGGTTTGATCCGCGCGTTCAGATGCTGCAGGCGCTCCATGTTGCCGTGCTTCTCAATGGGGTTACGGTAGTTGCTGTTGAATTCCTTGCTGCTGCCTAGCCAGCCCGGCATCAGGAAGTGAAACAGTGACCATAACTCGCCTAGATGGTTTTCCAGCGGCGTACCACTCAGGCACAGGCGCTGGCGGGCATTGAGGCTGCGCGCGGCCTGAGCGGCTTTGCTGTTGGGGTTCTTGATGTACTGCGCTTCATCGAGGATCAGGGTGTGAAACGACAGCTTGGCCAGTACTTCCTCGTCCCGCGGCAGCAGGGCATAGGTGGTAAGAATCAGGTCGTACTGACTCAGGTTGTCGAAATCAGCGTGGCGATTGGCGCCATACAAAGCGAGCACCCGTAGTTGCGGGGTGAAGTTTTCGGCTTCGTCCAGCCAGTTGGGGATCAGGCTGGTGGGCATCACGGCCAGCGCCGGGCGATCCAGACGTCCGGCCTGTTTCTCCATGAGCAGGTGCGCCAGGGTCTGCAGGGTTTTACCCAGACCCATGTCATCGGCCAGCACGCCACCGACTTCCAGTTCGCGCAGCGACTGCATCCAGCTCAGGCCTTCGTGCTGGTAGGGTCGCAAAGTGGCGTTGAGCCCCTCTGGCACCGCCACCGGCGCGTCCTTGATATTGGCCAGCCGGTCCGCGAATTGGCGAAGACGGTCGCCGCCTTGCCAGCTCAGGGGTAAATCATCGAGCTGGCCCAGGCGTGTGGCGTCGGCGGTGTTCAGGCGCAGTGAGTTACTGCCTTCTTCGCGCCAATAGAAATCGCCAAGGGTGGCCAATACCGGTTTCAGGCGCCCATAGGGCAGGGCGATCTGCACCGGCCCGCCGCCATTTTGCGTGAAGTGATTGAGTTGCACGAGCAGTTGCTCGTCATCGCCACGCTTGGCAATCCCGGCAGCGCTCATCAATTCCGGGTGACTGCGCAGCAGGTTGATAAGGATTGGCAGCAAGCTCAGGCGTTCGCCGTTGACGATGATGCCCAGCTCCAGATCGAACCAGTCGCGTTCCGCCTCTTCGTCGATGACTGCATACCAGTCGTCCACGGGGGTCACGTCGAAAGCGAAATCCTCGGTGATGACGATTTCCCAGCCTTGTTCTTCAAGGCGCGGCAAGTCGTTGAGGACGAAGTGCAGCCACGCCTTGTCGTTGGGCAGGTCAAACATGTCACCGGCGGTGTCTGGCAGCGCTTTGCTTTGCCGGGTTGCGACTCTGAAACCCATGTCCTGCAGCACCTGACGTTGCTGGCGCTCCAGCTCGCCCTGGCGGCGAATACGCAGGGTTTCGGTTTCCCGGTGTTCGATGATGTCGCTTTTCTGGTTAACCAGATCGCTTCCGAGCGAGCTGACCAGGATGCTCACATTGGCCGTGCCGATTGCGTAGTGCTTGTCGTAGCCAAAAGCAAGGGCTGCGCGATGCTGGATGTGGCGCTGCATGCGCCCGTTGCGTGGCTCGTAAGCACTGAACTCGACACTGGCCAGCATCAGGCGTGGCTGTGGCTTGATGTCGTCGACCAGTCGCTCCGGCAGGGCGGGCGCTTTCTCGATGCGCGGCGGCTGCACAGAGGGGGCCGTATCCAGCGCAGCCTGCAAGGCGTTGCGGTTCTGTGGCGCCTGCAGATAGAACAGCGCGGCTGCACAGTGCTTGCAGTTCTCTCTTACCGGGCACGTGCATTTACAAACCAGAGCATTTTTGAATCGCTCGGGATCTCTGAATTTCAGCGTCTGGGTATAGACCTCAGAACCTGAACCTCTGCACAGCGTGCGAGCCGAGTCAGGGTTGAGTTCTTCAAGCTGGATACGGTCTTCGTGGGCGTAGTCAAACCCCCGCTCAACGGTTTTGCTGGTAAATGCATGTGTCCAGGGCGAAGCGAGGACTTTTTCGAGAATGGACGACACAGTTCAGGACAGCCCTACGCCGTAGCGATGCTCAAATGGGAAAAGAAGCACGTGTTGCGCTACTTGAATAGTTACAGGGGCGATACTTTCACCAGCATGGCCAGACTTCCGTGGTCCATGTAAATCAGCTCGCCGTTCTTGACCCGGGTGGTCTGTTTCAGGCGCTCACTGCTGGTCAGCACACCGTGGGCATCAAGCTGGTTGACCCAGAAGTCTGCCGCGATATCGGTAAAGCGTGCAATGCCTATGCTCAAGGTGCCTTCAATAGGGAAGTGCGCCCACTGTTCTTCGCCGCTGGTGACGGCAACTTTGCTTGGCTCTGCGCTCAGATTCTGTTGCCAGGCACGGTGCAGCAACACTTGGTAGGTGCCGCTGGCGTTCAGCTTGTCGGCCAGATCCTTCAACGCAATCCCACGCTCACTCTGCGCGTCAATCTTCTGGGCGTTGGCCGCCCAGTGCTCAGGCGCGATCTGGCGCGTTGCAGCAGGTTCGCCTTGCTGGCGGAACAGGATCATTTCGACCTGAAAATTGCCATCGGCAAATGCTGCTGGCGCGATCAGCGTCAGCAGCAGGATGAGTGAGTGGAGCACACGCATGAATGAATCCTTCAAGCAGTTTTCGGGGTCAGGCGCTCAAAGAGCGCCTCGATGGTGTTGAAGCGCTCTTCCGGTCGCTCCATGGGCACCATGAATTTGAACAGCGTGGCACCTTCGAATTTATAGCGGTTGGGCTGGCCCTGAATCAACTTGATCAGGGTCAGCGGATCAACGGGGGTCTCAGCAGCAAATTCAATGCGGCCGCCTTGCGGTCCTGCATCGACCTTCTTGATGCCCAGTTGCTCCGCCTGCAGTTTGAGCAGGGTGATGCGCACCAGATTCTTGGTTGGTTCAGGTAGCAGGCCGAAGCGATCAATCATCTCGACTTGCAAATCCTTGAGGCTGTCTTCGTCTGTGGCATTGGCGATGCGCTTGTAGAGAATCAGGCGCGTATGCACATCGGGCAAATAGGCTTCCGGAATCAGGGCCGGTACGCGCAGGTTGATTTCCGGCCCGCCGCCCAGAGGCTGGTCGAGGTTCGGTTGTTCACCCTTGCGGATCGACTTCACCGCTCGCTCAAGCATTTCCATGTACAGCGTGAAGCCCACGGCCTGAATCTGTCCGCTTTGACCGTCGCCCAGCAATTCGCCTGCGCCACGGATTTCCAGGTCGTTGGTGGCCAGCACAAAGCCGGCCCCCAAGTCCTGAGTATTGGCGATGGCCTCCAGACGCTTTTCTGCATCCGGAGTGATCTGCTTGCGTGGCGGTGTCAGCAGGTAAGCATAGGCCTGGTGGTGACTGCGGCCGACCCGGCCGCGCAACTGGTGCAATTGCGCCAGACCGAATTTGTCGGCGCGCTCGATGATGATGGTGTTGGCACTCGGTACGTCGATACCGGTCTCGATAATGGTCGAGGCGATCAGCACGTTGAAACGCTTGTGATAGAAGTCGCTCATCACCTGTTCGAGTTCGCGTTCACGCATCTGCCCATGACCGATGCCGATCCGCGCTTCCGGCACGAGTTCGGCCAGATCCGCGGCGCATTTTTCGATGGTTTTTACGTCGTTGTGCAGGTAGTACACCTGACCACCGCGCAACAGCTCACGCAGCAGCGCCTCTTTGACCGTCGGCTTGTTCTGCTCCATGACGAAGGTCCGTACGGACAGACGTCGAGCGGGCGGCGTGGCGATGATCGACAGATCGCGCATGCCGGATACGGCCATGTTCAGCGTGCGCGGGATTGGCGTCGCGGTGAGGGTCAGAATGTCGACTTCGCTGCGCAGCGCTTTCAGCTGTTCTTTCTGACGCACACCGAAGCGGTGTTCTTCGTCGATGATGACAAGGCCCAGATTCTTGATCTTCACGTCGTCCTGCAGCAGCTTGTGCGTGCCGATGACGATATCGATCTTGCCCTCGGCCAGATCAGCGACGGCGGCGTTGACTTCCTTGGCGGACTTGAAGCGACTCATCACTTCAACGCTCACCGGCCAGTCAGCAAAGCGGTCGCGGAAACTGTTGTAGTGCTGCTGGGCGAGCAGGGTGGTCGGCACCAGAATCGCCACCTGACGGCCGCCATGTACGGCGATGAACGCTGCGCGCATGGCCACTTCCGTCTTGCCGAAGCCCACGTCGCCGCAGACCAGCCGGTCCATGGGCTTTGGTGCGAGCATATCGGCGCGTACGGCATCGATAGTGGTCTGCTGGTCAGGCGTTTCTTCGAACGGGAAGCCCGCGCTGAACGTGGCGTAATCGGCTTTCGGGTCGGCAAACGCGTAGCCTTCGCGTGCGGCACGGCGAGCATAAATGTCCAATAGCTCGGCGGCGACGTCGCGTACTTGTTCCGCCGCCTTGCGCTTGGCTTTCTGCCAGGTTTCCGAACCCAGCCGGTGCAGCGGGGCCAGAGCGTCATCGCTGCCGGTGTAACGGGCGATGAGATGCAGGTTGGCCACCGGGACATACAGCTTGGCGTCTTCGGCGTAAGCCAGCATCAGGAATTCGGCGACCTGATTTTCAACTTCCAGTGTCGCCAGTCCCAGGTAGCGACCGACACCGTGGTCGATGTGCACCACCGGCGCGCCTTCACGCAACTCGGTCAGGTTTTTGATGACGGCATCGTTATTGCCGCCGTCGGTGCGTTTCTCGCGACGCCGACGCTGCATCACACGCTGCCCGAACAACGGACTTTCAGCGATCAGGGCAATGGCGGGTTGTTCGAGCAGCAGGCCGTCATCCAGCGGAGCGATGGTGATCGACAGCCGATCTTTACCCTCGACGAAGTCATTCCAGCCGTCGACGGTTTTAGGTCGCAGCTTCAGACGTTCGAGCAGCTCCAGCAGCACCTCGCGGCGACCCGCTGATTCAGCGGTAAACAGGATGCGGCCGTCGAATTCTTCAATGAACTTCGACAAGGCAGCCAGCGGCTGATTGGCCTTGGCTTCGATGGCCAGCTCCGGCAGCAACTGCGCCGGGAAGCGCTCGCGGCCCACGCCTGTTTCGACGTCCTGTTGGCTAGCAACCACTCTGGGCCAGCTTTTAAGGCGTGCAAAGCAGTCTTCCACCGGCAAGAACAATTCAGCGGGAGGTAACAGAGGCCGCTCGGGGTCTACGCGACGCTCCTCATAACGGTTGCGCACGTCATTCCAGAAGTTTTCTGCGGCCTGTTCAATACCTGGCAGGGAAAACACCTGAGTGTCCTGAGGCAGATAGTCGAACAGGGTCGAGGTTTCTTCGAAGAACAGCGGCAGGTAATACTCGATACCGGCCGGTGTGATGCCGCTGCTCAGGTCTTGAAAGATCGGGCTGCGGCGGAAATCCACATCAAAGCGTTCGCGAAAACGTGCCTTGAAGCGTGTGACTTCTTCCTTTTGCAGAGGGAATTCACGTGCAGGCAACAGGCGCACCGAGTCGACTTTATCGATGGAGCGCTGGTTCTCTGGATCAAAGGTGCGCAGTGTTTCGATTTCGTCATCGAACAGGTCGATCCGGTACGGCAGTTTGCTGCCCATCGGAAACAGATCGACCAGGTTGCCGCGTACCGTGAACTCGCCGTGCTCATAAACCGTATCGACGTAGCGATACCCGCTCGCCTCCAGCCGCGTGCGCATGGCCTCGATGTCGAGTTTCTGACCTATATCCAGTACCAGACTGCTGCCCAGCAGGAATTTGGTCGGCGCCAATCGGTGTAGGGCAGTAGTGATAGGCACTACCAGAACACCATGAACCAGCTCTGGCAGGCGATAGAGGCTCGCAATCCGCTGGGAAATGATGTCCTGGTGCGGCGAGAACAAATCGTAGGGCAGGGTTTCCCAGTCCGGGAAATGCAACACCGGCAAGGTGGGTGCAAAGAACTTCAGCTCTTGCTCAAGCCGCTCGGCACTCTGGCTGTCGGCGGTCAAAAGCAGGGTGAAGCGCTTGGCCGCACTGGCCGCTTCGGCAATCGCCAGGCTCAGCGCTGCACCGGGAAGGTTGCCCCAGTGTTGTTTGCCTGCAGCGGCAGGGAGTAGCGGTAGACGCAGAACAGGCACGGAAGATTGAGCTCCAAGCGTTGCGACGAGGGCCGCGATTGTACCGGGGGAAGGGTGCAAATGTCAGGTCTAAGACTACGCTGTGATTCAGAAGTGCACGCCCGGGCATTTTCTGAAGTGCAGCGGAACAAAATGTAGTGCTCGCTGATCTGACTACCGCGCATTGCCCTTAAACAAAGGCGGCGGCATAATGTAGCCCCTTTTTTCAGCCCCTACATGTGGAAGGTTCCCGTGACTCAGAAGCCCGACCAGTGTCTTGGTGAATGGATTGATCGTGAAGCTCTCGCCGAGACGATGATCCCGCTTATCGGTCAGCTCTACCGCAATAATAATGTGGTGAGTTCGATCTATGGCCGCAGCCTGATCAACCGATCGGTTATCGCGATTCTCAAAGCCCACCGCTTTGCGCGTCACCGCCAGTCCGATGCAAGCGAGTTGTCCGTACACGAGACTTTCCCGCTCGTTAAGGCCATGAGCGAGCTCAAACTGGGCTCAGCCTCGGTGGACCTCGGCAAACTGGCCGTCAAGTTCAAGACTGAAGGCAACGGCCGCACCGCCGAGCAGTTCGTTCGTGAAGAACTGGCCGAGCTGGTAGGTCAGCAGAATGCTTCTCCACGTAAGGGTACTGATGTTGTGCTGTACGGTTTCGGCCGGATCGGTCGCCTGCTGGCGCGCATCCTGATCGAAAAAACCGGCGGCGGTGATGGCCTGCGTCTGCGTGCAATCGTCGTCCGCAAAGGCGCCGAAAACGATCTGGTCAAGCGCGCCAGCCTGCTGCGTCGAGACTCGGTGCATGGTTCTTTCGATGGCACCATCACTATTGATGAAGCCAACAGCACCATCACTGCTAACGGCAACCTGATTCAGGTCATCTACGCCAAGAACCCTACCGAGGTGGATTACACCCAGTACGGTATCAAGGACGCACTGCTGGTGGATAACACTGGTGTATGGCGTGATGCCGACGGTCTGGGTCAGCACCTTGCGTGTCCAGGCATCGACCGCGTAGTGCTGACTGCTCCAGGCAAAGGCAAGCTGAAAAACATCGTGCACGGCATCAACCACGGTGAAATCACTGCTGACGACAAGATCGTTTCGGCAGCTTCCTGCACCACCAACGCCATCGTGCCGGTGCTCAAGGCAGTCAACGACAAGTTCGGTATCGTCAACGGTCACGTTGAAACGGTTCACTCGTACACCAACGACCAGAACCTGATCGACAACTTCCACAAGGGCGATCGCCGTGGCCGTAGCGCCGCGCTGAACATGGTTATCACCGAAACCGGTGCTGCCACTGCGGCTGCCAAAGCGCTGCCTGAACTGGCTGGCAAGCTGACCGGCAACGCGATTCGCGTACCAACGCCGAACGTGTCGATGGCTATTCTCAACCTGAACCTTGAGAAGGCGACTACTCGCGAAGAAATGAACGAGTACCTGCGCTACATGGCGCTGCACTCGGACCTGCACAAGCAGATCGACTTCGTGAACTCCCAAGAAGTGGTTTCCACTGACTTCGTAGGTTCGCGTCATGCTGGTGTAGTCGACGCTGAAGCGACCATTGCCAACGATAACCGCGTTGTTCTGTACGTCTGGTACGACAACGAGTTCGGTTACAGCCATCAGGTGGTCCGCGTGATGGAAGACATGGCGGGCGTTAACCCTCCAGCGTTCCCACGCTAAGCTGCGAATAGCAGAATGAAAAACGCCCCGACCGGGTAACTGGTCGGGGCGTTTTTTTTGTGGTCCGGTACCTGTAGGAGCTGCCGAAGGCTGCGAAGGCTATGTATCTGACACTCCGCTGTTCGCAGCCTTCGGCAGCTCCTACAAGAATCTACTCAGCCAGCGGTCATGGCCTCAGGCGCTTGCAGTTTTTGCCCGCCCTTACGGAACAGAACCAGCGTGGCCACCAGGCCCAACACTGCTGCACCCGTGAGCCAGATGCCCGGCGCTGCTTTGTTGTCCAGCGCGTGAATCAGGTAGGTGCACGCTGCCGGGGTAAAGCCGCCAAAGGTCGCGGTTGCCAGGCTGTAGGCCAGCGAGAAGCCTGTGGTGCGCACCTCCACCGGCATGATCTCGGTCAGGGCAACCACCATCGCACCGTTGTACGACCCGTAGAGGAACGATAGCCAAAGCTCGACCATCAACAAGTTGCCGAAACTCGGATTGGCCACCAGCCAGGACAGAGCAGGGTAGGCCGTCGCAATGGCCAGAACGGTTGCAGCAACGAGCAAAGGCTTGCGGCCAATGCGGTCAGACAGCGCGCCCATCACCGGCAGCCAGATGAAGTTCGAGATCCCGACGAAAACCGTGACGATCAAGCTGTCGAGGTCAGACAGGTGCAGCTCGTTTTTACCGAACGTCGGCGTGTAGGCGGTAATCAGGTAGAACGACACGGTGGTCATGATCACCAACGCCATGCCGCCAATCACCAGGCCGAAGTTTTGGCTAATCGAGCGCACGACTTCTTTAAGCGTCGGGCGATGAGTGCGAGCTTCGAATTCCGGGGTTTCTTCCATCGAGCGACGAATCACGAAAATCACCGGCACGATCAGGCAGCCGATCAGGAACGGCACGCGCCAGCCCCATTCACCCATTTCTTCCGGGCTCAGCCAGTGATTCAGCGCAACACCCAGCAAACCTGCGAAGACCACGGCGGCTTGTTGACTGGCGGACTGCCAACTGACGAAGAAACCTTTACGGCCGGGAGTAGAGATTTCTGCCAGATAAACCGAGACACCGCCCAGTTCCACGCCTGCAGAAAAGCCTTGCAACAAGCGTCCCAGCAAAACCAGCAGCGGAGCGGCGACGCCAAGCGTTGCATAGCCGGGTACGCAGGCAATCAGCACTGTGCCCATGGCCATCATCGCCAGAGTCACTACCAGACCTTTTTTGCGACCGTGACGGTCGATATAAGCGCCGAGGAAGATCGCGCCTAGAGGTCGCATCAGAAATCCTGCGCCGAACGTTGCCAGGGAAAGCATCAGTGAAGCGAATGCGCTGTCGGCAGGGAAGAAGGTTTTGGCGATGGCAGTGGCGTAGAAGCCGTAGACCATGAAGTCAAACATTTCAAGGAAGTTGCCGCTGACAACGCGAAATATCGCCTTGCCTTTGCCGGTGTTCGAGGTCATTGAAAATTACTCGCTTGGGCTATCTGGTCAGAGGCTTGTGCAGCTTCAATTACCGTCAGATGGCTCTGGCTCAGGCGTATTGAAGGTGACAGGGGCCTCAAAGGATCCGTTGTATTTTTATGTCCTGCTGCATCGGTCAAGGCTCCTGCCTGCACGCGACGCACAATTGTAACCATATGTGTAAAAGGTGCTAAAGACAACTCTGGATACTTAACGCGAGGGCATGCCGGGCTCGAATTGGCTTGTACACGCAGTGATCAGCTGTCTGTGAGCGATACGTCAAACGAGAGATGGCGAAGATTGGATCAATCTTTTGTTTTTGAGGTGAATCGTCACGCCAAGGGCTTTATCATGCGCAGCCGTGGGCGATGGACGCGTCATTCGGTCGCAGACAAAAGTGGCCTATGGCGCTACCAACGGTTAATGTTCCACGCTTGGGTGGCGGTTTAAACTGCGCGCCAGGTTCTGATCCTTCATGTCGCCGGCCGCGATGTGATTTAGCCAGAGATGCCAGAGTGGCACCTCGGCCTGTTCTAAGGAGTACGCATGGCTGTCTACAACTACGACGTAGTAGTACTGGGTTCCGGCCCTGCCGGAGAAGGCGCGGCAATGAACGCCGCCAAGGCAGGGCGTAAAGTAGCGATGGTCGACAGCCGTCGGCAGGTCGGCGGCAACTGCACACACTTGGGCACTATCCCGTCCAAGGCATTGCGTCACTCGGTCAAGCAAATCATCCACTTCAACACCAACCCTATGTTCCGGGCCATTGGCGAGCCACGCTGGTTTTCGTTCCCGGACGTGTTGAAGAACGCTGAAATCGTTATTTCGAAACAGGTGTCCTCACGTACCGGCTATTACGCCCGCAACCGTGTCGATGTGTTTTTCGGCACCGGCAGCTTTGCTGATGAGCGCAGCATTGATGTGGTGTGTGGCAACGGTGTCGTGGAGAAGCTGGTCGCCAACCAGATCATTATTGCGACCGGTTCGCGTCCTTACCGTCCTGCGGATATCGACTTCTCCCACAAGCGCATCTACGACAGCGACACGATCCTCAGCCTCGGCCACACCCCGCGCAAACTGATCATTTATGGCGCTGGCGTGATCGGCTGTGAATACGCTTCGATCTTCAGTGGTCTGGGGGTCATGGTTGAACTGGTGGATAACCGCGATCAGTTGCTGAGCTTCCTGGATTCGGAAATCTCTCAGGCGTTGAGTTATCACTTCAGTAACAACAACGTGATGGTTCGCCATAACGAAGAGTACGAAAAGGTTGAAGGGCTGGATAATGGAGTGATCCTGCACCTCAAGTCTGGCAAGAAGATTAAGGCAGATGCCTTGCTCTGGTGTAACGGCCGTACCGGCAACACCGACAAGCTGGGTCTGGAAAACGTCGGTATCAAGGCTAACGGCCGCGGCCAGATTGAAGTCGACGAAAGCTATCGCACCAACGTGCCGAATATTTACGGCGCGGGTGACGTGATCGGCTGGCCGAGTCTGGCCAGTGCTGCTTACGATCAGGGCCGTTCAGCAGCGGGTGTAGTGGTCGACAACGGCAGCTGGCGTTACGTCAACGACGTGCCGACCGGTATCTATACGATTCCGGAAATCAGCTCGATCGGCAAAAACGAACATGAACTGACGCAAGCGAAAGTGCCGTACGAAGTGGGCAAGGCGTTCTTCAAGGGGATGGCCCGAGCGCAAATCTCAGGCGAGCGCGTGGGCATGCTGAAGATTCTGTTCCATCGTGAAACGCTGGAAGTGCTGGGCGTGCATTGCTTCGGCGACCAGGCGTCAGAGATTGTGCACATCGGGCAGGCGATCATGAATCAGCCGGGTGAAGCCAATACCCTGAAGTATTTCGTCAACACCACGTTCAACTACCCGACCATGGCCGAAGCCTATCGGGTAGCTGCTTACGATGGCCTGAACCGGCTTTTTTAAGCGACTCCGGCCGGTGGCCTGAGCCGGCCGGGGAGACCGATTTCAGCGATTCTCGAGGGTGGCGCTGGCCAAACCGGGAAAGTCTGTAATCAGGCTGTCCACGCCGAAGTCGGCGAGCCTGCGCATCAGTGCGGGTTCGTTGACCGTCCACACCGACACATGCAAACCCTGACGCTGAGCTTTTTGCTGGCGCTCAGGGGTGCAGAGTGTCCAGTTCAATGCCAGGTACTCACAGCCGTAGCTTTGCGCGACCTTCAGCGGGTCGAGCCATGCGTATTCGGCCACCAGACCGCGTGAAATGTCCGGCGTCAGTTCCAGTGCCGCTTTGAGCACTTCCCGAGAGCTTGAAGTGATGGTGATCTTGTCCAGCAAGCCGTGGCGCTGAGCCATTTCACGAATGGCCAGTACGGTCGACGCGGCGCGGGTGCGCGAAGCGCTTTTGACTTCCAGCTGCCAGTGCTCGAAGTCGCACTTTTCGAACAGTTCTTCCAGGCGGGGAATCGGGCAGGGGTTAATCCAGCCCGGGCCGCCCTTACGTGCATCGTAGGTCACCAGATCGTCGGCGCTGTGCTCGATCACTTTGCCTCGTCGGTCGGTGGTGCGTTTCAGAGTCGGGTCGTGAATCACCATCAGTTCCCCGTCACGGGATAAATGCAGATCCAGCTCGCAGCGACGTACGCCGTGTTTCAGGCATTCCTGAAAACTGGTCAGGGTGTTTTCCGGTGCTTCGCCTTTGGCGCCGCGATGGCCATAAATAAGGGTCACGTTTACTCCTGGTGGCCTTCAAGGCGTCGGTCTTGGTTGGATAGTCAGTTCTTTACTGTTATCGAAATGCACCCTCTGGATGGAATACATTCCCTGTAGGAGCTGCCGGAGGCTGCGAAGCATTTAGTCTGACGCACTGCCATCGCAGCCTTCGGCAGCTCCTACAGGTGCAGCGTCTGCTTGGCCCGCTTTCGTTTATTCAGGCTTTTCCTGCTCAAGCGCCTGGCGCCTAAGCGCAGCTTGTCGTTGCAAAATGTATCGGGCTAGCAGTTGGCGTTGGGAGTCCGGCAGGTCGATGAACTCGGTGCCGATCTCGAATTGGCCATCCAGCAGAATGTCGCAATGCGTCACTTTGGCGTGCAGCATCAACGCCGAAGCCTGTGGCATCAGGACCATTTTGATCGACAGTTGGGCGTCTACCGCATAGCTGGTATCGCTGTGAAACTGCACGCCACCTTCGGAAATAGTCACGGGCTGCGGGGCGCCCAGCTTGCCCAGCGTGGTTTGTGCTACCACACGGCCAAGTAGCTCGATGCGTTTTCCGAACGATTGCAGCAGGCTGCTCACTACCCGGTCACGCTCGTCGAGTTGGCGCAAAAGGTGCTGGGATTCGAACTCGTTGATGTGCAATTCGCTGAGCAGTTCAAAGAGAGCCGAGGTCTCGCGCATGGCCTGATGCCCGCTCTGGTCGGTACTGGAAAGCAGGTTAATTTCCAGTGCGACACTGTCCTCGATACGGTAGTATTCGCGGCGTTCTTCTTCATCTAATGTCGACATGGCGAACCCATGGTAGCGGCGATGGTCATAGTGGTTGCTCGCAGTGCTTAGAATGTTTTCGAGTGTAAAGCTGCATGCTTAGGCCCGCCACAAGGACGTTCCCATTCCTCCGAACAAGTCCCTAAATGTTCAGACCTCTTTTTGTATTCATAGGCACGCGTTATACCCGTGCCAAACGCCGCAATCATTTTGTCTCCTTCATTTCCCTGACTTCCATGATCGGTCTCGCCCTGGGCGTAGTGGTGATGATAGTCGTGTTATCGGTCATGAATGGTTTCGATCATGAAATGCGTACTCGTGTACTCGGCATGGTTCCTCACGCCACCATTGAAGCCGGTGAGCCGATTGGCAACTGGCAGTCCCTGGCTGACAAAGTCAGGCAGAACCCGCAGGTGCTGGCCGTCGCGCCATTCACTCAGATGCAGGGGCTGTTGACCAACAATGGCAACGTGCAGAAAGTCCTGCTTAATGGCATCGACCCGGCGCAAGAGCGCAAAGTTTCGATCATCGACAATTTCATGAGGCAGGGGAAGCTGGATGATCTGGCTGCCGGTGACTTCGGCATCGTGATCGGTGACAAGGCTGCTACCAAACTCGGTGTCGGCATCGGCGACAAGGTGACTTTCGTCGCGCCTGAAGTCACGGTCACACCTGCCGGGATGTTTCCGCGCATGAAGCGCTTTACCGTGACGGGTATTTTCCATGTGGGCGCTGGTGAACTGGACGGCTACCTTGGGCTGACCAATATCGACGATCTGGGTCGCCTGCATCGCTGGAAAGCCAATGACGTTCAGGGGTTGCGCCTGAAGTTCGAAGACCTGTTCGAGGCGCCTCGTACTTCCTATCAAATCGCCCAGACCCTGGGCGAGCACAATTATTACTCCCGTGACTGGACCCGCACCCACGGTAACCTGTATCAGGCGATCCGTATGGAAAAAGCCATGATCGGGCTGCTGCTGTTGCTGATTGTGGCTGTTGCGGCGTTCAACATCATTTCCACGCTGGTGATGGTGGTCAACGACAAGAAGGGCGACATCGCGATCCTGCGCACGCTGGGCTCGACGCCCGGGCAGATCATGGCGATTTTCATGGTCCAGGGCACAGTGATCGGGGTCGTCGGCACTTTCATCGGTGCTGTAGTGGGTATCATCGCCGCGCTTAACGTCAGCGCTGCGATCTCCCTGCTGGAAGGCCTTATCGGCCACAAGTTTCTCAATGCCGATGTGTATTTCATCGACTACTTGCCGTCGCAACTGATGGCCGAGGACGTGTTGATGGTCTGCAGCGCGGCATTGATCCTGAGTTTCCTCGCCACCTTGTATCCGGCCTGGCGCGCAGCGCGCACCCAACCGGCGGAGGCGTTACGTTATGAGTGAGTCGGGCATGAGTGATAAAGCAGTATTGAGTTGCCGCAACCTGGGCAAATCCTACGAGGAAGGCCCTGAGTCGGTAGTGGTTCTGTCCGGACTGCAACTGGAGTTGTTCCCAGGCGAGCGCGTGGCGATTGTCGGCAGTTCGGGTTCTGGTAAAAGTACCTTGCTCAACCTCTTGGGCGGTCTGGACACACCTTCGGAGGGCAGCGTCTGGCTGGCTGGCGAAGAGCTCTCCGCGTTGGGTGAAAAAGCCCGCGGTCTGCTGCGCAACCGGGCCTTGGGCTTCGTCTACCAGTTTCACCATTTGTTGCCGGAGTTCACTGCGCTGGAAAACGTCTGCATGCCGCTGTTGATCGGCAAGACGGCGATTCCCGAAGCTCGTCAGCGTGCCACCGCGCTACTTGAGCGGGTAGGGCTGGGGCATCGTCTGGCGCACAAACCTTCCGAGTTGTCCGGTGGTGAACGTCAGCGCGTGGCGATCGCAAGGGCGCTGGTCAATCAGCCGGGGCTGGTGATGCTCGACGAGCCGACGGGTAACCTCGATCACCATACTGCGCAAGGTATTCAGGACTTGATGCTGGAACTGAGCACTTCGTCGCGTACGGCGTTCCTTGTGGTGACCCACGACATGAACCTTGCCAGACAAATGGATCGTGTGTGGCGCCTGGAAGGCGGTCGTCTGGTAGAAGCCTGACCTCTCCAGCCCGGCGCAATTGATCGCGTCGGGGGTTTATTTTTGCGGCAATTCTTTCCACGGTGCTATGCGAATGTTCCGACCGTTATCAATATTTATTGGCGCGCGCTATACCCGCGCCAAGCGCCGCAACCATTTCATCTCGTTCATTTCCATGACCTCGATGATTGGTCTGGCGCTGGGCGTGCTGGCGATGATCGTGGTGCTGTCCGTGATGAATGGTTTTCAGCGGGAAATGAGTTCACGCATTCTCGGCATGGTGCCCCATGCGGTGATCGCGGGCGTCAAGCCGCTGGATAACTGGAAGCCGGTGGCCGACGCTTCGCTGAAAAATCCGCAAGTCACGGCCGCTGTGCCGTTCACCGAGATGGACGGCATGCTCTCTTACAAGGGCGCGATGCAACCGATTCAAATCAGTGGCGTGGATCCAGCGCTTGAGCACGAGGTGTCTATCGTCACCCGGCACATCGTGCAGGGCAAACTTGAAGACCTCAAAGCGGGCGAGTTTGGTGTCGTACTGGGCGAGTTGAGCGCCCGTCGTTTCCGTCTGAATGTCGGCGACAAACTGACATTGATCGTGCCGGAAGTCAGCAGTGCGCCAGGCGGCATCACGCCGCGTCTGCAACGTCTGACGGTGGTCGGTATCTTCAAGGTCGGCGCTGAACTGGATGGGTCCATGGCGTTGATCAACGTCGCCGATGCTGCGCAGATACAGCGTTGGCAGCCCGATCAGGTACAGGGCGTGCGTCTGGCCCTCAAGGATCTGTACAAAGCGCCTGAAGTATCGAAAACGATTGCCGCAGGTCTGGGCGCAGATTATCGCGCCGATGACTGGACCCATACTCAGGGCAGCCTGTTCAGCGCCATGAAAATGGAAAAGACCATGATCGGCCTGTTGTTGCTGATGATCGTCGCCGTTGCTGCGTTCAACATCATTGCTACGCTGATCATGGTGGTCAACGACAAGGGCGCCGACATTGCGATCCTGCGTACCATCGGCGCGACTCCGAGACAGATCATGACGATCTTCATGGTGCAGGGCACGGTCATCGGTATCGTCGGTACCATCATCGGTGGCGTACTGGGGATCATTGCTGCGATCAACGTCAGCAGTCTTGTGGGCTGGGTGGAGCGGGTCAGTGGCCAGCATATCTTCAGCTCCGACGTGTACTTCATCAGCAATCTGCCCTCCGAGCTGCAAGCGGGCGATGTGGTGCTGATCTGTAGCGCTGGCTTTATTCTCAGCTTCCTGGCCACGCTTTACCCGGCGTGGCGTGCAGCGCAGATTCAGCCCGCGCATGCATTGCGGTATGAGTGATTGATGGTCCGGGCCTGACTTGATTCCAGTCGTCAGGCCCGGTCACTTGCTTGATTAACTTCAGCCTTTGTTCGTCGCCACCCTGGAGAACACCATGCCCTCTATTGCCCGGTTCACATTGGTTGCCGCGCTACTGACACTCAGCCAGCCGTTGTTGGCATCGCCAGCTCCCGCGCTTGTCTTCGGGCATGCTGCGCCAGCCGCTCAGGCTTCGCGTACTGTCGAGCTGGTATTGGGGGATATGTATTTCGACCCTAAAGCAGTGGAGGTCAAGGCAGGTGAGACGGTGCGCTTCGTGCTGATCAACAAGGGCCAGTTGCTGCATGAGTTCAACCTGGGTGATGCGGCGATGCACGCCAGCCATCAACAGGAAATGATCAAGATGCAGCAAAGCGGCATGCTGACGCCGACCGGCATGGTGCATCACGACATGGGCCATGGCTCCATGGAAATGAAGCACGATGATCCAAACAGTGTGCTGGTTGAGCCGGGCAAAACCACCGAACTGACGTGGACCTTTGCCAAGGCCAGCAATCTGGAATTCGCCTGCAACCTGCCAGGGCATTATCAGGCCGGTATGGTCGGCAAACTGACAATTACCGACTAGTCGCTGAAAGGGCGACGTAAACCCTATAAACTTGGCGCTTAATTCGTCAGTTATATGTGACTCAGGTACTTTTCATGCACCCCGCAGCCGAACACTCGCCGCTAGGCAAGTCCAGTGAATACATCGCTACTTACACGCCGTCCCTGCTGTTCCCGATCCCGCGTGCCGCCAAATGGGCCGAGCTGGGTCTGACCGCCGAGACGTTACCGTATCAGGGCGTCGACTTCTGGAATTGCTACGAGCTGTCCTGGCTGCTGCCTTCCGGCAAGCCGGTGGTGGCCATTGCTGAATTCAGCATTGCGGCTGACTCGCCGAATATCATCGAATCCAAGTCGTTCAAGTTGTACCTCAACTCGCTCAACCAGACGGTATTTGCTGATCGGGCCGAGCTGACCGCGACGTTGGTCAAAGACCTGTCGGCAGCGGCGGGTAAGCCAGTAGGTGTGCGTATCCGCACTCTGGCGGACATCGAAGGCGAAGGCGTGGCGAGCATGCCGGGCCTGTGCATTGATGATCTGGATGTGAGCATCGATAGCTATGACCGACCGCAGCCGGAGCTGCTACGTTGCGACGACTCCCGGATTGTCGAGCAAAGCCTGCACAGCCATTTGCTCAAGTCCAATTGCCCGGTGACCAGTCAGCCGGATTGGGGCAGTGTTGCGGTCGAGTACCGCGGTGCTGAGCTGGACGCTGCCAGCTTGTTGGCTTACATCGTCAGCTTCCGTCAGCATTCGGATTTCCATGAGCAATGTGTCGAGCGTATTTTTCTCGACCTGCAGCGTCTGCTCAAGCCTGAGAAGCTGACTGTCTATGCGCGCTATGTACGACGCGGCGGGCTGGATATCAACCCTTATCGCAGCACTGAATCGATCAGCCCTGACAATCGTCGACTGGCTCGTCAGTAAGCATAAAAAACCCGTCGTTGACGGGTTTTTTATGTGTCATGCCAAGGCGCGGGCAATAAAAAAGCCGATCCGGGTAACCGGATCGGCTTCGCAACAATAATCCCGAGGGGATTATTACTTGCGGCTAGCCTTGTCCAACATACGCAGAGCGCGCTCGTTGGCTTCGTCAGCAGTTTGCTGAGCTTTTTGAGCAGCAGCCAGAGCTTCGTCAGCTTTGCGGTACGCTTCATCAGCACGAGCTTGCGAACGAGCAGCTGCGTCTTCAGTAGCTGTCAGGCGAGCTTCGGTTTCTTTGGATACGCTGCTGCAACCGGTAGCCAGAACTGCTGCCAGAGCCAGAGCAGAGAATTTCAGAGCGTTGTTCATTGTGTTCCCCTTCAAGGACTTTTTTCAAATTAGTCATCTCTCGAAAATGAGAAAATGACCGGCGTACATAGTACCCACTGTTTGTAGTAAGTAAACTGACGAAGCGCAAGAAGCCGCACATTTTCTGCGCTTTGAAAGTGTTCCGCTTTACTGTTCATGTGTTTTGTATGAAAAGTATCCAGCCGCCGCAGTATCTGCCTGCGCAGCCCATGTAGCAGAGGC
Source organism: Pseudomonas caspiana (assembly GCF_040224095.2). NCBI lineage: Bacteria > Pseudomonadati > Pseudomonadota > Gammaproteobacteria > Pseudomonadales > Pseudomonadaceae > Pseudomonas > Pseudomonas caspiana. The sequence continues at coordinate 3,706,293 of NZ_CP167995.1, read as the reverse complement.
TGGCCGACAGTAGTCGGAGAGTTGCAACGAGAGGATTATCCACCTCCTCAGCCGAAGTCCATTGGCTGCTGGTATATGCCGAACATACTCATGTTTAGCTCACGTCGAGGTGACTTTCAATTTGCCTCGGCGTCTCAATCGACAAGCTCCGGCGATGTTCAGTTCAACCATCCGATCAATAAGATGTCCGGTCGCGGCTTTTTGCGGTCGATACGCTTGAGCATATTCCCAAATGACGCCTACTATTTGCAGGTGCTCTTTTGTTGGGATCAGCAAAGCTCTTCTCGGTGTCCAAAACAGGCACAGGGTGGCGTAGATGTTCCTTCGCCGGAAAAACATCGGTAAGGTAGGGGTCAAATTCCAAGACCCGCGAGGAGTAGTGATGAGCGAGGCGCTGTCCATCCACCATGATGAGACCGGTCACCAGTTTGAAATCAACATTGACGGTCACCGTGCCTACCTGACCTATATGGACCTGGGTAAGCAGACTCTGGATATTTACCGGACTTTTGTCCCCAATGCGCTGCGCGGCAGGGGCATTGCTGCCGCATTGACCGAGCAGGCGCTCGATTACGCCGACAGCATCGGGTACACGGTCATTCCGTCGTGCTCCTATGTGGAGCGGTACATGGAGCGGAACCAGCGTCAGGCCGCCAAGATCTGAATCTGGTTTCAGTGAGCACCATGAAAAACGCCGAGCATATGCTCGGCGTTTTCGTGAGTGCTGCTGATCAGCCGCGTTGGCGTTTCGGCAGTACGTCCTTGAGCTTGGCGTGCATGCTGCGCAAGGTTTTTTCGGTGCTTTCCCAATCGATGCAGGCATCGGTCACGGACACGCCGTACTGTAGCTCGGCCAAATCCTTCGGAATGGCCTGGCAACCCCAGTTCAGATGGCTTTCGACCATCAGGCCGATAATCGACTGGTTGCCTTCCAGAATCTGGTTAGCGACGTTTTCCATGACCAGCGGCTGCAGGGCAGGGTCTTTGTTGGAGTTGGCGTGGCTGCAATCAACCATGATGTTTGGTTTAATCTTCGCCTTGTTCAGCGCTTGCTCGCATAGCGCGACGCTGACTGAATCATAGTTGGGCTTGCCGTTGCCGCCGCGCAATACCACGTGGCCATAGGCGTTGCCTTTGGTGGTCACGATGGACACGCCACCTTCTTGGTTGATACCCAGGAAACGGTGCGGGCTGGAGACCGATTGCAGGGCGTTGATAGCGACTGTCAGGCCGCCATCGGTGCCATTCTTGAAGCCCACGGCCGAGGACAGGCCTGAGGCCATTTCCCGGTGGGTCTGGGATTCGGTGGTCCGCGCGCCGATAGCCGACCAACTGATCAGGTCCTGCAGATACTGCGGGGAGATCGGGTCGAGCGCTTCAGTGGCTGTCGGCAGGCCCATTTCAGCCAGGTCCAGCAGCAATTGGCGGCCGATATGCAAGCCATCCTGAATCTTGAATGAGTCGTCCAGATACGGATCGTTGATCAGACCTTTCCAGCCCACGGTGGTACGCGGCTTCTCGAAGTAGACGCGCATCACCAGATACAGCGTGTCGGAAACCTCGGCGGCCAGCGCCTTGAGGCGTTCGGCGTATTCGTGTGCGGCCTTGATGTCATGGATCGAGCACGGCCCGATCACGATGAACAGGCGGTGATCCTTGCCATCGAGAATATCGCGGACCACTTCACGGCCCTTGCTCACTGTTTTCAGTGCGGCGGCGGTGAGCGGGATTTCGCGCTTGAGCTGATCGGGTGTGATCAGTGTCTCGTTGGAGGAAACGTTGAGGTCGTCAATCGGTAAATCAGCCATCGTGCTACTCATCAGGTCGCGTATGCCGGCCGCCAACGAACCCCGTGGGGCGAAGCCAGGCATGATTGAGCGAAACGGGGGACCGAACCTTAGCGCGTTAGGCCGTGCCGATACAATGGGCAAACGCCGCTTTATCGAGCGTTATGCGCGCGGCAGGCTGATTTGCAAGCACCTGCAGGGGCAGGGATAGTGAGTGACAGATTGTGGGAGGCAGTAATTGAACCAGCTTGAATTGACCGACTTTGATATTGATCATCAGTTATTGGCACTTCCCGGCACTTCGCTTCTGATATTCACCAGCGTCGGCTGCAGCAGTTGTCGATACGCCCGAGAACTGCTTCCGACACTTGATCTGGGGCTGGACCGTATCTGCTGGATCGATGCCGAGGAAAACGGCGGGGCGGTTGCGCGGTATGAGGTATTTCATCTTCCGGCATTGTTTGCGGTTCAGGATGGGCTGTTTTATGGCGGGCTGCGTTCGCCCTTGACCCTGACCGGGATTCGGCAGTCTCTGGCGCAGGCTTTGGGTGCGCAGTCAGATGAATTACCTTGAGTGTTCATCTGCGCTTCACTTGTATCAGCAACGAGTAGAAAGCTGCCACCTCAAGGGCTCGCAGGTAATTGCCGTCACACTCCTGAGGGCGCTGCTAAGCTGATTCCATCTCCGCCATTCTGGCTGTCCGGGAGGTCGTACATGATTCGCTCGATGCTCTATGCCACAGACCTCGGTCTGTACGCGCCCTATGTTATGCAGCACGCGCTGGCACTGGCTCGAACATTCAATGCCGAGCTCTACGTGGTGCATGTGGTGGAGCCTATCGGGTCGTTTGCCGAGTCGGTACTGCAGAGTTATCTGGATGAGGACGCGTTGAAGGATCTGCGCAGTCAGGGGTTGAGTTCAGTCATGGAGGGTATCGAGCAGAGAGTGCTGGATGGGTTTCGTGAAGAGTTGGGCGAGGATCATCAGGATCTGGCGCTGATCAGCACCGTGCGGGTGGTTCAGGGCGATCCGTGCGATGTGATTCTGGGGCAGGCTGACGAGCTCAAGGTCGATCTGGTTATTGTCGGCAGTCATAGCCGTAACGCGGAAACCACCACGCCTATAGGTCGAACCGCCGCGCGGGTTCTGCAGCTTTCGCAGGTGCCGGTGTACATGGTGCCGGGGTATGCCAAAAGCGTGAGCCGGTCCAGCGGACCAATCGATTGAAATCGAGCGTGCCTTTATCGCTTAAAGATGATAAAAAGTTCTAGCTTTGTCGCTCTTACCATTAATCCAGTTATATACCGTCGCTGATGCCCTTGGCGTCTTCCTGCTTTGAGGGATTCATATGAAGCTTCAACAACTGCGCTACATCTGGGAAGTGGCGCACCACGACCTCAACGTTTCCGCGACGGCTCAGAGCCTTTATACCTCTCAGCCAGGCATCAGCAAGCAGATCCGCTTGCTCGAGGATGAGTTGGGAGTGGAAGTATTCGCGCGCAGTGGCAAGCACCTTACCCGTGTTACCCCGGCAGGCGAGCGCATCATTACTACCGCAGGCGAAATCCTGCGCAAGGTCGAAAGCATCAAGCAGATTGCTCAGGAATTCTCCAATGAGAAGAAAGGCACGCTGTCTATTGCAACGACTCACACGCAGGCGCGTTACGCGCTGCCGCCAGTGATCAGCAACTTCATCAAACAATATCCGGACGTGTCGTTGCACATGCACCAGGGTTCGCCGATGCAAATCGCGGAAATGGCCGCTGACGGCACGGTAGATTTCGCCATCGCTACTGAAGCACTGGAGTTGTTCGGTGATCTGGTGATGATGCCGTGCTACCGCTGGAACCGTTGCGTTGTGGTGCCTCATGGTCACCCGCTGACCAAGGTGCCAAAGTTGACTCTGGAAGTGCTGGCTGAATACCCGATCGTGACTTACGTGTTCGGCTTCACCGGTCGCTCCAAGCTGGATGAAGCGTTCAGTCATCGCGGCCTGACGCCAAAAGTCGTGTTCACTGCCGCCGACGCCGACGTCATCAAGACTTACGTCCGTCTGGGGCTGGGTGTTGGCATCGTTGCGAAAATGGCGGTCGACACCAAGCTGGATAGCGATCTGGTCATGCTTGATGCCAGCGATCTTTTCGAATCAAGCGTGACCAAGATCGGCTTCCGCCGTGGCACTTTCCTGCGCGGTTTCATGTGCGACTTCATCGAGAAGTTCGCACCGCACCTGACCCGCGAAGTCATGGCCAAGGCGATCCAGTGCCATAACAAGCAGGAGCTGGAAGAGCTGTTTGACGGGGTTGAACTGCCGGTGCATTGATCGGCGTTTGGGCACATTTATCTTTAGGAGCTCATGAGCACAGTGAGGCGGCGAAGGCATCCTGTCTGACACACCGCTATCGCGGCCTCGCGTTGCTCGTGCGCTCCTACAGATCTATGTTCATTGGCGATAGCGCGCGTAACAGGTTGGCATTACACCTTCGCGATCAGATTTCCGGAATGCAGTCCGCACTCCTTCTGCGTAGCTTCTTCCCACCACCAGCGGCCTTCGCGTTCATGCTGGTTCGGCAGTACCGGACGCGTGCAGGGCTCGCAGCCAATACTGATGAACCCGCGCTCGTGCAGGCTGTTGTATGGCAGCTCCAGCATGCGGATGTAACCCCAGATTTCCTCGCTGCTCATCTGCGCCAACGGGTTGAACTTGTACAGGGTGCGCTCCGGAGTGGAGAACGCGCTGTCAATTTCCAAGGCTGCAACCTGGCTGCGAGTGCCGGGGCTCTGGTCGCGACGCTGGCCGGTGGCCCAGGCTTTCACACCCGACAGCTTGCGGCGCAGCGGTTCGATTTTGCGCACGCCACAGCATTCGCCGTGACCGTCCCGATAAAAGCTGAACAAACCCTTCTCTTTGACGAAAGGTTCGAGCTTTTGCTGATCCGGGGTCATGATTTCGATATCGATCTTGTAGTGCTCACGCACCTGTTCGATAAAACGATAGGTTTCCGGATGCAGGCGACCTGTATCCAGACTGAAAACTTTGACGTTCTTGTTCAGTTTCCAGGCCATGTCCACCAGCACCACGTCTTCGGCGCCGCTGAATGAAATCCACAGTTCGTCACCGAAATGCTGGAAGGCCAGTTTGAGAATGTCTTGTGCCGACTTGTTGGCGTAAGTCGCGGCAAGCTCGGCGACATCGAAGGGTGTGCTCATCAGGCGGTTTCCTAAATATGGCGCTTAGGCGCTCGTAATGAGGCGAATGTTAACAAAATCTTTCGACGGATTGGCCGGATTACCGCGCCGGAGCAAGTGTGCGGCTTTTTGAGGGGAGGCGAGGGGAGCATGCGATGGAAATAGACTGTCTCGACCGTGAAGAATTTATCTCTGACGTCAAATCGCGATTGGCGCGTCTAGATGCATTTTTGTAGGCGCTGCCGAAGGCTGCGAAGCATTCATCCTGACGTATTGCCATCGCAGCCTTCGGCAGATCCTGGAGGATCAGCGAGGCATCATTTTTTCCAGCGTATCCAGCAAAACCCGCACTTTGGTAAACGACTCCTGATACTCGGCTTCACAGTCGGAATCTGCAACGATCCCGCCGCCTGCCCAGCAGGAGATCTTGCCGTCTTTGGCGAGCAAGCTGCGGATCGCGATGGAGCTGTCCATCTCGCCGCGCACATCGAGGTACAGCAGCGAGCCGCAGTACAGGCCGCGGCGGGTCGGCTCCAGTTCGTCGATAATTTGCATGGCGCGGATTTTGGGGGCACCGGTAATGGAGCCGCCCGGAAAACTGCCTGCGATTAAATCCAGAGGGTCGTGATCATCCGCCAGCTCACCCACCACGCTACTGACCAGATGGTGCACGTTTGGATAGCTTTCCAGGCTGAACAGCTCTGGCACTTTCACTGAGCCAATCCTGCAGCTACGGCCCAGATCGTTGCGCAACAGATCGACAATCATCAGGTTTTCCGCGCGGTCTTTGATGCTGGACAGCAGTTCCTGCGCATAGGACTGGTCTTCGGCGGCGTGTTTGCCTCGCGGCCGGGTGCCTTTGATGGGCCGGGTTTCGACGTGGCCCTGGCTGACCTTGACGAAGCGTTCTGGCGACAGGCTCAGTATCGCATCGCCATCCGGCAGGGCCTGATAGCCGGAAAACGGGGTAGGGCAGGCTTTGCGCAACGCGCAATAAGCCGCCCATGGGTCGCCTTCGTAACGGGTCTGGAAGCGCTGAGTCAGATTGACCTGATAGCAGTCACCCGCATGGATATAGGCCTGGATGCGGTCAAAGGCCTCCCGGTAAGCGGCGGCACTGATCGACGGCGCAAACTGGCCGTCGAGGGCGAAAACGCACGGCTCAGGTATTTGCCTATTGCTGAACAGCTCAATCAGCCGCTGGCGTTCGGTTTCGGCCAGCGAGGGGTGAAACACGAGTTGGCTGGTTTGCTGCTGATGATCGCTGATCAGTGCCCAGGCGTAGAGTCCCAAGCGCGCATCGGGAAGTTGCAAGTCGTCTAGCGCAGCGCCGGATTGTGTTTCGAGGCGGCGACCGAAGTCGTAACTGAGGTAGCCGATCAAGCCGCCTGCAAAGGGCAGCTCGCAACCTGCTGGCAATTGCGCGTGGCCGAGGGTGTTCAAGCCATCGCGCAGACGCTGGAAAAATCCGCTGCCGGTTTCTGCGCTGTCGGGCAGAAATGTTTGCACGGGCCAGGCGCTGAGCAGGTCGTAGCGGCCGCGCTCGGCAGCCGGTCGGCCGCTGTCCAGCAGGATGGCCTGCGGAGCGTGGCGAATACATTGGAAATAATCCGCTGGATCGGTGCGATAAGGCAGCGAATAAAGAAAACAGTCAGGCATTCGAGGGTGTCAGTTCGGAGCGCGGGACGGGGATTGTAGTCCTCCGTCGGGATCGCTCCTAGTAGCGTGTCGGAATTGGATGGTTATCCGGCACAGTGGTCGTGTGCTCAGGAGGTCTGGACGTGACCGAAAAGCTCCTGAACAAACTGCAGTCGTTGCTCAGGTGTTTCCTGCTCGCCATTGAGCGCCAATTGCTCAAGTCGCGCTTCAACCGCCTGGGTCCGGTGAGTCAGGCCGCAGTCGTTGGCGATCTGGATGTTCAGGCCGGGGCGGGCATTGAGTTCAAGGATCAGCGGCCCTTGTTCCTGGTCGAGCACCATGTCGACGCCGATGTAACCCAGGCCACACAGCTCATAGCACTCGGCGGCAAGTTTCATGAAACCGTCCCAATTGGGCAGTTGAACGCCGTCCACCGCGTTGGTGGTATCCGGGTGTTTGGTGATGATGTTGTTCAGCCAGGTTCCGCGCAAGGTAATGCCGGTGGCCAGATCGACACCGACGCCAATCGCGCCCTGGTGCAGGTTGGCCTTGCCGCCGGATTGCCGGGTGGGCAGGCGCAGCATCGCCATCACCGGATAGCCCATCAGAACGATGATGCGAATATCCGGCACGCCCTCGTAGCTGATGCTTTTGAAAATCTGATCCGGGGTCACCCGGTATTCGATCAGCGCTCGATCCCGGTGGCCGCCCAGCGAATAAAGCCCGGTGAGGATGCTCGAGACCTGATGCTCAATCTCGGAGTGGCTGACGATGCGCCCGGAAACGGTCCGGTAGCGACCCTCGAAACGGTCCGCGATCACCAGGATGCCGTCACCACCTGCGCCCTGAGCAGGCTTGATCACGAAATCGCTGCGGCCGCCAATGATCTCGTCCAGCTTGTCGATTTCCTTCTCGGTGGAAATTACCCCGTACATCTCTGGCACATTGATGCCAGCTGCGATGGCTCGTTCCTTGGTGATGATCTTGTCATCGACAATCGGATACAGGCTGCGCTTGTTGTACTTGAGCACGTAATCCGCATTACGCCGGTTGATGCCCATGATGCCGCGGGCTTCCAGCGCCTTCCAGGTCTTCCACCAACCGATCATTTGGCTTCTTCTTGCTTGGATTCTTCCTTGAGGAAGGCCTTGAAACGGACCAGTTCAGTCAGGCGATAACCGCGATAGCGACCCATGGCCAACATGAAGCCCACCAGAATCAGCAAGACTGCCGGGAAGGTGAAAACGAAGTAGATCAGCGCTGGCACGCTCATGATGATGTGCGCCAGGGAGGCCGCGAACAAAGTGCCAATGGCCACTTTCATGGCATGACCGCCGCCGCGCTCTTCCCAGGTGATCGAGAGGCGTTCGATGGTCATGGTCAGGATCACCATCGGGAACAGCGCTACCGACAGGCCGCGCTCCAGACCCAGTTTGTGGCTGAGCACGCTGATGGCTGCGATCAGGACGACCACGAACGTCAGCACCACCGACAGGCGGGGCAGCATTTGCAGTTTCAAATGTTCCAGATAAGAGCGTAACGACAGGCCGAGCGCGGTAATCACCGTGAACAGGATGATGCCGAAGCCAAGCTGGGTTTCCCTGAATGCCAGAGCGATCAGTACCGGGGTGAACGTACCGAGGGTCTGCAGTCCAATCAGGTTGCGCAAGACCAGAATGACCAGTACGCCAATCGGGATCATCACCATGATCATGAAGGTCTGCTGGGTTTCCAGCGGCAGGCCGTACAGCGAATATTCGAGGAAGTCCGCGTCAGTGCTGGCATCGGTCAACTGTGCCAGACGAATTGCATTCATCTCGCTGTTGTTAAGGCTGAAGGTGACCAGGGCTTTTTTGCCGCCTTCGACGGTGATCAGGTTCTCGTCGCCTGTCCACCACAGCAGACGGTCATCAGGCAGGCCCTTTTCGCCGGTATCCGGATTGAAATACAGCCAGTCCTTGCCATTGAAGCTGCGTAGCCAGAGTTCCGGGCTTTGTGGCTGGTCTGCGACGAGGCGAATCGTGTGGACCTTTTCCATCGGTACGTGGGCAATGGACAGCAGCAACTCGGTAATGCGTGCCTTGTTGGAACTGGATGCATCACCTGCCAGCAGCAGCTTTACGTTGTCATCCTTGAGGTTGTTGACCCGCTTGATGGCTTCCGTGATGAAAGTCTCAACGTCCGCCGAGTGTTGGCGGATGGGCGCGAGCAGCGCTTCGGCAGCAACTTTCTCGGGGCCCTCGACAGCAATACTGTCGCGGAAGATCGGGCCTTTGGTTTTGAGCCTTTCGCCGCTGTAACGCTTGGTCAGCACCAAACGGTAATAGAGGGTCTGATTGCCGGTAGCGCGGCGTGCCGACCAGGTCACTTTGCGATTGCCGTCGACCCGATTGACGCTGACGCCGTAGTTATTGGAAATGAAGCTTTCATTGAGGCTGATGAAATCCCGCGCCAGTGGTGGCACGAACATCTGGACCTTCACCGAATCCTTATTGTTGTTGGCAACAAACTCGACCTTGGCGTCGATATTCCAGAGGTCGTCGGTTTCATCCTCGGTCACCGGGATGCCGAGCGCCAGTATCTGATAGGCCGTGATCGCGATTCCCAGGGTCACCAGGACGCCAATCAGGATTTTCAGATGCAGAGTCAGAGAGCGCATTGGTTTACTCGGTGGTTTGAGCAGTAATTTCACAGCCAGGCTTGCCCGCTGCGTACTTAAGACTTGGATCGACCAGCGCATCAAAGCGTTTTAGCGCCTCGGAGCCGATCAAAAGCGGGTATTGGAAAGCACTTCGGTCCGTCAAGTTCACTTCTATGGTGCGTAAAGTTGCACCCATGCAGACATCAAGGCTGATAACCGGGCGCGCGGTGTACTTTTTTTCGTCATCGGCGTCGTAATCATCGGCCCGCCGTTTGATTTTGCTGACCCTTGCCAGCGGGCGCTCGATGGGGTGCGCATGCGCGTCATCGATCGCCAGATAAAAGCGTACCCACGTCTCGCCATTGCGTTTGAAATGTTTAATGTCCCGAGCGCTCAGTGAAGCAGTCTTGGCACCGGTGTCGAGTTTGGCGGCCACTTGCAGGTCGATATCGTTGAGCTGGGCGTATTCGTTCAGACCATAGACGGTCTTGTCGGCTGCCATGCCGTTGAGTGATAGCAGAAGAAGGCAGAGCAGGGCGGGAAGGGCTTTTAGTGTCATAAATCCTGGCACGTTGAGGGCGGTCATCCGGACATCGCCCTTAAGTCATATAGTGGCTGGCGCAGTGCTATTACTGACGTTCAGCTGGGGCGGCATTCTAGCATGAAGGTGCGTCTCGCTCACTGCGATGATCCTGTGGGAGCCGGGCTTGCCCGCGATAAGGCTACATGCGATTACTTTAGATAGCGTCCAGTCTTATCGCGAGCAAGCTCAGCTCTCACATAAGATCGTAAATCGGGCTATTGTCGACAGTACCGATTAATTCTTTGACTAAAATGTATTTGAAAGCTAGTTTTAGCCAAAATAACCCTAATGGTGTCGACAATGTTGGATTCCGCCGAAAGCGCTGCTCCAGTGGCAGACGATTCGGAAACGCTATCCGAAAACGTCTTTCGTCGTATTCAGTCCGCCATCATCAAAGGCGAGATCGCCCCCGGCAGCAAGATTTCCGAGCCTGAGCTGGCGCGCACTTACGGCATCAGTCGCGGCCCGTTGCGTGAGGCGATCCACCGTCTTGAAGGGCAGCGTTTGCTGGTTCGTGTGCCGCATGTAGGCGCCCGTGTCGTTTCCCTCAGCCATGCCGAATTGATCGAGCTCTACGAGATTCGCGAATCCCTCGAAGGCATGGCCTGCCGTCTCGCTGCCGAGCGCATGACCACTGAGGAGATCGAAGAACTGCGCCGCGTGCTTGAAACCCACGAGCGTGATGCCGCGTTTCAGGCCGGAGTCGGTTATTACCAGCAGGAAGGGGATTTCGATTTCCACTACCGGATCATTCAGGGCAGCGGCAATAAAACCCTGACGCAAATGCTCTGCGGCGATCTGTATCAACTGGTGCGTATGTACCGCATCCAGTTCTCCGCGACACCCAACCGTCCCCGTCAGGCATTTGCCGAACACCATCGCATTCTCGACGCCATCGCCGACCGTGACGGTGAGCTGGCCGAACTGTTGATGCGTCGCCACATCGGCGCCTCCAAACGCAATATCGAGCGGCATTATCTAGAGCAGCTCGCCCAACCCGAGGTGAATAATGAATTCCAATAAAACCACTCCTGGCCAACGTTTTCGTGATGCCGTTGCCAGCGAGCATCCGCTGCAAGTGGTCGGCGCGATCAATGCCAATCATGCGTTGCTTGCAAAGCGCGCCGGGTTCAAGGCGATCTACCTGTCGGGTGGCGGAGTGGCGGCGGGTTCACTGGGCATTCCTGATCTGGGCATTACCGGCCTGGATGACGTACTGACCGACGTACGCCGCATCACCGACGTCTGCGATTTACCGCTGTTGGTTGATGTCGATACGGGTTTTGGTTCTTCGGCCTTCAACGTGGCGCGTACTGTGCGCTCGATGATCAAGTTCGGCGCGGCGGCGATCCACATCGAAGATCAGGTGGGTGCCAAGCGCTGCGGTCATCGTCCTAATAAAGAGATCGTTACCCAGCAGGAAATGGTCGACCGTATCAAAGCGGCGGTGGATGCCCGCACCGATGACAGCTTCGTGATCATGGCACGCACTGACGCGCTGGCAGTGGAAGGTTTGGAATCGGCCCTGGAGCGTGCGGCTGCGTGCATCGAAGCCGGCGCCGACATGGTTTTCCCTGAAGCCATCACCGAGCTGGACATGTACAAGCTGTTTGCCTCGCGGGTCAAAGCGCCGATTCTGGCCAACATCACCGAGTTTGGCGCCACGCCGCTGTTCACAGTGGACGAGCTGCGCAGCGCTGATGTTTCCCTGGTGCTCTATCCTTTATCGGCATTCCGCGCCATGAACAAAGCGGCGGAAAACGTCTACGGCGCGATTCGTCGTGATGGCAGCCAGAAGAATGTGGTCGACACCATGCAGACCCGCATGGAGTTGTACGACGCGATTGATTACCACACCTTTGAGCAGAAGCTGGATGCGCTGTTTGCGCAGAAGAAGGTTTAGTTTTCTGTAGGAGTTGCCGAAGGCTGCGATGGCGGTGCGCCAGAAAAAAGCTTCGCAGCCTGCGGCATCTCCTACAGACCGATGATGATCTGAATTGCCAAATCCCTAAAAAATCCAAAATTGGAGAGAGCAATGGCTGAAGCAAAAGTATTAAGCGGCGCAGGCCTGCGTGGTCAGGTTGCCGGGCAGACGGCCTTGTCTACCGTAGGTCAGACCGGTGCTGGCCTGACCTACCGTGGCTATGACGTAAAAGAATTGGCCGCTGAGGCGCGTTTCGAAGAAGTCGCCTACCTGCTGCTTTATGGCGAGCTGCCAACCCAGGCGCAACTGGATGGCTATCTCGCGAAGCTGAAAAAACTCCGCGACCTGCCGCAAGCCTTGAAAGAAGTTCTCGAACGGATCCCGGCTGACACCCACCCGATGGACGTGATGCGTACCGGTGCGTCGATGCTCGGCACGCTGGAGCCTGAAACCAGCTTCGAGCAGCAGCGCGACTCCACCGACCGCTTGCTCGCGGCCTTCCCGGCGATCATGTGTTATTGGTATCGCTTCAGTCATGACGGCAAGCGCATTGACTGTGTGACTGACGAAGACTCCGTCGGCGCGCATTTCCTGCATCTGCTGCTGGACAAGAAACCCAGCGAGCTGCACCGCAAGGTCATGGACGTTTCGCTGATCCTCTACGCAGAGCATGAATTCAATGCGTCGACCTTTACCGCTCGGGTCTGTGCATCGACCCTGTCCGATCTGTTCTCGTGCATCACGGCAGCAATTGGCACCTTGCGCGGTCCGCTGCACGGCGGCGCCAATGAAGCGGCCATGGAAATGATTCAGCGTTTTGATTCTGCCGAAGACGCCATCAAAGGCACCCTGGGCATGCTGGAGCGCAAAGACAAGATCATGGGCTTTGGCCACGCGATCTACAAAGAGTCGGACCCGCGCAACGAAGTCATCAAGGGCTGGGCGAAAAAGCTCGCCGATGAAGCGGGCGATACCGTGTTGTACCCGGTGTCCGAAGCCATCGACAAAACCATGTGGGAGCAGAAAAAACTGTTCCCGAATGCTGACTTCTACCATGCCTCGGCGTATCACTTCATGGGCATCCCGACCAAGCTGTTCACACCGATCTTTGTGTGCTCTCGCCTGACAGGCTGGGCTGCGCATGTGTTCGAACAACGTGCCAACAACCGCATCATTCGACCCAGCGCCGAGTATGTCGGTGTTGAACAGCGCAGTTTTGTGAGCATTGATAAGCGCTGATGACAACCCTTTGTTAACGACACAACATCGACCCTGTAGGAGTGACCGGGGTGGCGCTCCACCTTGCTCGCGATTCGGTTTCTTAGTCGACGAATTTTTCGCCTGATCTGACGCTATCGCGAGCAAGCTCACTCCTACAGTAAAAAAGCGTTCCAAGTCAGGTCGTATTAGTTTGATAAAGGCTCTTACAGAGCGGGATGTATTGCTGCCACCTACAAAGCTACCCGCCATTTTCCTGAATTTTCCGTGATTGAGGCCCCGTGCCATGAACTCAGAACACCGCAAACCCTTGCCCGGTACTTCACTGGACTATTTCGATGCCCGTGAGGCGGTCGATGCCATCAAGCCCGGCGCTTACGACGGCCTCCCGTATACCTCCCGAGTACTGGCGGAAAATCTGGTGCGGCGTTGTGATCCGGCAACCCTGAACGCCTCGCTGGCGCAGTTGATCGAGCGCAAGCGCGACTTGGACTTCCCATGGTTTCCGGCGCGGGTGGTGTGTCACGACATCCTTGGCCAGACTGCACTGGTTGACCTGGCTGGCCTGCGTGACGCCATTGCTTTGCAAGGGGGCGACCCTGCGTTGGTGAATCCTGTGGTGCCGACCCAGTTGATCGTCGATCATTCTCTGGCCGTCGAGCATAGCGGTTTCGAGCCTGACGCTTTCGAGCGCAACCGGGCCATTGAAGATCGCCGCAACGAAGACCGCTTTCACTTCATCAACTGGACCAAGAAAGCCTTCAAGAATGTCGACGTGATCCCGCCGGGGAACGGCATCATGCACCAGATCAATCTGGAGCGAATGTCGCCAGTGGTGCATGCGCTGGAAGGCGTGGCATTCCCTGACACACTGGTCGGCACCGACAGCCACACGCCGCACGTGGATGCACTGGGGGTGATCGCCATTGGCGTTGGCGGGCTGGAAGCCGAGAGCGTGATGCTCGGCCGGGCGTCGTGGATGCGCCTGCCGGACATCATCGGCGTAGAACTGGTGGGCAAACGTCAGCCGGGCATCACCGCAACTGACATCGTGCTGGCTGTTACCGAGTTTCTGCGCGCCGAGAAAGTCGTGTCGTCGTATCTGGAGTTTTTCGGCGAGGGCGCTAATGCGCTGACCTTGGGCGACCGCGCGACCATCTCCAACATGACGCCTGAGTTCGGCGCAACGGCGGCGATGTTCTACATCGACCAGCAGACGCTGGATTACCTGACCCTGACCGGGCGCGATCCCGAGCAAGTCAGGCTGGTTGAAACCTACGCCAGGCAGACGGGCCTGTGGGCCGACAGCCTGAAAACCGCCGAGTACGAGCGGGTGCTGAAATTCGATCTGTCCAGCGTGGTCCGCAACATCGCGGGTCCATCCAACCCGCATCGCCGGGTAGCAACTTCTGACCTGGCTACGCTGGGGATATCCGGCGTCGTGGAAGACGAACCGGGCCTGATGCCCGATGGCGCGGTGATCATTGCGGCAATCACCAGTTGTACCAATACCAGCAACCCGCGCAATGTTATTGCTGCGGGTTTGTTGGCGCGTAATGCCAACGCTGCTGGCCTGACCCGCAAACCCTGGGTCAAATCATCCTTGGCGCCTGGCTCCAAGGCGGTGCAGCTGTATCTGGAAGAAGCCAATCTGCTGCCGGAACTGGAGGCTTTGGGCTTCGGCATCGTCGGTTTTGCTTGCACCACCTGCAACGGCATGAGCGGTGCGCTGGATCCGGTCATTCAGCAGGAAGTTATTGATCGCGATCTGTATGCCACGGCTGTGCTGTCCGGCAATCGCAACTTCGATGGGCGTATTCATCCTTATGCCAAGCAGGCCTTCCTGGCGTCGCCGCCTTTGGTAGTGGCCTATGCGATTGCGGGCACCATCCGTTTCGATATCGAGAAGGACGTCCTGGGCATCGACAAGGCGGGCAATCCGGTCACGCTGAAAGACATCTGGCCGAGCGACGAGGAAATCGACGCGGTGGTCAAAGCCAGCGTCAAGCCTGATCAGTTTCGTCAGGTATACATCCCTATGTTCGAGATCAAGGCCGACGACGGTGAACAGGTCAAACCGCTTTATGACTGGCGTGCGCCGAGCACTTACATTCGACGTCCGCCATACTGGGAGGGCGCGCTGGCGGGGGCTCGGCCCTTGAAAGGCATGCGGCCGCTGGCCGTGCTGGGCGACAACATCACCACCGATCACCTGTCACCTTCAAACGCCATCATGCTCGACAGCGCGGCCGGGGAATATCTGGCGAAAATGGGCCTGCCGGAAGAAGATTTCAATTCTTACGCGACTCACAGGGGCGACCATTTGACGGCCCAGCGCGCGACTTTTGCCAACCCCAAACTGATCAACGAAATGGTGCGCATTGACGGCAAGGTCAAGCAGGGCTCGCTGGCGCGTATTGAGCCGGAAGGTCAGGTCACGCGCATGTGGGAGGCGATTGAAACCTACATGGAGCGCAAGCAGCCTCTGATCATTATTGCGGGTGCGGACTATGGTCAGGGCTCATCCCGCGACTGGGCGGCCAAAGGCGTGCGGCTGGCGGGTGTCGAGGCCATCGCTGCCGAAGGTTTCGAGCGAATTCACCGGACCAACCTGGTCGGCATGGGCGTATTGCCGCTTGAGTTCAAGTCGGGTGTTGATCGTCATACCTTGGGTATTGATGGCAGTGAAACCTTCGACGTGGTCGGCGAACGTATTCCCCGCAGCACCCTGACATTGGTTATCCATCGCAAGAATGGCGAGCGAATGGAGGTGCCGGTGACCTGTCGCCTTGATACGGCTGAAGAGGTTTCGATCTACGAGGCGGGTGGGGTTTTGCAGCGCTTTGCGCAAGATTTTCTAGAGGCGGCAACAGTCTGATACGCAATTTGATCATGACTTGAAATGAGATCAAATGTGGGAGCGGTGCTTGCCCGCGATAAGGCCAATGCGGTCTAAAGTGAATCGCGTTCAGCCTTATCGCGGGCAAGCACCGCTCCCACAGGGACCGCTTTTCTTCATTTGGAACTGGCGTTGACCTATTTTTGAGAGGGTCGCTACATGTCTCACCTGCCACAAATAAAAATCCCCGCCACCTACATGCGTGGCGGTACCAGTAAAGGCGTTTTCTTCAATCTCATTGACCTGCCCGAAGCAGCACAGGTGCCGGGTGAGGCTCGGGATGCTTTGCTGCTGCGGGTTATCGGCAGCCCGGACCCCTACGAAAAGCAGATCGACGGCATGGGCGGGGCGACCTCCAGTACCAGCAAGACGGTGATTGTGTCGCGCAGCAGTCGGGCGGATCACGACGTGGATTACCTGTTCGGGCAGGTTTCCATCGACAAGCCGTTCGTGGACTGGAGTGGTAACTGCGGGAATCTCTCGGCAGCCGTCGGTCCATTCGCAATCAGCAGCGGCTTGCTTGACGCCTCACGCGTTCCTCAAAACGGCGTTGCTGTGGTGCGGATCTGGCAGGCGAATATCGGCAAGACGATTATTGCGCATGTGCCCATTACTGAAGGAGCAGTGCAGGAAACCGGCGATTTCGAGCTGGATGGCGTGACGTTTCCGGCAGCCGAGGTGCAACTGGAATTTCTCGACCCAGCGGCTGACGAGGAGGGCGCAGGCGGTTCGATGTTCCCTACCGGCAATCTGGTGGATGAGCTGGAGGTGCCCGGGGTTGGCACGTTCAAGGCCACGCTGATCAATGCCGGTATCCCGACCATTTTTGTTAACGCCCGAGACATTGGCTACAGCGGCCTGGAATTGCAGGGCGATATCAATGGCGACCCCAAAGCGCTGGCGATGTTTGAAGCGATCCGCGCCCACGGCGCGCTGCGCATGGGCCTGATCAAGCATCTGGAAGAAGCTGCTACCCGCCAGCACACGCCGAAAGTAGCGTTCGTGACAGAACCTGCCGACTACATCGCGTCCAGCGGCAAGCCGGTAGCTGCCAGCAATGTCGATCTGCTGGTACGCGCCATGTCCATGGGCAAGCTGCATCACGCCATGATGGGCACCGCGGCGGTAGCCATCGGCACTGCGGCCGCCATTCCCGGTACGTTGGTCAATCTGGCGGCGGGTGGCATCGAGCGCGAAGCGGTGCGCTTCGGGCATCCCTCTGGCACTTTGCGGGTCGGGGCGCAGGCGCTGCAGAGCAATGGCGAATGGAAAGTCACCAAAGCCATCATGAGTCGCAGCGCGAGGGTGTTGATGGAGGGCTGGGTGCGGGTTCCGAGTTGATCTGATCAGAAGACTTGAAATGCTTTTTTATGTGGGAGCGTTGCTTGCCCGAGATAAACGATAACGCAGTATGTCTTCAAGCTGCGTCTCATGCATCGCGGGCAAGCACCGCTCCCACAAAAAGCAAACCGCATTCCAGGTATCACTTAAACCGTCGCTCAACCCCTTTCTCAACCAGCACCTTGGCGGAGATTTCTTCGACCGAGAAATGGGTGGAGTTGATGTTCGGAATGTTTTCCCTGCGGAACAGGCTTTCCACTTCACGAACCTCAAACTCGCACTGGGCATAGCTGGAATAACGGCTATTGGGCTTGCGCTCGTGGCGAATCGCGGTGAGGCGATCTGGATCAATGGTCAGGCCGAATAATTTGCTACGGTGCTCCTTTAGCGCATTTGGCAGCTGCAGGCGCTCCATATCGTCTTCCGTGAGCGGGTAATTGGCGGCACGGATGCCGAATTGCATGGCCATGTACAGGCAAGTCGGGGTTTTACCGCATCTGGAAACCCCCACAAGAATGATGTCTGCCTTGTCGTAATAGTGCGTGCGTGCACCGTCGTCGTTGTCCAGCGCGAAGTTCACCGCCTCGATCCGCTCCATGTAATTGGAGTTGTGCCCGATGGAGTGCGATTTGCCCACCGAGTAGGACGAGTGTGAACTAAGCTCTTGCTCCAGCGGTGCCAGGAAGGTCGAAAAAATGTCGATCATGAAGCCGTTGGATGTCGCCAGGATCTCGCGAATATCCTGATTGACGATGGTGTCGAAGATGATCGGCCGGACATCGTCCTTATCGGCGGCATTGTTGATTTGTTGTACCATCGCCCGCGCTTTTTCGACGCTGTCGATGTAGGGCCTCGTGAACTTGTTGAACGTAATATTCTCAAATTGCGCTAACAGGCTTTGGCCAAGGGTTTCAGCGGTAATCCCGGTGCCGTCGGAGATAAAAAAAGCAGATCGTTTCATTTGCGCCTTTGGCCTTAAGCTGGTGACGATTGTTGGATATCATAGGCGCGCTTGCGGGCCTGGGTGGCTGGCATTAGCAACTTTTTTCAAGGTTCGGCTTGAAGTCAGGCCAAACAAACGTTCGGATTCGTGCCTGGCGCGACCGTGCGACTGAGCTTTTCCCAACAACAAACATAGTTAGTGGAGAGATCACCTTGGTAGAGTACGTAGTTTCCCTCGATAAGCTCGGCGTCCATGATGTGGAGCATGTGGGAGGCAAGAACGCATCCCTCGGCGAAATGATCAGCAACCTTGCCGGTGCTGGCGTTTCGGTACCTGGTGGTTTCGCCACCACGGCCCAGGCCTACCGTGATTTCCTTGAGCTGAGCGGTCTGAACGATCAGATCCACGCAGCTCTGGACGCTCTGGATGTCGACGATGTCAACGCGCTGGCCAAAACCGGCGCGCAGATTCGTCAGTGGATCATGGAAGCCGAGTTCCCCGAGAAGCTCAACGCCGAGATTCGCACCGCCTTTGCCGAACTGTCGGCAGGTAATCCGAATCTTGCCGTCGCCGTGCGTTCTTCCGCCACAGCAGAAGACCTTCCTGACGCCTCTTTTGCCGGTCAGCAGGAGACCTTCCTCAATATCCGCGGCGTCGAAAATGTCATCCGTGCGGCCAAGGAAGTGTTTGCCTCGCTGTTCAACGACCGGGCCATTTCCTACCGTGTTCACCAAGGCTTTGATCACAAGCTGGTGGCATTGTCTGCCGGTGTGCAGCGCATGGTGCGCTCCGAAACCGGTACGGCAGGTGTGATGTTTACCCTGGATACTGAATCCGGCTTCCGCGACGTGGTATTCATCACCGGCGCTTATGGCCTGGGTGAAACGGTAGTGCAGGGCGCGGTCAACCCTGACGAGTTCTATGTACACAAGGGCACCCTCGCAGCAGGTCGCCCGGCCATTCTGCGCCGCAATCTGGGCAGCAAGGCCATCAAGATGATCTACGGCGAAGAAGCCAAGGCTGGTCGTTCGGTGAAAACCGTGGACGTCGAGCCTGCTGATCGCGCGCGTTTCTGCTTGACTGACGAGGAAGTCGCAGAGCTGGCCAAGCAGGCAATGATCATCGAGAAGCACTACAAGGCGCCGATGGATATCGAGTGGGCCAAAGACGGTGATGACGGCAAGCTGTACATCGTCCAGGCGCGTCCGGAAACCGTGAAAAGTCGCGCCCAGGCCAACGTCATGGAGCGTTATCTGCTCAAGGAAACCGGCAATGTGCTGGTTGAAGGTCGTGCCATTGGTCAGCGCATCGGCGCAGGCAAGGTGCGAATCATCAGAGACGTTTCCGAAATGGACAAGGTCCAGCCCGGCGACGTGCTGGTTTCCGACATGACCGACCCGGACTGGGAACCGGTCATGAAGCGTGCCAGCGCCATCGTCACCAACCGCGGCGGCCGTACCTGTCATGCGGCGATCATTGCCCGTGAGCTGGGCATTCCGGCGGTTGTGGGCTGCGGTAACGCAACCCAGTTACTGCAGGACGGTCAGGGCGTGACGGTTTCCTGCGCAGAGGGCGATACCGGTTACATCTTCGAAGGCGAGCTGGGCTTCGACATCAAGACCAACTCGGTCGATGCCATGCCTGAGCTGCCGTTCAAAATCATGATGAACGTCGGCAACCCGGATCGAGCATTCGACTTTGCCCAATTGCCCAACGCGGGTGTGGGTCTGGCGCGTCTCGAGTTCATCATCAACCGCATGATCGGCGTGCACCCCAAGGCGCTGCTCAACTACGACAGTCTGCCTCAAGACATTAAAGACAGTGTCGACAAGCGCATTGCCGGCTACGACGATCCTGTGGGCTTTTATGTCGAGAAACTGGTCGAAGGGATCAGCACTCTGGCCGCTGCATTCACCCCGAAAAAGGTCATCGTGCGTCTCTCGGACTTCAAGTCCAATGAGTACGCCAACCTGATCGGCGGCAAGATGTACGAGCCGGAAGAAGAAAACCCGATGCTGGGCTTCCGTGGTGCTTCTCGCTACATCAGCGAAAATTTCCGCGACTGTTTCGAGTTGGAGTGCCGTGCCCTCAAGCGTGTGCGTGAGGAAATGGGCCTGACTAACGTCGAAATCATGGTGCCGTTCGTGCGCACGCTGGGTGAGGCCAGCCAGGTGATTGACCTGTTGGCGGAGAACGGTCTGAAGCGCGGCGAAAATGGCCTGCGTGTGATCATGATGTGCGAGCTGCCTTCCAACGCGATTCTGGCCGAGGAGTTCCTCGAGTACTTCGACGGCTTCTCTATCGGGTCCAACGATTTGACCCAGCTGACTTTGGGTCTGGACCGTGACTCCGGCGTCATCGCTCATCTGTTTGACGAGCGTAACCCGGCAGTGAAGAAGCTGCTGTCCAACGCCATTCAAGCCTGTAACAAGGCTGGCAAGTACATCGGCATCTGCGGTCAGGGTCCATCGGACCACCCGGACCTTGCACGCTGGTTGATGGATCAGGGCATTGAAAGCGTTTCGTTGAACCCGGATTCCGTGCTGGAAACCTGGTTCTTCCTGGCTGAGGCTCAGGCCCCGGTCTGATGTGATTGAGTGAAGCCCCGGTTCATCTTCATGAGCCGGGGCTTTTTTACGTTTACCATGGACGGTTTCCACGCCGACCTTTGATTGTTTGAGCAATATGCAAAGCAGCAGCACTCTTTTTCCTGTGGCTTTGATCAGCGCCGAGCGTTGTGGTGATCTGATTGAAGACGTTTACCGCCTCAAGCCTGCCAATAGTCCTGATTACAGTGTCGAAATTGCTGTAACCCGACTGGGTCTGGTGTCGCAGCCTGACGTGCGTGGCGTGCCGGTCATCCTGCTGCATGGCAGTTTTTCCAACCGACGTTTCTGGTATTCCCCCAAAGGGGTCGGTTTGGGTGCGTACCTCGCGCGAGCCGGGTTTGACGTGTGGATCCCGGAAATGCGCGGGCACGGGCTGTCGGCGCGTAACGAAGCCTACCGTTACAACCGGGTCGCCGATTACGCGCGTTACGACGTCCCAGCCATCGCGGCATTCGTTCGTGAGCAGAGTGGGCAGGTTCCGCACTGGATCGGCCACTCGCTAGGCGGCACGACTCTGGCAGCCGCGCTGGGCGGGCAGTATCTGGGTTCTCCCGGTGCAGCCTCAGTCGCTCTGTTTGGCAGCCAGGTCAGTCGTGATTACTGGCCGCTGAAGATTCCTCCGGTTCAGTGGGCAGGGCGCCTGTTGCTGAAGCCGTTCGATCACATTTCCGGCCCGCGTTTCAAGCGTGGCCCGGAGGATGAACCGATCGGGCTGGTACTGGAAAGTATGCGCTGGCATGGTCTGTTTGGTCGTTTCGGTGATCGCGACACCGACTGGTGGGCTGGCCTTTCGGGAGTCGACGTCCCTGTGCTGGCTGTGGCAGCAATGGGGGATTATCAGGACCCGGTCTGGGCCTGTCGCAAGCTCTTTGATCAGATGGGTTCGCCACAGCGCAAATTCCTCTGTCTGGGGCGTGAACAGGGTTTCTCGGAAAATTTTGATCACGTAAAGATGCTGGTCAGCAAAAGCGCCCAGCGAGAAGTGTGGCCGCTGGTTACGCAGTGGTTGAACGAAGGCTGCGTGCCTGTACAGGAGCTGTCGCAAATGCCGATGGCCGTCGGCGACTGATTTCAAGGTATTACACTGGCCGCAGCTTGCGATTAAGCTGCGACAAGAAATGTTAGGGTCATGATTCTGGTTGGGTTTCGATCTTATGAGCTACGGTTCATAAGCAGAGACAGACCTTTCACTAACAGGAGTACCACCATGCATTACCTCACTCCCGACCTGTGCGATGCTTATCCGGATCTGGTTCAGGTTCTTGAACCGATGTTCAGCAATTTCGGTGGCCGTGATTCATTTGGCGGCGAAATCGTGACCGTCAAATGCTTTGAGGACAACTCGCTGGTCAAAGAGCAGGCCGAGTTGGACGGGAAGGGCAAGGTGCTGGTGGTCGATGGCGGCGGATCGCTGCGTTGCGCGTTACTGGGTGACATGATTGCCGAGAAAGCCGCACGCAATGGTTGGCAAGGCATGGTGATCTACGGCTGTATTCGTGATGTGGATGTGTTGGCGCAGACGGATCTGGGTGTCCAGGCGCTGGCCAGCCATCCGCTGAAGACCAATAAGCGTGGTATTGGTGACTTGAACGTGGTGGTGACCTTTGCCGGTGTTACCTTCCGCCCGGGTGAATACGTGTATGCCGATAACAATGGCGTGATCGTTTCACCCTCGGCTCTTACGATGCCCGAATAAGCGAAGTATTAATGTTCGATGAGACAAACGCGCAGTGGGGGCTGGTTCATGCTCTCGTTTTGGACGGTAAAGGCGGGGCACGCTTCATCGCTCGAACCGAACTGGATTGCCTGCAGCTGCAGCCGCACGAGAGTGTCTGGCTGCATTGGGATCGCGGTCATCCGCAGACTCACACGTGGTTGCGCACAGCCAGCGGCTTGAGTGAATTCGCCTGTGACCTGCTATTGGAGGAAAACACCCGACCGCGTCTGTTGCCACTGCCTGATGAAAAGCTGCTGCTGTTTTTGCGCGGCGTCAATCTCAATCCTGGGGCCGAGCCGGAGGATATGGTCTCGGTGCGAATCTTCGCCGCAGCCCAGCAGGTCATCTCCCTGCGCTTGCGTCCGCTGCGAGCCACGGATGAGTTGATTGAGCAATTGAACGAGGGTAATGGCCCCAAAACCGCGTCCGAACTTATCCTCTATCTCGCCCAGTACCTGACTGACAAGGTCCAGGCGCTGGTGGGTGACCTCACCGAATCGGTCGATGAAGAAGAGGAAAAGATAGATGCCGATGAACGGTACACGCCTGAGCACGGCGACATGCTTCATATTCGACGCCGAGCCGCAGGGCTCAGACGTTTTCTCTCGCCGCAGCGGGAAATTTACGGGCAACTCAGTCGCAGCAAGCTACCGTGGTTCGTCGACGATGATGCTGACTACTGGAACGAGCTGAATAACAGCCTTACGCGATACCTTGAAGAACTGGAGTTGACCCGCGAGCGAGTGGGGTTGGTGCTTGAGTCCGAAGACAGGCGACTGCGCGAGCGCATGAACCACACCATGTACCGCTTTGGCATCATCACCGGAATCTTCCTGCCCATGAGCTTTCTGACCGGCTTGCTGGGGATAAACGTCGGGGGTATCCCCGGCTCCGATAGCCCTTATGGCTTCCTGGTGGCTTGCGCGCTGATTGTCGCGCTGGCGTTAGGGCAGTGGTGGTTGTTCAGGCGCTTGCGCTGGGTCTGACTGTTACACTTTTTAACGTTCGTTCGAGGGGGCATTTGTGACTCGCCCGGATTGGTTCGCGTCTCCACAGGACGTTACGAGAGGTGCCTATGCACGATCCGTTTGAAGAATCATTGCGCGACATGCTCAAGTCGTCCTCCTCCAGCCGGGATGACGATGCCTGCCTTGGTCGCGTATTGAAGACCGCCAATCGCCAGGTCGGCGCGGGCGTGTTATTCAGTCTGCTAGGCCGCTGGTCCGAAGCGATGATGATCGCCTTGAACAATGGCTCAGCCCACGTTGCACCGGTTTCACGTAAGAAGAATTCTACCGCTCGTCCTGTCGATAAGGCTGATTGAACATGGAATTGGATCTCTGGACTCAGAGTCTGGTTGCCGCAATGACTGCATTGTGGACCAAAGTTGCAAATTTCATCCCGAATCTGTTCGGTGCTCTGGTGGTTGTGCTGCTGGGCTTTGTGGTCGCCAAACTACTCGACACCCTGCTGTCGAAGCTGCTTGCCAAGCTCGGTCTGGATCGTTTGATGGCGGGCACCGGCCTGACCAAGCTGATCAGCCGGGCGGGTGTTCAGGTTCCGATCTCGACCCTCATCGGCAAGATTGTTTACTGGTTCGTGCTGCTGATCTTCCTAGTATCTGCTGCCGAGTCGCTGGGTCTGGAGCGGGTTTCAGCTACGCTGGACATGCTGGCGCTGTATTTACCCAAAGTCTTTGGTGCTGCACTGGTGCTGCTGGTCGGCGTGTTGCTGGCGCAACTGGTCAACGGGCTGGTTCGCGGTGCGGCTGAGGGTGTCGGGCTGGACTACTCGGCAGGCCTGGGGCGAATTGCCCAGGGTCTGGTCATTATTATCAGTATTTCGGTGGCGATCAGTCAGTTGGAGGTCAAAACTGACCTGCTTAACCACGTGATTGTGATCGGTTTGATTACCGTTGGTCTGGCAATTGCGTTGGCCATGGGGCTGGGAAGTCGTGAACTTGCTGGCCAAATACTGGCAGGGATTTATGTGCGGGAGTTGTATCAGGTAGGGCAAGAGGTGCGTGTTGGCGATGTCGAAGGGCAGATCGAAGAGATTGGTACGGTGAAAACCACGCTGCTGACCGATGACGGGGAGTTGGTTTCATTGTCCAACCGCGTACTTCTGGAACAGCGAGTGAGCAGCCGTTAAGCGGCTAACCTGCTACTCTATGCCGCCACAAATTGCCGTTTCAAGGGCAGTGGCGGCCATTGACCTGACTGTCGGCACGATTTGTTTTGAATAACACTCAACCGCTATCGATGCGTTACGACCCCCGAGAGCTCTCTGACGAGGAGCTGGTTGCGCGCGCCCACGTCGAACTTTTCCATGTGACGCGGGCGTATGAAGAATTGATGCGTCGCTATCAACGTACACTTTTTAACGTCTGTGCACGTTATTTAGGGAACGATCGCGATGCTGATGATGTCTGTCAGGAAGTGATGCTTAAGGTGTTGTATGGCTTGAAGAATTTTGAGGGTAAATCGAAATTCAAAACATGGCTGTACAGCATCACTTACAACGAATGCATCACTCAGTACAGGAAGGAACGGCGTAAGCGTCGCTTGATGGACGCTTTGAGTCTGGATCCACTTGAGGAAGCGTCGGAAGAAAAGGCGCCTAAACCTGAAGAACGGGGCGGACTTGATCGCTGGCTTGTGTATGTGAACCCGATCGATCGGGAGATTCTGGTGCTGCGTTTTGTCGCAGAACTTGAATTCCAGGAGATTGCAGACATTATGCACATGGGCTTGAGCGCAACGAAAATGCGCTACAAGCGGGCTTTAGATAAATTACGTGAGAAATTTGCAGGCATTACCGAAACTTAAGTCGGTGCAAATATCTCTAACGAGCAGGCAAGTTCTGATAGACTTGCCGATGAGTTGTCCCCAGCGATGTGGGACTGCTTTACAATCACCAGATGGGGATTTAACGGATGAAACTGAAAAACACCTTGGGCTTGGCCATTGGTACTATTGTTGCCGCGGCATCTTTCGGCGCTCTGGCACAAGGCCAAGGCGCAGTCGAAATCGAAGGCTTCGCCAAGAAAGAGTACTACGACAGCGCCCGTAACTTTAAAAACGACGGCAACCTGTTCGGCGGCTCGATTGGTTACTTCCTGACCGACGACGTAGAAGTACGTCTGGGTTACGACGAAGTTCACAACGTTCGCAGCGACAGCGGCAAGAACATCAAAGGCTCCAACACTGCCCTTGACGCTCTGTACCACTTCAACAACCCGGGCGACATGCTGCGTCCATACGTTTCGGCTGGTTTCTCTGATCAAAGCATCGGTCAAGACGCTCGTGGCGGCCGTAACGGCTCCACTTTCGCCAACATTGGTGGCGGTGCCAAGCTTTACTTCACTGACAACTTCTATGCCCGTGCAGGCGTTGAAGCTCAGTACAACATCGACCAAGGTGACACCGAGTGGGCTCCTAGCGTCGGTATCGGCGTAAACTTCGGTGGCGGCTCCAAGAAAGTTGAAGCAGCACCAGCTCCAGTAGCTGAAGTGTGCTCCGACAGCGACAACGACGGCGTGTGCGACAACGTCGACAAGTGCCCGGACACCCCAGCCAACGTTACCGTTGACGCTGATGGCTGCCCAGCAGTTGCCGAAGTGGTTCGTGTTGAGCTGGACGTGAAGTTCGATTTCGACAAATCCGTAGTCAAGCCTAACAGCTACGGCGACATCAAGAACCTCGCTGACTTCATGCAACAATACCCACAAACCACCACCACTGTTGAAGGTCACACTGACTCCGTCGGTCCTGACGCTTACAACCAAAAACTGTCCGAGCGTCGTGCAAACGCCGTTAAACAGGTTCTGGTTAACCAGTACGGTGTTGGCGCTAACCGCGTAAACTCGGTTGGTTATGGCGAATCCCGTCCAGTTGCTGATAACGCAACTGACGCTGGCCGCGCTGTTAACCGTCGCGTAGAAGCTGAAGTTGAAGCACAAGCTAAGTAATTAGCCTGCTTTACTCGCTTCAATAGAAAAGCCCGGCCTAGGCCGGGCTTTTCTTTGCCTGCGATTTGAGGAAAAGCTCAGGCCGTTTTACTTTCTGCCAGTTGCAGCAAATCTATCTCTGTGACTGCTGCCACTTCGCCAATCACCAGGATGGCCGGACTCTTCAGTTCGAACAGTGCTGCATCCCGTTGCATGTCGGCGAGTGAGCTACGGCATTCGCGTTGCTGAGGCAGCGAAGCGTTTTCGATCATTGCCACTGGCATAGTCAGCGCCATGCCGCCGCTGATCAGGCTGTTACGTATTTCCGCCAGTTTTGCCACACCCATGTAGACCACCAACGTTGTTCCCCCTTGCGCCAGCGCTTGCCAGTTCAACGTGCTGTCGTCCTGTGTATGGGCGGTGACCAACGTCACGCCGCGACTAATGCCGCGCAATGTTAGCGATATACCGCACTGCGTCGCGCCAGCCAGGCCGGCGGTGATGCCGTTGACCAGTTCCACATCAACCCCATGAACTCGCAGCCAATCGGCTTCTTCGCCGCCGCGGCCAAATATGCATGGGTCTCCACCCTTGAGGCGAACCACGCATTTGCCCTGGCGCACGTAGCGCAGCATCAGGCGATGGATGAAAGCTTGCGGTGTCGAGCGGCAGCCACCCCGTTTGCCTACTGGAATGACGCGAGCGGTCGGGCAATGCTCCAGCACGGCGCTGTTGACCAGATCATCGATCAGGACCACGTCTGCTTCGCGCAGGGCACGCACGGCTTTGAGGGTCAGTAGCTCGGGATCTCCGGGACCTGCGCCGACCAGCCAGACTTTTGCACTCATGCTGTACACCTCATTAGTTGATCGCGACGACTGTCAGCAGTCGTTTGATTTCCGGCACGCACGAGCCGCACATGGTGCCGCAGCCCAGTTGTGCCTTCAGTTGACCCAGATCCAGACCTTTGCCGATGGCGTCGCATACAGTGTTTTCACTGACGTTCATGCAATTGCATAACGTTTTGCTGCCGGTTGCCTTGCTTGCGCCCGAACCAGGAGCACTGCTGATCGGAGCCAGCAGCCAGTTGCGTAGGTTGTCATCGATTTGCTGACCATCCAGCCATAGGCTCTGTAGCCAGTTCTTGGCGAGAGTTTCCCCGCCGAGGCGGATAGCAGTGATCCGACCTTGTTCCAGACGAATGCGTTTGCTGATGCCCCGACGAGGATCGTCATAAGCCAGCACCGGGCCGTGATCCAGTTCCAGCAACTGATCAATTCGATCAAGCAGTTCTTGAGCGGGCGCTTCGCTGCTGGCCGCTCGCAAAGTCAGGGCAGGGCGCTCGCGTCCGGCAAGACTCAAGCTGGTGTAGGGGAATTCATCGCACAGTGAGCGCAAGGCATCCAGTCGGCGTTGCACGTCACCCTCTATCAACACAAATAGCCGCCATGGCAGGTCGACCTTGTCGACGCGCACGCCAGAGTGCTTCAGCTCGGGTTGCCTGGAGATCGGGTCGAACGCTGGCTGTGTAAGGATATTCACGCCGCCTTTGAGAAAACGATCACCCCAGTGCATCGGCATGAACCCGTGGCCAGCCCGCAAGCCGTCATCGCTGTCTACCGGCACGATCACGCTGCCGCGTCGGCTTTTCAGGGTGACCAGATCACCCGATTGCAGTCGATAGCGATGCAAATCTTCCGGGTGCAGGCTCAACACCGCTTCACTGACATGACCGAACAGGCGCGCAGCGGTGCCGGTGCGGCTCATGCCATGCCATTGATCACGCAGGCGGCCGGTGTTCAGGGTGAGCGGGAAGCGACTGTCGCGCAGCTCTTTGGCAGCGCTGTACGGCTCGCTGATGAATCTGGCCTTGCCTGATGGCGTTGGAAACTGGCCATCCAGATACAGGCGTGCCGTGCCGCCGGTGGCGCCTGCGGGGAATGGCCATTGTTGCGGGCCATGCTGGTCGATGATGCCGTAGCTGATACCAGACAAGTCCAGATCGCGGCCTTGAGTCAGAAGCTTGTACTCATCAAACAGCGCCTGAGGCGTCTGGAAATCAAAAAGCGCCTTTGCTTCAGGCTTTAGCCGGGTCTGGAGGCGTTGGGCGAAATCAACTGTAATTGCCCAGTCCGGGCGCGCGTCGCCAGGAGCAGCAATCGCTTTGCGCACATGGGATATACGTCTTTCGGAGTTGGTGACCGAGCCTTCTTTTTCTCCCCAACTGGCGGCGGGCAGCAGCAGGTCGGCAAAGCGTGCGGTTTCGGTGGTGCGAAAGGCTTCTTGCAGAACCACGAACGGGCATGCGTTCAGGGCTTCGCGAACCCGGGTCTGATCAGGCAGTGATTGAGCCGGGTTGGTGCAGGCGATCCACACAGCTTTGATTTTGCCGCTCTGCATCTGCTCGAACAGTTCGATGGCGGATAAGCCCGGTGTTTCCGGTAGCTTGTCGATCCCCCAGTACTGCGCCACTTCATCGCGATGTTCGGGATTGCCAGCTTCACGGTGGCCGGGGAGCAGATTGGACAGGCTGCCGGTTTCGCGGCCGCCCATGGCATTGGGCTGGCCGGTCAGGGAGAAAGGACCCGCGCCAGGGCGGCCGATTTGTCCGGTGGCCAGATGAAGGTTGATCAACGCACTGTTTTTGGCGCTCCCCGCGGTGGACTGATTCAAGCCCATGCACCACAGCGATAGAAAGCTCGGTGCCTGACCGACCCACTGGGCGCATTCGTGCAGTTGCTGAAGCGAGATGCCGCAGGTCTGCGCGACCATTTGCGGCGTGTAGTGATGCACCAGGCTTTTCAGTTCGGCATAGCCTTCGGTGTGCTGGTCGATGAAATCCTGATCGACCAGGCCTTCCCAGAGCAGCAGGTGCAGAATGCCGTGGAACAGCGCCACGTCAGTGCCGGGGTTGATCGCCAGATGCATGTCCGCCAGATCGCACGTATCGGTACGGCGTGGATCAATGACGATGACTTTCATGTCCGGGCGTTGGCTTTTTGCTTCTTCCAGGCGACGAAACAGAATCGGATGAGCGTAAGCCATATTGCTGCCCACGATCATCACGCAATCACTGAGCTCGATGTCTTCATAGCTGCAGGGCGGAGCATCTGCACCCAGGCTGCGCTTGTAGCCAACCACCGCAGAAGACATGCACAGGCGAGAGTTGCTGTCGATATTGTTGGTGCCGACCAGCGCCCGGGCGAGCTTGTTGAATGCGTAGTAATCCTCGGTCAGCAGTTGCCCCGAGATATAGAACGCAACGCTGTCAGGCCCATGTTCGCGAATGGTCTGGGCGAACACATTAGCGGCGTGATCCAGTGCGGTTTCCCAGTCCGTGACGCCTCGTGCCAGGCTTTTTCCCAAGCGTAGTTCCGGATACAGCGCCCGTGCGCTGATGTCGCCCGTCAGGTGCAGGGTCGATCCTTTGCTGCAGAGCTTGCCGAAGTTGGCCGGGTGCGCGGGATCACCACTGACCCCGATGATGTTGCGCCCGTCATGTTCGATGAGTACGCCGCACCCGACCCCGCAATAGCAGCAAGTGGATGCGATGGTTTGCGTCGCAGGCACCGCAATGCTGGTCAGGCGCATAGCGGAATGTCCGTTTGAGGTGTAGTGGTTTCTCCGAACATCAGCTGGTCACGCAGAGTACTGATCGATTGCCCGCTGCGGATCAGGCGCATGTACCAGCCGCCGTCAGAGGTATCGCCGTACAGGCAGGCGCCCACCAGCATGTCGTTTTTAATCACCAGTTTTTTATAACGCCCGCTGATGGGGTCCTGCAGCGTAATGGTTTCAGTGCCTTCGCCACCCATGAAGTCTCCGGCAGAAAACAGGTCGATGCCGGTCACTTTCAATTTTGTCGAGGTGACAGAACCTTTGTAGCGGGCGAAGCCCAATTGTGCGAGATGGTTGGCGCAGACTTTGGCTTGCTCGAACAGCGGTGCTACCAGACCGTAGGCTGTACCGCGGTGGCTGGCGCATTCGCCGATGGCATAAATGCGCGGGTCGTAGGTTTGCAGGGTGTCGTTGACCAGAATCCCGCGATTGCACGGCAGGCCGGCCAGTTCTGCCAATTCGGTCGCCGGGCGAATGCCCGCTGCCATGACCACAAGATCGGCAGGGATCACGTCACCGTTCTTGAATTGCACGGCTTTGACCGCGCCTTTGCCGTCGTTCAGTAATGCTTCGGTTTGCTCGTTCAGGCGAAAGTGCAAGCCGCGAGCTTCCAGAGCGGTTTGCAGCAGTTGTCCGGCGGTTTTATCCAGTTGACGTTCCAGCAACCACTTGCCGATGTGGACGACGGTCACGTCCATGCCGCGCATCTTCAGGCCGTTCGCTGCTTCCAGACCGAGCAGACCGCCACCGATCACCACGGCATGCTTCCGGACTTTGGCGGTGTGGATCATGATTCGTGTGTCAGCGATATCGCGATAGCCGATCACACCGCTGAGGGCGCTGCCAGGCATGGGTGGCATGAATGGCGTCGAGCCGGTGGCAATCAGCAGGCGATCGTAATGTGCAACGGTGCCGTCATCGGCAATCACCTGGCGCTTCGCCCGGTCGATTTTCACGACTCTGCGATTGAGCAGCAGTTGAATGTTGTTGCTTAAATACCATTCCAGATCGTTGAGCACGATGTCTTCGAATTTCTGCTCCCCGGCCAGCACCGGCGACAGCATGATGCGGTTGTAATTGGGATGCGGCTCGGCACCGAACACGGTGATGTCGTAGAGATCGTCGCTGAGCTTGAGTAGCTCTTCGAGCGTGCGAACCCCGGCCATGCCATTGCCAATCATCACCAGTTTGAGTTTTCTCATCTTGCCTCCGAGAAGCCCGCGAGAGGGTGCTCGACAAATTCTGCACAAACAAAAAAGGCGTCCCGCTAGATAACTAGCGAGGACGCCTTTGTCCGGTCCCGTTCTCTCGGGAAGCTCAGCCTTCGTCTTTGAAAGCTGTAGCGATGTGAGTAGCTTGAGGAGAGACATGCAGGGGTTGTGCCAGGTAGAGGGTGATGGGGTGGTGAATCTTTGGGAGCATGGCTTGCCAGCGATAAGGCTGGACTCGGTTTGCTCTAGATCGCGGCGACCTTATCGCTGGCAAGCCATGCTCCCACAAGATTGCATTCAGCTAATGAGTGCCGCTTTGGTGCGAGTCGCACCGTTGCAGGGCGAATCTGCTCAATGACGCATCAACCAGACAATCACGACCAGATTAACCAGCAACGAAACCAGCGCGACCGTTCGCCAGACCTTCAGCGGTTCGCGCTCCAGTAGGGGCTGTGCGCGTTTGACCAACGGACGGTGTTCGGCCTGCTCCAGCTCCAGCAACCACTGCTCGGCAGTCTCATAGCGCAGTTGTGGATCAGCTTGCAGTGCCTTGCTCAGATTGTGATCGAGCCAGTCGGGCAGATCCGGGCGATAGCGGCTGGCTGGCGTAGGCGTACCGAAACGGCGGTGCTGGAATGCTTCGATCTCGCCATACGGGTAATGCCCGGTCAGCAGGTAATAGAGGGTGACGCCCACCGCGTAAAGATCCTGGCGGGGAGTGGGCTCGTCGCCATGGAACGCCTCGGGTGCGATGAAGCTTGGCGTGCCTGGTAAATCGCCCGGCGTCAGCGTGGAGAGGCCTGGGCAGTAGGCAAGGCCGAAATCCAGCAGGCGTAACTCGCCGTTGTCTTCGAGCAGCAGGTTTTCCGGTTTGATATCGCGGTGGATGATGTTGCGCCGATGCAGTAAGCCCACGGCACGCAGCAGTTGCGTGGCATGGCCTAGCCATTGCGCTACGGATACCGGGCCGTGCTCGGTGAATGATTGGGCCAGACTAAGGCCCGGATGCTCACGCATCACGTAATACAGGTGTTGGCGATCCGGCGCGGAGTGAGTTTCAGGGAAGAAGCGCCCCGCGACGCGGCGCAAAAACCATTCTTCCAGCAGTAATCCCTGGCCCGCGCCGGGCTCGCCATGGCGATTGCCAGGAAGCGTTTTCAACAGCCAGCGCTGATTATGCGGATCGCTGACCCGATACAGCAATGACTGGCGAGACTCAGCCAGCAGACTGTTAATCTGCCAGCCTTCGAAATGTTGTCCGGGCTTTAATAATGGTGGTAGCGGCCATTGCTGAAGCTGGATAAGTGCGTCGCCCAGGTCATCCTGGCCCAGCGCATCGACGCGAATCAACACGGCGCTGGCGTTGTCCTGACTGCCAGCCAGATGAGCAGCGCTGACCAGCGTTTGCACAGCACGATCCAGATCCTCCTGTTCGGCGAGAATCGAGCGAATGCTGGCGTCACCCAGTGTTGCCCAGACACCATCGCTGAGCAACAGCAGGCGTTCGCCTTCACGCAGTTCGCCGTCCAGATAATCCATGACCACGTATTGATCCAGCCCCAGCGCGCGTTTCAGCACGTGTTGCATATCGGGCTGTTCCCAGACGTGGTCCTCACTGATGCGTTGCAGCTCCCCGGCGTGCCAGCGATAGGCGCGACAGTCGCCAACGTGAGCCAGGGTAAAACGCCTGCCGCGTAGCACCAATGCGCTGAGCGTGGTCAGCAAGCCGTTGGCCTGCAGCCAGCGATTTTGCGCGAGCAGCAGGCGGTCGAGGGATTGGGCGACGCCCCAGGTTTCAGGCGTCGAGTAGTAATCCAGCGCCAGCGCCTGCAAGGTTGATTGCGCCGCGAGGGCGCCATCGACGCATTGGCTGACACCGTCCGCCAAGGCAAACAAATAGCCCTTGCTGGCGGCAAGCCCCGGGGCCGGAGTCACCAGGCGCATGGCGTCCTGATTCTCCGCCCGCGGGCCGCTGGCGCTGAATTGAGCAAGGCTCAACTGCAAGCTCATGGATTGCCTCAGACGCGAGCAGCGGTTACAGCTGCCGAACCCCAGGTGGTTCTCCAGCGGCGCTTGACGTTGAGCAGGCCGAACCACGCCAATACGCCGAGAAATGCAAACAACCACAGGCCCATCTGATAGTCACCGGTGTGTTGCTTGATCGAGCCCAGACCTGCGGCAAGCAGGAAGCCACCAATGCCGCCGGCCATGCCGATCAGGCCGGTCATGACGCCAATTTCCTTGCGGAAACGTTGTGGCACCAGTTGGAACACTGCGCCATTGCCTGCACCCAGACCGAGCATGGCCGCAACAAACAAGGCCAGTGCCGCCCAAGAGCTGGGCAGGTTGAAGCCAACGGCCGCGATGCAGATAGCCGCCACCGCGTACATGCCCGCCAGGGTTCGAATACCGCCGAAACGGTCAGCCAGAGCGCCGCCCAGCGGGCGCATCAGGCTACCGCCGAACACGCAGGCTGCGGTGTAGTAGCCGGCAGTCACCGGACTCAGGCCGTATTGGTCATTGAAGTAACCGGGCAGGGCGCTGGCCAGGCCGATGAAGCCGCCGAAGGTAACGCTATAGAAAAACATGAACCACCAGCTGTCACGATCACCCAGCGCCTTGAGGTAGTCGCCCATGGACTTGGGTTTGGCGCGCTCTGGCGCATTACGCGCCATCAGCGAAAAAGCGATCAGGGTCAGGACCAGCGGGATGACCGCGAAGCCGAAAACGTTGCTCCAGCCAAACGCAGCAGCCAGCACCGGAGCAATCAACGCGGCCAGCACCGTGCCGGAGTTGCCTGCACCGGCAATGCCCATCGCCTTGCCCTGATGCTCTGGCGGATACCACTGGGACGCCAGCGGCAACGCGACCGCGAACGACGCACCGGCGACACCGAGGAACACGCCCAGCAAGAGCGCCTGCTCATAGGTGTGAATACCCAGATTCCAGGCGCTGAACAGCGCGACGATGACGATGACCTGGCCGATGATCCCGGCGGTTTTCGGCGACAGTTGATCCGCCACAATCCCCATCACGAAGCGCAGCAGGGCGCCCGCCAGAATCGGCGTTGCTACCATCAGGCCGCGTTGTTGGGTGGTCAGCTGCAGGTCTGTCGCAATTTGCACAGCCATCGGGCCGAGCAGGTACCAGACCATGAAGCTCAGATCGAAATACAGAAAGGCGGCGAACAGGGTCGGTTTGTGGCCGGCCTTCCAGAAGCTTGTATTCATTGAACACCTCATCTGCAAAAAGGAAGATCTGTTGTTTCGGGCACGGACCCGAACCGTAAGGGCTTGACGCTGTAGAGACCTGCAGGTGGGGCGTCCATAACCTCGGCAGCACCACCGACCCCGATCACTGGGGCCAAAACGCAAAAAACGCCGCAACCCGATTCGCGTTGGCGAAAGAGGTGTGCGACGTCTTTGTCGTAGAGTGGGGCAACCGCCGTTGGTTACCTGTGTTGATTAACTAGCAAAAGCTGGGCCAGATGGAGAATCGTCCCCTTCACCTCATTTTGGAATGCAATCCTGTGGGAGCAGAGCTGGGTCTGGGCGGCATTCCGACGATGAGGCTGGACGCGATCTAAAGTGAACCGCGTCCAGCTTCATCGTCGGAATGCCGCCCAGACCAAGCTCTGCTCCCACATGGTTGTATTTCAAATCCGGAGGGGGGCAGCCTCACCCCAGCAACTCACTCATCGCGATAATCTGCTCCGCCACCTGAATCAGCTTCTGCTGTTTGCTCATGGCCTGACGGCGCATCAAGGTGTAGGCCTCTTCTTCCTTGCACTCCTTCATTTTCATGAGCAAGCCCTTGGCCAGTTCGATGCGTTTGCGTTCGGCCAATTGCTGATCCCGTGCCTGAAGCTGGGCACGCAAGGCCTGATCGCTCTCAAAACGTGCCATGGCCACATCGAGAATTGGCTGTAGACGCTGGGCATGAATGCCCTCGACGATGTACGCGCTGACCCCCGACTTGATTGCCTGACGCATCACCCCCGGATCATGCTCGTCGGTGAACATCACGATGGGGCGTGGTTGGTCGCGACTGACCATCACGACCTGTTCCATGACATCGCGGCCCGGGGATTCAGTGTCGATCAGGATCACATCGGGGCGAAGCGCTTCAACCCGTGCGGGCAAGTCGATGATCAGTCCGGACTCATCAATCACTTCAAAGCCCGCTTCGCTGAGCGCGGCTTTCAGGCGCCCGACTTTTTTTGCCGTGTCATTGATCAAGAGGATACGCAGCATAATCGTCAGCTCCTCATTGAGTCAGGGCGGCGGCCGCGTTGGCCATGGCGTGAAGCTTGAAGCTGCGGGCATAGCCGGCCGGGTCAGAGCCGTCCCAGACCTTGCCATCGATCAACTGGCTGCTGCGCACCGTTGCAGTCGGAACCGGTATATCCAGCGCTTCGGCGGCCTGACGATAAAGCGCCAGTTGGTGCACGCCTTTGGCAACATTGAGATAGTCCGGATCTTCACGCAGCAATCCCCAGCGGCGAAACTGCGTCATGAACCACATGCCGTCGGACAGGTACGGCAGGTTGACGTCACCATTGCCGTGAAAGCGCAAAGCGTGATGATCGTGCCATTGGTTACCCAGCCCGTCGCGGTAATCACCCAGCAAGCGCGGCTCGATGCAACTGGCAGGCGCGTCGAGATAATCCACGCCGCTGAGCAATTGCGCGGTGCTGCGTCGGTTCTCGTCACTGGACTCGATGAAGCGACTGGCTTCCAGTACGGCCATGACCAGCGCCCGTGCGGTGTTAGGATTCTGCTCGACAAACTCCCGGGTGCAGCCCAGTACTTTTTCCGGGTGGTTGGGCCAGATCGCCTGAGTGGTGGCGAAGGTAAAGCCCAGTTGCTGATCTACTGCGCTGGCACCCCAAGGCTCACCCACGCAGAAACCATCGATGCGACCGGCTTGCAGATGCTCAACCATGCGCGGCGGCGGCACCACTACACTGGTCACGTCCTGCAGAGGATGAATACCCTGGCTCGCCAGCCAGTAATAAAGCCACATAGCGTGGTTGCCGGTGGGGAAGGTTTGCGCGAAGGTCAGCTTTGTGCCGCTTTGGTGCACCTGGTGGTCCAGCGCCTCAGGAGTGATCACGCCCGCGTCCTGCAGCGGACGCGACAAGTTGATGCTCTGACCGTTCTGGTTCAGCCCCATCAATACGGCCATGTCGGTGGCCGCGCTACCGCCAATGCCCAGCTGTACGGCATAGATCAATCCGTAGAGACTGTGGGCCGCGTGCAATTCGCCGCTGACCAGTTTGTCGCGCAGACTTGCCCACGACGGCTGACGTTTGAGGTTCAGGCTCAGGCCGTAGGGCTGGGCGAAGCCTTGTGTTGCGGCAACTACTATTGAGGCGCTGTCGGACAGCGGCATGAAGCCAATGTCGAGGCAGTTGATCTCTGGTGCATCGCTGCCAGCTACCCAAGCCAATGGGTTTCTTGTGGGCTCATTCATAAGTGTCATCTGTCCTCTGCCATGACAACTGCGTGTGGGGCGGGCATGTCCGCGCCAGGCTGGCAGGAATCTTTCATAAAAAAAGCGTCGTTCAATCCTTCGCAAAAAGCAAAGACGGAACGACGCCATTGTCGGTGCATCGGGCCCTCGTTGGCACGCTGCTATTAGTCTAAGTCAAGCAAGCGATATGCCAGTGCCGTTCTCACCTTGTCGTGGCATAGGTACGCACACAGGTTTCATGTCGTGTACATATCCATTTTTGCGGTAGTGGATAGGCGCTCAATATAGAAGTTGTGTTGATACCTATACTGCAAAAGCCCGCAGGCATGCCTCGCACGCAATCGCTCAGACGTTTATAATCGCCGCCCTGAATTCAGCTTCTTACGAGCCGCGCCCGCCCATGTATAACCTGGCCCGCCAGTTACTGTTCAAACTTTCCCCGGAAACCTCCCACGACCTGTCGCTGGATCTGATTGGCG
The DNA here is from genome assembly GCF_040224095.2 of Pseudomonas caspiana. Classification (NCBI taxonomy): domain Bacteria; kingdom Pseudomonadati; phylum Pseudomonadota; class Gammaproteobacteria; order Pseudomonadales; family Pseudomonadaceae; genus Pseudomonas; species Pseudomonas caspiana. The sequence continues at coordinate 3,669,071 of NZ_CP167995.1, read as the reverse complement.
CTGGTGGCCGATTGGGTATCAATGGCCTGTTGAGCAAGGCACCGGCGCGTCTGCCGGTGAACGTCATGGGCCTGGAATTTCCCAATCCGGTCGGCCTGGCTGCCGGTCTGGACAAGAATGGCGCGGCCATCGACGGCTTTGCCCAGTTGGGTTTCGGTTTCGTTGAAATTGGTACCGTGACGCCGCGTCCTCAGCCGGGCAACCCCAAGCCGCGGATTTTCCGTTTGCCGCAGGCTGAAGCAATCATCAACCGCATGGGTTTCAATAATCTGGGTGTCGATAACCTGGTGGCTCGGGTCCAGGCCGCCAGCTACAAAGGCATTCTGGGTATCAACATCGGCAAGAACTTCGACACGCCAGTCGAGCGAGCGGTGGACGACTATCTGATCTGTCTGGACAAGGTTTACGCCCATGCCAGCTATGTAACGGTCAATGTCAGTTCGCCCAATACCCCGGGCCTGCGCAGCCTGCAGTTCGGCGACTCGCTCAAGCAGTTGCTTGAAGCGTTGCGTGTTCGTCAGGAAGCACTGACCCAGTTGCATGGCAAGCGTGTGCCGCTGGCCATCAAGATTGCGCCCGACATGACCGACGAAGAAACCGTGCTGGTTGCCGCAGCCTTGATCGAGTCGGGTATGGATGCGGTGATCGCTACCAACACCACCCTGAGCCGCGTCGGCGTCGAAGGCTTGCCGCATGGTGACGAGGCGGGCGGTTTGTCCGGTGCTCCAGTGCGCGAGAAGAGCACCCATACGGTCAAGGTTCTGGCTGGTGAACTGGCTGGGCGGATGCCGATCATTGCCGCGGGCGGCATCACCGAAGGCAAGCACGCGGCTGAGAAAATCGCTGCAGGTGCGAGCCTGGTGCAGATCTATTCCGGCTTTATCTATAAAGGCCCGGCATTGATTCGTGAGTCGGTGGATGCGATTGCTGCGATGGGCAAAAGCCGAGGCTAAAAAAGGGGCTCCTTGAAGGAGCCCCTTGGGCTTGCGCCCAGCGCCCGGATGGGACGCTTCTGGTTTTGAATCGGTTCAGAGATTTGATGGACTGATCGGAAGTTACCTGATTATCCGACCGCGTGAAGTTCGTTGAGTCTGTGGATTCCCGCAGTGCCGGTCATACCGTCCCAGTTGTCGCCGCGTCCTTCTCGCCAGCCATTGATCCAGGCTTGGCGCACCGACGGTAGAGTAAAAGGGCAAAGCTCACGGGATTTACCATGAACGCCGTACTGATATCCGCGTAAAAATGCTCTTTCCAACGGATCACGCTTAAGTCTTCTCATAGGGTGTTGCCCTCGTTTGTTGACTGTTATGTCCCTGAGACCTCATGTCGAGGTCGGGCAGAATGCTTCTGCCGTTGGTGCCCGCTGCCGGCGTCGCGGGCGTGGTGTCGTTACCGTTGCGGTGACAACCTGTGGTGATTTCTAACCAATGGTTAGGGTGCTGTGAATGATCGTTTTGTCATAAGCACGTCATATTTGTAATAACTGGAACATAAGCAGTCAGGTGTTTCAAAGTTGATTATTTCGCCAGCCCTGAGTGGGCAAGGCCTGCGAGGAGTGTTGCGACTGCTTCGCAAGCGCAGATGATGGCCGGTTGCAAGCAGCCTTAAATCGACGAAGGGTCGCGATGTGACTTTTTATTACGGCTGTTGTCGTGCTGAATAGTGGTTTTTAAATGTCCCTTGGCCATGATGGTCTGGGGATGACTGCCTTGATGACCAGATCGGTTCAAGGTGGTCTGGCACAAATTGTGTGCCACGCAGGCGTTCTCCAAGAAAGACGCCTGTTAAATCTGGTCGGGCAATGCGTTGCCCGCCGCTTATGGCTCAGGCCCTGGAATACTCATGTCGGACCGTTACGAACTTTTCCTCACTTGCCCTAAAGGCCTGGAAGGGCTGCTTGCCGAGGAAGCCACAGCGCTTGGCCTCGAGGAAACCCGCGAACATACCTCAGCCATTCGTGGCAGTGCCGACATGGAGACCGCCTACCGGCTTTGCCTCTGGTCGCGTCTGGCCAACCGTGTTTTGCTGGTCCTCAAGCGCTTCCCGATGAAGGATGCCGAAGACCTTTACAACGGCGTGTTGCACGTCGACTGGCACGATCACCTTGAACCGGACGGCTCGCTGGCGGTTGAGTTCAGTGGTCACGGTTCGGGCATCGACAACACTCATTTCGGCGCCTTGAAGGTCAAGGACGCCATCGTCGACAAACTGCGCATGCCAGACGGTTCGCGTCCGTCCGTGGACAAGCTGAACCCGGATCTGCGCGTGCATCTGCGTCTGGACCGTGGCGAAGCGATTCTGTCTCTGGACCTGTCCGGCCACAGCCTGCATCAGCGGGGCTATCGTTTGCAGCAGGGCGCTGCGCCGCTGAAAGAAAACCTGGCGGCCGCCATTCTGATTCGTGCGGGCTGGCCGCGTATTGCTGCTGAAGGCGGCGCGCTGGCGGACCCGATGTGCGGCGTGGGTACCTTCCTCGTTGAAGCGGCGATGATCGCTGCCGACATCGCACCAAACCTCAAGCGCGAGCGTTGGGGATTCTCCGCATGGCTCGGCCACGTGCCAGCCCTGTGGCGCAAGCTGCACGATGAAGCGCTTGAGCGCGCTGAAGCGGGTCTGGCCAAGCCGCCGCTGTGGATTCGCGGCTACGAAGCGGATCCGCGCCTGATTCAACCGGGTCGCAACAACGTGGAGCGTGCAGGTCTCAGCGAATGGATCAAGATTTACCAGGGCGAAGTGGCAACATTTGAACCGCGCCCTGACCAGAATCAGAAAGGTCTGGTGATCTGTAACCCTCCCTATGGCGAGCGACTGGGTGACGAAGCAAGCTTGCTTTATCTCTACCAGAATCTCGGTGAGCGTCTACGTCAGGCCTGCCTGAACTGGGAGGCTGCGGTATTCACTGGCGCTCCGGATCTGGGCAAGCGCATGGGCATTCGCAGCCACAAGCAATACGCTTTCTGGAACGGTGCCTTGCCGTGCAAGCTGCTGCTGATCAAAGTGCTGCCGGACCAGTTCGTGACCGGCGAACGCCGCACCGCTGAACAGCGTCAGGTCGAGCGCGATCACGTCGAGCCGGAAGACACCAGCCCGCTGGTGACGCCAGGCAAATACGAGAAGTACAACAAAAACGGCAACCCGATCAAGCCGGCGCCAGTGGTGGTCGAGCAGCCGCGCTTGAGCGAAGGCGGGCAGATGTTTGCCAACCGTTTGCAGAAAAACCTCAAGCTGCTGGGTAAGTGGGTACGTCGCGAAGGCATCGATTGCTACCGCGTGTATGACGCTGACATGCCTGAATACTCGCTGGCGATCGACCTGTATCAGGATTGGGTTCACGTTCAGGAGTACGCCGCGCCCAAGTCCATTGATCCGGAAAAAGCCTCGGCCCGTCTGTTCGATGCGTTGGCGGCTATCCCTCAGGCGCTCAATGTCGACAAGAGCCGAGTTGTTATCAAGCGTCGCGAGCGCCAGAGCGGTACAAAGCAGTATGAGCGTCAAAGTGCTCAAGGGCAGTTTGTCGAGGTCAATGAAGGCGGCGTCAAGCTGCTGGTCAACCTGACGGATTATCTGGACACCGGCCTGTTCCTGGATCACCGCGCCATGCGCATGCGTATTCAGCGCGAGGCTCAGGGCAAACGCTTCCTCAACCTGTTCTCATACACCGCAACGGCCAGCGTTCACGCTGCTAAAGGCGGCGCGCGCAGCACCACCAGTGTCGACCTGTCCAAAACTTACCTGGATTGGGCGCGGCGCAACCTGTCGCTGAACGGTTTCTCCGACAAGAACCGTCTGGAGCAGGGCGACGTGATGGCGTGGCTGGATGCCTGTCGTGAAGAGTACGACCTGATCTTCATCGATCCGCCGACTTTCTCCAACTCCAAGCGCATGGAAGGGATTTTCGACGTGCAGCGCGATCAGGTGCAGTTGCTTGATCTGGCCATGGCGCGTCTGGCGCCGGGCGGCGTGCTGTATTTCTCGAATAACTTCCGCAAGTTTGTCCTCGATGAAAATCTTGCACAGCGTTATGCCGTGGAAGAAATCACCGCCCAAACCATCGACCCTGACTTTGCCCGCAACAGCAAAATCCATAGAGCGTGGAAGATCACAGCCAGATAATGGGGCCTGCGCGCATCGATCCGTTCGCATTTGCGGCGGATCGATGTGCAAATGCTGCTGACACGGACTAGGCAAAATACTGGCTAATCGCTATAAGTGAGCTACAGCCAGCGTGACGCGTCTTTATGCTGTGGCGTCGCGAGTGTCGATTTATGCCTACGAGTCAGATTCGTCCCAAGATTCTCGGCTTTATCAATGAGCAGGCCTCGGCGTGGGTCGTAGCGACATTCGCCTTTCTGATGGGCGCTGTTCTCACCGCTTTATTGGCATTCGCCAATTTCGGGCTCTATGAACGTCAGTTGCGCCAGCGTTTCGATCTGTTGGCCAATGAGCGCTTCAGTCGGATTCAGGAACGGCTCGATGGTCAGGTTTATCGACTGGACAGCCTGCGTCGTTTCTTCACTTTCTCCGATACCGTCACCCGAGCTGAATTCAACGGTTTTGCTGATCCTTTGTTGATTGGCACTCAGGCTTATGCGTGGGCGCCAAAAGTGAGGAATGCCCAGCGCCAACAGTTTGAGCAGCAGGCTATCGCCGAGGGCGTGTCGGACTTTTCAATACGCGAGTTCAGCCCAGGCGGGGCCCTTGAGACTGCGGGCAGTCGGCCCGATTATTTTCCGGTGTTGTTTACCCGTTCGCGCAGTAGCATGCCTTTGCCAACAGGGTTTGATCTCGGGTCGGAAAGCGTGCGTCACAATGCCATCGAACTCGCTGGAAAACTGGGCACTATGGTCGCAACCCCACGGATAGAGCTTGTAGGCCTTGAGCCGATCAACTCCAGTGGTGTGTTGCTGTTGGCACCGGTGATGTCTCCTCGGGGCGACTCCGCCCGTGAGGTCGACGAAGCCACGGGTTATGTCATGGCAGTCATTAGCCTCAGCAAACTGATGACCGAGAGACTGCCGTCTCAGGACAACCTGACTCTGACCATGCGGGATCTCACCGCGCCGCCCGAAGCGCAATTGCTCTATCAATCAGTCCTTCCTGCGGTATCGGATGATATTCGGGTCAGCACTTTGTTACGCATGGCCAATCGTGACTACCTGCTGGATATCCGGCCTACCGCGATGTTCATGCAAAGTAATCAGTCACTGGCGGGCAGTGTGGTGCTAATGGGCGGCTTGTTAAGTCTGCTGCTCAGCGTGCTGCTGTATAACCTGGTCAGCCAACGTCATCGCGCCTTGCGTCTGGTGGACGAGCGCACCGCTGAGCTACGCCTGCGTGAGCAGCAATTGCGCGGCGCCCACGGACAACTGAGTAGCGTACTCAACGCGGCCACTGACGTCGCAATCATTGCCACCGACCTGAACGGAGTCATCAATACGTTCAACGTTGGAGCCCAGAAGATGCTGGGTTATCGGGAAGATGAGGTGTTGGGCCAGTTCCAGCTCAAGGACCTGCAACTGCCTTCCGAACTTGAGGAACACGCCCGGCACTTGAGTCAGGTTTATGGTTATCGAGTTACCGCTGCGCAGGCCATTTTTGTCGAGGCCGATGAATCTGCTACCCACAAATCCCACGAGTGGACGTTCATTCGTCATGACGGCAGTTCGCTGGTGGTGAATATGCTGGTGACCGCAGTGCGCAATGAACATGAGCAGTGGGTGGGATATCTGGCTGTCTGTATTGATATTACGGAGCGCAAACTCGTCTATGAAGCGCTGGCTGCGCGTGACCTTCTTCTGAAAAAAATCAGCGCCCATGTACCGGGGGGTATCTATCAGTTTCAGATTGATGCCAGCGGCGAGTCACACTTCAATTACATCAACGATGGCATGTGTGAGTTACATGGGATGAGCCAGGAGCAGATGCTTCTTGATTTCAAATCGGTATTTGCCCGTGTTGATCCGCTGGATGCACAGCGAGTGAAAGAGTCGATGCGTGTATCGGCGCAAAACCTGACCCCTTGGCAGGATGAGTATCGACTCAACATTCCGGGGCATGGCCTGCGCTGGGTACATAGCCATGCTACTCCCGAAGCTCAACCTGGCGGGGCTGTGGTCTGGCATGGCTTTCTTTCCGAGATTACTGACATGAAGCGCGTGGAGGAGGAGTTGCGCGCCATGTCCGTGACGGACGTGCTGACCGGTGCCTACAACCGACGTTATTTCCAGGAGCGCTTGAATGCTGAATTGGCGAGGGTCAATCGTCATGGCGGGGCGCTGTCGCTGATCATGCTGGACATTGACCACTTCAAACGCGTCAACGACGAATATGGCCATGCGGTTGGCGATACGGTGTTGCAGGCTATCTGCCAACGGATATCCACTCGCCTGCGTCGTAGCGATGTGTTTTGTCGGCTGGGAGGCGAGGAGTTTATGGTGCTTTGTCCGGGGAGCACCGCCGCTCAGGCCTATGAGTTGGCGATTCAGCTTTGGAATGTCTTGCGCAGCCAGCCTGTGGATGGCGTGGGTCTGGTTACCGCAAGCTTCGGCGTCGCGAGTTGGCGACAAGGGGAGGGAGCTGATGCGCTGTTGCTACGTGCCGACTCCGGCGTTTATGCCGCCAAACAGGCTGGTCGCGATCGAGTAGAGCTTGAGAAGCTGGGGGCGGCGAGTGTGTGAGTGGCGGTGGCGGGCTTACAGATGCCAGCACATCGATATCTGAGCTGAAATGCATTTCCCTGTAGGAGCTCACGAGCACCGCGAGGCAGCGATAGCGATCTGCCTGATACACCGCCATCGCGGCCTCGCGGTGCTCGTTCGCTCCTACAAAGTCATTTACTGAAATCCATCACTGCTGTCGTATGGACACGGTGTTATCACCCAGCTTCGGCTGGCGATACAACTCAACCAAAACCTCATCGAGCACTGACGAGGCACCCCATGGACGTGGGTCGTTGAGGATGGCGACTACCGCCCAGGTGTTGCCGTTGCTGTCCCGGCTGAAGCCAGCAATAGCGCGGACGTTGTTCAGAGTGCCGGTCTTGATGTGCGCTTCACCCAGCAGTGGCGTGCGCTTGAGACGCTTGCGCATGGTGCCGTCCATCCCAGCCAGTGGCATTGAACTCATGAACTCTGCAGCGTAGGGGCTTTTCCAGGCCGCTTGCAGAATAAGGGCCATTTCACGTGCGCTGACGCGCTCATCCCTGGAAAGTCCGGAGCCGTTCTCCATGACCAGGTGGGGCGCTGTAATGCCTTTCTTCGCAAGCCACTGACGAACAACACGCTGCGCGGCTTTGGCATCGTCGCCATCCGCGTCGTTGCGGTACTCCGAACCCAGGCTCAGGAACAACTGTTGGGCCATGGTGTTGTTGCTGAACTTGTTAATATCGCGAATGACTTCAACCAGGTCCGGCGAAAAGGCTTTGGCCAGCAACTTGGCGCTGCCAGGTACGACGTCTACACGGTCCTTGCCCAGAATAGTCCCGCCCAGCTCTTGCCAGATTGCGCGCACGGCGCCTGCGGCGTAAGTGGGGTGGTCAAGCAGCGACAGATAGGTCTGCGAGTTGCAGCCATCACCGAGCTGGCCGGTGACGGCCACATTGACGGTGCCATCTGGCTGTGTGACCGGGTTATAACGAACATCACCACACTGTTTTGATGCGATGGCCTTGACCTGATTATCAACACGAATGGTCGCAATCGGCGGTTCCACCGAAACCATCACCTTGCCGCCATCGTTACGCGTGATGAAGCGCAGCGCCTTGAGGTTGACCATCAACGAGTCGGGTTTGACCAGGAATGGCTTGTTCTTGTCGTTACCGTCATCATCGAACACCGGCAACTGCGGTTGTACGAAGTGGCTGCGATCCAGCACCAGATCACCGGTCACTTGCTGGACGCCATTTGCGCGCAGGTCGCGCATCAGCAGCCAGAGTTTCTCCATGTTCAGCTTGGGATCGCCGCCACCCTTGAGGTACAGGTTGCCGCGCAGTACGCCGTTGTTAAGCGTACCGTCGGTGAAGAATTCGGTTTTCCACTGGTGGGTTGGGCCCAGTATTTCCAGCGCTGCATAGGTGGTGACCAGTTTCATGGTCGATGCCGGGTTGACGGAGACGTCGGCATTGAACACGGTCGGGGTGCCTTGACCATTGAGCGGCAGCATCACCAGCGACAACGCATCGTTGCCCAGTTTGCTGGCTTTGAGTGCCTGCTGAACTTTGGGGGGGAGTGAAGTATTGATTGGCGCGGCGTGAGCGGGCAATGCCAGGGGCAGAAGAAGGGAGGCGAAAAACAACGGACGCAATGATTTGATCATTCAATAACCCCTACAACAAGACGGGACACGAGAGGGCATGGATGGATTCCCTCAATAAAAAATAACAGTGACTCAAAGACCGGTGGCTCAAACAGTTTCGTTAACAATATGTAATACGTCTGAATGAGCGGCATTATGCCCCAACCTTGGGCGACTTGTGTCCCGCTCAGGCGTCTGGATCAAGTATTTTTGTCATCGCAATGCGTAATCAGCCAGCTATTGATAAGGCAGGCATATCAGGCTGTGCCGGTTTTATGGGCATTTGCCTTTCCAAACTGATAAAGTGCGCCCCGATATTACTCAAGAGGATTGTTCCAATGGCCACTAATCGTTCCCGTCGTCTGCGCAAAAAACTCTGCGTGGATGAGTTCCAGGAGCTGGGTTTCGAGCTGAACCTGGACTTCAAGGAAGATCTGGATGACCAGGCGATCGACGCATTCCTCGACGCTTTTCTGACTGAAGCCATGGACGCCAATGGTCTGGACTATGTTGGCGGTGATGACTTCGGTCTGGTTTGCCTCGCTAAACGTGGTTCCGTCACCGAAGAGCAGCGCGCAATCGTTGAAGCATGGCTCAAGGGCCGCAGCGAACTGACCAAAGTTGAAGTCAGCCCGCTGATGGACGCCTGGCACCCGGAAACACCTATCAACCCGGTAGCCTGATGTTTCGAGCGGCGGGCTTCACGCCCGCCGTTTCACCCCCTTCCTCCTTGCCTCACGCTGCGCTGTTCAATACCTCTCGCAACGCCTGCTCCAGATCGAGCATCGCAATTTCCAACGCTTGTTGACGCTCGTTGATAGCTTCTGCGGTGGTTGCTTGCTGGCAGCTATCCTCCAACGCTTCGCATGTCTCAATTACCCGGGTTGCACGAATGATTCGCGCAGCGCCTTTGATTCTGTGTGCCAGTTGGGATAACTCATGTCGATCGTCGCTCGACAGCAGCGCCGTCAGCTGATGCCGATCTTGCTCGCTGCTTTGCAGGAGTTGGTCAAGCAAGCGCCGAATCATCTCCGGGCGTTCACCGGTCAGGGCGCTGACGCTGCCCATGTTGAATGCGGGCTGTGATTTGCCAGACGAAACTTTCAGGATTTCGCGGCCCGCGTCATCTCTCGGGTGAACACTGCCAAGACGCTCGTTCAGCGATGTCAGGCTGATAGGTTTGAACAGGCAATCGTCCATGCCTGCTTCACGGCAACGCTGTTTCTCCTCTGGCTGTGCATTGGCGGTGAAACCCCATACGGTGCAACGCTGTTGTCCGGATGTTTGCTCTTGAGCACGAATTGCCCGGCTCAAATCATAGCCATTCATTATCGGCATGTTGCAGTCGGTCACGACCAGGTCGAAATGTCCTGCCAGCCAGAACTCAATACCTTGTGCGCCTTGTTCTGCGACTGCACAGCGATGTCCGAGAAACTCCAGTTGCTGGCAGAGCAGCAGGGAGTTGGCTGGATGGTCATCGACCACCAGAATATTCAGTATGGCATTTGCCAGTTCGGGTTTTTCAGGAGGCTCGGCGACGATCGCAACAGGTTCAAGCGTGGTCAGGTTGAAGGTCATAAGAACCTGCGTGCCCTGGCCCCGCTCGCTGCTCAGCTCAAGCGTCCCGCCCATCATCTCGCACAGGCTACGGCAGATCACCAGCCCCAGACCGGCACCGGTGCGCGCTTGCTGGCCATTATCGTCGGCCTGGGCAAAGGGTTCGAACAAACGCAGCAGGTCCTCGTTGCTGATGCCAATGCCAGTGTCCTGAATACGTACATGGAATGGCAATTGTCGCGGGTCGGGACCGTCTTCGGTTTGCACAGTGATCCTGATCTGCCCCTTTTCAGTGAACTTGATCGCGTTGCTGATCAGATTGGAAAGAATCTGTTTGAAGCGCAAGGGGTCGACCAAAACATCGGTATTGACGCCGCTGTCCAGATCAAGCAATAAGCTCAGGCTTTTTTGTCGGGCAAGACCATCGAACACCCGCACCACGGATTCGACCAGTTGGCGCAAGTTGGCGCGTTCCGGGCTCAGGGTCAGGCGACCCGATTCGATGCGTGCGATGTCGAGGATGTCGCCAATCAGTTCGAGCAGATCCTTGGCTGAGCTGTAGGCAACTTCGACGGCCGGGCGGTCCAGTTGGCCTTGGTCGGCGCGCTTGAGCGCCAGTTCAAGCATGCCGATCACGGCATTCATTGGCGTGCGTATTTCGTGGCTCATGGTTGCCAGGAACGTGCTTTTCGCGCGGTTGGCGTTATCTGCCTGATCTTTGGCCGCGCGCAGCTCTTCAATAAGCTGTCGTCGTTCACTGATATCGATCCAGCCGCCAATGATGCCTTTCACTTCGCCCAGTGAGTCCCGGAAGGGTAGGATCCAGTGGTAGATCGTCAGTTGCCGCTCTCCGATCTGCAGCGTGCGGTCGAGGATCATTGGGCTATTCGTCGCCATGACTTGCTGGTAGTCGCTGGCGTATTCCTTGGCCTCGAAAACATTGCTCAGCACCCCCTCGGTAACGCTTTTGTCGAGGATGTCTTCACGTTGTGCGTCAAACGCCTTCAGGTAGCTGTCATTGCACATGCGCAGCAGGCCTTCACGGTCGCGCACGTAGATGGGATGTGGGCTGCCATTGACCAGCGCTCTCATGAATTCGAACTGATCGCTCAAGGCTCGCTCGGCCTGTTCGCGCTGTTTGATCTGGCGCCGCATGTAGGCGTTCCAGGCGAGAGAGCCCAGCAGTAGCAGGCCTGCACCCAGGACAATCTGGTAGATCTGGCGCTGGTAATCCTGCCAGTTGCCGCCCGCCGGGGTGAAGGAGCGCCAGCGGTTGTTGATCGAGGCTAGCTCCTGAGGCGCAATGCTCGACAGCGCTTTGTCGAGAATACTGATCAGCTCCGTCGCTTTTCGGGAGGTAGCCATTGCGATCAGCGCCGGTTTGTCGCCAACGGTAGTCGTTATCTGTAATCGGTTTTCAAACACCCCGGAGGCGAGGAAATAGTTGGCACTCACCAGCGAAGTGATCGCTGCTTCGACCCTGCCTTGAGCCAGCATTTCCAGTGTCTGGAAGGGATTGTCGACTTCGATGGGGACAACCGCCGGAAATTCACGGCGTAGAAACGGCAGAATCGGGCTACCCAAAGGGACGGCTACACGCTTGCCGTTCAACTGATCCAGATTGATCGAGTTTTCTGGCCATTTACGCGTGACCAGCACAAACGAATTATCCAGGTAGGGCCGACTGAAACTGAACTGGTCCTCCCGTTCTTCGCTGGATATGAGTGCGCTGATCAGATCTGCCTGGCCATTGCCGACCTGATTCATCATGTCAGCCATGCTGGGCGCGCGGGTGATCTCGAAACGCAGGCCGGTACGCAGGCGCACCAGTTCAAGCAAGTCGGCGGTTATGCCTCGGAAGTTGCCACTGGCATCAAAAAACGTCAGGGGCGCGTATGACTCGTTGATCACGACCCTGACGGTCGGGTGCTGTTCGATCCAGCGCTCTTCGCGCTGGGTCAGTTGAAGCTTCTGATCAGTCAACATCAGATCGCTGGCACCCCAGCGTTTGGAAATGGCGATGCGCTCTTCGACCGGAATGGCCTTGAGCGTGCGATCAAGGATCTCCAGCAACTGGGTATTTTTAGCATCGACCGCGAAGCTGAAGCCATCTGGCTCGTGCTTGCTGAAATTGGCCATCTGGATGTTATTGAGGTAACCCTTGTTGATCATGTATTGGGTGGAAATGGTGTCCCCGAGAAAAACGTCTGCCTGATTGAACGCAACGGCATTGATCGCGCTTTGAAACGACGGATAGGTTTTCAGCGCCGCATTCGGGTAAAGCTTTTGAATTTCATTGGGCGGGAGATAGTGGTAAACCATGCTCAGGCGCATTTCCGCCAGGCCGTCGCTGAGCGCGCGCGTCTCTCCTATGCGAGTGACCAGCACTGGCTGATCTACTGCATAGGGGGTTGATAACCTGATTTTCTGGTCTCTCGCTTCGAACCCGTTGGCGCTGCCCAGCATGTCGATCTGGCCCGTACCCAGAGCGGCAATCGCAGCCTGTCTGGACTCGAAGCGCAGTACCTTGACGGGCAGGTCCAGCGCTCTGGAAATAATGTTCGTGTAGTCGGCGGTGAAGCCTTCGTAGTCACGTCCGGTAAGCGTCATGTCAAACGGCGGGTAGTCAGGAGCGGACGTTCCCAGCACCAGCTCTCGTTTGTTTCTTATCCATTGCCATTGCGCCTTGTCCAGCTGCAGTTCCATGTGCCCGATGCTGGACCGGCCCAGCAATGTATAGAGCTCCGCCGCGGCGACAGATGCCTGTAACCCCAGGCCCAGAGAAATGCTTGTGGTCAGGATCAAATAATATTTAAAGCGCCTGGACATCCTGTTCCTCACACTAGCGCGTTGCGTTTTGCCATCTCGATTAGTTCTACCAGGGTTTTGACCCTGAGTTTTTGCATCAGACGTGTTTTATAAGTACTGACTGTCTTGTTGCTGAGAAACATACCCTTGGCAATTTCCTTGTTCGTTCGACCCTGCGCAAATAATTGCAGCACCATCAATTCACGATCATTGACCAGTTTGAAGAGCTCTATTTCGCTGGGTTGGCCATTTTCTCCGGTGGGTGGGGTCAACGCCTGGCTGGGAAAGTAATTGTAGCCGGATAATACTGCTTTTACCGAACTGAGCAGTTCGCTCAGATCTTCTTGTTTGCATACATAACCGGCGGCGCCTGACTGCATGCAGCGAATTGCAAAAAGGCTCGGAGTTTGTGAAGTCAAAACCAGTATTTTCGAGTCAAGGCCCATGGAATTGAAGCGTGCCAGTACTTCAAGGCCGTCCAGCTTGGGGATGCTGATGTCGAGAATGATCAGGTCCGGCATGCACTCGCGGACCATTTGCATTGCATCCACCCCGTTATCGGTTTCGCCCACCACCTCATAATTTTCGTTTTCCAGAAGCATTCTTACAGCCAGACGAATAACCGGATGGTCATCGATGATAAAAACTGAGTTCATAGTTCGATCCATACAAGATGCGAGGAAAGCGCGCACCTTAGCTCAGATGTTCAGGGAGGCACATGAATAGACCCTGCTGTTAGTGATATATAGGAAAGTTCCTACAGTAATTAGAGTATTGGAGCACGTAGAAGCCTGTTTTTGTGATGCGTAATGTTTACAGTGCAGGGGAAAACACGCTGCAAGCGCGAGGTGCATGATTAGGATGTTTATTGCGAACGGGAATTAACCTACACGTTGTTTATACGCTTTCAGTAGTTGCATTAGCGTAGTTCACTACGGCCTGGGAGGATACGTCGATTAAGACTGTTAAAGCTGTAGTGAACGTGTATTGCGCAAAGGCCAGGCAGGTCAGCTATCTGGAAAGCATGCGTCCAGCAGGCGGGAAAGGTCAGGGCCGTGCAATGGCTTGGTCAAGCAGCCAAGCAAAGGCAGGCCGCGCTTGATGGCTAGCTGTTCGATGGCCTGTAGCTGAGCCGTGTCCAGACCGCTGAGGACGATCGCAGACCGGGCCATGCCTGCGTCGAAGGCTTGCTCAATGACGTCGAAACCCTCGCCATCGGGCAGGCACTGATCGCACAGAAGCAGGTCGTAGGGCTCGGCAGTACGCTTTATCGCTTGCATTGCCTCGGCAGCAGTGAGGGCGGGGGTAAGCAGGAAATACCCCTGATTGTTGAGGAGTATCTGTGTGGCAATCAATTGGAAGGGATGATCTTCCACCAGCAAAATGCGTAGGTTGTGTTTAAACATCAGGGAGTCCGGCAGGAACTGGCGTAGCTCGGACGCTGATCGGCAGCAAGCTGCAGGCGTCGGGCAGCATCAAAACGGCCAATGGGCGGGTAAGTGGCGGCCAGTAACGGCTACTAAAGTGGCGGGAGTATTAGGCAGGCAGGAAGGGCTTGCGATAAGACGATTCCTAAAAGGATGTAGGAACCGTCTGAAGTTTTGAGGTGTATCGGGTAAGTCCACTGTAGTTAATCTGCACCCGTCGACGCTGGTGCAGACATGGGGCGTTGGGAAGATTACTGCCGTCGGCTCTTTGCTGGAGCAAGGCGGCAGCGCTTCACCTTTACATCGGGCTGGAGCGTCCGGTCATCTCTCGCGCCATTTCGCTGGCGTAGCTGTCGGTCATACCGGCAATGAAGTCGATCATTCGCAGGAAAGACGCGTGCAGAGGGGCTTTAGGGTCAGGCGCGCTGTTGCCAAGCAAGTCCAGGATACGACGATGCTTGAAGGACGGAGTGCGCCCACCGAACTGTTCCAGTGCTGCGCCACAGAACGCGTTGAGGAGTATTTCCAGGGTGGTGTAGGCGCCGATCTCATGCAGGGTTTTGCGCTTGTCCTGGAATATCTTCTTGCGTGCCATGTCTTTGGCGCTCAACACGCAACGTTTGGCAGGGCCGTGCATATGCTCGACGAGATCACCACTGAGTGTGCCAGCCAGCAATGCGTCTTGCTGTTCGACGAAGGCACGTGCTGCAGCGTTGGTCAGATGTTCAATGGCTTTTCCGCGCAAAATTGCCAGTTTGCGCCGGCGCGAATCATCGGGGCCCAGTTGGCGGTAGGTGTCAGGCAAATCATCGCCGACCAGCCCGAGCAGCAGTGATTCAACCTCCGCGTACTCCAGCAGTTCCATTTCCAGGCCGTCTTCCAGGTCAATCAGCGCATAGCAGATGTCATCTGCGGCCTCCATCAGATACACCAATGGATGGCGCGCCCAGCGTTGGTCTTCAAGCTGCGGCAAGCCAAGCTTCTGGGTGATCTGTTCCAGAATCGGCAACTCGCTCTGATAGCAACCAAACTTGTGTTTCTTGTAGCCCAGAGAGTCGGCGTGGCGCGCCGACCACGGATACTTCAGATAAGTGCCAAGGGTTGCATAGGTCAGCCGCGTGCCACCGTCAAACTGGTGATACTCCAGCTGGGTGAGGACACGAAAGCCCTGAGCGTTGCCTTCAAAATTGAGGAAGTCATTGCGTTCAACGTCGCTCATTGCGTCCAGCCAGCCACGGCCAGCCGCCTGGTTGAACCAGTTGCGAATCGCATCTTCGCCGGAATGGCCGAAGGGCGGATTACCGATGTCATGGGCCAGACAGGCTGATTGCACGACCATGCCCAGATCACTCGGATCGCACCAGTCGGGCAGGGCACTGCGCAAGGTTTCACCGACCCGCATGCCCAATGAACGGCCTACGCAGCTGACCTCCAGTGAGTGGGTCAGGCGCGTATGAATGTGATCATTGCTCGACACGGGGTGTACCTGCGTCTTGCGCCCGAGGCGGCGAAACGCGCCGGAGAAGATTATCCGGTCGTGATCTTTATGGAACGGGCTGCGCCCCAGTTCTTCCGGGCTATGCAGGGTTTTGCCAAGTCGTTCGCGGTTGAGCAGGGTTTGCCAATCCAAGGCGTTCACTCCGTCGGTAAAGATTGCCTAGCTTCCGGGTTCGACGACCCGGCTGCAAGAGGTTAAAAGCCCGCCGCGTCGACATCGATCAAGAGTATGCGTTGGTCGTCGTCGAAGAACTGGCCCGCAGTCAGGCAGTACTGGTTGCTGGTGGCGTCGCGGTAGGTGTTGGACAGGATCAGGCGGCGTTCATGCCAGCCTTCGGCAAGCAAATGGTAAAAATAGGGACGCCATGACCAGTTGTGGCCAATGTAGGTCGCATCGGAATGCCATTCGCCGTTGCGCCATTCCAGATTGGGCGTGAGCTGAGTGCCATGCCGGTCGCATTGGTAGAACCGCAGTAACCATGGGTAATCGAGCAATTGCGGCAGTTGGTCGAGTGAACGCTGATCCCAGCGTTGCAGAATCGTCATCAGCGACGCCAACTGCTGGCGCAGGTCCATGACGCGCGCGCGCTCCGCCAGTTTTTTCTGCACATAGCAGTCGCGCAGTTGGGCGAATTGTTCGACAAACGCATCCGGAGCAAAGAATGCCTGTACGCCTTGAGCGAACAGAAAGCCCTGAACGTAACGTGCACCGCACTCAAGGGCAAAATGCAGTTCGGCTTCGGTTTCCACCCCTTCGGCAATAATCCAGCAGCCGGTTTTTTCTGCCATTTGGGCCAGCGCTTTTACGATATCGCTACTGGGCCCGCCTTTTGCGGCGGCTTGAAAAAGGCGCATGTCCAGCTTGAGGATATCGGGCTGCAATGCAAGCACACGATCAAGTTGGGAGTAGCCTGCGCCGAAGTCATCAATGGCAATCCGGGCGCCAGCTTCGCGATAGCGGCTCACGACTTCAGCAAGGCGCTGGCTGTTGCCGTCCAGCTCAGTGATCTCAAACACCACGCGTGCGGGCTCGACGCCATTTCGCTGCAGTTGTTTAAGGCTGGGCAGCGGTTGACCGGGGCGCAAGCGAGAAATCCACCGCGGTGAGATATTCAGGCTCAAGAACCAGTCTTCAGGCGCTTGATGGATTTTGCTCAGGGCGTCGTCGCGGATAACACGATCCAGTCGACGCAGCGCGGCAGCGGGCACTCTCGGGTCGGCGAACAGTGGACCAACGGATTTTAGCTGGCCGTCGTCCTGGCGAACGCGTCCCAATGCTTCAACACCAGCAATACGGCCAGTAGCGGTATCAATGAACGGCTGAAAGCAGGCAATGGGTTGCCCATTGATCACATGGCCTCCTCAATAAACTCGACAGTTAAAAACGGCACTTTGAAAGAGTGTGCCCATAACAAAATCGACGGCTTCAGTAAGACCTGAAGCCGTCGATTAATCCTGCTGGAGGAGTGCTGCTTGCAAGAACGCAGCCAATTGCCACTAACGTTTTCGGGAGGAACCCAGAGCCAGACGGATAATCGGCAGCAGGCTTACACCCAGCTTGACGATTCGCGTCAGACCACCAGGACGAGACCCTTTTGCGCCTTTGCCGCCCAGAAATCCGAGCAGCGAGACAACACCCACACCCCATAACGGCGCATGTTTGATACCCAGCGCGCCTTGCCAGTCGGTGGTCATCCCACGAACCCTGCGCAGTGGTTGCATAAGGTTCGTCGACTCTTGACGGATTTCCTGGCGGTGCATTTCCATGCGCAGGCGAACCAGCGCCTTGCGCAATTCCCGACGGGAGTGTTTCTGGTGGGATTCAGGCAGGCTCATCGCATCAATCGCTCACGGTCATTGGCCAGCTCTTCGAGGGTCGCATTGAACGGCGACGACTCGTCGAAAATGGCAGCTTTGAGGCGCAGGGCGCAGAACAGCGCGCACAGCGTATAGAACACGCACAAGCCAATAATGCCGACGAGGCGATAACTGTCCCACAGCACGATCAGGAGTAAAGCCGAAAGACCTGTCAGTAAAAGCAAAGCAAACACCAGAGCCAGGCCTGCGAACAACAGGACACTCAAGGTACGGGCTTTTTGCTCCTGCAGTTCGATACCGAACAGTTCCACATGGCTGTGCAGCAGTCCAAGAACCGCAGCACCCAATCGCCGTGGCGATGATGAGGTCTGGTCTGATGCCGGACCGGATTCAGTTCCCAGAGCCATATTCGTTAGCGCCTTGTAGCCAGTAGACCGATCAGGAAACCAACGCCGGCTGCGATGCCAACTGATTGCCATGGGTTTGTTTGTACGTAATCTTCAGTTGCAACCACAGCTGCTTTACCGCGCTCACGCAGAGACTCTTCAGTGAGTTTCAGGGTTTCACGGGCGCGCAAAAGGCTTTCATTGATCTGGCTACGCAACTCATCAGCCTGCTCACCCGCCAGCGAAGCGGTGTGTTCCAAAAGCTTTTCCGTATCGGCAACCAGAACCTGGAAGTCAGCCATCAGGATTTCCTGGGCGGTCTGTGCTGTTTGACGTGCCATTTTTCTCTCCATTAAGTGCGTATGGGCTTTCGAGTCCGGGGCGTTGCTGAAGGTTCACTCCAATCCCGCATGAAATCTCAGGGTGGGCCAATGCAGGTTGTGCAGTGAGATGGTGCGTTGCTTTTTTTTCATGCGCTTATCGGGAGCGCAGGGCGCAAGTAATGCCTTGCTTTTGCCGCTACAGCGCCGTGTCCGGAGTTTCCACGATTTTCCCCGCGCTGTCGCGATGCGTGTCCTGACAGGCGCTTTGAGTGCGCTTGTGTAACAGCCGTCATGCAACGGGTCCCATTGGCTGCGGACTTGGCTATGCTGTAGACCGGTGCTGAAACGCAGGCGACTGTCTCGGCGGCATTTACCGGGCTACAGGTGACAAAACAGGTACTCGCTCAGGGGCTTGAGTGCATTGGTAAATCATGGAAGTACTGACGCTGATCCTGGCGTTCGGGCATGTGCTGGAGAGTGACATGGAGCGGCTGTATTCCCTTCAGGGGTTGAGGGGCCTGGCGGTGCTGGGCGTGGTGCTTTTCCATATGACGTCTGTTGAACTGAAGTACTCAGGGGGCGACAGGCTGCTACCTGGCTGGCTGGATTTCTTTCAGTTAGGGGTGGATCTGTTTTTCGTCATCAGTGGCTTCGTGATGGTGATAGTCAGCCGCGGACGCTTCCAGAACAGCGTTGAGAACTGGCGTTTTTTGTTCAATCGCGTGTCGCGGATCTATCCGACGTATTGGCTGTATTTTTTCATCACGCTGGCGATTTATCTGGTTCAGCCGGGCATGGTCAACAGTGGTCATGGCACATCAAACCTTTGGCTGTCGTTTTTTTTGCTGCCCAGTGACAAGGTGCTGCTGGTCATGGTGGCGTGGTCGCTGGTGTTCGAGTTGTGGTTCTACCTTGTATTCAGCGTCCTGCTGTTTTTCAAAGAGCGTTATTTGCCGTGGCTACTGGTGGCCTGGGCATTGGTTTTGCTGGTGTTCAACACGCTCCAGGATTGGCAGACGTACCCTCCAGTGTTAGCGGTGGTTTTGCATCCTTATGCCCTGGAATTCATCGCCGGGGCTTTATTGGCCCTTTTGTTTTACAGCCGACATAACGTTCGCGTTGCCGATTCCGCTGTCTGGGGACTGCTGGTTGGAGCGTTGGTATTAGGCGTTCCGGTGATTGGTCTGTATGGATTATTTGAAAGTCATGGTTTGGCGCGGATGCTGGTGGTCGGCCTGGTGTTTGGCTTGCTGGTGTTCGCGCTGGCATTGCTGGAGCGTCGTAAGCACGTATCGATGCCCGGAGGTCTGGTCCTGATTGGCGACATGTCCTACACCGTCTACTTGTCTCATCTGCTGGTGCTGGGCGTTATCGGGCGTATCTGGCAGTTACTGGGCGGTTGGCCCGAGACGCTGCTGGATAATATTTTCTTCGCCGTGCTGATGATGGCTGCGGTGCTATGTTACGGCTGGGTCGGCTATCGTTGTTTCGAAAAACCGGTACTGGATCGGGCCAATATTTTTGCCCGTAAACACTTTCGAGCGCGCTCACCTGGCCTGGAGCGTGCGCAGTAAGATTTGGCGGCGCGCTACGTGTTGGAGTCATCGTTGGATATACAGCTCGCTTCACTCACCCAGTATGGCGGCATCACCGTCATGCTGCCTGCCGCAATTGTCATTATTGGCTGGCTCTGGATGACCCGTTCCCGTCGTTCTGCGCTGCTGTGGGTCGCCACTGTTTTCGCGGTTTACACCATCGTTGCGGTCAGCAAGATCCTCTTCAAGGGCTGGGGCGTTGCGTTTGAGAGCCTTGGCATTTATGTCCTGAGCGGTCATGCGATGAATACGTGTCTGGTACTGACGGTGGGGCTGAGTCTAATCGCCCGGCAGTTGCATCCTGCATTGAGTTGGCCCGCAGCGGCGTTGGGTCTGGCAGTGGGCTGGCTGTTCAGCATCTACTGCGTTGCGCCGTTCATTCATCCTTTGCCTGAAGCAATTGCCGGTGCTTTGCTGGGCTCGCTGGCCGCCTGCCTTTTTCTTCTGGGGCTGGAAAATATCCAGCCGGGCCGGATCCCTTCGGCAGCGCTGGTGGTAGGCCTGTTGTTTATCGCCTTCAACGCAACGACTCCCAAGTACACTGCGGAGTCGATTCTGGATCGTATCTCGATGCGGATTTCCGGTGCCGGGCAAGTCTATAGAGCACCGGAGTGGCGGGTTCCGCAGGAGCCGCTTTAATCTGATTTCATGTGCCTGACTCATCCTCGACGACTGTCATGCGCAGGCCTAAAATGACCGCTCGTTTTCTGCATGGAGGGTCATCCATATGCCTCCTGAATGTCAGTTGTTTGGCACCTTGGGGTGTCATCTGTGTGAAGTCGCCGAAGCCGAATTAATGCCGTTGGTAGAGCATGGCTTATTGGTGGAACTGGTGGATATCGGCGACAGCGAGCGCCTGTTCGAAAGCTACGCGTTGCGTATTCCGGTGCTGCGTCGCGTGGATACCGGTGCTGAGCTGGACTGGCCGTTCAGCGTGGAGCGGGTGGTCAGTTTTCTGTTGTAGGTTTTGAGATCGCGGGTAAGCCGGATCGTTGAACGCAACTCACCTGTGGAGATTCTAGGGTTGCCCACGTCATTGGCAACATTTGGATAACACGCCTTTGAGCAAGGCCTGCCCGAGATAAGGGCAGGCAAGAAAACACTCACACACATATTCCGCGGAACTAATTCGCCGTTCAGCTGGTACAAGACTAGGTACGACCTTCATCCCGGCAGGCTTTTTGGCTGCCTTGCACTTTTTCTCAGCAAATGGACGAATGATGAAACCTTATCTCTGGCTTGGCCTGGTTGGCGCTTTTTCTCTGAACACGGCATTCGCCGAATCGGTGTCGGTACCGATGAATCTGGTGAGTGCGACGGAGGCAGCGAAGCCGATTGGCGAAGTCATCATCACCGAAACTGAATACGGCCTGTTATTCACACCTAGTCTGACCTCGCTGCCTGCCGGTGTTCATGGCTTCCATATCCACGAAAACCCGAGCTGTGAAACAGCCGAGAAAGACGGTGTGAAAGTTGCCGCTCAAGCCGCTGGTGGCCACTGGGATCCGAAAAAGACCGGTAAGCACCTGGGCCCATACGCCAATGGGCATCTGGGCGACCTCCCAGCCATTTATGTCACCGATGACGGCATGGCTAATTACCCGGTTCTGGCGCCACGCTTGAAAAAGCTTAAGGATGTCAAAGGCCATGCGTTGATGGTTCACGCGGGTGCCGATAATCATTCCGACATGCCCAAGCCTTTGGGCGGTGGTGGTGACCGGGCTGCCTGCGGCGTGATCTGACACCTTCAAGCGATTCGCCGTGACAAAGCTCTTGGGTGATAATGCGGCGCTATTTCACCCAAGAGTCACCCACGAGCCCACGTATGTCCGATTCTGCATTTTCTGCTGCCAACAGCCAGGCCAGTACTCTCTATTTGCCGCCAGGAAAGTGGGTCACTGTGCTCGATTGTCTGTGCGCGCATTTCAGCGCCATCAGTCGCGAGCAGTGGCTTGACCGGATTGCCCGCGGTCGGGTGCTGGATGCCAATGGCAAACCTGTTGGTGTGGATCTGGCCTACCGGGAAGGGCTGCGGATTCACTATTTTCGCGAAGTGCCCAACGAAACGCCGATCCCGGTGCAAGAGTCGATTCTTTATGCCGACGACCATCTGGTCGTTGCCGACAAACCGCACTTTCTGCCGGTGACGCCTGCGGGTGAATACGTCGAACAAACCTTGCTGCGCCGTTTGATCCGTCGCCTGGATAATCCTGATCTGGTGCCATTGCACCGTATCGATCGGCATACCGCAGGGCTGGTGTTGTTTTCTGCCAACAAACAGACGCGCTCGGCGTATCAGTCACTGTTCCCGACCCGCCAGATTGACAAGCGCTATGAAGCCATCGCACCCGCGCTGCCGGGTATGGAGTTTCCACGGGTGCATAAAAGCCGTTTGATCGACGGCGAGCCTTTTTTCCGCATGCAGGAAGGCGCTGGCGTCAGCAATACCGAAACCGCCATGGAGGTTTGTGAGCGTAACGGTGATCTGTGGCGTTATGCGCTGTATCCGGTGACGGGCAAGAAACACCAGCTGCGTGTGCACATGGCCGCTATTGGGGCCGGTATTTGCAACGATCCGTTTTACCCGCTGGTGATCAAGGACGCCGTGGACGACTACACCAAGCCCTTGAAGTTGCTTGCGCAAAGCTTGCGGTTTATCGATCCGGTCACCGGACAACAACGGGAATTCCAAAGCGAAATTCATCTGGAATGGTAGCTGCAGCAGCCGCTCGGCATTTTCTGTCGCCCATAAAAAAACCCGCACTTGGCGGGTTTTTTACGTCTACTGCGTCGGGTTCTGAATTACAGATCCTTGACGGTACGTACTTGATCCTTGTTGACACGGGTTTGCTTGCCATCGAGTTGTTCGAACTCGTAGAAGCCTGAATCGTCATCATACTTGGGCGTATCGACGGCCTGTATTTCCCGGCCATCGGTCAAAGTGATCACAGTCGGCGATGCACAGCCAGCGAGGGATGCAAGGCCCAGTGCGAGCAAAAAGGCAGCGGGAAGGGTCCGTTGGTTCATTACGGTGTCTCCTGATCGATTCTTGGTTAACTGACGTGTAAGACGTATCTGCGCTCAGCAAGTTCAATCAATAGTAGTTGCTGTGCAACGCCTGAATCACCCGGTCGTCAGGGCGAGCAAGTCCGGAGTATTGAGGTTGGCGAGCCGCGGATCGTCCGCGACACATTGCACGGCTACGGCATCGAGCTGCTCCATGACCCTGCGCGGGCTGCGTTCACCCTGTTGCCAGGCCGCTTCAAAAGCTTCTGCGTGGCAGGTCGGGATTACGCAAAGCAAGGGTTGCCAGTGCTCGCCACTGCGCACCATGACCGGTTGCCGAGGATGTTTGAATGCCGTTTCCCGAAGTTCTCGCAGCAGTGAGAGATCGATCAATGGCACGTCGCAAGGCAGCACCAGCAAATGTGCGTGATGCACCAGAGGCAGGGCTGCGCGGATGCCGGCGAACGGCCCGTGAAACTCATCATTGCCGTCCTGCACCAGTTGGTCGGCGTAAGCTGCGTATTGTTCCAGGTTTCGATTGCAGGAAATCAGCAAGTCATCGGTCAAGGGGCGGGTCAGGCGATGCAGGTGCTGGATCAGCGGCTCGCCTTTCCACAGGATCAGCCCCTTGTCCCGGCCGCCCATACGCTGACCCTGGCCTCCGGCCAACAGCAGGATCGAACAGGCGGGAAGGGTGGTGACATCAGGCATGAGTGAGTTGACCGAAGCAGTGAAATGGGGTGCTGTGATATAACACCGGCCTGTTTTCTCTTCAACTGGATAGAGCCATGAAAGCCAAGGCCGATACCCCCTTTGTACCGCTGAATATTGCTGTTTTGACGGTCAGTGACACACGCACCCGCGAAACTGATACTTCTGGCCAGATGTTTGTCGATCGTCTCACTGAAGCCGGGCATAGCCTGATCGAGCGGGTTCTCCTCAAGGATGATCTGTACAAGATCCGTGCGAAGGTCGCGGGCTGGATCGCGGACGATGAAGTCCAGGTGGTGCTGATTACCGGCGGCACTGGCTTCACCGGGCGTGATAGCACGCCGGAAGCGGTCGCCTGCCTGCTGGATAAGCAAGTGGATGGTTTCGGCGAGCTGTTCCGTCAGATATCGGTGCCCGACATCGGCACCTCGACCATTCAGTCCCGCGCTTTGGCCGGGCTGGCCAACGGCACACTGGTTTGCTGCCTTCCGGGCTCGACTAACGCAGTACGCACGGGGTGGGACGGGATTCTCGCCCAGCAATTGGACAACCGGTTTCGCCCCTGCAACTTCGTGCCGCACTTGAAGCAAGCCGAGCCTTGCGCAACCCGTGGATAAGACACCGATGAACAAGCCCTTGATGCCGGTAGAGCAGGCCTTGGCACGTTTGCTGGAAATGGCTGAAGCGGCGCCCGTGACTCAGTCCGAAACAGTGCCATTGGCGCAGGCACAAGGCCGAGTGCTGGCGCAGGACATGATTGCAACGCTGGACCTGCCGCCCTGGCCGAACAGTGCCATGGATGGCTATGCCCTGCGTCTGGCGGACTGGAGCGGCGAGCCTTTAGTGGTCAGCCAGCGTATTTTTGCCGGACAGGCACCGCAGCCATTGACGCCCGGTACCTGCGCACGAATTTTCACCGGTGCGCCGGTTCCGGACGGCGCTGACTGTGTCGAGATGCAGGAAAACGCTGAGGTCTTCCCGGATCAGCGTGTCGGGTTTACCGAGCCTCTACAGATCGGCCAGAACATTCGCCCACAAGGTCAGGAAACCCGGACGGGTGACAAAGTCCTTGCCGCCGGTACGCGCCTTGGGCCTATCGAGCTGGGGCTGGCCGCTTCATTGGGGCTGGACAGGCTGCAAGTGGTCAGGCGCTTGCGGGTTGCTGTGCTTTCGACCGGCGATGAGCTGATCGAGCCGGGCTTGCCGCTGGGGCCGGGGCAGATTTACAACAGCAACCGCGTCTTGTTGTGCAGTTGGCTGAAAAGGCTGGAGTGCGACGTGGTGGATGCCGGGATTCTGCCCGATGATCTGGAGAAGACTCGTAC
Organism: Pseudomonas caspiana; assembly: GCF_040224095.2. Lineage (NCBI taxonomy): Bacteria > Pseudomonadati > Pseudomonadota > Gammaproteobacteria > Pseudomonadales > Pseudomonadaceae > Pseudomonas > Pseudomonas caspiana. Next base: position 3,644,326 of record NZ_CP167995.1, on the reverse strand, counting down.
GGCCTTGGGGGCACTCAGCGACGTGGATCTGATCCTGTCCACCGGTGGCGTTTCTGTGGGCGAGGCCGACTTTCTGGGCCATGCATTGCGTGAAGAGGGCGAGTTGTCGCTGTGGAAACTGGCTATCAAACCTGGTAAACCGCTGACCTTCGGGCATTTTCGCGGTGTTCCAGTGATCGGTTTGCCTGGCAACCCTGCGTCGACCCTGGTGACCTTCGCTCTGTTAGCCCGTCCTTATTTGCTGCGACGCCAAGGGGTAGCCGATGTCGAACCTCTGCAGTTTCCCGTACCTGCGGGCTTCGCCTGGACTAAACCCGGTAACCGCCGTGAGTACCTGCGCGGAAGGCTGGAACAGGGGCGTGCAGTGTTTTACAAGAACCAGAGTTCCGGGGTTCTACGCAGCGCTGCCTGGGCTGACGGCCTGATAGAGGTTCGTGAAGGCAGCACAGTCGCCGAGGGAGGCTGGGTCAACTTCATCCCCTTGAGTGAAGTGCTCGGTTGATGGGGTTCTATCCATCCGATTGGTCTATCCACGAGGCATGAGCTACCCTCAAAAACGCTGACAAGTTGGGCATTCGATTTTCGCCCTGGAGTTTTGTTATGCCGTCTTTGAGAGTGGCTTGTGTCATCCCGACTTATAACGGGCGAAAGGATTTGGAGCGGTTGCTGGATTCTCTGGCAACCCAGACTGCTGTTTTTGACACCTTGATTGTCGACTCAAGTTCCAGTGATGGAACCCTTGAGCTGGCAAGGTCGCGCTGCGCCAACGTGATTCGGATCGACAGCAAAGACTTCAACCACGGCGGCACGCGGCAAATGATGGTCGAGTTCAATCCCGACTATGACGTCTACGTCTATATGACTCAGGACGCGTACGTCGAGGATACTCAGGCCATTGCCAATATATTGCTGCCCTTTGCCGACCCGAAAGTCGGTGCTGTGTGCGGTCGGCAGTTACCCCATAAAGACGCGAGCCTGTTGGCTCAGCACGCCCGCTTGTTCAACTATCCGCCGGTGTCACAGATCAAGACTCTGGACGATGCGCCACTGTTAGGCATCAAGACCCCGTTCATGTCTAACTCGTTTGCGGCTTATCGTCGTGAAGCCCTGCTGGATATCGGTGGTTTTCCCCGGCACGTGATCCTTTCCGAAGACATGTACGTCACCGCAAAGATGCTTTTGGCAGGGTGGAAAGTGGCGTACGAAGGCTCTGCGGTGTGTCGCCATTCCCATAACTACACGATTTGGGAAGAGTTTCGGCGCTACTTTGATATCGGTGTGTTCCAGTCTCGTGAAGCGTGGATCTACGCCACCTTTGGAGGCGTAGGCGGGGAAGGGATGCGTTACGTCAAATCAGAGCTCAAATACCTCGGTCCCAAGCGTTTCCTGCTCTGGCCGCTGTCGTTCATTCGCAACGCAGCAAAGCTGGTGGCTTACAAGCTCAGCAAGCAGGAAAAACACCTGCCGAAACGCCTGAAGAAAAAGCTGGGCATGCATGGGCGGTATTGGGACGGGCCGTATGGGTAGAGGGGAATGCAGCGCATTAAATCGTCCGGGCAAGCGCGCCTACCGTTTGATCGCATTCCAACGGTAGGCGCGCGCTTGCCCGTACCCCTTCAATCCTTCCCGGCTTCCTCTTCCTGACGATCTGCCTCAAACAACTGAGCCAGTTCTTTCCTGGCCTCACGAGCGGTTTGCAGGACCTTCGCCGCATCGTCATAAACCAGATGCTGCGCCGCCAGAACCTGTTCATCGTGGCGTTTGAAGCGACTGATGCGCGCATCGGCCTGAGTCTGGGTCAGACCGAGGCCAATAAGTGTCTGCCGGCTCATTTCCAGGCTGGAATAGAACGTTTCCCGTACGGCCTGCGCGCCCACATCCAGCAGACGATGCACATGTTGCCGGTTACGCGCGCGAGCGATGATCTTGATGTTCGGGTATAGCTTGTTGACCAGTTCGGCTGTCTTGATATTGATGTCCGGATCATCAGTGGCAATGATGAAGAACTCAGCCTGTTCAACCTTTGCTGCGCGTAATATTTCCGGTCGCAACGGGTCGCCGTAAAACACCGGCACGTTACCGAAGCTGCGGGAAAACTCGATGGATTCCACTGCGGTATCCAGGGCGACAAAAGGGATGTTCTGGGCGCGTAAAATCCGGGCAACGATCTGGCCCATACGGCCCATGCCTGCGATGACCACGCGGGGCGAATCGGTATTGATGTCCCGATACTCGTCCGGTATTTCAACCGTGACCGGCTTGGGTTTGAGCCAATGGCCAATGCCCAGCAGCAATAGCGGGGTCAGGGCCATCGACAAAGTGATGGTCAATATCAGCGTGTCGTACAACTGGGCATCAAACAGGCCCTGATCACTGCCGATCTTGAACACTACAAACGCGAACTCACCGCCAGCAGCGAGCACGATGCCTAATCGTAAAGCGCTTTGTTTGCCTAATCCTCCAGCAAGACGCCCGACAATAAACAACAGCGGCAATTTGATGAAGATCAGTAGCAGCGTCAGTCCCAGCACGATCAAGGGTTCGCTAAGCAGAAGGCTCAGATTGGCGCTCATGCCCACGCTCATGAAGAACAGCCCAAGCAACAGCCCCTTGAACGGTTCAATCTGCGATTCCAGTTCGTGGCGGTACTCCGAGTCGGCGAGCAGCAGCCCGGCGAGGAATGCTCCCAGTGCCATGGACACACCCACCAGATCCATCAGCCATGCCGTGCCGATAACCACCAGCAAAGCGGTCGCCGTGGACACTTCCTGGATTTTCGTCTTGGCCACGATACGGAACACCGGACGCAGCAGGTAACGACCACCTACCACCACAATCGCAATGACGCCCAGTACTTCCAGGCCGTGAGTCAGGCCATCGCTGGCGCTGAGTTTGTCGTCCGTACCCGCGAGCAGCGGCACCATGGCAATCAGCGGGATGGCGGCGATGTCCTGGAAGAGCAGAATGGCGAACGCCAGTCTGCCGTGAGGACTGTTCAGTTCCTTGCGCTCGGCGAGACTTTGCAGGCCGAAGGCGGTTGATGACAGAGCGAGCCCCAGACCCAGCACGACAGCAGTGTTCAATGGCTGGCCAAAGGCGAGCAGGGCAACGACGCCGATTACCAGACCTGTCAACAATACTTGGGCCATGCCGACGCCAAACACTGCTTTACGCATTACCCATAAACGCTTGGGCGAAAGTTCGAGGCCAATGATAAACAGCAGCAACACGACGCCCAGCTCAGAGATGTGGCTGACGCTTTCGGGATTACCGATCAGTCCCAATACTGACGGGCCGATGATCACACCCGCGATCAGATAGCCGATCACCGCCCCGAGCTGCAGCCGCTTGGCCAATGGAACGGTCAAAACCGCGGCGAACAGAAACACGACTGCGGCCTGTAACAGGCTGCCTTCAGGGGGCATGGTTGACTCCTTGCTAACGACGAGAGGGCCGAACGGGCGGCTTTGAATGGGCGCTATTAAACCATGTGAATTGTAACCGGCGTTGTCCGGATGTGCTCTGGGGTAGACATTGAGCAATTGGGGCTGGCAAAAAGCGCTAAGGGGGAGGGTGTGCAGTATGCCGGTGCCATGCGTGGCACATCAGCGTAAGATGGGCCCGCATTTGTGCGCAACGAATGCCGACCATGAAGATTTCAGGAACCTGCAATGACCAATAAACAACGTTTGATTTATTCGCTGCTGATTGCACTGGTGGTACTGGCCGTCATGCTGGGCCTTTCCCGCTTGCAGGCTGATGGTGTCATCAGCGAGAAGACTTTTCAGTACATCGCCATCGCCGTTGCCGTGCTGGTTGTGGTCATCAACGGTGTGATCCGCCGCAAGGTCAAGCGCTGACAGCTTGCGGTCCAGTTCCAGACCGGGCGGTCATTGACCCGATTTGCCCGGTTCATTGAGTTGTTCAATAGCCTGGGGGTGCAGGCTATAACTCTTGTCAGGGTTGAGAGAAATAACGCCTTCATCGCACAGGCGCTTGAGCACTTCCCGCACGCTCAGAAACGACAGCGGGATATCCAGCTTCAGCAGTTGGCTGTGTACGCCGCGAACGCCCAGCGGCTGCCCTTCGCTGGTCGCATGCAGCAGCGCGTCGAGGACCTTCAGACGGACCAGGCTGGTCCGCAAGCCGAAGCTTTTCAGCAACTTCCTGATCGGTTCGTTGCCTGGGCGTTCGGTATCAACGGCAGGCGCTTGTGCCTGCGCGGCAATGGCTGACTGGCGCAGCATCGTTCGGGTGGTGGTGGCTTGACGATTCAACATGCGCAAATTCCTTTTCAGGCTCTAAAAATACTTGCCTCACTTAGTAAGACGTATGAGCGCTGAAAATCCTCAACACTTACCGAAAAAAAGTTTAACAGTCACCGTTCAAGCCCCCGCCCGACAGGCCGCTGGTCACTAAATTTCCCCGCCGTTCTTCGTCTTAAGGTGAGCGCCGGCCCCTCAAGGCTGTGCCTGTCTGCAAGTCAGCCATCAGGAGTCAGAGTGATCATTATCAAGCGCATGCCAACGTTGTGTATTACCGGATTGATCCTTGGCTTGAGTGTGAGTGCTCATGCGCAGCTGCCTGCCGGGCAGGCGGGCGCAGAGATCCGTCGGACGACCTTTGGGGTGCCGCACATTCGCGCGCAGAACGAACGCGGTCTGGGCTACGGCATCGGCTATGCCTATGCGCAGGACAATCTCTGCCTATTGGCCAATGAAGTCGTCACCGTCAACGGCGAGCGCTCACGTTATTTCGGCCCAGAGCAACAGACCGCCGAACAACGCAACAACATGGCCAGTGATGTATTTTTCAACTGGTTGAATACGCCAGAGGCCGTTGCCGGATTCTGGAAGGCCCAGACGCCCCAGGTCCGCCAATTGGTCGAAGGGTATGTGGCGGGTTACAACCGGTTCCTTGCTGAAACACGAGAGGCCGGCGCCCAGGGTGAGTGCTTGCAGACGCAATGGCTACGCCCGATCACCACCGAAGATCAGGTCAAGCTTACCCGCCGCCTGCTGGTAGAGGGTGGCGTCGGACGTTTCGCAGAAGCGCTCGCAGCCGCTACACCACCTGCCGCCGCTGTCACCAGCCGATCGGTGGATTCGATGTCATTCGCCAGTGCCGCTGCCCACGATCAGGACTTTGCGCTCGAGCGCGGCAGTAACGCGGTAGCGATTGGACGTGACCGTTCGGATAACGGGCGGGGCATGCTGCTGGCCAACCCGCATTTCCCGTGGGTCGGCGGCATGCGTTTTTATCAGATGCACCTGACGATCCCCGGCAAGCTGGACGTGATGGGCGCTGCCCTGCCGGGTTTGCCGCTGATCAATATCGGTTTCAGCCAGCACCTGGCGTGGACCCATACGGTCGACACGTCCAAACACTTTACGTTGTATCGGCTCAAGCTTGATCCAAAGGACGCCACGCGTTACGTCGTGGATGGTGAATCCCGTCCGCTGAAAAAGACCACCGTCAGCGTTACGCTGGCTGACAAGGACGGCAAGCCGCAAAAGCAAACCCGTGAAATCTATCAGTCCGAGTTCGGCCCGGTGGTGCAGTGGCCTGGCAAGCTGGACTGGAATCGAGAGTACGCTTACAGCCTGCGTGACGCGAACCTGGGCAATGACCGCGTCATGCAGCAGTGGTACGCGATGAACCGCGCCAGCAGCCTCGCGGATCTCAAAGGTGCGCTGCAGAAAATTCAGGGCATCCCTTGGGTCAACACCCTTGCGGTAGATGACCAGGGGCAGACGCTTTATACCAACTATTCAGTTGTGCCGAATGTCAGTCAGCAGAAGCTGGCGCAGTGCAGTGATCCCGCTGCCGGGCTGGAAATGATTGTGCTCGACGGTTCACGTAGCACTTGCACGTGGGATAACGATCCTTCTGCGGCACAAGCGGGCATCTTCCCGAGTTCAGCGTTGCCGGCCTTGAGCCGTAGCGACTACGTGCAGAACTCCAATGATTCAGCCTGGATGACCAACCCGGCGCAGCCGTTGACGGGGTTCTCGCCGCTGATCAGTCGTGACGCCCAGCCACTGGGCCCGCGCACGCGTTTTGCCGTGGATCGACTGGCAAGCCTGCAACAGGCAGGCAAAGTCAGCCTTGCCGACTTGCAGGCGATGGTTATGGATAACCGGGTGTACCTGGCTGAGGCGGGCGGGTTAATGGATGACCTGTTGCAGTACTGCGCCGGGTATTCGGGTGCCGATGTTGCTGCGATCAAAAGTGTTTGCACTAGCATGAGTCAGTGGGATCGCAGTGCCAATCTGGATGCTGGCTTGGGCTTCGTGCATTTTCAGAACGTCGCGAAGGCGCTGCAGAGTGTGCCGAATGCCTGGCGTATTGCGTTTGATCCGGCGAACCCGCTTTACACCCCTCGAGGCCTGGATTTGCAGCAGGCTGGTGTAACCGAAGCACTGCATGCTGCATTGCAGGCATCCGCAGCGCAGTTGAGCAAAGCGGGCCTGCCCCCGGAAACTCGTTGGGGGGATATTCAGGTTTCGACTGTGGGCACACAACAGACGCCGATTCACGGCGGTCCAGGTGTTTTGGGTGTGTACAACGCGATGCAAACTGTCCCCCGTAGCGATGGCAAGCGTGAAGTGGTCAGTGGCAGCAGCTATCTGCAAGTCGTGAGTTTCGATGAGCGCGGCCCTCACGCTCAGGGCTTGCTTGCACCGTCGGAATCAACCAATCCCGAATCGCCTCACCGCCGGGATCAGACCGAGGCGTTCTCCAAAAAACAATGGGCTGTGTTGCCTTTCACCGAGCAGCAGATCACCGCGGATCCGGCTTACCGGTTGCTGGTGATCAAGGAAGGGCGGAAGTAGGCGGGTGAGGTCCCCCCGCCAGGTGCGGACAACTCATTTGAATTGAAAAAATGAGGCTCTCTTTGGGGGCCTCATTCCAATTCAACATCGCGTCAGGCTAGCCTTTCGGCGCCACACTTGGCTTTCTGTTGATGACCTGACTGCCTTCGCTGTTGCGGGTCAACGTCACTGGCAAAACTTTGGGCAGAGAGGTCACCAGGCTAGCCATCTCCCGGGTGTTATAGCTGCCGCCAATGCGGATTGCACCGGTGGCGTTATCGGCCAGCAAGATCGGTTGTGGCAGGTAACGATTGATCAATGGGAGCGCTTGGCTCAATGGCAGGTTATTGATCACGAGTTTGCCATTGCGCCAGGCAAGGCTGCTGTCGTTGGCATAGGTTTCGCTGATTTGCGGCTCGAAATCGCCGCTCTTGTAGCTGGCCTGCATTCCCGGCTCAAGGCGGTATCCGCTACCGGGTTGGGAGTTGTCACTGACAACTTGTACAGACCCTTCAAGCAGCATTACCCGGACCTGATCCTGATACATCCATACGTTGAACCTGGTTCCGGTAACCCTCACGCTGCCTTGGCCAGCGTTCACCACAAAGGGATGTTGGGCGTCGTGGCTGACCTCAAAGAACGCTTCGCCCTTGTCGAGCACCACGCTACGGCGATCCTTGTAGTTGGCGAAGGTCAGTCGGGTGCCTAGATTCAGTTCCACGCGACTGCCGTCAGCCATGGTGACCAGACGGGTGTTGCCATCGGCTTCATACGTGTCATAAGCATTTGGCAGCCAGCCTTGATTCCAGCCGATATATCCCGCTACCGGCAAGGCGAGGGCGACGATTGCAGCGGCTGCGGCATAGCTGCGCCAGTTTCTGCCCGAGTTTTCCGGCGCTGGGCGGCTGGCCATTGTCACGACGTTGCCGGTAGGCAATGGATTGACCGGTGCAACTTGCTCGGAGAGCGCCCAGATTTCCAGCATCGCCTGATATTCGACGGCATGCAGTGGATGGGCATCAAGCCAGAGCTCGAACGCCTCACGCTCTTCTGCAGTGCAATCGCTTGCGTGCATGCGCATGCACCAATGTGCTGCGGCATCGGTGACGGCGTCGTATTCGGCTTCGCTGAGAATTGGGTCGCTCATTGGTACTCCGGCTGTAGGAGCATTCTACATCTGCGTAGGAGTGGGGGAGAACAGCTATGGCTATTGAATATCAACGGATATAGCCATTTTTTGGGTAATAGCGGTCAATTCGCGTTAACGCATTCTTCCAGCGTCCTTTTTTGCACCGCGCAGCATTAGACTGCCGCTCTTCATACGCAAAAACGCGGAGCCATGGATGAACGTGCGAATCGAACAAACGTCTTGCCCCACCGAAGAGGAAGTCTCGGCAATCCTTACGCCATTGCGTGCCTATAACGTTGCCCAGGCGGGAGCATCGGGAGCGGAGAAGTTTGCGCTCCTTGTCAGAGACGAGCAGAGCAATGAAGTGTTGGGTGGACTGAATGGCAGGATCTTTTATCGCTGGATGTTCATCGAGTTGTTAGTAGTGCCGGAGCAGGCCCGTGGCCAGAAGCTAGGCTCGCGTTTGATGGCGATGGCGGAAGATTTGGCACGGGATAAAGACTGCGTCGGTATCTGGCTCGATACATTCGATTTTCAGGCACCGGATTTTTACCGCAGCCTGGGTTACAGCGAATTCGGTCAGATCAACGATTATCCGCCGGGCCATCGTCGTTACTTTTTTCAGAAACGCCTGGATCAGCTTGATGCCGTCGATTTACCTGCCTGACGATGGGCAGTAATCTCGGCAGATTCTGATGCAACGCTGTGAAGTTGGATCACTTGTTTAAAGCTGACTGGCGGAGTTTTAAATGTCTGCACCCCGTGATATCGAGACACACACCGTTAGCTTCGTTGAATTGGCTGACTTACTGCGGCGCATATTTCTACGGCACGGCACTTCAGAGGATGTTGCTCAGGTCTTGTCGCAAAACTGCGCGAGCGCGCAGCGCGATGGGTCCCACAGCCATGGGATTTTTCGCATTCCCGGTTATTTGTCATCGCTGGCCAGTGGCTGGGTCGATGGCAAAGCTGTGCCGGTCATAGAGGATGCAGGTGCTGCGTTTATTCGAGTGGATGCGGCCAACGGCTTTGCGCAGCCCGCTTTGGCGGCAGCTACGCCGTTGCTGATCGAAAAGGTGAAGAGCGCCGGTATCGCGGTTCTGGCGATCCGCAGTTCCCACCACTTCGCGGCGTTATGGCCAGACGTCGAACCCTTCGCCGCGCAAGGACTGGTGGCGTTGAGCGTGGTTAACAGCATGACCTGCGTGGTGCCTCATGGTGCACAAAGGCCGTTATTTGGCACCAACCCTATAGCGTTCGCGGCGCCTCGTGCGGGTGGTGATCCCATCGTTTTCGATCTGGCGACCAGCGCCATTGCCAATGGGGATGTGCAGATTGCCGCCCGAGCCGGACGTACCCTGCCTGCCGGCATGGGGGTCGACCGTGCGGGTGAGCCAACGCAGGACCCAAAGGCCATTCTTGACGGTGGAGCGCTTCTGCCATTTGGTGGCTACAAAGGGTCCGCGTTATCTATGATGGTCGAGCTACTTGCAGCGGGCCTTACCGGTGGCAACTTTTCGTTTGAGTTCGATTGGTCCGGGCATCCCGGAGCCCAGACACCCTGGACCGGGCAGTTGTTGATTGTTATTGATCCGGACAAGGGCAGCGGCCAGCACTTCGCCGAGCGTAGTGAGGAGCTGGTCAGGCAGATGCATGGCGTGGGGCAGGAGCGTATGCCTGGCGACCGTCGATATAAGGAGCGCGCAAAGTCACTGGCGCAAGGCATCGAAATTTCACAGGCAGAGTGGGCAAATCTGCAGGCGCTCGTGAGGTGATGGCAGCATGATGTGCCAGGACGACTGAGGGTTGAGTGAGCCGTTCGTCGTCCTCTGACTTGCGTAAATCCCTTTATCCAAATACTGTATGTTTGAACAGTAATTTGAAAGAGGCGGTTGCCATGTCCCTTAAACACGTTGCAAACACTACGACTGATCGCGCATCCATCATCGCTGGCATGAATGAAATGCAGCGTGAGGATTTTCTGGCTCTGGCTGCAGCGCTTCGCCAGTTCAATGCTTACGAACCGCTGGTGTCGATGGCTGTGGTCAACGCCCGGCACGCGGTTGAACATCACGGTCGGCTGACGGCTGACTGATTTCACCGGCTACCGGCGCATCCTGCCCGGTATCGGCCGTTTCAGGCGAGCGTTCACCCCGGCTCTTGCCATTACGTATCAGGCGCAGCGCTAATAGTGTGCCAAACAGTGAAACCACGCACCAGCCCAGTAGAAAGTTCGTCACGCGTGATTCTCCAGACAGCGTCTCATGCCAGGCATGGACGTGGATGACTCAGCATCTTCCAAAGCAAACAGTACAGTCGTTGAGCGTTATACCACTCAGCAGGCTGCTGATTCGAGTTCGCTGAGCAGCCTCGGTAAACTGCCGACTTGCCTCGCTATATATGAAACATATATGATTCGTATATTCCATTCGAGGTGAATCATGGGTCTGGTCAAGATTTCGGAACATATGCACGTCAATATTCGCGCAGCCAGTGCGGCGCTTAGTCGCTCTATAAATGCTCAGGCCGAGCACTGGATGCGGGTCGGCATGCTCAGTGAGTTGCACCCGGCGCTGAATTACAGCGAGATTTGCCAAATGCTGATCCGTACGGAGAACGCTGACGGCATCGTTCTGAGTGCGCAGACCTATGATATTTCGCCTGCTCAGTCGCAACCGAAGGTGGCCTCTCGATGAGCGGTCCTGTCAGCATTAAAAGTGAAGCGGATCTGGTTCAATTGCGGATCGCCGGCAGATTGGCTGCCGATGTTCTGGCCATGATCACTCCCCATGTAAAGGCAGGCATCAGTACTGAGGCGCTGGACGATATCTGCAATGAGTACATCGTCAAAGAACTGAAAGTGATTCCGGCGAACGTTGGCTATCACGGCTTTACCAAGACCACCTGCATTTCACCCAATGCAGTGGTGTGCCACGGCATACCGTCTTCTTCGGACATCCTCAAGGATGGCGATATCATCAACATCGATGTGGCTGTTATCAAAGACGGTTGGTACGGCGATACCAGCCGTATGTACTTTGTGGGTGAGGTCAGTCCTTTGGCGAAACGCCTGGTGCATACCACCTATGAGGCTACTCGCGCCGGTATTCACGCCGTGCGTCCGGGTGCAACGCTGGGCGACATCGGTCATGCCATCCAGACAGTCGCGCACCGTGAAGGCTTCAGTGTCGTTCGTGAATATTGTGGGCATGGGATTGGACGCAATTATCACGAAGACCCTCAAGTCCTGCATTACGGTGCGCAGGGTAAAGGTATGCGCTTGAAGGCAGGCATGGTGTTCACTATTGAGCCCATGGTCAATGCGGGCAAGCCGGGCACCAAGGTCTTGCCTGATGGCTGGACAGTGCTGACTAGAGACTTGTCTTTGTCGGCCCAGTGGGAGCATATGGTTGCTGTAACAGAGACGGGGTTCGAGTTGCTCACCCCTTGGCCCGAGGGCACCGGCGAATACCCGGCGATCTGATGCAAAAAGCCCGGCCTGAAGCAGGCCGGGCTTTTACGCTGCAACCCTAAGGTTCGTATGCTTTGGCAGCTACAACACCAGCAGAGCTGAGTTTGATCGGGTAGTTGAGCGTACGACCTGCCTTGCTCGTCGAGTCGACGCTACCGTGATGAATCAGACCGCCTTGCTGCAAGTACTCCAGGGTGTCCGCGACTGCGTTCTCCCCCCGATAGTTGTCGAGTACTTCTTTACCCAATCCCGCTGGATGAGCTTTCAGGAGACGGGTCAGAACTTCTTTCTCAAGGTCTTTATCGATAGTCATGCTTACCTCGCGTTGCTGGTTTGATGAGCGCTGCTTGATAAGTCGGACCGCCTCGAAACTGTTTTGTTTAGACTTTCTCCTCCCTGTGGGTCTTTTTCCAGTGCACCTGGGTGACACCCAGTCCCTCTGCCTGAAGAATCGCCAGTCTTATCGGTCCTGTCGCAACATTGTCGCCGACCTGCCAAACGCCCGCGTGTAGCGTTGCAATGTGCAGCGCATAGCTTTCGCACAGATGGAATGCCTGATGGCAGAAGTGTCTGGGTTCGCCGCGAAACTGATAATGAATTTCAAAGTCCGTCTGATCGTTCATCATTGCCCCTGCCTGTGGGATGTCGGGATACATCTCTGAAAATGTGTACTTCCTTGGGTACCTGGAAGCGTGAGCCTGATGAGGCTCAACAGCGTGCTGCCAGTTCATTTAGAGATCGATACAGGCTTGCAAAGACTTCAAGCGGCCGTGGATCGTACTACTGCTCCGGATGTCCTTTTGTCTGAAAAAGGAAAGGGAGATTTACACTGATTTAGACATATTTGTACACATCTCCGATGAGTGGTGAGATGTTTTTTTAGGGTGGCAAATCGCGGATGGATTAAAGCCATTGCGGTCGCGGCCCGCTTGACGGGCCGCTTGCTTTGAGGATGTCTTCGAGGCTTCAGGCAGGTGCTTTTAACCGCAGCTTTTCAGGTCTACCGGGCCAACGAACTCGTTACCACGGCCCATCACGCACGCGACCTTCTGGTTGCGCTGACGCTCCCAGCTTTCCACCGGGTAGGTCTTGTTCCAGGCCTGATAGAGCTGCTGATCCTGACGTGACAGGCGCAAGTTGTACTGCTTGCTCATATAGAAGTAGGTGCGTGCAATCATTCCGCGAATGGAAGGCCGCGGCATGACTTTTTTAGCCTTGAAATCAACCTGAGTCAGGCAGGAGCCGTACTGGCCGGTCTGGGCTGGGAGCCAGCCAAAACTAAAGTTGTTACGGTCCCCGTTAACCTCGCCAATGCTCGGCACCAGATTGTGCAGGTCGGCTTCGGCTTGCTGGAAAATCTTGTCATTTTTCGTGCAGTTCTTGCGACCACCGTTCTGCCAACACTGGCGCAAGTGACCGATTTGCCAGGCAGGAACGATGTGCTCCCATTCAATGCGCTTGGCACGCGTGGCGTTTTTGCGTGGGACGTAGCCGCAGCCAGCGATATCGACTTTGTTGCCGTTGTACTTACAGCCGCAATAGAACTCAGTCGACTGGGCTGAGTAGAGGCCCCAGGCAACTTTTTTCGCCTGACTGAATGTATGCGGTGCTTCGGCATTGACTGTGATTGGAGCGGTGAGGAGCAGTGTCGTACAGAGCAGGGTAAGGGTTCGCACCATCATGCCGTCAATCTTCCTTCGGCACTGTCCAGAAAATCTGTACGCCGCCATCATCTCGATAGGCGAGAGTCACGTTGTCGTTTTCCGCGATCTCTTCGAGCAACTGATTCCATTCATCCTCGATTTCGTCTGGCAGGCGAAATATCAGCGCCGCTTTGGCTTTTTGCGCGGTTGGCGAGTTGATGATCTTTTGTACTCGCACGCCTAAACGTTCGTAAGAGCTGGGAAGGGACTGAGTTGCTGTGCCTGGATTTGCCACGGAAAGGGTTCCTTGGGTTGCTGTACGGGCATACAGTATTTCACTGTGGGCCGTTTCGCAACTCTGCTGTAGGAACAAACGCAAAGGTCTGTGCGATTGCACAAGTATTGTCTGCAGGTAGCGGCCATGCCGTTGAGCATCCAGTGCTCAAGAAAAAACTCAAGGTGCCGATTGCTGGGGCAGGACTTCATTACGGAGGATGGCGGTAATGAGCATTTCCACGGTGGGCTTTCCAGCACCTGTCTTCAGCGTAAATGCAGGCTCCGCCGCCAGTGCAGAAGCGGTAGCGGACGAGGAGAGCAAGCTTGAGACCGTTTCAGAAGAGCAAAAAGTCAGCGGCGATATTTCTGAGCATCTGAGCGTTTCAGCCAAACAGTTGCTCAAGCGTTTAGCCGAATTGCAGGCTCAGTTGCGTGACTTGCGAAGCAAGATGCACGCCGCAGAAAACGCGTCTTACTCAAATCTCGCTGCCCGAAACGCCGTAGTGGCCAGCTTTCAAAATCAGATATCGGCCATCACCGGGACCATATTGCTGATGTCCGCCTCGTTGTTCAAAGAGCTGGACAGGAGTGGTGGTCTGAACATCACGGTGTAAATTCCTGCTGGAATTTTGGTGCTGGCGGACGTTGACAATCTCCGCGACGTTTCTCATAGTTCATTCCTCGCAAACGTTTGCGCCATGATCATCGATTCTGGTCGTTACGTGTTGCCCGACACAATAATCATAAGATCGGAGTGTACCTATGAAGCTGCCGTTTGCTGGACGCGTTCTTGCCGTTGCTATGCTCGCTGCTGTTGCCGCAACAACCTCTCTCCCTGCGTTATCCGCTGAATCCTCTGAAAAACCAAAAGTCGCGCTGGTGATGAAATCTCTCGCAAACGAGTTCTTCCGGACGATGGAAGACGGTGCGAAGGCTTATCAGAAAGAAAACGCTGACAAGTTCGATCTGATCTCCAACGGCATCAAAGACGAGTCGGACACCTCCAACCAGATCCGCATCGTTGAGCAAATGATCGTTTCCAAAGTCAACGCACTGGTCATTGCCCCGGCAGACTCCAAGGCGCTGGTGCCGGTCATCAAGAAGGCTGTAGATGCCGGGATCACGGTGGTGAACATCGACAATCAACTCGATCCTGAGGTGCTGAAAAGCAAAGGCATCAGTGTACCGTTTGTCGGTCCTGACAATCGCAAAGGCGCCAGACTGGTGGGTGAATACCTGGCACGTGACCTGAATCCGGGTGATGAGGTCGGGATCATCGAAGGCGTTTCCACCACCACCAATGCTCAGCAGCGCACAGCGGGATTCAAGGACGCTATGGAAGCCAGGCAGATGAAGATCGTGTCTGTGCAGTCCGGCAGCTGGGAAATCGACAAAGGTAATACCATTGCTTCGCAGATGCTCAACGCTCACCCGAACCTGAAAGCGTTGCTGGCCGGTAATGACAGCATGGCGCTGGGTGCTGTGTCTGCTGTGCGCGCTGCCGGGAAAGCGGGGCAGGTCAAAGTAGTAGGCTATGACAACATCAAGGCTATTCAGCCAATGATCGCGGATGGTCGAGTACTGGCCACTGCTGATCAGTTCGCCGCCAGGCAAGCCATGTTCGGTATCGACGCGGCCTTGAAGATTCTCAAGGGTGAAAAAGTCGAGACCGTTAATGGCGTCATCGAAACGCCGGTCACTCTGATCACCCATTCCAAGCTGTAACCCCCTTCGCCGAATGAATGCATCTGCCCGGTCCGGGCAGGTGCACGGAGAGTTTTATGTCGGCTTCTACTCAAACCGCTGTGCTATCTGTCAGCGGTATAGGTAAGACCTACGCGCAACCGGTACTCGGCGGCATCGACCTGACGTTGATGCGCGGCGAAGTACTGGCCCTCACAGGGGAGAACGGCGCGGGGAAAAGTACCCTTTCGAAAATCATCGGCGGCCTGGAAACGCCCACCACTGGGCAGATGCAATTTCAGGGCGAGCGTTATCAGCCGGCCAATCGGACCCAGGCAGAAAAGCTGGGTGTACGCATGGTGATGCAGGAGCTCAACCTTCTGCCAACGCTCTCTGTCGCCGAAAACCTGTTTCTTGACAACCTGCCGCGCCGTGCGGGCTGGATCAATCGCAAACGTCTGCGCGAAGATGCGATTCAGGCCATGGCTCAAGTGGGGCTGGACGCTATCGACCCGGATACGCTGGTCAGCGAGCTGGGCATCGGTCATCAGCAAATGGTCGAGATCGCCCGCAACCTGATCGGTGATTGTCGGGTGCTGATTCTCGACGAGCCGACCGCGATGCTGACCGCTCGGGAGGTCGAGATGTTGTTTGAGCAGATCACCCGCCTGCAGGCGCGCGGTGTATCCATCATCTACATCTCTCACCGTCTTGAAGAACTGCAGCGTGTTGCGCAACGCATTGCTGTACTGCGCGACGGCAAGCTGGTGTGCGTCGATTCCATCGCCAATTACAGCAGCGAGCAGTTGGTGACATTGATGGTCGGGCGCGAGCTGGGTGACAAGATCGATCTGGGCGAGCGCCAGATCGGTGAGGTAGCGCTGAGCCTCAAAGGCCTGAGCCGTGGCGAGAAAGTCCGGGATGTTTCTTTTCAGGTGCGCAAGGGCGAGATTTTCGGTATTTCCGGATTGATCGGTGCCGGGCGCACCGAGCTTCTGCGCCTTATCTATGGTGCCGATCTTGCCGACAGCGGCAGCATCGAGCTGGGGTCACCCCTTCGCAGCGCTTCCATTCGCTCGCCTGCCGACGCTGTTCGTCAGGGTATCGCGTTAATAACTGAAGACCGCAAGGGCGAGGGGCTTTTGCTGACCCAGTCCATCGGCGCCAATATCGCCTTGGGCAATATGGACGCAGTCTCAGCAGGCGGGCTGGTCAAAACCCAGGATGAGATGAGCCTTGCGCAACGGCAGATTGACGCCATGCACATCCGCAGTTCCGGCCCGGCGCAACTGGTGTCGGAGTTGTCTGGTGGCAATCAGCAGAAGGTAGTAATTGGTCGATGGCTCGAGCGTGACTGCCCGATCATGCTGTTCGATGAGCCAACCCGCGGCATCGATGTCGGGGCCAAATTTGATATCTACGGGTTGTTCGGTGAGCTGACCCGTCAGGGCCGGGCGCTGGTCGTGGTCTCCAGTGATTTGCGCGAGCTGATGCTGATCTGTGACCGCATAGGCGTGCTGTCTGCCGGGCGCCTGATCGAAACCTTCGAGCGCGACAGCTGGACCCAGGACGAATTGCTTGCTGCCGCATTTGCCGGCTACCAAAAACGCGACGCGCTGCTCAGTGAAGCTGCGCCGAGGACTGCTTGATGAAAACCTCAACCCCTTCAACGGCTTTGCCTTCAACCGCCAAGCGTGGCGGCACCTATTTTGGCCTGGGGACTTATCTAGGCCTGGCAGGTGCTTTGCTGGCGATGATCGTGTTGTTCTCGCTGCTCAGTGACCACTTTCTCTCGTATGGCACCTTTAGCACCATTGCCAACCAGATCCCAGACTTGATGGTGTTGGCGGTGGGCATGACCTTTGTGCTGATAATCGGCGGTATTGATCTGTCGGTAGGCTCGGTGCTGGCGCTTGCAGCTTCAGCGGTCAGCGTGGCCATTCTCGGCTGGGGCTGGAGCATTTTTCCGGCGGCACTGTTTGGCATGGCGTGCGCCACCCTGGCGGGCACCATCACCGGGTCGATTACTGTTGCCTGGCGCATTCCTTCATTCATCGTGTCATTGGGCGTGCTGGAAATGGCTCGTGGCGTGGCGTACCAGATGACCGACTCGCGCACGGCATACATTGGCGACTCCTATGCCTGGTTATCGAATCCTTTTGCGTTCGGCATCTCTCCATCGTTTGTGATCGCCTTGCTGGTGATTTTCGCCGCTCAGGCGCTGCTCACCCGCACGGTATTCGGGCGTTACCTGATCGGCATTGGCACCAACGAGGAGGCCGTGCGGCTGGCAGGGATCAATCCCAAGCCTTACAAGATTCTGGTGTTTTCGTTGATGGGGCTATTGGCGGGCGTGGCTGCGCTGTTCCAGATTTCCCGTCTGGAGGCGGCTGACCCCAACGCTGGCTCAGGCCTTGAGCTGCAAGTTATCGCCGCAGTGGTCATTGGCGGTACAAGCCTGATGGGCGGGCGCGGTTCCATCATCAGTACCTTTTTTGGCGTACTGATCATTTCCGTGCTGGCGGCCGGACTGGCGCAGATGGGGGCTACAGAGCCGACCAAGCGGATCATTACCGGCGCGGTGATTGTCATTGCGGTGGTGCTCGACACTTATCGCAGTCACCGCGCCAAGCGCCAGGTCTGACATGGCGACGATCAAGGATGTGGCGGCGCTGGCTGGTATTTCCTACACCACGGTTTCTCATGTCCTGAACAAATCCAGGCCCGTGAGCGACGAGGTCAGGATCAAGGTCGAGGCTGCCATTCAGCAACTGGATTATGTGCCTAGCGCTGTCGCTCGCTCCCTCAAGGCCAAGTCGACATCGACCATTGGGCTGCTGATTCCTAATGGCGTGAATCCCTATTTTGCCGAGTTGGCACGAGGCATTGAAGACTACTGCGAGCGCAATGGTTTCTGCGTCATCCTGTGTAACTGCGACGACAACGCGGATAAGCAACGGGGCTATTTGCGGGTACTGCTGGAGAAGCGTGTCGATGGCCTGATCGTGTCTTCAGTGGGCGGTGACCCCGGTCTGGATGGCGGCCTTGCAGGTGTCCGTACGCCCATGGTGGTGGTTGACCGGGAACTCGAAGGCATTGACGCCGATCTGGTGCGCATTGATCACGAGCTGGGTGGCTACCTGGCGACCCGGCATTTGCTGGGGTTGGGTCATAGGCATATCGCCTGCATTCGAGGCCCGTCGCAAACCAGCGTGGCGCGGTTGCGGTTCCGTGGCTATGAGCTGGCCATGGCGCAAGCCGACATTCACGTAGAGCCCCACTGGATAATCGAAAGCGACTACACCAGTCCGGGGGGCTATCAGGCGGCAGTCGGCCTGTTATCGGGCACCCCCCCGACCGCCATCTTCGCTGGCAATGACATGATCGGGATCGGGGTGCTGCGTGCTGCGGCCGAGCGCGGTATTCAGGTGCCAAGGGATCTGTCAGTGGTGGGGTTCGATGACATCGAAATGAGTCGCTATGTGTATCCGGCCCTGACCACGGTGGGGCAGTCAATTGTCGAGTTGGGTGAGAGTGCCGCGCAGATGTTGTTGCGGCGCATATCAGGGGCGTTTGAAGGCGCTACCGAGCAGCGTGTTGTGACGCCGAGCATTGTGTTGCGCGAGTCAACCGCGCCGCCTATTTCATGAATTACGTTGAGTAACCGCGATGAGCACAAACAAGAATGCGCACCTGTCGCACGCCCAGGTTGTTGTGGTCGGCAGTTTGAATATGGATCTGGTCACGCGTGCGCAACGCTTGCCGGGTCCGGGGGAAACCTTGAGCGGGGATTCGTTTGCCACTGTGTCCGGCGGCAAGGGTGCCAATCAGGCGGTCGCAGCGGCTCGGCTGGGTGCAAGGGTGGCAATGATCGGTTGCGTGGGTGATGACGCCTATGGCGAGCAGTTGCGCGCTGCACTGGCGGCTGAGCAGATTGATTGTCAGGGGCTGACCACCGTGCCGGGCGTGTCCACCGGCATTGCTTCGATTGTGGTGGATGCCAATGGTCAGAACGCGATCATCATCGTCGCAGGGGGCAACGGCCAGCTGACTCCAGATGTGATTGACCGTTTCGACGCGTTGCTTGGTGCTTCTCAGGTGGTGATTTGTCAGCTGGAAGTGCCGGTGCCCACCGTTGCGCATGTGTTGCGTCGTGCGCGTGAACTGGGCAAGACCGTTATTCTCAATCCGGCTCCGGCATCTGCTGCGCTGCCCGAACAGTGGTATTCGTTGATTGATTACCTGATTCCCAATGAGACTGAGGCAGCAATACTGAGCGGGATCGTGGTGGACTCTGCGGTGTCCGCAGAGCGTGCGGCTCAATCCCTGCTGGCTGCGGGCGCAGGCAAGGTGATCATTACGTTGGGTGAGCAGGGCGCGTTGCTGGCGTCCGCGCAGGGCATC
This sequence comes from Pseudomonas caspiana, assembly GCF_040224095.2. NCBI lineage: Bacteria > Pseudomonadati > Pseudomonadota > Gammaproteobacteria > Pseudomonadales > Pseudomonadaceae > Pseudomonas > Pseudomonas caspiana. The sequence continues at coordinate 3,624,904 of NZ_CP167995.1, read as the reverse complement.
GAACAGTTTTCTGCGCCGCGTGTCACTGCGGTCGACAGCACCGCTGCGGGTGATACATTTGTCGGTGGTTTCGCTGCGGCGCTGGCTCAAGGTCGTACTGAGGCTGAGGCGATTCGTTTCGCACAAAAGGCTGCGGCATTGTCGGTAACCCGAGCGGGTGCGCAGCCTTCCATCCCTGATAGCGCTGAAGTAGAAAGGTTTGACCTCACATGAAAAAAACACCCTTGCTCAACATCGCTCTGTCTCGCGTGATCGCTTCCCTGGGGCACGGCGATATCGTGATGATCGTTGACGCTGGCATGCCTATCCCGGCGGGCGTGGAATTGATTGATCTGGCAGTGACCCGTGGGATGGCCGATTTCGCCAGTGTGCTGGATACCGTATTGAGCGAAATGCAGGTCGAAAGCCATGTGCTGGCCGAAGAGATCATGTTCAAGAAACCGCCCGCTCTGAGTGTTATCGAAGGGCTGAATCTGGACGGTGATCTGGGGGAACAGCGGCTGCTCAGCCATGAGGCCCTCAAGACCCTGAGCAAAAGTGCCAAAGCAATTGTACGTACTGGCGAGTGCGAGCCATATAGCAATATTGCATTGGTCGCCGGTGTGGTTTTCTGACTGTCCGTAATGAACGTTTAATCTGAACAGGGAGTTCGCTATGCAAGCGTTGTGTCTCGGTAAACACTTTCTTCTCAAACAGTTTCTTCGGAGCCTGCTGCTTTTGTCCATTCTCAGTGCAAGCGTTACCTACGCCGCGCAAAAGCGCGATTTGATCATCGACACCGATCCGGGGGCTGATGACGTGGTGGCTTTGTTGCTTGCACTGGCATCGCCCGAGGAGTTGAACGTTCTGGCGATTACTACCGTGGCCGGCAATGTGCGTCTGGACAAAACTTCGCGTAATGCCCGTCTGGCTCGCGAGTGGGCAGGGCGCGAAGACGTGCCGGTGTATGCCGGTGCGTCAAAGCCCTTGGTGCGTACACCGATCTACGCAGAAAATGTTCACGGCCAGGAAGGTTTGCCCGGTGTCCCCGTGCATGAACCCAAGCAAGGGCTGGCTCAGGGCAGTGCGGTGCAATACCTGATCGACACCTTGCGCAAGGCCGAACCGCACAGCATTACCATTGCCATGCTCGGGCCGCAAACCAACCTGGCGCTTGCATTGGTTCAGGACCCTGAGATCACGCAGGGCATCAAGGAAGTTGTGGTGATGGGCGGGGCGCACTTCAATGGCGGTAATATCACGCCGGTTGCCGAATTCAACTTGTTCGCTGACCCACATGCGGCTCAAGTGGTTTTGGCCAGTGGCGTGAAGTTGACCTATCTGCCGCTGGATGTGACCCACAAAATTCTCACCAGTGAGCAGCGTCTGAAACAGATTGCAGCGTTGAATAATCAGGCAGGCAAACTGGTAGGCAACATTCTCAATGAGTACGTGAAGCTTGATATGGAGCACTACGGTCTGCCCGGTGGTCCAGTGCATGACGCCAGCGTCATCGCCTGGCTGCTTAAGCCTGAGCTGTTCAGCGGAAGGCAGATCAACGTGGCTATCGATAGTCGCGAAGGCGTAGGCTTTGGTCAGACTGTTGCTGACTGGTACGACACGCTCGGTCGGGACAAAAATGTGTTCTGGGTTGAAAGTGGCGACGCACAGGGCTTCTTCGATCTGTTGACCAGTCGACTCTCACGCCTTAAATAACCGTCCCTTCAGCAGACTGGCTCGTGCGCTTTTTACGCTGTGCCGGTTTCGCTCGGGTAGCGGGCGAGCACTTGCGTGATAAATGCCAGGGCGCCTTCGCTACCTAACTCCTTCACCAGCAAGTCCACGGCAATGATCGCCAGCTCCTCGGGGTTTCCCGGGCTATGTGATGAGTGTCCTTGCGGCCATTTCGCCTTGATGTCTGCATCGATGGATACGACTGCCATTGCTGCCTCGTCTCGTCGTCTTTAGGAAGAGCCTGTGCGCGGATTAGCCTGAGCGGCCGACGCTGAACCCAGTAAAGCATTTCAGGTGCTGTTTGACACTGCGACCTAAGGCTGTACGACCGGGGCAATCAGTGGGCGGGTGCGTAAACTCATGTTTTGTGACGATTTGCTTTCACGTGGGGCAATCAGCTCGGGCAGACTGCGCAGCGGTCTGTAGTGATGGCCTTGAACTGGCCATGTGTTGCAACGAATGAGGTGTGGCGCTGTCGCAAGAGTTCAGCTTTTGTTTATCGGTCAAGGAGTCTGTATGCCGTGGAAAATCTCTTCAGTCGGGTTGGTTGTTGCTTTGTCGTTAATGGCAGGGTGCAGCAGTACGTCTGAACCAGCCGCTCAAGAACCGAGTACGCCAACTGCTGGAGGGCGCTGTGACGCCGCAGGTGCCCAGTTTGCGGTAGGTCAGCAGGCATCAGCTGCCTTGCTGGCTCAAGCGCGAGCGAAGGCGGGTGCGCAAGATGCACGGTTCATTGGGGCCAATGACATGGTCACGCTGGAATATCGCTCCAACCGAGTCAACCTCAACACCGATGCCAATGGCAAGGTTGTGCGGGTCAACTGCGGTTGATTCGAGCTTTTTTGTATCCATAAAAAAACCCCGTCAGTGACGGGGTTTTTTTAGATCGCTCGGATTACTCCGGACGAACCTGAGCAGCTTGCATGCCCTTTTGGCCTTTCTCAGCCACGAAGGAAACGGTTTGGCCTTCTTTCAGGCTTTTGAAACCGTCGCTTTCGATAGCTTTGAAGTGTACGAACAGGTCGTCACCGCCACCCTGTGGGGTGATAAAGCCGAAGCCTTTTTCGTCGTTGAACCATTTTACGGTGCCGGTTTGGCGATTAGACATGGTGAATCTCCAAGAACATAATTTTTTCAGTGTACGTGTTGCTCAGGCCAACTGGGCACACCGGCCTATCATAGTCGAAATGTGGGAATGTAGAACTTTTTCAGTAAGAACTTTGAGCGGTTGTCGTAAGTAAGCTGGGAATAAGTCCGGCGAGCACAGCAGAATTCGGGATGGCGTTGACAAGTGCTGAATCAGTTGGCGGGGCTGAAAGGCACGTATTTCAAGGCTTCCAGATTTTTCGTGAAGTGTTGTTGCAACACGCCCCGCGACGCTCTACGGAATCATATAAATGAATTATTTTTTTATTTAGTGCAGTTTTTGGAAACTAAATCCTTCATTTTTGCAGCCTGTGCAGGGGTTGGTGGCAGATTGTCATTGCTCATTTTTTCAATTTCAGCGCTGCTGAAGTTCTTGCTCACTTGGTCCGCTCCGCACTCGCAATGAGCCTTGGCTGATTTTTCATCCAGCTTCTTACCCGCGGTGGCTACGCAATCATTAATGAATTTTGCTTTAGTTGGGGCGCTCATGGCTGCCTGAGCGCTGAGTGGCACTGCCAGTGCGACAGGGGCGAGCAGGGCTAATAGACGTAGAAGCTTCATGGCGTTTTCCTTTTATGGGGCATAACGAGTTTGCGATGGATTGCACAACCATCTGACGGCCATAACGCGCACCAGTTCAGCGCTTATTCGAACGGAGCGGATATCTGAAGTGCGATTGATTGATCCGGTGTGCGTGTGATCGTGCTGAGCTGTGCTAGGATGCGCGTCCTTTATATCTGCTAGCGCTTGGCTGTTGCTCATTTCGCCGTTGCTACGCAGTTTTTTGTTTAATCCAGTCATCTGGTTCGGTTCAAGGTTGGCCGCAAGGCTCCTGCCACTGTGAGGCAGGCACACCACCGGATCACGTACTGGCTCATCCCAACCCACGTGACCTTTGGTAGGGGTCACCACTAGGAGAGGAGGCGCCATGCCCACCATTACTCTTCCCGACGGCAGTCAACGTTCATTCGATCACCCGGTTTCCGTAGCCGAGGTCGCGCTTTCCATTGGTGCCGGTTTGGCCAAGGCCACCGTTGCAGGAAAAGTCGACGGTCAACTGGTCGATGCCAGCGATCTGATCGAAAAAGATGCCAGCCTGCAAATCATTACCCCCAAGGACCAGGAAGGGCTGGAGATCATCCGCCACTCGTGCGCCCACTTGGTAGGTCATGCGGTCAAGCAGCTGTACCCGACTGCAAAAATGGTTATCGGGCCAGTCATTGATGACGGCTTTTATTACGATATCGCTTACGAGCGCCCGTTCACGCCTGATGACATGGCGGCGATCGAGCAGCGCATGCAGCAACTGATCGAAAAAGATTACGACGTCATCAAGAAGGTGACGCCGCGCGCCGAGGTGATCGACGTTTTCACCGCGCGTCACGAAGATTACAAGCTGCGTCTGGTAGAAGACATGCCAGAGCAGCAGACCATGGGTCTGTACTACCACGAAGAATATGTCGACATGTGCCGCGGTCCGCACGTGCCGAACACTCGCTTCCTCAAATCGTTCAAACTGACCAAGCTGTCCGGTGCTTACTGGCGCGGCGACGCGAAGAACGAGCAGTTGCAACGTGTCTATGGCACCGCCTGGGCCGACAAGAAGCAACTGGCGGCTTACATCCAGCGCATCGAAGAAGCTGAAAAACGCGATCACCGTAAGATCGGCAAGCGTCTCGGCCTGTTTCACACCCAGGAAGAAGCGCCGGGCATGGTGTTTTGGCATCCACAGGGTTGGGCCCTGTATCAGGTGCTTGAGCAGTACATGCGTAAAGTGCAGCGCGAGAATGGTTATCTGGAGATCAAAACTCCGCAGGTGGTGGATCGCTCCCTGTGGGAAAAGTCCGGTCACTGGGCGAACTACGCCGATAACATGTTCACCACTGAGTCCGAGAGCCGCGATTACGCAATCAAACCGATGAACTGCCCATGCCACGTGCAGGTGTTCAATCAGGGCCTGAAAAGCTATCGCGAGCTGCCTATGCGTCTGGCCGAGTTCGGTGCCTGCCACCGTAACGAGCCGTCCGGTGCCCTGCACGGGATCATGCGTGTCCGTGGTTTCACTCAGGACGATGCACACATCTTCTGTACTGAAGACCAGATGCAGGCTGAGTCCGCAGCATTCATCAAGCTGACTCTGGATGTCTATGCCGACTTCGGCTTCAAGGACATCGAACTGAAGCTTTCAACCCGTCCTGAAAAGCGTGTGGGTTCCGATGAGCTGTGGGATCGCGCTGAAAGCGCACTGGCATCGGCACTGGATAGCGCGGGTCTGCCTTATGATCTGCAGCCGGGCGAAGGTGCATTCTACGGTCCGAAGATCGAGTTTTCGTTGAAAGACTGCCTGGGTCGTGTCTGGCAGTGTGGTACTCTGCAGCTCGATTTTAACCTGCCGATTCGTTTGAGTGCCGAATACGTCTCCGAAGACAACAGTCGTAAGCATCCGGTGATGTTGCACCGCGCGATTCTTGGTTCCTTCGAGCGTTTCATCGGGATTCTGATCGAGCACTATGAAGGTGCGTTCCCAGCCTGGCTGGCGCCCACTCAGGCAGTGATCATGAATATCACTGATAAACAGGCAGATTTTGCCCTTGAAGTGGAAAAAATTCTTGCCGAAAGCGGGTTTCGTGCCAAGTCCGACTTGAGAAATGAAAAGATCGGCTTTAAAATCCGTGAGCATACTTTGCTCAAGGTCCCTTATCTCCTCGTGATTGGAGATCGGGAAGTTGAAATGCAAACTGTCGCTGTGCGTACACGCGAAGGTGCAGACCTCGGCTCGATGCCGGTCGCCCAGTTCGCTGAATTCCTCGCACAAGCGGTTTCCCGGCGTGGTCGCCAAGATTCGGAGTAATTACTATTAAGCGTGAAATGAGACAAGATAAACGAGCTGCACCGAAAGCCCCGATCAACGAGAATATCTCGGCACGCGAGGTTCGGTTAATTGGAGCTGAAGGCGAGCAGCTTGGGATTGTGTCAATTGAAGACGCGCTTCTTAAGGCTGAAGAGGCCAAACTGGATCTGGTGGAGATTTCCGCCGATGCAGTACCCCCTGTTTGCAAGCTGATGGACTACGGCAAATCGATCTTCGAAAAGAAGAAGCAGATTGCTGCCGCGAAGAAAAACCAGAAGCAGATTCAGGTTAAAGAAATCAAGTTTCGTCCAGGGACGGAGGAAGGGGATTACCAGGTAAAACTACGCAACCTGGTACGTTTCCTGAGTGACGGGGACAGGGCCAAGGTATCGTTAAGATTCCGCGGTCGTGAGATGGCCCACCAGGAGCTGGGCATGGAACTGTTGAAGCGGGTTGAAGGTGACCTTCTTGAATACGGTTCCGTTGAGCAGCATCCTAAGATGGAAGGACGCCAGCTGATTATGGTCATCGCCCCGAAAAAGAAGAAATAACCACCAGGGCACGGCAGGCCTTGCGGTTATGTTTATCAACTGAATGCGGAGTATCCGAACATGCCAAAGATGAAGACTAAAAGTGGTGCAGCTAAGCGGTTTTTGAAAACTGCTAACGGCATCAAGCACAAACACGCTTTCAAGAGCCACATCCTGACCAAAATGTCGACCAAGCGTAAGCGTCAACTGCGCGGTAGCAGCTTGCTGCATCCGTCTGACGTGGCAAAAGTCGAGCGCATGCTGCGCCTTCGTTAATTTTGATCAAGAATAGAGGAAGTAACTCATGGCTCGTGTAAAGCGTGGCGTCATTGCCCGTAAGCGTCACAAAAAAATTCTGAAACTTGCTAAAGGCTACTACGGCGCGCGTTCACGCGTATTCCGTGTTGCCAAGCAAGCGGTAATCAAGGCAGGCCAATACGCCTACCGTGACCGTCGTCAGAAAAAACGTCAGTTCCGCGCTCTGTGGATCGCTCGTATCAACGCTGGTGCTCGTATCAACGGTCTGTCCTACAGCCGTTTCATCGCCGGCCTGAAAAAAGCGTCCATCGAGATCGACCGTAAGGTTCTGGCTGATCTGGCAGTGAACGAAAAAGCGGCGTTTGCTGCGATTGTCGAGAAAGCTAAAGCCACTTTGGCCTAAGTCCCCGACAATCACCGGGCTCCAGTTTCTGGGGTTCGGTGTTAAACGTCATAAATAGGGGAAGAGCCTTAAAAGCTCTTCCCCTATTTCGTATCTGGAGTCTGTACATGGAAAACCTGGACGCGCTGGTCTCGCAAGCTCTTGAGGCTGTGCAGAGCGCTGAAGATATCAATGCCCTGGAGCAAATCCGGGTTCAATACCTTGGCAAGAAAGGTGAGTTGACTCAGGTGATGAAGACCCTGGGGAATTTGCCTGCAGAAGAGCGTCCGCAAGTTGGCGCCCTGATCAACGTCGCCAAGGAGCGTGTCACAGAGGTTCTCAATACTCGCAAGGCGCAGTTCGAGGAGGCGGATCTTGCCGCCAAACTTGCCGCCGAGTCCATTGACGTGACCCTGCCTGGCCGCGGCCAGACCTCAGGCGGTCTGCATCCTGTTACCCGTACTCTGGAACGCATCGAACAATTCTTCACCCACATTGGCTACGGCATTGCCGAAGGTCCTGAGGTGGAAGACGATTACCACAACTTCGAAGCGCTCAACATCCCAGGCCACCACCCGGCCCGGTCGATGCACGATACCTTCTACTTCAATGCGAACATGCTGCTGCGCACCCATACCTCCCCGGTACAGGTCCGCACTATGGAATCACAGCGTCCGCCGATCCGCATTGTCTGCCCGGGTCGCGTGTACCGCAGCGATTCCGATATTACTCACTCGCCGATGTTCCATCAGGTCGAAGGCCTGCTGGTTGATCGCGACATCAACTTCGCCGACCTCAAAGGCACTATCGAAGAGTTTCTGCGCGTGTTCTTCGAAAAAGAACTGGCCGTGCGTTTCCGTCCGTCCTACTTCCCGTTCACCGAGCCTTCCGCTGAAGTCGACATGGAATGTGTGATGTGCAGCGGCAAAGGCTGCCGTGTCTGCAAGCAGACTGGCTGGCTGGAAGTGATGGGCTGCGGCATGGTTCACCCGAACGTGCTGCGTATGTCTGGCATTGACCCTGAAGAGTTCTCGGGCTTTGCCTTCGGCATGGGCGTGGAGCGTCTGGCCATGCTGCGTTACGGCGTCAACGACTTGCGTCTGTTCTTCGACAACGACTTGCGGTTCCTCGCGCAATTTCGCTGAGGCGCTTCGCCACAGCCTGCCACTGGCCGCTGTCGCAGAGCACCGGAGTCGCCCGTAACGCATTTTTTTGGAGAGCAGGATGAAATTCAGTGAACAATGGTTGCGCGGCTGGGTAAGCCCGCAAGTATCCCGCGACGAGCTGGTTGCTCGTTTATCGATGGCCGGCCTTGAAGTCGACAGCGTCACTCCGGCTGCTGGTGTATTCAGCGGCGTAATCGTCGGCGAAGTGCTGAGCACCGAGCAACACCCCGATGCCGACAAGCTGCGCGTATGTCAGGTCAGCAACGGTTCGGAAACCTTTCAGGTCGTCTGCGGCGCGCCCAACGTGCGTCCGGGTCTGAAGATTCCATTCGCCATGATCGGTGCCGAGTTGCCGGGCGATTTCAAGATTAAGAAAGCCAAGCTGCGTGGCGTCGAATCCAACGGCATGCTGTGCTCCCAATCCGAGCTGCAAGTGGGTGAGGGCAATGACGGTTTGATGGAGCTGCCAGCCGATGCGCCGGTGGGTGAAGACTTCCGTGTGTACCTTGAGCTGGATGATGCCAGCATCGAAGTCGACCTGACGCCAAACCGTGGCGACTGCCTGTCGCTGGCGGGTCTGGCTCGTGAAGTCGGTGCGCTCTACGCGGCTCCGGTGACTGTCCCGGCTGTTGCCGCTGTTCCTGTGACACACGATGAAGTGCGTCCGGTCGAAGTCTTGGCCACTAACGCCTGCCCGCGTTACCTCGGTCGTGTGATTCGCAATGTAGACCTGTCGCTTCCTACCCCGTTGTGGATGGTTGAGCGTCTGCGTCGTTCCGATATTCGCAGCATCGATGCCGTGGTCGACATCACCAACTATGTGATGATCGAACTGGGTCAGCCGCTGCACGCGTTTGATCTGGCCGAAATCCACGGTGGCATTCGTGTGCGCATGGCAGAAGAGGGCGAGAAGCTCGTTCTGCTGGACGGTCAGGAAGTCAGCCTGCGTGCAGATACGCTGGTTATCGCTGACCACCAGCGTGCTCTGGCCATCGCCGGTGTGATGGGCGGGGAGCACAGCGGTGTTTCCAGCACGACTCGTGACGTATTCCTCGAAAGCGCGTTCTTCGACCAGATCGCCGTCGCGGGCAAGGCCCGTTCGTATGGCCTGCACACCGATGCTTCGCATCGCTACGAGCGCGGTGTTGACTGGCAACTGGCGCGCAAAGCCATGGAGCGGGCCACTGGCCTGCTGCTGGAAATCACTGGTGGCGAGGCTGGACCGGTCATTGAGGCTGTCAGCGAAAAAGATCTGCCGTCGATCGCGCCTGTGACGCTGCGTGCCGAGCGTATCGAGCAGATGTTGGGCCTGAAAATGGACCCTGCTGAAGTTGAAGGTCTGTTGACCGGCCTGGGCTTGACCGTTTCCTCTGAAGCGGCAGGACAGTGGCGCGTTGAAGTCCCAAGTCATCGCTTCGATATCAGCCTTGAAGTCGACCTGATCGAAGAGTTGGCCCGTTTGTACGGTTACAACCGCCTGCCGGTTCGTTATCCGCAGGCGCGTCTGGCACCGCAAGCCAAAGCTGAGGCTCGTAGCAATCTGCCTGAGCTGCGTCGCCTGTTGGTCGCTCGCGGCTATCAGGAAGCGATCACTTATAGCTTCATCGATCCCAAGCAGTTCGAGCTGTTCAGCCCTGGCGCTGAGCCGTTGCTGCTGGCAAACGCGATCTCCAATGACATGGCTGCGATGCGCGCCTCGTTGTGGCCGGGTCTGGTCAAGTCTTTGCAACACAACCTCAACCGTCAGCAGGATCGTGTCCGTCTGTTCGAAAGCGGCCTGCGCTTTGTCGGTCAACTGGACGGTTTGAAGCAGGAGCCGATGCTGGCCGGTGTTGTGTGTGGCAGTCGTATGCCCGAAGGATGGGCGCAGGGCCGTGATGTAGTCGACTTCTTCGACGTCAAGGCGGATGTTGAAGCCATTCTGGGCTTCGCGGGTGCGCTCAATGCATTCACTTTTGTGCCGGGCAAGCATCCTGCGTTGCACCCTGGCCAGACTGCTCGCATTGAGCGCGACGGTCGTGAAGTAGGGTACGTCGGCGCTATTCACCCTGAGTTGTCGAAAACGTTGGGTCTGGATCGTCCAGTCTTCGTATTCGAGCTGATTCTGGCTGAAGTGGCACTGGGTAAAATGCCTGAATTCCAGGAGTTATCGCGCTTTCCTGAAGTTCGGCGTGACCTGGCGTTGCTGGCTGATGAGGGTGTTCCAGCCACCGCAGTTCTTGACGTTATTCGAGAAAATGCAGGCGAATGGCTCACAGACCTCAGGCTATTTGACGTTTATCAGGGTAAAGGCATTGATCCGCATAGAAAAAGCCTTGCAGTTGGCTTGACCTGGCAGCATCCATCGCGCACTCTTAACGACGATGAGGTCAATGCGGCAACGCATAAAATCCTCACCTCACTCGAGGAAAGGTTAAACGCCACGTTAAGGAAGTAGCGTATGGGGGCTCTGACGAAAGCTGAGATGGCCGAACGTCTGTACGAAGAGCTGGGCCTGAATAAACGAGAAGCCAAGGAATTGGTGGAGCTGTTCTTCGAGGAAATCAGGCACGCTCTGGAAGATAACGAACAGGTCAAATTGTCCGGTTTCGGCAATTTTGACCTGCGAGATAAACGCCAGCGGCCTGGTAGAAATCCGAAGACCGGGGAAGAAATTCCTATCACGGCTCGCCGTGTTGTCACGTTCCGTCCAGGGCAGAAGTTGAAGGCCCGAGTTGAGGCTTATGCTGGAACCAAGTCATAACGACGAGTTACCGCCGATCCCAGGCAAACGCTACTTCACCATTGGCGAGGTAAGCGAACTCTGCGCGGTGAAACCGCACGTTTTGCGCTATTGGGAACAGGAATTTCCTCAACTCAACCCCGTTAAACGACGCGGTAACCGCCGGTATTATCAACGCGAAGACGTGTTGATGATCCGGCAGATCCGCGGCTTGCTCTACGAGCAAGGCTTCACCATTGGTGGTGCGCGGTTGCGCATGACTAGCGGCGAACCCAAGGATGACGCCCAGGAATACAAGCAATTGATCCAGCAAATGATCGTAGAGCTGGAAGACGTTCTGGTGGTACTGGGCAAGTAGAAATCGCCCGGATACTTCCATAATTCAAAAGCTTAGGTTATATTCCTCGAAGTTTTCGCATCATGCGAAATCTGATACACGCCTAGTCGGGGCGTAGCGCAGCCCGGTAGCGCACTTGCATGGGGTGCAAGGGGTCGAGTGTTCGAATCACTCCGTCCCGACCATTTAATTCAATGACTTAGCCACCTTCGGGTGGCTTTTTCATTTCTGTCCATAGAGAGTTTTGCGGGGCTACCCGATTTTTCACGCCTGCCTCCTCTTCAGAATTGTCAGCACGGGACCACGCGAATCCGTTGCCGAAACTATGTTCTCAGCTTCAATCAAATGCCCGCGCTCAACGCTGGAGCAATCGCTGGCGATGCTGCCGTTCCTATGTCCGGGCAACGCTTTCCGCTCTTCCTCGGTCACGCCAGCGGCGCGCAGTGTTCCTCCGAAAGAGCCCCCATTTTATGCGAGGCTTCCTGCGCACTGGTGATGCCGTTGCGCTTCCTGGCAGTTCCATTTCTTGGAATCCAGGCGGTATCTCATTACAACCCCGCTTTTGCTCAAAGGATGGATATGTTCCCTAAGCATTTGCGCTGGTTGTTCATGATCTGTGCGGTTGGAAACTTGTTCGTCATGCTGTTCACCGGATTGCAGGTCTACAGTGGTACAGCGTCACCCTCTCAACTGATCGTGCCCATTGTAATGATTGTGCTGTTTGGCTGGATGTTCACGCAGTCGACGAAGACGAAGTAGGGCTTTCGATCACGTTTTCATCGTCCTGGTCTGAATTGCTCAGAATGTTCCGCACTCCGTGCTCGTAAATCTCCCGCGCCACGCCGAAAACAAATTTGCTGCCTGGCCTCGTTCGGAGAGCGTCAGCGTTGCGTGTTACCTTATTGAGATCAATAACCGAGCATGGACTCAGGAATGCCAGCGCTAGCTAGAAACCTCGTATTTATCTTATTTCCCCTGTCCCTGGCCGCATTGGGCTACTCCGTTGAAGGATTCCGAGATAATCCTGCGGATGCTTCAGGTGCTTACGGGCTTCCGCCTGTTGTGATGTATTTCGTATCACTGATGGCGGTTGGAACCCTTTCACTATGTTTGGCTGGTCTCGGCAAGCTGTTGGAGCGTCAGTTGGCACTCAGTAGTGGTAAGAAAGTAGTGCTGCGGGTGCTGTGCTATTTGCCGTTGTTGTTGTCAGCATGTCTGACCGCTTTGGTCAGTGCGACATACGCACTGAACTCTACGGCCGGCTTTGTTGCGCTCATTCTTTCGCTGATTTCAGCGGCCAGCGTTTTGTACTGGCTATCACGTGGGCCAGCCGCGAATCGGAGGTAGCAGATTGGCGATTGTTTTGTAATAAGCCCGGCCGAAGCACTGGGCTTTTGTGTTTCCAATCTCCGCCCGTCGGACGCTCGGCACTTGGTCGCCGGTAAGGCTCTCCCAATCATATGCGCAGACATCCTGCGCCCTGACGGGAGAATCATGATGGAGATAGAAAACAACGGGCCAGAAGCCGCTTATCCAGGTCCAGACCAGAAAGGTGTTGATACCGGTGCCGACCACGACTCTGGCCTGAATCAAGCGGCCTCCGAGCCGAAGCAGGGTACAGGCGAAAAGCCAGAAGACTGGAATCCTCCAGCGGGTAATCCCGGGTCGGATCAGGATGCTCAGACAGGTCGCGACAACGGCGGCGCCTAACGCGGCCAAGATATTCGAGTAACCTTACTCAAGCCCAGGCACTGATCTGGGCTTTTTCGTTTCTGGTTCATTCACACCCATTGCTCCGAGCTGCGAGTGCTGCAGTATCTGATGCAAATTCCCTCGGAACCTCTGATCGTCAAGTTCAGGGAGGGCTCATTCGTTCCTACCGTTTGGCTAAAGTCTCGAACGATTAATCACAGGCTACTTCCAGTAAACATACCCAACACCGTGTTGGGCATTGGAGGTGATCATGAACACTGACACAACGCTTCAAGGTGGCATGGGCGGAGTCGACCCGATGCCTACTTCTCCAGCTCCTCTGAGTCCGGGCCGCACTGACGTGAACCCTAGCGACCAGCCTGGGGTTGATGAACTCCCGGGCAACGAAGGGGAGATTCCGCTGGATACAAATGACGACGCACCGGTTCAGGAAGAAATGACAGATATGGACGTCGACAATGCTGAGATGAATGACGAACCAAATCCTCGTTAAATCTCAAAAAAGCCCGGTCCTTCGCCGGGCTTCTGCTATTTCCAAGGCTATTAAGCCAAGGACCATTCGACGTGAGTTATACCTAAACGCTTTGGTTAGGGCTGGCTGATCTCCGGTACTTTGTCGTTGCGATACCTAGGGGATTAACCAAAACCTGCGTCAACAGCACACCAGTGTCATGCATCGGCGATATCCATTCTCGACACGGTTAGAGAGAACGTTTTGTTCGGCCCGTTTACCCTACTGACCTGGGCCCAGTCACTACCTGGCTGGGCGGTATTGGCTACCTCATCCCCTCTGTTGTATGCCCGAAATTCTGCGTTGAACCTTTAAGGAGCTCGGCCTGTTTGGATGGTGAGTAATAAGGGAGAAGGTTTTTGACCAGCCTGGTCCGGGATCATATGGCATCTGTGGTGCGAGGAAAACGGGCCCTTATGAGCGGCAACCCGCTGTTCGGGCTTGATTGTTCTCCGCTACCCGGTTGTTCAATCCCACCCAAGGCATCGCCCTGCAAGGACCACATCACAGCTGATGTCCTCGGCCAGCGGCGTATGTTTCTGCGGGCTTACTTACGGACAAGGCGGGATGAAAATTCTTACACTAATCCATGCCAAACGGACCACGGAGTGACGCTTTCCAGAACAAAAACTCTTCAAAAAAGACTCAGCGGCGTGTCTGCCGTCGGGTCCGGCTAGCAACTATGCTGAAGATGGTGTTTCATGCGGTCGAATTTTCAGGATTGTCGGACAATGAGACTGGACGAGCAGTATTTCGAGGATTTTCGGTGCGTTGCCTGCAACTGCAATCCTTTTGACCCAAGCGATGGGACTACCAGCGGCCTGTTTGGAATTGAGGATCTGGTTGGCGAACAATGTGCAGGGTGCGGCCATTCAATGAGCCTTGATGACCTTGAGGCGATGACTCATGCGGCAGAACTTCACATGATCAGATCGCTGTTCTCTCCGGGCTGAAGGCTGCTTCATACGCCGCAGACTTGGAGATGACCCGCATTTTTGCTCAATCTTGATCGGCATAGCCTGAGTCAGGCTATGCCGATCAAGATTGAAGGTTGTATTTTAAGACTTGTCTTAAATCCACAACATCCTCTCCTTATTAAGATGTAAGCGTTCCCCCGGCGGCCAGGGCAACTCAACTCAATCCGTAAAGCAGTCTGGGTCGTCGGGGGAGCATCGATTTTTGGTTTTGTAAGTCTTAGGATGCGCTACAACGCTAATTCATCCTGAGGATACGCAAACCCCCATGCACGCATCCAGACCCTTACCCTCCAGTCAAACCACACTCCGTAACAGACTTCAAAGCGGCGTCATCGAATTGCCGGTGCATTACATGCGCGGTGGTACGTCGACGGGTGTTGTGATCTGGGAGCCGTTGTTGCCCAGTGACGAAGGGTTGCGTGCGGAGTTGCTGCGTCACCTGATGGGTGTCCCCCAATCTGGAAATCAACCGGGTAATCGCCAGATCACCGGCTTGGGGCGAGGGCCTGCCACCAGTAATAAAGTATTCCTGGCAAGGATAGAAGAAACACCTACAGGTCCTCGGATTGTGAGCACGCTGGCGCAGTTGGCCAGCGATCACAGCGCCATCGACTGGAGTGTGAACTGCGGCAACATGTCGTCTGCTTTGCCGCTCTGGGCCATTGATAGCGGGCTGATAGAAGCACCCGCCAGCGGCGTGTTTGAGGTTGAAATCAAAAACACCAATACCGGCGTCGTGACGTTTGCGCGGATGTATCGCGACGACCAGGGGCGTTTCATAAATGCTGAAATTCCGGGCGTCCAGGGCGCATTCCCCAGTGTGGACCTGTTTCTCCAGTCTCCCGTAGGCAACAAGACCGGTGCGTTTTTACCGACGGGCAATGTGCTGGACACGATCAGTGGACACGACGTTTCCTGTGTCGATGTTGCGGTGCCAATGGTGATTGCCGACGCGGCCAGTTTCGGCAAGACCGGCCATGAACCCATCTCGGAGCTTGAAGCTGACCCGACCTTCATGGCGCAGCTAAGGCAAGTCTGGATTGAGGCGGGTCTCAAAATGAAACTTCGCCGTCGCGACGGTGAGCTCATGAGCCTCACAGACCTCGAGCGAAGCGAGACCGTACCCAAGGTGTGTATCGTTGGAGCTCCGCGTCACGGCGGCAACATCGCCGTTCGTTACTTCACGCCTCAGACCGGCCATGCGTCGATGGCCGTTTCCGGCGGCTGCTGTCTGGCCGCGGCTTGCCTGCTTCCGGGGACAGTTGCCTATAAAGTCGCAGTGGGCATTGCTCAGCCTGGCGCTGAGTTTTCAGACATCGAAGTGAGCATCGAGAATCCGGCTGGCAAACTGGATACAACGGTCAGCGCCAGAACCGAAGGCAGTCGCATCGACGTCAAAGCCGCTGCGTATCGCCGAAGCGCTCAAATACTGATGCGCGGATATGCACCGTTGTACAGAGCTTCTGCCGGGTTGATCGAAGCAATGGGGGAGAGGGCTCAGGACTAGAAGCAGCAAATTACAGGCAAAAGAAAAGCCCGCGATGGGGATCAACGGGCTTAAAGTCATGAAGGAGCTGGGTTAAACATACGGGGCAGGGCGTGAAAAAGTCGTGAATATTTTGTGCAGTGTTTTTCACATAACTTGCTTTGCCTTCGTGCGTCACCGACCCTCGCCATATATCCCGTTCAGGATCACAAGCTCAAACACTGCCACGATAATGCACAGGGTCACGAACCCTGCGCTGAAAACAAATTTTCGGTTCGATGAGTAATCGCCGGTCCACGATCCCTCTATGAAAAAGCTGACTATCAATAGACAGGCCAACAGTGCCCGGCCCTCGGTCTTTTCCGTGAATCCTCTGCGTTCCCATTGGGCCATCTGACCAATCCGTACCTGTTTTAGCCTGGCGCAGATTCTACACCGTCAATACCGCGGTATGGATTAGCTATTACGCACCATGCGATAGTTAAAATATTGTCATCGTGAGAAAGTTCAATCGGTTAGCATCGCGACGACCAAACAGTGTGCTTCCCACATTGAGAAAGGACTATCAGATGTTCACCAGAGCCCTCGTTCCGCTGATGTTGGTTGCATCGATAAGCCAGGCGGCGCCAACTGTGAAAATTTTCAACTGGACGGATTATTTCGCGCCGGACACGCTGAAGAACTTCCAGAAAGAAACCGGTATTGCCTCCACTTATGACACTTACTCGCGTAACGAGGCGCTCGACGAAGTGCTCAAAGCCCGAAACTCCGGTTACGACATTGTGGTGCCGTCGAGTCATTTTCTGGCCAGGCAGATCCAGCGCGGGGACCTGCAGAAACTGGATAAAAGCCAACTGCCTAACTGGAAGAACCTGAATCCGGTTCTACTTCAGGCGTTGGCAGGGGTTGATCCAGGTAACGCCTATGCGTTCCCGTATCTGTGGGGCACGACGGGGATCGGTTACAACGCTGATAAGGTCCAGGCTGTGCTTGGTAAAGATGCACCGTTTACCTCTTGGGATGTGATCTTCAAGCCCGAAAACATCAAGAAGCTGTCCCAATGCGGGATCGCCATGGTCGACAGTGCCGCCAGTGTGGTGCCCATTGCACTTAACTATTTGAACCTGTCGCCAGACAGCAAAAATGCGGCTGATTATCCTGAGGCCAAAGCGGCTTTGCTCGCCATTCGCCCCTATGTACGCTATTTCAACTCAACGGATTACATCGCGGATCTGGCCAGCGGCAAGATTTGTGTCGCGGTCGGTTATTCAGGGGACGTCATGTTGGCGCAGCATCAGGCGCAGGATGCAGGCAAAGGGGTGGATATCCGCTACGCATTGCCCAAGGAGGGCTCGCCGATGTGGTTTGACATGATGGCCATGCCCGCAGATGCACCCGATAAAAAAGCCGCTTACGCCTTCATGAACTACATGCTCGATCCGAAGGTGATCAGTAGCGTTTCCAACTACCTGCATTATCCGAACGGCAATGATAAGTCCGAAGCATTGGTTGAGCCCTCTGTGCACAACAACATTGCCATCTATCCAGATGCGGATACGCTCAGCAGCTTGTTCGCTCTGCAGGCAATACCTCCAGATATTGAGACGCTAAGGGCGCGAGTCTGGGCTGAAGCCAAAGCCGGTCAGTGATCTTTGTGATCACTGGCGATTTTGCCGCGCCTGCTGCATCAACCAGTCGCGAAAAAGCAATGCGTGCTGTTGTCGGGATTTACGCTCTGGGCTGACCACCCAATATGATTCCCCCGAGCGTACCGGATTGCCAAATGGCATGTGAAGTTCGCCCCGTTGCAGTTCCCGTTCGACGTAATGGATGGGCACCACCGCAAGCCCCAGGCCGCTGACGGCGGCACTGATGAGCATCTCGCTCTGGGAAAATCGCACGCCCTGAATCAGCCCCGTACCGACGCACCCCGAAGCGCGCAGCCACTGCAGCCACAGGCTGGGTCTGCTTGCGTTTTGCAGCGTGGGTATTTTGGAGAAGTCCAGCTGGTCCCGGGTTTCGCCCAGAGGAATCAATCTGGGTGATGCCACTACGACTAATTCCTCAGCAAACAACTCCTGTGCTCTGGCCTCGCTCCATGCGCCTGTGCCGCGCATGATGGTGATATCGAAGCGGCAGGTCTTGAAGTCAATATCGGCCTCGATCGGATTGACCTCAACGGGTATTTCCGGTGCTTGCCGAACGAAGTTTTCCAGCCGTGGCGCGAGCCAGCGGGACACGAAGGTCGGATTGGCGCCGATCATCAACGAAGCATCCGCTTTGCGGCCGCGCACCAGATCAATGGAGACTTCTTCGAGCCGGTTAAGCATTGGCACCACATCCTGAACATACTTGCTGCCTGCATCGGTGAGGATCAGACGGGAACCCGAGCGCTCGAACAGGCGCATGCCCAGGAACTGTTCGAGATTGGTGATCTGGCGACTGACACCGCTTTGCGTCACAGCCAGATCCTCCGCCGCCCGGGTGAAGTTCAAATGCCGTGCCGATGCTTCAAAAGCCTGCAACGCAGAGAGCGAGGGTAAAAATCGGCGCATGGCATTGATCCTGAGTGAGGGCACCATGATTTTTAGTCATGACGAAACCATTTTTCAAGGCTTCAGTTGTAAAAAGCTTTGTGTCATCAATAGGTCATGCAAATCTGTGCCCGGTCTGAAGGCTCGGTCATACGCGACACCCGGCGCATCCACGCATCGCAGACAGCCTGCGCCTGGATACAGATTGATTACGCAGCACTGAGCAGAAGTCATCTGCCAACAATAAGTCGAACAGCGCAGCGACACTGTCGAATGCGCCGTCCAATCGACAATTGCGTCACCTGTCTTTTTTCGACTGCCAGTCAGATTTTCGCGAGATGATGAGTTCAAAACATCACAAATGGCCCAGAAAAAGGAACGCTTTGCATGATTACGCGCAGAAGATTCACCAAGCTTTTTGGGGCTACCGTTATCAGCGCGTCGACGGGGCTTGTTTCACTGAGTGCCAAAGCAGACAGCTCACTTGAGCGCGTGAAATCCTCAGGCGTCTTGCGTATCGGCTCCATCGCCGATGGCGCGCCTTATTATCAGAAGAGCCTGACCGGCGGCCCATGGCGCGGCTTCTACATCGACATCTGTCAAAAGCTTGCCGATGATCTGGGCGTGAAGCTCTCGATTCTGGAAACCACCTGGGGTAACTCGGTGCTGGATTTGCAGGCCGGCAAGATCGACGTGTTCTTCGGGCTGAACCCTACGCCAGAGCGACAGAAAGTCATCGACTTCTCCGGTCCTGTATTCAAGAACTCGTTCACGTTCATTGCCAAAAAATCGGTCACGGCAAAGACCTGGGATGAATTCAACACTGCCGATATGCGCATCAGCGTCGATGCAGGCTCCTCTCACGACAGTGCAGTGACCCGACTTGCGCCAAACGCTACGGTCTCACGCCTTAAAACCGCCAGTGACGCCACGGCAGCGCTGCAATCCGGCCGTGTTGATGCGCAATGCCTGGTGATGGTTCTGGCGCTTGCCCTGCGAGCGAAGAATCCGGCGATCGGTCAACTGATTGTGCCAACGCCCATTAACTCCACCACCTCCAACGCCGGCTTCCGTCGCGAAGAAGATACTTCCTGGCGCGAATTTGTTGATGCATGGATCACCGAGCATCGTGCCAACGGCTTCATCAAGGACGCGATCATGCGCAACATGGAACTGGTCAAAGTCACCGTGAAAGACTTCCCGGAAGGCTTTGAAATCTGAACCCCCTTTCTTGTTGATCGGGCAGCTTTCAAACCTGTGTATTTGATGTGTTAGGTGACGTGGGGTTTTGACATGTACGAGTGGGATTTTTCCGCACTCTGGGAATATCGCTGGCTACTGCTTGAAGGCCTTGGTCTGACAGTGTCTTTTACCGCTGCCATCGTGGTGGGCGGGTTGGTCATTGGATTGTTGGCGGCAATGGGGCTGCTGTCTCGTTTTGCGCTGGTGCGGACTTTCGCACTGATGTTCACAGAGGTCTTTCGCTGCACACCCGTGTTGGTGCAGCTGATCTGGTTCTACTACGCGCTGCCGATTCTGGCGGGTGTCGAGATGACGCCGATTACCGCCTCGCTACTGGCCTTGTCCTGTTATGGCGGTGCGTTCTACGCCGAGATCATTCGCGGTGGCATTGTCTCCATCGAGGCAGGGCAGCGCGAGGCGGGCGGGGCGTTGGGCATGACGCCGATGCTGACCATGCGGCGGATCATTCTGCCCCAGGCGATCAGGCGCATGATTCCTGCGCTGATGAACCAGTCGATCATGCAATTCAAAAATACCTCGCTGGTGTCGGTGTTGGCCGTGCCCGACCTGGTGTACCAGGGGCAGATGATTGCCCACGACAGCTTTCGTCCGCTTGAGACGTATTCGGCGGTGGCCGTCGCTTACTTTCTGATCCTGTTTCCGCTCACCCTGATCGTGCGCTATCGCGAGAAGAAACACGGAGCCATCCAATAATGTCCGCGAAACCAAAGATCGAAATCACCGAGCTGCGCAAAAGTTTCGGTGCGCTGGAGGTGTTGAAGAACATCAATTTCAAGGTCGAGGAGGGCGGTGTTGTTTCTTTGATAGGCCCTTCCGGATCGGGCAAATCGACGCTCCTTCGCTCCATCAATTTGCTGGTTGAACCCGATGCGGGCGAAATCCGCGTGGGGGACACCACTTTTCTTTTCGGTCAGGGGCATCGGCCGCCGGGCACTAAAGAGCTTGCGGCTTTCAGGGCAAGAACCGGGATGGTCTTCCAGAACTTCAACCTTTTTCCGCACATGAGTGTGCTGGAAAATGTCATGGAAGCGCCGGTTCATGTGCGTCGCCTGAGCAAGGGCGTGGCACGCGATCTGGCCATGGCGCAGCTGGAAAAAGTCGGCCTGGCTGACCGTGCACAGCAAATGCCCAAGACTCTGTCTGGTGGCCAGATGCAGCGCGTGGCCATTGCCCGGGCGCTGGCGATGGAACCTGAAGTGATGCTGTTCGATGAGGCCACTTCAGCGCTGGACCCTGAATTGGTGGGCGAGGTGCTGGCCACGATGCAAAGGCTGGCGGCCGATGGCATGACCATGGTCATCGTCACTCACGAAATCGCTTTTGCTCGTGAGGTGGCTGACCGAGTGGTGTTCATGCGTGACGGCTACGTGGTCGAGGAAGGACCAGCGCGCGAGACCATCGACAACCCGCGTGAAGACGCGACGCGTAATTTCCTCAACCATTTTCATAAAGGTAGCGGCGCCCGTTGATCAGGGCCTGACCGATTTAAACAGACATTAATCGTGCCCAGTCTCTGATTTTTCAGGCTGCGCTGCGGGCGGAGGAGTCATGACCATGACAAACGAAAGCATTCAAAGGCTGCGGGTCTTTTTGATTGAAAGCCCGATCAAAATGGCGCGGCTTCAGGGCGTGGGTAACGTCAAAGGCAGCGTGAAACGTGTGCTGGTGGAACTGACCTCGACCTCCGGCATTGTCGGCTGGGGAGAGGCTGCGCCCTGGGAAGTTTTCACCGGTACGGCCGAGGGGGCGTTTGCCGCCATCGACACTTATTTGCGCCCACTGGTAATAGGGGCAAACATCCGCTCGATCCGCGCCACAACATTGGCCATGGACACTGCGCTGGTCGGTCACGGTGAAGCCAAACTCGCCATTGAGACAGCGATGTTCGACATCCTCGGCAAATCCTGCGGGCTGTCGGTTGCCGACCTATTGGGCGGCAGAGTACGCAACAGCATTCCCCTTTCGTTCTCGATTGCCGACCCCGATTTTGACGCTGACATGGACCGCATGCGGGCGATGGTTCCTGCGGGTAACCGCATATTCAAGGTCAAGACCGGGGTCAAATCCCACGCTGAAGACATGGCCCACCTGGACGCCATGCGCAGCGAGTTCGGCAACTCGATAGATCTGCGCCTTGACTATAACCAGGCGCTGGCGCCCTTTGGTGCGATCAGTATCCTGCGTGACGTCGACCAGTTTCGTCCAACCTTCATTGAGCAGCCTGTCCCTCGCAGTTGCCTGGCGGCCATGGCGTCTTTTGCCGACGCGCTGGATACGCCGATTCTCGCTGACGAGAGCTGCTTTGATGCGCGCGATCTGATGGAGATCATCCGTCTTGGCGCGGCGGATGCGATTTCGGTGAAACTGATGAAGGCTGGGGGAATACTCAAAGCACAAGGGATCATGGCCATTGCCGACACCGTGCATATTCCGGCTTATGGCGGCACCTTGTGGGAGGGTGGTATCGCGCTGGCCGCAGGCACTCAGTTCATCGCCGCGACGCCGGGTATGTCGCTGGGCTGCGAGTTCTACATGCCTCACCACGTACTGACCGAGGATGTACTGGAGGAGCGCATTCCCAACCGTGACGGTGCCGTGATCGTTCCGACTGGGCCCGGCCTTGGCATTTCGGTCTCAGAGTCATCACTGCGCGGCAATGCGCGCATCCTGGCTGAACGATGAGCAGCGCATCCGTCATGAATAAGAACGCGGCAGAACCAGCCCGGCATATCGTGGTTATTGGCGGCGGTATCGTCGGTGCGTGCACGGCCCTGGCGTTGCTGAAGGATAGCCACCGGGTGACGCTCCTGGAGCCCGCAGAGCTTGGCGGTGAGCAAGCCGCGAGTTACGGCAATGGCGCGTTCCTGAGCCCGGCATCGATTATTCCGATGTCAATGCCCGGGCTCTGGAAAAAGGTCCCCGGTTTCCTGCTTGATCCTCAGGGGCCGTTCACGATTCGCTGGGAGTACCTGTTGAAACTCGCACCGTGGCTGATCCGCTTCGTCAAGGCGGGCGCAACACCCGCCAAGGCTGCCCGAACAGCCGGTATCCTTTCTACGTTGTTGTCTGATGCGCCCGCTCGACATCTGGCGCTTGCCACTGCATGCGACGTGCCGGAACTCATTCGTCAGGATGGCTTGCTCTACGTCTATCCGGACCGTGACGCTTTTGCCCAGGAGGCTTTTTCATGGCAACTAAGGCGCGACAATGGCATTCAGTGGTGGGAACTGGACGCCGATGCCCTGCATGAATTCGAGCCTGCCCTGAGTCATCGGTATACCTTCGGCGTGTTGCTCGAAAGTGGCGGTCACTGTCTCGATCCGGGGGCATATGTGCGCGGTCTGGTTAACAGCTTCACCGCGCTGGGCGGCGAGCTGATTCAGGCGCGGGCCGAGGGGTTCAACATCAGCAACGCTCGCCTGCAAAGCGTGCGTACTGACAAAGGCGCCGTCGTCTGCGATGGCGCTGTTATCAGCGCAGGTATTCACTCCAAAGTGCTCGCGAAAAGCGTAGGCGACAGGGTTTCTCTGGAAAGCGAGCGCGGTTACCACGTGCAGATCGCTCAGCCTGCCAGTGGCCCGCGCATCCCGGTAATGCCCTCTGACGGCAAGATGGCCAATACCATGACGCGCAGCGGTTTGCGTGCTTCCGGTCAGGTGGAGTTGGCCGGTGTCGATTACCCGCCGGACTGGAAGCGTGCAGACATCTTGTTGCATCACTTGCTGAAGACCTATCCCGGACTGGGCGATGATCCCACTCAATTGAACATATCCCGCTGGCAGGGCAATCGTCCTTCAACACCGGATGGGCTGCCAGTTATTGCCAAGGCAAAAGCGACGCCTGACGTCGTGCATGCCTTCGGCCATGGCCATGTCGGCCTTGCTTCGGCGCCCATGACGGCTGAAATTGTCGCGAGTCTGTTTGCCGGAGAATCGCCGCCGATCGATATCACGCCTTTCGCGGCATCGCGTTTCTGATTCAAGGAGTTCGCAACGTCGGCGGACGTAAACTGCATAAGCTTATGTTTATACGTTTCTTCAATAGTTTTCGTAAATTATTATAATTAAATGGAATTTAAAAAAGCATCGCTCATGGTTTGCAGAATGAGCGGCGCATCCTCGAAAGGCGAAGGATTCCATGACCCTACGAAAACTCATTCTTGCGGCAGGTTTGATGCTTGCGGCGGTAACGGCGCAAGCCGAACAGACCATCAATATCGGCTATCAGCGCTCGTCCACGCTGTGGATCCTGCTCAAGGAAAACGGCCAGTTGGAGGAACGCCTCAAGCCTCTGGGTTTCAACGTCAACTGGCATGAATTCAGCAGCGGCCTGCTCAGTGCATTGAACGCTGGCGCAGTGGATTTGCACGCCGATGTCGCCGACGCTTTTGCCCTGTTTACTCAGGCCGCCGATGCTCCGTTGACTTACTACGCACGTGAAGCGGCGTCACCCAGCGCTCAGGCAATCATCGTCGCGAAGGATTCACCGATCAAAAGCGTGGCGGAGCTCAAGGGTAAAACCGTGGCGGTGTCCAAGGGCTCGGGGAGTCACTTTCTGCTGATTTCCGCGCTGAAGCAGGCCGGGCTGACCCTCAATGATATTACGCCGCGCTATCTGGAAGCTCCGGACGGCGTGGCTGCTTTTGCCAGTGGCAAGGTCGATGCCTGGGCAATCTGGGATCCGTTCCTGGCGACTCAGCAGCGTGAACATCAGGTACGCATCATTACCGACGGAAGCCAGGGGTTAGCCAACTACAACCGTTTCTATCTCGCCAATACCAGCTTTGCCAAGGCTCACCCAGAAGTCCTGCAAGTGGTGATCGACACCCTGCGTGATTCCGGCAAGTGGGTTAAATCGCATCCGCAGGAGGCGGCGAAAATCCTCGCGCCGGTGTGGGGCAACATACCTGTCGAAACCGTGGAACTGGCTAACAGCCGTCGCAGCTACGACATCATCCCCGTCAAGCTGGATGAGCTAGCCGAGCAACAGCGCATCGCCGACACCTATTACGGCGCAAAGCTGATTCCCAAGCCGCTGAAGATTTCCGGCATCACTGTCTGGGCGCCTGAAAGTAAATAACGTCAGGCTTACCACTTCGACTGGAGCTGCACATGAGCCGTCAAATTCATCTGTCCGCGTTTCTGCTGACCGGTCCGGTCATTCACAGTCACGCGGTCTGGCGCCATCCCGAGACCATTGGCAATTACCTCGACCCCGAGTATTACGCACGCACGGCGCGAGTCGTGGAGGAGGGGCTGTTCGATTTTCTGTTCTTCGCTGACCGCCTCGCGGTCGGCGATCAAATGGGTGGTTCGCGGGATGTGGCGTTGCGTTACGGTGCACAGGACGCCACGCGTCTGGACCCGCTGCCGATCCTCTCGTACCTGGTTGGTCAGACTCGCAAACTTGGGCTGGGCGCAACACGTTCGACCACCTATTACGAGCCCGCTCATATCGCCCGAGAGTTCGCGACGCTTGATCATCTGTCCAAAGGTCGCGCCGCCTGGAATATCGTGACTTCGATGAACGACAGTGAAGGGCGTTTGTTCGGCAAGGACAAACACCTGGAGCACGACCTGCGTTACGACCGCGCCGATGAGTTTGTCGAAGTGGCGCTCAAACTCTGGCGCAGTTGGGAGCGGGATGCGCTGAAGCTGGACCGTGAAACCGGCGTGCTGGCTGACCCAGAGAAGATTCATCCGGTGCAGCATCACGGCGATTGGTTCAAGGTCGAGGGCCCGCTAAACATTCCCCGTACCCCTCAGGGCAGACCGGTGCTGATTCAGGCCGGCTCTTCAGGACGGGGCCGTCGTTTTGGCGCTCGGTGGGCGGAGGCAATTTTTACTATCCATCCGCATCTCAAGGCGATGCAGGCGTTTCGCGAAGACGTTCGGGGGCAGGTGGTGCAGCAGGGGCGCACGGCAGACAGCTGCAAGGTGCTGACGGCGGTAATGCCGTTCATTGGCGGCAGCGAAGCCGAGGCGAGAGCCAAGCGCGACAAACACAATGCGTTGGCGCGTCCTGAACTGGGCCTGGTGACGCTGGCCTCGCAACTGAATGTGGACCTGTCGCCATTCCCGCTGTCAGCGACGCTGGCAGACATTGCCCGGTCGCCGCTGATTCATCCGGCGGCTGCCGAGAAACTGCTGATGCAGGGCGCGGACACCACGCTGGAAGAGCTGGGACGGATCTTTGCCAGCAGCGTTCGCGTACCGCAATTAGTGGGTACCGGTGCGCAGATAGCGGATCAACTGGCGGATATTTTTCTGGCGGGTGGTAGCGACGGGTTTGTCATTTCCCCTGCTTATCTACCGGGCTCGTTCAGTGAGTTCGTCGAAAGCGTCATTCCGCACCTGCAGCGCAAGGGATTGTTTCGCAAGGCTTACGAAGGTTCGACGTTACGTGAGCATCTAGGGCTTGGGGACTTGCGAGACCGTTAAGGGGCTGTCGTTATATACCTGACGTCATGCGCGTTGCACGCAGAGCGGGTTGAACCCGGCAAGCCTTGAATTGCGCCTTTACTGGAGTAGGGCGCGACTTACGCACCCCGTTGCTTGTACGCCAGCCGCAGACGTTCGCGAATATTATTCAGGTGGCGGCGCATGGCCGCCTTGGCGCCGTCTGAATCGCGATTGGCGATGGTTGCGTAGATGTCATGATGTTCCTGGCGCAGCCGGGCGCTGTAATCCTCGATGGCGGTATTGGCCAGCGCCGCCGAGTTGAGGCGGTTGCGGGGAATCAAGGTCAATCCCAGATGTTCGGTGATATCAGCGAAGTAGCGATTGTCGGTTGCCAGGGCTATTTGCTGATGAAAATCAAAATCTGCGGCTGCCGCTTCGGCTCGACTCACCGTTGGATCTTCAATGATTTTCAGCGCCTGTAGCATGCGCGCCAACTGGTCCTCGGTTCTGCGCAGAGCGGCAAGGCCAGCGGAGTCAACTTCGATACCAATGCGTAGCTCAATAACCGCCATCACATCGTTAAGGGTGCGATCTGCTTGTGGGTCGATCTGATCGACGCGCTGCCTGACTACAAACGTCCCGATACCGTGCCGGGTTTCAACCAGACCGTGGGATTGCAGATGCGAAATAGCTTCACGCACCACGGTACGACTCACACCGTGCTCCTGGGTGATGTGTTTTTCCGGCGGGAGCTTGTCACCGATCTTCAACTGGCCGTCTTCAATCATGCTGGTCAGGATGTTGGCCAGTGCCAGTGTCAGATTACGCGGACGTCTTATGGACGAGTCGTTCTCTGCAGGTTCGGAAAGCGGGGTGGGATTCATGGTGTTCCACCTGATGAAGGTACGTGCTTTGGAGAGCGCCACCGCTCTTTGCATAAAGAAACGGCGCGGCTTTGGGGCCGCGCCATTTCTTGTGGAGAGAATCGACCGAGGTCAGTCTCAAGCGATTGGCTGATCGCTCCACTCGCTGTTCACCAGGCGCTTGAGGCCCAGCGGGTTAGCGTTTTGCAGTGCTTCTGGCAGCAGGCTGTCAGGGTAGTTCTGATAGCAGACCGGACGCAGGAAGCGATCGATCGCCAACGTGCCCACCGAAGTACCGCGAGCATCGGAAGTGGCCGGGTACGGACCACCGTGAACCATGGCTTCGCAGACTTCAACACCGGTCGGGTAGCCGTTGACCAGGATGCGGCCGACTTTCTCTTCCAGCACCGGCACCAGCCATTGGTACTTCTGCAGATCGCTCTGTTCGCCGATCAGGGTGGCGGTCAGTTGACCGCGCAGGCCCAGCAGGGCACTTTTCAGTTGCGCGTCATCAGCAACTTCGATAACCAGCGTGGTCGGGCCGAACACTTCTTCCTGCAACAGCGGGTCGCCATTGAGCAGCAGGCTGACGTCAGCTTTGAACAACTGGGCCTGAGCCTGTTTGCCTTCTTGCGGCTTGCCTGCCAGATGGGTCACACCCGGATGCGACAGCAAGTGCTCTACACCTTTGCTGTAGCTGCGCAGGCCACCAGCATTGAGCATGGTTTGTGGAGCCTGGCCGCCCATGTGTTCCTGAAGTTGCTCAAGGAACTTGGTGAACGCTGGCGAGCTGATACCGATGACGACGCCCGGGTTGGTGCAGAACTGGCCTGCGCCCATGACCACCGAAGCCGCCAGATCCTTGGCCACGGAATCGCCACGCGCTGCCAAGGCTTCAGGCAGCAATACGACCGGGTTGATGCTCGACATTTCTGCGAACACCGGAATTGGCTCAGGACGTTCGGCAGCCATTTTGCACAGTGCGTCGCCACCGCTCAGGGAGCCCGTGAAGCCAACGGCTTTGATGGCCGGATGCTTGACCAGACCTTCACCAACACCGCTACCGAAAATCATGTTGAACACGCCTTTAGGCATGTTGGTTTTTTCTGCGGCGCGGATGATCGCGGAGCCGACCAGATCGGCAGTCGCCATGTGGCCGCTGTGCGCTTTGAACACGACCGGGCAACCGGCAGCCAGTGCAGCGGCGGTATCGCCACCCGCAGTGGAGAACGCCAGTGGGAAGTTGCTTGCACCGAACACAGCAACCGGGCCTACACCGATACGGTATTGGCGCAGGTCAACGCGTGGCAATGGCTTGCGATCCGGCAGGGCCAGGTCGATGCGGGCACCTAGATAGTCACCGCGACGCAGGACTTTGGCGAACAGACGCATCTGGCCGCTGGTACGTCCGCGCTCGCCTTGGATACGGGCGGTTGGCAGGGCTGTTTCCTGGCAAACGATAGCGACGAAATCATCGCCGAGCTGATCCAGCTCGTCGGCAATTGCATCAAGGAATTCTGCACGGCGAGCCGGGCTCAGCTGGCGGTATTCAACAAAGGCACCTTTGGCTGCCAGGGCTGCTGCGTCAATTTCCGCATCAGTGGCCTGGTAGAAGCTGTAGGGCAGGGCTTCACCGGTAGTGGCATCGAGACTTTTGTGTTGCGGCTCGCCAAGTGCGCTACGTGCGCCTGCGATGAAGTTGTGGCCGAGAACATTAGGCATCTGTGTCTCCTGTTTTTATTTGCGGGTTTTAATCAGGCTGGTGCCTGTCTTAGAGATCTGCCGACCGTTCGGTGACGGTGAAGGGAGCTTGCCATTTATCAGCGGCGCTCACAATATGTTGACAGTCATCGTACAACTAAGGGTAAGAGTGCGCAACCACGGAGATTCTATGTGGGGCTGCGATGGTGCTCGTGTGCCCTTGAGCCGTATGGCTGGCTTTAGCCGGGAGGCTCCGGTGCATCCGCTGACATCCTTCGCTTGAAATACCGTCCTCCCGGCTAAAGCCGGTCCTACAGGATCAGGATCAAGCTCGCAGGCGAACATAGAATTTTCCACAGGGCCGAATTTCAAGTCGATATTTCCCGGACGCCGAGGTTCTTGACCTCTAACTCCCGCAACGCATCAACGACCTCACGTAACGCCCGGTTGACCGGCTTGTCCTGGCGCAGTACCAGGCTCAGGCTGCGACTCAAGGGCGGTGTCAGGCTGCGGATTTGCAGATTGCGCTGATGATGGGCGGTGGCTACCGCAATGCGTGGCACGATGCTGTAGCCCAGCCCCGCAGAGACCATTTCCTTGATGGCTTCGATGCTGCCCAGCTCCATCACCGGTTTGGGCCGAACGCCTGCGTGCTGGAACCACTGGTTGATTAGCAATCGCGTACTGCTGCCCGCTTCGAATACCACCAGAGGCAGGCTGCTCAGCGTCTCGGCGTTGATGGATGCTTTCAGGTCTGGCTGGTCAGGGGCAAAGATCGCGACCATTTCGTCCTCCAGCAACGGCGTGACATGCAGGCTCCGGCCGGCCGCAGGCAAGGTCACCAGTGCCAGGTCAATACGATTCTCTTCGACGGCTTTGAGGATGGTCTCGGTATTGCCGGTGCAAACCCGTACGTCCAGTTTCGGGAAGGTCGTGCGCAGGTTTTTCAGGATGGGCGGTAATAGATGTATGCACGCTGTCGCACCGGTGCCAATCACCACTTGGCCTGCGACGCCTTGGGCGTGACTGGCCAGATCCTGCAGCGCATCCTCGATGACTGAGTCAATGCGACCGATGTGGGCGAGCAGTGTGCGCCCGGCAGTCGTCGGTTTAAGGCGTTTACCCACGCGTTCGATCAGACGCAGGTTCAGGCGTTTTTCCAGCAGACGGATGTGCAGGCTGACTGCGGGTTGGGTCAGATTCAACGCTGTAGCAGCAGCCGAAAAGCTGCCTTGGCTTATGACCTGGGAGAAACTGTTCAGGTGATTCAGGTTCAACGGCTGCATGGCAAAGTTTTACTTATGCTGAGGATGATTAATCATAGCTTTATTAAGGTTGGCAGGGGCGGCATGATTGCCGCACTTGCAATCGTTACCGAGAACGAAGATGAACCACGACCTGATCCTGCGCACCGCTCGTGAGGATGACATGCCCGCTGTACAGGCGATTTACGCTCACCATGTGCTGACCGGCATCGCCAGCTTCGAACTGCAGCCGCCGTCAGTGGAGCAGATGCTGCAACGTCGTGCCGAGGTCCTTTCGCGCAAGTTGCCGTACTTGGTCGCTGAACTGGCTGGAGCCGTCGTTGGCTATGGTTATGCCACGCTGTATCGACCAAGACCCGGCTACCGTTTTACTGCGGAAGACTCGGTGTATATGGCTGAAGGCATGGGCGGCAAAGGGATTGGTCAGTCGCTTCTCGGTGCGGTCATCGACCACTGCGTACAAGGTGGCTGGCGGCAAATGGTGGCGGTGATCGGTAACAGTGAAAACCATGCCTCGTTACGGCTTCATGAAAAAATGGGTTTTCGCCGGGTCGGGGTTTTCGAGTCGGTAGGCTTCAAACACGGGCGCTGGGTTGACACCGTGTTGATGCAGCGAGCATTGGGCGATGGCAGCGGCAGCCTGCCGGATGATCAGTAAGGTAGGAATTGGTCGATAGACTATTTGCATATTAGTTTAGAATTTAAATGCATTTTCGGAATAAATAAGCCGGTGATATGGTTTTAACCAGTCACTGGAAACCTTGAGAATAGTTATAAAAAAGGATTTCGGGTGACGACCTGACCTCACTTTTTTCTCAAGGAATATCTGCATGGCAGCATTTGATCATCTCACCCGCCGTCGTCTGTTGGGCCTGACCGGCGTCGCGCTGGCAAGCCCGATACTGGCCTCTGTTCCCGGTTTCGCCTGGGCGGCCGATGAGCATGCTGGCCACCACGCCGGTGGTGACGCAGAGCCAGCAGGCACCGGGGAATTCATCAAACTTGCCGAAACACGCAAACTCAAGCTGGCGGTCAATCTCAACGCGGTGTGCCTGGCGCCCGTGGTGATTGCCCATGGGCAGGGCTTTTTCACCAAACACAATCTGGACGTCGAGCTGGTCAACTTCGGCAACTCTACAGAAGTGCTGCTGGAAGCCATTGCCACTGGTAAGGCCGATGCGGGTGTCGGCATGGCGTTGCGCTGGCTCAAAGCGCTGGAGCAGGGGTTCGACGTCAAACTCACCGCGGGCACCCACGGCGGTTGCTTGCGATTGCTCAGCGCCGTCGACAGCCCGGTGCAGAAACTCGAAGACCTCAAGGGCAAGGCCATCGGCGTCACCGACATGGCCAGCCCGGACCGTAACTTCTTTTCCATTTTGCTCAAGAAACACGGCGTCGACCCGGTGCGCGATGTGGAATGGCGGTTGTATCCGGCCGACTTGCTGGGCACAGCGCTGGAGCGCGGTGAGGTGCAGGCAGTGAGCGGCAGTGACCCGTTCATGTATCGCCTGATCAAAGGCGGCAAGGCTCGCGAGCTTTCCAACAACCTCGTCGAGGAGTACGCCAACCTAAGCTGCTGCGTGGTCGGCGTGACCGGCAAGCTGGTACGTGAAGAGAAGCGCGTCGCTGCGGCATTGACTCAAGCGATTCTCGAAGCTCACGACTATTCCGTGAAACACCCTGAAGTCGTCGCTAAAGGATTCCAGGCTCACGCGCTCAATACCTCGGTCGAAGAAGTGCAGGCGATTCTTCACGACCACACCCACGGTCACCATGCGGTTGGTGCAGCCCTGACCAAGGAAATCGTCACTTATGTGACCGATTTGCAGACGGTTGAAGTGATTCGTAAGAGCACCGACGCCGTGGCCTTCTCCAAGGAGATTACCGCCGATGTCTTCAATTGACGCTGCACCGCAGATCGCTGCACTTGAGCGTACTCCAGCCAGGTTCTGGCGGCAGGGTGCGGTGGCCGTTGTCGCCTGGGTGGGCGTGGCGCTGCTGATCGCTTACTTCCCCAATGCCACCCGTAACTGGCCGATGACTCAGGGCCTGGCCAATTTGTGCCTCGCGGTCGCGGCACTGATTGGACTGGCAGGCATTTTGGGGCGTTGGTTCCCGGCCGTGCAGCGTCGAGCCCGCCCTGCGGGAGCCTGGCTGATTGCCTTGCCGCTGCTGCTGGGGATCTGGGAGCTGCTCACTGCCAAACTGGCGTTGTTGCCAGTACCGTTTTTTGCGCCGCCACAGGCATTGCTGGATGTATACGTTGAAGACTGGCCACGGCTGGCGGACAGCTTGCTGAACTCGGCATTGCTGTTGGGCACGGGTGTGGCCTTGGGTGCAGTGACCGGTTTTGTCGCGGGTGTCGCGATTGGCTGGTCGACCAGCATTGGCTACTGGCTGCATCCGGTCTTGCGTATTCTGGGACCGGTGCCGTCAACAGCGTTGCTGCCGTTGTGCTTCTTTCTGTTTCCCAGCAGTTGGAGTGCCAGTGTGTTTCTCATCGCATTGGCCACCTGGTTCCCGGTCACAGTGCTGACCTGGTCGGGGGTTGCCAGTGTCGACAAAGCCTATTACGACGTAGCTCGCACCCTAGGCGCGAAGCCGGGCTTTCTGATTTTCAACGTGGCGATTCCAGCTGCGTTGCCTCATGTGTTTGTCGGCCTGTTCATGGGGCTGGGAGCATCGTTCTCGACCCTGGTCGTTGCCGAAATGATGGGGGTGAAATCGGGTATTGGCTGGTACTTGCAGTGGGCTCAAGGCTGGGCCGCCTACGCCAATATGTACGCCGCTTTGTTAATCATGGCGCTGGCCTGTTCCGGATTGATATCCGGGCTGTTTTTGATTCGTGATCGCCTGCTGGCCTGGCAACAAGGAGCCATGAAATGGTAGCCACCGCATCTGCATCAACGGTTTCGTCGTCTGCGGGGCTGGCGCTGCGCATCGAAAACCTGAGTCACGGTTTTGCTCTGGACGGGCAACGCCTGTCTGTTCTGGAAAACGTTTCGCTGGACGTGGCTCCTGGCGAGTTCGTCGCTTTGTTGGGGCCGTCGGGTTGCGGCAAATCCACATTGTTGCGACTGGTTGCCGGGCTGGAGCCCGCAGACAGTGGCGCGCTGCTCGCTGACGGCTTGTCGATTGCAGGCCCCGATCCGAGTCGCGTCGTGGTCTTTCAAGACCCGACGCTGTATCCGTGGAGGCGAGTCTGGGACAACGTCGCGTTAGGGCTGCAAGCTCAGGGTCTGCTGAAGGCCCACGCAGGTAAAGTCGATGCGGCACTGGCCACAGTGGGCCTCAGCAGTTTTGCTCGCGCTTACCCGCGACAGTTATCGGGCGGCATGGCCCAGCGTGTGGCGCTGGCAAGAGCGCTGGTCAACGAACCCCGGCTGCTGATCCTCGACGAACCACTGGGTAAACTCGATTCGCTGACCCGCATCACCATGCAGAAGGAATTGATCGACCTGTGGCAACGCCAGGGTTATACGGCGCTACTGGTGACGCATGACGTAGAAGAAGCCTTGCTGCTGGCCAATCGCGTGATCGTCTTCAGCGACCGCCCGGCCAGCATCAAGGCGCAGTTGACCATCGAGCGGCCTTATCCGCGCCATCGTGACGATCCGTATCTGGTCGACCTGCGCAAGCAGATTCTGGGGCTGCTCGGGTTAGGGGAGAGCTGGTAGTGCTATAGGCCGGGTTTAGAACCGGGCTTGGGCCGAATACTCCGGGCCGTCATTGAAGCAGGCCAGGTCAACCAACAGGGTTTCCCACTCCACACCATCGGCAAACTGTTCCAGATGCGCCTGACCCGCTTCGGCGTCCGACGCGGTGAAGGTATTCATTGTCTCCGGCTGGAGGGCGGGGGCCTCAGGGGCTGGAGCTACTTTGATTGCAAGGCGAGACAACAGCGATTCTTTGAGCATCAATAGATAGGACATGGACGGGTTCCTTTCTGGTGGCGTGAGTATCGACTGCGCTGCACTGTTATTGAACGAAACGCCGGTGCAAGACTTCGAATTGGTGCGTCTTGTGCGGAGATTGGTCCGGCAATGCGGCAGATAGTGGCCTGACACCTTGTCATTGAAAATAACGTGCCAACCTGGAACGTCCGTTCAGTTTTGTGACGGGTGTCAATGATTGCGGCAGGTTGTCTTTGCCGGTAGGGTGACTGGCTGTCTGGCAAGGAGCTTGAAATGACTCAGTTAACCCCGCCCGGAGTGGCGGATGCAGCACCCGATCGACCTAAGCAGCGTCGCGCGCCGAAAGGTGAAAAACGCCGTGAAGAACTGCTGGATGCGGCCTTGCAGGTGTTTTCTCTGGAGGGTTACAGCGGAGCCTCGGTGGCCCAGGTGGCTGCAATCGTGGGGATCTCGGTCGCCGGTCTGTTGCACCACTTCCCCAGCAAGATTTCGCTGTTGATGGGCGTGCTGGATCGGCGGGACAAGGCCAACAGCCGTATCGCCGAGGAGGTTCGTACAGACAAGAGCCTGTCCGGTTTGCTGGGAAGCCTGCGTGCGATCAATCGCTCAAATGCCACAGCGCCCGGAGTGGTGCGTGCATTTACCATTCTCAACGCGGAAAGTCTGGTGGAAGGGCATCCTGCCTGGGACTGGTTCCAGGAGCGCTATCAGATCATTCACGAGCGTCTGATCGGGCAGTTCACGGATCTTGTCGAAGCGGGAGAGGTGCGGGCCGATGTCGACCTGCCGGGCCTGGTCCAGGAAATCCTGGCGATGATGGATGGCTTGCAGATTCAGTGGCTGCGCTTTCCGGAGAAAGTTGATCTTGTCGAGCGTTTCGACAGCTACATCGCACGGGTCGATGAAGCGATAAGGGTTCGTCCCTGAACCAGTCCGGACCTCGTTAAAGGTCCGGCTCTATCCCTGAATCAGCGTCTTAGTTACCGCTTGCGCTGCCTTGAGTGGTGGTGTCATCGGTGGTGTCGTAGCCATCACCTTCGCTGGTGTCGCTATCGCCGGTGCCTTGATCAAGCACACCGCCGGTTTTGACTGCCGAATCACGCAGCGTCGAGTTCAGCGCCGAGCGTGGCAGCGGGTTGCTGGTGGTGGTCGACAGTTCCTGACGGAACGGGTTGACCAGCTTGGCGTTCAGGCGGATATCCTGAGACGACGCGCCCACCGACAGGTTGAAGCTGTCTGCGTCCACGACCCATTGCTTGCTGTCCACATCGTAGTAAGCCAGCGAGCGATCGTTGAGCTCGATGGTGACACGCTTGCTTTCGCCCGGCTTCAAGAACACTTTCTTGTAGCCTTTCAGCTCCTTGATAGCGCGCTCGACTTTCGGGTTCTGCTGGCCAACATACAGCTCGGCCACTTCGGAGCCACCTACCTTGCCGGTGTTGGTCAGGTCGAACGACACCTTGATTGGCGTGTTGCCTACCGCGACACCTGGAGTAACGGTGATGTTGCTGTAGCCGAAGGTGGTGTACGACAGGCCGTAACCGAACGGATAGAGCGGCTTGATGCCTTTCTTCTCGTAACCGCGATAGCCAAGGAGCAGGTCGTCCTTGTAGCTCATCGTCTTCAACGTTTCTTCGTTGTCGAATTTCGGGAACGTCGCGTAGATCGGGTTATCTTCGATGTTGCGTTCGATACTGATCGGCAGCTTGCCCGACGGGTTGACCTTGCCGAACAGGATTTCAGCCAGAGCCTGACCGCCGTTCTGACCCGGGTAGAACGCGTGCAGCGCAGCCGGAACCTGATCGATCCAGTCGCTCATCTTCAGACCGGTACCGCCATGCATGGTCACCACGGTGTTCGGGTTGACCTTGGCGATGTTCTGAATCAGCTCGTTCTGGAATTCAGGCAAATCGAAGCTGTGGTCGAAACCTTCACCTTCGTATTCGTTGCTGTTACCCACTGCAACCAGCACTGCGTCGTACTGAGACAGATCCTGCGGAGCAGTCAGCGAAGCCCAGCTCATTTGCACGCCAACCAGGCCGCCCATTGTGGAGAGGTAGCCGTTGCGACGCGAGTATTCCAGCTTAATGTCGTAAGCCTTGCCTGCTTCCAGGTTGACCTTGGCGAACACCGGAATGGTCGGCGGGATGCTGTTGTTCGGCAGTGGCTTGCCTTCACCGTTGTCGAGGATCTTCTTGCCGTTCACGTACAGACGTACTGCGCCGTCGGCACGGACCTTGAACACTTGCTCGCCGCTGGTGGTCGGTGTGATCTGACCGGTGTAGCGGATCGAAGTGTTCGACGTGTCACCGTTGACCGGCAGAGAGTCGGTGGACCAGTCCAGATCAACGTGCTTGTCGGTACGGGTCGCGGCAGCATCACCGGACCAGTTGGCATTGTTGAAGAACTCGGTTTTCAGGCCGTTGACGCTTTTGCCATCGCTGTCTGCGTGGCTCCAGGTCGTGGTGCTTGGATCCAGCGACAAGCCGTCGATGAACTCGACCTTGGCGTTAGGTGCCAGTTGCTGCAGACCGCTCAGCTCGCTGATGTAATGAGCAGCCATGACGTTGGCGCTACCGAAACCGGTAGGCGGCGCGTACTTGGCCAGGGTGCCGACCACAGCGATTTTCTTGACCGTCTGCTTGTTCAGCGGCAGCAGGTTGTTGTCGTTTTTCAGCAGTACGATGCCTTCACGCGCAGCGTTCAGGGCAACCTTGTTGCTGGTGGCGCTGTTCATGTTGTGCGCGGTCAGCGGTGCTTTGCTGTCGAACTTGTACAGGTAGATCTGCTTGAGAATGCGGCGGACCTTGTCATCGATGGTCGCTACGTCCAGCTCACCGCTGTCCAGGTAAGGCTTGAGGATGGTGCTATTCATCTGATAGCCCATCATGTCCAGGTCGGTGCCTGCCTGAGCGGCGTTCAGACCGTGGACTACAGCGTTGTAGTCGCTCTGTACGAAACCTGGATAGCCCCATTCTGTTTTCAGAATGTCGCGCATCAGGTGTTCGTTTTCGCAAGCGAACTCACCGTTCACTTTCTGGAAGGCGCACATCATCATCGCGACCTTGCTGTTCTTCGAAGCGGATTCGAAGGCAGGCAGGGTCATTTCGCGCAATACGCGCTCGCTGATGGTTTCGTCCAGGTTGAAGCGGTTGCTTTCCTGATCGTTGGCCGCGTAGTGCTTGGCGTTCGCCCATACACCGCGGGATTGAATACCGTTGATTACAGCCGGGCTGAGGCTTGCACCCAGGAACGGATCTTCACCGGAGAGGTACTCGAATGCACGACCGCTGTAAGGCATGCGGTACAGGTTGACACCAGGGCCAGTCACGAACTGGTAGCCGCCGGTGGCAGTGTCATAACCCAGTGCACGACCCAGGTCGATAGCGCGACGCGGGTTCCAGGTAGCCGCCAGGTTAGGGCCGGACGGGTAAACGACACCCTGTGCGTTGCCTTCGCTGGTGTAACGCACGCCGACACCGCCGTCAGCACCGTGAATCTGCGGAATGCCGTATTGGGTCAGAGGCTTGACATCCCAGCCACCGGTGCCGCCGATGTAGGCCAGCTTCTCTTCCATGGTCATTTTGGCCAGGGTTTTTTCTGCGGCCTTCTCGGCACGGCTTACCTTGCCTTCATCCAGCGCCGGGCTGGTGGCAGGACTGGTCGCTGCATTGACCTGTGATACTGCCAGCGCCAGCAAAGCGAGTGCAGACTTCGCACCGATCATTTTCCGTTTGTTCATGTATTTCTCCGACTACCGATTTTCAAGTTCTGTGCTTTTTGAAGCTGATCAAGTCTGATTGCTCGCGAATTTTATTCGGGCAATAGTTCACCTTCTTCGCAACTTTCAGAGTGTTAATCTCAGCGCAATAGTTAGTGTTTTAAACGTGTATTTATATTGTAAGAATTATGTGTTGCATGTTTTTACTTGATATCTAAATGCCATCACAAGATGGCACTTTGATTCGCGTTGGCGGCATAATTAAGGCAATTCTTGCTAGGAAAAGTCAAACAAAAGCTGGTTTTCAGTGAATTTTGTTTTTTTTGCTTACAAATTTGAACCTCTGCTAAACCTACTGGTCGATTGGTTTAAGAATTTTCGGCGTGCGAGCTAATCTTGGTTGCTGGCACAACGCCGAGGTTCTCCTTAGTTGCGATCTCACTGGCCTTTGTTGATGGGGGATAGTGCGCGGCTGGTTATTATTATTTGCTGGGAGATAGTTTATGAAGTTGCCTCTGATTGGTGCAGGTGTCGTTCTGGGTTTTGCACTTAGTGGTGCTGCAATTGCTGCCGAAGCTACCGATGCCGATGCGAAATCGGGTGCTACCGATTCCACGGTGCTGACCCAGACTCAAGACGCCAAAGCGTTGAAAAAACAGCAAGCCCAGACCACCAAAGGTGGTCGTCCGCTCGACAGCACAAAAAACAATTCGCAAAAAACCTCGAATTGATGGTCTAACCGTTTTTCTGCCTGCCTCCTGATCCGATCCCGATTTGGTCAAGAGGCTGGTAACCTTGCCCCTTCGATCTGTACAGATGCCCGCACCTATGTTGTCCGCCCCCGTCGATACCTCCCGATTAGTGATCCCCGATGCCGAGCAGGTCTGCGCCTGGCTGATGGAAAATGCCGGTCTGAAGACCGTTGATCTGGAACGTGCCCGGCGTTTGGCTCAGGAGTCGGCGCAAGAGTCTGAAGCTGCTGAGCTGTTGGGCCTGCTGACCCGGTTGGGTCTGGTCTCCGAATTTGAATTGGCCCGTGCCTGGGCGGCCTTGCTCGATGCGCCGCTGGTGCTGGCAGAGTCCGCGCCACCGATACTGGACCCGTTGCCGCCACTGACTGAACGCTTCATGCGTCACTATCAGATTGTGCCACTGGGCTGGAGTGATGGCGGCTTGCGCGTACTGGCGGCCAATCCACACTTGCTATACCCGTTTCAGGCCGTGGCCTACGCTTGCGATGTGCCGGTCTGGCTGTCGGTCGGCCCGCGCAACGAAGTCGAAACCCTTATCGAGCGTTATTACGGCCAGGGTCGCTCAGCCATGGGCACCCTGATCGAGAACCTCGACGAAGAGGGCGGCTCGCTGGAAGACATCGAACACCTGAAAGACATGGCGTCCGAAGCGCCGGTGATTCGTCTGGTCAACCTGATCCTGCAACGCGCTGTCGAGCATCGAGCCTCCGACATCCATATCGAACCGTTTGAAAGCCAGCTCAAAGTCCGCTATCGCATTGATGGTGTCCTGCACGAGGCCGAAGCGCCGCCGTCCAGTTCATCGGCGGCGGTGATCTCCCGGGTGAAGATCATGGCCCGGCTTGATATTGCCGAGCGTCGTCTGCCTCAGGACGGGCGGATCATGCTGCGTATTCAAGGTAAAGAGCTGGATTTGCGGGTCTCTACCGTTCCTACCAGTTTTGGTGAGTCGGTGGTCATGCGTTTGCTGGATCGGCAGACCATCAACTTCGACTTCCCGAGCCTGGGTTTCGATGGCGAGCGTCTCGACGAATTTCTTGAAGTGCTCGAACGCCCTCACGGCATCTTGTTGGTGACCGGTCCGACCGGCTCCGGTAAAACCACCACGCTCTATACCGCGCTGTCCCGGCTCAATACCGCCGAGCGCAAGATCATCACCGTTGAAGACCCGGTGGAATACCAGCTCGAAGGCATTAACCAGATTCAGGTCAAACCGGCTATCGGTCTGGACTTCGCCGGGGCGCTGCGCTCTATCGTGCGTCAAGACCCGGACGTGATCATGATCGGTGAGATGCGTGACCTGGAAACCTGCCGCATCGCGATTCAATCCTCGCTCACCGGTCACCTGGTGCTCTCGACCCTGCACACCAACAGTGCAGCGGCGAGTATCACTCGTCTACTGGACATGGGCGTCGAGAGTTATCTGATTGCGTCCACCGTGAACGGCATCCTGGCCCAGCGTCTGGTGCGTCGTCTCGATCCTGCGACCCGCGAAGCGTTCGAAGCGCCTCCTGAGTTAATAGAAGAGCACGGACTTGATCGTTTTACTGACGAACGTCCGATCATGCTGTACCGTCCACGCCCCGATGCGCCGGGCGGCGGTTATCGCGGACGAAGCGCGATTACCGAATTGCTGGTCATGAATGAAGAACTGCGAAGCCTGCTGATGCGTCACGCGGACGCGTCAACCCTTGAACAGGCCGCACGCCGTGGCGGTTTGCGTACCTTGCATGAAGAAGGTCTGCGTCAGGCAGTCGCCGGTGTCACCTCTCTTGAAGAAGTGCTGCGTGTGACTCGCGGTGACGGCAATTGAGTCTGTTCAAGTTCCGCGCTCTCGACAGCCAGGGCGTTGCCCAGAACGGCACCCTGGACGCCAAGGATCAGGACGCAGCAGTTGCTGTTCTGCAAAAGCGCGGTTTGCTGGTGCTGCAAATCGACCCGGCGGGTATGGGCGGCCTGCGTAATGCCTTGGGGCGCGGCATGCTCAATGGCGCGGCGCTGGTCAGCTTTACCCAGCAATTGGCGACATTGCTCGGTGCCGGTCAGCCTCTGGAACGATCATTGGGAATCCTGCTCAAACAGCCCGGCCAGCCGCAGACCCGGGCGTTGATTGAGCGCATTCGTGAACAGGTCAAGGCGGGTAAGCCGCTGTCGGCAGCGCTGGAAGAAGAGGGCACGCAGTTTTCTTCTCTTTATATAAGCATGGTCCGTGCAGGCGAGGCGGGCGGTGCGCTGGAAAGTACCCTGCGTCAGCTCAGCGATTATCTGGAACGCAGTCAGTTGCTGCGCGGTGAAGTGATCAACGCGCTGATTTACCCGGCATTTCTGGTGGTGGGTGTTTTAGGTTCCCTGGCTTTGCTGCTGGCTTATGTGGTGCCGCAGTTCGTGCCGATCTTCAAGGACCTGGGTGTACCGATCCCGATGATCACTGAAGTGATTCTTGGGCTGGGCGAGTTTTTAAGCGCGTATGGGCTGGCGGTGTTGGCCGGGCTGATCGCGTTGATCTGGGTGTTGGTGTTGCGTCGCAAGGACCCTGCGCGCCGTGAGCGTCACGACCGGCGTCTGCTGGGGATTCGCATTATCGGCCCGCTGTTGCAACGGATCGAAGCAGCGCGTCTGGCTCGGACCTTGGGCACGCTTCTTAATAACGGCGTTGCTTTGTTGCAAGCCTTGGTCATCGCCCGTCAGGTCTGCACCAACCGCGCGCTGCAGGCGCAGGTTGCGCAAGCCGCCGAGTCGGTAAAGGGCGGCGGTACGCTGGCCAGTGCCTTTGGCGCCGAGCCGCTGTTGCCCGACCTTGCGTTACAAATGATTGAAGTCGGCGAACAAGCCGGCGAACTGGACAGCATGCTGCTCAAGGTCGCCGATGTGTTCGACGTCGAGGCCAAACGCGGTATCGACCGCATGCTCGCCGCGCTGGTACCTGCGCTGACCGTGGTCATGGCCGGGATGGTGGCGGTGATCATGCTGGCGATCATGCTGCCGCTGATGAGCCTGACCAGCAATATCTGAATGTTCGAAAGAGGAAAC
This sequence comes from Pseudomonas caspiana, assembly GCF_040224095.2. NCBI lineage: Bacteria > Pseudomonadati > Pseudomonadota > Gammaproteobacteria > Pseudomonadales > Pseudomonadaceae > Pseudomonas > Pseudomonas caspiana. The sequence goes on along the minus strand of NZ_CP167995.1, from coordinate 3,583,668 downwards.
GATTGTGATGAGTTTCAGCCGTAAACGCTTCAAACCAGGCCGCAGACAAAACGGCTTCACCTTGCTGGAAATGCTCGCGGTTATCGTGCTGCTGGGCATCGTGGCGACCATTGTTGTGCGTCAGGTCGGCGGTAACGTCGACAAGGGCAAATACGGCGCGGGCAAGGCGCAACTGGCCAGCCTGTCGATGAAGATCGAAAGCTATGCACTGGACGTCGGTTCGCCGCCTAAAACCCTGCAGCAACTGGTGGAGAAATCCGGCAATGCTTCCGGCTGGGCGGGCCCATACGCCAAACCTTCGGACCTCAAAGACCCGTTTGGTCACGCGTTCGGTTATCGCTTCCCGGGTCAGCACGGCACGTTTGACCTGATCTTTTTCGGCCAGGACGGCCAGGCGGGCGGCGAAGGTTACAGCGCTGACCTGGGCAACTGGGAATAATCACCGATCATGAACAGTCGTGCTGCAAGCCGTGGTTTTACCCTGATGGAAATGCTGGTGGTCATCGTCTTGATGAGCATCGCCATTGGCCTCGTAGGGTTCGGTTTACAGCAGGGCCTGAGCGCGGCGAAAGAGCGCCAGACCGTGGGGCAGATGGTCAACGCGTTACGCGCGACCCGGGTCAAGGCGATCGTCACCGGGCAACCGGCGCGGACTGTTTTTGACCTCCGGTCGAAAGCCTTCCAGGCCCCGGACCAGCGTATTCACCACTGGCCGCCGGGATTGCAGGTCACCCTGCAGACGGCTGCGGAGATGGGCTCGACGGTCGAGTTCTACCCGGACGGAGGCTCGACCGGTGGCAACGTGACGCTGGTCAATGGTGACCGTCGCTGGCGCATCGATATCGGCTGGCTGACTGGCAGTGTGCAATCCAAGGCGTTGCCATGAGCGGCGGCAGCCAAAGTGGTTTTACCTTGCTGGAAATGCTTGCAGCACTGACCGTGATGGCGGTGTGCAGCAGCGTGCTGTTGGTGGCCTTTGGGCAAAGTGCGCGTTCTTTGCAACAGGTTTCGCACAGCGACCGGCTGACACATGCCGCGCGTACGATTCTGGATCAGGAAGCTGCGGGGCCGTTGGAAAGCGGCACCCGGCAAGGTGTTCTGGCGGGCGATATCAGTTGGCAGCTGGATATTCAGCAGATGCCCGGGCGCAATGGTCAGGCGAGGATGTTTCGCCTGGACCTTAGCGTCAGTGAACATCAGCGCCGGGCGCAGTTCAGCACGCTCAGGTTACGTGGCGCAGTCACCGGAGCCGGATCTTGAGACCGGCCCAGCGTGGTTTCACGCTGCTGGAAATCATGTTGGTGCTGAGCCTGCTGGGTGTATTACTCGTGCTGGTCGGTGGAGCGATGCTCGGCGCCAACCGCGCCGTGCTCAAAGCGCAGCGTTACACCACCAGCCTGGACGAGATGCGTGCGGCGCAGAATTTTTTGCGGGATTCCATCGGGCAGGCTTTACCGCTGGACAGTTCGGAAGACGACAGCGAAAGTAGCGGCTTTTTTGTCGGTTCCAGCCAGCGGTTGCAGTTTGTTGCCACCTTGCCGGGGGAGTTGGGCGGCGGGATTCAGTTGCACACCCTTGAGGTAAAGGATCGGGAGTTGCAGGTCGCCTTCGCGCAGATTCTGAGCACCGCCGATGGCACGACTTCCAGACCGTGGGGCGACCCGCAGGTGCTGGCGCGCAACGTCGAGTCGCTGAGTTTGAGTTACCGAGGGGTCACACCCAAAGGTGAGCCGACTGGCTGGCTGGCCGACTGGCCCTGGCCAACGCGCTTGCCGCGAGCGGTGCGTATCGACGCGAAGCTCAACGGTCCGGTGCCATGGCTGACTGAAGTGGTCGCGCTGCGGCTGGATCTGTCGGGTGGGGCGGGCGGCCAATGAGGCCTTCATCCAACAGGCAGCGCGGTGTCGCATTGCTGCTGGTGCTATGGGCTTTGGCACTGCTTAGCCTGTTGCTTGGCAGTTTGGCCAGTTGGGTTCAACTGGAAAGTCGCCAGGCGTTGTGGGCGCGGCAACATACTCAGGCGCAGTTGGCCGCGGAGGCAGGTCTGGCGATGGCCGTTCAGGGGTTGAGTGATCCACAGCAGCGTAAACGCTGGATCGCAGATGGTCGGGAAGTTGCATTGCGCTTTGATGACGCGCAACTGCGGGTCCGCGTACGCAGCGAGCGCGGCAAGCTGGATTTGAACAGCGCCGTGGCGGGCGACATTGCCCGTCTGGCCCAGGCCTGCGGTGCCGGGAAAGATCAGGCTGCGGCCATGGCCCAGGAAATTGAAAGTCGTCGCGGCTCGGGCTCACCGCCGCTGCGAGTGATTGAAGAGGTCAGGCAGTTACCGGGCATGACCCAGGCGTTGTATAGCCGGATGCTCCCGGAAGCGACCTTATGGAGCGGGCTGGATCGACCGGAACCTGCATTTGCCTCGCCTTTGTTGCGCCGGGCCTTGAACCTGCCAAACCAGAGTGCAGTGGGCAGTGATCCGGGTGAAGTATTGATGATTGAAAGTTACGCGCAACGCCCCGGCGGTTTTTATGCCGAGCTGCAAACCACTGTTTTGTTGAGCCCATCGGAGGGAAGCGCACAGCCTTATCGGGTCCTGCGTTGGCAAGAATGAATCGACTATTTTCAGCGCGGCAGATGACATTGCCTGCGCCCTTACTGGCTCTGGCCGAGCGCATCGCCCAGCAGTGGCGCGGCAGCATGCTGCAACGCGGCTGGCAACTGTGGCTGGTGGAACTGCGGGCCTGCATGCCCGAGAAACTGCAGCGGCTGTTGATTCACGACACGCCGGAGCACCTGCATGCCTGGCCATTGGTGGAGTCCTTGCCGGTTCTGCCTGCCAACGTACAACAGATTTTGTTGCTGCCGCCCTCGATGGTATTGGTGCAGACCCTGCAACTGCCCCTTGCGGCGGCTCGTGACTTGAACACCGTGGTCGGTTACGAGCTGGATCGTTTTACCCCGTACGATGCCTCACAGCTGTATTTTGTCGCCCGACAGGACAAGCGCAGCGGGGCGTTTATTCACGTCACTCTTGTGGCGATTTTGCGTGAGCGCCTGGATGCGATTCTCACTGAATGTGCGACCCTCGGTCTGCAGCCACACGCCGTGGATGTTGGCAGTGATCAAGCGTCACGACTGGGTGTTGATCTGCTGCCCGTCCCGTTGCGTCCGCGACAGAAAAGCAACGGCCTTGGCTTGCAACGCAAACTCCTCTGGCTATGCGGCGGTCTGTTGATCGTCGCCATGTTCCTCTGGCTCGACAGTCGCCAGCAGCTATTGGAAGAAATGCAAAGTACCGTTCAGGCGCAAAGAGCCCAGGTCGCGCAGATCCAGAAAATCCGCCAGCAACTGACCAATACTCGCGGCGCTGCGAGCTACCTGATCCAGCGCAAAGCCGCGCAACCAACGTTCGCCTCGCTGCTCAACGAACTGACGGCTTGTCTGCCGCGCGACACCTGGATCGACCAACTGGAAATCAATGACAGTGCCGAGGTTTCGTTTTCCGGGCAAAGCGCCAAGGCCAGCGCCCTGATCGCCCGGGTGAAAGATTGCCATAGTCTGGACAACGCTCAATTCCAGGGTGTCATCCAGCCGGACCCACAAACCGGCAAGGATCGCTTCTCGCTGCGCGCCCATTTGCATCAGGAGGCCGCCAATGCGCCGACCACTGACCAGCCGTGAACGTCGCGGTGCCGCGCTGATCGTACTGGCGCTGGTGCTGTGCTTCGCTTATTGGCTGCTGATCGACAGCTGGTTCGCCGGGCCGCTGCGTGACATCGATGCTCAGGCCGACCAGCTACGTGAACAGCAACAGCGCTACGCGGGCTTGCTGAGCCAGGGCAACACGCTGAAAAAACAGCTGGAACAGGCTCGCAATGATCCTGCCAGCAGCACCAGCCTGTTGCCCGGCGATGATCCCAGCGCCGTGGCTGCCGATTTGATGCAGCGCATCGCCGATTTGATCAACAGTCACGCGACTACCGGTGGCGGCTGTGCCTTGACCCAGCGCATGCCGATCACGCCGGAGCAGGACAGCGCCGAGCCGTACCGCCAGGTCAAAGTCAGCCTGACGCTGGAATGCGCCATCGAGCCGCTGACTGCGATCCTGCATGAGCTGGAATATCAGCGGCCGTTTCTGTTTGTCGATGAAATGAGCGTGCGCCGTGGTGCCGATGCGCCGAGCAAGGGCGGGGCTGGCAAGCTGGTCGCGCATTTGCTGGTCCGTGGTTATCTGCAACCGGCAGGCGTTGAAGACACGCCTGAAGCTGAAGAGCCGCCCGAAGCTCAAGAAGCGCCTGAAACTGAAGAGAATGCCCAATGATCGGTTCATTGCGCTCCACCGAATGGGGCTTGCTCGGGCTGGCGGCCGTTCTCGGTCTGGTCATCACCGCCATTGTCAGCGGCGCAGCCAATTCACCAGACTGGTTGCCCGCGCAAGCTCCGCGCTCGCAAAATGACAAAGCCGGAAAAGCCCTCGTCGCCCCGAGTGCGACGCTGCAAAGCCTCGCGCAAACCTGGCAAGCCCCGCTGTTCAGTACCGACCGCACGCCGGATCGCTCGGTTGGCAAAGCCCAGGCGTCCAGCCTCGCAGGACTGACGTTGACCGGTATCATGATCGACGGCGAACTGCGCGTGGCCTTGATCAAGCGCGCTGACGGACCGCCGCTGAAAGTGCACCAGGGCGAGTCACTGCCCAACGGCTGGAAGCTGGAAAAGCTGACCCCCATGCAAGCCGATTTTTCTTCCGACGGTCGCACTCAAAGCCTGGCGCTGCGTGCGCTGCGTTTGCCGCCGCCGTCCAAAACACCACCGATTTCTCTTCCTCGCGAGTCCACCCAGTAAATGGCTACTTCTTCAGGCGTTCGTCAATTCCCTCGCTTGCGCACTCCCATGTTGTGCCTGGCCACAGCTGTCGCCCTCGGCGGTTGTGCCTCCACGCCCAACAATTACGATCAAGACAGCGACATGCTGCGCGAGGCCCTGAACGGCACCGGTTCGCAACGTCCGCCGGTTGATCCGCGCAGTGAGCAGGCGACCCTCGACACTCAACAAGGCCAAGCGTCACAGCCTCAACCCGCCACAGCGCCCACCAGGCAGTTGATCCGTGGCAACCAGCAATTTGTGCGCAAGCCGGCGCCCGCTTCATCATCTTCAGCACCTGCCGGTCGTGATTCCGAAGTCGGTGATATCGTTTTCAACTTCACCAACCAGCCTATCGAAGCCGTGATCAACAGCATCATGGGCGACTTGCTGCACGAGAACTACAGCATTGCCCAAGGCGTTAAAGGCGATGTGAGTTTCTCGACCTCCAAGCCGGTCAACAAAAGGCAAGCGCTGTCGATCCTCGAGACGCTGCTTTCCTGGACTGACAACGCGATGATCAAGCAGGGCGATCGCTACGTGATCCTGCCTGCCAATCAGGCGGTGGCGGGCAAGCTGGTGCCTGAGATGACCGTCTCGCAACCGGCGGCGGGTATGTCCGCACGTCTGTTCCCGCTGCGTTACATCTCCGCTACCGAAATGCAGAAACTGCTCAAACCGTTCGCCCGGGAAAACGCGTTCCTGCTGGTTGATCCGGCGCGCAACGTGCTGAGCATGTCGGGTACGCCGGATGAACTGGCCAACTACCAGGACACCATCGACACCTTCGACGTCGATTGGCTGAAGGGCATGTCGGTCGGCGTGTTTGGCTTGCAGCGCGCCTCGGTCGGCGAGCTGATGCCTGAACTGCAAAAAATGTTCGGCCCTGACAGCGGCATGCCGTTGGCGGGCATGGTGCGTTTCCTGCCGATTGAGCGAACCAACTCGGTGGTGGCGATTTCTTCGCAGCCGGAATACCTGCGTGAAGTCGGTGACTGGATTCGCACCATCGACGAAGGTGGCGGCAACGAGCCGCAGATGTACGTCTACGACGTGCGCAACATGAAAGCCACCGACCTCGCCAAATACCTGCGCCAGATCTACGGCAACGGCGCGATCAAGGACGACTCGGCGGCCAAGGTTGCACCGGGCCTGCGTACCCGCACACTCTCTTCGTTGAGCTCAGGCGGTACCTCCAATGGCATGAATAACAGCAGCGGCGGTTTCGGCGGCATGGGCGGTACCAGCAGCGGCATGGGCATGGGGATGAGCAATAATCAGAACCAGAGCATGGGCAGCGGCGACGAAGAGCAGGACAGCGAGGGCAGCGAAGAAAACCTCGACAGCGAATCCGACACCAGCGCGGAGCAGGGCGGCGGTACCGGCAACACGCCCAAGGGCATCGACGCCAGCACCCGCATCACCGCGCAGAAGAGCAGCAACCAGTTGCTGGTGCGTACCCGCCCGGCGCAGTGGAAGGAAATCGAAGCGGCCATCAAGCGCCTCGACAACGCTCCGTTGCAAGTGCAGATCGAGACGCGAATTCTCGAAGTCAATCTGACCGGCGAACTCGACCTCGGCGTGCAGTGGTATCTGGGCCGTCTGGCGGGTAACACTGGCACCACCAACATCAATAATGCTTCTGGCAGTCAGGGCGCACTGGGCGGCGGAGGCCTGGGGGTTCAGAATTCCTCGCTGTTCTACTCGTTCGTCAGCAGTAACTTGCAGGTCGCCTTGCGTGCGCTGGAAACCAACGGCCGCACTCAGGTGCTGTCGGCACCGTCCCTGGTAGTGATGAACAACCAGCAGGCGCAGATTCAGGTCGGTGACAACATCCCGATCAGCCAGACCACGGTCAACACCAACAACTCCGATACCACCCTGAGCAGCGTCGAGTACGTGCAGACCGGTGTGATTCTGGATGTCGTGCCACGGATCAATCCGGGCGGTCTGGTGTACATGGACATCCAGCAGCAAGTCAGCAATGCGGATACGTCGTCGATTTCCGAGACGCAGACCAACCCGAGCATCTCGACCCGTTCGGTGTCGACTCAAGTTGCGGTACAAAGCGGCCAGACAGTGCTGCTGGGCGGTCTGATCAATCAGAACAATGCCGAGTCCTCCAGCTCGATACCGTATCTGGGCAAGATTCCCGGCCTGCGCTGGTTGTTCGGCACCACCAGCAAATCCAAGGCGCGCACCGAGCTGATCGTGCTGATCACGCCACGGGTGATCACCAGCAGTAGCCAGTCGCGTCAGGTGACCGATGACTATCGCCAGCAAATGCAGCTGCTGCGTCCCGAAAAGGTCAGCCGTACAGGTGTGAGCGACTGACGCGCGTAATCCACTCAGCGTTGACCTGAAGAGGGGCGGCGCTCATTCGAGGTGATGAACCATGCTCAAAGTGTTTGCCTTCTTGTTGTTCGCCGTGTGCGGGCTGGCTCAAGCCGAACAGCCGCTGTTGCGCGATCTGCCACTGGCTTACGTGGCGCAGGCCAGCACCGAAGTAAAAGGCAAGCCGCTAGTCATCTTTCTGCATGGCTATGGCGGCGACGAAACCAACCTGCTCAGCTTCACGTCGCTGATGCCGGATGACTACAACTACGTGGCGGTGCGTGCCCCCATGAACGCCAGGCAAGAAGGTTATCAATGGTTCACGCCACGTCGGGACTCGGCCTATTACGACGGTGTAACCTCGGACCTGAAAAGCAGCGGGCAATTGCTGGAGCAGTTCATCGAGCAGGCGACACGTAAATACCAGACTCAGCCGTCGAAGGTGTTCCTGGTGGGCTTCAGCCAAGGCGCGATGATGAGCTACGAAGTGGCATTACGTCATCCGCAACTGGTGGGCGGATTCGCTGCATTGAGCGGCCACATGCTGTCGGTGCTCAAAGCCGAGCTGAAGCCTGACCCGGCGCGGCAGAAACTGGCGATCTTCATCGGCCACGGCACAGCCGACTCACTGATCCCGGTCCAGGGCGCGAGCGACGCCGAGGCCTACCTGAAAGCTCAGGGGCTCAAGCCGCAATACCACGCCTATGCCGGGTTGCCTCATGGTGTGAATGAGACTGAGGTCAAGGATCTGGCGGGTTGGCTGGAGAGGGTCGCTCAGTAGGAGATCTTCGTCATATAAGGGCGGTGCATTTTTGCTGACATTTCCGGGATAATGGCGGAACACCACTATTGGTGCTCGCCATTCAGTTCGAATAATCCTTTTCAGGATGTCGATCAGTGTTCTCAGAAAATCGTACAAGGCAAAGTAGCAATGGATGCAGCAACACCTCCTCGCAGCAAACCCTCAATTCTTTTTACCAAAATAGGCGCAGGTATCAGCAGCCTGCTGGGGACTCTATGGGGGCTATTTACTTACGTTTTCCCCGATCCTAGTGTTTTTGGATTCAGCCTCGAGTTTCTAAATTGGCAAACCATGATTTCGGTGGTTTGCGTTGCGACCTTCCTTATAGCTTTCTGGATTGCTTTTCTCGCCGACAAATTACCGCGCGCCCTTAAATACACGGTTTGGCTGCTGCTCAGCCTCATGCTGTGTGGTGTCTTTTTCAAGTTGGGCGGCGAGTATGCCAAGCCTTCTTTTGAGTTCGCTCGCAATCAGAAACTCATGCAGGTAAATGACAACGCCAATGTCTTTGGCAAAAGGGTTGAAACCGTGGACAACGTTCGCATCGAGTTGCTGGAATGTGAACAGAATGGGCAAGCGCCTGCCTGTACTCTGATGCTGACCAACAACAACTCGGACCGTAATTTCAGGCTGGTATCGCCCAGCAGTCTGTTTGAAGAAGCCGGCGGGGCTTTGAATCTGGCGCAGTTGCGTGTAGGCGATGCCAAGTTTGACCGGTGGGACTCGTTCCAGTTGATCAGAAACGTACCGACTCGTCTGACGTTGATTTTCGAAGCAACCAGAGCTCAAGTAAAACTCTCCCCGGCACTGAAGCTGACTTTCCGCAATAGGGACAGCAACGAAAGTGTTTTGAAGTTCAGTGATGTGAAGGTCAACTGACATCCGAGCATGCTGCTGCGCATTCCGGGAATGCTATGTGCCATCCGGTTCCCCATTTTATTTGGTAACGGGGGCCTTCATCGATGATTCAAGCCTGGCAATGGGTGGCATACTTCGCCTTTCATTCAATCTGGATCAGGCCCTTCAGGGATTACATGGAAATCAAAAGCTTCAGGCTCATTAATGTGGGGCGTTTTGTCGACCTTGAGGTCCCTTTGGCGCCTACCCAGCAGCATGAGTCCAATATAACGGTATTGGTTGGGAACAACGGTGCGGGTAAGACCACACTGCTCAAGTCGCTGGCTACTTCACTGAGTTGGTTGGTGGCGCGGATTCGTACGGAGAAAGGCAATGGTAACCGTATCGATGAGTCGGCGATTCGCAACGATGCGTCTTCAGCCTCGATACTCGTTGAGGTAAATGATGCTTTTAGTTTTGATCCTCTTGTCCACTGCTCTTCTTGTCATTGGACGATAACAACTGCGAAAAAGGGTCGTAAAGCGGCTTCAGTGTCGATATTGAGTGATCTGAATCTTTTGGCTGACAGCTATCGCTCGCTGTTGACGGAGAGCGAGCGCGCGTCATTGCCGATGGTGGCTTATTACCCAGTTGAGCGTTCTGTCCTTGAAATTCCTCTGAAAGTTCATTCTAAACATACGTTTGACCAACTCGATGGGTATGACAACGCGCTCGCGAGAGGCGTAGATTTTCGCCGATTTTTTGAGTGGTTCAGAGAACGTGAGGACAATGAAAACGAAATGGGGATCTCTGCAGATTTGTTGCATGGGCTCGCTCAGAAATTCCCACAAGACAGCGCGATGTGGAAACTGCTGTCGCAAGTGCATGCTTCATCACGTGATCGCCAACTGACAGCCGTGAGAGTTGCAGTAGAAGCCTTTATGCCCGGATTCAATAATCTGCGTGTTAAGCGAAAGCCACGTTTGCATATGGCCATTGATAAAGAGGGGCGCACTCTAAATGTGTCTCAGCTCTCGCAAGGGGAAAAATCGATGATGGCATTGGTAGGGGATATTGCCAGACGCCTCGCGATGATGAACCCGGCGCTGGAAAACCCTTTGCACGGTAACGGAATCGTCTTGATCGACGAAGTAGAGCTTCATCTGCACCCGAAATGGCAGCGTAAACTGATTGAGCAGCTCACCATGACCTTTCCGAACTGTCAGTTCCTGTTGACCACCCACTCCCCCTTGGTCATCAGCGATTCCAAAGATGTATTGGTATATGTGATGAGCGATGGTGAGTTACATGAGCAGGACAGTCTCTATGGTTTGGATGCCAACCAAGTGTTGTTGAGTGTTATGGATACCGATATCCGTAACACCACAGTTCAAGCTAGCCTTGATGAGTTGCAATATTTTCTTGTGAGGGGTCAACTGGATGAGGCTCGCACAGTTTATCGAATCTTGGCTGGCGAGCTACCGGCAGACCATATTGAATTGGCCAAAGCCGCGTTGTTGATCCGAAAGCAGGAAGTGCGTCATGCGAAAAATTGAAAAGGGAGGTTTAGCGGTCCTTGAAACATGGATGCGAAGGAATCCAGGCGCCCGTTATCAGGATTTGGTTGGTCACGGTGAGATTAAAGATGCCATCCGAGAGGCGTGTGTCGTCGAGCAGAATGGTTTGTGCGCTTATTGCTGCCGTGGAATATCTGCCGAGAAAAAGAGTTCTCATAATGAGCATGTCGAAGCTCAGGATTTGGCGCCTAACAGGACTCTGGATTTTCAAAATATCGTCGCTAGTTGCAACAAGTCCGGACGATGTGGCGAAGCCCATCGTAGTCAACCGTTGCCGCTAACACCGCTGATGGATGAGTGTGAAACAGAGTTGCAGTTCGAGTTATCTGGTGCAGTAGAAGGTTTAACTGAGAGGGCGCACGCCAGCATTAGGGTTCTGAACCTCAATAATCGTGGCTTGAGGGACGAGCGAAGGGCAATGGTCGATACTTTGCTCTATAGCAACGGAGGTTTGGGGGCTGCCGAGCTCAGGCTCACCCCTGACGATTTGCTCGATCTGCTCTTAGACGATCTTCGCCAGGTTGACTGTGAACAAAAGCTCCAGGCCTTTTCGCCTGTTTTGGTCAATGTCATTCAAAGTCTCCGGGCTTAGCAGCTCACCCCACCTCAATATCCAGCCGCTTCAACCGTGAAGCCAATGTCGTCGGTTTCAAACCCAGCAACTCTGCTGCACCTCCCTTGCCGAACAACTTGCCATTACAGGCCTTGAGTGCCGCCTGCATGTTGCTTCGTTCCAGTTCTCTCATTTGAGCGTCGGTCATGATGCTCGTGGCGGAAAGCAGAGCAGGGGCGGCTTCGATTTTGTTGGGCTCATCCGGCAAGTCCATATTCAAATCAGCACCGTGAGAGGTAATGAGCGCGCGTTCGATCACGTTCTGCAGCTCACGAATATTGCCCGGCCATGAATAGCGCTGCAGGCGCTCGATGTCGCTGTTGCGCAGTCGACGCCCTGGCATGTTCAGGCGCTTGGCGGTCTGCTTGAGGAAGTGTGCAGCCAGCGGCGCGATATCCATCGGCCGCTCGCGCAAAGCCGGGGACTGGATCGGAAAAACGTTCAGACGGAAATACAAATCCTCGCGGAAATGCTTGGCGGTCACCTCCTGACGCAAATCGCGATTGGTGGCCGCGATGATCCGCACGTCGACCTTGCGGGTACGTTCTTCACCCACGCGTTCGAACTGACCTTCCTGTAAAACCCGCAACAGCTTGCTCTGTAGCTCCAGCGGGATCTCGCCGATTTCGTCAAGGAACAGCGTGCCGCCATCCGCCAGTTCGAAGCGCCCGACGCGGTCGCGAATCGCTCCGGTAAACGCGCCGCGGATATGGCCAAAAAACTCGCTTTCAAACAACTCAGTGGGAATCGCTGCGCAGTTGACCCTGATCAACGGGTTGGCGCTGCGTCGACTGGCCTGATGGATCGCCCGGGCAATCAACTCTTTGCCAGTCCCGGACTCTCCATTGATCAGCACGCTGGCGTCGGTCGGCGCGACGACGTCGATCTGTTTGATGATTTTCAGGATTGGCTCACTCTGGCCGACGATTTCCCGAAAATTGTGTTCGATGTGAATCTCTTCCTGCAGATATGCGTTTTGCTCTTCAAGGCGCTGCTTGAGCACCTTGAGCTCTTCGAGCGCGTTGTGCAGCTGGTTCTCCGTGGTCCGCCGCTCGGTGATGTCGCGGAATACCACCACCGCACCGGCAATTCGCCCATCGGCAATCACCGGCGTGCTGGTGAACTCAACCGGGAACGAGCTGCCATCCCGACGCCAGAAGACCTCCTGCCGACCCTCATGAACCACACCATCGCGTACCGCTTTATAAATCGGACAGTCTTCCACCGGGTAATGGCTGCCGTCGGCGTGGGTGTGATGGTGAATGCGGTGGATGTTCTTGCCGATCATGTCTGCCGGTTCCCAGCCCAACATGCGCGCGCCGGCCGGGTTGACGAAAGTCGCCAGGCCGTCGGTATTGATGCTGTAAATACCGTCACCCACGGCGCTGAGCAGCAATTGATTGTCGCGCTCGGTTTCCTGAAACAGGTTGAGAATATTGCGCCATTCCAGCAGCCCGCCGCGCATGGTGCGCTCGGTGTGGGCCTGATCACGCTGATACTTTTCATGGCTAGCTTCGCGCATTACCAGAATCAGCTGCGGGTTGCCTTTGACCTGCAGGATGGTCGCCGATAACTCCAGCTCGATACGCTCGCCGGTCTTGCAATTGCAGCTCAGGTCCTCGGTCCAGCCGCGGCCTTTATTCATGACTGCTTGAGTAAAGACGATCAGATCGGCCAGTTGATGACCGAACAACTTGCTGACCGGCAGCTCCAGCAGTTCCTGACGTGGATAGCCGAGCAACTTGCAGGCCGCCACATTCAGGTCGCCGAAGCGATCTGCTACAGGGTCGAGGAGGGCGATGGCCTCGGCGCAGTGTTCGAACACCATGTGCCGCGAGGAATAGGCCAAATCGGCCCAGCCGGTCAGAGAATCTGGCTCGCTCATTACGAAATCTCGTGATTCAGCGCTACGAAGATTCGTATTTCTACGGGAATGCGTGATCCAGCGATAGGCTCAGATAGCTCCATAAAAACCGGATCAGATTTGAATCTTGAAGATAATCAGTGAGTTAGCCTGCATACGCACAACAATTTTATTTTTGGCACGGCGTTCGCTCTCTCCCTCTTGTCACCCCGGCGGTTGCAAGCCGCTGATAAAAACATGACTTACTGGAGAACGACGATATGCCAAGCGTGGACATTGCTCACTATCAAGACGGCGACTTCCTGGTCAATTACGAAGAAAAAGTCTTCGAGGACGTCAAAGCCGAACCCGGCGAAAAAGCCCTGCTCACGTTTCACACCATCGCTTTCGAAGGTTCCATCGGGCTGGTCAACATGCTCCAGGCCAAGCGCCTGCTGCGCAAAGGCTTCGAGACCAAAATCCTGTTGTACGGGCCAGGCGTGCAACTGGGTGTGCAGCGCGGTTTCCCGACGCTAGGCGCGGAAGCCTTCCCCGGCCATCTGGCAGTAAACAACCAGATCAAGGCGTTCATGGCCGAAGGCGGCGAAGTCTACGCCTGCCGTTTCGCCTTGCAGGCTCTGTACGGCCAGACCGAAAAAGCCCTGATCGAAGGTATTCGGCCTATCAACCCGCTGGACGTTATGGACCTGCGCCTGCTCATGCGCCGCGAGGGCGCGATGATTATCGATACCTGGACGGCGTAACAGAATACGCGGTGCCTGCATGGAATGCACCTGTGGGAGCTGGGCTTGCCCGCGATAAACGATAACGCGGTGTATCTTCAAGACGCGTCTCATGCATCGCGGGCAAGCCCGGCTCCCACAGTTGGATCTCATTTCAAATCAGTTTCATGAAAGCCGCCCAAATTTTCAGGACCTCTACCATGACCACCATCCGCGCCGCCGCCGTTCAGTTCAGCCCGGTGCTGTATTCCCGGGACGCCACTGTCACCAAGCTCTGTACCACCTTGCTGGCGCTGGGGCGCGAGGGCGTGCAGTTCGCGGTTTTTCCGGAAACCGTGGTGCCGTATTACCCCTATTTCTCCTTTGTCCAACCGCCTTTCGCCATGGGCAAGGAACACCTGAAACTGCTCGATCAATCCGTCACGGTGCCTTCCGAGGTGACCCGACAGATCGGTGAGGCCTGTCGCGAAGCGGGGATTGTCGCTTCCATCGGTGTTAACGAACGCGATGGCGGCACGATCTACAACGCGCAACTGCTGTTTGATGCCGACGGCACGCTGATTCAGCACCGCCGCAAAATCACCCCGACGTACCACGAGCGCATGGTCTGGGGGCAGGGCGATGGTTCCGGGTTGCGCGCCGTGGACAGCGCCGTCGGACGCATTGGCTCGCTGGCCTGCTGGGAGCATTACAACCCGCTGGCCCGCTACGCGCTGATGGCCGATGGCGAGCAGATTCATGTGGCGATGTTTCCCGGTTCGTTGGTCGGGGACATTTTTGCCGAACAGATCGAAGTCACCATCCGCCATCACGCCCTTGAGTCCGGCTGCTTCGTGGTCAACGCCACGGCTTGGCTGGACGCTGATCAGCAAGGGCAGATCATGCAGGACACCGGCTGCAGCCTGGCTCCAATTTCCGGCGGTTGCTTCACGGCAATTGTCTCTCCAGAAGGCAAGTTGCTCGGCGAGCCACTGCGTTCCGGTGAAGGCTGGGTGATTGCTGATCTGGATCTGGCATTGATCGACAAGCGTAAACGCATGATGGATTCGGTGGGGCACTACAGTCGTCCGGAACTGCTCAGCCTGCTGATTGATCGCACCCCCACTGCCCATGTGCACGAACGCGCAGCGCAGTTGAAAACCGAGGAGCTTGCCCATGCAGACCAATGAATTGCTGGCCGAGCTGCAATGTCACGGGGTGCGCTGGCCTGCGGCGCACAATGGTTTGTCGCGGCAGGGTGGCGCCGGTCCATCGGACCACAAGGCGCTCAGTTTCGGCAGTCGGACCATGATGGTGCCGATCCTCAATCAGGCTTCTCAGGATTCTCCGTATCAGGCGCAGCCCAGCGAAGACGGCAGCCAGGCGTTGATCTTTCGTCAGGGTTTACAGGTCGGCGAAGTGAAAATGCCCGGCGTGCCGAAGTTTTACGGGTTGAGCACCGATGACGGCATTCCGTACTGGAAAATCGCCACATTGCACAGTAGCGATGTACTCGCAACGACCGTGCTGCAGCATTGCATCCGTTTCAATGATCGCGGCACTTCTTGCCAGTTCTGCGCCATCGGCCAATCCTTGGCAGCGGGTAAAACCATTGCCCGCAAACGTCCGCAGCAACTGGCTGAAGTGGCAAAAGCGGCGGTTGAGCTCGATGGCGTCAAACACATGGTGATGACCACCGGCACGCCACAAACACCTGATCGCGGTGCAGCCATTCTGTGTGAGTCCGCAGCCGCGGTGACGGCCGCAGTAGATCTGCCGATTCAGGCGCAATGCGAGCCGCCGGATGACGACGCCTGGTTCACCCGTCTGCGCGATAGCGGAGTGGTGTCACTGGGTATGCACCTGGAGGCGGTTACGGACGCGGTTCGTCAGCGGATCATGCCGGGCAAGGCCGAAGTGCCCCTGTCGCGTTATTTCGATGCGTTCAGTGCGGCGGTCGACGTGTTCGGTCGCGGTCAGGTCAGCACTTATATCCTCGCTGGACTCGGCGACAGCGAAGCGGCGATCACCGAAATGAGTGAGCGTTTGTGCGAATTGGGCGTTTACCCGTTCGTGGTGCCTTTTGTACCCATCGACGGCACTCCACTGGCCCGTCATCCCAAACCCGACAGCGCCATGATGGCGCGCTTGTACCCGCAGATCGGCGCAAGCCTGCGTCGCCACGGTTTGCATTCCGAGCAGATCAACGCCGGTTGCGCCAAGTGCGGCGCGTGCTCGGCATTGAAGAACTACGAGTAAGCCGGTTTATCCAGGGAGAAACGCTATGTCCAGCCTTGCCTTTGCGCTTGTCGACAGCACGTTCGAGCCGTTTCGTGCCGGTGAACTGCTGGTTAAACCGGCCACCGAATATTGGGAGAAACAGGCTTATTATGCGCTACGCCGTGCGGTGTTCTCCGATGAGCAACAACTGTTGGCGCAAGACAAGGACGGTCACGACTTTCAGGCGATTGCGATTGTTGCGTTGGCCGGTAATTGCGGCATGGCTGATCAGGTGGTCGGCGCGGTACGGATTTACCAGCCCGAACCTGGCCTGTGGTTTGGCGGACGCTTGTGCGTTGCGCCGGCCTATCGACGCCACAGCATGATTGGCAAGGCGCTGGTTAACGAAGCGGTATCGCGGGCCAAGGATCTGGGCTGCGAGGTCTTTCACGCCACCGTGCAAACAGCGAACGAGCTGTATTTTCAGGCGCTGCATTGGCAGACCCTGAATCACCTTGAATTGCTCGGCCAACCTCACTGCCTGATGCAGGCCGATCTGACGCGCTATCCCTTCATGCCGCGTCAGGTGTCCCTGCGCACGTTGAAGGCGGCTCGCCATGCGTGAGATCAACGATCTGCAAGCACTGCTCGACCTGTTGCGCAACACCCCGGCGATGCTCTCCAAGCAGGCTATTCAGCAGTCTGCCTCATTGATCGGTGTGATGGACAAAACGCTCACCCGTGCCAAGTTGTACGCCTTGCCCGGCGATGACACCGCCGCCATTGCCTGCGGCGAGCATTATCAGCTGTTGGCGATTGAAGGCATGTTGCCGGGATTCGTCAGCGCTGCGCCGTGGTTCGCTGGCTGGTCAGCGGTGATGGCAAATGTCAGCGATATCACTGCCATGGGCGGTAGGGCCACCGCCGTGGTCAATGCGTATTGGCACCATGATCAAGACGCCGCGCAGCAGGTACTGGCAGGGATTCGCGCCGCCTGTGAAGCCTACGGGTTGATGCTGGCGGGCGGGCATACCAGCCTGGCCAACGGTAACCCGACGGCATTGGCCGTGGCGATTACCGGTATCGCCAGCAAATTGTTGTCCAGCCTGCATGTCGCGCCGGGGCAAGTGATTGCCATGGCGGTTGACCTCGAAGGCGAGTGGCACGCGGACACACCCTATTGGAAGGCGTTCGAAGGTGTCCCGGCTTCACGGCTGCGCAGCAAGCTGGAAGTGTTGCCACGTCTGGCCGAAGCGCAGTTGCTGCATGCCGCCAAGGACATCAGCAACGCGGGAGTATTGGGCAGCCTGCTGATGCTGCTGGAGGCCACCGGTTGTGGCGGGCATGTGGATTTGAGCGCACTGCCATGCCCGCCGGATGCAGATCCGCAGCGCTGGCTGCAAGTCTTCCCCAGCTACGGCTTCCTCATGACCCTTGACGAAAAAGACTGGCCCAACGTGCAGGCCGCCTTCGCCTTTGAAGGGCTGTGCTGCGAACGCATCGGTCAGGTCAACGCCAGCGCTGCGCTGACTGTGCAGACGGGTTTGCAACACGCGTCATTCTGGAATCTCGCCGAACAGGCCTTCACCGGCTTCAGTTACGGCCACCTTGATCTGTCCTCATTGAATACCCAACAGGAGCACTGACATGCCCGCTGTCAATTTCACCATTCGCTGGCCCAACGGCAAAGAAGCATCCGGCTATTCACCTTCGACGGTGATCTACGACCACTTGCAGGAAGGCGCCAGTTATCCGCTGGCGGACTTTCTGGCTCGCATCGAGGGCGGCCTAAACAACGCTTCGGAGCGGGTCAAGCAGGTCAAAGGCTTCTACTGCAGTTCGGCGATGGACACCCTTAACTCCCTGAAGGGCCAGGCCATGCGTCAGGAAGAGGGCGCGGTGCAGGTCATCAGCATGCGCACTGAAGGTGGCGGGCGCGTGCCGAGTTCGGGATGGAGTTCTTTTTAGGCTAGTACGTCGCGGTCCTGTGGGAGCCGGGCTTGCCCGCGATAAGGCTGGACGCGGTTTGACATCGAATCGTGTCCTTTCTTATCGCGGGCAAACCCGGCTCCCACAACGGACTCATTTCAATTAAATATCCCGGAGCCCCCATGACCAGCCCTCTCACGTCAATCAAACCACCCCATCACAGCGTGATCATCGTCGGCGGCGGGCAGGCCGGGTTGTCTGCCAGCCATTATTTACAGGCCCACGGCATTGATCACCTGGTACTGGAAAAGCACAGCCTGACCCACACATGGCGTACCCAGCGCTGGGATGCTTTCAGCCTGGTCACCCCCAATTGGCAGTGCGCGCTGCCGGGTTATCGCTACAGCGTGGAGTATCAAGGTAAAGACCCTCATGGCTTCATGACCAAGGATCAAATCAACGAGTATCTGGCGGGCTTTGTCGCGTCAGTGAGTGCGCCTGCGCTTGAGGGCGTGGTGGTCCAGCGTGTGTTGCCAAGAGCCGTTGGCGGCTTTGAGGTGCATACCTCCAGAGGCGAGTTCACTGCTGATCAGGTAATCGTCGCCTCGGGCGGTTATCACACGCCGATCATTCCGCGTCTGGCCGAGCGTGTATCAACGCAGATTACCCAGATTCACTCGGAGCAATACCGCAACGCTGAGTCGCTGCCTGAAGGCAATGTCTTGGTGGTGGGCTCCGGGCAAAGCGGTGCGCAGATTGCCGAAGATCTGCACCTGGCCGGACGCAAGGTGTATCTGGCGGTCGGCGACGCACCCCGTTGCGCACGCTTTTATCGTGGCAAGGACGTAGTCGACTGGCTGGCCGAAATGGGCTACTACGACATCGGTGTCGACACGCATCCACTACGGGAAGGCGTGCGCGACAACACCAACCATTACGTCACCGGGCGTGATGGCGGTCGCGACATCGACCTGCGCCGCTTTGCCACTGAAGGCATGGAGTTGTTCGGCCGTCTGCAAAGCTTGCAGGACAGCACGCTGACATTTGCCAGCAACCTCAGGCAAAGCCTCGACAGCGCTGACGCGGTCTATAACCGGATCAATGCTTCCATCGACAAATACATTCTGGAGCACGGTATCGATGCTCAGGCCGGTGAGGTTTATTCACCGCAATGGACGCCTGAGCAAGAGCGTACCGAGCTGGATCTGAACGCGGCGGGCATCACCAGTATCGTCTGGTGCATCGGGTTTACGCCTGATTTCTCGTGGGTCGAAGCGCCCGTGTTCAACGGTCGCGGCCATCCCGGCCACAAACGGGGTATCACCGCCCAGCCGGGCTTGTACTTCCTTGGCTTGCCGTGGCTGTACAGCTGGGGTTCGGGCAGGTTTTCCGGTGTGGCGCGCGATGCTGAGTATCTGGTGGCGCACATCGCTGAAGCGTTGGCGCCAATGCGGCGGGTAGGTGCGGGGTAGGCTTACTGACCGGCAGGAGTGCACGAGCACCGCGAGGCCGCGATAGCGGTGCATCAGACAAGACGCCATCGCTGCCTCGCGGTGCCCGTGAGCTACAGAAAAGCATTCCAGATCTGGTAGCTGCATTTTTGTTTGAAAGGAGCGCAATCCCCTAAGAATGGCTTTGGCCGCTAGAAGGTCATTGGACAAGCGATACTACGGCGCTTTGGAAACCAACAACTCCGCACTGCCCAGCGGATGGCTCTTCGCATCGAAAAAGCTCAATTCGGTACCCAGATCACCCAGCAACTCAATGTAATGCCGCTTCTGAAACTCGATGAACGCAGCGCTGCGCGGCAGGACCGAGATCGCGATTCGCTTAGGCCGAGCCTGGCGGATAGCGGCGACGATATGCGCGTCCTGCTTGCCCAGTGCATGACCGAAAATGCACAGCGCGTCAGCATGTTGCGCCAGTTGCCCATGACAGAACGACAGGTAATCCGAAGTCCGGACTAGCTTCATCTTTTCGGCGCTGGTGCCTTCGCTGATAAACAGCGGCACATCGTCCAGTGCATTGATAGCGAAGCTGCCCAGCAGCGAGCTTTCCGATGACAACAGCTTGCGTACCGTGCCATCGAGGTTTTTCACCAGATGCATGCCGCCGTGCAGATACAGCACACGGGTTGCGTTGGTCTTGACAGAATGCAGATTGAACGTCGCCTCATCGTTGAACAAATCGTCAAAGTGCTCCGGCGCGTGCATGACAGCCCAATAAGCGAGCAGGTCGTAGTTGCTTGAGTAGACGCTGGTGTAAAGCTGAAGCTCCGAGTTCAGCCGGGCGAGGGTATTGGCCTCGATCAGCTTCCACGGAATATGCACCGAACGGATCGCGTGGATCAGCGCTTCCTTGATCGCGAAGTAACGGTTGCGTGGCGACGAAGAGCTGATGGTCAACGCAGCATTGACCCGCATTGCTGATTTCAGCGCAGCCAGCACGGGCTCGAAATTGTGTGTATCCATGGCGCTGAACACGGCCAGTTCAGTGCGGCTCATCGGGTTGCTGCGCGTGGTCTGGGACAGGTCGAACAGCGAGTCGTAAGCGAAGTTCTTCCAGACCGCCAGACTCGCACCGTTGCCCATCAATAACCCCCAGCTTTCGTCGTGGGCATTTCTCAGGTCGTTCCAGTCAGCCAGTCCGGCATCAATTTCCGTCAATTGCATCATCTCGCTTCGCTACACATTTAAAGATCACCCTCTGCAGAAGCAGCAAGGGCTAAAAGCTGATCATCTTATAGAACGGGACGAAAAAATGTCGTCTGGTTACCTTGACGACCCTGGATATCGCGACAATACTTCGCCTCGCATTCATATAGATGACTAGATAAATAAAAATATGAACAGATTATCCAGTGACGAACGTTTACCCCTCTATCAACGTCTGCGCGACCAGTTAGCCGAGCAGATTGCCAATAATCGCTGGCGTCCGGGCGAGGCGATTCCTACCGAAGCTGCACTGTCCAGCGAGTATTGCCTGTCCACCGGCACGGTGCGCAAAGCCATCGACATGCTGGTTGCCGACAATATTCTTGAGCGTCAGCAAGGCCGTGGCACGTTTATCCGTCGTCCGCAGTTTGAGTCTTCGTTGTTCCGCTTCTTCCGCTTCCAGACCGCTTCGGGTGCCCGGCAGGTGCCGGAAAGCCGGATTCTGTCGATTGAACCCATGATTGCACCGTCGGCGGTCAGTCAGGCACTTGGCCTGATTCCGGACGCGCCGGTGATTCGCATGGTGCGCCTGCGTTTGCTCGATGCGCAGCCGGTGCTGGCCGAGGAAATCTGGCTGCCTCGGGTTCAGTTTCAGGCCTTGCTCGACAACGACCTTCAGCGACAGGGGCCGTTGCTCTACCCGATCTATGAAGCGTTGTGCGGTCAAGTGGTCGCTTACGCCGAAGAAAGCCTGACGGCAGAAGCGGTCAGCGACGTGCATGCGCGTCTATTGCAGATTCCGGTCAACAGCCCGGTGGTGGTGATTGAACGTCTGGCGCGTAACTACGCCGGGGAACCTCTGGAGTGGCGCCGCTCGCGTGGGCACGCCAGTCATTTCCGTTACAGCGTGGAAATCCGCTGACGGTTCGTCCGCAGCTTTTATAAAACAACCGCAATTGCCTGGATTGAAACGGATGCACAGGTGGGAGCGAATTCATTCGCCAATGAATTCGCTCCCATATGACCCATGCAGCGTCGCCGGGTAACCCCTTTTAAGGACAAAAAACCATGTTCAGTTGGTATCGCCAAGTCACTCCTCGTGAGCGCAAAACGTTTTGGGCCTGCTTTGGTGGCTGGTCACTGGATGCGCTGGAAGTACAGATGTTCGGTCTGGCGATTCCCGCGCTGATTGCCGCGTTTGCCCTGACCAAGGGCGATGCCGGGTTAATCAGCGGCGTGACGCTGGTGACGTCGGCGCTGGGCGGCTGGGTTGGCGGTACGCTGTCGGATCGGTACGGTCGGGTACGCACTCTGCAGTGGATGATTCTCTGGTTCTCGTTTTTCACGTTTCTGTCGGCATTCGTCACCGGCTTTAACCAGCTGTTGATCGTCAAGGCGCTGCAAGGGTTCGGCATCGGCGGCGAGTGGGCGGCCGGTGCGGTG
The DNA here is from genome assembly GCF_040224095.2 of Pseudomonas caspiana. Taxonomy (NCBI): domain Bacteria; kingdom Pseudomonadati; phylum Pseudomonadota; class Gammaproteobacteria; order Pseudomonadales; family Pseudomonadaceae; genus Pseudomonas; species Pseudomonas caspiana. The sequence goes on along the minus strand of NZ_CP167995.1, from coordinate 3,561,837 downwards.
CTGATGGCAGAAACCATCCAGTCCAAATATCGCGGCAAGGTGATGGGCACTGTGCAGAGCGCCTGGGCAGTCGGTTGGGGCCTGGCTGTGCTGGTCTTCACCCTGATTTATTCGCTGGTACCACAGGATATTGCCTGGCGGGCGATGTTCCTCGTGGGTCTGCTGCCATCCCTGCTGATCATCTGGGTACGCCGTAACGTTGAAGAGCCGGACAGCTTCCAGCGTCAGCAAAAAGACAAGACCACGCCGAAAAGCTTCTTCAAGTCCATGGCCGGTATCTTCCGTCCTGAACTGCTGCGGGTAACCCTGCTTGGCGGCATCCTCGGTCTGGGGGCTCACGGTGGTTACCACGCGGTGATGACCTGGTTGCCGACGTTCCTGAAAACCGAGCGCAACCTGTCGGTGTTGAACTCCGGCGGTTATCTGGCGGTGATCATCGTTGCGTTCTGGTGTGGTTGCGTTGCCAGTGGCTTCCTGATTGACCGTATCGGTCGCCGCATGAACATCCTGCTGTTCGCCATCTGCTGCGTGGTCACGGTGCAGTGCTATGTGTTTATGCCGCTGACCAACACGCAAATGCTGTTCCTGGGCTTCCCGCTGGGCTTCTTTGCCGCCGGTATTCCGGCCAGTCTCGGTTCGTTCTTCAACGAGCTTTACCCGGCAGATGTGCGCGGTGCAGGGGTGGGCTTTTGCTACAACTTCGGCCGTGTCCTGTCGGCAGTGTTCCCGTTCATGGTCGGTCACATGAGCGAGTCCATGTCGTTGGGCACCGCCATCGGCATCGATGCCGGTATCGCCTACGGCGTGGCAGTGATCGCCGCGCTTTGCCTGCCCGAAACCCGTGGCCGCAGTCTGGAAGCGACCACGCCTGAAACTGATGCGACTCAAGGACGTGAAGCGCCACAGCAAGCCTGACCTGATGTCTGATTCAGCGTCTGGTTTGCAGTAGATCCACGCGCGGTGCGTATGCACCGCGCCTCCTTGATAGATGAGCTCCATGCCTGATTCCAGTACTTTCCCGATCATCGGTATCGATGGCCACGCCCATGTGTTCAGCCGTGATCTGAACCTGACGGCAGGTCGCCGTTATACGCCCGACTATGACGCCACCCTTGAGGCTTATCTGCAGCAACTCCGTGACAACGGTCTGAGCCACGGCGTGCTCGTGCAACCGAGCTTTCTCGGCACTGACAATCAATACCTGCTGGACGCGCTGGCCAGAGCTCCCGGGCAACTGCGTGGGGTGGCGGTGGTTGACAGTGACATCAGCCGCGAAGAGCTGCGGCAGATGGACGAGCAGGGCATCGTCGGGATTCGTCTGAATCTGATGGGCAAGCCTTTACCTGACTTCACCGAGCCGGCCTGGAAGCGTCTTCTTGATGAAGTCTCGGCGTTGGGTTGGCACGTGGAATTGCATCGCGGTGTAGAAGACATTCCTGCCCTGATTCGTGGCCTGATGCCGTTCGGCTGCAAGATTGTGGTCGATCACTTTGGCCGGCCTGACGCGCTGCTCGGAATTGATCATCCGGCATTTCAGGCCTTGCTGGAATGTGGTTTGAGCGGGCGGGTATGGGTCAAGGTTTCGGCTATTTACCGTCTGGGTGGCAGCGCTGAGCAAAACGCCGTTTTTGCCAGGGCGGCCATGCCTTTGCTGATCAAGTGCTTCGGTCTGAATCGTCTGGTATGGGGCAGTGACTGGCCGCATACGCAGCATGAGAGTGAGGTTGATTTCGCTCGGGTCATTGGTCAGTTGCAGGGGCTTGGATGTTCCGGCGCTGAACTTCGTGGCTTGATGGTCGATGCGCCGCGGGTGCTGTTTGGCTTTCAAGTGCCTTGAAATGAAATCGTAAATGACCCGCAGGAGCTGCCGAAGGCTGCGATAGCGTCCTGCCTGAAGCACCGCCATCGCGGCCTCGCGGTGCTCGTGCGCTCCTACAGGGTTCATTCATTATAGGAATCGCCCCGGTGTCCGTGATACCGCGCTGTCGCGCAGCAAACATGGGATCTGTAGGCGCTGCCGAAGGCTGCGATGCCTGACACACCGCCATCGCGGCCTCGCGGCTCGTGCGCTCCTACAGGGTTCATTCATTATAGGAATCGCCCCGGTGTCCGTGACACCACGCTGTCGCGCAGCAAACATGGGATCTGTAGGAGTGAGCTTGCTCGCGATGGCGTCAGGTCAGACGCTAATTCTCAACAGGTCTACCGTTATCGCGAGCAAGCTCACTCCTACAGTTCTAACTTAACTGTTGTTATTGCGTGCGATCACACCAACGCTACAGTCTGCCGACACTCCAGAGTCAACCTCGCACCACCCAGCGGGCTGGTCCCGATGTGCAGGGTGAAACCATGCAGGTTGACGATCGCCGCAACGATTGACAGTCCGAGGCCAAAGCCGTGTTTCTGGGTGCTGCCCTCGCTGCGATAAAACCGCTGGAACACTGCCTGCCGTTCGGCTTCCGGGATGCCGGGCCCGGAATCCTGAACTTCAAGACAGGTGCTGTCGCCATCCGCCCTTGCGCTGAGGATCACACTGCCATTGGGCGGGGTGAATTTGATCGAGTTGCTGAGCAGATTGGCCAACGCTTCGAAGAGCAGGGCGCGATCACCCAGAAGTGGGGGCAGTGGATCTTCCACACGCAGGTACAGGCTGACGCCACCTTCCTCGGCCAGCGGCAGGTAAAAATCGTGGACCTCTTGCAGCAACTCGCCAGGATCGACTTCGACAAACGCCGAGCGGCGCTGGTGGTCCTCTATTTCCGAGATGCGCAGCAAGCCGCGAAAGCGCGCCATTAGCGTATCTGCCTCGGCAATCACTTGACCCATTTGTGTCGCAACCAACGAGTCTTCCGGTGATTGTTGCTGGATGCGATACAACTGCGCCCGCAAGCGGGTCAGCGGTGTGCGCAGATCATGGGCGATGCTGTCGCAGACCCCTTTGACCTCGTTCATCAGTTTCTCGATGCGATCGAGCATGGCGTTGACGATGACCGCCAGCATGTCCAGTTCATCACGGCGCGCCGACACCGGAAGACGGCGACCCAGATCGCCAGCGACGATTGTCTCTGCACTGGCCTGAATATCGCGAATGCGTTGCAGCGGTCGGCGGCTTAGCAAATGCCAGCCAGCGATGCCGGGAATAATCGTCAGTGACAGTCCCCAGAGCAGGGCGCGCAAGATCAGGGTGGTCACAGCGAACAGCGAACCGTTGTCGCGCACCAGCACCAGCCAGTGCCCGTCGCGAGTCTGACTGGCCACCGCATCACAAGTGTCCTGCGGCATGTGCGGATCTTCGGAGTCGACGCAGTTGCTCAGCTGATGAATCTTGCCGTCCAGCGGCAGACTGGCCGGAACCGTTTTTATCGGACCATTGAGCGGGCGCAGTTCCGCGTCGAACAGGCCGTAGGCATCCACGGCGCGCATGTCGAAGGTCATGCTGGAGGTCAGCGCCTCGATCAACTGCTCACCTTCAAAGCGGGCAAACAGTTGCTGGCGTTGCATAAGGGAGTGGCGGGCGAGGTTTTCCAGGTAGCTGCTGACTTCCCAGTACACCACGCCGATCAGGGTGCAGCTCCAGGCCACGAACAGAAAACTGTACAGCGCCAGCAAGCGACTGGTGGAGGAACGCCAGCCTTTAGACGGGTTCAGCAATGACATAACCCGAGCCTCGCACGGTTCGAATCAATGGGGTCATGCCGGGTGGATCGATTTTTTTCCGCAAACGACCAATGTGTACGTCGATCAGGTTGGTGCCGGGATCGAAGTGATAACCCCAGACTTCCTCGAAAATCATCATGCGGGTGATGATCTGCCCGCTGTTGCGCATCAGGAATTCCAGCAGTTTGTATTCGGTGGGCAGCAGACTCAGTGGCTGTTGACCGCGGCTGGCTTCGCGCTTGATCAGGTTCAGCTCCAGATCGGCGACCCGCAGAATGGTTTCCGCAGCGGCCACCGGGTTGCGGCGGCGTAACAGGACTTCAACGCGGGCCGCCATCTCGTCGGAGGCAAAGGGCTTGGCCAGATAGTCATCGCCACCGGCACGCAGACCACGTACGCGTTCGTCGACATCGGACAAGGCGCTGATCATCAGGATTGGCGTGAAAATACCCTGAGCCCGCAGAGTGGTGACGATGGCCAGGCCGTCCACCTCGGGCAGCATGCGGTCCAGGGTGATCAGGTCGTAGTCACCGCTTACCGCACGGGCAAGGCCTTCACGGCCGTTATCGACCCAGTCCACCTCCAGGCCATGGTTGCTCAATTCCGCGACGATTTCCTGGGCGGTCACTGCATCGTCTTCGATGGTCAAAATTCGGGTCATCTTGCCTGCCTGAAGGGATTACAGCCAAAAACCTATTCTCGCTGATGTGACCTGAACAGTTTCTGAAAGAAATTTCATCTGGTGCAGGTTTTCAACTTGAATGTGATCTCCAGTTGGAGCAAGGCTTGTGTGGGAGCGGTGCTTGCCCGCGATAAACGATAACGCGGTATGTCTCTTAATCGCGTCTCATGTATCGCGGGCAAGCACCGCTCCCACAGGAGATAGCATTCCATTACAGGGGCAGCATTCCTGTTCAGATTACTTGGAGGTAGCAGCAGCCTGCTCTTCTTCTTTCAGTCGCTTCTTTTCTTCAATTCGTTTCAAGCGGTCCCGCTCCAGCTTGGCCGTTGTGTCTTTCTCGCTGCGGATCTGCGCATGGCTGAGAATGGCGAAGATGAAGCTGCCACCAATGATGTTGCCGCCCAGTGTCGGTGCGGCGAATACCAGCCAGAAGTCACTCCAGGACAACTCGCCGGCAAACACCAGATACGAGGCCTCGGCCGAACCGACCACGATATGGGTGAAATCGCCGAGGGCCATCAGGTAAGTGATCAGCACGATGATCCAGATCTTCGCGGCTTCCATGGAAGCAATCATCCAGACCATGGTGGCGATCATCCATCCGGACACGATGCCTTTGGAAAACATGTGAATGACGTCGTTTTCCATCACCTTGCGGCCGATTTCCAGAAACGCCTTGTCAGTCTGGCTATCGAAAATAGGCAAATTCAACATCACATAAGCCACCAGCAGCGTGCCGCACAGGTTGCCGAACAGCACCACGCCCCATAAACGCAATAACCGACCTACGTTACTCAAGGTCGGCTTGCTCATGATCGGCAGCACCGCAGTCAACGTATTTTCGGTGAACAATTGCTGTCGAGCCAGGATGACCGCGAGAAAACCAGCCGAGTAACCGAGACTGGCGATGACATGGCTGGACTCGACGTCCGGCAGGCGGGACTTGAACAATCCCATGGCCATCAGCGACAAGCCCATGGTCAAACCTGCGGCCAACGCCGACCACCAGAGCGCTGCAACGCTGCGCTCCAGTTCATGATCGCCCTGAATGCGGATGGTCTCGTGCAGCACCGCCGCACGGGGAGGCTGGTTCTCGTCGACTTCGCGTTCTTCTTCTGCGGATAACCCGGGGGTTCTGCCTTCTGTTTTGTCTTCCATACAACATCCTTAAATGCGAGTGAAGGCGTAGATGTTTTAATGCTGCGCCGGGCTGATGGTTGAGACACAATCCACCGCCGGTCGTTCGCTGGTGAACACCCGGTTCAATCATAAAAAGCCATCATTAAAAGGAGAGATTCGTGACGTTGCAGATTCGTGAAGCTACCAGAGCTGATGCCAAGGTCATTCTGGGCTTCATTACCGAGCTGGCTATCTATGAAAAGGCCGAGCATGAAGTACTGGCAGACGTCTCTGATATCGAGCGTAGCCTGTTTGACGAAGCGTCTCCGGCAAAGGCATTGATCTGCCTGCTGGATGATCAACCGATCGGTTTTGCCGTGTACTTCTTGAGTTATTCCACCTGGCTGGGTCGCAAAGGCCTGTACCTGGAAGACTTGTTCGTTTCACTCGAACATCGCGGTATCGGTGCAGGTAAACACCTGTTGCGCCACCTGGCTAAAATTGCCCACGACACAGGCTGCGGTCGTTTCGAATGGAGCGTGCTGGACTGGAATCAGCCTGCTATCGACTTCTATAAGTCCATCGGTGCCGAGCCGCAGGAGGAGTGGGTGCGCTATCGAATGGAAGGGGAAAATCTCAAACGCTTCGCGCTGGGTGACGCCTGAACCCTGACGTGGCGCGGCAGTCAGACTGCTAACGTCACGTCCTCAGGAATGTTCAATGCTCAGCCGTACGTTGTTCCCCGTGTTAATGGCCGCTCTGGCGGGTGTTTCAACCGTTCAGGCCAATGAGGCTCTTCGTATCGAACGGCTGCAGCGCTGTGGCGATCTGTTGGGTCGTGAACAGCAAACCTTCTGCATCGGCGTGCGCGGCCTTGAAGCCGGAGATGTACAGCTCAAACTGGACGGCAAGGCAGTACCGGTTCAGTTGCTTGAGCGTGACGGTGAGCGACTCAAATTGCGCCTGAGCTCCGCCAACTGGCGCAGCGGACCGTTATGGCTGGAGCAGGCCGGGCAGAGCAGCAATGCTGTGTGGCTGAGCATGGCGGGCAGTCATGTATTGGCAGCCACGCCACAACAAGTCGCCAAGAACATGGATGGTCTGACCAGTTACGTCGATCTGGTCAGCGTGATCATCGAAGAAAAATTCCAGGGTGCAGAAGAGGCGGAGCGCATTGCGAAAAAGTACGGCGCCACGGTCGTCGGTTCCATCGCGCCGCTCAACACTTATCAATTGCGCCTGCCGGTGACTGATCTGGTGCAGCGCGACGCCATGGTGCTGCGTATGGGCAGTGAGGTCAGTGTCGACGCGGTCGTGGTCGAGGAGTCAGCCGCCGAATCCCCCGAAGGCGAAGCAGCCCCCAGCGATGGCAAGCAAGCCAAGCCGACTCAGGATCAGTGGGCGGCCAACCGTTTCATGGACGCGGTCAATTACTACCAGCGCAGGATTCCCGCGGTCACGTCGCCGATCAAGCCGGTGCCGATTCGCATCGGGATCATCGAGCGCGAAGTGGATTTTGATGCCCCTGATTTCTCCGATTACCTGGGCGACTGCAAATCAGGCAAGCCGCGCACCTGCCTGTACGCCCGTGACGCGAAGAAGCCCGACGGGCATGGCTCCACTGTGGCCGGGATTCTGGCGGCGGATACGGCGAAAGGCGGCAACACCGGCTTCCTTCGGGCGCTTGACGGCGTGAGCGATGGCTTCGAGGTGATTGTCGAGCGCAACTCGGATGCGGGCATCACGGCGAATGTCGCGGCCTCGGTCAATCTGGTGGAAGACGGCGCGCGGGTGCTCAACTGGAGCTGGGGATTGCATCGGGTCGGCGCGAAAAACGTGCAGGGCGATGAGGTGGATTCGTTACTTAGATCTGGCATCGCCATGTCGGGCTACGAGGAATTGCTGGAAGAGTTTTTTCTCTGGTTGCGGCGTAAACACCCCGACGTAGTGGTGATCAACTCGGCGGGCAACGGCTCGTCGTTCTCCGGGACGGATGAGTACCGCTTGCCGTCTTCGTTCATTACGGATCAGTTGCTGGTGGTGGGCGGTCATCAGCGCAGCAAGGATGACGATCTGCCCATTGATGATCCGGCTTACGTCGAGAAGCGCGAGTCATCCAACGTTGATAGTCGTGTCGACATCATGGCCGCAGCCTGCACACGGGCATCGACCCTTACAGCGGGTGAGCAAGGCGCGGTGCATTGCGGTACGTCTTACGCCACGCCGATGGTTACCGGGATTGTCGCGGCCATGCTGTCGATCAACCCGCAGCTGACCCCGGAGCAACTGCGCATGCTGTTGCGCCGCAGTGCCATGCCTATCGGTGGCAACTTCGATTTCGAAGCCATGGACGCCGATGACCTGACAGCGCCGATTCTGCCGTCTGAACGCAATTATCAGATGAACGACAAGAACATCGGCCGCTCGGCACGTCTGGACATGCAGAAGGCGCTGGATCTGTCGGTACAGAGCCTCAAACGAGAGCGCTGATCGGCTATCTTTGAACGGTTATTTGAGCAGTTCACTGCTTTCGATGCGTGTCACGCCTGCCGCCGTCATGTCTTGCCAGGCCTTGTCCAGCGAGCCGTTCATGTCGATGGCCCGACACGCATCGGCGATGACCAGGGTGGTGAACCCGGCGGCTCTTGCATCCAGTGCTGACCATGCGACACAGAAGTCCAGCGCCAGACCGACCACAAACACGTTCTGAACGCCGCGCTCCTTCAGGTAGCTGGCCAGGCCTGTGGGTGTCTGGCGGTCAGCTTCGAGGAACGCGGAATAGCTGTCGATGTGCGAGTTACAGCCTTTGCGCAAGATCAGCTGCGCGTGGGGCAGGTCCAGATCCGCATGCAGTTGTGCGCCACGGCTGCCTTGAATGCAGTGGTCCGGCCAAAGGGTTTGCGTGCCATAGGGCAGGGTGGTGATTTCGAATGGCACACGACCTGAGTGGCTGGAGGCAAAGGAAATATGCCCAGCCGGATGCCAGTCCTGTGTAATGACCACGCCCTGAAACTGCTGGCCAAGCCGGTTGATCAGCGGCACCAACGCATCGCCCTCGGCCACTGCCAGCGCGCCTCCGGGCATGAAATCGTATTGCATGTCGATGACCAGCAAAACGCTGTCGAGACCGAATGCGTTTGGGTTCATGGTGTAACTCCTGAATTCTGAAATGGAACGCCTTCCCTGTAGGAGCTGCCGAAGGCTGCGATGGCGCTGTATCAGAATGAACGCTTCGCAGCCTTCGGCGGCTGCTACAGGACTTTGGTCGAGCCAGAAAATATAGGTTTTCTGTCAGCCGCACGACAGCGGGTGTCAGGGATGACTCAACCAAACACCCGAATCGGCGCTCCAGCATCCCACGCCTGAATATCTTCAATCATCTGACTGAAGAACATCCGGTAGTTGTTCTCCGTTACGTAACCCACGTGAGGCGTTGCGAGCAGGTTATCCAGTGTGCGAAACGGATGCTCGACAGGCAGTGGCTCAACGGCAAACACATCCAGCGCCGCACCGGCGATGCGCCGCTGCTGTAGGGTTTCAATCAGCGCGGCTTCATCGACGATTGGCCCGCGTGAGGTGTTGATCAGGTAAGACGTCGGCTTCATCCAGGCCAGCGCCTGAGCATCTACCAGCCCACGGCTGCGGTCACTGAGCACCAGATGGATCGACAGAATATCCGCCTGCTCGAACAACTCCTGCTTGCTGACATACGTCACGCCCGATTCTGCAGCGGCTTCAGGCGTGAGATTTTCACTCCAGGCGATGACTTTCATGCCAAACGCCAGGCCGTAGCGGGCGATCCATTTGCCGATGCTGCCGAGCCCGAGAATGCCCAGTGTCTTGCCATGCAGGTCGCTGCCGATGCCGATTTGCCATTGACCGCTGCGTAATGAATTGGCTTCGTCCACCAGATTGCGGGTCACGCCCATGATCAGCGCCCAGGTCAATTCCGGCGCCGCGTGTTTGTAGCTTTCAGTGCCGCACACCTGAATGCCCAAGCGCCCGGCAGCTTTGACGTCGATGGCCGCGTTGCGCATGCCGCCAGTCACCAGCAGCTTGAGATTGGGCAATTGGCTGAGCAAGGCTTCGTCGAAAGTCGTCCGCTCGCGCATCACGCAAATCACATCGAAGGCTTGCAGGCGCGCCGCCATGGTGCCTGTTTCGGCGGGGTAGTCGTGAAGAAAACTGACCTCACCGATGCTGTCCAATACTGACCAGTCCACGACATTACTGGCCACGGATTGCCAGTCATCCAGCACTGCAATTTTCGTCTGCGTCATCTCGGATTCGCCTTTTGCCACGTTTTTTGAGGTTGTGCCGTCACATTAGCGCCAGACAGTCGCTTAGCCAAACAGCCCGGCAGCCAGATTGATCGAAAATCCGAGGATCGCCGTGTTGAAGATAAAGCCGATCAGGCTCTGGGCCAGGACAATCTTGCGCAGTCCCGGCGTCGCGACGCCAACATCCGAGGTCTGCACGGCAACGCTGAGGGTGAAGGAGAAATACAGGAAGTCCCAGTAATCCGGATGTTTCTCGCCGTCGGCGAAGCGCAGAGCGGGTTCTTTGCCCTTCCATGTATAGAAGAGGCGGGCGTAATGCAGGCTGAAAATCACCCCGGTGACCAGCCACGAGCCGACCACGGTGAGTGCAGTGAAGGCATAGTGCAGCGCCCGGTCATTAGTAGTCATTTCCTTGCTGCCAGCCAGTTCCAGGGTAATTGCCGCAAGACTGGCAAGTGCGGCGATACACACGGTGACCAGCACCAGCCCGGCGTTTTCGTCCTCGACCATGGAGATGCGTTCCGCATCGGCCGCGTTGGTGCGAAACGTGCGGATCAGGATCAATACCAGATACACCCAGACGGCAACGTTCCAGGCAATCAGGCACTTGCTGGTGATGGATATCTGCGGAGCGATGATTGCTGCGGCAAGCCCACTGGCGAGACCCAGCGCGGTGGCGATGCTCAAACGTGGGTGGGTGTGAGCGATATGTGACATGGGCCGGACTTCATGACGGATGATTCACGAACATTAGCACGGGCTTTTGTGGCGCAATAAAAAACGACGCGCAAGGGGGTTACGCGTCGTATGCCAGCTAGGCAAGGGTTTACGTTCTTCGGTAGGGGCGAACTTGTTCGCGAGACGCCAGGCCTGCTTACATAGCAGCGACGACTCGCCAACAAGTTGGCTCCTACCGGAACGGCGTTCATTCATGGGGTGCTGGAAATCAACGCACCAGACACGGCTGCTTGTTATTGAACTTCCAGTCCGGCACCAGGAACTGCATGGCGACGCCATCGTCGCGGGCACCCAGGCCCATACCTTTGTAAAGCTCGTGTGCCTTGTGCACTTGATCCATGTCCAGCTCGACGCCCAGTCCAGGTTTTTTCGGGACTTGCACGGTGCCACCGACGATCTGCAGCGGTTGGCGGGTCAGGCGCTGGCCGTCCTGCCAGATCCAGTGAGTGTCGATGGCCGTGATATCGCCCGGTGCAGCGGCGGCCACGTGGGTGAACATCGCCAAAGAAATATCGAAGTGGTTGTTGGAGTGCGAACCCCAGGTCAGGCCCCATTCGTTGCACATTTGCGCTACCCGTACCGAACCCTGCATGGTCCAGAAGTGTGGGTCGGCGAGTGGAATGTCTACCGACTGCAACTGAATCGCATGGCCCATTTCACGCCAGTCGGTGGCGATCATGTTGGTGGCTGTTTTCAGGCCGGTTGCACGGCGGAATTCGGCCATGACTTCGCGACCGGAAAAACCGTTCTCCGCGCCACAGGGGTCTTCGGCGTAGGCCAGCACATGATGCTGATCGCGGCACAGACGAATGGCTTCTTTCAGTGACCAGGCGCCATTCGGGTCGAGTGTGATCCGAGCATCCGGGAAGCGTTCGGCGAGGGCGGTAACAGCCTCTATTTCCGCATCGCCGCTGAGCACGCCGCCTTTCAGTTTGAAATCCTGGAAACCGTAGCGCGCTTGAGCCGCCTCAGCCAGACGAACAACCGCCTCCGGCGTCAGAGCTTCTTCATGGCGAACGCGGAACCAGTCGTTATCGGCATCCGGTTCTTTGCGGTAATCCAGATTGGTTTTGCCCTGATCACCGACGTAGAACAGGTAGCCGAGCATTTTCACTTCGTCGCGTTGTTGGCCTTCGCCAAGCAGTGCAGCAACCGGCACGTCCAGGTGTTGACCCAGCAGGTCCAGCAGCGCCGCTTCCAGAGCCGTCACGGCGTGAATGGTGATGCGCAGGTCAAAGGTCTGCAAACCGCGCCCGGCGGAGTCACGTTCGGCAAAGGTTTTACGAACGTCGTTCAAAATCTTTTGATAGGTGCCAATCGAGCTGCCCACCACCAGTTGCCGCGCATCTTCCAGCGTCTGACGAATGCGTTCGCCGCCCGGTACTTCACCCACGCCGGTGTGTCCGGCGTTGTCCTGCAGAATGACGATGTTGCGAGTGAAGTAGGGGCCATGGGCGCCGCTGAGGTTTAGCAGCATGTCATCGTGACCGGCGACCGGGACGACCTGCATGCTGGTGATAACAGGTGCTTTGCTCAGGTTCTGACTCATTGTTATAGATCCTTTTAATAATCGTAGCGAGCGGTCAAGAGTGGGCGGCAGTCGGAGCCGTTGGCTCTGCCGGGATCTTGCCGGGCTTCGGAGTATTGCGTGCAGCGAAAACGATAATGGCGGAAATGATTGAGGTCGCAGTCAGGCCGTACAGGCCGCCCTGAATCGAGCCAGTGTGTTGTTCCAGTAGACCAAACGTGGTGGGCGCGACGAAACCGCCGAGGTTGCCTACCGAGTTGATCAGGGCGATCACCGCTGCGGCGATCCGGGCATCCAGATACGCCTGAGGGATGGGCCAGAACAGCGACGATGCAGATTTGAAGCCTAGCGCAGCAAAGCAGATCGCAACGAAGGCAAAGATTGGACTACCGGTGGTGGACATGAACATCCCGGCAGCAGCGATCAGCAACGCTGCGGCAACCCAGGCTTGCTGACGCTTCCACTTGGCAGACATGGCGGCGAAGGCGTACATGCCAACAATCGATAACAACCACGGGATGGAGTTGAACAGTCCGACCTGAATGTCACTGAGGTCGCCCATCTTCTTGATGATGCTCGGCAGCCAGAAGGTGGCGGCATAAATTGTCAGCTGGATGAAGAAGTAGATCAGGCAGAACAGGATGATCTGACGATCCTTGAGCAGCTTGCCGATGGAGGCTTTGATCGGACTGGCGGCTTCACGAGCGCGCTGCTCTTCATCAATCGCGTTGACCAGTGCGTCCTGCTCTTCGCGGGTCAGCCATTTGGCGTCATGGGGTTTTGAGTCGAGCCAGAACCAGACGAAGGCACACAGACACACCGAGAACATGCCCTCAATGAAATACATCCACTGCCAGCCTTTCATGCCGAACCCGCTGATCTGCAGGAGCAGGCCAGAGAGCGGACCAGAAATCAGCGAGGCAATGGCCGAGCCGCTGAGGAAAATCGCGATGGCTTTGCCGCGCTCGACACCCGGCAACCAGCGGGTGAAGTAGTAGATCACGCCCGGGAAGAAACCCGCTTCGGCTACACCCAGCAAGAAGCGCAGGATATAGAAGTGGGTTTCGTTCTGGATGAAGGCCATGCAGGTGGCGACGATGCCCCAGGTGAACATGATCCGTGTCAGCCAGATGCGGGCACCGACCTTTTGCAAAAGCATGTTGGAAGGGACTTCGAACAGTGCGTAACCGATGAAGAACAGGCCGGCACCAAAGCCATAGGCGGCTGCGCCGATGCCCAGATCGTGTTCCATGTGCGAGCGCACAAAGCCGATGTTCACGCGGTCAATGTAGTTGACGATAAACATGATGACGAACAGTGGCAGGATGTGGCGTTTGACCTTGGATACAGCTGAAGCCAAAGTCGAATCTGCCCCATCACCCGTCCGGGTATTGGATGCGTTCAAGGATGAATCTCCCACTCGTTATTTTTATGCGGGTCAGGACAAGCTGCGGGCTTGTTGATGGACATCATACAAGTAGATGTTCGTCGCGCAAGAGGGGGGTTGCAGATTTTGCAGGATTATTTGCCAAGTGATGTAGGCGGTTCAGCTGGGATGTGACGGATTGGACAACTGACGGTTTTGGTGATTTATTCTTTTAAAATCAATCGAATATGATTTATTTTCAGGCTTCATGTTGTGCCTGGGTGCTTGGCTGATTTTTCTCGGTATTTCAGCGAAGCCTTGAGTGATGGGGGGTTGAAGCCCGTGTCAGTGAAGAGCGATTTCTTGTGTTGTCATACAAGTCGGATGAGTTCATCCAGCCATGCTTGTATGACAAGTGCTCTATGACCGGTGCTATGATCGCGGCAAAATTGGTGTCAGGACAGTCTCCATGCAGCAGCCCACGCGTCAGGCACCCAAGCGCCGACCTCACAATCTTGCAACCGATCTGGTGACCGAGCTGAGTCAGCGGATTTTGCTCGGCAAAATTCCGCCGGGACAGAAGCTGCCTTCGGAAAATCAGATCGTTCGTGAGCACGGTGTCAGCCGCACAGTGGTTCGTGAGGCCATCTCCAAATTGCAGGCTTCCGGTCTGGTGGAAACCCATCATGGCGTCGGCACATTCGTGCTGGAGCGGGGCAACCAGACGGGTCTGCATCTGAAGGTCGAAACCGCCGCCAGCGTGCGAGACATCATCGAGTTGCGTATCGGTCTGGAAACTCAAGCGGTGGCACTTGCCGCATTGCGCCGCACTGACGAACATCTGGCCGCGATGCGTCAGGCGCTGGATGACTATCAGGACTTGTTGGCCAATGAAGACAGCTGTGTGGAGGCCGACTGGCGCTTTCACATGCTGATCGCCGAAGCCACCGGTAATTCGTACTACACGGAGATCATGCTGCACCTGGGCAACGCGATCATTCCTCGCAATCGCATCGCCTCAAGTGAAAGGGCAGGCGCCAACCTCGCTCATCACGGGTATCTGGCCAATCTGGAACACGAGGCGCTGCTCGCCGCGATCCGCCGCCAGGATCCGGACGCCGCACGTGCCGCGATGTGGACGCATTTGAGTAACAGCCGGGAACGCTTCGCGCCGTTGGATTGAACGCCGTGACCCTCTCAAATGGCAAAGAACTGCAGTTCCGGCGAGGACAGGGTTCGGCGCTAATGCTCAGTCATTCAGAATCCGCCTGCGCATCCCCCAGCACCTGCAGCATCACCCCCGACTGCCACTCGAAATAAGGATTGAAGGTCAGTCGCGCATGGACTTTGGCGGGCTCGCGGTAGCCCCAGTCCGAGTACCACACCTGATCACCGGCCAGACATTTCTGCATGTCCGGGGTTTCCTGGCCGTTCCAGCAGATACGCTGCTTGCCGTCCACGCCGTACAGTGGGTTGTCCGGAGAAAACAGCAGACCCATGTGCGAAAACTGGCTGATTCGGTAATCAGGCAGGTAATCCTTGCGAACCAGTACGCGAGGTGTGTTCGCAGCGTCTACCGGGCTGTCGCCGTACCAGATCAGGCGACTGGCCGGGTTGCTGAAGTGTTGATTGAAATTGTCCAGCACATAGTGGGTGTCCAGCACCGAGTCGTGTTGGGTGATGGCGATGAACACCGGCTTGTCGTAACGGCGCTCGCCCAGACGATCTTGCGCCAGCACGCTGCTGCGATAGAACTGGGCAAAGCCGTTAGTGGGCACGTTCAAGTAACGCACCGGGGTTTGCAAGGGCCGTAACGGATCCTTGGGGCTCGCCAGCCAAGGGCGCGCCCAGGCGATCCACTGCGTCGCCCAGGCATAAGGGCTGTCGGAGCGAAAGGCAGGAGAGAACAGCACAAGACCGGCGATTTCATCGTGATCGTAGGCGTAATCCAGCACCAGGTTGGCACCCGTGGAAAATCCGCCGAGATACACCTTGGGGACTTCACGGGCAAGAGTCCGGGCTTGCTCGCGAACCACGTCCTGCCACTGCTTCAGGGTGACATCGAGCATGTCGGATGGCTGCGTGCCGTGACCGGGCAGCAGCACGGTCCGCACCAGAAAGCCCTGAGCTGCAAGCTTTGCCCCGATGTCATGGAACGACCACGGCGAATCGCCTAGGCCATGAACCAGCAAGATACCGCCTTTGGGCTGACCCGACGGGCGCCACTCCTGCGGCGCATTCCATTGCAGCTCGGCAGCGTGATCGGTGGTCTGGAAGCTTCGGCGTTGCTTTATCCATTCCAGCGTTTGCTGACGATAGTCATCAAAACTCTGGGTTGTCTGATCGTTGCTGGTCGATGACGCACAGGCCTGAAGTGCAAACAGGGCGGGGAACAGGCATACGATTCGGTGCTTGGCCAAGGTCCGGGGTTCTCTTCAGCGTGTGATTACGAGATGAGCTGCACTTTGCCATGAGGGTCCCGTTTGCTGCCAGCTTCCGTCAGTGCTGTTAATGGCAGGCATTGAACTGTAGGAGCCGACGAAGGCTGCGACGGCAGTGTCAGGAAGATCGCTTTCGCAGCCTTCGGCATCTGCTACAGGAAATGCGCGCCTATTCGTAAAATATTCGTTTTATTGCCAGTTGAATACGCAATAGCGGTTGATGTTGAGAACATCATCACAACAGGACCCTCATCGGAAACTTCCTACTGCGTTATCAGGCCAAGTTTTTTCAGGGCTGGCCGTTATGAGAGATGACGCCAAATGGAGGGCAATGTCTTGAACATTAACGGTATATCAAACAGTCAGGTGGGTTTGCAGCAGCTCACATCAGTGCTCAATAAGCAGCCAGTAAAGACAAGCGAAAAAAACATGCTGGAAGAAACGGTTGAAACTACTTCCAGCGTGGCCAAAGACCCCCCGTTTTATGAGTATCAGAAAGAGCCCTGGCTGACGGAACCCGGCTACGAGCTCGCCTCAAATCTAAAAGAGTATGTGGCGTGGAAGAGTATGGAGGTAATGCTCGACCTTGGTTTGGCGAAGCTCGCGCACGATAGTTTCATGAAAAAACTCGCAGACACCCATCCGGAGATTGCGAGCAAGAGCTTTGGCTTTACCCTGGATGCGGACGCCTCCATAAAGATAATCGACTACAACAAAGTTCTCACCGATAGTGAACGGCGTTTCCTGATTGATTCTTTGAGTAATACTGACGGACTAAAGCTACATTCAAAATCCGCAGCCAAGGGCTTCATGGCGCTCGTTGATCATGATCATGAGACCTTTGGCGGGCGGCATAAATTGGGTATTGAAAGTTTTCAATTTGTAATCGATTTTGGCAGGATTTTGAGTGTGCCTGTTGAAAAGATGCAAAGTGAGTGGCTTGCGCAAATTCAGCAAAATGCTGAGCGGCGTGACTTTCCATACATCTCCTCGGAAGCATGAAAAAAATCAGTCTGGCAATGTTGCCAGACTGACGCCGGGGTTAGTTGCGTGGTCGTACCGTTTGTACAAGCCGTTGTGTGCAGATGTGCCCGAGATAAAAGGTATTAGGTGTCACGGTATGGGGGCTTGAGGCAAGATTCATTATTGCGTAATTTGCTACCTTGTAGTAGCTACGCCAAGTATTGAATCCCTTATTCTTGTCAACAAAGTCTTGGGCTTCCGTTCCGTCATAGCATCGGCCAAGTTCTATTTTTCGGGAAGCGAAACCGCTGGCGTCGCTAGTCAATAACAATTTGACGGCGGTATTTTCTTCACGGTACTTCAGTGCAAACAGTATCACGCCTCCCTCCAAAGGAGCACCCTTGGTATCTTCGAATTTCACCTCGAGTAGGGCTTCTTTATAAACCTGAGTCGCCAACCACCCCGGCTCGGTATAACCACTCGGGATCCTGATAACGCCAGGTTCGTCATGCAAATCATATTTTTTGAGAACCGGGTAAGACCCGAAATTGAGCGAGTAGGCGATGTTTGCCCCTTTCTCTGAATGACGAGGCATTACTCGGATAATGACTTCGGCTTCAGTTTTTAGACCGGTAAATACCTTGGTTTTCATATTTTCAGTATGCCATTCACCGTCTTGGTAATAATCGACTTTTCAGGCATTTTTGACGGGGTTGTCGCCATGAAAGCCCAGGATTATATCCTGGCCGCGTTTGGCCACAAATCCGTAGTAGTGAACCGGGTGCCTGCTGGTGAGCGAATCGTTAATCGAGTGAAGCTTGTCCTCCAATACAATGAACTTTGGTTCTGCAAACTCCAGGCTAGCTGCGGCTTGAGGTCTTACTGCGTCACCGCTGGGTGAAAGGGCGGCTGTCTGTTGGGTGTCTGTGCTGGCAGATGCGCCACAGGTTAAGCCTGCGGTCACTACTGCCAGAAGGAGCGCCGATTGAATGGGTGTCTTTTTAAATGTATTCATGGAAGTTCTCTAGTCAATTTATACAGGGCGGTATGCCACTGACGAAATCGACGTAATAGAGATTTTAATAACCAGTCAATCCAGGTTGTTTAAAACAAGACGTTTCCTACAAGTCTATTTGATGGAGAAAGTTCCTGCTAACTAATCGGAAGCAGATTTCAGAATCGGCAGGACGGGGAACTGCCTGGTGACGAACAGTAGCGCCGCGCAAGAAACATGACACTGGACTTTCGGCCGCCTACTGGCGTTTGATTCGTCTACGTTTTCCTGAAAAGAGCACCTGCAATGATCGATCACCTTGACCACTTGGTCTTGACGGCCGTAGATGGCGAAGCCACCAAGGACTTCTACGTCCGGGTGCTGGGCATGAAACTGGAAACCTTTGGCGCGGGACGCATGGCGTTCAAGTTCGGTGAGCAGAAGATCAATCTGCATATTCGTGGCGCGGAGTTCGAGCCCAAGGCACATGTGCCGGTGCCTGGCGCGCTGGATCTGTGTTTTATCGCATCGATACCGCTGGATCAGGTGATCCAGCGTTTACAGGAGGCCAACTGGCCGATCATTGAAGGGCCAGTCATGCGCACAGGGGCGACCGGCCCGATTCGTTCGGTTTATGTGCGCGACCCGGACCTGAACCTGATCGAGATTTCTGAGCGGATATAACAATTTTCAGGGGCAGTGGCGAAAACGGCGGGTCCGCCCAGGTCAGGGCGGCTCAGCGGACCAATCCCAGTCGCTCATGCCACTCGGCAATCGACTCCTGCGGGTAACCTTCGAACTGCTTGTCGCCCTCATGTACGTGAACCTCAACCCAGGAGGCTTTGGAGTCCAGCAGCAGGTGGGTGTTCTCCGGCGGCGATGGCAGTGGCGTATCGATGGCTGACGCAAAAGGGTGAATCAACTCCGGCCACTCGGGGCTGAACAGCCAGAGACCGCTGCCGCACAACTTACAGAAATGCCGCTCGGCGCTGCTGATACGGACCTTGTGGTCTTCGCGGATTTTTGCGTGGTAAATCGAAATGTTCTCGCGGCCTTTGACCTTCAGGCTTTGCGCGTCACCGCTCAGGTTGATCGAGTAACCACCTCCGCCTTGGGTCTTGCGGCAGATCGAGCAATAGCAGCGTTGATAAGGGTAGGGATGAGCACTGTTCAGGCTGAACTCGACTTCACCGCAATGGCAGGAACCTTCCAGATGCATGATTTGTTCTCCTTTCAGGTCTTCAGAACGCCTGGAATAGCCGGGCGTTTTTTTGGCTGAGTCTCAGGTCTAGACAAGGTTATGGGCACTTTGCACAAAGCGTTCGTCGGACACCCACGCTTGAAAGGTGAGCAACCGGAAATATTTGCTGAGTTAGCGGGTACCAGCCTCAAGAACCCGGTTCGGCAGTCGATAGTTGATGTTGTCCTACAACTTTTTGCTGTTCAGCTTGATCCTCCTGCCAATAAAAAGAGCTTTCCTCATGAACCTACGCAATTTGACTATCGCCCGCCGAGCCGGTCTTGGCTTTACGCTCATATCCCTACTGGTCGCCTTGCTGGGCTGGTTCGCCATGGTTCAGATGTCAGCGATTCGTGAGAGTGAAGTTGCGGTTGAAACGAACTGGCTGCCCAGCATGCGTGTGGTCGGCGACATCCGCGAAAACATGCTGCGTATCCGTACTATTTCGCTACGGATGGCCTTGGACCCTGATCCTAAAAACATCGCGACCTACCGCAGTCAGCTCGACGTCCGTAATCAGGACCTGAACAAAAAGCTCGAGCTCTTTGCTTCGTTCGTGGACACCCCTGAGGAGAAAGCACTCAGCGACCAGTTCCGGGCAACATTGGGTGAGTATCAGAAAGCGCTCGATAAATCATTCTTGATCGCCGCGCAGAACGATCGTGAGGCCCTGAACAAGTTATTGCTGGTGGACATGAAAACCATCGTTGATGGCTCCGGCAAGCAATTGGCTGATCTGGGTGAGTTCTATGCCCAGCGCGTTGACGCAGAAGGCAAGGCTGCCGAAGAGCAGTACGACAAGTCGCGCAACATCGTGTTCATTTTCGTGGTGCTTGCTGGCTTGGGCACCATCGCCCTGGCCTTGCTGCTGACTCGCAGTATCGTGCGCCCACTGGAAGTCGCCGTAACGGCTGCTGAACACGTGGCCAATGGCGATCTGACTCAACGCATCACGGTTGATGGCAGCGACGAAGTGACTCGTTTGCTGGTTGCACTGGACAAGATGCAGGTCAACTTGCGCTCGGCCATGCAACACATTGGCAGTTCCGCGACGCAACTGGCCTCGGCCGCCACCGAGCTGAACTCGGTGACTGAAGACAGCTATCGCGGCCTGCACCAACAGAACGCTGAAATCGATCAGGCCGCTACGGCCATCAACGAAATGACCTCGGCGGTGGAAGAAGTCGCGCGCAACGCCGTGTCCACTTCTGATGCGTCGAACCATTCCAATCGCTCGGCTCAGGCTGGGCAGGCACGAGTCGTCGAAACCGTACAATCGATCCAGACATTGACCACCAACGTCCAGGCCACTTCGGCGCTGGTGCAGAATCTTGCCGACCAGTCGCAGGACATTGGCAAGGTGCTCGACGTGATCCGCTCTATTGCCGAGCAAACCAACCTGCTGGCGCTCAATGCTGCCATTGAAGCTGCACGGGCCGGTGAGTCGGGTCGTGGTTTCGCTGTCGTGGCGGATGAGGTTCGCGCGCTGGCACATCGCACCCAACAGTCGACACTGGAAATCGACAAAATGGTCAGTGCCATGCGTAGCGGCTCTGCCCAGGCACTGGAATCCATGCTGACCAGCAGCGAGCGCGCCAGCGAAACCCTTACCCTGGCGCAGGGTGCGGGTGAGTCGCTGACCGACATCACCTCATCCATCAACCAGATTTCCGAACGCAACCTGGTGATTGCCAGCGCTGCCGAGGAGCAGGCGCAGGTCGCCCGGGAAGTGGATCGCAACATCGTCAATATTCGTGACCTGTCCATGCAGTCGACCCAAGGCGCCAACCAGATCAGTGCTTCAAGCAATGAGCTCTCGCGTCTGGCGGGTGATTTGAATCAGGTCGTGTCGCGCTTCAAGGTCTGATCCATGCTTGCCGCCGGCGGGTAGCGCCGGGCATGATTCGCCTCTGCTCAATGACAGAGGCGAAACAGCTTCATGGACAATAAGAACAATCTTTTCAGCAGTTGGCTTCGTGCCCCCGGTCACCATGAGTGGCTGGCCCGTGAAGGTAATCGACTGCTGACCTTCGCCAAGGCCTCACGGCTGCCCCAAGGGTTCGGCAATCTTGATGAGCGTGGCGTCCTGCCCGAAAACGCTCAAGCCGAAACCATGAACACTGCCCGCATGACCCACAGTTTCGCCATGGCTCACATCCGCGGCATACCCGGCTGCGCCGCATTGGTGGACCACGGTATCGCGTCGCTGGCAGGGCCGCTGCGGGATGCAGAGCATGGCGGCTGGTTCAGTGCGCCCCTCACTCACCAGAGTAAAACCGACAAACAGGCTTACTTGCATGCCTTCGTCGCGTTGGCGGCCAGCTCGGCTGTCGTTGCCGGGCGGCCCGGTGCGCAGGCTTTGTTGTCGGATGCCATCGAAGTGATCCAGCGTCGTTTCTGGAGTGAGGAGGAGGGGGCGATGCGAGAGTCCTTCGCTCGCGACTGGACGCATGAGGAAAGCTATCGCGGTGCCAACAGCAACATGCACAGCACCGAGGCCTTTCTTGCATTGGCCGATGTGACCGGCGATGCCCAGTGGCTGGATCGGGCTTTGCGGATTGTCGAGCGGGTAATTCACGGTCACGCGGCTGCCAATGAGCATCAGGTGATCGAGCACTTCAGCCTCTCGTGGCAGCCTCTGCCGGAGTACAACCACGACAATCGTGCCGATGGATTCCGTCCCTACGGCACCACCCCGGGGCATGCCTTCGAATGGGCGCGGCTGTTGTTGCATCTGGAGGCGTCGCGTCAGCGCTTGAAGTTGCCAACCCCGTCGTGGCTGCTCTCGGGCGCACGTCAGTTGTTCGCCAATGCATGTCGTGACGCCTGGAATGTCGACGGTCTGCCGGGCATTGTCTACACCCTGGACTGGCAGAAGCAGCCGGTGGTGCGTCATCGCTTGCATTGGGTCCATTGCGAGGCGGCCGCCGCTGCGGCCGCGTTGTTGCAGCGTACCGATGAAAAACAGTATGAGGACTGGTATCGCTGTTTCTGGGAGTTCAACGAGACATTGTTCATTGATCGCGAACTGGGCAGCTGGCATCACGAACTCAGCCCGCTCAACCAGCCAAGTGCGGATATATGGGGAGGCAAGCCGGACCTCTATCACGCCTATCAGGCGACGTTGCTGCCGGTATTGCCGCTGGCACCGAGTCTGGCGAGTGCGTTGGCGGGGATGGGTTGAGTCAATGCGGTCTCACGTAAGGCAATGATTCCCCGGGGGGACTCTATGTTCGGCCGCAAGCCGACGTGGGACCGGCTTTAGCCGGGAAAGCTTCATGACTGAGGACGGAAATGCAGCGACTGTACCGGACCATTCCCGGCTAAAGCCGGTCCCACGACAGTGAATCCTTCGGGAGTGCCGCTCGCCGCCTTCTCGATCCCACACTAATCCCCCATCTCCAATTCCACCCACGTCGGTGCATGGTCGCTGGGATGTGGTTCGTTGCGCGGCCAGTGATCCACCCCGGCGCGTTCAAGCCGGGCGCTGGTTTCTGCGTTAAGCAGCAGATGATCGATTCGCAGTCCGGAATTGTTTTCCCAGTGCTTGCGAAAGTAATCCCAGAACGTATAAATCGGCTCGTCCGGAAAGCAGGTGCGCAGGGCATCGGTCCAGCCCTGATCCAGCAGGCGCTGAAAGCACTCGCGACTCTCAGGTTGCAGCAATGCATCCTTGAGCCATGACCGGGTGTTGTAAATATCCTCGTCCGTTGGCACCACGTTGTAGTCGCCAGCCAATACCACCGGATGCCCGCTCGCATACAGTGACTCAGCGTGCTCGATGAGTTTTTCGAACCAGGCCAGTTTGTAATCGAACTTCGGCCCCGGCTGAGGATTGCCATTGGGCAAGTACAGACAGCCGACGATCACGCCATGGGCCGCTGCTTCGATGTAGCGACTCTGGCTGTCCTGTTCAAAGCCTGGCAGGCCGCGACGAACTTCCAGCGGCTCCATGCCCTTGGCCAGAATCGCCACACCGTTCCACGAAGGTTGTCCCTGCCAGATGGCGCCGTAGCCCGCGTCACGTATTTCATCGATGGGGAAGGCCAAGTCGGCAGCTTTCAATTCCTGCAGGCAAACCACGTCCGGACTTTCGCGGCGCAACCAGTCCAGCAGGATTGGCAGGCGGCTGCGAATGCCATTGATGTTAAACGTGGCAATTTTGATTGTGCTCACGGTGGTCCTCTCAAAGACGCGGTGATTAGCTGTTTGAGAGGTCGCAGCGCGATAGATTCAATGGGTAACGGCAGTCAGTGCGAAGTCGCGCCCTTATCGGTCAGCCGGATGATCTGTCGAGCGAAGAACGCGCCCGTAAGGATCACGCCGATCAGCCGCAAGGTCTGCATAGCCAGCACGAAGCCCACGTCTGAGTGGGTGTCGATGGCGATGATCGCCATGGCGTCCAGACCGCCAGGACTTGTGGCCAGGTAGACCGAGAGATAGTCCTTGTCCAGCATGACAGCAATCAACCAGGCTGAAAGCGCACAGAGCACAATCAGCAGCATTGAGCCAAGAATCATCGCCGGCATGCGACGCCAGACGTATTTGATAGTGGGACGGTCGAAGCGCAGACCCACGTAGCTGCCCATCGCGCCATAGGCCAGCGTCAGCATCCAGGAGGGCAGCGTAATCTGCATAAGGCCGCTTAGCTGTAGAGCGCCGCCGATCAGCAATGGCCCCATCAAGGCACCCGCAGGGATTTTGCTGGCGAGTATGATGCCGACTCCAATCACCGCAAGACTCAAGGCAAAGTTCAGCAGATTTGCGCCTTCCAGTTCGACGTCTGCGCTATGGGCTTCGGTGCCGCCGCCCTCCACGCCGATCAGACGACTGACCACTGCACCAACCATCACGACGCAAACTACCCGCACATACTGCATGGTGGCGACGACCCGCGAGTCGGCGCCGTAATCTTCCGACATGGCAACCATGGCCGATGCTGCACCCGGTGAAGTGCCCCAGGCGGCGGTGCTGCCCGCGATCCCGGCGTAACGCACCAGGCACAAACCGACTCCAGCGCTGAGCGTCACCGTGAGTGCCGTGGCAAACAGCATGACGTGCCAGGAATGCAGCGCCGTGACCAAAACCGCCATGGTCATCGAGTGGGCGATCAGCACGCCGACCGTGCCCTGGCTCAGGCGAAACAGATTTTTGTGCAGGCGAATATTCGCGCCCATTACCCCAAAGCAGATAGCGACCAGCATAGGGCCCAGGAACAGTGCGGCTGGCATTTGCCAGTATTTGAGAAGTTGGCCAGCAGCACCTGCGACCAGAATCAGGGCTGCCCATTGAGCGGGTTTAGGCAAGGTGTGCAGCGAAAAGCCAGAGGCGCGTGACAAGAGGGTGGGCTCCGCGAGGCGAGCGAGACAGGACGCTCGTACGGCAAGAGTATCGACACTTCAATCGATCAAGTCTATTTTCTAATAGTCATGAATTGATAACTTTGGTTGATGGATTATGGATCTTCGCGATCTTGCCTATTTCGAAACGATTGCCGAGTTGGGCCATTTGGGCCGGGCTGCGCAAAAACTCAATCGCAGCCAGCCTGCGCTGACCAAAAGCATCCAGCGGCTGGAGGAGTCATTTGGCACCCGGTTATTCCAGCGCGATGGCCGACGGATCAAGCTGACCCCGGTAGGCGAGTTGCTGCAGGCTCGGGGTAAGGTCCTGCAACAGAGCATCGCTCAGACTCAGCGCGAGGTACGGGATTTCGCCAGCGGTGCGGTGGGCAATATTCGTCTTGGATGTGCGGCGACCATGGCTGAATATCTGCTGCCTAAATTGACGTCCGCACTGTTGCAGCGTGCGCCTGATGTCACGTTGAAGATGGTCATCGGTCAGGACGACCTGTTGCGTGAATCCCTGCGTTCCGGGCAACTGGACATGATTATTTGTGCGCTGATCACCGATGACGAGCAGTTCGAGAGTTTTCCGATTCTCAAGGACGAAGCGGTGGTGATTGCCAGCAAGGATCATCCCATCTTCAAAAGCCGATACCACATGGCTGATCTTTGCGCCTATCGCTGGGTGCTACCGCCATCGGGTGTTTCATCCCGCAAATGGCTGGATCAGGCGTTCAGTGCCCAGCAGCTCCCATTGCCCGTGGTTCAGATCGAAGCCAATTCGATTCCTTTGTTGCCCGGTTTGATCGAACGCACCAGCCTGTTGAGTTTCACTGCCCGGGAGACCCTCGAGTTCGGCAACAACATGCAACACTTGCGTGAAGTGGTCGTAAAGGAAACGACGATGAAGCGCACGATTGGCTGCACGGTCCGTAAAGGCGGCTACCTGTCGCCTGCGGCGCAAGCCATGGTGCAGATGTTGAGGGACAGCAGCGGAGAATTTTTGAGCTGGAGCTGACGTCGGTAGCTCCATTTTCCTACGGGCTGGGTTAGCCTGTGGTCATGCAAACGTAATAGCAGCGTTGGCACAGGGAAATGTTCAGGAGAAACGATAGATGCAGACACTTTCACCGCTCGACGCGCAGGCAGCTCCATTGCACTTTTTTGCGTGTATTGACCACCATTTTGGTGGTGATCAGTCGCCGTTGAATGACGCCGATGCTGATGAGGACACTGATCCGGAAGGTTATCTCGATCTTGATGTACTGGGCCTGGACGAGTTCAGTGACTCGGACAAGCTTGATCCGATTTTCAGCAGCGATGTGGGTTCTTCATCGGTGAACTGAGTATTCCGGCGCACCTCGGTTTGCTGTAGGAGCTGCCGAAGGCTGCGAAGGCAATATATCAGGATCAAAGATTTCGCAGCCTTCGGCAGCTCCTACACATCTGGTTTCTGTCGGGTCAGGTACAGCGACAATGCCTCAACGGCCAGTTCCACTGTTGAGCTGGACCCCGCCCATGTGCAGGCCAGCATCAGATTCCTCGGCAGAGCAAAGTCCTCCACCAGAAATCCTTGCTGGTCGTAACCATTCAGGTCGTGGGGCACCAGATCACGAAGTGACTCCACCGGTTCGAAATAAACCCAGACCGGTTTGTTCAGCGCGATAGCCATACCGACTTCAAACGCCGTACCGGAATCCGGCTCAAGACCGCGAAACACATTGAGGTTGGCCAGCACTGCCGTGCTGCGCTGGATCATGGCGATATTCATCGAGCAGATCAGTTGGGCGGTTTCCTGAGTCGAGAGCCCGCCAGGCACTTCGTTGTCGAACGGATACAGGCCTTCAAGCCCATGGACGTTGCACAAGGCCTTGAGGTATTGGCCGTGCTCTATGGCATCTGCGCGAAATACATCAAAACCCGCCAGATAAACCTGCGGTGCTGTGTTGATCTGCATGATCGATCTCCGGCATGGCAGTTAACGTGTCCGGATTCTAGCGCTTCACACATTGCGATACGGCAGACCATTTATCAGGCGATCAATTCAGCGCTGGAATCTGTACGGATAAACAGTATCCTTGCAGGCGTGTCTGGCCTTGTCGCGTAGCTTTGTTGTGAATACTTCGCCCCTGGAAAACCCGTTCTACTACCTCGAAAACTTCCGCCAGGTGCTGCGCTGGATTGCCCTGCGTTACGCGGATTTACTCGATACGCAAGAACAGCAATTCATCGACCACTTTGCGCAACTGCCACAGGCGGCGCAAGGTTTGCTGGTGCGTATGGTCATGCGCAAGGGCGAGCTGTTTCGGGCCAGCAAGCTCAGTTATCCGGAACTGGGCGACACGCTGGAAGCGGTGCAGCCGTTGCTGGTACACGGCTGGGTTGATCCTCGTCCTGAACTGCACCTTGAGCAGTTGTTCACCCTGCTGCGCAAGGCCGAGCTAGCGGTGTGCTTCAAGGCGCACGGCATACGCGGGACCGAACGAAAGCACGAACTGCTGGAACTGCTGCAGCCTCTTCATCAGTGCGCACAGACACTGGACTGCTGGCATGCAGAGCTTGACGAAACGATCTTTGCCCTCAAGGTCATGCCGCTTTGTGACCGCCTGCGATTGCTGTACTTCGGCAATCTTTATCAGGAATGGTCCGAGTTCGTTCTGGCTGACCTGGGCGTATACCGCTATGAAACGGTTGAGTTCTCGCTGGACTCGCGGACCATCAATGATCGTGCGGACATCGACGCCTGCCTTGAGCTGCACGCTTGCCGTCAGGCCCTCGATGAGGGCGCGGTACTCGAGGCGCTGGCATTGCGCGCCCTGGCCATCGACACGCGTAACCCATGGCTGGAAATGCGGCGAAGCAAGACGCTGTATCAGATCGGTCAGCAAGCCGAACGTGCGCAGGACTGGTCGTTGGCGTTGAGTGTGTACGAGTGCAGCAACTATCCCGGCGCGCGATCCCGGCGCGTTAGAGTGCTGGAGCGTTGCGAGGACTATCAGGCTGCCCTGACGCTGCTTGAGCAGGTGCAGGCCACGCCACAAAGCGATGCCGAGGTGCAGCATGCGCGTCGAGTGTTGCCAAGACTGCAACGCAAACTTGGCCTTATCGACAAGGTCCGCCGGGTCACGCGCAAAGTCGAGCGACTGGATGTGAGCGTTCCGCTGCGTCCCGACCTGAGTGTCGAGCAGATGATCCAGCTGCATCTGGCGGAGGAGGGCAGTGAGCTGTATTACGTCGAAAATGCCCTGATCAATTCGCTGTTTGGGTTGCTCTGCTGGCCAGCGATTTTCGCGCCACTGCCAGGTGCGTTTTTCCATCCGTTTCACAGCGGCCCCAGCGATTTGCACAGTCCGGACTTTTACTCGCGCCGAGCCGTGTTGTTCGATGCATGTCTTGCGCAATTAGACTCGGATCTCTGGCAGCACACCATCCGTGAGCACTACCAGAGCAAATACGGTCTGCAATCGCCGTTCGTGTTCTGGGGCACATTAACCCCCGAGCTGCTTGAACAAGCGCTGCACTGTTTACCGGTCGATCACCTTCGGCACTGGTTCAGACGTCTGCTGCTGGATATCAAGGCCAACCGCACCGGTATGCCGGATCTGATCCAGTTCTTTCCGGCGCAGAAGCGTTACCGAATGATCGAAGTCAAAGGTCCCGGCGACCGCCTGCAGGATAACCAGCTGCGTTGGCTGGATTTCTGCGCCGAGCACGATATGCCGGTCGTGGTGTGTTATGTGCAGTGGGAAAGTACTGCCAGCTTTGCGGGGGCTGTAGAAGGGGACGATTGATAAGGGGCTCACCGCTACGCGCAACAAACCCATGACTGTAGGAGCCAACGTGTTGGCTCCTACAGGGGGCGCCTCTTAAATAAAATCAGCCACCACTACTCGACCCGCCAGCTCCGCCCGAACCGCCGGCCTTGCCACCACCGCCTTTGTTCTGATCATCAGACATCCCGTTCCCCGTACCGGTAGCGCCATCGATTTTGGGTTCCGGGTCCATGCCCTTGACGCCTGGGGAAGTCCCCGGTGTCCCGGTCGTGGTGCCATCGGTGTTTTTTTCCATACCGCTGGCCGGTGTTTTTGGGGCGGTGTCCACCGGATTGGTCGGTCCGGTTGAGCCTGCGAATGCCGAGCCTGCAGTCAGCATCCCGGCGAGCATCAATGCAGTCAGTTTTTTGTTGTTCATGAGATGGATCTCCATTGTGAGGGGCCATGCATGAGATTGGTGATATGAGCTGCGCGATAGGTGCCGCAAGTGCCGACCAATGGTCAAAACTGACTGTAACAATCTTGGTTGGTGGCGCAACGCTATTAACTGACAAGCCTTCCAGTGTTGTAGTCAAAACCCCTGAATCCATTGGTCAAAATGGCAATTTCAAAGTCAGTCCTTCATCGAAAAAAAACACCTTTATGACATAACTCGACTGATTGTCATGAAACCGCAACATTCCAAGGATTAAATCCGCATCGGGCCTTCCCATGGACGGGCCACCAAATTTCCCTTGTTGAGGTATCGCCGTGATTCTGCTGACTAAAAAACGCTTGTCGGTTCTGCTCGCTTCGATGTGCCTGAGTGGTATGGCTCATGCGGCTGACGTTACAGGCGCTGGTTCGAGTTTCGTTTTTCCGGTTATCTCTGCGTGGTCGCAGGACTACAGCAAGTCTGCTCCTAACCGCATCAACTATCAGTCGATCGGTTCTGGCGGTGGTATCGCTCAGATCAAGGCTGCAACTGTTGACTTCGGCGCATCCGACGCCCCGCTGTCTGCTGAAGACCTGGAAAAAGGCGGCCTGGGTCAGTTCCCAAGCGTCATCGGCGGTATCGTGCCAATCATCAACGTTGAAGGCATCGAGCCTGGTCAACTGAAGCTGGACGGCCCGACACTGGCCAAAATTTTCATGGGTGACATCAAGAAGTGGAACGATCCAGCCATCGTTGCCTTGAACCCAGAGCTCAAAGACAAACTGAAAGACCAGGCCATCACCGTTGTTCACCGTTCGGACGGTTCGGGTACTTCGTACAACTTCACCAACTACCTGAGCAAAGTCAGTCCGGAGTGGAACGAGAAGCTGAAGTTCGGTTCGACTGTTCAATGGCCGGCCGGTGTAGGTGGCAAGGGTAGCGAAGGCGTTTCGGCCTACGTGAAGCAGATCAAAGGTTCGATCGGCTATGTTGAGCACTCCTACGCCGAGACCAACAAACTGTCTTACACCCAGCTGAAGAACGCTGCTGGCAAGTTCATCAAGCCTGATGCCAAAGCGTTCGCCGCTGCAGCTGATACTGCTGACTGGAACAGCGTCAAAGACTTCAACCTGATCATGACCAACGCTCCGGGTGAAACCGCGTGGCCGATCACTGCCACTACCTGGATCATCATGTACAAGAAGGCCAAGAACGCAGAGCAAAGCGCTGCCGCTTTCGACTTCTTCAAGTGGTCGCTGGAAAACGGTCAGAAACAAGCTGAGAAACTGTCTTACGTAGCACTGCCAAAAGCCTTGGTCACCAAGGTTGAGGACTACTGGAAAACCGAGTTCACCAAGTAATTCGACGTTTCTCCGGCTCACCCCTGTCATCGCTGCCTGATGACAGGGTTTCTTTGCGAGTGGACCCAAGATGACTGAAAACACCCAATATTTGTCCGCTGCGATCCCTGCTTCCGTAACCGAGGGTGAGCGCCGAGCGGCTCGCGATCAGCGTCATGATCGCTGGTTCAAGCGCACCATGGGCGGTGCTGCGATGCTGGTTCTGGCGTTGCTCGGCTGTATCGCACTTTCGACTTTGTGGGGCGGCAGCCTTGCATTCCAGACCTTCGGTTTTGGCTTTTTGACCAGCACCGAGTGGAACGTGGTCGACGGCAAGTTTGGTGCACTGGTACCGATCTACGGTACGTTGGTGACCTCTTTTCTGGCGTTGCTGATCGCCGTTCCGGTGAGCTTCGGCATCGCGATTTTCCTGACTGAAGTAGCACCGCCATGGTTGCGACTGCCGATTTCTTCGGCTATCGAGCTGCTGGCAGGCATTCCTTCGATCATTTACGGCATGTGGGGGCTGTTCGTGTTCGGTCCTTACATGGCTGAACATATCGCACCGTGGATCAATGACAACCTTGGCGAGTTGCCCTTTATCGGCACGATGTTCCAGGGGCCGCCTTTGGGTATCGGCATGCTCACCGCCGGTATCGTGCTGGCGATCATGATCACGCCGTTCATTACCTCCGTGATGGTCGAAGTATTCAAAAGTGTACCCACCACCCTTAAAGAGTCTGCTTACGCGTTGGGCGGCACGACCTGGGAAGTGGTCTGGGACATCGTCCTGCCTTACACCCGCTCTGCGGTAGTGGGCGGCATTTTCCTCGGGCTGGGCCGCGCATTGGGTGAAACCATGGCGGTGACCTTCGTATTGGGTAACTCCCACCAGTTCTCGGCGTCGCTGATGATGCCAAGCAGTTCGATTGCTTCAGTAATCGCCAACGAGTTCAACGAGGCATACACCGACCTGCATCGCTCGTCGTTGATTGCCCTGGGCTTCCTGCTGTTCGTAGTGACCTTCATCGTGCTGGCTCTGGCCCGCATCATGCTGTCGCGTCTGTCCCGCAAGGAGGGGTTATGAGTAAGGATGTGACTGGCAATGAGAGCCTGTACCGGGTTCGCGACCTCAAGAACAAGGCTGCCATGGTCCTCAGTTGCGCCGCGACGGCGTTCGGCCTGTTGTGGCTGGTGTGGATTCTGCTGACCACCATTATCAATGGCGTGGATGCATTGAACCTGCGCCTGTTCAGCGGCATGACCCCACCACCGGGTGTTGAAGGCGGTTTGGCCAACGCCTTTTACGGCAGCGTGCTGATGTCGGGCATCGGCCTGTTGATCGGTACGCCGATTGGCCTGATGGCTGGCGTTTGGCTGGCAGAATTTGCCCGTTACTCGAAACTGGGCAACGCGGTGCGCTTCGTCAACGACATTCTGTTGTCTGCACCCTCCATTGTGCTTGGCCTGTTTGTGTACACCGCAGTGATCCTGCCACTCAATGAATGGACCGATCACAAGGTGGGCTTCTCGGCGATTGCCGGTGCGCTGGCGTTGGCACTGTTGGTGATTCCCGTGGTGGTGCGCACCACTGATGAAATGCTTCAACTGCAGCCTTCAACCATGCGCGAAGCTGCGCTGGCTTTGGGTGTGCCGCAATGGAAGCTGACCCTGCAGATCGTGCTGCGTGCCGCCAAGGCCGGCGTGGTAACAGGCGTCCTGCTGGCGCTGGCCCGTATCACCGGTGAAACCGCGCCGCTGTTGTTCACCGCGTTCGGCAACCAGTTCTGGAGCAGCGATCTGCTCAAGCCGATGGCCAGCGTACCGGTTGTGGTGTTCCAGTACGCCATGAGCCCGTTCGACGATTGGCACTCTCTGGCCTGGGCAGGCGCTCTGGTTATGACACTGTTCGTGCTGGTCCTCAGCCTCGCTTCCCGCTTAATTCTTTTGCGCAATAGGGCGTCTTGATGAATAACCTTTCCCTTGCCAATGAAAAAACCAAGATTCAAGTTCGTGGTCTGGAGTTTTTCTACAACGAACAGAAGTCACTGAAATCCATCGACATGATCATCCCGGAAAAGCGCATCACCGCGATCATCGGTCCTTCGGGTTGCGGCAAGTCGACACTGCTGCGCGTATTCAACCGCATTTATGCGATGTACCCCAAGCAGGAAGCGAAAGGTGAAGTGCTGCTCAATGGCGAGAACATCCTGGCGCCCGGCTACTCGATGAACCGCCTGCGCAGCCACGTGGGCATGGTGTTCCAGAAGCCTGTGCCGTTTCCGATGTCGATCTTTGACAATATCTCCTACGCCATCAAGCACCACGAAAAGCTGTCGCGTCGTGAGATGGAAGATCGCGTAGAAGAGGCCCTGCGTGGTGCTGCGTTGTGGGATGAAGTCAAAGACAAGCTCAACAAGAGCGCCACCGGTTTGTCCGGTGGTCAGCAGCAGCGTCTGTGCATTGCCCGCACCATCGCGCTGCGTCCACAAGTGTTGCTGCTCGATGAGCCGACTTCAGCCCTCGACCCGATTTCCACCGGCCGTATCGAGCAACTGATCACCGAGCTCAAAGAGCAGTTCACGGTGATCATCGTGACCCACAACATGCAACAGGCTGCACGTTGCTCGGACTACACCGCGTTCATGTTCATGGGTGAGCTGATCGAGCACGGCGATACAGACACCATCTTCACCAAACCATCAAAAAGCCAGACCGAAGATTACATCACCGGTCGTTTCGGCTGATTGTCCCTTCTCAGAGAATCGGGGAGACCCTGTCGCGGTCTCCCATGAATTCTTCCAGTCGTTTGCGCAGCCAGCGCTCAGCCGGGTCGGTGTCCATGATGCTCAGCCAGGTCATGGACAGCTCCAGATTGGGCGTGATGAAGGGCAGGGGTTCGCCATACAGCCTGCCGGTTTTGATCATTGCCTGAGTCAGGTGATCCGGCAAATTACACAGCAAATCAGTGCCTTCCATCAGCGCGGGCAGTGTGCTGTATTGCGGCACTGAAAGGACCGCCTTGCGTTTACGGCCAATGGCGTCCAGCCACTCATCTGCGAAGCTGCTGATATTGGCCACGTGTGACACCACCACATGCGGGCGTGAGCAGTATTCGTCCAGCGTCATCGGCGTTGCCGATTTGTCGGCGCGGACCACCATTGGCTGTATCGAGCGCAGTAATTTGCGTTTGGCGTTGGCGGGTAATTCTCGTGTCAGGCACACCCCCACGGTGACTTCGCCGGACATGAGCAGTTCCGAAATATTCCAGTAGTTGACCTGTTTGATGACCAGTACGACGCCCGGTGCTTCTTTGCGGATCGCCCGTAACAAGGCGGGCATCAGGCTGTACTCAACGTCATCCGAAAGGCCGATACGAAAGGTCATGTCGCTGCTTGCCGGGTCGAACTCCCGCGTCAGGCTCAAGGCGACTGACATGGCGTCCAGCGCTGGCGACAGGTGATGGATGATCTCCTGCGCCCTGGCCGTGGGCTCCATTCTATGACCGACGCGAATAAACAACGGATCATCGAACAGCGCTCGCAGGCGGTTGAGCGCGGCGCTTATCGTAGGCTGTCCAAGGAACAGTTTTTCTGCCGCGCGTGTGACGTTGCGCTCTTGCATCAAGGTTTCGAAAACCACCATCAGGTTGATGTCGGCCTTGCGCAATTCGTTTCGGTTCATTGGGCTGGCGATCCGTTAGGGCTTTTGGCGTTGTGGCGCCAAGCTATCAGTTACATGCGGTAACGCTCAAGCTGCAAACGGTTTGGTTCTGCCAGCTCAATCAATGCAGATCGCAATTTTTGTGCGCATATCCGTCGCTGCGGTCAGTGCATCGATTAGCAGTCCGTGCCTTAAAAAAACATATATGCACACAAAATCCACGGCATGCAGATGTGCAGGCACCTAAGCTCCAGGAGGCGCTCTCCAAGGATATTGGAACTGTGGCTGCGAGCCATGACTCGAACCTTTTGTAGCACTGGAGCGCTGCCGTCCGAGCTGCGCCGTTAATGAGAGGTTGCTCCATGACTGAATCGTCTGCCATTGCGGCTGAAGTCCGCCAACTCGACAGCGGTTATTCGAGGGAAACCCGCTCGCTGCTGTACCACGCTTATCGCCATGAACCGGGTTTTGCCTACCTGTTCAACGCCGAACGCAGCGGTTTTGATCAACGGGTACGTGCGACAGTCCGAGAACTGGTCAAGCAACATTTTCTGCAGGATTTACCGGCCATCGGCCTGTTTATCGACGACCGTCTAGTTGGTGCAGCGCTGATTGCCCCCCCACAACGACGGCTGGGCATCACTGAAAGCTGGGCCTGGCGTTTGCGCATGGTGCTCAGCACCGGCTTCAACTGTACGCGCCGTTATCTGGAGTACCACAACGCAGTTCTGGCGTATCTGCCCTCAGAGTCCGTTCACGTGCTGCCGCTGCTCGGGATTCATCCGGAATATCAAGGTGTACACCTTAGCGAGCAACTTTTGCAGGCGGTTCACAATTGGTGTGCCGAGGATGAAAACTCTCAAGGCGTCGTCCTCAATACGGGGAATGCCCGTTATCTGGAGTTCTATAAGCAACAGGGGTATGAGGAAATTGGCGAAGTTGCTGTAGGACCCATCCGCGAGCACGTATTTTTTCGACCAAATCCGCAGGTTTCGCTGCAAGCAATGGCGTAAAGGCATGAAATTTCAACCGCTTGGCGTCTTCCAGTGAAAGCCGTTGCTCGTGTTAGCATTCGCGCCATGAAGCTTCTTGCAATGTTCACCAGCGGTTTGATTCTCAGTGTTTCCAGTCTCGCGGCGCTCGCCGATGCGCAGCTGGATGTAAGGGTCACTCCTGCCAATTCCGCGCTCAAAGCCAATATCGAAGGCTATGTGGGCAGCCCCGGCGATCGTGATGCCGACAGTCTGCTGCACTTCAGTATCGGAGCCGAAGAACAGGCGCAACGCGCTGCACAGGCACTGGGTTACTACCAGGCAAAAATTGCCAGTGAAGTGAATGCCGGGCGAGATAACCAGCTTCAGCTGGTTATCAAAGTTCAGGCGGGTGAGCCTATCCGTCTGCGTACTGTCAATGTGCGTATCGAAGGTGAGGCCGCCTCGCTCAAGGCATTTCGGGTTCCTAAAAGCGATGCGCTGAAAAGTGGCGCGGTGCTTAATCATGGTCACTACGAAGACGCCAAGCGCCTGATCCAGAACCAGGCGTCTCGTTATGGCTTCTTTTCCGGGCGATTCGTCCAGCAGCGCCTTTCTGTAGACCCGGCAGCAGGCGTCGCTGATATTGATCTGGTGTATGACAGCGGGCCGCGCTATTCGCTGGGCAAGGTCAGCTTTAGTGGCGATGCCCCTTTTGATGACGACCTTCTGCGGCGCATGGTGCCGTTCAAGGAAAACACCCCGTACGATTCCGAGCTGATCGCTGAGCTGAACCAGGCGATGCAGACCAGTGGTTATTTCGACGGCGTGCGTGTCGATGCCACGCCAACCGCTGCAGTGCGGCAGGAAATTCCGGTAACCGTTCAGCTCGAAACGCGCAAACCTCGCACCATGGGCCTCGGACTTGGCTATTCCACAGACGTCGGGCCGCGAGGCAAGGCCAACTGGACTCGCCATTGGGTTAACCCCCAAGGCCACAGTTACGGCATTGAAAGTGAATTGTCTGCACCGCGCCAGAACGTTGGTCTCTGGTACGACATTCCGCTGGACCCACCACTGACTGACAAGCTGCGCTTCGCCGGTGGCTATCAGTACGAAGAGATCGCCGGGACTGACACCCTCAGCAAGTTGCTGACTGTTGGCCCGGAATGGCACAGCAAATTGCCGAGCGGCTGGGAGCGGGTCATTTCATTGAAGTGGCAGCGTGAGGAATATCGACTTGGGGATGATTCGGGTCTCAGCACGTTACTGATGCCGGGTGTCAGCTATTCCTATCTGCGCAGCGACAATCGCATCGATCCGCACAATGGTTATCGTCTGCAGTTCGATGCTCAAGTTGCCAAGGAAGGGCTGATGTCAGATTCGAATCTTTTGCATGGCAACGTTTTGCTCAAGGGCTTGACCACGCTCTGGGATAATCACCGCTTTCTTGCTCGCGTGCAGTTTGGCGGCAATGCCACCAACGGTTATAAATCGATACCGCCGTCGTTGCGCTTTTTCGCTGGCGGCGACCAGAGTGTTCGCGGCTATGACTATCAGACGCTTTCACCGGAAAACTCAGACGGCGATCGAATCGGCGGGCGATACATGGTTGCAGGCAGTCTTGAGTACCAATACTCCATCGCTGAAAAATGGCGAGTGGCGACCTTTGTCGATCAGGGCAACTCGTTCGACAAGCTGGAGTTACCGAGCCTCAAAACCGGTGTCGGTATAGGGGTGCGCTGGGTTTCACCTGTAGGGCCGTTGCGCCTGGACCTGGCTCACGCACTGGACGATGACGGCGGTATTCGGCTGCACTTTTCCATGGGGCCTGAGCTATGAGGCCGTTCAACTGGAAACGCTCGCTGAAAGTCCTGGGGTTGGCGCTGATTGTTATCGTCGGTCTGGTGCTCGCCAGTCTGTGGGCCCTGCTGGGTACCGAAGCCGGGAGCCGATGGGCGTTGTCCCAAGTCCCCGGTTTGCAGACGGAAAACTTCCACGGTCGTTTGGCCGGCGAGTGGCAAGCCGATCACCTGTTCTGGCAGCAAGATGGAACGCGCGTCGAAATCGACAAGCCAGCACTGGACTGGTCGCCGGGATGCTTGCTGAAAATGACCCTGTGCATCGACCGGTTAGACGCTGATCAGATTCGCCTGCAATTGGCTCCAGGTGCCGACACAGCGCATAGCGAGCCTTTGCAATTGCCTGATCTGAAGCTTCCGTTGGCAGTCCGTCTGGGCGATGTGCGTATCGGCAGCTTTCTTCTGGATGGCACTGAGCAGGCCGCCGACTTGCAACTGGCGGCGCACTGGACCGCTGAAGGCCTGCGCCTGGATAACGTGCATGTTCGTCGTGATGAAATGGCGCTTGATCTGGCGGGGCTGCTTCAGCCTTCCGGGGACTGGCCGATTTCTGCGACCGGGCTGGTGAAATTGCCGGACGTTGACGGTCGCGCCTGGACGCTCAATCTGGATATCCAGGGCAACCTGCTCAATACCTTGCAGCTCAAGGGCATTAGCAGTGGCTACCTGCAGGGCCTGTTGAGCGGCGAATTGCAGCCGCTGGCAGAGAATCTGCCCGCGCAGTTAAGGATCAGTGCGCAGCCGTTCAAAGCGAGCGATTCACTGCCCGATACTTTGCAGCTCAATCAGTTGCTGCTGGATGCAGCGGGCGACCTGCTGAGCGGTTATCGCTTGCAGGGTTCCGCCAGCCTGCCCGCCGAACAGGGCCCTGTGCTATTGGCGCTCAAGGGCCGCGTGGATGCAAAGGGCGCAGTGATTGAGGCGCTCGACCTGAATGCCAGCGCTGAACAGCGTTTGAGCCTGAACGGCACGCTGAACTGGGAACATGAATTACGTGCCGACGCGAAACTCGACTGGCTTGATTTCCCTTGGCACCGCTTGTACCCGCTGATCGAAGAACCCCAGGTGGCATTGCGCAAATTCACTGGCGAGGTCTCCTACACCGGCGGCAAGTACCTGGGGAATTTCAGCGCCAATCTGGATGGTCCGGCAGGCGCGTTCAGTCTTGTCAGTCCGTTTAGTGGTGACCTGACTCAGGTCTTTCTGCCGCAGTTGGAAATGGTTGCCGGGCAGGGTAAGGCCACAGGGCATTTAAACCTGGAATTTGCCGACGGCATTGGTTGGGATACTGCGCTGGATCTGAGCGCCATCGATCCTGCCTATTGGGTCGCGCAGATGCCCGGCACCCTGGCAGGACCGTTGCGCAGCAAAGGGCAGATCAGGAACGAACAGTTGAGCCTGAATGCGGACCTGGATCTCAAGGGGCGTTTACGCGGCCAGCCTGCGGCGTTGCAGGTCAAAGCCGATGGTACCGGTGACAAATGGAACGTCGGTGTTCTTGAAGTGCGTCTCGGTGATAACCGGATTCAGGGTAATGGCAGCCTGCAGCAGCGTCTGCTCGGTCAGCTGGAAATCAACCTGCCGCGACTTGGACAGCTATGGCCCGGGTTGCAAGGGCAGGTCAAAGGTCGTCTTGATGTGGCCGGAACACTACAAGCGCCGCAAGGCCAGTTGGGGCTGCAAGGCTCGCAGTTGGCTTTTCAGGACAACCAACTGAAAACCTTGAACGTCAGTGCCAGACTCGACAATGCCCAGCGGGCCAATATCGATATCAAAGGCACCGGTATTCAAGCAGGCGACACGCAATTGGGTACGCTGGTCGTCGACGCTCAGGGTGATATCAAACGCCAACAGATGAAACTCGACTTGCAGGGACCCTTACTCAAACTGGCGATGGGGCTGGATGGCAATCTGGACAAAGGCAACTGGCGCGGACGCCTGGTCAGTGGCGATGTACAGACAGGCGGCCAGCGCTGGCAATTGCAGCAACCGGCCAGGCTGGAGCGGTTAGCTGACGGCAAGGTGAACTTTGGTGCGCATTGCTGGTTATCAGGCGCGGCCAGCTTGTGTGGTGAAGATCAGCGTTTGATGCCCGAACCGCGCCTGCGTTACCACCTCAAGAACTTTCCTCTCGACAGTCTGGCCCAGTGGTTTCCCAAGGATTTTGCCTGGAAAGGCTCGCTCAATGCTGACGTGCAACTCGACGTCCCGGCTGCGGGCCCTAACGGGCAAATCACAGTCAATGCCAGCGGTGGAACGCTACGCGTGAAGGAGAAGGCTCAATGGCTGGACTTCCCCTATGAGAGTCTGATGCTGACCAGCAAGCTGACTCCAAAGCTCATCGACAGCCGTCTGGATTTTCGTGGTGAAAAGCTTGGCGCATTGCAGGTCAATGCCCGAATTGATCCTTTGGCAAAAAACAAAACGTTGAGCGGCGACTTTAGCCTGAACGGGCTGGATCTCTCCATTGCGCGGCCATTCGTGCCCATGGTGCAGAAGCTCAATGGGCGTCTGAATGGCAGCGGTCGGCTTTCTGGAGGCCTTTTGGCCCCGCAGGTGAACGGTAGCGTGACCCTCAGCGGTGGCGAGATTTCGGGGCCGGAGCTGCCGATGAGTTTGCAGGACCTGCAGATTCAGGCGCTAATCGCCGGAGAGAACGTTCAGCTCGATGGACGATGGAAAAGCGGCGACACCGGTGAGGGACGTCTGGCCGGGCAGATTGGCTGGAGTCAGGCGCTGGTGGTCGATCTGAGCCTCAAAGGTTCGCGCCTGCCAATCACGGTTGAACCCTACGCAAGACTCGAAGCGGCCCCCGATCTGAAAATCGCTATGCAGGACGGCCGTCTGGGTATCTCCGGCAAAGTACTGATTCCCAAAGGCACGATCACTGTCCGTGAACTGCCGCCATCCACGGTCAAGTTGTCAGGCGATACGGTGATCGTTGGGCAGCAAACGGAGGAGGGCGCGCCGCCTCTGGCGATGGCCATGGACATCGATGTTCAGGTAGGTCAGGAGAAGCTGAGTTTCACCGGCTTTGGCTTGACGGCGGACCTTGCAGGGCGGGTCCATATCGGCGACAACCTGGATACCCGTGGTGAGCTCAATCTGAACAATGGACGTTATCGCGCTTATGGGCAGCGTTTGACGATTCGCAAGGCGCGTCTGTTGTTTGCCGGACCTATTGATCAGCCGTATCTGGATGTTGAAGCCATTCGGCAAACGGATGAGGTTGTGGCGGGCATCCGCTTGTCCGGGAGCGCCGAGCAACCGACGACGACGGTGTTTTCCGAACCGGCGATGAGTCAGGAGCAAGCGTTGTCCTATCTGGTGCTGGGGCGGCCTTTGAACAACACAGGCGAAGACAGCAACGTGATGGCTCAGGCGGCGCTGGCATTAGGACTGGCGGGCAGTGAGTCGACCACTGGCAAGCTGGCCGGAGACCTGGGTATCCGGGATTTCGAGCTGGATACCTCAGGCTCAGGAGATAAAACCAACGTCGTTGCCAGCGGCAAAATCACCGATAAACTCAGCCTGCGTTATGGCGTCGGGGTGTTTGAACCCGCCAATACCATTGCCTTGCGCTATATGTTGAGCAAAAAGGTCTACCTGGAGGCCGCAAGCGGTCTGGCCAGTTCGCTGGATATTTTCTATAAGCGCGATTTTTGACCGAAGCAGGGACTGGGATGCGGCCTTAGGGGTGACGCTACGCTGTCATGGAGCAAGCCACTCCCAATGTTTGCTTCCTGATCACGCTGTACTCTAGGTCGATCAAGACTTTCATGGTTAACTTCCGGGTCTAACCAACCCGTGGAAAAAGGATTCAGTTCATGGCTCAAGTGACTCGCAGAGGCAACCCCGTTCAAATCAATGGCGAACTGCCGAAAGTCGGTGCTGCAGCCCCGGCCTTTTCGCTGGTCGGTAGTGATCTGGCTGACGTGACCCTGGCCGATTTCGCCGGCAAGCGCAAAGTACTGAACATCTTCCCAAGCGTTGACACCCCAACCTGCGCTACCTCGGTACGCAAGTTCAACGCCCAGGCCAATAACCTGACCAACACCGTGGTGCTGTGCATCTCCGCTGATCTGCCGTTCGCCCAGGCACGCTTCTGCGGTGCGGAAGGTCTGGAAAACGTGAAGAACCTGTCCACCCTGCGTGGCGGCAAGTTCAAGGAAGACTACGGTGTTGCCATCGCTGATGGCCCGATGGTCGGTCTGACCACTCGTGCTGTGGTCGTGCTCGATGAGAACGACAAAGTGCTCTACAGCGAACTGGTTCCGGAAATCGGCCAGGAGCCTGACTACGACGCAGCGTTGGCTGTATTGAAGTAACAGTTGGTAATACTTGGACGGCCTGAATATGTTCAGGCCGTTTTCGTTTACGCTTCAGGTGCTTAACAAATGTAATGACAAGGTAAATTGCCGGTAAAGGCGCTTTGCTTGTCACGCATCTGTGCTTATTGTTCAGCCTCCTGAAAAGCCCCATCCGCAATGGTTGATTTATTCATGCAATCGTCTGGCCCCC
This sequence comes from Pseudomonas caspiana, assembly GCF_040224095.2. Classification (NCBI taxonomy): domain Bacteria; kingdom Pseudomonadati; phylum Pseudomonadota; class Gammaproteobacteria; order Pseudomonadales; family Pseudomonadaceae; genus Pseudomonas; species Pseudomonas caspiana. The sequence goes on along the minus strand of NZ_CP167995.1, from coordinate 3,520,942 downwards.
GTAGTTCTCGTCGCTGGCTCATCAGTCTTTTGGTCCTGCTGATAATCGTCGGTTTGTGCTGGTGGTTATGGCCGACATCTGCACCGAGCAAAGACGCCGCACACGGCAAAACCGGCGGTACGGCCTCAAGCGGCATGGCGCGCCCGGGCTTTGGCGGTTCGACCGTTGCCGTACCGGTACGGGTAGCCCCGGCGGTGCTGGGTGATTTTCCGATTTACTACAAAGCGCTTGGCACTGTGACGGCGATGAATACCATCAACGTGCGCAGTCGGGTGGCGGGCGAACTGGTCAAGATCAACTTTCAGGAAGGTCAGATGGTCAAGGCCGGGGATTTGCTGGCCGAGATCGACCCGCGCAGTTATCAGATTGCCTTGCAGCAGGCTGAAGGTACGTTGGCGACCAATCAGGCATTGCTGAAGAATGCTCAACTGGATGTGCAGCGCTACCGTGGTTTGTACGCCGAAGACAGTATCGCCAAACAGACCCTGGATACTGCCGAATCACTGGTCAATCAGTATCAGGGCACGATCAAGACCAATCAGGCGGCAGTGGGGGATGCCAGGCTCAATCTTGAGTTCACCCGGATTCGCGCGCCGATTTCTGGTCGCATTGGCCTCAAACAACTGGACGTCGGCAATCTGGTGGCGGCCAACGACACCACCGCGCTGGTAATCATCACCCAGACCAAGCCCATTACCGTTGCGTTCACACTGCCGGAGAAAGACCTGTCGGCAGTGATTTCCCGTTATCGCAGTGGCGACAAGCTGCCGGTGGAAGCGTGGGACCGTGGCGATGAGAAGCAGCAGGCCCAAGGCGTGCTGGCGAGTCTCGATAACCAGATCGATGTGGCCACCGGAACCTTGAAGTTCAAGGCCCGCTTCGATAACCAGAATGAAGTGCTGTTCCCTAACCAGTTCGTCAACGTTCATCTGCTGGCCGATACCCTCAAGCAAGCGGTACTGGTGCCGACGGCAGCAATTCAGTTCGGCACCAACGGTACCTTTGTGTACGCGATGGATGGCGACAACAAGGTCAAGATCCGGGTGCTCAAGACGGGTGCCAACAACGAACAATTAACGGTTGTCAGCGAAGGACTGGCGGCCGGGGATCGTGTTGTACTTGAAGGGACCGACCGCCTGCGCGATGGTGCTGCGGTAGAGGTGGTCAGCGATAGCAAAGACGTACCGACTACCCCGGGTCAGCAATTGCAGGGCAAACCGGGCAAGAGCAGCGATGAGTCGGCGTCGGCAGGCAAGGCGGAAAGCACGCGCGCATGAACATCTCCCGACTGTTCATCCTGCGTCCGGTCGCAACGACCCTGAGCATGCTGGCCATCGTGTTGGCCGGCTTGATCGCGTACAAATTGCTGCCGGTTTCGGCGCTGCCGCAAGTCGATTACCCGACGATTCGGGTGATGACGCTGTATCCAGGCGCCAGTCCGCAAGTCATGACCAGTGCGGTAACAGCACCGCTGGAGCGTCAATTCGGGCAAATGCCGGGCCTCAGCCAGATGGCGTCTACCAGCTCTGGTGGTGCGTCGGTGATCACCCTGCGATTCAGTCTTGATCTGAATATGGATGTGGCCGAGCAGTCGGTGCAGGCGGCGATCAACGCCGCGACCAATCTTTTGCCCACGGATTTGCCCGCGCCCCCGGTCTACAACAAAGTCAATCCGGCTGATACCCCGGTCCTGACCCTGGCGATTACGTCCAAGACCATGTTGTTGCCCAAACTCAACGATCTGGTCGATACGCGCATGGCGCAGAAAATTTCCCAGATCAGCGGCGTCGGCATGGTCAGCATTGCCGGTGGTCAACGTCAGGCGGTCAGGATCAAGGTCAACCCCGATGCGCTGGCAGCCAACGGCCTGAACCTGGCGGATGTACGCACGCTGATTGGTGCGTCCAACGTCAACCAGCCCAAGGGTAACTTCGACGGCCCGACCCGGGTGTCGATGCTCGATGCCAACGATCAGCTCAAATCTCCTGATGAGTACGCCAATCTGATTCTGGCCTACAGCAACGGCGCACCGCTGCGACTCAAGGATGTGGCGGAAATTGTTGATGGTGCCGAGAACGAGCGTCTCGCGGCCTGGGCCAACGAAAATCAGGCGGTGTTGCTCAACATCCAGCGCCAGCCGGGTGCGAACGTGATTGAGGTCGTGGATCGTATCAAGGCGCTACTGCCGAGCATCACCGACAATTTGCCTGCGGGCCTCGATGTGGCAGTACTGACGGATCGCACGCAGACGATCCGGGCCTCGGTCAAAGACGTGCAGCACGAACTGCTGATCGCCATCGTGCTGGTGGTCTTGGTGACGTTTCTGTTCTTGCGTCGCTTCAGTGCGACGATCATTCCGTCGATTGCCGTACCGCTGTCGCTGGTGGGTACCTTCGGGGTGATGTATCTGGCGGGTTTTTCGGTCAACAACCTGACGTTGATGGCCATGACCATCGCCACCGGCTTTGTGGTCGATGACGCCATCGTCATGCTGGAAAACATTTCGCGGCATATCGAAGAAGGCGAAACGCCGATGCAGGCGGCGCTCAAGGGCGCGAAGCAGATTGGCTTTACCCTTGTGTCGCTGACCATTTCGCTGATTGCCGTGTTGATTCCCCTGCTGTTCATGGCTGACGTCGTGGGGCGGTTGTTCCGTGAATTTGCGATCACCCTGGCAGTGGCGATCCTGATCTCGCTGGTGGTTTCGCTGACGCTGACGCCGATGATGTGTGCCCGGTTGCTCAAGCGTGAACCCAAGGAACAAGATCAAAGCCGCTTCTATCGTGCCAGCGGTGCCTGGCTGGACTGGCTGGTTGAGGCCTACGGCAACAAGTTGCGCTGGGTGCTCAAGCATCAACCGCTGACTTTACTGGTGGCGATTGGCACCCTGGCGTTGACCGTTTTTCTCTACATGGTCGTGCCCAAGGGGTTTTTTCCGGTGCAGGACACCGGCGTCATTCAGGGCATCTCCGAGGCGCCGCAATCGGTTTCCTTCGCCGCCATGAGCGAGCGCCAGCAATCTTTGGCGAAGATCATTCTGCAAGACCCTGACGTGGCCAGCCTTTCCTCCTACATCGGGGTTGATGGCGATAACGCAACGCTTAACAGCGGTCGTCTGCTGATTAACCTGAAGTCCCACGGTGAGCGGGATGTCACCGCAACGCAGATTATCCAGCGCTTGCAGCCGCAACTGGACAAGCTGTCCGGTATTCGACTGTTTCTACAGCCGGTACAGGACCTGACTATCGAAGACCGGGTCAGTCGTACCCAGTATCAATTCAGTATGTCGTCCCCGGACGCCGAGCTGCTGAGCTTGTGGAGCGGGCGGCTGGTGGATGCGTTGAGCAAGCGTGCGGAACTGACTGACGTCGCCAGTGACCTGCAGGACAAGGGTTTGCAGGTCTATCTGGCAATCGACCGGGATGCGGCGAGCCGGCTGGGCGTGACCGTAGCGAATATCACTGATGCGTTGTATGACGCTTTCGGCCAACGGCAGATTTCGACGATCTACACTCAGGCCAGCCAGTACCGGGTGGTATTGCAGGCCGCCACGGCTAGCGAGCTGGGGCCTGAGGCGCTTGATCAGATCCACGTGAAGACTACCGATGGTGCGCAGGTCAAGCTGTCGAGTCTGGCGCGAGTTGAACAGCGTCAGGCGCAACTGGCCATTGCGCATATGGGGCAATTCCCGGCCGTCATGATGTCTTTCAATCTGGCGCCTGATGTGGCGCTGGGCGCCGCCGTCGAGATTATTCAGCAGGTCGAAAAAGACATCGGTATGCCAATTGGCGTGCAGACCGAGTTCCAGGGTGCCGCTCAGGCCTTCCAGGCATCGTTGTCCAGCACCTTGCTGCTGATCCTCGCGGCGGTCGTGACCATGTACATCGTGCTGGGTGTGCTGTACGAGAGCTACATTCACCCAATCACCATTCTGTCGACCCTGCCGTCGGCAGCCGTCGGTGCTTTGTTGGCCTTGCTGATCAGTGGCAACGACTTGGGCATGATCGCGATTATCGGCATCATCCTGTTGATCGGTATCGTCAAGAAAAACGCCATCATGATGATCGACTTCGCCCTCGACGCCGAACGTAACCGGGGCGTGGATCCTGAAACGGCTATTTACGAAGCAGCGCTGCTACGTTTCCGGCCGATTCTCATGACCACCATGGCGGCTTTGTTTGGCGCTGTGCCGTTGATGCTGGCGAGCGGTTCCGGCGCAGAACTGCGTCAACCGTTGGGTCTGGTGATGGTCGGCGGCTTGATGTTGAGCCAAGTGTTGACCCTGTTCACGACGCCGGTGATTTACCTGTACTTCGATCGCATGGGACGTCGCTGGGGCCGTAAACCGGACGCTGATGCGCGTCTGGAGCAGGCTGACGCATGAACCTGTCCGGTCCCTTCATACGCAGGCCGGTAGCAACCATGCTGCTGAGCCTGGCGATCATGCTGCTCGGCGGTGTCAGCTTCGGCCTGCTGCCAGTGGCACCGCTGCCCAACATGGATTTCCCGGTCATCGTGGTGTCCGCGAGTTTGCCGGGGGCCAGCCCCGAGATCATGGCCTCCAGTGTCGCTACACCGCTGGAGCGTTCACTGGGTTCGATTGCCGGTATCAACACCATGAGCAGTCGTTCGAGCCAGGGTTCTACGCGGGTCATCCTGCAATTTGATCTGGATCGCGACATCAACGGCGCGGCGCGAGAAGTGCAGGCGGCGATCAATGCCTCGCGCAATCTGTTGCCCAGCGGCATGCGCAGCATGCCGACCTACAAGAAGGTCAATCCGTCCCAGGCGCCTATCATGGTCCTGTCGCTGACCTCCGAGGTGCTGGAAAAAGGCGAGCTTTACGATCTGGCGTCGACCATTCTTTCCCAAAGCCTGTCCCAGGTCAGCGGAGTGGGCGAGGTACAGATCGGCGGCAGCTCGTTGCCAGCGGTGCGCATCGAACTCGAGCCGCAATTGCTTGACCAGTACGGCGTGTCCCTAGATGAGGTGCGTACGGCAATCAACGCCGCCAACGTGCGTCGTCCGAAGGGCGCGGTGGAAAACTCCAAGTACAACTGGCAGGTGCAGGCCAACGACCAACTGGAAAAAGCCTCGGATTATGAGTCGCTGATCATTCGTTATCAGGATGGCGCAGCGTTGCGTCTCAAGGACGTCGCCAAGGTCAGCGATGGCGTCGAGAACCGCTACAACTCAGGTTTCTTCAACAAAAAAGCTGCGGTGCTGCTGGTGATCAACCGGCAGGCTGGGGCCAACATCATTGAGACCGTCGCGCAGATCAAGGCACAGTTGCCAGCGCTGGAAGCTGTATTGCCCGCCAGCGCCACACTGAATCTGGCACTGGATCGTTCGCCGGTCATCAAGGCGACGCTGCACGAAGCAGAGATGACGCTGCTGATTGCCGTCATTCTGGTAATCCTTGTGGTTTACCTGTTTCTTGGCAACTTCCGGGCCTCGCTGATTCCGACGCTGGCCGTGCCGGTGTCGCTGGTGGGCACCTTCGCGATTATGTACCTGTACGGGTTTTCCCTGAATAACCTGTCGCTGATGGCGCTGATTCTGGCCACCGGGCTGGTGGTCGATGACGCCATTGTGGTGTTGGAAAACATTTCCCGACACATCGACAAGGGGCTCGCCCCGATGCAGGCGGCGTACCTGGGAGCCAAAGAAGTTGGCTTCACCTTGCTGGCGATGAACGTGTCGCTGGTGGCGGTGTTCATCTCGATCCTGTTCATGGGCGGACTGGTGGAAAGCCTGTTTCGCGAGTTCTCGATCACGCTCTCGGCGTCGATCATTGTTTCGCTGTTGGTGTCCTTGACGTTGACGCCCATGCTCTGCGCGCGCTGGCTCAAGCCCCATGTGCCGGGCAGCGAGAACAAGTTGCAGCGCTGGAGCAGCCGGGTCAACGATCGCATGGTCGAGGGCTACGACCGGAGTCTGGGCTGGGTGATGCGCCATCGACGTCTGACGCTGTTCAGTCTGCTGGTGACGGTGGTGGTGAACGTCGCGTTGTATGTGGTGGTGCCCAAGACATTCTTGCCAACCCAGGACACCGGGCAACTGATGGGCTTCGTGCGGGGGGACGATGGGTTGTCGTTCACGGTCATGCAGCCAAAAATGGAAATATTCCGCGACGCGATTCTTGCCGACCCGGCCGTAGACACAGTGGCAGGCTTCATCGGCGGCACCAACGGCACCAACAACGCATTCATGCTGGTACGCCTCAAGCCCATCTCGGAGCGCAAGCTCACCGCCGAGCAGGTGGTGGAGCGCTTGCGCAAGGAAATGCCCAAAGTGCCAGGCGGGCGGGTATTCCTGTCCCCTGATCAGGATCTGCAGCTGGGGGGCGGCAGGGAGCAGACCACTTCGGCGTATCAGTACATCCTGCAAAGCGGCGATCTCAATGCACTGCGTCAGTGGTACCCCAAAGTGGTCGCTGCGCTCAAGTCACTGCCGGAGCTGACCGCCATCGACGCCCGCGAAGGACGCGGTGCCCAGCAAGTCACCCTGCAAGTCGATCGTGATGCCGCCAAACGTCTGGGCATCGATATGGACATGGTCACCGCTGTGCTCAACAACGCCTATAGCCAGCGTCAGGTGTCGACTATTTACGACAGTCTCAACCAGTACAAAGTGGTGATGGAGGTCAATCCAAAGTTTGCTCAGGATCCGGCCACTCTTGAACAGGTTCAGGTGATTACCGCGGACGGCAATCGTGTGCCGCTGTCGAGCATCGCTCGCTATGAACGCAGCCTCGCCGATGACACGGTTTCCCATGACGGGCAGTTCGCTTCGGAGAACATCTCGTTTGATCTGGCCGAAGGCTATAGCCTGGATCAGGCCACCGTCGCCATTGAGCGCGCCGTCGCTGAAGTCGGCTTGCCGTCGGACGTCATTGCCAAAATGGCCGGTACTGCCGACGCATTCGCCGCAACCCAGAAGAGCCAACCGTGGATGATCCTTGGGGCGTTACTGGCGGTCTATCTGGTGCTGGGTATCCTTTATGAAAGCTACATCCACCCACTCACGATCCTGTCCACGTTGCCGTCGGCCGGGGTAGGGGCCTTGCTCAGCATTTATGTGCTGGGTTCGCAGTTCAGCCTGATCTCGCTACTGGGGCTGTTTTTGCTGATCGGGGTGGTGAAGAAAAACGCGATCATGATGATCGACCTGGCGCTGCAACTGGAGCGCGACAGTGGCATGACACCGGAGGCATCGATTCGCGCTGCCTGCCTGCAACGTCTGCGGCCAATTCTGATGACAACCATGGCGGCCATTCTTGGTGCCTTGCCACTGTTGTTGAGCACAGCGGATGGCGCAGAGATGCGTCGTCCATTGGGCCTGTGCATCATTGGCGGTCTGGTCTTCAGCCAAATCCTGACCCTTTACACCACCCCGGTGGTTTACCTTTATCTCGACCGTTTACGTCATCGCTTCAACAAATGGCGTGGCGTGCGCACCGATGCCGCTCTGGAAACTCCGCTATGACTGCACAGCAGAAGATCAAACCCTTCAAGCACCGGCCTGGACGCACGCTGTGCCTGGCGTTGTGTGTTGCGCTATTGAGCGCCTGTGCGGTCGGCCCGGATTACCAAAAGCCTGAAATGGCGACGCCTGCTCAGTTCAAAGCAGCAGAAGGCTGGACCCAGGCCACGCCCAGTGACGCGATTGCCCGAGGAGCCTGGTGGGAAATTTACGGCGATGCGCAGCTCAACGGGCTGGTAGAAAAGCTCAACAGCTCCAATCAGACAGTCGCCCAGTACGAGGCGCAGTATCGCCAGGCCAAGGCGCTGGTGCGCAGTTCTCGCGGAGCGTTCTTCCCGACGCTGGATTTGTCCGCTGGCAAGACCCGTTCAAGCCAGGGCACGGGCAGCAGCAGTTCAAGCCTGAGCAGTTCCAGCAGTGGTATTCGTGACACCTACAACACCCAGTTGGGTGTCAGCTGGGAAGCGGATATCTGGGGCAAGTTGCGCCGCGGGCTGGAAGCCGATACCGCCAGTGCTCAGGCAAGTCTTGCCGACCTTGCTGCCATGCAGTTGAGCCTGCAATCGGAGCTGGTGCAGAACTACCTGCAGTTGCGGGTGATTGACGAACAAAAACGTCTGCTGGAGGCCACAGTCGAGGCGTACCAGCGTTCGTTGACGCTGACCCAGAATCAATACCGCGCCGGAATCTCCGGACGTGACTCAGTGGCCCAAGCGCAAACCCAACTGAAAAGCACCCAGGCCGATCTGATCGATCTGGTCTGGCAGCGGGCGCAATTCGAGAATGCGATTGCCGTGCTGATGGGCCAAGCACCGGCGGATTTCAATCTGGCGGCGACCACATCGATACCGGCGTTGCCGGCGATTCCTCTGGAGTTGCCCTCGCAGTTGCTTGAGCGTCGACCGGATATCGCGGCTGCCGAGCGCTCGGTGATGGCGGCAAATGCCAACATCGGTATCGCCAAGGCGGCGTATTACCCGGACCTGACCCTGAGCATGAGCGGCGGTTACAGCAGCAGCACGTTCTCCAACTGGATCACCTTGCCCAACCGTTTCTGGTCAGTGGGGCCGCAACTGGCGATGACGCTGTTCGACGGCGGTCAGCGTTCGGCCGAAGTCGACCGCACTGAAGCGGTCTACGATCAGACGGTGGCGCAGTATCGACAGACTGTTCTGACTGGTTTTCAGGAAGTGGAAAATTACCTGACCCAGCTCAAAGTCTATGAAGACGAAGCGAGCGTGCGCGCAGAGGCCCTGGATGCAGCCCGTGAGTCGCTGCGCCTCACCAACAATCAATACAAGGCAGGGCTGATCGGTTATCTGGACGTGGTCAACGTTCAGACCACCGCGCTGAGCAACGAGCGCAGCGTGCTGACCTTGCTGCAAAGCCGTCTGATTGCCAGTGTTCAACTGATCGCTGCGCTGGGCGGTGGCTGGAACGCGCAGAATGGTCTGGATATTCAGGCGGGTAAAGAGTAGGGACTGATTTCGCTGCGGTGATTCATGAAGAGCTTGAGTTGGAATCCGATCAAGCTCTGCTCCCACTGGAGCGGCAGCCTTCACGTTTGCTCGCACTTATCACATCGAATACTTCTGGTTGATGGCTATGCGCCATATTTTCGACGAGTGACCGCCACACGCTAATGAACAAACGGTAGAATCGTGTTTTTGACTGGGCATGGATACGCTCATTTATCCAGGTCGCGGTCATCCATGCTGATTGGCAGTTACTCCACCTCGTTGGTGCTGGTTTCAATTTTCGTCGCAATCCTCGCTTCCTACACCGCCCTTGATCTTGCCGGGCGGATTGCCTCGGCGAAAGGGCGGGCCGCGGCCATCTGGATGGCTGGTGGCGCTTGTTCCATGGGCGTTGGCATCTGGTCCATGCACTTTATCGGCATGCTGGCGTTCGATTTGCCTATCGAACTGGCCTTCGATGTTCCCATTACCTGCCTGTCCTTGATGATTGCCATTCTGTCCTCAGGGTTTGCCCTGTGGCTGGTCGGCCAGCCGCAAATGCCTGCGTCATTGCTGGGGTTGGGGGCAGTATTCATGGGCGCGGGCATTAGCGCTATGCACTACATCGGCATGGCGTCTCTTCGCATGTATCCGGGGATAACCTATGAGCCCGCCACCGTGCTGGCTTCACTGGGGATTGCCATTGCGGCTTCGGCTACCGGGCTCTGGATCGCCTTTCATCTGCGTCAACAGACCCCTCATGTGCTGCTCGCCCGTGGCGCTGCGGCAGTGGTAATGGGGATGGCGATCGTCGGCATGCATTACACCGGGATGGCTGCCGCCAGCTTTTCCGATGACAGTTTCTGCGGCGCGCTCGCTGACGGCATTCACTTCAGCGGGCTGTTCTCACTGGTGTTGGTGGCGACCCTGGCGGTATTGACGTTCACGTTGCTGACGTCAATTCTCGATGCAAGGCTTGAGGCCAGAACCGCAGAGCTGTCCCAATCCCTGATCAGCCTCAATCGCGAGCTGACGCATCAAGCGCTGCACGACACGCTGACGGGCTTGCCTAACCGGGTTTTGCTGGCCGAACGTATTGATCAGGCTATGCAACGCATTGATACCGGAGGCGGCTGCTTTGCCCTGATGTTCATGGACCTTGACGGCTTCAAACCGGTCAACGATGCCTTTGGGCATCATGTCGGGGACCAGTTGCTGCGCGATGTGGGGCTGCGTTTACGGGCCAATCTGCATCGCCGCGATACATTGGCGCGCATCGGCGGTGATGAGTTTGTACTGCTGGTGGAGGTGGAAGATATTCATGATGCGCCGAGCATCGCCGCACGACAGGTCAATCTGATTGCGCAGCCGTTCCATATCGCCGATCAACTGCTGCAAATCTCAGTCAGTATCGGCATCGCGCTTTATCCGGGGTGCGGGCAGAGTCAGGAAGAGCTGCTGATGAACGCCGATGCTGCGATGTACCACGCCAAGGCCGCCGGCAAAAACGGTTATAGCTTCTTCGACGCCAGCATGAACACCAACGCGCGCAATCAGCTGGAGTTGTTGCAGGAACTGCGTGTTGCCCTCAAATACAAACACTTCTGCCTGTTCTATCAGCCTAAGTTCGATGCCGTCAGCGGCAAACCTGTCGGTGCCGAGGCACTGTTACGCTGGAATCATCCGCAGAAAGGTCTGTTGTTGCCGGACGCCTTTATTGGCCTTGCAGAAAAGACCGGGCTGATTGTGAGTATCGGCGAGTGGGTCCTGGATGAAGCGTGCCGACAGATGCGTATCTGGGCAGACATGGGGTATGACGACTGGCGTATTGCGGTCAATCTTTCGACCCTGCAGTTCTGCCATTCCAGCCTGGTCGACACGGTTGCGAAAGCGCTGGAACGTCATCGTCTTCCCGCCAATAGCCTGACCCTGGAAATCACTGAAACCACCGCGATGAGTGACGCCGACGCGAGCGTTGCCGTCCTGCGCCAGCTATCGGAAATGGGCGTTGATCTGTCCATTGATGATTTCGGCACCGGGTATTCGAGCCTGATGTATCTCAAGCGGCTGCCTGCCAACGAGCTGAAAATCGATCGCGGGTTTGTCCGTGATCTGGAGCATGACAGCGATGATGCGGCGATCATTTCCGCTATTGTCGCGGTGGGGCAGGCGCTGAATCTGCGGATCGTCGCCGAAGGCATCGAGACCGATCGCCAGCAGCGTTTCCTGACCCGGCTGGGGTGCGATTCCCTGCAAGGCTATCTGCTTGGCCATCCGCTGCCGCCCGAGCGCTTCATGGCTGAAATCGACGCCGCCAGAGGCGTTACCGCTCTGGCGGTCTAGACTGGTAATCTTCGAACAGTTCTGACACCTCGTTGCTGTGCAGTGAAGGTTGGCTTCTATCAAACAAACACAGTTTTCCAGATTGGACGCATCCCAGTAGCTCACCGAGGTTACGAACCCAGCGATCACGGTATGTCTGACTCTCCGCCATCGCTGGCCTCGTGACCTCGGTGAGCACCTACAGATCGAATGGTTGCCTGGATTCAGCAAGGTGCCAGTTTTTGCAGGGGATGCAATTTCAATTCAGCGTTTCGTTTGATCAGCGTCATGCGTACTTCTACAGGAGACATTTATGGATAAAGTTCTCATCATCACGGGCGGTTCCCGTGGTATTGGCGCCGCCACTGCATTGCTTGCAGCAGCGCAAGGCTACCGGATCTGCATCAACTACCTTTCCGATCACCAGGCTGCCGAAAAGATCTGTGACCAGATCCGCGCATTGGGTGCATCAGTCATCGCCGTTCAGGCTGATGTCAGCAACGAAGATGAAATTGTCCGGCTTTTCGCCAGAGTTGATGCTGAGTTCGGGCCGGTGACCCATCTGGTCAACAATGCTGCAACCGTCGCTCATGCGTCCCGTGTCGAAGAACTGACCGAGTTCCGCCTGCTGAAAATGATGATGACCAACGTGGTCGGTCCGATCCTATGCAGCAAGCACGCGTTGCTGAGAATGTCGCCGCGCCATGGTGGCAAGGGCGGCAGCATCGTCAACGTGTCCTCGGTGGCGTCGCGTCTGGGCTCACCCGGCGAATACGTTGATTACGCAGCCTCCAAAGGCGCGCTCGACACCTTCACAACCGGTCTGGCCCGCGAAGTGGCAGGCGAGGGCATACGCGTCAATGCCGTACGGCCAGGCTATATATTTACCGACTTCCATGCCTTGAGCGGCGACCCGCAGCGTGTCAGCAAGCTGGAGCCCGGCATACCCATGGGCCGTGGCGGCGTTGCCGAAGAAGTTGCCGAAGCGATTGTCTGGTTGCTCTCCGAGAAGGCGTCGTATGCGACCGGCACATTTATCGATCTCGGCGGTGGCCGCTCCTAGTTCGTCACCATCGAGTGAATGATCCGTCCCAGGGTCTGCATGGCTTTATCCGATGCATCGTTCCAGATGCCGCCATAGTTGAGGCGAATGCAGTGACCAAAGCGTCGGGTCGGAGAAAAGATCGGTCCCGGTGCGATGCTGATTCCTTGGGCCAGCGCTGTTTTGAACACTTGCAGCGAGTCCACTTGCTCCGGCAGTTCCAGCCACAGGAAATAGCCGCCTTCTGGCTGACTGACTCTGGTCTGCGCCGGAAAGTATCGGGCAATGGCGCCCAGCATCGCCCGCTGCTGATCCTCGAGGGCGTAGCGCAATTTACGCAGGTGTCGGTCATAACCGCCGTGCTGTAGATAGTCGGCAATTGCCGCCTGAGCGGGCATTGACGCACACAGTGAGGTCATCAGCTTCAGGCGTTCGATTTTCTGTGCATAACGCCCGGCGGCTACCCAACCGATGCGGTAACCGGGGGCCAGGCTTTTGGCGAACGAACCGCAATGCAGCACCAGACCTTCGGTATCGAAAGCCTTTGCCGGTTTTGGCGCATGGGGACCGTAATACAGTTCTGCGTAGACGTCGTCTTCAATCAGCGGTACCTGATGTTCTCGAAGCAACTCCACCAACGCCCGCTTTCGCGCTTCAGGGACCAGCGCGCCAGTGGGGTTCTGGAAGCTGGTCATGCACCAGCACGCCTTGATCGGGTGGCGCTGGAGCGTCTGCGCCAGGATGTCCAGATCGATCCCGTCGCGTGGATGGACCGGGATTTCCACCGCTTTGAGTTTCAGGCGTTCCAGGACCTGCAAACAGGCATAAAACGCCGGAGCCTCGATGGCAACCAGATCGCCGGGCTGCGTGACGGCCTGCAGACAAAGATTGAGCGCTTCCAGTGCGCCATTGGTAATCAGCAGTTCCTCCATGGGCAGTATCAGCCCGCCGACCATGTAGCGCAGAGCAATCTGGCGCCGCAGTTGCGGGTGGCCCGGCGACATGTCGGTGACCACCATGCGCGGGTCCATGTCCCGACTCGCGCTGGCCAGTGAGCGTGACAAACGCTGCATCGGGAACAGCATCGGGCTGGGGAACGCAGAGCCAAAGGGGACGGTATTCGGGTCCTTGATGGAGCCCAGCACGGAGAACACCAACTCGCTGACATCCACCTCAGTGGACTCACCCACCTGAGGGGCTGTCAGCGGTTCGCTGAAGCTGCGACCGGATTGATCCAGCGCCTTGGCATTGACGAAATAGCCGGAGCGCGGCCGGGCACGAATCAGACCACGTCGTTCCAGCAGGTAATACGCCTGAAACACGGTCGATGGGCTGATGCCGTGGGTTTGACTCGCATAGCGTACCGAGGGCACGCGCTGCCCGGGAGCCAGCACGCCGGTTCTGATCAGTTCGGCGATATTATCGGCGTATTGTTCGTAGCGCTTCATGAGGTCTCGCGGGCTCTGCTCGATCATCCTGGGCGCTCATCTCTATCACTAAAACAGTCAGCGATAGGGTGAGCGTTCAGGTGTATTGAGAACAGAGCCAGCTTAACGATAAAAAACCGGATCAGATACCACCGGCTATGGGGTATTGCTGGGTCAGATTACTGTCAGCGTACCCGGTTCATCCCGGTCCACGGTGTGATGGCGCAAGTCTTTGGCGTTGTAGAGGGTGAGGGCGTCGGCTTCTGCTTCAGTGATGGGTACCTTGACGCCATCAATCTCCGCTTCAGACATATGGGTTTCATCGTTGGTGGTGATCAATACGTCAGCAGTAGCACTGCTGTAGCGCACCCCGTCGATTTCGGCTGAACAGTACTGGTTGGTCGAATCGAATTGCAAAGGCATGGTGATCTCCTTTTCACATGGACTACCTGATTTACGACCTTGCCGACGACTGAGTGTTAGTTCAGCACTCCTGCCGTTTGTCGCTGTCCATTTGCCTACATAAAGTCATACCGGGTGCAGGCGCTCTGCGAAGCTTTTGCAGGAGCTGCCGGGTTTGTCCCTCAAGATCCTCCCCAAGGAGCAACAATGAATGCATGGTGGCAAGAAGTCTGGGTAACGCTGCAATCCGAATTTTCCGATATCACTGATGCCTCACAACTAACCCGAATCACAGTGCGGCTCACGCTTGCGGCCGTGCTGGGCGGGATTCTGGGGTTTGAGCGGGAGCACAAGGGCAAGGCCGCAGGTGTACGCACGCATATGCTGGTGGCGATGGGCGCGGCCCTGTTTGTTCTCGCTCCAGACATGTCGGGTGCTGACGACGCTGCTCTGAGCCGGGTGATTCAAGGCATCGTCGCTGGTATTGGCTTTCTGGGGGCCGGGACGATCCTCAAGGATCGTGCGCAACATACCGATCAGGTCAAGGGCCTGACCACCTCCGCAGGGTTATGGATGACCGCCGCAATCGGAATTGCGGCGGGTATGGGACGTGAGGCCACGGCGGTATTAAGTACCGTTTTGGCCTTGGGAATCCTGAGTCTGATGCCAATAGTGGTCAATAAAATCGACCCCTCCGAAGAAAATCCGGACAAACAGGACGGCTCGGAAAAACCCTGACGGGCACCGTTACTCCGGAAAATCTTCACCCAGAATAGCGGGCGGCTCGTTGGGTGGCGGGTCGCCGATAGGCTCTGGGGTTACCTCCGGCGGGGTCGATGGCGGCTCCTTATCGGGGGTTGGTACCGGCAAGGCTGGATCGTCGATCATCGGATCAGGTGTTTCGGCTGGGACAGGAATGCTCATTGAGTCACCTCTACGTTTGGGAATGCATAGGGCAAATACGGTTGCAACATGACATTTTCTGGACACGCCTGGTTTTGGACCGCACGCATTCACGGATGGCTCAAGTGATTAGCGGGCGCGGCTCTGATCTGCGTCTAAGCTGACAGTCGTCATGCGTGACCGGACTGCAAACCTCTTTGAACTTTTCCCGTCGGGGACCGCTCGGAAACCAGTAGGCCGGATTCAGTCAATTGACTGTGGCCGCCAGAAAATTCTTGCTCAGGTAGCCGGCGGTAAGGCGGCCTGACCATCGTCAATGCATGGATTGCACAGGAGCGTCCCCCAGGGGCGTGAGGAGTGATGCTCGATGAATGTGACCGCTGATCAACCGTATGGCCCGGATTCCCTGGCCCGTGATGTTCCAAACCCGACTCGACCTTTACCTTTGACTCAAGCCCTGCAATTGCCGCGCATCGTGATTGAAGACACGACTCCGGTCATCGAGGGTGGCTTGTTTGCTGTCAAAGGCATTATCGGCCAGCCCGTCACAGTGACCAGCAAGGTGTTTGCTGACGGTCATGACAAGCTGGCCGTGCACATCCGCTGGCGTTCGGTGACTGAAGAAAACTGGCATAGCGCGCCTATGCAGGAGTTGGGAAATGACAGCTGGGTAGGCGAGTTCACCCCGACTGCTGTTAGCCGTTACATTTTCCGGCTGGAAGCATGGATCGATCAGTTCGCCAGCTATCGCTATGAGCTGGAGAAGAAGTTCGGCGCAGGCGTTTCGATCGAGCTGGAGTTGACTGAAGGCCGGATTCACCTCGAACACGCTGCTGAGCGCAGCTCGGGCGAACTCAAGGAACAGATTCTTGGCGTGTTGGCCGAGCTTGAAAAGGCTGAGCCCGAAGCCCGTGTGGCGATGCTGCTGAACAGCGAAACGTCGGGGCTGATGAGTCAGGCCGACAACCACGCGTTCCTGAGTCGCAGCATTGAGTTCCCCCTCGATGTAGAGCGTGAGTTGGCGCAATTTGCCAGTTGGTACGAACTGTTCCCGCGTTCGATCACTGATGATCCCGAGCGTCACGGCACCTTTAATGACGTGCACAGCCGGTTGCCGACGATTCGCGACATGGGCTTCGACGTGTTGTATTTCCCGCCGATTCATCCCATCGGCCGCGCCCATCGCAAAGGGCCTAACAACTCCCTGACGGCTGGCCCGGATGATCCTGGCAGCCCTTATGCCATCGGCAGTGAAGACGGCGGCCACGACGCGATTCATCCGCAGTTGGGTAGCCGTGAAGACTTCCGCAATCTGGTAGCCGCTGCCGCTGAGCATGGTCTTGAAATCGCCCTCGATTTCGCGATTCAGTGTTCGCAGGATCACCCTTGGCTCAAAGAACATCCGGGCTGGTTTACCTGGCGTCCGGACGGCACGATCCGTTATGCGGAAAATCCGCCGAAAAAGTATCAGGACATCGTTAACGTCGATTTTTATGCGCCAGACGCGATTCCGGGCCTGTGGCTGGAATTGCGCGACGTGGTACTGGGCTGGGTCGAGGAGGGCGTGAAGATTTTCCGGGTCGACAACCCGCACACCAAACCGTTGCCTTTCTGGCAGTGGATGATCGATGACGTTCGCAGTCAGCACCCGGACGTGATGTTCCTTGCGGAAGCCTTCACCAAACCAGCGATGATGGCGCGGCTGGGCAAGGTCGGTTACTCTCAGAGCTACACCTATTTCACCTGGCGCAACACCAAGGCCGAGCTGTCGCAGTACTTCACCGAGCTTAATCAGGCTCCGTGGCGTGATTGCTACCGGCCGAACTTCTTCGTCAACACACCCGATATCAATCCGCACTTCTTGCATGAGTCCGGGCGCGCCGGATTCCTCATTCGTGCTGCGCTGGCAACCATGGGTTCGGGGTTGTGGGGCATGTATTCCGGCTTCGAACTGTGTGAGTCAGCGCCAGTACCGGGCAAGGAAGAATATCTGGACTCCGAGAAGTACCAGTTGCGCCCTCGGGATTACACCGCGCCGGGCAATATCATTGCCGAGATTGCGCAGCTCAATCGCATTCGCCGCCAGAATCCGGCGTTGCACACCCATCTGGGCTTGAAGCTGTACACGGCCTGGAACGACAACATTCTGTATTTCGGCAAGCGCAGCGCCGATGGCAGCAACTTTGTTCTGGTTGCCGTCAACCTTGATCCATTCAATGCGCAGGAAGCGCATTTCGAATTGCCATTGTGGGAAATGGGTTTACCAGATGACGCGGCTACCTCCGGCGAGGATTTGATGACCGGACACCGCTGGACCTGGTACGGAAAGTCTCAGTTCATGCGTATTGATCCTGCGTATCAGCCTTTCGGCATCTGGCGTATCCAGTCCAATTAACAGGGAATGAATCATGGCAAAGAAACCCAAGAGCGCGGCCTTCATTAAAGACCCGCTCTGGTACAAGGATGCAGTGATTTATCAGGTCCACGTGAAATCGTTCTTCGATTCCAATAACGATGGCATCGGCGACTTCCCTGGTCTGATCTCCAAGCTGGATTACATTGCCGAACTGGGTGTAAACACCATCTGGTTGCTGCCGTTTTACCCGTCGCCACGTCGTGATGATGGTTATGACATTGCCGAATACAAAGGGGTGCACAGCGACTACGGCACCATGGCGGATGCAAAGAAGTTCATCGCCGAAGCGCACAAACGCGGTTTGCGGGTCATCACCGAACTGGTGATCAACCACACCTCGGATCAGCACCCGTGGTTCCAGAAGGCTCGTAAGGCCAAGAAGGGTTCCAAGGCGCGGGATTTCTACGTCTGGTCTGATACCGACGACAAGTACGACGGTACGCGGATTATTTTTCTCGACACCGAAAAGTCCAACTGGACTTGGGATCCGGTCGCTGAGCAGTATTTCTGGCACCGCTTCTATTCCCACCAGCCGGATCTGAATTTCGATAACCCGCTGGTAATGGAAGCTGTGCTGGACGTGATGCGTTACTGGTTGGACATGGGCATTGATGGCCTGCGTCTGGATGCGATCCCGTACCTGATCGAACGCGATGGCACCAACAACGAAAATCTGCCTGAAACCCACACGGTGCTTAAACAGATTCGTGCGGAAATCGACGCCAACTATCCTGATCGCATGCTCCTGGCGGAGGCCAACCAGTGGCCGGAAGACACCCAGCTGTACTTCGGTGACAAAAAGGGCGATGACGGTGATGAGTGCCATATGGCGTTCCACTTTCCGTTGATGCCACGCATGTACATGGCGCTGGCCCAGGAAGACCGCTTTCCGATCACTGATATCCTGCGGCAGACCCCGGAGATTCCGGCTAACTGTCAGTGGGCTATCTTCCTGCGCAACCACGATGAGCTGACCCTGGAAATGGTCACCGATCGCGAGCGCGATTATTTGTGGAACTACTACGCTGCTGACCGCCGCGCACGAATCAATCTGGGTATTCGTCGACGTCTGGCGCCATTAGTGCAACGCGATCGTCGCCGCGTCGAGCTGCTCAACAGCATGCTCTTGTCGATGCCGGGTACGCCGACGTTGTACTACGGCGACGAGATTGGCATGGGCGACAACATCTATCTCGGTGACCGGGATGGGGTGCGAACGCCGATGCAGTGGACCATCGACCGCAATGGCGGTTTCTCGCGCGCTGATCCGGCAAGTCTGGTGCTGCCGCCGATCATGGATCCGCTGTACGGCTTTCAGTCAGTCAACGTGGAAACCCAGAACAACGATCCGCATTCGCTGCTGAACTGGAATCGGCGCATGTTGGCCGTGCGCAAGCAGCAGAAGGCGTTCGGGCGCGGCGTGCTGAAAATGCTCTCGCCGAGCAACCGACGGATTCTTGCTTATACCCGGGAATACACCGGGCCTGACGGCAAGACCGAGATCATCCTGTGCGTTGCCAACATGTCCAGCGCCTCTCAGGCCGCCGAACTTGAGCTGTCAGCCTATGCGGGCACGGTGCCCGTGGAAATGCTTGGCGGCAGTGCATTCCCGCCCATTGGCCAGCTCAATTACCTGTTGACGCTGCCGCCTTATGGCTTCTATTGGTTCTTGCTTGCCGCAGAAAATCAGATGCCTAGCTGGCATGTGGAGCCTGCGCAAAGCATCCCGGATTTCCCGACTATGGTCCTGAAAAAACGCCTCGAAGAGTTGCTCGAAGAACCCCTGCGCACGGTGATGGAACAGAATTCGCTGGCGCTCTACCTGCCTAAACGTCGCTGGTTTGCGGCCAAGGACAAGGCCATCGACAAGGTCCACATCGCTTATGCGGTGCGCTTTGGCGATGCCGCACATCCGGTATTGCTGAGCGAAATCGAAGTCACGGCGGGCGATCATCATGCCCGTTACCAATTGCCGTTTGGCATGCTGGCCGAGGATGACATCAGCAGCGCCTTGCCTCAGCAACTGGCTCTGGCTCGTGTGCGTCGCGGTCGTCAGGTGGGTTTGGTCACCGACGCATTTACGCTGGAGACCTTCATCCGCGCAGTGGTACACGGTATGCAAGTGCAAAATGTGCTGCCTAGCAGCGAAGGGGAACTGCGTTTCGAGCACACGTCTCAATTGCCGCCGCTGGGCCTGGGCAATGAGTCGGAAGTTCGTTACCTGTCGGCCGAGCAGTCGAACAGCTCAGTGGTGGTGGGCAGCAGCCTGGTGCTGAAAATGATTCGCCGGGTCAATCCGGGCATCCATCCTGAACTGGAGATGGGCGCTTATCTGACTAATGCGGGTTACAAATACATCTCGCCGTTGTTGGGTTCCGTGGTACGTGTCGGTAATGATGGTCAGCATCACTTGCTGATGATTGCCCAAGGTTATCTGAGCAATCAGGGCGATGCGTGGGAATGGACCCAGAACAATCTGGAGCGGGCCGTTCGCGACGAGATGTCCCACAGTATTTCCGGACAGGAGCAGCATTACAACGCGCTGCTGGAACTGGAGGACTTCGCGGGCAATCTCGGCAAACGCCTGGGCGAAATGCATCAGGTCCTTGCCGCCGCTACCGACAATCCGGATTTTGCAGTGGAAGTCACCAGCGTCAAGGACAGCCAGGCCTTCGGTAAAAGCGTCACCGCCCAAATGGAACACGCGCTGCAGTTGCTGGAGCAGAACAAAGCAGCTTTGGAACCGGTAGATCAGCAACTGGTCAGTGATTTACTGGCCAACCGCAAGAAGGTTCTGGCCCACGTGCAAGGGTTGGCCAAACGTTCAGTAGGTGGGCTGCGGATCAGGGTTCATGGCGACCTGCACCTCGGTCAGGTATTGGTGGTCAAAGGCGATGCCTATCTGATTGACTTCGAAGGTGAGCCGGCGCGCTCCGTTCAGGAGCGACGCGCCAAGTACAGCCCGTTCAAGGACGTCAGTGGCGTACTGCGCTCGTTCGATTACGCGGCGGCGATGGCAGTGCGCAGCGCGCAAAGTGTCGATACGTCACCTGAGGCCAGTGAAGCGCGTCGCCGTGTGGCTGAAACTTATTTGAACCAGGCCCGTGAAGCGTTTATCGAAGGTTACCGGTCTGCGACTGCCGGGTTGGCCCACGCCTGGAAAGACACCAAGGGTGAAAAAGCGGCGCTTGAGCTGTTCACTCTGGAAAAAACCGCTTATGAAGTGGTCTACGAAGCTGAAAACCGCCCGACCTGGTTGTCCGTGCCGTTGCAAGGTTTACGTGGTCTGCTCAATCTGTCTGATGGAGAATCTTGATGAATGCGCCTGACAAAACCGGCGCGGGCTCGCGATTGATGCCCGCCGCTGTAGACATGGATGCATTGATCCGTGCCGAACACCGTGATCCGTTTTCGATACTGGGCCCCCATGGCGATGGCGCCAACGGGCAGATCATTCGTGCTTACCTGCCTGCGGCGTTAAGCGTGACAGTGCTTGCCCGTGAAGGCGGGCGTGAACTGGGTGCGCTGGAAATGAGCGAGGTCCCCGGTTTTTTTGTCGGGCGTTTTCCCGACGTTCAGCCTTACCTGCTGAAAATCAACTGGGCGGGCGGCGAGCAAATCACTGAAGACCCTTACAGCTTCGGCCCGTTACTGGGCGAGATGGACTTGTACCTGTTTGCCGAGGGTAATCACCGCGATTTGAGCAGTTGCCTCGGTGCACAAGTGACGACGGCCGAAGGCATTCAGGGCGTGCGCTTTTCCGTCTGGGCACCCAACGCGCGCCGGGTTTCAGTGGTCGGCAGCTTTAACAATTGGGACGGCCGCCGTCATCCGATGCGTTTGCGCCATCCTACCGGGGTCTGGGAAATTTTCGTTCCCCGGTTGCAGCCGGGCGAACTCTACAAGTTCGAGATTCTCGGCGCTCACGGGATTCTGCCGCTCAAGTCTGACCCGATGGCGTTGGCGACAACTCTGCCACCGGATACCGCTTCCAAGGTGTCGGCACCGCTGCATTTTGAATGGCACGACAACGACTGGCTGCAATCGCGAGGCGACCGCCACGCAACCAACGCGCCGTTGTCGATCTACGAACTGCACGCTGGTTCGTGGCAGATGGAACAGAACGACGAAGGCCAGTGGCGTCAGTACAACTGGCGTGAACTGGCTGACCGTTTGATTCCGTATGTGAAAGAGCTGGGTTTCACCCACATCGAATTGATGCCAATCATGGAGCACCCGTTTGGTGGTTCCTGGGGCTATCAACTGCTGGCGCAATTTGCTCCGACGTCGCGCTACGGCTCGCCCGAGGATTTTGCGGCATTCGTCGATGCCTGCCACCAGGCTGAGATCGGCGTGATTCTCGACTGGGTACCTGCGCACTTTCCGACCGATACTCACGGTCTGGCGCAGTTTGACGGTACGGCATTGTATGAATATGCCAACCCGCAGGAAGGCTTCCATCAGGACTGGGACACACTGATTTACAACCTGGGCCGCACCGAAGTGCACGGCTTTATGCTGGCCTCGGCGTTGCACTGGCTCAAGCATTACCACATTGACGGTCTGCGCGTGGATGCTGTGGCTTCGATGCTGTATCGCGACTATTCGCGTAAAGCCGGGGAGTGGGTACCGAACCGCTTTGGCGGTCGCGAAAACCTTGAGGCAATCGACTTCTTGCGCCATCTCAATGACGTGGTCGCGCTGGAAGCACCGGGCACGCTCGTCATCGCTGAAGAGTCGACGGCATGGCCAGGTGTCAGCCAGACCACGCAGCAAGGCGGGCTTGGTTTTGCCTACAAGTGGAACATGGGCTGGATGCACGACACACTGCACTACATGCAGCAGGACCCGATTCATCGTGCTCATCACCACAGCGAACTGAGTTTCGGCCTGATGTATGCCTGGTCGGAGAAATTCATCCTGCCGATCTCCCACGACGAAGTGGTTCACGGCAAGCATTCGCTGATCGATAAAATGCCGGGTGATCGCTGGCAGAAATTTGCCAACTTGCGGGCTTACCTGACGTTCATGTGGACCCATCCGGGCAAGAAGCTGTTGTTCATGGGCTGCGAGTTCGGCCAGTGGCGTGAATGGAATCATGACGAGCAACTGGATTGGTATTTGCTGCAATACGCAGAACATATCGGCGTGAAAAAATTGGTGAGCGACCTCAACCGGGTTTATCGCGAAGAGAAAGCGCTGCACGAGCGTGATACCGAGCCGATGGGCTTTCAGTGGCTGATCGGTGACGACGCCGCCAATAGCGTGTTTGCCTATATGCGCTGGAGCAAGGAGGGCGAACCTTTGCTGGTGATTGCTAACCTGACCCCGGTACCGCGCGAAGGATATCGCGTAGGCGTGCCGTTTGGCGGCAACTGGATCGAGTTGCTAAACAGCGACGCCGAGATGTACGCAGGTTCGAATCTGGGTAACGGCGGCGGTGTGCATGCCGATGAGGTCAAGAGCCATGGGCAGCCGTTGTCGCTGGCACTGAATCTGCCGCCGTTGGCTGTTTTGATTCTCAAGCCCAAGGCGAGTGAGGGTTAAGCCGGCCCACTGCATCTAGTCTCATCGTCGGAATGCCGCTCAGACCAAGCCCGGCATTCCGATGATAAGGCTGGACGCGATTTACTTTAGATCGCATCACCAACTCATCCGCACCCCCAGATTTCCTGCCATCCCACTCAAATCCTGATCATCCAGATTCCCGCTGTAGTCCGCGCTGAGATAGATGCTGACCCCCGGCGAAACCGTGGCCACGATGCCCGCACCTGCGTCGGCGTAGGTCGAGCGGTGCTCGGTCTTTATCTTGTCGGTGTGATTGAAAGTCACGGTGTCTGTGCCATCAAAGTTGTGCCACAGGTTGGTGCGCACATACGGCTCGATGGGCAAACCATTGACGCTGTACCGACCTTTGAGGCGCGCGCCTAGCCGTGCCGTATTCCGGGTCTGGGAGTCGAAGGACACATCGGATATGCCGTCGTTCTGGCTGTCGAGCTTGATGTGCTGATTGATTACCTGTGCTTGCGGTTCGATAACCCAATCAGCGGCTAGAGGAATCGGATACCCGGCTTCGACCGACAAGGTCAGCGCGTGACCTTCGGTGTCGATGCGAACGCCTCGATCAGAGCGGCTGTAGCCATCCAGACGGGTGCCCATGGCGACGGCATCGACGTACCAGCCTTTGGGGGCGGTCAGTGTCCAGTAAAGCCCGAGGCTGTCGCCTTCGAGTTTCAGCTTGCCGGTTTTACGGTCATGAAACCCGCCCGCGAAGCCCTCCACGTCCCCGTCGAGACGACTATGCCCGGCAAACAGGCCCGCGCGTTGTATCAGGTCGTTGTCGTGTTGCGCCGCATACAGGTCGTGGCCGACTTGATAGCCCTTGAGCGAGGCGTCAAGGCTCAGATCAACTGTACCGGACCAGCTCTGTTTGGCATTGCTGCCAAATACCCGCGCCCAGCCAGTTGGCGCCCAACCTGATTCTGTTAACAGACTCTGCTCACCCTGACGGTCGTGGAAAGTGCCCAGCGACATCAGCGTCAGCACCGCTGCTGCGGGAGGCACTACCGCATAGTTGGGGACTTCCAGGCGATAGAGGGGAATCGGTGCTGCACCGGCAATTGCTGACGGTAGCGGCGGGGTGCCGATGGCTGCGACTGGCGCAAGCGCCGCAGGTTGCGAAGGGGCTGTTGTCGGCGGTGTCGGGACGCCTGGACTGGCGGGCAAAGTCGTTGTTTCTGGGTCAGGGACAGCCAGTACGAGAGGAGGCGCCAGCACGGTCGAGCGCAGGAACCAGCTGTTTTCCGATCCCGCTGTAGCGCCGCCTTTGAACAGGTAATAGTCGTAAGCGCCGACCGATAGTGAGTTGCCCAGCGTAAACGCAGTGTTTTCACTGGTGGCGCCGTTATTGGCCTCCACGACCTGAATACCGTTCTGCCCAGTTGCAGCGCCTAGACCGCTCAGGTTAGTGACATTGATGTGTGTCGTGCCCGACAGTGTGCCCTGAGAGACCACCAGTTTGTCGCTTGGCGATGAGTCTTCACCCAGTATCGATTGCAGCAGCAGTCGTCCATTGTTAGCGGCGTAGTTGCCGTTGATCGTGAGGGTGTCAGTTGCGCTGCCATTGCGGCTCAAGTCCAGCGTACCCGCATTGTTCAGTGTTACTGATTGTCCCGCGGTGAACGGGCGGACACGACCGGATTCCGATGTCAGCGTACTGCTGGCGTCGACATTCATCGCGCCGGTACCGCTAGCGGTATCGCCGAGCACCATTTCGCCGTCAAGGTCCAAAAGGCTTCCGTTGCCCAGGTTCACCGTCTCCCAATTGGCGTAGCGAGCCGGGACCGATGTGCTGACCGCATCGAACGTGAGCAGGTCGGTGCCAGCGCCACCATCAAGCAGCGGGTTGGGTCCCAGTGATGATTCGCTAAGATTGGTCAGGAAGGCGCGGTCATTGCCGTCCGCCATCAACACCGTACCTGTGACAAAACCAGCGTTGCG
Organism: Pseudomonas caspiana; assembly: GCF_040224095.2. Lineage (NCBI taxonomy): Bacteria > Pseudomonadati > Pseudomonadota > Gammaproteobacteria > Pseudomonadales > Pseudomonadaceae > Pseudomonas > Pseudomonas caspiana. The sequence goes on along the minus strand of NZ_CP167995.1, from coordinate 3,495,988 downwards.
CCAGTTGAAAGTATCGTTGCCGAAGCTGGCGCGTATCCCTCCTTTGACCTCGCCGCCGGAGACCGTAATGCTGTCGTCCCCACCGCTGACGCTGATAACCCCGCCAATGCTCCCTCCGGACAAGATGACCGTGTCCCGGCCAAAGCCAGCGACCAGATTATTGATGATCGTGCCGCCCGACATATCAAACAGGTTGTTATCCAGTTTCATATCGACCCGGCCGATGGTGCCGCCCGTCATGCGTGCAATATCACCGTCTTCGAATGCGTTGCTGATCGTGCCGCCAGTCATCAGGAAAGTGTCCAGGCCGTCGCCTTGAGTCAGCGAACGCATTGTCCCGCCACTCATGAAGAAATCATCGGGGTCAAAGCTCTGATTCACGTCACCGGTGATAGTCCCTGCCGTGATACGGAAGGTATCGACCCCGGCGCCCTGATTGAAGTCGCCAACGATGCTGCCGGAATTCATTTCGATACGGTCCTCACCGGCACCGAATGAAACGTTGCCGATAATTGAACCCGTGCCCCCAACAGGGAAAACAAGCGTGTTGTCGCCGCCAGGATTGGTCAGCGGGCCACTGCTGCCGCTGTCGCAAGTCTGGATGTCAGAGCCGATGGTGGAGTTGAGGTCACAAGCCGCTTGGGTCGATACGGGGAGGAGGGTGGTTGCCATTACCAAGGCTATACCGGTGCAGCAAACTGCACCGTTACGAAACGATATTTTTCTCACGACCGCGCTCCCTGCTGCGGGGTCAGGGAGGCTTTCACTGCTTCTTCAATGCCGGCAACCGCGCTGTAGCCGAGCGACCAAAGGCGGTCGCCCGGGATCCTGATCACTTTCAATAAGCAATCATTTCAAGCAGTAACAATAGAAGTTAAGGAGACAACCTGAGGTCCGTCAAGAAGTTGACCGACCGCAGGCAGATATCGAGGATTTTTATGCGCAACGGCTATTAAAGGTGAACTTCAACCGCTAAAGGCAGGTGGTCAGAGAGGTGTGTCCAAGGCTTGTTGCCCAGAATCCGCGGCTCATGACTGGTCGCGTTACGCAGATAAACCCGGTCCAGACGCAGCATCGGGAAGCGTGCCGGATAGGATTTGGCCAGCGCACCGTGATGACGCTCGAACGCTTCATGCAGGTATTCACAACGGGCCAGACGCTTGTTGCCGCGCAGTTGCCAGTCGTTGAAATCTCCCGCGATGATCACGGGTGCGTGGCTGGGCAAGGAGTCCAGCAATTTGCAGAGCAGGTCGAGCTGCAACTGTCGGTGACTTTCCAGCAGGCTCAGGTGCACGCAAATCGCGTGAACCTCATCGTGACCAGGCACTTGTAGCACGCAATGCAGCAAGCCACGACGCTCAGGGCCGGTGATGGAAATATCCAGATTGCGGTGCTGCAGGATCGGGTATTTGGAGAGAATTGCGTTGCCGTGGTGGCCATCGGGATACACCGCGTTACGGCCATAGGCGAAGTCGCTCCACATGCTGTCGGCGAGGAATTCATAGTGCGAAGTCTCTGGCCAGTCAGCGTGTCGCGAGGCGTGACGTTCATGACTGCCCAGCACTTCCTGAAGAAACACCAGGTCAGCGCTCGTGCTGCGCACGGCCTCGCGTAGCTCGGGGAGGATGAAACGTCGATTGAGCGCAGTGAAGCCTTTGTGGGTATTCACCGTCAGCACGCGCAAGCGATGGATATCGGGGATATCGGTCATGTCCACTACGTCGGCAGTTACGCCAGCTGGATCGGGTGGCACGCGGATGCTCCTATGAACGGGTATGTAGATCGGACTGGCGCATGGTGCGCCAGTTCATCTTTTTTATGCCCCGCTAACCTGAGCCTTCGCACGGCGAGACAGCAGTACCGTCAGGCCCAGGCCGCCAATTGACAGCAGCGAAGCAAAGAAGAAAATCCACGAATAGCCTAACCCCAGGGCAATCGCGCCCATGATCGGTCCGGCGATGGCCAGCGCCAGATCGAAGAAAACCGCGTAGGCACTCAGGCCTGCACTGCGGCTGCTGGACGGCACCTGCTTGATCGCTTCGACACCCAGCGCTGGATATACCAGCGACAGCCCCAGGCCGGTTAGCCCGGCGCCGGTCAACGCAACGGTGGTATTGGGAGCCACCCACAACAGGACCAGACCCAGCGTTTCTACCGCCATGCACAGAATCGCCGAGGTAAAGCCGCCAAGACGATTGATCGCGCCAATGAACAGCAGGCGCGCGGCAATAAAACATACACCGAAGACGCTCAGGCACCAGGCCGCACCTTCCCACCCACGGCTGACGTAGAACAGGGTAATGAACGTGGTCATCGTCCCGTAGCCGATTGACGCCAGTGTGAGGCTCAGACCAAAGGGCGCTATCCGGCCAAACACTGACCAGAACGGCAGACGTTCGCCCTTGATCACCGGTGGCGCCGTTTGTTTACGGATGACCAGCAGTGACAGGGAAGCCATCACCGTCAATGCGATACCGAGGGTGAAGAAACCAAATTCATGACTCATGAGGTAGCCCAATGGCGCGCCGATAGCGATGGCGCCATAGGAGGCAATACCGTTCCATGAAATCGCGCGGGCCGTATGCTCCGGGCCAACCTTGCCGATGCACCAACTGATGCTGCCCACGCCGATCAGTCCTTGGGATACGCCCAGGAACAGTCGCGAGACAATCAGAATGGTCAGGCTGACCTCGGGCAGGCGCTCGAGCATGGCGGCGGCGAAGGTCAATACGCCGCTGATTGCGATACCGGACATGCCATAAACCACCGCCAGCCGGGTGCCGATGGTGTCACAGATCTTCCCTGCAATCGGCCGACTGAGCAGGGTCGCCAGGTATTGCGAGCCGATGGTCAGACCTGCGATGACTGCACTGAAACCTAACTGGTCATGGACGTACCCTGGCAGCACTGCAATTGGCAGGCCGATGCAGAGGAAGGCAACGAAGGTGTAGAACACCACTGACACGATCTGCAGGGTGACCGTGATGGAGCTGGGCTGTGCAGCAGGCGGGGGCGGGGTAGCAACAGACATTGGGCTCTTTCGCTGGCAGGCGGTTGGGAGTGGCCACATCATGGCCTTGCTGGCTGACAAATGAAAGCATGCTAACGATGTAAGCATGCAACAATTTGTAAAACAGTATTTGCCGGAATTAAGAAGTGGTCATAGGATGACTGACCACAATCATAAAAACAAAGGATCTCCTGTGAGCAAACCTCTTCTCATGGCTGCGGCCGTTGTCTGCGGGTTAAGCATGAACGCCAATGCCTCCACTTTCGCTTATATTTCCAGCCCTGTTGACGGACTGATTTCCCAGTACAGCCTTGATGAAACGAACGGCAAGCTGAGCCTGGTAGAGCAGACAAAAGCGGGGGATATGGTCAACCCGATGGCTATCAGTCCGGACGGTAAAGTCCTGTATGCCGCTTTGCGGGTCAAACCTTTCCAGGTGCTGGGCTTCAGCATCGATCCCAAAAGTGGGCACTTGACTGAGCTGTCCCGAGGCCCGTTGGCCGAGAGCCTGGCTTACCTGTCCACGGATCGCAGTGGCCGCTTTTTGATGGGCGCTTCTTATGGCGCTGACGCCATTACGGTTCAGGCCATCGACGCTGCGAAGAAGCCCGAGGAAAAAATCCAGACCTACAAAACAGGCCCGCACGCACACTCGGTCCGCACCGATCCGAGCAACCGCTTTGCTTACGCGGGTAACCTCGGCGCCGACCACGTGCTGCAATACCGTCTGGACGAAAAAACGGGGGCACTGACGCCAATCGGCAGCGGTTTTGTCAGCGTACCGGCGAAAACCGGACCTCGGCATCTGGCGTTCTCCAATGACGGCAAGTTCCTGTTCGTCGATGGCGAAATGAGCGGCACCGTCACTGCGTTCTCGATTCACGACGAGACCGGGGCATTGACTCAAGTCGCACAAGTCAGCGGTATCCCTGAGCGCTTGAAGCTGGCCCATGGTGAAGTGCGGGATGCGAGCAATAACGACCTCAAGGACGACCCGACGCCCCGTATCTGGGCGGCTGACCTGCGCTTGTCGCCAGACGGCAAACTGCTGTTCATGACTGAACGTACCACCAGTTCCGTATCGGCATTTGCTGTGAATGGCGCAACCGGCGCGCTGACCTTTCTCGATAACTACCCGGTGGAAGAGAAACAGCCGCGCAACATTGCCTTCTCACCTAATGGCAAGTGGTTGCTGGTAACAGGTGAAAAAGCCGACAAAGTGGGTGTTTATAGCGTGGGCGATAAAGGTGCGCTCAAGCGCGTCAGTGACGCTGAGTCCGGCAAGGGCGCATTGTGGATCGAGGTGCTGCAGCTCAAGTAACGCGTAGCTGGAAATGAAAAAGCCCGGTCAGATGACCGGGCTTTTTGCGTTTTAGACTGTGTAGACTATTTCTGAGCAGGAGTGCGGCCTTGGTAGGAGCGAACTTGTTCGCGAGGGGGGCATTCAGTAACGGCATTACTGCCTTACACTCCGCCTCGCCAACAAGTTCGCTCCTACCGGTCTTGCGAGCTCAAAGATCGATCAGGCGTATCAGAACACCACACCCTGGCTACGCAGGTAGTCATCATAGGTGCCGCTGAAGTCGGTCACGCCGTTCGGGCTCAGCTCGATAATACGGGTGGCCAGCGAGGATACGAACTCACGGTCGTGGCTGACGAAGATCAACGTGCCCGGGTAGTTTTCCAACGCCAGGTTCAGCGCTTCGATGGACTCCATGTCCAGGTGGTTGGTCGGTTCGTCCATGATCAGCACGTTTGGCTTTTGCAGGATCAGCTTGCCGAACAGCATGCGACCTTGCTCACCACCGGAGATCACTTTGACCGATTTCTGGATCTCGTCGTTAGAGAACAGCATCCGGCCCAAAGTACCGCGAATCATTTGCTCGCCCTGAGTCCACTGGCCCATCCAGTCGAACAGCGTCACGTCGTTTTCGAAGTCGTGAGCGTGATCCTGAGCGTAGTAACCCAGCTCCGCGGCGTCGGTCCACTTGACACTACCGGCGTCCGGAGTCAGTTCGTTGACCAGCGTGCGCAGCAGGGTAGTCTTGCCGATACCGTTAGGGCCGATGATCGCGACGCGCTCGCCAGCTTCAACCTGGAAGCTGAAATCCTTGAACAGTGTCTTGCCGTCGAAGCCTTTGGCCATGCGCTCGACGATGACCGCCTGACGGTGCAGCTTTTTGGTCTGCTCGAAACGGATGAACGGGCTGACACGGCTCGATGGCTTGACTTCGGCCAGCTGGATCTTGTCGATCGCCTTGGCACGGGAAGTGGCCTGTTTGGCTTTCGAGGCGTTCGCAGAGAAGCGGCTGACGAAGGATTGCAGCTCTGAAATCTGTGCTTTCTTCTTGGCGTTGTCCGACAGCAATTGCTCGCGGGACTGGGTCGCCACGGTCATGTACTCGTCGTAGTTGCCCGGGAACAGACGCAACTCGCCGTAATCCAGGTCAGCCATGTGGGTGCACACGCTGTTCAGGAAGTGACGGTCGTGAGAGATGATGATCATCAGGCTGTTGCGCTGGGTCAGGATGTTTTCAAGCCAGCGGATGGTGTTGATGTCCAGGTGGTTGGTCGGTTCGTCGAGCAACAGCACTTCAGGATCGGAGAACAGTGCCTGAGCCAGAAGTACGCGCAGCTTCCAGCCTGGCGACACTTCACTCATCGGGCCGTTGTGCTGTTCGATGCCGATACCCAGGCCCAACAGCAACTCACCGGCACGCGATTCAGCGGTGTAGCCGTCCATTTCCGCGAATTCGGTTTCCAGTTCGGCCACGGCCATGCCGTCTTCTTCGGTCATTTCCGGCATCGAGTAGATGCGGTCACGCTCTGCCTTGACCTTCCACAGCTCTTCGTGACCCATGATCACTGTATCGATCACGGTAAATTCTTCGTAGGCGAACTGGTCCTGGCGCAGTTTACCCAGACGCACATTCGGCTCCAGCATCACTTGCCCACCAGAAGGCTCCAGATCGCCGCCCAGGATCTTCATGAAGGTGGATTTACCGCAGCCGTTGGCGCCGATCAGGCCGTAACGGTTACCGGCACCAAACTTGACCGAGACGTTCTCGAACAAGGGCTTGGCGCCGAACTGCATGGTGATATTCGCTGTGGAGATCAATTACCTTACCTTTCAATAACTTGGATTTGGCTGGATGCAGCCGGTACCGATTTGATGCCCGTTTCCGTCTTTGCCCTGGCGATTTTTATCACGGGCCGAGGCCATTCTTTGGGCCATATCTAGCCAGCATCTGCGACATAAAGAGTCGGATGACTGGAAATGAATGCGGGATTCATGCCGAATTTGGCGCGCATTGTCGCATAGAGTGAGTGGCAGTTGTATGGCAATCAGCAAGGATCCAGTTTGCTCCGCTCACGGACTGAACTGCTGCTTTCACGCAGATGTCTAGTAACCATCGCTTCCACATTCGGAAGCTGTCCAGGAGTACAGCCCGTGAATATTTTTGAAGCTTTGCGAGAAAGTCATGACCGTCAGCGCGGTTATGCCGACATTTTGGTCAAGACCAGTGGTGACAATGCCGAGCGTGTCGAGGCCTACAAACAGTTGAAAGCCGAATTGCAGGCTCACGAAACCGCCGAAGAGCGCTTCTTTTATATTCCGCTGATGGAACACGACAACGGTATCGACCTGAGCCGTCACGCGATCTCGGAACATCATGAGATGGACGAGATGATGGAAACGCTGGACGAGACCGAGATGTCCAGCCCGGCGTGGCTGGCCACGGCCAAAAAGCTGTCCGAGAAGGTCCACCACCACTTGAAGGAAGAAGAGCAGAAGTTTTTTCAGATGGCGGGCAAGTTGCTGGATGAGAAGCAGAAGCAGACTCTGGCCGGCAAGTACGTCAAGGAATACGAAGAGCAACTCACCGAAGCGTGAAAACTCAGGGCAGGGCGCATGTCTCGTTCATGCGCCTTCCCCGTCGGTGTAGACTCGGCTCTTTTCGCTCTCAAGGAATGTCATGAAGCTTCTGATCTCGGCAATCGCCCTGGCTGCTCTGGCGGGTTGCACCTCGCCGTCCAACCAGGCGAGAAATGATGGCCCGTACAAAACCTATTCGAGTCAGAAGACTGCAGCGGTGGTTGCGCAGTGCATCGAGTATTCCTGGCAGGACGAAGCTTTAATGGGGGCCGAAGCCGACGCGTTCATGCAGTCCAGCGAGAAGGGTTTCACCATTTACAACACGGGTGCAGAATTCTTCGTTGATGTGCAGCCCCAAGGTGGGGCGAGTTCTATCCAGTATTACGCGCCTTCCTCCAATCCTGCGACTGAGCGTCGCGGCGCCGCGCTGGCGACCTGCCTTTAAGTATCGATTTGACACGCATTAACACGTATTAAAAAGCCCGGCTCTAGAGCCGGGCTTTTTAATGTTCGCTGACGATCAATTGTCGTCGGAACCTGCAGCGCCGCCACCGGTACCGTTAGGACCGTTCTTGCCAGGGCCGCCAGCCTTGCCAACGGAGCTGCCTGTGGTGCCGCCGTCAACAGACTTGCCTGCACCTGAATCAGAGGCGCGGCCAGTAGCGTCAGCTTTGGTGCTGCCCGATGGTGGGGCTGGATGAGTGCCTGGTGGCACTGCCGAGCCGCTTTGAACGCCGCCAGTTTCAGGCTTTACCGGACCCGTGCTGGATGAAGCTGCGAACGCGGAACCAAACGAAAGTGAAAGCAGGCCTGCAAGCAAAAAGTTAGTCGTCTTTGACTTCATCATGGTACGTCTCCAATTTATGAGCGATACCTGATATTGGTCAGCCAACCCCTTGCAAGAGTGCCATGGGTGGCGACGAACGGTCATGCCGCACTTCGCCAGGTCATGGCACCAGTTTGTTCAGCTCGCAATATTCCACCCAGTCCATACCCGCCATCTGCGCCACTTCCTTGTGCACTTCACGCCGCTGACTTTCATATTCCTCAGGGCTCGCAGCGGTCAGTTGCAGTGTCAGCTCCCAGGCAAACAACCCTTGAAGCTCTGCCTGTGCCTCAAAGGCTTCATGCAAACGCTCTTCGCGATATTGCTCCTTGCTCAGTCCGGCAGCTTGAGCGGCTAGCGGGTTGAGTTTATCCAGTTCCTGCTGCAGTTCGGGGCGCTGGGCCAGGAAAGTCTCCAGTGCCAATTGATGCGGATGCTCTGCTGTAGCCATTGGATCTCCAAAGTGTATTTCCGGTCATGTCATAGGACAGACCATCACTGATGATACTCGTTGGTTTTTTTCCATCCAGTGCTGTGGCACACTCGGGCTGAATATTCCGCTATTTCAGATCATGTTCCGCTATAGTGGAATTGCGGGTGCTTACATCCAGCTGATGCGGTCCCTGCAGGAGCTCACCGAGGTTACGAGGCCAGCGATAGCAATTTGTCTGACACACCGCAATCGCTGGCCTCGTAACCTCGGTGAGCTCCTGCAGGGTTGGGTTTAATTCAGGTTGTATCTTTTACAGGAGCACTTTATGAGCATCACTCGTTATGGCGCAGGTAGCGTTGCCGGTGGCGGTCAGCCGCGTCCTTTCGCTCGCGCTGTTGAAGCCGACGGTTGGCTCCATGTGTCGGGTCAGGTGCCCGCAGAAAACGGCGAGATTATTGTGGGCGGCATCGTTGAGCAAACTCACAAGACCCTGCAAAACCTGGTCGCGATCCTTACTGAAGCTGGTTATGGCCTGGAGGACGTGGTCCGGGTTGGCGTCTGGCTGGAAGATCCACGGGATTTCTGGAGTTTCAATAAAGTGTTTGGCGAATACTTCAAGCCCGAACACGCTCCGGCTCGTGCCTGCGTGCAGGCCAGCATGATGGTTGACTGCAAGGTCGAGATCGATTGCGTGGCGTACAAGAAAAAAGTCTGACCGGGACGCGTTGTTTCACGGCAAGCAGTTGACCTGTAGGAGCGCACGAGCACTGCGAGGCCGCGATAGCGGTGTATCAGACGACCGCCATCGCTGCCTCGCGGTGCTCGTGAGCTCCTACAGTAGATATCGAAGGATGTGCACATGACCGAAGACACCATCAAACGCCGTGCCCGTGGGCTTGATCGAGCGTTCGATATCCTTGATTTCCTCAAGGAGCAGGGCACGCCCATGCGGCCCAATGAGATTGCCAGTGGCATCGGCAGTCCCAAATCGACGGTCTATGAACTGGTTGGCTCGCTGCTGGAGCGGCGCATTCTTGAGCCTGTGGGCAAAGACGGCCACGTTTACCTTGGCCGTCAGCTGTATTTTCTGGGTCAGGCACACTTGCGCCATTTCGACTTCACCCGTGAGGCAGAGGTCTGCCTGCGCGAGATCGTCAGCCAGACTCGCGAAACCGCGCAGATGTGTTTGCTCAATGGCCGCAAGTACACCGTCGCGCTGATGAAGGAGGGCGAACGGCACTTTCGGATTTCCTCCAATATCGGCGAGAACGCGCCGATTCCATGGACCGCATCCGGGCGCCTGCTGCTTTGCCATCTAAGCGATCAGGAAATCGTCGACCTGATTGATGCCGAGGATTTTGTCCTGCCAGATGGCCAGCGCCTGCCGCTTGAGACCTTTTTGGCCGAGATCCGCAAGGCGGGTGAGGAAGGCTTCTTTTCCTTTGATAGCGTTGCTGACACTTTCACCCATTGCTTCGCGGCGCCAGTCAAAGACGAACATGGCGTGTGCATTGCAACGCTGTGCATCGTTGCGCCACGGGCTGACGCCCAAACCCACTACGCCGATTACCGCAGGGTGCTGATTGACAGTGCCAACGGGCTGGCGCGTCGCATCAACGAATAATATCCGGGAGACCATCATGACTATTGCAGTTGTAGAAAAGGGCGCCGCCGCTCCAGGCGATCATCTCGTGCGTGACGTAAGCCTGCCTGCGCTGGTGATCCATCGTCAGGCGCTGGACCATAACATCCGTTGGATGCAGGCGTTCGTCACTAACAGCGGTGCAGAGTTGGCGCCTCACGGCAAAACCAGCATGGTTCCGGCGCTGTTCCGTCGGCAGCTGGAAGAAGGTGCCTGGGGCTTGACCCTGGCAACTGCGGTGCAGACTCGCGCTGCCTACGCACACGGGGTGCGTCGGGTGTTGATGGCCAACCAGTTGGTAGGCGCTGCGAACATGGCGTTGATCGCCGAGATGCTTGCTGACTCGATGTTCGATTTCCATTGCATGGTCGACCATCCGGATAACGTGGCGGCGTTGGGCGAGTTCTTCGCGGCCCGTGGCCTGCGTTTGAACGTGATGATCGAATACGGGGTGGTCGGCGGTCGCTGCGGTTGCCGGACCGAGCAGCAAGTGCTGGAACTGGCCGAGGCGATCGCGGCCCAGCCAGCTCTGGCGCTGACCGGTATCGAAGGTTACGAAGGGGTGATTCACGGTGATCAGGCGGAAAGCGGTATTCGCGCTTTCGCTGCCTCGCTGGTGCGTCTGGCGGTGGACCTGCAGGATCGCGGTGCGTTTGCGCTGGAACGGCCCATCGTCACTGCCTCAGGTTCGGCCTGGTATGACCTGATCGCCGAAGCGTTTGACGAGCGCCAGGTGCGCGAGCGATTCCTCGGTGTGTTGCGCCCTGGCAGCTATGTCGTGCATGACCACGGTATCTATAAAGATGCGCAATGCTGCGTGCTGGATCGCCGCAGTGATCTGCACGAAGGCCTGCGTCCGGCAATGGAAGTCTGGGCTCATGTGCAATCAATGCCTGAACCCGGCTTCGCCGTGATTGCCATGGGTAAGCGCGATGTTGCCTATGACGCAGGCTTGCCAAATCCATTGCTGAGCTACAAGCCCGGTGTTGTGCCGACGCAAGGTGTGGATGTCAGCGCCTGCAAGGTGACGGCCGTGATGGATCAGCACGCGTTCATGACTGTAGCTCCCGGTTGTGAGCTGAAAGTCGGAGACATCATTGCGTTCGGTGCTTCCCACCCGTGCCTGACGTTCGACAAGTGGCGCAGTGGCTGCCTGGTGGATGAAAACCTGCAAGTCATTGAAAGTTTCGACACGTATTTCTAGTCTCGGGAGTCGCACTCGATGAGTGAGCTGATCAGCCATAGTCGCCCACGAATCGCCCTGATCGGCGAATGCATGATTGAACTGCAGCAACATGCCAGCGGCACTCTGCAACAGAGTTTCGGTGGTGACACGCTCAATACGGCGGTCTACATGGCCCGCCAGTTGGGCAGCAGCGCTCAGGTGGATTATGTCACTGCGCTGGGTGATGACAGCTTCAGCGATGCCATGTGCCAAGGATGGGCGCAGGAGGGGATTGGCCTGAGCAAGGTGCAGCGGCTGTCGGGGCGTTTGCCGGGGCTGTATTGCATTCAGACTGATACCAGTGGCGAGCGTCGCTTCCTGTACTGGCGCAACGAAGCTGCTGTGCGCGACTGCTTCAATACTCCGGACGCTGACCTGATTCTGGGCTCATTGCCGGATTACGACCTGCTTTACCTGAGCGGGATCACCCTGGCGGTGTTGGGCGAACAGGGGCGGCGGCGTTTGTTTTCCGCTCTGGCTCAGGCTCGTGCGGCAGGCGTGCGGGTCGCGTTCGACAACAACTATCGGCCGCGTCTGTGGGCGTCAGTCGAACAGGCGCGTGAAGCGTATCGTGCGTGTCTGGCTCATGTTGATGTGGCGTTGCTTACCGAGGACGACGAGCAGGCATTGTTCGGTTACGCCGAGAGTGAGCAACTGCTGAGCGCCTACCGCGAGCTGGGCATCAGCGAAGTCGTGGTCAAGCGTGGCTCGCAGAGTTGTCTGGTGGAGTCGGGTGGTGAACGCTTCGAGATTCCTGCTCATCAAGTGGAGCGGGTCATCGACAGCACGGCGGCGGGGGATTCGTTCAGCGCGGCTTATCTATCAATGCGTTTGCGCGGAGGCAGCCCGGTGCAGGCCGCCGAAGCCGGGCATCGTCTTGCGAGCGTGGTGATTCAGCATCCAGGGGCGTTGATTCCCAGGAGTGTTATGCCGGGGTTGTAGGTGATGCGGCTGCGGCGTCTTGCGCAATCCGTGGGAGCCGAGCTTGCTCGCGATAAGGCTGGACGCGAATCTGTTTGATAAATGCGGCGCCCTTATCGCGAGCAAGCTCGGCTCCCACAGGAAAACATTTCAGTTCTGATGCTTAAGGGTATTTGAAGAGGGCTTAATCCCGATAAAACACTTGAACCAGGTGATAACCAAACTTGCTCTTGATCGGCCCGTGCACTGTGCGCAGCGGCTTTTTGAAGATCACCTGGTCAATCGCGCCGACCATTTGCCCGGGGCGGACTTCACCCAGATCGCCGCCGCGCTTGCCGGACGGGCAGGTCGAATGTTTCTTGGCGAGCACGTCGAACGCTTCGCCCTTGGCAATGCGCTGTTTGAGCTGTTCGGCCTCTTCGGCGGTTTTCACCAGAATGTGGCGGGCTTGGGCTTTCATGGGGCAGAGGCCTGAGGAAAAAACGGCGGCCATTATCACACAGCAATGAGCAGCTTGCGCGTCGTTGGCCTGGCATAGGAAGGGCCGCACCGGTACATACCGCCAAAATTAGAGTCGGGGCTGCCATCTCTGCCGCTCTGTCCGGTATCCTTGCGGCGGATTTCTTACTTGCATGGAGTTGCGCGCACGATGATCGTTGGAATCGACCTTGGCACCACCAACAGCTTGGTAGCAGTCTGGCATGAAGGTACGCCGCAATTGGTTCCCAATGCTCTCGAGCAACTCCTGACGCCCAGTGTCGTTGGCCTTGATGACGAGGGACGGGTACTGGTCGGACAGGCTGCCCGGGAGCGCTTGCAAACCCATCCCAAACTAACTGTTTCGTTGTTCAAGCGGCACATGGGAAGCGCCCATGAGGTGCGTCTGGGCAGCAAGCTTTTTCGTCCTGAAGAGTTGTCGTCGCTGGTCTTGCGCAGCCTCAAGGAAGATGTCGAGCGTCAGTTTGGCGTGACCGTCACAGAAGCGGTTATCAGTGTCCCGGCCTATTTCAATGACGCGCAGCGCAAAGCCACGAAAATTGCCGGAGAGCTGGCCGGCCTTAAAGTCGAGCGGTTGATCAACGAGCCCACTGCTGCGGCGCTTGCCTATGGTCTGCATCAACGTGAGAGCTCAAGTTCGTTTCTGGTATTCGACCTGGGCGGCGGTACGTTCGACGTGTCGATCCTTGAGCTGTTTGACGGTGTCATGGAAGTCCGTGCAAGCGCTGGCGACAATTTCCTCGGTGGTGAGGACTTCGATACGTTGCTGGTTCAGTCCTTTCTCTCCAGTCAGGCCAATCCACAGGTCCTGGCGGAGTTGAGTTCACCGGACCTTGCGCACCGTTTACGTCGTGAAGCCGAGCGCGTAAGACGTGTTCTGGGTAATCAGGACAGCGCAACGTTCACCATGCGTCATGGTGATTCAGAGGTCTCGCAGGTCTATACGCAGACTCAATTGGCGGACCTGTTTGCGCCGCTGCTCACGCGTTTGCGTACGCCGATAGAAACCGCATTGCGTGACGCACGCATTCGCCCATCGGAACTCGATGAAGTGCTGCTGGTGGGTGGCACAACGCGTATGCCGATGATTCGTCGGATGGTCGCTGGTTTGTTCGGTCGCTTCCCCTCCATACAACTGGACCCTGATCAATCGATTGCACTGGGCGCCGCTGTTCAGGCTGCATTGAAATCAAGGGACGCAGCCCTTGAGGAGGTGGTGTTGACGGACGTTTGTCCTTATACCCTTGGCATCGAAACGTCCATGAGTGTTGGAGGCGGCATCCAGAGCGGGCATTTTCTGCCAATCATCGAGCGCAATAACGTAGTACCGGTCAGTAAGGTCAAGACGGTATCCACTCTGCATGATCAACAGACACAGGTGCTGGTCAAGATCTATCAGGGCGAGAGTCGCTGGGTCAGGGAGAATGTATTTCTGGGCGAAATGGACATCGCTGTTCCGCCAGCCCCTCCAGGGCAAATCGAGCTGGACGTACGTTTCACCTATGACAACAACGGCTTGCTGGAAGCCGAAGTGCAGATTCCTATGACCGGAGAAAAGCGCCATCTGGTCATCGAAAACAACCCTGGTGTGCTCGAGCCACAGGAAATCAAGGCGCGGCTGGCTGCCTTGGCTGACCTGAAAATACACCCCCGCGAGCAGCAGGTGAACAGCTTGCTGATTGCTCGTCTGGAGCGTTTGTATCAGGAAAGTCTGGGCGAGTTGCGAATCAAACTGGACCAGATGGCCAGCCATTTTCAGTATGTACTGGAGGGGCAGGACGAGCGTCAGATTCGTGAAACCCGCGTGGAAATGACCCAGCATCTTGACGGTATTGAGCAGGGCCTCTGGCAATGAGTTGTTGGGATATTCTGGGGCTGTCAGCCGATTCCGACTCCCGCACCATCAAGCGCCAGTACGCGGTATTGCTCAAGCAGCACCGGCCCGATGAAGACCCGGTGGGTTTCCAGCGCTTGCGCGAGGCTTACGAGCAGGCAATCAGCTGGAGTCGTGACGAAGCCCCCGTTGCGTTCAACGAACCAGCGCAGTTGCCTGAAGAGCCTGCGGTTGCGCCGACAGGACCAAGCGTCGCTGAGAAACTGGCGATGCAGTTGCTCGATGGCGCAGAGCCCATCGGGCTGGCCGGTCGTTTTGAGACCGCCAGAAACAGCTATTGCGCAGTCGAGTTCGAGCAGCAGTTGCTGCACCTGTCCCTGTCGGACTCCCCGCGGGCCATGGCTTTGGCTGAGTGGGGTGTGCAGAATTTTCACTGGTTAAGCCCATGGCTTCGGGATGAAGGCGTGGTCCTACCTCAGCCGCAACTCCAGCAGTTGTTGTCGCGGATGTACCAGCATCATGAGGAAAAACTACGACGACTGCTCGAGTCGCGTGATGTGGGTGCCTTCAGCCAGGCATTTATCAAGCTTGGCAAAAGTGAATGGCTTGGACCGATCGAGCGCCATGGCTGGCTCAACGCAATCGTCGCGCAGTTGCTGGCCGAGAGTGAGTTCTGGTCCCAGGAGTTGTTCGAGACTGTCTGTGTCCAGCAAGGCTGGAAGGTGCCCGGCGCTTATGGCCGCTGCCCTGAACCGGAGTGGTCCCGCCTGCAGGCTCGCAGCCACGGTCATACTTTCGCCGTTGAGCAACGCCGCCTTGCAGGTCTCGATCAACCGACACCGCAATGCCGCGCTGCGCAGATGATGTTTGGCAACCTGACGCTGGAACAGCGCCAGGTCATGGCCCACCGCTTCAGTGAAGATGACTGGAACGCCTGCCGGCTGTTAACTGAAAAAATCCTCAATCTGCATCCGCAGCTGCGTTCTGAGATGCCTGACGGTGAGCCTTATTTCTGGCGCAATTGGGAGGGCGTCAGTAAGCCCTTGCCCATGTATTTACCGTTGCTGGGAATGGGGGCAGGGTGGGTCATCCATGATCAGCAGGTGCGGACGATTTCCCTCTCTGAAAGCGTGGGATCTGCATTCGTCTGGATGTTGGTGATGGCAATCCCGACGCTGCTCATGCTGTGGCTGTGTCGTATCGTTGCTGACCGCAGCCTGGAGCAGGACGATTGGCTGACCCGTAACATTTCTCCTCGCTTGAGTTTGCGTCGGCCCGCACCATCGCTCATTCGGGTGTTGCTGCCTTGCTGGGCGACGGGGCTGGTGGTCTGGGCTGCCTTAGGTGTGTATGCCTTCGCTGGATATGCGGCAGGATTAGTGGCCCTCGAGCTTTTGCCACGTCTGCCAGGCAAAGGGTTGATCAAGTCGTGGGTTGGCGCGATGCGCCGTCCGGTCGATGTTTCATCGCTGTTGATGAAAGTCATCATCGTCTCTGCGTTGCTGATAACACTGGGCGCCTTGACCTATATCGATAATCAGCGAGTCGGCCGGGATCAGGGCTTGCAACCCTTTGTCATGCGAGCGTGTACAGGTTTGAAAGATACCGCGCCCGGGTGCCGGTTCCCGGCGACCGAAGCTCAGTGGTACGGCAAAAAAATCAATGGGCAAGAAACGCTATGAACCGCAATACGCTGATTGGTATCTGTGTCGCCGGCGTCATTGTGTTCAGCGCCCTGAAACCTCGCGACGTCACCTTGCGCTCTATGGTCAATGGCTGGCTAGGGCTCGCCGGTTCGGTTGAGCAAAGTCAGGCCAGCGCGTTGCGGCCGTTGATCTCTTGTCTTAACTTCGTTGATGTCAGCTGGCGCCGTGCTTACGAAGACTATCGAGCACGGGACCCCGAGGTTGAAAGTCCCGGCAAGGCACTCGCTGATCGCTATCCTGAGCTTTTTCAGGCTGCGCAGAGGACTCAGCCCGGTTCCTCGGCAAGGGGGGCGGGACGCCCCGATCAGTGTGTGTTGGCGGCGGATCAAAAGCGTCGACTGGTAGAGAAATTTCCCGATCTGGGAGCGGTTTATGCGCGCTACGTAACCGCTTTGCTCAGGGTCGACGAATTCACTCGGCGATTTGATTTTTATCCGGTATTGGGCGCTCGTCCGGACAGCGCCGCCGACAGGGCCGCACGTGACGTCGAGTTTGTGCCAATGGCCGAGGCGTTTTTGCGGGTATCCAGCGAGCTACGCACGCAAGTCGATGCTGCGGATCGCCGGATTCGTGAAGCTCAGTTGAACTTGCTCAGGCAGCGTGATCATTCGCAAATGGCGTTTTTACCGGGCCTTATTCAGCAGACCCGCGAAGAAATGCATGCGCTGACCGTTGCTGCTGCCGCGCAAACCCTGACCCAGGCGCAACTCGCCGCAGCCATCGAGCGGCTGAAAACCAGTTGGGTCTGGGATACGACTGACCCACGCCCCGGCATAGGTGATGCTGACGATGAAGCGCGACGCAATTGGTTCAGGGTTCAGACGCCCGCCACCGAATACTTGCAAGCCTTGCACACACTGAACGATCACTGGCTCAACCACGCTGACCCTCAACGCTTGAGTGATGACTTTGCGCTGGCCGGCAAGCACTTTGACCGGTTGATAGACGCGTACAATACTGCGGTGCTTTTGCAGTTCTAGATCAGGGCGCGCTTGTCATGGGCGTGGTGTCGAGGGCTCCAGCAACACAACCGGCTTCATCTATCATTGCTTCACGATGTCTTCTGCCGCCAAGCTATGCGCATTCTTCCTGAGAACCGTCATCCGGGTTGAACGTCGCATGAGATGCGGCATCTTTCAGTTAAATCATTTGTGCGGTGTTGCTTATGGATTTCCCGGCGTTGTTGAAGATTCTGGCCAGCCAGGATGGATCGGACCTTTATCTTTCTACGGGAGCGCCGCCCTGCGCCAAGTTCAATGGCGTGCTCAAACCATTGGGTACAGAGTCCCTGAAGCCGGGCCAGGTCGCGCTGGTCGCCGACGGGCTGATGGATGCAGAGCAGAAACTGGAATTCCATCGCGAACTGGAAATGAACCTTGCGGTGTCCATGGCCGGGATCGGTCGTTTCCGGATCAACATCTTCATGCAGCGCAACGAGGTTTCTATCGTGGCGCGCAACATCAAGCTGGATATCCCGCGCTTCGAGGACCTGCACCTGCCGCCGGTGCTGCTCGACGTGATCATGGAAAAGCATGGCCTGGTGCTGTTTGTGGGCGCGACCGGTTCAGGTAAGTCCACTTCGCTGGCGGCGCTGATCGATCACCGTAACCGCAATGCCAGTGGGCACATCATCACCATTGAAGACCCTGTGGAATTCATTCACCGGCACAAGAAGTCGATCATCAACCAGCGTGAAGTCGGGGTTGATACCCGTAGCTTTCGCGCGGCGCTGAAAAACACCCTGCGTCAGGCACCGGATGTCATTCTGATCGGCGAAATCCGTGATCGGGAAACCATGGAGCACGCTTTGGCTTTCGCCGACACCGGGCACTTGTGCCTTTCGACCCTGCACGCCAACAACGCCAATCAGGCGCTGGACCGGATCATCAACTTTTTCCCGGAGGAGCGGCGTCAGCAGTTGCTGCAGGATCTGGGTAATAATCTTAAAGCGTTTGTTTCCCAGCGACTGGTCAAGACCGTTGACGGTAAGCGCAGGGCGGCAGTGGAAGTCATGATGGGCACGCCGACCATACGCGACCTTATCCAGCGCAACGAGTTGACTGAACTCAAAGGCATCATGGAAAAGTCCGGCAACCTGGGCATGCAGACCTTCGACGGCGCGCTGTTCGATTTGGCCGCCGCCGGTGTGATCAGCGAAGAAGAAGCGCTCAAATACGCCGACTCCCAGAACAACGTGCGCCTGCGCCTCAAGCTGCATGGTGAAGGCGTGACGGCCAACCCTACTGCTGCGCCAAGCGCTCCTGTCGGTACCTCCAGCGTGAACGTGTCGGACTGGGGATTGGTGGATGAGCACGATGAGGGTGGCGGGCAGAGTTGATTTTACACCGGGCAAGCCCAGCTCCCGTAGGGCTATGTGCTAGGAGCGTGATAGCTTCTCTGAAGTAAGCCGTCGCGGGCTAGCGTTGCTTTGACAGGCGAGCGCTTTCTCCTGTGGGAGCCGGGCTTGCCCGCGATGCAGACGCCGCGATTTTGCAGGGGAACCAAGTTGATTTTATCGCGGGCAAGCACCGCTCCCACAGGACTGCATTTCAAATTTCAAGTGGTCTGATTACCTCACTGCGCCAGCCACCCCCCATCCACATTCCACGCCGCACCGCGTACCTGGCTGCCAGCTTCACTGGACAGGAACAACACCAGCTCGCCGAGCTGTGAGGGTGTCACGAACTCCAGCGATGGCTGTTTCTCGGCCAGCAAATCATGTTTGGCCTGATCCGCATCACCACTGGTCGCTGCCCGGTCATCAATTTGCTGCTGCACTAATGGGGTGAGCACCCAACCGGGGCATATCGCGTTGCAGGTGACATTGGTCGTGGCGGTTTCCAGGCCGACGACTTTGGTCAGGCCAATCACACCGTGCTTGGCCGCCACGTAGGCCGCTTTGCCGGTTGAACCCACCAGACCGTGTACCGAAGCGATGTTAATGATCCGTCCCCAGTTTTTACTGCGCATACCCGGCAGGCACAGGCGGGTGCTGTGGAATACCGAAGACAGGTTGATCGCGATGATCGAGTCCCAGCGCTCGACGGGGAAATCCTCAACCGCGTCGACGTGCTGGATACCCGCGTTATTGACCAGAATGTCGACCCCGCCAAACTCGCGTTTGGCGTACTCGATCATCTCGGCGATCTGTTCGGGTTTGCTGACGTCAGCGGGATGATGACCGACCTTGCCGCCGAACTTCGCAACCTCGGCAATCACTGCAGAGGCATCGCCGAAACCGTTGAGGATCAAGTCAGCTCCAGCCTTGGCAAGCGACAGGGCAATGCCCAGCCCGATACCGCTGGTAGAACCGGTGACCAGTGCTGTTTTACCTTTAAGACTCATACTCTGTGCCTCACACAATGCCAGTCGCGTAGAAAGTACCGATCACCACGAACACCGCCAGTGTCTTGATGATGGTGATGCCGAAAATGTCTTTGTAAGCCTCGCGATGGGTCAGCCCCGTGACGGCCAGCAAGGTAATCACCGCGCCGTTATGCGGTAGCGTGTCCATGCCGCCGCTAGCCATGGCCGCCACGCGATGCAACACCTCTAGCGGGATGTTGGCGGCGTGAGCGGCGCTGATGAAGGTTTCTGACATGGCGGCCAGGGCGATACTCATACCGCCAGACGCTGAACCCGTGATGCCGGCCAGCAAAGTCACGGTAATGGCTTCGTTGACCAGTGGATCGGGGATGCCTTTGAGCCAGTCTGCAAGTACCAGAAAACCCGGCAGAGAGGCGATGACCGCGCCAAAGCCATATTCCGAGGCGGTATTCATCGCGGCCAGTAACGCGCCGTTGACCGCGCTTTTGCTGCCCTCGGCCAGACGGCTGCGAATGGCCGTGAAACCGAAGGCCAGCACCATCAGAATCCCGATCAGCAAAGCGGCCTCGACCGCCCATATCGCGGTGAGCTTGGCGATCTCGGTCTGTACCGGAGTGGCCATGCCAGGCAGCGCCAGGGTATGCGTCTTGCCATACCACTGGGGGATCCACCAGGTGAACAGCAGGTTCATAAGCCCAACCAGCAGCAAAGGCGAAATCGCGATCCACGGGTTTGGCAGCTTGATGTCTTCCGGGGTGTCCGGTTCGTTGCGTAACTCGGTGCCGTAACCTTCACCCGCACGCAGCGCCTTATTGCGTTGGCGCTGCAGGTAGAGCATGCCCGCACAAAACACGAAGATGGTGCCGATCACTCCCAGCCACGGTGCGGCCCAGGCGGTGGTATTGAAGAACGTGGTGGGGATGATGTTCTGAATTTGCGGGGTGCCGGGCAGGGCGTCCATGGTGAACGAAAACGCACCGAGGGCAATGGTCGCGGGGATCAGACGTTTAGGGATATCGCTCTGACGAAACATCTCTGCCGCGAACGGATACACCGCAAACACCACGACGAACAGCGAAACGCCACCGTAGGTGAGCAGGGCGCAGACCAGCACGATGACCAGCATGGCCTGACGAGTTCCCAGTACGCCAATGGCCGCCGCGACAATAGACCGGGAAAACCCGGACAACTCGATCAGCTTGCCAAAAACGGCGCCCAGCAGAAACACCGGAAAGTACAGCTTGATAAAGCCGACCATCTTGTCCATGAACACGCCGGTAAAGGCTGGAGCCACGGCGGACGGATCAGTCAGCAGCACTGCGCCGAGGGCGGCGATGGGGGCAAAGAGGATAACGCTGTAACCACGATAAGCAGCAAGCATCAACAGCGCGAGGGCTGCCAAGGCAATGATTACACTCATTGAGTGTCTCCTGGCCTGGGAATCCAGCGTGCTCAGAGGCCGCCGAAAGCGCTCTGCATGGTTCGCTGAATCCTGTCGGCATATTGTTATTGTTTTCGGCTGCGGGAGTGCCGCTTGAGGGCTTTAGCGGGAATCGTGCCAGTTTTCAACGCATTGATATTTAGGGGCTTTTTGCTAATTGGCCGAGTCTGGGATCAGGTTCCGTCTCCGAATCGAGACTGTTTATTTGCTTTGAAAACATTCGAACCCTGTAGGAGCTGCCGAAGGCTGCGAAATGGTCATTCCTGACACACCGCGATCGCAGCCTTCGGCAGCTCCTACAAAAGGCTTGGTAGATGGATCCGTAGGAGCGCGCTTGCCCGCGATTCAGGCACCTCGGTGTGTCTAATGGACCGCGGCGCTTCGATCGCGGGCAAGCACCGCTCCCACAAGAGAGCTCGAGTGCCTATGGAGATCGCATGCAATCATGCATTCTCCATTCAGAGACTAAAGTCTCTCTATTGAGACTCGGCAATCCCCAACGCGGCCATTTTCTTGTACAGCGTCGAGCGACCAAGTCCGAGTTGACTCGCGGCTTCCACAACATTCCCTGCGCACTGCACCAATGCCTGCTCGATCAATTGCCGATCAAAGCGTTGTCGGGCCTGGCTGAAAGTTTCGAAGCAGGCGGGCTGAGAGGCGTGGCCCGGCTGGTTGCTGACCGGAACCAGATTGCCAATCGACGCACGAATTTCTTTGGCGTTGAGGATCAAGTCATCACTGAGCAACGCTGCGCGCTCCAGCACGTTACGTAGCTCGCGAATATTTCCCGGCCACGCGTGCTGCGCCAGTAATGCCTGAGCGCCGGGGTCGAGCTCGTGCTGACTGCGTAACTCTTCGAGGATCGATTCGCTGAGCGCTGGCAAGTCATCCAGACGCTCACGCAGCGGCGGAACCTGGATGGGCAACACGCTCAGACGATAGTAGAGATCGGCGCGGAACTGGCCGCGCTTGATAGCGGCTTCAAGGTCGGTGGATGTCGCAGCAATCAGCCGGACATCGCTCTTGTGTACTTCGTTGGAGCCGACCGGTTCGTACTCCTTCTCCTGCAGCACCCGCAGCAGCTTGCTTTGTAATGGCAGCGGCATGTCGCCGATTTCATCCAGAAACAAGGTGCCGCCCTGAGCGATCTGCAGCTTGCCGGGGCGTCCCTTGCGATCGGCACCTGTAAATGCACCCGGCGCAGTGCCGAAAAACTCTGCCTCCAATAACGTTTCCGGAATGGCCGCGCTGTTGATGCTGACAAATGCTTTATGTGCCCGGGGAGATGCATTGTGAATCGCGTGAGCCAGCAATTCTTTGCCGGTGCCGGTTTCGCCCAGCAGCAGGACTGGTGAATCGGCACTGGCACTGCGTCGGGCCCGGCGTTTGACTTCCAGGCTGGCCGAGCTGGTCCCGATGAAATGCGCGAAGCTGTATTTTGCCTGACGAGCGCGCAGTAGCGAACGGGTTGAGGCCAGTTCCTCCTGCATGCTCAAGTAGCGCTTGAGCAGGGGAGATAGGGCCTGCAATTCATCAAAAAGAGCAAACCCGATAGCGCCGATCACGCCCCCTTTGTCGTCGTGAATCGGCAGACGCATGACCACCAGCGGGTCCTTGGCGGTGTCCATCATGTCCAGCAGGATCGGTCGCCCATTGGTCGCAACCTGGCGCAGCAGGCTGCCGGGGATGACCTTTTCACAGGGTTGGCCCAGCGCCAGACTGGAGTCCTGCAGCCCGAAGCGACGGGCGTAGCGTTCGTTGATCCAGACTATCCTGGCATCCTTGTCGACAATCACGGTGCCTTCACTCGACTGCTCGATGATTTCGAACAGCGAACGAATCGCCAGTTGGCGAACGCTGCGGTAATCGTTAAGGCTATGGCTCTCTTTCATAGGGTGTTCCGTTGTGCGTCACCGGCGTCTGGCCGTACAGAATGCCCGTTTTTTTTCAACTGAATCCAGGGTGCGCCGCCGCCAGCAATTCCTTGGTGTAAGGATGTTGGGGCGCGTCGAACAGATCGTGACTGGCGCCACGTTCGACAACCTTACCGTCTTTGACCACGATGACATCGTGAGCCAATGCCTTGACCACAGCCAGATCATGGCTGATGAACAGATAGGTCAGGCCGTGTTTCTCCTGTAACTGACGCAGCAAAGCTACGACTTGTTTCTGTACTGTCCGGTCAAGCGCCGAGGTCGGTTCATCCAGCAGGATCAGCGCCGGTTTGAGGACCAATGCCCTGGCAATGGCGATACGCTGACGCTGGCCACCGGAAAACTCATGGGGATAACGATGTCGACTTTGCGGGTCGATGCCGACTTCTTCCAGCACCCGAATGACTTCAACTTCGCATTGCACCGGGTCCAGCTCACTGTGGACTTCAAGCCCTTCACTGATGATTTGCGCCACTGACATGCGTGGGCTGAGACTGCCATAAGGGTCCTGAAAAACCACCTGCATCTGTTTGCGCCACGGGCGCATTTGCTTCTGGTTCAGGTCATTCAGGCTCTGCCCCTGAAAACGAATACTGCCACGCGATTCAAGAAGACGGAGGATTGCCTGACCAAGTGTCGATTTTCCCGACCCCGACTCACCCACGATGCCCAGGGTTTTACCGCGTTCGATGCTCAGGCTGATGTCATCTACGGCCTTCAGGTATTCCTTGTGCTGACGGAAAATGCCGCCACCCAGAGAGAACCAGACACGCAGATTATCAACCTCCAGCACTTTTTCCCGACTGTCGCGGGGCAAAGGTTCACCCGCAGGCTCGGCGTCCAGTAACAGTTTGCTGTAAGGGTGTTGTGGTTGCTTGAACAAAGAGTGGCAATTGGACTGCTCGACGATTTCCCCGGCGCGCATCACGCAGACGCGCTGGGCAATGCTGTGCACCAGATTCAAGTCGTGACTGATCAGCAGCAGGGACATGTTCAAGCGTTGCTGCAGTTCCTTGAGCAGCAGCAGGATCTTGCGCTGCACGGTGACATCAAGGGCCGTAGTGGGCTCGTCGGCGATCAGCAGTTCCGGTTCGCAAGCCAGCGCCATGGCGATCATCACCCGCTGTCGCTGACCGCCGGACAACTCATGCGGATAGGCTCTAAGGCGCTTCTCCGGTTGTTGAATGCCGACCAGTTCGAGCAGTTCAACGATGCGCTTTTGCGCAGCCCGGCCAGTCAGGCCTTTATGCAGCAGAAGCGTTTCGCCGATTTGTTTGGAGACCGTGTGCAACGGGTTCAGCGAGGTCATCGGCTCCTGGAAAATCATTCCGATCTGGTTGCCGCGCAGCCGGCGCAAGATACGGCCGTCGGCGCCGAGCAACTGCTGGTCTCGATACAGAATGCTACCGGTGCTTACCGTGCCGCTGCTGGGCAACAATTGCAGGATCGAGTGCGCGGTCACTGACTTGCCTGAGCCGGACTCACCCACCAACGCCAGGCATTCACCGGCGCGGATATCCAGACTCAGGTTCTTGACCACCGTTTGCCCGCTGAAGGCGACGCAGAGGTCACGGATTTCAATCAGGTTCTCCGACATATCAAGACCTCGGGTCGAAAGCGTCACGGAGCGCCTCGCCAATGAACACCAGCAGCGACAGAATCAACGCCAGAGTGAAGAAAGCGGTCAGCCCCAGCCAGGGCGCTTGCAGGTTCTGTTTGCCCTGGGCAATCAGCTCGCCCAGCGACGCACTACCAGCCGGCATACCGAAGCCCAGGAAATCCAGCGCTGTCAGGGTGGAAATCGCCCCGGTGAGGATGAACGGCAGGTAACTCAGGGTCGCGTTCATGGCGTTAGGCAGAATGTGTCGGGTGATGACTTTACGGTCGCCCATTCCCAATGCGCGAGCCGCCTTGACGTACTCAAGGTTGCGCCCGCGAAGAAACTCGGCGCGCACCACATCCACCAGCGCGAGCCATGAGAACAGCGCCATGATGCCCAGCAACCACCAGAAATTGGGTTCGACAAAGCCAGACAGGATGATCAGCAGATACAGCACCGGCAGCCCTGACCAGACCTCCAGCAGACGCTGACCGATCAGATCCACCCAGCCACCGTAGTAACCCTGCAGCGCACCCGCGGCGATACCGATCAGGGCACTTATCGTGGTCAATACCAGTGCAAACAGAATCGACACGCGCGCACCGAAGATCACTCGGGCCAACACGTCACGCGCCTGATCATCAGTGCCCAGCCAGTTTTGCGCGGTTGGCGGGCTGGGGGCAGGGCGATTGAGGTCATAATTGGGGGTGTTGTCGCTGAACGGGATGGGCGGAAACAGCATCCAGCCGTCACCCTTTTTGATCAGGTCCCGAACATAATCACTGCGATAGTCGGGCTGAAACGGCAGTTGGCCGCCAAACTCTTGCTCGGTGTAGCGCTTGAGCGCCGGGAAATACAGCGAGTTCTGATAACTGAGCACCAGTGGTTTGTCATTGGCGATCAACTCGCCCCCCAGTGTCAGCAGGAACAAGCCGCAGAACAGCCATAACGACCACCAGCCTCGGCGGTTACTGCGAAAGCGTTCCAGACGTCGTTGGGCCAGCGGAGAGAGTCTGCGCATCAGGCATTCCTCGCGCTGAAGTCGATTCGCGGATCGACCAGGGTGTAGCAGATATCGCCCACCAGTTTTATCAGCAAGCCGAACAGGGTGAAGATGAACAGAGAGCCGAATACCACGGGATAGTCCCGTGAAACCGCAGCTTCGTAGCTCATGCGGCCTAGACCATCAAGGGAAAAAATCACCTCGATGAGCAGCGAGCCGGCAAAAAACACGCTGATGAATGCCTGAGGGATGCCGGCCACCACCAGCAGCATGGCGTTGCGGAATACATGACCGTACAGCACCCGACGCTCGCTCAAGCCTTTGGCTCGGGCCGTGACGACGTACTGGCGGGTGATTTCATTGAGGAAGGAGTTCTTGGTCAGAATGGTCAAGGTCGCGAAACCGCCGATGACCAGTGATGAAACCGGCAATACCAGATGCCAGAAGTAGTCGGCGATCTTGCCCACGGTCGTCATCTGTTCGAAGTCTTCAGAAACCAGCCCGCGTACCGGGAACCAGTTCAGGGACGTACCCCCGGCGAAGAGCACCACCAGTAGCATTGCAAACAGAAACGCCGGCATTGCGTAGCCAATGATGATGGCGGTGCTGCTCCAGATGTCGAAATGACTGCCGTGTTTGACGGCCTTGCGAATCCCTAACGGTATCGAAACCAGATAGGTGATGAGCGTTGCCCAAAGCCCCAGCGAAATGGATACCGGCATCTTTTGCAGAATCAGATCGGTGACCGTCGCGCCCCGGAAGAAGCTTTTACCGAAATCCAGTTGCGCATAGCTTTTAAGCATCAACCACAAACGCTCGTGCAGAGGCTTGTCGAAACCATATTGATGTTCGATTTCCTTGATCAGCTTTGGATCAAGGCCGCGAGAAGCGCGGGACTGGTTAGCGTTGATCGACTCGGCCGGTGCGCCGCCCGCGCTGGAACTGGCACCGCCGATACCTTGCAGGCGCGCGATTGCTTGTTCCACGGGGCCGCCGGGCGCGGCCTGCACAATGAAGAAGTTAACCAGCAGAATGCACAGCAAGGTGGGAATGATCAGGAGCAGGCGCCGCAACAAATAGCCGAGCATTCACTTCATCTCCGAGGCAACGGCGGAAGCACCGCGTTTTTCTGCGAACTGCTCGTTGGTCAGCGGGGTAGGGCTGACCTCCCACCAGGTATCGATGGCCTCCGCATTACTGGCCTGGATTTTCGGAATGCCAAACCGATTCCACCACAACGTCGACGAACCTGGCGGGTAATAGTTAGGAATCCAGTAATAACCCCATTGCAGCACGCGATCCAGGCAACGGGCGTAATCGACCATGGTGGATTTCTGATCGGCGCTGACGAGCCCTGCGATCAGGCTGTCGACGGCTGGATTTTGCAGCACCATATAATTGTTGGAGCCGGGATCCCGGGCACCTTTGGAGCCGAAGTTGTTGTACAGCTCCATGCCGGGTGAGGTCGAGACCGAGTAGCCCGTCACGATCATGTCGTAATCACGAGCCATCACCCGGTTCAGGAATTGCGCCGCGTCAATACGGCGAATCTCGAAGTCGATACCGATCTGCGCGAGATTGCGCTTATACGGCAGCAGTATTTTTTCAAATCCTGCCTGGCCATTGAGGAAGGTAAAGGTAAACGGTTCGCCTTTGGCGTTGACCAGATGATCCCCCTTGGGTGTCCAGCCGGCGTCTTCCAGCAGCTTCAGCGCTTCCAGTTGCTTGTCGCGGATATAACCGGTGCCGTCGGTTTTTGGGGTTTTATAAACCTCGCTGAATACTTCTGGCGGAACAGTTGCGCGGAGCGGCTCGAGGATTTTCAGCTCGGCGGGTGTCGGCAGTTCGGTGGCTGCCAGGGACGAGTTGGAGAAGTAGCTGTTCTGGCGGATGTACATGTTGCGCATCATCTGCCGGTTGGTCCATTCGAAATCCCACAACATCGACAGTGCCTGACGCACCCGGCGGTCCTGAAAGATCGGTCGGTCCAGATTGAACACGAACCCTTGAGAACTCTGCACCGCGCCTTTGGCCAGATGGGCTTTTTGCAGGCGGCCGTCGCTCAGCGCCGGGCTGTCATAAAGAATCGAGTAAGCGGTAGCCGAGTATTCGCGGTTGTAGTCGTAAGCACCGCCCTTGAGCACTTGCCGGGCAACATCAGTGTCGCCGAAGTACTCGACGCTGAATGTATCGAAATTATAAAAACCTCGATTGACCGGCAAATCCCTGGCCCACCAGTCAGGATCACGGGCGAACGTGATGCTGCGTCCGGGATCAACCTTGGCGACTTTGTAGGGACCGCTGCCCACCGGGATCTCAAAGCCGCCACCGCCCGCGAAGTCACGGCTCTTCCACCAGTGCTCTGGAAAAACCGGCAGAGAAGCAAGGTCCAGCGGCAAGGTACGGCTTTCATTGGTTTTGAAGTCAAAGCGAATCTGGGTTGGCGATTCAACTTCAACGCCTTTGATGTCCTGAAATTGAGTCCGGTAAGAGAGGCTGCCTTGGGTCATCAGCAGGTCATAGGTGTAGCGCACATCTTCGGCGGTAATCGGCACGCCGTCTGCGAAGCGCGCTTTGGGATTGATAAAGAACCTGAGCGACAGGCCGTCGTTGCTGCGTTCGATACGCTCGGCGACCAGGCCATACACGGTGTAAGGCTCGTCAAGCGACCTCACGGCCAGCGGCGAATACAGCATGCCGTTGATTTGCGACACGCCGGTGCCTTTGTCGAGATAGGGCATCAGGTGATCGAACTGACCGATTTCCTGCGCGGAGCGGCGCATGCTCCCCCCTTTGGGCGCGTCAGGATTTACATAGTCGAAATGTTTGAAATCCGCCGGGTAGCGAGGTGCTTCGCCGTAGACAGTCAGGGCGTGTTGCGGTGCCGCGGACAGTAATTGAGGGCCAGAAAACAGGGCCAGTAGTGCCACGATCAGCGATGTAGAAACAAAACGCATTACTGGGATCCTGACTGACGTCGGCTGGCGAACATCAGGGTTAAGGGTGGCGGTGATTAAAGTCATACGACAGGCACGGCCAGACATTGTTCTTGACCGTGGAATACAGGCTTCAACAAAGTACCGGAACCCGGGCACGTTTGTAACCGGATGATGCGCAGTGCGCCAACGGGTTTTATGCCAAAACCAAGCAATTTGCTTGCCCGGGAAAGGGCATTGGGGATAAATGCCTTCCCTTTAGTGGATCCTGACGCCGCGCTGTCGGGCGGCAAACGGCAGACCTGTAGAGCGCACGAGCACCGCGAGGCCGCGATGGCGGTGCATCAGCCTGACCGCTTTCACCGCCTTCGGCAGCTCCTGCAAGGTTGACTATCGTAAGGTTCGCGCCACAAACAAAAACGGCCCGCCGTGAGGCGAGCCGTTTGTAAGCGTCAGCAGCGAGGAATCAATCCTGGCGGCTGGTCACTTCCAGCAGGTGATAACCGAACTGGGTTTTCACCGGGCCTTGAACGACGTTGACTGGCGCGCTGAACACGACAGTGTCGAATTCCTTGACCATCTGGCCAGGGCCGAACGAACCCAGATCACCGCCTTGACGGCTGGATGGGCAGCTGGAGTTGGATTTGGCGACTTCCGCGAAATCAGCACCGCCTTCGATCTGCGCTTTGAGTTCGTTGCATTTCTCTTCGCTGGATACAAGGATGTGGCGGGCAGTGGCTTTAGCCATGGGGAATTACTCCTGTCAAAAAAAAGAAAGAGCCTACCGGATTAAGGAAGGCATTTCTCGATAAAGTTCAGGCCGATAACCCAGGAGAGGAGCGAGCGGCGTTAGTGTGCCGCTCTTTTTAGCTATTACCTGTAACGCAACTTGCTCACGGCTTCGCGTAGCAAATGCTCGGTTGCGTCCCAGCCCAAGCAGCCGTCAGTCACCGAAACCCCGTACCGCATGGATGCACTGATCGGCTGGCAACCCTCAAACAGATGACTTTCGATCATCATGCCGACCAGCGATGAGTCACCTTGCAAGCGCTGTGCGAGCACGTCGTTGAACACCTCTGGCTGGCGCAGTGGGTCTTTACCACTGTTCGCGTGACTGCAATCGACCATGATGCGTTCGGCAATTCGCTGTTTCGCCAGACCCTCACGTACTTGCGCCACGCTTTGACGATCGTAGTTAGGTCCTTTATGTCCGCCGCGCAGCACGATGTGGGTGTCGGGGTTGCCCTGGGTTTCGATAATCGCCGGATGACCCTGGCGATCCATACCAAAATGACGATGCCCGTGCGCCGCTGAACGCATGGCGTCGCAGGCAACGGCGACACCGCCATCGGTACCGTTCTTGAAACCGACCGGCATTGGCAGACCGCTGGCCATTTCCCGGTGGATCTGGGATTCGGTCGTGCGTGCGCCAATCGCTACCCAACTGAGCAGGTCATCAAAGTAGCCAGCAGCCATGGGTTGCAGGATCTCCGTCGCAATCGGCAAGCCCAGGCGCAGCATCTCACGCATCAAATCGCGTGAGAGCGTCAGGCCTGCGGCCATGTCATCACTGCCATCGAGCTGCGGATCGTAGGCGAGGCCTTTCCAGCCAACCGTGGTGCGGGGCTTTTCTACGTAGGCGCGCATCACCAGCAGCATCTGGTCGCTGACTTCAGCGGCAAGCGCTGCCAGGCGTTCGGCGTATTCGAGGGCTGATTGCGGATCATGGATAGAGCAGGGGCCTACAACAACCAGCAGGCGGGAATCTTCGCCATTGAGGATGGCGCGAACAGCGCGGCGATGCGCGGCGACTTGATCGCTTAAAGCCAGATCCAGTGGCAGCTGGGATTTCAGTTGCAGGGTACTTGGCAGGCGCTGCGGGGCGGGGATGCTGTCGAGCACGGTCAGGTTACTGGTCGACAGGTCGGACGGTTTTACTGCGATAGACGAATTCATGGTTCTGCTTCCTGGGCTGGCGGGTCTGGCCCGCTCAAAGCCCTACTGGGGTGTTCGACAATTTGCCGGGTTGGCGTTCTGTAATGGGTTGCCACCTGTCAGTGACCGAACGGAGGCGGCTTGCTGTCCCGAACGGAGGCTGCTAAATCGCCAGGCAGTGCAGATGTCGGTGCGGTAATAAGTGCTGTAGGTCATGTCGTAATCCTCGATTCAATTCAATTTTCAGGAGCGCTAAAAAACAAAACCCCCGGTCGGGTAGCCGACCGGGGGTAGAGAGTTCTCTGGTTGGCGTCCCCTGAATATGGGCGCCGGATGGGTATCAGGCGCGCCAGTGGCTAAACCAATACCCATAATAAGAAGTGCTTTGCGAAGCAACGTTTGCTACCTGACCACGCACGGCCGCACGTGCTGCCAAGCGATCAACGCTGGTCTGCAACAGTGGCTGTGAAGTGGATGGCAACATGATACGTCTCCGTTAAGTTCAGTGAGCTTACTTCAGCCTTGCCGGCCAATTCAATCAGAAAAATCAATTGCGCTCATAGAGGTGTTGCAAGTGCAGGTGAAAGGCCGGTGCATTTCCAATTAACAAGTTCGAGACAAAATGTTTAAAGCAGAAAAAATATGGAGAAAAATCCTACAGCACAATGCTCTTGGCCCTGCATGCTGCATCTTGACCCGCTGACTTGCAAAAATCTCACTCAGCCGCTGCTTCAATTTGAAGTTTAGGCTCGGAAGGAATGATGCCGTCCTTCATGCCCAGCAAAACCGCCACTTTATGCGCTTCTCCGCGCCGACCTTTCTTGCGGCCAGCTAAAACCTGGTAAGTGGTTGCCGGATCAATACTGTTCTCTCGGGCAAACTCTTGAACAGATTTGCCTTGATGTTCAAGCCATGCCTTGGCTTGTGCGGCAGTACGTATTCCGGGCATAGTTCAAAACCGTTCAAAATAGTTCATGTCAGTTTAATTTCATTCAGATCTTACCATTCGTAAGGGTGGAGTCAATAGGAATACACATTCAAATGAGTGGAATAGGATCCCGGCTACGAAAAGAAAGAGAACGTTTGGGCTTGTCTCAGCGTGCCTTCGGCGAAATCGGTGGGGTAGAGGCGAATGCCCAGGGCAAGTATGAAAGTGGTGATCGTGCCCCGAAAGCCAATTACCTCGCTGCCATCGCCACTAAAGGCGTGGATGTATTGTTTGTGCTGACTGGCAGCCCTGCGCCAATCCGTGCAGATAATATTAGCCACGCAGAGGAGAAAGTATTGGGTAGCTACCGCACCCTCACCAAGGAAGATCAGGATGCCATCAAACGATTGACCATCACCATGGCCGAGCTTTCGGCTTCATATGCCATCCATGGAAGGGCCGCCAGCATCAAGGAGGAGTGAGGTTTTACTGAGGTTGGCGAGGTGTCGCCCGAAAATAATTTATTCTCTTGGTGCTTCGGTGATAGCGTGT
Source organism: Pseudomonas caspiana (assembly GCF_040224095.2). Lineage (NCBI taxonomy): Bacteria > Pseudomonadati > Pseudomonadota > Gammaproteobacteria > Pseudomonadales > Pseudomonadaceae > Pseudomonas > Pseudomonas caspiana. The sequence goes on along the minus strand of NZ_CP167995.1, from coordinate 3,464,360 downwards.
GTCCAGTGCTATCTCAAAACTGATGTGGGTTGGACCCGGCATGATGCTAGGTCTGGCCCGCTGTTTTTGCTATGGTGACCAGTATTCGTTATGTCCGTTTTGCGAGGTGTCTGCTTGATTAAGGTGCTAGTTGTTGACGACCATGATCTTGTTCGGACAGGCATCACGCGCATGCTGGCTGACATTGACGGTCTGCAGGTCGTCGGTCAGGCCGACTCTGGTGAAGAGTCGCTGAAGAAGGCGCGCGAACTGAAACCGGATGTAGTCCTCATGGACGTCAAGATGCCCGGGATTGGTGGTCTTGAAGCGACTCGCAAATTATTGCGCAGCCATCCCGAGATCAAGGTAGTGGCCGTTACGGTTTGCGAAGAAGATCCCTTTCCAACCCGGTTGCTGCAAGCAGGTGCCGCTGGTTATATGACCAAGGGCGCAGGGCTTGCGGAAATGGTTCAGGCTATCCGCCTGGTGTTTGCGGGGCAGCGTTACATCAGTCCGCAGATTGCTCAGCAATTGGCTCTCAAGTCGTTTCAGCCACAAGTCAACAATTCACCTTTTGATCTGCTCTCTGAGCGTGAGATTCAAATCGCACTGATGATTGTCGGCTGCCAGAAAGTCCAGACGATTTCCGATAAGCTTTGCCTTTCCCCGAAAACAGTCAATACCTACCGTTACCGTATCTTTGAAAAGCTGTCGATCGGCAGCGATGTCGAGCTGGCTTTGCTGGCGGTACGTCACGGCATGGTCGATGCCAGCGCCTGAAATGAACCCACCGTTTGACCCAAGTGCCTTTCTTGCAACCTGTAGCGGTCGCCCCGGCGTGTATCGAATGTTCGATGCCGAGGCGCGCCTCCTTTATGTAGGCAAGGCCAAGAATCTGAAAAACCGGTTGGCGAGTTATTTTCGCAAGACCGGCCATGCGCCGAAAACCAGCGCACTGGTTTCGCGGATAGCCCAGATCGAAACAACGATCACCGCCAACGAGACGGAAGCGCTGCTCCTGGAGCAGACGCTCATCAAGGAATGGCGTCCGCCTTACAACATTCTGCTGCGCGACGATAAATCCTATCCCTATGTATATCTGTCAGACGGCAATTTTCCGCGCCTGAGCATTCATCGTGGCGCTAAAAAAGCCAAGGGTCGGTATTTCGGGCCTTACCCCAGTGCCGGAGCGGTGCGGGAAAGTCTGAGCTTGATGCAAAAGACATTTCTGGTGCGCCAGTGCGAGGACAGTTTCTACAAGAACCGCACACGTCCTTGTCTGCAATATCAGATCAAGCGCTGCAAGGGACCTTGCGTTGGTCTCGTGGAGCCTGAAGTCTATGCAGAAGATGTGCGCCACTCAGTGATGTTCCTCGAAGGTCGCAGCAACACGCTGACCGACGAGTTGAACGCGCTGATGGAAAAGGCCGCCATGAGTCTGGACTTTGAACAGGCCGCCGAATTACGCGACCAGATCGCGTTGCTGCGTCGCGTGCAGGATCAGCAGAGCATGGAAGGCGGCACCGGCGATGTCGACGTTGTTGCGGCGTTCGTCAATCCTGGCGGTGCCTGTGTGCACTTGATCAGCGTGCGCGGCGGCAGGGTGCTGGGTAGCAAGAACTTCTTCCCGCAGGTGGGTATCGAGGAAGAGGTGGGTGAGGTCATGTCAGCCTTCCTGTCGCAATATTTTCTGGGCGGTGTGGATCGTGAGCTGCCGGCGGAAGTCATCGTCAACGTCCTGCATGACGACTTCCCGACGCTGATCGACGCTATTGAAGAGTCCCGTGGTCGTGAGTTGGTAATCAGTCATCGGGTGCGCGGTACGCGTGCACGCTGGCAGCAGATGGCAGTGACCAATGCGGAGCAGGCGCTGTCGGCACGACTCGCCGATCGGCAGCACGTGGCGGCACGCTTCGATGCGCTGCAAAAGGTTCTGAAACTCGACGAGCCACCGCTGCGCCTCGAGTGCTATGACATCAGCCACTCCAGCGGCGAGGCTACGGTGGCGTCCTGCGTGGTGTTCGGCCCTGAAGGTCCGATCAAATCGGACTATCGTCGCTACAACATCGAAGGTGTCACGGCGGGCGACGACTATGCCGCCATGCATCAGGCGCTGACACGGCGCTTCAGCAAGCTCAAGGACGGCGAGGGTAAACTGCCCGATATCCTGTTGGTCGACGGCGGCAAGGGGCAGATGTCGATGGCCCGCGATGTACTGAATGAGCTGGCGGTGCCCGACCTGATTTTGCTGGGCGTCGCCAAGGGCACAACCCGTAAGGCGGGCTTTGAAACCCTGTATCTCAACGATTCCGCTCATGAGTTCACCTTGCCGGGGGATTCTCCGGCGCTGCACCTCATTCAGCAGATCCGCGACGAAGCTCACCGTTTTGCGATCACCGGCCACCGGGCGCGACGCGGCAAGACTCGGCGCACCTCAAGCCTTGAAGGTGTCGCTGGAGTAGGGCCTACACGGCGCCGCGACCTGCTCAAACACTTCGGTGGCCTGCAGGAATTGTCCCGTGCGAGCATCGAAGAAATCGCAAAAGCACCCGGAATCAGTAAAAAGCTTGCAGAGTCGATTTATGCAAACCTGCACAGCGAGTAGAATGCCCGCTCACCTCGTAGCAAGTTGTGCCGATGAATATCCCTAATCTGATCACCGTTCTACGTGTCCTCCTGATTCCGATCTTCATTCTGCTGTTTTACTTGCCGTACCATTGGAGCTACATGGCAGCCAGTAGCGTCTTCGCTTTCGCAGCAGCGACTGACTGGCTCGATGGATATCTGGCTCGCCGTCTGGAGCAGAGCACGCCGTTTGGCGCGTTCCTTGATCCGGTCGCGGACAAGCTGATGGTTGCAGTTGCACTGGTTTTGCTGGTTCAGGCCCACGCCAATCTTTGGCTGACACTGCCTGCGGCTGTGATTATCGGTCGTGAGATTGTCATCTCCGCATTGCGCGAATGGATGGCTGAACTGGGCGCCAGGGCTCAGGTAGCAGTGTCAAACCTGGGCAAGTGGAAGACTGCCGCGCAAATGCTGGCGCTGGTCATTTTGCTGGCCAATCCGCCCGCGTTCACATTTTGGGTTGTGTTGGGGTACGTGCTGCTGATTCTGGCTGCAGGCCTGACTTTGTGGTCGATGCTGCAATACTTGAGAGCCGCATGGCCGCACCTGAAAACCACGGCTGATAAAAAATAAGTTTTTAAAACAAAGGGTTGACGGCGCGGTTTGAATCTATAGAATAGCGCCCGTCACCAAGATGCGGGAATAGCTCAGTTGGTAGAGCACGACCTTGCCAAGGTCGGGGTCGCGAGTTCGAGTCTCGTTTCCCGCTCCAAGTTTGTACACATTGAGTGTTTGTAGTTTGAGCACTGGATGTTTGAGGCCGAGTAGCAAAATGGTTATGCCGCGGATTGCAAATCCGCTTACGCCGGTTCGATTCCGACCTCGGCCTCCACTATTAAAGAACCCGAAGATTAACGTCTTCGGGTTTTTTATTGCTTGCGAGAAAATCTGTAGGCGCTCCTGAAGGCTGCGATGGCGGTGTGTCAGGGAGTTTGTTTCTCCTTCAATGACGACGAATGGTAACCACTGGTCAGGCCTTATGTGGCGAATTGCAATTAAGCGCCAATTAAGAGGTCACAGTAGTCCCTTAGTAACGAGCAAAAATATGCTTGCCTCAGAGATGAATTCAGAAGACAGCGAGTACCTGCTGAATGAGCTCAACCTGGCTACCGAAGAGCTCATGTCGATCGACAAAGCCGCCTTCGGGGGTGAGCATTGGCAAGCAGCGCATCTTCGCCAGCAAGGTGCATTTGCAAACTGGCTCCGCTACATCAGAAAAGATCCTGTATTCCAAAGCAGATCAGCGAATTTGCATTCTTGATGCGCGGCAGCATGCATGCCCGACATCAGGGGTAGGCAGTTGATGATCTGACGCGAGACGAGAAATCGCAGGCAAAGAAAAGCCCGCGATGGGGAGAGCGGGCAAAGGCCTGATAGTGCCTGCAGTTAGAGTACGAGGCTGGTTGTGAAAATGATGTGAAGATCTGACTGGAAAAACTGTGCTGCGCGGAGCGGAGCGATGATCGGCAACAAACAGGCTCAGGATTGTCTACTCTTGGTGAAACCTGGGTCAGCAGAGGACGCACAATGTATTCGAAACCAGATATCCAGCGAGTTCTTGAAACAGCGTTTTTGCCCTCAAGGTGCGAATGCGTTATCGGTGTAAACGACAACTTTTCGCTGAAGCTCATCGACCCCGAATCAGGCGATATCGAGCTGTATGTAACAGGGATAGCTTTTTCTGAGCTTTCTACCAGCAGATCCATCGCCAGGCTGGTGCTCTCGCTGAAAGAGCAGAGAGACCTCATGGGTAAGATGGAATTGTCCATGAAGCGACTGGGGTAGGGCAGATACGACGAAAAAGGCGGAAGTTTTCGAACCGGACATCGGTTCGGAGCAATTACAACCTGCTCGGGGTTAAAGTCGGGCTAACTGACTGCCATCCCGACAATCTCGTCCCCCATATCGCACTTTTTTGCATTTTCCCGATCTATGTCTGTCCCGGCCGCGCTGATTTCCTGCGCGGACAGTGAATCAGACTGGTGCCGATGGATCGCACGTTACCTTCATGTACTACTCGATGGATGCGCCAGCCGCTGGTGTTGGCGATGGTTTTTCTGCTTGGCGTCAGTGGTTGTAGTCAGCAACAGGGCCGCGATATCGCCACTCAATTCAGTAAAGGCAAGCCTGACGAGCTATTCCAGACCAGCGTTGATCGCATGGCCACGCTTGGGATGCATGACAATCTGCAAAGCCTGTATTTATTGATGAACAAGCTTTATCTGCGTAATCCCAATCAGTGGCGTCTATCGGGTTACACGGATGCTGTGAGCGCGGCTCGGGCGATCCGCCAGGCCATAGAACTACGCCAGCCTCTGCCTGCTCTCGGAGAGCGTCGTGACCTGGCGGCGCTGAGTTATTCCTTGAGTCCGGAGTTTCGCGGCGACCGTGTAGGGGCTTTTATCTACGCGATTGGCAGCATGCTGGTAACTGCTCATGGTGGCCGCACCGAGTTTTATGTGACGGACTCCATCAATCCACAGTTCGTCAGCAACGCTGCGCGCAATATCGAAAAAGCCACATGGCTGCTCAGTCAGCGTCAGGATGCCAATGGTGTGCTGTTGCTGTTTTCCAATGAAATATCGGATCAGTCCAGTAACCTGAGTTTCGCCGTGGAGTTCGGCAAGATCGTCGCGCGGCTCGACTTGCTGGCGCAGATTCTGGATGAGCGTTATCGGCGTATCGGGCTTAATTACGCGCAGAGTCTGTTGCTGTTGAATTTCCTGCCGGTGCAGTAGTGAACCGGGCCATTAGTCAGGCCCGGGATTACTTACTTCGCGGGCATGTCCTTCAGTAACTGATCCAGCACGGGCGCCATCTTGGTCTCTGTGCCCTGAAACTTCATCATGGATAACCCACCCTTGCCACGCAGATAATAATGCGCGGCTCCCAAACGACGTTTCTCGCTATCCCATATCTCCAGGTCTGCGCTGGAGAGGTACGGCACGATATCCCATGTTCGATACGCTACGTACGTCAGTCGATAGTTGCAGCTAGCGGGCACTTGGGCATAGACCTCGGAGCTAATACCGCGGTCCAAAAGCCCACGCTGCACCACCGAGACAAAATCCGTGACCAGCACTTTAGGATTTTGCTCAATGCAGATATTCGCCGGGCGTACCGTGAGCGGCTCGACCTCAATGGATGTGCAGCCGCCTAACATTCCCAGCCCTGCGAGAACCAGACCACTTGCCAATGCTTTCATCAAAACCCGTTCCTTCCTGGATTGCGACCTCGTGTTTATGAGGAGGCTTTTAAAGTGTTTGGCCGCACGTGTTCGGCCGGATGGCATAGTGCCACATGTTCGCATCGGTTGGTACGAGAGGTCGGCCGGGCTATAGCGCTCGGTCTAAAGCTAGTCGGATGCTGACAGACGGAGCTGCTCAAAAGTGCTGATGACCTAAGCTCCAAGCGTCGTTATCGACTTGCTAAGGAGGTTTCCATGTCGAAGGTCGCAGGCAGCAAAAATTCTGGCGGTTCGAGCAAATCACCGGCCAGTGGATCAAAAGGGCGGTCCAGTCATCCAGGCCCTGGAGGAAACTGGCCAAGCACCACCGGTAACGATTCGGGTGGCAAGCGTGGTAATGCGCCTCCCAAGAATGGTTGAGTGGATAGGCGATTTGAACTGCTGCTACCTCAAGATGCCAAAACAGAACCTACCATGAGGACAGCGCAATGACTGACGAAAAGAAAGAACCACCCAAGGACGACACACCCGCTCACTCCACCAAGGAAGAGCGGGAACGTCTGAAGGACTTCAATAAGGGTGGTATTCCACCTGGGGCTTGCTGATTACCCGCCGATTAGTTGCTATTTGCGCCTCACATCGGGAGCGTAAGTAGCAACTTCCTAGCGATTTAAAGAGTTTCCTCAACGCTTGCCCGCACAATTCGCCCGGTCTTCACCTCGTTCGCGAAGTCGAGCAAGGCTGTTTCCGATGCCTGATAGTTGTTTACGATCTCCTGTATCACTTGCGCTTCTTTCTCGTTACCGGCGTCGGATAATTCGCGGGCTTTTTTATGCAGGTCCGCAGACGACCATTTGAGAAGGAATGCTGCTGATATGAGCGCTTCACCCAGTTCCTGATTTTCCTTCGTCATGCTTTCTCGCTCCTTTTTTATAATCGACACTGGTTCAGAGGTCCATTTGTGCCAAGCCATCGCTTTGGATGCTAGCACCGAAGCCATGTAAAGAATGCCACTGAAGCAGTGGGCGGCGTTTGTAAACTCCGTTAGAGCTTGGGGGTTGGCTGGACTTTCTGGCGTGTCCGAGCCGACAAGAATAGCGTGCTTGCTGATGATGTCGGTAGCTAACGTGCATGTCGGAATTTACATCCGGCAGGTCGCGCGTCTGTTCGTTGTCCGGTCCTGACGGCACCTGGTGCGCGTCATTATTAGGACGCAGAGCTCCAAGCTTCAACCAGCTCGCTGGTGCTGTATCAATAAGAGGTCACGATGGCGGCGGCGAGTTGTTTGTCAGTCATCAGAGGCGGGCTGAAAGTCTCACGATAGTGCCGCGATGCTTGTTCAAATTGCGCACCCCGGATCTCACCCTCCGAGCCTACGAAAGCAAGTGCATCAGTTTTAGCTGATGTGAAGATCTTTGGCGGCTCTGTTGTGAGTGAGGTCGTTCCCCCAATCAAAATGGTTGGCAGGAATGTCGTGATCATCATTCCCTGTTCGAAAGGGTTGGCATTTTCGGCTGCCATGGCTTGTGATCCAGATAGAACTGACAGGGCAATAGCGAGGGCTGTCCATAATCTCATTTAGTTGCTTCCGTAATGCCTTGTGTTGACGCGTCACGATAACAGATGACGTGAGGATTGTTGGCGTCAGTACGCCGGGAGTAGGGGTGGCCTATAAGAAAATCGGCGTAGCAGAATGCCATTGCATAACGTGAAAAATTAAGAATAAATGGCGCAATTCTATGGTTTCTCCCTCGGTTGAGAGTGATATCAACGCTCGGCCGTAGTCTCAGGTTTTTTAGTTTTCGACTTTATAAGGATAGGGTCATGCGGGTTGTCACTTTCGGAACTGCTATTGCTTTAGTACTTGCCGGATGTTCTGGAATACCTTCAGTCCCCTATCAAGAGCCTGCTCAATCAGAGGGGGTGGCGCGTATTCGCGTCATCACCAACTCCAGTGTATTTGGAGATAGCATCACTGGCAGTTGTGCCCCTGCCACCCGTCATAAGATGGCTGACGCCGGACGTTTCGGGCGGGACGGGACGGCGAACATCAACTATCCGCAATACCCCCTGAAGTCGGCGAGCATTGGCATGCCGAAAAGAGTTGCGCCTGCTCTGAGTGAATACGTCCCTGCAGTACGGATGGGCGAAGGAGTATATAAAGAGGTAGTCACCGAGTATCGCGTCAGGGCTGATCTGCCATTCCAGCTTGCAACCCTCGGCGCAACCATTGGTAGTTATGGAAGTACTTACTCGTCTTGCGGTGCCGAGGCCCTCGTTTACAAGCTGGAACCGGGGAAAGATTACGAAGCCTTGGTAGGCGTAGGTACCAGACCAAACCTGGACGGCGGGCAAGCGCTTATCTGCATGTTCGGGGTCATCGAACTTTTGCCTTTGCCTGGCACTTCGATTGTAATTCCCCAGAAACTGACGCCTTCCGAGCCCCCTCAGGTGGCGTGCAAAACGAAATAAGTAACGTCCGCCATCGAGTGGGTTCTGGGGCTGGCAGAGCCTGTAAAGCTTCGACATTGATCGTAATGCTGGTAGCGGTAAGAGCTAAGTGGATCAGCGAGAGGCAGAACGAAATATGCTCACTAAGTATCCTGGCTCACGCTTAGGAGGCACACGATAGTGATCCGATCCAGGTCGTTGTAAATGCTACAGTCCCACCAAACCAAGGAGGGAGCGACATGCGAATTTTGATTGGCGCGGTTGTGGTGGTGCTTTTGGCAGGGTGCAGCGCCTCAAGCGCTCAAAGATTTGATAAATACGCCACCATGCGAGCCTGGGAGCTCTACCGCACAGACATTAAGTACGGCTATTTTGACGAAAAGACCGGCGTCCGTCTGGCCGGTAATTATTCGCCGACAATGTTGCCGTTAAGGATTGCTGACAATAATGAATGGATGGACTTCACCGCTGAAAAGCGCGGCGGCTACATTATTTTTGGCAACCGTTTACATCGAGAGACATTCCCGGCTGGTTTAGAACCCATCGCAGAATTCATTGCGTGGGCTGATCTCCCGGCGATACAGCGGACGGCAAGCGCTAAAAAACTGAATGCGAGGGAAGAGTTCACCTCCATTAACGCCCGAGTTGTGGCTGAGAACGGTACAGGTGAGCCGCTACTGGTGTTCAAAAAGAACTCGCTTGCATTCACAAGTCCGTCGAACTATTCGATAGATCTCCCCAATGCCAAAGAGATGATCCGTAGGGCCTCGATCTGGAACAGCGCTCGTGAACCGAAAGTGTCTGACTGACGATGGAGCGTCATGATCACCAGACTTCTACCAGCCGCACTTGCTTTGTTTTCTGACTTGTCTCTCCAGCGGCACTCGCTTGGTACTAGGAGGCGGGAACGCCGTGTCTCAGCGCTAAAGACATAGACCGCTGCAAGTAATGGCTATCTCAGTACACGAGTGTAGAACAGGGAGGTTTTTCCTTGCCCACCGATCACCGATAGGCTTTATGGTTTAATGCGAAAAAGGTTCTTAAGGAGGATTGCAGTAATGGATAAAGCGTTTAAACAGCCGATGTTTATTGTGGGCATCCCGTTCACGGTATGTGGTTTTGTGTTCGGCCTGAACGGACTCATTTCCGAGCGAACCTTTGCCTACATGGCTCCAGGGCTACTGATCCCTGGTCTGGTTTTCATGCTGATTGGCTGGATGCAGCGGAATAAGTAACGTGCCGACGACTGGCAGACTTGAAGTGGCTGGAGGAAGAGAGGAGGGATTCAGTAAATCGGCGGGACACCGGAATGAGTTCGGAAAATCGAGAACTGCGGCAAGATTCTAGAATTGCGGTGCAGAAAACACCAAGGGCCTACGCCAGAAACCAGCGTAAGCCCTTGATCTGAAATGGTGCCCCGAGCCGGGGTCGAACCGGCACGTCCAAAGGACGAGGGATTTTAAGTCCCTTGCGTCTACCAATTTCGCCATCGGGGCGGTAGCGCTGAAGAGCAGGGAATATATACACCCAACTCCCCTGAAGCAAGCCCGCAAGATATTGAAATAAGACAAGATCTTGCTTTTAAGGCTGGAAAAAATACGCGGGCCTTGTCTGTCGGTGACCAAGGCCCTCGATCGGGCTCAACCCAAGCGACCGTATCACAGGTTCAGAACCTGCTTCAGAAACGGTGCGGTTTTGCTCGCAGCAACCTTCACAACCTGCTCTGGCGTCCCTGCAGCCACGATCTTCCCACCCTGATCCCCTGCGCCGGGGCCGATGTCGATGACCCAGTCGCTTTGGGCCACCACACGCATCTCATGCTCGACGACCACAACGCTGTTACCCGCGTCGACCAGAAGGTTGAGCTGTTTGAGCAAACGGTCGACGTCGGTAGGGTGCAGGCCGGTAGTCGGCTCATCCAGCACATACAAGGTTGCGCCGCGCTGTGTGCGTTGCAATTCGGTGGCGAGTTTGATGCGCTGTGCTTCGCCGCCCGACAGTTCTGTGGCCGGTTGGCCGAGACGCAGATAACCCAGGCCGATGTCGCGAAGCACAGTCAGCGGTCGCAGCACGGCGGGTTCGTCCTTGAACTGCACCACGGCGTCATCGACGGTCAGTCGAAGTACCTCGGCGATGTTCAGGCCCTGCCAGGTGATGGTCAGGGTTTGAGGGTTGTAACGTGCGCCATGGCAAGTAGAGCAGGGCGCGTAGACGCTGGGCATGAAGAGCAATTCAACGCTGACGAAGCCTTCGCCCTCGCAAACCGGGCATCGGCCTTTGGCGACGTTGAAGGAGAACTGCCCGGCGTCGTAGCCTTTCTTGCGTGACGCCGGGGTTGCAGCGAACAGTTTGCGTACCTGGTCGAAGAGGCCGGTATAGGTCGCGAGGTTTGAACGTGGGGTTCGACCGATAGGTTTTTGGTCGACCTTGACCAGCCGGCGAATGGCTTCCAGTCCGCTGACAACTTTGCCACTGGCGGATTGAGGCGCGTCGTCTTCCAGGCTTGGCGCATCAGCCTCGTTGTTCTCGGCGGTCTGGCCCAGATGCGAGCCCACCAGTTCCAACAGCGCATGGCTGACGAGGCTCGACTTGCCTGATCCGGAAATGCCCGTGACCGAGGTAAAGCAGCCCAGCGGGAACTCGGCGCTGAGGTTGTCCAGATTATTGCGGGTCACGCCTTCCAGCTTCAGCCAGTCCGTCGCTTTGCGTCGTTCAGGTTTGCTGGTTTCGTGTTCGGCAAACAGGTGCAACCGGGTTTGTGAAGCCTCGACGTTGGCAAGACCGGCAGGCGGACCACTGTAGAGGACGCGTCCACCGTGTTCTCCGGCGGCAGGGCCAACGTCAATCAGCCAATCGGCGCGGCGCATGGTCTCAAGGTCATGCTCAACCACGAACAACGAGTTGCCCGCAGCCTTCAGGCGTTGCAGCGCGCTGAACAGTGCTTCGCCGTCTGCGGGATGCAACCCGGCTGATGGCTCGTCCAGCACGTAGATAACGCCGAACAGTTGCGAGCCGAGCTGGGTTGCCAGCCGCAGACGCTGCAACTCGCCGGACGACAGCGTTGGCGTGCTGCGCTCCAGAGCCAGGTAGCCAAGGCCCAGATCGGTCAGGGTGCTGACTCTGGCCAATAGATCCTGCGCAATACGTTGCGCAGCGATACGTTTTTCGATGGATAGATCATCTTTGAGCGGCGCGTCGCTGGCGGCGACTGGACGCAACACTTCAGCCAATTGCAGAAGGGACATTTGCGCGAGCTCACCAATATCGAAACCGGCAAACTTCACCGACAGCGCGGCCTGCGTCAGGCGTTTGCCATCGCACAGTGAGCAGGGGCTGCCAATCATGTACTGCGCGACGCGCTTCTTCATCAATGCGCTTTGCGAATGGGTGAAGGTGTGCAGTACGTAGCGACGGGCTCCGGTAAAGGTGCCTTGATAACTCGGTTCGAGCTTTTGTTTGAGGGCTCTGCGGGTTTCTGCAGGTGTCAGGCCTGCATACACCGGTACGGTGGGTTGTTCGTCAGTGAACAGAATCCAGTCGCGTTGTTTTTTAGGCAGATCGCGCCACGGAATGTCCACGTCATAACCCAGGGTGACCAGAATGTCGCGCAGGTTTTGGCCTTGCCAGGCCGTGGGCCATGAGGCAATGGCACGCTGGCGAATGGTCAGTGAGTCGTCAGGGACCATCGATTGTTCGGTGACTTCATACACCCGACCCAAGCCATGACACTGTGGGCATGCGCCTTGAGGGGTATTGGGCGAAAAGTCCTCGGCATAGAGCATGGGCTGCCCGGCGGGATAATTACCCGCTCGAGAGTAGAGCATGCGGATAAGGCTCGACAGGGTCGTGACGCTGCCCACCGACGAGCGTGTGCTCGGTGTGCCACGTTGTTGCTGGAGTGCCACTGCGGGTGGCAGCCCTTCGATAGAGTCCACATCGGGTACGCCGACCTGGTCGATCAGGCGTCTTGCGTAGGGGGCGACCGACTCAAAGTAGCGGCGTTGAGCTTCGGCATACAGCGTCGAGAATGCCAGCGAGGATTTCCCCGAGCCGGACACGCCCGTGAAAACCACTAGCGCGTCGCGGGGAACATCGACATCAACATTTTTCAGATTGTGCTCACGTGCGCCGCGCACTTGTACATAGCCAGTGTGCTGTTGAGGCGCAGTGGCTGAGAGGGTCTTTTCGTCAGGGGTATTGTGCTGCGAAGTCATCGTCCAGCCTTGTTATTCAAAGGCGACGGCACAGCGCACGCCTGCTGCTTGAATTCACAGATCAATGTTTGACCGGTGTATTGGAGTTCGCGCCCGGGACTTTGGGGGCATGCCCCTCGTTATCCTGCCGACCGCCAGTCTGGTCCTGCTCTTCCAGGGTTTCTTCAGTACGTTGTTGATGATCAGCGATGTCGGCCGGATGTTGCTCAGGATCATTGAGATTGTTGCCTTGGTTGTTGCGTTTGTCATGAGGCATTTGCGTCATCCAGAAGTTTAAGAGCTAATTGGTCACAGGATTACGATCAGGCAGCGCGGCTGATCGTTCAATCCAATACTGTTTAGTCAGCGATAGCGGTACGTCAGGCAAATGCTTCGTAGCTTCGGCAGCTTCTACAGAAAATGCATTCCAGTGCCAGGAGTACGTTTGTTTGATAGGACGTTTCAGTGATTTACGTAGGAATGGTCTTACAGTGTCTCAGGCTGTTGTGCGATGCCTGAGGTTGGCTGTTTAATCCGTTTTTTCCTGACCCACTAATAGACTTGATGTGGAGCGAGCAGATCCATGATCGGTATCGGTAGAAGACTACGGCAGGAGCGTAAGCGTCTGGGGCTGTCCCAAAAAGAAATGGGGGGGCTCGGTGGCGTTGCCGCTAACGCACAGGGCAAGTATGAAAGCGGCGAGCGTGCGCCCAGGGCCGATTATCTCGCGGCTTTGGCACGGGAAGGCGTCGATGTGTTGTTCGTGCTTACCGACCGGCGAGCGACACGCGGCCAGACAGGCAGTATATTCAGTGAAGTTGACAGTGCGCCCGTCAACCCGGAACTGTTACTTAGCGAAGTTCAGCAGGCCGTCCGCCATTTTGTGTCCACCATAGAGGAGCTTTCCAGCAACTATGAAGTGGACAGCATCCGCCGCGACCATGATGAGCATCAGTAGAGTGTTACCGGGCTATCGACTCATGAACGTGTCGGGAGTACCGGCTTGTCAGGCGCTGCCTGAAGGTTTCTCCAGTACTTTTTGCGCCAGACTCTGAAGGTAATTCGCCAGCGCCACTTCTTCCAGACGTAAGCCTTTGCGTTGTCTGGATCGAGGAATCAAAGCAAGCTCTCCCAATAGAAAACCCTCTAGTACTGCTGGATGGATGTAGCACTTGCGGCAGACCGCCGGGGTATTGCCGAGCTGTTTCGCCACCGCTTTCACCATATCGACAATGTGTTTTTTGGCATCGGCCTCAGGCTCCCAGTGCAGTTTGCGCAGGGTTGCCAACGCCAACGCACTGCCTGCCCAGGTTCGGTAGTCCTTGGCAGTGAAATCCGAGCCTGTGAGCTGTTGCAGGTAGGCGTTGATATCTGAAGAACTCACGGTATGGCGCTCGCCATTGTCGTCCAGATACTGAAACAGATTCTGGCCGGGCAACTCCATGCAGCGTTTGACGACTTTCGCCAAGCGTCGGTCAGTCACGTTGATCTGGTGCTCGACGCCGCTTTTGCCGCGAAACTCGAACAGGATGTCGTTGCCGTGCACTTCGACGTGTTTGTTGCGCAGCGTGGTTAACCCGTAAGAACGGTTGTCTCGCGCGTACTGGCTGTTGCCGATACGGATCAGCGTCGCGTCGAGTAATGAAACAACCGTGGCCATGACCTTGTCGCGACCGATACCAGGCTCGGCAAGCTGGGCTTCAATCTTTTTGCGGACCTTGGGCAAGGCCAGACCAAACTCGATCATGCGTGAGTATTTGTTCTGATCGCGAACTTCTCGCCAGCGCGCATGATAGCGATATTGCTTACGCCCTCGGGCGTCGCGGCCTGTAGCCTGCAGATGCCCGCGCGGATCCGGACAAATCCAGACGTCGGTATAGGCGGGCGGGATAACCAGTGCGTTGATTCGTTTGATTTCTGTTTCATCACGAATCCGTTGACCTTCCTGGTCGAAGTAAACGAACTTGCCTCGCAGGATCTTGCGGCTGAAACCCGCTTGAGTGTCCTCAACGTAATGCAGGTCCGGGGGCAGTTGGTCGATAACGGTCGAGTCAGGCATGGTTGCAATCCACAGGGCAGTTATGTGGATTGACCGCGGCGGTTCTCAAGGGTGCCCAGTATTTACGATCAGGCCAGCACCGCTACCGATTTGATCTGCGCCCAGAGCGGTTGCCCCGGCACGAGCTGCAACTGGTCACGGGAGTAGCGAGTGATACGCGCTAACAAGGGCGTACCGGCTGCGTCCAGACGGACCAGCACATGAGCCGCGTTGTCTGCCGGTATCTCACTGACTACCGTCACCGGAAGGCGATTGAGGATACTGCTCTGATTGTCTGGCTGCAGGCTCAGGCTGACGTCACGGGCCTGAATCTTGAAGCGCAACGCTTTGCCTGACGGCAGCGGCGTGTGGGCAAGGCGCATTTGCAAGTCGCTGTGGGGCAGGGCGACATGGAGTAACTGGTACTCGGCGTCGTGGGCAACCACGCAGCCTTCAATCACCACGCCCGCGTCGTCACCCATGGCCATGGGTAAATCCAGCCGCGCCAGGGTTTCGCCAATCGGACCACTGGCCAGCGCCTTGCCTTCACTCATCAACACCAGATGATCGGCCAGGCGCGCCACTTCGTCCTGGGAGTGGCTGACATAGAGCATGGGAATGTCCAGCTCGTCGTGCAGCCGCTCCAGATACGGCAGGATTTCGCTTTTGCGTTTTGTATCCAGCGCTGCCAGCGGCTCATCGAGCAGCAGCAGTCTAGGGCTGGTCAGTAGGGCGCGCGCTATACCGACCCGTTGCCGCTCACCGCCGGACAGCTTATCCGGGCGTCGCTCAAGCAGGTGCTCAATACCGAGTAATTGCGCCGCGTGCTGCAGATCGACATGACGCTGATCGGCTGGGATTCGTCGCAGGCCAAACTCCAGATTGCCGCGTACCGACAGATGCGGGAACAGACTCGCTTCCTGAAAGACGTAGCCCAGAGCACGTTTGTGTGGGGGGACGAACAGACCTTTGGCGGTGTCTTGCCAGACTTCATCGTTGATCTGGATAAACCCTCGCTCGGGCTTTTCCAGGCCAGCGATGCAACGCAGGCAGGTGGTTTTGCCGGAGCCTGAATGCCCGTACAACGCGGTCACACCGCGTCCGGGCAGTACCAGGTCGACATCCACGCTGAATTCCGGGTAGTTGACCTGTAAACGAATCTGGATATCTGCACTCATCGATCAGCTCCAGGCCGCTTTGGTCTTGCCGCTGGAATAGAGCGCCAGTAGAACAAGGAATGAGAACACCACCATTGAGCCCGCCAGCCAATGGGCCTGCAGATACTCCATGGACTCAACGTGATCGAAAATCTGCACTGAGACCACGCGGGTTTTCTCGGGAATATTGCCGCCTATCATCAGTACCACGCCAAACTCGCCCACGGTATGCGCAAAGCCGAGAATGGCCCCGGTGATGAAGCCGGGTTTGGCCAAGGGCAACACCACGCTGAAGAAGGTATCCCAAGGGCTGGCGCGCAAGGTTGCTGCCACTTCAAGCGGGCGCGTGCCAATGGCCACGAACGCGTTTTGCAGTGGCTGAACCACGAAGGGCATGGAGTACAGCACCGAGCCGATGACCAGACCGGGAAAGCTGAACGTCAACGTTCCCAGGCCCAGGCTTTGAGTCAATTGACCGACAGTACCGTTGGGGCCGAGCAGCAACAGCAGGTAAAACCCGATCACCGTCGGAGGCAGCACCAGCGGCAGGGCGACAATGGCGCCGATGGGGCCTTTGAGCCACGAACGGGTATGCGCTAGCCAGAGGGCGATGGGCGTGCCGATCACCAGTAGAATAACCGTGGTCAGCGAAGCCAGTTTCAGGGTCAACCAGATTGCAGCAAAGTCGGTACTGTCGAGTGGCATTTACAGTTGGTATCCGAAGGACTTGATCACAGCAGCCGCTTTAGGACCTTTGAGGTACTCGACCAGCGCCTCGGCTGCGGCGTTGTCTTTGCCTTTATTGAGAATGACGGCGTCCTGTTTGATCGGATCGTGCAGTTCAGCCGGTACGATCCAGGCCGAACCACCAGTCACTTTACCGTCTTTATAGATCTGCGACAGGGCAACAAAACCCAGTTCGGCATTACCGGTTGAGACGAACTGATAGGCCTGAGTAATGCTTTGGCCTTCGACGATCTTGGCTTTTGTTGCATCGGTCAGGCCCAGTTTGGCCAGTACTTGAGTAGCCGCGAGGCCATAAGGGGCGGCTTTCGGGTTGGCGATGGCGAGATGCTGATATTGATTCTTCTTGAGGACGTCGCCTTTGGCATCCACGTAGCCTTCTTTGGCGGACCACAGGGCCAGCGTGCCAACCGCGTAGGTGAAGCGTGAACCTTTAACGATCTCGCCTTCGCTTTCCAGCTTGGCCGGGGTGGTGTCGTCGGCGGAGAGGAATACTTCAAAGGGGGCGCCGTTCTTGATCTGGGTGTAGAACTGCCCGGTGGAGCCGAACGAAGCTACCAGCTTGTGACCGGTGTCGGCCTCGAAATCCTTGGCGATGGCCTGAATCGGAGCGATAAAGTTTGCTGCAACGGCAACTTGCACTTCGTCTGCGAACGCAGCGTTCACCGCCAGCGCTGCGATGATGCCGGTCAGGGATTTGAGGGCAAGACTTGCGGGAAACATGCGCATTGAACAGCTCCATGGGCAGCAGAAAACAAAAATGGCCGCGTGACGGCCATTCGCTATATATGGAAATATATAGCGAGGCTTTGTCCCATGGGAAGCTAAGTTTTATGCCCGGATGAGTTTTTCCAGGGCTTGGCTGGCGATGAGCCGGGTCAGTTGCTCAGCCCCGTGCTCATGTTTGATCCCGACGGCCTGTCCTGCCCACAGGTTCATGAAGTCGCCATTGCCTGCCGGTTCGGCGATCGCCCGCAGCGGTATCAGTGCGCCTCCGGCGAGAGGAAAGGCGGGGGCAATCGGGCTGACAGGACCCAGTTCGGTCATGATCCTGTTGACGATGCCCCGAGCCGGGCGACCGGTAAAAATGTTAGTCAGCGCGGTCTGGCTTTCATTGGCGCTGCGCAGCGCTTGATAGTGCGGCTTGCTGACTTTGGCTTCGGGGCAAAACAGGTACGCAGTACCGATTTGTACCGCTGAAGCACCGAGCATGAAGGCCGCTGCCATTCCCCGCGCATCGGCAATTGCACCCGCGGCAATCACGGGCACGCTGACCGCGTCGACAATCTGTGGGACCAGGGCCATGGTGCCCACCTGAGTCGTCAGGTCAGTGCTGAGGAACATCCCGCGATGTCCGCCAGCCTCGTAGCCCATGGCAATAATCGCGTCGCAGCCGTGGGCTTCAAGCCAGACGGCTTCGGCAACAGTCGTCGCTGATGAAATGACTTTGGCGCCAGTGGCCTTGACCCGTAACAGCAGGTCAGCTTCAGGCAGGCCGAAGTGAAAACTGACCACTTCGGGTTTCAGCGCTTCGACCAGCTCACAGCTGACACGATCAAACGGAGCGCGGCTGGAAACCGGAGTAGGGGCATCGAAGTCCGCGCCCAGCTCCTGATAATAGGGGCGCAGCGCATCCTTCCAGTGCACGTGACTTTGTGGGTCATCCTTCGGCGGCTGATGGCAAAAGAAATTAAGGTTCAGCGGTCCTTTGCATTGCTGACGTATCAGGCTGACTTCATCACGGATCTGCTGTGGACTCAGCATCGCACAGGCGAGGGAGGCCAGTGCGCCGGCATTGCCTACCGCAACGGCCATCGCCGAGCCGCCCGCGCCAGCCATGGGGCCTAGAAGGATGGGCAGTTCAATCCCGAACAGATCAATAATGCGAGTATCAGGCCAGGCGCTCATAGACAGATGGCTCCATGCAGTTATTTTTGAGGTGCTATTGAGCGTGCGCGCGGCGCATTTGGCAACTGCTGAAGTGCACCGGTTGACTTAAGAGACGATCGGTCTAATATTGTCCTTCATGAATACACCCCAATTGAAACGTCGCCCGGGTCGCCCGCCAAAGGTCGACCGGGAGAACTTCGAAACCCGTGAAGCGCTGATTCGTTGCGGCACTGAAGTGCTCACTGAGCAGGGCTTCACAGCTACTGGTATCGATTACATCCTCAAGCGGATTGGTGTCCCCAAGGGTTCCTTTTATCACTACTTCCCCAGCAAAGAGGCTTTCGGTCACGCGGTCCTGGATAACTACGCCGGGTACTTCTCGCAGAAGCTCGACCGCTGGCTTCTTGATGAAACGCTGACGCCGCTTGAACGTCTGGTCGGATTCGTGCAAAACGCGAAAGCTGGCATGGCTCGTCACGACTACCGGCGGGGATGTCTGGTGGGCAATCTCGGGCAGGAAGTCAGCCTGCTGCCTGACGGCTTTCGGGAGATGCTGGAAGCTATCTTTATCGACTGGCAAACGCGCTTGAGTGCGTGCTTTAAAGCCGCACAGGCCAGCGGCGAGCTGTCGTGCCATGCTGACTGTGATGAGCTGGCAGCGTTTTTCTGGATTGGGTGGGAAGGTGCGGTGTTACGCGCCCGCCTGGTTGCCAGTGACACGCCACTCAATACGTTCATCTCGGGGTTTCTACGCGGTCTGCCGCAATAAACTTTTTTGAATATTAAAAGACGATCGGTCTAAATTGGAGGCAAGCATGTTCAACGGCATTCTGATCGAAAAGGACGACGATGGTTATCGCTCAACCCTGGCTGCGCTCAACGAAGAATCCCTGCCTGACGGTGATGTCACCGTTGACGTCGCCTACAGCACTCTCAACTACAAGGATGGGCTGGCGATTACCGGCGACGGACCGATTGTGCGCAGCTTTCCGATGGTGCCGGGTGTCGATCTGGCAGGCACGGTAACCGCCAGCAGCGATCCGGACTTCGCTGTGGGTGATCAAGTGGTTCTCAATGGTTGGGGCGTCGGCGAGGGGCACTGGGGCGGATTGGCGCAGAAAGCCCGCTTGCAAGGCAAGTGGCTGATCAAGCTGCCCGACGCGTTCAGTGCCGCGCAAGCCATGGCCATCGGCACGGCCGGTTATACGGCGATGCTCGCGGTCATGGCGCTGGAAAATAACGGCGTGACGCCTGATCACGGCGATGTGCTGGTCACGGGTGCCAACGGCGGCGTCGGTAGTTTTGCCGTGGCGATCCTTTCCCGTCTGGGCTATCGAGTCGTGGCGTCCACGGGGCGTCTGAATGAGGCTGCGTACCTTGAGCGCTTGGGCGCGTCGGAGATCATCGACCGCAATACGCTATCTGAGCCCGGACGGCCCTTGACCAAAGAGCGCTGGGCGGGAGCCATCGATTCGATTGGCAGCCACACCCTGGCCAATATCTGTGCCGCGACGCGTTATCGCGGCACTGTTGCTGCGTGCGGACTGGCTCAGGGTATGGAGTTTCCGGCTTCTGTCGCGCCGTTCATTCTGCGCGGAATCACCTTGGCGGGTATCGACAGCGTTACCCGGCCTCGCGCTGACCGCGTGGCGGCGTGGGCCAGGCTGGCGACCGATCTGGACCTCGCATTACTGCCGTTGATAAGCCGGGAAATCGGCCTGAGCGAGGTGATCGACGTCGCGCCCAGACTGTTGGCTGGCGAAATTCGTGGCCGGGTGGTGGTGGATGTGAACCGCTAGTGGGCTGGGTTGCATGCACGCTTGGGCTTCTACCTGAGACCTCTGTGTTGGCGACAACCGGCACTGATTGCAGGAGCTGCCGAAGGCTGTGAAGTGGCGAGTCAGGTCTGACGCTATCGCAGCCTTTCGGCAGCTCCTACCGGTTATTGACGTTGTAAGAGTGATGGCGGCGTGTCAGGTTCTTGCGCCAGCTCAACCTCCCTGTCCAGCAACTGCTGCTTGCGCTCCACCCCCCATCGATAACCGGAAAGACCACCATCGCTACGTACCACACGGTGACAAGGGATAGCCACCGCCAGCCGGTTGGCGCCACAGGCCATAGCGACGGCGCGGAAGGATTTGGGCGCGCCAATGCGCTGGGCGATTTGCGCGTAGCTGGCCGTAGTGCCAGGCGGAATGTCCTTGAGCGCTAACCAGACTCGCTGCTGAAAGGCTGTTCCGCGCATGTCCAGCGGCAGATCCAGGCCCAGGTTCGGTGACTCGATAAAGCCCACCACTCTCGCGATCAGTTGCTCGAAATCTTCGTCTGCGCCCAGCAGGGTTGCGTGGCAGAACTGATTCTGAAAATCGCGCACCAGTGTTTGCGGATCGTCGCCAAGCAGGATGGCGCAAACGCCGCGCTGACTTTGCGCCACCAGAATCGAGCCCAACGAGCATTCGCCAATGGCGAAGCGGATCTCGGTGTCGTTACCGCCCTGACGATACTGCGCGGGCTTCATGCCCAGCAATGCATCGGACGCCGCGTAAAAACGGCTGCTGGAGTTGAAGCCTGCATCGTAAAACGCGTCGGTGATCGAGCTGCCCGAGGACAACTGCTGACGTATCCGTTTTGCTCGATGTGCGTCGGCGTAAGCCTTGGGTGTCAGCCCGGTGACGGTTTTGAACACCCGATGGAAATGGTACGGGCTAAGTCCGGCAGTATGAGCGAGCGTCTTGAGGTCGGGAGCCGAGTCAGCCTGTTCGATGCAGCGACAGGCGCTGGCCACTAAAGCAGCATGCTGTTGAGCGACGTGGCTTTGGTCGGCGGCGTTGCGCTTGCTGGGCCGATACCCGGCTGCTTCGGCCTGTGCAGCGGTATCGAAAAACACCACATTGTCAGGATTGGGCAAGCGCGACAGGCTACTCGGGCGGCAATAAACGCCGGTAGTGCGTACCCCGTAGACAAACTGGCCGTCGGCGGAGGCGTCGCGGGTCAGCACTGATTGCCAGCGCGGGTCTTTCTCGGTGGCGGACGGTGATGATCTGCTGCGACTCATGAGCCGGTACCTTGCACGGATACGATGACGTTCAGCTTATGCGGTGGCCCAATAGCCAGCACTCCGAGTCTTGCGGTCAAATTCGGTTCAGTCGGCGAGCATGGGGGGCAGGGTTCCTAGCAGGGAAACCGCCATCAGCGCGGTCATTCCAAACAGGCATTCAACCATAACGCTGGTGCGCAGTATGTCTAGCCGCAGATAAGTGCGATTGAGCATCAGTCGATTGAATAGCGCCAGACACAGCATGCATAGCACCATGGCCACTTTGACGCCCAGCACTAGCCCGAAGCCGGAAAACGCTGGCGTCGGCCAGGGAGCTCCACTCATGACACGCACGTTGATCAATCCGGTGGCGATGATCATTGCAACCATCACATACCCAAACCCGCCAAAACGCAGCAAGAGCGCACGCATATCCACATCCGCATGATGGCGCAGGGCAACCAGCAGCAGGCAGAGCCCGCCCAGCCAGGCGCCCACTGCAACCAGATGGATGAACTGGTTGAATATCAAAAGCTGGCCGTAGACGCCTTCAAACATTGCCACATGCCCAACGGGTGCCAATGTGGCCAGCAACAGCGTAACCAGGAGCAGGCGCAGCCAGCGATTGCCAGCCAGGAACAGGGTGACCAGCAGTACCAGGTTCAGGCCGATGTGCCAGCCCCAGAATGTGCCAAACGAGGTGTGGCCCAGCACCAGCAGCAATGTAGCCGGATCAATGGCGTCGGCCCAACTGCTGGCCATGCTCGCAGCAGTCAGCATTAGCCAGGCAATCGCGCTGAGCAAGGCAAGTGCTGCAAGCCAGAACGTCAAGCGGGGCGACTGCAAATGCCTCATGCGAGTAAGGAGGGGGCGCAATAGCAGCTCTTGCGAAAGGCAAATTCCGAACAGCGTCAACAGCACCCAGAAATGTGCAAAGCGACACAGGATGAGTGCGGTCTGCATGGAATCAGGGGCTTACGGTGAAGCTGTAGCTGCCTTCGCTTTTATGGGTATCAACGGACACCGCGTGCCATTCGACCTTGTATTCGCCTGCCGCCAGCGGCGCTGCGGGAGTGACAATCAGAACTTTTCTGTCTGCGGGGTCGGTGGCAACATCGGGTACCGGTTCCACCAGCGTTTTGCCACCTTTGGCTGTCGAGGTGATGCTGATTTTGGTGAATTTCTCTTCAACACCTTCCGAGAAATGCAGGCGCAGTTCCTTGGGACTGCTGACGATGCTGTCAGCGGCAGGCAGTTGGCTGTCCAGGTGCGCATGGGCAGAGGCGTTGCTCGCCAGCGTCAGGGATGCGAGTACAGAAAGGGTCGAGAGGAGGTGCTTGAAACGTTGGGCAGACATCAAAAAAATCACCTGTTAGCGAACGCTGAATGCGCGTTTTGATCGGCAGTCGAGGGCCTAATAGACCAGAAACTGCGGAGCGACTCCAGCGTTGAGCACCATAGCAGGGCAAAACCCCCAAAAAAAAGCCACCGCACAGAAGTGAGGTGGCTATAAAGTTTTAACCAAAGGAATGATGAAGCGGGAGCATCAATCTGGCGCTCACTGATGCGGATTCAGAGAGCGATCGAAACATGTTCTTCATCGCCGCCAACACTAACATCGCGGGAAAGATTCAGACTATTACGATAATTGATAGTGACTATCATCAATTGCACAGGTCATGAATTTTGAAAGGTGTTAAAAAAATCGCGGGCAGGGGAGCAAACCTGCTATCCAGACCGGCTGCAGATTCACGAACGGAATCGCTAGAATTCTTGATCAATTCTGTATGTCAATAATATTTTTATTCATTTTATTTCTGCCGAATCTCTTCACTTATCGCGTACGTCTGCGTCAGGGCCGCAACTATTGCTGTAGCCTTGTTGCGCGAAAAACGATAAGCAATATTGAAACAGGGGAAAAGAATGAAGTTTCTGAAGTGCAATCTCATCACGCTTGCGGTGTCGCTGGGCGTCAGTCAGCTCGCGTCGGCAGGCGCTGTCAGCGATCAATCAGAGGCCACCGGGTTTGTTGCAGGCAGCAGCCTCAACATCAATCTCAGAAACTATTACTTCAATCGTGACGGAAAAAACAGCAACGGCGAACGCACGGGCGACCAGAAGGACTGGACCCAGGCAGTGCTGGGTAATTTCAGCTCTGGCTTCACCCAGGGCACGGTCGGTTTTGGCGTTGACGCCTATGGTTACTGGGGGTTGAAGCTGGACGGCGGTGCCGGGACCAGCGGCACCGGGAATCTGCCGGTGAACCGCAACGATTCGCCTGAGGATGAGTACGGAACTGCCGGCGGTGCAGTCAAACTGCGTATATCCAAGACTGAACTGCGTTACGGCAACCTGCAGCCGACGGCGCCGGTATTTGCCGCCGGGGGGACCAGACTGTTCCCGCAAACCGCAACCGGCTTCAATTTGCTGAGCAGTGAAATCGACGGTCTGGATCTTGACGTTGGCCACTTCACGGGAAGTAATGGCCCGGTCACGACCAATAACGATCACGGTCTGTACGCGTCCTATGCAGATGTCGAGGCGTCCAGCGTTGATTATGCCGGTGGCAAGTACACCATCAACGATAATCTGACCGTCAGCCTCTACGGTTCGGACCTCAAAGATGTATGGCACCAGTACTATGCCAATACCAATTTCACGCTGCCACTTGCCGAAGAGCAGTCACTCAATCTGGATTTCAATATCTATCGCACTACGGATTCGGGTCAGGCCAAGGCCGGGGATATCAGTAACACTACCTGGTCGATGGCGGCGGCTTATTCTTTCCTGACGGCGCACACGGTGACGCTGGCGTTCCAGAAAGTTAATGGCGATACGCCATTTGATTACGTGGCTTTCGGTAATAACTCGGCAGGCGATACAGCGGACTCCATCTTCCTCAGCAACTCCGTGCAATATTCGGACTTCAATGGCCCCGGAGAAAAGTCATGGCAGGCGCGTTATGACCTGAACATGGCGAGTTATGGTGTGCCCGGTCTGGGGTTCATGGTGCGCTACGTCACGGGTGATGATATCGACGGCACGAACATGCCTGCCAATACCCGGTACGGCGGTTATGGCGAAGACGGTAAGCACCATGAGACTGATCTGGAGGCCAAGTACGTGGTGCAATCAGGGCCGGCCAAAGATCTGGCGTTGCGTATGCGCCAGTCCTGGCACCGGGCCAATGCTGATCAGGGCGATACGGATAACAACGAATTCCGTCTGATCGCCGACTACCCGATCAATATCTTCTAACACCCCTCGCATCATCGCCAGGCGGACATTGTGTTTGCCTGGCGTCTTGGCCTCCCTGGCTGAAAGTCTGTAATTTACAAACGAGCAATCGTTCCCACGACATGCCGGGTATCCTGATGCATTGATACGGGTACCGGGTTCGCGCGGCCTGCAGGAATATTCGCTATTTCAGCGACCCGCGAAGTCAACATACTTTTTTATAACGATGTGTTTTTAATCATCGCACTTTTCGCAGTACTGACCATGAGTGCAATTGTTGTTCATGGCCTGTGGCTCAGGTGTCACCCGACGGGGTAACCCTAAACTGACAAGGCCGCTGCATAGTGAAATGCTGCGGCCTTTTGTTTACGTCATACGTTGAGCCAATAAGCATCCGACTCAGCCATTCTGGCAGTTGTTGCCATCACTGATGCGGGTGTATTCCAGGTTGTGTTCAACGCCTTTGCTGTCGAGGTACAGCATGTGCGCCACGACTGGGCCGCAGGTATTACTCTGCGCCGCCGTCACGTTGAGAACTTTGGCAATGTCCAGGTTTTGCGAGTAGTCGTAATCGACCGCCGCTGGAATCTGCGAGTTGTTATTGACTTGGTCGTTAGCCGAAGCGAAGACCGCGAAGAACGATAAAGCGGCGAACAGCGCGAGGTTTTTCATGTGTATCTCCAAAGACGTTTAAGTAATTTTTTCTGCAAAGCTTCAGATTTGCTTTGCTGTTGAAATGGATTCTATGCGCGCCAACGGTCATTCAAAAATGGAGCGTGTCGATACACGCCATCACCGGGGCCGATACATGTGTGAAGTTGATATTCGAACCGCTTAAACCATTCGGATCTAATAATTTGATACGCGACGTCGGTTGTATCAATGGATCAGATAGCCACTTTCTATCGCCGACTGCATGCTCTGGCCATTAATTAGCCACGGACGCTGAACATGCAGAAGTTCGAAATACTTCGACAAACCCGCTTCGATAATCTCGTTCATGAGTACGGCCTGGACGGCAGTCGTTTACTGCCATGGCAGGGCTATCCCATGCCGTTTGCCGGGGGATGGTGCGTCGTCCGGCCAGGAACAAGCAGCGAAGCGCACACCCAGATCGATCAGGAAATCTTCATCGCCATCAAAGGCCGCTCCCGACTGGTCGTGGGTGAGCGTGAGCTCGAGTTTGGCGTGGGCGATATCGCGGCGATTCCGAAGCACACCAATCACTACATCATCAATGACTCGGAGGAGGACTTTCACTTCTACGTGGTCTGGTGGGACATGAACTACGTCAATGACTTCGTCGCCCAACACAACGAAACCACGGGGTGCCTGAATGACTAGGTTCGTTGTCACCATCACGCCGCCGACACCCAATGGCGACCTGCACATCGGGCACATTGCCGGGCCTTTTCTGGGCGCGGATGTTTTCACCCGTGTTCAGCGCCAGCGGGGTCATGACTGTGTGCTGGTTTCCTACTCCGACGATTACCAGTCCTACATGCTGCGCAAAGGGCTGGAGCAGGGCGTGGACCCGGTCGAGCTGGCGGGGCGCAACTCTGATCGGATTGAAGCGTCACTCGCGGCGATCAACATCAGGCCCGACAACTGGATGCGGCCCCACGGCAATCCGTTTTTTGCCGACGCCGTGCGGGAGGTTTTCGACAAGGCCCGCGCAGCGGGAGCCATCGAATTTCGTGATTCCAGCGAGGCGTACTGCCCTGACTGTGACGTGTGGGGTTACGAAGCGTTTGCTCGTGGCCTGTGTAACTACTGCGGGGCCGAGTCCGATGCCAGCCAGTGTGAAAACTGCGCTCAGGCTCCCGACTCCGAACTGATGAGCGAACTGCGTTGCAAGCTGTGCAGTGAGCCGGTGCAGTGGCGCAGCAACCATCGGGCATTCCTCAAACTGGCGCGGTTCAAACCCGCGTTACGCGACAGCCTGCTCAATCGCAAATGGCGCAAGCCGCTGGACAGCTGGCTGCCCGAAACGCTCGAACATCTGCATGACTGGGGCGTGACACGGCCCGGCGACGCGGGGCTGGATCTGGCTGAAGGCGATTCGTGTCGGGTGCACACCTGGTTCATGGGGCTGGCCGGTTACATGGCCGCTTTCCGCGAGCACGCCGCTCGCATAGGCGAGCCCGAGCTGTTCCAGCAGTACTGGCAGTCGGGGCAGGGCACGCTGGTGCATTTTCTCGGTTTCGACTGTGTGTTCAGTCACGCTGTGGTTTACCCGGCCTTGTTGTCGGTGCTGGACGATCTGCAGATCCGCCAACACTTCATGCCCAACCAGTTCCTCAAGCTTGACGGCTTGAACCTGTCCACCAGCCGCAACCATGCGATCTGGGTCGCCGATCTGGCCGGACAAGCCTGTGCCGACAGCGCTCGGCTGTATCTGGCGAGTATTGCGCCGGAGGAGTGTGAAGGCGATTTCCGTCTGCAGCATTTCCTGCTCTGGCGCGAAAGCCTGTTTGGCGAGTTTTTCCCTGCGTTGCTTGAGGCGGGCGCCCGGCAGCGCGGCAGTTGGTGGAGCGGCATGTGCGGACCTGACGCTGGCCTGCTTGAAGCGTTGCGGCTGCAATGGGTCAAGGCCACCCAGCCGGAACAATTCTCCATGAAAACCATGGCCAGCGTGCTGCTCGACGTGATTGCCATCGCGCGTATCCGTCTGGGCGAAGGACGTCCGGTCAGCCACTTCGCGGCGTTCATTGCCGTGACTGGTCAGGCGCTGATTCCGGACACAACCGCACGCATCGTCGAATCATTCGAGCTGCCACTGGACAGGGTCAGCGCAACGATTCTCACCGGCTCGGCCGCTGAATACTGCATTTGAACGGACGCACACCTCATGTTGATGGACTATGACGTCGCAGTGATCGGCGCGGGCATTATCGGCGCCAGTATTGCGGCACGGCTCAGCACTGCCGGACTGGCTGTGGCCTTGATCGACAAGGGCGCGGCAGGCGCTGGCGGAGCAAGTGCGCTGTCCGGCGGGCTGGTGCGGCTGTATGACCCCGACCCACTGTTGATGGACTTGGCTGCGTTTTCGATTGGCCTGCTGGACGACGGTATTTTCGCCGGTACGTACGCTCGGGCCTTGCAGCGCAGCGGCGCACTCTATCGCGCTGCGCCTGAGCAAACGGACGACCTCTGCCGCGCCATTGAGCAACACGCCAGCCCTCGTTACCCCATGCGCCTGATCGCCAGTCGCGAGCTGGATGGCGGGCAGTTTCCACTGTGCCCTGATCAAGCTCGGGTCAATCTGTACGAGCCGCATGCCTGCATCGGCAACGTCAGGCTGGCGACCCAACTGCTGGCAGATGTGGTGCGGCGCAATGGCCTGTTGCTGGAACATTGCCAGGTGCGCGCCATTGATTGCAAATCACCTTACGAGGTCCATGTAGGACTGGGCGAGAGCACCTTGCGTTGCCGTGCGCTGGTGGTGGCTGCCGGTGGCTGGAGTCGGCAATGGGTGCCGGGTTTGCAACTGAAAACCCGCTCCATTCCGCTGGCTCGGGTACTGACCAACACAGCGTACTGCATGCCGGTGATTGATGCCGTCAGCCAGAGTTACCTGATTTCCCTGACGCGCCAAGTGGTGCAGACAGGTTGTGGCTTTCGCGACACGGAGCAATCCCCGGATGATCTGCCAGCCACCGACCTGCGCAATCGGCAGGACGCGGTTAATCGGGTGCGTCAGTTGACCGGCTGTACTCACTCTGAAGTGCTGGATGTGCTGCCCGGTTTTGATAGCTACAGCCCAGACGGTCGCCCGCTGCTGGGGTTTGTCGAGGAAGACAGTCCGGTGTTCCTCGCCACGGGCATGTCCGGCCTGGGCTTCAAGTTTGCGCCTGGCATCGCCCAGATCGCTTTTGAGCACATGCAAAGTCGCCTGCTCGGTAAGGAAACTGGCGCTGGCTGGTCGGCACTGTCCCCACGGCGTGCCATTCAACATGGGGATTTTGTTGCGGGAGTGCAGCCATGACGATGCTCAAAGTCGGTGTGTCTGCCTTGTTTGATCCTGCGGATACCCCGCACGCCAGAACCTTTCTACGGGCGATGTGCGTGGCACGAAACTTCATCCCGGCTCTGGCTCAGGTGCAGTGGCATTTCCTTGATGACGGCGCCAATCGTGCGCGTGCCGAGCAGGTCGCGGAGCACATGGTGGTTGCTGACGTCGACCTGGTGATCGGTCATTTCTCATCCGATGCGGCAGTCAGCGCAGCACCGGTTTATCGGCAAGCGGGCATCGCGTTGCTGACCCCGGCGGCGACGATTGATTGCCTGACCCAGGACCATCACAACGTGTTTCGTTTTTGCCCGTCGGACCGGCAACTGGCCAGGGATTTGCTCGGCTGGATCGCCGTGAAAGGCTGGCAAACCCTGCACATCTGCGCCGATAACAGTGCGCACGGACAAGCCTTGGCCAAGTGCATTGCTCAGGCCGCAAGGGATGGCGGCCTACGCCAGACCGATGAGCGTGAACTGGCGCAGGTGGAAGTATTTGCCGGGCGCCTGCGCAGCAGCCGCGAGCATTGGCGGCAACGTCGCGCGGCGGGCAGTCAGCGGCCGCTGATCCTCACCGATGATGCCGCTTCGCCGTATCTGGGCAACGCCGTTGCGGACGACCGCACGACCTGGGTCATCGGTTTCGGCAATGCCGAAAATCTAGCGCAGCCATGTCCGGGCATTTTGCAGCACAGGGCGCTTTTTGGGACAGCCGCTGAAACCTACTACCGGGAAAGCCTGCTGCTGTTCCACGTACTGGGCGTATTGGCCGGCCGCCACTGGCGTCGCGCCGAGCTGCTGCATGCCTTGAATCACACCACTTTCAACACGCCGTTGGGCGACGTCAGTTTCGACCAGGGTGAGCGCCGGGGCGCGTGTAACAACCTCTGGCGAGTGGGCCCCCAAGGGCTGCAAGCCATTTCCGAATAGCAATGCCTTAAACACTATGGATGGGACGCAAATGAGTGCATCAACAACAGGGGGCGTTCACGCAGACGCCGTGTGTATCGGCTTCGGTCCGGCGGGCATCGCGCTGTCGTGTGTCTTCGAAGACGCACGCGAAGCAGGCTCACCGCTTGGCGAGCTTTCCATGTGTTTTCTGGAAGCAGCCCATGACACGCAGTGGCATCGCGAATTGCTCCTCAGCGGTACGGACATCAATCATCACGTGTTCCGTGATCTGGTCACGCCGCGTAATCCGCGCAGCCGCTTTTCGTTCGCCATGTACCTCAAGGATCAGGGCCGCATGTTCGACTTCGGCCTGCTGGGTCGCCCGGCCAGTCGCCACGAATGGTCGGACTACCTGCGCTGGGTTTCGGCGCAAGTCGATGGTCAGACGAAATTCAATGCACCGGTCAGGGAAATTCTGCCGGTGATGGAGGAGGGGCGCCTTAGCCGTGTTCAGATCGAAACACCGAACGGCCGTGTCGAAACCCGCAATATCGTGCTGTCCAGCGGCAGCGCGCCTCATATCCCTGAGCTGTTCCAGGGTTTGCTCGGACCGACGTTGTTTCACACCTCGCAGTTCCTGACCCGCTTGCAGGCGTTCGGCGAGTCCTTGCCCAAGCGCTGGCTGGTGGTCGGCTCAGGGCAGAGTGCAAGCGAATCGGTGCTGGAACTGATCGCCCGGGAGCGCCACATCCTTGTGCATTCGGCCCATCGTTCTGCGGGTTTCAAACTGACCCAGCTCGGACAGTTCCCCAATCGGGTGTTCGCCCCGGACCACGTGGATTACTTCCACGGCCTGGACCCTGCCGCCCGGCAGCGTTTTCTGGGCTGGAGTCGATCGACCAATTACGCCGGAATCGATCCGGACGAAAGCCAGAAGCTGTTTTCACTGATCTACGAAGACGCCATCGCCGGTCGCCAACGCCTGCGCACCCATGCCTACAGCGAGATCAGCAAGGTGGAAAAAACCACCGATGGCTACCAGGTCACGCTGACGGACACCTTCAGCCTACGCAGTCAGGTGCTGGAGGTTGACGTGATCGTGCTGGGCACCGGTTATCAGCAGCCTGTCTTGCCGCCGCTGCTAAGCAACTTGCAGCCTTGGCTCAAGGCCGATCTGGATGGCGGGCTGGTGATTGATCGCGATTACCGCATCGCCACTCAGGGCCAATGCGACATCAAGTTGTGGGTCAACGGGCTCTCCGAACGCAGTCACGGCATCAGCGACAGCCAGTCGTTTTCGCTGATGGCATTGCGTGCCGAGCGTATCGCGCTGGGCCTCGAACGTGCCATGCAGGCGCAAACCCTTGAACCGCTGCTGACTGAATGACGTGACCCTCATGTACAACAACATTTCCGAAATCGTTCACGATCAGACCTTTCTCAAAGTAGCGGGGTTCGGGCCTGAGTTCTTTCTAAAGCTGGAGTCGCTGAATCCCGCTGGCTCGATCAAGCTCAAGACAGCCGTTGGCCTGGTCGATGATTTGCAGAGTCGGGGTCAGATCAACGCGGACACCGTACTGATCGAATCCTCGTCGGGCAATCTGGGTGTGGCGCTGGCGATGATCTGTGCCGAACGCGGCATCAGGTTCACTTGCGTGGTTGATCCCAACAGCTCCAATCACAACATCCGCCTGATGCAGACCTATGGCGCCGAGGTTATCCAGGTCAATGAGCTGGATGCCAACGGTGGGTATCTCGGTACGCGCATCGCGCTGATCCGCCAGAAAGTCGCTGATGACCCGCGCTACGTGTGGCTCAACCAATACGAAAACGCTGCCAACCCACGCGCTCATGCACGGACCACCGCGCAGTCCATCGGTCGGCACTTCGGCCACGTGGATTACCTGTTTGTCGGCGCGGGCACCACCGGCACGCTGATGGGCTGCGTACAGTATTTCCGCCGTCACCACCCGGCGACGACGATTGTGGCGGTGGACAGTGTGGGCTCGGTGACTTTTGATACGCCGCCCGGCAAGCGTTTCATTCCGGGGCTGGGCACCAGCCAGCGGCCGCCGATTTTCAACGCCGAGGGTATTCATTATCTGGAAATGGTCCCGGAGGAGCGGACCATTGCCATGTGCCGTTTGCTGGCGCGCAACAAAGGTCTGCTGGTGGGCGGTTCCACCGCGACGGTCATCGCCGCGGTGCATGCCTGGCGCGAGCGCATTGAACCGGGGTCGGTGGTCGTCGCGCTCTCGCCGGATTGGGGCGAGCGCTATCTCGACACCCTTTACGATGATCACTGGGTCGAGCAGCGGTTTGGCCGTCAGGTATTGCAGATGACTCTGGATGACATGCCTGTCGAGCCATCGCGGACCACTGACTTGTACAGTGCTCGCCTCAAGCAGTCGGCTTTTCATGTGGTCGATGGCAAGACTGTCGCGCGAATCCTTGCCGAGGATCCAGTGGCCTGCATCGATGATGTTCAGCAGGCCTATCTGGAGCATCATGCCGGGCGCAGCATCAACCCCGACAGTTACTTCCTGCGCTTCCCGCAGGCTCCGGCCAATCGCATTATTGCGCTGCCTGCCAGTCTGTCCGGCGAGCAATCGGTCAGTGGCATCAAGTGGATCTCCAGTTTCCCCGGCAACATCGAGTCGGGCCTGCAACGTGCCTCGGCGGTGCTGATCCTCAACGACGCGCGCAGCGGTTATGCCTATGCCTGCCTGGAAGCATCGCGGATCAGCGCCATGCGCACTGCGGCGTCAGCGGTGCTGGCGGCGCGCTGGCTTAACCGGCAGCAGCGCAAGATCAGGCGTTTGTCCGTGGTGGGTGCCGGGTTCATTGCCCGGACCATCCTCGATATGTTCGTCAGCGACGGCTGGCAGATCGACGCGCTGGAGGTGTTCGATCTGCACAGCGATTCAGCCGCCGCACTCATTGGTCACGCGACTGTGCAACACCAACTGGCCTGCAAGGCAGTTGACCTCGATAGGGCATTGCAGGCCGATGTCGTGGTGTTCGCCACCACGGCGCCGAGCCCGTATGTCATTGAACAGCGCTTTCGACCAGAGCAGATCCTGCTGAATATTTCCCTGCGCGATTTGGGACCGGAGATCATCGCGCAGGCCAATAACATCCTTGATGATGTCGAGCATTGCCTCAAAGCCCAGACCTCGCCGGATTTGGCCGTACAGCATTATCAGCATCGCGGGTTCATCACCGGCACCCTGGCGCAACTGATGCTGGGCGAAGTAGAAGTCAGCCCGGATCGGCCGACGATTTTCTCGCCGTTCGGTTTGGGTGTGCTTGATCTGGCGGTGGGCAAGCGGGTTTATGACTACGCAGTGGAACAGGGCGCGGCGTTGCGAGTGCCGGAGTTTTTCTTTGAATCGAAGCGCTGGTGATGCCCATGCCAACGTTTTTCGACGCCCAACGGATTGTCATCATCGGCATGGGTTCTCGCGGCCTCAGCGTGCTGGAACAACTGATCGGCGCGGCCCGACGGGATTCGCACAGGCCGCTGGTGATCGACCTGTTCGACCCACAACTGCCCGGCAGTGGTCTGCACTCACCCGAGCAACCGGACTACTTGATGCTCAACACCATGGCGGGCCAGTTGTCCGGCTTTTCTTCGGCTTATCCGGCGTGGCAGCCGGATGAAACGCCGGGGCTGACCTTCCTGCAGTGGTGTACCGCTGAGGGGGGGCGTCTGAACGAGCGCGGTCATACCAGTGGCAGCGAAGCAGGGCGGCCCATCGAGTTTGCTGACTTCGTACCGCGCAAGCTGCTTGGCCGTTACCTGCGCGATTGCTGTCGATATCTGCTGACGCTTTGCCCGCCCCATGTGCAGGTCAATCATCACCGCGACCGTGTCGTGGGTTGCCGTCCGCGATCTGCTGACCAAGGCTTTCAACTGCACACCGCTGACGGTCTGGACGTTGATGCTGACGCGGTGTTTCTGACCATCGGACACACGCCGCAACCAGAGGCAGATTGCGAAGGTAAACGCGTAGCGATCGAAGGCCTGGGTCTGAGCGCCATGGATCAGATCGCCCACCTGACTGAAGGCCGGGGTGGCCGCTTTGTTCGTGACCATAGCCAGGGTGGATGGCGTTATCTACCTTCGGGCCGGGAGCCGCAGATTTATCTGTTTTCCCGCTCGGGCCTGCCGTTTCATTGTCGGCCGCACGGGACCCCAGCATCTTCGGTGACGCAACGGTTGTTCTTCACCGCCCAGGCCATTGCCGAGCTGCGCAAAAACAGCCCGGACGGGCGACTGGATTTCGCTCAGCAGGTTTTGCCGCTGATCGAGGACGAGATGCGCAGTGGTTTCTACCTGGCGCAAACGCGTCTGCGGCAGCCGGGCCGGCTTGAGTTCGTTAGCCACTCGCTGCAAAACGCGAGGACTGAACAAGCGCTGCGGGATGTTTTTGCAGCATTGGCCGAAGAATTTGGCCCGTTCGAGCCGCAGGCCTATCTGAATATTCAGGGCTGGCAGGGGGATCCGCAAAACTACCCCGAATGGTTTCGGCAGTGGGTCGCCCGCGATCTGGCGCGCAGTTGTCTGGGTGTTGATGCGAGTCCACTCACGCAAGCGCTGGAGGTGTGGCGTGACTGCCGGGACCTGTTGCGGTTAGTCGCCGATCACGACGGCCTCAATGATCGCTCGACCCTTGAGTTCTACGGCGCATGGGCAGGCCTTGGCAATCGTCTGGTCGGTGGGCCGCAGAAGGAGCGTTACGAGGATTTGCTGGCGCTGATGGATGCTGGCGTGGTCATGCCTGTAGCGCCTGATGGCATCCACGCGATTGAAATCGACAGCCTGATCAGTGCCCGCAACGCACCCAGTGGCCTGGGCCAGAACCGTTCGCTTTTGATCGATGACTTGCTTGGGCAGGGCTTGATCAGGGCGGCGCATCCATACCCGGCTGACGGCATCGCGGTTGATGCCCAAAGCCGGGCATTACGCCGCGACGGCTCTACCCATGAGCGCCTTTGGGTTCTCGGGCCCGGCGTCGAAGGCAGCACGTTTTACAACCATTACGTGCCAACGCCGGATCCTGCCTGCAAAGCACCGTTGCAGGCGCGAACCGCGGTGCGGGCCTGCCTCGCGGCGCTGCATGTCGAGGTCGAGGTCGAGAGTCTGGCGGTTGATTAACTCCCCCCATTCACTTTTATCAATTACTGAAGAAGGATTGTCTCCATGGTCGAGATCACTTTGCTGACCGCGCTCGCCGGCGCTTTTATCGTGCTGATCATCAGCCCCGGCCCGAATTTTCTGGTCATTACCCAACTGTCCATCAGCCAGTCTCGACAACAGGGAATCTGCGCGGGATTGGGCGTTGCATCGGGCAGCATCATCTGGGCATTGCTGGCCTGTACGGGGTTGGGTCTGATGTTTCAGCAGTTGCCTTGGGCGCAACCCGCGTTGCAGTTGCTGGGGGGCGCGTACCTGATCTGGCTGGGCAGCAAAAGCCTGCGCAATGCCGGGGCGCAACCCAAGCCGCGCAACATCGGCGAGCTGGGTATTGGCAGTCTGGGCCGGGCGTATCGGTTCGGTTTGCTCACCAACATGACCAATCCCAAGGCGCTGGCGTTCTACACCAGTGTGTTCACCACTGTTTCGACACCGGGCTTGCCGATGTGGGTGCGTACCGCCGGGGTTTTGATCATTGCCGTGCTAGCCATCTCCTGGTTCGTATTGCTCGCCACGCTGTTTTCCATTCCCGCCGTGCAGGCGCGTTATCAGCGCATGAAAAAAGCCATCGACATCATTACCGGTGTGTTCATGGTCGCGTTTGGCCTGCGCTTGCTGATCGGGTTGTGGGCTTTCTGATCGTCTGATCCGGACAAGAGGCAGTTTTCCGGGTTGACCCAAATTCCGTAGGAGCTCACCGACGTTACGAGGCCAGCGATAGCGTTTTATCTGACACACCGCCATCGCTGGCCTCGTAACCTCGGTGAGCTCCTACAGGTCCCGTGTTTACCGGGCGACCGGGGCAGCTCTTATTGATTTGAACAAGGATGAACACCATGCAAAGCAACGATTGGCACTACCCGACGTCGATACGGGTGGGGCCGGGGCGCGTTCGGGAATTGGCCCAGGCCTGCGAAGCCAGCGGTATCCGTCGGCCACTGCTGGTGACTGACCGTTTCCTCGGCGGTACTGACATGATTCAGCGTGCACTGGCGGACTGCCGTAAAGAACTCGGATTTTGCGGTCTGTTCGATCAGGTCAAAGGCAACCCGACCGGGACCAACGTCGCCGAGGGCCTGCAAGCCTACAAGGCGGGCGGCCATGATGGCGTGATTGCCTTCGGTGGCGGCTCCGCGCTGGATGCCGCCAAGGCCATCGCGTTGATGTCCGGGCAGACTCGGCCGTTGTGGGACTTTGAAGACATCGGTGAAAACCATAAGCGCGCTGACCCTGACGGCATTGCCCCGATTATCGCGTTGCCCACCACGGCCGGGACTGGCTCGGAAGTCGGTCGGGCTTCAGTGATCACTGACGAACAGGCACGTGTCAAACGCACCATCCTGCACATCCGGATGATGCCGCGAGTGGCGATTCTTGATGCCAATTTGACACTCGGCTTGCCCGCTGACCTGACCGCAGCAACCGGCGTAGACGCCTTGACTCACTGCATGGAAGCATACTGCTCGCCGGTGTATCACCCCATGGCGGAAGCCGTTGCGGTAAAGGGCATGCAGATGATCAAGCAGTTCCTGCCCCGCGCGGTCGCCGATGGTAGCGATCTTCAGGCCCGACAGGAAATGCTCGTGGCTTCCAGCCTGGGCGCAGCGGCCTTTCAGCGTGGGCTGGGTGGTGTGCATGCGATTGCTCAGACGCTGGGCGCTCTGTATGACCATCACCACGGGTTGCTCAACGCAATCCTGCTGCCCTATGTGTTGCAGGCGAATCAATCGGCGTTGGGGCCGCAAATGGATGCATTGGCCGTGGCGCTGGGTTTGACCCGGCCGGGGTTCAACGGAGTGATGGAGTGGTTGTTGACGCTGCGTGAGCACATCGGTATTCCCCATACGCTTGGCGCCTTGGGTATCGACGAGCGCGACGCCGGGCTGGTGGGGCAGATGGCGTTTGCCGATGGCTGCTCGCACACCAATCCGATTCGCCATTCGGCTGAGATGTACACGCAGATCTTCTGCAATGCGGTGCGAGGCCGGTGATTGTCGATGCAGCGACCATCAAGCGCATCGACGAGGTCTGGCATGGCGTCGTTGATCAAGGCCGGATTGTCGGTGGCGTGGTGCTGCTGGCTCATGCGGGTGAACTTCGTTACGCCTGTGCCCGGGGTTGGGCGGATCGCGAGGCGCAGAAGCCCATCACCCGGCATCAACGTTTCCGGCTGGCGTCACTGACCAAGCTGATCACTTCGGTCTGCGTTCTGCGTTTGCAGGAGCATGGCGTGTTATTTATCGATGATGCGCTGACCCGCTGGCTGCCGGACTTCACGCCGAAACTGGCGGACGGCTCAGTGCCGATTATCACGTTGCGCCATCTGCTGTCCCACACGTCGGGGCTGGCCTATGGTTTTGAATTACCCCCCGGTAACCCATATGAACAGGCCGGAGTCAGCGACGGGCTGGACCTGGTTGCCTTTGATCAAGCTGAAAACCTGCGGCGGCTGGCGAGCATTCCGTTGCTGTTCAAACCGGGCAGCGCGTGGCGGTATTCACTCGCCACCGATGTCCTGGGCGCGGTGGTTGAACGCGCGACTGGTATAGCATTGCCTGAGGCCATCAGGCATTGGGTTACCGGGCCGCTGGGAATGAGCGCTACCGGATTTCACGCGGGCGATCCGCAATCCCTGGCATGTGCCTACAAGGATGACGACCATCTGCCGGTGTTGATCAACTGTGCTGATGAGCTGCATCTGGACACCGGCAGGGCCAGCGTTTCAGCCTGTCGCAACAGTGATGCACATGCCTGGCCATCGGCCGGGGCCGGGATGATCGGTAACGCCGATGACTATCTGCGTTTGCTGGAGTGCCTGCGACTAGGAGGTGCGCCATTATTGACCGAGGCTGCCACATCCAGCCTGTTAAGCAATGCGATCGGCGAGGTACAGATCGAGGGCAGGGGGCCGGGCTGGAAATTTGGCCTCGGCCCCATGCTGCTGACCGATCCGCTTCAGGCCCGGCAGTTACAAGGTCCGGGAAGCTGGTCGTGGTGCGGGATTTACGGCTGCCATTATTGGGTGGACCCGCAAGCCGAAATCAGTCTGGTGGCGATGACCAACACTGCGGTGGCGGGCGCCTGGGGGGAATTTCCTGACGCCCTGATCGAAGCGATTTATTCGCCGTGAGCCATCAAGCCCGGGTGAACTGCTTGCGGTAGCTGCTGGGGCTGACGCCGACGATGTTGCGGAAGTGGCGACGGAACGACTCCTCGGAGCCGAACCCTGCGACATCGACGACTTCAGTCAGGCGCATGTTCGAGGACTCGAGCAACTCCTTCGCGTAGGCAATGCGTTCACCCAGCAGCCAGTCGTTGGGGGTCAGGCCGGTGCTTTCCATGAAACTGCGATGCAGCGTTCGGGTGCTGACGGCTGCGTGATCCGCCATGTCCTTGATGCTGTGCTGGCGTTGCAGGTCGCTGCGGATCCAGTCCATCAACTTCGAGATCGGTCCTTCGCTGGCAGACACCAGCTGGCGCGAGGCATATTGCGACTGACCGCCTTCACGATGGGGCGGGATGACCATGCGTTGCGCGACCATGTTCGCCACTTTTGCGCCGTGATCGTTACGCACCAGATGCAACATCATGTCCAGTCCCGCCGCAGAACCGGCAGCAGTCACGATCTGGCCCTGATCGACATACAGCTCGTTGGGCTGGATGGTCAGTTCCGGATACATGCTGGCCAGCAAATCGGTGTAGCGCCAATGCGTCGTGACGCGTTTGCCTTCGAGCAATCCTGCTGCAGCCAGGACAAATGCACCGGTACAGATCGAGCAGATCCGTGCGCCACGGGCATGCGCTGCCTGCAACTGGGCAATCAGCTTGGGAGGGACCTCGGATTCGACGCCGCGCCAACCGGGCACGATGATGGTATCGGCATTCTCCAGCAACACTTCGCCCGGTGTGGGCACGATGGTAATACCGCCTGCGGCCGTGATCTGGCCTTCATCCACCGGGAATGTTGCGAACTCATACCAGGTGACACCCAGCTCGGGTCTTTTCAAAGCGAATACTTCAACCGTGCAGCCGAATTCAAAGGTGCACAGCTGGTTGTAGATGAGGGCGACGACGAGATGATTTTTCATGGCACGATGTTACCGGATATTGGCATTTCCGCCAGTAGTGCGGTGCAAATGTACTGGTTAACCTGAACCCCTGAAAACAGGCGGTTGCCTTAAACATTTGCCAGTGGTCGCCGGTGCGATCCAGGGAGTACGTTCGTGTCTATCAACATCGGTATCTACGTCTATGACGACGTCGAAGTTCTCGACTTCGCAGGTCCGTATGAAGTCTTCACCACCGCGACGCGCATGCACTTGCGCAAAAGCCGCGATGACCGGGCGTTGTTCAACGTATTTACCATCGGCCGTACAACCGACCCGATCCGCGCACGCGCAGGGCTCAAAGTCGATCCGGATTTCTCGATCGATGATCACCCTGCGATAGATTGCCTGATCGTGCCGGGCGGGGTGGTCAATGCCGAGTTGGAAAAAGCTGACGTCATCAGTTGGATCAGTGCCCAGTCAGTACCGGAGCGCGTGGTGGCGGCAGTCTGCACCGGGGCCTTTCTGCTGGTCAAGACCGGCAAGCTGGCCGGTAAGCAAGTCACCACGCACTGGGAAGACATTGACGACCTTAAAGAGATGTTCCCGTCGGTCGATGTGCTGAGCACTTTGCGCTGGGTAGACGAGGGCGCTTTCGTGACCTCGGCCGGTATTTCTGCCGGTATTGACATGAGCCTGCACCTGGTGGAGCGCCTGCACAGTCGCGAGCTGGCCGAGCGCACTGCGTTGCAACTGGACTTTGACTGGACCGAAAACAACTGACGTTGTTTGTGTTGTACGTCTGGCCGTGATGTCGGCCAGATGATCCCTTGCTGACGTTCGTCAACGACACCCAACACCCCGCCGTTTTTCGCAACAAGCTGGCAATACTCGCTTGTGGCACGCCACTATCGCTCTCCAACGCGCAGTCCAGAGCCTTCAACGCTTACGCTAGAGTGCAGGAAAAGATGAATACCCATTTCTTCAAAGTCGTCCAGACCGTTGCTTTCCATGGCTCGTTTTCGGAAGCTGCGGCGATTCTGGGGTGCAGCCAGTCGAATATCAGTTACGCCATTAAAGAGGTGGAGGATTACTTCAACAAACGGCTGTTCATTCGTAGCCGGGCCGGTTGCACGCTGACGCCGGAGGGCCAGGTCATCAGCCGCACGCTGGACAGTCTGCTGGCGACCCTTGAGCAACTAAAAAAAATGAGCTCGGCGGCAGTGTCGCGATTCGTTACTGCAACCACATAGACGAAACCTCCCTGACCGGGTGTATCGAGGCCATGACGCGACTGCATCCGG
This sequence comes from Pseudomonas caspiana, assembly GCF_040224095.2. Lineage (NCBI taxonomy): Bacteria > Pseudomonadati > Pseudomonadota > Gammaproteobacteria > Pseudomonadales > Pseudomonadaceae > Pseudomonas > Pseudomonas caspiana. Next base: position 3,424,370 of record NZ_CP167995.1, on the reverse strand, counting down.
GTGTGCAGCTGAGTGTGGTGCAGGGGAGCGAGCAGCAGCCATCTCTGGATGTGCTGCGCAGGGAAGGCGCGGACATTCTGATTCTGCCCAGTCCGCTCCTTGATGAACATCACATTGAGCACGTGCAGTGGTCTGACGCCTACGTGCTGGTCGCGGCCCGGAACCGTTCACTGACCCCGCGCCCTTTCCACGAGATGTGTGAAAGTGTGCGTTATGTGTCCTGGCGGCACGCCGGGGTGGAACGGCTGCACAGCCAACTCGCCGCTGCGCAGGTACGTCTCAGCCATCGTGGGGAACTGAGCTGCGTTGCGACGTTGCTTGATCTTGTCGCGAAGGGGCAGTGCATGACGATCCTGCCCAGCCGCCTGATTCCGGACGACAGTCATTTGTACGAATGCATTCGCTTGCCAGTACAAATTGAGCGCAGCATCAGCGTGATCGCCCGGCCGGGTTCGCTGCTGTCCAATGCGGCGAATGAAGTGATTGAAGTGCTGAAAAGGCTGCCGGTGGGTGGTTAGGGCCACTCAGCCATACCGCCATTATCCAATTGAAACGCGATTCTCTGTGGGAGCCGGGCTTGCCCGCGATAAGCGTAACTCGGTTCGCCTGTAAACCGCAGTGTCTGAATCGCGGGCAAGCCCGGCTCCCACATGGACAGTGATCGGACAATGATTGGGGACACTTCAGATATAAAATTTCCGCAAATTTTTGGCCCGACTTGTGCACTAATCTCAACGTCGTGACTCTGATACCTGTAAGCAGTTGTTACCAGCGGTCGCGGCAGAGCATGAGGCTCGCTCCAGACCGGGTAACCCCACTGGTTGGTTTCCTTTCGGACCTTATATAGGTTGGATCGCGCGATGGTACGTATCTGTGCACTATTGCTGGTGTGCCTGACTCAAAGCCTGATTTCGGTGCAGGTACTGGCTGACGAGGAGTGGAGTGTCGGCTACCACCGACTGAGCTTCCCCGATCCGCTGGATTCCCAGCCGATGCAAGCCATCGCTTTCTACCCCTCCACAGCCGCTGAACAATCGAGCACGATTCAGGGCTACACCGTTGATGCCGGTCTCGAAGCGCCTATTGCTCTTGGGCGTTTTCCCCTGGTACTGCTGTCTCATGGCAACACCGGTACGCCTCTTGCGCTGCACGACCTGGCGACCTCGCTAGCGAGACAGGGCTTCGTCGTGGTCGCTGTGGTCCATCCCGGTGATAACACCGTCGATCACAGCCGACTGGGCAGCGTCAGCAATCTATATGGTCGGCCACTGCAAATTTCCGAAGCGATTACTACCGCGTTGCTTGATCCAACCCTGGCGCCTTATATCAGCGCTGATCAAGTGGGCGTCATTGGTTACTCGGCTGGCGGTGAAACCGCTTTGATTCTTGCCGGTGCGCAACCCGACCTTCAGCGTCTCAAAACCTATTGCACCGCGCGCCCGGACGATCGGGATGCGTGCAAGACCGGAGGCGAGTTGCTGCTCGACCGCGATGATCTGCATGCCCAGGCCGATCCAAGGGTGGGAGCGCTGATGTTGATGGCGCCGCTGACGCTGATGTTCGGCCGCCATACTCTAGCGGACGTGCATGTGCCGGTTTTGTTGTACAGCGGCGACGGGGATGAGCTGCTGGCGGTGGATCAGAATGCCGAAGCGCTAGCGCGCAAGCTGCCGCAGACCCCTGACTACAAGCTTTTGGCTGGCGCCGGGCATTTCGTGTTCATGGCGCCTTGCAGTGACGAGTTGCGCGCGACTTCACCGGTTATCTGCAATGACCGGGAGGGTGTCGACCGTGAGGATATTCATCGCAGCCTGAGTGCCGAAGCGGTGCGTTTCTTTGAGAATGCGTTGGGTATGCCTGAAGTACGCAGCGGCATGCAGACGGCTCATCAGCAATAGCGCCGTCGGATAACGGGCAAAAAATCAGCCGGTTGAAACCGTCAGCGAGCGGAGAAAGTCGGCGAAACCACCTGCGGCACGCGCTTCGAGCCGAGTGCTGGTGGTGACGCGGGGCCGACAACTCCAGGCAATGCGTGCGCCATTCAATTCCAACTGCCGAATCAATTGCACGTCTTCATGACACGCGAGCGGCGGGAACCCGCCCGCCAATCGATAGGCTGCCGCGCTGATGCCCAGATTGGCACCGTGGACGTGGCGATGACCATCACGATGCTGATAGTGCTGTTGATAGCGAATCTGCGCTTCAAGAGGAATATCGTCCTGCCATACGCCCGGTGTGACTGTTCCGCACACCGCGTCTGCATCCAGTGCTAACTGTTCCACCAGCCAGTCTTCGGCGACGGTGCTATCGCCATCGGTGCAGGCAATCCAGCGGGCACCTTGCTCCAGCAGCAACGCCGCGCCCGCAGCCCGGGCCTGCCCAACGTTGCGCACGCTGACCTCAATAGCGTCCACAGCGTATCTCTGTGCGATTACGGCGGAACCGTCGGTGCAGCTATCCAATACCGCTAACACCACAACATGCTCACCGCCCAGTGCGGGATGCTTGCTCGCCTGCAATATGGTTTCAAGGCACTGACCGAGCAATAGCTCTTCGTTGTGGACCGGAATCAGAACGCCAATCATCGTAGATTTTCCTTTTCTGCGACTGATGTTTCATCACGGCTCCACACGTCGAGGAAAAAGTCCGCTTCGTGATGGCTGAAAATCCGTGGCATGTTCAAGCGTGCCGCAAGGATTGCGTGAACCTTTTCCGCATCCAGCGGGCAGCCCTCGATTTGTGGTCGCCAGTGGCAAGCCAGTAATTGCCCTTCATCGGTCAGAGACGCCAGGGCGTGATCAATCCAGCTATTGAGGTCTTGCTCGTCCAGGTAGTAACCCAGTTCGCTCAGTACAATCAGATCAAAGCGCGCGTCCGGCCACTGCTCCGGCAGCCGCCCATGCATGACCTCTACATGGTTGAACGCCACAAGCCGCTGACGTGCCAGTTCAACCGCTGAACGGTTGGTATCGCAGACCAGCAATCGATCGCAGCGAGTCGCCAGGTCGGCACTGAGCTCGCCATTGGCGCAGCCTGGCTCGAACGCCGACACGTAACGTTCACGGGGCAGGGCGGCGAGGGTCAGCGCACGCTTGCGACGCTCATACCAGCGCTTCTTGAACGCCCATGGATCATCGCTTTTTTGAAAAAGCTGTTCGAAGTAGCTGTCATCGACGCTCACAGAAAAACCACCTCGAAAGGTTGCATCAAGCGCTCCAGCACATCCGGGGCCAATACCGGCGGCAGACCGATCTTGGGATCACCGGCCAGTTGGCTGGCAAAAGCATGAGCGGCGTGGCGTTTGCGGGCGATGGTGGACGTATCAAGCGCAATCTTGCGGGCGCGCTCCCAAGGTATCCGGTCATCTTCTGGAGACGCCCAGTGCCACGCCCAGACGGGCACTTCATGCAAGCGCGCTCCTGCGGCGCTGGCGGCTCGGGCGCTGGCGCGGCCGACTGCTTCGTGGTCACTGTGGCCGTCGTTTGCCCATGTTGTGAACACCACATCATCTGGCTGCAGGTAGCGGGTAATGAAGCTGGTGAGCTGATCTTCCTGCTCGGCGACAGTCGTGTCCTCAAAGCCGCCACGTATCCATTTCAGCGCATGCATGGGCAGATCCAGCCGGCGTAAGGCCTCAGCACTTTCCTGAGGACGGATAACGCTCAGACGTTCCGCTGGCCAGTCGGCAGAGCCCGGATGGCTGGCACTGCCGTCGGTGACCGAGATCAGCTTTAGCGGCCGACCGAGTTGCGCCAGTTGATACATCAGCCCGCCGCAGCCAAGGATCTCATCGTCCGGGTGAGGGGCGATGATTACGGCGCGGGAGTTGACCGGAACCAGTTCTTCGACACTGATCAGCGATATTCCGGCCAGTTTTTTCGAACCGTTCCAGGCCTGCAGCGAGGTGCCGCTGCCGACGATGGGGTTGTTGTCAGTCATAGTTGCCACATCCGTGATGGCGTGATTGCAGCTTGTTGGGCTGTCAGATCGCCCAGTGCTGCCAGGTCGCGCTCTGCATGACTCTGGCGCAGGAATACCGGGAGGTCAGCGATCAGCCGGGCGAAATGCGCATCCTTGCAATAAGGGCCTGCGCCCAAGGCACGGCCCACATGCAGAACCACTTGCTCGGCATTGTGTTCAATTACCGCCCGACTACGACGCGCTAACACCTGCGTGTCGGCGCTCGGGGTCTGGTCTATTTGCCGGGCTGCGTGTTGCAGGGCAGCCCAGGCGCTATGCATTGCCACATCAACCGCGCCCAGATGGGCGAGGGTGTGCGGCTCTTGTGTTTTCGATGCCTGTTGCACCAGGCGCTGGGCCAAGGCCCGGGAAGCGCCATACCAGCAGGCGGCGATACCGATTCCGCCCTGCCAGAAGCCGGGTCTGGCCAGGTAGTCGCCGGGTTTACCAATCGCCACGCCTTGAGCGCGGTCGAAGACTACTTCAACACTACCGGTGGCGCCCATGCCCACGGCGCGCCAACCTTCCTGAGTAATGCTGACGCCGGGCTGCCCGAGAGCGACGGCGACCAACTGTTGCTGGCCGTCTTCGTCCCACGCGGTCATCAACGCATGGCTGAGGACCGCAGCACCCGAACACCAGGCTTTACGCCCGTTGATTTGCAGGTCGTCGCCTTTGCGCTGCACATTGACCCGAGCCTGTGGCGGCTCAGCCGCCCACATACCCCAGCTGGTTCCTGTTTCGGGGGCGTTGACGCCCAGCTCATGGATGATGGCCAACGCATCGGTATGGCCTTCATACAATTTGCACAAACCAAGATCATGCCCCGCAACACAGGCCAGTCCCTGCCAGCGTTCAAGTATCTGACCGCCGGCAGGAAAGGGAAGCTGGTCCAGCCCTTCGTCGATCAGCGCCTGCAAGCACTCTCCCAACGCACGCGTATCGGCGTAGCCGTGCTTGCGCCAGTCGAGAAACTCACTCAGCGCCTGACTCATGGCTGTACATCATGTTGCAGTTCGAACAACAGCAGCGAACGAGCGGTGACGGTGTAGTGATCACCAAAGCCGAATTGCTCACTGGCCTTCATGTCTGGCTGATTCGTGTCGATCAGGCAGGTCCAGTGTTCACCTTCAGGCACTTGCGGCAGCGTGAAGTTAACGCCGTCGTGGTGCGAGTTGACCACCAGCAGCAAGGTCGCGTCGGCGCCAGGTCGACGAATCCCCGTCTCTTGAGCGCGGCCGTCCATCAGCATGCCGAGGCAGCGAGCATGGGCGTCTTCCCACTGTTCGATGCCCATCTCGTTGCCATCCGGCGACAGCCAGGTGACATCCTTGACGCCGATTTCTTCGTTGTAATCGCCGACCAGGAAGCGACTCCGGCGCAGGATCGGGTAAGTCATACGGAGCTTGATCAGGCGCTTGACGAATTTGAGCAGCGATTTGCCGTCTTCATCCAGATCCCAGTTCACCCAGCCAATCTCGCTGTCCTGGCAGTAGGCGTTGTTATTGCCATGCTGGGTGCGTGCAAACTCATCACCCGCGACCACCATTGGCGTACCTTGCGCCAGCAGCAGGGTGGCGAAGAAGTTGCGCATCTGGCGCAAGCGCAGCGCGTTGATTTCCGGGTCGTCGGTCGGACCTTCGACGCCATGGTTCCAGGACAGGTTGTTGTTGCTGCCGTCCTGATTGTTTTCGTCGTTGGCCTCGTTGTGCTTGTCGTTGTAGGAGACAAGGTCATGCAAGGTGAAACCGTCATGCGCGGTGATGAAGTTCACCGACGCTTGAGGCCTGCGACCACGCTGGTTAAACATGTTGCCCGACGCCGTCATGCGCCCGGCGAAGTCTGCCAGCTGGCCTTCATCGCCTTTCCAGAACGCACGCACGGTGTCGCGGAACTTGTCGTTCCACTCCATCCAGCCTGGTGGAAAACCACCCACCTGATAGCCGCCGGGACCACAATCCCAAGGCTCGGCGATCAGTTTAACCTGACGCAGCACGGGGTCCTGACGGCAGGCCACGAGGAAGCTGTGACGCTCGTCAAAACCATCGTGGTAACGGCCGAGAATGGTCGCCAGGTCAAAGCGGAAACCATCAACGTGCATTTCCGTGGCCCAATAGCGCAGCGAGTCTGTGACCATTTGCAAGACGCAAGGGTGGCTCAGATCGAGGGTGTTGCCGGTGCCTGAGTCGTTGATGTAGAAACGTTTGTCGTCCGGCATCAGGCGGTAGTACGAGGCGTTGTCGATCCCGCGCATGGACAGGGTCGGGCCCAACTCGTTGCCTTCAGCGGTGTGGTTGTAAACCACGTCGAGGATCACTTCCAGCCCGGCATGGTGCATGTGCGCAACCATTTCCTTGAACTCGGCGATCTTGCCGTGAGCGAGGTACCGTGGATCAGGGGCAAAGAACGCAATGCTGTTGTAGCCCCAATAGTTGGTCATGCCTTTCTGCAACAGATGCTGGTCGTTGACGAAAGCGTGAATCGGCAACAGCTCAACGGAGGTCACGCCCAGCTTGCGGATGTGATCGATCACGTCAGCAACCATCATTCCCGAGAAGGTGCCTTTGAGTTCGTCTGGCACGGACGGGTGACGCATGGTGAAACCACGGGTGTGGGTTTCATACAAAATGGTCTTGTCCCACGGCACGCTGACGCGCTGATCGCGACCCCAAGTATAGGCAGGGTCGATGACCTTGCTTTTCGGCACGAATGGCGCGCTGTCACGCTCGTCAAAGCTCAGGTCGCCGTCCGGGTGGCCGATGGTGTAGCCAAACAGTGCTTCGGACCATTTCAGTTCACCAACCAGTTGCTTGGCGTACGGGTCGATCAACAGTTTGTTGTGGTTGAAGCGATGACCATTTTTTGGGTCATAAGGGCCGTAGACGCGGTAGCCATAGATCAGCCCTGGGTGGGCGTCAGGCAAGTAGCCGTGATAAATCTCGTCGGTGTATTCTGGCAACTCGATACGTTCAAGTTCAACTTCGCCAGTGGAGTCGAACAGGCAGAGCTCAACCTTGGTGGCGTTGGCCGAGAAAATGGCGAAGTTGACACCCAGGCCATCCCAGCTGGCACCGAGTGGGAAGGGCAGGCCTTCACGAATTCGCGATACGCTGGCTTCGACTTGATCGGCCTTGGCGGATGCACCTTTTGGACTGTCTTTCTTTGCGTTTTTGGACTGCGTGTTCATTGTGCGTTCCTGACGGCTAATGTTTTTTCGGGGCGGCCGAAACCGCGGTCGAAGCAAGAGCGCTTCAACAAGTCGAAGTAAAGTCTGGGTTACCGCAGGTCACGATGGGTGAGAAGGTGATCCCTGCGGTACTGAATTGAAGCGGCGCCTTGGAGGAATCAAGGCGCTGAAGGTTTTACTGCTTTTTTTGCGGCAGGCTTTGCAGCAGGTTTTGCTGCGGGCTTGGCAGCTGGTTTTGCAGGCTGCTCGGCCTGAGTAGCCGCTGGCGCTGGTTTGCTTTTCACCGGTGCAGGTTTGCTGGCCGGTTTGGCGGCAGGCGATTTGGCGGCCGGTTTAGGCGCTGCCTTCGGTGCAGATTTTGCCGCAGCAGGCTTGGCTTTATCGGCTGCCGGTTTTGCGTCGACCTTCGGCAACTTTGGCTTGGTAGCCTTGCGTGCGGTTGACTTGTCCGGCGCCAGGGCTTCGGCTTCAGCCAGCTTGCGAGCCATTTCCCAATGGCGTGCATCCTGGCCCGAAGGTTTCCCCTCTGATTCCCATATCTGATACGCAAACTCGCGAATTCGCTTTTCGTCGGCACTCATCTCGACACTCCCAGGTTTTACTTAGTCTGAATAAGCAGGTTTACAGAAAATTCCTCGAGTGCTGCGCTGAGCAGCAACTCCTTGTCTGTTGTGACTACGGCGTCTGAAAAAAGTCCCTTCCAGTTTCGACTGGCATCCGCGAACGGTATAACGACCCGCGTATCCCCCCAATTTGCCGCATTGATGAATGGAGTTTGGGCAGTGCCCAATAGTTCATTGCTCAGGCGTGGCACAACAACGATAGCCTGTTCTTCGCCGAGAACACGGGCGAATGCTACGACATGCTCAGCCTGGCTACCCAGCACCTGCAGCGGCACATAATCACCCTGACTGAACAGCTCGGAGTGTGTGGCCCGCAGGTTCAGCACCTGATGGATCAGTGCTTGCTTGATCCGTCCGTTTTGCCACGACCCCAGCAGATCACTCACGGTGGACGCCTGACTTAAAGCGTCCTTTCGATCTGCGTAATCCACGGGACGGCGGTTATCCGGATCGACAAGGCTGAAATCCCAATACTCGGTGCCCTGATACAAATCAGGAACGCCGGGTGCAGTCATGCGAAGCAAGGTTTGCGCCAGACTGTTCAATGCTCCACTGGTGGCAATGCGGTTGGCGGTGGCCCCTAGCGACTGACGCAAGGCTAGCCCCTGAGGGCTGAGCAAGATGTTCTGCAGGAACTCCCGACACGCACGCTCGTAGGGTTCGTTGGCTGCGCTCCAGCTGCTTTGCAGTTTGGCTTCACGCAGAGCTTTTTCTTGCCATTTGACTAGGCGCTCTGAGTAGTTTTCGAACTCATCGTCCTGTATGTCCAGCGGCCAGCTGCCGAGCATGGCTTGATACAGCATCAGCTCGTCACCCGGGCTGATGGCGTTTTCTTCGCCTTTCAGGGGGATGGCCAACTGGCGCCACCGCTCAACCTGTTCGGCATACCAATCTGCACATTCACTGAGCACTGCCAGCCGGGTGCGCGTGTCTTCGCCCCGCTTGTGATCGTGGGTTGCTGTGGTCAACAGGTTTTCAGGGAAGGCTTGGCTACGAGCAACGCAAGCAGCGTGGAAATCCTCAACCGGCGCGCTGAAGTGCTGCGGATGAAAGCCGACGTCGTTACGCGACAGCAACACGGCGCTGCGGTAGAACGAGGTGTCTTCCACCGATTTGGCAGCCACCGGGGAGGTGAGTTGCTGGAAACGCACGCAGGCGTTTTTGTTCAGCTTGCGTTGCTTGCCCCGAGGCAGCTTGCGCCACGAATCACCGCCGAGCCAGCGCTGCAGATAATCCAGCACTGGCCAATCGGCTTCGCTCAACATCGCGCGTGCGCCTTGCATGGCCTGCTGGAAGAAACGCTCATCTTCGGCCGAGCGGCCGCATACGCTAATGTAGGTCCGGTAAATCGGGAAGTTCACCACCAGCGCGAGCAAGGACCGGCGAATCGCACCCAGGGTCAGGTCGCGGCTCATCAAGTCACTGCGCGCCACTTGCAGCAAGGACTGAGCGACGTTTTCAAAGTCACCCGCCAGCGTGCCATGCAGCACCAGATCCCGCGCTTCAAGGACCTCCTGATCAAAGTCGGCAGTACGTTCGCTGATGCGGCTCCAGAGTTCGGCCAGAGGCTCCTGACCTTTTGGATCATGCTGCAACAGCGAGACCTGATTCATGAACTCGTAGCCGGTGGTGCCGTCGACGCCCCAGTCTTCACGCAGCGATTCATCCGGGCCGAGGATCTTCTCCACGAAGATCGGCAAATGCGTCAGCTCAGTGCCTGCGGGGCGTGCCGCGAGAAGGCCGTTAACCCTGCGGCGCAATTTGCGGCAATAGCCACGCGGGTCAGCCAGACCGTCGATGTGGTCAATACGCAAGCCATCTACCAGGCCTTCGCTGATCAATTCGAATATCTTGCCGTGAGTGGCTTCGAACACATTGGGGCGTTCAACCCGTAAGCCGCCCAGCTCGTTGATGTCGAAAAAGCGCCGCCAGTTAATGTCGTCACCCGCTGTACGCCAGCTGGCCAGACGGTAGTGCTGTGCTTCCAGCAAGCGGTGTAGACGATCAAAGCCTTCAGGTGTGGTTGAGTCGTAGCGCTGCATGGCCAGGTCAATGGCCTTGGCCACAGATTTGTCCTTGACCAGTTCAACCAGCTCGGCGCGGGCTTGTCTGGCCCGCTCCCATGCCTGAGGGAATTGATCCAGCGCGGCAAAGCGCTTGCTCAGCTCATCCAGCAGCGGGTTATCGTCGGATTCAAGCAGCGGACCGTAGGTGCCAGGGTTGATCGGGAAATGATGCTGATAATGCTCGATGTAGAACACGCCGTGCCCGGGGTCGAAACGCAGCGGGATTTCGCCGGCTTGCAGCACAGTGCCGTAATCGGTGCTGAGAAACGGCAGCAGCAGTTGCCCTTTGAGCAACGGGTCCGGGGAGTGCCACTGAATGTCGAAGAAGTCCGCGTACGGGCTGCGACGTCCCCATTCGAGCAGATCAAGCCACCAAGGATTGTCGTTACCGCCCACAGCCATGTGATTGGATACGATGTCCAGAATCAGCCCCATGCCTTGCTCACGCAGGGCGCTGACCAGACGACGCAGCGCTGGTTCGCCACCGAGTTCCGGGTTGATCACACGCGGGTCGACCACGTCATACCCGTGCATTGAGCCAGCCCGCGCCTTGAGCAGCGGGGAAGCATAGATATGGCTGATACCCAGGCTGGCGAAGTAGGGCACCAGTGCCACCGCGTCGTCCAGGGTGAAGTCTTTATGAAATTGCAGGCGCTGTGTGGCTCGCAGGCTTTGCAGTGGCCGACTCATTGATCACGCTCCGCAGCTTGCAGGCGTGCCTGAGACAGCAACTCGACGCGTCGCGCGATTGCCGCATGGTCCATCAGATTTGCGCTGTGCCCTGGGATACGCCGCCGCCAGTTGGGATGCTGCGGAGTGTCGCCTGGCAAGTTGAACTGTTCGGTGAGGCCCATGGCGTCTTCCATTGGTAGCAGCACCAGAGGCGCTCGTGTATGGCCGATATAGCGGATGCTGGCGTCAATCATCTGTTCATCTTGCGGTAAACCGTCGCTGAAGTTAGTCGAGTTCTGGCTCAGCACCTGGTGCAGTCCTTCACGTTCACGATGACGCTCCTGGCGCCAGTGTTCGGCCTGTTGTTGGTCGACCATGCCCAGGCGTAAATTCCAGGCGATATCGTTTTCTGCAAGCCAGCCGGCCAGGGTCGGCAAGTCGTGGGTGCTGGTGGTCGCCAAGGCCTGATCTGACCAGTCGAGGATCGGCTTGAACTGTGCGTTGTTTTGCTCGAAAAGCAGTACGCGCATGCCGAGAATTGCCCGGGCGGCGAGCTTCTCGTGCAGACCGGGAGGCACCGTGCCCAAGTCTTCACCGAGAACAATCGCTTTGTGTCGCCACGATTCCAGGCTCAACAAACGGAGCATGTCGTCCAACGGGTAATTGAGGTACGCGCCCTCGCTGGCTGGTGAGCCCAGCGGTACAACCCAGAGGCGCTGCAGCCCCATGACATGGTCGATGCGCAAACCACCCGCATGGGCGAAGTTAGCGCGCAGCATTTCGATGAAGGCGCGGAAGCCGTTGCGCTTCAGGCCTTCAGGGGAAAATGCAGAAATGCCCCAACTTTGCCCGGCACGGTTGAGAATATCCGGCGGCGCGCCAACGCTGAGCGCTGACAACAATTCATCCTGACGACTCCAGGCCTGACTGCCCGCGCCATCGGCACCCACGGCGAGGTCTGCGATCAGACCGACGCTCATGCCGCTGCTGCGGGCCGCTATCTGCGCGCGCTCCAGACCACGGGCCATCAACCATTGGGTGAAGGCATAGAAGCCGATCTGCTCGCTGTGATTAGCGGCAAAGCGGGCGATGGCTTCGCTGCGTGGATTCTTGAACTCTTCTGGCCATTCATGCCAGTTGTCGCTCATGCCCAGACGGGGGCATTCGTCACGGATTGCTTCAAAGCGGCAGTGGTTTTCCAACGCTTCACCGCCGCTGTGACGGAAGCTGTTGAAGTCCTCATGCAATGGATGATCGCTGCCGCTGAAGGCGTCATACAGCTTGCGCAGCACTTTCCATTTCGCACCGGCTGCGGCAGGCCAGTCAATCAACGGTAATTCTTCAAGGCGTTTGAGTTCGTCGCCAAGCCCGGACTCCTCAACAGCCATTCGCAACGCACGTTCACCCAGAATCGTACCCGGCGAACAGTACAGGCTATTAAGAAACAAGCGGCTGGAGGGCGAGTAAGGACTGTAGCGATGAGGATCATTGGCGAACATGGCGTGGACAGGGCTGATCGCCAGTGCGTTTGCCCCTCGTTCTCCCGCTGCGCGAGCCAGGCTTTCCAGCGCCTGCGTATCACCAAAGCCGCCATCACCCTCACGGCGCAGTCCGTAGAGTTGAACGGTCAGCCCCCAGGCGCGGGGAACCCGGCTGTCGGTTGCCATGGCCAGACTGAAGCAGGTCGCTGGCGCCACGGCGATTGTCAGATGCTGACCGGCGATGTTCAGTTGCTGATAACCCACTGGCGCGAGACCGGGCAGGGCGGCATTTGCAGTCAGATTGGCGTCGATGGTCGCGCCGTCTTCCAGATGCAACACAAAGGGCGTGCCGGGACTGAACCAGGCACTCAGATCCAGGTTGCTGCCATGTTCCACGGTCAATAGCGGTGGCGGAACAGCTTGATGATGGGCGTTTCTCAATTGCTGCAGGCTGCTATCGATCTGCAAGTTGTCATCGGCCGGGAAGCCCAGGCAGCCGAGCACTTTGCTCAGTACTTCAGGACTGACTCTTTGCGCCCGGCCGTTGGCATCGATCCAGTCGACCGACAAGCCCGCTTCAGTCGCCAGATTCTCTAATTGCTCATTGCTCATCCTGTTCCTCCAGAACATCGGTTGCTATCAGGCTGACAATGGCCGTGTAAGGATTGAGGATGCCTCGTCGGGAAAGTTCTGCCGCATGTGGCAGGGTTTCGAAAACAACTCTGCCGCCTTTCCATTCCGGAGCGGTGACAGCGTGTTCGCTCAGATTGAGGTCGATGCGCAACAGGGCGCCGTCGCCCATCCTCCAGCGTGCTGACACAGCTCCCTCGCTCAGCACGTCTGCGCCCAGGGCATGGCTGCCAGGCAAGCGCGGTACGATGTGCTGGTGACGCAGGGCTAACAGTTGTCGATAGAGCTCAAGCCAGCTGCGGTGGTCGCTGCCCTTGTCGGTTTCCAGATACACCGCGTCAAACGCTGGCCTGGAAGCTTCGAAGGTCGCCGGGTCGTTGGGGTCAGGGATATGTTCGCGCTTTTCTTCATCGGCAAAGGCTGCGAAGTCGGCGAACTCACTGCGTCGGCCTTCACGTACCGCGTCGGCCAATTCGCCATGGTGATCGGTGAAGAACAAAAACGGCTCGCTGGCGGCCCATTCATCACCCATGAACATCAGCGGGATCATCGGCGAGAGCAGCCACAATGCGGTCGCTGCCCGTAACGCCGGGCCGTGACAGATCTGCGGCAAACGCTCACCAAAGGCCCGGTTGCCGATCTGGTCATGGTTCTGCAGAAACAAGACGAAAGCGCTCGGCGGCAGATGGCTGCTGGATTCGCCACGTGTGTGGCCGTGCCGGGTTGCTTCGCCCTGATACACGAAACCCTGACTCAGCAAGCGTGCGAGCTTATGAGTGGCCTGATGGGCAAAGTCCGAGTAATACGCGTCCGATTCGCCCGTCAACAACACGTGCAACGTGTTATGGCCGTCGTCATTCCATTGCGCGTCGTAGCCTTGTTCCAGCAGGCTGGCCTGGTTGAACTCGTTTTCCAGATTCAGCCAGACATGGCGCGGTGCGTCGATCTGCTCACGAACCTTCTGAGCGAATTCCTTCAGGAAAGTGTCGTCGTTGATGGCGTGTACAGCGTCCATCCGCAACCCGTCGAATCGATACTCCAGCAACCACATCAGAGCATTGTCGATAAAGAAATCACGAACTTCTCGACGCCGGAAGTCGATTGCGTCCCCCCAAGGAGTCTTCACGTCGCTGCGGAAGAACCCTTTGGCGTAGCGTCCGAGGTAATTCCCGTCGGGACCGAAGTGGTTGTAGACCACGTCGAGAATTACCATCAGGCCGTAGCCGTGGGCGGTATCAATGAGATGTTTGAGCTGTTCTGGCGTGCCGTATGAGGACTGCGGAGCGTAAGGCAACACGCCGTCGTAGCCCCAGTTGCGTTCGCCGGGGAATTGCGCGATGGGCATCAACTCAATGGCTGTCACCCCAAGTCCGGCCAGACGCTCCAGATGAGCCTCGACCCCGGCATAGCCGCCCAATGCCCCGACGTGCAGCTCGTAGATGACTGCTTCGTGCCAGGGACGACCTTGCCAGCCGGTGTTTTGCCACTCATAGGCAAGTGGATCAACCACCATGCTATGGCCGTGGACGTCAGTGGGTTGAGCGCGTGAGGCGGGGTCGGGGACTTCAATCTCCCCATCAATGTTGTAGCGGTAACGAGTGCCCGCCGGGCAGCGGGCCTCAAGAATGAACCAACCTTCGTTTTGAGGGAGCATGGCCAGAGACTGGCCATCCTCAAGTTCAACACTGACGTAGTAGGCGTCGGGTGCCCAGAGGGCAAACCGCGTATAGCCAGAATCCAGCAAGACGGCGCCGTGGCGCCAGCTCTCGTCCGTACGCAGAGGCATCCATAAACCCCTTGATCAATAGTGAAGTGCAGCACCCACGTTCTTTTTCAGCAAATCCTGATAGAGCTCTGCGTAAGGCTCTACCGCTTGATGCCAGTTGAATGGAGCTGCCATGGCCCGGCAACGCATAGCGTTGATCAGTGCAGGATTGGAGAACACGTTGAACGCACGGTTCAATGCTTCGGTGTAGCTTTCGACCGTTGACTCGTCGAACAGAAAACCGGTTACGCCGTCTTCGATGGTGTCAGCCAGGCCGCCTGTGTTGCGGGCAACGGGCAACGAACCGAAACGCTGGGCGTACATCTGGCTCAGTCCGCAAGGTTCGTAGCGTGATGGCATCAGCAAAAAGTCGCTGCCGGCAAACATGCGTCGGGCATCGGTCTCATTGAAGCCGATACGTACGCCAATTCTGCCCGGGAAGCGTTCTGCCAGAGCGCGCATGGCGTCCTCTTCTTCAGGCTCGCCCCGACCAATGATTGCGATCTGGCCGCCGTTGTTGACGATGTGCTCTGCAACACCAATGGTCAGATCCAGACCTTTTTGGTAGACCAGGCGCGAAACCACGGCGAACAGCGGCCCAGTGGACGGATCCAGCTCGAAGAGTTCACGCACGTGGTCGGCGTTGATTTCCTTGCGCTGCCATTCATTGGGCGCGAAGTGGCAAATCAAGTGCTCGTCGGTCGCAGCATCCCAGCTGGCATCGATGCCGTTCGGGATACCACTGAGCTGCCCACGGTTGGCTTTGTGCTGCAGGAAACCTTCCAGGCCGCAACCGAACTCAGGCGTGGTGATTTCTTTGGCATAGGTCGCGCTGACCGTGGTGATGTGGCTGGCGTAGGCCATGCCGGCCTTGATAAAGGAGAGCTTGCCGTAAAACTCCATACCGTCGGAACTCAGCGCCTCATCCGGGATACCCAGTTCGCGACTGGATGCGGTGCTGACGGTGCCTTGATAAGCCAGGTTATGAATGGTGAAGATGGTTGGCGTGGTCTGACCGCGCCATTTCATGTAGGCCGGGGCCAGGCCTGCAGGCCAGTCATGGGCGTGAACCAGCTCAGGACACCATTGGGTTTTCACGGCGCCGGCTGCAAATTCGGCAGCAGCCAGACCCAGTCGGGCGAAACGAATATGGTTATCGGACCAGTCACGGCCCTGGTTGTCTGCGTAGGGAGTGCCTTCGCGCTCGTACAATTCCGGGCAAATCAGCACATAGATGACCAGACCGTCTTTCATGTCCATTCGGCCGATCTTGCACGGAGGCAGTGCAGCATGTCCGCCCAACTGGCTGATCACATGGATCGGGTTGCCACTGTTGAGGACTTGCGGGTAGCCGGGAATCAGCACACGGACGTCGTGCAGGTGGCGCATGGCTCGCGGCAGCGCGGCAGAAACATCACCCAACCCCCCGGTTTTTACCAGGTCAGCCAGCTCCGAAGTGACAAACAAGACTTTGCGCCTGTTGCTCGACACGATGGTTGGCTGCGTAACAGCAGGCAATTGCAGCAGTGGAACGCTCGTCGTAGCGAAAACCGGCAGATGAGTCAGCTCGCTGGCCGGCTGGTTAAAACTCTCTCCCTTCTGGGTTTTGACAGCGGCGCTAATCATCGATTTCTCCCATTCAATACAGTGTCGGTACTGCATTAGATTTGTTATTGGCCATGTCCTATGGCCAGGCACACATGCGCTACGCAAGATCAGTACCCATTTACTGTTTGCGTTATTCACGGACAGACAGGTAGCGCCAAAATGCGGGCTCAGCCATCAGCATAGGCGCTCTTATGAGATGACCTGTGCGCGCAATGGAAAGTTTCGACTTTTTTTGTAGGAAATGTCTGGGATGGGCTTCAGAGCCTGATGGCGCGGGTGCAGATGTCGGCGATAAAACATGGCCAACCGCAACGATGCGCTTTGTTAGGGCGAAAAAAAGACCATGGGGCGTAGCCATTACCGGTCGTCGGATTGTTGGACGATGATGCGTCAGCGCTTTAAAAATGGGCGCGACAGGTGCCTACGTAGTGCAGAAATAATGTCTTAACGCGATCCAGGCCTTTTCTTGGTGCGGCTGTCGCTTATTCCTAGGGCGCCTGTGGAATTTTCCTCTTCGTTGATCGAAACATTTTCGCGCATGCCGAGATAGAATCGGGCACCCGACTCGGATTGAGTCAGTCCTGTTCGTGATCAAGTGACAGCAAGAGGATGTAATGGATAGCCCTGAAGTTTTGGTACTGCAAGCCAGCTACACCAACCCGGTGCACGCGCAAGCAATTGGATTCATGCTCAATCAGTACGCCGAAGATCTCATGGGCGGCGGCGAATCACTGTCGGTGGATACTCAGCAGCAATTGGCGATCGAGCTGGCCAAACGTCCTCATGCATTCAGTGTCCTGGCCTTTATTTCTGGCGAGCCGGTAGGGCTTATCAATTGCTTTGAAGGTTTTTCGACTTTTCAGTGCCGCCCGTTGGTCAACATCCACGATGTTGTGGTGCTTGGCCAACATCGCGGCTTGGGCATCAGTCAGAAAATGCTCGCTAAAGTGGAAGAGATTGCTCGTCAGCGCGGCTGCTGCAAGCTGACTCTGGAAGTGTTGGAAGGCAACCTGATTGCTCAGGGCGCTTATCGCAAGCTCGGCTTCGCGGGCTACGAGCTGGACCCGCAGATGGGCAAGGCGATGTTCTGGCAGAAGACGCTTTAAATCAGTAAGGGCCAGGCACAGCTATCTGCCGGGTAAACATAAGCCGGGCTTGAGCGTTAGGTGGGGTGTCTGGTTTCAAATCTGGAGAGGGTATGAGGCGTCGACGCACGCGTCGGGGTAGATTAATAGAAGGAAGAGGGTTGCCGGAAAGAGGTTTATTGCGTGGGGCAAGCCAGCTGATCGGGCTTGCCGCTGTTGTTCTTCATGCTACGTTGCACTGGGGCGACGTTGGGGTAGGGCGCAATCAGGCTTGCAGAGCGTTGCCGGAATGCATCAATTGCGCTTGTTGAAGCATGAGGCTCAAGTGAGCGACTTTGCTAAGCAATTGTTCGCGCTCTTCTTTAAGCTGGCGCAGTTCGTCACGACGGATAGTGACATAGAGAGTTTGTGGTGCAGTTGCCGGTAGTACAGTGCCCATTGCTCACCTCGCAAATGGCGGATTCAACATGAAAGGCCTTGGCAAATGACTATCGATGCCCGAATCGCCTCTGCTTACCTCTCTATCGGCCGCAATTCTGATTTCTTTTGCGCGAAAATGGAACTTTTTTATTTTCAATTGTCGCGAACGTTTCGCGTTCTTAATTATAGTCATTTTTGCGCTGATGTCCATTAGCCATCTTGCAGCCTCGCTACAGCCCCCGCAGGGCTTGGTGTAGCGCGAATCTTAAGCTTTAAAAATCATGCTCATGGCTGGCTCATAACGAGGTGAGCTGTACAATGAGGTAACATTTTTTTGTTTTTTGCGAATTACGGAGCACCAGCATGCAACTTGGAATCATCGGACTGGGCCGCATGGGCGGCAATATTGCAAGACGCCTCATGCTCAATGGCCACACCACCGTGGTTTACGATCGTGATGAAGCGTCCCGCAGCGCTTTGGCCAAGGAAGGATCGACTGCAGTCGCTGATTTGCCTGCCCTGGTGGCTGCAATGGACAAGCCCCGCGCTGTCTGGGTCATGCTTCCTGCTGGTGAGCCAACTGAAGAAACCATCAACGTCCTGAGCGAACTGCTCGATGCGGACGACGTGATCATTGACGGCGGCAACACCTTTTACAAAGACGACGTTCGTCGCGCCCAGGCATTGACTGCCAAAGGGTTGCATTACGTCGACGTGGGCACTTCCGGTGGTGTCTGGGGCCTGGAGCGTGGTTATTGCATGATGATCGGTGGCGAAGCTGATGTGGTTCAGCGCCTTGATCCACTGTTTGCGACACTGGCTCCCGGCATGGGCTCGGTAGAGCGCACCAAAGGTCGCAACTCTGCCGATGATCGTGCTGAGCGTGGCTACATTCATGCAGGCCCGGCTGGCGCCGGTCACTTCGTGAAGATGATCCACAACGGTATCGAGTACGGCATGATGCAGGCCTTCGCCGAGGGCTTCGATATCCTCAAGCAGAAGAATTCCGAGAATCTGCCTGTCGAGCAGCGGTTTGACCTGAACATGGCGGACATCGCCGAAGTATGGCGCCGTGGCAGTGTGGTTTCCTCATGGTTGCTCGACCTGACCGCTGATGCACTGGCTACAGACCCGCAACTCGACGCTTATTCAGGCGCAGTGGCCGACAGCGGTGAAGGACGCTGGACGATCGAGGCTGCCATGGAGCAGGCGGTTCCCGTCCCGGTACTTTCCAGCGCTCTGTTCGCCCGTTTCCGCTCGCGTCAAAAGAGCTCATACGCAGACAAAATGCTCTCGGCAATGCGCTTTGGCTTCGGCGGTCATAAGGAAGGTCCAAAATAATGGGATTGTCGCGCAGCAGTACCCGGCAAAAGCCTGAAGTTGCGCCACCTACCACGCTGTTCCTGTTTGGTGCCCATGGGGACCTTGTGAAGCGTCTGCTGATGCCGGCGCTCTACAATTTGAGCAGGGACGGCCTGGTTGATGAAAACCTGCACATCGTCGGCGTTGACCATAACGCGATCAGCGACGTCGACTTTGCGAAAAAGCTCGAGGATTTCATTCGTCAGGAAGCGGCCAGCAAGGTTGCCGATGGGGGCAAGGATCCTCTCGATCCTGAGCTGTGGAGCAAGCTGGCCGGAAGGATCAGCTACGTGCAGGGCGACTTTCTTGATGACTCCACCTACAGCGACATCGCCGAGAAAATCAAAAGCACCGGGACCGGCAATGCGGTGTTCTATCTGGCAACCGCCCCGCGTTTCTTCAGTGAAGTTGCCACGCGCCTGGGTTCTTCAGGGCTGTTGACTGAAGAGTCGGGCCAGTTTCGTCGTGTAGTCATCGAAAAGCCTTTTGGCTCGGACCTGCCTAGCGCCGTTGCACTCAATGAATGTCTGCTCAAGGTCATGACCGAGAAGCAGATCTACCGGATCGATCACTATCTGGGCAAAGAGACGGTGCAGAACATTCTGGTCAGCCGTTTCTCCAACGCCTTGTTCGAATCTTTCTGGAACAACCATTACATTGACCATGTGCAAATCACCGCGGCCGAAACGGTCGGGGTTGAGACGCGTGGGAGTTTTTACGAGCACACCGGCGCGTTGCGGGACATGGTGCCAAATCACCTGTTTCAATTGCTGGCAATGGTTGCGATGGAGCCTCCGGCAGCGTTCGGCGCTGATGCTGTGCGTGGCGAGAAGGCCAAGGTCATTGGTGCCGTTCGGCCTTGGACCGAGGAGGAGGCATTAGCCAATTCGGTTCGCGGTCAGTACGCGCAAGGCGCGCGGGACGGTGCTTATGTTCCGGGCTATCGCCAGGAAAACAAGGTTGATCCCGACAGCACCACTGAAACCTATGTGGCGCTCAAGGTCATGATCGATAACTGGCGATGGGTCGGCGTGCCGTTTTACCTGCGCACCGGTAAGCGCATGAGTACGCGCAGTACCGAGATCGCGATTTGCTTCAAGCCAGCGCCGTATGCGCAGTTTCGCGATACCGAAGTGGATCGCATCAAACCCAACTACCTGCGCATCCAGATTCAGCCCAATGAGGGCATGTGGTTTGACCTGTACGCCAAGCGTCCCGGTCCTAATCTGCACATGGAAGACATTGAGCTGGGCTTTGAGTACAAGGACTTCTTCGAGATGCAGCCGTCTACCGGCTACGAGACCTTGATCTACGACTGCCTGACCGGTGATCAAACCCTGTTCCAGCGTGCCGACAACATTGAAAACGGTTGGCGCGCGGTGCAGCCTTTCCTGGATGCCTGGCAGAAAAATCCTCAGGTCGAGCTGTACGCTGCCGGGAGCGACGGACCCGCCTCAGCGGATACATTGCTGGGCAAAGACGGTCGAGAATGGCGGGATATCAATGCCTGAAGTGCACCAACCAGACGTTCGCTTTGTACTTTCCGACATCGATGGGACGCTGTTGCGTCCTGATCACAGTCTGAGCCAGGCCAATATTGACGCCGTTGCCCGACTGCGAGACGCCGGAATCCATTTCACTGTAGCCAGCAGTCGCCCGCCACGAGCGATGCGCCAGCAGATTGAGGCATTGGGTGTCGATCTGCCGACCGCAGGTTTCAACGGAGCCAATATTGTTGCCCCGGACGGCAGCGTTCTGTTTGCTTACCGTATCGACCCGGTCGCCGCACGAACCTGCATTGAGCTGTTCTCCGGATACGACGTGGCTGTTTGGGTATTCGCCGATGATCAATGGTTTCTGATTGATCCGGAGGGCGCTTACGTCGAACACGAACGCAGCACTCTCGGCTACGAGCCGGTTCAGGTCGATAGCTTCGAGCCGTGGCTGGATCGTGTCGACAAGATCGTCGCAGCCGGTACCGATTTCGAGCTGTTGAAACGCCTCGAAACCCGGCTGAACCCTTTGATTGCTGGCAAGGCGCATGCCGCGCGATCGCAGCTGTATTACCTCGATGTCACGGCTCTGGATGCAAACAAGGGTCATGCGTTAATCACGCTGGCGAGTCAGTTGGGCGTGGACATGGCCCACACTGCTGCGATTGGCGACGGAGGCAACGACGTTGCCATGTTCCACAAAGCCGGGTTTTCCATCGCCATGGGGCAGGCTGAAGAAAGTGTTCGCAGCCAGGCTGATATTGTTACCGGTAGTAATCTGCAGGATGGAGTTGCCAGCGCTATCGAGCGCTACATGCTGCCGCGCTGAATTGCCCTTGATGCTCAACCCATTACGGATGCTTGTTCATGGCTGCATTGATCGAAGATTACGCATTGCTCGGCAACTGCAAGACCGCCGCCCTGGTTGCCAGAGACGGCTCGCTCGACTGGCTGTGCTTTCCACGTTTCGATTCAGCGGCCTGTTTCGCTGCGCTCTTAGGCAACAGTGATAACGGACGCTGGAAACTTGCTGCCGGTGGGACACTGCTCAGTACTGAGCGGCGTTACCGGGAAGGCACGCTGATTCTCGAGACGCTGTTTGAAACTTCGACCGGGCGAGCAATGCTGATCGACTTCATGCCGCCGGGCGAGGGCAGTCATGTGGTCCGAATCGTTGTCGGCTTGAGCGGGCATGTGTCTTTCGAGATGGATCTGGCGATTCGCTTTGACTATGGCAGTAGCGTGCCGTGGGTCGAGAACAAAGACGGTCAGACCCTGACCGCAGTCGCCGGGCCGGAAATGCTGGTGCTGCGTGCGCCATACCCCATGCAGGCGCATGACCACCATACCGGTTGCCATTTCCGCATTGAAGCGGGTGAGCGCAAGGGATTTATCCTGAGCCATCAGGCGTCTTACGAACCCCTTCATGACGCTATCGATGCCGAGTCGGCGTTGGCTGAAACCGAGTATTTCTGGCTTGAGTTCTCCGGACGATGTCCTGAGGTCGGGCCCTGGACCGCTCAGGTCAAGCGCTCACTCATCACCTTGAAGGCGATGACCTACCAGCCTACTGGCGGTATCGTCGCGGCAGTCACCACGTCGTTGCCGGAGCAACTGGGCGGCGAGCGCAATTGGGATTACCGCTATTGCTGGTTGCGGGACGCGACCATGACGTTGCTGGCGTTCATGAATCTTGGTTATTTCGAAGAAGCGGCAGCCTGGCGTGAATGGTTGATGCGCTCGGTGGCCGGTAATCCCGAGCAGATTCAGATCATGTACGGGCTCGGCGGCGAACGGCGATTGCCTGAATTTGAGCTGGATTGGCTTGAGGGCTATGAAGCCTCAAGGCCGGTACGGATCGGTAACGGCGCGGCCACCCAGATGCAGCTGGACGTGTATGGCGAAGTTGCCGATGCGATGATCCAGGCGATCAAGGGTGGTTTGCCTCGACCACCGCGCAGCATTGCGATCTCCAGGGTGATCATGCCGTTTCTGGAGAAGGTCTGGCATTTGCCAGACAAAGGCATCTGGGAGATTCGCTCTGAACCCCGACACTTCACTCACTCCAAGGTGATGACCTGGGTTGCCTTTGACCGCAACTCGACATTGCTCGCTGAGTCCGCTCAAACCGACGAAGAGCGGGCGCTGGCTGTTCATTTTCGCCAGGTTGCGAATGACATCCACGCTGACGTATGCCGCAACGGTTATGACCCGCGTATTGGCAGCTTCACCCAGACCTATGGCTCGCCCGCGCTGGATGCCAGCCTTTTGCAAATCGCGCTTACCGGTTTTTTACCCGTTGATGATCCGCGAGTGGTTGGCACGGTGGCCGCGATCGAGAGCAACCTGATTCAGGATGGCTTGCTGTTGCGTTATGACACAGAGCGCAGTGTTGATGGCGTGGCCGGTCACGAAGGGACTTTTCTGGTGTGTTCGTTCTGGCTGGCGGATGTCTATGTGCTGATGGGGCGGGAGCAGGAGGCCGCGGCGTTATTTGATCGGCTGTGCGGGCTGTGCAATGACGTAGGCCTGCTTGCTGAACAGTACGATCCCCGGGAAAAGCGCATGCTGGGCAACTTTCCTCAGGCGTTCAGCCATATCGGAATTATTAACACCGCGCTTAATTTGCATCGAGCGGTCTGCCCGGTGAAGTCCCGTGCCGCATGCGAGTCTACTGCGCGCGTCTGAACGTAAAGTTGATTCGCTGTTCTCCCAGCAGCGGATGGTTGCCGGCCTTGATCGGTAGCACACCATGAAAGCGCAGTCGGTCTTCGCCGCCCCAGACCACGACATCGCCATGCAGGAGCGATATGCGCTGGGTCTTGTCGCTGCGCTGATGTCCTCCAAAGAGGAATATCGCTGGCAAGCCCAATGAAACCGAAACCACTGGCCATCCGTAGTGCTTTTCGTCCTTGTCCTGATGCAGAGACATTTTTGCGCCGGGTATGTACTGATTGATCAGGCAGGCGTCGGGGGTAAAACCGGTGAAGCCGCAGATCTGCGCCGCACGCTGGGCCAGCTCCATAAAGGCTTGGGGGATTGGCGGCCATGGCAAACCGGTTTGTGGGTCGGTAGGGGTGTAGCGATAGCCAGTACGATCGGTCATCCAGCCAAAGCTGCCACAGCTACTTAGCGCTGCCGACATGGTGAAGCCGCCAGGAGTCATCATGTGCCTGAAAGGCGCTTTAGCCAAAACGTCTTCCAGTGCAGGTAACAAGCGCTCGACTTCATCCAGAGCGAAGCTGCGCAATACCCAGGAGCAAGGGCCGAGCTGCTCCATTGCGGCGCTTTGTACGGGCTCTTCAGCGAACAAGTCGAAGGTGGTCGGCGTCGTGCTTTGCCGTTTCATCGAGGGAGGGCTCCTTCAGAGTGCCGTTAGAGCTGCCGAAAGCTGCGGCACTCATCAATCTGACACGCCGCCATCGCAGCCTTCGGCAGCTGCGACATACCTTGCGCCATCTGCATCCTTGGCGGGATTACAGGGCTTTGCTGACTTTCACGTCGCTGATGACGTCGCCGCTTTCGCCGTGCATTTTTTCCAGGGCGGTCCTTGCTTCTTCGACAGATGCCGACTGTAATTGAGCGAACTCAAAGCGGCGTTCGCCGTTGAGTTTGTAGCTGATAGCGTATTTGGTCGTTCGTGGGGCAGGTGTGTTCACGTTGTCTCCTGACTTCTGGTTAGTACGATCAGCTCAGTCGAGACGTCGAGCGACGGACAATTTTGATCGAGTGAGTGAAGTTAGTCTTGCGCCCACCGTTGGAGTCCATCTTGCGCCCCGCAGTATCGATGGTGATGTTCCAGAACCCGGTACTGGGAACGGCGATCTTGGCCGGAAACTTGTCGAACGCACCGCCGTGATAGGTATGACGGCCACCGTTTTTGAAGGTGCGGAAGTTCGAGTCGTTCATCAGACGGATGTTGCAGAGCTGAGAACACTCGATGACGACGAGATCGTCTTCATTGAGGTGCTCGCGCTGGTGTACGAATTTCATGGGTGTCTCCGGCGAAAGTCTTTTTTCGAAAAATCAAAACCATAGCATGACGCGGGTCGGCATTTATCAGCGATTCAGGTTTTATTGCAGTCCGTTGGGTAAAAACGACTTTATTCGGGATTTAATTCCCGCCAAGCTTGTCGTAGCACCTTTACCGGGAGGATTGTATGAAATTGGCTGTCGTAATTTTGGCTCTGGCGATGACTGGCTGTGCCACCGTCGCAGATATCGAACATACCCCAGCAACCATGAACGTGATGTCTGGCAAATCTCCCAAGGAATATACCGAGTGTTTTGTTGGCAAGATTGCCGACAGCCGCAAGCCGCCGCTGATTGAACCTCATCATGACGGCTTGCGTGTGATCGTGGCGCAGAAGTTCAGCAAGGACCCGGCTGCGGTTCTGGATGTGGAAAACCGTTCAGGCGGCAGCTCGATCAAGGTTTACGAGCGATTGTCGAACATGCCGATCCGGCCCAAGGATGTGCAGCATGCTGCGACGTTCTGTATCTCGGGCTGATCCGTTTTACTTGCACACCACCAGCACGCTGCGGTTTTTGTAGTTGCCTACATCGGCGCCTAAAGTCTTGTCAGTTTCCGGCAGGCGTGGCGTGCCATCGGTGCCGATGATTTCATAGCCGGTGCCCGCGCAGGATGCGTCTGCTTTTTCGTAACAACTGGCCCATGACATGGCTTCGCCGGAGCAGTCGATGTTCAGTCCCTGCTTGCCATTTTTCAAGTAAGTGTTGGAGGCCGTCGCGCAGCCAGTAAGGCCCAGTACAACGATAATGGACAAAACTTTGATCATGTCTTGGTACTTCTTCAAAGGGCGTAGGTGGGTTCAAGCGTCGCTGGTGGTATGACTCACCGATAAAGCCATCGTTCCGACATCATTCAGCGATTTCAGTGGCCTTTGTTTCAGGAGCGTCGGCGTGCGGCTTTCGGCTGGTCCTGCAAGACGGCTGCAACTTCAATCGCGGCTTCTTCGCTTATAAATGGTCCCGCGATGGCTTCACCTTCAGCCGAGCACGCCCACCACTGGCCATCCTGAAGTTTTTTGATCAAGTAGCCGTTTACATTTTTCACTTGTGACATTGCAGCAATCTCGTGGGTAAGGGGGCGGGAGCGGCACATCATAAGTCGCCACCTGTGCGGCTGTCTCCTGTGCTGTGGGGGATAATCCTGCGCATCGCATGGCATTGGACTACGCTGGTATACGGCTTTCAGTGCAGGTTGAAACCGTTGGGTTCTCCTCTCCAGACAAGGTTGCTGTCAAGGGCTTGAAGCTCTTGCGGCATACCTGCCGTTGGTTGTTTGGGTGCGCTCCGATGTTTTTAAAATCTGCAATCGAGTGGAACTATCTGCTCGAGGATTCCTCTACCATGGCATCGAAAGGCCAGAGGCGGGGCATTGTAAGGTGATCGCCGCCTGATTAGACTGCGCCGCTAACGCCACCAGCCCTTATAAAGGACTTTTATGATCAAGAAATGCTTGTTCCCCGCAGCCGGTTACGGCACTCGCTTTTTGCCAGCGACCAAAGCCATGCCTAAAGAGATGCTGCCAGTGGTCAACAAGCCACTGATCCAATACGGCGTGGAAGAAGCTCTTGCTGCAGGCCTTAACGAAATTTCCATTGTTACCGGCCGTGGTAAGCGCGCGCTGGAAGACCATTTCGACATCAGCTACGAGCTGGAAACCCAGATCAAGGGCACCGACAAGGAAAAGTACCTGGTTGGTATTCGCAAACTGATCGA
This sequence comes from Pseudomonas caspiana, assembly GCF_040224095.2. Taxonomy (NCBI): domain Bacteria; kingdom Pseudomonadati; phylum Pseudomonadota; class Gammaproteobacteria; order Pseudomonadales; family Pseudomonadaceae; genus Pseudomonas; species Pseudomonas caspiana. The sequence goes on along the minus strand of NZ_CP167995.1, from coordinate 3,398,273 downwards.
CGAGTGCAGCTTTTCCTACACTCGCCAGACCGAAATGAAAGGTCTGGGTCATGCGATCCTCAGCGGTCGTCCGCTGATTGGTAATGAAGCCTTTGCCGTAGTGCTCGCGGATGACCTGTGTGTAAATCTGGAAGGCGAAGGCGTGCTGGCGCAGATGGTCAAGCTGCACAAGCACTACGGTTGCTCGATCGTTGCCATTCAGGAAGTACCTGCCAACGAAACGCAGAAGTACGGCGTGATTGCAGGTGAAGAAATCAAGCCAGGCCTGTTCCGTGTCACTGACATGGTTGAGAAGCCGAAGCCTGAGGACGCACCGTCCAACCTCGCAATTATTGGCCGTTACATCCTGACGCCAGATATCTTCGCGAAAATCGAAGCTACTGAGCCGGGCAAGGGTGGAGAAATCCAGATCACCGACGCATTGATGAAGCAGGCAGCAGAAGGCAACGTGCTGGCTTACAAATTCAAAGGCACCCGTTTTGACTGCGGCGGCGCAGAAGGTTATATCGAAGCAACCAACTTCTGCTTCGAGCATTTCTACAAGAAAGGCAGCTAAGTCTCTGAGGCCTCCTCAGACTTGCTTGTAGGACAAAGCCACCTTCGGGTGGCTTTGTCGTTTCTGGCTGATATGCTGTACCTCTGCTTTAGGAGATTTACATGGCTTACGACTTCGACCTCTTTGTAATCGGTGCCGGTTCTGGCGGCGTGCGCGCCGGACGTTTTGCTGCTGGTTTTGGTGCGCGCGTGGCGGTAGCCGAGAGCCGTTATCTGGGTGGTACCTGCGTCAATGTGGGCTGCGTGCCGAAGAAATTACTGGTTTATGGTGCCCATTACGCCGAGGATTTTGAGCAAGCCAAAAGCTTCGGCTGGTCGACCGGTGAACCTGGCTTTGACTGGGCGACGTTGATCGCAAACAAAGATCGACAGATTGAGCACCTGAACGGTATCTACCGTAATTTGCTGGTCAACAGTGGCGTAACGCTACTGGAAGGGCATGCCATGCTCAAGGGCCCGCACGAGGTTGAGGTCAACGGCCAGACTTACAGTGCCGAACATATCCTGATCGCTACCGGTGGCTGGCCGCAGGTCCCGGACATTCCCGGTCGCGAGCATGCGATAACCTCTAATGAAGCGTTTCATCTCAAGCAGCTTCCAAAGCGTATTGTGGTCGTTGGCGGCGGGTATATCGCGGTTGAATTCGCGTCGATTTTTCACGGTCTTGGTGCTGATACCGCGCTGATGTACCGCGGCGAGATGTTCCTTCGCGGTTTCGATGGCAGTGTGCGCAGCCACTTGCATGAAGAGCTGGTCAAGCGCGGCATGGATGTGCGTTTCAACGCGGATATCGAGCGCATCGAGAAACAAGCCGATGGCAGTCTTCAACTGTTCCTAAAGAATGGCGAGCAAGTGAATACCGATTGCGTTTTCTACGCCACCGGGCGCAGGCCTATGCTCGACAACCTGGGCCTGGAGCATGTCAACGTCAAGCTCGATAAAAATGGCTTTGTCGAGGTTGATGACAACTACCAAAGCAGCGAGCCTTCAATCCTGGCTATCGGCGATGTGATCGGTCGGGTTCAACTGACGCCTGTGGCGCTGGCTGAAGGCATGGCTGTTGCCCGGCGCTTGTTCAAGCCGCAAGATTTTCGTGCTGTGGATTATGCGCATATTCCGACTGCTGTTTTCAGTTTGCCGAACATTGGCACTGTTGGCCTTACCGAAGAAGACGCGCAGAAGGCAGGCCATGAGGTGCGCATCTTCGAAAGCCGTTTCCGCCCTATGAAACTGACCCTGACTGACAATCAGGAGCGTACGGTGATGAAGTTGGTCGTAGACGCCAAAACAGATGTAGTGCTTGGCTGCCACATGGTTGGCCCGGAAGCCGGTGAGATCATTCAGGGGTTGGCCATTGCGCTCAAGGCTGGCGCGACCAAGCGCCAGTTCGACGACACGGTCGGGGTGCATCCGACGCTCGCTGAAGAGTTCGTTACCATGCGCTCGCCGGTGGATCGTTAAGCACTCTGCGCGAAAATCACGTTGTACCCGGGATTCAGGATGAAGGCCGGGTTGATAATCTATTCCAGGAAGGACACCTGCGATGAGCAGTCAACACTATTGGGCGGCGATGCCATTGACCTTCGATGAGCAAGATATAGGTCCCATGCGCAACATTGATGCGTTACTTGAGAGTGAGCGGCAGTTTCGCAGTCTTGCTGACAACATGAGTCAACTGGCATGGACTGCGGATTCAGCGGGCAACATTTATTGGTACAACGAGCGCTGGTACGACTATACCGGCGCGTCTCTGGAAGCCATGCGCGCACTGGGCTGGCGCTCTGTTCATCACGCCGAGCATGTGGATCGGGTGACGGCTCGGTTGATGCATTGTTTTGCAACGGGGTCCATCTGGGAAGACACCTTCCCGTTGCGTGGCAAGGACGGCACTTATAGCTGGTTTCTGGCCCGGGCCTTGCCGATTCGTGATGAGCACGGACACATTACCCACTGGCTCGGCACCCACACCGACATTACGGCCCAGGTCAATGCCGAGGAGGCGCTTCGCGAACTCAATGAAAGTCTCGAGTTGCGAGTCGCCGAGCGTACCCGTGAACTGGCCAGTATCAATGAACTGCTGCAAATAGAAATGGCTGAGCGCGCACAGGCAGAAGAGACGCTGCGCCACGCGCAAAAAATGGATGCAATAGGTCAGCTGACCGGTGGGATTGCCCACGACTTCAACAATATGCTCACCGGCGTGCTAGGCGCTCTCGACCTCATGCAGCGACGCATTGCTGCTGGTCGAGCGGGGGAGATTGATCGCTACATCAGCGCGGCCATGACGTCTGCCAACCGGGCCGCTGCTCTGACTCATCGTCTCCTGGCTTTCGCTCGTCGGCAATCACTCAATACCACTGCTGTCGATGTCAACCAGATGGTGACGTCGATGCAGGAGCTTTTAGCGCGAACCATCGGCGAAAGTATTGAGTTGCGGATCGAGCTGAGCGATGGCTTGCATCGGACCAATACCGACGAACATCAGCTTGAAAATGCCCTGTTGAACCTGGTGATAAATGCCCGGGATGCGATGCCTGATGGTGGACTCCTTACGATCACCAGTGAGCATGTCAGCGTTGAAGCCAGGTCTGGCGATGTATCGGACGGTGAGTATGTGCGCCTGAGTGTTCACGACAGCGGTTCGGGTATGCCTGATGACGTCCTGGATCGTGCTTTCGATCCTTTCTTCACCACCAAGCCTATTGGGCAGGGAACCGGGCTTGGCCTGTCGATGGTCTACGGTTTTGTGAAGCAGACCGGAGGGCATGTGTTGATTGATAGCGCTGAGGGGCAGGGCACGGTCGTGCATCTTTACTTGCCTTGTCATCGTGATCTGCCAGAGCGCAGGCCGGTAAGTGTCGAGGGTCTGGAGGCTCCGCGCGCCGTCAATGGTGAGCGGGTGCTGGTGGTCGAAGACGAAGAGCCGGTGCGAATGCTGGTTGTCGATGTGTTGCAGGAGTTGGGTTATTCAACTCTGGAGGCCTGTGACAGCAAGGCCGCGTTGCCGTATCTGCAGGGAGGTGAGCGTATCGACTTGCTCGTCAGTGATGTGGGGCTGCCGGGCTTGAATGGTCGTCAGCTTGCGGAGATAGCCAGACAGTATCGACCTGAGCTACGCGTACTGTTTATCACCGGCTACGCTCCCGAGGCCCAGGTGCAAGGGGATTTTCTGGGGTGTGGAATGGAGATGATGACAAAGCCCTTCACGGTCGATCAATTGGCATTGCGTGTGCGGACCATGCTCGAGCGCCGAGATCAGTCCTGATCAGCAGGCAGGTCTGGAGGCGTCGCGCTTTTCGCGTGTGCTGCCCGCAAATTTTCAAGGGCCAGTTCGGTCTTGATCAAAATCAGTTCCACTACGCGGTTTTGCTGCAACTGATCGGTCAGTTGCTGGCGAGCGTCCGCGGCTTCCTGTTGTGCCGTGCGGGCGCGCTCTTCAAGCAAGGCACAACGCGTTTCCGAGTGTTGAAACTGCTCATTTGCACTCGCCGCCCGAGCAGTGATTTTTTCCAGATGGCCATTCTGCTTTTCGAGTTCCCGTTGAGCGCTGCGGCTTTCAGCTAGCAGGCGTTCATTGTCCCGAGTAAGCCGGGTGACTTCCGTCTGATGCTGCGTGGCGCTCTGTTGCGTCTGGCGCAGTTCAGTCTGTAACTGGCGAGTGTGCTCTTCATACCGACGCTGTGCCTGCTCGTGCTGGTCTTTTGCAGATTCGCGGGCATGCAGGTTTTTCTCTTCCAGGGAGCGGATTTGCTCGTCTTTCTCCTGTAGCCGGGTCGTCATGTCCAGATTGGCTTGAGTCAGGCGGGCGTTGTTGGTTTGCTCAATCTGGAGTCGCTCGCGGGTGGCGTGCAGCGTTGCGGTTTGCTCTTTTAGCTGGTCGGTTTTGCGCGTCAGGCGGCTGGTGATCTCCGCTAGCTGATTTTGAATCTGCTTTAACTCTTCATTCTGCTGATGGCAAGTTGCGTCGAAGCGCGACTGCGCCGTATTTATCGTTTCTTGTGCCTGACCTTGCAGGCGTTGGGCGAGGCGAGTCACCAGTTCGGTTAGCTCATCGTTAATATCGGCCGGGGCTGTACCTGTCCGGTCGGCTGCATCTAGCTCTTTCAGATAGCGATGAATCGTGGTCTTGGAGCCGGTGTTGCCCATTTCAATACGTACCGAATCGATGCTCGGGTGCTCGCCACGGGCCATCAATGCCAGTCGTGCTGTCTGTACCAATGCTTTGTTGACGCCGCCCCGAGCCATTTCGTTCGCCTTTATTTCATACTGTGGTATGTACCCTGTAATTACATACTATTTAAAGCGTTATATCGAGTTGAATTTTATTAACCGTAGGAGCGCACGAGCCTCGCTAGCCCGCGATCTCTGTTTGTCTGGTCACCGCTATCGCGGCCTCGCGTGGCTCGTGCGCTCCTACAGGCTAGTGTTTGCCAGTTGAAGACGGGCATCCTCGGTCAGGCATTCCAATTCCTTCTATTAATAAGCCGCCGTTATAGTCAAAACCAATCGTGCGCATGAGGTTTGCCAATGAGCTTGCATAGGTCATTATGCGTAAGCTCCGTTTCATCGAATTAACAACCCACTAGGAGATTCACCGATGCCTATCATCAACAGCCAGGTAAAACCGTTCAAAGCCACTGCATTCCAGAACGGCTCTTTCGTAGACGTGTCTGAAGCTGACTTCAAAGGCAAATGGTCTGTCGTCTTCTTCTACCCAGCAGACTTCACCTTCGTATGCCCGACCGAACTGGAAGACCTCGCTGACAACTACGCTGACTTCAAAAAGCTCGGCGTTGAAATCTACGGCGTGTCGACTGACACCCACTTTGCCCACGCTGCCTGGCACAACACTTCGCCAGCCATTGGCAAAATCCAGTACCCATTGATCGGCGACCCAACTCACATCCTGTCCCGTAACTTCGACGTTCTGATCGAAGAAGCCGGTCTGGCTGACCGCGGCACTTTCGTGATCAACCCTGAAGGTCAGATCAAAATCGTTGAACTGAACGACGGTGGTGTAGGCCGTGACGCTTCCGAGTTGCTGCGCAAAGTCAAAGCCGCTCAATACGTAGCTGCTCACCCAGGCGAAGTTTGCCCGGCTAAATGGAAAGAAGGCGAAGCCACTCTGGCTCCATCTTTGGACCTGGTCGGCAAGATCTAAGCTGCATGCATCCAAGTCGCGTAAGTCGGCTAGGGGCGTTGAGCTCTTAAGCAAGTAAACCGCATCGCCCCAAAAACGCCCGGGCGACTATCGCCTGGGCGTTGTTTTTTCTACTACAGCAAAAAGGAATCGCCCGCATGTTGGACGCCAATCTTAAAGCGCAGCTGAAGTCTTACCTGGAACGGGTTACCCGCCCGGTCGAGATCGTCGCGTCCCTCGATGACGGCGCGAAATCCCAGGAAATGCTGGCGTTGCTTAATGACGTGATCAGTGTTTCGAAAGACATCACCCTCAATGACAGCGGCACCGACGTGCGTACTCCGTCGTTCTCGCTTAACAGCCCGGGACAAAACATCAGCCTGCGATTTGCCGGCATCCCGATGGGCCATGAATTCACCTCGCTGGTACTGGCGCTGCTGCAAGTCGGTGGCTACCCATCCAAGTCCAGTGCGGACACTATCGAGCAGATTCGCGCTCTTGAAGGCGAGTTCTTGTTCGAAACCTATTTTTCCCAGTCTTGCCAGAACTGCCCGGATGTCGTCCAGGCTCTGAACCTGATGGCGGTGCTGAACCCGAACATCAAGCACGTCGCTATTGATGGCGCGCTGTTTCAGGACGAAGTTACCGACCGGCACATCATGTCGGTACCGAGTATCTACCTGAACGGCGAGCTGTTTGGTCAGGGCCGCATGGGCCTTGAAGAAATTCTGGCCAAGATCGACACCGGTGCTGGTGATCGTCAGGCACAGAAACTCAACGCCAAAGACGCTTTCGACGTGTTGGTCGTTGGCGGCGGTCCGGCCGGTTCCGCAGCGGCTGTCTATGCAGCCCGCAAAGGTATTCGTACCGGTGTGGCGGCGGAGCGCTTCGGCGGCCAGGTGCTGGACACCATGGCGATCGAGAACTTCATTTCCGTGCAACACACAGAAGGTCCGAAGCTCGCCGTTGCCCTTGAAGAGCACGTCAAGCAATACGAAGTAGACATCATGAATCTGCAGCGCGCAGATCAACTGATTGCTGGTAAAGACGGCGCACTGCACGAAGTGAAGTTCGCAAGCGGCGCGAGCCTGAAGGCCAAGACAGTTATCCTCGCCACTGGCGCACGCTGGAGGGAGATGAACGTTCCGGGCGAGCAGCAATATCGCAACAAGGGCGTGGCTTACTGCCCGCACTGCGACGGTCCGCTGTTCAAAGGCAAGCGTGTCGCGGTGATCGGTGGTGGTAACTCCGGTGTCGAAGCGGCCATCGACCTGGCGGGTATCGTGGCTCACGTCACGCTGCTTGAATTTGATGTGCAATTGCGCGCTGATGCCGTACTGCAGCGCAAGCTGACCAGCTTGCCGAATGTAACGGTCATCACCAACGCGCAGACCACTGAAGTGACCGGTGACGAGCAGAAGGTCAACGGCCTGCGCTACAAGAACCGCGTGAACGGCGAAGAAGTCGCGGTAGAGCTGGAAGGTATTTTCGTGCAGATCGGCCTGCTGCCTAACACCGATTGGCTCAAAGGCAGCATCGAGCTGTCGCCACGCGGGGAAATCGTTGTGGATTCACGCGGTGAAACGTCCATTCCCGGAATCTTCGCTGCGGGTGACGTGACCACCACACCTTACAAGCAGATCATCATTGCTTTGGGGGAGGGTGCCAAGGCTTCTCTCAGCGCATTTGATCACCTGATCCGGACCTCGGCGCCAGCCTGAGGACTAATGCTCGGGCAATAAAAAAGGGCCTCATGATATCCATGAGGCCCTTTTTGCTTGTGTGGATTACAGCGGCGTTGGCTGGATAATCTCGACCCAGTAGCCATCCGGATCCTTGATGAACGCCAGGCTGTTCATGCGGCCGTCAGCCAGGCGTTTCTGAAAGTCCACGCCCAGCGCTTCAAAGCGCTCGCAAGCAACATGCACGTCCGGCACGGAAATGCAGATGTGACCAAAGCCGCGAGGGTCGGTGTTGCCATTGTGATAGGCGAACTCTGGATCTTTTTCGGTGCCGTGGTTATGCGTCAGTTCGAGGATCCCCGGGATCGACTTCATCCACACGTTCCGGGCGGCGTCGTCAGCCGGAATCTGGCTTTTGTCCACCAAAGCCAGGAAGTAAAGGCTGAACTCGGCCTCAGGAAAGTCGCGCTTCTCAACGAGACTGAAACCCAGTACGCGGGTGTAGAAGTCCAGTGATGCGGTGATGTCCTTGACCCTCAGCATGGTGTGGTTGAACACGAATTGCCGGGTCGCCACCTCTGGCTGTGCGGTCACGCCAGGGAAGGTATTAAGGTCTTGCAGGCTCATGGATATCTCCGGTTGAGGTCTTCTATAGGTGTAAATGATACGGGCCACCTGCGCCGAAGCCAAATCTCGAAGCAATTGAAGTGTGCTGGCCCTTGTTCCTGATGAGCGTGGCGGGCAGACTTCGTTGCTTACGCGCTTCGGTGACGATTTTTATGTACTTCGGTGACGCCGCCCATGATTGACCCGCGATACAAATATTCATTCATTGGTTTTTGCCTGACGCTGGTTGCAGGCATCGCTCATGCAACTGATGCGGTCATCATCTGGCCCAGTGGCTGGCAAGTGGAAGACCTGACCGCACAGCAATCAGGTTCGGGCCAGTCTTCGCTGCAGTCCAGGCAGCGAGCCGCGAAAAATGATCAGGCGGGCAATCCGGTCATGGTCATGGAGTTGACTGAGTCGCGTCTGGCCTCGGGTCACCAGGTCAACGTTGAAGGGGTGTTACTGGAGATGCGTAAAGCCGTGCAGGTCAATTTTGCCCGCAGCGGTTTCCAGAGCGTGTGTACCCGAATACACCCGACCGAGCTCAGTAAGATTCCTGCACTTGAGACGAGCTGTACGATCACCCAGAACGGGGTGCACGTGATGACTCAGACGCTCGTCGCGGCTGCGACGGCTGATACTGCCTGGTCGCTGTCGTACGCAGGTTCGGCTGCTGGTTACGCCGCGACCAAGGATGAAGCCCTGCAGATCCGCAACACGCTGCGGCTTGGGTCTGGCCAGTAACCGCTGCACACTGTGAATTTCAGGCAAAAAGAAGCCCGCCGAAGCGGGCATGGGGCGCTAATCCTTTAGCGGCCTTCATCTTGGAAGACCCGCTGTGAAAAAAACGTGAAGCCTGTGAGAAAAATCTGGAACGTCCGTACTTATACATATCGGAATATTCTGACAACTTTCTACGATAATGCTGGTTGTTATTAGTCATGATTGCTGCTGATCTCGGATTGGCATATGCAAGCTCATCAACGTTGTGAATTAGGCATATAGATAGATATCTCTGGGCGACGTCAGTAGTAGTCGCTCGAGAGCCTGTCCTAACTGAGGTTGAACGAAGTTGTACGGCAGTGCAAAAATGATAAGTCGATTAATGCCAATGAATTATATCTGGCGTCAGAGAGTTGTCGCTCGCATAAAAAAACCCTGCAAGGGCAGGGCTTTTTTATACTGAAAGAACTCGATCAGGCGCGAAGCCATGAGTCGACGGTATCAACGCCGTATTGCTCTTTCCAGGATTTCAGGCCACGGTGGTTGCCACCTTTGGTCTCGATCAGCTCACCGGTGTGAGGATTCTGATAGACCTTGACGACTCTTGCACGACGGCGCTTTGGCCCAGCAGCAGCGGGCAGAGAGGACGAGCCTTTAGGGTCGAGAATCGTGATGATGTCGCGCAGACCCTTGTCGTACGTGCTCATCAGAGCCTGAAGCTTCTGTTCGAACTCGATTTCCTTTTTCAGGCCTGCATCATTCTTCAAGGACTCCAGCTGGGCGAGCTGTTCCTGAAGGGCTTTTTCTGCTGCGCGAAACTCGGCAAGTCTGGACAAATAACATACTCCAACGGTGATTGGCTGTTACCAGCGTCAAAAAACGATAAGACAAGATGCTCGGGAGTTACGCGCAGTCGATTGTCCGTCAGGGAACCAAGGGGCGTATTTTTCTCCGGTGAGTTTAGCGCTTCCTGTCGTTTTCATTTCGATGAAAAAAGGTAGTTGTAATCAGTAGCGTGTAAATCATGCACGTTTTTTTTGAGTTAGAAAATACTTTTGATGCAATTAACTAGCGGTATGGATGTCCTGAGTTTTTGATGACGCTACTCGCTTCGTCTTATCAGATGAATTCGCTTGTAAGTTATTTCTGATATTAAGCGTTCGGGGAACTACACAATTTTTCGCCTTGAAGCTGCATTTTTTTGGCTAGAGTCCCTGCTGTAGTGCCGGATCGTCAGGGTTTTGTTGCTCAAGCTCGGCTTGCAATATCTGTACGTTTTGCAACTGCCCGGTTTCCTTCCAGTATCGAATCAATAACACCCGAGCCTGGCGGTTGGCTGGCTGGCGTTGGAGGATTTCAGCCAATTGTTTTTGCGCTGCCTCCAATTGCTCAAGGTCGTGAAGTGCCACGGCCAGGTCATATCGGTAATCAGTGTTGTCAGGTTCCAGCTCAACAGCTTTGGCCAGTGCCAGCAACGCATACTCGGTCTGATCATGATCGAGCAGCCACATTCCAAGAGCGTGTTGAAGCCTCGATGAGTTTGGGTGCTGGGTCAGAAGCCGACCCAGCAATTGACGCGCTTGCTCGGTTTGCCCTTGTTGGTCGAGTTGTTCGAGATAAGCGATGGAGGCATCCAGATTTTTTGGCTCCAGATCCATTGCGACTTGCAGAGCAGCCAGCGCAGCCGGACCGTCACCGCTGTGCGCGAGTAATCGAGCCAGTTGCAACTGACTGCTGCCGGTGGGGGGCTGAGCCTTAAGGCTTGCCATGTACAGGTCGACGCTGTGCTGCAACGCTGCGAAATACAGACCTAGCTCGTCAGGCGACAGATCGAGCAGGGCCATGGTGGCGGCAAAGCGAACCGATGTTTCGGGATCTTCAAGCAATGGTCCCAGCAAAATGCTGCGTTTGCCGTCGGGCAGCATTTTTGTGGTGACCTCAATGGCTGCCTCACGCACGAGTGTTGAGTCATTCTGCAGCGCAGCATCGAGCAGTTTCAGTGCTTGAGGGCTCGGGTAGTTGGCGAGTTCGGCAAGCAGGCTGGCGCGACGAATATCGGAGAGGTCGTTGCGGGCAAGGTGCTGATAGAGGACCCGGGCCGCACCCGGTTTGCCGTTGTGCGCCAGCTCCACGGCCTCGCTGTAAGTCTGGCTGAGTACCGGCGGGGCAGGCGGGGTTGACCACTGGCGACCCAGGTAAACGGCGCCGATCAATGCGATCAGGATTACCCCGGCGATCAGTGTTATACGGCGGCGGGCCTTTGTTTTTGAAAAAAAGCCTCGAACAGGCATGAGCATACCGATATCCATTTCTTTACGGCTTGCAGCTTCGTGGAGCGACGGCTTGGTGTCAAACGATCGATGTTGAATGGGTGGGGTAACGACGGGTTCTTCCATAGAGTTACTTGTGTACATATCCGTGACCGCAGAAACGGATATGCACACAGGAATCACTAAACGCCAGACACCAAAAAGCCCCGCAGTCCAGGAGGAGCGGGGCTTAATGGTTCAAGCAGTCAATCCATCAAGCCTGTGGCTGCCAGCCTCCGCCCAGTGCTTTATAGATAGCGACGATGCCGTGGTACAGATCGATCTCGGCCTGAGCCTGTGAATCCTCGGCCGCCAGACGTTCGCGCTCGGCGTCCAACAGCACCAGGAAGTCTGCGGTGCCTTCGCGGTATTGGATCGACGCGAGATTGGCCGCAGCACGACTCGCTTCACTCTGACGAATCAGCGAAACCAGACGTTGCTGACGTTTGTCGTAATCGCTGAATGCGTTTTCCGACTCCTCCAGCGCCAACAGTACCTGCTGCTCATAGTTAGCCAACGCGCCTTCAGCGTCAGCATCGGCACCGCGAATCCTTGCCCGCACACTGCCTAGATCAAAAGCTGCCCAGGAAATGCTCGGCCCCAACGACCAGGCTCTGGCGGCTGACGAGCCGATTTGTGACCCGCGGCCAGCGGTAAAGCCCAGAAAACCACTCAGGCTGACCCGAGGGAACAAATCAGCCGTTGCCACACCAATACGGGCCGTGGAGGAGGCCAACTGACGTTCAGCCGCACGAATGTCCGGGCGTTGACGCAGCACCTGGGTCGGATCGCCAATAGGCAACGCTTTGGCAATCGCCGGCAGTTTTGCCGGGCTCAGGTCGACACTCAGGCTTTCCGGACGCTCGCCCAGCAACGTTGCGATGCGGTTACGCTGACGAACCTGTTCGGCCTGCAATTGCGGAACCGACGCTTCGACTGCCGCAAGGCGCGCATCGGCACGCATGACATCCAGCTCATTGCCTACCCCGGCGTCACGCAGTTGCGCTGTAACCCCGCGGGATTCCTGTTGGTTTTTCAGGTTTTCTCGAGCAATTTCCTCACGCAACTGCGCCCCGCGCAGTTGGCCGTAGGCATCCACCACTTCGGCGGTCAGGGTGACCTGAAGCTGATACAGATTGGCTTCGGCAACGTCCTGATCGGCTTCGCTGGCTTCCAGCTCGCGCTGAATACGGCCGAACAGATCAAGCTCCCAGGCCATGTCCAGGCCCAGATCGTAACGCTCACTGCTGACTCGGCGTTCGGTAATGCCTGGTTGCTGGCCTTTTCCCAGATCACTGCTGACCCGGCTGGTGACCACGGGCATGGCGTCATTGCTGACGTCATCGCGGATTGCTCGTGCTGCTTTGAGGCGGGCGAACGCGACGCGCAGTTCGCGGTTGTCATTCAGCGATTTGGCAACCAACTGGTTCAGGGTTGGATCGTCAAACTGCTGCCACCAGACGGTTTCCTGATGGCTGCGGTCAAACTTGCCCTCGGTCGCCGAAGCGACCTTGGCAGCTGCGGTATCAGGAGCTTTGTAATCAGGGCCGACCGCACATGCAGCCAGCGCCAAAACCAGCAGGCTCGGCATGAACAGCTTTAACGAATTCATCAATGCGCCTCCGGGTTCAGGTTTTGCACGCTCTGTGTCCTGGCCGCCTTGCGGGCCTCTTTGCGCTCTACATAGTTACGAATCAGCACGTAGAACACCGGTGTCAGCAGCAGGCCGAAGAAGGTCACCCCGAGCATCCCCGAGAACACCGCTACACCCATGGCGTGACGCATTTCTGCACCGGCGCCGCTGGAGAACACCAGTGGCACTACACCCATGATGAACGCGAAGGAAGTCATCAGAATCGGCCGCAGACGCAGGCGGCACGCTTCCAGTACGGCTTCCAGCGGCGACATGCCTTCGGTCTGCTTGTCCTTGGCGAATTCGACGATAAGGATCGCGTTCTTACAGGCCAGTCCCACCAGCACGATCAGTCCGATCTGGGTAAAGATGTTGTTATCGCTACCCGACAGAATCACCCCGGTAATGGCCGACAGCAGTGTCATCGGTACGATCAGGATCACCGCCAGTGGCAGGCTCCAGCTTTCGTACTGAGCAGCCAGCACCAGGAAGGCCAGCAGAACGCAGAGCGGGAAGACCAGCAGCGCGGTGTTGCCCGACAGGATTTGCTGGTACGTAATCTCGGTCCACTCGTAGGTCATGCCATTAGGCAGTTCGTCCTTGAGCAGTTTTTCCACGGCGGCCTGAGCCTGGCCCGAGCTGTAGCCCGGAGCGGCAGCGCCGTTGATTTCTGCCGTGATGAAACCGTTGTAGTGCATGACCCGATCCGGACCTGCGGTGTCGCTGACCTTGATGAAGGTCGCCAGCGGGATCATCTCACCCAGATTGTTGCGTACCTTGAGCTGACCAATCTGGTCGGCGTCCTGACGGAACTGTTGTTCAGCCTGAACGTTGACCTGATAGGTGCGGCCGAAACGGTTGAAGTCGTTGGCGTACAGCGAGCCCAGGTAAACCTGCAGGGTGTCGAAGATATCGCTGATCGCCACGCCGTGAGTCTTGGCTTTTTCACGGTCGATGGCAGCATCGACCTGCGGCACATTCACTGTGTAGCTGGTGAACAGGCCAGCCAGTTCCGGAACGCTGTGGCTCTTGGCGATGATATTCATCGTCTCTTTATAGAGCTCGTCGTAACCCAGGTTGCCACGGTCTTCGATCTGCAGGCGGAAGCCGCCGATAGTGCCCAGACCTTGTACCGGTGGCGGCGGGAAGATCGCCATGTAGGCGTCCTGAATATCACCGAACTTGCCGTTCAATGCACCTGCGATGGCACCCGCTGAAAGGCTGGCGTCTTTGCGATCCTCAAAAGGCTTGAGGGTCACGAACACGATGCCTGCGTTCGGGCTGTTGGTGAAGCCGTTGATGGACAGGCCGGGGAACGCTACTGCACTTTCCACACCATCCTGTTTCAGGGCGATGTCGGACATGCGTTTGATTACGTCTTCGGTACGGTCCAGGCTGGCGGCGTCCGGGAGCTGGGCGAAAGCCACCAGATACTGTTTATCCTGCGGCGGTACGAAGCCAGTCGGTGTGGTGGCGAAGCCGAAGTAAGTCAGCACCATCAAACCGCCGTAAAGCACCAATGCAATACCGCTGCTGCGGATCACCCGACCGACGATGCCCACGTAGCTATTACTGGCGCGTTCGAACACACGGTTGAACGGGCGGAACAGCCAGCCCCCGAATATTTTGTCCAGACCGCGCGAGAAGCGATCTTTCGGCGCGTCGTGAGCCTTGAGCAGCACGGCGGACAATGCCGGTGAAAGGGTCAGGGAGTTGAAGGCCGAAATCACCGTGGAAATCGCGATTGTCAGCGCAAACTGCTTGTAAAACTGCCCCGTCAATCCGGAGATGAACGCAGCCGGGATGAACACCGCGCAGAGCACCAGCGCCGTGGCGATGATCGGTCCGGTCACTTCCTTCATGGCCCGCTTGGTGGCTTCTACGGGATTCAGACCGAGTCCGATGTTTCGCTCGACGTTCTCCACTACCACGATGGCGTCGTCGACCACGATACCAATGGCCAATACTAATCCGAACAGTGATAACGCATTGAGCGAGAAGCCGAACATGTGCATTACGGCGAACGTACCGATCAGCGATACAGGCACCGCAGCCAATGGAATGATCGAGGCGCGCCAGGTCTGCAGGAACAGGATCACGACCAGCACAACCAGAATCAGCGCTTCGAACAGGGTATGAATAACCGCTTCAATCGAGCCGCGAACAAAGATCGTCGGGTCGTAAACGATGCTGAAATCCATGCCTTCCGGGAAGTTCTGCTTCAGTTCGGTCATCTTCGCCCGAACGTCGTTCGAGATGTCGATGGCGTTGGAGCCTGGGCGCTGGAAGATCGGGATCGCTACAGCAGGCTGGTTGTCCAGCAGTGAACGCAAGGCATATTGGTTGGAGCCCAGCTCGATACGCGCGACATCACGCAGACGAGTGATCTCGCCGTCGGCACCGGAACGAATCACGATGTTTTCGAATTCTTCTTCGCTGACCAGACGGCCTTGGGTGTTGACCGACATCTGGAAGCTGGTGGCGCTGGGCGAGGGCGGTGAGCCCAGTTGGCCCGCAGCGACCTGACGGTTTTGCTCGCGAATGGCGTTGACCACATCGGTTGCGGTCAGATTGCGCGAAGCGGTCTTGTTGGGATCCAGCCAGACCCGCAGCGAGTAGTCGCCCATACCGAACAATTGCACGTCACCGACACCGCCAAGGCGAGCCAGCTCATCCTTGATGTTGAGGATGGCGTAGTTGGACAGGTACAGCATGTCGTAGCGTTTATCCGGCGAGGTCAAGTGGACCACCATCGTCAGATCGGGCGACGCCTTGTCCACGGTAATACCGATGCGCGTCACTTCTTCAGGCAGTTTCGGCTCGGTCCGGGTGACCCGGTTCTGAACCTGTACCTGGGCGTTATCCAGGTCAGTACCCAGCGCGAAGGTAATTGTCAGGGTGATTTTGCCGTCAGCGGTGGATTGCGAGGACATGTACAGCATGTTCTCTACGCCGGTAATTGCCTGCTCTAGAGGAGCGGCAACAGTTTCGCCGATAACCTTGGGGTTGGCGCCGGGGAAATTGGCGCGCACGACGACGGTGGGTGGCACAACTTCAGGGTATTCACTGATCGGCAACTGGAACAGTGAGATGGAGCCCGCGATCAGGATCAACAGCGACAGCACCGCCGCGAAGATCGGACGCGAAATAAAGAATTGAGAGAAGTTCATCAGTGGTTTCCCTTAACCGCGTGGCGCGGAGATGCCGGCAACTTTTTCAGGTGCTTTAGGCTTCACTTGCGGCAAGTTGCTGGCTTCCAGAGCCTGGCGTTGTTTGAGCAGCGCAGCGAGCGTCTCGGCGCTGGCCATCGGGGTCTCTTCCGGTGTGACTGGCTGGCCAGGGCGTACCCGTTGCAGGCCCTTGACCACGATGGTGTCGTCTTTGCTCAGGCCGCTACGCACGATGCGCAAGCCTTCGACTTTCGGACCCAGCTCAACCGGGCGATACGCCGGCTTGTTGTCCTGGCCCACGACGAGCACGAACTTCTTGCCCAGGTCGGTGCCCACGGCTTCATCATTGATCAGGATTGCAGAGTAGGTGCCGCTGCCGACCAGTTTGACCCGGGCGTAGAGGCCTGGGGTGAAGCTGCCGTCGCTGTTGTCGAACACAGCGCGACCGCGGATGGTGCCGGTACGCGGGTTGACCTGGTTGTCGACGAAGTTCATCTGGCCCTGATGCGGGTTGCCGACTTCATTGGATAGACCCAGATAGACCGGGGTGGTCTGGCCGCGTTGGCCTTTGCGAGCCAGCTCCGTGTATTTAAGGAAGACACGCTCATCGGCGTCGAAGTAGGCGTAGACCTTGTCGGTGGAAACCACACTGGTCAGCGGGGTGACGTCGGCGGTGACGATGTTGCCAGCAGTGATTTCGGCGCGGCTGACACGGCCACTGATCGGCGATGTCACGCGAGTGAAGCTCAGGTTCAGTTTCGCCAGGTCCAGTTGCGCCTGGATGGCCGCTACACCGGCGCGGGCTTCTTGTGCGGTGGTGGTGCGAGAGTCAGCCAGTTCGGCGGAAATGGCGTTGTTGGTGCGCAGGCGTTCACCGCGTTGAGCTTCGTTTTCACTGCGGTTTGCGGTAGCGCGAGCCTGTTGCAGTTGAGCTTCGAGGCGGCGAACTTCTGACTGGAACGGGCGGGGATCGATCTGGAACAGCACATCACCTTTTTTGACCAGTGCGCCGTCAGTGAAAGCGACAGCATCAATCTGGCCGGATACCCGAGGGCGGATTTCTACGGTTTCCGGTGCTTCCAGGCGCCCAGTGAACTCATCCCACTCGTTGACGGGTTGTTCCAGCACCTTGGCGACGCTGACTTTAGCGGCAGCAGGCGCGACCGTCGCTTCAGGCGATCCGCCGCAAGCGCTGATCACCACCAGCGCCAATGCGGCCAGGGGGAAGCGCAATTGATTGAATTTCTGAGCCATGGGATTGTCCGCCGGAATATTAAGATGGGCGGATTCTGTTCTTGAGGGTGGTATTGCACGAATCGAATGAAACAAAAGTTAATATCATTCGGAATGATATTGAGTATCTCTTGGGCGGTAATAATCCGATGGTTTAAAGCATCGCGCCGGATGTTGAGAGTTTGCGCGCAGGTTTTAATCGGAATGCGATCTCTTGTGGGAGGGGGGCAAGCACCCCTCTCACAAGGAAAAGTACTCGCAGGCCGGTGTCAGCCAACCAAATCAAAAATCATAAGCCAGTTTGGTGTACCAGTAACCGCCACCCGGATAGAACGGCGGGTTGCCATAGGGTGCAAGGCCGAGGTTGCTGTAAACAGCGTTTTTGGATGGCCGGACGTCAAAGATATTGGTCCCGCCGATGCTTACCGTCAGTTGGTCAATAAAGGTGTAGCTGACATCCAGATCGGTTATCCATTTGGCGCCAAAACTGCGGTCGCCGCTGGGGTTAACCGCCAGCGTTTTCACTGCGCCGTAACGGCTGGTCTGCAGGTTTACCGCCAAGTCGTCGACCTTCCAGTTGGCGCCCAGAATCCATTTGGTCTTGGGTGACGCTTCGGTCAGGTCGCCCTCGCGATCACGACCTACCAGGGTTACCCCGGAATTGGCCAGCGCCGCGGGCGTATCACGTACGCCTTCAATCGTGGTTTTGTTCCAGTTGAACCCAAGACTCCAGCGCACTTCTCCAAAGGCATCCAGCGGCGTGGTGTGGTCGGCGACGATATCCAGACCACGCGTGCGGGTGTCGAACGCGTTGGTGTAATAGTTGACCCAGGTTCCTGAGGGCACACCTTGAGCGCTGAGGATGCCGTTGATAACGCCGTTGCCCTGATCATAAATGTTGCTGGTCAGTGCGATTCGATCATCGATGTCGATCAGGTAAGCATCCGCCGTAACGCTGGTTCGCGGTGCCGGTTGCCAGGTCAGCCCCAACCCGAGGTTGCGCGACTTCTCCGGTTTCAGATCATCGCCGCCCAACGCTGCGGCCAGATTGCTGCCTGACGGGGTAAGACGGGTCACGGCCGGGACCACGTTGCCGTTCACATCGACAGCGACCCGATTGTCCGCAACGGTGTAACCAATCTGGGTCAGGGAGGGCGCCCGGAAGCCTGTGCCGACAGTGCCCCGTACGGCAACCGTGTCGGTCAGTTCGTAACGGGAGTTCACTTTCAGGCCAAAGGTATTGCCTGAATCGTCGTCGTAATGTTCAACCCGCCCGGCGACGTCCAGAAACCAACGATCAGTCAGATCAAAGCCCAGGTCCAGGTAGCCCGCATAGTTATTGCGAATCAGGTTGACCTCATCCTCCGGGCGAATGGTCACTGCGGCTTGAGCCCCTGATGCCGCCGGATAGGTGCCGGTAATATAGGCCTCCGGATCGCCAGCGAAGGTGCTGAAACGTTCCCAGCGATGTTCGAGGCCGGCTGATACCTGAACCGGCGAGGTCAACTGAAACAGGCTGTCGTAGCGACGGGTGAAGTCCAGATTGTTGACCCATTGTTCAAAGCGAAACGTCGCCAGATTGTCGAACCTGGTAGGGGACGCAGTGCCCAGTGACGGGTTGATATTCAGGTCGCTGGAGTGATGCACGTTGTTACGTCCGTAGGTCGTGCTCAGGTCCCAGTTCCAGTCGGCGACCTCGCCCTTGCCACCGAACAGAAACTGGTAATCGGTATCCTTGATGTTGTTCAGCGGGTAATAACCGTCGGGGAAAACCTCGGGGACCGATGCTGTGCCTGTGGGCAGGCGAAAATAGTTAGCCGCCTCGGCGTCGCGCTCGCCATAAGTGGTGAAGGAATACAGCGTCAGATCTTCCAGCGGCAATTCGGCGTTGTAAGCCAGGTTAAAGGCTTTCAGATCCGGATCGCCATTCTTGATGGCGACGCGATCCCAGGCTGCTTCTTTTGCCGGGTCACTGAACGCTCGAACGCTGCTGTCCGCCTTGTCGTTCCACGAGGCCTCACCCCGTTTGCGGGCGTCGGCAGAAAAGTGGAAAAAACCTTTTTCGCCGAGAGTAAAGCCTTGGTCACCCGCGATCTTGAGGGTCTCACCCGCGCCCGAAAATAACTTGCCATAAGTGCTTTCATAGTGCCCGCCGGAATCGCCGGACTTGAGAATAATGTTGATCACACCGGCAACCGCGTCGGAGCCGTACTGAGCTGCAGCACTGTCCTTGAGCACTTCGATGTGGTCCACAGCACTGACCGGGATCAGATCGATGTCCACTGCGTTGGCACCGCTGTTATCGATTGAGCCTCGCTGGCCCACTGCGCCATTGTGTCGGCGCTTGCCGTTAACCAGCACCAGCGTATAAGCCGGGCCCAGGCTTCGATTGCTCAGCGGCCGGGTCACCGAGTTGTAGCCCGCGATATTGGTTCCAAAATTGAAAGAGGGCAGCATTTTGGCGATGGCCTCAGAGAGTTCTGCGCGGCCAGTCTTGAGGAGTTGATCACTGTTGATGATGTCGATAGGCGCCGGGCTGTCCGCCACTGTCCGCTGTTGTCCACGTACCCCCGTGGAAATCACCGTTACGGTACTGAGGGTCGATTCGTCGCTGGCGGCTTCGACGAGTGGCGAGAATGCCCCAAGTAATAACGCAGCGGTGAGTGTTGAAAGCGGATACGTTTTGGCGGGACTTGTTGCAAGCGTCATTGTCATATCGGGCGGTGTCCATTGAACTGGCACTGGCCCGTGGCGAGGGTGCAGATTAATTAGCCTGATGGGAAAGAGTGATAGCAGGAACGATGTCGTCTGCGCTGGATAGTATTTGCATAATAAAACCGCTGGAAATGCCGTTTTGGAATATGAATATTATTCTTTATTGGCATCATTATCTTGATAATAAATTAAATAACCTGATAGTAAGCACTGTTATGGGGCCTTTCCTATGCCCATGGATTCTGTACGGAAAAAGATGTCTATCAGGTCAGGAAAAAGCGCTGGCATATAGCCACTCGTCGATGAAATTCAATAAAAATCGAAATATTGCCGAAACAACGAATATCCACGCAACTTTCTACAGGCCTTACGAGTCGGAGCTTTGACCTTGATGATGTCTCATGGCCATTATTTGGGTTGCGCTTGTTATGCCTTGCTTTCAAGTGCGTTGGAAAGGGGTCAAAGAAGTCCCTTATAAGAGAAACGGATAGTTCTCACCCCAATAGAAAATTGCCCACCAGGGCCGTGAGAATCCTATGAACATCTTTGCTCCTGCCGTTTACCTGTCCAGTCGTTTACGCTTTCCCGCAAAATTCGCACTGCTTGCATTCATTGTTCTGATCGCGTTGTCACTCCTTGCTGCTCGAATAGTCCACCAAATCAATGACAGCATTGATGGGGTGCACTCAGAACAGCTCGGCCAGCGCTATTTGATGGATGTAACGCCCGTCCTTCGACTGTCGATGTTGCAACGTGCACTGACCAACCGATTGCTGAGTGGTGACCCCACTGCTCAAGCTGATTTCGCCGCCAACCAGGCGAAGCTTCAGGAAGCATTTTCCAGGCTTGAGTCGACTGACCGGCAATACAACGTGGTGCTGGAAACCGGCGACCGAGTGCAGCGTTTACGCGCCGGGGCGCAGCGGCTCATTGATCAGGTCAAGCCCGGTGCCAATCAGGCGAAGGCGTTCGATGAGTGGAACGATCAGCTTACCCAGACACTGAATTTCATCTATTTCGTTTCAGCCACGTCAGGCATGGTGCTGGATGAGGATTACGCGTCGCTGTTCATGATTGACCAAAGCACCCTCAGGTTGCCTCGACAAATCAACATTGTTGGGCAGCTACGAGGCTTGGCCAGTGGGTTGCGCAACGGACAACCGTTAACTGACAGCACCCGGTCTGCATTGCAATCACTGCTCAAGCAAGAAGCCCAGATACGCACAGAGCTCCAGCAGAGCATCAGTCTCTTGCGTCGCAAGGAACCCGCCCTTGCTGACACCATCCAGCTGCCTGTTACCAACGCACTGTCGAACCTCGACAGTTTTCGCAACGATGTTGAAGCGTTAACGCGCTCGACGAGCGACACCATCAGCGGGGTGCAGGACCTGCCCGCAAAAGGTAACGCTGTTGTCGCCGATTTGTATAAGGCCCAGGACATGCTGCAGGAATCGCTGTCGGCTTTGCTGGAGAAGAGAATCGGCGAAAAATCAGCGGACAGAGCGTTCATATTGGGAGCGTTAGCCTTCATGGGGTTGCTACTGATCTATTCATTCGCTGGTATCTACACGTCTATGCGCCGTGCTATCCAGGATGTACTGAGCGCTACGCAACTCATTGCCCAAGGCGACCTCACCGCTCGCGCGAAAGTGCAGGGTAAAGATGAGATGGCAGACATCGGCAATGGCCTTAACCACATGGCGCAGGCGTTCAGCACGTCGTTGACTCAGGTTGAGCAGAGCTCACATTCGGTATCAGATGCTGCCCAACGCCTGGGCTTGTCTATTGATCGCGCCAAGCAGTCAATGAGCTCCCAGCAGGGTGAGACTGAGCAAGTGGCTACGGCTATCAACGAGATGACCGCAAGCGTCGCAGATGTTGCGCAAAATACCGAGGGTGCCGCACGAGCGGCGGAACAAGCCAGCCAGGCTTCAAGCACTGGTCTGGCAGTCATGCGCGACACTCGATTGACCGTCGAGGAGCTGGCCAATGAAGTCGAAGCCAGCGCTGAGAAAGTGTCTGCTCTTGCGCTGCACAGTCAGGAAATCGGCGGCGTAATTGAGGTCATCCGCAACATCGCTGATCAAACCAATCTGTTGGCGCTGAACGCTGCCATCGAAGCGGCCCGCGCAGGAGAGCAGGGCCGTGGCTTCGCGGTCGTCGCTGATGAGGTCCGCACTCTCGCATCACGCACGCAGAATTCGACCGAGGAAATCCGTCGGATCATTCAAGAGCTGCAACTCGCAACGACGGCTGCTGTAGAGCAAATGAAAGCGGGACGCCATAGAGCGCAGGATTGTATTGCGTCTGCCGATCAAGCCGCAGCCAGCCTTGATGAAATCAACAACGGTGTTGAGCGAATTGTCGGGATGAACACCCAGATCGCCAGTGCTGCGGTGCAGCAGCATGCGGTGTCTGAAGACATCAACCGTAACGTGACTGAAATTCGTAACGGGAGCGAGGCACTCAGGGAGGAGATCGAAGATAACGCCGTCACCGCTAACGAGTTGTCAACGTTGGCTGGCGAGCTACGAATGGTGGTGTCACGTTTCAAAATGTAGAACCTGACCACTGACTTTCATGACGCCTAACCGCAGCGATCGCTGTTTTCCGATCGCTGCGGTTATCTGGATAGCAACAGGCTCCAATTGAGCTATCCGTACCGATTCTCCCTTGCCGTTGCGGTGCCGCATGCTGAATACCCTCCTGGATCGTCCCTGCACCAAAGATCCTCAAACGCTGATCGAGGTCGAGCAGACCATCGCGTCAGGTGTGCGTGCATTGCGCTTCAGCGACGAACTTGAGCGACGCTATGAAGCAGAAACGCTGGAACGCCGGCGTCGATTCATCACAATTGTCGGTATCGGAGGAGGGCTGGTTTACAACCTGTTCCTGATCAGCGACTGGCTGACGCTGCGTGATGTGTTTACCTATGTGGCAGTAGGGCGCTTGTGCCTGATTACCCCTCTGTTCATCGTGCTTTTGCTTCTGGTTCAACGTCTGACGCAACGGTGGGCGTTGGAAACCGTTGCGGCAACTGGCACTGTCGTGGCTTCGTTGATGCCGTTGGTGGTGATGATCTACAGCGATAGCCCTTACAGGCTTCACTACCAATTGGGGATGCTGTTGCTGATGGTGTATTGCACGATGATCCAGCAGCTACCGTTGCGTTACGCTGCACTTGCGATGAGCGTGATGTTGGTCATCCAGTTGGTGACGACCTACATTGCTGATTTCGCAGACTTGCGGATCTGGCAAGCCAATGCGCTGTTGTTTGTGGCGACAGTGGCGCTGTTGTTAATGGCGTCTTATTTCCTGGAGCGGGGCAGTCGCATGAGCTATCTGTTCGCGCTGCGAGGGCGTCTTTTGCAGGTGCAACTGATGGAGATGGCGCGCACTGATGCGCTCACTCAATTGTTCAATCGGCGTTATCAGGACGAAGTACTGACGTCGGTCTGGGGGCACGCCTTGCACACGCCCACCAACGTGGCCGTCATCCTGCTGGATATTGATCACTTCAAAGTCTACAACGACAGCTATGGCCACCCGCAGGGCGATACCTGCCTGAGATTGTTGAGCGAAGCTATTCAGCAGACAGCGACACATTCAGGCGCGCTGACGTTTCGTTTTGGTGGCGAAGAGATTCTGGTGTTGATGATTAATGCAGATGTCAGCAAAGCCAGCACATTAGCCGAGAAGCTACGGGCCGCAGTCGCCGCACTCAATGTTCCGCACCCGGTACTGGGCGAAGACGCCCGCGTCACTATCAGTCTGGGGCTGGCGGTTGCAGCCGCACCTCAGGTCAGTGCCGGAGCCTTGATCGGTGCAGCTGACGCTGCGCTTTATGCCGCCAAGCATGCGGGGCGTGATTGCCTTCGCTGGACCGAGCCTGAGACGATCAGCCACTGATTTTCCAATACTTGCGATTTGTATGCTTTAGAAGCTTCTGATTCACTGAGGCAGTCACTCATATTGGAATACCCACAGTCTGGCGCTGTAGTTTCAAGCACAGCTTTCGAGCAGGCCACAGACAAATACAGGCAACTCCCGCCAAACCCGACAACAGTTGCGGGTATCCCACGTAATGTGCGACTTGCAGGGTAGCCAGTGATGCCAGCATTGCCACGGCTGCATCCGTTGACTGGAGCAAGGCGTAATCCGAGGCAGGTTGATGGGGACGTACTTGTCCCATCAGCAAGTTGTACAAGGTGACGAAGCCGATTGCAGCGGCAACGTTGACCACCGCGAACAGTAAAAGCCACATCTGTAAATCAAATATCCGCGCACCGCAGGCCGCGGCGAGGGTGATACCGGCGTGGATCAGCATGCTCGGCATCAGGCAGCGCCATGTGCCCAAGCGCCTTGCCATCCAGCTACCGATCAAGATGCCCAGCCCACTGGCAAATGTGCCGTACAAGGTGGCGATCATTCCTAACTGACTGAAGTCCAGGCCATTGTCCACTAGCATGACCGTTTGTAGAGCCATCAACCCTCGCATGGCGAGGTAATAAACAGCCACCAGACAAATTACTGGCCACATGGCTTGAATGCTTCGGCGATCCAGTCGCGGGAGAGTGTCGGGTTCAGGTCGCTTGTGGCTCGCGGGTAGCCAACCCAGCGGTAGCAGCAGGCTGGGGGAAAGCAGCGCCATCGCTATGAACCCGCCACGCCAACCCCAGTGCTGAGCCAGGTACAAGAACGCCAGGCTGCCGACTACGACGCCGAGGTAGCTGCCCCCCACTTGGGCGGCGTTGGCAAACGGCCGTTCATGGCTGTCACAGGTGGTAATAGTGATGGCGTCGGCGTAAATATCATGTGTGGCTGACAATGCCGCCAGTAACAGAAGCGCCATCAGGATGAGATAAAGCGAGTGCTCCGGTGTCAGTGCACTGATCACCAACAGAGTCGTAGCCATGCCCAATTGCAGAAGGATCAGGCTGCCCAGATAACGATTACCCCGCAAACTCAGGCAATGACGCTCGCACCACGGCGCCCAGAGGCATTTGCCTACCCACGGAAGAAACGTTAGCCACAACAGGCTTAGGCTGGCCAGGCTGAGTCCTTGATGGCGAAAATAGGCCACTACTCCTTGTAACATCAATGCGCTCAGCATTCCTTGATGCAGGTAGTAACACCAGTAGGGCAGATAGCGGCGCATGCTAGAACGAAGCCTTGATGCTCAGCCCCATCTCGCGGCTGTGGCCAGGTTGGGCAAACTGTTGCCCGGCCGACTCGTAGGCATAGGTTCTATACAACTTATCACTCAGATTGTTGCCGTAGAGCGCCAATTCAAGATCCGGCTTGGGCAGCCAGGCAAGGCGGGCGTCCAGGAGGCTATAGCCGCTCTGGGCTACCTGGTTGTCGACGTCAAAATAATGCTTGCCGGTATAGCTCAGGCCAACGCTGGGGCGGACCTCGCCCAGCACGCCATCGAAGTACAGGCTGTGCTCTGCCGAAACCCGCAAAGTACGTTTCGGAGTAAAAGTCAGCTGATCACCCTGACGATCCGAGTTCAACAGGCGATTACGATTCAGAGTGCCTGCCACGCGCAGTCGGGTGGCATCGGTGGCTTGCCAGTCAAGAGACAACTCCACGCCCTCGCTGCGGGCCTTGCCGATGTTCGCCAGGGACTGAGTACCGGTGCCTGCATCGCCTACGAATTGCTGGACGTCTTCGATATCAATGCGATACAGCGCGCCATTGAGCCACACCTTCTTGTCCAGCAGACTCGCTTTGATGCCAACCTCCATGTTCAGGGATTTTTCCGGTGCATAAGCGACAGCGTCCGGGGTAATCGCGCCGATACGGTTGTAGCCGCCAGCTTTGAAGCCCTTACTCATCGATGCGTATAGCCGAGCATCTGGCGTTGCCTGGAAACCCAGGGCGACCTTCGGCGTGGTGCTGGTGAACGTGTCGTTGCCGCTGTATTCAAAGCCGGGGGTGAACGCCGCATTCTGCTGCACATAGCGCGTTTCGGCCTTTTCCTGACTATGCCGGGCACCGAAGGTCAGGTCCCAACGACTGGTCAGATGCCAGATGAACTCGCCAAATACGGATTTTTCGGTATTTTCGATACGGCTGTCTGCTTGCCCGTAGACGCCGGACAAAGGTGCGCCGGTATCCGGCTCTCGTTGTGAATGGCTTTTGCTGTTCTGCCAGTAAAGGCCTGTAACCATATCCCATGACCGATCCTCGCCTTGGGTCGACAGACGCAGCTCCTGGCTGAGAGTGCGCTGGGTTTCCGGCCAGAGGAAACCTAAGTCACCAAACAGTCGCTCATGCCGGTAGTTCTGCAGAGCGCTAATGGAGGTCAGGCGCCAGTTGTCATTGAGGCTCCAGTCCATCGTAGCGCTGCTGCTTTCCACTCGGCGTACATACACTGACTCCATCAGAGGGACGCTGGCCCGGCGCTTGCCATAGGTCTCGTCGGCGAGGTACTGCTCGTCGTATGAACGCAGCTTGTCCCGGGCGTAGGCCAGACGCAGGCTCAAGTCCTCATTGGCCTTGAACAGCAGGCCCACACGGCCGCCGCCATTGTCGCTGTCCCCATGGTGTTCACTGCGGGTCAACTCGCCATCCGTATCGTCGTGGTAAACCGCCCCTTGGACATACAGCCGATCGCTGACCAAAGGGGCTGAGCCGCTCGCAGAAACTTGCTGGTGAAGATTGCTGAAGCGGCTTTGCACGGTGGAAGTCGGCGTTTCGTCGGGCTGACGGGTAGTGATACTCAGCGCTCCCGCATGAGCGTTACGACCATACAAGGTGCCTTGCGGTCCTTTGAGCAACTC
This sequence comes from Pseudomonas caspiana, assembly GCF_040224095.2. Classification (NCBI taxonomy): domain Bacteria; kingdom Pseudomonadati; phylum Pseudomonadota; class Gammaproteobacteria; order Pseudomonadales; family Pseudomonadaceae; genus Pseudomonas; species Pseudomonas caspiana. The sequence goes on along the minus strand of NZ_CP167995.1, from coordinate 3,371,716 downwards.
GATTTGCTCGATGTCGAGCAACTCCTGATTGAAGGTGCCCAGATACTGTGGAACACCGTCGACATAAATTCCGACTGGGGCGTTGTAGGGATCAGAGGACGAGATGCCGCGCATGCTCAGGCTGGGAAAGAGGCCTGCCCCAGTATTACGTACCAGTATCTCGGGGAATACCCGCTCTAACTCGCCGCTGCGGTAGACATTGGCTTGCTCGAGGTCTGCCGGAGTGGCTACCGCCAAAGCAAGATCTGTCTGGTTCTGAGCCTGGACGCGCTTGCTGGCGGTAACTTTCAGCTCTGGCAAGGTCAGGGTCGAATCGGCAAAGGCGCATGGCACGATCGAGAACAGTACCGCAAGGCTGATAAAAGAGCGTTGCATGGAAATAACCTGAAGAGGGGATATGGCCAGATGGTCGCGGTATAAAGATTGGCCTGCGCGCGTGATCAGGGTATCGGCGCGTGTGATCGGGTCATTTGTTGATAGTGGTTATCATTTGCCTGGTGTTTCACAGCGGTTACGATAGTCGCTGGGTGCAATTCCGTGGTGGCGACGAAATACTTTGGCGAAGTGACTAGGGTTGGAGTAACCCGCTTCCAGCGCAGCATCTACTACCCGCTTGCCTTGTTGCAACCGCTCGGCAGCCAACTCCATACGCAGATCCTGAAGCAGCGCATACGCGCCTTTCCCATATGCGTGTCGAAACCCTTGTTTGAGCTTGCGCACATTAAGTGCCACGGCTTCAGCCAGTGTTTCCAGCGTCCAGGGTTCAGCGGGACGTGCTTTGAGTAATCCATATGCCTGTTCGATACGTGCCCGGTCACGCGCGCCAACGGCGGGCTGGTGCTGCCCGCTTTGCAGATAGCCAACCATTTCGCCAAGCATCTCGAACGCCTTGCCCCGCAGGAAAATTTCCCGGGCCACTCCTTGCAGCGGACAATCGAGCATCGCCATGCCGACTTTGCGTATCACTGTCGGCGCAGGGAATTGCACCAGCCTCGCCTGGCCGTCACCGGAGATGCGCCTGTCCCACAGACCGGCTTTATCGAGCAAGTGCTGGTCAAGCCCGATGCGACTGAGTACCTGGGGGGAAAAGCTTATATTGACCCCGCGCACCCGGGTATTGGCCGCCAGCACCCCTTCACCTTGAATTGCAACGGTTCCGTGGTACAGGCAGCAGGTATCGGGGCTCAGCAACATGAATGGCGTATCGGCAAATTGCCGCCAGCCGCCGCCCAACGCGTAGTAGGCGATCGACAGCGATGGTTCGCTCTTGGCCTGGATCCGGCAGTCCTCGGCAAGCAGCAGGTCGAGGACGCGAATGTCGAGTTCCTCGTCGGCCAGATTGACGAAGGTAGGGGAGAGTGGCTGATCGCCAACGTAGTGATTGATGGACATGGAACAGGCCCTGGATGCGCGATGGCAAATGATAACATTTATCATTAAAGGGCTGATCGCGCGCGTTTCATCCCTGATCACGCGCGCGTAGTTATTGTGTGGCCTGCATTCTCCTGACCATTGTCGACGTACAAAGAAAGGGATAACCAGTGTCAGCGAGAATTCTGATTCAAGGCGCCGGGATCGCCGGGTTGGCTGCTGCCTGGTGGCTGAAGCAGCGCGGGTTTACTCCGGTCATCGTCGAAAAGTCTCCTGACCTGCGATGTGACGGTTTTGTTCTCAGTCTGGGCGGCAGCGGTTACCGGATTGCCGGGCAAATGGGCATCCTTGATGGCCTTGAAGCCAAGGGCGTGGAATTGGGCCGTACCCTGTTTCGGGACAGTCAGGGACGCGATGTGCTGCTGATAGACCATCGCAAGCATCTGCGCCAGACCAATCTGCTGCCGGTATGTCGCGATGATCTGGTGATGGCGCTTCACCGGAAGTTGGGTGATCAAGTGCCGATTCGCTTCAGCACTCAGGTTCATACTCTTGAGCAGGGGGAGGACGGCGTGGAGGTGTGGTTCAACAACCACGAGCACGAGCGCTTTGACTTTGTTGTGGGGGCCGATGGCTGCTTCTCGTCTTTGCGTCAGCGCTACTTTGCCAGTGACGAGGAGTGCCTCAAATCCCTTGGCTACAGCGCAGCTGCTTTTACTCTGCAAGGGCAGTCGGCTCAAGTAGGCGAGCGGCATGTGTCGTTCTCTGAACCCGGTTATACCGTCGAACTCTACGGGATGCGCAAGGACCTGCTGGCCGCGCTGTTCGTCTGGCAAGACAGTGACGGGCTGCGGGTGCCCCGTGAGCAGCGTGCCGTCTGGTTGCAGAAAATGTTCTCACACGCCCACCAGGATATTCAGTCGGCATTGGCCGCCAGGCCAGAAGGCTTTTATCTTGATCATTTGATGCAAGTACATTTAACCAACTGGCACCAGAACCGGCTGGTACTGCTGGGCGACGCTGCTCACTGCCTGACCCTCGCTTCGGGGCGGGGCGCGAGCATGGCTCTCACCGGTGCCTGGCTGCTGGCCGAGGAACTGGCCCGCAGTTGTGACGTTCAAGCCTTGAGCCGCTACGAAGCGCGTCTGCGACCAGACATCGACATTCTGCAGGCGCTAGCTCCGCGCATGGCCGCCTGGTATGTGCCCACCACACGTTATAGCTGGCACATGCGTAACCTGTTCATGCGTTTCACCCCGGACTGGCTGGCAGGCTGGATGCTGCGTCGGACTTTTACTCGCCTGGACCAAGGGCCTTTGAGCGAAGCGGTGCGTTTGGCGGCCCCCGTGCCTCTAGTCAACAAGGACGGTTAGATGAATCTTCAAGGCTCTGCGTGCTCAGCCAGAGATGCGTCCGGAGGCAGTGCCCCAAGAATAGCCGCGCGACTCGCCGCAAGAATTTCATCCGCAAGTGGCGAGTTATCCGGGCAGGCGCGGGACATGACGATTGCCCCGAGTGCTTGCGCCATTATGGCAAGGCGTTTGGCACGCGCCTGGGCCGAGTCCGCGTCGTTCGGCGGCTCAGCACCACCTCGCAACACGGCCAACTGAGTTTCAATACCTGTGGCAAATGTCGCGCGAACGTCCTCATCTTTGCGGGCAGCATCTGCGCACAACGACGCCATCGTGCAGCCAGTGGCGCGGTTGTCGCGGTGCTCGCGGGAAAGATAAACCTCAACGAACTCTTGAACCGATGCACCTGCAGTCAGCGCCGCAGACTGGGCGATGCCGCACGCCGCTGACTCTGCCATCAGATCGGCCTTGGAGCCGAAGTGCTTGTAAAAACCGCCCTGAGTGAAGCCAGCCGCCGCCATTAGATCGGCAATGCCAACCCCGTCATAACCGCGCTCGCGAAAAAGAGCCGACGCGGTTTCGACGATGTGCGCGCGATTCGCCTGGGCCTGTTGCTTGGTAACTTTCATCGCTTATCCAACAAGGTTTGTACCGGAATGAGTTCGACACTATACATTGATGTCGTTCGACATCAAACGGTTGACATTTTAGATTGTGATCGTAATCATTGGCATCACTCACACAGCAGAAGCCAAAACAAATGTCCGACAAAACGCTATTCGAACCTTATCTTCTCGGCGATCTGACCCTCGCCAACCGCGTCGTCATGGCGCCATTGACCCGTAACCGTGCAGGTGCCGGTCTGGTCCCCGGCGAATTGGCTGCCACTTACTATGCCCAACGCGCTTCGGCGGGGCTGATCATCACCGAGGCCACGCAAGTTTCGGCGCAGGCTCAGGGTTATCAGGATACCCCCGGTCTTTACACGCCAGAGCAAATCGCGGGCTGGCGTAAGGTCACCGATGCCGTGCACGCCAAGGGCGGTCGCATTTTCGTGCAGCTTTGGCATGTAGGCCGCGTTTCCCACGTTGATTTGCAGCCGGGTGGCGCGTCGCCGGTCGCGCCTTCAGCAATTCGGGCGCAGACCAAAGTCTTCGTCAACAATGAGTTTGCCGACACTTCCGAGCCGCGCGCGCTTCAACTCGCCGAACTGCCAGGCATCGTTAATGATTTTCGCCAGGCAGCTGCCAACGCCATTGCTGCGGGCTTCGACGGTGTAGAGATCCACGGGGCCAACGGCTATTTGTTGGAACAGTTCATCAAGGATGGGGCCAACCAGCGTACCGACGCCTACGGCGGATCGGTCGAGAATCGCTCACGTCTGTTGCTGGAAGTCGTAACAGCCGTGGTTAAAGAAATCGGAGCAGATCGGACTGGCGTGCGTATCTCGCCGGTTTCGCCTGCCAATGCGATTTCCAGTAGCGACCCGCAACCGCAGTACGAGTACATCGTTGAGCAACTCAGCAGTCTGGGCGTTGTTTTTCTGCATGTGGTTGAGGGGGCAACGGGTGGTCCACGTGATGTGGCCGAATTCGACTATGGCGCACTGCGCAGCCGTTTCAAGCGGACGTATCTCGCCAATAACGGCTACGACCTGAAACTCGCCACTGCCCACCTCAACACTGACAAGGCTGACCTGTTTGCCTTTGGGCGTCCTTTCATCAGCAACCCCGATCTGGTGGAGCGATTGAAGACCGGCGCACCACTGGCGCAGCCCAATCCAGCCACCCTCTATGGCGGCGGCGCAGCGGGCTATACCGACTACCCGAGCATTTCAGACTGAAGCTCTTGGCTATCAGAGCAAAAATCGAACCCCATATTGAAGGATTCCCCCATGACAAAGCTTGCGACTGTACTCATCACCGGCGCCTCTACCGGTATCGGCGCCACCTATGCCAAACGCTTCGCCAGCCGTGGTCACGATCTGGTTCTGGTGGCACGGGACAAGACCCGACTTGACGCGCTGGCAGCGCACTTGCGCGAGGAAAACGGCGTTGCAGTTGAAGTGCTTCAAGCCGACTTGACCCGCGCCGCCGACCTCACTGCACTCGAAACCCGCCTGCGCGATGACGCTGATATCGGCATTCTCATCAACAACGCTGGCATGGCTCAGTCGGGCGGGTTCGTCCAGCAGAATGCTGACGCTATCGAAAAGCTGATCACCCTTAACATCACCGCACTGACCCGTTTGGCCGCCGCAGTCGCACCGCGTTTTGCGCAGTCGGGCACTGGCTCAATCGTCAATATCGGCTCAGTAGTGGGTTTGGCTCCAGAGTTCGGCATGACAGTTTACGGTGCCACCAAGGCATTTGTGCTGTTCCTGTCTCAAGGCTTGAACGTGGAGCTGTCGCCCAAGGGCGTTTACGTCCAGGCCGTTCTGCCTGCAGCGACGCGCACTGAGATATGGGAAAGGGCGGGGATCGACGTCAACACCATCGCCGATGTGATGGAGGTTGACGAGCTGGTCGATGCGGCATTGGTTGGGTTTGACCTGCGCGAACTCGTCACCATTCCACCGCTGCACGTCGCAGAGCGCTGGGATGCACTGGATGCCGCGCGTCAGGGCTTGCTATCGGATATCCGCCAGGCCCATGCCGCCGAGCGCTATCAGCCCAAAGCCTGATGGTTCTGGTTTCGTAATGACCATGCTCCCTGCACCGTTGGCGTGGGGGGGCGTACCTCAATGCAGGTCTATTTAGATACTGATCGATACATAAGTTGTTGACTGCCTAGACACCCCTCCCTATATTCATACCGATCGGTATATTAGTGAGGGGTGTCAAATGACTACAGATGACAAACAAAGCGAAAAACTGCCGCTAGGTGCATTACTGGCGTTGGCGATGACGGGTTTCATTTGCATCGTTACTGAGACTTTACCGGCAGGTTTACTGCCCGAGATCGGCAGCGGCCTTGGGGTCTCGCCCTCGTTTGCAGGGCAGATGGTCACCGTTTATGCATTGGGTTCGCTGCTGGCAGCTATTCCACTGACCATTGCCACGCAGAGCTGGCGTCGCAGGACAGTCTTACTGCTGACGATTGTCGGCTTTCTGGTTTTCAACTCTGTCACTGCCGTGTCTTCCAATTACTGGCTGACGTTAATCGCAAGGTTTTTCGCCGGCGTTTCTGCAGGTTTGGCCTGGAGCCTTATCGGCGGATACGCACGACGCATGGTTGTCCCTCAACTACAGGGCCGCGCAATGGCGGTGGCAATGGTCGGGACGCCCATCGCATTATCGCTGGGTGTGCCTTTGGGCACATGGGTCGGTGGGTTCATTGGCTGGCGCATGGCGTTTGCATTGATGTCCGGGCTGACCTTGCTGTTGATCGTCCTGGTATTGGTCAAAGTGCCGGATTACCCTGGCCAGTCAGCCTCGCAGCGCATGGCCTTGCGTCAGGTATTTTTCATACCTGGGGTACGCTCGGTGTTGGCAGTGGTCTTCACCTGGATGCTGGCTCACAACATCCTTTATACCTACGTTGCTCCCTTTGTTACCAAGGCCGGTTTGGCGAGTGACGTGGATCTGGTATTGCTGGCATTTGGTATCGCAGCGCTGGCAGGCATCTGGGTGGCGGGACGGCTGGTTGATCGTCACTTGCGAACGACGGTGTTGGCCAGCCTCGCAACCTTCGCCGCGGTTTCGGTTTTCTTCGGCTTGTTTTCAGACTCTGCGCCGGCAATGTATACCGGGGTGTTTATCTGGGGCCTGACGTTTGGCGGCGCCGCTACGCTTTTGCAAACCGCGCTCGCCGACTCGGCAGGTAAGGGCGCTGACGTCGCGCTGTCGATGAACGTCGTTGTCTGGAACAGCGCCATTGCAGGAGGTGGACTACTGGGCGGCGTGTTGCTCGGTCAATCGGGGGTGAGTTCTTTTCCCTGGGTCTTGTTGGCATTGCTACTGCTCAGTCTCGTCATTGCATCGCGGGCGCAAGTCCATGGTTTTGCAAAAGGCGACAGGCACTCCGGTCAAGTTGTCATCGGTCATTGATGTACTGGCGGCATTGAGGCTAGCGGTTCTGGCGCATCGGCATTTTATCGATGGTCGTGAAGATCACGCTGATGTCCAGCGGTGCCTGTTGGTCAATCTTTGTGCCGCCGTCTTTACCCACAAGAAGCAAACGGGTCGGGCCACCGGGCTTTACGCCAAGTGTGCCCAGTAGCGCCGACGTGGCTTGTGGGTCCAGGGCCTGGTCGTTGCGTTTGCCGACGCCATCGACCACGGTGTACAGCACCATTTCCCTTTCGATAAAGGCCTCACGGTTGGCTGGCTTCATCAGGTCCTGCTGGAACTGAAGCCAGCTTGCATCACTGGCGTGAGGCGCTACCACAATCAACGGCCGGGACTGCCAGCGCTCAGCGTCCAGGGGGTTGGAGGCGGTGTCGGCCATTGCCGGGTTGGCCGCCATGACGAGCAGTAAGCTCAGTGGGGGCATCAGGCTTTTCATTGGCAACTCCTTGGCATTAGCTAATGTTGAAGTGTTCGACTTCAGTACTGCCGGTCTGATCGCAATGACGGACCAAAGGTCGACACGTTGCACAGCTACTAGCCGATGTAACCATGTTGTAACTCCGCGAAATATTTCCAGTGTTTGCTTAGCGCTCTGTGTCGGCACTCGACGCGCACATTCGATTTAATTGTACTATGTCGTCTTGCAAAACAATTGCGTATGGCGTTTATTAGGCACTGTCACGACAGTTGTCTTCATAAAAACTCCCCTACAAAAACAAATGGAGTGCTTCACATGACTAAACGCATCGCTTATGTCACCGCTGGTATGGGGGCTCTTGGGACTGCTGTCTGTCAGCGCCTGGCAAGAGATGGTTTTACCGTCGTGGTGGGCTGCGGGCCGAACTCGCCGCTTAAAAAGAATTGGCTCGACGAGCAGAAGCAACAAGGCTTCAGCTTTATCGCATCAGAAGGCGACGTCGCCGACTGGGGCTCTTGCCAGATTGCTTTCCAGAAAATCCTTAAAGATGTCGGGCCGATCGATGTGCTGATCAACAATGCCGGAACCGCTCGCAATGTGATGTTTCGCGATATGCAGCCAAGCGACTGGCAAGCGGTGATCAACACCAACCTCAATTCCCTGTTTAACGTAACCCGGCAGGTCATCGACGCAATGGTCAGTCGCGGCTGGGGCAGGGTGATCAATATCTCTTCGGTCAATGCCCAGCTAGGGCAGGTCGGTCAGGTCAACTATTCGACCGCCAAATCCGCCATTCGCGGCTTCACCCGCGCTTTGGCCAAGGAAGTGGGCTCGCGTGGTGTGACTGTGAACACCGTTTCTCCGGGGTATATCTCCACCCCCAAGCTCAAGGCTGTCACCACGGTTGATGCGATGGATCGTTTGATTCGTGAAGTTCCAACCCGACGCCTGGGCACGCCAGAGGAAATCGCTTCGATCTGCTCATGGCTGGCCTCGGAGGAATCCGGCTATGCCAATGGCGCAGATTTTTCCATTAATGGCGGCCTGCACATGAGCTGATTGCCGTTTTGGGGCAGTAAAACCGCCTGCTCGGCCTGTCCACCCTGTTTCATGGCATGTAGTTCTCGAAGCGCCTCTGCGCCAAACCATAAAAACAAATGTACTTCTAGTCGAGGAAATACATATGCTGTCAATTCTCGGTTACGGCATGATCGTAACCTTCATGGCGCTGATCATGACCAAGCGCCTCTCTCCGCTGGTGGCGCTGACCATCGTTCCGATCATTTTTGCCCTTCTCGGGGGCTTCGGCTCGACGATGGATACGATGATGATCGACGGCCTGAAAAAAGTCGCGCCGACGGCCATCATGGTCATGTTCGCCATCCTGTATTTCGGGATGATGTTTGACACCGGGCTGTTCGATCCGGTGATTCGTGCCTTTCTCAAGATCATCAAGGGCGACCCGGTCAAAGCGGTGGTCTTCACCACGCTGCTGGCTGGCATGGTCTCGCTCGATGGTGATGGCTCGACCACCTACATGATCACGGTGACCGCCATGCTGCCGCTGTTCAAGCGCTTGCGTTTGAATCTGTTGGCGATGACCTGCGTCATCATCCTTGCCGCCAGCGTCACCAATCTGCTGCCGTGGGGCGGACCGCTGGCTCGGGCGGCGGCGTCGCTACAAGTGGAAACTTCGGAACTGTTCCAGCCAATTATTCCGGCGATGATCATCGGCTTTATCGGGGTTATGTGCCTGGCCTGGTATATCGGCGTTCGCGAGAGGTCGCGTCTGGGCAAACTCAGTTTGCCAGATGATGTAGAAGGTTCAGATTTCGATGACGATGCCACTGGGATGCCTGCGATGTCTCAGGAAGACGCCGAGCTACGTCGTCCCAAGATGTTCTGGCTCAATGCGGCGCTGACCATTGCGTTAATGGCCGGGCTCGTCATGGAATGGTTACCTTTGGCCATTCTGTTCATGGTCGCGTTCTCGGTCGGGCTGGTCATCAACTACCCGCATATGGCCGACCAGCGTCGGCGCATCGCTGCCCATGCACCGACAGCGCTGAACCAGATCGCGATCTTTCTTGCTGCGGGGATTCTCGCCGGAATTCTGTCCGGTACCGGGATGGTCAACGCCATGTCGGGGAGCTTTCTGGCGATGCTGCCTGAAACCTGGGGGCCCTACATGGCACCGATTACCGCGCTGGCCAGTATCCCTGGCACGTTCTTCATGTCCAACGACGCGTTCTATTATGGTGTGCTGCCGGTGCTTGCCAAGGCAGCCGAGGCGTATGGCATCAGCCATGCCGAGATTGGCCGGGCGTCGCTGATTGGCTCTCCGGTGCACTTGCTGAGTCCGCTGGTGGCCTCCACTTATCTGTTGTGCGGGCTGGCCGGTGTCGAGTTCAGCGATCATCAGAAATACACCATGAAGTGGGCGTTCGCGCTGAGCTTCCTGATCATGGGCGCGATGGCAGCGACTGGCGCGTTCTCGATGTTTCCGTGAGCAGCTGGCGCGGGTTGTCAGGATGTCTCGGCAAATGAGCTGTGGTATTTTGGCGGGGTCGGCTGATGAAGCCGACCCTTTGCGTACAATCCCCCATCTTCACGAGCGATCATGAACTCTACCGGTGTAGCCTCAGCCCCTGAACACGGCAAGACAAAGCCTCGGATCAAGTCCGATCTGGCGGAGCAACTGGCACCGAAAATCGTCGATATGGCGCGCGCTCGATCAATGCGCAGCGGCGACCCATTGCGCGAAGAAGCTTTCGCCAAGGAGCTAGGGGTTTCCCGATCACCGATTCGCCGCTGTTTTGCCTTGCTCGAAGAGCTGGGTATTGCTCGCCGGGAACAGAATCGCGGTTATTTCCTGACCTGCGACGCTCGAGGGATTGATACGGCCAAGCTGCCGTTGGATGTCGATCCTTTTGAAGATTTTTACCTGCGCGTCGTCGATGACGTGCTTAGTGGCGATATCCCCACCTCGTTTTTCGAGGCGGAACTGCTGCGTAAGTACGATGTGCCTCGCGGTCAGTTACTCAAAGTTCTCAATCGGCTGGCCAACGAAGCGATGATTGAGCGCAAGCCGGGCCAAGGCTGGGAAATCAACGCGTTTCTGCATGACTCCAGCGCGCATATTCAGAGCTATCGTTTTCGTATGGCGATTGAACCGGCGGCGCTGCTTGAACCTGGTTATAAGGTCGACAAGGCCGCTTTTGCCAAGGCAAGGGCGTTACAGCAACAGCTGCTTGATGGTGATATTTTCAGCCTCTCCAGATCGCAGTTGTTCCACATTAACGCCCAACTGCATGAGCTGATCGTGCGCTGCTCCGGAAATGCATTTTTTCTTGAAGCCATCCGCCGACAAAACCAGCTGCGCCGCTTCATGGCCTACAAGGCCAACCTGGATCGTCAGCGTCTGATCATCCAGTCCACCGAGCATATTCAGTTACTGGATTTGATCGAGAGCGGCAAGTGCGAAGCCGCTGCCGGCTTCCTGCGTCATCACCTTGATATCGTCGGCCGACAGAAGACGGAGAAAGAGGCGCGCGATGAAGCCGAAAAGCGTGCGAGAGAAAGTGCTGCTTCTTCTTCGGTTTGATTATTCACTTCCACCAAGCACCCACAGAAAAGTATTCCAACTCAGCTACTTGTAGTTTTCTTATGAGATCTGCCGAGGGCTGAGAGCCTAGCCTTTGGTCACACCTGCAGGTGTGAGGAGTTCCAGCAACTCCGTCAGCCGTATCACGGCGCTGTCCGGGGTGGTCAGCACCGGCTTTCCGCTTTCTGACCGGACTGTTCCAGCCGCACTGGTCATGGAAAACTGCGCGAAGCAGATCACGTCACAGCCTTCAATCGCATTGGCGACATTCGCGATTTTGCGTTCATGGCCCTTAATGTCCCCCTCTTGAAGCGCCTGAAAGGCACCCGCAACAAAGTGTGTGGTGATCTGCGGAGGTGTGTCGGCGGCTATTGACGCAGCCTGGAATTCTTCAAGCATGGGTGCGATGGCCGGTTCGAATGTGGCCAACAGCGCGATACGCGACACCGAACCAAGCGCACGATCAATCATTGCCTCGTTGGGTTTCAATACCGGGATTGATACGGCGTGCTTGCAGGCGTCGATAGCGGTACCGAACGCCGAGCAGGTGAAGAGTATTGCGTCTGCACCGGCTGACTCGGCGTATTGGGCCAGGCTGAGGAATCGCTGTAACAGCGCCTCGGTCAATTCGCCTGTTACAGACAGATCTCTGGACAGCGAATCATCCAGCAGATTAGCCAGTTGCGCCTCAGGCCAGTGCCTTTTGAACGCGTCGGTGATGGGCACAATCGCCAGCGGAGTTGCGTGAATCAGAAAAATACGTGCGCCGGGCATCACTTTGCCTCCTGAATAGCAAAAATTATGCGCGAGTAGATTGCATATTAATTCAATAAAATGCAATTATTTGGCGTCCGCCTGCAAGCGGTCTTTTTCGAGATGTAGATGATTCAACGAACCCAAGGTATTAGGTTTTATTGTGTTTCGTGGTTCGTAGATACATGTCCGAAGCGACTATCGACATCTCAGCCAATGCAAACAAGAAGGAGAAGGTTATGCGTATTCTGGTTTTGCCCGGTGACGGTATCGGTCCTGAAATCATTGAATCATCCATGTGTGTGCTCGAGGCCGTGAATGCGAAGTTTGCCCTCGACCTGACGTTCGACTATGACGACGTCGGTTTCGCCAGCCTGGAAAAGCACGGCACTACGTTGCGTGACGAAACTCTGCTCAAGGCTGGACATTACGACGGGATCATTCTCGGGACTCAATCCCACGCAGATTATCCGGTACCGGAAAAAGGGGGGCGCAACGTGTCGGCCGGTTTCCGGATCGGGCTGGATTTGTACGCCAATGTTCGTCCGGCCCGTACCCGATCGTTCCTGACGTCGAATATGAAGGAAGGCAAGCGCATGGATCTGGTGATCATGCGCGAGGCAACTGAAGGCTTTTATCCTGATCGCAATATGAGCAAGGGCTGGGGTGAGGTCATGCCCAGCCCTGATATGGCGCTTTCAACCCGCAAGATCACTCGCCATTGCAGCGAACGCATTGCTCGGCGCGCGTTCGAGCTGGCGATGAAGCGTAATAAAAAGGTTACCGCTATCCATAAAGCCAACAGCTTTCACATGACCGATGGCTTGTTTCTCGAAGCCGTCCGAACGGTGGCGAAGGAGTTTCCTGACGTCGTGCTCGACGATCTCCTGGTAGATGCGTCCACCGCGCATCTGGTGCGCAATCCGGAACGCTTCGATGTACTGGTTGCCACCAATTTCTATGGCGATATTCTCAGCGATCTGGCCAGCGAGTTGTCCGGCAGCCTTGGCCTGGCCGGCTCAATCATGGCCAGTGATGTGCACTGCGCGGCGCAGGCTCAACATGGCTCCGCGCCGGACATTGCCGGGCAGGACAAGGCCAACCCGGTGTCGATGATTCTGTCGGTGGCCATGCTGTTGCAGTGGATGGGTGATCGCCATCAGCACAGCGCTCTGGTCGAGGCCGGCCTGGCGATGGACCGTGCCGTCGATGTAGTGCTGGAAAACCCGGCTACCCGGACCTTTGACTTGGGCGGCACTCTGGGTTGCAGAGGGTTTGGTGAGGCTGTGGCTGCGGTCATTCAGGGCTGACTGCTGCCTCGGCATACTGCTGCAACACAGGTGATTTACGTGCCAGCGAACCGGTCAGGTGGCGTTTCATCAGCTCGGACGCTGCCTGATTGTCTCCCTGTTCCACCAGCGCGATGATCTGCAGATGCTCCTCGCACTGCTGGTAGTAGCGCTTGCGATCCACCATGGCCCGGTATTCGATCAGGCGTCGCATGTTGTTCATTTGCACCAGCACCATGTGGTACAGCGAGTTGCCGGACATTCTCATCAGCTCTTCGTGAAAACGCATGCCGGTGCGCAACAGCGCATCGGCCGGCAGCGTTTCAATCCCTGCGCGCAATAACTGCTGCTGCTCACTGCCGAGCTTGCGCAACATCAGCGGATCGTTCTGGAACGTCGGTTCGAGGAGACCGGCAGGCTCGATCAGCAGCCGCAGGTTATAGATCTGATTCAAGGATTGCCGGGTTTTGGCAACTTCAGAAAAGCGCCAGCCATAACCCGGTTTGGGTTGTGCCCAGCCGACCGTGGCGGCGCGGTTGAGAATGTCGCTGGCTTGCGCCTTGCTCAACCCATAGCGTTCACGCACGAACGGCTCGGTCACATCCTGCGGGATGCGGTCGTTCAACCAGTCTTCGGACAACTGGTAATAGGCTTCAGGCTCCTCCAATGCACAAGGCAGAGCAGGGGAGGCGTGCTGCCCAGGCGCCAGAACAAAAAAACCACGATTGGGTTGTTGATCAAGCAGGCCTTGATCAGCAAGAGTGACCAGCGCTTCACGAGCCGGTGAGCGCGACACCTGGAATTCATCCGCAATCTTCTGCGCGCTCATGTGGCTGCCCACGGCGACTTCTCCGCTCTGAATGCGGTGTTGCAGCTGAGTCACGATGCGCTGCACTAATACACTTGATGGCATTTCCACTACACCGGTTGGTCAGGCTGTTGCCTTCGCAGGCATTCAAGCCGCGCTTCGACGCGGCCGCAAAATAAGATTGTATTGTGTTGCGTCGACATACAAAATGGCGACACGGCACGGCGCGTATTTGTGTTCTGAGTTGAATGTCGCCGGTCAAGAGGAATGCCAATGCGATACGACCTGATCAGTCTGGACATTTTCATCAGCGTTGCCGAGGAGCGCAACCTGACCCGTGCGGCACGACTCAAGCATCTGGCTGTTTCGGCAGTCAGCAAGCGCGTTACCGAACTGGAAGCCCAGGCCGGTTCTGAACTGTTGATTCGCAACGCACGCGGCGTCGATCTTACTCCGGCTGGTCAGTCGATGTTGTTCTATGCCCGTCAGCTGAAACAAACCCTCGCCAGCCTGGATAACGAGTTGGGTGACTACGCTTCAGGCGTCAAAGGCCATGTGCGCATTCACGCCATTACATCCGCGCTTTCTCAGTTCTTGCCGGGCGACATCGCTCGTTTTGTCGAGACCTATCCGCAAATCAAGTTCGATATCGAGGAGCGGGTAGGTTCGGCCGTTGTTCGTGCAGTCGCCGACGGGCGCGCTGACTTGGGCATCATTGCCGACCAGACCTCAGCCCAAGGCCTGGAAACGACGCCTTATCGGTGTGATGAGTTGACGCTGGTGGTCCCTCAGGATCATCCGCTGGCCAGCAAAAAGAGCATCCACTTCAGTGAAGTGCTTGAGCACGAATTTATCGGGCCGCACCTGGAAAGCTCGGTGCACAGCCTGTTGACCAGCGAAGCCGACAAGCTTGGCAAGGCACTGAAGCTGCGAATCCGGATCAGCAGTTTTGATTGCATGTGCCGAATGGTCTCTACCGGACTGGGACTGGCGATCCTCCCACGCACTGTGCTGCAGCCCTATCTGCGCAGCCACAAGCTCAAGGCTGTCACGCTCGATGAGCCATGGGCACAGCGCACATTGCTGCTGGCTTTTCGCAAATACGAGGCGGCATCACCGACCTTGAAAACCCTGATCGATAACCTGAAACAAACCCAGGCATGAGCGAGCAGCGTTCTCCGCTGGAGAACGAAGGCTTGGTAATACATCAATTTTCATCACAGACGGCCAATTCTACTATTCACCCACCAGCGGTGAGCGAGTGAGCCCTCGAACGACAGCGCGGATATTATAAAAATGAGTGATGCAACCATGACCGAGATTGCAACTGACCTGCTGAACAGCTTGGTGGTTGACGGCGAACAATTCGCTTACGTCGATCTGCACAAGATGTTGACCCCTGATCAAATTGCGAAGCTTCCCTATTCGATCCGCATCCTGCTGGAGAATGTTGCGCGCTGTACGCCAGAGGCGCTGCCTTCGGTGCTGGCTCGGGCGCTGGGCGACGGCCCTGACTGTGAGGTGCCGTTCCAGCCCAACCGGCTGATGTTCCATGACACTACCTGCTTGCCGGCTTTGGCGGATTTCGCCGGGATGCGTGACGTGGTCGCGGAATTGGGTGGCGATCCCAAGTCAATGAACCCGCTCATCCCCGCTGTACTGACCATCGATCACTCGGTGATCGTTGAGCATTACGCTGAAGCCGATGCTGTCGAAGAAAACCTTAATATCGATTTTCGTCGCAATAGTGAACGCTATCGCTTCATCAAGTGGGCGCAGAAGAGCCTCGACAACTTCGGCGTGATCCCGCCGGGCACTGGCATCATCCATCAAATGAACATGGAAGCTCTGGCGCAGGTGGTCTGGGAAAGCAAAACCGAAGACGGCCAGCGCATGCTCCACCCGGATGACATGGTCGCCACTGACAGCCACACGCCGATGATCAACGCCATTGGCGTACTGGGGTGGGGCGTAGGCGGGCTTGAAGGGCAGGCGGCAATGGTCGGCGAGCCTGTACCCATCAGCTTTCCTGAAGTAGTGGGCATTCGTGTGACTAACGTCATGCGTCCCGGCGTGACCGCGACCGACCTGTCGCTGCACGTGGCGGAAATTCTGCGCAAGCGTTCGGTAGTTGGCAAGTTTGTCGAGTTCACCGGCCCTGGCTTGTCCACACTGAGTTGGGCTGCACGTGGCACGGTGTCGAATATGGCGCCTGAATACGGCGCGACCGTGGTGTTCTTCCCGTTCGACAGTGACACGCTCAACTATCTGGAGCTGACCGGTCGCTCCGCCGAGCTGCGCACCAAGGTCGTGGCCTACATGAATGCTCAGCCATTGTGGCGCCGAGACGAGCATGCCGAGCCGCACTTCGACGAACTGATCGAACTTGACCTGGCCAGTATCGAGCCAAGTGTTGCCGGCCCCCATCAACCTCATCAACGCCAGAGCCTGGCGAACGCTGCTGCGTCGTTCCGTGACGGTGTGATGGGTGGCGGTAACCTGATCGCCGGTCCTGCCGAGCAGAGCTTTTTCGAGCCGAGCTTTGGCGAGCCAATCACGCATGGCGCCGTTGTGATGTCGGCCATTACCAGTTGCACCAACACCGCCAATCCCTCGCAAATGGTCCAGGCTGGCCTGCTGGCGCGCAACGCCCGTGCGCGGGGTCTGAAAAGCAAACCCTGGGTGAAAACCTCGTTGTCTCCCGGCTCGCAAGTGGTGGCGGATTACTTGGCCGAAGCCAACCTGTTGGAAGATTTCTCGGCGCTGGGCTTCGACCTTGCAGGGTTCGGTTGCATGACCTGCATTGGCAACTCCGGCAAGCTCGAAGAGCATGTTGAAGCGTTTGCCGATCAAGGCCTCAAAGGTGTGGTGGTGTTGTCAGGCAACCGCAACTTCGAAGGTCGGGTCAACCCGAAACTGCAGGCCGGTTATCTGGCATCGCCAGCGCTCTGTGTGGCCTATGCCATCGCCGGGACAATCGACATTGATCTTGAATCACAGCCACTGGGGCAGGATCAGCAAGGCCAGCCGGTATACATGCGCGACTTGATGCCCAGCGATGCCGATATCGCCAGGCAGGTGCTGGAAGTGGTCAAGCCAGAGTTCTTCCAGCAACGGCTGGCCACGGTCTGGGACGGTACCCATCAATGGCAGGCGCTGTCGGCGGTCGGCAGCGTGCAGTTTCCATGGAGCCCGGAGTCCACTTATCTGCGTCGCCCGCAGTACCTGGCGGACATCAAGGCCGAACCGAAAGATTCCCTGGCCATCAGCGGCGCGCGCGTCCTGATGGTGGTGGGCGACAACGTGACAACCGATCACATTTCACCTGCGGGTGCTATTCCGGCCAACAGCCTGGCCGGACAGTGGCTGCTCGAGCGCGGCGAGGATCCGCAGGACCTCAACCAATATTCCACCCGCCGCAGCAATCACGAAGTGATGCTGCGCGGCGCCTTCACTAACCGTTCGGTGAAAAACCTGCTGCTGGGGGACAACCAGCCGGGCCTTGGCGTCTGGGCGTGGAACGCGGACCACAGCGAGTGTCTGCCGCTGTTTCTGGCAGCTGAGAGCTATACCCGCAAGCAAATCCCGATGGTGGTCTTTGCCGGTATCAATTACGGCGCCGGCTCAAGCCGTGACTGGGCGGCCAAGGCCCAGGCGCTGCTCGGCGTCAAAGCTGTAGTGGCTAGCAGCGTGGAGCGAATCCACCGCAGCAACCTGATTGGCATGGGCGTGATCCCGCTGCAGTTCAAAGCGGGTGAGCGGGTTGAAGATCTGAAGCTGGATGGCAGCGAGCACTTCGACTTTATCGGACTCGACGATCTGGTCGTCGGTAACAACCCGGTTACGATGACTGTCCGCCGTAGCAATGGCGATCAGGATCAGGTCGAGCTGTTCGCCCGAATCGATTCGTTGCAGGAAATCCGCTACCTCACCAATGGCGGCGTGTTGCCGTTCGTGATTCGCAAGGTGGTCAAGCGCACGACCTGATGATCGCAGCGGCGACCGCGACACTTGGGTGTCTCGGTCAGCCCTGAGGGAAAGGGACGTTCGTTAAAAGGCTTCAGCTAACCGGAGACAGTTTTTATGTACGCCTATGTCGGCTCACGGACCACCCGCGCGCGAAACGCGCGCGGCAATGGCATCACGGTTTATCAGGTGGACGAAGAAAACGGCGCATTGAGACTGATCCAGATTGTTCAGGATCTAGTTAACCCGTCCTTCCTCGCACTCAACAAGTCGGGTGATCGGCTCTACACCGTGCACGGCGATCAAAGCGAAGTCAGCGCGTTCAGCGTCGACAAGACGACCGGTAAGTTGAGCTTCATCAATCAGCAGAGCTGTGACGGAAAGAACCCGGTGCACCTGGCTCTTGATCCGAGTGAGCGTTTTCTGGTCGTTTCCAACCACATCAGCGGCTCGCTGGCCGTCATTAATGTGCTCGAAAACGGTTCGCTGGGGACGATCAATCAACTGCTTGAACTCGATGGTACTGCCGGCCCGCATCGGGTCGAGCAGCCGTTTGCCAAGCCGCATTTCAACCCCTTCGATCACTCAGGCAATTTTGTGCTGGTGCCGGATAAGGGGCTGGATCGGGTGTTCAGTTTCCGCTTTGACAACGGCAACTTGTTCCCGGCCGATCAGCCTTTTGTGATGACGCGAGAAGGTGCGGGTCCACGCCACCTGGCACTGCATCCCAAGGCACCCTTTGCCTATGTCATCAACGAGCTGGACTCAACGGTGACGACCTACGAGTTTAATGCCGAAGACGGTTCGATGCAGCCGCTTCAAGTGTTGCCAACGTTGCCTTGCACTTACACCGGAAACAGCCGGGCATCGGAGATAGAGGTGGATCGCAACGGACGCTTCGTTTACGCCTCCAACCGCGGTTACGACAGCATTGCGGTATTTGCCATTAATCAGCAAACGGGCTTGTTGAACCCGGTTGAATTCACGCCCACGAACGGTAAAACACCGCGCTTTTTTGCGCTGACTCCCAATGGTCGCTTCATCTTCGCGCTCAACGAAGACAGCGACACCATCATCTCGCTGGCTGTGGATTCACACAAAGGAGGGTTAAGCAAGACAGGTTTCACGGTCACCACCGGAAGCCCCGTTTGTATGGTTTTTTCTGCCTGAGTAACGCCCGATCCATAACAAGTACATGAGCACGCAGCAGCTTGCTTACAGTGAGGTCGCCATGAACAACAATAATACGCCTGATGAAAACGCTATCGTGCGCAAGGTAACCCTGCGCATCATCCCGTTCGTTTTTCTGCTTTACATCGTTTCCTATCTGGACCGCGCCAACATCGGTTACGCCGCGCTGCAGATGAACAAGGAACTGGCGCTGACCAGCGAGGCGTTTGGTTTCATTTCCGGAATTTTCTTTATCGGTTACTTCCTGTTTGAAGTGCCGAGTAACGTCATGCTCAACAAGTTTGGCGCACGGGTCTGGATTGCCCGGATTCTGGTGACCTGGGGGGCGATCGCGGCCGCAACCGCTTTCGCCCAGACGGCCAACCAGCTCTACGTCCTGCGCTTTTTCCTGGGGGTCGCCGAGGCCGGTTTTTTCCCTGGCATCATCGTTTACCTGACGTTCTGGTTCCGCTCCAAAGAGCTCGCGACTACTGTTGCGTTGTTCACCGCAGCCATTCCGGTGAGCTACATCATTGGTGCGCCGATGAGCACCTGGATCATGGATAACATCAGTTGGTTCAACTGGAGCGGCTGGCGCTGGATGCTGTTCCTTGAGGGGATTCCCGCTGTGTTTCTGGGCGTAGCGTGCTTCTTCTTTCTGACGGACAAGCCGGAGCAGGCCAAGTGGCTCAAGCCTGAAGAGAAAGCCTGGCTGGTCGCTGAGCTGGAGCGAGATCGTCAGAGCCGCAAGAACGTCAAGAGCTTGAGCGTCTACAAGACGATGACCAATCCCAAGGTGCTGTACCTGTCGTTCATCTACTTTGTTTACCAGTGTGGCAGCCTTGGTGTCGGTTACTGGATGCCGCAGATCATCAAGAGTTTTTCCGAGTCGCTGACGCATACGCAGATCGGTTTGATCGCCATGCTGCCTTACATCGTGGCTACGGCGGCGATGATCCTCTGGTCGCGCAGTTCGGATAAACGCAACGAACGCAAACTGCACTCGGCCATTCCACTGCTCCTGGCAACATTAGGACTGATCGGCGCAGGTTTGCTGGCCAACCCCTACGTCGCCATGGCCATGATCTGCCTCGCGTTGTCCGGGTTGTACAGCTTCAAATCACCGTTCTGGGCGCTGCCAACGCTGTTCCTTGATCGCACTACCGCAGCGGTGTCGATCGCCGTCATCAACTCGATTGGCAATCTGGGTGGTTTCGTTGGGCCGTCTTTGATTGGTATGGTCAAGGGCAACAGTCAAAGTGCGGCCAATGGATTGCTGTTCCTGAGCGCACTGCTGATGGCTGGATTCCTGATGACCTTGTTCATGCGGGTGACCAACAAAGATTCGGCGCAGAGCCTGGTGGTCAGGAGTCAGGAAGCACGCTAACGGCCAGTTGATTAATGTTGTGACCGGCCCGAAATCGATTCGTAAGCGATGCCTCATCGCTTGCCAAAAGCTGAGGTAACAAGATGGCCAAGGCCGCTGATGTTGTAGTGCAATGTCTGGAAAGTGAAGGTGTTGAGTACGTGTTCGGCATCCCCGGTGAGGAGAATCTCGACCTGCTGGAGTCGTTGCGGCGCTCAAGCATTCAGCTTGTCCTCACCCGGCATGAACAACCTGCTGGCTTCATGGCAGCAACTTACGGCCGTTTGACTGGCAAGACGGGCGTCTGCCTGTCGACGCTGGGTCCTGGCGCGACGAATCTGGTGACTGCCGGTGCATATGCCTACCTTGGCGGTATGCCGATGCTGATGATCACGGGTCAGAAGCCGATCAAGAAGTCCAAGCAGGGCCGTTTTCAGATCCTCGATGTGGTGGGGATGATGAGGCCATTGACCAAATACACGCACCAGTTGGCTTCAGCCGATAACATCCCGTCCCGTGTTCGTGAAGCGATACGGCTGGCAGAAGAGGAAAAGCCCGGCGCGGTGCATCTGGAGCTGCCTGAAGACATTGCTGCCGAACAGACCGACAGCATGCCGATTCCTCCAAGCCTGAGCCGCCGGCCATTGGCTGAGTACAAATCCATTGCGGCCGCCGTATCGAAACTCAAGGAGGCCAAAAGTCCGATCCTGGTGATCGGAGCCGGGGCCAACCGGAAGATGACCGCCAAGGTTCTGCGTCAGTTGATCGACAAGACCGGCATTCCATTTGTCACGACACAAATGGGCAAAGGGGTAGTGGACGAACGCCACCCGCGCTTTCTTGGCAACGCCGCATTGTCCTCGGGGGATTTTGTCCATCGGGCGGTGGAGTCTGCGGATCTGATCATCAATGTCGGCCATGACGTCATCGAAAAACCGCCGTTTTTTATGGTTCGTGGCGGCACCGAGGTGGTTCATATCAACTTCCGTTCGGCTGAGGTCGACCCTGTCTATTTCCCCCAGATTGAGGTGGTGGGCGACATCGCTAATGCGATCTGGCAGATTTCTGAAGCGCTTGAGACTCAGGAGCACTGGGACTTCAGTCGGCTTTTGACGATCCGTAGTGCCAACGAAGCTCAGATAGTGGAGGGCGCCGAAGACAACCGTTTCCCCATGTACCCGCAACGGATGGTGGCCGACTTGCGCAAGGCGCTGCCTTCGGAGGGGATCGTGGCGTTGGACAACGGGATCTACAAGATCTGGTTTGCCCGCAATTACAAAGCGCACATGCCCAACACGGTGCTGCTGGACAACGCGCTGGCGACCATGGGCGCAGGTCTCCCTTCGGCGATGGCCGCCCGGTTGGTCTATCCACAGAAACCGATTGTTGCAGTGTGTGGCGACGGCGGTTTCATGATGAATAGCCAAGAGCTGGAAACTGCGGTGCGCATGAAGATGAATCTGATTGTCATCATCCTGCGTGACGACGGCTACGGGATGATCCGCTGGAAGCAATCGCATATGGGCTTTGAGGACTTCGGTCTGGATTATGGCAATCCTGACTTTGTCATGTACGCCAACAGCTATGGAGCCAAAGGGCACAGGGTTGAAAGCGCAGAAGCTTTTCTGCCAATGATCGAACGCTGCGTTGCCGAGCCAGGCGTACATGTCATTGATTGCCCGGTCGACTATTCAGAGAATGACTTCATTCTCAATACTGAGCTCAAGAGAAGAAGTGCTCTTGTATAAATCGATCGGGTTTCAGGCTCCAGACGGCGTTAAGCGCGGGTATAGGGCAGGGGCACGCCCATCTATATCTCACTTCGTCGCATCAGTTGCTGTATTTCCATCGTCGCGGCCGTTGCCGCTACTTTCTCACTGCCTGTCCGGGCTTTGGATTCGGAGAAAAATATGAGCGCAGTATCACCGGCCGTTCTGGCTGACCTGGCACCCGGTGGCACTCTTCGTGCCGCGATTAACTTTGGTAACCCTGTGCTGGCGCAACAAGCCGCCGATGGCAGCCCGCAAGGCGTATCCATTCAGCTTGCCAAGGCATTGGCGAAGGAGCTGAACGTACCACTGGAAATGGTCACTTTCGATGCTGCGGGAAAAGTCTTTGCCGCGCTCGATCAGAACATCTGGAATGTGGCGTTCATGGCGATCGAGCCGGTGCGTGCTGCGCAGGTTGCTTTCAGCGATCCCTATGTGGCCATCGAAGGCACTTATCTGGTACGGGCTGATTCGACGTTCACTCAGGTTGATGATCTGGACCGCGCTGGCTTGAAACTCGCAGTAGGTAAAGGCGCGGCCTACGATCTCTACCTATCCCGGAGCTTGAAGCACGCGGAGTTGCTTCGGGCTGACACCTCGGCGGGTGCAGTCGAGCTGTTCGTTGATCAGGGGCTGGACGCTGCGGCCGGGGTGCGTCAGCCTCTCGAGAAATTCGCTGCGGCCCACGCGGGTTATCGGGTGATCGAGGGGCAATTCACATCCATTCGCCAAGCGATGGCCGTGCCCCGCCAGTACGCAGCCGGTGCTGAATACATCCAGGACTTTGTAAAACGGCAGAAGGCCAATGGTCTGGTGCGCAAGGCGCTGGATGAAACCGGGCAGGCGGACGTTTCCATTCCGAAATAACCCGTGAGCATTCTGTAGCTCATTACTGGCGAGTGATCAGGCTATTCATGCCCGATCACTCGCTTATCCAGCACACCGAAGAACCCTCGCATCTTTGAGCATCCAGTTTCAATCCAGCCACTGCCCCGTTAGCACAGCGATTTTTACAGTGAATTCAGCACCTGCATGAGCTAACGTTCATGTGCGCGCTTTTTCGATAACTTGCTGGATATCGCCCCTATGAGAGACCTGCCGCCCACCGCGACCTTGCGCGCTTTTGAAGTTGCTACCCGCCATCCAACGTTTACCGCCGCCGCACAGGAGCTACATGTTACTCAAAGCGCGGTCAGTCACCAGCTCAAGCACCTTGAAGGGCTTTGGGGAGTGCAATTGTTTGAGCGTGGCAAGGCGTTACGCCTCACGGCAGCGGGCGCTACGCTGGCGCCCATCGTGCGGGAGTTTTTTATCAGTCTTGAGGCGACTCTGGGTGACCTGCGTGAGCAAAAGGGCAGGGTTCGACTCAGCGTCAGCACCACTTATTCCTTCGCGCTCAAATGGCTGCTACCACGCTTGCCGCGTCTCTCTCGTCAGCACCCCGAGCTGTTGGTCTCGCTGGACACCACGGATAAAGTCATCCACTTCTCGCACGGCCAGGCAGATGTTGCCATCAGGCTAGGCAAGGGCAATTACCCAGGTCTGCATTCGGAGTTCTTGTTTGGGGAGCAGGTATTTCCTGTCGCCAGCCCCGAACTGCTGCGGCGCGTGGGGATGCCGCAGAGCCCTTCGGACTTGTTGCACTTCCCGCTGCTGACGCGCGATGGAGCCGAGTTGGTGCCAAAGTGGGAAGTTTGGTTTCAAGCTGTCGGGCTAGCTTATTCACCGCTCCAGGAGAGCGTCCGATTTGGTGATACCAACATGACAGTCGAGGCGGCCTTGCTCGGCCAGGGTGTGGCATTGGTGCGCAGCGGGCATGTTGAGAACGAAATCAGCGATGGTCGTTTGGTGCGTCTGTTCGATGTGCCGCTCCCATCACCGCTTGCGTACTACTTCGTCTGCCCCAAGGGCATCGAAGCGCAACCGCACATCGCCAGCTTTCGCCAATGGTTAGTCGATGAGGCGCTGAAAGTACGACGTCTGGAACAGTGAGTCATGATTATTTGCTCATGCTGCGATGAGGAGACTTCGCTTTAGTCCCGGCACCGGCTTGCCTAAAGTGGCGCATGCCTGTTCATCTGATCTTCCTCGTGCTTTTTGCCGCGCTCCTGCATGCCAGCTGGAATGCGCTGTTGCGCAGCGGCGCCGACCGGCTGTGGTCCATGACGGTGATGTGCATTGCCATCGCCATCGCCAGTATCGTCGCCGCAGCGTTCATGGAACCTCCTGCGATTGATAGCTGGAGCTACGCAGTGCTTTCGGCGTTGCTGCATGTAGGCTACAACCTGTTTCTGGTGCGCAGTTATCGAGTCGGCGACCTGGGGCAGGTCTATCCGGTTTCACGTGGATCGTCGCCGGTGCTGATCACCTTCGGAGCAGCCGTGTTTGCCGGAGAACGCATCACGCCTGGCGAGTTACTGGGTATTGCGCTGGTGTCAGGCGGGATTATTTCGCTGGCCTTCAGAGGGCGCCGCCTGTCGATTCCCAACCTGCCCTATGCGCTGGGAACAGGCTGTTTCATTGCGGCCTACAGCGTGGTCGACGGCATCGGTGCCAGACTCTCCGGCGCGCCGCTTGCTTACACGGTCTGGATGTGCGCCCTGTGGGGCGTGCTGATGCCGGTGGTCTACATCTGCCTGCGCGACACCCGCAGCTTGTTCTCCGTGAGGCCCGGAATAGTGTCCGCGTTGGTCGGCGGGCTGGTCTCTTTGCTCGCCTATGCAATGGTCATCTACGCCATGAACGAAGCGCCCCTCGGCGCGGTATCCGCATTGCGCGAAACCAGCGTGCTGTTTGCGGCGTTGATCGGCTATGTGTTTCTCGGCGAGAAGCTCACCGCACGCCGAATACTGGCGTGCGTGGTGATCGCCAGTGGCACCCTCATCATCGGCTGATACAGCCAACGGCTAAGGAGCTATGTCTAATGGTCAACGTCTCGCAGGCACCGCTGATTCTAATCACCGGAGGAAGTCGTGGAGTGGGGGCAGCGACTGCCCGGCTTGCTGCAGAAAGAGGTTATGACGTCGCTATCAGCTACGTTGCCAACGAGTCCGCAGCGTTGGGCGTGGCTGCGGATGTAGAAGCATTGGGGGGCAGGGCGTTAGCGATACGGGCCGACAGTGCGGACCCCCAGCAGGTGGCCGATTTGTTCGCTGCGATCGACCGCGAGTTCGGACGCATCGACGTACTGGTCAATAATGCCGGGATGCTGGCGCCTCAGTCACGCCTGGAAGAACTCGGCTTCGAGCGGATGCAGCGTATCTTTGCGGTCAATGCCATTGGGCCAATACTCTGCGCCCAGCAGGCGGTGAAGCGCATGGCGTACCGTCACAACGGACCGGGCGGTGTGGTGATCAATGTCTCATCAGCCTCGGCGCGCCTTGGCAGCCCCAATGAGTACCTCGACTATGCGGCGTCGAAGGGCGCGTTAGAGACTTTCACTATTGGGTTTGCAAAGGAGGTGGCTCGGGAGGGGATACGCGTCAACTGTATTCGTCCCGGACATATCTATACCGACATGCATGCCAGTGGCGGAGAGCCAGGACGGGTCGATCGAGTCAAGGACTCGATTCCCATGGGACGCGGCGGCCAGCCTGAGGAAGTGGCCCGCGCTATTATTTGGCTGGCGAGCGCGGAGGCATCATTCGTTACCGGTACATTCCTCGACGTTACGGGCGGTAAATGAGTCAGAGGCGCGGATCATCGACTGCTTACGCTCGGTTTCATGTAACAGCGGGCTGCCTCACCTTGCGACTCAATCCCGGTGTCTGGCCGGTAATGCGCTTGAATGCACGACTGAAAGCCGCCTGGGATGTATAGCCCAGACGCTGCGCCACCTCTTCAATCGGCAGCCTTTCGAGGGTCAGCCACTGGCTTGCAAGGCGCATTCGCAGTTCGGTGACGTAGCGCAGCGGGGTCATGCCAATCGTCACCTGGAAGCGCTCCGCGAACACCGAACGCGAGGTATTGCAGTGCTCTGCCAGCTGCGCGACAGTCCAGTCGCGGCCCGGTTGTTGATGGAGCGCAAGCAGTGCACCGGCCAAGCGTGGATCGCGCAAGGCGGCGACCAGCCCAGAAGCGTTGCCGCAGGCGCACTCCACCCAGCCGCGAACGACCATGGCGGCCACCACGTCGGCCAACCGCGCGAGGATACCGGCGAAGCCCACACGGGCGGCGCTGACCTCGCGCTCCATGGTGCTCAGGATCGGCACCAGCCCGGGGTAACGCTGGCCGCCGGCATCAATCAGCATCAGGCCCGGCATCAACTGGCCAAGGCCATGGATACTGCCCAGTTCGAACTCCATACAACCACTGAACAAAATAGTGCTCGGCGTGGGGCTGGCATCGGTTCCGGTATCCACCGCGCTGACGGTGTCACCCAAGGGAGCGCCGTCCAGGCGGTCGATGTCTTGAACAGGCGCGTCCGGATGGGAAAACAGTTGATGGGCCGCGCCATGGGAGATGAACACTGCGTTGCCGGCAGACAGCGCGTAGGTGCTGCCGTCCTCCATTTGCAGCACCGCATTACCGACGGCCATGAAGTGGAACCAGGCATGCCTGGGTTTTTCCGCGAAACCCAAGCCAAAGGTTGGACCCGCCTGGATACGCCGGTATTCGACGCCACGCAGGCGCATGCCGCGCAACAGCTCGTTGATGAGATCCGAAGAGAGGGCAAACTGATCAGCAGGCATCGTTCAGGTGTTTTGATCAAAAAGTAGAGATTTTCGATCATAGATCATCCAGCTTCCGGCGCCTAGACTTCGGCTCGCCATGAAGATTGGGAGATCCGTGTAATGACTGACTGTGTATGTAACGCCGCGTCTGACCGCCATCCCGGCGTCGGTGCGGATGTAGAGCCTGAGACCCCGGCGTGGATGGCCGTCTTCTCGTTGGCAATGGGTGTGTTCGGATTACTCACCGCTGAGTACCTTCCGGCCAGTTTGTTGACGCTGATGGCTGCCGACCTGGGAGTGTCCGAAGCGCTGGCTGGCCAGGCGGTAACGGTGACCGCAGTGGTGGCGCTGTTCGCTGGCTTGTTGGTGCCGGGTCTGACCCGCAGCATCGACCGACGTTGGGTGTTGCTGGGTTTTTCCACGTTGATGGTCGCCTCCAATCTGTTGGTCGCCGTTTCCTCCAGCTTCGCGGTGCTGTTGTTGATGCGCATCTTGCTGGGCATTGCCCTTGGCGGATTCTGGAGCATGGCGGCGGCGGTAGCGATGCGGTTGGTGCCGAGTGCTTTGTTGCCACGGGCGTTGTCGATCATTTTCAGCGGCATTGCCATCGGCACGGTCTTGGCGGTGCCGCTGGGCAGCTACCTGGGCGGATTATATGGCTGGCGCAGCGCGTTCTTTGCAGCGGCGGCGGTCGGCATGGTGACCCTGGCTTTCCAGTCGTTCACTCTGCCGCCCCTCGCGCCGCGTCGGCCGGCACGTCTGCGCACCGTCTTCGAGGTGTTGCAGCGTCCGGGCATTGCCATGGGGATGTTCGGTTGTGTGCTGGTGCACAGCGGCCACTTCGCGATGTTCACTTATGTCCGGCCGTTCCTTGAAGGAACGACCGGTATCGGCCCGCAAGGACTGTCACTGATGCTGCTGGGTTTTGGTGTGGCGAACTTCGTCGGCACACTGTTGGCCGGCAAGCTGCTGGAGCGCCACCCGCTGGCCACTCTGGTGCTGATGCCCGCGCTGGTCGGCGTTGCAGCACTGGCATTGGTGCTCTTGCCGGCCTCGGTGCCGGGGCAGGCGGTACTGCTGGCGGTCTGGGGCCTGGCCTTTGGTGGTGTGCCGGTGGCGTGGTCGAACTGGGTCGCCAGCGCGGTGCCTGATCAGGCGGAAAGCGCCGGAGGGATGGTAGTGGCCTCTGTGCAGTCAGCCATTGCCACCGGCGCCGCCGCTGGCGGTGCAATGTTCAGCCTCGGTGGCAGCGCAGGCGTATTTGTCGCGGCGGCCGTGCTGATGCTGCTGGCAGCGTTGCTGATTGCGTGGCGTGTCCGCGTCCCTTCTGCCCATGACGTTCGCCAGCCCAAGCCCGCGTTGCACCTTTGATCCGGTTTGCCGCAGCGCCTCGATCCGTCCGTAATCAGGAGAGACCCCGTGAACAATACGACGTCTCCAAGGACGCCTCAAATCGTTGCGCGCAGCGTTCATGAGTCGTGGAGTCCATTGGGTTTAGACAGGCGGCGGGAATTCCATTACAGGCTATCAGGGTCGCCAAAAAACATTTTGACTTGGCTCTAGGAAGCTGTTTTCAGACGGAGAAAATTCAAGTGTGCCCCCAGTTTTGCCCCCACTGGCGCGGGATATACGGGCGATCGAGATTGGCGATCTCTGAGGCGTGCCAGGGTGGTCGTCGATGGCTTTCAGTGTTGCTCCTCATCGGATCTGGGTGGGAGAGGGCAGGGCTCAGGAAGGACCAGCTAGTCCGCTCTAGGTCGACAACAGCAACTCCGATCGGCTGTGTTCGACCGAATATTTGTATCCGCGTAATTGGTTTGCTGGGCTTGGAGGTTTCTACGGAACCAGTGGCGATTCAGGAGGTGGAACGACAGCTGACCGTTGCACTACGTCAACGGCTCAGCGAAGCGGCTCAAGTGTCCAGCGACGATTTTGGATTTGTATTAGACGAACGCTAAAAGTATATCGATGTCATTCGGCCGGCATGATGGTTAAAGCGTCCTCTGCTATCAGCCAAAAGCGGTAATCTGCGTTTTATAAAGTGCGAGTTAAGCAGCAAGCCTTTCGCAGGCTTTAGGTGATTATTCCAGTTTGATCGCCTCTATCCCCTCATGCTACGGCTCATTAGGCGTTGGTCTCTCAGAGGGTAGAGGCACCAAGCTTGGGGTTCGCCACGTGAAATAAAGCATCAGGGTCGCGACTAGTGCAAAGGGCAATCCCACCCATAGCGATACCTTGTAGGCCAGTAATACTCCCGCAGCGCCACCAACGAAAGCAGCTAGCAGGAGAAAGTAGGCGTCTTCAATTCCCCTTCCTGGTCTAACAATAAATATTACTAAGTCTTGCATGCGTGGTTCCTATATAAGAGGTGTTTTTGGCATGTCTTGGCCACCGTTATAAATCTAAGTTTCATCAATTTTTATTGATGCGAGTAGATTCCTCTCGGTGTCAGTGGGGATCAGCCCTGTTGTGTCTGCGAGCAAGACAGCCTGGCCGTTAATGTTGTTCACGGTTACCTCGGCTCGCGCTCGATTTTCGTCATCAATCCCCATGATTTTCCACACGCAAGTCAGCTCATCACCAATGTAAACGGGGCGCTTGAAGCGAAAATTCATAGAGGTGGCCAGCCAACCCAATTGCCCTCCGATTTCCGTAATCAGCGTCGCAGTCAGCAAGCCATGAGCGATGACACCATCAAAGCCTTTTGCTTCCGCGTACATAGCGTTGGAATGCACCGGGTTGTGGTCGCGCGATAGCACCTCAAACTGAACGATATCTGCGTGCGAAAAAGTGCGTTTGATTTCGAAAGTATCGCCTTCCTTAAGTCCTTCAATTGCTTTCTGGCGCATTGCGTTCATTGGCATCTCCGACGATTTAAAACGTATGGTCAATCCCTGGGAATGAGCCCGACTCGACGTCTTTAGCAAAGGCTTTTGCAGCGTCACCCATCACCTTTCTCATATCCGCATACTGTTTGACGAATCGCGGCAATTGACCATCACGAAGCCCTACCATGTCCTGCCAGACGAGTACCTGGGCATCGCAGCCAACACCTGCACCGATTCCGACGGTAGGGATGGAGACTGTCTCGGTGATCCTCGTAGCCACGTCTCCTGGCACCATTTCAATAAGCAGGCCAAACGCCCCTGCACGCTCGAAGGCAACGCTCAAGTTAATCAAACTCTGAGCGTCCTCGCCCTTGCCTTGAATGCGGTATCCGCCCAGCTGGTGTTCTGCCTGCGGGGTAAAACCGATATGAGCCATAACTGGAATGCCTGCGCCTACCAACTTCTCAACCTGCGCAAGCATTTCGATCCCACCTTCGAGCTTTACGGCATGAGCGCCGCCTTCCTTCATGAAACGGGCTGCGGTATGGAAACATTGTTCAGGCGATCCCTGATAAGAGCCAAAAGGCAAATCCGCAATGACCAACGCCCGCTCAGTAGCGCGCGAAACCGCCCTGACCAGAGGCAGCATCTCGTCAACTGTTACCGGCAACGTCGAGTCGTGCCCATAAACGTTGTTGGCGGCGGAATCGCCTACGAGCAGTACCGGAATTCCTGCTGCCTCAAACACCGACGCGGCGTACATGTCATAAGCAGTCAACATGGCCCATTTTTGACCCCGTGCCTTCATGTCTTGTAAATGTGGAATTCTTACCCTGCCGAGACGAGGGCTGTTATAGGGGGCGGTGATTTGATCAGACATTTTGCTTCCTTAATTCAAATGGTCAGCCGTTCGGCAGCAAGAACCACAGCAATGACGATCATCGCGGCTCCCGATATCCGGCTCACATAGGTAGCCGCTGCTGGACGTGAAGCAAGCACCGCTCCGGCGCCGTAGCCAACCGCAAGATAGACGACGCCGCAACTGAAACCGTGGATCAAACCTAACGCGATAATCTGAGCCCCTACTGGCCACCCCGCTGACGCATCAGTGAACTGAGGTAGCAGTGCCAGGAACAACAAAAGAACTTTCGGGTTGAGACCGCTGACGCACAGTCCTTTTATCGCCCAGGCCATCCAGCTACTGTCACCGCTGGATGCTCCTTGAGCAGGCAACGAAGGCTTTAGCAACATGTTGAAGCCGAGCCATAGGAGATAGGCCGCCCCCATTAGCGTTAATGTCAGCAACGCATGGGGTATTTTGACCAACACCCCGCCCACGCCTGCAGCGACGATCAACGTGGCCAAAAGGTGACCGGAAAGCATGCCGACTACGGCGGGTAGAACACGACCTCGCAAACCTGCCGATATCGAGTAGGCCCAGTCGACTCCAGGCGTGATAACAAACAAAAATGATACGGCCCAGAAGGCCATCATCAAAGACACTGTCACGATCAAATCCTTCTTTTTTCATCAGTTCAGTGCGTCGTTTACCGCCCTGAAACACTGTCCTGGAAGGATAAAGAATGCCAAGTGGTATTATCTTTCGAAGATATACGCAAAGGCGGACTTAATTAGAAGGTTTTTCTGAATGGATCGAATTGATAAGAAGATTCTTGCGCAGCTACAGCAGGATGGTCGCCAGTCGCTGACAGAATTGGCAGACCGCGTAGGTCTCAGTTTGTCTCCATGCCATCGACGTGTTCGGGCGATGGAGGACGCAGGCGTTATCAAAGGGTACCGTGCTCAGCTATCGGCGACCGAGATAGGTCTGAATTTCTCGTCCCTGGTATTCGTAACCCTTCGAGAGGGGCACCAAAAGGCGGTAGCAGATTTCGAAAATGCTCTACCGCGAATTCCTTATATAGTCCAAGCACAAAGACTTTTTGGCGATCCTGATTATCTGCTGATGGTGGTGACAGCAGATCTCCCAGCCTTTCAGAAGCTTTACGATGAAGAACTGTCTAGGCTACCTAACGTACAGCGCCTCACATCGACGTTAGTGATGAAGCACGTCATCACAGACCGTCCTCTGCCTTTAGAATAAGAGCTCAAGCAATACGGGAGAGTCAGTGGGAAGCAGTCATACGTTTGTCGAATCGTCCGATGCTGAGATACGACTACTTGTCTCGAACAAAGACTGTTGCATAGGGTCGTCTATGGCTGATAGCTGCTGCTGTTGAACGACCGGTTGAACCTACAGCCAATAGCTACCACTCAAAGTCAGCAGTAATCGCCCTATTGCAGCCGGTCGCTTCCGGCTGCAACCGATCAAAAGCATTTGCTCATTTACGGGTTTATGGGGCGGATAAAGCTCATGCGCCTTGAAGGTCGATGACTCAGCGCTTGTAGAGTAACGCTTCAACTACAACACCAAACGCTGATGAATGTTCACGACGATTCGGGTAGTAAAGGTGGTAACCGGCAAAAGGTTGGCACCAGTCCTCAAGTACCCCCAACAGTGTGCTGTTGGCCAACTGGCTCATGACCATATCTTCCGGTAGAAACGCCAGCCCCCAGCCTGCCTCCGCCGCACGCCAGATCGGCATGCTGCTGTTGAACGTCTATTGCCACTCAACGCGCACCTTGAGTTCGTGGCCGTCTTTTTCAAATCAGGCTGCCATGGGTAGGCAGGCGCAGATTGATGGAGTTGTGCGCAGCCAGATCGCTCGGTCCCTTCGGGATCAGTCGGTGCTTGAAATACTCGGGAGAACCTACTACCGCGATGCGCAATGACGGGCCGATCGGCACGGCAATCACGTCCTTCTCCACCTGATCGCCCAGACGCACGCCGGCGTCATAGCGCTGTGCATTACCACCGGCACTGCGGAAAGCCTATATCAACCCGATGGCATTCATGGGTGTATGAGTCACATTCTATTGCCCATCCACGATGGGATGTTTCGCTACCTCGGATTCGAGGTTCTTCCTCCTTTTGTCGCATGGATGCCTGGCAGCGTTTCACTTGAGGTGCGCAACGATTACCTGTCTGCTTACGAAACCAGGTTGCGAGTACTTCCAGCTACGCAAACACTGTTCTTCCACCCACGCGAGGATTACGGTAGCGACCAGCGATTGAAACCAAGCGTGCTGGCGCGCTCTGGTTTTCAATGGAATCCTTCTGCAGGTCAATGTCATGATCAGGCGGCCGACGATTTTACGCGTTGAGATCTCGTCAGCTCACTGCAGAAGTAGTGGGTGTTACGATGATGGCGATACAAGTCCCTTGCTAGGCCGAGTCGATGTCATGAAACCCAGCTTCGAGAAAGTACCCACAGAGGCTGCAACCTCTTGGACGCTATTGAACAGGCGTTTGCCGGATGCGATTCCATTCGAGTGGCATCATCATCCCGAATATGAGTTGACACTCACGCTCAATAGTCGCGGCCATCGCTACATCAGTAATGACGTAGCGCGCTATGACGATGGAGACCTGATTCTTGTAGGGCCGAATATTCCTCATAGCTGGTCTTCAGCGGAGCGTATTGATGAGGATCAGCCGCATGTTGCCTTGGTTATCTGGTTTTCCGCTGCTTGGGCCGACTCGCTTGTGACATTGTTTCCGGAAATGGCTGCGGTTCGCCCATTGCTGGCGGCAGCTCAACACGCGGTGAGTTTCAGTGGTAGGGCCTCCAGTGAAGTACGCTCCTCCATCGAGGCAATGGTCAATCAGACGCCGCCCCAGCGCTTGATCGCATTGCTAACGGTGCTCGACAGGCTGGCAAGAGACGCTGATGCTACTCGGATCCTGCCGACGCCAGGCGGGCAGGCCGGTGATCAGATTGTCGAAGACGCGCGTATTCATCGAGTTCTGCATTACCTACATGGTAACTACGCCCGGGCAATCAATGTTGCCGAGTTAGCAGAGCTGGCCTGCGTCAGTCTGTCTGCTTTCCATCGAATGTTTCGCCGGCATACACGCTGTACCGCCTTGGACTATATCGTTCGACTGCGCATCGGCCATGCCTGTGCGTTGCTGATGCAGGGCGACTCGCCGGTATCGATAATAGCGGAGGAGGTGGGCTACTCGTCGCTGGCATTATTCAACCGCCAGTTCAAGGCGTTGAAAGGGCTGACACCTTCCGCGTTTCGTCAAACGCACAGCCATCATTTTCAGTGAAGGTCAGAAATCTAGTGGGTTGATACTCCGATCGTATTGGCTCAAAACGCCATTATCGTACTAGTCGACGCTTCAAATGAGGCTGCCGTGTGCTTATTTAAAAGTGGTTCCATACCTGCATGAATAACAAAAACAGCAGGTAGTTCCCATGAGTAAATACCGTGCCTTCGAAAGCGAAACGCTTCCGCAAGATTATCGAGACAGCATCGTCAAAATGAAGCGCGCCTTGCGCGCGCAGATCGGCGACGTTGAATCTTTGTTTGAACAAGTTAGCGAATTCATCGTTGCTGAAATCGACTCAATCAAGGCGCAGGAGGCGCTAACCGGTTCGGCTTGGCCGATCCTTGAGTTCGAGGATATCGCGGTCGGGAAAGTGAGTGCGGACCAGTTGGCGCTAATCAAGCGGCGTGGTTGCGTCGTGCTCAGAAACCATTTTCCTCGAGACCAGGTTTTGGGGTGGGACGAGAGGCTTTTGGATTACCTTGACCGCAATCACTTCGATGCAATTTATCGTGGTCCAGCGGACCAGTTTTTCGGAAGCCTGGAGGCATCGCGTCCAGAAATTTTTCCGATCTATTGGTCGGAGTCGCAGATGCAGTTGCGTCAGGATGAGCGTATGGGGGCCGCACAATCTTTTCTGAATCGTCTTTGGAAGATCCATTCTCAAGGGCAGCAATGGTTCAACCCTGACATCAATGCCCTATACCCGGATCGGGTACGGCGTCGGCCTCCGGGAACACATTCAAAAGGTCTCGGACCACACACCGACTCGGGCGCCTTGGAGCGATGGCTGCACCCAGCCTACCTCAAGGTATTCGACAGAATTTACAGCAATGATTTCAGCGCCTACGACCCTTGGGACGCAGCCTTCCGTACTGAAGTCGATGAGTACGCCTACAAAGATACGGTCAAGTGCTCTGCGTTCCGCACGTTTCAAGGCTGGACCGCGTTATCGGATATGAACGCCGATCAGGGGGTACTACATACCTTGCCGATCCCCAAGGCGATGGCTTACATGCTGCTGCGGCCACTGCTGGACGATGTACCTGAGGATGAGCTGTGCGGGGTTGCGCCCGGAAAGGTACTTCCGGTGTCCCGACAATGGCATCCACTGCTATTCGAAGGGCTGAGTCCGATTCCGGATGTCCGTGCGGGCGATTCGGTGTGGTGGCATTGCGATGTAATTCACAGTGTCGCGCCCGTGGCAAATCAACAAGGCTGGGGCAATGTCATGTACGTTCCGGCCGCACCTATGTGTCAAAAAAACCTGCGTTACGCCAAAGATGTGTTCAGGGCATTCGCGAAGGGTGCATCACCCGACGATTTTCCTCGGGAAGACTATGAAACAACTTGGGAAGGTCGTTTCACCTTGGAGCGTCTGAACGCGCTCGGACGTGCCGGTCTGGGGCTCGAATGATTGCGTGAGACTGAGCGAATAGCCCACTACCTCGATAAAAAAACAATAAGGTACTGAAATGAATTTAATGAACCGCCTTGCAGCCATGGTTTCTCTTGCCGCTTTATTTCCTCTTGTGATTCAGGCCGCTGAAACCAAGGGAAGTGTTGAAGTTGTTCACTATTGGACCTCCGGGGGCGAGGCCAAGTCGGTGGAAGTTCTGAAAAAAATCATCGAGAAAGATGGATTCACTTGGCAGGACAGTGCAGTCGCCGGCGGCGGAGGCAGTGCGGCCATGACTGTGCTGAAAACCCGTGCTGTATCGGGCAATCCTCCCACCGCCGCGCAGATAAAAGCGCCAGATATTCAGGAATGGGGTCGCCTCGATCTTCTTGCCAGCATTGACGACGTCGCCAAGGCGAATAACTGGGACAGCCTGCTTCCCGAGTCCGTCGCCCAAATGATGAAGTACGAGGGACATTACGTTGCGGTACCGGTGAATATTCATCGCATCAATTGGCTTTGGCTTAACCCTGTCGTCCTGAAGCAGGCGGGCATATTCGATGTGCCGACCACACTTGATGAGCTTTATGCCGCTGGGGATAAGCTCAAGGCGGCAGGGTTCATCGCTATCGCACATGGCGGTCAGGCCTGGCAGGACACGACAATCTTCGAAAACCTCGTTTTGAGCGTGATGGGCGTTGATGGTTTCAAGAAGGCCTTTATTGATGTCGACGACAGTGTTTTCACCGGGCCGAAAATGATTGAAGTATTTAATGCGCTGCGAAGAATCCAGAGTTATCTGGATCCCGATGGTAACGGTCAAGACTGGAATCTGGAAACAGCCAAGGTCATCAATGGCAAAGCTGGCATGCAAATCATGGGGGACTGGGCGAAAAGTGAGTGGAGCGCGGCGGGCAAGCTTCCCGATACAGATTACATTTGCGTTCCATTTCCCGGCTCACAGGGTGCTTACAGCTATACCATTGATTCACTGGCGATGTTCAAACTAGCCTCGAAGAATGACAGCCCTGGCAATATTGCAGCCCGCAACGACCTGGCCAAAGTAGCGCTGGAGCCTTCGTTTCAATATGTTTTCAATCAAAACAAGGGATCAATACCCGTCATAAAGGGTTTGGACATGAGTCGATTCGATAGCTGTGCGCAAGCCTCTGCAAAGGATTTCGCTGCTGCTGAGAAGACTGGTTCACTCGCTCCGAGCATGGCATTCAACATGTCGACTTCCCAGGCGGTGCAGGGCGCTGTGTTCGATGTCGTGACACACTTCATGAATGACAAGTCAGCCGATGCTGCTAAGGCTGGCAGGCAGTTGCTGGCGGCGATCAAGGCCGCACAATAAATTGCTTTAGTTTTGAGCTGCTTCGTATACCGAATACGGAGCAGCTATTGACGTTGCATCTCCTACTAGCGGCTGCTCGTGCCGCAATCATCACCCCCCTCTCTACCACGCTCTGTTTATCTCTGTTGACTCCCCGATAAGAAAAATCGATACCCGGTTAATAATTTCCCAGAGGCGGGCGGTATACCTGCGGCTTTACAGTCACCTCCATCGTTTAGCGTGGACGGTCCAATTACAGGCCTTGTCCGTCGGGACTTCTACAAAAATAAGAAGGTGAGAGCATGAGTAGTGAAACGATCGATATCAAAGCGTGGATCGACAACCGAAAAGTGGTGCCGTACCAGTGGCTGATTATGGGTTTATGTTTTTTCATAGTGCTTTTCGATGGCTTCGACGTCGCGGTGATGGGGTTTATTGCCCCCTCGCTGATTCAAGAGTGGGGATTGTCAAAAGCGGCGTTCGGCCCGGTGATGAGCGCCGGCATGGTGGGACTCGCGATCGGCGCCCTGACCGCCGGCCCTTACGCTGACCGACTCGGCCGTAAAAAGATATTGCTTACGGCGGTGACCGGATTCAGCGTGTTGAGCCTGGCTTGTGCGTTCGCTCGCAACCCTTATGAGTTGGCCACTCTGCGTTTGATGACTGGTGTGGCGCTGGGCGCGGCTTTGCCCAACACCACGACGCTGTTGTCCGAATACTTGCCGGAGCGCAATCGGTCACTGTTCATCACGATCATGTTCACCGGATTCAACATGGGGTCGGGATTGGGCGGATTTCTCGCCGCGTGGTTGATTCCCCATTACGGCTGGCAGTCGGTGTTGCTCGCCGGCGGAATTCTGCCGTTGCTGCTGCTGCCATTGATGTGGCTGCTGTTGCCTGAGTCCGCTCGTTTTCTTGCTGCGCGCAATGCGCCTGCCGGCCAGATCGCCAAGGTGCTGAACAAGCTTGGCGGCACGTTTAGCGCAGCGACGAAGTTCGTCATCGCCGAGCCTCAAACCCAGCAAAAGACTCCGATGCGCTTGTTGTTCACCGAAAACTATCGCTTCGGCACGCTCGCTTTGTGGGCGACTTACTTCATGGGGTTGCTGGTGATCTACCTGACCATGGGTTGGATGCCGACCCTGCTGCGTGAAGGTGGGCTGTCCATCGAACGAGCCGCGACCATCACCGGCCTGTTTCAGATTGGCGGTACCGTCGGCGCCATCGTGGTTGGTTGGGCGATGGACCGGCGTAATCCGAACGCGGTAATTGCCACGTCCTACGCACTGGGTGGCGCTTTCATTCTGCTGCTGGGCGCCTTCAGCCTCGAATCCAGTCTGCTGGCGTTCGGCGTGGTGGCAGCAGGTTTCTGCATGAGTGGGGCGCAAACCGGCCTCAATGCTTTCGCGCCGGGGTACTACCCGACAGATTGCCGCGCCACCGGCGTCAGCTGGATGCTGGGTATCGGCCGCTTCGGGGCTATCTTTGGTTCACTCATCGGTGGCGCGGTGCTCAGCCTTGGGCTGGGGTTGCCGCTGCTGTTTGCCCTGTTGAGCGTGCCTGCCTTTATCGCTGCACTGGCGATCCTGGCCAACGGTCATGCACGGCGCCGAGTCAATCGGGCCTTGCTGACGCATTAATCTTTTTCGACAAAGGAACTCGTTATGGCACGCATCATTGGTGGCCTTGCTGTATCTCACACCCCGACCATCGGCTTTGCGGTTGATCACGACAAGCAGCATGAGGCCGCCTGGGCGCCGATCTTCCGTGGCTTCGAGCCGATCAAGGTGTGGCTAAAGGAGCAGCAGCCGGATGTGCTGTTCTATATCTTCAATGACCACGTGACGTCGTTTTTCTTTGATCACTATGGTGCATTTTCCCTCGGTGTCGATGAGCGTTACGAAGTCGCCGATGAGGGCGGTAATCCACGCGAGTTGCCGGGGATCGCTGGCCATGCGGCGCTGTCGCGGCACATCGGCGAGAGCCTGGTGGCGGATGAATTCGACATGAGCTTCTTCCGCGACAAGCCGCTCGATCATGGCTTCTTCTCGCCGATGTCGGCGCTGTTGCCGTGCGAGCCGGACTGGCCGGTGGAGATCGTGCCGCTGCAGGTTGGCGTGTTGCAGTTCCCGGTTCCGAGTGCGCGGCGCTGCTACAAGTTGGGCCAGGCGCTGCGCCGGGCGATTGAAAGCTACCCCGAGGACTTGAAAGTGGCCATCGTCGCGACCGGCGGCGTTTCCCACCAGGTGCACGGCGAACGCTGTGGTTTCAACAACCCGGAGTGGGACCAGCAGTTCATTGATCTGTTGGTCAATGATCCCGAGCGCCTGACCGAAATGACCCATGCCGAGTACGCCGCGCTGGGAGGCATGGAAGGTTCGGAAGTGATCACCTGGCTGATCATGCGCGGCGCGCTGTCGGCAACGGTGAAAAACCTGCACCAGGATTACTACCTGCCGTCGATGACCGGCATTGCCACATTGCTGCTGGAAAACCAGGATCGACCCGTTCCCGTCGACGTCATTGCGCGGCACTTGCAGCACATGCAGCATCAGTTGGCGGGTATCGAGAAGCTCGAAGGCACCTATCCGTTCACCCTGGAACGCAGCGCCAAGGGCTATCGGTTGAACAAGTTTTTGCATCGCATGATCGAGCCGCACTGGCGTCAGCGTTTCCTTGACCAACCCGAGGCGCTGTTCGATGAAGCAGGACTGAGTGATGAAGAGCGGGATTTGCTGCGCCGCCGCGACTGGCGCGGATTGATTCACTACGGGGCGATTTTTTTCGTGCTGGAAAAACTCGCTGCCGTGGTCGGGGTGCCGAATCTGCAGATCTACGCGGCAATGCGCGGACAAAGTCTTGAGGAATTCATGAAAACCCGTAATCAGCAGGTGCTCTATTCGGTAGCGGGCAAGACCCCACGCTAACGACACGGCGTCATCGGCGGCTCGCTCCGGGCCGCTTCGCAACACCCTTGAATGACTTCACTGCGCCCGGCTCATGCGGGCGTAGCGGACTGCTTCATCCCAAAAAAATGGATAACAATAACAATGAAAATCACCGCCAATACACGCGTAGTCTTCACGCTGTCCGCCGTTTGTGCTCTGCCTGTCGAGGCGAGCGCCGCAGGCTTTGTGGAAGACGCCAGCGCCAATCTCAACCTGCGCAACTTCTACATCAATCGCAACTTCACCAACCCGGCCAATACGCAGGGCAAAGCCGAGGAATGGACGCAGAATTTCATTCTCGACTTCCGCTCCGGATTCACCCAGGGCACAGTCGGCTTCGGTGTGGATGTGCTGGGCCTGTATTCGCTGAAACTTGATGGCGGTCAAGGCACGGGTGGCACGCAGTTGCTGCCGCTGGACAGTGATGGCCGACCTGCCGATCAATTTGGTCGCCTGGCTGTCGCCGGGAAAATGAAAGTCGGCAAGACCGAAATCAAGCTCGGCGAGTGGATGCCAGTGTTGCCGATATTGCGTTCCGACGACGGTCGCTCGTTGCCACAAACCTTTCGTGGCGGGCAGGTCACTTCTCAGGATATCGCCGGGTTGACCTTGTATGGCGGTCAGTTCCGGCAGAACAGTCCGCGCAACGATTCAAGCATGGAAGACATGTTCATGCAGGGCAAAACCGCGTTTACCTCTGACCGTTTCAACTTCGTCGGCGGCGAATACGCGTTCAACGAAAAACGCACGATGATCGGCGTGTGGAATGCTCAGCTAAAGGACATCTACCAGCAACAATATCTGCAATTGGTTCATAGCCAACCACTGGGTGACTGGACGCTGGGCGCCAATCTTGGCTACTTCTGGGGGCGCGAGGATGGCAGTGCCCGCGCAGGCGATCTGGACAACCGTACGTTCTCGGCATTGCTGTCGGCACGCTACGGCGGCACCACGTTTTACCTCGGTTTGCAAAAGCTCAGCGGCTACGATGCCTGGATGAGAGTCAACGGCACCAGCGGCGGAACGCTGGCCAACGACAGCTACAACAACAGTTACGACAATGCGCGGGAGAAATCCTGGCAACTGCGCCATGACTACAACTTCGCCGTCCTTGGCGTGCCCGGTCTGACCCTGATGAACCGTTACATCAGCGGCGACGATGTGCACAGCGGGGCCGTCACCGACGGTAAGGAATGGGGGCGCGAATCCGAGTTGGGCTACACACTGCAAAGCGGTGCGTTGAAGAACCTCAACCTGCGCTGGCGCAACTCGAGCATTCGCCGCGATTACAGCAGCAATGAGTTCGACGAGAATCGCTTGATCATCAGCTATCCGTTGAACCTGCTTTAAGCGCCTCAGCGGCCTGTGCCTGGATCACCCGGCGGATCATTTCCATCAACGCCTGCGCGACCGGTGAGTGCAGGCAGCCGCTGCGGTAGGTCAGGCCAATGGCTCTGGCAGTCTGTTTCAATTCCAGCGGCAAAATGCACAACTCGCCGCTAGCAATTTCCTGTTCCAGTTGATGCGCTGACACGGCCGCGAGCATGTCCGAGCGTAACAACAGTCCGCGAATGATTGCCATGTCGGCGCTTTCCACTACCGGTGAAGGCGCAGGAATGCCGAAACCGGCGAAGCATTCCTCGAGCATCGTCCGCGCCGGTGAGCCGGCGCGAGGCAATACCCAGCGCGCGTTGCCCAGAAGATTCTGCAAATCGCCGTTGCCGCAGAGCGGATGATCACGCCGCGCAAGCACGACCATTTCTTCCGTCAGCAGTGACTCGCCGACTAGGTCGCTGGCATAGGTCGATGAACGCAGCGCACCCAAAATGAAATCCACATCTCCGGCACGCAACTCGGTCGCCAGCAGGTCGAAGGGACTTTCATTGGTAATCACTTGAATGCCGGGATGCTCTGCCATCAGGCGCACGATGGCCTCGGGCAGGATGCGCGTGCGGCCGAGGGGCAGGGCACCGACGTGCACAACACCGTGCAAGGCGCCGCGAAGGGCGGTGATGTCGGTGTCGATATGGCGCAATTCGTTCAGAGCACGGCGGATTGCAAACAGGATGTCATGGCTCGCGCGGGTCGGTTGCAAACCGCGCGGCGTGCGCTCGAACAGCGATTGGCCGCAGCCGTTTTCGAGGACTTTCAGCGTCGAACTGACCGCAGGCTGACTCAGCCCCAGCAGGTTGGCCACTGTCTGCATGTGCTGGGTTTCACAGAGTTTGACGAACACTTGCAGGCGTCGCGCCTGGAACAGATAAAGCGGTTCAATCGCGGCTTTTTCGCCTAGGCCGAGCAATGTCGGCACGCTCCCAAGCTCCGCCAGCACCCGTCGCGCTCGGGGCAGCAAACGCTCTCCGAAATTGGTCAGACGCATACCGTTGGCGTGGCGCTCGAACAGCGTCACGCCCAGGCGGGCTTCAAATTCCGATATGGAGCGGGTGACCACTGATTGCGCTCGGTACAGCGCCACTGACGCCTTGGAGACGCTGCCGTGATCAGCTACGCGGACGAAGGCACGCACGTGCATCAGATTTGGCAGTTCGGGGTTTTCCATCGGGCGAGGACTCTGCGGATCGGCGGTTCAGGCGACTATGCCGCCGGCATGTTTGAGTGGCAATAAAAAAAACGCATACCTCGAAAACTCGAACGCATTACTCCGTCGGCGGGGTGCGATGCGATGCTCTTTCGCAACGCAAGAGGAGAATCCGCAATGATCGATTCAACCAAAAACGCGCTGGTCGTCAGCGCCCACTCAGCCGATTTTGTCTGGCGTGCCGGTGGCGCCATCGCTCTGCATGCCCAGCAGGGTTACCACGTTCACATTGTCTGCCTGTCGTTCGGTGAGCGCGGCGAATCCGCCAAGCTGTGGCGCAAGGGCGAGATGAGCGAAGACAAGGTCAAAGCCGCACGTCGCGAAGAGGCTCAGGCCGCCGCCGATATTCTCGGGGCCAGTGTCGAGTTCTTCGATATCGGCGATTACCCGATGCGCGCCGACAAGGAAACCTTGTTCCGCCTTGCCGATGTGTTCCGCCGGGTGCAGCCGGAGTTCGTCCTCAGTCACTCGCTCAAGGACCCGTACAACTACGATCACCCGCTGGCCATGAACCTGACGCAGGAGGCGCGCATCATCGCCCAGGCCGAAGGCTATAAACCGGGTGAGAAAATCGTCGGCGCACCGCCGGTCTACAGTTTCGAGCCGCACCAGCCCGAGCAATGCGAATGGCGCCCCGATGTATTGCTCGACATCACGGAGGTCTGGGACAAGAAGTACGCGGCCATCCAGTGCATGGCCGGTCAGGAACATTTGTGGGAGTACTACACGCGCGTTGCCCTGCAACGCGGTGTGCAAGCCAAACGTAATGTCGGGATCACCTCAACCCGCAACATCGTCTATGGCGAGGGTTATCAGAGTATTTTCCCGCGTGTCACGGAGAATCTGGGATGAGCGAACATATCGGCAAGACTGGCGTTGTCGTGCGCAATATTCAGCGGGCCGAAGCGGCGCTGGTCGATGAGTTGAATCGCTTCGGGGTGGCGACTATTCATGAAGCACAAGGCCGCAAAGGACTGTTCGCGGCTTCGATCAGACCAATTCAACAAGGCTCGGTAATCAGTGGTTCAGCCATCACGGTACTCGTCGCTCCGGGCGACAACTGGATGTTCCATGTGGCCGTCGAACAATGTCGGCCCGGTGATATTCTGGTGGTTGCACCGAGTTCACCTTGCACCGACGGCTACTTCGGCGACCTTTTGGCCACCTCGCTCAAGGCTCACGGCGTTCGGGCGCTGGTAATTGATGCGGGCGTGCGCGACACCCACACCCTGCGCGAAATGGGCTTCCCGGTCTGGTCCCGCGCCATCAGCCCCCAAGGCACAATCAAAGAAACCCTGGGCTCGGTCAACCTGCCGCTGGTGTGCGGCGGGCAACTGGTGCACCCGGGTGATGTGGTGGTTGCGGATGACGATGGTGTTGTGATCGTGCGACGTACCGAGCTGCAGCAAGTCGTCGAAGCCAGTCGCGCCCGGGCCGACCTGGAGGAACAGAAGGCATTGCGCTTGGCCAAGGGCGAACTGGGTCTGGACATCTACAACATGCGCGCGCGCTTGGCGGAAAAGGGTTTGCGTTACGTCGACAATCTTGAAGAGCTGGGAGACTGAGCATGGCGCAGACCCGCATTCCCTGTCTGTTGATGCGCGGCGGTACGTCGAAAGGCGCTTACTTTCTGGCCGACGATTTACCGCAAGAGCCTGCGCTGCGAGACCGCGTGTTGCTGGCGGTGATGGGCTCGCCGGATGCGCGGCAGATCGACGGCATTGGCGGTGGTGATTCACTGACCAGCAAAGTGGCGATCATCAGACCGTCAAGCCGCGCGGGTGCAGATGTCGATTACCTTTTCGCCCAGGTGCTGGTGGATGAGCCGCGCATCGATTACGGTCAGAACTGCGGAAACATCCTCGCCGGTGTCGGCCCGTTCGCCATCGAGCGCGGGTTGGTGGCGGCGATAGCCGACGTAACCCCAGTGCGGATCTACATGGAAAACACCGGACAGATCGCCATCGCCCATGTACCAACCTCTGATGGTGAGGTGCGCTATGACGGCGACGCGTGTATCGACGGCGTGCCAGGACAGGCCGCACCATTGATTGTCGAATTCAAGGATATCGCTGGCG
Organism: Pseudomonas caspiana; assembly: GCF_040224095.2. NCBI lineage: Bacteria > Pseudomonadati > Pseudomonadota > Gammaproteobacteria > Pseudomonadales > Pseudomonadaceae > Pseudomonas > Pseudomonas caspiana. Next base: position 3,327,742 of record NZ_CP167995.1, on the reverse strand, counting down.
CCAGTTGCGGCGCCCTGTTGCCGACCGGCAGCGCCCGGGACGTGATCGACGGCGTTGAAGTGACCTGCATCGATAACGGCATGCCCGTAGTGCTGATCAACGCGCAAGAGCTTGGTTGCAGTGGCTATGAGAGTCCTGCGCAACTCGACGTCAATGCTTCACTGAAACAGCGTCTGGAGTCCATTCGACTGCAAGCGGGGCGACGTATGAACTTGGGAGATGTGAGCCAGCGCAACGTGCCGAAGATGTGCTTGATTGCACCACCGCAAATAGGTGGGGCCATCAGCACACGCAGTTTCATTCCCCATCGATGCCACACCAGCATTGGTGTGTTTGGCGCCGTCAGTGTAGCTGCTGCCAGCCTAATTGAAGGCAGTGTTGCGGAGGGCATGGCAGTTGTGGAGGAAGGTGATATGAAGCGCTTGTCGATCGAACACCCGACGGGCGAGTTTACTGTTGAAGTACGGTTAAAGGATGGGAAAATAGCGGGCTGCGGGTTGATGCGCACCGCCAGACTTTTAATCAGCGGCATCGTATTCGTTCCGTCGGGTCTATGGCGTGATATGCCAATCGGTTAAATTCGACCCTCCAATTAAGATCAACCGAGCGATCCTGTAGACACGGTTGTTAGTTTTGGTTGCGGAAGCCGAACAAATCATGCGGAAAGGATTTACGAAATCCGCGATTACAATCGCTTACCTCACAAACGACAAAGCCCTGAATAATCATGGCTTTGTCGTATCAAATACGGATGAGGCGGTGGGATTCGAACTCATGGACTTGTTACAGTTGACTGTTTCAATTCCATGACTATAACAAGTAGTTTCAATGGGTTATGGCCCAAAGTATTCCGCTTTGATCGTGTGCAAATGTCACTCGGTACGGCCGCTAACGGGCCAGAGTGTGTAAAAATGTCAGATTGGGTTTTCAGGACATCGAAAATGCTCTAGAAAAAATCGTAGAGACAGGAATTTTCGAGTCTGGCGACATCGTGGATCAGTATGCTCTGGAAGCAGCTCTAACTTAGCTCTGGATTATTTCCGCGCTCATTGCCTGTGCCGACTGAACGGCATCGCTAGACTGCCATCTACGGCGACTGACTCATGTCGACCCAAAGCTGCCATCACTGCTTACGACAATCGGTTTAGAACAGACATCGAGACTAGTAGAGTAGAGCCTACACTCTATTGCTACTGATCAAAACAGTTCGTGCGATGGTGGTTGCGAGCAGTAGCGTATGACTTTTCCGAGAAGGGGCTGTCGAACCTTAGGTTGGGGGCATCCTTTTCAAACCATCCAAAGCATGCCCTCAGATGTGCCCCCAATGTAGCAATCCACTGGAAGTGAATGGAGCTCCATGGTTTGTGGAAAGGCAGAAATGATTAGCCGAACTGCCTGCCTGACGAAACCTAAAGACTCTCAGGGTCGCCAAAAAACATCTGAATCCGCGACCTCAACCATCGCTCACCCGGATCGTTATCCTGCGACCCACGCCAGGCCATGTGCAGTTCGAAAGTCTGGCTTTCAATGGGCAATGCCTCGGCCCTTACGCCACCGGCAGCGGCCAGCACGGCCGCGGCGTAGTCCGGCACTGTGGCGATGATGTCGGTTCCGGCAAGCAGCGTTGCCAGCCCGTTGAACTGCGGTACCGCGAGGACGACGTGGCGTTTACAGCCAATCTTCTCGAGGTGTTCGTCGATAAAGCCACTCAAGTCGCCGGCAAAGGAAACCAGTGCGTGGGGGCGGGAGCAGAAGTCTTCGAGGCTTAATGCGCCGGGCATGGTGTCGGCGCGTAGCAGCATGGGTTTGCTGCGGCGCAGGACCTTGCGTTTGGCGTTGGCTGGCAGGTCACTGGTGTAGCTGACTCCGATGGATATCTCGCCGGACGCCAACAGTGCAGGCATCAGGATGTAGTTAACCCGGCGGATGACCAGAACGATGCCCGGTGATTCCGAGCGCAGGCGTTTGAGCAGGGACGGCAGCAGAGCGAATTCAACATCGTCTGACAGACCAATTCGAAATACGGCGGTGCTGGTCGCCGGGTCAAACTCCGAAGCGCGGCTAACGGCGGTGGAAATAGAATCCAGAGCCGGCGAGAGCAGGGCGAAAATCTCGGTCGCTCTTGCCGTGGGCTCCATGCTGCGTCCGGTACGCACAAACAATGGGTCGTCAAACAAACCACGCAGCCGCGACAGGGCTGCACTGATAGCCGGTTGCCCGAGAAACAGCTTCTCGGCCGCCCGCGTAACACTGCGCTCATGCATCAGGGTTTCGAAAACGATGAGCAAATTGAGGTCAACGCGACGCAGGTCGTTGCGATTCATGGCGGGATATCTCGGGCCGTTTATCAATGCGATGGTATGCAAACAGCTGACGTTTGTAGCTGTTTGGTGAAGCCGGATGGATCAAGCTGACATTCCAGCGGCGACCTTTCCTCAACAAAATATGGTGCTGGTATTTCCGTACGGATGCGGAGGTGATGACGACAGCGACGCTGTGTGTCAGATAAACCGCTATCGCGACCTCAATGCTGGTGCACGCCAAAAGACTAATCTTCTCCAGACGACAGCACTGTGTCGGAGGTTTAGCGACAATTCCTACACCCCTCGGGCGTGAATAGTACGAGCAAACGCTACCTTTGCGCATTCATAAATTTTACGCTGTGCCAGACGCCCGGCGACGCTGCGGGTTGCATTGTCAGGCTGACATGCCAACAATGGCGGCCCATGAATGCATGAGCGTTTGACGATTGGCCTGGGAATATCCCTGCGAAACCTATGACAATCGATGACAGACATGTCGACTATTAATAGCCACTGATAGTGTTACCGGCAGAGCCCGGATAGAGTTCATGGCATTAAGGTTTTCTAGGCGAGGTTCGAAATGTCCCGCACGATTCGTTTTCATCAGTTTGGTCCAGCCGAGGTGCTCAGGGTAGAAGAGCATCCGGTCGCGTTGCCAGCACCCGGTGAGGTACAGGTACGTGTCCAGGCGATCGGTATCAGCTGGTACGACGTGCTTTGGCGGCAAAATCTGGCACCTTCTCAAGCACGGCTTCCCGCGGGCCTCGGTCACGAAATGGCCGGTGTTGTCACCGCGGTTGGCGAAGGTGTTGATGACCTGAAGGTGGGTGACAAGGTCGCCAGCTTTCCGTCAGCCGATCCGAATCAGCACCCGGTGTATGGCGAACTTATCGTCATCCCGCGCACGTCATTGACGCGCTATCCCGATGTGCTGACTCCGGTTGAGGCCAGCGTTCACTACACGCCGTTGTTGGTTGCGTACTTTGCCTATGTTGATCTGGCGCGAATCAAACCGGGACAAACTGCTTTGGTCACAGATGCTAGCCATTGTTCAGGGCCCTCGTTTGTGCAGTTGGGCAAAGCGTTGGGGTTGAAGGTGATCGCGGTCACGAAAACCGACGACGCTCGCGACTATCTGCTGTCGCTGGGTGCCGACAAAGTAGTGGTGACCGAAGAGCAGGACCTGCTGATGGCCGTCAACAAGTACACGGACAATCGCGGTGTCGATGTGGTGCTCGACGGTTTGGGGGGGCCACAGATGTCGATCATGGGTGATGTTCTGGCACCACGTGGCAGCCTCGTGTTGTATGGCCTGCAAGGTGGTAATCAGACGCCATTCCCGGCCTGTGCGGCGTTCCAGAAGAACATTCAGTTCTTCGTCCACTGCCTGGGCAATTTCACGGGCAAGCCGGAACTGGGTATTACTCAGGATGACGCAGCGCTGCAACGTGCGCTGCGTGACATCAATCAACTGACTGCCGATCGGGTGCTGGAACCCCTCAAGACACGGGTTTTCGCCTTCAGCGACGTGGTTCAGGCGCACCGTTACATGGATGGTTGCCCGATTGGTGGCCGTGCAGTGCTCGAGGTTGAAGAGCCTCAGGCTTGATCAGATTCAGCGCTGCACCTCTTAAAATGCCTTCCGCTCTGGAGGGCATTTTGCTGTGGGGTATTTGGTTTAGTCCGTAACGGTATAGTGTCGGGATGTTTTTAAACATCCGGCTACCTATTGTCTGTCTGAACAAGCAACTATTAAACAGCGAGCTTTTTGCCTCGCTGTCGCATGCTCGTCCTCGATGTGAATGCACTAATGCTTATAGGCGTTAATGTGTTTAATAATGGGCGTATATTGATGCAGGCGAATCCAGATATCTTGAGTAACCGCAAATGCCTGAACTGAAATCCGGCTCGCTGTCGGGGCGAATTTGTTCTCGAAGCCGACACATGTTGTGCCTGATTTACCTCATCCGCTAATGAACTCTCGGCCTCAGGGATAGCGTTGCAGCACGCACGCCTTGCGCAAGTCCTTATCAGAAGCGGCCGGCCAGTGGGGCTTTTATAAACATTAAATTAAACTAAAGTGTTTAATAGCTGCAAACTTAAACGTACTTGCCTCGCAATATTATTCCCGTCCCTGATCTTGTAATTGTTAAATTAATATCGATAATAGTTGGGTGCTTACCACTCAGGGAATGAGTCATGGTCAATTATAATTTTGTGGTGCTTTCTGATTCAGAACTCCTTTCTTGCAACGCGCCTCGTTGGGGAAAACACAGGAGTGAGACAGCATGAGTTCTATTCACGAACAGGCAATGAACTACGTCTATCAGCAAGTGCTGCAACGCCTGCTGGGTTATTTTCGACGATCAGAGCGCACTGCATTGCAGCTACTGATACAGCGTCTGATCGTTGCGGCGGGCGGTATCGAACGTATTTCCGATTTCAAGGTGCTGGTGCCCTTCAGTGGCGGCAAGGACAGCGCTTACACGGTCGCATTGCTGCGGGCCGCCCAGTTGAGCATCGCTGGGCGTGCCCCCGCGACTTTTCATCTGCGTATTGCCAACATGCGTCACGCGGGCATGACCCCGGCGGTCATGGAGAACATCCAGCGCACGTACGCCGCACTGTTTCTGCATGACGACCCTCGTGTGGAACTGCTGGAGGTCGATCATCAGGCCGTCAGGATATTCGAGCCGGGTCAGCCGATGTCCCATGTCGGGCGCGAGCAAAATCGCTCCGACATGCTGGTCAGTGGTCACGTTTCTGCCGGTGACGGGCGCACGACATTCTGCAACAGCTGTTATCTGGGCATCGCTGAGTTCTTTGAGCTGGCGACTACCTGGGGCAGCGGTGTAGATGCCGTCGTGAGTGGCGACTCACGCAAGGAGCAGAAGCAATATGTCACATGGGTCATGCGACTTGCGCCACGTACGGCGTACCGCTTTACCGATTGGGGCAACCAGAACTTCAGCGCGATGCTGAGTATCATCGGAAATATCAGCCAGTCCTACCATCAGGAACTTTATGGGGCGAATGACGAATCTGCGGAGCCGTTGATTGCGCCTGTCAGTGTTGCGAATAAAGCCGCCGCTCCGGCATTCATTGCCATCAGTGACCTGATCGCCAGCAACGCAGAAGAACACTGGAAGTTGCTGACTGAATTCCTGGAGTTTCGTTTCGATGAGCTGGCGTTCGGTTTCAGCGAGTCCGATTGTGCCAACCCGCTGTTGATGGCGCATATGCGCGGGTTGAAAGTGCAATACGTCCAAGGCCGCAGTTACGCCGAAGGGATTGCCGAGTATCTGCAGTTGGCTAAAGCCATGATGCGTCGTAAACACATGCCTCAACGCTTGATCGATCAGGCCATGAACGCATATGCCAGCGAGGAGGAGATTGCCTCGCGTCGCGAGCTGGCCTCGGCCTTTGCTCAGGAAGGCTTCGGCGTGAGCGAAGCACAATTGATCTGCCTGTTGTTTTCCCCGTTCATCAACGAAGGTCGGGATCTCGAAGCTTTCCTGCGGCGTCTTCATCCGGGCATGCTGGTGGCTCTGCCGGATTTGCATAAGGCCTTGCAGGGCTTGGCCGCGCCTGATCAGGTTCTGCAATGGCTTGGCGATATAAGCGGGTTGACTCTTGAAGGCCTGCAGAGCCTTTATCGGAAAAAACGGGTGGACTTCAGTGATCCGACGTCGATCATTGCCCGGGTGCGCGCATCCGATCCTGACAAAAAACGAGTCATGACGATTGATCCGCAAACGGGGGGCAATATTGTCGAGGTGCTTTCCGGGCGTTGACGGTCGCCCTTATCGAGCCCGGATTGAAATGCATTCCCTGTGGGAACTGCCGGACACATGTTTGCTTCACGACAGTCCTGTGCCGCTGAGGTAGAGCGGCCCATTGATCCATTTGTATTTGCCAGATATGACCGGTGCTGTTATCTGTATGCCCATCCAGTACCGGCATCTCAGGTTGTGACCGTCATTTCTTTATCCAGCAGTTCCGAAATAAAGCCCGAGGTCAGCGCTGAAGAGCTCCGCTCGCTCGCTCCTGACCCCACTGATCAAGCTCGTTACCTTGTGGCTGTTCGTGCACTGTGCGAGTTCACCGCCAAGGCAGGTGATCTCGATCTGCGCTTTACGCCATCACCTACGGCCCAGGAAGGCATCGCCGGGCATCGCACTGTGGCGGCGCGACGCAGCCCCGGTTATCAAACCGAAGTTTCGCTGTCAGGGGAGTATCAGCAACTGAAGATCCGCGGCAGGGCAGATGGTTACGACCCTGCTCTGAACCAATTGGAGGAGATCAAGACCTACCGCGGTGAGTTGTCAGCGATGCCGGATAACCATCGGCAGTTGCACTGGGCACAGGTGAAGGTCTACGGCTGGCTGCTTTGTCAGCAATTGCAGCTGGATGAGGTGAATCTGGCGCTGGTGTATTTCAACATTGTCACCGAGCAGCAAACGCTGATTCGAGAGCGCTTCTCTGCGTTGACCCTACAGACGTTTTTTCAGCAGCACTGCGCCATATTTCTGCAATGGGCTGAGCAGGAACTCGCGCACGCTGGTGAGCGTAATCAGCAACTGAGCCAACTGAAGTTCCCCCATGCAAGTTTTCGTACCGGCCAGCGTCATCTGGCGGAATCGGTTTACAAAGCGGTCAGTACCGGACGTTGTCTGATGGCGCAGGCGCCCACCGGCATTGGTAAAACCATTGGCACATTGTTTCCGATGCTCAAGGCCGCGCCGACGCAGAAGCTGGACAAAGTGTTCTTCCTGACGGCGAAAACGCCGGGTCGCAAGCTGGCACTGGATGCGTTGACGGTGATTCGGACCAGTGCACCAGAGCTGAAACTGCGTGTGCTGGAGCTGGTCGCCCGGGACAAGGCTTGCGAGCATCCGGATAAGGCCTGCAATGGCGATTCCTGCCCGCTGGCCAAAGGGTTTTATGACCGTTTGCCGGCTGCGCGCAGTGCTGCGCTGGCCGCGCCCTGGCTGGATCAGGCCGGAATGCGTGAAGTGGCACTGGCGCATGAGGTCTGCCCGTACTACCTCAGCCAGGAAATAGCGCGCTGGGCCGACGTGGTGATTGCTGACTACAACTACTATTTCGATCTCAGCGGATTGTTGTTCGGGCTCAGTCAGTTCAATCAATGGCGCGTGGCCGTGCTGGTGGATGAAGCCCACAACATGGTCGAGCGTGCGCGGCAGATGTACAGCGCCAGTCTTGATCAGCAGAACTTGAACGCATTGCGTCAGACAGCGCCTGAGGCGTTACAGAAAACCCTGCAGCGGCTGAATCGTGAGTGGAACGCGCTGCATAAAGAACAACTTGCCTCTTATCAGGCTTACCCCGAAACCCCTGGCAAATTTCTGCAGGCCCTGAACCTCTGCGTGTCTGCCATGGGAGATTATTTCAATGATCACCCCCAGGCGCTGAACGGCGGGCTGCAAAGCTTTTATTTCGAGGTGATCGCGTTTGTGCGTATCGCCGAGTTGTTCGACGAGCACTTTGTATTCGATATCAGTAAAAGGGCGCTAAGCAGCAAGCGCAGCTACTCCAGATTGTGCCTGCGTAACGTGGTGCCAGCCCGGTTCATTCGACCGAGGCTGACGGCCGCACGCAGCAGCGTTTTATTCTCGGCCACCCTGAGCCCTCGTCACTATTACGCCGATCTGTTGGGGCTGCCCGCTGATACGGCGTGGATTGATGTGGAGTCGCCGTTCAGTCGGGAACAACTGGACGTGCAGATCATCAGCCGGATTTCCACGCGGTTCACCCATCGCCAGGCGTCACTGGCGCCGATCGTGGAACTGCTGGCTGAACAGTTTCAGGCTCGGCCGGGCAACTACCTGGCGTTTTTCAGCAGTTTTGATTATCAGCAGCAAGTCGCGGACTTGATGCAGCAAAGCCATCCGCACATCCCGCTCTGGCAGCAGGCGCGTGGGATGAGTGAAAGTGAGCGTCAGGGCTTTCTTGATCGTTTTACCCTTGAAAGCCAGGGGATAGGCTTCGCTGTACTGGGCGGCGCGTTTGGTGAAGGTATCGATTTGCCGGGCGCGCGACTGATCGGCGCATTCATTGCCACGCTAGGCCTGGCTCAACTCAACCCGGTCAATGAGCAGCTCAAACAACGTATGGCTGTGTTGTTCGGTGCGGGCTACGATTACACCTACCTTTTTCCGGGTGTGCAAAAGGTTGTGCAGGCGGCGGGGCGGGTGATTCGTGGGCAGCAGGACCGGGGTGTGGTCATGCTGATTGATGATCGATTTGCCGAGCCCAAAGTCCGTCAGTTACTCCCTCGCTGGTGGCAGCTTTGATTGCTCAAAGACTTAGGGATCGATAGCCAAGCAGCGAGGTCAAACTGCCAGTAAACTGCCGCGCCGCTGATCATTTTTTGTTTGCCGTACAGCAGCCAGCTTTATTTCTATTCTGTTTTTTCATGGAGGTTGTATGAGTCTCAGTCCCTTCGCCGGCAAGCTGGCACCGCCTCAGTTGCTGGTCGATATTCCGCGACTGGTTACCGCTTATTACACCGGCCAGCCTGATGCGTCGATTTCGACCCAGCGCGTGGCGTTTGGTACTTCCGGCCACCGTGGCAGCTCGTTTGAACTCAGCTTCAACGAATGGCACGTTCTGGCCATCAGTCAGGCGATTTGCCTGTACCGTCAGGCTAATGGCATCGATGGCCCGCTGTTCCTGGGCGCCGATACCCACGCCTTGTCCACGCCGGCCGCTGCCAGCGCCCTGGAAGTCCTTGCCGCCAATGGCGTGCAGGTAATGATTTCCGAAGGTGATGAATACACCCCGACACCGGCTGTTTCCCACGCGATCATTTGCTACAACCGTGGCCGCACATCCGGCCTGGCCGACGGCATTGTCATCACGCCGTCGCACAACCCGCCGGAAAGCGGTGGCTTCAAGTACAACCCGCCTAACGGTGGCCCGGCAGACAGCCACATCACCAAGTGGATTGAAGCCAAGGCCAATGAACTGCTGGCTGAAAAGATCAAGGGCGTCAGCCGCATCACTCATGAACGAGCGCTGCGTGCCGACACGACTCATCGTCATGATTACCTCAACACCTATGTTGCTGACCTGAAAAACGTCATCGACATGGACGCCATCCGCAATGCAGGTCTGCGCCTTGGCGTTGATCCGCTGGGTGGTGCCGGGGTTCGTTACTGGTCGGCAATCGGTGAGCATTACGGTCTGAATCTGGACGTCGTCAATCAGTTCGTCGACCCGACGTTCCGCTTCATGAGCGTTGACTGGGACGGCCGCATTCGTATGGATCCGTCGTCCAACTTTGCCATGCAGGGCCTGATCGGCCTGAAAGACAAGTATCAGGTCGCGTTTGCCTGCGACCCTGACCACGATCGCCACGGCATCGTGACCCCAAGCGGCGGGCTGCTGGCCCCGAACAACTATCTGGCTGTTTCCATCGATTACTTGTTCCAGAATCGTCCGGATTGGCGTGCGGATGCGGCGGTTGGTAAAACCGTGGTCAGCAGCGGTATGATCGATCGGGTCACGGCCCGCCTGGGTCGTCGTCTGTACGAAGTGCCAGTGGGCTTCAAGTTCTTCGCTGATGGCCTGTTTGATGGCTCGCTGGGTTTTGGCGGGGAAGAGAGTGCAGGTGCATCGTTCCTGCGTAAGGACGGCACCGTCTGGACCACCGACAAGGACGGTCTGATTCCTGCGCTGCTGGCTGCAGAAATCACCGCTCGCAAAGGCCGAGACCCAAGCGAAATTTACCAGTCCCTGACTCAGGAGCTGGGTGAGCCATTCTCGACGCGGGTTGAAGCCAAGGCGAGTCCGGAACAGAAAGCTGCGCTGAGCAAGCTGTCGCCGGATCAGGTCAAGTCCACAGAGTTGGCGGGCGAGGCGATTCAAAGCGTTCTCAGTCATGCTCCTGGCAATAATCAGGCGATTGGCGGCCTGAAGGTCATCACGGAGAACGGCTGGTTTGCGGCTCGTCCATCAGGGACTGAGGACATCTACAAGATCTACGCCGAGAGCTTCGTCGGTGAAGAGCACCTCAAGCGGCTGGTAGCAGAAGCTCAGGTGTTGGTGGATGCTGCGATTGCCTGACACACCGTTATCGCGGGCGTCGCGTATTCTCCGTGCTCTCTTACAGACTCATTATTGAACGGACGAATGATCTGTAGGAGCTGCCGAAGGCTGCGATAGCGGTGTGTCAGGACGACGGATTTCGCAGCCTTCGGCAGCTCCTACAAGTGATCTATTTCAATTCAGCGCAAAAAAGCCCGGACTCGCGAGAGTCCGGGCTTTTTCATTTGCAGCGCTTGCTCAAGGTTCAAGCCACGTCGACCAGCACGATTTCGCTGTCTTCGATGGCGGTGACCCGCAGTACGCGTTCATCTTCAACGGCAACACCGTCTCGGGCGTTCGCTTGCAGACCGTTGACCTCAATGCTGCCGGTAGCAGGTACCAGGTAGGCACGTCGACCCGCATCCATATGGTACTCGGCACTTTCCCCGGCTTTCAGGTTGGCGGCCACCAGACGTGCATCAGCGCGGATACGCAGGCTTACATCATCACCGGACTTGCCGCTGGCCAGGGTCACGAAACCTTCCCGATCACCTTTTGGAAACGGTTTGGCGCCCCAAGAGGGTGCTGCACCGGTTTCATTGGGCATGATCCAGATCTGGAAGATCTTGGTCGCGGTAGGTTCCATGTTGTATTCACTATGAGCCACACCCGTCCCGGCACTCATGACCTGAACGTCGCCAGCCTCAGTACGCCCTTTGTTGCCCAGGTTGTCTTCGTGAGTAATGGCGCCTTCACGAACATAAGTGATGATTTCCATGTCCCGGTGCGGGTGTTTCGGGAAGCCGGTCCCGGCCTGAATAACGTCATCGTTCCAGACTCGCAGCTGACCCCAGTTCATGCGTTTTGGGTCGTAGTATTCAGCGAACGAGAAGTGGTGGTGTGCGTCCAGCCAGCCGTGGTTGGCGCCGCCCAAAGTGTTGAAAGGTCGTAATTGCAGCATGGTGTGGCCTCCTGTGCAGAAGCGGGCATTGATTGTGAGCCCGGGCTGCTGAACGTTGTAGGTTGTTGATGGCAGCTATGATTGATCAAATAATTATCGATAAAAAGCGTAAATACTCGCTTTTAATTATCTATTTAATCGATGTTATGTCGGGCCATTATTCTCCAATTGACCTGCACTTGATCGGCTAATTACCTGATGGAAAAGCATTTACTGGAGCTAAAGGACGAATCGGGCGACCATAGGCGACTTTTGCCCTATCTGTGCCCCGGAGCCTGCGTGCCAGACAATCTGCCTGTTGATGTTGCCGCCGATGTCGAACCCGAACTCACACCTCCCCATCAGCTTCCATTGATCAAGCGCGTGCTCTCGCGCTTGTTGGGGCGAGGGCTAAACCGTCTGGGCGGGCAACACCTGCCGTCATGGACTCAAGGCCATGCCGACGGTTATCTCAACGGCCACTTGCAGGGTGTCGAAGAGGGTTATGCCGAGGGGCATCTGGACGGCATTGAAGAGGGCCGCAAGGTTCTGGTGATCCGCGATACTCGCCCCCATGAGCATCGCGGGCCGAAAGTCGACGACCATCTGTTCGATGACTGGCGCCTGCCGCTGACCGCTGACATCAAGAAGCGGATGAAAGCCGATGTCAGTCAGAAGTTACCCGCTCATGCGCAACCGAGTGCTGCGCAGTGGAAGATGATCTTCAGTGACACGCCATCGACGTACGTCATCGCCGGGGCAGGCGCAGGCAAGTCGACTTCATTGGTATTGCGGATTTTGCTGCTCAGCCATTATTTGGGCTTCGAGCTGGACTCCATGACCGTGGTGACTTTCACCCGTGAGTCGCGCAAGGACTTCGTCAATAAGCTGGTCGAGATATTTGCTTGCTGGGGTCTCAATCTGGATCAGAAACAGGCGCGGGACGTGGTTCGCACCTTCCATTCGCGGATTCTGCCGCTGGTGCGAAGTATGCCGGGGCTTGAGAGACTCACTGCTTTTGAAAATCTGGGTGCTCAATCCACAGCAGGGCTGGAGGAGGGGGCGGATAGCAATCCTTTTGACTTACGCATCAATGACGCACAGCGTCAGCAACTGAACCTGTGTTACCGCGACCTGTACGCCAGCAACGAGCGTTTCCGTGATGTCATGGCGCCGTTGTATCGCCAGGCACTGCAGCTCAAGGAGCTGGAGCGCGATCATCCCGATGTGCAGAAGCGGGTGACGGTCACCGAGTTGTCGGCCAAGCGTGATGAAGAGCTGTGCGACACCATCGAAGACCTGTGGATTCGCGCAAAAGCCTGGCCCGTCAAAGGCATCGAGCCGATGCGGCAAACGGTCGAGATCAACGGCTTCGGCTTTCATCTGCATGGCTACGTGGCAGAACTGGACGCCTGGGTGGTGCTCGGGTTTGATCCATCCGAAGACCAGCAGATGAAACGCCCTGGCGCCAAGTTGCCGATCTGGGCGGAATGGGTCATCAAGCGCACACTGTTTCAAGCTTTCTGTCGCAAGCCGGTGATCTGGCTCGATAACTATGAAGCGGGCGGTCGTGTGCTGCAGTCCTTGTCCGGCGCAGCGGTGGCCGGGCCGGGCTTCGATTACAAGGTCAAGGGCGATCTAAGTGCTGCGCCACTGCTGGACAGTTTTGTCGCGGCAGCAGGCTTTATCGAAAACCTGGGGCTTGATGTTGCGGCTGCCGTTGCCGAAATGAGCTTTGCCAACAACGATCCTGACCGGTATTTCTTTGAAGCCCTGAGCCTGTTCTGGAAGGCGTTTGAAAATCACTTGTTGAGCCAGACACCGCCGGTGATGACCTATAACCGGATGTTTGCCTTGTTTGGCGAGAACTCACCGGAAAACCTCAAGCTTGTCGGTGATCATCAGCTCAGGCCACTCTCGCATTTGATGATCGATGAGTTCCAGGACGTCTCGCCGCAGATCGTTTCCTGGGTCCGCGCCTGTTTGCGAGAGATCCGCCGTCGCGGTTCCGACCTGCATATCGGCCGCACCGCTCAGCACGCATCGCTGCTGTGTGTGGGGGATGACTGGCAGTCTATCTATGGTTGGCGTGGCAGCTCTCCGAAGTTCTTCATGGAGTTTCCCAAGGAGTTTCCGGCTCCCGCCACCACTAAGGTCATGCTCAGCGATAACTATCGCAGTCATCAGCACATCATTGATGCTGCGGAACATATTGTGCGGGCGGCACCGGCCATTGCGGGCAAAAAAGCCAAAGCCAGCGGAGCAGCGCAGGAATTAATACCGGTCACGGTGCTGGAGCGCGATGATGATTCACTGACAGAGCGTCTGATCGAGCATTACAACGACGGTGATTCGATCCTGTTGCTATATCGAAAGAGCAGCGATAAAGCTTTATTTTCCGATAAGTTACAGGCGCTTGTTAATGCTGATTATGCATTGCCACCTCAATCGCGGCGCTTCAAACAACTGACCTACCACAGCGCCAAGGGCCTGCAGGCGGACGCAGTATTCCTGCTGGGTGATTGCCAGCATCTGACTCACTCGCCGCACAAGAATCAGCTTTATCGTCAGGCCGGGTTAGGTAATCCCGGGGATACGGATGCCTTCGACAATGCGCAAAAAGACGAAGTCTTGCGCTTGGCATACGTGGCAATCACTCGTGCAGTGCGACATTGCTATTGGTATATCGATGGCAGCGCGAAGGAAGGGGTGAACACGACAAAGGCGTCAGACCGGATCCCGGCAGACAAGCCGTTTTTTGAGGATCTGCGCGGTCGTAGGGGAGGATTGTAGATATCGCTCCAGGACAGTGTCCTTCTGTAGGAGCTGCCGAAGGCTGCGAAAGCACTGATTCTGATGCCTCGCCATCGCAGCCTTTGTCGCTCCTACAGATCAACTGCTTTCTGAAGTGCGAAGGCTGTTCAGAGCCCTACAGCGCGCAATGGCACGAACGATTCCAGTTCTGCCTCAATAGCCTCAATAATCAGCTCCACCTCGGTTGCGTTCATGACGGTTGCGCAACGCAGACCGGCAACAGCGATGACCGTCTCGCCACTGGCCCGATCAAACAGGCGGACCACCATGCTACTGGGGGCGTCCATGGTGGCTTCAAAGCCCACCGGGTGGAAATACCAGCGCATCAGCTGACAAGCATTGGGGAACGTGACTTTATTCATGAGGCCTACCTCTTTCAAACGAGCACTTCCATAGCTCAAATGGGGAGGCAAGGGAGTTGTCGAAACGTCAGCAAAAGCTGAATGGCCTTAGAGTGAATCAGTCGATTTCTGCGTCAGCCATGGCGCTTTCTTGCAACATTTTTGGACAGTCCTTACGAAGAGCAAAAGTAGCACTCTTGTAGAACGCCAGCAGAGATTTTTTTGCAGTAAATGAAAAATATTTCGATTTATTGATGTGAGTCATGTTCGTTATTCCTAAAGGCTATTTGCGCTGAGCGCTAACATTGAAAATGCTATTTCGCGTCGTCACAGGGTTGTCATGACCAACCCTCACGCGGCATGCTGCGGCTCCGCTTTGTAACCGGATTTTTCTGGATATGGCTTCGGCTCTGCGCACTGTTGATGTGGCTTCCCGTCGTTCCGCAATTGTTCTGGCGCTGTGTCTACCCAGCGATGTCTTGCTGTATCTCTTGCTCCCCATGCATGTGCAGGCTTTTGGTATCACCCTCGCGCAAGCGGGTGTGTTGCTGGCGGCTAACCGGTTGGTGCGGATCTTCGGTTACAGCTATGTGGTGCGTTACTACGCACGCAAGGGGGATCGGCCTACGGTCATGCTGGCCGCCGCAACGGCTGCCATTTGTGCGTTGGGTAATGCGTTTATTTCGGGCTTTTGGTGGCTATTGATATTGCGCCTGGGGTGGGGGCTGGCTTATGCGGCCATGAATCTTTCGACCCAAGTGTTGGCGACTTCGGATGCGGCGGGTGCCGCTCATCGTTCGGGTCGATCCAGAGCCTTTATTGCCATAGGACCGATGATTGCACTGCCGCTGGGCGCTTTATTAAGTATCGAATTTGGCCCACGGCTGATATTCCTACTGCTGGCGGTTGCTGCGGCTGTCGGTTGGTGGCTCGCCCGAAGCTTGCCCGACAGCCCGCATAGCATGCCCGCACCGACTGGTCGTCGGTTCAAGGCACCTGACAGTGTCGCTGTCTGGTCATTCATCGAAGGTGTTGCGCTGGACGGCCTGTTTATCTTCGGTCTCGCTTTGCAGGCGCAATCTGTCATGGGCGCGAATGCGGTGGTGGTTGCCGGAGTTCTTCTGGCCCTGCGCTATGTTTCCGAAATGGTTCTCAGCCCTTTGGGAGGGCGTGCTGCGGACCACTTTGGCGCGGTGCGCATGCTGGTGGTCTGCTCTGTCCTGACCTGTATTGCGCTGACCGCTTTTGGCTCGCACTGGCTGATACTGGGCGCGGGCGGCGTACTGGTGCTGCGTGCAGTGCAGCTGCCGCTGGTGGCAACGCTGGTTGCTCAGCGCAATCCCGGGCCTGATCGCGTGCAGGCATTAGCGTCCAATGCGGTCTGGCGGGATATCGGTGCGGGCATCGGGCCTTTATTGGCGGGGCTATTGTTGCCTGTAACTTCGGCGGTATGGGTGTATGCTCTGGCGGGTCTGGCGGTAGCGCTCAGTGCCGTATTCTGTGGGCTTCGCAAGTAGAAGACGCCAGCAGACCGAGTGTTTATAGCTGAGAAAACACACATTCAATTACACCTTACTCTTTGATTTGTCCGGCTTTCGGGAGTGTCTGGTGAAACCTTAGGGGCTATTTTGACTCCTATTGGCACGTCAACAAGATCGAAACATGTGCGCGTTAGGCTGTGGGGCGTTTCAGGGACACGCTTCGGAGTGCTCGAAAAAGGGAGTTGTACGGGGTAGCTGACCCAGTCAGGGAAGCATTTCACGCTACGCACCTCACTACTGCACACCAAAAATCAGAGACTCATGAATATTCTCAAATCCCCCATCCTCAGCCGGTTTCAGCGCCGCTGTGCCTGGTTTTTTGTTCCCGTGGCATTGGTCGCTTCCTCCATTGCACTGTTCAGCCTGGGCAAAGGCGTACATGCCGAACCCAAGAACGGTACCCAGACGCTGGTGTTCATGCGCCATGCGGAGAAACCCTCCATGGGGCTCGGGCAACTCAACTGCCAAGGCCTGAACCGCGCCATTGATCTCTCCGAACTGCTGCCACGACAATTCGGTAAGGCCAACTTTATCTTTGCC
This sequence comes from Pseudomonas caspiana, assembly GCF_040224095.2. NCBI lineage: Bacteria > Pseudomonadati > Pseudomonadota > Gammaproteobacteria > Pseudomonadales > Pseudomonadaceae > Pseudomonas > Pseudomonas caspiana. The sequence continues at coordinate 3,311,211 of NZ_CP167995.1, read as the reverse complement.
GCCAGCCCCAGCCGTCATGTGGAAGAGGGCGAGGGTGATCTTTCCTATAGCTACCTTCGGCCATTGATGACCGTTGGCCCGAGCGCCATCAAGCTTGGTCTGCCGGTCAATATTGATTTCGGTGCCAATGACACCGGCGCGCTGGCTGATGAGTTGATGCGCGACAAGTATCACGACGCTACGATCTATACGGCCTGGTCTCACGGTTATCTGCCGGAACTGATCAACAAGGTGGCCGAAGAGGCTTCCGGAAAGAAAATCAAACTCCTGGATGACTGGACTGGTGATGATTTCGATTCAGTGCTGGTCCTGACCCTCAGGTGGGTCAATGGCAAAGCCACGCTGGAATACGAGAACTACAAGCAGGGGCTTAACGACGGTGCTGAGGGTTGTCCGAGCTGATTTTTTGAGTACCACATGACGCGGCGACCAAATGCTCTAGTCACCGATAACGCAATGGAGTACAAATGTGCTCCATGAGCACATTATCTCCCAAACGTAGCGCCATCCTGACCTTCATCCGCGATCGTATCGCGCAGCAGGGTCAATCCCCGAGCCTGGCCGAAATCTCCGAAGCCTTTGGCTTTGCTTCGCGCAGTGTGGCCCGCAAACACATTATTGCCCTCACCGAAGCAGGGCTGATCGAGGTCATGCCCAATCAGGCGCGAGGTATTCGTCTGGTGCAGTCCACCCCACGTCCCGAACTGCTGGAGATTCCGGTTATGGGCCGGGTGGCTGCAGGTATGCCGATCGGACCGGACGTGGACTATCACGACACCTTGCTGCTGGACCGCAGTACCTTTTCCCGCGTGCCTGATTACCTGTTGCGGGTTCAGGGTGACTCGATGATCGAGGATGGCATCCTTGACGGTGATCTGGTGGGCGTGCACCGCAGCAGCGATGCTCATGACGGGCAAATTGTGGTAGCACGGCTCGACGGTGAAGTGACCATCAAGCGCCTGCAAAAGGGCAGCGATACCTTTGTCCTGCTGCCGCGCAACCCGGCGTATGCTCCCATCGTTGTAGAGCCGGATCAGGATTTCGCCATTGAAGGCGTGTTCTGCGGTCTGGTGAGGCGTGCATGATGGGCGCCGTGGTCAGTCTCGATGCGCTGCTGGACGAGCGCCGGGTCTGGAAAGGCAGACAGCACACCGCGCCTGTCGGCTTGCAGCCCACGGGCCATTCAGCGCTGGACAAGGTGTTGCCAGCGGGAGGCTGGCCCGCCTCGGCACTCAGTGAAATCCTTATTGCAGCTGATGGTAGCGGCGAATTGCGCCTGCTCTGGCCAACATTCGCCCGGTTGACCGACAGCGGCGAGCGTATCGTGCTCGTGGCTCCTCCTTATATTCCATACCCCCAGGCCTGGCTGGCGGCCGGAATAGACATGCGTCAGGTCAGCGTGATTCAGGCCAGCGAGCGTGATGCGCTCTGGGCGGCTGAACAATGTCTGCGTTCCGGCAGTTGCGGTGCGGTTCTGTGCTGGCCGCGCCACGTAGATGATCGCGCATTGCGGCGCTTGCAGGTGGCCGCTGAAACGGGACAGACGCTGGCATTCGCCTGTCGGCCAATGACGGCGGTGCACAACCCGTCCCCCGCAGCGTTACGTATCGCTATCGATACCAGGCCTGGCCAGTTACGCGTGCTCAAGTGCCGTGGCGGTCTGGCACCCGTTTCACCCATTCCGTTTTCCACTGACGCCTGAGGTTCCTATGCTGTGGGCCTGTGTCCTGCTGCCACAAATGGCACTGGACGGCGTCATGCGCCGTCGCGCTGAACCCGACGCACCATTAGCGTTGCTGAGTGGCACTGCGCAGCGGCGTATTCTGCAAGCGGTAAACCCTGCTGCCAGGGCGCTGGGCTTGCGTCCAGGTCAATCCCTGACCAGTGCGCAGGTATTGGTCAAGGAGTTTGCCACGGTCGAACATGACCCGGCCGAAACCGAGCGTTTGCACCGATTGCTCGCTGCATGGGCCTACTGCTTCAGTTCCCAGGTCAGCCTCAAGTACCCAAGGGTATTGCTGATGGAAATCGAGTCCAGCCTGGGCCTGTTTGGTCCATGGCCGGTGTTCGAAGCGCGGCTGCGTCAGGAGCTGACCGCGCTGGGTTTCAGTCATCGCATCGTCGTTGCCCCCAACCCTGTCGCAGCACGGATGCTGGCCAACGCTCATGATGGTCTGGCCGTCACCTGCCCCCGAGAGTTGCGCCACAAGCTGGAGCAACTGCCTGTGGATCGGGCCGGATTGAGCCGGGACACCGCTACAGCGCTGTCCCGCATGGGCTTGCGTAACCTGCGTCAGGTTCTTGGTTTACCACGCGACACCTTGGCCCGGCGCTTTCCGGCGCAGGTGCTGCATCACCTCGATAACCTGCTGGGCGAGCGTCCGGTTGCTCTGGAATGTTATGTACCGCCGGACTATTTCGATGTACGCATCGAGCTGAATTTCGATGTCGAGTCTCATCAGGCGCTGCTGTTCCCGCTCAAACGTCTTATCGCAGATCTGGCGGCGTTTCTGGCCGGCCGCGACAGCGGTGTGCAGCGTTTTGGCCTGTATCTGGAGCATAACGACGGGCCAGACAGCGTTGTGCCTGTCGGGTTACTCAGTGCCGAACGCGAAGCAGGCATGTTGTTTGAGCTGGCCAGAGGCCGACTTGAGCAGATTCAGGTGACATCACCCGTCAAGGCCGTGCGTTTGTTGGCGCGGGATCTGCCAGCTTTTGTTCCGGCACATCGGGAGCTGTTCGACGAGCGTCCACAGCAGGCCTTGCCCTGGGAGCAATTGCGCGAACGCTTGCGGGCGCGTCTTGGTGATGATTCAGTCAGCGCTTTGCAGATGCACGCTGACCATCGTCCTGAATGCGCCTGGCAGCGCGATGTGGTGGCCAAGACCCGATCCAGCGCGCCGGGTGTCCCAAGGCCTGGCTGGTTATTACCAGAGCCACAGCCTGTTCAGGGCGTAGGTACACGGATTCTTGCCGGACCTGAACGGATTGAGTCGGGGTGGTGGGACGGTGGCGATGTTCGTCGCGATTATTACTTGATCGAGACCCGAACCGGGCAGCGTGGCTGGGCTTATCGCCCCGTGGGTGAGCAAGGTGAGCTATTGCTCCATGGCTGGTTTGCATGAGCGATCACTATGCCGAATTGCACTGCCTGTCGAACTTCAGCTTTCAGCGTGGCGCATCCAGTGCCCTTGAGCTGTTCGAGCGTGCCAAAGCCCACGGTTATTCCGCGCTGGCGATCACTGACGAATGCACCCTGGCGGGAATCGTCCGCGCCTGGCAAGCCGCTAAAAAAACCGAAGTGGCATTGATCGTCGGCAGCGAAATACAGATCGCTGACGGCCCCAAGGTAGTTCTGCTGGTAGAGAATTTGCAGGGCTATCAGGCGCTGTGCCAATTGATAACCGTGGCCCGGCGTAGAGCCAAAAAGGGTCAGTATCAACTCTTTCGTAGCGATTTGAGCCTGCCGTTACCGGGATTGATGACGTTGTGGATCCCGGACACTGACCTGCCTGGCAGTGTCCTGCTAGAGCAGGGCCGATGGCTTGCGGGCCATTTTGTCGAGGCGTTGTGGCTGGCTGTCGAGCTGCATTGCGGCCCCGATGATCAGCAGCGCCTGGATAAACTTCTGGAGCTGGCGAGCACTCTGCATATTTCCGCCGTAGCCAGCGGCGACGTCCACATGCATGCCCGCGGACGGCGAGCCTTGCAGGACACTATGACTGCCATTCGCCAGCACACAACAGTCGCCGAAGCAGGTCATCACCTGTTTCCCAATGGCGAGCGGCATTTGCGCTCGCCCAGTGCATTGGCTGCGCTGTACCCCGAAGCATTGCTGGCTGAAACCGCACGGATTGCCCGTCGCTGCTGTTTTGACCTGAGCCAGTTGCGCTATGAATACCCCCACGAGCTTGTGCCGCCAGCGCATACGTCCACTTCGTGGTTACGAGAAAAAACCGAAGAAGGTGTGCGCAGGCGTTGGCCACTCGGACCTGCGCCAGAGACAAGGGCACAGATCGAAAAGGAACTGCGCCTGATCAGCGAAATGAAATTCGACAGCTATTTCCTGACGGTCCATGACATCGTCACATTTGCTCGCAGCCGCGACATCCTTTGTCAGGGGCGTGGCTCGGCGGCCAACTCGGTGGTGTGCTTTGCGCTGGGCATCACTGAACTGAACCCGGAAAAAAGCAACCTGCTGTTCGAGCGCTTCATCTCGAAGGAGCGTAACGAACCGCCGGATATTGACGTGGACTTCGAACACGAGCGCCGCGAGGAGGTTTTGCAGTATGTGTTTCAACGCTATGGCCGGGGCAGGGCCGCGCTGACGGCTGTAGCGAGCACTTATCACGGCACAGGCGCGGTGCGCGATGTCGCCAGAGTACTGGGCCTGCCACCTGATCAGATCAATGCCCTGGCCGATTGCTTCAGCAGTTGGAGTGATGAGTTGCCGTCGGCGGAGCGCCTGCGTGAAAGCGGTTTCGATCCGCAAACGCCGATTCTTCACCGGGTGCTGACACTGACCCGAGAGCTGATCGGCTTTCCCCGGCACCTGTCGCAGCACCCCGGTGGCTTTGTGATCTCCGAGCACCCGCTCAACACGCTGGTGCCGGTTGAAAACGCAGCCATGGCTGATCGAACCATCATTCAGTGGGACAAGGACGATCTGGACGCGGTTGGTTTACTCAAGGTCGACATTCTGGCGCTGGGCATGCTCAGCGCGTTACGTCGGACTTTCGATCTGGTCAGCCGCTATAGGGGAGATAAATGGACTCTGGCCACACTGCCAGCTGATGATCCGGCCACTTACGAAATGATTGGTCGTGCCGACACCATCGGGGTTTTTCAGATTGAATCCCGGGCGCAGATGGCCATGCTGCCGCGCATGAAACCCAAAGAGTTTTACGATCTGGTGATCGAAGTCGCCATTGTTCGTCCGGGGCCGATTCAGGGCGATATGGTTCATCCTTATCTGCGCAGGCGTAATGGCGAAGAGGAAGTGACCTATTCGCCCAGGCTGGAGAAAGTATTCAAACGTACCCTGGGCGTACCTTTGTTTCAGGAGCAGGTCATGGAGGTGGCAATCATTGCCGCCGACTACTCACCGGGAGAAGCGGACGAGTTGCGTCGCTCCATGGCCGCCTGGAAGCGTCACGGCGGGTTGGAGCCACATCGGGTGCGTCTGGCCGAACGAATGACCGCCAATGGTTACGAGCCTGCCTTCATTCAGCGCATCTTTGAGCAGATCAAGGGCTTTGGCAGCTACGGGTTTCCGGAGTCTCATGCGGCCAGTTTCGCCTTGTTGACTTACGCCAGTTGCTGGCTCAAATGCCATGAGCCAGCGGCGTTTGCCTGCGCATTGATCAACAGTTGGCCCATGGGCTTCTACAGCCCGGATCAAATCCTGCAGGACGCCCGTCGCCACCACATCGAAATCCGCCCCGTAGATGTGCGTTATAGCGATTGGGATTGCTCCCTTGAGCCTGTCGAGCATAGCGATCGTAATCGCTCACTGGCGTTGCGGATGGGACTGCGCATGGTTCGGGGATTTCGTGAAGACGATGGTCGACGTATCGAAATGGCGCGCGCCCGCAGTGCGTTGCGCGATGCCAGCGATTTGAGCCAGCGCGCCGGTCTGGACGGACGAGCGTTAGAGCAACTGGCTGATGCAGGAGCGCTGCGCGGCCTGATTGGACATCGGCATCGGGCCCGCTGGGAGGTGGCCGGTGTTGAGGCGCAGCGGCCATTGTTTGGACCTGAGCACGCGACTGAGGAAACTCAAGTGGCACTGCCGTTGCCGACGGTGGCGCAAGACTTGATGGCTGATTACGCCATGACCGGTACTACGCTAGGGCCGCACCCGTTGGCGATGTTGCGGCGACAACTGGCTGCCAAACGGTTTCGCAGTTCAAAAGACTTGCTCGAACTTGAGCATGGCCGGACCCTTAGTGTGGCTGGGCTGGTGGTCGGTCGTCAGCGTCCAGGTACGGCCAGCGGCGTTACTTTCGTAACACTTGAGGACGAGTTCGGGATGGTCAACGTGGTGGTCTGGCGTGACCTTGCCGAGCGTCAGCGCAAAGTGCTGGTGGGATCACAACTGCTTCAGGTGTTTGGTCGTCTGGAATCACAAGGGGGTGTGCGTCATTTGATTGCTCAACGCATGTATGACCTGACGCCTTTGTTGACCGGGCTGGATGTACGTAGTCGGGATTTTAGATAAACCATCAGATAAACCATCTGCCAGCCAGTCGGCTTGTTGAACCCAGAGCCAAAGTGCTCAGTGGCTGACAGATGATTTAACGTCGGGTAACTGCCCTTAAGGTTTCAGATCGAAAAGGCAGTTCGGGAATTCCAGGCAACGTTTTTTCAGCGAATTTCGCTGGCGGGTACGCTTAACGGCGCTTTACTCGCACTGAGGGTGTCGTTGACACCATCGAGCAACTGGGAAATGGTCCAGGGTTTAGCGATAAACAAAACATCGGTAGGCAACTGGTCGCTACCGGGTGTTCCATGACCTGACATGACCACAATGGGAATAGCCCATTTTGTTGCAACCAGATTGGCCAATGCGATGCCATCCATGCTGCCGGGCATGCGTACGTCAGTCAGCAGCAGCGAAACATCACCCGCATGCTGTTCCAGGTACTCAACTGCCTGATCGGCATTTTCCACAGACTCAGTCCTGAAGCCGCCCTCGAACTCCAGAATTTCCTGCACAAAGTCCCGGATCATCGGTTCGTCTTCGACGATCAAGATCAGATCCTGGTTTTGCGAGGACTCCCCGTACTGCGGTGATTGAGTCATTTTTCCTTTCCTCAGCCTCATACATTAAAAATCGGGAAGCACTGCAACGTGGATCCATTTTGTTGCTCCCCGATATCTGAACAAATCAAACCCGAAAAAATTCATTTTTTTATAAAAAACGACGAGTTGCAGATAATCGGCTTATTTATCCCTGCTGCAAGTACGGAAAATACCCGTTCAAACCCGACTGGCAGCGAAGTTATCACGATTGGAATGGATCATAGTCAGTTAATAAGAATGCAGCGGATCGAGCTGTGAACTGGATCTGATTCAGGCCCTGCCGGGCTTGGACGATACCGGTGGCAGGCGAGGGCGGTGAGCACGAGAGCATCAATATCTACACAGCCAAATGGCCGGCGTATACACTTGGTTGCTTTCGCATCATCCGGCACATCCAGGCAAAAAGACTTGGGTGGACTGGCTGTTGCCTTCTTCGCCAGACCGCTCACGATCTGCTTCGCAATGGTGCCTGAAGAGACTCTGCGCCATACCTTGCGGCTGTAATCCGGAAAAACCACGGCAAATGAGAAGTATCTGTATCGTTTTAACCGGACTGACCCTTTCGGCGGTTCTGGCGGGGTGTATTTCGGCGCCTATCCCCCTGAGTCAGCAAACTTCGGAACGATTGGACCAGCAACCACCTGTGCGCTTTGTTGTGACCTTTGACGATGGTCCGAGCGCTTCCAGCCTGGCCAACCCGACACTGCAAGTGCTGCATAGCCTCGCGCAGAATCCCGTGCAAAACGATATCAAAGCGATCTTCTTCGTTCAGACCGGTGTTTCGCGCGCGGGCAACAGCGATCGGGGGCGCAGGATCATGCGTCGCGAAAGCGCCGCAGGGCATATTCTGGGCTTTCACTCGGGGACCGCTGGCCATACCAACCACCGCTCGTTAAGCCCCGAAGTACTGGAGCAATCCTTACAGGAAGGTAGCGCGATCATTGCCTCAACTATGGGGAGCGCGCCAACCTTACTTCGTCCGCCATTCTGGAACTACGATCAGCGTACATTTGCTGCTTACCAGCGCCATGGTCTGCACGTGCTGCTGACCGATATCAGCGCCAATGACGGCAAGATCTGGGGTTTCAATGCCAGCCCGCGCCGACGTGCTCATATGCTTAGGGAAATGTCCGAAGTGCGCGAGCGAATTGCTGCCGGCGAATTTGCGGCGGTAGATGGTGCCATCCCGATTGTGGTGACGTTTCACGACTTGAATCGCTACACCGCGCGGCATACTCGGGAATATCTGCAGATACTGCTGGACAGCGCCCAGGCAACCGGTCTGAAAGTCGCTCCCAAGGCGTTTTATGACGACCGCGCTGAATTACAACGCGCCGCCATGTCACGAACGGTGCCCAGCAGTGCGGTGGCCGTGCACTTGCCGGGACTGTGGGGATGGGTCTGGGACAACGACTCCAGATAAACCACGTACAGCGACAAGCAGCTTTTGAGAAAGCAGAAAGGCGACACCGGGTCGCCTTTCTGCTTTTCGCTTGATAATCGGCGCAGCTAACGCTTAGTAGCGCTCAAGCCAGTGAGCGTACGGCGCTGGCAATGTCCAGGATGCCCGATCAACACCCAGTTCTTTAGCGGCAAAATAGGCCCAGTGCGGGTTGGCCAGGTGAGCCTTGCCGACCATCACAAGATCCAGCTGACCATCCTTGACCGCCTGCTCGGCGACCCCCGGGAACCCAAAGCCCCATGCGGATGAAACCGGAATGTCGGCTTCGCGACGTACACGCTCGACGATAGGCCCCATGAACGCCGGAGCCCAAGGGATTTGCGCCTCGACAATGCTGAAGCCAATGCTGACGCTCAACATATCCAGACCTGCGGCCTTGAACTGACGAGTCAATTCAATGGACTCCACCAGCGTCTGCTCGTCGCGGCCATCAAATTCCAGTACGCCGAAACGCGCAGTCAGTGGCAGATGCTCTGGCCAGACTTCGCGTACGGCAGCGAGGGTTTCCAGCAGGAAACGGCTGCGGTTTTCAAAGCTGCCGCCGTAGGCGTCTTCGCGATGGTTGGAGTGCTCGGAGAAGAACGATTGAGCCAGATAGCCATGTGCGAAGTGCAGTTCCAGCCACTCAAAACCGGCATCCCGCGCCCGGCGGGCCGCAGCGACGAAGTCCTCGCGAACACGGGCGATGTCGTCCAGGGTCATGGCCGTTGGCTGCTTCGGCAAGTGAGCGCCAAAGGCAATGGCGGAGGGGGCGATGGTCTGCCAGCCGCGTGCATCATCAGCGGCGATATGATCGTCACCCTCCCATGGCCTGTTGGCACTGGCCTTGCGACCGGCGTGCGCAATCTGAATGCCAGGTACCGAACCTGCTGCCTTAATGGCCTTCACGACAGGCACAAACGCCTGCGCCAATTCATCGTTCCAGATACCGGTGCAACCCGGAGTGATCCGGCCCTCGGGCGAAACCGCAGTAGCTTCGACGATAACCAGACCTGCACCGCCGCGGGCCATGGCTGCCAGATGAACCTGATGCCATTCGTTAATCAGGCCATCGACAGCGGTGTATTGGCACATGGGCGGAACCGCAATTCGATTACGCAGCGTGATGTCTTTCAGGGTGTACGGTTGGAATAAAGCAGACATTGAACAGGCCTCGGGATGATGTTTCGTTTGTTCGATACTATTCGAACAATAGCTGTCTGGTAAACCCCCGTGTATGATTCGCCCCATGCGTCCATTCAAACATCCCCCTGCCAGCGACTTCGAACTCGAGCGCGTGTTTCATGCCTTGAGCGATCCGGTCCGTCTGGAGATTGTCCGTCATCTGGGCAGCGTGCCTCAGGCCACGTGTGGCGAGCTTGACGGCGGAAGACCCAAGTCGAGCATGTCCCATCATTTTCGGGTGCTGCGTGATGCAGGTCTGGTCATGACCCAGAACGTAGGCACCACGCACATGAACTCGCTGCGAACCGATGACCTGGACAGTCGATTTCCGGGGCTGATGGCCGCGATCCTTGCCCAAAAGGCTTGAAGCTTTCAACGACAGAAAGGCCTGACCCACCTGGCCGGAGCGGTAAATGAAATTCATACACCAGCGTGAACACCTCAATGAAGACGATATCGTGGTCATTCAGGCTTCGCAGACCTGCAACATTCGCCTGATGAGCGATGCAAACTTCCGCAGTTTCAAGAACGGCGGACGGCATACCTATCACGGCGGAGCGTTCGATACGTTTCCAGCCAAAATTACTGTACCGAGCAGTGGTTACTGGAACATCACCCTCGATATCGTCACGCGCCGAGCCATCAGCGTGACACGCAAACCGACACTGACGCACTCGATCAAGATTATTCGCAGGTCTTGATACTGCTGCCTGCGGAATCAGACCTGTAGGAGCTGCCGAAGGCTGCGATCGCGGTGTGTCAGGCTAAATGCTTCGCAGCCTTCGGCAGCTCCTACAGAAAATGTTGGCGTCCTTGCCGTCTGGTTATGAATTCTTGTGCGTGAATTCACTGTCATTAGATGCAGCGTTATTCAAAACAGGGCAATTCGAAGCAGAGCTATTCGGCGACCTCACAAATGCTGAGGATGGCCAGAATGTAGACGCGCACCATGTCCAGGTAATCGCTAATGTGTACGCGTTCGTCCGGCATGGTGTTGAACTTGCCACCGGGGCCGCAGACCACGCCTTGCATGCCCAGACGCTGATAAAAATGCGCCGCGTCGGTACCGAAATAGGCGGGCGGGGTGATGATCCCGGTGGGTTGCGGTTCACCTCGCACCTGTTGGTAGGCCTCATTGACGGCCTTGACGATCAACGAGTCGTGGGACACTTCGAACGGCGGCATCAGCGGTTGGTTGTCACTGTCATTGATCAGCGTGGCCTGCAACCCCGGAAATTGCTCGCAGAGCTGATCCAGCAGGCGCTGCAAATCAGCCAGTACCGACTCTACGGTCTGGCCCGGGGTGTAGCGCGCCGAACCGCGCAAACGCAAGAAGTCTGCGACTTGCGGAGGACGCCATTCTTCGAGGTCGCGGCCAAGGGCGCCGCGCACCACGCCGATATGCCCGCGGTTGACCTTTTCATGTTCCGGCGAGCGGGCTCCGCTAAAGGTGATGCCGTTGATCTGCGGGATCAATTGCACCGCAGCGGTGATCACGTCCACGGCTTCTTCACGCTTGGACAGGTGACGGGTGTCGCCGGTCAGCTCAATGACAAACATCAAAGAGCCCACATGCAGGGTCACGGCCTGCAAGTCGGTGGGCTCGGAGTTGATGAAGTAGTCCGCCTTGACGCCTTGATCGATGGCCGCAATGGTCCCGATGCCGCCCTGCAGTTCACCCACCACATAAGTGAGGATGACATCGCCCTTGAGCTTGATACCGGCATCGATCAAGGTTTTCAGCGCACAGAAATAGGCCGCATCGCCGGCCTTCATGTTGGACACGCCAATACCGTAGATGAACTCGTCATCAATCTTTCCGGCCCAAGGGTCCACGGTCCAGCCCTCGGTCACCGGGTTGGTGTCCAAGTGCCCGTTGAACAGCAGGCTATGGCCGCCGCCTTGTCCCTTCAGGGTTCCGATCGCATTCAGGCGCTCGCCTGGAACCGGCATCAGTTCGGCGTGCAGACCCAGCTCCTGCATTTGCCCCGCCATGTATTCGGCCAGTTGCCGTTCTTCGGGGGTGGCGCTGTAGCTTTTGTGTTGCACCATGCGCGCCAGAAAATCCAGGCAGTACGCCTCGTCAATGCGGTCGAGTAGCGCTTCAGGCGTCATGCTGGGGCTCCAATTCATTCAAAGGCTGCGGCACTGCGTCGAGCAGGGCGCGGGTATAGGGGTGAGTGGCCTGCGCGGCCATATCCACGGCGGGCAGAATTTCCAGCAAGTCGCCGCGGTACATCACGGCGATGCGATGGGCGATCTGCCGGATCAGGTTGAGGTCATGAGTAATGAACAGGTACGCGGTGCCGTGCTGGCGGCGCAGCTCCAGGAGCAGTTCGATCACCGTGGCCTGCACCGAGACGTCCAGCGCGGCGGTTATTTCGTCGCAAATCACCAGTTCCGGGCGGGCGGCGAAGGCACGCGCAATGGCCACACGTTGCTTTTGTCCGCCCGACAACTCGTGAGGGTGGCGGCTGGCAAAGTCTTCGGGCAGACGCACTTCACGAAGGAGTCGGGCAATGGCCTGAGCCTCCGTTTCGCCGTCGCTCAGGCCGTACAGGCGCAATGGTCGCGAAAGGATCTGACCGATGGTCTGGCGTGGGTTCAGCGACGCATCCGGGTGCTGAAAGATAATCTGCACTTTGCGTCGGTAATCGCGATCCATTTGCGCCGGGCCGGAAATCGGTTTGCCGTCGAAATACACAGCGCCGGTGAACGGCGTTAAACCGGTCAGGGCCTTGGCCAGGGTCGATTTACCCGAGCCGGACTCGCCGATGATGCCGAGAATTTCACCGCGCGCCATGTTCAGGTTCATATCGCGAGCACCCATTGAGGGCACTGACTTGCGCCGCAGCAGGCTGTCGAGCATGCCGGGCCGACCATAACGAACGTTGAGGTCGCTGACTTGCAGCAGCGGGGCGCCCATGGCTTTCTGTTCATCCAGCAGACGCTTGTCTGCGGCTGGTACGGCGGCCACCAGACGTTGCGTGTAAGGATCACTTGGGGCGCTGAAAATACGCCCGCCACTTGCCTGCTCGACGATGCGTCCCTGATTGAGGACGCAAACCCGGTCCGCGACTCGCGACACCAAAGCCAGATCATGGGAGATATAAAGAGAAGCAACGCCCGTTTCTTCGCGCAGGCGGCGGAACAACTGCAGGATCTGCGCGGAGCTGATCACGTCAAGGGCCGTGGTCGGCTCATCGAAAATCAGACACTGGGGGCGACACGCGAAGGCTGTCGCAATCAGCACGCGTTGCTTCTCACCACCGGACGCTTCGTGAGGGAAGCGCTTCATCATGGCGGCCGGGTCTTTGAGGTCGACATCGGCCAGCAATTGCTCGCCCAAGGCCCAGGCCTCGCGATAGCCCAGGTTTCGGTGTCGGGTTAGCACTTCGACCACTTGCTCGCCAAGGCTGAGCGTCGGGTTGAGCGAGGCGCTCGGGTCTTGAAAAATCATCCCCAAACGTCCGCCACGCAGCTTTTCTACCTCACGTTGAGGCATCTGCAGCAGGTTCTCGCCCTGTAGGCTGATGCTGCCGCCAAGCTCCCTAGCGTTGCCAGCCAGATACCGCATGATCGCCCAGCCAAGGGTGGTCTTGCCTGAACCGGACTCACCGACCAGACCGACGACTTCGCCTGCCGCGACGCTGAAATCAATATTTTGCAGAACATGCAGGGCGCCCGTGGACAATTGATAGTCGAGGCTGTAATCAGCCACTTGCAAGACGGTACTCATGAGCGCTGCCCCTTGGGATTAAGGGCATCGCGCAAGCCATCGCCCAACAGATTGAAACCGATCGCAATGATCGCGATCGCCAGGCCTGGCATCAGCATCATCCACGGTGCCTGGAAGAAATAGCGGCGGGCTTCGGCAACCATCAGGCCCCATTCCGGCTGCGGTGGTTGCGCGCCAAGGCCGAGGAAGCTGAGGGTGGCGAACAGCATGATGGCGAAGGCCACGCGGATGGTTGCTTCGACGATGATCGGCGCCACGATATTGGGCAGCATTTCCCGCACGACGATGTAGCCAGTGGATTCACCACGGGCAATCGCCGCATTGACGTAGTCCTGACGGCGAGCAGCGAGGGCCACGCTACGAGCGATACGCGCCATGCCGGGCACGAAGGCAATGGTGATCGCCAGTACCGCGTTGAAGTCGCTTCTGCCCAGCGTGCTGACAATCAACAGTGCAAACAACAGGGTGGGGATCGACATCACTGCATCCAGCGTACGCATCAGTGCTTCGTCGATACGCCCGCCGAGGTAGCCGCTGACGGTGCCTAGCAATGCACCGATGAGCATGGCCATGACGGTGGCGAAAACAGACAGCGAAATCGTCGCCCGTGCGCCAATCAGCAAGCGACTGAAGATGTCTCGGCCCAACTGGTCGGTACCCAGCCAATGCACCAGACTGGGGGCTTTGTAGCGGGCAAGGATTGAAATGGCTTCCGGGTCGAACGGTGCCAGAGCCGGTCCTGCGACGACCAGTACCACGGCCAACAACAGGATCAGACTGCCGAGCAAGCCTTGCGGCGTGGTTAGCAGCCGGTAAAAAACATTACGCATATTGAATTCGCCGGTCGAGATAGGCATAGGTCAGGTCAGCCACGAAGTTGACCAGGCAATAGGTAGCAGCAAGGATCAACACGCCGCCCTGAATAGCCGGCAAGTCGCGGGCGGCAACGGCCACCAGCAGCTCGCGGCCAATACCGGGAATGTTGAAAATCTCTTCAACCACCACGATGCCGCCCAGCAGATAGCCTACGTCCAGAGCGACGATGGTGATCGTCGGCAGCAAGCCATTGCGCAGTGCGTGCCGCAGTAACACCCGCCGCCGGGTCAGGCCTTTGAGACGTGCCGCGCGTATATAGTCGGTTTCCAGGACGTCGACCATCTCCGAGCGCACCATGCGCGAGACATGGGCAACCATGATCATCGACACCGTTAGCGTCGGCAGGATCAAGTGGCGAATACTCTCGCCAACGTTGTCACCCAGTGGCACGTAACCGGTCGCTGGCAGTAATTGCCAGACATCGGCAAACAGCAGGATCAGTAATGTGGCGGTGACGAATTCCGGCAACGAAACGCCGATATACGACAACACGCCGATGATCAGGTCCACCGGGCGACCGCGACGTACAGCGGCGATGATCCCCAAAGGGATTGCCACCGCCAGCATCAACAGCAGCGAGCAGCCTGCCAGCAACAATGAGCGTCCCAGCGCATCGACCAGCGAGCCGAGCACGGGCTGGCCATTGCGCATTGACACACCCAGATCGCCTTGCAGGACCGCCATCATCCAGCGGCCGAATTGCAGCCACGCGGGTTGATCCAGACCGAGTCTGGCGCGCAGTGCAGCCAAGGCTTCGGGCGTGGCGCTCTGGCCGAGCAACGTCACCGCGGCATCTGCCGGGAGTATCTGCGTGATGGCAAAGACCAGCAGTGAAACGATCAGCAAGGTGTACACGACCAACAGCAAACGCTTGGTCAGATAAGCAGCAGTCACGGGTTTATCCTCGGTTCATCCACGCTTGGGAGCGCTATCGTCCAGCCAGGCCTGATCGAGACGGAATACCGCGCCGCGCGGGTGCAGTTGATAGCCTTGAACGTACTTGCGTTGAGCTGCCAATACATCGAAGAACGTCGGAATCAGCGACGGCACCTGCTCGTGCATCAGCTTCTGCGCGGTGGCATACAGCGCTGCGCGTTTGACCGGGTCGTCAGTACCGCGGGCAGCCGCCACTGCAGCGTCGAATTCGGCGTTGTTCCAGCGAGTTTCGTTCCAGGCCGCGTCTGACGTGTACAACAGCGAGAACAACGCATCGGCTGAAGGCTGCATGTTGTAGAAGCCGACGTAGAAGTTGCCTTTCTTCCAGACCTGATCCAGATAAGTACTGTTGGCCATGGTTGCGACGTTGATATTGAAGCCCGCTGGCCTGGCCATTTCGCGCACGGTAATCCCCAGTTGGGTGCGCGTGGAGGGTTTGTCCGAGGCCACAAGGGTGATGTCCAGACCGTTGGGGTAACCGGCATCGGCCAGCAGTTTTTTCGCTTTTTCAATATTCGCTTCGCGCAGTGGGATATCCGCGTGGTAGCGGTAAGCGGCATTGAGCGGGGTGTCGTTACCGGGTGTGCCGAAGCCTTCAGCCACAAAGTCCACGAGCGCTGCGCGGTCGACGCACAGAGAAAGCGCCTGACGCACGCGCACGTCATTAAAGGGCGGCTGATCGCACGCCATGTTGATATTCAGGAACTGACCAGAGGCGACGCGCAGGCCTTCGACGCCGTTCGCTTCACTGAGACGGTTGAACTCGGTGGCTTGCGCAGAAAGCATCAGGTCGATATCGCCAGAGATCAATGCCGAGCCTTCCGAGGATGGATCGGGATAAACACGGATTTCTACGCGGTCCAGGTGCGGACGCTGCGGGTCATAGAAGTGCTCGTTCCGGGCAACCACCACCATGCGCTCCGGCTCGAACGACACCAGTTTGAACGGGCCTGTGCCGATTGCTTCGCGGGACAGACGCGCCAGATCGCCCTGAACGATGGCTGCCGGGACGATCTTGGCGTCCGGGTAAGCCAGGCTTACCGGCAAGTCGGCGTAAGGCGCGTTGGTGGTGAGCTTGACCCGCAGGTCATCGAGTGCTTCGACTTTTTGAATCGGACCGATGTTACGCAGGCCGGGCGAAGCTGTTTTAGGATCGAGGATCGCTTGCAGGCTGGCGGCGACATCCTTGGCGGTGCAAGCGCTACCGTCGTGGAATAGCACATTGCTGCGCAAGGTAAAGGTCCACTCGGTGAGGTCGTCGCTTTGGGTCCAGGATTCTGCCAGATCGGGTTCAGCCTGCATGTCCGGGCTCAGGCGGGTCAGACCGTTATAAAGCAGCTCGCTGAGTAGATACTCGGGGTTGATCCGCGCCAGTAGCGGGTTGAGCATGCCGACCGCCTGGTCGACGCTGATGCGCAACGTGCCACCCTTGCGCGCTGCCGCAGCAGCCCAGAGTGTGCCGGAAAACGGCAGCATGGCGGCACCGGTGACGATGGCGGAGGTGGTCAGGAAACGACGGCGGTTGAGCCTGAAAACTGTATTCATGGCAATACTTCACTTAGCGATGAGTGGGCGTAGGGCAGCCAGGTAAAACAACGCCGATAACCAGTCTTGATGCCAGTCTTCGGGCTTACGGTCCTTAAGAATCCGAGTGTTCAGCCGGGCAGGACGGGGTGAAGTCGGCTGCCAGGTAAGCGAGGATAGATTGCGCCAGGGCGACCAGGTCGCTGCGCGTGGTGTATTCGTCGGCGGCATGGATTCGGCTTTCCGGACGAATCAGCCCGCCGAGGAGAATTTCCTGTATGCCAGCTTGCTGCACCCAGCCCATGTCCGAGCTGCTCGATGAGCCATAACATTGAAATTGTTCCGGGGTGAAGCCAAAGCCGACTCCCAGCGCCGCCTGCCAGCGTGGCCAGTGCGGACCGGTGGGATCGGCCACTGGCGCGAGATGGCCGATCACTTCGTGTTCGACGGACAACGCTTGGGTATCCGCCATCGCGCGATGGATGCAATTTTGCAGCTCAGCCATGACCTGTTCGAATGGCTCTTGCGGCGCGTAGCGACGATTGATCAGGATCTCGAACTGTGCCGGGACGGTTGAGCCTTTGCTGCCACCGTGGGCGGCGGCCAGGGTCATGCGGGAAATCAGCGGGGCCCCGTTGTAGTGCGGCGGTGCGGGCATTGGCCAGGCGCGCAGTTGTACTTCGTGCTTGAGGCTGTGCAGTGCGTTAAGCAGCGGCAGGCTCTGTTCAATGGCGTTGATCGCATTGACCGGCTCACCCGAATGCGACGATCGCCCTTTGACCGTAATTTTCAGGTCGATACTGCCAAAGCAGCCGGCCCATACCCGTGGTGCCGCGCCGCCGTTGAAGCTGAGGATATGACCTTCTACCAATTGCTGTTCAGCCAGATACCGTATGCCGGGGTAAAGTCCGCCTTCTTCGTCAGTGCACAGCAGCAGCGCCGGGCAATAGCGCAACGGCAGGTTGAAGCGTTGTACTGCGCGCAGTGCGGCCAGGGTGGAGGCGATGCTGCCTTTCATGTCGGCGGTACCGCGTCCGACCAGCTTGCCTTCGACTTCGGTCAGTTGCAGCGGTGGCTGTGTCCAGCCGTCACCCGGCGGAACAGTGTCGACGTGGAAGTACAGGCTGCAGACTTCCAGATCGCCAGGCTGGCGGGCGATGAGATTGACGCGGTCGCCATGCGCCTCACCGCTGCGGGTTTGCCAAAGCGCCTCAGGCACGGTGACCCGTTGAGTGTTCAGGCCCAATGGAGTAACCAATTCATCCATGAGGTCGGCAAACGCACCGTAGCCTGCCCCCGGAGGAAAACAGGTGTCCACGGCGATCATTCGTTGCAGATCATCAACTAGCGAATCATGATCCGCCTCGATCGACTTGAGTGCCTGATTCAACGCCGCCTTCGTCGTCATTTTTTGCTCTCGATGTATTTCTATATAGTTTATAGTTAAGTATCCACGCACGGCCCGTCAAGGAAAAAGGATGACAGATAGCAATTCGCCGCCCGCAGCAGGGAATTTCTCGCGGCTGAGCGAGAATGACAGCGCGCCTTTATATGAGGTGGTCAAACGGCACATCTCTGAAGCGATCCTCCTCGGCGAGTGGAGCAGCGGCACCGTGATACCCAGCGAGAATGCATTGGCAGCTGACTTTGGTGTTTCGGTCGGCACAATCCGCCGCGCGTTGGCCGAGCTGGTGTCAGAGGGCATGCTGATGCGTCGGCGCAAGACCGGCACCGTGGTGACTGGCTGGGCGCCGTTGCACAACCTGCGTTATTTCTTCCAGTACTTCCGTTTGCATAACAAGGAAGGATCGCTGCTGAAGTCGCGCACAGTGCTGCTGGATTACCAGCTGGGGGAGGCGAATGCGAAGGATGCCGAGAAGCTGTTGATCGAAGAGGGCAGCCCGGTCTATCGCTTGCATCGTTTGCGCAGCATCGATGGCGTGCCCGCGATGCACGAGCAATTCACGATCGTGGCAAGCAAAGTGCCGGATTTCCCCGGACCGGAAGAGCTGCCGGAACTGCTCTACCGCTACCTGTTGGAGCAATACGGTCTGCGTGTCGCCGCAGTGCGGGAACAGCTGACGGCGGGTCTGGCGAATGACGAGGATTGCCGATTGCTGGAGCTGACAGCGCCGCATGCGGTGATGATCATTGATGCGGTGTCATTCGATCAGGCTGCCACGCCGGTGATGATGACCCACCAGCGCGCGAGCACCGAGCATTTCATGTACGTCAATGAAATTCGTTAGGAGAGCCTGGGCTGTCTTACGGCGAACAATGACCGCGTAGGTGTTGCCAAAGGCTGCGATAGCGGTATGTGAGGATGAACGCTTCGCAGCCTTCGGCAGCTCCTACAGAAAATGCGTTCCAATTCAGATGTGCGTTGCTGATAAACGCGGCCGGTGAATGCCTTTGATCTTCAAGCGATTTCGAGCTTTTGTTCATGCGCAGTGACCTGCTGGCACAGCTCGATAATCTGCTCTCGCATCCAGCGATTGGCCGGATCCTGATCGGTGCTTTCATGCCAGTACAGATGCGTTTCCACGGGGGGAACGTCGTTTACCGGCAGCTGGAAGTAGCGCAGGTCGTGACGTTTGGCGAACCGCTCCGGGACGGTCATGACCATATCAGTCTGTTGCAGTACCTGGGAGGCCATCAGGTAATGCTGCGAGCGCAGGGCAACCTTGCGCTGGATTCCCATTTTGCCTAGCGCCAGATCCACATAACCCAGTCCACTTCGACGACTGGAAATATGAATGTGCGACAGCGACAGGTAATCATCCAGCTTGAAAGCGTCTTTGGTTGCCAGCGGATGACCCTTGCGCATGGCGCAGACGTATTTGTCCGCCATCAGCTTGACGTGGCGTACCTGCGGGTCGGTATTGAGCGGGGCATCCACGGCAAAATCCAGACGCCCGGCCGCCAGCTCCTTGGTCATCTCGCGACGTTTCGACAGAAAACTCTCAATGGTGACCTGGGGCGCCTGGCGACGCAGGCGCTGAAACAGCGCGGGCAGGATCACCGCTTCGGTGAGGTCAGTCATGCTGATCCGGTAATTTTTCACCGCCTGTAAAGGCGTGAAAATCCGGCTTTCCTGTACCGAGACCCTTAATAGAGACAGCGCATTTCGCACCGGTCCGATGATGTTCTGGGCCATCGGCGTGGGCACCATGCCTTGGGCGGTGCGCACGAACAGAGGATCGTTGAAGGTTTCCCGCAGTCGGGCCAGTGCGTTGGAGACCGCAGGCTGGGTGATACCGACGATTTGTCCGGCGCGAGTCAGATTGGCTTCGGTGTAGATCGCGTCGAAGACAATGAAAAGGTTGAGATCGACCTTGCTCAGGTTCATTCCGTGCGCCTCTTGTACTGTTCTTGTTTTGTCGCTTCCGTGGCGGAGCGTAGCCCGATCATATATCGGTTATGAATGTTTATACACGCTGAGAATAGGTTAGATAAATGTTGGGGGTAGGCCTAGCATCGTCACATGACCTTACAAACCTCATTCAGAAGGTAGCTGCTCATGGATTTTGCTTACTCCCCAAAGGTTCAGGAATTGCGCGAGCGCGTCACGGCGTTCATGGATAGCTACGTTTATCCTGCTGAACCGGTGTTCGAGCGGCAAGTGGCCGAGGGGGATCGCTGGCAGCCCACCGCGATTATGGAAGAGCTCAAAGCCAGGGCCAAAGCCGAAGGCTTGTGGAACCTGTTTCTGCCGGAGTCCGATCTGGGTGCTGGCCTGAGCAACCTGGAATACGCGCCGCTGGCGGAAATCATGGGCCGCTCGTTACTGGGGCCCGAGCCATTCAATTGCTCGGCACCTGACACCGGCAACATGGAAGTCCTGGTCCGCTATGCCAGTGAGGAACAGAAAAAACAGTGGCTTGAGCCATTGCTGCGTGGGGAGATCCGCTCAGCCTTTGCGATGACCGAACCTGATGTTGCCTCGTCGGATGCCACCAATATGGCTGCTCGGGCCGAGCGTCAGGGTGATGAATGGGTCATCAACGGGCGCAAATGGTGGACGTCGGGTGCCTGCGATCCGCGCTGCAAGATTCTGATCTTCATGGGCCTGAGCAATCCCGATGGGCCGCGTCATGAACAGCATTCGATGATTCTCGTACCGACAGACACACCCGGGCTGAAAATTGTTCGTCCGTTGCCGGTGTTCGGCTATGACGATGCGCCTCATGGGCACGCCGAAGTTGTCTTCGAAAATGTGCGGGTGCCTTATGAGAACGTGCTGCTCGGGGAAGGGCGTGGCTTTGAAATCGCCCAAGGGCGGCTAGGGCCGGGACGCATTCACCATTGCATGCGTTCGATCGGAATGGCTGAGCGAGCGCTGGAATTGATGTGCAAACGTGCGATCAGCCGCGAGGCATTCGGGCGACCGCTGGCACGGTTGGGGGGGAACGTCGACAAGATTGCCGATTCCCGGATGGAGATCGACATGGCACGCCTGCTCACATTGAAGGCGGCCTACATGATGGACACGGTGGGTAACAAGGTCGCAAAAAGCGAAATCGCCCAGATCAAAGTCGTCGCGCCTAACGTGGCATTGAAGGTCATTGATCGCGCGATTCAGATTCACGGTGGTGCAGGGGTGTCCAACGATTTCCCGCTGGCGTACATGTACGCCATGCAGCGCACACTACGCCTGGCCGACGGCCCGGATGAAGTACACCGGGCGGCGATTGGCAAGTTCGAGATCGGCAAGTACGTACCGAAAGACATGTTGCGGGGCTGAGCTGTCTATGAGTTAGAACGCGGTCTAACTGTGGGAGCGGTGCTTCCCCCGCGATAAGCATAGGTATGTAAACAACTTTCATGCCGCAATTCTTGTGTACATATCCGTTACCGCTGTCACTGCTGATATTGGTTGCGCTTTTACAGCGCCTCACTTTTGAAAGGAGCCCAAAAGTAAGCAAAAGGCTCATGCCGGTATGACTCACCCACATGGGTTAAAAATCAGTTCACGCACATAGGTAACAGTTTTTAACTGGCAGGGTCGATTTCGCGAGGATCTGACCATGCCCTGGAAAGAGCTGAAACCTATGGACCTTAAAGTGATGTTTATCGCCGACTACCTGTCCCAGAAGCACAGCCTTAGCCAACTGTGCCGGGACTATGAGGTCAGCCGAAAGACTGGGTATAAGTGGATCAGGCGTTACGAGGCAGAGGGTCCGAGCGGGCTTGATGAACATAGCCGCTGCCGCCACAACCAAACCTACGTGGTGCCCTTGGTGGTGAAGCAGGCAATCGTTGAGTTTCGCTTAATTGGCGAGACGATCCCCGGCCCGAAGAAGATTCAGAACAGCCTCATGCAGCGTTTCCCAGACCAGGATCCGCCCTCTAAAACGACCATTTACAACATTCTCAAAGCAGCTGATTTGATTACCCCCAAGCCATTGCGCCGACGGGTGGCTGTGTATCCCAAGCCTTTACGTAAGGCAGAAAATCCCAACCAGTTATTCAGTGCTGACTACAAGGGCCAATACCTGACCGGAGCAGGGATTTGGTGTTATCCGCTGACGATCATGGATCATGCCAGCCGGTTTTTGCTGGCTTGCCAGAGCATGAGCAGCACCAATCTCAAGGAAACACAGCAAACCTTCGAAAGGGTTTTTCGCGAATACGGCCTGCCAGAGCGTATTCGTACTGACAATGGGATTCCGTTTGCCAGCACCAGTCGTGCAGGGCTGTCACAGCTGTCGATCTGGTGGATGAGACTTGGGATCATTCCTGAGCGAATCGAGCCCGGTCGCCCAGACCAGAATGGGCGGCATGAGCGTATGCACCGGACGCTGAAAAGTACGTTACCTCATCCATCGGCAATTGCCTGGGAGGCCCAGCAGCGCCACTTTGATCGCTTCCTGCAGCACTACAATTACGAGCGTGGACACGAGGCGCTTGGTCAGAAAACGCCTGCTGCTTGCTATACGCCTTCAACTCGAATGTACCCAGAAACGCTACCGGAAATGACCTATGCGAGTCATATTGAGAGTTACCTGGCCGACAGTAGCGGAATCATCAATCGAGGAGGCATGCGGGTTTATGTGGGCAATTTACTTTGTCATCAGACCATCGGAATGGAGATGATCGGTGATGGGGTATGGAATGTAATCTTCGGTCCGGTGATCTTGGGCCATGTGAATGCGAGAGATGCAAAAAACGGTTATGTCTCAATCAAAGTGTCACCTATGTGAATGCACTTTTTTGTAACCCATGTGGTTGATCCGTACATGCCCCACCACTGGGTGCCTCGCCTAGGCTCGGGATGCCCGCCCGCAGATCCAGAACCGTGGGCTGCCGCAACGGGCCATCCATGGCCCAATGCGGCTAACCCGGCGTCCTGCCGGGTTACCCACGCTTCAGAATCTGCGTCCGGCCTGCGTGGTTTAACGGGGCGCCTGAGATCAAAATCAAAAGCAGCGGTTTCACCGCGGAACGGTAGGAGCGAACTTGTTCGCGAGACCTCACCACAACCAACGCATTCGACATCTGACACACCGCGTTGCAGCCTTCGGCAGCTCCTACTGAACGCCTGAAAGCTCACACAACCAAGTCGGCTGTCAGGCCGCCGCGCTTTTGATTTTGATCTTAAGCGCCCCGTTAAACCACGCCGGCCGGAATCCGATATTGCTGTGTGGGGCAAACCGGCAGGGATGCCGGTTTAGCCGCCTCAGGCCATGGATGGCCGGTGGCGGCGGCCCCACGCAGCAATGTCGGATTCCGGGTATGCCGAGCGACAGCGAGGCACCTAGTGGTGGGGTAAGAGCGTTTTGCTTACTTTTGCGCCCCAAAAGTGAGGCGCCGTAAGGGCGCAACCAATATCAGCCGTGACAGCGGTTACGGATATGTACACAAGAATTGCGACATGAAAGTTGTGTACATCGCTTATCGCGGGCAAGCCCAGCTCCCACAGGACTGCATTATCAGTTCAATCCCTGAGGATTACTGCTCACTCCTCATACCCCAGATTCGGCGCCAGCCAGCGCTCGGTTACGCTCAGGTCCTGACCTTTGCGCGCGGTGTAGCTTTCGACCTGATCCTTGTCGACCTTGCCCACTGCGAAGTACTGCGCCTGCGGGTGGGCGAAGTACCAGCCGCTGACCGCCGCTGCCGGGAACATGGCGTAGTGTTCGGTGAGGAACACGCCGCTTTTGCCCGGCTTGCCGTCCGGCATCGGGTCCAGCAGTTCGAACAGGGTGCCTTTCTCGGTGTGATCCGGGCAGGCTGGATAGCCGGGAGCAGGGCGTATGCCTGCGTATTGCTCTTTGATCAGCGCATCGTTGTCCAGTTGCTCATCCTTGGCATAACCCCAGTGTTCTTTACGCACTTGCTGGTGCAGCCACTCGGCGCAGGCTTCGGCGAGGCGATCGGCAAGGGCTTTGACCATGATTGCGTTGTAGTCATCGCCCGCATCCTGATAGGCCTTGGACACTTCTTCAGCGCCAATGCCCGCGGTGGTGATGAAGCCGCCCACGTAATCAGTGATGCCGCTGTCTTTCGGCGCAACGAAGTCAGCCAGCGAGAAGTTCGGCTTGCCGTCGGTCTTGATGATCTGCTGACGCAAGTGATGCAGTTTCGCCAATGGCTGGCCGTCGTCGCCGTAGACTTCCAGGTCGTCATCATTCACTTGGTTGGCCGGCCAGAAGCCAAACACGGCGCGGGCGCTGATGAGTTTTTCGTCGATCAGCTTGCGCAGCATTTGCTGGGCATCGGCGAACAATGACGTGGCTGCTTCGCCGACCACTTCGTCAGTCAGGATGCGTGGGTACTTGCCTGCCAGATCCCAGGAAATGAAGAACGGCGTCCAGTCGATGTATTCGGCCAGCACGTCCAGATCGATATTTTCCAGCACCTTGGCACCGGTAAACGTCGGCTTCACCGGATTGTAAGCCGCCCAGTCAAACTGCGGCTTCTTGGCCACTGCGGCGCCGTAGCTCAGGCGCTCGGTGCGGGCGCTGCGAGCCGAAGTGCGCTCGCGAACTTCGACGTACTCGAGACGGGTTTTCTCGATAAAGGCCGGTTTCAGCTCTTTGGACAGCAGTTGCGTTGCCACGCCGACAGCACGAGAGGCGTCCGTCACGTAGACCACGGCATCGTTGCTGTACTTGGGCTCTATCTTCACCGCCGTATGCGCTTTGGAGGTGGTCGCGCCGCCGATCATCAGAGGCAGGTGGAAGTCCTGACGCTGCATTTCCCGGGCAACATGAACCATTTCATCCAGCGACGGAGTAATCAGGCCCGACAGGCCAATGATGTCGCACTTCTGTTCTTTGGCAACTTGCAGGATTTTCTCTGCTGGGACCATCACGCCCAGGTCGACGATGTCGTAGCCGTTACAGCCCAGCACCACGCCCACGATGTTCTTGCCGATGTCGTGCACGTCGCCCTTCACCGTAGCCATGAGGATCTTGCCCTTGGCTTCCGGCTTGTCACCTTTTTCCAGCTCGATGAACGGAATCAGGTGGGCAACTGCTTGCTTCATTACGCGGGCGGACTTGACCACCTGCGGCAGGAACATTTTCCCCGAACCGAACAAGTCACCGACGATGTTCATGCCGGACATCAGCGGGCCTTCGATCACCTCGATCGGGCGGGCGAAGGACTGACGGGACTCCTCGGTGTCCTCAACGATGTGCGTCGTGATGCCTTTGACCAGCGCGTGTTCCAGGCGCTTGTTCACCGGCCAGCCGCGCCACTCTTCGGTTTCCGCTTCTTTAACGCTGCCATCGCCCTTGAACTTGTCGGCAATGGCCAGCAAAGCATCGGTACCATCTTCGGTGCGATTGAGTACGACGTCTTCAACACAGTCGCGCAACTCGGCCGGGATCTGGTCGTAGATCTCCAGTTGCCCGGCGTTGACGATACCCATGCTCAAGCCGTTGCGGATCGCATGCAGCAAAAACACCGAGTGAATCGCTTCGCGTACCGGGTTGTTGCCCCGGAACGAGAACGACACGTTGGACACGCCGCCTGATGTCAGTGCATAGGGCAGTTCATCGCGGATGTAGGCACAGGCATTGATGAAATCGACTGCGTAGTTGTTGTGCTCTTCAATGCCGGTGGCAATGGCGAAGATGTTCGGGTCGAAGATGATGTCTTCCGGCGGGAAGCCAACTTCATTGACCAGAATGTCGTAGGAGCGTTTGCAGATTTCTTTCTTGCGCGCTTCGGTATCGGCCTGACCGGCTTCGTCGAACGCCATGACCACAACCGCAGCACCGTAGCGCTTGCACAGCCTGGCGTGGTGAATGAACTGCTCGACGCCTTCCTTCATGCTGATGGAGTTGACGATGCCTTTGCCCTGGATGCACTTGAGGCCGGCTTCGATCACTTCCCACTTGGAGGAGTCGATCATGATCGGCACCCGGGAAATGTCCGGTTCACCGGCGATCAGGTTGAGGAAGGTCACCATGGCCTTCTTCGAATCCAGCATGCCTTCGTCCATGTTGATGTCGATCACCTGGGCACCGGCTTCGACCTGCTGCAAGGCGACTTCCAGGGCTTCGGTGTAGTTATCTTCACGGATCAGGCGGGCAAAGCGGGCGGAACCGGTAATGTTGGTCCGCTCGCCGACGTTGACGAACAGCGAGTTGCGATCGATGGTGAACGGCTCAAGACCGGACAGGCGACAGGCTTTCGGGATGTCCGGGATTTGTCGCGGCGCATAACCGGCGACGGCTTCGGCGATAGCCTTGATGTGCCCCGGTGTTGTACCGCAGCAGCCGCCGACAATGTTCAGGAAGCCGCTTTGGGCGAATTCTTCAATGATTTTTGCTGTCTGGCTTGGCAGTTCGTCGTATTCGCCAAACTCATTGGGCAGGCCCGCGTTAGGGTGCGCGGATACATAAGTACTGGCCTTGTTCGACAGCTCTTGCAGGTAAGGGCGCAGATCGCTGGCGCCCAGCGCGCAGTTCAAGCCCACCGAGATCGGTTTTGCGTGGGCTACCGAGTTCCAGAACGCTTCAGTGGTTTGCCCGGACAGGGTACGTCCGGAGGCATCGGTGATGGTCCCGGAAATCATGATCGGCAATTCGAAGCCGGTTTCTTCGAAGACGCCCTGCACGGCAAAGATCGCGGCCTTGGCATTAAGGGTGTCGAAGATGGTTTCGATCAGGATCAGGTCCGCGCCGCCTTCGATCAGACCGCGGGTCGCCTCGGTGTAGTTTTCCACCAGTTCATCGAACGTGACGTTGCGATAGCCTGGGTTGTTGACGTCCGGGGACAGCGAACAGGTCCGGCTGGTCGGGCCGAGGACACCCGCTACGAAGCGCGGCTTGTCCGGAGTCTCCAGAGTCTTGGCATCGGCGACTTTACGCGCCAGTCGTGCGCCTTCGACGTTCAGCTCGTAAACGATCTCTTCCATGCCGTAGTCGGCCTGGGAAACCTGGGTGGCGTTGAACGTGTTGGTCTCGAGAATATCGGCACCGGCGTCCAGATAGGCCTTTTCGATAGCGCCGATCACATCCGGGCGCGTCAGCACCAGCAGGTCATTGTTGCCCTTGACGTCGCTTGGCCAGTCGGCAAAACGCTTGCCGCGATAGTCTTCTTCCTCAAGGCGATAGCTCTGGATCATGGTGCCCATGCCACCGTCAAGGATCAGGATCCTCTGCTGAAGAGCTTGCTGGAGAGCATGAAGACGGGCGGTGCGATCAGACATAGGGCTACCTGGAAAAGATCGATACAGAAAGGTCGAAATGATAGCAAACCCGAACGGTTTTGGTGTTGATAACACTTTGGTATGAATATCGCTCATGTTGGCGTGCGATATCCTCTGTAGAATTGCTGCGTTTTTTTACCTTTCTCGACCTTTTGGACGCTGGATATGCCGTATCGCTTCTTGATAAGCATCGTTGTGTTGTTGATCGGCACGTCTCAGGCCCAAGCGGCCGACCAGCCTGTGCAGCCGAACATTTCCTATGTTCGGGATATTCAGCCAATCCTTACCGAGAAGTGCGTGGCCTGTCATGCCTGCAACGACGCGCCATGCCAGTTGAACCTGGGGGCCGGGGAGGGCGTTGCTCGAGGCGCCAGCAAGATTCCGGTGTATGAAGGCGATCGCAGCGTTGCTCAGGCGCCCACCCGATTGTTCATCGATGCCAATGGGCCGAAAGCCTGGGAGAGCAAGGGTTTTTACTCGGTGCTCGACGCTCAGGGAAGCCAGGCTGCATTAATGAGCAGAATGCTCGACTTGGGACGTAACGCGCCGCTCGAGCCGAATGCGAAGATCCCGCCTGAAATCGTGCTGGGCCTGAATCGTGAAAATCTCTGCGCCCAGCCGGGGGAGTTCAACGCGTATGCCCAGGCGCACCCCAAAGAAGGTATGCCGCTGGCCGTCGCCGGGTTGACCGACGCCGAGTACGAGACCCTGCAACGCTGGTTCGCTGCGGGTGCTCCGGTGGATGACAAGGCGCAAAGCCCCTCAATCAGTGAACTGTCGCAGATTGCCGAGTGGGAAGCTTTGCTCAATCAGCCAGGTTCGACTCAGGCGCTGGTGGGCCGCTGGTTGTACGAGCATCTGTTCCTCGCGCACATCTATTTTGCAGGCGGTGAGCCGGGGCATTTCTTTCAGTGGGTGCGTTCCCGTACGCCGAGCGGTCAACCGATCGATGTGATAGCCACCCGCAGGCCGAACGACGATCCGGGAAGCGACTTCTATTACCGTCTTGAACAAGTCAAAGGGGTGATCGTTCACAAGACTCACATCACCTATCCGCTTGGCCCGCAGAAGATGGCCCGGGTCAAGCAACTGTTCTACGGCAACGATTGGCACGTGGATTCGTTGCCAGGGTACGGCCCGGGGCGTCGTGCCAATCCGTTCGAAACCTTCGAGGCGATTCCTGCGGTCGCGCGTTATCAATTCATGCTGGATAACGCGGAATACTTCGTTCGCACGTTTATTCGCGGGCCTGTGTGTCGCGGGCAGATCGCTACTGACGTGATTCGCGATCAGTTCTGGGTGATGTTCCAGGAGCCAGCCCACGACCGCTATATCTTCGATGCCCGGTATCGCGGTCTGGCGACACCCTTGCTGGCCATGCCGGGGCAAAACGACGATGTAGGCAGTGTGCTGAGCTTGTGGCACAGCTACAGAGACAAGCGCAACGAATATGAAGACCTGCGCCGCGACAGCTACGCCGACATGCCGCCCCCTGGCTGGGCGACATTATGGGCTGGCAACGATAACGCCTTGTTGACCGTCTTCCGCCACTTTGACAGTGCGTCGGTCAATAAAGGCCTGATCGGTGAAGTACCGCAGACATTATGGCTGTTCGATTTCCCGCTGCTGGAGCGCACGTATTATCAGTTGGCGGTGAACTTCGATGTTTACGGCAACGTGTCGCATCAGGTTCAGACGCGGCTTTATTTCGACCTGATCCGCAATGGCGCCGAGGTTAACTTCTTGCGTCTGATGCCGGCCAACAAACGTGACGATATCTTGAGTGACTGGTATCGCAACGGCGGCAAAGTGAAGATGTGGCTGGACTATCAGAGCATCGACAATGACACGCCAAGCGGCATGAAACTGGACGAGAAGGATCCGAAACGCGATTTCGCCCTGAAGCTGGTAGAGCGTGCAGGTACGTTGAATGCTGCGCCGGACCCAATCAATCGCTGTTCAGGCGCTTACTGTTCGCGGGCGGGTATCAGTGACACTTTCGCTCAGGTCGAGCAGTCGCTGAGCCATCTCACTGGACGCCCGGCGGCAGGGTTGAAGGTTATTGATTTTTTGCCTGAAGCAACGATGCTGCGTATTGAAGATGGCACTGGCAAACGAACGATGTACAGCATGCTGCGCAACCGGTCCCATACCAACGTCGCGTTCTTGCTGGGTGAGTCTTATCGTTACCAGCCAGGCCTGGACACGTTGACGATTTATCCGGGGATGTTGGCGAGCTACCCCAATTTCATGTTCAACGTGCCTGCCAGTCAGGTGCCTGAGTTTGTTCAGCTCATGCAGCAAGCCCGGCATCAGCAGGAGTTTGAGAAGATTGTTGAACGTTGGGGCGTACGCCGTAGCAGTCCGCAGTTCTGGTCGTACTTTCATGACCTGACTCGCTATATTCAGGAAACCGATCCTGTCGAGGCGGGGGTGATGGATATGAATCGGTACGAAAATCTCTAGATTTGCGCCGTCCTTATTGGGCAAGCCTCGCTCCTAAATGAGATCGCATTTCTCATGTAGGAGCGAGGCCTGGTTTGGGCGGCATTCCGACGATAAGCGCGCCTCTTTTTCCCTGTCTGACCCACGCTCCACATGGCCCGCAGCCATCTACCGCTGACCGGAAATCTCATTTTTTCATGACCTTTTAGGAACTATCACGGTCCGACCCCGTGAGTGTCCTTGTGCATGCTGATGTTTTTTGCAGCCCTGGATTGTTGTTTAAAGAGGCAATGAGGTTTGTGATGTTGATTTCGGTTCAAGCCCTGCGGGCACTCGCCGCGTGGGTCGTTGTGTGTCATCACTTCATGCAGATTTTTTTCAATTTCCACGCCAGCGGCCCGGTTGGCGACTTCTTCGTGACGAAGGGGGCAGTGGGGGTTGATATCTTTTTCGTCATCAGTGGCCTGGTGATCTTCCTTTCTACTCAGAACAGTGAAATGCCTGCCAGCCGCTTTATGCTCAATCGCATTATCCGGATTGTTCCTGCGTACTGGTTCTACACTGCAGCCATGGGCTTGCTACTGGTGTTTGCAGCGCCGCTGCTGCCACACCAGGTGATCAACTGGCAGACGTTCATGCTGTCGCTGTTTTTCATTCCGGCCGAGAATCCCGGTGGTTACGGCCTGTACCCCACGCTGAACGTAGGCTGGACGCTTAATTACGAGATGTTCTTCTATCTATTGTTCTCCACGGTTTTCCTGTTCAAGCAGCGTCATCGACCCTTGATTGTGGCTGCAGCGCTGTTTGCGGTGTGTGAGGTGCTGGCGCGTTCCGGTCTGATCAGCCGTTTCTACGGCAACGACATCATTTATGAGTTCTTGCTGGGCATTGGCATCGGCATCATTTATCGCAAGGGCTGGATCAAAGAAGGGTTCTGGCTACCGTTGCTGGGTATCGCCACAGGACTGGTGGTCATTTATCACTTGGGTGCTGATCAGCAGCGGTTGCTTAACTGGGGCCTGCCAAGTGCATTGATTGTGCTGTCGTGCATCGCCATGGAACCGGTATTCAGGGGTAACAAGATTCTCAAGGTGCTGGGTGACTGTTCCTACTCGGTCTATCTGCTCCATGTTCTGGTGCTGTACGGCGGCTGGCTCGCCTCGCAACACTACGACCTCAATCCCTATCTGGTTTTCGCTATCTGCGTACCGGTCATCGCGCTGGGTGCATGGATCAGTTATGAATGGCTGGAGAAGGGCCTGTACCGGCGCATGAAGGGCTGGCTGGACGAAAGACGCGCCAGAAATGCTTCTCAAGCGCTTTCCTGACAAAAACACTAGGACTTTGTACGAAGCTGGGGATTGGCGTAAACTGCCCGCACGTCTGCGAGGAATTTTCATGACCGCTATTACAATTACCGATGCTGCCCACGATTACCTGGCCGATCTGCTGGAAAAGCAGAACACCCCGGGCATCGGCATCCGCGTGTTTATTACCCAACCTGGCACCCAGTACGCTGAAACCTGCATTGCCTACTGCAAGCCGGGCGAAGAAAAACCGGAAGACAAGGCCATTGGCCTGAAGAGCTTCACGGCCTGGATTGACGGCTTCAGCGAAAACTTTCTGGATGATGCCGTTGTTGATTACGCCACCGACCGCATGGGCGGCCAGCTGACGATCAAGGCACCCAACGCTAAAGTGCCAATGGTCAATGCTGATAGCCCGATCAACGAGCGCATCAACTATTACCTGCAAACCGAGATCAACCCAGGGCTGGCCAGCCACGGCGGTCAGGTCACGTTGATTGACGTGGTTGAAGAGCAGGAACAGCACATCGCTGTTCTGCAATTTGGCGGCGGTTGTCAGGGTTGCGGTCAGGCTGACGTGACGCTGAAGGAAGGCATCGAGCGCACCTTGCTTGAGCGCATTCCAGAACTGCACGGCGTGCGTGACGTGACTGACCACACGCAGAAAGAAAACGCTTACTACTAAGCTGTTTGCTGCGCAGTATCAAAAGCCCCGACGTGTTCGGGGTTTTTTGTGTGATCGGGATACCTGAGCATGCCGCGGTTATAAGTTGCAATGCTAATCCTTTGTGGGAGCTGGGCTTGCCCGCGATGAGGTTGGTTAACTTTTAGATCGCGTCACCCTCATCGCGGGCGAGCCCGGCTCCCACAGTAAATTGTGCTTAACGCGTGCCCTCATACTTCCTGAACAAATGCGCATGCCCGGCGCGGTACAGCGATGACTCGCTGAATGCATCGCTGGACAGCACACGCCCCACCAGAATCAGCGCCGTGCGGCGAAAACCTTTCTCTTCAACCCTGGCTTCGATATCCGCCAGAGTGCCGACGACCCAATCCTGATCCGGCCAACTGGCGCGATGCACCACGGCGATCGGGCAATCTGCTCCGTAGTGGGGTGTCAGTTCGGCGACGATCTTTGATAGGTTATTGACCCCAAGATGAATCGCCATGGTTGCCTTGTGACGGGCAAGATCGGCCAGCGCTTCGCCTTCGGGCATCGACGTCTTGTCCGCGTAACGGGTCAGAACGACCGTCTGAGAAATATCCGGCAGGGTCAGTTCAGTCTCCAGCAACGCAGCACAGGCTGCAGTCGCCGTAACGCCCGGGATGATCTCGAACGGAATATTCAATTCACGCAAGTGGCGAATTTGCTCGCCAATCGCGCCATACAGGCTTGGGTCTCCGGAGTGCACACGGGCCACATCCTGACCTTGTTCATGAGCGGATTTCATCAAGGCGATGATCTGTTCCAGGTGCAACTCGGCACTGTTGCTCACCTGAACCGCCTGGTGACCTTCCAGAACGGCGGCAGGCACTAGCGAGCCTGCATAGATGATCACCGGGCAACTGCGGATCAGCCGCTGGCCTTTGACTGTGATCAGCTCAGGATCGCCGGGGCCTGCGCCGATGAAAAAGACCGTCATGAAGACTCCAGATGTGAAGGGACAAAAATAGCGATTATCAGCTAATTGGCCGAGCAATGGCCAAAGCAAAAGTGGCGTGCAAGGATTTCTTGCGAGTTATCAGCAGCTCGGCAGCGCCTGACTGGCTTGCCGAAGCCAGCGCGGCGCTTTCTGCGATGCCATAGCAACCGGTGTGTTCAAAGGCGATCTCTGAGCGATGACTGAGCTGCGACTCGTAGGCGGTCAATTGTTCCGGGCTGAAGAAACTCAACGGCAAATCAAGCTCAGTCGCTAATTCCAGCAGGCCTGGCTCCTGGCTTTTCAGGTCGATAGAGGCGAGGGCGCTGATGTCTTCACGGCGCAGATCATGACTTTCAAGGCTGCGCTCAATAAGCTCCAGCAGCGCCGCTGCGGAGCAACCACGTTGGCAACCCAAGCCTGCCACCAGGATCGGCCGCTTGTTATCAAACAACATATAACTCACTGAATTGAAATGTTTTTCTGTAGGAGCTCACGAGCGCTGCGAGGCAGCGACGAGGGTGTATCCGGCGGGACGCCATCGCTGCCTCGCGGTGCTCGTGAGCTCCTACAGATCCAATGTTTGCTGCGAGCCAGCTTATGTCAAATTTGCTCAAGATCAGGCTGGGTCGAGATCAGGATTGTTGCGACGGAACAGCCACGTGCTGATCAGCCCCATGGCGATCCAGAACACCGCGTTGGTCAGCAGCGAAGCCATCACGAATTGCGACTCCAGCGCTTCTGGTGCCAGGCTTTCATGGGTTTCAGGCTGCGGAGCGCCAATGAGGTGAGGCACTACCAGAATCGCCACGCCCAAGGCTTTCAACAGCCAGTTCTGGGCAAAGACGATCAGCGCGAGAGCAACAGCCGTCGAGGCTGCCGTGCCGATCCACCAGATTTGTCGCTGATTGAGGTCCGCAGCAGCGGTGCCCGGCAGCTCAGGTGGCAGGCCCAGCGTTGGCGCCAGGGTAAACACGGCAAAACCGGCCAGCCCCCAGAACAGGCCTTGGGAGGTTTTGCCCGGCGCTCGCAAGGTGTACAGCGCCGCCAGCATCAGTGCGAAGCCGACCGCGACCACCAGATTGCCACCCGTGGTCGAGACGATGCGCTGCCAGCCGTCTTCCGGCGACCAGGCTTCGTCGTCATGCACGTGACCCGCCGGTGCGGCCTCGTCGTGAGCGTGATGATGGACCTGTTCGGCAGGTGCGTTTTCATAGGTTTCAGCCTGCAGGATCAACGGCGTAATCCAGAAACTTTGCAGCAGGGTCAACAGCAGGGCGGCAAGCAGGCCAGTAAACCCGGCCGTTTGAGCGATTCGCTTGAACATGGCGTCAGGTCTCAATGGCAAGGAAAGGCGGCGCTGTGCCGGGTATCGTGAGCGGCATTGTGTACCGCTTCGATGTGGGAGAAGCCCGCGAAGTACACCAGGCAGGCACCAAGAATCGCTGCGCTGATGGCGGCGGTCAGGCGTTGGCTTCGGGTGGTTGCAGTGCTGGCGGAATGGCTGGCTGTACTGATCGACATGGCGCTTCCCTCTGGATGTCGGCAAGCAGGCATGCGCAGCAATATCCCGCTGACGAAAGTCAGGGGAGTGCAACTGCGCCCGCCCACCGCGGGTTCGTTATTTGTTTCATGTCGGGCCGGTCTCCGGGCTTGTGAGGGGCCGAGCGCTCGATGGCGTTCAACCTGCAAGAATCGCCTTCCCATGCCGTGATCGGCACAGTGGATCTGATTCTTCGCTCACTTACCGTTGCGGGGGCAGCGCCGGACTTGCACAGACCAAAGGCCTGAACGCACCGGTTTCCCGTTTCACCCCGTGAGGGGCACCCGTAACAAGGCGTGTAGGAGAGCATGCGCCTGCATGGAACGTCAATCAGTCGATTGACCTGCCCGCAGTCACTGCGTAGCCTTGCAGGTTCGAGGTTCTCCAGCTGATCCAATGGCATGGAGCTAAGACGGGAACGCGGTCGATGCCGCGGCTGCCCCCGCAACTGTAAGCGGTGCTGATTTATCGCACAGTCTCTGCAAAGCCACTGCGCAGCCTCTGTCTGTGCGGGAAGGCGCAATGACTGCCCCGGAGATGCTCCGGGTGCGCCGCAAGCCAGGAGACCTGCCTCGATTCGGGCCTTGTGCCCGACGAATTCTCACTACAACCGGGCGGGGTGATCCGGTGGCGAATCGTATCTCTGTGGCTACACATTTGTGGCCACACAGGGTTTTCGTCCTGCTTGCCCGCCGTATTGCCAAAGGGCATCCGATGAAAACACTGGCCAAACTTCCCGTCACTATCGTTACCGGCTTCCTCGGTTCGGGCAAAACCACCTTGCTGCGCCACATGCTGGATAACGCGGAAGGTCGGCGCATCGCCGTGATCGTCAATGAGTTCGGCGAGCTGGGCATTGACGGCGAAATCCTCAAGCAATGCACCATCGGTTGCACCGAAGAAGAGGCGGTTGGCCGTGTTTACGAACTGGCCAACGGCTGCCTGTGCTGCACCGTTCAGGAAGAGTTCTTCCCGGTCATGCGTGAACTGGTGGCACGGCGTGGCGATCTGGACCACATCCTCATCGAAACCTCCGGCCTGGCGCTGCCAAAACCACTGGTACAAGCCTTCCAGTGGCCAGAAATTCGTAATGCCTGCACCGTTGATGCGGTCATCACTGTCGTCGACAGCCCCGCAGTTCTCGCAGGTACGTTTGCTGCTTTCCCTGATCAGGTCGACGCACAGCGCAAGCTGGATCCGAACCTGGATCATGAATCGCCACTGCATGAGTTGTTTGCTGATCAACTGGCCAGCGCTGATCTGGTAATCCTCAACAAGTCCGACATGATCGACGCTGCCGGTCTGGCCGCCGTGCGTGCCGAAGTCTCCGAAGAGCTGCCGCCAGCGGTCAAGGTCATCGAAGCCAGCAGCGGTCGTCTGCCTATCAATGTCTTGCTGGGCCTGGGTGCTGAATCCGAGCAGCATATCGATGGACGCAAGACCCATCATGATCATCACGAAGGCGATGACCACGATGATCACGATCACGACGCGTTCGATTCCATTTCAATCAAACTGCCCGAAGCTGACGACAGTCTGTTGCTCGATGCACTGACCCAACTGGTCGTGCAGCACGGCATTCTGCGGGTCAAGGGTTTCGCCGCCATACCGGGCAAGCCGATGCGCTTGCTGATTCAGGGCGTGGGTACGCGTTTCGACAAGCACTTCGACCGCGCCTGGGGGGCTGACGAAGAGCGCGCCACTCATTTGGTATTGATTGGCCAGAAACTCGACGCTGCTGCGCTTGAATCCCAGCTGCGCGCTGCGCTAGCGGGTTGATTCATGCATCTGCTGAGAACCCAGCCCGGTGGTTTTGTACCGGACGACAGTATTGCCGACTTGGGGCAAACCCCCGCCGAGCTGGTGATTCTCTGCAGCGGTGATTCAAGCTTGGCACTGCTCGCCGAAGCGGCTCAGCAACTGCCGGACGATTACCCGAGCTTGCGTCTGGCTAACCCGATGCAGGTTCAAAACCACGCTTCGGTCGATCTCTATGTCGATGAGGTGCTGCGCCACGCCAAAGTGATTGTGATTTCCCTGCACGGCGGGATCGGCTACTGGCGCTACGGCGTCGAGCGTCTTATGGAACTGGCAGCACGGGGCGTGCAAGTGATCATGGTGCCGGGCTGTGATCGTCATGATCCCGAACTGACTGAACGCAGCACTGCGCCCGCCGAGGATTGCCACCGGCTATGGCAATTTCTGCGTCAGGGTGGCATGCACAACGCATTGGATTTCTACCGTTGTCTTGCTACTCGTATGCTGGATCGGGATTATCCGTGGTCCGAGCCAAAAGCCTTGCCGCGTACTGCGGTTTATCATCCCCAAGGCGTCAGCACCGATCCTGAAATATGGTTCGCTGACTGGGTGGCGGATCAGCCCGTCGTCGCGCTGCTGTTCTACCGCTCGCACTTGCAGGCCGCCAATACCGCGTTCATCGACGTGTTCTGCGCTCGTTTGCAGGCGCAAGGCTTGAACCCGTTGCCTATCGCCGTGGCCAGCCTCAAAGAGGCGGGTTGCATGACGGTGGTCGAGGATTGGCTGGACGATGTGGGCGCTGAGCTGATCCTGAATACCACAGGTTTTGCTCAGTCCAGCCCGGAAACCCCGCACCTGCGACCATTCAGGCGCAATGTGCCAGTGATTCAGGCGATTTGTGCCCAGGATAACGAACCCGGCTGGCGCGCAAGCGAGCAAGGCCTGGGTGCTCGCGATCTGGCCATGCACATTGCTTTGCCAGAGCTGGACGGGCGGATTATCAGTCGGCCGATCAGCTTCAAGGATCTGGCCTGGCGCAGCGAGCGTAGTCAGTCGGATGTGGTCTGCTATCGCCCGCAGCCGGAGCGCATGGACTTTGTTGCTGAGCTGGCGCGTCGCTGGGTATTGCTTGGGCGTTTGCCGAACGCCGACAAGCGCGTTGCACTGATTCTGGCCAATTACCCCACCCGCGACGGGCGAATCGGCAATGGTGTCGGCCTCGATACGCCAGCGGCCGCACTTAATATCCTGCGTGCCATGCAGGGCGAGGGCTATCCGGTTGCCGGGTTACCGGAAACCGGCACTGATTTGATTCACCAACTGCTCGGCGGCGTTACCAATGATCTGGACAGCATTGATCTGCGTCCCTGTCACCAAAGCATGGCGCTCGATGAGTACACCGCAGCGTTTGAGCAATTGCCTCTGGCCAACCGTGAAGCGGTGATTGCCCGCTGGGGCGCGCCGGATAAAGACCCGATGTTCCGCAGTGGGCGGATGATGATTGCCGGGATCAGATTTGGCCTGACCTTTGTTGGTATTCAGCCCGCGCGGGGTTATCAGGTGGACGCCAGTGCGGTCTATCACGACCCTGATCTGGTCCCGCCCCATGGTTATCTGGCGTTCTATTTCTGGTTACGTAAAGCCTACGGCGCACATGCGGTGGTGCATGTGGGCAAGCACGGCAATCTTGAATGGCTGCCGGGCAAGGGCGTCGGGCTGTCGGAAACCTGCTGGCCGGATGCGATTCTCGGCGCGATGCCAAACATTTACCCGTTCATCGTCAACGATCCGGGCGAGGGCGCTCAGGCAAAACGCCGCACGCAGGCGGTGATTATCGATCACCTGATGCCGCCGCTGACCCGAGCCGAAACCTACGGGCCGTTGCGCAATCTTGAGCTGCTCGCGGACGAGTATTACGAAGCACAGTTGCTTGATCCTCGTCGTGCTCTGGAACTGCAACGCGACATCCTCAAGCTGGTCCGCGAAACCCATATTGATCGGGAATTGGCGCTGGGTAATTCGTTACAGGATGAAGACGCCGCGATCTGGCTGCCACGGCTGGACACCTATCTGTGTGATCTGAAGGAATCCCAGATTCGCGACGGTCTGCATATCTTCGGTGAGTCACCCACCGGCCGCCTGCGCATCGATACTTTGCTGGCGTTGTTGCGTATTCCCCGAGGCGATGGCCGTGGCGCGCAGTCGAGTCTGTTGCGGGCCTTGAGTAAAGCCTTTGAGCTGGGTTTCGACCCGCTGGACTGTGAGCTTGCCGAGCCCTGGCTGGCAGCCAGGCCGCCAGCGCTTCTCGCCATCAGCGCAGATCCATGGCGAACGGCGGGTGATACCCGCGAGCGTCTGGAACTGTACGCTGCGTGGATGATTGAACAAGTAATCGACGATTTAGATTTTAATATTCCTTTTGAAAACAAAGATCTACTGGATATTGTTGATAGTTTAAAAGAAGTTGTGGCTCCGCGACTCGACGCATGTGGTCCGGCAGAGATTCAGGGTTTGCTGGATGCGCTAAGCGGGCGCTTCGTACCCGCAGGCCCCAGCGGTGCGCCGAGTCGCGGGCGTATAGACGTGCTGCCTACCGGGCGTAACTTCTTTTCGGTCGATGTGCGAAATCTGCCCACCACCACCGCATGGCGTATTGGCTTCCAGTCAGCAAACTTGTTGCTGGAGAGGCACTTACAAGACAATGGTGATCATTTACGTCAACTTGGGTTGTCGGTTTGGGGCACCGCAACCATGCGCACGGGCGGCGACGATATCGCTCAGGCGATGGCGCTGATGGGGGTGCGGCCGGTCTGGGCGACTGGCAGTCAGCGTGTCGATGACTTCGAGATTCTGCCGTTGAGCTTGCTGGATCGACCGCGTGTTGACGTGACGCTACGGGTCTCGGGTTTCTTCCGCGACGCCTTCGCCAACCTGATCCGCCTGTTCGACGCTGCGGTACAGGCTGTCGCTGCTCTGGACGAGCCAGACGACATGAACCCGTTGGCCGCCAAAGTTCGCGAAGAGCGTGCCGCGCTGTTGAAAAACGGCGTTGCTGATGACGAGGCTGCGCGTCAGGCAGGCTGGCGTATCTTCGGCGCCAAGCCCGGTGCTTATGGTGCGGGCGTGCAGGGCGCTATCGACGGTCGTTTATGGCAGAGCCGGGATGATCTGGCCGAGGTTTATCTGAACTGGGGCGGTTACGCCTATGGCGCGGCCGATGAAGGCACGCCCGCGCGTGAGCGCTTTGCCAAACGCTTGTCGCAGGTTCAGGCGGTGGTCCAGAACCAGGACAACCGCGAGCACGACCTGCTCGATTCGAACGACTATTACCAGTTCCAGGGTGGCATGCTCGCGGCCGCTGAAAGCCTCAGTGGCCAGAAGACCGCCAGCTACCATGGCGACCATAGTCAGCCAGACTTGCCGAAGATTCGTACGCTGAAGGAAGAGCTGAACCGGGTCATTCGCTCTCGAGCGGCGAATCCGAAATGGATCGACGGCGTCAAACGCCATGGTTATAAAGGCGCATTCGAGATGGCCGCCACTGTGGACTTCCTGTTTGCGTTCGATGCCACCACCGAATTGATTGACGACCATCAATATGCGCTTTTGGCCGATGCCTATCTGCTGGATCCGTCGACCCGGGAATTCATTCAGCAGCACAACCCTGATGCCTTGCGTGATATGACCGAACGCATGCTTGAAGCCCAGCAGCGTGGGCTATGGCAAGAGCCAGGAAATTATCGTGACGCGCTGGAAAGCTTGTTGCTGGACATAGAAGAGAGCTGATGACGTTGCCTGACACGATTTTGAGTGACACCCCGCATTTCCCGCTGGCTGCAGTGGTGGGTGCCGACGAACTGAAACTGGCGCTGTGCCTGACCGCCATCGACCCGAAAATCGGCGGTGTGCTGATTGAAGGGCCGCGGGGCATGGCGAAATCGACGCTGGCACGGGG
The DNA here is from genome assembly GCF_040224095.2 of Pseudomonas caspiana. NCBI lineage: Bacteria > Pseudomonadati > Pseudomonadota > Gammaproteobacteria > Pseudomonadales > Pseudomonadaceae > Pseudomonas > Pseudomonas caspiana. The sequence continues at coordinate 3,271,392 of NZ_CP167995.1, read as the reverse complement.
GTTGGCGGACTTGCTGGCAAGCGGGCAGTTTGTCACGCTGCCGTTAGGCGCTACCGAAGAACGGCTGGTGGGCACCCTGGATCTGGACGCTGCGTTGGGCGCAGGTCGGACCGAGTTTTCACCTGGCGTGCTGGCCAAGGCCGATGGCGGCGTGCTGTATGTCGATGAAGTGAACCTGTTGGCTGATCATCTGGTTGACCTGCTGCTGGACGTTGCCGCCAGCGGCGTGAATCTGGTGGAGCGTGACGGCATCTCTCATCGTCATCCGGCGCGGTTCGTGCTGATTGGCACCATGAACCCTGAAGAGGGTGAATTGCGGCCACAGTTACTGGATCGCTTCGGCCTGAACGTGGCGCTGAGCGGGCAAACCTTGCCGACCGAGCGTGGGCAAATCATACGCCGGCGTCTGGACTTCGACAGCGATCCGCAGGCCTTTTGCGCGCAGTGGAGTGATCAGCAGCAGGCGTTGAAACTCCGCTGCGAGCAGGCGCGCAGTATTCTGGGCAACATCGCGCTGGATGATCAGTCGCTCACGGTCATCACCGAACGCTGTTTTGCTGCGGGTGTTGATGGCATGCGCGCTGATCTGGTCTGGCTGAGGGCTGCCCGTGCTCACGCGGCCTGGCGCGGTGTCTCGGCGATTGAAGAGCAGGATATAGACGCCGTGGCAGAGTTTGCCTTGCGTCACCGGCGTCGTCACTCTCCTCAAGATCGGCCGCCACCCCAGGAGCAGCAGCCACCGCAGCAACCTGAATCGCAGCAAAACCCGTCTACACACACTCAACAGTCCGCGCCGGATCAAGGGCAGGGCAGTTGGGGGGAATTGCCAGCGCAGGCCATGCCGACAGGCGTGCGTCGTGAAGTGCCGAGCTGGCCAAAAAAGCCTTAGGCATCCGTCCTCGCACAGTTGCGGGGGCGGATGCCAAGCCCCGGCGCGGTAAAGCGGCGGGTGGTCGAACCGGGGCGATACGCAGCGGTGCTAACGGAGCGATTGCCTGGTTGCCGACGCTGTTGCGCGGAAGGCCCAAGGTCCGCGCCGACCTGATCCGTCAACCACGAAGCCAGCACGCCAATGAGCTGTGGCTGGTGATCGTCGATGCATCGGCTTCCACCAAGCGCCATCAAATGCTGCGCGAGGCCAAAGGTCTGCTGGCCGAACTGTTTGATGACGCCTATCGCCGCCGTGTGCGTCTGGCGCTGCTGACGGCCAGCGGCAAAACGCCGCGCTGGCAACATCAAGGGCTCAAAGCGTCGCGGGCATTGCAACCCTGGCTGGATGAACTGGGTGCAGGTGGCGGCACGCCGTTAATCGCTGCGTTTGATCAGGCTCGCCAATGGCTGGATAAACGTCAGAAGCAGCATCCTGCCGAAAAACAGCGTCTGCTGGTCATGACAGATGGGCGGGTGAAAGACTCGGGCGGGTTATCGGCCTTCAACTGTCCGGGCTTGCTGATCGATATTGAAAGCGGACCGATTCGACTGGGGAGGGCGCAACAGATGGCGATGGGGCTGGGGATTGAGTATCAGCACATTAATGAACTGAAGACTCGTTAGGCCCTTAGGACTCTCGAACCGCTGCGATACGATCTATTAACTGTAATGCCATCCCGGTAGGCGCTGCCGAAGGCTGCGAAGCGTCTGTTCTGACACTCCGCCATCGCGGCCTGCGGCAGCTCCTGCCGGGTACTGCGATTGCTTCAGGCTGGCATGGTCCACGGCTCAAGGCGGTGGCCTTCATTGCTGATTTCAGCACGGGCCAGTTCAAGCTCGTTGGCCAGGCGTTTGGCATCCGAATAGGTGCTGCGTGCGATCTGGCGGCGACCAATACGATTGCTGGTACGGTCGATGACCGTCAGGCTCAGCTCGCCGTTACCGTCTTGCGGTGCCCAGGCGACGCATTGGAAAGGTTCAAAAGCGTGTCCAGCGATCAAGAGTGCATCGTTGAAGCGCAATGGGGCGTTCATGGTTATTTCCTCAAAGTGCCCGTATCAAATTTGAGCGCTGTCGGTTGGGCTTACCGTTCAGCGGGTTACTTGTGTTGATGACCCCCGATACCTTTCAAGTCACACAGCTCGCCGATTATTTTCAAATTTTTTTACATGCCCCCTGTATTCACGGCCTCCGGCACCGAGGTTCGACGAATATTCAGCAACCCGCGCCGGATAAAAAACGCCCGCCCGCCATTCATGAACAGCTAATTACCTTTCGATCTGAACCATATAGTCAAACAGTCCAAGCGACTGTCAAATATTTGCTAATGTTCAAATCGTTAGTTGCAACTACCTGTTTATAAAATGATTTTACTCATCTGATTTTCAATCGCGGCGCCAAGGAATCCCCATGCATGAATCGGCACCACCACTGCGACGCTTGTTAATTGTTGATCCGTGCGACGATTGTCATCAGCTTATTCCCGTCCTGCGTGCCGCGGGCTGGGATGTCGATAGCAGTACGGTTGAATCCGCTGTCAGTCGCAGTTGCGACGTGGGGTTGATTCGCCTGATGCCTTATCACTTCGAGCATCCGGAAGTCGTCAAGGATCTGATCACGCGCAGCCACACCGAATGGATCGCGGTGTTGAGCCCGGACGACCTGCGCCGGGAGAAAATCGGTGATTTTGTCTGCGAATGGTTTTTTGACTTTCATACATTGCCGTTTGACGTCGCGCGCATGCAGGTCACGCTGGGTCGTGCCTACGGCATGGCGCGTTTGCGTGCACAGGGCGCCGCCTTTGTATCGGGGCCAGAACACGAGATGCTCGGCGAGAGTCGTCCGATCCGTGAGCTGCGCAGGCTGCTGAGCAAGCTGGCACCTACGGAGTCGCCGGTATTGATTCGCGGTGAGCCGGGCACCGGCAAAGAACTGGTGGCGCGCACCCTGCATTCTCAATCGCAACGGCGCAGCAAGCCGTTCGTTGCAATCAACTGCGCTACTACACCGGAGCACTTGCTCCAGGGTGAATTGTTTGGCTATGAGAAAGGCGCGTTCGAAGGCGCAAACGAGCTGAAAATCGGCAGCATTGAGGCCGCCGATGGCGGTACCTTGTTTCTCGATGAAATCGGCGATTTACCCATGGAGCTGCAAGCCAATCTGCTGCGCTTTCTGCAGGACAAACAGGTCGAGCGCGTCGGCGGACGAGAAGCCATTTCCGTAGATGTGAGGGTTCTGGCGGCGACCCATGTCGATCTAGAGTCGGCCATCCGTAAAAAACGTTTTCGCGAGGACTTGTATTACCGCCTGAACGTTCTTCAGGTGGGGACCGCGCCGTTGCGTGAACGGCACGGTGATCTGGCGTTGCTGGCCAATCATTTTGCGCATTTTTATAGCCAGGAAACCGGACGTCGCGTGCGCAACTTCAGTCAGGACGCATTGGTCGCAATGGGTAAGCATGACTGGCCGGGCAATGTGCGCGAGTTGGCCAATCGAGTTCGCCGTGGGCTGGTGCTTGCCGAGGGCCGGCAGATTGAAGCGGCTGACCTGGGTTTGCTCGGTGAGGACGATATCGTCAGTACCATGGGCACCCTGGAGGACTATAAGTCCCGGGCCGAGCGTCAGGCCTTGTGTGATGTATTGACCCGTCACAGCGACAACCTGAGTGTCGCTGCCAAGGTACTGGGGATTTCCCGGCCGACGTTCTACCGGTTGCTGCACAAGCACCAGATTCGTTGAGCCTCAGGCGCGCTCGAGTAGTTGTTCGACCGCGGCGAAGGCCTGCTCACGGCGTTGCTGCCAGTCACCGCCAATCACTTGCCAGGTCTGCTGATGTTGTTCAAGCCAGTGCAGCGTGTCGCGGAAAAAGGTTTGTCGTGACACAAACTCAGGCTGGCAACGTTGGCCATCGCCGACCCATTCGACACCGCTCGGGTCGAGCAGGAGATGCAAGTGATAGTGTCGCGCCAGCAGGGCAGACTCGATCCACGCCGGGCAATCGCCAAATAACGTCTGACTCCAAAGAATATTGCTCAATAGATGCGTATCGAGAATCAGCAAATGGGGCTCAGTAGCGCGAGCAGCGTTTTCGTTGTCCAGTTGGCCTTGAGCGATTAGAGGAATGTCTGCGTAGGTCGTGTCCCGTTGATTCTGCTCGATGAAGAAACGCACATACTCACCCACCAGAACCCCGCCGAAGCAGCGCTGTATTTCTGCTGCCAGCCAGCTTTTGCCGCTGGACTCAGGGCCTGTCAGCACAACAACTTTCATCAAGTCGCGACCTTTTCCGGAACTAGAATGGCGCCTGCGGCCATTGCGGTGGTTTGGAGTCCGGGCATTGCGATTGCCCGGAGGTGGAAAACGGCCGCGATTGTAAGCGCATAGACCATCAAGCGCAGTGATTCATCGAAAAAACGTCCGATAGCGGCTACTGAAATAACTGCACCCGTTACGTCAATGGTTTCACGTCAAGCTTCAATGGCAGCGTCCGGCTTTAAGGTCTGTTAGGATCGCCACGCCTTGCCTTGGTCAACGATGTAAGCATCCGTTTTTAACGGACTTTTCACCTTTCGACGGGCATATTTGCGCGCTGTTTGAACATGACAATATCAAGAAGCCTGCTTCGAGCAATGCTTCACTTGGGGGAATGATGGATCTTTGGACCGCCGCTCAGGCACTGATTCTCGGGATTGTGGAGGGACTGACGGAGTTCCTGCCTATTTCCAGTACCGGACACCAGATCATTGTCGCGGACTTGATCGACTTTGGTGGCGAGAGGGCGATGGCCTTTAACATCATTATTCAGCTTGGCGCGATACTCGCGGTAGTCTGGGAGTTTCGGCGCAAGATCCTCGACGTGGTGGTTGGCCTGCCCAGGCAACGTCAGGCGCAACGCTTCACCATCAACCTGCTGATCGCTTTTTTACCCGCTGTGATACTGGGCGTAATGTTCGCAGACCTGATCCACGAATACCTGTTCAACCCGATCACGGTGGCGACGGCGCTGGTTATTGGCGGTGTGATCATGCTCTGGGCCGAGCGCCGGGATCACGTGGTGCATGCTGAAAGCGTTGACGACATGACCTGGCGTGATGCGTTGAAAGTTGGCTGTGCCCAATGTCTGGCGATGATTCCGGGGACTTCCCGCTCTGGCTCAACGATCATTGGTGGCCTGCTGTTTGGCCTGTCGCGCAAGACCGCCACCGAGTTCTCATTCTTCCTGGCCATGCCAACGATGGTCGGCGCGGCAGTGTATTCGGGCTACAAATATCGCCACCTGTTCCAGCCTGACGATTTTCCGGTATTTGCTCTGGGCTTCGTTGTCTCCTTCATCTTCGCCATGATTGCTGTACGCGGCCTGCTCAAATTCATCGCCACCCACAGCTACGCGGTATTTGCGTGGTACCGCATCGTCTTCGGTCTGTTGATTCTGGCGACCTGGCAGTTCGGCTGGATTGACTGGACCAGCGTGCAAGGTTGATGAACTCAGAGCAACGCGTCAGAACGAACAAGTCGACGACGGCTAAACAGCAGGCGTTGCGTTATCCGCGACTGAAGCTGGCTATTTTTCTGATGATCTGTGCGCTACCGGGTGCCGGCCTCACGTCGTTACTGCTCAATGGCGTGTGGGTGCCCGGCGCGATCTATGCAGTGATGAGTTTGTTGGCGTTCTTCCTGTATTGGCGTGACAAGCGTCAGGCCAGAACAAATGAATGGAGAACGCCGGAGAAAGCGCTGCACGCTGTCGAACTACTGGGCGGCTGGCCGGGCGCACTGCTTGCACAGCAAGCGTTTCGGCATAAAACCCGCAAACTGTCGTTCCAGCTGGTGTTCTGGTTGATCGTCTTGCTGCATCAGGCGATCTGGATTGATCGCCTGTTTCTCGGCGGCAACTACCTGACCAGGCATTTCTATTAAGCCGTCACAGCCTAAACCCGTCACAGCTTCAGGGCGATCTGCTGTTTCTTCGATAGCTTACTGACCACCAATTGATGAGACCGAGTCAGCAGGTCACGCAACTCGCCGTCGCTCAGGGAGTAGGGTGTAGCGACGCTGATCCAGTAGGCCCGTGCCAGATAGGGCGCGGGACGAATGCCCGGACGGTCGACGTAGCCGAGAAACAGTTCGGGTGCGACCTTGAATGACAAGCCTTTGCCCGCCAGATCCATCACCGCAAACATTTTGTTGCCTGCAATGGAAAACACACGGGTGCCGCCCCATTTGTAATCTTCTCGAGCGCCAGGCAGTTGCAGGCAAAACCCGGCGACCTCTTCAGTGTCCATCTGTCTGCTCCGTTGGTTTCTGGACATCGGTCCAGAGTGGTTCATTCTTGAACGCAAGGCTGACGTGTTCGATCCACGCGCGTACGGCGGGCAGCATGCCGCGGCGCTGGGTGTAAGCAGCTTGAACATTACCGCTCGGCAGTGACCAGTCGGGTAGCAGGCGGACCAATTGACCATTGGCCAGCTCTTCATGGCAGTTCATCAGCGGCAGTAGCGTCATGCCCAGCCCCAGCAGGGCTGCGTTCTTGCGAATCGGAAAGTCATCCACCACCAGACGCGGCTCGATCGCCACCTCACAACGCTCACCATTGCTATGCAACAGTTGAAAATGCACTTTGCGATCCGCCTCGATGGCGCCCAACGCTGGCAAACTGGCGAGGTCTTGCGGATGCTTGATACTGCGTCCGCGAAGCAACGCCGGAGAGGCCACCAGGGCTGCGCTGGCCGGATACAGCTGGCGAACAATCAGGCTTGGATCTTCATCGCCAATGTCACGGACCCGTAGCGCCACATCAATGCCTTCGTTGACCAGATCGACCCGACGATTGACCAGAATCAACTCCAGTTGCACCAACGGGTGGCGGATCAGGAATTCGTTGACCACCTCAGACAGATTCCAATGGGTCATCCCGACAGGGCAGGACACCCGCAAACGTCCTCGAGGTTCTGCTGATAGCGAGGCAACCGCCTCGTCGGCCATTTCCGCTTCCAACAGCATTGCCTGACAGTGGCTCAGGTAACGCTCACCCACAGCGGTCAGCGCCAGTTTGCGGGTGGTGCGCTGCAACAGGCTCGCCCCCAGACGCAACTCAAGTTCGGCAATGCGCCGTGACAGACGTGATTTAGGGATGCCCAGCAGACGCCCGGCCGCCGCGAAGCCACCGAACTCGACCACTTTGGCGAAATAGTAAAGATCGTTAAGGTCTTGCATGCTGATAACCGATTGTCCTGTAGGTAGAACGAACTATCGCATTTATGCCGACTAATCAGCTATTGGTTTGCGCTGTAGGATTATCCCCACTTGATCGCCAGCTGGCGACTTTTCATTTGGGAAGCACGTTATGAAACTTTTGCACATCGATTCCAGCATCCTCGGCGATCACTCCGCGTCTCGCCAGCTCAGCCGTAACGTTGTTGAAGCCTTTACCGCCGTCGAGCAAAACGCTCAGGTGACTTATCGCGATCTGGCCAGCGAATCGCTGAGCCACTTTTCCCCGGCAACGCTGGCCGCTGCGGGCACCCCTGAAGAAGGCCGTGATGCTGCGCAGAAGCAGGAAGTGGCGAACAACGAGCAAATCCTGCAGGAATTTCTCGATGCGGACGTGGTTGTGATTGGTGCGCCGGTTTACAACTTCACCATTCCAACTCAACTGAAAGCCTGGATTGACCGTATCAGTGTGGCGGGTCGTACTTTCCGCTACACCGAAACAGGCCCGGAAGGTCTGGCTGGCGGCAAGCAAGTGATCATCGTTTCCACAGCCGGTGGTGTGCACGTTGGTCAGCCGACCAGCGTCGGTCATGAAGACTATCTCAAAGTCCTGTTCGGCTTCATTGGCGTGACTGATTTGAAATTCGTCTTCGCCCACGGTCTGGCCTACGGCGACGAGCCACGTGCCAATGCACTGACCGCAGCGCAGAAGCAGATCAAAGAAGAGTTGTTCGCGCTGGCCTGAATGCCGCGGCGGGTCTGATGACTTCGCCTGCAACACGTCTGCAAAAACTCCAGCGTCCATTGGGCGCTGGAGTTTTTTGCGTTATAGCCCCCGTTGATCAAACATAAATGCAACGTTTGCCGCCCGTGGCGCTCTTAAAACGGGTAACACATGACTCAATCGGAACAGATGAATTCACTCCGATCGTTTCGCCCGATTCACGAGAAACGGATGATTGGAATTTATGACGACACCGGATAAGCAGTACGTAGAGTGGCTGGTTGAACAATCAATGCTCAATGCCGCACGCCAGCGGGCCAAGTTGTATTCGGGGCAGGGCAGGCTGTGGCAACGCCCGTTCGCCGAATCCCGGCCCAGAGACGCTTCGGCGATTGCTTCCGTCTGGTTTACTGCTTATCCAGCGTCGATCATCACCCGTCAGGGCGGCTCGGTGCTCGAGGCTCTGGGTGATGAAACGCTGTGGCACGCCTTATCGGAAATCGGTATTCAAGGCATTCACAACGGACCACTGAAGACCTCCGGTGGCCTTCAAGGACGGCAACACACACCGACCATCGACGGTAACTTCGACCGGATCAGTTTCGGCATCGACCCTGAACTGGGGACCGATGCGCAGTTACTCAGCCTGAGTCGCATTGCAGCAGCGCATAACGCGGTGGTGATTGATGACGTGATTCCGTCCCACACTGGCAAGGGCTCTGATTTCCGCCTGGCAGAAATGGCGTATGAGGATTATCCGGGCCTGTATCACATGGTCGAGATTCGCGAAGAGGACTGGCAGCTGCTGCCGGATATTCCGGCCGGTCGCGATGCGGTAAACCTGATGCCTGAGGTGGTCGACGCCCTCAAGGACAAGCATTACATCGTTGGGCAGTTACAGCGGGTGATTTTCTTCGAGCCAGGTGTCAAGGAAACCGACTGGAGCGCCACGGGCATTGTTCAGGGCGTGGACGGCAAGGCGCGGCGCTGGGTTTATCTGCATTACTTCAAGGAAGGGCAGCCATCGCTGAACTGGCTGGACCCAAGTTTTGCTGCGCAGCAGATGATCATTGGTGATGCTCTGCATTCCATTGATGTCATGGGCGCACGTGTTTTGCGTCTGGATGCCAACGGTTTCCTCGGTGTCGAGCGCAAGGCTGAAGGCAATGCGTGGTCTGAGAGCCACCCGTTGTCGATTACGGGTAACCAGCTGTTGGGCGGCGCGATTCGCAAGGCGGGCGGTTTCAGTTTTCAGGAGTTGAACCTGACTCTGGATGACATCGCCTCGATGTCTCATGGCGGCGCGGACCTGTCTTATGACTTCATTTCGCGTCCGGCCTATCAGCACGCACTGTTGACCGGTACCACCGAGTTTCTGCGGTTGATGCTGCGTCAGGTTCACGCGTTCGGTATTGATCCTGCGTCGCTGATTCACGCGTTGCAAAACCACGATGAACTGACGCTCGAGCTGGTGCACTTCTGGACGTTGCATGCCCACGACACCTACCACTATCAGGGTCAGACGCTGCCGGGCAATATTCTGCGAGAGCACATCCGCGAGGAAATGTACGAGAAGCTGGCAGGTGAACATGCCCCGTACAACCTGAAATTCGTTACCAATGGCGTGTCCTGTACCACCGCCAGCATCATTACGGCGGCGCTGGGTATTCGTGATCTGGACGCCATCACTGAAGAAGACATTCATAAAATCCAGCACATCCATTTGCTGTTGGTGATGTTCAATGCCATGCAGCCCGGCGTTTTTGCGTTGTCCGGCTGGGATTTGGTCGGCGCGTTGCCACTGCCTGCCGATCAGGTTCAGCACCTGATGCAGGACGGAGATACCCGCTGGATTCACCGTGGGGCCTACGATCTGGTTGATCTGGACCCGGAAGCGGAGGTTTCTGCAGGCAACATGCCGCGTTCACGGACCCTCTACGGCAGCATCGTCAGCCAGTTGCAGCGTCCGGATTCATTTGCTTCGCAGCTGAAAAAAATTCTCGCCGTACGTCGGGCTTACGACATCGCTGCCAGCAAGCAAATCCTGATCCCGGATGTTGAGCATCCAGGTCTGCTGATCATGGTGCATGAGCTGCCAGCCGGGAAGGGCACGCAGATTACTGCGCTGAACTTCAGCTCCGAGCCGATTGTGGAAACCCTGCACCTGCCGGGCATTGCGCCGGGTCCTGTGGTGGACATCATCAACGAGCGGGTTGAGGGCGATCTGACGGAACAGGGCGAGTTCACCATCACCCTGGATGCTTACGAAGGCCTGGCACTGCGCGTGGTCAGTGCAATGCCAGCGTTCTGAGTGGCCGATTCCAGCAGCTCCGTTGACGAAATGACGACATATCTGGCCTGATACTGCCCGGATGTAAAACGTCGACGGAAGTTGCATGGATATCAAACACAGTCTCAAACAGCGCATCGTCATCGTTTTCACGCTGATGAGTACTCTGGTCGCGTTGATATTTGCAGCGGGCATTGTCGTCACCGTGCATCTGGTGGGCAAAAAGCTGACGGCGCTTTCAATGAACGGCGATCTGCACCGGCTGTTGATGATGGATGACGTCGCTAACTGGAGCCACCGACCGGAGAAGGATTCGTTTTTCTACGTGCAGGATGCATCCGGGCTGTTCACCATGCCCGATGTCCTCAAACCGTTGAAACCGGGATTTCACCGGATAAAAAAAGACAACATTGATTATTACGCCATGGTTGATGTGGTTGATGATCGCCAGTACGTGTTGCTCCGTGACCAGACCGCGACCGTGCAGCGCGAACGTATTCTGTTCGCCATCGTATTGGTAGGCTTCGTTCTAAGCGTTCTGTTGGCGTTGTTGTTGGGGAGACTGCTCGCGCAGCGTGTTATGGCTCCGGTGGTAAAGCTGGCTAAGCAGGTGCGTCACAGGGATCAGATCATGGACGCCGCGCCAGCTCTGGCGCCGGATTATGCCCATGACGAGGTTGGCGAGCTGGCGGTGTCTTTCGATGACACGCTCGGTCGCCTGCGTGCCGCGCTGAGCCGGGAAAAAATGTTCACCAGTGACGTCAGTCATGAGCTGCGTACCCCTCTGATGGTGCTGGCCAGCTCCTGTGAACTGCTCCTGGAAAATCCTGCCGTTGATCCGCGCTCGCGTAATCAGGTTCTGCGGATATCCCGGGCCAGCGAAGGCATGCGCCAGCTGGTAGAAACCTTCCTGCTGCTGGCAAGGATCGAAACCGAAGTACCTGGCCAAGGCCCGCGCGCGACACTGGTTGCGGTCGCGGACGAGCTGGTGGATATCTGGCGCAAAGCTATTGAAGAAAAAGGCCTGACCCTGCGGTACGAGCCGGGTGTCGGTTCTGATCGCCTGTACAACGCAACGCTGTTGCATTCGGTGATGAGTAACCTGCTGCGCAATGCCTGGCATTACACCGACGAAGGTTTCATCTCTTTAAGCCTGCACGGTGACCGTTTTTCGGTGCAGGACAGCGGCATTGGCATTCCGCTTGAAAAGCAGCAGGCCATGTTCCAGCCTTTCGTCAGGGGGGATGAGCAGCGTGGGGAAGGTCTCGGCCTGGGTCTTTCGCTGGTGCAGCGCATCTGCCTCCACCAGGGTTGGTCGGTGAACCTGGAAAGCCGTGTGCCCCATGGATGCTGTTTTGAGGTGAGCCTCGCTGCCTCGGCGGTTCGTGCGGACAAGCCCGACAGCATTCGAAAACCTGATTCGGTCAGTCAGCCTGCCTAGGCGCTGATACGTAGTGTCGCCACCTGATCAACTCACTTACCTTGAGAGCAGCTCTGCATGACCACTCTGAAAATCACTGCCGGCGGATACGAGTTTCTCGCTGAAACCAATCCTGATGCCCCGCACACTGTTGCCGCATTTCTGAAATTGCTGCCGTATCGCCAGAAACTGATCCATGTTCGCTGGAGTGGTGAAGGCTGTTGGGTCCCGCTGGGTGAGTACCAGTTGCTATTGGAAAATCAGCCGATCGGTTTTGAAAATCACACCAGTCATCCATCGGTGGGCGACATCCTGTTTTATCCGGGACCGTACAGCGAGACAGAAATCCTCATTGCCTACGGTTCATGCTGCTTCGCCAGCAAGATGGGCCAATTGGCTGGCAACCACTTTCTGACCGTTGTGCAGGGCAAGGAAAACCTGCGCGCACTGGGTGTGAAAACCCTGTGGGATGGTGCGCAAGACGTACTCTTCGAGCTGGCCTGAGTCGATCGGGTCTAGCCGGTAAACATTTTCCAGACGGCCCAGGCGATCAGCAGCCAGATCAATACGATACAGGCGACCATCCAGCCGCGCCCCTTAAGCTTGATTCGCTCGCCTGCCATGGCTTCAGCTTCAGGGCGGCAGCGCTGCTGCAACGTGTCCGGAATCAGGCGCAGGGCGAGGGCGATCCCGAGTGGTAAAAGGATCACATCGTCCAGAAAGCCCAGCACCGGGATGAAGTCAGGGATCAGATCAATCGGGCTCACGGCGTAAGCCACGGTGACCAACGCAACGATCTTTGGCAGCCATGGCATGTCCGGCTGACGGCAGCACAACCAGAGCAGAATCAGATTGGCTTTGAGGTGGCGAGCCCAAAGCTTCAGTTGTTTAATCATAAAGGTTCTCGTTGATCTGGATGGGCTCGGCCGGCTAAAGGCAACGCAAGCCCTGTAGGAGCTCACCGAGGTTACGAGGCCAGCGATAGCGGTCTGTCTGACACTCCCCCTCGCTGGCCTCGTAACCTCGGTGAACGCCTGCTGGGATCGTTGTTTGCGGCTCAGTTGCGTCACCCTTCAACCGGTGTGAAGCAAACCTGCTTATGAAACACAAACGGCATGTCGGGTAGCGAGGTGAATTCGCGGATCAACGTTCGATACTCTGCATCCGGGTCGAGATCAGCAAATTGGTCAGGCCAGAATATTTTCGCCAGCCATTGTGCCCCAACTATGTTGAAGACACTGTTGTAAAACTGGTGATTGAGGCCCTGGACGCACGCTTTTGCTGAGCTCGCCGTGGCGCTGAAGCCGGGGCGGGACATCAAACGCTGCATTTCGCTGTTGATGCGCTCGGCATTGGCGCCGTAGCCAAAAGGGATCGCGGTGACGCCATTGCGCAGGCGCTGAGTGCCGGTCATCAAGTAGACGTCGGGTTTACTCAGGATCAAGGTTTCCAGCGCCACATCGGCGGACTCGCTGCGCAAGTAGCGTGAGCCCAGGTTGATTGCCCCGAGGTTCTCTATCAGCAAGCCCCAACCGGCGTGCGCTTGAGTGTGGCAACAGCCGCCAGCCCCGGCCTGTCCCGCTCGGGCTTCGACGAATACTTTTGGTGCTGGCAGACCCGCAGCTGTCTCTCGCAGTCGGGCCAGTTGCCGCCGATAGACCTGCAAGTAAGCGTTTGCGTTGTCTTCACGGCCCAGCACCTGGCCTAGCAGTTCCAGACTGCGCGGCACGTTCACTAGCGGGTCCAGCTCATTGTCGACGTAGATCAGCGGGATGCCCAAACGCTCAAGAACGCTATTGAGCACCGTGTTCTCGATGGCTGCCCGGCCACTCAGACGAGCAACAATAAGGTCAGGATGGGTACGCAACAGGCTTTCGATGTCCAACTGGCCGGTGTCGGGGAAGTCGAGGTCCTGAATTTTATTCGCCTGTGGCCAACGTTGACGGACCACGTTCCACAGCCCCGGATCGGAGCTGGCCAGATTGTTATCCCAGGCGACGACCCGGGCCAGCGGGTTGTCACGTTCCAGCAGGGCCAGGGACAAAAGAATATTGCTGTCCTGCAACACGATACGTTGCGGGGCATGGGGCAGGGTGACGCTACGCCCGGCGAGATCAGTGACGGTGATTGGGTAGTTGGCAGCTTGAGTGGCCGTGCAGAGTAGAAACAGCAGGCCCGCAATTATCAATGCACCGCTTTTCAGGCAATTGCGCGGAGTCAATGACACCCCGCGCGCCTCCTGTGGGAGCGGTGCTTGCCCGCGATTTGGGCACCGCGTTCCATCCGGTACATCGTGTAATCGTTTATCGCGGGCAAGCTCTGCTCCCACAAGTTCGGCGTCATCCGGCGTCAGGACCTGTAGAAGCAGGGACAGTTGTTGGAGCGAGGCTTTTGAGAGGTTCATGCCACCGACCCATCGACATGAATCTGCACCCGGCCCAGGCTGCAGCGCTCGACTCTGGCCTGAACCCGATAGACCTGCTCCAGCATGCCCGGAGTCAGGGTTTGTTCGGGCGTGCCTGCAGCGTTCAAACGACCGCGTTCAAGCACCATGATCTGATCGGCCCAGCGTGCTGCAAGCCCCAGATCATGGAGGACCACAACCACAATGCGGCCCTGATCGGCCAGTTGCCGGACCATGCTCATGACGTCGTTCTGGTAGCGCAAATCCAGTGCGCTGGTAGGTTCATCGAGCAACAGCAGGCGCGGCTGGCGAATGACCGCTTGCGCCAGGCTGACCATTTGGCGCTGCCCGCCGGACAGACTGTCCAGGGAGTGCAGTGCCAGGTGCAGAATGCCCAATTGCTCCAGCACAGCGCAGGCTTTGTTTTGTTGCTCCTTCGCACTGCCGACCATGGCCAGCGAATCTCCGCCGCGTAACGCGCCGAGCAATGTCTCCAGCACGCTCAAGGCAATGCCGTCCGGCAAGGTTTGCGGCATGAAGCCCAATACGGCGGCCCGTTCGCGACGCTTGCAGCGCAGCAGATCCAGTTCACCAAGACGGATTTCCCCGGTTGCCGACAACAGTCCGGCAAGGCTGCGCAGCAGGGTCGATTTGCCAGCTCCATTGGGGCCGACCAGCGCCACTACCTGACCTGGGGCAATGTCTGGCAGATCAATGCCATGCAACACCGCGCTGCGCTTGTAGCCAACACTCAGGTTGCGTACTTGCAACAGGCTCATGTCCGGCCTCGCTTGAGAATCAGGCTCATGAACAGTGGTACGCCGACCACTGCGGTCACGATGCCGATCGGCAGCACCACGCCCGGAATCAGCTGTTTGCTGACAATTGCCGATAGCGACATGATCAACGCGCCCATCAAGGCGCTGACCGGCAGGAAGAACCGGTGATCTTCGCCAATCAGCATGCGCGCAATGTGCGGTCCAACCAGGCCGATAAAGCCAATGGTGCCGACGAAGGCAACGGCGGTGGCCGCCAGTAGGCTGATACGCAGCAAAGCGCCCAGACGCAGGCGAGCGACATCAATACCCAGTGTGGCTGCACGTTCGTCTCCCAGGCGCAGGGTGGTCATTTGCCATGACGCGCGCAGGCTGAACGGCAAGACCAGAAAGAACACGACGGCCAGTGTCTGCACTGCGGGCCAACTGGCTCGGCTCAGGCTGCCCATGCTCCAGAACACCAATTGCTGCAAGGCATCCGCAGATGCCAGATATTGCAGCAGGGCAACCATGGCATTGAAGCTGAAGACTAAAGCAATGCCGAACAGCACCAATGACTGCACGCCACCGGTAAGGCTGGCGACCGCCTGCAACAGCAACACCGAGGCAAAGGCAAAGATGAAAGCATTGGCCGTGATCAACCAGCTGCCTGGCACCCCGGGAATCCCCAGGTCCAGCACAATCGCCAGCGCGGCACCAAAGGATGCCGCCGACGACACGCCCAGAGTGAACGGGCTCGCCAGTGGATTGTTGAGGATGGTCTGCATCTCCGCACCGGCCAGCGACAGCGCGGCACCCACCAATACAGCCATCAGCGCGAAAGGCAGACGCAATTCGCGGACGATCACCTGAGTATCGGGGTCGACGCTGCCGGGGTCGAATATCGCCAGCAAGACTTCGCTGGCGGCGAACCGGGTAGTACCCAGGGTGATGTCAGCCACCAGACAAGCCAGCAACGTCGCGACCAGCACGCCGCAGATCCACAGACGTTTACGCAGAATGTTGCGGTAGGCGACATGCAGGGTTTCGGCATTCAGTGTGGACGGCGGAGGACTCAAAACTTAGCGCTCACACTGGCAATGAACGAGGCGGGTGCGCCTGCGTAGTTACCATCGGTGCCCGCTGCGGTTTCGATGTACTTACGATCAGTCAGGTTGCGGCCTTTGAGGGAGACACGGATGTTCTCATCAATGTCGTAGAACACACTGGCGTCGATCCGGGCATATCCGCCCACATCATACGAATTGTCGATATTGCCCTGGCGTTCACCCACCGCGATCACGCCAGCACCAAAGCCCAGGCCTTTCATCGGACCGGTCTGCAGTTGATAGCTGGACCAGACTGAACCGCTGAGGATCGGTACGCCGTCCAGGCGGTTGCCAGTTTCGATTTCAGTGTCCTTGGTGACTTTGGCGTCCAGAGCGCTGACGTTGCCGATGATTTCCCAGCCTTCCAGCGGTGTGCCGCTGACATCCAGCTCAACGCCGCGTACGCGTTGTTCGCCGGTTTGCACGGAGTAATTGTCGTCAGTCGGATCGGGCGCCGCCACGTTCTGGCGGGTGATCTCGAATACCGACAGGGTTGCGCTGAGGCGATCAGGAATCAGATCAAATTTTGCGCCGACCTCATATTGCTCACCTTCTTCCGGGTCCAGCGTACTGCCGCTGCGTTGGACATCGCTCTGTGGGGTAAACGATGTGCTGTAGCTGGCGTAGAGCGCGAGCCAGTCAACGGGCTGGTAAACCAGACCTAAGCGCGGGGAAACCTTGGTAGGGTCCAGATTGGTCTTGGTGACTTCGTAGTCCGCATTGGTCGAGGTATTGCGCTGACGAGTGTCGTCATAACGCGCGCCGACAATCAGCTTCCATTGTTCGCTCAGGTCAATCTGATCCTGAAGATAAAAACTGTAGGACTCGACTTTGTAATCGTTTTCCTCATTGAACGCGAACGTATCAGGCCGGGCACCGTAAACTGGATTGTAAATATCGATAGAGCCCAGGGTCGCGCGATCACTGGCGACATTGCGCTTGCCGTCGATGTACTCGAAACCCGCCAGTGCCGTGTGATTCAGGCCACCGGTGGCGAAGCGCGCAATGGCTTCAAACTGCATGTCCAGGGTTCTGATGCGCTCATCACCATCGGTGGCACGACGGCGCAGGGTACGGCCGTCGGCCTCCAGGTCACGCAAATCGACGACATAACGATCTTTGTGAGACTGGTCCCAGCGGGTCATCTGGCGCAGGGTCAGCCAGTCGTTGACGTCATGTTCGGCGCGATACCAGACCGAAACCTTGTCAGCTTTGTCGCGCGACCACGATTCGTGCAAATAACGGTCGGCGCTCATGTTGATCTTGCCGTTGACCGGGATTAGCCCTCTGTCGAACGGACTGGTCTGGTTGATGTATTCCAGGCCAGCATCCACTCGCGTGGTATCGGTGGGTTCCCAGCGCAGTGTCGGCGCAACATAGGTGCGCTTGCTGTCGCGGAATGTGTCGCGAAAACCCCGCTCGGTCTGGGTCGCAACGGTCATGCGCCCGGCCAGGGTTTTAGCTTCGTCCATTGGTCCGCTGGCGTTGGCTTCAAGACGATAGAAGTCATAGGAGCCGGCCTGCGCTGTGACCTCGGCTTCGGGCGTGAAGCTTGGTTGCCGGGTCACCAGGTTGATCAGGCCGCCGGGATTACCACGGCCGTACAGTACGGACGCTGGCCCTTTGAGGACTTCCACACGTTCGACGTTGGCCAGATCACGCAGGGCTTCAGGGCGGGACACCAGCGGATTGATCAGCATGCCATCCACCGCATACGTAGTGGCTTTGAAACCGCGAATGATGAAGCTTTCCGAAGAACCGCCATGGCTGTTGCCGCGCTGCACGCTGCTGACGTTGGTCAACGCATCACCGAGGTTGTTGACTTGCTGGTCTTCAAGCACCTGACGCGAGACCACCTGGATGGATTGCGGAACGTCGCGCAGGGCCGTGTCAGTCTTGGTTCCTGTGGCGCTGCGGGTTGCGCGATAACCCTGGACCGGGCCGTCTGCGTGTTCGACAAAACCAGTGGAGGTAATCGTCGAAGGCGCCAGGTTGATCGATCCGCTGGCAGGCTGCGCGAACAACAATAGCGTGCGGTCATCGGTCAGTGACCAGCCCAGACCTGAGTCTCTGAGTAACTGCGTCAGCGCTTCGCGCTCACTGAGTTCACCGCTGATTGCCGGCGCAGTCTTGCCTGCCGCCAAGGCAGCGTCAAAGCTCAACTGCAATTGATTCTGCCGGGCGAACTGCGCCAGCGCCGAAGCCAATGGCTGTGCGCTCATGCTGTAGCGCAGGGTGCGCGGGCTTTCAGAGGCTTCGGCAGCCCAGCTGTTGCCCATCGGCAGCATGATCAGGAGGGCAAGAGACGGCAATGCAGATAGGCGCGGCATTAATACGATCCTTCATACGTCTTGGTTACGTTTGCGAAAAATTCTCAAACTGACCATCAAAGACGTAACGCTCCGGGATTTTTCTCAAAGCCGGTGAAAAAAACATAAAAAAAATGTCGAGGACGACGATCAGCACTCGTCCTCGTGGGGTTGTCAGTGCGTGGCAGCCTCTGGAATTCTGGCGATTACCTTGATCTCGAAGTCAAAGCCGTACAGCCAGGTCACGCCCACCCCGGTCAATGTCGGGTGCGGCGCATTACCCCAGAACTCCGGTACGATTTTCCAGATGGTCTCGAACCTGGAGGCGGGATCGACGATGAATACCGTGACGTCAATGACATCGTCAAATGTGCAGCCGGCCGACCCCAGAATGGCATTGAGGTTCTCAAAAGCGCGCCGGACCTGGTTCTCCAGATCAGGCTCGGGCGAGCCATCTTCCTGGCTACCGACCTGACCAGAGACGAACAGAAAACCGTTGGAGCGGATTGCCGGTGAGTAACGGTTGCGCTCGTAAAGCGCTTGGCGACCGGGTGGAAATACAACGTCACGTTGGCTCATGGTGGGCTTCCTTCTAGTGGATTGAGTGAGGAGTCGACGAAACAGACTCTAAGCACTTGCACCCACTGGATAAACGAGCAACCTTAGTCAGCACTGTTTGCGAATCCCAAACAATCCAGACGTTTTAGCCGGGGCAGCAATGGACCGTTTTGATGCGATGCAGGCCTTTGTACGGGTCGTAGAGGCGGGCAGCTTTACCAAAGCGGCCGATACGCTGCACATGAGCAAGACCACCGTGACCCAATTGATTCAGCAACTGGAAGCCAGGTTGCGGGTCAAGTTGCTCCATCGCACAACGCGCAAGGTCAACGTGACTGCTGACGGCGCCGTGTATTACGAGCGGGCGGTTAGGCTCCTGGCCGACCTCGATGACGCAGAAACCAGTCTTTCCAGTGCCGCAGCGTTGCCCAGAGGCCGGTTGCGCGTGGACGTGCCGAGCCCATTGGCGCGAATGGTCCTGATGCCAGCGATGCCAGCGTTTCACAGGAAATATCCGGACATTCAGATCGACATGGGCGTCAGTGACCGTGTGGTCGACCTGATTGGCGATAACGTGGACTGCGTCGTGCGCGGCGGTGAACTCACCGATCAGTCGTTGATTGCCCGCCGGGTGGGGGATTTGCAGCTTGGGGTTTATGCCGCTCCCGGCTATCTGGAACGCCTGGGCACGCCCGCGCACCCTCGTGAGCTGGAAGATTCACTGCACCGGATCGTCGGTTTTTTGTGGGCCCGTACCGGCAAAGCCCTGCCGTACGCCATGCATAACAATGACGAGCATCTGCACATCAACGGACAGCACGTTTTGACGGTGGACGACGGCAACGCCTATCTCGCAGCCGGTCTGGCCGGTATGGGCGTGCTCTGGCTGCCCGATTACATGGCAAAGCCGCACTTGGCAGGTGGTGAGTTGGTCCGGCTATTCGAGGGCTGGCAGATGGAGCCGATGCCGTTATACGTAGCGTTCCCGCCCAATCGACACATCAGCATCAAGGTCAGAGTGTTCATTGATTGGGTTGCAGAACTGATGGCGGTGCATGGGCCGGTCGCCGACCGGTATTCGGTTGAAGAGACAGAGAACCCCGCGACATGAACGAGCGACGTCAATTCAGCGGCGGCATGAAGGGCAAGAATTTCCGTTATCTCGGAGATGACTCAACGGCTTCAACTCGCCAGACGAGAGCCGGATTTTTGCTGCTCGAGTACTTCTCGCTGCCTGCATTCACTCAGGCGCTGGACACCATCATCACCGCAAATCTGCTGCGTCCCGGTTTGTTTACGACCCGTACCTTCGGGTTGCAGGAGGGCGAAGTCGTCAGCGATCTAGGGTTAGTGATTCGACCGGATGCGCAGCTGACCTTTGCGGAAATAAAGGGGCTGGACTTGCTGGTTATCTGTGGCGGCTACCGGACTGAGCTCAAGCATTACCCTGAGCTGTCCGCGCTACTGAATCTGGCGGCGGAGCAGGGTACTGCACTCGCGGGCTTGTGGAATGGCGCGTGGTTTCTGGGTGTTGCCGGTTTGCTCGACAGTTACCGTTGCGCGATCCATCCAGAGCATCGTCCTGCACTGGCTGAAATCTGCAAAGTCACCCACGTCACTAGCGAACCGTTTGTAGTGGACCGGGACCGCTTGACGGCCGCCAGTCCTTCAGGCGCTTTTCACATGGCGCTGGAGTGGATCAAGGCGCTGCATGACAAAGCACTGGTTGAAGGCATTGAGGACATTCTTTCTTTTGAGGAGTCCCGTTATCGGCGTATCAAGAGTTCTGCCCATCTGTCGCTCAGCGCACCGTTGCGTGAGGTGGTGAAACTGATGGATGCCAACCTTGAAGAACCACTGGAAATGGAACAACTGGTGAGGTACGCCGGTCGCTCTCGTCGTCAGGTCGAGCGCTTGTTCCGGGAGCAGTTGGGCACCACACCACAGCGCTATTACCTCGAGCTGCGTATCACCGAAGCCCGTCGCTTACTGCAGCACACCGAAATGTCCCAGGTCGAAGTGCTAGTTGCCTGCGGATTCGTCTCGCCCAGCCATTTCAGCAAGTGCTACAACGCGTTCTTTGGTTATCGGCCGTCAAAAGAGAAGCGGCTGGTTCGGTAGATAGCGGCTCATTAGGTTACGTGAGGTTCACAGCAGTGGCTTCAGTCGCGAGGGCGGGGGCAAAATTTCTGAACAGTTATCAGGAATAACCCTCTCCCGGCTAAGCCACTCCCAAGGCATGCCCAGCGACCTGCGCCTTATTAATGTGTGCTGCCGTCCAGTTTCAACAGCGTCTCAACCGCTTCCCCTGCCTGCAAACGTTGTATCAACAACGGTTCTGCAGCATCACTGGCCAGCGCAATATCGATCACTTGTTCAAGTGCTTCACTGCTGGTGATCAACAAGCCATTGTCATCGCCCATCACCCAATCGCCCGGCTCAACCCTGACACCTCCACATTTGATCGGTATCGCCACGGCACTGCCGGTATCACTGCACAACTTGGTGGTCAGCAAACTGGTACCTCGGGCAAATATCGGCAACCCCGCGCCGCGCAGTTCGACGATATCGGTAACGGCACCGTCGACGATGATTGCTTTTGCCCCGCGTGCCGTTGCGGCACTGGAGGTGACCGTGCCGACGCACGCGTGGCGGTGATCGCCTTGCATGTCCACGATCAGCACGTCGCCTTCGGCCAGGCTGGCCAGCGCCCGATTGACGGCGAAGGCATCAGCGTTGGCGACCTTCAACGTAAAAGCGCGACCCACCACCTTCACGTTACTGAGCATTGAACGGATTTCGTGGGAGACGAATCCTTCCTCAAGGAAATGCCCCAACGTAGCGAAGCTGACGCGCTCCAGTTTTTCCCGCAGTTCTTCATCGCTCATCGTTATGCTTCCTTTAATTGCGCAATACAGTCGATTTCCAGTGATACGCCCCACAGCGATACGCAGACCGTGGTCCGTGCCGGTGGCGCATGGCCGAGCACTTCGCTGTAGACCCGATTGAAGGGTTCAAGCTGCGCGGGATCGGTCAGGTAACTGTTGACCTTGATCACATGATCGAAGTCCGACCCGGCCTCGATCAGGATCGCTTCCAGATTGCGCAGTGTCTGGCGCACCTGCTCTTCAAATGTTTCTGGCTGCGAGTCCAGCCCGTCAAAGGCCGGGATCTGCCCGGCGGTGAAGACGAGAGTGCCGCTGATGACTGCCTGGGAGTAAGGCCCGACCGGGCCGATGGTGCCTGGCGCTGAGTTGATGCGTTTCATGCTGATCCTCGTGTTCTCTGAAGGCCCTGACACCGAGTTGTCGAGCGTTGACTGCAGGAGCTGCTGAAGGCTGCGATGACGATGACTCAGGCCAATCGCTTTCGCAGCGTTCGGCAGCCCGTACAGGGTTGTCGGTAGTTCAGGGGGTAGTGGGTCTCAATCAGCCATGACTGGCTGCGTCCTTGGTCAGGTCGCGCTTGAAAGTTTCGCTTAGCAAGAGCAGCGCAATCAGTGAAATAACGGCCGAGCCGATCATGTACCAGGCGACCGAAGAACCTTTGCCGGTCAAGGACAGCAGTGCCGTGGTGATGATCGGGGTTGCAGCACTACCCAGCAAACCGGACAACATGTAAGCAACCGACAGCCCGGAATAACGCACCCGGGTACCAAACAGCTCGGCCAGGAAGGTCGCAATAGGCCCATAGTTGGCGGCGAAGGCAGTCATCAGCAGCATGTAGCCCAGGAACACGAACGGCAGCTCACGGGTGTCCATCAGCCAGAACATCGGGAAGGCCACCACGGCCTCGGCGATAATCCCGCCAATGATCACGGGCTTGCGTCCAATACGATCAGACAGCGCGCCGAATGCGGGCAACAGAAAGACGCAGAGCGCACAGGAGGCCAGAACCACACTGAGCATGATCGTGCGGCTAAAGCCCAGCGTCTGGGTGCCGTAGGTCAGGCCAAACGCAACGATGATGTTGAAAGAGGCGCCGGTGGACATGGTAGCAATGCCGCCCAACAGCACCTGTTTCCAGTATTTACGGCAGATCTCTGCAAGCGGCACCTTGATGTGTTTTTCGGTTTTCTGCGCTTTGTTGAAAGCAGGGGTTTCGCTGATATTGAGGCGAATATACAAACCCACGGCAATCAGCAATGCGCTGGCCAGGAACGGAATACGCCAGCCCCAGGAGAGCAAGTCTTCGGCTGGGAGCAGGGCGGCAATGGCCAGAAATGCCAGGTTGGCAAGCATGGTTCCGGCCGGTACACCGATCTGTACCCATGAACCATAGAGTCCGCGCTGATTAGCCGGGGCGTGCTCCACGGCCATCAGCACTGCGCCACCCCATTCACCACCCAGTGCCAGTCCCTGGATGATCCGCAGCGTCAGCAACAGGATCGGCGCCCAGATACCGATGCTGGCGTAATCGGGCAGTAAACCGATAGCGAAAGTCGCTGCGCCCATTACCAAAAGCGAAATCAACAACATCGACTTGCGCCCCAGCTTGTCGCCGAAGTGACCGAACAGCGCGGCGCCTACGATGCGCGCACCGTAGGCCGAAGCAAAGGTGCCGAACGCCAGCAATGTGCCGATCAGGGCATCAAATGCCGGGAAGAAAATCTTGTTGAACACCAGTGCAGACGCGGTTGCAAAGACGAACAAGTCATACCATTCCACCGTGGTGCCGATGACGCTGGCGATGGCGACCTTTTTCATGTTGACCGGCGTTTCCGTTACCGGCGCCTGGCTTTCTACATACGCAGAGCTGTTCATGCCTTATGTCTCCAAAATGAGCGTATGCCCAAAGGATTGAGTTATTGATTGGCAGTTCTACGAGGAGTTGGCGCGTGCTGATCAGCGAGCGCCTGATTGTTTATCGGGCATCTGCGCGCCCTGCCTGCCGGCGTTGAGGCCGACAGGTGCTTGTGGTGACGGATATCGGGCTAGCGCTGAATCCGCTCAACAATTGCGTTGAGCAGCACATCGCAGCCCATGCGTGCATCTTCAGGGAAAACGTCTTCGGCCTCGTTGTGGCTCAGGCCGCCAACACAAGGGATAAACACCATGGTGGTCGGGCAATGCCGAGCCAGCAGGATGGCGTCGTGGCCTGCGCCGCTGACGATGTCCTGATGTGGATACCCCAGCGCCTCGACGGCACGGCGCACCGCTGCAACGCAATCCTTGTCGAACGGAGTGGCCGGGCTTAGCCAGTGGCGCTGTATGTCCAGGGTCAACCCGCGGGCGTCAGCCACCTGCTGGAAACGCTGTTGGACATGCTGTTCCATGAGCGCAATCTGCTCGTCTTCGTGGTGACGCAAATCGACCGTGAAGTTCACGCTGCCTGCGATGGTATTTCGCGACGATTTGGCGATGCTCAGCTGACCGATGGTGACCAGACCTTTGGGGGCGTATTCGTCCGCCAAAGCTTCAAGTTGCGCAGCCATCTGCGCTACGCCAAACAGCGCGTCCTTGCGCAGTTTCATCGGTGTGGTCCCGGCATGGGCGCTCTGGCCTTTGACCTGCACGTCCAGCCAGCAAATCGCCTGGCCGCCCGTCACCACGCCCACCGGGATGCCGTTGTCTTCAAGAATCGGACCCTGTTCGATGTGCGCTTCGAAATACGCATCGAAAGGACGTTTGAAGGGGTGCTCACCCACATGCCCGGTGGCGTCCAGCGCTTGAGCGACACTGATACCGTCCGCATCGCAGGCGTCCAGCGCGGTCTGTAATTCCAGGCTGCCGGTGAATACCGCAGAACCAAACATCGCAGGTGTGAAGCGCGCACCTTCTTCGTTGGTCCAGACCGCGATCTCGATCGGCCGCTGGCTCTGGATACCTTGTTCGTTCAGGCAACGCACCACTTCCAGCCCACTCAGCACGCCGTAGATGCCATCGAAGCGACCGCCTTTAGGCTGAGTGTCGAGATGGCTGCCCATCACGATCGGCTCAAGCGTGTCGTCCAGTCCTGCGCGGCGGGCGAACAGGTTGCCGATGGCATCGAAGCCCAGGGTCATGCCTGCTTCCCGACACCAGCCCATGAACAGCTCACGCCCGGCTTTGTCTTCAGCGGACAGGGCCAGACGGCAATTGCCGCCTTTGGCTGTGGCACCGACTTTGGCCATGTCCATGAGGCTGCCCCAGAGCCGATCACCGTTGCAGTTGAGTACGTTCATCATTAAACCTCTTGCGCTTGCTTCAGTAACCCAGATCCGGGTCAACCAGGTTATTGAGGGGTTCGCCGTTGATCAGGCGGCGGGCGTTTTCTGCGACCTGCTGCGCAATGCAGTCGTCGGAGGCTGCGGAGGCCATGTGCGGGGTGATGATCACGCCCGGCATCTGCCACAGAGGGTCGTCTACCGGCAGCGGCTCTTGCTCGAACACATCCAGTACCGCGCCGCGCAAATGCTCGCTGACCAACGCCTGTTGCAAGTCATCAACGATCAGATGTTGCCCGCGTCCGGCATTGACGATTACCGCGCCGGGAGCCAGGGCGGCAAACGTCTTGCTACACAGAATGCCTCGGGTGGCATCGGTCAAGGGCAGCAGGTTGACCAGCATGTCCAGCCCGTTGAGGAATGCCTCGAACTGCTCGTCACCGTGATGACAGATCACGTCCGGTATTTCTCGCGGGCTACGTGCCCAGCCACTCACGGCATAGCCAGCCCCGGCCAGATCACTGGCGATGGCGGCACCCAGCGAACCCAGTCCCATTACGCCTACCTTGAACTGACCGGCGGGCCGTTGTGGATGACGCTGCCAGGCGCTTTGGCGTTGCTGTGCAGCCACGCGATCAAAGTCGCGGTGAAAATGCAGCACGGCCCAGCGCACGTATTCGGTCATGCCTCGCCGATGGTCAGGGTCCACCACGCGGCAGGCGGGAAGGTCCGCTCGACTCGGGTCCGTGCGCAAGTGATCGACACCGGCGCCCACCGAATGCACCAGTTGCAGGTTGGGCAGGTTCGCCATGCTGCCTGCGGGTGGATACCAACAGGCAGCGATTTGTGCCTCGACGGCGGCCGGATCATCGGGCAATACCACCTTGAGTTCAGGCGCGTTACGGGCGAATGCGGCTTGCAGTTCGCTGTCTAGAGCGGTGTCATTGGTCAGCAGGACGATGGTGGTCATGAGCAGTAGGACTCGCGTTGGTCTTCGATCAAGGTCAGTGCTGCTTTCCAGCTCAACTGAATGATTTCTGCGGCTTCATCGCGATCAAACTGTTGGGCTGTCAAACGGCACACTTCCTCGCTGGGTTGCACGAGTTTACTGTTACCGGACAGGGCTTGAACCTGTGCCTGACACGCTCGCTCGAGAAAATGTATCTCATGAAACGCTTGAGCCACGCTGCCACCACCCGCCAACAGGCCGTGATTACGCAGGATCATCGCTCTGTGGGGGCCAAGATCCGCCACCAGTCTCTCGCGTTCTTCCAGTGACAGCGCAATGCCCTCATAGGTGTGGTAAGCGAGCTTGCCGTAGAACTTCAAGGCGTGCTGGCTGATCGGTAGCAACCCCTGTTCCTGGGCGGCAACGGCCATGCCTGCGGCCGTGTGGGTATGGATCACGCAGTTCAGGTCTTCACGCGCCATGTGGATCGCTGAGTGGATGACGAAACCCGCAGCGTTGACCCGGCTGTTCTCGATATCGCCATTGACTACCTGACCGTGCTGATCGATGCGCACCAGATCGCTAGCCGTCATCCGGTCGAATATCACGCCGTAACGGTTGATCAGGAAGTGATGCTCAGGGCCCGGAATACGCAGGCTGATGTGGGTGTCGATCAAGTCCGTCATGCGAAAGTGCGCGATCAATCGATACAGTGCCGCCAGTTCGCAGCGGGCTTGCCATTCCACGGCATCAAGAGTGTCTGGGGTGTTCATGAAAGCTCCTTGTTGAAAGCTGGCTGTGCAGCCGGGCTGTTTTCGCCGCGCAGCCGGGCCAGGCCACAGACACCGAACAGCGAAATGCCTGCCAGCACACTGAAGAAGATCGCTAGTGGTAACCACTGTCCCGCGTAGTGAGTTGCCAGCAAGGTGCCGACGATGGGCGTTGTGCCGCCGGCGATGGCACAGATCAACTGGTAGGCAATGGAAATGCCGCTGTAACGCAGGTGCGCTGGAAACGCCTGAGCCATGTAGCCAGCAATCACCGCATACAGCGCCGACAGGGTGATCACGGCCATAGCGATGCCAAGGGTCATCAACGCTAGATTTTGCGTGCCGACCAGTAAAAACATCGGGTAGGGCATGGCCATGGAGAGCAGCGCCGCCAACATCAGGAAGCGGCCTTCGCCAATACGTTCGGCCAGCAAAGCGCTGATGGGCTGGGAAATGAATTGCAGGACGGTCACGATAAACAGGCAATCCAGAATGGTCGCCCGGGAGATGCCCTGATACTGGGTCACGTAAGTAATCATGAAGGTGTTGGTGAAGAAGAATCCTGCCGAGCCAATGGTGACGGCACAGGCTGCGAAGAGAATCTGTCGCCAGCAGGTGCGCAGCACGTCCAGCACCGGGTACTTGGCGGTTTCGCCTTTCTCCGCGACTTCCTTGAATTCCGGTGACTCTTCAACGCCAAAGCGGATCGCCAGGCCAATCATCATCAAGGCGCCGCTGGCCAGGAACGGCAAACGCCAGCCCCAGTCGGCGAATTCAGCGGGCTCCAGAGATGTCACCAGCCTGAATGCAATCAGCGCGAGCAACAAACCGGCCGGGCTGCCCAGTTGTGCGAAAGAGGCATAGAAGGTTTTACGACCCTTGGGTGCATGCTCGCTGGCCATCAACACCGCACCGCCCCATTCGCCGCCGACAGAGATGCCTTGCACGATGCGCAACGCCACCAGCCCGATTGGCGCCCAGATACCGGCGGTGGCGTAGCTTGGCAACAAGCCGATCCCGGTAGTCGCGAGCCCCATCAACAGCATCGTGAACAGCAACATCTTTTTCCGGCCAAGACGATCCCCCAGATGGCCGAACACCATCCCGGCCATGGGCCGTGCGATGAAGCCGACAGCAAAGGTCCCGAAAGCCGCGAGGGTGCTGAGGCCGGGAGTATCACTGGGAAAGAACACTTGCCCCAGAATCAATGCAGCCGCAGTGGCATAGATGTAGAAGTCGTAGAACTCAATAGTGGTCCCAACGAATGCCGCGGCAGCCGCGCGACGAGGCTGATTGGATGAGGTTCGCATGCAAGGCCCTTTTTGGTTTTGGCGTTATGGCAGGGATTGAGGCTGGTCACGTAGCGCTCTGGGGGCGCTTCCCTGCTTTATCGCTCGCGGCCTATAATTAATCAATTTGCTAATACTTATTTTGTGTATTAGCCAAGCTACTAATGGTGCGGTGATGAACAACGACGAATCGGTCGAAGCACAAGGCAAGTGGCAAGGACGGCGCTTTCTCAATGACCGACTGGACTGGAACCTGTTGCGCACGTATCTGGCGATCGGTCAGGAACGCAGTATCAGCCGTGCGGCGGCAAGGCTTTTCGTCACGCAGTCAGCGGTCAGTCAGTCGCTGAAACGCCTTGAGGAACAGCTCGATTGTGCGTTGATCGTGCGCAAGGGCCCGCGCTTCGATCTGACTCAGGCCGGAGAGGAGGTGTTTGGGATTGCCCAGGAAATGTATGGCAATGTCTCGCGCCTGGGCACGGCGGTTGAGGGCGCCGAGGAAAAGGTCGTTGGCAAGGTGCGTGTGCTGTCCATCAGTCATGTTCAGTCACCGCTCTATGACGACTTTCTTGCGGACTTTCACCTGTTGCATCCGCGTGTCGAACTGGAACTTGAAGTCATGCGCAGTTCGGACATTCAGAGTTCGCTGAACCAGAAAACTGCCAGTCTGGGCATCGGCCTGTGCCGCTTCCCCCAGGCGAAACTGGAGCGGGTTTTGTTAATGCGCCAGCGCTACGCATTCTTCTGCGGCAAACGACATCGGCTGTTCGGCAAACGAGGGTTGGCACTGGATGCATTGCAGGGCGAAAACTTTGTCAGCTTCACCAGCGACCAGCTTGGCGGCAATCTGTCGCCGTTGACAGTGTTCCGTGATCAGCAGGGCTTTACCGGCAAAATCGTCGCATCCTCGCCCAGCTTTGAAGAGATTCGCCGGTTGATCATTGCCGGTTACGGCATCGGTTGTTTGCCTGAACACCTGGTGGACAATGATTTGCACAACGGTCTGATCTGGCGTTTGCCACCGGCTGACGGCGTGGTGGATGTCGATATGTTTCTGATGTGGAACCGTGATCAGCGGATGAACCGCGCCGAGACGGTTTTTATCGAGTCGTTTCGGCGAGTCATCGAAGAGACGCTGTGATCAGCAGGTTATTTCGCGTGCCAGCCTAACTGGCTGGAAATCCGCTGCGTGGCTTCCATCAGCTGTTTGACGTAATCCTGCTTGAGTTCTTCGCGAAAGCGGAAGCAGGGAAATGAAACGCTCATGCCACCGATCACATGACCAAAACGGTCGCGGATCGGCGCTGCCAGACAGCGCATGTTGTCTTCAAATTCTTCATGGTCTTCGGCATAACCCTGGTCGCGAACCACCTGTAATTCCTGCAAATAAGCATCGACGGTTGTCAGCGTGTTGGCTGTGCGGCGCTCGAAGCTTTCTTCCTGCAAGTGCGCCAACAATTCCGGCTGATCCAGCCATGCCATCAAGACCTTGCCGATCCCGGTGCAGTAAAGCGGCGCGCGGCGCCCGATACGCGAGTACATCCGCAGGTTGTACTTGGAGTCGATCTTGTGCACGTAGACGATGCTGCCTTCGTCAAGAATCCCCAAATGTACGGTCTCGCCGGTCAACTCGTTGATACGGCGCATGCCTGGCTCAGCCTCGCGGACGATGTCCAGATGGGGCAGGGCCTGAGCACCCAACTCAAACAGTCGAACGCTGAGCCGGTAACGATCTTCGGCGTCCTGCACCACATAGCCACGCGCCTTGAGTGACTGCAAAAAGCGGTAAACGGTGCTTTTGGACATGTCCAGTTTCTGCGCGATTTCCGATACGCCGCTTTCCTCGGGATGTTCTGCCAATGCCTCTAGTACCGCCATGGTCCGGCCTACTGCGGAGACCAGTTCATTGTTCTGGAGAGTGCTGTTGTCCATGAAGGCTCCAACGGGAACGGAAAACCCAAGGATATACGCAAGCGAATCAAAACGCTGTTTCATTTTTCTTGACGGTGAGGAAAATCTGATCAAAACTCGGGCACAAGCTACAAATGAAACGCCGTTTTAAAAATAATAAAGGCGCGTAATGATGAATGCGATTTCAAAACACCGGCCGCAATCCGTTTCACCCAACCCCGTGAAGGTAGCGATGGTGGGTGAGTGCATGATCGAGATGCGTGCCGAATCAGCTTCAGACTTCAGCCAGACGTTTGGCGGTGACACACTCAACACCGCCGTCTATCTGGCCCGATTGAATCCAGCCACGCGCATTGCTGTTGATTACGTGACCGCCATCGGTGCGGACAGCTTCAGCGACGCCATGCGCCAGTTGTGGTGTGATGAAGGCGTCGGAAACCAGAACGTGCGGGTGATCAAGGACGCATTGCCGGGCCTTTACGTCATCCAGACCGATACGCGTGGCGAACGACGTTTTGTCTATTGGCGGGGCCAGGCAGCAGCTCGGCGCATGTTCGACGGGCCTGAGGCAGATGTGTTGCTGCAGGCACTGGCCGATTACGACTACCTCTATTTGAGCGGCATCAGCCTGGCGATCCTCACGCCCGATGGCCGCGCTCGCTTGCTGCAGGCTGTTGCTCAAGCCCGGGCATCCGGCACCCGGATCGTTTTTGATAACAACTTCCGTCCCCACCTTTGGCCAGACGCCAACACGGCGCGTCAGGTCTATAGCGACATGCTGCGCCTGACCGATCTGGCCCTGATCACCTGGGAGGACGACGAAGCCTTGTTTGGTTACGCCGACGTCGAGTCCCTGTTCAGTGCCTATGCGAGCTTCGGCGTGGACGAGGTCGTGCTCAAGCGCGGCGCGGCGTCATGCCTGATCAACTGCGCCGGCGAGCGCTTCGAAGTGCCTGCAGAAGCCGTGCGCAACATCGTCGACACGACGGCGGCAGGCGATTCGTTCAGCGCCGGGTATCTCTCCTGTCGCCTGCAGGGCGGCGCGCCGGATCTCGCGGGTCAGTGGGGACATCGACTGGCCGCTCAAGTCGTTCAGCATCGCGGTGCACTGATCCCCTTGGCCGCGATGCCCAGTCTCGATATGCCTTCTTTTTCTTTTGCCGCAGAGGCCCGCAACTGATGAAAATCATTGAAGCCCGTGTGATCGTGACCTGTCCGGGTCGCAACCTGATCACTCTTAAAATCGTCACGGATGCCGGTATTTACGGCATCGGTGATGCGACCCTCAATGGCCGCGAACTGGCGGTGGTCGCCTACCTTGAAGAACACGTACTGCCCGCGCTGATCGGTCGCGATGCTCATCGTATCGAGGACATCTGGCAATACCTGTATCGCGGGGCCTACTGGCGCCGTGGTCCGGTGACCATGACCGCGATCGCGGCGGTAGACATCGCGCTGTGGGACATCAAAGCCAAGGCCGCCAACATGCCGTTGTATCAGTTGCTGGGTGGCAAGAGCCGCGAGCGGGTGATGGTGTACGGGCACGCCACCGGCAAAGACATCGAGGGTTGCCTGGACGAAGTCGCCCGCCATGTCGAGCTAGGTTACAAAGCGGTGCGCGTGCAGTGCGGGATTCCCGGGATTGCGACCACTTATGGCGTGGCCAAGCGCAGCGGCGAGCGTTACGAACCGGCTGACAGCGATTTGCCTGCCGAACATATGTGGGACACCGCCAAGTACCTTAACTATGTGCCCAAACTGTTTGCAGCCGTGCGCGAGCGTTTCGGTGACGACCTGCACATTCTTCACGACGTCCACCATCGCCTCACGCCTATCGAAGCGGGTCGGTTGGGTAAAGCTGTTGAGCCGTTCAACCTGTTCTGGCTGGAGGACTGCACCCCGGCTGAAAATCAGGCAGCGTTTCGCCTGATCCGTCAGCACACCACCACGCCATTGGCGGTGGGTGAAGTCTTCAACTCGATTCATGACTGCCGCGAGCTGATCCAGGAGCAGTTGATCGACTACATCCGCGCCACTCTGGTACACGCAGGTGGCATTACTCATGTGCGACGCATTGCGGACTTTGCTGCGTTGTTCCAGGTTCGTACCGGCTTTCACGGGGCTACAGACCTGTCGCCGGTGTGCATGGGCGCTGCCCTGCATTTCGATACCTGGGTGCCTAACTTCGGCATTCAGGAACACATGCCCCACGACGAGCGAATCGACGAAGTCTTTCCTCACGCCTATCGCTTTGAAGACGGCCATTTCACCCCCGGCGAAACCCCGGGACATGGCGTCGACATCGACGAGAACCTCGCGGCGAAATACCCCTACAAGCGCGCCAGCCTGCCGGTCAATCGCCTTGAAGACGGCACGCTCTGGCACTGGTAAGCCCGGCTTCGATACCAGTAAAAAACGATTTACCACAACAAGAACATCAGGCGGCGGCCGCCCTGACAGGAGTTATCCGATGAAAGCTTTTCAAGTAAGAGCACCTTTTGAGTTCGGCCTGGCCCAGGTCGAGGTGCCGCAAATCGCACCCGGCGAAGTCAAGGTGGACGTCGCCTATGCCGGTATCTGCGGCTCGGACATGCACATCATCCATGGGCAAAACGCTTTCGTGCGCTTCCCTAGGGTTACCGGGCATGAGTTCTCTGGCGTGGTGCGCGAAGTGGGTGAGGGCGTTGAACACCTCAAGGCCGGCGACCGCGTGTGCATCGACCCGGTGATCAGTTGCGGCACGTGTTACCCGTGCAGGATCAACCGCCCCAACGTCTGCACCAGGCTGCAAGTGATTGGCGTGCACCGTGACGGTGGTTTCAGCGAGCAAGTCTGCGTCCCGGCGGGTAACGCCCATCGCCTGCCTGACTCGATGTCCCTGAGCCACGCGGCGCTGGTCGAGCCTTACTCCATCGCACTCAACGTGCTGGATCGCATGCAGGTACATCCGGGTGACAGTCTGCTGATTTACGGGGCTGGCGTGATTGGCCTGACCCTGGTTCAGATGGCTCGCGCGCTGGGTTTGGCCGACATCACCGTCACCGACGTGATCGACGCGCGGCTGGAAACCGCCAAAGCCCTGGGCGCCAGTCGCACCCTCAATGGTCAGGCGGTCGACGTGGAAGCCACGATGCGTGAGTTGACTCACGGCGAAGGCGTGCCGCTGATTGTCGACGCCGCGTGCATCCCGTCCTTGATGCCGCAAATGGTTCGCCTGGCCTCGCCAGCCGGGCGTATCGGCCTGCTGGGCTTCAATGCAACGCCGAGTGATCTGGTGCAACTCGAAATGATCAAGAAGGAGCTGACCCTGGTGGGTTCGCGCCTGAACAACCGCAAGTTCCCCAAGGTGATCGAGCTGATTGCCAGCGGCAAATTGCAGGTTCAGGAGCTGGTCAGCCATCAGGTGTCTTTCGACGAGATGCCAGCAGCTATCGACCTGATCGAACACCATCCTGAACAGACCCGCAAGGTGCTGGTGCAGTTGGGTGAAGCGCGTGACTAGTCCGATGTAGATACGAGTGCCCCTTTGGGCACCCTCACCGAATAAACATAAAAAGCGGGAGGTTCCAATGTTTGGTCAAGGTCGTACATTAATCATCATCATGCTGTTCCTGGCAGGCGTCATTAACTACCTGGATCGCTCGGCATTGTCCGTTGCTGCCCCTTTCATCCAGAAGGACTACGGTCTGACGACGGGTGAAATGGGCATGATCTTCAGCAGTTTTTTTGTCGGCTATGCGGCGTTCAACTTCATCGGTGGCTGGGCGGCTGATCGCTACGGCGCAAAAACCACGCTGCTGCTGGCGATGGTCCTGTGGTCGCTGTTCAGCGGCCTGACTGTGCTGACCGTAGGTTTCGCCTCGCTGGTGCTGATCCGCATCCTGTTCGGTATGGGTGAAGGGCCGTTGAGCGTGACCACGAGCAAGATGGTCAATAACTGGTACACGCCCAAACAACGCGCGCGGGCGCTGGGTTCATCGATGTCAGGTACGCCGCTGGGCGGGGCGATTTCCGGGCCGGTAGTGGGCTTTATTGCCATCAGCTACGGCTGGAAAGTGTCGTTCATTATCATCATGATCGTGGGCCTGGTTTGGGCGGCAGTCTGGTACAAGTTCGTCAAGGACAAACCGGAAGGCAAGGTTGCCGAAGAGATCCAGCGCGCCGAAGGCACGAGCGAAGTGGCTTCGTTGCCGGTGCATCCGCTGCGTTATTACCTCAAGCAACCCACCGTGCTGTTCACCTCGCTGGCGTTCTTTTCCTATAACTACACGCTGTTCTTCTTCCTGACCTGGTTCCCCAGCTACCTGACCATGGCCCATGGCTTGAACGTCAAGGACATGAGCATCGCCACCGTCATTCCGTGGCTGCTGGGTTTCCTCGGTCTGGCCCTCGGTGGTTTCATCTCGGATTTTGTGTTCAAGAAGACCGGGCGGATGATGTTCTCCCGCAAAGTGGTGCTGGTCACGTGCCTGCTGGCCTGCGCGGCCTGTATTGCGGTAGCCGGTGTGGTCAAGACACTTTATCCAGCGGTCATTCTTGTCGCGCTGGCCGTGTTCTTCCTCTACCTGACCGGCGCCATTTACTGGGCGATCATTCAGGACACCGTGCCTGCCGCACGAGTGGGCGGGGTCAGTGGTTTCATGCACTTTCTGGCGAACACCTCGGGCATCATCGGCCCGACCCTGACCGGTTTTCTGGTGCAGTTCACCGGCTCGTTCACCAGTGCCTTCCTGTTGGCAGGGCTGTTGACCGTAATCGGCGCCGTATGCGTAGCGCGTTACGTAAAACCGCTGAGCGCTGCAGACACGGGTGAAGCGGCTGCACAGATCCCGCAGCCGCAGCATGATTCGGCCTTGAGCCATCCAAGAACATAAGGAGCGATTCGATGCCAATTGTGAACCGTGTGCCTGCTGCCGACCCTGCCTCGGAGATCGGTATCGTGCATCTGGGCCTTGGGGCGTTTCATCGCGCCCATCAGGCGGTCTACCTGCAACGCAATCTCAACCGTCATGGCCAGAGCAGTTGGGGATTATGCAGCGCCAACCTGCGCTCCAATCGCGCCGTGGTTGATCTATTGCGCGAACAGGATGGCCGCTACCACGTTGCCGAGTACCGCGACCGTGAGCACGTGACGCTGCGGGAAATTGCGGTGGTGCGACAGGCGCTGTATGCGGGCGAGGGCGGTGATGAGCTGGAAGTGCTGTTGCAGCGCATGGCCGCGCCGCAAACGCGGATTGTCACGCTCACTGTCACTGAAAAAGGCTATTGCCTGAGCCCGTCAACCGGACAATTGCGCGTTGAAGACCCGACGATTGCCCATGACATCGCTCATCCGCACACGCCGCGTTCGGCGCCCGGCATCGTCCTCGAAGCTTTGCGCCGTCGTCGGGCAGCTGACATCCCGGCGTTCACTGTTCTGTGTTGCGACAACATGCCTGACAACGGCCAGCGTACCCGGCAAGCGGTGCGCGGCCTGGCGGCAGAACAGGATCAAGACCTGGCGCAGTGGGTCGATCAGCACGTAGCGTTTCCAAGTTGCATGGTCGATCGCATTGTCCCGGCCATGACCGCAGAGTCGTTCAGCCGTCTGGAGCAACAACTGGACTACCATGACCCTGCGGCCGTGGTCTGTGAAAGCTTCAGCCAGTGGGTAATCGAGGACAACTTTCCGCTGGGTCGCCCTGACTGGGAAGTCGAAGGCGTGCAGATGGTTGAGGATGTGCAGCCCTTCGAAACGATGAAGCTGCGGATGCTCAACGGCAGCCATTCGTTATTGGCTTACGTGGGCGTGCTGGCGGGTCATGAGTTGGTGTTCGAGGCGGTCAATGACCCACAACTCGCGAGCCTGATCGAACATTACATGGCTCAGGAAGCGGCCCCCACGCTGGACATGCCTGCGGGCATCGATCTTTCCCTCTATGCCCGTGATTTGAAAGCGCGCTTTGCCAATGACAGCCTGCAACATCGTCTGCGCCAGATTGCCATGGACGGTTCGCAGAAGCTGCCGCAACGCTGGCTGCTCGGCGCACAGGAGTTGCTTGATGAGGGACGCGACATTGCCTGCACGGCGCTGGGCGTCGCGGCCTGGATTCGTTACTGCACGCAGCCGACTGAGCAGGTTATCGACGATCCGTTGAACGCCACCTTTGCCGATCTGGCGGGGCGTTTCGAAGGTGCAGCTCTGGTAGACGCATTTCTCGAGCTGGATGAAGTTTTCCCGGCGGCGTTGGCCAATCGCCCGGCGTTTCGTGACGCCGTGCAACAGGCTTACAGCTCGCTGGTTGGCGAAGGTATCAGCAGCGCGCTGCAACGCTTCGCTGCACACCACTAACAAGAAAGGAGAAGCACATGGAACAGACATGGCGCTGGTTTGGCCCCAAAGACCCGATCTCCCTGGCGGATGTCCGGCAAACCGGCGCGACCGGCATCGTCACCGCACTGCATGAAATCCCCAACGGCGAAGTGTGGCCAGTAAAGGCCATCGCGGCGCGCAAAAAAATGATTGAAGACACTGGCTTGACCTGGTCAGTGGTGGAAAGCATCCCGGTACATGAAGACATCAAGCGCGGCTGTGGCCGACGTGATGAGTACATCGCCAACTACCAGCAAAGCGTGCGTAACTTGGCCAGTTGCGGCATCGATATCGTCTGCTACAACTTCATGCCGGTACTGGACTGGACACGTACCGACCTGGCCTGGGAACTGGCAGACGGTGGGTGGGCACTGCGTTTCGACCAGACCGCGTTTGCCGCCTTCGACCTGTTCATCCTCAAGCGTCCGGGGGCAGAAGCCGAGTACAGCGCCGAGGATATTCAGCAGGCCAAAACCTATTTTGAAGGGCTGACCGAAAGCCAGCGCCAGGCGTTGGTCAATACGCTGATTGCAGGTTTACCGGGCGCCGAGGAGCATTACACTCTGGAAGATTTTCGGGCCTTGCTGCGTACTTACGCGGACATCGACGAAGCCCGGTTGCGTGAGCATCTGGGGTACTTTCTGCGTGCATTGATACCGGTAGCGGAAGAAGTTGGCGTGCGGATGGCGATTCACCCGGACGACCCACCTCGTGCGCTGCTGGGGCTGCCACGCATCCTGTCTACCGCCGCCGATGTCCAATGGTTGCTGGACGCCGCGCCTAGCCAAGCCAATGGTCTGACGTTCTGCACCGGCTCTTACGGTGTGCGCGAGGACAACGATCTTGTGGCCATGGCAAAGCACTTTGCGCCATATATCTACTTCACGCATTTACGCTCAACCCGCCGCGAGGCCGACCCGCGCAGCTTCCACGAAGCCCATCACCTGGGCGGCGACGTTGATATGGTCGGCGTTATCCGCGAACTGGTCACCGAGGAGCGCAGACGCGAACGCGAAGGCGGCCCACGCCTGCCATTGCGTCCGGACCATGGTCATCAATTGCTCGACGATCAGCATCGCAAGAGCAATCCTGGTTACTCGCTGATTGGTCGGTTAAAAGGTCTGGCAGAGATTCGCGGGGTGGAACTGGCGGTGCGGGAGCAGTTGGGCTGAAAGACCTTAGCGCCTGCATCGCGGGCAAGCCCAGCTCCCACAGGGGGAATGTGATCTCATGTGGGAGCCGGGCTTGCCCGCGATGCAGGCGCTACACATATATCGCTCGAGTGCAGCCCAGACCAAGCCCGGCTCCCATGTGAGACCGTGTTCCCCTGTTGGAGCGAGGCTTGCCCGCGAAGAACGATTAAGCGGTTCTTCTGCCATACCGCTGTCGACTGGTTCTTGGGCAAGCCCAGCTCCCACAGGGGAATGTGATCTCATGTGGGAGCCGGGCTTGCCCGCGATGCAGGCGCCATAGACATCAAGCCAACCCTAACGCCCCCAATCCTCCGGCTCCAGCGCTTGCAGCCAGCGTCCTTCCGAGCGACTTAAATGCTGGCGCATCGAGGTTTGGGCGCCGAGTACGTCCTTGCTGGCAACCGCACGCAGAATCGCCTCATGCTCAATGACCGCCGCTTCCCAGGTCGACGCATTCTCAGAATGCTTGCTCAAGTGAGCCGAAATTGGGTTGTGTCTTTCATCAAAGAGCGCAGTGATAATTCGCACCAGCGCCGAATTGCCGCTCATTTTGGCCAGACGATGATGAAACTTGCGGTCGTCCTCCAGCGGCGGCAGGCCATTGGCAATGCTTGCGCGCATGGCGTCGATGCGGTCCTGCAAATAGCGGTAGTCACTTTTCTTGCCATGCAAACAGGCCAGAACCACGCTTTCGCCTTCGATCAACGCCCGGGCCTGCATCAGCTCCGAGGGGCTCTCGCCCAAGGTCACAGGTTTGCTGCTGCCATCCTTGGGAGTGGCGCGCACATAAACACCTGAGCCCATCTTGATTTCGACGGCGCCTTCGATCTCCAGTGCAATCAACGCCTCGCGCAGCGAAGGTCGCGACACACCCAACAGCCGCGTCAGGTCACGTTCAGGGGGAAGCCTTGCACCGGTTTTGAAGTCCGCCTGCGCAATGTAATTGCGCAATTGATCGGCGATTTTCTGATACGGCTTTCGCTCAGCGGCGTTGATCGGTGAAACCATGGCGACGGCGTCCCTCGGAAAGTTGGCGAAGGCTACCATAGCGACCGATTGCCCCGCCGCTGGTGAAAGCGTCCATATTCTCTGAATTCAAGCCGTCATCACATCACCGCGCCGATCTGCCATGGCAAAAACTCGTTATCCCCCAAGCCATTTTCTTCACTGCAGGTTTGCCGTCCGGAGGCGGTATCAAGCATCAACTGGAACAACCGTTGACCTGACTCGGCCACGGACTCAACCCCGTCGACAATCCCCCCGGCATTGAAATCCATGTCCAGCTCCATGCGTTGGAACAGCCCCGTATTAGTAGCAATCTTCAGCGAGGGTGTGGGCTTGCAGCCATAAGTCGAACCCCGGCCGGTGGTGAAGCAAATGAGGTTCGCACCGCCTGCCACCTGACCTGTCGCAGAAACCGGGTCGTAGCCAGGCGTGTCCATGAACACCAGCCCACGGGCTTCAATGGTTTCAGCGTACTGGTAAACCCCCATCAAGCCGGTAGCACCTGCTTTGGCCACGGCACCCAGGGATTTTTCCAGAATGGTGGTGATGCCCCCGGCCTTGTTGCCGGGCGAGGGATTGTTGTTCATGTCACCGTCGTTGTGGCGCACATAGGCTTCCCACCAGTGAATCCGTTCCATCAATTGCGCTGCGATTTCCGGGGAGGCGGCGCGGGCCGTGAGCAAGTGTTCAGCGCCATAGATTTCCGGGGTTTCCGAAAGTATTGCCGTACCGCCTTGCTGCACCAACAGGTCCACGGCTGCACCCAGTGCCGGATTGGCGGTGATGCCTGAATAACCGTCCGATCCGCCGCATTGCAGACCAACGCACAGGTGGCTGGCCGCTACGGTTGTACGCTGGAATTTATTAATGATTGGTAACATCGCCTCTATATGGGCGATGCCGCGCTGCACGGTTTCACGTGTGCCGCCCGCATCCTGGATGATCAGACTGGCCTTTAAGAGGGCTGCGCGGTCGTCAAGTTCATCCAGCAACGGGGTCAGCTGGTTGACCTCACACCCCAGGCCGATCAACAGCACACCGGCGAAGTTGGCGTGATTCGCGTAGCCGCTCAACGTCCGCTTGAGGATGTCGATGCCTTCACCTTTGGCGCCCATGCCGCAACCGCTGCCATGGGTGATGGCAACCACCCCATCGACATTCGGAAAGTCCTTCAGACGTTCGGCAGTGAACGCCTGGGCAATGTGTTTGCAGACAGTCGCGGAGCAATTCACGCTGGAAATGATACCGATGTAATTGCGGGTACCGACCCGCCCATCATCGCGCAGGTAACCTTCGAACGTGGCTGGCTCGTGGCTCAACGCAGTCGGCGAATAGACGTTCTGCACGCTGTGTTCCGAGTTAACGGTCGGCATGTCCAGATTATGAACGTGTACATAATCACCGGGCTCGATGTTCTGCGTTGCCTGGCCGATGGGCTGGCCATACTTGAGTACTCGTTGTCCGGCCGATACGCCTCTCAGGGCAATCTTGTGGCCGGACGGAATCGACTGCCTGGCGATCAGCTCAATGCCGTCGGCGCTGAGCTGCCGGCCTTCGGCGATGTCACCTCGGGCGACAGCGACATCATCCCCGGGTGATAAAACGAGCAAGGAGGGCTGGTTCATGGTGCGTCCTCTAAATGCGTTTTTTCAGCACTCGATGATGGCTTTGACGACGCCCTGTTTCGGGTCGAGCAGTGTGGTGAACGATTCGGCAACATCCTTGAGCGTCAGCCGATGGGTGTTCAGCGCTGCATCCGGGATCAGGCCGTTGCGCAAGCATTCCTCCACATAGTGGAAGTCTTCTTTGGTGGCGTTACGGCTGCCCATCAAGGTGGCTTCACGCTTGTGAAACTCAGGGTCGGAGAAGGTGATGGAGTCCCGAACCACTGAAATCATGACATAGGTGCCGCCGTGCGCGATGAACTCGAAGCCGCGTTCCATGGCCCGGGCATTGCCGGTGGCGTCGAATACCACGTCGAAAAAATCACCTTCTGTGAGGTCAGCCAAAGCCTGCTTGTCGCCTTCGCCGATTTGCACCGCTGCTTGAATGTTCAGGTATTGGCTACAAAAGGCCAGACGGTCTTCACGGGTATCCAGTACCGTGACCTTCGCGCCTCGAAGACTGGCGAAGATCGCCGCGGCCATGCCAATCGGACCGGTGCCGACCACCAGCACGCGCTTGTCCGCCTGCACATTTGAGCGGCGCACCGCGTGCGCTCCGATCGAGAGAAATTCGATCATCGCGGCTTGATCAAGAGAAACACCCGCCGCTTTGTGGACGAATGCCTGGGGGATACTCAGGTATTCGGTGAACGCCCCGTCGCAGTGAACCCCCAGCACCTGGATTCGGGTGCAACAGTTGGTTTTGCCTTGGCGGCAAGCGATGCATGTCCCGCATGAAAGGTAAGGCATCACGTAAACCACGTCGCCAGCAGCAAGCTCGCTGGTGCTGTCGGCGTCTTCGACGACCCCGGAGAACTCATGGCCCATGACTCGTGGGTATTCGAGGTAAGGCTGATTGCCGGTGAAGATATGCAGGTCGGTGCCGCAGACACCCACGCGCTTGACGCGGATCAGGACTTCTCCGGCTTTTCTGAGCGGCTTATCGCGTTCGATAGCGGTTAACGAGCCGGGTTCGTTACAGATGACGGTCAGCATGCTGATGCTCCTTGGTGAGGGGAAGGGCACCGAGCGCGCTGCAGGCGGGATATCTACACATCAGGAGGATCTCTTTCTGTTGATCTCTTTTTGTTGTAGTCGGGCAGGTGCCCGCTCGGATGATCACGCCTGAAAAACTACACGCCGGGAATTTTATTGGCAAGACCAATATTTAATAATGTTGAATTGGACCGACCAATTTGTATTTCTCGTTCTATCTGTTGGGTGTCGCAGAGCTGACTTGTAAAAACGGTGACCGGCCCTTCATGATGGTCAGCGGGATTCATCCGGCCCGTGCATTTCAAGGACAAGAGCATGTTTGAACTGGACTACGCGCTGGCACAGGAAATTGTCGACCGCGCGATGGCCATCCTGCCCTGCAACGTGAACGTGATGGACAGCCAGGGCCTGATCCTCGGTAGCGGCGAAGCCGGGCGCATCAACACCCGTCATGAGGGTGCCCAGCAGGTTCTGGCCACTCAGCGAGTGGTGCTCATCGACGCGCAAGCTGCGTCGAGCCTCAAGGGTGTGCAGCCGGGCATCAACGTGCCGCTGATGCATGACGGGCGCTTGATTGGTGTACTGGGCCTGACCGGTGATCCGCAAGCGCTGGAGACTTACGCGCAGTTGCTGCGCATGACCGCTGAAATGCTCGTCGCGCAGCGTCAACGAGAGGACGAGCGTCAGTGGCGCAAACTGCGCATTGATGAACTGCTGTCATTGTTGCTGAGTGAAAGCGGCGACCCGGCCAGGCTCCTTGATGAAGCGCAGCGTCTGGGTCTGAAGCCTCAGCTCTCGCGCACCCCGGTCTGGATTGAACTCACCTCGGATCAAACGATGGCAGCGGTGTGTGAATGGCTGCACGGACGAACGCCAGACAGTTGGTGCCTGAGCTTTTCTGACAAAACCCTGCTGTGGTGCTATCCCTCAACAGCGGTGTTCGACCCTGACAAACTTCTACAAAAAATGCAGGCGCAGGGCTGGGCGATAGAGCGTCTGGCCTTTGGGGTGCCTGCACATAACATCGCGCAACTGCGCAACGTCTGTGCCCGCGTGAAGACGTTGGCCGCTTACGGTCTGGCGGTGAAGACGCACGAGAGCGTTTTATCGCTGACGCGTTATCGCCTGCCGGTGATGTTATGGGCACATCGCGACGAGGGCGCGACGGAG
Source organism: Pseudomonas caspiana (assembly GCF_040224095.2). Lineage (NCBI taxonomy): Bacteria > Pseudomonadati > Pseudomonadota > Gammaproteobacteria > Pseudomonadales > Pseudomonadaceae > Pseudomonas > Pseudomonas caspiana. The sequence goes on along the minus strand of NZ_CP167995.1, from coordinate 3,229,239 downwards.
GAATTGCTGGCGATTATCGAGAAGGTGCGGGTCAAGGACAGCAATGGTCAATTGCTGCAGACTCTGCGCAGCTGGTGTGAACACAGTGGGCAAGTTCAGCAGTGCGCCGCGGCGTTGGGTGTGCACCGCAACAGTCTGCGGTACCGGATGGACCGGATCGCCGAAATCACCGGGCTGGATCTGGACCGGCTGGATGACTTGATTGCGTTATACCTCGGCGTGCAATTGCTGCCTGAAACCGATTAATTGTGCGGGAGAACAATTTAATAACTTTAATATTGTGCAAAGGACTAAAGCGCACCCAATGGGTAAGGTGTCAGCCTGAAGGCACAACAAATAGATCGCCGGAGAGCGTCAATGAAGATCGTCATAGCACCCGATTCGTTTAAAGACAGCCTGAGTGCTGCCGATGTCGCTCAAGCTATTGCGCTGGGACTGGCCGAAGTTTTCCCTTGCGCAGAACTGGTCCAATGCCCCATGGCCGACGGTGGTGAGGGCACCGTGGATGCGATCCTGGCAGTGCTCGACGGTGAACGACGTCAGCACATTGTCACCGGCCCACTGGGCACTGACGTTACTGCCCAATGGGGTTGGTTGCCCGAGTCGCGCACTGCAATCATCGAAATGGCTGAAGCCAGCGGCCTGCAACTGGTTGCGGTAGCGCAGCGCAACGCCTGCATCACGTCTACTGTCGGGACCGGCCAATTGATTGTTGAAGCCCTTGATGCAGGTGCTGAGAAAGTAGTATTGACCATCGGCGGCAGCGCAACCAACGACGGCGGTGCGGGCATGCTCACTGCATTGGGGGTGCGGTTTTATGATGCGCAAGAAAAACCGTTGGCTCCCGGAGGTCTCGCGCTGGCCGATCTTGCGCGTATCGACCTGAGTGGTATGGATCCACGTTTGCAGTCCGTCAGCTTTGAAATCGCCGCCGATGTCGATAACCCGCTGTGCGGGCCACAAGGGGCTTCCTTCACCTTTGGCCGCCAAAAGGGCGCTAGCCCTGAGCAAATACAATCGCTGGATCACGCACTGGCGCGCTACGCCGATTGTTGCGCTGCCGTGCTCGAACGCGATGTGCGAGACGAACCCGGCGCGGGTGCCGCCGGCGGCATGGGGTTTGCCGCGAAAGCATTCCTGAGGGCAGGGTTTCGACCGGGGGTTGAAGTGGTGGCTGAGCTGGTCGGCCTTGCGGAAAAAGTCCGGGACGCTGACCTGGTGATCAGCGGGGAGGGCTGTTGCGACTTCCAGACCCTGAGAGGCAAAACCCCCATGGGCGTGGCCCGCGTCGCCCAGAAGCATGGCGTGCCGGTGGTGATACTCGCGGGCACCTTGGGCGAAGGCTATGAAACGCTGTATCAGCACGGCATTGCCGCCGCGTTTTCGGTGGTTTCCGGTCCGATGACCCTGGCGGAAGCCTGTCAGGACGCACCGCGTTTATTGCAGGCGCGGGCAAGGGATGTTGCCCGGGTCTGGCAACTGGGACGCACCGCAGGCTAATTCTCCTCGACGTTATCGATGTGCTTGAAACGCTCGATCAGAAAGTCGATCAGGCTGCGCACCCGTGCTGACAAATGCAATTGCTGCGGGTAAACCGCGTACACGTCAGCACGGGTCGGCGTCTGGTCCTCCAGCACCAGACGCAATCGGCCACTGCGCACATAGCGGGCGATGTCCCATTCAGCTCTGAGCAAAATGCCGAAACCCTCCAGCGCCCAGTTCAGGGCGACCTCACCATCGTTGCAGCCCAGTGCGCCATGCACTTTGACGTTGTCTGTGCGACCACCGTTGGTGAAGCTCCAGACACCGTAAGGTGATTCGTTCTGGCGAATAAAAATGCAGTTGTGGTGCTGCAGCTCACTGAGTTTCTGCGGTGTGCCGTATTTCTCCAGATACAGCGGTGACGCGCAGAGCAAACGACGGTTGGAGGCAATCTTTCGCGCATGAAAGGCGGCGTCCGGCAGTGTTCCGAAACGAATACCCAAATCGAAACCATGCGCCGCCAGGTCCAGGGGATGGTCACTGATCTCCAGCTGGATTTCGACTTCTGGATAGTGCGCGAAGAACGCCGCAAGGGCAGGGCCCACATGACGGCGACCGAACCCCAGCGACGCGTTCACCCGAATCAGCCCTTTGGGCGTCGCACGGCTACTGCTCATCAATTGTTCGAGATCATCAATCTGGGTGAGGATCCGCGCCGCATGGGAGAAATACAGCTCGCCTTCGGACGTCAGGCTCATCGAACGCGTGGTGCGATTAACCAGGCGAATGCCCAGCCGCGCCTCTAGCGCGGTCAGGCGTTTACTCACGGCTGGCGGGGTGACGCCAAGCTCGCGCGCAGTCGCCGCGAGGCTGCCTTTATTGGCCAACAGATAGAAAAAGGACAAATCCAGCGTCTGGCTCATTCGTAACTCAAAGTTATTTATGTAGTGATTTGGAGTAACTCACGCCTCTTGATTCACTACATATACTCCGACCACACCCCGTTTGGACAGCCCGGTTCGACGGGAACAACAAGAAAATGACGAGAGTGGAGTTAACGATGAGCGCATACAAAATTGCTGCGGTTCCAGGTGATGGCATCGGTGTCGAAGTCATCGCCGCTGGCGTTGAAGTGCTGCAAGCCCTGTCTAAAAAATCCGGTTTTGAGCTGAATTTCAAACACTTCGACTGGAACTCGGACAACTACCTGAAAAACGGTTACTACATTCCGCAAGGCGGCCTTGAAGAGCTGAAGACCTTCGATGCGATTTTCTTCGGCGCGGTGGGCGCCCTCAATGTGCCGGACCACATTTCTCTCTGGGGTTTGCGTCTGCCGATTTGCCAGGGTTTCGATCAGTACGCCAATGTGCGCCCGGCGCGTGTATTGCCAGGGGTGAAAAGCCCGCTGCATAACGGGGACCAGATCGACTGGGTCGTGGTTCGTGAAAACTCCGAAGGTGAATACTCCGGCAACGGCGGCCGTGTACACCGGGGCTTGCCGGAAGAAGTCGCCACTGAGGTTTCGGTATTCACTCGTGCCGGGGTCGAACGCATTCACCGCTTTGCGTTCGAACTGGCGCAAAGTCGGCCACGTAAACACTTGACCATGGTCACCAAGTCCAACGCCCAGCGCCACGGCATGGTGTTGTGGGACGAGATCTTCTACGAAGTTGCCAAGGACTTCCCGGACGTCAAAATCGACAAGGAACTGGTCGACGCAGTGACCACGCGAATGGTGCTCAAACCTTCAACACTGGACGTGATCGTTGCCACCAACCTGCACGCTGACATTCTCTCCGACCTCGCGGCTGCCTTGTCGGGCAGCCTGGGGATTGCACCCACCGCCAACCTCAACCCATCGCGCAAATTCCCTTCGATGTTCGAACCTATTCACGGCTCTGCCTTCGACATCACCGGCAAAGGGGTTGCCAATCCGATCGCCACGTTCTGGACTGCCGCGATGATGCTCGAGCACTTGGGTGAAGCCGATGCGGCCAGGCAGTTGATGTCGGCCATCGAAGCCGTGACCGAGAGCGGTTTGCATACCCCGGATCTGGGTGGCAACGCCACCACCCGGCAGATCACCGACGCGGTGATCGCGCTGATCAACCGCTGATTCAAAGTAGTACTGCGGCACAACGCCGAGGGGCAGTTCACTGGAGCTGACTTCTCGGCATTTCCTGACAACAATAAAAATCAGGGCCCTGTCATGAAAAGAATATTTGGCAAGCTATACGTGCAAGTGCTCATCGCCGTCATCCTCGGCGCGCTGGTGGGCGTACTGGTTCCCGAGACCGGAACCGCGCTCAAACCGTTGGGCGACGCGTTCATCAAACTGATCAAAATGCTCCTGGCCCCGGTGATCTTCCTCACCGTGGTGACGGGCATTGCCAAGATGGAAAACATGAAAGAGCTGGGGCGCGTCGGCTTTCGCGCACTCATCTATTTCGAAGTGGTTTCCACGCTGGCGCTGGTCGTCGGCCTCGTAGTGGTAGACGTGTTCAAGCCCGGCGCAGGCATGAACATCGATGTGGCGACACTGGATGCCTCCAGTCTGGCCAACTACACCACGGCGGCCAAGCATACGACGTTCATGGATTTCTTCATGAACATCATCCCCGACACCATCGTCGACGCGTTCGCGAAAGGCAACGTCCTGCAGATCCTGCTGTTTTCAATCCTGCTAGGCGTGGCACTGGCTCATGTCGGCCCCAGGGGCAAACCCTTTGTCGACATGCTGGATAGCCTGATGCAGGGCATGTTCCGCATCGTCAACATGGTCATGCGTCTTGCCCCGATCGGTGCGTTTGGCGCTATTGCGTTTACCATCGGCAAATACGGCTTCGGTTCGCTGTTTTCGTTGGGCAAATTAATGGCCTGCGTTTACCTGACCTGCATTGTCTTCGTGATCTTTGTCCTCGGGCCTATCTGTCGCTACAGCGGTTTCAGCCTGTGGAAATTCCTCAAGTTCATCAAGGAGGAGCTGTTCACTGTGTTGGGCACCAGCTCGTCGGAGTCAGTGCTGCCACAGATGATCTCCAAGATGGAAAAAGCCGGGGTCTCGAAACCCGTGGCTGGCATGATCATTCCGTCCAGTCTGACTTTCAACCCGGATGGACAGGCGATCTACTACACCATTGCGGCCATCTTCATCGCCCAGGCGACGAACACACCGCTGACGCTGACCGACCAGTTGATCGTGCTGGCGGTGCTGATGTTCACCTCCAAAGGTTCGGCCGGCGTGACCGGTTCGGGCTTCATCATCCTTGCCGCAACGCTTTCCTCTTTAGGCACCATTCCGGTGGCGGGGATGGTCTTGCTGTTGGGCGTCGACCGCTTCATGTCCGAAGCGCGGGCGATCACCAACACCATCGGTAATGGCGTCGGCACCATGGCCATCGCCAAATGGGTGGGGGCGCTGGATACCGTCAAGATGCACAAGGCGCTCGATGGTGAAACCGAGCCGGTGTTGCCGGCCAAGGCTGAGTCCGACGCTGCACCGATCCTCTCAAGTTGAACCCAGCCCTGTAGGTGCTGCCCTGGAGTCCATGACACCGCGCTTTCGCCAAACAAGCCAGGATCTGTAGGAGCTCACGAGTACCGCGAGGCAGCGATGGCGTCCTGTCTGATACACCGCTATCGCTGCCTCGCGGTACTCGTGAGCTCCTACAGGTTCTATGCGCGAGGCGATCCGCCGCGGTCGTGTTGTGAAAACACTTCCCTGGCAGCAAACAACCCGTTCAGCGCTGCAGGGAAGCCGGCATATACAGCCATCTGCATAATGACTTCGATAATCTCCTGCTCCTTACACCCAACATTGAGCGCACCGTGGATATGCACCTTGAGTTGCGGTGCGGCGTTGCCCATTGCGGTGAGCGCCGCGACGACTGCGAGCTCTCTGCTTTTGAGGTCCAGACCCGGTCTTGAATAGATATCGCCAAACGGGAACTCTATGAGTAACCGTGCGAAATCAGGTGCGATGTCTTTCAGGCTTTCAATAACGTTTTCGCCCGCTTGGCCATCAATCTCTCTGAGCTTTGCCAGGCCTCTGGCATACCGTTCGTTTTCCATAAATCCCTGCTCCACTTAGGTGTGTAACCCACCTTAGGACTGCCGTTGAGCTTTGATCCAATACCTTTTGGGTGATACCTTTTCGGTATGAACGAAGCCATTGATCTGCGACAGTTCCGTTACTTCCTTGCACTCAGCGAGGAACTCAACTTTGGGCGCGCAGCAACGCGCTTGCACATTTCCCAGCCGCCACTGAGCAGGCAAATCCGTCAGTTGGAAAATCAACTTGGCGTCGAACTGTTTTTGCGGACGAAAACCGGGGTAACGCTTACCGCGGCGGGCCTGGCATTTTTGCCTGAGGTCAAGCGAACACTGGCACAAGCGGCCAAGGCCGTAGCAATTGCACAGGCAACGCGCGAGGAGGAGTGCGGTCAGTTCCGCGTGGGATACACGACGGTGTTTGATCGCAGCGTAATTCCCGATGTGTCGGGGCTCTTACGGCTGCGCCATCCGGGTTTGATGATCAAGACTACCGGTAAGCACTCGATCAGCCTCGTGCGGGACATCAAGAACGGCACGATGGATGTGGCTTTTATCGGCTTGCATACCGAGGCCAAAGGGCTGAAGGTCGAAACGCTCCTGGAGGAGCCGTTACTGATCGCTCTGCCGGCCAGTCACCCCCTCACGCGTAAGCGCAAGCTAGGCTTTGCTGACCTGAACAACGAGGCGATATTCCGATTCGAGCGGCGGCTGAACCCGGGATTTTATGACCATTGCCAGGCAATCTTTGAGCGTCATAACTTCAGGCCTCGTACGGTCCCTGAACCCGACGACCATCACATATTGCTGGGCTTGATTGCTGAGGGGCAGGGCATGGCGTTTGTCTCGGCGTCACTCAAAAATGTCACGCGGCACGGGGTTGTCTATCGTCAGCTCAGGGATGAAGCGAGCCAGCTCTCAAGCGGGATCGCAATGGCGTGGTCCGACAGCAATCCCACGGCAGTTCTGGATTGTTTTCTGGACCTTGTGCGCATCAAGATCCAGTCACAATAAGCCTTATTTTCCCCAGCATTTGCGCAGATTGCGCCAGCGTGGTTCATTCACGGCACTTGATTGGTGCGCAGCGTGTTTTCCACAAGAAAAACTGATCGTTGCCGTGTAAAAAACCCGTTTGTCAGGCATTAACGTGCCGACAGATCATTTCTTCATTGTTGATCAATGGAGAATATGATGAGTACGACGCAAAACACGCAGGCGCTGTCCGACTCCACGCCTGGCTCCTCGGCACCGGTCGCCTCGGGCAAAAAAATGAGTCGCCTGGCGGCTGCCAGTACCATTGGTACGACGCTGGAGTGGTATGACTTCACGGTCTATAACCTGATGGCGGCGTTGGTCTTCAATGCGATTTTCTTCCCGTCGTTCGACCCGCTGACCGGCACCATTCTCGCGTTCTCGACCTATGCCGTTGGCTACATCTCCCGGCCTTTGGGTGGCATCGTCTTTGGCCATCTGGGCGACAAGCTCGGTCGTCGTTTTGTGCTGGTCACTACGCTGGTACTGATGGGTGTGGCCACAGGGCTGATGGGCCTGCTGCCTACTTATGCGGCGTGGGGGATCTGGAGTCCGATCTTGCTGGTCGCGTTGCGCTTCGTCCAAGGCGCTGCCATTGGTGGTGAATGGGCGGGGGCTGTATTGCTTTCCATGGAACACGGTGCGCAGCACCAACGGGGTCGCAACGCTTCATTCACACAAGTCGGTCCGTCGTGTGGCACCTTGCTCGGCACCGGCTTTATTGCGCTGGTTTCATGGGGGCTGAGCCCGGAAGACTTCCAGTCATGGGGCTGGCGCATCCCGTTCCTGTCCAGCGTTGCGCTGGTGATCTTCGGTCTCTGGTTACGCCGCGGAGTGGAAGAGACGCCGGTTTTCAAGGAAATCGAAGCCCACAACGCAACCGCAAAAACACCGATCAAAGAAGTCTTCAGCAACCACTGGCGTCGACTGCTGCTGGCCGGTGGCGCACGTGTGGGCTCGGATGTTCTTTATGCGCTGGTCGTGGTGTTCACGCTGACGTACGTGACGACGGTTTTGCACTTGCCGCGACCTCTGGCGCTCACTGCGACGATGATCGGTGCCGGGTTGAACGCGATCTGCGTGCCGCTGTTCGGCATTCTCTCGGACAAGATCGGCCGCAGACCGGTATACATCGGTGGCGCGTTGTGTGCGATGGCCTGGGCGTTTGTGTTCTTCAAGCTTATGGATACGGCTCAGCCACTGTCGATCTGTGTCGCAGTGGTCGTGGGCCTGGTGATTCACGCTGCGATGTACGGTCCGCAAGCGGCCTTCGTCACCGAGCAATTCCCGACGCGGGTACGTTATGCCGGCTCGTCGCTGGCCTACACACTGGCCGGTATCATCGGCGGCGGCTTCGCGCCGCTGATCATTGCCAGCCTGTACAAGTCTTATAACTCGACACTGGCCGTTTCGCTGTACGTGTGTGCAGCGTTGGGCATCACGTTGATCGCACTGATCTGCGCCAGGGAAACAGCGGGCAAGCCGTTGGAAAAATAGGTTATAGCTAGATCAGTAAAGAGAAAGCCCCCGACCGAATGGTTTGGGGGCTTTTTTGTGGGCAGTTCCGCGCAACAGATCAACTCAACCCTGTGGGAACCGGGCTTGGTTTGGGCGGTATTCCGACGATAAACGATAACGCGCAATGGCTTCCGGTTGCGTCTCATGCATCGCGGGCAAGCCCGGCTCCCACAGGTCAATCCGCGGCGGCTTAGCTCCGCTGATCTGCGCCAGGGAAACAGCGGGCAAGCCGTTGGAGAAATAGGTTATAGCGGGATCAGTAAAGAGAAAGCCCCCAACCGGATGGTTTGGGGGCTTTTTTTGTGGGCAGTTACGCGCAACGGATCAACTCAACCCTGTGGGCGCCGGGCTTGGTCCGGGCGGCATTCCTAGGATAAACGATAATGCGGAATGGCTTCTGGTTGCGTCTCATGCATCGCGGGCAAGCCCGGCTCCCACAGCTCATTTCGTACGGCTGACTTTCACATCCTTGAACAGGCAGAACACCAATACTGCTGCAAGAATCTCCAAAGCCGCTACGAAGTACAGGCCAGCCGCAAGGCTGCCGGTCAAGGTACGCAGCCAGCCAATCATGTAAGGCGCGATGAATCCAGCCAGGTTGCCGATGCAATTGATCAGCGCAATACCGCCCGCTGCCGCGGTACCCGCCAGGAACGCACCGGGGATTGACCAGAAGACCGGGAACGCCGCCAGAATCCCGGCTGCTGCAATGGTCAGTGCGATCAAGGCCATGGTTGCGTTGCCCAGGCACAGGCCCGTCGCGATGAGGCCCAAGCCTGCGAGCAATGCTGCCATTGCGCAGTGGATGCGACGCTCGGCGGTTTTATCGGAATGGTGGCCGTTCCAAAGCATGGCCAGAGTGCCGACTATAAAAGGGATCGCTGCCAGCAAACCAATGCTCATGGTGTCATTGACACCCAGTGACTTGATAACCGAAGGCGTCCAGAACGCAATGGTCGCGTTACCCGAGACAATGCAGAAATACACCAGCGTACACAGCCAGACCTTGGGGTTGCGAACCAGTGCTTTCAGGTCACTGTGCTTTTCCGGCTCCGCATCTTCGCGGGCAATCACCGCGCTGACCATCTGCTGTTCAGCAGGGCTCAACCATTTGGCGTTGACCGGTTTTTCCGGCAAATAGCGCAGTACGGCAAAACCGGCCAGCACCGAAGGGATGCCTTCGAGGATGAACAACCATTGCCAGTTCGCCAGACTCCCGACACCGACCATGCGACTCATGATGAAGCCGGCAATCGGGCCGCCAACCACACCGGCAATGGCGAACGAGGTCATGAACATGCCGTTGATGCGTGCCCGTTGCGCTGCCGGAAACCAGTAGGTGAGGTACAGCACCACGCCAGGAAAGAAGCCCGCTTCGAATACCCCGAGCAGGAAGCGCAGGATGTAGAACGACATCGGGCTGGAGACGTAGGCCATCGCCATCGACGTCAGGCCCCAGAGGATGGTGATCCGGGCCAGAGTGCGGCGCGCACCGATTTTTTCCAGCAGCAGGTTGCTGGGTACTTCGAACAGGAAGTAACCGATGAAAAAGATACCGGCTCCGAGTCCATAAACGGCCTCGCTAAAACCCAGGTCATCAAGCATCGCCAGTTTGGCAAAGCCGACATTGACCCGGTCGATCCAGGCCAGTACGAACAGGAAAACCAGAAACGGCAGCAGGCGCCAGGCAATCTTGCGGTAGGTCGCGGCGGTTGCGGCCTGATCGGGCGCGACGTCAGCAGCGCTGCTATTCAGGGCGGGATTGTGGTTCATGTTGCATCTCCATCGATCAAGAGATGGCAGCCTGAAGAGGGCCGCCATACCGGTTCGCTCGCGGCAAAGGCCACGAGCGCAACGACAATCACGCTCAGGGTTACGGGGTACGCAGCAGGGCTTCGACACTGCGGGCGATTTGCAGCACCCGGGCGTCCTGACCATTCAGACCCGCAATGGACAAACCCACCGGCAGTTCGCCGGGTACATGGCAGGGCAGACCGATCGCACAGCCGTCGAGGAAATTGATCACGCTGGTGTTGCGCAACACCAGGCCGTTGGTGGCGAAGAAGTGCGCATCGTCTTGCTCCAGCGGAGCCAGTTCCGGTGGTACGACAGCAACACTCGGCATGAGCCAGGCATCGGCATCTGCCAAACGCTCGCCCGCCAGCGCAATCATCGCCTGCCGTTGCGTGAGCAAATGCAGGTAATCGGCAGCACTCAAGGCTTCACCCCGACGAATGCGCTGTGCGACGCGCGGGTCGTAATCGGCAGCACGATCCCCGCTGAGCCACCCCTGATGCAAGTACCACGCCTCGGCGGCCGTCAGGCCACCTGCGGCATTGATCTTCGGCAGGTCGTGCAACTCGGGGAAGTCAAACCAGCGAATCGCTGCCCCTGCGTCACTCAGGCGTTGCAAGCTGCGCTCGAAGGCGGCGGCCACCGTGGCGTCGACATTGTCCATGACAAAATCACGAGTGACGGCCAGACGCAGGCCTTGTAGCGAAGCCGCACGGGTATCGAGTGTGTCGCCTGACAGAACGCTGTCCAGCAGAATGCTGTCGTCGACAGTGGCGGTAAGCGCGCCAATCGAGTCCAGGCTTGTGGCAAGAGGAAATGCCCCTTGGGTAGAGACACGACTGGCGCTGGGCTTGAAGCCCACCAGCGAGCAGAACGCTGCGGGGATTCGCAGTGACCCACCCGTGTCAGTACCGAGCCCGGCTACCGCCATGCCTTCAGCCACGCTGACTGCGGCACCGGAACTGGATCCGCCAGCTATACGCCCAGCGGCGACCGGGCTGATGGGAGAGCCAAAATGCGGGTTCAGACCAAGGCCGGAAAACGCAAACTCGCTCATGTTGGTGCGACCCAGCAGGATAGCCCCGGCTGCTCTCAGGCGCTGGACGACAGGCGCATCGCTGACCGCCGGGGGCGCATCGGCAAGTACTTTGGAGCCCGCCGCGGTGACCTGCCCGTTCACATCGAACAGGTCTTTGATCGAAACCGGCAGACCGGCCAGCGGGGAGGGCACATAGCCCGCAGCGCGAGCCATATCACTGGCTCGCGCCGTTTGCAGCGCGCTTTCAGCATCCACTGACAGGTAAGCGCTGCCGCCCTGGGCGCGGTGCGCATTGATTCGCTCCAGAGCCGCGCTGACCAAGGCCTCGCTGGTAGTAACGCCCTTGGCAAGGTCCTCAGCCAGTTCTCTGATTGGCTTCATCTGCATTACTCCGCGACAGGCAACGGTTCGACGCTGTAGACGTGGCGCAGGCTGCGATCAAGTACAGGGTCAAACAACTCCATTTCGAACGCTTCGCCATAACCCAACTCACCGATCACCGGTTGTGTGCCGCAGAACATCGCAGTGCCTTGCGCCAGGCTCGCCGTGTCGTTGAGTTTGCTCAGCAAGGTGTCGGGTGCCAGCAGGCTGGTGACCGGGCCTTCCTGGTAAAGCGTGCGAGCACCGTCACGTGTACGCCAGGTGCGCATGATCAGTTGATCCCAATGACCCTGCACCTCATCGAAACGCCAGGCCGTTGCGGCAATCGGCTTGTCGCACATTTGCTTGGAAACCGTCACATCGAACGCTTCAACCTTGCGGTCGGTGTGGTCCGAGCCCAGGCCGACCAGCAGGCCCACGCTGCTAGGGATCAGCACGAATTCGGTTTCCCCTGAAGAGTCTTTGCCCGGAACCTGGATAGTTTCGGACGGGTTAAGCAAGCTGGCAGCTACGCGATAGAAGCACGGGATTTGCGTGGGGCGGCGAACGCCGAGGGCTTCCAGTTCCGCAATATGGTGCTCCACAGCCTCGCTGTTACGGCCAGCCCAGCCCGCGATGATCAAGTGATCGATGTCTACGGTGACTTCGCCGTGGTTGGCGACCTGAAGATTAAGCTGAGTCAAGGTGTTGCCCTCGTTAAAGATGGAAAGAACACCAGTGCGATCTGAAGTTACACTGATATATCACAGGATTATCAATACGCAATTGGTATGCCAGCCACTTGTCTAGAGGATTAATAACTCTATTTATCAGTTGGTTATGGACTTTATCTGTTGTATGGGGATCAGGCCAAAAACGGACCGTGTTACCAAAACGCACCACTTTTGCGCAGGCTGTGCATGCTAATGGCGCGTTTCTGTTACCGGTTTGAGAGGCAGTGGAAGCGACAATCTGGATGAGATGAAATACAGTGATATATCAGCAACGCCATTGAGGATTTTCGTATTGCTCGATTCAACTGACCTGCCCAGCGCCGATCCGGCGGAGAAAACCGCCGTGAAAGGCGGAGCCAGCCTGCGCGAACTGGCGTACCTGCAGATCAAGCAACGGATCATTTCCTGTCACCTGCGCCCAGGCGAAGCCATTAACGAGGCGCAACTGACGCAGTTGCTGGGGCTTGGGCGAACACCTGTGCATCAAGCGCTGCACCGCCTGGAAATGGAAGGCATGGTGACGATCCTGCCGCGCAAGGGCGTGATGGTGACGCCCATTTCGCTCAACGACATCCTCGACATGATCGAGGTGCGTCGAACCAACGAGGAGTTGTGCGTGAAGCTGGCGGTAGAGCGCGCTCAGGAGGAAGACTTCGTACGCATGCGTGAAATCATCGGCCGCACTCAACCGTTGCTGGAGCGGCGGGACGTGAAGGGGCTGATGGAAGTCGACTTGCAGTTTCACCTGGCTATTTCCGCTGCGGCGCGCAATCGGGTATTGGCTGAACTGCTACGCACGCTGCATGAAAAACAGGCGCGTTTCTGGTTTCTGACGTTGTCTGAAATGCACCACAGTGAACGCATCTATGACGAGCATTTGCAGATCCTCACTGCAATGGAAAATCGCGACAGCGAGGCCGCTATCAAGGCTATCCATCATCACATCGATGACTTCCGCCGAGCCATCGTGCGTACCCTCTAGTCGCCATCGGCCCCATCGTTTTAGAACCTGCAAATCCCGTGGGACGCCAATGCACTCGGCGTTCCGATCAGGGTGCCTCCTATGAGATGTCGAACACTCTGGCGTGTTACTTGCGTATGCAACCTGCTTGCTGACGCCCTCTGCGTGAGTTGATCAACTATTTTTGTACGGGCAGTTGTGCATGAACATGAAGTTTCTGGAAACATTTGTATGGGTCGCCAGGCTGAAAAGCTTTCGCCTGACCGCCGAAAAAATGTTCACCACTCAAGCCTCCATATCCAACCGCATTGCCGCTTTGGAGGAGGAGCTCGGCGCAAAGCTGTTTCTTCGCGACTCCAAACGGGTATCGCTGACGCCTGAGGGGGAGCGGGTACTTGATTATGCCGAGCAAATGATCGATACCCTGCACGCGCTTCAGCAATCCATCAGCGCCACCAGCGACCTCAAGGGATGTATGCGCCTGGGCGTCATGGACACCGTGATCCATACGTGGTTGAGCCCATTTGTATCAACCTTGATGGAGTGCTATCCCGCGGTTGAAATCGAACTCACGGTCGATACATCGCTCAACCTGTGCGACCAGTTGCAGAAGGGTTATCTCGATCTGATCGTGCAGACCGATATGGTGCGCAGTGACTCGGTGCGCAACCAGCATTTGGCGGTACTGCCGATTGAGTGGATTGTCCCGGCCGGGTCGATCTATGAGCGCAGCTATGCGTCCATTGAGGAGCTGGCAGGGGAACGCATCATCACGTATTCGCGTAACTCCCGTCCGCATCAGGACATTCTCAATCTGCTGCATGCGGGCGGTGTCGAAAGCCCGCGCATCAGTTGCGTCAACTCTGTCGCCGCCATGACCCAGTTGGTTTGCGATGGCTTTGGTATTGGCGCGTTACCAACCGCACTGGTCAGCAAAGAGCTGGCCGATGGCAAGTTGTTCATTCTCGAGAACGTCGCCCGACCTCAGGCGCTGGACATCATCGCCTGCTGGCGCGCCGGAGTGGGTCTGGAGTTGACTGAGCAAGTAGTCAGCATCGCCAGCCATACGCTGGAGCAATATGCCCGCCAGATGGGGCCGCAAATGGTGATTCTCAGCCGTCCCGATAGCAGCAGAAAAACACCTGGAACCATTTGATTAACATCGATTCCGCTGGCGCGAAGCTTGCCCGCGAATCAGACGATGCGGTATCTGACACCACCACGTTTTTTCGCCTTTCGCGGGCAAGTCGAATGACTGCCCACTCGCCCCAACAGATCCCGAGTCCGCAGCCTGACGAGTGACGCTCTACTTCTTACCCTGCCGAAGTTTTACGTAACTGAGGCGCATGTCATTGGCCCAGCCATCCAGGACCGGCTTGACGTCATCCACGGTCAATTGGGTCTTATTGTTTTCCAGCGGTTTGCCACTGCCTTTGCGCACCACCTGGGCCAGGACCTTTTTGCTTTGTCCGTCGAGAAAAGCCGCTTCGGTGGCGATTTCCACGTTCTGGTCACGGCCACCGGCCGCTGTGTTTACCGCTGCTGCCACGAGTGCAATCGGGACAACTTCGTAAGGCCTCAGCCCCTCAGTGCTGGTCGACACTGCGGTAATCGCCGGACGTACGACGATGGTATTCGGGCCTGGCCCCTGAGCTAACGGCATGTCCTTGCCAAGTTCACGTTTGAGAGCCGCATCGAAATACCGGGTGATTGATTGCAACGCCTGGGCCGAAATCACGGCGGTCGGCTGCGGCTGAGGGTAAAACTGGCTAGGTTCGATGTACACATGGGTGTACTGATTCAGTTTGATGTCTGGATCAATCCAGCGCATGACCGGCGCGCCAGTCGCACTTTTTTCGGGCTTGAGCAAACTGTAATCCTTGAGGAAACCCGAGTATTGGCTTGGGTCGACCTGTGAACTGGCGCAGCCGACCAGACCCAGGATGGCGCAGCAAAGCATTGTGTTGAGCATCGGCATTTTCATCGCAACTCGTCCTTTTGTTGTTGTTCACGATCAAGAGCGTGATCTCGTACTCCAGTGGCGTGTGCGAAAGCCGATATTGCCATGCCCGAGCACGAAGCCAAGCGAGGTGTGCCAACGGTTCCGTGCCATCCGACACCCTGTGTGGGCAGCAGCGAGTGCCGTCATTTCCGGGGGGGTGGACGAACGATGACTTGCATGACTATAGACGGCGGGAACAAAGCCTCCACCCGCACGCGACCGCCGTGATGCAGGAAGTGCGGCAAAAGCTCAGGCGATGTCCTCTGTTTATGTAAAAAAGTCTGACGGGGATAAGCAGATGGTGTCTCAGGATAAGAAGTAACGTAACGTTCGAGGACCGATACTGAAGAACACTGTTTAAACTTGCGCACTCTTATCATGCGCAATTTATTTGAATGCCCGGCTGGTATTAGTCAACAGACAGCGACCGTAATGATGCCCGGTTCGTCAGCCAATTTTTAAAGTGTTTTTCCTCGGGTTTTTAAAGAAACTGAAACGTCTGCCGTTGCGCCAGGTTCACGCTGCCAGGTACATATTCCATTTGATTGCCCGATGCAGGATCGGGCCAACTCAGGTGAATACTGAAATTTTTTCCTGTACCGATTAACTTTATTTTTTATCAAAGGCCTTTATAGGCCGAAGAGTTAACTCATTTGATCTGCGGTGTTTTGCCCCGCACGCATTTATACGCGCGACATTTTCGGGCGAAGCGGCATCCGCTTCCTTCATAGCTGACGGGGTAGCTACACATGCTTTTGAGACAATTGAACATCGCCAGTCGTGTCATTACCTGTTTCGCTTTGATCGTGCTGATTGTGGGAGGACTGGGTCTTTTCAGTCTTCACCAAATGGCAAGCGTCCGTAACGAAGGTCTGATTATTGAAAACAGTTCGCTACCTGGTATCGCGTTGGGCGACGACATAGCACTGGCATTTTCCAATACGCGGGTAGAGGCCGTGAAACTGGTGTCCAGCGATGAGCCGCAATTGCAAACCGCCTATAACAATCTGCAATCGCAGCTCGAAGCGTTCAATGGAGCGATCGCCGCGTATCGTCCATTGATCGGTTCAAAAAACGAAGCCGACCTTATTGATGGTATCGCCGCGTCATTTGGACAATACAGCGCAACTGCGGGACGTGCCTTCGAATTATTGAAGAACCATCAGCAAGAGGCCGCCCGTAGTCTGGTGATGGTGGGGATGGCGACTACTGCTAAAGAGATTAATCATTATCTGAAGCAATTGGAGGAGTTCAACGATAACGAGAAGTCGACTGCCAGCGATCGCGCAAGTGATGCTTACGATAATGCTGAACTGGTGATCTGGTGGGTGCTTGCGTTTGCAGTGCTGGCGACGGTTTTGCTTGCCTGGCGTCTGACCGTCAGTATTGCCGGGCCTATCAGCCAGGCGCTCAGCGCGTCTGAAAAAGTGTCTTCCGGGGACCTGCGCAGTCAGGCGCAAGATATTACCGGCACGGACGAAGCGGCAAAGTTGCTGCAGTCGATGGAGCGGATGAGGTCCAGCTTGCAGTCCACGCTGGCCCAAGTGGGTGGTGCTTCAGACCAACTCGGCTCGGCGGCGGAGGAGATGGATGCGCTGATGCGCGACAGCAACGCGGATCTCAATGTGCAGAACGGCGAAATCGAGATGGCCGCCACTGCTGTGACAGAGATGAGTCAGGCCGTTGAAGAAGTTGCGCGAAATGCAGTGGCGACTTCCGAGGAGTCACGCTCCTCTACACAGGCTGCACGTGAAGGGCAAGAGGAGCTCAACAGAACGGTCAAATCCGTTTCCGAGCTTGCCGAGTACGTCGCCAGCGCCTCAACTCAGGCACAACTGCTGTCGTCTCACACCAAAGATATCAGCCGGGTATTGGAAGTCATCCGCGCAGTCTCTGAGCAAACCAACCTGCTGGCGCTTAACGCAGCGATCGAGGCCGCGAGGGCAGGGGAAGCCGGTCGTGGCTTCGCGGTGGTGGCTGATGAGGTCAGGGCACTGGCGCACCGTACGGGTGAGTCGACGCGGGAGATCGAAACGATGATCGGGAAAATCCAGCAGGGTACAGCGGACACCGTAACCGCGCTGTCTTCTAGCACCGAGCAAGCGGCCCACACACGCAACCAGGCGGAGTCCGCAAGCCAGGCGTTAGCGTTGATTGCATCGTCGGTGGCCGGCATCGATGAGCGCAATCTGGTAATTGCCAGCGCCTCGGAAGAACAGGCTCAAGTCGCTCGGGAAGTTGATCACAACCTGGTGCGCATTCGTGATCTGTCAGCGCAGTCCGCTGTTCGCTCGGAACAGACCATTGGCGCGAGTGTGGCGCTTGCGCAACTTGCGAGTGAATTACGAGTGTCGTTGCAGAAGTTTCAGCTTTAAATCGCTGTGATCCGTAAAGCTGGCGCTCTCGAGTCACGCGAGGCAGCGATGGCGGTGTATCAGCCTTAATGCTTCGCAGACTTCGGCAGCTCCTACAGAAAAGCGCGTTTATTCAGATAGTCAGGCTTCAGGCTCGAAGGTGGGGCGAGCTCGACGGTGCGGCAGTAATCCATGAATAACCGGGTTGCGCGAGTGGGCTGGTTATTACGTAAATACGCCATTACCAGGGTCGAAGCGGGCATTTCATCTTCGATATCAAGCTGCGCCAGTAGCTCGCCGTCGTAGGTTATGTTGGTGCAAGGCCGTGTGACCAGTACCGAAAACCCCAGGCCCTGGCCGACCATGCAGCGCACCATTTCAATCGAGGGTGAGCTGTAAGCCACCACCGGCGCGTAGCCTTTCTCGGTAAAGATATCCATGAAGTAGGTTCTGCTGGGCACGGCGTCCAGCAGGATCATGGGTTCCTGACTCAACTCGCGCAGTGTCACTGTTTGCTGCTGGGCAAGAGGATGCGCTGCTGGCAGCAGTGCATAAGGCTTGTGCGGTGCATTCAAGGCTTCTTTGTGGATCGTCGCACCCAGTTCAAGATCGTAAAGAAACGCCAGATCGAAGCGACCGCGGTGCAGCCCATGCATCAATTCGTGTTGCTCCCCGTCGCAGAGCTGAATAGTCACGTCGGGATAGAGTTGTTTAAAACCGGCAACAAGCCTGGGCATATACAGCGGTGCGGCTGATTCAAAACAGCCCAGTGCGATAGTGCCGGATACATTTTTGCTCTCTGCGCGAGAGTCCTGTTCCAGTTCTTCGGAAAGTCTCAGTAACTCTTTGGCCTTTTCGTACACTT
The DNA here is from genome assembly GCF_040224095.2 of Pseudomonas caspiana. Classification (NCBI taxonomy): domain Bacteria; kingdom Pseudomonadati; phylum Pseudomonadota; class Gammaproteobacteria; order Pseudomonadales; family Pseudomonadaceae; genus Pseudomonas; species Pseudomonas caspiana. The sequence goes on along the minus strand of NZ_CP167995.1, from coordinate 3,211,048 downwards.
TTCCACCGCCGGAAGTCAGGGACACCCCTTGCGCGTGGTGACGTACAAACAGTGGCTGATTGAAAGCTTCTTCCAGATTTTTTATCGCCACGGAAATAGATGGCTGCGAAATATGCAGCTGTCGTGAAGCCTCGGCAATACTGTCCATTTCAACGGCAGTGACAAAGTACTTGAGCTGTTTCAATGTGAAATGCGTCACCGCGTACCCCGCCAACAATTGGCCATGAATGGAATCGCCTGAATAGCTTTTGCCTATGCTTAGCGAAGAGCGTGCCAGGCAATACGATTCGTGCTGATTCGGGTATTCGGCTGCCAGTCAATCCTTTAATCAGTGCTAAACGCGCTGCGCCTTAACTAATCCATTGCTCTGTACGGCCCACAGAATCTGGGGCTTGCACTGAAAGTGAGCGAATCAAAGCGGGTAAAACAGTTACCGCCCTAATAATGTGCGGCATATTCAGCGCAGGGTGAATAGTTTCGTTGTGCTGTTGCATTGAGCATATATCGCGCCGGTTCTGCTTAGGATTTTCCTACGCTATGAGCAAAAACTTACTATTGGGTCGTTCGACACAACTTCGCTCATGATGGCCTCAGAAGGGAGAGCGGGGCAGCGCTCAATATTCAACTTGCGTTGGATGTAACCCGCCATTGTTCTTAGCCGAGTACTTAGACGAGCGAGCCGACGATGACGTTTGACTGGAAATACATGTTTGGTCTGTTCAGCGATACCGAGTTCTGGATGGCAACGTGGACCGTCATACAGCTCAGTACATTGACCTGGCTGATCAGCATTGTTTTGGGCTTCGTCGTAGCGCTGGCCAAACAATCTTCCAGCCCGCTGATCAACTTGCCTGCTCGGGGCTATATCTGGTTGTTCCGCAGTCTGCCTTTGCTGGTGTTGCTGATATTCGTCTACAACTTGCCACAGGCGCTGCCCGCCACGTCCGCGGTGTTGGCCAACCCGTTCTGGGCCGGGTTGATCGCCCTGGTGTTGTGCGAAACCGCTTATGTCGCGGAAATCCATCGCGGCGGGCTGTTGTCGATTGCCAAAGGGCAAAGCGAAGCAGCCAGAGCATTGGGATTACGCTTTGTCGGTACGCAGTGGCGCATTGTGATTCCACAGGCGCTGCGCGTGGCGTTGCCGTCGCTGACCAACGAATACATTTCAATCGTCAAGCTCAGCTCGCTGGTGTCGGTGATCTCGCTGACCGAGATTTTGATGGTGGGTCAGCGCCTGTATTCGCAGAACTTTCTGGTCATGGAGACCATGGCGGCGGTGGCATTTTACTACGTGCTGATCGTTACCGTGTTCGACTTCCTGCTCAAGCGGCTGGAGCGTTATCTGGATGTCACTCAACGCAAAGTGGTGCGTGAGCCTGACGCTGAAATGCTCCAGCTTGCCACTCGGGAGCGTGCGGTAATTGATCGTCCTGTCCCCGACTTCACAGGCCCGGCACTTCAGGCCACCAAATTACACAAGGCCTACAACGACATTGAAGTGTTGGGCGCAGTCAGCCTGCAGATTCATCCGGGGGAAGTGGTGTCGGTGATCGGGCCTTCCGGCTCGGGCAAGACCACGTTGATCCGTCTGCTCAATGGCCTTGAGCAGATCGATAACGGTGATATCAGGATCAATGGCCAGCCGTTTATTCACCTCGTCCGTCAAGGTGCGCAACCGCCGCGCTACGTCGAGCATACAGAGCATCGTCTGAACATCGGCATGGTGTTCCAGAGCTTCAACCTGTTTCCGCACCTGACAGTGCTCAATAACTTGCTGCTAGCTCCGCGTTATCACCGTTTGGCTTCAGCGCAGGAGTTGAAGCAGCAAGCGTATGAGTTGCTGCACAAGGTCGGCATGCTCGAGCACGCCTGGAAATACCCGCATCAGTTGTCCGGCGGGCAACAGCAGCGCGTGGCGATTGCCCGTGCGTTGATGATGCGTCCGCAAATCATGCTGTTCGATGAACCCACATCAGCACTCGACCCGGAGAAGGTCAACGAGGTGCTGCAGGTGATCGAAACCCTGGCGAAGGAGGGTATCACCATGGTCATCGTGACCCATGAGATGAACTTCGCCTTCAAGGTCTCTGACCGAATCGTATTCATGGAGAAAGGCCGGGTGGTCTGCGACGACAGCCCGCAGGCCCTGCGCGATGGACAGCACCCGCGAGTGGAAGCTTTTCTGAAAGATGTTTCGTTGGCTTGAAACCTTAACGTTTTGTTTGCAGGGGAGAAGAACATGATCGAGCAATGGCAGATCGACCAGTTTCACGCGCAGGGTTTTCTGGTCGTTGAGGGCGTGCTGGCAGCCGACGAAGTAGCGGCGTTGCAGCATGACTTCGACCAGTGGGTGGAAGACAGCCGCACTCAAGACCGTGCGTGGGGACAGACGCTGGACGGTCGGCCGCGTTTCGATCTTGAAAGCGACCATCGCCCGGATCATCCGTCGTTGCGGCGCGTGACCTCGCCGACGGAAATCTCACCGGCTTACCAACAGACTGCCTTTCAGTCGCGCATGGCCGCCATTGCTGCGCAATTGATCGGAGGCAACGGCACGCGCTTTCATCACAGCAAGATCAACTCCAAATTGCCGCACACGGCCACCCAGGTGAAGTGGCATCAGGACTTTCTGTTCACGCCGCACAGCAACGACGACCTGGTGACAGCGCTACTGATGATCAGTGACGTAACTCCCGAAAATGGCCCGCTGAATGTCGTGCCGGGCAGCCATAAGGGCGAGCTTTGGTCACATTGGCAGAACGGACGTTTCACGGGGGCAGTGGAAGACGCGGTTGTTGAAGAGCATTGCCAGCAACCTGTGGCCTGTTATGGGCCTTCGGGTTCGGTGTGCTTCATGCACACCCGATTGCTGCACGCCTCAAGCCCGAATGAAACCGAGTTCCCGCGCACATTGTTCATCAGCGTGTACGCCGCAGAAGACGCGTTGCCCTTCGGGGAGAACCCGCTGCCAAGCGAACACACCGGCTTGATGGTGGCGGGACACGAAAGCGGCCTGGTGCGCAGCACCGCGAACCAGATCCGTCTGCCGCAGAAACCCAAGGGTGCTTCGTTTTTTGTACAACAGGCCGGAAACGACCTGGCCACTGCCTGATGCCTGAATAGCCACTGCCTGAACCTTACTGACTCCACGAGGAATACTTATGAAGCTGACCCGTCTGTTCGTTCGTCCCGCTGCGATGGTTGTACTAGGCGCTGCGGTTGCCATGGCTTCATCGATGGCTTCGGCTTTCCAGCAGCCAGGCAAGATCATTGCCGGTTCCGACATGACGTTCTATCCGTATGAGTACATGGACAACAACCGTCCAGCCGGCTTCGACATCGAGTTTCTGGATGGTCTGGCTAAGGTCATGGGGATGAAGGCCGAGAATCTCGACACCCGTTTTCCCAACCTGATCGGCGGGCTGCAAGGCGGCCGGTTTGATATCACCAACTCGTCGATGTACATCACCGCCGAACGCCTGAAAGTCATCGACATGATCCCTTACCTGAAAAGCGGGGAGTCGATTCTGGCGGTCAAGGGCAGCGCGTATCAGCCAAAGACTCCGGAAGATTTCTGTGGCCACAAGATCGGCTCCATGGCCGCCACGTCCTGGCTGCAACAACTGCAGAAACTGTCCACCGACTACTGCGTAAAGAACGGCCTGCCGCCTATCGCGATCAGTGAATACGGCACTGATCCGCAAACCACTCAAGCGATGCTGGCTCACGCGGTTGAAGCTCAGATCACCGACGCGGCTGTGGCGCGGGGCGTGGTTGAAAAGCTCGGTAACCGGGTAGTGATTTCATCCGAGACATTGATCTATCCGGTGCTTAACGGCTTCGGCGTGAAGAAAGGCAACGATGTCGTCCGCAATGCGTTGATTGAAGGGCTAGAGAAGTACAGCAAAACACCTGAATACAAGGCTTTGCTGGACAAGTACAAGTTCCAGGCGCCGACGGCGGATGACATTGCAGCGCTGATGCCCAAGCCCTGATTGGCACGTTTGCAGACGCGCAGTAAACGCTGAACCTGTAGGAGCTCACCGAGGTTACGAGGCCAGCGATGGCGGAGATCAGACATCCAGTGATCGCTGGCCTCGTAACCTCGGTGAGCTCCTACAGGACTGGTTTCAACCTGGAATTTTGCCTTTATTTGGCAGGAGGATTTTCGACATGGCCCTTAACTTCGAGGAGCAGACGCGTCTGGATCTGGCGGCGACCTTTCGCATCATTGCTCACCTGGGCATGCATGAGGCGGTGGCCAACCATTTCAGTGCGGCCGTTTCATCTGACGGAAAGCAGTTTCTGTTGAATCCGAAGTGGAAGCATTTCTCGCGCTTGCGTGCCAGTGATCTGCTGCTGCTCGATGCCGATGATCAAGACGCCGCGCAGCGACCGGGTGTGGATGCGACAGCCTGGTCCATTCATGGACAGATGCACCAGCGTCTGCCTGAAGCCCGCGTGGTTTTGCATCTGCATCCGGTCTACACCACTGCGGTGGCGTGCCTGGCGAAGCCGCACATTCCGGCAATCGATCAGAACACGGCCCGCTATTTCAACCGGGTGGCGATAGACGAGCTTTACGGCGGTATGGCCGACACCACCGCCGAAGGTGCTCGCCTGGTCGGGTTGCTGGATGGCAAAAGCCGCCTGTTGATGGGCAACCATGGCGTGATGATCACCGCGCCGACAATAGGTGAGGCATTCGACGACATCTGGACCCTGGAAAGAGCCTGCCAGATTCTGGTCACGGCCTGGTCCACAGGTCAGCCATTGAAGACGCTGCCGGACGATGTCGCAGAAAAGACAGCCCGCGACTGGGAAAAGATCACCGATTTTTCGCAGCAGCATTTCGAAGAAATGAAGTGGCTGATGCTTCAGGCGGATCCTTCACTGGCCGACTGACCCAAACATTTCACTGACTGTATACGCGTCTGCGGATGCCGTAGGGCTTATCGCGCCTGCACGCTGACATTTTCGTTATTTTTACTGCGTCAACCCGTCACAAAGGGCGTGTTGAAGGATGCCAGGATGACCGAACACATCACAGAAATTGACACGCTCGTCGTAGGGGCAGGGCAGGCCGGTGTCGCCATGAGTGAACACCTGAGCCGACTGGGCATTGCCCATCTGGTGCTGGAGAAACACCGCGTTGCCGAAGCGTGGCGCAGCGGCCGCTGGGATTCGCTGGTCGCCAATGGGCCGGCCTGGCATGACCGCTTTCCGGGCCTCGAATTCGACATGGACCCGGACGGGTTTGCCGGCAAAGAACAGGTCGCCGACTACTTCGAACGCTATGCACGTAAATTCAATGCACCGATCAAGACCGGCGTCGAGGTCAAGCGTGTGACCCGCAACGTGGAACGTGCCGGTTTCACTGTGGAAACCAGCGCGGGTACTTACATCGTCAATCATCTTGTGTCTGCGACCGGGCCGTTTCAGAAGCCCGTCATTCCATCGATTGCGCCCAAGGATGACGCGCTGCACCAGATCCACTCGGCGCAGTACTTCAACCCTCAGCAATTGCCTGCCGGCGCCGTGCTGGTGGTCGGGGCGGGCTCGTCCGGTGTACAAATCGCCGATGAGCTGCAGCGTTCCGGTCGCCAGGTCTACCTGTCAGTGGGGCCTCATGATCGTCCACCGCGAGCCTACCGCGGCCGTGATTTCTGCTGGTGGCTTGGCGTCCTCGGGCTGTGGGACAGCGAAACCGTGCAGCCCGGAAAAGAGCACGTCACGATTGCCGTCAGCGGCGCGAGAGGCGGCCAAACCGTTGATTTTCGCCGCCTTGCTCAAGCGGGCATGACGCTGGTCGGTCTGACGGAAAGCTTCGGCGAGGGCAAGGTGCGCTTCCAGAATGACCTCGGCGAAAACCTTGATCGCGGCGACGAGAACTACCTGTCGTTGCTCGATGCCGCCGATGCGTATGCCCGTCGAAATGGTCTGGATTTGCCACTGGAACCCTTAGCACGTGAGCGCGTAGCTGACGCGGCATGTATCACTGATCCGCTGCGTGAGCTCGATCTGGCTGAGGCCGGTATCAGCTCCATCATCTGGGCCACGGGCTATTCCCAGGACTACAGCTGGCTGCAGGTCGATGCGTTCGACGCCAAGGGCAAGCCGATGCATCAGCGCGGGGTGTCCAGCGAGCAAGGTCTGTATTTCGTAGGTCTGCCCTGGCTGTCGCGACGCGGCTCGGCATTCATCTGGGGCGTGTGGCATGACGCTAAACATGTCGCTGATCAAATCGCCACCCAGCACAAGTATCGCTCGTATGACCAGGGCAAGCGTGCTGCCCCCGCTGTTCGGTTGCGCAACGTTAAAGGTTGAGCGTCGTTAATTGGGCGCAGGTCGCGCGCCCCCCAGTGTTCACAGGAGTTTTCCATGGCTACCCCGACTCACACGCGTATTCGCATGTTCAACACCAAAGATACCTACCCCAACCAGAGCCTGGACAACGACCTCTGCCAGGCGGTGCGTGCCGGCAATACTGTGTACGTACGGGGCCAGGTCGGCACCGACTTCGAGGGGAACCTGATCGGCCTCGGCGACCCCGGCGCTCAAGCGCATCAGGCCATGAAGAACGTCAAACAACTGCTGGAAGAGGCCGGTAGCGATCTGTCTCACATCGTCAAAACCACCACCTACATCATTGATCCGCGTTATCGCGAGCCGGTTTATCACGAGGTGGGCAAGTGGCTTAAAGGGGTGTTCCCTATTTCTACCGGGTTGGTGGTCTCAGCTCTGGGTCAGCCGCAATGGCTGATGGAAATCGACGTGATCGCCGTCATTCCCGAATAAGGACTTTCGTCATGACCTTTTCCATTGCTGCACGTTGCGCCGAAACTGGCCAGTTGGGTATTGCCATCAGCTCATCAAGCATCGCTGTCGGCGCCCGTTGCCCCTGGCTGCGCGCTGGTGTTGGCGCTGTGTCTTCGCAAAACATCACACTGCCAGCCTTGGGCTCGCAAACGCTGGATTTGATGGCGCAGGGCGCGTCATCTGCTCAGGCATTGGAGCGGTTGTTGGTAGACCAATCGTTCATGGAATATCGGCAAATTACAGCAATTGATCACTTGGGCCGTGTCGCGCATTTCAGCGGCAGCGAAACGCTCGGGCTCAACAATGCCGTCAGCGGTGAGCAGTGCGTGGCGGCCGGCAATATGCTGGCTAATCCTCATGTGATCAACGTTATGGTGCAGGCTTTTGAGCAGGCCTCAGGGCATCTGGCTGAGCGTCTGTTGCAAGCCATGCGCGCGGGACAGGCAGCGGGCGGAGAAGCCGGACCGGTACATTCCGCAGCGCTGAAAGTAGTGGCTGATGTGCCTTGGCCTATTGTTGATTTGCGTGTCGATTGGGCCGAGCATGACCCGATCAATGTTTTGGGAGACCTGTGGCAGGCTTATCAGCCGCAGATGCAGGATTATCTGGACCGCGCCCTGAATCCCGCCGGAGCACCAGGTTACGGCGTACCGGGAGATGATCGATGAGCGACAGTCGTGAGTTATTGGCTCGATTGGTGGCATTCGACACGACCAGCCGAGAATCGAATCTGGCGCTGATCGATTTTGTGCGTGGTTACCTCGATAGCCATGGCGTTTCCTGTGAACTGATCTACAACGCGCAAAAGACCAAGGCCAATCTGTTCGCGACCATCGGTCCGGCGCAAGTTCCTGGCATCGTCCTGTCTGGCCATACGGATGTAGTGCCGGTAGACGGCCAGGCCTGGACTTTTCCGCCGTTCAAGTTGAGCGAGGAGGAGGGTAGGCTATACGGCCGTGGCACCGCCGACATGAAAGGCTACATAGCGTGTGTTCTGGCGATTGTTCCGCAGTTGACGCAGAACACGCTGCGCATGCCTGTGCACATTGCTCTTTCCTACGATGAAGAAGTGGGATGCCTGGGCGTTCGTTCATTGCTGGAAGTGCTGGGTTCAAGGCCGGTGAAACCGCTGCTCTGTGTGATCGGTGAACCCACGGAGTTAAAGCCGGTGCTTGGGCACAAGGGCAAAGTAGCCATGCGTTGTGATGTGCATGGCCTGGCTTGCCATTCGGCCCATTCGCCCAGTGGTGTCAACGCCATTGAGTACGCGGCGCAGTTGATCAGTGAGCTGGGCCGTCTTGGGAAAGCATTGCAGGCTGAAGAGCTGCAGGATGCGCGTTTTGATCCACCGTTTTCAACCGTACAGGTTGGCGTGATCGGCGGTGGAGCAGCGTTAAACATTGTTCCCGAACATTGTCGTTTTGACTTTGAAGTGCGCTCGCTGCCGGTACAGGATCCGCACGGCGTTATCACTGCCATGCAGGCGTACGCACAACATAACCTGCTACCCGCGATGCAGGCTGTCAGCGGGTTGGGTGACATCCGCTTTACCGAGTTGTCGAGTTACCCCGGCCTGGATACTTCGATGCACAGCCAGGCCGCAGAATTGATTGCGCAGTTCTGTGGCTCTCGGGCATTCGCAACCGTTGCCTTCGGCACTGAGGGCGGGCTATTCGATCAATCAGGAATTCCGGCGGTGGTCTGCGGCCCAGGTAGCATGGCGCAGGGACACAAACCGGATGAGTTCATCAGCATCGGCCAGCTTGAGGCGTGTGATCAGATGCTGAGACAGGTGTTGGCGTTTGTACGGCGCTAACCTGTCAAGCGATCCGCGTAGTGCTCACAGCGCAAACCACGGATCACACCCATTCTGGAAGATGTTTTTGCACTAACTTTGCGCTGGTTAAGCGCTGGTTATGTACTAGTTTGCACTAGAGCCCAACGTATTAATTAGTTAGCAGTAGCACAGCACATAAACACAAGTCGCTGTACATCTTTTGGAAGTTTTCGACGTGGATGGCAGCCAGTCTATTGGCGTCAGAAAATAAATTTTAAATTCTCCTAAACTTATACGAAATCTTCGCCGATAGGTGTAACAAGGTGTGTAAAGGCTAAGTCGCTACCGAATCGTCATGGATTCGAGTAGGTCGCCTTGTCACAGTTAGAGCATGGAGCGCTATTGCTGTTACTCCAACGAGATTTCGTCTATGTCTATAAGAAACATGAATATCGCTCCCCGGGCGTTTCTTGGTTTTGCGTTCATTGCTCTGTTGGTTATAGCGCTGGGTTTCTTCGCGTTGAACCGCATGAGCTTGATTCGCCAAGCCACGGTGGACATGGAGACCAATACGTTGCCCAGCATTACGCTGATCGGCAACGTCAATGAATCCGTGCTCCGCCTGAGAGTGTTTTCACTGCGCATACTGGTCAATCGCGAGCCGGAAATGCTACAGGAGAGTGATCAGCGGATTGCGGAGATCATTACTCAATTACAGACTGCGAAGTCTGCTTACAGTGCATTGCCAGCCGAGGCTGATGAGCGGGCTACTTTTCAACAGTTTGACTCAACATTAGGTCAGTATCTGGGGTTGCTTAACCAGGCGGTGCAACTGTCGCGTGATAACAAGGTTGAAGAAACTCGCGCCATGATCAACACCAGCATGAGACAAACTTCCGACTTGATGACCAAACAACTCAAGGACCTCGTTGATATCAACAGGGCCGGTGCTATTGCTGGATCCAAGTTAGCCGGCCAGCAGTATGACGGCGCCACGGTTGCTATTATTGCTGTTGCCGTTATTGCTTCGTTAATGACGGTATTACTGGCCTGGTTACTCACGCGCAGTATTGTGGCGCCTTTGTCCCGAGCCGTGAGTGCTGCCCAGGAGATCGCTGCGGGCAACCTGACCAAACATATCGAAGTGGATGGCAAGGACGAACCGGCACGCTTGCTTGAAGCACTGGTCATCATGCAGCAGAACCTTCGTAAAACTATCGAGATGATCTCAGGATCGGCCACGCAACTGGCCTCTGCAGCGGAAGAGTTGAGCGCTGTCACTGAAGAGTCTTCGCGTGGCTTGCAACAACAGAACGACGAAATTGAACAGGCTGCGACCGCGGTGAATGAAATGACGGCGGCTGTGGAGGAGGTTGCCCGTAACGCGGTTTCGACATCCCAGGCTTCTGAGCAGTCCACTGACACCGCACGTCAAGGCCGAGACAAAGTCGTGCAGACTGTACAAGCGATTCAGAACATGACTCAGGACGTACAAACCACCTCGACTCTGGTCGAAGGCCTGGCGGAGCAGGGCCGGGACATCGGCAAGGTGCTGGATGTCATTCGTTCGATCGCCGAACAAACCAACCTCCTGGCATTGAACGCGGCTATCGAAGCCGCGAGGGCTGGGGAAGCAGGTCGTGGTTTTGCTGTAGTCGCTGATGAAGTCAGAGCATTGGCACACCGCACTGCGCAATCGACACGCGAGATTGAACAGATGGTCGCCGGTATTCAGAGTGGAACCGGTAATGCCGTTCAGTCGATGGCGTTGAACACTAGCCGCACGCAAACCACTCTGGAACTGGCCCGCGCTGCCGGAGATGCTCTTGAGCAAATCACCGAAGCCATTTCGCAAATCAATGAGCGCAACCTGGTGATTGCCAGCGCCTCTGAAGAACAGGCTCAGGTTTCTCGTGAAGTGGATCGCAATCTGGTCAACATCCGCGACCTGGCCACTCAATCAGCTGCAGGTGCTAATCAGACCAGTGCCGCCAGTCATGAGCTGTCGAGACTGGCAGTAGACCTGAACGGCATGGTGGCGCGCTTTGTCATTTGATGAAGGATAGCCAGTGCCGCGGGTACTGCGCTGTCGCACTGCCAACATAGGCCTGTAGGAACTAACTTGTTGGCGAGACGTAGGGCCTGCTAGCCAGGAATTACGCATCGCCGACAAGTTGCATTGTGTTTGACAGGTGCGGTGCCGGGCATCCCTTGCACCGCGCTTTCGCCTTAATGCACCAATATCAGTGGACAGGGCTCAAGGGCTGGGCGAGGGCGGACGTACGCCGTTCGCTGATGCGCTCCACGGTTTCCATATGCTCCGTTCCCCACACGCAGAGCGCTCCCAGCGCTGTGGCCAGTGACTGCCCGAAAGGTGTCAGCGAATATTCGACCTTCGGCGGTATCTCCTGATAGTCGATACGGGCAACGATTTCATCGCGCTCCAACTCCTTGAGCTGCTGGATCAGGACCTTATCGGTTACGCCACCAATCGCACGTTTCAATTCGCCATAGCGGTGAACATCCCGCGTCAGGTTATAAAGAACCAGTGGCTTCCATTTGCCTCCAAGCACCGCGAGGGCTGCTTCGAGCCCGCATTTAAATGTGTTGTTCGACATTATTCTGGCCGCTCCGTTGGTACTTACCAAAAGGTGCATACTATTCAAATAAATAGCGTCGATCTACAGTGAGTCCTCACATTCTGAGGGCACCATCATGAGCAGGCTTACCGGGAAAGTAGCAGTAATTACTGGCGGCAATAGTGGTATCGGCCTTGCCAGCGCAATTCGTTTCGCAGAGGAGGGTGCACAGGTCGTCATCGTGGGTCGACGGCAGGAGCAGCTGGATACGGCGTTGCAACTGATCGGCCATGACGCGATGGCGATTCAGGCTGACATCTCGAATCTGAACGACCTCGATCGCGTCTACGCCGAAGTCAAAACTAACCTGGGCCGGATTGACGTACTGTTCGCAAACGCGGGGTTAGGCGATTTCGAGCCACTTGGATCGATCACCGAGGCATCGTTTGATCGCACGTTTGGCATCAACGTCAAAGGCACGCTGTTCACGGTGCAGAAGGCGTTGCCGCTGATGAGCACGGGCGGCTCGGTCATCCTGACCGGTTCGACAACAGGGACCATGGGCACACCGGCATTCAGCGTTTACAGCGCAACCAAGGCTGCACTCCGTAATTTCGCCAGAAGCTGGGCGCTGGACCTTAAAGGTACGGGGATTCGCGTTAACGTCATTTCGCCAGGACCGATTTCTACACCGGGACTCGACTTGGCACTGGCGCCGACTGGCCAGGCAGAGGCCATTGTTGACGGCATGATTGCGCAGTTGCCGGTTGGCCGTATAGGGCAGCCCGAAGACGTTGCCGCAGCAGCTGTGTTCCTGGCGTCCGATGAGAGCAGTTTCATGACCGGTAGCGAAATGTTCGTGGATGGGGGATTTGCTCAGGTTTGAGCTGAGCAGAGGTTCTGCCAATTGAATCTGGCTGGATAACGGACCACCAGCTCAAACGCTCACTTTGGTGGCGGTACCGGGCATCTCATCCAGCCAGATAATTCGCGGTGCGCAGGCACATTTTTGGGCTACTCGACGGCGTTGTGGGGTGGACCTGTGAAATCCGCGTGAAAAAAATTACTTTTCTAGATGTTTCAGATTGACATCGAGATGTTGCGCTCGCTATAAAGCAGATGTTGTACGACGACAGACGAATTGTCGTCGACCAAAGCTAAAAATAAAAACAGAGTGTCGTCCATCATGAGCCCAGATCGCTTGAATATCTCGCTGATTGCCGTCGTTGCAGGTTCAGGTTTTATTGCACGCCCACGGGCGCAATCAAGCCCGGCGCTGCCGAACCCTCAGTACACCCGATAACCTCAGTTTTAAATCCGACTCCAGCCATCAGGCGTGGAGGGCGTACACCTGCGCTCTCGAAATGTTGTCGAGAGAACCATCAGCATAATCCAATAATAAAGTGATGCTATGAACGTTAATGAAGCGGTACACGCGCAAAGCGTTAGCCACGCCATAGGCAAATATCGATGGACGATCTGTGCGCTGTTGTTCTTTGCGACGACGGTCAACTATCTGGATCGTCAGGTTCTTAGCCTATTGGCGCCGGGCCTTTCAACCCAGTTTGGCTGGAGTAATACCGACTACGCCAACATCGCCTCGGTCTTCCAGTTCGTCTATGCGATTTCCATGCTTTTCGCGGGTCGCTTCGTCGACAAGATCGGCACCAAAGCAGCCTTCATGGTCGCAATCGGTGTGTGGTCGACAGGTGCGGTGATGCATGCGTTTGCAGTGCCGCTGGGTGAGGGAATAGCCTCTATATCCGGCGCGTTGGGCCTCGCTGTTATTCCGGTATCCATTGCAGGGTTCATGCTGGCACGTGCAGTACTGGCGATTGGTGAGTCGGGTAACTTCCCGATTGCGATCAAGGCCACAGCTGAATACTTCCCGAAAAAAGAGCGCTCTTTCGCGACGGGTATTTTCAACTCGGGTGCCAACGTGGGCGCGATTCTGGCGCCGATTTCTGTTCCGCTGATCGCGGCTGCGTGGGGCTGGGAGGCAGCATTCATCGTTATCGGGATGCTTGGCTTCGTCTGGCTCGGTGCGTGGATTTTCCTGTATGAAAAGCCGGAGAATCAGACCCGATTGACGCCTGAGGAATTGGCGTACATCCGCAGTGATGTGGTTGTGCCCGCAGACGCCCGTACCGCGGTGGATACAGGCAAAAAAGTGTCGTGGTTCAAGCTGCTGACCTATCGTCAAACCTGGGCGTTTGCTTTCGGCAAGTTCATGACTGACGGTGTGTGGTGGTTCTTTCTGTTCTGGTTGCCGACTTACCTTGGCGCCCAGTACGGCATGAAAGGTCAGGCAATTGTTTTACCGCTGGCCGTGCTCTACAGCATGACGATGGTGGGCAGTATTGGAGGAGGCTGGTTCCCCAGCTATTTCATGTCACGTGGGGATAAACCTTACGACGGTCGCATGAAAGCCATGTTCGTGATCGCGCTTTTCCCGCTGCTCGTGCTGCTGGCGCAGCCGTTGGGCTATATCAGTTTCTGGATACCCGTCTTGCTGATCGGTATCGGGGCATCAGCGCACCAGGCCTGGTCGTGCAATATCTTCACCACGGTGTCCGACATGTTTCCCCAGAAATCCATTGCCTCGGTGGTCGGTATCGGTGGCATGGCGGGTGGATTGGGAGGCGTCGTCATGACCAAGGTCGGCGGATGGGTTTTTGATTACTACAAAGCCGTCAACGATATTCACACCGGCTACATGATCATGTTTTCCATCTGTGCACTGGCTTATCTGGTGGCCTGGAGTGTGATGAAGGCATTGGTACCGCGACACAAAGAGATCACTGATCTGTAAACCTTCGACACAAGCAGGACATGGCGTGCGGTCGATAGTCTTTGAGAGATTGCCATCGAAGAACTGCGACCGCGTGCTTTCATCATTTAGCACGCCGACCAGGGCCGACCAGACAGGTTGGATCGCGATTGGCTGGCATCAGTTATTTAGCGATAACTGATGACAAGCAGCGCGATTGGAGAATGGCAGCATCGAATCAGAGTTAAATGATCACCAGAAGCACCGCCGTAGAGAAACCCATAGGTACGCATAATGTATATTATGTTAAATCTGACGCTATGTTAGAAATGTTCATGAGCTGCCTAAGCCACTAGTACCCGGAAGTAAATGTACAAATTACTGAGGAGTAAATATCCGAATCCGGGGATCCCGCCCCATTTCGGACATTTACTTCCGTCAACCAAAGCTCATACGGTTGATGGTAAGGATTGCTCCACGATTTGATAAGCCTGCGGCCCAACAAAGCCCAGGTGTGCTGTCCATGGCAAGCGGCGATGTGGCCAACTCCTGCTCAATGGCCCAGGTGGTCGGCAGCCCCAACGCAGCGACGCGCACTTGGACCTGCCGCTGGCCAGGCAGGTGTGAGATATATGGCGCCGCTGTACCAGTGGCCACAGGCCGCACATCTAGGGGTACTCGCAGGAATTGGACAAATTGTCCGCTAAGCCGATGTGGCATCCGGCTCAGTCAGAAAACGCATTCAAAATGCCCGCATCAGCAGGCCAAGGTGTGACAATCCTTTCCCCATAGGATGGACTCCTACTTAGATGAGGAGCCGCTTGTATTGCCCAAAATCGACGTTCGATGGTGCACGATAACTACCGTCAGTACTCGCTCAGCAGAAAGGATGCAAAACTGTCTGCCGGTTTGCTCGACCCCTCGTATTGGGGAGCGACGAAAATCCATAAGTAGTCCATGCATGCAGAGCAATGTAAGGACTCAGTACAAAGCTTTACCATTGATAAGATCACTGATGAACACTCCATCATCTTCAATGATGACGGCAAAGGTAAAAAATCGTTGACTTGTTGGCAAGTCGGTAAAACAAAGACGTCATCTACCTCGACCTTTACCACTGCAAATTCCGCCCTAGGACGGATGGCGTGGCCGCCCTCCCCTGAGCTGGATTTCCGCTAATGGGGGTTGGCGGAAATCGGAAAATTGGGTGCTTAGGTGTCGCCGGCTACAGATAACTTGTCGCCGGTTACAGATAAATGGAATCCCCCTTTTTGGTCGTAACTCTTTGATTGTGCATGGATTTAAAATTTCACTACCAACGAACACTCTTTCTGAGAGTCTTAGATCGCTGGAATTCTTGGCATTCAACGCCTTACAAGCTGAGCTCGTCGGTGGGGTTTTCAGCGATATGTGATTCTCAGCGATGCATTCTTCCAGTGATCCTTGAACGGTGAAGTCGTTAAAAAGCCTTGGAGTGCTTGGTTTCACTACGTCGGATCAAATTTGTCTGGTGAATTTTGTGTAACCATCCTGTGGTCTTTTCCAGCGATCATCGATGATCGCTGGAAAAACTAAAGTCAGGCAGTGACGCAGCCAGTTCCTTTCTCGAGCTATTCCTGGAAAGGGTCAACTGATGTTTGTGATAAGTGTCGCTCCCCACTAAAGCTCATACGGTTGATGATAAGGATTGCTCCACGATTAGTTACGTGCGGCTTAACGGAGACTAATGACCCGGCATAACCGCTTGTGATGGGTTTGCCGCTGATGATATCGAGCGGCTGGCGCAGCAGGTGATCGACAGTCCGCTGCAACGCAGCCAACATGATTCAGGCGCTGTTTTCGATCATCCGTTGATGACCAATTGCAGGAGGCGGCACTGCCGCAGAGGCCTGTCCGGAGTGTGGAGCGGAAAGTCGAGTAGTGAGCTTAAGCGGATGAGGCCTTGCGCTCACGCCGCACCCAGCACGTTCCAGACACTTCCTGATTTGCCATTGGCGTAGTATTGTCCCAAACACCCTGTCAGGAGGACTAAACATGATGTCATCGATTGGTACCCCAAAGCAGCCAAAGGCTCGGGTGAAGAAAGCATTCCAGGATCCGGTCGTGGTGGTGGAGTCGGCAGCATGTGTAGGTGATGCCCACTTCCAATATTTCGGTGAAACGGGACGACTTTTGCGATCTGAGTCGAAGCCGCAGCCTAAAAACCGAGTCGGGCAAGGTCCGAGGGTTTAGATTAGTAAGCAATACGGATATCGCTATAACCGCGGAGCAGATGGCCTTGTTTGAACCTGACCGTCATGAGCGCACCCTTTTTCTATTGGCGACGCTGTTTGCGATGTAAGAACTCGGAAGTAATATTAGAGATAAATTGTGAAGTAATTAGCTGGTAGCGTCGTTTGACGCCTTGTTCACCATTTACCTCCTAGCTCTCACCTTGCAAACCAACGCACTCTCATTGTCAGCAAATTACTTCCGTAAGCTTATCTCCGAACGCGTTATCAACTGATTGGTTCATAATTGGTCTGCGGCGAAAGCTCCGCCAAGTGACGAAAAACCGCCAAGGCCATGATTTTATGGGATTAAAACCTCGATACCGCCTGTGGTCTTTTCCAGTCATCATTGATGATAGGTGGAAAAACTTAAGTCAGGCCGTGACGCAGACAGTTCCTTTCTGAGCGATTTCTAAACTGAGGGCTGGCACTGTTGTGATCAGCCAGCTAGGCGTCCAATTGGCTCACTATCATTGCCACTCTGCAAAGCTATGTCGAGAAACCTACTTGGCCCCGCGGACCTGCTCCGAAGAATCTCCCGAGCCTCAGTTTCGATGGTGGATTTCAAATGCCACTTAAGCGTTTTGACTTTTCGCCGTCCTTTCATAGATTTTCTCCACGCGCTGGGTTGTTTTGAGCCTGACGCCTGATAATACGGCTAAAAAACTCGTCCCTTGCAACCAACCCGAGATCATCAGAGGCCAATGCAAGATCGATTTTCACCGAGCATACCCTGCACCCGCCGCTCCTGCTTAATCTAAGAAATCGTACCGAAGAAGCAGCTTTAGCCGCCACGCAAATTGAGCAATTGCAAACGTAGCATCGCTTCATCGCGCTGAGGGCTATTCATCACCCCTACGATTTCCAGTAAAGGGCTGACGAGGTATTTCTTTTCGCTTAATCGAGAAAGCAAGCGCGCCATTCCATGGCTCACGTGGCAAAGGCATACAACCTAGAATAAAGGGTTCATCAAATGGGAAACTTTAATGCTTCGCTCCGGGGTGTTCTGACGCTTGCTTTTAAGGTGCCGCTGCACTTTCACTTAAGCGGGGACCTAGGCGTGCTTAATCCTCTGTTCTAACTCGGTATAGTCCAGTTTCCCCAACAGCAACTCCCCCGTTGACGACCAACACATAAGGGGTCTTTTGTGGGTACTTGGAGCGGTTGCGACTTTTGCTCTCAGAAGGGTTGTCTGAGCTACCCGCCGGGAACTGCAAGAGTAAAAGCGCGCCAGCTGATAATGCGCACGTTAACTGAGTCATTTTTTTTCCATCCGCGAGCATCTCTTTCTGTACATCTTCGGGTACGCCAACCTTCAGCGGCACGCGCTCCCAGTCGTCAGGTGAGTCAAATTGGACAAACATTGCAAAGCCTTTTCTATCTTTAACGACTTTCAAGACTGCTTCATTACCGGGATGATTGGCGAAACTACCGACAAATCCGTCACAGGAGTAATCAGCCGCAGTTACTGTCGTGCCAAAGGTCATTGCAATGAGCGAAAGAAGCGTAATAAAGGTCACTTTCGAGACTGGTAAACAGAGAAATTTAAGCATGGAAAGTCCTTTATGGATGTGATTTGACTCAAGGCGTAAGCCATCACCAACAAGGGGCTTATTCTACGCGGTAGCGGTGGATCTGTCAGGCTGCGAAGATATCGATGCGCTGCTGAAGTTTTGCAAAAGGGATCACTGGGGCTGCTGATTTATCAGGCTACCCCCGCCCCTTGCAACGCCATATGTCGTTAAAAAAGAGAGTCGCATCTGGTGTAGCAGGCGTTGTCATGCGATCCGAAATAAGTTGAATAACGGTTTATCCGCTCCTCAACCTCGGCAGCTGGGACGTGCTCCGGCAGCCCCTTGATGCTCGCACCCAAGACATAAAGTGGGCTGACATATGCACGAAAATAATCAGTTACGGAGGGAGCCTTCCTGTTCCAGTATACGAACGGCAACGGTTGTCGAAGGAAGCTGGAACGTAACCGTCCGGGCAACACACCTTCCTGACACCGTCGCTTGAGGCGATGGTGTCCACCCAAATATAGGTGGACACCATTTTTAGCCTTTTTAAGCGGACGCCCATGCCACAAGAACGCCGTTCCTATTCCAAGTCCTTCAAGGCCCAGGTCATTGCTGAGTGCGCCCAACCTGACACTTCAATTGCCAATGTCGCCTTGACCCACAACCTCAATGCAAACCTCGTCCATAAATGGATTCGGGTGCATGCACAGAAAAACCTGACACTTCAAACCGCCTTCATCCCGGTCAAGACATCGCCGCCGGTGCCGATGCATCAGGCCCTTCCTGCCACGATCCGAATCGAAGTGCCGCATTCAAAAGGCGTAGTCGTGGTGAGTTGGCCGGCAGAAAATGCAGCGGCGTGTTCTGCTTTCCTGCGAGACCTGCTGCGATGATCCGCATCGACTCCATCTGGCTTGCCACCGAGCCCATGGACATGCGCGCAGGCACTGAAACTGCGCTGGCGCGGGTCGTGGCGGTGTTCGGTGCGGCGAAGCCGCACTGTGCTTATCTGTTTGCCAACCGTCGTGCCAATCGCATGAAAGTGCTGGTGCATGATGGCTTGGGGATTTGGCTTGCTGCCCGGCGCTTGAATCAAGGACGTTTTTTTTGGCCGGGCGTGCGGCACGGCTCTGAAGTCGAGTTGGATGCAGAGCAACTTCAAGCCTTGGTGCTCGGCTTGCCTTGGCAACGCGTCGGTTCCGGAGCAGCCATCACGGTGCTCTAATTCGCCTGCCATGGCCTGCTTGCCAGCGCAATTGGCCCATCAGTCTATCGCCGCCACTAGCCCTCTCTGGCAAAATCGGCGGCATGACTTCGCATCCGAATCTCGATCAATTAAACCCTGAAGAACTGCGTGCCTTGGCGGCGCAGTTGATCCAGCGCGTCGAGACGATGGACAAGCAAATCACTCATCACAAATCGGTCAACGAGAAGCTGGCCCACGAGATCGCGCTGCTCAAACGCTTCAAGTTTGCCAAGCGCAGCGAGCAGTTGAGCCCGGATCAAGCCAGCCTGCTCGACGACTTGATCGATACGGATATCGCCGCTATCGAAGCCGAGTTTGAGGCGCTGCAACCGGCACCTGTCGAAGCCAAAGTGCGCCAGCAACCCAAGCGCGCACCGCTGCCACCGCAGTTTCCTCGCACACTGATCCATCACGAACCGGACAACAGCCACTGCCAGTGCGGCTGCGCACTCAAGCGCATCGGCGAAGACGCCAGCGAAAAGCTCGACTACACGCCCGGCGTGTTCACAGTCGAACGCCACATCCGTGGAAAGTGGGCCTGCGAACAGTGCGAAACACTGATCCAGGCGCCGGTACCGGCGCACGTCATCGACAAAGGCGTCCCGACCGCAGGCCTGCTGGCCCACATCATGGTGGCCAAGTTTGCCGACCATCTGCCGCTGTATCGCCAAGAGAAAATCTTCGGCCGCGCCGGGCTGCCCATCGCCCGTTCGACCTTGGCGCAGTGGGTGGGCAACTGCGGCGTGCAATTACAGCCGCTGGTTGATGCGCTGCGCGAAGCCGTGCTGACGCACGACGTCGTTCACGCCGACGAGACGCCGGTACAAATGCTGACGCCTGGTGCGAAAAAAACTCATCGCGCTTACGTCTGGGCCTATGCCACCAGTCAGTTCTCCAACCTGGCGGCGGTCGTTTACGACTTCAGCCCGAGCCGCGCTGGCGAACATGCCCGAACCTTCTTGGGCAGTTGGAACGGCAAGCTGGTCTGCGATGACTTTGCCGGCTACAAGGCAGGCTTTGAACTGGGCGTTACGGAGATCGGCTGCATGGCCCATGCCCGCCGGAAGTTCTTCGACTTGCACGTGACCAACAAGAGCCAGGTCGCCGAAAAAGCGCTGAACTACATCGCGGCCTTGTACGAAGCTGAACGAGAAGTCCGAGAGCTGGAGCCGGGTGATCGGCAGCGAATACGGCAGGAAAAAGCAGCGCCAATCGCCGACGCACTTCATACCTGGATGATCGCCCAAAGACAGCTTGTGCCTGAGGGTTCGGCCATCGCCAAGGCGCTGGATTACAGTCTCAAACGCTGGATAGCGCTGACGGTGCCGTGCCCATCGATAATAACTGGTGCGAGAATCAAATCCGGCCGTGGGCTCTTGGGCGTTCGAACTGGCTGTTCGCGGGATCGTTACGCAGCGGTAAACGTGCAGCGGCGATCATGAGTTTGATCCAATCGGCGCGACTCAACGGCCATGATCCGTATGCTTATTTGAAGGACGTCCTCACGCGCCTGCCGACGCAGCGGGCAAGTGAGATTGCGGAGCTACTACCGCATAGGTGGCGACCGGTTTAGTTGCGCAAGACGGGATGCCCGGACGCACCTCCAACTGGTGCCATTACCGGTCTACTTAGCCTTTATGCTGGTTATCCATGCATTCCTCCCTACAGCTTCGCCCGGTTCAGCCGATAGTTTTCGTACCAAGAGAAGCGCGGCAATTCGATCCTGTAACAAAGGAGAGTAAGCGGCTTTTGAGGAAGATCTCTTGGAATGCTTTCATTACCTCATAACCATAAATGAGAGATGGGCACTTTTTAACGCCTAAGAAAGCACTCACAGACCTTGAGTGATCGAGAACCCGATGAATTTATTAGCGCCTGCCCTGTTCGTTACCAACCGTGTTCGATTCCCCATGAAATTCGCAATTTTGGGATTTATTGTCCTGATTCCTCTGCTCCTGCTAGGCACCCGGGCGATGCTTTCACTGAACACGAGCATCACGGGCATCAAGCATGAACAGGTGGGTCAACAATACTTGTTGGACGTCACCCCTATCCTGCGTCTAACCATGATTCAGAGGGCGCTGACACACGGCATGCTCAGCGGTGACACCAACGCAGTAGCCAATGCAGCACGCAATGCTGAAAAGCTTAACGATGCCTATGCGACTCTTGCTGCGCAGGACGCAAAATTTAGCACCCAACTGGCAACGACAGACCGAGTTCAGACGTTGCGTACCGCTAGTGTGCAGCTGGTTGAACGCGCCAAAGCAGGCGAAGCACCTTTGGTGATCTTTTCCGCGTGGAACGACCAGTTAACCGACCTAATGAATTTCGTTTACTACATTACGGCCACTTCCGGCATGATTTTGGACGAAGATGCAGGTTCGTTGTACCTCATCGATCTAAGCTCTATACGTCTGCCTCGGCAAATAAATCTGGTCGGACAGATTCGCGGTCTGGCCAGCGGTTTTAGCGCTGACCGTCCTCTGGACGACACCACTCGTATTTTTGCCCAGACTTTGTTGAAACAGGAGCTGCTAATGCGTCAAGAGTTGCAGCAGAGCCTTTCCCTGCTTCGCCGAGAAGAGCCGAAATTATCTGGTGTAGTTCAGCCGTCTGTAACAACAGCCATTACCGACCTGGAAAATCTGCGTAAAGACCTGGTGGACTACCTCGATCCGAGCAAGCGCTCAAACGTGAATGCCAACACCTTGGGCGAGCGTGGAAACGCCGTCGTTGCTCAGTTTTACAAAGCTCAGGATCAGATGCAGGAATCGCTGCGAATTCGAATTGATGAGCGTCTGAATACACTGAGTAATGAGCGTACTTTCGGCACTGAGCTATTTATCGCCATTGCGATACTGCTGCTCTATGCGTTCGTCGGCATCTACAAGGCTCTGCGGATTGGGGTTGATGAGCTCCTAGCTGTGACGGCACGTATTGCTCAAGGCGATCTGAGCGCGCGCGTCCGAATCAACAGCCACGATGAAATCGGTGATGTAGGCGAGGGACTTAACCGCATGGTAACGGCCTTCTCTGGCTCACTGAGCCAGGTGGAGCGTAGCTCGCATTCAGTCTCAGATGCGGCAAAGCGACTAGAGATCTCCATAGGCCAAGCCAAAGCCTCAATGAACTCACAACAGGCTGAAACCGAGCAGGTTGCTACTGCCATCAACGAAATGACCGCGAGCGTTGCCGACGTGGCCCAGAATACCGAGGGCGCAGCACGTGCCGCTGAATCTGCAAGCAGTGCGTCTAACGACGGCTTGAAAGTTATGATTGAAACAAGTGCCGCTATTGAGGCGTTGGCCAACGAAGTGGAGCTCAGTGCAAGCAAAGTCGAAGCGTTAGCGACACACAGCAAAGAAATCGGTGGTGTCATCGAGGTCATCAGTACCATCGCGGATCAGACTAACCTGCTGGCCCTCAACGCGGCCATCGAGGCGGCGCGAGCTGGCGAGCAAGGCCGTGGTTTCGCGGTCGTGGCTGACGAAGTGCGGACTCTGGCCTCGCGCACACAAAACTCCACAGAAGAAATTCGACGGATCATCCAACAGTTGCAAGGCGCTACTGATGCCGCTGTTCAACAGATGAAAGCTGGGCAAACCCGAGCTAGGGAATGCATTCAGGCAGCGAGCCAAGCGTCTGGCAGCCTGAACCAGATCAATGAAGCAGTAGACGGAATTGTGGGCATGAACACTCAGATTGCAAGTGCGGCGGTGCAGCAACATTCGGTCTCAGAGGATATCAATCGCAACGTCATCGGCATTCGAAACAGCAGCTTAATCGTCATGGAAGGCGTAGAGGACAACGCCGTAACGGCTGACGAGCTTTCATTGCTCGCTAATGAACTTCGCAGCGTAGTCGGCAAGTTTAAGTTATCCAGCAACGCTTGAAAGGAATCTCAAGCGTTTCAATTGTTGATAGCACGAGAAAGTGCTTTGATCGGGTCTGACTGGGGTGATGATGCCCGGCAGTCCCTGATCGACATTGAGGGCTGAGCTTCATCGTTGCGCAATCTCGTAAAACAATAGAGCCAGCTACGCTAGATGACTTGCCCGGACGGTTACGCTGGAACCGAAGTAGGCACAAGTGTTGCGGCCCCCAATCCAGTCATCTAGAAATGGCTGGCCGATCAATCCACGAGCCTGACGGTCGAGTTCCACTTTTAGTGTGCACAATGCGGCTGACGCCCTTGCCATCGCAGGATCGACACTCACACAGCGCAAATCTTGGGGCTGTCCTTTCGTTGTCACCTTATCCATTAGTAACCTCCTTCTCATCAATACGCAGGCACCACTGTCGTCACGATTGCGCCACCATTCGCCCGCGGAGTTAGTACTTGGAATAAATCAAAGAAATAATCAGCTGATGACGTCATTTAACGCATTGTCCGCCTTTCTCCTCCACGCTCTCAACCCGCTGAACGCTGCATTAGAGTACCTAGAAGTAAATGTACAAATTACTGAGGGTAAATATCCGAATCCGGGGATCCTGCCCCATTTCGAACATTTACTTCCGTCAACCAAAGCTCATACGGTTGATGGTAAGGATTGCTCCACGATTTGATAAGCCTGCAGCTCAACAAAGCCCTAGGTGTGCTGTCCATGGCAAGCGGCGATGTGGCCAACTCCTACTCAATGACCCAGGTGGTCGGCTGTCCCCAATGCAGCGACGCGCACTCGGACCTGCCGCTGGCCAGGCAGGTGTGAGATAAATGGCGCCGCTGCACCAGTGGCCACGCGCCCCACATCTAGGGGCGCTCGTAGAAATTTGACAAAATCGTATGCTAAGCCAATGTGGCATCCGGCTCAGTCGGAAACCGCATTCAAAATGCCCGCATCAGCAAGCCAAGGTGTGAAAATCCTTTCCCCATAGGATGGACTCCTACCTAGATGAGGAGCCGCTTGTATTGCTCAAGGTCGACGTTCGATGGTGCACGACAACTACCGTCAGTACTCGCTAAACAGAAGGGATGCAAAACTGCCTGCCGGTTTGCTCGAACCCTCGTATTGGGGAACGACGAAAATCCATCAGTAATGCGTGCAGAGCAACGTAAGGACTCAGTACAAAGCTTTACCATTGATCAGATAACTGATGAACACTCCATCATCTTCAATGATGACGGCAAAGGTAAAATCGTTTACTTGGTGGCAAGTCGGTAAAACAAACACGTCATCTACCTCGACCTTTACCACTGCGAATTCCGCCCTAGCACGGATGGCGTGGCCGCCCTCCTCTGAGCTGGATTTCCGCTAATGGGGGGTGGAGAACTACAGGCAGGCGTTGACGCAGACAGTTCCGTTCTGAGCGATTCCTAGCTGGGGCAACCGATGCTTTTTCAATCGAAAACTGAAGGCTTGCACGGTTGTGATCAGCCAGCTATGCGTCCAACGGGCTCCCTATCATTGTCACTCAGCAGTGCAAGATCGAGAAATCTACCTTGCCTTGCGGACCGGCCTCGAAGGATTTCCCTAGCCTCAGTTTCAATGGTGGATTTCAAATGCCACTTGAGCGTTTTGACTTTTCGCCGTCCTTTCATAAGTTTTCTCCACATGCTGGGTT
Source organism: Pseudomonas caspiana (assembly GCF_040224095.2). Classification (NCBI taxonomy): domain Bacteria; kingdom Pseudomonadati; phylum Pseudomonadota; class Gammaproteobacteria; order Pseudomonadales; family Pseudomonadaceae; genus Pseudomonas; species Pseudomonas caspiana. The sequence continues at coordinate 3,186,505 of NZ_CP167995.1, read as the reverse complement.
GTTTTGAGCCTGACGCATGAAAACTCGTCCCTTGCAACGAGGTCGACATCATAAGAGGCAATGCAAGTGCATTTTCGCTGCTCTGGCCTACATCGGTAACGATGTAGTGGAATCGAAACAATTCGCTCGGTTTTCTATCGATTTTCATCATGAATGCTCTTCTTTCGAGAAGGTTCTCCACACGCCTATTTTACCTGTGCAAGCATCCTGAATTCTTATTCGCGTATTGTTCTTCATTGGATAGGGGAGATTCTGGACTGGAAAGAAGTCGGCAGCAGCAATTTCTGAGTCTGGCTGCCAAGCCTGTCTAGTTAATATTTTGCATTGAAAGTAGATTACTAGATCTGACCTAAATGGGGCAGAATAAATGCCAACGAGCCTTTCGACAATAACGCGGCATCCCGTTTCCTCAAAAACCTCCCGAATGACACCCTGCTCGGGCGATTCTCCATGCTCAAGCCGCCCGCCAGGAACCGTCCACCCGAAAGGTGCGTAGTTCCTCTGTACGCAAAGAACCTGTCCGTCTTCGTTGACGATATTAGCAAATACACCAATGGTGGTCATAATCAGAACTCCTCTCTGCGCGAAAAAGCTTTTGCACTGGTCATATTTGTGAACTTTAGAATCAAGTCAGCTTTCTTCTTTATTCTACCGAATTCAAGGCCTGATCAGCGGAGCCTTCTTTTCACGAAGAATGCGTTCACAACCTATCGAACTCATTCCAAGAGATGCACCGCTTGAACCTGTGGTTCGACTTGAGTCTCACGTCTCCTAGGGCTTCGAGTTTCTAGCCGGAGATGGGCAAATCTCAGCAAACCCATTTCGCCTGAACATCAGCACCGCGACCCGCCACAGGAGGATGCGGCCTCCCGAGCCTTGACACCCTTGCAATGGGACTATGTATTGGAAACTGCGGAGCAATTGATTAGAAATCGGTTTTCTTAGCCCATTCAAGCGCTTCTCTACAGACCCCCCTTGTGATGCCCCGGAAACTCGTCAGAACTTTTGAAATAAAGGCTCCGTGCAGTCGGTGTATATTACCTTGCACTGGCTACCATTATTCTTTTTATTACAAAATGAAATTGCATTTCGACTAGCTACTTCTATAGAAGGTCCTGCAGCAAAACTTCTAATTATATTTCCCATATGCTCAGGCTCAGCGATTGCTGCACACCTGTTCAAATAAACATAGAGAACGCTACAATTTTTTTGACTTTCCGCTTCGCACTTTTCTACCGCATCTTGCTGGGCATCAGCTTTCTTCAATTTACCCGTAGACACGCCAAGATTTTCATTTCCATCACCCGCAATGGCTCCCCAAGTTTCTATCCATTTTCCGCTTGGGCGCGGCGGCTCTTGAACTGTGTTTCCTTGCGGAATAGGAGCACATGCAATCGCCCCTTGACCACCAATCTGATACTGCCCTGGCGGACAACCTTGTGCCCAGGCGCCACTAGAGAAGAGTAAAATGGAAAAAGCTGAGAGGCTAAAATAATTCATGACGCACCCATACATATTTTCAATAATATTTAATTTTGTTAACGACTTAATTAAACATCCTGGTTGCTGCCTTGTCCAGCTTGCCCACTTGAGCCTATGGGCTGTGATGCTTGCATTGGTGCGGCACCCGTGACTCTGGTTGTTCCAGTAGGTGAGTTGTTCTTTTGTGAACCATCACCACCGTTTGCGATCTGCTGTGGTGTGTAGGATCCGGCTGGCTGCCCCTGTGGTCCAGCCGCAACGTATTCAAATCAGTGGGCGAGCCACGAGTCCACTACATCTACGCCGTACTTGGCTTTCCACTCCTTAAGTGTGCGATGATTGCCCCCTTTCGTTTCTACAACCTCCCCGGTTTCAGGGTTCTTGAACACCTTGATCACTCGAGTTCTACGGGTTTTGCGCTCAATGACGGGCTTTTCGGTCTTGAGTCGGGGAGCAGCAGATTGGGGATCAAGCACCGCCACCACATTTTTCAGGCTGAATCCGTAATCAGCTAACAGGTTGCGCAATTTTTTTTCGAATTCGATCTCTTTCTTTAGCCCTTGATCGCCTTTCAGCGCATCCAGCTCTTTGAGCTGCTCAGCCAATTTTCTTTCCAGCAAACGAAACTCTGCAAGCTTGGACATTTATAACTCCATCACGTATTGGAGGTTGAATTGGGCGGGCAAACCGAGGAAAACCGGCTCACTCGCGGTAAAGCGTTTAGCGCTCTGGTAAACGGTTGTGTACTCAGCCGGGTTTCCTACTGGCTTTTTAAACGAACGGCACTTACCTGACTGAGCATGCTTTCCTTACTGAACGCGAAAGTCATCACCACGGAACTGGCATCAGGGTCGACTATAGCCCGCCTCCGGTTATCCCGAACCACGACTCTGTCAGGCAGATTCTCGACAATCGTCCACGTACTGGACGGCGTAAATGATCGGATGAGCGCCGCCTTGTGGGTATTCAACGGAAAATATCGCGTGACCACATCGCTGACATCGATCTGTTCAAACCCGACCGGTTTTCTAGACGCGTAAATCTCTTCAAACATGGCGTTCAGGTCCGTAGACGCGCCCCATGGAAAGCCGGGATCTGTCAGGCATTGTTTCAACCACTGCTCATCGCCCTCCTCGGCCCAGAGCTCCACGTCGAGACTGGCCAGCGGTTGTTTATCAATCTGGTCATAAATACGTTGCGTGTCTGCATCCGGAGCATCGGACCTGGCACTCCAGCCAGCACTGCCTTCAACGCAATTCTTGATACCAGGTTTGCACGTCGCAATCAGGTTTGGCTTCCTGTCAACGATATCTGCCACAGCACGGGTCTGATACAGGTCCCCGCTGGCCCAGTCCTGAGAAAGACTGCAGACCCGGTTCTTATTCTGATGAAAGCGAGTCCCGAAACAACCGTAGGCATATGAATCCGCTTGTGGCACAAACTCACATGCAACGTTACTTCCGGCGAATCGCCCGCCTGTAAATCCTGCATCAAACTTACTTTGATCAATAGCTCGCTGAACCAACTCAGGTTTCGCCAATGCCTGATCTGAAATCCGACCCAGTTGCCGGGTACGCTCATGGATAGCTTTCAGCACAATATTGCTCTGCGCCTGCCGGGTGTATGGCTCACCTGTCCGGGTATCAATACTGTCACGCAGTTTCCCGAGACTTTGATCTCTTGCGGTCATCCAGCGACGCTGGCTCGCAACCAGCATGCTGCGAATCCCAGCATCATCTGCGCTCTTCAGTATCGACGCATAGGCTTTACCCATTGCCGCATCAGCAGTGAGCAGGCGGGAATCGGCGCATATCAAATGTTCAATTTCGGATGATGCCTTACCACAATCCATGGATCGCGCCAGAGCATGCTGCGAGGAGAAAGCCAGCAAAATAACTGCAACCGCGGGGTACTTCATTAAGAGGATCCTTGGTGGTTCTTGATCTGACATTTACCGGGACATTGTTGACCGGGATTTACAGACAGCCCTCCTCCCGATAGTTGCCGTCAACATAAGCCAGCGTATCGCCCGGCCCAGGCTGCCAGCGGACCCTGGCAGTCACTCTGCACGGTATCCATCCCTCGCGTCGTACAGCACCGTAATAACCTGCACTCTCAAACCATGTGGGCTTGAAGCCTTCCTTGTTGAGTTCGCGAATGAAATCACCCGCAGGCATACCCAGAGGAAAACGGGCGCGCAGACGACTGTCAAACTCCGCAGACGCGCCGTTCCATGAAGTGGGTAATCCATCAGTCAGAAAAGATGGCGAACGCACTGAGTCCCACATCAAAAAGATGAAAACTCCGATGACAACCCCTGAACCGTATAGCGCTGCATGTCGAAAAAATCTTCTAACGTTCAGTCCAGGAGCTAGTTCCATAGACAACCTCTTGATGGTTTCTGATCCTGCTCGCTTGTCATGACTCGCGTTTAGTGGTGGGCTTGCAAAAGATGTAGCCAATTACAGCAATTAATTCATTCATGCCCGGCCGTTTCAATAGCACATTTGTGCTATTTGCAGGCTCTATTGCGCATGGCAATAATTGCCACATCCTCGGTGTACAAGCCCATCGCCTATGCAAGCGCGCAGGTCACCCCTGCCGGGGGTGGGGAGCATTGAAGCCCGCCAGGGCCGAGTCAACGCGGTAATGTGCTGGCTCGGTCCCCAAGATCCGCCCGCGAAGCGGCCCACCAAATTAATCTGATCTAAATCCGCATCTTCAAGAGATATAGCCTTCCCGATCACTCTAGGGATAACGCGTTTCTGCTGGCGGTGAAGGCCCGCTTGCAGTTTATTGCGTGCAGGAAAACACCGTTTACGTTGACGGTCGCTCTGTTTCGATTGATGCCGTGGAACTCATGACAGAACAGCTGCAGAAGCTTGAAATCACTATCCGCGAGCTTAAGACAACAGTTAACGGGAACAAGCTTATTGAGTCTCAAGGGTTAACTCTTGAAGCCGAGACATTGGTCAAGCAGGCGCGGTCGACCTGGCTACCGCTCATGTCTGATATTGGTGAGTCCCAGCGATTTAATGCTCTGCACGGACTTAGCCTACTCGCAGACGATCGCAGATTAGCAAAGCTTGAACAGCTGAAAGCTCTGTATGCTGGGACACAAATAGGGGATTAATTGAATCGCTTGTCCAGCCCCGGATCAGGCCTTGCTTGATCCCGACCAGCGAGAGGGCCAAATTGGCCAAGATAGGTGGCACGTCCAGGCCCAATCAATTACTGCCTGCGAACACTATGAACCAGTCCACTCAGGCTTTGCTAGAGATCGCCATTGGAGAGTTCAGAGAACTATCCCCTCAGTCGACTTCCCACGAGGGCAGTATCCCCTCCATGTGAAAACGGTCCGCTTACTGAGTGATACCGCGTTTGGGTAACAGGCTACCCTCGGGCGTACTACTCTGGTGACAGCCCAGAATCATAAAAAAATCGATGGCTGCCCCGGAGCAACCGTATTCGCGCCCTTCCATGTGCAGGATGGTCCTCGATTCGATCTCGGCGCAGACATAAGCGATGGGTTGTCAGGAGTGCCATGGTTTGTTCGAAATCAGGTACGAGATATCAAGTGCAATCCTGTGCCGGAACTGGCTCGTGATGGATCAGCGTGCTTGGTAACTCAACCGGTAATAGGGTGCGCTTGGGCTTCTGCTTTTCTCGGCCGGAGTTATCACTGCCTGCAAGCTTTGAAGCTCTGCTTCAATCGTTGCGATATCGGTATCGATCAGGTCATCGAGCAGGCTGGCTGCTCGGGATTCATTTGCTCGATGCGTTTGGCAAACTTCAAACGCTTGAGCTGCGCGATCTCGTGGGTCAGTTTCTCGATCAGCGTTTGGTGTGGATGATCTTCTTGCCCATGGTTTCAACGGTCTTGCCAATCGTCTCAACTTGTTAGTCTAGCAGCGCATCTACCATCTTGCCCATCGTGTCGACCTAGTGGTCGAGCGTTTCGACACGCTGCATTAACTTCGCCGCCAAGGCGCGCGGTTGTCTGGGTTCGCTTTCAGTTGATTACGCCCGTACAAGTGGCCGTGTTTGAGCAACACTATAAGTAGTGGCAAACGCTAACCACTGGCGCCGCGTTCTCTTGGCCTGAGATCAGCGGTGTATTCCTCCGACTAGTGTATCTTAGCTAAATTGGAAGTCTTCCTCTGCAGCACTCACAATGAGCCCACGCGAAAATTAATGCCCATCAGCCACTAGTACATCTGTACTATTCAAATCCGTAAGCTAACGGTTGATTATTATCCACGCGACTCGGAGTTACAGTCGCCAACTTATCAAACAGGTTTTATTAACGTTAGATGAAGGTAATGAGACATGAGCGAGAAATTGACTGTACGTGAACTCAGCGAAAACGAGATGTCACAAATTGGCGGTGCCATGACAGTGAGCGACGGGGTAAAAGCGGTTGGCGTAGTGGCCGCTGCCGCAGCGTTGGCGCCGGTTACTGCTGTCGGAGCTGGCGCGATCCTTGTTGGCGTGGCAGCCGTCGGTGCATTCGACGCCTATCAGACCTACTCAGCGCTATAGAACTTCAGTTGCGAGGTCTGGGGTATTGGTGACGACGTATCCAAACCAAACACAACAGTGGAGTGTGTGTTGTGATTCCTGATCGTGACAAACTTTTTGGAAAAACCGTCAATTCGCCAAAGATGTTCTGGCTTGCTGCCGTATGCTTCCTTATGGCAGCAATTATAGACTTGGCTTGGAATGAACTTTGGTTAGTGGGCATGTTTGCTGCAGTGGCCACTGCCATCCAACTTTTGGAGTATAATAGGGAAAATAAAATTTACCGTTGAAAATGTAAATATATAAAAAATAATAAACTGGATTTGCCTGAGTCTCCAATTGCCTCTGACTCTCGATCGGGCTAGAAAAATTACATGTTGCTAGCATCTGGATGTGAAGTTTATGGCTAACGAGCCTCGGGCGTCCTTTCTAAAAAACTGTTTGGAAAGACGCTTTCCTGCCAGTGTAAAGAGGTTTGAAATGATTATCCTCAATGAGCAAACAATCGAGACCTTAGCAGGCTTCAGTTCGTCCCAAGCTTATGCACTGACTGACATCGAATTGCACTGCGCTGCAGGTGGTGGAGATTTTACTATCATGCCAGTGCCAGGTCCCGGCGTGATCAAACCTGAGCCGATCTGCACCCTCCCATTTCCCGATGTACCCCCGCCGTCAGACATTCGCGGGCCTTTCGTGAGCTGATCTGCTACACGCCCTTACCCGTTATGCAAGTAGGGGCGTGTTGACGCGTCTTTCGCGAACCGAGAACAAATGCTAGCTCAACTCTGAAAGCCGCGACGGTTTGTGCAACAGGTGCGATTACTCACCGTGTACTCTCTTGCTGCAGCCGCAGGCTGCCCTATTCGAGTAGGAACGTAAGCGTCCGCCAAACGCACCTTGCGCAATTTGCCGGGCGCCCATCTAACCGTCTCGATACCTTTATTCTCGCTTTACTTCAGTTGCTTCTCAAAACGAATGTCACCTTCCGGTAGGTTCTTCACGGGCTGCCAGCCAAGGTTTCTATAGAATCCGCTCGCACGGCTTGCTTCAGCGGTTTCTAACCATATCTTCTGATGGCGTTGAAATAGAAAAGTCTCTGCTTTATGCATCAGATTGCGCCCCAACCCGTACCCTTCGAATTCCGGCAAGACGAAGACCGCGAACACGCAACCATCTTGAATATCGACCATCGAAAAACCGACTGGAACACCACAGACCTCCGCGACCCAAGCGCACGGAGTCTCTGAAATTGCCTGACTTATAGCTTCAGGCGTTATGCCTATCTCCGTTAACTGATCTTGGGATAAGTGATTTTCCCGAACACTGGTTCGAATCTTAAAAATCGCATCGATATCGGCAAGTTTTGCAAGCCGGATTACTGCGTCCATGGCATCTTCCTTTTTTTCTATCCGTGTGATGGAAGCATCCTTACATATCCGGGCTATCAAGGGTGGCTCCAATTGTGTGGCAACAACTCCCCAATCTCACTTGCCCGCTGTGTCGGCAGTCGTGTCAGCACATCCTTCAGATATGCAAACGGATCATGCCCATTCATACGCGCCGATTGGATCAGACTCATGATCGCCGCCGCCCGCTTACCGCTGCGCAACGAACCGGCGAACAACCAGTTGGAGCGCCCAAGAGCCCATGGCCTGATCTGGTTTTCGACGGCATTGTTATCTATAGGCACAGCACCGTCTTCCAGGTAGCGCGTCAGCGCTACCTGGCGTTTAAGACTGTAATCCAAGGCTTGGCTATTGCTGATCCGTTGGGCACAAGATCGCGATGAGTCAGCATCCACTCGTGCAGTGCTTTCGCCAACGGCGCTGCTTTTTCTTGCCGTATTCGGCGGCGATCCTCATCACTCATCTCGCGCGCCTGGCGCTCAACTTCGTACAGGCCGCCAATCGAGTGCAGTGCCTGTTCGGCCAGTTGGCTTTTATTCGCCGCGTGCAGATCGAAAAACTTGCGACGCCCATGAGCCATGCAGCCAATTTCGGTCATGCCTTTCTCGAAACCGGCTTTGTAGCCAGCAAAGTCATCGCACACCAGCTTGCCATTTCAGGAACCAAGGAAGTTACGCGCATGCTCACCGGCGCGACTCGGGCTGAAGTCATAGACGACCGCCTTAAGTGCCGAAAACGGTGTAGTGCAGTAAGCCTAAACATAGGCTCGATGGGTTTTCTTTTCACCGGGCGCAAGCATCTGCACCGGCGTCTCGTCGGCGTGGACAACTCGTTGCGCTAGAACCGCTTCTCGTAAAGCATCAACCAGTGCCTGAAGCTGTACACCGGTCTGTCCGACCCATTGAGCCAGTGTTGAGCGCGGGATCGCTAAACCGGCGCGTCCAAATATTTTCTCCTGCCGGTACAGCGGCAAGTGATCAGCGAACTTCGCCACCATCACATGAGCCAGCAAACCTGCGGTCGGAATCCCCTTGTCGATCACTTGAGCCGGAACTGGCGCTTGGATCAGTGTTTCGCACTGGCGGCAGGCCCATTTTCCACGCACATGCTGTTCGACGGTGAACACGCCCGGTGTGTAATCCAACTTCTCGCTCAAGTCCTCGCCGATGCGCTGAAGCTGGCAGCCGCAAGAGCACTGCGTGTTTTCCGGTTCGTGATGAATCACGGTACGTGGAAACTGGGCTGGCAGCGGTGCACGCTTGGGTTTTTGACGTGTTTGCTCAGGAGCCGGGGTCGGCAAGAGTGCGCTCAATTCGGCGTCGATAGCTTCAAGATCAGTATTGAGCAAGTCGTCAAGCAAGTTGCCTTGCTCGGGGCTGATCTGCTCACTGCGTTTGGCAAACCTATGCCGCTTGAGGACGGCAATTTCATGAGTCAGCTGTTCGATGAGGGTCTGATCGTGATGGATCTTCCTACCCATGGTGTCGACCTTCGACATCAACTGCGCTGCTAACGCACGCAGTTGGTCGGAGGTCATTTGGTCGAGGTTGGGCAAGGAAGTCATGCCCTGGATTTTACCAAAGCAGATCGCTGTCGACAGCACGCCAAGACGCGAATTACATTTTAAAGCAGTGTGATGGTGCCTCCAGCGCCGACACGCTGCCAAGGCAGGCCAAGCACCAAGGCCTGAAATTGTTCGGCGTCCAGTTCCATCTCGCAACCTTGTCGAATACCTGGCCAATGAAACTTGCCCTGGTTCAACCGTCGTGCGGCCAGCCAGACACCAATCCCATCATGCACCAGGACTTTCATGCAGGTAGCACGGCGATTGGCGAAAAGATAAGCACAGTGCGGCTTCGCCGCACCGAACACCGCAATCACCCTGGCCAGAGCGGTCTCGGTGCCAGCACGCATATCCATGGTCTCGGTGGCGAGCCAGATGCTGTCGATGCGGATCATAGGGCAAATCCACGGACAAACTGAGCGCAGCCCTCGGGATCGGAAGCGGGCCATTTCACCGTGATGGTTTGCTCGCCAAATGGCAGCTCAATAACCGCCGACGCTTGAGCCTTTGGCTTGGGATTGACCGGCGCGACGTTGACGGGAACAAACGCTGGCAACACGACTGCTTGCTGATCACGAAAAATCGGTAACCAGCGGCGTACGACATTAGCGTTGATACCGTGACTCATCGCGATGGCCGCCACGGAAACACCAGGCTGTTGGCATTCGTGAACCACTTGGGCTTTAAAGGATTTTGAGTAGGACTTGCGTTCACGCATGGCGATCCTGATATTAAGGGTAATTGCGTCCGCTTAAATTACGCGGACACAATCGACCTTAATGCCGGGGGTCGGAAGGTGTGTTCGCCGGCCCCTTACGTAGGAACGGCTTGTTGGCTGCATTAAATACCTGCTTAAAAGGCTAGAACTGGTGCCCACTTAAATTTAAGTGCACACCATGTCTTGGCTTTGAAGGGCTAGGTAAATGACTTGGCCGGACGCATACGTTAGTGTACATATCAGCGCTAATTGGTACGGTTCTGTCAGCGATAAATGGCACCGTGCCGAGCCGAGCAGGATTCCCGGAATCGCTGGTTTCGAGAAAGCTCCTGGGTTCCTGAAGACTGGTTCGATCACTGAAACGGGAAATGACTAACGTCGATGCGTGGTGTTGCAATCGTCGGTACTGATACCGAAAGTAGAGAGAGTCATTTAGCGTCCGCTGTCAGCCATTGACGGCTCGTTTTCTGCTTTCTGGCAGCACACAATGTGATCGGGACGCTGTGGAATTTGGAGGTAAATGTGTTCGGTAAGATCTTTGGCAAGAAAAAGAGCGTAGTTGAGGATCAAGGCGCGCAGAAGGCGGCGATGCTTGATGCGGCGATCGAACAGGCCAGTGCTGAAAATCCAGTCGTTCATTTGAAAATCGGTGCGGAGGAGTTAGTCCAGCGGCTGCTCGCCGGGATGAAAAAAGAGCGGGGTGTCCACGTCGAGAGCCTTCTGGGTATTCTCGGATCGCTTGCCGGTTTCTGTGTCGTCGATAGCGTTTTTAAGCAGGTGGCCGCTTCGAACCGTAGTACCCGAGAGTGCGGCATCTTGGACGTGGAAACAGCGGATGGCAGTCGCTACTATCTCGGTGATCCGATGAACCATTTGCTTGCCGGAACTGACCTGTCGCTTTGGGCACTTGTAGCTGGCATGATCAATCATTTAGGAAGCCAGAATTATCCTGACTTTGCCGAGATTAGCGGTCACGTTGCCGGTACACTAGGAGGACCGGAATTTGGTCATCCGCGCGTCCCGGAACAGCACAAGCCGAATGACCTCCCGATCAACTATGTCCGTGATCTCTGGCCGGTCGTTTTGCCGATAATTGAGCAGCGTGTTCCGGTGTTGCAAGAGCGTGTGACTCTGTTCGGGTTCGCCGTGCAGAATGTCATTGAGATGGGCAAAGACGTAATTCAACCAGCTATGGCTGGAAGGCTGGTTATGGAGTGCGCCGTGCCGATGGCAAAGCTCGATCCAGCTAGGATTGCTGTTTAAGTCGCTCTCCTCGCTGCGATCTTGCAAACGAATGTGGAGTGTTGTGTTTCGGCTGCCCGAGATGGGTGGTTTTTTTCGGGTATTGGCCCAGTTAACTGAAGGCCTTTCGGCCGTTTTTTGTCCTTTTCGGCAAGTAGATATGCCAGTGCTGGCCACGGGCGTTAGGCAGGAGGTGACACCAGTCATTTTCACTCTGCAGAGCGTTTTCCGGGGGGGGGACGGTGGTGTGCTCCCACTGACTGAACAGGCACTGGCGTACATTCCACATCCAGCGTCGACGCAAGGCTGATGGGCGAAACGACAGACCTTTCCACACACCTGCGTCATCGATCGCTCCGAAGGTGACATCGTGACGCGCTTCGACAAGCTCGCAACAGATTTTGCGGCGATGCTCTCATTGACCTGTGTCATGCGGTGCTTGCGACAATACTGCCTAAGCTTGTTCAACGCTCATTCCTGCAGAGCCGATACAGCACTTCAACATGCTGGCACGAGTGAAGAAGCTAGGGCGTTGTGCTTAGCAAAAAGCGCCGCGCAACCAGATCAGGCCAGGTAATCAGGATGCGCGGCTGCAGTGCCTATCAGGGTCAGCTCCACATGTTCAGGTGCGGAAAGGTCGCCTGGGAGTGCAGTACTACCGACGCTGGAGCTGGCGACGCTCGCCGTGCTGAACGTCAGGTTGCTGTCGTCGAGTTGTCCGGCAAAATTGCCTTCAAGCACCAACTCGAAGCGTTGGCCGTCCGCATGGGCCTCGAAACTTTTCAGATAGGTGCGAGTATCGTCTGCGTTGTTACCGATCAACAAGGTGCCGTCGTATCCGTTCCCGATACCCGTAAAACCCAGATCACTAAGATCTATGCGATCCTCGGCGGGATTGAAATCGAGTATACGGTCACTGCCACTGCTGTCAGTGGTGCGAAAGCTGTCTTCCACGTTGGCATAGCGAAACACATCGTCTCCTGCACCGCCGGAGAGCAAGTCGCGACCGAGATTGCCTTGCAGCACATCGTCACCTGCCAGGCCACGCAGGATTTCATCGGTACCCAAGCCTTTTAATACATCGCTGCCAGACGAACCCACTAAACGGGTGTTGTCGTCCGTGCTGCCAAAAGTAGTGTCCAGACTACCATCGGTATTTAGCCGAACCACAGCAAAATCACTGCCGCCATTGGCGAAGGCGCTCCCTCCGAGCAAAATCCTGCCGTCATCCTGCAGAGCGATGGCTTTGCCTGAGGCGTCATCGCCAGGCAGGTTGATGCTGACCGAACCTTGGTTACCGAAACTGACGTCGGGGCTGCCATCGGCGTTGAACCGCAGGACGGTGAAGTCATCGTAAGAGGTGGTGTTAGCTAGCAGTATTTTGCCGTCGTCCTGCACCGCCAGACCGCCGCCATAGCCGCCCACATTGTTTACCTCCAAGACGCCATTGATGCCAAAGTGGGTGTCCAGTTCACCGTCCGCGGTGTATTTGAGCAAGCTGTTCTGAAAATCGGGCGCGCCTTGGACAATTAGGCTGCCGTCCGCCAGGGATGTCAGGCCTAGCACGAAGTGAAGCGTTCCAGGGGCTTGCAGCGTCAGGATTCCATTTGTGCCGAAGGACAGGTCTTGTGTGCCATCGGCATACAGTTGCGCCACTTTCAGCGTGCTTCCCTCGACGGCCCCCACGAGCAAGCTGCCATCTGTGTTGACTTCTACTACCGGTGCGTGGCCGAACTCGCTGGGCAGGCTGGCCTGGGCATTGGCGTTGAACACGGCATCGGCTTTACCGTCTGGGCCCCAACGCTGGACGATGGGGGTATTATCATGACCTTCGTGGGCAGCCAGCACCGCGCCATCGACCTGGACGCGAAGGATGTAGTCCTTTTCGATGGGGATCTGCTTATGAATCACTAGCCGCCCTGCGTTGCCGTAGCTGTCATCCACGCTGCCGTCGACGTTCAGACGGGCCAGGGAAAAGTCTCGGCCGTAGTCATGATTGAGGGCGTCATAGGTGAGGCCCGCGACTAATACTGAACCGTCGGGTTGTATGACCATGTCGTAGGCGTCATCGGCGTATCCGCTGATGTCGACGACCATCATCCCTGGGGCGCTGTAGGTAGTGGCCATGTATCCATCCTCTAAAATATCCGGAAGCGTTGACTCTAACTCGAGCCTAGGAGCATTAGTTGATTATAGGCATTTCACTAATTCCTACACATCGCAATCCTCCGAAAAAACGCCCCCTGCGCGATGCTTTGGGCTCGGTTTATCAGGCCCTGCACCGTCAGACCCGATACGGCTCAGTTGTACACACCGGCGACCCGCACAGGACGCAACTGAACTGACCCCGATTCAAGGATAGGTCTTGGTGCCGTGCTTGAAAAAATTCAGTCACCAATGTTCAGACTGCCAAGGTCAGCTGCCAGTTGCAGCTTGGCGTTATGCCAGTTGACCAAAGATTCCACGCGCTTCTGCGTTGCTGAAGCCAAATCGTTCTGCGAACGCAGAAGCTCCAGAATACTACCCACACCTGCTTTGTAACGACCCTGAGCAATTTCATAAGACTTGCTCGCACTTTCGACAAACAGACGACTGATGGCCAGTGCCCGGGTTCTGGATTCCAGCGCCTGCTGACTCTTCCAGACGCTGAGCGCAATATTGTTTTCAACCTCATGCAACGCCTGTTCGCGAGCAGCGCTTTCGTAACTGGCAGCCCTCGCCCTGCGCCGATTCAGAAAGCCATCGAAAATCGGCACCGTGATTTGCACGCCGATTGTCCAGGTGTCTATCTCCTGCCGGGTGGAAACCTGCTCGACGGGCGTGTCCTGGCGGCTGTAGTTGCTGAACAGTGAAACGGTGGGGCGGCCTTGGGCTTTTGCTGCGTCAACTTTTGCCTGACTCGCAGCCCAGTCTGCTCGGGCTTTTTCTATGGCCGGATGTGCCGCCTTGGCCTGCTCCATCAGCGCATTGACGTCGCCCAGAAACGCCACGTCTTCAGCGCCTGGCTCATCCAACGCAACCAGCTTAAGCGGGGCCGCAGGCGATAACCCGAGCTGGCTGGCTAATTCACCTCTCGCGGCGGCCAAGTCGCCTTCCGCCATCACCCGATCCAGTTGCGCTTCGGCAAAACTGGATTGCGCCTGCAGACGATCAGTCTGCTCACCGGCACCAGCATGGTATTTCGCTTCAGCAGCTTTCAAACTGTTCTCCGCAAGACGTTCAGCACTGACTTTGGCCTGTAGCAGTGCGGTATTAGCCTGCACCTGATAAAAGACCTTGGCGGTGGCAAGCATCGACTTCTGCACTTCTTCAATACGGCTGCTACTAGCGGCGTTTAGTAACTGGCGGGCACTTTCGACTTTTGCCGCGCGAAGCCCGAAGTCGAAGAGCACCCAGCTCATGTTCAAGCCATAGATGCTGGTACTGGCGTTCAGCCTTGAATTGGCTTCGGAGAAACCCGGATAACGCGTGGTCTTGCCGGCGCGACCTTTTTGAAACTGCCCTTCCACGGTCGGGTAGTAGGCCGAGTGCTCAGCGTCTATTTCCACCTGACGCGCCATCTCGGTCAGCCAAGCTTCGCGCAGCTTGGGGTCGGCACACAATGCGACAGACACCGCAGTCGAGAGGTTCAGGGTATCCGGAAGCCGACTGGAACCAGGGCACACCTCCACGCGGTCATCCGCCATGCACATCGTCGCCAGCAACATACCGGTGGCACCCAACAAAACCCGCCCGCCGAAACCGCGCATCACGGCTCTGAGCCCCGCGATGACGGCTCATCGAGCACTGGGCCGTCGTAGGCAATTCGACCATTGGCAAGCGCCACGACCCGATCCGCCGAGCGAATGGTTTCCGGTCGGTGGGCAACAATGATCCGGGTGATGTTCAAAGCCTTAAGCGCCTGATTCACCGCCGCTTCGCGAGCAATATCCAGATGGCTGGTCGCTTCATCGAGAAACAGCAACTGTGGTTTTTTATACAGCGCCCGCGCCAGTAATACCCGCTGCTTCTGGCCTCCGGACAATACCGTGCCCATGTCGCCCACCAGGGTGTTGTAGCCCATCGGCATCTGTGCAATATCATCGTGGACGGCGGCCAGCCGTGCGCAATGCTCGATCCAATGCTGATCGGCACCTGTCTCGAAAAAGCTGATGTTGTCGCCAATCGATCCGCCGAACAGCACGTCATCCTGAAGTACTGTACCTGTCAGGCGCCGCAGCCTGCTGACATGCTCAGGCCTGACCGGCAGGCCATCCAGCAGAACACTGCCCGCACTGGGTGCCAGAATGCCGAGCATGACGTTGAGCAAAGTGCTTTTGCCGCCGCCCGATGGACCGACGATGGCGACCGACTCGCCTGCGCGGACGTGGATCGACACACCGTCCAGCACGTAAGGTTCATGCTCGGAATAGCGAAAGCGCAAATCACGCACTTCAAGGCTAGGCACGTTCTCAATGCTGGCTTCATCGAACGCATCCACGCCAGAAACCGGCTCGGCATCCTGCAGCACAATGTCGGCCAGGCGCTCGCCATGCAGCCGCAGCATGATCACGTCGACGATCTTGTCGATCAGCCCGGCGACGCGGCCGTTGAATTGCTCTTTGTACGAATTGAATGCAATCAGCATCCCGGCACTGAACTGCCCTTCCAGCACCAGCCTGGCGCCCAGCCAGATGACAATGATCGTCACCAGCCCGAAAAGTACGCCGTTGAAGGTGCGATAGGCCAGTTGCAGTTTCTGGGGGTGCAGGCCAGCGTTGATTTCCTCTACCAGCAAGGCGCTCCAGGCGCTGCAACGCTGCTCATGACGATTGAACAGCTTGATGGTGCGCACGCCGCGCACGCTTTCCAGAAAGTGCGATTGTTGACGCGCCGCATGGACTAGCTGGTTCTCGCTGGCACGCCGCAACGGCCCGAACCAGGCCCAGCGCGCCAAAGCATAAATCACCATCGCCACCACGGCCACGAGCGCCAGCTTAGGGCTGTAGGCAATCATCAGTCCCAGCGTAATGACCGTCATCAAACCGTCGAGTATGGCTTCGATGAACGATGTGGTAACTGTCTGCTGGATCGACTTCAGAGAGCCGAAGCGCGAGACGACATCGCCCAAATGGCGGCGCTCAAAAAACGCTACCGGTAAACGCAGCAGGTGAGTGAAGACATTAATCTGCCACTGCGAGCCGAGCATCGTGCCCAGGTACATCAGCGCCCATCCGCGGGCCAGCGCAACGGTGTGCTGAATGATCAGCAAAATGCCGAATCCGATGGCCAGCACCGCCAGCAGGTCAAGATCGGCACTGACCAGCACCTTGTCGATCACGGTCTGCATGAAGAACGGGCTGAGAATGGTGCACAGCTCCAGCGCCAGCGCCAGCAGCAGCACGTGGGCGAGCACACGGCCAAACCCTTGCACTCGTCCCAGGAGCTTGCGTAACGGAATGGGCGGTCGGGCGGCGGCCGGCTGGAAATCACTCTCGGGCCACACCTCCAGTGCGACGCCGGTAAAGGCCGCTGACACCTCATCAAGCGACAGTTTGCACAGGCCACGCGCGGGATCGTGCACCACCGCGCCCTGCGCAGTGACTTCCCTGAGCACCACAAAATGGTTGAAGTTCCAGTGCAGCACGCAAGGCAGTTGCAGTTGACCTAGCGCACTGAGTTCGACGCGCAATGCCCGGCTGCCCAGCCCGAGTTGCGCGGCCATGCTGCTCAGCTGCTTGAGGTTGACGCCTTTCATCGATGGCGAAAGACGTTCGCGCAGGGAAAACAGGTCGCTGTGTTGTCCGTGGTAACTGGCAATCATGGCCATGCATGCCAGGCCGCACTCCGTGGCTTCGGCCTGCAGTACCACCGGCAGTTTTCTTCCGACCCCGAAAGTGAATGCATTTTTCAGGTTCAAAGTCGCTTTCCTATTCCGCGCAAAGGCTCAAGCAGCCACTCATAAAGCGGCAGCTTTTCCTGCATGATGTCGGCGTCCAGCTGCATGCCGGAGCGCAAACGGTCGCGCTTGCCCTGCCCTTCGATGGTTTGAGACGCCAGCGCGACCGTGACTCGATAGAAAGGCCCCTGCTCGCGCATCTGTTCGGAGACATTGCCCAGCGTCATGACTTCATCGGCGGGCAATGCGGTACGTGAAATCGACGAAACCGTTCCCGGTTGCAGGCCGAAGCGCTGATAGGGATAGGCCTGGTAGCGCAACATCACGGTATCGCCCGCGCGCACAAAGCCCACCGAGCGACTGGGCAGGTACAACTCCGCGTGCAGTTTTGCATCGACGGGCACGATGCTCAGCAGCGGCCGCGCACTGTCGACCCGTGAACCATTGGAGACCGAAAGAGCGGTTGCCTCACCGGCCGTTGGCGCGGTGATCAGGATCTCCCGTTTGGCTTCACTTTCGACCAACTGGTCCTGATTTTCGGCCAGCCTGCGTTGCAGGTCGGCCAGTTGCTTGCTCTGGTTGAACGGCAGCTCGACCAGCTCCGCGCGCAGCCGGGTGCTTTCAGCGCGCACGGTCAGCAGCGATCGATTGAGTTCTTCACCGCGCAAGCGCATGTCCAGCACAGCGTCTTCTTTTTCCTGAAGCTGATCACGTGACACGTAATCTTGGCGTTGCAGGTTGGCGTAGCGTTCGGCAATCCCTTTGGTCAACGCCAGCCGCTGACGCGCTAGGTCGATTTGCGCGAGTATTTTTTGCTGCTCGGTTTCCAGCGCTTCGACCTGACGCTTTTTGCCGTCCAGCTCCTGCTTATGAAGGGCCAAGGTCTCGTCGATCTCTTGAGTCAGACTCTCCTGGCGGCGCTTGATCGACAGACTAATCGCCCGTTGTGCACCGCCCGTTTCGCCGTTTAGCGTATCGCTGGACAACGCCATCAACACAGCATCGGCGTTCACCGGCTGTCCTTCAGTGATGCCTAGATTATTGATTACCCCGGCTTGCGGTGCATAAATCCTGATCAGGCCCGACTCAGGCAGTAGCACACCGCCCGCAGCGGTACGCTTGGTGTAAGTAGCGATGGTCAAAAACAAGCCCATGCAAACGCAGAACAGTAGCGCGACGGCCGCCGCCAAGCGCATCGACAAAGGGCTGACTAACAAGACTGTACCCAACGTACTGCGCTTTTGCGCGTCGAGTGCTTCAGAGCGAAAGAGCATGAATGTAGATCGCTTCAATCATGAGGAATGCACCATAAAAACAAATCTGCCTCCATTTTTTTTCACTCAAAGGGCAAACTGATGCCTGAAAGCCCATGCAGCCTTAACTTGATTAACTGATATAAATGTACAAGCCGAAGGAAAATGTCTGTGATTAACAGGGTGGGTATTGGAGCTTTGACAGCCGTCAACCTCAATAGCACATATGACCTAGTGGCATAGTGCTACTATCGTCAATAGGACATCTGTACTATTGCTACAGTGCTGAGAGAGTGACTTTAATAAGCATGTCATACGCAACTCTTGGCTGCGTAGACTTATTTTA
The DNA here is from genome assembly GCF_040224095.2 of Pseudomonas caspiana. Classification (NCBI taxonomy): domain Bacteria; kingdom Pseudomonadati; phylum Pseudomonadota; class Gammaproteobacteria; order Pseudomonadales; family Pseudomonadaceae; genus Pseudomonas; species Pseudomonas caspiana. The sequence goes on along the minus strand of NZ_CP167995.1, from coordinate 3,168,095 downwards.
TATATCCGTTAAGGTGGAATCTCATGACTCAAGCAATTATCCGAGAGCAAAAACACGAAGCGCTTTCTGCTGGTCAGCAAGTCCGACTGCTGAATGAAGCAGAGCTCGAGCAAGTGGGTGGAGGTATTGAGTTCAGTGCATTTGGTTATACTTTCGCGGGTGGGGAGTCATTTGCACCCGGCTATAACTACGCATCTATCACTAACTCGAGCGGCATTCCAATTTATTACACCACTTGGTAGAGCAGAGAAAGATATTGCATGACTGTTACGGACCCGACGACAGTCGGGTTCGTTTTTAATTGTAGATATTGTATAGATGTCAATACGGCGCTGCCCTGCCCACGCTCACCGTTCTGGTGGCTCTATTTGGTGTGGCATCAACCATCCGCCAATCGAGATCGCTGAGACCTTTTTTCCGCAAGCGAAGGTTAAAGGTGACGGAGAGCCTGCATCTGTGACGTTCAAGCTTTGTCTGAAACGCTGCTAAACGGTCTTCCGGAACCCGAAACTTACTGCAGATCCAGCATTTCCCAACAGTATACGGAAGTGAAAGTATAAATAACTTAGGAGTAAATATCCGATTTCGTGGATCTTGGCCTTGTAACGCAGGCCAATTTAAGGCGAGATCCGGAATAAATCGGCCAAACCTTCTGTTCCACCAAGCCGGAGTTGGTAGTTACGAATGCTTTATAGTCTCACTATGAATCGCTGTGCGAGTATGTGTCTTAGCTGGCTTGATTCAGCCAGATACCCAATGATGCGGCAGATGTAAATTAATCTCGTTGAAAGAAGTGGCTTGCTGGTCGAGCATGCTTTTCACGATGTTGGTGATCGGGTTCATCCAGAACGGGCAGGAGAATTGATGCTTTTGGATTAGGTAGAAGAAATTTTCCGAGTGCCCAGTGTGTCTTTCGGCTAGTGCTCTCAATCTTACAGATTTCATTACTGGTCACTCGACTTCCTCAAAGTTGGCGTCAAGCTGGGCTGAGTGATAGCGTAGTGCTGGCGTGTACGAAGCCACGGCTTGAAACTCTCTTGGCCCTCCGGGCGCTCATCCCTCAACCTGCGCCCCCCGCCCCGCCCCTTCTAAATGGCGCGGCGGGCATCTTCGGACAAATCGAACCTATATTCTTACCATATCTTTAAGCGTGGGAATCATTGTACTAAGCTCCCCAGAGTCGTCATGATTAAATACTTTTAAACTCTTCCATCAGCAACTCTGCAAACTTGTCTTTTGCTTGATGAAAATGAACATTCTTATTCCATATAAAATAATTTTTTATTGGTAGCAAATCACTGAACCAATATCCACTTATCCCTCCAATTCGCCGAAACTGCTCATAAATCCCTCTTGGAACTAGTGATACTCCAGCCCCTGAACTCACACACCCAAGAATGGTGCCATAACTTGCTATGCTTGTTAAGGTGCTAGCTACGCCATGTTTAACCAGCCAGTTCTCCAGTGACTTCCTGTACGGACATCCTTCGGGCCACATAAATAGATTCTTTCCAGTCAGATCCTGAGGCCTATGTATTTCACCAGCCGACGGTGACGCAATTAACACCAACTCCTCTTGATAGAGCTCCATGCGCTCAATATCCGGGTGCTCGTTACTGACAGCAATAATTGCTCCATCGAGGCTATGGTCAACCACATCATTCAGTAGCTGTGACCATACTCCTGTACTGAACTCCATCTGCACGGCAGGATGGTTATTATGGTACTTTGATAGCAAGTTGGGCAGACGGCCTGTAGCAGAAGATTCTATCGCGCCAATCCTTAATACGCCTGATGCTGCTGATGCCGGGTCAAGAGCTCTTCGGGACTCTTGGCACAATGACAAAATTTTGTTTGTATACTCAAGAAATAAACGTCCTGAAGGGCTTATGACAAGCCCTCTGCCCTTTCGTATAAACAAAGAAACGCCCAGTTCTTTCTCTAAAGCCTTTATTCTGTTCGTTATGTTTGACGGAACACAAAACAATAACTCTGAGGCCCGAATTATACTGCCCTGTTCGGCAACCACCTTGAACATGGTTAGCTGTGCGAGTTCCATTCCATTGCTCACCAAAAATGAATGATGAGCTCAGTATAAGTTACTTGTCGCTAACCAATCAAGTAATTTACCGTCGTGAATTCTGATTGCAGTGAGGAAGTTCAATCAGATTCACCCGACCAGCCCTCAAGGACAAAGAAAAAATCATGAGCTCAACATTATTGCAAAGTCGCTTTGAAGCATTTAATGGCAACCAGTCTATGCAAGAGTTTGGTGAGATTTTTATTGAGGCACTACCCCAGCACATTGGTAAGTTGAAGATACCTGGACGGACGTTAATTGACAGTCATCGAAGAGAGCCTGTTATGGCCAAGGTCACCCATGCAGACCAGCTTCAGGACATGATGCTAAAGGTGCTCAATAGTCCTATTACACAGGAGGCGCAATCATATGCTGAACGTGCTTTTGACGCATTCCTCAACAAGCAAAATGTCGATTCCGGTGTTTAAAGTTTTTCAATGGATGGAATGAAACCCACAAAACCACCAGTCTGGTCTCGGCTAAGATCATCATGCGCTTGTCGGCAGACGCCTTATCTGTCCCAGCTGCTAGCCAAGAAGGTTACCATAATGTAATGGCTCATATGCATGAGGTTGCGAAGGATGATTTCGGACTTGGCCACAAGGGTCACGACGGTATGTATCACTACATGACAGCAGCTTTCGGCGCGACATCCTGGGTAAGTAATCAATACAAGGTAAATGAATGCAACGCGTTTTCGGAATTTTTATACAATGCTGGGGTAGCCGAACATAAATCCCCCATGAACTCAGACGAGCACAAGATCTCCATTATGGATGCCATGATGGTGTCGATCGCTTCTGAGCTTTGGAATGGGCGTGAGTACAACTTTATCGCTCAGCATATTGAGAGCAAGCTGCTTGCATTCAATCCATCGCTGAGCAATAACGTACAGGCTTTACGAAATGCAAAAGGTTATGTAATGGGTCATGCCGGCGAAGTGGAAAACAGACATGGCCTGCATGCTTTGGCAGCTGCACAAGCGTATGGTCGAGTAGCGGATATAACTTTCAAGGTGGATCGTTTAAAGGAAGTCATGCTCGATTACAATGGGCGCGTAGGCAAAGCATTCAAGGCTATGCACAACGCCTTGACCGCTAGCATATAGGCGCCATGATCAGGTGGTGAGCTTAATTTGGAGAGCGACTAGCCTTATTAGGGTTTTTTGTTGCATTTACACCTAAAAACCAACATGCCGAGGGTATCCTAATTGGCAGCTTTCGCCAATTAGGATACATAGCCTGGCTAATATCTTTCTTGAGAGGATGCCATCATGCATTGCCAAGATATCAAGGCCTGGCCGGATTTATCACATGAATTTTGAACACGCTTTGATTGCGTTAGGTTTTTTTGCTTTTTGCGGCGGACTAATCGACGCTGCCGTTGGCGGTGGTGGTCTTGTGCAATTGCCAGCGCTTCTTCACGCTCTTCCCCAGTACAGCTTGGCCACTGTCTTTGGAACCAATAAACTAGCTGTATTAGCAGGGAATTCCTTTTCTATATTCAGTTATCTAAAACGAATAAAAATCATATGGAGCCTGATGCTGCCAACAATGGTTTCGGCATTTATTTTTGCATTTGTTGGAGCTATGTCCGTATCTCTCATTCCTAAGAGGCTAATGGAGTATATTGTATTCTTTGTTTTGATATCCATGGCCGGATACACTTTTATCAAGAAAGACTTGGGGATGACGAGCTCTCACACGTATTGCGGCACCAGAGAAGTACTGTTAGGTGTATTCTTTGGTGGAATCATCGGATTTTATGATGGAGTATTTGGGCCTGGTAGCGGCAGTCTCCTACTTTTTGTTTTTGTTAAATATTTCGGCTTTGACTTCCTGAATGCTTCCGCCTCTGCGAAACTGGTTAATTTAGGAACATTTAGTGCAGCACTTATTTTTTTTGTTCCATCTGGCAACGTCCTATGGGCAATAGGTGGGGTCGTCGCGCTGTGCAATATAGCGGGATCCTTAACAGGGGTTTTCTTGGCACTCAGGTATGGAAGTGGATTCATCAGGATTTTCTTTTTGATTTTGCTTATTTTTTTAATAGGAAGAATGGGACTTGCTATATTCTCGTGACTTATTAGGCCTTTATATCTAAACACGTTATTTCATAGGTTGCTTCCAGGCTAGTGTGATCGCCTCTAAATGGATCGATAAGCCGACTCCATCATCTAGGTAGCTAGGTCGACGATCTTCCAGAGGAGCACGACGCTAGTTCTTGATCGTCATCGGGCGTGGTTATTGGTGATTGGTTTCCATCGCGCTCAGAGACTACGTGCCCCTAGAGATGCTCGGCGCTGCAAAGCTAGAGCTTTCCTAGGTTGGCAGGCTGCACAAGCTGGAGACTTGACTAAGCTTGCAGTAACGTCACATCCGTTTTACAGAACGCAGCCGCCCGCAGCGAGCTCAACGAGGGGCAAAGGATATGCGCAAGAAATCTCGGTCATGGTTCATCCCTCTTCTGATTCTGTTCGCGGTCCTTTGGGCCTTCGGTAAAAAAGAAACGCCTCCAGCTCAGGCTCCGCTTAGTCAAAAGGCAACGCCGAACACATTAGTTTCTGCTTCATCACCAGCAATCCAGCCAGCACAGACCCCACCAGTCGATCAGTTCGTAAATACGGACAAGTTGAATCTGCGCAATCAGCCGGGTGGCAAAGTCATCTCTACCCTGCAACGCGGCGATAAGGTACAGGTATACGAAAAGAAGGATCAGTGGGTTCGCATTAGCGCGGATGGCCAGCCAGCTAAATGGTTGTCGTCGAAAAGTCTGTGCAACGGTGCGAGTTGCTACGCGTTTTCCAAGCCGGAACCAGTCCGAACAGCGCGACCTCTTGCACAGCCGATTCCTAGCCAAGTACCGAGCTACGGATCATCTTGCCCTTGCTCCTCTGGGAACGTCTGTATAGGGCCGAGGGGTGGTCGATATTGCATCACTTCTGGAGGAAACAAGCGCTACGGCGTTTGATTCCATAACACAACACCCTTCAGGCTCTAGGCCTTACCGAGCCACACAGGAAGCTCTCTGCAAAACTGCTGTGTGCCAATGGTTTAGTCACCAGCCGCTACCTATGATACGTAGCTAGCCTTGTCATCATGGATCCAACTATGCCTCAACCTTGGTACAACACACGTCCAGCGCCCGTTTTCATGACCGTCTTTTACTGCGTCATCGTCTTGATCCAAGCAGGTGTTTGGGCTGTAGAGGACGGCTTGGAGCAAGTCCGCTTCGGTGATATCTCTATCCTAGTGTTCCTCAATATCTGCTTGGTAGCGATGCTGATGTTCGTAGGCGGCTTGATGCTTTTAGCCAGAAAAAAGGGTAGTTCGCTTTGCTTCGTTCTTGCCTTGGTGTTAGGCGTGACATTTTCCCTAAGCCGAATGGGCAGCGGCTCGATAATCCACCTGCTCACGCTTCCAATGTTTAAAGAATACGCCTTGGTTTTCGGGATCTGGATCTATAGCCTCCAATTGCGCACCACCGGCTATTTCCTAGCTAAGCAACCTGCCGGCTGACTTCTGATTGAGATCAACATGGGTGTAGCTCTATAAGAGCGCGCTTCCCGTTAAAGCCTCCATACCTGCGATATACCCATTACGTGAAGGAATAGTGGATACGGAGAAAGTGAGTTATTGCTCGGAGCGCTTACCGGCGCACCAAAAGCTCAGCCCAGAAAGGGCCATCAAGGCCCCCTCTTCACTCAAGCGGGTGATTACTTGGACAGCCACGACTCAACAACATCCGAACCATGCTCAGCTTTCCAGGCCTTCAGTAGTTTGTGATTCCCACCTTTGGTCTCAACGATCTCACCGCTATGCGGATTCTTGTAGACCTTCAACGAACGCGCCTTCCGTGTGCCCTTCTCTGACGGCGCCGGCGGTGCTGACTTACCGCGTTTCGCAGCCGCAGGATCCAGCAAGTTGACCACGTCACGCAGACTATAGCCGTACTCAGCAAGCAGACCACGCAGTTTGGTCTCAAACTCCATTTCGGCCTTGAGACCGGAGTCATTTTTCATGGCATCCAGCTCGGCGAGCTGAGCGGCTAATTGTTGTTCGAGTTTTCGGTATTCAGCTAAACGAGACATAGTTTTCCTTAGATGATGGGCTATAGCCTATTAGTAGATACTAAAGGATAACCACGAGTCCAGTCGCTTAGTCCAAATAGGTCTATCGGCCCGCCTTTCATCACCATACGCGGCGAAATATTAAACTTCAGACTACTTTAAAGTCATCACCACATGGAAGTAATGAACATGAATAGGACACGCACATCTGCTGAAGCCAAGCTTTGGTTACAAAACCACGGGATATCAATACAGGCCTTTGCTCTGGCTCATGACCTGGACGCTGCAACCTGCTACCAAGTGCTTAATGGTCGTAAAAAGGGATTGCGGGGCAAGGCTCATCAGGTAGCGGTTGCGCTAGGTATCAAGCCAGACCTATCCAACGAGGACTTACCACAAGGCGTTTCTGGCCCAAACCTGTCGAAGCCAACCGTGATGCATTGATCTGTTTTTGAGGTGGCAACCGGCCAACGCGTTGCCACTTACGACTAGGAGGAAGAACATGATAGCCCTTAATCAGGTCGTCCCTGGTGGAGTGCTATGCAAATCATTTACGTGCTCTGTTACTCCATACAAGAGCCCCGACATTCGCCTTCACAGCTCTACGTAAAGCCGCTCCTCAGATGGAAATCCGACCGCGCCGGATTTTACCTTGTTGGCTATCAGCGCCAAGCGCTGTTCACCGTCCTGAAAGACTTGGATCATACGAAGTATTGCTTGGGCATCAGCAGAGTTTCCAGCAGCCTCAAGGCGGTCAGCGATTCGCGAAAGCTCAACTGATGACCATTTAAGGTCAGAGCTGATCCCTACAAGATCGCGTATCACTTGGGCGTTTGTAGCACCTGTTATCATCTTGATTCCTCTTCCGTGTTCGACGGGTAACGAAGCATCCATTCAAAGCCAATGGCGGCTATTAAATCGCTTTTGAGAATGCCTGGGAGTACAGCCAGCCGTTTGTACTGGCGCAGGGTTTCCTGAAGGTAGTGCTCAATCATTTCGCCTTTACTGTCCAAAGCTGATCGATTTTTGTCATGAAGCTGCTGCTCATGAGGTCGCGTCGCATAGCCCAGCTAGGCGCTTCCGGTACGCTTGCTGCTCGGAGCATCCCGCGTCCCCATCGAAGATTAATCTCATCGAGAACGCTCATGACTTTGTCGGCTGCTGCGGGTTGCGAATGAGCGAACAAGTCATCTGTGAACTCACCAGGTTGACGAAGATCCATCAGCAGCACTTCCACCTTGGTGTATTTGAAGCCTGGTCGGAACAGACGATTGACCGCCTGGTGACACGGGGGGTTAATTATGCTGCGTCTAACCCTGTTTAACCGTAAGCCTATACGTTGGGCGACAGGGATCTAAACATCGCATTTGCGGTCTCACTGTCGCTAATGTCGACACAGCGCAATTAGCCCGGAAGAATTAACCGCAGGGAGCATGCTAATGATCACATCCTCACCCCCTTTAAACTTTCTTTTCTGCTGCAGCTTCCTATGTTTACTGTCCGGATGTGGAGCGTTGACAGATGTCCGCTCTTTTTCCACGCCCTACACAATGCCGAGTAGTGCAGAGACTGCACGCCTGAGGGTTATCAGCGATGGCATGGTTAGAGGCGTTCCCAAATCAGATTGCGTCAACTTCCGCCTTCCCGGTGCTGGCGTGATGGTCGTCGCACGGGATGGTTACGCTAACCGCAATGGGGAACGTCTGGGCATGCCTCCTACCGCTGCGCAATCATCGTCTACAGTAATGAGCGAGCTTCAGGTACCTGCAGGGCAGCCCATAGCGTTCCATTACATTGGAGATCGTTGCTACAACATGTTTAGCTTCGTGCCCGAGGCTGGAGCCGATTACGAGCTTGAAGCCGCCGGGCGGTATCGTTGCGCGGTCAGTCTCAAGCGAATGCTAGTGGGAACAAATGAGGCGGCAGCGGCGCCCCTGGCAGAAAGCAAACTGTGTAACTGGGGGGATAATTTCTAAAGCAATTCGCGATTTCTACACAGGCAAAAATCGACACTGTAACCCTCTTGTACCGATGCAATAATAGGAGCATCGGATCATGTCGGCTCCCGACTTCATCACCTGGTTTGCTATGAATAAGATCTTATTAATTTCTTTTGCGACCCTGCTAGTCGGCTGCGTTGGTCATTACCAGCAACCGTCGCTAGCTGCACCCCACGCGACGCTTGACGCCAAATGGGCAGCAATGAGCTGATATCGGGGGGCTTTCAAGGCTACTGGGCCTACTACAATGCCATCTGCCTAAAAGCAGAAAACGGCGGTGTGCTAGGGGACATTTCAAAGTCCGATGCGGCAAAAAACCGTTTTTTAATCGAGCCTAACAAGCGCATCTATGTACAGGCACTTAGCTCTGGAGGCTTACAACGTGAGGCTGCTGACGAGCCTAAACTCCTCATGGGCTGCGTGAACATCAGTAGCTTCATCCCTGAGGCTGGAGCGACCTATCAGGTTACCCATTCGGCTCAAAAATCCAGCTGTTCCCTTGAGGTCTTAGATATGAAGACAGGTCAATCACCCTCCTCTCTCATCGTTGAGACTGTTACGAAGGAGTGCGGGCTGAAATAGATATGCGCAAACGCTGCCAATAAGAAATTCGCCACGACATACTTCTGAAATATCACGTGATCTTGGGATCCTGCGTACAATATATGTCCCCAAGATTTTGAATACGCTCACCAATGAAAAAGCTGTTTTACGTCCTAGCGCTACTCATCTCTGTCACTGATCCCGCCCTCTCAGCACCTCCATCTACATTCTCTGAAGCTAAAGTCGTAGCCAAGCAGAAGGTCTATCTCGACCAGGCTAAAAGTGCTCAGGGAGATTTGTACTGCGGTTGTAAATGGGAATGGGTTGGTAAGTCCGGCGGTCGTATCAACGCCGAATCCTGCGGACTTCAAGCTCGCAAGCAAGAAACCCGAGCCGAGCGGACTGAATGGGAACACATCGTTCCAGCTTGGACATTTGGACACCAACGGCAATGCTGGCAGAACGGCGGTCGTGAACATTGCGTGAGTGATGACCCGGTATTCCAGGCAATGGAAGCAGATCTATTCAACCTCTACCCCGCCGTTGGCGAGGTCAATGGAGACCGTAGCAATTTCAACTACGGAATGGCCTCCGGTGTAGCACCACAGTACGGCCAGTGTAAAACCAAAGTAGATTTCGAACAGCGCGCTGCTGAGCCACGTGACGAGGTAAAAGGCCTGGTAGCACGGACGACCTTCTACATGTTCGACAGGTATAACTTGAGCATGTCTCGGCAGCAGCAACAGCTCCTGATGGCATGGGACAAGCAGTTTCCAGCGACGGATTGGGAGAAAGAACGAAACAAACGCATCGCAGCTATCATGGGGCATCCGAACCCCTTCGTGACCAAAGACCGTATTTGGACTCAAGGTTACAAGACCGTGGGTGACGGCATAGTCAGCTCCCTTCCGGCAAAGGCGGCGCCATCGCCAAAGCTAACCACAACAGGTCGGTCGACGCCTGCCGGGGACATCATCGGGAATAGCAAAAGCCACGTGTATCATCTGCCTGAAGGTTGCCCAAGTTACGAAAAGGTATCAGCAAAAAATCAGATAGCCTTTGAGTCAGAATCCGCAGCTCAATCGGCTGGGTACAGAAAAGCTAGCAATTGCAGATAGCTGCTTGACACTCACGGGCTCTAATTAAGCCCGTAAGTGGCTGGGTAAATAATTTCCTAACCCTTGATGCACTTTCGTTAGCTGCGGGTGCCGATGGTTAAAGTCAGTAACGCACCTTGGAGCTTTCAAGGTGCTGCCGGACTGAGTGCTTAGACTACGGTTAGCCAGGGTCGATCACATAATTCATGCACACCGCTATCTGGTAGATGGCTCCAGGTACGAAAGGCTTCACGTCCTCTCTAACGTCCTCGTCTTCGAGCTCTTGTGCCGTTAGGTGGCAGAGGTCATCTATGTCGATGCCTATTGATGCAGCCGTGCTCAAAATAGCTATTAGTGCTTCTCTAGTTTCTCTAGCTTGACTGTCCATGCCGACGATCTCCTTTCTGATCTCCTTACCATAGCGGGAATGCCAGATAAGGCAGGATCAATTCGAACTAACGAAAGCTTTGGCAGTAGCGTCAAGGAATACGTCATGCGCTTTCAGACGTGCATTACGCCTCCGATCAGGATATCTGGCATCCATCCAAGTACAGATGAATCGCTGGATTAGCGCCGTTAACTGAACTCTGCTTACAGGCCAGTCCTTACTCTGCAAAGGTCCCCTCCCGGAAACCAAACGCTCGTAAATGCTCCACCGCAACCGTCAACAAGGTCGTCTTGCTCGCACCATCGGCCTAACATGATTCCGTCAAGACGTGTCTACCGGACGCTTACCCTTATTCAAGTCGCCCTAGTATGCCTAGCCGTCCAGCGGAGTCTTAGCGTGATAAAAGTGTAGTAGGAGTCGCTTGTAGCAACCAAGTATGAAAAGCACCATTGCTAAAGGGGCTCATTCGCGATAAGGCGTTGGCGGATGCTAGCAATCACGTCTGCCGGCTCAAGCTCGCCGAGTGCCACCAGGTTAAGCTCTGCCTGGGTCTGTGCATCGACCTCAAGACCTTCGAGCCGCTGGGATGCGATCGCGTTGGCCACAGCCCGGCGGCGCTCTTCGATTTCATTTGTGTCAAGCATGATTTTTTCTCAATTCTAATCGTGCGGGCTTCCGCTGCAAGGACGGGCAATTGTTTGGCCAACTCCGTTGGCATCCACATGCCGACGCGTTCTTAACCGTGCAGGAGCTAGTTTACAGCGGCCATGACCCGTTGGGACATCTGGCTGGCGCGCTGCCGACTGAGGCCACTGTTCTGAGCGATTTCAGGCTGAGACTTTCCGCCGAAAAGCAGGCGCCGTTTGCTCCGAATTTTGTCGAAAGTGAGCCGTCCTAGCCGTGGCTGGATGCTTTCAACTCCGCAGCTGCCATTGGCAAGCTTTGCATTACTACAATATTACCAAGTCATTGAGGTGGGACGTGATCCCCTATCTTTGATCTTGTAACACTCCTAAACCCGCATGATTGTAAAAACTGTCAACATTTAAGGGCATCTTTGGCGATCATAGCGATGCCGCAGCCTGATGTAATCGACACGATCACATGCGTATCCGCGATTGCCCATCCTATTGACGTGGGAAATAGACGTTCTGCTACATGGGGGCCAGAGGCAGGGCAGTACGGATATCGCAGGCGGCTCATTGGCTAAGCCACTGCGTCATCAATGGAAAATCAAGGGCAGTCCATCAAAGCTTGAACTTGCCCACCAGCGTATTGAAAGAAATCGCCAGACGCGACAATTCCTGACTTGAAGCGTTGGTCTGGTTTGCACCGGCGGATGTCTGGGTCGACAGGTCTTGGATATTAACCAGGTTGCGATCGACTTCACGCGCTACTTGAGCCTGTTCTTCGGCTGCGCTGGCGATCACCAGGTTGCGCTCGTTGATTTCGCTAACCCCAGCGCTGATTCGCTCCAATGCTAGGCCCGCCTCGGCTGCCAGCGACTGTGTACTTTGAGCCATCGACTGGCTTTTGCCCATCGACTGTACGGCTTCGTCAGCGCCTGCGCGTACTATCTTGATCATCGCTTCGATTTCGCCCGTGGAGGCTTGAGTGCGATGGGCCAGCGCCCGGACTTCGTCGGCGACTACCGCGAAGCCCCGGCCCTGTTCGCCTGCCCGAGCGGCTTCGATGGCGGCATTGAGAGCTAACAGATTGGTTTGTTCAGCGATGCCGCGAATCACGTCCAGCACCTTGGTGATGTCACGAATCTGACCAGCCAGGGTTTCGACACGCTGCGTGGAATCATTGATGTCCCCGGCCATGGTGTTCATCGCCATTACCGTCTGCTGCACTTGATACTGGCCTTTGATCGCATCTTCTGCAGTCTGGCTCGACACTTGGGACGTACTGACCGCATTTCGGGCAACCTCTTCCACTGCGGCAGTCATCTCGTTTACCGCGGTCGCGGCTTGCTGGATCTCATCATTCTGACGAACCAGCCCACGTGTGCTGTCTTCGGTGACTGCGGTCAACTGTTCAGCAGCTGAGGCCAACTGATCAGATGCGTCCGCGATCTGCTGCACGGTGCCTTTGAGGTCTTTTTGCATGCTGGACAGCGCTTTGAGTAGTTGCCCGGTTTCATCCTCGCTGTTCGACGTGATCTCTTTGGTCAGGTCGCCCTGAGCGATGCGAGTGGCACTTTCCACTGATTGATAGAGCGGTCGGGTAATCATGCGCGTGACCACCAGTCCCAGAATGATGGCGGCAGCGGCTGCCACAAGTCCGCCGATAATCAGAGCCCAGGTGACTTGCTGGTTGGTATCGTTTCCTGCTTTGGCAACGTCAAGCGCTTGTCGGGCATTTGACTCGATCATGATATTCACTTCACCAATGGTCTTGCGATACGCGGGGTTCGCAGTTGAATCAGCAAACTTGGCGGCCTGATCGACGTCACCACTTTTCAGCAGCGAAAAGATGTTTTCTGCGGCTGCGACGTACGCAGGCCAGTCCCGCTCGAAGTCATTACCTGCCGCGCGCTCGTCAGCTTCCAGAGGAGTGGCGCGATAGATTTTGAATTGTTGCTCAGCTTCTGCCTGGTTATCCTTGAAAGACAAAACGACCGCGTTGATTTCTTCCGGCGCAGCTTTGCGTAACCCCAGGTTGATGGCTCTGAACATGTCCCGGTGGGTGGCAATCACGTTGGCTTTAACCGAATCGGTTTTCTGGATCGAGACCAGATTATTGCTGACCGTGCTCTGCAACAGACCGTATATGGTTGAGATCCCGCTGTACCCCAGCGCTGCAACACCGACAGTGATGACCGCACATAGGCCAAAAGCGAACAGCAGCTTGGATTTGAGCTTCAGATTGAGGAGCTGGGACATGGGGTTTACTCAGGGTGGTTGTTGTTAGAGTCGAGGGTTTCGAGCATTAGGAACCTCTCTAGCATTATTATCGACTGGACGGGGCCAAACTTTATTGATGTACCAATGCTTCTGGTGGGCTTGCGGTGAGAAAAAGTGAATACATACGTGCGGATGTAATGCACTGTTTTTTCTAAAATAAATTCAACTTTCGTTAAAACCTTTCTCTGAACAGATGCTTGGCGAGAATGGTGCAGTCCAATTGCCAGAAAAAGCCGCTCTTACATTTCATCTGAGCGCTGCGCAGTAATCGAAGCTATTTTTAACACTTCTCAGCAGAGGGAGCGGCCTAGGCGCGATGATCGTCAAATGCTCAATGGCATCTTCTGGATTTGTGCTCTGGCGAGTAAAAATTGACCGCGTATGCGCTGCCGCTATGTGCTTGCCAGCAAGGGATGTGACAGCCGGGTTTTGCGTCTAAAGGCAACCACCACGGTACACAGCGGTTAATTCCTATGCGCAAGCTGCATCGTCAGCCTTTACCCGGCCCGCCTCGGTTGCTTAACGGACCTCATGCAAACAACGCAGATTGAACGGCGGTTCACTTTGCTCAAGGAAAAACGTTGGAGCTTGACACGTTGTGACAACTCGCTAGCAGCATAAAAAGCCATGGCGACAGTGAGCTGCATCGAGAGATGCTTAGGGCTTGATGTCAGGCAACCCCTAGCACATTTGTACTATTGTTTAATTATCATGCAACAAATACCATTTTATGTGTTGCCGTCGTTATTGATTCAAATACTGTATTGAGTATGCAGCCCCATAAAGAATAGCTCCCGCTAAACTGCCTGCGGACTATCGAGGTTATTTATTATGTCGAAGACACATTTAAAAAATAATGATTTTATATTAAAGCGTGTATTGACGCCGCGCAACACAAGAAAGTTATCCTATATTTTTTTGGATAAAAAAGCTTTGCGCTTCTAACTACATAGAGGCTGCAACCTCTTAACTGGGCGAGCCGCAAAGGTCAATCGCACTCATTGCGATGAGTCAGGACAAGATATTTTAAATAGATTTTCTTGATGAATATTTAGCCAGCAGAGAAAAGTCTGAATGTCAAACAGTTATATGGAGCTGCTAAGCCTAGGTAATGAAGCTGAAAAATTGTCAGCTGAAATCTTCAAACTGTGCGCAGAAGTCAATAAGATTTACGACAGCGTTTTTACGGTCTATGAAGATCTTGGTGTTATTCAGAATCTAATCTTAGAGCAACCCGAGATGATATGCTCTAGCTATCAACTGCCGGATACGCTACGCGTCGATTTAGAAAAGATTATCGCCTCTATGCTCGTCCTTGAAAAAAGCATGAAGGCTCGTTTAGCCTGTTATGGTTTGCAGTTGGATCTTCTTCGCTCCAAAGTTGAAAACTTAAATCTAATTCAGCATGAATTTAGTACATTGGAATCCAGTACGGCCTTAAAGTCCAAGCTACTAAGCAGCTTGGATTTTGTCTGCGAAAGAGTTGCGTTGCTCTTACGTGCAGAACGATTTTAATGTCAGAGCGCTGAAGAACACCGCTGATGATATCGCTTCAACAGCGTTGAAGCCCCCAGTCCCTTACAGCGCGCTGGCGCGTGACCCGGCAGAGTCCAGAAGGCCTGATAATGGTTGCCGCAGGATCAGCGTTGGCTCACATGCCTGACGAGCATCTCAGAAATCCGCGATGTACCTGCGCTACTAACGAATTGCAACGTCGCGGCGGCTATCTGGGATTTTCTTCGAGAGTTCTTTCAGTGATCTCAGACGAGTGACCTGCCGCGGCTAGGGCAACCTCAATTGATCAACACAGTTAGTGCCTCACGATACCGCACGCGCTTAGGCCAAAGGGCCAGCGTCAGGACTCAAATGCCCACAATTACCGGATGATAATCAGCGCCAAGTATTTACAAGTGACTCATCAAATGTTCGCTCGAAATCTCCAGCAATTCAATAGTACACCTGTACTATCGAAAAGCATCACCTTCTGGATTACAGTTTTTCTGCCAGACCTGAGGTTTACATATCGCCAAGCAGGATCACCGTTATGTTCAGCCCTTTGTTTTCATCGTATTATTCACTGCATCATATGCTCACACCTGCCCAACCGGCATGACCAAGTGGGGGGAGTCGGAATCCCGCAGTTCGGTTCAGTGGTGTCTCCAGAATGGAACCTTCGCCTCATCAAATCGCAAATAGGAGGATTCTAAAAACTTCAAGATTGTCTTTATTTCAAATGACATCCAATTTCGATCGTGTCATTGAGAACCCTTTGGTGGAAAATTCGTATCAGTTATACATTCTAACTTCGTTATCAGGTAAGCAGTATTTATGAGGGCGATTACATGAAGCCTTGGCTCACAGCCTTCACTGTTATGGGTTTGCTTCTTTCATTAGGAGGATGCAACGTGTTCTTGATTACCGGAAATACCCCGACAGCTTCTGATCACCTGGCCGTTCCTTCCGATATGTCAAACCAGCGTTTTTTTGATTGTGCGGAGTCCAGCATCAGCAAACTATCGGAGACCAATAGTTCATGGCAGGAAGTCACGTTAAAGGACAGTGCGAACGGCGTGCTTGAATCCGGAAACTTTGATGAGAAGAATATCGCCGGCTTCCGCGCCCGCATTGAGCGTGCGCAAGGGACCAGTGAGGCGCAAATCGTGATCAAAGGCGGTGGCGCCTATTTTATCGACTTGGGCGTGGCGCAGGCGATAAAGGACTTCAGAACCACGCTGGCCTCGTGCGTTTCAAGCCCGCCGTAGCAACCTGAGCCCCCTCCCCTGAATTGAACGGCGCATGCCTGGTATGCGATGCAAGCAACCACTCAATTCGCCAGCCGTACCCGATTGACAAGCCCATCATCTCGCGCAGCCGGGCTGTATCGGAATGACAGGTATTTACTTACAAACACTAATAGTTATCATTCGCTCAAAAAACTAATACAAAAGGTATATACGGTGACTCGATCGCGCATTTATTCAGCGTCCCTGTCGTTGCTGGGCATTCTGGTTGTCCCTGATCTGCAGGCAGAGACGGCGTCCGCGCTAAACCTGCCCGCAACCGCTGTGAACAGTGAATACAGCGAGCAGAGCTACAGGCCAACCGAAACCAGGAGCGCACTGAAAATCGATGCTCCGCTGCGGGACATCCCGCAAACTGTCAACGTTATTCCCCAGAGCGTGATCAAGGATCAGGGGGCGCAGTCGATGGAAGACGTACTGAAAAATGTCCCCGGCATCGGCCTGTCCAGTGGCGACGGCCAGCGCGATCAGGTCACCATCAGGGGTTTCAGTGCCGTTGGTGACATGTACATCGATGGCATTCGTGACGATGCGCTGTACTTCCGGGACCTGTCCAACATCGAGCGGGTGGAAGTCATCAAGGGCCCGGCCGCAGTGCTTTATGGACGCGGCTCATCCGGTGGCCTGATCAATAGCATCAGTAAAAAACCTGATTTCGCCCCAAAGCAGGAAGTGGGTACCAGCTTCGACAGTGAGGGCAAAAAGCGCACTCAATTTGATGCTGGCTGGGCCGATCAGCAGCAAAACGACAAGGCATTCCGGGTGACCGGTGCACTGGAGAACAGCGACACCTTCCGGGATGATGGCTACATCGACCGCAAGGCCATCGCACCTTCGGCCTACTTCAAGCTCTCGGATGATCTGGAACTGGATCTGGGGGCCAGCTATTTGTATGACAAGCGCCTGATTGACTTCGGCATCCCCGCACGAGGCGACCGCCCGGTCAACGTGGACCGCGACAAGCGCTTCGGTGCCGCCGACCCGGATGATGACTACACCCGCAGCGAAGTGTTCTCGTTCACGGCGGGTATCAACTACCGGATCAACGACGATTTCAGCTTGAGCAATACCAGTCGTTACTACCACTACGACCTGGATCGCAACAACACACTTGCTGACTCCAGCCCCACCCGTTTTGTGACTGCTCCCAATGGTGAACTGCTGGTAAAACTCAATCGTGGCAACGTGCAGCGCAAGGAGGATGGGTGGTTTAACCAGACCGAACTCAAGCAGCGCGCCGTGCTTGCCGGGATGAACCACAATCTGCTCTACGGTGTGGAGTTGGGCCGTCAGGTGAAAGACCAGTCAGTATTCAACCGATCTGATGTGGCAAGAGTGCCGGTGTACCGCGATGCGTTGGTCGACGTGCCGTTCCAGGCCAGCACGCAAACCGCCAAGGGGGCCAATACTCAGGATACCGCTGGCTTCTACATACAAGACCTGATCGAACTGACACCACAGTGGAAGGCTCTGCTGGGTGTGCGCTACGACGTATTCGATCAGGAATACTCCGATGACCTGACGCGCAACACTATGTCCCGAACCGATACGACGTGGAGCCCGCGAATTGGCCTGGTTTACCAGCCTGATCAAGTGCAGTCCTACTACGTCTCGGTGAGCCGTTCCTACCAGCCCTCCGCCGAAACCTTCGCACTGAGTACCACGAACCAGAATCTTGAGCCCGAGGAAACCACCAACTTCGAGATCGGCGGCAAGTGGGACCTGCTCGACAATCGCCTCGCTTTGACAGCGGCGCTATTCCGGCTGGAACGCACCAACATGAAAACCAGCGACCCGGCGAATCCGACCAGACTGGTACTCGCGGGAGAGCAGCGCACTGATGGCCTTGAGCTGACCGCCACCGGACAGCTGAGTGATAAATGGCAGGTCTATGCCGGTTACGCCTACCTGAGTGCGGAGATCACCAAATCAACCAGCCGAACCAACGGTGTCGCCAACGAAGGTCAGGTGCCTACCTTGACGCCGCGCCACAGCGCAAACCTGTGGCTGGTGCGTTCGTTGACGCAAAGCTGGCGTGTAGGCATGGGGGCAAACTATGTGGATGATCGCTACACCGCACTGGATAACACGGTGGTCATGCCAGCCTACACGACAGTAGACGCCGCGCTGCTGTACAACCAGCCCAAATGGGACATGGCCCTGCGACTGCGCAATGTCTTCGACAAGGACTATTATGCTTCGGCGCACGGCTCGGTAGACCTGATCATGCCCGGCGCACCCCGCACGCTGGAGCTGAGCACCAACTACCGTTTCTGAGTACAGACCTTGAGAGAAAGCGTCCGAAATTGTTGGGCGATAGTTTAAGGCGCTGCATCGTGCAGAACATCTGTGCCTGATTGAATTCGTTTCCACCAGATTGGTTTGCTGTGCAATTTAGTTTAACCAGCCCTAGTGTCATCACATTTACCACCATGAGGACAATATGCGCCATCCAGTGAGGCTATTGTTGATAGTGCTGCCAATGCTTATGGGCGGATGCGGAGGACCGGTGCATCAGGATTACGGTGACGGTTTCCCGCTCGTTAAACCCATTGATCTTGTCCACGCTGGCGCGACGATTGAGGTGCGCTTCGAGCTGCCACCGCTCGAGGCGGATGCCACTAGGCCCCGCACCTTCCTGATTGGATTGCGTTCCGGTGGGCCACGCAAGCGGCCCGATTTGAAGCCTGGAGATGAGGACTTCCTTGAAAATGCTTACTTTCCCTTGAAGGTTCAGCTGTGGAAACAGAATGGTGACGAGGAGACGCCAGTCGTACTTCACGAGCTGAATCGCGATTTGCCAGCGGTGTGGCAAGGCACACGCTATCGAGAGGCGACAGGTGACATATTCCCCTACAGAAGTGCCGTCGGCGCGGACTCCAATAGCTTGCTGAAGGTCGGCAAATATGACACGTCAATGGCCTACTTGGAATACGAGGTCGCTAGTGCAGAGTCCGAGAATTTGACACCTGGCAAATACCGATTGAAGGTGACGAACCTTCAAAACAACCTGGAGATCTCTCATATTAGGGCTGAGCTTCTGGTTGCCCACTACAATGTTAAATAGACATGACTCATATTCTCGTCGCAACGCGAAGGCATTGCACGGCGCTAGCTGTTTTCCCTGCGAGAAGCGTATCCAAAAGCACCACCCCGCATTATTAAAATGTTGAGCGTCAACAGGTGAATCTTGATTCCAGCAATTCAATAGCACACCTGTGCTATCGCAAATCATTAGCGGGTCAATTACTGATTCCCGCTGGAGTGATATTTAAAAGATTCATTGAGGTCGAGTAATCAATATGCTTCGTGCAACGATATTTCAATGCTGACACTCGCTGCCTCACTCTGCCCTCTGCGCAGCCTACGGCAGATCCTACAAAAAATGCATTCTATCTAGGAGCTTGCTTGTTTGATTAGGGCGAATTCCTTCGCAAACAAGCTGGTGCATTCGCAGCATCCTTATCGTCAGGACTGCCTGACTTCCTGGTTAAATCCGCTCCGATAAACGCGCCATGATTAATTCACCCTGAGGAGTCAGCCATGCAACTGCACCCTTCATTGAAGTCCTTGATACCGGAATGCAGTCAATGGCTTGATCGGGCCCGGACCTCGGGCGATATCGACCGCTACACAAGCGCCGTGGAAGAACATCTCGCAGTTGCCGGCCGCCTTAGCCCCAAGGTCGGAACACAGCTTGAACGAATCAGCCACTTTTGGAGCGTCGCCGCCTGCGACGCCTACTTTCGGGCGGATCTGGATGAACTTGCCTGTTTTTTCAGGTGGACGATTGAAAGTCGTGCGCTGGTGCTGCGCTGGGATGCGGTACCCAGTCAGCTGCGTCCACAGCTTGGCAACTGGCCCCAGGAGTACTCAGACAGCCTGCGTGCTGCAGGCCCTACGGTCTTGTCTCAGTGGGATACAGGCAAGATCAGCGCGCAGCGCTTTCTGGAAATGGCGGAGAAAGACGCACGGCTCAATCTGTTCCCTCAGTCACGTCGAATCGCCCACAACACCCACGATGTGTTTTTTACGTTTCTGTTCTGCGATGCCTATGCACTGTCGACCCTGTTTGAGCCACGCAAGCCCTTGATTGCCGCCTATCAGGGGCTTCTGGATAACTGGAAGACCCAGGACCAGAACACTTTTGCGCACCACATGAGCCAGGCCGCTGAATTCCATATCAGTCGGAGTAAATACAGTACGGGTTCGAAATCTTACGAATTCGACTACGACTTTGATCGCGTCTTCCCGATAGAGTTACTGGCCGTCCTTGCGCTTCGACGTCGGGACAACCTTGCGGATTCTCCAACGGGTTACGTGCTGATTGATGGGCCGTGGTCGGTGGTAAAGGAACTGCCTTGCGCTACGCCTCACTCTCTCATCGCGGCTGTTCTGAAACGTGTAAAGAGTGGCTATCCGCAATTCCTGTGACCGAAGACTCTGCAGACTCCAGCAAGAGAAGCGCAAATGACTACCAGGCAATTACCGGAAAAGAACAGTTCTATGTCCTGCAGACTGATACGCGCGGCGGTGGGCCCGGGACGGACGTTGAGATCGACAACGTGGATGCACTTTTAACGCCTCCTAGCCGCATTCTCAGGCCTGTAAACGGAGGATTTCCTTCACTGCCAGAGGTACCGCATTTGGTGCATGCCAACAAGTCAAAGCGAATGCCCCGTGATCTTGAAGGTGGATTCAGCGGTTACTGGCTGGTTTCCGAGCGTCTGAAGCAGGTCTTCGAATCCGTAGATCCAGATGGATTCGAGTTTCTGGCCTGTGACTACACGCTGCCAGATGGTTCAAATGGCCCGCCGCATTACCTCTGTGACGTTGTACGCATGATCGCGGCATTAGACGAAGAAAAATCAACTTATCAAGTTCGGACAGGTCATGATTCGACACTGGCAAACCGTTCAGAATAATGACCTTTCTAGGTGGCGCACATCTCGCCTTCAAAAAGGATCTTGTGGGTTCTGCCCATGTTTTCCGCATGGCCGAGAAGAAATCGTCGGTCATGTGTGATCGCGTGATGTACACCGCGATCAGAAAAGCCGGTATTGGCGTCAAGCCAAGTTCTGGTGGTCTTCTATGGCGCGACGCTGCCGATGTGTAAAAGTCCCGCCTTGCGGCCGATGACCAAGAAAACTCATCGTTTCAGTCAACGCCTGACACTCCCTGAAAGCCACACCAGGTGAGCGAGTCCGTCCCAGCGAAAAAAAATCCAATGTCGACCAGTACCCAACCATCCAGGGATGAGTCGAATGGCACCTCAACTCAAATGTCAGCCGATCATTTCGTGACATGGCTGCAGCAGGCGATTGCATCGCGCCGACTCGTCATCAACGACGCTAAGGCGCTGGTGCATATCGTGGCGGATGCCGTCTATCTGGTAAGCCCAGGTGTGTTTCAGCGCTATGCGCAAGAACATCCTCAAATCGCTGACTATGCCAAGCGTGAAGATATGGCAGATTGGCAGTGGGCGCAAAAAAGATTTGAGAAATTGCATCTACACCGTAAGCAAGCCAATGGCCTGAAGAACATCTGGACGTGCGAAGTAACCGGACCTCGCAAATCGCGACGGCTCCACGGCTACCTGCTTGAGCGTTGGCAGGGTGTATTCGGGGAGCTTCCGCCAAACAACCCATACCTGACGCTCCGGGAAAGAAACTTACAACCGCCGACCCATACGGACGCATCCACTTCACTTGATGCCTGAAGGTGTACCCCTCATTGGCCTGCCTGCACTTACCCAGACCCTCAGCGTCACCAAACGTCAATTGCATGGATCACTCCTCAACGTAGGCGGGTAGTGTCGCGCTTCTGGGATTCGTTGTTCGGAGTTCCTTAGAATTTATTAAATTGAGGAAGAGAGCACTTTGAATATATTATCTCACACTGATTTTTTGTCTCACCTATGCATTTTGACAGCGCTCTCTCCTCTGCCTCCTTGATTGAGCCACCGGTTGCCATCCCGCCTAAACCTGAACCGCCAATGGAGTTAGCAAGAGAGACACATTGATTTTGATATGCCAGTTCCACCTTACAATTTACTCCTCCACCTGTAGAACATTGACGAAGCGCCTCTTCCTCAGCATCTTTTTTAGTAAGCTTTCCTGAGGTAGCGCCCACGCTACTGTCCGAGTCCCTAGCAATCGCCCCCCAGGTTTTGATCCACTCGCCGTTAGGTACAGACTTCACTGGCTCGCCTTGGCTGGAGTCCAAAACAGGCTCATCTGGAATACACTGAATACTACCCATCTGAGTACCTATCGGGCAGCGTGTTTGCGCATAACCATCAACATGCGTAAAAACTGCCCATGAGCACAAAAAAATCAAAGAGCAATATCTCATTGCATGCCCCGCATGTGGTAATCAAAAATTTCTGAGAGGGTCTCTGTTTGCAGAGCCATTAAGCCTGTTGTTCGTCGGCTATCATTCCCGGTATCAGTGGATACCCGAGCAGCATTATATCCACTCAAACGGCCCCGGCGCATCCTCGATGGTCATCGTGATCCGGTACGCCTGTGTCGGATGCGGGTTCTTCTCGTAGACCGGGTCGCCGTCGGCAGTGGTCTCGCCGCTGCCATGCCTTTCAGACCCAGTATTCATGGGGTTACATCCTGCTAAGAAAACCAAGACAAGAGAGCTAGCAATTTTAATTCCCAGCTTCCCTTTCATGCGGCCATCGTGCGCTTTGCAGAACGTTGCGCGGCTGCCATGGAGTTCGCAAGTCGTTCACTGATGCGGTTAATGTTGACGCGATGTATCAACAAGGCAATGAGCATGATTGCAAAGACCACCCCAAACTCGGGGAACTTCTTCATGACATCCATCACATAGGGAACGCACGCCGCAGCCACTGCAAGCATGAACATCAGCAGCGTCATTGCAGTCGCGCTGACAATAACCTGGCGAAGCTGTTTCAGTTCTTCAGTAGGTTTTCCCTCTGCTTGCAGCTTTCTCCAAACTGTCAAAGCACCAGCAATGAGACCCAGCAGCATTGCAACTATCGCGAAGTGCAATAAAGCACAGATGGAAGCCGCATACTGTGCAAGGTCCAGCAGGACCATGAACGTAGTTCGATAGGCCAGGACAACCAAACTTGCGGTCAGCAAGGTTGACATCAGCAGGATAGTCAACATGCGCCGAACGCCCTTTGGTGACCGGTACCAATGTGCGTTTTGGGAGGGAAACACGCTATCCATTACATCGCTCCTACGAGCTCTATTGAACTAACGGCGAACGTGGTCAGGGGTGCGGGACGAGCTTTAGGGGATGTTTGTAGGAAACGCTTTTGGGCAAATGCTTGCAAGCATCTGTGCTGAGACAGGGATGAATCATTTGGGAGGTATCACAACGTAAGCTCCCGTCGCGGTGTCTACCGGCAGCCAACAATCAGTCGGCACCCAATCTTTCAGAAAGCTAAAGGAACATTGGTGTAGAAGGGGGTAACTTCTTAGAAGACCGCCGTTTGCTTCAATGAATTAACGGTGACGGCATACAACAGAAAAGCTGCGAACAAACCACGCTTTTTCATTATTATCCCTTGTCTGAAGCATCAATTAATCAATAGGGCTTGAAGATAGGCTCTGAACAATCCTTATATATAATCTTACAGTCACTTCCAGGATTATTTTTTCTGCAATCCGAAAGGGCATTTTGGCTTGTTCTTTCGATAGAGCGTCCATTCGAAACAATCATGGTTCCTCCATTGATGGGGTCAGCGGCCGACACGCACTGATTTTCGTAAGAAACAACTATATGACATTTTCTATTACTAGCGCCTACGCACTTTGTCAATGCATCCTGCTCAGCATCTGATTTATCCAGCTTACCTACAGAGACGGCGATATTATCCACACCATCGCCGGCAACCGCCCCCCAAGTTTTTATCCATTTTCCGCTTGGGCGCGGCGGCTCTTCAACTGGGTTTCCTTGCGGAATAGGAGCACATGCAATCGCCCCTTGACCACCGATCTGATACTGCCCTGGCGGACAACCTTGTGCCCAGACGCCACTAGAGAGGATTAGAATGGAAAAAGCTGAGATGCTAAAATAATTCATGCTGTACCCATAAACATTTTATGAATTTATTCTATTAACGAATCGATTAAACATCTTGGTTGCTGCCTTGTCCAGCCTGCCCACGTGAACCTATAGGCTGTGATGCTTGCATTGGTGCGGCACCCGTAACTCTGGTTGTTCCAGCTGGTGAGTTGTTCTTTGGTGAACCATCATCCCCACCCTTTGCGATCTGCTGTGGTGTGTAGGATCCGGCTGGCTGCCCCTGTAGTCCAGGACTTGCCGCACCGCCACGATCAAATGCCGAATACGCCATGAACGTCCCCATATTACCCTGCCAAATCGCCGCCGCCAACGTTGGCACGCTAATGATCAACCCGGTCATGATCAGCCCGATGCCGCCCTGATGTAGGGCTTGGCTAGACAGTCCTTCTGCGTTGCCCAATGTGATGAGTCGGGCAGCCCAGTAGGCCGCGGCCACTTTTGCTGTGAATTTCAGCACCATCGCCGTGACCACCGACAGCATTGCCATCGAGAACAGCGTGCCTAGTACATAGAACAGCCATTTCTTGAACAGGTCCTTGGTCTGATCGAAGATCAGCGCCAGGATGGAAATTGGCACGCTTCTAAGCAGGAAGGCCGTAGTGAACTTGAACAGCAGCAGCGCGATGGTGCTTACCTAGGTTATGGCGCGGCTCATCAACTCCGAGCCGAAGGCCTAGATTTCCTTGTTGAAGTCCTCGCTGTCGATCGGCTAGTCCATCGCCCTACATGGCACGCGTCGGTGTCGGCGGGGTCATGTCCGGCTGCGACCGCTGCGTATCCAATGCCTGGGATTGGCGGATGCTTTCCTGCAACGGAGGCAAACTCTCGGACAAGTCCACTTTGACTCGGAAGCCCGGGGTTTGACCGACGATCCACACAGCGTCCTGGAGACTCAGCAGCATCGACACTACAGCGAAGTGCAATACAGCACAGATGGTGGCCGCATACTGTGCAAGGTCCGGCATGACTATGAACGAAGTTCGATAGGCCAGAACAACCAAGCTTGCGGTCAGTAAAGTTGACATCAGCAGGATAGTCAACATGCGCTGAACGCCCTTGCATTTGGGGAGGGAAACACGCTATCCATTACATCGCTCCTACGAGCTCTATTTAACTAACGGCGAACGTGATCAGGGGAACGGGATGAACTTTTAGGGATGCCAGTTGGAAGTCTTATTGGCCACGCGGCTCTTGCGTATCTAAGCTTCGCTTGATGATGAACCTAGCAGTGCATTCAGGCATGTATCAGAACTTTTCAAAGATTGGATCCGAGCAGTTGGAATAAATAACTCTGCACGAACTATTATTTAGAGAAGTACAGTCTTTTTCTGCCTGGGCTGTAACTTTCTCAAGTGCCGCACCCGCAGTGTGTTTGCCTTGGCTGCACAGGCTTTACAGACGATTGCAGCATGTGCAATCCGCACTGTCAGCAGCACGACAACGGCAACGTGCAGCATTGCACCGACAATGGCCACATAGTGCGCAAGCCCGAGCAGGACATTAAACGTCGTGCGATAGGCCAATGCGATCAGGGTGATGGTAAGGGCGAGCATCAAGACAACAACGATCATCAGATTTCGAAGGCTCTCGGCAGACCGATACCAACGTGCCTCATGAGGGAAGAGCGCTCTATCCACTGCATCGCTCCTATGACGTGCGAGTTACCTACTTCGTAGAACCTGAAGTACCCTGGGGCGTGCCATGCCTGTGCGCGATGGGGCAGACCCGCGCAAAGATCTGTGCCGACGCTACATTGAAACAGTATGGGTTGGTGAAAGTATGGTTGGTGCGTCTCAATAATATTTAAATATCGGTTCCGAGCATGCGCTATAAATTACTTTGCACTGATTTTCCGGATTTCTGCGCTCGCAAGCTGTCTGTGCGGATGCAGATGCGTTTTCAATTGTTTGATCTGCAAAGAATTGTACATTTCCCACCAAGTTGGGTTTACCATTAATCTGTGGTTCCCCAATGGCAATACATTGATTTCGATAAGATAAGCCGATTTTACAATCTTTTTCGCCGTGCTTTGCGCAGCGAGCGAGTGCATCACTCTCCGCTTCCGTTTTTGAAAGCTTTCCGGTAGTCACCCCGAAATTCCGCTCCAAGCCCAGTGATCCCATTGCAACAGCACCCCATGTTTTAATCCACTTGCCAAGAGGGCGAGGTTCCGCCGGCTGCTGAGCATTTCCTTGCGGGATGGGCGCGCATGCTGCTACTCCCTGACCTCCGATGGGATACTGGCCAGGTGGGCAGCCTTGCTCTGCTCTGGCAGTCACCGAGAAAACTAAAGATAAAACGCACACATAGAAAAAAATTCTCATCGCGAGTAAACCTATATTTCTTAACTGAAGCTACTATCTTTAGGACCAGCTAAGCCACGCGACCCAGATGGCTGTGAGGTTATACCTTGATCTGGATTTCGCGCTAGATTACCGTTGCTAACGTTCCCGCCGCTGAGTTCGCTAGAAGGTCTGTTATTGTCTCTTCCAATCTGCTGCGGCATATAGGACCCGGCCGGTTTCCCCTGTGGTCCAGGACTTGCTGAGCCGCCACGATCAAATGCTGAATATGCCATGAACGTTCCCATATTACCCTGCCAAATTGCAGCCGCCAATGTTGGAACGCTTCTGATCAACAAGGTCATGGCCAGTCCGATACCGCCCTGTTGTAGGGCTTGGCTAGATAGTCCTTCTGCATTGCCCAATGTGATGAGTCGGGCAGCCCAGTAGGCCGCAGCCACTTTTGCCGTGAATTTCAGCACCATCGCCGTGACCACCGACAGCATTGCCATCGAGAACAGCGTGCCGATCACGTAGAACAACCACTTCTTGAACAGGTCCTTGGTCTGATCGAAGATCAGAGCCAGGATGAAAATTGGCCCGATCCCGATTAAGAAGGCCATGGTGAACTTGAACAACAGCAGCATCGCCCCAGCTGCCATCGGCGGGCTGGCGGTGCCGAAGCCCGCCATCAAGATAGCGCGGCCTTTCTTCTCCAGTGCCTCCGGATCGGTGGCGTCGACGCGCACCGCATCCAACGCGGTGAGGGGTACCTGCGTGTAGGCAAGATTTTCGTCGATCGCATCGGAGGCGGTGCTGTCTTCATCACCCGTGAATAGACCATGGATCTCCTTGTCCAGGTTTTGGGTCATGGTCTGGTGCAGCATTGCCCCGTTAACCCCGACAGCGGAAGCAAGGCTGATGATGATCGCGACCTTGCCGGCCTTGATCATGGTCGCCATTGCACTTTCACGCGTCTGCCCGGTTGCGATGCGATAGCCCAGAATCAGTACCCACAGAGTGGTCACTGTCAAAGCGATCGTACTGACCCACCTCATAGCGCGGCTCATCAACTCCAGGCCGAACTCTTGAATCTCGTTGCTGAAGTAGTCGTTGACCAGTTTGAAGAAAACGAACTCACCGAGGCCGATATCCGCTAAAGACTAAGTCCATGGCGTTTTCTGCTAGGAAACGCTGAACTTCGTTATTGTTGGCAGCAAGCGCTCCTTGGCTGGTGCCACCTAGGTTGCGCTATCCGGCCCCTTGAGCCGCTTGGCAAGCGTAAAATCTTGATCGTGCTGCTTTGATCGCTGGGGATGAGCGGGAACTCCAGTTAGGACTTGTCCAGTAGCTCAGGGACAGGGCGAGGTTCCGGTTGTGCTTCAGGATCGATGTACTCGCTCTGCAATAGCGTGCTGACGAAGGCTTTCTGTACCTCAATGTCGTTGGCGGAGCGCTTCAGGAAGCCACGAAATCCTGAGCCGCACACGCCGCCACGCTTGCCTGCGCAGGCAGTTGTTTGTTTCCGACGAGTGACGGCGCGCTGTACAGCGTAGTGGCCGAGATCACCTACATTGCCAGCAGAACGGCTCCGCGGGTTCGCCGGTAAAGTGCGCAGAGCAGGCTAAGCGATGGACCGAGACTCTCAAGCAGTACCAGCAGCAGATCGATCACTATCAGCAGCAGCTCATCAAGCTTCAGCGGTTGAACCTAGGGGCGTCCACCATGGCTGACAACTTTGCCGAACGTCCAGAAGGCTATGGCCTGGAAGACGACTGCACGGGTGCCCCAGAGACTGGCCTCTCAGGGGGGGCAGCAGCAATTCAAGTCTCTGGCCCCTAACATGAAAGGCAAAATGGTGGAGGAGTAAATGAAGGTCTGCACACGCATGGTGCTGGCAAAAAATGCCAAGTACAACGAGTCGGTACGCATGCTCAAGCGCCTTATAGAACGCAACAACAAGTTTAAAGCGATTGAGGCGCAGCGCAGTGATTAATCTGACCAAAGCCGATGGGGGCTATCAGTTCTCATTGCTCTTCAAGCGAGAAGCGTACTGGATGCTGTAACGCATTCAGGATGAGTCGCTGTAATCGATAGCCTTGGTCGGGGCTATGAGCAATGACCTATACCGCCCTCTTGAAGACTACATGAGTGTCATAGCACGTAGTACATCCGTACTATTGCGCGACTCATGCGATGAAACTTAACCTAAAAGCAAGAACAGATGAATGTTTTCGTTTCATCAGCGGCAGATTGATACAGCCATAATGGTGTCCTATATGCATACATTGACTGTGGAGTTAAATACCGGCAGATGGCCCGACCCTATGGATTCATTTAAACGCATGCGACTCACCTTTGAATAAACGGTAGGCCCTGATGACAATACCTTATCTCCCACTGCAGGCTTGGAACAAGCACTGGAAGCTCAGGGGCGAGTCGGTGTACTGCCAGCATTGTGGTTATTCACAACATCTTGTCGATCCGCATCCGTTCAAACATGCGCCCCACTGCCCGCACTCCTCCGTGCTTTATCAATCGCCCGGGCGCGATTTAGGTAAGATCATTGAGCAAAAGATAAAGGCAGGATTGTTCTAAATACTCGCTGTTCTGGAATCCTTTTTTGTAGATATGCCCCCGATATCCATCCCTCCATGCTTGCGCGCAGCGCACATAAATGTGTAGGAGTTATCCGGCTCGCATTCACGCCTATTGATCGACGAATGTATCGCATAAACTTACGCAATGTGGATCGCCCCCCCCCCGGTCGCTCCACTAAAAGGATTCCAAATCAGGTAGCTATATTATTTATCTGACAGGAGCGATCTTGCTGGCCGTCTCTCACGCACTTACTTCAATGCAGCGTCATACAAGCGCGGTCGTGCAATCCGTCAAAACTTAAGTCTTGGGCCCGCCACTACCCCCGGAGTAATTTCCTGGGGTCGATCAGTCCAGGTCATGAGCTTTGATAGCATCCCGTATGGCACTGAGAACTGTTTACAGGGTGCGTCATCGGTCATGTCTGAAAGGTTTGCCGACTGCGTCGCGCCGATACGCAACGCTCTGAGCCAGTCCTTGGCGCGGACTCTATATTCTTCAGCCAACCGGAAACGTGCGCCTTCGAGCTCGTAGTAAGCGTTGCGGATGATAGTGCTTCCATCGTCCCGATTGAGGACTTGGCAGGCTTGGCCGATCAGTACCAGACGCTCGATCCGAATGGTAATGGTCGCCGTGTCCTGCCACTGCTTCCAGGACCGCAAGTTCATCACCTCGGCGGGGACGGTTTTGCCTGACGCGAAGACACTTTGAATGTACCTCTGCTCTGAATCTATCTGGTGCCAGGCCAGCATCTGCGCCTCGGTGCGGGGAAGCCAGTTATCCCATAGCGAGAACATCTGGTCATGTTCACTGCGGCTTGCGCTGTATGGCATGCAAATATACGCACCTAGATACGGAGTCCGGCAGGTCCATTGATAAAAACGGGAGGGTTCGATCACTTACCACACTGGCGATACGGGCGTCTTCTACCGACTTGCCAACAATGCCAACCATGATGGCCGGAAGTCGAACATAACCAAATTGATAGTCTGGCCTGAATTCACAAACGATGTTGATCGGCGCCAGCTTTATATCGGCAGGGGCACAGGGCGTCTCATCAAGCGCCACAACATCAAACCACTGGCGCATGAATTCGCGCATTTTCGGGGATCTGAATGTAAGGTCCTCGGCTGATAAGTCACCCAGCGCTTCAACGGCATCCACTGGCTGATAGGCCGGCGTCAAGGCTAAGACTGGGACCTGAGCGCTGCAATGCAGGCGGTTCGGTTGAGGGCTGGACCGGATGAGCTGCCTGACATAATCAATCTCCCCTTGTTCGCACGACAGGAATGTTGATGCGTATAAAGGTGCGTGTTTTCATCGAATACTGTCGAGCGCTTTATCACGTCGATTTTATAAATAGAGCTTACGCAGCGGATGCCGCAACGCAATAGCACACGTGTGCTATCGAAAATCATTGGCGAGTGGACTACGGTTAATGTCAAGACACCTGATTTAAAGGGTTCATCGAATGGGAAACTTTAATGCTTCCTTCCTGGGTGTTCTCAATGCGCTTACTCACACCCTCACTTCCGGCGTTTGCCCAAACCACTCCCCCCCAGCGGAGTTGCACCTGGCAGGCCCCAATTTGGGCCGGATTTTGGCTTGTCGAGAGGTGAAGCCCCTCCCCCTCCCCTTACCGGTAAATGTTCGAAAAATGGGGTGCCAAGCGATTTCCCTTTGAGAATGCATATGAACGCCTCCAGAAAAAAAATGGATAGAGTCGAGTTCACACTGGGAAAGTCCGCGCGATGGATAGCCACATCTGCATTGCTGTCACTGGTAGCCTGTTCATCTACGCACGCTGTCGCTTCAGGCCAGCTAAGCGCTTCATTTACAAAAGCCAGCTCGGACTGCTCCCGCCTTGCTGCAACCGAAGATCGACAAGCCTGCCTGTTAGCCCTGCCAGAAGCTGATTGCAAGCTGTTGGGTGCATTGTGCATCTCATTACGTGAAACTCGTTCTATCGACGAAAAATTGACAGGAATCGAAAGGGAAATCCTCAACAAGGCCCATGTTCGTTACGCCAGCTATGCAGTAGACGATCCTGCTTATCTGGATGATCTGGAAAAGAACTTCAATGCTGCATCTAAGGCCTGGCGCACCTATCGAGATGCCTATTGTCAGGCCGAGCCATTGGTGCAGGGCATGTCTCGCAATGAACAAGATGCCCTGACTGCAGACTGCAGGGTAAACGCCACTCAGCTACGTATCGAACAACTGGAACAGTTGATAAAAGCCATTCCTTAGGGACGAAGATGACGCGAGGATATCGCTACGACGCGTTAAGTGGTTACGTTTCGAAATGCTTGCGTACAACGCTGTAGCCTTGCCAGCGAGTTGAATACTGACGCCGCCTAAGCCTTGCAACACAACACCGGAAGTTCCGGCGGGTCCGTATGCTCAATAACTGCACCGCAACCGCTGGCAATACCGGCAGACCCACCTTGAAATCGTCCACGCATTGCTATAGCTCCCAACAGCTGGGCTGCAACTAACCAATCGGTGCTCAAGCAATTGCGTGGGAAAAGTACCAGGTATGTCGTTGATATCCCCCCAGCCACCCCGTCCAGATATCCGAGTCGCCAGCACCCGCCAGTACGCCTACTACGTATGCACACGCAGCTTTCAAAGTGAGTCTGTCGACTCGGCGGGATGTCTGGTCGGCGTCAGCTGTGAAGCGCCAATCGACTCACTGACTGGTGAATCCGCAAGCGTAGCCGCACAATAGTTGCACTCGAACGGCGTGGTGGTTGTCATGTCAATACTGTCGGAGGCGCACTCAAACTACACTCTGGAGTCAATGGGGCACTGTCGCATTTTGGGACTGCCTTGGCGTTCAGAAGCAACGCGTATCGGAAACCTGCATCCATGGTTCAATTATTCCTATCCTTTCCTTCTTCCAGAAGCAAAACGGTCACATTTAATACATATTATTGAGTCTTTATTCAATAAAAGCTAAAGCGCAGCTGAGTGCATCCATGATTCGCGCCTTCATACTGTCCGCCCCATTTCTAGTAAATATCTTCGTCTGCCAAGCATCGCCAAAAGCGGTCGAGTTCTGGTACGGGCACAGTGACGCCAGCGCTCGTGTGATTTCAGAGCTCTGC
The DNA here is from genome assembly GCF_040224095.2 of Pseudomonas caspiana. NCBI lineage: Bacteria > Pseudomonadati > Pseudomonadota > Gammaproteobacteria > Pseudomonadales > Pseudomonadaceae > Pseudomonas > Pseudomonas caspiana. The sequence continues at coordinate 3,136,148 of NZ_CP167995.1, read as the reverse complement.
AACCGTTTCAACGAATCGCGCAACGACGATTCAGGGATCACTTGTATTCATCAGGGTAGCTACGAGCAGGTATTACAGAAGACTGTAGCTGCCTACCGTGCCGGACAAAGTCCCGCGCTGGCAGAAATCTACGACGCTGCTACAGCAGATATGCTGCTGGGAGGAGCAACGTGGGATGTAGAAACCCTTATGGCCGCATATGGTAAGCAGTACGCCGCAGGTACATTCGTCCCTGCGTTGCGCCGTTACTATTCCAACTCCAACGGTCTTATCGCGGCGCAACCATTCGCAGCATCCACCGCTATCATGTACAGCCACCGAAATATGTTGGCGTTCGCAGGGGTTGATGAGCCGCCAAATACTTGGGAGGCCTTCGAAGCAGCGTTGAAGTCATTGAAGGAAAAAGGCATTAAATGCCCCTTTGTCACGGATTTCACACCCTGGATATGGCTTGAGCAGGCTAGTGCTGCTCAAGGTTCGCTGGTAGCCAGTCAGGTCAACGGAACCGCAGGCTTGAATGCACGCTACCTTTTCAATAAAGGCAGCCACCCACAGCTCATGAGTGATCTCGCCCGCTGGACTAAATTCCGATGGGTAAAAGATCAGGCGGCAACCCGCACGGGCCTTCAAACCCAGGCGTTTGCGAGTGGCGAATGCGCAATGCTATTGGACTCTACAGCTGCATGGAGAACCATAAGGGAAGCAGACATGACGGATATGGAGTTCACCGTACTTCCTGTATATGCGGGCACCCAACGACATGCCAGCGTGCCCGGCGGCACTGCTCTGTGGGTTTTGCGAGGGCACAATAATAAAGACTACGCAGTCGTGGCCGCATTTCTGGCTTTCCTGCTTCGACCAGAGAATCAATTATATTTCAGCCAGCAAACAGGGTACCTCCCCGTCACATCGGACGCTACCAATCAGATGCTTCGCACTTTGTATGAGCCTACCCCAGTGTCGATGGGACTCGCTTCGCTGATGGATGGTCACGGTCAGGTTTCACCTGCATTACGTAGCGGATTTATGACGCGTCTGCGCTTGATCTGGCAACAGCAAATGCAAAACGCACTTACTGGGCGCCAGACTACCGATGAGGCCCTGCAGAACACGGTGACACGCGGAAATTCACTACTCGCTCTATTTGAGGAAACCTACGGTGAATTCCCTCGCTATTAACTACCGACGTTACTGGACCGGACTTCTCATATGAACGCCAACGCGGTTTTCCCACAGAAGTTTCAGCCATTGTTGTATGCATTGCCGCAGTTGCTTGCGTTGGCGATCTTCTTTTACTGGCCGGCGATTCAAGCCTTGTGGTGGTCCCTAAACAGAGTACAGCCGTTCGGCGGCCGCGAAACTTACGTAGGCTTGGACAATTATCGACGAATACTTACTGACCCCGGTGTGCTTGACTCTCTGCAATCCACGCTGATCTTCAGTCTGTCAAGCGTCTCCCTGTCAATAGTCATGGCGCTGATCCTAGCAGCAAGTCTGGAGCTCAACGTGCGAGGCAGAAGGCTATGGCGTAACCTTCTGGTATGGCCGTACGCAGTCTCGGGGGCTGTAGCAGGTATTATTTTCAATTTGCTGGCTAATCCGGTGATTGGTCTATTGGCATGGCTGAACGAGGTGGTACCTGAACTATGGGCACCTCATGCTAATCCGAACCAAAGCATGGTGCTGCTGATCGTGGCTTATTCTTGGTGCCTCATGCCACTTAACTTCGTCATATTAAGTGCCAGCTTACAATCGGTACCCGACGACTATCTCGCAGCTGCGAAATTAGACGGAGCAAACGCTTGGCAGCGCCTGCGCGATATACAGTTGCCCATGATCACGCCGTACTTGCTTCTGGTTTTTGTCATTGACCTGCTTGAAAGTCTTTCAAACAGTTTTGGACTGGTAGATACCCTGACACACGGCGGGCCAGGCGACGCGACGAATATCATCGCTTACAAGATTTACAGTGATGGATTCATTGGACTCGATCTTGCGGGCTCCTCCACCCTGTCTGTACTGATGCTAATGGGGGTTATTATATTAAGTTTTATTCAGTTCAGAGTCTTGGCGAAACGCAAGCGTATAGAAAACCAGCCATGATAGAACGCAAACGGTTATCAAACTTTCTAGCCTACGTGAGTTTATTGCTAGGTTTGGCGTTCGCACTAGGCCCGCTATACGTCGCGGTCTGCTCCGCAAGTGTGACTAATACACAACTGTTGGCGCAAGGGCTCGCCGGTTTGCCCGGCGACCAGTTCGTCGCAAACGTGGCACAAGTGAGTCAGCGTATAGACCTAATTCGCTTGCTGGGCAACAGCCTGCTGGTCGCGACGCTGGTAACACTGGGGAAGCTTGCGTTATCGGCGCTCACCGCATTTGCGGTGGTCTATTTCCGAAGCCGTTATACATCTATTATTTTTTTCATAGTCCTCGGCTCACTATTGCTACCACTCGAGGTGCGCATTATTCCGACCTATGCCGTGGCCAGTAATCTGCTGGGACCGCTGCTAACTTTTATGCAGGCAATTGGCATCACGAGCTTTTTAGTACCGAACATGAACATATTAGACAGCTACTCAGGGCTGGCCTTACCGCTGATTGCCTGCGCCACGGGGACATTTTTGTTCCGACAGTTCTACACAACACTGCCGCCCGAACTGGCCGAGGCCGCAAGAATGGATGGCGCCGGTCCTTGGCGTTTCTTCATCGACATTCTCTTGCCACTGTCAAAAACCAACTTTGCTGCGCTAGGGACGATTGTATTTATCGGTGCCTGGAAGGATTACCTATGGCCTCTAGTTGCAACCAATCGAGAAGAAATACGTACGCTAGTACTAGGGGTAGCCCGTTTTATGCCGACCGATACAACTCAGACTCCCGAATGGAATCTATTACTGGCGGCAGCTGTGATCAGTCTTTTGCCACCTATTTTGATAGTTGCATTAATGCAGCGCTGGTTCATTAAAGGAATTGTTGGAGTGGAAAAATGAAGCCTTACAGACACTGGGCTCGTGCTCCAAGCATAATGCTAAAGCGCTTCTGTAAAACTTATAATAATCGGTTGATTCTTGACAATATTGATCTGACTTTTAACGCCGGCGAATTAAGCGTAGTTCTTGGTCCCTCAGGCTGCGGAAAATCAACACTGCTGCGTTTAATCGCGGGCTTGGACGAAAGCAGTCAAGGGCAGGTCCTGATTAATGATGAAGATGTGACTCGCAAGCCTCCTGAAGCGAGAGGGTGCGCCATGGTTTTTCAGAACTATGCACTTTACCCACATATGAGCGTTAGGGAAAACATTGGGTATGCGCTTAAGCTAGCTGGTGTTGACCGATCCGAGCGCGACCAACGTGTGCTTGAATGCGCGAAGTCGCTCGGCATCGATACACTGCTGGAGCGAAAGCCAGCACAACTTTCCGGGGGGCAACGCCAACGTGTAGCAATCGGTCGCGCTTTGGTGCGCAAGCCGGCAATTTTGTTGTTCGACGAACCTCTGAGCAATCTTGATAATGCATTGCGCCATGAGTTACGGCAGGAGATCCGACGACTGCACAAAGAGATTGGAGCGACTATTCTCTATGTGACCCACGATCAGACAGAAGCCATGAGCCTTGCCGACAGGGTTATCGTTCTCAACCAGGGTCGAGTGGAACAGGTCGGTGCACCTTGCGAAATCTATGACTATCCCAACAGTACTTTCGTAGCGAGCTTTATTGGCACCCCGTCGATGAACCTGTTGCCAGTGCGCCGAGATCCAAGCAATGGTCTCTATCTAACCGACGGCCAACGACTCCCATACAACCTAAACGGCACCATTGATGAAGCCAGCCACTACGTACTCGGTTTACGCGCACAAGCTATGTCTGTGACAACGCATGGGCTAATGGCTCGTGTCGAGTCCTCAGAGAACCTCGGCAGTCATACCCTGCTGTATTGTGATTTGGCAGGACAGCCCTGTGTGGTCAGCCATCCTGGTCGAACCAACCTTGCTCAAGGTGATTGGGTGCGAATCACCATTTTAGAGACACCACTGCTTTTCGATTTGGCGAGTGGCCGGCGGCAGCCATTGTCTCTTGTTCCCGTACCGTCGGACTCATGCACCTTCTTTCCCGGCTAAGACCGTTACTTTCTTCTTTCTGCTAGACGCTGCGGCACGGTAAAAATGTTGCACCTCGCAAAAGTCGATGCATGCGTAACTGCGTAACCATCAGGCGAAATCGCTCTGGAAGTCATCAAATCCAGGGTAGGCGTTTACCACTTCAATTCATGCTCGCACGACATGTTCCTAGTGCTGTCCTGTGCGCATAGGACTTTACTCCCAGAACGTTATTGAGTCAGCGTGGAGTCGACAGACTCACTCAAAATATTCGCAGGTGTAATTGATTCGTCACAAAAACACGCTACGTTACCTCAAAATTAGAACGTTCTAATTTGCGACAAAATAGTGCTTTCAAGCTCCAGCAGCCAAGTATTAATGGAATTAATCTAATGACGAACGTCAACACGCTTCGCCGTGCCTTCATGTTTCAAGCCTGCGCGATGACCGCCGGTGTCGCATTTGCCTCGTCCTCTGCATCAACAAAGTTAACGCTGCCTCGAGCAGCGAATGACAAGCCGTACGATGTCGATCGAAAATTCCTTGAGAATGGAAAAGCTCGCCCGTTTGCCGGGAATACCATAATTAGCCAGATCCCCCTGCGCACCCCAATAAATGAAGCACTTACGGTAGTCAGAAATACAATTGCGACTTATGACTTCAGCCACTGCCTTAGCCTATTGCCACCGTCCAGCTACCACATGACTGTCTTTGAAGGGGTAATTGACGAAAAACGTAAGGCGCCGTTTTGGCCCAGTGACGTGCCACCAGATGCATCAATACAGGCATGCACACAACACTTCATTGCGCGCCTGAAAGATTTCTTTATCGACAAAAACTTCCAGATTCGGATGCAAATCGATGATTTCAACGTTTACAAGGACAGCGGCGCAACAGTGCGATTGGTTCCTGCCAACTTGCAGGAGAGTCAAAAGCTTCGTGATTTGCGAGATCGTCTAGCCCAATGCCTGGGTATTCGCTCCCCTGAACACGATGACTACGGATTTCACATCACGCTGGGCTATCTGGTGCAGTGGATGAGTGCTCAACAAATCCGAGACTACGAGCTAGTTCAGAAACGTTGCAGGGCGTATCTGCAGAAAGCCCTAGGTGTTCTGGAGTTGGATGGTCCTCGTTTCTGCACCTTCAACGACATGCTGGCTTTTGATGACAAATTCGCCATCGGCCAGCGCCCTGAAACGCTTTGAGCTTTTATACCAACGTAGCTATAGCGAGCATGCATATGTCATCGTTTAGTCCATGTCGACGGCCCAGTCCGGATTACTATCAAGAACCCCTAATGCCTGTAGCTGGCGTTGTGAGGGCGGCTGATACATCAATAAAACTATCAACGCCCCGCCCTCCTGATCACCATGGCAGTATGATTCTTTTGTGTTTGTTTATGGCCATGGGTACCCATGGTCTAGTGGGTTGGCTCTTGATGCAAAGCCCCGCAGACATCGAAACCACTCCACCACCGCTGCCTGTGGTAATGCAATTAGTAGCGCCCCCCGTTGCGCCACCAATGAGCACATCAGCCCCATCAGAACCTGAGGCAGTTACCCCACCTCCCAAAACTCCAAAGCCAGCCGAGACACCTGCACCTCCAAAAACGAAGCCAAAAACTACGCCAACGCAGGCCCCCAAAAAGATCGTCACGGCGAGCAAAACCCCTTCACCAAGCCTGCCCGCAGAACAGCCAGGCAAAACAACCGCGGAAGCGCCTCGACAGTCGGCTCCCTCCTCTGCGCCTGCGCCTGAACAACCACTGGTGGGACCATACGGACGCGCGGGTTACCTGAATAATCCGCCACCGACGTATCCCCCCATCGCTGCGCGCTTGCGGCAGCAAGGCGTGGTAGTGCTGAGAGTGCATGTCCGGGCTGACGGTCGTCCTGAGCAGGTTCAGGTGTTCACGTCGAGTGGGTTCGACAGTCTGGACCAAGCGGCTATCAAAGCAGTTAACCAATGGACATTCATGCCCGCCAAGCGCGGAGAAGTCGCCACGGATGGCTGGGTAAATGTTCCTCTCGCCTTCAAACTCTCAAACTGAGGTTACTTATGAATAACGCCTACGCAACCCTTATCACTCAGCTATCTCTCGGCATCCTGTTGTTCTTTTCCGTCGTTACCTGGGCGCTGCTTTTACTCAAAGGCCTTAACCAGTGGAAACAAAGCCGAAAAAGTCGTGACTACATACATGCTTTCAGAGCCGCAGAAAACCTCGAAGCCGCGCTGACTGTGGAGCATAACGGCAGTGCCGCATCGCGTTTAGGAGCAACCGGCGCTCAGGTGTTGACATCTCGACAAGGCATAACCGAACTGGGCCATCCCTGGAGTCGCCAAGACTTGCTAGAGCGTAATTTGCACCAGTTGATCGTTGACGAAAGACGTGCCATGGAAAATGGCCTTGGCTGGTTAGCGAGCATTGGCAGCACAGCACCTTTTATCGGTTTATTCGGCACAGTGTTCGGCATCATTCATGCGCTGAGCGCTATCAGCACAGCTAAGTCCGCGAGTATAGCGGTTGTCGCCGGCCCCATCGGTGAAGCACTGATTGCCACCGGCGTCGGTATCGCGGTAGCAGTCCCCGCAGTACTTGCATATAACTTCTTCATGCGGCGGGTGAAAACGCTTGTTGCTGACCTGGATAAATTTGCAGTCGAGTTTCTCAACCTATCGCAGGTCCATGCATTCCAATTGCAACGTCCGACATCGATACACCGCGGCAAAGAAAAAAGCGTACTTAGCGGGGTAATGTGAAATGGCATTTTCAAGCAATCAAACTGACGACGTAATTAGTGAGATTAACATTACCCCTCTGGTTGACGTAATGCTGGTCTTGCTAGTGACGTTTATCGTTACCGCTCCCTTGCTGACCAATTCTATCGCCCTGAACCTGCCCGAAACTGCAGCAACCGGTGAGGCGACACAACAACATTCTGTTGCCGTCAGCGTGGACGCGACAGGCCAAGTGTTCTTGGATAAAAATATCCTGTCTATAGACCAACTACCCGCAGCATTGCAGACACTGCATCAACAGGAACCTGACACCGCAATCACATTGCGTGCGGACCGCAGCGCTGAATATGGGAAAGTCGCACAAGTGCTAGCTGAAGTCCGCAATGCCGGCATTACCCAGTTATCAGTGATAACAGAAACGCCCTGAACCCACTATCCACGCCTGCATTCTCATAGTTCCCTGCGGCCTGAAAGGACACGAGTTACATGAATTCCAAACCGATGCTGAATTGGCAACGGCTCCCCGCCGCTTGCCTGAAAATCACCTTGACCCTTCCTGTTGTTTACTCCGGCCATGTACTTTGCGCCGAAGCAGAACCCGTGCAAGAGCCAAGCGCCGCGGCCACCACGCTGGGCACTGTCTCAGTCATAGGCGAGGGCGAAACACGCCAAGTTCACCGCGTCACCGAGCAAGATACCAAGGCCTATTCCGCGGGCAGCAATCCTATGAAAGTGCTGCAGCGTCTGCCGGGGGTTAACTTCCAATCCAGCGATCCTCTTGGTCGAGAGTTGGGTAGTCAACGTATTAGCCTGCGTGGGTTCGATATGCATCATTTAGGCTATACATTGGATGGCGTTACCTTGGGTGATATGAGCTTTGGTAACTCCAATGGATTGACAATCAACAGGGCAATTATTCCCGAAAACATCGCCAGCACTGAGGTAGCTCAGGGCACTGGTGCGTTAGGCACAGCCTCAAACAGCGATTTAGGCGGAACACTTAGATTCTCAAGTGCCAACCCAGATCAGACGCACGGTCTTCGTTTATCGCAAACCTTAGGCAGCTTCGACACCACGCGTACTTTTTTACGTGCTGATACCGGGCAGTACAACGGCCTGGCCGCTTACGTTGCTGGGGAGAACTACGACGCGGATGCCTGGAAAGGTGACAGCCCGCAGCGCTCGCACGCATTGAATGCCAAGATCACTTATGATTTCGGCGAACACCACTTGAGTTTCTTTCACAGTCAATCGGAGTCCAAAGAGTCAACGATTCCTTCACTTTCACGTAGCCAGATTGATCGACTCGGATACAAATGGACCAACTACGCACCTGATTGGCAACGAGCAGTCAACGCCGCAAACGGCATTTTTAGCGGCGGCGTAAACAGTGTAAGCGATGCTGTTTACAACTCGAGTAATGTACGTAACGACGAACTCGACATACTCAGCGGCTCGTTCACGCTCAATGATGCGCTTCTGCTTGACGCGACCGTTTATCACCATCATGACTCAGGTGCTGGCAACTCCTACTATCCGTTTGTTTACACCAGCGGCGCCACTACAGTTCCGAGCAATTCGATTCGAAGTACCTTTTACGGCATTGACCGGACGGGTGTTCAGAGTTCGTTGTCTTACTACGTTGGAGATCATATTTTACAGGCCGGCATGTGGATCCAGTCCAACAAAAACTCAGCGGATCGTTACCTATTTGACACAACAGGCACTGCGCCACAGAGCGGGATTGTCGATGTCAGCGGCTTGCCTCTTGCAGCAACAATCCAGGCACAGGATTACAACGACCTCACCCGTCAGTTCTACATTCGCGACACCTGGACGCTGCTAGATAACCGTCTCAAGCTTGAATACGGAGCAAAGCACGTCGTTACCACATCAACAGTCAAAGGCTCGGGCAGTTCCGCCAGCGGTTCCCTAGAAGCGCGTGACAATTTCCTTCCACAGATTGGTGCCACCTACAAAATTGATGAGCAAACCGAAGTCTTTGCCTCCTACGCAGAGAACATGGCGGCCTTCCCCAGCGGTACTTCCAGCCCGCTCTTCACTAGCCAAACCACGCTGGACGCACTTAAAGGCCTAAAGGATCTGAAGCCGGAAAAATCCAAAACAGTTGAGCTGGGCATGCGCCACAGCACTCCGCTTTATACGGCGTCCGCTGCACTGTATGGAACACGCTTCGATAACCGGCTATTGGCTATTGCCAATTGCACCGGGATTTTAATTTGCCAGAACGGCGTGGCCAACGTAGGCGGAGTAAGCAGCAGAGGCGCAGAACTTTCGCTGGCACTGACCCCCGATCCGCAATGGCGATGGTCTAACACCATGACTTACAACAGGAGCGTGTATGAAGACAATTACAGCAGCAACGGCAACGTGGTCGATGTCAAAGGTAAAGACGTAATCGACGCCCCGCGATGGATGGTTTCCAGTAGCCTGGACTGGCAGTCAGACCGGTGGAGCGCTGGTCTGCAAACCAATTACATGGACAAAAGATATTACACCTACACAAACGACTCGAGTGTTGATGCCTACTGGGTCACCAACGCCAATGTTGGGTACGACTTCGGTAAGTTGGGGGACTTGAAGGACACCAGGCTATCACTCAATCTCGTAAATCTTTTTGATCGCCGCTATATCTCCACAATCAACACCGACTCTAGCGCGGCTACCGATCCAGCTGGCAATCTTCAGATCTTAAAAGTAGGGTCTCCACGGAGCGCCTTCGTCACCCTAAGCACACGCCTGTAATGCAGGTTCCTGCCCCCAAAGGCCGGACGCCAGACTGGCTTTTGGGAGCACTCGTGGATAATTTCCGGGCAGTTCAAAAAACGACGTCCTCAAGAACTGACTCAAGGGCGAAAAACGCTGCCGATTGGTAGCTAACGTTTTCATACGAACTCAGCCTTCCAGCGTGGCTTGTGAGAGCGTTCAACTTTGGTGTGTAGTTCGACCTCTAGGAGAGGAGTTGCGCGCAAAGCATGCTCCGGTAAAATCAAGTATTACGCTAGGCTTGGCGTTATCCAGCTGTAGCCTGCGATGGAATCGCCCACCCTAGAGAATAGCATGCGAAGTAAAGTTAAAAGGATCACCATAAAGGATGTCGCGGACGCCGCAGGGGTAAGCTTTCAGACCGTATCGCTAGTGATAAACCACCCTGAAAAAGTCGCCACGAAAACCTTGATGAAAGTTCAAAACGTGATCCGCGAATTAAATTTCGTACCCAGTGTGGCCGCTCGCTCGCTAAGAAACGTTCCACAAAAAACAGTCGCATGTATTTTTTTCGGAGAGCGTGCCGCCTATGACAATCGTTCTCCACAGATTCAGGATACCTACTGGAACAGCGTCATGCAGTCCCTGGGTCTGGCGGCGGATGAACTAGGTTACTCACTTCTTCAACGCAAACCTTCAGCACATCAAGCGCCGGCAGTTGAAGAAATACTTGAGCTTTACCAATCAGGCAGCATCGTCGGTATCATCGCAGTGGTTGAACAGCCCGAAAATCCTGTCCTGACAGAGCTCAGTCGCCATAATGTACCCATTGTTTTGTTCGGCACAATGGACCCAAAATTTATGTATGTTGCGCAGTCAAATAGACTCGCTACTGCACAACTCGTTGATCATCTCTACAGTGTTGGCTGCTATAAAATTGCTTTTGTTGCGGGCGATAGGAATGGACATACCAACCAGGATATTGACGAGCGTTATTTGGGTTATCAGGACGGGCTGAGGAAATACAATTTGGATATCGACTCTCGGTGGAATCTTGCAGGCGACTGGTCGATGGCCAGTGGCCTGAAAGTAGCGCAAGAGCTCTGTTCCTGCGGATCGCGCCCTGATGCGATGATTTTTGCGAGCGATCGAATGGCACTAGGGGCTCTAAAAGGATTATACGATTTGAACCTACAGGTGCCTGCCGATGTGTGCGTAGCTGGCTTCGACAACATGCAATTTGACGAGTTTAGTATTCCCACATTAACCAGCGTGGAGTCACCTCTCTACTACATGGCGAATAAGGCAGTTGAGCTTCTGCTCAAAGGAGTAGCTGGCTTAGCGGTTAACGAAAGCACGCATGTTGTATTTCCCGCCAACATCGTAATCCGAGATAGTACGAAGCGGACAACCATCTAAAACCGAATAAACCGCCTTACCACCCTGGCGTCATCGCGCTCGTTGGCCAAGGCATAGGACTCAATCTTGACGATTCTCTCCTGATCCAGGGTCTCTGGCGCCTGCTAGCGCTCCTATCGCCAACGGGTTTCGCGTAGACGGAATGGCGGACATCGGCTTGCCAGATTGCTCATCAAAATCGGGATTGAACCGCACGCAAAATCTTTGTAGGTAAAATATTCTCAAATCTCCAAAACACTGCTCAGAAATTGGAACGTTCTAATTTTCGATGCTATGATGCATTCAAGCGTGATTTCTATGGATTTAGAATGATGATGAACGTCAACACGATTTGCCGTACCTGCGTGATTAAAGCTTGCACAAACGACCGTCGCCTTCGCACTTGCATCCTCCTAGAGAGCAGCAGAGCTCGTACTGCCTCGGAGCGGGAATTACAAGCATAAATATGCGAATCAGAAAATATCTGAGGATGGTGAATACCATAACTAGGTAAATTCGCCTGCGCAGCTCATAAATAACGCGCTTAAAAGTATGAAGATCTGTTGCTACTGCCTTAGCCACAGTCAACATGACTGTCTTTGAAGGTTTTATTAACGAGAAAACGCAAGATACCGTTTTCTTCCAGCCGTTAGCTGGATAAGGCACTGCCATGTCAATGATAACGATACTAACCAGATGTAAAGACCTGGAGGTAATTCATGCGCTATTGCGCATGGCGGTGATTGCCACCTCAGCGCTTTACACGCTCATCGCCTATGCAATGGACGATATAACGGCTACGCGGCTTTGGGCAATCTTGGCTTATTGCTTCGCCTTCAGTGTTGTTAACACGGGTTTGATCATACTCATCCTGCAAAAGCCCGGCGCTTCAACTCCGCGCAACATGTTTGCCCTAGTGGTCGACAGCATCGTCGGGATTATCACGATTACCATCGGGGGCGAAGCGATGCTCCCAGTCTATTCGGTCATGTTGAGTATGGCCGTATGCTACGGCATGCGCTGCGGACGCACCTATCTGTTGCTGGCCACCGCATTCGCCATGGCCTCGCTTGCGCTGATGATTAAATTAACACCCTACCTTCAGCAGCGCCCTACCGTTACGGTGATGATGATCCTCGCAATGCTGGTGATGCCGATATTCGTTTATTTCCTTCTCTCGCGCATGCATATGGCACTGGAGGAAACTCAAGCGTTGAATGAAGCTAGGTCACGCTTTCTGGCACAGGCCAGTCATGACCTGCGTCAGCCAATTCACTCCATCAGTTTGTTTACCGCCTGCCTGCGCGACGGGCAACTGGACATTAATGAGCGGCGACTGGTCGACAACATAGAACGGGCGTTGAGCGCCGTTGAGCAACTTTTCCGCTCGCTGTTGGATATGTACACCCTCAATCAGGGCGACATAGAGGGGCATCTGGAAAACATCGATGTCGACGCGTTACTGAGCAATCTGGTCATTCAGAACAGTGAAGCGGCCAACTGGGCAGGCGTTGCAGTCCGGCTGCGACCGTGCCGTCAACACGTTCGATGTGACGCCGCGTTATTGCGCACGCTGTTGCAGAATCTGCTTTCAAACGCCTTCAAATATGCACCAGGCAAATCGGTTTTGATCGGCTGCCGACAGCATAAAGGCAAGCTGAGCATTGGAGTTTATGACCTCGGACGCGGAATATCGGCGGAACATCTGCCGCACTTGTGCAATGAATTTTATCGTGTTCGCGATAATCGCGACCGAGACATCGAGGGCGTAGGCCTAGGGTTGAGCATTGTCAGCCGTATTGTTCGATTATTGAAACTTCAGCTTAGCATCAAGTCGCGCCCGGACCGGGGTACATCCGTGATCATCAGTGATCTGCCCATCGTGCCCGCAAACATTGAAGCCCTAGCGCCTGACATCGACTGGAGCAAACGCCTGCTCGGTGGTTTGCGTGTATTGCTGATCGAAGATAACCACAACGTTCTGCAAGCTACCGCGATGCTGTTGCGAAAATGGGGCTGCGAGGTGCAGACCGCTTCAGTAATCCCCCAAACACGGGTGGATTGCGACATCGTCGTTACCGACTTGGATCGAACTGCGACAATTAGCGACATAATTACTCACCTGCGAGAATTGCAAGGCCGACGTATACTGGCAATCGTGATAACCGGCCACGACCTCCATCACGCACAACAATCAGTGGATAGCCCATATATCTCGATAATGTCCAAACCTGCGCGCCCTGCTGAACTTCGCTCATTACTGCTGAGCTTCAAAATAAATCAGATGCAAAGTCCGGGTTGCTCGCGCCGCTCCATGACTTAGTACCCCTTGTCGCGGCCAGTATTGACCGGATCAACGTGCTTGAACGTCTCAGGCGGCCGCTGAGACTCAGGCTTGCAGTTAAGTACCGCCATTGCATCAACGGATGCCGACGCGCTGTTGATGTAGACCGCTGTACCGGCCCCGCCAACGACCGCGGAACCGGCCAACAACAGCACCAGTGTGACTACTTTGATGTTGAGCATTCAGTACCCCTTATTCGTGCCGGTTTGTTGAATGGTGCCGCTGCCTCGCTGCGCATACGGGATGCGATAACTTGATATTTCTGAAAAAAGGGCTTTTCTCTTATCGGTTAAAATCATATAACAGACAGCCCTGCCCCTGATAGTTGCCGTCAATGTAAGCCAGCCTATCATCCGGCCCTAGCTGCCAACGCACCCGCGCAGTTACTCTGCACGGTATCCATCCCTCACGCCGGACAGCACCGTAATAACCGGCGCCTTCAAACCACGTGGGCTTGAAGCCTTCCTTGTTGAGTTCACGAATCATGTCACCGGCAGGCATGCCCAATGGAAAACGGGCGTGCAGACGACTTTCGAATTCCGCAGGCGCGCCATTCCATGCAGTCCGCAATCCATCTGTCAGATAAGATGACGATCGCACCGAGTCCCACATCAGGACGATGACGACTCCGATGATGATCCCTGCACCGTATAGACATGCACTCCTCAGGATTCCTCTAACGTTGAAAGCAAGAGCTAGTTCCACGTACCACCCCTTCAAGGATTTTAATCGCGCCCATCTGTCATGATTTGCATTTTCCGCGTTAGACTCTTATGCAGCAAAAATGCGATGATTGAAATAAAAACACCGAGCAAGATATGTAATTTATCCCCCTGATGCCGCCTATAAGATGAGAGGGATAATTTAGTTCTTATCCTCAGCAGTCAAGCCGCCCCACTACCAACCGAAAAGAACCTGCGACATTGGAACTATAGATCTGCATCCAGAAACATCGGAGCTTTGAACTATGCCTTGTCGATTGACCTTTAAAGTCACCGTGCAGGAGGACGGAATGCGTCTGGGCTGGTAAGTTTCCACGACAATAGGGCGACCTTGCGAAGTATCGACATAACTCCCAGTTTGAACGTTCTCATAGAAACTGCGGTCCGTTTGCCAGATGAAATCTGCGTTGCCGTTGGCATCTTCGTTGGTGTACGTAGCGAGGTATTCGTTAAGAGTGTCGTGATTGATTGACATCATGAGTGGATACTTGAACGACGAACCCATAATATTGGTCACTTGGGGGATAGTATCTTCGATATGTTGCCCTTGTACACCGTCCACTACGTTACCTACAGGATTGACTACTGCGCAACCGGTCAATGTTAGGGTTAGTAGTACCGCAATCGGCTTAAACATTTTATCGCTTCTCCAGCATTACATTAATAAGAACTAAATATCTGAGCTATAGCACGCTACCTATCATTTCATTGACATCTTTTCCCTTAGCGTCCTTTACGCTGTTGAGGTGTTGGCTCGAAAGCGATGTGCACCCGCAACGATGTGTATTGGGTAATAACTGCAAGCACGACAATCATTTGGTACCACGGCCCATCTTGGATGCGCGCAATTTCGTCCTCAATGGGTTTAATGACGACTAATGCTTGGTCCAGGATTTCACTTGGGTCATTGAACATTGGAGTGCCTGAGCCGCCGCCAGCAAGGGAACCTGTTTGGGCTAAGCCTTCGGCTGTGCCTATGGTTAACGTCGGCCACGACGTCACGAGAAACGCAAACAAGCCGATGCCCGGGAGCTTACGGAAGAAAAGTGCGGTGAAATCTTCACCGCACTGTGCCCAGAATCGCGCAACTACTGGAAACGCGATTGAGGCGAGAGTGCCTATAATCGCCAGAGCGCGGTGTGTGATGATCCCAAACCCGTTGGAGACCACATTCTGAACATTCAACAACAAATGAGTGAGGAAGCCTGTGTTGGTTGGGTCCATCGCCGTTCGTCCTATTGCTTAGGTGCAATGGCTGGCTTGGTTTGCGCATCCGGCCACCATTGTGAAAGCGGCTTCGCCGGCTCCACTGTGGACGGTGCGAAAGCATCGGACCGCTTCGGCTTGCTGGCGGATGCATGTTCGCCTGGTGCAGGGCATGCACGCTGCGCCGCGTCGCCATAGGCTTGCGCCATATTCAGCCGAGTCTTCAAGTTATTGGCTGCGCTCTTTCCGTAGGTGCGGTCGATCAAATCGCTGCATTCGGCATCAAACAGTAACGCGCAACCGCACTTAGCTGGGACAGTCTCGGGGAGCTGGGTGGGCGCTTCACAAGTGAATGAGGCCTCGCAGGTCTTTCCGGCTACGACCGCCTGCTTTGCCTTGTCGACATCCGGCTGCTCTGGGCAGCCTGCGAGGCT
The DNA here is from genome assembly GCF_040224095.2 of Pseudomonas caspiana. Lineage (NCBI taxonomy): Bacteria > Pseudomonadati > Pseudomonadota > Gammaproteobacteria > Pseudomonadales > Pseudomonadaceae > Pseudomonas > Pseudomonas caspiana. The sequence goes on along the minus strand of NZ_CP167995.1, from coordinate 3,120,476 downwards.
TACAGCAACAAGCCCTAGCGCGACGAAAAGGGGGACGTTCACGACCACTCTCCAACGAGTTTGGCAACTAGCTGACTGGATTTCTGGAAGGCTTTATCGCTGCTGTAGGCGTTCTCCATGTTCCGCTGCGTCAGGTGATCGCCTGACATCTGCCGGGTCTGTTCCTCAAGCACGGCTTGGTTAATCGCCGCCGTTTGTGCGTTGAGCTTCATCATTTCCTGCCCGACAAGCATGTTGATCTGGTTACCGGCCTTCGTGGCAGCGATCGCAGCTGTCGCCGACTGCGGGGCCTGCCCCGTCGTCTCTAACTGCTGGTACGCACCGAACACATTGCCCGGCAGAAAAGTCAGATTGCGGCCCTCGTTTGCAAACTGCTGGATCTGCAGGTTCAATTGATCCATCTGGGTCTTCTGATGCCCCTGCTTGGCATAGGCCGAAATTTGCTGGCTCTGCTGCAAAACATGGGTCACTAGGTTGCTGCAATTGGCGCTACGCCCGTTCCTGGTCGTTGTCCAGTTGGGCAAGCGGCTGAAACGCAGGTCTGCTGTCGCCGCCCTGGCCGTAGAAGCGCACACCCAAGTGATCGGTGGTAATGCGCGAACTGCCGCCCTTGTCGAACACATACTTTTGACGAACGCTGTCAAACCGGAAAACTCCATCTGATATTCAGTCTTTTCATCGTTTAAGCTCGTCATACTCTGACTCGCTCGAATCACTGACATGGGTCGTATCGTGAAAAAAATCATATCCGTAGCTTTGGATTTTTTCGATAGTACAGGTGTACTATCCGCCCCCCCCCTGATTTCAATATCCACAGTCTGCATCAGTGCCTCAGCTCCGTGGCATTCACCAAAGTATTAGCGCACCCTTGCATCAAAACGTGTTGAAAAAAGGCGTGACGCAGATTCAATTTCGGTCGCGCCGCGCGTTACTTTGTCTGCTGGCTGAGTCGGCACTCCAAGCGACACCAATGCGCATATCAAATGGCCTTGAATCATTCTTCACGCATAAAGGCTTGGTACAGTCCGTGTAAATCTAAAAGCGAGACCCTCCACTCAGTTCACAACTTCATTGCGCTCGACTTGCTTGTTGTAACTTTGGTGCTCCCGCCGTCCCGGTTTTGGCTTGAGTCGATGTGGCGCTTGCCAGTGCTCCACATTGATTTCGAAAGATGAACTCCACTTTGCAGCCATGAAACCTCGCAGTTTCAAATTGATCGAGTGCATCCAGCTCAGACCTTTTTTGAGGGCATGCTAGTAGAAGCCCACGCTTGCGTTGTCTCATCAGCGCCCGCAATTGCGCGCGACATCTTTATCCATTCTCCACCGGGTTCAGCCAGTGCGGTGCTGGAGGGCACGGAATCAGGGCCAAACTGGGGACTACCTGTTGCGACTCCAATTGGGAAAGAGGTCTGAGCGATTGTCGGCTGCGAGGCAATTAGGCAGAGAATGTGATTTTCCAGCATTGCGCGCAGGCAGGCTGCCGTCAGCGACAGAACAAACATCGCATCCAACTCGCAACACCAGGAGTTGGTACGCATGCTCACAGATATGGTCGTCCGGCAAGCCAAAGCCACCGACAAGCCCTACACACTCGCAGACTTTGATGGTCTATTTCTTCACGTCTCTACTGTTGGCGGCAAAGCATGGCACTTCCGCTACACCTGGGTCGGACAACGTGCACGGATTTCGCTTGGCAGCTATCCCGAACTGTCTCTGCGGGAGGCTCGTGAATTTCGTGACCAGGCCCGGGCGCTCGTCGCCAAGGGCATCAACCCACGCACAGACCGAAAGCAAAAACGCCAGGCCATCCGGTTGGCTGGCGAAAACACCTTCATGGCGGTCTACGAAAAGTGGATGGAACACCGGCAACTGACCCTCGAAGAAGGTCGTCAGACTTCGCTGGAACAGATACGCCGCGTGTTCAAACAAGATGTACTCCCTTACCTCAAACGCTACACCATCTACGAGATCACCCGTACGGTACTACTGGAGGTGATCGGCCGCATCGAGAAACGAGAGTAACTGTCCGTCGCCGAAAAGGTCCGCACCTGGCTCAAGCAACTCGCCGACTACGCGATGGTGGTCATTCCGGGCATGGTCGAGCACCCCGCCATCGATCTACACGTGGTCGCTGTGCCGTTGCCGCCCGTTTAGCACAACCCATTCCTGCGTATGCCCGAGCTACCCCTGTTTCTGCAGACACTTCGCAAGTACCGAGGCATGCAGATGACCCAATTGGCCATTCGCCTGTTGCTGCTGACGGGTGTACGCACAGGGGAACTACGTCCGGCCACACCGGACCAGTTCGATCTGGAACAAGGTTTGTGGATCATCCCGGTGATGTCGCTCAAGCAGCGCAAAATGCTGACCAAGAAGAAGCGAAAGCGCGTAACTGACATCCCGCCCTACATCGTGCCGCTGCCTGTGCAGGCCATCGAGATCGTGCGGCACATGCTTGATCAGTTTAACCCCGCGCAAACGTATCTCTTTCCGGGCGTAAAGCAGATCAGTGCCCGCATAAGCGAAAACACGGTCAACCGCGCAATCGAGCGGCTGGGCTATGACGGTCGTCTCACTGGTCATGGCATCCGGGCGACGACTTCAACAGCACTCAATGAATTGGGCTATCCAAAGATATGGGTCGACGCGCAACTCTCACACGCTCACCCCAATCGCATCAGCGCCACCTACAACCATGCCGAGTACGTTGCACAGCGTCGGCTAATGATGCAGGACTGGGCTGATCGGCTGGATCTGTTCGAGCAAAATCAGGTTCAGATTGCCAGCACGCACCTCACCATCCACCTTCAGGGCGTTCCCACGATTGCCGGTCAGAAGGTCACGCCGCTGCCGGCGTTGGGCCAACACGCTCCCATCATGCTGGTAGCACCCAATGAGCAAACGATGCCAACAGTCGGCGCCGGGACTCAGCGGCTCTCTACAGTACAAATGCCTGAATACGCTCTACCGAAGATCTCTGAGGTCCAGCGAGAGCGATTGGAGGTACTGAACATTTTTGAAGGGCCCGACAACCTGGTCGTCGCGGACTATGCCAAGCTCGCGGGCAAATCGCGTCGGTGGATTACTTACGAGATCCAGGCCCGCAACCTGCTTTCGATTCAGTTGGGAAACAAGGGGCAGCGGGTACCGGTGTGGCAACTGAACATGTTCAAGCGCCGCTTGGTGCAGGCGGTACTCAAGCGTCTGCATCGTGGCGTTGATACATGGGATATCTACTACGCCTTGACGCGACCTTGCGAGGAAGTTGAAGGCAAGTCGACCATTGAAACGCTCACCTCGGACAATCAGCAAGCGATGGTTGAGGCGGTTTGCCGGGCCGTATCTGAAGCAGCGACGCCAATCGTTGAGAAGCGAGTCCCCATAAACAGGATTGCCGAATGCATGTCTGAATTTTGAGGGGGGTATGAAGGCCGAGCAAGGCGAATGGGGCTTCAAAAGTCATGTCTAAGGACGAGGCCCCAAGTGCTTCTCTAATGGGTAGTCAAACCGACAAGCCTTACTGTTCCACTTACACTGGTGTTCCGTCACTCTCGCAGCATAGTCGAAGTCTGACGCGTTCGACGCTTATCAGGAGGGCCACATGAAACATTGGCTGAAAGTTTTCACTATCATTAGCTTGGCGATCTCCTCATTAGGAGGATGCAACGCGTTCCTAGCAACCGGGAAGATCCCAACAGCTTCCGATCACTTGATGATTCCTCACGACCTGCCGAACCAACGCCTGTTTGACTGCGCCGAACTCAGCATCAGCCAACTCTCTGCAACCGATAGTTCTTGGAGAGAGGTCACGCATAAGGACATCAGTAATGGAGTGCTTGAATCCGGAACCTTTGACGATAAGAACCGCACCGGTTTCCGCATGCGTATCGAACGTGCGAAAGGGGCGAACCAGGCGGACATAACGCTGAGAGGTGGCGGTCCCTACTTTATTGACCTAGGGGTGGCACAGGCGATGAACAACCTTAAGGGCTTGCTAGACTCGTGCGTCTCTAGCAAGTAGCAAAGCATTCATGGATTGAACAGAGCATGCCCAAGTGTACGATTGAAGCAAGATCACTCAATGTTGTGGGTGTAGCTGGACACGATTTCTGGGTTTTGCGCGATGAGCAGCGTAAAGCTCTAGCTGAGCTACACGGCCTGGCCACTGATCGACAAACCGGCGAAACACTTACAATAGGTACTGACGAGGCTAGGCATTCCCTTCGTGCTTGGAACCTTGCGCTCGATGGTGCCTATGCAGCCTCAGTTGGCACCGACGTGAGTCGAAGTACCTTCATTGAGGATAACCAGCAATCACGCACCGTCGTCATCGGCGATAAGGATGAGATCCTTGCGCGTTGGAACACTGCTGTTAAAGCGATGCCAGAACTCAACGCACTGAATCTGAACTATCCCAAGTATGGCTTCAAGGTCTTTGGTGACACCGTTAATAGCAATTCCGCCTTCCGAACCTTTGGCGAATTGATGAGTTTACCGGTAGAGGGTTTCCCTGGCAGGGTCGAGCCGGGCCTTGGCAACCGTATGCTGTCAGAGGAACGTATAGAGGAACTGCGCTACCGCGAGCAACCAGCCCAGAACCGGGAGCTAGAGCGCACCCCGGCCAACGATCCAATACGCCAGGGTCATCCTGATCACGCTTTGATGCAGCAGATACGCGAGAAGATCGAAGGACTAAAAAATTCCGGTCACGTGCAAGCTGCAGACAGCGCCCGCATTAGCGCCAGCGTGTATGCGCTCGCCAAGCAAAACAACTTCAGTAGCGTTGACGAAATCGCACTGAGCAAGCAGACCAATGCCGCAGCGCCCGGCGAAAAAATCTTCATTCTGCAGGGCGCTTCAGACAACCCTGCAACCCTGCGCGCATACATGCCGACTCAGGAGGCGATACAGACGCCAGTTGAGCAATCTTTCGAAAAGGTGCGAAAACTGCAAAGCAGTGAGTCGGTAACGGAGCGCGCGCAGCAGCAGCCTCCGCACCAGATTCCGGAGCAAGAAGCTCGGCAGCGGCCGACTGTGCCCTCTCTGTAGCCTCTTTTTTGCCGATAGCAGCGATGCACGACAACGCCATAAACGGTCTATCAAAATCCCGCTCCAGTTTTCACCTGAAACGCTTGTTTTCCGTGGATATCGCTACACGTGACGCTCGCTCGACAAACCTTTCAACTGCAGGTGGGAGAGCATTAACCATCTGCACCCGGCAGTTGGGAGAGGTAGTTCCAGTAAAGCTCCCGATTCCCTGCGTTCGCGTAGCTGGAAAGAATCTTGAGGTTGCGCTCAGTCAATCCACTCATGTCCTACTCCCAGTAATACGCGGTTCACCCAGCCTTGGTGCGAGCCAGAACGCTCCTTACATCGTCTTCCATGCGCTTCCAGTCTTTCAGAAACGCGCGTTTATAGTTCAGGCTGATGGAAAGCTTGTTCTCGATATCAGAGAAATAGTGGACGCAACTTGCGGCAACTGCTCCTTCCTCGTGGACCACTTCATCGCCTTCCAGCCGTACGCCATCCCCGCGGAATTTTCTGCTATCGCACTTGATAAAAGAGATGAGACTGCCACTGGAGTCGCGCGCGACATACCAGTCGTCCTCAAAAGCAGGATTACGGATAGGTGGCTTCCCGTAGTGGTCTTCGTACGTTTTCGAATATGCCGCCATCTTTGCCTCGTCGATGGCATATGGCGTTAGCCCTAAAGTCTCCGGTTGTGCAATGCGCAGATCTAGTCTGTCGACGGGATTACCCCGTTCGACCGAACTTGCCTCAGTGCGCTTTTCGTTGGAGGAATACCGCGCTAACAATGTATCGATAGGGATACGGTCCACATAGTCGATCGCCACAGCGATTTCCTTGCGGAAATCATTCGTGCGCGGGTTCGCCCGCGCGCCTGGCGGGGTCGGCGTCAGATCCGGCCACTCGATGATGAGCGTCACCCCTTCGCCTGGCCAAGGCGCGATCTGGCTATCCAGATAGTTGGCAGGAATGCGGAAGGTATTCGGTCCCAGCTTTACGTCAACAGGGGCATCAGAGTAGGTATGCCCATTGATGATACGGCCCGTATGTACAGTTTTCGACATGTTTGAACTCCCTTCTTGTTCGGTCGGCGGCGTCCGTGCACACGCGCTGCCAGTCAAAGTAACGGCGAGTGCAAGTGTCAGGTACCGGCCGGATGACATCCGCATAGGGCCACTCCATTGCAAATTTTGCCGTCAATATAAGCAAACCTCTGGCAAAAGGGACAGGAATAGCATCACTTCCCTCAACGAGGTAGGAACCACCGTACACGCTGAGGAACTGAAGATTGTTTCCGGCTTGATGAACTCGCTCGTGATTGTCGCAAAAGTATCGTGAGCTGCGGGTATCGCTAGGGCTCTCTAGTGACGTGAGGCGTCGTGTCACTTGCTCTGATGCATATGCAGGCGAACGCATGATGTCGTTAACCACACCTTTCGCATCCAGGCCGTCTATCGAATGGGAATAGATCAGTCGATAGGCTTGGTAAGCAGTCAGATCAACGTTGCCGCTGGTGTCAGTTGCTTGGGCGAGCGCTGCAATGTCAGCGCTTCGGGTTTGGCGGGTTGCATCGTTCATGTCAGAGTCGTTCATTCATGAGTGGGACGGATCAGCGAAACTGCGGGTAGTCCCTGATCAGTCGCTCTTCAACGGCCTGAGCAAGTGGGTGCGCTTCAATGGTGTCGATGTTGCGCAAGACTTTCCAGGGTTCATCGATCAACAAGTGATCGACGTCGAAATCCGGAAGATTGTGCTTGCGGCGCAGCGCTTTGACGGCGAGAAGTTCAGCCGGAAAGACGCGATCAATGGTTGCATCAACTCGAAACGCTGCTTGTCCGTGTTCTCTTTGCTTCGAGAGATGTGGAAGTCAGCAGCCACCTGCATGACCGCTTGAAACTTCACTTCATCATCGGTCTTCCAGTGTTCAAGCACCGCCCGATACCCAGGAATAAGTGGGCTGAGGGGGACGAAGCTCGTTGGGATGTTAAATTCAGTGGAGAAGAGTTCTACCGCAAAAGCGTCGGATGTTGCGCGTTTAATTCGACGCATTTGCGGCATCGTGTTGATGCGCTGATCCTTCTCAGCCATCTCGATGTAAAGCTGAGCACAGGTCGAAGCGTCGTCCCACCAAGACAGCATTAAAGGCCCCATTGCCTTCATGCTGTCTGAGAATTCTTTAGGCCAGTTCCCAAGGTCCTGGCGCATGTCCGAATACATCCCCATCCACCGGAAGAACAGCGCTCGGAGTTGCACTGCGTGCTGGATGGACTTCGACAGGGTTTCGATGTCGGATCGGAAGAAGGCGTCGCAGCACGTTACATCGAGCACAAGTGCTAGATCGCTGAGCTGGATCGCCGCTTTTTGGTGCAGCTCACCGGGTGTGTCCAAGAATTGCTGGATTGCCGTCTCTGCCTGCTCAGCCTTGCCTTTCGCGTGGGCGTTCTCCATCCACTCCTGACACTCAGCAGCTATCTTTCGAAGGGATGGATAGGGGGTTACGTTCATGATGGTTCCGTTCCTTGATTGGTGCGCTTACGCCGCGTCAATGCCTATCCCTTCTCTGAGTTTGGAAGCCATTGCCTGATTGCCTGGAAGCATCGCACCGATGCGCTGTCGGGCCAACTCTTGAAACGCCCGAAAGACTGTCATAGCTCAACTCGCTTCGCTCAGCAAGTGCAGACCAGAAGCGGTGCTCGTCCAGGGTTCTCAGCTAAGAAGGAGGTCCCTATTCAGGTCAAATTGCTTTGAATTTCCCCTTCCGTTCAGCCCGTTAATAATTAATTTTAGTATTTTACTAACGGCCGATCTATCACACATCCCCGGCAGCATCGTGCGTCTCCATTAGTCTCAGCCGGTGATTCTGACTCTAGCCAAGCTTGCCGCCATGCCACATAACGTTCCTCCCACGCTCCTAGGCGCTTTCAGCGTCACTGCACCTACCCATGCGCTGCCCCTGATGCGGATGCGCGTCAGCTGTGGCTTCCCAAGCCCTGCTGAGGACTTCTTCTCCGCAGAGGACACGCTCTGCCTCAATCAGCACTGCATCAGCAACCCGCCAACAACCTTCTGTGCCACGGCCGAGGGAGATACACTGGTTTGTCTCTCCATGGTTGCCGGTTGATGCTCGACCCACCGTCGTCATGTACTCCCAACCGCTGAGCTGGGTAGAGCCGAAAGCGTAGACGATAACCCAAGAGAGAGGCGCCGCCGGTGCCAAAATGTGCATGTCGGGCCCGCCCTGCGAGAGCATTGTCGTTTCGACTGTTGCGCGATCCATTGCGCTTTGCTGATACAGGATCGGCGGAAAAACTGTAATGGCTCTGTGGATCTCTTGTCTTTCCTCAGTGGCGGCCGATTTCGCAAAGACAGAAGCAATTGCCAACGCGACTGCTATTCCGAATATCCGTTTCATAGCGGTTTCTTGGTAGGCGCAGCGGGTGCTGCGAAGCAATAATAATTTGGTAGGTAATGTGCGACCCGCAGCAGCTGTCGGAATTCGTATACAAATTGACTTCCGATCCTATGCACTATCCAGGCTGATGGCGATCAATGGCCGCCCTGCGCAAGATGCGGTCTGATGCCGATACTAACAGTAGCGGATACGCCCGCGGGGTCGTTCGGCATTGGCTCGAAGCGAGCGGGCCGCAGGGCGTACCTGCGGCCTTCTTGATCGACGCGCATGTCGTGATCGACCGGCCCGTCGATCCTGCCAAAATCGGGGCTGTAATGCCTGTGGTAGAGAGTGCAACATGCCGGGGAACGTATACTCCGGCCACTTTCCCTGGGTCTGGCCGACACTTGCAGTACCGGCTGCGCCGCGCTCAAAATACGGTCGCAGGGAAGAACGCACAACTTACATGCCCGGAGGCAGCCACATGGCCAGCACCACCGAGATCGTAGCACTGCTGTCTGCCACCGATGCAGAGGGCCGGGTCGATCCGATGGCCTACGAAGCGCAACGGTTGATCCTGCAGCACCAAGGCTTGGGGAGCGTAGACTACCGCGACGTGGCGGTCGGCATGGTCCGCATCTATGCCGCCGTGGTCGCCGCCGACCCGCACAAGCCGATCGACCAAGTCCGCAGCGCCGCCACGCACGCGTGGCAGCATTGGGAACAGGGGTTGGCTCAGGCGCAACGCGATGGGCGCGAGCGCGAATACATCGGCAGCGCGGCCGGAGTGGAGATCCGGGCCACCCTGGTGCCGGCAAGCAAAGTGAGCAAGCTCGGCAAGGCCGCGCAGATCATGGAGGACATCGCCCCCCGCGCCGCCGCCGAGGCCCGCGAAGGCCTGGCCGATGCGCGTGCCCACGACGGCGCTGAGCATGCGCCCGAGCGCCATGCGGGCTTGCCCGGCCGCGCTCGCGCCTACGCCGAGGGGCTGGAGGAAGTCGGCCAGGCCGCCCGGCGTGTTGGTGAGGCCGGCGAAGTGCCGCAGCAGATGCTGCGCGGGCTGGTCGGCCAGGCCCGCCAGGATGGCCAACTGGACGATCTGGTCCGCGCCGCGCGCGCCACCGACAACGTCGAATGCCTGCTGCGCAGCGGCCAACTGGAACCGCACGACCTGACCGCCATCCTCAAGCGCACGCCGGGTGTCTTTGACGGCAGGATCGATTTCCCGACGGCCCTAGACCAAAGTATGCAGGGCGTGGACCTGACCTGGCTCACCACCCGCCAGCTCGGCGACATCGGCGAAGCCATCCAAACCCATGACCTGGTAAAGCAGGGATATAACGACATCGTCGCGATCAAGAACCGCTCCGGTCACGGCATCGATCTGGTCGGCCGCAGCCCTGACGGTGATCTGGAGTTCTTCGAGATCCAGACCTCGGCCAAGCGGCTTGAGCGGGCGATTGACGCCCAGGGTCACTGGGATCCGAAGAACACGATACCTGGGCTGAAGTCGATCGCTCAGGATATCAGCAGGGAAATCGGCCCGGAAGCCGAGCACATCAACGCCACGTGGGTGTGGCTCAATCTGAGCCGGAGCCCGGACGCGCCGCACTTGCAGATCGAACGCAAGTTAGATCCATGGGTCAAGCCCGCAGCGCCGAAACAGACGATGCTGACTCCTGGCGATGCCGACCACCCAGACCACGCCGCATTTGACACGATACTGCGCACGGTGCAGGGCGACGGCCGTTGGAACGTTGCGGAAGGCCACAATATTGCCGCGAGCCTGCTGAAGGAATACAAGGCCGATCCGCTGTGCAAGACCCTGGACTCGGTGCGCATCGGCGGCAGCACCGATACGCCGCGCATCTTCGCGGTCAGTTCGCCACACGGCGACAGAGGCCCGGATTTCCATGTCCACGTCCAAGCCGAGCAAGCTGCGCAGCGCCCGGCGGCCGAGAGCTTCGCTCAAGTCCAACAGATCAACCAGCAACAAGCGCTGACCCAGGAAACAGAGCAACAGAACCTGGCTCACCGCGGCCCGAGGATGAGTTAATGGCGGCAGGCAAGAGCGACAAACAGTTGCCAGTATGGCATCCCTCGCTGAAGAAGCTATTCAAGTCCTGTGACAGATGGATTGAGTGGGCGCTCACCACGGATCGCAGGCCGACGAAATATCTGGAACGCATCGAAGGGTGCCTGGCGCAAACTGGTATCCTGAAAGGCGAGGTCTGGCTGGATTTAGGCCAAGCCGGTCACACCTACGCCATGCAAGCCTGCGCCCTCAGCGGCCAGGGCCGACTGGACGAACTCGCCCAGCCGCTGCGCTGGGCAGTGGCAATGCGCTCCATCGCATTTCGTTTCGAAGCCGCCGTAACCCTGGCCTGGACCACCGAGCGGCAACCGTTGCTGTCGTTCGGGACAAGCATGAAAGTGGCAGCGACCGCGATGCTCTCGCAATGGGACGCCACCGAGGCCGGCGCCCGCTTCCTGATCCAGGTCGCGCACAAGGACCAGGCCCTGAAGCCGGACGAGTGGCGTCGCGAGGGTTGGGGCAAAGGCACCAACGACGCCTTCCTGATTTTCCTGTTCGCGCAGGCCTTCGGCATCCCCACCCATTACCAACCGGTGCATCCGCTGATCCCCGAGTATCAGGCGGTGCTCGACCAGTGGCGCAGCACCGACGCAGCGGTGTTCCAGACCGCGATGCAGGCCGCGGCCGACTGGCATATCACCCGCAGCAAAGACAGTACCGAGCGCAATACCTATGAGTTCGATGAAAGCTTCAATGGCGTTTACCCCGCCGAATTGCTTGCCGTGCAGGCCCTGCGCCAGCGCGACGGCCTGCCACATTTCGATACTGGCCATCTGCTGATCGACACGCCGTGGGCCATCCTGAGCAAGCTGCCCGAGTGCCCGCCGCATCCGCTCGCTATGGCGGTGGAAGAGCGGGTACGCCGGGACTATCCGGATTTCCGTTGAGGCGAACACCTCAGACACAATGGGGCGATGGGCCAGTAGCTAGCGCCTAGCGCGGCAGCGTGGCCTCCAGTTCTCGGTCCACCTGCACACCGTCGACCCATTAGTGGACGGAAGCATCGACACGACGACCCTTGGCAAAAATTGTTTGACACCCAAGCTGCTGGGGAGCGAGCAACACCGGCATATCTTCGCACCGGCTTGATCGAGTTTCTGTGCTGCCTCTGTAACTACCAATCGCCAAAGGACCATCGCTGGAGTTTGAGAAAAGCCACTCAGCAACGGGCACCACGCATCAAGGTCAGCACGGCGCGCTCGACATCATGCTGAAAGTCGTAGCGCAGCCCCTCCAATTCCGGAAGCGCAATCACTTGTGCCGCGACATCGATCGGATTGCTGAGCGGCCACAACCCGATGATCAGCGGTAGCGCGTATTTGATCACCTCCTCGAACGCATCTACCGATATCTCTGGCAAGCGCGCATGGAAGGCCTGCGCAGCCTGATGCCGCAACGCCAACAAGTTGCGCTTGAATTCGACCATGCGCTCGAACGACAACTTGCGCTCCAAAATGGACGGCATGATGCTTGTCAGCCGGCACAGCAAAGGACGCGCGCACAACGTCTGCGCAAAGACCGCTGCGATGTCCTCGACAGTTGCAGCGGCCTTGCCGTGTGCCAGCGCTACTCCAAGTTCGGCCTGCCAGCCGGCGTATTCCTCTACGAGCACGTCTATCAGTACAGCTTCGCTGCTTTCGAAGTAGCGATAGACGTTGGACTTTGTCATCTGCGCCTGGCGTGCCAGCTCATTGATTCCCAGATCAAGCGCGCCCGGGCTGTCATCCAGCATCGCGCGAGCAGTGGCTAGAAGGTGGCGGCGGCGCTCCTCTTTTTGCTCAACCGAGCGTGCGCGGACATATGGCGTGAACGAATTCATAGGAAGACCTGTACCTCACTTGATAAAAGACCGATGGTCTTTAGATTAAGGACCATCGGTCTCCAATTTTGCCTGAAAGCCAGGATCCAGGCCACGTCATCCACCACGCACAGAGCTATCACCATGCCAAGCAACAACACAGACTGGGTAATTGTCACCGGCGCTTCAAGCGGTTTCGGCGAAGAATTTGCTAGGCAATATGCAGCTAAAGGCCACCCGTTGATTCTGGTCGCGCGTCGGCTGGACCGCCTTCAGGCCCTGGCGGCTACGCAGCGCCACGAGCACGGAGTGGAAATCATCACCGAACAAGTAGACCTGTCAGATGTAACCGCCATAGCGGCCTTGCATTCCAGCATCCATGAGCGGGGCATTGGGGTGGAAATCCTCATCAACAACGCCGGCCACGGGCTACAAGGCACCTTCCTGGACACTTCGGTTCAAAGCACTCTGGATATGGTGCAGTTGGATATCGCCAGCCTCACCGTCATGACCCGACTGTTCGGCGCCGACATGCGCCAGCGCGGTCACGGCAGGATCATGCTGGTTGCCAGTCTGCTGGCGCTCTGGGGTGTGGAGGACATGGCTGTTTATGGTGCATCCAAGGCATACGTCCTGCGCTTGGGAGATGCGCTGCACCGTGAATTCAAGCGCGATGGCGTCACCGTGACCTCGCTGTGCCCCGGTATGTCCAACACAGGATTCGCTCAGGCTGCGCAGCAAAAGATCACCCTCGGATTGAAGCTGGCGATGATGCAGCCAGCTCCGGTAGTCCGTGCGGGCATCCGCGCCCTCCACAAGGGTCGTATCAGCATTGTCCCCGGGTTGGGCAACAAGATCGGCGCGGCCATTATCTGGGCCACCCCGCGCTGGCTGCACCAACGCTTATTTGCGCACGTCATGAACGGTTGAAAGGGTGGTTGATCACTGACGATGCCACTTCGGTTTGCGACGACGAATCTGCAGTTGCTGATCGCGGTACAACCGCTCCAACCGTTTGTAGTTCACGAGGAGTCCTTCCTGTCGCAATTTAAGAAAGATCATCGCTACGCTACAGCGGCGATGGGGATGCGCCAACGCAAGGATGCGTCCGCGCATTTCGACGTTGCGGTCTTCGCGCGGGCAATAACGCAGCGCAGTGGCGCTCATACCGATCGCTGCCGACGCACGACGCTCGCTAGCACCACGCCCGATCCACTCGCGCATCAGCGTACGACACGCAGGTGCGCTGACCAAGCGCATCCATAGTTCGTCCGTGCAGGTGATTCAATGCATTGGTAGCCGTCGATGGATGTCGTCGGCGCTCAGTAGACCCAGTTGACTCGTCTACGCCGGAGCCTCGGTACATAATGCGGTCTAATCTTGCCGCCCATACGAGATAAATACCCTCAATTATAATGGGTTGGACGAGGCTTACTGTTCCCTTTGCCCGAACTTTCTCTGCGGGAGGCTCGTGAACTTCGTGAAACAACTAATAGTTTGATTATGCGGAAATTTTTCATTCAGCATAAGAAAAGATATCGGGTGTAGATATCGCTCAACATGCTAGCGCTACGCAATCAAGCCAAATAAAGTCAAGCTGCCTTTTTATCAGCCCATGCTAGTTGCCTGCCAGGGCATTGTCGGGTTTACATAGGCAATATTCATGGGATTGCAACGTGTCAGAAAACGTAAAGACAACTACAGCATTGACATTAAACTTATACGCCGGGTCATGTTGTAGCACCTAGCAGCGCTCACGGTAGCTCTCCAAGGCTGGGATGACATCTGAAGTGTAGCCAAAAATGAAAATCCATTTCGCGAACAGTATACTATGGTGGCCCCATATCAATTTGAACGCATCCTTGCGAAAGGAGCGATCCAGACTCTACATCAAAATCAACAATCTTCATCTGCTTATCGGCCGTAACAGTAATTGTGCAACTTTTTGAGTAGCGGACATCGCCCATGTAATTGGTGTGTACCATGACGTTATTTTGCATTTCAGAAGTGCGGTTTGTTATTTCCTCGCGAACTACTGACGTGTCGCGAAACCATCGCATTTGAATGGTATTGCCGTCCTGTGAAGGCACAAGGCGGTCAGGTTTTCCAAAAAATTCCACAGCGTCTTCTGCAGGTAGACCTTTCCACTGGCTGCGTGAGTAAAGCTCCGGAATGCTGTCCATCTGCGCGCAGCCTGTACACAGCGCAATGGTGAGAATTATCCAGTTCCTGTTCACATAAGCCCCTTAGCGATAAGTGTTATCGAGTAGCTGCCCATACAGAAAAAAGTCATTGCGAAGGAACGCCCAACATCATCTGCATGTCTCTAATCACACTTTTTGCCGGCCGCTCTTTGACTGCGGGGGCAGTGCCGATGGCATCGGCGGGGGTCGTCTTCCAGATTTGTTTACGAGTGACATCGGCCAACTGTGCAACGTTGAAATCCGGCCCAGGCAATGGAAACATACCGTTCTTCTCGGCGCTTTCTGGATGGCAGACAAATTGATAGCCGCGTTCTGTCCAATTAGCGGCAAGGGGTATCCAGCTAGGCGGCAAAGGCGCATCCACTTTAGTTCCTGATCGCATCTGGGCAGTTGCGCTAATAACGCGGACCAATTTGCTTTGACACTGATATTGAAATTTATACTTGACATACTCTGGACCATTTGCCATTTCGTGGACCTGCAGCACATCCAACGCCCTTGCAAACTCTTTCATGCCGCTTTGTTTCGGGACTTCAACTACCGAACCGGCGTCAGCATAATAAAACTCTCTGTTCGGTTCTTCACCACGCCCAAAGATCAACCACCATTTCGCATCAGCATTTGCAAATCCGGAAAAGCCAAGCAGCGCAGCGCTTAGGACACTGATAGCAGAATAACGACTCATAATAGGGCCCACCTAGCCTTTAAATTCGTTTAACAAAGTACCTTCGTTACGGCGCGATCACAATAGTACAGATGTACTATTAGGGATGGTCTGATCAACACTACCCAATGACGAGACATGTGACATCGGCACGCTGAGCCTTTGCCTATGAACGCCTCGGCTGTGGCGCCGCCCTGGGCTCCTGTCGCACCAGTGAAGAGGATCGTACGGGACTGCTGCATTCATTCTCTGCTGCATGTGATGCGCCGATCAAAAGGCGCCAAAACATTACTATTGTTGAAACGGACACTCGTGTCCACTTTAATCTCATGCAGATGGAGTGGTAATATGCGATATTGATGTCATGCAGAATGAGCGAAAAGATACGGTCCGAAATCGTGCGGAGTTGCTGGCGGCGGCGGAATCCGCCGTGGCGGTGTATGGCGTGGACGTCGCGTTTAACCTGATCGCCAAGTTGGCCGGCGTGGGTCAGGGCACCCTCTACCGTCACTTTCCCAATCGTGACACGCTGATTCAGGCACTGCTGGAGCGATCCATGGACAGCCTGGAGTGCTTTGCAGCGCAACAAACTGATCATGATGCGATGTTTCGAGTGCTCGAATTCTACGCAAGTCAGATCGAGAAGCACTTCGCGCTTGCCACCTGCTGCGGCGTCGTCGATCCGAACCACATCGGCTTTATAGCGGCGCGCAGGCGTTTCGCTGAGATTATGAGCCCGCTCCTGGAGCGAGCTATCGCGGCGGGTCTCTGCAAGCCCGCGGTCACGATCATCGATATAGGTTCGCTGGTTGCCATGCTGACCGCGCTTCGAAGCGGCACGGGAGGCGAGACCAGCGTGTCTACCCCCAAGAGGATGCTGGCCTTGATGTTGGACGGTATGCGCCGCACCTGAACTTTCCTGCGGGAATTTACGCATATCCTAACTGTAGACGCCTGCAAGCGTAGCGGCCTTTGCTCTGAATCTCGGAGCGGTCATGACTCATGCAACTCACTGGTCAAGTCGAATGCAAACAGGTGGTCAATAGCAACGCAAACGACTGGTCAGCGTGAATGTAAATGGGCGGTAAGATGCTGCGCACCAGTCAAGCAGAGGCGACTAGCTGGCCCCTAGATTAAGCGAGCAGTAAAACTGCTAATTCATTAGCCTAGACCACTCCATACGGGCTCGTATCAGGGGCAGTCCACATCACCCTTCACCAAGTCGCGGCAGTATCGAATCTCATGCACCGCACCTGGCTTGAACTGATCGATCCACCCCGCCCTCTCTTCGTCTAGATCACTCACCGCCTGCTCTGACAGCTCGTCGATATCAATACCCAAGCTCGCTGCTGTTGCGAATACAGCGACGAGAGCCTGCTTCAATTCCATTGCGTGCTTGTCGGTCATGTATGAACACTCGTGGGTTGAGATATGAGCTTAGACCAGCAGTGCGCTTGGCTTTAACCCTAGTGGTTATAACGGTTATTCCGAAGTGGCCGCTCAGCTAAAAAAAGCTACTGGTACTAAATATGGACCGGCGCCACCAGGTACCGGAAGAATGCACGGACAGGCAGGTGCACGCTGTCAGATGAATGCGTGCACACCTAGGGAACGGGCTTGAAGGTTAATTCAAGGCTTATGAAGATCATGACCTGCCAGCCAGGCGTTACTTTGTTTCAGGCTTTCGGGGCTGCCGGCGCATAGACCATCCATTACCAGATTCATCAATCTGGCGAGACGGGGGCGCCAGTCTGTCTGGGCATCCATTTGCCATATTCCGGCGATGGCTAGAAAAAAGTCGTCGTTAGTAATTCCGCTACGAATCGTTCCGGCCTTTTCATTTGCCCTCAAAAGCAGCTCTGCAGCTGTCTGGACTGGAGCATATCCAGACTTCCCTGGAAACTCGCAGTCGCCGCGAATCTGTCGCTCATCAACGACCTGATCCCATCGAAGGAAGACTCGGGAACAGCCATCGCTGTCATCAGCACTGGCGGTAACTTATTTGGCATCTTTGCGCCTATCGTCACGGGCTATGTGATCTCCATGACCCATCAATACCACTATGGTTTTGTGATCGCCGGCGTGCTCCTGGCTCTGGGCGCTATCGTCTCAATGTTTTTGACGCGCAAACCGATTGGCCAAGCAAAGGAGACCGACCATGTACGAGTCGCCGCCACTCCTTCTCACTGAGGTATTCGCCACCTACCCCTCTTCTCTTCAAACGGGGGACGGGAACTCCAGTTGGAGTTTGGCGCAGCCGGGCAAGCATATATTCAAAAGCTTTCTGGAGGGCCCGTCCTTTGATAGGAATGGCGTGCTCTGGTGTGTGGATATCGTCAACGGGCGCTTGCTCAATGTCGATAAAGCGGGTGTCTTCAAGGTTGCCGTCGAATACGACGGCTGGCCGAACGGGCTGAAAATCCGAGAGGACGGGCTGGTTTTTATCGCCGATTACAAGCACGGAATCATGACTCACGAACCTGGCTCCGGAGAAGTGAAGCCATTGCTCGAGCGCGCAGGTGTAGAGCGCTTTAAAGGCGTGAACGACCTGTTCTTCGCTCGTAACGGCGACCTCTACTTTACCGATCAAGGTTTGACTGGATTGCAAGATCCAACTGGCCGCTTGTTCCGCATGACGCATGGCGGGCGCATAGATTGCATTCTCGATGCCGTCCCCAGCCCTAATGGCTTAGTGATGAACCTGGACGAGGACGCGTTACTCCTTGCGGTGACACGTGCGAACGCCATTTGGCGTGTTCCTTTATCCGGCTACGGCGCCGCAAAAGTGGGCAACTTCATCCAGCTGTCTGGCGGTGTTGGCCCTGATGGTCTGGCGCTGGATTCAGAGGGCGGTCTCTGGATCGCACATGCGGGTCTTGGCTCGGTTTGGGGCTTCAACGCAATCGGCGAACCCCAAGCAAGAGTGAAAGTACCGGCTGGATTACTCACGACAAACCTAGCCTTTGCATGCGACGGCACCACCGACATTTATGTCATTGAGTCGTCGACTGCGACTATCCACCGCGTTAACACATCCGTGTCCGGAAAACCGATGGTCTCGCACTGTTAGCCATTTTGACGCCGAACAGCACATCACAGCCTATGAAGAGCTGCGCCTCATTACTAAAGTCGAGCGATGAATTCTTATGCGGTTTAACCGACGTCGATTCATACAAATTGCCGGAGCACTAACGGCTTATTGCCAAATGCCGGCTTGGGCAGATGTGCCTTGGTCTAAAGGCAATGACATCCCCAGGCTAAAGGTTCCGGCCGGAAGCGTGGACAGCCACATCCACCTTTATGATGATCGAGTTCCACCTGTTGCTGGTGCCACATTAACTCCACCTACGGCAACTCTTACGGACTATCGTCGCCTTCAGCGCCGCCTGGGCTTTGAACGAATGATCATAGTTACGCCCTCAACATATGGGTTCGATAACAGTTTGATGCTTGAGGGGCTGATCCAGAGCAACGGCAGTGCAAGAGGCATGGCCGTGATTGAGCCAACGATAACCGATGAGGAACTGAACAGGCTGAATCAAACAGGGGTAAGAGGAATTCGATTCAATCTGAGCTTCGGTGGCACCAAGATCGACGAGATGGAACGCCTCGCCTCTAGGGTCAACGAACTTGGCTGGCACATTCAACTGGTGTCGCCCGGCGAACAATTACCGGCGCTGGAATCTAGGTTATCGAAACTGCCATGCCGTTTGGTGATCGACCATTTGGGGCAACTTGCTCAGCCCGGCGGAGTTTCCTCCGAAGGCTTTGCAGCGCTTTCGAGACTACTGGCCACAGGTCGCGTGTGGACGAAACTTTCTGCCCCCTATAACACTTCGAAAATCGGCCCGCCTGAATACTCCGATTTCGGGCAAGTAGCTTCAGCACTCGTGAAACTCAGATCCGACAGGATCATGTGGGGCAGCGACTGGCCTCATCCAACAATGAAATCTGAGAAACCTGACGATGCACAGATCCTCGATCTCTTAGCGATATGGGCACCCGAGGAAAGCGACCGGCGACTCATCCTTCGAGATAACGCGGTGAACCTGTACGGCTTTGACTCCTGATCGTACGAACAGACTCAAGGGCATTGCCCACCTACTTCCGACACGTTAGTCAGTCAAAACACCGCATCCCGGTTGGAGTTTTATAATGATCGCACGCTTGCTTCCGTCCGAAAAACAAGGCGTGAACCATGACGATTTTCTAACGCAGCTTGGTAACGCTGGCTTCCGAGGGGACGTCGCCCAAAGCTATGGTCAGCGGACAGTGCTTGCAACTGACAACTCTATTTATCAGCGACTACCTCAGGCAGCCGTATTCCCTCTGGACGCTCAAGATGTAGAGATTCTCGCGGCCCTGGCGGCGGATCCGAAGCATAGATCCGTAGTCCTGACGCCACGCGGTGGCGGTACCGGCACCAACGGACAGTCGTTGACCGATGGCATCGTCGTCGACCTGTCACGTCACATGAATTCTATTCTTGAAATCAATGCGCAAGAGCACTGGGTGCGCGTTCAAAGTGGCGTAGTGAAAGACCAATTGAATGCTGCGCTCAAACCTTACGGGCTGTTCTTCGCACCGGAATTGTCCACATCCAACCGAGCAACCATTGGCGGCATGATCAATACCGACGCCAGTGGGCAGGGCAGCTGTACCTACGGAAAAACTCGTGACCACGTGCTGGAGCTTTCCACCGTGTTACTGGGCGGTGAGTTACTTCACAGCGCACCATTGGAAACAGGATCACTGAAGCAAGAAGCAGCACGTCGCGATCGAGTCGGTGAGGTATACCGCTGTGCGCTCGACATTGCAGACAACCAGGCCGATCTGATTGAGCGAGTGTTTCCCAAATTAAACCGCTGCCTAACTGGCTATGACCTTGCTCATCTTCGCGAGCAAGGGGATCACTTCAACCTCAACAGTGTGCTGTGCGGTTCTGAAGGCTCTCTAGGCTTCATCGTGGAGGCCAAACTTAACGTCCTGCCAATCCCAAAGTATTCGATTCTAATCAATGTCCGTTACGCCGGCTTCATGGAGGCTTTGCGCGACGCAAAGGCACTGATGCTGCTCAAGCCATTGTCGATTGAAACCGTTGACTCCAAAGTGCTAATGCTGGCGATGAAAGACATCGTCTGGCACGGCGTCGCTGAATACTTCCCTGAAAATCCTGACAGACCGACCTTGGGCATCAATCTCATTGAGTTCAGCGGCGACGATGAAGCCGCTGTCCAGCAAAGAGTTCATGATTTTGTCTTACACCTGCAGCGCGACAGTTCCGTGCTGCGCCTGGGCCACACGCTCGCCGTCGGTACCGATGCGCTGAAGCGCATCTATGCGATGCGTAAACGAGCGGTTGGGCTGCTGGGCAATGTTCAAGGTGAGGCCAGGCCGCAGCCTTTCGTTGAGGACACTGCTGTACCGCCGGAGAACCTTGCTGACTTCATTCAAGAGTTCCGTGCGCTGCTGGACAGCTACCAATTGCAGTACGGCATGTTTGGCCATGTGGACGCCGGCGTACTGCACGTGCGACCGATCCTCGACATGAAAGACCCAGCACAGGCTGCTCTGATCCGCCCCATTTCCGACGCCGTTGCGGCCTTGACTCAAAAACACGGAGGCTTGCTATGGGGTGAGCACGGGAAAGGATTGAGATCCCAATATGTCCCGGATTACTTCGGTGAGCTCTATCCGGCACTGCAGGCGTTGAAAGCGGCTTTTGACCCCTGGAATCAACTCAATCCCGGTAAAATCGCAACACCCAAAACGCTGCCGGATACCCGGTTGACGCGGGTTGACGAGGTGACGTTGCGCGGTGAACTTGATCGCACCATAGATGAGCGGGTTTGGCGCAGTTACGACACTGCATTGCACTGCAACGGCAACGGAGCCTGTTACAACTTTGATCCAGACGACGCCATGTGCCCTTCCTGGAAGGGTACCCGTGACCGGGTTCACTCACCTAAAGGGCGAGCCTCTCTGATCCGCGAATGGCTGAGACTTCAAGGTCAGCAAGACATTGACGTGTTAGCGGCAAGTGACCACATACGATCCACCAGCAACATCGCTAGCCTCGCAAAACGAGCGGTTAATACGGTCGCGCAAAAAATGGGGCAACAAGATTTTTCTCACGAAGTCTATGAGGCAATGGCTGGCTGCCTTGCATGCAAGTCCTGCGCTGGGCAATGTCCGGTCAAAGTCAACGTGCCTGAATTCCGCTCTCGATTCCTGGAGCTGTATCACGGCCGCTATCTGCGTCCGCTGAAGGACTACCTTATCGGCTCACTTGAATACACGATTCCTTACATCGCACGCTTCCCACGCCTATACAACTCTGTCATGGGCGCCCGCCCCGTACGCTTCATGCTTGAGCATATGGCCGGGATGGTCGATAGCCCATTGCTCAGCATCACGGACTTCGACGCTGTCTGTCGCCATTGGGAAGTTGAAATCGCAACGCCTGATCTTCTGTGGACACTGAGTAAAGAACAGCGTGCTCGAAGCGTAATTGTCGTCCAGGATGCCTTCACTCGTTTCTTCGAAACCCCCGTGTTATCGGATTGGATAGAACTGATCTCAAGACTTGGCTACCAAGTCTATATCGCCCCGTTTGCGCCCAACGGCAAACCGCTTCAAGTGCAGGGCTTCATCAGGGCCTTTGAAAAAGCGGCATATTTCAACAGCGAAGCGTTGCACCAGCTTCAAGTCTACGAAATACCACTGGTGGGGCTCGATCCCGCGATGACACTGGTGTATCGCCAGGAGTATGCGAAGACGCTAGGCAGTGACAATGCGCCCACCGTTCTGCTGCCGCAGGAGTGGCTCGCGGATGCGCTCCCACAGGCTCAAAGCGTCAAGGAAGATGCTCCTTATTACTTTCTTCCCCACTGCACTGAAAAGAGTAATGAACCGAGCAGTATTGGCCTTTGGCAGAAAGTTTACGAGCGAATGGGACTGAAGCTGATCTTACAAGCCAGCGGTTGCTGCGGCATGTCCGGCACCTATGGACATGAGACGAAGAACGCCGTCACCTCTGCGGTGATTTACAATCAGTCCTGGGCACCGCTAGTGACAAAGCTTCATGCTTCTGGACGGTTGGTGGCCGACGGATATTCATGCCGAAGCCAAGTTAAACGAATGGATGGTGTAACTGTTTTACACCCCCTGCAAGCGCTTCTAGCCGCTGTAAGAAATGCAGCAGGCTGAGCCATAGGACATCGCACATCTTTTACTTGGGGTTAAGCCAATGGGTCGGTAAAATTCGCAGCATTTTTTGCTATTCGGCACTGTGCCAGTAAGTAGCCTCGATACTAGAAAGGAGTCTCTGTTGAGGCAATTTACCATTTGCACCGGCACCAACCTTACGGACTCCCCGACTCCATTAGCGGTGCAACGACGATCCCCATCTGGAAACTCCCCGCATGCGTAGATCGGTAGTGCAAAACCTTGCGTTGCTCGGTGCATCAAGTTTGTTGTTCATGTTCATCGCTTTCTTCTCCTACCTTGCCATCAGGAACGCCAAGGACAAGGCAAGCTTTGAATTGAAGACGGCCATCAACGAGGTCATTCAACGCTCCGCCGTGACCCAGGCTCAAGTCGATGGAGCCTTCAGAGCGCAAAGCACTGCCGCCTTGATACCCTGTTCGCCTGATCATCTCGCGCTGATGCAAGCTGAGTTACTTAAAGCCAGCTATTTGAAAGAACTGGCGTACATTCAGGGTGATAGCATGCTGTGCTCAACCCTGCCTGGCGCTAACGCTGAGATCTTTCTGGGGCCAGCCAATCATACGACGGCTACCGGAAGCCGTCGTTGGAATCGCATGGTGTTCCCTAACGCCCCTAACACTACGTTTGTCGTTACAGAACTAGATGGGTACGCAGCAATTATTTCGCCTGAGCTAGTAATAGATGTGGGCGGTGATCATCCCGAAATCGCTATTACACGCTTTCGAAACAGTAATCGAATACTTGCGTACTCCAGAGGCGCTTTTAGGCAGGAATGGCTGACCCGCTACGAAGGCAAATCTATATCGTTCTTCGATGATGAATATTTCGTCTTTATTCAGGCAGGCAGCGATGCTTACTCCTCGGTATTAGCTGCAATGCCTGCAGCGCGTGTCAATCAGATGATTCGAGCAGCAATGCCGAGCTATCTCGCTGGAGGCTTTCTAGCCGGTTTGGTCAGCGCCTGCATCCTGTTTGCTTTCGCCCGCTGCCGACTGTCATTCAGATCACAGCTGGTGCGCGCGCTCAAGAGGCGAGAGTTTTTTCTGGTGTACCAACCCGTCGTCGATATGCGTACTGGTGAATGCATAGGCGCCGAGGCGCTAATTCGATGGAATCATCCGGAAAGAGGCATCATTAGCCCAGACAATTTCATCCCGGCAGCGGAAGCAGACGGGCTAATCCGACAAGTCACTGCACAGGTTATGGAACTGGTTGCTGAGGACGTTGGCCGGCTATTCACAGACATCCCTAAGTTTCACATAGCAATCAA
Source organism: Pseudomonas caspiana (assembly GCF_040224095.2). NCBI lineage: Bacteria > Pseudomonadati > Pseudomonadota > Gammaproteobacteria > Pseudomonadales > Pseudomonadaceae > Pseudomonas > Pseudomonas caspiana. Next base: position 3,096,794 of record NZ_CP167995.1, on the reverse strand, counting down.
CCTCTCCGTTGAGGATCTACATTCCGAGAAAACCGAGGAGCATCTTCTCAACCTCATTCGCGTAACGAGGGGTAGTCCCGAAAATATCCTGATAGAGGTCACCGAACGTGGCTTGATGGATCCGGTTAAGGCGAAGAAGGTGGTGGCATCAATTCGGGAGAGTGGCTTTGAAATTGCCATCGATGACTTCGGAATCGGCAATTCTAGTTTGTCATACCTGTCCACGTATGAGCTGGACTACTTGAAGATTGACAAGTCATTCGTGGACGGGATAGGCAATCACCGCAGCAACTGTCCGCTTTGGTTCCACATTATCGAAATTGCCAAGGCTCTCGGTCTTAAGCTCATTGCTGAAGGTGTTGAGACTGAAAAACAGCGGGATATCCTACTTGAAGCGGGTGTGCACATGGCGCAAGGATGGTTCTTCGCCAAACCTCTGCCAATCAATGAACTGCGCATATTTATTGACGCAAGCAGGACACAGCTGCAAGCAACACCCAGCTCCGTATCATCGCGGTGACTTAACCCTAGGCCTCGTCACCTTCTTCGCGTAGCTCATGAAAATGCATCTCGCCCGGAGGTCGTGGTGCGAGATGCTCAACGCTTTAATTCACAGTCTGCCTGGACTTCTCACCTCAATCCGCTGTGGTGGCGAAAAGCATACGCGCCACCAAGTCTAGGGCTCTCGTACACTTCGATACGGTGCTCAAGAAATTTACGTGAGCGCAAGCCTAGTTTTTCGCCGGAATGCTAGCGAGCGTCTCCTTAAGTAACTCTAAAGCGTGTGCCTGAATTTCACCTTGTTGTCGTATATCGGACACTATTTCCTTTTCACGTTTGTAACCTGTCCACACTGGAGTCAAGGTGCGACGACTCATACTTTGTACCGTCCCCAGGTATTGTTGACTTGCATTGTAGAAATCTAGCGATAGATAAGAGGCTGGATCCGAAGAACGATCGCTGATAAGCCTTGTCCGAATATCCAGTTTCGCAACCAGCTTGAAGCCAGTGCGCGAGGCCTCTTCAAGTGAGTGAACTCGTTGCACTTTCCCAAACCGGGCCTCCAGCATTCGTGTGACCTCTGCAACGCTGCGTTCAGGGTCTGAGGTTTCCGCGTAAGCTTCACGGATGGAGCTCATATACAGACCGGCAGTTAACCCTGATTTGTAATGGCGATTGTAGGCCTCTAGCTCTTTTGCTGTTTCTATTGCAGAGTCGCTCATCATGAGAGCAACTGGGCCATTCGGCAAACTGGCAGGGACTGTAGTCCCAGCTCGATTACTGCTATCAAACTTATCAACAGCACAGCCTGAAATCAATACGAGAAGAGTCGCAACAAGAAATACTTTAAACCTTCCAGCTGGACAATTACTTTTCCATAAATCTGATAGTGACGGGAGATTTTGCACGTTAGATTTCCTACAGTTAAAAAAGCATTGGACGCCGGGCACAAATAAACACAGTGTCGAAAAATATTTATTCTCGCCCTCAATGAAATTATTGTAATTTTAATTGCCAGAAGGAAACGGCCAAAATGCTGGCAATTTATGCCAAAACTGCACCGGCGGCACTGCAGCGATTAGTCGCGACGCATCTCAGACCTATGAAAGGGTTAAGATAAAATAGTCCGCGCTTAGCTTTAACTTAGAGATTACGAAGCACGACATGCGGCTGCCACCCTGCCAAACGTCTGCGCAAGCCGTGCGAAATAAATTTTGTCTGCTACTAGCTTGCGAAATAAGTCTTGAACTATGACCTGCGCCCTCTCTACGCACATCTGCGATGGAGTTGGAATTTTATTTGCTATCACACTCAAACACAATTTTGCGGGATCTAGAAACAAGTAACCCTATCAGTTCTTGCAGTTGACAGGACAGGAAGTGAGCATGCATTGCTTGTTCATCATTCCACAAGCACTCGACTATCCAGCTGTTTCCTTCCGCAACTTTCTTCAGCTCACACTTAGCGAGACCCGAAGAGTTTCGCTCAACCAAACCAAGGATATCAGAGATCTTACCTTCAAGATCATCATCCATATTAACTTCAAATCCCATAGCGCTTTTCATCAGGCCCGACATTGGACACACTCCAAATTGAAGCTATTTTTGGCTGCGTTAGCAACCTAGGTAGGAAGCAAGGCGCTCAAGTGCGTTCAGGAACTGCCAAGAAGCTTCTTCGTCGCATTGCACTCAGCTGCACCGTTCAAGATTAGAAGCACATTATACGAAAATCGGGTAAAAAAATGACAAAACGCTTGCGATTTCTGCCAAAATCACAACGATCCAAGGGAGCGCCTCTTGGGAGGAGTTGATCTAAATGCCAGCGAAGTTGATACAATTCATCGTCTATCCTGAGGTTAGCTTGCTAGATCTGGCTGGCCCCTTGGATGTGTTTATCGCTGCAAACCATTTTGCGCATCCTAATCATCCGCCCTACGCTTTATCTATACTAGCGTTAGACTCCGAGACAGCGATATTCTCTAACCTCTCGCTAAACGCAGTGGTGCTGGAAGCAGAATCGCCTACGGCGCATACACTCATCATTCCAGGCGGGCCTGGAATACTGGAGTTTTGTAAACACTCGAAATTTCTTACACACTTTGTAAAGCACGCAGATAGAGCTAAGCGCCTAGTTTCGGTATGCACAGGGATATTTGCACTGGCAACTGCCAAGAAATTAAACGGGCGAAGCGTTACAACACATTGGTCTGCCTATGAAAAGCTGGAGCTAGATTTTCCTTCTATAAAAGTTATGCGCGGGCCTATTTATGTCAATGACGGAGAATTATGGACTTCGGCGGGTGTTACCTCCGGTATCGACTTAGCTCTTGCAATGGTTGAGGCAGACTTGGGCCATGCTGCAGCGCTTGAAGTGGCACGACACATGGTTGTGTTTCTGAAACGTCCCGGAGATCAAAATCAGTTCAGTTCATCGTTAACGCTACAATCCAGAAGCAGTCAATTCTCAGATCTTCACGCATGGATGAATAACAATCTCACAGGTGATCTATCGATATCATCCTTAGCAAACTTCATGAATATGAGTGAAAGAACATTTTCGCGAAGATACAGCGAATCCATGGGCTCAACCCCCAGCAAGATGGTAGAACAGGTACGCTTAGAAGCAGCTTGCCACCTACTTGTCACCTCGAAGACGCCACTTAAGACGATTGCTGGTAAATGCGGCTTGGGTGATGAATCTACCTTTATTCGTGGCTTTACAAAAAAATACTCTGTCACACCCAAGGAATATCGGGAGCGATTCAAGTCATTTAATTGATCGCCTCCTTGAAACCAAGCCTTAACAGGAGGTTGTGATTCTCTGAGACTTATACGTTACCTACAAGCATGGGATTGACCTCGAGCTCTAAAAACTTGCAGTGCCCTATGATTTATCTTCAAGCTTCATCTCACCAAAAAACATTCGCCGATACTCAGACGGCGAAGTGCCAAGCTGAGTGCCGAATTGCTGTCTCAAGGATAATGGAGTGCCAAAGCCTGCCTCACCGGCCACGCACTCAATGGGTAAATCTGTCGTTTCGAGCAGTTGTTGTGCCCTGGCAACACGCTCAACATTTACCCATTTAGAGACGGTGCTGCCAGTGGCCTCTTTGAAGCGTCGGGTAAACGTGCGCCTACTCATTTTCGCTCTATCTGCCAAAACATCGAGCGACAGATCATCTGCTAGGTTCATTCGCGCCCATGCCAACACAGCGGACAGATGTGTCTCACTCGACAGTTGGGGTACAGGATGCTCGATGTATTGAGCCTGGCCACCCTGTCTGTGCGGCGGCGTAACCAGCATCTTAGCTGTGCGATTCGCCACGTCAGCACCAAACCGCTGTCGTATCAGATGCAGGCAGCAGTCAATTGCCGCCACGGTTCCCGCCGAAGTCACGATATTGCCATCACTGACATAGAGCACCTCAGGCCTGAAACGAACGTCAGGAAAGCGCCGCGCAAACTCGTCTCTGACCGCCCAGTGAGTAGTCGCTTCCCTCCCATTAAGTAACCCTGCATCACCGAGCACAAATGCCCCAAGGCATAACCCAACGATCAGCTTTTCTTGGGCATCTGCGAGCTGTAAGGCTGCAACAAGATGTGCAGACGCCGCGACCGATTGATCCCCCCACGCAGGAATGACAATCACATCGGATGCCTCCATCAATTCCAAGCCATGAGGAACAACCAAGCCGATGCCTTGATCGCTACTCACCATCCCTGGAGCCTCTGCGCAGTAATTCACCTCGTATTGGGGCTCACCAGGCGCCGATTGCGCCGTTCCAAGCACTATGCCCGGTACAGAAAGATGGAACAGGCTTACGCCGTTAAAAGCGAGTACGGCAACACGTATGGTTTGCATCTGGCAGCCTCGGGTTGAGCGCTTACTGGATCGCATCAACCGCCAAAAAGGAGCAATGACGATGGCTCGCGCCCACGGACTTTCACGAAAGAAACGAGTACACCGCCCATCCCAATTTCTAAAGCGATGGGAGCTTGGCCCGATTATATCGAAATGTGTCATTCAGGCCACTGTTGGGCGCCAATATATTAGGCAAGAATGCTGTCATCAATGTCTTAGCAGGATTAATCTCGTGAATCTCACACCTCTTTCCCTTGCCTTCATCATTGCTACCGCCGCAGCGGCCACACCAGCATTCGCGGACACAAGCGCACCCAAAGCGCCTGATTTATCTCATAAAGTAGATTTGAAGCAAGTTCGCAATGCGACGGTGCGAATCTCATACGGCGGCACTACCTTCCTGGTCGACCCAATGCTTGCAAAAAAAGGCACCTATCCTGGATTTGAAAACACTTATCGGAGCAACCTGCGCAACCCCTTGGTCGATCTGACCGAATCGCCCGAGAAGGTAATTTCTGGTGTAGACGCCGTAATCGTGACTCATACGCATCTTGACCACTGGGACGATGCCGCTCAAAAAGCGCTGCCTAAAGATATTCCTCTGTTCACCCAGCATGAAGACGATGCGAAGTTGATCCGCTCCCAGGGTTTCAAGAACGTGCGCGTGCTGACAGATGAAGCTGAATTCGGCGGAGTAAAAATCATCAAGACAGGTGGCCAGCATGGCACTGACGAAATGTATGCCGTGCCAGCACTCGCGAAACCACTGGGTGAAGCCATGGGAGTAGTTTTTCAAGCTCCAGGTTACAAAACCCTCTACTTAGCCGGTGACACTGTATGGCGTAAAGAGGTCGACCAGACCATTGAGAAATATCATCCCGAAGTCATTGTTCTAAATGCCGGTAAAGCAATGATGAGCGGATATGACGGGTCGATCATCATGGGTGAGGAAGACGTTCTGCGCGCCTCAAAGGCCGCGAAAAACGCGCAAATTGTCGCTGTGCATATGGACGCAATTAATCATATGTCCCTAACCCGGGAAGAGCTGCGTACATACGTCAAGAACCAAGGCATTGAGAATCGCGTAGATATTCCAGAAGACGGCACTTCATTAGAATTCTGACTTAAACCTAATGGGGTCGCATAGAGGCAGACGCTTTGCCTCTCGACCTCAGGAGTCACTACCCTATCCAAATGCCTGGATAGCCTGACCGGAGATCGTTAATGAAACGTGGCCTTTTAGTAGTTGACCTGCAAAACGAATATCTGCCCACCGGCAAACTGCCGTTAACTGGCATCGAAGCGGCGGTCGCGAATGCTGTTCGGGTGATCAGTCAAGCGCGCGATATAGATGTTCCCGTTTTCCACATCCGGCATGAGTCCGATGAGCACGCTCCGATCTTTGCCAAAGGATCCGACGGCGGAGAAATTCAGCTAGCTGTAGCTCCTGAAGGTCAAGAACATGTGATCGTGAAAAAACACATAAATGCTTTCAGGGAAACTGACCTTAAGCAGCATTTGGAAGCCTCTGGTGTCCAAGAGGTCGTGGTCATAGGTGCGATGAGCCACATGTGCATCGATGCCGTGGTGCGCGCAGCCGTGGACATGGGCTATCCAGTTACCGTATTGCATGATGCCTGCGCCACTCTGGATCTGTCATTTGGCGGTGTAAATGTTCCTGCCGCTCACGCGCATGCGACGATGATGGCAGCCTTTGAGTTCGGCTACGCTACCGTCAAATCCGTGGATGAGTACCTGTCGGCCTAAATGGCAGACGGCTCAGTTATTGGGGCCTCCGGGCCCCTGTTTCTATCACTCGGGGACGCCAAAGACTTAAGGTTTTAGTATCCCTAACACTGCGCCCCAAGCAAAAGACGTGGCCCGTGACAGCCTCATTGACCAGCCGTCATTGATTACAAACCTAACTCGTCAAACTCATTAATGACGTCCTGCAGTGACGCCACCATCGACCGGTAATACAGTCCCGGTGATCCAAGACGCCTCATCTGAAGCAAGGAACAAAATAGCCTGGGCTACGTCTGCAGGCTGCCCATTACGCCCGAGCGGGTGAAACGCGTTGAAAGTCGGCAGTACCTTTTCAACCTGATCAGCGTCCATGAACGTTCCGTAAACCGGCGTCTCAACTACCGCAGGGGCTACGGTGTTGATGCGTATGTTGGAGCTTGCGAGTTCCAACGCAAGGTTACGTGTCAGCGCATGTACACCAGCGTTTGCTGCAGAGTACGCGGCAGACGGGGTTGCACCGACGGCTTGGATAGCCCAGAGGGATCCTGTTTGCACGATTGCCCCTCCTCCACGCTTGAGCATGGCTTTTGCTGCCGCTTGAGCCATGAAGAATTTGCCTTTCAGGATGATGTCCAGGAAAGAGTCGTACTCTTGCGGACTCACCTCAAGAAATGGCTTTGGATTGAAGATGCCTGCGTTGTTGATCAGGATATCGACGCCACCAAAGTTGTGTACTGCGGCATCAACCAAAGCTTTTGCCGTGGCTAGATGTGCAATATCGCCAGCGTAAGTGCGTATCTTTTGGCCTGAAGCATCAATTTCCAATGCCGCTTGCGCAAGTTTTACTTCATCTCGGCCGCCGATGACTACGCAGGCGCCTGCATGAACGAGACGTTTCGCAACTGCTTTGCCGATGCCCGAGCTGCCTCCGGTTACGATAGCGACCTTGTTAGAAAAACTTTGCATGCTTTAATCTCCGGCGTCGGGTTTCGAATGAGGAACGGCGTAGGATGTTAAGTTCGCCTATTCGCTGTAGTAATCACTGGCTTGGCATGCATCCTGAAGAAAAGTGCCCTAGCTGACGACGCAGAAGATTTCGCTCATGAGACAGAAAAACTATCAATGACTACTCCCGCCTACCTGAATGCATTGCGAGCTTTCGAGGCCGCAGCGCGACATCAGAGCTTTTCAGCAGCCGCTGCAGAGTTAAACGTGACGCCCGCTGCCGTAGGGCAGCAAGTTCGGAACCTGGAGTCATGGCTGGGCATTGCCTTGTTCTTGCGTGCAAGCAGCGGGAGTGCTCGTCTGATGCTGACGGACGTAGCACGGACTGCCCTGCCCGATATTCGAGAAGGGTTTGATCGACTGTCTATGGGACTGACTCGCTTGAAGGACTCAGGCGTGCACGCAGGACTAACGGTAACGGTAAGCCCGGCGTTTGCATCAAAATGGTTACTGCCACGTATCGAGCGGTTTCAACAGGATTATCCAGATCTGGATGTGCTCCTGGACACGAACGCTCGATCCGTAGACTTTCAGGTTGAGCGTGTCGATGTGGGGGTTAGGTACGGTGCAGGGAAATGGCCAGGACTCACAGCCGAGCACCTAATGGATGAAGTCATGTTCCCTGTATGCGCCCCTGACTACGCACGACTGAAGAAGGGCAAACTTACAGCAAAGGCTTTGGAAGGTTCTACGCTGATCCATGATCTCTCAATGGCCAATGACCGCGACTACCCAACATGGCGAATGTGGCTGGACGCCTCTGGGTTCAATCACGTCAATGCCAGCCATGGACTGCGGATCAATAACTCTGCTTCGGTTCTACAAGCGGCCATAGACGGGCAAGGCCTGGCTCTCGCACGAAGCGTGATGGTCAAGGACGATTTAGCAGCGGGTCGCCTGGTGCGACCGTTTGCAGACAAAGGCGTGGACTGCCCTTTGACCCAGGCTTACTACGTCGTTTACCGCCCGGAGTGCGCTGAACTGACTAAAGTGAAAGCCTTTCGAAACTGGTTGCTAGTGGAAGCTAACCAATCACCATCTCAGGCCTAGTCGTTATCGCCACTCCTCAAGCTTTAGCTTGCAGCGGACAACCCAGCTCCCCGGCTACACCTTGAGTCGTTGAACTCCGACTCATCGGCAAGCGCCACGGGTTCGCCTTTTTAAACGAATACTCGAAGTCACGCATTTCACGCCCAGCTATGACTGCCTATGAACGAATTCAGACGAATCGTGGTATAGGTCTCGTACCGCTAACCTGACGCCAACCGCAGTAGTTGACGGCATAGAAAATCTTTGTTGTGGAAGAGCCTTCGTTTAGCCAAATATGGCATCCGATCAGTTTTTTTTCAGCTCTAGCGTTCTTCACATCTGGATTACGGTAAAGATTTTCTACCTGCCTGGTTCTTAGCAATGATAATAAATACAAATGCTAATCAAGACCGCCCTAGCCGCCCACGCTGGATACTCCAAGTGATCTTGTGCTTAGTGGCCTTCGCGGCAAATTCGATTTTCTGCCGTCAGGCGTTGATGGAAGGGCAAATAGATCCAGAGTCATTTACGGCAATCCGCTTGCTCAGCGGCGGTTTATTTCTATTGCTATTGATCAGGCTGCGCACACCCGAGGTAGCAATAAGTGGAAGCTGGAAGGGAGGCCTGTCACTTTTTGTATACGCCTATTTTTTCTCTATAGCCTACGTCCAGCTCGGTGCAGGTATGGGGGCCCTGATTTTGTTCGGCGCGGTGCAGGTCACAATGTTCATCTTTTCCTGGGCGCAGGGTGAACGCTTTCGAAAGAAAGTGGTGATCGGCATGTTAGTAGCCTCGTGCGGTTTGCTTATCTTGTTGCTGCCTAGCGCAAGCTCCCCTCCTCTGGGTAGCGCAGTGCTAATGACAATATCCGGAGTGGCATGGGGGGCCTATTCGCTGCTCGGAAAGTCGGCGGTGAATCCACTCGCGGAAACCGCCGGCAATTTTGCCAGGTGTCTTCCATTCTTGCTTTTACTGACTCCAGCAATGTTATTTGGGAGTGGCCTCAACATGAGCGTTCCTGGAGTGATGTACGCGCTTGCTTCAGGTGTGTTCGCATCAGGTAGTGGCTATGCGCTTTGGTACAGTACCGTCAAATACATCAGCTCGCAGCAAGCCGCCACGCTTCAGCTAAGCGTTCCAATCATGGCTTCGCTTGCGGGCGTGCTGATTTTGAACGAGCCGATATCGCTTCATCTTTTATTGATCTCAGCAGTCGTTCTAGGCGGTGTCGCACTTGCATTGTTGCCGGGCCATAGCGCAGTAGATCGCCGTAATTGAACGGCTGGTCTGCTAGCAATTAGTGCGCTGTGAAGATTGATTATTCGGCAGCAACACCAGCGTCTTCGCGGTTCGATTCGCCACGTCAGCACATAGCCGGCGTTCTGCTAAAAGCAGACAGCAATCGCATGCTGCGACGCTGCCTGCAGAGGTCATGATGTTGCCGAGTGATCGGATTGCGGTGACGCGGTCATAGACGCCATTCCAAGCCCAAATACACGCTACGGCCATCGCCTGGCAGGTAATAAGCACCGTCCACACCCCTCACGTTAGCCTGCACAGCTGTTGTCGCGGCGTAGTTGCGGTCAGCAAGATTTCGCCCCTCGACGAACCAACTGGTATATCGGCCTAGCTCACCACCTACAGTCATATTAAGCAGGCTGTATCCACTGGCAGACAAGGTGTTGGCGTGATCGATGTATGTCTTGCCTGGCAACCATTCGAAAGCGGGCGCAATGTAAAGCCATGAGGACAGCGACCAGCGCAGTTCTGCTCGCATAAACTGGCGAGGAATCCCAGCCAGATGGTTATCGCCATAAACCGAATCGCCATCGAACCTAAAGTCGTTGAAGAGATAGTTCATACGCACTGACCATCGTTCGGCCAAAGGTACGTTGGCGTACAGCTCTAAGCCCTGATGAATTGTCTTGTCTGCGTTGACCGTTCCGAGTGCATTGCCCTGGCTATCGGTCAGTGACAACAACTCTCGGTCGATCCAAGATCGGTAAATCACAGCATCTAGATGCAGATCACCACGGCGGTGGCGATATCCGAACTCCCAGGTAGTTGACTCCTGATCTTCAGCGAGGGGCTGGGTATTTACCGTGATTTCGCCAAAAGGAGGCGCTTCGTAGCCACGACTCACACTCGTGAACCACTGCGTGTTCTCATCAGGTTCAAAAAGCAGGCCTAGCTTCGGACTCATGCCCTCGTAGCGTTCGTCGTAACTGATTGCAGGCAACCCTTTGAAGGTCGTTTTGCGCTCAGCTTGCACAAGCTGCGCGCCAACCTCGATGGCCCAATGGCTGGTTAGACCGTATTTAAACTGGCCATAAAGAGCGTTCTCATTAGCGTCAAGATTGCTCTGGCGGGTCAGGACGCCTGGCTTACCGTCAGGATTGGTGAAGCGATCCTCATCGCCTTCAAGACGCGAGTAAGAGGCGCCCAATGTTAGCTTGCGAGTCTGATCGGCCTGGCCGAGCTCACTGGTCATCCTGACACTCAGTCCCGTGTCGATAAGATCCTGCTGCAGAATCGCAAAAGTCATCGCATGATCTCGCTTGCGATCCGCCACGTAGAATGATGTCTCTACCTCAGTCTGCTCAGAGGCATTCCAACTCAGCTTCAGTGCTGCTCGATCAAGACGATAGTCGTTATGTGCATTCAGGCGTTCGTAGTCAGCACCCGCTGAACGGGGTGAGTTGCGTAGCTCACTTTTGGTGATGCTCCCCGGCATTTCCATCTTGCTTTCGAGGTGAGTCAAGAACAGACGCCCCTCCAGATCTGGGGAAATACGCATACCGATATTGCCGAAGTAACGCGTGGAGTCCGTTGCGGATTGCGCGCGATAACCGTCCTGATGGCTATCGGTGATGCTCAGGAAACCGTCGAAGACATCACCGGCCCCAGAAACAGCCAATTGATTACGGCGTTGATCGTAGGCACCAATCTGGGTACGCAATTGCAAAGGCCCATGATCTCGCCCGGTGGGTGAAACAAAGTTCACCGCACCTCCAAGGGCATTGGAGCCGTACTCCAGACCGCTGGAGCCTCGCCACACCTCTATGTACTTCGCCGCCAGAGGCTCTATTGACTGGAAGTCACCGCTCCCATCAGTGTGGTTTAGCGGGATTCCATCCTGGTACAGCTGAATGCCGCGCATCAGGAAACCACGCTGAATTCCCGAGCCACGAATGGAAAATCGCGCCTCATCGCCGTGACGACTCTGAGCTAAAACACCCGGTGCAAAGCCCAAGGCGTCAACCACAGTGGTAGCTCGCCCATAACGGTAACTTTGGGCATCGACAACTGCTGTGCTAGCAGCCCGGCCCTCAAGCTTCTCGCGCGCACTCGTCACGTCTGGCTGCACGTTGTCCTTGTTGCCGACAATACTCAGTGGATCCAGCTCGATCTTCGAGGGCAATCCATATACCGCATCAGCAGCTTTCAAATGGCCTAGCGGCATGAGCAAGAACAAGCAAGACAGCAGTGTGCCAGAGCGAACCGGTAGTACGGGCATCACATTTCCTTGTGAGAGCCATAGGCTACGAACAGGCGTGGTCGGTCGCATGGACGTGACAGACAGAGGGATAACGTCGGCCAACTGCCTTGGCAATCGGGAACTCCATGAGCGGTAGCGAGTGATGAGTATCATCAGTATCTCCACTGCACAGCTAATTCGAGGCTACGCGGCTCACCCAGGTAATACTGAGTGTTGGTCTGATGAATGAAGCGGGCATAGGTCTCGTCAGTAAGGTTACGCAGGCGCGCACTCAGCTCTGTATGAGCATCGAGGTCGTGCTTGAGGAGCATCCCGTAGACCTTATAGGACGGCACCCACATGGTGTTGGCCGTATTGGCATAGACCGAAGAGACGTAGCGTACGTCCGCGCCTACCTGCCATTGCGGTGCTAAATCGTAGGTCAGCCAGAGGTTGGCGGTACGATCCGGAATGTTCACCGGGTTCTTACCCTTACGTGAACGCACCACACCGGCAACAGTTTCATTGAACTCGTCGTACTCAGCCCGCACCCAAGCGAAATTACCGGCAGCCAACAACTGGGGAGTTATCTTGAACGATGCCGCTAACTCGATACCCGTTGAGGTCTGCTGGCCGGCCTGCTCAGTGGTGTTCTGTAGCGTGGAAGATGGTACAGAGATGTTCTTGCGCACGATTCGATAGGCTGCTGCCGTGACAGATCCGCGACCATCTAGGAAGTCGAATTTACTACCCACTTCGATCTGGCGTCCGGTGCTCAAATCGAAGTCGCCTACTTGGCCGATGCTTGCGCTCGTCAGGGTTCCGCCTGGCGGCTCGGCCGAGGTGCTGTACTGGGTATAGAGGCTGGCCTTATCGGTCACGTCATAGACTAGACCTGCTCGGCCGGTGAAGGCGTCCCAGCGACGATTGAGTGAGTTGCGCGCTGTGTGATCAACAATTTCGAAATCAATGTGCTCATAGCGAAGCGCGGTAACCAATGCCAGACGATCAGTAAGGCGCGTGCGGTTCTCCATAAAGGTCGACGTGGTATCCGTCCAAGTGCTGCGGCCCTTGGTACGCGCGGCATCCATACCGGAAATGTCGAGAAACTCACCTGGATCGAAGCTACCCGGGTCTACCGCAGCGCCGAAAGGCCCATTGATGGACAGCGGATAGTTGACCTGCTTGTTGCGGCTGTATTCCAGGCCAAAGGCCCAGTCACTGGCCCTACCAAACAACTCACCCGTGTGCGTCAGTTCTAGACGATTGCCGTTGACCTCCTGATCATGCCGCTGGCGATAGCCGGCAGAACGGGCCACGGCGTTGTTATCCGCGTTGAAGCGATATACCTCAAGATTGCGGTAATCACGCTGACCGTCATAGTGATAGAAGGTGTTGCGCAACCCGGTAGCATCGTCGAAGCGGTAGTTGGTAATCGACCGCAGCCAGTGAGTTCTCTGCTCGTAGCGCCCATCATCAACATTATAGTTTTTGAAGCGGTTGTGTTTGTCGATATGCAGTTTGCCGCTCAGTGGCTGTAACACCGGCGAGCCCCAGTACGGGCTGTCTTCCTGCTCCTCGAGATACTCAATGGCGAGAGTGTGAGAAAGCTGGTCGTTGATGTCGCTCAACAGAGAAAAGGCCACATTGCCAGCTCCGTTCTCCTGTCGATCGATGTAACCATTGGTGTTCGTGCGGCTGTAATCCAGACGCGCGTAATGGCGAGCCCCGTCCCCCTCGTTGAGCGCCTGGTTGACGCCGATAGCGGTTTCCCAGCTATCGTAACGCGAGTAACTCACCCTTCCTTCGACGCTATCCTTATCACGGCTAGCCAACCTGGTGATGAAGTTCAGGCTACCGCCCACCGCCCCACTGCCATTGAGAAATGAAGATGGCCCGCCCAGTAGTTCGACTCGATCGTAAATCCAGGATCCGACAGGACGCGCGGCACCACCGTATTGCAGATTGATACCGTTGAACAGTTGGCCGATCTGCGCACCATTGAAACCACGATAGGCCACATAACCTCCCCAACCAGGTGGTGCGGATGCATTCACTCCAGGCAGCACATTAGCGGCATCCTGAAAATTGCGCGCTCCGACACGCTCCATTGTCTGGCGGTCTGCGACGCTGACCGATGCAGGGTTCTCACGCGCACTGAGAGCCAGACGCGAGCCGCTCTCGATGGTCTCGTCCAGGTTAATAGCGGTCGCTTCTTTGGGTTCGGAAGCAGAGGTAGATATTTTAATGGCAGGCAATTTCAATGAATCATCTTGCGCCCAAGCAAGGGTGCTGCTGCCAACGAGCAGTGCCAGAGTAGTCATGCGAAACATAGAGAGCTTCCAGTTTTTCACTCGATAAGTTCGTAGGCTGTCTGCATGACAGCCAAGCTGAACAAGAAACTTCAGAGCAACGGAAGCAACACAGGAGATGCACGAGGATTTGCAGGAGGCCAGCGATAACGATTTGAGCGCGAGAGTGGCAACCTGAAGAGAGGGCGCGCTTGGTCGAGGGTGAGCAATCCCCACAAACCAAAAAATACGGCGAGAATGAGGGCATTGAAAAGGCTAACCAGCGCGCAAATGGTGCCTGGGGTAAAAGTCGTTGCGGCTAGGCTAAAGTCGTCAAGATCAGCCCCGAAATCGCCATCAAAAGAACAATACTCACCATCGAGACCGGCGAGCTGCAACCCAGCCATCTGGCCGTGGCCAATCGCGCAGGAAAAAGCGCTGAACAAGATGGATCCATAAAGAATCCATGCGACGAGCGAGCGTTTAGAGAGTGCGAATTTCATGAAAAAAGACGTCACCAAAGTAAGGTTATACGCACAGATCAGTTGAATTATTCTGCGCCGCGAACCCTGTACTAAACGGCTAAGAGCTGACTACACATGAGTACAAACCGCGATGATGACAGCAGCGTAAAATTTCACACCTGCGACGTTCTGTCACATGTATTTTTCAGTTCGATCAGGAATGGGCTAGCGATTCGAAGCTTCGCGCCATCCGCAAATTTCACAAGCTAAAGAGCGACAAGTTGTCGCACCCCAGACAGCTATTATTACGAGTCGAGAGCGTCTACGGCTTGACCGTAAAGGCCATTCGGAACCTACTTACGTCTTTGGCCAGTGAAGGTAGCCATGACACGCTTATTCACCCAATTACGGCACCGCCAGGGTCGTGCTGCGGTACTACGCTAGCGCAAGTCAGGCCCGAAACCTTTCAGAACTCAAGTCAACCGAATGCGAATACCTAGGCACAGCCTGGGTTTTCGATGCAGCGCCGTTCCTACCCCAACGTTGTCATCTTGTTACTGCCAAACGCCAGCTGCCTTATGGAGGTAACATCGTGTCAATGAAAATTCCAGAGTGACATGGAGAGCCCATCTACCGCCCGGACTCAGCCATGCTCCGTTCATAAGGCGCCTGACACGCGGCAGGACTTTTACTTATCACGCAGAGTCCTCGACGACTGTGTCATTCGATCGAATCAGGGGATGGGCAACCAGCGACGAAATCCGGCGCCCCCCTTCCCTGTCAAAGGACACCAAGCGAAATCCCAAGGCGTTGGTGGAAACTCCTCTTGCTCAAGATCAAAGCCTAGGCCTGACCGTGGAGCTACTTTCCAGTCAAACACCCTCATCGGCGATCCCTCCCAAGCCAACACTAGCCCCCGGGCCTGGCTACCATCTGTGCTTATCCAGCGGGCAGCCGCAGCCGTCATGAAGGCGTCGACGTGCTCCTCATGTATTTGCTTTTGGTAGGTTGACGTGAGTAACCAACGACAAACACTCAGGTAATAAGTCCAGTTTAGCGGTGGATGATGACGATAGGCCCACGTCATAAAACTGCGGAATATATTCAAGCCATCCGGTGGATCTAGCTTCAGCAACTTAGGACACACATCAAATAACGTATGCCAGTAAGGCAGCAGACGAGCATCCAGGTGAACAAAACAGCGTGCGTTACTGGGGTAGTCAGGAAATGGCAACAGGAAATCGTCACCACTGCTCATTCGCGAGGCTTTACCGACCAGCCGCGAAGCGCCTGAAGGGGTAATTAAATGTCGCATTCCAGCCCCCACGTAATAGCCGCTGGCGGTTTATCAGAAGCTGGAAAACCAAAAGTTGTTCCTTCGAAAGTGCTGAATCTGCAATCTGGAAAATCGAAAATGCGAGCCATAAAGCCTTCCTTTCCAAAACGACTGAACGACGCCCACCAGCAGTCGCATCAGCGATAATCTGGCGAAAAACGGACGACGAAAGACAAGCGATAGCCGACGATCAAATCAGCCACATGCAAGCGTCAGATCTGGGGAGAAGCGCGAGGATTGGCCGACGGCCAGGAGTATCGAGGGGGAGCCTTGGAGCGCAGCTCCCGACCAGGGCGCGGCCTCTGCACGATTCGCAAAAGCCAGGTTAGGCAAAATAGAAATACGATGCTTAACGTCACAGCTGAACAAATAGGGCAGGAAAGACTACCCGCCCAACTGGAGGGTGACTGGTCAGAGAAATCCGGGCTCTCGGTTGAAATTCTGTTACCCAATGCGGAGCAAAACTCGCCACCTATACCATTGAGGGTGAGCCCGCTCATCTGCCCATGCCCCAAACCGCAAGCCAACACGTTGAATAGGACGCAAAAGTACAGCGTCCAGGCAACGAGTGAGCGGTTTAGTAGGGACGATTTCATGGCGGCGACATTCACACCGAATTACAGGGAGCTTGAAGGTCGAGAGATGTTGAACAGCCCCAACACCAAGAATGCCCACAAGATTGGGTCACAATTCTATCATGCGACCCCGAGTGATTTCACACAGGATTAGCCTGCGACAAAGCCGGTGTAGGCATAGCGCTTTCGAAGATAGCTGGAAATCCGGCAACGCTTCGGCATGTCTCTGTCGTGCAACTCGTCCCTCTCCTGCACTTTGCCATCAGTTACGCGCCAACGGCTTAGACGAAAGGTCTAAACGTTCAAAATTCGAAGGCTGCTCAGAAGTGACTAATGGGCGCAGCTGCTTTTCTATTGTCTCACTGCACGGTGGAAACCCAATCTGCTAACGATTTTAGTTTTTTCTCACACGCATACGGTACGAGAGCCTTTCTCAGGCAAGCCACCTTAAATCCACCTGCGACAGTATGTCGCAGGGTGTTTTGCAAGCTCACTCAAACGAAACTCAACGCCGGGCCTGCGTCATAACGTCGCAGGTTATTAAAGGTCGTTGGCATTGTTAAACTTTTCGCCCGACTTCCGGCGAGCAAGAAAAACTTACTCAACGGTGATCGATGGTTTACGTCTGACCTAGCGTTAAGTCGTGCGCTAGCGATGGGGGCGATTTTAGTAACAGACAGTATCTTATAGGTTATGCGTCCCTACAGTTGACTGAACTGATGGGCGATACAAAAGGCGTTACTTCATGAGCGTTTTAATGACTCGCCGCAAGGTTATTGCTGGAATGGGGTTGCTCAGTTTAGGCATCTTGAGCGGATGCGATCCCCGAGGGAAATTGACGTATAAGCACGGCAAAGATCTGAGCAATCAGATCCTTGGGCGTACCTTCAAGTTAAGGGATACTAACGGCGACGTCAGAATGCTCTCGAGCTATCGAGGCATGATCCCGTTAGTATTTTTCGGGTTTACGCAATGCCCCGCAATTTGCCCGACTGCACTGGCTCGCGCAGTACAAATCAAAAAACTAATGGGCGAGAATGGCAACAGGCTCCAGATCATCTTTATCACGCTGGATCCGGAACGAGACACACCAGCCGTGCTAAACGCTTACGTGAAAACGTTTGATCCGTCATTTGTCGCACTTCATGGGACACTTGAAGAAACTGCTGCTACGGCCAAAGAGTTTGGCGTGTTCTACGAAAAAATTCCCAGCGGATCAACCTATACGCTGTCCCATTCCGCGACGAGCTATGTCTACGACATTAATGGAACGCTACGTCTTGGATTGTCTCATTCGCTTTCAGCACAAGAGTGTGCGGAAGATCTGCTTACCGTCATGAAGGTGTCCTAATGAACTTAACTCTGAATCAAGCCAGCATTATTCAACGCTTCCGACAGCTCCTGCTTGGATTCTCTCTACTGGGACTGACTTGCCAGGTTTCAGCCCAGACGCAGGTAGACGATGCTTGGGTTCGCGCAACAGTCGCAGGGCAGCAGGCGACGGGAGCGTTCATGACTATTACATCTAGCAGCGACAGCAAGCTGCTCAGTGCACAGTCTCCGGTTGCCAAAATTGTGCAGCTTCACCTTTCAACCATGAAGAACGACGTGATGAGCATGCAACCGGTCGAGTTCATCGAATTGCCTGCTCGCGAACCAGTCACCCTTGATCCCCACAAATATCACGTCATGCTTATCGACTTAGTTGAGCAAGTCAAAGAAGGTGACAAGGTGCCGCTGACGCTTACGATAGAGAATGCCAAAGGCGAGAAAGAGTCGATCAAGGTTGAAGCCACAGCAAGGGCTTTGAACATGCCTGATCACAGCAAGATGCATTGATGATCTTAAGGATGTAAATCAGTGACGTTTGACTAAGTCAACGTCACCGATTCAGCAGACTTTGCTAGGCGCATAGAATTTCTCTACAGGTTCTCCTGTCATCCTGACCTGTAACCGTGGCCACAAGCACCTAGCACTCCAGTCGCGCAACCTCTAATAACAAGTAATGAACAGAGCCATTACCAAGCTAAATCTCGCAGGGAAAACGGAGTGCAGTATGAAGTATTTAGCTATTTTAGCCATCAGCGTGCTTCCCTTCTCAGTAGGTGCCGCACAGGATCCAGAGACCGTATTCAATCAGTCATGCGGGATATGCCATAACGGTCAATTACGGACTGCGCCTCAAAAAGGAGATAAAGACGCCTGGGCGCCGCGCCTAGGCCAAGGAATGGATCTACTCGTCGAGCGAGTCACATCTGGATACAGCGTGATGCCTCCTAGAGGTCTCTGCATGCAATGTACGCCAGACGATTACAAAGCAGTGATCGAGTGGATGGCTAAATAAGCTGCCTCCCCCGTCATCCTCCCGAGAAACTTGCTTTCGACGGACGGACGGACACTCCCCTGGTCTAAAAAATAGACAGCCATCTGACTGCCCTTCACGATCTCATCCTAGCGATAACAATGACTGACCACTAAGTTCATGCCCCGTTTGCGACTTACTATACCTATGTGGGCTTCTGGCGCGCGTCAACACATACCTCTCAGACGGTGATTCATCATTCCGGATACCGGAGTGAGCTTAGAACAATGTTATCGATAATTAACAGCAGTTTTTTCCGCTTTTTTATCATGTGAATCCGACTAATCTTGGCTTAATCGACTCAAGCCGATAGAGAATAAAAACCATGCCCAGTATTCTGATCATTGAAAGCAGCGCTCGCCAGCAGGAGTCAGTCTCTCGCCAACTCACCCAGCAATTCATCAGCCATTGGCGGGCTGCGCATCCGACCGATCAGATTATTATTCGTGACGTGGGCTTCAACCCCATACCCCACATGGACGCAAACTTGCTCGGTGGCTGGACGAAGCCTGCTGGAGAGCGCAGCTACAAAGAGCAGGTTTGCTTGGAGCGCTCCGACGAGCTGACTAATGAGCTGCTCGCCGCTGATATTCTAGTCATTGCAGCGCCGATGTATAACTTCGGAATACCAAGCACTATTAAAGCTTGGCTTGACCATGTGATTAGACCTGGCATGACGTTTAAATACACTCCCACACGCACCCAAGGCTTGTTAACTGGTAAGCGCGCAGTGGTATTGACCGCCAGAGGTGGATTTCATGCTGATGATAATTCGGATCACCAAGAGCCGTATCTGCGCCAGGTAATGTCTTTCATTGGTATTCACGATGTCACTTTTATTCATGCCGAAGGGATTAACCTCAGCAGCAACTTTCGTGAAAAAGGTATGCAGAACGCCGCGTCATTACTGGCACGAATTATCTGAGCTGTTCTTTCGAAATTTATCGTCTAATGACATTTGCCGTTAATGAACGCTCATGGCGCACCTCGCAATTGAGTGCGCCATGAGCGTTGAGCCACAGCTCTTTGTCAAGCCAGCTAGCGCCCCTGATTTTTTCCTAAAGTCCGCCACCAGTTCGATCATCGCAGTCTTCACATGCGCCGGAGCGGTCTTCATAGAGCCCGCGCTGAACGGAGGATCGGGGTCGTATTCGCTCATCAGTTGAGCGCACTCGGCATAGGTCTGGTCGCGCAGCTCCGCGACCATACTCAGGCCAAAATCCAGCCCAGCCGTTACACCCGCGCCGGTAATCCGGTTGCGGTCGCGCACAACACGCGCTTCGGTAGGAATCGCACCGAACCCGGCTAGCGCATCCCGGCACGACCAGTGCGACGTCGCCTTGTAACCTTTCAACAATCCCGCCGCACCGAGGATCAGCGAACCCGAGCAGACACTTGTGATGTATTTCGCGCGTGAGCCACGATCAGTCATAAAAGCCAGGGTCTCGGCATCTGAGGCTGCTGCCAGAGTGCCGTCCGTGCCTCCCGGCGCAAACAGCACCGTCAGGTCGCGAGGACAGGTGTCGAAAGTGGTGTTCGGTACAATCGTTAACCCTGCATCGCTCGTCACTGGCTCCAGCGACTTGGCAACAATATAAATCTTGGCGCCCATGAGCGAACCAAACATGCAGTGCGGCCCTACGAGATCCATTACGGTCATGCCTGGATACACCAGCATTACGATTTGCTCGTCGCCCATCCAGGGCACTTTGTTCATGTCGGGGCCCATGTCAGGTATTTTGTGGTCATGCATGGGCTTTTCAGCAGCCGATGCTTCGAGGGTAATGCTGGCAGCCAACGGTGCGAGCAGCGCACCAATGACTAGGTTTCGACGTTGGTTATCGATCATCATGGGTTCCTTAAAAGCTAGCGGTCAGCGTCAAAAAAGCTGAGCGTGGTTGGGTCGGTAATACCACTGGAGACCACAGGTATTGATAGGTCTCATAGACCTTGCGACCTGTCAGATTGACCGCTGATACAGAGACCGTGTAACGGTCAAACTCGTAGGAAGTCTGCGCATCGAGCAGTGCGTATCCCGGCACGGATACAGTGTTAGGCAGGCTTAGTTCTCGGGCGCTGAGCGCGGTAATACCGACACCAAAGCCAAGTCCCTTGGCGGCTCCGTCGAGTACCCGATAGCGGGCTGCAAGCCGACCGCTGTGCTTTGGCACTCGCGGCAGGCCATCACCGACCGGAATCGAGTTGTCCTCTGTCACTTCTGCTTCGGTGTAGGCGTAGTTAGCTAGTAATGAAACAGCCGGGCTCGGCTCCCAAACTAGATCGGCTTCAATGCCACGAGCGCGCTGCTCACCGCTCTGTACCGAGTAACCAAGGATCGCGTTAGCAGGGTCGGGATCAGGGGTGGAAACGTTGCGACGCGTTTGTTCAAACACAGCGAGGGTTCCGGAAAGGCCGAGATCGTTAAACGCCATCTTGACGCCCGCCTCATAATTGCGAGACAGCTCAGGCTTAGGTGTCTCGCGACCGTTGTAGTTGTATGCCCCTCTGAAGCCGGTGGAGTACGCCGCGTAAAGTGCGAGACTTTGGGTCAGGTCATAGGTGATGCCAAGGCGCGGCGTCACACGATGATATGAGGTATCAATACCCTGCTGTTGCTGCTTGAGGTCGAGTTGAGTCAGGCGCAATGATCCCAGCAGGTGGAAGCGACCGTAGGTCGCTTGATCCTGAACGTAAAGGGCCTTTGTCTCGTAGCGGTTGGTCTGGGAAACAATCGTTTCGGGCGTCGCACCGTAGAAAATCCCGTAGCTCGGATTGGCCAGATCAAGCTCGCCGATCAGCTCGGCGTTGGATACTCCCGAGGTGAAGTCTGTACGGTCATAACTGGCGCCCACCAAAAGTTCGTGGCTGCCGCCGAGAGCCTCGACCCGAGTGCCCAAGTTAGTATCCAGCGTGCTTTCACGAACGTCTCCTGGCAGGTAGAGCTTGAAAATCGGATACACCGTTGGCGTGGCAGGGCTCGCCCCGAGAAGTTCTGGATAGATAAAGCTTCCGTAGTCACGGAACTTGCCTTCGTAATACTGAGCGGTGACGGCCAGTCGTGTGTCCTCATTAAACTCATGAGTGAGTTCGGCCGTAGTTGTACGATTCTCGATGGTGGTGTGCGGCTGCCCACTTGTAGCGCCCGGGAAAGCCTTGCGGTCTATGTGCCCACTCAATGCCTGTGCGGCGGGCAGGCCAGAAAATTCAAGCTGGCTGCGATCCTCGTATCTGCCACGCAGCAGCAGCTCCGTGTCTGGCGAGAGCTGAAACGCGATGCTTGGCTGTATCGACCATTGGTGGCCGTTGACGTGGTCAATCCAGCTGTCGTTTTCCTCGTAGTCAGCGGAAAGTCGTGCGGCAACCTTGTCGCCAATGGGTGTGTTTAGGTCAACCGACGGATTCATCGTGCCGAAGCTACCGGTGCGCATCGACACAAACGAACTCTGCTCGGCCTCGGGACGTTTCGAAATCACGTTGATCAAACCACCCAGCGGCGCGCCAATGCCGCCACCGTAAAGGGCTGATGTCGGGCCTTTGAGCACCTCGATACGGTCGGTGCCGATCAGACTGGTCGGATCGATGCTCGCCGCTGTGCCACCGAAGGCCGGCAGCCCGTTCATGTAAATTTCTGCCGGAAAACCGCGCACGATTGGCTGCGTGAACAGAGCCTCTTGAGGCTTGGTTGCTCTCACCCCAGAAACGTTAGCCAGTGCGTCGGCAAGCGAGTGGCTGCCCTGCTCTTTGATCATAGACTGGGTGACGACTTGCACCGACTGCGGGACTTCGATCAAGGGCGTATTGGTGCGCGTGGCCGAAGTAGAAGTGGGTGCGGTATAGCCTTCGCGCGCCCCAGAAACAGTAATAGGTTCCAGCGTCCAGGTCTGTAACCTTTTAGGAGTTGGTGATGCATCCAAGGTGCCGTCCTCCGGCTGCGCGGCGTGGGCAATGGCCGGTAATGCCAGCCCCAGAAACATACAAAAGGCACGGCGCCAAAGCAGACACGCAGGAGCAATATGAAACAGCTGCTGGTACTTGGTGGAGTACATGGGTTCTTCCGATGAAAGTCAGATGTTGGCCGAGCGCGCATGAACAATCAGCATCACCAGGTACGAGGGCCCGTTGACGCAGAGTCAGCAATGCGTGTTCAGCAAAAATAGGGTGACGATCAAAGGTTGATAGGAGGGGCACGGCTTCGCGCTCCCGGGAACACCGGCGGCGCTGTTTGCTGAGTGATGAAGTGGGCGGATAAATGCTGTAACGGTGGGACGAGTAGCCGGAAGCCAGACAGATTTGACTCGGTAAGCGCAGGGTGCTGGAACAGCAGTGAACAATACCCGCACTTCTCCCAAACGATCAGGGCATGGTGCTTGTCAGCATAACCATGGTGAGACATCTGGCTCATGCCAGTCATGTCGTGGCACTCCATGCCCGCCATGCTCATTGATTGGCTTTTACCATGGGCAAGGCTGATCCCCTGACTGATCAGCGGGCCGGCAAATATCATCAGCATGGCGAAAAGACTCAGCCAAGCTCCGATAACTGGACGCTCACGCACTGGCAGGCGCTCTACTCATCGCGCACAGCGTTCGATAGCGGCGGTTGCCCGTCGTATCCAGGGATGGGCAACCACTGTCGCAGTCCAGCGGAGCCCTCGCCTGCTAATGGGCACCAGGCAAAATCCCAGGGCGTTGGTGGAAACACCTGCTGCTGAGGGTCTACTTCATCGCCACGACGAGTCTCGACTTTCCAGTCAAACACCCGCAGCGGCGAGCCTTTCCACGCCAACACTAGCCCGCGAGCCGGGCCGTCGTCATCCTCTACCCAACTGGCTGCTGCAGCAGTCATGAAGGCCTCGATGTGTTCCTCGCGTATGTGCTTCTTGAAAGATGAAGTGAGCAACCAACGACACACACTCAGGTGGTAAGTCCAGTTCAGGGCCGGGGAATTGCGGCATGCCCACTTCATGAAACTGCGAAACATGTTCAAGCCTTCCGGCGGATCAAGCTTGAGCAACGCAGGACATACATCGAACAACGCGTGCCAGTGCGGCAGCAGCCGAACATCAAGACGGGTAAAACAGCATGCATTGCTGGGGTAGTCAGGGCATGGCTGCAGTAGATCGGCACGACTGCTCGTGCGTAACTTCTTGCTGACCAGTCGCGAGGCCCCTGAAGGGATAGCTAGAGAGCGCATACCACCCTCCAGACCAACACTTGCGACTTAGACGAGGCAAAAAAACTTGACGTTATTCCTTCGAGAACTTTGATTCTGCAATCTGGAAAATCGGAAACGCGAGCCATAAAGCCCTCTCTCCCAAGACGATTGAACGACGCCCAGCAGCGGTCGCATCAGCGACAATCTGGCGAAAAACGGACGACGAAAAATAAGCGGTAGCCGACGATCAAACCGGCCGCGTACAGCGTCAGATCAGAGGGGAAGCGCGAGGGTTGGCCGACGGCCACGAATATCGAGGGGGTGCTTTGCAGCGCAGCTCGCGACCAGGGCGCGGCTTTTGGATGATTCGCAGTAGCCAGATCAGGCCCAGCAGAAAAACGATGCTTAATGTCACAGCAGAACAGATAGGGCAGACAAGACTACCGGCCCAACCGCTGGGCGACTGGTCAGAGAAATCCGCACTGGCGATCGGGGCCTTGCCACCTGATACAGAGCAAAACTCACCGCCGATACCATTGAGTGCGAACCCGCTCATCTGCCCATGACCCAAACCACAAGCGAACACATTGAATAGCACGCAAAAGTAAAGCGTCCATGCAACGAGCGAGCGATTGGGTAGGGACAATTTCATTGCCACAAGATTAACATCGAAGCGTGCGGGCTTGAAGACCACGAACCCAGGATCTACCCAAATATGAAAAATCAGCCGACCCTATTACCGGTCAACCTGGACGCAGGAAGGCTACCTGCTTTTGCAGTTCCGTTCATGGTGTTCAATGACGTGCGAACAGCAAAATTAAGGGTGAGCTTCAAAGGTTTTCTTACGAGCTGAGACCAGCAGAGCTGATCACCGCAGATTTGCACTGAATCAAGCGGCACTGTTTCTCCACCTTGAGTAGCAGTCCCTTGAAGGAGCCCACCGGCGATGAGTATTGACAGCCTCACCTTCATAGTACCGAGAGGTGTACTTATCTCAACGTCCCAGTCGCCCACAAACTCCCTGCCCTCGCTCGACACTGCCTTTGGATTTTGAACATCAGCGATTCCGTCATGTTGATCTACATCGGATGCTGGATGCCAACTCAGAGGCGTCATGCCTCCTGCATTCCACACTGTGCCACGCCGTTCGTATTCAAAGAGCACCTCAATGCTAAGGGCTATTTGTGAGCCCAGCATACGCTCAACCAAATACAAGGCGAGATCCAGCCCTGAAGTCACACCACCACTAGAAACAAGGTTTCCATCATCCACTACACGAGCATTTACCGGACACACTCCAAGTGTCGCCAGCATAGGCATACCGAAGTGATGAGTCACTGCGTTACGCTTTTCGAGCAGACCGGCCATAGCCAGCAACAGACTCCCTCCACAGACGCTTGCGACAATCGTTTCAGGCAGATCAAATGCCCTTTTCATGAGAGGCACAATGTCGGTGTTGGCGGCTTGATTGAGCAGAAATGGAGCTGCATCCTTGCCATCACCGTGTGGATTTCCTGCAGCCCCTGGAATTACGATGATGTCAGCCTCTTCAGGGCTTAGCGTTCCATCGGCTGGAATAGATAGAAAACAAAGTCCACTGGTCACGGAGCGCGGCCCCTCAGCGGTGACCAGTTTGACTTTCAATGCTCCGTTGGAAGCTTGTGCAGCAGCTAGAAATACTTCGTACGGAGCGATGGCGTCGAGTAGATCAAATCCATCAAACAGTACAATTTGTACACAAAGCGGTGTATCTGAAGAATAAAGCCTGGTCATAAAAAAGCCTCATTAACTGAAATTTATGAATGCCAAATACTCACGCAGCCGAACAAAAATCCGGCATGTGAAAATTCAGCGCTCTGCTCTGGTTACTTAAAAACTCTTACCTAGATAGCAAGTCGTGGGAATTAGAAAGGCTTAAGCACCACTAGAAAAATTATGATGAGAGGTGCCACCAGGATGACGGGTAGCATATTTTTCCCATAGCCCCCAGCCTCTTCACTTGAAAGCATCCGCCTCAGCCAGCCTGCTTGAACCCCGTGAACCGCAGCCAATATCATTACGATTGTTATTTTCGCAAATAACCATCCGCTACCGAAGAAACTTAGCGTAAGCGCAATATATAGACCACTAACAAAAGCACAAATCATGGCAGGCGTAGTTATGGCCTTGTCCCATTTACGTACCAGGCGAAGCCGCGCTAGCTCTCTAGGCATAGCCGGGCCTGATAATTTGCCATCAACGATTATGACGACCGCCTGCATGATCACACCTGAAACCCAGAGCAGTATCGAAAAAATGTGTATGACTTTGAGGATCAGATAAATCATAAGTCATTCAACTCCGCCCGTAGCTTGACGTCGCAGCACGTGGTGGGCCATCCACAATCCACCCAAAGGAATGAATGCAGCCACTAAAGCTCGTACAATAATAGTTGCCTTCCATTTATCCTCTGCAGCAACAGTTAAAACCAACCAGATATAAATGAGGAACGATAGGCCGTGTATAGGCCCCATCCATGAAACTATTTCTGGATAACCGAGGGCATACTTTATGGGCACCGCTACGCAGATCAGCAGTATCAAGGTAGAGCCTTCCAGCAGCGCAGCCCATCCCAGCAAACGCTGAGGGGAGAACATTCCAACTTTTTGCTTAAACATCGTTTAACCCATCTAGGTCGTCGTGGGCCGCATTGTCTGCAACCTGCCAGCACTGCGCCATGGCTAGAACGCCATTCTTCACAGGATTTAAGCCAGCCAAGACCCTTACGCAGATCACAGCCAATAGATATTAAAGCTGTTGGCGGACGCTTTACTGACGGGCTTCAACGTATCCATGATGTTGATTAACCACGAGGACGGCAGCCTAACGCATAGGTAAGCGATGTCCTTATATGCCGCCCTCTGTCTTGTGAGCTTTTCGACCATAGACTTCCGCCTTCCTTAGATCGCCACCATTCGCTCCCTCAGCAGCCCCTGATACCCTCCTCGCTAAGCCCCGCGAAGGTCTTGTCCACTCATTGCGCATCAAGCTGTGAGACTGGAATCCTGTCCAGATTGGCCGTAATCAGATGGTCAAGACAATTTGGCTGAAATACTATTTCCCGTATGATTCCCGCCATCATAGATAAGCGCTACTGCACCTGTACGAACAGGCAAGGCCCGAGGAAATTTACGATCAAAACTCATAACGTAGTAATCCTTGCCTTCGACGGTGTAGTAGCTGGCGACCTGACAATGCCTGCCGAGCTTTTTGAACGCGTGGAACTCACGAAAGGCCACTACCCCTACCAAGTTCGCGTATGCGCTAGCAGCCCCACGGTACAAACACGCTCATTCGATTTGCAGATCAGATTTTCTCTAGACGAAATTACCCGCGCTGACACATTGATTGTGCCTGGGCTAAGCGATCCAACCGGTCACGTTCCCGATGCCATCCTCGACGTAATCCGCTCCGCCACCCAGACGGGAGCAAGGATCGCGTCAATATGTACAGGGGCATTTGTTCTCGCACAAAGCGGTGTGCTAGATGGAATGAGGGCTACCACCCATTGGAAAGCCGCCGACAAACTGGCGAGGCAATATCCAAAGATCGAAGTGAACCCAAATGTACTGTTTGTTGATAACGGCCAAATCCTGACATCCGCCGGAGCGGCGGCCGGCCTGGATCTCTGTCTACACATGATCAAGCAGGATCATGGCGCCAGTGTGGCGGCTGGAGCGGCAAGACTCGCGGTTGTGCCGTTGGAGCGTTCCGGCGGTCAGGCGCAGTTTATTGTCAGAGACATGCCCTGTTCGCACACAAGTCTTTCGCCCGTTATTCAATGGATCGAAAGCCGACTGGCTACGATCATCACTATCAGGGACATGGCGGAATTTGCACTGATCAGCACAAGAACACTCACCCGTCGCTTTCAAGAGCAACTCGGCTTAAGCCCACTCCAGTGGGTGATCCATGCGAGAGTAACCCGCGCGCAGTGCTTGCTTGAAGCGACTGACCTACCCATCGAACACGTTGCTGCGCAGGTTGGTTTTACTTCATCGACCTCTCTAAGAGAACACTTCCTGCACATCGTCGGAACGAACCCGACGGCTTATCGACTGGCCTTCAGAAAAGCGCCCTCAAAGCTTGAACATACCTGATTTCATGAAGAGAAATCTCTGATGGGCAACCGCAGAAATTTGCCAGACCCAGATTGTCTTAGCTTCATCAAACTGCGATATAGATTCAGATATTTTGGTTACGACATGGACGGATCGTATGCGCTCCTACAGCGTAATGGTGGCGCGCGTTCGTCCGCGCAGATCGTCATGACGTCTGCTTATGCACTGCCCTGTGCATAAGTAAACGTGGGCTGTTTATCAATCCGTCGGGACACTCTCCCCAACGTTATGCATCTTATACGTCGAAGAATTCGACTTGACCATTTTCAAGAGAGTAGTAAGCGCCAACCACACGAACTTTGCCGTCCCTGATCGGATTGACCAGTGTAGGCTCAGACGCCGTACGCAAGCGCTTGACGGTTCGTTGCACGTTGCTCTTCACCGAGTCCTCCAGCAAATTGTTGGTTTTTTTGGCTTTGGCGAGGAGCACTGCCGGAATGATCGGCTCGATCATTTCGCCAATTGCACCGGGATACACGGTGTTATCTTCGACCACAGAAACAGCGGCAGCCACCGCGCCACATTTCTCATGGCCCATTACCACGATCAACGGCACGCCAAGCTGACTGACTGCATATTCGACCGAACCCAAAGCCGTCGTGTCGACAGTATTGCCGGCGTTTCGCACAATAAACAGTTCACCCAGACCACGTCCGAACAGCAACTCCGGCGGTACGCGCGAGTCCGAACAGGAGATCAATACGCAAAATGGTGTTTGCCCTTTGGCAATTTCCAGACGTCTTTCTCGGTTGGTCTCGATCTTTGTTTCCTTATCACTTACGAAAGCCTTATTGCCTTCGCGTAGTTTTTCCAGAGCTTGATCAGCAGTCAATGTGGTACGCGGAGAGGCAGGTGTTGCGGCGAACGCGGTCATTGGAAGTTGCGCCATAAAAGCGGCGGCTGGCAGGCAGCAGGCACACTGCAGCATTTTTCGACGAGACATCGTTGGATTCATTAAAACCTCGGCACGAAAGGGACATTGATTTTAGAAATATTGGATCCCAAAGTTTGCGTTAAAAACCCGCCACTTCGTGTCCAATTAATAAATGCATCGATAGTTTTTTGCAACAGCTTTTAGGAGGCTGTGAAGAAGGCTTACAAATTTTGCAGAACGTTTGACCTCAACCATCGCTGCCCGTGATTTCGTTGGGCTCTGGATCACAGTTGAAACGCCGGGTAGCTGGTGATCGCACAACAATCGATTGACCGGCTTTTTGGCGCTCTTGCCCGTTGGTTTTGGGATTTTACTTACCGCCACTCAGCGTTAAGGTTGAACTGAATCGGTCTTGCCAGCTGGACACGCCGCAAGAGCTGGCATTGTAGGTGCGCCAAGCCTTAGGCCGCTGATCTCCCTATATTTGCCCGATGAACCTGAGGAGCCTCTGCTATCGTCTTTGCACGTCAAGGTGCTGGCGATCAGCGCCGGGCAGATGTGGTTTAAATCGTTGCACGGCTTTATGCGCAGCCTGGTTATTTCGAATCGATCCTGCACCTTCGCTTCTCCCAACTATGTTGAGGTAGAACATGGAGGAAACCGTCATCATGAACAGCCAGGCAAGAGAGGCGCGAGAAGCTCTGATCGCTGTGCTCAGCACCGCCGCGTCAATAGGTATCGACATAGATCAGCTATGTCACCTATCTGCAGAAGAACTGGCGAGTGAAGACGTGCGGGAGGATGTGAAGCCCTACGTATCTGGCGCGATCTATCAGCTAGCGGTTTGCATGAACTACGTCGTTGATCTCGGTTGATCTGGGTTGTCAGCGACCACCCTCGGGGGTGGGTAGAGTATCGGAGGTTGAGAGTACGTAATCCTGCTGCTCACCATGCCTTCGAGATCCAAGCCCTGAGGTTGGCGGAAACCGGCTGGAATTCTGACCTACCCGGCTCCAACAATTACAGGTCGATCTCACAATTATGCTGCCGTGGGTCTGGAAAGCGGTATCCAGACATCCAAGTAACCATTGCCTTTAGACGGTTCGAAATCGGAACTGTACTGTTCGAACTCAGGGGCATCGGCAAGCTCATAACCAGATTCTGGAATCCAGTGATTGAAAATGGTGAAAAATGTTTTATGGATTTTCGAGATGTGCCCAAGGTGTCGGAACACAGCATAGTTTTGCGTTGGAACTTTGAAGTACCGAAAAGCTGACGGAAGACATTCGACGCGGGAGACTTCGGTGCCGGCAATGTACTCAAAGCTACCATCCTCCCCAGGATTACAGCAAAGTCCATAATTCCAGCTGTTTACCTGGTCTGGAACTCGTCCAATGTGAGGCACGAACGCTTGCCACAAGCTGATGATGCCTTCGTTCTTATCGATGGTAAAACGACCACCCAGACCAGCAATGAAAAACTCGGCTCTGGTTTCAAAGCGCGGTTCTGAAAGTGCTATCACCTCAGTCTCTTTCATACGTAAAGGCTCCACCAGTGAAAGGGATTGATCCTCGTGTGCACGCACCTGTTTAGGAGTGAACCCAAACTGATCGGTGAAGGCCCGCGTAAACGCCTCATGGGAACCGTACCCAGCAGTCAGCGCAACATCTAGAATATCCGGCGCTCCCTGCCGCAACGTCAGTGCAGCTTGGCTCAAACGCCGGGCTCGGATATAGCGCATCACCGACCAGCCCGTCGATAGCGAAAACAAACGGGCAAGAGCAAAAGGAGACATGTTGCAATGGCGCGCAACACGTCCTAGATCTAGGTCGGACTTAAGCTCCAGTTCGATGTACCAAAGTGCTCTTTCAATATTCAGCATTGCGGCGCTCCTTGAATTCAGAGCAACGTTATCAAACGAATAGCTCACGAATTTGATCGTTCTTGCTGTATTTACTTTCGACCTAGCTCATCAAAACACCTAGGATTTATGACTGTCCATCCGGCGGTACAAGGTGGCATTGGCCCACTATTATTGCGTGGTGCGCGGCCTCGCAGAAGCAAGTGACCTTTCTAGGAAACTAGGCCATTTGTGCCGAGACCTATGCCCATGACGCTGCTCTCTACGCATTTATGCCAAATGTCTCGAGCGCAAGCGGAGCGCGCTGGCCCGAAGGGCCAAAGGCTTGAGGATGGACGCCCGTAGGGACAAAACCTGGCGAAGCCTGGGTTTGGTTCACGACAGCCGTACCCCGAACGGGGGCAAGCCCAAAGCGGATGTACCGTGAATCGCCATCAAGCTACGAGGCAGGAAAGTCGCTGAACGCGTCGCAAAGCAGGCTCTGCATCATCACAGAGACTGGGCCTTGAAAAAAGTGCTCTTGGCTGCTGATATCGAACCGCACAGAGCTGATATGAATCATAGTCGCACCGTGACCCGAAGCACGTAGCTGAAGCTCAGCAGCCGGATACAAAACCACGGACGTACCAATCGAAAGGAAAACATCGCATTCCTCTGCAGCGTGTAGACCAGCTCCATACATCCTCAGGCAACCAGCTAAATGGCGGTACGTGTTAGTCTCAATCGCACTAGGACGTTTGGTCTCAACTCTATTAGGACGTCGGACACTGCTCGATACACTGGAGTCTCCGGCTCAGGAATGCATCCCCCCAGGAACGTGTCATGTCGCTAAAGACAGCTTTCGCTGCAGTGCTCAAGTCGATGCGCACCAGTCGCGGACTCACCCAGAAAAACCTGTCAGACGCGAGCAGCCGCACATACCTCTCGAAACTTGAGCGCGCTCAGTCTAGCCTGACCCTCGATAAGCTCGACGCTATCAGCAAGACATTGGAGCTGAGTCCTTTGACGTTGGTCGCCATTACACTTGGAACCGAGAGTCGTACACCTCTGAGAGACCTTTTGAATCGACTGGAAACCGAGTTGCTCGATCTACGACATGCCGGCGTGCTCAAAGACCTCGAAATTGATTTTGAAGCGGTTAAGAAAGCGCCAAGATTGGTGGCTCAACCACTTCCTAAGAAAGGATCGTTTAGTTCTTCTCAGCAGACAGAACTGCACTTCAGCGATTGAAGTCGCGGCGGGCTAACGCAGATTGCTACCGAGCCCAAACGGCTTTGGCTAGTGACAAGCTATGCGCAGTGCTGTTCGAACAAAACGCACTCAGGGGATCAAGATGAGCCGAGGCAAAGAGTTCTTCCAGGGAATGACGAAAACGCGATTGAAAGAAGTGATCCGGGGTGAGATCGCAGAGGTCGATTTCGGACAGGAGTTTGAGTCCCCCATCATTGCCGACTTAATACATCAGAAACATTACCACTGCTCGGCACAAAACCTTCGCCCTTCCCGCTTTCGAAAACTACCCCGCCCAGGATCAGTTTACGATTTCCAAGGCTACTTTCCTGGCCACGGCTGGCACGGCGTTTCATGGACACAGTGCATCGACCCTAGAGACGAAATGGCTTGGTTGGATCGCGCACTCCGAGATGCCGCGCACCCTATAGTTTCGAGATACAGAGCAGCGCATCCAATGTGCGAACGCTGCGGAGAAAAACCATCAACTGAAGTCGACCATGTGTCTCCTCAGTTCAACGTAATGGTCACACAGATCATTCAGACGCTCAGCGCGTCTCAGGTTGAGGAGATATTTTCCCGCTTTAACTGGCTGGAGAAAGAACCTTTTTCGTTACCACCAGGCCATTCTGCTTTGCAGCTCCTCGATGACGCACATCAGGCTGCAATTCTCCAGGCAGTGTGCCAGCCGTGCCATGTGCTCAACGGTAACGAACGCCGGCGCTAAGCGATTTAGATGCTCGCTATGAAACCGAGAGAAATTCCTCGCGGGATAATTCTCAGCCCCTGAAATTGCTGGCAAACGAGCCATTTAGGAAGGCTCCGCAAGGTATAATTCGAGCATCTCGCTGCTACGAATTTGAGACCTTGCATGTCTCATGGAATCGCACTATCCGCAGCAATCAGCCTAGGAGATCCGTGACGTCATGACTAATTTTTTGAGGCTTGCAAAGAACGATCGCGGCAGAGATTTCGTCGTCGGTGATATCCATTTTAAGACGATCGACTTGCACAAAGGTCTTCACGCGCTCGACTTCGACAAGCAGGTTGATCGGGTCATCGCAGTAGGCGATCTTATTGATCGTGGGCCAGGAGTGCTGGATGGTCTGAAGCTGCTGGGGGAGCCCTGGTTCTTCACAGTTCAAGGTAATCATGAATGGATGCTGATCGATGCCTACCGCCGCGCCCCCCACGCCCGGTATGCGTCACATGGAGCTGGATGGTGGTCGACGATCTCTGATGAATCCAAGCCCATGATTATCGAAAAGCTTGAGAGCCTTCCTGTTGTTATTGAAATCGAATGCACACGAGGAATCGTTGGAGTCGTCCATGCAGATGTCCCGGCGGGCATGTCGTGGAGCGAGTTTGTCGAAAGCGTGGACAATCGGCAGATTGAGGAAATCGCGCTATGGGGGCGTGAACGCATTATCAAGCATTACAGAGGCGGTGTTACCGGCGCATGGAGGGTATGCGTGGGTCACACTTGGATTCCCCACCCTCTTCGTCTCGGTAATGTCCTTGCGCTGGATTGCACTGGTGGCGGCGAAGGCCCGCTAGCGATCTACTGCGTACAGGACGACGCGATCTATGTCGATGGACGTTCTGTCTCCCTCGACAGCGTTGAGCGTTTGGCAGAACAACTGGAAAAGCTTGACCACACATTGGTCGACCTCAGTACGACCCTCCAGAGTAACAAGCTCATTGAATCACAGGGTCTGAGCCGAGAAGCTGATACTTTGATCAAGCAAGCTCAGTCCACGTGGCTGCCGATGCGGGCCGAGATTGCAGATTCCCAAAATTTTTTAAATGCGCTACATGGGCTCAGCCTCACCACTGGGGAGCGCAAAGCAGCAAAGCTAGAACAGTTGAAAACTCGGTATGCCGGGACGCAGATTGGAGACTTATTGAACCGGTTATTTTGAGGTAGAAGCGCAGCCACCCAGCGGCCCAGGCCCCTTCTCGTATCGTTGAACTAGCAACGAGGCAATGCGAGCTGTAGCCGGTGGGTATGTCCGCCAAGGTTCAGCCCGCATAGCATTGCAGCCCATGCAAATAGTAGGCAAACAGCATCAAACAGTTTGGCGAGCACGGTCGTTGTCGTACGCCTGCTGTGCCAGTTGCTCAAGATGTAGATTCAAGCGCGTTTCCATCTTTTTATAGCATTTGAAATCTACTGTGTACCGGTAGACCAGATATCCAACGCCAGCCAGAAAAGCAAACATGTAAGCGCCGGTTAAGTACCCCAGGATTGCAATAACTGCGATGCCGATCATCATTACCTTGAAGTGCAGTGATTGAAGGCCTAGCAGCTGGTTCAACGCAGGAGCGCTGTTCAAAAACCAATGTTTTGCGGCGCTGTGGTTCACAATGATGCTGTACCACCCTTTTCCGGATCCATTTTTATGCTTGACCTTGATGAGGGTAATACGCTGACCGGTGCGTAACGGGATGTCTTGTCCTTTCAACTTAACATCGTGCTCAATTCCCGTGTCGTCCCGCACCCAGAACTCATGATTGATCACACTCGTTGAGCTGATTTGTGCTGCTCTGACATGCCCGCCTTCCCTGCCTACATAGCCACCGCCACCAGATGAGGACACATGTGTTTCACTTAGTTTTTCACTACCGATTACTTCCCCAACCAATGACGTGAATTCAATCGTTTTATCGCCATGCGTGAAATCTTGCATTTCTATTCCTTGAGAATTCCACGCCTGTGGCGTGACTGCCGCCATGCTACTAATTGGCCATCACCCACATCAAGCATTTTTAGCTTCAGGACTGCCCCCAAGCGGCATCGAACGATCAAAAATTGTCTGACACACGCCCCTTAGCTGATGCATACGCACCGCGCATCAGGGGCTTCCTAACCGGTCGGAGAACCATGTGTGACTCAATCATCACCAATGGCAGTGCGCAGCCTGACCATGGCCAATGGGTCAACCGCTACAAGCACGCGGAAAACACAGCATCATCAAGCACACAGGGACTAGAGAATGGCCTCAGTCGACAACATCGCAGCCACCCGCTGACTCGCTAGTTGACCCACAGACCGTGCATCAGTAGCATTCCGATCAAGCGGTTACCTGGATCGCGCGGTCGGCACGCAAAGACTTCGTCACAGGCGAAACACCCCTTCTTTTTTCACGCATTCGACAGTCGTCATTTCGGGCAGCCGACACCGCCATCGACCGGAGTTTGCGCAATGATAGTTCCTGTTTTCCCAGCTGATCTCGAACGTAACTCAGGCATGAAAAGGGCTGCTCGCTTCCTCTTCAAAACCTGGCCAGGCGCAGTACCGATTAAACATACTGAAGCCCTGGACATTCTCGCCAGAGGCCTTGGCTATCAAAGTTATCACGACGTCACGAAGCAAGGATCGTCTTGGACTGAAGCACGTCCTGACATCGATATCCACTCGATCGAGTGGAACTTGTCTCGCGTACTGAGCGAAGAATTTCAAGCTCCTGGAAACCCTGGCGTCACCATCAACCTAGGCAATCTCCTTGCCTACATCCAAACCATTCCTCTGCATCACCTGACGGTCTTCAAACGCTTTCCTGAACTGTTGGAGGGGCGGCATTCCTTCCCGCTTCTGCCATACGACAAACAGTCGCCGTTTGGGAGGTTCCAACATAGCCCAGTTGTTCCCCACGATGACGACTGGCGGATTCTCGACAGCGATGACGATGAGCGGGTCAAACCATGACGCCCGATGCTCCCCCAACATCAGGAAAACTCGGCCCAATTCGACAGTCGGGAATATCATGAACCAGATCATCCAACCCCTGCCTGAACTCGAGATCACAGAATTTAGAGAGCGGTATCCCAACATGTTCTCAGACCAAGCAGTCGATGAAATCTACTGTGATCCTGGGTGGCGGGAAATCCTGATTGCCCTGTGTGACACAATTCAGGATCACCTCAGGAGGCATCCGGAAGTCCCAGCAGTCACGATCGGGCAGATCAAATCTAAATTCGGAGAACTGCATTTTTTCTATGACGGGGGGGGGATGCTTACTGCAGGGGCGCAGTAGATGTAGCGATCCAGCTGTCGCTCAAGACGTGTTCAGTCTGCGGAGCGCCAGGAAAACAGGTAGGTGGTAGATGGGTTAGCACCCTGTGCTCAACCCATGACGGAAGCAGTCGTCAAAATTCGAAGGTGTGAACTGACGGGCCTCACTAACGGCTTAGTGAACCCTTAACCACTAGATGAAAGGTGATGCGCGCTCATAATGCAACGCAAGCGGAGCGCGCAGGCCACCGGCCGTAGGCGTGAGGATGGAAGCCCACCGGGCCGAGACACGTAGTGGCTCGGTTTACGACAGCCGTCCGCAAAGCGGCACGCCCAATGCCCAGAAAACGTATGACGCCCTCGCTAACAAATCGGGCCTCAGCAAAGTAAATTGAGGAAAGCAACTATGCCCATTACCACACTTGCAGAGCACCTTCGGGTAGCCAAACACGTCGTAGTTTTTACCGGCGCCGGCGCATCAGCAG
The DNA here is from genome assembly GCF_040224095.2 of Pseudomonas caspiana. Classification (NCBI taxonomy): domain Bacteria; kingdom Pseudomonadati; phylum Pseudomonadota; class Gammaproteobacteria; order Pseudomonadales; family Pseudomonadaceae; genus Pseudomonas; species Pseudomonas caspiana. The sequence continues at coordinate 3,060,367 of NZ_CP167995.1, read as the reverse complement.
AAAGTGGTATTCCGACCTTCAGAGATGCGCTGACTGGCCTCTGGGAAAACTTCGATGCATCGAAACTCGCGACAGCTGAAGCATTCCGTGCAGATCCAAGTCTCTGCTGGGGGTGGTACGAATGGCGTAGACGCAAAGTCACCCAGGCCCAACCTAACGGCGCACACCATGCAATTGCACAGCTCTCCACCCAACCTCCGACGCTCAAAGCGGAGCAATCCTTGAAACTCGACTCGGGCGCAATAGCGACCATGCTGATCATTCTATGCCTGGGTTGGGTTGCGATCTTGGGCATAGCCACTACCGCACGCTTCATGAGAGCGCTCGTTTTGTGGTCGGCGTTACGAAAGGTTCGGTCACGACGCAATGACGTAATAAGGGGCTACAGAATCATTGCGCCTTACGAATGAAGGAAACCGGCCAAGCACCTACGTCTAGTCACCGACTGCGGCTCAGACGAAAAAAAGGGCATAGCCGAAGCGTATGCCCTTGATTTTACTCATGTTTGGCGGGAAACCAGGGATTCGAACCCTGGGAACGCTATTAACGTTCGCCGGTTTTCAAGACCGGTGCATTCAACCACTCTGCCAATTTCCCGGGTGTTGCTGGAGGTCACAGAGCAAGGCGCTACAACTGGGTACCTTAGATAAGAACTCTAGAACCTGTTACAGTCAGCAGTTTTCAATACTGCTGGTCAACCGATGCGCTCTGGCCAGCATGCAGTTGGGCAAGCTCGGCTTGAGCCGCAGTCAGGAGAGCTTGAGCGTCAGCCGCTTGCAGATTAGCCTTCTCTACAAACTCTCGCATCGACTCAACTTCTCCTCGTAGCTGCCCGATCTGCTCCCTCAGAGACTCCTCCCTACCGCCTGCCTTAGCTGTTGCTAGCTTCAAGCCTTGAATCTCTCCGGTCAGACGATGCACCGCGTTTTCACTTGAATCCAGCGCCTTGACCTGCTGCCGGGACTCGCTCAGCAACCGCTCGTTATCTCGATTTAGCCGCGTCAGTTCGTCTTGCTTGATGATTAGCGTTTGCTGCATCTGACGAAGCTCAACCTGAATCTGCTGGATCTGCCCCTCATGCCGGCGTTGCTCTTGCTCTCGCTGCTCCTTGACTGCATTGCGATAGTGGTCAAGCGCATCACGAGCATGCAGATGCTTTTCTTCCAGCGAGCGAACCTGCTCATCCTTTTCCTGGACGCGTACCTCCAAGTCACTGCAGTTCTGGCTGAGGCGCGCGTTACGGGTAATCTCAGCTTGCAGCGATGTCTGGCTGGTCTGGAGCTCATTCGTTTGAGCTTGCAGCGCCACCCCCTGCACGTCGAACTGCCGCTGCAGGTTTAGCAAACTGGTTTCCACATGTTGAAGCTTTAATTCCAACTCGGTGCGTTGCTGATCAAACTGTGCCTGAGCATTGGAAATAGCCTCGCCACCCTCTTCCATGAGGCGCTCCATCAAACGGGAAACAAGCTCCGTTAACTCATCGCTTAAGCGATCTCGGGACGCGCGCGGCCGAGGGTCAAACGCTTCAATTTCCTTCAGATAACGATGAATGGTGGTCTTCGATCCAGTATTCCCAAGCTCTACGCGCACGGCATCAATGCTGGGATTCTCGCCCTTGGCAAGCAGCGCTTCTCGAGCCTTCTGAACGATTGCCTTATTTATTCCGCCGCGCGCCATGATCTGCTCCTACGATTTCGTATGATGTTACGTACTACGTAATTACATAGTACTAAGACATTCAAATCGAAGCAATTTATTCCCTTTTCTGTGATAAGATAATTGAGGCTTATCGCATGTGATACGCGTTAAAATCGAGTCGACGCTCCCAGATGGGTACGTTTGCTTTGTAAGGGGGGCGAAATGAGCAAGGCTGATCAATACCTGCGGGCCGGCACCCGGGAGAACACCCGGAAAAGCTACAAGGCTGCGGTGGAGCACTTTGAAGTGACCTGGGGAGGATTTCTGCCGGCCACTGGAGACAGCATCGTGCGCTATCTCGCTGACTACGCCGACCAGCATACGATTAGTACGCTTAAGCAACGCCTGGCGGCGCTGGCTCAGTGGCACATCACCCAGGGCTTTCCGGATCCGACCAAGACCCCCACCGTGCGGCAGATGATCAAAGGGATCCGAACCTTGCACCCTGCGCAAGAAAGGCAAGCCGCGCCCCTCCTACTGCGCCATCTTGAACAAGCCGTAGGCTGGCTAGAGCGCGAAGCGTCACTTGCAGCAGAAAGGAATGACTTGAAAACCGTCATGCGGCATCGACGGGATATTACACTGGTATTGATCGGCTTCTGGCGCGGCTTTCGCAGCGATGAACTCGCTCGGCTGCAGGTTGAAAACATTCAAGCCGAATCGGGTGTAGGCATCACGTTTTACCTACCCCACACCAAAGGCGATAGACAGCACTTGGGCGCCACGTTCAAAACCCCTGCTCTCAAGAAACTTTGCCCGGTCAATGCATACATCAACTGGATCTCCGTAGGCGGCCTTGCTCGTGGACCAGTCTTCCGGCGACTGGATCGCTGGGGCAACCTTGCCAATGCAGGCATCAACTCCAACAGCATCATCCCGATGCTGCGTCGGATTCTCGAACAAGCAGGGGTTCCAGCAGACACCTACAGCAGTCATTCGATGCGCCGAGGATTCGCAACCTGGGCCTGCAGCAATGGCTGGGATATCAAGTCACTGATGAGCTATATAGGCTGGAAAGACGTGAAATCAGCCTTGCGCTATGTGGATACTGGAGGTTCTTTTGGAGATATCGACCTTCGAACTACTACATCACACATACAAGCTTATTAGGAAAGCATGCCTCCCCCCTACCAGAAAACCCTGACAGCTACTTCGAACATAGGTACCCAAACGTAAGCAGTACCACGCATATCCTGTACGCATAGCGCAGGAACCGAATGAGGAAAGCACCATGCGAAAGCAAAAGACCGACCATTGCTAACTATAGTGTTCGATTTTGGAACTGGCTAGCGAATCTAACCCTGCTGTTAATCCACACAATGCAGCGTACTGGCCACCTGCACCATCAAGCGTGACGCTGGCGGCGATTGCTATCTGGAAGTGGGACTCGGAACGATTTCTCCCGCAGCAGGGGGATAGGGAGCTTTCTCAACCCTACCCTCTAGGGCTCAACCTCCTTAAGAATGCGCTTTATCAGGGTCGCCAAGTCATTATCTGGCTCCAGAATCAGGAAGGTCTCCACCATCAATGTAAGTGGATGAACACCCGTATACCGTGCCAGATCAGCGGCTTTTTCCACCGTCACATTCTTGAGGCCACGCTCCAGAGTGCTCAAATATGTCCTGCTGCTTACTCCGTGAAAATCTTCTTGCGTTAATCCTCGCCGAACTCGGGCGTTTCGAAGCGCAACGCCAAAGGCCTCTCTGATTTCCATCACCGTTCCTCACAAAAGGAACGATAAAGCCTTTTTTGATGCCTATAGAGCTACAATCTATAGTGTTCATTTCTGTAGAATCTTCACGCTGAACGACCACACATGAGCGCAGCAACCATCTGGACGAGTGATCAAATTGTCCAATGCGTAGCAGCTAACATTAATTTTTCTAGGTGCTTTTAGTGATACTCGTTTATGACCCGACTCACCGCCAAGTTCGGATGTGGACTCACGCCGAGATTGAGGGGCCATGCTTCATCGCTACCATCACGTCGATGCGGACCGGACAACGCAACCGAGCTGCGGTGATTGAATGCGCTCATGAACTGCACTACTACCTCTCGGTAGTCGACGATGTCGAGGTCAAGCACGTTCAAATGATGTGCCCTCCCTCAATCAGCGGTCGGAGTCATTGGGTCCTTGAGGAGCTAGAGAGCATAATTATGTTCCGCGGAATTGCTTCAGGTGAAAACGCCGTAGTCTACCGGACTAATGTAGCGAGCTATAAAGTTGGCGACTTGGATTTGCGGAGAAAAAAAGAAGCGCGGGTGCTGTATAACATACAAACACTAAAACATCGTAAAAGCCAATACATCAATAACGACACAAAAGATTCTGATCTGAGGCTATATGGCGCGCTATGGGAAAAATGGGAAAATAGAATTCACCCCAAAAAAACTTAAATAATTTTGCACCGATGGCTCGCCAATCAAAGCCTAGGACACTGAAATCACCTGCTAGAGTGTGGGTCAATCTCACTCGGGTGGCGTATCTACAGATAACGAGCCGAACGGATTCACATCTTCACGCAGAGATCGTCGTATACTTTGAATGACACCCTCAAGAGCCTGAATGGTAGAATGCAACTCCCGGATTTCTTGAACTAGTTTTAAGTTCATTTTATTCAAATTATCTCTACTCTGCTCACAGACATAGAGCTCATAACAAGCATCACTTTTAGCCTTATCAGCCTCAAGCAACCGATTTAAAAGTCTTTCATTATACTTTTCAAGATGAAGCACTCGCTCTGAAAGTGAATGTGACATGAAATATTCCTCCTGCATCCAAATTTTTAACATTGATGCAACGTTGGATCTGAGCTACAGATTGGCCATTAACAATGGTACACTCAATATGACTGAACTATTAGACTTTAACACACGCAGCTACCCTTCACAATTTCAAGAGTTGATACCCACTCAATCCTCTCAACATTTTTGCCGGCAATTAAGATACGATACCAGCGTCTCCAAATCAGGATTCATGTGAATGCTAGGAGCTCAAACTCATCATTCAACGCCTGTACTGCCGTGAGTCGAAAATATGAACACCTGGCCGCTCGGATTGAGCTCTCCGAACTAAAGTTCGCCCCCTCCTTCCTAGGAGAAAGGGCGTGATTAACTCTTGCTGAGCTGGATCTAATTTTGAAGTAATAAAGGGCTTAAGATGGCCTACACAATGTCTATCAATTCCCCCTTCCACATTACGCGCCCGCCCAGCCCGAATGAACTTATTTCGAGCGTCGTTTATTACTCAAATTAGTGAGAATCATCCCGTCTCCTGTTACAGACTTCCTTGTGGATCTTATTCGCATCTGTGGCAGCTGGCTATACTCAAGCATAATGCTGCAGGAAGCTATACTATTAGAACATCAAGATGACCAGACTGCGAAGCATGTTTCGAAGAATTTAAGCTCACTGTTAGCGCCCCACCGCTGCCATCTCGATTGATATCTAACGACATCCTCGAATTGTTAAAACAACAATTTCTAAAGCGAAACGATGATCTTCGGATGTAGACAGGCCAGCAGCTGCCCACTGAAAACATCGGTGTTTGACGACACACTACCCGGAAGTCGCACCCTCTTTCAATCATGTATTGAAGCTCACCTAAAATCCAGAGAAATAGCATTCGAAGCTCCCGAAAAACCGACCGATCACCCAAGCTTGAAACCACACTTGAAAACTCAACGAAGCCGGCCTCTAGCGCCGACACCCCACCATATATAGGCCAGTGAGGATAAGCTAATTTTAGCCTCATCAACACGTAAGCCAAAGCAACTGGACACAGGGAGTTTCGATAAGGTTGCCCGTCCGGATAACCAGATATTGCATTAGCTTCAATCAAGCAATTTCTATGGCTTTTCAGGTAGCATTTCTCTACCGCATCGCAACTTTCTTGAACAGTTTGGGTTCTAACATTAAAATCTAAACCGTCTACTCTTGAGTTATAGGCCGGGTGCCGCATCCAAAATACCTTTTGGCCTGGTCCGAGAATTCTACATACGCGCTCAGGACTTGGAAGTTTCATCAACTGTTCGAGCGGCTCGGTCAAAGCCCCACGCTCATCTAGCGATTCATAATATGATCGAGCATGCGGGTGCCCACCTTGATATAATTTAAAAAGTTTGCCGTACCACGATGCCAATTCCTCACCATTTTTTCTTAATATCTCAGGTATAGCATTATTTCTTCGCATCCTAATCTCTTGGACCATCTCAATAATATGGAATCCACAAGCGCATGTTGTAGATTTTGCCGAAAAGTTATCATTAGGAACATAGCCTTTCAGGTATTCGCTACTACATACTTTACAAGCAGATTTTAGCGCGCACTTGTGAACATGACAGAATGACTGTACTGTAATCATATTGAAAACAGAGTGATAGCCAAAAGCAATGCATTTAGGACAATACTTTATTCCCCTTCTTTCGTCTCCTAAGCATGCTACAGGTGCAAATCCGTGAGGGTAGTTGTTTTCTTTAACAGGCAAGAAATTTCGCACATCCAGTCTTGAGAAGGTATTAGGACCAGATCTAGGTGAGCCTACCAACTTAGCAAGTTGAGGCGTTCCGATAAAGTTGAGATGCGAAGCTTTTATGAAAATTGACGTTACCGACTCATATGGCATTGGGCCGATCTTGGGGTAATATAAGCTCATCATTAGTCACCTGTGTCAATCTTACGGCAGAACTGCTCAAAATTGCTTTCTTTGACCGCTTCTTCAATCAAGTCAATAGAAACCCTCAAAGCCTCACAGTCATCATGGCTACATATAAGGAAGATGTATGACACTACTTGGGTAATATGTTCCATGGGAAGGTTGTCAACATACCGGCCTCGGGCTACCCGCGACATTTCTCGCCAAATATCCTCAGCAAGGCTACTGAGCAAGAAACCTCCCGCATACGCCAGCGGCAAAATTTCCTTTGTGAAACTATCAGAACAATCTGAGGCACAGTCTGTGTCATATAACGCAAGTACCGTTGTCAAATCTTTTAATTTCGTTACGCCGTACAAGGGTTTGATATCACTCATAAACCGACCTATCATGTGACGATCGTCATTTTCAAGAAATTCAACTATTCGTTCTTCAATACTGGGCATGGCGAATGAAATCACCGTTAATGTGATTTTATGCGCTCGTAACTTGTTATAAAGATCTGCAAGCTGATCAAAATCCCTTGCAGACAGACGCTGCAGCTCATCGATTATCAGCACTATTTGCTTCGCATCACTTTCAGCCGCCCTTATCTTTAATCGCTCTATGAGCATCGCCTGCCGTTGGATAAATGTTACTCTTGGCTTGGGCTTTAACCTTTCCTGCTCTATTAGCTGATGAATGATAGAAGAGTATTGCGGATTCAAATCCTTGTTTGTAGCAACAATCATAAATGTATAAACCTTAGGGAATTTTTTGGGAATTTCTACCACAAGTGCTTCGCAGCATCGCGTTTTACCGACGCGAGGCTCACCGGTAAAAATTACTCCTGTTTTGCGCATGAGGACTTTGAAGCAACAGTTCTCAATCACCCACTTAAGTGTTGGAGTGTTTAACTGATACTCAGTGCTCAATATTGGATGTTCGTAATCCATAGCGCCCCCTAGCTAAAAAGCTTTAGCATTTTCCAACGCGCAGTGGTAGCTGGCAACACCTGTTCAGAAAGTTGATGTTCGACGTCGCCAGTTAGATCATTCAAAGATGCTTTCTCTGTCTCCAGCTGCAATCGCTTTAGTTCACGATTATTATTAGTGCTTGAATTCCCCCTTAAATGCTTATTCCAAGCAATAATAGGATTCTGGCCAGACACCAACCTAAATTCTTTTTTCCCCAATGCTCTATTTATCAACTTGCGTGTAGTTACACTGTGTGCAACATCCCTCCAAGCAGCTTCAACAGTAAGAACGCCTAGGTATATACCATCAGGCAGATATGCCTCAACAGTACGGTAATCGTGAGGTGTGATCTTTAACAACAGCTTCACCCCAATCAGATGAGGTGAATTTGCAAGCTGAGGGTTGGTGTAGGTAGCTTGGTCAAGCTTAATACGTGGACGTATACCCTTTTTCACACTTCCGGTGACCCTTGCTTGACTGGTGAGGCTACCCAAAGACACAGTATTAATATAAGTTTCAGCTGTATATGAGTGCAATACATCTTTCTCGTATATAAAGTCACGCAATATCTCTAGTGGTGAGTTTGCTTTAATTTTACCACCTTGCGGAGTCCCATTATAATTTGCCGTGTATACATCCATAACTTCTAGAGCTTCGTCAACATCTACTTGGTAGCATACCGCAGCCTGCTCAGGGGATTCGACTCGACCGTTGCCTTCTGCGGGCGAGCTCCCTGTAGTGGAAGGTAATTGATGCATAACCTTACTCGCAATCCTTTTGAACAGCCTCTCAACGTTCGGTCGCCTTGCGGGCTGCTTTAGCGGTCCGTAATTAATAGCGAATCCAAGGGAGTGCAATGCCAAATCATATATCTTCTTAGCGTGATGCTGCATCGCGTTATCCAACGCTACTGCACCCCAAGTATGATATTTTAACTCTGGTAAGACGTATGAAGGCATACCTCCGTCATCATTATACTTTAGATCCTTCACACTCAATGACTTCCTTGGCACCCAATCACCTGAGTATGCTTCGCAGATAAGATCGAATAAATCCTGCGACCTGATTTCACTTGAAAAAACAAATTTTATAGCAAGTACGGCGTTACTCCGCTTACAAATTGCTGCTATTAACCAAAACCTACTTATTACGTCTTTAGTTTTGGTTCGTCGATCCCCGCTGATATTCAAAACGAAATAAGCATCCACGTAATATGAGTCTATTTCAATAAAATCGTAAACATCGTAATCGGCTAAAAAAGGCTCGTAACCTGTACCAACCTTGCTATGAATTAAAGCATTAAGCCCGCCAGTTGCTCGTGCGGCCTTAGTGAAGTCACTATGCAGAATGTCATCGATCAACTGATAGATAGTCTTTGGTGCGCCCCTGGGCTGGTTCAGTGGCCATTCATCATCGCGGATGCCCTTGGTCTTGCATAAATCATAGAACACATCACATAGATGTCTTTTATCGAACCTGCTTCCATGATCATGACTCCTACCCTTCCTAAGAACCTCATTAGCAAATGCCTCAGCAAGCCCAGGGGTCTTGGCTAACGTATAGCCTAACGCCCCACTTAAGCCTCCTTGCTGTTCACTTCTCTTGGGTTCTAGAGGTTTGCTTCTTAGGTTAGGGCCAATTCGCGCGCCAGGGAGCAGAGCAGCCTGTCCCCAATATAATCCTTCATCTGTAATAGACGTGTAGCGATCAAGAAATCTAGATAGTTCGCTTTCGCAAATGCCTGTCATTATTTTTATTTCAGGCCCGGTGACCCCATCAAGTTTTAGTTCTACGGCCTGAAGCCGTGAAAGATAGGTGATTTTATCTTCGGGATCTAGGTTCGACGGATCGACTTTAACAATCCCCACCTTAGCTAACGACTCTCTAGTAACTTTAGTTTTCATTCAGCCACCACTGAGTATCGAGCGCAAAAAAAACCCGATCAAAGTTAACTTGTATTTTTCCTTCCGCATACATGCGACAGAACACTAGCAGGCATAGGTTTCGGTCATAGTTTTGGACGCCGGACAGGTAGCTTTTCAAACTCCCATATTTATGGGTGTTCACATGCACGTTTGCTTCCTCGACGAGACCGAAAGGAATATAAGTATTTTTTCCTCCGCATAAAAAGGTAGACACTCTTAGCAGTGGGAAAACCTTCCACTTGCTGGCCGCCCAATCATCATCATTAAACTCTTTATATATATATTTCTTCCGAAGGGCGACATCTATTTTCTCAGCTACGTTTGCTGAATAGCCATTAACTCGTAGGAAATGGAGTTCAGTCGCTCCCTGGACAGGTAGTACTTCGAAATGGAAGTCCAGATTATATTGTGAGCTGGAGGGCGACGTACTAACTAGGATCTTGCTTCCAGGCTGGAAGGCAAAACTTCTTACGTCGGGAGAAAACTCAAGATTTAGCAACCAATGTGCTAGCTGACGATCGCTACCCAACAGCAGAACTTTATCAGCCTTTAGACTATATGCTGCCCATAGGTTGCCGAAGTTTTTGCCGCGCGTAGTAAAATATGATGTTTTACTTTTTTTAGGCATAGCCACCCCCTTAATGGGTTGTGGATATGCTGGTCCTTATCTCAATTCCCTATGCTCGGGGCATTCCTAATAGTCCATAGCGGCACTATATCCCCTGAAAACCACTATGACAATACTAAAAGCAATTTTAGCATAACTTGTTGATTATATTGACTCTTTATAAAGGCGCGATCAGTGCAATGATTGTTTCTGCAGACGTTATGTCATGTCACCTCACCAACCCTGCGCTCTCACTCCAAGCTGAAGGGGCCAGTCTCTTGCGAAGGGACAGTCCTAGGGGGCGGGTGTGTAGAGAAATGCTCCACCGGTTTTAGAGTTGGAGATGTTGGCTTAACTCACGCTACGTAGCGGTCCTGCGGACCAACCGCTGTGTGCACCTATCGCAGTCGAATCAAGACGTCGGCCAATGAGAAAGCGGTCAAGTTCTGAATAAGCGTCCGGCAAGTCATCAACCTGACTGTATTTCTATCACCCACAAATAATGAGTGCTGACCTGCATCATCCCACGTCACCGTCCGGGCAACACACCTCCTGATGCCATTGCTTACAGCGATGGTGCCCACCTAAATTAATATTGATGGAGAATTGCATTCCACTTGACCACCCGTTTGCATTGCCACTGACCAATCATTTGCATTCGACGTGACCAGGCCTTTGCACGAGACTTGACCGGAGCATTGCATGCCCCGACCGGTTGGAGTCGACCCAAAGCGGCCAGTCGCACCGGCCAGTTCTTGAGATAGCATAAGGATCAGGGTGGACGAACTTGGGTTGTTGGTGGACCTGACCGAAGGCCGATGGTAGGGAACGCGAGATGAAATAGAGTGGCCAGCACAGTCATTGTGAGCCTTTAGGGATGGAATATGATTTTCAACGAGGACGATCGCTTTGAGCGATGGCTAAAGGGATGCTAAGAGGCTTTCAGCGGTACTAGCAGACAGCTAGCTTGAAAAAAGTAAGTGTTAAGGCTTGGCCCTAGATAGGCGAATAGGTTGGCTTCCTATAGATTGCTTAGCTTGGCAAACATCGAAGGGAATCTCATGGCTGACGAGTTCGTTGTTCAAAGCGATCGGGGCTCTCTGTGGCATTGCTGGGACCCTCATATCCAAACCCCCGGTACCGCGCTGAATGACCAATACACTGGGCCAGATCCTTGGAGCAAGTTCCTGGATGCTGTTGAAGCTTCCAGCCCGCCTATTCGAGCCTTAGGCATCACCGACTACTCCGGTATTGAGCGGTACGAGCAGGTCGTGGAACTCAATAGAAAAGGCCGATTACCAGGCGTCGGTCTGATATTCCCAAACGTAGAACTGCGATTGGGCGTCGAGACTGCGAAGGCATCCGCATTCAACATCCATCTGCTTTTCTCACCTCATGACCCGGATCATGTCGAGCGGATTAAGCGTTTCCTATTGGAGTTTGAGTTTCCTCACCTTGGGGAGACCTTTCGGTGTCATCGTGATGACCTTATCCGGCAGGGACGCACTCACAACGCCCAACTGACTGGTGATGATGCCGCTCGTTCCGAGGGCGCTAACTAATTCAAGGTAAGCTTCGATCAGCTTAAGAAGACGTTGTCGAAGAACGAATGGGTCAAAAAAAATGCACTTATCGCTGTAGCAGGCGGAGAGAAAGATGGCTCATCCGGGCTGCGCGATGCTACGGCTTCATTTGCTGCGCAGCGCAAAAATATCGAAGGTTTGGCGAATATCGTATTCAGCGCAAACCCAAAGCAAATTCGGTTTTGGCTCGGCAAAGAGTCAGCTTCAGTTGAGGAGCTCGAAAGTCAGTACAACGGCTGCAAACCTTGCCTGCATGGATCGGATGCTCATTCTGCTGCAAAAGTTGGCCAACCCGATGGTGACCGCAAATGCTGGATCACCAGAAGAGCGAGTTTTTGTAGGTGCCGAGCCTCCACGCGGCGCGGTGGATAGCCACGCGATCAAGTCAGTGTCCGTCACGAATGCGCCGTGGTTCGCCAACGGTCCTGTAGTATTGAATGCTTGCTTGGTTGCAGTGATTGGTGCTCGGGGGTCTGGTAAGACTGCACTTGCAGATTTGATCGCCGCCGGGGGCCTTGCGCTTTCCCCCCATATGAACGAACGATCCTTCATCCTTCATCCTTCATCCTTCATCCTTCATCCTTCATCCTTCATCCTTCGGGCGAAACAGCACCTCGATGATAGTGAGGCTGAATTGCATTTGGCGTCCGGAGAAAAGACCGGAAATCAGCTCACCGAAACTCACATGGAAGATTATCTGGCTAGCCCGTACGTTCAGTACTTATCGCAGCAGTTTGTAGATCAGCTCTGTTCTGCGGAAGGCTTGAATGACGCGCTGGTCACGGAGATCGAGCGAGTTATTTTTAATGCGCATACCCGATTAAATAGACTGCTGCCATCGTCGAGGTGCAGAGCTACATATTCGTCGAGATGTGCATTGATGAATTGTAGCGATTTGCAATCATCGAGGCATTTGGCTAATTTCTCTCAACCCCAAGTGAGCGCAGCTCGAAACCCGACAAGGAGGTTGAATTGGATATCGTCATCCTGGTTCCAGGCATCATGGGCACTACCCTGCTGGCAACCGACGCAGACGGCAAGCCAGAAGAGGTTTGGCCGCCGACGCCCTACGAAGCCGTGATGGGCTACAAGCGCCTGGATCTGCTGACTCGGCCCGACCTGAAAGTCGGCGAGCCGATCAACAAAGTGGCCTGCTACAACTTCTACAGCCTGCTGCGCGAACACTTTGACGACCTGGGGTTCAAGAACACCGACAAAGGCAAGCGCCGCATCGAGTTCGGCTATGACTGGCGGCAAGACAATTTCGATAGCGCGCAAAAGCTGGCCAAGCTGCTTGAAAAACTGCACACCCAAGAGCCCGGTGCGCGCGTTACCCTGGTCGGCCACTCCATGGGCGGCCTGGTCTCGCGCTTGCTGCTCGAACAAGCGCAAAACCAAAAACAACCTTGGTTCGCCTGTATCACCCAATTGATTACCCTGGGCACACCACACCTAGGTGCACCACTGGCATTGGCGCGCATCTTCGGCTTGGACAGCACCGCGGGGGTCAGTGCAACAGACGTCAAGCGCCTGGCCAACGACCCACGCTATCCGTCGGCCTACCAACTCCTCCCTGCCCCCGGTGAAGCGGCGGTATGGGCGCTGAACAGTCCTGACCTGAGAGCCGTCGACATCTATGAACAACAGTCGGCCAAGGACTTGGGGCTGGACTATGGCTTGGTGAACAAAGCTCAGCGGATGCACCAAGTGCTCGCTGCGGGCACGCGCCCTGAAGGGGTGCGTTATTTCTACTTTGCTGGCAACGGCCATCAAACCGTCACCCGCATCAATGTCAATCACACCTCCGGCCAGCCTGTTAATCATGCCAAGTCGATCATTACCAAAACCGATGATGCCGGCGACGGCACAGTGCCGCTGTACAGCGCGTTACCTACGACTGGCCAGCGCCAGATCGTGATCAACGAGCACGCCACCGTATTCAAAGGCGAAACGTTCCGCCGTGCGTTCTTCCGCTTGCTGGGCGGGAACGTTGGGCCTGCCATCGAGACAGTCGGCGAAGCCACATTGGCGGGCTCTCTTGATCGTCCGGTCTACGAGCAGGGCGAGCCAATCGAAGTGACCTTGGAAGTGCTGAACCTAAATGCACTCGATGGCAAAGGGCGCACCGCGAGCATCGAAGGGGAACTGGTCATTACCGACGCTCGCGCAGATGCACAATTGCCAGCGCATACATACCCAGTGAACTATTCAGGGCCACTTCTCGACCGCCTCAGCCTGGTCATCAAGTCCAATAATCTCGCGCCAGGCCTTTATGAATTGCGCTTCCAGGGCCAACCGACACTCAGTGAACCGTTGCACTTAGCAATCACCACAGTGTGAACATGGACGTCGCAAAGCGACTGCGCACTCGCCTGTGCAGCCAGGTAAACGTGAATGGCCGCGAAAGCCTTGGGGCGGATCCACTGACCGAGCAGGCACGTGAGCATTCGCTCGCGCGCCTGGCAGCGCAGGTCGATGAAAACGACCCTGCGGCCAGGCACCTGCTGGCCAGTGCTCGCGCAGGCCTTGATTACCTGCGCAGCGAGAGTGGTATCCTCACACAGGCCATGCGCGTCGGCATCGAGGCCATCATCCTCACCGACGGCTCGCGGCCGGCGCTACTGGTCAGTAACGACAGCATCGATTTTCAAGACCCACACATTGGGGGCTGGCTCAGCCGCCTGACCAAGAGCAAACCCCTGCTCAGGGAAACGTTAGGCAAAATTGCCCGCATTGCCCAGCAGCAGCCCAACGGCGACAGTAAAACGTTGGGCACGGGCTTTTTGGTCGACACGGGCCTGCTCGCGACAAATCGCCATGTGCTGCAGGAAATGGCCGCACTGGACGGCACGGGTACTTGGCGCTTCAAGGACGACCTGGTCATCGATTTCGGGGGTGAGCATCAGCGCAGCAACCCACCGGCTGCACTCGCTCGCCCCGTCGCCGTTGAGCGCTTTGGGCCCGAGCCGATCTTGCAACTCGGCGAACCACGGCGCCTGGACTTCGCCTTGATACAGATCCAGGCGCTGCCCAACAATCACCTGCCCACGCCACTGCAAGTGTGCGATGCAGACGATGCCCATGCCTTGAAGCCAGGCACGCCGCTGGTCACGATCGGCTTCCCGGCCGAGCCGTCGTTTGGCATGGAGAACGCCAAGGTTCTGTTCAAATTATTCAAGGGCGTTTTCGACGTCAAACGGCTCTCGCCGGGCCTGTTGGGAGATACGCTTGGTCAGGTGCCCGGCGATAGCCAGCCTCCGCGCTGCTTCAGCCACGACGCTTCGACCCTGGGCGGCAACTCGGGCAGTTGCCTGATCGGCCTGGATGATACCTGGCAAGTCATTGGCTTGCATTTTGGCGGGCGATCCGGGGAGTACAACTTGGCCCATGACATACGTGCGGTGATGGAGAGTGGTTCATGACGGCGGAGGATCTACGCCTAGCCAAGTGGGTGGTCGATGGTGAGTTGGCCTTTGCCGAACTTTTTCTCACCCTGCAACAAAGCGATGACACAAAGGTCCAGTACGATACCCTGAGCCAAGCCGGCGATACGCTCGAACAGCGCCTGGCCAGGGCCTTCGGCCACGCACGCTCGGGAGGCTGGCTGAGCGAGTTCTGCACCAACTGCGTGACCGCTCGGCTAGTGACTCGCGGCTTCATCGAGGAGGCGATCAAGCAGACCGCATCGCCCTGGATGGTCAAAGCCCAGGCCTTGATCGATGCCGATTCAGCATTCTTGAACAGTGCCTTGCATGCCAAGGGGCTACTGCACGTTGCCGACTATGTGTGCCGTATCGAGATCGATGGCCGGCATGCCGGCACAGGGTGGCTCGTGCCGCCTGACATGGTGGTCACTGCCGGCCATGTGCTGACCTCAGGCAGACCGAATGGCCCTTTGGTCGCTGTGGACAAATCCGAAGAAGCCGACCCTTTCAGAGTCGTCGTGTACTTTGACGACAAGCTCGACGTGTTCGGAGGCCGCCGGGTACGCCGCAAACCTCGTGAGTTCCTGCTTGCCGAACAGTGGTTGGTGGCACTGAATTCTCCGGAAATACAACCTGGCGGGATCGTCCAGCATGGTTTGGCCGGCCAAGACTACGCCATCATTCGCCTGGCCGAAGCCCCCTTGCCGATGGCCCGACCTATCGAGATGAGCGCTGCCCTGCCGTATCACCAGGATTACCTACTGGTGGTTCAACATCCCGAGGGGCAAGTGATGTGCCATCAGCAAGGCAAGGTTACTGGGCTGCATGTAAACCCAGGGCTGTTCCAGCATTCGGTCAATTCCGAGCCCGGCAGCTCGGGGGCGCCATGTTTCGACGTCAACTTCAAAGTAGTCGGCGTTCACACGGGCGAGTTGCTTGGGATGACACCGGCGAGCAACCTGGCAACGGCCATCGATCAAGTTGCTGCGGCCATTGCACAACAACCTGTAACGCTGCCATCAAACTGGCCCTACAGCTTCGATGATGCGGACGGGTTCTCGCGCCCCATCGTTGATCGCGAGCAGACCCTGGCATGGCTGCGTGAGGCCTGCACCAACGACAACCAGCGCGGGCTGATTATTCGCCCGAGCCTGCGCATGCCGGCTGGAATGACCTTTACCGCTGACTTGTTCAAAGCCCTGCTTCCGCCTGAGCAGCACCGTGTGGTGCGGATGTCGGCGCTGGATATCCATGCCCTTGGCGCAGAAGACTTCGCATTGCGGCTACTGACGGCCGCAGGCAAGAGCACCCCCTCGCCGTTCACCCCGCCGCAAGGTGAAAACACATCCGTAGCCTACCTGCGCAACACCTTGGTACCCGAGTTGCTGGCCAGGCTTGACCAAGCACGCATGGAACGCCATGTCTGGTTGCTGCTCGACGACCTGAAACGCCCGGACGCCTCCCATGTGCCGCTGGGCGACAGCAATAACCTTCGCGAATTGCTGGAGTTGCTCTACGAGGCACTGGCGGGCTACCACTGGCTACGCATCGTGTTGCTGGGCTATGAGGGCACGCCTCCCAGAGCCGCAGCCGCCTACTGGAGCGAGCAGATACTGCCCGACCTCACACCTGCAAGGTTCTCGCAGTACATGGATAAAGCCTTCTCTGGCGTGCCCGACATCAAGTACCGCACAGCATTGAGCAAGCGCTATAAAACTGTGGCTGCCGGCCAGCCCACAACTGCCAATCTGCACTGCATGGCCACGACGTGCGGGCTGTTCCTCGACAACATGAGATCCCTATGACGGCCTCAGACGACGAAGCACTGCGCAAGCGCCTCACCGCGCTGGAAGAAAGCCTGGCCGCCCAGCAAATACCGGCCACCGATACCTTTACCGAAAAGGCCCGCGAGTTGATTGCCAACGTCGCCTTGGCAGGTGCTTTCGACCTCGGCCAACTGGCCCGCAAAGCCCCCCCCAGCGAGCGCGAAGCCCTAGTTGCGCACCTCAGCGACATCTCCGAACTGGTGATCGACACCGGGGACCTGTACCGCCGCCTGTCCATCGGGATTCGACGCAAGGCGCTGACCGAATTGCTGGCCAATCCGGACTTCACGCGCAGGGTACTTGACCATTTCAAGCCAGCCCTCCAAGACCTCGAAGGCAAGTACACCGCACAGCTACTGCGTGGCTGGCAGCCGCAACTGCGACTGCTGAGCACGCCGCAGTTGCAATCCTTGGCGGTGGCCACCGGTTGGTTGCAAGGCTTGTCCGACACACGTAAAACCCTGAGCCTGCCAGATGCAGGGCAGGTGCAAAGCGAAATCGGTAAACGCACCCGTGATCAGGAGCTGCAGGCACTCGTGGGCGAAGGCCTGATCGGCCGCGAAGATGAACTGAGCGAGCTCCAGGTCTTCGCCACCGATGCGCAAAATAAAGGGCAAATTCGGGTCATCTCCGGCGAAGGTGGGATAGGCAAGTCGAGCCTGCTAGCGGCACTGACCCAATCATTGAATGCCCTCACGCCTCCCATGCCCATCGTGCATTTCGATTTTGACCGGCCCTCGCTAGACCCTGAAGGGCCTGGCCTGACCTTGGAGCTCACCCGCCAGTTGGCCCGCTACAACCCCAAGGCCAAAGACGATTTCAACGATATCAGAAAGAACTTCAAGCGCTCATTCTCCGATCGTTCGGCTAGCCGCTACGACATGAGCTCTAGCCGCGAGCAGACTTTGTCGTCCAGCATGGAAGGCAGCGCGTTCATCCGCTCAGTCATTCACCGGCACGGGCTGCACAAGCAACCCGTCTTGCTGGTGCTGGACACGTTCGAAATGCTCGCTGGCCGTGGCGATAGCGCCGTCGGCGCGTTGGCCGAGTGGCTGGACATAGTCTGGCAGGACTTCGACATGCACGGCATGCGCGTGCTGGTAGCAGGGCGTGCGGCGGAAAACATGGCGCTGCCGTTGGGCACCAGGATCGGTAAACCGTTCAAGCTGGCGCCACTGTCCCAATACCATGCCCGTGCCCTGCTGAGCCGCGAAGGCCTAAGCAGCCGCCATGCAAAAAAAGTGGCCGCCGCGCTGGACGGCAACCCGCTGGTACTGAGGCTTGTGGGCCGTTACTTGGCAAACCATCCCGACCATGTAGAAGAATTCCTGAAAGATGCTGCCGGGCTGGACAAGGCGCTCGGCCAGGGCGTGCTCTACACCCGCATTCTCAATCGCATCGGCATTGGCGAGAGCGACCCGCTGCGCAAGCTGGCGTATCCGGGGTTGGTACTGCGTGTGGTCACGCCAACACTGGTGCATGACGTGTTGGCCCCCCTGGTGCTGGGCGACGAGCTATCGCAGGACCAATCGCAGGCGCTGTTCGACCGCCTCAGGCAGCACGCCTGGTTAGTCGATGAGCACGCGCCGAATCAGGTACGCCACCGCAAGGACCTGCGTATCGTGACCTTAGGCCTGCTGCGCAAGGACCCGGTGGCCGGGCCGCTTGCGCAGCTGTTGCACCGAGAAGCCATTGAATATCATCGTGAGGAGTGCGACCCAGACCTGTCGAGCGAGCAGCACCTACTGGAAGTCGTCTATCACCGCCTGATGACGCTGCAAAGCCCGCAGCAGTTGGACCAGCAGGAGCAGACGCTGGTCAGGCAAGCCATGGCCGGTGACCTAAGTGAGCTCACCCCCTACCCGGCAGCGCTGGCACGCGCCTACTGCCAAATGCCGCCGTTGCGCGAAGACCTTGCATTGTTGCCGGGTGAGTTGCAGCGTGAGGCGACCGCTGAATACGCCTGGGCGCTGATCGATGCCGACCGGGCCGAAGAAGCCTTGGCACTTCCGATACCGGGCTTTCTGCCCGTGTGGTGGCTGACCGCGCAGCATGACTTGGCTATGTGGAATACCCCTGCCGTTGGTAATGAGCTTGACATGGGCTATGAGGCCTTTCGCGGTATCGCCTCCAGCAACCGCGAGCATCAACAGAACGCCCTCGCGATCAGCGCATTCCTCGACCTCTGGCGGCGCCGAACCCGCAATATCCCCAAACCTTCAGTGTTGCTGCGTTTGGTTGAAGCACGACGCACAAAACGCACGACCGGCTGGCTCAAGGCCATGGTAGCCTGGGGTATTGGCGCGCTGCAGCAACCTGCCAACGTCGATCAGGAATGGATGGTGATGTACTCGATCCTGACGCAGACCCTGGATGATTCACCGCTCGCCAGTTACGAGAAAGCACGCCTCTGGCTACTGTTGTGGGCGGCGGGCCACGTCAGTGAGGACGACCTCTTCGTGGTTCACGGTGATGCCTTGTCGCTGGACGACCGCTGCCTGACCAAGCTTCATAGGTTGTGTGATGTCGTGCCGGACAGTTACCAGCTTCGTGCTTGCCTAGCCAAGATCAGAAAGCAACGTGTCAAATTGGAGCAGGTCGGGCTCTACACCCGCCAGCTTGCCGAGGCCATCACCCAGTGCCAGGCCAATCGGATTGGCTTTTTCACGATCGCAGGATTCACCCCCAACGAAATGCTGCCTGGGATGGTCGTCGAGTTACGTGCTCCCACCCGACAACTGATCCGCTCTGCCCTCACCGATGCCACTCAGCGCCAAGCCGCCAATCGGTACTTCCTCGATCTGATTTCCAAGACACTAGGCACCCCGGCCGCACTCAAACAGGATGTATGGCTGAGCAAATTATGGAAAAGCAGTGGCAATAGGGTGTTGATACCCTTCGTTGAATGGCTCGCGCGCATGTGTTTGGGCAGTGAGGTGTGCCGCGAGTTCGAGCGGATCTGTACTGGCGACGCTTCGCGGCAGTTCCACCAACTGGCACAGGCCTGGCGCTTGGTCGAGGCGCTTGAGCCATCCTCACCAGCGCCCACGACTCGAAGGCCCGAAGGCCCCAGCCGCTGACAAATTGTCAAAGGTCCTAGCAGGCTCTGTCGCGTCTAGACTGAGCACAACAGATCAGATAACAGCAACCGGGGGCCACACATCGAGGTGTGCGATGAACCAGTTCAAGCGTCTGTTGGTAATGCTCAGCCCGCAAATGCGTCACACGCCAGCGCGGCGGGATATAGCGGGGCCTTGCTGGATATCCACGTATTTCGACGATGTCGCCACCTTCGCATTGATGAGCGATGGCAAGCGGCTGCTCGCCGACAATCGCCAGTGGCTGGCCGACGAGGCCGAGCAACTGGGCATAGACATCCGCCTGCCTCTGCCACGGCAGATCACCGCGGCAGTCGACCTCAACGCCCTCGGTGCCGGCAAGCACCTCGACGCCCCCTTTATCCACTGTGCCCTTGGAGCGCCGGCATTTCGTCGAGCATGCGGCTGATCGAATGATAAGCATCTTTGGCGTCGCGGGGCTGATTGAAGCGATCAGGACATGAGTCCAAGCGCTTTTGCGTCCGTATACGGCTCTCTGGGCCGCGGGTGGTGCCCGACTGGGGTAGATATCCACTCACACCTGCGAATTTAAAAGCTGCCCCAGCTTCTTTCGCTACTCGACGTACTTAGCTGCGTTTTCACACAGCCTGGGCCGAAAGCGGACGATCATGAGCGGCGGCTCTCGGCCAAGAGCGGACGTTCTATTTTACCTGCTAAAGAGCCGAAAAAGTTCTTTGAAAGTGCCTTTTATACAGAGTAAATCAGTTAACTAAATTTCGGCAATGAAAACGCACTAGGCAATCTTGACAGCGCTTCCTTTAGCACTTGCTTATTGTTTTTTAAAATTTTGTAGTCAATAATATTCTTATTTTCTCGAACACTTTCTAATTGCTGGCAGATGAACTTGCACACCTCTCTATCAGGGAACCCTTGCCCATGTATCCAGATTTTGAATTCGTCTGATAGGCCGAGTTTCAGCTGACTTTGAAGCAATCTGGCATGGTTAAGCAAGGTTTCATTCAAAGCCTTGCCTTCGACAATGTCACCGACAGCTCCAATTATTAACATTCCATCGTAAGAGAGAGCAGAGCAGAAATCTACAATGTGCTCTTGAGTAATAGAATAATAAGTGTTTTTTGCCCTGACTGAAAAGTTGTTTAGTTTTGCATAAGTCAGGATCTCTGCATAGCTTGTTTCATTGCACCATTGAGTGGCAATGTTTACCGATTGTTCCTGCGGATAGATATTAGAGGTAATCTTCTTTCTTGAAAATATCGTAATTAAGGGCCAACATACTTCAAGAAAATCCTGAGGAGAGTCACAAAATTCAAGTTCGAATAATTGAGATTCTATCCAGTCTTCGATGTAGATAAGCTGATCAAGTCCAAGCAAGGTTCGTCCATAATAGGAGAATTTTTCTACAGGTATCACGCTCAACCTTGAATGGATGGCAGAAAATATTGCCACCAACTGATCTTTAGCGACGTCGTTGGCAAGATGGTACGCAAGGGTTTCGTAAGCGAGATCTAGAAAGTATTCTGTCGACAATAAAGAGCTGTCATCCTTCAAAGTTGACATGAAATAGCTTTCAATGGAGTGCAGGACTTGCTCCTTTTTATCCAAATCTTGCATCAGTTCAGTAAAGCTTTCCTCAGGAATTTCGCTTTCCTCGCACCATTCACGCCACAATAGTCTCTCACTAAGAGGGTTTGAGATGAAGTTGAGAACGTCATTTTCACCTTTTATCAAAGGGAATGGCTGAACTATCTCCATCAAGCTACTCATGCACTCTTCAGCATTATTAAAATTTAAAAGCTTGAGAGTTCTTTCCCATTTGTCACGTCCTCTCCATTGAAAACGGTTGTCGTAAATTTTGGGGTCCGTGAAAATTATACTACCTTCAGTGTGATAACCTGCCCGTCCAGCGCGACCAATCAGGTTTTGGAACTCCCTAGTGGAAATCCTTTTACCACCCTGCATCAAGTTTGAGATCAGGAGGTATTTGATTGGAAGATTTACACCCTGGGCGAGAGTCGAGGTGCATATGACGAGGTGTCCGGCACCCTTGTCCATAGCCCATTCAACCGCGATCCTGAGACCATTTGGAATAGCTGAACTGTGAGGCAAGACCCCTAGCGGAATAGCTTCAGAAAAAATGTGTTGATCGGAAAAATGTAGATGTGATAGGAACGCTATTTTCTGAAGTTCATCGGTGTCTGAGACTGAGCTTGGCGCAGGAAGTGATAATCCTCGTTTGTACACATCTACAACGGTTGAACACAAGCTAATGACTGTTCTTTTATCCCCGCAAAATATAGCTGTTGGCCCCTGTTGGCACAGTCGAAGTCCCAAATAGCAGGAAATTGACTGAACTTCGGTCTTTATTGGAAACAACCTAGCCTTGCTTTCTCTTCCTCGCAGCGCAAGACTTGACTGTTGGATTATCTTGGGGACATATAAGCCACTGTCGCGTTTATTGTCTGGCCGGAGGTAACTCAGTTGGCCCATATCGTGAAACCAGCTCAGAAAAGCTACACTTTTGATAGATGGCAGCCAATTACTACCTTGGATGCTTAGGCCGGACTCTCCATTCAGCCAGTCGCCAATTGTTTCTGCATTAGACATAACCGCTGAAATCAACACCTTCTGTGCCTTCTCAGGTATTGTTTTTTTCAGCGAAGCAATCAAGAGCTCGTAGGTTACCCCCCTTTTTCCGCTATCAAATTGATGGCCTTCGTCAAATATCAGTAAGTCAATTTTTTTGGCAAGAGAAGGTTCATGCCTAAGCAGGTAAACTAACTTTTCCGGAGTTGAAACAATCACAGTATGATCGTGTTTGCCTTTGAAATCTTCACCAAGCAAAAATTTAAGAAATTCCTGCTCACCCTCATCCACATTTGTAACATCTCTAAGCTCGTTGATATTGACGGAGTCATGCTCAAACGATGCCATGAAGCCCTGAGTAATTTCCCGGCATAATGCACGAAAAGGGGCGACAATCACGGCTAGTTTTGCACGACCTGATAGAAATCCGCTTCGGATGATAAGCTCGATAGACTTAGTTTTACCCGCACTAGTGGGCATTTGCATAACTGCCGACTCACCCTTCAGCACGCCCAGGCTTCCCACTAAGCGCTGTGCAGGCCAAAACTCCTTCATAAACTTGTCGTTTGCGAGCGTATGGTGCCAGCGATTCTGTTCCAGACCGGTGTATTTAGGTAGGCAGATCAATGACGAATTATTGATTTTTCTTTTAATTAGAGCATTGATAGTGTCAGCCAGCAGCACCTCACGATCTGAGCCGCTCGCATAGATAGTAATTCTGAACTCATTTAGCTCGTCTTCTACGTCTGATAGATCTGCCTCCATATTCATAAAAGCGCGATAAGCCATTGCTGTTCCGCGAATTTGCTCGTTATAGCTCCCCGATGAAGCGAGAAAGAAGTTTTCATTCAGCTCGGATTTTAGCAACCACACTAATAAGCTTTCGAGCCTACTACCTGTTAACTCTGAGAGGGTTTTTGAAACCGCTTTGGCTAGAACCAATGAACTACCGGGCATGTCGGCAAGATAATAAGAGGCCGAGCTCAGAATCTTTAGATATTCATCTATTTCGGTTGTCAGGCGAGACAGACTTAATGATTCAAAAAATTGCCCAGCCAGTACTAATTGTTGCTTCAGTACTTGCTTATGCTCTTCGCGCTTATCTGATGGGCGGGATTCAAGTGCAGCCAACTCCCCGAGCACGCCAATCGTAAACACTAGCAATCGCTTAGGATCCTGAGGAAGCTCAACGTGAAATTCCTCTTCGATCCCAAACTCATACTGTTTTGCTTTAGAACGTGTGACATCAAGGATTTCACGACCCTTATTTTCAAGCTTCATCTGCCGATCTCCGATAAAGCTCGTGAATCAGTGACATCAGTTCAACCCCACTCACTATGAGCAGTTCCAAGCTGTCGGCATTAGGGTGATTGCCAGCATGTGACGTACATACCACGCTCTCGTGTAGCGATGACGATGTGTAAACCGCCGCCGCGCCATACTTGCGCTTGCAAGGATAATCAGGTTCGCGCTGGAAGCGCTCTATCAAGTCGACTCCATCAAAATCTTGTCGATCAAATAACCTCTGACGCATGGCGTTTAAAGACTCTGCAATCCGGATTTCATCTTTTATAGAATCATCAATTGCATTCTGAAGAACGTTAACTTTTGTCTTTTCAGTTGCTTTTGCTTTAACTTCGAATATTAACAATTCATCTTTTTCACTGATTACGTTCGGATTTTTTTTTGAACGCGATTACGTCTGATTCCTTGCTGGATTCATTCGCTATAATCTTCCGATCATAGCGCGTTCGAGGGACTGTGTAGTTTCTAATATATTGAAGGTAGTCAGCTATTAGAATCTCAGCAAAATCCCCGGCCCGAATGCTCGGGCCTGGCGCAATAGATTCGCTGGGGAATTTTTCGGTGATCAGGTATTCAGAGTTAGTCTTTGTGGGGTTTTTTAAGTATCGTAATTCTTGGTCGCTACAGTAGTGACTTCTAAAATGTCTCGCCCAATCGGACATTATAGAAATATCTAATGCGTTATGGTTGAATCGATAAACTGGGATTGAGCGCCCACACGCTGAGGTATAGGTGCCATTGTGCTCAAGCCAGGTGACATGGGCTGCCAGCAATGTCATTTCACGTCCTTTGTGTACGCCACCATGAGGCATTTCTCAACGACGCATGGAGTCATATTGCCATAACCCTTTCACCTTTACAGTGCTCGCTATCGCTTCTTGTACCTGCTAGCAATCAGCCTCCACTAGCGATCCCTTTCCCTAATCATGTACGGCAGCGGTCATAACGAATCCTGGGCTCATCTCTGCTGGTGAGCGTTGCTCCCTGCACTGACTATTTATTGGGGCATGAGCGGCAGCTAATGGCCGATTTCCGACGGTCAGGGTCAGCCAGCGCACTGGTCAAATCCGATGCAAACGACTGGTCAAGTCCATGCAATTACTCATGTGGACACCACTTCTAACCTTTTTAAGCTCGCGCCCATGCCACAAGAACGCTGTTCCTTTGCCGTAGGGACAACGCTAACAAATGAGACATCACTCGAACAGTTCCGACTCTTCGTGCATAACCACGAAGCCATCCTTTGGGACGTATTTAAGGTAGGTTCGAAAGTCGACTTGTGAGCCAGCGTCCCCTAGCTGGTCAATAAAGCCGCGATTCGCGAATCTCCTATAAAGCAGGCTTTTCCCTGTCTTTTCCAAGAATGTATCCAGAGCCTCTTTGCGTATAAACAACGCATTGTTGCGATAGGGACCGGAGGTGAAAGCGATGAGAGAACATGTCTCATCCAGCCACCCACGTTGCTGATCCCAAATGAGATCCAGTGTCTTAACAAGATCTTGGCACGGCACATCCAGGCTTGGTCGATCAGTCTCAGATGTAAACTCATACTCCCATTCGCCACCCCTACTCAATGTCACCATTGTGCGTACCATCTCGTCACAATGAGTATTGGTCGTGCCTTCCTCTACGAATTGATTGAAAGCAGCGCCGTCCGGGTACTCCCCTAAAAAGCTTCGGTAACAGCTCGCATGATCAGAAAAAGCACGGTCGATGCGATCGTAGGATCTCGTACCAAAACCCTCTTCATCAGCTAGTACTGACGTGTAGAAAACATCAAATGAAAGATACGGCGTTGTCCACGCATCATCCTCACCCAGATCATTGGCGGCTTCATTACGCTGCAGAGCAATCCACACGACACCATTGGCATCTGTGCAAGACAAGCGGGTTTCGTGCGTCGCGAAATCATCGGTCTTAACCCATGTTTTGACATCCCTTTCATGGGAAGGAAAAGCGTACTCGCGCCGACGTAGTATGCTGTCTGGATAGGATCTCTCAGAAATTACATCTCTCATATCGGTTAAATCACGCTTTCGTACATCCACTGACCAGTAATGCTCTGGCCCAGGCACAGTGCCTTGATATGACGTACACGGCGGAACGTGATCTGAAAGGACCCCGAGGAGTCGATGGAGTGAGATCCAGTAGTATTTTTTGCCAAGCCGTTCGGCGTAACCCGCTCGCGCCCGGCCGGAGCCAAACTCACTGTTCAAGGCTCGGTCGTAACTCAGTGCTCCTTTCTTGTAGCCAGGAAAACCGAGCTCCAAGGTCTCGACCATAATCCAGCTGGCAATGTTTTCCTTCGTTACGGAAGCAGCCTTCAGATCAAACCCTGAGACCTTGCCCTCCACCTGATACCGCCAAAAATCAGGCCCGATGTTTGAGCCCCATAGCTTCATATCCGAGGGAAGATGCTCCAGATCGAGAAGTGGCTTGGCATCCACGAGCGTCGGCCATGCTTGTATGACTGGACTTTTACTCGGAAAGCGCCCCAACCGATCTCTTAGTGACTCATCGATACCGTAATCTTTGAGTAACTCCGCGAGCATCCGAATCGAATCCCGAATGATCACATTGGCTCGGTCGTATCCGCGAGAGACCAGTACCCGAAGGGCTGGAATGAATGCGTGACGCTGCGCGCGTGCGATCAGACACGCGCTATATATGGCCTCCGCAACACTCTCAAGAATGTAATCATCATCGGACGCCAAGAAATTTCTTGCAAATCCAGCTGCGAGCTGAGAATCAGCCACCATCAAACGCACCAGTCCTTTCGATGTTTGATCGCGAACGCGACGGTCCGCACAAGACGTCAGCCACCCAAGAACAACGGTAGCTAATCGTCGGCTTTCACTTGGCCATCGCATAATGTCAGCGGTCAGAGAGGCATTCAGCAGGGACTTGACCGCGCCATTATTGTCGTATGACTTGAACGCTGCACGTGATAGGTAAACATCCCTATTTACCAAAGGCTGGCGAGTCAAGAAGTTGTCCAGCCATAGCTCTGCGTTAAGACGGTGGTTAGGCACCAAACTGACTTTTACAAAGACTTCGTATAAGTCCTCCCAAAGTCCCGGCACCTTCAGTGCAGCAAAGATTTCATCTTCTAGGCCGTTATTTTCGAAGCTCTTGCTAGAGCGCCAAGCTAATCCGTGGACGAACAGTCGGTTGGCAAGCTCCGTCTCTAATCCAATATTGGGATTTACGATTTCAACTCCCGTTTTCTCGGGAAGTACCGCCGCGAGTACTTCCAACAAACTTCTGTCCTCAGGCAGAAGCGAGGCCAAGCTCGCGCCTAATCTTTTCACATCGAGTTCACCAGACTCATGTGTGTGACCATCTACCAGTGCAATGGCTCGAAGGACGTCGCCATATCGCTCGTATCCAAGCCTAACCGTCCAAGTGTCATCGGTTCCTTCAGTGAGTATGACTAGACCTTCACGCTGAAGCTCTCGAATGAATACTTCAGGCGTGAGTTCCGGACCCACTACGTCACGAAGGCCTGCGGCGCAGGATTCCCAAAGCCGATCACTTGCTGATGCACTCGTGAGCCTTTGCGCCAGACTCAGCATCGATTGGCGGACCAAATTTTTCGGACTTGAATAGCCCAGTCGTTCTTTGACAGCGGCGTTGCTATATTTGAGGTGCCGCTCGAGTAAGGCAGAAAAACCTGGCAAGGATACATCGAGGGTTTTACTCCCCTCCTCCTGCAAAGTTTTGCATGCCAAATGAAGGAATAACGGATTACTCAACTCCTCCGAAAAAAGAGGAGTGATTTCTGAATCAAGCCCATAAAAATCAGCGAACGCTTGGAGTGCTTCGACTCCTTGTCCGTTAAAACCTCGGTGTTCAAATGCATAGCCTGGAAATCTGGAATCAGTAACCAAGTCTTTATAAGTATCACGAGCAGATACGCAAATTTTTACTCCGGGGTATGGTTTACACTGCTGGATCAGTTCGGGAAGCTTTGCCTTCCACCGGGCAGCAGCTCGACTTTCATTTAATGCATCAATGAATATTACGAACGGTAGGCCTGCGTGCTCGGCGGAAGTGCTCAAACACTGGAGCAGATCATCACGCCCAATTTGAGCACCAAAGCCAAGCTTGCTTCGAATGGTTTCCCAAGGCTCGCCACCATCAAAATCGTCTCCAAACACCACGAGAGATAGACCACCTTCTGCGAAACGCCGATAGGACGCACTGACTATTGCGTGGGTTTTTCCGACCCCCGCAGGTCCGACGAGAAGCAACGAGTTGCCCTCTGAAACGCTCATTTGGGGACAGGTCAGAATCTTTTCCATGGATTGATTAAGCTGGAAGAGCTCTCTCGCCGCGTCCATAGCTCCGGCGGGAAAAGCGCACATGTACTCGGCATTGAATTGCCGAAAACTCGGGGTATCACTTTCGAGACCATACTGCTGAGCAAACGCCGCCTCTTGACCCTCCTTTGCTGTGAGCAAAATGGGTTGTAGCTGAATAACAGTTTTCAACGCCTGGGTGACAGACTGCTGCGGTTTCTCGACCTGCTGAACCTCAGCTAGCTGTGACGACAATTGTCCAAGCAAGCGTTCTGCCTCTGCTTTTTTGTCCTTGTTGAACTGATCGAAAACATCGTTCGTGCGTCCCCGCAGTGATCGCAGCTCGCTTAGGATTGGGGAAAATGTCTGGCGTCGCCAGTTTGAAAAATCAGCAGTACCACCGAAGAAATCCAAGATGTCATGGGCATCGGTCACTACGTCTAATTGACCCATATACCGCGGACCAGCAAACTCACGAGCATGGTCAAGGCACTGCTGAACCTGAATCGGTGTAAGTACAGAATCGTCAAACCAGTAACGACGAACCCCTCCATGCGTATCCAAACGCTGGAGCTGTTCACGCATTACTGTAGCGCTACACAAAGTAATTTTGACGCGCTGACCTTCAGTTTCGGTAAGCTGTTCTAGCTCCTTTTTCCAACTCTCAAATCGCTCAACCTCACCCTGCCCGCGCGCGCCTCCCGCGACTCGCCCGGTTAGATCGAACGAGATATAGATCCAGTACTCAGAAAGAGCTGGATGGTTCAGGCGGGCCGCTGTGACCGATTTTGTTATTTGTCCCAGCTCTTTGGCGCCAAGCTGGAAAAAATACTTTGCCTGTACTCCCAACACCTCCCCATTTGGTGCACGGAAATACGCCTCAACACCACCGTCTCCGCCATCACCTCGAAGGCTGTAGAAGCTTGAACCCTCAGGAGCATCGCAACTGAAGCGAAAGAGCTGCACAGATAAGGCTTCAAAACTATCATTCTTGCTCTTTGGAGCGCTGCGAATATAGGTGAAGTCGATCGTTGGCATACGTGCTGCTCCATCTGATAATTTCGGATCCTAAAAATATTGTACTGGTATCTGACGAAATGGCTTCAGGCGATTGTGGCCAGATTCGTTGATGCGAGCCCTCGAAGGAGGCCTCGAAGAAAGGTCGCGTAGGCAGCAGCATTGTCAGTGAGCCAGTCCGCGTTGAAGGTCCAGTGCGGGTGCTGTATTTCAACGCAAATGTTCGATGATGATACTTGGGGTTTTGCCGTGGTCAGCGGCACGGGTAACGGAATAAATGCAGCTTGCAGCGCTGTGCTTTTCTGCGCTTGCAGGCGATTCAATTTGTGAACGAGAAGCGGGTAAAACCGGTACCTGATGATCTCGATAAACAGCTATCCATTTGCGAACCAGGTTGGCGTTGATGCCGTGCTGTAAGGCTACGCTGGCGATCGAGACGCCAAGTTGCAGGTATTCCTGAACGACCTGGATTTTAAAGATTTGGAATAAGAGCTTTGTCGGTGCATGGCGATCCTGATGATAAGGATGATGGTGTCCACGTTTTTTTAAAGTGGAGAACATCGCCCCTCATGGCTGGGATCAGGTAGGTGACTTCACCGGCTGGTTACAGCTCGAACTCTCATCCCGAATTAGGATTATTACTTCTCACAGACGAATAATATTACTGGGCTCCGCTCTTATCGTATCAGAATATTTATCAACTTAAATCTAGATAGGATGTCCAACATATTGATCTGATTGAAATTTGTATATTTTTCAAAATAAGTAGCATTACTTCTTGGTACTCCACTGATTCGAGGAGTTAGTATTTGACGTCTACTCTCTCGAGGTGGCTATCGATGAAACTGTTTCAGTGCAGGTTCTCTTCAGGTCAACTACTACCGCCCTTACCCCCCCGCTGTTGAATGCTAGCATCCGGCAATGTAAAAGGCCGCCCTAAAGGCGGCTATGTTGGAAAGCTGCATGTTCGTGCGGTGAGCCTATGTCGCTCCTGTTGCTACAACAAACCGCTTGGGCGCGGGACTTTTTTTGATGAGCCCGTCATCAACCATCGTGGTAACAAACTCCTCAGACAGCGTCCTCCGTTTTGGAGAGGTGTTTTTCCACCCCCAATACTTGGCTATCTCAGGGTAGATTGCAGCGGCCAACTCGGCCTTGGTGCCCGATGCGATTTCAGATTTCACGAGTTTTCGCAAGCACATTAGACTAAGGTGTTCGCGATCAAACAGTTTCGAGTCTAGATATTCGATCAGCTTGTTGGCCGTATGAGTGGATTGAGTCGCTGCATTCTTACAGCGCTTTATCATCTCTACCGCCAGTTCATCAATGCAGAATGAGCCGGACGACCGAATGGCGATTACTTTGCGAATGGCCGCGGGATTCAGCAAGTCTTCATGTGCTGGCAACTGTTTCGTCAGCAGTTCCGCAAATGTGATTGCCACTGCATAAAGATCAAAGCCTGGTCCAACGGACTGCATTTGAGGGGGGCGATAGGCCGGGGTATACCCACGCGGCACGCCGCCTTTATAAGTGCTCACCCCCAAATCTATAAGTTTTATCATGTCGACATAGGCCGGCATCGTAAACACAGAGTGCGGCCGCTGTTTTTTCTTATTAAAAAGAAACAGATTAGCTGGCTTGATATCCGCGTGAATTACACGAGTGCCCCGTTGGTAGGGTTTGCCATGCATGGAGCTCAGGCCATGTAGAATCGCGCGGAGCACTTCGAAGCACTCAAAATAAAACTGTATGTCTGATTTTTTATATCGACGCTTACTAATTAAACTTGAGAGCGTTGACCAAGGCGCCTCAAGGTGTTCCATGGTGTAAGCCTCCCAGCCATTTACACCCTTATAGAAATCAAATACCCGAGCGGTCTCCCCATCAATTTCACGGCAGAGTCGAACTTCATCCGAGAGATTATGTTCACTGAATTTAATGGCGACCGTCGAACCAATCCAGTTATCGTGCGCACGCCAAACAGCACCAAAGCCGCTAACTTCGCCGATTGCCTTGTCGCCTTCAAGCGTGTATCTGGCCTCAATACCAGGGAACTACGCTAATATATCTTCCTTGCAAAACTGTGCTGCGGCGTTCATGCGATTCCCTTCCTGATCATCCGAAAACTGAATAATAGCCTAGAGCCATCACTCTTGGGTATCCCTGACGCCCCCCCCCCCCGCGCGGCTTTGCGAGGCTGATCGGTTTTTCACTGAGCGGAAACATGTACTTTCACAAGTATTTTCCCCACCCCATAGGTATGCTCCGCGTTTATTGCCGATCACTGATACCGGGATGCCAGCCCAGTCTCTGCTGCCCACGCAGTGTATGGAGCCGTATCCTCTCAAGGACGTTTGAACACGATGAGTACCCCCGCGCTGGATATCAGCAGCCTGACGCCATTGCCTTACCACCAGCGTGTGGTCGATTACTTGAAAGCCCATGAACCTGCCGTGTGGGCATGGGCCTCGTCCTTGGGCGTTCAGCAGGAACACGCCCAGGATGTACGTGCGCAATTGCTGCGTGACACTTATCGCTTGAGTCCCGAGACCCATCCGCAGGCCTATCAGGCTTGTGATACCGCATTGCAGTGTTTGCAGATCAAGGCACCCGCCACCCTTTACCAGGCTGGCGACGGTGCGATGAACGCGAGCCTGTACTACCTGGCCGATGAAGTGCATGTGGTGTTTTATGGGCCGGTTCTTGAGCGCTTGGACGCTCAGGAACTGCTGGCATTGCTCGGGCATGAGCTGGCTCATTACCGGCTGTGGTCGGAGCACGGTGGCGACTTTCTCACCGCCGAGCGGATTCTCAATCACGCCATGGCCGACGTGAATACGCCGCCCAGCCTGGAACAGACTGCACGCTTATATAGCCTGTACACTGAAATCTATGCCGACCGCGGTGCGGCACTGGTGGCCAATGGGGCGGAGACGTCGATTACCTCACTGGTCAAGATTCACACCGGCATTGTGAGCGTCGATGCGGCCAGTTACTTGAAGCAGGCCCGCGAGCTGGATGGCAAGGATGCGCAGGTGTCCCAGGGTGTTTCCCATCCGGAGACGTTTTTGCGCTCCCAGGCGGTGGACAGCTGGTGGCAGCAATTCCCGGAGACGGATAGCTGGCTGGATCGCCGGTTGCGCGGGCCCTTGTCACTCAATCGCTTGGATGTGACTGACCAGGTCGAGTTGACCGCCCTCACCCGCGGCTTTATGGCCCATTTCATCGGCTCCCCGGTGTTGCAATCAGAGGTTGTGCTCAATCAGGTACGCGTTTTTTTCCCTGACTGGAAAGACAACGAAACGCCACTCGACTTGACGACGTTGAATGCCGAGCGCATCGACACCAGCATCCATGAATACCTGCACTTCATCATGCTCGACCTGAGCCTAGTGGACCGCGACTTGCGGGATGAGGCTCTGCTGCATGCTGCGCGCACCGCGAAGAAACTCGGCAGCGCCGATGACTTTATCAGCGTGCTCAAGCGCGATATCAAATTACCCAAACGTGAGCTCGACCCTCTCGTTCGCGCGCTCAAAGCGGAGGTCGACACATGGACCCAGTAACCCAACCCGTCACGTTCACTCAATTACTGCAGGGCCACGATGGCGCCGCCGTGCCCATCGACGATGTGTTGTTCCTGGCGCTGCCATTGCTACGTCAAGTGGCACAACTTCACGAAGTGGGACGTGTCGCCCAGCTCGGTTATCTCGATGTGCTGCAAGGGCCGGAACGCACGCTGCAACTGCGTAATCCTGAGGGTGTGCCGCCGCAGCTGGCGCTGGAAGCGATCAAGCAGGTGCAGCCCAATCCGGAATCGGCGCTGAACGTCGTCGGCAAAGTCCGCCTGACCCGGGATTCGGAAAGTGGCGTGGCCATTACCGACCTGCAGGTCCAGGAGGATCTGCATCAGGCTATCGACCACCCGGTGTTCCTTCCGGACCTGCATAGTTGGGAGCATCGCCTTGGGCACCACGATGAGATCACCGACATATTCCAGCTTGGTCAGTTGCTGGCGTGTCTGGCGTGCGGGTTGGATTTTGCCGATATCAATGACCTCAAGACGTTTGCACGGCACCGCCGCAACCTGTTCCAGCTCAACGGCCGGCTCAACCCGGTGCTGGCCAACCTGATCGTCGAGATGACGGAGCTCAACCGCCACGAACGTGCCACGGATGTGGGCTCGCTGGCGCGGCGCCTGGAGTCCTGGCGCGAACAGCCGGCCAGCCTGGATGTCGAGCGTGTGTTGGCCGAGGCTGAAGGCCCGGCGTCGCGGCGTACGGTGGTGCTGGAACATCTGCGCAACCGCTTGTTTGACCTTTCGCGGCGCAATCGCCTGCTGTATTTCCGGCCGACCCAGGCCAACGTCAACTTGACCGTGGCTAGCGTGCCGTTGGTGATGCGCATTGAAAGCATCCGGCCCGAAGCGCTGTGCACCTGGCAGCCGACCTTCGGCGGATTCTCCGATCAAGTGCTGAGCGGCAAACCCGTTGGCCTGCAACAGTGGCTGCGCTTTGAAGACCAGACTTGGTTGCAGGCGTCGCTGGAGCGCATCATCCAGGAAACCCGCCGCGACCGCGCCGAGTTCGGTTTCAGCAACCTGCGCCTGGTGGTGGCCTTCATGCGCTGGCACAACCTCAAGGACACGCCGGAAGAACGCATCGTCACCCCGCTGCTATGGCTTCCAGTGGAGTTGAGTC
The DNA here is from genome assembly GCF_040224095.2 of Pseudomonas caspiana. NCBI lineage: Bacteria > Pseudomonadati > Pseudomonadota > Gammaproteobacteria > Pseudomonadales > Pseudomonadaceae > Pseudomonas > Pseudomonas caspiana. Next base: position 3,026,707 of record NZ_CP167995.1, on the reverse strand, counting down.
GCAAGAAAGGCGTGCGTGACCAGTTCGTGTTGCAGTGCGACGAAACCGAGGCCGAATTCAACCCGGTACTGCGCCATCAACTGCGTCAGCTCTACGATATCCAGTTGCCGGAAACCGTCGACTTGCAAAAGATTCCGCTGGAAGACATCCACGCCGATATTGCGCGCCAGATCAAACTGACCGAGCCCGGCGTCGAGCTACGCCTGCAAAGCAAACCGCAAATCGAACTGATCCACCAGAAGGCCGTGCAGCATCTGCACCACTTCCAGCGCCGTCGTGCCCGCCAGCGCCTGTCGACGCCTTTGGTGAAACCGGATTTCAGCTACGACCGCGAAGATTTCCGTCCGCTGGGCCTGCAATGGTTCCAGCAGAAGGTCCTGCCCAGCGAATTGCCGCTGCGCCTGGCCGTAGGCGCCAAACCTGTGCTGCGCAATCAACATCCTCAGATGGTTGCGAGCAGCGCCAAAAACAGCACCTTCGCCCTGCCCGAGAACCAGGGGCATCGCTACGCCTGGGACATAGACCTGACCCAGGTAACCCTGGCCAACTTCAACTATCGCAAGATGTCGCTGGTGCGTGACTATGCGCAATTGATCGACGAACCGGCGCAGAACGAAGCGTTTGACCGGATGTTCTCCATCGAGCCTCGGGACGTCGAGGTCCAGGCCCCCGACCCTATCCCACTGCCCGAGCAGTGGAACGTGGTGGCCGGCGATGCGACACAAAATGCTGCCGTCAGCCTGGCCCGTACCGGGCGTAACTTCATCATTCAGGGACCGCCAGGCACCGGTAAATCCCAGACCATCACTAACCTGATCGCGGACTACGCCGGTCGCGGCCTGCGAGTGCTGTTCGTCTGTGAAAAACGTGCAGCGCTGGACGTGGTGTTCCATCGCCTGCAACAAAGTGAACTGGGTGAGTTGTGCTGCCTGATCCACGATTCCCAGACCGACAAGAAGGCCTTCGTGGGCAACTTGCGCGAGTGCTATGAGCGCTGGATCGCCGGTGATGCGCAGTCGTCGCAGTTGCAATCACGGCGCGACACGTTACTGTCTGACCTGAGCCAACAGTTGGGCTTGATAGAGCGGTTTGAACAGGCAATGCGTGGGGTGTCGGAGCCTTTGGCATGCTCGGTACGCGAGCTGGTGCGTCATCTGATCGAGCTGCCGCCCGTGGTTGCCAAGCTGCCACCCGAAGCCTTGGAGCGTCTGCCCGAGTGGCGTCATTGGCAGGCCCAAAGCGAGCTGACCGGCCGCGTGTATCAGGCGATCAAAGAACGTTTCGGCCTCGACAGCTTCGCACGGCATCCTTTCAGTCGCTTGGCCTCAAGCCTGATTACCCATGAACATGCCTATGGTCAACTCAAGTCATTCCTGGATGAACCCAGTGGGTTGATGGACAGTGTCGAACTGTTTCTGGAGTCATCGTCGAGCCTACTGTCCGGGAACACTCGCTTGGCAGATGCGTGCATACTGACCCAGGCCGCCGAACAACTGACCAGCGCCAACCTGGCCGCGCACCTCGATCTGCTGGAGCCAGGCTCATCAGGCTCTCAAGCACTGCATGCCGAACAAGCGGCGTTGCAGGTACTGGCCGTGCAGCAACACAACGCCCGCGAATCCACCCACTACTGGCGTGAAAAACTTGCGCCACAGGACACCCAGTCGGCCCTCGAGCTGGTACAGCGGCTGGAAAGCTCGCCGCTGCGTTGGCTGCAACCCGCCTGGTGGCGGCTGCGCGGTGAATTGCAACGACGCTACGACTTCAACCAGCACGCGATTCGCCCGAGTTTGCGCAGTGTGCTCGACAACTTGGCGGGCGAGCACCGCGCCACGGCCCAATTGCACGCCGAGCAGCAACGCTTGCAAAGCCGTTATGGCATCCCGGACATCGACCTGTTCGTGCACAACCTGCAAGCCCTGCTCCTGCAACTCAGCGCATCACCGCTGTTGCGCCAGTGGGTCGAAAGCCTGCGGGGTAACCCGGATGCCCTGCCCGGCGTGCGCCAGGAAGCCAGCCTGCGTCAGCCGTTGGCGCGCTTGGCCGAGCTGGTCGCGCAACATTGTGTGTTCGACCCCGCGCCAAGCCTGGGCGAGTTGGCGGAATACCTGCGCGATCTACGTGAAGAACTCGACGAACTGCCCGATACCCTGCCCCTGCTCAATGAGCTGCACCAGGCCAATCCTGTCTGCCTCGCGGTCGTGCAACAGTACGCCTTGGCGCAACGTGCACTGGACGGTTTGATTGCCCAGGAAAACCTGACCCGCCTGTACCGCGCCAATCCTCAGTTGGCCCGCTTCGATGGCCCTGCCTTGAGTTTGGCTGCGCGCCAGGTCAGCCAGGCAGAAAGCAATCTGCTCAGAAGCAACGCTCACGTACTCAGCGCCACGCTGCACCAGCGTTTTCTGGAGCATGTGAAGCAATCGGCGATGTCGGTGACTCAACTCGACGCCCAGGCCCGTGAGTTCAAGAAAGCCTACGCCAAAGGCCGCCGTGAGCTGGAACATGAGCTGGGCAAGACCATGCGCTATCGCTCCATTCGCGAAATGGCGAGTGGCGACAGTGGCCGCGTGATCAACGACCTCAAGCCCATCTGGTTGATGAGCCCGCTGTCGGTGTCCGACACTTTGCCGTTGACACCGGACCTGTTTGACGTGGTGATTTTCGACGAAGCCAGTCAGATCCCCAGCGAAGAAGCCGTGCCTGCACTGAGCCGTGCACAGCAAGTGATTGTGGTCGGTGATGAGATGCAATTACCTCCGACCAACTTCTTCTCCAGCGCCGGCGACCAGGACGATAACGAACTGATTGCCATGGAGGATGGAGAACAGATTGCAATCAACCTTGATGCCGACAGCCTGCTGAGCCAGGCCGCACGAAACTTGCCGGCAACCCTCCTGGCCTGGCACTACCGCAGTCGTCACGAAGCCTTGATCAGCTTTTCCAACGCGGCGTTCTATGAAGGGCGGTTGATCACCATTCCCGACCGCCGTATCGAGCGCCCTGCCCCGGCCCAACCCCCGCTGGACTCCACGGACGCCCAGGCAGTCAACCGGGGCGCCGACACTCTGCTCGACAGCCCTATCAACTTCTTGAAGATGAGCGACGGTGTCTACCTAAGCCGCAGCAACCTGGCCGAAGCCGGTTATATCGCTAAACTGGTACGTGAGCTGCTGCAACGCGAGACGGGTTTGAGCCTAGGTATCGTGGCCTTTTCCGAGGCCCAGCAAGGCGCCATCGAGCAGGCTCTGGAAGACCTGGCCAGCGGCGACTCGGCCTTTGCTACAAGGCTTGAGCGCGAATACGTGCGTGAAGATGCCGGGCAATTCAATGGCCTGTTCGTCAAGAACCTGGAGAACGTCCAGGGGGATGAGCGTGATGTGATCATCTTGAGCATCTGCTACGCGCCAGGACCGCACGGCAAGATGCTGATGAACTTTGGCCCAATCAACCAGCGTGGTGGGGAAAAACGCCTTAATGTGATCTTCAGTCGCGCCCGCAAGCGCATGGCGATCGTCTCCAGCATTGAGTCCGAGGCTATCACCAACACCCACAACGATGGTGCCGCTGCACTGCGTGCGTTCCTGCAGTTTGCCCAGGCCAGTGCCACTGGGGATGCGCCGCGCTCCCAAGGTATCCTCGCCAACCTCAATCCAGGCGCCAAGCAATCCTTTGCCGTCAGCCTGCCCAAGGACCACCTGCGCAGCGCCCTAGCCGCTGCGTTGCGCAAACGCGGGCATTCGGTCCAGGAATATGTCGGGCGTTCGCAGTTCCGCTGTGACCTGGCGATCAGTGACGCCAGTGGCGGACACTTCAGCCTCGGCGTGCTGCTGGACGGCGACACCGCATCGGCCACTGACGTGCGTGAGCGCTACATCTTCCGCCCGACGGTACTGCGCAGTTTTGGCTGGAAGATCATCGACGTGCTTAGCCATGACTGGCTGCGCGATCCGGAGGACGTACTCAATCGCATCGAAACGCTCCTGCGGGGCGAGGAGGCCCCTGCGTTGCCAGAACCGGAACAGGTAGCGGACACCGTCGAGATCGAGGCCGAACGGCCAGTCACCACAGAGGTGTCACCTCTGATGCGTGAGTTCACCTTTGGTGAAGGCAACTCCAACAAGTTCTGGCGTATCGGCGTCGCGGAAGCGGAGGTGACGGTGAATTTCGGCCGTATCGGCACCAAGGGGCAGACCTTGATCAAGTCCCTCGACAGCCCTGAACGTGCTTTGCGTGAAGCGGAAAAGCTGATCGCGGAGAAACTGCGCAAAGGGTATCAAGAGCAGGCGGGTTCAATCACCTCGGGGTGAGCTGAGTCGGTCCAGCATGAATCTGAACGCGCTGCAGCGGTCCGAAAAAGGGGGCGGCCCCTAGAGAGCTGTCTCTCATGAACATCAATTTATGAACATTCGGCTCCACAATTTGAGCAAGGCGCCGGACATAGCGATTTAGGGACTCTTCGTGAACCACGGCGATGCCTTTCCTTCCTATTCGAGGTTGCCCATCTCCAAGCAGACGCTGCTGCCGTTGTACTGGACGAACAAGGTTCATGAACACATATAGATGAACAACCATTCCCATTCATAGATTGCTAACCAGCTATTACGGCGCTTTGACCGACACATGAACATCTGACATCGCCCACTTGTTCAATAGTGTGTCTGGTTATGGTTCGCTTTCCAAATCCCGACTTTGTGACGGTCGCGATTTGATGAGGCTTCCCCCCATCACCTATCTATCTGATTTCATTAGGTTTGCGTTCAAGCGGCGTTGTTCGGACTGCTAACACATCGAAAGTTTCCCGGTTGCACTGTGTTCACCTGCAGGCTACAGAGCCGTGCGCTCATTCTTGCGCGCATACGTAGGCAGCGAGCAGACTTTCAACAGATTAGTAGCTTAAACGCCCAAGCTGATGCTGTTCAGGTGTATGCGGCTTCCAAAGGAACGATGAATCAAATCTTTCTCCGTATGTAGCAGTTTTATGAGTTTCTTGCGAAGACAACTTGGTGAGCCTGAACCCGTTCAGACTCGTAAAAAATAAGCGGGATTTCATTGGGAATCTAACTGGCGAGGCCCAGAATCGGGCCTTAACGCCATTGCAATGGGACTATGTGCTTGAGAATCACGTGATCGAAAAGGCAACACAGGGACGAGTATGTTGATCGGTACCTCAGACGCTATCGCACTTTTCTCGGCTTGCCGAACTCACCGGCTGAAAAGAACGAACTCCTCTACACACGACGCTGGAAGGCCGAGCGGGCTTGTCTGGACGAAAAGTGCGCACCCTCCTCCAGTCCGTTTTCGACAACGCTTTATCTAAGATGAAGGCTGAGGGGCGCGAGGCGTACAAAATAAACAGTCTACGGTCAGCATCAGCTCACTGACTCAGACATACATCGGCAACGTTTGACGCGCCTTTTCGCAAGGCGTGCAGTTAGATCTTCGTCGGTGCGTTCTGTTGCCAGATTAGAGTGGCCTCTTTGGCGCAGATCATCTCGGGACGCTTGCGCCATAAAGCAGGTTCTGTAACGCTCGTCGCCGACGATCATTGACGTCCCGAAACCCTTGGCGTGTGGTTGAACGGACAGTAACAGCCCTCGAGACGGCTTTACCAAGGAGAAGTAATGAACAGGTTTTTTCTAGCAGGTGCGTTTCTGGCCCTGAGCTCCGGCATCGTTGCAGCTGAGGATCCTTTAGTCCGTGAAGGCACTTACTTCGGCTCGGGCGATGGAGGCGATGTAACGGTCAAACTGAAAGCGGTTGGCGGAGGAGACTACGATGCCTCGATCAGTACGATGGTGGAAGGCGGTTGTTCGGGGGGTGTCGATGGGCGGATGACGTTCCACGGCGACACCGGCGTTCTCTCGGTGCCCAACCCGGACTATGACCTCGTGACCAACAGCCCGTTGGCGCGGCATAAGGCGTGCAAGGTCATTCTCACGTTCAACGATGAAGGGTTTCTTCAGGTCGATGAGAAAGAGGGGTGCCTGACGTTTCATGGTAATGCCTGTACGTTTACAGGGGAGTTGGTGCATGAAAGTGCGGTCAATTAATAGGGGATCACCTGCCGATTGCCCTCATGCGTGGCTGTTTTTCGCAGATCAGGAGGCCAAATACTGATGCGGCAATAACCCTGGAACTTACTGGAATTGTGGGTGGGCGTGCACCAGCACTTCCGACACAAAGACATGCGATGCGACGTGTCATTACTCCTACGCCAATTCTTGGCAGGTAGCGCTCATTAACTGATTTAATTAATTTTCACCCTCGTGAGGGAAGAGAAGAAATTATTTCGGTGCGACAAGTTTCGAGTATTTCATCAGCGAGAGGTGAATCATCTGGACATGCTCGCGACAACATCACAGCACCGATTGCACACGCTAGCAATTCAATCGCTTTCGCGCGAGCATCTTGCTTCGGCACAGGCACATCCAGCCCCTTCTGATAGTTTTCCTCGATCGCAGCCAGTGTGCCCTCTATCCCAGTAGCAAAGGTCGCCTTCAACTCATCTGATTGACGGGCAGCGTCACCACAAAGTGCCGCCATTGTACAACCCTCGCCTCGACCGTCTCGGTGGTCTCTAGATACGTACAGGTTTACGAAAGTTGAGACATCGAGATCGCAGGTACGGGCGAGCGATTGCGAAAGGCTGTTTTCAGCGGCTTCGGCCATAAGATCAGCCTTGGAACCGAAGTGCTTGTAAAAGCCTCCCTGCGTGAACCCGGCTGTCGCCATCAGCTCCGCGACCCCGACGCCGTCATAACCCCGCTCACGAAATAGCTCGGAAGCTGTTTCAACAATGTGGGCCCGGTTGGCAATTGATTGCGCCTTAGTGATTTTCATTTCGGCTAAACCTCTCAAAACCATGGCCTGACTATACTCTGATGTCGATCATACTCAAAACTGTTGACATCTTTGAGTATGATCGACATCATAAATTCATCGCCGCATTTCTATGCCATCTGGTTGCGGCCAGCCTCACTCACCAGCTTCTATGGAACCCATATGAACGATAAGACCTTGTTTGAGCCATACACACTCGGCTCAATGACACTCTCCAACCGAGTTGTGATGGCGCCGCTTACGCGAAACCGTGCAGGGTCAGGCTTCGTCCCAAACGGGCTTGCGGCGATCTATTACGGCCAGAGAGCGTCAGCCGGCCTTGCAATTTTCGGGGCCACTCAAATTTCAGGACGGCGCGTCGTCACCGAAGCCGTTCACGCATAGTCGCCGAACGCTCTAAAAACCAAGGCTGGACTGCGATGCAGCAGGCGCTCACACATTGCTTAAAGGCAGAGCGTCTGTTGCGTACTCCTCTCCTCCCACCTATCTGTCCATCAATTCGGGCACGGTGCGCAAATGACCGCTGAATCCAAAAAAACTCGCCCAGGGTCGCAGGGGCTGTTCATCCACTCCGCTAACCAGTGGGTCAATGTCGAAGGAACGGCTTTTGCCTACCGGGACTTAGGGCCAAGAGAGGGATTGCCGCTCGTTCTTTTAAACCATTGGGGCGCCGTCCTGGATAACTTCGACCCTCGCATCGTTGATGGATTAGCTCTCACCCGACGAGTCATTGCCATTGACTATCGAGGAATCGGCGCCTCTGGTGGAACTGCCCCTTTGACCGTCAGTGAGATGGCAACTGACGCAATTGCCTTGATACGCACTCTAGGGTTCCAGAAAGTCGACCTCTTGGGATTTTCACTGGGTGGGTTTGTGGCACAGGACATCGTATTGAGAGCCCCTGAGCTTGTACGAAAACTCATTCTGACCGGCACCGGACCAGCCGGCGGTGAGGGTATCGACAAGGTTTGGACTGTGTCGTGGCCGTTGATGCTGAAAGGGCTTCTGACACTGCGCGACCCTAAGTTTTACCTGTTCTTCACTGCATCGGCTAATAGCCAGAAAGCAGCGCGCGCGTTTTTGAAGCGGCTGAAAGAGCGGAAGAATGATCGCGATAAAGGCCCAACCCCAACAGCGTTCTTGCGGCAACTAAAGGCGATCAAAGCGTGGGGTCGCCAGATGCCTCAGGGTCTAAGCCACATACGGATTCCAACCCTCATCGCCAACGGGGACAGCGACATCATGGTGCCCACTGTGAACTCGATTGATATGGCGCGTCGCATCCCTAACGCTCAGCTGATTATCTACAAGGACGCGGGACATGGCGGAATCTTTCAGTACCACGCGGACTTCGTCTGCGCAGCACTGGCCTTCCTGGAGACCTGAACAGGAATTTCAAAGTATTTGGATGCCACCCGCTTCCGCGCCTACCTTTGTCTACTAAGAGTTACATCATCATGAAAGCTTTTTTTATCGAACGATATGGTAAGGGCGGTGGACGTATTGCCGAGGTACCTGATCCACAGGTAGGCCCCACCGATGTTCTGGTTCAAATAAAGGCCGCAAGCATAAACATTCTGGATTCCAAGATCAGGTCAGGGGAATTCAAGCAAATTCTTCCGTACGCATTCCCTCTGATACTGGGGAATGATTTGGCTGGCGTTGTGGTTCGTGTCGGGCGTGATGTTCAGCAATTCAAACCTGGCGACGAAGTCTACGCGAGGCCTGAGCAAGATCGAATTGGGACATTTGCCGAGCTTATTTCGGTCAACCAGCACTCTTTAGCTCTGAAGCCTCGCAACGTCAGTATGGAGCAAGCAGCATCGTTGCCTTTAGTCGCGCTGACGGCATGGCAAGTTCTGGTTGAAACTGCCCAGGTTAAAAAAGGCCAAAAGGTGCTCATCCACGCAGGATCAGGAGGCGTGGGTAGCATTGCCATTCAGCTTGCCAAGCATCTGGGCGCTTTCGTTGCGACTACCACAAGCACGTCAAATGTTGAGTGGGTAAAAGCACTCGGGGCCGACATTGTCATTGACTACAAAAAACAGGATTTCGAGACCGTCCTCAATGACTATGACGTTGTCCTCAATAGCCTGGATTCGGTTGTTCTCAAGAAGTCGGTGAAGTGTCTCAAGCCGGGCGGTCTTCTCGTATCCATCTCAGGGCCACCAACGCCTGAGTTTGGCAACGCACAAGGGTTGTCTTGGGCGGTCAAGCAGATCCTGCGCTTGCTTAGTTTTGGTATCCGAAAAGCATCACACGCGGCCGGGATTAAATACTCTTTCGTTTTTATGCGCTCCGACGGCGCACAACTGCAAGAAATTACGACTCTGGTTGAGTCGGGCGCCATCAAACCGATTATCGACGAAGTCTACCCATTCGCGTCTATTGCTGACGCGCTCACGTACGTCGAACAAGGTAGAGCGAAGGGGAAAGTGGTGATTAACCTTGCGTAACGCCTATTTTGTGAGGAGCCAGAAATGGGCAGCACAAACGTTGAAGCAACGGGTTCAACCGTGGGATCGCTAGATGAAGCTCTACCTGTGGGAGGTGGCATCACCCAGGATCTACTCGCAGAAACTGCAGTAAGCGGTCTTTGCGATGAAGTCCCTCTCTTGTCTGGCGAAGATGCCAAAGTGCTAAGGCAAACCGCAAATCCTGTTGAGGAACGTTTGAGGACATTGAGCGGACATATGGCGAGCGCGCCGTTTGTACGAAATGGGGACACTCGGAAAAAGCCTAAGTCCACTACCCTCCCCAATCCTGCCCACATTGTGTGGCGTGGTTTGATGCTCGATCCGTAACAGCAAGGTTTTCCCCGGTAGCAGCAGCCGCAGCATTCGTTGGCTCAAGTAAATCAACATCCAAAGCGGAGATAGCTATGAACTACAAAGCGTTCGGCAATACCGGACTGCGTGTTTCAGAACTCGCACTCGGCACCGGCAACTTCGGCACTGGCTGGGGCTATGGCGCAGATTCCGACTCCAGTGCGGCGATCTTCAACGCCTACGCAGAGGCCGGTGGCAACTTCATCGATACCGCAGATATTTATCAATTCGGCCAGTCTGAGGAGTTGCTGGGAACTCTGCTTAAAGGACGACGCGACGATTTCGTGCTGGCCACGAAATTCACCAACGGTGCTGCAGCCAACGCGAACAGGCTTGCTACAGGCAACAGCCGTCGTGCTTTAGTGACTTCGGTAGAAGCGAGTCTAAAACGTCTTAAAACAGATCGGATCGACATATATTGGGCTCATCACCCGGACGGCGTAACTCCGGTGGAAGAAATCGTCAGAGGCTTCGAAGATTTGGCACGTGCAGGGAAAATCCTGTACGCGGGTCTATCCAACTTTCCGGCGTGGCGACTTTCCCGCGCGGTCACGTTAGCCGAACTCACCCATGCGTTGCCTATTGCAGCGGCTCAGTTCGAGCACAGCCTAGTGCACCGTGAACCCGAGGCTGATCTTTTCCAGGCCTCATATGCCTTGGGCCTAGGCATCGTGACATGGTCTCCGTTGGGCGGCGGCATGCTGACTGGTAAATATCGACAAGGCGAAAAAGGTCGTGCAGAAGGGTTCGGTGGCAAAGTATTTCAAGCTGAAAACTCCGCTCAGCGCACCTTAATTATGGATGCGGTTCTGGAGATGGCAGGTGAAATCGGCGTAAATGCTGGCCAGGTTGCAATTGCATGGGCTAGCACCCACGGGGCGATTCCAATCATAGGGCCACGCTCCAAGCAGCAACTTACCGACAACTTGGGTGCGTTGTCCGTAAACCTCACGCATGAACAAATCTGCAGGCTAGATGCGGTTAGCAGCGTGACTCCTTCAGAGCCTTTGAGGCTATCAGGGTATGAAGCGGATAACTCTCGCTCAAGGGTCGTCGCGTAGATAACAGGAACGTAAACGGGGGCCGGCAAGGCCTCCGTGTTTTGGTCGATCTCGAACTCTACTTCCATACATGGCTCGAACGGCGAGCGGAACACTTACCCGATTCGATATTCGTTTGGCGCCTCAAATCAAAACCCAGCGCGGCCAAAGATTTTATCTTGGCGATACATCGGTAGATGGTCGGCGAACCTGGCGACCATGATGTGGGCCAGCAGGCCCCGTGTCCGCTATGCACGCGTCAGGAAGGCGACCTCACTGGATGGCTGCATAAGCGCGGCGAAGATTCACTTCGGGGGTGGCGTCATATGTGGGCCACAACCGCCTTCGGAATCGGCTTTAAGGATGGTTTGATCCGGAGCGACATACAGCGTGATCTTGCACTCCACATTTCTGGTTTCATCGGCGTAATAATTCGTGATGTTTCGAACACCACCACTGACGTTCTCACTGCTGCCTTTGTAGACCGTATCGGTTTTGAAGTGTGATTCAAACCAGACGAGGGTAAATACACCGTCTGAATTCTGATTAATCTGTTGTGGCCCACCCCACACCTCGTACGCTTCACTGACATTACGCCCCTCCCAAGCTGATCGAGCCATCAACTCTGGAACAGAGGCGCAGGCACTGATCAGCGATATGCTCGCGAGCAATAAAGGCTTGAGCGCACGAATTACCATGTCGGATTCTCATCAAATTTGCGGGAGTGGTACTCACTCGCTGGCTTCAATGCCTTGCCGAAGTGGGCGTTTATACGCTTGACGGAGTTGCTGCACGCATCTGGATCCAGATTGTTTTGTACCCCCGCCTTGTCGAGCACGGGCTGCATCAAGTCGATTTCTTTCGACAGGTTTGCGCACGCGGTCTTCGTACTCATTTTACCTGGCTCTGCCAGTTGTTCTTCGCACTGTTTGCCGAGTGCATCGAGCTTCCTGAAGTCAACACGAGCGCACTGTTTCGGAATAAGTTCATCAAGTTGCGCAGCCTGGTACCTGTTCAACGTTTGCATGGCTTTGTCCATGTCGCCGCTGATCTGCTCCATCACGAGCTCGCGGCAACTATTGCCACCCTGTGCGGCCATTATGCGAGCGGGTTCCTGCTGCGCCTGATTGATCACCTTGGCAATCTCCTCGCGCAAAGAACCACAGGCTAGAGGCTGGGCACCGGATTGCAGTTGACTGTCGCAAGCCTTGGTCAGAAACGCCACCGTATCGGTTTTAACCCCTCCACACTGCGTAGGGGTATAGGGCGCAGAACCACTCGGGGGTTTTGGCGGTGCACCTGCGCATGCGCAGAGAAAAACAAACGCAGCGACGGGCGCTACAGTCTTGAGTATGTTCGCAGTCATTAATCAAATCCTGAAGGAATTAGGCCAATTGAATTGCGTAAATCCAATCCAAAAAAAATAATTGATTAGATGACGATTATCCATAGCACACGTGTGCTATTGACTGCTCATCCCAATAACGTGTCTTTTTCGTGTTCATTAAGGAAGTGGCAAGGCACACCAAAAGAAAAATTAAATTGCGTTACAAACATCGCGAGCCGACTCGCGCATGGCGTTTGCCGCTCCAAAGGAGGACTACATAGGCCGTGGGCAATTTTCTTCGTCAGTAAAACTTGCCCCGCTTACGATACAGCCAGAACCATCAAGTGCGACACACAGGCCTGTGTATCTTCCCTGTGTGCGTCAGCACTGACCAAAACCGTCACCACCGCATTTCCACGTTCGAAGTGCCATCTCGCAGGAGTCCCGCGACGCGGCGAGCCGACCCACTCTGCAGTGAACCCTCCGTCAACCAGCGACTGGTGATATAGCCCTATGGTCTGTGTACAGGCTGTCTGACCAGGTGCAACAGCACTCTGTGGAAATTTGAAGTCTAGGCGACTGACAGGTTGGCCTTTTGCGTCCGATATTGATTCCAGTGAGTAGCCCGTGCCGCCGACCCGTTCGTCTGAGATCCAGAATTCCTGCGGATCGGTGGCGTTGTATTTCAACTTCACGCCAAACTTTTTCTCGACCTGTATACGCGCCACGTCCTGCTTGCCATGGATCGAAAGCGTCAACCGCACGATGCGCTGCGCAAGTTCCTCAGAGGTCAACTCCGGCAAGGGCTGCGCAGGGGCATCTGTGGATACAGGAATGACTTGGGGCTGTGCACTCGCAAAAGAGGCCAGCAACACACCGGCCCATAACAAGTTCGCACAAAGATTGATGACGCTTCTGCGCGCTTGGCGATACGGCGCAAGTTGCTTTGTTAAATTCACGGGCCAATTTTTATGATTCAAATGCCCTACAGTCCTCAAATGAAAGCCAGTGCCGAGTATTTATAATAATCAGGAGAAGATCGCCCAAGACCTCCAGCATTTCAATAGCACACCTGTGCTATGGGCACGCATCAAGTATTCGATTATCGTTTTACCCGTCAGGCAATAGCTTCATGGATTCGCTAACAGAGCAATCTGTAAGTCTCGCTTTATGGTTGTTGTCGTTATCAAACCCCACGGCACCAGGCCTCGCGATTCATACCGATACCCGTTGGTATATCGCAAGCTGCAACGGCAATTAAACGACAGGTGTAGCTGGCACTGCGACCCAAGCAACATTGCCGAGTCAAGGCTGCGTCCTCTGACGCTTTGCAACGTGGAGGTTCAGGAAATGGAAACTCAAACGCAGTCCCCCTACGACGCCAGCGTGCGCGACCACCAGATGGAAGCCGAGCTTGAGGCTTACTTCTGCAAGCACCGCAAAACCGGAATCGTGCTGCAGAGGATTTATCCCCCGACATCGTTCCCCCGTGTGCGCAGTCGTTTGGGCGGTCTGCCCCAATTGCCACATGCTTTTGAATGGCCCATAGGCGTGAGTTACGGCAAGTCGGTGCCCATGCATTTTCTTGCGCAGGTCGACTGCGCGGAGTTGCCACGGGTCGAGTCGCTGATGCCAACGCAGGGCATGTTGTTTTTCTTCGCTGTAAACGACGAAGAACAGATATGGGATACAGGTGCTCCTCAGGAACGTGTCCGGGTGTTGTACGTGCGGAGCGTCCCGGAGGACCAGCCCGAGCGTCAGGCTCCGGAACATCTGCGTCCGATTCAGGACGTGAATAAAGCAGACAGCCCATATACGGAACAGGGATGGCTGCTACCTGGTGAGAGTGGCCCGCGCCTCCATGTACGATGGCCATTAGTTGCACGGCGGATGGAGACCTGGCCATACGACGTGCCAACGCCGGAGGGCCGCTCAATGCCAGACGTGGCGGCCTACCTCCAGCGATGGTCCGAACTTAGCCTGGGAGCAGCCGTGGCAGCGACCGGGCTAATGCCCAATGCCAACGCTGTTTTCCGTTGGGAGCAACCGCTCTCCCAATCCTGGACGTTCCCTGCCCAGTGGCTGCGCTATCAGTTGGACTTCCCGCAGGCGGGAATAATGATAGATCGGTTGGCGCGGATCGTAGGCAATGAGCGAAGCAAGAGAACACGCCGCTTTGTCGCTGATCAGGATGTACTGGACTGGGTGGAGCACGCCAGTCGCCTTGGCTGGGATAACGTTCCCGATGAAGCCACGAGGGAGGCCTTCCGAAACTGGATCATTGAACAGATTGGCGACAAGAATGAAGGCGCCACGCTCACCGACGTCACAATGGGAAAAGTTTTCACGAACGGCCTGCTCGCCTCCATTGCGTACCTCGCTGGTTCACCCGACGCCGCGACGTTGATTCCATCACGCCTATATTGTGACCTTGAAGGCGAACACTTGCCGTATGAGGAAAGTTATCGCAAGCATGCCGATGGACGAAGGTACTGTGCCAGAGCCAGAGTCCATCAGATGTTGGGGCATGTTCCGCTTTTGCAGGGCGCCATGCCTGACATCAAGGGGGAGCCGGTATGCCTGTTGCAGCTCGCCTGGGATCCCGCCATCAACCTAAAGTTTGGGGATTGCGGCCAAGCGACTTTCTGGATTTCCAGGGAGGATCTGGCGGTCCAGAACTTTGATCGTGTGGCGGCGGTGGTTGAGTCACATTGAGTTATATGTAATGCCCGTTAATCTATTCGCGCCTTGCCCTCCTCCTCATCAAACAACGTGCAAACTACTGGGTTTAAATGCATTTTCTGCAGGAGCTGCCGGCTCTATGTTTGATGCGCGACAGCGCGGCCGTTCAAGCGACTTATAAATCAATAGCACACTTGTGCTATGGGAAATCATCTGCAGGTCAATTACTGTTTTTCAGCTGAACCAGATTTGCAGGTTCATTGAATAGAGTGATTATCAGGCTACGCACCCCAGTTGTTTGCATTGCAGATGCTTACCGCGTTTGCTCTGGTAGTTGCGTAGCAACACGTAAAAACTGAGGCATCGCGCCACAATGAAAAATATATTTTATGCCCTGTGCCTCACCTGCCTGCTCATCGGGTTACAGGCGCAAGCCCAGACAAGGTGTCCGATGGGTGTTCAGGCAGGGAGTATGCAATGCCTGCCTGACGAGCCACAAGGTGGCGATAGCGCCCCTGCCCGTCCGACCGGCGAATGGATCAAAACCTGGGGCGCGATTGCTCACTCCAGCACCACGGGGGAAGCAGGCAGTGCTGTAGGTAAATTCTCTGAAGGCGAAGCCGAACAGGCTGCACTTCGGCAGTGTGCAATTGAGGGGGCCAGCGACTGTAAAGTGAGCCTGACTTATTACAATCAATGTGCTGCGCTTGTCGCTTCAGACTCACAAAGCTTTTTTCAGGCGTCCGTTTCTGAGCGGCGCTCCATTAAGTTGGCGAAGAAAAGTTGCGAGGAAAGCGACAGCGGGAAGTGTAAGGTTATCTATTCTGAATGCACGGACCCAGTATTCTGGAGGTATTGAAGGTCAGATATAGCCAACAGCCAGAGCAGCAGTAACAGGTAAAACTGAAATATCGGACGACAACATGAAAAATATATTTTATGCCGCGTGCGTCACCTGCCTGCTCATCGGGTTACAGGCGCAAGCCCAGACAAGGTGTCCGATGGGTGTTCAGGCAGGGAGTATGCAATGCCTGCCTGACGAGCCACAGGGTGAAGGTAACACCCCTGCCCGTCCGACCGGCGAATGGATCAAGACCTGGGGCGCGATTGCAATGTCTAGCACAGGCGAAGTAGGAACCGTTGTTGGCAAATTATCTGAGAGCGATGCGAAGAGCTCTGCCATTAAACAATGTGCCAAGGGCGGAGCGAATGATTGTGCCGTTCAACTGGTTTATCGAAATCAATGCGCAGCGCTGGCTGCGTCTCAAGTGAGCACTTTTTTCCAGTCGTCTCCGAGCGAAGAGCTTGCAGAGAGTGGCGTGAAAAAGGTGTGTGATGAGAGCGGTGGGGGGACATGCAAAGTCATGTACTCCGAATGCAGCGAACCGCTGTTCAGAAAATACTGAGATCCGAACAGGCTTATCGCGCGCCATATCCTTTGAGTGACCCGTTACTTCACGCAGAGCGCAATGTTCGTGCGCGCAGCATGGATCACGCTCAAGTAATCGTCGACGACGGCAGGTGACATGTCCTGAGTAATTGCATCATCTGCCCTTGCAGCGTCATGACGATATTTCGACAGCGTCGCCAGACATCCAGCCTTGTCATTCAACTTATACTGCGTCAGCGCATAATCATTGCGCAGACCGCCCTCATCAATCATCCCCACTGTGCTAAGGCACTCTCTATAAACGGGCGCTAACGTGGTCTCGGCCTGGGTATATTTTTTCTCGTCGTAAAGCTTTTTAAATTCTCGACGCGTCTCGCCCATCGCGGGCTGAGCGCAGATGGCAGGCACATAGTTGTAATCACCTTCGAAACTGCCATTGCTGCCGCAGTACTCCCGACACTGATCTTTGGTAGATGTACTCACCACTAATCCTTTGGGCGTACTAGTCAGATTCAGTGAACATTGGCTTGGGGCATCGCCCTCGTAAACTACCGCGCCTCCCCCAGGGTTCAGACGGCCGGAAAACGTACAACCACTGCCGGCGTTTTCGGTGTCCAGTGAGAAGGTCTGAATACCCTTTGCAACGGCGGTCCCAATGACTAATTGGCCCCAACCACCCTCGGTCGCATAAGTGCCTGCTTGCGGCGGTGATTGTTGCGCCATGGCTGATGCAGGCAACATCAACGAGCTGACGCAAAAAGCCGCACAGCAAATATTAATAGCTCGCTTCATCACTACACCTTATGGAGGATTGAGCCCATTTACTGCTGCCGCGTATCAGATGTATAGGGCCCTGAAACTGCGCCCCCGCGTAAATAAACAACATCGAATTTCGCGCTCCGCAACGTTCCGCCAGGCGCACAGGACGCTTCCTGGCTCTTGGTGAGCGCCGTTCTTCTGGTAACCAACTTACGGACTGCAGTCGACAAATCAATAGCACACCTGTGCTATCGAAAATCATCAGCAGGTCAACTACTGTTTCCCTCTGGACAGATATCTAAAGGTTCATTGAGGTCGAGTAATCAATATGCCTCGCGCCACGGTATTTTCACTGTTGGTACTCGCTGTCTCTACTCAAGCCTTTGCGCAGACGGCTTGCCCAAGTGGCGTCGCCCCTGGCAGCCCTCAGTGCGGACCTGACTCGGGGACCTCAAGAGCGGATTCCGCGCCTGCGCGGCCAACCGGGGAATGGATTAAAACCTGGGGGGCGATTGCTGGATCGGACAGTCGTGGGGAAGCATGGACTTCCATTGGGCGACTGTCGAAAACGGAAGCTGAAGAGCAAGCGCTTGACCAATGCAGGGCTGCTGGAGCGTCGGACTGCATTGTGACGTTAGCGTATCGAAATCAGTGTGTATCGATGGCCTCCCCTCCCGGTTCCGGGCGTAGCGCTACTAGCAGCGCGAAGAGTAAAGAGATTGCCAATCAGGACGCGCTGGCTTTGTGCAAGGAAGTAAACGGGCAAGCCTGTGAAGTTATCTATAGCGCATGCACAGATCCAATATTTAAAAAGTTCTGATGATCATGGCCGTCGTGATATTGCATAACAGCCCCAACGCAAACAAGTTCTACACGCTGATGCCCGACATCCGCAGCAACTGGGGGCGCTGCGGCGTTATCTTTGCGAATGAGCGCGAGCTGCTGACATCACCGCGCCGTATCTTGCGCCCGCCTGAAGGTGGTTTCCCGCCGCTGCGTCAGATAGCCCGGCTTGAATATGACCCAGAGAAGGGCAAAATGCCGCGCGACCTTGAAGGGATATTCAGCGGCTACTGGCTGGTTTCAGAGCGGCTAAAGAAGGTGTTCGAGGAAGTCGATCCATTGGCCTTTGAGTTTGCCGAATGCACATTCCATCTGCCTGATGGCTCGGTAGGACCCACTCACTTCTTGTGTGACATTGTGCGCGTCCTCGATGCGGTGGATGAAGAAGCTTCCAGGTTGAATGTCGAGATCAGCGATGAATTCGTGAATGGAAAGTTCTATAACCTCTGCGGCGGCGCGAGGCTCGTTTTTCATGAAAGCGTCGTCGGTTCGGCGCACATTTTCCGCGTCCCCTACTCCGGCCGTTTGGTTGTCTGCGATAAAGCATTTCGGGATGCGGTTCGACAGGCCGGGATTGGCGCCAAGAGTCACTCGGACGGGCTGTGGTTCGAAGATGCTGCCAATCTGTAGGCCGAGTCAAACACCTGAGGTCGGGGCAAATCTTGTGGCCCCGATTTCCATAGTCCTGCGCTGTCTACCCGCAAACATAGGACCCGTAGGAGCTGCCGAAGGCTGCGATCCCGGTATACCCGTAGAAATGCTTCGCAGCCTTCGGCAGCTCCTACAGAAAACGCGTTTCAATCCAGTATTTGGCTGTTGTTTTACGAGCGCGCTTGCCGGCGATTTGGTCTGTTAGTTGATGAAGATATCGTCTGTGCTGGCGCAATCGCGGGCAACCGCGCTCCTACAGGTAAAGTCACTGTTTCCCGGATGAATCCTCTCTGAGATACGCGCCATGATTAATTCACGCTGAGGAGTCGGCCATGCAATTGTCCCCTTCGTTGAAGTCCTTGATACCGGAATGCAGGGAATGGCTTGATCGGGCCCGAACCTCGGGCGATATCGACCGCTACGCAAGCGCCGTGGAAGATCATCTCGCAGTTGCTGGCCGCCTTAGCCCCAAGGTCGGGACACAACTTGGGCGAATCAGCCACTTTTGGAGCGTAGCCGCTTGCGATGCCTACTTTCGTGCGGACCTGGATGAGCTTGCCCGTTTCTTCAGGTGGACGATTGAAAGCCGAGCGCTGCTGCTTCGCTGGGATGGGGTACACAGTCAGCTGCGGCCACAGCTTGGCAATTGGCCCAGAGAGTACTCAGACAGCTTGCGCGCTGCAGGCCCCACCGTGCTGTGTCGCTGGGATACAGGCAAGGTCAGCGCGCAGCGCTTTCTGGAAATGGCGGAGAAGGATTCGCGGCTCAATCTGTTGCCTCAGTCTCGTCGAATCGCCCACGACACCCACGATGTGTTTTTAACGTTCCTGTTCTGCGACGCCTATGCACTGTCGACCCGGTTTGAGCCACGCAAGCCCTTGATTGCTACCTATCAGGGGCTTCTGGATAACTGGAGGACCGACGACCAGAACACCTTTGCGCAACACATGAGCCAGGCCGCTGAATTCCATATCAGTCGGAGCAAACACAGCACAGGCTGGAAAATTTACGAATTCGACTACGACTTTGATCGCGTCTTCCCGATCGAGTTACTGGCCGTCCTGGCACTACGACGACGGGATAACCTTGCAGACTTCCCGGCGGGTCACGTGCTGATCGATGGGCCGTGGTCGGTGCTCAGGGACTTGCCTTGTGCTGAGCAGCACCCTCTCATCGAGGCTGTTCTGGCGCGTGTGAAGAATGACTATCCGCAATTTCTTTGACTGAGCCCGGTCAGCGACTGGCGCCGCAACAGATCGCAACTAACGCCCGGAAAACTCACGCTCAGCGTTGAAAATAGAGGTAGGGATGAAGGACTGGAAACATGCCGAACTCAATCAGGCAACTATCCGGCTGATCCTGGCGGGTTGTGTGATCGCATACGTGGTGGTCGTTGGGCTCGTCCCTGACCTTGTCCTTGAGCATTACCGACTGATCATTGGTTATTACACCGGCGTTCTGGTGTTTTCCCTGATCTTGCGCATGCACATTGTCAGCTATCCGGGTGTTTATTTGACCCGACGCGTGTTGGCAATGGTGCATGACTACGTCGGGATCTCCGTCGGACTGATATTGGGCGCAGAAGCGACCCTGCCACTTTTCAGCCTTATGGTTTGGGTCACCCTGGGTTACGGCATGCGCTTCGGTTCGCGCTATCTGGCCACGGCGGCGATCATGGCACTGCTGTCTATATTAATTATTTATCAACTCACGCCCTACTGGCAGGCGCAGCCTTATATGGTCGTAATGTTGATAATGGTCATTATTCTGGTCCCGGCCTACGCCAATACGTTATTGATAAGGCTTCGTCAGGTCTCCGAGCAAGCAACGGTTGCGAACCAGGAAAAGGAACGCTTTTTAGCGCAGGCAAGTCATGATCTGCGGCAGCCTATTCACTCGATCGGTATGTTTACCGCATGCCTGCGTACGAGCCCTCTAGGCGAATATGAGCGCCAGTTGGTCGATAACATTGATCGCTCCCTGCAAAACGTCTCGCAACTTTTCCGCTCCATCCTCGATATTTACACGCTGGACAGTGGCAAGGTCTCAGTCAAATCAGACGTGGTGAATGTCGGCGAACTGCTTCATGACTTGGCTCAGCAAAATGCTGCCGCAGCACGCTGGGCTGGCGTGGAGTTAAGGATTCGCCCCTGCCAACGCTGGGTCAGGATAGACGCCACACTGTTGTCGACCATGGTTCAGAACATCATTTCCAACGCGCTCAAGTATGCCCCGGAGCACCCGGTACTGATCGGGGTTCGCAAAAACCGCAGTGGCCTTTCGATCCATGTACATGATCAGGGCAGAGGCATCTCGGCTGAACACTTGCCCAAGGTTTTTGATGAGTTCTATCGGGTTCGTCATACGCGGGAGAAAGATATTGAAGGTGTGGGGCTTGGATTATCAATTGTCAGGCGCCTCAGCCAGATTCTTGGGGTGCGGGTCAGCCTGGTTTCGCAGTTGAATCGCGGAACCAGCGTTGCCATTCACGGCCTTCAGGAGATTGCGCCGCCCGTGCAACAACCGGGGAAAAAGAAACTCGGCGAGAGTCTGCTCAAAGGCCTGAAAGTTTGCCTCGTTGAGGATGACGATAATGTGCTCACCGCCACCGCTACCTTGCTGCGCCGGTGGGGCTGCGAGGTTCAGACCGCCGCTTCGGCGCAGGGTTTGACTACCGAGTGTGACATCCTCATCGCCGATTATGATTTGGGCACGGCCGCCAATGGAGTGGACTGTATCGACCAGGTCAGAGCAGCACGTGGCAGGGATATTCCGGCCATGATCATCACCGGACGTGATGTCGGGTTTGTCGCTGAAGAGTTGCATAAACGCAATGTTGTGCTGCTGGCGAAGCCATTAAGGCCTTCAGAATTAAGACTTGGTCTGCTATCAATGCGCGAGAAAGCAGCCGCCTGCAATATGGATGCGTCGGACACTTAGCAGAGAGGCGTTAATGAACATCGGACAACTGCCGGAAAAAGATCAGTTTTATGTCCTGCAGAGTGATCCGCGCGGAGGCGGGCCTGGCACGGACGTTGAGATCGAAAATCTGGACGCCCTGTTGACGCCTCCGAGCCGCATTCTCAGGCCTGAAAACGGTGGGTTTCCTTCACTGCCAGAGGTGCCTCATTTGGTGCATGCCAAAAGGTCAAAGCGAATGCCCCGTGATCTTGAAGGTGGGTTCAGCGGCTACTGGCTGGTTTCCGAACGTCTGAAGCAGGTCTTCGAATCTATAGATTCGGCCGGGTTCGAGTTTCTGGCCTGTGACTACACGCTGCCGGATGGTTCAAATGGCCCGCTGCATTACCTATGTGACGTAGTCCGCATGCTCGCGGCGTTAGACGAACAAAAATCAACTTATCAAGTTCGCACAGGTCATGAATTCGAGACTGGCAAACCGTTCAGGATAATGACCTTTGCAGGTGGTGCACGTCTCAGCTTCAAAAAAGACCTTGTGGGTTCGGCCCATGTTTTCCGCATGGCCGAGAAGAAGTCGTCAGTCATTTGTGATCGCATGTTGTACACCGCGATCAGGAAAGCCGGTATTGGCGTCAAGCCAGGTTCTGGTGGTCTTTTATGGCGCGACGCTGCTGATGTGTAAAAGTCCCGCGCGCTGTGATCGCCCGATTAACACACCACTACAGCCGCACCTATAGTACGGGTGTGCTATAGGAAAAATGCCCTGCGCCTGTAACTTACAGATGATCATCGCTGGATTAATTTTCCGCAATTCTTTGATCAGGCACGAAAGCACAGGGGCTTTTCAATTGACGCTAGATACCGTTGCCACCCGTTTCCCCGTTGGCTGGAAAAATCCACTGCTGCGAGTAGCGTTCATCACCGTGGCGGCGACATGCAGCTGGCAGCCGCTGAGCGCACAGGCCGGATCTATGGCCCCCGCTAACGCCTCATCTACCCTTCCTGTCGATAACACCGAAGCCTCGCTGAACCTTGATGAGCGAAAGCTGATTCAGGAAGGTCTGATCTGGGGCGGTTTTTATCAGGGTGCTATTAACGGCAACTTTGGCAAAGATACGCGGGCAGCCATTGCCGCGATTCAGCAGCAGTACAAACAGCCCGGCACCGGTCTCCTGAACGCCGACCTGGCCATGCACCTGGGCGGTTCAGCGCTGAATAAACGAACAGCCTTCGGCTGGACCACCGGGACTGAACCAAAGACCGGGGTGAGACTGGGCTACCCGTCAAAATTACTCACGGTACTCACCAGCCCAAATGCCAATACCGTGAATCTGAATGCCGAGGACAGCAGTATTTCGTTGCGGGTTGAGCGACTGATCAATATGAAACCCGGCCAGATTGGTACGATCTACAACAACCTCGCCAGCGATACCCAGTCCACCTTTACGTACAACGTCAGACATGATGATTCATTCATCACTGCGGGCTCTCGCGGGTCGCTCAAGTTTCTCCGTCGCTATGAACAGCGAGGGAGTGAGATTCGTGCTTTAGACCTCGTATGGGTCAGCGAGCGCGATGCAGACATGAAAGCCCTCGCGATACTGGTTTCCAACAGCTTCGACCCGTTCAATACATCCGGGCCGCAAAAAGAGCCGGAATACCCTTACCTCTCCAGCCTCGCCCGATCAGCAAATAACGAATCAACTGGCGGCACACCCAATGCCGTGCCCGCTCAGTAACGCATTTCGGCAGAAGCCGGACTTGAGAACGGAAGCCTCATTTGCATGAGACTTACAATGGCCCTCGTTGCAGCTGCCTGCCTGGTCATGGACCACTCCATCGTGCGTGCGAGCGAAACCAGCGCCGTAACCAATGAGCAGGGATGCGTCAGGCAGCGCGGCGGTCCACAGGATCCCGGCATGGTGCCGCCGCCCGTCATGGATGCCTGCCTGGGCCCCTATTCTTTACGAATTCCCGCCAACTATTTCGATAACCAGATGGGCCCGAACTTCGATGGCAGTTTTGGGCTTTACCTTGAATACCCGGAAATGACGCCCTTCGCGCCTGGCGAGCGAACGCACCTGACACTGGATGTGGCGACTCGCACGGTGAATATTGGCTATGACTACCTTGACCGGGTAAGCGCCGAGGAATTCATGCACCGTCAAACCGTGCCAGACGGTTCTGGCGAAGATGCGCCCGAAATGGATATTCAGACGCGTATCAAAGGTGAGGAGATCGATGGGCTCACACCTTACTACGCCAATATTGCTGCGTATCGCGCGCACTACCTGGCGATGGGACTGAAGCCATCCAACTCCATCATGGACGCCAGCTATTACAAGGACTGGTACGTGAATCGCGATGCCCAGGGTCGCATCGAGACGATCATCAAGTGCACATCGCACGAAGTTAAAGAGACAGGCGTGGAATATCGTGACGGTAAGCTGGCGCGCAGCAACGAACGCCAATTGCCGGAATGTGAGCACACGTTTGTCATCCCCGAGATGAATGCGGCAGTAAAGATCAACTATGTGCGTTTCGCGTTCAAGGACTGGAAGAAGATTCAAGAACGCGCACGAAGCGCACTGCTGAAATTATCTCGTGATGCTGATTTACCCGCCGTTAATGAAGAAACGGAGGTTGTGCTGTTGCAAAGCATCATCCCCAAGCAACATAAGGAGAACGAATCGTGACCCAGACAACTACGTCTGCTCAACTATAAAAACAAGGTTTATACGCGCCATGAAGCATTCTTAAAGATCGAAACTCAATGATCAGCGCTGGAAGTCAGTCACTGCCATAGGGCCAAAAGATGGACATGAAAATTTACCTGGTGAGTCTTTCACTGCTGGTGATCAGCCTGCAAGCCGGCGCGCAGACAAGATGCCCCATGGGCGTCCAGGCAGGCAGCATTCAATGCATACCGGATGACCCGCAGACCGGTCAAAGTGCCCCTCCCCGGCCAACCGGCGAATGGATTAAAACCTGGGGGGCGATCGCGGGCTCAGATACTACTGGCGAGTCCGGAGCGGTGGTCGGCAAGTTAACCCAAGAGGAAGCGAAGTCGGCAGCCCTTTATCAATGCGCCTTAGGAGGAGCCACTGACTGCAAGGTTGACCTGGCGTATAAAAATCAGTGTGTTGCACTGGTGTCCAGTGAAATTAATAGCGTCTCTCAAGGTTCCGCAACGAAGCAACGAGCTATTGATCTGGCGATGAACAGGTGTGTCAAAAAAAGCGGTGGCCATGAGTGCAAGGTCATGTACACCGCATGCTCTGATCCGATTTTTCGCAAGTACTAAACCTTGCTCAAGGGCGCGAGGGTAACGAATCAGATTTCCGGTCAGCACACGCCGAGTTCTTCAAGGCAATGGCGGCGCTGACCTGGCGTTACCCGTTCACTGACGTGGGGCATTAGTCGTGGGCCCCCAAAACGCTCTATAGGTAAATTCCGGCAACGTATTCACGAGCTCCGGTCGACCTATTTTGATCATGCCGTTGGTTCTCCGAGAGCTTGCTTTACAGACGAAATCATAGGGCCGTTCCAGAACAGTGCTAGCAACCGGTTCCCACTGAGTACTTGTCGGTCCCTGGGTGACTTCGCCCGAACGCATTTTAGAACTCGCGGACTCGACACTGTACCGGCCACCCTTACACTGAAAGGCAATCCTGTATAGCGTGAAGAGAGGTTTGTCCTCTCCTTCGAATACATAAACAACATTCACTGAGCGTGCGGGCTCAGCACCAGATTTCGAAGGCGTATCTGCAACGGAAAGAGCATCGGCATAAATGACTTGCCGTTTCGGCTGATCCCCACTTCCGAAGATTAGCCACCAGTCAGGCATTGCGGCAACTGCGATGCCCGGAAAAATGAAAAGGGGGGAAAAGACCGCCAGAACCAAAGCGAGTTTATGCACCAACGTTTACTCCCGTAGTTGCTGATAATAGGAACCGAACAAACTTTATATCTGCCCTGATAATCTCATACCCTTTTTGGCATTCAATAGCACACCTGTACTAGTCAATACGAAGTTCTCCATCACACTCAGCCAATTGCCGTGCATGATCAGGCCAACAGCATCTCGAGCCACTGCCACGGGGTCAGCTTCGTCGTCATCATCAGCACCACGACGAACATGCCAAAAAAACCGCAAATGCCCATCCAGAACCATTTCTGATAGAGATTGTGGTATCGATTATCCAGCGACAATCCCTGTTCAACCGCGCTCAATGCCAACCCGTGCATCCGCTTTTGCAGTACGAGTACCGGGAGCCAGAGTGCACCGACGCCAATGAAGATCACCACCGAAGTCAACAACCAGGGAGAGTTCAACGGCAGCCCCGC
Source organism: Pseudomonas caspiana (assembly GCF_040224095.2). NCBI lineage: Bacteria > Pseudomonadati > Pseudomonadota > Gammaproteobacteria > Pseudomonadales > Pseudomonadaceae > Pseudomonas > Pseudomonas caspiana. Next base: position 3,001,078 of record NZ_CP167995.1, on the reverse strand, counting down.
AAGCGTCACCAGCAGGTAGCCCGTACCGAGCTGAAGAAAGCCGGCGGGCGTGGTAATCCAGGTGTCGAACCGCACCACCATTGCACAGACATGAGCGATGACCTGTGGGTTACGAGTGCGACTGGCCGCGATCAGATAGAGAAACGAGCCCATGCCGAACCCGAACAGAAAAATCGCCGCGATCACATGCAAGTACTTCAGCGCCAGATAAAGCATTGATCAACCCTGCTCATCTGAGAAGCGTACGGCCAGCTGTATATTCTGTGGATCATTGATAGCGGCAAGGTACTCGTCAACGCTGATCTCCCCCACACAGGGTCGGGCGCCTGGCTGCGGACGATACTGCCGAGCGACTTTCGCCATCAACGCGACCGCTGCGCAACTGGGAATCTCCGGACCTTTGTCATTGTGCGCGGTGAGCTGAACATTCATGGTCAGGACCTTACCCTCCACGCCGACACCCTCGACATCGATGTACATCGCACTGCGACCGTCACCGAAACGCTCAAATAGCGTGCCCCAGCGATGCAGTCGAGCGGCCCATCCCATGCGGTCTTTGACCAGCCCTGCGCGTAGGGAAGCTGCCAACAGGTAATTAGCTACGCCGCCCAGCTTGAGGCCCGAGCCTGCCTTGAAACGTAGCGTGTGCGCGCCATAGCGACGGCCGAAGATATCGATATCCGGCACGTCGACATTAGCCAGTACACGGGTCCCCAGATGCTGCATTTTGCGCAACGTCAGATCCTGCCAGCCCGACACTTCATGGACTTGCCCGTCTCGAAGCTGTTTGATCGGTTTGCCAGCGTAAGCGAGCACGCCTTCAACGGTGGACAATCCGGGCATTTTTGCCGAGGAGGAAATGCCGTGTTCAATGACATCGATACGGCTGAAGCGATGACGGTACTGATCGATGAGCGCAGACGATAGCGTGGGTACCGAGCTGCAGCCGCTTAGCAGGGCTACGCCCGCTTGCCTGGCTGCTGCGTCGAGAATGCCGATACCGTTGACGAAAGCGCGGCAGTCAGCAAGATCGCAGTAGTTGACCCCAGCGTCCACACACGCTTGGGCTACGGCATAGGATTGGCCCTGAAATGGCCCTCCCGTGTGGATGACCCACTGGATATCAAGGCTGCGTAATACCGAGCCAAACGCCGCCCCCATGGCATCACCGCACCAGCTCTCACATGGAACACCCGACTGGCTCTGCAGCGTGTTGACGCTATCAGCCAGCTTTTCAGTGTTGCGTCCCGCAATCACAAGAACAACGTTGGGCATGTTGATCAGGTGTCGGCAAACGATCCTGCCAAAATTTCCGTACCCGCCAACAACCATGACTCTCAGCGACATTCAATGCGTTCCTGTCTTCAATACCGTTCACGTTTACAAGATTGGGAGCGACGATCAGCACGTCGTGACAGGGATCAGACCCGCTCTGTGGGTTTCTCACACATCGACAACAGGGTCAGACGCAGTTCCGAAGGTCTCAGCGGTTTCGACAGCACAGACACATCCCGGGCCTGTGATGCCTCCTGAACCATATCCACTTCGCGCCCGGTCACAATCAGCGCCGGAACGTCCCAGCCCCGGGCCATGCGGATACTGTCGATGCAATCCAGGCCGTTGGCTTTCGTACCCAGATCGTAATCCGCCACGATAATGTCGCAGTCGGTGGTCAGCCCTTCCGCCGAACTGGCGGTCTGTACGTCGCAGCCCCAACGTTCAAGCAGGGCTGCGGTGGCCATAAGGACGTTATTGTCGTCCTCGACCAGGCAAATTTTGACGCCCTTGAGCAAGCTGTGCCCCAGTGTTTTTTTACGCGGTTGCTGCACGGGGGCAGCGACCTCTTCAAGCCCGTGAATGGTCACGCTCGTCCCACGGTTCACTCTGGATTCAATCTTGATCTGCACACCGATAATCTGGCTGAGTCGTTTAACAATGGACAGGCCTAGCCCGACGCCTTCTACATCCTTGTCGCGTGCGTGACGTATTCGGTAGAACTCGTCCCATACCTTGGGGAGATGCTCGGCGGCGATCCCTGGCCCCTGATCATGGACGCTGATCGAGAGACCGTCCTTGTGACTGCGGACGCCGATCAGGACTGGATGATTTGGGGCGTATTTGAGTGCGTTGGACAGTATGTTTTGAACCATTGTGGCAAGCAGCGTGGCGTCTACCCTCACCCACCGCTTGCAAGGCCGGATCCTGAGTTCAACGCCGGCCCAACGCGCGGCGGCGATATTCTGCTGCGCGATTTCACCCAGCATCTCGCCGAGATTGACCACGTCTGATTTGACCGAAACCTTGCCGCTGTCCAGCGTGTAGATGTCGAGAATCGAGCGGAACAATTGCGCCACGTTATGCAGTGACCGATCGATGTTGTCCACCAGCTTGCGCTCGTAATCCCCCAGCGGGCTTGATCGCAGGCAGGCGGTGAACATGCCGATAGAATGAATGGGCTGACGCAGATCGTGACTGGCCTGCGCGAGAAAGCGCTCTTTCTCCTGATTGGCAACGGTGGCCTGCTCGGACGCCTGCCGCGTCCTGACCAACAGAATGTGGGCGTAGCCAGGCACCAGAATAGTGACCGCGACCAGCATCAGTACCATGAAGGGCTGAGCCTGCCAGTAAGGGGTCAGCTGATAAATAATCAGGATCGCCAATAATGCCAATGATGCGGCGATCGCCAGGTAGCGCGAGCCGTAGCGCATACCGTTCCCCAGCGTGACCCAGACCATCACACTGAAGATCGGCAGCGTCGCCTCGCCGCCCACCACCAGCCCTACCGAGATTCCGGTGTAATCGTGCACCATCCCGAATACCCGACGTGCCGGGAATACGCCAGGGCGACTGATAACGTATTGCCGCAAGATAAACGAGACCACAAGAAAGCCGGCATAGTAAGCAATGATTGGCTCGTACTGCGCAACATCGTACCCCGGCAAAAAACCAATCAACGATACATAAATGATTGCCACCGTCGCCACCGTTAATCTCAGCGTGGCCTGATCCAGCTCAGCGTTTTTCCGGTCTGTCATGAGTAACCCTGCCGTTAGCCTGGCGGTGATGCGTGGTCTTGATTCGGATAAGTTTAAAGATGAGGCATGGAAGATTCACACAGCACGTCCCGCTGTACAAATTCGGTCTGCGCATCTGCTTTGTAATGGCTCGGCTGTCTTGCCGCGTCGTGTTTATTTTGCCTGATGAGCCTTGCCAAAGTGGATCTTGAGTGGGGCTGGAGGCGTATCGTCCAGGCTTCCTTCCCACTGCACGGTCACCTGATAATGACCAGTATCGAGCTTTCTCTTAACCAGGTCGGCACTCAGATAGTTGCCGGCCCAAGAGTCCAGTTTAGGGTGCATGACCTGCTGGTTCAGCATCTCTATACCACTTTCGATCTCTTCAATGCGGACTTTAAATACTAACGCAGAGCCTGGCTCGCTCCAGGTATCGCCATTCCGGACACCCCCACCCGCCAGGGCCCAGGCTTTCTCCCGCTCAACGTCGTCGCTGTATGGGTAATGAAGCGCCACGGCATAATTACCAGGTTCCGTCACCCACACTTCAAGGTGTGTTGTACTTGCCGGGCCCTGCATGTCCAACGCTACGCTGTACTTTGGCGTGTGGTCTGTCGGGAGCTTTGTAAAAAGAAACACGACGAAGAGCACGACCACTCCGCATCCGACTGCCAGAATCGCGAGAGCGCCGGCCAGCAATTTTCTAAGCAAGGAAAGCCTCCCGATGCAAACGCGCGTTGCAATATTCTGGAGTGAGAAAGTTGACGCATACATGCGTCTGCTGTTGATCTCTGTTGTTGTCCAGAGAATGCACCACAGGGTAGCCACCTGACGGGTCATTACTTCGTCAAAATAAAAACCTGATGGTAGACGCTTAAAGGTTATTGCTCGCTACCTCTTTCAGGCAATAGCACATCTGTACTATAGGCGATTTTCAAACACCCCCTTTAAGCTATCGCCATAGACGAAATCTACCTCACCGTTAAAAAGTATGCGTTGCAGGGTCACTCCATATAGCAAGTAACCTGCCATTTGCAGTCGCACCTGCGCGAAAAGAATTAATTCTAATCTCAGATCAGAGGTAACAGGCATGAGTACTTATTGCCAACTGGCAAAATTCAAAGGCTTGGCAAGTGCGGCGATGATAATGGTAGCCTTGACGGCTTGTTCAAGTGGTGTGGGTAGTTCAATCCCCGGGCTGGATTCTCTAACAGGCGATTCGAAGTATGCGCCTGAGTACATTAAGGCAAACATTATTGCCGGCAAATCGTCAAAACAACAGATCCGGGAAAAGTTTGGCGATCCCACCTCGGTGCGTGATAACTTGGGTAATGATTCGTCTGAGTGGGTCTACGACAGCAAAGATTCGAAATTAGGCAGACTCGCGGACATGGCCTATAAATACACCAGCCGATATGGAGCGGGCGATTCTGCAAGCGCCATTATTGGTGGTCAAAACAAAGTAGGCGACGCCCAGGAAATCGCGGACGACGCGGGCACGCTCTCAGGCAGCAACACCCCCGGGAAAAAGGTAAAGATCACCTCGATCCATGTTGATTTCAGAGGTGACGTCGTAAGCGCCTACAGGACCTATTGAGTAATGACCAATGCCTTTTAAAGATAAAAGGCATTGGTTCCATGGCACCCAGGCTCTATCAGAACCGGTAAGTTGCACCTACCCCGAATAAGTTAGCGTCACTTTGATAAGTCGCACTATAACTCGCCAGGGCGTTGGAGCGGCTGACGTCAACGCTTTCTTCCTTGAGGTAGGAATAGGCCAGATCAATTGTCAATTGCGGCGTCACGTTATAGCCGACACCGACGCTGAATATCTGCCGATCACCCGTCGGCGTTCGCGGCGAACGATTGGTGTTGCTGGTCGGCGATTGGTCGAGTGTCAGCCCCGCGCGCACGACCCATTGCGGATTCAGTTGGTAAGCGGTGCCAATGGCATAAGCCCAGGTGTCATGCCAGTTCAGCCCTTCCTGAATCGAGCCGGTCAACGCCGCAGCCAATACACCACCCTGCGCCGCCGAGATCGGTTGGTTGCGCAGACTCAGGTCCTGCATGCTGCTCCAGCCGGTCCAGGTCGCGCTCGCGAAAAGTTTCCAGGCATCAGTCACTTCCTGGGTGACCGAAAAATCGTACGACTCTGGAGTGGTCACTTTCAGGGTGCAGTCATAGCGGTTGCTGGCAAGCAATGCCGGAGGGGTGCCTGCGCCGGTCGCGACCTGGGTGTGGCAATCCAGCTTGTAATCGACTTTGGAGTGGTATGTCAGCCCGATCCGGGTGGTATCGGTGGCATTGAACAACACGCCCAGATTGAAGCCGACAGCGGTGTCGTCACCTTTGACCTTGACGTTGGTGTCGGGAATGGCCGGATTCAGTGTGACATCTGACTCAAGTGTGCCAGCAATACGGTTGAAGGTGGGCCCGAAGCCGATCGACAATCTGTCGTTGAAGGCGTAGCTGACGGTGGGCTGTAGCGTGACGACCTTGATGTCACTCTTGCTGGCAAACATGCGCCCTTGAAAGCCGTTCTCGTAATCAGTCGACAGCCCGAATGGCGCATAGACCCCAAAGCCAAAGGACCAATGCTCATCAAGCTTTTGCGTGTAGAAACCAAAGGGCACATTGCTGAAGGGCACCATATCGCCATCGTTGCTGCCACTGGAACGGCCGCTGACATTGCTGATATCCGTGGAGGCGTCGATAAACGTAGCGCCCGCGGTTATTTGCGTGCCTTCAAGGCGCGCCATGCCCGCCGGGTTTCCATACACAGTACCGGCGTCATTGGCAGCCGATGCGCGCCCTGCCTGACCACTGCCCATGGAGCTGATGCTTTGTTCGGTGCGGGCGAAGCCACCAGCGAAAACTTGAGTGGCTGCAAATGCAACGGCGAGGCCAAGGGTTGTCTTGAGCATGGTCATTTCTTTCTTCAGAACTCGTTATTGAAAAGTGCCGGGAAGTCCATCAAGGATGCCTGTCTTCCAGCATGAATCGGCGCGAGGCCGAGGCGAGTCCGTTCACACAAAAATCCGGTAAACCAAGCGCGCAGTGTCAAAACGCGTTATTGCGAAGTGACGATTTTTATCGTTTCGTTAGTCACGTCCGGCAATCCACTATGGGCCGGGACAAACGTTTTTATGAGACGCCCGCGATAAGGCCCGGCCGCCGCAAACCAGCTTTCAATGACAGCCAGATTTCGCCCATCCTTGCTGGAGGGAAGTCCCGAGGAAATCTCATTGGTGAACTTGCAGGCGTCGAAGGTACCCAGCCGCGTCGTTATCGTCTCTCGGCCGACGTAGGTGTGCTTTTCAGTAATCTCGTATTCGACACCCGGTCCGGCCGTGACGGTTTTGCTGCGATAGCTGACCGTGACTGCTTGTCCCGGCTGGAAATCGACAGGGACGGCTGGGGGCGGCTCGTTGTAAGTCGTGACCAGCGAAGCGCCGCTGCCGTGCTGGTTGCCGTACCTGATGATCTTGCCATCCACCAGGTCGACAAAGGCATACCCGGTGAAGACCGGGGCGTTATTGATCAGCGTTGTCTGTGCCTGGATCAGCGGATTGACACCGGCAAATGATTGGCGGCCGAGGGTCTCGGTTTTGTTGTGACCTTGCACGCCAGGCGAGCTGCTGATCCACGTCTGGGTTTCTACCGATGAGCCTTGGCGGAAGTCGACCTCGGCAATACAGGGGCTTGATGATTGATCACTCGCAGCCGCCGAGCCTGCAAATGCTCCGCCACACACAAGGACCACCAAAACCGCCAGACGCGTTACCTGTCTTGGGTAACGACTTTTCAAACTGAATTCACCCATGAACCGTCTCTTCGCCAGCAATAAACGCCCTCCGCCTGGCACTCGCTGCACAATCACTGGCTGCGTCGACGTAAAGACAAACCACGGACGATATCAGTCGCTGAAAACGTGCTCAATAGCACATATGTGCTATATGGCCATGCTGGAAGTATGGCCGTTTATTGCGTAGAAACGGCCCCGGTGTCCAGCCTGTAGGAGCGCACGAGCACCGCGAGGCCGCGATAGCGGTGTATCAGACAGATCGCCATCGCTGCCTCGCGGTGCTCGTGAGCTCCTACGGAAAAGTATTCCAAATTTAATAGTTGTACCGGGGTATCGATGACACCGCGCTGTCTCGCAAACATTGCGATCTGTAGGAGCTGCCGAAGGCTGCGATCGCGGTGGATCAGGCAGGACGCCATCGCGGCTCGCGGTGCTCGTGCGCTCCATCATGGTTGATACTCAATGAAATGGAGCTTATCAACTACCTGAAAATAAACCGGGCTGATCCGCGACGTAAGCAAAGTACATCAGCTGATCAACCCGAATTCAGATAAAGAGAGCGTGAAGCCTTAATAAGGCGACTGCTTGACGGGCTCACCTTTTTTCGAGCACGAAGGCGGATTGGTCATGCCCATGGTCAGGAGGTTGCCACCGTTAATGATGCAAACAAATTCTTTCTTGTCGTTGGTTTTAAAGTTGGCGTACGTGTTAGTGCCATCGGTACGACGATTGACGAGGGTCAAATCTTCAGGCGCATAACCTAAAGCGCCGGCTCCAATCGACTTGACCTTCTCATCATCCAGCACATTGGTTTTGCTGGCGATGACATTGCAGCCTGCCAGACTTGAAAGGATAAAAAACGATAACGCGATTTTTTTGAACATGCTGTTTAGTCTCCAGAGTGATTGCGATAAGACCAAACGATACCCGCTGCCATTTCGTTAAAAAATAGTACACATGTGCTATGGGGTAAAAGAATAAGGCGTACGAAGTAAAAAGCCGGGGCCGTATAATAGGCAATACGATCGCGCCCGGCGCACTATAGGTTGTTATTTATTTAAATCAGCTGGCGAGCCACGAGTCTACGACGTCTGCACCGTATTTGGCTTTCCATTCTTTAAGAGTACGATGATTGCCGCCTTTCGTTTCAACAACCTCCCCCGTTTCGGGATTCTTGAACACCTTGATCACTCGCGCCCGACGGGTTCTGCGCTCGGTGACAGGTTTGTCGACCGTGAACCGCGAAGCAGCAGCGTGTGGATCAAGCACGGCCACCACATTTTTCAGGCTGAAACCGTATTCAGCCAACAGGCTGCGCAACCTGGTTTCGAATTCGATCTCTTTCTTGAGCTCTGCATCGCCTTTCAGTGCATCCAGCTCTTTGAGCTGTTCAGCCAATTTTCTTTCCAGCAAACGAAACTCTGCAAGCTTGGACATTTATAACTCCATCACGTATTGGAGGTTGGATTGGGCGGGCAAACCCAGGAAGACCCGTTCGCTCGCGGAAAAGCATTGAGTGTTGTACTAACTGGCTGTTTGAACCCAGCCGGTTTTCTACTGGCTTTTCAAACGGACGGCCTGTACCTGACTAAGCGTGCTGTTCTTACTGAACGAGAACGTCATCACAACAGAACTGGCATCAAGGTCCACCAGAGCCCTTCCCCGATTATCCCGAACCACAAGCCTGTCGGGCAGATCCTCGACAATCACCCAGGTCCCGGACGGAGCGAACGCCTGGGTGAGAACTGTCTTACGAGTATTCAACGGAAAATATCGGGTGACCACATCACTGACATCGAGCTGTTCAAACCCGACGGGTTTACGCAAAGCGTAAATCTCGTCAAACATGGCACCAAGGTCAGCGGAAGTGCCCCATGGAAAGCCGGGCTCCTTCAGGCATTGTTCCAACCACTGCTCATCACCCTTTTCCGAATCATCGAGTTCGACGTCCAGTCGGGATAACGGTTTTTTATCAATCTGGTCATACATACGTTGCGTGTCTGCGTCCGGTACACCGGAGCTGGCACTCCAGCCAGAACTGCCTCCAGCGCAATCCTTGATACCAGGTTTGCACGTCGCAATCAGCTTCGGCTTGCCGTCAATGATCTCTGCGACAGCACGAGTCTGATACAGCTCCCCGCTGGCCCAATCCTGGGAAAGGCTGCAAACACGGTTGTTATTCTGGTGAAAGCGAGTCCCGAAACAACCGTAAGCATAGGCGTCCGCTTGTGGTACAAATTCGCACGCTACATCGCTTCCGGCGAATCGGCCACCTGTAAATCCTGAATCAAATGTTTGCTGGTCAATGGCTTGTTGAACCAGCTCGGGTTTCGCTGATGGCTGACCGGACATCCGGCCCAGTTGCCGGGTACGCTCCTGAATAGCGTTCAGCACGATAGTGCTCTGCGCCTGTCGGGTGTATGGCTCACCTGTTCTCCCATCAATGCTGTCACGCAGCTCCCCGAGATTCTGGTCTCTTGCGGCAATCCAGCGACGCTGGCTCGCAATCAGCATGCTTCGAATCCCGGCATCATCGGTGCTCTTCAGGATCGCTGCATAGGCTGTACCCATTGCCGCGTCAGCAGTCACCAGTCGGGAGTCGGCACATATCAGATGTTCTATTTCGGCTGATGCCTTACCACAATCCATGGAGCGCGCCAGAGCATACTGAGAAGTGAAAGCCAGCAATAGAACGGCAACAACGGGGTACTTCATTAAGAGGATCCTTTGTAATCCTTGAATGCAATCCTTGAACCTGATGTTTCCCGTTACCCTGTTGATCGTAATTACAGACAGCCCTCTTCTCGATAGTTACCGTCGATGTAAGCCAGCGTATCGCCCGGCCCGGGTTGCCAACGGACCCGGGCAGTCACCCTGCACGGTATCCATCCCTCACGGCGAACAGCACCGTAATAACCGGCACTTTCAAACCACGTGGGCTTGAAACCTTCCCTGTTGAGTTCGCGAATGAAATCGCTGGCGGGCATACCCAAGGGAAAACGGGCGCGTAAGCGACTGTCGAATTCCGCAGAGGCACCATTCCATGAGGTTGGTAATCCATCCGTCAAAAAAGATGGGGATCGCACTGTGTCCCACATCAGCACGATGCCGATTCCGATAGCGATGCCCGAACCGTACAGGACAGCATGTCGAAAAACCTTTCTAACATTCAGCGCAAGTGCTAACTCCATGGGCAACCCCTTCATGGATTCTGATAGTGCTCGCCTGTCATGACTGACGTTGAGTAGTCGGCCTCAAAAAGGTAGCCAGTGACGTCAATTAATTCATTCATGCCAGGCCGTTTTCAATAGCACATGTGTGCTATTTGTTCGTGCACGCCCTCGGTATAGCCTTTATCAATGCCCATCATGCGCATCGCTGATCTGCGCTGATCTGTTAGTTATCTAAAGGATGTTTTATGCACCATCGCTTGCTGACAACGCTGGCTCTTGCTGTAAGTGCAATCACTGCTTTCCAGGCTCAGGCGAGTGATGATGACTCCTGCGCACCGACCTGGTCGGTCAACACAAATCAATTCAGCGTTTGCAGCAACTTTCCTTTTCTCAGCCCCAGCAATGACAGCACCGTCAACTTGCGCCTGTTATTGGCCGATTCCGGAAAGTTGCCGCTGACACCTGCGCCCCTGAGCAAAGATGACATTGCGGAAGGTTATGGTGAGGTACCGTTTGCCTACTATCGTCTTCAGCCTGCGTCAGACGCTATGGAGCCGGATGTTCCCGAGAGCAAAAAAAACCAGAGCCTCGATGCCTTGCTCACCAGCCTGGGAATCAAGCGCGAGCAGGCGGAGGTTGCCAGCTCGAGTCTGATCGACGGTGAAGGCAGTCGCTGCCGGAGCAACAATGAACAGACCGCCGCAGGTTTTATTCAGGCGTTGGTCGACGCACCGGATTTATCCCCGGCTGAACGCTCGGCACTGGGCACCAGCCGGTTGCGTATGCTCGCGGCTTGCAGCTGGGAGCGAGAGCAATTTACCCGCATGTTGCCCGTTGATGTGCAGTCCGCTGCCGGCAAGTCCTTCACCACCTATCTGCAAGCGGCAGGGGATTTTTACAGCGGTCGCTTCCTTGAAGCCACCAATGGCTTCACGTCACTCGCGAATAATCCCAATACCTGGCTGAAAGACACGTCGCTGTACATGATCGGCCGCAGCGAGTTGAATCTGGCTCAGGAGAAAGCCTTTGAGTACGGCGAGCTGAAGCCTGACCGGGTGGATAAAGCGGCTGCACAACGCGCTGAAGAGGCTTTCGAAAAATATCTTGAAACGCTCCCGTCGGGCTTGTATTCCGCCACCGCCAACGGATTGCTGCGCCGGGTCCATTGGCTGTTACAGGACACTGACAAGCTTGCCTCGGAGTACGAGGCCCTGTTCGCCGACATCGACAAAGGCGCTCAACCCGACAGCGCTGCCTACAATGCGCTGATTCGTGAGCTGGATCTGAAGCTGATCACGCCTAATAAAGCGCCTGTCAGTTCGGCACTGATCACGGCGGTCAACGACCTGATGTGGATGCGCGTGGGGACATCGAACACGTTGACTGAACCCGCCCTGCTCCAGCAAAAGGTCATTTTTGCTAAACAGCCTGCACTGTTCAGCTACCTGCAAGCGGCAGTCGCCTTCTATACCGAAAAAAATCCGAACCGCGCGCTTCAGCTATTGCCTGCCGAGGTACCCGACACGCTTGGTTATGTCGCGTTCAGCCAGCAAATGTTGCGTGGTCTGGCGCTTGAGGCCATCAAGGATGACAAGACGGCACAGCAGCTCTGGCTGCAATTGTTGAGCAAGGCCCAATTGCCTTTGCAGCAAGAACAACTGCAACTGGTGCTGGCCATGAACTATGAGCGCAATGGCCAGGTAGCTGACGCATTCCGCGCAGACTCACCGATCAAGAACGAGAAAGTTCGGTATATCCTGCTCGGCAAATCGGCCAACGCAGATCTGTTGCGACAACAGGTTAGCCAAGGGATCAGCAAAACTGAACGTGACACCGCCCTCTTCCTGCTGCTCTACAAGCAATTGGTGCACGGTCAGTTTGCAGCGTTTGCCCAAGACCTGAAACAACTGCCTGATTCACCACCTGATACCAGACTCAGTTACAGCCTGGGCTATCGATACGATCAAGGACAGTCGCTGGCACTGTTCAAATGGAATGGTGAGAAAGCGGAGTCCGGTTACCGCTGTCCGAGTATTGCCGAGGTGGCAGCTGCGCTGGACAAGAACCCAGGCGACTCCCAAGGCCTGATTTGCATGGGTGAGTTCATGCTGCGTAACCACCTGGGCAACTCTCCATTAAATGAACAACTGACTGACGGTGTACTCGGGAGCGGGCCCTCTGGCTTCCCGGGGGCCGCGTTCGCAAGACATAACGCTTACATAACGGTCAAAAACAATCCAAATGCCAGCCACACTGACGTCGCTTATGCGCTTTACCGCGGGATCAATTGCTATGCCCCGGCGGGTATCAATAGCTGTGGCGGAGAGGATGTTGAACCCAGCGTTCGAAAATACTGGTTCCAGAACCTCAAGAAAGAATTTGCCGATACTCGTTGGGCTAAATCCCAGCAGTATTACTGGTAAATGCGGACGCTGTTCTGGCTGACGCTGGTCAGCGTGCTGCAGGTTGCTTCAGCATCTGCAGCCGTTGATGCCGAAGACTACGACGCGTTCTGGCTTTGGGGAGGCGTGTCATCGCAAGAGGTGCTCGCGAAGGCCAGGACGCTGTATGTGCTACAGGGACAAATCAGCAGTTCACGCAGCGAGCGCCACCGACGCGTAAATTTTGTCGCGCAGGGCATGGCAGTCTCCAGGCTGCCTCAAGAAGAGCTCTGGATTGTCTATCGTGCACATACCCTGCGCTGGCCGGACGCTGTCTACACGCAGTTGCTCGGGCAGCTCAATCGATGGCAGCAGGCTGGTAACAACGTTGTAGGCATACAGATCGATTTCGATGCCCGGACACGATACCTCGACGAGTACGTGGAGTTCCTGCGCGATCTGCGTCAGCGCCTTCCGGAAAATTATCGGCTGAGCATCACCGGCCTGATGGACTGGAGCAGTAACGCCGACGCTTCGGTCATCGGCGAGCTCAAAGGCGTGATTGACGAAGTGGTGGTTCAAACCTATCAGGGCAGGCACAGCATCCCGGATTACAAAGCCTATCTACCACGCCTGAGTCGCCTGGGGCTGCCTTTCAAAGTGGGACTGATTCAGGGCGGCGAATGGAGCGCACCGGCTTATCTGGAGCGCAGTGAGGGATTTTTGGGGTATGTGGTGTTTCTGCAAAACCCTCGGTAAGCGCATTCACATCATCAGACTCAGGAGCGCCACTTCGCATGCAAAGCAATATCCATCCATCCCTGAAGCCGCTCGCACTGGATTGTCGCGAGTGGATCGAGCGCGCCGAGCTTGATGGCAAATACGAGCGCTTCACGGCGGCTGTCCAGGACTACATAGATATCCCAGGGCCACTGCACGCCAAGACAGGACTGCATCTGGACAGCCTGGCTCATTACTACGATGTAGCAAGCTGTGACGCGTTTCTTCGCGGCGACAGGCCAATGCTCAGCCATGCGCTTCAACGCGCAGCCTCATTGAGGGCGCTGATGCTGCGTTGGGATGGTATGTACAGCCATATGCGTCAGGATCTGGGGAACTGGCCAAGAGAGTTCAAATACGGCATGAGAGCTGCCAGTCCTGCGATGTTTTCATGGTGGGACCGCGCCGAGATCTGTGCCCGTTTGTTCATCGAAATGGCCGAGAAAGACCAGCGCATTAACACGATGCGTGAGATGCGCAGAATAAAACGCGGTACCAGCGACGCCTTCCTGATTGGCCTGTTTTCCCAGGCATTCAACATCGAAACGGATTTCATTGCGCCAAAGCCGCTCGTCCCCAGTTATCAGGCGCTATTGGAGCACTGGCAAAGCGAAGATGAAGCCACCTTCACCACCGTCATGCAGGACGCGGCTGACTTTCATATCAGCCGGTGCAAGGAAAATACAGACCGGGAAAGGTATGAGTTTGACGCCACTCTGGATCGCTGCTTCCCTGCTGAGCTGCTTGCCGTCCAGGCTCTGCGCCGCCGCAATGGACTTCCTGAATTCAGCGTGGGCCACCTCCTGATCGACACGCCCTGGAGTTTGGTGCAGGAAATGAAATCGGTGGAGCGCTATGCATTGGCGGACACCGTGGAGGACAGATTGATTCAGGACTATCCGGAATTTCGTTGACGTCATGTGCCACGAACGACGGGCCCGATCGACAGGCACAGGCCATCTCAGAAGCAAAGGATCCAACCCATTGACGATACTGACTGTTGCAAACGGCGCATCGAAACGCTGGCGAAATCACGTGGTGCGTTTGGCGTTCATTACTACTGCGTCAGCATTTCTGTGGCAGCCACTGAACACGTTTGCCGAGCAGACAGCGCCCGTTCCGCCCTACCCCGTTCAGACTACGGATGATATTGAAAACCTGCTCAATCTTGATGAGCGCAAAATCATTCAGGAAGGCTTGATCTGGAGCACGGTTTATACCGGCCGGATCGATGGCAACTTTGAAAAGGACACGCGTGACGCTATTGCGTTACTTCAGCAACAGTACCAACAACCCGAAACGGGTCGGCTGGGCACCAAAATGGCCGCGCGTCTTTACCAGTTAGCCCAACACTCAAGAAACAAATTCGGCTGGGACAGTTTTACCGACTCTAAAACGGGCGTGATGCTGTCCTACCCGACCGCACTGCTTACGCCCTCTCCCGACCCGCGCACCGGAGCGATGGGGTTTGTATCGGACGACAAGAAAATATTGCTTCAGATGGTGAACCAGGTTGGCGTTAAATTGGGCGCTATTGACGCCCTTTATAAGCAAACGACTGAAAATTCAAAGTCGACCATCACCTACAGGTTAAAGAACGAGAATATGTTCGTCAGCGCCGGGGAGCGTGGTGATCTCAAACACTACAGCCGTTACGAACAACGAGGGACTGAAATTCGTGGCTATGACCTGGTGTGGTTCCGCGAGCGTGATACGGAGATGCAAATTCTCTCCCCCTTGATTGCCAACAGTTTCGACCCATTCAGCACGCCCTCGACATACGACCCTTTTCTTAAACCTCGCGGGATAAAGTTTCCTCATTACCCCTACCTGAGTGAGCTCTCCAGGGAAATAAAAAAACAATCCGTTAGCAACAAGGCTTCATCCCTTGAGCGGCAAGCGCCGGTAAACGCTACTGCCGATGGGCTTGGCCCGCGCTTTTCCTATTTTTACGAGGAGCTCACGAGTGGCAAAGCTGTAGACGCCTATCGCGTGGCACGCAAGTCTGACTTGCTGAGAAGCAACGTCGCAATCGCCGCGCTGGATGGGATGTTCATGACGCAACATCCTCTGCGTTATATCGCCAGACCTTGTCGCGTGGATGCGGACTACGAGCCCGAGGAAGCCGCAGTTTTCCTGTGTTATGAGATGGTCGACTACCTTATTCGCGAGGCTAAATCTCTCTACGTCGATAAGGATCCGGCATTCCAGCTTCAATACATTAAAGCCAGGCTGCAGCTTATTCTTCTGCATGCGACAGGCCATGCGCTCATGGACCTCTTGAAACTGCCACCGCCTATGAACGTAGAAGAAGCTGTCGATCAACTGGTCGCCACCCTGATTCTGCTGGGTATGAAAAATGAGGACGATCCTGAAGAACCCACGCACATGCTGGCAATGAACGCGGCCGGGTTCAAAGCCGATCCATCAGTGCAACCGGCTTACACCCGCGACTATTTTTCCGACAAACACGCCTGGAATGAGGAGCGGTATTCCAACGTGCTGTGCATGATTTATGGCAGCAACCCGAAGAAATACGCCTCGATTATCGATCAGCAGTTGCTTCCGGAATCCAGAGCAGCAAGTTGCAGAGAAGATGCGCCGAAAAAATACGAAGCATGGGTAGGCTTCCTGTCGCCATACCTGGCACCGCGGTATCAGAAGAACAGCAGTCCAACTGATCGCCATGATGCGCAGACGCCGCAATGAGGTGTTGTTCCGACTGAGCATCTGGGCATGTTCAGGGAACCGTTGACATAACGTTTGTTAATTTTAGTTGTTAGCACACTCACTCTCGCCGCACCTATAGTACGGATGTGCTATTGGAATTTTATAGTTTCCCCGTAAATTGCTAATAACCAACTTCTGCAATGTTTGCCGATAGTGTGACTCCGCAGCCGACATTAAAAGACGTCGACTGTGCAGCAATCAAGGATAACTACGGAGTATGGCTACTGCATCCGTCAGGACAACAACACCTCCTAAAGCGCTGGCAGGCTTGATGGTGTCACTTGTACTTCTGGCCCTGCCCGTTTGCGTGCATGCCAGCGGGCAACTGCCACCCAGTACGATCGAAGACCGCACGTTGCCCAGCGCTTCTGCCTGCCGTGCTTTCCTCGAGACGACCTGGCGAGCCGATCAGCAGAAAGCCGATCCGCAGCCTTTACCCGGTGACGACGGATCGAGGCAGACGTTGATCTACTCCGACGGCGTGATCGCCATTGATGACAAACACCTGACTTACGAAGTCGAGGAAGGCTGGCAATTCCGGCGGCTTATGCGCGATATCAATCAGATACGGACTTCCTACAGTTATGAAAGGCGGAGTTACAGGTGCGATGACGCCCACCTGACAGGCACGAGCATCAAGGGCTATGCAATCGAAGGCTATGAAGCACTACCTGACAACTGAAATAAATGATGACGAACTTACTTTATCTAGCGTGCGCACTTCAGGGGCTATTCCATTGACGATAGGGACTGTAGCAACCCGCTCCTCGACGAGCTGGAAAAATCGCATGGTGCACGTGGCGTTCATCACAGCTGTCGCAATCCTTGCCTGGCAGCCTGGAGGCGTGTTCGCGGGCGCTGCAGCCCCCGCAAACCCTTATGCCACCCAGAATGCCGACAACACAGAAAGCTCGCTCAACCTCGATGAACGAAAGCTGATTCAGGAAGGCTTGATCTGGGGCGGTTTTTACAACGGCTGGATCGATGGCCAGTTTGGCAAAGGTACACGGGACGCCATCGCCACTGTTCAGCAGCAATACAAGCAACCTGGCACCGGGATGCTCAATGCCGATCTCGCGGTGCATCTGGGTGGTATGGCGCTGAATAACCGTAAGAAGTACGGCTGGACGACGATCACCGAACCCAAATCCGGCGTGACGCTGGCCTACCCTTCACAGTTGCTCACAAGGACCACCAGCCCGGAACCGAACTTCGTCAATATTGATTCTGAAGATCGGAGTGTTTCGATCCAGCTGTTACGTATCGATAACGTCAAACCCGATGCCATCGACACGCTGTACAACGACCTGACCGGCAACGGTAAATCCACCGTCGCTTACTCGTTCAGAAAAGGCAGTTTGTTCATCATCTCGGGTGATCGCGGTACCGGAAAATATTACAGCCGCTATGAACAGCGTGGTGGCGAAGTCCGAGGTTATGATCTGGTCTGGAGCGGCACTCGGGACGCAGAAATGCAGCCGATCTCGGTATTGATTTCAAACACCTTTGAACCCTTCGATACACCTCGCCAGACAAGAGAACCTGACTACTCCTACCTTGTCGGGCTGGCCCAGGCTGCCAATAACCAAGCCGGCGGCAACCCGCCTGCAAATAACGCAAATACGCCACCACCCGCACAGCAACCTGCTCAGCAACAACCTGTGCAACAACAGCCCGCACAGCAGCAACCTGCCGCACAGAATGCGCAAAAAACCGATGTCTCGGACGGCAAGGGCACACGTTTTTCCTATACCTATCAGGCTCCGCGTGATGCTCGACTGGAAGATGCCTACCGTTTCACGCGCAAGGCTGACTTGCTGGTTGGTAACGTAGAAATTGACGCCATGGACGGCATGTTCATGATGCCTCGCCCTCTGCACTATGTGGCCATGGAGTGCGGGATGGTGAATGCGTTCTACAGCCCGAAAGACTCGGCAGTCTTCCTCTGCTATGAGATGGTCAACTACCTGCTGCGTCAGGCCGATGAACTGAATACGAGCAACGATCCTGATTTCCCCACTGATTACGTCAAATCCAACCTGCGTTTTATTCTGCTGCATGAAACCGGCCATGCATTTATCGACTTGCTGAACCTGCCCTCTACCGGCCGTGAAGAAGACGCAGTCGATCAAATGGCGGCGACCATGATTCTGTTCCACGTCAACCGTGATGAGACACCTGAACAGCTGACTCGCGTACTGGCAATGACGGCTACCTGGTTCAAAAACAATGCATCACTGCAAAACGGCAACACGCACAATGACGCGTTCTCGGATGAGCACTCCTTGAATGAACAGCGTTATTACAATCTGCTTTGCATGGTTTACGGCCGTAACCCTCAGGAGTACGCGTCAATTGTCGATCGGGGGCTGCTACCGAAATCGAGAGCTGCACGCTGCCCTCAGGAAACCAGCAAAATCGTCTCGTCTTGGGCGCGGTTACTGCTACCCCACTTTGCCCCGCGCTATCAGAAGGACGCCAACGATTCAATCAACCGCCAGGATTCGCAGAGCCGGCAGTGAGTCTTTTCAACTACAGATCCTGAGATCTCTTACCAGTGGGAGATTCTATGTTGGCCTGCAAACATAAATCCGTGGAGCGAATTCATTCGCGAAGGGGCCGGTACATTTGATGTACGTGTGCCGTCAGGAATACCGCCTTCCCGAATGAATTCGGTCCTGCCGGATTGGGGCGCTTCACAGCGAAATATCAACCGTGCGCTCTTCAAAATCCAGCGGCTGCCCGTGCTCAAGCAAATGCCTGATGCCGGGCCCGAGCAAGTCCTGCGGGCCGTCCAGCGGCATGACCGGATATTGCTGGAAGCGTCGCCTGTTGGCGCTGACCTGCTCCAGAATCTGTCGGTCCTGGCGCAAGATGACCTTGAACGCCTGCCGCAATACCGCACGCTTCAACACGGCGGGAATTTTGCCCCGCGCCGTCGCCACTCGCGCGAAAACCCGCAACTGCCCGTCCGCACAGGGCGTCATCCAGGCGCTGACCAGCAGATTAAGGCGATCGTTGCCATCGCGGTACTCGATTTCCGAGAGCCCTGGCAGGCGAAAACGTCCCATGCTTTTGCCACGCTGCCCCTCGAACAATCGCGAGATAAGCCCGGACTGTTTGCCCTCTTCACTGTAAATCGCCTCGATACCGTCATCGAGCGGGCGAACCCGGACCGTGATGCGTTGACGCTGCTTGTCATGACGGATCCAGCCCGCATGGACAAAATGGGTATGAAATCCGTCCAGAAAATTCTCCGCAGCGTCTTGCAATGAGCACTGCACTTGATCGGTCATCCAGAACGTATCGAGTTTCTGACCCTGCTCGGCCGGGGCAACGGGCAAATCAACCGGACGCTGGTCACTCAGGCAGACCCACACCAGACCATCGGCTTCACAGCAGGCCAGGCTGCTCAGCAATGCTTTGCTGGAGGGGACGTGTTCAGTGCCGGGGACTCGGGTGCATCGACCATCCCCTGCGAACCGCCAACCGTGATAAGGGCATTCAATGTGTCCATCGCGCACCTTGCCCTGACTCAATGGCGCAAAACGATGCGGGCAGCGATCGGGTAATGCGGCTGCACGTCCATCGTCGGCGCGGAACAGCACCAGAGGTATGTCGTGGACCTGACACGCCATCGGGGCATTTTTCAGTTCGTGGCTCAGTGCGACCGGCCACCATTGAGCAAGGTGATTCACAGTTTGAGTGTTCTCATGAGGGGCACACCGATTCCATGCAGCAGAACACTGAGCAATCGCCATATCCAGCGACGCCCCCAAGACAAATGGGCGACCTTGATCAGGCTGTATTCGATCTGCGGCTGCCCCCCGCGCAAGCGCTTGAAGCCTGCGGCGCCGGAGCTGAAATTCAGCACCGTACGGCGCTCGGCGGCTTCGAGCAGGCACAGACAGGTCAGTTGCCGGTACAAACCGGCCTTCTGTGGCAACGCGGTGTCGTATCCCACAATCGGAGTGCTGAGGGTCGAGTCATTGGCGAACCAGCCCAGCGCGCCATCGATACGGCCATCCGGGTTGCGCAGAACACGCATCTCCAGCCAGCCTTCTCGTTGACCACGCTGCATCCAGCGGGCGCTGTAGTGCGGATTGAGTCGGCAATACTTGTCCAGATACAGCAGGTTATAAAGCTGTTCCACCCGTAGAAAATCACTGTCGTTCAGGGCAGCACCCGGCACTACTTGATAGGGGCTGCGCCGCAACAATGTGCGGTCGAGCCGGGTGTTGTGATGCCGGAGAAACGGTGCATCCACCCCGCTCCGGCCGTCGAATACATACACCTGTCGACTGGGAATGCTCAGAAAGCCCAGCGCTCGCAAACGTTGTTTCAGCTCGCGGTTGCTGAACTCATTGATTGAGCGGAAACACAGCGCATGATCAGGAAATGTCCGCTGCAAAAAAGCACTGATCTGCGGCAGCTCACTCAGATCCCAGTCAGCGGGATACAGGTTGGTGGACAGCAGCCAGTTGTTGACCTGGACCAGCTTGTCGACTTTGGCCGAACTCAACAAAGCGTCGACGCCTTGGGTCAGCGCACTCAGCGGTCGGGTCAGCCACGGGCGGCCGAGGCGCTTCAGCTCTTCGCGGGCATACCCGCTGTAGGCGGTACGGGGCGACACCACATAACAGTTCTCTTCAGGGTCATTTCCGTCGTTGATGCTCACCGCAAGCTGCTGCGTCCCGGTGTCCAGCAGCGCCATCCGCGTGCTGACATTGGCGATCAATCCTGCCTCGGACCAACCACGGACGTATTGTCGGGCGGGACTGTCGTGGGGTGTCACCGGCTCGTGAAGGAGCTGCTCCTGGAAAAGTAATTTCATTGCGACGGGTCCGCTAATGACTGGCCGTTCCACTCGATGTCTGCGGTGGATGCGGCCAGCACCCCGCAGCGGCGAGAGGCAGCGCGATAGAGGATTTCCCCCAGGCTCAGCCATTGAGCCGCCAGCGGCAGCACATCACCTTGCTGAACGATCACGTCGCGGGCCACACGGTAATCACGCCAGAACGTCCTGCTCAACGACCGTGAAGGCGCAGCCAGCAAAAGCATCGCCAGCGCGATCATGCGTGGTTCCTGGGTGGGCTCAAGCACGCTGCCGGATGCTTCGCCAAGGCTGCTCACCAGCGCCTGACGCTGGTTGTCGAACAGGTGCACGCCGCTGGTGGCCCGAGGGTTGCACTCCAGTACATGGAAACGGCCAGCATGATCTTCGATAAAGTCAAAGCCGACTTGCCCTGTATAGCCAGTTTCACGGCCGAACTGTTCCAGGAATAACCGCACGGATTCCGGCCTCGCAGGAGCGAAATAGATTCCCGAACCCCGACCTACCCGATAGCGCGGCTGGTAGACGCTATGAGCGCGCAACTGGCCCTCCACCAGGACGCTGAAGCTGCAAAACTCCCGCCCCTGAATAAACCGCTGCGCAACCCAGGGCGCCTCGATACTGGGCTGAACCTTGCTAACCAGACTCGCGTCGGGCCGGATCAGGGTCTGTGAAGCGAAACGTGAGTAAGCCGGTTTGAACACCCACTGCGCAGTCTCTGCACTTAGCGCCAACACGGCCTGCTGATCCGTCAGCAGGCGGGTTTCCGGCGTCGACAATGTCCAGTCCTGAGTCATGGCCGCGAATTGCCCCTTGTGATGCAGTCGGTGCAACAGCGCAAAATCACTGGTCAGCACCCGACACAACGGCCTGAGGCGCTCCAGACCATGAGCCAGGTAGAACACTTCTTCGCAGGTTGGCAACAATAGGTCAATGCGTTGTGCCTTGATCACGCTGACCAGCGCTTCGATCCAGCCAGCCGGATCGAGTCGAGGCTCAGGTAAACGAACGAAGTGCTGCACTGAACGACTGAAACGGCTCAGCGGCTGCCCCAGCGAGTCCCCCACGCTCACGGTCCAGCCGGCCTCGTTGAAGGCCCTCGCCCACTCCAGACACGCCGGTGCACGAGCCCCTAAAATCAGTACGCGCATGGTAGCCCCTCAGGCAATTGCAGGAGTTTCAGGCGTCGACGTTTAACGTGTGGGGCCTGCGCTTGCCAGTGACCGAAGCTGAACGCCGGAGGACGTACGCCCTGCCCGGCACATAACTGTTGAAGGCTTTCGCGGATTGCCTGGCACAGAGCGTCATGATCGCAGCGGGCCTGAACGTTGATCTGCCAGTTCAGGTTCGTCTGATGGATTTCATACTCCTGCAGCGTAGCGCCGTGCATCAGCAAGGTTCGGCGCACGACATCCGGATACAGCGCGCACAACTGGCGCCCCGCCACATCAGGCAGCCAGAGGATATCGTCGGCACGCCCTTCGATAGCGGCGATTGCCCGCTCGACCCGCCCGCAAGCGCAAGGCGCCTCGCTAACCCGCAACACGTCGTTGAGGCGATACCGCACGATCATCTGGGTGCGACGGGAGAAGTCGGTAATGATGGGCTGGAAACGGGTGTGCCCGGCGTCGAGCCACTCCGGTTCAATGTGCAGATGGCTTTCATTGAGATGCAAAGTCCCTTGCTCGCAGGTGTAGCCAAGAAAGCCTTCGCTGGCCTGATAAATCTGCTGCGGCATTACCCCGAAAGCTTTGAGAACGGCATCTGCATCCGTGCTTTCAAGCACCTCGGCCACCGACAGAATATGCGTCGGACGAATCGACAAACGCCCGCTTAATGAGGCTTCAGCCAGCCCCCGCAACACCGTCGCCGGGGCTACAAGTACATCGGGATTCTGCGCCTGCAGACGTTCAAGTGACGCGTCGAGCCCGAGTGTCAGGTCGTGAAACGCGAAGTCGATACGGCGACTGCTCAACGTGGTGTACAAACGGCTATTGGCCCGCAGGAAGAAAGCGATCCGCAAGGGCGCTTGCCAGAAGCACAGCAAACGCGGAAGGAAGCGGCCCGGCAAGGTCCTCGCCAACAGAATCCCGGCCCAACGCTGTCGCTCCAGAGTGCTGACCAGAAACACACCTTGATTACCGGACGTGCCGCTTGAAAGCCCCACGGTTATATCGCCCAGCGTAGGGCTGAAATCGCGGGATTCTTCTGCTTGCCGCGCGACGGGCAAGACCTGATCCAGACCAAGACCGCGAGTGTTGAACGCCGCAAAGTCGCTCATCATTGTCGCTTTGTCCATCAGCGGAAAGTCCGCCAGACGAGTGAAGTGTTGGTCTTTGAAGCGCTCGGCTGTCGGCACCACGTTTTTCAGAAAAAACTTCAGCTGTTGAGCCTGCCACGCTTCCAGTTGCTCTCTGCGAGTGAAGCGCAAGCGATAGCGACTGTTGAGAAAACTCAGCGCGCTGCGCAGCTTGCCGATCAAGCGTTCATTGCTCATTGCTGAACGCCTCCCAGGCGTGCGTGCAGTGCGAAGGTAACACCGCCACGGCAGGTTCTCGACGGATCAGCGTGCCGAGGCTGGCATAGGTCTGTTTGTACTGTCTGGCATCGTGACCGGCAAACCACAATGCAGGCGCCGCAGGCAGTCGCTCTGCGCGGCAAGCGGGCACCGACCAGCAGGCATCGGCCACCAGAAATACCGGACGCCCTTGAGCATCAGGAATGAACAACCCCAGTTGACCATGGCTGTGTCCCGGTAGCGG
Source organism: Pseudomonas caspiana (assembly GCF_040224095.2). NCBI lineage: Bacteria > Pseudomonadati > Pseudomonadota > Gammaproteobacteria > Pseudomonadales > Pseudomonadaceae > Pseudomonas > Pseudomonas caspiana. The sequence goes on along the minus strand of NZ_CP167995.1, from coordinate 2,977,599 downwards.
CACGCCGATCAGACTGCCGTCGCCAAACAGGTCCAGGCCTTGGGTGAACGGGGCCATCCATTCAGGCAAGGTCGCCACCCTGCAATGATCAGCCAGGGTCAGCCGGCTGGCGAAATCGTCCGGCAGCAAGCCCGGCAAATGGCCGCCAAGGGTCGCCCGCCAACGCGAGTCCCGCAGGCTTTCAATGTGCTGACGGTCAGCATCAAGCGCAATGAATGAAGCCTGATTGAAATCCCGCAACCCGGCGATATGGTCGCCGTGAAAATGCGAAATGATCACTGTGCGGATATCCTCAGGCTGAATGCCGAAGTCATTCAGTTGAGCGATCAACTGCTCCTGTATCGGCAATTGCACCGGCACTGCGGTGCGGTACAAACGCTCTGGCAAGGTTTGGGTGGCCTTGAAGAAGTGTTCGGCGTAACCCGTGTCGTACAGGATCCAGCCGGCATCGGGATGGCGAATCAAACCGCACAGTGACGGAAAGCGCGTCGGCGCCCAGCGGGCGTTGCGATCAGCCATGCACGCCAGGTGTCGGCACCAACCGGCGCGCAATACGTTGAGGCTGACTGTGCGGCTCACGGTTTTACGCCCTGTTGCGCAAGCCACCACTGGGCGTGCTGGCGGATGCCCTGCTCCTGAGTGATCACCGTGCGGTAACCCAGCTCGTTACGTATCGCGTCCAGGTTCAGGGTCTGACTGAATGCAAGCACTCCGGCGCCATAGCGAGTCAGTAGAGGTTCGCCGCTGTGACGCAGTCGAGCGCTGGTTTCAAACGCCAGCGCCACGGCGTCCACCAACCGCCATGGCAGGCGTCGGGTGCGCAGAGTGAGGTGAAATTGCTCGGCGATTTGATGCAACAAATCCTCAAAAGCCAGCGGCGTACCGTTGCTCACGTTGTAGGTGCAGACGGGGCGCGGCAACGGTTGATTAAGGCTCAGCTCCACGGCGTGGACCAGGTTGTCGATGCAGGTCAGGTCCAGTCGGGCCCTGCCACCGCGCATCAGGGGTATGCGCCCGCGCTGCATGACACGCAACAGCCGTGGCAACAACGTACCGTCCCACGGGCCGAATACCGCACGCGGACGCAAAATCACGGCCTCGGCAAGACCGGCCTCCTGAACCTTCATTTCGGCCAGCGCTTTGGTGCGTGCGTACTCGTTGACGGGCATTGGCAAAGGTTCGCTTTCATGGATATCGAGTCGATCACGAAAGGCAAAGTACAGGCTGGGTGTCGAAAGGTGCACAAGGCGCTTGACCTGATTGATGCGACAGGCGTTCAGCACTTCTTCGGTGGCCGTCAGATTGGCCTGGGCAAACGCCTCTGTCGTTCCCCAGGGCGAGGACAACGCTGCGCAATGGACAACCGCCGTGCAGCCTCGCGTCGCCTCGATCAGCTTGTTCGCCCCGGCTGAAGAACCATGCTCAAGGGCAAGCCACTTGATGGCACCCGGGCTGTGCCGAATGACATCGGCCGCTGCTGTCGCATTGCGTCCGCTGAACAGCACTTCACAGCCTTGGGAGGCAAGTCGCCAGACGATATGGCGACCAATGAAACCAGTGCCGCCGGTCACCAGAACTTTCATCAATACTCCAGGATCATGCCGCCGATCGATAACCCTGCACCGGTACCGATCAACATCAGGATCTGCCCGCGCTGAACGCGCTGGTCACGAATCGCTATATCCAGCGCTGTCGGCAGCGAGGCAGCCACCTGATTGCCGTGATGAGCAAAAACGTCGATGACTTTCTCCGGGGCAAAGCCCAGGCGCCTGGCCGCATGCTGCATCGCTTGCTGACTGGCTTGATGAGGGATTACCCAGTCGATCTGGTCTTGAGTCAGCCCGGCCTGATCCAGCAGATCATTCATCAACGTGGGCAGGTGCTTCGCGGCAAGACGGAACACACCTTTGCCCTGCATGGAAAAACTGGTCAAAGGTTCGAACGGGATATCGATACGCCGAGGATGAAAGCGCGATCCACCGGCCGGGATCTGGCATAAATGAGCGCCCTCGGCAAACGTCTTCAGGTTCGAAGCGATAATCTTCGCCCCGCCTTCGCTCGCGCACAGAACGACAGCCGCTGCGCCGTCGCCGAATATGCCGCTGACTTCCACATGCTGCCAATCCAGCCCACAGGACGCGATGTCGGAACAGACCAGAAGAATACGCCGGTAGCGACCGGCAACAAGGGGCCATGACAAGGTGTCAATGGCGGCAATAAACCCCAGGCAACTGGCATTGATGTCCATGGCCGGGATGCCGGAGTGACCCATGCCCAATTCACGTTGCAACAACGCGGCGTTGCACGGCATGCCCTGATCCATAGTGCCACTGGCACAGGCGATCAAGTCGATCTGGTCCAGCTCGAGACCGGCCGCCGCCAAGGCATTTCGCGCGGCGGTCGCGCCCAGGCTCGCGGCTGTTTCGATGCTGGACGCGACATGCCGCTGAACAACCCCACTGATCTGCTCGACGCTCCCCGCCGCCAGGCCCAGCTCACGATCAAGGGCGATACTGGTGACTATTCTGTCCGGCAGCGCATGCCCGGAACCGATGATGGTCACAGGCCGTGGAGGCAAAGCCAGCGGTGAAGTCTGCATTCAAATTCCGTTTAGAGAAAAACATTGTACTGACGTACTGACACTTTATACGGGCTGGTTACCGCAGGACGGTATAGTACATGTGTACTATTTTTTAAGCGCCTGAAACACTTTAAGTTATTGAAAATAAGTGCAGATTTCAAACTTCGGGCTTATTGATATCTTTCAGGCGACGCTGGCAGATTTGTTGACGGTTCCACCCCGCACTGACGCTCAATAGTGAGCGATCAAGGCGTCCCTGCTCCTTACTAAAAAGGAAGTTATTGAGTGTTATCTCTTCTTCTGGAAATAGGTCTGGGGATAGCCGATGTTCTCATTGATAATCCGGTATATATCTGGGTCATTGGCGCCCCCCTTCTATTGCTTGCCTTCGGCGTCTGGCTCAATCGGCGTGTAACAACCCTGCGCCTGGAGTCGGCACGGCAAAGCCAGCAGCTGGCGCAAGCGCAGCAGCAGATAGGAAGTCTGCAAGCGCGTATCTCGCTGCTGGAATCGATGCCGGCACAGTCAACAGACTCGGCGGCACAAACTGCCGCGTCCGCACCGCTTCCTGACAATACGTCCACCTCTGTCAGCTCAATGCCCGAGACGGAACTTGTCTGGGAGCTTCCGGCGCAAACTTCGGACGAACTCGCCAAACCCGCCGCATCGTCCGCTACCGGCCAACCGACTGTCCGACCCGCGCCGTCAAAACCTGCCATGCCGAACGCTGTAAACGCCGCGCTTCAAGCTGCGCAGAACTGGCTACTGGGTGGTAACACTGTGCTTCGCATGGGGGCTGTGGTGCTGTTTTTGGGCCTCGCGTTTCTGTTGCGATATGCCACCGAAGGCGTCGTGGTCCCGATTGAAACCCGTTACGCAGGCGTTGCTGGCAGCGCAATCGCGTTACTCGGGCTGGGCTGGTGGTTGCGCCGCCGCAAACCAGCCTTCGCGCTGATGATGCAAGGCACCGGCGTCGGCGTGCTGTACCTGACAGTGAGCGGCGCCATTCGCGTGCACGAGTTGCTGGACCCAACGTTGGGCTTCGCACTATTGATTGTCGTCATGCTGTTCTCCGCCACGCTCGCCATCACCCAGAACTCGCTGGCACTGGCCTGTGCGGCAACACTGGGCGGTTTTGCCGCACCGATTCTGTCCTCCACAGGCCAGGGCAGTCATATCACGCTGTTCAGCTACTTCGCTTTGCTCAATGTCGGGGTTTTTGCCATCGCCTGGTTCAAGACCTGGCGTCTGCTGAACCTGATCGGTTTTTTCGGCACGTTCGGGATTGGCATCGCATGGGGGCTGCGCTCGTACACACCGGATCTGTTCTGGAGCGTTGAACCGTTCCTGATTCTGTTCTTCCTGATGTATCTGGCCATCGGCCTGCTGTTTGCCCGACGCAAGTTGCAGGAACTCAGCGACGCCCCCACGGACGCCAGCCGCGAAGCGATGCTGCAATGGTCTCGACGCCAGGGTGACTACGTTGATGGCACGCTGCTGTTTGGCACCCCGCTCGTGGGCTTCGGTTTGCAATATTCACTGACAGCCGATCTCGAATTCGGCGCGGCGTTCAGCGCTTTGGCATTGGGCATGCTTTACATGGGGATAGCCCGCCTGCTTTCGGGCCGGGCACCAGGGCGTGCCTTGTTGCTGGTAGAAACCTGCCTCGCACTCGGCATTGTGTTTGCGACCTTCGCTATTCCGCTAGGGCTGGGCGCGAAATGGACCACCAGCGCGTGGGCCATCGAAGGTGCAGCGATTTTCTGGCTGGGCATGCGCCAGCAACGGCTGCTGGCCCGCGGCTTTGGTGTGTTGTTGCAAATAGCTGCCGGTCTTGCATTCATCGGCGAGATGACTACCTGGTACTTCCCCTCTACAAAAGGAGGGGATTTCTGGACGCCAATGATCATTGCCCTTGCCGGTTTGTTCAGCGCCCTGCAGATCCACCGCATCAAAACCTTGCGATACATGAACGAGAAAGCACTTTCAGCGATATTGCTGGGCTGGGGTGGTGCATGGTGGGGGATGTCGTTACTCATCGCACACATGCATCTGTTGCCTCACTTCCTGCTGGCGTCATTGTTACTGCTGTCGATCGCGATCAGCGTTGGTCTGTGGACGTGGCTGGCGACACATTGGCGTTGGCCAGGTCTGGCTGCGCTATGCCTGGCGCTGATACCGGCTGGCTGGTTCATGTTGCTCATATGCATGGGCGACTATCGGCACCTGTTCGCCAACTGGGCATGGGTAGGTTGGACCGCAATGCTGATCGTCCACATGTTCTCACTGCATCGCCTGGCTGACTTGCTGCCACGCAGAATACTGGCGGGAGCCCACATTCTGGGTGTCTGGTTATACATTGTGCTGTTCAGCCTGGAGCTGTCTTACGGCGCATACATTCTGGTCAACTCCAATGCCGCTTACAGTGCTTGGAGTTCTCTCGCAGGCTCACTGATACCCAGCTTTTACCTGATTGCCATGGCCGCGAACCGACGCTGGCCATGGCCGGTTGACGCGTACCCCAAGGCTTATCGCGTTTGGGCCGCCGTACCTGTCGTTCTGTGGTTGCTAGGGTGGTTCTGGTTGATGAACTACTACAGCTACGTCGACGCCGACCCTCTGCCCTATGTGCCAGTGCTCAACCCTTTGGAACTGGGCCTGTTGTTCGCCCTGCTGGGAATCGTGAACTGGATCCGCAATAACCTGCCGCATTTCGGCATTGAGGCTCTGCAAGCCAAGCGGCTGGCGATCATCGTAGGTGGCGCCTCGTTGTTCGCGCTGATCACTGGCATGGTGTTCCGCAGCCCCATCGATCCCTCGCTGCTGCAGGCGGCACTTTCGATCGTCTGGACCCTGACGGCACTGGCCTTGATGATCGGCGGCCATCTTCGCAGGCAACGTGAAGTATGGATTACCGGTGCAGTGCTGATCGGGGTCGTGGTTGCCAAGCTGTTCCTGGTAGAGCTGAGCGACCGGGGCGGCATGGCCCGTGTCATCTCCTTCATCGGGGTCGGCATCCTGCTATTGGTGGTGGGTTACTTCGCGCCTCTTCCGCCCAAAAAAAACACGACGCAAAAAGCTGATCCATTTGCCGGCAAGCCGGACCCATCGCTATGAGGAGCACACTATTGAGTTATAAGCAGCTGTTCCGGCTGGCCCTGTGCGGTGTCGCATTGCTGGGTTCTACACTTGCCAGCGCCGATGACACCCAGGCGGATTTCGCGAGCCAGACGCCCTTGAAACTAAGCGGTAACGGCCCTTGGTATCGCATTGAACTGCCCATGAATGTGCAGCTCAATTCGCGCCAGCGGGATCTTGGCGATTTGCGCATTTTCAACGCCCAGGGTCAGGCTCAGGCATATGCCATCGCCCACAATCCGGTTCAGGCGGAGCAATCGCAAACGCCGACGAACGTGAAATGGTTCCCTCTTTACAACAGAGCCAACGAACTCGACAGAGCGCCCAGGATCAAGGTTGAGCGCAGCGCCAGCGGTACACTTGTGGAGGTTGAGCCTCAGGATGGCGCTGCCGCCGATGAGCAAGTCTTGCGTGGCTGGCTTTTGGACATGAGCGCAATCAACCAGCCGCTGCAAAAACTGATTCTCGACTGGGACAGTGCTCAAGACGGCTTTCAGCGTTTCAGCATCGAAGCCAGCGATGATTTGCAGAATTGGAACTCATGGGGCGTGAGCCAGGTAGCGCGTCTGTCATTCGACGATCAAACGGTCGAACAGCGCGAAGTCACCCTGCCCGGTCGCACCGCACGTTATCTGCGGCTGCTATGGAGCTCGACCCCCAACGCGCCGATGCTGACCTCAGCACAAATTCTGACAGTCAACAATGATACCCCCGCGTTGCCGCTTGCCTGGTCGGAGCCAGTGACTGGAAGCGTCGAAAAACCAGGCAGCTATATCTGGCAACTGCCGACTGGCCTGCCCGTCGAGCGCGTGAAAGTCGACATGGCCCAGGCCAACAGCATCGCCCCCGGCCGCGTGTACGGTCGAACGGACAGCAAGGCACCCTGGCAAGCGATCGGCAATGGTCTGCTTTACCGGCTGACGCAAGACGGCAAGGAAGTAGTCCAGAATGAAGTCGAGACCCACGGCACCATCGTGCGTCAGGTGAAACTTGAACTCGATGAGCGCGGTGGCGGATTAGGCGCTTCGTCGCCGACCTTGCGCTTCGCACTGCGTGCGCCTCAGGTGGTCTTCCTCGCCCGTGGCGACGGCCCGTTTACCTTGGCCATTGGGAACCCCGCAGCAAAACCCGCCAACCTGCCCCCTGCAACGCTGATCCCGGACTACAGCGCGCAGAAGATGAGCAGCCTGGGCACCGCCGTGGCCGAGAACACACAGATCAAGCTGATACCCATGTCGCCGGACGACGCATCAGGCCTGAACTGGAAACGTATCGGACTCTTGTCGGTACTGGCTCTGGGCGTGATGTTACTTGGCTGGATGGCGTTGAGTACGCTGCGTGCCTCGCCTTCAACGTCGAGCGCAAGCGCAGCAAGCGACAAGCCTCCAGAACCTCCTCTGGTATTCCGCAAAGGACCACCAGGGAAGAGGGAGTGGGAAGCGCTAGACGGATTCTATCGAGCGCGTTTTGAGGGCGCGCGCGTCGGCCAATGCGTATACCTCGACGTCGATGGCAAACCAGAGGAATCGGTTTTTGTCTGGTCAGAAAGGATTCATGAAAACGGGGTCCCAGTCTGCATATGGAAACTCGACGCAACTCCAGCGTTTGGTGAAGTAAAGGTCGGCCAACACACATATGGCTCTATATTTCTCGCTTTGGCCGAGGCCACAGAGGCGCCGCAAAGTGTATCGATCATTTATGAGCCAGGCATAAGAAACACTGTGCTGGATCGCTATGGGCCGTAATTCGTAACCCGGTCTACCCGGCAAATCAATGCAATCATTTGCTCGTGATATTCAGTATGGCGAGCAAACGAACCCAACCCGATAAACATTGCGAATGCCGTTAATCAATGGACTGAAGTTCCTGACAACTTCGTTTCGCCAGCTGTTTCATAACGCTGGAAATCCAAATGTATCAGAATCTTCACGGCCTTGTGGTGTTTCGCTTTTATACCGTGGTCGTCGAACGGCCTGGCACTGAGGAGTCATCACTATGGCACCGTTGGACATTATAAAATCGTCGTTTGGCCTGTTATGGAAAAATGCGGGGAGCATCGCCGTTTTATGCCTGCCATTGCTGGTATTGGAGATGTGCGTAAAAAATATCATCAGAAGCCAATTGGGGATCGAAAGTCCATGGGTCTGGGACGCTCTGGTCAACCCGATCATTACCCCGTTCTACGCCGCGGTGGTGATCCTCACGCTCGAAGCACGCAGCCGGGAGGAGCGATTGACCAAAGCAGAGGTGCTGTCCATCGCCCTGCGCCGCTGGCCTCATCTGGTGGTACTTTCAGTGCTTGCCGAGTTGCTCTACCTACTCCGCGACCTTCCGTTCATGGGGAAGGAAGAATGGCAACGACTTATGTTCCATACCGTCGACTACGTGCCCGCACAATTCTGGGAAACAGTTGAATTTTTGATGTTCCCCTTCGTATTCTGGCTCACGATCAAACTGATACTCAGCCAGTGTCTGGTTATGTTAAGAGGCCTTAACAGCGTCGGCGCTATACGTGAAAGTTTCCGCATGACGAAAGGGCAAGGCTGGAAAATTTTGGGTTGCATCTTGTGGATCCACATTCCGTACATGCTGATCACCCACAGTATCGCGTTGATGTCACCCGACCTCTATATCCGTTTTATGCAGGACATTCTCGTCGCTCCCGAGCATGGAGTTACGACAAGTATGATTATCTTATGGAGTCAGGCCTTTATCTGGAAAATTCTGATGGTGGTCGTGTCATATCGCCTGTTTACTGTCATCGCGGGCACTCAAACAAGAATGCCTTATCGGTAGACTGAAACATTGGCCGGATTACCCGTTCACGGGGCAATGTCCGCCACGCTGGCGCTAACTTTTCGCCCTCTTTATAAAATGGACGACAGCTCAATGCATAAACTTGCCGTTTTGCCACTGCTATTCTTCCCGTTGTTTGCATCGGCCGACTGCACCGATGAAATCCAGGGCTGGGCCAAGACGCTGCGTCCGGATTTGAAGCTCGACACCGAACATGCGGTGTGCAAAATCAATCCCGGCGACTCCAGCCAGATTCTGGCCGCCCTGCCTTTTGCCGAGAATGTTGCCGAGGATGGCCAGGGCGACTATGGCTTGGGGGTGATAGTCGCAAGCGCAACCACCGGCAAAATCATCGCCAGGCACTATCAAGCGAGGGCGATCAGTTCAGACGCCATCTATTTTTACGGGCTGGAGCTGGATACTGCTCGCTATCAGTTATCACCGAAGCTGCGAGCATTTGGTGTGCGAGTGAACTATGGGGGTTCATCGCGCCCCAACCCGTTCGAAAGTAAAGTCCTGACGCTGTACGCCGCGCTGCCGGGCGATCAATTACGCCCGCTGATGAGCGGGCTGGAAGTCAGCAGAAGCAACGGGGAATGGGACACTCGATGCGCGGGCGAGTTTTCCGATACACAGCGCACAATCTCCATCTCGGACCAGAGTAACAAAGGCCTGGCGGTCCTGAGGGTGGAGCAGAAAGTCATCGACACCCAAACCCGGCCCAAGGGCGAAGAGTGCGAAAGAATTCCGGCCAAGCCTGTGGTTACCCGCTTTACGCTGGAATATGACGGTAGCCAGTATCCAGTGCCGAAAGAGCTGTCTTCTCTTTGATGAATAGCGGCCCCAGATATGGGGCCCCTAGGGCCGGTTGAGCCGCCACCAAGGCGTTCAGATCACTCGCCTGTCTCGGCAAACCATTTGAGTTCCTCTGTCCTGTCAACGGTCATGGTCAACATGCAACCCGCGCCGTTGATCTGATCCATGGTGCCGCCTGAAAAGTGGTAATACATAAAGCAATTAGCGTCTCTGTATTTTACCCATAACCGTTGAGCATCACGCAGTTGCGTTTTTTGCGCGTCTTCAAGGGCGCCCATAGCAGCTTTGTAAGATTCATTCAGGCGGGCGTTCTGCAACGCCAGTTCCTTGTTGTTGCATTCGTTCATGTTGACGGTAATACCTTCAGCCTTCTCTATGCAGGCATCATATTGCGCAGAATATTTGTCCTGCGCAGAGGCCTGCAGGGAGAGTACAACCGCGCACAATACCGCCAGGCATCTCATCATGATTTGAATCCGGTTCAATAATGGGGTTCAGAGATCAAGCATTCCCGAGCTGCCAGGGCTTTTCAATAGTACAGGTGTAGTATTCATCTTTCGTCGGAGCCCACTCTATTGTGTCGATCACTATTGAAAGAGGCTGACAGATGAAAAAAATGATTGGCCTGATCGTCACCAGCGCCCTTCTCCTTGCCGTGACCTGTCACTCGAATGCTGGAGCCGAAGATATTCCGCCCGGCTATTCCGACTTCGGGTTTGCCGAGCGTTGCGACGATGAGAGTGCAAAGTTGACCACGCTTGAAGATATCGCGTGTTCAAGCGAAAGCCTTCGGGCGCAGGACAACAAAATGTTGTCGCTGGTTGAAGATGTAAGGGCAGAAACCAAAGGGGTCGATGGTGAGACCGGCAAGGCACTGGACCCCATGGGCGCACAACAGAAAGAGTGGCGTAATGCCCTGGCCCGCGCGTGTAACGATGCCGCCTGCCTCTCGGTGGCTTACGCTGCACGCATCGCGGCTATCCACAAAGAATGGTCGGAGGCACTGTGATGAATATGCTTACTTACCGGCACACCCGTGGAGCAGTTCTGCTGGCCATGTCGATGATCTCGGCCGCTACGCTGTACAGCGCGCCCTCACTCGCCGCCAATACTCAACTGCCCGCGCAGACAAGCGTGGCGGCGTGTCCGGCTCAGGATTTCGATGGCTTCCTGAAGCGCTTCGCCAATGACATGGAGGTGCAGAAAGCGTTTGTCAGTACACCGTTGCAGAGCGAGTACATCGATACTGAGGCACAACCGGAACCTCGTCCTGTCTCTGAACTACTGGACAAATCCCAACTGCAGTTTCCGCTGATGCCCAGTGATCAGCAGCAGCGTGATCAAGGGTTGACGCTTGCAAAGCGTCTCAAGGGCCCGGATCAGGCGGTGATCAAACTGACCAAAGCCGACACGGGCTATCAGCTCTCATTGTTCTTCAAGCGAGAAGCATGCTGGATGCTATATCGCATTCAGGACGAGTCGCTGTAATCCATATTCTCTGCCGGGCTGTAGAAAATTATCCCTATCGCCCTATTCAAGTTTGCATTAGTGTAAAAGCGCATAGTACATCCGTACTATTGCGCAACTGACGAGATGAAACTTAACTTGACAGTCATAAACAAACGAATTGTTTCGTTTGATCAGCGGTGCATTGATACAAACATAATGGCGTCCTCTATGCAGATATTGACCGTGGAGTTAAGTACCGACCACACGTGACGTTCACCTAGAGGAAATGGCCAACCGTATGAATTCAGTAAACGCGTGCGACTCACCTTCAATATACGGTAGGCCCTGATGACCATACCTTATCTCCCTCTTCAGGCATGGAACAAGCACTGGAAGCTCAGGGGCGAGTCGGTGTACTGCCAGCATTGTGGTTATTCACAACATCTGATCGATCCTCACCCGTTCAAACATGCCCCCCACTGCCCGCACTCTTCATTGCTTTATCAATCACCCGGGCGTGAGTTAGGTCAAATCATTGAGCAGAAGATAAAAGCAGGGTTGTTCTGAATAACGGCTGGCCTGAAGATCACGGTGTCCATCGCAGCAAAACATAACGCGTTGAGGCTAGCCCGCGAAGAGCGAGAATGCGGTACGTCTGACCAACCGAATCGATAGGATCGCGTGCAAGCCTCGCACCTACAGCACGTATTCCATATCAGATAAAAGTGGAACGTTACCCCGGTCGCTCCAACAGGACATATCCTTATGCGCCCAGCCGTCTCTCAGGGCAACGTTCTGGGACTTGCGCGAACGCCCGGACTCGCCTCCTGCGGTTTGTCTGTCCACGTCAGAAGTTTTGACAGGGTTCCATAAGGCGCAGCAAAGCGTTGGCAAGACGCCTCATCGGTCGCATCAGAGAGTCTCGCTGACTGGGTTGCGCCCGTACGCAGCGCTCTCAACCATTCCTTGGCACGGCGCTTGTCCTGATCAGCCAAAGCGTACCGGCTATAGTTCAGTTGCGCGTGAGCATTGCGAGTAATGGTGTCAGCGTCAGCCTGATCCAACACCCGACATAACTGACCGATCATGACCAATCGCTCGAGCCGTACGGTGTTCATGGCCTCGCCCTGCCACTTTTTCCACGAGAGCAATCGCGGTATATCGGCCGGCATTGTTCCGCCTGAGGCGACTGCACTCTGGATGTACCTCATTTCCGGATCTGTTGCGTGCCAGGCAAACCACTCGCTTTCAGTACGGGGCAGCCATTTGTCCCAGTGGGTAAACAACTTGTCAGCCTCGGCACTGTCACCACCCACAGGCGTGCACACAACGGTGCCCGGTTGCGAAGGACGACACTTCCAGGAGGCATCGTTGAGCGCCCGCTCGCTCACAACACTGACAATGCGGGCGGTATTCGCGTCTTTGCCGACAATGCCTACCAATAATCGTGGCGGCTTTGACTGATCAGCCTGGTTGTCTGGTTTATATTCGCAGACAGTCGTGATGGGCGATAACTTCATGTCGGCGGGCCCGCAAGGCGGCTCATCCAGCTCGGTCACATCGAACCAGAGCTCCATAAAATCGCGCATTTTGGACGATGTCCAAGCGAGATCCTCTGAGCGGAAATCCTCCAGCGCTGCCATGGGATCAATAGGCTGCTCTACAGGCGTCAGCGCCATGGCCGGAGCAAGTGCGCCGCTTAGCCATAGAGTCAAGACACACGCTGTTCTGCGTCGTGCAGTACCGGGGACGCCCGCAAACATAGTTGATCTCACCCTTTATCGCTCAAAGGTTTTTCATTTTTGGCGTGGTTGTAGCAGCTGAAAACGCGGATCTTTCGGGTAAGTAGCTACATCATTATCATGCCGACGACTACTCATTGAATAATGAGCAAATAGACGCACCCATATCCGATACTGTTGGGTTTGGTTTCCCGAAAGAACAGGTCTTTTGAGACATCGCGCTATTCATCAAAAGTTTACGCACGCCCCTTTGCAAAGCAATAGCACAATTGTGCTATCGAAAATCTTCGGCAAGTCGACTACGGTTTACGGGCAGCACGAATGGTTTGAGATTAGCGAACAGGATATCTACATGCTTCGTTTCGGATTGCTTTCAGCACTGCTGCTCATACCCGCGCTCCCGGTGCTGGCACAAACAGCCTGCCCCAGTGGCGTTGCACCCGGCAGCCCCCAGTGTGGGCCGGATTCTGGCACGTCAAGAGGTGAAGCCCCTCCCCCTCGCCCTACAGGTGAATGGTTAAAAACATGGGGCGCGGTTGCTGTTGCAGGTAATGGTGATGCAGGCGTCAGTTCCGGGCGCATGACGAAGAAGCTTGCAGAGCAAGCCGCCGTCGACAGTTGTGAAGGGCTTGATTCAGGAAAGTGCACCGTCAGCATGGCTTTTTTTAATCAGTGCGTGGCCGCAGCTGACTCTGGAAAAGGGCAAGGCTCAATCTTTAGCGCCGCGACCATTGAAGAGGCATCACGATTAGCCACAGACCAGTGTGAAAAAAACTCTGGAACCTCTTGCAGAATCACGCTTTCAAAGTGCACCGATCCGATCTTTAAAAGATATTAAATTTTGTCGTTTACGGCGTTCAGGTTGTGTGAAACGAGCCTTACAAGTTAATACTTGTGGAATATAGGGTCCGAGCACCCGGAATACCGGACCTTGCACTCACTCTCGCTATTCTTGTCGCAATTGCTCTTCGCTAATTTAATAGCTATTTTTTCCGTCTCAGCGGCTTGGAAATAAGTACCTGCCGACTGCGAGGAGGCAAATGCGGCACATTGGTTGCGATAGGTCAGATGAACCTCACAATCTGTAGCACCGCCCAAAGCGCACTGATAAATTGCCGCAGCGCGGGCATCGTCTTCAGATAATTTATTGGCTGAAGTACCTGCTTCTCCCAGGGCGCGAGAAGTAGCAATCGCCCCCCAGGTTTTTATCCACTCGCCCGTCCATCTCGGCGCTGAACTGTTCTGACCGCCGCCCTGCGGATCATCCGGAATACATTGCATGCTGCCCGCCTGTACGCCCATCGGGCAGCGGGTCTGTGCATGGGTGAGAGTGCCGAAAAGTGAGACTGTTAAAAAAATCAGAGAGAGATGGTTTTTCATCGCAGACCTATTTGGAGGTTTTCAAAACACTGCACGTTAATCGCGCTGACGCCTGGCGTGACACTCTATGTTTTCAAGTCTTGAGCCAACGGCAATCCCTTTTCGCTCGAGCTGCCCCTGCATGACTTCTAAAGCATATTTGGCAGGCTGCCCGGACAAGTGATAATCAGAAGAATCCGGTTCCATATCCTCCATCTTGAACACCCTCCCATTCTCCCCGATGTAAGCAATGGACAAAGGCACCCACGTGTTGCGCATCCAGAACGAAAGCGTTCCAGCTGACTCATAGGCAAACAGCATTCCGGGCCCCACATCGTCCAGATAGGACAGCCCTTTTGATTGCTGCGGCCAGGTACGCGCGACCGGTACGTTCAGGAGTTTGATGCTTCCTGTGAATGTCAGGTCGCATAACTCTGTTACTTCAGCGGCGGCCAGCGGTATGTTTAGGACCCATACAAGCAGCAAACCAGTGACGCCTCTGAGAGCCAAGGTTTTCAAAGCGTTCACAGTCATCAAAGGTCACGGCTTCGGCAGATATATTATCTGGACCGGTGTGTTGTATTTTGTGTAAGACCCTGAGGGTTCCACGTTCGGTTTCAGCCCCGGATACCACGCTCTGAACTGTGTGTCCGACAGCCATTCAAGTTGCAACTGTTCGACTGGCAATCCGGGCGGTCTCGCCTTGAACCCTGTAAAGGACTTCACATCCGAATGGCATTCTTCCGATACGCCCGCATCAAGGATGTTGACCTCCAGTTGCTCGCCCCAGGTAATGGATCCAGTTTCAGGACAGCTTCGAACCTGAGCGTGGTATTTGCCACTGGGTGAAGGAAGGTCGTAAACGATTTTGTCGGGCCCGCAGGCTGTCAGCAGGACAGATGATGCGAGTAGAAGCAGAGCAAACTTCTTCACAGCAATATTCCAGATTGAATCACTTTCACCTGCCTCCGCCAGTAAATGTCCCGACGCATTATCGTGTGTCGACCGAGCTCGCTTGCCGAAAGTGAGTTTTTCGTTGATCAATCAACCGCTTCCCCACCTTTGGCCAGACGCGCCACGCCACATGCAATATTTGCGATGATTACTCAGCCAGCTTACACAGAAGACAGTTTTTCTTAAGTTCACCACTTCCAAAAAAAGCGTCCATAAAACCACAGTTCTCCACCTCGTAATCCACTACGATGTCCTGAGGGTCAGCGATGACCTTGACATAGCAATATTCCGTCCACGTATTCTGTTGGTATTGATCGGTAATTTGAAGATACCCTGCGCTCCGGTCATGAGTAGACCCCATGTATTTATTTTCCGAAAAAGTACCCTTATATCGGCTCCAGAAATAAGAAGTGTTCTCCGGATTTTTACGGTCAGGTTCTACAGTTTTAGGCTCGCCCATCAGAGGCGCAAGTTTTGCGATGGCTTCATTGACATCTTTTCCCTTGACATCTTTTACACTACTCAGCTCTTGGCTCGGAACCGAAGTACACCCCACCAATGAAGACAGCAAAACGGCGACAAGTGCATGTTTTATTGCCGTGCCTCTCACCGCTTTGCCAGCGGCTGTCCGTTCGGATAACGCTATCCGCTGCTCAGCTTTTTCATTCATCAAACTCGTCATAAACCGTCTCGCTCAAAACTGCTGACATGGGTCGGATTGTGAAAAATCATATTCGACGCTCTGAAGTTTTTCGATAGTACAGGTGTACTACCCAGCGCCCTATGTGACGACGCAGTCGTATGGCAATTGCCAAGTGATGAGCAACCCTATTCATCAAAACGTGTTGAAGAACGGCTCGGTACATTCCGTGAACGTCACCTTGCAGGATGCGCCTTGACGTCGCTCACAACTTTCAAGTGCGCGAGCGCCCGCGGTTTTTTCATCTTTGCCAGTGTAGATACTGCTTTTGCCGACACCTGCTGATGGAATTGCCATTGCCACGCACTGGTTGAAATACGTCATATCAACGGTACAGTCCGTAGCGCCCGACGCATTGCATTTGCCCAGCACTTCCTGTCTGGCGTCTTCTTCACTGAATTTGCCGGTGGTGCTCCACCCCTCGTCGCGCTGAGCAGAACCCGCAATCGCCCCCCATGTCTTGATCCACTCCCCGGTTAGCCTCGGCGGCGCTTCTGATCTTGATGTACCCGAGTCAGGCCCGCACTGAGGGCTGCCTGGCGCTACACCACTTGGGCACGCCGTTTGAGCAAATGCAGACTGCGCTATCAGCAGCAGGCCAGCTGTAAATAAGGGGGCGCGTAGCATCTTGGTGGTCCTTCGGAATCTATTCTTCATCGTTAAGTTCACAAGCTCTACTCCAGCAAAAGACGCCGGGCGAGCCCTTCGATATATGCTTCATCCTGACCGTTGGGATGCGCCTCGAACGCCAGGTGCAGGTACTCGTGCGTCAGGTCGAGACGGTCTTGAAGCGACAGCACGCCACGTACGTAGATCCGGTTGCGTTCGCGATCGACATGGGGATTACCGAAGGCAACACGACATACGGCAAACGCTCTGACTTCGTTGTAGCCAACCTCCCCTTCGAGCCGTTGACGCCACACCCGGCGCTGTTTTTGCAGCCACTCCTGAGCGTCGGGCAATGCGGTACAGGACGCGACCGGATTGTCCCAGCGACCAAGACTCGCGCGAGGATAGGCGTGCGACAGGATGGCGTCGTAACGCTGACCTGCATTGGCTTGCTCCACCGCTTGCTGCCAGGACAATTTATCGGCATCCGGTTGCGTCAAGTGATAGGTGACATTCGTGCCCACCAGGATCAGGTCGCTAGTCCATGCGGTTATGCCGCGTGATTCGGCATTCGCCGGGCGTGGCGCCACTCGCTGTCGGTTGCTGCTGTCATCGATGCTCAGACATTCACCCGTGCGGCTGGCGTTTTGCAGCAGATAAGTGCGAATCGCGACGGCCAGCGCCTTGGCTGCTTCGGCGGGTTCTGCTTTGGCCTCGCGTTGCAGCACGCGCGCGACGTACTCCTCGCGGTCGAGCCGGGCGACCAGCTTGTCCTTCATCAGAAAGAGTTCGCCGTCGCTGTGGATGTCCAGTTGATTGCCATTCAAAAACTCGACGCGGTAGTCGCCCAGCAAGGGGCCTGACTCAACGGCGCGGCCCGCCTTGAGTACATGCACGATCGGGTAACGTGAAAACAGGTCGACTTCCACGCAACGTCCCGGCTCGGCGGGCCAGCCTGCGGGCAGGACTGACGCCAGGGCTTCGCTGTAATTGCGCAAGACTGTCTGACTGGTGCCGCGCCCCTGCGCCCAGATCGGTGTGCCATCCACGGTCCAGCCGGCAAAACCACCCTCCCGTTGCGCAGCGGCTTCGTCGGCGAACCAGCTCCAGGTTTTGATCCGTAGAAGACCACCCAGCGCGCCAACGACATTGCTGTCCGCCGCGCCCAGCACTACGTCAAGCAGCACCCGTCGTGCCTGATCCTGTGCCGGAAGGGTGCCGAGCGTTTCAAGCAATTGCACCACGGGGACTTGGGTCTGCGGCTGCAGCGTGGAAGTGCTGAGCAGCCATTGCGGTGCTTTGCGCGCTTGCCAATAGGCCCGCCATTCAGGCTCGGAGATGCCGAGTCGCTGAGGCTCAAAATACAAGCCACAGGACTTCACCAATGCCTGATCGCGGCCGATACTGCCACCGGCCGTGCAGCAATAAACTTCTTCTTTGGACTGCCCTCGGCACTCATAGGCGGACTCGGTGGCGTCGGTGTCCACCAACCAGGCGTAGACAAACAACTTCCACAGACTGCCCAGTGGTGCCTGTAAATCCGCAGGCAGCGGAGCCCGCGAAACAAGCCCGGTACGGTTGAGGGACAACAGCTCGCCCTTCAACGCGACCTGAACCTGATCCTCCTGCGCTGAGGCCAGCGCAGGAAGTAACAACAGCACCAGCCAGAGCCAGCGTGAACGCATGTCAGTTGACCTTGATCTGGCCGAATGCAGGTTTCTGCTCAAGGGCCTGATGCTGCGGTGCGTAGACTTGCGTGAAGCGCACCGGCGGCAGGTTGAACTGGCCTTTTTGCGAGAAGCGCACCAAATGCCGCATACGCAGTTCACCGCTCAATGCATCCACCGGAATCGCGTAGCCAAGCTGGCCCGGCTCGAAGCGCGCCTTCTCAAGCGCCGTCGCTTGCGTACCCGCCTTGCCTTGGAGCTTGATGCCCCAAGTCGTTTGTTCGACATCGGCACCGGGTGGCAGCGGTACCTCAATCATGCCGTAGCGCATTGGCTTGGCAGCCTTGCTGGTGATGATCACTTCGTCCAGATAGAGGCTGTCACTGGACAGTGGTTTACCGTCGACCGCTTCGAGAGTGAACGTGAACGCTTCAGTGCCCGGTACAAGACGGGAAAGACGGCGAGTGACGGTCACTGGCATTGACTCCGCTACAGGCTGTCGGGTCTGGTAGCTGAGCAACGCACGCAGCGGGCGCTCCTGGGCTCCGGCCAATGACAACGATGCAGGTACTGGATTGGCTCCCTCCCATGTCCAGTACATTTCACCGCTGACACCGTAGCGCTTCTTCCAGCCTTCGCCTGGCGCCAGCGCGATGGTCGGCGACGCCTGCTCGATACTGCGCTGCAGCCAGCTCAGCGCCAAGGCACGCTCAAGGGTTGATTGCTGCGGCAGTAGACGCTCCAGCAACGCACGCGCACGTCCTTGATCAAAACCTTTCAGCGACAGATTCAAGGCTTCGGCGAATGGCTCGGAGCTGACATCCAGTCGCTGCTGGGCACCCGGCAACTGACGACTAAACGCCTCCGGCATGACCACCTTGTTCTGTCTGGCCAGCGAAGCCGTGATGACCCGCGCGGCTGCGAGGCCTAAAGCAGAGTCCGGGGCGTTCATGACGATACTCCCCTCATCCATGTCCATCACATTGGCCTGCACGCCCTCGCCGGCTTTCGCCAGGTCATCCATCAAGCCACCGAGCAACGTATTGACCGGCAATTGCATTTGTCTGGCAAAGGAGAGGATCAGTGCACGTTGCAACAGCGGTGTTTTCCCGGCCTGCTTCGCATAGACAGCCAGCACACGCTGCCAATGGTCTGGCGGCAGCGATAACTCCAGCGCCTTGCTCGCGTGCCAGTCAGCGTAGTAGGCGTAAGCCGTGAGGAACGCGTCCGGCTCACCGCCATATCCCCACCAGGTGAAACTCGCCGAAGGCCCCGCCAGATGCACCAGCCGTAAACGGCTGTTCTGCATGATCAGGCGCAAGCGGTCCCTGATTTGCGGATCAGATGACAGCATCGGATACGCTATGCCCAGTGGCAGCAAACGGCTGGCTGTCTGCTCGACACCGCCATAGGGGTAGCTCAGCAGATCATCCAGTGCCGAGCGAAACAATGCTTGCGGGCTGTCATCCAAACGCAGCCGAATGGCGGTCGCGTCGGCTGGCAAGGTCAGCGGCGTATCGCCACTGACCGCGTCCAGACTCTGGCTCTGCGTGACCTGCCAGCCCTCACCGGTGGAAGCCAGGCTCACAGCCAGTGCGTCAGCGACTTTACCGTCCTGGACCAGCTCGGCCTTCCACTCGCCACTCGCCAGCGGGAATGCAGGCAATGCGATGTAGTTGATGCCTTTGTTCAGGGTCACCGGTATACGCTGCTCGGCACCGCCGTAATGGGTCACGAGTTCTGATTTGACAGGCTGGTCGGCCTGGCTGAACGCGAACACGCCGAGGTCCGGTTTATCGCCAGCGCGGAATCGGGTTGGCCCGCTCCATTTCAGGTACAACGGTTTTTCCGAGCGTACGAACTGCTTTTTCTGACCAACTTGTCCTGTTTGATCGATGGCACGGGCAGTGATTCGCCAGCGAGTCAGCGAGTCCGGCATTTTGAAGGTGAAGCGCACTTTACCGTTGGCATCGGTCAGCAGTTCAGGCTCCCACGCGGCGGTATCAACGTCTTCACGACGTGGCCGCTCCAGCACTTTTACGCTGCGATCACTGCGATTGGCTTTGCCCGGAGCTGTCGGGCTGCCAGGCAACGCGACGTCGTAGCTGATGAAGGACAAACTGGCACTGGTGCGCACGTTGTTGCGGCGCGGGTGGTGGAAGAACTGGTCGATGGCAGGCGCAATTTCCGGCTGCAGCGCATAGATCATTTCGTCCACCACGCTGACCGTCAGGTGCGCGGGGATCGGTTTGCCTGCGAACTGAGTCGTCAGGTCCACCGACACGGTGTCGCCCGGTCGATAAGCATCTTTGTCGGTGGCAATCGCCACGTCGATCTGCGGTGCAACGACCTTGATCCCGGCGTTCTGGAAGCTGTACTGCCCGCCTTTGGTGTACAGCACCGAAAAGGTCAGGTTCGGTGCAAAATTGTCCTTCACGGCAATGCGTGCGCGGTACTGGGTATCGTTGAGTTTTTCCAGCTTCAACCAGTCGCCACCCTTGGACAGCAACGCCGTGGCTTCGACCTTGTCCCGCTCCAGAGACAGCAATGCATCGCTGACGGGCTCAGGGAAGGTGATCAGCGCCGAGGCTTCGTCGCCGACTGTGTACTCGGATTTGTCGAAAATGACTTCGACGGTACCCGCTACCGCCTTGACGCCGGCCCCCGTTACCGAGTGCCCCGTGGCCCCCAGCAAATGACCGTTTTCATCCATCAACGTCAGGTTGTAAGTGCCCGGTTGCTGAAAGGTCACACCGAAACCCTGGTCCGCCGCGACAAGCTTGTCGCCGCCACTGGTCTGGTCCTCCAGACGCACCCATTTATAGCTGGCAGGCGTGGAGGCTTTTCTTTGCTCGCTGCCGCCTTCACTGGAATAGCTGAAGGCAACTTTCTCACCGACGGCACTGAAACGTTGCGGGGCTTTAATGCGGTAGCTGGCGGCGCCTCGGTCAATCAGGATTTCTTTCGTGGTCCGGACACGATATGCAGCACCGTCACTGGCAAACACAGTGAGCATGTAACGACTGGGTCTGAAGGCAGGTGGCAGGTCGATTGTCGCGTTGCCTTTCGCGTCAGTGGTGAGTTCGGCGCTTTTCAATTCCACCGGGAATTGCCCGAGGTATTGCAGCTCATTATCGACAGTCGACAGCTGTTGAGCGCGCAAGCTCAAGGTCAGTTTTGCATTCGCCACCGGCTTGCCGTCCGGATAGAGCAAGGTCAGATTGCCTTTCACCGGCTCGTTGATGCTGTAGTCCTGCTTGGCCAGGTTCAGGGAAATCTCAAAGTGCGGCTTGATGTACTCCGCCACGCGAAATGCGCTGCTGTAGGCCTGATCCCTGTAGCTGAAACGCACTTCATAGCCACCCGCGACTGCATTATCCGGAAGCTGGAAACGGCCTTGAGCGCCCGCCTTCGAATCGAGCTTCAGGGCCAGTGACTGCAGCGCCGTACCGGTTGCATCCAAGATGGTCACATCAACGTCGGCAGCGACGGGTGCAACGGAATCGCGAGCATTTTTGAACTCACGGCCAACGATCTTCAGAGATACCCAATCGCCGGGGCGATATAGCGGCCGGTCAGTGAATGCGAAGAGTTTGGTGTCGTAGATCTCGCTGTCGTAGTAGAAATTCTCCGCGACGAAAACACCGCCTTCCTGGTCTTCGCCTATCACGAATGAACGTTCGGGGCTGACGTGTTTCAGTCTGAGCAAACCCTGCGCGTCAGTCGCGCCGCTGCTCATGACGCCCAGGCCGTCGGTCCAGAGCACGTTGACCTTATCGGCCGGGCTGCCTTCGTTTTTGCGGGCGGCCCACACGAGAAGCTCATCACCGGCAACCTTGCTCACTGCAACGGTATTGGAAACGAACACCATGGTCGTGGCGCGGTACTTGCCGATCAGCGCCTCCACGAGATATAGGCCGGGCTTCAACTTGCCCAGAGGGATGTAGACGTTACCGGGCACGACTTTGATGAACTTGCTTGACGAGCCGTTCAGGTCAACCCCAGCCGGCGGCTGGATTGGTTTTGCCTCCCAGATCGGATAACGGAACTGACTGACCACCGGCAAACCGGGTATCAGTGCAAACTGCGCTTGCGCCTCATAAGGTGTAGGCGCAGACATCGCGTTACCCATCTTCAGTTCAGGCACTTCTTCTGTGACCTGCTTGCGGGACTCATAGGAAAACGCCCGCTGCATGACGCGTCGGGACTGGCGATACCAGCTGTCCCAGAGGTACGAGAGGGTGTTGGACAGCCCCTCTCCCCTGAACTGCCCCTCACTGACTACGCGATGCAGATTTTTCTGACGTTTGAGGAAGTCCATGGGTTTGTCGATGCGATACACACGGATATCCGCGCCCCCGTAAGGCTGCATGCGGAACCGGCGATAATCACGGCCCGGGGCCTCAAGACGTACCGCGGCCTGCTCATCGCTGGAAAAGCTGCTGTCCGCCAGCAGGAAAAAGCTTTCTCCCGGCACTGCGCTATAGCCGCTGGGCTCGACGCTGTCATCGGCGTTGACGCTGGAAAGAGGCAGCAAAAGAGCCAGCGACAATGAAATCAGAGAGCAAATACGCGGCATGCGGGCACCGATCATTGGGAGAGAAAGTTGAGTCGATAGACGCCGATAAAATTCGGGTTGGCAGCGTCGGGTATCCATCGGGTGTCCTTCCATGTCATGAGTTGCTGCAGGCTTGCCGAGCGCATGCCGTTGTCAGTGGATGTCGTGGTGCCGGTGTGATAGGCGATGTAGCGGCCCATCCAGATCATCAGGTGCTGGTCGTCGCCCTGATCGAAAAACATCAGGTCGCCCGGTCGGGCCTGAGCCATGTCGCGTCCGACCAGATGACTGTTGAACTGAATCAGTTTGATCGCATTCACGTAGGGCCCGGTTTTCCCGTCGCCCTGCTGCCACTGCTGTGCGAGTCCTCGCTGAGCGTCGCTCAGTTGCATCTCGGGCGGCAGGTATCGGTTGGACAAACCATTGCTGCGCAGCCACTTATCGTCATGAACCTTCAGCGCTTCATTACTGGCAAAGCGCACCAGGCCAGCGCAATCCTGCTGATACCAGCGCGGGCTGGGGCCCTGGGCCAATTGCTCTTGAGCAATCCTTACAAACCAGGCACGGAATACCTGAGATTGCTGGGCGTCGAGCGCTGGCACCGCACTGGCAAACGCAGGGCTGCCGAGCAGTATCGCCAACAGCGCAAGGCCCCGACCCAGAGCAATCACAGCGGCTTCCACTCCAGTGGCATCCACTGCCACAGGCCATCGGGTTCAGCGCCTTTTGGCAATGTCAGCGCGTACTTGCCGTAACCACCGAGCTTCTTCAGTTTCGGGATCAGATGAGTCTGCGCGGCGTTGTAAAAAACCGGCTCCATGTCCTTGGGCAAACTGCCCAGGGTTTCCTGCTGCAGGAGTTGCGCAATGGCGCCAGGGTTGAAATAGACCGGAACCAGTTGATCGCCTGGAAGCACGTCAGCCAGCGGCGGGAAACGTTTGTCGAGGGTGCCGACAGCTTTGTCAACGAGCTGATCATCAAGGGAAAACAGCAATGTCGAACCGTGACGCGCCAGGCTGACCTTCATGAACGCATTGCCGCTGACAGCGTCAGGATTTTCCGCGTCTCTGGCCCGGTACGGACCAAAACGGGTGCTGACTTGTCGCTGCCATTGATGGCTGTCGCCCTGCTGCTTCTCGACCACCGGAAACACATGACCCTCGGCATTTGCTTCGTAGGCGCCGACCATGGAACCGAACAGCTTGCCCAGATCGCCGTCAAGGCTGGCGCTGTTTTTGTCGGTCAGATGGGCGACCAGCAACGGCGTGTACAACCGTGAATCGGCGTACCAGCAAAGACCCGCTGCATCAGAGATGTGCGCAGTGAGCGCCTGGGCAACCGGCTCCTCTGCGCCGAGCTTCACCAGCAATGGCTTTTGTTGCGCGGCCGCAAGGGGCAAGGCCACACACGCGCTGGCCCCTATGGGCATCGCTTGCCAGATCGGTTTGAAATCCAAACCTGGCTGATTTTCGGTTTCGTTCATCGCCAGAAAGCTGTGCCAGCCCTTCTCGTCCATTTCAAAACGCAGACCGGCGAAGTTCGGAATGAAGCGCTGATACCCCATGGCCAGAACACTGGCATTGACCGACAGACGTTGCTTCACCTGCGGCGCGCGCGGCTGCAAACCGAATGCTTCGGTAAACAGTTTTTCGCCACTGAGTAATGCAGCGAGGGCTTCGGGTGAAATACTGCCTGCTTCCGGGGCAGATTTTCCGTATTCCTCTCCCAGAGGCTGACTCAGGCTGGAAGGCTCCCGTTCATAGGTAGCCGAATCACGCCCTGCGATTTTGTTCGGGTTCGACACCACCACGAGCTTGTCGCCATAGGAGGCGAACGCCAGCGACTTGCTGGCGTTGTAATTCAGAAGATAAAGCGGCACTTCATCGGAGCCGATCTTCACGACACCAATTTCGCTTAACTGCGGGTCATAGAGCACTTTGAGTAGTTGCTCCAGCATCTTGGCCATGCCGCCACGATCCATGACCATGAGAAAGTCTTTGAGTCGCCCGTCCTTGCCACGCCACAGTGCGATGTCCGCAGGCTGATCAAGGAGTTGCTCA
This sequence comes from Pseudomonas caspiana, assembly GCF_040224095.2. Lineage (NCBI taxonomy): Bacteria > Pseudomonadati > Pseudomonadota > Gammaproteobacteria > Pseudomonadales > Pseudomonadaceae > Pseudomonas > Pseudomonas caspiana. Next base: position 2,953,170 of record NZ_CP167995.1, on the reverse strand, counting down.
ATCAGGGTGTCCTGTAATGTCAGGTCGTACTCGTAGATGATTCTGCGCAGGCTGCCGATCAATCCGAGGCGGTCAGCATGGGTTTCGTAATAGAAAACGAAATCTTCGGTCAGTGTGTCCTTGAGGAACGGCACCGCCAGCAGATCCCTGGGCAACTGGCTCAAGGATGTGGTTTCCAGCAGGCCATCCGGACGGCTCAAACGCAGTTTGTCGCTGGCAATTTCGGCCATTGGCGCCTTGGGTTTGTGCATGAACCAGCCCATTGCACCGGCCACACCGGCGACCAGACACAGCCCGCCCAACAGCATCGGCCAACGCCGGGCAGGTTTGACGGCGGGCGTGCCGGTTGGCTCGGAAGTCGCTGAAGTCGAGTTATCGCTCATGTTCACAAAACCCAATTCATCCGTGGGAAGGGATGATCAATAGTTGAATGTCTTGACCAAGAGCAGGTCACCAATGCCCCGCAAAGGCACGATGAATGTCTCGCGTTTTTCATTGACAGTGTTTTCGTTGAGCACCAGGTTTATCTGCGAAGTAATCACTTCTTTTTCGTTACTGGCTTCGTCGAAGTTGTAACCGCCGCCACTGCTGTAGTTACCCCAGTAATTCACGTAAATCAGATAGGTGCCCTGCAGCGGCGCAGTCATGGTGAACATTTCGGGGCCCGGTCCATCCACGCTGTCGGTATCCAGACCGCCGCCGTTAGTCAGCACTGGATGGGCGAAGAACGCGTGTTGGCCGTCGGGTGTGACGATGTGCAGATCGAGCTCCGCTTTTGGATCATCCCACCCCAGCACGACACGAATACGTGCTGGCGTGCGCTGGTTGTTGGCTTCGTAAAACTGCACGCGTTTGAGGGATTTGCCTTCGGCGCTGCGCACCTCGACACTGTTGGAGCCCGCACCAAAGGCGTATGGCCGGGCAAAGCGCCCCTGCTCATCCGTATAAAGGTTCAAAGGGTTGCCGTTGACCGCGAGAACATTGGGACCGCGTTGTTTGCCAAGGGCCTTGATCTGGCCCTCGATCATGGTGCGACTGCGCTGTCCGCCGCGGTCGATGGGAGGTGTGGGATACGCGACTCGTGGGGCTTCACTTCGATCCAGAAGGCCGTTGTAACGCCAGCCGCCCACAGGTTCTGAAAGTGCTGACGAAGGCTCGGCCAGAACCGCCGTTGCCGAGCTAAACGTGATTGCCAGCGCCATCAAACAACACGTTGGCGCGCCTCCAAACAGCTTGTCACTGGTCCAGCGCATGAAGGCACCCTGTTTATTATGGGAATTAAACGCTAAGTCCGTACCGCGCAACGTCAGCTCTCCAGAGCAGTGGGGCACGGGAATGTCGAATAGAATCTTGTTGATGCTCGCACGTCCATGAGAGAAGCCGCAGGAGCAATTGCCAGGCATTATTCTTGGAGGCCAGCCCGGCTTTCAATAGCACACATGTACTATGTTTTATCGGTCTGAGTCACTTCACGATATGCCCGTGCACCTGACTCAATAGAGCAATGACCATTAGCGCTATTAGCAAGGCGGCTTTGATTGCCAGACCCACGTTATCGCGCTGTCGACTGCGTGATTGCACAGATAAGTACCCGACTCAGGAAAACCTGACGACCTGCGCGATTTCGTTAACAGAGTGCTCGCCCTCGTATTCGGGAAGTTCTAAGTGCCAGCAACCTGGGCTGACTGCTTCCAATACATAGCCACTCGAGGTTTGTTAAATGCTCCGCTCTTTCTCGTATCTATTTCTACTTGGCTCGATTATTTCTGCCACCGCCGTGGGCCAAACGCGATGCCCAATCGGAGTCCAGGCGGGAAACATCCAATGCATACCGGATGATCCTCAGGCAGAAGTGAACGCCGCTCCCAGGCCAACAGGTGAATGGATCAAAACCTGGGGGGCGATCGCCAGTTCGGAGAACGGTGATATCGGCAGCAGTACCGGGAAATTTTCAAAAAAAGACGCCGAAGCTGAAGCAATAAAAATCTGTGCGGACTTTGGGAATTCGGACTGCAAGGTCAACATGACTTATAAAAATCAATGTGTGGCCGTGGTTCAGGCGGCCAAAGGTCGTACGGGCGGCAAGATCATCACTGCTGAAACCGCGGACATTGCAAAACGAACCGCACTGCAAGAATGCCAAGAGGACTCCGGGGCGCAATGTTTCGTCAGGGGCACCGATTGCACCGAGCCGTTCTTCAGGAAGTTCTGACGCGCCCCTTATTTTCAACTACCGAAATACCAACTCTTCGACAGACGGGTGCACCCCGAACCCACTGCTTTCGCTTCTCTAATGATATTTCGGGTATCAACCTGGAGATTGACCGTGCAGTAGTGATTCACGCGTTTATAGGAGTAGGTGTGCACAATGACGGGCCGACCTGAGTCAACATCCTGGTACGAACCTGTTTGCTCCGGCACATCTTCGTAATAAGCCAGCGCTTCCCATTGGTATAACCCCCCGCCACTGCCCGGAATGGAGTCGGCAATGATGCTGGGCACAGGTGTAGGCTCATACACGGGATTGCCCATGGTAGAGAACAAAAAACCTTTTGCTTCATTGACGTCTTTGCCTTTGAGCTGGTTTATCATTTCGTGTTCGGGATGAAGGCTAACGCAACCCGAAACGAACAAAAATATCAAAGCCGCCACTGTCATCTTGAACATTATTTCAATCCAGGCCTTAGAAAAAATTCAGCACACAGAGACTAGTCAGTGATTCGCTCAATCATCGGGAGTCATGCAGGATGCATACAACTTAATGCGGCAGCCTGATGTTCTTTTGAGCATGGTCACCCACAAGACCAGAGCCCCTCAATAGCACATGTGTACTATTGCCCACGTCACTGAGCCGACGTTAACGTCAACGCCAGTCAGTCGCCACCAATGCGGCCGCTGACTCAACTATTTCTGAACAGGCCTCGCAATGCGTCCCACACAAGCGGTGTTGGTTAATTGCACATTTAGCAAAATATTTACCTGCCGAGCACGATGCCTTGCATAAACTTTCTCACTAATAAACAGGCGTAATATCATGATCTCCAATGGAACTCTGGCTCGGGCGCTCAGCACAGTTACCGCGGTACTTTTATTACAAGGCTGCGGAATGATCGCGTCGAAAACGGTCAGCGATAGCGGCCTGCAGGAAAAGGCAGCCGTCACACTTAATACCACGCCTGAGAAAGTGCGAATTTTTGACAAGCGCGCCGAGATCGATTCTGTGAAGTTTAAAGCACAGACAAACAAGGGGGTTTACAACTGCTACTACACAACTTTCGTCGCCCTTGATTCGGACACGCTGTGTTCTGGCCCTGTCGAGGGTTCTGCACAGCAGACCGGCAACCAAGCTCCGGCACCGGCCTCCGCACCCGCAAACTGTAATGCATTGTTGAAAGCTGCCGGACGTTGCTGAAATGAGTACGCTATCGACTCACGCCCTCCTGCTTTTTAGCGCCAGTGTATGTGGCGTAGCGCTGAGCGGCTGCGTACCGGCGACATCGTCGCCCTACGCTGCTTACTCGCCGTACGGCAATACTCAGGCAGTTCCAGCACAGCCTGCCTCCCGATTTGCCCAAAATAACGCAACAGATGAAATGCTTGCGCAGTTCAAAAGTGCAGGCAAAGCGATCGTTGTCGTACCCAGCCCAAGCCTGGATAGCCTGCACACTGACTTTCAGAACAGTGACTCGATCGCCAATTTCCTGAGGATGCGCTCGGGCACCACCGAGTGGACGAATACTTCTCGTCCCTCTTCTATATTCAAGGTCGGGTACGACACCAAAAATCGCGGCGACGAGAACGACCCTAAACACGCTTACTTCCAAGTGGTTTTCGGGCGGACGATGTACATGATTTATCTGGTCGATCCTGGCCATTACTCAATTAGCGGTGTGAGCTACAACTTGCCACGAACACGTGGTTTCGAAACTCCCGGTGGACGTAATATCAGCCCATCGTCCCTAGGCCATGCGATGCTCAAATCCTTCACCATCGATGAGTTCGAGCATGGCAAAAAATGGCAGGACGCAACCTACCGCAATGAGACAGTTCAGGAGGATTACTGCACCTCAAGGCGCGTGGTCAACAATGAATGCACCAGTTGGGGGAAGTCATCCTATGACGTCAAGCAACAGACCTCCGAAGCTGGCTGGGTACCCAGCATTCAGCAGAACACCCTTGAAGCCCGCTCGGTAAAGGTCGAGCTGAACAAGGAGTTTGCCGCCTTTGATATCGCCGCTGGCGAAGTCATCCTGATCGACGGCTTCTTCGCAGAACCACCCGCCGCAACGTTCAAGGACAAAAGCTGCAAGCAGGCGGATCAGGAGCAGATGCGTTGCGAGCTTAAACAAGTCTCCCTGGTACAAATGCTTGGGGAACTAGAAGAGGTCAGGAAAGCCGACAACCCTGCGGATTGGGGCATGCCTAAACTGGCGCAAACGCTGAAAGCGCTTACTTATCGTCCAATCCAGATCAAGGCACGTGAAGTCCAGGGCGATTCGGCGTGGGGCCCGACGTACGCTTTGAAGGCCGAGTAGAGATACGACGCCGAACGCCGTCAGGTGAGTTTTGACGGCGTTCTTCCAAACAACGCAGTGCTTCTAGCGCTACCTGTCTATCAATGATCGGTCTCATAATGAAAATAGCCCCTGTCACTTGTTGGACGCTCATGATGTTGGGCATGCAGGTCGTAGCACAAACCCGTTGCCCCATGGGCGCTCAGGCGGGCAGCATGCAATGCCTGCCGGACGACCCTCAGTACAACCAGAGTGCCCCTCCCCGGCCTACAGGTGAATGGATCAAAACCTGGGGCGCTATTGCCGGTTCAAATGCAACGGGCGAGTCGGGCGCCGTAGTCGGGAAGTTTTCTGAAAGCGAAGCCAGAGAAGCTGCGCTGCGACTGTGTGCCGAAGGCGCCGCGAAAGATTGCAAAGTCAATCTGGTCTACAGGAATCAGTGCGCCGCAGTGGTCTCATCGAAAACCGACAGTTTTTTCCAGGGGGCAGAAAGCGAGGAAATCGCGCTTGATCTCGCAATGACGAACTGCGAGAAACTCGGCTCGCCATGCAGCGTTATCTATTCAGCGTGTACCGACCCGGTTTTCAGAAAATATTAGTCGGCACCCGGGCAAGCTGTTCTATGCTCCAAGACTGTTGTACTCGGACCTTAAGTGCCCGACCTTGTCGCATATTCCCCGCGCCACAGCCTCCCAGGCAACTGAGTCCCCCGTCGCCCTCCCAAGGAAACCGCACACAAATTTTCGTCTGAAAAGTTCCCTTACCCGTGCAACTTTGCGACGAAACCATACTCTGACTGCGTATCACTTTTGATACAGATCATGTCCTCGTATGTATGATGCCCCCTTGAATTACGGAGACAGACGAATGTCGTGCAGAATTATTGTGGCTGACGACCACCCGCTGTTTCGTGAAGGTATGTTTCGGACCATCGAGCGACTGCTGCCCGGGTCGATCATTGAGCAAGCCAGCAATCTCGATGAAGTGCTGGCACTGGCTCGGTCCGGCGCGGAAGTTGATACGTTGTTTCTGGATCTGCATTTCCCCGGTTTGAGTTCGATGCAGGCCATCGCCGAACTCCGCGCGGAATTCAAACGCACGTCAATCATCGTGGTGTCCATGGTCGATGATCTGGAGACCATCTCCCTCGTCATGGCGCATGGCGCGGACGGGTTTATCGGCAAGAACATCGATCCCCAGGAAATTGCCGAATCCATCCTTGCTATTCGTGAAGGTGAGATTGTCGTCAAATACAAACCCGGCGGCTCGATCCTTAACGATGCAGACGTGAAGATTCTCAGTCACCTAACAGCTCGCCAGAAGCAGGTACTGAGTCTGGTGGCCTCTGGAAAAACCAACAAGGAAATCGCCAAGGAACTGGGTGTCTCACCCTTTACCGTGCGCATCCATGTATCCAGTCTGCTCAAGGTACTGGGTGTTCCCACACGCTCAGCCGCAGCAGCTCAGTTTTCCAGCCTGGTCGTCAAGTAACGCAGGGCTGACGCCATGTCGGTCTTAACGTTTCGGACGACCAATACCCCGCCTTGTTTATGCAAGGGCAATTAAAAAACATACGGCCCCCCCTTCAACGAAGGACAGAAGAGTCCGGTGTTATAACCGCATTATTTGATCCAGCCTGGCAATCTTTCGGCTAATTCCAGGATAAGGCGCAACGATGTCAATGATATCGATACTCACCAAATGCAAAGACCTGGAGATGATTCAGGCTCTATTGCGCATGGCGGTGATTGCCACCTCCGCGTTATACACGCTCATCGCCTATGCCATGGACGATATGACGGCTACGCGGATGTGGGTGATTCTCGCTTATTGCTTCGCCTTCGGTATCGTTAACACGGGGCTGATCATACGCATCGCGCAAAAACCTGGCGCTTCAACTCCGCGGAGGATGTTTGCTCTGGTGGTCGACAATATGGCCGGGATTGTCACGATTACCGTCGGGGGCGAAGCGATGCTGCCTGTTTACTCGGTGATGTTGAGCATGACGGTAGGCTACGGCATGCGCTACGGGCGTACGTACCTGCTGCTGGCCACCGGATTTGCCCTGGCCTCTCTGGCGCTGATCATCCAGTTCACACCTTTCCTGCAGCAGCACCCCGCCGTCGCGGTGATGATGATTCTGACGATGCTGGTGCTGCCGTTATTCGTTTATTTCCTGCTCTCGCGTCTGCATATCGCGCTTGAGGAAACCCAGGCCGCGAATGAAGCCAAATCGCGCTTCCTGGCACAGGCCAGTCATGACCTGCGTCAGCCGATTCACTCCATCAGCTTGTTCACCGCTTGCCTGCGCGACGGGCAATTGGGCAATGATGAGCGGCGACTGGTTGACAATATTGACCGGGCCTTGAGCGCCGTTGAGCAACTCTTCCGCTCGTTGCTGGATATCTACACCCTCAATCAGGGCGATATGAAGCCACATCTGGAAACCATTGATGTCGATGCGCTACTGAGCAATCTGGTGAGTCAGAACAGTGAAGGCGCCAACTGGGCAGGGGTTGAAGTCCGGCTGCGGCCGTGCCGCCAACATGTACGATGTGACGCCGCGCTATTGCGCACTCTGGTGCAAAATCTGCTTTCAAACGCTTTCAAATATGCGCCAGACAAACCTGTGCTTATTGGCTGCCGACAGCGTAACGGCAAGCTGAGCATTGGCGTTTATGACCTGGGCCGCGGGATATCGGAGGAACACCTGCCGCACTTGTGCAATGAGTTTTATCGGGTTCGCGAGAAACGCGATCAAGACATCGAGGGCGTTGGCCTGGGATTGAGCATTGTCAGCCGTATAGCCCGGCTACTGAAACTTCAGCTCAGCATCAAGTCACGCCCGGACCGCGGCACAGCGGTTATCATCAATGGCCTGCCCATTGCGTCCGCCAATGTAGTGGCTCCAGCGCCTGATATCGACTGGAACAAACGCTTGCTCGGGGGCTTGCGTGTGCTGCTGATCGAAGATAACCACAACGTTCTGCAGGCGACCGCGATGTTGCTGCGAAAATGGGGCTGCGATGTGCAGACAGCCTCAGCAATCCCTCAAACCCGTGTGGATTGCGACCTTGTCGTCACCGACTTCGATCTCGATCGCACCGCGACCGGCGCCGACAGCATCGCCTATCTGCGCGAACTGCACGGCCGCCGGATACCCGCCATCGTGATTACCGGTCATGAGTTACAGCATGTCCAGCAGTCACTCAATGATCCGGATATCCCGATACTGTCCAAGCCGGTGCGTCCCGCTGAACTTCGCTCTTTACTGCTGAGCTTCAAAATGAACCAGATACAAGACGTGGGTTTCGCGACGCCTGCATTGAGTTAATGCATCGCGGTGTGACGCCGCAAATATCCGCTCGGTAACGCGCAGTGGCGGGTATGGGTATGACTCATGGAGCCCACGGGTAAAACCGATCAGCACTTTCGTGAGACGTCATAATTACCAGCGCCATACGCTGAATTCATCACACCGTTCAACATGACTTCAAGTTCGGCGGCATTCCGTTGCGAGGAGTTATTGTCTGACTTGTTCTGAGCCGCCGCGCCTGCGGCCATGCGGGGCAGCGTCATGCACGCTGCTGACACATTCAAAAGCAGTCGCCGAGACTTTCAGTTTCCCGCCCAAGAAAGAACGCCCCCTTCCAGTAGTGTTTACTGTGAACTTCACACCTGTTGTCAATCAAGATTCCTAAGACGTTGCAAACTTGTAACGGCGATGACTGCCACCGACTAATGGGATGAACCTAACACTTCCCGCAAAAGGCAAACATAGTACAGGTGTACTATTTCAAATATCGGCCATTGAATTACTTTATGCATTCAGAGAACTTCCAAGTGAAAGAGCATGGCAACGTTCCCTTTAACTGCGGGACACCGCAGCACTGTGATTGCCATAAGCACAGTTTGCACGAGCCTGGGCCGAGCAGACTTCCGTATTCTCAAGACATGGATATCCAATGCTTATTGATCCCACCCGCGAACGGGCACCTGTCGCGACAGTAAAGCCGTCGCATCCGCACAGCATCTTTCATTACGTCAGTGAGGTGTATGCCGCTGGCAATCATCAACCTGATCTCGTCCAGGAGTGCGCAGCATGATCAGGTTGTTGAGCCTTCGTCTTCTGCAGGCCTTGATGGTCGTATTACTGGTCGCGGCACTGACTTTTTTGTCGATAATTGCTCAGAGCAATGCAAGTTTGCCGCCTGATCAGTCAGTCATGTTGCTTTATTTCGGCCGGATAGGTGAACTGCTGACCTTTGAGCTCGGCAATTCGTTGGTCTCGGGTAAACCCGTCCTGGATACGGTTATCCATGGCTTGGGTCGTTCAATCCCCCTGGCCGTCGGCGCATTGATACTTTCCTTGTTGATCGGGATACCGCTAGGGATCATTGCGGGCTTGCGTGCGGATGGATGGGTGGATCGCGTACTGCTGATCATGTCCACAGCGATACGCGCAATTCCGCAATTTGTCCTTGGCGCCATTCTTATATTGATCTTCGCAGTAGCGCTGGCTGTACTTCCACCTCACGGGCACACCACATTCGCTCACTCGATCCTTCCAACTGTCACCCTCGCTTTAGGTTTGGCAGCGGTGTCTTCAAGCGTCGTGCGAGATGCCACATTAGCCGTTACTTCAGCGCCCCATTACGCGTCCGGACGACTTGAAGGACTCAGCGCCTTCTCAGTATTCAGGCAGCACGGCTGGAGCGACATAAGGGGCCCCTTGATGACCGGGCTCAGCGCCCAACTCGTGTATCTGATGGAGGGCATCATTGTCGTCGAGACGGTTTTTGCCTGGCCTGGCATCGGCCTGGAACTGGTGCGCGCAATTGTCGATCGCGACTCACGAATGATGCAGGGCACCGCATTGGCTATCGGGCTGATGTTCGTGCTCCTCAAAACGATTGTTGACCTGGCAAACCACTCCATCGATTCTCGCCGGAGAAACTCATGAACCACGAAGCCACTATTCAGAGCCACTCTCCAGCGATGCATGCCCTGCCCCGCATCATCGGATTCGCCATTCTCGCATCGCTGATACTGTTTGCCGTGCTGGTGCCCTTGATCTGGGGCGTGGACAGTGGGGAACAGGACCGCGCAGCGCTTCTGTCAGGTCCCACCCATGGACATCCTCTGGGCACAGACGAACTGGGGCGCGACATGCTTGCGCGGTTGGCCGCCGCTGTAGGCCTTTCACTCGGGTTTGCGGCATTTAGTGTCATCACCGCTGCAATACCCGGAATACTGCTGGGCATGCTTGCCGGCTGGACAGGTGGTGTTATTGATAAATGTTTCAGCCTGTTATCCGAGGTGTTTCTCGTCCTGCCCGGATTACTGTTGGTGTTACTGATTGTCGCGATATCGCCGGGAAATCTTCTGGCGATATACGGTGCTGTCGTACTGGTGTTATGGACTGAATACTTCCGCATGACACGCGCGCTTACACGCACAGTGCTGGCTTCGCCTGATGTTTCAGACAGCCGCCTGCAGGGGCGCGGTCCACTCTACGTGATTCGCCGACATGTATGGCCTGAACTTTCATCAAGACTCCTGACCACCTCCGCGCTTGGTGCTGCCTCAGCCATCCTGGTTTTAGCAACACTGGCCTATCTGGGCGCAGGAGTGAATCCTCCGACCGCTGAGCCTGGACTCATGATCACGCAGCTGATGCCGTATTACTCCGCCGCACCTTTGAGCTTCGCACTGCCAATAGTCGTGATCTTCCTGACTGTATTTTCACTGTTGATGATTGGCAGCAGACGCAGGCCATGACCTTCTTTTGAAAAGACATGCTTTTGAAACCAGTACGCGTTCTTAAGCCAAGGACATCCAATATTCACCAAAACCATTTCACTGATTCTCGCTCTGGCAGCGCTTGCGGCAGGGCCGGCGGCATTGGCACATAACGACAGCGCCGCACCCGCCGGGCCTGCGCCTATCGCGAGGGATCCTGCCACGGGAGCGGCGCTAACGTTAAAACCGCCGCGCCCGGACAGCATTATGTATTACATCAGCACGGTCGACGGCAACGGCGACTTGTCATACCCGACGATCAACGGCAGCCATTCCATGTGCCGAATCTCCATACTACAGGCCTCCTGTCAGCGTGAGATCAGACGTTCATACCTCCACTTTTGATATCCCGTCAGTTCCATTCGCGGTATTTACGTGTCACCTGTACCGGCTAATACGAATCCCGTTTAGGTTGAACCTCTGTTGCTTAGAGGACTCCCAAACCTAAATCCAGGAGAATCATATGACCCAGACAGCTTTGGTTGTGGGCGCCAGCGGCATCGTTGGCAGCGCCATCACGCAGTTACTGATCGACAACAACTGGCAGGTCGCCGCGTTGTCGAGGCACCCCTCGCAAGCGCAAGGCGTCATCCCTGTCGCGGCAGACCTTCAGGACCCTGCTTCGCTGGGGCATGCGCTGGCGGATTTGAAACCTACTCACGTGTTCATTACCACATGGTCACGGCAAGCCACGGAAGCCGAGAACATTCGCGTTAATGCCGCCATGGTACGCAACGTACTCGCCGCCATTCGCCCGGCCGGGAGTGTTGAGCACGTAGCACTGGTTACCGGGCTGAAACACTACCTCGGCCCATTCGAAGCGTATGGTAAAGGTAGCCTCCCGCAAACACCGTTCCGCGAGGAACAGGGTCGGCTGGATGTGGAAAATTTCTATTATGCCCAAGAAGACGAACTCTTCGCCGCTGCTGAGAAGGACGGCTTCACCTGGAGCGTCCATCGTCCGCACACCGTCACCGGGGTTGCCGTAGGCAACGCGATGAACATGGCAACCACCCTCGCCGTCTATGCCTCGATTTGCAAAAAAACCAATCGCCCTTTTGTGTTTCCCGGATCAAGGGTGCAGTGGGACAGCCTCACTGATATGACGGATGCGCGACAGTTGGCGAAACAACAACTGTGGGCGACCACCACGCCAGCTGCAGCCAACCAGGCATTCAACATCACTAATGGCGATGTGTTTCGCTGGAAATGGATGTGGAGCCGGATCGCCGAGTACTTCGACTTGTCCGCTGCCGACTATCCCGCTTCACTTTCTCCCCTTGAGGAGCAAATGGCTGACGACCAGGCCGTATGGACGCAAATAGTCGCGGAGCACGGCCTGAAAGAATCCGATATTGGTCGCCTGATATCCCCGTGGCATACCGATGCAGACCTCGGTCGACCCATCGAAGTCGTAACGGATATGTCGAAAAGCCGTGCAATGGGCTTCACTGCGTACCAAGCAAGTGATCAAGCATTTTTCGATGTATTCGACAAATTACGCGAGATGCGCTTGATACCTTAGATCATTTCAAATGCTTACTCATCACGGCCACGCAAGCGGATTGCCGGTAGGCAGCAATCCGCTACGACTCGATGCAGTTGCTTTGCTACAGGCTACCCGACCCAACTGACGGCGGTTTTGGGAATCACTTCTGACTCGTCGAGCTTGGAGGCGAACATACTCACCGCCTCTACGGCGTCGCTGGTTCCGCTGCGAATCTGCAGGATCACTGAGCCAGCCTGATCCGCCAGGCTAACGCCGCGTTTTGCTCCTTCCTGAGTGGCGTTCATGCTGGCGACTGCATCACGGGTTTCAGAAAGGATCTTGCCGATCATTTCGGCGATTTCCGCAGTCGAGCGGCTGGTACGTCCCGCCAGTTGCCGTACTTCGTCGGCCACTACCGCAAAGCCTCGGCCCTGATCGCCCGCTCGTGCCGCTTCGATAGCGGCGTTAAGGGCCAGCAGGTTGGTCTGGTCAGCGATCCCGCGAATAGTATTGACGATGGCTGTGATCTGTTCGGAACGTTCACCCAGTTGACCGACAAGCCGAGCGGACGCGCCAATGTTATCGGCAATCTGGCGCATCTCCAGAGCGGTTTCCTGAATGACTTGGGCACCCTGCTCGGCGACTTTTTCGGTCTCCGCAGAAATATGGTACGCCCGGGAAGCACCGCGTGAGTCCTCTTCGAAGCGCTCGATGCGTTCGGTAATATCACTGGCGAATTTGATGACCTTGACCAATTTACCGTCAGCGTCATAGACCGGGTTATAGGTCGCTTCCAGCCAGACTATCCGTCCGTTCTTTCCGATACGTTTGAACTGACCACCAAAAAACTCACCTGCGTTCAATCGACGCCAGAAGTCGCTGTATTCGCTGCTATTGACCAGACTTGGCTCGCAAAACAGGCGGTGGTGCTTACCCTTGAGGTCGTTCAGGGTGTAGCCCATGGTGTGCAGAAAATTATCGTTGGCCGAGACAATGTTGCCGGCGAGGTCGAACTCAATAACCGCCATTGCGCGATCCAGTGCGGCCAGTTTGCCCTGCGTCAGCGCTTCCTGGGTGACTTTTGCAGTCACGTCCAGCGCATATTTGACGATCCTCAGCACTTGGCCACGCTCGTCGATCACCGGGTTGTAACTGGCTTCAAGCCAGACATTCTGCCCCGACGCATTGATTCGCTGGAATGTGCCCGAGACGAACTTGCCGGCCCGCAGTTGCGCCCAGAACTGGCCGTAATCGGCGCTGCGAGTCAACGCAGGTGTGCAAAAGTCCCGATGCGATTTGCCGAGTAATTGCTCGGCGCGATAGCCCATTGCGGTGAGAAAGTTGTCGTTGGCCCGAAGTACTTTACCGTCCAGGCTAAACTCGACGACCGCCATGGAGCGGCCCAGTGCTTCAATCAATCCCTTATAACCCACGACTTCGGCCGTCCTGGCCGTCAGTTCATCTTTAAGCGATTTATTGAACATGGACCGACCCTCAGTGCTACCGCAAACGGATACATCTTTATCAGGTATCGGCGGACAATCCGGCAACTGAATTGCGCCCACATAATTATGTTTTGACGTCAATAAACGGATTGCTGGGGAGCAGAGAAGCCTACGCCGCTTCGGGTGACCAGCGTGACTTCATTCCTTTGAGCCAGCGGGGCCTGACCGCAGAACCCTGCATATCTCAGCAACCACCTGCATCGTTGCGTCTTCGATGGTTCCTTCATTACGGCACAAGAACCAGCCGTTGTCTGAAACTGCTTGTTCGAACGCCTTGGTGCAAGTGACCTGTTCTTCCAGCGTGTGGATCACAGTACTGCTCAGCCCGCGCCGTCTTGATGCTGCCCTCGCCCAGGAAATATCCGGAGCGGTGACAACCCCTACATGCAGGTCCGGCACTCGCACGTTTCGATCAATGTTCAACTGCAGAATGTCTGCAAACGGGATTTGCCGGCGAAACGCGGCATCGGACGGGTACCACCGATCGATCAGGATGATGCTGTCTGGTGGCTGTTTAGCCAGCACGTACCGGGATATCCAGGTACGGCTATCGGCAAGGCGCTCACAAACCTCCAGCTCCAGATCCCGGCTGGGATTTCTGACGAGCCTGTTAACGAGCGTCATGGTTTCACGCCTGAAGGGATCGCTTTTTTTCTCGCAAATCCGGATCACCTTTTTGTTGTCTGCCCTCAGTACTTTCGTCACGGCTTCCAACAGTGTGGTTTTACCGGCTCCTTTGGGGCCATCCAGAGAAACAAACAGCGGACGATTCCTTCTTTCACACAACGATTGATAGTGTGAACACTTTAACCTTGTTCGGGTAATCATCGCGACTGAGGCCCGATGACCACTGCCCCGCTCCACTCAGCCGCAGCTAAAGGCAAACCAGGCTAAAGCCCCGTTTGTACGGGGCTTCATGAGCATCACTACCTTAAAGGCGGAAACGATCCACTGATTGAGAAAGCTGACCTGCAAGCGCTGACAGTTGATCAGTGGTACTGGCTGTCTCACCAATCACGCGGCTATTGCCTGCCGACATGCTGGCGATCATCTCCACCTGATGGGCGATTTCGTTGCTGGCCAGACTTTGTTCGCCAATGGTCCGGGTGATGTCGTTGACCAGTTGAGTGGTGCTTAGCGTCGCTTCAAGAATCTCGCTAATGGCCTGCTCAACCTCGGCGGTGACGGCCATGCCTTTGTCGACCTGAGCAACGCCCGCCTCCATGCTGGTCACTGCTTCGCGAGTGCTTTGCTGGATGCGTGCAACCATACTGGCAATTTCCTGCGTGGATGCGCTGGTACGTCCGGCGAGGCTGCGCACTTCATCGGCAACCACCGCAAAACCTCGGCCCTGCTCACCGGCACGGGCCGCTTCAATGGCGGCGTTGAGCGCCAACAGGTTGGTCTGGTCGGCGATGCCCTTGATCACCTGAATGATGGTGAAAATCCCTTCGGACTCTTTATCCAGCGTGCGGATTACCTTTGCCGACTCTTGCGAGGAGCGCGCAATGCCATCCATGTCGCTCACGACCTGATGAATCACACGTCCGCCATTCTTGGCCAGCGCTTCAGCCTGATTGGCCATCGCCAGTGCATGCTCGGCATGGCGAGTAATTTCTTCGATGCTTGCGGTCATTTCGCTGGTCGCTGCCGACATCGTGCCTGCCGCGGAACTTTGCTGCTGGCTGCTTCCGGCGACTTCGTGACAGCCACTGCTCAATTGCTGGCTGATATGACTCACGCCCTGGGCATTGTTGCGTACCACCTCGATCATGCCGCGCAAGTCACGCTGCATCACGGCGAGACTGCGGATCAACATGCTGGCTTCATCCCGGTTGCCTGGTTCAGCGATAGCTTCGCTCAGGTTGCCATGGGCAATGCTGTCGGCAATTCGTCTGGCAACTTGCAAAGGAGTCATGATGCTTCGGGTCACCCAGATGCCTTGGGCGATCAGCAGTATCAGGCTGATCCCCAGCACAACAGCAAGGGTGATATTGGCAGTGTGGATCGCATCGCGTGTGGCCTCGCCACTGGCCCGGGAGTTATTCTCGATCAGCTCGCTTACGCTGGACATCTGATCTTCCAGTTGGGTGAAAGCGCTGCTGAACGTGGCCAACTCCTGCTGTGCCTGTTCCGGGCTGTTGATCGCCACGCCAACAATCCGCTCCCCCGCAGCAATATAGGCATCCAGACTAGGCTTGATCTTGTCCAGCGCCAACTTGAGGGTTTCGTCGAGGGGCAGCATCAGGTTATCGCCAAGCACTTTGCGAAAATGCGCAGCATGCTCTTTAAGGCCATCTACGACGTCTTCTCGACGAGTATCGCTTTTCCCCAGCCCGACCAGCATCGCCAACAGTACGTCAGCACGCAGCGCATCGTGCATCATGTCGGCTTCCAGATGATTGCTCAGTGCAGTCATGCTGACTTCACTGCCGATCATCGCGGCCTCCGTGCGCGCGTTACCCAGATAATTGACCAGACTGATAATCAGAACAGTGAGCACACTGGTCCCGATCAACAGCAACAGACGTAGTTTTATTGACATCTTTAAGCCCCTTGCGATCAATGGACAAATTGCTGTTGTGCAAGTCTTATCGGCGCTTGCTGACCGTTATTTAAGGCTAATTTCGGGAGCGTCCTGAATTTTTCTCCGATTTTGCCGACTCCCAATGGGGTTTTCTGACCTGGCGGCTTTTTGTGTGACAAACTTTGTAGCTGAATGGGTTGAGCTTGGTGGGCCTGTACAGTTGCGACACGCAACTCAATCGATCGTAAGGGAACGCGTTTAATGTTTCACGTTATGTTCAGCCTGCCATGCCTGTACGTCATCACACGTTTCATCCTGCCAATGCCATGGAAGCTGAAGGCCAAAATTATCGCAGCGCTGCTGCTGATGTTTGCCTCGCAGTATCACCTGTACTCTCGATTTTCTTCCGGAAGCGTTTTTTCCCCGGAATTTCCACGAATGGTAGTGATGCTTTTCAATTGGGCATTTGGCGCGATTCTGCTGATCGCTGTGGGGCAGATCATCGTCGACATTGTCACGCTGCTGAGGATGCTGATTCGCCGGCAACGGCTCTCCATTCCGGCCGGCCTGCGTTATGGGCTTGGCATCGCGGCGCTATTGCTGGCCGCACTGGGTGTCCACCAAGCGGTGCGCGTCCCGCCAGTCAAGGATATAGAGATCGCGATCAAAGACCTGCCACCGCAGTTTGAAGGCTACAAAATCCTGCAACTGACCGATCTGCATATCAGCCGCCTGTTTGATGAGCCGTGGACCCGAGCGGTGGTGAAGGACTCCAATAATCTGGGTGTCGACCTGATCGTCGTCACGGGCGATTTAATCGACGGTTCTATCCATGACCGGGCGCTAGACATCGATGCCTTGCGCGACCTTCGTGCTCCCGACGGCGTTTATGTCATTCCTGGCAACCATGAGTACTTCTTCGACAATGAAGCCTGGATGCAGCACTTCGTCTCGCTCGGCATGATCCCTCTTGCCAACAGTCACACGTTGATCAAGCGTGACGGAGCACAGATTGTATTGGCGGGCGTCACGGATGTGACGGCTCCGAAAACAGGCTTTCCCGCGCCAGACGTGAAGCAGGCGCTGAAAGGCTCGCCAAGAGACACACCGATCATTCTGCTCGACCACCAACCCCGCAATGCAGAGTTTTCCGCAAGCCAAGGTGTCGCTGTTCAGTTATCCGGTCACACTCACGGCGGGATGATTCTGGGGCTTGAACGCGTGATTGCCTTGGCGAATGAGGGCTTCGTCTCCGGTTTTTATGACGTTGATGGCATGCAACTTTACGTTAACAACGGCACAGCACTCTGGCCGGGATTTGCCCTGCGATTGGGTATACCGTCAGAGCTGACACGCATCACGCTTCGAAAAGCGGCGCAGCAGACCCAATGATCAGGGAAGTGAAGCCTCCTGCCCCGTACGTTAATCCGGAGGACACTGTCGTGCTCTTCGACGGCACCTGCAAGCTGTGTAACGGTTGGGCAAGGTTTGTTATCCAGCATGATCGGGCACATCGCATCCAGCTTGCTGCAGTGCAGTCACCGGAAGGTCAGGCATTGTTGCGCTGGGCCGGTTTGCCTCAGGACAAATTCAATACCATCGTTCTTGTCTCTAACAACAAGGTGTACATACGTTCTGAGGCAATGTTTGAGATTCTCGGCCGCCTCGGCGCCCCGTGGCGATGGCTAGTCTTTGCACAGGTTGTTCCGAAAGCCCTGCGGGACTGGATGTACGACAAAATCGCCTTGAATCGCTATCGGCTGTTTGGCCGGTATGACGCTATTCGGCTACCGACCGCAGACCATGACCGCCGCTTTTTGAAAGCAGCGCCCTCTCGGCCTTAAAAGACTGAAACCGCCTGCTGCGCGGTTATTGATGGTTTACTGATAAAAACAAAAGAGAGAAGGATCATTCATGAAAATGAAACTGGCTTGTTTATCGGTCGCCCTGATCACCACACTTTTTGCGGCATTGGCTCAAGCTCAACCCGACAATAAATGGGCTGCGGCGTGGGTAGGTGCCATTCAGGGGCCCTACCCTGTTGGCAACCCCTCGGCGCAGCCGGACCTGAGTCTCGCGTTCCCGGCGCCGGATCAAGGGGCGCAAGATCAAACCTTTCGCCTGGTGGTGCGGCCGGACATCTGGGCGGGGCAAACACGGATTCGCCTGTCCAACGAATTGGGTACCCGGCCCATTACATTTGACGGTGTCTATGTAGGCCTGCAGCAAGGTAGCTCGGCAGTCATGAAAGGCACTAACCAGGCTGTCTCTTTTGCAGGCAAGCCAAGCATTGAAATTCCAGCCGGTACTTCGGTGTGGAGCGATCCTGTCACACTGCCGTTTGCCCAAGGTAAGGACTTGTCACTCCTTCAAGGTCGCAGGCTGGCCGTCAGTTTTCATGTCAAAGGCCAGAGCGGGCCGATGACGTGGCACGCCAAAGCACTTAACACCTCTTATGTGAGCCGCCCTGGCGCGGGATCTGTGGGCCAGTCCGAGGAGGAAAATGCCTTCCCGTTCAGTACCACTTCGACGTACTTTCTGGACGCGGTCGACATGATGGCGCCGAAAGACACCAAAGTTGTTGTGGCCTTCGGGGACTCCATCACAGACGGCACCGGTACAACCTTGAACGGTGATGATCGCTGGCCAGATGTACTGGCCAGGAAGCTACATGCTGTTTATGGCGACCGGGTATCTGTAGTGAACGCGGGTATCGGTGGCAATCAAATCGCTGGTCCTGCCAGCTACTCGCCACAAGCGCCTTTCGCTGGCGGCCCTTCGGCGAGAATGCGCGTGGAACGAGATGTCATCGGCGTATCCGGGGTGACGACCGTGATCTGGCTCGAAGGTATCAATGACCTCAGCAAAAACGGCAATGCCTCGGTTGACAGTGTTAAAACTGCAATGACGGAGGTTCTGGGCAAAATAAGATCACAGCGGCCAGAGGTCAGAGTCATCGGCGCAACGGTGACCACCGCTCTGGGCAGCACCAGCGCTGCACATGGTCATGCCGAGCAGAATACAAAACGCGAAGAACTGAATGCGTTCATACGTACATCCGGTCTTTTTGACGATGTCGTCGACTTTGCGGCCGCGACGATCGACCCGGCAACAGGCGGTATGCGCCGTGAATTTGTGGCCGATAGCACCGTGGGCGGCCCCGGCGACAAATTGCATCCCAACAGAGCGGGCTATCAGGCAATGGCCGAGAAGATAGATATCTCACGCCTGTTCAAGCCTGAATCGAAATGAGTATGGCGATGGTTGAGTGCTTAGCTGCGAGACAAACCATCGCCCTCCGATCAAAACATGAATCACTGAATTGAACGGCACTCCCTGTAGAAGCAACCGGGACGCGAAGTCTTGTTGGCGGAGCGGCAAGGCTTCTCAGCCTACATCACCTGTCGACAGTGCCGGTTCGCATTAAACGATGTCATCGACCACGCCGCCATCAACCCTGAGCGCCGCGCCCGTGGTGGCTGACGCCTGAGTCGAGCACACATACACAATCATGTTCGCGACTTCTTCGACGGTAGCGGCACGCTGGATAATCGAGCTGGGACGATGCTGCGCGATGAACGCCTTGGCGACTTCATCAAGGGATTTGCCCGTACGTTCCACTTCGCTATGCAACATGCCTGCAACGCCGTCGGACAACGTCGGTCCCGGCAGGACGCTGTTGACCGTCACGCCGCTACCGGCGACGCGCTTGGCCAGGCCGCGAGCCAGTGCCAGCTGGGCAGTTTTGGAAACGCCGTAGTGAATCATGTCCGCCGGGATATTGCGTGCAGACTCAGAAGACACGAACACCACCCTGCCCCAGCTTTTCTCAACCATTGCAGGCAGCAATGCACGGCTCAGACGCACACCGGACATAACGTTGGTCTGCCAGTAGCTGTCCCAGACCTCGTCGTCAGTTTCAAAGAAATCCTGAGGGCCATAGATCCCGGCATTGTTCACCAGGATGTCGATATGCCCAGCGCCTTGCACCAGCGTTTTAACACCATTTGAAGAGCTCAGGTCTGCGGCAACGCCAGTGATTTTCGCACCCGGAACTTCGCTGGATAACTTGGCCACTGCGTTCTTTACAGAGCCTTCACTGCGGCCATTGATCACCACCTCTGCGCCAGTCTCGGCAAGTCCTTTGGCGATCGCAAAACCTATCCCGCCGGTCGAAGCGGTGACCAGCGCACGCTTGGTATTCAACTGAATGTTCATCTTCACTCCATCATGATTGGGTGGGCTTAACCCACCCTATTGGAGCTTCCACAGCTTGTATAGAAGCAATCGACGACTGTAGAGCGTTCAGAACGCTGGAAAAAAGTCGATCTCAATACTGTTGGCTGCACCCGTTCGCCTGTTGAAACACACAAGCGAACGGTACCTGCACATTTATTAGCTGACCTTGATAACTACTTTGCCAAACGGCCCTCGCGCCAGATGCTCGTAGGCTTCACGCGCTTGCTCGAAGTTGTAGACATGGTCTATCACGGGACGAATGTGGTGCGTATCAAGAAACTCGTTCATACGGTCGAACGAAGAGCGCGGAGCTACGGCAATACCGCGAATAGTCGTTTGCCGGAATATCAGGGGCATCAGGTTCAGCGCAGTGGCCTGCCCCGTCAGGAAACCAATCTGGGCAATACGACCACCCACTTTGGTTGCCTGCACGGAGTCGTTCACACCATCGCCGCCAGCCACTTCCAATAGCAGGTCAACGCCTTTTCCGTCAGTGAGTTTCAGTACTTCGCCAGCCCAATCCGGTGTCTTGCGATAGTTGATGCCCGCTATCGCGCCGAGTTTGATGACAGCGTCGAGGTTTTCATCACGGCTCGACGTGATAATGACCTTCGCACCCAGGGCCATAGCGATTTGAGCGGCGAAGATCGATACACCGCCCGTACCTTGTACCAGCACAGTCTGACCCGCTTCGATCTGGCCGTAATCAACCAATGAGTACCACGCAGTCAGCGCTGCAATTGGCAGGGTCGAAGCCTCTTCGTCGCTCATGTCGTCGGGCGCACGGACAGCACTGTCTTCATGAATGATCATGAATTCAGCCAGGCCGCCTGGCAACGGTGACCCGAAGCAATAGTCAGGTTCATCGTGGGCTGGCATTCCGTCGATCCAGCGAGAGTACAGGTGGGAGTTGACGCGATCACCGACTGCAAAGCGACTTACGCCCTCTCCCACTGCCACGACAGTACCGGCCGCATCGCTGACAGGAATCAATGGTTTGGGCACCATGTGCGGCTCATAGATACCGTCAACGATTGCCTTGTCACGGAAGTTGAGCGACACCGCTCCGATCTTTACCAGCAGCTCCCCGACTTTCGGCGTAGGCGTTTGCACCTCGCCTTGCTGCAGGTTATCGAGTCCAAAATCTTTCAACAGCCACGCTTTCATGCTTTTGCTCCAGACCAGGTGCGAGACAGACTGTCGGGTTCGACTGCCTGCGTGATGGGGAGCATTGTTAACGCTTCGGAGCGAGGGATAAATGTTCAGGTATGGACTAGATTGTTATCCTGTTGGGCAACAATAGTCTTTGAATACGAGTGGAGAGTTGAATGGAGCTTTTACAGTCAATGCAGGTATTTGCCCGGCTGGCGGAGCTCGGCAGTTTCACTCGAGTGGCAGAAGTCACCCAGACGGGACGCCCCTACATCACCCGTTCTATTCAGGAACTTGAGGCATCTCTCGGCGTGCGGTTGTTTCACCGCACCACGCGCAAGGTCAAGCTCACGGCAGAAGGTGAACGGTTTTACGAGCGCGTAAAAGGCATTCTGGCTGATATCTCCGATACCACATCTATGTTTGGACGCAGCGGCGAGACGCTCAAGGGACGTCTGCGTGTTGATATCCCCACCGCGTTTTCGCAGCGCACATTCATTGAGAGTTTGAGGGCGTTCACCCACGCTTTTCCAGATATAGACCTGGTGGTTGGGGTCACGGATCGAACCGTTGACCTCGTGGCTGAGGGTATCGATTGTGTGCTGCGCATTGGCGAGTTGCCCGACTCAAGCATGGTCGCCCGCCAGATAGGCACGGTGGCAATGGTCACGTGTGCCGCCCCGCAATACCTGAAAGATTGGGGCGAACCTCTGGCGCTAAGTGATCTGGTGAATCACAAAGGAGTGAATTTCTTGTCCGGCCAGAGCAACAGGCCTCTTGCCTGGCATTTTCTGGAGGACGGTGAGGACCGGCCTTATCCGAGCCGCGGGGTTATTACAGTCAATGAGTCCAATGCATACGTACAGTGCGGACTTGCAGGCTTCGGGATTATTCAGGCACCCGGTATTACCGTAGATGCCTTCCTGACCAGCGGAGAGTTGGTTGAAGTGCTGCCAGCCTTTCGTCCTGCACGTCGCAAAGTGTCGGTGCTTTACCCCAGCAGAACTCATTTGGCGCCGCAGGTACACGCGTTTGCAGGCTGGCTTCGCGAGCACTTTCCGGCATTGCATCCCACGTGGTTTGAGGCTGACTGATTAAGATGCTGTACAGCTAACCGCTTACTACCGGACCAATCGCATTTGCGTCATGGGGACAGCCCGCACTCAATGTGGCTACTCTGGCGCCTGTGCCGGGCTGACAACTAAAGCAAGACGATAAAAAGAGACCGCTATGGAACTGAACACGAATGAGTACGTGACGACAGCTGAAGCGCTGGAAAACCTGTATGGCGCCGTCGCACGCCCCTCCATCATCAAAGAGGTGGATCATATCCATCCCGTCTATCGACCTTTTATCGAGTCGGCTCCATTTGCGATTCTTGCCTCGTCAGGTCCCGGCGGGCTTGACGCGTCGCCACGTGGCGATCAAGCAGGATTTGTCCATATCGAAGACAGCAAGACGCTTTATTTACCTGACCGGCGTGGTAACAACCGGCTCGACACCCTGCGCAACATAGTGGCTGATCCCCGTGTTGCGTTGCTGTTTCTGGTGCCTGGGGTGGGCGAAACATTACGCATTAACGGGACAGCGCAGATATCAGTCAGGCCCGAGTTACTGGCGCGTTTCGCAGTGAACGGTCAACTGCCAAAATCTGTTTTGCGAATCACTGTCACCAGCGTTTACTTCCAGTGCAGCCGAGCGGTTATCAGAGCGGGGCTTTGGGATATGGCGCGCCAGGTGGAGCGGAATACGCTGCCTACCGCTGGAAAAATCCTTAAGGAAATCTCCGCTGCCGAAATCGATGGCGATGCCTACGACCGCGCCTTGCCAGGGCGCATCGCTGATACCTTGTATTGATCGTCTTTTCTGACCACCAGTAGCGCGTCCAGAACCCGTTTGGGCTCTGGATGCAGGCGGCTCACTGGCTGAGCCGCTACGTCTCTAATGAATATAGAGGTGGGTGGAACCCATCAGAGCTTGAATTTACCCACCAGCGTATTGAACGAAATCGCCAGCCGTGACAACTCCTGACTCGAAGCGTTGGTCTGGTTTGCACCTGCGGAAGTCTGGGTCGACAGGTCCTGAATGTTCACCAGATTGCGATCAACTTCACGGGCGACCTGCGCCTGCTCTTCGGCTGCGCTGGCGATAACCAGGTTGCGCTCGTTAATCTGACTGACGCCGGCGCTGATTCGCTCCAGGGCAAGGCCTGCTTCTGTGGCGAGCGATTGGGTGCTTTGCGCCATCGACTGGCTTTTGCCCATCGATTGCACGGCCTCGTCCGCGCCCGCACGCACTACCTTGATCATTGCTTCAATTTCGCCAGTCGAGGCCTGGGTACGGTGAGCCAACGCCCGGACTTCATCGGCTACAACAGCAAAACCACGCCCCTGTTCACCGGCGCGCGCGGCTTCGATGGCGGCGTTGAGGGCCAATAGATTGGTCTGCTCAGCGATACCGCGAATCACGTCCAGCACCTTGGTAATGTCACGAATCTGACCGGCCAGCGTTTCGACACGCTGCGTGGAATCGTTGATGTCCACCGCCATGGTGTTCATTGCCGTCACAGCCTGCTGCACCTGGTTCTGGCCTTTGATCGCGTCTTCTGCGGTCTGGCTCGACACCTGAGAAGTGCTGGCTGCGTTGCGAGCCACCTCTTCCACCGCTGCGGTCATCTGATTTACAGCCGTTGCCGCTTGCTGAATCTCGTCATTCTGACGAACAAGGCCACGGGTGCTGTCTTCAGTCACTGCGGTCAACTCCTCGGCGGCCGAGGCTAATTGATCAGAAGCATCGGCAATTTGCTGAACGGTGCCCTTGAGATCTTTCTGCATGTTCGACAGCGCTTTCAGCAGTTGCCCGGTTTCATCTTCACTGCCTGTTGTGATCTCTTTGGTGAGGTCGCCCTGAGCGATGCGAGTTGCGCTTTCCACCGATTGATAGAGCGGTCGAGTAATCATGCGCGTAACGACCAGCCCAAGAGCAACGGCCGCAGCGGCTGCGACAAGCGCGCCGATGATCAGCGCCCACGTCACTTGTTGGTTAGTCGCTTGCCCTGAGGTAGCCACGTCGAGCGCCTGGCGAGCATTGGACTCGATCATGATTTTGACTTCGCCAATCGTCTTGCGATACGCAGGGGTTGCGCTGGTATCGGCAAACTTGGCGGCCTGATCGACATCGCCGCTTTTCAGCAGCGCGAAAACGTTTTCTGCGGCGGCGACATACGCTGGCCAGTCTCGCTCGAACTCGTCACCGGCCGCGCGCTCATCAGCTTCCAGCGGAGTGGCACGATAGATTTTGAATTGCTGCTCAGCCTCGGCCTGGTTGTCCCTGAACGACAAAGCCGCAGCGTTTATCTCCTCAGGCGTGGCTTTGCGTAACCCCAGGTTGATGGCCCTGAACATGTCCCGGTGGGTGGCGATCACGTTGGCCTTGACCGAGTCGGTTTTCTGGATCGATACCAGATTGTTGCTGACCGTGCTCTGCAACTGGCTATAGATAGATGAGATCCCGCTGTATCCCAGCCCTGCAACACCGACCGTGATCAAGGCACATAAACCAAAAGCGAACAGCAACTTGGATTTGAGCTTCAGATTGAGAAACTGGGACATGGTGAGCACTCAGGTCTGTAATTGTTAGAGTCGAGAGCTAAATGCACCAACGCCCTCTCTTGCAGCGTTATCGACTGGGCGTGGGCAAACTTGATGGCGGTTGCATCACCGCGCAACCAACGTTTATCTGTAGGAATGAGCTTGCTCGCGATAGCGTTTTATCAAACGAGACTTTTTGACTGCCACATTGCTATCGCGAGCAAGCTCACTCCTACAGGGATGCGTTTAATTAAGGGGTGACCGTAGGGCCGGCTTTAGCCGGGAGAACCTTACAACGGTCGAGATAGTGGTGTGTAACCCTTAAGGCCGCGACGCGATTTCATCCAGGTGCTCTAGCAAGTCTTGCGGGTCCTCATACACGCGCAAAGCCCCTGCCCGCTCAAGTTCTGCAATGTCATAACCGCCCGACAGCAAGCCGATGCCCGTTGCTTTGCAGCGGCGCGCGGCGAGCATGTCCCAGATGGCATCGCCAATTACCAGGCACTCATCAATAGGTGCATCCAGTTTGTGCGCCGCAGCCAGGAACAGATCCGGGTCGGGTTTGCCGTACTTCACGTCATCGCGGGTAATAATGTTGATCTCGTTGATGTCCAGTTTCAGCGCTTTCAGATTGATCGTCGCGGTGTCGATACCGCCGCTAGTCGCAATACACCACTTGAGGTTGTCCTGGCTGAGCGCGTCAAGCAGCTCTATCGCGCCAGGCAACGCGATGATCTGACCCTGGAGCCGCTCGTAGGCATCTGCGTGCTTTTCGCTGAGTCGTTTGGCTTGCGCTTCGCTGATTTCCAGGCCGGTCTCTCTAGACAAAGTCTTGAGCATCAATCCGCCACTCATACCGATCTTGCGGTGAATGCGCCACATCGCGAGAGGAATATCCTCAGCGTCCAGCGCTTCTTTCCAGGCCGCAACGTTTTGATAAACGCTATCGGTGAGCGTGCCGTCCAGATCGAAGATGAAGGAGGTTTGTGGTCGCATGAGGTTGTTCCTTTAATGAGTTTGAATCGACGTCTACTTTTTTCGAGTGCCTGCAAACCGAGGTGTTCGGTTTTTCTTCAGTTCCTCTCACGAATGCGCTGAACGGCCATGCGCACAAAAACCTATGAAATACTTGTACAAGAATTTACATTGGTACAGGTATTTTGCGCAGTTCGGCCTCCTCTCAAAGGAAAAGACGTGTTGAACAGAGAAATAGATTGATGAGCGACCATCGCCGACTGTGTCTGGTTCTGGGCGACCAGTTGTCCTTTGACCTTGCCTCGCTGGCCAAACTGGACGCCGAGCGTGATGTGGTGTTGATGGTCGAGGTCATGGAGGAAGCCACCCATGTGCCCCACCATCCGCAAAAAATCATTCTGATCTTCAGTGCCATGCGGCACTTTGCGCAGGCCTTGGAAGCGCGAGGCTTTCATGTGCACTACGTCAGACTCGATGACCCGCAGAACACCGGCTCGGTGCCTGGCGAGTTACATCGGTGGCACTCGTTGCTGCAGCCTGAAGAGTTGCACTTGACGGAGACCGGTGACTGGCGTCTTGAGCAATCTATCAGGGCGTGTGATTTGCCGATTCAGTGGCACAGCGACACGCGTTTTCTGTGCAGTCGTGCAGAGTTCTCCAATTGGGCACAAGGCAAAAAGCAGTTGCGTATGGAGTTCTTCTATCGCGAGATGCGCCGCAAAAGCCGGTTATTGATCAATGGCGACGGTACCCCGGTCGGCGGGGCCTGGAACTTTGACGCCGAAAACCGCAAGGCACTGCCCAAGAACGTACGTGCGCCCTACCCGGCACGTTTTTCTACCGATGCGATCACTCAGGAAGTCATAACGCTGGTTCGAGAAAAGTTCTCCAGCCACTACGGTGCTCTGGACAGCTTTGATTATCCAGTCACGCACGCTGAAGCCCAGTCACTGTGGGAGTATTTTCTGGATTATGGGCTGGCCGGTTTCGGCGACTATCAGGACGCAATGGCCAGCAACGAGCCCTTCCTGTTTCACGCTCGCATCAGTGCCGCCTTGAATATCGGCCTGCTGGATCTGCGCCAACTGTGCAGCGATGTGGAGTCGGCGTACTGGTCGGGCAGGATCGCCTTGAATGCCGCCGAAGGCTTTATCCGGCAACTGATTGGCTGGCGCGAATATGTACGCGGTGTGTATTGGCTGAAGATGCCGGACTACGCCAGTGGCAACGCTTTCGGTAACAGCAGGCCACTGCCAGAGTTCTACTGGACCGGCAAAACCAGGATGAACTGCATGAGTCAGGCCATCGGCCAAAGCCTGGAATATGCCTACGCGCATCACATTCAGCGGCTGATGGTGACAGGCAACTTCGCGCTGCTTGCCGGTATTGCGCCGCCGCAGATCTGTGAGTGGTATCTGGCGATCTACATGGATGCGTTCGATTGGGTCGAGCTACCCAATACATTGGGCATGGTCATGCATGCCGATGGCGGTTATCTCGGCTCCAAACCTTACTGCGCCAGCGGTCAGTACATCAAACGCATGTCCAACTACTGTGGTGACTGCGCCTATAAAGTGACTGAAAGCACTGCTGATAATGCCTGCCCTTTCAATTCGCTTTACTGGCACTTCCTCATGCTTCACAGCAACCTTCTGCGCGGCAATCAGCGCATGGGCATGTTGTACAAAAACCTCGACCGCATGCCTGAAGCCAAGCAGGAAGCGCTCTGGCAACGAGGAGAGCTATTGCTCGCCAAGCTGGATGCGGGTGAGTTGATTTGAAATCAGATCGCTTGTTAAGCCTGACACTGCGTTGTCTTGCGTCAAACAGTAGATTTGTTGGAGCTAACGTGTTGGCGACGCGTTGCGTCAGGTGATTGCGTGGTGGATTTGCTGGCGCCTCGCGAACACGTTCACTCCTACAGGGTTAACGGGCAACAATACCTGTAGGAGCGCACGAGCACCGCGAGGCCGCGATAGCGGTGTATCAGATGGACCGCCATCGCGGCCTCGCGAAGTTTGCGAGTTCTACAGACAAGTACTCCAAATCCGCTGGTTGCATTCCTATGACAGGGAACACATTGAAAAAGAGTGAACTGCCCGTAAAAACCTGCGCCGTCTGCGGGTTGCCTTTCACATGGCGCAAGAAGTGGGCGCGCTGCTGGGATGAGGTCCGATATTGTTCGGAGCGCTGTCGACGCAACAAGCACGCCCAGACTTGATCCACACACGTAACATGTCCTGAATCGTCCTGCTCGCGTCCAATCAGTGTCTGTCGCCACCTCTGATCTGTGCTTACCATGGCGTCTGTTGACCGCCATTTTCATAGCCTTGGACACAGACCATGAGCAATAAAGCCCTGATCGTCATTGATGTGCAGCATTCGTTTCGACACTCCGACTACTGGTCCGAAACTGACCTGCCGATTTACCTGAAAAACCAACAGACGCTCATTGACGGGTGTGTCCAGCAAGGCATCCCTGTGATACAAGTCTTTCACGTAGAGGAGCAGGGACACTTCTCCCTGGCCTCAGGAAATGTGAAAACCCTGGACGAATTGTCCATCAACCCTGATCTGGTCATTCACAAACGCGTTCACAGCGCGCTCGCTGGTACGCCGCTGGCCGCCTGGTTGAGGGCACGAAACATCAATTCCCTGATCATCAGCGGCATTCGCACTGAGCAATGTTGTGAAACCACCACCCGGCAGGCCTCAGACACTGGCTTTACCGTGGACTTCGTCAGTGAGGCGACTTTGACTTTTGCGATGACCCACGCACGCAGTGGCCGCACCTTCAGCCCGGCAGAGATTCGTGAACGTACCGAGTTGGTGTTGGAAGATCGCTTCGCACGAATCGTCACCGTTGCTCAGGCGCTTGCAGGTTGAAACGATGACCATTCCGGTGCTGTTTGTGCTGCTGCCCAACGTGTTGATGCTTGATCTGGCAGGACCGGCCGAAGTGCTGCGCCTTGCGGGGCAAAGTGAAAGCGAAACCGCACTGGATTTTGACCTGCAGTACGTCAGCCCGGTCGCCTCCCTGCAATCCTCAATTGGTCTGCCTCTTTCCGGTTTGCCGCCCCTGCCGGAAACCCTGACGCCAGAAACCATGGTCGTGTTGGTCGGCTCTACAACGACTGCGCCCTCCGCGCGTTTGATGGAGTTCGAAGCCGCCAGTAATGTCGTTACGGACTGGCTGCGACGGGTGTTCGCACCTTCAGGCGCACAACTGGTGTGCATCTGCGCGGGTGCATTGATTGCGGCGAAAGCGGGTCTGCTTGACGGTCGTCAGTGCACCACTCACCACTCGCTATGCGAGACGCTACAAGCCATCGCACCCACGGCGCGCGTGCTGGAAAACCGGCTTTATGTCACTGATGGTCCGATCAGTTGCAGCGCTGGTGTCACCGCGGGCATAGACCTGATGTTGCACTGGGTAGCCGAACTGGCAGGGCCGCAGCTGGCCTGCGCGGTGGCACGGGATATGGTGGTTTATCAGCGTAGAGGCGGCGCGGACCCGCAACTGTCAGCCTGGGTGAGCGGTCGTAACCACTTGCACCCCGCATTGCATCGTGTGCAGGACGCCCTGAGTGCGGCGCCTTGCGAAGACTGGACTGTCACCCGAATGGCGAGCCTGGCCTGCACCAGCAGCCGACATCTGGCGCGGTTGTTCAGTGAGCACGCGGGCATCAGCCCGCTCGATTACTTGCACCGACTGCGCGTGAGTGTCGCCCGCGAGCTGCTGGCCCAATCGACCCTTGATATGGAAACCATCGCGGAACGCTCAGGCTTTGGTTCTGCCCGGCATCTGCGGCGCATCTGGGGCAAGTATGAAACTGCTCCGCCATCGGACAGCCGCTCTCTTGGGCGATGATCTGGCCACGCTCATTTATCCAGAAACTCACTCCCGGGTGAGCATCGCTGCATTTTCGGGTGCTGATCATTTCACAAGCGCGGTTCTATTGCCCCATACGCGGCCTTGGACAGCCCATGCTTGAGCGCGCAAGATTTCTTGCTTGACGTATACGTAAAGGGAACCTTAGGTTAAACCTCTGTTTCCCCGCCGAGCGCGTTCATGACCAGCCAGACCTACAGCATCTCCGACCTCGCCCGCGAGCTGGATATCACTACCCGGGCAATTCGCTTCTACGAAGAGCAAGGCATGCTCGCTCCTGAAAGACGTGGATTGGAACGCATCTACTCGGCCCGTGACAAGGTGACGCTCAAGCTCATTCTGCGAGGCAAGCGCATCGGCTTTTCCCTGGCGGAATGCCGCGAACTGATCGAGCTATACGACCCCGCCGGCGGTAACCACAAACAACTTCACACCATGCTCGGCAAAATCGGCGAACGCCGCACACAGCTGGAACAGCAAATGCTGGACATCCAGCACATGCAGCTGGAACTGGACGCGGCCGAGGAGCGCTGCAAGCTGGCGCTCGATAAAACAATAAAAATCAATTAATTGAAGACTTATTCTCGAATCTTTCGAGAAGGAGCCGGACATGCCATTACCTGAAAAAGTGCGCCTTGTAGAAGTGGGGCCGCGCGACGGCTTGCAGAATGAATCCAACCCCATCAGCGTTGCGGACAAAGTGCGACTGGTTGACGAGCTGTCGGCGACTGGTCTGAGCTACATCGAAGTCGGTAGTTTTGTCTCACCCAAGTGGGTGCCTCAAATGGCCGGTTCTGGAGATGTATTTGCCAATATCCAGCGCAACGACAAGGTGACCTACGCAGCGCTGACTCCAAATTTTCGCGGCTTCGAAGATGCCCTTGCCGCTGGGGTCAGAGAGGTCGCTGTGTTTGCCTCAGCCTCTGAAGCCTTCTCACAGCGCAACATCAATTGCTCAATCAATGAAAGCCTGGAGCGCTTCGCGCCGATCATGGAAGCTGCTCGCTTGCATGGGATGCAGGTGCGCGGCTATGTCTCCTGCGTACTGGGCTGCCCGTATGACGGCAAGGTCGCGCCCGCACAAGTCGCCGCGGTGGCCAATGAGCTACTTGCCATGGGCTGCTATGAGATATCACTCGGCGACACCATTGGCGTGGGTACCCCCACTAAAACCCGTGAGTTGTTCGATGTTGTCGCAGGGCGCATCGCCCGAGGCAAACTCGCCGGGCATTTTCACGATACCTACGGCCAGGCCCTGGCCAACATCTACGCCAGCCTGCTGGAAGGCATTCACGTGTTCGACAGTTCGGTCGCCGGGCTCGGTGGCTGCCCCTATGCAAAAGGTGCCAGCGGCAATGTCGCCAGCGAAGACGTGCTCTACATGCTTGATGGGCTGGGGATTGAAACCGGGGTTGATCTGGATCGACTGATCAATGCTGGTCAGCGCATTTGCCAGGTGCTGGGTAAGACCAATGGCTCGAGGGTAGCCAAGGCACGCCTGTCGGCCTGAGGTGCGACATGTTGTCACAGAGTGTTACCCTACTCTCAGTTCGCAGGAAGAAACGGGTAACACGGAAACAATTGCCATGGCTTTGCACCGTATGCCCCGTTAGCCTTTTTCACTAGTTCCTTGTTTTTAAAGGGTTTTGGAAAACTGGCACGCCTCCTGCTATATCTTCAGTACAACAAGAATAAAAATGTGCAGTAACCCAATAAAAACAAGACGTATCGGCTCTGACATAACAAAAACAACACGGACAGAGGCGCAGCTAACAGATTTTTTTGGAGTGGATAGCTTTTCTGAGGGGCTTGCAAGAGATCCTCGCAACCGGGCGAAAGAACAACAAAACTACCCTGAGGTAGCGCCAGACCTGGTTGGATCGATGAGATAGAAGCCGCATCAGCGCTCAAAAAAATACGTTTGCTCTTGATCCCTAATGGGATCGCTTAAAACAGCGGTAAGGGTACGGCCACCAAAAACAACAACAGGCCGCCCAACAATAAAAAAGAGCATCGCGAAATACCTTGAAGGGGAGCCCAGGCTCCCCTTCGTGCTGTCTGGGGGTTGGGGTTTTAGGCGGAAAACTCGGTCTGTAGTAGCTCACGAGCACCGAGAGGCAGCGATGGCGGCTGTCTGATACACAGCTATCGCGGCCTCGCGATGCTCGTGCGCTCCTACAGAAAGTATTTCAATTCAGACAAACCCACCCGTTTGCAGCCGCTGATTGACACGCCTCCGGCTACAGGTTTACGTTAACGTAAAGGTCATAGCGACTCTTCCAAAAATAACAAGGAACGCTAACCATGAGTTATCCCAGCCTGAACTTCGCTCTGGGCGAAACCATTGATATTTTGCGTGACCAGGTGCAGTCGTTTGTTGCCGCTGAAATCGCCCCGCGGGCTGCGCAGATTGATAAAGACAACCTGTTCCCTGCGGACTTGTGGCGCAAGTTTGGCAACATGGGTCTGCTGGGCATCACGGTGGACGAGGAATACGGCGGCGCTGGGCTGGGTTATCTCGCCCACGTGGTGGCCATGGAAGAGATCAGTCGCGGCTCGGCGTCTGTTGCACTGTCTTACGGCGCGCATTCAAACCTCTGCGTGAATCAGATCAATCGCAACGGCACCACCGTGCAGAAGGCGAAGTACCTGCCCTTCCTCATCAGCGGTGAACATGTCGGTGCGCTGGCCATGAGCGAACCCAACGCAGGTTCCGACGTGGTTTCGATGAAGCTGCGCGCCGACAAACGCGGCGACCGCTTTGTCCTCAATGGCAGCAAGACCTGGATCACCAACGGTCCGGATGCCAATACTTATGTGATCTATGCCAAGACCGATCTTGAAAAGGCGGCTCATGGCATCAGCGCGTTTATCGTCGAGCGGGACTGGAAAGGTTTTTCCCGCGGCAACAAGTTCGACAAGCTGGGTATGCGAGGTTCGAACACCTGCGAACTGTTTTTCGATGATGTAGAAGTTCCAGAAGAGAACCTGCTGGGCGTGCTGAATGGTGGCGTAAAGGTGCTGATGAGCGGCCTGGATTACGAACGCGTCGTCCTGGCCGGTGGACCGACCGGCATCATGCAAGCCTGCATGGATGTGGTCGTTCCCTATATCCATGACCGTAAACAGTTCGGCCAGAGCATCGGCGAGTTTCAGTTGATCCAGGGCAAAGTCGCCGACATGTACACCCAACTAAACGCGAGCCGCGCTTACCTGTATGCCGTGGCGCAAGCCTGCGAACGTGGCGAGACCACACGCAAGGACGCAGCCGGGGTCATTCTCTATAGCGCAGAGCGGGCAACGCAAATGGCTCTGGAAACGATCCAGATTCTGGGCGGTAACGGCTACATCAACGAATTCCCGGCCGGACGACTGCTCCGCGACGCCAAGCTCTACGAAATTGGCGCAGGCACCAGCGAAATCCGGCGGATGTTGATTGGACGTGAATTGTTCAATGAGTCCCGATGACTGCAGTCGCCTGATAAACAACAAAGTGGTGCTTCTTGCCACTGCGTCTCAGGCATCGCGGGCAAGCACCGCTCCCACATTGAACTGCATTTCAGTTCAAGTGAGTCAGGGGCTGTATGCACTGATCAACTTGAACTGAAATACGATCTCTTGTGGGAGCGAGGCTTGCCCGCGATGCATGAGGCACCATTGCAAGACGCACCCCGCTATCGTTAATAGCGCGCAAAAGAAAGCCCGGAGTAGCCATGACCACCCTCCCAACCCGCATCAATACCCGCTCTGCCGAATTCGCCAGCAACAGCGCCAGCCTGCTGGAGCAAGTCATCGCCCTGCGCAGCCTGCTCGCCAACATTCAGCAAGGCGGTGGACCGAAAGCTCAGGAGCGCCACACGTCACGGGGCAAATTACTGCCACGGGATCGGATCAATCGGCTGCTCGATAGCGGTTCGCCCTTTCTTGAAATCGGTCAACTGGCCGCACTGCAGGTCTATGAAGAAGACGTGCCTGCCGCCGGGGTAGTTGCCGGTATTGGCCGCGTCGAAGGCGTGGAATGCATGATTATCGCCAACGACGCCACCGTCAAAGGCGGCTCGTATTACCCGCTCACGGTCAAAAAGCATCTGCGAGCACAGACCATTGCCCAGCAGAACCGCCTGCCGTGCATTTACCTGGTGGATTCCGGCGGCGCGAACTTGCCGCGTCAGGATGAAGTGTTTCCGGATCGCGAGCACTTCGGACGGATCTTCTTCAATCAGGCCAACATGAGTGCCCAAGGCATCCCGCAGATCGCCGTTGTGATGGGCTCGTGCACCGCAGGCGGCGCTTATGTACCGGCCATGGCCGATGAAGCGATCATGGTCCGCCAGCAGGCCACGATCTTTCTCGCCGGCCCACCCTTGGTAAAGGCTGCAACAGGCGAAGTGGTCAGCGCTGAAGACTTGGGAGGTGCAGATGTGCATTGCCGCACTTCCGGGGTTGCCGATCATTACGCCGATAACGATGAGCACGCGCTGGAGTTGGCACGCCGCAGTATCGCCAATCTGAACTGGCGCAAGCTCGGCGCGTTGAACAGCGAGTCCCCAACCGCCCCCCTGTACGCTGCTGACGAGTTGTACGGGATCATTCCTGCCGACGCCAAACAGCCTTTTGATGTCCGTGAAGTGATTGCCCGGCTAGTGGATGGCTCGGTGTTCGACGAGTTCAAAGCGCTGTTTGGCACCACGCTGGTATGCGGGTTCGCCAGGTTGCACGGCTACCCGGTCGCGATCCTCGCCAATAACGGCATTCTGTTCGCCGAAGCGGCGAAAAAAGGCGCGCACTTTATCGAGCTGGCCTGCCAGCGCGGAATTCCGCTGCTGTTTCTGCAAAACATCACCGGCTTCATGGTCGGACAGAAATACGAAGCGGGCGGCATCGCCAAACACGGGGCCAAACTGGTCACGGCGGTGGCCTGCGCCAAAGTACCGAAATTCACCGTGATCATCGGCGGTAGCTTTGGTGCGGGCAATTACGGTATGTGCGGACGCGCCTACGATCCCCGGTTTCTGTGGATGTGGCCCAATGCGCGGATCGGCGTGATGGGTGGCGAGCAGGCTGCGGGCGTGCTGGTTCAGGTCAAACGCGAACAGGCCGAGCGCAGCGGCGAGCCGTTCAGTGCCAGCCAGGAGGCCGCTATCAAACAACCGATCCTCGACCAGTACGAACATCAGGGGCACCCGTATTACTCCAGCGCCCGGCTGTGGGATGACGGAGTAATCGACCCGGCACAAACCCGGGACATCCTTGGACTCGCCCTCTCCGCCTCGCTGAATGCGCCCATCGAGCCGACGACCTTCGGCCTGTTCCGCATGTGATCAGGAAACGCTCATGACTGACTTTCAAACCGTAGAACTGCTGCGTGACCCACAGGGCTACGCCACGCTCTGGCTTAACCGACCGGAGAAAAACAACGCGTTCAATGCACAAATGATCCGCGAGCTGATCCTCGCGTTGGACGCGGTTCAGGCCGATGCCAGCCTGCGCTTTCTGCTGATACGCGGCCGTGGCAGGCACTTCAGCGCCGGCGCGGACCTGGCTTGGATGCAGCAGTCTGCCAACCTCGATTACAACACCAATCTGGATGATGCCCGCGAACTGGCCGAGTTGATGTACAACCTCGCCAAACTCAAGATTCCAACCCTGGCGGTGGTACAAGGCGCAGCATTCGGCGGCGCACTCGGTCTGATCAGTTGCTGCGACATGGCCATCGGCGCCATCAATGCGCAGTTCTGTCTGTCTGAGGTGCGCATTGGTCTTGCTCCGGCGGTGATCAGCCCGTTTGTGGTTCAGGCCATCGGCGAACGTGCTGCCCGCCGTTACGCGCTCACCGCCGAGCGATTTGACGGTGTGCGCGCCCGAGAGATCGACCTTATTGCCGAGTGCTACCCGCCGGAGGAGCTGGAACAACAGGTCCGTAAGTGGACCGAAAACCTGCTACTGAACAGCCCACAAGCCATGCGTGCCAGCAAGGACCTGCTGCGCGAGGTGGGTAACGGCGCACTGACCCCAGCCCTGCGCCGCTATTGCGAAAATGCCATCGCACGAATTCGCACCAGTGGCGAAGGCCAGGAAGGTCTGCGCGCCTTTCTGGACAAGCGCCCACCCGCCTGGCAGACCGAACAGCCCAAGGAGCCCCGTCCATGAGCGCCTCTACTTTGACGACTGTGTTGATCGCCAACCGTGGTGAGATTGCCTGCCGCATCATGCGCACCGCGAAAAACCTTGGCTTGACTACGGTTGCAGTTCACAGCGAAACAGACCGTGATGCCCGCCATACCCGCGAAGCAGACATCAAGGTTAACTTGGGTGGTAGCAAAGCTGCCGACAGTTACCTGCAAATCTCCAGATTGATCGCCGCAGCCCTTGCCAGCGGAGCTCAAGCTATCCATCCCGGCTATGGCTTTCTTTCTGAAAATGCCGAATTCGCCCGGGCCGTTGAAAGCGCTGGCCTGATTTTCCTCGGCCCGCCCGCCTCGGCCATTGATGCAATGGGCAGCAAGTCCGCGGCCAAATCGCTGATGGAACAGGCTGGCGTGCCGCTGGTACCGGGCTACCATGGCGAGGCTCAGGATCTGGCGACGTTTCGCGATGCCGCCGAGCGGATTGGTTACCCGGTACTGCTCAAGGCCACCGCAGGCGGTGGCGGCAAAGGCATGAAGGTTGTTGAGCGCGTAGAGGATTTATCCGACGCACTGGCTTCGGCGCAGCGGGAAGCAGCTTCATCGTTTGGCGACTCGCGCATGCTGGTCGAAAAATACCTGCTCAAACCTCGTCATGTGGAGATTCAGGTGTTTGCCGATCAACACGGTCACTGCCTGTATCTCAATGAACGCGACTGCTCGATCCAGCGTCGCCATCAGAAGGTCGTCGAAGAAGCTCCCGCTCCGGGTCTCAGCCCGCAATTGCGCAAGGCCATGGGCGAAGCTGCGGTCAAAGCGGCGCAGAGCATTGGCTATGTCGGCGCCGGGACGGTCGAGTTTCTGCTGGATGCCCGAGGCGAGTTTTTCTTCATGGAAATGAACACCCGCTTGCAGGTTGAACATCCCGTAACCGAAGCCATTACCGGTCTGGACCTGGTGGAATGGCAGTTGCGAGTCGCTCAAGGCCAGGTGCTGCCGCTGACTCAGGAGCAAGTACCGTTGATGGGGCACGCCATCGAAGTGCGGTTGTACGCCGAAGACCCCGATAATGAATTCCTGCCTGCAACCGGCACGTTGGCGCTTTATCGCGAAAGCTCGGCCGGTGTCGGGCGCCGGGTAGACAGTGGCGTGGCTCAGGGCGACAGCATCTCGCCGTTCTACGATCCGATGCTTGGCAAGCTGATTGCCTGGGGGGAAGACCGTGAGCAGGCGCGCTTGCGGCTGCTGGCCATGCTTGATGAGTTCGTTGTGGGTGGGGTCAAAACCAACCTGCCGTTTCTGCGAAGGATCATCGGCCATTCAGCGTTTGCGGCAGCAGAGCTGGATACCGGCTTCATTCCGCGTCATCAGGCGCAGTTGTTACCACGCCCTGCGCCATTGTCGGACGAATTCTGGCAGGCGGCCGCTGCGGCATTCAGTCAGAGCGAACCTGCGCGCGTGCGTCAGGACGATGCCCACTCGCCTTGGTCCTCGATGACCGGGATGCGCTTTGGTATGGCCAATGAAGTGGATCTGCATCTGACCTGCGATGGTCAGGAGCATACCGTCAAACTGCGCGGTGACAGCACAGCGCTGACTCAACTGATTGGCGATCATTTGCTGATTGAGCAAAACGGCCTGCGCCAGCAACACCTCGCGCTGCGTCGCGATGACACCCTGTACCTGAAATGGGCCGGTGACCTGCATGCAATCAAACGCTTCAATCCGATCGCCGCAGCAGACGCCAGTCAAGCCTCCCAAGGCGGACTGACCGCCCCCATGAACGGCAGCATCGTGCGGATTCTGGTTGAAGTCGGCCAGAGTGTCGAAACCGGTACGCAACTGGTGGTGCTGGAAGCGATGAAAATGGAACACAGCATCCGCGCTGACAAGGCCGGAGTAGTGACCGCCGTGCATTGCAGCGAGGGAGATATGGTGAGCGAGGGTGCAGTGCTGGTGGAAATTGAAGCGCTGGCTGAATGACGACGTGGGAGCCGGGCTTGCCCGCGATAACGACAACCCGGTTTACCTGCAACACCCTGGAGTCTGCCTCACGGGCAAGCCCTGCTCCTACATGCAGCGATCTCCTGCCAAAGCATTGTTGAACTGCGCGACTGACTTCAGAACTGCAAAGCAAGACTGACTAAACGCTATTGCGCAGACAGCACATAACCCTGTGGGAGCCGGGCTTGCCCGCGATATGGGCAACCCGGTTCACCTGCAACACCGTGGAGCCTGCTTCACGGGCAAGCCCTGCTCCTACATGCAGCGATCTCCTGCCAAAGCATTTCTGAATTGCACGACTGAATTCAGAACGGCAAAGCAAGACTGACTACACGCTATTGCGCAGACAGCACATAACCCTGTGGGAGCCGGGCTTGCCCGCGATATGGGCAACCCGGTTCACCTGCAACACCGTGGAGTCTGCCTCACGGGCAAGCCCTGCTCCCGCAAATAATGCAAGCAGCGCTGGCCCGTAACATCCACCCTGAAGCCAAAGGCTAAAAAAGACTCAAGCCACCACCTCAAACAACTTCGGCGCCGCCACTTCGCCCGTCACCAGGCTATGCCGCACCCGCTCGGCATGCAGCGCCGCAGCTTTCATGGCGCGTTCCTTGATGTGACCGTAGCCGCGAATCTTCTCTGGCAAGCGCGCCAGCTCCAGTGCAGTGTGACGATTCATGGCATTGAGATTGAGCAGGATCAATTCAACATCGCTGATGTAAGCATCGATCAACTCACGCTCCTGCTGACGCTCCAGACTACGCCCGAATGGATCAAAGGCTGTACCCCGCAAGAACTTCAGTTTCGCCAGCCCACCAAACGCCTTGAGCATCCAAGGCCCGAAACTGCGTTTACGAGGCTCTCCCGTCTGCTTGTCACGCTTGGCCAGCCAGGACGGCGCCAGATGAAACTCCAGCCGGTAATCACCTTCAAATTGCGCCTGCAACTGCCGGGTGAAATCACCGTTGCTGTAAAGCCGCGCTACTTCGTACTCGTCCTTGTACGCCAGCACCTTGAACAGATTGAATGCCACTGCCTCAGTCAGCACCGACGATTGGCCGGGGAACAAGCGCGCCTCGGTTTGCCGAACGTTTTCCACCAGGCGCGCATAGCGTTCAGCGTAAGCAGCGTTCTGGTAATCGGTCAGTGCAGCAATATTGGCTTTGATGCGTTGCGCCATATCAACAGGCTGTGGCGTTTCAACGATTTGCTCCTGAGGATGAGCAATCGCTTGCACCGCGCCCAGATCATGCGCCGCACGCCTGCCCCACAGGAAAGCCTGTTGATTGAGCTCGACCGCTACACCATTAAGTGCAATGGCTTTCTCGATCGCTGCCGAACTGAGCGGGATGAAGCCCAACTGGAAGGCATAACCCAGCATGAACAGGTTGCTGGCGATGGTATCGCCGAGCAAGCGAATCGCCAGATCCGTCGCTTCGATGAAGTGAGTCTTTTCCGCGCCAACCGCATCACGGATCGTCTGCTTCATCGCTTCACCGGGGAAAACTGCATCCGGGTTACGGGTGAATTCCGCTGTCGGCGTTTGCTGGCTGTTGACCACGGCATGAGAAAAGGTCGAGTTGAGTTTGGCGATCGCATCCGGCCCTGCTGCCACCAACAAGTCGCAACCCAGCAGCAGATTGGCTTCACCCGCCGGGATGCGCACTGCAAACAGATCCTGCTGACGCGCAGCGATGCGGATGTGACTGACCACCGGACCAAACTTTTGCGCCAGGCCGGCCTGATCCAGCACACTGCAGCCCTTGCCTTCGATATTGGCCGCATAGCCCAGCATGGCACCCACGGTGGTCACGCCCGTACCGCCCACGCCGGATAGCAGAATATTGAACGGTTTATCCAGACTCTGCAGATGCGGTTCAGGCAAGGTCACGAAACTCTGTATCTGAGCAGGCAGCGCTGGTTTGCGCAGTTTGCCGCCATGCACGGTGACGAAGCTCGGGCAGAAGCCCTCGACGCAACTGAAATCCTTGTTACAGGCGTTCTGGTCGATTTCGCGTTTACGGCCTTGGGCCGTCTCTTTGGGCAATACGGAAAGACAGCCGGATTTGACGCCGCAATCGCCACAGCCTTCGCAGACAGCGGTGTTGATCAACGCACGTTTTTCCAGGTCTTTCATAGTGCCGCGTTTGCGCCGCCGACGTTTTTCCGTAGCGCAGGTCTGGTCATAGATAATCACCGAAACGCCCTGAAACTCACGTAACTCGCGCTGCACGCTGTCCAGATCGCGGCGATGGTGGAAACTGGTGATCGGTGCAAAACCCTCACGGCTCGGGTATTTGTCAGGCTCATCCGACACCAGCGCAATACGCTGCACACCTTCGTTGAATACCTGACGACTTAACTGATCGACACGCAGCACGCCATCAATCGGCTGACCGCCGGTCATGGCAACTGCGTCGTTGTAGAGGATTTTGTAAGTGATGTTGACGCCAGAGGCTACCGCCGCGCGCAGCGCCAGATGACCGGAATGGAAATAGGTCCCGTCGCCGAGGTTCTGGAACACGTGGGGCGTGTTGGTAAACGGTGCCTGACCAATCCAGGTCACGCCCTCGCCGCCCA
Organism: Pseudomonas caspiana; assembly: GCF_040224095.2. Lineage (NCBI taxonomy): Bacteria > Pseudomonadati > Pseudomonadota > Gammaproteobacteria > Pseudomonadales > Pseudomonadaceae > Pseudomonas > Pseudomonas caspiana. Next base: position 2,912,776 of record NZ_CP167995.1, on the reverse strand, counting down.
TCTGCGTAAAGGTCTCGGTGGCCCGATCCATCCAGATGGTCATGTAATGGCAGCCGATCCCGGCCAGTGCGCGACTGCCTTCCGGAACACGGGTCGAGGTATTGTGCGGGCAACCCGAGCAGAAATGCGGGGTACGCTGGGTGTTGAACAACGGCGCTTGCAGGGCTTTCTCTTTGTCTGCCAGAAACTGCAGACGCGCGTCGATTTTCGCGCTGCTGTAAAACGGCGCAAGACGCTTGGCAATTACCCGAGCGATCATCGCAGGTGTCAGTTCACTGAGGTTCGGCAACAGTGAACGGCCCTCTTCGTCAAACTCGCCAACCACCACCGGACGGCGATCTACCGGCCAGTTATACAGCTGGCCAGTAAGCTGATCCTCGATCACGCTGCGCTTTTCTTCGACGACCAGAATCTCGTCCAGACCCTCGGCGAAGCCGTGGACCGAGACCGGCTCCAGCGGCCAACTCATGCCGACCTTGAGCACTCGGATGCCGACCTGGGCACACAGCGATTCATCGATGCCCAGTTCCTCCAGCGCCTGGCGCACGTCCAGATAGGATTTACCGGTGGTGACGATGCCCAGTCTCGGCTGCGGCGAATCAATCACGACCTTGTTGAGCTGATTGGCACGGGCAAAGGCACGAGCTGCATAGATTTTGTAGGTGTTAAGCCGCGCTTCCTGAGCCAGTGGCGGATCCGGCCAACGAATGTGCAGGCCCCCTTCGGGGATGTCGAAATCTTCAGGAATCTGCGTAGTGATGCGCAATGGATCGACTTCGACCACGGCTGATGAGTCGACGTTTTCGGCGATGGTTTTCATCGCTACCCAGCAACCGCTGTAGCGTGATAGCTCCCAGCCGATGATCCCGTAATCAAGTATTTCCTGAACGTTGCTAGGGTTGAGCACCGGAATCATTGACGCGATGAACGCATGTTCGCTCTGGTGAGCAATGGTCGACGACTTGCAGCCATGGTCGTCCCCTGCCAGCACCAATACACCGCCATTGGCTGCTACGCCCGCCGAGTTGGCGTGCTTGAACACATCGCCGCAGCGGTCGACACCGGGGCCTTTGCCGTACCACAAGGCAAAAACACCGTCGTACTTGCCTTCTGGAAACAAATTGACCTGCTGGCTGCCCCACACCGCCGTCGCTGCCAACTCTTCGTTGACGCCCGGCTGGAAGTGGATTGCGTTCTGCTTCAGGTAATCCTTGGCATCCCACAGGCTCTTGTCGAGGTTGCCCAGAGGCGAGCCGCGATAGCCGGAAATGAAACCGGCAGTGTTCAGCCCCCGCGCCTCATCACGCTGCTTTTGCAGCATCGGCAGGCGTGTCAGGGCCTGGGTGCCGGTCAGGTACAAATTGCCGGTCGCGAGCCGGTACTTATCGTCAAGACGAATATCAGCCAAAGACATTCAGGCGCTCCTTTTATTTTTATGAGCTGTGTTATGGCGGCTAATTCGCTGGGCAGGTTCAACCCAGGCGATCACAAGCAAAATACTGCCTGTAGCAATGAGGCTTTTTCTTTCTAATTTGCCGTTTATCTGCTGAACTTCTGCATGTTCGTTTCTATAAAAATAAAAAAAGAGGTCAATTCATGCAGAACAAATTAAGCCCGATCGACCGCCGGATCCTGCGACTGCTGCAACACAACGCCGATCTCTCGGCAGCCGAAATCGCCGAGCGCGTGGAGCTGTCGCAATCTCCTTGCTGGCGGCGCATCAACCGTCTTCAGGAAGAAGGCTATATCGAGCGCAAAGTCGCCCTGCTCAACCCGCAAAAGCTCGGACTGACGATGACGGTATTTGTCGATGTGAAGTTATCAGGGCACGGTCGGCGCTTTCTCGCCGAATTCGAAGAAGCGATCACCGGCTACCCCGAGGTGCTGGAGTGCTACACGATGGCGGGCGATATGGATTTCATGCTGAAGGTGGTGGCGCAGGACATCGCCAGTTATGAGCGTTTCCTGCGGGATCATCTGCTGCAGCAGCCTCACGTGCAGGAAGCCCACTCGAACATCGCCATGAGCGAAGTGAAACGCACGACTGAGCTGCCGCTGGACTGACGGGCGTCAGGCGGGATCTGAATCATTTTTCTATGGGGACGATAAAAAGGTTTGACTTGCAAATGATAATGATTATTATTGCAAGCAACTGGCCGCAAGGTCAGTTGGATAACTCAGAAGTCTTAGGTCGGCTTCTGGATTATCTCCTCATCAGGCTAATCACGGTTTTTGACCCGGATTTTTTCCGGGTCTTTTTTTTAGTTTTGCGGTTCGTTTCTATTTTTTTGGTGTCACTGGTGATGCAAGGTTCGGGTGCTGCGTTCTTCAGGCTAATGAAGAGAGTGTCGTTTCTACGATGGCGCGGATCATAGCAAAAAGATCAGGGAGCGGGTCTGAGAGTTTCACTTTCAAGGGCGCCAGGCAGAAGATAATCGGTAATTGCGCTGGCTTATCACTTGAGAATGGATCTCAGAACACAGTCACGTGGGACGGCAAGCACTGGACCTGTAGGAGCGCACGAGCACCGCGAGGCCGCGATCGCGGAGTATCAGACAGACCGCTATCGCGGCCTCGCGGTGCTCGTGCGCTCCTACAGAAAGAATTTAAAAGCAGCACCTTGGCAAAGAAGTATTCATCAACATCAAGCGAGGCATTCGATCATGAGTATTCAACTCTCGTCCTTCCCCGCTGCACCTGCCCAGCAGCCAGATGTTCCGCTGAGCCAGCACGGTGAGAACCTGCGGCGCGGTCTGGTGAAGCTTTCCCGGCGTACACAGCAGGTCTTTCTGCTCAGCCGACTCGACGGCCTGTCGTACACCGATATCGCCAGCCTGCTGGACATTGATGTTACTTGCGTAGAACAAGCCATGGCGCGCGTCCTGCAAACCAGCCGTCAGCAGGTTGCTGTGGATGAGGCCAGCGCTGCCGAGCCCGCGTGCCAACAAGCCAGTCGCTGGTATGTGCATCTGCAAAGTCCGCAGGCTACCGCCAGCCAACGTATCGAATTCCGTCACTGGCTGGACGCCGACCTGGCGCACCTTGCTGCGTTCGAAGGCACCGAGCGTTTGTGGCGACAACTGCAAGCCCCGGCTGCGTTGATGGGTGCAAGCGGCTGGCATCGCCGCAAACGCCGTAGCTATCTGTTCTGGTGCATGGCGACTGCTTTTCTGTGCAGCTTGCTGGTTACGGCGGAGGCATTTGCATCGTTCGGTCACTTTTGAATAAAGAGTGACCGATTCTCACACCTTCACGTCGCAGCGACGCGCATTGCTCCGCGCCGGTTCCGTGTAAAGTAGCGCCACAACTGGCACTAACGTACACAGGATCAGACCGTGACCTCTCTCAAAATCAGCGCAGATTTCGATAGCGGCAATATCGAAGTGATAGACGCGAGCAACCCTGCACAGATTCAGCTGGCCATCCGCCCGGATACCCGCAGCCCGCATTTTCAGTGGTTTCACTTCAAGGTCGACGGCCTGCAGACGGGCCAGGTCCACCGGTTCAGCCTGACCAATGCCAGCCAATCCAGCTACAACAATGCCTGGACCGGCTATAACGCCGTGGCGTCCTACGATCACCAGACCTGGTTTCGCGTGCCCTCCACGTTCGACGGCAGCGCCCTGAATTTCAGCCTCACGCCCACTGGCGAGCATGTCTGGTTTGCCTATTTCGAACCCTACAGCCGCGAGCGCCATGACTGGCTCATAGGGCAGGCGCTGGAAAAGGCCGGCACCGAATTGCTCGCCACTGGCAAGAGCGTCGAAGGCCGTGATATTCCCCTGCTACGTCGCGGCAACGGAGCCGAGGGCAAGCGCAATATCTGGATCATTGCTCAGCAACATCCCGGCGAGCATATGGCCGAATGGTTCATGGAAGGCGTGATCGAGCGCTTGCAACAGCAGGATGACCCGGTGCTGAATGCCCTGCTGGAAGTCGCCGACCTGTACCTCGTACCGCACATGAATCCCGACGGTTCTTTTCACGGTCACTTGCGCACCAATGCCAATGGCAAAGACCTCAACCGTGCATGGCAGGACTCCACTCAGGAAACCAGCCCGGAAGTGTTCTTCGTCAAGGAGCAGATGGAAAAGTACGGCGTGGACATGTTCCTAGACGTGCATGGCGACGAAGAGATCCCTTATGTGTTCACCGCCGCCTGCGAAGGCAATCCGGGATACACGCCCAAACAGCAGCAACTGGAGGAGCATTTCCGCAGCCGTTTGAGTGAAATCACCCAGGATTTCCAGACCCGCTACGGCTATCAGCGTTCTCAGCCGGGCAAAGCCAACATGAACCTGGCGTGCAACAGCGTCGGCGAGAAGTACAAATGCCTGTCGCTGACACTGGAAATGCCTTTCAAGGACAACGACGACGCCCCGAACCTGACCACCGGTTGGGACGGCAAGCGGTCCAAACAGCTGGCCAAGGATGTCTTGACCACCCTGTCTGAAATGGCAACGGTACTACGCTGAAAAAACCCTGTAGGAGCGCACGAGCACCGCGAGGCCGCGATGGCGATTTTTCTGGAACACCGCTATCGCGGCCTCGCGCTGCTCGTGCGCTCCTACAGGTTTCACTTTATGCCGCGAGGCAGCACGGTGGCATAGACATCGGTGCCTCTGGTACATGAATGCAATGGTGCGACGCGGTTACCCTCGCCCCCGCAACATGCTCCCCAACACCTCATCACGCCGTACCCACGCATGAAACAGCGCCGCAGCGATGTGCATCAGCACGGTCAGGAACAGCGTGTATGCCAGCCATGTATGGGCCTGACGTAACAGCGCGAAGGTTCCTGCGTCAGCAGCGACAATCGACGGCAAACGCAGCGAACTACTGAGCATCACCGGATCTCCGGCGGCGGAAATCATCGCCCAGCCAATCAGTGGCATTGCCAGCATCAAAGCGTACAACACGTAATGGGACAGTTTTGCCGCCAGCACCTGCCAGCTCGGCAAGTCAGCCGGCAACGGCGGGGTCTGGCTGGACAGGCGCACGATGATGCGCAGAATCACCAGCACCAGAATCGCGATACCCAATGGTTTGTGCAGGTTGAGCAACCATTCATGACGCGCCGATACCGACGCCACCATGCCCGCGCCGATAAACAGCATGGCGATGATCATCAACGCCATCGACCAATGCAGCAGGCGCGCCATCAGCGAGAAGTGCTTGTTGGGAGCGGTCATGATTTTTTCTCCGGGACGGGCGCGGTTTTGGGGAGTTGCTCGACTTCAGCGGTACGCCGTTTGTAAGACGTGGCGTAAGCAGCCGAACGCGCTGCCAACAGCGGATCGTCCGATCCACTGATGCCGGATGGCAGCACCAACGGGTCGTAGTTGATGTCGCGGCATGCGCCGCTCAACTGCGGCTGTTCGCTTTCCAGTACCAGAGTGCCTGCGTTCACCGTGCGACGATCAGCAGGCCACTGTTTGCTGGCGTCGTTGACCGGGTCATCAGCATTGGCCAGGGTCAGGATCAAATTGAAACGTAGCGGTCCTGCAGCCAGACGCGAGCCCAGATCTGGTTCGAGGTAGTCCTTGGTATCCGGCGCAGGCGCAGCTGATTCAGCGGCGTCGACAGGCACCATGTTCCAGCGCACAGCCTGACGTTTACCCTCGGCATTGATCAGATAGAACGCGTTGACGCTGTTGTAAGTGACCGTTGCGTAGCTGGCCGAAGGCTTGGCGGTTTTAACCCACGCCAGGAATGGCGCTGTTTCCGGATGACTGCCGAAGAACGCTGGTGGTTTTGACGGGTCAGGCTTACCGGTTTTGGGGTCCGGTGCCGTGGCTTGCAGTAATTCATAGAACGCCTGTGGCGTACCGACAGGGAACACCGGCATGGCGTTCATCCCGGTGCGCCACTGCTGGCCATCTTTTTGGATGAAACGCACGGCCAGACTGCGAATCGGGGCGGCACTGTCCGGCGAGTAGGGATTGCCGGTTGGCAAGGCAAACCGGCCTTCCACCGGCGTGCGAGTCGCGGAAAAAACTTCAGCACGGGAAAGCCCGGCTGCCGCGCCGTTACTGTCGAAGTAACCTGCAACGCACACTCCTTTGGGGTGATTGCGGCGATATCCGGGGAAGGTGCCGTTGTTGTGCTCCAGCGTATTGACCAGCTTGTCCGGGGTCAGGCGCTGCGGGTCGAGGTAACCACCGACGTAGGCAAAAGCGGTGGCGGCAACAAGTACCACCACGCCAATCCCGGCCAGGCGCAGGCCTGTTGCGGTGAGACTCAAGGGAGGTCTTTGCCTCTCAGGTAAAGGATCACGGTCGGTCATATGAAACTCCAGGTCATCGGCTATCACGATTTATGGGCGGTAGGACGAAGCCTGGAAGTGTTTATTCCATCCGCCGGAAAAAATTGCATAAATGGTGGAATATATCGCCGGGAGCATCGTCTGGCTGATCTCACGATTGCGAAGATCACCGTTGCTGACCAGAGAAAGCAGCCCATGAACGAACTCGATGGACCATTAAGGGAACTGATTCCGCGAATGCGCCGGTTTGCCCTGTCGCTCACCCGCAATGCCAGCAGTGCTGACGACCTGGTTCAGGCCAGCCTGGAGAAAGCCCTGTCGGCCTGGAAAGGCAAGCGCCCGGAAGGCGATTTGCGCGCCTGGTTGTTCTCGATACTCTATCGCCAGTTTCTGGACGCCCATCGGCGCTCGCGACGTTACAGCCGTATGCTGGAGCTTTTCACCGGCGGCGGTGAGGAAGATTACCAGCCGAGCGTAGAGCGCACCGTGGTTGCCCAATCAACCCTTGGTGCTTTTGAACGCCTGAACACCGAGCAGCGTGCCCTGCTGCTATGGATCTCAGTGGAAGGCTTGAGTTACAAGGAAGTCGCTATGATTCTCGACGTGCCCATTGGCACGGTAATGTCTCGCTTGTCCCGCGCTCGTCAGGCCCTTCGTCAGTTCAGCGATGGCGAAATCACGACCCCTTCTCTGCGGATATTGAAATGATCACCCTGCCCCCCAGCGAACTCGACCTGCACGCTTACGTGGATCATCAACTGAGCGAGGCCGACCGCCTGCGCCTGGAAACCTGGCTGGCGGCCCATCCGCAGGTCGCGCTGCAGGTCAAGGCCTGGCAAGAGGACGCAAAACGCTTGCGTGCGGCGCTAAGCGGCGATTTGCAGCGTGAGCCGAACCCCGAACTGGACCCCGCGTTTATCCGCCAGCGCCAGCGCCGTAATCGATATCGTCATCTGGCGACGGCAGCCATGTTAATGCTCGCCGTAGGTGTTGGCGGGTTCAGCGGCTGGCAAGCACGAGAGTTGACCCTTGCCAGCAGCATGCCGCCCATGGCTGATGCCTTGCAGGCCTACCGGATGTTCGCCGTGAACGACAACATGGCCAGCGACTGGAGCGCTGAAAAGACCAGCGACGCACAGAGCTGGCTAGACCGTCACTTCGCCCAGGCAAACCGCCTGCCCAATCTTGAGGCTGCGGGCTTCAAACCAGTCAGCGGGCGTATGACCACCACCGAACAAGGCGCTGCGGCATTGGTGGTGTACAAGGACCCGGAAGGCCGCACCCTGAGTTTCTATATCCGCCCGCCTGGAGCAAAGAATCACATGCTGCCGCGCGGAACCCGATTGGACGGTGATCTGCAGGCCGACTACTGGTCTGGTTCCGGGTACAACTATGCCATGGTCACCCCGACCAAAGACCCGGCCGCGCAACTGGCCCGCAAGGCGCTGCCCGGGGCTATTTGACTAATAGCTTCGGATTGAAAGGAAATTGCTGTTGGAGCGAGGCTTGCCCGCGAATCAGTCAATGCGGTGGGGCAATAAAACTGCGCCATCGTTCTTCGCGGGCAAGCCTCCCTCCAACGGGTTATGCGATCGACCAGTGTCAGATCCTGATCAGCGTCAAACAGAGCTCACCGCGGCCTTTCCCGCCACATGCTTGACGATTAACCCGGACAGCGCCAGTAGCGCCAGCACAATCACCACTCCACCGTAGGCATTGGTCGTCGCGATCAGCCCGAAGCTGTGGGCGCTCAGACCGGCAATCAACGCCGGGATGCAGAACGCCAGATAGCTGAGCACATAGAAAGCGGACATCAGACCCGCGCGCTCATGGGCGTGAGCCAACGGCAGCAACAACCGTAATGCGCCTAAAAAGCCTGAACCGAAGCCAACACCCGCTATGACCGAACCGACGAAGAACAGCCACAGCCAGCCAGCATTGACCGCCGTAAGAATCACCGCAACACCGACTGGCAAGCAACTGGCACCGACCCAAAGCCCTTGCACCGCAGGCCGCGACCTTAAGGTGAAAATCCCCAGCGCGCCGCTGATAGTTAACGTGGCGACAGCCAGTCCGCCATTGATCGCAGAAGTGGTCCCCGTGGCAGCGGCCAGCAGCGACGGCGAAAGCGACAGAAAGAAACCGCCCAACGACCAGGCGGCGATATCCACCGGCAACACCAGCCATAATGTGCGCCTGGCCTGAACAGGGACATGCAAAGAAGGCTTAAGAGAGCTCCAGGCGCCCGGCTGGGTGCTGACCGTTTCCGGAATGAACCAGACATAGATCGCTTGCCCGACAAACGCTGTCAGCAACAGGCAGTACGTCAGCAACTTCGGCAGCGGCGCAAGCTCTACCAAAAGTCCAGTGCCCAGCGCGCCAAGGGCCATGCCGAACATGGGAGCGACACTGTTGATCAAAGGCCCCTTTGCTTCGTCGTTGTCCAGCAAGGCCGCGCCCAAGGCACTGCCCGCCATGCCGGTTGCCAGTCCTTGAATCATTCTTGCCGCCAGTAACCAACCGACATCAACGGCAAAAATGAACAGCAGCATGGAGACACTCTCCAACAGCAACGCCGCAAAGATCACAGGACGTCTGCCCAGATAATCGGACAGCGATCCAACCATCAGTAACGCTACCAGCAACGTAAACGCATACACCGCAAAAATCAGCGTCAGCATCGCTGCAGAAAAGCCCCAGCCCTGCTGATACAAATGGTAGAGCGGCGTCGGCGCACTGGACGCTGCGAAAAAACACAGCGTCGTGAATGCCAGGAACCCCAACGCGCTGTTTCCCCGGTCAGGGTTCTGCAAAGGACGGGACATGGGTACACTCTCCGATCAGGCACATCATTAAAGCTAAGGTTTAGCGTTTCCGGATTGTGCGAGCTGACGCAGCTTAAAGCAAATACTTTGTGTTAAGGTCCGCCTCATGGCTATAAAAGAAGGAATACGCACCGGCGGTCGCAGCGCCCGCGTGCAAGAATCAATTCACAGCGCGGTGCGTGACTTGCTCGGCGAACACGACCGTGCCGCCTTGAGCGTCCCGATGATTGCAGCACGTGCAGGCGTCACGCCATCCACGATCTATCGCCGTTGGGGCGACCTGACCACGTTGCTGGCTGATGCTGCCGTGGAGCGCCTGCGACCGGACGAACCCATTGATTGCGGCAACCTGCGTGACGATCTGCGCACGTGGACCGAGATGTATCTCGATGAAATGAATTCCGCGCCAGGCCGGGAGATGATGCGCGATGTCGTGGCCAGCAGTGCGGCGACGTGCTCAGGCAAATGTGCGGGCATCACCCGTGATCAGTTGCAGATCATCATCGACCGGGCTCTTGCCCGTGGCGAGGCCGCCCCCGATGCCAACGAGCTGATCGATATGGTGGTTGCCCCCATGATCTATCGCATCTTGTACGCAGAAGCGCCGCCCAGCCTTGAGCGCGTTCATGTGTGGGTCGAGCGTTGCCTCAGCCTCCCTGCTGACACTACGGGTCTTCGCTAATCCATGCATACACTCGCGGACCTGCGCACTGGCAAACTGGCCGGTATCAAACGTTTGGACCTGTCTTGCGGGCTGAGCGAGTTTCCAGTGGAAATCTTCGACCTGGCTGATTCGCTGGAAGTCCTCAATCTAAGTGGTAACGCTCTGACCAGCTTGCCCGATGACCTGTATCGGTTATCACGCTTGAAGGTGCTGTTCTGTTCCGACAATCCTTTTACTGAGCTGCCTGCCGCGATAGGTCGTTGTGAGAGTTTGCAGATCGTCGGGTTCAAGGCTAACCAGATCTCGCACGTCGCGGCCGCGGCACTGCCGCCTCGGCTGCGCTGGCTGATCCTGACCGATAACCAGATAGAGCAATTGCCGCAAGCGCTGGGCGAGTGCCGGTCGCTACAAAAATTGATGCTGGCCGGTAATCGCCTGACCAGCCTCCCCGCGAGTCTTGCCCAGTGTCATCAGCTTGAGCTTCTGCGCATCGCGGCCAACCAGCTGACCGAACTGCCGGACTGGCTGCTGCAACTCCCCTCGCTGGCGTGGCTGGCCTTTGCCGGTAATCCGCTCTGCGCCGCGCTTGAGTCAAAGCCTGTCCGGCAAATCCCGTGGGCCGAGCTGAGTATTCAACAGCAACTGGGCGAAGGCGCTTCCGGGGTGATCCAGCAAGCCGTGTGGCAACCGCCACAGCAGGCGGCCAGAACTGTCGCCGTCAAACTATACAAAGGCACTGTGACCAGCGACGGCTCGCCGCTCAACGAAATGGCCGCATGCATCGCTGCGGGGACTCACCAGAATCTCATCAAGGTTGAAGGCCAGATATTCGATCATCCTCAATCATCCGCGGGATTGGTCATGCAACTGATTGAACCGAACTTCGTCAATCTGGCAGGTCCACCGAGTCTGGACTCCTGCTCCAGAGACGTTTACCCAACGGGTTTGCATCTGACCAGAGACACTACATTGCGACTGGCGAACGGCATCGCGTCAGTCACTGCGCACCTGCATCGAAACGGTATGACTCACGGCGACCTGTACGGCCATAACATTCTCTGGCACGACGACGGCGATTGCTTACTGGGAGATTTCGGCGCGGCGTCGTTTTATTCCACGCCGGCACAGAGCCATGCCCTGCAACGCATAGAAGCGCGGGCGTTCGGGATTTTGCTGGGTGAGTTGCTCGAACGCTGTTCCGAGCCTGTAGAGGATGCCTTGTGGGCATTGCAGACTAGCTGTGTTCAGCCAACGGTCAGTCAGCGACCGACGTTGCAGGAGATAGAGCAGAGACTGGGTCAAGCCTTGCAATAAGTGCTCGCTCTGCAGGGGAGCACGAGCCCCCACAGAGAAAGCGTTTACGCGAGTTTGCTTACCCCGCCAGACCTACATAAACGTTCTGCACGTCGTCGTTGTTATCGATGGCAGCCAGGAACGCTTCAACTTCGGCCATTTGCTCATCGTTGAGGCCATCAACGGTGCTTTTCGGGCGGTAGCCCAACTGAGCTGACTGCACGGTAAAACCGAACTCCGGAAGCTTTTTGCAGACTGCATCCATGTCGGTAGGCTCGGTCAGAAACAGGGTTGCGCCCTCTTCGCCCGGCTCACAATCCTGAGCGCCTGCCTCGATAGCCGCTTCGTCAGGATCAGCATCCGGGTTGATCGGCATCGCTTCGATCATGCCCTGATAGTTGAAGTCCCAGGACACCGAACCTGCTGCGCCCAACTGGCCCTTGCGGAACAACACGCGGATTTCAGAGACCGTGCGGTTGATATTGTCGGTCAGGCACTCAACGATCACCGGCACACGATGTGGCGCAAAGCCCTCGTAGGTAAGGCGTTCGAAGGTAACGTTTTCGCCCAGCAGGCCTGCACCTTTCTTGATTGCACGCTCCAGGGTTTCCCGCGGCATGGAGGCTTTCTTTGCCTGCTCTACCACCAATCGCAGGCGCGGATTCATGTCCGGGTCTGCTCCGGCGCGCGCTGCAATCATGATTTCCTTGGACAGCTTGCCGAAGATACGTCCCTTGGCATTGGATGCTGCTTCTTTATGCTTGACCTTCCACTGTGCGCCCATGCTTGCTCTCTTGATCCGATTGCGTCTTGCCCGATGCGCCAGTACCGGTAAACGGAATGACTGCAAACCACGGCAAAACGTTGAAAATGAGGTAACCGATGCGTCGCGATCGATGCTCGACGCCGCGCATTTTATACCCGATGACGCCAGATGAAACCCCTGCTGTCGCCCGATTGCACATCGAGGTCATCTCTCACCGGGGTTAGTGCACTGCAAAGCAACTAGCGACATTCCTCTTTAACCTGTAGTCCCTTTCTGAAAAATGCTGAAGCGATGCCTATGGCCCGTGGCATTTCGTACCCTCTGCCCCCTCAAATCAAGGTGGGAGCGATGTGGATGTCCGAAGGCCAACGTATGCCGATCACTCTGGCGATTGGCGATCACAAGACCAATCTTCCCGTTATCACCGTCAGCGGGCGGGAAGCTTTGAATGCTCCCTATCGTTTCGTTATTGATGTGCTCAGTACCGATCCGAATCTGCAATTGAAGGCGCTTGAGCAAACAGCAGCCTATCTGGCGCTTGGCCCGGATCAAGGGGTGCACGGCAAGATAAGCAGCGCTGTCCAGTTGCATGCGGGGATCAAGACGAGCCTGTACCGCGTCACGCTTGGCCCTGCTTTGCTTGATCTGGAACAGCGTCGTCAGCGCAGGGTGTTCCGGGAACTGAGCGTGCCACACATCATTACCCGGCTTCTTGAGGAGCACCGCATTGACAAGGCCACTTGGCGCTTTGAGCAACTGATGGGCATCTATCCGCCGCGAGAAGTGTGCGTACAGCACGATGAGACCGATCTGGAGCTGCTGTTACGGTTGTGTGAAGAGGAAGGCATTCATTTGCGCTTTGAACATCAGCATTTCTGTCATCTGATGATCTTCGCCGACGACCCTGCCTGCTTCCCTCATCGATCAGTTGCGGCCCAATTCAAGCCTCCCGTATTGCAAGCAGTACACGCTCCAGCCATCTCGTACCTTGCCGAACAATGGGCGCTGCAGCCAGTCACCCCTGACCATAACGTCTTCTCACACCATCACCGGGCTCTGCCCACCCCGAAACTCGCCCGCGTTAACGAGCGGGACGCGAGCAATCAGCGCCTCGAGGCCAGCGTGCTTTCGCGTCTGCCCACCGAGCGCCAGGCCCATGAGCGGCAAATTGGCGCCCGTGTCCTGGAGCGTCAACGCTGCGAGCGGCGCACAATCCTCGGCCTGAGCACCGACTTGCCGATGACACCAGGTCAGATCATTCAGGTACAGGCCCATCCCGAAGCCCGGTTCAACGACCAATGGCTAATGGTTGAGGTCACTCATTTCGCCAGTCAACCTCAACTCTTGCCAAGCCGCGCGACAGAAGATGCTGCGCAGATTATCGAGGTTATCAAGTCCCTGGCGGCACGCTCGGAACCGGAGCTGAAGGACTTCAACGCAGAGTATCATCGCGATGGCTATAGCAACAGCTTCCGCGTGCTGCCTTGGGAGATGCCTTTCCGGCCAGCGTTGAAGCATCGTAAACCTGCAGCCGGTGTTCAAACCGCAACCTTGCTGAGGCAGTGCAAGCAGACAAAAGATCAGCGACTGGACGGACGGCTACCCATTGGCTTGGACCCCGACTCTGCCGAGGCCAGCGCTGAGTTGTACGCGCATGCGTGTATTTCTTTGCCGCAGCTGAAGGCGCTGCGCATTGGCGCGACGTTAAATGTGGGGCACTTTGAGAGCGACCCGCAGCGACCGATTATTCTTGGCGTGCCTGACGAGCATGGCGCATCTTCGCCCAGTCAACCTATGGACAGCTTGCCGAGCGCTGAACAGGTTCATCTGGACCTGCCGCAAACCCTGCACCTGAGTGCCGGGCGGGAACTGCAACTCGCCACGGTAGATGCCAGATTCAGACTGACTGCCACACGCATCAGCATGACGGGCGCACCGCCTTTACTGGTCGCCAAAGACCGTTCCATGACAATGGACGCTCACAGGCAACATGCTGCGCTGACTTTTCTTGATGCCGATTTGCGCCTGACCGAACAGCCAGGCCTGCGCGGTGCGCCATTGGCCCATTGCTTGTGGTACATCGTGCGGATGCGCGACGCGGGGCTGCAATTCCTCGCCAGGCTGCAACCCGAGCATTTCCTGTTCGAAGGCAAGACCGACAAACACGGTTATTGCGGACTTGGCCCTCAACAGTTACGTGAGCTGGCAGATGCTTACCGCAAGAGCCCGGATGACCTTTGTCTGGTCCACCCGGGGCAATGCATCAAGCTGCAGACCTGGTTTGAACAGAACTGGCCGAAACGGTTGCATCAAGCATTCCGTCAGCATCGCTGACGCATTTATCGCCCCTTGAAACGGGGCTCGCGCTTCTCAATGAAGGCAGCCATGCCTTCTTTCTGGTCTTCGGTCGCGAAAGCAGCATGAAACACCCGGCGTTCGAAGCGGATACCTTCGGCAAGACTGACCTCGAACGCCCGATTGACGCTTTCTTTGACCATCATCGCCACGGGTAGCGATTTTTCCGCAATGGACGCGGCGACTTTCAACGCCTCACCCAGCAACTCGTCGAGCGGCAATACGCGCGCCACCAGCCCGGCGCGCTCGGCTTCCTGAGCGTCAATCAAGCGGCCGGTCAGGCACATTTCCATGGCCTTGGCCTTGCCTACCGCATGAGTCAAACGCTGGGTGCCGCCCATACCCGGCAAGACACCGAGCTTGATTTCAGGCTGGCCGAACCGGGCGTTATCCGCCGCCAGGATGAAGTCGCACATCAAGGCCAGTTCGCAGCCGCCACCCAACGCAAATCCGGCAACGGCAGCGATCACTGGCGTACGTCGGGAAGCAACGCGATCACTGTCGCTGAACAGATCGTCCAGATAAATTTGCGGATACTTCAGTTCAGCCATTTCCTTGATATCTGCGCCTGCGGCAAAGGCTTTGCTGGAACCGGTCAGCACAATACAACCGATGTTACGATTAGCGTCCAGATCATCCAGAGCGTGGTTCAGCTCGCTGATCAATTGCGCGTTGAGCGCATTCAAGGCCTGCGGACGGTTAAGCGTAACAAGCCCCACCCTTCCTCGAATCTCTATCAGGATACATTCGTAAGTCATTGATTTTCCGCCCTTCTATCCAGTCATTTATTCTATAATCTACATTAACTTTGAATCATGACTCATTGCTTTTAATCGACTAGTTCCAATGCCATAGCGGTTGCTTCGCCGCCACCAATGCAAATGGCGGCAACGCCTCGCCGCAGCCCTTGTCGGCGCAAGGCACCCAGCAACGTCACAAGAATACGGGCACCCGAAGCGCCAATGGGATGCCCGAGGGCACAGGCGCCGCCATGCACATTGACCTTGTGATGCGGCAGATTCAGTTGGCTCATGGCCGCCAGCGTTACGACGGCGAAGGCCTCATTGATTTCGAACAGGTCAACCTGCTCCAGCGTCCATCCAGTGCGCTTCATGAGGTTGGTGATCGCCCCGATGGGCGCCACGGGAAACAGTCCCGGCTCATCAGCAAAAGCGCTATGGCCGTGGATCACTGCCAAGGGCTTGAGGCCTTGCAGTGCAGCTGCAGAACGACGCATCAAGAGCAACGCGACAGCCCCGTCGGAAATGGAGCTGGAATTGGCCGCGGTCACAGTTCCGCCCTCGCGAAAAGCAGGTTTAAGTGTCGGGATCTTATCCGGCCGGGCCTTTGGTGGCTGCTCATCGTGACTGACCAGCCGTCGTTCCTTACCCACGGCGACGTCCAGCGGGATTATTTCATCCGCGAACCAGCCATTGTTGATCGCATCCTGTGCTCGGCTGAGTGATGCCAGCGCAAATGCATCCTGCATTTCCCGGGTAAAACCGTGGCTATGCGCGCATTGTTCGGCGTAAGTCCCCATCAACCGACCTGGCTCGTAAGCATCCTCAAGGCCGTCGAGAAACATATGATCGAGCACTCTGCCGTGCCCCATGCGATAGCCGCTGCGTGCCCGGTCCAATAAATACGGCGCGTTGGACATACTTTCCATTCCGCCCGCCACCACCACTCGGGCGGTACCGGCCAGCAACTGGTCATGGGCCAGCATCACCGCCTGCATGCCTGATCCGCACATCTTGTTCAGCGTCGTGCATAGCGTTGATTTGGACAGCCCTGCACCCAATGCCGCTTGCCTCGCAGGGGCCTGACCCAGCCCGGCGGGCAACACGCAACCAAACAATACTTGCTCGACCTCCTCGGGCGATATACCTGCACGGGCCACGGCAGCGCGAATCGCTGCGGCACCCAGCTGAGGCGCCGTCAGGCTCTGCAAGTCGCCCTGAAAACCGCCCATGGGCGTGCGCATGGCACTGACGATCACTACAGGGTCTTCGTTCAATGATGAGCGTTCTGAAGTCATGATTAATTACCTTTCAAAAGACGCCTAACCAATTGATTTATCAGTCATAAGTATGGATTACGGGCAGTCGCAGCTGTCGGCAGCCCTACAGACAGCTGCGTCGGCTATCGCGCCGCCATACGCAAGGCACCATCCAGACGAATCACTTCACCATTGAGCATAGGATTTTCGATGATGTGCCGGACCAACGCGGCGTACTCGTCCGGTTTACCCAGCCGTTGCGGGAACGGTACGCCTGCGGCCAGGGACTCGCGCACCTGAGGTGTCATGCCCGCCATCATCGGTGTTTCGAAAATACCGGGGGCGATGGTCATGACGCGGATGCCAAAACGCGCGAGCTCTCGAGCTGCGGGCAGGGTCATGCTGACTATTGCGCCTTTGGAGGCGGCGTAAGCGGCCTGGCCGATCTGGCCGTCGTAAGCCGCCACCGAGGCGGTGTTGATGATTACGCCACGTTCGCCGCCCTCATCTGCGGTATCGCGAGACATGGCTTCACTCGCGAGTCGCAAGAGGTTGAAAGTGCCTATGAGGTTGACGTCGATCACCCGACGAAAACCGGACAGATCGTGAGGACCTTCTTTACCAAGGATTTTCTGCGCACCCACGATACCGGCGCAATTGACCAGTCCATGCAGTGCACCGAACGCCTCGATACAGGCTTGCACGGCAGCCTGCGCGGACGCCTCCTGGCTGACATCGGTGACAACGGCCCGGACATGTGCACCCATCTTGTCCGTCTGAGTGGCCAAGGCCTCGGCATTGAGGTCGGCTAGCACCACTCTGGCCCCGGCATTGACCAGCATCTGTGCAGTGGCGGCGCCCAGCCCGGATGCACCACCACTGACCAGGAACACTTTGTCGCGAATATCCATGAGTGACCTCTATTCGGCATTTTGTTTTTGTTACCGAAATAGTCGCGCTGCACTTCCGATCAGGCAATGGCCAAAGTGCTCAGTGTGGATGACCGGTTTTGACTCGTACTGCCCAAAACGACGTCCCGGTAATGGCCAGGATTACTCCCCGACCATTTGCGAAAGGCTTTCTGGAATGAACTGGCGTCAGCAAAGCCCAAGCGACTGGCAATAGTGGCAAAATCCAGCTGTTCGTCGGTCAACCAGCCGATGGCCAGATCCTTGCGCACCGAATCTTTCAGTGCCTGATAGCTCTGCGCCTCTTCAGCCAACCGACGGCGTAAGGTCGAGTTCGACATGAACAAGCTGGCAGCCAGCTCGGCACTGGTCGGCCATTGCTCGGCGGGAAGGCTGCGCAAGTGCTGACGGACTCGGCTGGCCAGACTCTGCGGGTCACGGTACTTGACCAGTAGATTGCCGGGGAGCGCTGCGAGAAATGCTTGAAGTTCGTCGACGCTGCGCCGGATAGGTAAATCAAGGCAATCCGCCGCAAAGATCATTCTTGAGCGCGGCCGCTGGAAACGCAGGTTTTCGGAGAACATCACTTTGTAGTCATCAATGTAGTCCGGCTGCGCGCAACGCAGTTCAATGCCCAGAATGGGCACCCGCCGCCCGCACAGCCAGCAGGCGACGCCGTGCACAATCATCCAGAACGTGAAGTCTGCGAATGCCCGGGATACCGGATCGCCCTCCTGACCAATGACGATCTCGGCCACGCTTTGCTGACGAATTAGCTTCGAATCGAAATGCTTGAGCATCAATCCGAGAAAATCCAGCGCTGACTCAAGCCCAGCGGTCAGTGTCGGTTGAGCGATGGCCGAACGGCAAAGAAACGCCAGGCTGCCCTGGCGCAGCGGACGAGGATCCATGCCAAAGAACAAGTCGTCGCTGCCCTGCTCCAGCGTCCGCCACAAAGCCGCGTAGGCGCTGACCGACACTCGGGCATCGCAGTCAGCGAGCACATCAGGAGCGATGCCGGCCTGGGTCAAAAGCATTTGCCGGCTGCGCACGGACAGGCCGCTTTGCAGCAATGCTTCGCGCACCATTTCGACGGAGATGGTGTGCTTTGCAGTCAATGCTGCAACCGGTGGCGCTGTTTTTTGGTAATGAGGCATCTGCGACTCGTCGACATGCAGGTCCCGCAGCATAAGCCAGCGCCAGCTGAAAACGAATCTCTGCGCATGCGTGGGGTCTGACACGGAGTGCAGGTCCTGTCACGAATGCAAGGAAAACACCGATGCCCTTACGCCCGACTCGTATGTTGTTGGTCAGCCTGTTGCTGTTGACCCTGAGTGCCTGTGCACTGCTGCCCAACCGCGATCCGCTGAACATTAACGTCGTCGGTATTGAGCCTTTGCCAGGCCAGGGGCTGGAAGTGCGATTGGCGGTCAAGTTGCGACTGCAGAACCCTAACGAGACCGCCATCGAGTACAACGGCGTTGCCCTGGACCTGGATGTAAACGGCAAGCTGCTGGCGTCGGGCGTAAGTGATCAGCAAGGTTCCATCGGACGGTTTTCCGAAACGGTGCTGGTGGTGCCGGTCAGCGTTTCAGCCTTCGCCGCCCTGCGCCAGGCCGTTGGCCTGACGCAAACCCAGAGCCTCGACAACCTGCCGTACACACTGCGCGGCAAGCTGGCCGGTGGGTTATTCGGCACCATGCGCTTCAAAGACAGCGGAGTATTGAACCTGCCGCAGCCCGTCGATGGGAGCTGGTAAGTCCCAGCAGTAAACAGGAATACGAAGACGTGCTTACTTGTTGGCTGCCATGAGCCGATTGACTTCACTGCGGACCATGTTGGCGTACTCAGGCGGGCTCATGGCATCAAGCTCGGAGCGGACCCATTCGGACCATTTGCCCTTGCGCTTGGCGCGTTCCCCGAATAGCCGGGCAGCGTCGCCTTTGGCCTTGCCCAGATTGCTCTGCCATAGATCAAAGAGGCGGGATTTCTCGTCTTCGAGCGCAGCACGCTCCGGGAGCGGCCGGTTGGCCAGATTGAAACTCATAACGGTCACCTGTGACTAAAAACCGGAAGCATCTTACACCCGTATGGGTATATTTCCGGCAAATTCCACAAGCAAAATGACGTGCGTCGCACAGACTTCTGCAACTTTTCGTCAGCCGCAAGACTCCATTGCTCACTGCCATCATCAACGAAAGGAAAACATCATGGCTCGTAAAACTGCCGCTCAAAACACTGCAGAACAGATCAAGGACCAAGCTTTCAGCGAACTGCAGGCCCTGATCGAAGAGTCCGACAAGCTGCTCAAGGACAGTGCCGCACTGGTCGGCGAAGACGCCGAAACCCTACGCGCGCAACTGAGCCTGAAGCTAAAACAGGCGGCCGAATCCGTAGCCAGCGTACGCGAGCGTACCAAGCCAGTGGTTGAAGCGACTGAAACCTATATCGGTGGCCACCCATGGCAGACCGTAGCCATTTCCGCAGGCTTTGGTCTGGTGGTGGGTTTGTTGCTGGGTCGTCGCGACTAAGCCTGGACCACTAACGGTCAAGCCTTGAAATGTGTTGAACCTGTCGCTGGCAGGTACCGCTCCCCCACAAGATTGCATTCATGGGGGGAGCAGCTTTGCCAGCGACGCTGGTTTTAGACCGGACTCCCCGGCACCAACGCTTGTAATTGCCTGGCAAAATGATCTGCCGTAAATGGCACCGCCTCGGACTCTTTCACGCCGATGCGCTTCTTCTCCATCCACTGCACACCTTGTGTAGCGTCGACACAACTCAGTGACACCTGTTCCTGAGCATGCAGGCTAAGGCCTGTCGCCGAAATCGACACCGATCCTTTAGGGCCCATCGCATCGGGAATCAAGGCAACCTGCCGCCCCGCAATGGTCAGCGTCATACGTTGAGTGCGAAAGGGAGAGTTTTCGTCCGGATAACCCTTGCTCTGCGCAAGATGCGGCTCGTACTCCACTGCAATCTGACCACTAGCCGTTAATGGCTTGAGCCAGATTTCGATCTGTTCGTAGAGTTTGAGAATGCTTGCCTGCCATTGCCCAAGGCCGGTGTGGAATTGCTGGTGTTTATGTTCTTCATGGCGTTGATTGGCGGTGAGTAGCTCGCCCAATCTTTGAATTTCGTCCATAACAGCGCTTCCCGGTTCACGCCTCGAATGATTCGAAGCGCGTGAACCGAGGGTGTCACAGCGATGATCAAGTGTCTTGCTGCATTCTCGACAAAGGCCGGCTAACCGCTATCAAGGTGCCCGCTGAATGACGACCGGCGCTGCTTTACGGTGGGATTTTGCGATTTTGGCCAGCAGTTCAGTGCGAATCTTTTCTGCCTGCTCCTGGCTCGTGTACGGCCCGATCAATAATTGCTGCTTACCGTCAATCGTCACCAGATAAGGCGGATAGCTACGCTCAAGCAGCCAGGCACTGATATCGCTGAGTGCCTCATTGGCATTGATCTGAATTTCCCATTGCGGGGCAGCCTGCGGAGCCTGCACAGCGGTTGCCGCCTGCACCTTGGGGGCTGGCGGAGTCGACTTGTCGACATCACATCCAGCCAGTGCCAGCACCGCCATCATCATTGCCAAATTGCGCACGTCTGCTTGCTCCTTTCAAAAGTGGGCGCAAGTTTAGCACTGCTGTCATCGACAGCGGTCCATTCGGGCTGGCGACACTTCGTCGCTCTCAGACATTAAACAATTGACCAGATCACGCCCAACGGCCGCACCCGCGTGGCGCGCCTCATCGACTGACTGATAGCCCCAGTTACAAATTCTAACGATTGGAACAACTGTACGGCCCGGAATTGTCACTTTTACATGCGCCACAAACTCAACCAGTTCTCCGATGCCCGGCGCACGTATCACCTGGATTTCTATCACCTGTTCACGATAGATGTCCGAAAACGTTCTCTGCGACCTATTCATTTGGATATTGTCCATTGAATGGGTGAACTGTTTGGACAGCTCCGCACGCCAGACGTTGTTAAAAGATATCCGGGTGAATGGTAGGAATGGCATTGGCAGCTATGCTGCCTAAAACCTGTACAGCCTGAAACCAGCCCATAACGGTTCAGCAACAATGCCCAGGGAGATTCGCGTATGTGCCATCGAAACCCGCTGCATTGCATCATTCCCCCTTACATTCTTGAGCATCTCGCTCAATCGCCTCACGCCCGGGTCAGAGCATTGGCCATCACCAACCTGGCCAGCGGCTCGGCGTTTGTTGCATTTCGCACTTCAGCACAGGCGATGCCGACCCTGCTGGCAAGCAAGTCACCCAACGGCAAAAAAAACCGGCTGACGTACGACGCCAAAGGTACCAACAGCCTGCCCGGCAGTCTGGCCCGCGCTGAAGGCCAGCCGGATACCACTGACGCTGCTGTGGATGAAGCCTTCAATGGCTCGGGCGATGTCTACGACTTCTACGAACAACTGTTTGGTCGCAATTCGCTGGACGACAACGGCATGACATTGATTTCCAGCGTCCACGTCGCGGAAGTGGATTTTCAGGGCGGCTTTGTGCCCATGAACAACGCGTTCTGGAATGGCCAGCAGATGGCCTATGGTGATGGCGACGGTGAAGTGTTCGAACGTTTTACCGGCAGTCTGGAAGTCATCGGCCATGAGTTGACCCATGGCGTACAGTCTTTCACCAGCAACCTCAGCTACCAAGGACAATCCGGCGCGCTTAACGAGCACTTTGCCGACGTGTTCGGGATTCTGGTTCGCCAGTGGAAAGAAGGCACTAGCGCCGCTGAATCAAGCTGGGTGATTGGCAAAGAACTGTTGGTCCCGGCCCCGACCCGCCGCGGTATTCGCGACATGGAAAACCCCGGCACGGCTTATGTGAACGACCCGGACCTGGGCGACGACCCTCAACCCGCCACCATGGCCGACCTGTACACCGGCCCCAAGGATAACGGTGGCGTACACATCAATTCCGGCATCGCCAATCGGGCCTTCGTGTTGAGCGCCAAAGCGCTGGGCGGTAATGCCTGGGACGTAGCGGGCAGGATCTGGTACGAAACGCTTCTGCAACTACACAGCACAAGCCAGTTCATCGATTGCGCCAAAATCAGCGTACAAGTCGCAGGCGGCAAGCAATACGGCAGCGCTGCAAGAAAAGCTGTCAAAGCTGCCTGGAAGAAGGTCGGTATTACCGTTTGAGTCTAGTGAGGAGCGTCATCATGAGAGTGTGTTACGTGCAATCCGGCGGATTTATCGGGGCAATTAAAAGCTGCGAAGTGAACACGGCTGACCTGGAACCACCTGAAGCAGACCAGGTAAAGCGCCTGGTGCGCGACAGCGGATTTATCCAGTCCGGTAACTTCCTGTCCGAACAGACTCGGGACCATAAGCAGTACGAGATCACCATTGAAGATGACACCAATGCGATCTGCGTGTCTTTCGATGAGCACAATATCCCGCCAGAAGCGCAAACGTTATTGAGCTACCTGCAAAAGCACGCAAAGCCGGGGAAGCTTTGATTAGAAAATGCAACGAGCTGAATGAAGATACCGTTACTGCAGGAGATGGCCCGCCGTCCATGGCAAAGCACTTGGTGCAGCAGACGCGGGAACTGCAGGAGTGAGCTTGCTCGCGATAGGGTCAGTACAGGCAATACATTCAACGACTCACAGACCGAATCGCAAGCAAAGTGGAGCGCCACGTTTACAACACCAGGATCAAGGCAACCCAAATAGTGGCTATATGATGCTATAGTATTGCCCGGATCCCATCCAGCAGCCCTTCCCGACCTTGCTGTTGCTGGTGCGCCGATCCCATTTAGAGGACGAAATGATCGCACCCATCCTGGCTCTGTATTTCATCTCCACGGGAATATTGGTCATGGGCGCGTTCAATGCCGCCTTGCTGGCCCGCAACAGCGGATACACACGGGCCTGCTGGATGTTTTCGGCCATCTGCCTGGTGTTCACCCTGTTCCAGATATTCAATGCCCTGCAGTACTCGGCGCAGACCGTTCAGGCGGCGCTGTTCGCTCATAAATGGGTGAACTTTTTTTCGCTGCTTTTAGTTCCGCTCAGCAGTTACCTGATAGCGGCATTGGAAAACCGGCCCAAGGCGTATAAAGCCTCTTACCTGGTCGCCGGCGTGGCGCTCTTTGCGATCATCTTCAACGCTGCGACACCGCTGGGCTATCGCTTCAACAGCTTGCACTCCGATAGCCCGAGCGCGTTTGCCTGGGGAGAACAGCTCTACATCATTTCCGGCGAGCCAACCTTTATTTATCAGATCATGCGCGTGCTGAACTTCACGCTGCTGGGCTGGGTCACGCTGTTTTCGCTGAGAATCCGCAAACAGGCCGGATTACTCTCGAATATTGTGATCTGGACCTCCGTTGTCCTGTTACTGACTGCCACCATCCTGACTACTCTGGCCGATGCAGGCGTAATCAAAGTGCCCTACCTCGGTGGCTTTGGCTTCCTGTTTCTGGCTGTCTGGTTTTCGGTCATGGTCAAGGCAAGGATATCCAGAAGCAGGCGGGAAAAAGCACGTATTGATCAGGCGCTTGAGCAAGAGATCAACAGTCACAGAATCGCCAGCGAGCGCTTCGAACATGCACTTCACAACGATCCACTGACTGAACTACCCAATCGTTCCGGAGCATTGGTCCGGCTGCAAAGTCTGATAGCAACTAATAAAAAGAATCAAACCAGGCTGGTGGTGTTTCTGCTGGAGCTTGACCAACTTGCGATCGTCAACGGCACACGCGGCCACAAAGCGGGCGACCAGTTGCTGATCAAAATCGCACAACGCCTTCAGCTCACGACTCGCGACAGTGATCTCATTGCGCGTGTTGGCACCGGCCAATTGTTGGTGGGCGCAAGCGGCGTCAAGAACGACCAGGGTATTACCCGACTGCAAGAGAAGCTGTCCAAAGCGCTGGCGTCGTCCTTCGATGTCGCGGGCAGCCCATTGAAAATCACCTCCAGCGCCGGTGTCGCGGTGTTCCCCGAAGATGCCAGCCAGCCGGAAGACATCCTCGGCGCGGCGGAACTAGCGCTGCATGAAGCCAAGAGTTTCGGCCCCGGCAATCTGCGGGTTTATCATCCAGCGCTCAAAGAAAATATTCAGGAACGGGTCGACTTCGAGGCAGCGCTTGGTCTGGCCCTGGAAAAAGGACAGTTTTTCCTCTGCTACCAACCGCAAGTGCTCGCGTCAGACGGCCGCACGGTATGCCTCGAAGCACTTATCCGCTGGCAGCATCCTGAATATGGTCTGGTCATGCCGGATCGCTTTATTCAAATTGCAGAGTCAATGGGCATCATCGCCGACATGGGCGCCTGGGTGATCGATACCGCCTGTGAACAACTGGCCCGCTGGCATGCCATGGGGTTTGCTGACCTCAAAGTGGCGGTCAACCTGTCAGTACAGCAGTTGTTGGTCACCGACCTCGAAGCAACGGTCACCAACGCCCTGCAGCGGAGCAATCTTCAAGGTCATCATCTGGAACTCGAAATCACCGAGTCGGTGCTCATGCAGGACCCCGAGCGCTCTATCGAGCGGCTTCGTGATCTGCGCCGACTGGGGGTGAGGTTGTCGATCGATGACTTCGGTACCGGCTATTCTTCACTGGGCTACCTGCGAGTCTTGCCGGTGCACGCTTTCAAGCTTGATCGCAGCTTTGTCCGCGATATAGGCAACGGCGGCAAGGATCTGGAGATTTGCGCCACCGCAATTGGCCTGGCAATAAACCTAGGCCTGGAAATCGTCGCCGAAGGCGTTGAAACCGTAGAGCAAATCGAGCAACTGCGAGCATTAGGCTGCCATTTTCTGCAGGGATACTTTTTCGCCAGGCCACTGAGCGCGCAAGCGGCCAGCGACTATCTTGTAACGGAGTTCCAGCGACTGGAGAGCGCTTATTCCCGGCACACCGCAGTGATTTGATAATTGCACTTGCGAATGGCCTTATCTGAAGGTCTGGCTCAGTATTTTCAGGCTGTAATCTACCGCCGCTCAAATAATGGCTTAGTGACACGTGAACGCAGGCCAGCGCCGGAGGTCCATGTCTCATACCATTAAAAGGAGAGGCTGATAAATGGAGCCGTATATGCGCCAGGCAGATATCTTCTCGCCCCTGAGCCTCTTGCGTTATCCTCTGCGGCCCACGGCGTAGATGAACAGCACCTTGCCTGACACCATACAACCCAGCGATGTCATTATTTGCGAGCATTGCGACTCGCTCTACGAGGCTGTGCCTTTGCAAAAAGGTGAGACAGCTTCCTGCGCCCGTTGTGGCGCAGTTCTTGAGCGTGCTCATCGTCTGAGCCTCGAGCAATTGCTGGCACTGACCATCGCCGCCGCTGTGCTGTTCGTTTTTGCCAACGTTTTCCCGGTGATCGACATCAGCATGAAAGGTCTTAGCAACGAGGTCACTCTCTGGTCTTCAGTCGAAGCGCTGGCTCAGGGACGCATCACGTTAATTGCGCTGGTTGCCGGACTGTCGATCATTTTTGCGCCGATGCTACAAATCATCCTGCTGTTCTGGGTCCTTTTGCATGCCCAGAAAGGCACCGTGGCTCCGGGTTTTAAAATGTGCATGCGCGCCCTGGAGCATTTACGGCCCTGGAGCATGCTGGAAGTGTGCATGCTGGGCATCCTGGTGGCGATCGTGAAACTCTCGGGCATGCTCGACGTGCATGCCGGGGTTGGGCTGTGGGCCATGGCGATGTTGATGGTGTTGATTATCCTGATTGCCGGTAAGCACACCCGTCGACTGTGGACCGAGTTGGGAGTACAACCTTCTTGAACAGTATTCCCTTCGCTCGCGAGCGCGGCCTGGCGTTGTGTCATATCTGCGGCTTTGCCTGCCCGGAACACATTCACGAATGTCCTCGGTGTGAATCTGCGGTCCACACTCGCAAGCCCAACAGCATCGTTCGCACCTGGGCGTTTTTGATTGCCGGGCTGATTTTCTATATTCCGGCCAATACGCTCCCGGTCATGTACACCACGATGTTTGGCAATAGCAGCCAGAACACCATCATGAGTGGCGTCATCGAGTTCTTCAAAGGTGGCTCGTGGGACATTGCTCTGCTGATTTTCATCGCCAGTGTCGTGGTGCCCAGCATCAAGTTCGTCGTCCTGGGATTGCTGCTTGTAACCTGCCAGCGGCGCAGTACCTGGGCGATGCGCGAGCGGGCAAAGCTGTATCGTTTTATCGAGCTGATTGGCTATTGGTCAATGCTTGACGTGTTAGTCGTAGCGCTGGTTGCCGCCCTTGTGCAGTTTCATGAGCTCAGCACCATCGAGCCTCGAATTGGCATTCTGTTTTTTGGTTTGGTAGTGGTGATGACGATGTTCGCCGCCATGAGTTTCGATCCCCGGCTCATCTGGGACGCAGAGGTTGAAGATGTCTGACAATACCCTCCCCCCTTCTTCATCGGCCCCACGCCGCCCGGATATCACGCGGCGCCGCGTGCGCGTATCGCTGGTCTGGCTGGTGCCAATCGTCGCCGCGTTGATCGGTCTGTCGATGGCAGTCCATGACTGGATGTCCATCGGCCCGAAAATCACCGTCAGCTTCCAGACGGCAGAGGGGCTGGAGGCTAACAAGACCCAGGTCAAATACAAGAACGTAGTCATCGGAGTGGTGACCGGGATCGAACTCAGCGAGGACCGGACTCACGTTCTGGCGACTATCGAGCTTAACAACAGCGCAGGTCCGTTCACCCGGGAAGACACTCATTTCTGGGTCGTGCGGCCACGTATCGGCGCGCAAGGCGTGTCCGGAGTGGACACCCTGTTGTCCGGCGCATTCATCGGTGCGGACGCGGGCAGTTCGGAAAAAACCAAAAGCGACTTCGAAGGCCTGGAAACCCCGCCGCCAGTGACCTTCGGGGACAGAGGCAAGCGCTTCAAGCTGCACACAGACGATCTCGGCTCACTGGATATTGGCTCACCGGTTTACTACCGCCGCATTCAAGTTGGGCAGGTTGTTTCCTATGAGCTGTCAAAAGACGGTAAAGGTGTTGATATTCAGATCTTCATCAACTCGCCTAATGATCAATATATCTCCACCGACACGCGCTTCTGGAATGCCAGCGGCGTTGACGTCACCGTGGGTGCTTCGGGCCTGAAGATTGACACGCAATCGATGGCATCAATCCTTTCCGGCGGCATCGCCTTCAGAGAACCCAACTGGAGCCCTGACGCTAAACCAGCCGATGAAAATGCCGAATTCCGGATTTTCAATGATCAGGCTGCCGCACTTGCGCCGCCCGATGGCGAACCGCGTTATATCCGGATGCGATTCCAGCAATCCCTGCGCGGTCTGGTGGTTAACGCCCCCGTTGATTTCCTGGGTGTGAATGTCGGTCGCGTCGTGTCCGTGGATCTGGATTACGACCCCGCGACGCAGACGTTTCCAGGGATTGTCGGTGCGGTCATCTACCCGAAACGCCTGGGCGCAGCGGAAGAAAAGCTCCAGCAGTTAGGCGGCACCGGCGACCTCGACCAGCAATCGGCGCGTATTCTGGGAGCATTTGTTTCCCGAGGCCTGCGCGCTCAGATCCGTACGGGCAACTTGCTGACCGGCCAGTTATATATCGCCATGGACTTTGATCCAAAAGCACCGAAAGTGGTGTTCGACCCTAAAGCCCGGCCACTGGAAATACCGACCGTGCCGGGTAGCTTCGATAAGCTGCAAGAGCAGTTGCAAGCCTTCGTCGAGAAGCTCGGCAGGCTGCCTCTCGATGATCTGGCAAGGAATCTCAACGGCAGTTTGAGCGAGTTGCAGAAAACCCTGAAAACCGTCAACGGCACCGTTTTGCCAGAGATGCGCGGTACTCTGCAGCAGGCGCAGAAAACCCTGGGCACGGCCAACGACAGCCTGGCTGAAGACTCCCCTGCTCGCCAGCAACTGGGCCAGGCCATGGATGAAGTGCAGCGCACAGCTCGCTCGGTCCGCGTGTTGACCGACTTCCTCAGCCGTCACCCTGAAGCATTGCTGCGAGGCCGCACTGACGATGCCGCCCCCGGTTCTTACAAATCCCCGTCCTCATCCCGTGCCATCAGACAGGAGCCACAACAATGAGTCTGCGTTTGAAGTTCATGGCATTGGCCGCCGCGCTGGGACTCAGCGCCTGCTCCTCAACGCCGACCCACTACTACACACTGATTGCGCCCATGAGCTCGGCACCGCCCCCTGTCGCAAGCCCTGCTCCGTTCCAGTTCGAAATGCTGCCAGTGTTGATGGCTGTCCAGGTTGACCAGCCGCCGTTAGTCGTGCGCCAAGGCGACGGCAGCCTGGCCATACTGGATGCGGAACGCTGGGGGTCGCCGCTGGGCGATGAGTTCCACGACGCGCTCACGCCACAGCTGGAGCGTCGTTTCGGCGGTCGCGATATGGCCGGGTTGCCGAAGGATCCGTCTCAACCGGTGTTATCACTGCGCGCTGATGTGCGTCGCTTCGAGTCAGTGCCAGGCCAGTACGCGTTGATTGATGTCGTGTGGACCTTGGGTTTACGCAACAACGACGCCAAGCGTCAGAGCCTGACCTGCAGCAGTATTATCCGTGAGCCTGCCGGCCTGGGGATGGAGAATCTGGTGCTGGCGCATCAGCAGGCCGTTTCCAGGCTGGCGGACAGCATCGCCAAAACCGCCACCGCGTGGTCACAACAGACCGGTGCACGCTGCCCTTGAGGTTTTTGAGGTCTTGAGCCACACGTCGCGGCCCTTTAGAGGCCGCTGAGACACCGAATATTCCCCCGATAAACAGTTCGCAGAAGTCGCCGCACAACTAATCAGCCCAGCCCCCAAAGGTGCAATTAGCTGTACGGTTAATTCTGTGTGTTAGCAACTAGCGGCTTATTTTCGTCATATCACGATTGAATCAAGCTGGCGGTCTACGAACCAGGTTCTGGTTATGACACTTATCGCCATTCCCTATATCCGACCGGCCGCCACCGCTTGCAACTTGTTTATTTGAAGCGGTTAACTCTAGTGCGAGGCGGTGCGGATTGCGGTCGTTATCAGGTTAGCCAGTTGTTACCTTCTTCTGCGTCCAGCAAGCCCATTGCCACCCCTGCTCCCAGAAGACAGGAAGAACAAAACCATGGAACAGCCTCTTGATTTACCCACCCTGAAAACGCGCCAACAAGCTGCCTGGGCCAGTGGCGACTACGCGGTAATTGGCACTACGTTGCAACTGGTTGGCGAATTGTTAGCCGAAGCCTGTGATCTGCGCTATGACGAAACAGTGCTTGATGTAGCCGCTGGCAACGGTAATGCGACGCTGGCGGCAGCACGACGGGGTTGCCGTGTCACCTCAACCGACTACGTCAGCGGTTTGCTCGAGCGCGGTCGGGAACGTTCTCGAGCGGAACATTTTGACGTCAGGTTCCTTGAAGCAGACGCCGAAGCGCTGCCCTTTGAAGACGCCACTTTTGATGCGGTGCTGTCGACTTTCGGCGTGATGTTCACCCCGGATCAGCGACAGGCAGCGACGGAGTTGGCCCGTGTCTGCAGACCGGGAGGACGTATTGGTCTTGCCAACTGGACACCTGCGGGCTTTGTCGGGCAGGTCTTTAAAACACTCGGCAGGCATTTGCCTCCTCCACCTGGAGTTAAACCGCCTTCCTTGTGGGGCACTGAAGCGCATCTACGCACACTCTTCAGCGACACGGCTGACGACATTCACATAGAACATCGGCATTTCAACTTTCGTTACCGCTCTGCGGAGCACTTCATTGAAGTCTTCCGCACCTGGTATGGTCCGGTGCACAAAGCCTTTGCCGCGCTCTCAGAAACAGGCGCGGTGACACTGCACCGAGAACTTGCCGAACTCCTGACCCGCCTCAATCGTGGGGGAGAATCCTCGCTGGTGGTACCCAGCGAGTATCTGGAAGTCGTCATTACCCGACGCTGAGGCTATTGCGCGGTGCTGACCATGGCCCGAAGCAGCACCGCGCAACCTGCCGCGAGATCTTCCGGCGTCGCATTTTCGATTTCGTTGTGGCTAATGCCCCCCTCGCACGGCACGAAGATCATCCCGGCAGGGCCCAGCTCTGCGATAAAAATAGCGTCGTGCCCGGCGCCACTGACGATATCCATGTGACTCAACCCTAACTGGGCCGCACTCTGGCGCACGGCATCGACACACAGGCTGTCGAAGTCCAGCGGCGGAAAATCTGCCGTGGGTGTTAATTGATAGCTCAGACCGTGCTGCGCGCAGGCGCTTTCAATCACCTGCTGCAGTTCGTCAACCATTGCCTGCAACTTGTCAGCTTGCAGGTGACGGAAGTCGATGGTCATCTTCACTTCGCCAGGAATCACATTACGCGAGCCCGGATGGATATTGAGACACCCCACCGTGCCACAGGCATGGGGTTGGCTTTGTAACGCGATGCGGTTTACCGCACTGACCACCTGCGCCGCACCAACCAATGCATCCTTGCGCAAAGACATCGGCGTAGGCCCTGCGTGGGCCTCGACGCCTGTCAGGGTCAGGTCAAACCACTTCTGCCCCAGGCAGCCCATGACCACCCCAATGGTTTTCTGCTGATCTTCGAGAATCGGCCCCTGTTCGATATGGGCTTCGAAATACGCGCCTACCGGATGACCGAGCACCGCCCTGCTCCCCGCGTAGCCAATACGCTGCAACTCCTCACCCACTACCAGGCCTTGTTCATCCTGTTTGGCCAGGGTTTCGGCAAGACTCAACTGGCCTGCGAACACCCCCGAGCCCATCATGCACGGTGGGAAGCGCGAGCCCTCTTCATTGGTCCATACGATTACTTCCACGGGAGCTTCGGTCTCCAGACCGAGGTCATTCAGGGTGCGAATAACTTCAAGCCCGGCCATCACACCAAAGCAGCCGTCAAACTTGCCGCCGGTGGGCTGGGTATCAATATGGCTGCCGGTCATCACGGGCGCGCGATCCGGATTACGACCCGGGCGGCGGGCAAAAATGTTACCGATGGCGTCTACGCTCACCGTGCAACCGGCCTCCTCGCACCATTTGACGAACAAGTCGCGTGCCTGACGATCAAGGTCGGTAAGCGCAAGGCGACAAACTCCACCCTTGGTCGTTGCGCCGATTTGCGCCAGATCCATCAATGATTGCCAGAGGCGCTGGCTATTGATCAGCGGTGCGTTGGAGGTGAGCAATGTTGAAGAGGTGAACGGGGTGGTCATGATCGTTTCTCCAATCTAATGGGCACTGACTTTCAGGACTGCAATAAATGCAATCCTTCAGGATGGGAAATGCACTTCCTGTAGGCGTCAGGCCGCGCCAAAACCGGCAATCTTCACCGCCAGCTTCACCAGGCTTAAGTCACTGCCCACCGGGCCCATCAGGGAAATACCCAGCGGAGCTCCGTCTTTCATGGTCAGCGGCATGCTCAACTGCGGCGTACGGCAGAGCACGGAAATGGCCAGCAGGTGATGGGATATGCGTCGGGTTTCTTCGATCTCTTCGTCTTGGGCGCTAAGCAACGGTGCGATATCAGGAACGGTAGGCATCACCAGTACTCGGTCGCCTAACAGCGCTTTCCAGTGCGCAGCAAATCGTTCGCGCAGCGCGCAGGCATCGTTGTACTGCTCGTCAGTGACAGCCTTTGACCAGGCAAAACGGGCCGCGACGTCCGGTCCCAATGCCAACCCTTCACGCTCGATCAGCTCGCCTTGAGCCTGCCACGCTTCCCGACCCTGGATGTAACGGAATGCCCAATAGGCATCGCTCAATGACGGCAGCTCACCTTCAAGCTTTTCCAGCGGGCCGCAGCAGGCGTTGATTTGCGCAATGGCCGGTGCCAGAGCGTCCAGCGATGCTGCCGGCAGCAGCCCGAACAGCGCATCACTGATCAGCAGTTGCGGCACCTCCGGCAACGGTGCCGGATCCTCCCCCAGCAAGCACTCACCGACCAGACCGAACACTTTGGCCTCACGAGCGAAATACCCTGCGGTGTCCATGCTTTCGCACAGCGCCTGAGTATTTGCCAGCGACACCCGGCCATGACTCGGACGCAGCCCGAACAGCCCGCAATAACTGGCCGGGGTGCGCACCGAACCGCCGGTGTCGCTGCCCATGGCGAAATCACACAAGTGGTTGGAGACCGCAGATGCAGAGCCCGACGACGAGCCACCCGGAATCCGGTCGTGGGCCGCACCGTTGCGCGGCGTGCCGTAATGGGCGTTTTTGCCACTCATCGAGAACGCCATTTCATTGGTGTGCGCCTTGCCCACCAGTTCGGCCCCCGCGTCCAGCAAACGCTGGATGGTGGGCGCAGTCTGGGTCTTGATGCCGGACATGGCCAGCACATGAGGATTACCTCCCCCGGTTGGATAACCCGCTACGTCAAAAAGATCTTTGGCGGCAAACGTGTAACCCGCCAAAGGACCGCTGGCCGCACGAGGTACATCAACGTGGGGATAAGGCATGAAAGCAAATGCAGAATCGGTCATGTCATGGACTCACAAACGGAATGAACGGGAGCCTGACTCCAGTGATGGCAACTCACGGAGTGCTCAGCAAGAATCTCTTCGATGGCCGGAACTTCGCTACGGCAAATATCGCTGGCACGCGGGCAACGTGGCGCGAAGGCGCAGCCTGCTGGCAAGTTGGCTAAATCAGGAGGCGCGCCGGGAATGCTGATCAGCCGCTCGCCCTTGCGCAGCCCGTCCTTGGGGCGGGTGCCGAGTAAAACCCGGGTGTAGGGGTGCTGAGGATTATCCAGCAGCTCAGCCAGCGGTGCCTGCTCAACGATGCGCCCGCCGTACATCACCGCAACCCGGTCAGCGACCTCAACGGCAGCGCCAATGTCGTGGGTCACGAAGATGATCGACAGACCCAGTGCCTGCTGCAATTCACGCAGCAGGATCAGAATCTGGATCTGCACCGTGGCGTCCAGCGCCGTAGTCGGCTCATCGGCAAGCAGGATCTGTGGTTTGCAAGCGAGCGCCAACGCGATCATCGCCCGCTGCCGCATACCGCCCGACATCTCGTGGGGATAGGCATCCAGACGCTGCTCGGGACTTGGAATGCGCACACTGCGCAAGGCTTCAAGTGCCGCCGCGCGGGCTTCAGCCTTGGACATGGAGCCGTGACGGCGCAGCGCCTCAATGATTTGCTGACCAATCGTGTAAACCGGGTCAAGCGCCAGCAGCGGTTCCTGAAAAATCATCGAAGCCACCGGCCCGCGCAACGCTTGCAGCTGGCTGCGGGACAGCTTCATCAGGTTCTGTCCGGCGATATCGATCTGCCCTTCGATAGTCGTAGAGCGTTCTGAATGCAGGCGCATCAACGCCCGCAAGGTGACACTTTTGCCTGAGCCCGACTCGCCAATCAGCGCCAGCACTTCACCGCGAGCCACTTGCAGGCTAACGCCGTTGACCGCCGATAATGTCTGCCCGCCTCGCTTGAAACGGACCTTGAGGTCACGCACGGCAACCATGGGTTGTTCGCTCATGCCAGTGCTCCTCTGTGAATCAGTTGCGCCGATGGGCTGCGGCTATGCCCGCCGCCTGGCTGAACCATCAGGCAGGCCGCCTGATGCCCTGCACCTGTCTCGGTCAGCGCGGGGGCGGTCTGCCCGCAAATCGCTTCTGCGTGGGGGCAGCGCGTGTGAAAACGACAGCCTGAAGGCGGATTGATCGGGCTGGGTGGGTCGCCGGATAGCGGCGAAACCAGCGTGCGATGGGCCGGATCCATCGACGGCATGGAGGTCAGCAACGCTTGGGTGTACGGGTGCTGCGCGTCGGAGAACAACGCTTCAGCCGGGCCAATCTCGACGATCTCGCCCAGGTACATGACCATGATCCGATCGGACAGGTAACGCACCACATGCAAGTCGTGGCTGATGAAGACATACGTGAGTTGCAGACTGTCCTTGAGGTCCAGTAGCAGGTTCAGAACCTGCGCCTCAACCGACTTGTCCAGCGCCGAGACTGCCTCATCGAGGATCACCAGCCGTGGATCCACCGCCAGTGCCCGGGCGATATTCACCCGCTGACGTTGACCGCCGGAAAGTTCATGGGCGTAACGACCGGCGAAGCGCGTCGGCTCCAGCCCTACCCGGCCCAGCAGGTCACGGGCGCGCAGCAGTGAGTCTTTCTGGCTGACGCCGTGTACGGACGGACCGAACGCGACCGACTGTTCCATGGTGAGGCGTGGGTTCAAGGACGAATAGCTGTCCTGGAAGACCATTTGCACCTGGCGCCGGTAATCACGCAACGGCAACTGATGGCCGCCAACCGTCATCGCGTCGAAGACCAGTTCGCCGCTGTCGTGCTCAATCAACTGCATCAACAGCCGTGCGGTAGTCGATTTGCCGCAGCCGGACTCACCGACCACGCCAAGGGTTTCGCCCTTGTGCACAGCGAAGTTGATGCCATCCACGGCACGAACCACGCTGCGTTTGCCCAGTGCGCCTTTGACCGGGAAGTGCTTGACCAGATTTTCCACTTTCAGCAGTGGCTGCGCTGGACCGCCAATATCGCGCTTGGTCATCGTCAGCTCCTGATTGCCATGGCTGCCCGCAACCGGTCGGCGAGCACGTTGAAAGAAATCGAAGTGATGAAGATCATTGCCCCCGGCAAGGCTGAAACCAGCGGTTGGGTGTAGATCGCGGTGCGCAGGGTATTGAGCATCAGGCCCCACTCAGGCTCCGGCGGCGTGACGCCCAGCCCGAGAAACGACAAGCCCGAAGCGAGGATCATCGACACCGAAATCAGCCCCGTGGTGAACACGAAAATCGGCCCCAGCACATTGCCCAACACCTGAGTGCGAATAATCGTGAATGAACCCGCCCCCGAGGCACGCGCCGCTTCGATGTAATCCCGATTACGGACCTGAGTGGTCACGCTTTCAGCAATCCGCGCCACTTGCGGCACGAAGACCAGCGTCAGTGACAGCAAGGCGTTGTTGACTCCGGCGCCCAACGCTCCCGAGAAAGCGATCGCCAGCAACACCGACGGGAATGCGTAGAACACGTCCACGGTGCGCATGATCAGGCTGTTCAGCCAGCCACCGAAGTAACCGGCAATGACCCCAATCGCGCCGCCGATAAAGAAGGCAAAGATCACCGGTGTGATGCCCATGAACAACGACAAACGTGCACCCAGCATCAGACGCGACAGCAGATCACGCCCCAATTCATCCGTGCCCAACGGGAAGCCTTCGGTGCCGATCGGCTTCAGGCGTTTGAACATGGAAGTAGTGAACGCGTCGCCCGGCACGATCCATGGCCCGAACACAGCAAGCAGCAGCAACACGAAAATGATCGTGCCCACGAACAGCGCCACCGGATCCCGGCGCACGCGACCAAACACTTCACTCCAGTAGCCCGGCGAGCTTTCGACGGGGGCAATGACCGGCGCGGCCGGTCGCAAAATCGACAGGTTCATGCTCAGCCCCTTTTGATACGTGGATCGAGCAACGTCTGCAGGATGTCCACCAGCAGATTGAGTGCCACGAAAAACAGAGCCAGGACCCAGATCGTGCCTTGCAGCAACGGCAAGTCACGCTGAAAGATTGCTGAGTTGAGCAGCAAGCCAGTGCCGGGCCACGCGAACACGGTTTCCACCAGAATCGAGCCGCCCATCAAGTAACCGATCTGCAAGCCCATCACCGCCATCGCGGTAGGCGCTGCGTTTTTCACCACATGGCGGAACAGGCCCCATTCACTCAGACCTTTGGCGCGCAGCCCGATAATGAATTCCTGCGCCAGTGTTTCCGCCACCTGAGCACGCACGGTGCGGGCAATGATTCCGGTGGGGATGACCGACAAGGTGATGGCCGGAAGAATCATGAACTGCAGATGCGCCCAATCCCACGCCCACGCGGCTTGCCCCAGCGGGCCACCCCCAGTTGCGGGCAGCCAGCCCAACTGCGAAGAGAAGATGATCACCATCAACATGCCGAGCCAGTAATGCGGGACGCTGACACCCACCGCAGAAATAGCCGACGCTACGCGATCAAGCCAGCTGTCCTGAAAATAGCCGCCGACGAAGCCGAACAGGCTGCCCAGGACAAAACCGATCAGGGTTGCCAGCAACGCCAGCCGCAAGGAGTAACCCACTGCGCCCATCACTTCGGCAGTGACCGGACGGCCACTGGCAATCGACATGCCCAGGTCACCCTGTACGGCATGCCATAGCCAAAGGCCAAACTGCACCGGCAGCGGTTTGTCGAATCCATAGGCCTGGATCAACTGCATACGCAATGCTTCGGACGCATCAGGCGGCATGACCGAAACCAGCGGGTCGCCTGGAGCCATTTGCACGAGCATGAAACACACCAGCGCCACGCCCAGCAAAATAGGCGTCGCCAGTAGGATGCGACGCAAGATATAGGAAAGCATAAGGTCGCCTCACACGGTTTTTTTGTGGGAGCAGAGCTTGCTCGCGATAAGGCTGGATGCGATTTCGCTTTAGATCGCGTCCAGCCTTATCGCGGGCAAGCACCGCTCCCACAGGTTCTGCGCAATCCTGGAGGACCCGCTGAAGGTCTCAGGCTTCTTAGTCCTGTTTGGAGACCAGCGTCAGGTCGATGAACCAGCTCTGCGCCGGCACCACGCCTTTGATTTTTGGCGAAATGGCACGTGGGCCTACGTCGTGCGCGACGTACAGGAACGGTGCCTCATCGACGATCGCGGCGTTGAGCTTACCGGCTGCTTCATCCAGCGCTTTCGGGTCGAAGGAGTTGCGCACGGTCGTGATCAGCTTCTCGACTTCCGGGTTGGCGAAATAGCCCCAGTTGTTGGAAACCGGCGGGAAGGCTTTCTCGCTGGCAAAGCGCACCATGCCGAAGTACGGGTCCATCACAGCTGCGCTGACATTGATCGCATTGGCGCCTTGTGCTGCCGGGTCTTTAGCCCCCAGACGCCAGCCACTGAACAGGGTGTTCCACTCCGTGACGGCGATTTCCACGTCGAAGTAGCAACCCTTGAGGCTCTGCTGAATGTACTCGTTCATCGGCAACGGCTGCATTTGCCCCGAGCCGGAAGCCGAGGTCAGCACTTTGACCTTGATCGGTTTGGCTTTGCTGTAACCGGCCTCGGTCATCAGTTTCTGCGCGGCCTCCTGATCGTATTTGATCTTGAAGGACGGGTTGCCGTACCACGGCGAGTCCTTCTCGTAGGTCCCGGTGGCTTCCTGCATGTAGCCGCCCAGATAAGCCTTCAGTTCACTGCGGTCCAGACACAGGTTGGCTGCCTGACGGACACGCTTGTCCAGCCATGGCGAACCCGGTGCGAAGGAGAACTGCCATGGCCACAGGTGCGGCTGAGCGTTCGAGTAAATCTTGAAATCCTTGCTTTTGATCTGGTCCATGGCGTCCGGCGCGGGCGCTTCAATCCAGTCCACCTGACCGGACAACAGCGCCGCGGTTCGGGCGTTGGCTTCTGGCAACGGGATCAACTCGACGCGATCAACCTTGGGCACACGCTTGGCGTCCCAGTAGTCCGGGTTCTTGTCCAGCACCAGTACCTGACGCGGCACCATACGGTTCATCTTGAACGGGCCGGTGCCCGAAGAGTGGCTGGCGAACGCGGTCCAGGCTTGCTTGGATCGCTCGGCGGGGTCGGTTGTGGTGGCTGGCACAGCATCGAAATCTTTCTGCCAGGCCACGGGCGAAGCCATGAACAGATTGGTCAGGTTGTACGGCAGTACCGCGTCCGGCTCGCTGGTGGTCAGCTCGACGGTCAGGTCATCGATCTTCTTGGCGCTGCGCAAGGTCGGCATGCGGGATACGGTCACGCCAATCTGTCCAGGGGCATATTGCGGGGCCTGTTTGTCGAGCACCTTATTAACGTTCCAGACCACAGCATCAGCGTTGAAAGCCGAGCCGTCGTGGAACTTCACACCGGGACGCAGCTTGAAAATCCACTTGGTGTGATCATCCGGGTTGACCGCCCACTCGGTGGCAAGCCCCGGCACCAATGCGCTGGGCTTTTCGGCCTGGGACAAATCCCACTCGACCAATGAGTCAAACATAGTGATACCGGTGAAACGGTTGCCTTCATACCCCTGATCCGGCTGGCCGTGAGTCAGCGGAATGTCTGCTGCGGTCATGGCAATACGCAAAGTGCTGTCGGCCATCGCCGCCAATGGCGACATAGCACTGATCGCTACCGAGCAAGCAAGAGCCAGTCGGGTCAAACTACGTGCGCGGGTTACTGAAGCATGCGTCATGGCGAGTTTCCCATCAGTCAGGTAAGGAGAGCTGACAGGTGCAACGCAATGGGCATACCAACTTTTTCCAGCGCAAATAGCATCGCGCAGCATTTAGAGAAATAAATGATGCTTTTCAGTCAGTTACAAAACATTAAAAAACACTGAAAAAAATAACCCAAACGTTTGGGTAGTGTTGCGCAGCGGTTCGTGCAATCTTTTGGTACGCAGCGCTCCATGCTGGCGCAAAGACCCTGCGCACATCAGAATTCGCGACAAAACTGCGTGAATCATTTGGCGAAATGCGAACATTGCGCCCTGCTCACCCGCGTTACGAGGCATGCCCCTATGAACAGACGCCCAGCCACGCTTCGCGGTATAGCCCAGCAACTCAACGTGCATGTCTCAACCGTGTCCCGCGTGCTCAATGGCACTCTGGATCATGCGGGTCGGGCGGCGTCCAAAGACACTATTGAACGCATTCGCGCCCTCGCCGCCAGCCTTGATTACCAACCCAATACCCACGCACGCACCCTGAAGACCCGGCACAGTCGAGAAATCGCGATTCTGGTCCCGAGACTTTCAGACATCGTGCTGGCCACGGTTTATGAAGGCATCGACGAAGCCGCCAGCGCACGTCGTTATACCTCGTTCGTCGCCAATACCCTCGATCGTCCGGAACGCCAGCGAGAACTGGCCGAACGTGCCCTGGCGCGTAATGTTGAAGGCTTGATCATCAGCGATGTGCATTGCACCCCGGAACCGGGATTTCTAGAGGAGCTGGCGGAGCGGCAAGTACCATTCGTGCTGGTCAGCCGCAGACGTGGTCAGCATTGCTCAGTGACCTCGGACGACGAGATGGGAGGTCGCCTCGCCGCTGAGCACTTGTTTACTCAAGGTCATACTCGCGTCGCGGTGATCGCCGGCGAAGCGCACAGCAGCAACTCCAGCGAACGCACCGCGAGCTTTGTCGCTTACTACCGAGAACGCGGCATTATCATTGCGCCAGAATGCATTGTGCCTGGTCACTTCGACACCGCAGCGGGTTTCAGCACGGGCGAATACCTGCTCAATCTTGCACAACCGCCCACGGCGATCTTTGCGGTCAACGACTTCCTGGCGATCGGCCTGTTCGGGGCCATGCGCAATCGCGGTCTGGTCGCTGGGCGGGATATCGCGGTGGTCGGCTATAACGACACGCCGCTGGCTGCGCACCTGCAACTGACCAGCATCAGCACCAGCATGCATGCGCAAGGCGTACGCGCGGTAGAGACCCTGCTGCAACGCATAGCGGGTGAACCGGTGCAGTCGCATCGCTTCCCGACCGTGCTCACCGTGCGGGATAGCAGTTGTTGCAAACCACTGAGTTGAAATACCTCACTCATCAAACAACATGCAAACTGCTGGATTGAAATGCATTTCCTGTAGGAGCTGCCGAAGGCTGCGAAGCATTTATCCTGACACACCGTGATCGCAGCCTTCGGCAGCTCCTACAGGTCCTGTGTTTGCCGCACAACGCCTGTAAAGACCAGTCTTCCAACTCACGCAGCAACCTGGCGCGCCGTTAGCGTCACCCAATACCGCGTCCGGGTTTGCACTTGCAAAGGCAAGGTAGCAGCGAGCAGGAACAGGATCTTGTCAGTGTCATCCAGGCGGAAGGTACCGGTGACCCTCAACGATTCCAGCGCTGGGTCCCAGCGCAGGATGCCTGGTCGATAGCGGCTCAGATTTTCCAGAAAGCGACCCAGCGGCTGGTTTTCCACGCTTAGCACTCCCTGCCGCCAACCAGGCTGCCGGGTATCGAAAGGCTGCACCGAGGTAATCGCGTCTGCGCTCATGGTCGCTCGCTGGCCGGCTTGCAAACGCATCGACTGACCCTGCTGCGGAGTGAGTTCAACCATGCCGCGCCAAACCGAGACCTGACAGCTTTGTCCGCGCTGACGGATACACAACTCGGCGCCAGTCGCCAACACCAGCCCTTGACCGGTCTTGATGGTCATTGCCGGGGCATTGCTGGCCATGTTCAGCGCCATCTCGCCCTCAATCAGCGACAATAGCCGCCTGCCCTGCTCCAGATCCATATTCAGAGCAGTCGCGGTGTCCAGCTGAAGCAGGCTGCCATCTGGCAAACGTAAGTCTCTGCGCTCCCCCGATGCAGTGCGCAGGTCAGCGCGCCACGCGGCAACCGGCGTTTGCTGGGCCAGCAACCAGCCAGCAGGCAACAAAGCGGCGACTATCAACGTGCGTTTGAGCACCGCACGACGTCCAGAATCGGGTCGATCAAGACTGGCCATCGCCAACTCTGGCGGCAACCCGGCAAAACGCTGACGCAGGCCCTGAGCCTTCTGCCAGGTCTGCTCGT
The DNA here is from genome assembly GCF_040224095.2 of Pseudomonas caspiana. Classification (NCBI taxonomy): domain Bacteria; kingdom Pseudomonadati; phylum Pseudomonadota; class Gammaproteobacteria; order Pseudomonadales; family Pseudomonadaceae; genus Pseudomonas; species Pseudomonas caspiana. Next base: position 2,872,194 of record NZ_CP167995.1, on the reverse strand, counting down.
GATGAGTGGACTGCTCGCGCCAACGCTGCAAGCGTGCCCGGTCTTCGGCATTGGCGCCGCCGGACTCCAGCAGGACCAGAAAGTCTGCTGCGTCTTCAGCAATCTGCCGGGACTGCGTAGCGCTGTTCATAGCTCGACCATCAGGCAATGAGTGTAAGCCTGAGCCATGTAGCGTTTTACCGTTCGCTCGCAGACCTGCAAGCGCTCCGCAATCTGCGAGTAATTGAGACCTTCCAGTTGCGCCCAGAGAAATGCACGGCGCACGGGCAAAGGCAGCGCGTCGAGCAGTTCATCGAGTGCTTGCAGGGTTTCCAGCAGAACCCAACGCTGTTCAGGTGACGGAATCACATGTTCGGGCAACGTCGCCAGCGCTTGAAGATAGGCCTGCTCGACGCTGCGACGCTGGTAGTGGTTGATCAGCAGGCGCTTGCCTACCGTCAGCAAGTAAGCACGCGGCTCACGCAATGAGCTCAGTGGTTCGCTGTGCTGGCTGGCCAGCACTTTGACGAACGTATCCTGACTAAGATCGGCAGCATCCCATGCATTGCCAAGGCGACCGCGCAGCCAGCTTTCCAGCCAGCTGCGATGATCGCGGTAGAAACTTTCCAGGGTAGGCTCCAACGGCCCTGCTGCTTCCCTCATCGTCAACCGCTCACTGTGAGTCACTACTTAAAATGAGAATCATTCTAATTAGTTCGGAGGCGAGCGCCAACTTTATTTGTTGAGTTTGCGGTGTGTGCCAGTTTTGCGGCGCCCAAATCGCGGGAAAGCACCGCTCCCACATTAGATCGCACTCCCCCGTGTGAGAGCGGTGCTTGGTCCGGGCCGCATCCGGACGATTTGGGCGCTAAAAATCTTTCCTGAAATAACCTCTCAGGAAGTCTCCCCGACATCTCAACGCCGCTTCATCCGGTCTATGATCACCGCCAGCAACAGGATCGACCCGCGGATCACGTACTGATAAAACGTATCGATGTTCTTCAGGTTCATCGCATTTTCTATGATTGCCAGAATCAACACCCCGGCAATCACATGGCGGATCATGCCAATCCCGCCACTCAGCGACACACCGCCCAGCACGCAAGCGGAAATCACCGTCAGCTCAAAGCCCTGCCCGATCATGGGCTGACCGGACGTCATCCGCGACGCCAGCACCACGCCCGCCAGCGCACCGATCAGACCATGTACCGCGAAGATAATGATCTTGGTGCGATCCACATGCACACCGGCCAGCAACGCCGCTTCCTGGTTACCACCAATCGCCAGGGAGTTACGCCCGTAAGTTGTGTAATTCAACAGCCAGCCGAAAAAGGCAAAACACACGATGGTGATCAGAATCGGCACCGGTACGCCGTACAGCTGGCCGTTACCGAATACGAAGAAATCTTCGTTGGAGACGCCCACCGCCTTGCCATTTGAAAAGATGTACGCAAGGCCACGAACAATCTGCATCGTCGCCAACGTCGCGATCAGTGCGTTGATGCGCAGCTTGGCAATCACAATCCCGTTGATCAGCCCTACTACGAGGCCCATGGCCAACGCGGCGGAGATGCCGAGAAACAGGCTGTCCGTATCGCGAATCACGATCCCGGCGATCACACCTGAGCAAGCCAGCACCGAGCCCACCGACAAATCGAAATGCCCGGATGCCAGGCAAAACAACATGGTGCAGGCGGCGATGCCCACGGTGGAAATCGCCAGCCCCAGACCACGCATGTTCAGGGGTGACATGAAGTTATCGATGAGAAGCGTGCAGAGCACAAAGATGCCCACGGCGGCCATCAGCATCGCCCAGTCATCAATGAAACGACGCACGTTAAGGCCCTGACGCGGAGCCGTCAGACTGGATTCGGTAGACATACGCACCTCTTTCTTGTTTTTCATTCTTGTTTTTCTGCTTGTGCGACACGTAGCGGGTCCGTGTCAGACACGGGTTCGCGGCAATGCCAGTTGCAACAGACGCGCTTCATTTGCTTCGTCGCGATTGAGTTCGCCGGTAATAGCGCCTTCACTCATGACTAGAATCCGGTCAGCAATACCCATGACTTCCATCAAGTCACTGGACACTACGATTACCGCAATGCCGTCAGCCGCCAGGTTATGGATGATCTGGTAAATCTCGGACTTGGCACCGATATCGATACCTCGCGTCGGCTCATCCAGCAGCAGGACTTTCATGGGCATCGACAGCCAGCGCCCGAGGATCGCCTTCTGTTGATTGCCCCCGGAGAGAAACAGCATTTGCTGATCCGGCGAAGGGGTTTTGACGTTCATTGCCTGAATCTGGTGTTTGGCGTTGCTCTTCTCCCAGCGGCCCTGAATCAGGCAGCCCATCGTCACGTGGCGTGGACGCGCACCAATGTTGATGTTTTCGGCAACGCTGGAGAGCGGCACGATGCCTTCTTTCTTGCGGTCTTCTGGGCATAGCAGGATTCCTGCAGCAATCGCATCACGAGGGGAACGAAGCTCAAGGTTCTTGCCGTCGATCTGCAACGTACCGGACTTGCTGCGCGTCAGGCCCGATAACATGCGGAACATCTCGGTACGACCAGCCCCCACCAATCCAAAGAAGCCCAGCACTTCGCCTTTTTGCACGGCGAACGTCACCGGTTCCTGCAAACCAGGCCCCAGTAGCCCGGTGACCCGCAAGCCGGGCCCCTGATGCTGTCTTGGCCGATAGTTGTAAATGTCCTGAATATCGCGACCGACCATGCAGGTCACCAACCGGTCGTGGTCCAGCTCAGCCATATCTTCGAACGTGCGCACGAAGCGCCCGTCCTTGAACACCGTGACGGCATCGCAAACACGGAAGATTTCTTCCATGCGATGGGACACATAAAGGATCACCCGGCCTTCGTCCCGCAGCTTGACGATGATTGCCATCAAGCGATCGATTTCCCGCGCCGACAGGCTGCTGGTGGGTTCATCGAACGCAATCACATGGGCGTTACGTGACATGGCCTTGGCGATTTCCACCAGTTGCCGCTGACCGAGTGACAAGTCGCCAAGCCGGGTCGACGGATCAATCTCGTCGGCCAGCCCTTTGAGCAGCTCCCGCGCCTGACGCAACATGGCGCGGCGGTTGACCATGCCCCAGCGGCTCGGCATGTGGCCGAGCAGCAGGTTCTCGGCGACAGACATCTCAGGCACCAGTTGCAGTTCCTGGTGAATGACCGCGACACCGGCAGCAATGCTGTCGGCGGTGGATTTGAAGGTGTAAGCCTGCTCACCAATCGACAAGTTGCCGCTGCTCGGCTGATAGGAGCCGCCAAGGATTTTCAACAGCGTGGACTTGCCCGCGCCGTTCTCGCCCATCAGCGCATGAACGCTGCCGGGACGTGCTTCAAAAGTGATCTCCGACAGTGCGCGCACGCCGGGAAAGGTTTTGCCGATACCGTTAAAGCGCAGGCTGCCTGCGGGTACAGGCTGTGAGGCGGATTTGACAGTAGCTTGCGATTGCATGAAACCTCCCATTATCAGGATCGAACACCATTCCTGTAGGAGCTAGCTTGCTTGCGATGGCGCCGGGTCAGGCGATAATTTATTCGCTGATATACCGACATCGCGAGCAAGCTCACTCCTACAGGGTCCCGTAGTGCGAGACAGTTCAGCATGAGAAACGCAGAGCGCGAACCTCACGCAGCTCTACTACTTCCAGAGACCAATCTTGGTCAGTACTTCCTGAAAGTTCGCCCGGGTGATCAGTGTCACGTCATCCATCGCGGTGTATTTAGGAGGCTCTTCGCCGGTGGTCACCCACTTGTACATCTGCAGCGCGGTGTTGTAGCCCTCTTTATCCGGGCTTGGCAGCATCGAGCCGAAGAAGCCGCTTTCCTTCTTCTTCAATTCATCGATGGCGTCAGTGCCGTTGATACCGATACCGATCACGTTCGCAGGCTTGAAGCCCGCGCCGGCCGTTGCACGTACACCACCCAGAACGGTGTTGTCGTTCATACCGCCGATGATCAGGTTCTTCGCTGCGGCAGGCAGTTTGGGCAATGCCGAGTTGGTGGAATCCATACTGCCGGGTACGTCGAGGGTCTTTTGCGCTGTGAAGAGGATATGGTCTTCCGGGAGGCCTGCTTTCTTCAGTGCATCTACCGAACCATCGGTGCGCTTCTTGCCGGTATCCAGCTCGTTATAGGTGTTGATAATCGCGTAGGTTTCTTTCCAGTCCCAGTTACGATTCTTCGCCTCGGCGACCATGGCTTCGCCCTGTTTCTGGCCGACTTCGAACGCGGCCATGCCCAGGTACGGGACGTCTTCCATGAACTTGCCACTGGAGTCGACAAATCGATCATCCACGGCCATGACTTTCAAGCCGTTGGCTTTGGCCTTGGCAACAATGGCAGGGCCAAGCGATACATCGGGCGGGCAGATGACGAAGCCTTTGGCACCGTTGGCGGCCAGGCTATCGATAGCGGAAAGGGTTTTTTCACCGTCAGGGACGGCAATTTTGATCACTTCAAAACCATGGTCCTTGCCAGCTTTCTCAGCAAAGGCCCATTCGGTTTGAAACCATGGCTCTTCAGCCTGTTTGACGAGGAAGCCGATTTTGACAGGCTGGTCGGTAGAGCCAGCAGCAGAAACTCCACCCGACAAACCCAGCACAGCAGTAGCAACAGCGGCACAGCAAAGGGAACGGATCCCATGACGACTCAACATAGCTAACTCCTTATTTTTATTGAATAGCTACAGCGTCCAGCGATGAGTTGTGTTGAGGTCATCCGAACCCGAAGGCAATCTGGATCGACATCAAAACAAGAACAAAACAGTCATATCATATTATCAATGACCGGAATGTAACCTAGTGTCACGCCTGCTAAAGCACCGACATGGAACGCTCCTTTTCGAGAAATGAAACAAGTCTTTTGATAACCGCCGTCAGCCCGCGAAACGCGTCGACGACAGGCCCTGTATGCCAACATCGGCCGCCAATAGCGCGCCGTCGAATTGCCCGTGAGCATCGCCCGGTGCCGCGCTGGTGACATACAGCGTGGTCATGTCCGGGCCGCCAAACACGCAACTGGTGGGATGACTGACCGGCAGTTCGACGATCCGCTCAACACTCCCGTCCGGCGCAAAGCGGATCAGGCAGTTGCCGCCCCAACGGGCATTCCATACATAGCCTTCAACATCCATCGCCGAGCCGTCCGGCACGCCGCGAGCGTGCTCGGACGCCCACATCGAGCGCGATCCAAGTTTTCCATCGGCAAGAATCGGGTAGCGATAGATCACACCATCAAGACTGTCGGCGCTGTAAAGCTCATCGCCTTTGGCAGTCCACAACAGTGTATTGACGATGCCCTGGCCTTCAAGCAAAGGCGTGACTGAAGTATCGGCATCTACCCGGAACAAGCCGCCGGAACGTCGAGTGATCGGCAAATCGCCGCCCTCCTCGTCGAGATTGTTCTGCATGGAGCCCAGCCACAAGCGGCCTTGCGCATCGCAACGGGCTTCATTGGCGCGATTGCCGGCAACCGGGTCGGCCTTGCACAACAGCGTTAGGTTTGGCGTGTAGCCAGGAGAATCCAGATCAAGACGGTAGACGCCGCTAGCCAGTGTCACCAGCGCGTCGCCCCGGCGGGTGGGGATGAAGGCCGAGACCGGCTCGGGCAAATGCCATTGCTGATACTGCTCTTCGAACAGGCGGCAAGCCAGTCGGGCCGCAATGTCGACCCAGTACAGGGTCTGGGTTTCTGCGTCCCAGAACGAGCCTTCGCCCAGCATGAAACGGTGCGCTGAAACAGGCAGCCATTGCATATGAAAATGTCCTTTGTTCTTGTTTTTTTAGGTGCTTCTTATAGGTGCTTCAGGGTGTTCGTTTATCAGTGCAACGTTAGTCGGTGAAGCTGTTTGATGCCAAAGCCTGACGGGCAAACGATTCGGCAATCACCCCGGCGGCCTGCTCGATCAAGGTCATACAGGCCCAGACGCCACGTGCTGCATCACGACTGGCAATCGCGTCGGCGAGGTCCTTGTGCAGTGGCAAGGTTTTACCCAACTCACCTGGCACCGCCGACGACACCTCGAACGACACCGCCAACAAGGCACCCAGCGCAGGCAACATCTGCTCGATGAAGCGGTTATGGCTGGCCGCCAGAACTGCTTCATGAAAGCGCCGGTCGGCCAGGTTGTAATCACCCATGTCCGCTACCGATTCTGCCAATGCCGCATACGCCAACTGAATCTCGCTGATCTGCTCGGCGCTGGCCCGCTCGCACGCCCAACGCACCGCCATGGGCTCGATGGTCCTGCGCAAATCCAGCAAATCCTTCACAAAATCTTCTGGCAATCCTTTGCGTGCCAGCCAACTCACAACCTGAGGATCGAACAGATTCCAGTTACGCAACGGTAAAACCCGGGTGCCCACCTTGGGCCCTACTTCCAGCAGTCCCTTGGCGACCAGTGTCTTGATCGCTTCGCGGATCACCGTCCGGCTAACACCCAACTCTTCAGCCAACACCCCTTCGACTTTCAACACCTGACCCGGCAGCACGTTGCCCGCCGCGATCCACGCCCCCAGCCAATCGACTGTGGACGCATGAAAATTATTGCTCATGTGCTGCGCCTCACTACGCGGTCACTTCCGCGATTCGAGGCTAATCATCACATGATTGGCTGTCAAACCTGCCTATGGTGTTGCTTGTAGGAGCTGCCGAAGGCTGCGATGGCTCTAATACTGGTGAAACACCAAATCGCAGCCTCCGGCAGCTCCTACAGAATCGATGCGACCATCAAATAGTATTACGATTAAATTTTCAAGTGGCGTTTTATCGGCTATAAATCCTGATAACTCGCTTTTATAGGATGAATAGTCAGACCAATAAACGTAATGAGTAAGAACCCGGTCCGCATCGAAGGTTCGGTGCAGCCCACCACAACAACAAAAAAGGTACATTCAATGAAACCCTCTTCACTGCTCAGCAGCTTCGGACTGTCCTTGATGATCGCTACCCTCACGGCCAACGCGGCCAGCCTTACCAATGAACACAGCGCCTTTGGCAAGACAGCCGATGGCACTGCCGTCGAGAAATACACCCTGCGCAACAGCCACGGCGTGGAAGCCAACATCATTACCTACGGCGCGACCCTGCAATCGCTGCTCCTGCCGGACAAGAACGGCAAGGTTGAGGATGTGGTGCTCGGGTTCGATGATGTGAAAGGTTATCAGGACAATGGCACCGTCTATTTCGGCGCAACCATTGGCCGTTTCGGCAACCGTTTGGCCGATGGCAAATTCAGCCTGGATGGCAAGACCTATCAGGTGCCGCAAAACGACAAGACCAATGCCCTGCACGGTGGCACCCAAGGTTTTGACAAGCGGGTATGGAAAGCCGAACCCAGCAATGCAGACGGCTCGGTGGGCGTCAAACTCACCTATGTGTCACCGGATGGCGAGATGGGTTTCCCCGGCGAGCTGAAAACCGAGGTGACCTACAGCCTCAATGAGAAAAACGAGCTGCGCATTCACTACAACGCCACCACCAACAAGCCCACCGTGCTGAACCTGACCAACCACAGCTACTTCAATCTGGCGGGCGCGGGTAACGGTGATGTACTCAAGCAAGTCGCTACCCTGCACGCTTCGCATTACACGCCGGTCAACGAGAAGCTGATCCCCACCGGCGAACTGCCTGCGGTCAAAGGCACGCCCATGGATTTCCTGACGCCTACGGCCATCGGCAAGAACATCAAGGCGGACCATCAGCAATTGAAATATGCCGAGCCGAAACAAGGCGGGTTTGACTTCAACTGGGTGCTGGACACTAAAGGCGACGTCAGCAAACTGGCTGCCGAAGTCAGCGACCCGCAATCCGGTCGACGCCTCCAGTTGTTCACCAGCGAGCCTGGCGTGCAGCTGTATACCGGCAACTTCCTGGACGGCAGCATCCATGGCAAAGGCGGCAAGGTCTACCCGCACTGGGGCGCCTTTACTCTGGAAACCCAGCACTACCCGGACGCGCCGAACCAGCCGAAATTCCAGAGCACCCGGCTGGATCCGGGCAAGGCGTATACCCAGACCACCGTGTTTAAGTTTTCAGCACACTAAACACGCAGGAGACCGCCCAGACGGTAGGTTTGTAGGAGCGCACGAGCAGCGCGAGGCCGCGATGGCGGTCTGTCTGATCCAGCGCTATCGCTGCCTCGCGTTGCTCGTGAGCTCCTACATAAAATCATTCCAAATCGGGCAGTTATATTTTTGGTAAAAGCCGAGGGTTACTTGCCTTTCATCGCCGCGACCAACTGATCAACGTTGTACCTGAACATCTGCACATAGCTGGCCGCTGGCCCATTGGCTGGCGATAGCGCTTCCACATACAACTCGCCACCCGGCTTGGCACCGCTGGCATCGGCGATCTGTTTCACCAGGCGCGGATCACCGGAGTTCTCGAAGAAGTACGCACTGACATGCTCCGCCTTGATCTGCCGGATCAGCTTGCCCACATCCGCTGCCGAAGCTTCAGACTCGGTGGAGAAGCCCAGTGGCGAAAGGAACGTGACGCCATACGCATCGCCGAAGTAGCCAAAGGCATCATGTGAGGTCAGCACTTTGCGCTGCGCCACCGGGATCGACTGGATTTGCGTCCGTGCGTAGCTGTCCAGCGCTTTAAGCTGCTCGGTGTAGCGTTCGCCATTGGCCTGATAAACGCTGGCACCCGCGGGATCGGCCTTTTCCAGCGCGGCAACGATATTGCGCACGTAAATCACCGCGTTGGCGGCGCTGTTCCAGGCGTGTGGGTCGGTGATGCGCTGGCCGTCCTCTTCCATGCTGCGGGTCTTGATCCCGTTGGACAGCACCACTGGTTCGCCTTTGTAGCCTGATGCCTTGATCAGCCGATCCATCCAGCCTTCCAGATGCAAGCCGCTGACAAACGCCAGATCAGCTTTCTTTAGCGCCTGAGCGTCGGCCGGGCTGGGCTCATAGACATGCGGATCACCATTGGGGCCGATCAGCGAAGTGACATGCACCCGCTCGCCGCCGACGTTCTGCACCATGTCGGCAATAACTGTAAATGACGCGACAGCTTCCAGCGGTTTGGCCTGGGCCAGAACACTGAACGCGGACAGCACAAGGGCTGCCATCGAACTCAACAGCATTGATCGCTTCATGACGTTCCTCTTGAAATCAGTGGGTCAGGTGGGATTGGGGAAACAGGCCGCGCAGGATGCCCGTGCGGCCGAACAACAGAGAAAAGCCATAGAAAGCGCTGGCGGTCAGGACGATGGCGGGTCCGGAGGCGACGCTCATGTGGTAGGAAATAATCAGTCCGATCAGCCCTGACAATGTCGCTACCAGCGTCGAAATGGCCACCAGTGCGCTCAATGAAGTAGCCCAGAAGCGCGCCGCCGTCGCCGGTAGCATCATCATGCCGACCGCCATCAAGGTGCCCAGCGCCTGAAAGCCCGCCACCAGATTGAGCACCACCAACAGCAGAAAAAGTACGTGATACAGCGAGCCACGCCCGCCGACGGCCCGCAGGAATCCGGGGTCAAAACACTCCAGGACCAGCGGCCGATAAATCAGTGCCAAGAGGATCACAGTGAAAGAAGCGATGCCGCCAACCATGTAGATCGCATCGGCATCGATGGCGAGAATGGTGCCAAACAGCACATGTAACAGGTCCACATTGGAGCCGTGCAGAGAAACGATCATTACTCCGGCTGCCAGCGAGGTCAGGTAGAAACTGGCGAAACTGGCGTCCTCACGCAGGGCGGTCAAACGGCTGACCAGCCCCGACAGCAGCGCGACCGCCAGACCGGCGATCAAGCCGCCAATGCCCATGGCAGGCAGCGACAAACCGAAAAACAGAAAGCCCAATGCGGCACCTGGCAACACCGCATGACTCATGGCATCGCCCACCAGACTCATGCGCCGCAGCATCAACAAAACGCCCACCGGCCCCGAGCCAATCCCCAGCGCCAGACACGCCACCAGAGCACGGCGCATGAAGCCGAACTCGATGAAGGGTTTGATGAGCAAGGTGTAGAGGGTCATGAGAATGCCCTCAAAATCCTGAATGAAATCCGATTCCTTGTAGGAGTGAGCTTGCTCGCGATGCGGTACATCGGCCAACAGGTGAGCGTCTGACCTGACGCCATCGCGAGCAAGCTCACTCCTACAGAACCTGGCACTCCCAAATACATCATTGAGCCTGCTCCCCACACAACTCCGCATCTGCACTCCAGAACTCGGCCATGTTGCGTGCCTTGCGCAGGTTTTCGACGTTGAGCACGTCTGCAGTGGCGCCCCAGGCGATCGCTTCTCGGGCCATCAACAGGGTTTGCGGAAAGTGCTGACGCACCTGATCGATGTCATGCAGCACTGCGATGACGGTTCTGCCCTGTCCGTGCCAGACACGCACCAGCTCCAGCAGATCGCGGGTGGTGCGTGCGTCAATCGCGGTGAAAGGTTCGTCGAGCAGGATAACGGCCGCATCCTGCAGCAACAGCCGGGCGAACAGCACCCGCTGAAACTGTCCGGAAGACAGCGAACCAATGCTACGAGACTCAAAGCCTTCCAACCCCACCGCTTGCAGTGAATCCTGCGTGCGCTTCGCCAGGTCGCGCGTCAAGCCACGGAACGCGCCGATGCTGCGCCACGCGCCCATCGCCACGGTGTCCGCCACGCTCAATGGAAAGCTGCGGTCGATCTCTGCTGCTTGAGGCAAATAGCCCAGGGTTTTGGTCGCCAGATTGCCGCGCTCCACCCGCCCTGACGCCGGCTTCATGGTGCCCGCGATAGCTTTGATCAGGGTTGATTTGCCCGCGCCGTTAGGTCCAACGATCGCCGTAAGACTACCCGCTTCGAAACAGCCATTGATGTGATGCACCGCAGGCCGACGTTCGTAGGCGACGGTCAGGTTCTTGAGGGAAATGGCGGCGCTCATGGAATGGCCACCGCCCAGATGATGGCCAACCACAGTAAAACCAGCATGCCCAGAGCGAGCACGACTCGCTTCCATGCCGATTGAGTGAGAACCGAACCGGCGATGGAAGGAACACGGGGTGCTTTCATGAATCAGTAACCTGCAACGATTCGTTACAGTATTACATATCAGAAAATCTAAATGTTATGAAATAACATTTATGTTCACCATGTACCGATTGCGACAAAGCCTTTTTGCAGATCTTCGATCAACGCCGCCACATCCTCCAGACCGATGTGCAAACGCAGCACCGGGTTCAGCGCCTTATCCGCCAGATTCTCCCGATCACTCAAATCGGCAACTGTGATCAAGCTCTCGTAACCGCCCCACGACGCACCCAGTCCAAACAGACTCAAGGCGCCGATAAAAAGGTCCAGTTGAGCAGGATCGGCATTCACCAGTTCGAACGACAACAAACCGTTGCTGCCACTGAAGTCGCGCTTGAACACCGCGTGATCCGGATGCTCCACCAGCGCCGGATGGAAGACCCTTTTGACCAGAGGTTGCGCCTGTAGCCAATGGGCAATTTCCAGTGCCTGACGCTCATGCACATCCAGCCGCGAGGCCAGCGTCCGGGCGCCGCGCAATACCAGATAAGCATCGTCAGGGCTGACGGTGTTGCCGAAGGTTTCGCTCATTCGCCCCAAAGCTGGCCACACCTCCTTGCGCGTGCAAACGCTGCCCATCACCACGTCGCTATGGCCGCAAATGTACTTGGTCAACGCCATGATCGAGATGTCGGCACCCAGCGTCAGCGGCCGATACAGGTAGCCCGAACCCCAGGTGTTATCGACGGCCAGCAGAATGCCCCGTGGTTTGCACAGTGCTGCGATGGCAGGCAGATCACAGAGTTCGTAGAGCAACGAACCCGGCACCTCGGCGTAGACCATTTTGGTATTGGCTTGCAGCAGCCCTTCCAGCCCGCGTCCATCGGCCGGGAAATAACCGACCTCGATACCGAACGGGGCAAGAAACTCTTTCGCCAGTCTGCGCACCGGGCCATAGACCGCGTCGGTGAGCAGCACATGATCTCCCGGGCGCAGATACGCCAGAAAGGTTTGCGCCGCAGCCGCCAGTCCGGTCGAGAACAGCTTGGTGCGATACCCGCCTTCCAGCTCGGTGACAAAATCTTCCAGGGCAAACCCGGTCGGATTACCCCGCGCGCCGTAGCTCAGAACGCGTTCCGTATCGCGACGCTTACGGATGTCACGCATCTGGCTGAGGCTGTCGAACAGCACGGTGCTCATTCGGGTCACCGGAACATTGACTGCGCGCCCGCCGCTGCCTTTTTCAGTGCGCGCGGCGTGGACCAGCCGTGTCCGCACATCAGAGGTAGAGGACGGGCGCTCAGGCTTTTTTGCGTGCAAAGGCTTCAGACTGTTGATTTCCTGTTCGGTCATTTGCGCCAGCAAGCCTATTTCCCAGGCCAGATACTGACGTGCCGCGTCCTTGTTGCCGGAATGCCGGTCGTGAGTGAAGAACAGGAAGTCGATGCACTGGGCGTCGGCCAGCGCCGTGGAGCTCTCTACCAGCGGCAAGCCCGCTGCTTGCCAGGCTGCAAAGCCGCCCTCCAGCAAACGCACTGTCGCACGTTGCGCTTCAGGTAGTTCAAGAGCCGCCAGTTGCGCGACTTCATGGTTGTCGGCCAGTAAAACCAGCGGTCGTGTTTCATCAGCCACCGCGTTAGCCAACAGTGGGCGAATCGACCAGCGCGAACCTTCGATGTGCGCCTTGCGGAAGCGGGTGCTTGGGCGCAGATCGATCAGGGCAATGGCGTCATCCTTCAAGGCATCAAAGGCGGCCGCCGGTTTGATAATCGGCAACGGTGCAGCCTCCAGGCGCTGAGCGACTGGCAGCGCCAGACCACTGTTGACACCGTCGGCCAGCACGTAAGCCTGATGCCCCAACTGGCGCAGCCAGCCGGCAATAATAGGTGCACGAATGCCATCGGAATCAATCAGCACAACACGCGCATGGCGCACGCCGACGTACAGATCGGTGGACTGAATCAACTGCCCGCCCGGCGTATGTTGCGCGCCCGGCAAGGTCGCTGCGGCAAACTCTTCAGCAGTGCGCACGTCGCACAGGAAAAGACTACGGGTTTTATCTTCTGCCCATCTGGCGACCTGCTCCGCGCTGACGGTTTCGACACCGGTTTTTTGCGCCAATGCATGAGCGGCTTTGCGCTGTTTGCCAAGGGATTCGACCGCCACCTGATCGGGATAACGTCGAGTGCTGCCATGCTCCAGTTGCAGGTCAGCCAGATACCACCCTTGAGTGCCGTTTTCCAAGGCGTAAACCGGATTTTTCACGCCCAGATCGATCAGCGTTTGCGCGCCAATGATGCTGCGGGTGCGACCCGCGCAGTTGACGACAATCGGCGTGGTTTCATCGTTGACCAACGCCGGCAGCCGATAGCCCAGTTCGCCATTGGGGCAGCAAATGGAACCGGGAATGGTCATCTTGCGGTATTCATCGAACGGCCGACCGTCGAGCACCAGCAACGGCTCGCCGCGAGCCTGCCATTGCGCCAGCTCACCAGCGGTGATGTGTGGCGTGTGGCTGGCCTCTTCCACCAGTTCGCCAAATGCCTTGGACGGCACGTGAACCCCGGCAAACAGCTGCAAGCCCGCTGCCTGCCAGCCATTTGCGCCGCCCTGCAGGGTATGTACATGCTGATAACCCAGCGCCGCAAGACGAGCGGCTGCACGTGGGGCCACGTCGCTGCCGGTCTGGTCATAGATCACCAGACGTACGGCAGGATTGGGCGCCAGACGCGGCGCTTCAATTTCCAGTCGGCTATACGGCAGATTCTGCCCGTGGAACAAATGTGCCTCGCCGTATTGGCCGTGCTCACGCACATCAAACAGGGCAATTTCCTGTCCGTCGAAAAGCCACTGCTGCAGTTGTGCTGGAGTGATGGTCTGGCTCATGGAATCTCACAAATTGTTGTATTGACGCAGGGCCTGTGGGAGCTGGGCTTGTGTGCGATAAACGATACTCGGTGCGACTTCCATCCGCGTTTCATGTGTCGCGGGCAAGCACCGCTTCCACAGGTCCCCTGCTCGCTCCAGAGCGGCAGTGGCATCTGAAAAGTTATCGTTGGCGCGCTGCCACAGGCATGCAAACAGAGAAGATCAATCACGCATAAGCCTTGATCGAAGGCTCCATCTGCGAGGCGTTGTAATTCAGCACACGGCCTTCTTCGTTCACGCCAAACCGGCCGTTCAACGACTCCAGCGGACGGCCGTACAAATGGAAATGCAGAGTTGGCGTTTCACCGTCCACACGAATGCCGTGCAGGTCTTCGCCAAGGAAACCGATTGGCGTGCCCGGCTGCACCACGACCTCTTTTTCCAGTTCAAGTCTGGCGTATTCAGGGTTGCTGCCGTCGTCGGTACGGGCCCAGACGTAGTTGATCTCTTGGCCTTGCACAGCAACGATCACGGCCCAGGTCTCATGATTGTGCGGCAAGGTCTTTTTGCCTGGCAGCAGCGAGTTCATGTAAAGCGTTGGCGTATTGCCGTCGTCGTTCAGGCGATAGCGAAAAGCCGTCGAGCCAGCGCCCGGCACCGGTGATGGAAACGTGTCGAAGTTGAACAGGTCATGGCGAGTGGCGAGGCCTTCAAGCAACCCGATGATCTCCTGCAACGCCGCACGGTCTACGCCGCGGTCGTTGATTACACGCACTTGCTGCAAAAGGGTTTCGATGGCTTCGGCACGGTTTTCAATGGTCATAAATACTCCTGGGTTATTTATTGAATTGGAATGCGATCTTCCTGTGGTAGCGGTGCTTGCCCGCAAGCCCAGCTCCCACATGGGAAAGCATTTCAAATCAAAACAGTTGAGGGTCCTCTTACAGCCTCAAACAGAAATGCTGTACCGGCCCAGATTGCCCAGCACATAGGGATCATTCTGTGCTGCCGGACGGCGACCGGAATCACCCAGCGCATGACGCAGAAACTCTTGGGTACGCTCGCTGATCGGCCGCTGGAAAATCTGCTCGGCGCTGCCGTGTTCAACGATCAGACCGTTTTCGGTGAAATACACCACGTCGCTGATTTCTTCGGCAAAGCGCATTTCGTGGGTGACCAGCACGCAGGTCATGCCCTCCTCCGTCAGCTCGCGAATCACGGTCAACACTTCGCCGACCGTTTCCGGGTCCAGCGCGGAAGTCACCTCATCAAACAGGATCAATTCCGGCCGCATCGCCAACGCCCTGGCAATCGCCACCCGCTGTTGCTGACCACCCGACAATTGGCCGGGATAAGCATCCGCCTTGTGTTCCATGCGGACCTTGGCCAGCAGCGCACGAGCCTGTTGCTCAGCCTCGGCTCGGCTGACACCCAGCACCTTGCGCGGGGCAATGACCAGGTTCTCCAGTACCGACAGATGCGGAAACAAGTTGTATTGCTGAAACACAAAGCCAACCCGTTTACGCAGCTCGATGCGGTCGGCTTCGGTGGCCAGCTTGTTGACCTCCGTTGCACCGACCTGGATGGTCCCGCGCTGGGTCTGCAACAGACCGGTGATGCAACGCAGTATGGTCGATTTACCCGAACCCGAAGGCCCGATAATCGACACCGCCTGACCCCGTTGCACCTCCAGATCAATACCTTTGAGGACATGGTTGGTGCCGAACGACAAATGCAGATCGCGCAGGCTGACCAGAGGGCTGGACGCTTTATCAGTAGAAGGCATAACGGCGCTCCAGACGTTGAGTCAAACGGGAAATCGGATAGCAGTAGGCAAAAAACAGTGCCAACAGGCTCAGGTAAATCAGCACCGTGAAACCGGTCTGATTCACGGTATTACTGGCGATCTGTGCGGTGTCGATGACATCGTGGACACCCACCAGCGAAGCCAATGCCGTGCCCATGGTGATCACCGCATAGAGGTTCATCCACGGCGGCAACATTCGCTTGAAGCACTGCGGCAGGATGATCGACGTGAAAATCTGCCAGCGGGTGAACGCCAGTGAGCGTGCTGCTTCCCACTGAGTGCTCGGGATCGAGCCAATCGCACCACGGAAGATCTCCGCGACGTTGGCGCTGGCAGGCAATGCCAGGCCGATGGTGACTTTGACCCAGTCGGGAAACGCTATGTAAGAGCTGCCAATGTGAATCTCGAACGGGAACACGTACGTCGTGAAATAGATCAGCACCAACCACGGCGCATTACGGAAGATCTGCACCCAGATTCGCGCCGGAAGACTCAATATCCAGGCGGGCGACAAGGCCAGCGCACCGATCAAAAGCCCTGCGACAGTACCCAGACCAATCGCCACCAGGCTGATCAGAATGTTCTGCCCGAAGCCCTTGGCCAACGCGGGCGACCATTGCACCAAGGCCATGAACACCGGGCTTTGCGGCGCCGCGAATATCAGCCAGGCCACCACCAGCACCGCCAGAAGGAGCTTGCCCATGTGCCGACGTGGCCAGGCCACCGGCACCGTTGCGGTGGAAGAATCAGTGGCCATAACCAGGCATCCTCAGGCGCGCTTCAAGGGCGCGGCCTACACAATTGACGACGAAGCTCAGCAAGCCAAAGAACGACAGAATCAGGATCATCAACTCCAGCACGTTGTCGCTCTGGGTCCAGATCATGATCGCCGCGTAGGTGATGTCGCCGACGGCAATGGCCGACGCCACAGCGGTCATCTTCACCAGATCAATCAGGTTGTTGATCAGTGACGGCAAGGCAAACCGTAGCGCCAGCGGCAACTGCACATTCCATAGCAACTGACGGCTGCTGAATGCCAGCGAGCTGGCGGCTTCCATGGTGACTGACGGCACTGCCTCGATACCGGCGCGTAATGCCTCGGCATGAAACGCGCCCTTGTGCAGAGAAATCACGATCACCACCCAGGCAAACGGCGTCAGCGGGTTCGCTGCGCCGACCGCCTGAGTCAGCAACATGTTCAGCACCAGAAACGCGCAATAGAGCTGGACGAGCGTCGGCGTGTTACGGGTAACTTCAATGAAGATCCGCGCCGGAGTTGCCAGATAAGCCTTGCCCGAGGTGAGCATTGCCGCCAGCACGACACCCACCAGCAAACTGCCGACAATGGTGAATGCACACAGCAACAGCGTAGTCAGCGCACCGTCCACCATGGATCCGCGCTGATAGGCATCCAGCAAGAAGTTGTAGTTGAGCCCGAACCCGGCGGTCCAGTGCACGAACAGTTCCAGCCAATGACTCATGCCGGGACCTCGCTGTGCAAACGTGCGCAGGCTGCGGCAATGCGCCGTCCAGCTTCGGCAACGCTGGCCGTTGCTGTGGCAATCGACAGGCGGAACCAGGGCGACAGTCCATAGGCGCTTCCTGCAACGCCAGCCACGCCCGACTCAAGCAGCCAGTCGACCACATCGGCGTCGCTATCAATGCGCTGACCGCCCGGACGATAACGGCCGAGCAAACCGGCGCAGCGGACAAACACAAAGAATCCGCCTTGTGGCTCCAGCACCTGTAAGCCATCCACATCGCGCAACGCAGCAACCAATAGATCGCGACGCTGGTGATAAGCCGCGACTTGCTCCGGCAGGAAACCCAGGCCACCTTCAAATGCCGCCAGTGCAGCGGCCTGCCCCACCGACGATGCGCCGGAGGTAGACTGGGACTGGACGACGGTCATGGCAGTAGTCAGTTCTTGCGGACCGGCACCAAAGCCGATGCGCCAGCCGGTCATGGCGTAGGTTTTGGACACCCCACCCACCAGCAGGCAACGCGATTGCAGATCCGGCGCGACGTTGAGCATGTTCAACGCCTGACGGTCATCAAACCGAATGTGCTCATACAGCTCATCAAGCAGGACCAAAACCTGCGGATAGCGGCGCAGGACTTGGGCCAGCGCCAACAGTTCGGCTTCGCTGTACACCGCGCCGCTCGGATTTCCAGGCCCGTTGAGAATCAGCCAGCGAGTGCGCTCAGTGATGTGGCTTTCCAGTTGGGCTGGCGTCAGTTTGCAGCCCTGTTCCAACGGACATTCGATGAACACCGGTTCGCCGCCACTGAAACGTACGCTGTCAGGGAACGACGGCCAGTACGGTACCGGCACCAGCACTTCATCACCGTCATCCAGCGTCGCAGCGAAGGCGTTGTAGATAATCTGTTTGGCACCATTGGCAATCACGATAGAGGGCAGCGTGTAGTCCAGACGGTTTTCCCGTTTGAGTTTGCGCTGCACCGCATGACGCAAGGCTTTTACGCCGGGAGTCGCCGTGTATTTGGTGTCGCCCGCAGCAATTGCCGCATAGGCAGCCTGCTTGATGTGTTCCGGGGTATCGAAATCCGGCTCACCGGTAGTCAGGTCGAGAATATCGACTCCGGCTTCTCGCAAGGCGGTGACGCGGGATTTGGCTGCGGCATTGGCCGACAGCGTGACGCGTTGCACGCGTTTTGACAGACGCACACTCATGGCGCTTCTCCCTGTTCGCCAACCACCAGGACTTTGCCGGGGTTGAGCAGGTTTTTCGGATCCAGCGCCTGCTTGATGCGACGCATCAGGTCCAGCTCTACCGGGCTTTTATAGCGGGTCAGCATCTGTAACTTGCGCTGACCGATGCCGTGCTCGGCGCTGATCGAGCCGCCGAAGGCATGGGCACTGTCATGCACCAGCGCACTTAAAGCGGCGTAATTAGCCATATGCGCTTCAACTGTCGAATCCAGCGGATGGGCCACGTTGTAGTGCAGATTGCCGTCGCCCAGATGGCCGAAAGTGAAGTTGCGCACGCCGGGGAAATGCTTCTGCAACAAGGCATCGGTATGGGCAACGAACTCGACCACACGGGAGATCGGCACCGAGATGTCGTGCTTCATGTTTCGACCGGCGCGTTTCTGCGCGTCACTCATGTTCTCGCGCAGCAACCACAGGGCTTCGCTTTGAGCGAGGCTTTCGGCGATCAACGCGTCGGCCAACAGATCGCGTTCAAACGCAGCGCCCAACACGTCTTCAAACGACTGCCGGGCATGAGTTTCGCTGTGGTTGTCAGACAGCTCCAGCAGTGCGAACCAGGGTTGCGCTGAATTGGAAAAGGGCTTGCGACCTTCCGGGAATTGTTCGCGCAACAGCGCCAGGCAATCCGCCGTCAGTAATTCGAAAGCCGTCAGGCTTGCGCCAAATCCGGCACGAGCGTGGGACAGAAAGCTCACCGCCTGATCCAGCGACTCAAACGCCAGGAACGCCGTTGCCTGCGCTTTGGGCAGAGGAAAAAGCTTCAAGGTCGCAGCGGTGATAATGCCCAGCGTGCCTTCGCTGCCGATGTACAAATCACGCAAGTCGTAGCCGGTGTTGTCTTTACGCAGGCCACGCAAGCCATGCCAGATTTCGCCTTCGGCAGTCACGACTTCCAGACCCAGGGTCAATTCTCGGGTGTTGCCATAACGCAACACCGCAGTGCCGCCTGCGTTGGTGCCCAGGTTGCCGCCGATGGTGCAACTGCCCTCTGCACCCAGGCTGAGCGGAAACAGACGGTCCGCGTCGCGCGCTACGTCCTGCAGGTTTTGCAGGATGCAACCGGCCTCGACGGTGAACGTGTCGTTGTCGGTATCAATGGCACGCACGCGATTCAGACGATCGAGCAGTAACAGCACGGCGTTTCCAGTCTCATCGGGTGTCGCCGCGCCCATCAATCCAGTGTTGCCGCCTTGCACCACAATCGGTGCTTCATGGGTGACACACAAACGCACAACCGCTGCGACCTGTTCGGTGTCGGCCGGATGCACGATAGCCACCACCCGCCCGACATAACTGCCCTGTTTGTCGGTCAGTTGCGGCGCGGCGTGTTCACCGCTTTGCACGTAGCTGGCGCCCAGCAGGTGCTGCAACGCTTCGAACAGGGCTGCACTCATTGCTTGACGGCCAACGGCGCAGCGTTACGGAATTTTTCATGCAGGTCGCGCAAGGCCTGGGAAGGTGCCATGCCGGTGCGCTCACCGACTTCGATCAACCAGCCGCTGCGGTGCCAGTCACGCACAATGGCGTCAAGTCTGGCTTGCACGTCATGTTCGCCCTTGCGAATCCAGATCACCGAGTTGGACGGGATCAGGTCGGTCGGCAAAGGGGTCGAATAATCGGCCCATTCCGCTTCGCTGAGCAGCGCATGCATGGTCGGACTGACGTGCACCGCCGCTACGCAACCGTTGCCGCGCAGGGACAGCAGCGATTCGGACTGACTGCGGAACGCCTTGATCTGCGCACCGTAGGTCTCCTGCAATGGCTTGATGAAGTTGCTGCCCTGGGACACGCACACTGGCTTGCCCTTGAGGTCTTCCCATTTGCTGATGCCCGCACCTTTGCGAATCAGTGCTGCGCCACCCACTTCTTCATAAGGGGTCGGCACGTAATCGAGAATCTCGGCGCGCTCATCGGTGTACTGCATGTTGGCGATCAGCAGATCGACTTTGCCCTGCTGCAGGAACTGCACACGATTGGGTGCAAGTACCGAAACGGTTTCCAGCTCGACGCCCAGTTGTTTGGCGATCCCTTTGGCAAGCTCGACGTTATAGCCAAGATGCTCGCCGGTGGTGGGGTCAATGGTGCCGAATGGCGGGCCACTGAGAATCACGCCGATGCTGATCTTGTGACGCTGCTGGATCTTGTCCAGCGTCGCGTCGGCATGGGCCAGCCCGGCACAGAGCACCAGGCCGAGGGCCGTAAGGGTTTTGCGGGTGAAGAAGGTGTTCATGGGTGTTTCCTTGGTAACCGAAGTCGGTCATTTGGAATAGTGCATCCTGTGGGAGCGGTGCTTGCCCGCGATAAACGATAACGCGGTGTCTCTTCCATCCGCGTCTCATGCATCGCGGGCAAGCCTCGCTCCCACAAAGGGTCAACAAATCGAATCGTCAGCCCTTGAACTGTGCATGCAGCTCAACCAGCGCAGGCGATGCCGGGGTGATGTTGTGGCGCTTCTCAGCCTCGATCAGAAAGCCGGTGCGGTGCCAGTCCTTGACGATGGTGTCCAGCTTGGCCTGGGTGTCGGTTTCGCCCTGACGGGTCCAGATCACCGACGGTGCCGGGTTGAGTTCCGGTGAGATGGCGCGGTAGTCCTTCCATTCAGGAATGCCGGCCAACAATGGATTGATCAGGGTGGAGTCATGAACTGCAGCGACGCAGTTGTTGCCGCGCAGCGCCAGCAGCGATTCGGAAGAGCTTTTGAACGCCTTCAGTTCAGCACCGAACTCAGTCAGCGGCTTGACGTAGCTGCTGCCCTGGGAAGTGCACACTGGCTGACCTTTAAGGTCTTGCCAGGTATTGATCTTGCTGTCCTTCAATACCGCTGCCGTGCCGCCAACCCGATAGAAAGGCGTCGGCACCGAACCCAGAATCTGGCCGCGCTCGGCGGTCCATTCCATGTTGGCGATCAACAGGTCGACCTTGCCCTGCTGCAGGAACTGCACACGGTTGGCTGGCAAGACCGGCACCAGCTCCACTTCAGCACCCAGACGGCGACCGATGTCTTCGGCCAGATCGACGTTCAAGCCCTTGGGTTTCTGGCTGGAAGGGTCGATCGAACCGAACGGCCCACCGGAAAGCAGAACCCCGACCACCAGCTTGTGCCGGGCTTCAATCTTGTCCAGCGTGGCATCGGCCTGGGCCATACCGCTAACGGCGAGCGAAACCAAAGCGCCCAGCATGACGGGCATGAAACGAGAAACTGGAGAGCGAGTGGTCGGCATAATCATTCCCTGTTAATGGTCGGCGTACCCCGACCTGATGTGTGGGCATCCTAGGTAGCGCCGACGATTAACGGAAATTCAAATATCAAATATGGTTATAACTTTCTGTATTCCAGATTTAAGCAAAAACGCTATAAGCTCGTAAAACCTGGCGTTCGTGGAGTTTCTCAAAAACACCGAACGACATTACATAAAAATACGTAATGTATTGAGCTGCCTGAATGATATGAACCGAGCCATTCCCCATGCCGAACAACCCGTCCAGCCCAACCCTTGACCTTGAATTGCTGCGCACTTTCATCGCAGTGGTCGATCACCACAGCTTTGCTGAAGCCGGAGCCCGATTGGCACGCACGCAATCCTCCGTGACCCAGCACATGCAGCGTCTGGAACAACAAGTGGGGGTCAGCCTGTTTCAGAAGCAGGGCCGCCAGAAACAGCTCACCGAACCGGGCCGTCAGTTATTGCGTCATGCCCGACAAATGCTGGCGCTCAATGACGAAGCACTCAACTCCCTGCGCAAGGATAGTTTGAGTGGCGTCCTGCGCATCGGCTCGCCTCACGACATCGCCGATACAATCCTGCCGCCGATCCTCAGCCACATCGCCCGTTCGGCACCGCGCCTGCGCCTGGAGATCGACGTTGGCCGCAGCCCGTTCCTGATGGATGATTTGCATCGGGGTAAAGTGGATCTGGTGATTTCCACTCGCGAAGATCCTGACCTTGAAGGCTTCGCTTTACGAACATCGCCGGTGTGGTGGATCTGTTCTGCCGGGTACATTCACGAGCCAGGCGAGCCGCTACCCTTGATCCTGATTGATGAGCCGAGCATATACCGGCGTTATGCGCTGGAAGCGCTGGAGCGCGCAAACATCCCTTGGCGTCAGGCGTATCTCGCATCCAACCTGATCGGTGTCAAGGCCGCCACCCGCGCGGGGCTCGGGGTCACTGCAAGAAGCATGGAGATGCTTGGCCCGGACATGCGCGTGCTAGGTGAAAACGACGGTCTGCCGCGTCTTCCGGACGTCACTTACCATCTATGGATCAGGCCCAACACGGTCAACCCGCTGGCGCGGCGGGCGTATGATCTGATTCGCGGGAGTCAGGGGTTGTAGGGGAAGTTCTGAGGAGTGGCAGAGGTTTTCAAGTGAAGATTTTGCTCATTTAAATTGGAATGGGATCGTATGTGGGAGCGGTGCTTGCCCGCGATACAGGCAACGCAAATCGCGGGCAAGCACCGCTCTCCATGGGATTGCATTCCAACTCACAATATCCATCCATTCCATTTCTCATAACTGATAAAGCCCATTCACCCGACCGCAGGACATTGCCTCGCGCAACCGAACCCTATACTGTACATAAAAACAGTATCGGAGTTTCCCATGCAGCTGATCGACAAGCTCAGCATCCTCGCTGACGCCGCCAAGTACGATGCTTCATGCGCCAGCAGCGGCGCGCCCAAGCGCAGTTCGGAAGGCAAGACCGGCCTTGGTTCGAGTACCGGCATGGGCATTTGCCATAGCTACACGCCCGACGGACGCTGCGTTTCGCTGCTCAAGATCCTGCTAACGAATTTCTGTCTGTACGACTGCCAATACTGCGTGAATCGCCGCTCCAGTGATGTCCCCCGCGCACGCTTCAGCCCCGAGGAAGTGGTCACCCTGACGCTGGACTTCTACCGCCGTAACTGCGTTAGCGGGCTGTTTCTCAGTTCCGGCATCATTCGCTCGTCCGACTACACCATGGAGCAGTTGATCGAGGTGGCGCGACAGCTGCGGGAAGTCCATGAGTTTCGCGGCTATATCCACCTCAAGACCATCCCGGACGCTGACCCGGCGCTGATCGAAATGGCTGGCCGTTACGCTGATCGTCTGAGCGTCAACATCGAACTGCCCACCGATGACGGTTTGAAAACCCTGGCACCAGAAAAAAACGTCGTCACGATCAAGCAGGCGATGCAGACCATCCATACCGGGCAACAGACGATCCTCAACGAGCCGCGCGCGCCACGCTTCGTTCCCGCCGGGCAAAGCACGCAGATGATCGTCGGTGCTGACGAAACCGACGACAGCACTATCCTTGGCAGCGCTGAATCTCTGTACGGCAATTACGGCCTGCGCCGGGTTTATTATTCGGCGTTCAGTCCGATCCCCAACAGCCCGAAAAGTGTTCCCCTGGCCGCCCCGCCATTGATGCGTGAACATCGCCTGTATCAGGCAGATTTCCTGCTGCGTGGTTACGGTTTCAAGGTCAAAGAACTGTTTCAGGGCGCGGGTGATCTGGCGCTGGACATCGATCCAAAACTCGCCTGGGCGCTGAACAACCGCAGTTTGTTTCCAATGGACCTGAACCGTGCCGATGCGTCACAGATTGCGCGAATTCCCGGCATCGGTATCCGCACGACCAATCGTTTGCTGGAGCTACGCCGCCAGCGTCGAATCCGCTACGAAGACCTGACCCGCATGCGTTGCGTGCTGGCCAAGGCCAAGCCGTTCATCATCACGTGTGACTATCACCCGACTCAGGCAGAGAGCAGCAGCGAGTCGCTGCACATGCTGTTGCGCGACCGCCCTGCTCCGCAGCAGATGGGATTGTGGGGATGATTTGCCTGGATTGCGACGACCTGTTCGACACCTGGCGGCAGCAGGCACGCTGGCTGCTCAGCCATGAAGTCGATCCCAGTCAGGTGAGCTGGAAATCCAGTGACGGTAGTGACCTGTTTGGCTCTGATCACAGCTACCCGGAACAACAAGGGCCCTTTCAGGCACGTATTCCGCTGGCATTGCTGCAACTACTGGAAAACGCCGCGCAGTTTCGAGGCGATCAACGCTGGAGCCTGCTGTACGAAGTGCTATGGCGAGTCAGCCATGGGGATCGCACTGCAATGCTGGCGGGCGACAAACTTGGCAGCGAGCTGCATCGACGGATCAAGCAGGTCAGCCGAGAGGCGCATCATCTGCATGCGTTTCTGCGTTTTGTTGCATTGCCCGGCTCTGAATTGCCGGAGCAATACGCGCAGCCGCAGTATGTCGCGTGGCACGAACCCGCCCACGACATCCTCCACAGCGCCAGCCAGCATTTTGTTGGCCGCATGGGTCAGCATCGCTGGATGATTGCCACGCCCAAAGACGGCGTTTATTACGACGGCCAGCAACTAATCCATCAGCGCATCTGCCCGCCTGCCTGGCAACAACTGGCGCGCAACGCTGACGACCCGGGTGGCGAGTTGTGGCTGACCTATTACAGCCACATCTTCAACCCTGCACGGCTGAATCCGAAAGTCATGGAAGGCCATTTTCCAAGTCGTTTCTGGAAAAATCTGCCTGAAGGACCTTTAATTCCAGCGCTGATCAGTGAAGCCAGAACCGGAAAACAGCGCGACGGTCAAGCCAGCCAGATTGCTGCCAGGCCGGGCAAGCGCATCTCTCGTGGCCCGAGCTAGAGAGGCTTCGTGGATAATCAGCAAGGATCAAAGCCGTCACACATCGAGGGCTTCTGTTAATCTGCTGTACACCTCATACACAACGACCTCTTCACGAGAGCGGTCGGCATCAGGACTTATCGAATGGAAGGCATGGGCCTGAGACTGAAGCTGGAAAGAAAGCGACTCGATCTTTCGCAGCGTGATTTGGGGCTGATTGGCGGGGTTGAGGCCAATGCCCAAGGGCTTTACGAAAGAGGCAATCGCTTTCCGAATGCTGAATACCTCAGGGCCGTTGCTAAAGCCGGAGTCGATGTGTTGTTCGTTATAACCGGATCACGGGAACTGCTGGCGATTGACTCCATTTCGGCGGGCGAAACAAAAGTCCTGAGCGAGCTGGACGGCTTGCCATCCGACGTGCAGGAAGACATCAAGCGCCTGATCAGCACGCTTTCCGTAGGGGAAGAGCAAGCCCCTAAGTCCTGATCAAGTCTCAAACCTTGTAAGAGTTCACAAGCACCGCGAGGCAGCGATGGCGTCTTGTCTGATACAACGCCATCGCGGCCTCGCGGTGCTCGTGCGCTCCTACAGATCCAATGTTTGCTTCGAGAAAGCGTAGCTCCAAGTACACCGGGGCGTTTCCAAAAAACCAAACGGTTCAGCAAACCTTTATCAGCAGGCGCAATCGCCAATCTTCGACTACCTTGCAGTGCTGAAAACCTGCTGGGCCGTTGATCCGTGTCTACGGCCTCTCCCACGATCAAGCCGGAGGCTTCATGACAGTTCTACTCGGACATAACTTCATCAACGGCAAGCGCAGTGCGGCTGGTTCGATCAGCTTGCAAAGCCTTGACGCGACCACCGGCGAAGCCTTACCGCTGTCCTTCATGGAAGCAACACGCGATGAAGTCGACGCTGCAGCCCTCGCCGCGTCCGGTGCCTACCACGCCTACCGCACGACCACCGCACAGCAAAGAGCAACCTTTCTCGACGCCATCGCCGATGAGCTTGACGCCCTCGGCGACGAGTTCATCGCGATGGTTTGCCGCGAAACAGCCCTGCCACCTGGCCGTATCCAGGGTGAGCGTGCTCGCACCAGCGGCCAGATGCGTCTTTTCGCCCAACTGTTGCGTCGCGGCGATTTCTACGGCGCGCGGATTGATCGTGCCTTGCCGGATCGGCAACCGCTACCTCGCCCGGATTTGCGGCAATACCATATCGGTCTGGGGCCTGTTGCGGTATTCGGGGCCAGTAATTTCCCGCTGGCCTTTTCCACTGCGGGCGGTGATACCGCCGCGGCTCTGGCGGCGGGATGCCCAGTCGTGTTCAAGGCTCACCCTGGGCATATGGCGACGGCTGAATGGGCAGCACTGGCGATCATCCGTGGCGCAGAAAAGACGAGAATGCCCGCGGGCGTTTTCAACATGATTTATGGCGGTACCGTCGGCGCCTGGCTGGTCCAGCATCCGGCAATCAAAGCCGTCGGCTTCACCGGCTCGCTGGGTGGCGGCCGGGCCTTGTGCGACATGGCCGCTGCACGTTCGGAACCCATCCCGGTGTTTGCCGAAATGTCGAGCATCAACCCGATTCTGGTCTTGCCTGAAGCGCTCAATGTACGCGCCGAAAAAATTGCCGCGGAACTCGCCGCCTCCGTGGTTCAGGGGGGCGGCCAATTCTGTACCAAACCAGGGCTGGTCATCGGTATACGCTCGCCGCAGTTCAGCCACTTTCTCGAAAAGCTTGGCCACCTGCTAAACGCCCACGCGCCACATACCCTGCTCAACGCAGGCGGCCTGTGCAACTTCGCCGATGGCCTGGGACGACTCGCCAGCCATCCGGGTCTGCATCATCGCGCCGGTCAGGTCCAGCAAGGCAATCAGGCCTATCCGCAGTTGTATGAAGCCGATGTGGCGTTGTTGCTCGAAGGCGATGCGTTATTGCAGCACGAGGTTTTCGGGCCGATGCTGGTGGCCGTCACCGTCGAAGACGCTGAGCAGTTGAAACAGGCGGTACTGAGCCTGCAAGGTCAACTGACAGCGACCTTGATTGCCGAAC
Organism: Pseudomonas caspiana; assembly: GCF_040224095.2. Taxonomy (NCBI): domain Bacteria; kingdom Pseudomonadati; phylum Pseudomonadota; class Gammaproteobacteria; order Pseudomonadales; family Pseudomonadaceae; genus Pseudomonas; species Pseudomonas caspiana. The sequence goes on along the minus strand of NZ_CP167995.1, from coordinate 2,845,110 downwards.
CTGCAGATTTCGAGGCATTCGCTGAACTGGTGCCACTGATGGAGCACAAGGCTGGACGGCTGTTGATCAACGGCTATCCCACTGGCGTTGAAGTCAGCGATGCGATGGTGCATGGCGGGCCGTATCCGGCGACCTCCGACGCCCGCGGCACTTCAGTGGGTACCTTGTCGATCAACCGCTTTCTGCGCCCGATCTGTTTCCAGAATTACCCGGATTTGCTGCTACCTGATGCGCTGAAAAACGCCAATCCACTGGGTTTGATGAGGTTGGTGGATGGTGTCGGGACGCGGGAGGCGTTGAGTTAATCCCGGCAGACAACATGAAATGCTATCCCTGTGGGGCCGAATTGATTCGGGAAGGCGTTATTTCTGGCGGCACCTGAGCCGCAGCCATAACGGTCCCTTCGCGAATGAAATCGCCCCCACCGGGATGTGCGCTTCAGCCTTGTTTCAAGTCCACCGCCCCCTCAATACAAGTCACCGCCTCACCGCCAATCCAGATGTCGTCGTCAATGCGTTGCACATGAACCCGCCCCTGCCTGCCCAGCGCTGTGCCCTGGCTGACCACATAGCTGTCCGGCGCAAGCCCGGCGCTCAGTAACCATTGCGCGATCCCCGCGTTGAGGCTACCGGTTACCGGGTCTTCCGGCATGCCGTCGCCGGGGATAAAAGCTCGAACTTCGAATTGCGCTTCATGGCCGTCGACCAGCGGATCCCAAGGCGCAAAAACGCCAATCACCAGCCCGCCAAGCTGCGCATAATCGGGCTGCAACGCCAGTACACTGGCCCGATCGGCAAGCCTGAGCGCCAACCATCCGGCACCGTTATCAACCCAGCGAGCGTCAAGAATCGCGCCGTCAGCCAGGCCCATTCCGATGCGAATACGCTCCAGCAACTGCGCCTCGACCGGCTCGGAACGCAACAATGCCGGCGCAGTGAACGCCAGTTGCTTGCCCTGACGTCGAATTCGCACAAGACCGATGCCGCACTCCTGAATGATCTCCTCGCCTTTGGGCTGCCCTCCGCTTTCCAGCCATGCATGACAACTGCCCAAGGTCGGGTGTCCGGCGAACGGCAGTTCGTGCTGGGTGGTGAAGATCCGCAGTCGATAATCTGCGTCCGGATGCTCTGGGGCGAGGACGAAGGTGGTTTCGCTCAGGTTGGTCCATTGAGCGAACGCGGCCATGGTTGCGTCGCTGATCTCGTTGGCGTTGAGCACCACCGCCAACGGATTGCCCTTCAGGGCCTGACTACTGAACACATCAACCTGTTTGAACGGAAAACGACTCATCACTGCCTACTCTGCAAACGCCAAGGCAGCGAGACTCTCATTTCAAGCCGGCAAAGGCAAAGCCGCCGCAATTCTTCACGCCGCCCGAGCGTGGTACTGACGTTGTTTGCCTTCGCTCTTCATACTGAGTACCTCGAAAACGACATACCTGAATCGCGCTGCAACGGTAGGAGCGAACGTGTTCGCGAGATAATGTCCCTGACACACCGCCTCGCCAACAAGTTGCCTCCTACTCTGAAAGCTGAACCTGATGGCGGTTCGCTTGATGGTCATGTCCAGGACTTGAGCCCAATGTGACGGGCACCATTTCAGCACTTGCCGGGTCAGATGGCATTCATGCCACGTGGAGATCGCATCATGCTGGACCGCCCATCCATCGCCCCGGTAGAAGCACTCTTCACGCTCATGGCGCAAAAACGTTTTGTGGTCCTGACCGGAGCAGGCATCAGCACACCTTCAGGTATTCCTGATTATCGGGATAGTGAAGGCGTCAGACGCGGCAAGGCGCCGATGATGTTCCAGGAGTTTCTCGGCTCACCGCAGGCCCGGCGCCGCTATTGGGCAAGGGCAATGCTTGGTTGGCCGCGCGTGCGGATTGCTCAACCCAATGCGGCGCATCGCGCTTTGGCGACGCTGCAATCTCAGCAGTACATCGGCGGGTTGATCACCCAAAACGTCGATACGCTCCACGATCAGGGCGGCAGCACTGACGTCGTTGAGCTGCACGGTAGTCTGCATCGGGTACTTTGTCTGGACTGTGGCGAGCGCTTTGATCGCGCCGCGATTCAACAATTGATGGAGGCGCAGAATCCTTACCTGACTGGCGTCGACGCAGTGCAGGCACCGGATGGCGACACCCTGCTCGACTCTGCCTTCGAATCCCGTTTTCAGGTGCCTAATTGCCCGCATTGCAACGGCCAGCGCCTCAAACCCGACGTGGTGTTTTTCGGCGAGAACGTTGCGCCGCCTACCGCTGCAAAAGCGCTGACCAGCGTGACCCACGCTGACGGTTTGCTGGTGGTGGGCTCTTCACTGATGGCCTACTCGGCATTCCGCTTGTGCAAGGCAATAAGCGAGCAAGGCAAGCCGCTGATCGCCATCAACATCGGCAAAACCCGAGCGGATGAATTGCTGGACCTGAAAATTGAAATGTCGTGCGAGGATTTGTTGCCTGAATTGGTGGAGCGATTGATTGGGCGCGGAGATGTTTGATGCCTGCAATTACCTTTGGGAGCACTCCAGAACCAGATGGGGAAAGATCTAAAACAACCCCAACTGCCCGCCAATCAACGTACTGAAGTCATCATCCACAAATGGCAGGATGGCCTCGGCGATGGGTTGTAGCTGGCGGGTGACGTAATGGTCGTAATCGATCGGCGCGTGCCTGACTTCCAAAGGCTCCGGCCCGGCAACGCTGATGACATAACTGATCCAGCCGCCATTCTGGTACTGCTTGGGGCGACCCAGGCTTGCGTTGTGCTCGTCGGCAAGGCGCGCTGCCCGTACGTGAGGCGGCACGTTACGCTCGTAGTCATCCAGTCGACGCCGCAGCCGCTTGCGATAGATCAGCAAGTCATCCAGCTCACCTGCCACGGTACGACGCACATAGTCGCGGACATAATCCTGATAAGGCCGCCGATGGAAAATCCGCGCGTACAACTCTTGCTGGAATTCCCTGGCCAGCGGCGACCAATCGGTTCGGACCGTTTCCAGACCTTTGTAAACCATTTCATCAGTGCCATCCGCACGCCTGACCAGGCCGGCATAGCGTTTCTTGCTGCCCTCTTCAGCACCGCGAATGGTCGGCATCAGGAACCGTCGAAAGTGCGTCTCGAACTGCAGTTCCAGCGCACTGTCCAGGCCATATTCCTGCAGCAAATGCTCGCTCCACCATTGGTTGACCTGCTGCACCAGCGTGCGGCCAATTCGGGTCGCGTCCTCCTCGCTGTGCAGGCTTTTGAGCCAGACGAACGTGGAGTCAGTGTCGCCGTAGATCACCGTATAGCCCTGGGCTTCGATCAACTGCCGGGTACGGCGCATGATCTCATGGCCGCGCAGAGTGATCGATGATGCGAGCCGCGTATCAAAAAACCGACAGCCACTGGAACCGAGCACACCATAAAAGGCGTTCATGATGATCTTCAATGCCTGGGAAAGCGGCTGGTTGTTCTCCCGTTTGGCGGTCTCACGCCCCTGCCAGACCCGCTCGACAATGGCGGGCAGGCAATGCCGGGTCCGAGAAAATCGCCCGCCGCGAAAACCCGGTACCGAATCTTCGTCAGAGGGATTACGCAAGCCCTCGACCAAGCCCACCGGGTCAATCAGGAAAGTGCGGATGATCGACGGGTACAGGCTCTTGTAGTCCAGGACCAACACCGACTCATACAGTCCCGGCTGCGAATCCATGACAAAGCCACCGGGGCTGGCCTCCGGCATACGCTCGCCAAGGTTGGGCGCCACAAATCCCTGTCGATGCATCAGCGGAATGTACAAGTGACAGAATGCAGCCACTGAGCCGCCGCTGCGGTCAGCAGGTAACCCCGTGACCGAGGCACGTTCCAGCAGAAAGGTCAGCAACTCGGTCTTGGCGAAGATCCGCGTCACCAGTTCGCAGTCCTTGAGGTTGTAACGCGCCAGAGCGGGCTTGTCCTCGGCGAACATGCGGTTGATTTCGTCCATGCGCTGGTAAGGCGTATCGATCGCCTTGCCTTCTCCCAGCAAGGTCTGGGCAACGTTTTCCAGACTGAACGACGGGAAGCTCCAGGTCGCCGAGCGCAGCGCCTCGATGCCGTCGATGATCAGACGCCCGCTGGCATCGGCGAAAAAGTGATTGTTGCGCGATCCATGCTCGCGCCAACCCATGGCCTCCCCACCCCGGCCCAGACGTAACGGCACTTGCAGTCTCTGCGCGTGCTCGTGCAAAACCCGCAAGTCGAACTGCACTACGTTCCAGCCGATGATTGCATCCGGGTCGTGACGTTCAAGCCATTGGTTGAGGCGCTCTAGCAGCAACTTGCGGGTGTCGCAGTATTCGAGTTCGAAGTCGACGTCGCGGTCATCACCATTGGCGGGGCCGAGCATGTAAACCTGACGCTGGCCGCAACCTTCCAGCGCAATGGAATACAACTCGCCTTTTTCCGTGGTTTCGATATCCAGCGACGCCAGGCGCAGTTGCGGCCGGTAATGCTCTGTGGGGCGGATCTGCGCCTCGCACAGCGTGCCATTGCTATCAGCTACACCGCTGAACAGCACGGGGGCAGTAATAAAGCGTTCCATGAGGTAGCGTTCAGGCGGCCGAATGTCTGCTTCGTAGACATCCACCCCGCCTTTGCGCAGAGATTTTTCCAGGTTCATCAGTTGCCGATGCTGCTGGCAATAAACCCCGAGCACCGGACGATGACGGAAATCACACAGGCTCAACTCACGAAGTTCGACCCCGGATTCACTGCGCAACACTGCTTCGGCACGCGCACGCTGTTCGGCAGGAATGAACGCTACTGAAGGTTGCACAGGCAAGCGAATGTGCCGGGGACCGTTATCGGTCGCCAGCCAGAATTCCACCTGCGTACCTTCCGGCGTATCTCGCCAGTGTCGGCTCAGGATAAAGCCCTGCTGCACATCCACCACCACAAACCTCAAAAACCGTCAGGAGCGTGATTCTACTTGGCATTGGCCGGTACGGGGCGACTGATATGCACGACGAAGGCAACAACCAGAGAATCCATAGCTGATCGCTTGCCAATGTCGCTCTCTTGAGGCGATATAGGCACCCTCCTCACTGGATTCATCTTCACCACGGGACGCGACATGTCAGCAGACCAACGCTTCAACCTGATTGCCGAACAGCTTGGTTATAGCTTTGATGGTGAGATCAAGATTGGCGGCAATTATGTGCCCCTGATCCGCCACAACGATGAAATTTACATCAGCGGGCAAATCCCTCGGGTTGGCGACACCGTGGTGGTCACCGGACGGGTGGGTGCCGAGACCACGCTGACTCAAGCGCAATTGGCGGCCAGGGTATGCGCAATGCGCGCTCTGGCTTTGCTGCAACGCAGCACGGGCTCGCTGGACGAGATCAAACGGCTGCTGCGCATGAACCTGTACGTGCAATGCGCTGCGGATTTCACTCAACAAAGCGAAGTGGCCGATGCGGCTTCTGAAGTGTTGTTCTTCGTACTGGGCGATAAGGGCGCACATACTCGCACCTCGATTGGCGTCTACCAGTTACCGAAGAACGCCACCGTCGAGCTTGATCTGATCGCGGGGGTGTAAAGCATGTCCGCACTCAGGATTGAGCGTCTGCAAGGCCGACACGCAGCGTCTTATCGAGACTTGATGCTGGATGCCTATACGCGGCATCCCGAGGCGTTCACTTCTTCCACTGAAGAGCGTGCAGCCCTGCCCTTGTCGTGGTGGCAAAACCGGCTTGATGCTGCACAGGATGCGACGCAAGTGGTGTTTGGCGTCACTGACGGCGACGCCGTCCTCGGTGCTGTCGGGCTGACCTTCAGTAACCGCCAAAGGGCGCGCCACAAGGTTTTGCTGTTTGGCATGTATGTCGTCGCCGAGCAGCAAGGCAAAGGCCTCGGCCAGGCGTTGATCTATGCTGCGCTGGGCTATGCGCGCAGCCGACCGCATGCGTTGCTGGTGCAACTGACCGTCAGTGAAAGCAATACTTCAGCTCGCAGGCTTTACGAGCACAACGGGTTCGAATCCTTTGGTCTGGAGCCACTGGCAGTCGCGACCGAAGCCGGATTTATCTCCAAAGTCCATATGTGGCGAGCGTTACGCGAGATTTGAGACGGGCTCACCGCCTGCAACCTGCGCTCCTGGCCCCGCCAAAGCGCAGGGTTGGTCCCTTCGGTTTTGCTGAACATATGAGAGAAGTGCGCCTGATCGCAAAACCCGCACTCGGCGCTGATCTGCGTGAGAGTCATGTCCGAGTGCTTGATCAACTGCTTGGCTTGCTCGATGCGCTGGTTGCGAATCCAGTCTTGGGGCGACATGCCGGTACTGCGCTTGAATGAGCGCGAGAAATGGCTGCGCGTCAAATCGCAGGACTGAGCCAGAAAAGGCACAGAGACTTTCTTGCTCAGGTCAGCGGTGATGAGTTGTTTGACCAACGCCAGGCGGCTGCTTGAAAGACCACCGGTTACAGGCGCATCAGCCACGTCGTTGACGTTGTGCAGTGGGTTGTCCATGACGATAAAACCTTGCGAAATATCCTTGAGTCCATCTTCGCAGTCGTCAGTTTTCTAACAACCCTCACGGGGGGAGCACAACGGCCATCACGGTGCATGATCAGGACAAATCAGGCTGATATGACGCTGTCGAGCAGCGTACCCAGAACCTGTGGGAGCGATGAGGGCACCGCAGACATCAGGCCTATCGCATCCAGCCTTATCGCGGGCAAGCCTCGCTCCCACAGAGGATTGAAGCAGCCCCCATCACCCAAACTGCTGTCGATACTGACTCGGGGTCAGGCCGAGCCTGTCGCTGAACAGCGAGCGCATGTAACGCACACTGCCAAAGCCACTGCGATGAGCAACCGTCTTGAGCGGCAGCACAGTGGTTTCCAGCAGACTGCGCGCCCTGTCCAGACGGGCGTTCTGGATGAACTCCATTGGCGTCATATTCACCTCACGACTGAACACCCGGGCAAAATGCCGAGGGCTCATGGCCGCCATCGAAGCCAATCGCTCGATTGAGAAATCTTCTTCCAGGTGCTCGATAAGGTAGTTCTGTATCCGGGTAATTGGCGTTTCCTGTGTCGCAACGGTGGCCACCAACGGGCTGAACTGCGCCTGACCGCCCTGCCGTTTCATTACTACCAACAGCACTTTGGCAACGTCCAGCGCGACTTTCTTACCGTGATCCTCAGCTACTAGCGCCAATGCCAGGTCGATACCCGCCGTCACGCCGCCGGACGTCACCAGACGTCGATCCTTGATGTAGATCTGGTCGGTGGTGACCTGCGCAGCCGGGAATCCCTTGATCAGACGCTCGGTGTAATGCCAGTGAGTCGTTACCGTATGACCATCGAGCAAGCCGGCCCTGCCCAGCAAAAAAGCGCCCGTGCAAATTGAACCGTAAAGGGTCGACTCTTGCGCGGCTTGCTGAAGCCACGCCACCAATGGCGGATGGCTGTCGTTATAGGATCCGGGACCACCCGGCACCAGCACTAAATCGAAAGACGTAGGAGCATTTTCAACGCACACGTCCGGATGGACCGTCACTCCGTTCGAGGCGCGAATGGCCGACGCCTGAGTGCCGACGGTCGTCAGTTGATAGTGCCTGGCGGGATCGAGATAGCGGTTAGCGATAGAGAACACCTCCATCGGCCCGGCCATGTCGAGCAGCAGGAAGTCAGGAAACAAAACAATCGCAACGGTCTTCATGGTCTTGCATCGCCCAAATCGAGTTCAATACCCCAAAGCAAAGGCCCGAAACCGACATCGCTTCGGTCTCGGGCCTCGACTCGTGCACATACTACCGTTTTGAGTGATGTTTCGTCGTTGTGGGCTGGCGTGCCAGCCTCAGACTTTCACGACTCAGTCATCGAGTGTTTTAGGGGCACCTTTCGCAGGTTTGCCGGACTTCTCTGCGCCGGGCTTGGCCTCCGGGACAGGAGCAACGGCCGCCGGGGCGGTGGCAGCTTTTTCCTCGGTGGGTAATTGATCAACCGTGGTAAACAGGTCTTTCACAGCAATAGGGCCAAGCTGATCAAGCTTTTTCTCACCGTCCTTGCCCACCAGAACGACTTTGGTTCCCCTGCTCGCCCCCAGTTTCAGCTCTCGTATCAGCGCCATAGTGGCCTGAGGATCAAGGTCTTTACCGTTTCGTTTGCCGATCATGGCAACGACCGTGTAAAGCACCATGTCACGCTCTGCGAAGCCTTTCTGGTTGTCCGGTTCCTTGAGCTCTTTTTGCAGGTTGACCAGCGTCGGGTCCAGAGTGCTCGGTGCGATAACGATCAATGGGCGCGCCTTGCCGCGGTCCTGATTCAGAGGGCTGTCGCTGTCAGCTGCAAGCAGAGGGCCTGCAGAGACAAGCAACGTGGCGAGGGTCAACGACCGGATAAACATAAATGGCTCCTTCAAACCGAGACAGGACACTAGTCGGGCTTTCGACGCTGTTTTAGATGTTTTGTTCTAATCGGGTATAGCTCAAAAGCCTTCGGTACTTTTTATTTAACAGGTGAGGACACCAGTTTCAATCCGACAATGCCGGCCAGAATCAGCAGGAAACACAGAATTCGCAACACACTGCGATCCTCACCCAGCACCAGCATGCCGTAGATCGCCGTGCCCAAAGCGCCGATTCCAACCCACACAGCATAGGCCGTACCCACCGGGATGGTGCGGGTCGCAAGCGAAAGCAGGTACATGCTCAAGCAGATAAAAAAACCGCAGAAAATACTGGGCAGTAGCCGGGTGAAACCGTCGGTGCGGGGCATTACTGCTGCGTAGATGATTTCGCAGGCACCGGCGAATAGCAGAAACATCCAGCTCATCGAACTTCCTTGAATTGGTTTTCTCTAGTTGGCGTTGGGACAAAATAGCGGTGCCAGAGCGGTTGGTGCAAGGTTTGGCGCTGCAGCGACTGAATCCGGACTTGGGACTGGCTTTAGCCCGGAGGAATTTTTTCTGGCCGTGAATGGGCGGCCAATGTACCGGTCCTCCCCCGGCGAAAGCCGGTCCTACGAAATGAAACCCGATTACAGCGGCACCTTCCCACAAGGTTTATCTGTATATCCATACAGATAAACCTTGCCGAAAACGCCCTCACTGCTCATGCTGTGCCCTCATCAAAACCTGTAAGAACGATGGTAACCATGCGGCTGTTTCTGTGCGAAAAACCCTCCCAGGCCAAAGATATCGCCGCTGTATTGGGCGCGAGTCGCCGTGGCGACGGCTGCTGGGTGGGTCCAAATGCTACAGTTACCTGGTGCATCGGCCATCTGCTGGAAACCGCGCCGCCCGACAGCTATGACGCCCGCTACAAACGCTGGGTGCTGGATGACCTGCCCATCGTCCCGGAAAAGTGGAAGATGCTGGTCAAGCCGCGTACCGCCAGCCAGTTCAAAGCAGTCAAGCGCCTGCTGGGTGAAGCATCTGAGCTGATCATCGCCACCGACGCCGACCGCGAGGGTGAAATGATTGCCCGTGAGCTGGTAGACCACTGCCGTTATGGTGGGCCGATCCAGCGTCTTTGGCTTTCGGCACTGGATGACGCATCGATCCGCAAAGCCTTGAATGCGCTGAAGCCCGGGGCCGAAACCTTTAGTCTCTATCACTCGGCTTTGGGTCGCTCGCGGGCGGATTGGCTGATTGGCATGAACATGAGCCGCCTGTTCACCCTGTTGGGCCGACAATCAGGCTATCAGGGCGTTTTGCCAGTCGGCCGCGTGCAAACCCCGACCCTGAGGCTGGTGGTAGATCGGGATCGCAGTATTGCCGACTTTGTTCCTGTCCCGTTCTGGGCCATCGATGTGCAACTGCTCCATGCCGACCAGCCCTTCACTGCCCAGTGGCGCGCCGCAGCGGATGTGTGTGACGACCAGGATCGATGCCTTGACCAGACGATTGCGCAGCAAGCCGCTGAAGCCATGCGCAACGCGGCCAGCGCAAAGCTTCTCAAACTACGGACCGAACGAGTTCGCGAAGCCGCACCGCTGCCTTTCGATCTGGGCACTCTGCAGGAAATCTGTTCGAAAAAGCTTGGTCTGGGTGCTCAGGAAACCCTGGACGTAGCCCAATCGCTGTATGAAACCCATAAGGTCATCACCTACCCGCGCAGCGACTGCGGTTATCTGCCCATCAGCCAGCATAGCGATGCGCCGACGATCATTGCTGCGCTGGGCCGTACAGATCAGACGCTTCACGATCTGCTCAAACATCTTGATCCGACCCGACGTTCAAGAGCGTGGAACGATGCCAAGGTCAGTGCTCACCACGGCATTATCCCCACGGGCGCGGGCAAGTCCCTCGATCAACTGACGGGCAAATACCGCGCCGTGTTTACCTTGATTCGGGCTCGCTACCTTGCGCAATTTCTGCCCAATCATGAATACGATCGTACTCAGGCCGATTTCGACTGTGGCGGCGAAAAGCTTCGCGCTACCGGCAAACTGATCGTCGAGCCGGGCTGGAAACGTGCGCTCCCTGAGGCGTTGGCACCGGCAAAGGGCCGTGAGGCACCTGCGCCACAAGCACTGCCCAAGTTGTCTGAGGGTTTTGATTACCCGGTTGGCAACGTCACCCTCAAAGACCTCTGGACGCAGCCACCCAAGCCGTTCACCGAGGGCGACCTGATCAAGGCGATGAAAAACGTCGCCCGGCTGGTGGAGGATCCGCTGCTCAAACAGAAACTCAAGGACACCACCGGCATCGGCACCGAAGCCACACGGGCCGGGATCATCCAGGGCCTGCTGGATCGCGGCTACCTGACCAAAAACGGTAAAGCCCTGGCCGCGACCCCGGCAGCATTCAGCCTGATCGATGCGGTACCCCGCGCTATCGCCGACCCCGGCACCACGGCCATTTGGGAGCAGGCACTTGATATGGTTCAGGCTGGCGAAATGAGCCTTGAAGAGTTTGTCGCCAAACAGGCTACCTGGATGAGCAAGCAGATTACCCGTTGTATGGGCATGCGCATGGTCATCAGCGCATCCGCCAGCCCTGTCGGAGGCAAGCAGCCCTGGAAGGGCAAACGCAAGACCGCCAAGCGTAAACCAGCGGGAACCGGTGCAACCAAACCGCGACGCACAGCAAAGGCCGCCAGCAAAGTTTGATCGAATACCGGATGCGCGCTGTAACCCATTCACTTGTAAGCAGTTGACGCTCAATTGAATCACCGGTTGAATGGCTACGCCTGCTCACGTAGCGCGCAATCAGCCGCGCTTCCAATTTTAGAGCAGCAATCCAGACAAGGAGGATATCGAGTCAACCGGTTTTGTCGGCCCGCTTCAATCGTGGTGTTGGCTTTTGCCCCACGCTATCGCACATGACACTTGCCCGTCCGGCCGCCTCCTTCATGCATGGCAGTACAGGGCCTCACTATTCAGATGCGCCTGGGTCCGATTGGCTCAGCGGCATTTCTTCAAGGGAATTCAGAATGCCCACAAGACAAGTAATCAACGCCTCGGTCAGCCCGAAAGGCAGCCTCGAAACACTGTCCCAACGGGAAGTACAGCAACTCAGTGCCGCCGGTTCAGGCAGCATTTATACCCTCTTCCGCCAGTGCGCCCTGGCCATCCTCAACACCGGCGCACATGTCGATAACGCCAAGACCATTCTTGAAGCCTACGAGAGCTTTGAAGTCCGTATTCACCAACAGGACCGTGGCGTACGCCTGGAACTCCTCAATGCACCGGCCGATGCATTCGTCGACGGCGAAATGATCGCCAGCACCCGTGAAATGCTGTTCAGCGCCCTGCGCGACATCGTCTACACCGAGAGTGAGCTGGACAGTCAGCGCATTGATCTCGAAAGCTCCCAAGGCATCACCGATTACGTGTTTCACCTGCTGCGCAACGCTCGCACGCTGCGGCCGGGCCTGGAACCGAAGATGGTGGTTTGCTGGGGCGGTCATTCGATCAATACCGAAGAGTACAAATACACCAAGAAGGTTGGCCACGAACTTGGCCTGCGTAGCCTGGACATCTGCACCGGTTGCGGTCCCGGGGTGATGAAAGGCCCGATGAAAGGCGCGACCATCGCTCATGCCAAGCAGCGGATCAATGCAGGCCGTTATCTGGGTCTGACTGAACCGGGCATCATCGCTGCAGAGGCGCCTAACCCGATTGTCAACGAGCTGGTCATCCTGCCCGATATCGAGAAGCGTCTTGAAGCGTTCGTGCGCGTTGGCCACGGCATCATCATTTTTCCGGGGGGCGCCGGCACTGCAGAAGAGTTCCTTTATCTGCTAGGCATCCTCATGCACCCGGACAACCGCGAACTGCCTTTCCCGGTGGTGCTGACCGGTCCGAAAAGCGCAGCGCCGTACCTGGAACAACTGCACGCTTTTGTTGGCGCGACTCTGGGCGAATCGGCTTACAAGCACTACCAGATCATCATCGATGACCCGGCTGAAGTGGCCAGAGAAATGACTGCCGGGCTCAAGACCGTCAAACAGTTCCGCCGCGACCGCAATGACGCGTTCCACTTCAACTGGCTGTTGAAAATCGACGAAGGCTTCCAGCATCCGTTTGATCCGACCCACGAAAACATGGCCTCCTTGCAGTTGAGCCGCTCGCTGCCGCCGCATCAGCTAGCCGCCAATCTGCGTCGCGCGTTCTCGGGGATTGTCGCCGGTAACGTCAAAGACAAAGGCATTCGTCTGATCGAACAACACGGCCCTTATGAAATCCACGGCGACAATGAAATCATGGAGCCTCTTGATCGCCTGCTGCATGCCTTCGTTGAACAGCACCGCATGAAACTGCCCGGCGGCGCGGCGTATGAGCCTTGCTATCGGGTAGTGACGTAACACATAAACGTTGGTTTAAATCCCTCCCTGTAGGAGCGCACGAGCAACGCGAGGCCGCGATGGCGATGTACCAGGGAGACCGCCATCGCGGCCTCGCGTTGCTCGTGCGCTCCTACAGGTCCGTTGTTTGCCACGAAATAGCGCCAGGAACCGCCCCTAACAAACCTGCAGCGGATGTACCGCCTTCTTCCCGGTTTGCGTCAGCACACTCTGCCCTCCCAACCCGGTACAGGACGCCAGCGTCTTGCACACCCCCAACACAATCGCATCGATCTCCTGCTCATTGATCGTCAAGGGTGGCAGCAGGCGAATCGTCTTGCCCCGTGTGACGTTAAGCAGCAGGCCATGCTCGTGCGCGGCAATCGCCGCCAGATTCGGCAATGGCCGGGTCAGCTCGATACCCACCATCAAACCCTTGCCCCGAATCTGCAGTACATCCGGGTGTTCACTCAGGGCAGCGCGCAATCCAGCCAGTAACCGTTCGCCCTGCAACCGAGCGTTACCCAGCAGGTTCTGATCCTTGAGGATGTCCACGACGGTGCAGCCAACCCTGCACGCCAGAGGATTGCCGCCGAACGTACTGCCATGGCTGCCCGGCGTGAACAACTCAGCCGCTTTGCCACGTGCAAGACAGGCGCCGATGGGGATGCCATTGCCCAGGCCTTTGGCCAGGGTCATCACGTCCGGAACGATGCCTTCATGCTGGAAAGCAAACCACTGACCGGTACGGCCCATGCCAGTCTGAATCTCATCCAGCATCAGCAACCAGGCGCGCCGACTGCACAGCTCACGCAAGGCCTTCAGGTAACCCGGTGGAGCTAGTTGCACACCGCTTTCGCCCTGAATGGGTTCCGCCAACACTGCTGTAATGCGATGGCCGTAGGTCTGGCATACCTTGTCCAGCGCCGCTAAATCACCAAATGGCACTTTGACGAAGTCACCCGGTAACGAGTTGAAGCCCAGCCGCACGGCCGGACCGTCACTGGCTGACAAGGTCCCGAGCGTCCGTCCGTGGAAAGCGTTATCCATGACCACGACCAAAGGCTTTTCGATACCTTTGTGCCAGGCGTACAACCGAGCGAGCTTCAGCGCCGTCTCATTGGCTTCAGCTCCGGAGTTGTTGAAGAACGCGCGATCCATGCCGGCCAGACCGGTCAGTTTTTCAGCGAGCTGCTGCTGCCATTGAATGCTGTACAGATTCGAGGTGTGCATCAGCAAGCCTGCCTGTTCACTGATCGCCGCCACCAGCCGGGGATGTGAATGACCCACATTGGTAACCGCCACGCCTGCTACCGCATCCAGATATTCGCGACCCGCCTCGTCCCACAGGCGTGTACCCAGACCGCGAGTAAAACCCAGTGCAAGGGGTTGGTAAGTGCTCATCAGGCTAGTGGCGGTCATGTTTGAAGCTCCATCTCAGGCGTTGTTTTTTCCAGTATCGTTAGCAACCTGAGCTGGATAAACGGCTATTCTCTTCATACATTTTAAAGCTGGGCTTGATAATGGACTTACTCCAGGCAATGTCGGTTTTTGTGAAAGTGGTGGAAACCGGCAGCATGACGGCGGCGGCGCTCGAGTGCGGCATGTCGACCACCATGGTCGGCAACCATTTACGGGCGCTGGAACAGCGGCTGGGCGTCAGTCTGCTTAAACGCACGACCCGTCGGCAGGGCCTCACAGAGTTCGGCGCCACTTACTACCAGCGTTGCGTGGATGTCTTGGCGTTGGTCGCCGACTCCGAGCAACTGGCGGCGCAATCTCAGGATATTCCCCAGGGGACATTGCGGATCACTGCACCTTTCACCTTTGGCTCGGAAAGCCTGGCCCCGGCGCTTAGCGAGTTCATTGACCGTTACCCGCAGATCAAACTGGATATCGTCTGGAGCAACGAGCGAATGGATTTGATCGGCCAGGGGTTCGACGCCGCGATCCGTCTGGGCCGGCTTCATAGCTCAAGCCTGATCGCCAGACCTTTGCAGGACTACACCCTGACCCTGTGCGCCGCGCCGTCTTATCTAAAACGCCGCGGTATCCCCCTCGAGCCCATGGACTTACAGCAGCACGACTGCCTGGCCTTTGCCTATCCGGCGGGTGATGACTGGAGTGCAGCTGAAAAACACTGGCGACTGACCGGTGCGGATGGCGAGGTGCGGGTTCCGGTTAGCGGTCCGATCACCATGAATACGTCTGCCGGTCTGCATAAAGCCGCTCGCGCTGGAGCCGGGATCGTCATGATGCCCGACGCTCTGGTGCGCGAAGATCTGGCCGACGGCAGGCTGATTGCGTTGTTGCCCGATTACCAATTGCCCTGCCGTCCGATGCATTTACTGTATGCCCAGGATCGCTACCGCTCACCAAAATTGCGTAGTTTTGTCGACTTCGTGATGGAGTTGTGGGGGCGTCCGGTGCAAGCGCGGTAGCGTCACGCTCAAAACAGGGCAAACGTTGCTTACCGCACCGCGCTGGCTCGCGGCAACGAGTGGAGCTGCAACAACTGACGAAAAGCTGAGGTGGCGGGATAACCGCTCCCTGCCTTGTCCAACTCTTGTCGGAAATGCTTTCCAAATCAGGCCGTTGTAGCCACTCGCCAGGCTCTATTGAGCAATAGCTTCTGCGCCATCATCAGTCGCTTGACCAGCCGAGAAGACACCAACCGACCCTGAATATAAAAAAATTTACGGTCATTCAAGACAAAATATTTCCGTTCTGGCACTGCCCTGCTACGGTTTTTCCTGAGTCGCTATAAGGGAAAGCCCTGTGATCTCGGGGTTCATCCTCTATTCAAAACGCCACATGCGTAACGACATGCCCTCGAACGAAGAGATTTTTGTCCGACTGCTCGACGATTGACGCCAGTAATGTGACTAAAGTCTCAGCCATCGTTGCAGATAACACGGTATTCATAATATTTCCTTTGTTGCTGTTCAAGGAACGAACCATGACGCCGAGCCCAAACGGTAGCCCTACTCGCCACAAAACTGCTGCGCTTTTCCTCTGGTTTCCACTGGTACCTGCGGCAGCAGGTTGTGCCGCGCTGTTGTTGTCGGCGCCGACGCAGTTGAATATCGGTTTGAGTGCTGCTGTGCTGGCAGTAGGCGTTGCAACCGGGTTATTCGCTGCATCCAGTCAGAATCGTAAACTTCAAGCAGTAAGTCAGGCAGCAGCGCTGTATCAACAGCAAGCTGCGGACAACGCCTCGCTGCAATCCAATGCACAGATCAACGAAGTTCTGCTGGGCGCGATGCCAATCTGGGCCAAGCAGGTAGAAAGCTCGCGCCAGCAGACAGAAACCGCCATCGTTTCGCTGGCCAATCGTTTCACCGGCATATCCTCGCGGCTCCAGGAGACAGTCCACGCGTCTCAACACGCGGCGGGCGATCTGGGCGGAGCAGACACTGATGGTGCCCTGCAGGTTCTCGCGCAGAGCGACAACGACCTGGTTCAGGTCATCAACTCCCTCAAGGCCACCCAGACCAGCCGCGACGAGACTCTCGCGCAGGTTCGCAATCTCACCGCCTACACCGGCGAGCTGCGCACAATGGCCGCCGACGTTGCCGCCATCGCTGCGCAAACCAACTTGCTGGCCCTCAACGCAGCCATCGAAGCCGCCCGTGCTGGCGAGGCTGGTCGTGGTTTTGCGGTGGTTGCCGATGCCGTGCGCAGCCTGTCGAGCAAGTCCAGCGAAACCGGCCAACAGATGTCAGCCAAGGTCGACATCATCAATACCGCTATCACTCAGTTGGTACAGGCAGCCTCCAGCGGCGCCGATCAGGACAGCAACTCGGTGTCGAACTCGGAAAGCAGCATTCAGCGTGTTCTGGAGCGTTTCAAAAGCGTCACCGAGCGCCTCGGCGAATCAGCCGAAATGCTTCAGCAGGAAAGCTTTGGTATCCGTGACGAAATGACTGAAGTGCTGGTCAGCCTGCAATTTCAGGATCGGGTCAGCCAGATCCTGACTCACGTACGAGACAACATTGACGACCTGCATGCCCATCTTCAGCAAGCCACGCAGGCACCCGATCAGGCATTGACGATTGATGCGCGCAGTTGGCTGGCACGTATGGAGGCGACCTACGCCACCGACGAGCAGCGCGACACGCACCATGGCAGCAGCGCCGGTCAGCAGAATTCCCAGGAAATAACCTTCTTTTAGGAGAGCCTCATGGCTAAAAATGTATTGGTTGTCGACGACTCCAGCAGCGTTCGTCAAGTGGTCGGCATTGCTCTGAAAAGCGCCGGTTACGACGTCATCGAAGCCAGCGACGGCCGTGATGCATTGAGCAAGCTCAATGGCCAGAAAGTGCACCTGATCATCAGCGACGTAAACATGCCAAACATGGATGGCATCACGTTCGTCAAAGAGGTGAAGAAGCTGCCGAACTACAAGTTCACGCCAATCATCATGCTGACCACCGAGTCTCAGGAATCGAAAAAGATGGAAGGTCAGGCTGCGGGTGCCAAAGCCTGGGTAGTCAAACCCTTCCAGCCAGCACAAATGCTGGCCGCGGTTTCCAAGCTGATCCTGCCCTGATTTGCCTGTTACTTGATGCCTGATACCGGGAGGTTGCGATGCCGCTTGCATGCGAAGTACTCAATGACACGGCACACGTGAACATCGACGGTGAGCTGACTATCTATACCGCCTCGGAGTTGTCCGCCCAACTGCTGCCCCGGCTGGGCGCAACGCCGCAGATGGAGATCGATCTGTCGCAGATCACCGAAATGGACGGCGCAGGCTTGCAACTGCTGATCATGATCACGCGCGAGGCCTCTAAAGCCGGGACCGCGCTGACCTTGACCGGCCACAGCAAAGCGGTACTGGAAACCCTGCAATTGAGTGGCATGGCACCGACGGTTTAATCACCCTCTTGCCCAGCCACGGCCTCCACGAGAAAAGGAACTGAGCGTGAGCATCAATCTCGACCAGGCATTACAAACGTTCATCGTCGAGGCTCGCGAGCTGTTGGAGGCGATGGAAGAGTCATTGCTGCAACTGGAATGCGAACCCGGTGACGCCGACGCCATCGGCGCAATCTTTCGTGCTGCGCATACCATCAAGGGCTCGGCCGGTCTGTTTGGACTGGACCCGATTGTCAGCTTCACGCATATCGTCGAAGACGTACTGGATCGCCTGCGCGAAGGCTGCGTTGCGGCTGACGCCGGCCTGATCGCTGTGCTGTTGAAGTCCGGCGATCATATGCTCGAATTGATTGAGGTCGTCGCCAGCCAAGGCGGCCAACTGCAAGCTCCGGCTGTGGCCCGGGAGGCCGAGCTGCGCAAAAAACTGCAGGCTTACCAGGCACCCGCCGGCGTCAGCAGCGATGAGCTGGAAGTCATCCCGGACGCAGAAACCCACACCGAACAAACCAGTGCTGTGCTTTGGCATATTTCCCTGCGTTTCGGTCATGACGTATTTCGCAATGGCATGGATCCCTTGTCGTTCCTTCGCTTCCTGAACACGCTGGGTGAAATCGTCACGGTGCAGACACTGACCGATAATTTGCCGGCCCTCGAAGCCTGGGATGCGGAGTCCTGCTATCTGGGATTCGAAATCGACTTTCATTCCAGTGCAACACACGCAGCCATTAATGAAGTCTTTGATTTTGTCCGCGACGAATGCCAGGTGGAAATCACCAGAGCGGACTCGCAGGGGCAGCAGGACCAGATCGGTACTGAACTGATCTCCCAGGCGTCAGACACCCCTGAGCAAGGCACAGCAATGGTGGCCATAGGCGAGTTGCTGGAGGACCAGCGCGCTGTGCCGCGTGTTCCGGCCAATGTCGCCAATGAAAAACAACTGTCCAGTGACAAGCCAGCGGAAAGCAAAGGTAAAGATGGTCGGTACGTGCGAGTCAACGCCGACAAGCTCGACGAGCTGATCAATCTGGTGGGTGAGCTGGTGATTGCCAGCGCTGGCGCCACCCTGCTCGCCCGCACTTGCGACAACGACCCGCTGCAAGAGTCCACCTCGACAGTCTCCGGGCTGGTAGAGGAAATCCTCGACGGTGCCCTGCGGCTGCGGATGATCCCCATCGGCGACACGTTCAATCGTTTCCGTCGGGTAGTCCGGGACGTGAGCCAGGAACTGGGTAAAGACATTGATCTGATTATCAGCGGTGCGGAAACCGAACTGGATAAAACCGTCGTCGAGAAAATCGGCGACCCGCTGATGCACTTGCTGCGCAACGCCATGGATCACGGCATTGAAAGCGCTGAAGCACGGCTTGCTGCAGGCAAGCCTGCCAAGGGCCACTTACACCTGAACGCCTATCACGACTCAGGCAGCATCGTGCTGGAGATCGCCGACGATGGCGCGGGACTGAATCGCGACCGGATCCTTGAAAAGGCCCAGGAACGCGGCTTGATCGCGCCCGGTGCGACCCTCAGCGATCAGGAAATCTACAACCTGATTTTCGAAGCAGGCTTCTCTACTGCTCAAGCTGTCACCAACCTGTCCGGGCGTGGCGTCGGTATGGACGTTGTGAAACGCAACATTACTTTGTTGCGCGGGACCGTCGATCTGGACAGCAAACCGGGTCAAGGCACCGTGATCCGCATTCGCCTGCCACTGACGCTGGCAATCATCAATGGCTTCCTGGTCGGTATCGGCCAGTCTACTTATGTGATTCCTCTGGACATGGTCCAGGAGTGCGTCGAACTCAGTGAAGGTGACCGCCAGATCAGCCGCGAACAAGGTTATCTGGACCTTCGCGGCGAAGTCCTGCCGCTGGTCTACCTGCGTGACCACTTCCACCACGACGGCCCTGCCGCCCGCCGCCAGAACGTCGTAGTGGTGCGTTATGCAGAACACAAAGCCGGACTGGTCGTGGACGACCTGCTGGGTGAGTTCCAGACCGTTATCAAACCGTTGGGCAAGCTGTTCGGCGCACTGCGCGGTATCAGCGGCTCAACCATTCTGGGCAGTGGCGCGGTCGCATTGATTCTCGATGTTCCGGCTTTGCTCAGCCAAATCGTACACCTTGAAACACGCTACACCGCCAATCCAGCCCAATCGCCCGCAACTGCCCGTTGATGCACATGCATGTCCATGGAGGTAACACCCGATGAAATGGTTTTACGATCTGAAGATCGCCACGAAGTTGATCGCTTCATTTCTCACGGTGCTCGCCCTCACCGCAGTTATGGGCGTGTTTTCCATTATCCAGCTGGGTCAGGTAAACGACACCGCCAGCGAGATTCGCGATAACTGGATGCCGTCGATGCGCGCCGCCTCTGGCATGCGTTTCTTCGCGGCAAATTATCGCATCAAGGAAAACCGCCATGTGGCGGCGCTCTCCATGGATGACAAAAATATGATTGCGCAGGAAGCTGCTGCGGAGAGGAAGCAGTTCGAAACTCGCCTGGAGACCTACGAAAAACTGTTGAGCAACGATGAGGATCGCCGCCTCTTCACCATCACCAAAAATGACTGGGCGGGTTATCTGGCAGTCAGCAAAGACTTGCAGGCTCTGTCCAACCAGAGCCGCGAAGATGAAGCGCGTGCCATGCTGGCTGGCGAGTCCAAGCGTCAATTCGATCTGGTCACGAGTGACCTGCAAAAGCTGGTAGAGCTTAATGACGCCGGTGCAGAAGCTGCCAGTCAGCGCGGTGACGCGCTTTACGACAGTGCGCGGGTCTCCATCATCGGCGTATTGATCGCGGCGCTGGTCATCGGCCTGGGTCTGGCGCTGTTCATCTCGCGGATCATTTCCCGGCCGTTGAAAGAAGCCGCCCTGGTTGCCGAGCAATTGTCTGAAGGCAACCTGAACGTGCGTATCGAAGCCGGATCGAAAGACGAAACCGGCATGGTGATCAACGCCATGCAGAACATGGTTGGCAAGCTGTCGCACATCATCGGTGAAGTACGTAATGCCGCCGACAACCTGGCCAGCGCCTCGGAAGAGGTCAGCGCCACCGCTCAGTCCATGAGCCAGGCCACCAGCGAACAAGCGGCAAGCGTCGAAGAAACCAGCGCCTCCATCGAGCAGATGAGCGCCAGCATCAATCAGAACACCGAAAACGCCAAAGTCACCGATGGCATGGCCAGCAAGGCTGCCAAGGAAGCCACCGACGGCGGCGAGTCCGTACAGCAGACCGTTGTGGCCATGAAGAAAATTGCCCAGCGCATCAGCATCATTGACGACATCGCCTACCAGACCAACCTGTTGGCCCTCAACGCAGCCATCGAAGCGGCGCGTGCCGGTGAACATGGCAAAGGCTTCGCAGTGGTTGCCGCTGAAGTTCGCAAACTCGCGGAGCGCAGCCAGGTAGCCGCTCAAGAAATTGGCGAGCTGTCTTCCAGCAGTGTCGACATGGCAGAAAAAGCCGGCAACCTGCTCAACGAAATGGTGCCGTCGATCAACAAGACTTCGGATCTGGTCCAGGAAATCAGCGCTGCCTCGGAAGAGCAGGCTGCCGGTGTTGCGCAGATCAATACGGCAATGACCCAGCTCAACTCGGTCACTCAGCAAAACGCTTCGAGCAGCGAAGAACTCGCCGCCACTGCGGAAGAAATGAGCAGCCAGGCTGAGCAACTGCAACAGGCCATGAGCTTCTTCACCCTGGACGCAGCGCCAAAATCGGCCACTCAACCTGCGAAGTACGACGGATCCTCGGGCTCTTCAAGCCGCAAGCCATCCCGTCCGGCTCCGCAAACGCCGCAAAAATCGTTTGCGTACAACATGGCAAGCACTCCGGATGAATCCGAGTTCACTCGATTCTGAGCGGATCTTCCCACTCGCTTGCCTTGAAGGAGACAGACATGGGCGCTATCGCTACGACACGACAAAACGCGGCGGTCGTTGAAGAACAGGAGCAGTACCTGACGTTCATGCTCGGCACCGAGATGTTCGCCATTGGCATCCTCGGTATCAAGGAAATCATCGAGTACGGCAATCTGACCGTCGTGCCGATGATGCCGGCCTTTGTTCGCGGGGTGATCAACCTGCGCGGTGCAGTGGTCCCGGTAGTGGATTTGTCGGCGCGTTTTGGCCGCCCCAACTCGGCAACTACCCGTCGCAGTTGCGTGGTGATCATCGAAGCCAGCACAGCAGATGGTCAGGCTCAGGATATCGGTCTACTGGTGGATACCGTGTCGGCCGTCATGGACATTCCCGCTTCGCAGATTGAACCGCCACCGAGCTTCGGCGCGAAAATACGCGCCGACTTCATCAGCGGCATGGCCAAGGTCGATGGCAAGTTCGTCATCGTCCTGGAAGTTGGCCAGGTCCTGTCCATCGACGAAATGTCGAGGCTGGCTGAAGTCGATCAGATTCCGGCTATCGAAGCCGAACAACGCTGATCAGGGACGGGCAGAAATCGTGAACGGAACAGTGCTCAACGACAGGGAATTCAGCCAGTTTCAGTCCTGGTTGTACGGGGCTGCGGGCATCAGCCTGTCGCCTGCAAAAAAGGCACTGGTCGCGGGCCGCCTGTTCAAGCGGCTCAAGCACTATGGGCTGGAAAGCTACGGCGAATACTTCAAGCTGATCATGAGTGGCCAGCGCAGCGACGAACTGCAGGTCGCGCTGGATTTACTCACCACCAACGAAACGTACTTCTTCCGCGAACCCAAGCACTTCGATTTTCTGCGCCAGCACGTCTTGCCCAAAGCGACTCCGGGCAAGACTTTCCGGGTGTGGAGTGCCGCAAGCTCTTCGGGCGAAGAACCCTACAGTCTGGCGATGACCCTGGCCGAAAGCCTGGGCACCACGCCATGGGAAATCATTGGTTCGGATATCAGCAGCCAGGTGCTCGCCAAAGCTCGCGCCGGGCATTACCCTATGGAGCGCGCCACCAACCTGCCGGTACCTTTGCTGCACAAGTATTGCCTCAAGGGCATTGGCAATCAGCACGGTACTTTCCTGGTGGATCGGGGGCTGCGCAACCGGGTCAACTTTATTCAGGTCAATCTAAATGAGGCCTTGCCGGAACTCGGCGAGTTCGACGTGATCTTTCTTCGTAACGTGATGATTTATTTTGACCAGGAGACCAAGATCAAGGTTGTTGCCCGTTTGCTCCCGCGCCTCAAGTCCGGGGGGTATTTCATTGTCAGCCATTCAGAAAGCCTCAACGGCGTCAGCGATGCAATGAAACTGGTAGCACCCTCGATCTATCGCAAGCCATGAACACCACCGTTGACGAAGTCTTTCTGGCACCCGGCGATTTTCACTTCGCAACAAGCCCTACCCGCATCCGCACGATTCTCGGCTCCTGTGTGGGCATCACACTTTGGCACCCGACGCGCAAGATTGGCGCCATGTGCCACTTCATGCTGCCGAGCCGCACCCATCGATGCGGTGTGCTGAACGGCAAGTACGCTGACGAAGCGATCGAGCTTTTTATCGAGCAAGCCAAAGCACACCGCACGGCACCCGAGGACTATCAACTCAAGCTGTTCGGTGGCGGTGAAATGTTTCCCAACCACAAGCGCGGCGTGCATTACAGCGACGTCGCGCGGATGAACATCAGTGCCGCGCTGGAGCTTGCCGATAGCCATAACCTGGACCTGATTGCACAGGATATGGGCAGCACGGGCTACCGCAACGTCATTTTCGAACTCAGCAACGGACATGTGTGGGTCAGGCACAAACCAATAAGGACAAGCACGGAACATGGCGACGAAAAAAATAAGCGTACTGCTAGTCGATGACTCGGCGGTAGTTCGTCAAGTTCTGCTGGGCATTCTTAACGACACACCTGACATTCATGTCATGGGTGCAGCTTCTGATCCGATCTTCGCCATGGATAAACTGGCCAAAGAATGGCCGGACGTGATCGTAATGGACATAGAAATGCCCCGCATGGACGGCATTACTTTCCTTAAGAAAATCATGAGCGAGCGCCCCACTCCCGTGGTGATCTGCTCGTCCCTGACCCAGAAAGGCGCGGAAACCAGCCTGCAGGCAATGTCTGCTGGCGCTGTTGAAGTCATTACCAAACCGACTACAGGCCTGAAAAACTTCCTGCTGGAGTCTGCTGCCGAACTGGTAGGCGCTATTCGCGCTGCGGCCAACGCCAACGTCAAGAATCTTGGCAGACGGGCCCCTGCTCCGGTGCTGACTCCGGCCACACGACTGAGCGCCGATGCCATCCTGCCAGCCTTGCAGGGTCACGCGATGGCTCAGACCACCGAGCGCATTGTGGCGCTGGGTACCTCGACCGGAGGCACGCAGGCCCTGGAGGCGGTATTGACCGCACTGCCGCGGGTCTGCCCGGGTATCGTCATCGTTCAGCACATGCCGGAAAAATTTACCGCGTCTTTCGCAGAGCGTCTCAATGGCCTGTGCCAGATCGAAGTACGTGAGGCAAAAAACAACGACCGCATCTTGCCGGGCCTTGCCTTGATCGCACCCGGCGGCAAACACATGATGGTCACCCGTAGCGGTGCGTTCTATCACGTTCAGGTAGTGGACGGTCCGCTGGTCAATCGGCATCGCCCGTCAGTGGATGTGCTGTTTCGCTCAGTGGCCAAATTCGCTGGCAAGAACGCCACAGGCATCATCATGACCGGCATGGGGGATGACGGCGCCAGAGGGCTCAGGGAAATGCTCGATGTCGGCAGTGCCACAGTCGCTCAGGACGAAGCAACGTGTGTGGTGTTCGGCATGCCCAAGGAAGCGATAAAACTGAACGCCGCGCAACGCATCATGCCGCTGCATGAAATTCAGCACGCGATCTTGCACAAATAGGGTTTTTCTAACGCTCTCATGCGGTTTTGCAGCTTGCCCTGCGAAACTCGGTCTACGATGCTACGTGCAGACTGTCAGGCCGCCCTACGCCGACTCGGGTCGTCTCGGGAGAACAAAAAATGAAAACCGTCGCACAACTGCTCAAACTCAAGGCTTCGCACAATCAACAAGTGCACACCATCTCTCCCCATCAGATGGTGCTCGACGCACTTAGACTCATGGCCGAAAAAAACATCGGTGCATTGCCCGTAGTGGACAACGGCAAGCTGGTCGGCGTAGTCAGCGAACGCGACTACGCACGCAAGATGGTCCTCCAGGGCCGCTCCTCGGTGGGCACACCAGTAAGCGCGATCATGAGCAACAAAGTGATTACGGTCGATTCCGCGCAGAGCGTTGAAACCTGCATGGGCATCATGACCGACAGCCATCTGCGCCATCTGCCGGTAGTAGAGGACGGCAAGTTATTGGGCCTGCTGTCTATCGGCGACCTGGTCAAAGAAGCCATTGCCGAGCAGGCCAGCTTGATTGAACAGCTGGAGCAGTACATTCGCGGGGATTGATGCCATCGCGCAATCTCACGGCGAATAACGACCCTGTAGGAGCGCACGAGCACAGCGAGGCCGCGATAGCGTTCTGCCTGCCACACCGCCATCGCAGCCTCGCGGTACTCGTGTGCCCCTACAAATCCCTGGTGTGATTGCCGAGGTCTACACCAGCTTGAAATGGCTGCGTAACGCCGCGATGTGCTCTGGCCCGATACCGCAGCAACCGCCGATAACCGTTGCGCCCTTCTCTACCCATGTACTCGCCCACTGGGCATAAGAGTCAGGCCCCAGATCTTCGCGAATCTCGTGCAGGGTATCGTTGGCGCCCTCTTCTTCCACTTCCATCACCGGAAACGCGTTGGCATACACGCCCAACTCGATCTGCGCCGATGCCGCATCAATCACGTCAAGTGCCGCGACCAGTGCGGCAGCCATGACTTCCGGCTGGCTGCAGTTGAACAGCACGGCACGCGCACCGAGTTCAATGGCAACCGCTGTCGCTTCGGCGACCGTCTCACCGGAGCGCAAACGAGGACCATGGTCTTCACCGTCTTCCAGGGTAAACGATAGCCACAATGGCTTCTCATCCTCACCCAACGCTTCACGTACCGCGCGCACTTCAGCGATCGAGCTTTGAGTTTCAGCCAGCCACACATCGACGCTGGCCTTCAGCCCTTGAATCAAGATGCGATGAATAGCGACAGACTGATCGTGATCAAACAGATCCGGACGATAG
The DNA here is from genome assembly GCF_040224095.2 of Pseudomonas caspiana. Lineage (NCBI taxonomy): Bacteria > Pseudomonadati > Pseudomonadota > Gammaproteobacteria > Pseudomonadales > Pseudomonadaceae > Pseudomonas > Pseudomonas caspiana. The sequence goes on along the minus strand of NZ_CP167995.1, from coordinate 2,819,356 downwards.
GAGCCCAACGCAGGCGGCAACGAACCGGCCACCAGAACTGGCTGAGAAGCCTCTGCCGCGGCCTGCCGTGCAAGCTGACCTGCCAGTTCGGATAACGCCGCAGCGGACGCAGCGAAACGCTCTTCACCCAGGTGAAACGGCACCAGCGCATAACTGTTGGTGGTGATGATCCGTGCTCCGGCGTTGATAAAGGCCTGGTGCGCCTTGAGGACAAATTCCGGGGCTTCGATCAGCGCCAGAGCCGACCATTCAGGCTGACGAAACGGAGCACCAATGCGCATGAGTTCCCGGCCCATTCCACCGTCCAGCAGGCGTAGAGGAACAGACTTTTCGATTGTGGATTCGGTTGCGGACATGGGGAACTCCTGAAAACTGGACGCCCGCTGCGGAAAGCAGCGACTAGATGAATTGATGAGCAGCAGCGATTGATAAAACCCAAAAACTTCGACTTATAACCAAAGCGCAGGCATTTAGATCAATTAATAATTAAGGACATTTTTAATATCGCGTTTAAATATATACCAATTATTTGTGTTCGATCTATTCGGTGATGTGATGAATCTACGTGCTGTTTTGCCTTTGAGCCTTGCTCTGCTGTCCGTCTGCTCTACCGCCATGGCCGGTGCGACGCTGGATAAAATCAATAAAAAAGGCGAAATGGTCGGCGTGATGATGGAGAACTACCCACCGTTTTCCTTCCTTAATGATCAAAACCAGCTGGACGGATTCGACGTCGACGTAGCGAAAGCAGTCGCCGACAAGCTGGGCGTGAAACTGCAACTGGCCACTCCGTCCTGGGACGTCATTGCCGCGGGCCACTGGGGCAACCGCTACGATGTGTGCATCTGTTCCATGACACCGAGCCAGGCCCGCGCTCAAGTGTTCAACTTCCCGGTCGAGTACTACCAGTCGCCAGCGGTCATCGTGGTCAACGCCAAGAATGATGCGATCAAGTCAGCCAAAGACCTTTCGGGCAAGAAAGTTGGCGTCATCAGCGCTTCGACCTACGAGGCCTACCTGAACAAGGATCTGGTGATTGAGGGCGCGGAAGACAAGCCGATCAGCTATCCATTCGACGCCGTTCAGGCTGCACCGTACGACAACGAAACCGTGGCCTTCCAGGACCTGGCACTGGGCGCAGGTGTTCGTCTCGACGCCATGATCACTAACCTGATCACTGCGCGCGAGCGAATCAATCAGGACCCGCGCTTCAAGATCGCTGGCGAGACGCTCTACGCGGAACCCAATGTAGTCGCAACCGAAAAAGGCGATGCGGAATGGGATGCCAAGCTGGTCAAAGTCATCGGCGAGCTCAAGGCCGACGGTACGCTGGGCAAGATCTCCCAGAAATGGATCGGCTCTGATATCACCCAATGAGCCAGCATCAACCTGCCCCGCCTGACCTGAACGCCGGATCTTCGCGCCTGCTGCGAGTTTTCGGCTTTAAAACGCGCCTGTACCTGACCTGGATGGTGATGCTCGGTCTGTGCATCGCGTTTTTCATGAGCTTCGACCTGAAGTTCTCGATTATCGCGGCGAAATGGGAATATCTGGTCGGGCTGCATCTGGCGCCCAACGGCTTTCTGCAAGGCGCTGCACTGACGCTTTTCCTGTGCTTCTGCTCGATATGGCTGTCGCTGATACTGGGCTTTGCGACGGCGCTGGCGCGCTTGTCCAACAGTGCGGTCGCGTTTGGCATCGCCAGTTTCTATGCGTCGTTCTTTCGTGGCACGCCCCTGCTGATTCAGATTCTGTTGATCTACCTCGGCCTGCCGCAACTGGGCGTGGTGCCGGGCGCGATCAGCGCAGGCATCATCGCCCTGTCTTTGAACTACGGCGCTTACCTGAGCGAGATCTTTCGGGCGGGTATCATCGGTGTTTCACCCGGGCAACGCGAAGCCGCTGCTGCGCTGGGCATGCGTCCTACCGTGGTGTTCTGGCAAATCACTTTGCCGCAAGCCATGCGCACGATCATTCCGCCGACCACCAGCCAATTCATTTCCATGCTCAAGGATTCGTCCCTGATCTCGGTGATGGGTGTCTGGGAGGTCATGTTCCTCGCGCAGTCTTATGGTAGGTCGTCCTACCGCTATATCGAAATGCTGACCACTGCGGCGCTGATCTATTGGCTGCTGTCCATTGGGCTGGAGTTGATTCAGGCTCGTCTGGAGCGGCATTACGGCAAAGCTTATAAAAACCAGCGCTGACCTGATCACGGTCCCGTTCAGTCAGCTCAGGTGCGGGTGGACCGATGCGATGGGCGCAGCTAACCTGTCGCCCTTGCTCCCCCGCCTGTAGAGACTGAAATGACGATCAACCTGGACACCGTATTCGAACGCCACGGCACCGACAGCAAAAAGTGGAGCCTGTATCCCGCCGACGTGCTGCCAATGTGGGTAGCGGACATGGATTTCCCGGTGGCCGAACCGATTATTCAGGCGCTGCAGAAACGACTGGAACATCCGCTGCTCGGGTACGGCGTTGCGCAGGACAACCTGCGCCAGACGGTCGTCGATTACCTCTGGCAGCGTTATGCCTGGCGTGTTCAGCCTGAAGAGCTGGTGTTCCTGCCCGGTGTCGAGCCGGGCTTCAACATGGCGCTCAACGCACTGGTCCCGGCCAATTCCGGCGTTGTTTTGCAGACGCCTAATTACTCGCCACTCTCTCAAGCGCCGAATCACTGGCAGCAGCCGCGTATCGAATTGCCCTTCAAGGCCGACGCCAATGGCGAGTACCACACAGACATTGCTGCGCTAAACAGCAAACTGGCCAGCGCCGGCGCCCTGTTGCTGAGTAACCCGCATAACCCGCTGGGCAAAGTATTCAGTGGCGAAGAGCTGCATCTGATTGGCGAAGCCTGCGTGCAGCATGACGTGCTGATCATTTCTGATGACATTCACGCCGATATCCTTTTCGACGGCCGTCGGCATGTGCCCATCGCCTCTCTCAGCCCGCAGATTGCACAGCGCACTGTCACCCTGATGTCGGCGAGCAAGGCCTATAACATCGCCGGACTGAAAACCGCTTTCGCAGTGATTCAGGACCCATCTCTGCGCAAGCGCTTCAATGCCGGTCGGTTGGGTCTGGTCGACAGCGTCAATGTGCTTGGTCTTGAGGCCACGCGCGCGGCTTACAGCGAATGCGGAGAATGGCTGAAAGACGTCAATGCGTATCTGCAGGCCAACCGTGATTATCTGGCCCAGGCCGTGAAAACCCGCCTGCCGGGAGTGATCATGCACCTGCCGCAAAGCACCTATCTCGCCTGGCTTGATTGCTCCGCCCTGGGCCTGGACGATCCCCAGAAATTTTTCCTCGAACACGCCAAAGTCGGCCTCAGCGCCGGAGCGGAGTTTGGTGATGATTGCCAACAGTTCGTACGGCTGAACTTCGGTTGCCCAAGGGTACTTCTGGAGGAAGGGTTGGCGCGGATGGAACGCAGTCTGCGCGATCGTTGAATAAGCACATTACCCTGTAGGAGCTCACGAGCAGCGCGAGGCAGCGATCGCGTCTTTCCTGACACACCGCTATCGCTGCCTCGCACTGCCCGTGAGCGCCTACAGGTTTGTGTTTTCGATGAACACAAAAAAGCCCGGCTAGCCGGGCTGTTCCTGCTCGGACCTCGCGATCAATAGCGCTGATACTGCGAGCCGAATTCTTTGCGGTTTTCTGCAACCACTACTTTCTTGTCCAGATTCACTTCAGCGCGGTCGAAGGTTTTGTTACCGGTACCGGCAACACGAACTTCCGGGGTAGCGACGCTGGAGCGATCTGCAACCTGAGTGGACGCAGCGACGGTCTGGATTGGCGAAGTACTGGCGAAAGCGCCGGTAGCAGTCAGGACCGAAAGGGCAAAGCTCAAAGCGATAGTGCGTTTCATGATGTGGCTCCAATAGTTGTTTCGAAGTGATGGGGCCAATCTAAATTCACTGGCGTCTTATGAAAAACCACCCTTACAGATACTGATTATCAGCCCCGATGATGCTGGAGCGCGAGGTGTCTGGCTCGAGCTTGCCCAGCAACAGCAGGGCTTTCATCACGTGATGGTCACTGCGGCTTGCGCAACAGAACACGGGTGACACGTCGCTCTTCGACGCCCACAACGGTCATATCCCAACCTTCCCAGTCCAGCTTGTCGCCAATCCTCGGCAAGCGATCCAGCAGGCTCATCACCAGGCCGGCAAGTGTCTGGTAGTCCTCGGTCGCATGGGCCTGAAAACCGACCCGTTCACGTACCTGGCTCAGGTTGAGGCCACCAGAGACGATAAAACCGTCCTCCTCAGCCACGACGTCCGGACCTTCAATTTCACTGGCATCGGGTAACTCACCCGCGATGGATTCCAGAATGTCGGTCATGGTCAACAGGCCGATGAAGTCGCCGAATTCGTTGATCACGAACGCGATGTGTGTCGACTCTTTGCGCATCTGCTCCAGAGCATTAAGGATCGTGAAGCTTTCCAGCAAATTGATCGCTTTACGGGCCATGAACTCCAGGTTCGGCTCATTGCCAGCCAGCAGATCCTTGAGCAACTCCTTCTTGTGCACGAAACCTAATGGCTCATCCACACGACCTTCACGAATCAACGGCAAACGTGAATAGGACGAATGCATCAGCTTGGTTCGCACCGTTTCCGGATCATCCGCCAGGTCGATCAGGTCCACCTCGGCCCGCGGTGTCATGGCCGAACGAATCGGACGCTCAGCCAATTGCAGCACACCGCTGATCATCACTCGCTCACGACGGTGGAACACCGCCTCGGTCTGCTCACCCTCGAGCAAATCGGCAATTTCTTCGCCTACTTCATCGGCATCCAGCTTGCGCCCACCCAACAGGCGCAGCACCGCGTGTGCTGTGCGCTCACGCATAGGCCGTGCACCATGCAACGACTTCTTGCGTCGCTTGCGGGCGATCTGGTTGAACAGCTCAATCAGGATCGAGAAGCCAATCGCCGCATACAGATAGCCTTTCGGGATATGGAAGCCCAGGCCTTCGGCAGTCAGGCTGAAACCGATCATCATCAGGAAGCCCAGACACAGCATGATCACGGTCGGGTGCGAATTGACGAACTTTGTCAGCGGTTTGCTGGCGATGATCATCAGGCCGATGGAGAAAATCACGGCAATCATCATCACAGACAGGTGCTCAACCATGCCCACGGCTGTAATCACCGCGTCCAGGGAGAACACGGCGTCCAGCACCACGATCTGCGCAACGATTGGCCAGAATCGGGCGTACGTGCTGTTGCTGGTGCGTTCGGCGACGTGACCTTCGAGTCGCTCATGCAATTCCATGGTGGCCTTGAACAACAGGAACACACCACCGAACAGCATGATCAAGTCGCGCCCCGAGAAGCTGTGATCGAAAAGCTCGAACAGCGGCGCGGTCAGGGTCACCATCCAGGAAATACTGGCCAGCAGACCCAGGCGCATGATCAACGCCAGCGACAGACCAATGACCCGCGCCTTGTCGCGCTGCTCGGGTGGCAGCTTGTCAGCGAGGATCGCGATGAACACCAGGTTATCGATGCCCAGCACCAGTTCCAGAACGATCAGAGTGAGCAGGCCAAGCCAGGCCGTGGGATCAGCTATCCATTCCATAGAACTATTGAATCTCTCGCAGACGGGATTTGACGGACGTTAGTGAGCCTGCCGGACGTAAATATACGTCGGCCGCAAAGGACACACGAGACGGATTATCGAAGGGGGTATTCAGACGAGCAGATCCGCGAGGGGAAGCGGGATCGGCACTGAAGTTAAAAGCGAAGCAGTTAGAAGCAAAGCAACCGGGAGGTTCCTGAACGGTGTTCATACAATCCTGAGATTTATTACGGGCTGTGATCCTACAACGGAAAAGTCACTTTCCCACTCACGAAAAGTATTACAAAGCTTGACATCGTTCTGCCCTCGCCCGTCTTCACATCTGAAATTGCTTTGAACTTCCAGAGCCACCGCGTGCCCCTTCTATAGGTGCCGGGCATACCGCCGGGCGATTCTGGAGGCTTATCTCATGCCAGATGCACAGGGCAAAATCCGTTACGCAGTGGTTGCCGGAGGCTGGATTTCTCAAGGGGCGTTCATGCCGGGCGTCGATCAGACTGATAATTCGGTGATGACTGCACTGGTGACTGGCGACCCGATCAAAGCTGACAAGCTGGCCGAGTTGTACGACCTGAAAAGTTATCACTACGACGAATTCGACACGCTGCTTAAGTCAGGGGAAATCGACGCTATCTATCTGGCGACCCCTAACTTCCGCCACCGGGAGTTTGCCGTACCTGCACTGGAAGCTGGCATTCATGTGTTGCTGGAAAAACCCATGGCAACCAGCGAAGAAGATTGCATTGCAATCACCGAGGCCGCCAAACGCTCGGGCGCCAAACTGATGATTGCGTACCGGCTGCATTTCGAGCCGGGCACTGTGGAGATGATCGGCCGCGTCCGCGCAGGCGAAATCGGCGATCCACGGTTGTTTACAGCGACCTTTGCGCAAACAACAGATCCGAAAAATCACCGCATGCAGAACGGCTATTGGGCAGGACCTGCGGCGGACATGGGGCCGTATCCGATCAATGCGGTCCGCAACCTGTTCGATGCCGAGCCGCTGGAAGTTCATGCCGTGGCTATTCATACGCCGGGGCGCGAAATCAATACGCCGGATACCGTCAGCGTGACCCTGCGCTTTCCGGAAGAACGACTGGCGCAATTCACCGTCAGCTACAGCCTGCCGGGCACCCAGCGCTATCAATTGATAGGCACCAAGGGCGAGTTTGAAGCATCGCCATGCTTCGGTTTTGGTGAAGGCGTCGCGATCAGTTACCGGGCAATCATCGGTGACGAAACCACAGAACATGAACATCCTGTGGTGGACCAGTTCGGCGGCCAGACCCAGTACTTCTCAGACTGCATCCTGCAGGACCGCGAGCCAGAACCCGATGGCGACGAAGGCTGGCGCGATGTGCGGGTACTGGCGGCGATCGAACGCAGCCTGGAAACCGGCCAAGTGCAAAAACTTGAGCCACTGCCAGATCGGCCAGGAATCAGCATTGAACAGGCCCGTCGGTTACCGCTGGCCAAAGTGCCGGAATACATCAATACCGATGAGCCTAATGAGTAAGAGTACTCGGAGCCCCGTCGAAACAGGATTTGATTTCGGCAACTGATGTGGGACCGGCTTCAGCCGGGAAGAGGCCATTACATTCAGCACATCTACATTGTCTGAACGGCAGCCTTCCCGGCTAAAGCCGGTCCCACGTCGGCAACCATGTCGCCTTCCTCATCCAGGTCCCGTTCTAAAGTTTCCATGTAACCGGCCGCTACAAAGTAGATACAAATCCAATCAAGCCAGCATGGAAGCGCTATGACCTCTGTCTCGTTAGTCACTGCCAGCACGCCGCTCATCACTACTCCAGCCACGACCACCGTACCGGTGGGCGCCAACAGTGCGCCTCTGACACTCGCCAGTTCACCCGCCTCCGTGGTTATGCTTGGCCAGGATGTAAAAATCACCGATGCGACCACGTACTCCAATCGGGGTGGTCTGTACAACGCAGAACCAGTGCTGACCCTGGAGCAAAATGTTAGCGACCCGCTGACCGTTGCGATGACACACAACCTGTCGACGAGATCCAATGCGGCACGCTTTCAGGGCTTGGGCGCGGCGCTGCTGGAGCAACTTGCAAAAAACGACTCCACTACTTTTTCCCAGTCCATCATCAGGTCAGCCGCTGGCGACGTGAAAGATGCTTCGGCGCTGAAGTCAGCTCAGACGCAACTGCACGGTAATGCGCAGAACACCATTACCCTGACCCTGAAAACCACCAGTGGCGCAACTATCACCCTGAACTTGAGCAGCGACGATGATGGTCTTGCTGTCAAAGCCGACGTCACAGGCGGCAAGCTCACCGACGGTGAGCGCGAGGCCCTCGCCTCGTTGGCCGATTCGTTTCAGGGCGCGATTGATGGACTTACCGCCAAAACGCCGCGCCTGAACCTCGGCAGTCTCGCCGAGCTTGACCCAAGTCTGTTCTCATCGATTGACCTCAGTGCAAGCCTGAAAGTTGGCCAGGATCAAGTTCAGACCCTGAGTTTCAAAGCTGATGAGAAGACCAAGTCAGTAGACATGAGCGGCCCAGCGGGCAATGTCCAACTGAGCGTCAATAACAACGCGGCGATACTGGGTAATGCACAACAGCAAGCCAAGGCCGTCCAGAGCTACCTTGAGCAATTTGACGCGGCGCAAAGCCGGGGCGAAGGCGATAAAGATCTGATGGCGTTGTTCAAGGATGCGTTTTCATCGCTGCAGAGCGGTACCAAGAGCCTGAGCGGCACCGCCAGTTCCAGCCTGAATAATGTTGATCGCTCAATGTTGACCGGGCTTGCAGACTTCAGCGCATCGCTGACGCAAACCGCCCAGTACATCAACCCGATGCGCCCCGCCGAAGCCGACAAGTTCTCTTATAACGCATCGCAAACTACCGAAATCAAAGGTGCCAGCAACGATAAGCGATCAATCGAGCAGAAACAGACATCCAGCCTCGACGCGTCGTATCACAAAAGCATTTATCCAGGCACGGCATTGGCCCTGGATTCGAACGCCGAGTCGCAAAACTACAGCTTCTATCAGATCAAGGACCAGGCCGACAGCACAACGCGCATTGGCTATGACAAAGGTGTGCTGGTAGAGGCCCGTTCAACTCAGAACGTCAAACAGTCTACAAATGTGCTCAGGTACGAGATGGGTAAACTGGTCGATACCATTAACACCCCGAAAGAGATCTCCACGTCTCGCAACTTGCTGGGGATTATTGACGATGCCCTGCGCAACGACCGAAGCTCGCGGGCTATGACAGGCAAGTCGACGCTTGAGGACGATCTGCTGGCCATTCACGCCAAGGTACTGCTGCAATCCGATACGTCGTCGGTTAGTCGCTGACGCAGGCTTGATTCAGCGGAAAAGCCGCCTGGCAGCCGACACAAGCGTGGCGGCTGTAAGGCGCTCTACCACCTGACGCCAGTTCCACAAGAGATTTGCAGCATCAACTTTTAGCAGACCATTCAAGCGTCGCGAAACAGATCGTGGGCGTCCAGCAACCGGTAGGCGATTTCCGGGTTCTTTTCCAGGCCCCGCCTTATCGCCGCCGGGATCGATTGCCGGGTTTTGCGACACAGCCCCGGCAACTCGTCGATGCTAATCGCGATACCACGCATGCTGCGTACCTCATTAGAACCCGGCATGACCTCTAGCCGAATCCCCAACTGCTCGTACAACTTGCGCTGCATATGCTCAAGGTCGGCCAGACTCTGCAAATTCTCCAGACGCTCCAGCAAGCGTTTCTCTTCCTGGCGGGTCAACGCCAGAATCCGCTGCTCATGCGCCTGCAACAGTTCACGCCCGCAGTTGCAGGCGCCGGGTGGACACGGCTGACGGATAGGGAATGAGGCAGTCATGGGCGCAGCATACCGAGGCTTGTCCTGAATTTGCCATCACGTCTGGACCAATCGACGAGTTTTTCAGGATCGACTATTTTCAAACTCCTTGCTGAGCAAGGCTCGGAACGCGGGGAGCACCGGATTTTCGTTATCGCTGCGGGAAATCATGTGCAGATCAGCATTCAGACTTGCATCACACAACGGACGAAATGCCACCGCACCGCTGTGCAGTTGTTGAGCCGAGGCCGGAACAATCGACAACCCCAACCCCGCCTGAACCATGCTGACAATGGTATGGGTCTGGCCAAGATGATAGGTGTAGTGCGGCGTGACACCGCTCATGGCGAACAGGCCGACAATGCAGTCATAGAAGTAACGGCCTTCATCCGGCGCATACATCACAAAAGGCTGATGATGCAGATCAGCCAGGGCAATCGACGGCTGCGCGGTCAGCGGATGTCCCGAGGGCAACACCACTAACAGCGGCTCGCGGTAAACCAGCTGCGCATCGAACACCTCTCGATCCCTGACCTGGCGCACCAGACCGATGTCGATCAGGTTCGCCGACAGCGCATCCAGTTGCGCATCGGAGACCATCTCCTTGAGCACAAACTCGACTTCAGGCATTTCAATCGCCGCTTTGGCCAGTAACTGCGGCACCAGGCTGTAGGCACTCACTCCGGTAAATCCAAGCGTCAACCTGCCCACTTCCCCCGAAGCCAGACGCCGCGCCGAATTACCGGCCTGCTCGGAGAACGAAAGAATGTGCCTCGCATCCCGCAGGAAGCCGCGACCCGCTGCCGTGAGTCGTACGCCGCGGTTGTTGCGTTCAAGCAGCACGATGCCCAATGAGCGTTCCAGCAACTGGATCTGGCGGCTCAACGGCGGCTGCGTCATATGCAGCCGCGTTGCAGCTCTGCCGAAGTGAAGTTCTTCGGCAGCGGCGACAAAACATCGCAACTGATGTAGTTCCACGATTCAAAATCCGCATCAACCTATCCAGCATCTATGTTAGACGTATATCCACCAACGCTCCTACTATCGGGGAAAGATTTCGTCATATCTTCTAACAAAAATAAAACGTCCCTACAGGAGACGCCCCATGCTTTCAAAATCCATTCCACTGGACCAGGTCGAGGCGCAAGCCCGGGTTGGCCGCCATCGCTTCCTGATTCTTGCCTTGATCTTCATCGTTACCGTGATCAACTACGCCGACCGCGCCACCATGTCGATCGCGGGCACCGGGGTGGTCAAGGACCTGGGCCTGGATCCGATGATGCTCGGCGTGATCTTCTCCGCGTTTGCCTGGGCTTACGCGCTGGGTCAGGTACCCGGCGGCTGGTTGCTGGACCGCTTCGGTGCGCGGCGAGTCTATGGTTGCAGCCTGGTGCTGTGGTCGATCTTCACCATGTTGCAAGGTACCGTCGGCTGGTTCGGTCTGATGGGCGCTTCGGCAGCCATCAGTCTGTTTGCCATGCGGTTCATGCTCGGGCTTGTTGAATCACCTGCGTTCCCGGCCAACAACCGCATCGTTTCCTGCTGGTTTCCCACCAGCGAACGTGGCACGGCCTCGGCGTTGTTCAACTCCGCGCAGTACATGGCGGTGGTGCTGTTCACTCCGCTAATGGCCTGGCTGACCCATGCCTGGGGCTGGGAACATGTATTCTTGTGGATGGGCGGCCTGGGTCTTGCGCTCAGCGTGATCTGGTTTGCTTTCTACCGCGAACCCCACAGTGATAAGAACCTCAGCTCTCGTGAGCTGGAATATATGCGCGAAGGCGGCGCACTGGTGGACCTGGAGCTGACCCGCACGACGAAAAAACCCAAGGCCAGGCTCAGCGAAATCAAGCAGCTGTTCACCAGCCGTACCTTGTGGTCGATCTACCTGGGTCAGTATTGCATCACCGCCCTCACCTACTTCTTCATTACCTGGTTCCCGATCTACCTGATCAAGGGACGCGGCATGACCATCATGGAAGCCGGCTGGGTTGCGGCGCTGCCTGCCATCTGCGGTTTCTCCGGCGGTGTATTGGGCGGCATGCTCTCAGACCTGCTGATTCGCCGTGGAGTGCACCCCTCCATTGCCCGCAAAACCCCTTTCATCATCGGCATGGCAATGTCGACGATATTGGTTTCGGCCAACTTTCTGGACGCCAACTGGATGGTGATCACGGTCATGGCCATCGCCTTCTTCGGTAAAGGTCTGGCGGCGGTCGGCTGGGCAGTGCTGTCTGATACCGCACCGAAGAACATGGTTGGCCTCAGCGGCGGCGTATTCAACGGCATCGGCAATATTGCCGGGATCATCACCCCGCTGGTGATTGGCTACATCGTCGCAGTGACCGGCTCGTTCAACATCGCGCTGTGGTTCGTCGCGGCCCATGGCGTGCTGGGCATTCTGTCCTATGGCTTGCTGGCCGGACGATTTGAGCGGGTGGTGATTGAGGAAAAGGCTGCTGGTTGAGATCACCCAAGTTGAAATGCGACTGCTTGTGGGAGCAGAGCTTGCTCTGCTCCCACAAGCATCACATTCCAGATTAATCTCCCAGCGCCTCTTCAAGAAACGCCACCAACGCCTGCAAACGCGCTGTACGGTTTTTCCGGGAGCGCATCAGCAGGCTGATGGGCGCGCTGTCGAATTCCCAATCAGGCAAAACTCTGATCAACGCCCCGCTGGCCAATGCATCCTTGATGTCCCATTGGGAACGCAACACCAGCCCCAGGTCATGCTCCGCCCAACGCCGTGCGACGCTGCCGTCATTGCTGAGCATTGCCGGTTCGATGCGCAGAGTACGCCGTACCGAATGCTTGCGTAGCTGCCAGAGGGTCACGTCCTCTTCGTTTTCGCGAATGCAAATACACCGGTGATGCAACAGATCCTCGGGCGATTCAGGCATTCCGTGTTGCTCAAGATACGCCGGGCTGGCACACAGCCAACGCTCGTTGTGGGCCAACGTGCGCGCCACCCACGAGCTGTCGCTGACGCTACCGATATGGATCACCGCGTCGCAGTCGTGACGGTCAGGCCAAGGCGTTTCACGCAAATCCAGATGCACCCGCACCTGTGGATGCATCCGGGCAAAGCGGGCCAGTAACGGCGCGATGCGCAACCGGCCATAACCGAACGGCGCTGCCAGTCTCAGCGTGCCATTCAATCGATCATCGGACTGTTTGAAGTCCTCCGGCAGTGCTTCCAGTTGCTCCAGCAACAACGCGCTTTGCCGGGCGAAGCGCTCACCCTCGGCGGTCAGGCTCAACCGTCGGGCAGTTCGGTTCGCGAGGCTGATTCCCAGCAACCCTTCCAGCTTGCGCAGACGCATGGAGAGCGCCGGGGGCGAGACATTCAGGCTTCTGGCCGCCGCACTGAGAGATTCAGAACGAGCCAGTGTCACGGCCAGACGCAAGTCTTCGATGGCGATCATTCAATTTCACTTAATGATAAATGCCACTGCATTGAAGCACAGACTTACGTTAACGACGTAGATTGGCGGCACGTACTGCCAACAAGAGCCAAGACCATGCCAACCCTTCAGACTCTGGACACTCCCGCCGCGATCATCGACATCCCCCGTATGCACCGCAACATCCAGCGTATGCAACAACGGATGGACACGCTGGGCGTTCGCTTGCGCCCCCATGTGAAAACCAGCAAATGCCTCGCTGTCATCGACGCTCAACGTGCAGCTGGCGCACAAGGCATCACGGTTTCTACGTTGAAAGAAGCCGGTCATTGTTTCGCCCATGGCATCGACGAGATTCTTTACGGCGTGGCCATGGCACCGGGCAAACTGCAGCAGGCATTTGAGCTGCGAGTGAAAGGCTGTCGTTTGAGCATCGTGACTGACAGTCTGGTCGGCGCCGAGGCCATCGTCAGCTTTGGCAGAGAACATGGACATCGCTTCGAGGTCTGGATCGAAATCGACAGCGATGGTCATCGCTCCGGGTTGAAAGTCGACGACCCGACGTTGCTGCACGTCGCGCGAACGCTTCATGAAGGCGGCATGCAACTGCTCGGGGTCATGACCCACGCCGGTTCAAGTTACGAGCTGGACAGTCCCCAAGCGCTACAGGCCATGGCCGAACAGGAACGTCGGGCCTGCGTGCTGGCAGCTGAAAAAATCCGCGCCCACGGGCTGCCCTGCCCTGAAGTCAGCATCGGTTCGACGCCCACTGCGCTGTCAGCCACCAGCCTTGAAGGCGTGACGGAAGTACGTGCGGGGGTTTATGTATTTTTTGATCTGGTGATGCTCAACGTCGGCATTTGCCAGCCAGAAGAACTGGCCCTTAGCGTGCTGACTACGGTCATTGGTCATCAGGAAGAAAAAGGCTGGATCATTACCGACGCGGGCTGGATGGCGATGAGTCGGGATCGGGGTACCCAGAAACAGAAACGCGACTTCGGTTATGGACAGGTCTGCAGCGAAAGCGGCGAATGGATTCAGGGTGCAATGTTTGAAGCGGCCAATCAGGAGCACGGAATCGTCAGTACTCGCGAAGCGGATATCACCGTGCGCTATCCGATCGGCAGCCGCCTGCGCATTCTTCCTAACCATGCGTGCGCGACAGGCGCGCAGTTTCCGGAATATCAGGCGGTTGATGCCGAAGGTCGAGTGCAGGTTTGGGGGCGGTTGTATGGGTGGTGATATGTGTTTGGCCTTCGCTGGATGTACACAATTTTCTTGTGTACATATCCGTTTTTGCGTCCATGGCTGATATTGGTTGAGCTTTTACAGCGCGTCACTTTTGATGGATCCGGAAGCCGGCCCAGACAAAAGTACCAAAACGCTCTTACCCCACCACTCGGCAGGCGCCTCAGATCAAAATCAAAAGCGCGGCGGCCTGAGAGCCGACCTGACTATGTGAACTTACCGACTTTCTGTAGGAGCTGCCGAAGGCTGCGAAGCGGTGTGTCAGATCAAGAATGCGTTGGTCGTTGGGACGTCTCGCGAACAAGTTCGCTCCTACCAGTCCGAGGTGCTACAGCCGTTTTCGCTCTGCTTTTGATTTTGATCTGAGGCGCCCCGTTAAACCACGTCGGCCGGAATTCGATGTTGCTGTGTGGGGCAAATCGGCACGGATGCCGGTTTAGCCGCCTCAGGCCATGGATGGCCGGTGGCGGCGGCCCCACGCAGCAATGTCGGATTACGGGCATGCCGAGCGACAGCGAGGTGCCAAGTGGTGGGGTAAAGGCCTTTTGGTTACTTTTGGGCCCCAAAAGTGACGCGCTGTAAAAGCGCAACCAATATCAGCCCCGACTGCGGTAACGGATATGTACACAGCTAAACGACCCAGCCAACCCTACCCCACTTTACGGCCCTGCACCGGATAACCCGGATCGGTATAACCATGGGTCGACGTATGCCCCGGCACCACAAGGCTGTCCACCAGTTTCTCATCGTCCGGACCCAGCTCCAGACTCAGCGCCTCCAGATACGTGTCCCAATGCGCCTCGGTTCGGGGGCCGGCAATGGCGGCGCTGATCAGCTTGTTCTTCAAGACCCAGGCCAAAGCGAAAGCAATCGAAGTCGTACCACGCTCAGCCGCATGTCTGGCAATCGTCTGGGCAATTTTCAGCGACTCGGGACGCCATTCGGTCTGCTGCAAACGCTTGTCACCACGCCCGGCGCGGGAATCTGCCGGAACCTGTGCATCGACCCCGTACTTGCCGCTCAACACACCGCGCGCCAACGGACTATAGGACACAACACCCAAGCCATATTGCTCGGCGGCAGGTAATTGCTCCACCTCCGCACTACGGTCGACGATGTTATACAGCGGCTCACTCGCCACCGGCCGTTCGATGCCCAATTGATCAGCGATACGGACCATCTCCGCAATGCGCCAGCCATGAAAATTGGAAACGCCGTAGTAGCGGATCTTGCCCTGACGAATCAGGTCACCGATTGCCCGAACGCCCTCTTCCATCGGTGCATCGGTCAGCGCGCGGTGGAAATACAGCACATCGATGTAATCAGTACCCAACCGCTTCAGGCTGGCTTCAACCGACTGCATGATCCATTTGCGCGACTGGCCCTGCTCGTTGGGCCCTTGAGTTCTGGGCGTCGGGTAACCGAACTTGGTCGCTAAGACCCAGCTGTCACGCTGCTGAGCAATAGCGCGACCGACCACTTCTTCGGATCGCCCGGCGTGATAGGCATCGGCCGTATCCAGGAAGTTGATGCCTTGCTCGAATGCCTTGTCGATGATGCGTCTGGACGTCTGCTCATCTGTTTCACCGCCAAACATCATTGCGCCCAGGCACAGAGGCGACACTTTCAGAGCGCTGCGGCCAAGATATCGGTAGTCCATAAAGTCCTCTGGAGATTGGCTGAAATACGAATTCAGCCCATCGTAGAGAACCGGAGATTATTGAGTAAGGCCGTAAAGCGAGATGCAGTTATGAAACAGATTCATGTGTTCAAACGCAAGGCGTCCACCACGATCGCCAACGCCCGGGAAGATTGACGACGACTGGCGTAATACAGATGCAGGCCCGGAAAAGTCGGAAACCACTCCTCCAGCACCCAGTTCAAACGGCTCGCATCGACGTGCGGTTGCGCCAGATCTTCCGGGATATACGCCAGACCACCGCCATCCAGAGCGGCCTGAAGCATCTGATACACCCCGTTGAACGTCAGTTGCCCGTCCACTCGAATCTGCAGCTCGGTGTTGCCGTTCGCCAGTTCCCAGGCATAACACCCTCCATGAGTCGGCAAACGCAGATTGATGCAGTTGTGCTGATGCAGGTCATCGGGCTTGAGCGGCATGCCGCGGGTTTCCAGATAGGACGGCGCGCCCACGATGCACATCCGCATGTCCGGCGCGATGCGTACCGCGATCATGTCCTTGGCAACCTGATCACCAAGCCTCAAGCCGATGTCATAACGCTGAGCGACGATGTCCGTCAGGCCATAATCCGTAACAATCTCGACTTTGAGTTCGGGATACTCCGGCAAAACCTTAGCCAGCCTCGGCCACAGAACAGTATTGGCACTGTGATCGGTGGCAGTGATACGGATAGTGCCCCGCGGCTTGTCTCGCATACCGACCACTTCGGCCAGATCAGCATCGATCTCTTCAAAGCGCGGCGCCAGGCTCTCGAACAAACGCTCGCCAGCTTCGGTAGGTGCCACGCTACGAGTCGTACGGGTCAGCAACCGTACTCCGAGACGGTTTTCCAGCGAGCGGATGGTATGACTCAAAGCGGATTGGGAAACCCCGAGCTGGGCGGCCGCACGGGTGAAACTTCGTTCCCGGGCCACGGCGATGAATGCCAGCAAATCGTTGTAGCTGTCCCGCGCCATTCATGAGCCCTCGTCATTTAAAGGCTGGATTAAACCAGCTAGCGCTTAATTCTCTATCCTTTTTGTTTGCAAGATGTATCGAAGCAACCAGAGTCCAAAGCCCTTTAGCACGCCGGATATAAAGGATTGAAGGGTATTGATGAGCTCAGCTCAGGTCTGTATTGCGATCTGTGCGCATAGTCCTGTGAAGCCTGGCCCACTACCTTCACAACTCTCGCAAACCCTTCGCACATTAGCGCATTGATTCATGAGCAGAACGCATAACTGTTAGCGGGCAGAAAACGCAAACTTTCCAGGAAGGTGGAGAGTCGTAACCTTGACCTGTACGAAACGTGACCTGCCTGAAACCGGCCAGCCGTACCAGGCCCAAAGGCGCAAAGACGCCCGGCGCAAGCGAACTTACTGACAAGGCATCGATACAGATGCCGCTGCCCAGCACCGCTGAATTCGCAGCCACCCCATAAGAGTGGGAACAAGACAATGGACGACCGTGACCTGATGAAAATAACCAGACGCAAATTCCTGATCGTGGGCGCAGTAACAGCCACTACGGCCGTGCTCCCTCCATTCATTTCCGCCTTGGCATCGGCGGCCAACCAGATGGCTCGCCCTGTGCGCGCACCGGTCTCACTTGAAGTGAATGGCGTGGCCCGGCAGTTGGACCTGGACACCCGCACCACGTTGCTCGACGCCCTGCGCGAACACTTGCAACTGACCGGCACTAAAAAAGGCTGCGACCACGGCCAATGCGGTGCCTGCACAGTAATCGTCAACGGCAAACGCGTTAACTCATGCCTGACCCTCGCGGTCATGCAGCAAGGCTCGAAGGTCACCACCGTCGAAGGTTTGGGTACGCCAGACAAACTGCACGCCATGCAGGCCGCATTCATCAAGCACGATGGCTTCCAGTGCGGCTATTGCACACCGGGGCAAATCTGCTCCGCCGTTGCCGTGCTCGATGAAATTCGCCAGGGTATCCCCAGCCACGTCAGCCAGAGCCTGACCGATCGTCCGCAACTGATTGCCAGTGAGTTCCAGGAACGCATGAGCGGCAATATCTGTCGCTGCGGTGCGTACTCCAACATCATTGCCGCCATCAGCGAAGTCGCGGAGGTAAGCGCATGAGACCTTTCACTTATGTACGGGCGCAGTCGCCCGCCGAAGCAGCAGCACAGGCTGCCCAGACCGAAGGTGCCAAGTTCATCGCAGGCGGCACCAATCTGCTGGACTTGATGAAGCTGGAGATTGAAACCCCGCTGCACCTGATCGACGTCAATGACCTCGCGCTGGATCGTATCGAAGCCACGCCCGAAGGCGGCCTGCGAATTGGCGCACTGGTTCGCAACACTGACCTCGCCGCCGACGCCCGTGTGCGCAAGGATTACGGCCTATTGTCCAGAGCATTGCTGGCGGGGGCTTCGGGGCAACTGCGCAACGCCGCGACCACCGCTGGCAATTTGCTGCAGCGCACACGGTGCCCGTACTTCTACGACACCAATCAGGCTTGCAATAAACGCCATCCGGGCAGTGGTTGTGCAGCGATTGGCGGCGTCACGCGGCAACTGGGAATTATCGGCGTAAGCAGCGCCTGCATTGCCACCCATCCAAGCGACATGGCCATCGCCATGCGGGTTCTGGATGCACAGGTGGAAACTGTTCGCCCGGACGGTACAACCCGGGCCATTCCCATTGCTGACTTTCACCGTTTGCCCGGCAATACGCCCAACATCGAAACATCGTTGGCAGCCAATGAGTTGATCACCGCCGTTACCCTTCCAGCGCCGATTGGCGGCACGCACATCTACCAGAAAGTTCGTGACCGGGCGTCCTACGCATTTGCGCTGATTTCAGTTGCGGCAGTTGTTCAAAGCAACGGCAAAGGTCGTGTAGCGCTGGGCGGTGTTGCGCATAAGCCATGGCGCGTTGAGGACGCTGAATCGCTGATGCCCGACGGTGCCAAGGCGGTCATGAGCAAGCTACTGGCCGGTGCCACGCCGACCCACGAGAATGAATTCAAAGTCACCCTCGCCGAGCGCACGCTGGCTTCGGTCATGGCGCAAGCGAGGGCTACCTCATGAAATTTGATACTCCGGCCAGCACCAACCCCATCGACCAGCTCAAAGTTGTCGGCAAAGCCACACCGCGCATCGACGGCAAACTGAAAACCACCGGCCAGGCGCATTACGCCTACGAGCATCACGATGCCGTGCCGAATCAGGCTTATGGCTATGTGGTCACTTCAGCCATTGCCAAGGGCCGTATCGGCTCAATGAATCTGGAGGCTGCCAACGCCGCGCCGGGCGTCATCGGGATCGTCACCGCAGCCAGCGCGGGCAAGCTTGGCAAAGGTAAATACAACACCGCGACGCTGCTCGGCGGTCCGGAAATCCAGCATTACCATCAGGCGATTGCGCTGGTGGTGGCTGAATCCTTCGAACAGGCGCGCACCGCTGCGCAACTGGTGCAGGTGGAGTACCTGCGCAGCAACGGCGAATACGATCTGGGCCGCGATCTGAATGCAGCGGTAAAGCCCGAGGGTGAAGCGCCAGACACTGCGCGCGGCGACTTTGCGGGTGCGTTCAGTTCGGCTGCGGTGCAATTCGATGCGACCTACACCACTCCGGATCAGTCCCATGCAGCCATGGAACCGCATACCTCCATGGCGACCTGGGAAGGCGAAAAACTGATCCTCTGGACGTCCAACCAGATGATTGCCTGGAGCGTCGGTGACATCGCGACCACGCTAGGTATGGCCAAGGAAAATGTGCGGCTGGTCTCGCCCTACATAGGGGGTGGTTTTGGCGGCAAACTGTTCATTCGCTCAGACGCCATTCTCGCGGCATTGGGCTCTCGACAGTGCGGCCGGCCGGTGAAAGTTGCGCTGGCCCGCCCGCAGATCATCAATAACACCACGCACCGCCCGGCGACCATTCAACGCATCCGTATCGGCGCTGGTCAGGACGGCAAGATCACCGCGATTGCCCACGAAGGCTGGTCCGGTGATCTCGCGGGCGGTGGTGTGGAAAACGCCGTGCAGCCTACCCAGTTTCTGTATGCCGGTGAAAACCGCATGACCGCCATGCGCCTTGCCACGCTGGACCTGCCGGAAGGCAACGCCATGCGCGCGCCGGGTGAAACACCGGGGTTAATGGCCCTGGAAATTGCCATGGACGAGATGGCGGAGAAGCTCAACCTGGACCCGATTGAGTTCAGGGTCCTGAACGATACTCAGGTCGACCCTAACAACCCGCAGCGACCCTTCTCACAACGCAACCTGATCCAGTGCCTGCAAACCGGTGCCGAGCGTTTTGGCTGGAGCAAGCGCAACCCGCGTCCCGGTATGCAGCGCGAAGGCAACTGGCTGATCGGTATGGGCGTTGGCTGCGCTTACCGCAATAACATTCTGCTCAAGTCCGGCGCTCGGGTGCGTCTGGGCAGCAACGGTAAGGTCACGGTGGAAACCGATATGACCGATATCGGCACCGGCAGCTACACGATCATCGCCCAGACAGCGGCAGAAATGATGGGCGTCACACTGGATGACGTGGTGGTCCGCTTGGGCGACTCGGACTTCCCGGTGTCGGCGGGCTCCGGCGGCCAGTTCGGTGCCAACTGCTCGACTGCCGGTGTTTATGCGGCTTGCGTGAAGTTACGTGAAGCTGTCATCAAGCGCCTGGGTTACACCGCAAACGATGCCGTGTTTGCGGACGGTCAGGTGCAGTTTGCAGGACGCAGCGTTCCGCTGGGCCAGGCTGCGCGTAATGGAGAGCTGGTGGCCGAGGACTCCATCGAGTTTGCCGAGCTGGCCAAGAAGTACCAGCAATCAACCTTCGGCGCGCATTTCGTCGAAGTCGCCGTCAACATGGCAACAGGCGAAACCCGCGTACGACGCATGCTGGCCGTTTGCGCAGCAGGCCGCATCCTCAACCCGACATCGGCCCGCAGCCAGGTGATCGGCGCGATGACCATGGGTGTCGGTGCAGCGCTGATGGAAGAGCTGGCCGTGGACAAACGACTGGGCTTTTTCGTCAATCACGACCTGGCGGGTTACGAAGTCCCGGTACACGCCGACATTCCCGAGCAGGAAGTGATTTTCCTCGACGAAACTGACCCGGTTTCATCGCCCATGAAAGCCAAGGGCGTCGGCGAACTGGGCCTGTGCGGCGTGAGCGCGGCGATTGCCAATGCGATCTACAACGCCACGGGCGCAAGGGTTCGGGAATATCCCATCACGCTGGATAAAGTCCTCAAGTCATTGCCGGAAATGATCTGAGCGCAACGCGCCTGAGGATCACCGAACAATAACGGCTGCTGGCAGACCCAGCGTTTTGCTGCGTCTGCCACCCCTCCTGTTTCTACGCGACTGTGCCCTGCGCAAGGAGCAACGATTTTGAAATTCGACAGCCCCGCCCTTTCCAACCCCATCGATCAACTCAAGGTGATTGGCCAGCCGGTAGACCGCATTGAAGGCACTTTGAAGACAACCGGCACCGCCCGCTATGCCTATGAAAATCACGATGTAGTCGCCAATCAGGCCTATGGCTTTATCGTGGGCGCAGGTATCGGTAAAGGCCGCATCGAGTCCATCGACACCCGGCAGGCGCTGGCGGCGCCGGGTGTGTTAGGCGTTATCACCGCGCAAAACGCCGGGCAAACGGGCAAAGGCGCTTTCTACGTCGCCAAGGCACTCGGCGGTCCTGATATTGATCACTACCACCAGGCTGTCGCCATTGTGGTTGCCGAGACGTTCGAGCAGGCACGTACCGCTGCGCAAATGCTGAACATCGAATATGTGCGCAGCAATGGTCGATTTGACCTCGACGCCGCGCGGCCGGACGCGAAAGCGCCCAAGGCTGCGCCTGATACCTCAGTCGGTGATTTCGAAGGGGCTTTTCGAGATGCGTCGGTGACGCTTGATCAGACCTACACCACGCCCGATCAGTCCCACGCAATGATGGAGCCCCACGCGACCATCGCCGCGTGGAACGGCGACAAGCTGACCTTATGGTGCTCGGTCCAGCTAGTGAGTTGGGCCAAGCGTGACATTGCGCAAACCCTCGGCATCGCCAAGGACAATGTGCACATCATGACGCCCTATATCGGCGGCGGTTTCGGTGGCAAAGGCTCGGTGCTGGCCGACGCGGTACTTGCATCGCTGGCGGCCCGACAACTTGGCCGACCAGTAAAAGTCGCGCTCACCCGGCCCATGATGTTCAACAACACCACCCACCGCCCCGCGACCATCCAGCGCATCCGCATTGGCGCTCAGCGTGACGGCACGATCAGCGCCATTGGCCACGAAAGCTGGTCTGGCAACCTACCCGGCGGCACCCACGAAAAAGCGGCCAACCAGACGCAATTGCTGTACGCCGGGGCCAACCGCATGACCCGCACCCGTCTGGCGGTGCTGGACCTGCCGGAAGGCAATGCGATGCGCGCACCGGGCGAAGCGTCGGGCATGATGGCGCTGGAAATTGCCATGGATGAAATGGCTCAAAAACTCAATATCGACCCGGTCAAGTTCCGCATTATCAACGACACCCAGGTCAATCCCGGGGATTCGACGCGAATTTTTTCCACCCGGCAGCTCATCAAGTGCCTGGAAACCGGTGCCCGGCATTTTGGCTGGGAGCAACGCTCTGCAACGCCCGGCGCGCGCCGGGACGGACGCTGGCTGGTAGGCATGGGAATGGCAGCCGCCATACGCGGCAATCCGGTAAGCAAATCCGGCGCTCGCGTGCGACTGGGCGGTGATGGCGTCGTGACGGTTGAAACCGACATGACCGATATCGGCACCGGCAGCTACACAATCATTGCCCAGACCGCCGCCGAGATGCTGGGCCTGCCCATGGATAAAGTCGTGGTCCGACTTGGAGATTCTACGTTTCCTGAGTCGGCGGGGTCAGGCGGTCAATGGGGCGGCAACTCATCCACCTCGGGCGTCTACGCCGCTTGCGTCAAACTCAGAGAAACAGTCGCCGCCAGATTCGGCTTTGATCCTGGGCACACCCAATTCGTCGATGGACAAGTGATTTCGGCAGGCAAGACTCACCCGCTGGCCCATGCCGCTCAAGACGGTGAAGTAGTGGCTGAGGACAGCATTGAATTCGGTCCATTTCGCCAACAGCAGGAGCAGCAGACCTTTGGCGCGCACTTCGTTGAAGTACGAGTCGACGCCGCTACCGGTGAAATGCGCATCACGCGGATGTTGGCGGTCTGCGCAGCAGGACGAATCCTCAACCCGAAAACCGCACGCAGTCAGGTAATTGGAGCGATGACCATGGGCGCCGGTGCCGCCTTGATGGAAGAGTTGATCGTCGACAAACGACTGGGCTTTTTCGTCAATCATGACCTGGCGGGCTATGAAGTACCGGTGCACGCTGACATCCCGCACCAAGAAGTGATCTTTCTGCCTGACGACGACCCGCGCTCTTCACCCATGAAGGCCAAGGGCGTTGGCGAACTAGGGATTTCCGGGGTTGCAGCGGCCATTGCCAATGCGATCTACAACGCAACGGGGGCAAGGGTTCGGGAGTATCCGATTACCCTGGACAAAGTCCTGAAATCGTTGCCTGAAATGATTTAAGCGAACAGACGCACGTTTCTCTGTAGCAACTGCCGCAGGCTGCGAAAGCACCGCCCTGACACAGCGCCATCGCAGCCTGCGGCAGCTCCTACAGGGAATAGCGTTTCAAGTCAGACAATCATGTTTGTTGATAACCGCCGCCAGGGCGCACATTACTGAGCCCACCTCACAACCGTACTTGGATTAACGCGCATTATCTAAAGCCCGTCTGCTCTGTAGGCTGTTTTCAACGCCATCTGCCTTCTCTGGAGAACAGCATGAAAATGAGAACACTGGGCAAAACCCTCGAAGTTTCGGCATTAGGCCTGGGCTGCATGGGCATGAGTTCGGCCTATGGGCCTGCTGCGGACAAGCAGCAGATGATCACGTTGATACACGCGGCCATTGAACGAGGCGTCAATTTCTTCGATACCGCAGAGGCGTACGGCCCATGGGTCAATGAAGAACTGGTCGGCGAGGCGCTTGCCTCTGTCAAAGATCAGGTAGTGATTGCCACCAAATTCGGTTTCGATATCGACCTGCAGACCGGCGTGCGTGGTAGCGGCTTGAATAGCCGCCCCGAACACATCAAAGCGGTTGCCGACGCTTCACTCAAGCGCTTGAACGTCGATACCCTCGATCTGTTTTACCAGCATCGGGTCGATCCCAATGTACCCATTGAGGACGTGGTTGGGGCGATCACTGATCTGATCGCCGCGGGCAAGGTCCGCCACTACGGGTTGTCCGAAGCCAGTGTGCACACCATTCGCCGCGCCCATGCCGTGCACCCGGTTACCGCCGTGCAAAGCGAGTACTCGTTATGGTGGCGTGAACCCGAGCTGGAACTGCTACCAACGCTGGAGGAACTGAACATTGGTTTCGTGCCGTTCAGTCCTTTGGGCGCAGGTTTTCTGACCGGTAAAATCGATGAAACCACGCAGTTCGACAGCAACGATTTCCGGAACCATGTGCCGCGTTTCACGGCAGAAATGCGTAAAGCCAATCAAGGCCTGGTTGACCTGCTGCGCGGAGTTGAAGCCGAGAAAGGAGTGACACCGGCGCAAATCGCCCTGGCTTGGCTGCTGGCTCGCAAGCCCTGGATTGTGCCAATTCCGGGAACCACCAAATTGCATCGTCTGGAAGAAAATCTTGGTTCCATCACACTGGAACTGACCCCGACAGACTTGGCGGTCATCGACGAGGCGGCAGAGAAGATCCAGCCTCAGGGTGAGCGTTTACCGCAAGCAGCGCTCGCCATGACAGGACGCTGAACCGGAGCATGATGAGATCTGCGTAGAAACATTTCAGGCCTGTCCGAGGACTGAAGTGCGATGTAGATCCCATAATTTGAGCCATAAGCAGACGATGTGCGTGTAAGTGTTGTCTGGTCCTGGCCATCTAGACGTTAAGGCTCATCCCCTGCAACGCTGCAAATAAAAAAGGCCACCCCTCAACGGAGTAGAACCGAGGTGGCCTTGATAACCGTGGTGATCCGCCGGTCGACCTTAAGGTCAACGAGTATTGCGGTAATCTTGCTCGCTCACCTGCTCCATCCAGTTCACGACCTTGCCATCCTGGGCTTCAGCGATGGCTATGTGAGTCATGCCGGTGGTTGCTGTCGCGCCATGCCAGTGTTTGACGCCGGGTGGTATCCACACCGTGTCACCGGCCTTGATGATCTGTATCGCCTTGCCCGACTCTTGCACCCATCCGGTTCCCGCGGTGACGATCAAGGTCTGCCCCAATGGGTGGGTATGCCAGGCTGAGCGGGCACCGGGTTCAAACGTCACTGTGGCGCCGCTGACCCTGGCCGGTTCAGTCCCCTTGAACGGCGCATCAACACGCACCGTACCGGTGAAAAAGTCTGCCGGGCCCTGCACCGAAGGCTGTGATCCGTTGGGCGTGACGGTCACCGGCATCGTCTCCGCGTGGGACTCGAACGCTACTAGAGTGAGCGATAAAGCAGCAGTGGCAAGTGTTCTCATGATGGACCTCACTGGAATTTATTCAGCTCTGAACCGTGAATGCGAGGCGCTGCAACCTCAGCCTTGAGTGCCACGACCTGCAAAAACCTCTTTCAGTACCGGCACCGCCGACATTGCTTTTGGCCAACCGGTGTAGAACGCCAGATGTGTCACCACTTCTGCCGCTTGCTCACGGGTCAGACCGTTGTCCATGGCGCGATTCAGGTGGAACGGCAGTTGTGCTGCCTGGCCTTGAGTAATCAATGCAGCGACGGTCACCAGACTGCGATCCCGTGCCGTCAGGCTGGTTTGTCGCCACACATCTGCAAACAGCACGTCATCGGTGAAACGACCCAGTTCCGGGGCAACATCCCCGGTTGCAGCAGCAACAGCTGCCTTGCGTCGGGCTTCGGCGGCCGGTTCCAGCGTCAGCGGCGCAGTGACCGGTGGCACGATCTGCTCAGCGGGAATACCGCGCTCGGCGAAAACCTTTTTCGCCACGCCCACTGCCGACATCGCGTTCGGCCAGCCGGAATAGAACGCAAGATGGGTAATCAATGCGCTGATCTCGCTGGCCTTGAGGCCGTTGTCGAGTCCGAGCTTCACGTGGCTGGTCATCTGAGCGGTCTGACCAGCAGCCACCAGCGCAGACAGGGTGATCAAGCTGCGATCACGAGGCGACAGCTCCTTGCGTTTCCAGACTTCGCCGAAGAGTAATTCAGTGGTGTATTGATAAAGCTGAGGCGTCACTTCCAGCACATCAGGTGATGGCTTCGGATCTGGCTTGGCTTTGGACTCGCTGCCATCGGACGCAGCGGCAAAAAAGAGTGTGGCGAACGCGGTTGCTATCAGCTTCATGCAGGGGCCTTTCAGATAGGTAAATGTGCCCGGGTTCAGGCTCCGGCGGGCAAACGACCCTTGGACGTTAAAGCACCGAAAGGATCAGGACTATGGGCTATACCCGCATGCAACCATGAGGAGAATTCACCAATACTCTTCAGGGCTGGTACCGCAATGCATCAACCACCAGAGAAAACGCCAGCGAGGCATGCCGACGGTTCGGGTAATAAAGGTGATAACCCGCACACGGCTGACACCAATCGTCGAGCACAGCAATCAATCGACCGTCTTCAATGAATGGTAATGCCCGGTCTTCAGGCACATAAGCCAGCCCCAGACCCGCCACTGCCGCATCCAGACGCATGACGATACTGTTGAACGTCAGTTGCCCTTCCACCCTCACCTTGACCTCGCGGCCATCCTTTTCGAAATCCCAGACAAACAGTTCGCCATGGGTCGGAAAGCGAATATTGATGCAGTTGTGCCCGGTCAGGTCCTGCGGGACTACGGGTGTCGGATGTTTGCTGAAATAGTCTGGTGAACCGACGATTACCCAGCGCAGATCAGGGCTGATCCGCACGGCAATCATGTCTTTGGCAACCCGCTCGCCCAGCCTCACGCCAATGTCGAAACGCTCGGCAACGATATTGGTCAGGCCGGAATCGACACTCACCTCGACATTGATATCCGGGTACTGCGGCAAAAGCTTTTGCAACGCTGGAGCAATGATGGAAATGGCCGCGTGCTCACTGGCGGTGATACGGATAGTCCCCGCTGGCGTTTCACGCTGATCGCTCAACACCGCCAACTCCGAAGTGATCTCGTCGAAACGCGGCTTCACCGTTCGCAATAAACGCTCACCGGCCTCGGTCGGCGAAACACTGCGGGTGGTACGCGTCAACAAACGCAACCCCAGCCGGGCTTCGAGATTGCGGATGGTATGGCTCAAGGCCGACGGGCTGACACCCAGTTTGGCGGCAGCCTTGGTAAAACTGCGATCGGTCGCAACGGCGGCAAAGGCGAAAAGATCGTTGAAGTTTTCCTGCTGCATGCTGGTTTCCGTTTTCTGGGGCAACTGAGTGCCGGAGCTGGCAAGTCAGTCCAATTAAAGCATCTGGAATTGTTACGCCTTACTTTTCCACCATCGGGATAAAGCTGGCGAATGTCAGGCCCGCGCAGGAATCGATCAGCGAGCTGACAATCTCGGTCATCGGCGCGCTGGAGAAATGTGCAGTCATCTGCTCAGCACTGGACCAGTAGCCACTCATGATCCACACATCGTCCCGACTGGCGCTACGAAACAGTGAATAACCCAGGCAGCCCTGCATGGGTTCAATGCGTGCCACGCAGGCCTGCAGATGCTGCTCAAGCTGTGAGTCAGCCTCGGGGTTGATGCGAATTTCCAGGGTGTTGACGGCTTCGATGCTCATGGCTTTCGTACCTGCGCCCGCTTAAGACGGGGTGGAACTTAACCAGCATGCGAGACCATGACTATATGGCTGGATGTAATAAGACTCCTGAACCAGATTCATTAATCAGCAGGAAGCGCTGTGTTCGAGAAGACTTCGTCCATGGGCTTTGAGCTGCCAGAAAGCGATGCTGCACGAGAAAGAACAATGTCATCTTGCGCGACAAAAAAAGCTACAGCCCTCGTGGGAGAAGAGCTGTAGCAAAGCCCGCGTAAAAAACGGATGAGGCCTGTCAAGACAACCGACAGCCTTGGGTGGGCTGTGTCGGGTTGCCCGCAGCGGCGGATTTCAAGCCTCTGCACAGGTTTGGTTAACGGCGATTTGTAGTGAGTGAGATACATCCTGCAATGAAATGCATCTTGTGAGCGCGCTTGCCCGCAATGACGTCAGCGCAAGCCAGACATTCATCGACTGACAAACCGAATCGCGGGCAAGCGCGCTCCTACATCCCATGTTTGCTGCGCGACAGCATTGTGTCAGCAACTCCCGGGCGACTTATGCAGGGCTGCACAAAGGCTAGCCCGTCACACACCGCTCGGGCTTTTTCCCGGCGAAGGTGTCGACCAGACTGGATACGACCATCAGCGCCATACGCGTACGGGTCTGCACGGTGGCGCTGGCCCGGTGCGGTTGCAGCACCACTTGCTCAGTGGCGAACAAGACTTCGGGCACATTCGGCTCATCGACAAACACATCAAGCCCGGCACCGGCGATCTGCCCTGCGTTCAGCGCAGCGACCAGGTCCGGCTCATTGACCAGCTTGCCCCGTGCCACGTTGATCAGATATCCCTCGCTGCCCAGTGCCTGCAAGACCTGAGCATTGATGATGCCTTCGGCCTTGTCAGCCGCTGCCGCGAGAATCAGTGCATCGCTGTCGCGGGCCAGTTCGGTGAGGTCGGCGACGAAGGTGTGCGCAACATCATTCATGGGTTGCAGGTCGGTGTAGCTGATCGGGCACCCAAACGCTGCGGCCCGAACAGCAACGGCGCGCCCTACCCGGCCCATACCGACAATACCGATTCGCATCCCGCTGAATTGACGAGCCAGTGGCAAGGGCACCAGTGGCGTTGCACTTTTCGCCCATTCACCGGCGCGCACATAGCGGTCGCCGGTACACAAACCGCGACACGCCGAAATCAACAGCCCGATGGCCAGGTCGGCTACATCTTCAGTCAGCGCACCAATCGTGGCAGTCACATGAATGCCACGGTCCCGGGCATACGCGAGGTCCACCGCGTCAGTGCCGACACCATTGACCGCGATCACTTCCAGCTTGGGCAACTGCTCCATTACCGCATGAGTAATACCGGTGTGGCCGCCAGTAATCACGCCACGAATATTAGCGCCGTGTTCCTTCAGGTAAGCCGCTTTATCGGTTTGCAGATGATAAGGCCGTACGGTGAACAGCTCATCGAGCTGGGCACGAACGTGTGGAATCAGGATAGGGCTGAGCAACAGGACTTCTGGCTTCATGAGAACCTCTGAAAAGATGACAAGACGGGTTTCAGCCGCGACCGACAAAAGGCATGTTGGTGGCCATGACGGTCATGTTCAAAACGTTGGCGGACAGCGGCAGGCTGGCCATATACGCCACGGCGTCGGCGATATGCTTGACGTCGACCATGGGCTCGACGGCGATCTCGCCGTTTGCCTGGCGCACGCCTTTGGTCATGCGGACCGACAGCTCGGTCAACGCATTGCCGATATCAATCTGGCTGCACGCAATATTGAACTCGCGGCCGTCCAGCGCCAGGGATTTGGTCAGGCCCAGCACCGCATGCTTACTGGCGGTATAGGGCGCAGTGAACGGTCGTGGTGTGTGCGCTGAAATCGACCCGTTATTGATGATCCGTCCACCTTGCGGCTGCTGCCGACGCATCAGCGCAAAGGCGCCCCGCGAACACAGGAACACCCCCGTCAGGTTGGTATTGATCACGTCCAGCCACTTTTCTACCGGCAACTCGTCCATTGGCACCGCAGGCGCATTGATCCCCGCATTGTTGAAGATCACGTCCAGACGACCATAGACCTCTTCGACGGTGGCAAACATTGCATCGACGCTGGCCGGGTCACGCACATCAACCGACACCGCCAGGGCTTCACGCCCTTGACCATGGGCCTCATCGACCAGTGCCTGTAACGGTTCCAGGCGACGGCCGACCACCACGACCTTGTAACCCTCAGCCAACAGAACACGAGCGACGGCCTGACCGACACCACTACCGGCACCGGTCACCAGGGCGATTTTGGAGGAAGTGTTATTGGACATTGTTGTTCTCCTTGTTTCGAATAGGGTGTTGGGCAAACAAACATGCTTCTGGATTCATCCGACCTGTAGGAGCTCGCGAGCACCGCGAGGCAGCGATGGCGCCCTGTCTGGTACACCGCTATCGCGGCCTCGCGGTGCTCGTGCGCTCCTACAGGTTCAATGTTGGCTGTGCGACAGCGGCATCAGCGACACTTGGCCGGCTCTAGAGGGTCTTGCGTTGGTTTTCTAGATCGCGGTCGGCCGTGGACCGACGCGCACTTCAAGCTGACCGACGCCGTCAATTCCTGCGCTGATCACATCGCCCGGCTGGAGTGCATCTACGCCTGGCGGCGTGCCGGTCATGATCAAATCACCGGGCCTGAGCGTGATGGATTGAGACAAGCGGCTGATCACTTCACGCACCGACCAGATCTGATTTTCCAGCGTCGAACGCTGCCGCTCCTCGCCATTCACCGCGAGCCATACGGCACCCTCGCCGGGGTGGCCAATCTGGCTCACCGGCATGATCGTCGTGACAGGCGCCGAACCATCAAACGCCTTGGCGCCGTCCCAGGGCATGCCGGCGACCTTGGCAACTTTCTGCAAGTCGCGACGGGTCAGGTCCAGCCCGGCGGCATAACCCCAGACGTGCTCCAGAGCGTTGTCCTCGGAAATGTTCGAACCGCCCTCGCCGATCGCCACCACCAGTTCGATTTCATGGCAGAACTCTTCAGTCAGCGGCGGGAAAGCGATTTCACCGAGCGCGTCAATCACCGAACTGGCAGGCTTCATGAAGAACACCGGAGCCTCACGCGGCTGCCCGGTGGAGTCTCCCCACGGGTAATTGCGCCCCAGACAAAACACGCGGCCGACCGGGAATCGGGCGTTGCTGCCCTCGACGGGCAACGTTGCAACGGTGGCGGGCGTAAATACGTAATTATTCATTGTTGTCCTCGTGCAACGTCCTGACCAGAGCGTTCAGCCTACGACGCTGAGCGTGTGCAAAGTTGGACGAAAGCGGCTTCGTCCTGGATTAAAAAGGGGTATTTGCCTTAACGGGTCTGCAACTCGATGCGATACAGACGGCCCAACAGCAGCGAATACGACAAGGTGCCAATCAGTGCCACACCGCCGATAAACCAGAAAGCCATGGCGAACGAGCCGGTGGCATGGACGATGCCACCAATGACAATCGGCGTGACAATCCCGCCTATGTTGGCTGCCAGGCTGGTCACCCCACCGGTGAGACCGATCAGCTCTTTAGGGGCGACTTCCGACACTGCCGCCCAGGACGCAGATGCAATCCCCTGCGCGAAAAACGCAGTGGTCAGCACCGCAATGCACAGCGCGTTGGAGTCGGTGAAATTGACCAGCACAATCGACATACCCAGCATCGAGCCCACCACCAGCGGCAACTTGCGTGCGAAGGACATCGAGTAGCCACGACGAATCAACAGATCGGAAACGATGCCCGCCAGCAGAATGCCCACAGTGGCCCCAATAAATGGCAACACGGCGAAGATGCCCACCTTGATCATGGTCAGGTGGCGCTCTTCGATCAGGTACGTCGGGAACCAGGTCAGGAAGAAATACAATGCCGAGGTGCTGGCGAACTTACCGATGCAGATCGCCCAGATTTGTCGATAGCGAAACAGCTCGGCAATCTGCCGCCAGTTGAATTTAGTGCGTTCCTGACTGCTTTTGACCAGGCCACCGCCGTCTTCGATGTACTTCAGTTCTTCCTTGCTGACCTTTTTGCAATTCAGCGGATCGCGATAGACAAACAGCCAGATGATGCCGAACACAATCCCGACCAGGCCGGTGCTATAGAACACATGGCGCCAGTCATAAGTGGTCGCCAGCCACAGCAAAACCCCGGTAAACAACGCGGTGCCCAGATACTGCCCGCACACATAAATGCTGCTGGCCATGCCCCGCTCGCGGGCCGGAAACCAGACCGTCACGGCACGGCTGTTAGCGGGGAATGCCGGGGCTTCCATGGCCCCGACAGCCAGACGCAAGCCGAACAGGGAAGCAAAGCCGCCTGCCAGGCCCTGGCATACGGTAACCGCCGACCAACTGATCAGCGAAACCCCGTAGGTGATCCGCGAACCGAAGCGGTCAGCGACAAAACCCGCTGGCACCAGCGCCAACGCATATGTCCAGGCGAAGGCGGAAAAGATCAGGCCCATCTCAACCTTGTCCAGGCCCAGGTCCTTGGCCATGAACGGTGCCGCGATAGAGATATTCACCCGGTCGACGTAGTTGATGATCGTTGCAATCAGCAACAGCGAAAGCATGAACCAGCGGCGGCGGGTCGGCAGTCGCTGGGAAGTAACGGTGTCTTTGGGGGCGGTGGCAGCGCTTGCCACTGCGGCCTGGGAGGTTTGGGTACTTGACATGAAGTAGCCTCATTATTGTTGGGAGTTGCCGGTTTTCGGACAAAGCAAGCCATCACCCTTGAACCAAGAGCGAAAAGAACTGCCGGGGGATTGAGGCGCCGTTGATCAGCAGATCAGGCGCGCAGCGGTATCAACAGGGGGGACTGAATGTGCATGAGGTGACGCGAGAAGACGCGTAAAACGGAGAGGCAAAGCGGCGGAAATCGGAAGCCATGATACGAGCACCTTTTAATTATTGTTGATAGATGTCGGTCTGCAACGGCCTTCAAGTTATCGTACAACCATGGAAAATCAATGATCCGGTTAGACCGTTTTTTCAGTTAAAGGCGGCGTACATCAAAGAAGTCCAAAAAAATTCGCCATGGGCCAACACCTGTAAATTGCCCTTACATACCCATGAAAATACTGATTTAGAGCCTTTGAAACTTTTGTGCCATCACGCCAATGTTTTGGACATCGACGCAAACCAGTTGCTTGCATTACGGCTAACCGCGCATGCTTGGTCATCATATGAACACCAACAAATAGAGGATTGCGCCATAAAATCCCTAGCGCTCTGGAAAGACCAGCAGGAGTTGTCGTCCATGCACCTGACCCAACGTGTGCCCACCTACGGCATGCAGCAACGCAGCGAGCGGGCTGATTTTTATATCCGCGACAAGACCGCCCGAAGCGCAGAAACCAGTCCCCACCGCCATGAGTATTTTCAGATCCAGATCAATCTGGGTGGCGACACCGTCCAGCACATCGGCAACGTCGAACGGCCCTTCCCGCGCAACGCTCTGGCGTTCATCCTGCCGCATCGCATGCACATGATCCCGCACCCTGCGGACAGCAACTTCATGGTCATCAACTTCTCCCAGACCTTCCTGCTCCCGCACCTGGAGTGCGACCCGCTGGATCTGGAAGATGTGTCGATCCTGCTTGCGCCGGAACTGTCGCCGTTCCGCTTTCAGGAACATCTGGACTTCATTCTTGAACAGAATGAGTTCGACAAAATCTGTGCGTTGCTTGAGCAGATGCGCGCGCTGGACCAGAACCGCCAGTTTGGCACCCGGGAAATGCTCAAGGGCCTGTTGCTGCAACTGATCAGCACGGTTTGCACGTTATATGGCGAGCCACTGGTGAGCCTTGCCGATGGCAATGCCGCACAACTGAGCCGTCGCGATGCATTGACACGAATGTCCGAGTACGTGCGCAAACACCTTGCCGACCCGGACCTGAGCCTGAAAAAAGTCGCCGCGGCTACCTACCTGTCGCCCACGTACCTGACCCACTGGCTGCGTAAGGAAATAGGTAAAACCTTCAGCGAACTGGTTCTGGAACGGCGTATGCACGCCGCGCGCAATTACCTGCTTAACGGCTCAAAACCCGTAGGCGAAGTCGCACGCCTGTGCGGCTTTGCAGATGAAGCGTATTTTTCGAGACGTTTTCGGCAGATACACGGGCTCCCGCCGGGGCAATTCAGACGACAGCAGCTTGAGCCGGGTTTACAGAGAGTCGAGTGAAGATAGCGTAGGCAGCTCGCTCCCCGGGCTGGATCGCAGTGCTTATCAAACGAACCACAACGGTCTGGTTGGAATACCTTTTTGTAGGAGCGCATGAGCGCCGCGAGGCCGCGATGGTGTGTTGTCTGATATACCGCTATCGCGGCCTCGCGGTGCTCGTGCGCTCCTACAGGTCGGGGTTTGTTGAGCTACAGCGCTGTTTCAGTAAAAAGCGCTGCGTCATATCAAAAAAACATAGCAACCTGATTTGGAAAACTTTTCTGTAGGAGCGCATGAGCGCCGCGAGGCCGCGATGGCGTTTCGTCTGATACACCGCTATCGCGGCCTCGCGGTGCTCGTGCGCTCCTAAAGGTCGGGGTTTGTTGAGCTACAGCGCTGTTTCAGTAAAAAGCGCTGCGTCATATCAAAAAAACATAGCAACCTGATTTAGAAAACTTTTCTGTAGGAGCGCACGAGCATCGCGAGGCCGCGATGGCGTTTTGTCTGATACACCGCTATCGCGGCCTCGCGGTGCTCGTGCGCTCCTACAGGTCCGTGTTTGTTGCGTGACAGCGCTGTGTCTGGAAAAAGCGCTGCGTCATATCAAAAAAACATAGCAACCTGATTTGGAAAACTTTTCTGTAGGAGCGCACGAGCATCGCGAGGCCGCGATGGCGTTTTGTCTGATACACCGCTATCGCGGCCTCGCGGTACTCGTGCGCTCCTACAGATCTGTGTTTGTTGCGCGACAGCGCTGTGTCTGGAAAAAGCGCTGCGTCATATCAAAAAAACATAGCAACCTGATTTGGAAAACTTTTCTGTAGGAGCGCACGAGCATCCCGAGGCCGCGATGGTGTTTTGTCTGATATACCGCTATCGCGGCCTCGTGGTGCTCGTGCGCTCCTACAGATCTGTGTTTGTTGCGCGACAGTGCCAGGCTAAAACCCCGCCGCATGCCCATCTCGGCGGCTGTCACTGGCTGCCACATAACCATGGTCTGCATCATCCGACAGCCGCCAGATAAACTGCCCCGAACCGAAGTCCATGTACGGATCCTCCACCGACTTCAAGCGATGCCCCAAATCCCGCAAACCATCTACCGTCGCAGCGGCCAGGGTGTCCTCCAGGTCCACTGAAAAATCCCGATTGACCTTCCAGCGCGGTGCATCGCAGGCCGCCTGAGGCTGCTGGTTGTAATCCAGCATCCGCACCAGCGTCTGCAGATGTCCTTGCGGCTGCATGTCCCCGCCCATTACCCCGAAACTCATCTGCGGCTTGCCGTCCTTGGTCAGGAAGGCCGGAATGATCGTATGGAACGGCCGCTTGCCCGGCGCGACCACATTGGCCGACTTCGGATCACTGGAAAAACCAGCACCACGATTCTGCAAGCTGATCCCGTACTCAGGCACCACAATCCCTGATCCAAAGCCCATGTAATTGGACTGGATGAATGAAATCATCATGCCGTTTTCATCCGCCGCACTCAGGTACACGGTGCCGCCGCTACGCGGCATCCCAAAGCCCGGATCACTGGCTTTGGCCGGATTGATGAGCCTGGCGCGGCTGTCCAGGTACGCATCGTCCAGCATCTGCTCCGGCGTCACCTCCATGCTCGAAGGGTCCGCCACGTACTGATAGATATCGGCAAACGCCAGCTTCATGGCTTCGATCTGCAGGTGCTGGGATTGCGCCGAATCCAGCGGCAGTGAACCCACGTCGAACCGCTCCAGTATCCCCAACGCAATCAACGCCGCAATGCCCTGCCCGTTCGGCGGGATCTCGTGTACGTCATAACCTCGATAGGATTTGGAGATCGGCTTGACCCACTCCGGCTGATAATTGCGCAGGTCGTCCAGAGTCAGTGCCCCGCCAGTCTGCCGGGCGAAACCGACGATGGCCTCAGCGATCTCGCCTTCATAAAACGCCCGGCCACCTTGTTGGCCAAGCAGGCGCAAGGTCCGTGCGGCGTCCTTGAAGACGAACTTCTCGCCGATACGCGGCGCACGTCCGCCGGGCATGAAAGTTTCGGCAAAACCGGGCTGGGTATTGAGCAATGGCACAGCACCGGACCACTTATGCGCCACGGTGGGTGCTAGGGTCACACCGCGCTCGGCCACTTGGGCGGCCGGTTCCAGAATGTCAGCGAACGGCAGCTTGCCGAAACGCTCATGCAGCGCAGCCCAACCGGCCACTGCGCCAGGCACGGTCACTGAATCCCAACCACGTACCGGACGCTTGACGTGCCCTGCGCCATCCTCGCCGTAGCGACCGCGAAAATGCTCCAGATCCCAGGCTTGCGGTGCCGGGCCGGATGCATTCAGGCCATGCAGTTGCTTGCCGTCCCAAAGAATCGCGAACGCATCGCTGCCCAGTCCATTGGACACGGGCTCGACAACGGTCAACATCGCCGCAGCCGCAATCGCCGCGTCCACAGCGTTACCACCGGCCAGCAGAATATTCAGCCCGGCCTGGGCCGCCAGCGGATGCGACGTCGACACCACATTACGGGCGAACAACGGAATACGGGTGGTGGGATAAGGGTTTTGCCAATCGAAAGCCATGAGCACTCCTTGATTCAGTCTTTACGTTGTCGCCGAGCGGCACCCGGCTCCCAGAAAATCACGCGATGCTGGATCGCCCGTACGCTTTGCGCGCCGCACAGGCCAATCAGTGCCAGCAGAATCAGGCCGCTGAACATCGTCGCCATGTTCATGCTCACCGAGCTTGAAGCGATCAGATAACCCAGCCCGCTTTGCGACGAGAGAAACTCGGCCACCACCGCGCCGATCAGCGCCAGGGAAATACCGATCTGCAGCCCGGCGAACACTTCCCCCGCCGCAGCCGGAAACTTCACATGCAGCAGCAAGTACAGGCGCGATGCAGAAAATGCCCGACAGGCGTCCAGCAGTTCCGGATCGGTGCGGCGAATGCCGTTGACCGTGTTGACGAACAACGGGAAGAAACACACCAGCGTCACCAGGACGATCTTCGACGTCATGCCGAAGCCGAACCAGACCAGAATGATCGGTCCCAGCGCGACTTTGGGCGTGGCCTGCAGGCCGATCAACAGCGGATAGACAAAGCGTTCGAAAGTCCGTGATTCAGCCAGCACCGCGCCAAGCACCACAGCCAGTACCGAACCGATCACATAGCCACTCAACGTCTCGATTACCGTTGTCGCGATGTGAGGCCACAAGGTGCCATCGGCAAAACCATTGGCCAGCGCGTGGTACACCGCCAAAGGAGGTGGCAGCAGGTAATCGGAAATACCCAGCCCGCGCACGGCCAGGTCCCAGACCAGAATCAGCACCGCCAGGCTGGTCAGTGGGTACAACAAGGGCAGAAATCTACGCATGGCTGAAATGCCTCCGCAGGTGATGACACAGCGCGGTGAACTGCGGGTCGTTGAGGGTATCGAGGGTTCGTGGGCGCGGTAGAGGGATGGGCAATTCATCAATGATGGTGCCCGGCGACGGCGACATCACCAGCACCCTGTCAGCGAGGAAAACGGCTTCCTGAATACTGTGAGTAATGAACAGCACCGACTTGCGATGCACACTCCAGATGCGCTGTAACTCAAGGGTCAATGCCTCCCGGGACATGGCATCCAGCGCAGCGAACGGCTCATCCATCAGCAGCATGCGCGGGTCATGCAGTAACATTCGGGCAATACCGACTCGCTGCTGCATGCCACCTGACAGTTCGAAAGGATAGTCATTGGCAAATGCCTGCAGGCCCACCAGCTCCAGTAACTGCAGCGCCCTCTGCCGCGCTTCGACCATGGGCAGCCCCAGGGTTTTCGCGGGCAGCAGTACGTTATCCAGCACTGACTTCCAGGGCAGCATATTGGGTTTCTGAAACACCACCCCGCTTTGCCGACTGGGCCCCTGCACCTCATTGCCCGCCAGCTCGATGCGACCGCTGGAGACCGGCAACAAACCTGCCGCGAGTTTCAGCAACGTGGACTTGCCACAGCCGGACGGCCCCAACAATGCAACGAACTCACCCTCGGCAACCTTCAGGTCGATATTGCTCAACGCCTGAATATGGCCACGACGGGTTTCGTAGGTAAGCCCTACCTTTTGCAAACTCAGCGCGGCTCTCATCGTGGCGCTCATTGCAGAAAGCCTTTCGCCGCAACAGCCTGCTCAAGAAAGCTCAACACCCTGCTCCAGCTGTGCTGGTTGGCCAGCGCGTTGGCCGCAGGCGTACCGCCGCCACTGATCAACACCTTGGCCACCGGATGCAGACGCGCAATGACCGTGGTGGGCACATACGGAAAACCGATGGCATGTCCGGCGCCCTGATTGAGCACGAGCTCCACCGGCCAGGCATGACCACGCGCCTTCAGGTCCGATTCGATTTCTGCGCAATAGGCCGTCGAAGGCCAGAAACCGTCATCGTCACCCGAGATCAGCAACAGCGGACCGTTGATGTTTTCCACCGGGATACGCGCCCGCGCCACCGACGGCGCATCCTGTTGCACCGCCACAAAGGCAGGTGCCTGACGAATCGGCGCGCCCGCAGGCTCAGCCACTTCGAACGGACGCCAGTCCACCAGCGGGTTGCCCTGCCAGACATTGACCAGCGGCTGCCCTTGCCAGGTCCAGGCATCGGCGTCCCGGGGTTGATCCGGTCGACCAGCGCGCAAGGTGCCATGTACCACCGAACTGGGTACGTAACCGATGACAGCGCTGACCAATGCCGGAAAGCGCGCCCCCAACAGCAGCGCCAGTTCGCCGCCACGGGACAAACCTGCGACGGCGATAAAGCCGTTCCTGGGCTTGAGCGTGGCAACCACCCACTCCAGCGCCTGCTGAAAATATTCCAGCGGCGTATCGCTGATGTGTTCAGGGCGATTTCGCGCCTTGAAATAGCCCAGCGCCAACGCGGTATAGCCGTGAGCGGCATAGAGCGCAGCACGCTGCTCCGGTGTGCCGCCGCCAGAACCATTGAGCACCACCACGGCCGCACGAGGCTGATCGCCGGCGGGTTGAAACAGCGTGGCGCTGATTCCGCCCTCCCTGATCTCGCTGCGTTGCACGCCAGGTGCCAGATAGTGCTGTGTAAACCCCGCGTTAACTTGCTGGCCCTGAGCATCGGTAAATTGCAATTGAACACGCTGCGCCGCGAGACTTTCCTGAAGAGGTACGGTGACTGGCGGCGCAACCTGTCGCATCGACCACACCAATCCCATGGCATCGGCGCTTGACCAGTCGCCGGCGAACGGTGCGTCT
This sequence comes from Pseudomonas caspiana, assembly GCF_040224095.2. Lineage (NCBI taxonomy): Bacteria > Pseudomonadati > Pseudomonadota > Gammaproteobacteria > Pseudomonadales > Pseudomonadaceae > Pseudomonas > Pseudomonas caspiana. Next base: position 2,780,414 of record NZ_CP167995.1, on the reverse strand, counting down.
CTGGTCAGATCAAGCTCACCCTGTGCGCCGATCAGAAATTGCGCCTGACTCTCCCAGCGGCTGCCGTCAGCACCGTCCATCCATGCGCGCAACTTCGCTTCGCCCGCTGCCAGCCCGGTGAAACGGATGTGCCGGGGCTGGTCGATCAGCCCTTCATCAGCGTCAATCCAGTACTGCACACTCATTGCGCCTCCTCAGCACGCTTGAGCAATGCGGCGCGGTCGAACTCACTAAAGGCGGGAACAAATTCGTTGGAGAAAATCGTGTCTACCGGCACATCGGCGGTCGGGAACTCCCCGGTTTTCGCCATGGCTGCAATCGCATCCTTGATGATCTGCAGGTTGTATTCACCCGGCACGCGGGCGCTGCCATCCGGGTGATGCAAGGTGTTGCGCAAACGGCGAACCAGCAGCTCGCGGGCATCGGTCAGGCCTTTGCCGTCAGCGTCAGCCGGTTTGCTTTCCGGATGTTGGCGCCAGAACGCCTGCACGCAATACGTCGGATTAGCCTCACAGACCAGTTGCCCCTGGGTATAAGCACGGCCAAAACGACGGATCAGGTCCGGGTTCTCCTTGAACGTGTCCACGTGGGCAACGAAGCCATTGCCGGGGTTTTCCTGAAAGACCGGTGGGTAGGCAATCCGGCGAATCGGCGTACCGGACAACTCCAGCATGTCATCCCAACTGCTGTTGAAATTGAGCGCATCAACCCGTCCGGTTTTCAGCGCCTGAAAGCCTGCACCCAATGCGCCAACTGCAACAAACTCGACGTTCTTGCCCGGTTCCAGCCCAGCAATTCGCAAAGCGGCGCGGCTGTTGGGCAAGGTGCCCCAGGTCAAAGCGCCCACGCCGATCTGCTTACCTTTCAGATCGGCAAGGGACTTGATCGGCGAGTCCGCCAGCACCGCGTACTCCATGGTCTGACTCGGCACGCCGTTATAGAAGTAGCGCACTGGCAGCGGATCCTTGCCGTTGAAGTAACTGGAGATAATCGGCTCGGCCACCGGAAAACCAAAGGTCACACGCTTGCTTGCCAGTTGGGGCAGTAATGCCCCCGCGCCCTGAAACACCACTACGTTGACCTTCAGGCCCTGCTCCTTGAACAGGCCCAGTTCTTCAGCGGCGGCGTAAGCTGCGCCGTCATGCACGGCAGGCGGGATCGCCAGCGCCACGGTTACATCATCGAGTGCCCAAACGTGGGTGGCGGCGAACATCAGGGGCACAGACAGCGGCAGCAATAACTTTGCAAGGGTCATGAGCAGTCCTTATTGAGTCAATCCAGAGAGCGCCTGATCGATCAGGGCGCGGCGGTCGATCTTGTTAGTGGTGGCGAGGGGTAATGCGTCGAGGAACCAGACCCGACGGGGATGCTGGTAAGCCGCGGCGTGCTCCAGCACGAAGCTTTTCAACTGTTGTTCGGTAGCGGCAAACCCTTCCCGCAGGACCACAAATGCGACCGGTTTATGGCCTTTGATGGCGTCTTCCACGGGTACGACGCAAGCCTGCTGGACGGCGGGATGACGCTCCAGAAGCTTTTCTATTTCGCCGGGATAGATGTTCTCGCCGCCGCTGACGAACATGTCGTCGCGTCGGCCGACAAAGGTGTAGAACCCTTGCGCATCGCGGGTAAATACGTCGCCGGTGATGTAGTAACCATCCGCAGTAAACGGCAAAGGCAGGTCCGGACGATGGTGGTAACCGCTCATCAAACCGGGGCTGCGCAGCTCCAGCACACCCTGATTACTCAGCGCGCCCGCTTCGTCACGCAAGCGCACCTGAACCTTGGGGTGGGCACAACCCAGCGACATCGGTGGGCTGGGTAATCCGTCTGGATGGGGCGCAAAGACCACCGGCCCGCCTTCGGTCGTGCCATAGGCGTTGATGACTTTTGCTTCAGGCAGCAGACGATGGATTTGCTCCAACAGGCTGGCGCTCACCGGTGCAGAGCCCATTCGCACGACGCGCACCGAGGAAAAATCGGCTTCGGCCAATAAGGATTTTTCACTGAGCATCATGGCGATCATCGGCGGTACGGCGGTCAACCAGGTGCAGCGGTGGCGCTGAATCGCAGCGATATAACTGGCGGCAGTAAACTGCGGTAGCAGAACCGTTGTCGCATGGGAAGCAAGGCTGAGGAAGGCCAGCGCCAACGCATTCATGTGATAGAACGGCGCAGCAATCAGCGGTTTCTCATCAGCCAGGCGGGTTGCCTGCAACCGGGTTTGCACCACCCATAAATGCGCGGCATGGCTGAGGATTACGCCTTTGGGTTTGCCGGTGGAGCCTGAGGTGTAGAGGATCAGCGCGGGTTCGTCTGCCAGCGGTTCGAAAGCATCAAACGGGCCGGGGTCGGCGAAAGCGGTAAGCCCCTCGGCACTTAACCCTATCGTCTCCAGCCCGGCGGGCGCTGACGGCAAACGACGCGGATCACAGAACAACAACCGTGCCCCACTGTCGGCAATCACGTAATGGATCGTGGCATTGGGAAACTTGTAATTGACCGGCACAGCCACCAGCCCCGCACGCATGATGCCCAGCACCACTGCCAGGTATTCCACGGAATTGGCGGCCAGCAGCGCAACCCGATCACCCTGGGCATAACCGCGCAAGGCAAGCGCCCGGGCGATGCCGTCGGCGAGGGCGTCGAGTTCGCCGTAGGTGATGATTCTTTCTGCAGCGTCATCCCCGGCAGGAGCGAAATTGTTCGCGAGGCGGTGTGTCAGGTTCGCTGCCTTGCGAACACGTTCGCTCCCACCGGTCGAGGCCGTATCGCAGACGCCAACAAACGCGATCCGGTCCCGATCAGCTTGCCGGTCAATCACGCGGCCAAGGTTTTTTATGCCGTTGATCACGAGACAAACTCCAGCACGGTTTCAAACTCGGCAATCTCGACCAGCACCCGGCCCGCTTCGACCCGATGACTCAAGCCCGCCTGTTCAGCCAGCCGCGCCAGTTCAACCGGATCGGCGCAACGCAAGGTGATCGCCGCAAAGCGCTCGTCTCGTTGGCTTAACCGACTGGCGGACGCACCGAAGCGCTGCTCAAGGGTGGCCCGATCGACAATGTCCAGTGCAAAGCCATCGCCCAGTTGACCGAGAGCAGCGTAGCGTGCAGCTTGCGCTTCGGGCTCTGCGCTGAGCACCGTCAGTTTGATAATCGCACTGACGCCATTGGCATGCGTCAGCCACTGCGGCTGCCAGACCAGCTCCGGGGTTTCGTGGTGGCAGTAGTAAACGCGACCGGCTGCAAACTCGTTGGCCTGCAAGCGCACCGTGGTAAAACGTGCGGTCAGCTCGCGCCCCTGATGCTCCACCGCACGGGAGAAGCGTTGTACTGGTTGCACCAGAAAACCGGCGCTGACCAGTTCGCTGTGAGTGGCGTGAGCATTCCTGGTATTCAGCACCAGACCGTCGATGCCCAGTGGGCTGTCCAGCACCTCCTGGCGTAATTTGCGCGTGCCCAGCGGCAGGCCGATGAGTTCGAGATAGCCGCCCGGGAACATCATCAAATGGTTGAGTGAACCCAGCGAGTGATAGCCACGCGGCGTGAGGGTGAAACCCAGCGCAGCGAACACTTGAGCTGCGGTGTCAGTCTCAAAACGAGTGTTGATGACCAGATGATCCAGAGCGGTTTGCATGATCAGGCCTTGGGTGCAGGAGTCGAATACAGGCCACGCCCACTGGCGACCAGATGTCCCTCGCCATCGAATACCTGCGCTTCGGCCACCGAGAACTGCTTGCCGAACTTGATCACCCGGCCAGTGGCGCGCAAATCACCTTTCGCCGCACGGTGGTAGTCAACGCGCAAGTCAACGGTCGGCACGCCCTTGCCGGTTTTCGAGACCAGCGCCCAGTCGGCAGTCAGGTCAACCAGTGCCGCGAGAATGCCGCCGTGGGTATAGCCACCTTCGACGTTAACCACCCACTCTTCGCGCCATTTGGCGGTGAGCTCGATGCTACCCTCTCCCACCTCGATCACTTCAAGGCCCAGCCATTGGTGGTAAGGCCCTTTGAGCAAGCGGGCCTGAATGTCAGCTGCAGTTGGCAATGTATCGGTCATGTTTAATTTCCTGGTTGTTGAGTTTGGTAGGAGCTCACGAGCACCGAGGCAGCGATAGCGTTCTGCCTGAGCCACCGCCATCGCGGCCTCGCGGTGCTCGTGCGCGCCTACAGAAACATGCATTTCAATTCGGTTAGGCGGCTGAATTGAACGTGCAGAGCCCCATGCCGCCGAATCGAAAACTCCGGCAGCGGTACAGCGTTAAACGGTTAAAAAGGGCTCAGGGCTTGACGACAACCTTGCCCAGCACTTCACGGTCGCGGATCAGGGCCAGGCCTTCGGCGGCCTGTTCCAGCGGCAGAACACGGTCGATCAGCGGGTCGATCTTGCCTTCGGCGATCAAGTCCAGCAGGCCCACCAGGTTTTCCTCATAGAAGCTGTTGGAACCCTTGATGTTCAGCTCGAAGCTCCACACGTAGCGCAAATCCTCGGCAGGATCGTGGCCTGCAGTTGCGCCGCACACCAGCAAAGTGCCGCCACGCTTCAGGCATTTGAGCGATGGCACCCAGGTGTCGCCACCGGTGAAGTTGATCACCACATCCACACCGCCTTCGTGAGTGCGGCGTTGTGGCTTGCCGTACTTGGCAATGGCCCACTTGGAGAAGTCGGTCTCGCGATAATTGAGCACGTGATCGGCACCGATTTCCTTGAGGCGCTCGCCCTTGGCATCACTCCCCGCACAGGCAATGACTTCGGCGCCAAGCAGTTTGGCGAGAATCACACTGGCCGTGCCAACGCCGCCGCTGGCACCGAGAATCAGCACCCGGTCACCCGGCTTGACAGTGTTATGGGTGATCAACATTCGGTGCGCGGTGCCGTAAGCCACCGGTAATGCCGCCGCTTGTTCGAAGCTCACCGCCGACGGCAGGCTGATCAATTGACGGGCATCCACCAGAGCGTATTCAGCCATGCCGCCGTCAACCATTTCGCCCATCAGACCGACGTCGGGCTTCAGCGGATTCACCAGGACGCGGTCGCCGACGTTCCAGCCGCTGACGCCCTCGCCCAGTTCAGTAATGGTGCCCGCCAGATCGAGGCCGATCACCACCGGCAGCGGCACCTTGATGCCCGGCATGCCTTTGACGGTAAACACATCGTGGTAGTTGAAAGAAGACGCACCAACACGGATCACGACGTGACCCTGGGTGACTGCCGGTACCGGCTTGTCGCTTACCACACGCAGACGGTCAAGGTCGCCGTGTGCATCGAGTACCAGGGCTTTCATGGTTTTGCTCACTGGGGATTTCTCCTGATTTGGTGATCAATCGGGGATGGATTACTTGAGGGTTTTTGATTCGGCGTAAGGCTTGGTAGCGAACAGGTCATCCTTGAGCGCGCCCTTGACCAGACCGCCTTCAATAAAGACTTTGTGCTGCAACTTCAGGGTCTCGATGTCGGCAGGCTCGAAGGACACGCGGTTCATGGCATTCCACAGGCCGACGTAAACCCTGGCGTCCTTGGTGGGCAGGTTGGCGCTCTGTTCCAGAATGCCGACCACTTCGTCATGGTGGCTCGCGCCCCAGGCCAGGGTGTCGCGCAATGCAGCAATGACTTTGGCCACTGTCTCCGGGTGCTCATCCACCAGTCTGGCGTTCACTGCGCCAACACCGATGTACGGCACGGCATCGGTTTTGGTCAGCTTCTTCCACTCATCCGCGAAGCTGCCCAGACGTTTAACCTTCAGTTCGTCGTCCAGTTGGTCGATGGTCAACGAACGCAAGGCCGCACCATCCACCTGCTTTTGTGAAAGGAACTGCGCCAGTCGCGATTCGTTGCCACCAATCAGCGAGAAGTCCGTGGGCTGAATGCCGTAGTTACCCGCCAATACCGTGCCAGCGATCACCGCCACCGAAGAGCCGGTGGGCGACATGCCGATTTTCTTGCCTTTGAACTCAGCCACCGACTTGATTGGTGAATCCGCAGGCACCACGAACTGCACATCTGCAGGCTGGGTCGCGGCAAAGATTCTGATCGGCACACCTTCTGCGGCGGCGCTGAAAACGCCCGCTACCGGCGCGCCGAAAGCCAGATCAATCGAGCCTGCTGCCAGTGCGCGAATCGGCGCGTTTACATCCGGAAAATGCACGAAGGTCGCGTCGATGCCGCGCTTGGCCAGAAAGTCTTTGGCTTCAAGCACCGAGCCATAGCCCAGACTGACTCCGCTGGTCCAGTAACCAATGCGGACGGCTTCGGCCGCCTGGCTGGAGAAAGAAACAAAAACAGTCGTCGCCAACGCTGCGGCGGCAAAAAGCTTGCGCATGGGTGCAGTTCCTAGAGGGTTCATTGATTGGAGGTTTTCCAGCGAAACAAACGCCGTTCGAGGGGTTTGAGCACACCCGCCTCAAGCAGCAACATCAAAGTGACCAGCAAGATTGTCCAGGCGAAGACCTGATCGCTCTGCACCAGATCGGCCGCCTGCCGCAGGCGGTAGCCGATACCGTCCGACGCGCCGAGGGTTTCCGCCACTAGCGACACACGCCAGCCGAAACCGAAGGCCAGCCGGGCGCCGGAAAAGAAATACGGGAGGATGGTTGGCAGATAAATCTTGAACAGGATCTGGCTGCGCGACATACGAAACGAGCGCGCCAGATCGATGTACTGGCGTTCCACGGTCTGGGCGCCCTGCCAGACGTTGGTCAGGATCAGCGGCATCGACGTCATGAACACCACAAACACGGTGGTCGCATCGGAAATGCCGAACCAGATGATCGCGAAGATCGCCCAGATCGCAGAAGAGACCGTGTTGAACACTGCCAGGATCGGCTCAAAGAATTGCGCCAGGGTTCGGCTTGACCCCAAGGCCAGACCGAGCGGCGTACCGATCAGCGCTGCGAGGGCAAAACCGCTGAACACCCGGCCCATGGTCGCGCTCAGGTCATGCACAAAAGTCGCGCTGTGCCACAGGGTATTCAGAGCAGCGAAGACCTTCTCCGGCCCTGGCAACACGAACGATGGCAAGCGTCCAGCGGCGTACCACCAGGCAATGGCGAACACCGCCACCAGCAGCAGGCGCTGGGCCAATAGAATTACGAAACGGTTGGAAAGCATGCTGTTCATACCTTCAACCGCAATTGACGAACCTGCTCGCTGACATCAGCGGCAGTCGGAGCGCGGGGACGCTGCAAGTCGATCCCGACAATGTCCCGAATCCGCCCCGGACGTGGCTCCAGTACGACTACGCGGTCGGCCAGCACCACGGCTTCTTCCACATCATGGGTGACGAAGACGATGGTCATGCCTTTCAGCGCTTGCAGGCGCAGCAACTCATGGTGCATCTGGCTGCGGGTTTGCGGATCGAGCTTGGAGAACGGTTCATCCATCAGCAGCACGCTGGGCTCCACTACCAGACTGCGCGCCAGGGCCACGCGACTGCGCATCCCGCCAGACAGCTGATGTGGCCAGGCTTTGGCGAATTCTTCCAACTCCACCAACTTCAACGCCGCGTCCGCACGGGCGAGGCGCTCGGCCTTGTTCAGACCAGCCCCTTCCAGGCCAAATGCGACGTTGCTGCGCACTGTGCGCCACGGCAACAGGCGATCTTCCTGGAACATGTAGGCGACGCGACGCCAGCCGTCAAAATCTTCGGCGGCCTGGCCTTCCAGTTGCAAACTGCCCTGATCAGCTTTGAGCAGTCCGGACAGAATATTCAGCAGAGTGCTTTTGCCGCAGCCTGAAGTGCCCAGCAAGGCAAGAATTTCGCCCTGGGCGACCTGTACCGAGATATCACGCAGGACTTCCAGTTCACCAAAATTCTTGGAGATACCGTCCAGGCTTAGCGCGGGAGCTGTGATCGAGAAAAAGGCCTGCGCAGTCATCGGGCAAACCTCGCGGCGAGCATGGGCAGTGACGCACCCGATTCGCTGAGGCTGTCGTAAACCTTCTCGAGCGTCATTGCCTGAAAGGTTTCGATATGGCGGCGGGCAATCAGCTCGGCACGTTTGCCATCGCCCTCTTCGAAGGCGTCAATCATGGCGTTGTGATCGTGCTTGATCTCGGGTTTAGTGCCTTGCACATTGAAACCCAGCGCCACCAGACGGGTCATTTCATCCATCAAACCGGACAAGGTACGCACCAGTCGTTCATTGCCCGAGGCCTCGATGATCGCCATGTGGAATGCCTTGTTGGCGTCCATGAACACATCGATCTGCTCAGACAACGGCGCCAGATGGCGAACCCGACAGGCGGCTTCCAGCGCACGCAATTGCTCAAGATCAACCCGCCCGACAGCGAGCCGCGCCGCCATGGGTTCGAGTTGCACCCGCAGGGCAAAGATTTCTTCCACATCTTTCAAGGTGATTGGCGCGACCTGATAGCCCTTGCGGGGGATAGAACGCAGCAGGTTTTCGTGGCACAGCCGTGTCAGCGCGATGCGGCAACTGCTTTTGCCGATGCCGTACTCGGTCATCAGGTCAGGCTCGGTAATTTTTGTGCCAGGCATCAAGCGGCAGGAAAGAATGTCGCGACGGATGCGGCTGTAGGCGTCATCGCCAAAACTGGCGACTTCGGGTCTGGCGAAGGGCGTGGCGGGAGAAGTCATCTAGCGGCTCAATCCAGTCTGTGAGCAGCTCACAGACTGATTCTGTGAGGCTTACCAATGGCCACTACGCTAATCTAAAACTTCATAAATCCGAACGAACCCTTTCGGCTAAGAATATGCACCACGAGCATAACGTGGGCAGCTCACAGAGTTGAAAGGCATAAGCAAAGGCGGCGTGCTGCATTTGTAGGACAGGCTTTAGCCGCAAGGACAGTGCCTTTGACGTAGCAGATTGGGGGCTGTTCCACCCTTCTCCCTGCTAACAGCGCGGATTCTGTGGGAGCAGAGCTTGCTCGCGATGCATGAGACCCAGCCAGAATAAACACCGCGTTATCGTTTATCGTCGGAATGCCGCCCATACCAAGCCCTGCTTCCACAGAGGATCATCACAGCCATCACTGGCGTCACTCAAATTGCTATCCGGCGCAGCACCAGTGCTCGGGAAAATTCGTCGAGCAGGTCCAGATAACGCCTGCCCGGCACGTCGGCGAGCAAACCTCGGGTATAGGGATGGGCCGGAGCCTGGAAGATTTGTTCGGTATCGCCCTTCTCCACCACCTTCCCCGCCTGCATCACCACTACCTGATCGGAAATCTGCCGGACCACCGCCAGATCATGGGAGATGAACAGGTAACTCAAGCCCAGCCTCTGTTGCAGATCGGCCAGCAGCGCCAGGATCTGGGTTTGCACCGAAGCATCCAGTGCCGAAAGCGGTTCGTCCAGCACCACCAGCTCCGGCTCCAGCGCCAGGGCTCGGGCGATGGCGACACGCTGACGTTGTCCCCCGGAAAGCTGCCCCGGCCGGCAATGCAGCAAACGTGACGGCAGCTCCACCTGCTCCAGCAGTTGTGCGGCGCGGGCCGAGCGCCAGGTTTTGTCGCCGATGGCATAAGCCTGCAACGGTTCGGTGATGATCTGCTCCAGCGTGAAGCCAGGGTCCAGCGACGCATACGGGTTCTGATACACCACCTGAATCCTGCGGCGCAGCGCTTGCCAGTCACGGCGGGTGTATTGGCTGATTTCAGAGCCATCAAACAGCACCCGCCCGCTATCAAGCTTTTCCAGGCCGAGGATCAGTCGCGCCGTGGTGGATTTACCCGAGCCCGACTCTCCCACCAGACTGGTGGTGCCTCGGCGCAGCAGCGTGAAAGACACATCGTCCACGGCAGGCAAACCCGGATTGCGCCAACTGGAAAAGTCCTTGCCCAGTCGCTCGACCACCAACAATGGCCGCTCGTTTTCGAAGGCCGGACTACGGCGTTCGGGCACCACTGGATGAGCCGCCGCTGACAGCGCCGGCACGGTTTTCAATAGTTCGCGGGTATAAGCATGCTGCGGTCGCTGGAACATCTGCCGGGTATCACCGCTCTCAACTACACGCCCACGGTACATCACCAGAACACGATCAGCCCGGTCCAGCGCTACACCCAGATCATGGGTAATCAACAGCACCGCGGTGCCGCGCTCCCGGGCCAGAGCCTGCAACCGATCAAGAATCTGCCGCTGCACGCCGACGTCCAGCGCGCTTGTAGGTTCGTCGGCAATGATCAGCGCCGGATTGTTCGCCAGCGCAATCGCAATCAACACTCGCTGTCGCATGCCACCGGACAATTGATGCGGGAAGCTGCGCTGTACCCGCTCAACGTTTTTCAGGCCGACTTCATCCAGCAAGCGTACGGTGCGTAATCTGGCGGCGGCCTTGGGCACGCCGTGAATGGTCATGGCTTCCTGCAACTGGGCGCCGATGCGTTTAACCGGGTCCAGAGACAGGCCGGGGTCCTGCGGAACAAAGCCCAATACATTGCCGCGCACATTGCGCCATTGCCGTTCGCTGGCGGCGACTTGTTCTGTACCGTTAAGCAAAATACTCCCGGACTCAATGCGGGCATTGCCCGCTAGCAGCCCGACCAGTGCCGATGCGGTGGTGGACTTGCCAGAGCCGGACTCACCCACCACGGCCAGAATCTCGCCAGGGTACAGGGCGAAGTTGATTTGACTGACGCCATCCACCCGGCCCTCTCGGGTCTGGTAGCCGATACTCAGGTCGCTGACCTGTAAAACTGCAGTCGCGGTGCTCATGATTTGTTTCCCTGTAAATCCTGCACTGCGCGCGCCAGCTGATTGGCCGCCAGTACCACCGATGCGACCACCAGCCCCGGCAAAGTCGTGTACCACCACGCGGCGACCATGTAGTTGCGCCCCTCGGAAATCAACAGCCCCCATTCCGGTTGCGGTGGCGGCGCGCCAAAACCCAGAAAGCTCAAGGCCGAAACAGCCAGAACCGCGCTGCCGAACTCCAGTGCTGCGAGGGCCAGCACCGGCCCGGCAGCATGCACCAGGATATGCCGACGTATGATCGTCCAAGGCCCTACGCCACAGGACACCGCCGCTTCAACGAACACCGAAGTGCGCCAACGCAAGACTTCGCCGCGCACCAATCGGGCGAAAGTCGCCACTGACGAAAGCCCCACGGCCAGCGCGATATTCAACGTGCCAAAGCCGAGTACGGTAATAATCGCCATGGCCAACAGCAGCGACGGGATGGCCATCAGCACTTCCACCACGCGCATCAGAAACGCATCCACCAGACCACCGAAGTAGCCGGCGATGACCCCGAGGAGAATGCCTGCCAGCAAGGCGATCGCCACCGCCAGCGCGGTAGCCTGCAACGAAATCGCAGAGCCATGCACCGCTCGGCTGTACAGGTCGCGGCCTAATTGATCGGTGCCAAACCAGTGTCGGGGACCAGGGCTTTGCAGCGCTTCAGTGGGCACGCCCAGCAACGGGTCATAGTGGCTGAACGCACCCGGCCACAATGCCCACGCCAGCACTGTCAGCAGCACGGCAACCCCCAATGGCAGCAACGGTCTGCTGCGTAGCAAGGCAGTGAGTGCGTGGCTCCAGTGCGGCTTGCTGAGCGGTGCACTGGCGAGGCTATCCAGCGCCAGGTCGTTATTCAGTACGCGGGTCATTTGCCGGTTCCTCCATGAATACGGGGATCAAGCAGCGGGTACAGCAAGTCCACCAACAGGTTGACGCTGATGAAGATCAACGCCGCCAGCACCACCACGCCCTGCACCAGCGGAATGTCTTGACCGCTGACGGCGCCCTGGGCCAGTCGGCCGACACCTTCGCGGGAGAATACGGTTTCAGTGACCACTGAACCGGCCAGCAGATTGCCAACGATCACCCCCGACAGACTCAGCAACGGAATGGCCGCGTTATGCAGCAAATGCACGAACAACAACCGGCGTGGGCTGAGACCCTTGGCGATCAATACTTCGACAAAAGGCTGCGCACGCACCGCCTGCAACGAGCGAGTCAGCACCTGGGCAATGACTGCGGCAGTCGGAATTGCCAGGGTCAGCGCAGGCAACACCAAGGCGCTGAAGCCCTGATTGCCCATGGCCGGGAACCAGTGCCACGAAAATGAAAACCCCTGCAGCAGGAGCAATCCGATCCAGAAAGTCGGCAACGACACTGCCACCGACGGGATGCCCAGCAGTGCATTACGCAACCCGTCACGCTTGACCAGATTGGCGGTCAGCGCCAGCGCAATACCCGCCAGCAAGGCGAACCCCAACGCCAGAAACGTCAACGCGGCGGTGGCAGGCAGTGCCTGGGCCAACGACTGAACCACCGGCTCACCGCTCTGTATCGAACTGCCGAAATCCAGATGCACTGCCTTCCACAAGGCAATGCCGTATTGCACGGGTAACGGTTGATCCAGATGGTATTCGGCGCGCAATTCGTCGATTTGCACCTGGTCCACCGCCGTAGGTTCACCCTGCTGGTTGAGCATGATGCTCACCGGGTCGCTGGGTAACGCGTACAGAATCACAAATGACACGCTGAACGCCGCCCACAGCACCAGCAGCGCCTGGCCGATACGGCTGAGCAGATAAATCGATGCCTGCCTGAGCGGAAAGCGGGTCGCGACTTCATTGCCGGGGGTGGTCAGTAAACTGTTGCTCATGGTGGTTCCCATTGAGGTTGAGCGGGTCCATCTGTAGGAGCTGCCGAAGGCTGCGAAAGCATTCGTTCTGACGCTGCGCGAATCGCAGCCTTCGGTAGTTCCTACAGGTCCGTGGCTACTGTGTTTCTACCGCTGCAACCACGTATCAAAAAACTGCAATCGCGATGACGCTTCGTAGTGCAGCCCTTTCACTTGTTTGCCGTGGGCCAGGACCGAGGACAATTCGATCAGGGGAATCGCGTGGCCTTCACGCAAGAGGATCTCGCTGGCCTGATCAGTCAGTTTCTGGCGTTGGGCGCTGTCCAGCGTGGCTGCGGCCTGCTGCAGAATCTGATCCACCTGTGCTGGCTGACGACGGTTGTAGTTACGGCCGTTGACCTCGTAAACGGTACGCACCACGTCCGGATCGGAGCGGGTCAGGTTGAAGAACGTCAGGTGCATATCGCCGCTGGCCTGCAATGCTGCAATTTGACTGATGGTGGATTTGTTCAGACGCAACTCCACGCCCACCTGACGCAACTGCTGTTGTACCAACTCCAGAATCGGCGCGTTCTGCCAGTAACTGAGTTGCAGCGCCAGGCGCTTGCCTTCACGTACACGGATACCGTCAGCGCCCACCTTCCAGCCCGCCTCATCCAGCAGTTGTTTCGCGCCATTCGGGTCATAAGCCAGCAACGAGGAAAAATCGCGGTAGAACGGCGTGCTGCTGGCGAGCAAAGCGGTAGCCGGTTTTTGATAGCGGGAAATGATGCTGCGCAATTGCTCGCGATCAATGGCTTTGATCAATGCCTGACGGACCTTGACGTCGCTGTACAAGGGGTCGGTTTCGTCAGGTGTCAGGTTGTAAACCACGCCAGGATTGGCCCGGGTCAGTAAGGGAACGCTTTGAGCTTCCAGCACGGCTTCGTTCTGCGGCACCACCGCGGTATCGACGTCGATCTGCCCCGAGAGCAGGCTGCCCAGACGTACGCCGGACTCCGGCACGATGACGAACTCGATGCCGTCCAGCCAGGCTTTGCCTTTGTGCGTCGCCAGTGACGATTCCCCGGAATACGCCTCGTGACGCGCCAGCACTACCTTCTGGTTATGCACGAACGATTTGATCACAAACGGTCCACTGCCAATCAGATTGCCTTGGCAACGATCAGCCGGTGGTAGCGCCAGTGTCGACGCCGCCAGCAGACCAAGACTCATGGTCGAGGTGGCTTGCAGGAACTGCGCGTTGGACTGGCCGAACTCGATAACCACCGTATTCTGGTCCGGCGTCTCGATGCTTTTCAGGCCTGTCAGATAGGTCGAACCCAGTACCGAGCGCGCGCCCAGCGCCACAATATTTTCGAAGTTGGCCTTCACCGACGCGGCGTTCAGCGCGCTGCCGTCACTGAACTTGATGCCTTCGCGCAGGTGAAAGGTGAAACGTCGTGATTGGGCATCGACTTCCCAGCGACTCGCCAGCCAGGGCACGATCTCGCCGGTTTTCGGGTCCTGATCGGTCAGTGAATCGACCACCTGCCGGCCCACGTTCAATGCGGTGTTGTTACCTGCCTGCTGCGGATCAATGCAATTGGGGTCGCCATCCAGCGCAACTTTGAGAATGCCGCCCGCCACCGGGCTGGCGTTGGTTTTAGCGCTCGGCGCGTTGGCCTGATCGCCGCATCCAGCGAGGGTTACGGCGACGAAGAGCAAAGCCAGTCGAACGCCGGTGACAAGGTTTAACGAAGTGCTCAAGGTCATAAGGAACAACTTTCTCTGAAGTCTGGCTTGGACCCTGTGGGAGCTGGGCTTGCCCGCGATAAGCCTGGACGCGGTTCACTTTGGATCGCCTTCAGCCTTATCGCGGGCAAGCCCGGCTCCCACAGGGATTTACTGTGCTGCTGAGTAGCGATTCGCGATATACGGCAACCCGAGGTTTTCCCGCAGGCTCTTGCCCTGGTATTCGCGCTGGAACAGCCCGCGACGCTGCAGCTCGGGCACGACGCCTTCGGCGAAGTCGCTGATGCTTTCGTGCAGGCCGCTGAACATCACGTTGAAACCGTCTGCTGCTCCCGCTTCAAACCATTGCTGGAAGTCATCGGCGATGCTTTCAGGGGTGCCGATCAGAATCCGGTGCCCGCCCGACGTCAGCTTGTTGAACAGTTGGCGCACCGTTGGCCGCTCGCGGCGAATCAGGTCGAAGACCAGCTTCTGGCGACTCTTGTGAGTGTTGGTGTCGAACTGTTCCGGCGGTAACGGCACCACTTCGTCGAACGGCAGCTCGGAAAGGTCGAAGCCCAGACTGGTGAACCGGGAGATGGTGCGCAGGAAGGTTTTGGCGTCGAGCAACTCCTGCATACGGTCGTACTTGGCCTGAGCCTCGGCTTGAGTTCGCCCCACCACCGGCGAGACGCCCGGCAGTACCTTCAGGTGTTCCGGGTTACGACCCAGCGCCGCCGCGCGCTGCTTGATTTCGGCGTAAAACGCCTGGCCTTGCTCCACCGTGTGTTGCGCCGTGAACACCAGCTCCCCCGCTCTGGACGCCAAAGCACGCCCGGCATCGGAGGAGCCCGCCTGGGCAATCACCGGATAGCCTTGAAGCGGTCGCGCAGCGTTCAGGGGGCCTTTGACCTGGAAAGATTTGCCGTGGTGATCCAGCACGTGCATTTTCTCGACGTCGAGCCACGTACCGCTGGCCTTGTTCTGAACAAAAGCGTCGTCTTCCCAACTGTCCCAGAGGCCAGTGACCACGTCATAAAACTCTTCCGCGCGTTCATAACGGTCCGCATGCTGAACATGGGCATCCAGATTGAAGTTCTCGCCACCGCCCAGTGACGTGACCAGATTCCAGCCTGCCCGGCCGCCACTCAGATGGTCGATATTGGCCAGCTTGCGGGCAATATTGTAAGGCTCGTTGTAGGTGGTGCTCGCGGTGCCGATCAGGCCGATATTGCGGGTAACCAGCGCCAGCGCTGGCATCAGCACCAATGGGTCCCAGCGCACGCTGTTCGGACCGCGCGCCAGGGCTTCCAGGTCCAGATCAACGTTCAGGCTGTCGTTGAAGAACAGCGTATGAAAACGGGCTTTTTCCAGAGTCTCGGCGATCCAGCGAAAGTGACTGAAGTCCTTGAACGAATCGGCAGCCGCCTGCGGATGACGCCAGCTGGAGCCCAAAATCCCGGCGCTGGGAATGAACGCGCCAAGGATGATCTGTGGTTTTGCGTTGCTCATGCTTGATGCCCCTGTCAGAAGGTGTAACTCACGCGGGTGTACCAAAGGCCACCATAGGGATCGAATGGCGAGATGCTGCCGAATTTCGGGAAGCCGTTGACGTCGCCAGCGGGGTAAGCGTTGTTGTCGGCCCGCACGTCGAACAGGTTGTTGGCGCCGACTGCTACACCGAGGCTGTCGGTCAACGCATAGGCGACTTCCAGATCAGTGATCCACTTGGCACCGAAGGTCACGTCGTAGTCAGGATTGACGTCACGGGAGATGACTTTGTCGTAGCGATTGACTGCCAGATTGATGTCGAACCTGTCGATCTTCCAGTTACCGCTGAGGATCAGCTTGGTTTTGGGATTGGCCACGGTCAGATAGCCTTGGGCAACCCGGTCGAACAGTTCGAGCCCGGTGGACGCCAATGCGGAAGGTGTGGATTTGATGCTGTCGATTTCAGTCTTGTTGTAGTTGAAGGCAAGACCGTATTTGACGCTGCCATAGCGGCCGTAATCGACTTTGTAATCAGTGACCAGATCAATACCGCGGGTGGTGGTGTCGGCCGCGTTGGTGAAGTATTTCACCCGGTAACCGGGCCGGTAGCCCTGCTGCTGAAGTATCTGGTCAACACTGTTGCCGAACAGAAAACCGGTCAGGCCGATGCGGTCCTTGATTTCGATCTGGTAAGCATCGAGGGTCAGGTTCGCCGCAGGCACCGGTTTGTAGGTGAAGCCCACGCTGATGTTGCGCGACTTTTCCGGGTCCAGGTCGCTGGCGCCCAAGGCCTTGGCCAGTGCCGAATCAACTCTGGCAGTCTTGGCCTCAACGAACTGCAGCACACCGTTGACCGAGGTGTACTGGTTGGAGGTCTGCGCATAGGTGGACTGCGACAACGACGGCGCCCGGAAGCCGTTGCTCAGGGTGCCGCGAATAGCAAATTCGGGGGTGAAATCGTAGCGCAGCGCGAGCTTGCCGCTAGCGGTATTGCCGGAACTGTCGTCATATTTCTCAAAACGCCCGGCGACGCCGACGTAAAGCTTTTCGGTCGGGTTGATGCCCAGATCCAGATAGGTCGCATAGCTGTTACGGCTGTTCTGCCCTTCGTCTTCGGGCGTGAGCGTAATCGCGCCTTGCGCACCGATGGCTGCCGGTCGCCCGGCCAACGGGCCGCTCGGGTAAACATAGCCGCCATTGATATACGAAAGCGGGTCATCGGACTCTGTCTTGTAACGCTCATGACGGTGCTCGGCGCCCCAGGAAACCTGCAAGGGTTTGGCCAGGCCGACTTCGAAGGCACGGGTCAGGTCGAGGTTATTGGTCCATTGATCGAAGGTATTGGAGTAGGTATCGAAATGGGTCGGGCTGGAAGGTCCCAGCGATGCATTGAGTGTTTCATCGGTACCGGCCTGCCCCTTGTCCCGGCCGAAGGTGGAGCTCAGGTCCCAATTCCAGTCCTTGACCAGACCCTTGGCCCCTGCCGCGACCTGATAGTCGATCTCTTCAAGGGTGTAGAACGGTGCCGTACCGTCGGGATAGATCTCGGGAATGATGTTGGTTGAATTCGGCCGTCGGTAGTTCTGCCCGCCCCGTGCATCGCGTTTGCTTAGCGTGGAGAAGGAATACAGGCTCAGGTCGTCATTGAGCGGCAGCTCGGCGTTGTAACCGACGTTGATTGCCTTGATCTTTGGCAGCCCGTTTTTTTGCAGTTCGCGATTCGTCGTCGCTTCTCGCGGATCGGCCGAGCCATCGGGTTGCGTGTAGTACAACGCCCCCGTCGCATCACGGGAACGGACGGCAGTCTGCTGCGACTTGGCGTCCAGAGCAAAATTGAAGAAACCATCGTTGGGCAGCGCAAAACCGGCGTTGAGCGCCTGCTTGATAATCTCGCCATCACCTTTGTAATACTCGCCAAACTGGGTGCTGGCCGAGCCCCCGTTGTCGTTTTGCTTGAGGATGATATTGATCACCCCGGCGATGGCGTCCGAGCCGTATTGAGCCGAAGCCCCGTCGCGCAGTACTTCGATGTGGTCGATGGCACTGATCGGGATCATGTCCAGATCCACCGGATTGGTGCCGTAGGCCGCCGTCGAATCGAGATTGATCACTGCGCTGTTATGACGGCGCTTGCCGTTGACCAGTACCAGCACGTTGGAGCCGTTGAGGCCGCGCAAACTGTAAGGCCGGGCGATGCTGTCATTGGAGCTGCCCGACGGTCGCTGGCTGAAGGAAGGCAGCGACTTTTCCAGCGCACCACGCAGGCTGCCAGAACCGGTTTTCTCCAGTTGCTGGGCGCTGATCACATCGATCGGTGCCGGGCTGCTGGTGACGGTCCGAGCTTCACTGCCCCGAGAGCCGGTGACAATCACTGTGTCCAACGTATCCGTGCTGCTGTCAGCGGCCAGCGCCACGCCCGGCAGCAGGCTGAAACCGGCGAGGAACAACGGTGCCAGCGAAGGTGCCACCGCGTAGGAGTTCATTTTCATAAGAATCAACTTTCCAGAATTTGCTTGAAATCGTTACGCCACAGCGGTCGCACATCGACCTGCTGGCGAATCAATTGATGTTCAAAAAAGGCGTCAGCGACTTGCTGCTGGGAGGCGATGGACTGCTCTGAAACCGGCACCATGCGCTGCGCTTCGCCACGCAGACGGAACTGATCCAGATACAGCGCAGCGTCTATGCCGGTGATGTCCTGATTACGCTGTGCCCAGGCTTGCGGGTTGTTCTGCACCCAGGCCCAGGTGGCGCGCTCACGCTGGAGAAAGTCAGCGACCTGCGCACTGCGTTGCGGGTCCTGCAAGACCCGCTGCGTGGTGGCAATCAGCGTGTTGCCCCGGTAGTCGCTGACGTTTGGCAAGCGGGTGCCGCCGGACTGCACGGCC
Source organism: Pseudomonas caspiana (assembly GCF_040224095.2). Lineage (NCBI taxonomy): Bacteria > Pseudomonadati > Pseudomonadota > Gammaproteobacteria > Pseudomonadales > Pseudomonadaceae > Pseudomonas > Pseudomonas caspiana. Next base: position 2,761,772 of record NZ_CP167995.1, on the reverse strand, counting down.
TGAAGCACGGAAATCCCACCGCCGATTACCGCATCCAGGTGCCCACTGCGGAACGCGATCAGTGCCTCCTGGATCGGCATCGGGATCGGTTGCACGTCCTTGAGAGACAGACCGTGCTGACTGAGCAGACGCAGCAGGAAGTAATGGGTATTGGTGGCCCGCACATAACTGATCTTCTTGCCCTTCAGATCGACGACTTGCTGGATACCGGCATCGTTGCGCACCACGATGCCGATGTCGCTGACATCACCAGGAATGGTTGCTACCAGCGCTATCGGTACCTTGGCAATTGAGGCGAAAATCGGCGGAATCTCGCTCATATACACGTAGTCGAGGCTGTCGCTGTTCAGCGCTTCCAGGACCAGATTGCCGCCGCCGATGTCGACCCACTCGACCGGATAAGGCGTATCGAGCTGCCCGGCCAGGCCCATGAACGAAGCTGCCGAGCCCTTGTAGCGCCAGACGCGCAGCGGCGCCTGTTGCGAGCCTAGTACTGGCGGGGTGATGGAAGCCAGCAAGCCACCGGCGGCGGCAATCGCACTGCCCGTCAGCAGTTTGCGTCGGGTAATAGCAACCATACTCAGGCCAACAGATCAGGTTGCTGGGCGATGATCTCGTCCCACAGCGGCTGGAAGTTGAGCCAGGCAAATAGCTCGTTACGCGCCCTGCTTTGGGCACTTGGCGGTTCAACCTGCGGAATCACCGGCACCCCGGCGGCACGCGCCAGCAAGTGCGAACGCGCTACGTCTTCGGCGAGAATGAAACGCCAGGCCGCGCTTTCGACCGTTTCCCCGACGGTCCAGACGCCGTGGTTTTGCCAGAACAACAGGTTATTGCCCGCAAAGCTGTCGACGAACGCGCCGGTCACGATGTCGCGGTCCTGCTCCAGGGTGCCGTCGGCTCTACGCAAATCGTGACGCGGGAAAATCGCCTGATCGCCGACGAAGGCTCCCGCTTCAGCCGTGATCGGATCGAACAGTTGGGCAAGCGATGACCATGTGCGGCCGTAGAAGCCATGCAAATGGGCAATGCCTACCACTTCCGGGCGGGCTTGCTGTAAGCCGTAGTGCAAGTCTAGCGCGCTGGTATTGAGCAGTCCGTCGCCTTCGACGACCTGGCCTTGAGCGTCAACGCGAAGCAATTGCGAAACGCTGATCCGGGAAAAAGGCACGCCCAGCGGGTTGATCCAGTAGTGGTCGGTTTCGATGGGGTCGCGCGCCGTGAAGTGCCCGGCAAGGCCGACTTCGAATCCATAACGGGAAAACAGACGATAAGCGGCCGCCAGACGTTGCTTGCGATGCAACCGCTCTTGCAGCAAATCGGCATGGCGCGGAACGGTGTCGAGTGTCAGACGGTTATTGCTGTTAGGCAGGCTGTAGATGCTTTTAGTGACGGTGGGTGCATGGCTCATTCGGTTCTACTCAACCAGTGCTCGTGTTGCCGAGCTTTTTTCTTCAGGCGAACGCCGTCACTGCGCGGATATCAATGGCGCGACGACAGGTTGGCAATTCAAGGAGGTCGGAGCACGCAGCGCTGATAGCCGGTGGGTCCGAAACGGGCAGGAAAACTAGCTGGTCATGGTCGAGATCCCTCGCATAGTGGCGGGTTATTGCTCTCCTCCACCGTGCGAGGGGTCGGGTCGAGTCATCGTGCTGTTGCCGCTTGTGCGGCTGACGCTTAAGAACCTAAAGCATGGAAATGAGCTTGTGAAATTCCTTATCGATCTAACCTAATATTTAATAAGGTTATTTATTATCGTCCAGTTCATTCCCTAAAGGCATATCCAGGTGATAGAGCCCTTATAGGCGAGTGGCGCAGTTGCCACCGCTGGAGGCGCTTGAACCATGGCTCATCAGGCGCGAACCACTAAATAAATATCAAGCATAATAAAAATCCAAACCAATCAATAAAATACATATTAGCTTAGAACCAAAAAGCCTTTTACAGCGACTAATCATAAGAATACGGTCTTAGAAAATCAGCCTGACTGTGTGATCAGTCAGCCTTCCGTGCACCCACTTCCCGCTGTGTAAAGGATTCATCCATGCCCCTGAGACATTCCTCGGCAACACCCAATCACGCCACAGGCGTAGCGATACACAGCCTCATGGGTCACGGGTCGAGGATTGCGCGATGAGTAAACGCTTCCCCTTGCTTCGCCTGCTGGCCGCCTGTGCCACAGCTGCTACCCTGCTGGGCTGCTCACCGTCCGCTCAGGACCTGGAAGCCAACAAGACCTTGAAGATCGCTTTTTTCCGCGATAACACCACGTTGGTCAGCCTCGACCCCTTTCAGGTTTACTGGCTTGAGCACCGAGTGGTACTGCGCAACGTCGCCGAATCGCTGACCGATCAGGACCCGCAGAACGGCAAGATCATTCCCTGGCTGGCCGAAAGCTGGGAAGTCAGCGACAACGCGCTGGAATACACCTTTCATCTGCGCAAAGACGTGACCTTCAGCAACGGCACGCGCTTCGATGCCCAGGCAGTAAAAGCCGCCTATGACTCCAACAAGGCCTTCGCCGCCCAACTGCCCACCACATTCGGCGCAACCTACCTGAAGGGCTACGATCACGCCGAAGTCGTCGATGACTTCACCGTGAAGCTGGTGCTGTCCACACCCAATGCAGGCTTCCTGCAGGCCACCTCTACCACCAACCTTTCGATTCTCGCCCCGGAATCCTACAAGCTCAGCGTGAAGGAGCGTTCATTGGGCGCGATTATTGGCACCGGGCCGTTCGTGCTGGAGCGCTATACCCCGGAAAGCGGCTTGAAGCTGGTCAAGCGCAAAGGCTATGCATGGCCGTCCGCCAACGCGAAGAACAAGGGCGAAGCGCACCTCAATACCGTTGAAGTCAGCTACGTGCCGGAGGAAAGCGTGCGCAATGGCCAGTTTGTACAGGGCCAGGTGGACATTCTCTGGCCCCGCGCGCCTTTTTCCGAAGTCGACTTGAACCTGTTCAAATCCAAGGGCGCAACCATCCAGAGTCGTTCGCTGCCAGGCCCGGCGCTGAACTTCTACCCCAACACCCGTGGTACACGCATCCTCGCGGATCGAAATGTGCGCCTTGCGCTGCAAAAAGGCATCGACCGCAAGACCTACGCGGCCACTGTGTACAACCCACAGTTTCCGGTGGTGACCAGCATCTACGACGTCACCACGCCGTATTACAAGAACAAGTCCGATCAACTGGCCTACGACCCGCAAGGCGCGGAAAAGCTGCTGGATGACGCAGGCTGGCAAAAAGGTCCGGATGGCTATCGCAGCAAGGACGGCAAACGCCTCAAGCTGGTCTACAACCTGTCCCCGGCAGAAGGTGCGGGGGATGTGCTGATCCAGGACCAACTGCGCAAAATTGGCATCGAGCTCAAGCTCAATGTGCTGACCACCGCTGAATGGGCCGCCGCCAACGCCTCGGGCAACTATGACCTGACCTCCACCTACATGACCCGCGCCGATCCGATCATTCTGCAAACCATCATTGATCCGCGGAGCGCCAACAGCTCGACCCTGGCCACCAACCTTTACGCACCGGAAACCCTGCCCAAGGCACTGGAACTATTCGACGCGGGCCTGACGGCAACCAAAGCCGAACAACGCGCCAAGGCCTACGGCGATTTGCAGGATCTGCTGATCGAAGAAGGCTCGGCGTTCCCGATCTATGAGCGCGTCTGGCAGGCCGCGACCGCCAAGAAGGTCCATAACTTTTACTGGACTGCCGAAGGCTTTGCGCTGCTCAACGACATCGAGATCGCAGCGCCATGAGCCGCTACGTGATCGGCCGGATTGCCCAGGCACTGCTGGTGTTATGGGGAGCGTATAGCGTGACGTATTTCATCCTGTATTTACTGCCGGGTGACACGCTGTCGATCATGCTCAGTGCCTCGGGTGTCGAAATCGATGCGCTGTCGCCTGAAGAAATCGCCAAGGCCCAGGCCTACTACGGTCTGGATGGCGGGATTTTTCAGCAGTACTTCCACCTGTTGTGGGGTGCCGTGCAGGGTGACTTCGGCAGCTCGCTGACGCTCAATCGGCCGGTGTCAGAATTGCTCGTCGAGCGTCTGCCGCAAACATTGGCGCTGGCCGGCCTGGCCATCGTGTTTTCGCTGATTGGCGGCATCGGTCTGGCGTACCTCGCCGCGTATGTGCGCTGGCAACCGCTGAAGGTCGCCCTAGCGCGACTGCCGTCACTGGGCTTTTCAGTGCCGGTGTTCTGGATGGGCCTGCTGTTGATTCAGTTGTTCGCCTTCACCCTGGGCTGGTTCCCGGCCACGGGCAATCAGGGCTTTTCCAGCCTGATCCTGCCCGCCGTCACTCTGGCGATTCCCAGTGCAGCGGTTTACGCCCAAGTGCTGCAGCGCGGTTTTCAGGGTGTCTGGAAAGAACCCTACATCATTACCGCTTACGCCAAAGGTCTGAGCCGCGCTCAGGTTCAGGCCCGACACGCATTCAAGAACGCCGCTCTGCCGTTGCTGACCCTGATCGGGTTGCAAGTCGGCAACACGGTGTCCGGGGCCGTGCTGGTGGAAACCATTTTTGCCCGCTCCGGCGTCGGTCGGCTTGCGCAAGAAGCCGTGCTGCGCCAGGACATCCCCGTGGTACTGGCAATCGTCGCGGTGTCCGCAGCAGCCTTTGTGCTGGTCAACCTGATCGTCGATCTGCTCTACCCCGCGCTCGACCCGCGTATCGCCCACACACCAAAGGTCTCCTGACGCCATGACTATTTTTGATAATCGCCTTGAACGTCTGGCCCGCAGTTTCACCAAGACGGATGCTGCACCGCCTGTACTGTGGCGCCGCCGCAGTCGTTTCAGCCGGGCACTGGAGGCCACTCAACCGCTGTTGCGCCGACCGGGTTTCGTGCTGGCGGTGGCAATCATTGCCTTTGCGTTGTTGTCCGCCGTGGCGCCCAGCCTGCTCACCCACTTTGCGCCTTACGCCACCTCCCCCATCGACAAACTCACACCGCCCAATGGCGTGCACTGGTTCGGCACCGACGAACTGGGCCGAGACCTCTATACCCGCGTGGTCTACGGTTCTAGCCTCTCGGTACAGGCAGCATTGCTCGCGGTCGGTATCGCGCTGGCAGGCGGCTTGAGCCTGGGCATCGTCTCCGGTTTCGCTGGCGGACGTATCGACGCCGTAATCATGCGTTTCATCGATGTACTGTTGGCCCTGCCCGGTCTGCTGCTCGCACTGGCTATCGTTACCGCGATCGGCTTCGGCACCATTCCGGTAGCCATCGCGGTAGGCGTCGGGATCATTCCCGGCTTTGCCCGAACCACCCGCGCCGAAGTGCTGCGGATCAAGACCCTGCCCTATGTCGAGGCCGCACGCCTGGGCGGCGCCAGTTGGACCCGGACGCTGTTGCGGCACATCCTGCCCAATGCCTGGGGCCCGGTCGCCGTGCTGGCCACGCTGGATTTCGGCGCGGCGATTCTCGCCACAGCGGGCCTGAGTTTTCTCGGCTTCGGCGCAGAGCCACCTGCTGCTGAATGGGGCACCCTGATCGCCAACGGCCGTCACTTCCTGATGACCGCGCCGTGGGTGTCGTTGTTGCCAGGTCTGTTCGTGGTCGCCGTCGTGTTCAGCTTCAACCACATCGCCCGCACCCTTGAGGAGACGCAACGATGAGCATCGCCGATGCATTGATCGACGTGCGCCAACTGGCTGTTGCTTACCGTTTTGGCGGGCTGGTCAATCAGGCTGTGCGCGGCGTTTCCTTTCAGGTCGCCAAGGGCGAAACCCTGGCCATTGTCGGCGAGTCCGGCTCCGGCAAATCGACCATGGCCAATGCCATTCTTGGTCTGCTGCCAGACAATGCAGTGGTGACTGGCGGCGAACTGTGGGTCGACGGAACGGACCTGACCCACGCCTCTGAACGACAGAAACGCCAGCTTCGCGGCAGCACCATTGGCCTGGTGCCTCAGGACCCCATGGTCGGTTTGAATCCGACCCTGCGCATTGGCAAGCAAATCGGCGAGGCGTTGATTCAGGCTCAGGGTCGTCGTTATCCCGCCGTGGACGCCGATGTGCTGGAGTTGCTGCAACAGGTCGGTCTGGACAATCCGCTGCTGCGCGCCCGGCAGTACCCTCACGAACTGTCGGGCGGCATGCGTCAACGGGTGCTGATCGCTATTGCCCTGGCGGGCAACCCGCGGCTGATCATCGCCGACGAACCCACCAGCGCGCTGGACGTGACCGTACAACGCAAGATACTTGACCACCTGCAACGGCTGGTGGCCGAGCGAGGCATTTCGCTGCTGATCATCACTCACGATCTGGGCGTGGCCGCAGATCGCGCGGACCGGGTGCTGGTGATGAAAAGCGGTGAGCTGGTCGAGCAAGGTCCGCCGCAACAGATCCTCATCAACCCCAGCCATTCCTACACCCAGGCATTGATCGCCGCAGCACCCGCCTTCGGCCAGCGCAAGACGCCCGCTGCACCACGCCCTACCGCTAACAGCAAGGCGCCGATTCTGACTCTGGAGAATGTCGGGAAGTCGTTCCGGCTGCCTTATGTGAAAGGCGAAAGCGCGGAGTTTCAGGCCCTTGAAGACGTCAACTTCAAGGTTTATCCGGGGCAGACGCTGGCCATTGTCGGTGAGTCCGGCTCGGGTAAAAGTACTGCGTTGCGCATTGCCTTGGGCCTGGAAAAACCGACTCAGGGCCGCGTACTGTTCGAAGATCAGGACATTACTCACTTGGGCTGGGGTGAGTTCCGCCCGCTGCGCCGACGCATGCAACTGGTGCAGCAAAACCCCTTCGCTGCACTCGATCCGCGCTTCACCTTGTTCGAGAGCATCATTGAACCGCTGGTGTCGTTCGGGTTGCTCAAAGGCCGGGATCTGGAGCAGGCGGCGCGCAAGCTGATCGAGCGGGTGCATCTGCCGGTGGCTTATCTTGATCGTTTGCCACGAGAGCTTTCCGGGGGCCAGCGACAGCGGGTTGCCATCGCACGGGCACTGGCGTTGCAACCGGACTTGTTGCTGCTCGACGAACCGGTCTCCGCCCTCGACGTCTCGGTGCAGGCGCAGATTCTTGATCTGCTGGTGGAGCTGCAAAGCGAACTGGGCATTGCCTACGTGCTGGTTTCCCATGATCTGGCCGTGGTTGCCAGCGTAGCTCATCAGGTGTTGGTGCTGCGCCAGGGCAAGACCGTTGAACAAGGCGCTGCCAGCGACATCTTCGACCAGCCGGAAGCGGCGTATACCCGTGAGCTGATTGATGCCATACCGGGGCGACGGCTGGAGGTAGCAGCGCAATACTGACTTGAAACTCATTCGGCAGCGCTCATCAAACAAAATATAACCACATGATTTGGAATGCTCTTCTGTAGGAGTGAGCTTGCTCGCGATAGCATCAGCACAGGCAATATATTCATCGACTGATAGACCGAATCGCGAGCAAGCTCACTCCTACAGGTACTGTGTTTACAACTCGATGTTGGTAAACATCCCACAAGGACAATCATGACCCGCACCCTTCTGGCGTTGACCCTCGCCTCGCTTCTCGCACCGGCACTCAGCCAGGCTGCGACGACGGATATCACCGACGCGCAATACGCAAAGGTGCTCGAAGGCTCATGGCGAGCCAAGGAAAACAGCGCTCGCGACAGCTATCGTCATCCACAAGAGACGTTGAAGTTCTTCGGTCTGCAGGCTCAGCAGACGGTAATCGAAATCACGCCTGGGGGTGGCTGGTACAGCGAGATTCTTGCTCCGTTGCTCAAGGAGCATGGGCATTACATCGCCGCCCTTCAGGCACCTTCCTCCGGCGACTATTACAAGAAAGCCGCTGATGGCCTGAAGCAAAAGTTCAAGGCGGACCCGGCACGCTATGGCAAAGCCGAAACCATCGAGTTCGATCCCCAGGCACCGGCATTTGGCAAACCCGGCACAGTCGACCGGGTACTGACCTTTCGCAACGTACACAACTGGGTCCTGGCCGATGACGCGCCACAAATGTTCGCGGCTTTCTTCAAGGTGCTCAAACCCGGCGGCGTGCTGGGCGTAGTGGATCACCGCGCCAAAGACGGCGCTGATGTCAGCAGCATCAAGGACAGCGGCTACCTGCCCACCGATTACGTAGTGAAACTGGCCACGGATGCGGGTTTCAAGCTGGACGCGCAAAGCGAAGTCAACGCCAATCCGAAGGACACCAAGGACTATTCAGCAGGCGTCTGGACCCTGCCGCCGTCTTACAAACTGGGGAAACAGGACCGGGCGAAATATGCGGCGATTGGCGAGTCGGACCGGTTTACGTTGCGGTTTGTGAAGCCGGTGGGTGAGTAGCGTTTTGGGGGTGTGCAGGCAGCTGTTCTGTGGGAGCGGTGCTTGCCCGCGATAAGGCCAGATGCGATCTAAAGTGAATCGCGTCCAGCCTTATCGCGGGCAAGCACCGCCCCCACATGAAACAGCATTCCACACCAAGTCCTATACAGGCTGGCTAATGTGCTGCTGATACAGCGCATTCAGCCGCTCGCTGACCCGAGCGAATCGGTCGGCCATCAGCCACGTTGACCGGGGTGGGACGAACACCTCACTGGCGCTGTAAACCTCGCTGCCTGTCAGCAACCCCCATCAAGTCAGAGTAACGATTTGTAAAACATCCCCGCCCCTCTCACCGACAGGCGCCCGCCTTACCGGGTCTGGATGTGTTTCTATCCATGACACCTCTGTTACACCTTCAAGAATGAAAGGAGTCTTCGTATGCCCGCCCACTCGCTCAGTCGTCGCCACTTCATTCAGGCAAGCTCAGCGCTGGCCGCCATGGCAGCCCTGTCTCCCCTGCTCCCGGCGTTTGCCGCAACATCGCTGCTGACCCGCAAGATTCCCGCATCAGGCGAGGACTTGCCGGTGATTGGCCTGGGCACTGCCCGAACCTTCAATTTTGCGGTGACTTCAGAAGAGATGACTCCGGCGCTGCAAGTACTAAAGACGCTATTGAATGGCGGCGCGAAGTTGATCGACACCGCGCCTAGCTACGGCGATTCTCAAGCCGTAACCGGTGAATTGCTGACCCGCGCCAACGCCCACCGTCAGGCCTTTATCGCCACCAAGGTCTCATCGACCGGACGTGAGGCGGGGCTTCGCCAAATAGAACAAGCGTTCAAGCAGCTACAAACCGAGCGCATCGACCTGATTCAGGTGCACAACCTGCAGGACACCGCCACGCAATTGCAGACTTTGCGCGAGCTTAAGCAACAGGGCCGGATTCGCTACATCGGCGTGACGCATTACGTCGAGTCCGCCCACGACGAACTGCTGGCCGTACTGCAAAAAGAGAAAGTCGACTTCGTACAGGTCAACTATTCCATCGGCGCCCGCAACGCTGAAAAGCGTCTGCTGCCCTGGTGCGCAGATAATGGTGTGGCAGTGTTGGCCAACCGCACGTTCGAAGCCGGACGACTATTTGCCAAGGTCAAAGGTAAACCAGTGCCGGATTGGGCGTCCGCTGAACTGGATGCCAGTTCATGGGCACAACTGATGCTCAAGTTCGTGCTCGCCAACCCCGCCATCACCGCAGTGATTCCGGCGACCAACAACCCGCGTTATGCTGCCGACAACCTGCTGGCGGGCCAAGGTCGATTGCCCGACGCCAGCTTGCGTGAGCGGATCGCCGAACTGTTCGCCTGATCATTCACAGCCGGGAGCGTATCCGTGTCCTTTGTTGACCACCCACTGAGCCAACGCGCTGCCCGCACCATCAATGCCGAACCGGACGAACTGCGTCCGGCATTGGCAGGCTTCGCCCTGTTCTTCTGCTTGTTTTGCGGCTATTTCATGCTGCGGCCCATTCGTGAAGCCATGGGTATTCAGGCCGGGGTCGAAAATCTTCAGTGGCTATTCACCGCGACATTCCTGGTCATGCTGATCGCGGTCCCGTTATTTGGCTGGCTTAATTCTACGGTGCCACGTGTCCAGTTCATCGACTGGGTTTATGGGTTCTTTGCCGTCAACCTGCTGTTTTTCGCCGCGACCTTTGCCCTGCATGACGACAGTGTCTGGCTGGCGCGAGTGTTCTATGTGTGGATTTCGGTCTACAACCTGTACGTGGTTTCAGTCGCCTGGAGCCTGATGGCCGATGCGTTCGACGGCGCTCAGGCACGGCGGTTGTTTGCCTTTATCGCAGCGGGTGCCAGCGTGGGTGGTTTGCTGGGTCCGTTGATCAGCGCCTTCTCGATTGAAATGCTCGGTCAGGGCGGGCTGGCGCTGTTCAGTGCCTTGCTATTGTTGCTGGCATTGGCGCTCAAGCGTTACCTCATGGCCTGGCGTGAAACTGGCGGCGCGGGTCGGCCCGGTGCGCCGCCTGCTGAAAACCCGCGACGGCCGGTGGCAGGCAACCCGTTCAGCGGCATGCTGCGGGTACTGCGCTCGCGGTATCTGCTGGGCGTGTGTCTGTTCGTGGTGCTGCTCGCCACTGCCAGCACCTTTTTGTATTTCGAACAGGCACGACTGGTGTCCGAGTTGTTCGCGACTCGTGAAGAACAGATCCGCGTGTTTGGCCTGATCGATTTCGCGGTGCAGGCTGGCGCGCTGGTTTCGCAGTTGTTCATCACCGGGCGTATTGCCCAGCGCTTTGGAGTTAGCGTGTTGCTGGCGGGCGTGCCAGTGCTGGTGTGTATCGGCTTTATCGGCCTGGCACTGGCGCCAACATTCGCCATGTTGGCTGGGTTGATGATCGTGCGACGTATCGGCGAGTACGCGTTTATCCGACCCGGCCGGGAAATGCTCTTTGCGCCGCTGGACGCCGAGACCAAGTACAAGGCCAAGAACTTCATTGACACCGTGGTTTATCGCGGCGGCGACGCCATCAGCGGCTGGGCCAAAAGCCTGCTGGACATGCTCGGTCAAGGTACTGCGCTGGTGGCCTTGGTGGGCGCTGCGTGTGCGGCGCTCTGGGCGGTTACCGGGTGGTATCTGGGGCGGCGTACGGATCGGGAAGTGATCGAAGAGCGCGTGAAACACACTGATCATCCGGATTGAAATGTAATTCCCGTAGGAGCTGCCGAAGGCTGCGAAGCATTTATCCTGACACATCGCGATCGCAGCCTTCGGCAGCTCCTACAGGATCCGGTTCAGCTCAGAACAATAAAGTTCAAATAACGCCCTCCAGCGGCTCGATAATTCGCAATTATTACCAATCCCGCAACAGTGTTTTCCCTAAATGCGAAATGACAATTTGTCGCAGGCAGGGCTTTTTTTGATATCTTTGCAAAAGTAACCAGTTAGTTAATTGTCTTCGGAGTTCAATAGAACTGAGCCGTGTCGTCAGCATGGACCCTGAAAAGTCTCCTCGCGACCGCTGTTCGGGAACAGCTCTTCAAGCCGTTTCCTCCACTACGCTTAACCTTTCATACAAACGCTCATGCGTCACCAGGATCATGCACCATGACTAAGTCTCAACCTACGGCATCCGTCAGCCGCTGGCCCATCTGGGTCGCGGCGCTCGGCGTGCTGGTATTTGGATTACTGTTCACAGGACTGGGCGGTTACCTCGCCACACTTGGCGGCAGTTGGTACTTCCTGCTCGCCGGTCTCGGCATGCTCGTCTCTGCGGTACTGCTCTTTAAACAGCGCCTGACAGGTGCCTGGCTGTTCGCGGTCGTCATGGTGCTGTCCATCATCTGGGCGCTGGTAGATGCCGGGCTGAACTTCTGGCCACAAATCTCCCGCCTGTTCGCACTGGGCGTGTTGAGCCTGGTGGTGGCACTGGTCTACCCGACACTGCGCAAGGCGAATGGCCTGGTCGGAGGTCGTGGTGGCTATGCACTGAGCGGCCTTCTGGCACTGGCCATCGTCGGCGGCGCATGGGGCATGTTTATTCCTCACGCCTCGGTTTCCCCAACCGGCGACGGCCCGGGCCTGACCAAAGTCGACCCTGCCAAGGCGCAGAAAGACTGGGCTCACTACGGCAATGACGAAGGCGGCAGCCGCTTCGCTGCCCTGGACCAGATCAACCGCAGCAACGTCGGCAGCCTGGTACCCGCCTGGACTTACCAGACCGGCGACGTTGCGATCAGCGACGGCAACGGCGCTGAAGACCAGATGACCCCGCTGCAAGTCGGCGACAAAGTGTTCATCTGCACCCCACACAACAACGTCATCGCACTGGATGCCGACACCGGCAAACAGCTGTGGAAAAACGAAATCAACGCGCAGAGCAAAGTCTGGCAGCGTTGCCGTGGCCTGGCGTATTTCGACTCGACAGCCGCATTGGCGCAGCCAGTTGACGGCAGCACGCCCGCCACTGCTGTATCGGTACCCGCCGGTGCCAACTGCCAGCGTCGTCTGCTGACCAATACCATCGATGCACGCCTGATTGCTGTAGACGCGGACACCGGCGAGTTCTGCCAGGGCTTCGGCACCAACGGCCAGGTTGATCTCAAAGCAGGCCTGGGCAATGTTCCGGATTCCTACTATCAGCTGTCGTCCGCGCCGTTGATGGCCGGTTCTACTGTGGTCGTGGGCGGTCGCGTTGCCGACAACGTTCAGGCTGACATGCCTGGCGGCGTGATCCGAGGTTTTGACGTGATCACCGGCGCCATGCGCTGGGCGTTCGACCCGGGTAATCCAGAAGACAAGAAAGCTCCAGCGGCCGACGCCACTTATGTGCGCAGTACGCCAAACAGCTGGGCACCGATGTCCTACGACCCGGCGATGAACACCATCTTCTTGCCGATGGGCAGCTCGTCGACCGACATCTACGGCGTTGAGCGTACCGCGCTGGATCACAAATACGGCGCTTCGATTCTGGCGCTGAATGCAACAACCGGTGAAGAAAAGTGGGTCTACCAGACCGTCCACAATGACCTGTGGGACTTCGACCTGCCGATGCAGCCAAGCCTGATCGATTTCACCAAGGCCGACGGCAGCAAGGTGCCTGCCGTGGTGATCGGTACCAAGGCCGGTCAGATCTTCGTGCTCGACCGTGCCACTGGCAAGCCGCTGACCAAAGTTGAAGACGTCGCGGTCAAGGCCGCCAACATCCCCAACGAGCCTTACTCGCCGACACAACCGCTGTCGACCGGCATGCCGCAGATTGGCACCAAACACATGACCGAATCGGACATGTGGGGCGCCACGCCGTTTGATCAGATGCTGTGCCGTATCTCGTTCAAGCAAATGCGTTACGAAGGCCTGTACACCGCGCCGGGCACTGACAAGTCGCTGAGCTTCCCCGGTTCGCTGGGTGGCATGAACTGGGGCAGCCTCTCGACGGATCCGGTACACGGTTTCATCTTCGTCAACGACATGCGTCTGGGCCTGTGGATTCAGATGGTGCCGCAACAGAAAGACGCCAAAGCCTCTTCCGGTGGCGAAGCGCTGAACACCGGCATGGGTGCAGTACCGCTCAAAGGCACGCCGTATGCCGTGAACAAAAACCGCTTCCTGTCGATTGCCGGCATTCCGTGCCAGGCACCGCCGTTCGGTACGCTGACAGCGATTGACATGAAGACCCAGAAAGTCGCGTGGCAAGTGCCGGTCGGCACCGTTGAAGACACCGGCCCGCTAGGGATCAAGATGCACCTGCCGCTGCCGATCGGCATGCCAACACTGGGCGGCACGCTGTCTACCCAAGGTGGCCTGATCTTCATCGCTGGTACCCAGGATTACTACCTGCGCGCCTTCAACTCGGCCAACGGTGAAGAAGCCTGGAAAGCCCGTCTGCCCGTCGGCAGCCAAGGCGGCCCGATGACCTTTGTTTCGCCGAAAACCGGCAAGCAGTATGTGGTCATCACTGCAGGTGGTGGCCGTCAGTCGCCGGACCGCGGTGACTACGTGATCGCTTACGCGCTGCCTGATAGCAAGTAATCAGTAAAAGCAAAAACCCGCTGCCACCTCAACGGTGACAGCGGGTTTTTTTATTGTCTTTCCCGGCTGAACCAATCCTGCGATCTCCCGCCAGTATTGAGACACAGCTCGGTGGAGACGCTGCGGTATCTGGAGCAGGCCGAGTCATCGTTCTTCGTCGTAATGCTGTCCAGACCGAGCCTCGCCCCAACAGGACACCAGCCACGTATACGTCCATGAACAGCAAATGGGAATGTTGTGATTCACACAACATTCCCGAAGAAAAGCTTCGCCACTCGGAAACATTCGTTTGCCAATAAAGTCGTCGTGTCATTACCCTCATATGAATGAACTCTTCATTATGAGGACGAGCTGACCAGCAATTGGTCGGCCCGTTCAAACCACTATTAAACTTTACTTGTGGTTCTCTCGATATTGTCGGACACTTCGAATCGATGACAATATACAGGCGTCAGCCAACCGACATGCTTTTCTCCAAAAAAAATTGGCCGACATCACCCTAAACAAAAGATTCAACATTGGTTGACGAATGGTTTATTAAATTAACAATAGTCAATTAAAACAAACAGTTAACAACAGTAAGACGCTCTTCTCAATCCCGCGCCAAACCCCCGCAAAACCTGTTAAAGACTCGTTACAAATGTAAAAGTTTCGAACTTTGAAATTAATGTCAAAAACACTATTTAAATCTTTGCGCTCGCCGCGAATGCTGCTAATAATCGGCCCAGTTCCGGGTTGCAAGGCAATGCGCCATCTCACACGAAGTGAATAATCAGCTTCATTCCGATTCAACCCCGGCCTAAAAACTATTCAGTAGTTTGCTCAACATGCCATCAGGCTTTGAGCTGACTGCTCGTGCGGCGCAAGAAACTTGCGCGAGGAGGGCATCATCGCTCGCAGTGAATCCAGGATTAAGGTCCTATCGATCTTCGGCACGCGTCCCGAAGCCATAAAAATGGCTCCGCTGGTTAAAGCACTGGCGGCGGAATCTGGCGTCCACTCGCAGATCTGCGTCACAGGCCAGCATCAAAGCATGCTGAAGCAGGTGATGGATCTGTTCGACCTCACGCCTGATTTCAGTCTCGACGTGATGAGGCCCAATCAGACACTCAATACACTGACGTCTGCTCTTTATGGCGCAATTGATCCGATACTGGAAATGATCCAGCCGGACCGCGTTCTAGTGCATGGCGACACCACCTCAGCCATGGTTGCCGCAATGGCGGCGTTCCATCGCCGTATCCCGGTCGGCCATGTTGAGGCAGGGCTGCGTACGGGTGATATTCGCTCGCCGTGGCCGGAAGAGATGAACCGCCGCTGCATCGACCTGGGAGCCGACCTGCTGTTTGCGCCGACTTTCGAGTCCCGTACCAACTTGCTCAGTGAGCGCCTGCAAGGTCGCTCTTTCGTCACTGGCAACACGGTCATTGACGCCCTGCAATTGACCGCTAACCGGATCGATCAAGACCATGCATTGCGTGACAGTCTTGATAGCCAGTTTGCGTTCATCAAGCCAGGCCGCAAGGTATTGCTGGTCACCGGTCACCGTCGGGAAAATTTCGGCGACGGCTTCCTTGATATCTGCAAGGCACTGCGCCAGTTGGCTAGTCGTAAGGACATCCAGATCGTTTACCCCGTGCATTTGAACCCTAACGTTCAAGGCCCGGTCAACGAGCATCTGGGCGGTCTGGATAACGTACATTTGATCGAACCGCTGGACTATCTGGCCTTTGTTCGTTTGATGCAGCGTGCCCACGTGATTCTCACCGACTCGGGCGGCGTGCAGGAAGAAGCTCCTTCCCTCGGCAAGCCAGTGCTGGTGATGCGTGACGTCACCGAGCGCCCTGAAGCTGTCGCGGCGGGCACCGTTCGACTGGTCGGTACTGCGCCGGAATCCATCATCAGCGGCGTCGCGGCCCTGTACGACGATGACCTGCTGTGGCGTCGCGCCTCCCAGGCGGCCAACCCTTATGGCGATGGCAAAGCCAGCTCACGCATTGTCGATGTCCTGCTGAGCAGACCCATGCATGAATTCGTGGTGGGCAAATCACCGCGAAACATTGAACACCCCCTGATGATTCCGAACCCGGAATTCACCCGGCCAGTTTCCACATTCCAATAAACATTCGCCCCTTAACAGCCCGAGATCTGCCTGAATGAAGTTTTCCGTTGCCACTCAACCGGGCGCGCTGAGCGCCTTTGCCTGTGGCGTGAGCCTGCTCGCGCTCATGCCCAACTTTGCCCTGGCCGCGGAGAGCCCGCTCACTCAGGCAATCAACCGGCTGAACACTGATACCCAACAACAGCGCGAGATTCGTCTCAGCGATTTGGGTATTGATGCGCCGATCATCCTCGGCTCCACCGACTCGCGCCGCGAGCTGTATCTGCCGGTCCCGGCTGGGGTGCCGCTGACTGACGCCACCTTGCAGTTCGACGCCAGCTACCTGAACGGCGAAGGCGGACGCAACACTATGTTGCTGTCGCTGGACGGTTTCCCGGTACGCGCCGAAGGCCTGACCGAGCCGCAAGGCAACGCCAGCGCTACGTTGGGCGTCGACAAGGCAGCTCGCGATAGCGGTTCAGTGCGATTGGGCGTCGCCTGGTCGTCGATCGTTTCCCGCGTCCTGTGCGAAGACGAACGCGTGATCGGCAATGTGCTGCGTATCGACCCGGCGACCCGTCTGACCTACAGCTACGACGCCAATGATCTGCAGGACATCGGTGCGGCATGGAATGCCCTCCCCGGCAAGCCAGGCATCATGGTTGCTCCGGGCAGCCTGTCTGCCGAAAGTTACGACGCTGCATGGCGTATCGGTGTGGCTCTTGAGCGCATCGGCAAGCATGCACGCATCCTGCCCTTCCCTGCTTTGCAGCACAGCGTCGACCTGAGCGCTTTGCGCGTCCCGGCCGAACTGCTGAACATTCCGGCCTTCGCCGGCCTTAATGGCAAAGGCACACAGACTCTGAGCGACCCGGCACAGATCGGTGCTTTGTTGGTGCTGGGTCAGACGCCAAATGTACAAGCTGACCTGGCAATCAATGATCCGCAGTTGCTTAAGGCAATCAACGATTCACTGGATGCCTTGCAGGCCCAGATTCAAAGCCGCGACGCTACTGCGGTCGACGCGTTTAACCAATGGCGCGAGCGTCATATCAACGCAGGCCAGAAAACCGGTAAAGAAAACGTGCGTCTGGCATTGCTGGGCAGCCGCCCGATGCTGATGATTGCACCGGACGCCACCACCAAAGCGCTGACGATGTTCAGCTCGGCGTGGAACAAACTGGCCCGCACCCGCCAGTTGTCCATCAGCGAAGCACAGGCGCCGCTGGATACCGATGGCCGTGTAGCGCTGTCGCGACTGGGCGGCCAGCCGGGCACCATCGACGTATTGGCAAAAGCCGACTGGAGCGCCTCTTTCCCGCTGGGCGCCGTAGCTTACGACGGACGTCTGCCGGTCAAAGCAGTGATTGATATTGCTGCCGCACCGGGCGCATCGGACACTGCCCCGGTCGCCTCGCTGTTCCTCAATGATTACCTGATCGGCGCGCAGCAGCTGGAAACCACCGGCGAGAAGCAACGCATCGAAGCGCGCATCCCGCGTTACGCGCTAGGTTCAACCAACGTCCTGCGCGTCTCTTTCCAGCGCCAGCCGGTCAGCGATCGTTGCCTGGAAACGCCGCAGGCGTTCCCGGTTTCGGTACGCCCGACCAGCCACATCGTCCTCGAAAAAACCACGCCAAGTGATGACTTCGCAGGCATGGCAGCACGCTTCGCGGTTGATACCCAGGTGTTGGTTCCGCAGACCTGGCTCGATCACCCGGCCAGCAGCTTGCCGCAGGTGATTTCAGTAGCCAGCGCCACCGGTGTTTCACCACTGCGCGCGCAGTTGAATGTCAGCGCTGACCCGAAAACCGCAGTCAAGCCGGAGAAATCCTTCCTGGCTTTCGCACTGCCAGTCGCCGACAGCAAGCAAGCACTGCAAGTCGATGATCAAGGCCGACTGCGCATCAACGACAAGGATAAAGTCCTGCTGGATGTTACCCAGTTGAACAACCTCGCCTCGTTGCAAGTGGTCGAGTCCGGCAGTCAGCGTGGTCTGGTTTATCAGG
The DNA here is from genome assembly GCF_040224095.2 of Pseudomonas caspiana. NCBI lineage: Bacteria > Pseudomonadati > Pseudomonadota > Gammaproteobacteria > Pseudomonadales > Pseudomonadaceae > Pseudomonas > Pseudomonas caspiana. Next base: position 2,743,845 of record NZ_CP167995.1, on the reverse strand, counting down.
CTCTGGGCAGCGACGCTCCGCAGTTCGCCAAGCCAATCCTGTTGACCCGCGGCGATACCAGCGTGCTGGGCAACAACGGTGTGTTGACCACCCTGGACAGCAAAGACCCTAACGGCAGCCGGATGATTGATGACGACGAGCCAAAAGGTCTGGATGCATGGCGCACGCCTTCGCTGTTGTGGCTGATTCCGGGCGGCATTCTGTTGTTCCTCGTGCTGTTGCTGGCTGGCCGTAGCGCCCGTCGCAATCGCCAGTAACGGGAACCTGAGATGACGTCGCTTTATTGGCCTTATTGGCTGGCCCACTACTACAGCGTCCTGGAAGTCGCGACCATCGTGATCGCGGTGCTGATCCTGATTTCCAGCCTGGACGACTTGTTCATCGACCTGTGGTACTGGTCGCGCCGGATATTCCGCAGTTTCACCGCCGGGCGCAAATACCGGCCGTTGACCGCAGAGCAATTGGTCGCCAGGGACGAGCAGCCTCTGGCGATCATGGTCCCGGCGTGGCTGGAATACGACGTCATCGCACCGATGATCGAGAACATGGTGTCGACGCTGGACTACCAGAACTATGTGGTTTTCGTCGGCACCTACATCAACGATCAGCGCACCATCGACGAAGTCGAACGCATGCGTCGCCGCTACAAGCAGTTGCACCGTGTAGAAGTCCCGCATGACGGGCCGACCTGCAAGGCTGACTGCTTGAACTGGGTGATTCAGGCGATCTTCCTTCATGAGAAAACCCACGGTATGACGTTCGCCGGTGTGGTCCTGCATGACAGTGAAGACGTGCTGCACCCGCTGGAATTGCGTCTGTTCAACTACCTGTTGCCGCGCAAGGACATGATCCAGTTGCCGGTGGTTTCGCTGGAGCGCAACTGGTACGAGTGGGTTGCGGGCACTTACATGGACGAGTTCGCCGAATGGCACGGCAAGGACCTGGTGGTGCGCGAAAGCATGAGCGACACCGTGCCTTCAGCCGGTGTCGGTACCTGCTTCTCGCACCGCGCGTTGCAGGTGTTGGCCGGGGAAACCCAGAACATGCCGTTCAACACCGACAGCCTGACCGAGGACTACGATGTTGGTGCTCGTCTGTCGAAAGTCGGCATGAACGCGATCTTCGTGCGCTTCCCGGTGGAATACCGAGTGTTGCGTAAATCGTGGTTCAGAAAGCCTTACGAATCGACCCTGAAAATGCCGTTGTGCGTACGGGAGTTTTTCCCGGATACGTTCCGCACCGCATTTCGTCAGAAAGCCCGCTGGACACTGGGTATCGGCCTGCAAGGCTGGGAGCAAATGGGTTGGACCGGTTCGCTGGCCAACCGTTACTTGCTGTTCCGTGACCGCAAAGGCGTGGTCACGGCGTTCGTCAGCATCATTGCGTACCTGATTCTGGTGCAACTGCTGGTCTTGATCATCCTGCGTCAAAGCGGCCTGTGGGATGTGAGCTTCCCTACCCCGTTCGAAGCCAACGGCTGGATCAAATACCTGTTGGTGGCCAACGGTATCGCATTGGCCTGGCGCGTTGTTCATCGCTGCTACTTCACCGGCGTGCTGTATGGCTGGCAGCATGCATTGCTGGCTATTCCACGGATGGTCGTTGGTAACTTCGTCAATTTCATGGCCGCTTCCCGGGCGTGGAAGATGTTCATTGTCGGCAAGGTGCTCAACCGCAAGCTGGTCTGGGACAAGACCATGCATGACTTCCCGTCCACTGACCTTGTAGCGGTTGCCCCGCGCAAGCTGGGCAGCGTGCTGTTGTCGTGGCAAGCAATCAACGACAGCAATCTGCAAAGCGCACTGGCCGAACAACAGACTCGCCAACTGCCATTGGGGCGCATTCTGCTCAATAACGGCTGGCTGGACGATGAAACCCTCGCCGAAGCCATTGCCTTTCAGAATGAGATGCCGCGTGTTTTCGATGTGGCTGCCAAGGCTGAGCGGGCAGAACCTGCGCTGGCCGACGAGTTTGCCCTGCGCTGGCGCGCCGTGCCGGTCGGCCTGAGTCCTGAGGGCCGTCAGCAGATTGCGGTGGCCAGCCCACTGTCAGCCGAAGGGCTTGAGCAAGTCAGCGCTGAACTGGGCAGCGAGCCTGTGCAGTTGATCGCTCGAGAAAGCGAAATCATCAACCAGTTGCGTCAGCTTGATGCACCGGATGATCGCGCCTTGCCGCATGCCAGCGCACCGCTGCTGGGCGATCTGCTGATCGAAATGGGCTTGCTGGATCGCGACGTGTTCAACAAAGCGATGCTGCATTACAAACCACAGCAACATGGTCGTATCGGTGACTACCTGGTGGATACCGGTGTACTGCCTCGCGCAACCATTGAGCAGGCGGTCGCCCGTCAGCACAGCCATTATCAGCCGGAGCCCGCATTATGAACCGCTCTCTGCTGAGCCTTGTGGTCGCCAGTGCAGCCCTGCTGCCGACCTTGAGTCAGGCCGAAACGCTGCCGCTGCCGTTAACCGGCCCGGCCTATCAAACGGCTAACGAAGCCTACAGCGCTTACGATCGCAAGGACTACGATCTGGCGATTGCCAAAGCCCGTGAGGCCTTGCGGCAGCGTGCCGACGTGACCCGTTTGAACCGGCTGATCGAACTGGCGGAACGCGACAAGGACATGCGCGACAACCCTCGGCGTTATCCGCAAGCGAAGCCCGCTCCTGGCTTCAGCGTCGCGGCTCAGGCGTTCAAAGCCTACGACCGCGACGATTTCGGTCTTGCTGCCCAGTCCGCCCGCAAAGCCATCGCCCTGGCGCCAAAGCGCATGGACTATCGACTGCTGCTGATCGAGTCTCTGCAACGCCAACAGCAATTGGTCGAGGCCGATCAGGCAACCACTGAGGCGCTGCGGGTATTCCCGGATGACGATGCGCTGTTGATGCGCCGCGAAGCGATTCGCCGCCAGATTGCAGCACCGCTGGCCATCGCCGGTTATCGTGCGCTGGAACAGGACAATCTGCCGCTGGCAGTGGATCAGGCTCGCAGGGCCGTGGGCTGGGCGCCAGAAATAGGCGCGAACCAGCAACTGCTGATCAGCGCCCTGCTCGCCTCAAAGGATTATTCTGCCGCCGAGCAAGCCGCTACCGGCGCGCTGGCGCAAGACGACGGTGAAATTGCGCCGTGGGTGCTGCGCGCCTATGCACTGGATCGTCAGGGCAAAACCCAGGCGGCACAGGCTGATCTGAATAAGGCACTGGCCATTGACGGCTTGCTGGATTCCGAAGAGCGTGAGATTCGCTTCTTTGCGGCCGATCTGGCGTTGGCCAACGGCAACCCGCAACAAGCGCTCGACCAGTTGCAGCAACTCAAGCCTGACGAAGGTGGTGAAGTCGCCCGTCGACGTGCCGCTGCGCAGGTGGTTGCGCGACAAAAAAGCAATGGTCTGAAAACGGCGGTGCGCTTCCCTGCCCCGGCCTTGAACTGCCAGGAAAGTGCCTTCGGCCTGATCTGCGATATATGGCCAGGCAACCAACGCGATGCTGGCACCGACACTGCGGTGCAGGCGTATGCCGCACTGGCTCGCAAAGACGCCGCTTCAGCGGCTGCACTGGCCAACGAAGCCATTCGTCGTGCGCCGCAAAATCCGGCGTACCGCGGTTTGCTGGTGAGTGCGTTGACTGAACAAAAGCGCCTGCCAGAGGCGATCGACGCAGCGAGCCAAGGCATTGCCGCCAATGGCAACGATGCGCGTTTGCTGGCTCAACGCGGTCGTCTACGCCAACAAACCGGAGATGATTCCGGGGCGCGCAAAGACTTCACTCAAGCGCTGGCACTGGGCAGCTTGCCCACCTATGAAGAAGCCAGTCTTTACGCTGCGCTCGGGCAACGCCGTACCGCACGTGAGCGCTTGCAACAGGCGCGTGATGCCGGTGAGCTGGAAGGCATGAGCAATCTGCAAGTCGCCTACCTGTCGGTTCAGGCCGGTGACGACGACGCAGCGCATGACTCGTTTCGCAAGGCTGACGCCGAAGCGCCATTGCCACCGACAGCGACTCAGGACGCGGCGTACAACGCCATGCGCGTCAACGACGATGAGCAGGCGGTGGGCTACTTCAAGCGCGTAATCGATGCACAGAATGCCGGTGAACTGGACATGCCTGCGCAACAGCTGTTCGATACCCGACGTGCAGTCGCCGACGTCTCGCGCACCTGGGGCCTGATCAGCACCACCAGTTATCGCGGCAACAGTTCCAGCAGCGGCTTGAGCTCCGCGCCGAGCACTGGCAGCAATGGCAATGGTGGAAGTGGCGGCAGCAGCAACGACAGCCTGCAAAACAGCACCGAACTGTCGTGGCGTCCGCTGGGTTATCGCAATGCGCGCTTTGTCGAGCTTTACGGGCGGATCACCGACACCTTGTGGGCCAAGAACAGCGATTCGGACACCGGCCTTGACGCTCTGCAAGGCGCACTGGGCGTGCGGGTCAAACCGTTCTCGTCGCTGAACGTGATGGCGGCTGCGGAACGCACCTTTCCAATCGGTTCATCCAACGTCGACGGCGACTGGCTGCTTCGCCTGGGTTATGGCTCCAGCATCGGTACCGATCTGCGGGTCGACACACCAAGCTGGTGGACCTCACAGCTGTTCGCCGAAGCCGGGCATTACGTCAACGATTCGCGCAACTACTTCAACAGCGAATGGCAAGGCGGCCGCAGCTACGCCATCGGTGGTACTGGCTCGCGCTGGGTGACCTTCCCGCATGTCGTGGCGGCTTACGATTACGACTCGAAAATGAACAGCAAAACCGGGGCCGATGGCCGCGATGATTATTCCTCGGGGCACGCTGCTGGCATTGGCGTGGGTAATAACGTGCGCTACTGGTTCCGTGAAGACGCGTACAACGCGCCACGCTCTTACGTGGATTTTTCTCTGCAATACCGGGTGAAAGTGTCTGGCGATGACCGTGCCAAAGGCGTGTTTGCCCGACTGACTTACTCTTACTGAGGACTGATATGTACCCTCGAATCTGTTTGTGGCTGGGCTTGAGCCTGGCTGCCACGACGGCCCACGCCGCGTCCGAAATTGCTCAACTGTATGAATCCAAATTGCCGGAAGGCTCGGCCTGGGTGCGGGTGGTCAACCCTACCGACACCACAATGCAGGTTCGCATTGATCAGGGCACCAGCTTCAATCTGTCTGCCCAGTCAGCACTGGCCAGCCCGTTTCAAGTTGTCGACGGGCGTCAACCGTTGCGTCTGACGGTGAATGGCCGCGAGATCAAAGACCTCAAGGCTCAGGCGAACGCTTTTGTCACCCTGATCCTCGACAGCAACCCCGCCGCTGCACCGCGCGTGGTGATTGATCCGCCGGTACGCGGCAAGGATTTGCGCGCTGAACTCAACGTCTACAACCTGAACAATGCTTGTGACAAAGCCGATATCAAACTGGCCAATGGCTCGACCGTGTTCAGCCAACTGCCGCTCAAGGGTCAGGCGCAGCGCACTATCAATCCAGTGCAAGCGACCCTGATTGCCAACTGCGGCCAGAGCGTCAGCCTGCCGTTCAAACTCGAACCGTTCAAGGCCGGTGATCGCTACAGCCTGTTCCTGATCGGCTCGGGCCAGACTCCGCGTCTGGTGGGCCTTGTTGATCAGACTGCACCATGATGGCCCGACTGAACGTGCCCCTATTCCGACGCCGCCTGCCTGTGCCCGCGATGATCACGGCCGTGTTGCTGGGGCTCTCCAGCACCACGGTGCAAGCTGCTTCAGCCGTGATCACCGGCAAAGACGGCTGGCTATTTCCGGCGTGGGAAAGCCTCAGCAAAGTCGACAATGCCGGTACCACTCGCAGCATCGCGCTGATCAAGGATGTGCAGCAGCAACTTGAGCGCAACAAGATCGCACTGGTTGTGCTGGTCGTGCCCATGAAAGCGCCGTTTTATGCTCAGCGCTTGCCCGCTGATCAGCCTCTGAAACCAGCCGTTGCGCAGCGCTACGATCAATTGCAGGGTGCGATGAATAAAGCGGGCCTTACCACGCTGGATATCAAACCTATCCTGCAACAAACGGAACACGGTGATCAGACTGCGTTCTACCGGGCCGATTATCACTGGACTGCGTGGAGTGCAGAAAACACTGCTGATGCGACTGCCCGGCTGATCAACCAGCGCTACAAGCTGCAGGGCGAGCCAGGTGGCGGCGCAGTGCTGGGTGAATGGTTCGACAAACGCGCCTTTGGCGACCTGGCGAGCAACTTCCTGCCTGCGGTAAAACGCAAAGCCATCGGCCGCGACATCTATACAGTGCGTCATCAGGTGGAAAAAGACCTGCTGATCGACGATGCACCGGCGCCGGTACACGTGATCGGCAACAGCTTTGTGCAGCCTTATCTGGGTTTCACTCAAAAGCTGTCCAACGCGCTGGATCGTCCCGTTACGCTGACCTGGAACCCCGGTGATATCGGTCCATGGGCCACCCTGCTGCAATACCTGCAATCACCGGATTTTGCTCAGCAAAAACCTCAAGTCATCGTCTGGCAGTTCAATGAAGGGCAGTTCCATCAAGGTCCTGATGCTTCGGCGAACTGGAACGCCAAAGGCGTGGTGTCGTTGAGCCAGTGGCATCAGCGCATCAAGCAGGCGCTTCCGTGAGGATTATGGGTAGGCGTTTAAACCGTGCGACTCTGACCGCTCTGCTGCTTGCAGCCATGATCGGGACAGGGATCGCCATGTTGAGTATGAACGCAGTTAAAGCATTGAAACCCGGAGTCGTCGGGATGGTCTGGCAACCGGACAACGCCACGGTAGGCATCAAAGGCGACTGGCACAAACTGGGTGCTCGCGAATTGTTGGTGCAGTGGACGGTGGTCGACGATCAGGCGTTCATTCCGGGTACCGGCCTGCCTGGCGTACCGGTAATGCCGGACTGGACGCGCATCGGTAAAGAGCCTTGGGCCAAAGACGTCATCGTCGGCCTGGCCGGGTATTTCAGTGAGAATCGCTCACGAGACAATGTCGAGCAATTGGCCAGACTCTCGGAAAAAATTGCCACGTTGTCCTTGCCGCTGAACGTTACGGGGTATTACTTCCCGGCTGAAGTCGATCCAAGCTGGACCAAGGCCAAGGATTTGCCTGCACTACTCGCCAAGCTGCCAAGACCCCTGTGGATCAGCGTCTACGACGGCGCCAACATCGGCCCCGCTGCCACGGCTGACTGGCTCAAGCAGTGGCTGCCGGATGACATTGGTGTGTTTTTTCAGGACGGCGTCGGGGTCTATGCCCGCACCGCTCCGGTGGCCCGTACTTATGCCGATGCCATGCGCGACCGACTGGGCAAGGATCGCGTTCGAATCATCGCCGAAGCCTTCAGGCCGCAATACGGCGGCGGTTTCCGCTCAGCCACCGCAGAAGAACTCAAACCGCAGCTCGCAGCGTATGACGGTTACCCGCTGTACCTGTTTGATGGTCCACATTACGTGACGCCGGAGTTGGTAAAACAGCTGTTGAAGTGAGGCTGGCACGTTTCGGGTAATAAACCCCGAACCTGTAGGAGCGCACGAGCAATGCGAGGCCGCGATGGCGGTGCATCAGACAGACCCCCATCGCAGCCTTCGGCAGCTCCTACATAGACTTTACGGCGCCGAATCCTGAACGCCAGACACCGAACCTGTAGGAGCGCACGAGCAACGCGAGGCCGCGATGGCGGTGCATCAGACAGACCACCATCGCAGCCTTCGGCAGCTCCTACATAGACTTTACGGCGCCGAATCCTGAACGCCAGACACCGAACCTGTAGGAGCGCACGAGCAATGCGAGGCCGCGATGGCAGTGCATCAGACAGACCGCCATCGCAGCCTTCGGCAGCTCCTACATAGACTTTACGGCGCCGAATCCTGAACGCCAGACACCGAACCTGTAGGAGCGCACGAGCAATGCGAGGCCGCGATGGCGGTGCATCAGACAGACCCCCATCGCAGCCTTCGGCAGCTCCTACATAGACTTTACGGCGCCGAATCCTGAACGCCAGACACCGAACCTGTAGGAGCGCACGAGCAACGCGAGGCCGCGATGGCATGTTGTCTGACACCCCGCCATCGCGACCTCGCATTGCTCGTACACGCCTACAGCAAGCGTTTCAACCCAATTACAAAATCGACAACGGGTAGTTGATGATCAAACGGTTTTCATCGAACTCGTTGTTGCTGAAGTCCCGCCGCATGGTGGAGTTGCGCCACTTCACGTTGAGTTTTTTCAGGACGCCACTCTGAATGGTGTAGGCCAGCTCAGATTCGCGTGCCCACTCCTTGCCGTCGTTGGTGGCTGAGGTTCTGACATTGTCGCCACTGATGTAGCGGTTCATCAGGGTCAGGCCGGGTATGCCCAGTGCGGCGAAGTCATAATCGTGGCGTACCTGCCATGAGCGTTCCTCGGCATTGTCAAAGCTGGCGTTGTAGCTGTCGTTAGCCAGGGTGCCGCCACTGGTGCCGTTGACCCGCATCCAGGTGTCGCCACTGACTTTCTGCAAACCGACGTAAAACACATGCGCGCCATACTTGGCAGAGAACAAGCCGGAGTACGTCTTGTTGTCCAGATTACCCGCCAGCTCCCGACCGTCCTCCCCGCCTTTGAAGAAGCCCAGATTCGCACCCAGCGTCCAGTCGCCCAGCGGCTGGCTGTGTAACAACTGCAGGTATTGCTGGTTATAAACGTCTTTCAGTTCCGCGCCCCACAACCCCACCATCGTGCGGTTCTGGTTGAACTTGTACTCGCCGCCGACGAAGTTGAAGCGGTCAGAGACACCGCCAGCGAAGTTCATGTCTTCCATGCTGGCGTCGTTACGCGGGCTATTGCCCTGAAACTGGCCGCCGTAAAGGGTCAGGCCATCGATCTCATTGGAGGTAACTTGCGCGCCCTGAAAGGTCTGCGGCAGTGAGCGTCCGTCATCCGAGCGCAAGATCGGCAATACTGGCATCCATTCGCCGACTTTCAACTCGGTCCTGGAGACTCGCACTTTACCCGCCACCGCCAGGCGTCCGAAGTCATCTGCCGGACGGCCGTCGGTGTGACGAGGCAACAGCGCAGTGCCGTAAGTACCGCCACCGCCGTCGAGCTTGACCGACCACATGCCCAGTACATCAACGCCAAAACCCACCACCCCCTGAGTAAAGCCGGACTTGGCATCGAGAATGAAGCTCTGGGTCCACTCCTCCGCCTTGCTCTGCGGGTTGCTGGGGTCAACAAAGTTGCGATTGATGTAGAAGTTGCGCAGCCCAAGGTTGACCTTGGCATCCTCGACAAAACCGGCGGCCAAGGCAGCCCCCGGCGCAATAAGTGACAGGCCCAGCGCCGTCGTGGTGAAGCCAAGAACATTCGCTGCAAGGGTATTTAATTTAGCCATTTTTGTTCCCCACTTTCAGTTGGACGAGCAGCGCCATGCGCGGCCGTAGAGGCCCGCATCAGCAATGGAAAGCGATTAATAGCCGTCACGGGAATCTCGTGACGGCGTTGTTGATAGCGCTAGCCGTGGGTCATGAGTAGCACGGCGAACTTATGACCCATCGGAACAAGACTTACTGCTTGGCACGCACCTTGGCGATTTCGTCGTACATCAATTTCACCAGACTGCCATCGAGTTTTTCCGAGTACTTTTTGATGACCGGCTGAACGCGCTCGCGGAAACGGTCTTTCTCTTCGGCAGAGATATCGTTCACAGCAACGTTTTTCTGCTGTTCCAGATAGCCACGCGCCTTGTCCATGCTGCTCGCGGTCACTTCACGCTGGTACTGCTGGGCCTTAACCGCGGCGTCTTTAACCAGTTTTTTCTCATCATCATTGAGCTTGTTCCAGGTTTTCTGGCCAATGATGAAAGATTGCGGATTGAAGATGTGGCCGGTGGTTGAGATGTACTTTTGCACCTCATAAAACTTGCTGCCCTGGATTACCGTCAGCGGATTTTCCTGACCGTCGATAACGCCCTGCTCCAGGCCGGTGTAGACCTCCGGAAACGCCATGGCCACCGGGTTGGCGCCCAGCGCATTGAAGGTGTCCAGATAGATCGGCGACTGAATCACGCGGATCTTGAGGCCCTGCATGTCTTCCAGCTTGTTGATCGGGTGCTTGCTGTTGGTCACGTTACGGAACCCCAGGTCCCAGTAACCGAGACTGACCAGCCCTTTGCTGTCCAGTTGTGCGGCAAGCTTTTGCCCGACGGGACCATCGATAACGGCGTGTGCCTCTTCGACGTTATTGAACAGGAACGGGAAGTCCAGCATGGCGAAGTCAGGCGCTTGAGCCGCGAGGATGCCGGAGTTGAGCACGGTCAGATCCAGCGTTCCGCCTTGCAACGCCGAGACTGTCACGACGTCACCGCCCAACGTGCCGCCCGGAAACAATTTGACCTTGATCTTGCCGCCGCTGCTCTCGGCCAGCAGGTCGGCGAACTTCTGAGCCCCCTGCCCCTGAGGATGTTCCTGCACGTTCTGGAATGCGAAACGCAGGGTCCGTTCACGAATCTCGGCCGCGTGGCTGGCCATGCTGCCCAGTAAGAGGCCCGTGGCGCAGGCGCCTGCCAGCAGGGTTTTCATCAGTTTTTGCATGTCACTCTCCATATTGTTTTTAGAAGTCGAGTTACGTAAATGCCCACCGACGTCAGCCGGTGAAAAACTTCAGCGGTACAAGCACCAGCGAAGGGAACAACACCAGCAGAAACAGCACAACAAACTGGGCCAGCATGAACGGCCAGACGCCACGGATGATTTCATCCATGCTGATTTTGGAAACGCCGCACACCACATTCAGCACCGTGCCTACGGGCGGGGTAATCAGGCCGATGGCGCAATTGATCATGAACAGCACGCCGAAATACACCGGATCGATACCGGCCATGACCACAGCGGGCATCAGCACTGGCGTCAGCAGCAAAATAGTCGGGGTCATGTCCATGGCCGTACCGACCAGAATCACCAGCAGCATGATGACCACCAGCAGTATCGTCTGGTTGTCCATGAATGGCTCAAGCACGCCAGCCAGTTGGTCGGGCAGCTCAGCAATGGTTACCAGCCACCCCGAGACCATAGCCGCAGCGACGAGCAGCATAACCACTGACGTGGTTTTCGCCGATGAAAGAATCAGGTCGTACAGCTGGTTGATCTTCAGTTCCTTGTAGATGAACAACGCGACAAAAAGCGAGTACACCGCAGCAACCACCGCCGCCTCGGTCGGCGTAAAAATGCCGAACTTCAGGCCGAAGACAATGATCAGCGGCAAGCCGAGCGCCCAGAGGCCTTCGATCAACGCGCGCATGATTTGCCTGGCGCTCTGCTTGGGCGGCGGCTCGATATTTTCCTTGCGGGAAACGAACCACCAGGCCACTGCCAGCGATGCACCGAGCATCAGCCCGGGCACGATCCCGGCCAGGAACAGTTTGGAGATCGACACACCCGACGCGACACCAAAGACGATAAAGCCGATGCTCGGCGGAATCACCGGCGCGATAATCCCGCCCGCCGCAATCAGGCCCGCCGAGTGAGCCCGGTTATGCCCGGCGCGAACCATCATCGGCACCAGCAACGCCGCAAGCGCGGCGGCGTCGGCCACCGCAGAACCCGACAGCGAAGCCAGCAGACAGGACGCCAGAATGGCCACATACCCCAGACCACCGCGCTTGTGCCCCACCAACGCCATGGCGATGTTGACGATGCGTTTGGACAGACCGCCAGCGTTCATGATTTCGCCGGCCAGCATAAAGAACGGCACCGCCATCAACGGAAAGCTGTCAGCGCCGTTGAGCAGGTTCTGCGCGATGATTTGCGCGTCAAACAGATCGAGTTGCACCATCAATGCAACGCTGACCAGCAGCAAGGCGAACGCGATTGGAATGCCCAGCGCCATGGTGCCAATCAACGAACCTAGAAAGATAACCAGCGTCATGGATGAGTTCTCCCGGTGGTCGATTGCTGATTCTGGATATGTTTGATTTCTTCCGCGGCGTCGCTATCGGTGACCATGACCAACTCGTCATCCGCCAGTTTGCCGGTCAGCACCAGATACAACTCATAAAGAAGAATCGCCGCAGCACTGGCACCAAACACCAGCCCCGCAGCGTAGAACAGCGCCATGGACAGACCCGATGCAGGCGCGACCACGTCCAGGTTGATGACCGCTTGTTGCCAACTGCCACTGAATACCAACCAGCAGATGTAGAGCATCAGCACATGGCCGACCACCAGACAGAACCGTTTGCCGCCCGCCGGCAAGCGCCGCACAAGGCTGTCGAAACCCATGTGCGCGCGCTCTTTGAGCGCCACTAATGAACCGAGGAAGATCATCCAGACAAACAGCCAGCGCGACAGCTCTTCCGACACGCTGATACCCGAGTTGAAGGCGTAGCGCAGCACCACATTGCCGAACACCAGGACGAGCATGGCAATCATGCACAGCACGATCAGTAACTTCAGCAGCTTGAAATACAGGCCGACTATTCTTTTCATTATTGTTGCCTCGCAGAGACCCAAAATCCGGCTCGACTAATCTGACTTGGCCCTTACTGGTCCGAATCGCAGTGACGCGCGCGCATGCAAATGCCGCTCGGCATAATTTGCCGGGTCATTGGTCGGGCACAGGGGAAGGAATCGAGAACGTGCAATTGCGGCCGCATGGGGGTGTCTCCATTGTTTTTATTGTTCCGAGGCACTGCTGGCCAAGGTTTATGACATGGAAAATGTACTAACTGGTTAATTCGGTCAATATCCAATAGCACCGATTATTTGCCGCCAAACCTGGGTCTCTGGCATCTAAAACCGCTTATATCCTCCGAAATTGAACCTAATGAAGGATAATTTCGTCGAAAAACATCAATAAACCTTCATTGGCAGAACCATTTCGGCAATTCAAAAGCGTGCGATTATCGATTATTTTTTCAACTCGACCCGAGCAATACGGTCCTATCCCTCTTCTGCGACAGGTAACAGACATGCCCAGCGTTGCTCCGTTTTCAGGCGCCAAGATCGCGCTTCTTTGCGAAGGCATGCTGCTGAGCTATCTGCGCGATGACAAACCTTCTATTCCGTGGCCCGGTTTATGGGACCTTCCTGGCGGAGGCCGCGAGGGAAAAGAGACGCCGCTGGAGTGCGCTTTACGCGAGACCTGGGAAGAGTTTGGGTTGACCATCAGCCCCGACACTGTTGTCTGGACCCGAGTGTATCCGGGCCAGGGGATGGGCGGCCTCGATACCTGGTTCTTCGTGGCACGGGTTCCGCCCGCAACTTTCGCCAACATCAGCTTCGGTAATGAAGGCCAGCGCTGGGCGGTTACCACGGTAGAAGCTTTTCTGGCGAATACCTTGGCGATCAAGCATTTCCAGCATCGGTTACAGGAATACCTGGAGAGCAACACTCTCTAGTGTTGCCATAAATGACTGGCACGTTGTTCACGCGCTACTAGCGGCTGATCCGACTTGGGAATAACATGCCGTGATTCCATATAGCCAGATATCACCCATGATTATAGCCAGCCTGCGCAGCCACCTGACACTCTGGTTCGCCGGACTGTCGCTGCTCGCCCTGCTGAGCGTGGGTTTCTATGTCGGGCATATCGCTACCGAACAAATCAAACAGGCCAGTGGCAACGCGCTGCTGAGCACCGCCAAGTCAGCCTCCACAATGCTGGGAACCCAGTTGCGCGAGCGTCAACTGGAGATATTCCTGCTCAGCCGCGAACCACATCTGGTGCGCGGCAACCTGGATGACCCGGATATCTTGCCCTCGATGGAGCTGCGCACCCAGTCTCACTCCGAGTACGCCTGGATGGGTGTCGCTGACACCCAGGGCAAAGTACGCCAGGCGGTGCAAGGACTGCTGGTCAATCAATCCGTGCTGGAGCGTCCCTGGTTCAAAGCCGGACTACAGGGACCGTACACCGGCGACCCGCACGAAGCGGTGTTGCTGGCCAAACTCCTGCCTGCCAATGCCAGTGGTGAACTGCTGCGCTTTATCGACTTTGCAGCACCGATACGCACTGCCAACGGTACGGTGGTCGGGGTGTTGAGCGCCCATGTGCACTGGAACTGGATGACCCGGATTGTCGAGTCGGCCATTCTGCGTGAAGGCGTGACTGCTGACCTTGAGGTCATGATCATCAATGGCGATGGTGCGGTGCTGTATCCACAACAGATGGTCGGGCAAATGCGCCCCGAACTGCTCGCCGCACAGCAACCCTCCCCTAATCAGAAAGCCGCTGACGCACCAGAATGGTCAGAAGACGCTGACTACCTGTCCAGCATATTGAAGGTGCCGACGCCTCAGTCAGCCAAACTGTCCTGGTACATCGTGGTTCGCCAGCCTCTTGAGACGGCGCTACAGCCCGCGCGGATTCTGCTTTATAAGCTGTTGATACTGGGGGTCGCCGCAGCGCTGGCATTTGGTGTGGTGGCTTATTACCTGGCGCAGTACATGAGCCGCCCCATTGAGCAACTGGCCAAGGCCGCTAAACAGGTTCAAGCAAAACAGCCCGGCGCCGACTTTCCACAGGTGCATTCGGTACGGGAGATCGCCCAGCTAGGCCAGTCCATCCAGAGCATGACCGAGTCGTTGCTGGACAAGGAACGCGAACTGCAGGACACCAATGCGTCCCTTGAAGCGACTGTCGAGCAGCGGACCGCCGCCCTAACCCAAGCCAATGCCGACCTGTTGAAAATGGCGACCCATGACGCTTTGACCGGGGTCTACAACCGCCGCCGCTTCGATGAAAAGCTCGCCGAATGCAATCAGCTGTTTGAGCGTTCCGGTCGCCCCTTCGCCCTGCTGTTCATTGATGCTGACCACTTCAAACACGTCAACGACACCTACGGCCATGCCACCGGCGACGACGTGCTGCACCAACTGGCTCAGTTGATTCAGGAAAACATCCGCGCCACTGACTTTGTGGCTCGCTATGGCGGTGAAGAGTTCGCCGTTCTGTTGCTGGAGCCAGAAGGCGCGGAAAGCCCGGAAGTTGTGGCCGAGCGGATTCGCAAAGCCGTTGCCGATGCGACCTTTGATCTGGTTGGGCAAGTGACCGTGAGCATCGGTATTGGCCTGGCCGACTCCGCAGATGCCAATACAACTGCACTGATAAAACGCGCTGATCAACAGCTGTACTACGCAAAGGCATCAGGCCGTAACCGTGTAGCAAGCAAGATTACAGTGCAGATATAAGAACATCGATTAGACCGATGAATGTGCGTGATCGGGCCTGTTTGCAGTATGGGGCGACAGGTCCGGTTAAAGCTTTGCCGTCTGCGGTCGACGATTACCTATCAAAGAATAAATAAATACCTCTAGGAGCAGCGGCATGCGGATGTTCAAGGCATTGTATGAGTCCATCGAAATGCAGTTTTTCGATTCGCTGACTAAAAAGCTCTCCAGCCTTTTTCTGCTGGTTGCCGTCAGTGCGTTGCTGTACTGGATCGCCTTGAGCATTCGTGCCGACATCGTTCAGCAATTGCGTGGTGCACAACTGGATGCAGCCCTGCTCGGCCAGATTGAAGGCAGCCTGAACGGGCTTAGCAACGCCATTTTGTTCAGCACGCTGTTTACGCTGTTCATGGTCAGCTTTCTGGTCTGGTATTTTCGCCATCTGATCGTTCGCCCGGTTACGCACATGACCAACGCCCTGGCGGAGATTGCCAATGGTGAAGGCGACCTGTCCAAAGACTTGCCATTACTGACCCACGACGAGATCCGCGTGCTGGCCAGCACCTGCAACCGGTTTCTGGGTAAGCAGCGGGAAATCATCAGCAACGTACAAGCCCTGACCGTGCACATCGCTGTTGAATCGGCACGCTCCCTGAAGAACATCAGCGACTCCAGCGACAGCGCCACCCATCAGGCACGCTTCGCCAAGGAAGTGATGGACCAGAGCAATATGGCCGTGGGTAACATTCAAGAGGTTTCCCAGCAAACCCAAGGCATTTCCAGCACCACCGCGCAAAACCTGAGCATGGCACGCGACTCCTATGCCGAGCTTCTGGAAGTAACCGGCAACATCAGCGAAATCTCCTCCAGCCTCAACGAATTCGGCACGCTGGTCTCGGCGCTCAATCAGCGCTCGTCGAGCATCAAATCCATCGTGGGTCTGATCCAGCAGATTTCCTCGCAAACCAACCTGCTGGCGCTCAATGCTGCCATCGAAGCGGCTCGCGCCGGGGAAAGCGGCCGAGGCTTCGCGGTGGTGGCTGATGAAGTCCGCACGCTGGCGCAGAACGTCAGCAAAGCCACCGACGACATTTCACAAAACATCGATGCAATGCTCAGGGAAGTCAGCTCTACTCACGAGCAGACCACGCAAATCAGCCACAGCGCACGTGAAACGCAAAAAGTCGTCGAGCGCGCTTCCGGCCACTTCGAAAGCATGATCGGCGACTTTGAGTCCACCAATGGCAAGCTCGCCGACATTGCCGAACACATCCTGCAGTTCGCTGAAAGCAACAATGGCATCAATGATCGGGTCACCCAGATTTATGCCGACAGCCAGTCCATCGATCAGCGCATGCAGCATTCGGCAACTGCGACCCGCGACCTCTCAGGAGTCGCCGAGCGCGTGCAAACCATGCTTGGCAAGTTTGTCCTGGGGCATGGCGCGCTGGACGCAGCCATTACCCGCGCCAGCCAGTGCCGCGACATTCTGCAGGAGCGGCTCGCCGAACTGCACCGCAGCGGACTGAATCTGTTCGATCAAAATTACAAACTGATCCCCGGCACCGATCCCAAACAGTACCTGACCAGCTACACCGAACGCTTCGCCCAGATCTGCCAGGAAGAATGCGACAAGCTGACCAAGGGCACAAAAGGCGGCAAGGTGTCGTTTATCGTCGACAGCAAAGGCTATTGCCCGGTGAACAACAGCTGGGTATCGAAACAACCCACCGGCGACCGCGCGATCGACCTGCCGGTGTGCCGCAACAAACGCATGTTCTCCGACCCGATCGGCCTGCGTGCGGCGGGCAACACGCAGCGTTTCCTGCTCCAGACTTACCTGCGCGACACCGGTGAAATCATGACCGAGATCGATGTGCCGTTCTTCTTCGACGGTCGCCATTGGGGCAACCTGCGTATGGGCTTTGATGCGGCTGTTTTGTTGGCGGAGTGATTGAAGGGCTGCAGGCTAACCAAATTGCCTGAAATCCAGGTATTGATGTTGTAGGAGCTGCCGAAGGCTGCGATCGCGGCGTATCAGGAGAAATGCTTCGCAGCCTTCGGCAGCTCCTACAGAAAATGCAATTCAATCCACAGGCCAAGCTCAGCTTCCACAATCAGATCCCCGCCCATGGCAGAAGCACATTGCCCATGTGTGAATGCTAAAACCTGACGAATGAGAACAATTCCGTTACCCTGTGCGCACTTTTTTACGGCGGATATGTCGTGCTGCCTGCGGCCGATTCGTCCTCACCTCTCGGTATGGGTAATTCAATGCGCCTGTTCAAACATCTCGCAGCCGGTGTAAGCCTGCTGCTAGCCGGTCAGACCCTGGCCTTCGCAACCACCTATCCAGTCACTGTCACCGACGTCGCCAACCGTCAGGTTGAAATCCCCGCCGAACCCAAACGCATCGTTCTGCAGGACGGTCGTGACCTGTTCACCCTCGCCCTGCTGGACCGCGCCGATCCGTTCCAGCGTATCGTTGCGTGGAACAACATCATCAAGCGCTCCGATCCCAACACCTGGAGAGTCTTCGAGAACCAGTGGCCGAAAACCGCCAATCAGGCCACCGACATGAAGTTCGGTGACGACGGTGATCTCAACCTTGAAGCAGTCGTCGCAGCCCGCCCGGACCTGCTGGTGTTCCAGACCCGCGCCCGTGCTTCGCTGGAAAACGCAGGCGTAGCGCAGAAGCTGGCCGCACTGAAGATTCCCGTCCTGTTCGTCGACAGCGACCTGGAGCCGGTGGTCAACAGCCAGAAGACTGTGACCTTGCTCGGTCAGGTACTGAACCGCGAAGAAGAAGCCAAAGCCTATATCGATTTCTACAAATCCCGACTGGCAAAAGTTGAAGCCATTACCAAAGAGCACAACAAAAAGCCTTTGGTGTTCGTTGAAGCCAAAGCGGGCCAGGGCGGCGCATCCGCCTGCTGCTTCACCCATGGCGATGTGTACTGGGGCAAGCTGGTACAGGCTGCCGGCGGGGTGAACCTGGGTTCGCAACTGCTGCCGGGCGCAACTGGCGATGTCACGCTGGAAACCGTACTGGGCAAGCAACCTGACGTGTATGTCATGACCGGCACCCAGTTCCCGGGCAACACCTCGGTTTCGCCACCATTTGGCTTCGGTGAAAGTGTCAAGCTTGACGCCATCCAGCGCCAGTTGAAGCTGCTGGAGCAACGCCCTGGTTTTGCTCAGCTCAAGGCCAGCCAGAACGGTCGCGTCTACGGCGTTTACCACCAGTTTTACGCCAGCAGCTGGAACATTCTGGCGGTAGAAAACCTGAGTCAGGCTTTCTACCCGGACAGCGCCAAACAGCTCGACGCCGATGCCAGCCTCAAGGCGCTGTTCGCCCTGACCGGTATCAAGGCAGTACCTGCGATTCTGTACGCGCCTGCACCAGCGACCGGTAAATGACCCGCAACCATGACGACCTCTATCGGTAACGCTTCATCTGACGCCAGCAGCTATCAGACTCGCTACACCCACACCGTATGGAAACGCACGGTCTTGCTGATCAGCCTGCTGGTGATCGCGGTGGTGGCTTTCATTGCCGACCTGATCGTCGGCTCGGGGACACTAACGTTTGGCCAGGCCATGAGCGGGCTGTTGCAGCCCGACAGTGTCGACGCCAGCACGCGAGTCATCCTGTGGGAGCTGCGCATGCCCATGACGCTGATGGCGGTGCTCGCGGGCACCTGTCTGGCGCTGGCCGGGTTGATGATGCAGACGGTACTCGATAATCCGCTGGCCGAACCTTTCACGCTGGGGATTTCCTCGGCAGCAGGGTTTGGCGCTTCACTGGCGTTGGCATTCAACTTTTCCCTGGGCAATGCCTTGCCGGGGTTTGGTGCAGACCTGCTGGTGACGGGCAATGCCTTTCTGTTTTCTCTGCTGACGGTGGGCATCATTCTGCTGCTGACCCGCGGCCATGTCGGCTTGCAAGCGATCACCCTGCTGGGCATCGCCGTGCACTTCGTGTTCAGCTCGCTGCTGGGTCTGGTGCAATACGTGGCCAGTGTCGACCAGTTGCAAAGCATTGTGTTCTGGCTGATGGGTTCGCTGCTGCATGCGACCTGGAACAAGGTCACGCTGTGCGCGATCATCGCGGCGATTGCGATTCCCGTGGTGCTGGTTCAAGCCTGGGCACTGACGGCATTGCGCAGCTTCGGCGAACAGGCGGTGGTGTTCGGCATTCCGGTACGCCGTATACGCACCGTGATGCTGATGCTGGCGGCCTTGCTCGCTGGTGCTGTGACGTCGGTGGTCGGCATCATCGGCTTTGTCGGTCTGGTAGCGCCTCATGTTGCTCGCCTGCTGGTGGGTGAAGATCAACGCTTCACCATCGGCGTGACGATTGCCTGCGGGATCATCTTCGTCACCCTCGCCTCGCTGGCCAGCAAGTTGATCGTGCCGGGCGCCGTGCTGCCCATCGGTATGGTGACCTCGCTCATCGGTTTGCCGTTCTTCATCATTCTTATCCTGCGCGACCGGAGACTGACATCCCGATGAGCTTCGCTACTGCTGACTACCGCGTCACGATCCACGGCAGGACCATCCTCGACGGGCTCGCCGTAAAAGCCGAAGCAGGTCGTACGCTGGCACTGCTGGGTGCCAACGGCGCCGGCAAATCAACGTTCATGAAAGGCCTGTGCGGGCTGACCAAGGCTCACGGTTCAGCCACCATCGACGGCATCGACCTGCTGAGTTCATCTCCCGCGATCCGGGCTAAATTGATCGGCTATGTCGCTCAGGATCTGGCGCACCTGGACGTGAGACTGTCCACCTACGAACTGCTGTTGCTCGCTCAGCACGGCAGCGCACGCGGTTGGGCAACCGGCAAGGATGCCCAGCGCAAGGCCAGTGAAATGCTCGAACTGCTCGGTTTGCAGCGTTTTGCCGAATGTCAGCCGGGGCAGTTATCCGGTGGTGAGCGACAGATGATTTCCCTGGCACTGGCACTGGTGCGCAGCCCGCGCCTGTTGTTGCTCGACGAGCCGACTTCGGCACTGGATCTGGCCAATCAATTGCAGATTCTTGATGCGGTCAGCGCTTATACCCGCAAGGAAAACATCGTCACGCTGGCGATCTTCCACGACATGAATCTGGCCAGCCGTTATGCCGACGACACGCTGATGCTGCATCACGGCCACGTGCACTGCAGCGGCCCGACGCGCAACACATTGACTCCGGAAAACCTTGCCCACGTTTACGGCGTGGATTGCCGGGCGATCAGTGTCGACGACGGGGCGTTTACGGCGATTTACCCGGTGTCGGTGCTTAAAGCTGCAGGCTGACATACAACTCTGAATCTGTTGGACCTGTCGGAGCTCACCGAGGTTACGAGGCCAGCGATAGCGGTGTGTCTGACAAACCGCTATCGCTGGCCTCGTAACCTCGGTGAGCTCCGACAGGATCAGGCTCTACCTCTGCGCAACGCATGACATGCCGTCCCTCCTGCCTTTTTCGCAATAAAGCACTTTTGTGCCACGCATTTGTGCCCGCTTCATTTCCCGGCATGCCAGTAAATTAAAGGCATGGTCCCGCAGAGCGACCGACAACAAAAATTTCCAGCTCGCTTATGACATCTGCCAACTATCGGGAGCCCTTTACATGACAGCATCCAGTATCCGCACCTTCAAACTGGCGAGCCTGGCCATTCTCACCGGCTGCGCCAATATGGCGTTCGCTGAAGACATCACGTTTGTGTCTCAGGGCGGTGCCTATCAGGAGGCGCAGAGCAAGGCGATCCTGGAACCGGCGGCCAAAAAACTTGGCCTGACGCTCAAGCAGGACAGTTCGCCCAAAGCCTACCCAATCATCAAGACTCAGGTCGAAAGCGGCAAGGTTACCTGGGACGTAGTGGATCTCCCGACGGGCGACTGCGTGCGCGGTCAGCAGGAAGGCCTGTTCGAAAAGCTTGACCCGGCGCTGATCCCCAACGCAGCGCAATTACCGGCGGATCTCAAAGATGAGTACAGCGTGGGCTACATCAGCTACTCCACGGTGCTGGCTTATCGCACCGACGCCTTCAAGGGCGACAAGGCACCCAAAACCTGGGCGGATTTCTGGGACACGAAGAAATTCCCGGGCCAGCGTTCATTGCGTAATTTGCCGCGCCCGACCCTGGAAGTAGCCCTGCTGGCCGACGGCGTCGCACCCGACAAGTTGTACCCACTGGACGTCGAGCGCGCCTTCAAGAAACTCGAAGAGATAAAACCGCACATTTCCACCTGGTGGACGTCGGGCGGTCAGTCGGCACAACTGATCAGCGATGGCGAAGTGGACATGATTCAAGCGTGGAACGGTCGTATCACGGCTGTTCAGGCCGACGGCGCGCCAGTGGCCTTCGATTACAATCAGGGCATTCTGGAAACCAACTCCCTCTGCGTCCTCAAGGGCACACCGCACAAAGCGGCGGCAATGAAGTTCGTCAACGAAGCCATCGACGCGAAACTACAGGCAGCACTGCCGATGATCATTGATTACGGCCCGCTCAACCCGAAAGCCTTCGAGACCGGCACCATCCCGGCAGAACGTGCTGCCAAGCTGCCCTCCTCACCTGAAAACATCTCCCGTCAGGCATTACTGTCGGCCAAATGGTGGGCGTCTGCCGAGGGCATCAAGGCAGAAGAACGCTGGTTGTCGTTTGTGCAGAAGAAGTAATCACTGACCACCACAACCTGTAGGAGCACACGAGCACCGCGAGGCAGCGATAGCGTCCCGCCTGACGCACCGCTATCGCGGCCTCGCGGTGCTCGTGCGCTCCTACAGTGACGATCCTTTCTTCCAGACACCTCAACGCAGGACATGCCGTCCGCACGCCTCATTACGCAATAAAGCACTCTCGCGCAGCGCATTTCAGCGGCTTCATTTGCCGACATCTGGGTACATTGGAAACTGCACGGTCCCGCAGAGCGACCGGAACAGAAAGACACTCGTTTTAAGCATCTGCCCCATCTTTCGGGAGTCGTTCACATGCCAACACTCAAGCACGGCGCCTTCCAGCGCTTCAGCCAGAACAAGTGACGGGAGAAAGACATGTCCAATGCTTATCTCGCCAAATCCCTGCCTGAATCCGACAATCAGCAACAACCGCCGCTTACCAACAGCGATGCCCTTGCCCGTGAAGAGCGCAAGGAACACACCTCAATGATGTTGTTGCTCACCCCGGCGCTGTTCATGGTGATAGTGCTGTTGATCCTGCCGATGTGCTGGCTGGCCTTTCAGTCGGTGCAGACTGAAGAAGGCTTCTCCCTCGCCAACTACCTGCGTATTTTTGAAGAGCGGATCTATTGGGACACGTTCGTCCTGACCTTCAAGATCAGCCTCATCGTCACTGTACTGTCGGTCTTCCTCGGCTTCCCTATTGCTTATGCCGCGTCACGCCTGCACGGCTTCTGGGCCAATCTGATTCTGATCTGCGTAATCATCCCGTTCTGGACCAGCGTGCTGGTACGTTCCTACGCCTGGCTGGTGTTGCTGCAACGCCGCGGGCTGGTCAACCAGACGTTGATCGACATGGGGATCATCGATCAGCCGTTGAACCTGATGCACAACACCACGGGCACGGTCATTGGCACGCTGCATGTGATGCTGCCGTTCATGGTTCTGCCGCTGTATTCAGTGATGAAAAAAATTCCGCAGGACCTGATGCAAGCCTCGGAAAGCCTCGGGGCCAAGCCTTTTTACACTTTCCGCCGAGTGTTCTTGCCGATGGCGGCACCGGGAATCATGGCCGGTTCGATTCTGGTTTTCGTCATCTGCCTGGGTTTCTTCATTACGCCCGAGCTGCTCGGTGGTGGTCGCACGATCCTGGTATCGATGCTGGTGCAACGCAACGTTGAGCTGTATCACGCCTGGGGCGCCGCGAGCGCGGTAGGCCTGGTGTTACTGCTGGTGGTGTTCCTGATTTTCTGGGGGATCAACAAGTTCATCCCTATCGAACGCATTCTGGGAGCGCGCTAAATGAAACTGGTCGCCTATCTGCGTCATATCCGACTTTCCCACGCGCTGTTCACGGTGCTGGTGGCAGCGATTCTGTTGTACCTGATTCTGCCGGTACTGATCGTGGTGCCGATGTCGTTCTCCGAAGCGCGCTTCCTGCAATTCCCGCCCAAGGAATGGTCGCTGCGCTGGTATGCGGCGTTCTTCCAGAGCGCTGAATGGATGTCGGCGGCACGGGTCAGCCTGATCACCGCCGCTGTTACCACGCTGGTCAGCCTGCCCATCGGCATGGCTGCGGCTTACGCGATCAACAGCTCCAGCCTGAAGGTGGTGCGCACCCTGCAAATCATTCTGCTGCTGCCGATGATGGTGCCAATCATCCTCATCGCCGCCGGGGTGTTTTTTGTGTACGCCAGAGTGGGCCTGATCAGCACCATGACCGGGCTGATTCTGGCGCACATCATGCTGGCACTGCCCTACGTGATCATCGCCCTGCTGGCAGGTTTGCGTAACTTCGACATGTCTCAGGAAATGGTCGCTCGCAGCCTGGGCATGAATCGCTTCCGGGCGTTCATGGCCGTGACCCTGCCGCAGATCAAGCCAAGCCTGGTCTCGGCCACACTGTTTGCGTTCATCACCTCGCTGGACGAAACCGTGGTCGCGCTGTTCATCTCCGGCGGCGACAACCAGACCCTGACCAAGCGCATGTTCACCGCACTGCGCGATGAAATCGACCCGACGATTGCGGCCATCAGCTCGATCCTGATTCTGGCTTCACTGTTGTTGGTGGTGATCGCGGGGCGTAATAAACCAAGTTGAAAACACCACCTCGGTAGGAACTGCCGAAGGCCGCGAAGGCAATTTGTCTGACACACCGTTTCGCAGCCTTCGGCAGCTCCTACAGGGATATCGGGATAGCAACATCTGCCGCCAGCGCTGCAAATTCAGCATCTAGCACCCGCTCCAGTGGCTATCTCGGCATCGGCCGCTGGGCAGACATTTTTACAATGAGTCCATCGTTCGGACCTTCAAGGCACCTTGATCATGTTGAAAAATACCCTGCGTGACCCTTCCCTTCTCGTCGAGCGCGCCTACGTCAATGGCGAGTGGATTGATGCCGATGACGGCGCGACGCTGGACGTGACCAACCCCGCCGACGGCAGCGTGATCGCCCGGGTTCCGGCCCTTCAAGCCGCGGAAACCCGTCGCGCCATCGCCGCTGCTGAGGCACGTTTCGTGTCTTGGCGCGAGGTGCCGGCCGCCGAGCGCGCGCGTTTTCTTGAAGTCTGGTTCAAGCTGATCATGGACAACCAGGAAGATCTGGCGCTGATCATGACCGCCGAGCAAGGCAAACCGCTGACCGAGTCGCGCGGTGAAATTGCCTACGGCGCCAGCTTCGTTAAATGGTTTGCAGAGGAAGCCCGGCGCATCTACGGCGATACCATCCCTTCGCCGGTCGCCGACCGACGCATCATTGTGCTCAAACAACCGATTGGCGTCGTGGCCGCCATCACCCCGTGGAACTTCCCTAACGCGATGATCACCCGCAAGTGCGCCCCGGCGCTGGCGGCAGGCTGCCCGGTGCTGGTCAAGCCGTCGGAAATGACCCCGCTGTCAGCCCTGGCGTTGGCGGTACTCGCAGAACGTGCGGGCATCCCGGCCGGCGTATTCAACGTGCTGACCGGCTTGCCAGCCGGAGTTGGCGGTGAAATGACCAGCAACCCGGCGATACGCAAGCTCTCGTTCACAGGGTCAACCAAAGTCGGCCAGCTATTGATGAGCCAGTGCGCGAGCACCATCAAACGCTTGAGCCTGGAGCTGGGTGGCAACGCCCCGTTTATCGTCTTTGATGATGCGGACCTGGATCTGGCCATTGCCGGGGTCATGCAGAGCAAATTCCGCAACGCTGGGCAAACCTGCGTTTGCGCCAACCGCATTCTGGTTCAGGACGGTATTTATGAGCGTTTTGCCGAACGCCTGAGCGCTGCCGTCGCCGAATTGAAGGTCGGCGATGGCCTGCAAACCGGCGTCACGATTGGTCCGCTGATCAATGCTGCGGCAGTCGACAAAGTCGCCCGACACATTGGCGACGCGCTGGAAAAAGGTGCCAGTGTAGTGATTGGCGGCACGCCTCAGGGCGATGGGCTATATGTCCAGCCTACCGTTCTGCGTGACGCCAAAGCCGACATGCTGCTGGCCAGCGAAGAAACGTTCGGTCCAGTGGCCCCGCTGTTCCGCTTCAAGGACGAAGCCGAAGCGCTGGCGCTGGCCAACGCTACTCCCTATGGCCTGGGCGCGTATTACTTCACTCAAGACATGCGCCGCGCCTGGCGTGTGGGTGAACGGCTGGAGTTCGGCATGGTGGGGTTGAATACCGGGATCATTTCCATGGAAGTCGCTCCTTTTGGCGGCATGAAGCAGTCAGGCACCGGCCGTGAGGGCTCAAAGTACGGCCTCGACGAATTCCTCGAAGTGAAGGCCTGGCACATCGGCGGTCTGGACTGACAGCCGGCCTCAAAGACAGACACCGCCGGGCAGCAGATCCTGTTATCCCGGCGGCTCAAAACGGCACGAACACGGTCAGCGGCTGTGTTCAGATGGATGCAGACACCCGCTCTGCACAGGAGGATGCTTCATGAATTTCACTGAAGGTTTTGAGTCGGTCAGCGTCAATCAGGTCTGCAAGGATTACGGCAGCCTAAAGGCGCTGAACAATGTGAACCTGAAGGTCGAGGCCGGAGAATTCATGTCTTTGCTGGGCCCTTCCGGCTCAGGCAAAACTACGCTGCTGAGCATCCTCGGTGGATTCATCCGCGTCAGCTCCGGGAGCATTCTGTTTGGCGAGCGCGACGTGACGTTGATGCCGCCCCATAAGCGTGAAATCGGCGTGGTGTTTCAGAATTACGCGCTGTTCCCACACATGACAGTGGGCGAAAACGTTGCGTTCCCCCTGCGCGCCAGAGGGGAAAGCGCTGCCAAAAGCCTGGGTCGCGTGAAGCAAGCGTTGGCGACAGTGGAACTGAGCGGCTACGAAAACCGTTCGATTGCGGCCCTTTCCGGCGGTCAGCGGCAACGGGTAGCACTGGCACGGGCCATCGTCTTTGAACCCAAGCTGATCCTGATGGACGAACCGCTTTCCGCTCTCGATAAACAACTGCGCGAGACCATGCAGATTGAGCTGCGAGCCCTGCACAAACGCTTGGGTGCAACGATGATTTACGTCACCCATGACCAGCGTGAAGCGCTGACCATGAGTGACCGTATCGCGATCATGCGTGGCGGCCAGTTGGTGCAGGTGGATACGCCACGTCGTTTGCACGATCATCCTTCCGATGACTTCGTCGCCAGTTTCATTGGCGAAAGCACCCTGATCCCGCTGCAACGCAGTGACAGCGGCCTGAACCTGGGCGCTACGGCACTGCGTACGACCCGCGCTATTCCACCTTCGGGCGATGTGTTTCTGGCATTGCAGTCGGAAAAACTGCTGCTCGACAACGACACCTCAGGCCCGGAATGGAACCGTCTGCGCGGTCGTGTTTCGGACATTGTTTTTCAGGGGGAAAGCCTCAAGGTGTTCGTCGACCTGGAAGGCGGCCCGACGGTCAGCCTGCGTCAGCCAAGCCATCACGAAGGCAACCTCAGCCTGCCGCCGATTGGCTCCCCGCTGCTCATGCGCCTGCACCCGGAAGACACCATTGTTGTGCCGCGGGCAGTGGTTTGACACAGGGCTTTTATGTGGGAGCTGCCCAAATGTCCCTGACACAGCGCTGTGCGAATCAACCCAGAACTGTAGGAGCGCACGAGCAACGCGAGGCCGCGATAGCGATTTGTCTGACAGGCCGCCATCGCGGCCTCGCGGTGCTCGTGCGCTCCTGTAAAAAAACACTCCGCGTCAGGTAAGTGCATTTATTTGACAGGAGCAAGCTCTGCTTCCACAGGATTTACAAACCGCTCAAGTTTGCCTGCAACACTCCACAGCGAATTATTTCGCAACCTCCCTCCAAAACAGTCGATCACAGCGCTGGCCCGGGCAACTACAGTGCTTGTGATTCTGGCCAGTGCTTATCCTGATCACATCACCTGCCACTCTGGCGATCACGGAGATTGAGATGAATTCTGCACTGACTGAAAACCAACGGCTGCTCGCTCTGCGTGAGCAGCACATCCCGCGCGGCATCATCACGGCTCATCCGGTTGTCGCTGCACGTGCCGAGGGCGCGCAGCTGTGGGATGTGGATGGCAAGCGCTATCTGGACTTCGTCGGGGGTATCGGCGTACTCAATGTCGGACACAATCACCCGCGCGTGGTTGATGCAGTACGTCGCCAGGTCGGCGAGATTTCCCATGCCAGCTTTCAGGTCGTGGCCTACGAGAACTACATCCAGGTCGCCGCGCGACTGAACAAGCTGATCGGTGGCGATGAACACTACAAGAGCGTGCTGTTCACCTCCGGCGCTGAAGCCGTAGAGAACGCAATCAAGATCGCCCGTGGTCATACCAATCGTACGGCGGTGATTTCCTTTCGCGGCGGCTTCCATGGACGAACCCTGCTCGGCGTAACCCTGACGGGCATGAGCCAGCCGTACAAACAGAACTTTGGGCCTTTCCCGGCCGAGATTTATCACGCCACTTACCCGAACCCGTATCGCGGAATCAGCAGCGACGATGCGCTGGCGGAACTGGATGAGCTGTTCGCCACCGATGTTGCACCCGATCGCGTGGCGGCGATCCTCATCGAGCCCGTACAGGGCGACGGAGGTTTCATCGCCGCCTCCAATGAATTCCTGCAAGCCTTGCGTGCGCGCTGCACTCAGCACGGCATCGTGCTGATTCTTGATGAAATTCAGGCTGGATTTGGCCGCACTGGCACCATGTTCGGCTTCCAGCACGCAGGCATCAAACCTGACCTGGTTACGGTCGCAAAAAGCCTGGCAGGCGGAATGCCGCTCTCCGCTGTAGTAGGCCGGGCCGAGATCATGGATGCGCCGACGCCCGGTGGCCTGGGCGGTACATATGGCGGCAATGCAGTCGCTTGTGCTGCGGCGCTGGCGGTGCTGGACCTGTTCGAAGAGCAGGATCTGCTGGGCCAGGGGGAGAAACTGTCCGCGCAGTTGCGGGACGGTCTGCTGGCCCTGCAAGCCCGCTACCCACGCATTGGTGATGTCAGAGGACTGGGCTTCATGCAAGCCATCGAAATGGTTGCCGATGATAACAAGCAAAGCCCGGATGCAGCGCTGGCGCAGAAAGTCATCGACGAAGCGCGTAACGCGGGTCTGCTGGTGATCAAGTGCGGTGTACACCGTAACGTGGTGCGCTTCCTCGCGCCGCTGGTGACCACCCCCGAGCAAGTGGCGGAAGCCTTGCAGATGCTTGATCGCGCATTGGCGGCAGCCTGCTGAGCACCTGCGTTGCATGACCTGCCCGGCCTGCTCACCCAGTGCCGGGCTTTGGTTTGAAACTAGACGGAACCGACAGTGGTTGCTCAGGAGCGAACAATGAAAGTCACCCAGTACAAGGCATTGGGATTTTCCTTTGGAACACTGGTTGATCGAGAACGGGGCATCCTTGAAGGACTTCGACCGCTGGCAGTGCATAGCCGATCCGCGCCCGATGACGAGCAGTTGCTCGAAGCTTATCGACGTATCGCCGACGAGTTGATCAGCAGTGGGTCAGACGGCAGTCATACCGCGTTTCACGGCCAGCTGTACCAACGTCTGGCTCACCAATTGCATATGATTCCTGACTGGGATCAGAGTGTTGCTTTCAGTAGCTCCTCTGACCATTGGCCCATATTTGAAGACGTTCCAGGTGCATTGCAGTACCTGAGCAAGTTCTACCGTTTGATACTGATCGCCCCACCTCACGGCATCAATGTGAGCTCGCTGATCAGCCGCTTGCCGGTGACGTTCGACGCTGTTATCGAACCCAGCAGCATTGATTGGCACATGAGTCTGAATACTGCGTTACTCCAACTGGAGCTGGAGCGATCAGAACTGTTACCGGTGCGCAGTACGGAAACCGATGACCCGTGGAATGAGCGGGTGGATTTCCCGGTGTGTACATTGCGACGGGGTCACAGCCTGCCGTGGAATCATTCACCGCAGGCACTGGACGGCAATCGCTGTGAGTACGCGAGTCTGGCAGACCTCGTCCATGCGCATCAAAAAGCGCTGCATGCCTGAGGCGTGCAGGCAGGATTTTGAAATTGCGAGGACTGAACCATGGACGCAGCAACGAAGCTCGATCGTATCGACATCAACATCCTGGTCCAACTGCAGAAAGACGGGCGAATGACCAACGTCAGCCTCGCCGAAGCTGTCGGTCTGTCTCCCAGTCCTTGCCTGCAAAGGGTTAAACGCCTCGAGTCGGCAGGCTACATCAGCGGCTATGAAGCCCACGTCAATCTGGCCAAGTTCGCCAACTCGGTCACCGTCTTCACCGAAGTCACCCTCTCCGACCACAAGCGTGGAGACTTCGTGAAGTTTGAATCGAGCATCCGCAACATCGATGAAGTGCTCGAATGCCATTTGATCAGCGGCGGCTACGACTATCTGGTGCGCTTTCTGTGCAGCAGCATTCAGCACTACCAGGAATTGATGGAGTCGATCCTGGACAAGAATATCGGCATCGAGAAGTACTTCAGCTACATCGTGATCAAGTCACCGGTGGTAAAAAGCACCGTGCCGCTGCGGAGTCTGGTCAGAGCGGTGTGACACGCACAACACTCGGTTGCTCCTGGCCACAAAACTCAACGGAAAGCTTTTTCTGTAGGAGCTGCCGAAGGCTGCGAAGCATTCATTCTGATACGCCGCCATCGCAGCCTTCGGCAGCTCCTACAGGTTCAATGTTTTACGCGAACCAGCGTAGCGCCATAATCACCGGCCAATCACATCCAGTAATTGCTGCCAACCCGCCGCCAGACGCACGCCGGGTGCGCGGAATGCGTGCAGGGGAATAGGGTTGAATTTGTCCCCGCAAAGCAGACCCAGATCGACCTTCTCTCCGGCCGTCATCTTTGCCAGTTGCCCGCCCATGTAAGTCGACATGGCAACCCCGCCGCCGTTGTAACCGATCGCGTAGAAACTGCGCTCATCCAGTTGTCCGGCATGGGGCAGGTAATCCAGCGTCATGGCAACCAGGCCGGACCAGCGAAAATCAATCTGGTGATCACGCAGTACCGGAAACACCTCTCCCATGCTGCGCTGCAAGGTACGGAAGGCGCTCTCGGAATCGTTCTTGCCAAAGGCACCTCGTCCGCCAAAGATCAGCCGGTCACCGACGACCCTGAACCAGCGCAACATCCGTTTGGTGTCACCACATACCTGACCACCCGGCATGATTTGCGCCAGTACATCAGCGGGTAGCGGCTCAGTCGCAATGATCGCGCTGCGAAACGGGATCAATCGGCGATGCAACGTATCGGTAGCCCGGGTCTGATCGGAATAGCCATTGGTGGCGTAAATCACCTGCCGCGCGCTGACGCGCCCTTGAGGGGTCATGACAATGACGCGGCCTGCCTCGTGACGCACCTGGTTGGCCGGGCTGTTGATGTACAACTTCACCCCACGCTCAGTCAGGCTCTTTGCAATGCCACGCGCGTAGTTGAGCGGGTGAATGCCACCTGCTTTCGGCGTCAGCAAGCCACCGGCGAAAATCTTCGATCCGGTGGCCTCGCGAACCTGTTCGCCGCTGATCATCAGCGAAGACGTGCCACCGGTTTCCCGTCTGATCCAGTTTGCAGTGGACTCGAGCCCGCCTAACGCATGAACGTTATGCGCGGCGGCGATATGCCCGCCCATGTGCAGCTGCGCCCCTGACAAGCCAAGGCTGTCGACCATCTCCACCAGACTGTCCACTGCCGCATAACCGGTGCGATACATGTGCAAGGCAGTATCACGACCGAAACGCTCCATCAGCGTCGGAAAACCAACCCGGAACTTGGGTGAAACCACCCCGCCATTGCGCCCGCTGGCGCCCCAGGCGAGCGTATTGGCTTCAACGATCAACGGCTCACGGCCGCTCAGGGCAATATGGTGCGCGGCAGTCAGCCCGGTGTAACCGGCACCGATGATCACCACGTCACACTGGCGATCGCCTTCAAGCGATTGCAGTGCAGGAGAAGATTGGGCAGTTGCCGCCCACAAGCTCTGAACAGTCATGGCCAGCATCCGGCTAAAAAGAACAAAGGCGCTCGCGGCATTGCCCGGGCGCCAGAATCGTCAAACCCGCTCAAGGCACCCTCAGCCGAGTTCTTTCTCGACTGCGTCGGCCAGTTGCGCCAGCGAAGTGAAATGGTAATGCGGCTCTACTCGCTCGGACTCAAGCGTGCCACCGGTACCCTTCTGGGCGAAACGACGCTCGATCCAGCAGGTTTGATAGCCCAGACGCATTGCCACACCGATGTCGTGGTACTGACTCTGCGCAACGTGCAGGATGTTTTCGAACAGGATGCCTTGGGTAGCCAATACGCCACGGGTATAGGCGAAGAACTGTGGGTCAGGCTTTTCAAAACGGACGTCGTCCACGGTCACGCGCACGTCGAACGGCTCGTCCAGCGTCTTGGCCATGAAATCCAGCGCCCAGATGCGCGAGTTCGTCGTGGCAACCAGCTTGAAGTGCTTGCGCAGACGCTTCAGTGCTTCAACCGAATCAGGGAACGCCGGGAAGTTTTTGACCGCCAGGCTCAGGCCTTTGGCGTATTCATCGTTGTCCGGCAGCCCCAGTTTCGAAGCAATGACGTGGTAGCAGCGCTCCAGATCGTCCGGCCACCAGCCCGAGTCGGTCTGGGCACGTGCTTCGCGATAGGCTTTGAGAATGTCGTCGTCACTGCAGGCTTTACCCGCTTCGCCCGCCACTTCACGCACGTGAGCAAGGATGCCTGCCTCGAAATCAATGAGGGTGCCAACGACATCGAACGTCAGGGCTTTGAATTGCTTGAATGACATAAGGCGCTCCGCAAGATAATTCATAAGGGAAAGCAAGCTGGGTAAACCCATTATCTGCCTGCTCTCCCCATGAAATATTCCGTTTTGTACGGGCCTCGAAGCATAACCTACGGTTTTTTTACTGTGTGCGGCACACCTGATCTCAACGAACCGGTTCCAAGTGGGTTGCCAGGCCTAAATGTGGGTAAAGCGCATCTACTTGCAGAAGGTCAGCGCGCATTTCTTCGATAATCCAGTCGCGGATATTTTCCACCACTGGCCGCACCGGACGACTCGCCGGAGTGACCAGGCAACAACGCCGCGACGTGACCCTGAGCTGCTCGACGGCCGGTACCAGTTCGCCTTTGACCAGGCTGTTGGAAACAACCGTCAGCCATCCCAGCGCCATACCCTGACCCAACAAGGCGGCCTGCACCACCACCGCATAATCGGAGAATATCAACGCATTTTCGGAGCGGCCGGACGAGCCGAAATCCTGCGCCCAATCACGGTCCTGGTTGTCCATGCAGATCAGCGTCGGCGGCTGTTTTTTACCTGTGCCGTGCACGACCTGTTTGAGGTATTGCGGGTTGCAGACTGGCAGCATTATTTCAGGTATGACCAGCATATCCGTGGCTTTCAGACTGCCTGAGTCGAGGTAGCGCATTCCCAGATCGACATCCACCAAAGGTCCGCCAATCCGGCCGGACATCAACTGAAAGCGCATGTCCACGCTGGGAAAACGTTGATTGAAGCGGCTCATGCGGGGCATCAACCAGTGGGTGGTGAACGCCGTTGACACTGACAGCGTAACCGTTTCGATACCCGTGGCACGGGACTCGATTTCGCTGATTGCCGACTCGATCGTACTAAAACCTTCCTGGACCCTGCGGTACAGAATACTGCCGCTTTCGGTCAGTCGCGCACCACCGCGCATGCGTTCAAAAAGCTGCACGCCGAGATGTTCTTCCAGGCGTGACAACATCCGACTGACCGCTGGCTGACTGACACACAGCTCATCCGCCGCTCGCGTGAAGCTGCCACACCGTGCGGCCGCCTCGAAGACGAACAGGGAACTTGAACTGGGAAGCTTTCGACGAAGATTAGACATGACCTGAGCTTATGCCTGAAGCAACTATTAGTAAATTGTCGGATGCAGAAATAGATGCTTATTCTTGCGAGCGACTGAATGTGCTTTCTACGCCCATTGCGATCCGAGACCGACACTCACACTCAGCACTTCCTTCGTCACGTTCCCTCCTCCCAACGAGACTGCCCCCGATTATGGAAAATGCACTGAAGTTTTATATCGATGGCCGCTGGGTAACACCCGCGGGCGACACGCAACTGGCGGTCGTCAACCCGGCGACAGAGCAGCCCTTCTGCAAGATCGCTATGGGTAATCAGGCTGACGTTGATGCCGCCGTATCAGCGGCGAGGCGCGCATTCCCGTCATTCGCGCGCACCTCGCCTGACGAAAGAAGACTACTGATCGAGCAGATTCTGGACGTGTTCATGCAGCGCTACGACGAAATTGCCGAAGCGATCATGGCAGAAGTCGGCGCACCCAAAGCGCTGGCTTACGACTGGCAAGCCGGTATTGGCAAGCGTCACCTGCAGCAACTGCTACGCACGCTGGACAGGTTTGATTTTCAGAAAACCACCGGCAATACGCTGATCAACCTTGAGCCTGTCGGCGTGGTCGCGTTGATAACCCCCTGGAACTGGCCCATCAATCAGGTCGTCTGCAAGGTCGCCCCGGCATTGGCTGCGGGCTGCACGATGGTTCTCAAACCCAGTGAAATCGCGCCGTTGAACGCGGTGTTGTTTGCCGAGGTCATGCATGACGCCGGGGTGCCTGCCGGTGTATTCAACCTGATCAATGGCGACGGCCCTACGGTGGGCGCAGCGCTGGCTGCCCATCCCGACGTGGACATGGTGTCCTTCACCGGCTCCACCCGGGCCGGCGTCGAGGTCGCTCGCCTGGCCGCACCGACCGTGAAGCGGGTCCATCAGGAGTTAGGCGGCAAATCGGCCAACATCCTGCTGGACGATGTCGACCTGGAAAAAGCGGTGACCTCCGGCGTGAACGGCTGCTTTGGCAACAGCGGACAATCGTGCAACGCACCGACCCGGATGCTGGTGCCTGCGGCGCTGCATGACCGAGCGGTAGAGTTCGCTCGTCGCGCCGCCCTGGCTCATCAGGTCGGCGCCCCCAGCGACCCGCAATCCACGATGGGACCGGTGATCAGTGAGCGTCAGTTCCAGGCTATTCAGCGGATGATTGCCATAGGCATTGCGGGAGGTGCGCAATTGGTCTGCGGCGGCTTGGGCCGGCCTGAAGGTCTGGAACGTGGTTACTACGTGAAACCTACGGTGTTTGCCGGGGTGACACCGGACATGACCATCGCCCGGGAAGAAATATTTGGACCGGTGCTGGTGATTCAGGCCTACGACGATGATGAGCACGCGGTGGCTTTGGCCAATGACAGCGTATTTGGCCTGGCCGGTTACGTGCAGTCATCAAACCTGCAACGGGCACGAGACATTGCCCTGCAAGTGCGAGTGGGTGGTGTCTACATCAACCATCCCGACTGGAACCCCGGCGCACCTTTTGGCGGTTACAAGCAATCCGGGAATGGCCGTGAATATGCTGAGTGGGGGCTGGAGGCTTTTTTGGAGACTAAGGCGATTGTGGGGTATCAGCCGTAACGGTCGAGCCGCGGAACGCAATATTCGTGTAGATGACTTTGTAGGAGCTGCCGAAGGCTGCGATAAGCGTTGTTTCAGAAAACCATTTCGCAGCCTTCGGCAGCTCCTACACAAAAATGCGCCCTACAGGATCATTTTTGCTGACTTTCAGCCTTGATCAGATCCGCAATCCGCTCGGCAATCATGATGGTCGGCACGTTGGTATTCGCGCACGGAATTGAAGGCATCAACGACGCATCACATACTCGCAGGCCAGTGACGCCAATCACCTTTCCATCACTGAGCGTGACGGCCTGCGGATCGTCCGCCCGCCCCATACGGCACGTGCCCGATGGGTGCCAGGTGCCGCCGACATTTCTCCGGACAAAGTCGGTCAGCGCCGCATCATCCGCAACCAGCTTTTTCAGCGTCACCCCCTGAGTCACCAACCGGTGAATCAGCCACGCCCGAAACGGCCCGGCGATATCCAGCAGCAGACTCAAGACCCCGCGAAGCAAGCCATTGACCAGCCCAGGCTGCGCCACTTTAGCGACCCGGGGCGAATAACTGGAGGGAAACGTCACGCTGCGCTGTGCACTGAGCTGCGAGGCTGAAAGCGTCGCCGCGCCAAATTTCAATGCCTGCTTGAGACGCTCCAGGTCCCGAGGGTCAGAAAGCATGCAGAAATCCACTTCAGGTTCGTGAGCCGGATCACTGGAGGCCAGCCGAATACGACCTCGGGAATACGACTTGTTGACCCAGAAAAATATCGTGCCCAATCGATAGCCCAAAGAGTGCCAGCCGGAACGCGAGAGAATCGCGCCGTGCATGTCGCAAGGCACGGTGTCCGGCAAACCCGAAGAAAAGCGCACGATGGCCTGCTCGTGGTGTTCGCTGGGGAACGCCGTGCGCCCTGCTTTGCTCAACAATGCCGAGACCGCTATTGATGGATGCTCCATCAGATTACGGCCGACACCTGGACGATCCGCGACGACGAAAATGCCTGACTGGACCAGCTCATCGGCAGGCCCGATGCCGCTGCGCATCAACACCGCCGGGCTGTGAATCGCCCCTGAGCAGACAATCACTTCCTTGGCGAATAGATCAATCGAGGTGCCGTCCGCCAGGACAACGCGCGCGCCTACCGCCTGATGAGACTTGAACAGCACACGGTCGACCAGACATTCAGTGCGTACCTTCAGATTGCTGCGTTGACGCACCTCATCGGACAGATAACACACGGACGTGGGGATCCGCTCCCCCTCAGGACTGACGCCGATTGCGCCAACAAATACACCCGGCTCCCAAGGCCCGTTCTGGTCGGCTTTTGTAGCCAGTCCGCCTTCGCCCAGCACCTTCATGACCGCCTTGACGAAGGGTGAGAGAAATTCCTGCGCGGTGCGGCGAATCCTCAGTGGCCCTTGCTTGCCATGCAACGGACCGTCGAAGTCGGTATCGTTTTCCAGCTTGCGGAAGTACGGCAGGCAGTTGTTCCAGTTCCAGCCTTCAGCACCGAGTCGCTGCCACTCGTCATAGTCGTCGGGCGCGCCGCGATTGGTCATCAAGGCGTTGATGGCCGAACCTCCGCCCAGCAACCGAGCCTGTTCATAGCGGCGCTCGGTGGAGCGCTTGCCCATCAGCGCCGTCAGTTGGCGCCAGATATTGCGCGTATCCAGATAGGCCCGCCCCGGATAGCGGCTACGAATCTCGGCAGGCATATTGCCCGCCGAAATATCGCGCCCTGCTTCGATCAGGCACACACGCGTGCGGGGGTCCTCGGACAGCCGCGCAGCCAACACGCAGCCAGCCGAACCGCCGCCCAGAATCAGGTAGTCGATACCTTTCACAGCGCTGGCCTACTGGACAAACTTGAGCCAGCGATCCTTCGCGGCAATACCCGCGGCCGACGACCACCATTCCTCGGACATCAGCGCCTGCTTCGCGGCGTTATCCGGAGAACTCGGCAGCTCTTTGGCACGTTCGGCGGTCAACTTGCCAGTGCCAAACGCGGCCGGGTTGCCAGGACCGTAATCGATGTACAGCGGCAGGTTGGCCTGCAGGTCTGGCGAGAGCGCTTCGTTGACGAACTTGACTGCGGTGGCGTAATTCGGGGCGTTCTTCAGGATGCACAACTGGGTGTTTTGCAGGATGCCTTCGTTGTAGGTGAACGAGATATCAGGATTGTCTTTGCGCACAGCACTGGCACGACCATTCCAGATCATCAACATGTCCACTTCGCCGTCGTTGAGCAACTGTGCGGACTGCCCGCCCGAACTCCACCAGACGGCGATATCGGGTTTGATCTGTTCGAGACGCTTGTAGGCCCGGTCTACGTCCAGTGGGTAGAGCTTGTCTCGTGGCACGCCGTCCGACAGCAACGCGGCTTCCAAAGTGCCCATAGGGTCGTTGCGTAATGAGCGGGTGCCGGGAAATTCCTTCACATTCCAGAAGTCAGCCCAGCTCTGAGGCAGCTTCTTCAATGTTTTGGTGTTATAGCCGAGCACGGAAGAATAGAACTCGTAAGCGACCGAGTAAGGCGTGCGATAGGCTTCGGGCATGGCCTGCACATTAGGCATTTTGCTCAGGTCGAGTTTCTCGATCAGTCCTTCATTGCCACCCCGAATGCAGTTGGAGGGTGGCGTATCGATCACATCCCAGACCGGCTTGCCCGCCGCGCCTTGGGCTTTGACCATGGGCAAGGCGTCAGGAACACTGTCTTGTTTGATGGTGATGTTCAGGCGTTTGGCTGCCGGGTCGAGGATCGCCTTGGTCTGGGCCTCCTGATAAACCCCGCCTTGGGAAACGAAGGTGATTTCTTCTGCCGATACTGACATCGCGCACGATATCGACACGCACAACAGGGATAAGACTGAACCCAATGAAACGGTTTTCATGGCAAATCTTCCTGAACGTAGAATGATTCGGCAGCTGCAAAAACCCTGTTCTGAACACCCTGCAAAAACCAACGCATGCTCAGGTTTTAAGTTTTTATTGTTACCGAGCGGGTCTACAGGACGTTACAAGAGCGGGGGGCGGTCCGGCAATGCATCAATAATCATTGCTGACATGATTTTAGGTTATGGCGTTTTTTGGAAGGCACTGCTCCGCTACCCATGGCTCCACGCTGTCTCGCGGCGAACACTGGACCTGTGGGAGCTGCCGAAGGCTGCGATGGCAGTGTGTCAGGATGAAGGCTTCGCAGCCTTCGGCAGCTCCTACAGAACATGCATCCGATTCAACGGTTTGCATTTTGTTATTGAGCGCTACCGCTTACTCACAATGCCGTAGTCACCGCAAACGGCAGGCGTTTGGTCAGTTCCTGCGCGAGGTACCGGGTGAATAGCGAAATACGCTGTGGGATGTGGCGTCGATGCTGGTACACCGCGAAGATATCGCCGCGTGGCGGTTGATATTCTTCCAGTACTGCTATCAGCCGCCCACTTTCCAGATGTGCCTGCACATCCCAGCGCGAACGCAGGATCAGCCCGTGGCCTTCCAGCGCCAGACTCAGTGCCACTTCGCCGTCGTTGCTCGACAGCGTGCCGCTGACTTTATGGGCAAAATCCTGACCGTCCTTCTGAAAGCGCCAGATCGCGTAATCGCTGCCAAACTGACGCAGCAAGATGCAGTTGTGCTCGGCCAGGTCGGCCACACGCTTCAATGCTGGCCGCCCCTCCAGATACTGGGGTGAAGCACACAGTATTCGCGGGTTTTCCAACAGGCGAACGCCAATCAGCCGCGAGTCAGGTGGCTCGCCCATGAACACACCGATGTCGAACTGATCATCCAGCAAGCTCACGGGCTGACTGGTCAGCTCCAGAGAAATCTCCAGCTCGGGATGCAGCCGGGCAAAGCTCGACACCACGGGCGCCAGATGCCGACGGCCAAAACCCAGCGTGCCGTTGATGCGCAAGCGCCCCTGCAAGGTGGGCTGACGACTGTTCAGAGCACTTTCCAGCTCGTCAAGCTGACGCAAGATGGGTCGCCCACCTTCCAGGTAAAGCACGCCCTCCGGAGTAAGTGACAATTTGCGCGTGGTGCGTTGCAGCAATTGCACGCCAAGCCGCGCTTCGAGTTGGCTCAGACGCTTGCTCACCGCAGGCAGCGATAGCCCCAGCTGCCTCGCGACTTCAGTCAGGCTGCTGCGGGTGGCGACCTGCTGAAAGAAACTCAGGTCATCGATCATGCTCATCGATTGTTTCCTTGAATCTAAGAATGGCTTTCGCGAATGACTAATTATTAATCCAGAGACACTGCATACACTGAGCCTCGTCAGCCATCAACCCTGGAGTCAAAATCCATGAGCAAGTCCCATTACAAAATTGCCGTCATCCCTGGCGATGGCATAGGCAAGGAAGTCATGCCCGAAGGCGTACGCGTGCTGGATGTGGTGGCCGCGCAGCACAACCTGGAGTTGCAATGGGACTGGTTCGACTTTGCCAGTGCCGATTACTACCTGGCCCACGGCAAAATGATGCCCGACAACTGGTTCGAAATTCTCAAAGGCTATGACGCGATTTACTTCGGTGCAGTGGGTTGGCCGGACGTTGTGCCTGATCACATTTCCCTGTGGGATTCCCTGCTGCAGTTCCGCCGCGAGTTCGACCAGTACGTGAACCTGCGCCCCTGCCGCCTGATGCCGGGCGTCAAGGCACCGCTGGCCAATCGCAAGCCCGGGGACATCGATTTCTGGGTAGTACGGGAAAACACCGAAGGCGAATACTCAAGCGTTG
Organism: Pseudomonas caspiana; assembly: GCF_040224095.2. NCBI lineage: Bacteria > Pseudomonadati > Pseudomonadota > Gammaproteobacteria > Pseudomonadales > Pseudomonadaceae > Pseudomonas > Pseudomonas caspiana. The sequence goes on along the minus strand of NZ_CP167995.1, from coordinate 2,704,432 downwards.
GCGGCAAGATGTTCCCTGGCACCGATCGCGAAATCGTTCTTCAGGAAACCGTGATGACCCGCGTTGGCGTCGACCGCATTCTCAAATTTGCGTATGACCTGGCTCAGAGTCGCCCGAAGAAACACCTGACGTCTGCGACCAAGTCCAACGGCATTGCGATCACCATGCCGTACTGGGACGAGCGCGTCGTGGAAATGGGCAAGAAATACCCGGACGTGAACGTCGACAAGTACCACATCGATATTCTCACCGCGAACTTCGTCCTGCATCCAGACTGGTTCGACGTAGTGGTGGCCAGCAACCTGTTCGGCGACATCCTCTCCGACCTGGGTCCGGCTTGCACAGGCACCATTGGTATTGCGCCCTCGGCCAACATCAACCCGGAGCGCCACTTCCCGAGCCTGTTTGAGCCGGTACATGGATCAGCACCGGATATCGCAGGTAAAGGCATTGCCAACCCGATCGGGCAGATCTGGTGCGGTGCGATGATGCTTGAGCATCTGGGCCATCCAGAGGCCGGTGCAGCAGTGCTCACCGCGATTGAAACCGTGTTGGCCATGGGACCGGAAAACGCCCCGCTGACTGCTGATATTGGCGGCAAGGGCAATACCGAAGCACTGGGCAAAGCCATCGCGGCTGCCTGCGCACGATAAGGAGCAGTCCGCATCGCCTCTCAACTGGACTGAAATGCATTATCTGTAGGAGCGCACGAGCACCGCGAGGCCGCGATGGCGGCATGCCAGGTAAACCTTCATCGCTGGCCTCGTAAACTCGGTGAGCTCCTACAGGTCTGTGTCTGTTCTGCATCAGTGTTGTTATTGGGACACGCGGCGATCTTTTATCAAAATTAACGCACACGCCATTGAGGTATGGTTTTCGCAGAACCGGCTACACACCAATTAAAGCGAACCCCGCGTGCCGACATCGGTCTGCTCCTGTATCACTTTCAGGAAGATCCTTTTTATGTCCACGCAACGCAGCCTCACTCTCCTCGCCCGAAGCGGCTATGCCGCTCGGGGTGTGGTGTATCTGATCATTGGTATTTTTGCCCTGCTCGCCGCGCAAGGTTCGTCTCAGCCCAAAGACAGCCACAGCAGCCTTGAAGCGCTGTTGAGTCAGCCTTTCGGCAACGTAATGGTCGCGATTGTGGTGGTCGGCCTGCTGGCATTTGCCGCCTGGCGCGTCCTGCAGGCCACTCGCGATGTGGACCATCACGGCACAGAATTAAAAGGCCTGGTGATTCGCACCGGCCTGCTGGTAGGCGGCGTGACCTATGGTGCACTGGCGTTTTTTGCCTTGGGCCTGCTAATCAGTGCGCTCAAAAGCTCCGGTGATTCAGGCGGCAAAACCCAGGACCTGCTGGCGTCCATCCTGTCCTGGGATCATTCGAATATTCTCGTTTACCTGGTAGCACTGGTGCCGCTAGGCGTGGGTATCACCCACATCATCAAAGGCTGGAAAGCCTCTTTCGAGAAGTACTTCGAAGCCGATGGAGAGGTGATGCGCTATGTGCGTCCGGTATCGCAATTCGGCCTGATTGCCCGAGGCGTGGCATTCATCGAAATCGCTGCGCTGCTGGCCATCAGCGGTTCGAGCTATGACGCCATGCACCCGCCCGGTCTTAAAGACGCGCTCAATGGCCTGCAGGATCTGCCCGCTGGAGGCATTGTGCTGATGATCGTGGCGCTAGGTCTGATCGCATTTTCGGTGTACAGCTTCGCCGAAGCCGCATGGCGCAAGATCAACATGGACGTGCCAGATGCTCCGCATGCGGTCACGAAGCATTTCAGCTGAGGAAAAATCCCTGGCGGTTTTGCCCTTTAAATAAAACCGATTGCTGGCCCCTCGCCTCCAGCCGAGCTTGGCAAACTTGCTTTCTTTTCAGAAGCTTAGGGGCTGGCATTTATGCGGATTCTTCTATTGACCGTAGCGACGCTCGCGCTGGCCAGCGTTTCACTGGCGTCGCAAGCCAAAGAAGTCACACAGAGCGGCCGGTCGATTTGTACATGGGGTTCGGGTATTGCCGCAGGCGCTCAGGAGTCGAAACTCGCCGGGATTACTTTGTACGGTGCACGCAAGAAACTCCAGGGCCGCAAGTTCAATCAGCCCTGGATGCGCATGACCGCCATGGGTATCACCGAGCAGACCTATAAAAGCACCTCGCGACTCAAACCCGCTGCGATCAAACAGACTTATTACGAGCAATGCATCAAGCACGAGCTGGCGCGACGCTGAGCCCTATATGTTCAAGGCGCAGCCCCTGAAATCACGCTGTCTCGCGACAAACGATGAAAATCTGTAGGAGCTGCCGAAGGCTGCGATGGCGGCGTGTCAGGATGAATGCTTCGCAGCCTTCGGCGGCTCCTACAGGAAGTGCATTTCAATCCGAGGGTTGCATTGATTCATTGGCAAAACATTGACCCCGCGCAATCAGAAAATCCCACTTTTCAATTAAGTCAGCTCTTCAGCCATCTACCACTAACCGGCTAATTACTTGCGCCCTTTCAATGCTCTGCTATAGCTAACACTTCCCCGCTTTCTCGATAGAGGCAATGGAATGTCAGCTGCCAAGAAAATGAGCGTTAGCCAACTAACAATGTTGACTGCCGTCAACATGTTAGGCTCGGGCATTGTGTTACTCCCTTCAAAACTTGCAGAAGTTGGCGCCATCTCGATTCTCTCCTGGCTCGTCACAGCCACGGGTTCTCTGGCCCTGGCTTACGCTTTTGCCCGCTGCGGCATGCTCAGCCGAAAGACCGGAGGCATGGGCGGTTATGCCGAATATACCTTCGGTAAGGCGGGTAACTATCTAACCAACTACACCTATGGCCTTTCGCTACTTATTGCCAACGTAGCCATCAGTATTACGGCTGTTGGCTACATCCAGGTGTTGTTCAATATACAACTTGATTCCATGCAAGTCGGTCTGGCAACTATCGCGCTGTTGTGGGTGACGACTTTCGCCAACTTCGGTGGCGCAAGTATTACCGGCAAAATAGGCGCCGTTACCGTGTGGGGCGTCATCGCCCCTGTTGTGTTGGTCTCGACCATTGGCTGGTTCTGGTTCGACAGCAGCGTCTACGCCGCAGGCTGGAACCCCCATGACAAAAGCTGGTTCGAGGCCGCTGGGGCATCGGTGGCAATTACGCTCTGGGCGTTCTTGGGTCTGGAGTCGGCCTGCGCCAACACTGACGCCGTGGAGAACCCGGAGAAGAACGTGCCCATTGCGGTACTGGGCGGCACGCTGGGAGCGGCGGTTATCTACATCGTCTCGACCAACGTGATCGCTGGTATCGTCGATAACCCGGAACTGGCTGCGTCCACCGCGCCGTTCGGTCTGGTGTTTGCCAAAATGTTCAACCCCATGATCGGCAGCATCGTCATGGGCCTGATGGTGCTTGCGTGTATCGGCTCATTGCTGGGTTGGCAATTCACCATCGCACAAGTGTTCAAGAGCTCGGCGGACACCGGCTATTTCGTGCCGATTTTCTCCAAAGCCAACAAGGCTGGTACGCCCATTGTGGGCATGCTGATACTGCTGGCGGCCCAGACTGCCCTGGGTTTTCTGACGATAAGTCCGGACCTCAGCAAACAGTTCGACACGCTCGTCAATCTCGCGGTGGTCACCAATCTGGTGCCTTACATTCTGTCGATGGCCGCACTGCTGACCATGCAGAAGGTGTCCAACGTACCGCCCAACACCGCGCTGATCACCAACATCGTGGCAACGGTAGCCGCCGCTTACAGCTATTTGGCGCTGTACAGTTCGGGCGCCCAGGCACTGATGCTCGGTGGCGTCGCGACCATCTTCGGCTACACCCTGTTTGGCTTCGTCAACAACCGGCTGATCCGCCTTGAAGCGGTCAACAATAGCGTGCCGGTACAGACCGTCAGCGCGCAGCACCTCAGCGCAGACCCCATCCCCGTCAACAGCCTGAATTCCACGCCCCTGGAGGCAAGACCATGACTGAATACCGCCATTTGCTCGGCATGCTCGCGTTATTGGTGAGCAGCGCACCCGACAAACGCACGGTGTTCGGCCGTGCCCTGAATCAACTGCTCAGTGATGTCGAAGAACGCTCAATCAGTGTTCTGGTTTCCGAAAGCCTGGCCGATGCCAACTCGATCCTGCGCTCGGACCCGGCCGTCCAGTGCGTACTGCTCAGTTGGGAAATGGACAAAAGCGACAACCATGAGGAATGCATCAAGCTGCTGACCAATTTGCGTGAACGCAACACGCGGGTCCCGGTGTTTCTGATCAGCGATCGCAGCACTGCCTCGAACATTCCGCTGGTGGTGATGCAGCACGCTGACGACTTCATCTGGCTGCCCGAGGACACCAGCCGGTTTCTCAGCGGACGGATACTGGCCGCCATCGAGCGCTATCGTCAGGCGGTGTTGCCACCGATGTTCGGCGCACTACTTAAGTTTGCCCGCAGCTATGAGTATTCATGGCACACACCCGGCCATGCTGGTGGTACGGCGTTTCTGAAAAGCACTGCTGGAAGAGCCTTCTACGAGTTCTTCGGTGAAAACCTGCTGCGCTCGGACCTGTCGATTTCAGTGGGTGAACTGGGTTCACTGCTGGACCACAGCGGCCCTATCGGCCAAGGCGAGCGTTACGCAGCGAAAGTCTTCGGCGCTCATCGCACGTACTACGTGACTAACGGCTCCTCGACCTCAAACCGGGTCATTCTGATGGCCAGCGTCACTCGTGATCAGATTGCGCTGTGCGACCGCAACTGCCACAAGTCTGCCGAGCATGCGATGACCTTGTCCGGCGCCATTCCGACCTATCTGGTGCCGACCCGAAACCGCTTCGGCATCATCGGCCCGATTCTGCCGCAAACCTTGAGCCGCGAAGGTGTTCAAGCGGCGATCGCCAACAACCCGTTGGTCAAAGAAGGCATCGACCCGACTCCGATCCATGCGATTGTCACCAACTCAACTTACGACGGCCTGACTTATAACGTCACGCGTGTCGAAGAGTTGCTGGGACAAAGCGTTGATCGCCTGCATTTCGACGAAGCGTGGTATGGCTATGCACGTTTCAACCCTCTGTATCGCGACCGCTTCGCTATGCACGGCAGCCCGGACGATCACGATGAGTCGCGACCGACGGTATTCGCCACTCAGTCCACCCACAAGCTGTTGGCGGCGCTGTCACAGGCCTCAATGATCCATGTCCGGAACGGACGCAATCCGATCCCGCATGGACGCTTCAATGAGTCGTTCATGATGCACGCCTCGACGTCGCCCAATTACGCGATCATGGCCTCCTGCGATGTCAGCTCGGCGATGATGGAAGCGCCTAGCGGTGAGATTCTGACCACTGAATCCATTGAAGAAGCCATCGCGTTCCGCCAGGTGATCTCGCGTATGAAAAGCGAGATGCTCAAAGGTGACGACTGGTTTTTCTCCTGCTGGCAGCCGCCAACCGTTCAAGTGGATGGGGCCGCAGTGGCGTTTCACGAAGTCGACCCGGTCACGCTCAAGACCGACCCCAGTTGCTGGGTTCTGCACCCTGACGAAGTCTGGCACGGGTTCGGCAACATCGAAGATGGCTATTGCATGCTCGACCCGATCAAGGTCTCGGTGCTCAGCCCCGGTATGGGCGACGACGGGCAGTTGCTGGATTTCGGCATCCCGGCCTGTGTGCTGAGCGCCTATCTGGGTCGTCAGGGCATCGTGGTCGAGAAAACCACCGATTTCACCATCCTGTTCCTGTTCTCCATCGGCATCACCAAAGGCAAATGGGGGACGCTGGTCAACGCGCTGCTGGACTTCAAGCGTGACTACGACAGCAATCTGGAGCTGGAACTGTGTCTGCCCGATTTGCTGGCGGCCAATCAGCAGCGTTACACCGGCATGGGGCTAAGGGACCTGGCCGAAGATATCTTCGCGGCCATGAAAAAACATCGCACCACGGCGACCATGGCTCAAGCTTTCGGCATGTTGCCGCAAGCAGAGTTCAGCCCTGTGGAGGCGTACGAGAAACTGGTCAAGAATCAGGTTGAGCTGGTGACGCTGGAACAAGCAGCGGGACGAATTGTTGCCACCGGTATCGTGCCCTACCCACCCGGCATTCCACTGTTGATGCCCGGCGAAAATGCGGGGCCTGCAGATGGACCGCTATTGGCCTACCTGAAGGCACTGGAGAGTTTCGACACGTCCTTCCCGGGCTTCACCCATGACACCCATGGCATTGAAAGTGACGCCGGGGTTTACCGGTTGTTGGTGTTGAAGTGATAGGGGGTGACATGTAGTTATGTAAGAGTTAGCGCTGTGTCCCTGACACCACGCTGTCGCAAAGCAACATAGGACCTGTAGCAGCTGCCGAAGGCTGCGATCGCGGTGTACCAGAACCAATGCTTCGCAGCCTTCGGCAGCTCCTACAGATCAATATCGTCACGAGAAACTGCGGTAGTGTTTACCCCATCAAACGAACGTCGCACCCCGCGTGTTCACGAACAGCGAATAAACCGAGTGGCTGCCCGCCATGAACAGCCGGTTGCCTTCACGCCCACCAAAGCACAGGTTCGGGCAACGCTCCGGCAAGGAAATGTGACCGATGGCTTTGCCGTCCGGATTGAACACTCGAACGCCGTCGAGCTTTTCCGGATCAGCCTTGGGATCACTGTTGCTGCCCCAGCCACACCACAAGTTGCCACTTTCATCACACTTGATGCCGTCGATGCCGGCGAACTCCAACCCTTCAATGTGCTTGCGGCGAAGGCCCAGCGTGCCGTCTTCATTGACGGCAATCGCCCAGATAATCCGATTGGGTTTGGCTCGACCTTCAACCACGTAAAGGGTTTTTTCGTCTGGTGAAAAACATAGACCGTTAGGCCCAGCCAGATCGTCAATCACCCGGCTGACTTTGCCGCTCGTCCCGTCGATGCGATACACCGCATGCGGCAACTCCGGGGTGACTTTGTGCCCTTCGTAGTTGTTGCCGGTCTGGAACGGTGGATCGGTGAACCATATCGAACCGTCACGCTTGCAGACGATGTCGTTAGGCGAATTGAAAGGTTTGCCCTCGTAGTTATCGGCCAGCACGGTAATGCTGCCGTTGTACTCGGTACGCGTCACGCGGCGACCTTCCTTGCTCGTCGTCGAGCCCTCACAGACCAGCAAGCGGCCCTGACGGTCGCGGCACATGCCGTTGGAAAAGTTGGAGTTGTCGCGGTACACCGACAAGCCGCCAGTGACTTCGTCCCAGCGCATGATGCGGTTGTTGGGAATGTCGCTGAACAGCAAGTAGCGACCGTCACCGATCCAGACCGGCCCTTCAACCCAGCGCAAACCGGTAGCCAGGCGTTCAACGCTGGCGTTGAAGATGCGCAGCTCCATGAAGCTGTCATCGAGGATGTTGATCAGCGGATCCGGATAACGCTGGCTCAACGGCTCGGCGCTGGCAAGTCGAGGCAGCGCAGCGCTACCCAGTGCAGCAACCCCGGCGGATACGGCTAGCGAGGTTTTAAGGAATGCTCTGCGGCCGTGGTCGGCGGTGGTGTCCCGTTGCGATGAATCCATCGTGCATCTCCGTGGTTTTATTGTTGGACGGGATGCTCGTTGTACATCGGCTTAAGTCATCGTACAAGTGTTAAGCACAAGGGTTTGCCAGATATTAGCCTGCTGGCAAACCCTCGCAATCGATACTGGTACCGGATAAATCAATAGGGGCTGGCGGTCGGACGAACGATCAGTTCGCTGACGTCGACATCTGCTGGCTGTTCAACGGCGTAGGCAATTGCCCGAGCAATGGCCAATGCCGGAATCGCGATTTTGCGAAACTCGCGCATCTCGGCGCGCCCGCCTTCATCAGAAATACTGTCCGCCAGTTCAGACTCGGTAACACCAGGGGAAATCACCGTGACGCGAATGTCGGCACCGGCCTCCTGACGCAGGCCTTCGGAAATCGCCCGTACGGCGTACTTGGTCGCGCAGTAGACCGCCGCAGTCGGACTCACCGCATAAGCACCAATCGAAGCAATGTTGATGAACTGTCCGGATTGCTGTTTCTGCATCAACGGCAAACCGGCCGCAATACCGTGCAGCACGCCGCGAATATTCACGTCGATCATCTGGTCCCATTCGGACACCTTCAACGCATCCAGCCTGGACAGCGGCATGACGCCCGCATTATTGATGATCACATCGACACGCCCGAACTGGTTGACGGCGTAATCGACGAAGGCTTGCACATTGACGCGGTCCGTCACGTCCACTGCCTGATACTGCGCGCTGCCACCGGCGGCAATCAGCTCCTTACAGAGTTCTGCCAAGCGTTCAGTACGCCGCACGCCGAGCACAACGTGTGCGCCTTTCTCTGCCAACAGCCTGGCCGTCGCTTCACCGATACCGCTACTGGCGCCGGTGATTACAACCACTTTGTTTTTGATGTTCGACATGATTGTTGTCCTTATCTGAGTGATGAGCCGGGTAGCTCGATACGCATTCAGAGTAAGGCGATAACGCGGGAGCAATTAGACCGATCCTTCGGAGTGATTGCCTGATTCTGCGGTGGGGTTTGCGGAGAAAAAGAATAACTGTAGGACCGGCTAAAGCCGATCCTACGGGCCTTGTCTTTGTCGCACTACGCATGGTGTCAGGGTCGAATGACGCTGACACCATGCTCCTCAGTTTTTCTCAGGGGTCTTCAATGACTCTGGAACCTGAGTAGTTGGCACGAAGGTTTTATCTTCTTCGGCCTTGGCTTCTTTGGACTCGGCCTGCGCCTCTGCAGCCTTGGCATTCTCTTTGGCCGCTTCGGCTGCTTTGTCATTCGCGTTTTCGGCGTGTTGCTGAGCTTCCTGCGCCTTGTTCTCGGATTTCGGATCACAAGCGGCCAGGCCAATCGTAGACGCCAGCATCAGACTGTAGGCAAGAGTTTTAAGCATGGGGTGAATGTCCCTGATTGAGAATGTACTGCTTCGAACCGCGAGCTAGAGCGTTGGTTCCATACATTCGAACGCAACAGCGGCGATATCAACGGGCCAGAATGGCCAGCCGGGATCGCCGCTGTCAGGGATTTGCTTTCAGCTGTCGGGCGCTTAAAGCAGCTTGAGACGCACCGCCTCTTCAATGGAGCTCAGGCTCAGGTGCTTGATGGTATCGTCCAGCGAAGCGTTGAACGGCGTTGCGAAAATCAGGACCAACTGGATCCAGGTGGTGATAGTCTCGCTCTTCTCGACCTGCCCTAACACTTTGCCGTCACGATCCTTGTACACCGTCTTCAACGTCAGAGTGTTGTCGAAGGTGGTCGGGATCAACGCAAAGGTAAAACCGGAGATAAAAGCGAGGGGCATGCTGCCCTTCTCATGGTTGGTCAGAGTAGCAATCACGTAGACATCAGATTGCGCCTTCGCCGCTGTCGCAGAGGCTACAGCACCAGAGGCGGTGTAACTGTCGACAAGGATTTTCTCCCAGCGCGCAGTATCAACGCCACCCGCTCGCGGTCGGTTATTGAGCAGATATTCACCGTTGAGTCGCACATAGACCGAAGGCTTGGCTTCAGCGACTGGCGCGGTGAGCGGCCATTGCTGTACCTGCGCCAGATCGTGGTGCGAATAGCTCAGGCAACCGGTCAGCGACAGACACACTGCGGCCAGTAACAACAAGGAGCGCAACATGTTACTGCGCTCCCGTGCTGACAGCTGGCAACTGCGCGCTGGTCTTGTCCAGCAGCCTGCCAATCAAGTCTCGCAGCTCGAAACGGCCCAGGCTCGGCGCCCAGTACTCGCCATTGTAAATACCCCGGTTTTTCTTCTCGTTGACCTGATCCACCGAGCGGGCAAGGACTTTGCCATTGCGGTCTTCAACCACCAGTTCGCCAGCAAAATCGTAGTTGTCGACATAGATCGGACCGTTCACCCAGATCCACACTGTCAACGTCAACAAAGCGCCGGGAATGTACGCCGGGTGCATCGAGCGCTTGCCTTTGAGAGAGGTCAGGTTGAACTTGAGTTGCACATCCTGATCACCCAGACGTGCCGGGAACGCAATCAAGCTCTGGTAATAGCCGCCCTTTTCGACATAACGGCTGATCTGCTCGGTAAGCTGGCGACTGATGTTCTGGCGCTGATCATCTTTCAAGCCTGGGGAACTGATTACGACGTCTGCGACCTGCGCCGAACGCACGGACTTAACCTTCGCAGGAGTAACCGGATCACCAATCGGTCCAGTAGCGGTAAACGAAATACAACCGGTCAACGAAAGGCTCAAACTCAGAGCCAACAACATCACTGCACGTCTCACAGACAACATCCTTATCTATTTTTTTACGAAGGCTACTGCATCGGCCGTCATTGTCCGATCTTAAGGGCGGCGCAGATTAACAGTTCTATATCGAACGCTCTAGCACGCACCTTGAACATCACGCGTTGTGATTGGCGGAGCGAATGAAGGAATACCGATCAATATCTGTTCGCAGTTGCCAACCTTGCTTGTGCCAATAATCAGCCGCAGCGTAATTGGTTTTGAATACGTCGATATGGCATTTAAGTATGCCTTCACTTTCGAGGCTTGAGAGGCAACGCTCCACCAACTGATTGGCGATGCCCTGTCGCCGATATTTATCCAGTACCAGCAAGTGCTGCAAATAGCCCCTTCGCCCATCGTGTCCACACATGACGCAGCCAACAAGCGAAGTACCTACCTCGGCGACAAAGCTCATTCCGGGATTGCGTTGTAAATACCTTGACGTCGATTCGCGAGAGTCGGCATCTCTGATCGATACACCGGGCGTGGTGTTCATCAATGCGATGACTGCGTCGTAGTCGTTGATCGTCATGATACGAATAGTGAACATGAAAGGCCTGACAGTACTGATTGATTGTCCCGTACGTTAACAGAAGGTTTGGTGTGATAGATGACTGAAGAGGCTGCCGGATCGTTCTCCGTCAGCCTCTTCAGAGCAGGACAGCATCTTAAAAGGTAACGCTGGCGGTCAGACGCGCGGTGCGTGGTTCGCCGACGTTGACAATTTGCACATCTCCACTTCCAACGCTGGAGGGGTAGTACTCTTTGTTAAACAGGTTATTTACGTTTAACTGCAATCGTGTTTTGTAGTCCTTTGTGGGGAGATCCCAACGCAAGAAAGCATCGGCAACAGTAAAGCTGTCCATCCAGTAGCTGTTAGCATTGTCTCCCGGACGTTCACCGATATATCGCGCGCCACCGCCGACTTGCCAGTGGCCGGTCTGCTCAGGAAATGCAAGATGGTGAGTCAGATACAAGCTTGCGGTATGCATGGGAGCATTGTTGAGACGATTGCCTTCGTTTGTTGGATCCTCAAGAATTTCTGTGTGCGTATATGAGTAAGTCCCGATCATATCCCACCGCTCAGCGAGCTTGCCTGTGACGTCGAGCTCCAGGCCTCTTGAGCCCACTTTACCTGCGAGCTCGTTCGTCGATACTCCATTGATCATGACTGGAGTCACGACGTTTTTCTTGACGATATCGAACGCTGCAACGTTGATGTTCAGCCGATCCGAAGGATTGTACTTAAGGCCAACTTCGTAGCTGCGGCCCTCTTCGGGATCAAAGGTTTTGTTGTCGTCCGAGACAGTGTCGTTAGGTACAAACGATTCGCTGTAGTTGCCATACAGGGAAAGCGCTTCGGTGGGTTGATAGACGACACCCACAAACGGAATAAAGGCGTCGCCATTGTCGTCACGCCCCAATACGCGGGTAACCAATCCCTGATCACTGTATTGATCGTAGTGCTGCTGACGTCCGCCAAAGACCAGGATCCATTGGTCATCCAAATGCCAGTTGTCCTTGAAGTAAACGGACGTCGACGTCAGCTGATTGCGAGCATTGCTTTGAGCAGCATCGACGGTACTTGGTTGACCCAGCCCGCCGTACTGCGGGTCATTGATGTTAAGGGGACCGTTAACTGAACCGCGATAGGTTTTGCCTCGATATTTGTCTAGCACCTCGTTATCAATGCCGACCAAAATATCGTGACGCTGACCAAACAACTTCTGCTCACCAATGAAATCAATGTTGCTATAGCGCGTTTCGTAATCGTAATGAGCTCCGTTGGCACGACGGTTCAGTGTCGAGCCAACCAGAGACCTCGGCTGCGCAATCGCCAGACTATAACGATCATTGTTCCAGCCATACGTTACCCGCGTCTTCCAGTCATCATTGAGCTGATACTCAAACTTCGCGGTAGCGGTTTCGCTGATGCCGACGGTCTTGGCCCAGCGCTCATCCAGACGATCCTTGTAGCTCGCAGCAGCCGGTTTGCCATTGGCGAAGACCGTACCGCGGTCGAACGGGCTGGAATAGTCGTTGTACTCATAAGCCAGCGTCAGCTTGGCGCGTTCGCCGGTCCAGCTCAGGGAAGGAGCCACCAGCGTGTGCTCGTTGACCCCGTAATTGCGCCAGTAATCTTCATGGCCACGCTCGGCAACCAGACGGTAGGCAAGCCCGGTACCTTCGACAGGCCCGGTGGTGTCGACGCTGAACGTGCCGCCGCCTTCGCTGTAGCCGGAACCGGTGATGGTCGTGCTGCGGGTGTATTCAGGCTGCTTACTGACAACGTTGATCAGGCCACCCGGTTCGATTGCGCCATACAGCAGCGACGCGGGACCTTTGAGGACTTCCACGTGGTCGGTGGTGGCCCCGAGGTTGTGCCCTACTACCGAACGGATGCCGTCGCGCAGAATGGCTCCGTCGTCGTTGGTGCCGAAACCGCGCTTGATCAACGCGTCCTTGGTGTTGCCCAGCGTGTTGGATTGCGAAACACCGCTGACGAACTTCATCGCATCGTCCAGCGACTTGACCTGAAAATCATCCAGAGTCTGCTGGGTTACCACGTTGACTGACTGTGCTTCATCCCTGATCGGCACTTCTGACTTGCTTGCGGTACTGCTGGTGGAGCGAACATACGGGCTGCTTTCGATATCACCAGCGGCCTGAATGTCGGTGGCAGGCAGCTCGGTAACGGTGTCTTCAGCGTGAGAGAAGGCAGGCAGCAACACACAGCCGAAAGCCAGGGAAACGCAATAGGCGCGATGCATAGGGATGAACACAGAGGACAATTCCGGGCACTAATGGGAATTGTTATTATCTACGAACAGTTTCCAAATGTGTAGGCCTTTGCCTGCTGCCACAACGGACGGATCGTCGCAGGTGCCAGCGGTCTGGCTTATGAGAAAGCCGGGAAAATGTACGAATTGTGGTTGAGTATGCCTCTTGCCCGTCCAGCCGAAAAAACCTTCGCTATATGAATCCGCCCTTAAGGACAGAACAGTTTTGCCGATAGGCTTACGTCACCTACTCTCTTATTAAAGGCAGAGCGGGTCATCTCCCAACGTTCTTCGAACAATCTCTGCAGGACATGCCGATGAGCTGGCTTCATGATGCGAAACTGTCGACCAAACTGATTACCGCCTTCGGGCTTTGCGCATTTATCACCCTGGGTGTTGGTGTGCTTGGCAGCCGGGGTGTTTCTCAGCTCTCCGATAGCCTGAAACTGGTATTCAGCAATAACCTGGTGTCGGTGGCTAAAACTGCAGAGGCGAAAGCCAAAGCTGTGGAACAAACACGTGACATGTACCGCCTGTACGTCGCCACCAGCGCCAATGCGCCGCAGAACGAAAAAGATGAACTTCTGGCGTCCATGAAGGCTAATCAGCTGGCGAGCGAACTGGCCTATTCGACTTATCGCAAGACCCCCCTGGCCGATGACGAACGTCTCGCTGGCGACAAAATGGATAAGGACTGGCCGGTTTATCAGGAGTTGGTGCAAAAATTCGTAGCGCTCATGAAAGCCGGTGATCTTGAGGGCGGTCGCGCTTTGCTGCTCGGTGATCTGCAAAAAAATTACCGGATTGTCATGGACGAACTGACTCTCATGGTTGAATCCAACAATCGTCAGATCGGCGAGGGTGCAGCGGACGCCGACGCGATGGAGTCTTCGGCAAAGACTGCGCTTTACACCGGCATTACGCTGGCGTTCATTGCCGCCTTTGCTCTTGGCCTATTCATCAGTCGCCTGATCAGTCGCCCCATCGCAACAGCGGTGACCAGTGCTCAGCGCATTGCCAATGGAGACCTGACTCAGAACATCGCCAGCACCGGGCGTGATGAGGGTGGCCAGTTGCTGAGCGCGTTGAGCGATATGCAAACCAGTCTGAAAGGCACCATCCAGCAAATCGCCAGCGCCTCCGATCAATTGGCCTCGGCAGCCGAAGAGTTGACCACCGTCACCGATAACAGCAGCCGTGGCCTGGTGCGCCAGAACGACGAGATCCAGCAAGCGGCCACTGCTGTTACCGAGATGACCTCGGCGGTTGAAGAAGTTGCGCGTAACGCAGTGTCTACCTCCGAAGCATCCAGATCGACCAGCCAGCAAGCCACCAACGGTCGCGACAAAGCCCGAAATGCAGTGTCCGCTATCAACAATGCCACGACTGAAATCGCGGCCTCGACCACGATGGTCGAAGACCTGGCGGTACAAGTCCGTGATATAGGCAAGGTGCTGGATGTGATTCGCGGAATTGCCGAGCAGACCAACCTGTTGGCCCTCAACGCGGCGATTGAAGCCGCCCGTGCAGGCGAACAAGGTCGCGGTTTTGCGGTGGTAGCGGACGAAGTTCGCGCCTTGGCGGCCCGCACCCAGGCTTCGACCGGGGAAATCGAAGGCATGATCAACTCGGTGCAAACCAGCGCTGACCAGGCCGTTCGTGCCATGGGTAAAAGCCAGTCTCTGGTGACGGACACCCAAAGCCTGGCTCAGGCTACCGGTGAAGCACTGGAACAAATCGCTGAAGGCATTTCGCAAATCAACGAGCGCAACATGGTTATTGCCAGCGCCTCAGAAGAGCAAGCCAACGTGGCACGTGAAGTCGACCGTAACCTGGTCAATATCCAGGACCTGTCGACCCAGACCGCGGCAGGCGCAAACCAGACCAGCGCCTCCACTCAAGAGCTGTCGAATCTGGCGCTGTCGTTCAATAATCTGGTCAGCCGCTTCCGCTTATAAACCGTGAATCGGGCAGCGCGGCCTTGGCCAGCCGCGCTGCTGAAACCGGCACGCGCTCAATGACGGCAATGTTGCTCTGCAACTGCTCCGTCGTTGAGGGTGTTGTGAAGCTCCCTCCACCGGCCAGCGCCATCGGTCACGGCAACGTACTCCAAGGCTACGACGCTACTGATCGGCCCGACCGGTGCGGGCAAATCTTTTCCGGCCTGACGCATCTACGAACTCAAGCACAGCCGACATCAGACCGAAGGATCCTTTGTCGAAGTCGACCCTGTTCGGCCATAGAAAAGGGGCGTTTACCAGCGCATTGATTGCCCGCGGAGCTTTGCTGCGCGCAGGCATTGAGTGGAAGCAAATCAATGGACAGGATTAAACTCACCGCACTGACCTACGCCATCCAGGATTTTCAATGAAGTACAAGCTGAACGATTACAACGGCGTGATCATCGATCCGACGTCTTTTTCTTTTGAAAAAGCCGATCTTGAAGCCGCCATCAAGGGCTTTCTGCTTTTCATGGAAACCGAAAAGAAGGGCCTTGCCTGGATCACCCTGCCCATCTCCCGAACCAGCAGTATCGAGCAGTTCGTGGCACACGGTTTTATCTTCCACAGCTGCCTGCCCGACAGCCTCACGCTGGTTAGAAAGCCGCAGGAATCGACGTACGTGCCGTTTATTCCGACGCATATCGTCGGGGCCGGGGCAATCGTGATCAATCAGAACAACGAAATTCTGGTGGTCAGGGATCAAGGATTTACGGGCTTTAACCTGCCCGGCGGCCATGTGGATCCGGGCGAGCGGATTCAGGACTCGATCGTTCGCGAGGTTCTGGAGGAGACCGGTATCGAGGTCAGCTTCGAGGCCATTCTTGGCTTCACCACCCGGCACCCATATGAATTCGGCAAATCCAATATCCACTTCATCTGCCGCCTCAAACCGCTGACTCAAGCGATCAACGTCATCGATACTGACGAGATCGCCGAGGCCAAATGGATACCCATTGAAAGCTATCTGGCAGACGAGAAGAACGGCCTGACCAATCGAGAAATCGTCAGCCAGATCGCTGACAGCAAGGGTCTGACGATCGCTGAGTTCCAGAACAACAGCGGCCGCTTCAAAAAGCAGGAAATCTTCATGGCGGTAGAAGCGAAGCTTTAAAACTGCAGCGCCGCGTATTCGCACGACCGGCTTTAACCGGGAGTGCGGTATTGCTGACGAGACAGATTTAGCGAATGTCCCGGCGCCTTCGCGGCTGAAGCCGCTCTTACGGAGTGTAAGTGAACGGTTAGCGTCAGGATGCTAGCGCTGACGTGATGCGCTGCACTAACTCGGCTTCGACCAAGGCTTCATCCGGGCCTTCGTGAAAAACAGCGCAGGTCACGGCAGTCCCGCCGTGAGTGCAGCGATAAACCGCGATAACACTCACCGGCCCTACGCCGCTGTGGCCGCTCAATGTCAGGCCTCCCGCTACGCCGCCTTGCATCAGGCCCAAGCCGTAACCCGGAGTCAGCCATGGGCGCCCGGGTAGCGGGCCACCAAGGACAAGCGCAGCCTGCATTTCGTCTAATAACCATCGAGGCAACAGGTCGCCCGCCAGCAAACGATCCAGAAGCAGCGCCGCTTCTGCCAATGGCCCAATCAACAAACGGTGATAAACCCAGCCGGGGTCGTAGCCAGCGGCAATGCCCTGACACGCAGCCTGCATGTCTTCACCAGCGTTCGCTAAACGCGCCCGCGTACCTCCCAACGCAGACAACACGCGCTGAGCGAGTGCCTCTTCGAGCGAAAGCCCCGTCAGCCGCTCGATCAAGCGGGCCACGAACAGATAACCGACATTCGAATAACGCCAGCCTTCGCCGGGCGTGTAACGCAATCGACTGGCGTCCAGGCGCTGCAGCATTTCATCCGCAGGCCAGGCACGCTCGCCGCTGGCCACTGCGGTGTGGTACTCGGGCAACTCGCTGTAGTCTGCGAGCCCAGCCTGATGACGCAGTAATTGGCGCAGGGTAAACGGTCCTTCAGCCACCTGATCATCCAGCCCGACGAGCCCATCGCGAACCAGCGTCAACGCTGTCGCGGCGAGGACCGTCTTGGTGAAGCTCCACCACGGGACTAATGTTTCAAGTGCATCAGGCGGTTCGGTTACAGCTGGGCAGCCGTTGGTGATGAGGGAAAACGACATATGTTCAATTTTTCTCGAAGAAGTCGCTGATGCTACCCGGTAACGCCATGAAAAGCAGGCGCACCTAAATCCCCCGGTAGGGCTGGCTTTAGCCGGGAGAGCGATATGTCTGACGATAAAAATGCGGCGTATGTACCAGCCTCCTCCTGGCTAAAGCCGGTACTGCGGGATTACAGATCACCGCGACGGTGTCAGTCGCAACGCAATTGCGTTTACTATCCCCCTCATTTACTCAGGAGCACAAACCATGGCAACAGCCTCTGCAAACATTCGTGTACCCGCATCCGCCGACCAGGTCTGGCAATTGGTGGGTGGTTTTCTGTCCCTGCCGGACTGGCTGCCGTTCATTGTCAGCAGCGAATCGTCTGAAGGCGGACGTGTTCGTACGCTGACCACCGCTGACGGCGCAGTAATCGTCGAAAAGCTGCAAACCTTCGACGAAGCCAACCGCACTTACAGCTACTCGATCGTGCAGGGTCCGTTCCCGGTGACGAACTATCTCGCGACCTTAGTGGTGGCTGCCGCGGGCGATCAGGAAACAATCGTTACCTGGTCCGGCAGTTTCACCCCCGACGGAATCTCCGACGCAGAAGCCGAAGCACTGTTTCAAGAGGTCTACGAAGGTGGTCTGGGCGCTCTGCAAGCCAATTTCTGACCACGGGAGGCCTGCGGAACTGAACTGACAGCGCTCGTTACCCTCAATATTGCTTCGCTAAATGGCATTTCGCAGCACAGCGCAAAATCGCGCATCATGGGCGCGGTCAGTTCAAGGAGACATTAATGCGCGTTACTTTATCTTTTTTGCGTTTTGCCACCTTGTCACTGGGTTTGGTATTTACCGCCACCGCTGTGGCGTCGGAAGAGTCTCAACTGGTCGATTCCATCAATAATTTCCGCAACCAGTCACAGCGTTGCGGCGATCAGGTTTCACAAGAGTTGCCACCGCTCACTGTGGACACTCGTCTGGTGCTTTCTGCGACCAGCCCGGTGGATCTGCAGCAGGCCATGGCGCGCGCCACTTACCCGATGGTCAATGTGCAGGCGATCAGCCTGTCTGGTCCTCGGGATGCACAGTCAGCCATGAATACTATTCAGGAAAGCTTCTGTCGGGTGGTGCTAGACCCACAGTTTGTCGACATCGGTGTCAGCCGCGAAGGCCGTGACTGGCGCATTGTACTGGCTCGGCCACTGCTGACTGCGCGTCTGGGAGACTGGCAGGCCGAGGGTCAAAAGCTGCTCGCGCTGATCAACGCCGCGCGAGCCAAGGCTCGACAATGCGGGACTCAGGCCGTGGCTGCGACCACGCCATTGACCTGGAACCCGGCACTGGCGTCGGCAGCTGAAAACCACAGCCGGGGCATGGCCAACAATAATTTCTTCGACCACATGGATCGCGACGGCCGTATGCCAGGTGATCGAGCGGAGCTGGCCGGTTATTCAGGCCAGCAAATCGGCGAAAACATCGCAGCCGGACAAGGCAGCGTCGCCAAGGTTGTCGAGGGCTGGCTGGCAAGCCCCGGTCACTGCGCCAATCTGATGAATCCGGCTTTCAAAGAACTGGGCGCAGCGTATGCAGTGGACCCCAAGAGCGATGCGGGCATCTACTGGACGGGCGTGTTTGGCGCGCAGTGACGGGGTTTGTGGCCAGGCTGCTTTCATCAATCTGCCTTGTATGAGCTTACGAGCACCGCGAGCGGTTACGGTCTGCCTGATACACCGCTATCGCCGCCTCGAGGTGCTCGTGCGCTCCTTCAGGAATCGTCACTCAGTGACAGTGATAATCGCCAGTCTTGTGGTTGCGATGGCAACCCTTG
Source organism: Pseudomonas caspiana (assembly GCF_040224095.2). Taxonomy (NCBI): domain Bacteria; kingdom Pseudomonadati; phylum Pseudomonadota; class Gammaproteobacteria; order Pseudomonadales; family Pseudomonadaceae; genus Pseudomonas; species Pseudomonas caspiana. The sequence continues at coordinate 2,685,437 of NZ_CP167995.1, read as the reverse complement.
GAATCGGTACCACCGCTGTGAGCCAGCGCGGTGACTGAGGCCATGGACAGGAACGCGACGATCACGACGGCAAGCAGCTTCATAGACAGTTCTCGGAGCTAAAACAGCGGGAATGGGATGAACAGGCGCAAAGTATGGCTCATTGATATCACCAATCATAGCCCACTGTAAATTCATGCCCAGCCCAGCGTTGCTGCTGTGATCAGCAAATACCGCATACCTTTGGCAAATGTGACGATCAACAGAAAACTCCACAGCGGTTCGCGCATTACTCCTGCCACCATCGTCAGTGGATCGCCAATGATCGGCACCCAGCTCAACAGCAACGACCAGCGTCCGTATCGCGTATAGAAGCGTTGGGCTTTTTCCAGGCTGTTTTCGCTGACCGGGAACCAGCGCTTATGGCGAAACCGCTCCACCGAGCGGCCCAATAACCAGTTCAGCAATGAGCCAAGCACGTTGCCAAAGGTCGCGACCAGCAGCAGCGCTGTCGCTGTGTAATGTCCGGAAAGCAGCATGCCCACCAGCACTGCTTCGGATTGCATCGGCAATAGCGTCGCCGCACCGAATGCAGCGAGGAATAACCCGAGGTAGCTGGAAATTTCAAACACTCAAGCACGGCCCGTTCAAAGGATCATCACAAAGCCCTGATCAATTCCTTGATCCTGGACGCCAGTGCCTCGAGCGCGAAGGGTTTGGTGAGCACTTCGGTCAGCGGCTCAAGGTGGCATTTGTCGAGCACTGTGGTTTCCGCGTATCCCGTGATGAACAACACCGGCAGGCCCGGTCGGCATTGCCGCCCCGCATCGGCCATTTGCCGGCCATTGATGCCACCAGGTAATCCGACATCCGTTACCAACAGGTCAATTCGCACGTCCGATTGCAGAATGCGCAACCCGGCCTGACTGTCAGCGGCTTCGATGGCCACATAGCCAAGACTGCTCAGCACCTCAGTCACCAGCATGCGGACCGATGACTCGTCATCGACCACCAGAACAGTCTCACCCTGCCCCGTCAAAACTGCACTGCTGACCGGCAGTGGAAACTCTGGAGGATCTATTTCCCGCGCATGACGTGGCAATTGCAGGCAAACCGTCGTGCCCTGATCAACCTCTGAACGAATCCTTATCTGGCCGCCAGACTGCCGGGCGAAGCCATAGATCATCGACAGCCCAAGCCCGGTACCCTCGCCCACCGGCTTGGTCGTGAAAAATGGTTCGAAGGCTTTGGCCGCCACTTCGGCGGTCATGCCACAGCCGCTATCAGTGACACGAATGCTCAGGTACTCGCCCGCCTGCACTTCGGGATCAAGGTCATGGCTTTCATCCAGGCATTCATTACGTGTCTCAATCAAAATCCGACCGCCATGAGGCATGGCATCCCGAGCATTGATACAGAGGTTGAGCAGCGAATTTTCCAGCTGGGCCGGGTCAATCAACGCAGTCCAGAGATCTGCGTCAGCACGCACCTGTATGTCGACGGAAGGCCCGACAGTACGACGGATCAGCTCTTCCATGCCCATGATCAACGTATTGACGTTGGTTGGGATGGGCGCGAGGGTCTGACGGCGCGAGAACGCCAGCAGCCGGTGAGTCAGCGCCGCCGCCCGCTGTACCGCCCCCTGAGCCACAACCAGATAGCGATCCACATCGGCAACGCGCCCTTGACCCAGGCGCATCTGCATCAACTCCAGGCTGCCGGAAATACCCGCCAACAGGTTGTTGAAGTCGTGGGCGATCCCCCCCGTGAGCTGCCCGACCGCTTCCATCTTCTGCGACTGACGTAGCGCTTCTTCAGCCACCTCGCGCTCGATGATCGCTTCGCGGATACGTTGCTCCAGGGTCAGGTTAAGGTCCTGTACCGCTGCTTCGGCCTTTTTCCTGGCCGTTACATCAATGGACGAGCCGATCAGCCCGATGACCTCACCCGTGTCACTAAACAGTGGCGCCTTGACTGACAACCAGGTCGCTGCTGAGCCGTCAGCGAGTCTGACCTGTTCTTCGACTTGCTCAGACACGCCACCATTCATGATCCGCTGATCGGTGGCCATGATGACCCGAGCCTGATCCTTGTCCTCAAGATACTCGAGGTCGGTTTTACCGATATAAAACTCGGGAGGTTTGCCGATCAGCTCTGTGGTGCCACGGTTTGCAACCAGCATCCGTCCCTGGCGGTCCTTGGCATACACAACGCCAGGAACCGCGGCCGTAAACGTGCGTAACAGCGCGGTAATCCGGTCGCGCTCAGCCTCAGCTTCGCGACGCAGTTCGATATCCAGAAGCACGCCGAGAAAGCGCGTCGGCTTGCCCTCTGGACCTAACTCGACCCGGCCCTTGGCCTCCAGCCAGCGATAAGTGCCGTCGCGATGCAGCACACGGTATTCGCATTTGAAAACGCCGCCACGCAGCAAGGTCAGACCGATTTCGCTTTCCACGCGAGCCCTGTCGTCAGGGTGGATGGAGGCCGTGACCTTCTCCAGCGGCAAGCCTTCAACGGCCTCCCGTGGAGTCAAACCAAACGTAGCGGCATATCGATCATCGCCAATGACATGGTTGTCCTGCACATGCCACACCCAAGTGCCGATGATCGCATCGGCATCCAGTGCAAGCTGCAACCGCTCGGCTGCATCTTTTGCCGGAAACTCAAGCGGTCCGCTGTTATCCGGTCCTTCATCCTTAAAATCGCTGCTCATGCCCAACCATGCTTATCGTGATACCGAGGCCCTGGTGGCCGATTGCGCTGAATGGTGCCGATGCGGGCGAGCTATTACAAGCCGTTGCAATGACTAGGCGCTCAATCGGGAAATAACATCGTTCAATCCGACAGACAAACCGTGCAGATCATGGCTGGCCGCCTGGGTGCGTTTGACGTTGTCCTGATTGGTGCTGGCGATCGCTGTGATTTCGGTGAGATTGCGCGATATATCCTCAGCCACTGAAGTCTGTTCTTCAGCCGCCGTAGCGATTTGCCGGTTCATGTCGCGAATGGCCTCCACGGCAGTGGTGATACGGTTGAGCGTGGCGCTGGCATTACTGACCTGCTCGACACTCTCTTCGCTACGACTCTGACCGCCTTGAATAGCGATTACCGCATCGCTGGCACCGGTCTGCACCGAGTTGATGATCTGGTTGATCTCGGCAGTCGACACCGCCGTGCGTTGCGCCAATGTGCGCACTTCGTCAGCCACCACTGCAAAGCCGCGTCCGGCTTCACCGGCTCGCGCAGCCTCGATAGCCGCGTTCAACGCCAGCAGATTGGTCTGATCCGCGATACCGCGAATCACTTCGAGCACCTTGCCGATACGCACGCTGTCGGTTTCCAGCCGCTGAATCACATTGGCGGTATTGCCGATTTCACTGCACATCAGATTGATCGTGCTCATGGTCGATTGCATGACCTTGTCGCCTTCCCGCGCATGGTGATCCGCATCATCAGCAGCTTTGGCTGCCTGAGCCGCATGCCGGGCGACTTCCTGTGCCGTTGCCGACATTTCGGTCATGGCCGTCGCGACCTGGTCGGTGCGCTCGAACTGCTCGTGGGTGCCTTGGGCCATCAGCGTCGCAATGGACTTCAACTCGTTGCCCGCAGTGTCCAGATCCGACGTGCTGCGTTTAAGCCGGTTAAAAGTATCCGCCAGAAAATCCCGCAGGATATTGGCCGCGACCGCCAGATGACCAAGTTCATCCTGACGCTTGATATTGACACGCTCGCCGAACTTGCCTTGACTCAACTGCGCAACGTAGTCGATCAACATGCGGATTGGCGCGATCAGGTTGCGGTTGACCACCCACCATGTCAGCACACCGACCAATAGCGCGGAAGCCAACATGATCAGCGCCCCCAACAGAATCGTCCGGTCGGCTGCGTTGCTGATCAGCACTGACTGCTCGCCGCTGTTCTTGCGCAGGCTGTCTACCAACTGACTCATCTGCTCGCTGGCCGCACGGTCGACGCCCTTCACCGCGACATCACCGGCTACCGGATCGCCACCCGCCGCAACAAATGCATCACGCCCTTTGCGATAAGCCACACCCAGAGTTTTGTGTTCATCCCTTAGCTTCTGCACCTGGGTCAGCGTCGAAGCCGGAACACCCTCTACCAGTGCGAGCTTCCCGAGGGATTCCTGAACCTGACGTTCCTGCTCCTCGAACTGCGCCCAGAACTTGTCACGATCGGCTGGCAACTTGCCGCGCAGCAAAACGTTCTTCCACTCCTGCACCTGAATCTTGAACTCAAGGTTGGCCTCGTCGACCAATTGCGACGCATGCACCGGACCTTCGAGCAAGCCGCGGTAAGACTGGACGTTATTGGAAAGGAACTGGAAACAAGCCAGCGCAATCAGCAGCACCAACACCAGACTGCCACCCAGCATGCCCAGAATCTGGAGTCGAAGGGATTTAGCCATTGAACGAACACCTCGGGGGGGGATCTGCGGCGGCGCGCAGACCAGAAAATTTCGACTTCCTTGTGCAAGCGTTACGGACGAGAGACTCGTAACGTGCCTGTTTGCGCATCGGCTTAAGGGGCGGGTTCTTGAGGGCCGCTGATCGTGTTGAGTGGTATCAAGAGGATTAGGTAAACGAGCGTCGAAGCTTTTTTGGAGACCCGCAACTGAGAGTTCTTCTCAACCAAACACAAACCGTTGAATTGGAAGACCCAGCTGTAGGAACTGCCGAAGGCTGCAATGGCGGTGCGTCAGGTTTAACGCAATTGCAGCCTTCGGCAGCGCCTACAGAAAATGAATTTCGATCAGTCCACCTGCCCAAACACCTGACTCGGCCGTCGCAGCGTCGGGTCGAACGGGTTGATCCTTGCGCTGATGACTGCGGCCTCTCTCTTGAGCAGTTCCACCACGGTCAATAACCGGTCCGGTCCGAGGCGATCGCTGATGGTGGCGACGCTGAGGGCGGCAACCGAGCGGCCTTCGCGGTCGAATATCGGGACTGCGAGACCGGCCATGCCCGGCAGCGCGCCGGTGTTGCGTGCGGCGTAGCCGAGGCGGCGGACGTTTTCCACTTCTGAGCGCAGGAACACTTCGTCATAGAGATGGAAGTCTTTGAGGCGTGGCAGGTTGTAGCGGATGACCGTGTCGCGCTCTTCTTCGGGCAGGTAAGCGAGAATGGCCAGGCTGCCCTGCCCCACGCCCAACGCAACACGCCCGCCGATGTCACCGGTGAAGGTGCGGATCGGGTAAGGGCCTTCGCTGCGATCCAGGCAAACAGCATCGAAGCCGCTGCGCGCCAGCAGGAACAGTGAGTCGCCCAGAGATGCCGAGAGACGCAGCATGCTCGGGCGGACTACGTCCCGCAGGTTGCTGGTCTTGCCCGCTTTGGCCGCGAGCGCGAAGAACTCGATGCTCAGCCGATAACGTTTACTGCGCTGGTCCTGTTCGACCATGCCTTCATCCATCAGGCTGCGCAGCAGGCGGTGCGTGGTGGGCTGCGAGAGGCCGACTTGCTGGGCGAGTTGGGTGACGCGTTCGCCCTCTTCGGAGCAATCCCCTAGGCAGCGGAGCACCGCGAACAGCCGCGAGACCGCGCCAACACCGGTATCCTTTGAATTTTCATTCCGCTCAGTGGAATTCATATGATCACTTTTCGATAACTAATTCATTGAACGAAAGAACTGAAAGAAATATATCGTCCAGTGAAATTCACCCTTTCGCCCATCCTAGTCTTCGTCTTAATCTCAGTCCACAGGGCGATTTGAACAAAACCTGGTAGCCGACTCAGAGCGAGCACCAACGTCCACAGCAACTGCAAAGCTTTCATTTCGCATCTGCCCATAACAAAAACGCACTGCAACGCTGTGCGTGATGAAAAGGTGGAACGCAGCTATGGCTTTTTTGCAGCTTGAAGGTCTCTCCAAACGCTACGGCAGCATCGACGCCGTGGTCGCCACGAATCTGGCAGTGGAGAAAGGCGAATTCGTTTCTCTGCTCGGCCCGTCGGGCTGCGGCAAGACCACTACCCTGCAAATGATCGCCGGCTTCGTTGATGTCAGCGACGGTCGTATCGTCCTTGATGGCCGTGACATCACTCACGCCAAACCCAGCAGTCGCGGTCTGGGGGTGGTGTTTCAGAGTTACGCCCTCTTCCCCCACATGAGCGTTGCCGACAACGTCGCCTTTGGTCTGCGCATGCGTAAAGTACCAGCGGCGGATATTCAGCGCCGGGTGGCTACGGTGCTGGAACTGGTACGCCTGAGCCAGCACGCCCAGCGTTATCCGCGTGAACTGTCAGGCGGTCAACGGCAACGGGTTGCACTGGCACGAGCGCTGGTGATTGAGCCGCCGGTGTTACTGCTCGATGAGCCACTGTCCAACCTCGACGCCAACCTGCGCGAAGAGATGCAGTTCGAGATTCGCCGCATTCAGCGCGAAGTCGGCATCACCACGTTGATGGTGACTCACGACCAGGCAGAAGCACTGTCCATCAGTGACCGCGTGGTGGTCATGCAGGCCGGGCGTATCACCCAGATTGACGAGCCATACAAACTTTATGAACACCCCCGTACGCGGTTCATTTCGGGCTTCGTCGGCAAGGCCAACATGCTGCCCGGTGATCTGGACAGCGAGGGCTGCGCTCAAGTGCGGCAGACACCGGGCGACGGTGCGCTGACCCTCAGCCTTCGTCCGGAAAAGATCGATCTGGTGGCCGCTGGCACCGGGCGTTTGCAGGGCAAGGTCATCACCCGTTATTTCCTTGGCAGCCAATGGCTGTACCGCATCGAAACCGCGATCGGCGAGTTGACCGTGGTACGCCGCAACGACGGCGACGCGCCCATGGAAGAAGGCACGGCGGTGGGCATGGACTGGCCCGCCGGTTTGCTGCGCGTACTGGATGCCGACGAGGTGCACCCATGAGCCTGCTGGCCGATATGCGCCGCGGCGGGCGCGGCTATTTACTGTCGGCACCGGCACTGGTGATGTTCACTTGCCTGCTGCTGGTCCCGCTGGCACTCACGCTGATCCTGTCTTTCAACGTCTTTGACTATGAAGTCGGGGTTAAAAGCGACTCCTATACCCTGGCCAACTATGGCGAGGTGCTGACCGATTCGTACTTCTACGAAATCTTCCTGCGCACCTTCTGGATCAGTGCGCTGGTGACCTTGCTTTGCGTGGTTATCGGGGTGCCTGAGGCCTACATTCTGAGCCGCATGGGCACGCCCTGGCGTTCAATCTTTCTGATTCTGATCCTCACGCCGCTGCTGATTTCCGTGGTGGTACGCGCTTTCGGCTGGAGCCTGTTGCTCGGTGCCGATGGCCTGATCAATCAGGGCATACAAGCGCTGGGCGGCCAGCCAATCAAAATGCTTTACACCCCTTTCGCCGTGATCATTGCACTGGTGCACGTGATGCTGCCGTTCATGATCATTCCGATCTGGACCTCATTGCAGAAACTCGACCCTGCGGCTGAGCAGGCCGCGCTGTCCCTCGGCGCCAGTCAGGCCAAGGTGATGCGCCTGGTGGTGTTGCCCCAGATCATGCCGGGTGTTTTATCAGGCACATTGATTGTTTTTGGCTTGTCGGCGAGTTCCTTCGCGATCCCCGGCCTGCTCGGCGGACGCCGCCTGAAGATGGTTGCCACGGTGGTCTACGACCAATACCTCTCGGAGCTGAACTGGCCCATGGGTGCGACCATTGCGGTGGCGCTGTTGCTGGTCAACCTGCTGGTCATGCTGTCCTGGAACCGCATGGTCGAAGGCCGCTACAAGAAAACCCTGGGGGAATAAGCCATGTCTAAAAACGGTCCTTTGGCCCTGTCGTTTCACGCCTTGGTCGTGGTGTTCATGCTCGCGCCATTGGTAGTGGTCTGTCTGGTGGCTTTCACGCCAGAAAACACCCTCAGCTTGCCGACCTCAGGTTTTTCCCTGCGCTGGTTCCGGGCGATCTTCGAGCGTGCCGACTTCATCGACTCGTTCTATAACAGCCTGATTCTGGCGTTTGTTGCCGCTACGCTGGCGACGATTATTGCCGTACCGGCAGCGCTGGCGATTACCCGCCATCAGTTTCCGGGGCGAAACTTCCTTAACGGGTTGTTTCTGTCGCCGATCATCATTCCCCATCTGGTGCTGGGGGTCGCAATGCTGCGGTTGTTTGCGCTGATGGGCGTCAACGGTAGCTTCTTCTGGCTGACCCTGGCCCATGTGGTGATCATCACGCCTTACGTGCTGCGCCTGGTGATTGCTGCCGCCATCGGCATCGACCGCAGCGCCGAACAAGCGGCCGAATCACTGGGCGCCAGCCGCTTCACGCTGTTCCGCAAAATCACCTTGCCGATGATTCTGCCTGGCGTGGCCGGTGGCTGGTTGCTGGCGTTCATCAACAGCTTCGACGAGGTGACGCTGTCGATTTTCGTGACCTCGCCTTCGACCCAGACGCTGCCGGTGCGCATGTATGTCTACGCCACAGAGTCCATCGACCCGATGATGGCCGCCGTTTCCGCGCTGGTTATCGCGTTGACCGCGGCCACCATGATCATCCTCGACCGGGTTTATGGCCTGGATCGGGTGCTGGTCGGCAAACATTAATCTGAGGCCTGGAGCGCGAACCTCATGGCATTGCTCAAACGTTTGGCCGAACAAGACCGCCCGGCGCTGGCCTTCACCCTTGACGGCCAGCCTGCCAGCGGCCTGCAAGGCGACACCTTGCTCACGGCGGTATTGACCATCAGCGACCACTTGCGCGGCAGCGACTTCAGCGCTGAACCCCGCGCCGGATTTTGCATGATGGGTGCGTGCCAGGATTGCTGGGTGCGCCTGGGCGATGGTCGCCGGGTGCGCGCCTGTTCGACGTTACTTGAAGGTGGACAAATCGTCAGCCGTGATCCGGGACGGCAGCTATGAACACGCATACCGCGCAATCAGTGGTGATCGTCGGTGCGGGGCCTGCGGGTATTCGCGCTGCGCAAACCTTGCATGCTCATGGTGTAAAAGCCTGTTTGCTGGACGAGGGCCTGCGGGGCGGCGGACAGATTTATCGCCGTCAGCCTGAAAACTTCCGCCGTGATCCAAAAGCGCTGTATGGCTTTGAAGCGGGCAAGGCCGTCGCCGTGCATCAGACCCTCGACGCTCTGGCGGCGCACATTGACTATCGCCCGCAAACGCTGGTGTGGAACGCCGAAGAACAGCGACTCGATACCCTGCAGGAAAACCGTGCAGGGAGCATCGACTACAGCCATTTGATCATCGCGACCGGAGCCACCGACCGCATTCTACCGGTGCCCGGCTGGACGTTGCCCGGCGTCTACAGTCTGGGCGCGGCGCAGATTGCCTTGAAGTATCAGGGATGTGCCATTGGCGAAAAAGTGGTGTTTGCCGGGAGTGGCCCGCTGCTTTACCTGGTCGCGTATCAATACGCCAAAGCTGGTGCGAACGTGGTTGCAGTGCTCGACAGCGCGCCCTTTTCCGCTCAGTGCCGCGCCCTGCCCGCGCTGTTGGGCCAACCGATGACTCTGGCCAAAGGTTTGTATTATCGGGCCTGGCTAACCGCCCATGGCATCGCCGTGCATCAAGGGGCGACATTGCAACGCATCGACGGTGACAGGCGCGTCAACGCCGTGCAGTGGCAACGCAACGGCACCTTACAAACGCTGCATTGTGATGCCGTGGCTTTTGCTCATGCGCTGCGCAGTGAAACGCAATTGGCAGACCTGCTCGGCTGCGACTTCCAGTGGAGCGCGCTTAACCGTGCCTGGCTTCCTGTTCGTGATAACGCTGGGCGAAGCAGCATTGCGGGGGTTTATCTCGCAGGTGATGGCGCCGGAATCATGGGCGCTGATGCCGCAGAAATGGCCGGCGAGCTGGCCGCGCTGACCTTGCTTGCCGACACTGGGCAAAACATTGATAGCGGACGCAGTGAGCATTTGAAAAACAAACTGCAGAGCATCCAGCGCTTTCGGCACGGGCTGGAAACAGCGTTCCCCTTTCCCGTTGAGTGGGCTGCCAGGGTTGCTGACGAAACCATCATCTGCCGCTGCGAAGAAGTGAGCGCCGGTGATATTCGTACCGTCGTCGAAGAAGGTCACTGGGAGATCAATCGGGTCAAGGCCATGTGTCGGGTCGGCATGGGACGTTGCCAGGGCCGGATGTGCGGGCTGGCGGCAGCGGAAATCGTCGCGCACTGCAGCGGTCGGGAACTGCAAGGCATTGGACGGCTGCGTGGTCAGGCACCGATCAAGCCGTTGCCGTTTGGCGTGGAGGCACAGTCATGAGCGCCGTGATTGAAAGCGATGCGCTGATCATCGGCGGTGGCATCGTCGGCGCGTCAGCCGCTTTGTTTCTGGCGTTGAAGGGCAAACGCGTGACGTTGCTTGAACGTGACTTCTGCGGCTCGCACTCCAGTGGCGTCAACTACGGAGGCGTGCGCCGTCAGGGTCGGCCGTTGAGCCAATTACCATTGTCGCAACGGGCTCATGGCATCTGGAGCGGCTTGCGTGAACTGATTGGCATCGACGGCGAATACCAGCGCTCCGGGCATCTGAAACTGGCCCGCAGTGAAACCGACATGAACGCCTTGCGCGCTTACGCCGAGGCCAGCCGCGACTTCGGACTGGACCTGCAATTGCTGGATCGCGAGCAGTTACGCGCGCGCTTTGCCTGGGCGGGGGATGTCGCGGTGGGCGCGTCCTTGTGCGCCGACGACGGCCACGCCAACCCCCGTCTGGTTTCCCCGGCATTCGCCCGGGCGGCCAGGCGAGCGGGTGCGCAAATCTTCGAACAAGCCAAGGTCGATGACGTCAGCTACGACGGCCAGGCATTTGTGGTGCGCACGGCCAACGGCCTGAGCCTGCGTGCGCCATGGTTGCTCAACTGCGCGGGTGCCTGGGCCAGCGATCTGGCTACGCAATTTGGTGAGCCGGTGCCGATGGTATCGGGCCACCCGGCCATGTTGGTCACTGAGCCACTGCCGATGTTTATGGACGTCAGCACGGGTGTCGAGGGCGGGGGCATTTATGCCCGACAAGTCGCCAGAGGCAATTGCGTACTCGGCGGCGGTCAGGGCTTCGCGCTGGACTTGGCCCGCGCCAGGCCGGGGCAAGCCGCCGTACTGGAGATCCTGCGCAATGCGGTCGAGCTATACCCGCCGTTGGCCGGTGCCCAGGCGATTCGCACCTGGAGCGGCACCGAGGGTTATTTGCCGGATCGCGAGCCGGTACTCGGCCCGAGCATGCTGCAACCAGGCCTGCTGCATGGCTTCGGCTTTGCAGGTTCCGGCTTCCAGATCGGCCCCGCTGCCGGCGAAGCCCTCGCCGAGTATGTATGCACCGGCCATTCAACGATTGCCCTGGATGCTTTTTCCATCCGCCGCTTTCAACCCACTGCCCACCCCTGTAAAACCGTTAACCATTGATTCATCACTTTGCACAGAGGAAGGTCGCTGCAATGAAGAACGTAAAACGTATCGCATTTACCGGCTTGTCATGTCTGCCCCTTGCGGTGTTACTGGCCTCTTCCCCGGCCCACGCCGCCACGACCCTTTATCTGGGCATGAACGGCGGCACCATGGAACGCCTCTATGCCGATCAGGTGTTGCCTGCTTTCGAGAAAGCCAACAACGTCAAAGTGGTGATCGTGCCGGGGACTTCTTCGGACATCCTCGCCAAGGTTCAGGCCAGCAAAGACAACCCGCAGATGCATGTGATGTTCCTTGATGACGGCATCATGTATCGCGCGATTTCCATGGGCTTGTGTGACAAGTTGCAGCCAAGCCCGTCGCTGGCTGATCTGCCGGCCAAGGCGAAGATCAAGGATGAAGCCGCTGCGGTAAGCCTCGGTGTGACCGGGCTGGCCTACAACACGAAGATGTTCACTGAAAAAGGCTGGGCAGCGCCGACCTCGTGGATGGATCTGGCGGACAAGAAGTTCAAGGAGAAAGTGGTGTTCCAGTCCATGGCCTCCTCCACTTTCGGTTTGCATGGGTTCCTGATGTTCAACCGCATTCAGGGCGGCAGTGAAACGAACGTGGAGCCGGGCTTCAAGGCCTGGCCGAAAACCGTAGGCCCGAACGTGCTGGAATACATCGCCAGCTCGGCGAAGATTTCCGAGATGGTGCAAACCGGTGAAGCCGCGCTGTTCCCGCTCACGCCCACTCAGGTAACCGCGCTGAAGATCAAAGGCGTGCCCGTCGAGTACGCACCGCCGAAAGAAGGTGGCGTGGTGCTTAACGTGGCCGAGTGCGCCATCGCTAAAAACGACCAGCCGGAACTGGCGCAGAAGCTCGCGGCTTACCTGTTGACGCCAGAAGCGCAGGCGCCAGCGCTGGAGTTCGGGGACCAGATCCCGTCCAACCCGAAAACCCCAACCACTGACAAGACCAAGGGTCAGGTTGAGGCGATGAACAAGTACCTGGAAACCGCAGTGACCATTGATTGGGATCAGGTCAACCAGACCCGTCCAGAATGGAACGCGCGCTGGAACCGGACTGTAGAGCGGTAGTTAAAACGCCCGGCCACCTCGTCCTTGTAGGAGCTCACCGAGGTCGCGAGGCCAGCGATAGCGGTCTGTCTGACACTCTGTGATCGCTGCCCTCGTAACCTCGGTGAGCTCCTACAGGACCGTTCTTGCCCGTTTGATACCAAATGTTTCAACTATCCCGCCCCTGAGCAGTCACAACCCTATCGCCCCGTATTTGCGGGGCCCCGTTGTGAGAACACAGGCCGGATGAGTTTCATTCTTTGCATGACTGTACTGGGCGCGTTGCTGATGATGCTCGCGCTGACTTCCTCTTATTTGCGCTGGCTACCCGTCACGACGTCGGCTGTGTGCCTGGCGTTCGGCTTTGCCATTGGCCCTGCCGGGCTGGACATGCTGGATCTGGATTTCCGCGATGCGTCCAGCTGGCTGGAACGTCTGACCGAAGCCGCCGTGTTATTTTCATTGTTTAGCACCGGGATCAAGTTGCGCCTCCCATTGAACAGCAAGGCCTGGCATTCAGCTTACTGGCTGTCCGGCCCCGTAATGCTGGCGACCATTGCTGGCACGGCACTGGCAGCTCACTACCTGTTCGGGCTGTCCTGGGGTGTTTCGATCCTGTTGGGCGCCATGCTCTCGCCCACTGATCCGGTGCTTGCCTCGCTGGTTCAGGTCAACAACGCTCAGGACTCTGATCGTTTGCGCTTCGGTTTGTCAGGTGAAGCGGGACTGAACGACGGCACCGCCTTTCCATTCGTGATCTTTGCTCTGCTTTTTCTGACCCATGGTTCCGGTGACATCAACTGGATACAGCACTGGGCAATAAAGAATCTGTTATGGGGCGTGCCCGTGGGACTGCTGATCGGCTACGGCCTGGGTCGTGGCGTGGGGCACTTGATGATTTATCTGCGGATCAAAAATGCCGACAGCGATACGTCCCCTAATGACTTTCTGGCCTTGGCATTGATTGCCATTGCTTACGTCGTCGCGAATGGCTTGGGCGCGTTTGGCTTTCTGTCGGTGTTTGCCGCGGGCCTCGGCCTGCGACAGGCAGAAGCGCAGATTACCCAGTCCGACGTCCCGGCCGAGCATCTGGCACAACCGGTCATAGGCCATATGAGCGGCAGCATTGAGCGCACCACTGTCGCGGAAAAAGAGGATCTCAGTGAATCGCAATTGGCGGCGGGGGTCATGATGGGCGATATGCTGGCCTTCTCAAGCCTGGTTGAACGCTCGATGGAGGTGCTGTTGATCACCCTGCTCGGCGCATCGCTGGCTTTATATTGGGATTGGCGTGCAGTCGGTCTGGGGCTGGTGCTTTTCTGCATCATCAGACCCTTGGCGGTATGGCTGCTGATCAGCAAACGGTTGCTCAACAAACGTCAGAAGGCATTGGTCGGCTGGTTCGGCATTCGTGGGATCGGCAGCCTGTTCTATCTGTGCTTTGCCCTCGGTCACGGGTTACCGGATGACGTCGTGCGGGTCAGCATCAGCCTGACGTTGTCAGTCGTAGCACTAAGCATTTTGTTGCACGGTGTCAGCATTCAGCCGCTTTTGGAGCGCTATGAGCGCAGTATCAGCAAGGAACAACGCTGACTTACACTCGTTTAAATGTTTTTGAAACCATTGTGAACCATTCATTCAAGGGGCAGCCCAATCTTCAACGACGTGCATTTGCATGAGTAAATGCTTTTTGCCTCGCGACGTAACTGGCGAGTTCCGAGCCCACGTTTGCGTCACCCGTTTGAAAGGCAGGAATGAAGAATGCGCATCCTCCTGATAGAAGATGATCCGATCCTGGCGATGATTGCGGCCGCCACGCTAGGTGCTGAACATGAAGTGATCGGCCCCGCACACGATGTGTCCCACGCGCTGGAACTGGCTGGTGAACAACGGGCAGACATCGCCTTCGTGGATATCAATCTGGGCGGCAATGACGAGGGTATCGCACTGGCTCGCAGGCTGCTGGACCAGCATGGCCTCAGCTCGATGTTCATCAGCGGCCAGATTCTGACCGCCAGAGCCAACGCAGACGCCGCGCTTGGCCTGTTGCGCAAGCCCTACGCTCCGCAGGATCTCGCGCTGTGTGCACAGGTGGCCCGAGCATTACTGGATGGTCAGTCCCTCGCCAAGCTACCCGCTCATAATGCCTTGGAGATATTCCAGACAACCCGGTCACGATTACCTACGGTCAGCGTCAATGAAATCCGAACCTGAGGAGAAGAATCAGCCGGCGACCCTCGGTGAAATTGAGTTTCGCGAATTGGCTGACCACGCTCCAATCATGATCTGGCGCGCCAGAAGCGACAAGCATTGTGACTGGTTCAACAAACCCTGGACTGATTTTACTGGCAAGAGCCAGCAGCAATTGTGTGGCTATGGCTGGAAAGATGACATTCATCCGGATGATCTGGACGATTGCCTCGTGGCTTATCACCAAGCGTTTGACGAGCGGCTGCCGTTCAAACAGCCTTACAGGGTCAGACGCCATGATGGCCAATACCGCTGGATGCTGGACAGCGGCGCGCCGTTTTACCGCGACGGCCAGTTCGCAGGTTACTTCGGCAGTTGCGTTGACATCACCGAACAGCGAGAGATGGCCGAGAATCAACAGGCACTGCTCGCCGAACTCAATCATCGTGTTAAAAACAACCTGCAGTTAATCATTAGCCTGCTGCAACTTTCCAGCCTGCGCGCCCAAAGTGATGAAGCCAGAAATCTGATGCAGTCAGCTATCGCGCGTGTGGTAGGCATTGGCGCGGTTCAGGAGCATTTGCATCGCAATAGTCTGAACCAAGTCGATCTCGCGCAGTTACTGCCTGATCTGGCACGAGGCTTTATCGCGACCCAGTACAGCAAGACCATTGCGCTCAGCCTTCACACCCGTCCGGTCCTCGTCCCGCTACAAATTGCATCCAACCTGGGCTTGATTCTCAACGAGCTACTGGACAATGCAATCAAGCACAGCAATGGCGAAGGTATCGAGCTGCACATTGAGCCATTGGATGCGGCATCGGCGCGGATCTGCATGTGTGATCAAGGACCGGGGTTCAGTGATGAAGTCTTGAACGCTTTCTCCGCTTCAGGCACGCCTTTGGCCTTGAGCCTTGTCGATGCGCTGTCGAAACGCTGCGGTGCGACCGTGCAGCGCAGTAACAAACCGCTCGCCACAGGTCATGGCGCACAGGTGGAACTCATCTTGAAGCTGGATACCGCGCAGTGACAGGGTAGCGAATACCCTTGCTACACGTGGCCTGCAGGCCGGTGATTGAGTCTATCGATCACCCCATCGGAACAAGCGATTGGACTGCGGCAATTCGACTCAGTAGCTTGCTTACTAATTCGGTGGGCAAGCTCAGCTTGTCCGCATTGCTCGCGTGCGACCGCGCTGTACCGCGCACCACTCGTCTCTGAGCAAGCCTCGAATCACCCCTATGAACAACAGGAACCTGCCAACATGCCGTGGCGCATGTTGCGCAATCAGACCGGACGCTAAAACCCCGAATATTGACTGATGACTGTCAGCCGTCGCGTGCCCGCACGCGCTCGCGAAGTCGCTTCACTAGAGCCATGATTATGTCCGTGAACACCCCGCAACAGATTGCTGAAATGACCGTCGAAGCAGGCGTGAAGAAAGCACACCTGCCTATGCTTTCAGTGCTGATTCTGGGCTTCCTGGCGGGCGCTTTCATCTCTCTGGGTTTCCTGCTGGATATCCACGTCAGCACCATGATTCCGGCGCAATGGGCCTCGTTTGGTAATCTGCTGGGCGCAGCCGTGTTTCCCATTGGGCTGATCCTGGTCATTCTCGCCGGTGGCGAACTACTGACCGGCAATATGATGAGCCTGCCAATGGCGATGTTTGCAGGGCGTATCAAACTCTCGGCGGTAGTACGCAACTGGTTGCTGGTGACATTGGCCAATCTGCTGGGCGCGTTGTTTGTAGCATTCTTCTTTGGTCACCTGTTGGGTTTGACTGAAGGCCCATTCCTGGCGAAAACCGTCGCCATTGCCACCGGTAAGGTCAACGCCGATTTTGCACAGGCGTTCATTTCCGGTATCGGCTGCAACTGGCTGGTGTGTCTGGCCGTATGGTTGTCCTACGCAAGCAAGGATGTTGCAGGTAAGATCCTCGGCATATGGTTTCCAGTGATGGCCTTTGTGGCCATCGGTTTCCAGCACGTCGTGGCCAACATGTTCCTGATTCCGGCGGCAATATTTGCCGACGCACTAAGCTGGAGTCAGTTCGTGGACAACTTCGTCGCGGTATTTTTGGGTAACGCCGTGGGTGGCGCAGTGTTCGTGGGTCTGGCTTATTACGTTTCTTATGGCAAAACCATGACATCGGCCGATAACCCTGTAGCATCGACCGCCAGCTCGCAAAAAGTATGAAACTTGCCCGGATCAGTGCTGTTATATGACTGTTGGAGAATGTGTTGAGAAGGTGGAAATGTCAGACCGTATCCTGATGGACAGCTTTGCACGCAAGGTCGATTACCTGCGGATGTCAGTGACAGACCGTTGCGACTTCCGTTGCGTGTATTGCATGGCCGAGGAAATGACTTTTCTGCCGCGCCAGCAAATTCTGTCGCTTGAAGAGATTTATCAAGTTGCTGAACAGTTTGTAGCCCTGGGCACGCGCAAGATTCGTCTGACCGGTGGCGAGCCGCTGGTTCGGTCCGGAATCGTCGGGCTTTGTCAGCAGATTGCCGCCCTGCCCGGCCTGCGTGAGCTGTGCATGACCACCAATGGCTCGCAACTGGACAAACTCGCCCAGCCGCTGTTCGACGCTGGCGTGTCCCGCCTGAACATCAGCCTGGACAGCCTCGATCCGGCGCGTTTCAAGGAAATGACCCGTACCGGTGACCTGAGCAAAGTCATTGCCGGGATCGACGCCGCCAACGCAGCCGGTTTCGTCCATACCAAGCTCAACTGTGTGGTGATGCAAGGCCGCAACGACAATGAGATCAACGATCTGGTGGCCTTCGCCATCGACCGCAAGCTGGATATCTCCTTCATCGAAGAAATGCCACTGGGCATTATCAGCGATCACAGCCGGGCCGAATCTTTCTACTCCAGCGACCAAGTGCGCGAGCGCATCGCCGAGCGCTATACACTGATCAATTCCACCGAATCCACTCAAGGGCCATCGCGTTACTGGCGACTGGCTGAAGCGCCGGATATCCGTATCGGCTTCATCTCCCCCCACAGCCACAACTTCTGCGCGACCTGTAATCGGGTACGGTTGACCGTTGAGGGGAGATTGTTGCTATGTCTGGGCAACGAGCACTCCGCAGACCTCAAGGCTGTGCTGCGCGCCAATCCGGGCCAGCCGGAAAAGCTCGAGAAAGCAATTGTCGATGCCATGCAGCTCAAGCCCTGGAGCCATAACTTCAGCGTCAACGATGAAGTGCAGGTGGTGCGGTTCATGAATATGACGGGTGGATAGTTAAGCCTGTTGAGCTATTGATCTCTGTCGCGACGCGGACGTTGGACCTGTAGGCGCTCACGAGCAACGCGAGGCAGCGATAGCGGTTCTTCTGACACTCCGCCATCGCTGGCCTCGTAACCTCGATGAGCGCCTACAGATCCACTGTTAGCATTGTGTTCTGTCAGCCTTGCTTAACCATCCCTTCAAACGCCTCTTCAATCGCACTGACATTACTCGGCCGTACCAGACGGCTGAGTTCAACACCGTCGCGCATAAAGATCAGCGTCGGCCACAGTTTGATTCTGAATGAACGTCCCAGCGGTCGTCCGCTTCCGTCTTCGATTTTCAGATGGCGTACACCGGAGTAGTCTGCCAGCACGCTGTCGACCAAGGGCTCGGCGGCTTTGCAGAAGCCGCACCAATCGGTGCCGAACTGGATCAAGGTCGCACCCGGATAGGCATCGACTTCAGCACGGCTCGGGGCCGTTGTAGCGTATGGCTCATTGCTCATAGGTAAGTCTCCGGATACTGCAAATGATCATCTTGACCACGCTTTCGTGATCAATCTGTCACGTTTGAGCGGTGGTGTATGGCGAAGTTCGGGCGTAGATCAGACCTGCATCCCGTCTCTGGCGATGACCACCTGCTCCGGCAACTCATGCCCATGCTCCATCAACCATGCATCCAGCGTGTGCCCTATGTGGGTCAGCACCGCCTTGCCCGGTTGCAGGTGTTCAATGATTTCAAGCGCAAGGTTCAGATCGTTATGGTTACGCGGTTTTTGCGGTTGCGGCGGCATCGAACAGTCAAGAACCATTACATCCAGCGGCTCGCGCTGCAAGTATTCAGCCGTCGCATCGGGTAAACCCACCGTATCGGTGAGGTAAGCAATGCTCCTGCCCTCACCTTTCAAGAGATAACCCAAGGTCGGCTTTGAGTGCAGCAACGGCAATGCAGTGACGGTCAGTTCGCCAAACTCGCGGGTCTCGAACGCATCGAATGGTTGGCTGAAATCAAGAATTCCGGGATGTTTGTACAGGTCAGACAAGCCTTCCGGATCTTGCGGCCCGTGTACCGGAATGATCAGTCCCTGCCCCCAGCGCAAATGCAGCAGCCCCTGAGCGTGGTCAGCATGGTAATGAGTCTGCAGAATGCCGCTCAACGTACGCGGTGGAAAACGCTCGGCAAGGTCGATCAATCCGCTGTCGATCAACCAGCGTTGATCGCCGCACTCGATCAAGGCACTGCACGGTAGCCGCCGTAATTGATGATCGGCCGTTGCCGCCAGACATGCCGGGCACTGGCAGCCATAAACCGGCGCCTGCCGAGCATCCGCGGTGCCCAGCAAGGTCAGACGCATACGTGCTCATGGGCGATGTACTGCAACAGGCGCTCGGTGGTCTGCTCCAGCGCTCCCGAGTTGTCGAGCAAGCGTACCGCTGAATCGCTGGCCAGCAACTCAACGGTGAAACGGGAGTTGCGTTGCAGCCTCGCTTCGATGTCAGCCACCGATTCCCTGCCTCGGGCAAGCAAGCGTTGGCGCAAGGTGTCGTCACTGACCGTCAACAAGATCGCCAACAACTCAGGATAGCGCTGGCGAGCCTGAGGCAGATGCGCACGCGAGCCGTTGACCAACACGTCCTGCCCTTCGGCCAGCCATTCATCAATCTGTCTGGGGATGCCGTAATGCAAGCCGTTGGCCTGCCAGCTCAAGGCGAAGTCACCCTGCGCCCGCATGGCCAGAAACCGCTCGACGGTCACGGCCTGCGCGGACTCACCCACGGCTTCCGCCGAACGCGTGATGACGCGCTGCACGACCCGGCAACCGCGCCGGGTCAGTTCATCGCGCGCGCTATCCAGCAGGCTGTCCTTGCCCGAACCGGACGGCCCGATGAGATAGATCAACCTGCCCGCCATCAATACACCCTCTTGCCTTGTCGCCAGACCTGCTGAATAACCGGCAGCGTACCTTGAGCCCTGACATGATCAGCCCGGCTCTTATCAGTCCTGACGTGGACCAGATCGGCACGCAACCCGACTCGAATTTCCCCGCGATCGTCCAGCCCGGCTGAAACCGCCGGAGCCCGACTGACCATCGCCACCGCCTGAGGCAGCGTGCAGGACTCGCCCTGCCCGGCCAGCGTAAACGCCGCCTGCAACAGGCTGGCCGGATAATAGTCGCTGGAGAGAATATCCAGTAGCCCTTCTTGTGCCAGATCGACGGCTGCCACGTTGCCCGAGTGAGAACCGCCGCGTACCACGTTGGGTGCGCCCATCAACACGCTCATCCCCAGACGCCGACAACCCTGAGCAGCCTCCAGGGTGGTAGGAAATTCAGCGATGCTCATGCCGTAGCCCGCGGACTCCTCGACATGAGCCAGCGTCGCGTCGTCATGGCTGGCCACCGACAGCCCTCGAGCCAGACAATCCTCAACAATGGCGCGGCGATAGCGGTCGCTGTATTCGCGGGAATTGGCTACCTGCTCGACGATGAATTCATCCATCTGCGCGGTGGTCAGGTGGTATTTACCCATGTAGTACTCGCGGTACTTGGACTCAAGAGCGAACTGACGTTGACCCGGCGAGTGGTCCATCACTGAAACCAGTTGCACCAACGGCTGCTCCACCAGATCGCGGAACACGCTCAAGGTATCCGGGTGGCAGACTTCACATCGCAAGTGAAGACGATGCTCGGCACGGGTCAGACCCGCCGCATTGGCGTGGGCGATCGCTTCAAGCATGGCGGGCAACTGCTGCATGCGCTTGCCCTTGGGATTCACGTCGCCGATAGACAGCGCGTCGAATACCGTGGTGATGCCGGACGCAATGATCTGCGCATCATGGCTGAGCACGGCCGAAGCTGACGGCCAGTCTACGCCGGGGCGTGGCGACAGGTGCTTTTCAAGGTTGTCGGTGTGCAACTCGACGAGGCCAGGTAGCAAGAAGTCACCCTGTAAATCCTGCGCCTGAGACAACTGGCTACGGCCGGTTTGCATTTCAGCGATCAAGCCATCGCGCACTACCACAGTGCCGTTGAACACCTGATCGGCCGTGACCACTTGTACATTGGTCAGAATCTGTTCGGTCAGCATTGCTGCAGCTCCTTGGCGGTCAGGTCCACCGGGGTCATGTCCAGATAGCGATCGGCAACCGCTTCACGGGCGGTTCGGTCATGGAAGATCCCGATCAACGCGGCACCGGCATTTTTGGCTTCATTCATCAGCTCCAGCACCACCTGGCGATTGCTGTCATCCAGCGATGCAGTCGGCTCGTCCAGCAGCAGCACCGGCCACGGCACCATGAAGCCGCGGGCAATATTGATGCGCTGTTGTTCGCCACCGGAAAAAGTCCCCGGCGCCAGTTGCCACAAGCGTTGTGGGATGTTCAGGCGAGTCAGCAGTTGTTCGGCGCGAGCCCTGGCGTCGGCTTTTGACCAGCCCCGCGACAGCGCGGGCTCCATCACCACATCCAGACTGGAGACCCTCGGGATCACCCGCAGAAACTGGCTGACGTAGCCCAACGTCTGGCGTCTTACCGCCAGCACCTGCCGGGGCTCTGCGCCGACCAACTCCAGCCACTGGCCGTCATGCTGCACGCGAATGCTGCCGCCAGCGGGCAAGTAGTTGGCGTACAACGTACGCAGCAAGGTGCTTTTGCCTGCGCCGGAATCACCATGCAGCACCAGACACTCGCCGCCACGAACCGTGAAGTTCATACCGCGCAGCACATTGAGCACCACGCCGTTTTGCTGGTGCAAAGTGAAAGTTTTCGAGAGGTCGCGGACCTCGATCAGCGTATTCATGAGACGTCCCCCAAAAGGCGGTTCACGGTTGCAGCACCGAAGACACCAGCAACTGCGAGTAAGGATGCTGTGGGTCATCGAGGATCTGGTCGGTCAAACCGGTTTCCACCACCCGCGAGCGACGCATCACGATCAAGCGGTCAGCCAGCAATCTGGCGACGGCCAGGTCATGGGTGACGATTACCACCGCCAGGTCCAGCTCACGCACCAGCGCGCGTAGCAAATCCAGCAAGCGTGCCTGCACCGAAACATCGAGTCCGCCGGTAGGCTCATCCATGAACACCAGTCGCGGGCTGGACACGAGATTGCGGGCGATCTGCAGCCGTTGCTGCATGCCCCC
Organism: Pseudomonas caspiana; assembly: GCF_040224095.2. Classification (NCBI taxonomy): domain Bacteria; kingdom Pseudomonadati; phylum Pseudomonadota; class Gammaproteobacteria; order Pseudomonadales; family Pseudomonadaceae; genus Pseudomonas; species Pseudomonas caspiana. The sequence continues at coordinate 2,663,450 of NZ_CP167995.1, read as the reverse complement.
GGAGAAAGTGCGCGGCAAGTCGTCGATGCGCAGCGGATCGATCTCCACCTGAGTCAGCCAGTCAATCCCGGCCGCCCGCAACTCTTGATAATTGCGCACGCCCTGCGCCATCAATCGCTCGCCGATGTTGGCTCCGGCGGACACGCCCATGCGCAGACCATCACGCGGGCTTTGCTCGACGAACCCCCACTCAGTGCGCAGCAAGGTCCGGCGCTGGGCTTCAGTGGCGCTGTACAGATCGAGCATCTGGCCGTCCTTGCCGCGATAATCGATGCCGCCACGGTCTGGCGGGCAGCGGCCACTGAGCAGCGACAACAAGGTGGACTTACCGGAACCGGATTCGCCGACGATGCCCAGCACTTCCCCCGGGTACAGTTCGAAGTTGACGCCCTGACAGCCTTTGTCGGGGCCATACAGTTTGGTCAGGTCACGTACCTTGAGCAGCGGCTGTGTGCTCTCGGGCAGAGGCGTAATGTCGTGGCTGGCTTGCGCGCTGATCATTGGCCCGCCTCCTGTTGCTGGATGACCCGCTGAGCGCAGTAATCGGTATCGGAACAGACGAAGCTCTGAGTGCCCGCGTCGTCAATAATCAGCTCATCGAGGTAAGAGTCATGACTGCCGCAGATGGCGCAGTTGTGCTCCCAGCGCTGGATCTCGAACGGGTGATCCTCAAAATCCAGGCTCACGACTGTGGTAAACGGCGGCACCGCGTACAGTCGTTTTTCTCGCCCTGCACCGAACAGCATCAACGCCGGGCTCATGTCAAGTTTGGGGTTGTCGAATTTGGGAATCGGCGACGGGTCCATCACGTAGCGCTCATCGACCATCACCGGATACGCGTAGCTGGTCGCGATGTGGCCGAAGGTGGCGATATCTTCGTAAAGCTTGACGTGCATGACCCCGTAATCATTGAGCGCGTGCATGGTCCGGGTTTCGGTTTCCAGCGGTTCAATGAAGCGCAGCGGCTCGGGAATCGGCACCTGATAGACCAGAATCTGCTCGGCACTCAACGGTGTTTCCGGGATACGGTGGCGGGTCTGGATGACGGTCGCTTCGGGCGTGCGCTCGGTGGTTTCGACACCGGCAGTGCGGGCAAAGAAGCGCCGGATTGACACGGCATTAGTAGTGTCGTCCGCACCCTGGTCGATAACCTTGAGCACGTCTTCTGCGCCCAGAATCGCTGCCGTCAGTTGCATGCCACCGGTGCCCCAGCCATAAGGCAACGGCATTTCACGGCCGCCAAATGGCACCTGGTAACCGGGGATAGCCACTGCCTTGAGCAAGGCGCGGCGGATCATGCGTTTGGTCTGCTCATCCAGATACGCGAAGTTGTAGGCCTCGTCGCGCTGGGGCTGGGGTTTCGCCTGCTGATAAGCATTCATGGCTTGGACTCCTTGTGTGCAGGCGCACGCAGTTTACGGATCAGCCCCAGTTCGGACTGGAAATCGACGTAGTGCGGCAGTTTCAAATGCGAAACGAAACCGGCAGCCTCGACGTTGTCGCAGTGAGCGAGCACGAACTCCTCCTGCTGCGCCGGGGACTGGATTTCTTCATTGAACTCCTCGGCGCGCAGAGAGCGATCCACCAGCGCCATGGCCATGGCCTTGCGCTCTGCGTGGCCGAACGCCAGACCGTAACCGCGGGTGAACTGCGCCGGTTCAGTGGCCGAACCAACGAACTGGTTGATCATTTCGCATTCGGTCACTTCGATAGCGCCGATGGCAATCGGGAAACCCAGCTCTTCAGGTTCGGTCCAGACCTCGACTTCGCCGATACGGATTTCCCCGGCAAACGGGTGATTGCGGCCATAACCACGCTGAGTCGAGTAACTCAGAGCCAGCAGAAAACCTTCATCGCCACGGGCCAGCGCTTGCAAGCGCTGCGCGCGATTGGCCGGGTATTCCAGGGGCTCGCGGGTGATGTCGGCAACGGCTTCGCCGCTGTCGGCTTCGTTTTTGATCAAGCCTTCCCGGGCCAATAAACCCAATACACGCGGGCAGAGTTCAAGAGCGGCGTTTTCTTTTATCTGCGGGCCTGGGTATTCGCCGTCCGCCAGTAATGTGAAGTCCAGCAGACGATGGGTGTAGTCGAACGTCGGGCCGAGCAATTGCCCGCCAGGGACGTCTTTGAAGGTGGCAGAGAGGCGACGATTGAGCTGCATGTCCGAGGTATTGATCGGCAGGCTGGCGCTGAAGCGCGGCAGCGTCGTGCGGTAGGCACGCAGCAGGAAAATCGCTTCGATCATGTCCCCCGCTGCTTGCTTGATGGCCAGCGCCGCAAGCTGCTCGTCATACAGCGAGCCTTCAGTCATGACGCGAGCCACGGCCAGCGGCAGTTGCTGACGAATCTGCTCGACACTGAGCTCGGCAATGGACGTATCGCCGCGGCGTTTTTTGGCCAGCAGGCGGTGGGCATTATCGATGGCCTGTTCGCCACCTTTGACGGCGACGTACATCAGGCACGCTCCTGTGCAATTTGTGTGACCCGGGTGCTGCGCGGCAGGCCGAGCAAATCGCTGTCGGCGACGAAGAACACATCCAGCCCACGGGGAAAATCGTTGTGCTGTTCGCGCTGGCTCCAGAATGCGTGGCTCAACGGCAAGGCGACTTTGTTTTCGCTTTCAATGCCCGGTCCTTGCCAGCTCATGGAGCTACCGCCGCCAAGGCTCGACAGCTGGACCAGCAAGGTGCAGGACTGGTCCGGATAACGGTCGTTACCCAGGTCGAAGCCAGACAGATCATGTAGCTGGCTGTCGTCCAGCAAGGCGAATCGCGCATGGCGGCGCTCAGTGACAATCGGGCAGCCGCAGTGAAAGGCCAGGTTGGCGCGAATGGCCGGCGTGTCGAACGCCGGGGCCAGCCACAATGCGGTGTCGATATCCAGCAAGGCGAGGCACAAGGCATGGGTGGCTGAATCAAGACCGGTGAGTGCCGGGGGGCGCTGTGCCGCCTGCAAAGTGTGGATGACACCCGGGCCTGCCAATGCTTTGAGGGCCGCGCGAAAACTGCGCTGGGCGTCGAGTACCGGGTCGGCGAATGCCGGTTGCAACAGAGCTGCATTCATCAGTCTTCTCCTCTGACAAGGGTAAAGAATTCCACTTTGCTGGCGGCGGTTTCGGCGTCCTTGTCAGCACGGCGCTTGAGTTGGGCGCGGGCCAGCGGCTCGATCAGTTCCCTGAGCCAGTGCTGTTGTTGCGGACCTTGCAAGTGGGCATCGGCCAGTGCTGCCAGCTCGGCGCGGGGCTTGTCGCGTCCGGCCAGATAGCTGTAACCGGTGCGCCCGTCAGCCAGACGAACGACGCAACGGGTTACGCTCATTTCACCGACATTGAACGGCGCGCCGGTGCCGCCCATGCGGCCACGCACCAGCGTCATGCCGATTTCCGGGGCGCGAATCAGTTGATATTCGGCGTCACGCAACGCTGATTCATGGCGGCTCAGTTCGTCGCCGACGGCGCGGGCGAGTACACCAATCCAGCGCTGACGCTCAGCAATAGCGGGGTCTGTAGCAGGGTTCATATGAGGCATCTCCATCAGACGATGAATTGATACTGGAAGCGGTCAGAGCGACTGGTGGAGCGCGATAGCTCCACCGGCTGACCGCTGCTGTCGCGGGAAACGGTGAGGACGGTGAGCACTGGCAAGTGACGCGGCATCATCAACAGATCCGCCTCTTCGCGACTGGGCAGACGCGCCCCAACCAGACTCAAGGTTCGGGTCAGCGGCAAGTCGCGGTCGGCCAGGAACTGGCGCAGCGAGCCGCGTCTGTAACTGGCCAGCAACTCTTTGCGAGTGGCGCAGAAACGATGGCGAATCAGGCTTACGGGATGGCCGTCGAGTTTGCGCAGGGTGTGCAGTTCGATCAGCGGGGCGTATTCATCAAGTTGCAAATGTTCGGCGTCCTCGACGCTGGCCGGGCATTCCTGACGTTGCAGCAGAGTGGCGTCGACACCAATCCCCTGGGCTGACAATGACTGGCTGTAAGCGCTGTCAGCCCGCATTGGGTAGATCAGCGGGCGCTGCAAAACCTGCGTGCCCTTGCCCTGACGCCGCAACACACTACCCTCGCGCACCAACTCATCGATGGCCCGGCGGATCGTGTGACGGTTGACGTCAAAACGTGCAGCGAGCTGAACTTCAGCGGGCAAGTAATCACCTGCGGTGTAGCTGCCGAGCTCGGCACGCAGAATGTTGGCGAGTTCGAGATACAGCGGTTCGGCTTGTTGTCTAGACATGTCCATGACTAAAAAACACCTTTCTCAAGCAACGTATGAATTCCTTCTGCAGGAGCTGCCGAAGGCTGCGAAACGGCTTTTTTGAAACACCGAGCTTCGCAACCTGCGGCAGTTCCTACGGGATGAAGGTGTGCCATGCGATTAAATAAACTGCTTGCGCAAACGCTGGGACACGATGTCGATAGCGCTGACCACGACGATGATCACCAACAACACGGCGCAGGTCTGGGTGAACTGGAATGCACGGATGTTTTCCCAGAGGATCACACCGATCCCGCCCGCACCGACCATCCCGACTACGGTTGCCGAACGTACGTTGGATTCGAAGCGATACAGCGCGTAGGAAATCCACAGCGGCATGACCTGCGGGATGACCCCGTAGATAACTTCCTGCAAGGCGCTCGCACCGGTGGCGCGTACGCCTTCAACGGGGCCCGGATCAATTGCTTCCACGGCTTCGGCGAACAACTTGGCCAGTACGCCGGTGGTGCTGATCCACAACGCCAGAACGCCAGCGAACGGACCGAGGCCGACTGCCACCACAAACAGCATGGCGAAGACCATCTCGTTGATGGAGCGAAACGAGTCCATGACCCGGCGCAGCGGTTGGTGAATCCACCAAGGGGTAATGTTTTCGGCGCAGAGGATGCCCAGCGGCACCGAGCAGACAATCGCCAGCACCGTGCCCCATAACGCAATTTGTACGGTGACGATCATTTCCTTGAGGTAAGAACGCCACTCGTGGAAGTCAGGCGGAAAGAAATCGGCGGCGAAAGTCGCCATGTTTCCCGAGTCTCGGTACAGCGCCTGCGGATTCATTTCGGCGCCCTTCCAGGCCCAGGCCAGCATGGCCAGGAACAGGCCCCAGCCCAGATATTGCGGCCAACTGCGTTTACCAGCGGCCTGCGTATAAGCCACATGGGTCGTGCTCGTCATAATCGGATCTCGTTCAGCAGGAGTTTGCCCGTGGTCTGGACGCCGCGCTGTCGCACAGCAAACGCGATTCCTGTAGGAGCGCACGAGCACCGCGAGGCCGCGATGGCGGTGTATCAGGCAGATCGCTATCGCTGCCTCGCGGTGCTCGTGAGCTCCTACAGAAAAAACATTCCAATTCGGATAGTTCTTTTTTTGAGAGCTGGGCACCCCTTGAAAAGGCGCGCCCTGGATCAATCAACCCGCGCTGGCGGTATTTTTCTTTTCAAGCTCGGTCAGGCGTTCCTGCAACTTGCTCAGGCCCGTATCAATGTCCTTGAGGCGCTTGGCTTTCTCGTCGGCATTCAGGCTGGTGCTGGCGAGGGTTTCAGTGCGCTGCTTGAACAGATCCAACTGACGGATCGGCAGCAATTGGTCATCACTGGACTTGAGGAACTTGCCCAGTTGCATGCCTTTGAGGACGGCTTTCTCTTCGTCGGTGTTGCCGTAATCCGCAAAGAATTCACGAATCTTGTTTTTGTTTTCATCCGACAGAGCCTTGCTCCAGACCATCGGATCGGACGGAATCAGCGGCGACTTCCAGATCACTTTGAGCTTGGCAGCCATGTCCGGCTGAGTGACCTCGAGGCGATCCCAGCTTTCGGTGTTGAAAGTCGCCACATCTAGCTGGCCCTTGGCAACGCTGAGCGCGTTCACTTCGTGACTGGAGTTCAAAGTGCGCTTGAAGGCAGTAGCGGCATCGACGTTGTTCTTGGCGAACACGTAGTAGCCCGGCACCAGATAACCGGAGGTGGAGTTTGGATCACCGTTACCGAAGGTCAGGGTCTTGGCATTCTTTAGCATGTCCTCGACGGTATTGATCGGGCTGTCCTTGCGGGCAATGATCACGCTCCAGTAGCCCGGCGCACCATTGGCGGCCGACGTCTGAGCAAAGATTTCGCCGTTGGAGCGGTCCACCGCCTCCATCGCTGCCTTGTTGCCCAGCCAGGCCACATCGACCTTGTTGAAGCGCATACCCTGGATGAGACCCGCGTAGTCCGAGGCGAACGTAGCGTTAATCTTCAGCCCGGTTTTCTTACCCATGTCATCCAGAAATGGCTGCCAGATGCTTTTCAGGTTCTGCGAAGACTCGGTAGACATGATGCCGAAGTTGATAACTTTCTCGTCGGCATGGGCAGTGCCCAGCAGGCAACTGCCCAGCAACGCGGCAGACGCAACGACGCGACCGATACGGTTCAACATGGAAGCACTCCTCAGTTTGGGTTTGGCTGTTGTTGTGTTCGGTTTTTTCCAAAAAAATGGGTGGCTGCTCAATTACGAGCCAGCACCAGACGAGGTGGGGCTACGATGCGTCGGCCCTCCTCTGCAATCATCAGGCTGGTGTCCACGTCTGCGCCGTACAGGTCGTTGAGGAACTGGCTGCTGAGATTCTGTGCATCGCCATCGAAATGAATCCGTCCGCCTTTGAGCGCCACCGCGCGGGGGCAATAACGCACCGCGTAATCCACCTGATGCAAGGTGACGACCACGGTTTTACCGTCGGTGCGGTTGATGTCGGCGAGGATTTCCATGACCTTGCGGGCGGACTCAGGGTCCAGCGATGCGATAGGTTCGTCAGCGAGGATCACCTCGGCACGCTGAGTCAGCGCCCGTGCAATGGCGACCCGCTGCTGCTGACCACCCGACAAGGTCGAGGCACGCTGGGCGGCCAGATCGACAAGACCGACGCGATCCAGTGACTGCAAAGCGCGTTGCTTTTCCTCGGCGTTGAACAGGCCGAGATTGCCGCGCCAGCCGGGCATGCGCCCCAGACAACCCAGCAGCACGTTGTCGAGCACGCTGAGACGGTTGACCAGGTTGAACTGCTGAAAGATGTAGCCGATATCGGAACGCAGCTTGCGCACCTTGCCGTTGAGACGGCCTGCGGCCTGCACTTCCCGCCCCAGCACCTGCACGCTTCCGCCATTGCCACGATCACAGCACGCCAGCCCGGCAAGATGACGCAGCAACGTGGATTTGCCAGAACCCGAAGCACCGATCAGCGCGACCATTTCGCCTGGTTGTATAGACAATGCCAAATCAACCAGCGCGGGTTTGCGCGCAAAAGTCTTGTTCAGACGCTCGACATGGATGGCTGGGTTCATGGGCTTCTCTGTCTGGTTGTTGTGAGTTGCAACTGACAGTAGGCCTGGGGTGTTTCAGTGGGGTGAACTGCAAGTGACGGTTAGGTAACCGTTTTGTGAAAGGTTGAGGTGTTGCAAAACGCTTCCAGAACAAGCGTCAACAGCCGGAAACAATACCGCTCGGTTCAGACCCGCCAGCACGACTAGCCTTCGTTGGCCTGATCGTCGCGCAGGTAAACCTACTCTTTCAATATACATATAATATATGCATAATGAAGTTCAGAATTCAGTTTGACCCCGCCAAAGCCAGACAGAACCTTGCCAAACACAAGGTTCGGCTGGCCGATGCAGAAGCTGCCTTGTACGACCCAAGCGCGCTCACCCTTGAAGACAACGATCATGATGAGCAGCGCTGGGTAACAGTTGGAGACGATGGCAGCGGGCAGATACTGGTTGCGGTTTATACCTACCGCGACCCTAATTTCATCAGGTTGATCTCTGTAAGGAAGGCTGAGCCTCAGGAGATCAATCAATACAGAGGTCAATAATCCAATGAAAGACCAATATGATTTCTCCAATGCAAAACGCGGAGCAGTCGCACCAAGCAAAGGCAAAAGCCGAATTACCATCATGCTGGACGATATCGTGCTTCAAGCTGCGAGGGAGCGTGCAGATAGTCAGGGTATCGGCTATCAGACCTTGATCAATGGCTTATTGAGGGAGGCATTGGGCTTCTCGACCCAGCCTCTGACCATTTCAGAACCACAAGCGCGCTTCAGTGCCGATCTGCCACTCAACACCTTTGATCGAAAACAGATCGAAGCCTTGGAAGCACAATTGAACAGCATGGCCAAATCGCTGCAAGTGTTCCTCAGTGACAGCCGAAAAACCCCTCAAGTTTGAAACCCTGCCGTGGTGACAGCGCAAAAAATATCTGGGGCTTGCACGGCGCCAGTGGTAGCTTTGCGCCATCCACGGAGACAGTTCATGAAATGGCCTTCACTGGTGATAGCCATCACCGCCCTGCTTGCAAGCGGCACCGCTCGCAGCGAAATATTCAAATGCATATCGCCCCAGGGCTCCGTCAGCTTCGCGTCAGTTCCTTGCGACGAAAGCAACGCCGAAACCTCTGTACAAAGACCAGGCCCACCCAAGATGTTGCGCCAGGGTGAGCCGGTTGATCACGCGCACAAGATCAACCTGAAAGCCACTGAAGTTCTGAAAGTCAGCGGGCGTGCGAAATTCACGGTCTATGAGACGGAAAGTTACAAGCAATACCAAAAAAACCGCCCGCCTCCGCCGACCGCGAAATCGCTGTGCGAGAGTCCTCGGTATGACAGCCAGTGCTTTGACCCTTCAGGTGGGCAGTCGGTCAAGAAAGGCAAGTAACCTATCTTCAGCCTACGCCCTGAACCTGAATGTTGACCTTGTAGGACCGGCTTTAGCCGGTCCTGCGGTATTAGCGGTAATCAACAATCAGATCAAATTCTGAAAGTGCCCACCAGATGCTGCAAACGCGCAGCCTGCTCTTCCAGATACGAACAAGCATCCAGCGTCAGCTTCAGGTTATCGACGCCTTCCTGGTTAAGCGTGTTGATCTGCGTAATGTCGACATTGATAGATTCCACGACTGCTGTTTGCTCTTCAGTCGCAGCCGCTACCGACTGGTTCATGTCGTTGATTTCATCGATACGGCGAGTCACGCTGCTCAACCGCTCCCCCGCCTGATTGGCGACAGTCACACTGCTTTCGCTCTGACGCTGGCTTTCGGTCATGGTGACCACTGCCTCACGTGCGCCGACCTGCAGTTCCTCGATCATCTTCTGCACTTGCTGCGCCGAATCCTGAGTGCGGTGCGCCAGATTGCGAACCTCATCAGCCACTACCGCGAAACCACGCCCGGCCTCGCCTGCACGTGCAGCTTCAATCGCCGCATTAAGGGCCAGCAGGTTGGTTTGCTGGGAAATGCTGGTGATCACTTCCAGAATCTGACCGATGTTGACGGTCTTGCCGTTGAGATTCTCGATATTGGCACAGGATTCGCTGATCTTCGTCGACAGTTCATTCATCGCGTTGATCGTCTGCTGCACGACTTGCTGACCATCACTGGCCAACTGGCTGGCATCGGCAGACTGCTGAGAAGTGCGTGCAGCGTTCCGGGCAATCTCCTGTGCTGCAGCACCCAGCTGGTTGATAGCCGCAGCGACACTTTCGGTGCGGTTGGCCTGCTGGTCGGAATTGGTCATGGACGAGTTGGAGGCTTTCACCACACGCATTGCCACATCGCCCAACTGACCGGCCGTTGAGGCCACCTCGCGAATAGAGCCGTGAATACGCTCGACAAAACGGTTGAACGACTGCGCCAACTCACCGAACTCATCCTGGGAGGTGATGGCCAGACGCTTGGTCAGGTCGCCGTCACCGTCTGCGATGTCACGCATGGCGCGTCCCATCTGATGCAGCGGTTGCATCAGGACGCTGATCAGCATGCCCAGCAACACAATGATGATCACCACAGAAATGACCATGGCGGTAATAGCCGAGGTGCGGAATTCGCCGAGCATTGCGTAGGCCGCATCCTGATCAAGCACCAGCGCAACGTACCAATTAGCCGAGGAAACACCTTCTACTTTGGTCAGCGACATGATTTCTGCTTTGCCGGCAGAGTTGATTTCGCTTACACCTGCGGCGATTTTCGGTGTATCAGCGGGATAGGCTTCGCTGATGTTTTTCAGAATCAGCTTGCTGTCCGGGTGAATCAGAATCTTGCCATCACCGCTGACAATGAATGCATAACCATGACCACCGAAGTTCAGCGAGTTGATGGTCTTGGTAATACTGTCGAGGGAAATATCAGCACCGGCAACGCCAATGAACTGGTTCTGGTACTTGACCGGTGCTGCCAGTGTCACGACCAACTTGCCCGAGGAAGCCGCAATGTACGGTTCAGTCACAACAGTGCCAGGCGCATTTTGCGCGGCCTTGTACCAGCCACGCGCACGCGGATCATAATCCGCTGCACGGTTACCCGCAGGCACCGAAAACATTACCCCGTCTGTGCCGCCGAAATAACTGAGCTGGAAGTTATCGGTGTAAGCAGGAATGCCAATGGAGCGTTGCAGATCAGGAATCGCTTTGCCGTCCGCAGCGACCCGCTGCGCCATGGATTGCAATAACTGCGTGCGGCTGTCCAGCCAGGTCTGAATGTTCTGGGTGGTCAAGCCACCGAGCTGTTGAAGTTCAGCAAAGACATTGGATTTCAAAGTCTGACGTTGTCGATAATCGTTAACGACAATAAAACAGGTAAATGCGACAACGACCACCAACGCGGCGGCGAGCAGAATCTTTCTGCTGAAACCCAGACTTTTCATCATTACGGATACTTCCATTACAAAAGAGTTACTACGGCGCACAGCTGTTCACTGAAACAGCGAACACATTGCGGCGTTTGTACTGGCTCTTTGTGTAAAAGGATAGTGGCCGGGAAAAATATATTTATTGGATCCAAATAGTCGGACGTATGACAAGTTAGTGCGCGATGAATGGTTACATATAATGGATTTTAAGGCCTAAAGATTTCACACACTCTGCCGACGGTGACAGATATTAGTGCATCGACAACATGAAGTCGGCGCCTACGTAACCTCTGGTAGGTGACGCAGTCTTCCAGATTGAACCCAATCCTGCAGGAGCCTCACCGAGGTTACGAGGCCAGCGATAGCGGTTTTTCTGATATTCCGCTATCGCGGCCTCGCAGTGCTCGTGCGCTCCTACAATCCGGGCTTGATGCACGACAGCTGCCGCAAGGCAGGATTACCTCAAGTTAGTCTTTACCAATTCAAACACCTCATCCCCACGCCCGCTTAATACCGCGCGCATCATGTACAGGCTGAAGCCTTTGGCCTGGGCCAGTTTGATTTTTGGCGGGATACCCAGCTCCTGTTTGGCGGTGACGACATCTACCAAGACCGGTCCGGGGTGATCGAATGCCTTGCGCAATGCTGCGGGCAACTCTTCGGCGCTTTCCACCCGAATACCCAGAATGCCTGCACCCAAGGCGATACCGGCGAAGTTGGTCTCATACAGATCAGTACCGTGGGGCACGTAGCCGCTGGCTTTCATCTCCATGTCCACGAAACCCAGCGAACTGTTATTGAAGACCACCATTTTGATCGGCAGGTCCAGCTGGCGCACGCTGAGCAAATCCCCCATCAGCATCGATAGCCCGCCATCGCCGCAGAGGGAAATCACCTGGCGATCCGGGTGCGCAGCTTTCGCCCCCAGCGCTTGAGGCATGGCGTTGGCCATGGAGCCGTGGTTGAACGACCCCAGCAGGCTGCGCTTACCGTTCATGTGCAGATAGCGCGAAGCCCACAGGGTTGGCGTGCCGACATCAACGCTGAAGATGGCGTCGTCATCGGCTTGCTCATCAATCAGACGGGTCAAATACTGCGGATGGATCGGGTTGCCGGGCGACGATGGTGTGGCCAGGTCGTCGAGCCCTTCGCGCGCCTTGGCGTAATGCTTGAGCGCCTTGTCGAGAAAGCGACGATCCTCATGGCGATCCAGTTTGGGCAGCAGCGCTGCGAGCGTTTCCTTCACGCCACCGGTCAGCCCCAACGCAATCGGCGTGCGTCGACCCAGAGCGGTAGGGTCAATGTCGATCTGGACGATTTTAGCGTCCGTCGGGTAGAAGTTCCGATAAGGAAAATTACTGCCCAGTATCACCAGTGTGTCGCAGGACAGCATCGCGTGATAACCAGAGCTAAAGCCGATCAACCCGGTCATCCCGACATCGAACGGATTGTCGTATTCGACGTACTGCTTGCCGCGCAAGGCATGCACCACCGGCGCTCCGAGGCGATCGGCCAATGCCACCATTTCGTCGTGGGCGCCGGCGCAACCCGCGCCGCAGAGCAATGTGATCGCCTTGGATTCATTGAGGATATCGGCCAGTTGCTGAATGTCTGGCTCGCTTGGGGTGACCGTCGGTGGCGCAGTAGCGACCCACTTGGCCAGTGCGTCCGGGGCATCGCTCAGTGCGACGTCCCCCGGTAAAACGATGACGGCAACGCCACGCTGACCAATCGCTGCGCGCATGGCACGTTCAAGCACTCGAGGAAACTGTTCAGGCGTGCTGACCAGTTCGACGAAGTGACTGCACTCCTTGAACAGCTCTTGAGGATGGGTTTCCTGAAAATAGCCCAGGCCTACTTCAGAAGAAGGGATATGCGCGGCAATCGCCAATACCGGGACCTGATTGCGATGGCAGTCGTAAAGGCCATTGATCAAGTGTAGGTTACCCGGCCCGCAGCTACCCGCACAGACCGCAAGTTTGCCAGTGCTTGCCGCTTCAGCACCGGCGGCGAAGGCTGCAACTTCCTCGTGGCGAGTGTGCATCCACCGGATCGAGTCGATTCTTTCCAGGCTATCGGTCAGGCCATTGAGGCTGTCGCCGCTCACCCCCCAGATACGATCGACGCCAGCACTGGCGAGGGTTTGAGCGAGGTGATCGGCAATGGTTTTGGACATGCTGGTTTCCTTGTCGAGACAGGTGGAAAACGTAGCCAGTGGCTTGGCACGCATCAATGATCGACCGGCTGTGTGGCTCACAGTTCAGCCTGTGATCTGACACAGGTCGATCAGTGAAACGCAGATTCCATGTAGAGCCTTCGCTCCGACACAATCATCATTGCCTGAAAACACCAGCCTGAAACCTATACATGTGGTTCACCAGGTTTAGACCGACCGCTTTCGCGGGCCAATCGGATTGCCGCCCACTCGCGTCAACAGCCAATCACCCACCTGCGGGAGATTTTATGTTTGCCTGCAAGCTTGCTCGTGTGCCTTCGACCTTAGGACCGGCGGGGCGTACGCAATTGCACGGTCTATGTGGGAGCTGAGCTCGCTCGCGATGAGAGCAACGCAGTGATCCGATAGATAGCGTCCAGCCTTATCGCGAGCAAGCTAGGCTCCCACGTAAAACCGCAATACCTAGACGTGCGGCTCAACCGGTTTGGCGGGTGCCGCATATTGCGGTTTGAGCTTGCCGTCTTTGTCCAGCAGCCAGGCATCAAGAATTTCCCTGACGACGGGACCTGCGACACGGCCGCCCGCCTCGCCGTTCTCGATCATGACCGCCACTACGATCTTGGGATGATCGGCCGGGGCAAAGCCGACGAACAAGGCGTTATCACGGTGGCGTTCGAGGGTTTTGGCACGGTCGTAACGCTCACCCTGCTTGATCGCCACCACCTGTGCCGTGCCGCTTTTACCCGCGATACGGTACTGCGCGCCCTGCGCCGCCGCACGGGCGATGCCGCGCGGATCGTGCATGACCATCTGCATGCCGATGTTGACCTGATTCCACTCGTTGGGATCATGCAGCACGATATTCGGCATCGGATGCTCGTCCACCGGAGCGCTGCCGCCGACCTCCATGGCCAGATGCGGTCGCACCCACACGCCTTTGTTGGCGATCAATGAAGTGGCTTGAGCCAATTGCAACGGCGTGACCTGCATGTAGCCCTGGCCGATCCCCAGAATCACGGTTTCCCCCGGAAACCATGCCTGCCGACGCGTTGCACGCTTCCACTGACGCGACGGCATCAACCCCGCCGACTCTTCGAACATGTCCAGCGAGACCTTCTGGCCCAGTCCGAACATGCTCATGTAGTCGTACATGCGGTCGATGCCCAGCTTGTGTGCCAAGGTATAAAAGTACGTGTCGTTGGAACGCATGATCGCTGCGTCCATATCCACCCAGCCATCGCCGCTGTGGTTCCAGTTGCGGTATTTGTGATCAAAATCCGGCAGCTGGAAATAACCCGGATCGAAGACTTTGGTCGAGGCGTTCACGACACCGCTGTCGAGACCGGCAATTGCCACTTCGGGTTTGATGGTCGAGCCCGGCGCATAAAGACCACGCAGAACCCGGTTGAACAATGGACGGTCGATGGAATCACGCAGCGCTGCGTACTCCTTGAAGCTGATCCCGGTCACAAACAGGTTGGGATCGAAGCTCGGTTTGCTGACCATCGCCAGCACCTGACCGGTCGCAGGGTCGAGCGCCACCACAGAACCACGTCGATCACCCAGTGCAGCTTCGGCAGCTTCCTGCAAATGGATATCCAGGCTCAGGGTGATGTTCTTGCCGGGTGTCGGGTCGGTGTGTTTGAGCACTCGCAGCACACGCCCCTGGGCGTTGGTCTCGACTTCTTCGTAACCGACCTTGCCATGCAACTCCGACTCGTAGAAACGCTCGATACCGGTCTTGCCGATGGATTGAGTGCCGCGGTACTCAACGGAGTCCAGCTGCTTGGCTTCCTTCTCGTTGATCCGTCCTACGTAACCAATGGAGTGGGCAAAGTGCGCGCCCAACGGGTAATGCCGGACGAATTGCGGTTCGACGTCGATGCCCGGCAACAGGTACTGATTCACCGCCAGCACCGCGATCTGCTCTTCGGTCAGCTCGTACAACAATGTCACGGGTTCAAACGGGTGGCGCACTTGCTTGAGGTCTTTATCGAAGAGAATGCGCTCCTCCTCGGGCAGCTTGAGCAACACCATGACTTCGTCGATGACCTTGTGCCAATCCCCCGCCCGCTCGCGAGTCAGCGTCATGTTGTAACTGGGCCGGTTATCCGCCAGCACCACACCATTACGGTCGTAAATCAGGCCGCGCTCAGGTGCGATTGGCAGCACGTGCACACGGTTATTTTCAGAAATAGTCGAGTGATAGGCGAACTCGGTGACTTGCAGGAAATACATCCGCGCAACAAGGCACGCGCTCAGGATGGCCACGAGCAATGCGCAGGCAATCAACCGCTTGTTGACCAACCGTGCATCTTTCTCGTGATCCTTCAAAGGAATTGGATCGGGCATTTCTACAGCTTCTCGGTAGATGGCTAATACAGACGCTGGTCGCACAGCAAAAATATGTGAGGAGATGTTTCCACACGCGACAGGGTGCGCACGATACCAAGAAGTGCCTGTTCAGTGAGGATTTGTCTCGCCTGATCAGCGTGAACGGTAGGCAACAGCAGGGGATTATTACTTTGAGCGTAACAGTCCATTGTGAAATGAGTGCGGCGCAACGTTTGGCAACATATCTATCATGGCGGACGTGCGGAAAAGATGATCTCGGAAACTGGCTGTTGCCTGCTCAGCATGCGCTACGTCCATGCGGCGTTGCCAGAGACCTAATGTCACACCCTCACGTGAGCTTTCATTTGTCCCTCCACCGGACAAACACCGTGTATTGACCGCGATACGTCAGCTACTGATGGGACCCGCTCCTGTCGTAAGCGTTCGCAGGAGCCCTGAATGCCTGACCTACCCCCCAAAGGCCTGACCCGCCGCCAACTTCTCGTGTCTTCCGCTACCACCCTGGCTGCCGGTGCCGCTGCCAGCGCAAAGGCCGCCACTCTGACCGGCGTACCGCAATGGGTGCCTTTTGACCACAACGGTCCGATGCACTACGAAACCCCCGGCTGGCAATTTTTCACCGCCGACGAAGCCCGGGAAGTCGAAGCCATTGTCGAGCGCCTGATCCCGGCTGACGACCTGAGCGTCAGCGGTAAAGACGCCGGTTGCGCCGTGTTCATTGACCGCCAACTGGCGGGCGAATACGGGACCTTCGATCGCCTGTACATGCAGGGCCCTTTTGAAAAAGGCACTCCGATGCAGGGCGATCAATCGCCATTGGTGCCCCGTGAGCGTTATCGGCTGGGCCTTGCTGCCCTGACCCGGTACTGCCAGAAGCAGTTTCAGAAAACCTTCAGCGCCCTCAACGGTGAAGAACGGGACAAGGTTTTGACCGGCCTGGAGAAAGGCACCATCGAGCTGGAGGACATCGACGCGAAACTGTTCTTCCAGCAGGTGCTGGGCAATACCATGGAAGGCTTCTTTGCTGACCCGGTCTATGGCGGCAACCGCGACATGGTGTCGTGGAAAATGATCGGCTTCCCCGGTGCCCGCTATGACTACCGCGACTATATCGGGCGGCACAACCAGAAGCTCGACCTCATACCGATTTCCATCATCGGCAACGCCGCCTGGCAGAAGAAGGGTTAATCGTCATGGCTAGAAAACTACCTTCCACCGACGTGGTGGTTGTCGGACTCGGCTGGGCCGGATCCATCATTGCCAACGAATTGGCCGATGAAGGATTGAACGTGATGGGCTTCGAACGCGGCCCGTGGCGTGACACCGCTGCCGACTTCAACATCGCTTCGGCCACTGACGAATTGCGCTATGCGCGCCGTCAGGATCTGATGCTGCGCACCAGGCAGAACACTTGCACCATTCGCAACAACGTGACGGAAACAGCCTTGCCCATGCGCAGCTGGGGTTCTTTTCACCCCGGCAATGGCACCGGCGGCGCGGGCAACCACTGGGCCGGCATTGCCTTTCGCTTTCAGCCTGAAGAATTCCGCCTGCACAGCCACCTGACCGAGCGTTACGGTAAAGAGCTGCCCGCCGAATTGACCCTGCAGGACTGGGGCACGGACTGGGAAGAGATGGAGCCGTTCTACACCAAGTTTGATCGCTTGGCCGGCGTGTCTGGCAAGGCAGGCAACATCAAGGGTGTGATTCAGGAAGGCGGTAACACGTTCGAAGGTGCGCGCTCTGAAGAATATCCGAATCCGCCTACCGAGCAGACCTACGCGCCAACGCTGTTTGCCGAGGCCGCCCGAAACCTCGGCTATAAGCCCTTCCCGGTGCCGTCGGCGCTGGTTTCCCGGGCTTACACCAACTCGCTGGGCGTGACCATGGGTGCCTGCACTTTCTGTGGTTTCTGCACCAACTACGGTTGTGCCAACTACTCCAAGGCCAGCGCTATCACCACGATACTGCCGGTCCTGATTCGCAAGCCGAACTTCACCGCCAAGACCAATTGTGAAGTGTTACGCGTGACCATGGACAGCACTGGCAAGCGCGCCACCGGGATCATCTTTGTCGATGCCAATGGCGAAGAGTTCGAGCAACCTGCCGAGCTGGTGGTGATCAGCGCGTTCATCTTTGAAAACGTACGCCTGATGCTGCTATCCGGAGTCGGCAAGCCTTACGACCCGGTGACCAATACCGGCACCACGGGCCGTAATTACGCTTACCAGACCGCCAACAACGTGCGTCTGTTCTTCGATGACAAGAACTTCAACCCATTCATCGGCGGCGGTGCCATTGGCATGGGCATCGACGAATTCAACAACGACAACTTCGACCACTCCGGTCTGGGTTTCGTCGGCGGCGGCAGCACTCGGGTCACCCCTATCGGCGCAGCGCCTATCGAATCGCGCCCGGTGCCACCCGGCACGCCAACCTGGGGCTCGCAATGGAAGCAGGCGACCGTCAAGAACTACGCCAACAGCATGTCCATCGGATGTGAAGCCAGCAGCTACTCGATCCGCGGCAACTACCTGTCGCTGGACCCGACCTACAAGGACCCACTGGGGCGACCATTGCTGCGGATCACCTTCGACTTCCCGGAAAACGATCGCAAGATGGCTGCCTATGTGACGGGCAAGGTCCACGAAATCGCCAAGAGCATGAACCCGATTCAAATGGTCGACAGCGCCCAGACCGGGCACTGGAACAGCGCGCCGTATCAGTCCTCGCACATCGTTGGCGGCTTCATCATGGGCGCGGACCCAAAGACCAGCTCGGTGAACAAATACCTGCAGGTCTGGGATGTACCGAATCTGTTTGTGGTCGGCTCCTCGGCCTTCCCGCAGAACCCTGGCTATAACCCTACCGGCACTGTCGCAGCATTGGCTTTCAAGGCAGCCGATGCGATTCGCACCCGATACCTGAAGCGCCCTGGGGAGATGATCCCGGTATGAAAACTCTTCTCTCTGTCTGTGTCGGCGTACTGGGGCTGACCCTCAACGTCGCGCACGCCGGTACAGGTGCCGACTCGTACAATCTGGTGGAAAAGGGCCGCTACCTGACCACGCTCGGTGACTGCACCGCGTGCCATACCCTGCCCGGCAAACCGGCCTTCTCCGGCGGCGTAGTGCTGGATACACCTTTCGGCAAACTGCTGGGGGCGAATATCACGCCTGACCCCGTCACGGGGATTGGCCGCTGGACGTTCGAAGACTTCCAGAACGCTATGTCCAAAGGCCACGGCCTGGACGGCAAACGTTTGTACGGCGCCATGCCGTACACCGCTTACACCAAAGTCACGCGTCAGGATAATCAGGCGATCTGGGCCTACCTGCAAACGCTGGATGCGGTGGACAACAAGGTTGAAACCAATCAGTTGCCCTTCCCGTTCAATGTACGCACCAGCCTGCTGGCGTGGAACCTGATGAACTTCAAGGAAGGCGAATTCAAGGCCAATCCGCAGAAGTCCGAACAGTGGAATCGCGGCGCTTATCTGGTCGAAGGCCTTGGGCATTGCGGCACATGCCACACCCCTAAAGGCCTGACGGGGGGCGACAAGAATGACCAGTTTCTGACCGGTGCCAACCTGCAGAACTGGGTCGCACCGAACATCACTGGCGACGCCCACAGCGGTATTGGCAACTGGACCGAGGACGACATCGTCAAGTACCTGAAGACCGGTGCCAACCGTTTCGACATTGCCTCCGGGCCGATGGCTGAAGAAGTCGAGCACTCCTCGCAACACTGGAAGGATGCGGATCTCATGGCCGTGGCGGTGTACCTCAAGGATGGCGCGAAACCGGCTGCGCCGCCCAAAGCGGTGGATGCGAAAGATCCCGCCATGGTTGCAGGCAAGATGGTTTATGCAGATCGCTGCTCAGCCTGTCATGTGGGCAATGGTGAAGGCACAGAGAACCTGTTCCCGAAACTGGCGATGGCCCCGCTGATCAACAGCAGCGACCCGTCGTCGTTGATCCGCGTGGTGCTGGCAGGCAGTCGCGCCGGGGCCACCGATGCAGCGCCGACCGCACCGGCCATGCCGGCACTCGGCTGGGCGCTGTCCGATGACAACGTCGCCAACGTGCTGACCTACGTGCGTAACAGCTGGGGCAACGCGGCTCCTGCGGTGTCCAGTGCGGACGTGAAAGCCGTGCGCGAGGCCCTGCAGCCGAAGTAAACGATTCACCTCCCCTTTGCCCGGCTTCGTCATGTCGCCGGGCATTTTTTTGCTCGGGTGAAACAGGCTCCAGAGATGGCTTGAAACCTGTGAGGGATTCTATGTTGGCCTGCAACCCCCCAGCGGTCCTATGGAACAGCGCGGTCTATGTGGGAGCAGAGCTTGGTCTTACAAGTTACTGCCACATCAAACAGCACTCAGATCAACCTGGCTAAATCCATCTCTTCGCGCGCCTGCATGATCCGCGGCAAATTGTGCTCGATCCAGTTGGTCAGGTTCTCGACCTGCAAAGCGACTTCTTCTCCCAGTGGCGTCAGGCGATACTCCACATGGGGCGGCACCACCGGCAGCGACTTGCGGTCGATAAAGCCGTCAGCCTCCAGATGCTGCAGGGTCTGCGAGAGCATTTTCTCGCTTACACCGCCGATCTTGCGGCGCAGCTCGCTAAAGCGGTGCATACCGCTGCGCAGTACTACCAGCACCAATACACCCCAGCGACTGCACACATGATTGAGCACCAGCCGCGACGGACAATCCGCCGCCATCACCTCGCCCACCCGCGCGTCGATTACTGCTGCGAGCAATGAACTGCTGTGCTGCTCTGATCCATTCATGACACTTACCTTTTTGTACGTACTTACGAAAGGTTAGCATCATGTTTATGCTCTGGCTTCCCTTAAATACATCCAAGGAACCAAGCATGTACGTCATTACTGGAGCCACCGGCCAACTCGGCCGTCTTGTTATTGAAAAGCTGCTTGCTACCGTGCCCGCCGGGCAAGTCATCGCCGCCGTGCGCAGCCCCGAAAAAGCCGCCGACCTCGCCGCGCTGGGCGTGCAGGTACGTCACGCCGACTACTCCCAAGCCTCTACCCTGGACAGCGCGTTCAAAGGTGCGGAAAAAATTCTGCTGATTTCGTCCAGTGAAATTGGCCAACGTGCCGCGCAGCATCAGGCCGTGATCGACGCGGCCAAACGCGCTAACGTCAAACTGCTCGCGTACACCAGTGTCCTGCATGCTGACACTTCGCTGTTGGGTCTGGCGGAAGAACACCGCCAGACTGAAGCAGCGCTGCAAAGATCCGGCGTGCCGTTCGTTCTGCTACGCAATGGCTGGTACACAGAGAATTACACCGCTGGTGTCCCTGCTGCGCTGGAACATGGCGCAGTGTTCGGCAGTGCCGCCGAGGGCCGTATCAGCTCGGCAGCCCGTGCTGATTATGCGGATGCAGCCGTGGCGGTGCTGACCTCGACTGAAGATCAGGCTGGTCGGGTGCATGAGCTGGCAGGTGATGACGCTTACACCCTGAGCGTCTTTGCCGCCGAGATATCGAAGCAGACCGGCAAAACCGTGCCGTATACCGATTTGCCGCAGGCTGATTTCAAAGCTGCGCTGATGCAGGCAGGCCTGCCGGACTTCGTCGCAGAGCTGCTGTCAGACTCGGATGCAGCCGCCGCCAAGGGCGCGTTGTTCGACGACAGCCGCCAATTGAGCGCCTTGATCGGACGCCCTACTACGCCGCTTGCCATTACTGTCGCCCAAGCGCTGAAGCGCTGACGACATCGGTGCTCGCTCTGCCTCGTCAGGGCGAGTACTGGTTCACGGATCGGATGCGCCGGGTTGATTTAAACCGAATGATTTTTTCCCGCAGCTGTCCTAGAGCTACGAACAGAGCATTACGCACTGAGCCCTAGGAGCTGTATATGAAGAGCAAATCACTCGTCGCTTGCCTGGCAATTCTTGGCTGCGTTTCTTTGACCAGCCTGTCAGTGCAGGCCGCCGATGCCCCAGAGCCGACCATTGAAAAATCCAAGGACAACATGCATGAGCTGGAACTGGGTTCCCGTGCACCTGAGAAATTCCGCCGTCCTGAAGAAGGCCTGAAGGACTGGAGCAAACGTGGGCTGAAAGAGCCGGCCAAAGAATCTCAGTGGGTGCAGATCCACGACAAATACGTGCAGGTACAGCTCACCAACGGGCAGATCACTGAAATCGTGCCGGTGAAGAAGTAAAAGTATTGGCGTTGTAGGTCAAACCCCGATGTCTTGCGGTAGACATTGAACGCTGTAGGAGTGAGCTTGCTCGCGATACGTTTTTTCAGTCGGTAAATAATCGCCTGACCTGACGTTATCGCGAGCAAACACAGACCCTGCAGGACCGGGTTAAATCCGCAGGATTGCAGCTTCTTTTAATGGAAGCTGCCGTTTGATTTAAAGAAAAATCCCTCCCGACGCTTCGATGCGCTGCCCATTGATCCACTTCCCGCCATCCCCCAGCAACATGCTGATCGCCGAACCGATATCGTCTGCTTCGCCAACCCGGCCCAACGCGGTGCTGGAGGCGATCATTTTGTTGACCTCTGGATTATCCCGAACAGTGCCGCCGCCAAAGTCAGTTGCAATAGCGCCAGGGGCCAGCACGTTGACGTTAATACCCCGTGGCCCGAGTTCTTGCGCCAGATAGCGGGTCCAGACTTCAATTGCGCCTTTCATGGACGCATAGGCTGCGTAACCGACCATACTGAAGCGCGCCAGGCCGCTGGACAGGTTGATGATCCGGCCTCCATCAGCAATCAGTGGCAGCAGTTTCTGGGTCAGGAAAAACGGCCCTTTGAAATGTATGTTCACCAGTTGGTCAAACTGCGTTTCGGTGGTTTCGGCGATGCTGTTATAGATGCCGGTACCCGCGTTGTTGACCAGAAAATCGAAGTGTTCAGCACCATATACGTCTTTCAGTACCCCTCGCAGCTGGTCAGCGAATGCATCAAAGCTGTCGCTGCGGCCTACGTCCAGTTGCAGCATATGCGCCTTGCCACCCAGCGCCTGGATTTCTGCCACCACGGCCTCGGCGTCTGCCTGACGACTTTGATAGGTACCGATGATGTCCACGCCTTGCGCCGCAAGGTTCAATGCAGTGCTTTTACCCAGGCCACGGCTGGCGCCAGTGATGATCGCGATTTTTCTGCTCATGATGATGCCCTTCGTTTGGTGAGTTCAGCTTTAGGTGTGCAGCGATTGAGGAAAAGTCTATTGTTCGCTTACAGACCGATAAACCCTGCCAAACCGAAATTAGTGGTCGGTAAAAACGAACAATAAAGGCCATACCGTGAACAAACTGGAACTGTTGCGCTCGTTCGTCCGCGTTACCGAATTGTCGAGTTTCACTCAGGCCAGTGAAGCCTTGAGTCTGCCGCGCTCCACGGTGTCCGAACATGTGCAGGCGCTGGAGGAACTGCTCGGTACCCGCTTGCTGCTGCGCACCACGCGCAAAGTGCAGGCCACACCGGACGGCGTGGTGTTATATGAGCGTAGTAAAGATATGCTGGCGCAAATGGACGAGCTGGAAAGTCTGTTTCGAAGCGACGCGATGCTCAGTGGTCGTCTGCGAGTCGACATGCCCACCGCCATGGCGCACAACATCGTCCTGCCGCGCCTGAGCGAGTTCCTCGCCGAACATCCCGGCATCGATCTGGAAATCAGCAGCACTGACCGCCGCGTGGATCTCATCCGGGAAGGCTTTGACTGCGTACTGCGAGTCGGTGATTTACCGGACACTACGTTGGTTGCTCGCCACCTGGGCGACTTGTCGATGGTCAATTGTGTCGGCGCCGGTTACGCCAGCGAACATGGCGTGCCACAAACCCTCGCCGACCTGCAGCAACACCGGATGATCCATTACGTGATGTCGTTCGGTGCCAATACGGCGTTCTTTGAATATCAGGAACAGGGCAAATCCCGCACCGTAGCCATGCCCCGCAGCATTACCGTCAATAATGTTCAGGCCTATGAGGCGGCCTGTCTGGGTAACCTCGGGATCATCCAGTCGCCACGTATGGGAATGCGCAAACACTTGCTCAGCGGCCATCTGGTGGAGATCCTTCCGGATCATCGTCCGCTGCCCATGAAAATTTCTCTGTTGTACGCGCATCGTCGACATTTACCAGAACGTTGCAGGGTGTTCATGGACTGGCTGCAGAAGCTGATTGCCGAATACAACGCGCCCTGAAAGAATCGGCGCCCCTTCAACGCCGCGTGTCGCGGTCGCCCCGGAGCACGCGATGGAACTGCACATTGTCATCAAAGGCCGCAAAGATCTGGCGAATCAGCTCTACGAGCAATTACGTGACAGCATCGAATCCGGGCGGCTTGCTGCCGGTGTGCAGTTACCGCCCAGCCGTTTGCTGGCGGCGCAACTGGGTCTGTCGCGCAAAACCATCTCCGACACTTATTCACGTCTGACCTACGAAAACCTGCTGGTCGGCAAGATTGGCAGCGGTACCTTCGTCAACAACTTGCCTACGGCGCAATCGCGCAAGCAGGAAGCCTGTGATCTGGCCAGTGCCGCCGTTCTGGAAAGGTGGCAAAACCTCGAATTGGGTTTGCGTCACCCCACGCGTGAAGAAACCCGACGCGGCGATTTTATTGGCGGCGCGATCAGCCATAACCACTTCCCCGCCGAGCAATGGCGACGCTGCGTGCAGCATGCCTTGCGGCAGTTGGCCAAAACACCCGGCCTCTACAGTCAACCGCAAGGGCTGGAGATTCTGCGCAAGGCCATAGCCGGGCATATCGCCTTCGCCCGCGGTGTGCGCTGTGTCGCGGATGACATTGTTGTGTGCAATGGTGCGCAACAGGCACTGGACCTTATTTCACGGGTTCTGACCGAACCCGGCTGCTGTATTGCCATGGAAGAGCCAGGCTATAGACCGGCGCGTCTACTATTCTCGGCGCAAGGCGCGAAGGTAGTGGGCGTCCCCGTGGATGAAGACGGCATGCAGGTCGATGCGATTCCAGAGGACGCCCGGTTTATCTACGTCACGCCGTCGCATCAGATGCCGCTGGGCATGCCGATGAGCCTGGCGCGACGCCAGGCTTTGCTCGACAAGGCGCGGCGGATTGGCGCGATTATCATCGAAGACGATTACGACAGCGAATTCCGCTACGAAGGCCAGCCTACTGACTCACTGCAGAGCATGGACCGCCACGGCGTGGTCGCCTACGTCGGGACTTTTTCGAAAACCCTGCTGCCGGAACTGCGCCTGGGTTACGCGGTGCTGCCTGCTGCCATTTATGCAGCGGTCATCAGGGCGCGGCAACTGACCGACTGGCATACCAGTACGCTGAATCAGTGGGCGCTGGCCAAGTTCATCGACGACGGTTTACTGCAAAAGCATATTCGTCGCTGTCACGGGATCTATGCCGGGCGTCGGGAACGTATTCTCGCCCGCTTTACCACCGACCTCGCGCCATGGTTTGAAGTCATACCAGCCACGGCAGGCTTTCACATGGCGCTCTGGTGCAAGGTGCCACAGGATATCAATCACCTGATCCAGCAGGCTCGCCAACACCACGTAGGCATTTACTCCCTGGCGCCGTATTACCAGTCCACGCCTGACCGCGCCGGTATCTACCTGGGCTTTGGTGCCATTGAAACCCTGGACATCGACCCGGCGCTGGACCGGCTGCGGGACTTATTGCTGGCGGCTTGAGTGTTGGCAAGGATGCGCTACTCTCCGCAAACGCGAACCTGTGAGCTACACCCCGGTGTTCCTGATCCCACCCTGTAGCGCAGCAACCTGGAACCCGTATCAAAAAACGAATAAACACATGATTTCTAATGCTTTTTACCTGTAGGAGCGCGCTTGCCCGCGATAGCGTCAGCACAGGCGATAGATGCAACGACTGACAGACCGAATCGCGGGCAAGCGTGCTCCTACAGATCCCGGTTATTGCGAGACAGCGCGGTGTCAGGGACACTGGCCGATCTTCCTGCAGGAAATCCATTTCAATTCACAGGATCGACACCGCATGAACCCACCACCACAAGCGCCCTACTTCTGGCGTGACGAGCAGTTGCCTTTCATCGAGGCGCGTTCGGTGGGCGATGGGCGAAAGCTGTGTTATGCCAAACATTCCCATGAAATATTTTCCATTGGTGCGATCACGGCCGGACAAAGCACTTATCTGCATGAAAAAAGCAGCCAGCAGGTGCGCGCGGGTACGGTGGTGCTGATGAATCCCGGCGACGTCCATGCCTGCAATCCCATCGCCGATCAGCACTGGTCATACCTGATGCTGTATGTCGACACTCAATGGCTGACCCGCCTGCAACATGAACTGGGCCTCGATCACAATCATGACTTTCAGCCGATTGCGCAAACCCACAGCACTGCACCCGACCTGTTCAGGGGTCTGAACCACCTCTACACCACCCTGATCGACAACCAGGCTGACGTTCTGCACAAGCAATGCACCGCTGTCGCTTTCTTCAGCAAGATGCAACACACCCTTGGTAGCGTCTCGATCCGCCCGGAGCTGGCAACGCAGCGAGTCGAACGTGTAGCCCAGTACATCAACGACAACTTCAAAAACCCGATCACTCTTGACGACATGTGCGATGCGGCAAACCTGTCCGGTTCATACCTGATTCGCGCCTTTGAACAGCGTTACCACATGACGCCCCACGCTTACCTGATCAATCGCCGCATCCAGCATGCTCGCAGGCAACTCAAAGGCGGCCAGTTGATCGCCGACGTGGCTCTGGAGCTGGGCTTCGCAGATCAGGCGCACTTTCAACGCGCGTTCAAAAAGCATCTGGCCGCAACACCGGGGCAATATCGTCTGCAATAGAGCCTAATACGCCAACAGATACAACGCGCAGCCCACCAGCAATAACGCCATGCTGCGGTTGAAAACGCGAATGCCCAGCGCGCTTTTCAAATACTGACGCAGGAAGGTTCCGGCAAAAGCCCAGCACGCCAGGGACAGATAGCAGATCACAAAATAGATGAGCGCAAATTGCCAGATCAGGCGCGTTTCGCCACTGGCGACAAACGCCCCCATCCCGGCAATGCACGCCAGCCACGCCTTGGGGTTCAGCCACTGCATGATCGCGCCCACCAGCATCGAAGGTTTATCACCCTCACGCTCGACGTCCAGTTGCCCGTCATCCCACGCCAGCTTCCAGGCCATGTAAAGCAAGAAGGCCACCCCGGCCCATTTGATTGCCAGGGTCAGAAACGGCAAGTGCAACAGCGTTTCATGCAGGCCAAAGCCGATCAGAATCAACAGCAGGGTGAACCCCAGCGTCGCACCGGTCACGTGCAGCAGCGCCGCCCCCAGGCCATAACGCGCTCCCGAACTCAACGCCACGATATTGACCGGGCCGGGGGTAATTGAAGAAGCCAGCGCAAAGGCCGCCATGGACACCAACACACTCATTCGAACACCTTTAACCTGATCAGAAATGACCCGGTCAAAGTAGGGATCAGCCGCGGCGGCGTATTGAAGAAAATCACCCAGTGCACAGCACCCCTGACTCTTGTGGCTGGAATCAGGCAGAATGGCCCGCACTGGACGGGCAACTAAACAGATTTGCCCGCCAGATGCCTTCATTTGCAGAGCGCAAGCCATGAACAGTTTTGAAGAATCAATCATCGCCGCGGCTCAGGACGCGACACCCAACAACACCGACGCAGAACGTGCACAGGCCAAAGCGGCAGCCATCGAGGCCGTGGCCGAGATCATGAAAACCACTACCGGCCTGCAGCGCACGCTGGCATTGGCCGCGTTACTGGACTCTTATTCCGAGTCCGACCTGGAAGACGAGTAAAAAACACGCGACAAACACGCTGAATTTGCGCAATATATCAATTGGCCATCTCTGTTCTGTCGATGGCTGCTTTGACCTGGATGTCAATGCCACTCGGCCCCTGACTTCCGGAGTTATACGTTGAACATCGAAGACCTGAAAAACATCCAGAGCGACTTGCAGCGCACTGCCAACGATCTCGAAGGTGTTTCCCTCAACCTTTCCGGGCATCTGCTGTATTTACAGCACTCCATCCACGCTCGGGATATTACAGACGTTGTTCAGCAGATCGACAAGTTGCAAGCCTCGGTAGAAGACTTGCGCGACGTCGCCCAGCGTATCGACTGCTGACTCAGTCTTTGGCCTGGGATAACGGCCTGGCGACCTCCTCCAGTGACCTGCGCTCCGCCGCGACGCCCCATACCCCCTGAACACCCGCAGCAATCAGCATCAGCGCTGCGCCAATCAGGTAACCGATCAGCACGTTGCTGCGGTCCTGAGTCTGAATCAACTCACCGAACAGCGTGGGCCCGATGATCCCGCCCAAGCCGGTGCCGAAGGCGTAAAACACAGCAATCGCCAAGGCTCGAATCTCCAGAGGAAAGGTTTCTGCCACGGTCAGATATGCCGAGCTGGCCGCCGCCGAAGCGAAAAAGAAAATTACCATCCAGGCCACCGCTTGTTGGGTAACATCAAGCAAGCCTTGCTGGAACAGATATCCGCTGATGGCCAACAATACCCCGGATATGGCGTAGGTCAGGCTGATCATCACGCGTCGGCCGATCACATCGAACAGCCTTCCAAGCAGCAACGGACCGCAGAAATTACCCAGTGCCAGCGGCAACACATACCAGCCGACCTGCTCGGAGGGCACGTTGTAGAAATCGGTGAGCACCAGCGCGTAGGTGAAAAAGATCGCGTTGTAGAAGAATGCCTGAGCGGTGAGCAGCGTCATGCCGACCAGCGCTCGCTGGCGGAAGCCGACAAACAGGGTGTGGAATATTTCCCGGATGGGCGTGTGATCGCGCGCATGCAGGCGCAAGGGTTTGCCGGTCAGCGGTGGCAGTTCATGGCCTTGATCGCGAAGCCGGTTCTCGATTTGCTCAACAATGCGGGTCGCCTCCTCCGCTTGCCCGTGGATCAACAGCCAGCGCGGGCTCTCGGGCAACCACAGGCGCATCAACAAAATCAGCAGCCCCAATGCCGCACCAATCCCAAAACACAGTCGCCAGCCAAGATCGCCGCCCACCCACTGCGGATCCAACAACACGATCGAGCCACCAGCGCCCAACGCCGCACCCAGCCAGAACGTACCGTTGATGGTCAGGTCAACCCAGCCCCGGTAACGCGCGGGGGTGAATTCCTGAATGGTGGAATTAATTGCGGTGTATTCACCGCCGATGCCCATGCCTGTGAGGAAGCGGAACAGCAGAAAGCTGCCAAGACTGAACGAAAACGCGGTCGCCGCTGTGGCACCGACATACAGCAGCAAGGTGATAAAGAACAGTTTGCGTCGCCCCAGACGGTCCGTCAGCCAGCCGAACAACAACGCGCCGAGTACCGCCCCGGCAATGTAGACAGCACCTGCAAGCCCGATATCGCTGTTGGACATCTGCAGCGCCGGGCTGCTTTTCAGCGCACCGGACACCGAACCTGCCAGCGTCACTTCAAGGCCATCGAGTAGCCAGGTAATGCCGAGGGCGAAAACCAACAGGGTATGAAAGCGCCCCCATGGCAAACGATCCAGGCGTGCGGGGAGATCGGTTTCGAAGACCTGGCCTTCGGGGCTTTTCTGGCCAGTCGTCAGTGAAGCTGTGCTGTTCAAAAGCCGCTCCATTTCCGTCGGAGTAGACAGCCCCATCGCGCCATCAACATGGCTATGGTAGAGCTGGCGAAGGCTGCGAAGAGGATGTGCCAGATATAACGCTTTCGCAGCCTTCGGCAGCTCCTAAAGGGTAAAAGTTCAGCGTTGACTCAACTCACCCAAAACCACATCAACGTGAGGTTCGCTGCCGAGATCAATCCAAACAGGCCCCACGCCGCGGTCTTGACCAGACGGCTGTTGACGAAAGGCCCCATCAATTGCCGGTCACTGGTAAAGCGGATCAACGGCCACAAGGCGAACGGCAGTTGCAGGCTAAGCACAACCTGACTGAGCACCAGCATCTTGCCCACCGCCCCATCGCCCAGCCAGATCACTCCGATCAGCGCAGGGATCAAGGCCAGGGCGCGGGTAATCAAACGCCGTTGCCAGCACGGGATTTTCGCCTGTAAAAAGCCTTCCAGCACCACTTGCCCAGCGATGGTCCCGGTGAAAGTCGAGCTCTGTCCCGCCGCCAGTAACGCGATGCCAAACAACACGCTGGCCACCGCTCCGCCTACCAGAGGATCAAGCAGGTGGTAGGCGTCCTGAATTTCCACCACGTCGGTATGCCCGCTCTTGTGGAAAGCCGCGGCGGCAAGGATCAGGATGGCGGCATTGATCAACAGTGCCAGGCTCAGGGAGGCAATAGTGTCCAGCCGGGCGAACTTGATGGCACTGGCTTTGCTCGCGTTATCGCTGCCATTGACCCGGGTCTGCACCACCGATGAATGCAGATACAGGTTATGAGGCATCACTGTCGCGCCGAGAATACCGATAGCCAGGTACAGTGGCTCCTGACTACTCAGCACATCCCAACTGGGCTTGAGGCCCGCAGCGACGTCGGGCCAGAAAGGTTTGATCAGCACCAGTTCCACGGTGAAGCAGGCACCAATGGTCGCGATCAACCCCAACACAATGGCTTCAAGGCGGCGAAAGTTAGCCCCTTGCAGTGCAAGCACTATCAACGTGTCAAACGCGGTCAGGACGACCCCGGTGGTAATCGACACGCCTAACAACAGGTGAAACGCCAACGCCGCACCCAGCACTTCCGCCAGGTCCGTGGCGAGAATCGACAGCTCGGCCAGCAGCCATTGCCCTTTGGCTACGCCTGGGCTGTAACGTGATGCAGACAACTGCGCCAGGTCGCGCCCCGTGGCGATGCCCAGCCGCGAGCACAAGTTCTGCAAGACCATGCCGGACAGGCTTGCCAGCACCACCACAAACAGCAGCGCATAGCCGAATCGCGACCCGGCCTCGATGGCCGTAGCCCAATTGCCGGGGTCCATGTAGCCAATGGAAACCAGCAGGCCAGGGCCAACGAACAGAAGCATCTTGCGCGCCAGCGAGGCATTGGCCGGAATGGCAACGCTGTCGGTCACGGCAGACGGGCAAAAGGGAGCAGTAGCAGTGGTGGGCAGTTTGAACTTCACAGGAACCAGGCTGGCAGCGGAGCGGAAAGCCAATCTTAAAGATTCGTGACATATCTTGATACAGCCAGCGATTTGCCCTCTCGAAAGAAGCTGTGGGAGCAGGCTCGCCCGCGATAAGTCTGGACACTCCTTAACGTGAACCGCTTACAGCCTCATCGCGGGCGAGCCCTGCACCCACTGGTTCGGCGCCTCGAAGGATCAGAGCGTAACAGCCCCTTTATTTCAGCTAATAACCAACCCGAATAAAAATTTAAAACCAACTAAATTCAATACTTAGCAATTTTTCGCCAAATAAAACAAAAAACAAGGTGAAACCAGCAATCATTACAAATTGTAAAACCGCTACCATACGTCATCAAAAATAATGGAAGCCTGCGTATGTCCTCCCCTTCTATCGCCAGCAGTTCGGCAGCCGGTGACAGCGTTGATCCGATCCGCGCGGCGCAGATTTCTGCGCGCATCGATCGCCTGCCCGCAGTAGCTACGATCTGGAAACTGGTGGCGCTGCTGTCTATCGGTGGTTTTTTCGAGCTTTATGATCTGTTCCAGACCGCTTACATCAGCCCCGGCCTGCTGCGTGACGGCATCTTCGCCACCGGAGCGCAGGGTGTGTTCGGCTTTTCCGATCAGGCCGCCTTTGCGTCTGCTACGTTTCTGGGCCTGTTTCTGGGTGCCAGCCTGCTAAGCCCCATTGCCGACCGTTTTGGCCGTCGGGCAATTTTTACTTTCGCCCTGATCTGGTACACCGTCGCCACGGTGTTGATGGGTATTCAGAGCGACGCACTGGGCATCATCTGCATGCGTTTTCTGGTGGGGATCGGTCTGGGGATCGAGCTGGTTACCATTGATGCTTACTTATCCGAACTGGTGCCCAAGCGCATGCGCAGCTCAGCGTTCGCGTTTGCCTTCTTTATTCAGTTTCTGTCGGTACCCGCTGTGGCGCTGATGTCCTGGTGGCTGGTGCCGCAAGCGCCGTTCGGAGTCTCTGGCTGGCGCTGGGTGGTCTTGGCCAGCGCGGTATTCGCGCTGTTCATCTGGTGGCTGCGCTCACGCTTGCCAGAATCGCCGCGCTGGCTGGCGCAACACGGACGCTTCGAGGAAGCGGAACGCATCATGGATGACATTGAGTCACGCTGTGAACGCGACCATGGCAAGCCATTGGATGCCCCGGAACCGGAAGTTGTTGCTGTCTCGGGCAAGGGCCGATTTGCCGATATCTGGCAACCACCTTATCGCCGCCGCGCGTTGATGTTGATTGTGTTCCACGTCTTCCAGGCCATTGGCTTCTTCGGCTTCGGCAACTGGCTGCCCGCGTTGCTGTCCGGCCAGGGCGTAAGCGTCACTCATAGCCTGGGCTACGCGTTCATCATCACCTTGGCCTACCCACTGGGCCCGCTGTTGTTCGTCAGGTTCGCCAACCGTTTCGAAAATAAATGGCAGATCGTCGGTTCGGCCTTAGGCTCGATGATTTTCGGCACCCTGTTCGCCTTTCAGACTTCGGCGGTAGGCCTGGTGTTTTGCGGGGTGATGATCACTTTCTGCAACGCATGGCTGAGCTTTAGCTACCACTCCTACCAGGGAGAATTGTTCCCAACCAATATTCGCGCCCGCGCCGTGGGTTTCTGCTATTCATTCAGTCGCCTGTCGACAGTGTTCAGCAGCCTGCTGATCGGTTTCTTTCTTGAACACTTCGGCACGCCCGGCGTGCTGGCATTTATCGTCAGCAGCATGTTGATAGTGATCATTACCATCAGTGGATTCGGGCCGCGAACCCGTAACCTGGCACTGGAAAACATTGCGCACCGTTAATACATAACAGTGCTGCGGCGAGCCCGATCATCACCTCACCTGAATAAGCCGAGCAAGGCTGCTTAACTGAAGCCTGCCCGGCCCAACTGCTTAGAGGAGGTATCCCATATGGTCGGCTCCCGCCCGGAAAATCCAGATGCTGCGCCGAAAGATGTTCAATACCCGCAAACCGTCCCGGACCCCGTAACCGATGAGGCCGATCCGGAAGAAGAGTTCGAACCAGGAACTGAGTTGTTGCCAGAAAAAGGGGATTTCCACCGCAATAAATCCAGCGATTGATCGCTGAACACTACACCCGTTGCAGGTATAGCAAGCCGGCCGTGTCGTCAGACACGGCCGGTCAACCTCATCAACTCTGTAACCACTCGACGTTAGTTATACCGAAGTGCTCCGCGTAAGGTTTCGAAACGCGAGGTACTTTTTCTGTTCGATATTTGGGTATACGGGCAATACCTGCATCAACGCTGGCATGATGCCATGCTTCGGAATTATCCATGTGCTCTGCACTGATGTAGAAAGACTTGAACGCGCCGTTTAGCAAATAATCGATTCTGTAATGTTTGTACTGTGACATCCAGGCAGCGCCTCCTTGTGATTTACTTAGTGCAATAGAGGACCTTCCGCCTTTCCAAAAAATTCACTCTTTTTTCACAAATCGCGACCAAATAACAGTTCACCAACTTGCTCGACGCGTCATCCGTTCATACGCTTGATTCAATGTAAAAAAGCTGATCAACGAATGCACAGACGTTTAGCTAAACGACTCAAGTTGGCTCGATCCACCCCCATTTCTCGCGCAACTTCGATCCATTTGCCCTCATGGCGCAACAGCGCCTGCTCGATCATCTGCTTTTGATAAGCGTCAACGGCGGTCTTCAAAGTCGTCCCGGCCTCAGGGACAGTTGCCCCCCTCTCCTGCCGATGAGACTGCACTACAGCGGCGTCCTCTTGCAGGCCAAGGGCATGGGCTTCAATGGTCAGAATACGCGGTCTTTCGATACTCAACGAAAGGGACTTGAGCACGGCGCGACTGATCAGATGCTCCAGCTCGCGCACATTGCCAGGCCATGTATGAGCCAGCAACAGCTTCTGCGCCTCACCGTTGAGTCGCAAACTGCGCAGGCCCATGCGTGCACGATTCTCTTCAAGGAAGTACCCCGCCAGCAGCAAGACATCACGGCCGCGTTCGCGCAACGGAGGTACCGAGAGAGGATAGACGCTTAGCCGATGGTACAGATCGGCGCGGAAACGACCGGACCGGACTTCCTCGGCCAAGTCGCGATTGGTGGCAGCGATGATCCGCACATCCACCTTGTGTTCCTGATCAGACCCGACCCGCTGCAGTTGACCGCTTTGCAATACACGCAATAGCTTGGATTGCACTGCTAACGGCAGTTCACCGACTTCATCAAGGAAAATAGTCCCACCATCGGCCAGTTCGAACTTGCCGGAACGCCCGTTCACAGCGCCCGAGAAAGCGCCTTTGACGTGACCGAACAGTTCGCTTTCTACAAGCGTTTCCGGCAAGGCCGCGCAGTTCAGGCTGATCAGCGGTTTGTGAGCACGGGGCGAACTGAGGTGAATGGCTTCGGCAACCAATTCTTTGCCGACCCCGGTTTCCCCCGTGATCAGCACCGACAGCGGGCTATTGCCCACCAACTGAATCTCCTGAAGCAAACGCTTGTGCACTGGGCTCTGGCCAATCAGCTCCCGCGGCCCGCGACCACCTGCGGCCCGCTTGTAGACTTCAGCCAATTGACGTTGATCTTCAAAGCCACGCGCCAGCTGATTGATGCGCTCACTCGCCATTACCGTTGCGGCAGCGAGCCCTGCGAAGGCTTCCAGGTTGTCCAGATCGACCTGACCAAAGCTGGAGGGGTCGAGGGAATCCAGGGTGATCAGGCCCCAGGGTTTGTCCTGAAAGTACAGCGGGCAACCCAGGCAATCGTGAATTTCCAGATGCCCCTGATGACCCTCGACCAATCCGTCATAGGGGTCGGGCAACTCACAATCCATGGAAAAGCGCGTTGGCTTCGGGTTTTCCAGCAGGAGCTTCAATCGGGGATGTTCTTCGACTCGAAAGCGGCGGCCAAGGGTATCGGCGCTCAGACCTTCAACCGCCAAAGGAATCAGCACATCGTCTTCCAGCTTGAGCAAAGCGACCGCGTCGCACGGCAGTAACTGCCGTAATGCACTCAGCAACCGCCGATAACGCTCCTCATCAGGCAGCTCGCGGCTAAGGTCTGCCACCAGCGGCACAAGGGCGCGTAGCAGTGGATTGCTCATCATGGCGGCGTTCCATCTGACCGAAAATTGCGGTCATTATGACTCGCTGGCTATCGACAAACAAAGCATGAATCACTGAATTGGAATGCGCCTCCCGTAGGAGCTCACCGCGGTTACGAGGCCAGCGATGGCGATGTTTCAGGCGAACCGCGACCGCTGGCCTCGTAACCTCGGTGAGCTCATACAGGGTTGCGTTGTTGGATGACGGCATGGGTTCCAACGATACGGTGCGATCACCTCGGGCCGCTAGACACAGTCAGATTCGATATGAGTATCCGACGCTGGAAATACCGGTTGGGTTGTAAGCCTGATGAAACACTTGCCATGTTTATCAAGGCTTACAGCGTCGGGAAACTTTCTGACGCCAGCGCACTGACGATATAAGCAGAGCTGTTTAATTTTATTGAGGTGGCGAAAGTAACATTCCGTTTCATAGTGCGCTCAACCCCGGCAGGAGCGCACAGATATGGCCAGAATTCAGGGAAGAGTTCATGAGACGAACCCCCAGACTTCATTCCCCTTAGTTGTTGATCTCGATGGCACGCTATTGCGATCCGACTTATTGATGGAAACGGCGATGACATTCATTCGAAGTCATCCACTGCAAATTTTTAAACTGTTTGGATGGTTATTGAAGGGTAAGGCGGCGCTCAAAGAAGGCCTGGCCCTCAATACCCAGATCGACGTCACTGTGCTGCCGTATGACCCGCAAGTGATCGAAATGATCGAAGCCGAAAGGGCCAAGGGACGGATGATCGTATTGGCGACCGCCAGCCATGACAGCCTGGCAAAACGCATTTCAGAACATTTGCAGCTCTTTGACCTGGTGGTGGCCTCTAACGCCGAGCGCAACCTGACAGCAAACAAAAAGCGCGACCTGCTGGTGGGACACTACGGTCAGAACGGCTTCGATTACCTCGGTAACTCCATGGATGATCTGCCTGTGTGGGACGCAGCCCGCGAGGCGATTGTGGTTAATCCATTCTCGGGGGTCGAGAAGAAGGCCAAAGCTCAGGGCAACGTTAAAACCGTCATCAACTCAAATACCTCCAGCCTGCGCGACTGGCGC
Organism: Pseudomonas caspiana; assembly: GCF_040224095.2. Taxonomy (NCBI): domain Bacteria; kingdom Pseudomonadati; phylum Pseudomonadota; class Gammaproteobacteria; order Pseudomonadales; family Pseudomonadaceae; genus Pseudomonas; species Pseudomonas caspiana. Next base: position 2,628,044 of record NZ_CP167995.1, on the reverse strand, counting down.
AAGGCGTTGCGCATGCATCAGTGGATGAAGAACGCCCTGATCTTCGTCCCTTTGCTCGCGGCACACCAGTTTGGCAGAGCAGATTTGCTGATCAACGGCGTACTGGCGTTCCTGTTCTTCGGCCTGTGTGCTTCCAGTGTCTATGTACTGAACGATCTGCTGGATCTGGCCGATGATCGCCACCATCAGACCAAGCGCAAGCGGCCGTTCGCCAGCGGCAAGCTGTCGATCAAGGCCGGGCTGATTATCGTACCTGTCCTGTTAATCGCCGCGTTCGGTGGTGCTGCTCTGTTGCTGCCTTGGCAATTTTCTGCGGTGCTGGGTGCTTATTACGGGCTGACGCTGGCCTACTCGCTGAGCCTTAAGCGGCAAATGGTGTTGGACGTAATAGTCCTGGCGATGCTTTACACCGCCCGCATCCTGGCCGGTGCAGCCGCGTTCAGCCTGCCTCTGACGTTCTGGATTCTGGCCTTCTCGATGTTCATGTTCCTCAGCCTCGCACTGGTCAAGCGCTATGCCGAACTGCGCGAGGCACGGGCCAAAGACTTGATGGACAAGGCGCGAGGCCGCGGCTACTACCCCGGCGACCTGGACATGATTGCCGCGTTGGGTGCCTCCTCCGGCCATCTGGCAGTCATGGTTCTGGCGCTGTACATCCACGAAGGCTCGACCGTCGCAATGTACGGCCATCCTCATGTCATCTGGCTGACCTGCCCTTTGCTGCTGTTCTGGATTACCCGGGTCTGGATGCTCACCCATCGCGGCCTGATGAACGATGATCCGGTGGTGTTCGCGATTCGCGATCGCATGAGCCAGGTGATCGGCGCCCTCTTCGTCCTCGTGTTCTGGATTGCAGCATGACCGAACCTTTGTATTCCTGGGGCAGATACCCCCGAACAGCGCAACACGGACACGCCTGTCCCTGGATCGATGGCCTCACCGATCACATACACAAGGTTATTGATCGGCACCACACAAGCCTGCCCTACGGCAACGGCCGCAGTTACGGTGACAGTTGTCTGGCCGCCAGCGATCAGGTGCTGCATATGCGCACGCTGGACCGCTTCATTCGCGCCGACTGGAGCACCGGCAAAATTCGTGTGGAAGCCGGTGTCACGCTGGCCGAAATCCTCGCTGCGGCGATCCCTCAAGGCTGGTTTTTACCGGTGACACCGGGCACCCAGTTCGCCACCGTGGGCGGCGCCATTGCCAATGACGTGCACGGCAAGAACCATCATTTGCGTGGCACCTTCGGTAACCACGTCCTGCGTTTCGGTCTGCTGCGCCACGGCGAGACGGCGCGCATCTGTTCGGCCTTGGAAAACACCAGACTGTTCGCCGCCAGTATTGGCGGCCTGGGCCTGACCGGCGTCATCAACTGGGCTGACCTGCAACTGATGCCGGTACGCTCAAGCCAGATCGACAGCACGGTGGTGCGCTTCGCCAATCTGGCCGAGTTTTTCAGCCTGTCTGCGGAACTGGATCACCAGCATGAATACAGCGTGGCCTGGGTCGACTGCCTGGCCAAAGGCGCCAATACCGGACGAGGCGTGTTCATCGTCGGTGATCATGCACGTTATGGCTCCCTTGAAGTCGAGCGCGGCAGCCGTCTGAAAATGCCGCTGACACCTCCGGTCTCGTTGATCAATAACGTATCGCTGAAGGCGTTCAACTCGCTGTACTGGCGTGCGCATCCGGGTAAGCGCACCGCAAAACGAAGCGCCTACGAACCATTCTTCTATCCGCTGGATCGCATCCTGCACTGGAATCGCATCTACGGGCGCCAGGGCTTTCAACAGTATCAATGCGTGATTCCCGACGCCAACGCCGAAGCGGCCATGGCCGAATTGCTCGGGGCTATTGCTGAATCAGGTCAGGGATCTTTCCTCGCGGTGCTCAAGCGCTGCGGTGATATCGCCTCGCCCGGCTTGCTGTCGTTCCCCCTGCCCGGCACCTCACTGGCGCTGGATTTCCCCAACAGCAGTGACCTGCAACACATTTTGTTCCCGCGTCTGGATGCGATTGTCCGGACGGCAGGCGGCCGTCTGTATCCGGCCAAGGACGCCCACATGAGCGGCAATGATTTCCGCCAGGCTTACCCCGCCTGGGAGCGTCTGGAAGCACTGCGCGATCCTTCCCTGATGTCGCGCTTCTGGAAACGAGTGATTTTATGAAACGAGGCCTCTTATGAAACGAGTGTTGATCATCGGCGCTACCTCGGCTATCGCCACCGCCTGCGCCCGACTGTGGGCTAATGAAGGCAGCGACTTCTTTCTGGTGGCGCGTAACGGCGACAAGCTGGAACAGACCGCAGCCGACCTCAAGGGCCGAGGTGCCAAGGTCGTTAGCCTGCACGAGATGGACGCTACGGACATCAACGCCCACCCGGCCATGTTGCAAAGCTGCCTGCGGGCGCTTGGCCAAATCGACGTCGCGCTGATTGCCCATGGCACCCTGCCCGACCAGAAGGTCTGTGAGCTGGACGTCGCCGTTGCGCTGCAAGAGTTTGCCAACAATGGCACTTCGGTTATCGCCCTGCTGACCTTGCTGGCCAATCAGTTCGAAACTCAGCGCTGCGGCAGTCTGGCTGTGATTTCGTCAGTCGCCGGGGATCGTGGTCGGCCTTCCAACTATTTGTACGGCGCGGCCAAGGCTGCGGTTTCGACCTTTAGTGAAGGTTTGCAAGCGCGGCTGTTCAAGGTTGGTGTTCACGTATTGACCATCAAACCCGGGTTTGTCGATACACCGATGACCCAAGGCCTGTCGCTACCCGCCGCACTGCTGGCTCAGCCACAACAAGTGGCGGAACGCATCGTTGCCGGAATCGCCCGCAAGGCTCCCACGCTTTACACACCCGGTTTCTGGGCGTTGATCATGCTGGTCATTCGCTCGATACCTCAGCCATTGTTCAAGAGGCTGAATCTATGAGCGAAGCGCTGTTGCTCTCGGGCTGGCGTTACCGCGCAGTGGTGCTTTCGGTGGTGTTTTCCGCGCTGGGCTACCTGGGATTTTCCCTGTGGGGCGGCTGGGAAGCGGTCAGCAAGGCAGTAGGTGAAGTGGGCTTGATCGGCATTGCCATCGCGCTGCTGATGTCAGCCGCCAACTACGGGCTGCGTTTTCTGCGCTGGCAGACTTACCTGAACGTACTTGGCCATCCTGTGCCGTGGCGGCCCAGCCTGAAGATCTATCTGGCAGGCTTCGCCCTGACGACGACGCCCGGCAAGGCTGGTGAAGCGCTACGCGGGGTATTGCTCAAACGTTGGGGCGTGCCCTACCCCCAGAGCTTTGCTGCGTTTTTCAGCGAGCGCCTCTCGGACCTGTTTGCTGTGGTTTTGCTCACCCTGTTCGGCCTGTCGCTTTACCCGGATTCACGGCCCATGATCATCGTCGGAGTGGTCTTGGTGTGCATCGGTCTGCTGGTGCTTTCACAGCGCAGACTATTGGAGCGAATAGCTACGGCAATCCCGTCCGGGGGCGGAAAGCTGATCGGGCTCAGCCGCCATTTGCTTGAAGTTCTGCTGGCTGCCCAGCGCTGCCATCGACTGAGTCTGCTGTTGGGCGTGACCTCACTCAGCGTCGTGGCCTGGAGCGCTGAAGCTCTGGCGTTCCACTGGATTCTCAACTGGATGGGCGCCGATATCGAGCTGACTTTCGCGGTGTTCGTCTATGCGCTGGCAATGCTCGCCGGGGCGATCAGTTTCATGCCCGGCGGGCTGGGCGGCGCCGAAGCGGTGATGGTCGGGCTGCTGGTCTGGAAAGGCATGTCCAGCGCCGATGCCATTGCAGCCACGGTGCTGATTCGTCTGGCGACCCTGTGGTTTGCCGTGGCCATTGGCGCCGTGATGTTGCTGCAACTCAAGGCAGACAATGCGCAGGACCGGACACTGATTGAACAATCAACTTCGGAATAATTCACCGCACAGGAGTCATGCGATGGTCCAGGGAAGTCACCGTCAATCGTCAAATGCAGTGGCGTTTTTGTTACTTTGCGGCGCAATAGTCGCCAGCTTTCTTGCCTCCAGCGGGCCTATCCAGTGGATGGACAATGGCGTGTTTCTCGCCGAAGCCTCTCAGGGGCACTACTTCAGTCAGTCCCTTGGCCCCCTGGATCATCCGCTCTACCAGTTCATCAATACACTGGTCTTCGACCTGTTCGGACCTCACGTACTGAGCCTGCTGAACTCGATTCTTCTGCTGCCTCTCGCGTGGATCATTTACTCGCTGGCGGTGAATGTCGGCGGCAGTCAGCGTCAGGCCCTGTTGGCAGCCACGGCAACGATCCTGGCTCACGGGGTGTTCTGGGTGTCGACCAAGGCAGAGGTTTACATTCTCAATTCGCTGTTCGTGTTGCTGGCTTACCACGTGCACCTGGATCAGAGACCACGCTTTGGCGCCCTCAGCAAATTGCTGGTCATTGGCCTGCTGACCGGCCTCGGTGCGGCCATTCACCAACTGACATTCGTGGTGCTGCTACCGCTTTACGTGCAGTTGCTCTACCAGCATAAGTTGCGCACTGTAATGGCCATTCCGGGTTTCATCTTGGGCTTTTCGGTGGCCTTCCCCGGGATTGCCCACGACCTGCAATCGGGCATGAGCTTCATTGATATTGCCCATCGCTACCTGACTGGCTCCTCGGTACGCGCGCAGACACCCAACTGGGAAGGCAGTCTGTTCCGCTTTGATGACATGTGGCATGAGAAGAACTCAGTGTTCATTCTCCTGTTGTCGCTGATCGGCCCTCAGGTGTTGGGGCTGATCCTGTTTCCCAAAGATCAACGCTTGCGCCTGCTGTGGTGCGCGGCTGCACTGAACTTTGTTTTTGCCGTGTCTTACAACGTTACTGACCGCTTTACCTTTTTCCTTCCGGGTATTGCGCTGCTGTGCATCCTTGGCGTGATCAGCCTTACCCGATTGCTGCCAGCCAATCGCAGCGCGCAGTCGCTGCTGAATCTGTCAGTGCTCAGCTCACCGATTGCCATTCTGCTGGTTTACTCGTTGTACGCGACAGGCGTCATTCGTCTGCCGGTACACAGTGAATCACTGCCTTTTCGCGACGACATCCACTACTTCATGGCCCCGTATCTGCCTGATCGATCGGCGGAGCAGTTTGTTCGCGTCTATGAACAAACTGCCCCACCCGGTGCGCTGATCATCGCCGACTGGACACCCATGGGTGCCCTGCGCTCGGCTCAGGCCAGCGGCGCATTGCAAGGCCGTACGCTGGAAATGTGTGAGGAAGTGAACGACATCAAAGTGTTTCTTGCAGGCCACGGCGCATTCCTGACCCGGACCAGCTACTGCGCCATGATCGGCGAACGCTTCGTGTTGGAGAATGCGGTGGTGGGGTATGCGTTGCAGAGTCGCTGACCCTGTCAAGCCGGAATGAAATCGCCTGTGGGAGCCGGGCTTGCCCGCGATAAGTCTGGACGCTGTTTACGTGATATTGCCGTGTTCTATCGCGGGCAAGCCCGGCCCCCACAGGGTTGATGTGATCTCGCGGGACCAGCTTCAGCCGGCCCCACGTCGCCAATCAGATGGCGGGCAAACTTAGACTCTCCCACATTCTCCCATCAAGGCTGCCAGAGGGTCTCGGCGCCATCGAGCTTACGGTCCAGGAAGCTCGCCGCGCTGATCAGTGCCAGGTGGCTCAGCGCCTGAGGCGTATTACCCAGGTGGTGCCCGTAACTGTCGAACTCTTCGGCGTAAAGTCCCACAGGGTTGGCGTAGCGCAACAGCTGTTCGAACTCCAGATGCGCCTGCTCGACACGCCCGGCGCGAGCCAGGCATTCGACGTACCAGAACGAACAGGCTGTGAACGCACCCTCCTCACCTGCCAGCCCATCGTGATGGTCATCATCGTTGCGATAGCGATAAACCATGCCGTCACGCACCAGTGTGGCTTCAATAGCATCCAGGGTCGCCACCCAGCGCGGATCACTGGCACCTACGAAACGCACCAATGGCATCAGCAGCATCGATGCATCAAGATTACGACTGCCTTTGTGCTGCACAAAATGACCAAGGTCAGCGTCCCAGAAGTTGTTCCAGATGTCGTCATGAATCGCTTGACGCTCCTTGTCCCAGCGATCAAAAGGGGCAGGTAACGAGCGCTTGAAAGCCAGACGCAAAGCCCGGTCCAGAGCCACCCAGCACATCAGCCTGGAATGCAGAAAATGCTGGTCGTCGCCGCGCATTTCCCAGATACCGACATCTCGATCGCGCCAATGCTCACAGACGTAATCCACCTGTCGTGTCGCGTGCTTCCACCCTTCATAAGAGATCGCTTCGCCATACTTGTTGGCGAGGTAAACGGCGTCCATCAGCTCGCCGTAGATATCCAGCTGAGTCTGTTTGTACGCCTCGTTGCCGATGCGCACAGGCAACGCGCCGCCGTAGCCGGTGAAATGCTCAAGGTGCTCTTCGGGTAGTTCTTCACGACCATCGAGACTGTAGAGAATCCCGAGCTTGTTCGAATCCTCGACGCAGTCCCCCAGACGACCGCGCACCCAGCGCATGAAGTCATTGGCTTCCTCGGTATATCCCAGGCGCATGAAGGCATAAACCGTAAACGAGGCATCGCGAATCCAGCTGTAGCGATAATCCCAATTACGCTCGCCGCCGGGCGTTTCCGGCAGACCAAACGTAGCAGCAGCGACGATTCCGCCATGTTTGCGCGAGGTCAGCAGTTTGAGCGCAAGCGCCGAGCGGTTGACCATTTCCCGCCAGCGGCCGCGGTATGCAGACTTATTGCTCCAGCGCCGCCAGAACGCCAGGGTGTCAGTGAAATATTTCTGGCATTGCCCGGCACTGACCTGAGGATCGTCGATACCGCCGAGAATAAACTCCACAAATTCGCCCTGTTTAAGGGTGAACTCTGTGATAGCTGCCTGACCTTCAACCTGCATCGGCACATTGGCCGACAGACGCATACCGGGCTGACCCGGTGCCTCGAAACAAACGTCATCACCGTCTAGCTTCGCCACCGTTTCAGCGCGGCTGTAATCCAGCCGGACCCGGCACTGCATACGAATCGTTGCCTGGCCGTAACGCAGCTCGACACGACGCACCACACGCGGTAAATCTTCGACATCGTCGCTGACCGGCATCAGGTCGGTGATTTCAACCACCGCGTCCTCGTCGATCCAGCGGGTTTGCAGCACGTTGGTGTCCGGCAGATAAATCTGCTGGCGGCGGGCATTGGGTAAAACCGGCGCGAGTTTGAAAATACCGGCTTTGTTGGTGTCGAGTAACGCACTGAAAATCGACGGGCTGTCAAAATCCGGCCAACAGCAAAAGTCGATGCTGCCGGTGTCGGCCACCAGCGCAGCGCTGCGCATGTCGCCAATGATGCCGTGATTTTCAATGTGATTTTGCGGTTCTTCCGGGAAATCAGCCATTGTCTCGAAACTCCGGATATAGGCTCATGCCGCCATCGATAAACAACGTGGTGCCGTGGACATAATCGGACAGGTCCGATGCCAGCCAGACCACTGCGTTGGCCACGTCTTCGGCTTCGCCGACCCGGCCATAAGGGATCAACTTCAGAAGTTTGGCTTCTTTATCGCCCGCCATGGCCTCCTCGTTGATAGCGGTGCGTATGGCGCCCGGTGCAATGCTATTGACCCGGATTCGCTTCTCGCCTACTTCCTGGGCAATGCTGCGCATCAACAAATCTACCCCTCCTTTGGAAGCCGCGTAATTGCCGTGACCCGCCCAGGGAATCAGTTGGTGCACAGAGCTCATGTGAATGATCTTGCCCATGGCGCGAGACACGCCAGGCCGCATGCCTTGGCTGATGAACTGCCGCAGCGCGGCGCGAGCACAAAGAAATTGACCGGTGAGATTGACGTCGATGACTTTGTTCCAGTCCGCCAGAGTCATATCGACAATGGAAGCATCTTTTTGCAGCCCGGAATTGGCCAGCAGAATGTCCAGATGACCAAAGTGTTCAAGGGTTTTAGCGAAGAGCTGCTCGACCTCTTCTTCCTTCGACACATCGGCACCGATAGCTACAGCCCGGCCACCTGCGGCGATGATTTGCTCGACAAGCTTTTCAGCGGGTTCGGCCTGGGAGTTGTAGTTGACGACCACCGCTGCGCCCGCCGCCGCCAAGGCCTTGGCAGCCCCTGCGCCCAGGCCGGAACTGGCCCCGGTGACCAAAGCGACTTGTTGCTCCAGTGAAATATGCATGGACTAAAGCCCTCTTGATCAACATGTAAAGCTGACCGGCGAGGCTTCGTTGAAGTTCAGTGCAGTGCTGGTGATGAAACGCTAGGTCAGCTAGCATCGCTTTTTTTGTATTTGCCAGGACTGCCTGCCCATGAAAATCGTTTCGTTCAACATCAACGGGCTTCGTGCCCGCCCTCATCAGTTGGCAGCGCTGATCGAAAAACACCAGCCCGACGTTATCGGGCTGCAGGAAACCAAAGTCTCGGATGAACAGTTCCCCCAGGCCGATATCGAAGCACTGGGCTATCACGTGCACTTCCACGGCCAGAAGGGCCACTACGGCGTGGCCCTGCTCTCCCGCAAAATGCCATTGGCGCTACACAAAGGCTTCGAGACAGATGATGAGGAATCGCAGAAGCGCTTCATCTGGGGCACATATGCCGACGACAGTGGACAACCGATTACCATCATGAACGGCTATTTCCCACAGGGAGAAAGCCGTGACCATCCGACCAAGTTCCCCGCCAAACAACGCTTTTATAACGACCTTCAGGCACTGCTGGAAACCCGCTTCAGCAACGACCAACCGCTGATCGTCATGGGCGACGTGAATATTTCCCCGGAAGACAGCGACATCGGCATTGGCCCGGACAACGCCAAACGCTGGCTGAAAACCGGCAAGTGCAGTTTTCTGCCTGAAGAACGTGAATGGATGGCACGCTTGAAGAACTGGGGCCTGGTAGACAGCTTCCGCCACCTGCACCCGGAAGTCATCGATCAATTCAGCTGGTTTGACTACCGCAGCCGAGGCTTCGAGGATCAACCCAAGCGCGGCCTGCGCATCGATTTGATCATGGCTTCGAATGGCTTGCAGCCCCGCATCAAGGCCGGCGGCGTCGATTACGAACTGCGCGGCATGGAAAAACCGTCTGACCATGCGCCAATCTGGCTGGAGTTGAGCTGATTCCGGAGTGATAGACGTGGGACCGGCTTAGCCGGGAAGCCTGCCGACATAAATCCGGTGGATGTACCGGCTTTTCCGGCTAATACCAGTTCCACGTCCGACCGGGCAGGAATCCAACTGTCATATTCCGGTAATCGTTTCGACTTAATCTCCCGGCACTTTCCTTAAATTCAAGGTGCCGCACATGCTGCGCGCTGCGTTTTTGCTGGCCGCCCTCGCCTTGACAGCGTTTGACGCGACCGCCAGCCTTCCTTCACCCGCCGACAGTAAACCCGTGCTACGCATTCATGGCTCAAACACCATTGACGCGCAGCTCGGTCCAGCGCTCGTTGAAGGCCTGTTAAGCAAGCAGGGACTTCACAACGTTCACCGCGAAGCGGGCCCGGCCGCCAACGAACTCCGCGTGATCGGCACTACCCCTGACGGTCAACAACTTATGGTCGAGGTCGCAGCTCATGGTTCCGGTACAGGGTTCAGTGCCTTGAAGGCCAGAAAAGCCGACATCGCCGCGTCGTCACGTCCAATCAAGGAAGCCGAAGCTCAGGACCTTGCAGAAATCGGTAACATGAAAAACGCCGCAGCCGAGCAGGTCATCGCCATCGACGGAGTTGCAGTTATCCTGCACCCCGGCAACCCCCTACGCGAACTCACCACAGAACAGCTGGCGCAGATATTTTCCGGCGAAATCCACAACTGGCAGGAGTTGGGCGGCAAGGATGGAGAAATCCATCTTTATGTCCGTGACGAACAATCGGGCACGTTCGAAACGTTCAAAGAACTGGTTCTGCTCAAATACCGCAAGGCGCTTTCCCTTGGCGCGAAGCGTTTCGAGTCCAGCGAGCAACTTTCTGACGAAGTCAGCAGGGATCGTAACGGTATCGGTTTCATCGGACTGCCCTACGTACGTCACTCCAAAGCCGTGGCGATTGCCGACGGAGGATCCCGGCCGATGCTGCCCACAGCAGGCCTGATCGCCACAGAGGATTACCCTTTATCACGACGCCTGTACCTCTATCTCCCAGTGGAGGCGCAACACCCTTGGGCGAACGCGTTGGTCAACTTCGCCCAGAGTGCGGAAGGTCAGGCCATCGTGGCGCAAAACGGCTTTGTGGCGCAGACCGTACAGGCCATCAAGGTCCAGGCCACGGCGCAAATGCCTGGCGAGTATCAGGCGCTGACGCGAGAGGCGGAACGCCTGTCGGTGAACTTCCGTTTTGCTCAGGGCAGTGCCCGACTTGATAACAAGGCGTTGCTCGATGTAAAGCGAGTAGCGGACTACCTGAAACAGCACGACAAACTCGATCAGCGCGTGACGCTGGTAGGTTTCGGCGATGCCAAGAGCGATACACGGCGCGCGCAACTGCTGTCCCGGTTACGGGCAATGGCCGTTCGACGGGAATTGATAAAAAACGATGTCACGTTGCGGGATGTTCTTGGTTTAGGCGACGAGATGCCGGTTGCAGCCAATGATCTCGATGACGGACGCATCAAGAATCGCCGTGTTGAGGTGTGGGTGAATTGACGGAGATGGCAGCCCGACAGAAAACAGAAGTAGCCACTAAAGACTCTCCAGCTCGGCTATTCTCCCGAGTACACGTTCAGGAGGCCTTATGAACACGCCACCGCCCGAGTCCGAAGACCGCAAACCACCCACATTCTGGCAGATGCTACACAGCGTCATGGCCGCCGCGTTTGGTGTGCAAAGCGGAAAGAACCGGGAGCGAGACTTTAACCATGGCAAACCCATCCATTTTGCCGTTATTGGCCTGTTGTTTACCGTTTTCCTCGCAGCGCTGCTGTTCGGTGTGGTGAACCTGATCCTCTATTTCGCACTCGATTGAACGCACCACCTAGTGCGGCAATGGTCGGGACAAAAATGAGTAGTCGTTGCTGGCAGGCTGGCCTTTCAGGCTCAGGGTGCGAAAGTCCACACCGTAGTCATCGCGCTTGCTGTTCGAGCGTATCTGTTTGAGATCACTGATCCCCACCAGCTTCATAACCCTGGCTTGCTGGCTCCCGATGGCTTTGCGAGTAGCTGGATCAGTCGCGTCGTAATCATTCAACAAAACCATCGCCAGCCCGCCCAGCATGAAATGTCCACCGGCCAGCGCACTAATCTGGCCATTCTGTAAAGCGTTCAAGGAATGGGGCGCCCAGTTGATGGTGCTGAACAACACATCTTTACCCGGCTCGCGGCCCATTTCGCGCACCGCGTCCATGGCGCCGAATGCCATCTGATCGTTGGAGGCCCAGATCAAGCCAATGTCGGGGTAACGCTTTAGCAACACCCGCGCCTGTTCAAGTGCCCGATCCCGTCGCCAACCGCCCAACACAATCTGTCGCAGACGAACTTCGGGATGCTCAGCCAGGGCGCGAAGCATGCCCTGCTCCCGCTTCAGTGAAACCGGCGTTGTATTGGTACCGGAAAAAGCGAGCATCTCTATCGACTGACCTGGCTTCGATGTCGCGTACAGGCTGATCAGACGTTTTGCCGTCAGATAACCGCCCTCCTCATCGTTGCCGATCAGGCTGCCGATAAAGTTCGGGTAGCGTTTCGGTAGGTCACCCAGAATATTGACCTGATCATCGGTCAAGGTGTTATTCACGGCAAAGAGTGTCACGTCGCTGCCCTGAGACAAGCGAAGAATCTCGGGGGCAACATTGAGCTCGTTGGAAAACACCAGATAGTCCGGGCGAAACGGCCCTTGCAAGGCATCCCGAGCCAGCTCGATAAGTTCTCGCGTGTCACGGTTGCTATAGCGCACGGTTAAATCCATGCCGAGGCGAGTCGCTGCCGCCTGCATGAATCGCGCATACGCTGACCAGTAGCCATCGCTGGCAGGTCCCGGACTCAGAAACAGCACTGATGCGGCGCTGGCCGGACTCAACCAGCAACCCAGCACAACAGCAAGTGCGGCACAGCAATGTCTTGTCATACCCACAAGCCTTGATAGAAAGTCAAAAGACCGGTCTGGAGATCTCTGATTAGCTATCGGCCGCTGAGCTGATTGTCTGCACCGTTAAATGAGTATTCGATTTTATTATTGGTGGCTGACCCAGAAAACGGCAGCTCCCACAACAAGAATGATGATGAAGAAGATTGCCCAGGCATCGACATGGCTGTCGTTCTTGGAAACTTTGGGGTGGTTGCTCATTAAGATTGCCTCTTGTCTGTTTTATTAGTGGCAGCACGAATGAAGCGATGAGTCTTTGGTTGTTTCAGGTCAGACTCGACCCTAGTAAAGACGAGCTATGCCCATACCACAAGCAGGGTTAAAGGCGTCAGACCAAAGGCTTATCGCCTTTAGCTATTTGCATATAGGCAAACGCCACTTTTGCGTATATCCGCAAACTGTTATCTTCCCCCGGCTCCGTCAGGAGTGCGCGGCCGTGCGCGCAGATTTGCTGTGGTAATTGCCTGAGAACAGGACCTATATGTACGTATACGACGAGTACGACCAGCGGATCATTGAGGACCGCGTAAAGCAGTTCCGTGATCAGACCCGACGCTACCTCGCGGGAGAACTCAGCGAAGAAGAGTTTCGCCCGTTGCGCCTGCAAAATGGCCTCTATATCCAGCGTTTTGCGCCAATGCTGCGCGTGGCTGTGCCTTACGGCCAGCTGACCTCACGCCAGGCACGGATGATGGCGAAAATCGCTCGCGATTATGACAAGGGTTACGCGCACATCAGCACACGGCAGAACGTTCAGTTCAACTGGCCTGCGCTGGAAGACATCCCCGATATTCTGGCTGAGCTGGCCACTGTGCAGATGCACGCCATTCAGACCAGCGGCAACTGCCTGCGCAACGTCACCACCGATCAGTTCGCCGGCGTAGCGGCTGACGAGTTGGTTGACCCGCGTCCATGGTGCGAAATCGTCCGTCAATGGACGACATTCCACCCGGAATTTGCTTACCTGCCACGTAAGTTCAAGATCGCGATCAACGGTTCCACCAGCGACCGCGCCGCTATTGAAGTTCACGACATCGGCCTCGAGCCGGTTCTGAATGACAAGGGCGAGCTGGGTTTCCGCGTGCTGGTTGGTGGCGGTCTCGGCCGTACGCCAGTGGTAGGCGCGTTCATCAACGAGTTTCTGCCGTGGCAGGACCTGTTGAGCTACCTTGACGCGATCCTGCGGGTTTATAACCGTTATGGCCGTCGTGACAACAAGTACAAGGCGCGGATCAAGATTCTGGTCAAGGCACTGACTCCTGAAGTGTTCGCCGAAAAAGTTGAAGCCGAGATGGCTCACCTTCGTGGTGGCCAGACCACACTGACCGACGCTGAAGTGCACCGCGTGTCCAGGCACTTCGTTGACCCGGACTACAAGGCGCTGGACGACTTCAGCGTCGAGCTGGCGAAGCTGGATCAGGAGCACCCCGGCTTTGCCCGCTGGCGTACGCGCAATACCCTGGCGCATAAAAAGCCGGGTTATGTCGCGGTCACCCTGTCCCTCAAGCCTACCGGTGTTGCGCCGGGCGACCTGACTGACAAGCAACTCGATGGCGTCGCTGACCTGGCCGACCGTTACAGCTATGGCCAACTGCGCACGTCGCACGAGCAAAACATCATCCTTGCCGATGTCGAGCAGTCCCAACTGTTCGCCCTATGGCAGGAACTGCGTGAGCAAGGTTTTGCCACGCCAAACGTGGGCTTGCTGACTGACATCATCTGCTGCCCTGGCGGCGATTTCTGCTCGCTGGCCAACGCCAAGTCGATCCCGATTGCCGAATCCATCCAGCGCCGTTTTGACGATCTGGACTACCTGTTCGACATCGGCGAGCTGGACCTGAACATTTCCGGTTGCATGAACGCATGCGGTCACCACCATGTCGGCCATATCGGCATTCTGGGCGTGGACAAGAAAGGCGAAGAGTTCTATCAGGTTTCCCTGGGTGGCAGCGCAAGCCGCGACGCAAGCCTGGGCAAGATCCTTGGCCCTTCGTTCGCACAGGACGCTATGCCGGATGTGATCGAGAAGCTGATTGACGTTTACGTTGAAAAACGCAACGAAGACGAGCGCTTCATCGACACTTACCAGCGTATCGGCATCGACCCTTTCAAGGAGCGCGTCTATGCAGCGAATAATTAAGAACAACGAAGTCATTGATGAAACCTGGCACCTGCTGCCCAAGGAGACATCGTTTGATGAGCTGTCCAATTGCGACGATCTGATCGTTCCCCTCGCGCTGTGGCGCGAGCATGGTCACGCGCTGGCTGCCCGAGACGGCGGTCTGGGTGTGTGGCTGGACAGCGACGAAGAGGCTGAGGAAATCGGTGCTGATGTCGACAAGTTTCAGGTCATTGCCCTGAACTTCCCGGCGTTCACCGACGGCCGCAGCTACTCCAACGCCCGCCTGCTGCGTGATCGCTATGGCTACAAGGGTGAACTGCGCGCTATCGGCGACGTACTGCGCGACCAACTGTTCTACCTGCATCGCTGCGGCTTTGATGCGTTCGCGATTCGCGCTGACAAAGACCCGTACGAAGCCCTTGAAGGCCTGAAGGATTTCTCGGTGACGTATCAGGCAGCAACCGACGAACCGCTGCCGTTGTTCCGCAGACGTTAAGTCGTTAGCGGCTAAAAAAAGCCCAGGCCTGGATTTCCAGACTGGGCTTTTTTTTGCAGGCGGCGTTTTTCGGATTTACCAGAAGCGCTGTTGTGTCAGGCGACTCCACCAGCGCGTCAACAAACTATCCAGCGAAGTGCTGGCCGCCATGCCCATGCGTTCTTGCAGGCTTTTACGCTGCACATAATGCAAGTGGAACACTTCAGCAGACTTGGCACGCTCACCGATGTATTCGTCACTGGTCTTGAGCTCATCCACCAGTTGCTTGTCGAGTGCTGCAACGCCCAGCCAGACTTCGCCGGTCGCCACCTCATCGATGGCCAGTTGCGGACGGTAGTTGGCGACGAAGTTCTTGAACAGATCGTGGGTGATGTCCAGATCCTGCTGAAACTTCTCACGGCCTTTTTCAGTGTTTTCGCCAAATACGGTCAACGTACGCTTGTACTCGCCTGCAGTCAGCACTTCGAAGTCAATGTCGTGCTTCTTCAGCAGACGGTTGACGTTAGGCAGTTGGGCCACGACGCCGATGGAACCCAGGATAGCGAAAGGTGCGCTGATGATCTTGTCACCGATGCAGGCCATCATGTAGCCGCCGCTGGCCGCTACTTTGTCGATACAGATAGTCAGCGGAATACCTGCCTGACGGATGCGGGCCAGTTGCGAAGACGCCAGGCCGTAGCTGTGGACCATGCCGCCGCCGCTTTCCAGACGCAGTACGACTTCGTCCTTGTCGGTCGCCAGGGTCAACAGTGCGGTGATTTCGTGACGCAGGCTTTCAGTCGCGGACGCCTTGATGTCGCCGTCGAAATCCAGCACGTACACACGAGGCTTGGGCTCGGCTTGCTTCTTGTCTTTCTTGAGGCTCTTGGCCTGCTCTTTACGTAGTGCTTTGAGGCGTTCCTTGTCCAGCAGGGATTGCTCAAGACGCTCACGCAGTGCCTTGTAGAAATCGTTGAGCTTGGTGACTTGCAACTGCCCGGCTGACCGACGACGACCTTTGCCGCGCATAGAGGCAATGGCCACCAGCACAATGACGATAGCGACAACCAGGGTGACCGTTTTGGCCAGGAAGCTGGCGTAATCGGCTAAAAACTCCACAGAGACTCCTCATTTGGATTGCGCCCTTACCATTCAAGGGTCGCGGATTGCTCAAGCATACCGGCGCGGCCTGTCGGCGACCAGCCGCTAATCGCTTGCGGATGCCCCATTCAAACAAGCGTATGTTTTTTCATTGACACGCCTTCGGCATCCTCATAACCTCGCAAACACTTCAACGTACCGAGTAACGGACGTGGGCAGCATCTATCTGATACGACATGGCCAAGCGTCTTTTGGTGCCGACGACTACGACGTGCTGTCGCCGATCGGCATCCGTCAGTCAGAAGTGCTCGGCGCACATTTGTCCCGGACAGGCTCAGGGTTTGATCGCTGTATCGCTGGCGGTTTGCGTCGACAGCAGCACACTGCTGAACTGACGCTTGGCCAACTCAATGCTTGCGGGCTGAAGACGCCTGAACTGGAGATCGATTCAGCCTTCGATGAGTTCGACGCCGAAGCCGTGATCCGCACTCTGTTGCCCGCCATGCTTGAAGATGAGCCCGAAGCGCTGCACGTAATGCGTAACGCCGCTCAGCACCGTGCCGAGTTTCAACGCCTTTTCTCACTGATAGTCTCGCGCTGGCTCAGCGGTAGCCATGCCAGTGAAGGCTTGCAGAGTTGGCAGGGATTTGTGGCTCAGGTTCAGGCCGGGTTGAATCGAATACTTGAACGCGCCAAAGGCGGCGAACGAATTGCCGTCTTCACCTCGGGCGGCACCATCACCGCCCTGCTCCACCTGATTACCCGGATGCCGGCCGAGCAGGCGTTCCAGCTTAACTGGCACATCGTTAATACCTCTTTCAACCAACTCAAGTTTCGCGGTCAGCAAGTCTCTTTGGCAGGCTTCAACGACCATGCTCACTTACAACTGATGAACATGCCGGAACTCATCACTTATCGATGACCCAGGCAAACCTTGTTGCAGAACAACCACTAAAAGGATCGAACCATGACCTCCGTAGCCGACGCCGTTCAAGCCATGAAAGCCAAGTTCAACCCAAGTGCCGCTGCTGGCCTGGACCTGGTTTTCGGCTTTCGCATCGATGAAGACAAACATTTCTCGCTGATCGTCAAAGACAGCACCTGCGAGCTGCAGGAAGGCGAAAACCCTGACGCACAGGTCACACTGGTGATGGACGGCGAAACACTGGAAGGTATCGTCAGCGGCGAAACCGACGGCATGCAGGCTTTCATGGGCGGCAAACTGCGCGCTGAAGGCGACATGATGCTGGCGATGAAGCTCAGCGAACTGTTCCCGGCCTGATCGCTGCGCCTTGAACATGAAAACCGAAGCCTGCGTGCTTCGGTTTTTTTTGGCTGTTTTTTGTTTGGCCTCCTATAAAAAAACTATCTGACTTTAACGAGTTTCATTAGGAGCTCATGGGCAACGTGAGGCAGCGATGGCGGCCTGTCTGATACACAGCAATCGCGGCCTCGCGTGGCTCGAGCGCTCCTGCAACTAGCGTGGTGTCAGGGATCAGAGCTATCAAAACCGATGATCGACCAGCAACACGGCGGCCAATAAGACGGCTCGCACGTTGTTAGCACCATTCGATTAGTCAATGATCTACGCGCACCATAATAAGTAGAAGGGATAAGCATGGCGCTTACTGACCAGTCCACACAGATCCGCGCAGGCGAAGAGCTGGATGCCGCGCTCATAGACCCCTACCTCAAGGCACAGATACCGGGCCTGGAAGGAACGCCCCAGATCAGCCAGTTCCCCGGCGGTGCATCGAACCTTACGTATCTGGTGCAGTACCCGAATCAGGAGTTCGTACTGCGGCGCCCACCCTTCGGCCAAAAAGCCCGATCGGCCCATGACATGGGTCGCGAATTTCGCATCATCAATCAGCTTAAGGATGCGTTCCCGTACTGCCCGAAGGCTTACTTGCACTGCGTGGATGAGTCAGTGATCGGTTCCGAGTTTTATGTCATGGAACGGATCAAGGGCATCATCCTGCGTTCAGACTTGCCAACCGATCTCAACCTCGATGCCGCCCAGACCCAAACCCTGTGCAAAAGCTTCATTGACCGCCTGGTGGAATTGCACCGCGTGGACTATCAAGCCTGTGGCCTGGGTGATCTGGGCAAACCCGAGGGCTATGTGGAGCGCCAGATTCGCGGCTGGACTGATCGCTATGACAATGCCCGCACGCCGGATGCGCCAGACTGGACGCAGGTAAAGGCATGGCTCAAGGACAAAATGCCGGCGGACCATCCAGTGCCCGCCATCGTCCACAACGACTATCGCTTCGATAATGTGCTGCTGGACCCCGCCAATCCCATGCAGATCATTGGCGTGCTGGACTGGGAGATGACCACACTTGGCGATCCACTGATGGACTTGGGTAACACCCTGGCTTACTGGATCCAGGCAGACGACCCTGCCCCGGTCCAATTGATGCGACGCCAGCCCAGCCACGCGCCGGGCATGCTGACCCGGGAGCAGTTCGTTGACTATTACGCCGAACGCTCGGGCATCCGCATCGATAACTTCGATTTCTACTACACCTACGGGCTGTTCCGTCTTGCCGGGATCGTGCAGCAGATCTACTACCGCTTCTTCCATGGTCAGACACAGGACAAGCGCTTTGCACAGTTCATCCACATGAACAAGTTGCTTGAACACATGAGCCTGCAAGTGATTGGCAAATCCGCCCTCTGACTACGACCCAATACTGCGACCAAAGAAGGAAAACACTATGTCCAGAACCGAGTTGTTCGACCTCGACGGCAAGATCGCTTTCGTCTCAGGGGCCAGCCGCGGCATTGGCGAGGCCATCGCCAGATTGCTCGCTCAGCAAGGCGCGCACGTTATTGTCAGCAGCCGCAAGATTGACGGTTGCCAACATGTGGCGGACGCAATCATTGCCGATGGCGGTCAAGCGACAGCCATGGCTTGTCATATTGGTGAGATGGAACAGATCACGGCGGTCTTCGCGCAGATTCGTGAGCAATTCGGGCGGCTGGATATTCTGGTCAACAATGCGGCCACCAATCCGCAATTCTGCAACGTGCTGGACACCGACCCTGGCGCGTTTCAGAAGACGGTGGATGTGAATATTCGCGGCTATTTCTTCATGTCGGTCGAAGCTGGCAAGCTGATGCGCGACAACGGCGGCGGCAGCGTCATCAACGTGGCATCGATCAATGGCGTCTCTCCCGGAGTTTTCCAGGGGATTTATTCAGTCACCAAAGCTGCGGTGATCAACATGACCAAAGTATTCGCCAAGGAATGCGCGCCTTTTGGCATCCGCTGCAACGCCCTGCTGCCCGGCCTGACCGACACCAAATTCGCTTCGGCGCTGGTCAAGAACGATTCCATACTCAAGACCGCCCTGCAGCAGATCCCGCTCAAGCGAGTGGCTGATCCGTCCGAAATGGCCGGTGCCGTGTTGTACCTGGCGAGCGCAGCGTCCAGCTATACGACGGGTGTTGCGTTGAACGTGGATGGTGGGTTTCTTTCCTGACACAGCCTCTGCCGCAAGCCAGGTAAAAATGCCTTGCAGGAGCTGTCGAAGGCTGCCATCGCGGTGCGTCAGAATAAATGCTTCGCAGCCTTCGGCAGCGCCTACAGAGGAAGGCACATCCGCGACACAATGCGACCTCCTGCAGTAATATACGCCGCTTGTGAGGCAGCCTTTTCTGCCCGATTGCCAAGTAAGCCCTTCCCATGCCATTTGAACTGAGTGTCGAACCAAGCACCCTGGCGGTGCTGGTTGTCGTTGCCTTTGTTGCAGGTTTCATTGATGCGATTGCCGGGGGTGGTGGGTTGCTGACGACTCCGGCGCTGATGACCGCAGGCTTGCCGCCGCATCTGGTGCTTGGCACCAATAAACTCAGTTCGACCTTCGGCTCGGCGACCGCGGGTTTCACCTTCTACCGACGCAAGCTGTTTCATCCACGGCAGTGGACTCGCGCCCTGATCGGAACCGCTGCCGGCGCATTGATCGGTGCTGTGATCGCTCAGTACCTGCCTGGCGAATGGATTAATCAGATGCTGCCGGTGATCGTCTTCGGTTGCGGCCTTTATCTACTGTTTGGTGGCACCCCCAAGGCCCCGATCAATAGCGATGCGCCCATCAAGAAAAAGTGGCAACTGCCGCAAGGCCTGGGGCTGGGCTTTTACGACGGTGTGGCAGGTCCGGGAACCGGTGCCTTCTGGACGGTCAGCTCGCTGCTGATCTATCCGCTTGATCTGGTCAAAGCCAGCGGCGTTGCACGCAGCATGAATTTCGTCAGTAACGCAGCCGCGCTTTCGGTGTTTATCTTTTCCGGTCAGGTGGACTGGCTGATTGGTTTGAGCATGGGCATCTCGGTCATGCTCGGCGCCGCCCTGGGCGCCCGCAGCGCTATCAAGGGCGGAGCAAAATTCATTCGCCCCGTGTTCATTACCGTTGTGCTGTGCCTGACCGCGCGTCTAGCCTGGCAGCACTGGTTCGGGGGCGCCTGAGCGCTGCGCGAGATACAACTCGATCAGGTGCCGGGCGATAGACCGGCTGGCCGGCAATAGCGGTAGATCATTGATATTGAACCAGCGTGCGTCTTCGATTTCGTCGGCTTGAGGCACGATCTCGCCGCTCTCATATTCAGCATGGAAACCCAGCATCATTGAATGCGGAAACGGCCAGCACTGGCTGCCCACGTATTTGATGTTCCTGATCCTGACCTGCACCTCCTCCATGACTTCGCGGCGCACACAGTCTTCAGCTGACTCCCCAGGCTCCACAAACCCGGCAAGCGTGCTGTATACGCCTGTCACGAAGCGCGGCGAACGAGCGAGCAGGATTTCGTCGCCACGTGTAATCAGCACGATCATGCTGGGCGATATACGCGGGTAAAAACGCAGGTTGTCATGCTCGCAATACATGGCCCGCTCACCCGGGACCTGCACTGTTGGCCTTCCGCAACTGCCACAAAACCGATGCTCTCGTGCCCAGGTGCTGATCTGCGCGGCATAGCCGAGTAGCTGAAAGACGTGGTAATCACCGGACAACATGAACTGACGCAACCCTTGCCAGGTGCAGCCTTCGACCTCTACAGCTTCTTTGAGTACATACAGGTACACCGGCTCGCCATCGAAATAACCGATACCGTGCTCGCTGTTGACCGGGAGATCCTGACGCTTGAGCCACTCCCGGGGAAACATCGTCCCATTACCATCCAGCAGGAAACCTTGTTCGCTGTGGACTACAGCCCAACCGCCCGGAGTCTGAACATCCAGCACGGCGGTGGTCCAGCGACTAGGGACTGACATAAAAACTCCCATAACCCAGTTGATCTGGTGCTTGCTCTAGTTTTCAAAAACGGGCTTGTGCTTGCTCATCTGTGCAACCATGGCCGCTTTCAGGTCCGCTGATTGCAGCATGGCGGCGTTCCAGATGGCAACGTGTTCCAGCCCGTCATCAACGCGGTGATCACGCATGTAGCTGATCATTTCCTTGGTGCCCGCAATGGCAATGGGCGACTTGGCAGCGATTTCGCCAGCAATGGCCAGCACGCCTTCCAGCAGACTGGCACTGTCGGCAAACACACGATTGACCAGGCCAATCTCGCGGGCTTCTCCCGCTTCGACCGTGCGCCCGGTATAAGCCAGTTCACGCATGATGCCGTCACCGATGATGCGAGGCAGGCGTTGCAGTGTGCCGACATCGGCGGCCATGCCCATGTCGATTTCACGAATCGCAAACTTTGCATCTTCGGCGCAATAACGCATGTCGCAGGCTGACACCAGATCGATGGCCCCGCCGAGACAATAGCCTTGAACGGCTGCAAGAACCGGTTTACGGCACTTATCGACCGCAGTGAACGACGCTTGCAACTGCTGGATCTTGCGGCGCAATGTGCGGGCATTACGACCTGCATCCTTGCCCAGCTCATTGGCGACCGAAGCCAGCAGCGTCAGATCGATACCCGAAGAAAAGTGCTTGCCCGCCCCGCTCAGCACCACGACACGTACTTCATCTGTCTCATCAATCCACTGGAAAATATCAATGATTTCAGACCAGAATGCAGCGTCCATGGCGTTGACCTTTTCCGGTCGATTGATCTGCACGTGGGCGATGTGATTATTGAGCTCTACAACGAAGGATTGATAGTCAGACACGGAGGTTCCTCTCTTGATTTTTCTTGTTCTAGCCACGACCGAATTCAGCCAAAGACTATATCAAGGCTGGGCTTTACGCGATAAGGCTGCGGTTGTGCCATTTCCCGGATCGCCCCCCCAAAAAGCAGGCTGAAAGCGGGCTGCACGGTACGAAAGTCTGAACGCTCAACGTACTGGGCGGTCCAGTAGTGTGTAAGTGATAGTGAGCTGCGTCATAGGCATTGACAGCGCAGCGGCCGATTTCAAGGCTATGCCACACCCCTAAGGTCGCAAGAGGGCGATTCTTGACTACATCAAAAGCAGCAACCGGTATTGTGGGCCTCGATGACATTCTGGCGGGCGGTCTTTCCCGTCGGCATGTGTTTCTCCTCGAAGGCGAACCGGGCACAGGTAAAACGACTGTAGCCCTGCAATTTCTGCGTGCAGGTGCCCTTGAGGGCGAACGATGCCTGTATATCACGCTGTCGGAAACCGACATAGAACTGCGCGATGGCGCAGCATCACATGGCTGGGATCTGGACGAGAACATCGTAATCTTCGAGCTGACGCCTCCAGAAAGCTTGCTCGACGCTAATAATCATCAAAGTTTGTTGTATTCCTCGGATCTGGAGTTAGGCGAAGCAACGCGTCAGATCTTCGAAGTTGTCGAACGAGTGAAACCTACTCGGGTCGTTATCGACAGCCTTTCGGAAATCCGCTTGCTGGCGCAAAGCTCCCTGCGCTACCGACGACAGATACTTTCCATCAAGCATTACTTTTCGCGTTATGACGCGACCGTATTGCTGCTGGACGACCTCACCACTGAGGCGCTGGACAAAACCGTGCACAGCGTAGCGCACGGCGTTATCCGGCTTGAAGAATTGAACCCGAACTACGGCGCAGAACGACGTCGCCTACGGGTTGTGAAGTACCGCGGGCAGAAATATCGCGGTGGCTTTCATGACTTCACCATCATGGCTGACGGCATCCACGTGTTTCCTCGCCTGGTCGCTGCGGAACACCGCAAGCATTATGAGCGCGGAGTGTTATCAAGTGGCCTGACTGAGCTTGATGCGCTGCTGGGCGGCGGGATTGATGGTGGCTCCAGCACGTTGATTCTAGGCCCCGCGGGTACTGGTAAATCGCTGATCTCGCTGGTATTCGCAGCGGCAGCGGTCGCTCGCGGCGAACGTGTTGCGCTGTTCATCTTCGATGAAGAGTTGGGCCTGCTGTTCAATCGCATGCGCAAAGTCGGGATTGATCTCCAGGCGCTGCAGAAAAGCGGCAACCTGCTGATTGAGCAAGTCGACGCCGCTGAATTGTCTCCGGGCGAGTTTGCTCACCGGGTACGAGCCAGTGTTGACCAACAGCAGATCAAGACCGTGGTCATCGACAGCATCAACGGCTATCAGGCTGCCATGCCTGAAGAAAATGCATTGGTTCTGCACATGCACGAGTTGCTGCTCTACCTCAATCGCCAGGGAGCAGCGACCTTCATGACCGTTGCCCAGCATGGTCTGGTGGGCGACATGCGCGCTCCCGTCGACATTACTTATCTGGCCGACACCGTCATGTTGTTGCGCTATTTCGAAGCCAAGGGCGAAGTCCGCCGAGCGATTTCCATCATCAAGAAACGTACAGGCACCCATGAATCGACCATCAGGGAGTATCGCATCAGTCATCAGGGCCTGAAAATTGGCAAACCGCTCGCAGCCTTCCAGGGCGTGCTCAGCGGCATCCCTCAATACGCAGGCTCTGACAGTCCCTTGTTGGGAGATAACGAGGAGTGAGCACCCTAGGACTGTTATCGGAGCGGGCAATCATCCTGGCCCCCAGGGGCCGGGACAGTCAGATTGCTTTAATGATTTTGCAGGAAGCAGGATTTCCCGCGCTGGTTGCACACACGCTTGCTGACTTGAATGAGGAACTGAGCCTCGGCGCCGGTATGGCAATCATTGCCGATGAAGCGTTGCGTGGCAAAGACATAGGGACGCTGGTGCAGACACTGGACCGCCAGCCGCCCTGGTCAGACCTTCCTGTGGTACTCCTTACCCATCACGGTGGCCCGGAGCAGAGCCCTTCGGCTTATCTGGGCAAATTACTGGGTAATGTCACGTTCCTAGAGCGCCCTTTTCACCCCTCTACCCTGGTTAGCCTGGTCACCACCGCGATACGCGGCAGGCGACGGCAGTACGAAGCCAGGGCGCGCATGGAAGACCTGGCGGAAAGCGAACTACGCCTGCAGACCGCACTCAAGGCTGGACGCTTAGGGTCATGGCAGCTGGAAGCGGAGTTTCTCAAACTCGATTGCTCCGATATCTCCCGATCACACTACGGACGCTTCGACGAAACGCGCTTCGACTACGACGACTGGCTGGACGCGGTTTACCCCGAAGACCAGCCACGCATGCAATCGGCGCTGCAGCGCAGCCTGGATAGCGGCGATGACTTCATCATTGAATTTCGTAACGTCTGGCCTGACGGTTCATTGAACTGGGTAGACGTCAGAGCCCGTGCCATTCGAGCCAAGAACGGTCGAGTCAGCTCACTGGCCGGGGTAACGTCGGACATTACCGAGCGCAAGCAGGCCGAGGCGCAACTGCGGCGACTCAACGAAACCCTTGAGCAGCAGGTCGAAGAACGAACCTCCCAGCTCAAGCACAACGAAGAAGTCCTGCGTCAATCGCAAAAGATGGAAGCGGTTGGCCAATTGACCGGAGGCATTGCGCACGACTTCAACAACATGCTGACCGGGATCATTGGCAGCCTGGAGCTTCTGCGAAGGCGGTTGGCTCGCGGTAACACCGAAGACCTGAACAGCCTGATCGACCTTGGCGTAACCTCAGCCAACCGTGCCGCAGCTCTGACTCATCGACTACTCGCCTTCTCCCGCCGTCAATCACTGGACTCCAAGCCAGTGGAGATGAATCAACTGATCAGTTCGATGGGTGAATTACTTAATCGCAGCCTCAACGAGAGCATTCGTCTTGAATTGCACTTGCATGAGCAGCTATGGACCGCAGAAGCCGATCCCAACCAGCTTGAAAGTGCCCTGCTTAATCTGGTGCTCAACGCCCGGGATGCCATGCCTGACGGTGGCCTGCTGATCGTCGAGTCTTCCAATCAGAGTCTGGACAGATCCTTCACCAACGCTCACGAAAATCTGCTCCCGGGAGACTACGTTGTACTCAGCGTCAGTGATACCGGATACGGCATGCCAGAAAATGTGATCAGCCGCGCTTTCGACCCGTTCTTCACGACGAAACCGATTGGGCAGGGCACCGGACTGGGCCTTTCGATGATCTATGGCTTCAGCAAACAGTCCCACGGCCATGTTTCGATCAAAAGTGAAGTGGGCAAAGGCACGACGGTGCAGCTCTTCCTGCCACGCTTTAAAGGTCAGCAAACTCAGGACGAGCAGATTATTCATAGCCCGGAAAGCTTTGCCAAAGAAGGCGAGACTGTCCTGATCGTTGAAGACGACGCCGCAGTGAGAGTGTTGGTTTGCGAAGTACTAAGCGAACTGGGTTACAAATTCGTAGAGGCCAGTTCCGGCCCGGAAGCAGTGCCTGTTCTGGAGTCCGGGCAACGCGTCGACCTGCTGATCAGTGACGTGGGTCTGCCCGGAATGAACGGCCGGCAACTCGCCGAAATAGGCCGACAGCTACGGCCTGGCCTCAAAGTACTGTTCATCACCGGTTATGCCGAGCACGCAGCGGTCAGGGCGGGCTTTCTCGACGATGGCATGCAGATGATCACCAAGCCCTTCGCTTTTGACAATCTGACGTCAAAGGTCCGGGAAATGATCGAAGAGTAGGGATTACGGCGCCATCAGAACGAGTGACTGATGGCGTGGGGAGCCGTTGATTCAGGCCAACAGCTTTTCGATCTGCGAATGCAGCGTTTCCATATTGAACGGCTTGGCAAGTATCGGTGCCTTCCTGGCAATGGGACTGCCGGACTCGACGATTTCTGCCGGGTAACCGCTGATGAAGATAACCTTCAGTTCCGGTCGTAATTTAACCGCAGGCTCGGCGATCATTACCCCGGATATCCCTCCCGGCAGACGGTAATCAGTGATCATCAAATCAAGGTGGGGCTTGGTCGCAAGAATTTCGAACGCCTGTTCGCCGTTTTCTGCCTGCAACACTCGATAGCCCTCGCCCGACAGGTAATCGGCAAGCAACATCAGGATCAGCGGCTCGTCTTCGACGATGAGGACGACATTTTCTGCATCAGAGCTCATGGAACTGCCTTCGGTTAAATAGCTGCCTTTACGACCATGGCGGTTGCCGTAGGTTGCGTAAATATCGGATAAATCTGACGCTGACCGCGCCCGCCCCTAAACCGGAAGGCAGACCCGGAACATCGAGCCCTCGCCCTCTTCGCTTTCCACAACGATTTCCCCGCCATGGGCCGAGACGATCTGGTCGGAAATGAACAGTCCCAAACCGAGGCCGTGGACGGCATGGTTGGCCGCGACCCGCTCGAATTGCTGGAAGATGCGTCGCTGGTTTTCCTTGCTGATGCCAATCCCTTGATCACGAACTTCGACCCGGGCTTGACCCTCCGTCACGTACACCCGAACTTCAATCGGCTTGCGAGCGCCGTAACGCAGCGCGTTTGTCAGCAGGTTGGCAATCACTTGCTCAATACGGAACTCATCCCACACGCCAATGACCGGCTCTTCTGCCGTGAACGTCACGCTGGATTCCGCCGCCGCGATTTGCGCCGAGAAACTTTCGAGCAAGTTACTTACCAGTTCGGCAAGGTCGAAAGCACTGGTGCGGATAGAGAGCTTGCCAGTGCGGATGCGCGACACATCGAGCATGTCCTCGATGAGGCGGATCAGACTCTGTATCTGGCGCTCGTCGCGATCAACCATGGACCTCAGCTTGTCCATGGTGAACGCTGAGGCGTTGTCTTTGGCCAGATGCAACTTGCGCAGCTGGGTTTCCAGAATCAGCCCGTTCAGTGGCGTTCGGACCTCATGGGATACGATTGACATAAAGTCATCGCGCATCCGCACAGCATGCTCCAGCTCGTTCTGGGTCACCTGCAGCTTCGCCAGCAACTGTTCCTGCTCTCGACGGCTCTGCTCCAGAGCCTCGACTTGCAGCTTCATCGCCTTGCGCTGGCGGTACAGGTCGACGAACACGTTGACCTTGCTCTTGACCGCATGGATATCCAGAGGCTTGTGCAGAAAGTCTACGGCGCCGCTTTCATAACCCTTGAAGGCGTAATTGAGTTCGCGCCCCGCCGCACTGACAAACACGATTGGAATACTCTTGGTGCGATCCGTGCCGCGCATCATCTCCGCAAGCTCGAAACCGTTCATGCCGGGCATCTGAACATCCAGAATAGCCATGGCAAATTCGTGTTCCAGCAGCAGCGACAAGGCCTCATCGGCGGATAATGCTTTGTACACCTCGCGATCTTCGCGCTTGATCAACGCTTCGAGCGCCAGAAGGTTCTCCGGCAGATCGTCGACGATCAGCAGCTTGGCTTGAATATGACTCAGCATGCAATTCGTTCCAGCTCGACCAGAAGTTGGCCTATATCATTTAAAGGCAGAAGGTAATCAGGATGCTGCAACGCCAGTGCCGCTTCAGGCATGGTGCGCGCCTGGGCCTGATCCGGATCCTGAACAACCGTCATGCCGCCGGACAACTTGATGCATGACAGACCAAAAGCGCCGTCATTGTTGGCGCCGGTCAGTAAAAAGCCTGCCAGACGCGGCCCGTAGGCATCCGCGGCGGACTGAAATAGGATGTCAATACTGGGTCGCGAATGGAACACGCGGTCCTCCTGACTCAGGGACAGACTGAAATCGTTTTCCACCGACAGGTGATAACCCGGTGGTGCGAAATACAACGTGCCTGGCGCTACATCTTCCTTGTCGTCCGCCTCTTTGACCTTGATCGGTAACCTTGCCTGAAATACAGGAGCCAATTGGCTAAGGCGGTTTTCAGGCACGTGCAGAACGGTAAGAATCGGCAGTCGATAACCGACTCTCAGGCTTGCGAAAATCTTCAGCAATGCTTCGACACCGCCGGCAGACGCGCCCACCACGATGGCATCCACGACCGGCAGCGAGCTCACACTGTCTTCATCGCCAGAAAATGATCTTTTCATGACTTGCGGTAGATCCGTTCCGGTTTCACCAAGGGCTCGAATTGGCCACTATAAGCAGAGAAATCCAGTGTCTCTTTACTGCCCAAGACTAAAAAGCCGCGATGGCACAGCGAGTCATGGAAAAGACCAAAAGCACGATCTTGAAGTTTTTTATTGAAATAAATCAATACGTTACGGCATGAAATCATCTGCGTTTCGGAAAAAACGCTGTCGGTTGCCAGGCTGTGATCAGCAAACGTCACGTTCTCGCGCAGCGTCTTATCGAATATCGCGTAGTCGTAGGCACTGGTGTAGTAATCAGAGAAAGCACGCTGACCACCCGCCTTCTGGTAATTGTCCGTATAGGCGCGAACGTTTTCCATGGAGAAAATCCCCTGCTGCGCCTTCTCCAAAGAGCTTGGGTTAATGTCAGTGGCGTAAATAATGGTTCGCT
The DNA here is from genome assembly GCF_040224095.2 of Pseudomonas caspiana. NCBI lineage: Bacteria > Pseudomonadati > Pseudomonadota > Gammaproteobacteria > Pseudomonadales > Pseudomonadaceae > Pseudomonas > Pseudomonas caspiana. The sequence continues at coordinate 2,599,585 of NZ_CP167995.1, read as the reverse complement.
CCAGCAAACCTTCTTCGCGCAGCAGGATGGCCATCGAGTACACCTCCTCGCCCGTGCTGCACCCCGCGATCCATATTTTGATCGATGGATAGGTACGCAGCAGCGGCACCACTTCCTGGCGTATGGCCAGAAAGTGCGATGGGTCGCGAAACATTTCGCTGACCGGAATTGTCAGGAACTGCAGCAACTGCATGAAAGCCTGCGGATCGTGAATCACCCGCTCCTGCAACGCAGAAACCGTGGCGCAGTCAAACTGGCGAAGCGCGTGGTGAATACGGCGCTTCACCGAAGCGCCGGAATAATCACGAAAATCGTAGCTGTACTTGAGATAAATAGCCTCAATCAACAGACGTATCTCGATGTCCGTACTCTTGTCTTGAGACATTGCGGAACCTTTAACCTTGGGTTGGATGCTCAACTTGGGCTTGTCCAACTCAAATACGTTCCATTTTTGGCAACCAGACACGAATAAGCGAAAACAACCGATCCAGATCAATAGGCTTAGCCAGATAATCATTGGAGCCGGCCTGCAGGCAGCGCTCCTGATCATCTTTCATCGCCTTGGCGGTTACGGCAATAATCGGCAGTTTGCGCCAGCGCGGGTCTTTACGAATCTCAATGGTCGCTTCATAGCCATCCATCTCCGGCATCATCACATCCATCAACACCAGATCGATATCTTCAATTTCATTCAGCTTGCTGATCGCTTCAATGCCATTGCGTGCCACTTCAATCACAGCGCCTTTATGCTCCAGGGCGCTGGTCAGGGCAAAGATATTTCGTACGTCATCGTCTACGACCAGAATCCTGCGCCCCTCAAAGACCTTGTCACGGCTACGCGCGGTCTTGAGCATCTTCTGGCGCTCATTAGAAAGTTGCGACTCGACCTTGTGCAGGAACAGGGTGACTTCATCAAGGAGACGCTCAGGTGAGCGCGCGCCTTTGATGATGATAGAGCGTGAATATTTCAGCAGCTCGGTTTCTTCATCCCGGGTCAGGTTGCGGCCGGTGTAGACAATAACCGGTGGGAACGAGCAGATTTCGTCGGTGGACATCCGCTTGAGCAGGTCATTGCCCAGCATGTCCGGTAGTTTCAGGTCAATGATCATGCAGTCATAGATGTTATCGCGCAGCAGATCCAGCGCGTCCTGAGCAAAACCGACGGCAGTGATTTCAATGTCGTCATCACCGATCAACCGCGCAATGCTGTCGCGCTGCAGGGCATCGTCTTCTACCAGCAGGATGCGCTTGACCTTCTGGGTCAGCTTGGATTCGAGCTTGGCGAATACATCCTTGAGTTCTTCACGGGTGGTCGGCTTGACCGCGTAGCCCACCGCGCCCATATGCATCGCCGCTTCCTGGCGGTCTTCGACCGAAATAACGTGCACCGGAATGTGTCGCGTCGGTGCCAGCTCTTTCAGGCGTTGCAGAACCGTCAGCCCCGAGTGATCCGGCAGGCGCATGTCCAGCAGGATCGCATCCGGCGTGAATTGTGCTGCCAGATTAAAGCCGTCGTCGGCTGCATGGGCCACCAGGCAGTGGTAACCCAACTCATGAGCCAGGTCGAAGAGGATTTTGGCGAAGGCCACCTCATCTTCGATAACCAGAATGCATCGTTTGGTCGAAGGCAGCTTCTCGCGATCATCGGCAAATGTCGGCACCGGCGCTCTGGCTGGCGCTGCGGGAGCGGCGAGCGGCTGAGGAGTGAACACCTGCAACGGCGCAACAGGCGCGGCGATTGGCGCAGGAGCTTGACCATATTCCAGTTGCACCGGCTCGACATACTGCTCTGGCAGGATCAACGAGAAGATACTGCCCTGCCCCGGCTCGCTGGTGACGGTGATCGAACCACCCAGCAAGCCCGCCAGATCCCGGGAGATGGACAAGCCCAGACCGGTACCGCCATAACGTCGATTGGTGGTGCCATCCGCCTGCCGGAACGCTTCGAAGATGCTCTCTTGCTGTTCCGGGGCAATACCGATCCCCGAATCGCGCACGGTAAAGACGATGCCGGCACCTGGCTGGCGTGAGACAACCATACTGACGGCGCCGGATTCGGTGAACTTGATCGCGTTCGACAGCAGGTTCTTCAGAATCTGTTCCAGACGCTGGCGATCGGTGTACAGCATGGTCGGCGCGCCAGGCTGCAATTCCACGTGGAAATCCAGGTTCTTATCAGTGGCCAAAGGCTGGAACATGTTGCGCAACCCATCGACCAGACGAGACACGCTGCTGTTTTCAGGGCGCATGTCCAGCTTGCCAGCCTCGACCTTGGAAATATCCAGAATGTCGTTGATCAGGTTGAGCAGATCGTTACCGGCTGAATAAATAGATTCAGCGAACTTGACCTGTTCAGACGTGAGATTCTCCGCAGGGTTCTCCGCGAGCAGCTTGGCCAGGATCAACGAGCTGTTGAGCGGTGTGCGCAACTCGTGAGACATGTTGGCAAGGAACTCGGATTTGTACTTGCTCGAACGCTGCAGCTCATCGGCACGGGCTTCAAGTTCGACCTGCGCAATATTCAGCTCCTCATTCTTGCGATCAAGCGCGTCACGCTGCTCGGAGAGAACCTGAGCCTGGTCGGCCAGTTGCTCGTTGGTCTGCTCCAGTTCGGCCTGCTGGGTTTCCAGATGAGCCTGAGACTCCTTGAGAATCCTCGACTGCTCCTCCAGCTCTTCGTTGGCGGTGCGCAGCTCTTCCTGCTGAACCTGCAGCTCTTCGTTGAGCTGCTGGGTTTCAGCGAGCACTTCCTGCAAGCGCTGGCGATAACGCGCGGCCTCGATAGAGGTACCGACGTTTTCGGCAATGAGCTCCATGAACTCAACATCACGCTCGGTCAGAGGACGCAGGAAGCCCAGCTCGATGACACCATTGACTTGATCGTCATTGCTGGTCGGTACCACGAGAATGCTACGCGGATCGCCTTCACCCAACCCCGAAGACACCTTGAAGTAATTACTGGGCACCTCATCAAGACGGATGATCTTGTCTTGCTGCGCAGCTTGACCGATTACGCCCTCGCCGCTGTAAATCGACTGTTCATGCTGTTCCTGCTCACGGGAGAAACCATAGGACGCCACGCGCTTGAGCCCGCCGTGCTCCTGACGCACGTAAATTGCCGCGACAACGCTGCCCAGGTACTGAGCAAAAAACTGCAGAACATTGGTGCCCAGATTATTAAGGGTCAATTGCCCTAGAACCTGCTCGGCCAGCTCGCTCTGGCCATTGCGTAACCAGGCGACTTTCTTCAGGCGCTCGGCGTTTTCTTCCTGAAGCTTCAGGTTGTCGCCATAGGTACTGGACAGGGCCAGCAAATCTCTACGACCGATGTGCGCCAGAATACCGCTGACGCTCAGTACAAAAATCAGGTAAAGGCTAACGCACAGAATGGTAGTGCGTGTAACGTCAGCATTGCGCGCTAGACGCAGTTGTTGCTCTATCGCAATAACTTCCTCGTACTGGCTGCGAACCTCGTCAGTCAACCGCTTGCCTCGGCCGGTTCGCAGCGGAGCGATGTATTCGCCTTTAATACGACGCTGATTGATCATTTCCTCAGCGTACTGTTGCCAGTCATCCTGCAGCGCCTGGATGCGTTTGAGTCGATCCACCTGAGGCGGGTTGTCACTGACCAGCACCTCAAGCCCTTTGAGCTCAGCAGCCAGCGCCGGTTTAGCCAGTTCATACGGGTCGAGGTAACGCTCATCCCCCGCAAGCAAATAGCCACGCATGCCCGTTTCCATATCGATGGAAAGCTTCAATGAGCGGTTCGTATTGTTGATCACTCGATCGGTATGTTCGACCCACTGGATGACCGAGAGCAGATAGCTGATCAGACCAATGAAAAAGATCGCGCTGATCACGCCTACGCTCAACGGCAGAGTGACGTTGCGGCCAAGCAATTTACGAAAACGTTGCTCATCGACAGTAGACGGACGGATCATGGGTCATCCTTGGTGATCATCAAACCATGAAGTGTGCCGTAAAGTTTAGAAAAAGACTCTCATTTCTGACACAGATGGCTGAATTTTCTGACATTTAATGGAAAAAATCACATCTTGTGTCGCACAACGATTACATAATGGCCAATGCGCCACCCGAGTGAGTGCATCGATTGGTCATTCGGAACTTCCCGCGTTATTTTGTTTACTCATAAAACGGTCGTATCCATCAGTACGCCCGCTCAATGTCACTTTTGAAGGAATTCACACATGTCCGCCCCCACCAGCACCATTCTCGTGGTCGAAGACGACGCCATCGTACGTATGCTCATCGTCGACGTGCTTGAAGAACTGGAATACAACGTGCTGGAGGCCCAGGACGGCGAAGAGGCATTGAAAACACTTGAAGACGAGTCGAAAGTCATTGATCTGATGATGACTGACCACGGCCTTCCAGGCATCAGCGGCGCCCAACTGGCGGTCAAAACCAGTGAGTTGCGCCCATCCCTGCCCATTCTTTTTGCCAGCGGCTACGCCGAAAACATTGATGTACCGGAAGGTATGCACAGCATCGGGAAGCCGTTCTCCATCGACCAGTTGCGTGACAAGGTAAAAAGTATTCTTGAACAGGCATGATTCGCAGTACCTGCCGGAACAACCGGTCTTGAACGCGCCAACCCATGTATTGATTATTGGTTATGTGTGGCCCGAGCCGCGCTCCTCGGCAGCCAGCGGCCACGTCATGCAGCTGATCCAGTGTTTTCTCGAGCAAGGCTGGCAAATCACTTTCGCCAGCCCTGCCACTGAGGGCGAACACAAAGCAGACCTGGCAGAGCTGGGTATCCATGAAGTCAGCATTGAGCTGAACAACAGCAGCTTCGATGTTTTCATCAGTGAACTACAGCCGGATATCGTGCTTTTCGATCAGTTCATGATTGAAGAGCAGTTTGGCTGGCGAGTAGAGAAGCATTGCCCGAATGCACTGCGCATCCTGGAAACATCAGACCTGCAAAGCTTGCGTCACGCACGCCATCAGCAGCTCAAAGACTACCTTAGTAATTCATCCCAACCTGATGATCTAGAAGCTTTTTTTGAAAAATCAGAGCGCACTATTTATTCCGCTATTGCCACAAGCGATCTCGCTCAGCGTGAGGTTGGTGCGCTTTACCGATCCGACCTCAGCCTGATGACATCAGACGTGGAAATGCAGCTGTTGACCCGTGAATTCCGGTTGCCAGAGGCCATCCTGCACTGGTGCCCGCTGATGATCAGCAGCATCCCTGCAACCGCACGGCCGTTTAGCGAACGAGCGCACTTTCTGAGCATCGGTAACTTTCGGCACGCCCCCAACTGGGATGCCGTGCTCTGGATGAAAAACGCCATCTGGCCGCTGATACGCCAGCAACTGCCCAAGGCCCAACTGCATATTTACGGCTCCTACACGCCGCCCAAGGCCACCGCGCTGCATAACGCGGCACAGGGCTTTCATGTCATGAACTGGGCGGAAGATGCGTTGCAGGTCATGTCCGAAGCGCGCATTTGCCTGGCGCCATTGCGCTTTGGCGCGGGCGTCAAAGGCAAGATTGTCGACGCAATGCTGTGCGGCACGCCGACCGTCACAACGCCAATCGGTGCGGAAGCCATGAGTGGCGACCTACCCTGGCCCGGCAGCATCGCCAACAGCGCTGAGCGGATTGCTGCTGAGGCTGTGCGGCTCTATCAAGACGAAGAGCGTTGGCATGAAGCGCAGAGCGCTGGCTGGGCGTTGCTTGAAGCGCGCTATAGGCATAACGAGCACTGCGCGAGCCTTATCGCCCGCATTGAGCATCTGCGCCAGAACCTGCAGGCCCATCGAACCGCAAACTTTACCGGCGCAATGCTGCGACACCACCATCACAAAAGTACCCAGTACATGGCGCAGTGGATTGAGGCGAAGAATCGCAATCCGGTGTAACGGTTTTGAGGTGCACCTCCGGGACCAGTGAGGGGGATTGGAGTGGGACCGGCTCCCGCCGGGAACACTCTCCCCGGATAAAACCGGCCCCACAACATATTTTCAATATTTTTTATCAAATAAAACAGTAGTTTATGACGTAAACCTAGAATCTACATTTCATTTCGCAACAGATACGTATCCATAATCCAGCCTTTCTCCCGACGCGCATTAGCCCTGACCGCCTTGATCTGATCACACACCTCATCCAGTGGGCCCGCAATCAGGATCTCATCGGCGGTACCCAGGTACGCGCCCCAGTAGATATGCAGGCCCTGATTGAGAAATCGGTCAAACGTGCAGTGTGCATCGAGCATCACCACCGTATTTTCAGGCGCGGTTCCTTGCTCCTGGGCCAACCTGCGCCCAGTAGTGATATGGATGGATTCACCAATACGGTTCAGTGGAATGCGGTGCTGCGCCGCGAGCACCTGAACGCTGCTGATACCAGGAATCACTTGATAATCAAATAGTTGAGGATACTTATCTAGAATCAACTCGAATACACGCAAGGTGCTGTCGTACAACGTTGGTTCGCCCCAGATCAGAAAAGCCGCCGTCTGCCCGGCCTCCACTTCATCAATGATCAGGCGCTGGAACAACGCTGCCCGCTGCTCATGCCAGCGCGCGACACCTTGCTGGTAAGAATGAGGATCATCTTCCCGGGAGGGGTCGCTGACCTGAAGCATTCGGTAATCATCACCGGCGATATAGCGCTCACAGATGTCTTTCCTCAGCCGCAGCAAATCGTCGTTGGCGTAGCCCTTATCCAGGAGGAAGAACACCTTGGCGCGGTTCAGCGCATTGATGGCCTGAATGGTGATCTGTTCCGGGTTGCCTGAACCGATACCGATGAGGAGGATGGTTTTCATGAATGATTTCCGTCAGGCGCCAGGCCTATGAAGGCGCGGCCAAATGCTGCGGTCACGATGTATCAGAATGGAGCTCATCGCAGCTTTCGGCAGCTTCTACAGATACGGTATCCGTTTGAGTCTGCCAGTTGTCACAGGAAACTCTGGGTGTTATCGCACACTCAGATAGTGCACATTAACAGCCTGGCATTCTGGACATCGGCCATATGATGACAAAAACAACAAGAGTCACAGACCCCTCTTACGAATTGATGGACGACCACAATGGACTGTCGATCATCTACCGCGAACACGGCTTCCCCTGCCCTTTAGTGCGCTGGCATTTCCATAAGGAATACGAGCTGCATCTGATCGTGGCCAGTTCCGGCAAGGTCTTTGTCGGCGACTACATTGGCAACTTCTATCCCGAGAGCCTATTCCTGACAGGCCCCAACCTGCCCCATAACTGGATCAGCCAGATCGAGGAAGATGAAGTCGTCAGTAAACGGGACATGCTGGTGAACTTCACCGACGAGCTGTTTGAAAGCGGCAGCCAGATATTCGCCGAACTCAAGACCCTGGCACCTCTGCTGGAGCGCGCTCAATACGGTATCGAGTTCCGCTGCAAACGAACCATCCGCCAGGCGACGAAGCTGATGCAGAAGATCGCCGACTCAAAAGGCATCAGTCGCCTCGGGCATTTCCTCATCCTCCTTGAGCTGTTGGCCGGGTGCGATGACTACCAATTGCTGTCAGGCAGCAATTCAGCGCCAATGGCCGATGAGCACAGCGTAGACCGCACCAACCGCGCCGTGGATTACATCTTCGCGAACTACGCCCGGGAACTGCCCCTGGAAGAAGTGGCCGATTATCTCGGCATGAAACCCACTTATTTTTCTCGAGTCTTCAAGCAGGCCACCGGCCGCTGCTACGTGGAATTCGTCAATCGCCTGCGCATCAGCAAATCCTGTGAGCTGCTGGCTGACGGCGATAAACCGGTGACGGACGTTTGCTTTGAATCGGGCTTCAATAACATCTCGAACTTCAATCGACGCTTTCAACAGCTCAAGGGCATGACTCCATCGCACTATCGCCGCCTGGCCGTTCAGCGCCTGACAGAGCAAAACCTGTACTGATTCACCCCGCAGCCTCGTGCAACGTCTACGCTAGGACTGCGCCGCAGACGGTTGCGGCGTGGCCGCAGCAGAGTCTCGGGCGTTTTTCCGCGTGGCAATCAGTGCAAAAAAGTATCAGTCCAAGTGTCTTGCAGGATTTGTCATCTGCGCCTGCGCCCGCTGTAATCAATCCACATCTTCCTTACCTCCGGAAGACACAAAAACAATAACCGACCTTCTGTAGCTCTCCGGGCGCAGAAGAGGAGTGATAAATGAAGACCTCTGCAAAAGTTCTGCTTGCCGGTACCTGTCTGACACTCTGCGCCACCGCTTCTGCGGGCGAAGTCACCATCGCTACGGTCAACAACAGCGACATGATCCGCATGCAGCGGCTGTCGAAAACTTTCGAAGAACAGCATCCCGATATCAAACTCAAGTGGGTCGTCCTCGAAGAGAACGTATTGCGCCAGCGTCTGACTACAGACATCGCCACCAAAGGCGGACAGTTCGACGTGCTGACCATCGGCATGTACGAAGCATCGCTGTGGGGTGCCAAAGGCTGGCTGCAAGAAATGAAGGACCTGCCCGCCAGCTACGCGCTGGATGACGTGTTCCCGTCAGTACGCGATGGCTTGTCGGTGGACGGCAAACTGTTTGCACTGCCTTTCTATGCAGAAAGCTCGATTACCTACTACCGCACTGACCTGTTCAAGGCCGCGGGCCTGACCATGCCGGAACGCCCTACCTGGACGCAGATCGCCGAATTCGCTGACAAACTGACCGACAAGTCCAAAGAGCAGTACGGTATCTGCCTGCGAGGCAAAGCGGGCTGGGGCGAAAACATGGCGTTGATCAGCACAGTCGCCAACTCATTTGGCGGACGCTGGTTCGATGAGCAGTGGAAGCCGCAGTTCGACCAGCCGGAATGGAAGAACGCGCTGAATTTCTACGTGAACACCATGAAGAAATCCGGCCCTCCGGGCGCTTCGAGTAACGGCTTCAACGAAAACCTTGCGCTGTTCAACAGCGGCAAATGCGCCATCTGGGTCGATGCCAGCGTGGCCGGTTCGTTTGTTACCGACAAGAGCCAGAGCAAGGTCGCAGACAGCGTAGGCTTTACTTACGCCCCTCATGAAGTCACCGACAAAGGCTCGGCATGGTTGTATTCATGGGCACTGGCAATCCCGACCAGCGCGAAAAACCAGGCTGACGCCAAAGCCTTTACCGAATGGGCGACCTCAAAAGAGTACGCAGCACTGGTAGCCGAAAAAGACGGCGTGTCCAACGTGCCGCCTGGGACTCGCGCCTCGACCTACACCGATGCGTATAAAAAAGCCGCACCGTTCGCCAACATCACGCTGGAATCGCTGAAGGCAGTGACGCCCAAAGCGCCAACCCTCAAGCCTGTGCCTTACGTAGGCATTCAACTGGTGACCATTCCTGAGTTCCAGGCCATCGGCACGTCGGTCGGTCAGCAGTTCTCCGCCGCGCTGGTGGGCACGGCAACCCCTGATGCAGCCTTGAAAAACGCGCAAAGCTCCACCGAGCGGGACATGAAGCGTGCAGGTTATCCAAAGAAATAGTCGCTGCTGACTATCAGTCGGGGTGCGTGCGCCCCGACACCCTGCTCTCCTTTTGCACCCAGGATCGCCATCATGACAACCTCAACTATCAAGCCTCAGGCCGTCACGCCCGACGATAATCCGTCAGTTAAAGGCAGCGTGACAAAACCGGGCTGGTTTCTGGTCAGCCCATCGGTCCTGCTGTTGCTGGTGTGGATGATCGTCCCACTGGGCATGACCATCTACTTCTCGCTGATCCGTTACAACCTGCTTAACCCCGGCGAGAACGAATTCGTCGGCCTGGAAAACTTCGAATACTTCGTCACCGACAGCGGTTTCCTTCCCGGTGCGACCAATACGCTATTGCTGGTCGGCAGCGTGCTGTTGATCAGCGTGGTGCTGGGTGTGCTGATTTCCGCACTGCTGGAAGCCAGCGAGTTTCTCGGTCGCGGCATTGTGCGCGTGCTGCTGATTTCGCCGTTCTTCATCATGCCCACCGTGGGCGCGCTGATCTGGAAGAACCTGATTTTCCATCCCGTGTCCGGGATCCTCGCCTGGGTCTGGAAGCTGTTTGGCGCCCAGCCGATTGACTGGCTGGCCAACTACCCCCTGCTGTCGATCATCATCATTGTTTCGTGGCAGTGGCTACCGTTCGCCATCCTGATCCTGATGACCGCCATGCAATCGCTGGATCAGGAGCAGAAAGAAGCCGCACGGCTTGATGGTGCAGGGCCTATCGCTATTTTCTGGCATTTGACGCTGCCGCATCTGGCGCGGCCAATTGCCGTGGTGGTGATGATCGAAACCATCTTCCTGCTCTCGGTATTTGCGGAAATCTTCACCACCACCAATGGCGGTCCAGGTTTCGCATCAACCAATCTGGCGTACCTGATCTACAACCAGGCCTTGCTGCAATTCGACGTGGGCATGGCGTCCGCTGGCGGTTTGATTGCCGTGGTCATTGCCAACATTGCTGCAATCATCCTGATCCGGATGATCGGCAAAAACCTCACTGACAAGTCCTGAGGGCCGAATCATGATGACGCTCAAACAATCCCGACGCCTGCAAAGCGTGCTGCTCGGCACCTTGTGCTGGCTGATAGCGGCGCTGATCTTCTTCCCGATTTTCTGGATGGTGCTGACCAGCTTCAAGACCGAGATCGACGCGTTCGCCACGCCGCCGCAATTCATCTTCACGCCGACCCTGGAAAACTACCTGCACATTCAGGAGCGCAGCGACTATTTCCACTTCGCCTGGAACTCGGTGGTCATCTCGTTCAGCGCAACCATCCTATGCATGCTGATCGCGGTGCCTGCGGCTTACTCCATGGCCTTTTTCGAGACCAAACGCACCAAGAGCACGCTGCTGTGGATGCTCTCGACGAAGATGCTGCCCCCGGTGGGCGTACTGATGCCGATCTACCTGCTGGCCAAGACCTTTGGTCTGCTGGATAGCCGCATTGCGTTGATCGTGATCTACACGCTGATCAACCTGCCTATCGTGGTCTGGATGATCTACACCTACTTCAAGGACATCCCCGGGGAAATCCTCGAGGCCTCGCGACTGGACGGTGCCAGCACCCGGCAGGAAATCTTCAAGGTGCTGATCCCGATTTGCAAAGGCGGCTTGGCATCCACTGCGCTGTTGTCGCTGATCCTGTGCTGGAACGAAGCATTCTGGTCATTGAATCTTACGTCGTCCAACGCAGCGCCACTGACTGCCCTGATCGCCTCCTACTCCAGCCCCGAAGGGTTGTTCTGGGCCAAGCTCTCCGCCGTCTCGACCCTCGCCTGCGCGCCGATCCTGATCTTTGGCTGGATCAGCCAGAAGCAACTGGTGCGCGGCCTGTCGTTCGGGGCCGTGAAATAACCCGCTGTGTTGCACTAAACACGGCCCCCTGTAGGAGTGAGCTTGCTCGCGATAGCGTCATATCAGGCGATATTTTTGCCGAGCATCTGCCCCCATCGCGAGCAAGCTCACTCCTACAGAAGTACTCATCAGGTTTAAAGAACAAGAACGGAGGCCACCATGGCTAACCTCAGCATCAGAAATCTGCAAAAAGGCTTCGACGGTCACCAGATCATCAAAGGCATCGATCTGGACGTGAAGGACCGCGAGTTCGTGGTGTTTGTAGGCCCGTCGGGCTGCGGCAAATCCACCCTGCTGCGACTGATTGCCGGGCTGGAGGATGTGACATCCGGGACCATCGAGCTGGATGGCCGTGACATCACTCAGGTAACACCTGCCAAGCGCGACCTGGCCATGGTGTTCCAGACTTATGCCCTTTACCCGCACATGACCGTGGGCAAGAACCTGTCTTTTGCTCTGGATCTGGCCGGTGGCGATAAAGCCGTCATCAAAAAGAAAGTCGATGAGGCAGCCCGCATCCTTGAGCTTGGCCCTTTGCTGGAACGCAAACCCAAACAACTGTCCGGCGGTCAGCGCCAGCGGGTAGCGATTGGTCGCGCGATCGTGCGCAACCCGAAAATCTTCTTGTTCGACGAACCCTTGTCGAACCTCGACGCCGCCCTGCGTGTGCAAACCCGTCTTGAGCTGTCGCGCCTGCACAAAGAACTGCAAGCGACAATGATTTACGTGACCCACGATCAGGTCGAAGCCATGACCCTGGCCGACAAAGTCGTGGTGCTCAATGGCGGCAAAGTTGAGCAAGTGGGCTCCCCGCTTGAGCTGTATCACCATCCGGCCAATCTGTTTGTCGCGGGTTTTCTTGGCACGCCAAAGATGGGTTTCCTCAAGGGCAAGATCAGCCGGGTCGATGCTGGCGGTTGCGAAGTCACGCTGGATGCGGGCGCCACGATCAATCTGCCGTTCGGTAATGCGCAGCAGAGCGTTGGCGACCCGGTGACGCTTGGGATTCGCCCGGAGCACCTGAATCTGGCCAAAGAAGGCGACTGCCAGATGCAAGTCATTGCCGACGTCAGCGAGCGTCTGGGCAGCGACACTTATTGCCACGTGCGGACCCGCTCCGGTGAAGCCCTGACCATGCGCATTCGCGGGGATCTGGCCAGCCAGTACGGCGACACCCTGAACCTGCATCTGGATAGCGCCCATTGCCACCTGTTCGACGCTCAGGGTTTGGTGATTGCCAAAGCCCTGCCGGTCGCCGCCTGAGAATTAGGGATCATTGCCATGAAACTGAACAAACAGAATTTGTCTCAGCTTGGGGACAGTATTGCCCTGCCCGGTTACAGCCCTGAAAGCACTACTCACGGCATTGCCCACATCGGCGTCGGTGGTTTCCATCGTGCGCACCAGGCGTTTTATACCGACGCACTGATGAACAGTGGCGAGGGTCTGGACTGGAGCATTTGCGGCATCGGTTTGCGCCCGGAAGACCGTGGCGTGCGTGATGCTCTGGCAGGTCAGGATTACCTCTACACGCTCTATGAACTGGGCGATACGCCCGACACTGAAACCCGGATCATCGCGTCCATCAGCGCCATGCTGCTAGCCGAAGACGATATCCAGACCGTCATCGACAAGCTCGCCAGCCCGCAGATTCGCATCGTGTCGCTGACCATCACGGAAGGCGGATACTGCATTGATGACAGTAACGGCGAGTTCATGAGCCACTTGCCGCAGATCCAGCACGATCTGGCGTATCCAGACGCGCCGCGCACCGTTTTCGGATTGCTCTGCGCCGCGCTGGCAAAACGCCGCGCCGCCGGCACCCCTGCGTTCACCGTGATGTCCTGCGATAACCTGCCACACAACGGCGCCGTGGCGCGCAAGGCCTTGTTGGCATTCGCTGCGCTGGGTAATCCGGATTTGCATGACTGGATTGCCGAAGAGGTCAGCTTTCCCAATGCCATGGTCGACCGCATCACGCCAATGACCAGCACATCCCATCGCCTGAAGCTGGCCGATGAAAAAGGCATTGATGATGCCTGGCCAGTGGTCTGCGAGCCCTTTGTGCAATGGGTGCTGGAAGACAAATTTGTCGACGGTCGTCCGGCGTGGGAGAAAGTCGGTGTGCAATTCACTGACGACGTCACACCCTACGAAGAGATGAAAATCAAGCTGCTCAACGGCAGCCACCTGGCGCTGACTTATCTGGGCGCACTCAAGGGCTATCGTTTCGTTCACGAGACCATGAATGATCCGCTGTTCGTTGCCTACATCCGCGCGTACATGGATCTGGATGTCACGCCGCAACTGGCGTCGGTGCCGGGCATAGATCTGGAAGGTTACAAGGACACGCTGATCGAGCGCTTCTCCAATCAGGCGATTGCAGATCAACTGGAGCGAGTCTGCTCGGATGGCTCGTCAAAGTTTCCCAAATTCACGGTGCCGACCATCAATCGACTGATTGTCGATCAAGGTAACCTGGAGCGCGCATCGCTGGTCGTGGCCGCCTGGGCGCTGTACCTGCAAGGCAGCGAAGGCGAAAACGGCGTGGCCTACAAGATCGTCGATCCGCGTGCGGATTTTTGTAAGGCACTGGTGGCCGACGATGTCCTGATCGTTCAGCGCTTGCTGGACGTCGAGGAGATCTTCGGTACTGCCATTCCCCAGTCAGCCGAGTTTGTCGCCGCCTTCGAAAAGAACCTGAACAGCCTCAAGCAGTTGGGCGTCAGCAAAACTCTGGAAAACCTGTTGGCCAAAACCGCCTGAGGTGCCTATGTTTCTCGGAATCGATTGCGGCACCCAAGGCACCAAGGCCATCGTACTCGACGCAGTCACCGGGCAGGTTCTAGGCCAGGGCGCTGCGCCGCACAGCATGATCAGCGGTCACAACGGTCGTCGCGAGCAGGACGTGCAGCAATGGCTGGACGCCTTCGAAAAAGCGACTGCCGGGGCGCTGCTTGAAGCGGGCATTTCCGGAGAGCAGATACTCGGGATTGGCGTATCGGGCCAGCAGCACGGCCTCGTGCTGCTGGATGCCGACGGTCAGGTGCTGCGCCCGGCCAAACTGTGGTGCGACACCGAAAGCACGCCGCAAAATGACCAATTGCTGGAGTATCTGGGGGGCGAAAGTGGCTCGCTGCGGCGTCTTGGCATTGCCATTGCGCCGGGCTACACGGTGTCCAAACTGCTCTGGACCAAAGAGCAGCACCCCGAACTCTTTGCGCGCATCGACAAGATCCTGCTACCCCATGATTACCTCAACTACTGGCTGACCGGTCGTTGCGCCAGCGAATATGGCGATGCATCGGGTACCGGGTATTTCAATGTGCGCACTCGGCAGTGGGATCTGGCGATCCTTGAGCACATTGACCCGAGCGGCAACTTGAGCCGGGCACTGCCTGAATTGCTGGAGGCGCACGAGCCGGTCGGCACGATCTTGCCAGAGATTGCTCGACGTCTGGGCATCAATCCCAACGCTGTGATTTCCAGTGGCGGCGGCGACAACATGATGGGCGCCATCGGCACTGGCAACATTCATCCGGGTGTAATCACCATGAGCCTGGGTTCTTCGGGCACTGTTTATGCCTTTGCCGATCAGCCACGGGTCAGTGAACAGGCGTCAGTCGCGACCTTCTGCTCGTCCTCCGGCGGTTGGCTGCCCTTGATCTGCACCATGAACCTGACCAACGCCACCGGCGTGGTGCGGGAGCTATTGGGCCTGGACATCGCTGCTTTCAATCAGGCCGTAAGCCAGGCCCCGATTGGTGCCGAAGGCGTATCGATGCTGCCGTTTCTGAATGGCGAGCGTGTGCCCGCCCTGCCCCACGCTACCGGCAGTATTCTGGGACTGGACGCCACCAATCTGACCCAAGCCAACCTGTGTCGGGCAGTGGTTGAAGGCACAACATTCGGCCTGCGCTATGGACTGGACCTGTTGCGCGCCAGCGGCATCAAAAGCGCTAACATCCGCCTGATCGGCGGCGGCGCCAAGAGCGCGGTATGGCGGCAGATCGTAGCCGACATCATGGATACCCCGGTGATTTGCACCGAGCAGGCGGAAGCAGCGGCGTTGGGTGCTGCAATCCAGGCCACCTGGTGCTGCGCCAATCTACAGGAAGCAGGCGAGACGCTGGATATTCTGTGTGCCCGTTGCGTCAGCCTCGATAACAGCAGTGAAACCCGGCCCGTCCCACAGAACGTCGCCAGCTATCAGCAGATCTATGAGCGGTATCGCAATCAGTTGCAGGCGCTCTGAGCCAACTTCTGGGCCCGACTGACGCATTTATTTCAGGAGCACCTATGTTTCTCGTTTGTGGCGAAGCACTGTTCGACTTTTTCAGCCAGCCCGACAAGGGCGGGCAACTCAACAAGCTGGATTTTCAGGCTATCGCGGGCGGCTCGCCCTTCAACGTCGCCGTGGGCTTGCGGCGCCTTGGTGTCGAAGCCGGACTGTTTGCCGGGCTCTCCAATGATTACTTGGGCCAACGCCTGCGCAGCGTGCTGGATAAAGAAGGCGTAAGTGCTGATTACCTGATCGACTTCAAAGCCCCCACCACCCTGGCAATGGTGGCAGTTGGTGCCGACGGCTCGCCGCATTACAGCTTTCGTGGCGAGGGCTGCGCGGATCGACAACTGCGCCTTGAACACCTTCCAGAGTTGGACGAGCAGGTACGCGGGATTCATGTCGGTTCGTTTTCACTGGTGGTTCAGCCCATCGCCGATACGCTGCTTGCCTTGGTGGCCCGGGAGAGCGGAAAACGGCTGATCACGCTGGACCCCAATGTGCGCCTCAATCCGGCGCCGGATATCAACCGTTGGCGCGAACAGATCAACGCTTTCGCCGAGCACGCTCACATCATCAAGGTCAGCGACGAGGACTTGGGCCTGCTCTACCCCGACCAAGACCCACAGATCGTCGCCCGGAGCTGGCTGAGTAAGCGTTGCCAATTGGTCGTGTTGACTCAGGGTACTCAGGGAGCAACGGTCTTTACTCGCCAGCACGGCAGCTGGTCGGTACCGGCACAAACCGTCACCACCGTAGACACTGTGGGTGCAGGAGATACCTTCCAGGCGGCGCTGATTACCTTCCTGACCGAACACCAGCTCGATGACCCGCTCTGCTTGCCGACCCTGCGCAAACATACGGTCGATGAGATGCTCAAGTTCGCCGTGCAAGCGGCGGCGCTGACCTGTACCAAGGTCGGGCCGGACTTGCCGTATCGGGATCAGTTGGGGTGAAGGCTTTAGAGCCAACACTTTAACGGGAAGCGCGGAACTGTGGGGGAGCCGAGTTTGCTCGCGCTAAGGCCAGAAGTGTTCTGAACTGAACCGCGTCCAGCCTTGTCGCGAGCAAGCTCGGCTCCACACCGTTCGAGATAGCATCAACTTGCGGGCAAACCTGCGCCTGACTCAGGCGCCCTTGAACAGACTCGCCAGTAACAGGCTCGCCAGTCAAACAAAAGCCAGCCTCAAACCAACGCCAGTCTGGCCGCCAGGATTTTGCTGTTCACGTCAGCGGTAGTCTGTTGTTGCTGCTCTTTCAGGGCGGCCTGAAGCTTGGTGTCGACATCCAGTTTCTGCTCAGGCGACATGGCTTCGTACTCGTCTTTGCTGACGCCGGTCAGTTGTTCGCGCATCTTCTCCGCGGGCGTCAAATCCATGTAGTCGCGGAACTCCTCTTGAGCCGAAGTAAACTTCGAGACACCTTCGGCCACGTCAGCTTCGCTGGTCACCGCAGAATCGCGGGCAGCAATGTTGCTGTCGTTGGCCGCCGAAATAAACGAAGGCTCAGTTTCGGTTTCAGCTTTTTGCGTAGCCGTTTTCAGGCTGAGCAGCATTCTGGCGAAGGCCTCGTCATAAGCTGCGTTCTGCTGGCTACCGTTATTTTGCGCGACGGCATCAACGGCCGGGACCGCGCTGGCTGCGCCGACCGGAACCGAGAAAGCATCGGTTGCCACATCCTCTTGAATCTTGCGACCCACCGCCTGAGAAACCAGATGATGGAGCGCACTGATACTAGCGGTATTCATTGCTCACCTCCTGTTGCCAATTGTGCTGCCCAGCAAGCAGAGCAATACCGATGCCACTTTACCCACCGCGGCGAAAGCCTCGAAATCCGTGGGCTGCTGGCATGCTGATTGGCAAGTGGCAGGAACAATCCGGCAATCCACGGCCAATTGTGGCCGAGGATTGCCGGTCACCTAGATATTCAACTGCAGCCGGTCTTGCGGTAACGGCACGGCGAAGAAGTAGCCCTGGGCCTGACCAGCGCCGATCTCGCGCAGCAGATCAAGCGTTGCCTGATCCTCGACGCCTTCGGCAACCACCGTCAGATCAAGGGATTCGGCCATCCGTACGATTGCCCGCACGATAGCCCGACTGCGGGAGCTGGTGGTCAGTTCCAGGGTGAACGACTTGTCGATTTTCAAGCCACTGAAATGGTATTGATGGACGTAACTAAGGGACGAAAAGCCTGCGCCAAAATCATCGAGCACTACCGACATACCATGGTCTGCAAGCTGCTTCATGGACTGACGGGCCAACTCGGGCTCTGCCACCAATGCACCTTCGGTGAGCTCCAGACATATCCGTGAGGGTGCCATGTCGTAATTTGCCAGCAGGGTCAGCACTTCTCCGGCGAATTCGGGACGCGTAATACTGTAGCTGGAGCAATTGACATGCACCGTTGGCCAGTGCTCATTGCCAGGCCGCGCGAGAATCTCCACCACGCAACGCAACATGTACAAATCCAGCCGGCCAATCAGCCGCAACCCCTCCAGTGCCGGCAGAAACTGCCCTGGGGCCAGGATTTTACCGTCGGGCTGGCGCCAGCGAATCAGCGCCTCAAGGGCAAGAAGCTGGCCTGTGTTAACGCAAATGATCGGCTGAAAGTAAGGAATCAGTTCGTCGTTGCGCTTTAGGGCGTTACGCAGAGCAGCCTCGCGCTCGACCTGATCGGAAACTTCGCGGCGCAGCTCCTGATTGAACACCGCGAAGCTGTCACGTCCGCCATTTTTGACCCGGTACATGGCCATATCGGCGTCACGTAGCAAATCCGCTGGCATCTGGTGAAACTGGCTGTCGGCACCGACAACGCCAATGCTGCAGGATGAAAATACCGCGTGCCCGTCAATGAAGAACGGCAGGTCGAAGGCAGCGAGGATTCGCTCGGCAATACCAATAGCCACGTCCAAAGGCGCGCCCGCCGCCAGAACGGCGAACTCGTCGCCGCCCAACCGTGCCAGCAAGTCTGTTTCGCGCATGCAGCCACGCAGACGATCAGCGGCCTGCGTCAGTAACTGATCACCAAAATGATGACCCAGGCTATCGTTTACCAGTTTGAAGCGGTCCAGATCTATGAACATCACTCCCAGCTCGCAACCATGACTGCGAAAGTCCATCCAGGCCGCCTGCAGGCGTTGCTGTAAATGACTGCGGTTGGGCAAGCCGGTCAACGAGTCATGAGAGTTTTCGTGCTGAAGCTTGGCATTGGCGTAATCGAGCTCGCGAGTTCGATCCTGAACCCGGGCCTCCAGACGCAAATTGGCGGTTTGCACCGCCTCCGCTGCACTGCGCCGGGACAACGCGGTATCGATGTGGCGGGAGACAAAGGTCAACAGTTCTTGATCGCGCAGTGAGTAGCGCACTAATGGCGAGTAGCTTTGAACGGCCAGCACGCCACGCACATCATTGCCGTCGAACAATGGAATGCCTAGCCATGAAGACGAGCGGATCCCCTCCCTGACCACTTCGATTTCACCCGCCCTCTCAAGCCTCAGGGTTTCATCCTGATCAATCAGGCAGGCACGGCGCTGACGAATAACGTACTCAGTAAGGCCTCGCTGACCGCGGCGCGCAGGCGGACGCGTGGTCTGGCGCTCATCGACATAGTACGGAAAGGTGACTTCCGCCGTGGACGTGTCGAACAGAGCGATATAGAAGTTCAGGGCGACCAGCAGCTCCCCGACGATCAAGTGCAAACTGTGGAACAGCTCCGCCATGTCACCGGGTTGACTGGACAACTCAGCAATCTGAAACAGCGCGCTTTGCAAATGCTCGGCACGTTCGCGTTCAGCGACCTCCTGCCGTAATGCAGCGTTGAGGGCCGACAACTCCTGAGTCCGGAGCATGACCGTTCGCTCAAGATCGGCGCGGTGCAGAATACGATCCAGCGCCATGGCCACATGGCGAACCACGACCAGAAACAAGGCGCGATCTTCGGCACTGTACACCCGGGAAACGTCGTAAACCTGCATGGCAAGCATGCCAAATACCTCATCCGAGGCATTCTTCAGGGGGGCGCCCATCCAGAACTCGGGCTGATGCCCGACGCAATAAAAGCGCTTCTGGGCACGCGCACGCTCTATCCCGGCAGCATCGACAAAAAGCGGCTGGCCACTGTTAAGAACATATCCGGTCATCGACAAGCGGGAGCGGTCCAGGTACTCGTAAGCTTCGGACTCTAGCGCTTCAACATCGGTGATATCGATGTAATACGGATAGGTGATTTTGTCGCTGCCAGGGTCATAAAGCGCGAGGTAGAAGTTCTCCGCGTCGATCAGAGAAGCCAACTGATGATGCACGCCTTCAAGAAACGCACTGCGATCCCGGGTCGAACTGGCAAGATAGGTAATTTCATACAGCACCCGTTGGGTGATCTGAGCCCGAGCCAACGCATCGATCTGCAGACGAGTGCCGAGACGCAGGGCAAGCGCAGCGAGTTCAACGTTAGTCGCCTGGCTTCGCGGCGCGACAAGCCAGGCCAGAACGCCCTCACCCTTGCCGGCAGCCCAACGCTGCAATGCGTATTCACGACAGAAATCGTCGAACCTGTCGTTGGCGACACTCACCGACCAACGCATCTGACCTTCGCCATGCCCCAACAAGTGCATGGGATCGCCGACGGCATACACCGCCCATGGCACATCCCCCATGCATTCCTGAATGGCGGCAAGTACAACTTCGATAGGTTCACCAGCGGGGTTCGCCATAGCAGCCAGCCCGACGTCAGCCAGATGTCCGGTCGTGGGATCTTCGCCAGGACTCAAATGCGGTCGGTCTAGGGCCAAGGGAGGAACACTCATGAAAGCTCCGAAACCAGAGACAGCAGGCGCTTATATTCGCGGCGCCGACAGAACGGTGCAAGTGGCATATTCATATCAGCTGCAAGAATATCGCCAGTTTTATCGGCGAGCGCACTTCAGCCTTGGGGCAGGCTCAATGCATCCCTTATAAATTTGCTTGAAAAGCTATCGAAGAGGAGTGACAGAACAGGGTTAGACAGGCGAGCATATCGACTTATAAAAAGGTTTAGTCGACAAGGTGAGAGGTGATGCTGGAAATACCTAAAAGCTGCGCTTGGCCCAGTATAGCTGCGGGTTGCGCATCAACACTTGGCATGACCAGACCGCTCTCTGCATCTCCGAAGTGCAACTGCAACAAGTGCAGGGCCGCAACGTGAGGCAGCAACTGGCGCTGCGCCAGCTCGAGCTCGTGCTGGCGCACTTGCCCGTTGAATCGGTATGAAACGAGGTGACGAGAAGTCATGCCATTCACGCTAGCTGAGAGCCGGACCAAAAACGTCAGAACGGTTTATAAACGCATTCCATCGACCGAAGGAAAGACTTTGCCGAGCAGTTGCGGCCAACCAGAGAGGCCCCGTCGTCCGGTGCGCGCCCACCATCCCCATCATTACTGTGGTCGCATCGTTCAATTCAAGCATCAAGGTGCTTGCTTGAGTGCTGAAATCATTGTGCATGGTCATGATGAGCCTTCCAAGCGATGGAGAGATTGGGACAATCAGCTCCTTGCAATTGATATCGACCCCTTTGAGATCGATATAGCGTAAATCTTCCGATGGGCGGTATTTAATAAGCGCGTTCAATCTGAGCGCGATAATCGGGATCAGCATACACATCGTCCTCAACACCCTTTTTATGCACCTTTCCGGGGCAAAAATAACGTGAATTCCTTAAGGATTGCGTTCTAGCAGAGCTACCAGCGATGGACGAAACACGATACCGCCTCTGAACAACCGGTCGTTTAGGCATCCGTGGCATCGATCGCAAGTGCGATGCATAAGGAGAGCGTCTGATCGCTCAAGTTTTCTCAAGTACGTACCGATAGACAGATAAGGCTTGGCCATATGGCATCAATCGTGCTTAAGTCATATTTATTAAATTTTTGTGACATTTAAGTTACCACCCCAGGCATCCTGATCACCTTCACGAAATTGAAGTTAGGCGCCGGATTGACTTCATGGCGCTTATACAAGGTGAACCAACGATGAAAGAACGGGCGACAATAATCTGCAAACGCGACGGCAGGATTCTGTACGTACGCAAACCCAAATCGAGATGGGCTTTGCCAGGCGGCAAGATCGAAGACGGCGAGACGCCCGCGCAGGCTGCAGCTCGCGAGCTCAGCGAGGAAACCGGGCTGCGAGACCTCGACCTTGTCTATTTGTCTGAGTACGAAAAAGACAACGTCATGCACTACATATTCATGGCCTTACTGTCGTCATCGGCCAAACCTGAACCGCTAAATGAAATTGCGGCGTGCAAATGGTCTCACGCCAAAAATGTCCGGGAGCTCAATGCCAGCGCTGCAACCAAATCGATCGTCAAATCGTTTGCCAGACAGTAAGTCCTGACTGCTCAGCGCGTTCTATTTAATCAGTATCACTGGCACCGAAACCTCATGAATGACGCGGTTGGCTACAGAGCCCAGCATTAGCCCGCTGAAACTGCCAAGGCCTCGGGTCCCCATTACTACGGTATCGCACCCCAATTGTTTAATGGCAGCATTGACCTGTTCAGCCACATTCCCCATCGCAGCATGGGTTTTGTGCGCCACCTCTGCCGCAGCCAGAGTCGCAGCGGCTTCCTTTAGCACCTTATCGGCCTCATCCAGTAGTCCATTGTTTATTTCCTCGATCATGCTGGCAGTCACGTAATCACCGTACACAACGGCGCCGTGCTGGGCATTGATGACGTGAATCTGCATTGGGCTCGCACTGTCACGTGCCTGTTCAATGACGTATTGAAGTGCCCGTTTTGAAGGCTGTGAGCCATCATAAGCGACCAGAACGTTATGCATGACGTATCTCCCTTGGTGTGTAAGAACAAGATTAGGCAGACCCTATTCCCGCCGCCACCGCTAAGGAGAGTTGAGTTGATCCAGCTCAATTTCTGCAGGCTTTTTATTGAGTGAAAGATTATTTTGGCTATAAAAAAAACCCCGGCTAATGCCGGGGTCTGATGGGGAGCGGGGGATTCAGGTTCTGGCCAGCAAGCCAATCGTAAACCCGTCGACCGAAGCAATCTTGCCTCGCCACAAAACGCCCTCTGCGCAAATCGGGCTCTGGTCATTTGAATAAGTTTTACAGTTTTTCAAATGGATGAAATGAAATGCGGTCGTTTCATCCGCCGACTCTCCGGGGGTGAAAGACAGGATGATCTGCTTCATCGACTCGTCAACACCACCGTCAAACTGCGCCAACGGTGCCGCCATGTCCTCAGCCAGTTGCTTGAAATAAGTATCGTGGGAGATCAACTGACCCGATACAAGATTACCGCCGACCGATAGGGTTATACCGATTTCCACCGGCGTCGTTACGACAAACTTGACCAGAAATTGCAGCAACCAGTCTATTTGCTTGCCTTGGTCCTTCAGATGCGCGATCAGTTCATCATATTTCACGTCCGAGGACGTGCCCGTGAGGCTCTGCTCTACTTCCGACATCGACAGCTCCTTGCCATGCAAGATAATGAGCTTTAGCTATAGCTCAGTTTTGTGAAAAACGAAACCTGAGGTGTCTGCGTATCCCCTCAACGAGCAGCCATGCCGCCGACAGGACGAGTCCTGCTTTCCGGTTAATCCAGGCGCCAGCCAAACTGAGTTTTCAGTCTCTGAATGACTTGCCCCTTAACACTCCCCCCCCGAAACAAGCACATCAGACTGAATGGATCGGCGCATGGAGAATCCAGGCCATGGCAACGCTTTCCGTAACCTGAAAATAAGAAAACTATCCAAACGAATATCAACGGTTTATGACGACAAGTCATTTAATGGAGAAGGTCTTTGTCGTACCACTAAATGATGCCAATATAATATTATCTAGTTGGCATCATCTGGAGTGGAGGATTATGAATAAGAAAAAATATGCAATCATTCCTGTCTCGCTGCTCGAGCGAATCTCAGCATCAATGACCGCTGATGCGATGGACATGCCCTCGGTGATGCTGGAACTACAGGCGCTACTTTCAACATCAACCGAGCTTCACATGACGCAGGACCTTCGCTTTATTTTGAGCAGGCCCAATTTTGGCTGCCAAGCTACTGCGCAGGTGCTACGAGGATTGGGCCACCATGTTCCAGAACGCGCTGAAGACGAGCAGGCGGCAACCATTCACTGGCTGCTGAATCACTACCTGCGAGATCCACATAACTGGCGCATTAATTCTCTTGAAGAGTTCAACGCGGCAGCAGCGCTGCTGAAAAACGCAGCAGATTATTAGCTATACAGCACAGCACAAACCCTGCCGCGACATAGCGCGCGCCCTCCTCCAGAATCAGAGCCGATTGAACCCTTGCAGCGCCGTCGTGACTAAACAGTAACGACCAAGGGAGAGCAAGGCTATGGGTAATCCAGAAAGTTGGAACGTGTTAGCTGCCATCATGAATATGCCCCTGCTGTGGATCATAGTGGCGGTCATTTTGGTGGTAGTAGAGTTTTTGGTAGTGATGCGAATAATCAAGAGCGAAGGCAGCCGCGAAAGCAAATGTCTCTGGATTTTGGCTCTGGTATTCGTTCCCGTTCTGGGGTTGCTGGCCTGGATAGTAATGGGCCCAAAGACCAAGACAGTCCGCTCAGAATCTCGCGGCTGACCGGTCTCACCACTGGCGCAACGTTTGCAACGTACACCAGTAGCAACACTCAAAAGACGTAATGTTGACGCGAAATCAACACACCAGCTCATGGACGCAGCGATGCGCCGGGAATCCCCAGGAGATACACCGTGTCAACTCTCAGTGAAATCGCAGCGAATCATGCGAAAGCCGCTAAAACACTGGATGCAGAGTCGACCCTGCTCAAGGCGCTATGCATTCCGCCATCGCACATATGCGATACACCTGCCAATGCCCATTCGGGGCAGGTGCCGCCGCATGCTACTGCAACGATTGATGAGCGCCTTGCGGGACAGCGGATGTACGCTCGAACAGAGGGTGGCATACAGCATTGCGGTCAGTGACTGTTGCGTTCACTAGGGATTTTGAGTGCGCGCGAAGGATAAGGCGCGAGATAAGGCCGCTATCTGTTAGCGGCCTGCTCATCTGCGGTTAACAGTTTTTCAACAATATTTCCAAAACTGCTGAATAGTGGCCAACAAAAAAGGGCCCACCTTTCGGTGAGCCCTTCTGTACCGGCAGCAGGACCGGATTTTGTTTGGTAGGCGCGACTGGACTCGAACCAGCGACCCCCACCATGTCAAGGTGGTGCTCTAACCAACTGAGCTACGCGCCTGCTGTGGGTCGGCATTCTACGGATATTCGAATGTGTGTCAACACCTTTTTTCGCGCTAACTCCATGAATATGCGAATTTTTTTACCTTCTCTGTTTTACCTCTTAGTTTCGTCACTGGCTGGTGGAGATTTTTGATCTCGGGTAGGATCGAGCCATTCGTAAAAAATATTAAACGGAGGTTGAAGGATGGCGAACACTCCTTACCCGCAGTCCTACTACGCGGCTTCGGCGAATCCAGCACCGGAGCGCCCGCAGTTACAGGGTGATGTGGAAACTGACGTTTGTATCATTGGTGCGGGCTACACCGGCCTGTCGAGCGCCCTGTTTTTGCTTGAACACGGATTCAAAGTCACAGTCCTAGAAGCCGCCAAAGTCGGCTTCGGTGCTTCCGGGCGCAACGGCGGCCAGATCGTCAACAGCTACAGCCGCGATATTGATGTCATTGAACGCTCGGTTGGTCCTGAACAGGCACAGCTACTCGGGCAGATGGCGTTCGAAGGCGGTGCGATCATTCGCGAACGTATCGCGAAATACCAGATTCAGTGCGACTTGAAGGACGGTGGTGTGTTCGCTGCCATCACCGACAAGCAAATGGGGCACCTGGAAGCGCAGAAACGTTTGTGGGAGCGCTATGGCCATACGCAACTTGAGCTGCTCGACAAGCGTCGCATCGGCGAAATGATTGCATCCGAGCAGTACATCGGCGGCATGCTCGACATGAGCGGCGGACATATTCACCCATTGAACCTGGCGCTGGGCGAAGCGGCCGCGGTGGAATCGCTCGGCGGCGTCATTTATGAACAGTCTGCAGCCGTGCGGATCGAGCGTGGCGCCCATCCTGTTGTGCACACGGAATCCGGCAGGGTTAAAGCGCGCTTTGTGATCGTGGCCGGCAATGCCTATCTGGGTAATCTGGTGCCGGAGCTGGCCGCTAAATCCATGCCTTGCGGCACTCAGGTAATCACCACTGAGCCGTTGAGTGAGGAGCTGGCCAGCACGCTACTGCCTCAGGATTACTGCGTTGAGGACTGCAATTATTTGCTGGACTATTATCGACTCTCAGCCGACAAGCGCCTGATCTTCGGTGGCGGCGTTGTTTATGGTGCACGCGACCCGGCGAATATCGAAGCAATCATTCGTCCCAAAATGCTCAAGGCTTTCCCGCAACTCAAGAACGTAAAGATTGATTACGCGTGGACCGGCAACTTCCTGCTGACCTTGTCGCGCTTACCTCAGGTCGGTCGTCTGGGTGACAACATCTATTACTCGCAGGGCTGCAGCGGTCATGGTGTGACGTACACACATCTGGCTGGCAAAGTGCTTGCCGAAGCCTTGCGAGGTCAAGCCGAACGCTTCGACGCATTTGCCAGCCTGCCACACTACCCTTTTCCCGGCGGACAGTTGTTGCGTACTCCCCTTACAGCGTTAGGCGCTTGGTACTACAGCCTTAGAGACAAGTACGGCTTTTAATTGCAACGGCTGGCCAAGGGAGCGGCACCTGGTCTGGCGCCGCTATATCGGACTATTGTGCTTTCAGGGTTTTGAGCGCTTCGCCAGCAGCCTGCTCTTGCCCTGCCTGAGCCAGATCGTTTGCGGCCTTCGACCAGCGCTGCTCATCAAGATTGGCAGGTAATTGACGCGGGTTCTGAATCAGCACCGCCCAACTACCGGCCTTTTCCCACGCGGAGCTGAAGCTGCTGAAGCTCATCAGCAAATGTCGATTCATGCCTGCGTGAAGCAATACGGTCTGCTTGTTGCGGTTATAGCCCACCAGAACGCCGTAACGTGGCTCCGTGAACACCGTGCCTTCGGCGAAACGCAGCATTACCGGATACCCCGCCGAGACCTGCGTCAGTAGCGACTGCAGCCCACCATTCAGGGGGTAAACCAGAAAACCATACTGTCGCGCCACTTGCTGCATGCTCTGCTCAAGTCGTGCCTCACCGCCTGGCAACTGAAGGGACTTATCCAGCAACCCCGGGGTTATTTGCACCCGTTGATAAGACAACATACTCGCCAGCGCGCCCGGCCCGCTTTGGTAAGCATTGCCGCGAAAAAACGGCACGTTATTCAGTTCGACGCGGTCAGGCAGACGTTTGATTTCAGGGCTCAAAGCCGAAGCACAGCCCCCGAGAGCCAGAAAAACCGCTGCGAGCACTCCCAACCGCTTCAAGCCAGCGACACGGGAAAAGAGAAATACCGGCGACATTTTTACTCACTTCAAAAAACGCCGGACAACCCGCGGCCCGGCTCGGACAACGATAATAGGACGCACCAGGCACGGGGTATAGCCTCAATGTACAGTCTGCAGCCGTGCATAGATCAAATCGGTCATGACTGTTCGACCATTGGTCAACTAACGGAAACATGCCAGGTACTAGACTGTCGATTATCAGGACCGCAAATGAAAAGAAGGGTCCGTGGAGGACGTATGAGCCTGGAAATGACAATCGTGATGCTGATCGCCGCATGGCTGGCCGTTGCTACCGCCATGCTCTGGGGTGTGATGCGTATTTCTCGTCGTCATCATCACCATCGCAGCGTAGAACCTGTGCCGCCGAAACCAATGAAGCCGATCAAAAGCCGCCGACACGCGCCGGCCCATTGAGATTTCAACTGAGCACTCGTAACTGAAAACGGCCGGTATGGAGGTTATCCATAACGGCCGCTTGCTGGTCAGCTTACGTGTGAGCTTTTACTCACAATCATTGACTATCAAGCCTTGGATGCCTGAGCGGCTGATTCTCTTTTGATCTTAGCCCTGCGTGCCCACATGTTCAGCACTTCAATCAAAGCCGAGAAAGCCATCGCCGCATAGATGTAGCCTTTCGGTACGTGAGCACCAAAGCCTTCCGCGATCAACGTCATACCGATCATGATCAGGAAGCCCAGCGCCAACATCACTACGCTCGGGTTTTCATTGATGAACTTGGCCAAAGGCTCGGCAGCCACCAACATCACAATCACAGCAGATACCACAGCGATGATCATGATCGGCAAGTGCTCAGTCATGCCTACAGCGGTAATAATGCTGTCGATGGAGAACACCAGGTCGAGGACCAGAATCTGACTGATCGCCGCACCCATGCTGAGGGTGATGGTGGAGTCCAGCTTCTTCTCTTCTTCGGTTTTGATATCGACGCTATGGTGAATCTCGGTCGTAGCCTTCCAGACCAGGAACAGACCACCGGCGATCAGGATCATGTCTTTCCAGGAGAACACCTGCCCCAGAATCTCGATGACCGGCTCAGTGAGTTGCACGATCCAGGCAACGGTGCTGAGCAAGCCCAGACGCAGGAACAGCGCCATACCGATACCCAGGCGACGGGCCTTCTGCTGCTGATGGGCCGGTAGCTTATTGGTCAGGATCGAAATGAAAATCAGGTTATCGATGCCCAGTACGACCTCCATGACCACCAGGGTGGCCAAGGCGATCCAGGCTGCAGGACTTGAAGCGAGTTCTAACAGGTATTCCATATGTATTGCCCTGATTCAGTCAGTATTAAGGTCAGATTTCTTGCTTGCTTTCGTCGTCTTTCTTCTCAGCTTCGGGCTGCGCCATGGATAGATCCTGTTTGGCATCGTCCAGCGCTTGCGTTGCGGCCTTGTGAGTATCGTCGATAGCCTGCTTGGCAGAATCAGCAGCAGTGCTCAGCAGTTGTTTGCTGGATGTTTCAATCTGGTCGCAACCGGTCAGAACAATGAGCGGCAAGGCCAGTAATACAGCATAAAAGGGTTTGATCATCTAGAGCCTCGAAAATTTAACCGGCTAATATGATGCTCCGGCGATAGGCCAGCATTCTAGAGAGGTCTGACCATCAGGAAAATTCGTATTTTTAAGCGGTATACTTCGGCAAAACCGAACTGAGACCTTTTCATGCTCAACTACCGACAGCTGCATTATTTTTGGGTAGTCGCCAGGACTGGCAGCATCGTGCGCGCGTGCGACCAGTTAAACCTCACCGCTCAGACCATCAGCGGCCAGATCAGCCTGCTGGAGCAGTCGCTGGGGGTTGATCTGTTTCAACGTGTCGGTCGGCAGCTGGAGCTTACTGAGGCCGGACGCATCACCCTGCCCTACGCCGAACAGATGTTCCAGCTTGGCAACGAGCTGGAGTCCGTGCTGCGAGCGCAACCCGATGAGCAGCAGATACTGTTCCGCGTGGGCGTCGCTGACGTGGTGCCCAAGTCCATCGTTTACAGGCTTATCGCACCGACCATGGAGCTAAGCGAGCCCATTCGCATTACCTGCCGCGAAGACAAGCTTGAACGTCTATTGGCCGACCTGGCGATTCAGCGGCTGGATCTGGTGATCTCCGACAGCCCGATGCCTTCACACCTCGACATCAAGGGCTACAGCCAGAAGCTCGGCGAATGCGGGATCAGTTTTTTTGCCACTGCAGAGCTTTTCGAACGCTATGGACAGGATTTCCCATTCGGCATGCAGGGCGCGCCTCTACTGATTCCCGGACAGGAAACCGTGGTGCGCAGCCGACTGATGCGCTGGTTTGCAGAGTTGAAAATCCAGCCGCGGATCGTCGGGGAGTTTGATGACAGTGCGCTGATGAAGGCTTTCGGCAAATCGGGCAGCGGAATATTCGTCGCGCCGAGCGTGATCGCCGATGAAGTACAGGCGCAGTACGGTGTGCAGCTACTCGGCCAGACAGATGCCGTGACCGAGTCGTTTTACGCCATTTCAGTGGAGCGCAAGGTCAAGCACCCTGGCATCGTTGCGATTACCGAAGGTGCCCGACAGAAGCTGTTTACCGACGCAGCTTAGGCACGCGAGAGCTTATCCAGCGCCTTAGACAGTGCCCATGAAGTCACGCTTGCCGATTTCGATGCCATTGTGACGCAGCAGGTCGTATGCGGTAGTCACATGGAAGAAGAACTGCGGCAAGCTGTAGCTCAACAGGTAGGTCTGACCGGTAAAACGCTTTTCTTTAGGGGTACCCGGGCGAAGGATGATTTCAATTTCTTCGTTGCCGTCGATCTGCTCTGGCTTGATGCTGCCGATGAAGGCCAGAGTCTTGGCCAACAGGGCCTGCAACTCCGCAAAGCTGGTTTCAGTGTCGTCGTACTTCGGCATCTCAACCTGAGCCAGACGCGCTGATGCGCCCTTGGCGAAGTCCACGGCGATCTGGACCTGACGAGTAAAATTCAGCATATCCGGATACAGACGTGCCTGCAGCAAGGCTTCAGGCTGGATATTTTTCTCTGTGGCATGAGCTTCAGCCTTGGTCAGGATCTGACTCAACGCGTTAAGCATTTGCTGGAAAACCGGAACGGAAGCGGAGTACAGGGAAATGGTCATGACAGGTCCTTAAAAGAAAGTGCCTGATTATAGGCACGTGCAGCTAACCACGCTGGCTGTTTTCACATCTCACCCAGCGCCTGATGGTTGTTGCTGGAAATATTGTTCAGCACGCCCTAGTCTGGGCGCCCGCCATCGCCTACGGAAAGAGCCATGTCAACAGAACAGTCCTCAAGCAATCCCTCAGAACAACCCGATGCGTTGAACCTTGGCAGCACTGAAGTACGCATTTTAGGCTGCCTGATCGAAAAGCAGGCCACCAGTCCGGAAACGTATCCGCTGACACTCAACGCGCTAGTCACCGCATGCAATCAGAAAACCAGCCGCGACCCGGTAATGAACCTCAACCCCGGTGCGGTTGGCCAAAGCCTGCGTGCACTTGAAGGCCGCGGCCTGGTTCGCCTGGTCATGGGTAGCCGCGCTGATCGCTGGGAACAACGCGTCGAAAAAAAGCTGGAATTAGTGCCTGCGCAAGTCATCCTGACCGGTCTTCTGTTGCTACGCGGACCGCAAACAGTCAACGAATTGCTGACCCGTAGCAATCGGATGCATG
Organism: Pseudomonas caspiana; assembly: GCF_040224095.2. NCBI lineage: Bacteria > Pseudomonadati > Pseudomonadota > Gammaproteobacteria > Pseudomonadales > Pseudomonadaceae > Pseudomonas > Pseudomonas caspiana. The sequence continues at coordinate 2,568,864 of NZ_CP167995.1, read as the reverse complement.
ACTTTGAAGACACCGAGCAGGTGATTCATCAACTGGAGCGGCTAATCGCCAGAGGCCTGGCGATTCTATTGCCCCGCCAGTCAGGCCAGCGTGAAGATCGCTATATGCATACGCTAGGCAATGCGGATGACCTGGAGGAAATCATCGCGACCCGGCAAAGCCAGCCCGAACGCTCATCGTCTGGGAGTGCAGCGTCGGCGGAGCGCATGGACGAACTTGAAGCCCGCATCGCCGCACTCGAAGAGCGCCTGTCCAAACTCGAGTAATCGCTGCCAGATCATCGATCAAACCGGGCGGAACACCGGTCTCATCCTGCCCGGGCAAACGCGGCGGCCTGCTGAAACTGCTCTGCGCTCGGACGTATGCCGGTGTACAACACGAATTGTTCCAGTGCCTGGATCGCCGCTACCTCGTCGCCACTGATGATGCGCTTATTGCGAGCCCGGGCCGCCTCAATCAGCGGCGTATTTGCTGGACTGGCGACGACGTCGAATACGGTGTCTGCCGCCTCGATAGCATCCAGACTGAATGCCAACTCGTCAGCCTGATCTCCGGTCATGCCCAGCGGGGTGACATTGACGAGTAGCGGCGGTCGTTCTTTATCCAGCTCCGCCTGCCAGCGCATACCACAAGACTGCGCCAATGCCCGGCCTGTGCGTTCATTACGGGCGATAATCAACCCATCGGTAAAACCTGAATCACGCATGGCGAAAGCAACAGCCTTGGCCATGCCGCCGCTGCCGCGCACGGCAAATGCAGTTCGTGGAACAGCCCGACTGTCCATCAACTGGGCGACAGCGATGTAATCGGTGTTGTAGGCCTTCAAATGGCCTGCGGTATTGACGATGGTGTTGATCGACGCAATGGCGGCCGCAGAGGGATCCATTTCGTCAATCAGAGGAATGCTTGCTTCCTTGAACGGCATGGATACAGCACAACCCCGAATGCCCAATGATCGCATTCCTGCTATGGCGGCTGGCAGGTCCGAAGGGCTGAAAGCTTTGTAGTAATAGTTGAGCGCTAACTGCTGATACAGATGGTTATGGAAACGTACACCGAAGTTACCCGGCCTTGCAGCGAGCGACATGCACAGAATGGTTTCCTTGTCAGGGCTCATGGGCATGTTGGTTTCTCCTGAACGGTATTGGTAAAAGCTTCAATGGAAGGCGTACTATTAGCACCGCAATACGGCGTGATGAAACTCGCCCTGCACCTGATACAAAATCTACCTTACACAAAATTTACTTAGCGGCTTCGCAGTTTTTCCGCAAAGCGCTGTCTGAAGAGTTATCCCGTGGCAGTGCTTGAGAGTAATGCAGGCTCGCGACAACGGGTTGAAAGCCGAGGAACAGTCATGATTCGTCAAATCCCCAAGGTTGCCTTGTTGTTAGCTGCTCTGGCCATGGCCGGCCAGGCAAACGCTCATGGTGGCGGTGGTGGCTGGGCAGGCCCTGCTGTTGTGGGTGCAATTGTGGGTGGTGTTGTTGGCGCGGCGGTTTCGTCCGGTCGCGACAGAACGGTCTATGTCGAACAGCAACCCGTGTATGTGCAGCAGCCAGTCTATGTTCAGGCGCCGCCGCAGCCGGTCTACTACCAGCCGGTTTATCAGGTTGTTTCGCCACCGCCAGTGCGTGTCTACGGTCCGCCACGTGGCTATTACGGCCCACCACCGGGTTACTACGGCCCACCTCGCGGCTATTACGATCGCGGCCGCTGGTAATTATTAATAATCAGCCCTGTCCTTACCGACGGGGCTTTTTTTCACCTGTCGATTAACTATCCCCAACATCAAGACTCAAGATTGGCTTGAAAAAGACGATAGCCTGCTAACAGTCAACTCTCGACCTGCGGGTCAAATGGGGCCCGCCTCAACGCGATGGCCTTGGCTACTCAGAACAATAAGGAATTCAATATGCCAACGCAAAACCCACATCGAACTGTTGGACTCTGTACCTCTAATAAGGTCTATAGCGCGTTGACTGAACTCAAGAGCCTAGAAGGCCACCGGGCCGCCAAGTTTGTTGCACTGCTGGCCCAGAATCTGGTCGAGAAAGGTGTGCTCTCTGACGAGGAAGTCATCACTATGCTGGATCAAGTCGTCGACTGACCCTCATTTGCCGATTTGCATCCGCTCCCCTGTTTATCAATGTCCACTATCGAGAGCGTTGATTTCTGCTGTGTCTCGTGAGCCCGTAGAGTAGCCCCATAGATTGATGGAGGCACTTATGAACACACTCAAAATCATGTCGGTAGTAGGCAGCGCGGTCCCCCAACCCCTAAGGGCGCAAGGTTTGCTGGCTTGCTGGTACCTGATGCACAACGGCGAGCCGGTCAGCGGCCCCTTTGCATCCTTGAATGCTGCCAAGGCACGTTCAGACCTCTTTGAAGCCGGTCAGTTGAACGGCTGACCACCCCACAGACATCGCCAGTAGCCTTACGAAAGGCTGACGGCCCACATCGTTTCAGCTCCCTGAATCGTGCGTTGCTCCGCACACCCTCTTGCCCGCATTAGTCCCCTGATGCGGGCTTTTTTTGCGTACGATTTATCGTCTGAGCAAATCAGAGACGCTCAGCCATAGCCGCATTGACCTGGCAACGATGCGTCAGTTTCTGTAGACGCTTCTCGAAGCTCATGAACACCACCCGATCCGAACGACCACTTTCCAGCTCATCGATCAAGTCGCTGGCGACCTGACGCAACTCATAAGCGATGACGATACGATCGTCATTCAGGTCGTGCTTGTGGGATTCAAACAGACGGTGCAGATAGTCCTGCAGATCATATTTCAAGCGGTGCCGATCAGTCGCACGCAGGTGATTAAGGCTCAGGCTGATTTTGCCCAGCAATTCGCTAAGTTCACCACACAGGTATTGCATGCGCCTGGCGTAACCAATCTGGCCCTCGCGCATCGCCTTATGCTGCACTGCCGCCTCCTGGCTGCGCTGAATACCTGGAACTGCAACGGCGACCATCATTCCGATGATCAAGCCCGTTGCCTGAACCCAGCCTGCCCAGTCCGCTGGCCGCGAGAAAAAACCTGCACCCATCAACAGAACGGCTATTACACCGGCAACTATCACTAAAACAACGTAATCCTTGCTGATAAACCCTTTGGGCATCACGCGACTCCTTCGGTCTTTGTCGGCTGCAATCAATGGCATGGGATGCTAATCGGTGCGAGCGCCGGATACCACGACTATTGTCATGATGGGCAATGTTTCAGCCGCCCAAAGCAAAGTTAAATCTTACTTTTATTAGTGAAAGGTCTTACAACACCCATCGACAGTGGTGATGGCGTACTCCTAAAATGGCGGCGAGTTTCTATCCCTCTGTGTGGTAACCCCACTCCATTTCCAGTGAGCCGCGTTCTTGAAAATTCGTCTTCCAATTTTGGGCCTTTTATTTGCACTTACGGGCCCAGCACTTTCCACCAGTGCCTACGCGAACGACCCCGCCCCACTTAATCGTGACCCTTCGCTTCTTCATTTGGCGTCGGGCAGCGCAATGGTTGTCGACCTGCAAACCGATAAGGTTTTGTATTCAAGCAATCCGGATGTAATCGTCCCGATCGCCTCTGTTACCAAGCTGATGACAGCGATGGTGGTATTGGACGCAAAGCAGTCCATGGATGAGGTCATTCCGGTCAATATTTCCCAGACGCCGGAAATGAAAGGCGTGTTTTCCCGGGTCAAGCTGGGGAGCGAGCTGCCCCGCCGGGAAATGCTGCTCATCACCCTGATGTCATCCGAGAACCGCGCAGCGGCAAGTCTGGCGCACAGTTATCCAGGCGGTTATGCGGCGTTTATTCTGGCAATGAACGCCAAGGCCAAGGCGCTGGGCATGAAACATACGGTGTATGTAGAACCCACGGGGCTGTCTATTTACAACGTGTCTACCGCTCGCGATCTGACCAAACTGCTGCTTGCATCCCGTAAGTATCCAGCCCTCAGCGAGCTAAGCACCACTGCGGAAAAAACCGTGACCTTCCGAAAGCCCACTTATAGCCTGGGCTTCAGCAACACCGACCATTTGGTCCGTAAATCCAACTGGGATATCAAGCTGACCAAGACTGGCTTTACCAATCAGGCTGGACACTGCCTGGTGCTGCTGACCAGCATGGCTAACCGCCCTGTCGCGATGGTGATCCTCGATGCATTCGGAAAATATACGCACTTTGCGGATGCCAGCCGCATCCGCCAGTGGATGGAGACAGGTAAAAGCAACCCGCCGCCAGCCGTTGCTCTGCAGTACAAGAAAGAAAAGAATCTGGTGATGAAGCAACAAGGCCTGCAAGCCAACGAATGACCCGCTGAGCGCACCCCAAACAAAAAAGGCCGCCAACTATTGATTAAGTTGGCGGCCTTTTTGTTGCGGGTGCTAAGTGATTAGAGGTTGAACTGAGTGACCAGCTTGGTATTCAGGTAGGCCTCGATCGCCTCGGTGCCACCTTCGGAACCATAACCGGAATCCTTGATGCCGCCGAACGGAACCTCCGGCAAACCGATGCCCTGATGGTTGATCGAAAGCATACCCGCTTCAATGTAGGTACTCAGCGCATGAGCCGTCTTCATCGATGTGGTGAAGGCATAAGAAGCCAGACCGAATGGCACTCGATTGGACTCGGCTATCGCCTCTTCCACAGTGTCGAATGGCACCAGCAACGCGACGGGGCCAAAAGGCTCCTCGTTCATGATGCGCATTTCACGGGTCAAACCGCTGAGCACAGTAGGCTCGAAGAAATAGCCCGGGCCGTCGATAGCTCGACCGCCTGCGTTCAGCGTCGCACCGGCGGCAGTGGCATCACTCACCAACGCGGCCAGTGCCGGAATGCGTCGGTCGTTAGCAACCGGCCCCATGGTCACGGTGGAGTCCAGACCGTTACCAACCTTGATTTCGCGGGTCAGACCGACGAACTTCTCCAGAAACGCATCGAATACGCCACGCTGCACCAGAATACGGGTCGGCGATACACAAACCTGACCGGCATTGCGGTACTTGGCGGCTGTCAGCACACGTGCAGCAAGATCGATGTCTGCATCGTCAAAAACCAGTGCCGGGGCATGCCCACCTAACTCCATGGTTGCACGCTTCATGTGCTGCCCGGCCAACGCCGCCAACTGCTTGCCAACCGGAGTGGATCCGGTGAAGGTCACTTTGCGGATGACAGGGTGTGGGATCAGGTACGAGGAAATTTCTGCCGGGTCACCGTACACCAGACCAATAACACCAGCCGGGACGCCTGCGTCGGCGAACGCGCGAATCAGTTCTGCAGGCGATGCAGGCGTTTCTTCCGGTGCTTTGATGATGATCGAGCAACCTGCTGCCAGGGCAGACGAAAGCTTGCGCACAATCTGGTTGATCGGGAAGTTCCAAGGCGTGAACGCCGCAACCGGACCAACCGGTTCCTTGACGACTTTCTGCTCTACATGGGCGCCGCGAGAGGGGACGATACGACCATAACTACGACGGCCTTCTTCAGCCAGCCACTCGATGACATCAGCACCTGACAACACTTCAGCTCGAGCTTCAGCCAGTGGCTTGCCCTGCTCCTGAGTCAAGATCCGGGCTATCAGATCAGCACGCTCGCGCAACAACTGCGCGGCTTTCTGCATCGTCTTGTAGCGATCGTAAGCCGAAGTCGTGCGCCACACATCAAAGCCACGCTCGGCTGCGGCCAGCGCTTCATCGAGATCAGAAATACTGGCATGCGCAACAGTACCCAGTTGCTGGCCGGTAGCAGGATCGATAACGGGTTGGGTGCGACCATCTTGGCCTGCACGCCATTGACCGTCGATGAACAGCTGTACATCAGGATACATAGCGATTCTCCAGTTGCATTCGCAGGGATAAAAATGTGCTCTTTTTCAAAAGCGCTACGAGTTCAATGGGGGCACGATGTTTTATATCAAGGCATTGCAACCAATCGATCTCGATAAACCCGGAATCCATCAAGCCTTGGTTCGTTGCTGCCAGGCGGCCGCCAGCCCGCTCAAGCAGATCACGGCAATACCTAACTGCGCCGTCAATGAAGGCGCGTGGCCAAATACGAGATAGCCTAACAGGCCTGCAAACACGATCTGGCAGTAACTGAACGGCGCCAGCATGGCAGGTGCTGCAAAGCGAAAGGCCTGGGTCAACAGCAAGTGAGCGACCATCCCGCACGCCCCCAATGCCAGCATGAATGGCAAATGCTTGAGTTCCGGAGCTGTCCAGAAAAAGGGCAATAGCGCCGTCATCACCAGGGTGTTGAATAGACCTGCAAAGAAGTTGCTGGTAGTCGGGCTGTCATGCGCGCTGACCATTCGAGTGAGCAGCTGGTAAGACGCAAATAACGTCGCAGACCCCAGTGGCAGCAAGCTGGCAGGAGTAAACAGCTCGCCACCGGGATGCACGATGATCAGCACACCCGCAAATCCCACCAACACTGCCGCCCATTGTTTTCGCGTGACGTGCTCCCCAAGCAGCGGTACCGACAAAGCAGTGATCAGCAGTGGCGCAAGAAAGTTGACGGCGGTTGCCTCAGCCAGCGGGATATACATCAACCCTGTCGTAAACAATAAGCTGGTGCCCAGTAAGCAGAGCGCCCTCATTATCTGTAGCTTCAAGCGTTTGGTGCGCAGTACCCGCAACCCGGCTGACGGCATGAAGATCCCGGCCATCAACAGTGTATGCACCACGTAACGTATCCAGACCACCATGAAGACCGGGTAAAAACCGGACAGATACTTGGAAATGGTGTCGTGACTTGAAAACAGGAACGTCGCCAGGACAATGAGGGCGATACCCTTGAGTGGCTGATTGACGCCGGAGAGTGGCGTGCTGACGGTACTCATCTGGTTTCCTTGGCATGGCAGAAAACAGGTGCCTGTTCAGATAGCGAATGACTGCGCATCCGATGTCCCTGAATAGCGGATACGAGGAAGAATATAGAAGCAGCCCCGGTTATCCAAACAATGCCGAGTTTAATTACGAAATTAACTGACTGGCCAGTCCGAACGGGACACTCAAGTCCAGATTCGCATTAGCGCTCCGCTTGACCCGGTGAGTGGGTCGGCCACTGGCAAAGGGACCTCTGCAATCCGCAGTTTGGCAGCTTTCAATTCAGCATGATCAGCGCGCTGAATATCGTACTGGCTCTGGTTAGAGGGATAAGCGCCCACTACCAGAAAGTCATCGCTTTGTTTCATGCAGCAGTGACCGGTACCCGCCGGGAGTACCAGCACATCGCCGGATGCCACCGTGATTTCCTGCCCCATCTCGCCCCCCAGTTTGACGCGTGCAGCGCCGCTGGCTACGCCAAGCACTTCATGCGCAGTAGAGTGGTAATGGTGAAAATCAAAAATTACATCGCGCCAAACAGCTGGCCAGTGATTACCGGTGAAAAGTCGCTCGAACCCGGCTGCCGTATCAGCGTTTTCGAACGAGACATTCCGGTACACCAGAACAGGCAACCGACTGTTGGGAATTTCTCGGTCCTCATCGAAAAACAGCTGTTCAGGTGCACGTGAAATCATGATGGCGACTCCTTACCGTTGGGCTCATTACCCATGTCGACTCCTGCTGATCACCCACATTGTCGGCATCAGACAAGTGGACAGGTTTAATGCGTAAGCAAAGGCACAGTAAACGTGAATTCGCTGCCCCGCCCTAACTCGCTGCTCACCCAAAGATCACCGCCATGGGCCTTGATGATGCCCATCGAAATGTAAAGCCCCAAGCCAGTACCACTGGGGTTGCCTTGCCGAATTCGCCAGTAACGCTCGAAGACATGGGGGATGTGCGTCGGGGCAATACCCGCTCCCGTATCAGTCACAGTGAACTTGGCATAGCCACCATCTTTTACAGCCTTGACCGTAACACTGCCTTCCTTTGGGGTGAACTTGATGGCGTTGCCAACCAGATTGGACAGCACCTGGAACAAACGCTCCGGGTCGGCCGAAATGTGCAACTCGGGTTCAGAGACAAAGCTCACCTCGACAAATTTGTTAAGCGCCAAGGGCGCGAGAAGAGAGTAACTCTCCTCAAAAATCTGGCTGACATCCATCGGTTGCGCCGTGATGGAATAGCGACCGGCCTCGATCTTCGACGTATCCAGCAAATCCTCCAACAGGTTCGTCATCCGTGTCGTTGCACGTTGCATCGTGTCGATTGCTGAATTGACACGTTTGGATGAGGGGCCGCTATCAGCCCCTATCAACCGCTGCATCATGCCGCACTGCATGACAATAACTGTCATTGGGCTACGCAGGTCATGGGAGACAACCGCCACCAGATCATCCCGCGCGCGAACTGCTTCCTGCTCGCGCAACACTTGCCGGGCAAGATCGGTTTCCAGCGCTGAACGCCGCAAATCGGCTGCAGCAAACAGGTCACCGCTGCTCCAGCGATGCGCCTTGCCATCAACCTGTTCCTTCCAGATTTCAAAGGACTTGCGCGGTTCGAGCCGGCTACCGGCCCCGGTGTCCGAAAGCTCCATGGGCTTGCTGGGGTCACCACTCCAGTTGACACTTTCCTTGGCCTCGGGACGAAACCACAGCACAGCATTGTCCACCGGCTTGGGCAGAGTAAAACTCAGCAACCCGCTGGCAACGTCCTGATATTCGCGGGCGCCTGGAAAGACCTCACTCAGACTGGACGACTCATAAATACCGGCAGGTTGCTGCTTAATCCAGCCATAAAGAGCCTGTATTTGTTCATCGTTCGGGCAGGTGCCCCACGTGTACAAGCGCTCTTCTACCAGCAACGCGACTCCCGATGCGTCAGTCAGCGTCATCAGACACTCAGGACGTTGCGCCAACGCCTCCAATACATCCTGATCTGTTGCGCGTCGCATCGTATCTGCAAGCTCAGTAAGCAACGCCTCTTTTTTCTTGCGCTGCTGGACAACCTCGGCCTCCTCCAGCGCGCTGATCTGCATCGACAGCACTTGGCCGATGGTCTGGCAAGACGCCCGTAATCCATGCGGCACCAGCAGGGGCTGACGATTACCACAACTGATCAGGCCCCACAGGCGATCGCCCTTGAGTAACGAGATACTCATAGAAGACAGCACGCCCATGTTCTTCATGTATTGGCAATGAATCGGCGAGACGCTACGCAGCAGCGAATGCGTCATGTCCAGCGGCATTAAGGTGTCCGGGCGCAGTAACGGAACCAGCGGTACCGGCATATAGCGAGCGTCGGGGATGATCCGTAGCCAGTTAAGGCGGTATAGCTCTCGTGCCTGACTCGGGATATCGGAAGCTGGAAAAAATAGCCCGTTATAAATGTCCATTCCCGGGCTGGAAGCTTCGGCAATTACTTGACCGTGCCCCTCTTCTTCAAACCGATAAATCAACACTCGGTCATAGCCCGTCAATGTCTGAATTTCACGGACACTTATCTCGTAGAGTTCTGCAAGAGACTTCGCGCCCTGCAAGCGGCGCAAGGTCCGAGCCAGGCCGCGATCCAGTTGCTGCACACTGGCCGAAGGCAGTTCGCCGGGATTTTCGATTTCCAGCATCAACAATCCATCATGGCGATGCACTGCGCAGTCCAACAGAGCGCCGCCATAACTCAACGAGAAGGGGTTGATCTCATCCAGCGAGCTGGCGCTCGAAGCGCTGCGGATATGCTGAGCCTCAGCAGTACCCAATACGGTTTCCAGATCCTTACCCGCCAGCTCTGATGCGGGACGGCCAAAAAGCGCTTCAGCATTGGCGCTGAGCTGCTGCACGATCCAGGTTGACTCGTTGACCACCACCAGTACGCCATGAGGCTGAATAGCCCCCGGAATCTGGATGGGTTCATGATCGCAGTTGGCGAGCAACTGATCAAAGACATCCCCGTCATCAATAATCATCGCAAGAGCTCCTCACCCTCAGACCAGCGCAGAACACAAATAAAAGTAGCAAAAGCAGCTCGACTGGCACGCCTGCTTAATACGGGTATTTCTGGAGATAAGCGAATCACGCTAATGCCATGCGGTTAGTAATCAGCCCCGATAAGCAGTGCCCGCTACTTATTGGATCCAACCTTTGGCACCTGATGAATTGTTCTTTCGAGCGCGCGCGATTGCTGCAACACCGCTGATACACATGAAAATAAACAGCATTTATTGAACGTGAAGATATACCCGTAAATCTTCACAACCATAACAAGCGTTGCTCAGCGCATTGTTTTGGCAGAGCCGAAAGATCCGCGAAATACCCACAACTGAGGGCATTGCCTGCCATTTGAAGAGGTTGTCGTCAAACAAATTAACGCCCGCAACCATGGCACATCAACGAGCCCAACACACCGTTATATTCTTACAAGTGCCGGATCAGCACGTCGCCCAATCAAAACGCCGGACACTTTACAGCATCGAGTGAATCAGCGAATCACTCGACCAAATCTTTTTCGCATAACGACTTAAGTGAGGACTGATTACCACTAGCAACCCGTGCGTCAGGCTGCGATGCATTGGCATAGCCAGCCTGACGAATCATTGCAGGACCGTCAGAAAATATAATCAGTCGTCAGGAAGCTGGATTCCCGATTACGAATGATATCGCTGATCAGCGCTTTGTTAGCGTCCTGAAACTTGGTTGCGACCAGGGTACGGATTGAGAAAACCCGAAGTGCGTCGTGAACCGACAGAGTACCTTCGGCAGAATTCTTGCGACCGTTGAAAGGGAATTGATCCGGTCCACGCTGACACTGCGCATTGATATTAATGCGCCCCACCTGATTGGCAAACGCATCGACCAGCCGTCCGACCTGCCCCGAGTCGTTGCCGAAGATGCTCAGTTGTTGGCCGAAGTCAGAATCCAGTACGTAATCGATCACCGACTCCAGATCACGGTAAGCCACAACAGGCACCACCGGACCGAACTGCTCTTCGTGGTAAACCCGCATTGCCGAGGTCACCGGATACAACACCGCCGGATAGAAAAACGTTTCGTTGACCTCACCCCCTCCCTCATTGACGACGCGCGCACCTTTGCTTACGGCGTCGTCAACCAACCCCTTCAGGTAATCGGTCTTGCCCGGCTCGGGCAGTGGAGTCAGTGAAACCCCAGGCTCCCAAGGCATACCCGCTTTCAACTGGGAAAGCTTTTCCTGGAACTTCTCCAGAAAGCTATCGACCACACTTTCATGCACAAAAAGGATCTTGAGCGCTGTGCAGCGCTGGCCATTGAAAGATAGCGAGCCCGTTACCGACTCACTGACCGCATTATCCAGATCAACATCCGGCAACACGATGCCTGGATTCTTCGCATCCAGACCCAAAGCAGCGCGCAGACGATGTGGTTTAGGGTGCAGCTTCTTGAGATCACTGGCCGCCTTATTGGTCCCGATAAACGCAAACACATCCACCTTGCCACTGGCCATCAAGGCACTGACCGTCTCCCGACCACTGCCATAGATGACATTGATGACGCCCGCAGGGAAACTGTCCCGGAACGCTTCCAGCAGTGGCCGAATCAGCAACACGCCAAACTTGGCAGGCTTGAACACCACGGTATTACCCATGATCAGAGCCGGAATGAGCGTGGTGAAGGTTTCGTTCAGCGGGTAATTGTAGGGCCCCATGCACAGAGTCACGCCTAGTGGAACCCGGCGAATCTGGCCAAGTGTGTCCTGCTCCAGTTCGAAGCGACTGGAACGGCGATCCAGCTCCTTGAGCGCATTGATGGTGTCGACAATGTAATCGCAGGTGCGATCAAACTCTTTCTCGGAATCTTTGAGATTCTTGCCGATTTCCCACATCAGCAGCTTGACCACTGCATCGCGCTGCTCGCGCATACGCTTGAGAAATGCCTCGACATGCTGAATACGCTCAACGACGCGCATCGTCGGCCAGGCGCCCTGCCCTCGGTCATAAGCCTGGACTGCCGCTTCCAGCGCTGTCATTGCGGTCGCTGAATCCATTAAAGGCGTACTGCCCAGAATCACCGATTGAATGCCCCCGGCAGCCTTGAGGCACACCGGACTACGCACCGGCGCCAACGGCCCCTGCCACAGCTGCAATGTACCGTTGACCAGATACTCGCGCTGCTCGATGGCCTTGTCTGGACGATACTGCTCGGGAATTTGCTCAAGGGCGGGAAATAATGTTTCAAGACGATTGCTGGCAGTCACTTCTTTCACCTCTCTGGAGATCAGTCACAAGGAGCATGCCAGCTACACTACGCCAAAGTCCCCCGCATTTGGAAACCAGAGCCGCCAACCTGCTGAATAGTAAAAATATTTTCGGTCCACGCTTGACTAATTCAATTGAAACAGTAACATAGCGCTCATTCCGCGATAGCTCAGTTGGTAGAGCAAGTGACTGTTAATCACTGGGTCCCTGGTTCGAGTCCAGGTCGTGGAGCCATATTTTGTAGAGAGCTAGAAAGCTGTAGATTCAAGGGTTTGAGTGGGTCACGTAGGATTTTTTACCGCCCTCACTGATGAAGTCAGTGAAATGCTGAAAATCTCCCAAATCCACTCAAATCCTCAACAGCTTACCTCTCGTTACATTTCAGGTAGTGAGTCAAAGCGCTGTCTCTAATCATTCGATTTAGAGGCAAGCATAATGACAATCGCATCGGTCCTTTCGACCAAAGGCGGCCTTGGCAAGACCACGGTAACCGCAAATCTAGGCGCTTTTTGCGCCGACGCTGGTATCCGCACCCTCCTCATAGATCTCGACACGCAACCGTCGTTGTCCTCGTTTTATCGCCTTGAGCATGAGGCGCCTGGCGGCACCTACCAGCTGATTTCCCAAAACAACACCCGCGCCGATCAGGTCATTTCACGCACCTGCATCCCCAATCTGTCACTGATCCTTTCCAACGACCCCCATAACCAGCTCAGCAACATGCTGCTTTACGCGGCTGACGGGCGTCTTCGGCTGAAGAATCTGGTGCCTGCGTTTGCTGACGACTTCGATCTGATCCTGATCGATACCCAAGGCGCGCGATCGGTGACGCTGGAAACCGCACTGCTGTGCTCCGACCTCGCCATTTCCCCGATCACGCCTGACATGCTGGCCGCCCGGGAATTTTACCGCGGCACCCAGCAACTGCTGAAAGACCTGGAGCCGCTGTCCTAGCTGGGCGTGTACAGATCCGGATGAGGTCGTGCCCAAGGACCTGCAGACCCACGCCGAGAACATGCGCAAAAGCTACATCGACGGCGGTGGAGAATGGTGGACCGGCAGCGGCACTCGTGGACTACAGGACGACCTACCCGCCGATCTGCTAGACGGCCCCGTTGATCCCGAGCCGACTGTGATGCCCCTACCTGATCACCCAACCGAGCAACGCACATGGCCACAGCGTCCCAAAGCGCACAGACCCAGCATCAGCAAGTACGTGAAAAGGGCATGATCGCCCGGACACTGTCCCTGCCCTTCGCCTTCATCGGCATCATGCTCGGCTCGCTGCTGATCAGCATCTTCATGGAGTGGATCGGACTCTATTTCTACTGGCCTGAAGAAGGCTGGCACCACGCCCAAGGCATGCTTAACAGTGAACTACAGTGGCTGTCTGATGAATATTCTCGGAGCCTGCTGATCGACCAACCAGGGCGAACGGCAAAGGATCTAGTTAACACGGCTTACGTCTGGACGTTCGAAAAGACTGGCTTCGTCGACTGGATCAACCACTCCGCCGCGCAGTCGCGCCTTAATGGCGACCAAGGCGAGGGCATGACCCGGGCGCTGGTTGTGATGTACGTCTACGTAGAGGATTACGGATTGGCGGCGATGTACACCGCCCTCACTTTTCTGACCCGGCTGATTATCCTCGCGCTGACCACGCAGCTGTTCTTGATGGCTGCGTTTACAGGTGTGGTTGATGGACTCGTGCGCAGGGATCTGAGGCGGTTTGGTGCTGGGCGGGAGTCAGGGTTTGTCTATCATCGGGCGAAGATGATGATCGTGCCGTTGGCGGTTGCGCCTTGGATCATTTATTTGGCGTTGCCGGTTAGTTTGAGTCCGGTTTTGGTGCTGCTGCCGTGTGCGGCGGCGTTGGGGTTGGTGGTGAGTGTTACGGTGGGGAGTTTTAAGAAGTATCTCTAAGGCAGAACTTCAAACTGGTCACCATTAAGGCCTTTCCACTCAGAAGTTGAGTAGAAAGGCGAATTCGGAAAGCCTGAAAGGCCAAGACTTATTCCAAATAAATATTTTCTGCCAAAATTGTTATGGACGCTCCATATACCGGCTCCAGTTCAATTAGAGTTAGAGTTCCATTACGGACTTGAGCCAGCTTTTTTTCAAGTTCTGGCCACTGTAAATCAGCTTCGCTTGGCTCCCGTCCTCTCATCATGAAAAATAAACTTCTCGCAGCCGATACTTCCTTGCAATTATCGCCACCGACCTCAAGTCGGGTGATCCGATCAATTATATTGGACATTCGCATCTCGGTGAGCAGGACGTCCTCTACCCCTTTCGCAACGAGCTGTTTACGCTCTTCCCCCAAGAATACACACGTGACTTCGATTCGAAGCTCTTTTTTTATCGGATCAAGACGGATGCCGTCGATCGTAGCCTCAGTTAAAGAATCCCAGTTACTCATAAATCTTCTCACTTCCTTGGCAATGGCGAATAATCACGACCTGGGTGCTCCCTAACTCCACCCGGCCATTCATGGACATGCGGCCTATCATAGCCTTGGTGCGGCTTGTCATAGTCTCTTATCGGTTTGCCGTCTGCCCCATACTCGCGAGTTCGTCGCGTGCCCTCTCTAACTTCACCAGGCTCGCCACGGTTAGGGACATCTTTACTCCTGCCCGACCGGGACGACTCTTTAGCCTCATCATCTCTCGCCTTCGTACCTTTGTCTTCAGCTCCGGAATCATTTTCGGAATTTTGGTTAAATATCGTTCCACTATTCCAATTCGAAGAGCTATCGATATTGCTGCCTGGATTACCTGCCCCCAAGGCGCCGTCATCCCCGCCGTCCTTGTTCCCGCCGCCCGTGAGCGAAGTGACAAAAACCGATACCAACATGGCCATTGCCAAGGTGAACATCGCCGAAATCTCAAGCGCATCCTTGCCATCCGGATCAACATACTTGTACGGGTTATTGTTGGCGTACGCATAGCGGTTGAAGCTGTGCAGGTTGTCTTCCCGGAAATCCAGTGGATCTATGCCCATGAATCGGCCGAGCACCGGATCATAGTAACGCGCCCCCACGTAGGATAGACCGGTGTCATCATCAAAGGCCTTGCCGTGGAAGCCTAAGCGCGCTCAAGATAGATCGAAGGATGCAGATGGTGATCCGACTTGTGAGTATTGTGGAGTAAAAACAACCAATACGCCCGGTCGACCGAACTCTGCACAAACGGACCACATTGACGCATGGTCTAAGGGCGGAAAAACTAACGATGCAAATGGTGCAAACTCATGCCGTACGTGCAATGCATCAAAAGGCGCAAAAGACTTCGGCCCGCAATGGCTGCCACCGGGATATAGATAAGGAGAATAAGATGGGAGATTCAAAATTCGAAAACTCGCGATTGGGCGTATATTGCTGTGGGCACATATTCCGCCGCGAAAGACCCGTTTTATTGGTAGTAAGGGAGGACGGGGATTGGCAGTTTTTGTGTGGGGGGGCTGATCATAATGATCCGTTGGAGCCATACCATATTAGCATTGGGGTTTTGCTTGATATTGACCCAACGCTAAATGAAATTTCAGATCTTCCGCACAATTGGGAAGCTGAGCGCAACGAAGTCGGTAGCGATTGGCTGAAGACGTCGGGGGAACAATAACCCCAAATACCTGTATTTTGGATATCAGTTTGTCTGCTCAACAAATAAAGGCCTGCCGCCGGCAGGACTTTATTTTTTCTAGCCCAAACTGGAACTCACACGCAAGACATTACACACTTAAAAATCCTCAAAATAGACAAAATTGAACACATCACCCCCTTCCAAAATGAGAAACATTTCGAATACTATATCGCGCGCGCCTTCTATTCTTCATGAGGGATAGCTGCATAATTATCTGTAGATAAATCTTTAAAAAACACAAAACCCTCAACAATGCTGTTCACATTTTCGACATCACTCTCCTCTACACCTTGGAATATCAGTCCAGCGCGCATTGCATTTCGGTCTTCTCAGCATTAACGCACGGACTCAATATGCCATGCGACTGAGGGTAAGTATCCCAGTAAAATCCCAGCGCCTTATAGCCACCAAAACGATTCAACTAAACCCCCAAATTCTTTATCCCTCACTGGCGGCGGTAGTCACATGGCGGCTCAGCCCCCTGCAAATGCGGCTTTTTTCAGAGTAAAACAGGCCATAGCGCTTCTGACACTCCCCGCTCTCTAAGGAGTCGACGCCTGACCGCGGTCGCTTTTACCACCTCCAGATCACAGTCGACTGGCACATATACTTGATCCCACTCTTCCATAATAAAATATTGAACCTTGAGCCCATTTCTTATCAGGTACTCGCCAAAGAGTTGATCAGTAGGTCTCGAGAAGTCTGAACACCAAAACGGCAACCTCTGATCAAAAAAACGTTTTCCAGTCTTCATATACTCCGAAAACAAATCGCTCATGTTCTGCTCCGATGATTTTCGTCCGTTATCGTGCGTGAAGCTTTGGAGGCCTTCGAATATTTACTCTTTTCCAGCACCATATGCCCCCCCCCCGCCCGCTTAGCTGGATATCGCCTTTTCATTAATCAAGCAACTGGCCGCGTGATTTAAAGCCACTTTGTATGAAATCACTTGGCCCCCATTCCAGTTTTATTGAAGCCCTTCCACCGGCTCCTTGGCAAGCTTGCTCCATCCGCAACTACAAGGATCGCCCTTATGAGCGCATGGATAGAGCAGTACAGAGCCAGATTTTTCTTAGTTCTAGCCCTGCTAGTCTGGGGCGCTAACATCCACGCTAACACGTCGATTGAAGAGGCAACCAACCTAAACCTCATCCTCCGCCAACTAGACTCCATCGACCGCATCACCCGCTCCAGCGAGTCCCTCCCAACCGAGGACGGCCGCTACACCTTCGACTACCCGCGACTCAGCGCAGAAATCGAGCTAATCCGCCAAGGCATCAAAGCCTACCAATCCCCTGCCCGCGCACAGCCACGTCATCCAACTGAGTTGACAGGGCACTACCTGCGAGAGGCAATCGACACGCCATGAGCATGACGCCCGAACAATCAAGCGCATTTCAAGCCGGAGGTGGGTTTGCCGCGCAGGACACGATGACGCTGTTTGTCGGGTTCGCGCTGATGCTGATTCTGGTGTTTTCGGTGTGGGCGCTTGGCAGTGGGTATCGCGGCTGGAGCAAGGGGAAGCTCAGCAACGAGCAGTTCGGCACGTTGGCGCTGAAGATGACGATGCTCTACGTGCTGCTCGGTTATCTGCTTTTGCACTAATTCAGATTCACAACTATGCCCAGGGAGGCAATCACATGCGCAATCACTTAACTCAAAAACTCATACATGCCTGGTTGTGGGCAACTGCTCTGACGTCATCGCTTGCTCATGCAGCGTTACCTGAGATGGAGGCGCCGAGCCGAGGCGAAGGGACGAACATCATCCAGACGATGCAGAACTATGCCTTCGATGGCGCCGCGCTGATCGGGCTGTTGATTTCCGCTGCAGCATTTTGCGGTGTCGCTTACCACGCATACGGCACCTTTGCGGAAGTGCAAAGTGGCAAGAAGACCTGGGGGCAGTTCGGACTTACCTGCACGGTAGGTGCCCTGCTCCTAGTGCTAACTATTTGGCTGTTGACCA
This sequence comes from Pseudomonas caspiana, assembly GCF_040224095.2. Taxonomy (NCBI): domain Bacteria; kingdom Pseudomonadati; phylum Pseudomonadota; class Gammaproteobacteria; order Pseudomonadales; family Pseudomonadaceae; genus Pseudomonas; species Pseudomonas caspiana. The sequence continues at coordinate 2,551,151 of NZ_CP167995.1, read as the reverse complement.
AAGCCGCCGGCATTCTTTAAGGCCCTGGGAGTTCGGTGATGACTACTCTGTCTGAGCAGTTGCCGGACGGCACGCTGCACTTTCTTCCCAATAGGCTCAACCGGCAACCGGTGATCGTGCTGGGGATGACTGCCGATGAGCTTTGGTTGTCTGTCGGCTTGTCGGCATTGGTGGGACTGGTAGGCTCTGATTATCCGCAGCAACAATCAAAAAATACCTGCCATCTGCTTGCACAACGCCGGACCACTCAATCGTCAATGGATTACGTCCCGGCAGGTGATCAGCAACAACGCTACCCTGCGCGTCGACCACCGCTACTCGGGGCTTCAACACCGTCTTTGAGAAACCGAAACACATGTTGTTGCACATCGAATGGACGTTGATGACATAGGCCTGCCCCTTGCGAAGCTGGAAGTCGAAAACCAGATAATTAGCGGGCGTTTGCCCAATTTCGATTCGCGGGTCCGTTGCGCCGATCTCCCACCGCACGGGAAAAAGGCCACGGCTAACTGGCAGAGGAATCGAGGAGGCCTGCTGAAAAGCTTCTCCAAACGAGTGTGCGACAGGTGTGATGGATGATCTAAGCTGTTGTTGGTAGCTGGCCACGGAGTTACTTGCACAACCAAATAGGAGCGAAAGTAGAATGACGAATAATAGGTGTCTTACCGTCAAAAATCCTTAAGTTTTTTATATCATTCGAAAAATCAGCCCCCATCAAATCCACATCAAATCCACATCAAATTCTATAGTTACCTACTCCCTAAGTACGCCTAGGCATCAATTATGAAAGCTGAGATTTTATATGAAACTCAACCACCTCGTGACGTCAGATTACCCTTCAAAATCGGCAAGATCATTTACCACAGCCAGAACATCAACCCTATACTCAGCAAGAACTCTCGACTGCAATTCCTCCAAATAATCTTTAGCGCCACGAGCAGCGCTACCAACAGAAACTCGATAGTCCACAGATGTTTCTAGCCAGCAGGACCGCACCTGATAAAAACTAGAATCAACGTCGTATGACATTGCAAATATCGGCTCCTCTTCCTCATCCATGGATACATAATAAAAATCTTCTATACTGCCGTGTTCAATAGCCCGTAACCACCGAGCAAAAAACACTGCCAGCTCGACCAGCAAGCAGTTCTCCACAACCAAAATATCAGCCCCATCATGAGAGAATGAAACTTCCCCTTCAGTCCCAACAAATATACTTCTCCCATCTAGCCGAGTAGGAAATGACAAAATCTTGAAATTTATTTTCATTTGCTCATTTCTCATTTACCGGAAAGGCATTTATTACTTTACCATCGCTCCCAACCACAACACGAATGGTTGTTTGCCCTTTGCCCCCGAGAGGTCGCCCGAGGTCAGTTACTACCCGAAATGTACCTTCTATATTGGGGTTTGGGAGGAATACAGCATCAGGAGAACGCAGTGCTTCCTGTATGAGTGACCGTACCTCGTCAACGTCGCCGGTATTGAATTTAGCTTTTGACTGGGACCCTCCCCCAAGCAAATGTTTATCTTTCGGGATGAACGAGCCAATTTCGTCAGCCGCAGAAATGCAGCTTGCGATGCAGCGGCTAAAACTACTGGGCGATCTGGGAGCTCGCTGCCCACACCGCCTTTCTTGCCAGCAGACGCGAGTATATTATCAAGTTTTTTACTAACCGCTTCGGCGACTGCATCAGCCACACCTGCGCCTGTTTTTCCAACAGCGCCAGCCCCAGTAATGGCCATGGTGGTACGGGTGAAGAGAAGTGCTCGCTGCCACGCTTCGACATCGACACCGTAAATCGCATTCAGGTTGTCCGTCAGTTCTGGATTCAACGCAACCGCAGCGCCTTCACCTATGGCGGTGCCAGTTTCATAAAAATCGTTCACGAGAATGTCGGGAAGAACAAAAACTCCCTCATAGATTCCTTCCACTACTTTTCCACGCTGATGTATGACTGCCTGTGTAAAATCAATGACACCGTCCTTAAGTTGAAGGCCGGAATCCCGAAGTTCTTGGATGGCTGCGTTTACAGGTGTGGTCGACGGGCTCGTGCGCAGGGATCTGCGACGGTTTGGCGCTGGTCGGGAGTCGGGGTTCATCTATCACCGGGCGAAGATGATGATCGTGCCGTTGGCAGTTGCGCCGTGGGTTATTTATTTGGCTTTGCCGGTGAGTTTGAGTCCGGTTTTTGTGCTGCTGCCGTGTGCGGCGGCGTTGGGGTTGGGGTTGGCGGTGAGTGTTACGGTGGGGAGTTTTAAGAAGTATTTGTAAGTCCGACTCGATGACCCACCTATCCGCCTTAGCAAATGATTGGGTCGTACACCAAGCGATTTGAAAGCAGACTATTTAGGGTTCACTGCAAAATAGCGATTTATTAGCAGCACATCTTCCTCCGCCCATCCAAGGTCAGGATTGGTCGCCGCTCGACGCAGGCGATCCTCAAAGTTCCGTCGAACTGTACTGGCTCGCAGCGATGCAGGCTTTACTTCCATAAAAAATAACGCAGCAGAACGGATAGTTGATGTCAGTGCATCACACAGGTCGATCAACAGTACGGCATCAGTGCTGCCTTCTAACTCCTCAACAATCGAATCGCCTATTCGCCCCAAGCCCGAGACAATGTACAAGTCATGACGATCCTCTTCCACGTTCAGTTGAGCTACATCGATAGACTCAGGCCAGTGCTCTAATACACGGTCGAGTAATATGTCAAATTTCAGACCAGATTCTGCTTCACTCATTTTCTAATCCTTCCGTCAGGCCAAATGGGGGATGCCGAGCAAATACCCAACGTGGAACGGGATGTAAAGATAAATTCATATTGAGCTCACACCAGATAACTAATACAGCTCCCCAAGCAGCCATATACTCATGATCAGGATCACCTCATTAAGTGGGTACTCTTATACCCCTCAAAAACCTGGTCAGCGTCCCCTCCTTTTCGCGACTGAAAAATGAATTGAGTCCAATGACCCGAACCCACATCAGTTCGGACGCTAAGGAACCAATTCTCTCCATAGTTAACAGCCATACACCCTTGGTGTTGGGTACGCTCGGCTACTGAGCCATTGAGTACCCACACGGCTTACCTCAAAGGTGTCCCATTGAAGCTCACGGCTTCCAAGTCACGACGAGTAGGATAATAGATCTTCTTTTCTTCAAGTTCATAAAAAATTGTCCCATGAATCCCTGCAACTTGAAATTTATCAACTCTGCGCGACCAGATATTATTGAAAGCGGCATCCAATAATTCGTTATTTTCGCGATCGTATATCTCATCTATAAATGCGATATCTGTACCTTTGGGGAAAATAAGTGAGAACTCTTCATCAGTCGCTGAAAAAATGTCGTAAACACAATTTGATGCGCCATCAATAATTTGAATATTTTTCATTATTTCTTCACCGGCCTAATGTTTTCATATCCCCCACCAGGTTTTTGCACATCCCAATGAGGCCCGCCATGAGTTTTGCCTCCCTGCCCAGTAGGCACCCACACATTACCTTTATCGTCAAGCCAACCGTTTTTTCCTCCCCCCATCCCTAGATTGGGATTGGGTACCCAATTCTCTCCACCTTTGGTCCTTGAAACCCTCAGCCTCACCTGGCTTTCCTGACGCTTTCGCTCCCGCAGGATCTTTTGCGTCGGATGGAGGGGCAGCTAAAAGAGGCGACTTACTGTTTGCATCATCACTATAGGTCATACCTCCGCTAATTTGCGTAGTTGGGTCAATCGCAGCACCCGAATAATTACCAGCTCCCAAGGCACCAGCTTCGCCTCCTCCGTCCTTGTTCCCGCCGCCCGTGAGCGAAGTGACAAAAACCGATACCAACATGGCCACTGCCAAGGTGAACATCGCCGAAATCTCAAGCGCGTCTTTGCCATCCGGATCGACATATTTGTAAGGGTTATTGTTGGCAGGTGTAGCGGTTAAAGCTGTGTAGATTGTCTTCCTGGAAATCGACCGGGTCTATGCCCATGAACCGGCCCAGCACCGGATCATAGTAACGCGCCCCCATGTAGGATAGACCGGTGTCATCATCAAACGCCTTGCCGTGGAAACCGATCTTGTTGCTAGTGCTCGGGGCCGCCTGATTGAGCTTCTCACCATCGGGTTTGTAGTTTTCCTTCCACAACAGATTTCCGGCCGCGTCAGTCGCGGCCAACGGGCTGCCGGACACGTCATATGTGTACCCAGTTCCGGCTAAGAATACGCCTCCAAAGAGGTAAAATCCTTATGTTAAAAATTTAATCGAACAATAAGATTCAGTCTTAGCTCAAGGCACGGTGCATACCACCTGACGACTAACTCAAAGAAACGACAATTGACTTGCAAGAGACTCTAATGTACTCGCCATCATTGAAAGCAATAAAGAAATGGTCTCCAGGGCGAGACTTTGCCTCACTAATTAACCACTCGTGATCAAAATCATCTGGATTTTAGTAGCCCAGTTCGACCACAGTCAATTCTGTTAAACTTAAGATCCTAGGAGATATAAAAATCGATTCAACCAAAAGAAAATTCAAAATTATTGACGCCTCATCAGTTTCTCTCTTGCCTTTCTGAAACCTTATAGCGAAGCTTCGACTCTCAAAGTTCATCTCAATCCGCGTCATATCGAAATCGTTATGGAGATCGTACTCTTTGCCATCAAATGTCAGACCAACATTATAGGGGATGAAGAAGTTTTTTATCATGTCATTGACGCTCTAGGTAACGACGAACGGTTCTGATGTCTTGCTGGCTAGTGGGGCGCCCCATACCACAATTAAATTTTAGAAATCAAAGAAAATTCAGCTTTCAAGCGGGATTTTTAATTCCTTGCGCTATCTGAGCGAATCTATCCCTGCAGAACTTATTCCCCCTAAGTTCTGAAAACTGCAAACAGGTCGGAACATAGGGATATGTTTTCGTAAATTGCATGCGGGAAACCCGATAAGCTTCCTAAATACGCTGAAACTCACCAGCATGGGCAACCACCGCAAGCTTTTTTGATGACATCCATTTCATAATTTCCATAAGAGCGACAAAGCAATGAGTAATACCCAATGCGGATAAGACTCATTTCTATCAGGACGATGGAAAAATGTCTACTCATATGAGCGCGCTCACGTTCAACCTACGCTTACGCTCTGCAAGATCGGCTAATCAGAGCTAGAGCCAGTTGCACCAAACAAGAGTACAGCGATTTAGTTTTCCCGATGCTAGCTCTCCCATCTCCTTGGCAAACTCGCCGGACCTAGCAACAGCCAAGGACCGAGTAAATGCCAGCCCTTCCCCATCAACACCGAACCCCATTCATCCTGGCCCTAGCCCTATTCCTCTGCGCCTTAAATACCCTCGCTGACTCCTCCGTAACCGAACAAACCAACCTAAACCTCATCCTCCGCCAACTAGACACCATCGACCGCATCACCCGCTCCAGCGAGTCACTCCCCGCGGAAGACGGCAGCCGCTACACCGTCGACTACCCGCGACTCACTGAAGAGATCGAGCTAATCCGCCAAGGCATCAAGGCCTACCAATCCCCTGCCCGCGCACAGCCACGTCAACCGCCTGAGCTGACGGGCCACTACCTGCGCGAGGCAGGGCACAAGCCATGAGCATGACGCCCGAACAATCAAGCGCATTTCAAGCCGGAGGTGGGTTTGCCGCGCAGGACACGATGACGCTGTTTGTCGGGTTCGCGCTGATGCTGATTCTGGTGTTTTCGGTGTGGGCGCTTGGCAGTGGGTATCGCGGCTGGAGCAAGGGGAAGCTCAGCAACGAGCAGTTCGGCACGTTGGCGCTGAAGATGACGATGCTCTACGTGCTGCTCGGTTATCTGCTTTTGCACTGATTCAGATTCACAACCATGCCCAGGGAGGTAATCACATGCGCAACTACCTAATTCGAAAACTCATCCATGCCTGGCTATGTGCAACTGCTCTGATGTCATCGGCTGCTCATGCAGCGTTACATGAGATAGTGGCGCCGAGCCGAGGCGAAGGGACGAACATCATCCAGACGATGCAGAACTATGCCTTCGAAGGCGCCGCTCTGATCGGGCTGCTGATTTCAGCGGCTGCATTTTTCGGTGTCGCTTACCACGCATATTGTTTGCTGAAGTGCAAAGTAGTAAGAGGACTTGGGGCCAGTTCGGGCTTACCTGCACTATTAGTGCCCTGCTCTTGGTTCTGACCATCTGGCTGCTGACCAAAACCGCCGGCATTCTCTAAGCGCGGGAGCATGGTCATGACTACTACGCCCGAACAGCTACCAGACGGCACGCTGCGCTTTCTGCCGAACCGGCTAACGGTAGCCGGCATTTCTGGAACGGCATCTTTGGTGCCGTGGACAGTTATGCCAAGGCGGCTGGGATCGACGTGCCGATTGATGACGCACCGGGCCCTGTTGCACTTAGGCATGCAACAGGGCCTTTGTGGTGCGGATTGTTACGATATATCTGCTAAATGAGGCGTAGCGCTGACCACACCCACTAAAGTCACTTCTGTCTCTGGTGCAAAAATCATATCGTTTTCGCGCAGGTCCTGGCTCCAGTCGCCGGCAAGGCCAATCTCGAAGCGATGGCCCATGGCATCAGCTTCCACATCCTTAAGATAGGTACGGTCCAGGTCCTTGTTGTAGGCCACCTTAAGTGTCGTGCCGGTACCGTCACCAAAGCCTGTGTAGCCCAGCGCCGAGACGTCGATCTTGTCGTTGTTGTCGGCAAACCGGATGATCAGGTCGACGACGCTCTGGCTGTCGGTACGGTAGCTATCGGTGGTGGCGGTGTAGCGAAACACGTCAGCGTCATTGCCGTTAAGGCCATAAGTCTTGTTCGCGTCGTCGCCACCGGTTAACTGGTCAGCGCCTGCGCCGCCAATGATGATATCGGACCCTCTGCCGCCATCGATACGATCGTTGCCATCCAGGCCGTAGATGACTTCCGACATGGCCGTACCGGTGATGACATCCCGGCCTGCTGTGCCTTCGACAGTAGGGGCCGTGAACACCAGATTAGTGCTGTTCAACTGCCCTGCCAGGTTGCCGTCGAACGCGAGTTCAAAGCGCTGTCCGTTGGAGTCGGCATCGAAGCTTTTCAGGTAGGTGCGGGTGCCTTCGGCGTTAGTCTGGATGGCCAGCGTACCGTTGTGGCCATCGCCAATGCCAGTGAAGCCCAGCGAAATCAGCTCTACAAAGTCCTGTGAGGCATCGAAGTCGAGAATCCGGTCACTGCCGGTTTCAGTCGCGGTGCGGTAGCTGTCGCTGATCTCGGTGAAGCGAAAGATATCTGCGCCCGCGCCTCCTGTGAGCACATCGCGGCCAGCGCCGCCTTGCAACACATCGTCACCGCCCAGACCACGGATGATCTCGGCGGTGTCATTGCCCAGCAGGATATTGGCGTCGCTGGAACCATCCACATGGAATTTACCGTCCTGGCTGCCGAAGGTAGTGTCCAGGCTGCCATCGGCATTCAGACGGGTGATTACGTCTCCAGCGATGAGAATTTTGCCATCGGGCTGGACGACGACCGAATGAGCGTAGTTCGAAGCACCCAGTGGGACGTTGATCGTGAGCTTGCCGTCGTCGCTGAACGTGGTGTCGAAAGAACCATCCGCATTGAGCCGCAATACGTTGAAAGCGGTATTGTCATTACTTTCACCGGCCACGATGATCTTGCCATCGGTTTGCACGGTTATCGCAGAGCGATAGTCCAGACCCAACGCAGTGTCGAAGTACACCACGCCGTCCTCGCCAAACCGAGTATCCAGGTCACCATTGGCTGCGAGTCGCTGAATGGCGTAAACCGGGTCGCCAGGGTCGTGGGGGCCTTGGCTGCCCACATATAACCAGCTGCCCAGCAATACGCTGCCGTCGGACTGAACGACGGTCGCGATATTACCCGTGCCGTAGTACCCGGTCGGATTGAGGATAAGGGCGCCATTATCACCGAAGTCCTCGGCCGGGTTACCGCTGCTGTCCAGCTTGAACACTACTGCCTGCGACGTGCCGCGAAGGCTCACATACACCGACCCATCTGGCGTGGCATAAATGGCCATCCCATCGGTTCCAAAGGGGATGTCCAGGCCCGCGGCACCGTTATTGCCAAAATTGGTATCCAGGGTGCCGTCCACATTGAAGCGCTCTACTTTCAAACCGCCCAGCCCCGGCTGCGCCGACAGCACTTTGCCGTCAGCCTGCACCGCCATCACGTAGTAAGCGTCATCCTCCGGGTCCAGGTTGGCGGGCACGAGGGCGATGCCGTCCGCGCTAAAGCTGGTGTCCAGGCTGCCATCCGTATTGAGCCGCACCGCCGTATAACTGCCTCGTGTGCCGTAGCTTTCATCGCCCGGCGAACCTGGATAGCCAATGGCGGTCTGGAAGCTTTCACCTCCGACCAGAATTTTACCGTCGGGCTGGAGGATGATGCTCCAGTTTGAATCGTCTCCTGTGGAAGGGTCGACCTGCACAGTACCCGGACCAGTTCGCACGGTGTAATTGATACTAGCCTTGCTGTCGGTTGAAGCCATGACATTATCCTTTATACATGGAATCCAAATGGGGAAGGGTTCGGTGCGAACCCTTTGAGTCCGACCATAGGAGGATGTATGAATTCGAAAGGTTTAACTTATGTCGAAGGCACACCAAGCTAACTCCTTGCTGGCGAGACCTGCTATCGATGATCACTCTCTGATCAGTCTGGAGGGGCACTTTTGCGGTATCACCGCACGAGCAACCAGTCCAATACTAGCCAAGGTAAGAAATCTCTAATCTGCACATTCAGCCCCTTCCCAAACGGGTAATGATCAGCTTGATAGCAGAATCCCTCCTCGGGACGCTCATACAAACGTGAAACCGAGGATGTCGCAGTAAAAACGCTTTGAACCACGCCAATCAGAAACAGAAAATTCCGGAACAAGGGCATTGCCCATCACTGAACCCTCTCGTATTTATGGACTGAGTCGGCATATTGGATTTAGAGCGATATTTGAGGATCATCATCCGCGCATCACATCATGATCGCGCACGCTGTACTTCACGACTCCCCAGATCACCAGGTCGTCGCATTCCATCACGTGACGTGGCGGGTACTTGCTGTTTTCGGAGGTGAGCATGCACGTATTCTCACGCATGTGCAGTCGCTTGCAGACTGGCTCGGAATTAAGCGCGGCGATGACTATGTCGCCGTGCTCTGCGTAAAGACTGCGGTCGACGATTACCAGATCGCCAGAATAGATCCCCGCGCCTTGCATGCTATCGCTCTCGACTTTCACCAGGTAGACGTGCGGCTCGCGTACATCGAACAGTTCGCCGAGTGAGAGATGATCTGCAGCCGGTGACGGGAAGCCCGCAGATATCTGGGAGGAATAAAGCGGGAGCTTCTCGCCCCCCTCTGATATCGGGCCAAGGATTGTAATACTCATGATAATGACCTTGCGACGAATGACTGTATGAATATACAGTTAACAGTCTTGGCCGCGCGCGGTCAATCTTATATGCAGGAAATTTCGATGGGTGACGCCATGTGAGCGTTACTCGATCTACGCACCGACGGACCATTACCTCCGGGAGCTAGCGCCACAGTAGTTTGTGATCAATGGGTACGACCCATAGGCGATTGATCGGTAAAACGTCGCGCCCACCCCCAGGGTCGAAATCATCCGACCGGTGGAAGGTGGACTCAGCGTCGACAAGGCGAGTTGTCGGTGGTCGCCATTCTGAGCGAAAGGAAAGCGACCTGACCCGATCAATGCTAGGGCAGGAATAAAATTCATGTTTCTTGCGGTCGTTGAAAAAGCGCAAGCTGCGATCAACATCCGATTACGACTCAAGTGCGCAGACAGAGACTCGCCCTCTCATTCCTTCAGGCTAAATGCTGGGCGGCATCACACTGCCACCCAGGCGCAAAGGCTCAGACCAATTCCGCTAAAGATGCCGGATTGAAACCCTTCAGATCTGCGTAATCGCCTTTTTCCACTTTGGCGACCCAGTCCTTGTCACTCAGCAGAACACGGCCTACAGCGATCAGATCAAACTCCTCACGTTCCATGCGCTCGACGAGACGCTCCAGACTCGCAGGAGCTGAACCCTCACCAGCGAAAGCATGAGTCACATCATTATCCAGCCCAACCGAGCCGACGCTAATGGTTGTGGCTCCAGTCACCTTCTTGGCCCAGCCCGCGCAGTTAAGACCGTTCGCACCGTCGATCTCGGGAAACTCGGGGTCCCAGAAGCGTCGCTGCGAACAATGCAGAACATCAACACCCGCCTGAACCAAAGGTAACAACCACTGCTCCATCAAAGCCGGGGTCTCGGCAAGGCGCACTCCAAAGTCCTGCTGCTTCCACTGGCTAACGCGCATGATGATGGGGAACTCGGGCCCGACTGCATGACGAACTGCAGACACGATCTCAGTGGCAAAGCGCGAGCGCTCTTTGATTGTCAGTCCGCCGTAACGATCAGTGCGCTGGTTGGTACCGGCCCAGAAAAACTGATCGATCAGGTAGCCATGAGCGCCATGAATCTCGACCGTGTCGAAACCCAGGCGCTTGGCGTCCGCCGCGGCGCTGGCGAACGCTGCGACTGCGTCTGCAATATCCTCCTCGCTCATGGCCACACCGCGCGGGTTGTTTGGCGAATCGAGGCCGGATGGGCTTTCAACAGGCGCATCAGGCTCCCAGCCGCTCACATCACGCACTGCACCGGTGTGCCACAGTTGCGGCCCCATACGGCCACCCGCGCTGTGGACAGAATCGATCACCTTCTTCCAGCCTGCCAGCGCTGCTTCACCGTGGAAAAAAGGAATGCCGGGGCCGTTACGTGAAGCAGGACGATCAATGACAGTGCCTTCTGACAAGATCAAACCGGCCCGCCCTTCGGCACGCCGCCGATAATAGGCGGCGCTCCCTTCACCAGGAATGCCTTCGGGAGAAAATTGCCTGGTCATTGGCGCCATGACAATCCGGTTTTTCAGTTCAAGCGACCGGAGGGAAAAAGGACGAAATAAAATGCTGGTATCAGGGTTTGCCATTGGAAGGACTCCATTTGCTTTCGGAGCCCATATAAGTATATTTTGTAAACTAAATGTCAATTAGGCACCTAGAGTAGCCTAGGTATACGCGAGGAAACTTCGATGCTGGAATTAAAGCCGCAATGTTTTTCGTCAGACTGTCCCAGCCGGGCGCTGTTTGACCAGATCGCAGATAAGTGGTCGATGATGGTTCTGGCAGTGCTTGATGATGGGCCGCATCGCTTTAACGCCATCAGACGCCGCCTTGAGGGCGTCACTCAGAAGGCACTGACACAGTGCCTGAGGCGACTGGAACGAAATGGTCTGGTCTCGCGCCAGGTCATCTCGTTCTCGCCCGTGGCAGTCCAGTATGAGATCACCCAACTTGGTCAGACACTGCAGCAGCCATTTCGCGAATTGCATAAATGGACGCTGGATAAATTGCCCGAGGTTGAAGCTTCCCGCTTGAAGTTCGACGAGGCGGCTCAGGTCAGCCTGTCAGAATGAATCGCTGACATCGGCATGCGACCGTATTTGCTATTCCACTATTACTCGCACTCTTGCCAGATTTCCAACTCGAGCAAACTCCGTCGTGGCGCTGCCCTCACGCTGGGCGGTAGCGCGGAGCACGGGATAGTAGGTGCCAGGTTCCGAGTAAATGAGTGTCTTATGTACCGCGAGCGTTTGTGACGGCTGGTGAGGAAGTGGAGCGTCCAGAAAATCGTCGTTGCCTGTCTGGCTCCATTCTGTTTTCACAATTTTGCCCGCAGATGCCGGGACGGCAATGTCACCCAGCAGCGTGACCGGCTCCCCGACTTTGGCAAGGATTCTCTCACCGCTCCTGGACGTGAGCTTCACAACAGGCTGGATACCCTGCCTTGCTGACGCGTCTGCGGGTAATGAGACCTGGCCGTTATCGAGCGCATACCGAGTGGAGCGAGGCGGCGCTATACCATTTTCCACCCAGGTACTTACGTCCCTGACGGCCTGTTCGAGGATGCCGTTGTAATCGATGAGCCTCACAAACTGATTGTCAGCCGCGCCCGAGGCGACCACGCTGCCATCCAGATGGTCTGCATTGTCGTTTAACCAGATGCGCACCTTCGCGTCGTACTGATCACCCTCTCCTGCCTTCAATCGCTGGCCATACCATTGCGCGTCCCAAGGGTAGGCATCGACATCCAGTGCGTTGGCTATGATTATCATCTTGCTGTTTATTTTGCCGGTGAAGCTACCGCCTCCGCTGACTCCTGCGCTAATTATCGGGCCTACTTCTTTAGGGCGTTGCGGGTAGCGCGGTGAGCCGTTTGCGTCACGGAATTGGTCCCACACAGAAAATCCACCAGACGCCGGAACCTGATGCCGATGGTAGGAGGTCAACGCAATGGCCCAGCGATTATCGACACGAACCCGGGTTCCATTTCTCAGCGTGTTAAGGGTATCGGCTTGATTTTGCGCGGACAGCGTAATGACTCCGTGCTCGGCATCCAGCGACCCAAGCAATTGTCGATTGCCCCCTTCCGCCTCTTCGAGAGTGAAGTCCAACCAAGCGCTGTTTTTGACGTGCGACAGCCCGGCCACATGCAAGCGTAATGGCTTACCCGCTGAGTCACGATCTATCCTTTGAACCGACACGACGCGATCAATTTTCGCCCTTCGCACCAGATTGCCCAGAGTGGATTGCTCGGTACCGAGGTAACCAGGTTTATTCCAGAAGTCATCTGCATAACCGGGATCAATACCCTTGACCGAACTAGCAAACCCCAGTAACCCCTGCGGGTCGTTGAGCCCCAGGATGTACGCGTAATTATCCCAACCGCGCAGGGGTACCCCCATTGCCGTGACCTCCGCAAGAACCGAAGCCTGCGTGGCGTCAAGCGGCGCGAAAGGATTTGCGCTACCTCCCGGGCGCATAGCGTCGGCAATGCTTGACGCTTTGTCTTCAAGTACAAGACGTGCGAAAGCACGAACAAAAAAGTTGGTGGGAATGGACGTTGGAACGCCAATGACGAATGGGACTGCACCCTCCCATACTCCCGACGAGTTCTCAGCCGCAGCGATGGTCAGATAAGACCCGCCGCTGCCACCATAGATATAGCCGTGGATCTGAGAAGCTGACACTCCATAATATTCCCCGGCGACCCTCTTAGAGAACTTCGCAGCCGCAGCGTTGGCTCGATAGCCAGAGGGCGAAACAGTGTCCACGGTATAAGCACCGCTGTCGGCACCAAATTCGATTACCCGATCGGGAACGCTACCGTCTCCCAAGGGATAAACCTTGTGGAAGAAACGCCCCTTCCATTGGGCTTTCGGCGGGAAGAAAAAGCTGAACTTTACATCGGTACTTTCGAAGTGCCCGGAAACGCGATGCATCAGAACAGGACTTTTCAAATCTTCTCGGCTATCAATTACCGGCCGGTCGAACTGCGGATCAATGCAGTCTTGAGTGATGAACATTATCCCGCCCGTTGGTGTTTCACACGACGGGGGCTGGGGTGCGGCCGAAGCTATTGCCGATAGCCCAAGCGACACGGCAAGTATCAGGCATCTGGAGGCAACGAACGTCGCATTGGAACCGCTCCCGCGATGGAAATCCGTGCCAGGGGGCGCAGCCACTAAAGTCAGGTTGTTAGCATTATTCATAATGGCTGTTAAATTCCTTGAGGCGCTTCAATGACTGCAGACCGACACTGCTGGACAAGTTTTCCGGTTTGAGATGCGTGACATGTTCCACCAGGCGTTAACCTGCCTCTGGACAGAGCCTTAGTGCCTTTCAGTTTTGAAATGTTCAGTACAGTGCATCGCGCTCAACATGCACATCATTCGACCTAAACCACCTGCCGCCAGGCAGCCTGGTGCACAGCAAAGATAGGTCAGGCACCCAGCCCGTCCCCTGGCCCGGTCCCTGTAGCACCGCCACTCACTGTCCCAATGCCTGAGCGAACAAAGATACCAGCAGAGGCTACAGCTCGGCCGCTGGCCAAGGCACCAGAAAGATTGATGAACTCGTTAGTCAAATCGTGCAGCCCGCTTCAAGCCCGGTCGGTTCTGTAACTGCGCATTAGTACCTGTAGCCGAATAGAGTTACCAATATCACTATGCCAAGCCTCAGGGCTGCAGATCGCGCTTTATTCGGCTCAAGACCGGCATAAACGCTGAACTCTCGCACCCAAGGGCGTTCTAGACCCTTCCGCTGACGGTTAGTTAACATCGGCAAGCATTTTTCGTGACCTTTTGAGATTTTGACGACGCATGTCTATTCAGCAAACACCAGGGCATGTACTGCCCGCTCGCTCGGCAGCCAAAATGGAAGCCGCGATGGCTGTGGGCGCTTTCGCTATTGGTACTGGCGAATTCGCGATTATGGGGCTGATGCCAGACATCGCCAGCAACTTGAAATTGAGCGAACCTCAGGTGGGCCATGCCATCAGTGCTTACGCGCTGGGTGTGATGGTGGGAGCGCCGCTGCTGGCTATCCTGGGGGCCAAGTTGCTACGCAAGCATCTGCTTTTATTGCTCATGGCACTGTATGCCATGGGCAATCTGGCAACTGCATTTACCCCGACGTTCAGCAGCCTGATTACTTTTCGATTCATCAGCGGTCTGCCTCATGGCGCTTATTTTGGCATTGCAGCAGTGGTGGCTTCGAGCATGGTGCCCACCCATAAACGCGCAGGCGCCGTCGCGCGGGTGATGATGGGACTGACCCTGGCAATGCTGCTGGGCAACCCGATTGCCACGTTCCTCGGCCAGTTTTTTGGCTGGCGATCCGCATTCGCGCTGGTCGGGGCGATCGCGCTCTGCACCATCGCGCTGGTTTGGCGCTTCGTGCCTGATCGCCGTGATGAACCGCGCAGTGATCCGCGTAAAGAGTTGCGCGCCTTCGCCAAACCGCAGGTCTGGATGGCGCTCGCAATTGGTGCCATCGGTTTTGCTGGCATGTTCTGCGTGTTCAGTTACCTGGCACCGACGATGCTCGAAGTCACCCGCGTAACACCTCAATGGATTCCATTCGGTCTCGCGGCTTTCGGCGTGGGCGGCATCATTGGCAACATCGTCGGCGGCAAACTGTTCGACCGCATGCAGTTTCGTGCCGTGGGTCTGTTGCTGGTCTGGTCGATGGCAGTGTTGCTGTTCTTTCCATTGGCAGCGGGTTCAGTGTGGGGAGTCATGCTCGGCATCTGCCTGGTAGGGACGATGGTGGCATTGGCTGCGCCGCTACAGATTCGTTTGATGGACATTGCTCACGAAGCGCCAAGCCTTGCAGCAGCGTCCAACCACGCCGCATTCAATCTGGCGAATGCGCTAGGCCCCTGGTTTGGCGGGATGGCGATCACCGCAGGGCTGGGATGGACAAGCACCGGCTATATCGGCGCAGCCACTGCGCTGGCTGGTCTGGGTGTTTACCTGCTTGCGCGGCGCATGAAGGGTGGTGACTGAGCGAGCGCCACCACAATCTGCCGATCAGGATCACTGATCGCGTCCGGCCGACCGTAAAAGCGGTCGGCGGACGTCTCTGCGGATAGCCCTGCGAAAAGCTCAGAGTGAAAACTTCAGCTCTTTGCCGAAATAGCTCACCGACAGTTCATGGCCCGCACCGACAATATCGAAAGGCTGACACATAGCGCCGGTGGAAATGATCTCTCCTGCCCGCAGCGTGATTTCGTATTCAGCGGCATGCTGATAGAGCGCAGCCAGCGAGTTCAACGGATTGGTCGCCGTCTCGTCAAACAGGCCCTTCGCCTTGGGCATGCCATCCAGATGCACGATTACCGTCTCAGCCAACTCGCGCAGGACGTTTTCATCCAGCCCCGAGCAGGCTGACTCGCCAATCACCAGTGCCTCGAAGCCGACATTGTCAGCCACAAAACTGGGCCAGCCGACGGTCTTGCGGTCGGTGAATCGTGAACGCACCACTTCGAAGGTCACGCAGGTAGAACGAATGTCCTGAGGCTCGATCTTGCGCCCTGCAAGGGGCGGTAAATCACGATCCAGAACAAACGCAATCTCACACTCGATAGTCACTTGAGTGGGCGCCGGCATATGCAGATGCGCGCCGCTGCGATGACAGCGGGCCTGCTCAAGTTGCCCTACCAGCGGGCGCGACAAATTAGCACCGCGCATTGCCGCCGGGCTGCCGACTCCGAGCTTCCACCCTGCCCTTACGCCGCCTGACGCCTTGAACAATTCATTTTGCGCCGTATAGCCCTGCTCAAGGGTCTGGGGCTTGAACGCTTCAGGCAATGCTGGAAGTAACTCGCCGCTGCGCCAGGTTTCCAGTAGCGTCGATGCGACAGCGGCTGAGTCGAAACGAGTATTTTGCATAGTTGATTCCTGCTTGATCGTGGGGCCCATTATTGCTGCCAAGATGCTCCTGCCACCACGCTATTTATGGGGTTGACACGAGACAGGCAATAATCGCCCGCTGCGCCTGAAGAACCAGCTTGCGCTAACAACAGCATATCCGCGAAGGCAAGGGGTGAGCTTCGCGATCCCCTTTGATTCGCCGGCTCAAAATGCTGCAGCGCCCTCCATAAAGCAAATCCAGCCACCTGACCCCTCCCATTCATGCAAGTGACGACGCGAATCAGAAATTTTGGCCTAAAAATCCTCCCCAATCGTCCGACAACACTTCAACTGCCAGAGTGTGGCCATCAATAATTTGATACTGTGTCATCGGATTTTTGGGGGCGAATGCAGTTCGGCGTTCTTCAGCTCATCACCTGAGTCTGTGCCTACTGTCTCCAAAGCCTTCAAAGGGGGAAGTTTTGACCGCTATCGACAATCACGCATCTCTGCAGGCGGCCATCGATAATTGTGCTCGTGAGCCTATTCGTACGCCGGGCAGCATTCAGCCACAAGGGTTTCTGATCGTTATTGATGAGCCCGCGATGACGATCGTTCAGATCAGCGAGAATATTGCTCAGTGGCTGAATCTCGATACTGCCGAATTGCTGGGTTGTGATCTCGATTCCCTCGTCAAAGGGGGTTCAGCTCTGGTCGGTCAGTTAGGTGAGCTGGACGAAGATGAAGCGCAGCCGTACCACGTGGGCGACGTAACCTTCCTCAAAGGTGACCGTGCAGGTCAGCCCGTGGCGATGATGTTGCATCGCAACGAAGACGTGCTGATTGCCGAGTTCGAACCTGCCGGGGACACCGTGACTGCGCACGGCAGGTTGTATCCACTGGTCCGTTCGTTCATCAGTCAGATGCGTGAAGAAGAAAGCGTCGACGAGCTGTGTGATCGCTCAGTGCGTTTTATCAAGCGCATTACCGGCTTCGGACGCGTGAACTCTTACCGTTTCGACGAGGACGGTAACGGCGTGGTCAATGCTGAATTGGCTGACGCAGGCATTCCCGGCTATCTGGGCCTGTGCTTCCCGGCATCGGATATTCCGCCTCAGGCACGCGAGCTGTATTGCCTGAACCGGATTCGGATCATTGCCGACTCCAATTACACCCCGTCAGTGATCATTCCTGATATCAACCCGAAAACCCAGCGTCCACTCGACCTGAGTTACGCGACGTTGCGTAGCGTTTCGCCTGTGCATTTGCAGTACATGCGTAACATGGGCACCGGCGCCTCCATGTCCATCTCGATCGTGGTTGATGGTCGGCTGTGGGGATTGATTTCCTGCCATAACCTCACACCGCATCCGATCAGTTTTCAGACTCGCTCGGCTTGCGAACTGCTTGGCCGGGTTTTGTCGTTGCAGGTGGAAACCAAAGAAGCCCATCTGCGCAACCATCGCATGCTGAGTCTGCGTAAAGATATCGTTCAAATGCTGGCAGCGATGGCCGACCATGACAGCGTATTCAAGGGGCTGAAATCCCTGCCAGACACATTTATCAAGTTCGTTGGTGGCTGCGGCGCGGCCGTGGTCTCGGATGAGGAGTGCGATCTTTTCGGCCAGACGCCTCCGGAGCGTGAGGTCCGTGCACTTGCAGAGTGGCTGGCAGAACGTGGTGGTCCCAATGTCTTTCAGACCAACAACGTCAGCACCGACATCGCGCAGATACCTGGGCTCGCCCGTGCAGTGAGCGGCGTATTGGCCGTGTCCATTTCCGAGCTGCATTCGAATTACCTGATCTGGTTCAAACCCGAGCAGGCACGAGTTGTTCATTGGGCAGGCAAACCGGAAAAAGCCATCGACAAAAGCGGTTCACTGACGCCTCGCCTTAGCTTCGAACTCTGGAAGCAGAAGGTCGAGGGTTATTCCACGCGCTGGGAAGAAGCCGAGCAGGAAGGAGTGGCGGAACTGCGCCTTGCCGTGCTCGGTATCGTGTTGCGCAAAGCCGAAGAAATGGCACAACTGGCTACAGAACTCAAACGCAGCAATAAAGAGCTGGAAGCTTTCTCCTACAGCGTTTCCCACGACCTGCGGGCGCCCCTTCGGCACATCGCAGGCTACGCGGAACTGCTCAAGGATATGGAAGAGGTCAACCTCTCCCACCGTGGCCAGCGTTTCCTCGACACCATCGGCGAGTCAGCCAAGTTTGCCGGTACTTTGGTGGACAATCTGCTGAGTTTCTCGCAAATGGGACGCTCCGCCATGCGCCAGTCAGAAGTCAATCTGACCGCCATGGTCGAATCAATCCAGAGGGAAATGCAGCCCGATTATGAAGGCCGGACAATCGAATGGGTGGTGGGCGAACTGCCGATCATCATTGCCGATCCGGCTTTTTTACATTTGGCGATGCGTAACCTGCTCGCCAATGCAATCAAATACACCCGCAATGAACCCATTGCAGTCATTGAAATAACTGCGGTTCAGGAACCTCAGGGTGTTGTCGTCAGCGTTCGTGACAACGGCGTGGGCTTCGATATGCAATACGCCGACAAGCTGTTTGGAGTCTTCCAGCGCCTGCACCGGATGGAAGAGTTCGAGGGTACCGGTATTGGCCTGGCCAATGTCCGGCGGATCATCGAACGCCATGGCGGCACCGTGCAAGCTCAAGGCGTACTGGATGAAGGGGCGACGTTCTCCTTCACCCTGCCCTACAAAACCCCTGAACCCAGTCGTCTGAGTACGAAGGAAAAATAATGCTCAAACCCATATTGCTGGTTGAAGACAACCCCAACGATCTGGAACTGACCCTGGTCGCACTCGAGCGCAGCCAGTTGGCCAACGAAGTGATTGTGCTGCGCGACGGCGCGGAAGCTCTCGATTACCTGTTTCGCCGAAACGCTTACGCAGAGCGCACTGGCGGCAACCCTGCGGTGCTGTTACTGGACCTGAAACTGCCAAAGGTGGACGGGTTGCAGGTATTGGACGCCATTCGCCAGTCCGAAGATTTGCGCAGCATTCCGGTGGTCATGCTGACTTCCTCCCGTGAGGAGCTTGACCTGTCACGCGCCTATCACCTGGGTGTCAACGCTTACGTGGTCAAGCCTGTCGAGTTCAAGGAGTTCGTCAGTGCCATTTCTGATCTGGGTATTTTCTGGGCTGTGCTGAACGAACCGCCACCAGGTTCGGTCAGAGCTCAACGTCGTCCCAGCTCCTGATTACTATTTGATTAAGCGCAGTCAGACTTAATGCCACTCAACGAATTGAAACTCCTGCTTATCGAAGACAGTCCGCAAGATGCGGAATTGACCCTTTTGTCTTTGGAGGCCAGTGGAATCAAAGTTGACTCGACTCTGGTGCACAACCACCAGGGCGCTTCCCAGGCGCTCAGCCAGCAGGTGTTTGACGTCGTACTGTGTGACTTCCTGCTGCCGGGCTCCTCCGGCGCAGACGTTCTAAAGATCGCTCAGCAGTTAGCGCCCGAAACCCCCTTCATCTTTCTCTCAGGCATTTTCGGCGAGCAACAGGCCGTTGAAATGATGCGTCTGGGCGCGGTCGATTACGTTCTCAAGCAAAACTTCAAGATGCTGCCCAAGGCCGTCAGGCGTGCGGTTTCGGAAGTCCGTGAGCGAACTCAGCGACGTGCTGCGGAAACCGCGCTGCAAGACGTTGAGGTCCGGGCCCAGCTCGCCATCGAAGCGGCCATGATGGGAGTCTGGGAAATCCAGCCCGCCACGGGCCGAATCCTCTGGGACGAACGTTGCAACGCCCTGTATGAAATTCTGCCGAACACCGCCGTCGACCTAGCTTTTCTGCTGGACCGCTGCCATCCGGATGATCGTGCGCTTCTGGAGTCGAAGATTAATGCGGCGATCACCCGTGAATCTGACTACCAAGTTGAATACCGCGCACTGATCTCCAACGGACGATCACGCTGGCTGTTCTCCAGCGGGCGCTCGGTGTTCCAGAACGGCCAGTGTGTACGCATCACCGGTGTGCTCCAGGACATTACTGAGCGCAAGCAGGCGACCCGCGAGCTGGTTGAATTAAACGAGGCTCTGGGTGCTCGTGTTGAACAGCGCACGCGGGAACGGGATCGCACCTGGGAATTGTCCAGAGAACTGCTGGCCGTGTTGCAACTGGACATGACGCCGATTTCTTTCAACCCCGCCTGGGAAGCCACGCTGGGCTGGTCCAATGAGCAAATCAGCCAGATGCGCCTGTGGGAGTTGATCCACCCGGATGACTTCGACACGACGGTCCACGAAATGGAAAGCATTGCTCAGGGCTATATTTCGACCCGTTTCGTCAACCGGATGAAGCACAAGTCCGGTGATTATCGCTGGCTGTCCTGGACCATCGTGCCCGAGGGCGGGCTGATGTATGCGGCCGTTCGTGACATCACTGAAGAGCGTGCTGTTATCGATGAACTGGCGGCAGCCAACAAAAGCCTGCGGGCACAGATCAGCGAGCGGGAGCGGATCGAAGCCGATCTGCAACAAATGCAGCGCCTCGAAGTGGTCGGTCAGTTGACGGCCGGTGTGGCTCACGACTTCAACAACCTGCTCACCGTAATCCTGACCAGTACCACCTTTGCGATCCGGGACATCGAGCGCGGCACGCTGGACAAAACCGTTCAGCGTCTGCAAAACGTGAAAGACGCGGGTGAGCGCGGGGCGAAACTGACCGCTCAATTGCTGTCGTTCTCCCGACGTCAACGGCTGCAACCTACCGCGATCAATCTCAACGACACCATTCGCGGCATGGGCACCCTCCTCGGTCGTGCTCTGGGCGGCAGCATCTGGATCGAGACCGATCTGGCCAGTGATCTGTGGTACGCCATGGGCGATCCGACCCAGACCGAAATGATCATCCTGAACCTTGCGATCAATGCACGCGACGCGATGGCCATGGGTGGCTCGCTGTGCTTCTCGACGTTCAACGCACAAATCACCGAGCCTGCGGTACGCCCCGAGGATCCGGAGCCCGGCAAATACGTGGTTCTGGCGATTCGTGACTCAGGCAGCGGTATGAGTCCCGAGACCTTGCTCCGCGCATTCGAGCCGTTCTACACCACAAAAGACGTCGGCAAAGGTTCAGGCCTTGGCCTGGCTCAAGTGTTCGGCTTCGCCAAGCAATCAGGTGGCGGCGTGATGATTGAAAGCGAACTGGGTGTTGGCACCAAAGTCATGGTCTATCTACCCAGCGTCGACAAACCTGAAAACCTGCCATCTGAAAAGAACCTGCATCAGGCCCCTGCGCAGGTGAATGGCTCGCACACCATTCTGCTGGTCGACGATGACCCGGAGGTTCGGGCGGTGACCGTACAGATGCTGGAGTCCATGGAATACAAGGTTAAACAGGCAAAGGACGGCGCGATGGCGCTGACCATGGTGGACGAGAGCGTCGATCTGGTGCTGACCGACTTCGCAATGCCCGGCATGACCGGAGGTGAGCTCGCTACCCTGATTCACAAGAAGCATCCGAGCCTGCCGGTGCTGTTTGTCACCGGTTACGCCGACACGGACGTACTGGGTCTGAATGGCTCGGCGGTGGTGCAAAAGCCGTTTAACGAGATAGAGCTGAGAAACAAACTGTACGACGTCTTGAGCAACGCAGACCGCCGCTGACGCTCCTGCTGCCAACCCTTCCTCAGGCCAGTGAGGCTGCGCCAATCTCGGTCAGCCCACTGATGATGTGCTGGGTGTACGGAAACGCCGGATCCTCATCCAGCACCCGCTCCGACACTAACAGCCCCTCCTTCACTAAAACGTCCACAGCGACTACACAATCGGCGATAGCCGGGATGCGCGAGTGGGCGCGAATCAGCCGGGTGTAAATCTGCCCGAACGTTAACTTCGTGGCTCCCTCGTCATTGAGCACACGAACGGCGCCCAGGACAGCGAGGTCAACCGCATATCTGGGGTCAATGGACAGCGGTTTGGAGGGGTTTTCCAAGTGTGACGGCATAAGCGAAGCAACTAAGAATAGGTCGAGAAAAGACAATCCTGCGCTATAACGTAAAAACAATAACGCACTCAATAACTACACGGCGCTTTGAACCGCGAAATTAAAAAGGTATTAGCACACTGTATTTGTCAGTTATTCAATTTAGCCGCAGGCGCGACATAGCCTGTTTATTGCGAAGATATTTAAACAGGTAAGATCCGTAAAAACTACCAACTATCAGCAATACGCAGAGCTTATCAGAAGCATAAACCTAACTGCAATTAGGTTTATCAAAAAGCAATATAACACTTCAATTTCAACCTACTACCAGCATAAAAACCCAATTTAAATCTAATAAATAGCATAAATCACCAATTCTACTGCTTTAAATCACTAGAACCCTTCAAAAAAACTCAAAAAAAACCCTATCAGGGCAATATGCCAGCATTTAATTAAACACTGCAGCCAAATATCCTCTCAACCTGTGAACTTTTAGTCCTGACGCTTGACTTAACATCCGGCTGATCGCCGCAACCGCTTTCACTTATAGTTTCTAAACCATTAATCGAGATTTAATCGATGACCAGACCCATGCTGTCTGTTTTCAGCGCAGTGCTGCTCTGCGCCCACAGTTTGTCCGCGCTCGCGGCTGACTCTGCTTCTGCGACCAATACTGCAACTTCCACAGAACAAGTTCGCGTACAGGTCGAGGCAAAGCGCGACCAACTGACGGGGGTTGCCAACGTCAGTACCTCCGCATCAAAGGGCCCTTCTACCGTGCTCGATGCACCGGTGGTCACTGATGACGCTCCCGCGCAGGCGCAACGTCCATGAACCCACCTGACCACTCGACTATCGCCTCTGCCAAAAGGACACTTGCCGTGTCAGCGTTCAAACACACTCTGGGCCTGAGCCTGCTGACCTTCAGCATCCTGCAAGCCAACCTCGCTCTTGCAGCGGTTACACCAGCCACCGGTAACGACGTTGAAGCCCGTGTCAGTTCGATCCTCGACAACATGAGCCAGTCCGAGAAGATCAACTTCACCCGGGTCAACGACGGACACATGATTCCGCCGCTGCTCAAGTGGGGTATCAAAGGCACCACTGCGTATGACTCGTCCATGGGCGTGCACGTCAACAACGCCACCTTCGGTGCGCAGTACCCTTCGCAGTCTGCCCTCGCCGCGACCTGGAGCATCAACCGCGCCAAAGAGTTCGGCCTGGCCATCGCCTACGAAACCCGCATCTCGGGCGGTCAGCAAATGCTGTCGCCGGGCGTCAACCTGTACCGCACGCCATACAACGGTCGTTCAGCCGAATACATGAGCGGTGAAGATCCATTCCTGGGTGCCGTGCTGGCTCCAGCGGTGGTCAACGCCATTCAGGCGCAAGGTATCCAGGCCAGCGGCAAGCACTACCTGGCCAACGAACAGGAAGCCAATCGTCAGGCGGTAAACGTTATCGCTGACGAACGCACCCTGCGCGAGCTATATCTGCCAGGCTTCGAGTCGATGGTGAAAAACTCCAACGTCGCCTCGATCATGTGCGGTTTCAACAAGGTCAACGGTGACTACGCCTGCGAAAACCATCACCTGATCACTGAAGTGCTCAAAGGTGAATGGGGTTATCAAGGCACCGTGATCAGTGACTTCAACGCCATTCACGATGCGTTCAAGGGTGCCTGGGCAGGTACCGACATCGACATGCCATCGGGTCTGCAATTCACCGAAGCCAACCTGCTGCCGTATCTCTGGAGCGGTCAACTGACCCAGAACGTCATCGATGACAAGGTCAAACGCAACCTGCGCGCCATCGTCAGCTACGACTTCCAGGAAAACCTCAACACCGCGAAAACTCTGGACCACCCGGAGTACGGCGCACGCGCAGCATTGAACACCGCTCGTGAGTCCATCGTGTTGTTGCGCAACGAAAAAACCACCGAAGGCAAGCCGCTGCTGCCACTGGCCAAAACCGCCAAAATCGCAGTGATCGGTGACTGGGCACACGAAGCACCGGCATCGCCATTCGGTACCGCCAACTCGCCGCCCAACAGCTACGTCACCGAACTGAGCGGTTTGCAGCAACTGGCGTCGAGCAGCTCGAATGTCACTTATCTGTCCGAACTGAGCCTTAACCCGAAATCCGCAGCCTGGTACCAGCCCGCCACGGGTAGCAACGGTGTGAACAACTCTGGCGTGAAAGCCGAGTACTTCTCCAACACCAGTTTTTCGGGCAGCCCGAGCGTGACCCGCGTTGAGCCGGGCGTGAACCTCAACTGGACGACCGGCACCAACGAAACCAACGCAGGCACCACCGCCGTATCCGGCTTCAGCCCGACAGCGGGCGCGTTCTCGGCTCGCTTTACGGCGAACATCAAGCCGACGGTTTCCGGCGCCCACGTGTTCAAGGTGCGTGCAGACGGTCCTTACAAGCTTTGGGTCAATGATGAGCTGGTGTTGCAGAGCGACGGCGTGCCGTACTCTTCCGACGTCGTGAACGCAATGACCACCTCCGGCAAAACCGCAGCGCTGGTGGCAGGCAAGTCGTACTCCGTGAAGCTGGAATACCAGCGCGTGCAGGGCAACTTCATCCCGGCACTGGGTGGTGTTACCGGTGTGCAGATGAGCTGGGCGTCCCTGCGTCCGCCGAAGGATCTGTCGAAATACGACGCGGTAGTCGTCGCTACCGGCTCCAACTACGAGCACGAAGGCGAAGGTTCCGACCACGGTTTCGAACTGCCCGACCAACAGGCTGAACTGATCAGTTTTGTGACCCGCGCCAACCCCAACACCATCGTGGTCATGCACGGCGGCGGTGTTGCAGACATGCAGCCTTGGGCAAACAAAGTCGGCGCCACCCTGCAAGCCTGGTTCCCGGGTCAGCAAGGCGGTCAGGCACTGGCCGAGATCCTGTATGGCAAGGTCAACCCTTCGGGCAAACTGCCGATCACCATCGACAAGAAAATCGAAGATAACCCGAGCTATGCGTCCTATCCGGACCCGGCGGCTTACCGTGGCGACAATGCGCTGACCGAAATGACCTACAGCGAAGGCTTGTACATGGGCTATCGCGGTTATGACAAGAAACACGCAAAACCGCTCTACCCGTTCGGCTACGGTCTGTCGTACACCACGTTTGGTTATAGCGATCTGAAATTGTCGACCAATGTCCTGAGCCCTGGCGCGACCATCGACGTGAAGTTCACCCTGACCAACACTGGCGACAAGGCTGGTTTCGAAGTGGCACAACTTTACGTGCAACCGGTGAAACCTGCGGTTGACCGTCCGGAGAAAGAACTCAAAGGCTTCACCAAGGTGTACCTGCAACCGGGCGAAAGCAAGACTGTCAGCATTCCGATCGACTCGCGCTCCCTGGCGTACTACGTCGACAAGACCGCAAGCTGGGATGTGGACGCTGGCAAGTTCAAGATCCTCGTGGGTTCCGACTCAGAGAATCTGACCCTGAACCGCACCTTGACCACGCTGTTCCCGGAACACCTGACCACCCGAGACAGCAACCCGCTGCCATTGCCACTGCGCAAGGCCGTGCAGGTTAACGCCGCACAGACCTACTAAGCGTCACTATTCAGGCTCAAGGATGAGCCTGAATGTCCTTCCCCAAACGCTTCAAATAGATGTCGAACACCGCCATTACGTCCACTTCTTCAGGGCTTCTCAGCCACTGAATCTGCAAGCCATCCATGACCGAAAAAATCTCCTGGGCCATGGCCTTGATGTCGATATCCGCGCGAATTTCCCCAGCCTCTATCAACGCCGTCAGGTGACCGCGAGCGTGATCGTGGGTGAGATGAAACCGTTCCTTGTGCCAGGAACACGCCGGGTGTGCGTGCGACAGGCTCTCGGTGTTCATCACCATTGACGCCTGGCATTCGGCAGCGTCTTCGATACTGAAACCCATGCTCAACCTCAAGAATTTGAGAAAGCCAGTCAGTGTCAATTCGGTCGTGAGATCGCGAAACCGTGAGGTCACCCGTTGATCGCGGCGCTCCAGCAGAGCAGCGAGCAACGCTTCTTTGTTCGGGAAGTGATGCAGCAAGCCTACAGTGGTAATGCCGGCAAGCGCTGCGACGTCGCGCATCGACGCGCTGGAGTAACCATCCCTGGCGAAAATAACCGTGGCGGCGTCCAGCAAGGCCGTTCTGCGCATCTCGCCCTTGGGGGCCCGGCGGCGCTTTGGCGCAAGCTCTTCGCCTGATTCATTCCCTGATTCGTCAACTGACATAAAAATCCGATAACAACTTCATTCAAATTAACCCGGCACTCGCTGGCTGGGCTCTACGTGTAAAAAACCGCTTGGCAGTGATAGACGCGACACAGGTCGATATCAATGCAATCACCGCGTTGCCGGTAAACATACCGGGCATCGCCCCGCTGCTACCAAACAAGTGCGTGGCGCCGTACACGAACGGTACGGTACCGGCCGTTGAGCGAAGCCAGGCGAACACCGCAACCAGCCATGGCCGCTGCATCGTAACGAACACGGCGATCGAGACGAAATCCAGACCGATGAGTACCCACAAACCACCACCCACCTGGCAGAACGCGAGAAACAGCGCTCGACCTTCACCCTCTAACCCGTAGAAGTCAGCAATGCTCCCGCACGCCAGCAGCAGGACGCCCCAGACAAACAGGCCGTAAACCACGACCAGCTTGCGCGTAAAGACGATGGCCGAGCGGGTCCGCTGATTCAGATGGGCACCGATATTCTGCCCCAGCACCGGCGCCAAGGCACTCGGCAGTGCAAAAAAAGCACAGTAGGAAAACTGCAGGACCCGGTCTAGAACTGCCATCGCCGCCAAAGCCGATGTGCCGAAAGTGGCCACCGTCGAGACAAGATACGCCAACCCCACCGGCGTCGCCAAATTGCCGACCATGGCAGGCAAGGCAACCTTGAACGTTCGCCTGACATGCATGCGCAGCAGCTTAAGCTTGATGGACAGCGTCAGCCCGACATGGCGACGCACCCAGTAAATTCCCAGGCTGGCAGACGTCAGTGCAGACAACGCGTAGGAAAGACCTGCGCCTTCCAGCCCCAGATCCAGGACGAAGATCAGCAACGGATCAGCGATCGCCAGCGTGGCGGCGCCCGACAGCACCACCCACAACGCCCGACGGCTATCCCCGGCCGTGCGCAGAATCTGCGCCGACATCTGCATCGCACACTGCAGCACGCTGAACGGCAAGGTCAGCCAGATAAACACCCGCGCCGCTTCATAAGTCGCAGCATCAGCGCCAAGCAGACGAGTAACAGGAACAATCAATGCCAACTGCAACACGGCTGACAGACCACAAACGCATAACACCATCAGCACCAGGCTGGTGGTGAAACGCGAGACTGCCTTGGTTGCACGATGACCGATACGTTCGGACAGCACCGTCGCTGCCGCGATGATCAAACCGTTAGCCAGCGCGCTGTTGAGAAAGATCAGCACCTTGGCGATGCCTACCGCGGCGAGCAGCAAGGGCTGGTGCAGCATGGAGACATAGACCAGCGTCAGAATGTCCACCAGAAACACAGCGAGCAGGCTCAGGGCACTGGTGCTGGTCATCACCAGAATATGGCGCGTTATGAGCCCTTCAGTAAACTTCGCGCGGGCTACCGCCATCATATTCCCCAAACAGACAATGCTTCGCTAGCAACAGTGGCGAAGCTCATTGAGGCGGCGATTCTAGCGGTGCGCCGGTTCGGTTGCTATCGCCACTTCGGGATATCTACCGAGGGCCGACCAAGGGTGTGGAGACCTTTGCGATTTACTCTGGCAGCGGCTCTGAAACCGGCCGCCCCATCAGCAGAACGGCAAGCAGAATGGAAAGTCCGACAAAACACGCCGCCGCGTAGCCAAGGCTCTGCAGCCCGAACGAATCAATCATTCGCCCGCCCACGATAGCGCCCAGGCCGATGCCCAGATTGGCGCCCGAGATATTCAGTGATGCGCCAAAAGCCGTCGCGCCCTCAGCGGCTTTCATGACCCGCACATGGCTGACCAGAAACAGCGCCGCCTGGGTTATCCCCCAGGTCGCCAACGCCATCGCCAGGAAAACCGGCGAGTGAATGCTCGGTATCAAAGCGACCATGCCCGCCACCATGAATGCACAGAACACTATCGAGGCCATCAGCGGGTGCTTGTCCACTGCGCGCCCGCCTAATGAGTTGCCGATCAGGCCCACTGCGCCAAACGCCATCAAGCACCAGCCCACTACGGTGCCATTGAAACCTGCCAGCCGTTCAAGGATGTCGGCCAGATAGGTGTAAGCCGTGAACATCCCGGAGAACACCAGCACCGACAACAACACATGTCCTTGTAATACCGGGCTGCGCAGGATGCGCATCTGTTGGCGAAGCGATGCGTCCTGCCGTGTGACCTGAATGTTTGGCAGATACACAAACAGCAGCAGCGCTTTGGCCAGCGCCAGCACTGCGAGCATGCCGAACGCCATACGCCAGCCCACGGCGTCCGCGACCAGCGTGCCCACCGGGATACCAAACACCGTGGCGCAGACGATCCCGAACGTGATCTTTGCCATGGCCCGGCCCGCGTGCTCAGGGCCAACCAGATCAACCGCCGTCTCGCTGGCCAATGCCCAGAACACCGGCAACCCGAGTGCAGGTATCAACCGAGCGATGCTCATCACGTAAATGTTGGGGCTCAGCGCCGCAAGGGTGTTAGCCAGCGCAAACAAAACCATAACCGTCACGAACAGCTTCTTGCGTTCAAAGCGAGCGAAATACGCCGTCAGGAATGGACCGAAGCAGGCCACCGTGAAAGCAAACAACGTCACCAGCAACCCTGCTTGCGGGATGCTCACTTCAAGGTCCCGGGCGATGCCGGGGAGCAGACCGACGATGACAAATTCGGTTGTCAGCACAGTAAAGCCTGCCGCCGACAACAGCAAAATGGGTAACAGCATTTGAACTCCGATAGCGGCGCGCCAGACGGGTGAACACCGGCCTGGTTTTTTTAAAAGGGTATGGTCAAGCTGATATGACTTGCGCTGATCGCTCGTTGACCGGGCAATCAAAGCAGGAAGGAATTGTTATAGGCAAACAGCGGCCGACATTATGTCGATGCACCTCAATGAGGTCTACTGCAAAACACGCGGCGTATATCCATCGCTGCATGCCCGCCTGAAGCTTCAGCGCCCTGTCATTGTATTGCCGCCTGGACCCGCACCGTTTGCCCGATCAGCGCTGTTCGTTGCACGATCCTGCGAAGCTGGACTGAAAAGTAAATCGCGGCTCCTGTTGAAGCGAGGCTTGCCCGCGAAGAGGATAACGCGGAGTGACTGACCTGACTCATCGACTGATTCGCGGGCAAGCCACGCTCCAACAGAGATCACGATCTGCCAGAGGATTCAAAGAGCACCTTCGTCACCTGCTCAACATAAATACAGCCACAGCAAAAAGTGTACTGCCCACTCTGTCGCTCTCTGTAGCGCAGGGACAATGCGCCGCTATGGCTAAATACCGGCCCACATCCTTTGACGATGAGCCGTTATGACTTCGCGCGTTAACACCGGCATGGCCCTGGGCCTGCTCGGCGTTATAATTTTCAGCCTGACCCTGCCCATGACCCGCATTGTGGTCGAGGAAATTCACCCTCTGCTTAACGGTCTGGGCCGCGCGCTTGTCGCGGCCATTCCCGCAGCAGCGCTGTTGCTCTGGCGACGCGAGCGCTGGCCAACCCGGCAACAATTCAAAGGCCTGTGTTTCGTGATACTCGGGGTGATCGTCGGCTTCCCGGTCTTGTCTTCGTGGGCAATGCAAACGTTGCCCTCTTCCCACGGCGCATTGGTCAACGGCCTGCAACCGCTGATCGTGGCCATGTACGCGGCGTGGCTGCATCATGAGCGGCCTTCCAAAGCATTCTGGGCGTGTGCCGCACTGGGCAGTGTACTGGTGCTGACTTACGCAATGATTCAAGGCGCGGGCAGTGTCAGCAGTGGTGATCTGCTGATGCTGGCCGCCATCGCACTGGGTGGGCTGGGTTATGCCGAAGGTGGACGCCTGGCCAAGGAAATGGGCGGCTGGCAGGTCATCTGCTGGGCTTTGGTGCTGGCTTTTCCCTTGTTGCTGGGGCCTGTCATGTACCTTGCTTCGCAGCATCAAGGCACCATCAGCGCGCCGACGTTATGGGCGTTCGGCTATGTCACCCTTTTCTCGCAGTTCATCGGCTTCTTCGCCTGGTATGCAGGCCTGGCACTGGGCGGTATCGCCCGGGTCGGGCAGGTTCAACTGCTGCAGATTTTCTTCACTATCGCTTTCTCCGCACTGTGGTTCGGTGAGCACATCGACCCGTTGACCTGGGTATTTGCTGCCGGTGTCGTAGGCACCGTGGTGCTGGGGCGCCGGACCACGGTCAAGGCGCCACAGCCGATCAAGATCTGATCACGACGCTTTTACAGCCCGGGCGTTGACCGCCTCGTCGAGAAACGCCTTTACCGCCTGCCATGATTGCTCGTTGGCTTCGGCGTTGGCCGCAGGGGTTCCGTCAACGCTGTAAGTAGCGGGTATGTGCGGCAGCAGAATCGTATGACCCGCATGTTCGAAATCCAGGTGTTGCACGGGCCACGGATGGCCTGCCTGTTGAAGCCGCGAGTACGCCATTCTCGAAAACAGCGCTGAAGGCCACGCAGCGTCATCGCCTGCCGACAGCAATAAAACCGGCCCGCGGATTTTCTCGACGGCAATGGCAACCCGCTGTACAGCGTCCTGGTCCAGCAGCGCAGTGCTGATCGATTCCGCGTTACGCCTGCCGGCATCTTTGGCCGTCCAGGAAGCGGTCTTATTGTCGTTCCAGAGATGCACCAATGGCTGCCCCTGATAAAGCCACGCAGGTCCGTCACGCCCTACCGCCGGATCGGCCGCCGCTTGCCCGCCATGCACCAAAGCGCTGGGTACGTAACCGATAACCGCCGACACTGCCTCTGGAAACATACTGCCCAGCAGCAACACCAACTCACCACCCCGAGACTGACCGCTCAGCGCGACAAAATCGTGGGCAGGCTGCACCTCCCGACGAACCCAGTCCAAGCCTGCAACGAAGTACTCCAACGGCGTATTGGAAATGTAAGGCGACAAGCCCGGTGCTTTGAAATAGCCCAGCGCTAACGCTGCATAGCCCCGTGAGGCATAAAGCGCGGCCCGAGGTTCATTGATCCCGCCACCGGAACCGTTGAGGACAATAACCGCAGGATGCGGCCCGGCGCTTGCTGGCGTAAACAATGTGCCTACCAGACCGTCCTCACGGACGTCCCGGCGAGTGACACCATGGGCGGCGAGGTGCTGAACCAACGCTACAGTCTGGTCGCTGCCTTCAACGGAAATCTGAGTCACCAACGGCAGCAGCACGTCATCCGGGAACACGTCGACAGCGCCCTCCACTTCCGGCCGCTGACTCCAGAGCAGGCCCAACGCAGAAACACCTTGGTAGCTGCCGGACACAGGGGCATCTCGCTGCAAATCCACACGACCGGAGGCATCCGCAATGTATGTCGCAGCGCTCCCCCAATACCGGCCGTTGCCGCGCAAGGTACGGGTGGAGAGCACGACCTTTTGTGCAGGCGCCAGACCTTCGACGGTGATAAGTCTCGGCTCGTCCAGCAATCCCTCTAAGGGTGTGACTGATAGTTTCGTCATTACTTTCCTCGTTCCCCTGTAAACCGCTTCAAGGCGTCACGGGAGTACTCAACCGTGGATCATCACGATACCGCTCATGCAGTTCGACGATCATCGGCGACGCCGCCATCTGGTACTTGCGCCCTTCTTCAAGCAGCCAGCCACTGCCATGCCAGTCGCGCACTATACGGTCCAGAACCTGTTGCGTCTGCGGCTGCTCCTTGCGTAACCAGATGACCGAGTCTGCGGGCACCAGGTCTTCACCAATGGGAATCTCGAAACCGGCCCATTCGGGTTGGCGCATCAGCTCGTGCATGATCGGGCTGTTGAGCACCACGCCGTCACAGCTTTGGCCACGCAACGCCAGCAGCACTTCCGACTGCGCCCGGAACGCCTTGAGCTGGACGCCATAATCGCGGGTCAGCGGCTGCTGAAAGCTGGCCCCCTGAGAAATACAGATGGTCTTGCCACGCAAATCTTCCCACCGCTTGAAACCGGAGTTCTTCGGCGCAACCAGCGCCCCACCCAATTGCTCGTAAGGGGTCGGCACATAGTCCAGTTGCTGCGCACGCTCCGGAGTGACGGTCATGTTAGCGATGAGCAGATCAACCTTGCCCTGCTGAAGGAATACCGCACGGTTGGCCGCAACCACTGGCACCACTTCAGTCTTGACCCCCAGCTTCTTGCCGATGTCTTCGGCCAGCTCCACCGCAAAGCCAATCGGCCGCTGAGTGCCGGTGGCGTAGGTGCCAAACGGTAAACCACTGAGGTTGACCCCGATCCGCACCACACCACGCTCCTGAATGGTCGACCAGGTTTGATCGGCGAGTGCAGTTTGGGTCATTGCCACAACCAGGCCGATGGCCAGGCCGGTACGTTTAAGGTTTGTATAAGTCATGCGGCTGGCTCTGTTCATTGTGCTGATTGGAAAAACTGTTGGAGGGTTGCCGCGTAGCGCAGTTGACCAGCACTGGTTTGCCAATCGTCAAACGCCTGGGCATTGGGTGCCAGCGCCAGAATTTCCTCGCTGATCAATCGCGGGTGACGCGCGTCATCACCCGGCAAAACCAGCAAAGGGGTCGTGCAGGTCCTGACAAAATCCCGCCCCACGCTGTAGACGAAGTCGCTGGCAAACAGGTTGTGCTCCACAGCCTGCAACACGTCAGGTGCCGGGAACACGTTGCGCATATGGAGTGTGTCAGCCCAGGTCTGAAATGACGCCCGCCGCAACTCTATATTCTGCGCAGTCTTGCCAATCGGCTGCTGCAGTACTGCGGACAGAAAACGTTGCGGCGCCAGGCTAATCATCTTCAGCGCAAACGACGGTCCGATACAGGCACCCAGTACGTGGCATTGCTCAACGCCCAGAGCATCCAGCAATTGCAGATTGTCGTGAGCGTATTCATCCCAGCTGTCATGCGCGGTAATGGGCGCGTGAGACCCACCCGTGTTGCGCTGGTCAACCGTGATCACTTTAAAGCGCGGTGAAAAGGCTTGCACAGGGTCAACCAACCCTCGCGGCCGGCCGTCTTCGCGATGAGTCCACAACTCACTTCTGGAAAGCAGGCCCCCTGGGGCTAGCGCTAATAATGCGGGGCCTTCGCCGGTGACCTGGTAATGCAGATGGGTGCCGTTGGGTAAATCAATTGTCGCCATGCTGATGACCTGACTCTGAACATGCAGCACTCAATGTGAACAAACTGCCTGAGGAAGCCCAATTCACAGATCACATAACTTTATAACCAGCAAAGTTATAGGTGCCTCCATTCGCAGCATAAGCACGGAAATCGCCGCTGTCCGGGCAGGCCGCTGTTCACCACGCCTTGAATGTCAATGAAACGTTATGTTTTCCCAATCAATCATGATGAGAAATCGGACTGCCACATCACCTTTCTAATTACTTGACGCTATATAAATGGACCAATATGTGATTATTCAGACATAAACAGAGTTGTTAATGTGCGGCCACTGGACCCTTGGTCTCCACCTGCCTTTTTGGCTGCACACATGCCCAACTATCTGGATACCGCGCATCGCCAGCGCATCGCTCAATTGCGCTCAACCTGGACTGCCCGCACTGACTGGCCGACCTGGCTGTTACTGATCGGCACCTGCGCAGCGTGGTTCGCATTGATTCATTACTCGCAGCATCTAGGCCGGGGGTTGACCCTTGTGTTGTTGGTGCCGGTGATTACTTTCTGGATGTCGGTGCAACACGAATTGCTTCATGGTCATCCCACTCGCTGGTTGTGGGTGAACAAGCTGCTGGGCTATGCACCATTGGCAATCTGGTACCCCTACACCCTGTATCGCGACAGCCATCTGCTGCATCACCGCGATGAAGAGTTGACCCTGCCGCAGCGTGATCCTGAAAGCCGCTACTTCAGCGGCCAGCACTGGCAAGGCAACGGCAGAGGTGCGCGCGCGCTGCACTGGCTGAACAAAACCCTGTGCGGGCGATTGCTGGTGGGCCCACTGATTGCGCTGGTCGGCCTGGCGACGGAAGAATTGCGCAGGTTAGGTCGTGGGGAGCTACAGGCCTGGATGATGTGGCTGACGCACACCGCGTGTGTGGTCGGGCTGCTTTTATTCGTCCAGGCACAGGGCGGTATCGGCGTATTCGACTATTTGCTGGCCAGCGTTCTGGCGTTGGCATTGTCCATGGTGCGATCGTTCTATGAGCACCGTCCTGCGCAATCGCCGGAGCATCGTTCGGTGATCAATGAAGCCGGCTGGCCATGGCGCTGGCTGTTCCTGAATCTGAATTTGCATTTGATTCATCACGATCTCCCCGGCGTGCCCTGGTATTACCTGCCCCGGGTATACAAGGAACGCCGCGAAGACTGGCTGCAGCGCAGCGGCCAGTTTCTGGTAGCGGGTTACGGTGAGTTGTTCCGTCAGCATGGCTTGCGGCCGATTGATAGCCCGCAGCATCCGTGGCACTGAGGCGGCTCGGCCTGAGACGAAGCTGTCGTGCCGCCTGCAGGACTGGCTTTAGCCGCAAGAACGTTGTTGCTGCCCAAAGGCAGGCAGCGAAAGTGCCGCCCCTCTCCCGACTAAAGCCGGTCCTGCTTCATTGCAGCGCGCTGAAAAGCTCCCCCCAATACCTAAAGAACCGGCACTAGGCCGGTTCGTACTTGCTACGGGTTAACGCCTGAAGATCAAGGCTTCCAGTTACCGCCTTCAACGATCACCGAATTTGGATCGGTGCCTTCAGCAAGCTCCGCACGAACATATTGGTCGTACAGTTTGAGCAGGTATTTCTCTTCGCCCAATTTCGCCAGCTCTGCGTTTATCCAGTCACGCAGTTCGATGTTGCCCTTTTTCACGGCTGGCGCGATTGGCGCTTCGTCACCGAGTTTCTCAGGCAGTACACGATAGCCGGGGTTTTTCTTCGCCCAACTGAACAGCACCAGGTTGTCCTGGGCGTAAGCATCACCACGACCATTGGCCAGCGCTTGCAGGGACTCGGAGTTTTTGTCGAACTTGAGCACTTTCCAGTCAGGATGGTTCTTGGTCAGCCAGACATCTGCAGTAGTGCCGGTGGTGACGATGGTGGTCTTGGTAGCCAGATCCTCAAGCGTCTTCACCGGGCTAGCATCAGGCACTAGCGCCTGCACTGCTACACGCAGATTCGGGTTAGTGAATTCCACCGCTTCGCGGCGCTCCGGCGTTACGGTTACGTTGGCCAGAATCAGATCGACCTTGTCGCTTTGCAGGAACGGAATCCGGCTGGCTGGCTCCACGACTACAAACTCGATTTTCTTCTCGTCGCCGAGCAGATCCTTGGCAAAACGCTTGGCCAGATCGGTATCAAACCCGACGTATTCGCCCTTCTCACTGACGAAGCCAAACGGCGGTTTGTCGCTGAATACCCCGACAATCAACTTGCCACGGGCCTTGATGGTTTCCAGGTAGCTGCTGGAGGGTGACGGTGCCGCCTTGGCGACAGGTTTCTGTTCAGCAGGCTTGTCGCAACCGGCCAGCAGACTCAGGGCAATCAGCGGTATAACGAGGGCAGTTTTAAAACTCACGATGCTTTCCTTTTTGGCATGTTTTCCACGTAGGAGAACCTCTCCAGGAACTGCTGCGCGCGTGCGGTCTGCGGGGCACTGAAGAAAGTTTCGGGGTCGTTCTGTTCCGCAATACGGCCGCGGTCCATGAACAGGATTCGATCTGCCACCGCACGGGCGAAAGCCATTTCGTGAGTGACGATAAGCATGGTCATGCCGCCTTCAGCAAGGTCGAGAATTACCTCCAGCACTTCCTTGACCATTTCCGGATCAAGAGCTGCGGTGACCTCATCAAACAGCATGACTTTGGGGTTCATGCACAGCGCGCGAACGATAGCGATGCGTTGCTGCTGCCCGCCGGACAACTCACGCGGATAAGCATCGCGTTTGTCCGCCAGGCCGACTCGCTCCAGAAGGGCCTCAGCTTGCTGCCGAGCCTCGCCCGCTGCGCGCTTTTGCACCTGCAGCGGGCCAAGCAGGATGTTGTCCAGCACGGTCATGTGCGGAAACAGGTGATAGCTCTGGAACACCATGCCAATCTGCTGGCGAACCTTGCGCCAGTCAGCATTGGCTGGCAGTACCTTGCCGGCAAAATGCAGGCTGCCGGCGTGCCCCAACTCCAGGCCGTTCAGGCAGCGCAGCAAGGTACTTTTGCCGCAGCCGCTTGGGCCCAGGATCACCACCACCTCCCCCTCTTTCACTTGCAGGTCGACGGACTGGAGAACGGGTGTATCGCCGAAGCTTTTACTGAAGCCGGATAGTTCGATCAAAGTAGTCATGAGTGGCTCCAGCGCCGTTCAAGCACGCGGGACGCGGCCGACAGCGGATAGCAAACAAAGAAAAAGAACAGAAACAGGAAGCCGTAGATCAGCACTGACTCGTAGGTTCGCTCAATGATCTGCTGGCCCACCTTGGTCACATCCACCACACCAATCAGCACCGCCAGCGAGCTGGTCTTGATCAGCCGGGTGTAGACATTGATCACGGGCGGGGTCAGACGTTTGAGGGCCTGGGGCAGCAGCACACGACCATAGAGTTGGACCAGCCCCAGCCCGATAGCCAAACCGGCTTCGCGCTGCCCGCGTGGAATGGAGCGCAGCCCGCCACGCACGACCTCGCCCACTTCACTGGAGCCCCACAAGGACAACACCAGCACCGCGCACCAGAACGCCGGGATGCTCAACCCCAGGAAGATCGGCAAACCGAAGAAGAACAGATAGAGCCAGACCAGCACCGGAATCGCCCGAAACAGTTCCAGATAAATCCGCAGTGGCACATCAAGCCAGCGTTTGCCAAGGCTGCGCAGCACGCCATATAACAACCCGCCGATACTGCTGAGCAAAATCGCCAGCAGCGAAATACCCAGCGTGCGGCTTGCGCCGGTCAACAATTGCGGCGCGGAAATCCAGAGCAGATCAAGACCCGAACTGGCCATGCTGGAGCCTCCTTTCCAGAACGCCCAGCAACAGCGACAGTGGCAAGAACACCAATAGGCACAAGCCGGTCATGACCGCGAGCATTTCATAGGTTTTGTAGTACAGCGCGATGTAGCTTTTAGTGGTGTAGAGAATTTCCGGCACAGCAACCGCCGAGACCACGGTGGTCTCCTTGAGCAAAAATACAAAGTTGGCAAACAACGCTGGCAGGCTGAGGATACCGGCCTGAGGCAGGATCACATGCCGCAGTAATTGCCAGCGCGACAGGCCGATAGAGAGCCCGGACTCGATCTGCGCCTTGGGAACTGCCTCAATCCCGGCACGCAGAATCTCGGTGAGGTACGCACCGCCGAGAAAGGTCATGGCGATGATTGCAGAGGCAAATCCGGAAATTTTGATCCCGATGCTCGGCAACGCGAAGTAGATGAAAAACAGCTGAATCAATAGCGGCGTGTTACGCGCCAATTCTACGTAAACCGGTACCAGGCGATGCAGGACCGGCACCTTGAAAGTGGCAATGGCCGCATTGATGACCGCCACGATCAGCGAAGTGAGAATGGCGATCAGCCCCACTTGCAACGTGACACCAACAGCTTTGAGAAAGGCAGGTAACGTGGATAACGCGAAGGCATAGTCGAAAGTCATTGCTGACCGTCCGAGGCAGGTCTAAAGAGGCAGAAATACATCGAATGAGGGCCTTGAATGGGCTTATTGATATATAGCTTAACCTTCTGTTTTATTTAAATTTAATACCTGTTTCGCATAAGCATAGAGCCACTTATCAATGGTGAGTGCGGCCAACCGCGCCTCGCTCGCAACGGCAGGCAGAAGCCGTAGGACCGGCTTTAGCCGGGAGTACATTATTTCGGGCGAGGGATACATGGCGAATGGACGGGGGCCCGCTCGGCTAAAGCCGCTCCTACGGCTTCTCTGTGTACTTTGCACAGTGGCGTCAGGGGCACCGGAGGCCCTGCAAAGGAAATCGGCCAAGGACAATATTTACAAACAGTCAATTTCTGGATACTTCGTCTTAACCCTTCATCAAGACGCTATCTCCCATGTCCGACGCTTCTGCAGAAACCCGCAACCTGCTCGAACAACTCAAACAGGTCGCTCAAGGCCTCGGGGAGACCTTCGGACCGTTTTGCGAAGTGGTCGTGCATGACTTGCAGGCTCCGGATCACGCGATCTACGCGATTCATAACAACCTGTCGGGGCGCAAGGTCGGCGACCCGGCTACCGAGTTGGGGCTGGCGCGAATTGCAGATCCGTCCTATCCACAAGTCATCGCCAATTACGCCAACCGTTTTCCGGATGGACGTCAGGCCAAAAGCACCTCCATCGGTATCCGTAATGTCGAAGGGCAATACGTTGCAGCGCTGTGCATGAACGTCGATCTGACCCTGTTTCAAGGCGTGCAAACGGCCATGGCCCAGTTCACCCGCGTCGATTGCGTCGTGGATGAGTCGCTGGAAGTGGACAGCGCGCAGAGCATTCGCAAACGGATCGATGAGTTTGCAGGCCGATCGGCGAGCACGCCGCGCTCACTCAAGGCAGATGAACGCCGCGCCCTGCTTCGAGAGCTGAAAGCGTCGGGTGCGCTGGAAGTGCGTAAGTCCATGGACGTCGTCGCGCAGCACTTGGGCGTATCCCGGGCTGCCGCTTACAGCTACCTGAAATAACCGCTGCGCTGTCTTTATCCTCATCGCCTTGATCGAGAGAAGCTCCATGCCCCAGTCAATCATCTGCAAGAACAGCAACGCCATCACTCCACCCGCCGGACACTACTCGCACCTGTCCATCGCCAATGGCTTCGTGATGATAAGCGGGCAATTACCGATCACTGCCGACGGGGCGCATCTGGCGAATGCCTCGTTTGAAGATCAGACACGGCAAGTGTTGCTCAATCTGGACAGCTGTCTGGAGGCGGCAGGCATCAGCAGAAAACAGTTGGTGCAGGTTCGGGTGTACGTCACGAACATTGATCAGTGGCCGCTGTTCAATCGCCTCTACGGCGAATGGATGGGTGAGCACCGTCCCGCCAGAGCCGTTGCGGGCGTTGCACAACTGCATTACGGCTGCGCTTTAGAAGTCGAAGCCATGGCCGTTGCGGCCTGACATTTTCATTTCGAGAAGGTGATAACCCACGTGAACACATTGACGCTCCCCACCTATCAAGATGTTGAAGACGCTGCCTTACGCCTGGTTGGCCAGGCCAATCGCACGCCGGTTCTGACGTCGCGCACCGCAGACAGCCTGTTTGACGCCCAGGTATTTTTTAAATGCGAGAACCTGCAGCGGGTAGGCGCCTTCAAGTTTCGCGGTGCTTTCAATGCCCTGGCCAAATTTGACGAGCAACAACGCAAGCGTGGAGTGGTGGCGTTTTCCTCTGGCAATCATGCTCAGGGCGTCGCCCTCGCCGCCCGGCTGCTGGGCATTCCGGCCACCATCGTCATGCCTCACGACGCGCCGCTTACGAAGATTGCGGCGACCCGTGAATACGGCGCAAACGTGGTGCTTTACAACCGCCAGACCGAAGATCGCGAAGCCATCGGCCGCGAACATTCCGAGCGTCTGGGCATGACCCTGATTCCACCTTACGATCATCCCGATGTGATTGCCGGACAGGGTACGGCGGCCAAGGAGCTGTTCGAAGAAGTAGGCCCGCTGGATACGTTGCTGGTTTGCCTCGGTGGCGGCGGACTGCTGGCAGGCTCCGCACTGTCTACCCGCGCACTGTCACCGACCTGCAAGCTGTATGGCGTGGAACCGGAAGCCGGGAACGACGGGCAACGTTCGTTCCACTCGGGAGAAATCGTCCGGATCGCCGTTCCAGATACCATCGCTGATGGCGCACAAACGCAGTATCTGGGCAACCACACCTTTCCGATCATTCGCCGTGACGTGGACGACATCCTCACGGTCTCCGATACGCAACTCATCGAGGCCATGCGTTTCTACGCCGAGCGAATGAAAATGGTCGTCGAACCCACTGGCTGCCTGAGCTTTGCCGCCGCACTGCAGATCAAAGACCAGCTCAAAGGACAGAAAGTCGGAGTCCTGATCAGTGGCGGCAACGTCGATCTGCAACGCTATGCGGCGTTATTGGCGAAGTAGATCCGGATTGATGCCGGACAACTGGGTTGCTTTCCGAAACCCTGCATGCTGCGCGACAAAATGCCACAGCAGTAATTCAACTAGTTGTCTGACAACCGCCGAACGGTCATAGATGGAGAAAACCAATTGTTCTAAAATGTTGCAATACCGGCAAGCGTACGCGGAATCGAACGTCAACGACATCATCAGTCGTCAACATCGAAGCCCGACGACTTGACCAGATTTATAAAAAGAAAAGCCCGTCATAGACGGGCTTTTTTCGTTTTCGGCATTTGTAGCCGAGCGCGCCATGAGCGCAAACGACGATTTCGGGCCAGCCCAACGGGCGCCCTACTGCACACTTTTAAAACTTGAGGCTACTACCATGCTGCGACTCGTCATGATCTACCTGCTCCAATGGTTCAAACGTCTGGCTTCCAATGCGGTATCCCGCAACGGCAACAATGACACCTACACCGAGAACTTCTCGTCCCGTGAAGAGAATGACGGCGGCCGCTGGACATTCGTGACCATTTTCATCGTGTTCACCCTGAGCATCTACTCCCTGGCGGGCCTGGGCTACTACGCCAAGGTGCATGTCTGGGACGGTTTCACCGAAGCAGAAAAAAACAACATCGCCCAGGCCATGGTCGTTGCCAGCCAGAACCTGAACTAAACCTGTGACCTAGCCGCGACCAACGAACGGCATGTTAGTGGCCATAACGGTCATGTTCAGCACGTTGGTCGACAGCGGCAAGCCCGCCATGTAACGCACCGCGTCGGCGACTTCCTTGACGTCCATCATCGGCTCCACGGCGGTCTGCCCGTTGGCCTGTCGCACGCCGGTGGTCATGCGTGCCGCGAGTTCGGTCAAGGCATTACCGATGTCGATCTGACCGCAGGCAATGTTGTATTCACGCCCGTCCAGTGCAAAGGTTTTGGTCAACCCGAGCACAGCGTGTTTGCTCGCTGTATAAGGCGAGCTGAATGGACGTGGCGTGTGGGCGGAAATCGAGCCGTTGTTGATGATCCGGCCACCCTGCGGCACCTGCCTGCGCATCAGCCCGAACGCGGCGCGGGCGCAAAGAAAGACCCCAGTCACGTTGGTGTCGATCACGTTCAGCCACTTCTCGACGTCAAGCTCATCCACCGGCACGGCCGGAGCACCCACACCGGCGTTGTTGAACAACACGTCCAGGCGGCCATAAGCCTCTTCAATCTTCGTAAACAGCGCATCGACGCTCGCTGGATCACGCACGTCGGTGGACACTGCGATGGCCTTGCCACCCGCCTCGCCAATAACCGCCGCCAATTCGTCGAGCGGCTCCTGACGACGCCCCGCCAACACCAGGCTGTAGCCATCCTCCAGCATACCCAACGCAACAGCACGACCAATGCCGCTGCCTGCGCCCGTGACAAGTGCAACCTTTGAAGCGTTGGTGCTGGTCATTCTGGTACTCCTTCTGATTCGAAAAGTGCGGATAGCACAGGAGATTACCCGGCCTTGCTGGATCCGCGCCATCGAGTTGCAAACACAGGATCTGTAGGAGCTGCCGAAGGCTGCGATCGCGGTGTGTCAGACTGAATGCCTCGCAGCCTTCGGCTGCTCCTACAGATAATGCATTACATGCAGTAGTTTGCATGTTGAGTGTAGGAGCGCTTTAGCGGGGGTGGCATTCAATGCCGATTAACTCATCAAACCCTTGCACCACTGACGCTTTCCTGAGAAAAAGCCGCCCTTGTCGCTTTATTAGAGAAAAACACCATGAACAACGAATTGCTGATCACAGACATCCGCACCGGTGACGGCAAGGAAGTCGTCAAAGGCGCGCTGATCACCACCCAATACACCGGCAAACTGGAAGACGGCACCGTGTTCGACTCCTCCCATGAACGCGGCAAGCCTTTCCAGTGCGTGATCGGCACCGGGCGCGTTATCAAAGGTTGGGATCAAGGCTTGATGGGCATGAAAGTCGGCGGCATCCGCACCCTGTTCGTGCCTGCGCATCTGGCGTACGGCGATCGGCAGATGGGCGCGTATATCAAACCGGGGTCTGATTTGTATTTTGAGATTGAATTGCTGGAGGTTTTGACTCGGGATGATTGAGAGATCAATAGCGGAGCAGTGAAGGCAAGGCACGCGCTCGATAAGTTATTTCACTGCAACTCGAGGTCGCCGGCTTCAATCCACATACCTCACATACTGCGCCATCAAATTTGGGCGTCGAAAAGTGTCGATGTCATCAATGCTGTCCAGCAAATGGTCCAGATGCTGTTTGTACATCGCGTCGTCCATATCAATCCAGAAACGCGGCGGCCGGCCGGTTTGCTGATCGTAGGCAGCGGTGGTGGGATCGAGGTGGCGGAACTTCTCGTAACGCGGCAACTCCGGCAGCGGACCACTGGTGTCCATGTAGTTCTGAATGAAATCCCATAGCGCGCAGGGCATTTGCCAGCGGTTATCCAGGTTTACCAGGGCGGAGAAGTCGATAACGATGTCCCTATATCGATGGGCGAGAAACAGTACATGGTTCATCGAGCCCTGCCGCTCTACTGCGGAGACGATGTAAGCATCGAATTCATAAAATGGGGCCGTCAGTTCGCCGACGGTGCCGTTCTTTTTGTATTCGCCGTTATTCTTGTAGTCGAATAGGGTTACCAGGCCGGTACGGCGATTCAACTCCCAGATCGGGCCACGGGAGGGTTTGACC
Organism: Pseudomonas caspiana; assembly: GCF_040224095.2. NCBI lineage: Bacteria > Pseudomonadati > Pseudomonadota > Gammaproteobacteria > Pseudomonadales > Pseudomonadaceae > Pseudomonas > Pseudomonas caspiana. The sequence continues at coordinate 2,508,024 of NZ_CP167995.1, read as the reverse complement.
CAGAGTTTGGGGAATTTGTGGATGACGAGAGACCCTATGGCCCAGCAGAGAAGAGGAAGTCCTAAAAACCAAGAAAAAAAGCCGTTAATCAAATCTAGCGTAACAAACAACCATGGTTCGGGATCTAGATATACCGCTGATATGAGAGCAAACAGCGATGGCACAATCCCAACCAGAAATAACCCTTTACCGAACATCAAAAGATATAACCAAAACTGTGATCTCGCGGACCATAACGAAAACCTGAACCGCTGATGATCATGTCGATCATGAAAGTCCACGTACTCATAAGGAGCTGGCACATAAGTGCCCGCCGCCTTTTTCTCTTCTCGTTCTTTATCCATCTGTTCGCGAAATCGCAAGCTGCTGGGCGAGCGTTTACGCATGAAATCATCGGGGGCAATATCTAGCGTATATCCCCATGGCAAGCGGCGTTTGCCGAAGCGTTTTAACCAGGACCGCTCTGCTGAAGGCAGTTGATCGGGGATATTATCCGGGCGGTAGGCTGTCGGGGCGTAGTAAGGTATTTCACTACAGTTAGTCGTCATCGGTTTCAATCCACATACCGCACATACTGCGCCATCAGGTTTGGGCGCCGAAAAGTGTCGATGTCATCAATGCTGTCTAGCAAATGGTCCAGATGCTTTTTGTACGTTGCGTCGTCCATATCGATCCAGAAACGCGGCGGACGCCCGGTTTGCTGATCGTAGGCAGCGGTCGTGGGATCAAGGTGGCGGAACTCTTCGTAGCGCGGCAACTCCGGCAGCGGACCACTGGTGTCCATGTAGTTCTGCAGAAAATCCCACAGCGCGCAGGGCATTTGCCAGCGGTTATCCAGGTTCACCAAGGCGGAGAAGTCGATAACAATGTCCCGGTAACGATGGGCGAGAAACAGCACATGGTTCATCGAGCCCTGCCGCTCTGCTACGGAAACGATGTAAGCATCGAACTCATAAAATGGGGCCGTCAGTTCGCCGATAGTGCCGTTCTTTTTGTATTCGCCGTTATTCTTGTAGTCGAATAGGGTTACGAGACCTGTGCGACGATTCAACTCCCAGATGGGGCCACGGGAGGGTTTAACCCAGAGTTTGGGGAATTTGTGGATGACGAGGGATCCTATAGCCCAGCAGAGGAGAGGAATTCCCAAAAGCCATGAGAATAAATATCCGACCATGTCTGTTGCTACTTCAATCCAGGGATCACTCAAGTAAAAAGCTGCAGTTCCTAAGGTCATCAGCGCAGGAATAATTCCGACTAGGAAAAAACCTTTGCCGAATATCAAAATATACAACCAAAACTGCGATCTGGTGGACCAAAGTGAAAACCTGAATCGCTCATGATCATGTCGATCATGAAAGTCCAAGTGCTCATAAGGAGCTGGTACATAGATGCCTGCCGCCTTTTTATCCTCTCGTTCTTTGCGCATCTGTTCCTGAAACCGCAATTTATCCGGTGCTCTCTCCCGCAAAAAGTCATCGGGAGCAATGTCTAGCGTGTACCCCCATGGCAAGCGGCGTTTGCCAAAGCGTTTTAACCAGGACCGCTCTTCGGAAGGCAACTGATCGGGGATCTTGTCCGACCGATAGGCTGTCTCGGCGTAGTAAGAGGTCTGCTCTGTCGTCATAGCGCAGTCTTCGCTCTGTGTGTTTGTTCATCAGCCCAGAACAGACGTTCGATGTTTTCAAAATCCGGCTTGGCATAGGCCGGGTCGAAGGGCGTTGGGTCCTTGGGGGGTGGAGCGGGAAAGACACAGATGCGCTGCCCGTCGTTCAAGCTGAACTGAGCACGTACTCGCCATACGTGATAAACCTCGGGCAGGTTCGCGAGAGGTTCTGCCTTGTAAGAAAACGGCGTACTCACGAACAGTTCCATGGCCTCTGGCCAGAGTCGGTGGGCAACGGGCGTCACATCGATTTGGGAGCTGTTCGTTCTGCTGCGCTCACTGCTTGCTTCGAAATAAACCTCGAAGCTTTTCAGGTTAAGCAGAGCTTTAGTATTTAAAGAACTCGGCCCCCCGAATAGCCCGCTCAGATTGCTTTCAATGCGGATCCGTGTGTTAGCACTGCGTACTTCGAAGGGCACCGTGTCGCGAAAATCCAGCTTGGCTTCAGACTTGAAATCCGGGTTGCGATCTACGCCGATCCGGATGTTGGCCAGCAGGCTGACGAGGTAGTAAAAAGCTGTTTGGGGGTCACGCAGGTGATCCGCCATGTTGTAGGGATCATCCCCAAAAGGACCTTTTTTCAACCAGTCTTCCACGGGGCTACTGCTAAACATAAAAACCCAGGCGGCCCCTATACCGATTAAAAGCAAACAAGCCCAACCCGCTGGCGATAGACCGAGAAACGCACTGCTGCTGACGATGAGACTACCGGCTGCACCGATAAGCCCTCCAGCGGCCATAAGCAAGTGGCCGATATAGCCATCATCTCCCCATCGGTAGGAGTACCAAGCGTCATAGAGGTTAAGGCCAGCGAATAGCAAGCCTGCACCCATCTGACCAAAGAGGCGCGCGCTGATTTTCTTGACCAAGCGATTGCTTAGCGATCCAAGAAGACGTTTCGCGGAGGCTTCTGAGATAGTGAGCAAAGTCTTACGTGCTGCTGCCAGTGCAGATTTGCTACCCGCTAGTTTTACGGTTATAGCCTCCATCGCAATAGCGAGATCAAAGCCTGCGGCGAAAGTACCCGCGCCACCTCGAATATGATTTTTCTCCCTATTTACCTGGTCCCAGGCATCCAACTCATTCCTCAAATTCCAAAGCTCCAGCCCCACCACTACCCCCGCAAATGGAGCCGAATTCAACACCTCGAAAAACCCGTTACTGCGTAGCCCATCAAGCTGCTTCGCCGCCTTCTCTATCGCGCTAGCCCTTTCCGCCGTATCCGCTGCGCTATCCATCAACTCTTTCTGCCACGCCTCATTGAAGCGCTGATTCGCGTCACGCACCGATATTGAGGTGGGATGTTGCCCTGGCATGCCAAGCACCTTTCGGTCAGGCGAGAGTATTACGGGCTGCTCGGCGTAGCCGTGTCGCTCAGCTGGACTTTTCATGACCCCGTTTTGATTGCGATATACCCCATACGTCTGGGCAGAACGGTTGGGCTGCTCGGGCAAGTCGTCCAGACCGAAAACGTAGTATTCCTTGTGATGGGCCTCGGCACGGGCAAGGAAATGCAGGTCGCCAAAGGTGTCAGGCAGCATGCTGCGCAGCTGTGCAACGCCCCGCCGTTGTATCGCAGTACTTGCACGCCAAGGTGTGGAAGATTGCCGGGCACCTGCCTGCTTCGCTTTATGCAAAGCCTGCTCGGCAGCTTCGACAGCGCCTTGCAGGTTTTCATGGACAGCAATGAGTGCCCCGGCGGCACCTTTAGCAGCTGTCGTGAGCGTGGAGTTGAGATTGCCGCTTTTAAGCAACGTTGCCAGGAACAGGCTGTTGATATCGCCGGGGCTTGTAGGCGGGAAAAAGTTGCTCCGCTCGATTGTCGCTAGTTCAGTGGCGCGAAACTGTCCGTCGCCCTGATTAACTTCAGGGGTACTGGGCGGCTGATAAGGAGCGTTGAGGTCCTGCTGCTCGACATCTGGCCAAAGCATCCGGTGCAGCGGATGCTCTGGATCGTTGACGACTTTAGCGAGCCAGCGCTGACCGGCGCTCTCTTTCGGACTGTAAAGACTGAGCAGGGTTACGGCATCAGTAATGTCGCCACTGACCGCCAATGGATCGTAAGCCGCTGGGCGCAACGCCAGCGTGACGAACATCTGACTGATGAAGTAGAGAGAAGCCGCGTATTTGAACCCGTCCTGGCTCGCGTAATCAGCAAGGCTCTGCTCAGTACGCGGCTGTTGCAGGCACTCACAGAGCAGCGACTGACTCATTTCCAGGCTGCGCCACAACTGGGTGCGCTCGCCGGTAGCGGTAAAGCGATTGATGTCCAGCCGCCCTTGCTCTTTGAGATGCTCCAGTTGTTGATGCATCGGGTTTTTCTGGCCGCCAATGGACGCGGGCACGATCAACTGCTGTACCAGCAGCGCGCTGCCGTGATGACCGTACTGTTGCGCCCGAGCGCCACACAATTCCAGTAACTGCTGTTGCTCCTGAATACGGGTGTTCAAATGCCGCATTCGGTAATGCGTGTCCTCCAGCATTACGCCGTAGAGGTGTCGGGTACGAGCATTCGATAGCACGTCCTCGGCGGACGGATGAGGCTCCCATAATCCGCTGTTGTGTTCGGCCTTCGGCTCAACGATTTGCTCCAGACGCTGCGCCCAGGCTCCTGTTTCGAGGCGTTGCTGACGATAGGCGGCCTTCCCGTCTTCACACGTTTGAACGTGCTGCCGCGCAGCCTTGAAAGCAGTAGCCAGAAACTGCCCACTCAGATCGCACAGATACTGGGCGGGTTGATCGAGCATCCATTCAAAGCCAATCTGCCGCCCGCGTTGCGGCGCTGGAACCGACACCGGGAAGGCATGCTGCCTGAGGTTCAACCAGGTGGTATGAGCAGCACTCGTTTCAGACTGGCTAATGACGTCAAACGCATCGAAGGCGCTGAACGCTTCAAGCATGGCCTTACCGTCGGGCTTGTCCTGAAAGCGACGGTTGGAGGCATCTCGCGCAACCCTGAGGTCGGGTCGTTGGCAGCGTTGTTTACGCAGTGCCGGATCCTGCTCCAGACGTTTGAGTCGCGCATGGTTGAGCTGCACTTCGCTAAAGCATAATTCGGCTTCAACGCGTCTATTGTTCCAGTTGGCGGGCAGCCAGATGTCGTCCAGTCCCTTGCCCGTGGCTAGCCGGGCATCATCGGCGTACCCGCCCTCAATACGGAACCTGTCCAGATCGATGTCGTGATAGGTGGTGCCTTCGTCCGTGACCTGAACTTCCAGTTCGCGCCACAGGCGATTACCGAGGAACGCATAAATATAACCGGCACGGCATAGCACCGGCGTACCGTGGTCATGGGCACTGTTGGTTCCGGGCAGCGCCACGAATGGCAATATCGGGACGATCTGGTTGTGCTGCTGATCCAGTTGCCGGACTGTGATGCCGACGTCAGGCAACGGTAACAGAATCGGTGGCCCACACTCTGAGTCAACCTCAAGCATCATCCGGTGCCGAGGATCGCCGCTCCAGTCCCAGACATGCAACATGCTCGGCGCACACATGAACGCCGTAATGGTTTCCGGACAATCCTGAGCGGTAATTGCGTCCAGTCGTTTGTCGCTGTGGCGCTCATAAAAAGCCAGGCGCTGGCTCGCAGGATGGTCATTACCAACCACCTGAACGATGAGTTTGTTGATCTCACAGCAAGGGCCACGGCTCAGATCGCCGACGTTGTGCGACATTTCAGTTTTCCTGTCCGATGATGTTTTTTTGCAGGTGGTGCAGCAGGTAGGCAAAACGAATTTCGTCGGAGCCTTTAGGCAACTCTTGCGGCACGTCAGCCGCTGGATAGTCCCGACGCACATTCAGGTAATGCTCAAGCGAGTAAGCCTTTGTGAATCCGTAGCCCAGCCCTTCATGCAGCCACTGCTGGCCTCGCGAATAACAAAGATCACTTTGTTTGAGCCACCATCGGTACAGGAAGTGATCCTGCTGATGGCACCGAAGGGCCTGTTGTTGATGGCTGTCGAGGGCGGATTCAAACGCGAAGGGTTTCCAGCTTTGCGCCTCCAGGTTCTCAATATTCCGCCAGGAATAGGTGCTCGAGGCTCGGTCTGCCCACGTCCCGCCGTACCAACTCAGGCGGCTGATCGGCCCAAGCCAGTAGTTGAGTGAGTCGGGCTGACAAGCCGGGAAAAAATAGCTGGCAGTGACGGGATTGGAGTACCGCAAAACGCCTCTGCCCAAGTCATCAAAGCGGACCAGCAGAATGTGACGCAGATGTGCCAGCACCACCGATGTCGAGTGATGACTCTGGATGATCAAACCTGGCCAGTCTTCAGGTGCTTGCTGTACGGCTTTGAACAAGTCCGAGGTTTCATCGGTCGTTACCAGAATCGGGCTTTGCTCGGTATAAGCGGCTAATTCAGTGGTGTCGAAAAGCATTGAGAGCTGGGGAGCTCCGACCCTTCGGTACAGCTGCGGCAAAACTGACTTTGTACGTTCAAGCAGTATCCAGGTATTCATTACTGCCCACCTTCGCGTAGTTTTCTTGCACAAGGGCAATGCGCCAACGGGCATTCCATCGGCGTTTTACCTTCAGGCTTCTGGCACAGCTCGACAATCGGGGTGTCACCCACCAGTAGCTCGGGAAGCGCCAGACTTGAATGATCTGCAGCAGACTTGGGCGCAGTGATTGCCGTTTGCTTGTCCAGCGACATCGGCAGTGAAGGTGTCGACGGCATCCCCGGCACCGGAATCCCACCCAGCAGAATCGGAACGCTGGTAAAAATCCCCGCGGGAGTAATCGATATCCAGTGACCACCTGCCTTGATCGTCGTACTCAACGTGGCGTCGACAATCATGTTTTGCCCGGCCGACAGGTGGATTTCCTGCGCAGCGCTGACCAGATGATTCGCAGCACTGATGTGCTGGTTGCCCACTACCGTCAACGAATCATCAGCCAGCACCAGGGTTTTACGGGCACCGTGCGTGAGGTGGTGTTCTTCGCCGTGTAACTCGTGGCTGGACAGCCCGGTGACCTTGACCTTGCGCTGGTTGTCGACCTGAATCGACTGATCGTTGAGGACGTGCTCGGACCAGTTGCGTTGAGCACGGATGGAAATGGACTCGGCGCCTTTGCGGTCTTCGATACGCAGTTCGTTGAAGCCTGCGCCCCCAGGGCTGCTTTGGGTCTTGAGCACGGTCTGGGTATTCTGCGCCGGCAGGTTCAGCGGTGATCGCGTACCGGCATTGGGCAGGCAAGCCTGCACGTACGGCTGGTCCGGATCGGCGTCGAAGTAACCGACGATCACTTCCATGCCGACTCGCGGGATCATCGCCGTGCCGTATTGCTCGTGCGCCCAGCCGGTGGCGACCCGCAGCCAGCAGCTGGAATGCTCGTTACGCTTGCCTTCACGGTCCCAGAAGAACTTGACCTTGATCCGGCCATATTCGTCGCAGTAAATCTCTTCGCCCTGCGGGCCGGTGACCACCGCGTGCTGGCTGCCCAAAACCCGTGGCTTGCGGTGCCTGAGCGGTGGACGAAACGGCACTTCGCCGGGGATGGCTTCAAAACGGTTGCGATAGCCCTGGGTAAAGGCCTCCCGCTCAGACGAGCGAGGCATGGATTCTTCCAGCACCTGCGGCTGTTTGCCCTCGTGGAAAACCGAGGTCAGCAGCCATTGTTGGCTCCACTGCGGATTGGGATGCGTCAGTTCAAACAAGTGACCGCTGACCAGCGCGCTCTGATCGCTGTTGCCACTGGCCAGTTGAACGTCGCTGCGGTTTCGTTCCAGTGCCTTTCGCGCCTGACGCGTGCCGACGCTGAGGTCGGTGAACGGCGCTGGATAGTGGTAATCCTCCAGCTCACTACGACCCTCGCCGCCCGCGCTGCTGAGCAGGTTCACCTTGGGCAATTGAAAGTGATAGGTCTGCTGGCTGGCCTTGCCTGAACGTGTTGCGAGACGAACGTTGAATTTGTTGATGACCGAAGCTTCCGCGACCAGCCCGCTGCTCTGTACATAAGCCACCGCAGGTTTGAGCACCGGCAATTGAATCGGGTCGTCCGCAAACACCAGCAGATGCGCGCCTGGGCTGTGCTGGAAGTGAAAGTGGATGCCCTCTTCTTCACACAACCTGCGCACGAAATGCAGGTCGGTTTCCTGATACTGGGTGCAGTAGTCGCGAGGCTTGCAGGATTCGCGCAACCTGAAAGCAAATGCATTACTGAAGATCGCGTGATCCTTGAGGACCAGCGCGATGATGTCCGGGACCGTCTTGCCCTGGAAAATACGATGATTGCGGCGGTATTCCAGACGTTTGAGGCAAGGGATCAACTGGATGAAGTAGTGGGTAAAGCGCTTGCCCGAATCACCCTGGGCAATTTCGCCAATCTGCCCGTGAAAGCCGTTACCGTCAGCGTCAATTTTCAGGAAGGCCAGACGGTGCAGCAGCTCTTCCAGTTTGAGATTGGCCCGCTCGCTGACCAGCTCCATGCGTACGCTGAACGGCCGACTGATGGACTCTTTGGCCGTGAAGGCCAGCACTCGTAAATCATGCTCAAGCCCGTCGATTTCCAGCGTGAACGAGGCGCGATTGGCGGGGTTGAACATGGGCGAGTCCTTGGCCTGAGTAAAGGGCGGGACTTTGCCGAAAGGCGCTCGATACGTCAGTCAGCCGATGCAGAGCAGGTTTGTAGGAGGCTTCCGAAACAAGGGAAGTCTCAGTTATCGGATTACAGCCTGCCAGGACGTCTCTTATGGATAAGTAGGTAGCCGACACATTGCTTGTTCCCCCAGAAAAAGCGATGCTCCACCGCATAGAAATCACCGGTACTTATAAGAAGGAAACATCATGGCCCTGAACAAGCCAACCCAGGAGCTCAAGCGTCACCTCAAAGGGACCGCTGAAAACCTTGAAAGCACGGCCAACGAAATACTCAAGCTTGCTGAACAAATGACCGATGTCGACGTCACGGCCATTCTGCAATTGGTCAACCGGCTGTATGGCGATGCCGACCAGCTCAAAGCCTATGCCGATGAGATCAAAGCCAAGCGAATCGTTCGCGCCAAGGCACTTTAAGCGTTGCAATGTTCGCGTCTGAATCAGTGATCAATGCGGGGACCTTCGATGCTTCCTTCTACCGCCAGTGCCAGCGCTAATCTGAAGCATCTGCACATGCAGAAATGGCGCGGGCGTGTAGGTATGTCATTGGCTGCGAGCCTTTCGGTGCTGGCAGGCATGACAGATGCCATCGGTTTCATGGCGACCGGTGACTACGTGTCCTTCATGAGCGGCAACACTACTCGCCTGGCGGTGGCGATCAGCGATGGAGACCTCAGCACCACGTCTCGTCTGGCGCTGGCAATTATCACGTTCGTGGTCGGTAACGCACTGGGGGTGATCGTCGCCCGATTGAGTGGCCGACGCGCCCTGCCCTTGCTGCTGAGTATCGGTATGCTGCTCTGCGCAGCCGCAGCCTGGCCAATGGGCTCGCAGATTCTGACCGTCATGGCGGCGATTCTGGCCATGGGCATGCTCAATGCCGCCGTCGAACAGGTCAACGGTCTGCCGGTGGGGCTGACGTATGTCACGGGCGCACTTTCGCGATTTGGCCGAGGCCTTGGGCGCTGGATGCTCGGCGAACGCCGTGACGGCTGGCGGATACAACTGGTGCCCTGGGCTGGCATGTGCGCAGGAGCGGTCATCGGCGCGCTTCTGGAAAGTCGACTCGGGCCCAATGCGCTATTGATAAGCGGTGCATTCGCCGCACTGCTGGGGCTTCTGACCCTGTTGATCCCCTATCGCTGGCAGCGTCGTTATATCCCACGCTAAGTCTTCAAACTGTCACTTTTGCGTCATATCGGCTGATTAACATCTGAGGACTTTTCCTACAGGTGAGCGCCCGACATGTCTCCTACCCACGAAAATCTCGCGCGTCGCATCCATCGTGAACTGCTCGACCATAACGACGAAGAGCTGGAACTTGAACTGGCTGAAGACGAGTACAGCCTGGACAAGCTGTTCGAAAGCGATATCAGTGACAACGATGAGAAGAAAGCCCGCCACCTGTATTTCAGTGAGCTGTTCCGCCTGCAGGGTGAACTGGTCAAGTTACAAAGCTGGGTCGTGAAGACCGGGCACAAAGTCGTGATCCTTTTCGAGGGTCGCGATGCCGCTGGTAAGGGCGGCGTCATCAAACGTATCACTCAGCGCCTCAACCCTCGGGTCTGCCGTGTCGCCGCGCTGCCCGCCCCCAATGACCGTGAACGCACCCAGTGGTATTTCCAGCGCTACGTTTCGCACCTGCCCGCCGCCGGTGAAATCGTCCTGTTCGACCGCAGTTGGTATAACCGCGCGGGCGTGGAAAAGGTCATGGGTTTTTGCGATGACGATCAGTACGAAGAGTTCTTCCGTACCGTACCCGAGTTTGAACGCATGCTCGCCCGCTCCGGCATTCAGTTGATCAAGTACTGGTTCTCGATCTCCGATCAGGAACAGCACTTGCGCTTTCTCAGCCGTATCCATGATCCGCTCAAGCAATGGAAGCTCAGCCCAATGGACCTCGAGTCGCGTCGTCGCTGGGAGGATTACACCAAAGCCAAGGAAATCATGCTTGAGCGTACTCACATCGCTGAAGCGCCGTGGTGGGTCGTACAGGCGGACGACAAGAAAACTGCACGTCTGAACTGCATCCATCATTTGCTCGATCAGATGCCCTACGAAGAGGTCGAGCAACCGGCAATTGAACTGCCAGAGCGTCAGCGCCGGGAGGATTACAGCCGCGTGCCGACGCCCAGTGAGCTGATCATCCCGCAAATTTATTGAGCACAGCCCGAAGAGCGTCTGGACCAGAGTCCAGGCGTTCGGAAGGCTCAGGCGTTCAGCTCCGCGATACTCAGCTTGCGCAGCAAGTCACGCTTCTTGCTGCGATGCCCTTGCATGCGCACCAATAAATCGTCCAGCGTACCCATGGCCTCCAGAATGTGCGGGCCTTTGTTGAGCATCACACACTCTGCTCGCACGCCCATCGCCGCATCAGTAATTTCGGCACGGGTTGCAGCGCCAGTCTTGGCCAGGGTGTCCAGCACTTGAGTCGCCCAGATCACAGGGACATGGGCCGCCTCGCAAATACACAGGATTTCTTCCTGCAACTCTGCAGTTCGCTCGAAACCGTTTTCTACCGCCAGATCTCCCCGGGCAATCATCACGCCCAGCCGCGGATTCTGCATGCCTGCCAGTAACAACGCAGCGAGGCTTTCGAATCCGCGTCGTGTTTCAATTTTCAACACGACACCCAGATGCTCGGCATCAAGACGCTTCAAATGCGCCAGAAGTGATTTGACGTCTTCAGGGCTGTTCACGAACGACAACTCCACCACGTCTGCATGCCGACTGGCGAACGCAAGTGCGTCCAGATCCTCGGGCGACAGCGCGTCGAGTTGCAGCTCGCTGTCGGGCAGATTGATACCCTTGTCGCTTTTCAGTTTGGCGCCGCCCGGCGCATGAGTAATACGGACAGTAACGACGTCGGCCTGCACTGACTGAATGCGCCCACCGATTTTCCCATCGTCAAACCATATCGGTTCGTTGGCGCGCAGGTCCTTGAACACCTCAGGCAACGTACACCCGATACGCGCCGGTGTCAGGACCTTGCCGGTGCTGTCCATCACTGCAGGATGGCCGTGACTGGCATCGGCGCTCAGCAGTAAAACATCCCCTTCGTTGAGCACAATGCTTTGCTCCCGGGGTGGCACGCCGGTGATGCGTTCTGACTTTGGCCGCCCCCTCTGTTTTTTCAGGTGCAGCTCTATACCGGGAATCATATAGGCCGTCTTGCGCAGCTCCGCCCGACAGCCTTGCCCCGTGACTTCAACGATAGACAATGAACGACTTGAATCCCTCGCGTCCCTGAACGCAAGCTCATCACCGACCTGCAACTGCGTTAACCATTTTCCCGGCATCTGCAAACAATAGTCATCGCCTGAAAAGGCCTTCGGTTCTTCGGCAAGCCAGACTTGAGCGGGGGTCACTATGCGTCCGAAATCATCGCGTTGCGGGCGGATTTTCAACACCGCGGGGCCGGGTTGTATCTGCCCCGTGCGCAACTTCGGCCCTGCCAGGTCCATCATGACCTGGCAGGTTCTGCCGACCTTGGCAGCGGCGTTGCGACCATGCTCAATCATTTTCAGCCAGGTAGCCGGGTCATCGTGAGCGCAGTTGATGCGTTGACAATCCATGCCCGCCCGCACCAGTTCGCCGACCATGGAAGGATTGGTCGCTGCCTCATGAGGCATGGTCACCATGATGCGCACGCCCCGCTCTGGCGATGGCCCGCCGAATAACTGGTCCGCGTGCAGGTTCAAGAGCTTTTCCCCTGCCTGGTTCACCACGCTGCCCGAGTTCTCTTCAAGCTCCGCGCCGGGAATCAAGCGTTTCAAGACATCGATGACCCTGTCGACCGATGCGAGCGTATTGGCTTCACAGCGTCCCAGGGAGGAAAGGCCAAGCCCGGACAACTGCTGTTGCAGAGGGCGAATATCATGGCGGCGCAACGCGAGATAGCCCAACAAGTTGCGGGCGCTGTCCAGATAATCAGGATGTACTTGCATGCTCTCGATGGGCGTGCGGGCAGCAGCCTCCATCTTGACTCGCAAAAAAGAAAGACGCTTGAGCGCGGCTCGTATTTGTTGCTCATCCAACACGTTGAAGTCGGTTTCTATAATCGTCATGGCGGGCACTCGCTTCGAATGGAGACCATTGCGGTCCGTCAGACAAGCACCTGGACCAGCGCAATGTGCGGACTTAAAGGCTAAGACTCGATTGTGACGATCTGCTTACCGTGGACGGCCAGCAGATGGACGGGCCTGCGCAGCAAGGAAAAAATAGATTGGACGCTAACGATTTTCGTGCTTAACCTTGCCCGCCTGTTTGCGCGCAACGGGTCTGGCCTGAATGTTTGCTGTTCTCAATGTATTGCTGCCGATTTTCGCCCTGATCCTGCTGGGGTTTATCTGCCGTCGCACGAACCGCCTGGGCCCCAATGCCGCGTCGGAAATAAACCGGATGGTGGTCTGGCTGTGTTTACCGGCGCTGCTCTTCAGCGTTACCGCGACATCGACCTGGGAGCAGATCTGGCACCCCGGTTTCGTTATCGGCTTTACCTTGAGCACCTTATCGGTGTTCGTCGTCACCCTGCTCCTGCGCTGGAAGAAAGGCACTAATCTGGCCGACGCCAGCATCGATGCACTCGGTGGTTCCTATGCCAACGCGGGTTATATCGGTATCCCGCTGTGCGTGATGGTGCTTGGTCAAGAGGGGCTGGAACCGGCGCTGGTCGGAGCGCTCCTGGTGGTCTGCGTATTGTTTGGCCTGGCGCTGGTCTGTGTCGAAGTCGGACTGCAAACCGAGCGCCGACCGCACCGCATTGCATTGAAAGTACTTCTGGCGCTGGCGAAAAATCCTCTTGTGGTGTCTCCGATCCTCGGCGCGTTATGGGCTAGCACCAGCACGCCTCTGCCCGGTGCGCTGGAAAAACTGCTCAGCCTGCTGGGTGCGGCCACCAGTCCCTGCGCATTAGTTGCACTTGGCCTGTTCCTCGCCGAAAAACAGCAAGGTACCCGTGAGGGAACGTCGCAGTTGGTCCTGATCAAGCTGATCGGCCACCCGCTGCTGACCTGGGTGCTGGTGTTTCATGTATTCGACGTGCCGCTTCTATGGGCAAATGCCGCCTTGCTGCTCAGTGCACTGCCAACCGGCACTGGCCCTTTCATGCTCGCGGAATACTACAAGCGCGAAGCGTCACTGGTCTCGAGCACGATTCTGGTGTCGACCCTCGGCTCGCTCGTGACACTTTCGATCTGTCTGTACCTGATCAGTCATGCCGGTTGACGTTGCTGCCCGTCCGGCGTCGATAACGTTTAACATGTCGCGCCTTTTCGCCACTGATTGCCCGTCATGACCCCAGAAGCACTCGCCGTCCTGAACCAGCATCTGCTGGATGCCCTGCAAACCGCACCCGATGAAACACGCCGTCTGTTTCACGGCCGAGGCCGCGTATGGCCGGGACTTGAACAGGTGACGGTCGACTGGATGCAGGGCGTGGTGCTGGTGTCGCTCTTTCGCGAACCCGCAAAGGCCGAGCTTGAAGCACTGACTCAATTGCTGCTGGATCTGACCCGTACGCCACAATGGCTGAACAGCAAGGCGCATACCTTGTTGCTGCAACATCGCTATCTGCCCGAAAGCACCACTGAATGGCTACTGGGTGAGCGGGTCGAAGAATGGCAAATCACTGAAAGCGGCCTGCACTTCAGGGTGGATCTGGGCAGGAAGCAAAACTGTGGTCTGTTTCTGGACATGCGTTACGGGCGCGACTGGGTCCGTGCGCAGGCGCAAGGCAAGCGGGTATTGAATCTGTTTGCCTACACCTGTGGTTTTTCGGTGGCGGCCATTGCAGGCGGTGCCGAACATGTGGTCAATCTGGACATGTCCCGCGCCGCGCTTACTCGCGGACGGGAGAACCACCGCCTGAATCAGCACGACTTGCGCAAAGTCAGCTTTCTGGATCACGAGCTGTTCAAGTCCTGGGGCAAAGTGAAAAAATCCGGCCCTTATGATTTGGTCATCATTGATCCGCCCTCCTTCCAGCGCGGCAGCTTCCTGCTCGACAAGGATTACCAGAAAGTCCTGCGACGGATGCCCGAACTACTGGTTCCCGGCGGTCAGGTGCTGGCCTGCATGAACGAGCCAAGCCTGGGTTCCGACTTCCTGATTAACCACACCGCCACCGAAGCACCTGGCCTGCGCTTCGAACAACGCCTGCCCAATCCGCCTGAGTTCCCGGATGCCGAAGTCGAGGGCGGGCTTAAAGCACTGCTCTTTACCGACACTTTTCAAGCCTCAGACGCTGTAACATAACAGCGATCGTTAGTTAGCTTCGCAACTTTAAAGTCACGAAGTGGATCCAATTAATATTTAATGGCGCCAAATAAACATCTATTTGACGCCCTTAAAGTTTGCGCTGTAAACGCCGATGGACTTTGATAACCAACCCTGTGTAAACAACAAAAATTTTTTATGCAGGTGATGGTTTTTTCACATCCAGGCGGCTAGATTGATATCAAGTCGCCATTAGGTAGATCAGTTGAATCACAGCTATCGCAGCGTGGCGATTCGAGGTATCTCGGCATGAAAACAAGAAATATAAAACTGACCACCAGAGCCCTGTTCAGCTTCGGCATCATTTGTCTCCTACTGATCGGCCTTGGCGTCGCCTCGTTGCTGAAGATGGATGACATCCATGACTCCGCCTCCGACCTGCAGAATAATTGGCTGCCCAGCGTCAGACAGGCCAGCAGGATAGAGACCGCCATGCTCCTATACCGTCTGGATGCCAGGCGTTTTGTCATGGACGATGCCAGGCTGGGCGAGGCATCGATCAAGAAAATCAATCAACTTAAAGCTAACTTGAGCACCGCCACACAAGACTATGCACCGTTGGTTTCCGACGCGACCGAGAAAGAGCTGTTCAATAAGGTCGCGAGTAACGTCAGTGCCTATCAAAGCAAAATCGACGAACTGATGGAGCTAAGTAAAACCCGCACCTATCAGGAAATGGCGGTGTTCATTCAAGACACTTCCAAGCCTCAAGCCGTGGCACTGCAAGCCGCCATCGAGGCATTGATCAGTATTAATGAAAAAGGCGCATTGCAATCCGGATCAATCGCCGATGAAAGTTTTATCAGTGGGCGCTACATCTCAATGATATTCATTGTTATCGCCGTTATCGTAACGATCTTTGTTGCCGTCGCATTTACCCGAAGTATTACCCAACCCATTCAAACCTTACTGGTCACCACCCGCAAGATTGCCGACGGCGATCTGCGCACCACGGTAGAAATCAGCGGCGCAGATGAAATGACCGAGCTGCAGACCGCCACTGCGACCATGCTGGCGAGCCTGAAAGGAACGATCCAGCACATATCTGATTCATCAGGGCAACTTGCCTCCGCAGCGGAGGAAATGAGCTCGATCACCAAAGAGTCCAATGCCGGCATTCAGCGTCAAAGCATGGAAACCGAACAAGCGGCTACGGCGGTTAACGAGATGACCGCTGCTGTTGAAGAGGTCGCACGCAACGCGGTATCGGCCTCGCAATCAACCCAGGCGTCCGAGCGCTCGGCCCAGACTGGACAAGAACGCGTGAGCCAGACCATCGCCTCGCTGGAAAAACTCAGCACAACGGTCGAGCGTACCGGCGTTGAAGTCGAAGGCCTGGCGAACCAGGCACAGCACATCGCTAAAGTGCTGGACGTGATTGGCTCCATTGCCGAACAAACCAACCTGCTGGCTTTGAACGCAGCGATCGAAGCAGCCCGCGCGGGCGAGCAAGGCCGCGGTTTTGCCGTGGTAGCGGATGAAGTCCGCGCACTGGCCCACAGAACCCAGACGTCTACCCGGGAAATCGAGCAGATGATCCAGGGCATTCAGAAAGATTCGACGCTGGCGGTGCAGTCGATGAAACAAAGCTCGCTTGAAGCCGGATCGACATTGCAGATTGCCCATGAAGCCGGCATCGCAATCAAACAAATCACCGCGGCGATTTCCGACATCAATGAGCGGAATCTACTGATAGCCACCGCCTCAGAGCAGCAGGCACAAGTCGCCCGTT
This sequence comes from Pseudomonas caspiana, assembly GCF_040224095.2. NCBI lineage: Bacteria > Pseudomonadati > Pseudomonadota > Gammaproteobacteria > Pseudomonadales > Pseudomonadaceae > Pseudomonas > Pseudomonas caspiana. The sequence continues at coordinate 2,491,753 of NZ_CP167995.1, read as the reverse complement.
CGGTTGACCAGAACCTGGTGAGTATTCGCGACTTGTCTTCACAAAGCTCATCTGCCGCCAGCCAGACTTCACTGGCAAGTAACGAGCTGTCGCAACTGGCCGTGGGCCTCAATCGTCTCGTAGCGAGGTTTTCGATATAGCCAATGCAGGAAAAACGCGATCAGTTCCGAATGCCTGATCGCGAACTTCAGCCATAAAAAAAGCGAGTAACTATCGTGCTGAAACATATCTCTGTGGCCGAGCTGCGCCTCGGTATGTACGTACACGAATTCTGTGGCTCAGGGATAGAGCAGTCATTCTGGAAAAACGGATTCATGCTTTCGAACGAGCATGATCTGCAGCGCATACTCGACGCTAAAGTCGCAGAGCTCTGGATCGATGACAGCCGAGGTGTCGGCCCGATACCGGCGCAGTCTCTGCAAGCAGATCCTGCCTTGCCGACCAACCTGCAAACCATCGCCAACCGACCGATCCCGCACAGGGTCGCATTGAATCAGGAGATTTCCCGGTCGCTGAAGCTGTGCGCTCATTCCAGAGCTGCGGTGGAGAAGATGTTCAGTGATTTACGCATGGGCCAGGTCATTGAAGTGGAACAGGTCAGCGAATTGGTAGAGGAGATCTCTGACTCGCTAGCTCGGCACCCCGATGCCTTGATCAGTCTTGCGCGACTGAAAACCTGTGACGAATACACCTACATGCATTCGGTCGCGGTCTGCGCGCTGATGATCGCCCTCGCCCGCCAGCTTGGGCTGCCGCCAGCTCTGGTTCATGAGGCGGGCATTGCAGGCCTGATGCATGACGTGGGCAAAGTCGTGATCCCGTTGACCATCCTCAACAAGCCAGGTGCGCTGAGCGATGAGGAATTCGCGACCATGCGCAGCCATTCGCAGTGCGGGGCCACTATGCTGATGCAGAGCCAGCATTTCAGCGCTCGCGTCATGGACGTCTGCCTGCATCACCATGAAAAGATCGATGGCACGGGCTATCCCCACAGGCTGGCCGGTACTCAGATCAGCCTGTTCGCAAGAATGGGCGCGGTGTGTGATGTCTATGACGCGGTGACTTCGGATCGCCCCTACAAGGAGGCTTGGGGTCCCGCCGAAGCCATCCACCGTATGGCCCAATGGCAGGGGCATTTTGATGAAAAGGTCTTTCAGGCCTTCGTCAAATGCGTCGGCATTTACCCGGTGGGTGCGCTGGTTCGCCTGCAGAGCGGCCGTATTGGCGTCGTCACCGAACAGCACGAAAAATCACTGCTTACGCCCAAGGTTCGGGTGTTCTTTTGTGCCAATAACAATAAGCCCATTGCGCATGCCACTATCAACCTCGCCGCACTGTTGGGCCAGGACCGGATCGTGGGTCTTGAGTCAGCGAAGGAATGGGGATTCAGTAACCTGGATGAGCTGTGGTTAGAGACGAGCGCGGCGAGTAAGTCGAGTTGTGGCCAGTAACAAATCTTGCAGGAGCTGCCGAAGGCTGCGAAGCCAATTGCCCTGTTGGAGCGAGGCTTGCCCGCGAAACGTTCGATAAGGTCTGTCAGGCAGATCGCGTCGTCGTTCTTCGCGGGTAAGCCTCGCTCCAACGGACAGTGCAGTCATGAGAGCGGTGCTTACGCTGACATCAGAATTTGAATGCCTGACGCCCAATCAGCAGCCACTGGCCGTCCTGCTTCTGCCAGATCTGGAAGTTTTCGATTTCAGTCGGGACAACCTTGCCGCTGTTCACCGCCTCAGCGGAGAAGTGGTTGCGCACCAGAGCGGTATCGCCTGACAGGGTGACCTGCTGCTTCTGCATCTCAAGCCGGTTGAATGCGCTTTTGCCAGTTTCGATATCGGCGATAAACGCTTTCTTGTCCTGAATGTTGCCGCTGGAATGACCGTAAGTGAGGTTGTCAGCTGTCAACGCCTGCAGTTGCGCAATATCCTTGTGCCACATGGCCTGAGTAAGTTTATCGACAGCCTTTTCAACATCGGCTTGATCCGAAGCGTGAGCAGTAGCCGTATAACCGCCGAACAGGCAGAGAAATGCAACGAGCAGCTTGAAACTCTTGTTCATGGTTGTTCCTTGTTATTGTTTATTGGCGATGGAATACGCGTAAAAGATCGAGTTGTCTTATACGACGTCTTACAACATAGCTTATTTATCAAGCCAGGCAAACGGGATTTTCAAACCAGACGCTTTAGCCGATTAAACCGATAATTATTTGTGGCGATTAGCACTCGGTTTTAGTTTTTTTCCGGGAGCTGAAACGCGAAAACCCGACACTGCCGCTAAAGCAGTGCCGGGTTTTCTGTTCGGGTTTCAAATGGCCATTGCTGACCGCCTGAACCCGATGCGTTTGACGATAAAGCTTATTACAGAGCCATATCCGCAGCCGGATTGCTTGGCTGTGGCTTGGCAGGCTTGGCCGGAGCAGCGCTTGCAGCGGGATAAGCTGCCGGGTCAATTACCGGTGGCTTGGTCAGCTGCAGGACTTCAGCGGTGTAATCCCACGACTGCTGAACGCGCTCAGGCGAGCCATTGAGCTTGGTGCCGTAGCTCGGAACGATCTGGCGCATACGGGCTTGCCACTCTGGAGTGGCAACCTTATCCTTGAAGGCTTTTTCAAGCACATCGATCATGATCGGAGGTGCAGTCGAAGCACCTGGCGAGGCGCCCAGCAGACCAGCGATAGAGCGATCCTGGGAGAAAACAACCTCGGTACCCAGCTTCAACACGCCGCCTTTTTCAGCATCGCGCTTGATGATCTGCACACGCTGACCGGCTTGCCACAAGCGCCAGTCTTCTTTCTTGGCGTGCGGGAAGTACTCTTTCAGCGCAGCGAAGCGGTCGTCATCCGACATCATCAACTGGCCTGCCAGGTACTCGATCAGCGGATACTGCTCAACGCCAACCTTGGTCATCGGCCACACGTTATGGGTCGTGGTGGTCGACAGCAGGTCAAGGTAAGAACCTTCCTTGAGGAACTTGGTGGAGAAGGTCGCGAATGGTCCGAACAGAATCATGCGCTTACCGTCCAGGACACGAGTATCCAGGTGCGGCACGGACATGGGTGGCGCGCCGGTCGAGGCGATGCCGTAGGCCTTGGCCATGTGCTGCAGGGCGATGTCCTGGTTCTCAGTCACCAGGAACGAGCCACCAACCGGGAAGCCACCGTATTCACGGGCTTCAGGGATATCAGCTTTTTGCAGCAGCTTCAGAGCCCCGCCGCCAGCACCGACAAACACGAACTTCGCGTCTGTACCGTGGCTGGTACCGTCTTTCAGGTTTTTGTATTCAACGTGCCAGCTGCCGTCCTTGTTGCGCGTGATTTCCTGGACTTCGCTCGACAATTTCAGGTCAAACACAGGCTTGGTCTGCAGGTTGGCAACGTACTGGCGAGTGACTTCGCCCCAGTTCGCATCAGTACCGAGCGGCGACCAGGTAGCGGCGATTTTCTGGTTTGGGTCACGCCCTTCCATCATCAGTGGAACCCACTGTTTGATCTGAGCCTGATCTTCGCTGTACTGCATGCCGGCGAACAGTGGGCTGGTTTTCAGCGCTTCGTAGCGGGCCTTGAGGAACTTCACGTTATCGTCACCCCACATGAAGCTCATGTGCGGAGTCGAATTGATGAACGAATGCGGGTTTTTCAATACGCCGTTCTTGACCTGCCACGCCATGAATTGACGGGTGACCTGGAACGCTTCGTTGATCTCGATGGCCTTGGCGATCTCGATCTTGCCGTCTTTACCGTACGGGGTGTAGTTGGACTCGGCCAGGGCAGAGTGACCGGTACCGGCGTTGTTCCAGCCGTTGGAGCTTTCTTCGGCAACTTTGTCGAGACGCTCGACCATTTCCATGGTCCAGGTCGGCTCCAGCTCGTTGAGCCAGGTGCCCAGAGTGGCGCTCATGATGCCGCCGCCGATCAACAACACGTCAACTTTTTTTGCTTCAGCTGCATGCAAGGGCGAAAGTCCCATCGACATCGCCAGGCCCAGAAGGGCTGTGTTCACTTTTTTTAACATACTGTGATTTCCAGGATAGAACGTCATCCCTTCGTCAGTCTGAGCAATAGCTGCCCGGTTACACGCATGCGACGTGGCATCTCGTGAACTGCGGCAATCGGCAGGACCAACGACTGGACATACAAGGCTGATTTACTGCCACCAACCTCACTCTCTTGTCTCTCCTGAGCTGACTTCTTGTTTGCCATTGTTTTCAGCTGCTGAGTGACATTGAATCTCTTGGTACATCGTCAGAACAAAGCTGCTCCGACAACCTCGTTACAACCAGCACCCAGGTCTTTCACGGAACAACATCTGCTACTTGCGTAACAAAGGGTCATGCGTTGTGAAGCACATATGTACACGTGTGTCGGGAACCGCGAACGGTAATTGTAATCGGATACAGGTTCTGGAGCGAACTTTTACCGATAATCAAATGCGCATTTAATCGATAGTCTCATTCGAAGCGGGCCTCTGACGCGCATCGACCAGCGCTTTCGCCTGTCTTGCTAGTTGATCCAGATGTCGATCACGCTGTTTCTCGGCCTCTATCATCGGCCGTTTTCCGTGCTGCTGAAGTAAATAAGCGTGAATTTGCCGAATCTCCAGCGAATTGTAGATCGGTGCGACATCCAGGACCGCCACAAGGCCATCAGTGCCGTGATCCCGAGTATTCATTAATACCTGCGGACCGCGAGCGGCCAGTACCTGAAAACCCATCGCCTCGAAACGCGGAACCGCCGCAGCGCGACAGGCCAGCTCGGCATGCGGATAGCGACCGGTCATCTCCTTCAACATGGCCCTCGCCACGCCTTTGCGGCGCTGTCTCGTCTGTACTGCCATGAACGCCACCGCGCACGCTTCGGGATCGTCCTTGACGGGCAGATACAGCAAGAAACCGATAACAGTGTCGGGCTCATCGGCATCCAGCGCGACGATCAATTCAACGGGGATCCCTTTTGACCCGTCCATGGCATCGATATAGAGGTGAACCTCGTAACCGACGCCATATTGATAAAGGCTGTAAAGAGGGTTGCTGGGCGCAATATTGACCATGCTGATATCAGTGACGTAGTCGACCACCATCTGCATGATCTGGCTTTTGATCGACTCGGGGGGCGGGTTTTCAAGGCGAGTGACGGTGAACATCGAGGTGGCGACTCCGGACTTTAAGGCATCTGCGGACCGGCATGCTCGGCCCGAAGAGGCGCCATCATACCTGCTCTTGCCAGCAGAACAGAGCGCACAACGCACAATCTATCTGCCGGCACGCTCGCTCTCATCAAACAAGAAAAAGGACTATCCGAGTTGGAATGCTTTTTCTGGAGCTCACGAGCACCGCGAAGCAACGATGGCATCCTGTCTGATACATCGCTATCGCGGCCTCGCGCTGCTCGTGCGCTCCTACAGGAATCGTGTTTGCTGCAAAACAGCGGTGTGTCACCCATTTGCCTCACCGGCAAAGACTGCTTTAATCAGCCGACTCACCGAAGAAGGAGCGAACAGATGGAGCGTCTCACCGCGAAAGATTTTTCCCCGGAATTGCTTGAGTTGTACGATTACTACGCCCACGGCAAGATCAACAGGCGTGAATTTCTTGATCGCGCGGCGGCTTTCACCGTGTTCGGCCTGACCGCCAGCGCAGTGCTCGCTTCGTTGAGCCCGAACTACGCAATGGCCCAACAGGTGGAGTTCACCGACCCGGACATCGTCGCCGAGTACGTCACCTACCCCTCCCCCAAAGGTCACGGCCAGGTGCGCGGCTATTGGGTTCGCCCGGCAAAAGCCACCGGCAAACTACCCGCTGTGGTTGTGGCGCACGAAAATCGCGGGCTTAATCCCTACATCGAAGACGTGGCCCGCCGCGTAGCAAAAGCCGGTTTCATCGCCCTCGCCCCCGACGGCCTGAGTTCGGTGGGCGGCTACCCCGGCAATGATGACAAAGGTCGCGAATTGCAGCAGACGGTAGACCCGGAAAAACTCATGAACGACTTCTTCGCCGCCATCGAGTGGATGATGAAGCATGACGCAACGACCGGAAAAGTCGGCATCACCGGTTTCTGCTATGGCGGCGGTGTCGCCAACGCCGCAGCGGTTGCCTATCCCGAACTGGCCGCCGCGGTGCCCTTTTATGGACGTCAGGCCAAAGCCGAAGACGTGCCCAGAATCAAGGCCCCGCTACTGATCCATTACGGCGAACTGGACACCCGCATCAACGAAGGCGCAGCGGCTTATGAGCAGGCACTGAAAGCGGCTGGCAAAACGTATCAGGCGTATGTTTATCCCGGCGCCAACCATGGCTTTCATAACGACTCCACTCCGCGCTACGACGAAGCGGCTGCCAAGCTTGCATGGGACAGGACGCTGGAGTGGTTTAACAAGTATCTGGTTTGACATCTGGCCTGAATCTCACCACTCCGAAACTGCCGGACCTGGATTTCATCTTGTAGGACCGGCTTCAGCCGTGAGGGCTTCGAGAAAGTCGCTTGATTGCCCTCGGCAGAAATACCGGTCTCCCGACCAAAGCCAGTCCTACGAGTTGAGCGTAGAGGCAAGCTTGCGGGCAGTTTGCAGCACCGCAAGCGACCGCCATCCAGAGTTGCGAAAAAAGCAACAGAGCTGCAGCCCCGAAAGGATTGATAGCGCCCCCTTTGCCTGCCCATACTCGGACCACCCCAAAAAGGAGAACGCCATGGATTCCCTTTGGCAGCGTCTGCAAGATCAGGCCCGGCAGTTGGCTGATCGTAACCCTGTCTTGAGCCAGTATGTGGAGCAAGGGATTCTGTCGCAGCCCTCCTTCGCCACCGCCCTGGCGGCAAACCTCTCCCGGCAACTCAAAGAGCAGGCCGACGACGCCGATCTGACGAGCTGGTTCGCTGACATCATTCGGGCCAATCCCGATATTGCATCCAACGCAGCCGCGGATATCAACCATCTGGTCATCGTCAACCCGGCCTGTCCTGATCACCTGACTGCTTTCCTGACTTTCCGCGGCATCCTGGCGGTTCAGGCTTATCGTCTCGGCCACGCTTTGTGGAACGACGGCGATGTGCAGAGCGCAGTACTGCTGCAGAACTGGGCAGCCAATACCTGGAGCATTGATATTCACCCGGCAGCGCGATTGGGCAAGGCACTGTTTGTCGATCACGGCATCGGTCTGGTGATTGGCGAGACCGCCGTAGTAGAAGATGAAGTCAGCCTTTGGCATGGCGTGACCTTGGGCAGCACGCTGGCAGAAGTCGGCGATCGCCATCCAAAGATCCGCCGTGGCGCGTTGATCTGCGCGGGTGCGACCGTGCTGGGCAACATTGAAGTCGGTGCCAAAGCTATCGTCGCTGCCAATGCGGTAGTGCTCAAACCAGTGCCTGCAGGCGCAGTAGTCGCGGGCACGCCGGCAAAAGTTGTCGGTAGCGCACCGCAGTCGCTCGCGACCCTGACCTCGAAGACCATAACCGAACGGGAGCAATGATATGGCCGCAGCAGCCCAATCCACTCAAGGTATCGATCATCCGCTGGTGACCGTACGCGACCATCCGCAGATTCTGGAGCTGTACCGCAAGATGGGCTTTGAACCGTCGCCGGTCAGCTACCACCCATGGGGCACGGTCACGACACTGGTGATGTTCCCGAGCAACTTCATCGAAATCATTGCCGTGGATGACGCCTCGAAATTCGGCACCAACTCAGTCGATGGCTTCTGCTTCGGCCGCCAATTGGGCAAGTTTCTGGATCGTGGCGAAGAAGGCGTCTCGCTGGTGGCCCTGCACAGCAAAGATGCCGATGCTGACTATTCACGCCTGACAAAAGCAGGGCTGGCCAGCCAGGGCCGTATCGACTTCCGACGCAAAATGACGTTGCCCGATGGCAGCCCGGACGAAGCCGTCGTGTCGTTGGGTTTGTTCATGGACGAAGAGCACCCGGATGTTTCCAATTTCATATGCCATCAACACCGCCCGGAACTGATCTGGGTGCCTGGATGGCAGAACCACCCAAACAGTGCCGACGGCATCCTCGCGGTGACTTACCTGGCAGACCCTGCTCAGCTCGAGGCTCGCTGGAAAGGCCTGTACGGCGATGCAGTTAGCTACAACGGCGATGTGCTGGAGGCCGACACGGGCTGCGGACTGCTACGCGCTATGTCGCTCACGACCGCGCAAACCGAGTTTGCCGGAGTCGACTTACCGAAGGCCGCCAGCGAACGCCCTCACGCTATTGCTCTGCGCATCAGCATCAAAAACCTTGATACCGCGCGAGCCATTATCGAAGGCAATCAAGTGCCGCATTACGCGAGCCCACAACGCCTTTTGATTGAGCCGCAAGCGGCCGGAAATGTGATTCTGGAGCTAGTGCAAAGCGTTTGAGAGTCGGACTCTCAGAAGGCTTATGGTCCTGTGGGAACCGGGCTTGCTCGCGATGAACAACAACGCGGTATACCTGCTTATTACGCCGGCCTTACCGCGGGCAAGCCCAGCTCCCACAAGCCGCTGCTGACTCCCCACATGCATGTCTGGATAAATTCAAAGCTGTGGGAGATTCCATGTTTGCCAACAAGCTGATGCCACGTCATCAGTGAATCCTGTGGGAACCGGGCTTGCCCGCGATGAGCTATTCGGACCACATGAAACCGCGTCTTTCCCGGACAAATTCGCTCCCACGAAATTGCATGAGCCTGAGGAGCATTTGCCGTCTGTCGCCTGCCCACTCGCCATCAGCCCAACGGCTATCAACCAAATGCCTGGCTTGCCGTTAAAGCACGCAGCGTCCCGGGACTGGTCGGGCGCATTGCCCGTGCGAGAGCCCCATGATCGACCTCAGTGTCTGGAACCTTACCCTGCCCATCGAAACGCCAGCGCTCACCGTGGCGACGGCGCGTGTCAGCAGCATTAATAACCCATACTTCAAAGTCAGCAGCAACGGTATCGTGATGTGGGCGCCCGTGACCGGCTCGCACTCTGGCACCAGTGACTTCCCTCGCACGGAGTTGCGCGAAACCCTGCCTAACGGCACCGCCATGAACTGGTTGTATAACAGCGGCACCAATACCATGGTGGGTGCGCTGATGGTCAATCAGGTGCCCTCCACGGGCAAAATCGTGGTGGCGCAAATCCACGCCAAAAACGCGCCGACGCCCTTGCTGAAGATGGTTTACCGCTATACCGCCAAAGGCGGCTTCGTGGACCTGGAATATCGCGTGAAGCCAGCCGACGCTAAAAGCCCGGTGATGTACAGCACCCCCATGGCCCTGAACAAGCCCTTCACCTATTCGATACAGATGGCGCCCACCGGCAAGCTTACGGTTCTGATCAACGACGTGGCCGCGCAGACCACCCTGAACCCCGCGTGGTATGGCTACAACTTTTACTTCAAGGCCGGGGTATACACCCTGGACAACGTCGGCTACCCCAGCGAAGGTGGGAAAGTCACCTACAGCAAGCTCTCCACCAGTCACGTCGTGAAAAAGTGACAGTCAGCGATACTGCGGTCTCTATTGAACGGCAGCAACTCCACCTTTGTACGCCATGCAGGCTTCTGCATGGCGTATTGCACGCATCATTGCTCGTCTGCAACCTCAACATCCAGCGCGTCACCAATCGCATAAAAGTGCCCTCCCGCGATGTAATGCAAGCTGCGCCACGCCGGGTCGGCCGTTTCAAAGTGCCAGTGTCCGTCTTTGAACACACGGGTGTCAGCCCACGCGCCAATGACTTCGCCGATGAATAAATCATAGGTCGACTGATTGTGCAGCTCGGGTATCAGGCGACACGCCAACCAGGCGGAACAGCCCGCTACGAATGGCAGATCATAATCAGGCAAATGGAACAGCTCCGCGCCTGAGCGCTGCAGTTTGTCTGCTTCGTTGGACAGGCTGCGTGTGCCGACCTCGTGGGTGAGCCGCAACTGCGCCGCCGTTGGCACCTGAATCACGAAGACACCGCTCTGCTCCACCAATTCGCGGGTCTTGGCGATTTTGTCGAGAACCACGGTGAGTTTGGCGGGCATGAAATCCAGCGCGCAGGCCCAGGCAGCGGCCATGACATTGTCAACCCCGTCATGCCTGGCTGAAACCAATACCGTAGGCCCGTGGTTGAGCAAGCGATAGGCCTTGGCCGGGTCCACTGGAGCAATGAACTCGTTCACAAAAATACCTCTCAAGACTTGGCGAGCGTGTCGACGAACGACTTGATTCGCACACACGCGCGCGCCAGTTGGTCATCACTTACGGTAAATGAAAGCCGCACGAAACCCTGGGCAGGCTCACCGAAAGCGGCTGCGTCGAGCACCGACACACCCGCCTCGCGGAACAGGCGCCAGGCGAAGTCCAGCGAGCTAAGGCCGGTGCCGCGCACATCGAGCAAGACAAACATGCCGGCATCCGGGCTGCGTACTTCGATACCCGGACAGTCGCTCAATCCAGACACCACGAGATCGCGTCTGCGTTGATAAATATCGAGCATGCCCTGCGTGACCTGATCATGAGCAAGCACCGCAGCCATCGCGCCCGCCATGACAAAACCGGGCAAACCATAGAGCATGCTCAACGACAGGTTTTCCGCGTGCCTGACCAACTGCGCGTCCGCGACGATCCAGCCGACCCGCCAACCGGTCATGGCATGGGATTTGGACAAACTGCCGACGATCACACAGCGCTCGGCCATACCCGGCAAGCTGGCCAGGCTGACGTGCTCTCGCTCGTAACAAAGACTCTCGTAGACCTCATCAACGACCACCCACAGATCATGAGCGATGGCCAGTTCGGCAATCCCTTGCAGTTCCTCGACAGTGAGCATTACACCGGTAGGGTTGTTCGGGTTGGAAAGGAAAATAGCCCGGGTACGTGGGGTGATGGCAGCGCTGATACGGCTGATGTCTGGACGAAAACCCGCATCGGCGTCACAACTTACCCGAACCAGCGTCGCGCCGCTTGCCCTGAGCGTGGCCTCGTAAGTCACGTACATCGGGTCCAGGGCCAAAACTTCATCACCGGCTTGCAACAGACACAGGGCGCTCGCGAACAAAGCATTCTGCGCACCGGCCAGGGTAATTACATTGGTCGCCTCTACCGGTCGACCCAGACGTTCGGCGTAACGCTCGGCGATGGCTTCTCGTAACGCAGGGCGTCCGGGGATCTCGGTGTAATGGGTGTCCCCTGCTCTCAATGCGCCGACCGCCGCCTCGGTAATGAAGTCCGGGGTAGCGAAATCTGGATCGCCAATGCTGAGGATAATGACATCTTCCCCTCGACAATGAGCTTGCCAGGCGGCGAAGTGAATGTCCCAGGCGGCTGCACCCTGCCCGGCTATTCGTTCGACAAAAGGGGAAAAGCGCATACCACGGCCTCTCGAATACGAGTAAAAAAACGCCACCATAACGCGACGTTCTTCTGAAAGGCCAGTTTGAGGTCGATTCCAGCATTAATGATTGGCGCAAACACAACGCTGTAGGAGCTGCCGAAGGCTGCGACCGCAGTGCATCAGGGAAAATGCACTGGAAGCCTTCGGCAGTTCCTACATAAGCCGTTCATACCGCAGCCCTTTTCAGCCAATCAAGCCTTCGCAATCTCCGGCGCCAGCAACCACTCGGCGCTGTCATTCCAGACGTCCATGTGGGTGATCTTGCCGTCGCGCACTTCAAAGCGGTCCAGATAACGATTGCCGGAAAAGCTGCTGCCATCCGGCCACTCGCCGTACAGCGTGCCGTTGGAATAAACCACGGTGTGGTCGCCGCGATCCATCCAGTCGAAATTACCCAGAGCTTTCTTGACCCAGACATAGCGCGAGCCGTTGAACGCGGTAATGTCCTGCGGGGTAGGCATGACGCGACCGCCTGTGAAAGTGATCCGCACGTCTTCGCTCATGAAGGTTGCAGCCCGGACCGGATCGGGGGCCATGGACGCTTCTAGAAAATTGCTAACAATCTGTACATCTTTATTAAAGTCCGACATCAATAAATCTCCTGACTCACGGGTTGATCAAATTGGCCAAACGCCTCCGCATGGTGCAAGCCGCCTTAATTTGGCGCGTAAACACGAGGCAAAAATGCTAAGAACCGTCATTTGACGGGTGGTTACGACTGGCATCCTACTTGCTAGCAATAAATATGCAACTGCTAGCAATCAGGAGAACGACCTATGGCCATCCGGCTTCCAAACCTGCAACGTCTGCTCTTTCCCGTGGCTGCGGCAGTCACGCTCAATATGGCTGTGTTCGGTGGCGCGCAAGCCGCGGAGCCGCCGATCAAGGTTGGCCTGGTGGCCGCCCTTTCAGGTCAGTCAGCCAAATCCGGCGAAGCCCTGACCCGTGGCTTGACCATGGCTATTAACGAAGTCAACGCCAAGGGCGGTGTACTGGGTCGTCAACTGGAGCTGGTACGCCGTGACGACGAAAGCAATCCTTCCAAAGGCATGCTGGCGGCTCGCGAACTGGTCCAGCGGGAGAAAGTCACCGTGCTGTTTGGCGGTCTCGATACGCCGGTGTCGCTGGCAATCGTGCCATTGGCCAATCAGATGAAAGTGCCGTTCATGGGCATCTGGGCAGCCGGTACGAAGATCACCGAAAACGGCGCTGCCGATAACTACGTGTTCCGGGTTTCGGCAGTCGACGAACTGGTCGACGAAGCGTTGGTGAAGTACGGCGTCGATAACGGCATGAAAAAGCCGGGCATGATCCTCATCAATAACCCGTGGGGCGAGTCCAACGAAGCCGGCTTCAAGCGTGCTCTGGAAAAACGCGGCTTGGCCAACGCTGGTGTTGAACGTATTCAGGACAGCGACCTCGATGTGGTGCCGCAACTGACCCGTCTGAAAAACGCCGGGGCCGATACTTTGTTGATGGTCGGTAACGTTGGTCCTTCGGCGCAAGTAGTCAAATCGCTGGATCGCATGGGCTGGGACGTGCCGGTGGTTTCGCACTGGGGTCCGGCCGGGGGTCGTTTCGGTGAGCTGGCTGGCCCGAATGCCTCCCGCGTGCACTTCATCCAGACCTACGTGTTCACCGAGCACAACAGTCCGAAAGGCGATGCTCTGCTCGCAGCACTGAAAAGCGCTTACCCACAAATCAAAACTCTGGCTGACGTAACGCCTGCGGTGGGCATCGCCAATGCCTACGACGCGCTGCATCTGGCTGCGCTGGCCATCGAGAAAGCCGGCAGCACAGACGGCAAGGCCGTGCGTGACGGTTTCTACGCCATCAACGAATACGACGGTCTGATCAAGCACTACAAACAACCGTTCACCGTGCAGAAACACGATGCATTGGGGCCGGACGATTATCTGTTCACGCACTTCGTCAACGACCAGATCGTACCGTTGAAGCCTTAAGGAGCCGCCATGTTCACCGCCGCCATCGTCACCGGCCTCGGCCTGGGCAGCATGTACGCTTTGCTGGCGTTGGGTTTTCACCTGACCTACGTCGTCTCGCGCACCGTCAACTTTGCTCAGGGCAGCGCCATGATGGTCGGCGCGGTGCTGGGTTACACCTTCTGCATCAACTGGGGCTGGTCACTTTGGCTGGCCTTGCCACTGACGCTGATCCTCTGTGCGCTGTATGGCCTGGTGATCGAGCGCTGGCTGGTGCGGCCGTTCCACAGCCGGGGTTCACAGGCCTGGCTGATGGCGACGGTGGCGGGCGGCATTCTGGTGGACAACCTGGCGCTGTTCACGTTTGGCAAGGAGCCCCGTCAGTTCGAAAGCAGTCTGGTCAATCTCAATGTCGAGCTGTTCGGCAGCAGCGTCGGTGCTTTGCAGCTACTGATTCCTCTGGCGGGGGCGGCAATCGCCCTCGCGCTGTATCTGGTCCGACGCTACACACGACTGGGCAAGGTCCTGGAGGCCTGCGTGCAAAACCCGCGCGCGGCGATGTTGATGGGCATCAACGTCAATCGAGTCGTGGCGATCGCATTTGCTGTTTCCACGGTATTCGCGGCGGTAGCAGGTTTGTTGATCGCACCGCTGTTCAGCGTCAACGCCGAGATGGGCATGTTGTTCGGCCTGAAAGCTTTTGCGGTAGCGATTCTGGGCGGCATCGGCAGCGCCGGGGGCGTGTTCGCGGCCGGACTGTTGTTCGGTCTGGCTGAAGCCTTGATCACGCTGTATTTCGGCTCGGCCTTTACCCAGATATTCACGTTTGCGCTGGTCATTCTTGCCCTGGCGATTCGTCCCGATGGCCTGTTCGGCAGCAAGGCTCTGGTAAAAGTATGAAAGACATAAAAACCCTCGCTGCTCCGATTTTCATCGCCTTGCTCGCCGTCGTGTGCGGCGTCATGGCTTTCACGCTAGACAGCTATTCTCTGCTGGTCTTTACCCTCTGCGCCCTGGCGGCAGTGGTGGGTATCGGCCTGAATATCCTGATTGGCCTGAGCGGGCAAATCTCCTTCGGCCACATCGCGTTCTACGCCATTGGTGCGTACGTGTCGGCACTGCTGACCATGGCCGGTTGGCCGCTATGGCTGGCGTTGCCCCTGGCGGGCATCGTGGCAGGTTTGATCGGCGCGCTGCTGGCGATCCCGGCACTGCGGGTCAGTGGCCCTTATCTGGCAATGATCACCATTGCCTTTGCGTTCGTCGTGCATCACAGCCTGATCGAATGGCGTGACGTGACCGGTGGCTCCAATGGCTTGATGGGCATTCCGCTGCCTGAGTTTGCCGGTCTTGATCCCGCGATACTGCTCGCGCTGCTGGCTGGCGCATTGATGATCGGCGCATTGCTGTTTTATCAGCGCCTGAGTCACAGCACCTGGGGCAAGGCCATGCGCGCCGTGAAGGCGTCTGAAATCGCCGCACGTTCGCTGGGGTTCAATCCGGTCCTGAGCAAAACCCTGGCCTTCGCCCTTTCAGCCGCCTTGACCGGTCTGGCAGGCGGTCTGCTTGCGCCCCTGCTGATGTTCATCAACCCTGAATCCTTTCCGTTTTCGCAGTCAATCCTGTTTGTCCTGGCGGTGATCGTCGGTGGCAGTGGCATGCTGTTTGGCCCATTGATTGGCGCTTTGCTGATCGTGCTGGTGCCGGAACTACTGTCGGATTTCGCCGAATACCGTCTGCTGATTTTCTCGGTGCTTTTGCTACTGGTGTTGTGGGTTGCGCCAAACGGCCTGCTGGGTGCCCTCGCCCGTCGCTGGATCAAGCCAATCCGTTTGCTGCCTCCGACTGCGATCAACACACAGCGTATCGCCGCGCATTTGCGCAGCCGTGGCCCGTCCACCGGTTTGCGCGTGACCGATATCGGTATTCGCTTCGGCGGTGTGCAGGCGGCGCAACACGTCAGCCTACATGCGCCGGCTGGAAGCATCACCAGCATCATCGGCCCCAATGGCGCGGGTAAAACCACGGTGCTGAACATGATCAGCGGTTTCTACGCGCCGGACAGTGGCCAGATCGAACTGCAACAACCTTTGGCCGGTTTGCCCGCCTGGAAAAGCGCCCGAGCGGGTGTCGCCCGCACCTATCAAACCACCCTGCTGTTCGGTGAAATGTCGGTGCTGGATAACCTCTTGGTGGCGATGCAGAACGGTCGCCTCGGCCTGCCCTTCAGCCTGTCGACCACTGAGCAACGCAGCCTCGCCTTGGACCTGCTGGCGCTGGTGGGATATCGCGGTGAGGTGAACATTGCCGCCGAGGACTTGCCCCACGTTGATCGGCGTCTGGTAGAGATCGCTCGGGCACTGGCGACCGCGCCTGCAGTGCTGTTGCTGGATGAACCCGCAGCGGGCCTGAGTCGTCGCGACACGGACGACCTGGCAGTGCTGCTGCGCAAACTGGCGGACTTTGGCCTGACAGTGATTCTGGTCGAGCACGACATGTCGCTGGTGATGTCAGTGTCCGAACACTTGCTGGTGCTGGACGCAGGCAAGCCGATCGCGTCTGGGCCGCCTGCCGAGATTCGTCAGAACCAACAGGTGATCGCGGCGTATCTGGGCGGTACCGATTATCAGGCAACGCCACGTGATCAAGCCTGGGACGGCAGTCGCGATGCGCGGCTGTACGTCAAGGATCTGGTCATCGACTACGGCGCTGCGGCAGTGGTCAATAAAGTCAATTTGCTGGTCAATCCCGGCGAGCTGGTGGCGATTCTGGGTGCCAACGGCGCGGGCAAATCCAGCATCCTGCAATGTCTGGCAGGCCTGCATCGGGCCACCGACGGCAGCATCCTGCTGGACAACGAAAGCATTGAACAGGCCAGCGCCAGCAGCATCGCGGGCAAAGGTCTGGCCTTGGTTCCGGAAGGTCGTCAGGTGTTCCCGTACCTGAGCGTGCGCGACAACTTGTTGCTGGGCGGCTATTCCCGACGCGAAGCATTTGACGCCGAAGCTGAAATTGAAGCGATCCTGAAACGCTTCCCGCGTTTGCGCGACCGCATCGACAACCCGGCAGGCATGTTGTCCGGCGGCGAACAACAGATGGTCGCGGTCGGTCGCGGGCTGATGGCCAAACCGAAAATCCTGCTGCTGGACGAGCCGTCTCTGGGCTTGTCACCGGCCATGATCGGCGAGCTGTACGACGCACTCGCCGCCCTGCGCGATGAAGGCGTCACGATCCTGCTGGTGGATCAAATGGCCAACCTCGCGCTGCAGGTCGCGGATCGTGCTTACGTACTGGAAACCGGCTGCATCATCAAATCCGCCAGTGCTGCCGAGTTGCGTGACGACAAGGAACTGGCTGCGGCCTATCTGGGTGAAAGCGCCGACAGCGGCCAGGAGGTCAACGCTTGAATACTCTAAAAATCATCAATGCGCGGCTGGGTGATCCCAACGCTAACTCCGACACCGTGCTGTACGTGGAAAACGGCTATTACGTTGAGGCTTTCAGCCCATCAGTCACTGAATGGGCAACCCTTGATCTACAAGGCCGGTTGTTGATGCCAGGCCTGATCGAAACCCATATTCATCTGGACAAGGCCTGCATCATGCAGCGCTGCCATTTGCATGAAGGCACCCTTGCCGAAGCCGTAGCGCAAACCCGCGCCGCCAAAGCCGAGTTCACCGAAGAGGACGTGTATCGCCGCGGTGCGCTGGTGCTGGATAAAGCGATTCTGCAAGGCACCACTCACATGCGTACCCATGTGGAGCTTGATCCGCAAATCGGTCTGACCGGCTTCAACGCCATTCGCCGCTTGCAGTCTGACTACGCCTGGGCGATCAGCCTGGAAATCTGTGTCTTTCCTCAGGAAGGCCTGCTGAACAATCCCGGAACGGAAGAATTACTGTGTGAAGCGCTGGAAAGTGGCGCGACGGTGCTGGGCGGTTGTCCTTACATGGACAGCGATCCCGACGGACAGATCCAGCGTCTGTTCGAACTGGCGGTCAAATACGACTGCGATCTGGACCTGCACCTGGATTTCGATCTGAACCCGGAAGGCATGACGGTCATGGAAGTTGCGCGCTGCACGCAGCTGCATGGCTGGGCCGGACGCGTGACCATCGGCCACGTAACCAAGCTCTCGACACTGCCCAAAGAGCAAATGACCGTGCTGGGCCTGCACCTGGCCAAGGCCGGCGTGCAGGTGACCTGTCTGCCCTCTACCGATCTGTTTCTGATGGGCCGCGAGTCGTTTCATAACAAGCCCCGCGGGCTGGCGCCGCTGGAGCATCTGCATGCCTGTGGCGTGACGTGCTCTGTGTCCACCAACAACATTGGCAACCCGTTTACGCCCTATGGCGACGCCTCGCTGATCCGTCAGGCCAACCTGTTCGCCAACGTCAGCCAGATGGGCACCGTGCCGCAATTGCTGCAATGCCTGGCGTGGGTGTCCAGCGAATCAGCGCGTATGCTGAGGTTGACCGATTACGGCGTGCGACCCGGCTGTCGCGCCGATTTCATCGTCTTCGACGCGCCCTCGCCTGCGGCGGTGATCGCCGAAATCAGCGCGCCGTTGATGGGCTTCAAGGGTGGGAGGCAGACGTTTAGCCGCCCGGTTGGGAAGCTGTTGAGGCCGGACAGTTAGGCACGCTTTACGCATAACCCTGTGGGAGCAGAGCTTGCTCGCGATAAGCCGGACCGGGTTCACTTTAGATCGCGTCCAGCCTTATCGCGAGCAAGCTCTGCTCCCACAAGTTCTGCGCCATGCCGGATCTTGCGCGATGACGTGGGACTGATCGTCTCAATCAATCAACGCCTGCCGCAAATTGAATTCCTCCGGCGCGCTTTCCTCCAGAGCAAGCTGCCCTTCCAGCTCGTCCAGGTGTTCAAGCATGACCGCCACGGCGCGCTCGTTATTGCCGGTTTCCAGTGCAGTAATGATTTCCTGATGCTCGTCCGACGCGCAGGATGGCACGTCGTTACGCTGATACAGCGCCACGATCAGCGAGCTGCGCACCATCAGGTTGGCGAGGATGTCACTCAGAACGGTGTTGCCGCTGATCTCGCCGAGCATCAAGTGAAACTCGCTCAATTCGCGCACGATGGCACGGCGGTCCGTGTCGTTGGTGGCCTTGCGTTCATTGTTCATGTGCGTCGCAATCCGCTGACGCTGCTTGCGCATGATCGCCGGAGTGATGCCTTCGACAATCGCTCGTTCGATGGCGCGACGAGCGCTGAAAATATCCCGGGCTTCCTTGGCAGTAGGCTGGGCAACCATGGCGCCGCGATTGGCCTCGATGGTCACTACCTTCTGCATCGCCAGACGCTGCAACGCGACCTGCACATGGTTGCGGTTGGCTTGCAGGGTTTCGACGATTTGCGCTTCGATCAGTCGCGTGCCAGGCGGCAGACGATGTTGGGCGATAGCCTTGAACAACGCATCGACGATACGTTGCACCTCAAGCTGTTTGGCAGTGACAGTGCTCAGGCCCATCCTTTCCTCTATTTTTCAAAACGCTTGGTGCCAGCCAGCAGGGCTGCCAGTGACGGGCAATCGGCGGCATTATCCGCCAGCAACCGCGCACCGGCAAACCCCGTCTGCAATGGTCTTGACGATCAGTTTGGCTGACCCAGCGCGAGGCCTTCGCCACGGGGATCATGCATGGCGCTGCGCCGTCCGGTTTCATCAATGGCAATGATCCCGGCATGCCCGGTCATGGGGCTGCGGGCTGGGATGATTTCCACCTCGTGCCCGAGCGCGGCAAGACCCTCGACAGTCGCCGTACTCATGTCACCTTCAAGCTTCAGATTGTCGGTGCTGTCGAAGAAACTGCGCCCCAGCAGGAAGCGTGGCGTCTCCAGTGCCAGATCAATCGGCTGCTGAAAGTCGACCAATTGCGTCGCCAGGACCATTTGCGTCTGCGGCTGACCGTCGCCACCCTGCGTGCCGAAGAACCAGCGACGGCCGTCGTCCGCCAGATAGCAGGACGGATTCAGGGTATGCGCCGGGCGCTTGCCCGGTGCCCAGCCGTTGGCGTGGTGCATATCGGCATTGAAACCGGCAGCGCGGTTCTGCCACAACACACCTGTGTCACCGAGGATGCAGCCCGAGCCAAAATCGTGAAACAGGCTCTGAATCAAGCACGCGGTTCGCCCTTGAGCATCAGTGGCAGCCATCCAGATGGTGTCGGCAGGCCGACCCGGTTCATTCCACGGGGCAGCACGCTGGTCGTTGATGGCATCGGCGTAAGCCTTGATCTGCGCATCCTCCAGGCTGGCGAGGAAATCCCATGAGGTGCTGAGCGGATCGCATAACTGCGCATTACGGCGCAGCAAGCCCTGTTTAATGGCTTCCACCAGATAGTGGTAATACTGCGCGCTGCCGTTATCCACCTGTGCCAATGGTTTGTGTTGCAGTGCGGCCATGGCTTGCAAGGTGTAAAGCCCCTGACAGGGCGGTGCGACGTTATAGAGTCGACCCTGGCGATAACGCACCGAAATCGGTGCAGCCTCAAGCGCACGGGTGGCAGCCAGATCAGCGGCCGTAAGGCCACATCCAAGCCGGTCAAAAGCCGCACCGAAAGCCTCGGCCAGCTCACCTCGATAGAAGTCCTCGACGCCATGCCTGGCCAGATGACGCAGGGTATTGGCCAATTCCGGCTGACGCAGTGTGTCGCCCTCACCCATCCAGCGGCCGTCGGTCTTGCACAGGCGATGCAGGTCCGGTAACTGCTCGATCAGCGGTTGGCGCAAGGTCTGCCAGAACAATTGTGATTGTGAAATAAGCGTGCCTTGATCCGCCATCACGGCAGCGTCATCGAGCAAGTCGCTCCACCCCAGCTTCGAACCCCATTCATGTCGACTGATGTTCGCTGCGGTCTGCCAGCTGGCCAGCGCGCCTGCGGTGCTTGCCACCGAGGCCGGACCACGCACGGTTATCTTTCCGCCCTGAGGCATATGCTGACCGGCCCGACCGATCCCCACGATGGTGCGCACCTTGCTGTCGTGGATCATCCATAGCGCATCGCCGCCCAGCCCGGTCATGTGAGGAAATACCGCCGCAAGCATCGCGCTGGCAGCCAGCATTGCATCAATAGCCGTGCCCCCGGCATCGAGAATACGCATCCCGGCGGCGCTGGCTTCGGCATGAGGCGTACAAATCACGGCACGAGTTGAGGTAGCGATCATGATCAAAGGCTCTCTATTTTTTGCTAGCTATCAATAGTTTTATTGTTAGCAAAGCAAGAAATGTGCCTTGGATATTTCTGACTGAATGAAGACATATGTGGGAGCTGAGCTTGCTCGCGATAAGGTTGAATGCGATTTACTTTAGATCGCGTCCAGCCTTATCGTGAGCAAGCTCAGCTCCCACAAAAGCCTAGCTATCACAAGAGATCATCGCCAAGGCTACACCGCCGCAGCCTGCGCCCTTCTCATGCTCCACATCGCAATCACGGCAATCAACGCAACAAGAGCGCTGAAGAACTCACCCACATGGCGCAAGCCAAACACCGGCACGCTGACGCCAACGGCGATCACCGGCAATGACATCGACAGGTAAAGCACCACAAACAGCGCCGAGGCGACTGCGGCTTTCTGATGTGGCGGGCTGGCGGCCGTTACCGCGCCCATGCCAGCGCGGAACACCATGCCCTGGCCGATACCTGCAGTAATGCCCGCGATGATCAGCAACAGCATTTGTTCGGTGGCGATGCTCAGGCCCAACGTCAACATGCCCAGGATCAGCGCGACGCAACCCAGGGTCATGTGCTGGCGCGATGGCAGCCATTGCAGCAGCGCCTGACCGACTACCGAGGCGGCGAAGAACGAACCTACAACCGCACCGATCACGATGCCACTGGATTGCTCCATGACCTGGCGCATGATCGACGGCACCATGCTGGTGAACAGCCCGGCAACGCTGAAACCTGCCAGACCGGCGATGGCTGCGGGAATAAACAGACCGCGCACTTGGGCAGGAATCGAAGGCCGCATGACTCGCAGACGGGGCACTGCCGGACGCGTGACCGTTTCCCGCGCAATCAAGACGCCCACCAGTGCGATCGCAAGAAAGCCCAGATGCAGCCAGAAGACGAGTTGCAGCGGATGCGGCAGGTGCTGAGACGTCAGGCCCGCCAGCAATGGCCCGAGCCCGAGGCCAAACATGTTGGCGGCCGTGGCCACCAGCGTTGAGCGCTTGCTCCAGGACTTGGGGGCCAGCTCGATGATTGCCACCGTTGCAGTACCGGTCATGATCCCGGCGGAAAACCCTGAAAACAGTCGCCCCAGCAGCAGGCCGCCGATGGAATCGCAATACAGGAATATCACCGCGCTGATCGCGCCCATGACCAGACCGGCACACAGCATCGGACGGCGCCCGACCTGATCGGACCAACTGCCCACTGCCAGCAACGCTGCAATCACTCCGGCGGCGTAGATCGAAAAGATCAGCGTCACCCAGGTTTCGCCGAAGCCCATCTGCTGTTGGTAATAAACATACAGCGGCGTCGGCAATGTGGTGCCCACCATGACGACCAGCAATGCGCAGGCCACCAGAATGAAATCTCTGCTGGAGGTTGAAACAGAATTGGTCATGCGGGGCATCCGGTGAGGAAATTCATGGTCATGCTTCGGCATCGATAGCCGGGTAGCCATGTTACAGAGAGGTGAGAAAGATCGGCAGCGAAGGTTTCAAGAAATTTCAGATTCCAGGGAGAGGAGATATCGCGCCGCAGGACCAGAGCCCAACTGATCACAGCCGTCTGAGCTGGAATATTTTTTGTAGGAGCTGCCGAAGGCTGCGAATGGCGGCGAGTCAGGATTAATGTCTCGCAGCCTTCGGCAGCTCCTACAGGTTCTTCTACAGGTTTCTATTGCTTACGAAAGAAAAACGTCACCTGCCCCAGCTCCACACCCAGCTTGCTCATGTACGAGCGATTGGCCAGAGTCTTGTCGTCCAGCAGGTACATCCAGTCATCGAAATGCACTTTGTAGGTGGTGCCATCCACCGGCAGGTTCAGCACGTAGCGCCAGTGGAAGGCATTGCCGGACACTTCTCCGAACGCCTCGCCATCGACATCCCCCGCTGTGCCCTTCCATCGGCCTGGCCCGTCAGGAACAAGCGTCCATATCCGGGTTTCTTTTTTACCGTCGCTGTAGGTGAAGTCTTCATGCAGGATCAGCGCATCGCCTTCGCTGCGACCATTGATCACCACGTCCATGCGTTTGGTGACCTCTCCCGAGCGCTTCTGGAAAATACCCTGCGCCACAACGCGGCCGGTGAAGTATTCGCGCAGATCCAGCTTGGGCTGTTCCTGGCTGTACTGCTTCACGTCCACGCCGCTACAGGCAGCCAAACCGATACATGCAGCGATGATCAAGGCCTTCAACATGTCGCAGCTCCCAACAGAAAATGGATTACTTGGCGGCGCGTCCCATCAGTTGCTCACGCAGCTCCGGGTTGCGGGTTTTCGGGCTCAGCCAGATGTCGAAGAAAGCTTTGGCGAACTGCGGATCCTGTACAACATGCTGCAGCTTGTCACCGACGTAAAAGCGCGCTTCGCGGCCAGGGAAATACACCCCGGTAATCTTCATGCCCTCTTCAACATCGACAAACGCCTGCGCCATTTGCTCACGCCAGGCGACCAGCTGCTTCTCGGGAATCGCCTTCGGGGAAGTACGCTTGATCTCGACGATACTGGCCTCGACCAGATCGTCCCGGGAAATCGTCCGGTGGTAAGTCAGCTCCAGCGCCAGCGGCTGATCGGCCTTGAAAGGCTTGTCTGCACTCAATAGGCGTGCGGTATAGACACGAAAGCCGAACACCCGCAGATCGCCACCGCCGACCACTTGGGCGTTGGGCAACGACTCTTGCCAGGAAGCGCTCGCCACTTGGCTGAACACCTGACTGAACAGCAGGAAAACCACTAACCATAGTCGTGTCATACAGCGCCTCTCGTCCGGGACTTCAGGGCAAGAACAAAAAAAGGTCAGCAACCCGGTGCAAGGTCAAAGACCACAACAACACCGGGAAGCTGACCCTTCAGACTTAAAAGCTATACGACGATCGACACTTTGTACAATTTTTAGCAAAGTTTTTATTCAAACGCTTGATTGCTGACCACGTCCTGTCACAACCCCTTGTAAACCGGCTCGCCCAGATTGAGCATCAAACGGTTGGCCCAGGCAAAAATCGAGATCGCGTGGATAAGGTCAAGAATCTGCGCATCATCCAGACCTTGCGCGCGCAATGGCCCGATGTGTTCAGCCCCCAGCGCAGCCGGGTCAAGGGTGAGATCGATGGAAAAACGCACGATGGCCTTTTCCCGCTCAGTTGTCCCGGCCGTTTCAGGATCGGTGAAGATCTCGGCAATCACATCGTTACGCTTTGCCAGTTGCTCAAAGCGCTGGGCATGTACCGAGGCGCAATACACACACTGATTGATACGGGAAACCACGGTGCTCGCCAGTTCACGTTCGGCACGTGACAAACCGCCGGGGGCGTACATGATGGCGTTGAAAGCCAGAGAACGCTGGCGCAGCACTTCAGGCTGATGGGCCAGGGTCAGGTAATAATCGGACACCTTGGCTTGCGGATGACTCTCTTCCAGCACGGCGACCTGTTCGGGTGTCGCGCTGTCGAGTTTGATGGTCGGCAGCCAGGCTTTCCACCCCAACACTTCACTGGTGAAACCGTTGATACGGATTGGCTCACTCATCACGCGGCTCCTGCGGCTGACAATGCGGCAAGTCCGGCAGCGAGCCTGACCTGATAAGACAGATACGCAATCAACTGCGCGAGCACGACGATCTCCGCAGTGGACAATCCGGCTTGCTGTAGCACCTGCAACGCCTGCTGATCACCGTCCACTGGGCGTTCGATCAAGGTTTGGGTAAAGCTGAGAATGGCCTGCAGCCGCACACTTTCAAGACGCTCAAGAACACCAGCGTCAATGGCTCCGACCAGCGACGGATCAACGTCCAGCGCCTGCAACTGCTCAAGATAGTAGTCTGCCAATAGCTGATTCGGGGTCAGACGACTGGCAAAATACGCTACCGCCAAACGCTCGATCAGGGACAGATTGTCTGCAAGCAGCGGATCGAAAAACTGTGCGTGGCTACCCTGAGTCGCGGCCAGCACTTTGTCACGGGCATGACGGACCTGATGCAGATGTGTGCCGGGCGTCAGGCCCAACAAATCATCCAGGACATCCGGCGATTGAGCGGTGGAATTCATTACAGCTCCTCTGAATGGATCGGGCTGAGCCTGCCGCTGGTATGGCGGCAGGCTTCGGGCGTCAAGGCAGTTTGGTGACCATGCTCGCTGCAGTGCGGTCGCTGACCAGCGGCTCAACTTTCAGGTCTTTACGCGCAGCCCAGATGTTCTGGTAATGAAACAGCGGGATGATGCCGACGTCGTCAGTCACGACTTTGGCCGACTGCTCCAGAATTGCGCGGCGCTTGGCTTCATCGAATTCCGAGGTCGCGTTGGCCAAGGCTTGATCCACCAACGGGTTGCTGTAGTGCCCCCAGTTGGAAGCGCCGAGACCTTTGGTGCTGTCAACGGTTGCCAGAATGTTGGTCAAGGCATAAGCCGCTTCGCCAGTGCCGTTACCCCAGCCGATCACACTGATTGCCAGTTCGTTCTTGTTCGCCTTGCCGGCGTAAACCGCCCACGGCAGAACTTCCAGTTGCACCTTGACGCCAATCCGCGACCAGAACTGTGCCACCGCCTGCATGGTTTCCGGTGCTTGCGGGTAACGGTCACCCGGCACATGCACGGTCAACTGGAAGCCATCCGGGAAGCCCGCTTCTTTGAGCAGCTCCTTGGCCTGTTTCGGGTCGTACGGGATGTTTTTCAGATCATTGTTATAGCCAAACGTCTTGGCTGGCATCCACTGGTTGGCCTCGGTCACGGTGCCTTGCATGATGCGCTCGACAATCGCCTGGCGATTGATCGCCAGCGACAGCGCCTTGCGCACCTTTACATCACGCAGCGGGTTCTGCTCCAGAGGCTTGCCCGCGTTGTCACGGATGTATTCGTTCGGACCTTCACGGAAGCTCGGTTGAACAATCAGCGCACGCAGCCCGGAGTAAGCGTAAACCTTCACATTCGGGCTTTGACGCAGACGCGCCACGTCGGTTGGCGAGACCTTGTCGATCACGTCCACGTCACCCGCCAGCAAGGCTGCAGTGCGGCTCGCGGCATTGGCGATGTAACGATAATCAACGCTGTCCCACAGCGGTTTCTCGCCCCAATACTCGTTATTGCGCTCGAAAATCGTGCGGTCGCCCGGCACAAAGGAAACGAAACGATAAGGCCCGGTGCCGACCATCGCTTTGCCGGAGTTGTAATCGGCACTTGCAGCACCTGCACCGACATGGCGGCTGACGATGTAGATCGAATCGACATCCGGCAGCAGGTTGGCGTTAGGTGAGCGGGTCTTGATGATCAGCGTGTGATCATCCTTGGCCTGGATCGACTCGACGGTGCGCATGGCACCGGCGTAAGACGCCACGGAGCCTGGCACGGCGCGGGCGCGCTCGAAGGAGAACACGAAATCATCGGCTGTCAGCGGTTTGCCGTCCTGCCACTTGACGTCGTCGCGCAGGTTGAACTCCCAGGTCTTGTCGTCCAGCACCTTCCAGCTTTTGGCCAGCCCTGGCAGGGTCTTGTCGTCGCGACGATTGACCAGCGACTCGAAGGCATGCAGCGCCACCGAGCGGTCCCCGGCATAGTTATTCAGTTGTGGATCAAGGGATGAGACCGGGTCGGCGTAACCGATACGCAACGCTTCAGCCGAGGCACTGCCGCCGGCCAGAATCAGGGCCGAGGCCAACAGTGAACGAACAAGAGGTTTCATGTGTTGTTTCCTTGTACGCAATGGCAATAAGAAAGACAGGCGATCAAGCGCCCGTTCAGGCTGTTTCGTTGAGGTGGCAAGCGCTCAGGTGGTTCGGCGAAACCTCCCTGAGCGGTGGAACTTCCACGCGACAGCGCGCCATGGCGTGCGGGCAACGAGGATGGAAATGACACCCGGCAGGCGGGTTCAGCGGGCTGGGGATTTCCCCTTTGATCGCGTCATAACGGGCACTGCGAATATCGAAACGCGGGATCTGCGCCAATAAGGCCTGGGTGTAAGGATGGTTAGCGCGACTGAACAAGTCATCGACGTCGGCGCTCTCCACGACCCGCCCCAGGTACATCACCACCACGCGATCGCACAGATGCTCGACCACGCCAAGGTCATGGCTGATGAACAGATAGGTCAGGCCAAGCTCATCGCGCAGGTCCATGAACAGGTTGAGAATCTGCGCCTGAATCGACACGTCCAGCGCCGCCACTGACTCATCGCAGACCAGCAGCTCAGGCTGCACCGCCAACGCACGGGCGATACCAATACGCTGACGCTGGCCGCCGCTGAACTGGTGCGGATAGCGCTGGCGCAACTGCGGGCTGAGCCCGGCACGTTGCAGTTGAGCACTGACGTAATCGTCGAAACCCGCCTTGTCGGTCAGGCAATGCAGCAACGCGCCCTCCCCGACGATACGGTCCACACGAAGGCGCGGGTTGAGGCTGGCGGATGGGTCCTGAAAGATCATCTGGATTTTCAGCCGCGCCGCCTGACGCTCTTCATGGGTGAAGTCTTCAATGGATTTGCCGTCAATGGACGCCGTGCCGGAAGACACCGGCAGCAAGCCCGCGACCATTCGCCCAAGGGTCGACTTGCCACAGCCGGACTCGCCGACCAGCCCCACCACTTCGCCCCGCACAATGCGCAGATCAACCCGGTCGACAGCGTGTGTCACTGATGTTGGCCGCGTCAGTTGCAGGCGCTGCAACAGGTGCTGCAGCCCGGTCTCAGGGCTGGCTTTGCCGAATGTCTTGCTGACATCGCGCAGCTCGATGATTGGCGTCGATTTATTGCTCATCGGCGGCTCCCGGGTGAAAACAGCGGACCAGTCGGCCCGGCTCTATCGCTTGACTGGGCGGATCCTGCTCGCACACCGAAGTCGCTCGGGTGCAACGCGCAGCGAAGGCGCAACCTGTTGGCATCGACAGCAGATCCGGCGCCATGCCGGGAATCTGCCGCAACCGCTGACCGCGTTTGTTCCGGCTCGGCAAGCTGTCGATCAGGCCTTGGGTGTAAGGGTGTTGCGGGCGATCCAGCACCGCCGCGACGGTGCCTTGCTCGACGATGCGCCCGGCGTACATCACCGCAATATCGTCCGCCAGACCGGCGACTACCGACAGATCGTGAGTAATCCAGATCAGCGAAGTGCCCTGCTGACGGACCAGCTTCTGCACCTCACTGAGAATCTGCGCCTGAATGGTCACGTCCAGCGCTGTAGTCGGTTCATCGGCAATGATCAGGTCCGGCGAATGCAGCAACGCAATGGCAATCGCTACCCGCTGACGCATGCCCCCGGACAGTTGGTGCGGGTAGGCGCGCAGACGCTCATCGGGGCTGGCGATACCCAGTAACGCCAACGTACGGCTGGCATGTTCACGAGCCTCCGTGCGACTGAGTGGCTGGTGGGCTTGCACCGCCTCGATCATTTGCGTATCGACGCGCAGCACCGGATTGAGGGTCATCATCGGGTCCTGAAAAATCATCGCGATGCGATTGCCTTGCAGGTGGCGCAATTCCTTAGCGGACAAACGCGTCAGGTCGCGACCTTTAAACAGTACTTCCCCGCCACTGATCCGCCCCGGCTCATCCACCAGACCGAGGATGGAGAAACCGGTGACTGACTTGCCGGAACCGGACTCGCCCACCAGTCCAAGTATTCGCCCCGGCTGAATGCTCAGGGACACATCACGCACCGCAGGCAGCACCCCGGCGCGGGTGTAGAAAGAAGTGCACAGCCCGCGCACATCCAGCGTCGGCTGCACGCTTGCCGCTTGTTCGACGGCCAACGACTCGGCAGAACTGTTTGGCAGGCTCATCGTTGCAACCTCGGGTTCAGCACATCACGCAGACGGTCGCCCACCAGGTTGATGGCAACGATGGTGATCAGCAGCGCCACACCGGGATAGAAACTGATCCAGTATTCATCACTGAGCATGTACTGAAAGCCGTTGGCGATCAGCAAGCCCAGCGAAGGCTCGGTAATTGGCACGCCAAGTCCGAGAAACGACAGGGTTGCTTCCAGAGTGATAGCCCGGGCGATCTGCAGCGCGCCGATAACGATCAGCGGTGGCAGGCAGTTGGGCAGAATGTGCCCGACCACAATGCGCCACGAACCGATGCCCTGCCCGCGCGCGGCATCGACGTATTCGCGGCGGCTTTCAGTCAGCGCCTGACCACGGGCGGTACGCGCGTAATAGGCCCATTCCAGCACCACCAGCGTCAGCATCACATTGCCGACGCCCTTGCCCAGCCAGGCGAGAATCATCAACGCCATGAGGATCACCGGGAACGACAACAGCAAATCCACCAGACGCATCAACAACGCATCGACCCAACCACCCGCATACGCGGACAACAAACCGAGCATGGTGCCGAGTACCGCCGCGATCAGCGCCGAACCAATACCGACCCAGAGGCTGATACGCAGACCGTAAATAATCGCCGACAGCAAATCGCGCCCCTGGCCATCGGTGCCCAGCCAATAGATGTAACCCTCATCAACGTTTTCCGTCCCCGGAGGCAGGCGCGCATCCAGAACGTTGAGCTGCATCAGGTCATAGGGATTCTGATGAACAATCCACGGCGCCAGCACCGCGACACCGACGATAAACACCAACACCAGCAAGCCGAGCATCGCTGTCGGCGAAGTCTTGAACTCCGAGATGCCGCGCCGCCATGGCGATTGCGCCTTGAAAGTCGCTACGGGAACCTGGCTCATCGTTTGGCCTCCACACGCACACGCGGGTCGAGGAAGTAATACAGCGCATCGACAATCAGATTGAGCACCACAAAAATCACCACAACCACCATCAGATAAGCCACCACCACCGGGCGGTCTAACATGTTGATGCTGTCCAGAATCAGCTTGCCTGCACCGGGCCAGGCAAAAATGCTTTCGGTCACCACGGCATACGCGATCGTCGAACCCAGCTCCATGGCCAACACCGTGACCAGCGGAATCATGGTGTTGCGCATCACATGCATGCACATCACCCGCACCGGCGACAGGCCTTTGGCGCGGGCAAACTTCACGTATTCCTGCGGCAGCACTTCACGCACGCCAGCACGGGTCAGGCGCAGCACCAGGGATATCTTGAACAGCGCCAGATTGAGTGCAGGTAAAATCAGGTGCTGCAAACCGTCGAGGGTCAGGAAGGACCACTGAATGCCGAACAGTTCACGGGTTTCACCCCGGCCGCTGGCGGGCAGCCAGCCAAGCTTGATGGAGAACAGCATGATCATCATCAACGCCACCCAAAACGCGGGCAGCGAAAAACCGACGATGCTGGAGGCCATCAACATGCGTGACAACGGGTGATCGGGATAGCTGCCGGCGAACATGCCCAGCGGCACGCCAAGCACGACAGCGAGAAACATCGCGCTAAAGGCCAGTTCAAACGTCGCGGGCAGGCGCTGCACGATCAGGCGCATGGCGTCTTCGTGATAAACAAAGCTCTGACCGAGATTGCCTTGCACAGCGCCCTTGAGGAACAGCAGGTATTGCTGCCATAACGGCTTATCCAGCCCCAGATGAGCGATGGCTGCCAGACGTTCGGCCTGGTTGAGGTCCTCGCCGACCAGAATGTCCATCGGATTGCCGATGGCGTTCAGGCCAATGAAAACCACCAGGGTCATCAGCAGTACCACCAACAGCGACTGACTCAGGCGCCGCACCAGCCAGCCGATCATCCGCGTAACTCTTGAGCCGTCGGCTCGCTGGCGACCCATTCATCACCGAGCAACTCAGGTTCGGCGTAGTTCTGCATGGCTTCAAAATGCAGCTCGATGTCTTCGTTGAATAACTGGCCTGCCAGGCCTTGCGCGAGACGCTTGGCGCCTTCGCTGATGGCCGGGATATCACCCGACACCGCGCCGTAGCTCAGGGCTGCCGGATAGTTGAAGCAATGAATCTGACCAATGCCGGGGCACGCGCCGGGGGTCTTTTCCTGAAACTCGAAGCACAGGCCCAGGTCCGGCAAGTCTTCCAGTTCGTTATCAGGCTCGCCGCCGGGTGGTGTGAAGCTGTCGCTCCAGGCGCGGACATGCTGGGCAAAACTGGCGAACTCGGGACGCAACTGGAAGTTGGTGCGAAAGCCGGTAGCGAATACCAGAAAATCCACCTCGATCCGCGCCTTCGGTGTATCCACCCACAGGCCACCGGCCGGGTTTTCCTGAACGGCAACGACCGGGCTGTTCAGCAGAAAACGGGAGTTGGGGGAGCGGGAAACACGCTGTGTGCTGCCCCTCGGCGGTGGGACTTGCTGAGTGTTCAGGTATTTGCGAATTCGCCATTTCCAGGTATCCGGCAGGCGCCAGTAACCGTGGGTCATGCCTGGATTGCCAGCGCCCTTGCCTTTGTTGACCCGTGGCAGCTCGGCCCGACGAATCAGCAGATCGACCCGCTGCGCACCAGCTTCCAGCGCGGTGGCAGCACTGTCCATCGCCGATGCACCACCACCGATCACAGCAACGCGCTTGCCGACGAACCAATCGTCCTGCAACCCATCAGCCGAATGCGCCCAGAAATGCCGGGGCAAACTGTGGGCAAAATCAGGCACCCAAGGACCACCCAGACCATCGCGACCAGTGGCCAACACCACGTGGCGGGCCACAATAGTTTGAAGCTGCCCGGCATGCTGGACATCCAGCTCAACCAGACCGTCCGCACGAGGCTGGACCCGGCTCACCCGATGCTCGTTGCGCACGTCCAGCTTGAGTGCTTTGCGATACCAGCGCAGGTAATCCGCCCATTGCAGACGCGGGATCTTGTCCAGCGCATTCCACGCCGCCAGACCGAACTGCGCCTCGAACCAGGCTCTGAATGTCAGGGCAGGCAGGCCCAATGCGGGACCCGTCAGTTGTTTGGGCGAACGCAACGTTTCCATGCGCGCGGTAGTCGCCCACGGGCCTTCGAAACCGGCTGGCGATTGATCGTAAATGCGCGCGATAACGCCCATGTTGCGCAGCTCGGCGGCCAGCGCCAGGCCCGCCATACCGCCACCGATAATGGCCACATCCAACACCGCCTGCCCGTCATTGACCCGCGGTTTTACCCAGGGTGAAGCAGGCAGATCCAGCCATTGCAAATCCTGCTGCAGGCGAGCTTCCAGCGCAGCAAGACCACTGGCGGTGTTCAAATCGGACATTTTCAATACTCGGCATTCGAGAAAAGGTGGTCACTTGCTATACAAGAAGCATTCCACACTCATACATTTTCGAATTCATAAGGCTCATGAATTCAGATAACGAATAGTAGAAGCCACGGAATATTCCTTCAACGATGATTATTGAATATTGATATTCCATAAAAGCATTAGGGGCATTGATGTTCCGCCCCATGCGGCTTCCTGTGGGAGCGGTGCCTGCCCGCGATAAGGCTGGACGCACTCCAGATCAGGGTGGAGTGAGGTAGGCGCACCGCCACCACTCAGAACCTGCGACTACCCCGCATAAATGCTCTGCAGCAAAGCGTCGTGTTCGCTTGGGTCGTGCATGATCATCGACGGCAGTAGCGCCTGAGCGGACTTGGCAAGTTCGTCGACCAGTGCCACCGCCACATCGGATAACGGGCTGGCAAAGGCAGAAATCAAGCCGAAGAAAAACGGGATGTTGCACTCGATAGGTCGCACTACAACACCATTGATCGGTACACCCAATGCCGTGAACGGGTCCACCAGGGCGATACCCAACCCGACCCGAGCCATCTGCATGGCAACCAGAGAGGTGTTGGTATCGAGCATATGCGGCATCCTGCCGCCTGCATCCTGAAACGCCTTGTCGATACGACGACGGAAACGGAACGGGTTGGACATGGTGATCAACGGGTGCGCCGCCAGCACCTCCATGGGCAGTACGTCGTAGCGAGCCAGTTCTGAATCTGCGGGCAGCACGGCCACGCACGGCGACTCGCCGATCCAGTGAATGTCCAGGCCGCGATGCTCCAGCGGCAGACTCACTGCTCCCAGGTCCATGGTCTTGGAGAGGACTGCCTGAACGACGTTTTCCGGAGACATGCTGTGCAATTGAATGTGCTGCGGTTGCAGAGGTTGCGGCAGCCGGGACAAAGCCGCAGGCAGTAAACCGGCGGCCAGCGCCGGGATTGCCACGAGCTTGATCTGGCGATTTTCATCCTGAGCAATATGCAAGGCGCGCTGGCGAATGTTACGGATGCCCAGCAAGGCACTTTCCACCTCGGCGTACATCATGAACGCTTTCTGGGTCGGCGTGACCTTGGGCCCGCTGCGTTCGAACAGCGCAAAGCCAAGCTCCTGCTCAAGCTCCTGAATGACCCGCGTGACCGAGGGTTGTGAACGACCGAGCATCTTGCCCGCCGCCGTGACACTGCCAGCCGACATAACCGCCGCGAACGCTTCCAGTTGCCGCAAATCCATACACGCGCCTTGTCATGAACAATGAAGATCAGATACTGCCCGGCGCTAACCTACGTCGGGAAGCGGCCAAGCCTAACCTATCGAACAGAACAAGCCTACTTGAGGGTTGCAGGGACTATCTATGTAAATGAAATGGCTATGTAGATGACATGGCTATGTAGATGCCATGATGTCAATTGCACCGCCGTTTCTCGCGGCATATGAACTGTAAGAGTGAATTTGCTCGCGATTCAATATTCATCACAACAACTTGTCGTGAGACCTGATGCTATCGTGAGCAAGCTCACGCCTACAGGAATGCGGTTCAACTCTGTTACTGTATCTATCAAGCAAACGTAAACGCGTTCGCGAAACAATTGCCCTGACACACCGCCTCGCCAACAAGTTGGCGCCCACAAAGACAACGCACAACATACATCCCCTGTAGGAGCGAACTTGTTCGCGAAGCAATGCGACTGACACTACGCTTCGCGAATGAATTCGCGCCTACAGGGGATTACTGCGAACTCAACTTAATACAACCGCTCAGCAACCCGCGCGTCAGGCTGACGCTGGGCTTGACTCCACACATCCTGCAGTGTTTGCAGCACATCACTCATGAATTGCTTGTCGGCGGCGGCCTTCTTGCCTACCCAGCCATGACCACGGCGGTACATCGACAGGCGAGTACGCAAGTTAGGGCGACTGGCAACGAACTGCTCTTCCGGCACGCCTGAAGCAAGAGGATCAATACGCACTTCCCCCTCTTCGCATACCCACAGAATATGGTTATCCAGACTGTCTTTACGCGCAGCAAACAGTTTGGAAAGCTCATCGATCGTTGGTTGCTTATTCAAGTTCATGTGTAACTCCTTGACCGCTCGTTATCTGATTAATTAGTTAGCTCAAACACATCATCAAATCGGCCAATTAATTCGTATTGCTGCAGATGAACGAAACGATGAAACACTCGTTATCGTTCACACCCTTGCAGAACCGGCCCTTGACTAGATGCATGTAGCCTTGATGAAAAGCTGCTACGCGGCAGCGTCTCAACGAGAGGAGAAGTAGCGAAACATCCGAAACCAACGGCAACTTGACAGCTGTCAGCCACAAGCCTCATGAGGACGTATCGCCAGCATCTTCACGTCAGACGACGCTCATGCCGGGTCAGCTTCATCAATCTGCCTTGTGGGCAGCACACATCCGGGAACATCACGACGGCTCGTCGTGCATGTCAAGAACACCCTTTGCAACTCTCCCGATCAGGGAGACAGCTGCATAATGCAAGTCGAAAAGGGCTTCGTCAAGAATTATGTAGTGATATTTTTAGAGCACTACATATTTCTGGTTGTGACTGTGCAGTCACTGAAAACTGGCGGGCGATCAGCTGTTTCAGGGCTGCGACTCAAGCATGGTGTCGACTTTCTCGAGTAAAGCGCCCAGTTTGAAGGGCTTGATAATCATGTCCATGCCCTCCCCCAGAAAGCTCTGCCGGTTCACCGCGTTCTCGGCATAACCGGTCATGAACAGTACCGGCAAGCAAGGTCGCCAGGCTCTGGCCCGATCCGCCAGTTCTCGCCCGTTCATATGCGGCAAGCCGACATCGGTGAGCAGCAGGTCGATGGATGCATCGTTTTCAAGTATCGACAATGCCGTAGCGACGTCCCCTGCCTGAGTGCAGCGATAGCCGGTATCGACCAGCAACTCGTTGACGAACATCCGCACTGACGCCGTGTCCTCAACGATCAGAATGTGCTGCCCCGCGCCTTCCCGTGGAGCAGCACTTGGCGCATCCTCCACCGGCACAGAATCAATCCCGGCTGGCAGCATCAGGGTCACTTCGGTGCCGTGGCCTACAACGCTGCGAATGACTACGTCGCCTCGCGACTGCCGAGCGAAGCCATAGATGGTCGATAGCCCCAGCCCGGTGCCCTCACCAATAGGCTTGGTGGTGAAGAACGGATCAAACACCTTGTCGATGACACTGTGCTCGATGCCGATGCCGTCATCCTTGACCGACAGCGCCAGGTAAGCGCCATCCGCCAGCCGGGCATCGCCTTTTGAATGCGCGGCGAAAGTGGTCACGCGAATCGTGCCGCCGTTCGGCAACGCGTCGCGCGCGTTGATCACCAGATTCAGCAATGCACTTTCCAGCTGACTGCCATCCACCAGCGCAATGGCCGATTGCGAAGTCAGGTCCAGGGTCAACGCAATGCGTTTGCCAATGGTGCGGCGCAGCAAATCCTCCAGCGAACGGATGTGCTTGTTGATATCGATGGGTCGCGCATCAAGCGGTTGCTGACGAGCAAATGCCAGTAAGCGATGGGTCAGAGCCGCCGCACTGGAAGCGGATGCCAGCGCTGCCTCGGCGTAGCGCATGATTTTCTCGGGGCGGTTTTCCTGAGTGCGCTTCTTGATCAACTCGATGCCGGTAATGATTCCGGTCAGCAAGTTGTTGAAGTCATGGGCGATGCCGCCGGTCAGCTTGCCAATCGCATCCATTTTCTGCGCCTGAAGTAACTGCGCCTCGGTGCGGGCACGTTCGGCCACTTCATGGGCAAGCTTGGTGTTGACGCTGTCGAGCTGCTTGAGGTGTGATTGCTCACGCTGCCGGTGCTCGGTCACGTCCTCGACGAACACGAGGCTCAGCTCTGGCGTGCGGTAAGGTGACACCTGCCACTCGGTCTCGCGCAATTCGCCTCTGACCAGCATGCGCAAAGTACCTTGCCAGCGCTCGCCGGCCAACAAGCCTGCACGCAGCTCCTGAATGACTTCATCCTGATCACCCGCCAGAGAGCCCAGCATGGTTTCCTGGGCAAGGCTTTGATGGGTCAGCAGCGCAAACGCGTGGTTGCACTCGTGGACCTTGAGCTGAGCATCCATCACCGCAATCGGTGCGGAAATATTGACGAATATCTCCCTGAAACGCGCTTCACTCTCACGTAACGCGTATTCGGTGTCTCGCACCCGCAGCAGCGTTCGCAAGGTCGCCAGCAATACATCAGGGTCCACCGGATGCACCAGATAGGCGTCAGCACCGGCTTCGAGACCGGTGACAATGTCGGCGGTCTGGATCGACGCGGCAGACACATGCACCACGGGCAGCAAGGCAGTGCGTGGCTCTGCTCGCAACAGACGTACGATATCGAAGCCGCTCATGTCCGGCAGGTTCACATCGAGGATCAGCGCATCCGGAACTTGCGCAGCAATCTGCTCAAGCCCGTCAGTGCCGGTGCCCGCTTCGCTGACAATAAAATCGTGACGTTCCATGCGCCGACGCAGCGCATAGCGTGTCGCTGCGTTGTCATCAACAATCAGCAGCCGAAGTTCACGCTTCATCCGCATGCCCCGAGGCGATTGCCAATGGAATGATCACGAAAAATGTCGATCCGTGGCCGGGTTCGCTTTCCAGCCCTACTCGCCCGCCCAGCAACTCGGCAAATCGTTTGCACAATGACAGACCCAGGCCAGTACCGCGCAAACGCTTTTGCAGCGGCGAGTCGATCTGCGAGAAGTCTTCGAACAAAGCGCCATGCATTTCCTGAGGAATACCCACGCCGGTATCCGCGACCGCAAAGCGGATTTCGCGATCGTTTTCCAGGCGCGCAGACACTCGTACCTCACCACGCTGGGTGAACTTGAGGGAATTGGAGATGAAATTGCGCAGGATCTGCGCAAGCTTCTTGTCGTCGGTATAAAGGCGCGGCAAGCCCACAGGCTCCTCAAAAATGAGATCCACCGAGGAGGCATTGACGATTGGCCGGAACATGCCACGCAACGCCGAGAACAAGTCGAACATGTCGAACCATGCGGGGGAAATGGAGATGCGCCCGGCTTCGATCTTGGCAAGATCAAGCAGGTCATCGACCATGTCGCTCAGCTCACGGGCCGCACCACTGACAAACCCCACCTGCTTGTGCTGCTCTTCGCTCAACGGCCCGTCGATTTCATCCTGAAGCAGACTGGTGATACTCAGAATCGACCCCAGCGGCGTACGGAATTCGTGGCTCATGTAAGACAGAAAGCGGCTCTTCAAATCAGAGGCCTGACGCAACTCCTCCGCCTGATTATCAAGCTCGGCGTACAGCGCCAGTACGCCCTGATTGGTTTCTTCAAGCTCGGCACGCAACGCGTCTGCTTCATCGCGCAACATCTGCAGCTCAACGGACTGATCGGCAGCAATCGGTTCAGGCACTGAACGCCTCCAGGGTAATGACCAACACAGTGACGTCATCGCGACCGCGGCAATAATCACGGTGCAGTACAGCAGCGATAACTGCCGGATGACGATAGATCAGACCCGGATAATCACGCAGGTTCCAACGAGATTGCAGGCCATCGCTGTACATCACCAGCAACTGGCCCGCGACTTGAGCATGCTCGAACGCTTGAGCCTTTCTGAATTGCAGACCGACGATACCCGGGTGCGAGACGAGCCCTCTGACTTTATCTTCACCAATCAGAGTGGCGCCGATATTGCCGATCCCGACAAAGCGTAGCGCATCGCTGTCGGCGTCGAAGTTAACCAACGCCGCCGCACCGCCACGGGTGCCCTTCATTGAATGGTGCATGTCGTCAAACAGGTGCTCGGCCGAATCAAAGGGCCGCTGCTGGAACACCGCTTCGCCAGCACGTGCGGCGACTTCAGCGTCCTCGCCGTGACCAAGGCCGTCGATGATCAGCGCACTGATTCGTCGACCTTCAATTGCCAGCGACCAGACATCACCGCAAGCAGGATCATCGTGCAGAGAGTGCTGACTGATACCCACGCGCAGGTCGCGGGTCTTGCCTTTACGTGAGTAAAAACGGGTCAGGACTACAGCACCACGGGCATCCGTATGCACATCAAAGACATCAGCCTGACGCTCGATTGCCCCCAGGCCAATACCTTGAGTGCCTCCCGTAGAAAA
This sequence comes from Pseudomonas caspiana, assembly GCF_040224095.2. Taxonomy (NCBI): domain Bacteria; kingdom Pseudomonadati; phylum Pseudomonadota; class Gammaproteobacteria; order Pseudomonadales; family Pseudomonadaceae; genus Pseudomonas; species Pseudomonas caspiana. The sequence goes on along the minus strand of NZ_CP167995.1, from coordinate 2,454,061 downwards.
GCCATCGCGCATGCAATCATGCAGATCGAAGCCTTTGCCACGATCCACCGCAATGATCTCAACGCCGGACAACGCGGTCGAATTGAAAACGCGCAGGTGCAACTCGCCACGCACCGCGTGTTTGAGAATATTGCTGGCCAACTCGGTGGCGACCAACGCAACACGTCCGGCGTCCACCTCATCAAACGCGAGGCTCTCCGCCAACTGCTGAGCGGTGCGTCTTGCGTGGCCTACCTGGCTGCTGTCCTCAATCAACAAAACCTGCGTCAGGGTACTGCGCAGGTTCACGTCCATCGGGTAATCGTTATGCGGGTTCCGGCACCGGGAGCGGTGTCCAGTTCGAACTCTTCCACCAGACGCTTGGCGCCGGTCAAACCGAGGCCCATGCCGTTTCCGGAGGTCCAGCCATCTGTCATCGCCAGTTTCAGGTCAGGAATGCCTGGGCCTTCGTCGCGAAAGGTGATTCGCAAACCAGTGCGCATGCCCTCTTCGAGGATCTGCCAGTCCATGTCCCCGCCGCCGCCATAGACCATGGTGTTACGCGCCAGCTCGCTGACAGCGGTTACCATTTTGGTCAGATCAATCAGGCGCATGCCGCACTCCTGAGCCAGCTTGCGCGCGGTCTGGCGCGCAAGTACGACGTCCTGTTCGATCAGCACGGGTTGCGTGCCGCTGCTGCGTACGGTCATTGCGCAAGCACTCGCTCTTGAAGCAGTTTCATGCCGCGCTCGACGTTCAGCGCTGTGCTCACGCCCGGCAGGGTCATGCCCAGCTCAACCAGCGTGATCGCAACGGCAGGCTGCATGCCCACCAGCACGGTCTCGGCATCCATGATCCGCGACAAGCCGGAAATGGTGCCGATCATGCGCCCGACAAAAGAGTCGACGATGTCCAGCGCCGAGATATCGATCAGAACACCCCGTGCCGAGGTTTTGCTGATGCGCTCGGAAAGATCATCCTGCAGCGTCAGGGCCAGCTGATCGTGCATATCGACCTGGATCGTGACGAGCAAATAAGCGCCCATCTGCAGAATAGGAATACGTTCCATGAACTTATACCGCCTTGGTGACGGTCAGCCCCAGACGCTTGAGTGACAGCGCCAACGCATCGGCCAGGTTGGCTTTGGTGACGACGCCCTGCAGGTCCAGACCCAAGTGAACGATGGTCTGAGCGATTTGCGGACGCACGCCACTGATGATGCAGTCTGCGCCCATCAAACGGATCGCGGTCACGGTTTTCAGCAAGTGCTGGGCCACCAGAGTGTCTACGGTTGGCACCCCGGTAATGTCGATGATGGCGATTTCCGAACCGGTGTCGACGATGCGCTGCAACAGGGACTCCATCACCACTTGGGTACGCTGGGAGTCGAGGGTGCCGATCATCGGCAGAGCAAGTACGCCATCCCACAACTTGACGACCGGGGTCGACAGTTCAAGCAGCTCTTCCTGCTGACGCTTGATCACGCTTTCACGCGACTTCTGGAACGTACGGATGGTGTGCATCGCCAAAGCATCAAGTAGCTCGGACAATTCCAGTAGTTGCCCGGCGTAGAGTTCTGGATCAGCCTGATACTTGCGTTGCAGCAAGGCAAACAACGGGCCCTTGAGCGCGAAAACGAAACTGGCAGTCTGTTGCGAGTCCTGACCCACCAAGGCGCGGCTTTGCGAAAGCTTTTCGAGGAATTGACGAATCTCGTCCCAATCACTGCCCGCCAGGGATTGATGGCGCCCCTTCTCAGCAACCGAAGCCACCAGACTCAGAAACTCGACCATCTGTTGTTTCAGTTCATCGTCCTTGAGGTTACGAGTGGCACCGTTGGCCTCCAGCGCTGCAAGCCATGCGGCTGTCAGCTCGGTCTGGGACGTCTTGATCGCGTCAACGGTCTGCTGCTGCACTGCTGCCATCTTGTTTTAACTCCTGAGAAATCCCGACAAACCTGATCGCTCAGGCATGCAATAAAGGTAGAAATGAGGGCTTACGAGGCTCGTGATGCTGCGATTCTCAACAATCTGCATCGAAATGCAAGCAGCCTCTAATGGCACATTGCTAATAGATTTTAGTCAAGTGATATAGACGCTATATTTACCCGCCAAAACCACTGAAAAAGGGGCTTTTAGACGGACTGCACACTCATTCGGATGTCCGCATCGCGCTACCCGATTTCATTGAACACACTAACGATCTCATCGATCACCGCTCTCACGCGCGCGGTGTGTCGCAAGTCCTCGTGAGTCACTAACCATACGTCGTAGGTTTCCTGCCGCTGCCGGTCAGGCCACAGCCGGGTCAACCCGTCACGCTCGCCCAGGCAAACCGGAATTTCGCCGATGCCAATTCCGGCAGCAATTGAACGCCTCATCATCAAGCCGGAGTTAACCGTCGCTGCCAGGCGCCCGTGAGTGACCGGTTCGGAAACAATAGTCGGTTCGCGCCCACTTTCCAGATAGGGCTGAAACATAATCAGGTCATGACCGGCAAAAGCCGAACCAGGCTGCGGCTCGCCGTGTTGCTGCGCGTACGCCGGCGAAGCAAACAACCCCACCGGCCAACGGGCAATGCAGCGAGCAATCAAATCAGGGTTTTCCGGCTTGACGTTCCTGACCGCAATATCGGCCTCACGCCGGGAAAGGCTGAGCATCTGAATTGACGCATCAAGACGGACTTTCACATCCGGATGCTGTTGATGCACCCTGGCGATGGCCGGAATCAGAAAGTCGACGGCCAGCGAATCGGTCGAGGTGATACGCACCTCGCCTTTGAGTCGATCATCCAGCCCCTGAATCTGTCGCTGCAGCTCGAGCGCCGAGCGCTCCATTTTTTCCGCTGACTTGTACGCCGCTTCCCCTGCAGCGGTCAGCACATAGCCTTCGGATGTGCGCAGAAACACCGTAGTGCCCAATGCCTTCTCAAGCGCCGCAATCCGGCGGCCGACCGTGGCCTGATCCACATTCAACAAGCGCGCGGCGCCGCGCAATGTGGATTTTCTGCAGACCGCCAGAAAAATTCGCGTGTCGTCCCAGTTCAAAGGTCACCCGAGTGATGCATTTATGCATCTGACTAAAGAGAATTAACTGCAAGTTTGCATCAATCATCGCCGTTACTATGGACTCAGCCAAGCACTTTGCAGTGCTCATTTTGATTTCCATGATTCTATGGGGAAGGACATTCCACCATGCACATCTCAACTGATCCTCGTGTCACCCCGCGCAGCAACGTCTGGCTGCATATTCTGGCGGGCCTTAGTGCCAGCCTGGTCAGCATCGGCCTGGCGCGATTTGCCTATACGCCATTGATACCTTCCTTGATTGAGGCCCACTGGTTTTCGGCTTCGGATGTCATTTATCTGAGTGCCGCGAACCTGATCGGCTATCTGATTGGTGCCCTCACCGGCCGCCCCATTGCCGCCCGACTGTCCAATGGGCATTCGCTGCGATTGATGATGTTGATTGCCACCGCGTCTTTCTTTGCGTGTGCCTACCCGCTGTCCATTACGTGGTTCTTCAGTTGGCGTCTGCTGTCGGGTATCGCTGGCGGCGCGATCATGGTTGTGGTGGCCGCTACTGTAATTCCTCACGTACCGGTTGCTCGTAGAGGGTTGGCCAGCGGCGCAATCTTCATCGGCGTGGGTCTGGGCATTGCCGGATCCGGGACGCTGGTGCCGTTCCTGCTGTCGCTAGGCCTGCGAGATGCCTGGATTGGCCTGGGCCTGGCATCCCTGATGCTGACTGCAGTGAGCTGGTTCGGCTGGCCATCGGCAAGCGCTGCCGCCGCAGTTTCTGCCCCCAGCCAAGCACCTCATGAAACGCAGCACACCCGCATGGGTTCAGGTATTTACCTGTTGTTTGGTCAGTACGCGCTGATGGCGGTCGGCCTGGTGCCGGCCATGGTGTTCCTGGTGGATTACGTGACACGCGGACTTGGCCTCAGCGCCCATGCCGGTGCGGTGATCTGGGTCATGTACGGCGTCGGCGCGATTCTCGGCCCGGTCGCCTACGGTTTTCTGGCTGACCGTCTGGGAGCCCGCACGTCGATCCGGGTTGTGCTTGCCGTACAAGCGGTGACCGTCGCGCTGTTGTGCACCACCAGTAACTTTGCATTGTTAGCGGTGCTGGCGATCATCATTGGCTCGTTCCCACCCGGCATCGTGCCGCTGGCGCTGAGCAGGATCCACGAACTGGTGCCCCGCCATGACATGCAGCAAGTGGCCTGGAGCCGTGCCACCGTTTCGTTCGCGACCTTTCAGGCGTTGGGCGGTTACGGCTATTCGGTGATCTTCAACGCCAACGGCGGCCATCACGTGATGCTGTTTGTGATAGCGGCGTCGGCGATTGCTGTTGCGTTGCTGGCTGATTATCTGGCTTCGCTGTTTGCCAAGTAGTCATCAACACCAAACTTCCCGGATTGGAATGCATTCTAACTGTGGGAGCGGGGCTTGCCCGCGATAGGGTTCGCAAATTATCGCGGGCAAGCCTCGCTCCCACAGGACACCGTATTTCAACTCAGGCAGTTGATTGACTACCCTACAAAACGTTAAAACGCCTTGATCACCTGCCGCTGCTGCCCAAGCCCTTCAACTCCCAAGGTCACCACATCACCCGGCTTGAGGAACAACGGCTCAGGCTTGTGACCCACCCCCACGCCAGCAGGTGTGCCGGTGCAGATCAGGTCGCCGGATTCCAGCTCGATAAACTGCGACACGTAGCTCACAACAGTTGCCACATCAAAGACCTGATTGGCGGTGTTGCCGTCCTGATGGCGTGTCCCGTTGACCTCCAGCCACAACGCCAGCTTGCCCGAGTCAGCGACTTCATCAGCGGTTACCAGCCACGGTCCCACAGGTGCAAAACCGGGGAAGCTCTTGCCTTTGGTCCACTGCCCGCCGCGCTCCATCTGGTAGCTGCGCTCGGAAAAGTCATTCACTACGCAGTAACCGGCGACATGCTTCAAGGCATCTGCCTTGTCGATGTACAAGCCTTTGGTGCCAATCACGACGCCCAACTCCACCTCCCAGTCAGCCTTCTGCGAGCTGATCGGCAAGCGGATATCGTCGTTGGGCCCCGTGGGGTGGCACGCTTTGAGGAACATCACCGGCTCGGCAGGGATTGGCAAATTGGTTTCAGCAGCGTGGTCGGTGTAGTTCAGCCCGATGCAGATGACACGCCCGCCTCTGCTGATCGGCGGCCCGATACGCACAGTTGCGTCAACCAACGGTAACGAGGAACTGTCGATGGCGCTCAGGCGCGACAGGCTTTCGGCTGAAAGCGCCGTGCCGTCGATATCATCGACATAGGCAGACAAATCACGAATGCCACCGGTGGAATCAATGACACCCGGTTTTTCAGCACCGGGCAAACCGTAGCGAACCAGCTTCATGAGGCTATTCCTTGTCAGTAGATAAGCGGGGGCATCATGGCATAGCTTCTGACTTTACATAGAAGTGTGATCTCAAAAGCTTGATGCGATGTCGCGTGGAACAGGTATAAGCAAAAAACGGCGCCCCACCAAAGGCTGGGCGCCGTTTTTTTTGTGCAGCAAACTTACTTGGCAGTCAGCGCCGAGTAGCTGTTCATCAGGTTGCGGTAGTTAGGAATGCGTGGCGACAGCAGGTTCGCCAGGCCTTCCATGTCGTTACGCCAGTCAACCTGCAGCTCGCACGCTACGGAGAACCAGTTCACCAGTTGCGCACCGGCAGCAGTCATACGCGACCATGCAGCCTGTTGCACGGTTTCGTTGAAGGTGCCCGACGCGTCGGTCACGACAAACACTTCAAAACCTTCAGCCAATGCAGACAGCGTAGGGAACGCAACGCAGACGTCAGTCACCACACCGGCAATGATCAGTTGCTTGCGGCCAGTCGCCTTCACTGCTTTGACGAAGTCTTCGTTATCCCAGGCGTTGATCTGGCCTGGACGCGGGATGTACGGCGCGTCCGGGAACAGCTCTTTGAGCTCAGGCACCATCGGGCCGTTAGGACCGTTTTCGAAGCTGGTGGTCAGAATAGTCGGCAGTTTGAAGAACTTGGCCAGATCAGCCAGCGCCAGCACGTTGTTCTTGAACTCGTTAGGCTGAAAATCCTGTACCAGCGAGATCAGACCTGTCTGGTGGTCAACCAGCAGCACAACGGCGTCGTCTTTGTTCAAACGCTTCCAAGGGGTAGCAGTACTCATGGGGTAACTCCTTCAGGTTTTCAGAGTAACGTCATCGCCGTAGTGGCAGATGATCAGAATGCGAAACATGAACAGCCAAACGCGCCCCAGAAACCCTGGAAGTCGCTGACCGGTACGCTGGACATACGTGCGCGCTCATGGCTGTGGGAATGCACGACACAAGGGCCGCTGCACTGGTGAACCTGAGCCACCAAAGGCGAGTTCGGACGCCAGTGGCCCGGCACTTTGACCACCGGCGACCAGTCCGGCAGGACAGGAACCTGCGGCGGTGCGAGCTTCTCGAAATCGCCGCTGCCGTACACCACCTTGCCGTCCACAACAGTCATCACCGACTCGATCCACTTGATCGACTCTTCATCAACACTGAAGTAGTCCGCCGACAGGGCCACCAGGTCAGCCAGTTGACCGACTTTGATCATGCCCTTCTTGCCCTGCTCGGATGAGAACCAGGCGCTACCGTGGGTGAACAGTTCGAGTGCGGTTTCGCGGGACAGGCCTTCCGGATACAGCTCCAGACCACCGACCGTGCGACCGCTGACCATCCAGTACAGCGAGGTCCACGGGTTGTAGCTGGAAACCCGGGTCGCATCGGTACCGGCACCCACCGGCACACCTTCGGCCAGCATGCGTTTGATCGGCGGCGTGTATTCGGCAGCCTTGGCGCCGTAGCGCTCGACGAAGTATTCGCCCTGGAACGCCATCCGGTCCTGAATCGCGATACCGCCATTCAAGGCACGAACCCGCTCGATGTTTTTTGGTGAGATGGTTTCGCAGTGGTCGAAGAACCACGGCAGGTTATTGAACGGAATATCGCGGTTGACCTTCTCGAACACGTCGAGCATCCGCGAGATGGACTCGTCGTAAGTCGCGTGCAAGCGGAACGGCCAGCGATTTTCGACCAGGTGGCGCACCACCGGCTCCAGATCCTGCTCCATACCCGGCGGCAAATCCGGGCGTGGCTCGAGGAAGTCTTCGAAGTCCGCCGCCGAGAAAGCAAGCATCTCACCCGCGCCGTTGTGGCGCAGGAAGTCATCGCCCTGATGCAACTTGACCGAGCTGGTCCAGTTCTTGAAGTCCGCCAGTTCTTCTTTCGGCTTCTGAGTGAACAGGTTGTAAGCGATACGCACGGTAAGGTGCTTCTCGCGAGCCAACTGTTCAATTACTGCGTAGTCATCCGGGTAATTCTGGAAACCACCGCCGGCATCAATGGCGCTGGTTACACCCAGACGGTTCAGCTCACGCATGAACTGACGCGTCGAGTTGACCTGATACTCCAGTGGCAACTTCGGCCCTTTGGCCAGCGTCGAGTAAAGAATCATCGCGTTAGGCTTGGCCACCAGCATGCCGGTCGGATCGCCATTGGAGTCACGAACAATCTCGCCACCCGGCGGGTTCGGCGTGTTGCGGGTGTACCCGGCGACGCGCAGCGCGGCACGGTTGAGCAAGGCACGGTCGTACAAGTGCAGAACGAATACCGGGGTATCCGGTGCGGCCTGGTTGAGTTCTTCCAGCGTCGGCATGCGTTTTTCAGCGAACTGGAATTCGTTCCAGCCACCTACCACACGCACCCATTGCGGAGTCGGCGTGCGGTCAGCCTGATCCTTGAGCATGCGCAGCGCGTCGGCCAACGAAGGTACACCCTCCCAACGCAGCTCAAGGTTGTAGTTCAGACCGCCACGAATCAAGTGCAGGTGGGAGTCATTAAGGCCCGGGATCACCGTGCGTTTTTGCAAGTCGATGACCTGGGTTGCACTGCCACGCAGCGCCATGACTTCAGCGTCAGTACCGACAGCCACGAAACGACCACCGCTGATGGCGACAGCGCTAGCCTTGGGTTTTTCACGATCGACAGTATGCAGTTGGCCGTTGTAGAGAATCAGTTCGACGTTCATTGCAGTTCCTTCGACAGATTTTTGAGAGGCACCGGCATAGCCAGCGAAGGGAAAAGACGGAAGGATTGCCGCAGCGGCACTGAGCAACGTGCCTTTGGCCAGAAAACGGCGGCGTTCCTGATCGGGGTCTTTGTCGTTGCTCATGGCATCACTCCACAGGAGGTTGTTTTTGCGCGGCGTTCAGCCACGGTGCGAACAAACGGGTTGCGGCGGGCATCATCAAATAGCAGACCAACAGAACGATGGTCACGGTGACCAGTGCGGTGCTTACAACGTAGTTGGCAAGCAACGGGCTCAGGGCGAAAACCGGCCCCCAGATCAGCGGGATCAGCAGGGTCAGCGGACAGATCACCAGGAACGTCACACATGCCTGCTTCCAGCGTGGTGGCTGCGGCGCGGACGCCTCCGAACCGGGCGTGAACCAGAATTCGTTATGTGGATTGACCTCGGTCTGGTCGCCGTCGGCCAGCATCGGAGCCGCCTGCTCAACCAACTGGCGGCGCTCTTCGGAATCCAGCCAGCGCTGCATGGCATCGGTGGAGTGAAAACGTAGTACGCAGGTGAACAAATGCAGGCCGCCGGACTTGCTGCGGATCACGTCTACGCCCAGATGTCCTGGATAACCGGCAGCGATGCTGACAATACGGCGCAGCCAGGCTTCGTAATCCTCTTCCCGGCCGGCGCGGATGCGGTGCTTGATCACCAGCGTCACAACCTCGTTAAATGCCGGCTGGCTGACCACGACCGCTTCATCGGCCAGAGAATTTGCATCAGACATAACGTACCGCTCCGTTGAAACGTGCGTTGAGCGCGAGCCGTCCCGGCCCGGCGATGAACACGGTGGTAAAAATAATCAGTAACAGCCAGCCAAACTGGCCCTGCTCCAGTGTCCATTCCGGGTGAACCACAATCAGGGCCACCAACAGCAGGAACAGAATCGGCAGGCAGGAAAGACGCACGAAGATCCCGGCCGCAATCAACAGCGGGCAGAGGACTTCGGCAAAGATCGCGAGAATCAGCGTCAACTGCGCCCCCATATGGAACGGGTCTTCGATAAGCGTCAGTTGATGGTTGAAATCGAGCAGTTTGGGCAGGCCATGAACGACCAGTAGAAAAGCGGCGGCACTCAGCCTGAGGAACAGAAGACCGAAGTCGCGGGCCCGATTTTCAAGGGATAAGTTTTCTGCTGTCGAAGGATTCATCGCACACCAACCAGATTTGGGAATGGCCAAGACAGCGGGTCTGCATGTACTGGCCAACTCTGGAATTGATAGTGCGACGTTAAAGCTAAATGATAATTGAATGCTTGTGCTTTATTGGTCCAGTCGTGCGCAAAAGCGCGGCTGGATGGTGGTGCGGCGGTAATCGGCTACCCCGCCACTTGCGCCGCTCATACGGGAGCAGCGCTTGGTTTTCGCGGCATCCCGACGATGCAGGCACCGCAGTGTTTCAGGCAGACGGCATCATCGTTCATCGCGAGCAAGCTCAGCGCCCACTAGTTGTCGGCAGTCAGCGCGGTCTAAAAACGCCTCAAGTCACATCAGGTGTCTTGGACATATGCTGGCTGATGCGTGAGCGCAGCCAGCGCTCGGCGGGATCGTTGTCGTGCACCCCGCTCCAGACCATCGACAACTCAGCCGGGACAATCGGGAATGGCGGATCATCAGCACGCAAGGCGCATCCTTCTACCAGCGCACAGGCAGCATAATCAGGCACGGTGGCGATCAGTTCGGTGCCCGCGAGCAACGCACGCAAACCGTTGAACTGCGGCACACCCAGCACGACTTTGCGGGTGCGCCCGACTTTGGCCAGATCCATGTCAATGTTGCCGGACAGATCGCCGGAGAATGACACCATCGCGTGAGGTCGCTCGCAGTATTCGTCGAGCGTCAACGCGCCAGGTCGGGAGTCGCCGCGCAACACCTTGCAGTCGATATCACGCAGCTTCTTGCGCTTGGCGTTGGCTGGCAGGTCCGTGGTGTAGCTGACGCCAACTGAAATTTCTCCCGAAGCCAGCAGCGCTGGCATCAATAGATAGTTGGCGCGGCGAACCACCACGATGATACCCGGTGCTTCTTCACGCAACTGGTGCAGCAACGGTGGCAGCAAGCCGAACTCGGCGTCATCAGACAGGCCGATCCGGAACACATCACAACTGGTCGACGGGTCGAAATCCTTGGCCCGGCTCACCGCGCCGGAAATAGTATCCAGCGCGGGCTGGATTTCCTTGAGGATATCCAGTGCCCGCGCCGTGGGCTCCATGCCGCGACCGTTGCGTAACAACAGTGGATCATCGAACAGATCGCGCAGCCGAGACAATGCAGCACTGACTGCGGGCTGCCCCATGAACAGCTTTTCCGCGACCCGGGTCAGGTTGCGCTCGAACATCAGCGCCTCAAAGATCACCAGCAAATTCAAATCGACTCGGCGCAGGTCATTGCGATTCATGGAGTAGGTCCGGTACTGAAGGAATGAAAAGGCAGGGAGGCGCGTCTGCTGGTCAAGTAGGCACTGTTATTGACGGGCTGCCTTGTATTTTTGTGCTGTTGATTGCCTCGCGCAGCAAACACTTGATCCGCCAGGAGCGCACGAGCACTGCGAGGCCGCCATTGTGAACTGTCTGATACACCGCCATCGCGGCCTCGCGGTGCTCGTGCGCTCCTACAGGTTCGGCGAAATGCTGCGAGGCCGCGATTGTGAACTGTCTGATACACCGCCATCGCGGCCTCGCGGTGCTCGTGCGCTCCTACAGGTTCGGTGAATGCCGCGAGGCCGCGATTGTGAACTGTCTGATACGCCGCCATCGCGGCCTCGCGGTGCTCGTGCGCTCCTACAGGTTCAGTGAATGCCGCGAGGCCGCGATTGTGAACTGTCTGATAAACCGCCATCGCGGCCTCGCGGTGCTCGTGCGCTCCTACAGGTTCAGTGAATGCCGCGAGGCCGCCATTGTGAACTGTCTGATAAACCGCCATCGCGGCCTCGCGGTGCTCGTGCGCTCCTACAGGTTCAGTGAATGCCGCGAGGCCGCGCGATGATGGGCGATGGTTTGCGCACACCTGATCAATCCCGCACCGCCCTCACCTGTCAGCCTGACGTTTTTCCTGATGAAGGGCCGACTTATGCAAAACCGCCTCACGCTGGCTGCCGCTCTGGCACTTGTCGGTGCCTCGCAAGCAATGAATGCCAACGCACAAGAGCAGGGTTTTCTCGAAGACACTACCCTGAACCTGCTGTCGCGTAATTTCTTCCTGCACAACGACTACCGCACCGACCACAACGGACAAAGCTATCGCCAGGAATGGGCACAGGGGTTTATTGCCAACCTGAAATCAGGCTTCACTCAAGGAGACGTCGGCGTCGGCATAGATGCTCACGCTTTTTATGGCCTGAAACTTGATGGTGGTCGCGGCCATGCAGGTACCGGTCTGCTGCCGCTGGACAGCCAGGGCCGCGCCGACAATGAGTACTCCAGCGCAGGCGCTGCGCTCAAGTTGCGCTACTCGAAAACCGTTCTCAAGTTCGGTGAAATGGAAGTCGAAACACCGGTATTCGACACTGCCGACAAACGCCTGCAACCGGAATACGCCAGCGGATTTTTTCTCGACAGTCAGGAGCTCGACGGCGTTCGACTGGTCGCCGGGCACTTCACCGCATTCAAGAACCAGAACGCCTCCAGCAGCCATGAAGATTTTGATGGCTACGGTGCAAGCACCCGCAACGCCAGCATCAGCCTGGCGGGTATCGAACTTTCCGGCGACGCGCCCTTGGGAGGCTCGGTTTATGCGTCGCAGCTGTCCGACACATGGCGTCAGTACTACGGCAATCTGCACCTGAATCAGCAGCTTTCGGCTGACAGTTCTCTGCTACTGGACAGCAATCTGTATCGAACCCTGGACTACGGCAGCGCCCAGGCTGGCTCGATCAACAACACTGCCTACAGCCTGTCCGCGAAATACCGCTTTGGCAGCCAGGCGCTTACGCTCGCCTGGCAGAAAATCGACGGCGATACGCCTTTTGATTTTGTCGGCGGTGACTCCGTTTATCTGGCCAACTCTATCAAGTACGCAGACTTCAACGGTGCTCATGAGCAGTCGTGGCAAGCACGATACGACCTGGATTTCATGACGCTGGGAGTACCGGGACTCAAATTCATGACCCGCTACGTCACCGGTGACCGGATCGATGGCACTCACGCGGCTCAAAACGGAGCGTACAACCCGTTCGACAGCGATACAGGACGCTACCAGCCCATTCAGGGCAAGGGTGGTCGGCATTGGGAGCGCGACATTGACCTCAAATACATTGTGCAGTCAGGCCCGGCCAAAGACCTGTCACTAAACGTGTCGCATGTTTCTCATCGAGGCAATACAGCGCAGGCTGGCGACGATATCGACCGGTTGTATCTGGTCGTCGAATACCCGCTGGACCTTCTCAAGTAGTCAGCCTGCACGACGAGCTTCGGTGGACCGGGAGCGTCTCCAGTTGAACGGCGTCTGGCCTACGACACGAGTAAACACGCGGGTGAAATGCGATTGATCGGCAAAGCCACAATCGAGGCTGATTCGCGAGATAGAAACACTGGACTCGGTCAACAGCGCCTTGGCCTTGTCCAGACGGACTTGCAGGAACCAGTCACGCGGAGAAAAACCGGTGTTCTTTTTGAATGCGCGAGAAAAATGGCTGCGCGACAGGGAGCACTCGGTAGCGATCTGCGCAATAGACAGCCCGCGATCCATATGGCTGGACATCATTTCCTTGGCACGGCGTTCCTGCCAGGGCGACAAGGCGACTTTTTCGCAAGGCTTCGGCTCAGCCTTGGGCATCTCGAAGCGGGTCGACAGGTGCGAGCACAGCACCAGCATCGCACGCTCTACGGAGTCGTCATGATTGGCCTGACGGTCGCGCAAGGCAGGCAACAGCGAGCAGATCAACTGATAGGCCAAAGGATCAATGCCGGGGGTTGCAACGCTGCTTTCGAGCAGTTTCAGATTTGCTTCACTGACGCCATCAAGCGACCGGGACTTCATCAGTTCTTCTACGGCACACGACAACGTATCGAAAGATGGCACCTGAGTAACGGCGGCTTGATTGATATCACGTACGGACAAAGGGCTGAACGCATTCATTACAGACTCTCCTGCTCAGAGGTGTATGGCAGGGATCGAGTCTGGTGAGAGTGGTCCTTAAAGTCCTTTGCAAAACATTAAACGTTCTGAAGCGCAGGTTAACGGTTCTTGCAGAAAACAGCCGTTTCTCAGACAGCTTAATAACGCTTCAGGCACCGCCAAGGACTTGAGGGCCCAAGGCACTTAACCTGGAGGCTCAGCTTATAAACCTTTGTATAGCCCTGTGGAGAACACCATGCCTACGATTACTACGACTGACGGCACCCAGATTTACTACAAGGACTGGGGCAGCGGTCAGCCCATCGTTCTATGCCATGGCTGGCCTCTGAATGCTGACATGTGGGAATACCAGATGAACTTCCTTGCCGACCACGGCTTTCGGGTCATCGCCCATGACCGTCGCGGTTTTGGCAGGTCCAGCCAGCCATGGAAAGGTTACGACTACGACACCTTCGCCGACGATCTGCAAACTCTGATCACCTCGTTGAACCTGACCGATGTAATGCTGGTGGGCTTCTCGATGGGCGGTGGCGAAGTTGCGCGCTACCTCGGTCGTCACGGCAGCAAACATATCTCCAAAGCAGTATTGGTGAGTGCAGTAACGCCGCTGATGATTCGTCGCGAGGATCACCCGGAAGGTATGGACCCGGCGATTTTCGACGGCATTCGCGCAGGTGTACTGAATGATCGGGCAGCCTTCCTTGACGCATTTGGTCCGATCTTCACTGGCAGTAATCAGCCAGGCTCGCCAGTGGGCAAGCCGATGCTGGACTGGACTCAATTCATGGCACTGCAGGCCGGTATCAAAGGCACGCTGGATTGTATTGCGGCATTCTCGGAAACAGACTTCCGCTCAGACCTGGCGCGCTTCGATGTGCCGACGCTGGTCATCCATGGCGACGGCGATGCCGTAGTGAATTTTGATGTGACGGGCAAGGCTGCTGCGGCACTGGTCAGCGGCGCGCAGCTCAAGGTTTATCCGGGCGCACCCCATGCGGTGTATTTCACGCACAAGGATGAGCTGAACAAGGATCTGCTGGAGTTCGCCCGGGGTTGAATCAGACAGGAATCTGATGACCGCACCGCCGCTATCGCGAGCAAGCTCGACTCCGGCACGGGAATGAAGTCTCATGTGGGAGCGGTGCTTGCCCGCGATACAGGCGCTAAGTTCTCACTGCTCCCCTCTAGCAACCACTGGCAACGTAAACACAAAAACAGCCCCGCTCGATCGTCCGGAAAAGGCCCGCAACATTCCACCATGCGCATCTATGATCGACCTGCAAATCGCCAGCCCCATCCCCATGCCTTTTTCCTTGGTCGTGAAAAACGCATCGAACACTCGCTCGATGTGTTCAGGATCAATCCCGTAGCCATTGTCCTGAACACTCACCACCACGTACTCATCGGCCACCGTATCGCACGTGATCGCCAATCGACGCGGTCTGTCATGCAGGTCACTCATCGCATCCACAGCATTCATGATCAGATTCAGGATCACCTGCTGCAACTGCACTGCATCACCCTCCACGCTCAACTGTGGCTCGTGGACTTTCTTGTGAAGTAATACCTGACGCTGTTCGATCTCGCTGGCAGTCAGCAAAACCACTCGCTGGATGACTTCATTGATGTACAACCGTTCACGATTGAGCGGTGCCTGTCTGGCCAGCGATTGCAGCGCACGCACGATTCCGGCTGCGCGTTTGCCATCATTGACGATGTCGTCCAGCCCCGCGAGCGCCTCGTCTACCACGGGCACTGCCCGGTTTAACCAGCGCACACTGGCGCTGGCGTTGGAAACAATCGAGGCCAGCGGCTGATTGATTTCATGCGCAATGGAGGCTGCCAGCTCACCCATGATGTTGGCCTGAGACACCCTTCCCAGTTCGGCCCGGGCAGTGCGCAATGCGGTTTCGGTGTTTTTGCGCTCAGTCACATCACTGACGACACCGACGAAAAACTGATCGCCGTCCGGCTCCCCAAGCAATTCGATATGACGAATCAGGCCGTTCGGCCTGATTATCCGAAACGTATGCCCAAAGGCGCTTGAGTGACGCAGGGCATGGGACAGCATCGATGAGAAGGCTTGCAGGTCCTCTGGATGAATCATCTTTTCCAGCACCGGCAATGAAGGCGCAACCGTCGTTACCGGCAGTCCCCAGACGGCAAACAACTCGTCGGACCATTGCGACTCGTCGGTGTCCGGATCCCAGCGAAAACTCCCGGATTGGCTGATGCGTTGCCCCAATGCCAGGGTTGCTTTGCTGGTGCGCAACGCCGCCTCGATCTCTTTGCGACGCGCGTTCTCTTCAGTCAGTTCGGCATACAGGCGAGCGTTTTCCAGCGAAATCGCTGCCTGCCCGGCGAGCAGTTCAAGCACCGCCGTACGGCTTGACGTGAAGACCCCGGGCGCCAGATTGTTTTCCAGATACAGAACGCCAATCACCTCACCCTGCTTGACCAGCGGCAGGCACAGCACCGAGCGTATCAAGCGATCACGGAAGTACTCGTCACCGGCATAGACATGAGGCTGCATGGCGTTATCCAGCACAATCAATTGCCGGGTACGGATTACCGTGTAGAGCAGCGACAGTGGCAGATGCCAGGCCGAAGGCGGCGTCACCGACAGGTCGGTGGTAATACCGGACTCATGCACTTTACCCACCGCCCGAACCTGCGGCACATCATCATCGACGAGCAGCAAAAGGGCCTGCTGGGCACCCGCATGAACGATCGTATTGGTCAGCAAAATGCCTATCAGCCGATCCAGTACGATTTCCTCGGACAGCGCCTGAGACGCCTTCATAACCGACACCAGATCCAGCGACTCCTGGCCCACGGAAATACTGATCGAGGGTCGCGACAAGGAAGCGTGGGCCCGAAGAATACCGCCTCGGGCCTCAAGCCCGGCTACCTTGCCTTGTGCGCCCCAGCGTTGATAACAATCGCGGGCGTTGCGGTAGTGACTGCGTGCAGAGGTGAACAGCCCGCAAATATGGTGGTGTTCGCCTGCCAGCTCATGGGCCAGCGCCTGAACATGGACGAAACCGCCATTGGCTGCGGACGTGACCGCCTCTTCATACAACCCCATGGCGGCCAGACCATCGCCTTGCAGACGCGCCGCCTCGGCGCGGACCAGCAACGCTTTAGCCTTGAAGTTATACGGATTGAGTTCAGCCCAGCGCTCGAGCTTTTCCATGTGCGGGGCCATGCGCTGCAACACCTCAGCCGCCCCCTCACCCTTGCGACACGTCGCGGCCAGATTCAGCGAGCTGAAGAAATGCAGATCGAATACATGAATATGTGCCGGAGTCGACCACGCGAGACTCGCCGCATGCTCCAGACACTGCGCCGCGCCCGAAAAGTCGCGATACATGTACTTGGCGATGCCTTCAAACAACCACCACCAGAACGCCACAGGCGTCATCGCACTGTCCCGGGCATCATGATTGCCGATCAGGAACTGCCGGGCGCCCTCACCCGAACGGTCGCTATCCGGCAGGTTGCTGCCACGCAACGCATGGATCAAACCGCGTAGGGTCAACAGCGCCGCTTCGACGTCCCGAAAACGAACACGCCCGGCAAAATCCAGTCCCTTGTCGATTTCTTCCTCAACGCGTTCCAGATACTCGCCCATCACCAACAAGCTAATGACGATGTGCAAAGAGGCGTAGCAACTCATGGTCAGATTGCCCGCGTTGTAACTGCTGGCAAAGGCTGATCGCGCATACTCCAGTGCGTGCTCCAGCGGTTGCGTCCAGACACAGACCTGATCCAGAGCCACCAGAGTCGCACTCTCTGAACTGACATAGCCGTGACGCTGCACCAGCGTGCGCGCCAACCGGGCATAGGCCGCGCCCTCTTCGTATTCGCCATACTTGTGCGCCAGCGCCACGCCAAACCAACCCAGACCATGGGTCGCGGCCGGACAGACACCGTACTCCAGCGACAGCAGGACCATTTCACAGGTCAGCACAAACAACAGATCGTCATCGATGAACGAGGCCGACGCGACCATACTCGCCATCAGCCCCATCGCCGCTTCATAGGAAGCGTCACGCATTTCAGGCAGTTCAGCCAAGGAATCGATCGTTCTGGGGCCCAGCACTTCCAGCAGGAAACGATAGCGCTGCTCGACCTCCCGATCGTCGATCTGCGTCGGGATATGGATCCCGAACATACGCAGCCCCTCACCTGCCGTGCTGACCGCCTCTTGATAACTGCTGGCTAGCACCTGCAGCTCAACCTTCAGCCCATAGGCCGCAGCGCGAGAGACATGCGATTGGACATGTGCAAGCACCTCGTCTATGACATGACCCGCCTGTGCGAACTGCCCATCGAGAATCAGGCATTGAGCATGAACAAAACCCAGCTCACGACTGAGCTCGGGGTGTTGCTGCCAGGGCTGATCGAGGGTCAGCGATCTGGCCGTCATGAGGTAACCGAGTGCCGACTGAATCGCCGCCGACTCCATGGCCTGCTGGGCGGCCTGTACCAATAAACCGCAGAACAGCTGTCGCTCGGCGTAATCAATCTGCCCAAGCCCTGTTCGCTGCAAATGACCGGCAATCCGGAAAATCTGATCCGGACGTCCACGGCCGCTTAAATCAGCGATCAACAGTCGAGCAATTCGCGCATGTTCGGCGGGCCTGTCAGCCAGCGGCGTCAACTCGTACGCCGACTCCTGAACCCGGTCATGATAAAACGCAAACCCCTGATGATCCTCGATCACCAGGCCGGCCTCCACGGCGGGAGCCAGATGAGTGCGCAGGAACGGCTCAGCACCAAGGCTTATCTGACCCAGCGTTCGCAGATCGACGCTCGCCCCGATACAGGCCATATGACCGAGAACGCGTTGGGTCTGTAATGGAAGACGAGCAATCCTCACCACCATCAGATCAATCACGTTTTCGGCATGTCGGTGGCCGCGAATGCGCTCCTGATTCCAGCTCCACCGTTTATCCGCAGGGTCAAAGGCGATCAGCCCTTCATCCAGCCAGGTGCGCAGTAACTGACCGACAAAAAACGGATTGCCATCGGTTTTTTCGTGGATAAGCACTGCCAGCGGCATGATCGGGACCGCTTCGGTGCGCAAGGTCAAAGCCACCCATTGCGCGACCGCATCCAGACTCAGTGCCGCCACATGGATCTCGGTGAGCCTCGCAGGCGAGCGACGCAGCAGGCTGATCAAATCGCCAAACATGGCCGAGTCACCGGCATGGCTGTCACGGTAAGCGAGTATCAGCAGAATGTTGCGGTACTGCCCGGTACTGAAGGAGGAAATGAATGACAGGGTTGCATCATCGAGCCATTGCAGGTCATCGAAGAACAGAACCAGCGGCCGCTCGGCGCTGACAAAGCTGCTCAGGAAGCGCTGCAGCACATAATGGAACAAATGCTTGGTTTCATTGGCCGGTAAATCAAGCCCTGCCGACTGAGGGCCGAGGATAAACTCGATCTCGGGCACCAGATTGGCAATCAGGCGGCCATGCCCGGCTACGGCCAGCGACAGCCTGTCGCGCCACAGTTGCAGCTCCTCCGCCGTTTCTCCCAGCACACGCATGATCAGCGAACGCAGCGCTTGCGCCAGTGATGCGTAGGGACTGTTATGCGCCGTCTGGTCGAATTTACCAGACGCAAACAGCACCCGACTGAGCGCCAGATCCTGCTGCAACTGACGAACCAGCGTCGACTTGCCGACTCCCGGCTGGCCTGACAGCAGCACCAACTCACATTGCCCGGTCTCCGCCACCCGAGCAAATGCGGCATGCAGCGCCTGATGCTCGACCGGTCGCGTCAGCAACACTTGCGGCTCACTGCCCACATGCTGATGATCACGACCTGCCGGCTCGAATGCCGATATATGCTGGAACTCACTCCACTGGGCCAGACATTTACGCAAATCCGCCTCGAGGCTGCAGGCGGTCTGATAACGATCCGCAGGATTCTTGGCGATCAGTTGCAGGATCAACTGAGCCAAGGGTACGGGGATCGAATCCCGGAACTGGCGAGGTGACGGCGGCTGGCGGGCGACATGGCAATACACCCACTCGACAGCGTCGCTTGCCTCGAATGGCAACCTGCCAGTCAACAGCTCATAAAACGTCATGCCCAAAGCGTACAAATCGCTGCGCTGATCAGCTTGCTGGCCCGTACGACCGGCCTGCTCGGGTGGCATATACGCCAGCGTCCCGCAGATGGAGTCATCAGGCGTTGCCGGGATACCGCAAAGCAGTTCGATACTTGAACCAAACCCCGTCAGACGGACAACGCCATCCGCAGCCTGGATCAGGTTGCTGGGTTTGATATCCCGATGCAGCAAGCCACTGTCATGAGCTTGCCCAAGTGCACGAGCCGCACTCAGCGCAAGGCGCAGGAATCGATCGATAGAAAGTCTTCCGTCAGCAAGCTCGTGCAAAGCCTGCCCGCCGGGATCGTCACACACCAATAAGGGACCTTCGGTGGTATGCAAGAGAGCTTGCGGGACCAGCGCCCACGCTGAATCGAGCCGAGGGGCCAGGGCATATTCATGTTCAATACGCCGTTTGCTGCTTTCCCTATGCCGAACCGAGGCGCGAAAAACCAGCCACTGCCGATAGCAGCCCTGCACATGGACGCGATAACGGTCAGTCCCGCCGTCGACAAAGAGCAAGTCCCAGGACAAAAGCGCCAGCCATTCAGGCGTGTAGCCTTCGGCCCGGGCGTCAACGCTCACCCCGATGCCGGTAATCGGCTCTGCTCGGATGCTACTCATAAAGGACCTTTACTGGCGTTCAAGTGCCTGCTTTATCGAATCGAGCAACGCCTCCTCGGAGAACGGTTTACGCAAAAAACCCAAAGCGCCGGCGTCGAGTGTTCGACGGATGGTCCCCTCATCATCCTGAGCTGACATGCAGAACACCGCCACGCGAATGCCTGCGGCTTTCAAATGCTGAAGAACCTCCAGCCCCTGCATGCCTTTCATCATCAGATCGAGCAATACGCAGTCTGCTTCTTCAGTTGCCGAAGAAGCGAGAAACTCTTCGCCCGACGCAAAGCCCACAGAGGAATACCCCAAAGACTTGAGAAGATTGCCAAGACCATTTCGTACGGAAGCGTCGTCATCAACAACGCAAATGAGGATCATAAGCTCAACTTCATGACAGTAAAAGTAATAGAAGCCGAGCATACGCCCACAATAAAAAGAGCGCGACTGACCCTATGTATAATTGTGCTGTTTTCTATCAACTCACCAGACTTAATTGCTCTCGCATCTTGACCAGATCAATCAAGGTTCGCGCTTTCATCTTCGTCATAATGTGTCGTTTATGAACTTTCACAGTGATCTCGCTGGTGCCCAGATCACTGGCAATCTGTTTGTTCATTTTGCCGGTTACCAATAAGGTCATTACTTCCCGCTCGCGCGGCGTCAGGGTATCAAACCGGCGCCTGACACTTTCGACGTGCAGCCGACTGACCAGTTCGTTTTCATCGTGCTCAAGCGCCTGACGCACCACCATCAACAAATGGTCCGGTTCGAAGGGCTTGGTTAAAAACTCATGCGCTCCGGCCTTGATGGCCTTGACCGACATAGGGATGGTGCCAAAGCCGGTCATGAAAATAATCGGGAAACGATGCCCCCGGCGCAGCAGCTCTTCCTGCACATCAAAGCCGCTGGAAGCCGCAAGATTGACGTCCAGCAGCAGGCACGTCGGTTGATCCTCAAAACTTTGCTGAAGAAACTCCTGGGCGCTGGCAAAACACTCGCTATCGATGTCGGCAGAATGCAGCAGGCGAGCCAGAGACGTGCGAATCGTGCACTCATCGTCGACTACATAAACCTTGGGTGTTGCGCTCATATACAGATATTCCGAAACCTGGTGCTATTGGCTTGTCGCCAGAACTCTTTGGTGATTGAAATGAAAATAGTCTGACTCGTACTGGATGCGGGGCGCTCGCAAGGTCGCTACCGATGGCATTGACACCGCCCCCTCTAACCTTTCATTACCGCGCAGAATGTTCTGCTGTGGAGCATTGTCACTCGACAGCCTGGCAACCGCGTCCACAAGCCAGCTTCGGGTTGCGTTCAACAGTCGATAGAACCGGAATGGCCCCTGCGCCACAACCGTCATGAGGGATTTCTGCGCCAGGCTGACGATACAATCCATCACTCGCCCCTTAGGCAACACCGGCGTTTGCGCCATTTCACAGGCCTGCGCAAGGGTAAAACGCCCCTCCAACTGAGCCAGACGCTCCAGCACCGCACGCTCTTCCGGACTCAGCAAACGATAGCTCCACTCCAGGGATGCCACCAGTGACTGATGCCGATCCGGGGCACTTCGCAGACCACCGGACAATAAATGCGGACTCTGCTGCAGACTTTGCACTAACTCGAACAAGCCCAGAGTTGCGGCCCGCGCAGCGGCCATCTCCAGCGCAAGCGGAATGCCATCCAGCTGACGACAGACCTGCGCGATCAACGCCACACTCTGCTCGTCCAGCGTCTCAAGGCGTTCCGCCGGAAAAAACGAGTCCAGCGCCCGCAGACGCGTCATGAACAATTGTGCTGAACTGCTCTGCAGGATGACTTCACGACCCGCGTCCAGCCCGGGGATGTCCAGCGGTGCTACGCTGAGCGTGCGTTCGCCGCCAATACGCAATGGCTCACGACTGGTGACGAGGATACGCAACGAAGGGCAACTGCGCAGCAAATGCTCGCTGACCGCAGCTACCGCATCGATCAGGTGCTCGCAATTATCCAGGATAACCAGGCGGTTCTGCTGATCCAGGCGCTCGACAATGGCCGCCATGATCGACTGCCCCGGTAAAACCAACAGATCCAGCGCAAACGCCAGGGACTCGACAATACGCTCAGGGCTGACGACCTGCGCCAACGGCACGAAACAGACGTGCAGGCTGTCAGTCATCGACAAGTGATGGGCAACCGCAACGGCGAGGGACGTCTTGCCGATCCCCCCTGAACCGACGAGGCTCACCAATGAATCCCCCAGCAAGGCCTCGCAGACTTCTTCCAACGCCTTTTCGCGCCCGATCAACGCGACGTTATTGGGCAAGTCATTTTTACGCAGCATTGCGCTGTCAAAGCCGCTGCCTGAGATTGCATCCACATGATCGGGCGCAGATGCAGACACTGAATCATCCTCGCCGCCTACCAGCATGTAACCACGGCCTGGTATGGTCCGGATGAGATCACGGTCTTCGCTCAATGCCTTGCGCAGCGCAGAAACGTGCACCTGCAGGTTGTTTTCTTCAACCACGGTATCTGGCCAGACCCGCTGAAGAATCTCGTCCTTGCTGACCAGTCGCCCCGGACAGGAAATCAACAGCTCCAGAATGTCGAACGCGCGGGTGCCCACCCGCAGCGGTACGCCGTTTCTGAACACTTCTCTTAATTCAAGAGAGACGCTGACTTGGCCGAGACTGATCATTTTTATTCACGCTGTCCGTCGGGGGCGGTAAGTATCCGGCGCAGTGATCAATCGCGATCAAAACGGATTTATCACTGGCGGCTCAGCGTATGTAAGCAGCTAATTCAATCCGCCGATACTATCTATAAGGATAGTCAGCGAACTAAATCAATAAACTTTAGTTGCGACTAAGCACAATCATACAAGTGTATGGGTTGAACTTTGATGTTGTGCTCGTTCATAGTAGCTTTGCGCTATAAAGCATGCGGTTGTGCAAGCTGTAGAACTTGTACTTTGGTGCTCCCGTCAGACAAAATTCAACCGTCCGATCTGGCGTGCTATTTCTGTAGCGGACGCCGAAGGCTGCGAAGCATTCATTCTGATACCGCCACCGCGCCTTCGACAGCGCCTACAGAGTTGGCTGCCGATTTCCGCTGGAGTGTCGATGGACAAGTTGTTAGCACTGAAAATGTTCGTCGAGTCCGTGGATGCCAAAGGCTTTTCCGCTGCTGCTCGCAAACTCGACCTCGCGACATCATCGGTCACCAGAATGATCGGTGCACTGGAGGCAGAACTTGGCGCGGCGCTGCTGAATCGCTCGACGCGACAGGTCACTTTGACCGAGGCGGGCGTCAGTTATTATCAGAAAGCTCGCAAAATCCTTGAGGATGTAGCCGAAGCCGACGCGCAGATCATGGATCGCGGCGACGAGCCGGTGGGACAGTTGCGAGTCTGTGTACCGGTGGAGTTTGGACGACGCCTGATAGCGCCGCAGTTGGGCCGTTTTCTCGCCCGCCATCCCCATCTGGAACTGGACATCGACCTTAGCGATGAGCTGGACGACTTGCTTGGCGGGCGTTATGACGTAGCGATTCGCCTCGGCGCAGCCGCCCCCAACGATGAGCTGGTGTGCCGCAAGGTGGGCGAATTCAGTCGCTGGGTGGTGGCAAGTCCGGAATACCTGGCGGAGCACGGCCGCCCCGTCGAACCCGACGACCTCCTCCAGCATTGCTGCCTGCGCTTCAGTTACGCCGGCCATCGTCAGGTCTGGACTTTTGTACATGCCGGCGACACACAACAGGTCGAGGTGAAGGGCCGCCTGAAAAGCAGTAATGCCGATGTTCTGCGCAAAGCGGCGCTGGCAGGTGCCGGAGTGGCTTTACTCGCTGACTGGCTGGTGAGCACGGACGTCGCAAAAGGCACGCTGGCCCGTGTACTCAGCGACTACGAAATCAACCCGGATCGCGCCAGCTCAGCCATCAATGCGCTGTATTTACCCAATCATCGCGGCTCCAGACGGGTCAATACCTTTATCGAGTTCCTCGCCGAACTCCTCGGCACAACGCAATGAATATTCTGAAATGAACAACCGCCGAGCATTTTGCGCAACGCTGCGTTGCGCTGGCGACCGATTCTCGTCAGTCAACGGCTCGCTTAAGGTGGCAGCCATGCCGATCCGCAAGCCTTTCGCTACGGACTTACCCTATCCAGACTGAACATGAGTTAACCATTATGAATCCCTTGGCAGCGTCATCCGCTCAAACGCCTAAACACACCCTGACTCGCGGCCTGGTGCTGCTGTTCGCTTTTTGCTGCGGCGCCATCGTGGCCAACATCTACTACGCCCAGCCCATCGTCGAACTGATCGCCCCCGACGTTGGCCTGTCGGCACACAGCGCCAGCCTGATCGTCTCGCTGACCCAGATCGGCTACGCCCTGGGACTACTGTTTCTGGTGCCTCTGGCGGACCTGCTGGAAAATCGAAAGCTGATGATCTGCACTGCAATCGTGGCAACCGCCAGCCTGCTGGCCGCCGCTTTCAGCGAACACGCCAACGCATTCCTGATGGTTTCCCTGTTGATTGGCTTCAGCTCGGTTTCAGTGCAGATGCTGGTGCCGCTGGCCGCGCATCTGGCACCGGAAGAAACCCGTGGCCAGGTCGTCGGCAACATCATGGGCGGCCTGCTGCTGGGTATCTTGCTGGCACGCCCGCTGTCCAGCCTGATCGCTGACCATTTCGGCTGGCGCGCTGTATTCATGGCTGCCTCGGTGGTGATGCTGGCGATCATTGTGGTGCTGGCGCTGACCATCCCCAAACGCGTGCCTGATCACAAAGCGTCTTACACGCAACTGCTTGGCTCATTGCTGACCTTGCTGCGCAAGTATTCGGTGTTGCGTCATCGGGCGCTTTACCAGGGCCTGCTGTTTGCGGCATTCAGCCTGTTCTGGACAGCGGTGCCGATTGAGCTTTCGCGTGAGTTCGGCCTGTCGCAAACCCAGATCGCGCTGTTCGCGCTGGTGGGTGCCATTGGTGCGATCGCCGCGCCGATAGCCGGGCGTCTGGCCGATGCCGGGCATACCCAGCGCGCCTCGTTGATCGCTATGACGCTGGCACCGGCGGCGTTTCTTGTTGGTCTGAGTCAGCCAGGCTATAGCGTCATAGGCCTGGCCATTACCGGCGTGCTGCTCGACTTCGCAGTACAGATGAATATGGTTCTGGGCCAGCGCGCCGTGTATGCCCTTGACCCGGCCAGTCGCGGTCGTCTGAACGCGTTGTACATGACCAGTATTTTCGTCGGTGGCGCCATCGGCTCGGCATTGGCCAGTAGCCTGTATGAGCAGAATGGCTGGCAGGGTGTTGTGCTGCTGGGTGCAGGTTTGCCGTTGATTGCGCTGGCGGTATTTCTGGTAAGTGGCCGAGGGAAGCATTAATTCCCGGGCTGGATGATTCTATGTTTGCCCGCAATTGATGCGCCAATCGCGAGCCTACACCAAACCCGTGGGAGCCGGGCTTGCCCGCGATACATGAGACGCAGCCAGTAGCCATACCGCGTTATTGCTTATCGCGAGCAAGCTCACTCCTACAGATGTTTAGCGCAGATGCCTTATCTC
Source organism: Pseudomonas caspiana (assembly GCF_040224095.2). Classification (NCBI taxonomy): domain Bacteria; kingdom Pseudomonadati; phylum Pseudomonadota; class Gammaproteobacteria; order Pseudomonadales; family Pseudomonadaceae; genus Pseudomonas; species Pseudomonas caspiana. The sequence continues at coordinate 2,428,580 of NZ_CP167995.1, read as the reverse complement.
CCTTCAACCCAAAACAATCACCGTACCCCGCTGAGCGGCCCGCCATGCGCTAGGCGTCGCGCCGACCAACCGAGTGAACACTCGGGTCAGGTGCGGTTGGTCTGAGAAGCCGCAAGCATCAGCGATGTGGACCAGTGACAACCCGGGCTGGGCCTTCAACAACTCTTTGGCCTTTTCCACACGCATCTGCAACAACCAGGTATGTGGCGCGACCCCCGTGGCCTGTTTGAATGCGCGGGAAAAGTGGCTGCGACTCAGCGAGCACTCTTGCGCGATTCGCTCGACCGATAAATCGCTCCCCAGGTTGCTGGCAATCATCTCCTTGGCCAGGCGCTCCTGAAGCGGAGTCAGGGTGGTGGTGAACTTGCCAGCCGTGGAAGCAATACGTCCGTAATGGCTGATTGAATGCGCGCACATCGCTAACAGAATGTGGTCGATGAACAACTGATTGGCAGCAGCAGGATTTCGCAACGCAGGCAACATCGCCTGGGCCAGGTGATACAGCACCTGATCCTGAGCGCCCTGTTCATAGCGGAAACCGCTGATAATCCTGCCGCCGTTCTCACGCTGGTAATCGTCGAACGTCTGCCGAGGAATATTGAAGCGCAGGTTGTCATAGGACGCACGGTGCTGGCAGCGCAGTTCATCGCCCATGAATGGCAAGGAAACGCTGCCCTGTCGGTAACCACCGGCATAACTCAAACGCCGGCCGCGCCACAGGCGATGTTCGGCGAAATCCTCTAGCTGGACGATGATCGAGAACGCATCGAGACAGGGGATGTCGATGATTTTTTCGGGGTCCGGGCAGGCGTCCACCACCCGCGTGGCGGAGAACTTTTCGCTGTGCAAGTGGGCGATTGCAGGGACGCTCAAGATGACTCCTTCGGCTCATGGCGGGTCGATTCGCCACCCTACCCTATCCGCAAAGCAAAAAAAATCCGCGACCGACCTGAAGCTTGATCGCTCAGACCGGTCGCGGGCAGAAGAGTTAAAACGGACCGTTTATTTCAGCAGCGGGACGTGGGCTGCACGCTGGTAGGGGCCGTATTCCACCGGCACCCACTCAAAACGCTTGTCCAGCGCATTGATGTGACCGATACCCGGGAATGGCAAGTGTGCAGCCGCCGCCCAGATTTTCTGTTTGGCCACCATGCTGAACACCTGATCACGGCTCGCAATTGCCTCTTTGGCATTCACATCAAAGCTGATCGAAACTTCCGGGTGATCAAACTGCACGGCCAGGTCGTGAACAAGATCGCCCATGAACACGATGCTCTGGCCTTGCGAGCTGAACAGGTAAGTCGTACTGCCCGGCGTATGGCCTGCTTCCAGTGCGGTTTTCACTTCAGGTACTGGCGAATCCCCCGGTTTGAAGGTCTTGAAACGGCCCGATGCAAGGTACGGCGCGATGGACTCCTGAGGGATCCTGAAGAATTCCCGGGCGCTTTCCGGTGCCCTGCTGATGGCCGTCGGATCCAGCCAGTAATCGGCTTCGGGCCTGGAGGCGTAAACCGTGGCGTTGGCGAAGACCGGTTTTTTCTGAACATCGACCAGACCGCAGACATGATCCAGATGCAGGTGCGTCAGCAGGATGGTGTCCACATCGGCGGGGTTATACCCGGACGCCTTGATGTTCTCCGATAGAAAACCCGCAGTCTCGCCGATGCAGGCGCCCGCGCCGGTGTCGACGAGGATCAGATGCTTGCCGGTATTGATCAGGAAGGCGTTGAACGCGGTCTGTACGCCAGGCGTCTCGATTGCCCGACGCGCCAGCAGCGCGCGGATCTGACCCGGACTCAGGCCCTTGAGCAAATCAGGGGACAAATCGTTGTAGCCATCAAACAGCGCGGTGACTTCGTAATCACCGACTGCCAGACGCTGATAGCCCGGCACCTGGGTTTTCTGCTGCGCCGGAACCTCAGCGCTGGCAACGCCGGAAAACAGTACGAGACCTAAAGTCAGGCTGCGCAACATCGGTGAGATAGACAAGCTCATGGGCGTTCCTCAAGGCAAATATCCCTTGTAGGAGCTGCCGAAGACTGCGATGGCTATTTTCCTGAAATAACCCCTTCGCAGCCTTCGGCGACTCCTACCTATAGCCCGGATGATGCCGGGCTTGAGATGTCTTGAATTGCACCCTTGTGCTTGTTCAGTCAGGCGATACCAGCGACGGACACTGAACCAGATTTTCCTTGAGGAACTCGATCAACGCCTGCACCGGGCGTGCGCCCTGACGGTGTTGCGGGTAGACCGCTGACAAGGCCAGCGACGGCGTGCGGAACTCGTTCAGAACACGGACCAGACGCCCCTCCTTCAACGCAGCACCGACGATGAACAGCGGCAGATAAGTGATACCCAGACCGCCAATCGCAGCATCACGCAATAGCTCACCGTTGTTGGCCCGCATACGACCGCAGAGGCTGACGGTCAGAGGTTTGCCATTACGCTCAAAGCGCCACTGCACCTGACGGCTGTGGCCGTAAGGCAGACAATCATGGTCCTTGAGATCTTCGGGCTCGGCAGGTGCGCCGCGCCGTTCGAGATAATCGGGGCTGCAGCAGAACACCCGCTCGATCGTAGCAATGTGGCGGGCGATCAGGGTCGAATCCTCCAGCACGCCGATACGCAGCGCCAGATCGTAACCTTCCCCGAGCAAGTCCACCGAGCGGTCGCTCAGGTCCACTTCCACCGACACTTCCGGGTAGCGCTGCAGGAACATCGGCAGCAACGGTCCCAAATGTTCAATGGCAAAAGACAGCGGCGCAGTCAGACGAATAGTGCCTCGCGGTTGAGTGTTTTGTCCGGCTATGCTCTGCTCCGCCTGCTCGAGATCCGCTACCAGACGCAACGCTGATTCGTAGTACGCCTGCCCCAGCGGCGTGACATCCAAACGACGAGTCGAGCGGTTGAGCAAGCGCACGCCGAGACGCTCTTCAAGTTGCATCAGGCGACGACTGATAAATTGCTTGGACAGTCCCAATTGGTCGGCGGCAGCCGTAAAACTGCCGGATTCCATGACCTGGGTAAATATGCGCATATCTTCGAACGGGTTCATTGTCGCTCACTGGTTGACAGTCAAACGCTTTCTACCAGCTTTATCAGCCCAATGCATCCGCTTAATCTGCGCTCACTGCTTTTCCCTTGGCTTATTTATTTCCAGGATCAGACCATGCCCGCATTCATTCAAAGCTATCCGCTGATCTGCAGCATGTTGCTGGTCCTGCTTGATCTGGCCAGCTGGAACCTGGTGCCGTATCAGTATCGCCTGCAGCGAGTTGCGGTTCGGCTGGCGTTATTCCTGGTCTACAGCGTGGTGATTATCAGCGCAGGCCTCAGCCCGCTGGACAGCGCGCCATGGGAGGACGACAGCGCACGGCATCTGGCTGCCACTGCGCTGGAAATCATCTGGTGGATTCTTGCCGCGCGGACCCTGACCGAAATCATCGGTGTTCTGCTGATGCGCCGCATCGGCCACAGCGGTCGTCTGCTGCAGGAAGTCATTGGTGCGGTGATCTTTCTCATCGCTATCGTGGCCGCCGCCGGTTATGTCATGCAGTTGCCCGTCAAAGGTCTGCTGGCGACCTCCGGAGCGATGGCTATCGTGGTCGGTCTGGCGCTGCAAAGCACGCTGAGCGATGTGTTCTCGGGGATCATCCTCAACACCACCAAGCCTTATCAGGTCGATGATTCGATCAACATCGACGGCGTTGAAGGCAAGGTCGTCGATATCGACTGGCGTGCCACCCACTTGCTGACGGGCACGGGCAGCACGGCGGTCATCCCCAACTCGGTGGCCGCCAAAGCCAAGATCGTCAACCTGAGTCGCCCCAAAGACATGTTCGGCGTATCGATCAACATCATGGTCTCGCCACACATTCGCCCGCGCCGCGTGCTGGATGCGCTGGACCGCGCCCTGCAAGGCAGCAGCGCTTTACTGCCGTTCCCCAAAGCCCGCGCCGTTGTCAAGGAAGCCAGCCCGACCACCATCGAGTACACCGTCACGGGGTTCATCAAAGACCTGGACAAGAAAAGCGAGGTCCGTAACCTGCTGTTCGACCTCGCCTATCGCCACCTCGAAGCAGCAGGTATTGCCTGGCAGTCGGACGTGCTGGCGGAGCCGGTCTCTCGTGCCCGTACGTTACTGGATGAAGTCAAAGTGTTCCGCGCGCTGAATACCGAAGAGAAAAACCATCTGGCACAAAGCATGACAGCCAAGGAATACGCCGCAGGGCAAGTGATCATTGAGGCGGACGAAGTGACGGACAGCCTGCTGGTGATCGCCACTGGCGTGGTGTCTGCCGAGGTGTCTGACGGCAAGACGTTCATCGAGGCCGGACGCATGGGGCCCAGTGAAGTCATGGGCGAACAGAGCATCCTCAATGACACCCCGTCCGAAGCCCGCTTCACCGCCCTGACCTCGTGTGTGGTGTACCGCATCGACAAGACGGTCGCCCGGGAAACCATGGAGCTGGAAGGCCAGATCAAAAACGCCCTGAAAAAACTCCAGGCTGTACGTCAACACAGCAGCCAGTCATTGCTGACCGAGAAACCGGCGGCGATCAAAAAAGGCAGTTTTCTGGGGTGGTTGCAGAAGCGCTGAAGTGTTAGTTGTCCTGTGCATTCTGTAGGAGCTGCCGAAGGCTGCGAAACATTCGCCCTGACACACCGCCATCGCAGCCTTCGGCAGCTCCTACAGAAATATTATTGACCCGGTTTTCAGGCTTTGATCACGGCATCCCTCCAGACCTGCGGCCCATCAAAAAACGCATGGGCATTACTGACCAGAGTTTCCAGGTGATAACCGCCTTCCTGCACGATCACGCACGGCAAGCCCAGGCTGCGAATCCGCTCACCGAGTTTCGCGAAACCTTCACGGGTCACGGCCACCTGGCTTTGTGGATCATGCTCGTAAATATCGAACCCGAGGGACAACACCAATACCTGCGCATCAAAGGATTTGACGGCTTGCAGCGCCTGCTCGAGTTTGTCCATGAACACCGATTCAGGCGAAGCATGGGGCATCGGGAAATTCACGTTGTAACCAACCCCGGCGCCAGCGCCCTGCTCGTCATCAAACCCGGCAACGCCCGGATAGAAGTTTTCCGGATCGCCATGAATGGAGACGTACAGCACATCATCGCGGTCGTAAAAGATTTCCTGAATCCCCTGACCATGGTGCATGTCAGTGTCCAGTACCGCGACACGCTCAAAGCCATCGCGTAAAACCTGCGCCGCCACTGCAGCACTGTTGATGTAGCAAAATCCGCCTGCAGCTTCTTTGCGCGCGTGATGGCCTGGCGGACGGCACAGCGCATACGCTGCGGGCTCACCGTCGAGCACGGCTTTAGCGGCCGCCACTGCGCTTTGCGCAGACCAGTACGCAGAACGCCAGGTGTTCTCGCCCACCGGGCAACTGCCGTCGGCCAGATAACGTGCAGCCTGAGCAAGAATTCCGCGCAAGGCATTGGGCTCACGGACGAAGATATTCGACATCACTTCATCGCCCCAATCCTCGGGCATCTTCTTCCATTCCGTGTGCGCGCCTTTCAGGAATGTCAGATAAGCATCGCTGTGGACCGCCAGCAAAGGATCGAGGCCGAAATCAGCCGGTTGCTGAATATCAAACGCCAGGCCCTGAACCGCTTGCAGCAGATTCTGAGCGCGCTGCGGGACCTCTTGGGGCGTGCGCATTTGCCCACGGGAGTAGTAAGTTTTTGGAAAGTGCAGAAGCTGTTCCGGATGAAAAAAACTGAGCATGGGTGTTCCTCATTCAGTAGGTCGCGCCAATCAGGCTTGGCGAGCAGTTTCCAGTTCGAACGCCGTGGCATGTCGCTTGGCGAGTGCCAATACACAGATCAGCGAGGTACCCGCAATCAGGCTGTAGAAAACTGCCATCGGCCACCATTGACCGGGGTAGGAATGCGCCAGCCAGGTACCAATCAACGGGGTAAGACCGCCGGCCAGCGCGCCACATACTTGATAGGCCAGGGAGATCGCGGTGTAGCGAACCCGTGTTTCAAACATACCGCTGACGTAACCAGCGATTACCGCGTAAAACGACGCCATGCAGACCACCGCCAGGGCGATCCCGAGAATGATCAAGGGCGCCTGACCACTGCTGACCAGGATAAACATCGGGTACGGCGATGCCATCGCAAGAATCGTCACGCCACACAGGAAACGCGTTGCACCGACTTTTTCCGCAACCCATGCCGCGACTGGCTGAATGCAGAACTGGATGATCGCCACCACGAACAGACACTCCAGAATCAGCGACCGTGGCAGGCCCAACTGCTGAGTGCTGTAAGCAATCATGAAGGTGTTGGTGAAATACACACCGGCGATGCCCAGCGTGTTTGCGCCGATGCAGAGCAACAACGGTCGCCATGAGGTCTTGAGCACCTCAAACACCGGGGCCTGTGCTTTACGACCAGACTTGGCGACATCCAGACGCGCTTGCTCCTTGTCATTGAGGAACTCTGGCGATTCATTGACGCCCAGGCGAATGGCCAAACCGACGATCAATAGCGCAGCGCTGGCCAGAAACGGCAGACGCCAGCCCCAGCTCATCAAGTCTTCTTCGGGCAGACGCGTTACCGCGCTGAACGCCAGTAAAGACAGGATCAAACCTGCCGGGCTACCCAACTGCGCAAAGGAGGCAAAGAAATTACGTCGGCCTTTGGGCGCATGTTCACCCGCCATCAGGACTGCGCCGCCCCACTCGCCGCCGACCGCAATGCCTTGCACAACACGCAACAGGATCAGCAACACCGGTGCCGCTGCGCCGATTTGCGCATAAGTCGGCAGCAAGCCGATGCAGACCGTGACCACGCCCATCATCACCAACGTGATAACCAGCGATTTCTTGCGGCCGATACGGTCGCCGATGTGACCAAAGACGATGCCGCCCAGTGGTCGGGCGAAGAAGCCCACAGCGAAGGTGCCGAAGGCGGCCATGGTGCTGAACAATTTATCTTCGGAGGGGAAAAAAAGCTGACCGAATACCAGTGCGGCGGCGGTGGCATAAATATAAAAGTCGTACCACTCGATCATCGTACCGATGAACGCAGCGGCAGCAGCCCGGCGTGGCTGCGCAGAAGCGGAAGGCTTCATGAATCAACTCCATTGGTTAGTTTTTTTGGCAGGAGGAAATGATCTTGCTGAGGCCGCTCTGTTGGCGACTCTGGACTGATTTTTTGCCTACAAGGCATAATCAGTCAAATTTCTATTTATTATTCGAACTATAAGCCGCAATTATAGTGAGGTGGCCGTGACCGACTCTTCTCGCGATATCTCTCCCTTGCTCAATGATCGCCTGGACTGGAACCTGCTACGCACCTTCCGGGTCATCGGCCAGGAACTGAGCATCAGCCGCGCCGCAGCCAGAATGCACCTGACCCAACCGGCAGTCAGTCAGGCCCTCAAGCGTCTGGAAGAACAACTGGGTTGTCAGCTCATCGCCCGTCGCGGGCCACGTTTTGACCTGACCGAAGCCGGAGTGAAAATCTTCGCTCTGGCCGGTGAGATCTATGGTCAGGTCTCACAAGTCAGCAACACCTTGCAGATGCCGGGTGACGAAGTGATTGGCAAAGTGCGCTTGTTGATGATCAGCCGCATCGTATCGAGCAACTTCGATAACTTCCTCACAGAGTTCCACCGTCAGCATCCACGGGTAGATCTGGAAGTGGACGTGATGCGCAGCTCCGACATCGTCAGCGCCCTGCTGGAGAAAACCGCCACTCTGGGCTTGAGTCTCAATCGCCGCCCCCAACCCAGACTGGAGCAACGTCTGTTTCAGCGTCAGCGCTATGTATTTTTCTGCGGCCGAAATCATCCGCTGTACGGCCGTACCGACCTCAGTCAGAGCGATTTGCAGTCAGAAAACTTTGTCAGTTTCACCAGTGATCAAATCGGCGGCATGCTTTCGCCCCTGACTATTTTTCGTGATCAGCAAGGGTTCAGCGGAAGAATTGTGGCCTCCTCTTCAAGCCTCGAAGAAATCAGGCGCCTGGTCATTGCGGGGATTGGTCTGGGATGCCTGCCCGAGCATGTCGTCGTCGACGACGTGGAACAGGGCCTGTTGTGGCGAGTACCGCCTTTGGAGGGCGTTGCTGATGTTGATATTCACTTGCTGTGGAACCGCGAACAGCGCATGAGTCGGGCTGAAACCGTATTTATCGAAGGGTTGGCAGCGCGGCTGGAAGACACGTGAAGCTTTCTGTCCTCATGATTAATCCAGCCGCGTTTAACAGGTAACTTAAACAAGAAGCTTAAACAGGAAACTTTTAATCAGCTCTTATTCCGACACTCATTCAGCGCTTGATATTTGACTGTATTCAACGTGCCTTTGGAGTCTTCGTAAGTCATCAACCGCGGGTTGACGCCGCACGCTGTAGACACTGAAGATACACGGATGACTTTTTTAATATCCAGTTTCATCCCATATTGATACTTGATAATACCTGGCGACGCCTGATTATTCTCCACGGCATAACTTCTCACAAATTCTTCATGCGCCTTGATAATCTTTGCAGCCATCGGGTCGTGCCCGCTGGAAGCATAGGAAGCCATAGGAGCAAGCAAAGCAAGGCTGAGTAACAAGAATTTAGGGTATTTAGCGATTTGCATTTTTTCCGTCTCGGTTTATGGGGTGATTGAACATTAACCGTAGACGGCTAACAACGGCGTTGCACGCAAATGACGATTTGGAAATCTTTCAGGAAGTTACCTGAACAGCGCTGACATCATCGATAACAATATTGTCATTATTCACTCACCGTCCTGTTAGCTTCGATACTTATACTCAACGCTAACACTGAGGAGCAGGACGCCGTTTGCATCAAGACTCCACAGTGACTGCCCTTAAACAGAACGGTAATTACAATGAACATCATCAGATCAATCGCCCTTACAGTCGTCGCCTTATCCTCCGCCACGGCAATGGCCCACGATGGAAGTGAACGCGCCAGCCCGGCCGCTGAGAAAATCAAGGTTGCCCAGGAACAGCGCTTCAACGATCAACTCAACAGCGAGTCGTCGCGACTTGTGAACATCGATAAAAAGACACCGGTTAATGAACCTGAAAAAGGCTGAAGATTAAAATTCGCTTCAACTCCATTCACCTTTAGCAGCTGACAAGCTCCTTTGGTCAAGGTGAATCTTTAGCGTCCTTCGGGGCGCTTTTTTTGCTTCTGGTAAACATAAATCGTCTGATAAACCGCTATCAACTCAACAATCGCCAGATCTGCAGAAACCAACTTGTTGGCCTCTGTAAAACAAATCCCTACTCTCTTATTTGAAATACTGTTCTGTAGGAGCTCACGAGCACCGCGAGGCAGCGATAGCGTCCTGCCTGATACACCGCTATCGCGGCCTCGCGGTGCTCGTGCGCTCCTACAGGTCCAATGTTTGCTTTGCTACAGCGTCGTATTAAGGACAGCGGGCCAAGTCTTACGGAGGCAATCAGAGTCTATAAAAAAGCCCGCAACAGTCACCTGCCGCGGGCCTTTGATTCACAATGCTAACGCTATGATGTCTGCTCCTCTTCCCGACGATGCGCCCATTGATACAGCGCAGGCAGAACCAACAACGTCAGCGCGGTCGACGACAGTATCCCGCCGATCACCACGGTGGCCAGCGGACGCTGAACTTCTGCCCCCGTGCCAGTTGCCAGTGCCATCGGAATAAAGCCCAGCGACGCCACCAACGCGGTCATCAACACCGGACGCAAGCGGGTCAGAGCCCCTTCGTTGATAGCATCCCCCAGCGAACGCCCTTCCTCGCGCAGGTTGCGAATAAACGAGATCATCACCAGGCCGTTCAGCACTGCCACACCCGACAACGCGATGAAGCCAACTCCCGCCGAGATAGACAGTGGAATGTCCCTCAACCAGAGCGCCATGACACCGCCAGTCAGCGCAAACGGAATACCGGTGAAAACCAGTAAGCCATCTTTCAGGTTGTTGAACATCATGAACAGCAACGCCAACACCATCAACAGCGCAACCGGAACGACGATCTGCAGGCGCTTGGCAGCGGACTGCAACTGTTCAAACTGGCCGCCCCAACTGGTCCAGTATCCCGCCGGGATCTGCACATTGCTGTTGATTGTTTCCCCTGCCTCCTGAACAAACGAGCCAAGGTCACGACCGCGCACGTTGGCGCTGACGATAACCAGTCGCTTGCCGTTTTCCCGGCTGATCTGATTCGGCCCCAGCACCAGATCCAGGCTTGCCACTTGGGACAGCGAGATAAAGCTGATCTGTTGATTAACGCTGCTTGCCGTCGCGGGCACGGGAATCAGCAGACTCGACAGTCCGGCCACGTCAGTTCGCAGGGTTTCCGACAGTCGCACCACCATGTCAAAGCGACGATCACCTTCGTAAAGAGTACCCGCCTGACGCCCGCCTACCGCGATGGCAATCGCATCCTGGACATCGCCCACATTGAGGCCATAACGTGCGGCCTTGTCACGATCAATGTTGATCGTCAGCACAGGCAAGCCCGTAGTCTGCTCGACCTTGACTTCGGACGAGCCCGGCACCTTCTGCAAGGTCGCAGCGATTTTCGCGGCCGTCTGGTTCAGCACTGCCATGTCATCGCCGAACACCTTCACCGCCACGTCGCTGCGCACCCCCGAAACCAGCTCGTTGAAGCGCAACTGAATCGGCTGCGATAACTCGTAGTTACTGCCTGGTACCGTCGCAGCGGCCTGCTGCAACTCAGCAATCAATGCCTCGCGAGACTTGCCTGGATCCGGCCATTCACTTTGCGGTTTGAGCATGACGTAACTGTCGGAGATATTCGGCGGCATCGGGTCGGCGGCAATTTCGGCCGTTCCCGTGCGGGCAAACACTCGCTCGACTTCCGGCATTTTTTCGACAATGGCCTTCTCAAGACGCTGCTGCATGTCCACTGACTGGCTCAAGCTGGTGCCGGGCACCCGCAGCGCCTGCAACGCGAAGTCGCCCTCACTCAAGCTCGGAATAAACTCACTGCCCATACGGCTTGCCGTAAATCCGGACAACCCAATCAGCACGACAGCGACGGAGAACGCGATCGACCGGTGGCTCAGTACCCACTTCAGAACCGGCGCGTAACGCAGACGCGCGGTACGCATTACCACGCCTTCTTCTTCCTTGACCTTGCCGGTGACAAACATGGCAATGGCAGCCGGTACAAAGGTCACCGACAGGATCATGGCGCCGAGTAGCGCGATCACCACGGTGAAGGCCATCGGGTGGAACATTTTGCCTTCGACACCCGTCAAGGCGAAGATTGGCAAGTAAACAACCATGATGATCAACTGGCCGAAAATCAGCGGACGACGCGCTTCTTTGGCGGCTGCAAATACTTCATGAAAGCGTTCCGAGCGGGTCAACATCCGGCCGTATTTCTGTTGTGCGTGAGCCAGTCGGCGGATAGCGTTTTCGACGATCACGACGGCGCCGTCGACGATGATGCCGAAGTCCAGCGCGCCGAGACTCATCAGGTTGGCACTGACTTTATTGGTGAACATCCCGGTGAAGGTGAACAGCATGGCCAGTGGAATCACCATCGCGGTGATCAACGCGGCACGGATGTTACCGAGGAACAGGAACAGAATCGCGATGACCAGAATGGCCCCTTCGATCAGGTTCTTCTTCACCGTGGCGATGGCTTTTTCAACCAGAGTCGTGCGGTCATAAACCGTGATCGCTTCGACACCTTCAGGCAGTGAACGGTTGATATCAGCCAGCTTCGCGGCGACCGCCTGGGAAACCGTGCGGCTGTTTTCGCCGATCAGCATGAACACCGTACCAAGCACCACTTCCCGGCCATTTTCGGTGGCAGCGCCGGAGCGCAGCTCCTGACCGATGTCCACGTCGGCCACGCTGCTGACCCGGATCGGCGTGCCCTGAACGTTGGCGATAACGATGTTGGCAATGTCCTGCACCGTGCCCAGTTGACCGGGCGCGCGAATGAGCAATTGCTCGCCGCCGCGCTCAATGTAACCCGCGCCAATGTTGGCGTTGTTGCGCTCAAGTGCGGCCACCAGGTCATTCAAGGTCAGCTTGTAAGCCGCGAGCTTTTTCGGATCCGGCGCGATCTGATACTGCTTGGCGAAACCGCCGATGGTGTTGATCTCGGCCACACCCGGCACGTTGCGTAATTGCGGCTTGATGATCCAGTCCTGAATCACTCGAAGATCGGTCGGCGTGTAGGGCGTGCCGTCCTCCTTGAGCGCGCCCTCTTTGGCCTCTACCGTCCACAGAAAAATCTCGCCAAGCCCGGTGGAGATCGGCCCCATGACCGCATCGACACCTTCGGGCAACTGATCCTTGGCAATTTGCAGACGCTCGCCAACCAACTGGCGGGCAAAGAACAAGTCCGTGCCGTCTTCAAAAATCACCGTGACCTGAGACAGGCCCGAGCGCGACAGAGAACGGGTCTGCTGCAAACCTGGCAAGCCTGCCATGCTGGTTTCAATCGAGAAGGTCACGCGTTGCTCAGTCTCCAGCGGCGAAAAGCCGGGAGCCGAGGTGTTGATCTGCACCTGCACGTTGGTGATGTCAGGTACAGCATCGATAGGCAGTTTCTGGTAGCTGGCAATGCCAAGCCCTGCCATGAGCAACACGGCAAGCATCACGACGATGCGTTGCTCGATTGCGAATTGGATCAACCGTTCAAACATGACGTTGTACTCGTGCGAGGCAGATCAATGGGAGTGCTCAGCAGAGCCTTTACCCAGCTCGGACTTGAGAATGAAACTGCCAGCGGCGGCCACTTGAGTGCCCGCCGTCAGGCCTTGAAGGATTTCCACATAGCCGCCGTCACGCCTGCCGACTTTCACCGGGCGCAGTTCAAAGCCTTCGGCGTTGCGCACGAACACTGAAGGTTTGTCCTCAACGGACTGGATGGCGGACTCAGGCAGGCTGACCGCCGCGTTGGCTTTATCCGCCGTCACATCGACAGAGACAAACAGCCCCGGACGCCACGCGCCCTCAGGGTTGGCCAGCACCACGCGCACCGCAGCTGCGCGGGTTTGCTCGCCGAGCAGATTGCCGACATAGCTGATGCGGCCTTCAACCTGAGCATTGAGATCGGGCGCACTGACCGTTACCGCACGGCCCACCACGACTTTGTTCAAATCCTTCGGCGCAACGCCAAAGGTCGCCCAGACCCGCGACAAATCGGAGAGCGTGAACGCCGAAGTGGTGTCATTGACCACCTCGCCTATGGCCAGATGTTTCTCGACAACCATTGAGTCAAAAGGAGCGATCAGTTCGTATCGGTTGCCCGCAGAGGATTTGAGACTCGCGCCGATAGCACTCAGCTTCTGCCGACCGTTGGCGTAACTGATATCTGCTTCCTGATACGCCTGACGCGCCAACAGATAATCCTGCTCGGCGGAAATCTTGTCTTCCCAGAGTTTTTTCTCACGCTGCATGGTCAGGCGGGCAAGCTCAAGACGGCGCTGGGCCGCATTCAACTCTGCGCGCTGATCGGAAATTTGCTGACTGGCGATCACAGCCAGTACCTGGCCTTTTTTCACCGCCTGGCCGAGGTCAACCTTGACCTCTTCCACGATCCCGCCAACCCGCGGTACGACGTGGGTGGTGCGATCTTCGTCAAAGCGAATTTCGCCGGGGAACGTGACTGAAGTGCTCATCGACCGAGGTGCGGCGACGGCCAGCTCTATGCCGGCTGACTTGATCTGTTCTGCGCTGAGTTCGAGCTTGCCTTCTTCTTCGTGGGAGTCTTCGGCCCCTTCAGCACCGTGACCTTTCTCGCCATGCTCTTCATCACCATGGCTTTCCTCACCGTGCTCTTCGTCAGCGTGACCTTTTGCGTCGGCCTTGCCGTCGCTATGACTGTCATTCTCGGCGTGGCCTTTTTCGTCCGCATGCCCTTCTTCTTCCGAGTGTTCATGCTTTGCGTTCTTGACCGCTTCTGCCGCAACGGGGAGCCCTTGATTGCCCAGCGTCAGGCTGCCCAGACCAATGATTGCGACCACCGCCAAGGCAAGCGTCATACTTCGTTTGTTATCCATGGATGCTCCCGGCGATCACGTACGGATGTACAAAGCGATGCGCCCGATAAGTGCGAAAAGTGAGGGTTTAAGGATTGGCAGTAAACGCGGTGATGTCGCCGTAGATGCGCTCGACAGTTACTCTGGCGTCCGTGGCGATGGCCAGCGATTCGAGGTATTGGCTGCGCGCCGCAATCAGCGTGCGCTGTGCGTCGAGAACTTCGAGAAAGCCGAATTTACCCATCTCGAAACCACGGGTCGCAGCATCCACCGCGCTTTTCGCCGAGGGCAAAATCACCTGATTAAAGGACTCGACTTCTCTGCTGGCGGTCGCCCACTGATCCAGAGCGGCCTGAGTCTGCGTGCGCAACCTGAGTTCGACCGCGTTGCGTAAATCACGGGCCTGATCTGCGCGGCGGGATGCGGCGAGGACGTTGCCCTGATTACGGTTAAACAGCGGCAGCGGTGCCGATAAGCCGACGACATTGACCCGCTCACGGTCTTCCCGGCTGTATTGACTGCCAATACTTACAGTGAGATCAGGAATGCGCTGCGCCCGCTCTGAGCCTAACGCTGCATCACGCTGTTCGATCTGGGCATTGGCAAGACGCAGCTCGGCCGATTGATTGATCGCCGTGAGCATCTTCGCCGCTGGCGGGGATTTGCCCGGCGACAGCTCAGCGTATTCCAGGCGATCAAATGAAGAAGTCGACGACCCGGTGGTGCGTGCCAGATCGCGATAGCTATTGGCTTTCAGGGTTTCAGCGCGCCGCACCAGCAGGTCGGTTTCAGCCAGTTGTACCTGCGCACGTGTCACCTCGACGGGGGAAGACTTACCCGCGCGAACACGCCCGTCAGCAACCTCAAGGCCGCGCTGAGCCAAGGCTTGAGACTGCTGCGCGAGTTCCAGACCGGTTTGCGCACGCAATGCGGTGTAAAAAGCCTGGACGACTTCGGCACGTAGTTCGTTGCCACGCCGCTCCAGTTCGATCTGCGCTGCATCCTGGGACCGGCTAGCTGCTTCAATGCGGGCACCGCGCTTGCCGCCCAGTTCCAGTGCCTGGCTGAGCATGACCGTGGTGGTGCTGGTATTGCGACGAGTGTCTTCGACTTCCCAGGACAACTCAGGATTGGGCATCAAACCTGCCTGCTGCCTGTCGCCTTCAGCGATGCCTATTTCCCATCGCGCGGCGGCGAGGTCAGGGTTTTCCGCAAAGGCTGCCTCGATGGCCTGAGGCAGACTCAGACTCTGCGCAACCGCCATGCCAGGGGCCGCAAAAGATAGCAGCAACGCGTAAAGCAACCCCGTTTTCAGGGTCGGCTTCACCTCGGGTGCCATGGAAAAAACTCTGTGCCTGAGCGGGTTTGCACTGCTCCCGTCGCGCCTCTGCATATGTATAAACCATCCCATCAGATAACCAGAACAGACCCCGGCTGCGTTCAGCGGAGTTGGATGCGGGGACTTTATGCAAAGTGAGTTAGCAGAAGGATTGCTGAAAAATTACAATCCTGTCATTTAAGGAAAGTTGCAGTGGCTCGCCATTACACTGCGCAACACAAAGAAGTCTTCGAATATCACAGACATAAAAAGCAATAACTTAAACTTGCTTTTTCAGGCGACAGCAAAAGACAAACCGCCATGCTGGCAGCTTCCAGAGACGGTAAAAAAAATCCTCATATTCAATAACCTGCGGGGTTGACCCTGAAGCCGCTACAGACTCCAGAATCGCCGCAAAATCGATAGCTCGTGGAAGGCTGCCGGATACTTACGGCAGCGTTCAGAAGCTTAGCTTTAAAGAGCTGCAACTTTAAAGCGGGCATCTTTAAACAATAAAAGCCTGCGACATTCAGTCACTTTAATTAATACAGGACACTGATATGCGAATCCTTGTTGTGGAGGACGAGCCAAAAACTGCCGAATACATGCATCAGGGTTTGACCGAAAGTGGTTATGTTGTGGACCTGGCCGTCACCGGCCTTGATGGGCTTTATCTGGCCCAGCATCAAACCTACGATCTGGTCATTCTGGATGTGAATCTGCCCGAAATGGACGGTTGGGAGGTGTTGACCCGACTGCGCAGAAACAGCAACACCCGAGTCATGATGGTCACGGCCCGGGGTCGTCTTGAGGAGAAGGTTCGGGGTCTGGAAATGGGAGCCGACGATTATCTGGTGAAGCCATTCGAGTTCCCTGAGCTGCTGGCCCGGGTTCGTACCCTCATGCGTCGCAGCGAACAGGCCGGGTTGCCCGAGGTGCTGCGAGTCGGCGACCTTGAGCTGGATCAGGGACGACACAGAGCCTTTCGCGGCACCCAGCGCATCGACCTGACGACCAAGGAGTTCGCCCTGCTCCACCTGTTGATGCGTCACAGCGGCGAAGTCATGTCACGCACGCAAATCATCTCGCTGGTGTGGGACATGAACTTCGATTGCGACACCAACGTCGTCGAGGTATCGATCCGCCGCCTGCGGGCAAAAATCGACGAGCCTTTCGAGCAGAAGCTGATCCATACCCTGCGCGGCGTGGGCTATGTACTGGAAGTTCGTGAATGAAACCCACGCGTCTTTCCACACGGCTGGGTCTTGCCGTTACCGCAATGAGTGCGGTGCTGGTGCTGGTGATGGCAGCATTCGCCTACGCTTCCATTTCCCATCAGCTGGATTTGCGAGCCAGAAACGGCCTGCAGGAAAAGCTGGAGCAGATCGAGCACAGCCTTTCCGAGGGCTTCAGCTCCCCCGCTGACGTGGTTCTGGCACCGCACCACCTGCGTGACCAGATTGTCGGGCACGATGATTTCACCCTGACGATCCTCGATTCGGGCACCCCGAGAAAACGTTTGCTGAGCCTGGGTCAGGACGAACAAATGGTGCTGCCGGTGCCCTTCACCGAGGGCACACGGGCAGATTTTCAGCGGGTTGAATCCTCGGCAGGTCACGAGATATTGATTGCCAGCAAACACGTGCGCCTCAAAGGCGGCCAGAAGGTGCTGGTATTGCTCGCACTCGACAGGGAAAACGATGCTTTATTGCTCGGCGCCTATGTGAAATCCACGCTTATTGCTTTGCCACTTATTCTGCTGCTGGTCGGCGGTTGCGCGTGGTGGATCGTGCATCGCGGGTTAAGACCCTTACGTGCCTTTCGCAAGGTGGCACACAAGGTATCGGCCCGGGATTTGTCCCATCGCATGCAAGCCGCCGGACTCCCTGACGAACTCCGTGACCTGGCCCACGCGGTCAACGTAATGCTCAATCGACTGGCCGAAGACATTCAGCAACTGGCGCAATTTTCGGATGATCTGGCCCATGAGCTGCGCTCGCCAATGAACAACCTGATGGGCAAGGCGCAGGTCACCTTGTCCAGGGAACGACCACCCGAAGAATACAAACAGGCGCTGGAGTCGTGTACCGAAGAGCTTGAGCGCCTGTCACTGATGGTTTCCCAGATGCTGTTCCTGGCCAGCGTGACTCAACCCTCGGCGCTGTTGACGTTTACTGCCGTGGACCTTGAAGAAGAAGCCAACAAGGTCGCCGAGCTTTTTGATCAGTCAGCGGAAGAAAAAGACATGAAGCTGGTGGTTCAAGGCAGCGCCAAAACCCAGGGAGAGCGACTGATGATCCAGCGCGCGATCTCCAACTTAATCTCCAACGCCATCCGCCACGGCACGCCCGGCAGCACAGTGACCATCACCCTCGAAAGCCATGCCAATGAAGTCTCTCTGGCCGTCAGCAACCTGGGCGAAGGCGTCGAAGCCGAGCACCTGCCGCGCCTGTTTGACCGCTTTTACCGGGTGCATGCCAGCCGCTCCCGTCAACAAGGCGGCACCGGTCTGGGGCTGGCAATTGTTCGCTCCATCATGAATGTTCATCAAGGGCGGGTGACGGTGGAGAGTGAGCTGGAGCGGATAACAACGTTCAGGCTGGTTTTTCCGCAAGCGAAGTGAGTTATCAGCGAGCCGGGCCTGCTAGCGCAGGCCAAAACCCAATTGCTGCAATGCCCTGACCAACTCTTCACGGCCATGCAGGCTGGCAGTACTTCGCAAACGATTCACGACTTGCTCCGACCAGCCCGCAGCCTTCATCCCCTCCTGCTGATAGAAGGCGCCGAGGCGCTGATCATATTGCTCAACCGAGGACTTTTCAGACTCCACGCTGTAGCGTTCGTGATGCAAGACAGCCGCCTGGGGCAAGCGCGGCTTTACCTGCGCCGGGCGTTCAGCATCGGGATAACCCACACACATGCCGAACACCGGGTACACCTGAGGAGGCAGGTCCAATTCCTTCGCGACACTTTTGATGTCATTACGTATCGCACCGATGTAGACGCTACCGAGCCCCATCGACTCCAGTGCAACCACCGCATTCTGGGCAGCCAGCGATGCGTCGATCGTGCCCAACAAAAGGCTCTCGATGTAAGGCAAGGCTTCGAGCTCGACGCCCGCGCGCTCTGCTACTCGGGAAACTCTGGAGAGGTCGGCGAGCCAGACCAGAAACAGCGGTGCCTGGCGAATGTAGGCCTGATTACCGGCAAGCTCCGCGAGGCGCGCTTTGCGAGATGGATCCTGAACAGCGATCACGCTCCAGACTTGCAGATTTGATGAAGTTGCCGCTGATTGCGCGGCAGTGATCAGCGCCTCAAGCGTTCCTTCTGGCAGTGGCTTGTCGTTGAAAGCACGGACGCTGCGATGATTCACCAATTGATCGAGAATCGGATTCCAGTTCTCGGGAATCGTTGAGTCTGCATCGCCGTAGCGTAGGGCCAGACCGTGTTGGGTTGCTTGTGTCATGAAATCTCCAATAGGCCGTAACCGGGAAGAGCCTTTGATGAACGGGTATTTTTAATCCGAGCTAAATTAGCACGCGACGAAAAGCGGTTAGACGATATCAGGGGATGGCAATGGCGAGTGATTGTCCACCATGAGCCTCGCTTGAGCTCTCCGCGCATCAACCTCCCGCACGATGCGCTCGAATATGCCGAATCAGCTCCTCACTCGCGGCACTTTGCGATGCCTTGGCGCGGTGCAACGTAATTGCCATGGGGGCCAGCTCGGGTAGCGCGGCGTCTGGTGGCAGGATGTCGAGGCCGCTGGGCACGGTGGACTGCAACCATACGGACACCGCAAGGTCGCTGCTGACCATAGTAATCGTGGTCTCCAGGCTGCCGTTTTCGAACAGGGTTTTCCAAGGCCGGTCCTGGGCCTGCAACGCGGCAATAACGGGCGAGCGAAATACGCAGGTCTCGGCGACCATCGAGACAGGCAATGGCGACTTCAGATACGCAGCGCCGCCCTTGGCACCGGCCCAGACCAGGCGCTCAATGGACAGGCATTCGCCGCTTGCCTGCTCGACCAATTCTTCGGCAATTGCCACATCCAGTTCGCCGTTGGCAGTGGCTTGTATCAGCTCGGGCGAAGCGCCGCATTTCATAGACAGCTCTACCTGCGGATAGGTGGCCATAAACGCTCTGACCGCCGGCATTATCCAGGCGCCGGCCAGGTCGTAGGGCACGCCGAGGCGCACGATGCCTTGCACGGGATTGCCGTGCAGCTCCGTCCAAAGCTGGTCGTTGAGCGCAAGCATCTGGCGCGCCTTGGCGATCAGTCGCTCGCCCAGCGGCGAAAGCCGGATGCACGGCCGCTGGCGAATGAATAGTGACTCGCCGAGCAGCTCTTCCAGCTTGCGGATCTGATGGCTGACGGCGCCTTGGGTGAGGTGCAGGGCGTTGGCGGCGGCGGTCATGCTGCGTTGCTCGGCAACGACGACAAAGGTGCGCAGCAACACCAGATCGAAGTTGCGTAAAACCTTGCTCATTACGATTTGTAATCCTGAGCATGCTGAATATTAGCTTCCATACTAGCGGCAGATTGGCTATCTAGTCGATCTCAACCAAGGAAATCTTCAGCATGCTCGACGCCTTTTTGCCGCTTGTTCTGTTTGTGCTGGTCGCCACTATCAGTCCCGGCGGTGCCACCACCTTGGCAACTGCTTCTGGCGCCACTTTCGGTTGGTGGCGTTCGTTTCCGTTGTTGTCCGGTATTTCGTTCGGCCTGGCCAGCATGGCCGTGGCCGCTGCGCTTGGCCTGGGCGGGCTGATTCTAGCGATGCCGGCGCTGCAACTGGCTATGAAGCTACTGGGCTCGCTCTATCTGTTCTGGCTTGCCGTGCAGATCGCGCTGCGCGGCCAGCCCGGTAAAGCGGCCGTTACGCAGAAACCATCGCGTTTTATCGCTGGGGTCGGCCTGCTCTGGCAGAACCCCAAGGCCTGGGCGATGACCCTGAGTGCCGCCGCCTCATTTACTTCACTGGCCCACAGCGCAGAAGGCTTGGCCGTATTGCTCGGTCTCGTATTCGCCGTGCTGTCATTGGCCTCGCTCGCGCTCTGGTGCGTGGCCGGGGTAGTGCTGGCGCGCGCACTGAAAACCGAACGGCAGTGGCGAATGCTGAACAGATTTCTGGGGGCGCTGCTGGTCGCTTCGATTGTGCCGCTGTGGCTGTGAAACCAGGCTGGGAACGAGAGAAGAGCATAGTTTTTTTCTTTACTCGAACCGCCCAGTCCTGGTCGTTTACTGCCCTTCATGACTGGCTGGGAGTCGGCCAGTAGCTGCCCCTTGATCACCCATTAGCTACGCGGCTCGTTACATCCAGGATGAGTTACTCAGGAGTCCGCCAACACTCATGCGGCTGCGCTGGATAATTGTGAGCTTCGCGTAGGAAAGGTAGACTCCGCCCCCTATACCTCCGGCCGTGAGGCCACACCCAGCCACCAACGGATCACCTCGTACGGGCTATCACCGTGCACGTATGGATGCAGGTAAAGCATGACCCGAAACCTCGTATCAACCGCCCTGCTGGTCGCCTTGACCGGCTGCCAGAGCCTCGGCGACATGGGTAGAAGCACTGCCGACTACATCAAGGAGGCACGTAACAAGCCGACGCCGATGGAACGCTACCTTGAAGATCAGCGCAACCCTTACAAGCCGCTGGGCACCTTCGATTTCTCGCAGGATGACAGTCAGAGCCAGGCCTGCCGTAGAGCTTCTTACGGCAGGGCTGTTGCACCTGCGGCGTGGGAGATCGTGAAGAGAGGGAGCGATGCTGGTAATGCGACGTGTCGGCATGTGCTTGGCACGTTTTACGAGAGCGGCAATGGAGTTGCCCAGGACATTGGCATGGCACGGAGTCTTTATATCGAAGCGGCAAAGGACGACCCTTATGCCTATGTCGAACTCGGTCGCATGAAGCGCGACGGGATCGGCGAGCCGACTGATCCGGTTAAAGCCCGCGATGACTTCCGGCTGGCGGGGCGAGCCGGCGTTGTAGCGCTGGGCGGGATGATGGAGCAAGGCCAAGGCGGTGCTAACGATAGCCACGGGGCCTTGAAGCTGTACATTGAGACGACGCAGAAGTATGGCGACGCAGCTTGGCAGGCAATGCGACCACTGTTGTCGAAAGGGCTGGAACTCGATGCCGGGCAAATGCAGAAATACAACCGTTTGTGGACCGAAGATTTGATGCGCCAACAGCGCTACCTGTTGGCGAGCTCTAATGTGTTCGAACATATCAAGGGATCCGGCCAGACCTTCACGGTCACCGTGGGTTACCAGTTTAAAGCTGGCCAGCCCTACCCCAAGAAATATCTGGTCAAGAGCTGCGGCGATCCAGTGATCGACAGTCTCGTGGTGTCGGCATTGAGGGGCCTGCGCGTGGACGATCCCTTTCTGGTGCCTGCCGGTAAAGACATTCCAGTCATACAGGCGCCTATCGTTTTGCAGCCATCTGCTGATTGAAGCCGTGTGGTGCTATTGCTGACCTTCTCGGGCTAGCCTGCCCTTGCCACCGGCATCAAAAGCATCGCCGCGTTTCCGGTACTCAACGCATTATTGGCTGATGTGCTTCAACTCAGTGATGGCCAGAAAAATGGTCGGCCCATCAGGCGGCGTGGGCGCTCGGTAACAGCCCAGTGCATTCAGATGATGGACCGCAATGGCCGCAAGCTCCCAAGCCATGGCTTCGTCCTCAATAGAAAACGCTTCTTCATCACCAAACAGGCCAACGCCCAAGATGGCCTGCAACTCTTTGATCGGCAGTACTCGTTCACGAGACTCTTCAAGCACAGTGGGATTGCTCCAGGCCCACTTCCAGCTTAAGCGCTTCGGTGCAAAGGATCCGATATCGAGAATCCGCGCTTCGACCACTTTCCTGTTCTGTACCAGCGCGCCATGTCGCCCAGGCCATACTTTTGTTGCAGCCTCTCCTGCTTGTTCATCAACTCGACCATGGCCGTTTCAAGCAGCACGTAAAAGGTGTCTTGAGATGGAGTGCCGAGGGAGTCAGGGGGCATGGCTGATGGTTTCCAACGAGAAGAAATTACTCCAAATTTATGGAGGTAGACGCTATAAGACAACTCGCCCGGCTTACGATTACAGGTGCCAACTATCTTCGAAGAAGTATTTCAGTTCCCTTCTCCAGCCCGGATACTCCCAAATCTGGAATAGGTCATTAGTTGGTTGATTGTTCTTCGGTCGGCTTTTTGTTTGGTCACAAAACACCTGGCCTCTCGCGAAGGGGAAATCAGATTAAGCTTCCTTCAAGGCCCGAGATAAGCGCTCATCCCCCGCCCAGACAGCATCGGTGACGTTGAACGCTTCCGAGGCACGATCGGACGCCATGGCCTGCTCTCTGGAGAGCATTTGACCGAGAATGCTATTGCTTGCCCAAGATGTTTCAGAGGCATCGATTACACGACAACCGGGTCCGCTGTCGCCATTTCTCCACTCCAGGGCAACACACTCTTTAGCTGCGGTATCCGCACCGTCCCCCCAGCCTCTCAGGCTTACGGCCATGGCAACCCCAAACTCGGGATGCGATGACGTATAGGTGCACAGGTACACCGCATAAGCATCCTGGTGATTGAAGACAAAACCGCGAAAGGTTCGTGTCTCGTGACCGCAAGAGTCGCAATGTCCAACGACTGACTCTGCACCCGGCTCGACCCTGAAGACACTGTCCATCGCTGCGTATCCTTCTACTTATTGGTCTGCAAGCTTATAGCGGTGTCACCTCTGATACTGGAGTTATCTACAAACCAGGGGAGGTTCACAACATCAAACCTTGGCCATACTATTTTCCATTGGGCCTAACGGCCTGGAGGTTTGACACCCTGCGATGAGCCCCGTGATTGCCAGTACAACAATTGCCTTTTTCATGTGATGCATCCGTGGAATCCTGAGGGTTTAAGCATGATCATTATCAAGGCACGCAGCGTCACTGATAGATCGAATGAGATTGACCTCGCATGGTTTGCCAGATTATCTCCTGCATGAATGCAATCACGATCAATTGCGACGTCCAACATGACCACTGCGTTTTACCGCTGTGCTGTCACTGGTTCGCCCACATTAGAGACGACAGCGGCTACCTGTCCACAGTCTGCTGCAAGCAGCCCCAATTGAAAATTTATTGAATAACTTACCACCTTCCGCCGCGGTTAAGACCGCAGCAAGATGTGTGACGTCCTACCGTTTCTTTAGGCTTTAGCTCACGATACAGGGCCAAGCGCTGATCGATGGAGCCAACATGCGTATCGCCCAAGATTTCCGCTCAGACGAAACTCTCAGGCTTGAGCATCTATTGGAGGGCTTCAACTATTGCGTCTGGGTTAACACCTACGGGCCTTTTTGATCTAAGTAGAACGCTTCAAGAGCAACTGTCCCATTGCACTGGTAACGAAGTAATCATTGGTGGCCACTCCTGCGTGACTGCAAGCGAAGCGCGCAGCGAGATTACTGAGCAACTGCTGCACCTGGGGGATGGCAGTTAAGGTCCAATAGGTCTAACGGCAAAGCGCTCAGAAATACTGATCCTCCTTGAGAACCTATTCACCTATGTGTGCCTCGACCAAGCGAGTGCCATAACCTCACTTTGGCTAACCAAAGGCCATCCGGCGTACCCAGTATTCTGGGACTTCTCTTTCGATATTCAGGCTATGGGAAAAGATGGATTCTGATGGGTAGCAGCAGCGACTAGGTTAAGAAAGCCTTCAAACTCCCGTTTGGCCAAGCCTGCTGCTAATGAGCGCTATGGGGTCGATAGCGGACGCTCTTATCTCTCCAGCACATGACGCATCAACGGTCTATGCGCAAGCGTGTGGCCATCAATTGAACTACCAAGGCTGCCGACCGTGACTTCCAAAAAAACCACCGGTAGGGCCGTCAGAACCAAGTAACGCCATCTTGATTGCTGTTGCCGCTCCCTCTTCAGGCGATAGTACGCCCGAGTTGCCATTGAGATCAGTCCGGACGTGCCCAGGCTCAACGGCGTTCACTTTTATGCCAAGCGGCTCCAATTCCTTCGAGAAGGAAACCGTCACGGCATTGAGTGCGACTTTGGATGAGGTGTAGTCAAGGAGATTAACGGTGGAGTAAATCGAGACCGGATCGGTAATCAGCGCCAAGGAACCCACCCCGCTGCTCATCATCACAATCCGGGCCTGATCAGCAGCTTTCAATAACGGCAAGAACGCCTGAGTAACGCGAACAGGCCCGAACAGATTGACCTCGTAAACAGCTTTCATGTCCTCCATCCGCACCTCACTGGGCGCTTTAGTCATGTCGACCGCGATCCCTGCGTTGTTAACGAGAATATCCAGCGCAGTAATCTCGCAGGCTAGTTCCACAGCTGCACGCTGTACGCTCGCATCGTCAGCCACGTCCAACTCAAGCAGTCCTGCGCAAAGCCCCTTGCCACGCAACTGAGCCACGGCCTGCTCTCCCCGGAGACGATCACGTGCGCCAATCCATACGAAAAACCCCGCTTCAGCGAGCCCTCGGGCAATGGCCAGACCGATCCCTTTGTTTGCGCCGGTGACCAATGCTTGTCGTTTGTCATTCACTTGTAATTCCTCATGGAGTCGTGCTTTTTACAGTCGCCAGACAGGCACTCTGGCTTGCGCGCCTAATGCCGGCCAGGATGTGACTATGAGTTCTCACGCCCGGCCATTGCGCCAGGACGGGCATGAGTCGGGGCTGCTTTTACGCAGACTGCCCAGCGGCTTCGCTTTGAGGCCCCTTGACGTGGTGCTGTAGGTCGCCAGCAAAGCGCAAAGTCACCTCACGGCGAGTGAATCGCCATTGACCCTCATGCAGCTCGAACTTGTCGAGGTACTTGCCGACGCAGATGGGTTGCAACGGAAAACCGTCAAGTTGCTGATGCACGGTGTAATAGCTTGCCGAAGTGGCTTTATCACCCGCAGGAGAGACGTCGATCAGCACATTGGTAATCGAATGCCACGTGCGGGGCGTGCCGTCGGCATGAACCTGAAGGCCCGCCTCGAAGAACCCCAAAAGCCCCTCTAGCGAGGATGCTTCGTTGCCAAGAACATGGATCACCGCATGCTGAAGTACCTCGGCCACACCAGCGAAATCCCCGCTATCGAGACGATGGATGTAAGTGGCATGTAGGCGATGGATTGCACTTTCGGCTGCGAGGCGTGCAAGGAGTTGTGGTTGATTACTCATGACTTTCTCCAAGGGAATGGCTCTTAAATAGATGGCGTATAGCGTTGGCCACACGTTTGACACGCTCAGCACAGGGCCTTGGCTAGACCCAATATGACTTCTGAAGAACGCTGGTTTTGGTGCGTGGGTCGCTAGCATCTTGGCCAGCGAGAAGCAGTTTCGACGCTCGACGCATGCACACCTGGGTCAACGTCGGGCCAGTAGCTGGCGAGGCCGATTAGCTCTGCGATGCCCCACCATCAGCGAACAATTCCACGCCATTGACATAGCTGGCTGCGTCACTGGCAAGGAACGCCGCAGCGGCTCCAATTTCATGGGCCTGGCCGATACGCCCGATAGTGCTTTTTTCACTCAGGGACTTGATCACTTCATCAGCTTGCTCCGCGAGCATGTTGCGCAGCGATTGCGTATCCACCGGGCCTGGGCTTAACAGGTTGATGCGCACACCGCTGCCTTTGATGTCGAGAGTCCAGCTTCTCACCAGTGTTCGCAGTGCAGCTTTGGTCGCGCCGTAAACACTCAAGCCTGGGCCGGGATCGATGGAAGCCGTGGAGCCAATGATGACAATGCTGCTCCCCTTTGCCATGAGCGGCAGGGCGCCCTGAACAGTGAAGGTCACACCCTTCACGTTGGTATTGAATACGCGCTCGAAATACGCTTCGGTGATGCTGCCCAGTGGGGCGATCTCGCCCATACCGGCATTGGCGACCAGCACATCGATCCGACCATGGCGATGTTTGATCTCGGCGAACAACGTCGCGAGATCGGCTAAAACCGAGACATCAGCGACCACCGCGCTGGCCCGTTCTCCGAGGCTTGGGAGGGCCTCGTTCAGCTGTTCCTGCCGACGCCCCGTAATCACAACTGTAGCGCCCTGCCCTGCCAGCTCCTGGGCAATGGCGAGGCCCAATCCCGAGGAGCCTCCGGTTACCAGAACGACCTTGTCTTGAAACAGCATGCTGATGCTCCTTTCTGCTGGGAAGAATGAATTTATATAGCGAACACTACATAGCACCAATCAACGAAGCAAGCTATTTAGTGACTGCTATATAAATCCACCTTTCAGCGCAGTGCAGTTGCCCTGTCATATAGCGACCGCTACAATCGCGACCACATCGACGAGATCCTCATGAACGACAAAATCCGCCAACGTCGGCCCGCTTTCGACAGAGAGGCTGGAGTCGCCACTGCCCAGGCCATGTTCCACCAGCATGGCTTCGATGCGGTGAGCCTCACGGATCTGGTCGAAGCCATGGATATCAAGCCGCCAAGCTTCTACGCGGCTTATGGCAGCAAGGCCGAATTGTTCGAGAAAGCGATGCTGCGTTACGCCAGTGAGCACGCCCTGCCGCTGGACAAACTGCTGGCACCGGATCGGCCTGTGTCTGAAGCGCTCACCGCCTTGCTGGTCGCGGCAGCGAAGCAGTACGGAAAAGACCCTATCTTGCGAGGCTGCATGATCACCGAGGGCATGCGTGCGGACGATGAGGTTGCCCGTAACATGGCGCAAACCTTGGCCGATGGGGGCATCAAAGCGATCCGGGATTATCTTGACCGAGTGCTTCCCGATAAAGCGCAATGCCTCACCGATTACCTTTCGATCAACTTGCGCGGGCTATCAGCCGCCGCGTGCAATGGCATGCCCCGCAAGCGGCTGATTGAGGTTGCGCAGACGGCGGGTCGTTTCATTGCTCACGAACTAGCTAGCTCGCAAGCTGCAGAGCTACCATTCAGGGATGATCGTCCCGACGATGCTACAGGCTGACCCAACGCCGCTTGCTCTGGATAGAGATGTTTATTACCCGGATTTAGCCAGGCAAGTCAGTACCCCACACCACGAACACCGCCCGAAGCACGGATGGATTCGCCGGTTACCCAATGCGAATCTTCAGATGCCAGAAACACCGCCAATGGTGCAATGTCCTCAGGCTCCCCAAAACGTCCCAGCGGGGTTCCAGCCACCAGTTTTTCTCCGAACTCACCGGCAAAATTCCCATCAGTCGCCGGGGTGTGCGTATGGCCTGGCAGAATCGAGTTGACCCTGATGCCCCGCGCGCCCAACTCCCTGGCCAGGGCAAAGGTCAAGGTATCGACCGCGCCTTTGGTAGCCGAGTACACACTCGACGCCAGATAGGGGTCGGTACTGAGGATCGAGCTGATATTGATGATGCTGCCATTGGGCCCGAGCAGTTTGACGGCCTCACGCACCGCCAGCAGATAGCCCAGCACGTTCAGGTTGAATTGCTTATGGAAGGCTTCTTCCGTCAGGTCATCGATCATCTCGAACACTGCTACACCGGCATTGTTGACCAGGATATCCAGAGTGCCGTAGTTCTCACGAACCGTTTCAAACAGGCGCACCACATCGGTCGCCTGACTCATGTCTGCCTGCACGGCGAACGCTGATCCGCCGCTGGCCCCGATCCAGCCAACGACGGCATCGGCATCCGCCTGGCTGGTAGCGTAATTGACGATGACCGTTGCGCCCTGCGCCGCCAAAGCCTTGGCAATCCCGGCGCCGATGCCTTTGGATGCGCCGGTGACAACCGCTATTTTCCCTTCGAGTTTCATGAGGTGCCCTTTGGAAGTTGCGTGACAAATGGCTGCGTCGGTCATTGGCAATGAAAAACCGCAAGGCAACGCGCCGCTTGCCCTCAGTATTCAGGCAACGAGGGCGCCGACGTTTGCCGGTAAATCGCACATACTTGCCTATTCTTCTCAGTTGGCTTGCCATGCGTTGGGATATGACTCACGGTGGGCGGCATGGACCAATCAATGGCAGAACTGCGCCGCATCGTGATGCGAGCGCAAGACAAGTGGACCGAGACCGGGTTACCCCGCGTAACGATGGTGCGTGCCGAGGCCTGTGCGAGTCAGGTTTATCAACCGATGCTGCACCTGGTACTTCAGGGCACCAAAACCTTGTCGATTGGGGAAGTAGTTTCCAGATATCCGGCAGGCCACTATTTTCTGGTGCCTATGGATGTGCCTGCCACGGGACAGATTCACGCAGACGGGGTTGACAAGCCCTATCTGGCGGTCAGCCTGACGCTGGACCCGGATGTGATCGCCACGCTGTTGATGGACGAAGGCAAGACGTCGAGACCACCGCAGAGTACCTGTTTTGAGGGCGTCCTCGCCCCTGCGCAAATGATCGATGCGTGGCTGCGCATGATGCGGCTCATGGATCATCCCCACGAGGCTGCGATCCTGGCGCCGATGATCGAACGGGAAATTCTGTTCCGCGCCTTGCAGGGACCGCTGGGTGGCATTCTGCGTGACGTCGCGCGGCCGGATGGGCGGATGACGCAGATCCGCCGCGTCACACAATGGATTCGAGACCACTACACCGAGCCGTTTCGGGTAGAGCCGCTGGCACTCATGGCGGACATGAGTGTTGCCGCTTTCTATCGGCACTTCAAATCAGTGACAGCCATGACACCCATCCAGTACCAGAAACGCCTGCGCTTGCTCAGGGCGCGCTGGCTGCTGCTGTTCGACACTCTGGACGCGACGTCAATCGCTTATGCCGTGGGCTATGAAAGCGCCTCGCAATTCAACCGTGAATACGCAAGATTGTTTGGTCTGCCCCCTGCGCGCGATGCGGCGAAATTCAAGTCTCACCTCCCTGCCACAGACTGATAGCAGTCGGTTGAGCCACCTCAGAAATCGGTGATCTGCGTACTTTGAATGCTCTCGGCAAACCCGCTACCGAATACGTTAGCGGGTGTAGCGAACCCCAGCAGACGTTCGCCTTCCAGTACCCGCCGCGCGGCCTCCACAGCGGCAAGTGGCGTATAGGAATAGCCGTTTACGGTCTCGATCACAGACCGCGCAATTGACCCGTCAGCCCCCATGACCTCAGCCACTGCACGAGCGCGATGGGCCTCCCTTTCCTCCGGCGTCGGACCATCGGGCAGTTGCGCCAGATCGCCTTCTGGAAATGCGTCGCCTGAAATGTGCACGAACATCGCGATGTTCGGGATGCCGGTCGAATGCCAACCCGTCACCAGATCACCAAACGACAGCGGCACGCAAAGGACCGGGCCGTCACCGAAATCGAAATAACGCGGCGTTGCATCAGGTGTAGCGACCAGTTCGCCGTCGACCCTCGCCAGCAAACCTGCCGCAATGATTTCGCTGACGCTCATGGCCGAGCCACGGGACATCGAGCCTGGGACCTGAAGCGCAATGCTCAGCGCTAAAGGTTGTGCGACACGCTTGGCGACATGCACTGCCAGCGAATCGGTCGGCACGACGTCCCAACCCACACCCGGCAAGAGCATGACGTGATGCGAAGCGGCTTCTGCGCCTAGCCGCTCGGCCAGCAGATAGACGTTAATCTCGGCCGTAATGTCCAGGTAGTCGACCCCGGCATTGATACAGGCACGCATCAACGGCTCTGCGGTGTGCGCAAAGGGGCCAGCGAAATTGAGCAGGACAGAGATACCGGACAACGCGCCCGCTGCATCCGTATCGGCATCGAATACCCGAAACGACACGTCCAGATGCGCAGCGAGTGCCGCCAGACGCGCGTGATTGCGCCCGGCGATTTCGAACCGCAGGCCCAGCGCTTTTGCCCGTTCAGCGGCCATGCGACCGGTATAGCCGGTGGCCCCGTAAATCAGAAGAATGCTCATTGGACGTGCTGCCATTTCTTATAAACGAATTCGAGGCTGTACCCATCCGGGTCCAGCACATTGGCAGCGTAGTAATCCGGGTCGTAGTGCAGACGCGCACCTGGTGCGCCGTTATCGACCGCGCCCTCTTTCATGGCTGCGGCGTAGGCGGCGTCCACCTCAGCCTTGCTCTTGGCGACGAAACCCACATGGGCGGCCCGTCCTTCAACGATCCCCTCACGCAGCCAGAAAAACACCCGGCCATTGGCGCCGAAGCCTTTGAGGTCAGCATGCCCCGGCGGGCCATCTTTGCCGTCGTAGTCCAGGCGGGCAGTAATGCCCAACGTGGTCAAGGCCGCTTCGTAGAAACGGATGGAACGGGTGATGTCGCTGACCGACAAAAAGACATGATCCAGCATTGCGTAATCCTCAAATGGTGTAGCTGCGGGCGGCTCAGATGCTGTAGCCGCCCGCGACTTCGATGGTCTGGGCATTGATCCAGCTACCGTCCTGCGACAGCAAACTGGTAATCACGCGCGCGACGTCCTCCGGTTCACCTACCCTGCCGAGCGCAGTCTGCCCCGCAAGCAAGACCTCGAACTCGTCGTTCAAGCCGCCGCCAAGTTCGGTACGGATCGCGCCGGGGGACACGGCGTTGGCCCGAATCCGTCGTTCGCCAAACTCCTTGGCCATGTAACGCGTGAGCACCTCCAGCCCGCCTTTGAACGCGGCGTAAGGCGCCACGCCCGCCGTGGCCACGCGAGTGGTCGCGCTGGTCAGGTTGACGATACTCGCACCGTCTGCCAGCAGCGGCAGCAATGTCTGCGTGAGGAAAAACGGGCCTTTAAGATGCACATTGAGCAGGCCATCAAACTGCGCTTCGGTGACGCTGGCCAAAGGGGTGAACAGACCATACCCGGCATTGTTGACCAAACCATTCAGCATGGTGATGCCCCAGGTTTCGCGCAGGGCAAGTGTCACTAATTCGCGAAACCCGGAGAAGCCTGCAACGTCAGACACATCGAGCTTGAGCGCAACCGCCTTGCCTCCTGTGTGCTCAATGCGCTCGACGACCGACGCTGCCTCTTGCGCATGACGGTTGTAGGTCAGGATGACGCCCATGCCCCGTTGAGCAATATGCTCGGCGGCGATGGCGCCGATCCCGCGACTCCCACCTGTAATGACGATAACGCTCATGTACTGATCCTCAGGACTTCGAATGAGGACACAGCGTACTGATCACCGTGGCGCTGAACGCACCCGTTCCTGTTCGAAACCTGCCTGTTTCTGCTTTTTGCTTGCAGCACACCAGCCTCTGCCCTCAGCATGCATGGCATGGACAATCATCTAAACGAACTCAGGTCACTCGCGGCCAAGGCTGAAAATCGGCGAACCGAAACCGGCATTCCTCGCGTGGCTATGGTCAAGGGCAAGATCCCCGAGCACATGCTCGCGGCGGTCTATGGCCCGATGATCAACGTGATTTTGCAAGGCAGCAAAAGCATGACCGTGGGCGACCGCACGTTGCGGTATGACCCCGCGACCTACTTCGTGATGTCCATCGACCTGCCTGCCGCGGGCTCGGTGCACCCTGCCGAAACCGGGGAACCGTATCTGGCCGTAAGCCTGACACTCGACCCAGCAGTGTTGTCCACGCTGTTCGCCGACCTGCCCAAACCTGCCAGCCGCGTCGACGCTCACCCAGGATTTTCGGTCGCATCAATGACCACCGAACTCATGGACGCGTGGGTTCGAATGTTGAGGCTCATGGGTGATGCCGATGCCATCGCCGCGCTTGCCCCGGCGTACGAGCGGGAGATCATTTTCCGCGTGCTTCAGGGCCCCCTTGGCTGGATGCTGAGAGAGATCGCGGCCCCCGACAGCGCAATGGCCCGTGTAAACCTCGCGATCCAGTGGATCCGCCGCGATTTCGCCCAGCCCATTGGCGTAGAGCGCCTGGCCGAACGAGCGTCGATGAGCGTCTCGGCGTTTCACCGCCACTTCAAGGCTGTCACCAACCTGAGCCCGTTGCAGTATCAGAAACGCGTGCGATTGCTTCAGGCCAGAACACTGATGGTGGCGAATGCGAAGAGTGTGATGGCGGCTGCTTTCGAGGTCGGCTACGAAAGCGCGACGCAGTTCAGCCGTGATTATGCAAAGTTATTTGGGCTTCCTCCCTCGCAGGATGCGAACAGGATCCATGGAAAGCGAGAGTGATAGCAGGCGATTGAGCCGAATACCGCTGGTGGCTGTGACTGACAGCTATCGGCCAACAGCAGTCAGTCAGACTCCACACAAATCTCACGCCACAGCTATGAAAATCAGTTACGGGAGTACTCTCTCAAAGAATGGAGTCCGGAGTATGGCAAGCACGTGAGGCTGGGGCCGGCGGAAAGTATGTTGCAGAAACGGACTAAGGGTTGACCTGGACTACACTCCCGCGCGTAAGACTCGCTACTCTATAGCGTTTATGCTTGACGGGAACAAATCAAGCGTGTCGCACAAGAACTCTTAGGGCGGCAAATAGTGCAGCCGAGATCCTCCACAGACGGACCTGGTATGAAAAGCCGTTTCGATCTAAACAAACCCCATAATCGTCTCTAGAGCGATGTTCGGTCGACACCTTGTACAATCTCACTTGTTACAAAACCCACCCCGCAATGATCGCAATAAAACCCATCAACCAGCTGCTCCAGCGGCGCTGCTTTCAGAAGGGCAGGCTTGCATTCATCAACTGCTAGCTGATCCAAGCGTTGATAGCCTGCTTTTTCTTCCCCATTGAAGCGTTTTTTTGGGCTTGCTGCTCCTATCAGAATTCCCTTTGGTCTGACGTGTTGGACGGATCCACAGCGGGGGCAGGATTCCATAGGGTTTTGGTTCATGGCATGACCTGATTTGAGAGGGGCGAGAGTAATGATACCGATGAACTCAAGAAATCCTTTAACCAATGTCGTAAGAACTGACTTCCAGAGCAGTGAAGATGATTCCGTATATCTACGGACTTCACGTAGATACGCCCCGTCCCTATCGACGCTGACGTTTTCAGACAGCCTGGGTCGATTGCTGCCCGTCGCACAGAACCGCAATCGGCGAGAAACAGCCCGTCACACCCGTACGTTCAGGATCCAAAGCCGTCGATCTCTGAGGTAACCACTGCCAATTTCCCCCCACAACGTCCGTCCCTTCTTACATTACGCCGCCAGCGTCCCCGCAATAACCTCAGCGATTGATCGCAGTCGCACACGTGCCTTCGGATCGTCTTGCCCGGCCTCAAGCAACACAAATTCAGCATCAGGCAGCGCGGGCAAAACGCCTTTGGGCGCCTGCACCATGTCCGGCTCGATCAAGGCCGAGGCGTTGAGGCAGCCAATCCCCAGCCCTGCCCCAACGGCAGCCTGTAAGCCCGCGACGCCTGAGGCGATATGCGCAATGACATAGGGCCGTCGATGCAGGTCGAGTTGCTGACGTACCAGCCGGTGCAGCGAACAGGTCTCAGGCAACAAAGCAAGTTCAAGAGTCTTCTGCTCACTCGACAGGGGTTGCCCGGTGGCCATGACCCAGATCAGCGGCTCGGTCCGAAGCACGCGAGCGTCGTTGAGTGTCCCGGACGCAGAGCCGGCAATCCGCATCACGATTGCAAGATCGAGGGCACCGTTGCGGTAGGCGGCTATCATCTCATCGCTTTTGCCCACCTGAGTGCGAATCCTTAAGCCTGGATGCTGCTGGGCAATTCGGTTCAGCAGGCCCATGAGATGACTCGGTCTAAAGTAATCCGAGATGCCGAGATTGAGTTCGCCTTCAAGCGCAATGCCGTGCATGTCACGCCATGCCGCATCGGACAACGCCAGTATCTTGCGCGCGTGGGCCACCATGCGCTCGCCCGCTGCGGTCATTTGCACCCCCCTCTTGCTGCGAACAAGGAGTTGCCCGCCGGAGGCCTCTTCAAGTTTGCGCAACTGCTCGCTCAGTGAGGACTGCGACAGAAATCGAGTGGGCACAGCCGCTGAAATGCTGCCCGCATCGACGACCGCTACCAATGTTCTGAGCTGTTCGAAATCAAAACCACGCATGTTTATCCATCCGAAAAAACGACGATAACTATCGCATCATACGGCTTTTCCAATGGAAGGAGTGCTCTCAAAATGGCAATCATCACCCCACCGAAAGGATACCGTCATGCCTTCTGTCACGCTTCAGTTATCTGGCCCACGCAACCCCGATCTCGGTCAAAAAGCGATGGCGCTGATTAATCAGCTCACTGCCGAGGTGCTGGGCAAACAACCTCAACTCATGGCGACGACCGTTCAATACGTCGCTGATGAAGACTGGTTCATCGCCGGCCAACCCTTGTCGGTGACTGGGGGAAGTGCGTTTCACCTGGTCATCAGCATCACCGATGAGACCAACATCAAAAAGGAAAAGGCGCTGTTTCTGGCACAGGTTCATGCCGCGCTGAAGCAATTGATGCCTGGCCTGCACGACGTGTCTTACGTGCATCTCGTCGATGCGCGCGCAGCCGCTTACGGCTATGGCGGGCACACCCAGGAATGGCGTCACCAGCAAGCCGGCGTTTGACAGGCAACGTTTGCTCGCGATGAGGTTGAATGCAATCTGCCTGATATGTGCGGTGCGCTTATCGCGAGCAAACTCTGCTCCCACAG
This sequence comes from Pseudomonas caspiana, assembly GCF_040224095.2. NCBI lineage: Bacteria > Pseudomonadati > Pseudomonadota > Gammaproteobacteria > Pseudomonadales > Pseudomonadaceae > Pseudomonas > Pseudomonas caspiana. Next base: position 2,393,776 of record NZ_CP167995.1, on the reverse strand, counting down.
GAATCACTAATGACGTGGGACCGGCTTTAGCCGGGAAAACGGTATTTCTGCCGATGAAGATTCATCGTCTGTCCCGGCCTCTTCCCGGCTAAAGCCGGTCCCACGTCGTCAATCAGCTTGCGGGCAAACATAGAACCTCTCATAAGTCCGACGGAATACCGGCCTCTTTGCAAATGAGTTCGCGGAAATTATGTCTGCTGGCCGACGTGTGCACCATTAACTCTAAACGGCTACCCTGTTGAATTACCTCAGGAGGAATAGCCCGTGATCAAGAAAGTCGGCCCCACTGAAATCAAACTCAAACACCGCGCCTCCTGCCACTGCGGCGCGGTGTTGCTGGAACTCGACTTACCAAACGGCATTGTCGATCCTCGACGCTGCGATTGTTCGATGTGTCGCCGCAAAGGTGCCATCGTTGCCACGGTTGCGCTGGATGGCATCAAGATCATTCAAGGCCAGACCCAGCTCAAGCTCTATCAATTCAATACCCGCACGGCGCAGCATTATTTCTGCGGCAACTGCGGGATTTATACCCATCACCAGCGGCGCTCTTCACCGGATCAATACGGCTACAACCTCGGCTGCCTGGAAGGCGTGAACCCATACGATCTGGGGCAGATCAAGACCAGCGACGGGGTCAACCATCCAGCCGACCGCGAGCCACCGAGCAACGCGTCGGGCTGATTATTACGGCCTGTTCTGCCAAACAAAGTCAGTGCGTTGCGTGCAATGGACACCAGGCATCATGTTACGCAAGCGGTTTGCCCTCTGGCCGGATCTTGAACCAGATGGAATACATGGCAGGCAGGAACACCAGTGTCATGACGGTGCCGCCCAAAGTACCGCCAATCAGGGTGTAGGCCAGCGTGCCCCAGAATACCGAATGGGTCAGCGGGATAAAGGCCAGGATCGCCGCGAGTGCGGTGAGCAGCACTGGGCGCGCTCTCTGGACAGTCGCTTCTACCACCGCATGGAAAGGATCGAGCCCTTCTTTTTCGTTTTGATCGATCTGTCCGATCAGGATCAATGTATTGCGCATGAGGATGCCGGACAGCGCAATCAGCCCCACAAGGGCATTGATCCCGAATGGCTGGCCGAACAACAGCAAGGTCGGAACCACGCCAATCAGCCCAAGTGGCGCCGTCAAAAACACCATCACCATCGCCGACATCGAACGCACCTGAAGGATGATGATCAACAACGTGATCGCGATCATGATCGGGAATAAAGGTGCCAGTGCCACGGTGGCTTTCGCCGACTCTTCGATCGATCCGGCTTGCTCAATGCGGTAACCGTCAGGAAGGCTATCGATGATGGGCTGCAGCGCCTTCATGATATTGGCTGACACGTCCGGAGGCTGCAGATTCTCGGCGATATCGCCCCGTACCGTGATCGTTGGCACACGGTCACGGCGGCGCAGGATGGGGTCTTCCATTCGCACGCCCACTTCACCAATCTGGGACAGAGGTACGCGCTGACCAGCAGAACCTACCAGTGTGAAACCCTCGATCTTTGCCGGGTCCAGACGGATATCTCCGGCTGCCCTCCCCACCACTTCGACCGATCGAATGTCTTCGCGCACAGCAGTAATGGGAACTCCCGAAAGCAGAAACTGCAATTGCTGGGCAACTGCGCTGGACGTTAGCCCGACTGCCTGCAACCGGTCCTGATCCAGAGAGAAATGCAGTGTTGGCGTGCGAGGCCCCCAATCACTGTTGACTGTGCGCATCATCGGGCTCGCCATCAGGACGGTTTCTACCTGCCTGGCGATGTCGCGCAGTGTGTCGGGGTTGGGTCCCATCACCCTGTAAGCAACAGGAAAGGGTGAGTAAGGGCCGAATACCAACTGCGTGACCCGAATCCGCGCTTCAGGCGCCAAGCCCTGGGCAACAGCTTCGCGGATGGTGTGCTTGAGAGAGTCGCGGGCATCCTGAGTGTCGGTCAACACTACGATCTTGGCGAACGATGGATCAGGCAGCTCCGGTGCCATCGCCAGATAAAAACGCGGCGAACCCTGGCCGATATAAGACGTGACGATTTTTGCTGCATCCTGCTGTTGCAGCCACGCTTCGATCTTCGCCGTCGTGGCGCTGGTTTGCTCGATAGACGTGCCATATGGCATCTGAACTTCGATCAATACCTCCGGACGATCCGAGGTCGGGAAGAATTGTTTTTTAACCAGTCCCATGCCGATGATCGCCACGGCGAATGCGCTGATGACCGCGCCTGCTACCCACCATTTGCGCGCGATGACGTGAGTCAGGACTCGTCTGAAGCGGTTGTAGTGAGCAGTGTCATAGATAGCGGCATGACCGCCTTCTACGGGTTTGATATCAGGCAACATTTTCACGCCCAGATACGGCGTAAAAACCACTGCGACCACCCACGAGGCGATCAATGCAATGCCCACAATCCAGAACATGTTGCTGGTGTATTCACCCGCAGTTGACTGAGCAAAACCGTTAGGCATAAAGCCAACGGCAGTGACCAGCGTACCCGCCAGCATCGGTGCCGCTGTATGGCTCCATGCGTACGCTGAGGCCTTGATACGGTCGTAGCCCTCCTCCATTTTCACCACCATCATTTCGATGGCAATAATGGCGTCGTCCACCAGCAGCCCCAGTGCCAGGATCAGTGAGCCGAGGGTTATACGATCAAAGTTCTTGCCCGACGCCTCCATCACCACGAAGACGATAGCAAGGGTGAGTGGCACAGCCGCCGCGACCACCACGCCCACTCGCCAGCCCATGCTGAGAAAGCAGACCAGCATCACCACCAGCAACGCAACAAAGAACTTGATCATGAACTCGTCAACGGCGGAACTGATGTTGACGGACTGATCGGTGACCTTCGACAACGTCATACCCAACGGCATGCTTGCGTTGATTTTCAGCGTCTCGGCATCCAGCGCCTTACCGAGGTCCAGACCGTTCCAGCCCTCGCGCATCACAATTCCCAATAGCAGAGCCGGTTCACCCTGGTTGCGAACCATGAACGTTGCCGGGTCTTCATACCCGCGCTCAACAGTCGCAACGTCTGAAAGCTTCAGTGTTCTGGCCTGGACCACGATGGGTGTATTGCGGATCTTTTCAAGCGTGTCGAAGGCGCCATCCAGGCGCAAAAACACCTGAGGTCCGCTGGTCTCAATCGAACCGGCAGGTGTCAAAACGTTCTGGCTGTTCAGTGCCGAGAAAATGTCCTGTGGCGAAATACCCAGTGTCGCCAGCCGCTCATGGGAAAACGACACAAAGATGCGCTCGGTTTGCTCCCCAATGATGTTGATCTTCTTCACGCCGGGCACATGCAGCAGACGTTGACGCAGTGATTCGGCGTCGCGAACCAGTAACCGCTGAGGCTCACCTTTTGCTTTTAGCGCAAAGAGAGCGAATGTCACGTCCGAGAACTCATCATTGACCATCGGACCGATAACACCGGATGGCAGCGTGCGCGCAGCATCACTCAGTTTCTTGCGCGCTTGATAAAACTCTTCCTGCACTTGGGAAGGCGGCGTTTTATCCAGCAGTGAAACCATGGTGAACGCCAGACCTGGACGGGTGTAAGTTTCGCTTCGGTCATACCATTTGAGTTCTTGCATACGCTTTTCAAGCGGCTCTGCGACCTGGTCCTGCATTTCCTGCGCAGTGGCGCCAGGCCAGGCGGAAATAATCGTCATCTGCTTAACGGTAAACGGCGGGTCCTCTGCACGTCCCAGCTTGAAAAATGACAGCGTGCCTGCCACCCCGATCAAGATAATCAGGAACAGCGTGATGGACCGTTCGCGAACGGCAAGCGCGGAAAGATTGAAGCGACCGCTGCTCATTGCCTTGCCCCTGCTATGCCATTAGAGCCTGGTTGCGACACCAGTACTTCATCACCGTCATGGAGCAGATGTGCGCCCAGCGCCACAACCCGCTCTCCGGGCTCGAGACTGCCACTGACGCGTGCCGATTCATCACTTAAACCCAGCAGTTGAATTGCGCGCCACGTCACCGTTGCAGGTACGCCTGAAACAACCCAGACGCCCGGTCCGTTGCCGGGGTCATGGATAGCCGCCACGGGAACCGCAAGCGCAGGCCCGCCAGCCCCGTCATCAGCGATGCTCAGGGTGACCGTAGCACCCAGCGGCGCGTCGGCATGTGCGCCTTCGAGCACATACCGGGCCTCGAAAGTACGAGTGAGCGGGTCCGCAGCGTCAGAGAGAAGTCGCAATCTTGCAGGAATGACGCTCGTATCACTACCGTACAGCCTTGCCCGAGCTTGGCTACCTGGTACCGGACGCAGTGTTTCGGGGAGGTAGACGACGGCCTCCCTCTGCCCTGTTTTCGCCAGCCTCACTACGGCCTGCCCTGCACTGACAACCTGTCCGGGTTCGGCCAGGGTTTCTACGATCACTCCGTCGGCATCGGCCAGCAATGACGAGTAACCCGCAGCATTGCGAGCAACGTTGGCTTGAGCTTGCGCAGCGCTCAGTTCTGCTTTTGCGGTGTCGGCCAAGGACTTGATCCGGTCGTAAGTCGACGCGGAAATGGCGCCTGACGCGATCAGATTTCGATTACGGGCCTCGTCAGATGCCGTCTGCCGCGCACGCGCCTCGGCGGCCGCAACGGCTTGCTGTTGGGCGCGGAATTGCAGATCAAGATCGATAGGGTCAAGGCGCATCAGCGGTTGACCACGCTTGACGGTCTGGCCCGTATCAACCAGACGCTCCAGCACCTTCCCGGATACTCGAAACCCTAGGTCGCTCTGAACACGAGCAACCACGACCCCGGTAAACGAGCGAGATGGATCAACGGCGCTGGTGACCGTCGCCGTCCTCACCAGTGGAGGTTGGTTGCGCGGGTCGCGTACGTTCGAGGACTCGCCGCATGCTGCCAATAGGAAAGGCAGCAAGCCAACGACAAGGATTGCGGAGCTGGGCCGGAACATGGGATCCCTTACTTCAGTAAGTGAGAAGGAATCCAATTCTCTATTTAGTGACCAATTTAGTCAATGGTCACAAATCAAGGCGCAAGACTTCTCAGTATCAACGCTGATAAAAGCACGGGCGCCGTCGCTACGATGTGCAGGTTGTATTGCAACTGGACCGGGCTGATGTAGGGACGCATTACCAGGTGAATGGCCTGGACCGCTTCATCCAGCGGGGTCTTGCGCTCGAACTCGCCCGACTCGCGCCCTTCCAGCACGATCTGCTGGATAAGCAGACGCAGACGCTCGTCGTGGGCGACGGCTGAAGGCCACTGATCGCGTGCGGCAACAGAGGCTATGTCATAGAGTTTGCGGTCATGGAAAAACAAGTCACTACCCGCCTCCACAATTGCCCGAAACAGGCGCCGCAGCTTCTCGGAAGCAGTGGGGGCATCGTTAATGGCCGTGTCCACAACGGCCATGATCATCGCAAGCCGGTTAGAGCAAATCAGCTCTCCGATGGCCTGCTTCGAGTCAAAAAATTTGTAGATGTAGGCTTTGGAAAAACCGATCGCCTTGGCAAGGTCGGAGACCGTGGTCTTCTCATACCCATAGTGTCCGAAATGTTGCGTGGCTGCTTCCACGACCTGGTCGCGAACGCTGTGATCGGAAGGCCCGCGCGATGGCGGCGTGCTGATTGAATTCGTCATATTTCCAGCTTAGCTCTGAGAGCACTCATTGACAACTTGTGACCAATTTATGATTTGGTCACAGCATTGATCAACTCAAGGGGTATCAAGGCGGCCGCTTCGTTATTACAGCATCGCTGATGAATAACGACCTGTTGTTGGGCGGCGCAGAAGGGAGAGATTACCATCGTCCAGACGCCCCGGTGCTGGAACGCCCTGGTTTTGGAGTCCTTGATTTTATGCCACACGCCGGACCTGTGGGAGCTGAGCTTGCTCGCGATAGAGTGCATGCGATCTCACGTGAATCGCGTATGGTCTCATCGCGAGCAAGCTCGGCTCCCACAACACTGATACCTGACATGTTGACCTTGTTCCGGCTAAAGCCAGTCCTACCAAAATGCACAGGTTAGCTTTTGTGAGCAGGCTCGCAGTGCTTTGAGTTCAGGCAGGATGTTCAGCGCTGGAAAGGATGAGTTTTTCTCGCCGAAGTGTCTCCCAGAACTCTTGAGGAACTTTGACATTCATGGATTCGACATTAGCTTTGACCTGACCGGGGACCCGAGCCCCAGGAATGATGGCCGAGACTATTTTAGGTGCGACCGCAAATTGCAAGGCAGCGGTACGTATATCGATACCAAACCGGTTGCACACGGATGTTAGCCTGGCTCGCTTTTCCAGAACTCCAGCGGGCAGTGTTGTACTGAAGTTATAACGATTTCGGCCCCCCAGGAAACCATCATTCAGCGGTGTACCCACAACCACCGATATGCCCTTGCTCGCTAAAGCAGGAAAGGTTTTCGCGATAGCGAATTCGTGATCAATAATTGAGTACTGACAGGCTAACAACACGATGTCTGGAGTCGGAACACTGGATTGCGCAGCAAGTATTGCCGCGTCGGGGGCATTGATACCAAACCCCCAGGCGCCAATAAGCCCCTCCTCCCTCATCTTCGTCAGTTCTGCCATAGCGCCCTTGGTCGCTACTTCATAGTTTTTTTGCCATGTGCCCGGCAGTTCAGTGTTATCCGGCCCCAAGTCATGAATGTAGACGATGTCTATTTTTGCCAACCCTAATCGTTGCAAACTGTCTTCTACTGAGCGACGTGTCCCTGCAGCTGTGTAATCATATTCATAGCGAAATGGCAGAGGCTCCGTCCACAAGGAATCATCTACTTTAGCGTCTGGACTCGGTTTGAATACTCGTCCAACTTTTGTTGATACCAGATAGTCCTGGCGAGGCTTGCGCCTCAAGAACTGGCCCAATCTATGCTCACTGAGCCCATAGCCATAAAAGGGCGAAGTGTCGAAATACCTCACCCCGGCCTCCCATGCCTGATTCAGTACTGCCTGGGCCTGATCATCGCTGACAGGTGCAAATATATTGCCTATTTGTGTACCGCCCATGCCAAAGCGAAAAGGTGTGCGATAACGCATGCCCTCGCGCCCTGCATTTAACGGTAACGCGGAACCCTGTAATGACCCTCGAGTGGGTAATACATAGCCCCGATCCAATGGAGAAGCTTGAGCCACTCCGGATGCAGGCCTGGTTTGATCGGCCGACGCGATACCTGGGAGTGCAGCCAGCGCAACAGCGCTACCCGCCAGCTGTATAAATTCCCGACGCTGCATGATGGACATCTCCGAAAGTAAAAATGCAAATGCCTCCGTCCCTAGTCTAAAAATGACACTTTATCAATGCAGAACGGCTGTTAGGCATCTGCATGGATACTACTCATCGAACTACCGTTTTAAAGTACTTACAAAAAAGTAAGTGCGACAATTAACAAAGACATCAATGTGTTTTTGTAAGTACATATTTCGAAAACTTCAGCCCCATAAAAACATTCTAAATACGACGTCGTTTTTTTCTACGGTGTCAGTTGCTGACAACACAAACACGACGAGAAAAATTTTATTGAGACGGGACAGGAGTATCGGTATTCATTGAGCGCCAATACTTCATTGCATATTTGTAATCTTTCAACCATCTCGTTGTTACCTTCCACTCGTCAAGATTGTGCCCACTGGCAGCGCTCGAACTTATAAAAAAGCCAGGTCGACACATAAGAAATCTGCCGATTTGAACGGAGCGAACATGACTCATCTCAACAAATTATCTTTGGCCGTGCTTTCGACAATCGCGAGTGTCACACCGCTTACTGCTTATGCAGAGGAGCAAAAGGAAGGGTTCATAGAGGGCAGCACGCTGACCGTGCTCAACCGAAGTTTCTACATGAACCGTGACCACCGCAAAGGCGAGTCAAGTCCCACCGGCAATGGCTATTCCGAAGCGTGGGCACAAGGCGTCATCGGCAAATTCGAGTCGGGTTTCACCCAGGGTACGTTCGGCGTCGGTGTCGACGCCTTTGCCATGCTGGGCATCAAGCTTGATACCGGTGATGGCCGTAACGGCGGACGCAGCTCCTTCGATGTGCTTCCGGTCGACAGTGATGGCGAGGCCGAAGACAACTACAGCAAGGTCGGCGGCGCGCTGAAAGCCAGAGCATTCGATACGGTGGTGAAGGTCGGGGATGTTTTTCCATCAACCCCGGTGGTCTCCTTTGGCGACTCGCGGCTCCTGCCTGAAAGCTTTCGCGGCGTCACGGCGACCAACACAAGTATCAGTGGCTTAACCCTCCAGGGTGGGCGCCTTCATTCAATGAGCCAGCCAGCCTCCAGCGGCATGCGAGATAACTTCGCGACGTTTTATGCAGGTTCGGTCAACGCACCGTGGGTTGCTTATTTCGGGGGCGATTACAATGCCACTGACCGTTTGAGTCTAGGGCTGTACACCAGCAGGCTGAAAGACGCCTGGGATCAGACGTACGCATCCACTTCTTACACGCTGCCACTCTCGGATAATCTGGCGCTGACCGGCAGCCTTAACTACTACAACGCGACCGACGAAGGCAAAAAGCTCCTCGGCGAATTCGACAATGACATCTGGAGTGCAAAGATCGGCCTTCAGTACGGCGCTCATACATTGGCCCTCTCGCACCAGCGAAATGAAGGCGACGATGACTTCGACTACCTCAGACAGTCCGACTCGATCTACCTCGCCAACTCTATCCAGTACAGCGACTTCAACTCGCCGAAAGAGCGCTCGTGGATGGTCACCTACAACCTGGACATGACCACCTTTGGTGTGCCCGGCCTGTCGTTCATGACGCGCTACGGCAAAGGTACCGATGCCGACTACACCAACGCGAACAGCACTTACATGCGCCGGAATGCGGATGGCAATCCACTCACTGATCAGAAGCGCTGGGAACGCGATATCGAAGCGAAATACATCGTGCAGACCGGCAACCTTAAGGACCTGTCACTGCGCGTGCGACAAGCCACTACGCGAGCGACTGCATTTGAGTCAGACCTTGATGAGGTCAGGGTGATTGTCGAGTATCCGCTGAGCGTCCTGTGAAGAGCAGTCTGAGGATTTAGCAACACCGCCTTGGAAGCTCCCGCTCTGCAATCAAGGTGTTTCAGGCGCTCTCACGAGCGCCTTTTTTTGGTCATGCCTTTCTGTGCCGCGCTGCAAAAACTGAACCTGTAGGAGCTGCCGAAGGCTGCGATCGCGGTGTATCAGGAGAAATGCTTCGCAGCCTTCGGCAGCTCCTACAGACAATGCATTTCAATCCATTAATTTGATGAGAGTGAGCTTGCTCGATTCGATTTTTCTGTCGATGAATAAGTCGCCTGTACTGACGCTATCGCGGGCAATGTGGATCGCCACCCCGGTCACTCCTACAGGGGCGACGTTTGCTGCTAACGGCACTGAAATGAGCCGCTTCCATGCCTATCCATTGATCCGGCGCAGCGATTGAGTCAGCAAAAGCGTCTAGGCTGCAGGTTACCCCCCGACCAACAAGGCCACTGTCATGCCTCCTGCGTCATCCGCACATCTGTCCGCACGCTCCGAACCGCTGCACATGGGATTTGTCATCGCCTGGCTGTTCTGCGCCCTCTTCTACTTTGTTCAATACGCCCTGCGCTCGGCGCCCGGGGTGATGATGCCGGAACTGACCGAAGCATTTGGCCGCGACGTGGTCGCAGTCAGTGCGCTGGTCGGTCGGTATTACTACACCTATTCGATTTTTTCGATTATTGCGGGCGCGGCACTGGACAGACTGGGCGCCAAGTACGTGATCCCGGCGGGTATTCTGATGGTTGCCGTGGGCGCTGCACTATTCGGGCTGGGTGAGCTGCAAGTCGCGCAAATCGGTCGCCTGCTGCAAGGCGCCGGGTCTGCCTGCGCCTTCATCGGCGCGGTCTACCTGGCAACGCACGGTTTCCCGCCTCGTTATCTGGCCACTGCCGTCGGTTTCACTCAATGCTTCGGCATGATGGGTGGTTTCGCGGGACAGTTTGCGGTGGGGCCGATCATTCACGGCACCATCGCTTGGCAGCAATTCTGGTTCATCGCCGCCGGTTGCCTGTTCGTCATCGCGGTACTGGTGTTGTTCATGACGCCCAAAGGTCACGATCCAAGGCCTGCGGGGAGCAGCAACTCGCTGGGTTCGGTGCTGACGCCCTACAAGCAGGTGCTGAGTAATCCGCAGTCCTGGCTATGCGGCTTCACGGCTGGCCTGCTGTTTCTGCCGACGACGATTGGCGACATGATCTGGGGCGTGCCATTCCTGCGTGACGGCCTGGCGGTCAGCTATAGCGAAGCAGTCAATCGCAGCAGCATGATCCCTCTGGGCTGGGTGATTGGCTGCCCGTTGCTCGGTTATATTTCCGACCACATTGGCAGACGTAAACCAGTGCTGATCGGTGGCGCGACGTTGATGCTGATCGCCAGCGCGTCGATCCTGTATTTGCCGGCCGGATTTGCCCCGCCGTATCTGTTCGGGTTGCTGCTGGGTATCGGTTCCGGCGCAGCGATGATTCCCTACTCGATCATCAAGGAAGTCAACGCCGACAACGTCAAAGGCAGTGCGACCGGTGCGATCAACTTTCTGGTCTTTACCTTCAGCGCCCTGCTGACGCCGGTGTTTGGTTACCTGCTCGCGCGCATGGCGATGGGTGGTGCGTTGACCCTACCGATATTTCAGGCTGCCGGCGCCTGGTTGCTGGGTGGCATCGTCCTCGCTATCGGGCTGGCACTGTTGATTCTGGAAACAGGACCGAAAGGTCGGCAAGCGGCTGGCTAGAAGGTTTAATGAACGCCTCGACAGGCTCTGGATCGAACATTCAGGCTTGAATGACGGCAGCATGCGTATATGATCAGAGCGTAGTTGTACGATGACATATGACGCTAAGCATGCATTCATGTTTCTCAAAAAATAAAATGACGAGCGATCCACTATGACTCAAAGCAAAGCCGAAGTACTGGTCTGGGGCCAGATGCACGCCTCTCTCACTGAAGCGCTGGCCCGGGACTTTACCGTGCACAATCGCTGGGAGATTGCGGACCTGGAAGCCTGGCTCTCTACCCATGGCAAGAACATTCGCGCCATCGTCACCAGCGCTGTTTACGGCACGGACAATCAAGTGCTGGAGCGTCTGCCAAATCTCGAAGTCGTGACCAGTTTTGGCGTGGGTTACGACGCCATAGACACCGACTACTTGTCGGGCCGCGGCATCAAGTTCAGTAACACCCCGGATGTATTGAACAAGGCCGTTGCAGAGACTGCCCTCGCGCTGATGCTCTGCGTGAGCCGCAAGATCAGCGAAGCCGAGCGTTTTGTGCGAGCAGGCAAATGGCCAAACGGCAAATTCCCGCTGGGTCGTGATCTCGCAGGCAAAACCTGCGGCATTGTAGGCCTCGGCAAGATAGGTAAAACCATCGCGACCCGCGCTGCGGCGTTCGACATGAACATTGCTTATTTCCGTCGCGGCCAGGCATATCCGGATGTGTCTTACACGCATTACGCCGACCTCCACGAACTGGCCAAAGTCAGTGATTATCTGGTGGTGATCGTGCCGGGCGGTGCCGACACCGAGAAGCTGATCAGCGCTTCGGTGCTCAAGGCATTGGGTTCGGACTCGTTCCTGATCAACGTTGCACGCGGTACGGTCGTCGACGAAAAAGCTCTGATCGCGTCCCTGCAGGCGGGAGAGATCGCCGGTGCCGGGCTGGATGTGTTCGAGGATGAGCCAAATGTGCCAGCCGAACTGATCAGCCTGGATCAGGTAGTGTTGACTCCGCACATCGGCAGCGGCACTTACGAAACCCGCAAGGCCATGGCGGATCTAGTGTTCGCCAATCTGAGTCGTTACATCGATGAGGGTAAGTTGACTACGCCGGTGCTGGGTTAAACATTCGCATCTCCCCTCGCGGCTAAAGCCGCTCCTACGACGATGAAGGTCGTAGGAGCGGCTTTGGCCGGCCTTACGAATCCGTGATACCGGATTTGCCTACTGTTTCACGCATTTAACGATCGCTGGCCATGCAGCCTCGCCAAAATCACCTATCGTTCTGTTTCAGGTCGAAAAAAAGGTGAGTCTTCCATGGATATTGAAACGCTGTTCACCAAGTTACCCAGTCTCCCCAGCATTCCCAAAGTCGCACAGGACTTGATCCAGCAATTTGACAGCCCTTCTTCCAGCCTGGAAAGCATCGCTCGCAACATCGAAAAGGACCCGGTAATTTCGGCGAAGATTTTGCGTCTGGCCAACTCGTCAAGATTTCGCGGTTCACGTGAATCATCGAGCATTGAAGACGCGGCGATGCGCCTGGGATTCAACACGTTGCGTACGCTGGTGCTGGCTTCGGCGGTGACCGGTGCGTTCAAGGCCGGGCCAAGCTTTGATCTGAAAGGGTTCTGGCTGAAGAGTTTTCAGGTGGCGGGTATTTGCCGGATTCTGGCCAAGCAGAGCGGTCAGGACGCGGAAATTGCGTTTACCTGCGGCGTGATGCATGACATCGGCGAATTGTTGATCCAGACCGGCGCACCAGAAGTCGCCGAGCGGATCAATGCCGGGAGCAAGACCGGTACCCCAGGCCGCGCAGCCAATGAAACGATGCAACTGGGTTTTGGCTATCCCGAGGTCGGTGCCGAACTGGCTCGGCGCTGGCAGTTACCGGTGGTCATCCAGCAAGCCATCGCCTATCAGGCAAAACCTCTGCAAGCGCCAGCCGATGCTCCCCTGCCCCGTATCGTGGCTCAGGCGATGCTGATTTCCGATGCGCTCGAAGCCCACGGCGGTGCCACGCCCGAAGCGCAGCAGGCGGTAACCGGGCCGCTGACCGAGGGTGTTGATCTGGACGCGCTGTTCGCCGCACTGCCCGCCGTGCTGGAGGCGGACAAAGCGTTCGCAGAGCTGTTGAATTGAAGTTTGGAGATCGTTTGCAAACCTGAACCGGGCCCACCTTATCGCGGGCAAGCCTCGCTTCCACAGGAGATGCGATCTCTTGTGAGAGCGAGCCTTGCCCGCGATAAAGTCATCCTGTAGCCAGCAAAACATAGAGTCTCGGTTACTTCCCACCCAACCCCGTGATCAACGCTTTGTTAAACCCAACCGGGTCCTCCATCTGCGGCGCATGCCCCATGCCCGGGAATTCCACCAGTTTTGCGCCGGGGATCATCTTCGCCACGTCTTTACCCAACACTTTGTAATTACCCAGCCTGGCCTTGAGCTCCGGCGAAACAATATCGCTGCCGATGGCTGTGGTGTCCGCATCGCCAATCATCAGCAAGGTCGGAACGCTGACTTTCGGGAACTCGTAGAACACCGGCTGAGTGAAAATCATGTCGTAGATCAGTGCCGAGTTCCACGCCACCGCTTCCTTGCCCGGCCCTTTGCTCAGACCCGCGAGCATATCGACCCACTTATCGTATTCAGGCTTCCAGCGGCCTGCGTAATAGGTGTTCTGCTCGTACTTGCGAATGCCTTCGGCCGTGACTTTCAGCTCACGTGCGTACCATTGATCGACGGTTCGATACGGCACACCCAAGGCTTTCCAGTCTTCCAGCCCAATGGGGTTGACCATGACCAGTTGCTGGGTCTGCTGTGGGTACATGAGGGCATAACGAGTGGCGAGCATACCGCCAGTGGAGTGACCGATGATGGTCGCCTTGTCGACGCCCAGTTTGGCAAGTAACGCGTGGGTGTTAGTCGCCAATTGCTGGAAGGTGTATTGGTAATTATCGGGTTTGCTAGAGGTGCAGAAGCCAATCTGATCCGGCGCGACGACACGATAACCTGCACCACTCAAGGCCTTGATACTGTCTTCCCAGGTTGCGCCGCAGAAATTCTTGCCATGCATCAGCACCACGGTTTTACCGTTGGCTTTGCCTTGGGCGGCGACATCCATGTAACCCATTTCCAGCTTTTTACCCTGGGACTCGAATTCGAATTTGCTCAATGGATAAGGGTATTTAAAACCCTCAAGTTGCTTGCCATAGCTGGGTGTATCGGCCATCGCCCCTATGGGTAATGTCAGAGCCAGCATGAAACCGGCAATCTGTGCAGCGCGCATGTGCAATCTCTCCTGAGCCAAGAATATTCAACCCAAGGTGATACACCGCGCTTTGTGTTACGGGCAAGCAATGAAACATGAAGTAAGAGTTAAGTGCGGCTCGCCGGTCCGAGCAGACAGAAAGCCGCACTCAGGATGGCGTCAGAGAATATCCAGCGGATAAGTCACGATCACCCGGTGCTCGTCGCTGTCACGCTGAGTGGTGACTTGCGTACGCAGAGAGGCATGACGCAACTGAATGCCTAGCTTTTTCAACGGCCCCGATTGCACTACGTAACCCAGCGTCAGGTTACGTTCCCACTCCTTGCGATCCCCGTCCGGGGTGCGGATGTTCGAGCCGCTTTCGTACATGCCCAGAAATGTCAGCCCCGGAATGCCAACCTGAGCGAAGTCATAGCCGTAACGAACCTGCCAGGTGCTTTCACCGGCACGCTGGAATTTGCCGATCATCGACTCGGTCATGAAGTAAGCACTGGAGCCATCGCCCTGATTAAGCCAGACCGCGTCGCTGTCGCCGCTGACTTGCTGGAAACCGGCAGACAAGCTGTGACCGGCAATCATATAAGTGAACAGCGCACTGGAAAGCCGACTGTCAACTTTGCCTTTGGTTATGCCATCGCCGTAATAGCCGAGGGTGTAAAACGCCGGGTCATTGCCGTTGGCGCCATCAGAGCTGTTGTCGAAGTAACGCAGGTCCGAACGCACTACACCCGGCCCCACCGGCATGTCGTACTTCAATCCCAGAAAATGCTGTTTGTAGAAGTCTTTCAAGTTGCCGTAGTAATACTGAACGGTCAGGTCCTTGGTCGGTTTGTAGTCCACACCACCGTAATAGAACTTGTTGACGAACTCGCCGCTGACCGCATTATTCGCGCCGGGGATCGACATGCCCATCTGGTCACTCGACCCGCGTCCTTTTACATGTTCCAGCTGGCCGAGAGTAAAGGTAAAGTTATCCAGGTCTCTGGATTGGACCTGGCCTCCATTAAAAGTCTGCTGCAGCATGCGGTCAGTGGAAATCACCACCGGCAACATCGGCACCAGTGTGCCGTAGCGGAATTCGGTTTTGGAAACCAGTGCCTTGGCTGTCAGGCCGATGCTGCCAAACTCATCCACTGCCCGGCCATCGCTGTCGGTAGGAAACACGTTACCGTTAAACGCCGTGCTGGTCGGGTTATAGTGACGACCTTTGCCCGAGTCCAGACGGATACCGAGCATGCCCAGCGCGTCTACCCCAAAACCTACGGTGCCCGGCGTGTAGCCGGAACGAAAATCGAAAATGAAACCCTGGCCCCACTCCTGTGTGTAATTAGGGTCTGCTGTACCACTGCGGTTGTCCGCGTTACTGAAGAAGTTACGCGCCAGTACACTGGCTTTGCTGTCTTCGACAAAACCGGCACTGAATGCCTGTTGGGCCATGACCATTCCACAAATGCCGGCCACCACGCGGGGTGAGCGATAAATAAGCTCCATCGAGATATCCTTAGCTGTAGGTAAGTGTTGTAAGCAGTCAGGAGTGGGCAGTTAATTTTTTATTATTCAGGAGCAGTAGATTCAGAAGAGACAGGTTTAACAGCTGCTAACAACTTGACTGGCGCCAGACGAACAAGAACCAGTAGTGCGACAACACCCAGTCCGGCACACATCAACAAACCAACACCTACCGAGCGCGCCAAGGCGTCACGCGCCAGTTCCAGTAATTGATGATTGTCGCTAACGGAAGCCGAGGTTGAATCAAGTAAAACCTGCGGGTCGATATAACGAACCAGTTCCCCTTCATGGCCCGCCGCCAGAAACACTCGATTCAAATGGCTCACGTACAGCAAGTTAACCAGCACGCCCATTGCGGCCGTGCCGAGCAACCCGCCGACCAGACGCAGCGACTGTGTCAATGCGGTAGCAATACCGAGAAACTGCCGCTCAGCAAGGGTCTGGGTGAACACGGTCAGGTTGAGCAAGATGAACCCCAAACCGACACCGGCCAGCAGAATCAACATCAACAAGGTGTTGAACGACGCTTGCCTACCCGCCAGCGACAACCCGATACAGGCCAATAGCAGCGCGACGAACCCCGCCAGCGGCAGCAGATTGGGGTTACGCAACCGGGTCACGATACGGCTGTTGACGATTGCGCCGAGAGTGATGCTCAACGCCAGCGGCGTGATCAACAAACCAGCTTCCTTGGGTGAATAACCGTAACTGCCCTGCAGCAGCAACGGCAGGTAAAACAGCAAGGTGAACATGATTGCCCCCGCCAACATTGAAAGCAGGAACAAAATTCGCAGGCTTGGAACAGCAAACATCGCTGGGGGCAGTAACGCGGATTTGCAGCGTCGCTCCCAGTACCAAAGTACCGCGACTGATACCAGACAGATCAGCCCCAGGGTCGCGCTTAGCGCTGTACTGGAATGCCCCATCCATTCAGCCCCCAATTGCAGGCTGCCCAAGGCCAGGGCGATCAATAAGGCGCCAAACCAGTCCAGACGAATACCGGTGACCTGCACCGGCCGGTAATACGGCAAATACCGCCAGGCAAAAAACAGTGCCAGACACCCCAAGGGCAAGTTCAGATAGAACACCGAACGCCAACCATACGCCTCGGTCAGAAAACCACCCAGGCCAGGGCCAATTGCATTGACCACGCTGAACAGTGCACTGAGCATCATCTGCCAGCGCAGCCGCAGCCGGGTATCCGGGAACAGCTCAGGAATGCAGGCGAAGGCAGTGCCAATCAACATGCCGCCGCCAACACCCTGCAGCGCACGACCAATCACCAGCACCAGCATGTCGTTGGCCAGAGCACAGACCAGCGAGGCCAGAGTGAAGACGATGGTCGCGGCGATCACGAACGGCTTGCGACCGTAGTAATCGCCCAGCCTGCCGAACACCGGAATGGTGACAATCGAGGTCAATAGATAACCCGTGGCGACCCAAGCGTAGAGCTCAAACCCTTGTAGCTCGGCGACGATGCTAGGCAATGCGTTGCCGATCACCGTCTGGTCCAGCGCCGAGAGCATCAGCACCAATGAAATCCCGAGCATCGCCAATAAGGCTTGCCGGAAGCTCAGTGCACTCACTGGGGTCGTCATGCTCGCGCCTCAGCCCAATGCCGCAACGGCAGCGGCGATTCTTGAACAGCCCTGCTCCAGGGTTTCCACTGCAGTGGCGATAGACATGCGGAAGAACGGCGCGAGACCGTAAGCCGTTCCCGCCACGACTGCCACGCCCTGACTTTCCAGCAGATACATCACTACGTCGCTGTCGGTTTCCAGATTCTTGCCATCCGGCCTGGTTTTGCCGAGCAACGCGCCGCAGTTCACATACAAGTAAAAAGCGCCATTGGGTTTCAGGCAGCTAAGACCGTCGATGGCATTGATCAATTCCAGACAGCGATCGCGACGTTGCTGGTAAACCACCACGCTCTCTTTTACGAAAGACTGATCACCGTTCAGAGCAGCCACGGCCGCCGCCTGACTGACAGAGCTCGCGTTGCTGGTCGACTGTGACTGCAAGGTCGCCATTGCATTGATCAGGTCGGCGGGACCCGCCGCGTATCCAATGCGCCAGCCGGTCATGGCGTACGTCTTGGAGACACCATTGATCACCAGCACCCGATCACGCAGCGCCGGTTCAACGGTCAGGATGTGAGCATTTGGCGCATCGTCGAAACGAATGTGTTCGTAGATGTCGTCCGTCATCACCAACACATCGGGAAACTCAAGCAACACGTCGGCCAACGCCCGTAGCTCTTCAGCGCTGTAGCTGGCCCCGGTCGGGTTGCTTGGCGAGTTGATCAGCAGCCAGCGGGTACGCTCGGTAATCGCGGCACGTAATTGCTCTGCGGTGAGCTTGAAGCCGTTTTCTTCCGGACATGCGAGCGTCACCGGCTCGCCTTCGCAGGCCAACACCATGTCCGGGTAAGACACCCAGTACGGCGCAGGAATCAGCACTTCATCCCCTGCCCCAAGAGTCGCGGCAAACGCATTGAAGATCGCACTTTTGGCACCGCTGGTGACAACCACTTGCGACGCCGAGTAATCGAGGCTGTTTTCACGGGCCAGTTTGGCGGCAATGGCCTGACGCAACTCAAGGGTGCCCGCGTTCAGGGTGTAGCGGGTATCGCCATTTTCGATGGCAGCGCTGGCAGCTTCGCGAATGTGCTTTGGCGTATCGAAGTCGGGCTCGCCGACGACCAGATTAATGATCGATTTGCCCTGGCGACGCAGTTCATTGGCACGGTCGGCAGCGGCGCTGCTTGGCGAAGGTTTGATGCGTTGCACGCGGGCGGCGATGCGGGAGGCGTTCAAGGTGGTGATCCTCGGAGGTGACATTCGAGGCTCTACGTTACGAGGCCGCATCCTTGAGCGGATAAGACAGTTTCGTTCTGGGTTAATAGGAAGTGCTTATGACCGGGCATGGATCAGCTATGCACCAAAATGGAACGACTTAGTCTTTACTGTGCTTTGCGCAGGCAAAATTGCGCGTAACGCGCGTGGTCATAGCAAAGGCTTATAGGTTAGGGGTGGACCTTTGGGGATGCGGATCTACACAACGTCTTTATTTGTGTACATATCCGTTGTTTTGGTTACGGCTGATATTGGTTCCGCCCTTACGGCGGGTCACTTTTGGCAAACGCCCGGAAGCCGGCCCAGCCAAAAGTAACCAAAAAGTCTGTGCCCCACCACTCGGCACCTCGCTGTCGCTCGGTGTACCCGAACGCAGATCCTGAACCGTGGGCCGCCGCAATGGGCCATCCATGGCCCGGTGCGGCTAACCCGGCATCCTTGCCGGGTTGCCCACGGCTCAGAATCTGCGTTCGGCCAGCGTGGTTTGACGGGGCGCCTCACATCAAAATCAAAAGCGCGGCGGGCTGACAGCCGACCTGATTTGCGAATTTTCCGGGCTTCTGTAGGAGCTGCCGAAGGCTGCGATGCGGTGAGTCAGGCGAAGAATGGGTTGGCTGTCGGGACATCTCGCGAACAAGTTCGCTCCTACCGGTCCGAGGCGATACCACCGTTCTCGCTCTGCTTTTGATCTGCTTTTGATTTTGATCTTAAGCGCCCCGTTAAACCACGCCGGCCGGAATTCGATATTGCTGTGTGGGGGCTCTTGTTAAATGAAGGGGCGGCAGGGATGCCGGTTTAGCCGCCTCAGGCCATGGATGGCCGGTGGCGGCGGCCCCACGGAGCAATGTCGGATTACGGGTACACCGAGCACCAGCGAGGTGCCAAGTGGTGGGGCAAGAGCGCTTTGGTTACTTTCGTCTGGGCCGGCTTCCGGATTTTCGAAAGTGACGCGCCGTAAGGGCGCAACCAATACCAGCCGTTACCCCAATAACGGATATGTGTACAAATAAAGAAGTTATGCAGATACCTATGCCTTCGAGGCCCGTCGCATTCGATGGCCTGGCTTTTGCTAACACCCAACAGATGTCAGCCCACCATGAGCCCTCCTTTTGAACCTCCGTCGCCTGAAGTACTTCGTGAAAATCGTCGACATCGGCAGCCTGACCCAGGCCGCCGACGTCCTGCATATCGCCCAGCCAGCCCTCAGCCAACAGCTCGCCACGCTGGAAGCTGAACTGCATCAGCAACTGCTGATTCGCACCAAGCGCGGCGTGACGCCGACGGAAGCGGGCAAGGTCTTGTACGGCCATGCGCAACACATCCTGCGCCAGTGCGAACAAGCGATCAGCGACGTCAACGACACCGGCCACGCCCTGTCCGGGCAAGTGTCGGTAGGTCTTGCGCCCGGCACCGCTGCGTCGACGCTGTCGCTGCCGTTGCTGCGTCGGGTTCGCGAGCGTTATCCAGGGATTTTGCTGTACCTGAACGAAAACTTTGGCACCACCCTTAGCGAGCTGATCATGAATGGCCGCATGGACATGGCCGTGCTGTATGGCGGTCGCGAAATACACGGCCTGAGCTTCGTGCCGCTGCTGCGCGAGAACCTGTATCTGGTCAGCGCTGAAGAGCATCTGGATGGACGTGACGAAATTGCCCTGACTGAGCTCGCACCTATGGAGATGCTCCTGCCACGCCCTTACAACATCATGCGCAAACTGGTGGACGAAGCCTTCGTAAGCATCGGCCAGGCCGCCAATGTCGTCGCCGAAGTGGAATCGTCGGCGACCCTGACCTCGGCGGTAGCTGAACGCTTTGGTTCGACCATCCTTCCCGAATCAGCCGCCAAAGTGCTGGTCGCCGCCACTGGGGCGCGCATGCTGCACATCGTCGAGCCGGATATTCAGGCGCCGCTGGCGTTGTGTCTGTCGGGCCATTTGCCTTTGTCGGTTCCTGCTCAAGCGGTCAAGGCGATTCTTCTGGAGCTGGTCGCAGAGATGCGTGCCCAAACCGTTTCAGCGTCATAAGCGTGCCTTATTACCCCACAGTCAAACCGTCTTGGCGGTCCCGCGCAGCCCTCGTTAGATTGAACTTCATTCAATACGGCAAGCTGCAAAGGTAAAGGCAAGGGTATGGATCAAGAACGCATCAAGGCACTGATCGAGTTGCTGGCCGAGTCCGACCTGATCGAGCTGAGCCTCACGGAAGGCGACAGCACGCTGCGCCTGTTCAAGGATGCCGCGATTGGCACCGTGCAGAGTACGCCTGCAAAAGTTCTGACGGCCAAGGCGCCTGAAGCAGCGCCGAAAAGCTCCATCAAGGCGGCCGGTCCAGTCGCAAGCAACAACGAGGTCAAGGCAAGCCTGTATGGCGTGTTGCACCTGACCCCGGCGGCAGGCGAAGCGCCTTTTGTGAACGTCGGCGACCGCGTCGATGCAGGACAAACCCTGGCGATCCTGGAGGCGATGAAGATGTTCCACCCGCTCAAAGCTCCACACGCCGGAGTCGTTGAAGCGATCCTGGCAAGCGGTGGTACTGAGGTCGAATCCGGCCAAGCGTTGTTCCGTCTAGGTTGATTCCGACTCGAACTCTTTAGGTATCCCCAATGTTCAATAAAGTGCTGATCGCCAACCGTGGCGAAATTGCCCTGCGTATTCAGCGCGCCTGTCGGGGCCTGGGTCTGAAAACCGTGGTGGTGTATTCCGAGGCTGACCGCCACGCGCAATATGTCACTCAGGCAGACGAAGCCTTATGCATTGGCCCCGCTGCGCCGACTCACAGCTACCTGAATCAGGCCGCCCTTCTCTTTGCCGCACAGGTCAGCGGCGCTGAGGCGATACATCCCGGCTACGGCTTCCTTTCAGAGAACGCTGACTTTGCAGAACGCATCGAAGCAGCGGGTCTGACATTCATCGGCCCCAGCGCAGAGTGCATCCGCACTATGGGTGACAAGGTCGCCGCCAAACGGGCGATGCGCGAAGCCGGTGTGCCCTGTGTTCCTGGGCCGGACTCAAGCATGTCCAGCGACCCACAAGCGATCCTCGCCGTGGCGCGTGAAATTGGTTATCCAGTGATCGTCAAAGCTGCTGGCGGCGGCGGTGGCCGTGGCATGCGCGTGGTCCAGCAGGAGGCAGATCTGCTCGACGCCATCGCTCTGACCCGGGAAGAAGCCCGTCTGGCTTTCGGTAATCCCGAGCTGTATATCGAAAAGTTTCTTGGCCACCCACGCCACGTTGAAATCCAGGTACTGTGCGATGCCTTCGGCAATGCCGTTTGGCTGGGCAGCCGCGACTGCTCGTTGCAGCGTCGCCATCAGAAAGTCCTTGAAGAAGCTCCCGCTCCGGGTATCGATCCACAGCTGATCGCGCATGTGGGCGAACGCTGTGTGAAGGCCTGTCAGCAGATCGGTTATCGCGGCGTGGGCACGTTTGAGTTTCTCTACGAAGACGGGCAGTTCTTCTTCATCGAGATGAATACCCGCTTGCAGGTCGAGCACCCGGTCACCGAAATGACCACCGGCATCGACATCGTTCAGCAGCAGATACGCATGGCCCGTGGTGAACGTCTGGCATTGAGTCAGACGGATATCGTCACCCACGGCCACTCGCTGGAGTGCCGGATCAATGCCGAGGACCCGCTCACTTTCATGCCGACACCGGGGCAGATCACCCGCTGGGAAGTGCCCGGTGGTTTTGGTGTGCGAGTCGACTCCCACGTCACCACAGGCTATCGCGTGCCGCCCTATTACGACTCGATGGTCGCCAAGGTCATCAGCCACGGCGCAACCCGGGAAGAAGCCGTGGCGCGTATGCGCCTGGCGCTTAGCGAGCTGTATGTCGAAGGCATTTCCACCAACATCCCCTTGCACCGGGAAATCCTCGACGACGCTGCGTTCTGCACCGGCGGTGTCGATATTCATCACCTTGAGCACTGGTTGAAGCAACGGAGCCCGCAATGAGCATCGCTCTCCCGGACACGAGTCCGACCATCAGCTTGTTGGGCACTACTGCCCTGCTTTTCGAAGCGCCCGGCAGCCTTGATCTGGCTCCGCAACAACGGATCTGGGCCATGGCCCGAGTGACGGCGCAATGGCCGGAAATCCGTGAATCGGTGCCGGGCATGAACAACCTGATGCTGACTTTCAATGTCCCGCCGCGCCACCTGAGCGCGTTGACCGAGCGGCTGCTGCAAGCCTGGGAAGCCAGCGAGCCGCTGCCGCTTGAGGGCCGGATTATCGAATTGCCGGTGGTGTATGGCGGCGAGTTCGGTCCGCACATGGCCGACGTGATCGCCCATACCGGGCTGGATATTGAAACCATTGCGCACCTGCACAGTGAACCGCTGTACCCGGTGTATGCCTTGGGCAGCCATCCGGGTTATTGCTATCTGGGCGGCATGGATCCGCGCATTGCCACGCCGCGCCGCAAAGTGCCGGTGCTGAGCATCGGTGCCGGAGCCGTGTCCATCGGCGGCGTACAGACCGGTGTTTCCGCGTCTGCCGGGCCAAGCGGATGGAACACCATTGGCCGCACCGAAATGGTGTTCTTCGACCCTGAGCAATCCCCTCCGGCGCTGCTGCAGCCGGGCGATCTTTTGCGTTTTCGCATCGAGAGGATTATTCGATGATCGAGATTTTATCCGCCACCGCGCTGGCCACCGTCCAGGACCTGGGCCGCATTGGCAGCCTTGGCTATGGCGTAGGTACTTCTGGCGCGATGGACACTCTGGCGGTGGCGACCGGCAATATTCTGCTGGGCAATGCCGAAGACGCAGCCGCCATCGAGATTCCGGTATTCCCCTTCGAAGTGCGCCTGCTTGAAGACTGCGCATTTGCCGTAACGGGTGCAGCCTGCCCTTCAAGTCTGGATGGTGTTGGCTTTGCGCCGAACTGGGTAATGCAGGGTTTGAAAGGTCAGACGCTGACAATCAATCAGCCAGTTGCCGGCTGCCGTGCTTACCTTTGCCTGGCGGGTGGCGTAGACGTACCGATGGTGCTGGGTTCGCGCAGCACTCAACTGCGGGGCGAGTTCGGCGGCTTTCAGGGTCGAGCCTTGCAGCAAGGTGATCAGCTGGCTGCCGCGGCGCCGGGACTGCTCCCCCGTTCTGTGGATTTTGGATTACTGAGCCCGACTCACGCGCTGCACCTGAGCGTCGATGGTTTACCCGCCATGCGCGTGCTACCTGCTGCGGAATATCAGGCATTCAAGGCTGACTCACGTGCCTCGTTCTGGAGCGATGACTGGAAGATCACCTCACAGAGCAACCGTTACGGTTTCCGCCTTGAAGGCACACCGATCCTGCCCGAGCAGGCCATGGAAGTTCGCTCCCACGGCATCGTGCCCGGTGTGATTCAGGTGCCTCACGGCGGCCAGCCGATCATTCAGATGCGCGATGCCCAGCCCAGCGGCGGTTACCCGAAATTCGGCACTGTGATTGAGGCTGATCTATGGCGTCTGGGTCAGGCGGCCATTGGCAGCCGGATTCGGTTCATCGAATGCAGTTATGACCAGGCGCTGGATGCTCTTGAGCAAAATCAGGCTTATCTGGCTGAAGTGCGACGCCTTGTGGCCCTGCAGAATCTGGCCCGGCGCTGAGGAGCGAAGCATGAATATTGAACAGATTCGCCAATTGGTCGCGGACCTGAAAGCTGCCGGTTTGTCCGGCGCAGAAATCGAAAAACCGGGTTTCAAACTGAGTTTGAAGCGCGGCGTTGCGGGCCAGCCTGTGGCTATAGCAGAGACATCCGAGGTCGAACCTGAGCAGGGCGAACTTCAGATCAAGGCAACTGCTGTAGGCCGCTGGCTGAATGCGCATCCTGACGACGGCATCGTGCTCGCGCCGGTGGGCGGTGACATTCAGGCGGGTCAACGGATCGCATTTCTGGCCGTCGGCAACCTGCTTCTGCCCGTGTACAGCGCGCATAGCGGCCAGGTTTCCAGCGTCCTGTTAGCCAGTGGCACGACGGTTAGTTACGGCCAGCCGTTGATCAGCCTTTCACCTTACGACGCCAAAGCGGTGCAACCATGAAGATTGATTTGAATGCCGACATGGGCGAAGGCTTCGGTGCCTGGCGCATGGGCGAAGACGAAGCGCTGATGGAGATCATTTCCTCGGCCAACGTCGCCTGTGGTTTCCATGCCGGTGACCCGTTGATCATGAACAACACAGCATTGATGGCCAAAGCCAAAGGCATCGATCTGGGGGCTCACGTCGGCTTTCCCGACCTGGTGGGTTTTGGCCGCCGGCAGATGAATATCGAGATCAAAGAGCTGTGCACGTATGTGACGTATCAGTTGGGTTCGCTGGCCGCTATCGCCCAGGTCGCCGGGCATCACATGACGCACATGAGCTTTCATGGCGCGCTGGGCAACATGGTCGCTGCCGATGCCGAAATGGCCGCGCACCTCATTCGCACAGTCGCAGCATTTGATCCCGAAATAATCATCAGTTCGTCCACCAGCCGCGCTATTGAAACGGCTGCCAGCCAGTGCAATCTGCGGGTTGCCACGACCTTTCTCGCCGACCGCGCCTATGACGACGAATGCCTGCTGGTACCGCGCAAGATTGCCAATTCAGTGATCAAGGAACCCGCCGCGGTGTTGCAGCGGGTTCGCCAGTTACTGGAAGACGGCACCGTGACCAGCATCAGCGGCAAGCTGATCAGGGTCAGCGCATGCTCGATATTGCTCCACGGCGACACTCCAGGTGCCGTCGAACTGGCGCGTACCGTGCGCACTGAAATCGAATCGGCGGGTGGGCAGATCGTGCCTGTCAGCCGGTTGATGGATTAGCCCGCCAAGCATTGAATGAACCTGTAGGAGCTGCCGAAGGCTGCGATGCGGTACTCCTGGAGGTCCGCAATTCGCAGCCTTCGGCAGCTCATACAGGTCCATCGTTTTGCGAGAGCCCTATGTCATAAGAGACGCTTATAGCCTCACAGCCATTCCGTCTTGGTCGGCAGGGTTGGGGCTGGATAGAGTCGATACATCAGCAACACAACCGTATTGAACGTTCGCTGGACAGACCGGCGAGCCAATGGATTCAGAGGTACACGCAATGCCATTTTCCGATTACAAAACCGCGCTGGTTACCGGCGCTTCTTCCGGGATCGGTGCAGCCGTGGTTGAGCGCCTGTGCCAGGAAGGCATTGAAGTTCATGCCATTGCCCGCAGCGCCGACAAGCTCGCTGAACTGGCGGCACGCACCGGCTGCATCGCCCACGCCATTGACGTGACCGACCTGCCAGCCCTTACCACGCTCTTCGAACAACACAGCTTCGACATTCTGGTCAATAACGCAGGGGTTGATCGTCCGGGCTCGATTCTCGCGGCAGACGCCGAAGGCATCGACTTCCTGATCGACGTCAACCTGCGTGCCGTGCTGCATCTGGCGCGTCTGGCGCTGCCCGGCATGGTCGAACGCGACAGCGGCCACATCATCAACATCAGCTCCATCGCAGCGGCCTACAACTTCGGCGGCAACTCCACTTATCACGCGACCAAAGCAGCGGTCAGCATGCTTTCGCGCCAATTGCGCATCGATGCATTCGGCAAGCGTGTACGCGTCACCGAAATCTGTCCGGGCCGGGTCGCCACTGACATCTTTGCCCATGTGCATGGCGACTCCGAAGAAACCTACAAACGCTTCGTCGAAGGCTTCGAATTGCCGGTGGCTGCCGACATCGCCAATGCCATCGCCTTCGCGATCGCAGCGCCGGTTGCAGTGAACATCGGCCATATGGAAATCACCCCGACGCTGCAAGTGCCCGGCGGCCTGTCCACGGCCCGCCCGCAAGACTATCAAGGTTGAGTCCAGCCCAAGCGACCAGAACGGACTGATCCGTCAATGCGCTCTTTGGCCAGGCCAGTGCCTGGCACTTTTTCTGCCCCTACCAATGGCGATAGGGATTGACCATGAATGACTTCGATCTGGCCCCGATCCTCACAGGCGAGTACGCCGAGCTGATCGTCAAGGGCATCGAAATGACGTTGCAACTGGCGCTGTTCGCCTGGTGCCTGGCCATGCTGCTCGCACTGCTTCTGGTGACGGTGCGCCTCACGGGCAACAAGTACGCCAATGGTCTGGTGGCGGCGTATGTTTCCTACCATCGCAACGTGCCGACGCTGGTGCAATTGATGCTCTGGTATTTCGGTATTCCAACACTGCTGTCGACCTCCACTCAGGTCTGGCTGGCGGGCTTCAACACCGAGTATCTGTTTTCGGTCATCGCGCTGGGGCTGTGTCAGGCCGCCTACTTCAGCGAAGACATTCGCAGCGGCCTGCGCGCCATTCCAGCCGGACAAACCGAAGCGTCACGGGCGCTGGGCATGGGCTACGTGCGCTCAATGCGCTACGTGATTCTGCCGCAAGGGGTACGCAACTGCCTGCCATCGCTGATCAACCACACCGTACTGCTGTTCAAGAACACCAGTCTGGCCATGGCCATTGGCGTAATGGAGCTGACCTACGCCACTCGCGAAGTCGAGAACTACACGTTCCGCACCTTTGAATCCTTTCTGGTCGCCTCGGTGGTGTACCTGGCCTTTTCGCTGCTGCTGATGGGTCTTGGCGCCCTGCTGGCCAAGCGATTCAACAAAGCCCTGGCGAGGTAAGCGAGCATGTCCGATATCTTCACGATCCTTCAGCAGAACTGGACGCTGTTCCTTATAGGCCAATACCCGCACGGGCCGCTGGGTGGTCTGGCAGCGACGCTGATTCTCGCGATTCTGGCGCTGATCTTCGCCTTCCCGCTCGGCCTGCTGCTGGCGCTGGCGAGAATTTCTCCCTGGGGCCCGCTGCGCTGGTTTTCTACCGTCTGGGTTTACGTATTGCGTGGCATCCCGTTGCTGATGGTGATCTTCTGGACCTACTTTCTGGTGCCGCTCCTGATCGGCCACAACATCACCGGCTTCACCACCATGCTGTGCACGTTGGTGATTTACCAGAGTGCTTACTTGTGCGAAATCATTCGCGGCAGCATTCAGGCATTGCCGGGCGGCCAGTACGAAGCGTCCCGCGCACTGGGCATGGGCTACATGCGCACCACAATCTGGGTGATTCTGCCTCAGGCCCTTTATAACGCCCTGCCCAGCCTGCTCAGCCAGTTCATTTCGATCATCAAGGAAACCTCGCTGGGTTACGTGATCAACGTTCAGGAAATCACCTTCGCAGCCAATCAGGTCAACAACCAGTTGCTGACCAAGCCGTTCCAGGTGTTCTTCATCCTTGCCGTCATCTACTACCTGTTGTGTTTCGCTCTGACTCATCTGGCTGACTGGCTGGAGCGGCGTATTGCCCGCAAACGTCAGGGCACCGTAACTGCTGCCGCCGTCGACAGCCCTTTGCTGACCCCCATTAATTGAAGAGGGCTGACTCATGCGTCCAATGATCATGTTTTCCAACGTCAACAAGTGGTACGGCGAGTACCAGGCCCTGACCAACCTGACGGCTCAAGTGAACACCGGTGAAGTGGTGGTGCTGTGTGGCCCGTCAGGCTCGGGCAAGTCGACACTGATCCGTACCGTCAACCGCCTGGAAGACATCCAGGAAGGCCAGATCCTGTTCGACGGCCAGGACGTGAACGGCACCGATGCCAACGTCAATCGGCTGCGCAGCCGGGTGGGGTTTGTGTTCCAGAGCTTCAACCTGTTTCCGCATCTGTCAGTGCTGGACAACATCATTCTGTCACCCACCAAAACCCTTGGTCTCAAAGGCTCGGCTGCCAGACAGCGCGCCATGCAGTTACTGGATCGCGTGGGCCTGGCGCACAAAGCCGGGGCGTATCCAGCGCAACTGTCCGGTGGTCAACAACAGCGCGTGGCGATTGCCCGCGCCTTGGCCATGGAGCCACCGGTGATGCTATTCGACGAGCCCACCAGCGCCCTCGACCCGGAAATGGTCGGCGAAGTGCTGAGCGTCATGAAAGGCCTGGCCAAAGACGGCATGACCATGATGTGCGTGACCCACGAGATGAATTTCGCCCGCGAAGTTGCTGACACCATCTGGTTCATGGACGCCGGGCAGATCCTCGAAAAAAGCGACCCGGAAAGCTTTTTCAGCCACCCCCAACACCCACGCGCGCAGCGCTTCATCTCAGACCTGCGCGCGCACTGATTTTCAAAAACTGCCGCTGGACCTGCTCTCAACCCAACTTGAATTTCTGGAGTTACCCATGCGTATCAAGCACTTGTTCGCCGCCGTAGCATTGAGTCCATTGGCAGTTACCCTCGCCCATGCCGATCAACTGAGCGACATCATGGCCAAGCAGTCATTGAGCTGCGGCGTGTACGCCGATGTTCCGCCATTTTCCGCACCGGATCCGAAAACCCGTGAGCTGGTGGGCATGGATGTGGACCTGTGTACTGCGCTGGCGAAGAAGCTTGGCGTCAAGCTGGAGCTCAAACCGATGTCGGTTGAAGCACGGATTCCGGAAGTGAAAATGGGCCGCGTCGACGTACTGTTCGCCAACCTGGCGTACACCAAGACCCGCGCCGACCAGATCCAGTTCAGCGACCCGTACTACATCGCCAAGGAAACCCTGGTGGTTCACGCGGTCAATGCCGACAAGGACAAGGCGTTCTTCAAGGGCAAGCGCATCAGCTCTACCAAGGGCTCGACCTCCGAGCAGTCGATTCGTATTGCTGAAGCCATACCCGTGACCTTCCAGGACACCGGTTCAGCGTACATGGCGTTGCAACAGAACAAGGTATTGGGCCTGGTGACCAACACCATGACCGCGATCAAACTGGTCAATCAGGCCAAGGCTTCCGGTGTTGAGCTGGCCATCGCCAAAGAACCGATGGCTCTTGAGCCAATTGGTGCCGGTATGCGCAAAGACGAGCCGGCCTTCCTCGCCAAGGTCAACGAATCGCTGAAAGCCATGGATGACGCTGGCGAAATCGACGCCATCTGGGAACGCTGGATCGGTCCCAACACCGAGTACAAAATGGTTCGTGAAGACAAAGTGCAGAGCTTGAGCTCACTGAAGTTTGATCCGTTGCCTTGATGAGTTAATGCCCTGCGCCAAGTGTGTGGCAGACTCTTTTTTCTGCCTGCTGGCTCAGACCTTTGTGGGAGCAGAGCTTGCTCGCGATAAGGCTATATGCGATTGACCTGTTATCTATGTCGTCCTTATCGCGGGCAAGCACCGCTCCCACAGGTTTTTTGCGCAACTCTGCGAGATGCAATCAACCTGATGAGCCGATCACTTACCGATACCCTCGCGCCTGCAAATCAAACAACTCGGCATAGCGGCCGCCCGCTGTCACCAGGCTGGCATGATCGCCCCGCTCCAGCACCTTCCCCTTATCCAGCACCACGATATGGTCGGCGTTGCGCACGCTGGAGAACCGGTGGGAAATCAGCAGCGTCATCCGCCCTTTGGCGTACTCGCGGAAGTGATCAAATACCGCAGCCTCCGCCCCCGCATCCAGTGCCGCTGTCGGCTCGTCCAGAATCAGAATGTCGGCGTTACGGCGCATGTAAGCCCGCGACAAGGCGATCTTCTGCCACTGCCCGCCTGACAACTCCTGACCACCGGCAAACCACCTGCCCAGTTGCGTGGCATAACCCTTGTCCAGCCGCTCGATGAACTCCGCGGCCATGCCCTGACCGGCTGCCTCGCGCCAACGGTTTTCTTCGCCAAACGCATCGATGTCACCCACACCCAGGTTTTCACCAACCACGAACTGATAGCGAATGTAATCCTGAAAAATCACCCCGATGCGCCGTCGCAATGCATCTTCGTCCCAGTCATTGAGGTCACTGCCATCAAGCACAATGCGTCCCTGATTGGGCCGATACAAACGGGTCAGCAGCTTGATCAAGGTGGTTTTGCCGGAGCCATTTTCACCGACCAACGCCACGCTGCGACCTGGAGCCAAATGCAGGTCGATGTTCTCCAGAGTCACATGGCTGGAGCCGGGATAACTGAAGCTCACGTTTTCAAAACGCAGGCCGTCGCCGGGCAATACGCCTTCGGTCAGATGACCGGTCGCTACTGGCACAGGCTGCCCGAGGTAATCGTACAGATCGGCCAGGTACAAACCATCTTCGTACAGCCCGCTGATTGCACTCAGGCTACTGCTGACCGCACTTTGCCCCTGCTTGAACAGCACCAGGTACATGGTCATCTGCCCCAGTGTGATCCGCCCGTGCACAGCGTCGATCACAATCCACGCATAGGCCAGATAGAACGCACTGGTGCCCAGCAGACCGAGCAGGAAACCCCAGCCATCGCGACGTAAAGTCAGCCGCCGGTCTTCGGCATAAAGCCGCTGGAAAGTGTCGCGATAACGCTGCATCAGCAACGGGCCGAAGCCAAACAGCTTGACCTCCTTGATGTAGGTTTCATGGGATAAGAGCGTTTCGATGTAATTCTGCTGACGGCTTTCCGGGGCTCGGCGGGTGAACAGCCGGAATGCATCGCCGGAAAAATGCGCCTCGGCGAAGAACACCGGCAACGCACCGATCACCAGAATCAACAACGCCCACGGCGAAAAATGCACCAGCAAAATGCCGAAGCTGATCAGGGAAATCAGATTCTGGACCAGCCCGAGGGATTTAGTCACCAGCGCCAAAGGCCGGGTCGACGCCTCGCGACGGACCCGCACCAGCTTGTCGTAGAACTCGGAGTCTTCGAACTGGATCAGCGACAGGGTCTGGGCTTTCTCCAGAATCAGCGTATTGACCTTCTGCCCCAGCTGTACGCGCAGCAGCGATTGCTGAACGGACAACGCCCGTTGAGTCCCGGCCAGCAGCGCCAGGACACCGGCCTCCAGCAACACGTAACGCAACACCGGCCACAATGGCGCCTCACCCGCTGAGGCGTGCAATTGCATGGCGGCAACCACCGCATCGACGATACGCTGGCCGAGCCACGCGGCCAGGGCTGGCAGCACGCCCGCCATCAACGTGGCGATAATCAAGCCGATCGACAAACCTCGGGACGTGGTCCAGACCAACCCCATGGCACGGCGTGCCTGATCGAGAAAAGCGGTGAAGCGACTGACAACGGGCATGCGCGGGGGGACTCTTGAAGATGCAGGATCGTAAAACCGTAGAAGCTGCCGAAGGCTGCGAAGGCATTCATGCTGACACACTGCTCATCGCAGCCTGCGGCAGTCCCTACAAAAGATGTTAACTGTGCAACCGGCTAAGCTCACATCATAAGCCCTGAGGACCTGTGACATGGAAGACACCTACGATTTGCAGCGTTTCGTCGACGCCCAGGCGCCGGTATTCAATCAGGTACTCAGTGAACTGCGTGCCGGTCGCAAACACAGCCACTGGATGTGGTTCGTGTTTCCGCAGATCAGCGGTCTGGGCCATAGCGAAATGGCCCGCCGCTATGCGATTACCTGCCTGGACGAAGCCTTGGCTTATCTTGCGCATCCGCTTCTTGGGCCACGGCTTGAGCAATGCTCGAAAATAATCGAGCCGCAATTGCAGTGGACGGCACGACAGATATTCGGTTCACCGGACGACATGAAACTGCACTCCAGCATGACCCTGTTTGCCACCGCCGCGCCTGAGCGCAAATTATTTCAGGGCGTACTCGATACATTCTTTGATGGCCGCCATGATCCATCGACGCTGGAAAAGCTAAGCCAAGGCAACTGAACTATCAGAACGCCACTAGTGTCATAGCGCTACCACACTTGGAGCGACCTATGGCAATCCGCCGACATTTCGAGATCCGCTACCGAATCCACGGGCAAATGAAACTGTTCGTACAAACTGACTCACAAATGACCGACAGCGATGCCTGGTACTACGCTTGCCTGCACGCAGGCATTGGCGTAATGCATGATCTGACACCGCCTCCCGAGGAAATCGTCGTGCTCAAGCATCACGCCGAACGCTCGGGATTAACCGACGTCAGTTGGCAAGAACAAACCTAGCGCCCGGCCCGCTGCACGCAACGCTCACGTCGATCATCAACCCGCTCGGCGAACCACGCGGTAGTCAAGTCCCGAGTGATCTTGGGGCTTTGCAGGGTAATCCCCGGCAAGATAGCCCGAGGCAGGGGTTTGCCTGCGGCCTGCTCAGCCAGCTCGAAGACCCGCTCGTAAACTTCGGTCTCCTGGAAATCCAGCGTGTCACCCTGTTTGAGCTGGCTGAAAATCGCCGAGTTGCTCATGTCCAGACGCTTGCCCAATGTGCGAATCGCCAACTCGGTCGCGCCCGGCGACGTCGAGTCATAGCGGATCAGGTCACCGTCCAGCGCCAGCTTGATGCCCGTGGCACGGCTGACCGCACTTTGAAAGGCAGCATTGCGACTGGCGTACCAGCCGGCATTGAAATCCGCGAAACGGTAAAGCGACTGCGGATAATCTGCGGGGTAACCGAGCAAATGCGCGATCCCGAAATACATGCCGCCACGTCGACTGAACACTTCCCGGCGAATGGTCCCGTCTATCGGATACGGATAACCCTTGGCCTGTTTCTCGGCGAAGGCGATGCTGACTTGCATCGGTCCGCCGGTGTGCACCGGATTGAGACTGCCGAACAGAGTCTGGCCCATGGGTACCATGCCAATGAAGTCATCAAAGATCGCACTGAGGTCCTTCTCCGTACGCGCCGCGTCAAGTCGCGCTGCATAGGTTTTACCGTTGGGCGAGCGGATCTTCAAAGCGCGGTTGATGAGCACCTGAGGGATGTGCAGCCGGGCGGCACGACGATCTATTTCGCCGCGAGCAATTCTGGCCATTCCCGGGACAGCCGGGTCGACTTGATAAGTGGATTCCTGCTCGGTCACTGCCAATACGGAACACAGGTTTTCGGTGCTGGGCTCCAGTTCCTGCGCTGCAAAAGCAGTCTGAATATCAGCGGCCCAGCCCTCCCGATCAGGCGTTTTGGCGGGCATCAGCCGCACGATCTGCGCGCGTACCTGGCCCGGCGTCAGCTCAGGTGCCTGCTGGCTGCGTTGTGTGCCGCAGGCAGCAAGCAGCAGACCGCCAAACACAATCAGCAGTGGCTTGAGTACGTCTGGAACACGGAGCGAAAACCCGAAAACCGGCAGCATTGATCGATTCAAAAGCATGCTTCCCCTGGCTCTAGTGAAATTTGAATCAACCGCATGGCAGCTGATTCGAATTCAATAGACCCGCGCAGAAGCGTGAATGCTCGGAGTTTTCCTGAATGGCGGTCAATCCGCGGTCAGAACACCGACCATTCAATCCGCGAACTGAGTTTTTCCAGAGCAGCCATGCCCGCCAGCGAATTGCCTGCGGCATTGAGCTCAGGCGACCATACGCACACCGTGAAACGCCCCGGCACCACAGCGACGATACCGCCGCCGACCCCACTCTTGCCGGGCAAGCCGACTCGATAGGCGAAATTGCCCGCTTCGTCGTACAGGCCACTCGTGGCCATGATCGAGTTGAGTTGCTTGGTCTGCCGTGCGCTGAGGATTTGCTCGCCGCTGTGTACGCAATAGCCCTGATTGGCAAGAAAGCCAAAGGCACGGGCCAGGTCGACGCAGCTCATGCTCAAGGCGCAGTGATGGAAATAGCTGCGCAGGACCGCCTCAACCTCGCCATGGAAATTGTCGAACGACTTCATCAGATAGGCAGCGGCTGCATTGCGTGAACGGTGCTGGTATTCCGAATCCGCTACTTTCGAGTCGGAAATAATCTCCGGATTGCCACACAATCGACGCACAAAGTCGCGCATCGACAATGCCGGCGCGGCGAAGCGCGACTGGTTGATATCACAGATCACCAGGGCCCCGGCATTGATGAACGGGTTACGCGGTTTGCCGCGCTCGAACTCCAGTTGCACCAGCGAGTTGAACGGTTGACCTGACGGTTCATGACCCAGACGCTGCCAGATATCCTCCCCGGAATGCCCGATGGCCTGCACCAGACTGAAGACCTTGGAGATACTCTGGATAGAGAAACGCGTCTCGGCATCGCCCGCGCAATACAGCTCACCGTCGTTGCCATATACGGCAATGCCCAATTGATTCGCAGGGACCTCGCCCAGCGCCGGAATGTAGTTGGCAACTTTGCCCATTCCAATCAACGGACGTACTTCGTCGAGTATCTCGTTCAGCAACTTCTGCATGGATGTGCTCATTGTTTTCGGGACCGCATGCTAGACGATCAATGGGCGAGGCGCATCACACGGTGTCTGAGGCTGGCTGATATTTCTGTAAGAACACGCATTGTGTCCTCGACATACTGCGCGAAGCATACATTGGACCTGTAGCTGCCGAAGGCTGCAATAAACGTTCTAACCAGCGTGCAGAAAAGCAGCCTCGCACGCCAGTATTCCGTCAATGAGCCCAGCGTCGATGTAGATTTCTGGCTAACGCGTCAAGTAAATACCCCAGAAAACCAATCACCAGCACCATCGCCATCAATTCCGAATACGCCAGCCGATCACGGGTATCGAGTATGAAGTAGCCCAACCCGGCGCTGACCCCAAGCATTTCGCACGGCACCAGCACGACCCAGAGAATGCCGATCGACAGACGTGTACCAGTCAGCACATGACCGACAATGCCTGGCACGACGACCTTGCTCAGGGTCTCCCAGCGCGTTGCACTCAGGCTGCGGCTCAACTGGAGCCAACGCGGATCAAGCTGCCTGACCCCGGCCACGGTATTGAGCAAGATCGGCCAGACGGCAGCGAAAGTCAGCAGAAAATAGATCGGCTGATCACCGACGCCCATGAGCATCACCACCACTGGCATCCACGACAAAGGCGAGATCATGCGCAACAGTTGAAAGGCTGGCGTGGTCGCGGCCTCAAGATTGCGCGAGCTGCCAATCAATAACCCCAGGGGAACGCCGATCAGCAGCGCCAGCGACAGGCCGACGACAATCCGTTTCAGGCTGATCAGCACGTGCTCGTAGAGCTCAGACCGCCCCAGCAACTCCCACAGGCTGACAAAAGTCGCTTGAGGAGAAAAACGCCCTGACAAGCCGTCCGTTTCGCCAAACAACTGGATGCCTGCCCACCAAAAGAGCAACAGACAAAGCAGCCCGACAATGCCGAGCACAATGTGCCCGGCTGCGGAATTTCGGGTCGTCGTCAAATGCCGAACTCCTCAGTGCGCTCAAAGCTGTCCCCGAGCCCGAAGGTCTTCAGGCCGCCCACAGCCGCAATACTGTTGCGCACAAAGCGATCATCCACCAGGTCGCGGGCGGCATACGCCGGATCCAGGTCGGTAAGGAAGCCTTTGTCGCCCTCGATCAACGTGTCTTTCAGACGGCGCACCAGTGCTTCGGTGTAACTAGGAAACGGGTACGGCTGAAAGTCGATCCGATGCTCGTCCCACTTGGAATGCTGGATGGCGCCGCTGGCCAGGTAGCCTTGACGCTCAGTGGCTTGAGGCGCCAAGACCCGATCAAGCACCGATTGGGCATGCGGTGTGTAGCGATTCTGACCATCTTTGGAAAGCAGCTTTGCCGCCTCGGCGCGATTGTCGCGAGTCCAGACCTGAGCCTGCACGATGGCGTTGACCACCTTCTGGGACCACTCGGGACGGTTGTTCAAATCATGCTCGTGCATGAACACCACACAGCAGGCATGGTTGCGCCACAGGTCACCTGTGAAGCGCTGAATACGTCCGACCTTGAGGTCTTCGGCCAGGGCGTTGAAAGGTTCAGCGACGATGTAGCCCGCAATCCGCTTACTGGCCAGTGCCGGAGGCATGTCTGAAGGAGGCAGCACAATCAGGTTGACCTCATTGGCCCCCAGTGCCGCACCACCTGACTTGCTGACCGGCACCAGGCCGTTATCACGCAACAGCCCTTGCAGTACAACGTTGTGTACCGAGTACCAGAACGGGATCGCCACCGTCTGGCCGCCCAGTTGTTTGACGTCGTGGATGTGGGGCGCAACGGTCAGGCCCGAGCCGCCGACGTGGTTCCAAGCGACCACCTTGGCTGGCACCTTGCTGGCGTAACGCGCCCAGACAGTCATGGGTGACAGCAAATGAATGACGTTGACCTGCCCGGAGATAAACGCCTCGATGACCTGCGCCCAGCTTCGCAGCAATACCGGTCGTTCTGCCTCGATGCCCTGCGCCTCGAACAAACCGTTGTTGTGAGCCACCAGTAATGGCGTCGCGTCGGTGATGGGCAGGTAACCGATTCGCACCGGAGCATCAGGTTCAGCTGCAGCCCTTGCCTGCAGGCTGTTGAGCAAGGGTAATGCGCCCGCCGCGGTCAGCATGGCGCTGAGTTTCAGGAAGTCACGACGGGTATGATTGAAGTCGTCCAGGCACATGGCCATTCTCCGGTGAGTCGAGCGATTTAAGGTTGTTGTTTGAATTGCGGCTCGCCCGCCGAAGGGTTTTGAGTATATCGATACGCAGTGTGCCCAGTTCTTCGACCAGCTCGGCCCGGGGCTGAGGCAGATCAATGCGCCACTCGCCTAACGTCCGCGCCGGGGTGTTGCCCAGTAGCAGGATTCGATCGGAGAGCAGCAAGGCTTCATCAATGTCGTGGGTAATCAGCAACGCTGCGGTGTCATGCCGCGCAATTACTTTTAGCAACAGTTGTTGCATGTCCGTACGGGTCACTTCATCCAGCGCACCGAACGGCTCATCCAGCAGCAACACCTGTGGCTGGCGCGCCAGGCAACGGGCCAGAGCCGTACGTTGGGCCATACCACCCGACAGTTGCGCCGGGTGATAGTGGCGTGCATGGTCCAGCCCCACCTCTGTGATCGCCTGAGTGATACGGGCCTCGCGCTCGACGTCAGTCAGGTGCGGTTGGCGAGCAAAATCGAGTCCGAACGCCACGTTCTTTTCCAGCGTCAGCCAAGGCAGCAGACTCGGATCCTGAAAGGCAACGGCCACCCTGGGATGTGGGCCATTCAAAGGTTCACCCAGCAAGCTGACACTGCCTTCTCGGGCCGTCTGCAGGCCTGCCAACACGCGCAGCAGACTCGACTTGCCGACGCCGCTGGGGCCGAGAATGGATACGACCTCGCCCTTGGCCAATTTCAGGTCAAAATTTTCCAGCACGCTTTGCCAGCCGTCATCACGGGCATAGCCAAGGCCGATACCCGACGCCTCCAGCAACAGCCGACTCATGCTGCGTCTTCCGCGGCGTGGCGACGAAGCTCGGCACGTAGCTGCACCAGACTCGGCGTGACGATTGGCAGGAACGCTGACTCGCGCCAGCGCCGCGCGAAATGGCTGCCGTATTCACATAGAAAGGCTTTGCCGCCACTGGCCTGGAGCTCCAGCTGTACCGCGCTCGCGGCCGACTCGGCCAAGGCAATACGCAGACGAAACAGTGCCGCCGGTTGAGTCAGGAAGCGGCCCTCCAGCAGCCCACGCTTGAGTTCATCCACGGTGTTTTGTAAATGGAGCGTGTGCTCCTCCAGCTCACCACGCAGGACTGAACGCGAACCCTGTAAATGATTGTCGACCTCCTTGAAGGCGCGCCGTGCTAGCCCGATCGACATGCCGCATTGCAACCCGAGAAACGCCGGACGTACTGCTGGCAGAAACTGCCGGGCATCTTCGTGCAGCAACCAGTCGGCGTTCAGTTGCACGTCCTTGAGTTGCAGTGCGGCGGTGTTGCTCGATTGCAGGCCCATCAACTGCAGGTCATCAGTGCGCTGCAAGCCCTCGGCAACCTGTGGGATTGCGAGAATAAACGGCTTGCCGCCCTGCTCGTGCTCAATGGCCGCGGCGACCACAAAACCACTTTTGCGCAGGTTCGTCACCCAGTGCAGCCGGCCATTTAGCGACCAGCCATCAGCGTGTGGCTGAGCACTGATCTGTAATGACTCAATGCCCGAGAGGAACTTCATCGCGTTGGATAACCCTGTCGCACCCGCCAACTGACCACTGAGCAAATCCGGCAGCAACCGCTGACGCAATGCCGTGTTAGGGCTGTACAGCAAATATTCGATAAATGCCCGCTGGCCCCATAACACGAACGCGGCGGCCAGTGAGTGGCCCGCCACGTGTGCAACCGCTTCGACGGCATCCGCAACATCACCGCCGCTGCCGCCCTGTTCGCTCGGGATGCCAACGCCTAGCACCTGCGCAGCAACCAGTTGCGCCAGTACCTGCTCAGGATCGTGACTGCCAAGGTCAAGCGCATTAGCATGAGCATCCAGCCATTGGCTTGATTCGGAGTTGAGCATGATGGTTCTCCCGTGCGGTGTATTAATGGCCTGGTCCCTGCCATTGGTAAGGCGCCAGTTCAGGATTGAGCGGCGTCCTGGCAAAGACATTGGCGAAGTTGCACAAGGTCGCCAGGCTCACGCCGAGGATCACCTCCAATGCGTGGCCCTCCGCGTAACCTGCTTTCAGAAACGTCGCATAGTCCGTATCGCTGACATTGCCCCGGGTCGCGATCACGGCACGGGTAAACGCGGCTAATACTTCGAGTTTTTCCTCGGGCAGCGCCTGGCCCTCGCGTAGCGCATCGACCACGGGCTGTGGCAGTCGAGCCTTGTTGAGCGCCACGGACGTATGCCCGGCGACGCAAAAACTGCATTCATGGGTGGTCGCCGCAATCAACTGCACGACTTCCCTTTCAGCCAGACTTAGCTCAGCCTTGCCGTTGAGTGCCGATACGGTGAGATAGGTTTCCAGCGCCGCTGGCGCGTTAGCCAGCACCCCGAGAAGATTGGGGATGAACCCGGAGGTCGCCTGAGCTTTTTCCAGAAAGCCCTTGGCTGCCTCAGGGGCGCTTTGTATGGAGTGAACAGTGACACGAGACATGGAGTGGACTCCTTGATACAAGATGGGTCCAAGTCTGTTGGTTATAAGAATTCCGATCCATATTCTAAAGTCGCAATTACTTGCTCCTGAGTGTTTCCCTTAGATGATTTCTTCAAGCCCCCTTATCGATTGGTTATTAGAAAGCCTGGAGTTGGACGCCAGCCTCTTCCACGTGGGTCGCTATTGCGGTGGCTGGCACGCCAGCACTCACGGTATGGCGCGAGCCAGCTTTCATCTGGTGGTGCAAGGACATTGCTGGTTGCACATTGATGGCGAAGAACAGGCACAACGGCTCAACAGTGGCGATGCAGTGTTCCTGCTACGAGACCTTGACTATCGACTGTCGAGTGAAGCGCAGCCTGAACTTGCGCGTAGCCAGCCACGGATCGAGATGCAGGCACTGGACAGTCAGGCCACCGAAGGGGTCGGTCTGGTCTGCGGCTTTTTCCATTTCCAGCCCGGCTTGTCAACGCTGCTGATCGAAGCGCTGCCCGACTGGTTGATCCTGCGTGCAGACGAGCCATCATCCGATGCGGCACGCAGCCTGTTCCAATTGATTCTGCTGGAGTGCGACCGCCAGCCAGCGCCCTCCTCTTCCATTCTTGAGCGGCTCAGTCATCTGCTGTTTTTATATGTCCTGCGTCAGCACGTGGCTGACAATGAGGCCTTGCGCGGCCTGGTGGCGCTGGCAAAAAACCCGTTGTTTGCCGGGCTGCTGGCAAAGATGATCGAGCACCCGGAACAGCCTTGGGGCCTGGAAAGCATGGCGGCCTGCACCGGTTTGTCTCGCTCGGCGTTTTTCAAGCGTTTCAATGAATTGGCAGGCCAGTCGCCGGGGCAGGTTCTACTGATGCTGC
Organism: Pseudomonas caspiana; assembly: GCF_040224095.2. NCBI lineage: Bacteria > Pseudomonadati > Pseudomonadota > Gammaproteobacteria > Pseudomonadales > Pseudomonadaceae > Pseudomonas > Pseudomonas caspiana. The sequence continues at coordinate 2,353,856 of NZ_CP167995.1, read as the reverse complement.
GCATGCGCCATGCGTGCCGTTATCTACAGGCCAATAAAACCGTAGAGCACGTTGCGACGGCAGTGGGTTATCAATCCACCGCCGCATTTACTCGAGCGTTCAACAAGACTATCGGCGTCCAACCCGGTGCCTATCGCAAGCAGCACGAAGTCCGTTAACTATTGGGTACCGGTGCCTGGCCGTCCAATAGCCGCGTTAACGCGTTGAGTACGTGCCGTGGCTTTTCCAGCATCAACTGATGACCGCATTGATTGAGCAATTCGAAACTGGCATTCGGCAGACGCTGGAAGAGCGCTTCACCGCCTGCAGCCGGGGTCAAGCCATCGCTGTCACCCGCCATGACGTGGACGGCCACCTTGATACTGTCCAGCTCGACCAGCTCCGGCCAGCGTGCTTGACTCATTAGCGCCTTGAACACGTAAAGCGGATTGCTCTCGGTGAGTTTTTCTTCATAGGCCACCAACGCCTGATCGGCCTGGGCATGCCAGGCTCGCGTCCTGAATCCTTTGGAAAGCCAAGGGCGTAGTATCTCCAATAGCCACGCAGGCAAGGACAGCACCGGGTTTTTGGCTTCAGGGCGAAGCAGCATAGAGCCCAGCAACAAAACACTCTCGACAGTGGACGCGCTGTCCTGGCGCTCCAGCCGGGCCAAGGCACTGAGGGTCAAACCGGTGCCGAACGAATGGCCGACCAGAACATTGCGTTCGCCCTTATAACGACGCAACACCTCGAGATAATCCTCGACCAGTTCCTCCCAGGCGTAGGCCGCCGACTGCTCTGGCTTGGCGCTGGCGCCATGGCCCAGCATGTCCCAGGCCAACAAGTTGTAGCCTTGCGCGGCCAATGCTCGCCACTGGTTACGCCATTGGTCCTTGTTACCGCCGCTGCCGTGGCAGAAAAACACCACCCGGTTTTCGTTCCGCGTACCGGTGTGGCGCGCTATATCAATGAAGCGCCCCGGCCGAATTTCCACGCGCTCCCCTGCTACTGTATTTCGGGCAATGCTGTTCCCGGCCTCATGCATACACTTTCTCTCCATTGAACAGGTCGCTTGCTTTCAACTGCAGATGCTCGCGCAAGGTATGACCGGCGTACTCACGACGAAACAACTCCCTGCGCTGCAACTCAGGAATAACTCCATCGACAAAATCCTCAAGGCCGCCCGGTAAAAACGCCGGCATGACGTTGAACCCGTCCGCCGCGCGCCCTGTGAACCACTCTTCCAGTTCGTCGGCAACCGATGCCGCAGTGCCGACCACCACGCGATGCCCGCGGGCAGCGGCCATCCGCAAATACAACTGACGAATGCTCAGGCCTTCTTTCTGTGCGACTTCACGCAACAGGTGCTGACGGCTGACGCCCGAGTTGGTTGGCGGCAAGTCTGGCAATGGTCCATCCAGGGGCACGCTGGACAGGTCAGCACCACCAGCGATATCAGACAGCAGTGACAATCCGACCTCAGGCTCCACCAGTGCCTGCAACTGCTGATACAAATCCTCTGCGTGGGCCTGGCTGCTACCAATCACCGGCAGGATGCCCGGCATCACTTTCAGGCTGTCCGGGTCGCGGCCAAGTCTGGCCATCCGACGTTTGATATCGGCATATAGCGCTTGCGCGCAAGACAGGTCCGGTTGGGCGGTGAACAGTACTTCAGCATGCGCGGCGGCAAACTCACGGCCCACGTCGGAGGCCCCGGCCAACACCTGCACCGGGGCGACGCCTTGCTGTCGCCAGACGGCGCGAACCGACTCCAGAAAGCCGGCCGCCTTCTGATAGCGCTGAGCATGTTCAAAATGCTGGTCGCGACCAAAATTGGGGGCTTCCTGAACATTACTCGACGTCACCAGATTCCAGCCTGTTCGCCCGCCACTCAGGCGATGCAGGGAAGCAAAACTGTGCGCCACGGTCTGCACACTGTTGTAGGACGAAGTCACCGTGGCAATCAGGCCGATGTTGCGAGTCACAGCTGCCAATGCGCCCAACAATGTCAGCGGTTCGAAGTGCTCGGTGCGGGCCATACGGCTCAAGGCAGGTAGCTCACCGGGCAGCATTGCCAATGTGTCCGACAAAAACACGGCATCGAAACAACCGCGCTCGGCCGTCTGGGCCAGGTGTTGGTAGTGTTCCAGGCTCAGGCCGCCATCAGCCTGAGCCTGGGGCAAGCGCCAGGCCGCAATGTGATGACCGGTGGCCATGAGAAATGCATTCAGGCTCATCTGCCTTGAAGTGTGGGTCATGAACAAACTCTGTCGGGTTCAACGTCCTCGGGCGTAAGCGCCGCCCCGGGCAACGCCTTGAGCAAGGCCTGCGTGTAAGGATGAACAGGTGAAGTGAATACCGCTGCCACTGACCCGGTCTCGACGACCTTGCCCCGATGCATCACGGCAATGCGGTCGCAAATTCGTGCGGCGACGCGCAGGTCGTGAGTGATGAAAATCAGGCTCAGCTTAAGGCGTCGCTGCAGGTCTTCGAGCAGTTCGAGAATCTGCACTTGAATCAGTGCATCGAGGGCGGAAACGCACTCATCGGCAATCAGGATTTTTGGTTGCACTGCCAGCGCCCGAGCGATGCCGATGCGCTGGCGCTGACCGCCGGAAAACGCTTGCGGGTAGCGCTCGAATGCACTGTCAGGCAAGCCCACCAGTTCAAGCATCTGCAACGCGATCAGCCTGGCTTGCTCGGTGCCGACACCATGAGCCAGCGGCCCGGTCATGATGATGTCCCCGACTCGCTGACGTGGGTTCAGGGATGCGAACGGATCCTGAAAAATCATCTGAATATCGCTGCGTAATGGACGCAGTCGAGCGGTGGACAATCTGGTAACGGTTTGCCCGTACCATTGAATATCACCTGAATCAGGACTAAGCAGGCGAATCAGATTACGCCCCAGCGTCGACTTTCCAGAACCGGACTCACCCACGATCCCCAGGGTTTCACCTTCGCGCAATTGCAAGTTGACGTCGAGCAACGCCTGATTCTGCTGACGCCGAAACCAACCCTTAGAACGGCTGAATGACTTACTGACACCCGCTGCGCTCAAGACGACGTCGGCAGCGGCGTCATAGCTGCGCGCATGAGCAGCCTTGGCCGACACCGCTTCAATGAGTCGACGGGTGTAAGTCTGCCGAGGTGCCTGCAATACCTGAGTGACATCACCCTGCTCAATCGAATGGCCTTTTTCCAGCACCAGCACCCGATCAGCGATAGCCTCAACCACCGCAAAGTCATGGGTAATGAACAACACGGCCATGCCCTTCTCACGCTGAATACGCCTGAGCAACTCAAGGACCTGAGCTTGAGTCGTGACGTCCAGCGCCGAGGTCGGCTCATCGGCAATCAATAGCAGCGGATCAAACGCCAGCGCCATGGCAATCACAACTCTCTGGCGCTGCCCCCCGGACAGCTGGAACGGGTAGGCATGCTGCAATGCCTGCGGGTCAGGCAACCCGACATAGCCAAGCAGCTCAACCACCCTGCTGCGGCGCGTTCTGCGCGATTGCACGCCATGAGCGGCAAGGGTTTCATCAATCTGCCGACCAATGCTGAGCAGTGGATTGAGCGCGCTCATCGGTTCCTGAAACACCATGCTGATGCCGCGCCCACGTAACTCACGCATGGCCTCCTCGTTCAGCTCCGCTAGCTCGCGCCCCTGAAACAACAGACTACCCGCCTCAGGATTCAGTTGCTCAGGCAGCAGACGGAGGATCGCGTTGGCGAGCATTGACTTGCCGGAGCCAGACTCACCCACCACACAAAGGCATTCGCCCGGCTCAATCTGCAGGGACAGGTCATAGAGCGCATGGCTGCGGTCAGCATCAGCAGGCAACGGAATACGCAAGCCGGAAATACTCAGCAACGGCTGGCTCATGAGTTCACCTCGTTACGCCTTGGCGGCTCGAACGCGATCCGCAAGCCTTCGCCGATACGATTGACGGCCAATACGCAAAACATGATCGCCAGTCCAGGCAACAGACTCATCCACCACGCCTGCCGCAGCATATTGCGCGATGCGTTGATCATGTATCCCCAGCTCATGGCTTCCGGGTCGCCCAATCCGAGGAATGCCAGGGCCGCTTCGGTCAGAATCGCGGTGGCCATGACAAAAGTCATGGTCACCAGCAACGGCGAAAGTGCATTGGGCAGGATCTGCGTGAGGATGATCGCCAGCGGGCGCTGACCGAGCACTTGCGCCGCCAGCACGAACTCCCGCTGACGCAAGCTGAGCACTTCGCTACGAATCAGCCGTGCCACTGGAGGCCAGGCCACCAGTGCGATACCGAGCACCACCGACCACAGCGACGGCTCCAGTACAGACACAAGAATCACTGCCAACACCAACTGGGGGACGATCTGAAAAAACTCAGCGATGCGCATCAAGAGCTCGTCCAGCCAGCCACCGACGTAACCTGCCAGCGCCCCGATGCTCAAACCCACCAGCAAAGTGGCCAGACTGGCCAGTGCGGCAACAGCCAGGGACATACGAGCGCCGTATAACATGCCACTGGCGATGTCCCGGCCCAGCATGTCACTGCCCAGCCAATGCTCGGCAACGGTAAACGGAGCAAGCAACGGTTTGGCAGTCATTGCCCAGGGGGACTCAATCCCCAGCCAGGGCGCGGTCAACGCAAGCACTGCCAATGCGAGCAAAAACAAGCTGCTGAACAACGCGCCAGGTTGCGTCACAAAGCGTTGTAAAACCGGAAAGCGGATCATCAGCGCGAACCTCCCCTACCAATGCGCGGATCGAGCCAGCGGCATATCAGGTCAGTCACCAAGTTGAAGCCCACCACCAATACAGAAATCACCAGAAACACGCCCAGTAGCAATGCGTAATCACGCTGACCGAGCGCGTCGTAGAGCAGCCTGCCGATCCCCGGCCAGGCATAAACCACTTCGATCAATAATGCGCCGCTCGCCAATTGCCCTAACTGCAGACCTGCAAAAGTAATGACCGGCAGCAAAGCGTTACGCAGCACGTGCCCATACAAAATACGACGTGGATGCAGGCCCTTGGCACGAGCCGTTTTGACAAACTCCTGGGCCATGGCCTCCAGCATCGCGGCGCGGGTCAGGTGTACGTACAACGCAAGAAACAGAAAGCTCAAGGACAGGCACGGCAACAGCAGATGCGCAGCATAATCACTGATCCACGCCCGGCCATGCAGCTCCTGCCCCACCGACGCCATGCCGAATGCAGGCAACCATTCGAGCAGAACCGAAAACAGCAAAATCAGCAGCAATGCCAGCCAGAACGACGGCGTCGCGTACAACACCAATGCGGCGTGAGTGATCAATTTGTCCAGCCAGGCACGCCGTGATCGACTTCGCGCAGCGACGATTCCCAATGCAACCCCGACCAGCGACGAGAACAGGAATGCCGAGCCCATCAGCAACAATGTCGCGGGCAAGCGCTCGGCAATCAGCGACCAGACACTGGTCTGGTTGCGATAGGAATAGCCCAGATCCAGTTGCGCGACCTGCGTGAGGTAATTGAACAACTGCTGCGCCAGTGGTTGATCCAGCCCCATGCTGTGACGCAGTTGTTCGATGTACCGCGCATCGTCGATTCCCGCCTCGCCCGCCATCAACAGCGCAGGATCGCCGGGAGCCATGCGAATCAGCAGGAAGCTCAGCACCAGCACCCCGACGATCACGACCAACGCCCGGCCCAAACGCCAGCCCAGATAAAGCAGCCAGTTCATGGCGCCGGACGCTCCAGATAAACGCTGTCATAGCTTTCGTTGAGACTGGTGGCGGTCTGCAACAGATTTTTCACCTGCGAGTGGTACAGCGTCGGGAAACGCATTTCGAAGATCGGCGCCAACGGCAGGTCGTGGTTGAGCACATTCTCCAGTTCGCTGTAGGTCTTGGTGCGCTCGGCGCCCTCGGTTAGGTCGGCGACTTTCTTCCACTGCTCATCCGCCACCGGATTGTTGTAACCACCAACATTGGAGAACGGCGAAGTCTTGTTGATGTTCTCGGAGCGGTACAGGTACGAAGTCACCAGGTACGGATCGCCAATCTGAAAGATGAAGTTGTAGGTCAGGTCGAACTCCCAGTTACTGACCCGCTGGAACCATGTCGCCGCATCGGACGTCACCACATCGACCTTGAAACCCAGCGGTTGCAGGGATTGTTTGGTGTACTCGGCCAACCGCTCCCAAGCCCCGCCTTTTTCGCCGTTGAGCAAGCGAATGCGAGTCTTGCTGACGTCCACGCCGGATTCGGCGATAAGTGCCTTGGCCTTGGCCAGATCGAATGAATACTGAGCCAGAGAAGGGTCATGAAACGGAGTACTCGAAGCGAACGGCCCCTGCGCAACCTTGCCTGCGCCGAAGAAAATGTTGTCGACGATAAAAGGACGGTTCAACGCGTAGAGAATCGCCTGGCGAACCTTGACGTTATCCAGTGGCGGCTTGCGCAAGTTCATCTGCAAAAATGCCAGGCCCGAATACAGCTCGTAGCCTTTCTCGCTGGCCGTCACGTCCGGCAATGCGCTCAAGCGCTGCAAGTCAGCGTAATCAGCATCGCCACTGCGTAGCACCTGCACATCGTTGCGCTCAAATGCGGCCGCCCGGGAAGATGCATCGGGCAACACATGGAAGATCACCTCGTCGAGATACGGCAGGCCTTTTTTCCAGTAATCAGGGTTCTTCGTCAGTTTGATATATGCGCCGCGCTTCCACTCCTTGAACACGAACGGGCCGGTGCCCACCGGTTTCAGGTTGTAGGGGTTGTTACGAAAGTCAGTACCGGCATAAAGGTGTTTGGGCGCAACCGGACGCAGACCGCTGCCCAACAGGGACAGCAACGGTGCGAATGGCTTTTTCAAATGGAAGACCACTTGAGACTGTGTCGGCGCTTCGATGCTGGCCACATAACTGGCAAAAATATCGCCCAGACGTTTGTCCAGTTCCGGGTAGAAGGTCTGGAAGCTGAACAATACGTCGTCGACCGTAAAAGGCTGACCGTCGTGCCAACGCACGCCCTCCTGCAAATCGAAGGTGTAGGTGAGGCCGTCCGGGGAGATCGTCCAGTGTCTGGCCAGTACCGGTTGTGGCTGGAGGCTGGTGTCGAAGGTCAAAAGCCCTTGCAGTACCTTACCGCTGACGTATTGGGTGGATACATGGGTGACGACGCCGTGCATCAACGATGGCGGCTCGGGTTGTGCGACGAGATTCAGGATGCCGCCCGCTTGCGGCTCGGCCTGCGCTATGCCGATGTTCAACGCCAGGCTGACAGCCAACCCGGTCAGCAGCGTCCACGCCCCTTGCCGCCAGGCACCACGTGATGACGAGACGGGTCGCGAGGTTTGAGGGATGTGGCGTATCGGCATGTGAACTCCTGGGCTATGTCGAGCGACGCCAACAGCGACGTCCGATTACCCTGATAGCAAGCGCTGTGCCACGGCCTGCAAATCCACTGCCATAGTGCTTCGCCGATTCTGCAGTACCCTGCACTGATGAAATATCCACACACTGGCCAGCATGTTGTGGAAAAAGCAGCAGCCTTTGGTGGCTGGATTTATGTGCAGAAGAGCGCTAATGGCATAAGCGTTCGTAGGTACGCTGCCTATTTTGAAGCCGGATTGGGGGACACATCCTTTACTGCAATACCGGCCTTCACCGCAAAAAAAGGATATGTACTCAAATCACGACACTCAAAAAATCTGACTGGCACAAGGTTTGCGACTACGGCGTAAATTCCATTCAGCGAGCAGCCAGACATGTCACAGGATTATCTGGGCAATCCCATCGACAGCCAGCGCGACGATACGCAACGCGGCATTGACGATTTCGTGGGCGGTTTCCTCGGCTATCAGCCACGGGCCGAAAACATAATTGCGGTTGCCGACGCAGACCCACAATCGGTCCTTGCCAACGCCTTCGCCGGCCTGTTAATGATGTTTATCGAATCCCCCGCAGGCCCTGGACTCGCTGAGCATTACCGGCAGCGCGCAGAACAGGCAAGCCCTGCCAGCCATGCTCGCGCAGAGCTGTACCTGCGAGTACTCAATGCCTGGACAACCGACGACGTGCCGCAAGTGCTCGCGCTCACCGAACAACTGGTCGACGAATATCCTCGCGACCTGTTCGCTGTGAAGCTGAACCAATACCTGCATTTCAATTGCGGCGACTGGCCCGCCATGCTGAGGATCGCGATAAAAGCACTGGAAAAAGCCAGCGACATTGCCCACACCCACGGGCTACTGGCCTTTGCCTACGAACAATGTCACTTGCTCGATCAGGCCGAGTTGTCGGCACGCAAGGCACTGGCTTTGCAACCTGACGAGCCTTGGGCGCAGCATGCGCTGGCTCATGTGCTGCTGACCCAAGGCCGGATCAACGAAGGCACTGCGTTTCTGCAGCAAGCCAGCCTTGGCTGGGCAGGCCTGAACTCTTTCATGCAAACCCATAACTGGTGGCACCTGGCGCTGTTTCATCTGGCGCGCGGCCGTCACCGTCAAGTCCTCGATATTTACGACCAACACGTGTGGGGAGTTTTCCCCGAATACTCACAGGACCAGATCGGCGCAGTGTCGTTGCTGACCAGGATGGAGCTTGCCGGTATCGACGTCGGACTGCGCTGGCAGTCGCTTGGCGAATACCTGCGGGTCCGGACAGAAGACACTGTGCAGCCGTTCCTCAGTCTGCAATATCTGTATGGCCTGGCCCGAGCGGGACTCGCCAGCGAAGCCGCACAACTGCTCGACGCGCTGACCGCCCGCGCTCGCCACGCCCCTCTGTTTTCCCGGGCGGTCTGGAGTGAGACCTGCCTGCCTTTGGCTCACGGCCTGCTGGCTCATGCTCAAGGTGACTATGCAGCAGCGGCGCGTTGGCTAGCCGGGGCCTTGCCGCGCCTGAACGAAATCGGTGGCAGCCATGCGCAACGTGATCTCTTCGCTCTGATTGAACTTGACGCCCGAGTGCAATCTGGCGACTGGCTGGCGGCGCAGCAGACACTTGAGTCACGCCGCCGATATGACGGCTTCGACGTCCCGACCAATCTGGGCCTGGAGCGGGTTTATCACGCACTGGACCTGCCGGCTGAAGCGCGCCGCGCCCGGCAACGCGTCACCGAAGTGCTGGCACCGCAAGACACCATCAAGCATTAACTGATGCCCGAGCCAGATGCACACCCCGGGCAATGGCTCGAGCCACACAATCAGCCGCAGACGAGCCGATGCGGCCGACGTCCACTTGCCGTCTTGAACCACTGGCCAGCTCTATGGCACCTGAGCTGATGGCGAAAACCGTGTCGCCATCAAACGGCAGATGAGCCGGCCGCACGGCACGGGCAATGCCGTCCTGAGCCATGATTGCTACACGCGTGCATTCGGCGGTAGTCAGTTGTGCATTGCAGGCAACCACCACCAGCGTGGTATTTACCCCGGCTTGCAGGCGCCCCATGGCGTCGAGCCTGGACAGCTCGGGGATCGGATCGCTGACGTCCATATCAAACGTCGGCCGATGCCCACCGAACTCACCACGAATCTCCCAGGGCCAGGCCCAGAAGGTTTTGCCATCAGGCATGTACACCGAGCCAATCGGGTTAGCGACGGCCAGCGCCGCCACGATCAGACCATCACCAAGGTCCAGCGACGCCGAGCCCAGCCCGCCCGGCAATACGCCCGCCATAGCGCCGAGACCCGCACCCACACTGCCTTGGGCAAAATCCTCAGCAGCCGCAGCAAAGGCCTCGAATCCCAGTCTCCGATACGGTGGCTCCAATCCCCAACGCTTGTCACCTTCGTTGGCCAGATCATGCAGCACAGCCGCCGGTACGATGGGTATGCAGGGTGTGCCGTGATTCAATTGCAGGCCAATACCCTCCGCAGAAAGCGCGGATGCAACCGCATCGGCGGCGCCCAGCCCGAATACCGACCCACCAGAAAAGACCAGTGCATGCAGTTGCCCCACCATGTTCTGAGGTTCCAGCGCCGCAGTTTCACGTCCTCCCGGCCCTCCACCCCGAACATCAACACCTGCGGTCCAGCCACGATCGGCACGAATCACCGTTACGCCGCTTTCAACCCTGTCGTCCGATGCATGTCCAACCCGCAGGCCGGGAACATCGGTGAGAGCATTACGAATACCAGGCAGCGGCATTTACATCTCCATCAATTGATCAACCAGTTGATGACGGACAGCAAACGCTGTGCCAGTGCAGATGGAAGCTGACAGCAGGAGGATTTCGTTGGACCGGCTTTAGCCGGGAGTGGCCGGGACAGACACTGAATCCTTCGCAGCAGACATACCGCCTTCCCGGCTGAAGCCGGTCCCACAGCATAGGGTCTGCGCAAGATCATTCGCCTCTGAAACCCCTCTGACGAAACGACTCAGCGCGCTGCGGGAAAACCAGCAGCCTGCCCCGCAAACTGTTAAAAAAACACCACCCTCCTTAGAAAATCAACCTATCACATTGATATTTATTGGTTTTTTAGGATGGCACAAGGCTTGCTCTATTGCTGCACCAGCGCTTGAGGCGGTCGCAGCACAGGACCGGCGACAAGCCGATAACAACTCAAACGACGCAACAAGAGTTTGCGCCAGAACAATGCCTTGGCTCGGCATCCCATGAGGGCACCGGCCACCGCCCAATGGGAGCATCAATAAACATGAGTCATTCGCACGCTAATCCGTCCCGGCAAAAACGCAGGCTTTTCGCCCATACGCTGCTGTTCCTTTCGATCTGCGAGGCCGCCGGTTACAGCAGCCTGAGCCTCGCTGCCGAAGCGGCCGACAACCCACTCGACACGGTCGTGGTAGTGGGTAACCGCGGTCAGGCTCGCACGTTGGCTGAAAGCCCTTCACCGGTTGACGTAATTTCCTCGACACAACTTCAGGCCACTGGCCAAGGCGATCTGACCCGGGCGTTGAGCCGCGTTCTGCCGTCACTCAACCTGCCGGCATCGTCCGGTTTCGGCTCCACGTCCATCGTGCGGCCCATCAGCCTGCGCGGTCTCAATGGCGATCAGGTTCTGGTACTGGTCAATGGCAAGCGGCGGCATAACAGCGCCTTACTGAACAATGCCACGTCGCTGAACTCGGGCTCGCAACCGGTGGATATCGACATGATCCCCACCGCCCTGGTCGACCATGTAGAGATCCTCCGCGACGGAGCGTCGGCTCAGTACGGCTCGGACGCCATTGGCGGAGTGATCAACATCGTGCTCAAGCAGACCGATCACGGCGGCAGCGTGTCCACCACCTACGGTCGAAACTACGAAAACGGCGACGGCGAAACCGTGCGCCAAACCGGTAATGTCGGGCTGGCACTGCCCAACGACGGCTTCATCAATCTGGCGCTGGACGTTAAAAAGCAGCGCGTCTCAGACCGCTCTGACAACGCGCCTTACACCGATTCCGCAGGTAACACCAGCAACCAGCACACCTATTACGGTACCGGTCTGCCGGAAGCTCGTAACTTCAGCCTGGGCTACAACGCCGAACTGCCCATTGGAGATTCGACCCTCTATTCCAATGCGACCTACACTCGACGCAACTCGGAAAAACCCTTGGCCTTCCACCAGCCCGCCTCATTCAACGGCATTGCCACGCCGTTCCCGGAAGGCATTGAAGATACCCTGCGCTTTATCGAAAACGACTTTCAGTTCACGGCGGGCAACAAGGGCCAGGCGCTGGGTTGGGATTACGACCTGTCGAGCACCTACGGCCAGGATCACGCCGAAGCCACTCTGCGCCACACCTACAACCTGAGCTACGGCGCCGACTCGCCCACCTCGGTGGACACCGGCGTCAAAACCTTCAGTCAGTGGACCAACAACCTCGACCTTACCCGCTCGTTCGATTTTGGCCTGGCCAGACCGACCCAGATTTCATGGGGCCTGGAGCAGCGCTATGAGAACTACAAAATCGGCAAAGGCGACTATGAGTCTTACGCCAGCGGCCCGTTCACTGTTGGCGCGAACGGCTCACCTATCCCGCCGGGGACCATTTCCGGCGCGGGTACTACACCGCAAGACGCAGCCGAGCGTGGCCGCACCAGCCTTGCAGGCTATGGCGAGATCGGCCAGGACCTGACCGATAAATGGCACATCGACCTGGCGGGACGCTACGAGCACTACAACGATGGCTCAGGCACAACCACTAATGGCAAGCTGTCGACCCGCTATCAACTGACGCCGATTCTCGCTGTGCGCGGTACTGCGAGCACAGGATTCAGGGCACCATCGCTGGCTCAGCAGATCTACAGTTCGACCTCCCAGAGCAACGTCAACGGCAACCTGTTCGACTACCGCAACGTGGCTGTGGACTCTGATGTCGCCAAAGCTCTGGGTGCTTCAAATCTGAAGCCGGAAAAATCCACCAACTACAGCCTCGGCGTGACGCTGCAACCCACCGATGTCACCAGCATCACCCTCGATGCTTACCAGATCAAGATTCGCGACCGCATTGCCCAGACCGGTTACCTGGGTGGCACACCAGCCATCCAAGCGATCCTGACCAACGCCGGACTTAACCCTAACCAGGCCGTGACCTACTTCACCAATGCCCTGGACACCACCACACGCGGCGTCGATCTGGTCGGCGATTACCGTCAGGATCTAGGCGCCTATGGCCGTGTGCGCTACACCCTTGGCTTCAACTGGAACACCACACAGATTGATGACATCCACGCTTCGAGCGTCGCTCAAGCCGCGCTGGGGCCAACCGGCGGCTATGACCGTCAGCGGCAAGGCAACCTCAAGCACGGTGTACCTGAATCGAAAACCCTGCTGGGTGCTAACTGGGACATTGGCAAGTTTCAGGTCGGCCTCAACCTGACCCGATTTGGCGAGTACACCGAATACGGGACTGCCGAACAGTTTGACCGCACCCACGCGGCGACCTGGATCACTGACCTCAACGTCGATTACCACGTCACCAGTCAGATCACCCTGACAGCCGGGGCGAACAACCTGTTCAACAAGTATCCGGAGCGCACCAATCTGCCTACCGCCTCGGGCGCTTTCCCTTACGGGACCTTTTCCCCATATGGCACCACCGGTGGCTACTGGTACACCGGTATCGCCTACGCATTCTGACCCTCGTTCCGCCGTCCCTTGTCCGGCTCATCCGGCCGAGGGGCGGCACTTTCTTCCGGGAGCCTCTCATGACCCGTCGCACTGATCAGATCAAACTCGGCGCATTTCTGGCCAACAGCGGTCACCATGTCGCCGCCTGGCGCCATCCATTGGCGCAGGCTGATGCCAGCCAGGATTTCGACCACTTCAAGCAGATTGCCCAGACGGCCGAAAGGGGCAAGTTCGATGCGCTATTCATCGCCGATGTTGTCGCCGTCTGGGGTCACCATCATGACGCCCTGAGCCGCACTGCCCGTGCCGAACACTTCGAACCCCTGACCCTGATGTCGGCCTTGGCCGCCGTTACCCGCAATATAGGCCTGATCGCCACCGCCACTACCACCTATAACGAGCCGTACCATATCGCCCGCAAGTTTGCTTCCCTGGACCACTTGTCCAAGGGGCGTGCCGCCTGGAATCTGGTAACGTCTGTGGTCAGCGACGAGGCCTGGAATTTTGGTCGTGAGCAACACACCGATCACGCCGACCGTTACCAGCGCGCCGAAGAGTTCCACGATGTAGTACAAGGCCTGTGGGACAGCTGGGAAGACGATGCGTTTGTGCGCAACAAACAAAGCGGCATTTATTTCGATGAGAGCAAGCTGCATGTGCTGAACCACAAAGGCCCGCACTTCTCGGTACGCGGCCCGCTGAACGTTGCACGTCCGCCTCAGGGTCATCCGGTGCTGGTGCAGGCAGGCGCGTCAGAACCCGGCAAAGCGCTGGCCGCCCGGGTTGCCGAAGTGATCTTCGTCGTCAATCACGATGTCGCCGGAGCGCAGGCGTTTTACAGCGATATCAAAGCCCGTGCAGCCGCACTGGGACGTGAACCGGACGCGATCAAAGTCCTGCCCGGCATCACCCCCTTTATCGGTGAAACCCGAGAGCAGGCGCAAGCCTTGTTCGAAGAGTTTCAGGCATTGATTGATCCGGTCCTGGGCTTACGGCTGCTGGCCGATACCTTGGGCGATGACATTGACCTGTCAGGCCATGATCTGGATGGCCCACTCCCGATCACTGAACCCGGCCAGCGTGGCAGCCGTCGTGACGGCGTGCTGGAACTGGCCCGCAAGGAAAACCTCAGCATTCGCCAGCTCTACCTGCGACTGGCGGCGGGCAACCCGGTGATTGGCACGGCAACAGACATCGCCGATACCTTGCAGACCTGGTTCGAGGCGCGGGCCTGCGATGGCTTCAATGTGTTCTTCCCCTACTTTCCCGGCGCCATCGAGGTGTTTGTCGATCAGGTGATCCCGCTGCTGCAAACCCGTGGCCTGTTTCGTACCGAATACGAAGGCAGCACACTTCGCGAAAACCTTGGCCTGAACAGACCGGAAAATACCTTGCAGAAGGCCCGAAACAAAACTTTGGCGAACGCGTCATGAAACGTTTCGGCGCCCTGCTGATTGCATTGAGCAGCCTGTTTGGCACACCTGCATTTGCGTTGAATATCTTGCTAAGCAACGACGACGGCTACGCCCACCCGAATATCCGGGCGCTGTACAGCGAGCTCAGATCACAAGGCCACAACGTCAAGATCGCCGCGCCCTTCAGCGAGCAAAGTGCACGGGGTGGCGCGTTCATTTACGGACGCGAAGTACAGATCGGGCAAGACGCAGACCCCGCGTGGCCCGACAGCTACTACCTGACCACCTCGCAACAGGGCGTGTGCACCAGCCCCGCCTGTGCTGGCCAGACAGTTGATATCACCATCAGCGCCACACCGGTCATGGCTGTTCTGATGGGCCTGAAGAAAGTGATGCCGCAAGCGGATCTGGTCATCGTCGGCCCCAACCCTGGCAACAATCTGGGCGTCATTAACAACGCTTCCGGGACTTTCAATGCGGCCAGTATCGCGCTGCTGGCTGGAATTCCAAGCCTGGCGTTGAGCACTGATCTGAAGGAAAAAGATCCGCAAAAAGTGGCTACGCTTATTGCCGGGCTGGTGAAGAATCTTGAACAGCATCGCCAGCCGGACGGGGCACTGCTGCCCAAGGGGACTGGGTTGAACATCAATCTGCCGCCGCTGACGGCCATCAAAGGCGTACGCCTGACCCAAGTCGGCAGCTACGTGCCTTTCGCGGTGATCTACACCGACGACATGGGTAAGCTAGACGCCAAACTGGCTGGACAACCCGGCATCAGCTTTCAGTACAATCCACCGCCAGGCGCCAGCGAACAGGATGATGAAGCGGTCTGGCTCGGCAAAGGCTATCTGACCATCAGCCCCTTCAGCGCCATACCGGCAACGGTCGACGCAGCGTCTGACCTTCAGTCTTTACTGAATCTACCGTTGCCGCCATTGCCCTCCTCAACCAGCAAGGCCACGCAATGAGTCTTGAGATCAGCTGGCAATTGGTACCTCGCCACACAGAGCACAACCTTGATGCACAGGCCTGGGCCGATCAGCCCGGCGAGTGGATTCAGTTGGCGCAGGCGGTAGAGTATGCAGGTATTGACCGACTGTGGGTGCCGGGTGACTCGGTCCATGCGGAGAGCCTCGGGGTGACAGCGGCATTGTGCGCTCACACCCGCTCGCTGGCATTTACGGTGAGCATCGCCCCGGAAGTTATCCTGCCAGCAGCGCTGGCGGCCACGGCGCAAAGCCTGCAATCCATCAGCGATAATCGTGTGCGTCTGCATTTGCCTGACGGTGAAAAAAAACAGCTGCGCAACGCCTTCGGTGAATGGCTCAACCGCGATCAACGTAGCGAGCGAATCGGCGAGTATCTGGATATCCTCCGGCACCTATTGAATCCGGTGTCTGATCCTTTGAATTTTTCCGGTCGCTACTTTCAGCTGGAAAACGCTGGTATTGCCCGGCGCACGCTCCCCGCCCCGGCGCTGATTCTCGATGACAGCCAAAGCATCACGCTGCTCGCCCGGCATGCCGATGAATGTGTTCTGCGCTCTGCCGAGCCACGCTGGGTCAGTAGCGAAATTGCCCGCCTGCAAGCAGCGGCGAGCGAGCAAGGACGCACAATCAGATTTGCCTGCAACCTTGGTTTGATCATGGCCAGCAGCGAAGCATTGGCATGGACTGCCGCGGAGCGGTATCTGGACAAACATTCATCAGTAAGAGCGCTGGCATCTTCTCGCCCCCAGGATCAGAAAGTCGCAGACCTGCCTTCACGAAACGCTTTGGTCCGACGCCATGAAATCCACCCCAATTTATGGCGGCCTTTCAAGGCGGAGCCAACCCTGCTGGTCGGCACGCCGCACCAGATCGCGACGCGTCTACAAGAGCTGCATGGCCAAGGGATTGGCCATATCAATATCTACTCCCAGCCAGCAGTCAGCGAAGCATTACGTTTTGGTGAAGAGGTTCTGCCACTGCTGCAAGCCAAAGGATTACGTGAGGAGCAACAGCATCATGTCCACTCGTAAACCTGGCTCTATTGAACTGAACTGGTTTCTACCCACCAACGGCGACGGTCGTCATCTGACCAGCAGCGGCCTGCCCAAAGTCGGGCTGTTCCAGGAGGGTGAACGCGCACCCTCCCTTGCGTACTTGCGCCAGGTTGTTCGCGCCGCTGAGCAGGCGCGTTTTGACGCGATCATGGTGCCCACTGCAAGTGGCTTCGAAGACCCATGGCTCATTACTTCGGTGCTGGTTCAGGAGGTACAGCGTCTTAAGTTTCTTTTGACGGTACGCCCTGGGCTGGAGCTGCCGAGCTACACCGCGCACCGTGCCGCGACACTGCAAATGTTGAGCAAAAACCGTCTGGCACTGCACGTGGTCAGCGGCTCCAGTCGCTTTGAACAACGGTCACTGGGGGACTTCCTGGAGCATGACGAACGTTACGCCCGTAGCGCGGAATTCATCCAGTTACTCCAGGCCACCTGGTCTGGCGAAGGGCATCGATATCAAGGGCGCTATTACAGAGCCACGGAAACCCCGGCCATTGCGGATCCTGGGAAAATGCCCGAGATTTATTTTGGCGGTGCATCATCAATCGCCGAGCAAACCGCCGCAGGTCATGCCCAGACCTATCTGATGTGGGGAGAACCTCCGGCGATGATTGGCGAGCGCATTAAGCGTATGCGCGATCTCGCCCAGGCTCAACGGCGGACCCTGCGTTTCGGTTTACGCTTGCATGTGTTCGCCGCGCCTACTGCGCAACAGGCCTGGGATCACGTGGAACAGCTGCTGGATGAAATCCCTCGGGAAGCCATTGAACAA
This sequence comes from Pseudomonas caspiana, assembly GCF_040224095.2. Taxonomy (NCBI): domain Bacteria; kingdom Pseudomonadati; phylum Pseudomonadota; class Gammaproteobacteria; order Pseudomonadales; family Pseudomonadaceae; genus Pseudomonas; species Pseudomonas caspiana. Next base: position 2,336,586 of record NZ_CP167995.1, on the reverse strand, counting down.
GCCCAGCGTCAGTTGGCCAACTATGAGTCCGTGGGTCAGTCACGCCAGAACAGCCTGAATCAGGGCCGTACCCATGGCGTGCGTGAACTGGAGGTGTCAGCCAATCTGTGGGCTGGCGTGGGTCTGGTGCGCGGAGGTGCGGGCACTGCCCTGGTCGGCAGCTATCAGGATGTCGCCGAGCGCATCGAAGAATATCACCAGCTTGGCGTGGACAGCTTCACTTTGTCGGGTTTTCCACACCTGGAAGAAGCCATTCACGTAGGCGAAGAACTACTACCTTTGCTACGCGGGCTGCGTGCGCCCGACGCGCATCAGCCGCTCAACCGCCAGTCTTTTCCCGCCCCTTGAGCATGCCGTGATTAACCAGCAGCGTACGCATTGCGTTACGGGTGATGCCCAGTAACTCGGCGGTGCGCAGTTGGTTGAAACTGCAATGGGCGAAGGCTTCGCGCACGATCAAGTCTTCCAGATCAAATAGCAGCGAATCGCCTGGCACATCGAACAGGCGACGTAACTGATCGCGGATGGTTTCCTGTGGCAAGCGCGGGACGCCTTCGGTACTGCTCTGGATAGCGCTAAGCCCGGCAGAAAACTTCAGATGCTCAGGACGTATCACCTTGTCGCCTGCAACCAGAAGCGCCAGGTGCACCACATTTTCCAGTTCACGGATGTTGCCGGGCCAAGGGTAGGCAAGCAGCGCATTGACAGTTGCCTCGGACAGCATCGGCTCGGTGATTTTCAGTTTCAGGCTGTAGCTTTTGCGGAAATGCTCAACCAGCGGAAGAATGTCCAGCGGCCGTTCGCGCAGCGCCAGCACCTGAACCTGCGCAACGTTAATCCGGTAAAAAAGGTCCAGCCGGAAGTTACCCGCCTCAACCGCCTGTTCAAGGTCGATGTTGGTCGCGGTGACCAGGCGGATATCAATCTTGATAGGCTTGCGCGACCCGACACGGACAATTTCCTGCTCCTGTAAAGCCCGCAGCATTTTTACTTGTAAAGCCAATGGCAGATCACCGACCTCATCCAGAAACAGCGTGCCGCCGTCAGCTTCTTCAAACCAGCCTGCACGGCGCCCCACTGCGCCGGAAAACGCACCGGGTTCGTGCCCAAATAATTCGCTTTCAGCCAGGCTCTCGCTGATCGCACCGCAGTTGACTGCGACGAAGGCACCCTTGCGTCCACTGGCTTCATGTATGAACCTGGCAACCAGCTCTTTGCCTGTCCCGGTTTCGCCATTGATCAGTACCGGCACGTCACTCGGCGCAACCCGCTTGAGGTATTCAAGCAACTCCCGGGATCGAGGATCGGCAAACACCAAAGCTTTGGCGCGGATCGACAGTGGGTTCTTATCGCCCTGGGGCAATGTCAGCACTGGGACCGCGCCCCACGCGTTATCACTCATGGCTGAATACTCTCGGGAATCTTCCTGAACGGATATAAAGCTTCAACACCATCTTCCACACATTTATAAAAACAACGTCGCCAGCACACAGCAGGTCAACAACACATAAGGCAGTTCCATGGAACGCTTACTCCGTCATTCGAAAAAGCACGCGTTCCTTACGCGACCGGAACAGCTTGCAGAACACTAATGCGCTGAATGATCCATCATGCTGTTTATTTCTTAAAAGAATATTTTCTCGTCACAACCTGCTAAACAGGCATAAAAAACGTTTGTCTCTATCCGGGTTTATTGAGTGTCTGACGAATAACTGAGGCTTATTCGATAAGGCGTTACGCGCTGCGTTTTTTGTTATTTCAGTCCTGCAAGTCCGCTTCTTATAGTGTGCGGCTCCGCGACTATTCAACCCTGCTCCGCTTAAGGAAAACCTGATGTTTCGACGTCTGTTATTGCCCACAGTGTTTCTGGTCATGGCCGGTTGTGCCGCTACGCCAGTCGAGTCCGTTCACACCACCAACCCGACCAGTTCAACCTTGCAAGGCGACAGCAGTCGTCCCGCTCAAGCAGTCTGGCTGCGTACAGAGCTGTACTTCTCCACCGGCTTGCTGGATCGCAAGGAAGGCAATATAAGTCCGGAGCGCTGGCGTGAGTTTCTCGACAAGGAAGTCACGCCACGCTTCCCCGATGGTTTCACCGCTCTGGACGCCTACGGTCAGTGGCGTGACAAAGGTGCATCCCAGCCTGAACGACTGAGCACAAAAGTGATCGTGATCCTTCACGAAAACACAGCTCAGCACGGCGAGGACATCGAAGCCATTCGCCTGGCGTGGAAACGTATCACCGGCGATCTGTCAGTACTGCGCTTGTCTCAGCCAGCGGATGTTTCGTTCTGAGTGAGGCACGAAAATCCAGGGCCGATCTAAAGAAGATCAAAAATAGCGGTAGCGCCTCGGACCTGTAGGAATTCACCGATCGTTGTGTACCTGACACACCGCTTCGCAGCCTTCGGCAGCTCCTACAAGAGGTCGGTGAGGCGCTGTAAAAGCGCAACCCATATCAGCCTTAGCCGCAGAATCGGATATGCACACAAAAGCCGAAGGCTCGCTTAAAAACCGTAAGTAGCACGGGCATAGTAATAAGCACCATTGGTACCGATTGGCGACAGCACGTCATACGGCAGGTTGCCGCCGTAGTTGATCTGCGAACTGGAGCGTTCCGGGTATCGATCGGTCAGGTTATTACCGCCCAGCGCAATATCAAATTTCGGTGTGAATTTGTATTGCACCTCGGCATCCAGTTGCCAGACCGCGTTGTAAGTCTGCTCCGGTTGCGAGTCACCAAAATCAAATACCCGCGTGGTCTTGCCCTGACGCGTCAGGCGTCCCAACAGCCCCCAATGCTGACTGGCCCAGTTCGCGGAAAACACGAAACGGTCCCGGGGTGCGGCATCGGTCAACGTGTTGCGCTCTTCCACCCCCACCAGCGCGTCGCTGCCAATCCCAAGCGCGCTGAGCTGCGACGGCGTGCCTTTGGTCTTGGTGACCTTGGTATGGTTCCAGGTGTAAGCCGTAGTCAGACCCAGTTGCCCGGCAAACAAAGGCTGGTGGTAGTTGAGAACCAGCTCGGCCCCGTCGGTGCGGGTATCGGCGGCATTGGTGAAGAAGTTCACATCATGCACCCCGGCGACACCGAGGTTGTCATTGATGTACTGCTCCAGCGCGTCACTACCGATGCGTTGCGACAAGGTAATACGGTCTTTCACATCGATCCGGAATACATCCAGCGACGCATCAAAGCGCTCGCTCAGTTGCGCAGTCAAACCGAGGCTGAAGTTCTTTGACGTTTCCGGGTCCAGATCCTGAGCGCCAAGGGCACGAGCGATCGGATCGTTGACCGAGAGCACACGGATATCAGTCAGCGTGCCGCCAGTACCAAAGTTGCTGGTGGTGTTTTGAAAGCCGACCTGCGCCAAAGACGGCGCACGAAAGTTGTTCGATATTGCACCGCGCAATGCCCACTGCTCGGTCAGGCGATAGCGACCGCTGAGCTTGCCAGTGAGTTTGCTGCCCGCATCGTCATAACGCTCCCAGCGCGTGGCAGCGTCCACGAATAATCGATCGGTCAGATCGCCGGACAACTCGGCATAGGTGCCAAATACGTTGCGGTCCAGATCCACTTCTTCGCTCGGTCGCAAGCCATTGGCACCGTCGGCACCTGATCCGATATAGGAAGCTTCATCACCTGCGTACGTGAGGTAATTCTCGTAGCGGTACTCGCCGCCCACCGCCAAGACAAAGGAGCGAGCTCCCAGGCGCAATTCACGGGTGAAATCCAGGTTAGCCGTTGTCTGGCGCAGCTCATATTCACCGGTGTCAAAACGCGTCGGCGAGTCAGCGCCCAGGGCGACGTTCAACGTGCGCTGGGTAGCGGATTCAAAATGGTTACGGCCGTGGGTGATGCTGCTGTCGAAGTCCCAGTCGTCACCGATCAAACCTTTGAAACCAGCCGTCGCAGACAAGTCCTTGTTGTCGCCCAGCGATTGAGGAAGAAAGCCGTTTGGGTAGAACTGCGGCTGCTCTGAAGGGTAGCGATAAAACTCGGCGCCCGTGGTATGTCGCTCGTTATAGGTACCGAACGAATAAGCTTTACCGCCAGCCAGGGGCAACTCGCTGTTGAACCAGGCATTAACGTCTCGTGACACACCGTCGCCCATCACATAGTTGCGTTGCCCGGGCGTGTCAGCAAAACCATCGAATCCGGCCCGGTTGGTCGGGTTGCGGTCCTTATACTCAGTGCCGCCGCGAATGAACCCACCGTCCTCCCCCAGACGTGTACCGATCTTGGCCGTGGTCAGGCTGTTCTGGCCGTCAGTCGTGGTTTTGCCAATGGCATCCTGGTGGGTGTGATAAGCGCCATAAGTCGTGGAAACCTCACCGCCTTCGGGAGCATCGTCAAGGATGATGTTGATCACCCCTGCGATGGCGTCAGAACCGTATTGCGCACCGGCACCATCACGCAGCACCTCAATGCGTTTAATCGCACTGATGGGGATAGAGTTGAAATCCACCGGCGCAGTCCCGCGACCGATTTTCGATGAATCATTGACCAGTGCCGAGGTGTGGCGACGCTTGCCGTTGACCAACACCAGCACCTGATCGGGACTCATGCCGCGCAGTTGCGCAGCCCGCACGTGGTCTGCGCCACCCGAGTTGGACTGACGCGGAAAGCTGAACGATGGCAACAATGTCTGTAAGGCCTGACCCAGTTCGCCATTGCTGGCACCGGCAGACCTGAGATCAGCTGCGGTCAACACGTCCACCGGCACAGGCGAATCCAGCACGGTGCGCGAGGTGCCCCGCGTGCCGGTGACCAGAACCGCACCCAGGCGAGTATCGTCGTTAGTTGCCGAAGTCTCATCAGCCTGGGCAGGAAGTTGCGTCATCGCTGTCACGACTGCGACAGCAAGCAATGAACGTGAACGGTGGTACATGGAGCAGCTCCTTTGAATCGCAGGTAATACCGGACCGATCGACGATAAAATGCCGGCCACAGTGAGGCGGTAATCGCTGCTGTAATTTTTAAGTATCGGGAAAGTCCAACGCGGCGCACAAACAAACAGATCAGGCGCGGCAACGCCTGAAAACAAAACCCCAAAGTTAATTAAAACCCTTTGAGGCATCGATGCTAGATGAGCAGATCACTGAATCCAAAGAACGATTAATACTTAGGTTAGATCAGACAGAGCAACTGTTGCTTAATCAACAGTTAGTGTTGAACAGACAACAGTTAGTCTGCACGCCAGTAAGCTTCTATTCTTAAAAATTATGCACACAAAGTACCGAGCGAGCTTCGGCGACTCCTTTCAAACAATGTCTCAACTATCTGAATCACGCCTGCACAACTCAATCGAAAGCTTTATGCAGCCATTCATCTTCTGCAATATCCAGGGCTTCACCACTGAAACGCTGTTCGAGAAACGGATCGGCCTGCAGATGAAAGCCGTTGCTCTCCCAGAACCCCGGACGCTCATCTTTGATGAACTCCAACGTTCTTAACCACTTGGCACTTTTCCAGAAATAACGACCCGCGACGACCAACCGTAATGGCCAGCCGTGTTGTGGGGCAAGCGGCTGTCCGTTGTAATTCAAAGCCAGCAAACTGTCAGGAAGCAACAGGTCTTCAAGCCTCAGATTGGTCTGATAATCCTGATCGGCATGCGCCATGACGAATGCCGTGCCCGGCTGGATATCCAGCGCCCCCAGCAGATCGCTCAGGTGCACGCCACTCCACTGAGTATCGAACTTTGACCAGCGCGTTACGCAGTGGATATCACAACGCAATTCGCGTTGCGGCAAGCGCTGCAAGTCGGCGTAGGTCAACTCTACGGGGCGGGATACAAGACCAGACAAACGCAGCGACCAGGTTGACAGGTCGTATTCCGGCACCTGCCCCTCATGCAGAATCGGAAATCGCTCCGTCAGCACTTGCCCGGGAGGCAATCGCCCACTCAGCGCCGGATCGGTTTTCGGGACGCGACCTTTACGCAGCCGAGCAGCCTTGTCGTGCATTTCAGCACCTCATTTAGCCAGTGGGATCCATGGTGCGTTTGCTACACCGGCAGCCTCGCCGAATGCCGGTACTTTTTGCGCCAGATCGCGCACATTCTTCACATCCAGATCCAGCAGTTGCTGGCGTGTGATCAGTGCCGGAGGCACCAGCACATGCGCGCCCGGATCGTCACCGGCAATGCGCATGGCCAGACTGCGCACACTGATAGCCCCTGCCACTTCCGGGTTGACGGCGGCAGTGGCTACCCAGGCGCTGTCAGGTTCCTTCATGATCTGGATATCCGCCGTCGAAATGTCAGCACTGTAGATCTTCACCTGTTTGCCAAGGCCTGCTTCGTCCACAGCGATCTTGGCGCCTTTGGCGAATTCATCGAAGGGCGCGAAGATCACCTGCAACTGCGGATTGGCACGCAGGACGGCGCTCGCCTGATCCGCCACCGAGTTGGCGATCGGTGGGTTAAGGGTGCCAAATCGAGCTTTCTCGACGATGCCCGGATTGGCCGCTTTGACCTCCCGCCAGATTTCATCGCGGCGCTCCATCGGCGTGAAGCCACCGATGAACACATAACCGGCCTGGAACGTATTACCGTTGTCCTTCAGCGCCTGGCCCAGCGCCAAACGTGCCAGTTGATGATGGTCCTGCTCGATCTGAGTGACTTGTGGATTACCCAGATCAATGTCGAATGCCACAACCTTGATGCCCTTGGCGACCGCCTTCGCGACGGTATCCTTCAACGTCTCGGCAAGACCCAATTGAACAATGATGCCGTCGACACCCAGATCAATTGCCTGCTCCAGCATCTCCCGCTGAGTCGCCGCCTGTTGCCGCGCGTCGAACAAACGCAGATTCATCCCCAACGCCGCCGACTGTTTCTCCACGCCTCGCAAGTAAGCTTCGGGAAAATCTCCGGCAAACAGATAGCCCACCAAGGCGATGTTCACCTCGCCCTTGTCAAAAGGCGCCGGCGCACCGGCGATACCGGCCGCATGGACGCCACCGCCAAGAGAAAAAACCAGAGTGGCTGCGAACAAATGGCGCAGCCCGCGATTGATGAATCCAGACATCGAGTGATCCTTCTCTGAGGGTGGCTCAACGCGCACGTTGCGCGAGGCCGAAGGTAAACATCAGCGCCAATACCAACACCGCGCCCTTGACGAAGTCCTGGGCGTAGTAAGGCGCATTGAGCATGGTCAGACCGTTGAGCAGCGTCGCCACCAGCAGCGCGCCCACCAGCGTGCCGAAGGCATTAGGCTTACGCGCACCGAGTACCGCAAAACCAATCAGCGCAGCCCCTAGGGCATCCAGCACCAGACCGTTACCGGAGCTGACATCGCCGCGCCCGAGCCGTGCGGCCAGCAACAGCCCGCCCAGCGACGCCAGTAACGCCGACAGCACATAGGCGATCAGCTTGTATTTTTCAACCGGGGCACCGGCCAGTCGCGCCGCCCGTTCGTTGCCACCGATGGCGTAAAAAACACGGCCAAAGCGAGTCAGCTCCAACAAGCCCCAGACCAGCACGGCGAAGACCAGCATTACCAGCACCGGAACCGGCACCGTGTCCCACAACCGCGCACGCCCCAGCGCCAGGAAGGCCGTGCTGAAGCTACCGTTCGCCTCCTCCCCGTTGGGCAAGGTCATGCCGACCGCGATCGAGCGCCCGCCGGTAGGGATCAATTGCAGGCCGATGATCAGGAACATACTGCCAAGGGTCGCAAGAATATCGGGAATCCCCATGCGCACGATGAGAAAACCGTTGAGCAAGCCCACCAGCGCACCGCAGCCAAGGCTGATGAGGATCGCGGGCAGCGGTCCCCAATCGAGTACTACCATCACGTAACTGGCGCACATCAAGCTCATGGCCGCCACCGCACCAATGGACAAATCCAGACCACCCACCGACATGCTCAAAGTGACACCCAGGGCCAACAAGGCAACGATGGAAACCGACTGAAGAATGATGAACAGATTGCCGACTCGCAGAAACGCGGGCTCCAATATGGAGAAAAGCACCACCACGATGGCCAGGACCAGCAACAAGCCGTAATGGATGGTGAAGCGCAGCAATGAGCCACGCGCGCGTAGCTTTGGCGAATGTACAGATGTCGATTCAGACAAGCGTGGCTCCTCGACGGGGCAAAGGGTCGGTAATGGTTTGCGGCGAGATACCCGCCAGTTGCGCAACGAGTTGCGCGCGCTCCAGCCCGGCGCGTGAATAATCAGCGATGACGCAGGCATCACGAACCACCAAAATGCGATCGGCAATTTCCAGTGCTTCGTCGGGGTCAGAACAAATCACCAGCGTGGCGCGGCGAGCGGTACCGGCGCGGATGCGCGCGCCGATCTCCCGGCGAGCGCGGATGTCCACACCCTGAAAAGGTTCGTCGAGAATCAGCACGCGACCGTTACCCAGCAACCAGCGGGCCAGCACTACCTTCTGCTGATTACCGCCGGACAGCGTATCCATCGGCACGTCGATCCCGGCGCACTTGACGCCCAGTGTTTGCACCTGCTCTTGCACCGCCTCGCGCTCGACGGCGTGATGAATAAACCCGCCACGGCTGAAGCGACGCAAGAACGGCAAGGTCAGGGTTTGCGCCAAAGAAAAACCCGGCACCAGTGAGCCGCCGACGCGATCCTCACTGGCCATGAAAACACCGCCCGCGATGGCTTGCTGCGGTGAGCGCGGCGACCATTTTTTGCCATCCAGCTCGATGGTCCCGGCCATGGGGCGGCGCAAGCCGTAGAACAATTCGGCGATCTCGCTTTTGCCCGCACCCAGCAAGCCGGTCAGAGCAACCACCTCGCCTTCATGCAAATCCAGATCGAAACCAGCGCTGTGCTCGCTTACCCGGCAGCCGCGAACCTGCAAGACCTTCTGACCTCGTTCGACCGGCTGGTGAACCACCGGCGCCAACTCGCTTCCCAGCATCGCATGGACGGCAGCCGTCAGATCCAGCGGTGCGGCGAACTCGCCAGCCAGACGGCCGTCACGCAGGACGATCGCCCGATCAGCAACACGTTGCAAATCGGACAGGCGATGAGAAATGTAGAGAATCGAGACGCCCCGCTCGCGCAGCGTATCAATCAGTTCGAAAAGGCGCTCCGCCTCGGTGGAAGACAGTGCAGCGGTCGGCTCATCCAGCACGAGTAGTTTGGGCTTGAGCGCCAATGCGCGAGCCAGTACGACCAGTTGCCGCTCCGCCGTCCCCAGGCTTTCAACAGGCGCATCCATTGGCAGTCGCAGATCGAGATTCGCGGCTATTTGCCTGGCCCGCTCGTGCAACCGCCGTCGCCGACTGAAGAAAGGACCGCCCGGGTGGCAGAGCTCATCCAGCAGCAGATTTTCTGCGACGGTAAAACCCGGCACCACTGCCTCATCTACATGCTGATGCACTGCGACGATTCCGGCTTGACGAGCGTCCTTGGGAGAGGCGAAACGCACCGGCCTACCTTCCACCAGAAACTGCCCGGCATCGTGACCGTGGCTGCCCGCAAGTATCTTGACCAAAGTGGACTTACCCGCACCATTGGCCCCCAGCAAGGCCACAACTTCACCGGCGTACAGCTGCAAATCAATGTCCTGCAAGACGGGGTGCGCGGCAAAAGACTTGCCCAATCCGCAGGCACTGACCAAGGCAACATCACGGGCAGTAACAGGCGGGTTCATGGATATCTCAACGTCGGGGTTCAATAGGAAAAACTGACGAGCGAGTCGCACCGTGCAGCAAGAGATATAGCGTAATAGACTATTGATTCAGCAATAAATAACTAATACGAATATCCATAGAAGCGTCGCCCCATGAACGGATTCCCGGATTTTTGTCACTAGGGCATAGATGCAGCGGCTACCCCGGATAACGGGTTTCCATGACCACCGACAGCGCATCCGACCGCCAGAACTCCTGATCAAACTCTACTGGCTGCCCTTGCTCACCAAAGTTGAGCCGTTCCAGGTAGAGGCTGCTGGAGCCTGGCGTCAATTGCAGTAACTCGGCCTGATGTTCATCCAGGGTGCCGGTGTGCATGGCCAGTTCGCAGCGCGACTGCACACGTCCAAAACGCTCTTTTAGCACGCTGGTCAGCGAAGTATTCAGGTCGGCCTCAAGCAGGCCTGGGCACCAACTGGCGAGCAGCGTATTGAACTCCAGCAACACCGGCCGACGATCCACCCAGCGACGCCTTTGCAAATGAAACACTGGTTCGTCAGCCGACGCCAACCCCATGCGCCGGGCCAACCAGATGCCAGCCGGACGCAGCTCGGCGTGCAGGCACTCGGTCATGGGTGTACGGCCTTGGGCGACGACGTATTCCATGAAACCGGTAATACGGGTCGGGTCATAACGAATGCGTTGCGGGCTGACATACCAGCCACGACGGTTTTCGCGATAGATCAGACCTTCCGCTTCCAGTTGCTGCAAGGCCTGACGCAACGTCACCCGCGTACAGCCAAAGCGTTCAGCCATCTCCCGTTCCGAAGGGAACTTGTGATCGGCGAGTGGCGCGCCGCCTGCAATATCCGCCGCGATTTCATCGCGGATTCGCAGGTAGTGAGGTGATATCGGGTCGAAAGGCATTTCTGAATTCCTGTACGACCGGCTTTAGCCGGGAGCAATATTTCTGACGAAAGATGTGCAGCGAATGTGCCGACGTCCTCCCGGCTGAAGCGGGTCCTACAAAATTGCGCGCCCCCTACCCCCCGACTCCTATCTGCCCGCTCAACACCCCACGCCGTGCCTCCTGGCTCAGCAGATCACGCCGCCAGGCGCGATAGCCATAGAAAGCCAGCACCACAAATCCGGCGTACAAACCGGCAGTCAGATCCAGATCACGGTGCAGGTACATGCCGACGTAGACGCAATCGAGGACGATCCATAACCACCAGCTCGCGACATATTTGCGTGCCGCCCAGACGCTGGCGACCAGACTGAACGCGGTCAGCGATGCGTCCAGCCACGGCACGGCGGCGTCAGTAAAGTGCGCCATCAGGCTGCCAAGCAGAACAGCGGCCAACGCCCCGACGATCAGGCTCAAAACCGCGGTGCGCAGCGGCAGGCGCGCCACATGAACCTTGCCATTGTCCAGCCCGCCCTGGCTCCAGCGCCACCAGCCGTAACCTTGAAGGAAGGCGAAAATCACCTGCAACAGCATGTCCGAATAGAGTTTTGCATCGTAGAAAATCCACGCATACAACAACACCGCCACCACACTCACTGGCCAGCACCAACGAATGCGTTGGGTGGTAAGCCACACGCCAATGATATTGATGACCACCGCGATTATTTCCAGCGTTGACATGGTTTGCCCCTCGGTCAGCTGGCGCGCGGCGCCAGCCTGGAAAGCATTAGCGTTGGCCTTATTGCTGGAGATCCAGCGCCTGTTGTTTGAGCTCGCGTTTGCGCGTCATGGGCAGGTCTTCCTGATCGCCATAAGGTGCGCTGTACCATTTGCCATAAGTCGGATTAGGCAGCAGGAACCAGCGCTGCCCCAACCAGGCCAGATAGGGCGCGGCTGCCTTGCGCTGTGCCGCGAGGTTATTGCTGTCGGCCTGAACGAAATCACCAAACGAATCCCCCACCAGCATCAAAACCCTTGCGTGGCTGGCGACCCATTGGCGGCGACAGGTTTTGCCATAACCATCCTTCTCGCATCCCCCAGTGGGGGTTGCCGCAGCCAGAACCTGCTGCGCATCGCTCACCGGGAACCCCCGCAGACGCAGGTTTTTCACCGTTGCTGCTACCTGCGAATGCTCGCGGTTGGTCAGGTAATAGACTTTCACGCCACGCTGAGCAGCGGCTTGAAGGAAGCCTACCGCGCCCGGCAAATCCTGCGCCTTGGCCTGATCCACCCAAACGTTCCAGCGGTCATAGGAGTAGATCTGGTCGTTGCGGATATCACGGGCATTGAGCGGGATGTTATCGAGCAGCGTTTCGTCGATATCCACGATCACCGCTGGCGGCAAACCGCTCAAGTTGCGTGGCGCTTGCGGCAAGGCGTCCCAGGTCGGATCAGCCAGCGCAATATCAAGTTGCCGTGTGGCGCTGTCGAACACCTGTCGGTAGATCAGCTCATGCTCGATGGACGTTTGCGTCCACAGCACAGCGTCCAGTTGATCGTTGGCCGGTGGTCGTTGCTGACACCCGGCGAGCGCGGCGAATAGCGCAAGCGTGCCACTGATAAAAAGCTTACTCATGCTGACCTCAGAAATTCACAGTGGCTGACAATCGCGCAGTACGTGGCGCGCCGGGGAACAGATAGCCGTCGCCCGCAGACTCGCCCACGTCACGCCAGTAACGCTTATCAAACAGGTTATCGACCGTCAGACGCAGCACAGTGTCATAGCCCTCGACCCTGGTGCTATAGCGGCCGCCCACGTCAAACACCGCATAGTCGTCGACTTTCACGCTGCCCTGCCTGTTTGCGTACTTGCTGCCGCTGTACTGCACACCACCGAGCAAAGCCAGGCCGTTGAAGCCAGGAATGCTGTAGTCACCGTGCAGCGCAGCGCGAAATTTGGGGACGTTGATTGCCTGATGACCGTCGTATTCCTCGGTGCCGCTGCCGGAGACGCGTGCGCGAATCGCGGCGACGCTGGCCGATACTTGCAGGTTGGAGGTCACGTGACCATTGGCAGACAGCTCAAGCCCGGTATTTTTTTGCTTGCCTTGCTGAACATAGGTCAAGGTCCCATCGTCGTTGGGACGGTTGTACTGATAGTCCTGTGTGATCTGGAACAGCGCGGCTGTCAGGCTCAATCGCTGCCAGTCGTGCTTGACGCCCAGCTCGATTTGCCGGGACGTCGTCGGTGGCAGAATCTCATCGGCGTTGGTGCTGAACCAGGACGCTTCGCCTCCCAACGACAAGCCTTTGCTGTAGCTGATGTAGAGCGAAGTGTCCGGACGCGGTTTGTAGATCAGCGCCGCCTGAGGCAGAAACTCCGCGCGCTGCGTATGCCGGGTGGTAGCACCGTCGCTGTCATAGCTTTCCTCATCAAGGCGAACCTGGCGCCCGCCAAGTACGGTTTGCCACTGCTCGTTGAAGCTGATCCGGTCGGTGGCGAAAACACCGTACTGGCGGCTGTCCAGACGGCGATAGGTATGGCCCAACTCACCTGAATAAGGCTCGAAAGTATCCGGCGTGGTGCCAATGCTGCCACTGCCAATGTATTCATTGATCGAGGCACGACGATCCACCAGACGGCGGAAAGCCGTAGTCCCGAACGTCAGGTCATGCGTGAGAAATCCGGTGTCGAACTGCCCGTTGATCGCGGCCTGAGCTTCGTCATTGCGACGGGTGTCGTCAGGACTGCGGTAATCCGAAATATCGTACTCGCCCTCGGGGCTGAAATAGTTCGCCACGTTCACGCCTGCACAACTGGCCGAGCCATAACAGCCCCAGGCGAAGGTGCTGTAGTCATCAATCACCACGCGGCTGCGCGAGGCGCTGAGGCTGGCTTTCCATGAGTCGTTGAAACGGTACTCGTATAGCCCGTCCAGGTTAAGCGACTCGATACCTACCGGATTGGACCAGCTCTGGTAGCCCAGCAGATCACGTGGGTTGGGGTTGTGAGGCACCGTGGTGCCGCCCAGTAATTGGTAGCCCGGCACGGAGCGCTGTTCGCGGTTCTGATACTCGGCGTTCAGTTGCAGCACGCTGTCAGGGCTGATGTTCCAGTCCACCGCCAGCGAAGCAAAATCGCGCTTGCCGTCGGCGTGATCAACGTAGGAGCGAATGTCCTCATGCGCCAGGTTGGTCCGGATGCCCAATTGCTGCTCGCTGCCAAACCAGCCGCCAAGATCGGTGGCCAGGTAGCGCTCGCCCTGCTCATTGGTCGAGACCGTGACAGAGCGTACATTTTCTGGACGCTTGCTCACGTAGTTGACCAGCCCACCGGGCTCCGACACGCCGCTTTGCAAGCCAGCCAGACCTTTGAGCAACTCGACCTGCTGCTTGTTTTCAAGCGCAACGTTCTGTTCGCCGGTAATGGTCCGGCCGTTAATCTTGTAGCTGCTGGCTGAGTTAAGGGCGAAACCGCGCACCACGAAATTCTCGTAGTAGCCGACGGGGGCATAGCTGTCGCCCACCGAAGCATCGTTGCGCAGCACTTCGCTGAGTAGCCGCGCCTGCTGGTCCTTGAGTCGTTGTTCGGTGATGACGGCAATGGATGCCGGCGTGTCCAGCAATGGCGCCTGACCAAACCCGCCCACCGCGGCCTCAGTCGCCTGATAACCAGTGTCCTGTTCGCCGAGGACCGTGATTGCACCCAGCTGCACGCTATTGCCTGCGGCTGTCTCGCCTTCTGCCCATGCCGTACCGGCCAGCAAACCATTGCCCACACCGCAGGCCATCAATACGCCGACTCTCAGCAGGTTCGGCGTAAACCTCGGAGCGGTTGACTCGGATGTTCGATAAGAAATAACCATGAAAGCTCCTTTGTGGGCGCTGTATACCGGCGCTTTTTGCCGGGCGCAAGGCCGCAAACGCGCCGGGTCTGCAAACAGCCCCGGTACAACTGGATTATTGAAGGCCAGAAGGCGTCAGGCCGGAGCTGCTCCGGTGGTCATTGGCAAGCTGAGATCGGCGGCCCATTCTTGAAGCGAGCCGTCGTAAATGAAGACGTTGGAGCGTTCAAGCAATGTAAGCGCCAGCGCCTGCGCAGCGGCGGAGATCCCTCCCCCGCAATACAGAATCAGCGGTGCAGAAGACTCCAGTAGTGGAGCAAGTGCGACTTGCAGAGCATCGGTATTGAGGTAGCGCCCGTGCTCATCGAACAGCGTACGGGCGGCAAGATTGATACTGCCCGGGATATGCCCGCGACGTGCATAACGGCTCACCGCTGTGCCATCGAACAGCGCGGCTGACAATGCACACACCAGCGTGCCGGGGCGTTCCCCCGCCAGAACAGCCTGAACGCCTGGACGATCAATCCAGAAGCCGTCCTGGAAATCGGCTTGCCAGTTCACCGGGCGAGCGACTACGGATCCCGATTGCTGAGGTAAACCGGCGCGCTGCCAGGCACGCAAGCCCCCATCAAGTACCTGCGCCTGCAGGCCGAGACTGCGCAGCATCCACCACAGGCGAGCGGCCCAGAATCCGTCGTTACGGTCATACACCACGACGCGTCGCTGAGCGTTGACACCCAATGCCGCCAATGCGGTGCTCAGGGTCTGAGCATCTGGCAAAGCGAAACTGAACGAAGCGTGCGGATCGCTGAGGCCAGCCGCGTACAGGTCCGCATGCAGCGCACCGGGAATGTGTACCTGCAACCAGCCGTCACGACCGCTGCCCGCTTGATAATCAGCATCGAAACGTGGCGCTGGCAACTCGACCGTGGCATCCAGAATCAGCACATCTGACCTGTCCAGAATGGCGTGCAGTTCACTGACCTGAATCAGGATGGAGCGCGCTGACGAATTCATGACAGCACGCCCTCCGCGAGACTACTGATATGTGTAAGCAAACGCTGACCTTCAGCTCCATTGAACCAGCGCGTATGACCCATGAGGTAGGCGTCGTAAGCAATATTGGCACTGGCGACGGAACCCACTACACCTTGGTAATAAGCAATTTCAGACAAGGCGAAATCCGTGTGCACCAGCGGCAGGAGCACGGCCAGTGTCTGGAAATCCTGCGCCGACAGCGGCCTCACACGTTGGTAACCGGCGACAATTGCATCCACGGACTCCAGCGATGCTGCGGCACTGTCGCCGCTGTCCAGCTCCAGCCACGGCACGCAGTTACGTTCAAGCGCGGTCGCGAGATCAAACAAGGCAAAGGTCTGATCGGCGAGCCCAAAGTCCAGCACACTGCTGACCTGGCTGGCTTGCGACTCAGTGTTCCAGAGCAAATTGGACGCGTGCCAGTCGTTATGGGTCCACAACGGTTGTTGCTCGGCCAGCAACGGATACAACGCCCGATGAAACGGCAGATGCAGCTCCGTCAGATCACTGCGCCAGTTGCGCTGGTTTAAATAATCCGCGAGCGCTGGGTTGGCATTAGCCGCATGTTCAATGGCCGCTATGGGATCGCGCTGACTGAATAGACGGAAGTTGGCCAGCAACACCGGCGCCTGTCGTGGCGGCGCGCAGTAACCCGCAGCAGCCTCATGCAGTCGAGCCAGCGCCTGACCGGCAGCCAACGCATGCCGATGCTCTGCAAACGGCGTCCAGGACAGCGCCTCACGATACAGATCCTGCCCCGCCGCGATGGCATGCACCTCATACGTCCACTCGCCGATAGCGATGGCGGTTTCACCCTGCTCGTCCGCCAGCACGTCAACGACCGGCACACCGTTGCGTCGAAGATGAGCCATGAAGCGATGTTCTTCGCTCAACCAGCCAGGCTCCCGCACCGAGCGGTGATGACGTTTGACGAACACCGAACCGGTCGAAGTGCTGACGAGGCAAGCGGCCGAAAATGGCCGAGGGCTGTGCCAGGTCAGAGCCCGCAACTCGCCGACACCGGGAAAGCGCCGCAATAACTGTTCGACCGCCCCGGCGGAAATGGCAGGCCAGTCCGGCGCTACCGGCTCCACCCCCAAACCGTGGCCGATCAATCCCTCGACGGCCATCACACAAGCTCCGGCAGGTACGCGTTAGTGGTCGCACCTTGCCAGGCATTGCCATCGTCCAGCACCTGATACTCATGCAACCACTGCGCATAAGGTTGCAACAGGCTTTGGCGCTGCTCGCCCCACTGACCTTGATGTAACCAGGTGGGCGCAATTCGTTGCAGGGATTGGGCAAGCAGCTCGCTGGGGAAGTAAGGCGTGACGTGCTCGTAAGACTGCAAGGCGCTCAATGGATCCTGCGCGGCGGCAAGGAAGCCGCGAGCAGTGACCGCCACGAATGCGCAGATCAGCTCAGGCTCAGCGGCCAGAGTGTCTTCGTGCGCGCCCAGCAAATAGCTGTGATACGGCGGAGCACCGATTTCATCCACTGGCCAGACCACACGGCGCTCTTCAGCAACAGGGCTGGCCATTAACGCCTCCCAGGCCCAGTAACCGCCAAAGCTGGCGTCCGCGACACCTGCCGCCAATTGCTCCGGGCGCAGTTCGCGTACGCCGCTGTCGACCATGATTACCGCATCCGGATCGCCGCCGTCTGCCGCCACCAGATGACGAACCATGGCCAGACCACGAGGTGTCGGGTTCAGCGCGAGGCGTCGGCCGACCAGATCCCGTGGTCGGGAAATCCCTGAATCGGTGAGGGTCTGGATTGACTCGAGGCCACGGTGATTGATCGCTGCGATGCCCTGCAACGGCTGGCCCAGCGCCCGGCGCACCAACAAACGATTGCTCGGGAACACGCCGAACTGCACCGCTTTGTTCAGCAGGTGCTGGAGGGTATCGCCGTGCCATGGATCGTGTACGACCAGTTCGACATCCAGTCCGGCCTCGCGGTACCAGCCGCGCTCGCGAGCCAGATAAAACCCTGCCGAATTCGGCCAGGGATGGAAGTACTCGAGCATCACCCGTACAGCAATCATCACCGCGCTCCTGCCCTGCCACTTCTCCGTGTCGGGCCCTGTTTTTGAGTGAGCGATTTATAAAGGTGAAATCTGGTATATACCAATATCGTTTATTGCTATGGATATAGCTGATTGTATTTTGGAGTGCAGTTACTTAGCGGGTCAGCTTCAACCGGGAAGAGGTCAGTGCAGCCGACGCTTTTCCATCGTCAGAGCCATCGCCTTCCCGGATAAATTCGGTCCCACAGGAGTATTTCGAACCCGTGGGAGCGAGGCTTGCCTGCGATAACGTCACCAAAGGCTAACTGTCAGGCCTGGATCTCCCTTGTTAAAAATCCTGTCTCAAACCCGCGATTGACGCCCGAAAAACGGATGGCTTGGGTCGTTGTAGCCGGGTGTCGAGGAGTGCCCGGTGACAACAAGATCATTCACGAACGCCTCGTCTTCGGCTGTGAACGCATAGTTCAGCGCAGGCACGTAATCGTTCCACTGCTCTTCGGTACGCGGACCGGCAATGGCCGAGGTGACCAGCTTGTTGTTAAGCACCCAGGCCAAGGCAAATTGACCAGACGTGATGCCTCGCGCTGCGGCATGGTCCTTGACTCGCTGGGCCAGGTTCAACGACTCGGCGCGCCATTCGGTCTGTTGCAGGCGTGGGTCGTTACGCCCGGCGCGGGTACCTTCGGCCGGAGGCAGAGTTGGATCGTACTTGGCGGTCAGAACGCCACGGGCCAGCGGGCTGTACGATACCACGCCGATCCCGTAGTACTCGGCCGCAGGCAAGTGTTCGACCTCAATCTGACGGTTAGCCAGGTTGTACAGAGGTTGAGTGGCAGCAGGACGTTCGATGCCCAGCAAGTCAGCAGTACGGCTGAACTCTGCGAGTTTCCAGCCACGGTGGTTGGACAAACCATAGGAGCGGATCTTGCCCGCACGGATCAGGTCCGACAGCGCCCGCAGGGTTTCTTCCACCGGCACGCTGTCATCTTCGCGATGCAGATAAAGCAGGTCGATGTAATCAGTGTTCAAACGCTTGAGGCTGGACTCCACCGACTGAAGGATGCTGGCCCGTGACGCACCACGATCATTCGGCGCACGGCCACCGGGATTGGGGTTGCCGAACTTGGTAGCCAACACCCAGTGCGAACGACGCTCGGCGATCAATCGGCCTACCACTTCCTCGGACGCTCCGCCGTTGTAGTTGTTGGCGGTGTCGATGAAGTTGATGCCCTGTTCAAATGCCTTGTCGACAATGCGCTTTGCGACCGCATCATCGGTCTGCTCACCGAACATCATAGTGCCCAGGGTAAGTGGCGAGACCTTGACACCGTTGCGGCCAAGGTTGCGGTATTCGATAGCGCTCATGGGTGCTCCAGAAATGGGTGGATGACTTCGGCGTTGAGTTGGCTCGCCCTGCAAGATACTCCTGAAACAGATGCATTGGGATGCTAATCAAGGCCTGTACAATCCAATTCTGATCCACAATAACTCAAGGACGTCTCGATGCGCGCAGCCAGTTCACTGCTTACCTTCTCTCTCATTTCCAGCCTGCTTGTCGGCTGTGCACCCCACCCGACAACGCCGGATTCAATATCAGGTCCCTATACGAGTACGCCACAAAGCGTGGTATCCGACCGGGCGGATATGGACTTCCAGAATGACGGCGTCTATTTCAAGACTGAGGCTAACAAGCAAACCGCAGCGCTGTTCAGTGAAAGTCTGAACGCCTGCCTCCGGTCGCAGGTCGACGACTACAAACTGAATGGCCAGGGCGTACAGGTCATGCGCTCACTTGGTTTTTCCGAATCCAAGATAATCAATGACGGTAGTCGTCTGTGTATGGAGAGCAAAGGCTGGACGCTCTACAAAGCTATAAGCGGGCAGGCGCAACGGATCAGCAACAGCCAGACCCGTTACGCCAACATGTCCGAGATGGAGCTTAAAAGCGCCAGAGACCTAGTGGTCAGCCAGCGCAAGTGGTACCTGACCTACGAGCCGCAGGTGCTTGCTGTAGGGGATCTACTGCAATGATTTGATAAGCTAGCGCGGCCTCATTCTGGATGCCGCGCTAACTGATCCGGCTCCAGTCATTCAGGATAATCCGGGGAATTGATCGACAAGCCCCAGCCTGGGCACGACACTGCCCCGCTCCAGCAAGGCACCCGGCGCCACCACCGCATTGGCGCCGATTCTTGTGCCGTCCCCCACCAGCGCGCCAAATTTTGCGACGCCGGTTTCAATGACCGTATCGCCGTACAGAATCCGAATATCCGCCCCGGCAAATTCATTGCGATAGTTCGCGATCACCGCGCCAGCCTCGATGTTCACGCCCTGGCCCAATAACGAGTCGCCGACAAAATTGAAGTGGGCCAGCTTACTGCGGTCGAGCATGAAGCTGCTTTTCAATTCGCAACTGGGACCGACAATACAGTCGCTGCCAAGAAACACACCGCCGCGCAAATAGGCACCTGCGGCAATAAAACAGTTGGGGCCGATGACGATCGCTCCCTTGAGTACAGCGCCGTCTTCGACCTTAGCAGTCTTATGAATGGCGATATCACCCTGACGCTCATAGTCGGGGCCAAGGTTTGCGAGGACTCTGCGGACAAAGTGCTCGCACTGCTCAGTGACAGCCCATGGGGAAGTGACCTCCGCGCCCAGGCTTAGTGCCCCCCAATGTGTGATGAATTCTGAAATCGATATCCCGTGCATCCAGGGTCCCTCTGAAAGTTGAGATTGAACTGTAGCTACTCAGGAGCGGCAGGTTCAGCCAATGATTGCACAGTTCAACCCGCCCCCTGTGTTTGCTACACGACAGCGTGATCTCATAAACAGGAGCTTTCCATAAAACTACGTTTAACCACCGGCATGGATGGAGGGGTTGGAGTGAGGCTTGCCCGCGCATCAGCCGAGGCTGGCAAATCAGGCACGCCGGTGTCTGGCAAAAAAACAAAAATTGCCATGTGTTTCTTTCGTTCTTTCATACGTCGCAAGTTTCACTGTTCGTTTTTCTATGTCTGGAGCGCCCTCAATGCTTTCCCCCAAATCCCTGCCCACTGCACTGTTGGGTCTGGCCCTTGTCTGTCCGGCGATAGCTGAGGCTCAGGAAGTGGAACTGGGCCAGGTGCTGATTAGTGATCAGGAGCGAGGTGGCGAGGACCCGTCAGTCGAAGACGCGAAGGAACAACTTGCCAAGGTACCCGGCGGCACCAACGTGATCGACCTGAAGCGCCCTCTGCAAGGCCGCGTGGCCAGCAATCAGGACGTGTTGGCGTATCAGCCCGGCGTCTATGCCCAGTCCGCTGGCAACGAGGGGGTGAAGATTTCAATACGCGGCTCGGGCATAAACCGCGCACCGGGCGCCCATGCTTCAGGGCTGTATGCGATGCTCGACGGCCTGCCACTCACCGGCCCCGGCGGTACGCCCTATGAGTTGCTGGAACCGTTGTGGCTCGACCATGTGGAAGTGCTGCGCGGCGCGAACGCATTTGACCGCGGCGCTCTGGCGCTGGGCGGTGCCATCAACTATGTCAGCCATACTGGCTACGATGCGCCACTGCTGCAGGTGCGCTACGTCACAGGCAGCCACGGTTATCAGCAACGGCAGATCAGCTCCGGGCAAGTGCTGGGCGACTTCGACTATTACGTCGCGATGACCGATGCCCGATCCGATGGCTATCAGGACCACACGTCCAGCGAAAGCCAGGGCGTCATTGCCAACTTCGGCTACCGCTTCAACCCGAATCTGGAAACGCGTTTCTATTTTCGTCACCGTGAGACTGATAACGAGCTTGCCGGGCGGGTCACCAAGAACTCCATTGAGCACAACTCCCGCGCAGCCAACCCCGTTTACGAATCGCGGGATTACAGTCGCGACCAGCCGGGCAGCACGTTTATCGGCAATAAAACCACTTGGTATATCGACGACGATTCGAGCATTCAGACCGGCCTCGTCTACCACGACTACCCCATGGACTTGCGTGAAGGCCCGAACCGTCTGCGAGTGGCCTATACGGATGTCAGCGGCACGTTCGATTACAAGCGCCGCGACACGCTTTGGGGTCTGGAAAGCAATAGCACGCTGGGCTTGCGCGTGACCAAGCACCTGCCCAACTCTGGCGCCAGCGAGTTTGTGCGGGTCCCCGTTGGCAACACCGCCGCTTACGCACCGGGCACGCGCATTCGCGATTTCACTTATCAGGGTTCGGACACGGTTCTGCATGTCGGCAATGATCTGGAAATTGCCAATGATCTATGGCTGACCACCGGTCTTGCGGCGATCTACACCCGGCGTGAAAGTGCCGTTACCTACCCTGACGGCGGTGGCAAAACCAGCATGGGCGACTGGGACTATGCGCCACGACTGGGCATGCGCTATCAACTGACGCCTGACATGCAGGTGTTCGCCAATCTCAGCCGATCGGTGGAAGGCCCGCATCCGTGGTCGTTGATCTACAGCTCCAACCAATTGTTCCCGGCAGGCAGCGGTGTCGCCACCGGTGCCCAGCGAGACCCGGTCAAACTGCGCAACCAGACCGCTACCACGCTGGAAATTGGCGGCCGCGGCGACAGTTCGCTCGGCGAATGGAGCCTGGCCTGGTACTACGCGCAGGTACGTCATGAACTGCTTTCGGTGCTGCCGGACGCCAACGCGACGACGCCCTACGAACTCAACGCCAGCCCCACCGTGCACCAAGGCGTAGAGGCCAGTCTGCAAAGCAAGCTGTGGTCCCATGAAGGCGGCGAGCTGAGTTTGCGTCAGGCTTATACCTTCAGTGATTTCCACTACCGCGACGATGATCGCTTCGGCGATAACCGCCTGCCGGGTCTGCCAATGCATTACTACCAAGGTGAGTTGCGCTACGACTGGCCGCAAGGCTTCTTCGCAGCCCTCAACACCCAGCTAGTGTCCAAAGCCGCCGTGGATTATGCCAACAGCTACTACGCAGACCCTTACGCGCTGTTCGGGGCGACAGTGGGTTACAACGCGGCGAAGAACGACTGGGAAACCTGGGTGGACATGCGCAACCTGACCAACAAGCATTACGCCGCCACGGTTACACCGGGCTACGACGACAGGGGGCTGGACGCAGCGCGCTCTACGCCAGGTGAAGGCCTTGGGGTTTATGTCGGGGTGTCATGGAGTTTGCGCTGAGGTCCTGAACGGCTGTCTTTAAGCAGTTTGAAGCTGCTAGGATTCCGGCCTGCTATTGGCGTACTCACCGCTTGACGCTAAGGACTTCGATTGAATACCGCTGCACTGCCCCGCCGTCCCGGCAACGGCAAAATAGCCCTGCTCGGGCTGCTGCAAATATTGTCGTGGGGCGGGTCGTTTTACCTGCTGGGTGTTTTGGCCGACCCTATCGCGGCTGACACGGGCTGGCCCCATCAATGGGTGCTGGGCGGTGCCTCCATCGGCTTGCTGGTGGCCAGCCTGTTGTCACCCCTGTGCGGACGACTGATTGCCCGCATCGGCGGACGCAGAGTGCTGGCCACGCACGGCCTGATTCTCGCAGCAGGCCTCTGGTTGATGGCGCTCGCGCCATCGCTGCCGGTATTTCTGCTGGCGTGGGTGGTCATCGGCGTCGCCATGGCCAGCGGCCTTTATGATGCGCTATTCACCTCATTGGGCTCGACTTACGGGCTGGAAGCGCGGCCGATCATCGTCGGCATCACCCTGATTTCAGGGTTCTGTACCACCGTTATCTGGCCGTTGCTGGCAGTTATGGATCACCTCATGGGTTGGCGCATGACCTGTGGAGTGTTCGGCACCGTTGTGCTGTTTTTGCTTTATCCGTTATATCGCTATGCGCTCGACGCCCATGTGCCGGTCGCGGCATCGGCACACGCCAGCCAAGGCAATGGCGCCCCGCTTGCGCCCTCCATCTACTGGTCCATGACGGCGCTGTTCGCCATCGCTGCGGCGTTAATGACGTGTCTTTCCATCGTGATTCTGACCGTCCTGCAAGCCCGCGGGCATAGCCTGGCATCGGCGATTGCACTGGCAGCAATGATTGGCCCTGCGCAGGTGTTATGCCGGGTCATCGACCTGATGTTCAAGCGCAAAGCGCCGATGTTTACAGCCCTGCTGTCCAGCGGCATGACGGCTCTGGGTTTGCTGTTGGTCGATTTCGCGCCCGCTCTCGTGGCTTGGGGCCTGGTGTGTTACGGCGCGGGTAACGGCCTGCGCGCCATCGTGAAAAGCACTTTGCCTTTGGTGGTGGTGCATCAGAGCGATTACGCGGTGGTGTCCGGCAAAATGGCCCGCCCGGCATTGCTGGCACAGGCCGTAGCGCCGATTGCGTGCGGCTACGTCATATCGGAAATGGGCAGCGAGGCGATGATTCACGTGCTCACGGCCATGGCGCTGATTGCGTTTGGATTGTGCCTGTGGCTGGCGAGACTGGTGGCGCGGCGAGCGGCCTGACAGACCGAACTGCAATGCGCTTTCCTGTAGGAGCTGCCGAAGGCTGCGATGGTGGTGCGTCAGGGTGATCCTTCGCAGCCTTCGGCAGCAGCCACAGAAAACGCATTTCAACGCAGTGTTTGCATATTTTTTTGGTAGGAGCCAACTTGTTGGCGAGGCGTCATATCCATACGCAGGCCTATAGCCTCGCGAACAAGTTCACTCCTTGGAAGCTGCTCCAACACCTACAGCGTGTAGGAAATCCCGGCCTGAACGGTGCGCGGTGCACCTGGATAGGCGTAGATATTGCCGAAGGCCCCCTCGTCGTAATGGCTGTCAAACAGGTTTTTCAGATCAAGATTCAGCCGGATCTTGTCGTTGACCTTGTAGAAAGCGAGCAGGTCCACCACGGTGTAGCTGTCCATGGAAAACGCATTCGCGGCGGTCTGCCCGGCGCGCTGATCAATGTACTTGCCACCTACTCCGAGACCCAGACCTTTCAAGTCCCCGTCCTGAAACTCATAAACGTTGAGCAGACTGAAACTGTTTTCGGGGATATTCACCAGACGCGTACCGGTCTTGAGCGTGTTGTCCTTGGTCACTTCAGCATCGACATAGGCGTACCCCCCAATCACACGCCATTCGGGTGTCAGGTTGCCCGCCACATTCAGGTCAAAACCACGGCTGCGCACTTCCCCGGCGGCAACACTGAACGTGTTAACGACAGGGTCGGTGGTCAGCACGTTACGTTTTTCGATCTGATACACCGCCGCGTCAATACTCAGTTGGCCATCCAGTGCTTCCCACTTGAGCCCCATCTCGAACGATTTGCCCTGCTCCGGCTTGAAACCACCGCCCAGCCGGGCCGCACCATTGTTGGGTTTGAACGAACGCGCCGCATCGGCATAGATGGCGACGGTGTCGGTGAGGTCGTAAATCATGCCCAGGCGCGGGGTGACGGCGTTGTCGCTTTTCGACCAGGACCTGACTCCGGGCACGTAGGACTCGTACTCGTGTTCGAAGCGTTCGAAACGTGCTCCCGCCAGGACCTTCAGGCGCTCGGTCAGGGCCACTTGATCCTGAATGAACGCTGCGTAGGTCTTCAGGTTTTCCTTGTCGTCAGTAGGTGTACGGGTCAACGCCGGACGAGGCTGACCGTAAACGGGATTGTAGATATCAATAGGGTAAGCACCGACCGCACCGCTTGAGCGCTGAATAATCGACTTGTAGTCATAGTCTTCGTACTCGATGCCGGTCAGCAGCGTGTGATCGAATCCTCCTGTGGAGAAATGCCCGGTGAGGTTCAACTGGGTATCTTTCGACGTCCACTCCAGCTTGCGGTAATTGAAGTTGCGACCCAGCGTCCGCCCATCCGCCGCCAGCCCGTTGGCCTCAATGGCATTGCCTTGCAGGGTGCCGTCGAGCCACTGAGTGCCGCCGCCCAGGGTCCAGTTATCGTTGAGCATGTGCTCGAAACGCAACTGCGCCATGTTGTTGTCATTGTGAAGTTTGCCCGCGTCTTTCTCGCCAAAGAACGTATCGCGGGAGGCGGTACTGGTTTGCGCGGGATAGCGCGTCACGCCTCGATCCAGAGGATGATTGTTGCGCATGAAATCGCCTTCGAACGTCAAGCGCGTTGTGTCACTGACCTGCCAGGTCAGCACGGGTGCCACGCCATAGCGCTCGGTTTCTACATGATCCCGGAAAGTATCGCCGCCCTCGCCCACCACGTTGATGCGGTAGGCCAGACGGCCTTCTTCGTCCAGCGGACCGGTCGCATCCAGCGTGCCGCGACGCATGCCCTGATCGTTGATCTGGCTGCCCAGAGTCACCTGGCGCTCGGCAAGCGGCTGCTTGGAGATCACGTTGAACGTACCGCCCGGGTCGCCGCGGCCGTACAAGGTCGTCGCCGGCCCTCTCAACACCTCAAGACGCTCGATGGTGTTGGCATCCGGCATGTTGGGGTAACCGCGGTTGATCGGGAAACCGTTGCGGTAGAACTCACCCGTGGTGAACCCCCGGACCGTAAAGGTCGTCATGCCCTGGCCGCCAAAGTTATTGGCCCGGCCAACGCCACCGGCGTAATCCAGTGCGTCCTGCAAACGGGTCGCGCCAATATCCTCGACCACATCCCGCGAGACCACGCTGATGGACTGTGGCGTCTCATGGATCGAAGTATCGGTGCGCGTGGCGCTGGCTGAGCGCGTTGCCCGGTAACCATTTACCGGACCTTGCGGGTTTTCGGCGGCAGAGGTGCTGTTGATATCCGTCGCCTGAAGTTCAACAGGTAACTTTTCAGTCGTTGTTTCTTCGGCGAGGGCGGATACGGAATAAGCATTAAAAAGGCACAGTGAAACAAGAATTCGACGCATGAACATGCTGACCTTATAAGAAACCGGGCACACCTGTAGCCCGGCAATATTGTAGGGCAATGTTACTACGACTCATTCCCAATTACACACGATTCTTATACAGATCAGTACATTGCGATTGGGTCTTCTACTTGAAACGTCCTGTACGCGCCCTGCGCAAAGCAGGTGGTCAACCAACCGGATCATCGAATTGCGGCAATCAGGAGCTCACTGACTACAGTAGACCGAGCACTAATCAACGGACTTCAGCGCGGAAGGTGACTGTGGACAGGTTTCAAGAAATGAAGGTGTTGCTGGCAGTGACAGAGGCGCGCAGCCTTGCAGGTGGGGCCAGGCTGCTCGGCATGTCGCCGCCCGGCGTGACCCGCGCCATTGCCGCTCTTGAAAAGCGCCTCGGCATTTCGCTGCTGGCGCGAAGCACTCGTAGCCTGCGACTCACCGAAGCCGGTCAGCGTTACGTCGAAGACTGCAGACGCATTTTGCTGGAGCTTCAGGAGGCCGAAGAGCAGGCCAGCGGAAGCAACATCCGGGTACGCGGCAACTTGACGGTGACCTCCTCGGTCATGTTCGGGGAGCTGTTCCTGATCCCACTGATTACCGACTACCTCCACGAACACACCGAAGTAACCGTCAATGCGCTGCTCGTTGATCGACTGGTCAACATCGTCGATGAAGCCGTGGACGTCGCGATACGTATCGGTCAACTGCCAGAGGGGGATTTTCATGCGCTCAAAGTGGGTGAAATAAGGCCGGTGATCTGTGCCGCTCCGCAGTTTCTGGATCGCGTCGGCAGACCCGACACCCCGCAGGATCTGCAGACCGCGCAGATCGTCATGTCTTCTGCCAGCACCCTGTTAACCCACTGGGAGTTCGATGGCCCGGACAGTGAGCTTTCCCTGTCACCGCAACCGCGTCTGGTGGTCAGCTCCAATCAGGCGGCAATCAATGCCGCACGCATGGGCTGGGGATTCACGCGTGTTTTGTCCTACCAGGTGGCGGAGTCAGTCGCCAAAGGCGAACTCGAGATTGTGCTCGATGCATTCAGCACAAAGCGGCTTGCAGTTCACATCCTTTACCAAAGTGGTAGACCGCTATCAGGCAAAGTGCGCACGTTCGTCGACCACTGCTACAACGGCCTCCTGAAACATCCCGCCCTGCTTGAAACCAAGACGGAGTAGCGCCATGAGCCGGTATCGGGAAATGGAGATTTTCGATGCGGTGGCCCGGGCCGGCAGCCTGGCGTCGGCAGCAAGGCACATGGAGCTGTCGCAGGCCACGGTTATCCGCACGATGACAATACTGGAAGGCCGTCTGGGTTGTGCCCTGCTGATCCGCAGCCCGCGCGGGGTCAACCTGAGTCCGGAGGGTGAACTCTTCGCGACACGTTGCCGTTTGATCCTGCAGGACATCGCCGATGCTGATCGCTCGGTGCGTGGCATACACACCAATCCTGCCGGACACCTGACAGTATCGCTGCCGCTGCTGATGACTCATCAGGTGTTCATGCCGATTGCCCTTGAGTATCTGCAAGCATTTCCTGATGTACAGGTGCTGACCCGCTCCCGGGAAAACACTCCCAAGCTGCTGGAAGAAGGCATCGATGTCGCCCTCGTGGTCGGCCATCTTCCCGACTCAAGCGGGTTCGCCATTCCGATCGGTACGGTAAAGCCGCTGATTTGCGGCTCACCTGAGTACCTGAATAAATGGGGACGCCCCAATACCCCTGAGGATATCAAGGCGCATCGAACCATCCTGACCAGTTCAATGGATCATTTAGCCGAATGGCGCCAACCCTACAGCTCGTCCTGCCGACCTTTCAGGTCGACGCCAGTCCTGACCTGTACGACCCGGCATGCCGCTATTCAAGCTGCGGTGTCCGGACTGGGGTTGACCCAATGCATGAGCTACGAAGCTCATCAGGAACTGCACAGCGGTATGCTCGAACCTGTACTGGAGCGCTTCGCCACACCCAATCTACCGGCGCAACTCATGTCCCGCGAGGGTCGGAAAGCGTCGGCGCGCGTCCGGACGTTCCTCGACTTCGCGGTACCTCGCCTGCGTGCTCACCCGGCCTTCCATCACTGAACCAGGTCAGTTGCTGGACAAGTCCGGACTCCGTCATTTCAGAAAATGAAATTGTGGATTGCCCAGTCTGGTGATTCTGCCCACACGCCGACGGGCGCAGTATGCCCCCTCAGCGTGAGTCCCCCGCTTCGGCCCGACGCTGCCACCCAAGGAGCTTCAGACATGACCATCAAACTCTATCGTCACCCTCTTTCAGGCCATGCACACCGCGTCGAGCTACTGCTGGCGCTGCTCAATGTGCCTCATGAGCTGATCTCTATCGATCTGGCCAAAGGTGAGCACAAGCAACCCACCTTTCTCGCCCTGAACCCGCTCGGGCAGGTGCCGGTGATAGACGATGAAGGCACCGTTGTCAGTGACTCCAACGCGATTCTGGTTTATCTGGCGAAGCGTTACGATAAAGGTCAGTGGCTGGCAGAAGAACCTTTCGCCGCCGCGCGCATTCAACGCTGGCTGTCGGCAGCAGCAGGCCCGCTGGCCTATGGTCCGGCCTCTGCCCGGCTGATCACGGTATTTGGCGCGAAGCTCAATGCCGATGAGGTCATCAGCCGTGCCCACACCCTGCTCAAGGAGATGGAGCGCGAGCTGGGCGCTTCACCGTTCCTGGCAGGCGCCACGGCAACCCTCGCAGATATCGCGAACTACGCCTACATCGCCCACGCCCCGGAAGGCAACGTGTCGCTGGAGGACTACCCCAATGTGCGCGCCTGGCTGGAACGAGTGCAGGCGCTTCCCGGTTTTGTCCCGATGCAACACACCGCTGTAGGCCTACAGGCAGATTGAGCCCCCCGACTGTCTACTCGAGAGTGCCCTACCATGGAATATGTGCTCCCCAAACACCGTCAGTCCCCTTGGCACGCAGGTGAAAAAATCCTTCAGGAACGGGTCGGCGTGTCTGACCGGATGGAGATTTTTGGCCAGAAGGTGATCCGCGACTACATGCCCGATCAACACCGGGACTTTTACCAGCAGTTGCCTTTCATGATTGTGGGTGCAGTGGATGCAGAACACAGGCCATGGGCAACCCTCATCGAAGGGCCGGACGGTTTCATCACCTCTCCCGATCCAAGGCGCCTGACCCTGCATGTATCGCCTGACCAGCAAGACCCAGCGGCTATGGGCCTGCAAACGGGCGATGCGATCGGCATGCTGGGGATCGAGTTGCATACACGACGCCGCAATCGCATCAATGGAGTGATCACAGAGACTGCAGAGGATCGGCTGGAAATAGCCGTCGAGCATGCTTTTGGCAATTGCCCCCAGTACATCCAGAAACGTAACTTTTCCAGAGAGCCGGTCATCACCGGGTCCCCGTCCCGGCGCCTGGACCTTACTGCGCTGGACGACCGGACAAGCAAAATCATCCGCGACGCAGACACGCTATTTGTCGCCAGCTACGTTGATCACGAGGATCAGCAACGCTCCGTCGATGTATCGCACCGGGGGGGAAGACCGGGGTTCGTCAAAGTGGAAGGCAACCATCTGACGATTCCGGACTACGCCGGTAATTTACACTTCAATACGCTGGGTAACCTCGAGGTCAACCCCAAGGCCGGTTTGCTGTTCATCGATTTCGAGACGGGCGACGTGCTGCAACTCACCGGGCGTACCGAATTGATTCTGGAAAGCCCGATGATCGCGGCCTTTGAAGGGGCTGAGCGCTTGTGGACCCTTGATGTGGAGTCCGTGGTTTTTCGCCCTGCGGCAGTCTCGATCCGCTGGGCCTTTGAGGACTTCGCACCGACCAGTCTGATGACAGGCACCTGGGCCCAGGCGGATCAGCGACTGCAGCAAAGCGAGCAGCGTCGGCAATGGCATCAGTGGCGAGTGACTCGCGTCGAGCAAGAAAGCACAGAGATCCGCTCGCTGTTCATCCAGCCCGTGGACGGCAGCACCGTGACGTTCGCTCCGGGGCAACATCTGCCCGTTCGTTTGCCCGCAGGCAATGGTGCAGCGCTGATCCGGACCTATAGCATTTCCAGTGCGCCCTCTGACGGCCATTTGCGCATCAGCGTTAAAATGCAGGGCCCTGCGTCACGCTACCTGCACGAAAATCTGCGCGTAGGCGACACGCTGGAAGTACGCCCGCCACTGGGCAGCTTCACGCTAAAAACCGATGTAGACAGGCCGGCGGTATTGATCGGCGCAGGCGTGGGGATCACCCCTCTGATATCAATGGTGCGAGAGCTGGTCGATCAGATCGAAAAGCAGCAACGCAAGCAGCCCGTGTACCTGTTTCAAAGCGCCAGAACCTTGAAGGATCTGCCCTTCCAGAACGAACTCAAAGTGCTCCTGCAACGAGCATCGGGCCTTGTGCATTGCTGGCGTGTGCTCAGCGCGCCTGAAGATGATGCGGTGATGGGCGTGAATTACCAATTCTCGGGGCGGTTGGGACTCAGGCACGTCACGGCCAATCTGCTACTCGACGATTACGACTTCTATGTGTGCGGTCCTGCAAGCTTCACTCAGGACATCTACGACGGTCTGCAGAAGGTCAATATCCCGGATTCGCGCATTCATGCCGAGGCGTTTGGCCCCTCGACACTCAAGCGTAATATCGCCGGGGAAACACCGGCGCTTGCCCAATTGCCTGCCGCCAGCAGCCCGGTACCGGTCTACTTCGCGGAGTCAGCCAAGGAAGCTCGCTGGACACCGCAAAGTGGCAGCCTGCTGGAGCTGGCAGAAAGTCGGGGACTGTCTCCAGACTTCAGCTGTCGCGGGGGCTCGTGCGGAACCTGCAAGACCCGCCGGGTCAGCGGCAATGTCCACTACCCGAATCCTCCGGCAGAAATGCCAGAGGAGGACATGGTCCTGATCTGCTGCGCTGTTCCGGCAGAAGACCAGAGCGGGATCCATCCGCTGGTCCTTGAACTGTAGGTGCTTGAACTGTAAATGCCTGGACTGTAAGAGCTTGAGCTGTACCGGGCCGAGTTGTAGCGGCATCGCCGCTACAACAAGCTCTCATCAACCAGAACGCAATTTCGGGGTTGACCGAGATCCGATGTTTGTTGCGCGACAGCGCGGCCTGAGAGGCGTACTCGAGGAGCGTGATGTAGCGGGCAGTCACGCCTGTGAAGAAGGTTCAGTATCGAGATGGCTCATGCGGATGATACCCAAGTCATCGCGCAGCTCGTTGATCAGCGCCAGGACGTCTTGATGGGTTTTGAGCTGGTCAATGGCGATCCCGATGACCATCAGATCGACACGCCCCGACTCTCGGTCAAAAACGCGAACGCTCAGGGACGCATCGCCCCCGACCAGACACTCGCACGCCAGTGGCTCGAAACTGCCTTCGATTTCCTGACGTACCTGTGAGAGCCAGCTCACCGCTGGCCACCGTTTAATCGACCATCGTGCATCCGGGAGCGTTTGAAAGTCTGCAACTGAGGCCCCTGAAAAGGTACGGAAAATGGACCGTCAGGTTAAAGAAAAAGGCCTCACCACCAACAGACGAATTTGCACTGGTGGCACTAGTGCATTTGCACTTTCGACTAGTGCTATTGCTTGTGTTTGTCACTTGCAAATAACGCCCGCTCGCGTGCCCAGACAATTGCCTCGGCCCGGCTGTGCACACCTAGCTTGGAGTACATGGTTGCCACGTGATTGCGTACCGTATTGGGCGCAAGCTTCAGGCGTGCGGCGATTTCCTTGTCGGCCAGACCTTCGCAGATCAATCCCAGCACATCCTTTTCCCGAGTGGTCAGATCTGTCAGCGAACTGCCTGGCAATTGCGGAGCTTTGCCCTTCTTCACGTTGGCGAGTTTTTCGATCAGTGAACGGGCAAACCAGGAGGCGTCCTGCATGACTTCTTCGATGGCGGCGATCAATTCCAGGTCAGATCGCTTGCGCTCCGAAATATCCATGAGCACCAGCAGATAACAGGGGACGTCCTGAATGACCACCGTATCGGCAGACAGCACACAGTCGATGACCTCATCACCATGCTTGCGCACCTTGAGTTCCATGCCCTCGATGCTGCCGACTTTCTTCAAGACATCGAAAATCTGTTCACAAGTCTTTTTGTCGTCAATGAAGCCGAGCTCCTGAATGGATCGGCCCGTCAATTCCTGAGCGGTAAAACCGGTGGTATTGATGAAGGCATTGTTCACCTCGACGACAAACTGCGACTCGGCATTGCACACCAGAGTCGGCACGGGTGTCAGCCGAAAAGCCTTGGCGAAGCGCTCTTCGCTCTGGCGCAACGCAGTTTCGGTTTTGCGACGAGGCTCCATGTCCATGAATGAAAACAGCATGCAGTCATCTTCATTGATATCCAGCGGCTGCCCGGCGACGATCACCAGCTTGCTGCCGCCATCGGGTAGTTTCAGCTCGGCTTGCATCTGCGGGATGGTGCCACCGTCGTTCAGACGCTCGATGGCCAAATCCTTGCGCTCGGCATTTTCCAGCACGTCCAGTTCATAAACCGAACGGCCTATCACTTGCTCGCGGCTGTAGCCGGTCATTTCCAGAAACCCCGGGTTGACCTTGATGTAACGCAAATCGCTCAGCCGACAGATAACAGCCGGTGCTGGATTGGCCGCGAACGTGCGCTCGAAACGCTGCTCGGCACTGGCCAGTTCAGTGGCATCGGTAATGATCAGCGCCATTAACTCCGGCTCACCGGAGCGGCCGTCCAGAACCATGCTACGCACCCGATGCACCCAGCACTTCTCTTCATCGCTTGCTGGCCTGACCTCCACAACGACATCACTGAAGGATTCCCCTTGGGCGATTCGGCTGATCGGGTAGTGGTCCAGCGAAAGTGGGTGATTGTTGCGATAGCGCAGATGGAACCGCGACGCATATTCTCTGACGTTACGACCCAGCTCCTTGACGTGATTGACACCGTGCATCGCCAGCGCGGACTCATTGGCCCACAGAATGCTCTGATCCAGTTCGATCAACAGCACCCCGTCCGACAGGCCACCAATAATGCTCTGCAGTTGTCGACGATCGGTTTCTCTCTCAAGGACTGTCTGACTCATGGTTCCTCCATTCCATGCCAACGAGCGCCCTGCACGCGGCGCAGCAGCCGCGGCGGATCATTGCTCAACGTCGGTATGACAGTGGACCCTTGCCGGGAATTCCAAATAATTCAACGGTGTCCGGCTGGAATGTAACTCCTGTGACAGCCCTACGCGATTGCATGGAACCGTTGGAACGCTTCACCCAGGTGATCGCATTCAGATGAAAACTTGCGCCGACGCAAACCTTTTTCGAAGCGGCGGCTCCAAGCTCAATCATCGACCAATCGAGACATCCCGTGGACGCCCTTACCCAACGCCGTAATAACCGTTCACTGGATGCTCTGAATTTCTTTCTAGCCGACGTTCGCGACGGACTTGGACCTTATCTGGCCATCTACCTGCTGGCGGTTCATCACTGGGACCCGGCCAGCATCGGCGTGGTCATGACAGTTGCCGCGATAGCGGGCCTGATCACCCAAGGACCGGCAGGCGCGCTGATCGACAGCACCCATTACAAACGCGCAGTGGTCGCGGTGGCTGCGCTGCTGGTGACGGCAAGTTGCCTGGTGCTGCCCTTTACCTCCTCGGTCAGCCTGATTGCCATCACCCAAGCGGTCAGCGGGATCGCCGCATCGGTGTTCGTCCCGGCCATCGCCGCCATTTCGCTGGGGATCACTGGCCCCAAAGCATTCACCCGCCGAACCGGACGCAACGAAACCTTCAACCACGCGGGTAACGCCTGCGCAGCAATGCTGGCTGGCGGCTTTGCATACCTTTTCGGCCCTATCGCAGTGTTTTATCTGATGGCGGCAATGGCAATCGCCAGCGTCATTGCAGTCAGTTGCGTGTCGGCCAAGGCGATTGACCATGATGTGGCCCGCGAGCTGAGCCATGGAGATGCACAGCACGGCGCTCAGCCTTCCGGCTTCAAAGCATTGGCAAGCAACAAAACGCTGCTGTTATTTGCCGCCTGCTGCGCCCTCTTCCACTTGGCAAACGCAGCGATGCTGCCGTTGGTGAGCCAGAAGCTGGCACAGGTAAATCTGCAATTGGCGACCCCGTTGACCTCGGCCTGCATCGTCGCGGCCCAATGGGTCATGGTCCCCATCGCACTGCTGGTGGGGGCCAAGGCTGACGTGTGGGGGCGCAAACCATTGCTGCTGGCAGGGTTTCTGATCCTGCCAATACGCGGTGTGCTCTATGTGTTGTCCGATAACCCTTTCTGGCTGGTCGCCGTGCAATTGCTTGACGGTATAGGTGCAGGGCTGTTCGGCGCGTTGTTTCCATTGGTGGTAAAGGACCTGACACAAGGGACTGGACGCTTCAGCGTGAGCCTTGGGGTCATCTCCACGATATTCGGTCTGGGCGCGGCGCTGAGCAACGGTCTGGCCGGACTCATCGTCCAGCATGCTGGCTACAACGCGGCGTTTCTGACCCTTGCGGCCATCGCCACGGCAGCACTGCTGTTGCTGCTGGCGATGCCGGAAACGCTAAACACCTCCGAGCGTCCGGGAGGAACGACGGACTCCGCCCTCCCGCAGACGGTGTGAAAACTACTGCGCTCGGCAATACTGCGTGAGAAAACAGCCGAAAAAATGCTCATTTTCGCTACGTTTTCACACAGCCTGCCCGGCCGCATGATGCTGGATCACATCAACTCCTGGCTGGGCGCTCACTGCGCGCCCAGTCGGTGACCAGACTGTAACCCACAGCCAATAGCGTCGGGCCAATGAACAGGCCGATGAAGCCGAACGCCAGCAAACCACCGAAGACACCCAACAATACGATCACCAGCGGCAGGTTACCGCCGCGACTGATCAGGTAAGGCTTGAGCACGTTGTCGACACCACTGATGATGAACGTGCCCCAGATGGCCAGGAAGACGGCCATTCCATAGTTACCATTCCACGCCAGCCACGCCGTAGCAGGAATCCACACCAGCGGTGGTCCCATCGGGATCAGGCTGAACATGAACGTCATGATGCCCAGCACCAAAGCACCCGGCACGCCAGCAATCAGGAAACCGATCAACGCCAGCACCGCTTGCGCGGCAGCGGTGCCGATCACGCCATTGACGACTCGCTGAACAGTGCCTGCCACCAGATCCAGGTAATACTGCGCCCGGTCACCGATCAAGCGTTCCAGCAAACGCAGCACAAAAGCCGCCAGTCGTGGGCCGTCGCGGTAGAAGAAGAATACGAACACCAGGCTCAGCGTCAGTTCGAGAATCCCGCCGCCGATCTGCGCACTGCGCGCCAACAGCCAGTTACCCACCTGGCCAAGATACGGCTTGATGGTCGTCATCATTGCCGCGCCCTGTTCATCGATGCTGTTCCAGAATGCGACCAGCCGCTCGCCAACCAACGGAACACTGCCCAACCAGCCGGGTGGATCGGGCAGACCGTCGACCTGGATATCCTTGACCAGCGCTGTTGCATCACGCACATGGTCAGCCAGATTGAAGCCAAGCCAGACCAGCGGCGCGGCGACCAGAACCATCCAGCCCAGACTCAGGATCAATGCCGCAAGCGACTCGCGGCCGTCGAGCCAGCGTGTCAGCAAACGCATCAGCGGCCAACTGGCAAATGCCAGCACCGCGCCCCAGAACAGCGCCGACCAGAATGGCGCCATCACCCAGACACAGGCGCCGAGCAGCGCCAGGAGCAGGATCTGCACCAACAGGCGATCGTTATTGAACATGAGCAGTTTCCAAAAGAAGGGTCAGGACATCAGAAGTGAAGCATAACGGCGAACAGTGACAACGTCAGTGTCCGCCGTGGACCAGCGTATGAGCTGCGTTCAGCGAATGAGTTCGATAAGCAGGCCAGGTGTATCGCCGCTTCCTGCTTCCAGACGGGCCGCTCGTACCCCTTTGCTGACCAGCGCCTGACGCCAGGCTTCGGCTTGCGGACCGGATACCGTGGCGCGCAGGCTGCTGTCGAGATTCAGACCACGGGATAATAGCGTCAGCCATGCGTCCTGAGGCTCACCCACCAGCTTGGGCAGAGCCAGTTTGCCGGTGCTTTTCAATTGCCTGAGCAGCGTACCCGAAGTGGGCATCAGATCGCCCAGTGGCGCGGCGGAGTCGAACTGTTCGACATGCAGGTAGGCCCGGCGATTACCGCGGGTGATGCTGTAGAGAGCGACCAGGGTATCGGCTTTGGGCTCGGCCATACGCAGCAACAGATAAGCCTGCTGCTCATCAGCGCCGTACAGTTTGGCATTGCCGAATACCTCGTTGGCCCACAGGCTGCTTTCACCGCAGTCACGGGCCTGACACCAGAACAACAATTCGGCATTTTGCGCCTGCAAGGCCTCACGTGCAACCGTGAAAGCCTCATAGGACGTGCGTTCAGCAGGCAACTGATAGGTCACGCCGGTCACATTGCCCCTCGCGCTGACCTGGCCGTCAAAGCGCAACTGGCCACTGATCTTTCGGATCGAGCCCATGGGATAGATGCGTTCCAGCTCGGAAGCCGGACGATAATCGACAATTTCGGCGTCGGTCAGCCTTGGCACGATCTGCAGATCGCTGCTGCCGGGGACATCGGCAGCCCATAACGAAGTGCTGAATGCAGATGCACACAACGCCACTCCAAGCGCGCGAGTAAAACCCATAGACGCGCTCATCGCGGCACGTTCAGGGAAATAGCGTTAACGGGCAGTTCAAAGGGTACAACGATACATAGATCCATCATGATTGATTCCTGTTTCAACCCGCTCAGCCTCGGCAGTTGCCTTGCGCAAGTCAAGGCGCAGCGAAGAAGCGATTGAAACAGTCTGCAACAGCGCTTGCCCCGGCTTCATCATTCAAATGCAAATGATGGCCTCCTGACAGGCCCGTAACCTCAAAAGGCAGCCCTGAAAGCAGCGATTCGTTCTGCGCCAGCAACCCTTGAGAAGCTACTACCAAATGTGTCGGACAGCGGATTGCGTCGACAAACGCCATCGCTTGTTGGCGAGTGATACGAATCGCCGAGGGCAACATCAGGCGTCCGTCACTGCGCCAGGTGTAACCATCCGGCACAGGCATCAAACCACGCTGAGCGAGTAACTCAGCGGCCTCACGCGTGACAGCGACCGCGCCCTTCATTCGCGCGCAGATGGCTTGATCCTGATCGGGATAAACCGGCTTGCGCTTGTTTGCCAGCCGAAGTTGCGCCTGCAAGGATTTACCCAATTGCCCTGGCGCATCATCGGCCTCGCCCATAGGCGGAATAAGACCGTCGATCAACGCCAGCCGCGAAACACGTTCGGGCAACGCTCCGGCCAGGAACACCGAAATAATTGCTCCCAGAGAATGGCCGAGCAACGAAAACTGCTGCCAGCCGAGTTGCTCGGCGACTTGCAGCACGTCATGAACGTAATCCGCCAACGCATAGCCCGCCCCCGTTGGCCGGTGACTTGAATGCCCATGCCCCGCGAGGTCCAACGCAACAATACGCAAGCCATGAAGTTGCGGGGCCAGACGCGCGAAGCTGTTGGCATTATCGAGCCAGCCATGCAGGGCAATCACTGGCAGGCCATCCTCGGGACCAAACAGATGGGCAGCCAATTCGATGTGCGGCAGACTCAGGCGAACCTCTTCGACTGAATGGCTCATACGCGAGCGCCTGCGGCCCATCGGCTAAACAAAGACTTGAGCATCTGTGCGGTCGCTTCAGGCTGCTCCAGTGGAAACATGTGCCCGCCCGGCATCGACAGATATTCGCCCAAAGGCATTCGCCTGACAGAGCGCGCATGGTGGCGCATGACCACTCGGCTGTGCTCACCACGCACCATCGCCAGCGGCACTTTGAGCTGCCGCGAAGGCCCAGGACTGGTGTGCGGCACACTGCGGTAGATACTGATTTCCGTAGCAGGGTCGAAACGCAGGCGCAGCTGTTCGCCATCGCTTCGCAAGCCGTGCTGCAGATAGGCATCGAGACACTCGGGATCAAAGCGACGGAACAGGGTTTTGCCAGAGAAGTAACGACGCGCCGATTCAAGATCGGCAAACGCGTCGCGACGCCCCAGCGTACGCCCGGCCGGGGTAATGCGGTCAATAAAACCAAAGCGCTTGGCGGCGCGGATCATCCATTGATCCGCCAGGGTCAGCACCGGGGAATCAAGCATGACGACGCCGCGATACAGTTCCGGGCTGCGCATCGCCGCATGCAAGTGCAATACGCCGCCCAAGGAATGACCAACACCCCAGACGGGTTCAGGCTGCTCGCGCAAATGGTGAATCAGCTCATCCACCAGGTTCAGCCAGTTGTCATCCACCGGGAAACGCGGGTCATGGGCATGTTGCTCCAGATGGCTTACGGCGTAGTCCGGCGCGAGCGCGGAGAATAGCTTGCCATAAGTGCCGGACGGAAAACCGTTGGCGTGAGCGAAGAACACCTGTTGCGACATGCCAGAGCACTCATTGAGCCAAATCAGTTGCGATTGTGCGCAATGAGCTGCTCACTCGGCAATGATCGTAATGGCCATCGCACACGACGATCCGGCCACCATACGGCATAACCGGCACCTAACGCGCCGGAGGTTCCTGCCCCAGCGGTACCACGGCAACGGTCAACCGCGAGATGCAACTGGCCTTGCCATCCTCGCTGGTCAAACGAATATCCCAGACATGAGTGGTGCGACCGATGTGCACCGGATACGCCACGGCCGTTACCCGACCACTGCGCACGCCGCGCAGATGGTTGGCATTGACCTCAATGCCGACGCAGAAGTATTTGCTGGTATCGATGCACAGATAGCTGGCCGACGAGCCCAGGGATTCAGCGAGCACCACCGAAGCACCGCCATGCAGCAGACCATAAGGCTGATGAGTGCGATGGTCGACCACCATACTTGCGGTCAGGGAGTTCTCAGTAAAAGACTCGAAGCGAATATCGAGCAGTTCGAGAATGGTGTTCTTACTGTTGGCATTCAGTTGTTCAAGATCCGGAGTTTCGCGCCACAGGCCCATATTCAATCCTTGTTATGAAGCGCCCGAACACTGAGCGCTGGAATTCATCGCCTCACTCCTGCCAGACCACCGTTTCCGGTCGTGCGCTCCATTCCTGAAAGCGCTCGCCATAGACGGCCTCGATCACCGTGCGTTTGATCTTCAAGGTAGGAGTCAGGAAACCGTTTTCGACCGCCCAACTATCTTTCACCACCACTAGCCTGTGCAAGCGTGAATGTTTGTCGAGTTCAGCGTTGACCCGTTCCATTAGCGTTGCCAGGCTTTGATCCAGGGCCGCGCGTCCCGTACCGGCGGCCCGTTGCGTCTCGCACATTGACAGCACGCAAAGCCCAAGCGGCGCGACCAGACCCTCCCCGACGACGCAGACCTGTTCAATCCGCGAATGCATGGCCAACAGGTTTTCAATCGGAGCCGGGGCGACGTACTTGCCCTTACTCGTCTTGAAGATTTCCTTGAGCCGCCCCGTCAGGCGCAAATAGCCCTCGGGGTCCTGCTCACCCTTGTCTCCGGTGCGCAGGAATCCGTCATGGGTGAACGTCTCAGCGGTTTTCAGCGGGTCCTTGAAGTAGCCGAGCATGTTCGCCCCGCTACGCACCAGCACCTCCCCGTTATCCGCAATCCTCACCTCAACCTGCGGACAGGGCTGGCCAATCCAGCCGGGCTTGTGCTTTGCGGGTCGACCAATATGCGAGTAACCACAGCTCTCGGTCATGCCGTAGACCTCCAGTACGTCCAAACCCAGCCGCCGATACCAATGCAATAGCGTCTGCGGCACGGGCGCGGCGCCGGACAGGGAAACCTTCAGGGCATCCAGTCCCAACCCTTTGAGCACTTTGCGGCCTATATGCTTGCCAACCACGGGCAGGCTCAACAGCAGATCCAGGCGCGCAGCGGGAATCTTGCTGAATACGCCCATCTGAAACCTGGTCCAGATACGAGGAACGGCGAACAGTAAGGTTGGCCTTGCACGCTTCAGATCAGGGAGAAAAGTGTCGAGGCTCTGGGCAAAAAAAACCGTTTGCCCGCCATATAGCGACGCCAGCTCAACAAACATTCGTTCAGCAACATGGCATAACGGTAAGTATGAAAACAGCCGGTCCTTTTCGCTCAGGCCGAAGATGCTGCTGCCATAAGTTGCAGCGAAGGCCAGAGTGCCAAAACTGTGCATCACCCCCTTGGGCATGCCGGTTGTGCCGGGGGTATAGATGATCGTGGCCAGTTGATCAGCGTGCCCGTAGGGGTTGTCCTTGATGGGCTCCCAGCTCTGCAAATCCTGCCAGGTGAAGTCGAACTGCGCGTCAGCCGGACAAATTGGCAGGGCTATGGTTGGCAGGCCGACCTTGATTGCGCGGCTCATGGCTGGCCAATCGTCGAGCTTGCCGACAAACACCAGCGCCGCCTCGGAATGTTCAAGCACCTGGGCGACGGAATCGGCCGTCAGATTGGGATACAACGGCACCGACACATGCCCGGCCATCCAGATCGCGAGATCGGCAATGATCCAGTGAGCGCAGTTTTTGGAAATGATCGCGATGGAGCTACCCGCAGGGAGTCCTCGCCGTCGCAACCAATGCGCCGCACGCCGCGCCTGATCGCCTGCTTCGGACCAGTTCAAGGACTGCACTCGCCCGTCAGCCAGAGGCTGAACCAGGTAGCGTGTGTCAGGGTACAGAGCCTCACGGTCATAGAAGCGGCTCAAAGGCAAAGCTACGGCGATAGTCATTGCGACTCACTCCTTGTTATTTTTATTTGGAGCAAGCGTAGTCGACCAAGCAGTTGCTTGGTTGCCGATTATCTGAAAGGGGATTCAGGCACTGACTGCCTGGCTGGTGCGGTGTAAAGCTGGTGAAACGGGGCCTTCGCGCCTCCAGAGTCGCACTCTTTGTTGGAACGAGGATTGCCCGCGAATCAGACAGCAAGGTGTGTCAGTAAAACCTTGTCATTGCTCTTCGCGGGCAAGTCTCGCTCCAACGGGTTTTAGCCCCTGTAGGCGTTGTTTGCACGGGATTTGGCCAATGGACAAAAATCAAACGTGTCGCACGCTCGCCAGTTCCATCGCTCCAGCCAGGGCAAACTCACCTTTCAACTCCGCCAGACTGGCCGTACTCATCGGCTGCGGATGCTGATAACTGCCATGCTCGGCGAGTCCGATCAGCGCGCCCACCAAGGGTTGATGGCTGACCAGCAACACATCGTCAGCGGCGTAAGCGGCCAGGTGCCCCAGCACTTTGCCGGGATCACTTTCCGGAGTCAGCCAGGGCACGATGACCACAGCATCACTGAACCCCAACGCCTGACGTACCAACTCAGCGGTCTGCTGCGCCCGCACATAAGGGCTTACGAGAATGCGCGTCAGGGGTTTACCCAACAGGTGAGCTGCACTTTGCAACACCTCTTCACGACCATGGCCGGTCAGCTCGCGCTGCGAATCACTGCGCGCATGCGCCTGGGCCTCACCATGGCGCAATACCCATAGCTTCACAGCTTGGGTTCCTCATCACGTACTGGATGCGCGGCAGGAGGAACACTGTGCGGTGCCTCACCCTCAGGCACTCGAGGTGTCGGCCAGTCAGCAAACGGCCAAGGCTTCTGGTCACTGTGAAAAGTACCGAAACGGCCGATCTGCGCGAGAAACTGGCTCAGGCTGTCACCAAAGTTCATCAGGCTGCCACTTGGCGCACCGTAGATCAGGCGATAGCCCAACTGGACCAGCACCACGCCTGCCAGCAGCAACTCGGCCAGTTGCCAGATCACTACAAACACCACCATCCAGAGGATGCGC
Source organism: Pseudomonas caspiana (assembly GCF_040224095.2). Taxonomy (NCBI): domain Bacteria; kingdom Pseudomonadati; phylum Pseudomonadota; class Gammaproteobacteria; order Pseudomonadales; family Pseudomonadaceae; genus Pseudomonas; species Pseudomonas caspiana. Next base: position 2,294,578 of record NZ_CP167995.1, on the reverse strand, counting down.
AGCAAAATCGATTCGTCTTGCTTGTTTTTCGGTTCGTTCAAGATCTTCTCCCGGTATGAGTGGCTTCAGTTGAAACCGGTGATGGAGATAAAGTCCACATCCGTTTTTGGCTCGGCACGCATCAACTGCTCAATGACTTGATTCAGCGTACGTCCCTCGAAAAGAATTGCATGCAGGCCCGCGACCAGTGGCATGTACACCTGCAGCTCATGCGCCTTGACCTTAAGCACCTTGAGGGTATTGACGCCCTCGGCGACTTCACCGAGCCGGTTGACCGCCTCTTCAAGACTCAAGCCCTGCCCCAGCGCAAATCCGACCTGATAGTTGCGACTTTTTGGCGAAGAGCAGGTCACGATCAAATCACCGACCCCGGCCAGCCCCAGGAAAGTCATGGGATTAGCGCCCTGGCTAACGGCGAACCGGGTCATTTCTGCCAATGCCCGAGTGATCAGCATGCTCTTGGTGTTTTCGCCCATGTCCAGCGCCACTGCCATTCCGGCGATGATTGCATAGACGTTTTTCAGCGCCCCGCCCAACTCCACGCCAAAGCGATCGGCACTGGCGTAAACCCGGAACGTCCTGCCGTGCAGCACTTCCTGAACCTGCTGGCACAAGTCTTCGTCTTCGCTGGCCACCACTGTTGCCGTCAATGCATGCTCTGCGATTTCACGCGCCAGATTAGGACCAGACAACACACCGATACGGGCGTTGGGGGCGATATCTTCAATGATCTGGCTCATCAACTTGAAGGTCTGCGCCTCAATGCCTTTGGTCAGACTGACCAGCATCTTGCCCGTCAGGCGTTCCACATGAGGCGCCAACACACTGCGCAATGCACTCGAAGGCAGAGCAACGAAAACCAGCTCGCACTCATCCAGCGTCGCCGCCAGGTCTGTGACCGGTTCAACCAGAGGCAGAATCTTGATGCCCTTGAGGTATCGAGGGTTCTCGCGATTGACACGAATGGCCTCAGCCTGTTCCGGGTCGCGCATCCATTGACGGACCTGACGGCCGTTTTCCGCCAGCAAGTTGGCCACTGCCGTACCGAAGCTGCCGCCACCTAGAACCGCGACAGGTTGCTGTGTGGTCATAAAGACATCCATCTAGAGCCATCTCATCTGGCGATGGAGGCATTATACGGAGCATGGCGATGGCGGCCAGTGACAACCTTCGTCTTGCTGCGATCATGGGTGTTGGGGGCAGCATCTTTTATGCAGCTCAATAACGAAAATGTACCCAAAAACCACTACACCAAAAACCACCCGAACTACACCCTGCGTGGCAACAAGCCGTGTCTCGGTTAACATGCCGGGCATGATAGTGCGGTAACTGGACGAACAGGTATGGACACGGCTGTAGCTTTCTTGGGCAGATTTCTGCGCTGCACCGCAATAGCGGCACTGATGTGGGTGAACTGCAGCGCTGCTTCAGCGGCCGAGATTTTGCTGACTGCTGCCAGAACCAGCCCAAGCATCCAGAGCTTTGTAAACGAGCTAAGCCTGCGCCGCCCAAGCGATCAGATCCGTTTTGTCGAAACCGATAAAATGCCTTCGCCCGGCAAAATCAGCGAGCACACGCGGCTCGTGCTTCTGGACACCGCAAGCCTGGACTGGCGCCTGGGCGATAGCGAGGGCCCGCGGGCGCTGGTACTGCGTGTCAGTCGGATTCAGGCCCACGAACGACTGGGTGAAAAGCGCCCACCGGCTTTGAGCCTGTTGTGGAGCGATCCACCGGTCACGCGCCAATTGCTATTGATTCGGCATCTGATGCCGCAAGCCAGAGAGATCGGCGTTCTGTTCAATAACAAAAGCCAGTTCCTGCTCAAGGAGTTGCGCCATGCGGCACTCTCCATGGGGTTACGGGTTATTTCCCAGCCCTGGACACCTAACGCCGAAAGCCAGTCGCTGCAGAGTCTGCTAAGTCGCAGCGATGTGTTGCTGGGGCTCGACGACCCGGATTTGTATAACGCCAGCACCGCGAAAAAGCTTTTGCTCAGCAGCTACGCCCATCAACAGGCGTTGCTTGGGCCTAACGCAGCATTTGTCAAAGCCGGAAGCCTGGCCAGCACCTATAGTGATGAAGTCGACTGGCTGGATACGCTGGACGCCCTGCTGAACAAGACGCCTGAGCAATGGCCGCGCGCGCAATATCCGCGGCATTTCAAAGTACTGAGCAACCCGCGGGTTGCCCAATCGTTAGGCATCATTGCGATTGACGATGCTGCAGTGACAACCAGCCTGAGTCAGGCGGAGCAGCAGCCATGAAAGTGAGTCGTCATTGGGATATCAACACCCGTACACAAATGATCAGCCTGGGTCCGGCGCTACTGCTGACGCTGCTGTTGATCTGCTTTTTTACCTTTGTACGTATTCAGGATCTGCGACAGGAACTGAATCACACCGGCCAACTGATCGCTAATCAATTGGCTCCAGCATCGGAATACGGCGTGATCGTCGGCAACGATGAAGTCCTCAAGAGCTTGATGCGCGCGACCCTGTCGACACCTCACGTGCGTTTTATCGAGGTTCAGGACAAGCTCAACAAAGTGTTGGTGTATGTCGAGCAATCCGACGATGCCAGCGCCCACCCCAAACAGGTGGAGATCTTCCAGGCGCCGATTCGCTCTCAACAAATCAAGCTGGGCAAGGACTTCCTCGGCAACCATGAGGATACCGTCAGCGCCGCTCAGGACTATCTGGGTCGGGTGTTGGTCGGCATGTCCAATGAAGCTTTCAGCGAACGTCAGCAAGAGATTCTGCTCAAAGCCGGGATTCTTGCGCTGTTCGCATTACTGTTCACGTTTATCCTCGCCAGGCGCCTGGCGTCGAGCCTGTCCCAGCCCATCAGCGCCATGGGCGACGCTGTAAAAGCGATCCAGCAAGGGGATTACCGGACACCACTTCCCGTGCCTGACGATGCGGAGCTGGGTGATCTGGCAAGGCACATCAATAATCTCGCCGCCAACCTGGAGAAAGCCAGTCGCGAGCAACAACACTTCATCGAGCAATTGATTCAGGCCAGAGAAGAAGCTGAGCGCGCCAACGGCGCAAAATCAGAGTTCCTGGCGATGATGAGCCATGAACTGCGCACTCCAATGAACGGTGTGCTGGGTATGCTGCAGTTGATGGAGACCACGCAGATGAGCGAGGAGCAGGCCGAGTATTCGGCACTCGCGACCGAGTCTACCGAGCATTTACTGCGAGTGATTAACGACATTCTCGACTTCTCCCGGTTCGAGCGGCACTCGCTGGAGATGGAAAATATCCCGTTCAATCTTGCAGAACTGGTGAGCACCTCCAGCCAGGCGTTCAGCCATGACGCGCAGCAGCGCAACCTGTCGCTGCAATTGCATATTCAACCCGGGCTGGATCATCTAAGGGTTCAGGGCGACCCGACCCGGGTCAGACAGATTCTGGTCAACCTGATAGGTAACGCGCTTAAATTCACCGAACAAGGCAGCGTTGACATAGAGGCTCAGTACGAACCACTGGAGCCGGGACGGATTCTTTTTGTGTGCCATGTGCGCGACAGCGGGATCGGTATTCGCCCAGAGCAACTGGAGTCCATGTTCGATGCTTTCCAGCAGGCCGACAGTTCAATCTCAAGACGCTACGGTGGCACAGGATTGGGGCTGCCCATCGCCCGCACGCTGGCGGAGCGCATGAACGGCACCCTGCGCGCGCAAAGCGCCGAGGGCTACGGCTCGCTGTTTACTCTGGAAGTCCCGATGAGCGTCTTGCCCGAAGTAGCCGACACTCCAGAGCAGGCCAACCCGCAGATCGATACCGATGGCGGGCAGCGTAATGTGTTGCTGGTGGAAGATAACGAGGTCAATTGCGCGGTGATTCGCGCCATGCTGCATAACCTCGGCTACCAGGTCGCCGTCGCGAGGGATGGCGCACAAGCGGTGAGCATGGCGGGCAGTGGACAATACGCGGCGATTTTCATGGATTGCCGACTGCCGGTCATGGACGGCTACGAAGCCACACGCCACATTCGCCAATTACCGGGCCTGAGTGAGATGCCGATTATCGCCCTGACCGCCAATGCATTGCAGGGCGATCGCGATGCCTGTTTACAGGCGGGAATGAGTGACTACCTGGCAAAACCCTTCAAACGTACTGATTTACAGCAGGTTTTACAGAAATGGATACCCGTTCGGGCATCTGCGACTGGCGATAATTGTTAAATTGCGGCAGTCTTGTCCGCTAAATCGACCTTGATGGTCGGCTGGATGGCAAATTTCAGTGCACAAGTGTACTTTCATTTCCCTTGTGCTGTGACTTTCACTACAACGCAATAGTCTATGAGTAGGCTGCCGGCAGACCCCTGGCGAGTCAGCCGGCCAGGACTGGCTTCTGGGGACACATCTCCCCACCCTGCCGCACAAGATTATTGAGGAGCTCGCATGACCAAACAAAACGCCTTTACCCGGGAAGACCTGCTGCGCTGCAGTCGCGGTGAGCTGTTCGGCCCAGGTAACGCGCAACTGCCCGCCCCTAACATGCTGATGGTTGATCGGATCACCCATATCAGCGAAGAGGGTGGCAAGTACGGCAAAGGTGAATTGGTCGCTGAGCTGGATATCAATCCGGACCTGTGGTTCTTCGCCTGCCACTTTGAAGGTGACCCGGTGATGCCAGGCTGCCTGGGCCTTGATGCCATGTGGCAGCTGGTTGGCTTCTTCCTGGGCTGGCAGGGCCTGCCGGGCCGTGGTCGCGCACTGGGTTCGGGCGAAGTAAAGTTCTTCGGCCAGGTCTTGCCGACCGCCAAAAAAGTTACCTATAACATTCAGATCAAACGCGTCCTCAAGGGCAAGCTGAATCTGGCCATCGCTGATGGTTCGGTCACTGTCGACGGTCGCGAGATCTACACCGCCGAAGGCCTTCGGGTCGGCGTCTTCACCTCCACTGACAACTTCTAAGGGTTATCCGCATGCGCCGCGTCGTTATCACTGGTCTGGGCATCGTTTCGTGCTTGGGCAATGACAAAGAGACCGTCTCCGCCAACCTGCGTGCAAGCCGCCCTGGCATCCGTTTCAATCCGGAATATGCCGAAATGGGTCTGCGTAGTCAGGTTTCCGGCTCCATTGACCTCAACCTTGAAGAGCTGATCGATCGCAAGATCTATCGCTTCGTTGGCCACGCGGCAGCTTATGCCTATCTGGCCATGAAAGACGCCATCACTGATTCGGGCCTCACCGAGGAGCAAGTCTCCAACCCGCGTACCGGCCTTATCGCTGGCAGCGGTGGTGCATCGACCCTGAACCAGATGGAAGCGCTGGATATCCTGCGCGAAAAAGGCGTCAAGCGCGTGGGCCCATACCGCGTTACGCGGACCATGAGCAGCACGGTCTCCGCATGTCTGGCCACGCCGTTCAAGATCAAGGGCCTGAACTACTCCATCGCTTCTGCCTGCGCCACCAGTGCTCACTGCATCGGTACCGCCATGGAACAGATTCAGATGGGTAAACAGGACATCGTGTTTGCCGGTGGTGGCGAAGAAGAGCATTGGAGCCAGTCGTTCCTGTTCGACGCCATGGGCGCACTGTCCAGCAAGCGCAACGACACTCCAGAACAAGCTTCCCGCGCATACGACGCTGACCGTGATGGCTTCGTCATCGCTGGCGGCGGCGGCATGGTCGTGGTTGAAGAGCTGGAACATGCTCTGGCCCGTGGCGCCAAGATCTACGCTGAAATCGTGGGTTACGGTGCAACTTCCGACGGCTACGACATGGTCGCACCAAGTGGCGAAGGCGCAATCCGCTGCATGCAGATGGCCCTGTCCACCGTTGAAGGCCCTATCGACTACCTGAACACTCACGGCACTTCGACTCCGGTCGGCGATGTCAAAGAGATGGAAGGCGTTCGTGAAGTGTTTGCTGGCAATGCCCCAGCCATCAGCTCCACAAAGAGCCTGTCGGGTCACTCCCTGGGCGCCGCCGGCGTTCACGAAGCGATTTACTGCATGCTGATGATGGAAGGCAACTTCATCGCTGGCTCGGCCAACATCGACGAACTGGATCCAGCTGTCGCCGACATGCCGATCCTGCTCAAAACCCAGGAAGATGCAAAAATCGACCAGGTCATGAGCAACAGCTTCGGCTTCGGTGGCACCAACGCTACGCTGGTCATGAAGCGCTGGCAGGGCAAGTAATTCTGCCCTTGCTGTAGAAACAGCTTCAGCTGTGTAAAAAGGCGCCTTTCGAGGCGCCTTTTTTATGAGCACCGATTTTATAGGCTGAGTAACCGCTATGCGGGTAGGATATTTTCCTTTGCCTAAAGCCGAGGCCGCCATGTCTGTCATCGTCAGCACCGTTACCCCTGACGGGTTTCGTCACAAGATCGATATCAACCAGCAGCACGAAGTGTTCACTGATCTGCCTGTTGATCTGGGTGGTGAAAACTCCGCGCCCTCCCCTCATGATTATTTCGATGCAGCGCTGGCTTCGTGCAAGACGCTGACCGTCAAGCTGTACGCGAAGCAGCATGACATCCCCCTGACAGGCGTCACCGTCAAGGTCACTCACGATGACAGCGAAGAAAGACAGGGCAAGTACCGCCTGAACGTCGAACTTTCCCTTGAAGGAGCTCTCAGCGAACAACAGCGCACAGTGTTGCACCGCATCGCGGATCGCTGCCCCGTTCATAAGCTGATGACCACCGCCGAGATCAGCATCAACACCCAACTGGTCTGACTACCGAGTACCGCCTGATGCTTACCATCAAACCTCGCGCCGAAGACGTTGAAGGCCAGCCTATTCTGCGCCCCCTGCCCTCCGCCAAATGTCGCAATGTCGGCCCGTTTGTATTTTTCGATCACATGCTGGAAACCGACTACGCGCCAGGTAAAGGCATGGATATTCGCCAGCATCCACATATCGGCTTGTCGACGCTGACGTATCTGTTCGAAGGTCGCCTTCTGCACAAAGACAGCCTCGGAAGCAATCAGCAAGTCGCTCCCGGCGAGGTCAGCTGGATGACGTCAGGCGCAGCCATCGCACACATCGAGCGCACGCCCGCCGACCTCTTGGCCAGCGGCTCGCGCATGCACGGCTTGCAGGTGTGGCTGGCTTCGCCCAAAAGCCACGAGACAGGCGAAGGTCATTACAGCCATCACCCAGCCAGCAGCCTGCCGCATAGCGATAACCTGGGCATTCTGATTCGGATGATCGCAGGCAGCGGCTTCTGCCTGACTTCGCCAGTGCCGGTATTGTCGCCGACGATCTATGCCGAACTGCATCTGCAAACTGCGACCACGCTACTGATCCCGACAGAACACGAAGAACGAGCACTGTATGTACTCAGCGGTGATGCGTCAGTGGACGGCGAAGTGCTGGAACCCCGGACGCTGGTCGTACTGGAGCCGGGTCAGGAGGTCAATCTGTGTGCGGAAAGTGAGTGCCACGCGGTATTGATCGGCGGCGCACCACTGGATGGGCCACGACGCATGAACTGGAATTTCGTCGCCAGTGATCCGGCGCTGATCGAACAGGCCAGAACCCGCTGGGCTGCTGGAGACTGGCCAACGGTGCCTGGAGAGATTGGCAGGATTGAGTTGCCATAACAGCGAACAGAATTTGTAGGAGCTGCCGAAGGCTGCGATAGCGGTGTGTCTGAGCGAATGCATTCGCAGCCTTCGGCAGCTCCTACAAATACGTCGTTAGTCTTTGAACACTTCATCCAGCAGGTTATGCATCGACACAAAGGCGCGCTTGGCGGTCTTTTCGTCGTACTGCATCATGCCAGGCGTCTGCGCATGAGGGTCGGTGAACGAGTGTACCGCTCCGCCGTAGCTCAGCAACTGCCAGTCCACACCCGCAGCATTCATCTCAGCTTCGAATGCTGGCAACTGCTCTTTCGGCACCAATGGGTCTGAAGCACCGTGCAGCACCAATACCGCACCCTTGATGTTTTTCGCATCAGCCGGGTTCGGCGTGTCCAGCGTGCCATGGAAGGACACAGCTGCTTTCAGGTTTGCGCCAGTGCGAGCCAGCTCCAGAGAGCAGCAACCGCCGAAGCAGAAACCGAAAGTAGCAACCTTGTCGGCATCAACTGGTGCATCTGTCTGAGCCAGCAGTTGATCCAGAGCCGCCTGCATGCGCTTGCGCAGCAAGGCACGATCGTCCTTGAGCGGCATCATTGCGGCACCAGCCTGATCGTTGTTCTGCGGACGCGTGCCCTGACCGTAAAGGTCGACCAGGAACACCACATAACCCTGTTCGGCTACCGCCTGAGCAATCTTCTCCGCGCCTTCGCTGACGCCCATCCAGTTAGGAGCCATTAACAGGCCAGGACGAGACGACGCATCACCCGAGTCGAATACCAGGCGGCTTTCGTAAGGCTGACCGTCGATCTGGTACACCACTGAACGCACAGTAACGTTACTGCTCATCGTTGACTCCTCAAGTAATGAAAGACAAATGGGTAGAGCACAATCAGAAAACCCGCCGAAGCGGGTTTTCTTTGACTCGGAATATTAAACCGACAACTCGACCAATAACTTGTTCAGACGGCGCACGTAAGCCGCCGGATCTTTCAAGCTGTCACCGGCCGCCAGCGCAGCCTGATCAAACAGGATGTGCGACAGATCACCAAAACGCTCTTCGCTCTGCTCGGCGTCCAGCTTGCCGATCAGTGGATGCGCCGGGTTGAATTCGAAGATCGGCTTGGAGTCCGGAACCTTCTGGCCGCTGGCCTCAAGGATCTGACGCATCTGCAGGCCAAGATCAGCCTCACCAATGGCCAGGATTGCCGGAGAGTCAGTCAAGCGATGGGAAACCCGTACTTCGCTGACGGATTCACCCAGAGCTGCTTTCAGACGCTCGACCAGACCTTCTTTGTCCTTGGCGATTTCTTCCTGGGCTTTCTTGTCCTCTTCGGAATCAAGCTTGCCCAGATCCAGATCACCGCGTGCCACATCAACAAAACCTTTGCCGTCAAAATCGCTGAGGTAGCTCATCAGCCACTCGTCGATACGGTCGGTCAACAGCAATACTTCGATGCCTTTCTTGCGGAAGACTTCAAGGTGCGGGCTGTTCTTGACCTGTGCGTAGGTTTCACCGGTGAGGTAGTAAATCTTGTCCTGACCTTCCTTGGCGCGAGCCAGGTATTCGGCCAGAGAAACGATTTGCTCGCCGCCCTCTTCGTGAGTCGAGGCGAAACGCAGCAGACCGGCGATTTTCTCTTTGTTGGCGAAGTCTTCTGCCGGGCCTTCTTTCATGACCTGACCGAAGTTTTTCCAGAAGCCTTTGTATTGCTCAGGCTCGTTTTTCGCCAGTTTTTCCAGCATGTCCAGCACACGCTTGGTCAGCGCCGACTTCATCGAATCGATGATCGGATCTTTCTGCAGAATTTCACGCGAAACGTTCAGGGACAGGTCATTGGAATCGACCACGCCTTTGACGAAGCGCATGTACAGCGGCAGGAACGACTCAGCCTGATCCATGACAAACACGCGCTGAACGTACAGCTTCAGGCCGCGCGGTGCTTCACGTTGATACAGATCGAACGGCGCACGAGCAGGCACGTAAAGCAGCGAGGTGTACTCCAGCTTGCCTTCGACCTTGTTATGACTCCAGCTCAGCGGGTTCTCGAAGTCGTGGGCGACGTGCTTGTAGAACTCTTGATACTCCTCGTCCTTCACCTCGGTGCGAGGACGAGTCCACAGCGCGCTGGCACGGTTGACCGTTTCCCACTCAAGCGCCGGAGCCTCTTCGCCTTCGGCGGCAGCGGATTCCTTCGGCAGCTCAATCGGCAACGCGATGTGGTCGGAATATTTCTTGATGATGTTGCGCAGACGGTAACCGTCCGCGAACTCGTCTTCACCGCTCTTGAGGTGCAGAACGATGCGGGTACCGCGTTCGGCTTTCTCGACGTTGGCAACTTCAAACTCGCCTTCGCCTTTGGAAGACCAGTGCACGCCCTCGCTGGCAGGTGTGCCGGCGCGACGGCTGAATACTTCAACCTGATCGGCAACGATAAAGGCCGAATAGAAGCCCACACCGAACTGGCCGATCAAGTGCGAATCTTTTTTCTGATCGCCGGACAGGTTTTTCATGAAATCAGCGGTGCCGGACTTGGCGATGGTACCCAGATGGGTGATCACATCGTCACGGTTCATACCGATACCGTTGTCTTCCAGCGTGACGGTTTTCGCTTCCTTGTCGAAGCTCACGCGGATTTTCAGCTCAGAGCCGCCTTCAAGCAGGTCCGGTTTGGACAGTGCTTCGAAGCGCAGTTTATCGACGGCGTCAGAGGCGTTAGAGATCAACTCGCGAAGGAAGATTTCCTTGTTGGAATACAGCGAGTGGATCATGAGGTGCAGCAATTGCTTCACCTCGGTCTGGAAGCCCAGGGTTTCCTTTTGAGTTTCCACACTCATGATCATCAAACTCCAATCAGATGGCATAAGCCGCCAGCTACAAGCCGGAACCTGTATCTGGCGGCGGGTTGTCATCAAGGTGGGGGCTGGGTCCCGGATTTCAAGGGCTTAACTTATTCGATCTGCAAGTCTTCGATTTTGAAATGCGCACGTGCGGTTGCGATGGGTTCTGCTGCCGTGGTCTGCCAGGCGGTAATGCCCACATTCGTTACACGTCGCCCCTGCCGCCAGACCTGACACTGAACGTAGGTGGCGCGGTAGAGACCGGCGCGTAGATAGTCCACCGAGAAATCGATGATTTTCGGCAACTGCGCAGTGCCCATGCCGATCATGAGATGCAGGCACGCAGATAACTCCATGAAACCGGCGATCACTCCGCCGTGCAACGCGGGAAGCAGTGGATTGCCCACATTGCCCTGAATCGCGGGCAGGCAGAAAATCAAATCATCACCCTGGCGAGAGCATCTGACACCAATGAGTCGTGCGTAGGGAATGCTGTCGAGCAGCAGCGAGAAATCACCGCAGACCTGAGCCAGGCGTGCTTGCTCCTGAAGATCAATCGTCATTGACCACCTCCGGCAAACGCACGGGTCCCGATGACCCCCTTGCCCAACCGCATGAACGTACCCACCACATGAGCAATCGGTTGCTGCGGATCATCCTGCCATGCAAAGCCTCGAATGAAGAGCACCTCTGGCGTGACCCTGTAACACTGCGCAAAGCCGAATACATCCTGATGAGGCGTCGCGGCGCTCATGTAGTCGATGCGCAGGTCCAGTGTCGGGCAGACTTCGAATTCCGCCAACACGCAAAGAATCGAGATACCGCATGCACTGTCCATCAAAGAAGTCAGCGCCCCGCCATGTATAACGCCAGTCTGCGGATCACCAATGATTTTCTCGGAATAAGGCAGCACCAGTGTCATGCCGTTTGCGTCGGCACTGACTACCTGCAATCCAAGCACCTGACAATGGGGCAAGGCAGAGAGAAAACGTTTGGCACGCTCAAACACAAGGGTTTCATTCATAGGGCTCACAACTATTTTTATAGTTCGATCGAAAGTTGCTGCCATTCAGCATAGCGGCTCGGTTATGCGCCCGAAATACAAATTCAGTCCGCCGGTAAAAGAGTTGGAACTTAATTTAACGCCCAAGGCTCTTAGGCTCGTAGATATTCAATAAGGAGAAACACCCCATGCGCAATACTTTAGCTTATGCCTTGATGCTCTCTGCCACCTTGGGCCTTGCCGCGTGCGACAAGAAATCCGAGAACACTCAACAAGATGCGAACAAAGCAGCTCAAGAATCCCAGGAGTCGATGCAAAAGGCTCAGGACAAAGTGAACGACGCTGCCAAAGAAAGCCAGGAAGCCGCTCAGAAGAATGCCGAAGCGGACGCACAGCGCGCCCAGGAAGCTGGCAAGACCACTCAAGATCCAGCGACCACCAAGTAAGCCGAAAAGTTTCCCCGACTTTTCAGATAATAAAGCCCGCTATAAGCGGGCTTTATTAGTTGCGAGTTTAATAACCTCACCTGTCGATATTATCCAGTGCGCTTATCGCAGGCCATTAAACCTCAGGCCAGCGCCTCGCTGCGCTTGCCGATAACACGATCACAGACAAACGCTACGCACAGAACAATGATTGCGGGTATCAACCACGCCAGCCCTTGTTCACTCAGCGGCAAATCGCTCAAGACGTGCGGCAAGTAATCCGCGAAACCGGCACCTTTGATTGCATCGATCAGACCGAATATAAACGCCACCAGCATCACAGGCGCGACGATACGCCCCTGGGAATACCAGAAACCTTTGCAGAAGCTCAGCGCGACCAGCACGATGCAGGGCGGATAGATCGCCGTCAGCACGGGGATGGAGAAAAGGATCAGCTTGGTCAGGCCCAGGTTAGAGACCAGCAGCGAAAATGCCGCAAGTATGATCACCAGGGTTTTATAAGAGAGCGGCAGCACCTTGGCAAAGTACTCGGCGCACGCACACGTCAGCCCTACCGCAGTCACCAGACAAGCCAGCGAGATCAGCACCGCGAGGAAGCCGCTCCCCAGGGAACCGAAGGTATGTTGCACGTAGGCATGCAACACCGCCGCGCCATTGCTCGCCCCTGCCGCGACGGCATGGCTCCCGGAGCCAAGACGGAACAGGCTGATATACACCAGCGCCAACCCCACCCCGGCAATCAATCCGGCAATGATCGCGTAGCGAGTGATCAGACGCGGCGACTCCACACCACGGGAGCGAATGGCATTAACAATAACGATGCCGAACACCAAGGCACCCAACGTATCCATGGTCAGGTAACCATTGATGAAGCCCTGGGAAAATGGCGCAGCGACATAAGCTGGCTCAGCGACACCGATGTCTCCTGCGGGCAATGCAAAAGCTGCAATCCCCAATACCGCCAGCGCGATGATTTTCAGCGGCGCCAGAAATCGTCCAACTGTGTCCAGCAAACGGCCTGGGTAGAACGACACCCAGAGTACGATCAGGAAGTACACCAGACTGTAAAGAAACAACGCTGTCGCGCTGTCCCCTGTCAAAGGCGCAAGACCGACTTCGAATGAGACGGTTGCCGTGCGCGGCGTAGCGAACAGCGGGCCTACGGCCAGATAACAGACAGCTGCGAGGATACTGCCAGCGACCTTGCCAATGGGACTGCTCAGCGCATCCATCGCGCCGCCGACTTTGGCCAGCGCGATGACGGTGACCACTGGCAAGCCTACCGCAGTGACCAGAAAGCCAAGCGCGGCCATCCACACGTTCGGCCCGGCCTGCAGCCCTACGATAGGCGGGAAGATGATGTTGCCAGCCCCGACGAACAGGGCAAACGTCATGAAACCCAGTGCCAGGATGTCCTGACCTTTCAACACTTTCATTGAGAAAACCACACTTCAGAATCGGAATTGGAGGGCGATTTCCCGCTGAGTGGGGGAAATTCATGCCGGTCCTTTTAGGACGAGCCGCTGCGCAGCGGCTCCTTGTGAGACCCGCGATGCACAAAATGGCGGCTAGCCTAACCAATTTGCGTGTTTATTGCACTAATAGAGGGCGAAGCGGCCGATGAACGCACGGTTGGGGGTCGAAGTGTCGACACCAATTTCTGTGGCGGGATTTTTGTGTACATATTCATTGGTGGGTATTGGCTGATATTGGTTGCGCCCTTACGGCGCCTCACTTTTGAAAGGAGCCCAAAAGTAAGCAAAAGGCTCTTGCCGGTATGACTCACCCACATGGGTTACAAATCAGTTCACGCACATAGGTAACAGTTTTTAACTGGCAGGGTCGATTTCGCGAGGATCTGACCATGCCCTGGAAAGAGCTGAAACCTATGGACCTTAAAGTGATGTTTATCGCCGACTACCTGTCCCAGAAGCACAGCCTTAGCCAACTGTGCCGGGACTATGAGGTCAGCCGAAAGACTGGGTATAAGTGGATCAGGCGTTACGAGGCAGAGGGTCCGAGCGGGCTTGATGAACATAGCCGCTGCCGCCACAACCAAACCTACGTGGTGCCCTTGGTGGTGAAGCAGGCAATCGTTGAGTTTCGCTTAATTGGCGAGACGATCCCCGGCCCGAAGAAGATTCAGAACAGCCTCATGCAGCGTTTCCCAGACCAGGATCCGCCCTCTAAAACGACCATTTACAACATTCTCAAAGCAGCTGATTTGATTACCCCCAAGCCATTGCGCCGACGGGTGGCTGTGTATCCCAAGCCTTTACGTAAGGCAGAAAATCCCAACCAGTTATTCAGTGCTGACTACAAGGGCCAATACCTGACCGGAGCAGGGATTTGGTGTTATCCGCTGACGATCATGGATCATGCCAGCCGGTTTTTGCTGGCTTGCCAGAGCATGAGCAGCACCAATCTCAAGGAAACACAGCAAACCTTCGAAAGGGTTTTTCGCGAATACGGCCTGCCAGAGCGTATTCGTACTGACAATGGGATTCCGTTTGCCAGCACCAGTCGTGCAGGGCTGTCACAGCTGTCGATCTGGTGGATGAGACTTGGGATCATTCCTGAGCGAATCGAGCCCGGTCGCCCAGACCAGAATGGGCGGCATGAGCGTATGCACCGGACGCTGAAAAGTACGTTACCTCATCCATCGGCAATTGCCTGGGAGGCCCAGCAGCGCCACTTTGATCGCTTCCTGCAGCACTACAATTACGAGCGTGGACACGAGGCGCTTGGTCAGAAAACGCCTGCTGCTTGCTATACGCCTTCAACTCGAATGTACCCAGAAACGCTACCGGAAATGACCTATGCGAGTCATATTGAGAGTTACCTGGCCGACAGTAGCGGAATCATCAATCGAGGAGGCATGCGGGTTTATGTGGGCAATTTACTTTGTCATCAGACCATCGGAATGGAGATGATCGGTGATGGGGTATGGAATGTAATCTTCGGTCCGGTGATCTTGGGCCATGTGAATGCGAGAGATGCAAAAAACGGTTATGTCTCAATCAAAGTGTCACCTATGTGAATGCACTTTTTTGTAACCCATGTGGTTGATCCGTACATGCCCCACCACTGGGTCCCTCGCCTAGGCTCGGTATGCCCGTAATCCGACATTGCGGCGCGGGGCCGCCGCCACCGGCCATCCATGGCCTGAGGCGGCTAAACCGGCATCCCTGCCGGGTTGCCCCACGCCGCAATATCGAATTCCGGCCGGCGTGGTTTAACGGGGCGCTCAAGATCAAAATCAAAAGCAGATCAAGAGCACGGGGGGTGAGAATAGCGGGATCGTCTCGGACCGGTAGGAGCGAACTTGTTCGCGAGACGTCAGCACATCCAACACAGGTTTCGTCTGACACACCGCATCGCAGGCTTCGGCAGCTCCTACAGAAAATCGGTAAGTTCACAAATCAGGTCGGCTGTCAGGCCGCCGCGCTTTTGATTTTGATCTGAGGCGCCCCGTTAAACCACGCTGGCCGAACGCAGATTCTGAACCGTGGGCAACCCGGCAAGGATGCCGGGTTAGCCGCACCGGGCCATGGATGGCCCATTGCGGCGGCCCACGGTTCAGGATCTGCGGGCGGGTACACCGAGCGACAGCGAGGTGCCGAGTGGTGGGGCAAGAGCGTTTTGGTTACTTTTGTCTGGGCCGGCTTCCGGATCCATCAAAAGTGACGCGCTGTAAAAGCGCAACCAATATCAGCCATAACGCAGCAACGGATATGTACGCAACCGCCCGGAATGATGTTCGCCCCCTCCACAACGCACAAAGGCCACCCGAAGGTGGCCTTTGTGTAGTCGGTCAATCAAATAAGCATTCGCTTATTTTTTGACTTCCCAACCTGTCAGCTCAGCCAAAGCCTTGCCGATGTCTGCCAGCGAACGCACGGTTTTAACGCCTGCGTCTTGCAGCGCAGCGAATTTCTCGTCTGCAGTACCTTTGCCGCCAGAGATGATTGCGCCAGCATGGCCCATGCGCTTGCCCGGAGGAGCAGTCACACCAGCGATGTAGGAAACAACCGGCTTGGTCACGTTTGCCTTGATGTAGGCAGCCGCTTCTTCTTCAGCCGAACCGCCGATCTCACCGATCATCACGATCGCTTCGGTCTTCGGGTCTTCCTGGAACAGCTTCAGGATGTCGATGAAGTTGGAGCCAGGGATCGGGTCACCACCGATACCAACGCAAGTCGACTGACCGAAACCGGCGTCAGTAGTCTGCTTGACAGCTTCGTAAGTCAGGGTGCCGGAACGCGACACGATGCCTACTTTACCTGGCAAGTGAATGTGACCTGGCATGATGCCGATCTTGCACTCGCCCGGAGTGATAACGCCTGGGCAGTTAGGACCGATCAGGACCACACCCAGCTCGTCGCACTTGACCTTGGCTTCCAGCATATCGATGGTCGGGATGCCTTCGGTGATGCAGACGATCAGCTTGATGCCGCCGAACGCTGCTTCAAGGATGGAGTCCTTGCAGAACGGTGCCGGAACGTAGATGACCGAAGCAGTTGCGCCGGTTTTATCTACAGCTTCTTGCACAGTGTTGAACACTGGCAGGTTCAGGTGAGTGGTGCCACCTTTGCCCGGAGTCACGCCGCCGACCATTTTGGTGCCGTAGGCAATGGCTTGTTCGGAGTGGAAAGTACCCTGCGAACCGGTGAAGCCCTGGCAGATTACTTTGGTGTCTTTATTGATCAGGACGCTCATTACTTGCCCTCCGCAGCTTTGACAACTTGTTGAGCAGCGTCGGTCAGGCTGGTAGCAGCGATGATGTTCAAACCGCTTTCTGCCAGTACTTTAGCGCCCAGTTCAGCGTTGTTACCTTCAAGGCGAACAACAACCGGGATTTTCACGCCGACTTCTTTCACTGCACCGATGATGCCTTCAGCAATCATGTCGCAACGAACGATGCCGCCGAAGATGTTGACCAGTACTGCTGCGACGTTGGTGTCGGACAGAATGATCTTGAACGCTTCGGTAACGCGTTCCTTGGTTGCACCACCACCTACGTCGAGGAAGTTGGCTGGCTTGCCGCCATGCAGGTTGACGATGTCCATGGTACCCATGGCCAGGCCAGCACCGTTGACCATGCAGCCGATGTTACCTTCCAGCGCCACGTAGTTCAGTTCGAACTTGGCAGCGTGAGCTTCGCGCGGATCGTCTTGCGACGGATCGTGGAAAGCCTTCAGCTTAGGCTGACGGTACATGGCGTTGGCATCGATGTTGATCTTGGCGTCGAGGCAATGCAGATCGCCGTCAGCCTTGATTACCAGCGGGTTCACTTCCAGCAAAGCCAGATCGTGGTCCTGGAACAGCTTGGCCAGACCGGTGAAGATCTTGGCGAACTGGGAAACCTGCTTGCCTTCCAGACCCAGCTGGAATGCCAGATCGCGACCCTGGAATGGCTGAGCGCCAACCAGTGGATCGATCGTGGCCTTGAGGATTTTCTCAGGAGTGTCGTGAGCGATCTTTTCGATGTCCACGCCACCTTCGGTGGAAGCCATGAACACGATACGACGGCTCGAGCGGTCCACTACAGCGCCGAGATACAGCTCTTTAGCGATGTCGGTGCAGGACTCAACCAGGATCTTGGTCACTGGCTGACCATTAGCGTCAGTCTGGTAAGTTACCAGACGCTTGCCCAACCATTGCTGGGCGAACGCTGCAGCGTCTTCTTTGCTGCGAACCAGCTTTACGCCGCCCGCTTTACCGCGACCACCAGCGTGAACCTGGGCTTTGACAACCCATTCAGTCCCGCCAATCTTGTCGCAAGCTTCTGCTGCTGCTTCCGGGGTGTCTACTGCGTAGCCTTTGGATACTGGCAGGCCGTACTCAGCGAACAGCTGCTTACCCTGATACTCGTGAAGATTCATGCTTATTACCGTCTTCGTTAGGTACTGCGCATTCGGTGCTGCACGTCTGGCGTGCCGCACCACCTGTGACCGCTACTCCGGGCAATCCCGTCAGGAAGAGTCCGGAGGTCGAGTCCGGCGGACATTCCGCGGTGAGTCTTGCTCGCAAGGCTCACGACGGGCAGTCCGTCGTGGTTTCTCTTGTTGTCTTAACGCTTTTTGCGGTTCTGGATGTGAATGGCACCGCCATTCACGGCCAGAGCAGCTTCATGCAATGCTTCGGACAGCGTCGGATGGGAGAAGACCATCATGCCGATATCTTCGGCACTGCTGCCGAATTCCATCGCGATCGCGCCTTGCTGTACCAGCTCGGCAGCGCTTGGACCAATAACGTGAACACCCAGAACACGGTCAGTCTTGGCGTCGGCAATGATCTTGACGAAGCCGCCCGTGTCGTTTGCTGCCATGGCACGGCCACTGGCTGCGAACGGGAAAGTGCCGACGTTAACTTCAACGCCTTCAGTCTTCAAGGTCTGTTCGGTTTTACCCACCCATGCGATTTCTGGGTGGGTGTAGATAACCGAAGGGATCAGATTGTAGTTCATCTGAGCCTTGTGACCCTTGATGCGCTCAACAACCATGATGCCTTCTTCAGAAGCCTTGTGGGCCAGCATCAGACCACGAACCACGTCGCCGATCGCGTAAACGCCCGGAACGCTGGTGGTGCAGTAGTCATCGACGTAGATGAAACCACGCTCATCCAGGTCCACGCCGCTGTCAGCTGCCAGCAGATCAGTTGTCACCGGACGACGACCAACGGCTACGATCAGGCGGTCGAAAGTGATCGACTGCTCGCCTGCTGCGTCGGTGTAGCTGACCACAACTTCTTCGCCTTCAACTTTCGAACCGGTAACGCGAGCGCCCAGTTTGATGTCCAGGCCTTGCTTGGTGAAAGTTTTCAGCGCTTCTTTGGAAACAGCTTCGTCAGCAGCAGGGATAAATTTATCCAGGGCTTCCAGAACAGTAACCTGTGCACCCAGACGAGCCCATACCGAACCCAGCTCCAGGCCGATAACGCCAGCGCCGATCACACCCAGACGCTTCGGAACCTGTTGGAATTCCAGGGCACCAGTCGAGTCAACGATGACTTTCTGATCAACCGGAGCCGGTGGAATGTCGATCGGACGCGAACCGGAAGCCAGAATCACGTGATCAGCTTCGATGACTTCAACGGTGCCATCAGCAGCGGTCAGCTCGACTTTCTTGCCGGCCAGCAGCTTGCCGTGGCCTTGCAGAGTGGTCACGCCATTGGCTTTGAACAGGCTGGCAACGCCGCCGGTCAGGCCTTTGACGATGTTAGCCTTGCGACCGACCATGGCCGGTACGTCCATGCTGACTTCAGAAGTCGAAATACCATGGATCGAGAAACCATTTTTGGCTTCGTAGAACTTCCAGGAGCTGTCCAGCAGCGCCTTGGACGGAATGCAACCCACGTTCAGGCAAGTACCGCCGAGGGCCAGCTTGCCCTCCTTGTCCTGATACTTCTCGATGCAGGCAGTCTTGAGACCAAGTTGCGCAGCCTTGATGGCGGCAACATAACCGCCAGGGCCTGCGCCAATCACTACCACGTCGAATTTCTGGGACATAACAAAGAGTTCCTCTTTAGCTGCGAGCTTTAAGCTACAAGCTGCAAGCTGGCCTGTGATGTATTACAGACGAGCGTTGCAACTTGTTCATTAGATGTCATTTGCAAAACCCGAGCTCCACCCCACGCTGCTTTTCTCTCGCAGCTTGCGGCTTGCAGCCCGGGGCTGCCTCATCAGATATCCAGCAGCAGACGAGCTGGATCTTCCAGCAGGTTCTTGATGGTCACCAGGAACGTCACAGCTTCTTTACCATCGATCAAACGGTGATCGTAAGACAGAGCCAGGTACATCATCGGACGAATCACAACCTGACCATTGACCGCCATCGGGCGCTGGATAATGTTGTGCATACCCAGGATGGCCGCTTGCGGCGGGTTAACGATCGGAGTCGACATCATCGAACCGAAAGTACCACCGTTGGTGATGGTGAAGGTACCGCCAGTCATTTCGTCGATGGACAGCTTACCGTCACGGGCTTTCTTGCCGAAGGTAGCGATGCCACCTTCGATTTCAGCCAGGCTCATCTGCTCTGCATTACGCAGAACCGGAACCACCAGACCACGATCGCTGGATACCGCAACACCGACGTCAGCGTAGCCGTGGTAAACGATATCGGAACCATCGATCGAGGCGTTGACAGCCGGGAAGCGTTTCAGCGCCTCGGTGGTTGCCTTGACGAAGAACGACATGAAGCCCAGGCGTACGCCATTGTTGGACTTCTCGAACAGGTCCTTGTACTTCGAACGCAGCGCCATGACTTCAGTCATGTCGACTTCGTTGAACGTGGTCAGCATCGCCATGTTCGATTGAGCTTCAACCAGACGCTTGGCAACGGTGGCACGTACACGAGTCATCGGTACACGCTTCTCGGTACGGTCGCCAGTAGCAACCACAGGCGCAGCGGCGGTAGCTGGCTGGGCAGCAGGAGCAGCGGCAGGTGCAGATTTCTTGGCTTCAACAGCAGCAACCACGTCTTCCTTGGTGACGCGGCCATCTTTACCAGTGCCTTTGACGCTGGCCAGGTTGATGCCGTTTTCTTCAGCCAGTTTGCGAGCAGCAGGAGCAGCAACCGAATCTTCGTCGCCAGCGGCAGCTGGAGCAGCGGCCGGAGCAGCTGCTTGAGCCGGGGCAGCAGCAGGTGCGGCAGCGGTGGCCGGAGCAGCAGATGCGGTAGCGCCACCGTCCAGAGTTGCGATCAGTTCGTTGGAGAGGACGATTTCGCCCTCGCCTTTCACGATCGATGCCAGTACGCCGTCAGCTTCGGCCAGTACTTCGAGGACAACCTTGTCAGTCTCGATGTCAACCAGCAGCTCGTCACGTTTTACCGCTTCGCCCGGCTGTTTGTGCCACTTGGAAATGGTGCCGTCGGCAACTGATTCCGGGAAAGAGGGGGCTTTGATCTCGATAGCCATTATCTGTAATTCCTTAATTCGGTTTCTAATGCGCGAAGGCGTTAAACAGTGAAGGCATCTTGCAGCAGTTTTTCCTGCTGCTCGGCGTGCATCGAAGCGTAACCACATGCAGGCGCTGCAGAGGCGTCACGACCGGCATACTCGAGAACGAGATTGCGGTTGTGATTACCAACGCTGCGACGCAGGTGGTGCTGGCTGCTGTACCAGGCACCCTGGTTCATCGGTTCTTCCTGACACCACACAACCTTCTGCAGGTTGGTGTAAGGCGCAATCGCCTCCATCAGGTCGTCTTCCGGGAACGGGTACAGCTGCTCGATACGCACGATGGCGATATCTTCGCGGCCTTCGGCACGGCGTTTTTCCAGCAGGTCGTAGTAAACCTTGCCGCCGCACAGCACCAGACGCGTCACTTTGGCGGCATCGAGCGTATCGATTTCCGGGATGACAGTCTGGAACGAACCTTCGGCGAGATCTTCCAGGGTCGAAACGGCCAGCTTGTGACGCAGCAACGACTTCGGTGTCAGCACAATCAGCGGCTTGCGCAGCGGACGGATAACCTGACGGCGCAGCAAGTGGTAGATCTGCGCTGGCGTAGTCGGTACGCACACCTGAATGTTGTGCTCGGCACAACCCTGCAAGTAACGCTCAAGACGTGCCGACGAGTGTTCTGGCCCCTGCCCTTCATAACCATGAGGCAGCAACATGGTCAGACCGCACAGACGGCCCCACTTGTGCTCACCGCTGGTGATGAACTGGTCGATAACCACTTGCGCACCGTTGGCGAAGTCGCCGAACTGGGCTTCCCAGATAACCAGGGCATCTGGCTGGGTGGTTGAGTAGCCGTATTCGAAGGCTAGTACGGCTTCTTCCGATAGGAAGGAGTCATACAGATCGAAACGTGGCTGACCGGCATACAGATTCTGCAACGGAATGTAGGTACCGGCGTCTTTCTGGTTGTGCAGCACCGCATGACGGTGCGAGAACGTACCGCGGCCGATGTCCTGACCCGTCATGCGAATCGGGTGACCTTCGAATGCCAGGGTTGCGTACGCCATGGTTTCGGCGTAACCCCAGTTGATCGGCAGGCCGCCGGCTTGCATCTTCTGACGGTCTTCGTAGATTTTCTGAACCTGACGCTGAACCACGAAACCTTCTGGCAGTTCCATCAGCTTGGCCGACAGTTCCTGCAGGGTCTTGAGGTCAAAGCGGGTGTCGTGACGTGCAGTCCAGGCGTGGCCCAGATACGGACGCCAGTCCACGAAAAGCTCTTTGTTTGGCTCTTTGACCAGACTTTTCACAACATGCAGACCGTTGTCCAGCGCGTTGCGGTAGTCGTCGATCTTGGCCTGTACGCGAGCATCATCCAGAACGCCGGCCTTGATCAGGCTTTCGGCATACAGCTCACGCGTGGTGCGCTGTTTGGTGATTTGCTGGTACATCAAAGGCTGAGTACCGCTTGGTTCATCCGCTTCGTTGTGGCCGCGACGACGGTAGCAGACCAGATCGATTACCACGTCACGCTTGAACTGCATGCGGTAGTCGATAGCCAGCTGGGTTACGAATACAACGGCTTCAGGGTCATCGCCATTCACATGGAGAATCGGCGCCTGAATCATCTTGGCAACGTCGGTGGCGTACTCGGTGGAACGCGAGTCCAGCGGGTTGCTGATGGTGAAACCAACCTGGTTGTTGATGACGATATGGATCGTGCCGCCCGTCTTGAAGCCGCGAGTCTGCGACATCTGGAAGGTTTCCATGACCACGCCCTGCCCTGCAAAAGCAGCATCACCGTGGAGGGAAATTGGCAGAACCTTGTCACCGTTCGGATCGTTACGACGATCCTGACGAGCACGAACAGAACCTTCGACCACCGGAGAAACGATCTCCAGGTGAGACGGGTTGAACGCCATGGCGAGGTGAACTTCGCCGCCCGGGGTCATTACGTTCGAAGAAAAGCCCTGGTGATATTTAACGTCACCGGAACCCAGCTCGACTTTTTTCTTGCCTTCGAACTCGTCGAAAAGCTCGCGGGGGTTCTTGCCGAAGGTGTTGACCAGCACGTTAAGGCGACCACGGTGGGCCATGCCGATAACGATTTCCTTGGTGCCGTACGAACCGGAACGCTGGATCAATTCGTCCAGCATCGGAATCAGGCTTTCGCCACCTTCCAGACCGAAGCGCTTGGTGCCTGGGTATTTGGTGCCCAGGTACTTTTCAAGACCCTCTGCCGCGGTAACGCGCTCGAGCAAATGGCTCTGAATTTCGGCAGAGAACGCAGGACGGCCACGGACGCTTTCAAGACGCTGCATGAACCAGTTGCGCTGCTCGGAATCCACGATGTGGGTGAACTCAGCGCCGATGGTGCGGCAATATGTCTTATGTAGGGCGTCCTGGATTTCGCGTAGGCTCGCTTCCTCTTTGCCGATGAACAAGTCTCCGGCACGGAAAGTGGTATCCAGGTCAGCGTTGGTCAATCCGTAGTGATTGATCGACAGGTCAGCTGGCGCCGTACGTTGCCACAGCCCCAGCGGGTCGAGCTGGGCCGCCTGATGGCCGCGCATACGGTAAGCCTGGATGAGCCGCAACACTTCGACCTGCTTCTTTTCATGCTCGCTGCTCACGCTCCCGGCGGATACCGGTTGGGCGCGGCGCTGGTTTTTGGCCAGCAACACGAAATGATCGCGAATCGTCGAGTGCGATACATCGGTGGCAGAGTTGCCGTCAGCGGGCAACTTCTGAAAGTAGGTGCGCCATTCCTCTGGCACAGCGTTAGGGTCGTGCAGGTAGAGCTCATAGAGCTCTTCCACATAGGCAGCGTTACCACCGGAAAGGTGGGCACTGTTCCACATGCGCTGCATCACGCTTTCTTGCATGCTTGGTCACCCTCGGTAAGGGGACACCACCGGCGAAGACACCACAGCAAACCTGAGATAGTCATGTGCAGCGACTGTATCAAGTCACTTAGGATCACGCAGATAGTCCGGGTACCAGCCCGGATGCCCCTGCTGGTCTTATTTCTTCAAAATAAGAGCCGCAACATTACTTGTTGCTGCTCAGGTTAAAACTACGGCGCCGGTTGAAGCCTGCGCCGCAGCGGTTACGGGTATTACGGCATTACGGTGTAACAGTCAAATCAGACGCCGTTTTGCAGGAGCATGTTGCGCACGTGACCGATAGCCTTGGTTGGGTTAAGGCCCTTCGGACAAACGTTTACGCAGTTCATGATCCCGCGGCAGCGGAATACGCTGAACGGGTCATCAAGCGAAGCCAGACGTTCGGCGGTCTTGTTGTCACGGCTGTCAGCCAGGAAACGATAGGCTTGCAGCAGTGCAGCTGGACCGAGGAACTTGTCCGGGTTCCACCAGAACGACGGGCAGGAGGTCGAGCAGCAAGCGCACAGAATGCACTCGTACAGACCATCCAGCTTCTCACGCTCTTCAGGAGTCTGAAGACGTTCGATGGCCGGAGCCGGGGTGTCGTTCAACAGATATGGCTTAACCTTCTCGTACTGCTTGTAGAAGATGCTCATATCAACAACCAGGTCACGTATCACAGGCAAACCAGGCAGCGGACGCACCACCAGCTTGTTGCCCTTGACCACGGCCGACAGCGGCGTGATACACGCCAGGCCGTTTTTGCCGTTGATATTCATACCGTCGGAACCGCAAACACCTTCGCGGCACGAACGACGGTAGGAGAAACCTTCATCCTGTTCCTTGATCAGGGCCAATACATCCAGCACCATCAAGTCTTTGCCACCGGTATCAACGTCGAACACCTGGGTCTTAGGCGCAGAGTCGCTGTCGGGGTTGTAGCGATAAACTTCAACTTTCAACATAGCGGCCACCTTTAGTAAGTCCGAATTTTCGGTTCAAACGCCGGTACTGTCTTCGGCGCAAAGTTGACTGCACGTTTGGCAACCCGCTTCTCGCCCGGGAAGTACAGGGTGTGGCACAGCCAGTTTTCATCGTCACGATCTTCATAGTCTTCGCGAGCGTGAGCACCGCGGGACTCTTTACGCACTTCCGCAGCAACCGCCGTGGCTTCGGCGACTTCCAGCAGGTTCTGCAACTCAAGCGCTTCGATACGCGCAGTGTTGAAGCCCTGGGACTTGTCGTTGATCTTGACGTTGGCGATACGAACGCGCAGGTCTGCCAGCTGGGCGATACCTTTCTGCATGTATTCGCCGGTGCGGAACACACCAAAGTAGTTCTGCATGCAGCTTTGCAGCTCGCGACGCAGAGTGGCAACGTCCTCACCTTCGGTACGCTCGTTGAGGCCATTGAGACGGCTCAGCGCGGCATCGATATCGGTTTCGCTCGCGTCAGCATATTCAATGCCTTCGGTCAGCACTTTCTCCAGGTGCAGGCCTGCAGCACGACCAAATACCACGAGGTCGAGCAGCGAGTTACCACCCAGACGGTTGGCACCGTGCACAGATACGCACGCCACTTCACCTACCGCGAACAACCCTGGAAGGATCTGATCGTTACCGTCAGCATCCTGGGTCATGGCCTGGCCATGAATGTTGGTGGCAACACCACCCATCATGTAGTGACAGGTAGGCACAACAGGTACTGGAGCAACAACCGGATCCACGTGCGCAAAGGTCTTCGACAGCTCACAGATACCTGGCAAGCGGCTGTGCAGCACTTCTTCGCCCAAGTGATCGAGCTTCAGCATCACGTGATCGCCATCAGGGCCACAACCGTTACCGGCAATGATCTCTTTAACCATCGAGCGCGCAACAACATCACGACCAGCAAGGTCTTTCGCGTTCGGCGCATAGCGCTCCATGAAACGCTCACCGTGCTTGTTGATCAGGTATCCACCTTCACCACGGCAACCTTCAGTAACCAGTACACCTGCACCAGCAATGCCAGTCGGGTGGAACTGCCACATTTCGATGTCCTGAACAGGAACACCGGCACGCAGTGCCATACCAACGCCGTCACCGGTATTGATCAGGGCATTGGTGGTAGAGGAATAGATACGGCCAGCGCCGCCGGTAGCCAGTACAGTCGCCTTGGCGCGGATGTACATGGTTTCGCCGGTTTCGATGCAGATCGCAATCACACCCACGAACGCGCCGTCCTGGTTTTTCACCAGATCAACAGCGTAATACTCGTTCAGAAAAGTGGTACCTGCTTTCAGGTTGCCCTGATACAGGGTGTGCAACAGCGCGTGGCCGGTACGGTCAGAGGCCGCACACGTACGCGCAGCCTGACCGCCCTTGCCGAAATCCTTGGACTGACCACCAAACGGACGCTGGTAGATACGACCGGTTTCGGTGCGGGAGAATGGCAAACCCATGTGGTCCAGCTCGAAGACCGCAGCCGGGCCTTCCTGACACATGTATTCGATAGCGTCCTGGTCACCGATATAGTCGGAGCCCTTGACGGTATCGTACATGTGCCAGCGCCAGTCATCGTTCGGGTCGGCAGATGCAATTGCACAGGTGATGCCACCCTGAGCAGAAACGGTGTGCGAGCGAGTCGGGAAAACCTTGGTGACTACGGCGGTCTTGTGGCCGCCCTGAGCCAGCTGCAAGGCTGCACGCATGCCTGCACCGCCGCCACCAATAATGATGGCGTCGAATGTAAGTGTATTTATGTTAGCCATGAATCAGATACCCCAAAGAATCTGCACACCCCAGACAAAGTACGCGAACATCGCAACGCCGCAGACTGCCTGGAAAAGGAAACGCACAGCGGTCGCCGACTTGCCCAGCGCCATTGGCGTCAGGTAGTCAGTGGCGATGGTCCACATGCCAACCCAGGCGTGAGCGCCCAGAGCAACGAGGGCCAACAGGCTGAAAATGCGCATTCCCGTATGAGAGAACAGACCATGCCACTGGGCATAGTCGATGCCCGGGTGGGCAACGAGGTATCCAATCAGGAAAATGAAATAAGCCGCGAGCACGACCGCAGATACGCGCTGCGCCATCCAGTCATAGAGGCCCGAACGCGACAGGTTAGTGACGTTGGTTACCATATCCATACTCCCGCCAGAACGATTACCACCACGGATACGGCGATAACGATTTTGGAGCCCAGCTTGCCGCCTTCCAGCGTCTCGCCAATGCCCGCATCCATGATCAGGTGGCGGATGCCCGCTACCAGGTGATAAAGCAAGGCGGACAGCAGAGCCCAAATCACAAGCTTGGCCAGCGGGCTGGTCAGACACGCTTTCACCTCACCGAAGCCTTCCTCGGAGCTCAGCGACTTGTCCAATGCATAAAGCATGATGACGAGGCCGACAAACAGAATAACTCCGGAGATGCGGTGAAGAATGGACGTGTAAGCAGTGACTGGGAGTTTGATGGTCCTTAGGTCTAGGTTTACAGGTCGTTGGCTTTTCACGGCTTTATTTCACACTGAAGAGCCCCTAACAATCAGGGCAAATTATTGGGAAGTGCACTGGTCAGGTACCCACCACCCAGGGAGTGACGACCACCGGTATACAGGCCCTAAAGCCCCTGGCGGTCGGACGCCGAGTATAGACAGTTAGGTCACTAATGACAACGCAGAGAAGCCCTTCAAATAGGTGATTGCGCTGGCCGGATAAAAAGCGTAAGTGACACAATGTCGCAGGGCAAATCAAGCCTGAAAGCCTTCTGGAACACGACTTTAGGCAAATTGACTTTAGATTTTATCTAACTATAGTGGTGCGGGCCCTGCGTGGGGGGCCGTCTGATGATTTGAAGCATAAACAGGAGGCCACATGGCTGATAATAAAGCGCAGTTGATCATCGAGGGCGCAGCCCCCGTCGAGCTGCCCATTCTGACCGGCACCGTAGGCCCCGACGTTATCGACGTACGTGGTCTGACAGCCACCGGCCGCTTCACATTCGACCCAGGCTTCATGTCGACCGCCTCTTGCGAGTCGAAGATCACCTACATTGATGGTGACAACGGGATCCTGCTACACCGCGGCTATCCGATCGAACAACTGGCCGAGCAGTCGGACTACCTGGAAACCTGCTACCTGTTGCTGAACGGCGAATTGCCAACCGCCGAACAGAAAGCACAGTTCGTTGTTGTCGTGAAAAACCACACCATGGTTCACGAGCAACTCAAAACATTTTTCAACGGCTTCCGCCGCGACGCTCACCCGATGGCAGTGATGTGCGGTGTGGTGGGCGCTCTCTCCGCGTTCTATCACGACTCTCTGGATATCAATAATCCACAGCACCGTGAAATCTCGGCCATCCGTCTGGTCGCCAAGATGCCGACCCTGGCAGCAATGGTTTACAAGTACTCCATGGGTCAACCCATGATGTACCCGCGTAATGACCTGAGCTACGCCGAGAACTTCCTGCACATGATGTTCAACACACCGTGCGAGATCAAACCGATCAGCCCGGTACTGGCCAAGGCCATGGACAAGATCTTCATCCTGCACGCCGACCACGAACAGAACGCCTCGACGTCCACCGTACGTATGGCGGGCTCTTCGGGGGCTAACCCGTTCGCCTGCATCGCAGCCGGTATTGCCGCGCTCTGGGGCCCGGCACACGGCGGCGCGAACGAAGCAGTACTGTCCATGCTGGATGAGATCGGCGATGTGTCGAACATCGACAAGTTCATCGCCAAAGCCAAGGACAAGAACGATCCGTTCAAACTGATGGGCTTCGGTCACCGGGTTTACAAGAACCGCGACCCGCGCGCCACCGTGATGAAACAGACCTGCGACGAAGTCCTCAAGGAGCTGGGCATCACCAATGACCCGCAACTTGAACTGGCCATGCGCCTGGAAGAGATCGCCCTGACCGATCCTTACTTCATCGAGCGCTCGCTGTACCCGAACGTCGACTTCTATTCGGGCATCATCCTCAAGGCAATCGGCATTCCAACCAGCATGTTCACCGTAATCTTCGCCTTGGCGCGGACTGTCGGCTGGATCTCCCACTGGAAGGAAATGCTTTCCAGCCCGTATAAGATTGGCCGTCCACGCCAGCTGTACACAGGCTACGTATCCCGCGATATCGTGCCACTGGAAGACCGCAAGTAAGCTTCACGCTACAACTGAAAAGGGCTGCCAATGGCAGCCCTTTTTTATGCCTGCTTACCTGGAACGCTCAGCAGATACGGAACCTTGCAGGAGCTGCCGAAGGCGGTGTAGCAGGATAAACGCATAGCAACCTTCGGCAGCCCTGCACGCAATGTGATTCAAATCCATGATTGATGGGATGCGCAATAAGCGAGACTACTTCTCAGCCCTTTCCTTCAACGCCTTCAACGTATTAAACGGCGCATCTACTACGAACTTGTTAGCCAGCCATGAAGGCACGCTACCGCCTGGCTCGGTGTGCACTTGATAAGTCACTAAAGTCTTGTTCGGCCCTTGCGGCACAAACCTCCAGAAGCCGTCGACTTGCGACACCCGCACAAACCCTTTTTCCTCAGGTATGTACTTGGGTACCTCCTGAAGTTTGCGGGTCAGGCTGCCGTCAGCGCCCTCTTCCGTCGTCACCAGCAATACCGAATCACGAGGCGTTACCGGCCACGGCGTATTGATCTGAGTGTACGTCCAGGCTTGATTGCCTTCATGTTTCAGCATCTTCTGCGACTTGCACTCATGAATCCAGGCACAGGCACCCGCTACGTCTTCTTGAAGACTGCGCAACTTAGCGACACTCGCGTTGATAACGGTCTCGCCACGATAAGCCTTGTACTGAGAACCCGACACCTCGCTCAGCGAAACCTTGATCCCCGCCTCATCTTTTGCAACTTTCCAGTCCTCAGCCTGAGCAACAGCAGAGATGAGCACAGTCATACCGCAGACAACAGCTATTCGATGCAGCGAACTCATTGTTGTATTCCTTATTGTTTGAAGTTCCAGCCAATCAATTCTGTCGCACAGCAACCCTCACGCAACTGCTGTAGCGTCCTCCCACCAGGTAATCAGACGAATCGCATCAGCTTGATCCACTCCACAGACATCGTGCGCAGCCTTGAACTGACTGCACACTGCGGGACGTTCGGGCTGACCAAAAATTGCGCACAGCATATCGAGCGATAAATGCAGACAACGCTCGCCTGCAGGCTTGCCATCAGGCATACCGGGTATGGGAGAAGTGATAGAAGGCGCGATGCAACAAGCACCACAGCCTGAGCGGCAGTCCATGACCAGCACCCTGAAAGAGAAATTCGAAGCGTGATAGTACCCGCTGAAACGCGCGTTTGAAATCCCTGGCGCTACTGCCTGAACTTGAAGTCCAGCGCAGCACCTTCCACCTCACGCCGACTGTCGTTACGCATCTGCAAATCCATCTCGTTGCTCAGAATGCGCCCATTGAGCTCAAAAGGGTCATTACCAGAAGCGCGCTTATCGCCAAACATTGGCGGCAAAATTGGCTTGCGAGGTTTGGCCTTGGTCGTTCCGGCAGGCTGCAGCTCTTCGGCCAGCTCAGGAGGCAGGCTCAAATCGAGCTTGGCATTGTTCAGGCTAGTGTCTTTGAGCGCTTTTTTACTCTCGGCCACCGACTTGCGGGCCACCGCATCGCGCTTTTTCTCGGTCACTGTTTTGGTTGCAGGCGTTTTTGTCGCTTCAGCCTTCGGCTTGCCTGACGCACTTGCGCCATCTTTGGCCGTCACCGGAACCACCGATATATTAGGCGCCAACTCATGCGTCGGCGCCTTTGCAGGCTCAGGCGCAGAGGGTGTCGACTCAGCCACAGAAGGGCTGGCATCAGTCCTCTTCGGCACCTGGGTTTCAGCTGATACCTTGGGCTTGGGCGCGGCCCCGTCCTGAGCATCACAGGCACCCAGAAGAACGACCAACGACAACGCTACACAACGAAAAACATTCATAGGGCAGAAATGGCAAAGGCAGAAAACAACATGCTGGCCTGTTGCACGTCCAATAACAAGACAGAGATCAACCTGCAGAGCGATACGCTATTTCTGCAGGACCTAAATAGCTGACCTCAATAGAGCTCAACCGTTTCCTGACATAACTGTTTGGACAGCATTCCGAGCGTCATAAGCGCTCTCTCCGCCTCGCGATTCCACGGGATGCCACAGTTCAGACGAATGCAGTGATTGAACTGTTCTGTATTGCTGAAGATCAGTCCCGGCGCAATGCTGATCCCCTGCTCCAGTGCCCGGATGTGCAACTCCTGTGTATTGACTCGCCCTGGCAGGCTGACCCACAAGATAAAGCCACCCAGCGGTCGGCTCATCTGCGTACCTTCGGGAAAGTACTGTTGCACCGCGAGCTGAAAAGCGCTGAGGTTTTTCCGATACTCGGCGCGAATAAACCGCAGATGCCGGTCATAACCGCCATTTTCCAGATAAGCGGCAACGCCCATTTGCGTGACGCTGCACGCTGAATGAGTGCTGAATATCTGAAGGCGCTGAATTTCCGACTGGTATTTTCCCGCAATCATCCAGCCGATACGCACGCCGGGCGACAAGGTTTTGGAGAAGCTGGAGCAATAGATAACGCGCCCCAGACGATCAAAGGCCTTCAAAGCCTTGGCTCGCCCTTGCTCAAACATCAGCTCGCCATAAATATCATCTTCAACCACTTGAATATCGAAATCCGAAACAAGCCGCAGCAAATGCTTCTGGCGCTCTTCAGGCATGCTACTGCCCAGCGGATTACTCAGGCGCGAGGTCAACACCAGGGCCTTGATCGACCACTGATTCGCTGCCAGTTGCAACGCTTCCAGGCTGATACCTGTCTGCGGGTCGCTGGGTATTTCAATAACCTTGAGCCCTAACAAGTCAGCCAGTTGCAGCAAACCGTAGTAGGTCGGCGACTCTGCGGCGATCAAATCACCAGGCCTGGTGACAACCCGTAATGCCATCTGCAGGGCGTCGACGCAGCCGTGAGTAATCACTACGTCAGCCGGATCAACCACTACGCCAGCGTCTCGCATGCGAATGGCAACCTGACGACGCAAGGGTTCGAAACCCGGACTGAACATGTAACTGAACGCCCGAGGGCTCTGAAAACGGGTCACTTTTGCTATCTGCTGATGCAAGGCACGCACAGGCAGGTAATCGACATGCGGCACCGCAGCGCCTAAAGGGAAAACCCCTTCACGGCGTGACTCCATCAAAACCTGCTGAATAATGCTGCTGCGCGTCACCAGCCCCGGTCTTTCCACACGAGCAATGTCGGGTGTAGGCGCCGTGAGCGCGGGGGTCTGGTGCACGTAATAACCCGACTGCGGCCGAGCCCGAATCAACCCCTGGTCCTCCAGATTCGCATACGCCTGCAAGACGGTCGCATGGCTGACATTGAGCTGCGAACTCATCTTGCGCACCGAGGGCACACGCTCGCCCGGCTGATAAACACCGCGACGAATATCTTCAGCCAGCTGCTGAGCGATTTTTTGATAGAGCAGAAGGTTGGTCATGACGCAGCCTCGATACCGCTGGCGACTTGCTTTTGTAGGAAGATAGTCGATTTGTCACCAGAACAGTTGCGAAGTGTACTGGGACAGTTTCCTGAACGGCTAGCCCTTGAACACTTTGATTGAAAAATTTATCAGGCAAAATCGCCAAGTCGTCGGCTTTTTAGGCCAAAAAAAATCGACACCTGAAAACAGGCGTCGATTTTTTTTAAAGTTTTTCAGCGATTGGGGCCGAGATGCCCTTTGGAATCAGAAAAGACGATCTCAACACGACGGTTTTTCGCACGGCCCCGCTCGGAAGCGTTGGCCTCCACAGGGTATTCATCACCATAGCCCTGCACATGGATGCGTTTTTCATCGACGCCGAGATCGGTCAACACGTCGGCCACCGATTGTGCGCGCTCTTGGGACAACCGCAGATTTTCCTGCTTTTCACCCGTGTTGTCGGTATAGCCCTCGATACGAACAACGCGCTTGGGGTTGAGCTGCAAAAACTGCACAACCTTGAGCACTGTGCGGTTGGCCGAGCTTTTGAGCTCAGCGTGACCGGTATCGAATAACACATCACCCAACGTCATGACCAACCCGCGCTCGGTCTGCGTAGTAGCCAGGCTGACAATCTGGTCTTCCAGCCACTGGCCGTGTTGCTGGGCGCTGGCCAGCTTCGCTTCACGCAGCGCCAACTGAAGCCGCTGACGCTCCATTTCCTGCTTTTCAAGCCGCTCGGTGTTGAGCAGCAAATTGCTGTGCTCACGGGCGATCGCGCTGTAGCGGCTGCTGAGATACGCGTAATGAGCCACATCACTGCCGCTGCCCAGGTAACTCGACAGGCGCTCAGCCTTGCCCAGCAACTCACCTGCGCGCACTACGTCTTTCGGAGCACTGCGCAGCACATCGCCGTCCTCTTTCACTTTCTGGAAGTCAGCATTTGCCTGCTGCAATGCCTGCTCACCCACCTGATGACCTGCACAACCATAAAGACCGGCGAAACCCGACAGCAGACAAGCCTTTAATACTCGAGACATACGCTTCATTGCCCCTCCCCCAACTGCTTGCGCAGACGGTTGAGGCGAGTGTCCAGCTGAGTTATTTGCTCCTGACTCTTCTCAGTCAGAACCCGAGCCTCTGCCAGGCGCGCATCCAGTTCGGCCTGTTCAGCTTGCATGCGCGCAGCCTTGAACGATTCATTGATCATTTCAGAGCGAGCCTGCCCCAGTTTCGATTCCGCCATCTGCATTTCCGGCTCATCGACGGCCCCCACAGCCTTGGCCTGGGCGACGGCTTTCTCGGTCAGTTTCATTTGTTCAATCGGTGCCGGATCGTTGGCACAGCCCACCAATGCGGCAAATGCAATGGTCGCGAATAAAGGGCGGCTTTTCACAAAAGCTGTCACAAAAGAAGTCACAAAAACATTCCTACTTGTTTGAGGCGCTGGCCGGATGCAGTAATTGAGCCTTCCAGATTTCCAGATTGCGTTTGACTGCTTCACCCGACAGGTCAGAAGCGGCCGATTCTGTCATCTTTTTGGCCAGCTGTCCGCGCAACCAGGGATCGTTGCAAGCCGAATTGAAAGACAGTGCGAGATATAGACCCGGCTGGTCCAACGGTTGCGGTCGTGCAACCAGATCCTTGGCAAGGCCGAGTGTCTGCACCATCGCCGTACCTGGGTAGCGACTGGCGAGAACGTAATCCACCTGCCCCAGCATCAGTTTCTGAAAGGCCTCGGTGAGATTAGGCAGACGCTCAAGGGTCAGGCGTGCCTTGACGGCTGCATCGAATGCCTGCGTCAGGCGAATGCGTTCGGACGCCGCCCCCTTGTGTCCCTGAAGATCAGCCAATGTATCCATCGGCAACGCTTGATCATGACGCGTCCAGACCATGACTTCATTCTGAATCAGTGGCGGATGGATGTAGTCCAGCGCCTCTAGCTCAGCCTGATTCAGTGGCGCATCCACCAACATGTCCATGCGACCGCTACGCACTTCTTCAAGCGCCTGACTGCGTTTGCCGGCGAACAATACTTCAACTTTTATCCCTAGCTCTTGCGCCGCCTGCTTGAACAGATCAGCACTGGCGCCCATCAAGTGCTTGGGGTCCTGAGGATCACGCCACAGATAAGGCGGGGCATCCGGACTGCCGGTCACAATCAGGCGCTCACATTTGCCCCCCGCCATTGCCAGACCGGGCGCTGCAAGCACACCTATGAAAAGCGCAGAAAGCAGCCTGTTTGACTGACCCATGGAGAATCCTTTTTTTTGCGTTCAGATTTTTCTATGAAGCTTTAAAACAGCCAATAAAAAACCCGTTCGCCCGGACCACGTGAACTCGCACTAACTGCGATGCTCACAGGCCGAAACGAACGGGGCTTTAGAGAAGCACTTATAAGCGAAGCATCTGGATTAAACCAGCTTCTCCAGCTCAGGGATTGCTTCGAACAGGTCGGCAACCAGACCGTAATCAGCTACCTGAAAGATCGGAGCTTCTTCGTCCTTGTTGATAGCGACGATGACTTTCGAGTCTTTCATGCCCGCCAGATGCTGGATCGCGCCGGAAATACCGACCGCGATGTACAGCTGTGGTGCAACGATCTTGCCGGTCTGACCGACCTGCATGTCGTTCGGTACGAAGCCTGCGTCCACTGCTGCACGGGAAGCGCCAACAGCAGCGCCCAGCTTGTCAGCCAGCGTGTACAAGTGCTTGAAGTTGTCGCCATTCTGCATGCCACGACCGCCAGATACGACGATCTTGGCAGCGGTCAGTTCGGGACGATCAGACTGGGCCAGCTCTTCGCCCACAAAGCTCGATTTGCCTGCGTCGTGAGCTGCAGCAACAGCTTCAACCGCAGCAGAACCGCCTTCAGCAGCAACTGGATCGAAACCGGTAGCCCGCACGGTGATCACTTTGACCGATGCCGACGACTGAACAGTAGCGATAGCGTTACCGGCGTAAATCGGGCGCTTGAAGGTGTCAGCCGATTCGACCGAGATAATCTCGGAGATCTGGTCAACGTCCAGCAGTGCAGCAACGCGCGGCAGAATGTTTTTGCCGTTGGAAGTAGCGGCGGCCAGGATGTGGCTGTAGCCACCGGCCAGCTCGACGACCAGAGGAGCGATGTTCTCTGGCAGTTGATGGGCATAAGCAGCGTTGTCGGCCACCAGCACTTTCGCGACGCCAGCGACCTTGCCAGCAGCATCGGCGACAGCCGAAGCGCCTGCACCGGCAACGAGCACATGAATGTCGCCGCCAATTTTGACTGCAGCCGCCACGGTATTCAGCGTGGCTGGAGCCAACGTTGCATTGTCATGTTCAGCGATTACCAAGATAGTCATAGTTAGATTACCTTCGCTTCGTTTTTCAGTTTCTCGACCAGTTCAGCCACCGACTTGACCTTGATGCCCGCGCTACGTGCAGCCGGTGCTTCGACCTTGATGGTCTTGGTCGTGGAAGCGGTTGAAACACCCAAAGCCTCGGGCGTCAGCACTTCAAGCGGCTTCTTCTTGGCTTTCATGATGTTTGGCAGTGACGCATAGCGCGGCTCGTTCAGACGCAGGTCAGTAGTGACTACAGCAGGCAGGCTCAACGAAACAGTCTGCAGACCGCCGTCGATTTCGCGCGTTACGGCAACCTTGTCGCCGCTGACTTCTACCTTAGAAGCAAAGGTGCCCTGAGCGAAGCCGCTCAACGCTGCCAGCATCTGGCCAGTCTGATTATTGTCGCTGTCGATCGCCTGCTTACCGAGGATAACCAGTTGTGGCTGCTCCTTGGCCACGACGGCATTGAGCAACTTGGCAACGGCCAGGGAGTTCAGCTCATCAGCGGACTCAACGAGGATGGCACGATCAGCACCCAGCGCCAGCGCGGTACGCAGCTGCTCCTGAGCATTGGTCGGACCAATGGAAACGACGACGATCTCGGTCGCAACGCCTTTCTCTTTCAGGCGTACTGCTTCTTCCACAGCGATTTCGCAGAAGGGGTTCATCGACATTTTGACGTTAGCGAGATCGACGCCGGAGTTGTCCGCCTTGACGCGAACCTTGACGTTGTAGTCGACCACTCGTTTGACAGCTACTAGAACCTTCATGGATTCCTCGTTTCTCTCCGGTGAAAAGAAAGTCGCCCGGTGCAAGACCCGGCGATGCATATGTACCCGTGAAACAGCCTCTGGAAACAGACGTATTCGTACAGAACGAACGGTGACCTCAATAAACAAGCCACCTGAACACGGATAAACACCAGATGCCGCACATCTGGGCTATGCAGGCGTGTAAACTTTGCACCCGCAAATTCGTGACGTGGATTTGCCTGTAACGCGCTCGCGACGCCTCAGAGGTGCAGTTCAGGCGATGTTCAGCCTACGGCGAGCGCAAAACCGTCCGTATCTTGACCGCAAGCCGTTATGCGGTCAATACGACAAAACCGCCAGTCATGAGCCGCACGTCTATGTTTTATCTGGCCTGCGGCCATTTCAAACAAACGTTTGTATTGGCCCTGCCGGGTGGTGTAGATATACTGCGCAGCATTCGAAGATGCGGGTTACTGATGCACCGCACGCTGGTTAGTACGCTGCATATAAAAAAATACTGTGAGCCTTGAGTAGGAGATAGCCTGTGGAACGCGAATTTATGGAATTCGACGTCGTCATCGTCGGTGCCGGCCCCGCCGGGCTTTCTGCCGCGTGCCGTCTAAAACAAAAGGCTGCTGAAGCCGGTCAGGAAATCAGCGTCTGCGTAGTAGAAAAAGGCTCCGAAGTTGGCGCACACATCCTATCGGGCGCGGTGTTCGAACCCCGCGCACTGAACGAGTTGTTCCCGGACTGGAAAGACCTCGGCGCGCCGCTGAACACGCCCGTCAAGCGTGACGACATCTATGTCCTGCGCAGCGCTGAAAAATCGGTAAAAGTGCCTGATCTGTTTGTGCCCAAGACCATGCACAACGAGGGCAACTACATTATCTCGCTGGGCAATCTGTGCCGCTGGCTCGCCCAGCAGGCCGAGAACCTCGGTGTAGAAATCTACCCGGGCTTCGCCGCTCAGGAAGCGCTGATCGATGAAAACGGTGTGGTACGCGGTATCGTCACCGGTGATCTGGGTGTTGACCGTGAAGGTCAGCCAAAAGACGGCCTGTACACCCCCGGCATGGAATTGCGCGGCAAGTACACCCTGTTTGCCGAAGGTTGCCGCGGCCACATCGGCAAGCAACTGATCAAACGTTTCAACCTTGATACCGAAGCTGACGCCCAGCACTACGGCATTGGCCTGAAAGAAATCTGGGAAGTCGATCCGGCCAAACACGAGCGAGGTCTGGTGGTGCATACCGCTGGCTGGCCGCTGGACGACGAGAACATGGGTGGCTCCTTCCTTTATCACCTGGAAAATAATCAGGTGGTCGTGGGCCTGATCGTCGACCTGTCCTACAGCAACCCTTACCTGTCGCCGTTCGATGAATTTCAGCGCTACAAGCATCACCCGGTAGTTTCGCAGTATCTGGAAGGTGGCAAGCGCATCAGCTATGGAGCACGAGCGATCTGCAAGGGCGGCCTGAATTCGCTGCCGAAGATGGTATTCCCGGGCGGCGCACTGATCGGTTGCGATCTGGGTACGCTGAACTTTGCCAAGATCAAGGGCAGCCACACCGCCATGAAGTCCGGCATGCTGGCCGCCGAGTCAGTGGCAGAGGCCTTGTTAGCGGGCAAGGAAGGCGGCGATGAGCTGAACACTTATGTTTCTGCATTCAAAAACAGCTGGCTGCACGAAGAGCTGTTCGCCAGCCGCAACTTCGGTCCCGCACTCCATAAGTACGGCGCCATCATGGGCGGCGCGTTTAACTTTGTTGATCAGAACATATTCGGCGGCAAGCTACCGTTCACGCTGCACGACACCAAGCCAGACTATGCTTGCCTGAAACTGGCAGCAGACTCGGCGAAGATCGACTACCCGAAACCCGACGGCAAGCTCAGCTTCGACAAGCTCAGCTCGGTGTTCATCTCCGGTACCAACCACGAAGAAGAACAGCCTTGCCACCTGAAGCTGACCGACCCGAGCATCCCGATCGGTACCAACCTGCCGTTGTATGACGAACCCGCTCAACGCTACTGCCCGGCGGGCGTCTACGAGGTGGTGACGCAGGAGGATGGTGAGAAGCGCTTCCAGATCAACGCCCAGAACTGCGTACACTGCAAGACCTGTGACATCAAGGACCCTTCGCAGAACATCACCTGGGTGACACCGGAAGGCAGCGGCGGCCCTACCTACCCAAATATGTAGCAAACCTGCGACGGCGCGTTGCCTCTGACACCGCGCCGTCTTGCTTCAAACAGAAGACCTGTAGGAGCTCACGAGCAGCGCGAGGCAGCGATAGCGGTATGTCAGACAAATCGCTATCGCTGCCTCGCGCTGCTCATGGGCTCATACAGGTTCAGTAACATTCAGGCCGGAATTCGCAGCTGCACACCCTCTTCCCCCGGATTCCGGTTGAAGTAGCGTTTATATTCGCGGCTGAACTGCGACGTGCTTTGATACCCCACACAGTGCGCGACCTGCGCCACCCCCATACCCTCGGTAATCAACATCTGCTGAGCCTTGAGCAGACGCAAACGCTTCAGATACTGCACGGGTGACAACAAGGTGCTGCGCTTGAAATGCTCATGAAAGGTGGAAGCACTCATGTTGGCCTGACGCGCCAGGGTATCGACGTTCAACGGCTCGGCATAATGGCTGTGCAGATACGCCAGCGATGCTGCTACACGCGAGAAATGGCTCTGCTGGGCGACCAACGCACGTAACACCCCGGCCTGAGGACCGCGCAATGCGGCGTAAAGCACTTCGCGCAACCGCGACGGCCCCAACACCTGACAATCGAGCGGATCGTGCAGGCAACGCAACAAACGCTCGACACTTTCCCGCATCGGCGCATCAAGCAAAGCCGAGGTCATTGATTCTGGAGTCTGCGCTTCAACGATCTGATCCGGCATCGGCCCCATGGCCTGTACCAGTTCGCCGAGCATCACCCGGTCAATTGCCACAGAAACGCCAAACAGCGGCGCCTCGGGCGAGGCGAAGGTTTCACACATGAACGGCACAGAAAGCGCCTGAACCAGATAATGCCCAGCACCGTAATCGAGGGTCCGTGTACCAAGGCTGGCCAGCTTGCCACCTTGAGCAATGATCATCAGGCTCGGTTCATAGATCTGCGGGCTACTCGCCACATAGCTGGCGAACGACACCACGTTGACCTCAGGCAACAACGTCGGCACAAAACCCGGACGAGTCGCCAACGGCTTGATCAGGGAAACAAGGGTGGCATTGGCATCGGATTGATGGGGCAACAACATGAGGCACCGGGCGGAGGATTAGACAGCTGCATGATCGCAGAAATGCTACATGTAGCAATATCAAACCCAAAAATTCCGGAGGATCAGGCATGAGTCGCGGAGGAATGACCATGGTCGTGACCCCTACCTTCCCGCAAAATGGTCAGCCTCAATTATTCATTGCCCTGCGAGGTTCACCATGTACAAAGCTATCGGTTATGCCGCCCAATCATCGACCGCGCCCCTCGCCCCCCTGTCCTTCGAACGTCGCAGCCCGCGTCCGGATGATGTGGCCATCGAAATCATGTTCTGCGGCGTCTGCCACTCTGACATTCACCAGGCCCGCGACGAGTGGGGCTTCGCAGCTTACCCATTGATGCCCGGCCACGAAATTGTCGGCAAAGTGACTGCGGTCGGTGCTGATGTCAGCAAGTATAAAGTCGGCGATCTGGTAGGCGTTGGTTGCATGGTTGACTCGTGCCGCACTTGCGACGCCTGTAAAGCGGATCTGGAAAACTACTGCCAGAACGGCATGACCCCGACCTATGCCGGACAGGACCGCATCGACGGCAGCCTGACCATGGGCGGCTATTCCGACAGCATCGTGGTCAGCGAACGCTTCGTCGTGAGCATCCCTGAAAAACTGAACCTGGCCAGCGCCGCACCGATTCTTTGCGCCGGTATCACCACCTACTCGCCGCTCAAGCACTACGGCGTCAAGGCCGGTGACAAGGTTGGTGTACTGGGCATGGGTGGCCTGGGCCACATGGGCATCAAGTTCGCCAAGGCCATGGGCGCTGAAGTCACCCTCTTCACCCGCTCCGCCAGCAAGGCAGAGGAAGGTCGTCGCCAGGGCGCTGATCACGTGGTCATCTCTACCGACGAAGCGCAGATGCAAGCTGTTGCCGGAACGTTCAACTTCCTGCTGGACACCATCCCGGTGCAGCACGATCTAAATCCCTACCTGCAGACCCTGCGTTTCGACGGTGTGCACATTCTGGTTGGGCTGATCGAGCCAGTAGATCCGCCGGTGAACGCAGTAAATCTGGTCATGTCCCGTAAGGTACTGGCTGGCTCGATGATTGGCGGCATGGCAGAAACTCAGGAAGTACTGGACTTCTGCGCTGAACACGACATCACCTGCGACATCGAAATGCTCGACATTCGCAATATCAACGAAGCGTTCGAGCGTGTTGTAAAAGGCGACGTGAAGTATCGCTTTGTGATTGATATGGCGACTCTGAAAGCTTAAGCGCTGCACTGTCACTGTAGGAGCTCACCGAGGTTACGAGGCCAGCGATGGCGGTGTGTCAGACGTACCGCCATCGCTGGCCTCGTAACCTCGGTGAGCTCCTACAGGGGTACCGCTTTACCCACCCAATTCCGCCGACAACCTGCCCGCCACCTGCTTGATCAACGGCACCAGCTCGGCCATTTTTTCCAGCGGCATGTAAGGCACGGTACTGGCAATGCTGATACCGGCAACAATGTGCTTGCCCGCATCACGAATCGGCGCTGCCACGCAGCGGATCGACGGTTCGTTGTCCTCCAGATCAAAGGCGTAACCGCCTTGCACGTATTCATGCATCCGTTGACGCACCTGCTCCCAGGATTGCTCCTCGTGGGCGGGCCATAAAGGGTTGCGCGCCACTTCCGGCAGACTGATCTGATACAAACGCAGCCACTCGCTTTCCGGACTGTCCAGCAGCAACGCCTTGCCAATCCCGGTACGCGCCAGCGGC
This sequence comes from Pseudomonas caspiana, assembly GCF_040224095.2. Classification (NCBI taxonomy): domain Bacteria; kingdom Pseudomonadati; phylum Pseudomonadota; class Gammaproteobacteria; order Pseudomonadales; family Pseudomonadaceae; genus Pseudomonas; species Pseudomonas caspiana. The sequence goes on along the minus strand of NZ_CP167995.1, from coordinate 2,253,402 downwards.
ATACGATGGCCGACTCGCGAGCGCATTTCGGGACCGTTACGCCCAGGATTCTTGTGCAGATAAAGCACTTCATCGCCATCACGAATCGCGAGGTGGACGGTGTCACCGGTCAACTGTGAAAGCTCATCCAGATACGGCCGGGCGAGCATCGCCAAGGGCACTTCCTCCCGCGCCTGAAAGCCCAGTTCGATCAGCTTTGGCCCCAGCAGATAGCCGACCTGCGGCACTACCCGCAAGTAACGCTCCTCCACCAGGCAACTGACCAGCCGGTGCGTGGTGCTTCGCGTCGTACCAATTCGGCGGGCAATCTCTTTCAGGTCCCGCGCACCGTCGGCAACGGCCTGAACCACGCCGAGTCCGCGCAACAGGGTTTGCGTACCCGTCGGAGCAGGATCCTTGGCAGTGCTGCTTGCTGTGTCGTCGAGCGCTTGCGACATATCAGGCTTTACCCCATCAAAAAACTGGCGGCATTATCGCCGCCAGCCCATCTCCATGCTACCTGCGAGACCTGCGATTACAGCTCGATACGCTCGACCTTGCCCACCAACAGGATGTAGGACAGCGCACCAATCAGTGCCAGCGCGGCAATGTAAGTGATAGCAGGCGCAAACGAATCGCCCGAGACCAGAAAGCCAATCACTATAGGCGTAGCTATCGCCGACAGGTTGCCGATGAAGTTGAAGGTCCCGCCCGTCAGGCCCAGCAGACGCGCCGGAGCCAGGGTCGACACCAGCGACCAGGTGATGGACGCCAGACCATTACCGAAAAACGCCAACGCCAAAAATGCGATAACCAGCGGCGTCGAATCCACGAAGTTCGCGCCAATGATCGAAGTGGAAATCAGCAGCCCCGCGATGATCGGCAATTTGCGCGCAAAACCAACGGTGTAACCACGACGGATCAGCCAGTCGGAGAAAAACCCCGAACACAGCACACCGACGAACGCCGCAAGAAATGGCAGCGACGCCAACAGGCCGGACTTGATGAAATCCATGCCGCGGTATTTCACCAGATAGGTCGGGAACCAGGTCAGGAAGAACCACAGCGTCGAGTTCAGGCAGAACTGCCCCAGGTAAATCCCCCAGAGCTTGCGCTTGGTGAGCACGATGCCCAGATCCGCCCAACTGAACGGACGTTTTTCCTTGGCCGTGTCAGCCTGGATATCCACCAGCCCGCCGCCCTCGCGGATCAACTCGATTTCTGCCTCGTTAACGCCTTTGAAATCACGAGGCTCGCGATAGACCATGTACCAGATCACTGCCCAGAGCACGCCCACCGCACCGGTGCTGACGAACACCATGTGCCAGCCGTAGTGCGCTTGCAGCCAGGCCAGCACCGGCGTCAGAAATGCCAGGCCGACAAACTGTCCGGACGTGTAGAAACCGATGGCCGTGGCCCGTTCACGCTCAGGAAACCATGTGGTAACCACACGACTGTTGATCGGATACGCAGGAGCTTCGAGCGCGCCCACGGCCATGCGCAAAACAAACAGCGCGATGAAACTGGCAGCGAAGCCGAGCATGATGGTCGCGATGGACCACAGCGCCAGCGCGGCGGTGTACAGAATCCGCGGCGGTACGCGATCCACCAGCCAGCCACCGGGCAGTTGCATGGCGGCATAAGTCCAGCCGAATGCAGAGAAAATCAACCCGACATGGACCGGGTCGATCCCCAGTTCGCTGGTCAGTGCTGGCGCAGCGATGGACAGGTTGCTGCGGTCCAGATAGTTGATCACGACGGTGATGAACAACAGGACCATGATGAAATAACGCTTGCGGGTAGGCGTCGCTAAAGACGCCGCCCCTTCGAGAGTGCGGGTTTGCATGTGAGGTGCCTCTTTTTGTCTTTATTGAGGTCGCTACGAACAGGGTGAATTTTTGTAGGGGCTGCCGAAGGGTGCGAATTGAGGCGGTTCAGGCCCATCGCTTTCGCAACCTTTGGCAGCTCCTACAAGGCTCAGGCATCAGCCCGAAAAATCACCACTCCGCAAAGCTGCCATCGGCATGGCGCCAGATCGGGTTGCGCCAGCGATGACCAATAGCCGCGCGCTCCTTGACGTACTCTTCGTTGATTTCGATGCCCAGGCCTGGCCCGTTGGGGATTTTCACCATGCCTTTTTCGTAATCGAATACCTCGGGATTCTTGATGTAATCCAAGAGGTCATTGCTCTCGTTGTAGTGAATGCCCAGGCTCTGCTCCTGAATGAATGCGTTGTAGCAGACAGCATCCAGTTGCAGGCACGCGGCAAGTGCAATCGGCCCCAACGGGCAATGCAGCGCCAGTGCCACATCGTAGGCCTCAGCCATGTTGGCGATCTTGCGGGTTTCGGTGATACCACCGGCATGCGACGCATCCGGCTGGATGATATCGACGTAGCCTTCACTCAGTACCCGCTTGAAATCCCAGCGCGAGAACAGCCGTTCGCCCAGGGCAATCGGCGTACTGGTCAGCGGAGCCAACTCTTTCAACGCCTCGTAGTTCTCGCTGAGCACTGGTTCTTCGATGAACATCAGCTTGTACGGGTCCAGTTCTTTCATCAGCACTTTGGCCATGGGCTTGTGCACCCGGCCATGGAAGTCGACGCCGATGCCAACGTTCGGCCCAACTGCGTCACGCACCGCGGCAACGTTGGCCAGCGCCAGATCGACCTTGTCGAAAGTGTCGAGGAACTGCAGCTCTTCAGTGCCGTTCATCTTCACTGCAGTGAAACCTCGCTCCACCGCTTCTTTTGCAGCACGTGCCGTGTCAGCCGGACGGTCACCGCCGATCCACGAGTACACGCGAATCTTGTCGCGTACCTGGCCGCCGAGCAGATCACTGACCGACACACCCAGATGCTTGCCCTTGATATCCCACAATGCCTGATCGATACCGGCCAGCGCACTCATGTGCACCGCACCGCCACGATAGAAGCCACCACGGTAGAGCACGGTCCAGATGTCTTCAATGTTGCGCGGGTCTTTACCGATCAAGTAATCAGACAGCTCTTCGACAGCAGCTGCCACCGTGTGGGCGCGGCCTTCAACTACTGGCTCGCCCCAACCGGTAATGCCCTGGTCGGTTTCAACCTTGAGGAAGCACCAGCGCGGCGGAACGATAAAAGTCGTGAGTTTGGTGATTTTCATGTGTGCGATTCTCTTATTTGAAGTGGCGCCTGAAGCGCTCTGGTTACTCAGAAACGTTCGGTCAACTGTTTCCAGGCGGCAACATAGGCATGGGCCCGCTCGTCGACATCGGCCACGCTCATGCCCGGTTTGAACAAGCCGGAGCCGAGGCCGAAACCTTTGACGCCAGCGTCCAGAAAGGCCTTCATGTTGTCCGGCGTAATGCCACCGACCGGAACCAGCGCGGTGCCAATCGGTAACACTGCCAGCCATGCTTTAACGACCGCCGGGCTCATTTGCTCAGCGGGAAACAGCTTGAGCACGTCGGCGCCTTCAGCCAACGCAGCGAAGGCCTCGTTGGGCGTTGCCACGCCAGGTGACAGGAACAATCCCGCCTCTTTCGCAGCACGCAGCACCTTGGCATCGCTGTGCGGCATGACGATGACCTGCCCGCCCGCCTCCTTGACCAGATTGACCTGTTCGGGGGTCATCACGGTGCCTGCACCGATCAGGCAATCGGCAGGCAGGCTTTGGCGCAACAGACGAATGCTGTCGTAGGGCTGCGGCGAGTTGAGTGGCACTTCAATGACCCGGAAACCCGCCTGATACAACACATCACCGATGGCAGGCGCTTCCGCCGGGCGCAGGCCGCGCAGAATGGCGATCAAGCCGTTTTCGAGCAGTGCTTGCTTGAGCATGTCAGACCTCTAATGGAATGTTGGCGAGCAAGCCGGCTTTGAGTGCCACTTGCCATAGACCGCGCTCGGTGGCCTGTTCTGCCACCGTCACATGGAGAAAACCGCAGGCGTGCAGAGCTCGCCCGTAACGCAGACACAGTTGCTCGCCGCCCAGAAGAATGACGGCGGGCAATTCGGAATGGAGGTCACGCTGCATGGCAGCCAGGGTCGCTAATTCATGACCAATCAACAGACCTGACAGGTAGTCGGGCTGTGCATCGGCACTGAGCTGACCGGTCAGGCCAAGCGTGCGGCAACTGAAAATCGTCGACAGCGGTCCCGCTGCGCCGTCGGCTGACAAGGCGACCGCAACACCCAGATCGAATGCCGACTGATCGAAGACATCGCTGCGCTGCATGGTGCGGCCGAGAATCGTGTGGTTGCTCAACGCAGCGAAGACTTCGCCGGTCATGAACGTATCGAAATGCAGGATGCAGCCGTCGGCGGCCTGAACCCATTTCGAGTGACTGCCGGGTAAACCAATCAGCAGGGGTTTGAGGGCTTCGGTGGCAGACAGCCCTGCCAGAACGCCCAGCACTTGGGTTTCTTCACCACGCATGACATTGGGCAGGACCGAGCGCTGAAGTACACCGGGAATAATGTGGACATCGACACCGCGCAGGCTGCGTATGGTTTGCAAGGCAGAGCTGAGGCCGGACACGCTGGCCGGGGTTTCCCGATAGACCGCTTCGCGCCAGCCTTGGGCGCTGCCGACCATGCCACAGGCAATGACAGGCAGATTCGGCTCGGCATCGAGCCAGTCGCCGCACGCCTCGTCGAAAGCCAGTTCGAAACCGTCGCTGCAGAGTTCGCCGGCGATCATTCGCGGCGTACTCGGCAATTGCATGATGCCCGCGCTCAGCGAGCGCTGTTCCAGAACCCGGCCTTGGTCGCCGAGTCGATAAGCACGAAGTGAGGTTGTCCCCCAATCGAGCGCGATCAAATGCGCTTGCATCGCTTCACCTATTATTTTTTGAGCAGTGAGTGCGAGGGGGACTATAAACCTTAAAGGGGAAATATCTCAATATGTAAATTTGCATCCCATATTTTGGGACAAACGATACTCCAGACTATTCAGACCTTATGCGGGAGCCGAGCTTACTGGCGATAAGCCTGGACGAGCTCGACCTGCGATGCGCGGTGCCCTTATCGCGAGCAAGCTCAGCTCCAGTTAGGGAATGCATTTCAACCAAAAATCTTCGCCCATAAAAAAACCGCCCCAAAAGGCGGTTTTTCATGTCGGCGCTACAACCGGGCGATCAACGCTCCAGCAGAATCCGCAGCATGCGGCGCAGCGGTTCAGCCGCGCCCCACAGCAGTTGGTCGCCAACGGTGAAGGCGCCCAGATACTGCGAACCCATGTTCAGCTTGCGCAGACGGCCCACCGGGATGCTCATGGTGCCAGTCACGGAAGTCGGGCTCAGCTCCTGAATGCTCGCTTCGCGATGGTTCGGCACCAGTTTCACCCAAGGGTTGTGCTGGCTGATCAAACCTTCGATGTCGGCGATTGGCACGTCCTTATTAAGCTTGATGGTCAGTGCCTGGCTGTGGCAACGCATCGAACCGATCCGTACGCAGATACCGTCGACCGGAATCGGGCTCTTGAAGCGACCCAGAATCTTGTTGGTCTCGGCCTGGCCTTTCCACTCTTCACGGCTCTGGCCGTTCGGCAGTTCTTTGTCGATCCACGGAATCAGGCTACCAGCCAACGGCACACCGAAGTTTTCCGTTGGGTAGGCATCGCTGCGCATGGCTTCAGCGACTTTGCGGTCGATGTCCAGAATCGCGCTGGCAGGGTTGGCCAGATCGTCGGCAACAGCCGCGTGGGTCGCGCCCATTTGCTTGATCAGTTCGCGCATGTTCTGCGCGCCCGCACCAGAGGCGGCCTGATAGGTCATGGCATTCATCCACTCCACCAGACCGGCTTCGAACAGACCGCCCAGACCCATTAGCATCAGGCTGACGGTGCAGTTACCACCAATGTAGTTCTTGGTGCCCGCATCCAGTTGCTGATCAATGACCTTGCGGTTCACCGGATCCAGAACGATGACCGCGTCATCCTGCATACGCAGGCTGGAAGCGGCGTCGATCCAGTAACCCTGCCAACCGGCTTCGCGCAGCTTCGGGAACACCTCATTGGTGTAGTCGCCGCCCTGGCAGGTCAGAATCACGTCGAGGGTTTTCAACTCGTCGATGCTATAGGCATCCTTGAGCGGAGCCACGTCCTTGCCCACGGAGGGGCCTTGGCCGCCCACGTTGGAGGTGGTAAAAAACACCGGCTCGATCAGGTCAAAATCCTGCTCTTCCAGCATCCGCTGCATGAGCACGGAACCGACCATTCCACGCCAACCGATCAGACCTACACGTTTCATCGCAACTACACCTTTTACAAAAAGTGGGCCGTTGCATTCGGGTTCGAATTCGCAACGGGCCGCAGATATTACAGATTGCGCAGCGCGGCGACTACAGCGTCGCCCATTTCCTGCGTACCGACTTTCGCGTTACCGGCCGACCAGATGTCGCCCGTGCGCAAGCCCTGATCAAGAACCAGGCTGACAGCCTTTTCAATGGCGTCTGCCGCGTCGGTCAGATTGAAGCTGTAACGCAGCATCATCGAGACCGAAAGGATAGTCGCCAATGGGTTGGCAATGCCTTTGCCCGCGATATCAGGTGCCGAACCATGACAAGGCTCGTACATGCCCTTGTTATTGGCATCCAGCGAGGCCGAAGGCAGCATGCCGATGGAGCCGGTGAGCATCGACGCTTCGTCGGAAAGGATGTCGCCAAACATATTGTCGGTCACGATCACGTCAAACTGCTTCGGCGCACGCACCAGTTGCATGGCGGCGTTGTCGACGTACATGTGGCTCAGTTCGACGTCCGGGTAATCCTTGGCTACTTCCTCGACCACTTCACGCCACAACTGGCTGGAAGCCAGAACGTTGGCCTTGTCCACCGAGCACAGTTTCTTGCCACGCACGCGCGCCATGTCGAAACCGACTCGAGCGATGCGGCGGATTTCGCTTTCGCTGTACGGCAGCGTGTCGTAAGCCTGACGCTCGCCGTTTTCCAGCGTCTGGCTGCCACGCGGGGCACCGAAGTAGATGCCGCCGGTCAGTTCACGAACGATGAGTATGTCCAGACCGGCAACGATTTCAGGCTTGAGGCTGGAGGCATCGGCCAGTTGCGGATACAGGATCGCCGGACGCAAATTGCCGAACAGGCCCAGTTGCGCACGGATTTTCAGCAGACCGCGCTCTGGGCGGATATCGCGCTCGATGGTGTCCCATTTCGGGCCGCCCACTGCGCCCAGCAATACCGCATCAGCAGCGCGGGCACGATCCAGGGTTTCGTCGGCCAGTGGCACGCCATGCTTGTCGATGGCTGCGCCGCCAATCACGTCGTGGCTGAGTTCAAAGCCCAGTTGATACTTCTCATTGGCCAGTTCCAGCACCTTGACCGCTTCGGTCATGATTTCCGGACCAATACCGTCACCTGGGAGAATCAGAATCTGCTTGCTCATAACATCCTCAATTTTTTGTAACGGCACTGTCGGTCAGCGCCTCTTCGTCTACTGAACGGAAAGAACTAGCGTTCGGCCCACAGCACCAGAACATCGGTGCTGAACGAGCCGTCAGCGGAAATCTCGAAATACTCGCGCACTTCTGCGCCCATCGCCTGCTGCAACTCCCGAATCGCGACCCGAAAGGCTTGCGGGGTACGCATGCGTTCTACCCAGGAGTTGTACTCCAGGTGCAGACGCTGACGGCTGTGACTACGGGTGAACAGACCAGCTTCACTGACCTGACGCAACCACTCGGCAGCGGAATAGTCGCGCACATGACTGGTGTCACGCAGCACTTCAACGCTTTGCAGGTAGGTATCCAGCAACGGACTGCCCGGCGACATTACGTCAATAAAGGCGGCGACGCCTCCCGGCTTCAGGACTCTGCGCACTTCACGCAAGGCCGGCGCCAGATCGCTCCAGTGGTGGGCCGAATAGCGACTGAACACAAAGTCGAACTCGCCATCCTCAAACGGCAGACTTTCCGCCGCGCCGCACACGGTGCTGACGTTGGTCAGCCCTCGCTCCTGCGCTGCAGCCGCCACCACATCGAGCATCTGCTGCGAAAGGTCGTACGCTACCACTTCGCCCACCGACGACGCGACATTGAAACTCACATGCCCCGCGCCGCATCCCAGGTCCAGAACCCGAGCATCACTGCGCCCCGCCACTTCGGCCTGTAGCAGCGCAAACTCGGTACCTTGGGCGTGCACGGCACTGCTCAGATAGGCCGCGGCCTGTTCACCGAATTGACGTTGTACGACTTGAGTGTGGGCTGTGGTCATGAAGGTTGCCTTTTGAGTAATCGCGAATAATCCTGCTAGCGCTGAACCTGTGGGATGCATTCCAAGCCTTCTATCTCAACCGCGGAACAACCAAGGCTGGCTGGCGCGGTGCTTCGCTTCGAAACCGGCAATCGCTTCGCCATCCACCAGGGTCAGGCCGATGTCATCCAGACCTTCCAGCAGGCAATGCTTGCGAAACGCATCGACTTCAAAGCTGTATACCTTGCCATCCGGACGAGTGACCGTCTGGGCCGCCAGGTCGATGGTCAACTGGTAGCCTTCGCAGGCTTCAACCTGCTTGAACAGCTCGTCAACCTCAGCCTCGTCAAGAATGATCGGCAGCAAGCCGTTCTTGAAGCTGTTGTTGAAAAAGATGTCGGCATAGCTGGGCGCGATAATCGCGCAGAAACCGTATTCATCCAGTGCCCACGGCGCGTGCTCACGGCTTGAGCCGCAGCCGAAGTTTTCCCGGGCCAGCAACACGCTGGCGCCTTGATAACGTGCGTCGTTGAGGACGAAGTCCGGGTTCAACGGGCGCTTGGAGTTGTCCTGATACGGCTGGCCAACGTCCAGATAACGCCACTCATCGAACAGGTTCGGACCAAAGCCCGTGCGCTTGATCGACTTGAGAAACTGCTTGGGAATGATCTGGTCGGTATCGACGTTGGCACGATCCAGAGGAGCGACAAGGCCGGTGTGCTGAGTAAAGGCTTTCATGCTGGGCTCCTTAGTGCTGAATCAGTTCGCGAACATCAATGAAACGACCGTTGACCGCCGCTGCTGCGGCCATCGCCGGGCTGACCAGGTGAGTACGACCACCCGCACCCTGGCGACCTTCGAAGTTACGGTTGGAAGTGGAGGCGCAATGCTCGCCACTTTCCAGGCGGTCCGGGTTCATCGCCAGACACATCGAGCAACCTGGCTCACGCCATTCGAAACCGGCCTCGAGAAAGATCTTGTCCAGACCTTCGCTTTCAGCCTGCGCCTTGACCAGCCCCGAGCCCGGCACGACGATCGCCTGCTTGATGGTGGAAGCGACTTTGCGGCCTTTGGCGATTTCAGCCGCAGCGCGCAAATCTTCGATCCGCGAGTTGGTGCAAGAACCAATAAACACGCGATCCAGCTGGATATCGGTGATGGCCTGATTGGCTTTGAGGCCCATGTACTTCAAGGCACGCTCGATAGAGCCGCGCTTGACCAGATCAGCTTCCTGAGCCGGATCAGGCACGTTCTGATCAACGGCCAGGACCATTTCCGGAGAAGTGCCCCAACTGACTTGCGGCTTGATTTGCGCGGCATCGAGTTTGACCACGGTGTCGAAGTGCGCATCAGCATCGGAAACCAGGTCTTTCCAAGCCTCTACTGCCAAATCCCACTGCTCGCCTTTAGGTGCGAAAGGACGTCCCTTCACGTAGGCAATGGTCTTTTCATCCGTAGCCACCAGACCGACGCGAGCGCCCGCCTCAATGGACATGTTGCAGATGGTCATACGACCTTCAACCGACAGATCGCGGATCGCGCTGCCCGCAAATTCCATCGCATGGCCATTACCGCCAGCGGTGCCGATTTTGCCGATTACCGCTAACACGATGTCTTTAGCCGTCACGCCAACCGGCAATTTGCCTTCGACGGAGACCAGCATGTTCTTCATTTTCTTGGCCACCAGGCACTGGGTGGCGAGCACGTGCTCAACCTCCGAGGTGCCGATGCCATGAGCCAGCGCACCAAATGCGCCATGAGTGGAGGTATGCGAATCACCACACACCACGGTCATGCCCGGCAAGGTTGCACCCTGCTCCGGGCTGATGACGTGAACGATGCCCTGACGCACGTCGTTCATTTTGAATTCGGTAATGCCGTACTCGTCGCAGTTGTCGTCGAGGGTCTGCACTTGCAGACGCGACACCTGGTCAGCGATAGCCTCGATACCACCTTTACGTTCCGGAGTAGTCGGCACGTTGTGGTCCGGGGTCGCAATGTTGGCGTCGATGCGCCACGGTTTACGACCAGCCAGACGCAAGCCTTCAAACGCCTGCGGCGAAGTCACTTCATGAATGATATGGCGGTCGATGTAAATCAGCGACGAACCGTCGTCACGCTTCTTTACTTCGTGGGAATCCCAGAGCTTGTCGTACAACGTTTTGCCGGCCATCGGATGGTTCCTCATCAGCGTGTTTCTATCTTTCTATGCCCTGGGTGATCGACCGATGACCCTTTGGCTTGTGAGGCAATGCTATGGAATATGCTTAAATAACTCAAATTCATAATTTTTATGCTTTGGATAACCAACTGGAATCTGAAATGGACTTGGCTAACCTCAATGCTTTTATCGCCATTGCCGAAACCGGCAGCTTTTCCGGGGCCGGGGAACGCCTGCACTTGACGCAGCCCGCTATCAGCAAGCGAATTGCCGGGCTGGAGCAGCAGTTGAATGTGCGGCTGTTTGATCGACTAGGCCGGGAAGTGAGCCTGACCGAAGCTGGCAGAGCCTTGCTGCCAAGGGCCTACCAGATTCTAAATGTGCTGGATGACACCCGCCGGGCACTGACCAATCTGACCGGTGAAGTGACCGGCCGTCTGACGTTAGCCACCAGCCATCACATCGGCCTGCACCGTCTGCCGCCCCTGTTACGGGAGTTCACCCGTCGTTTTCCTGAAGTGGCGCTGGACATCCAGTTTCTGGATTCGGAAGTTGCCTACGAAGAAATTCTTCATGGCCGTGCCGAGCTGGCCGTTATCACCCTGGCCCCTGATCCCCACTCGCTGGTCAAGGCCGTACCGGTCTGGGACGACCCGCTGGACTTCGTCGCAGCGCCGGAACATCCGCTCGCCAACAGCGGCCCGGTGAGTCTGCAGGACATCGTCGGCTACCCGGCAGTGTTCCCCGGCAACAACACGTTCACCCACCACATCGTCAGCGGATTGTGTGAAGCGCAGGGACTCAAGCCAGATATCGCCATGAGTACCAACTATCTGGAAACCATCAAAATGATGGTTTCCATCGGCCTCGCGTGGAGCGTGCTGCCACGCACTATGCTGGATGAACAAGTGGCGCGCATTCCATTGCCGGGCATACAGCTCAGTCGTCAGCTAGGCTACATACTTCATACGGAGCGTACGTTGTCTAATGCGGCCCGAGCGTTCATGGCGTTACTTGATGCACAGGCCAGTCAATCTTGAAAGTTGAAACCGCTGAAGATCGTATTACTGCCTTTATCACTACAGGCGCGTGATCCCATGCCAATACCCGCAGACAGCATCACCCTTGAGTCGTCCGGCACCGCGGCGCCGCTGAGCGAATCGGAAAAGCGTTTTGCAACGCTCTACAACCTCAGCCCTAACGTCGTGATTTTGTCCCACATCGATAGCGGGATCATCTGCGAGGTCAATCGTCAGTTTGAAACACTTCTGGGCTGGCCCGCTGCCGAAGCCATTGGCCGGACGGGAGTCGACCTGGCGCTATGGGACGACTCCGAACAACGCAACAGCCTGGTCAGGCGAGTTGTGACACAAGATGAGCCTGTCAGGCTGGATGTAAAGTTGCGGGCCCGCGATGGCAGAATGGTCGAAGGCACCTTCAGCGCGTTGAAAGTCGAACTGGAGCAGCAGCTCTATTTACTTAGTACGTTCATGGACAACAGCGCACATCTGCGGGCTGAGCGCGCCCTCAAAACCAGCGAAGAGAAATTCGCCAAGGCGTTCCACGCAAGTCCTGACGCAATTACCATCACAGAGCGCGCAAGCGGCCGTTATCTGGAGGTAAATGGCGGTTTTTGCCGTTTGCTGGGGTTTACTCCCGAGGAAGTCATCGGACATACGGTCGCCGAACTCGGGATCTGGTCGGACATCAACCAACGCCAGCAGCTCCTTCGCGACCTGGAAGAAAATGGCCGGGTGCATCACCGGGAAATGACCGGCTGCCACAAGGACGGGACACATGTCACCGCCGAAGTGTCGATCGAAACCATTACCCTCAACGACACTGAATGCCTGCTGATGAACGCTCGGGACATCAGCGAATTGAAAAGCGCGCAAGAGCAGGTCCAGCATCTGGCCTATCACGACTCTCTGACCAACCTGCCCAACCGGGCATTGCTCATGGATCGCCTGAGCCAGCAAATAATCCTGCTGCAACGCCATAGCTTGCGTGGCGCCCTGCTGTTTATGGACCTCGATCACTTCAAGCACATCAACGATTCACTCGGCCACCCGGTGGGCGATAGCGTGCTGAAAATCGTCACCGCGCGGCTTGAAGCCAGCGTACGAATGGAAGACACCGTCGCCCGCTTGGGGGGCGACGAGTTTGTAGTGCTCATCAGCGGCCTGGAAGGTAGCCGCGACGACGTCACTGATCAGGTACTGGAGCTGGCCGACATGCTCCGCGCCCTGCTCACCCAGCCGATGTTTCTGGACAACCAACGCCTGCAAATTACACCGAGCATCGGTATCGCACTGATCCCCGATCACGGTCTGACCAGTGCTGATTTGCTTAAACGCGCCGATATCGCGCTGTACCGGGCAAAAGACTCTGGCCGCAACGCCACCCAGCTTTTCCACGATTCCATGCAAAAAGCAGCCATCGAACGCCTGCGCATGGAGAATGACCTGCGCCTGGCATTGCCCCGAGGTGAGTTCAGCCTGTGTTATCAACCGCAAGTGGACACACGCCTCAACCGGATCATTGGTGCAGAAGCGTTATTGCGCTGGGAGCACCCGGAAACCGGAAACCTGCCCCCCAATCAATTCATTCAGATTCTGGAGGAAAGCGGAATGATCCTCGAGGTCGGCGCCTGGATTCTTGAGGAAGCCTGTCGGGCGGCGAGCAAACTGCTGCGTGACAAGCTGGTCGACCTGCAGCACTTCAGTCTGTGCGTCAACATCAGCCCCCGTCAGTTCAGACAAAACGACTTCGTTGATCGGGTCAAACGCTGCCTGCGCATGAATAGCCTTCCGAGCAACCTGCTCAAGCTGGAAATCACCGAAGGCATCGTTATTCAGAATCTGGACGAAACCATCGCCAAGATGCATGAGCTGAAAAAACTCGGCGTGAGCTTTGCCATGGATGACTTCGGCACCGGCTATTCATCCCTGACCTACTTGAAACGGCTGCCAGTCGACGCTTTGAAAATCGACCAGTCTTTTATCCGCGATGCGACCACCGACCCTAACGACGCAGAAATTATTCGTGCCATTGTGGCCATGGCGCAGAGTTTGAACCTGACGGTGATTGCCGAAGGCGTTGAGCAACCTTTGCAGTTGGAGTTTCTTGAGCAACTAGGGTGCAGCTTGTACCAGGGCTATCTGTTCAGTGAACCGCTGACCCTGAGCGCATTCGAAAAACGATTGAAACAACCAGAGAGCCTGTTCGAGAGCAGCCAGATGAATTTATTGGGATGAAAGAAGGCGCCATAAAGGCGCCTTCTTTTGCTGGCAGGTGAACAATCAGCTGTTCAGAACTTTCTGACCATTGATCGGGATGCGTTTGGCTTTAGCCTCTTCAGGCACCAGACGCAGCAGATCAATGTTCAGCAAGCCGTTGGACAAGCCAGCGTTCTGCACTTCGATGTGATCAGCCAACCGGAACGACAATTTGAAAGCCCGCTGAGCAATACCCTGATGCAGGTAGGTCACGCCCTCAGCAGTATTTTCACGCTTGCCGCCCGAAACAGTCAGCACGCCCTTTTCGACCTGAAGCTCAAGGTCTTCTTCAACGAAGCCTGCGGCCGCGATCACGATGCGGTATTGGTCATCCGCGTGCTTCTCGACGTTGTAAGGAGGGTAGCCGCCAGCGGATTCATTGCGGGCAGCAGCCTCGAACAGGTCGTTAAAACGATCAAAGCCCACAGAGCTACGGAACAGAGGGGCCAGAGAAAATGCAGTAGTCATGATAAATCTCCTGTAAACAGCGAGTGGTTTAATCCGCGACCCGAATTCGGCATCGCGTAATCCCTAAGCTAGGGTCGGCCAAAAGCTTTTCAAGAGTTAATTTTCAAATTTTTTATGACCGTTCGTCGGCACCGACACCCAGCAGAACACTGATGCGCTGACAGTCGGTTTCACGGCGCAACGCATCAAACATCTGCGTTGCCTCCGGGTAGCTTTTGGTCAGCAGCACCAGCCATTGTTTAAGACGGCCAGGTGCCTGAATCAGGGTCATTTTCTCCAGACACTGCAACCAGAAGGTCCGCAACATGGGCTGCATTTCGGCCCAGGTCATCGGCACAACTTCTTCGCCTTTCTGCGCGGCGGCAATCTGCCGGGCCAAGTCGGGACGTGCCACCAGCCCGCGTCCGATCATGATGTCCCGAGCGCCACAAATTTCCCGGCAGCGGCGCCAGTCATCGACGGTCCAGATTTCTCCGTTGGCAACTACCGGCACCTTGACCACTTCCTGAATCCGCGCAATCCATTCCCAGTGGGCAGGCGGCTTATAGCCGTCGACCTTGGTGCGGGCATGTACGACGATCTGCTCTGCCCCGCCGTCAGCCAGCGCACGCGCGCAATCCAGCGCGCCGTCGGTGTTTTCGTAACCCAGGCGCATTTTGGCGGTGACCGGAATCTCTTTGGGCACCGCGCTGCGCACCTGATTGACGATGGAGTACAGCAACTCAGGTTCTTTGAGCAGAATCGCGCCGCCGCGGGAACGGTTGACGGTTTTGGCCGGGCAACCGAAGTTCAGATCCAGCACTGGCGCGCCCAGCTCACAGGCAAACGCGGCGTTCTCCGCCAAACAGACCGGATCGGAGCCCAGCAACTGCAGGCGCAACGGCGTTCCGGCATCGGTTTTCGCACCTTTGTGAAACTCGGAAGCGTACTTGTAGAAGTAATGAGCCGGCATTAAGCGCTCGGACACCCGAATGAATTCGGTCACGCACCAGTCGATCCCGCCGACTTTTGTCAGGGCATCGCGCAGGATGTCGTCAACCAGCCCCTCCATGGGCGCCAGAGCAATTTGCATGGGGTCACACTCGAAAAAAAGTCCGGCAGTTTACGGCGCGCTGGCGGTATTGGAAACCAGAGGATTAGCCACGGCGACGCCATACCCCTCGATGAACTCTGCGGGCATGCGTTTAGGCTTGCCACTGGACAGCTCGATGCAGACAAAAGTGGTCTGAGCACGCAACAACGTCACCCCGTCACTCGGGCGTCTGAGCTGAAAACGTCGAGTCATTTTCAGGCGTTTGTCCCAGTCGACAATCCAGGTGGCCAACTGCAACTCATCGTCCTGATAGGCGCTGGCCAGGTAGTCGATCTCATGCCGAACCACCGCCATCGCCCGATCCAGGCGACGATACTCACTCAGGTCCAGCCCCAACTGCTGGGAATGGCGCCAGGCGCAACGCTCCAGCCACGTCACATACACCGCGTTATTGGCATGCCCCAGCCCGTCAATATCATCGGCCGCGACATTGAGGTCGATCACAAAAGGCGTTGTCAGATCCCAGACCATGCTTGCTCCTGCGTTGCTGGTTTGTATTGGCTGATGAGTGTAACCAAAGCGGCTAATGAGAGGTGGGTCAACTGCTAGTGACCTATAGGCGCGCCTCGACATCCACCGTCTCGCGGTAAACGCCGAACCTGCAGGAGCGCACGAGCACCGCGAGGCCGCGATGGCGGTGTATCAGACAGGACGCCATCGCTGCCTTGCGGTGCTCGTGAGCTCCTGCAGAAAACCGGGGGGACTAAGACGTACCTGGAGGGAAGGCGTTTTATCAAACGCCAGAAAAACAAAAGGGCCATTCAATAATCGAATGACCCTTGGTCTCGCAGAGCGAGAAATCGTGGCGTCCCCTAGGGGACTCGAACCCCTGTTACCGCCGTGAAAGGGCGGTGTCCTAGGCCACTAGACGAAGGGGACGCAAAACCTTCGAGCAGATCCGCTTTAAAAACGAACCCTGGCAAAATTGGTGGAGCTTAGCGGGATCGAACCGCTGACCTCCTGCATGCCATGCAGGCGCTCTCCCAGCTGAGCTAAAGCCCCGGATTTATAGCCTCGCGGCTCACATCACGTTCAAATGATGCATTTTAAAATGGCGTCCCCTAGGGGACTCGAACCCCTGTTACCGCCGTGAAAGGGCGGTGTCCTAGGCCACTAGACGAAGGGGACAAAACCTTCTTTATGCTGATAATCGGCGCTGGATCCGCTTATCTTGCATCGCTTCAAAGCATTGTAGCCGAGCTTTGAAACTCTAAATTTGGTGGAGCTTAGCGGGATCGAACCGCTGACCTCCTGCATGCCATGCAGGCGCTCTCCCAGCTGAGCTAAAGCCCCACATCAGTGGACGGGGCGCATGTTAAGCGTGAGTGGCAAAGCTGTCAAATTTATTTTTAACAATTTCTAAAGTTTTTTGTCGGTAATACAACCACTTACCATTCAGCCCCCGGAAAACCGGGGGACTGACAGGCACAGGCATTGCCTCAGGCGATGGCGCCCAGAAGCTTTTCCCATTCCTTGTTTTCTTTCTTCGAGACGCCGCCCAGCAAATCAAGCGCCTGACGCAAGCGGAAGCGGGTCAGGTCCGGGCCGAGAATTTCCATCGCATCAGTCACCGACACGGAATTGGCTTGCCCGGTAATCGCGGCAAACATCAACGGCATGGCATCCCGCAGCTTGAGCTCCAGATGATCGACGACCGCCTGAATACTGCCCATGATCCGGTCCTTCTCCCACTGACGCAGAGACTCCAGCTTCCACAGAATCAACTGCATGACCTGACGAACCTGATCAGCAGACAGCTTCTTGTGCTCGAACAGTTTGGCGTCCGGTGTCACGCCACCGGCGAAGAAGAAACCGGCCAGAGGCGCGACCTGACTGAAGGTCTCCACCCTGCCCTGCACGTGCGGCGCGATCTTCATCATGTATTCAGGATTCAACGCCCAGTGCTGCAGACGCGAAGCGAACTCTTCGACTGGAAGTTCACGCAGCCACTGGCCGTTGAGCCACGAAAGCTTCTCGATATCGAAGATCGGACCGCCCAGAGAAACCCGCGACAGATCGAAATGCTCAACCATTTCTTCCAGGGAAAACTTCTCGCGCTCGTCAGGCATCGACCAGCCCATACGACCGAGATAGTTGAGCATTGCTTCAGGCATGAAGCCCATGCGCTCGTAGAACGTAACTGAAGTCGGGTTCTTGCGCTTGGACAGCTTGCTCTTGTCCGGGTTACGCAACAGCGGCATGTAGCACAGTTGCGGCTTGTCCCAGCCGAAGTATTCATAAAGCAGGATCAGCTTGGGCGCCGATGGCAGCCACTCTTCACCGCGCAGCACGTGGGTGATGCCCATCAGGTGGTCATCGACGACGTTGGCCAGGAAGTAAGTCGGCAGGCCGTCAGTCTTCATCAACACTTGCATGTCCATGCGATCCCACGGGATCTCCACTTCGCCACGCAGCATGTCCGGCACGATGCAAACGCCCTCGGTCGGCACTTTCATGCGGATCACGTGGGGCTCGCCTGCCGCCAGACGACGGGCTACTTCTTCTTTGGATAGCAACAAGGCGCGGCCGTCATAACGCGGCGTTTCGCCACGAGCGGTTTGCTCGGCACGCATTTGATCCAGTTCTTCTGCGGTGCAGAAACACGGGAAGGCATGGCCCAACTCAACCAGCTGTTGCGCGTACTTCTGGTAGATGTCGCCCCGCTCGCTTTGCCGATACGGACCATGCGGACCACCGACATCCGGGCCTTCACTCCATTCAATACCCAGCCAGCGCAGCGCGTCGAAGATCTGCTGTTCCGACTCACGGGTCGAACGCAGTTGATCGGTATCCTCGATACGCAGGATGAACTCACCGCCGTGCTGCTTGGCAAAGCAATAGTTGAAAAGCGCGATATAAGCCGTGCCAACGTGAGGGTCGCCGGTAGGCGAAGGCGCGATGCGGGTACGAACGGTGGTCATGAAAAATCCCGAAATAGGTCAAACAAGCCGTGAATATTAACAGGCGCCAGTGATCATGTGGGAGCTGAGCTTGCTCGCGATAAACGATAACGCGGAATGTCTTCTAGCACCGTCTCATGTATCGCGGGCAAGCCCGGCTCCCACAGGATAGGCTCCAGACCCCAAACCGCTATACGGTCAGCAAACGCTCGCGCAGCTTGCCGATTTCGTCGCGCATCTGTGCCGCGGCTTCGAACTCCAGGTCGCGGGCCAACTGGTACATTTTCTCTTCCAGTTGCCGAATACGCTTGGTGATCTCGCTCGGTGAGCGCAGTTCGTTTTCGTACTTGGCGCTTTCTTCCGCAGCCTTGGCCATGCCTTTGCGCTTCTTGCTGCGCGAACCCGGCACCGTGGCGCCTTCCATGATGTCGGCGACGTCCTTGAACACACCTTTTGGGGTGATGCCATTGGCCAGGTTGAACGCGATCTGTTTGTCACGGCGCCGCTCGGTCTCGCCGATGGCGCGTTCCATGGAGCCGGTGATGCGATCCGCATAGAGGATCGCCCGCCCATTAAGATTACGGGCCGCACGACCAATGGTCTGGATCAGCGAACGCTCGGAACGCAGGAAGCCTTCTTTATCTGCATCGAGAATTGCCACCAGCGACACTTCAGGCATATCCAGACCCTCGCGCAGCAGGTTGATCCCCACCAGCACATCGAAAGTCCCCAACCGCAGATCGCGAATAATCTCCACCCGCTCCACCGTATCGATGTCCGAGTGCAGATACCGAACCCGCACGCCATGGTCAGCCAGGTAATCGGTCAGGTCTTCGGACATGCGCTTGGTCAACGTCGTGACCAGCACTCGCTCCTCTAGCGCCACCCGCTTGGTGATCTCCGAGAGAAGATCATCCACCTGAGTCAGCGCCGGACGAATCTCGATTTGCGGATCTACCAGCCCGGTTGGCCGCACAACCTGCTCGACGATACGACCAGCGTGCTCTGCCTCGTAATTGCCCGGAGTCGCCGAGACAAAAATCGTTTGCGGACTGACTGCTTCCCACTCGTCGAAACGCATCGGCCGGTTATCTAGCGCCGATGGCAGACGGAAGCCGTATTCGACCAAAGTTTCTTTACGCGAGCGGTCACCTTTGTACATGGCGCCGACCTGCGGCACGCTGACGTGAGACTCGTCGATGATCAGCAGCGCATCAGGCGGCAGATAGTCGTACAAGGTTGGCGGCGGCGCACCGGAAGGACGTCCCGACAGATAGCGCGAGTAGTTTTCGATACCGTTGCAGTAACCTAGCTCGAGAATCATTTCCAGATCGAAACGGGTCCGCTGCTCGAGACGCTGAGCTTCAACCAGTTTGTTGTTGGTGCGCAGGTACTCAAGACGCTCCTGTAACTCGACCTTGATGCCTTCCATCGCCTCCACCAGAGTTTCCCGTGGCGTGACGTAGTGGCTCTTGGGGTAAAAGGTAAAACGCGGCAGCTTGCGGATCACCTCGCCGGTCAGCGGATCGAACGACGAAATGCTCTCCACCTCATCGTCAAACAGCTCGATGCGAATCGCTTCCAGATCCGACTCCGCAGGATAGATGTCAATTACATCGCCGCGTACCCGGAACGTCGCCCGGGCGAAGTCCATGTCATTTCGGGTGTACTGCAAATCAGCCAGACGACGCAGCAAAGCGCGTTGATCGAGTTTGTCACCGCGATCCACGTGCAACACCATGCGCAAATAAGTTTCCGGGCTGCCCAGACCATAAATGCACGACACCGTGGTGACGATAATGGCGTCCTTGCGTTCCAGCAAAGCCTTGGTAGCGGATAGACGCATCTGCTCAATGTGATCGTTGATCGACGCATCCTTCTCGATGAAGGTATCAGACGACGGTACATAGGCTTCAGGCTGGTAATAGTCGTAATAAGAGACGAAGTATTCGACGGCGTTGTTCGGAAAAAACGCCTTGAACTCACCGTACAACTGCGCAGCCAGGGTTTTGTTCGGGGCGAGCACCAAAGTCGGGCGCTGCACCTGGGAGATCACGTTGGCAATGCTGAACGTCTTGCCCGAGCCTGTTACCCCTAGCAAGGTCTGGTGAGCCAGACCGGCGTCGATCCCTTCGACCAGTTGGCGGATGGCCTCGGGCTGATCGCCAGCAGGCTCAAAGCGGGTTACGAGCTGAAACTCGGACATAACGTACCTCTGGGTGGGTTCTCGCAATGTTGCAGGCGAGAACCGGAGAACTGCCGCCGGCTAACCACTAAGGATCAGTCGTACAGAATATGAAGTGATGGGACTACAAATGGAGTCGCCATCGCAACCTTTCAACCCGCCGCCTTCAACCGATTAAATTGGCCTCAGGTACACGAAGCGTGTTGCAACACGACCATTGACTGACAAATAACCTCAAAAACCTTTAAAAAATCCGTCACCGGCTGTCGCCCCGGCCAGAGATGGCCTCTATACTGACTCCCCGTTTGTGCACCGCTCTGGCGCATTCGGGTCAGAGCGGGTTTCCCCTCACCTCTCACACAGAGCCGCCACAAAAATGAGCCTGTTCTCCGCTGTCGAAATGGCACCACGCGATCCTATCCTGGGCCTCAACGAAGCATTCAACGCCGATACCCGTACCACCAAGGTCAATCTTGGCGTGGGCGTCTATTGCAACGAAGAAGGACGCATTCCCCTTCTGCGCGCCGTTGCCGAAGCAGAGAATATTCGCGTGGCTCAACACGCTCCTCGTGGCTACCTGCCGATCGACGGCATCGCAGCCTACGACCTTGCGGTACAAAAACTGCTGCTGGGTGCTGATTCGCCGTTGATCGCTTCCGGCCGCGTTCTGACCACTCAGGCCGTGGGTGGCACCGGCGCTCTCAAAATCGGTGCTGACTTCCTCAAGCAATTGCGCCCTGATGCAGTCGTGGCAATCAGCGATCCAAGCTGGGAAAACCATCGCGCCCTGTTTGAAACCGCCGGTTTCCCGGTGCAGAACTATCGCTATTATGATGCGACCAGCCATGACGTGAACCGTTCCGGCATGCTGGAAGACCTGCAGAATCTGCCATCCGGTTCGATCGTCGTGCTGCACGCCTGCTGCCACAACCCGACTGGCGTTGATCTGACGCTGGACGACTGGAAAAAAGTGCTGGAAGTGGTCAAGAGCAAAGGCCACGTGCCTTTCCTGGACATGGCGTACCAAGGCTTCGGCACCGGCATTGATGAAGACGCAGTTGCCGTCCGTCTGTTCGCAGAATCGGGCCTGACGTTCTTCGCTTCCAGCTCGTTCTCCAAGTCGTTCTCGCTGTATGGCGAACGCGTCGGCGCGCTGTCGATCATCACTGACTCTAAAGAAGAGACCGCCCGCGTCCTGTCCCAGGTCAAGCGCGTGATCCGCACCAACTACTCCAACCCGCCTACACATGGCGCAACCATCGTTGCAGCGGTACTCAACAGCCCTGAACTGCGCGCAAAATGGGAAGAAGAGCTGGGCGAAATGCGCGTCCGCATCAAGAGCATGCGCCAGGCGATGGTCGAGCGTCTGGCCAACAACCCTGCGGGCCAGGACTTCAGCTTCGTCGGTCGCCAGAGCGGCATGTTCTCTTACTCAGGCCTGACCACTGAGCAGGTGCATCGCCTGCGTAACGAGTTCGGTATTTACGCCCTCGACACCGGCCGGATCTGCGTTGCAGCGCTGAACCAGAGCAACATTGATACCGTGTGCAAGGCGATCATCCAAGTGATCTAAAGGTTGCGGCGGTGAAAAAAGGGAAGCAGACGAGAGTCTGACTTCCCTTTTTTTGGCCCAGCCGTTTATCTCGCGGCCCTGCGTTGCTCAGGAGTGCCCCTCAAAAGCAACTAGCTGATTTGGGATGTTTTTCTGTCGAAGCGCACGAGCATCGCGAGGCCGCGATAGCGTCCTGCCTGATATACCGCTATCGCGGCCTCGCAATGCTCGTGCGCTCCTACAGGTTTTGTGTTTGCCGCTAAGTCAGGCAAAGCATCAATGGCATCAGGGCAGACAGAAACGCGCCTGAAAACACATCCAGAAACAACTTTTAAATATGTAATGAGAATTAACACTGCGGGTATTTGATTCTCATCCGTCCTAGTAATATGCAGCAGTCGCGTCGGCAAAAGCCACGACTGCTTTTTATGGATACCGTAAGCCCGAACGATTATCGGGCTGCTCCACACCGTGAATCGAGACCGTTACTCCATGTCTAAGAAGTCCCGTTCGAAAATCTGGTTTCTTGTCCACAGCTGGCTGGCCCTGCCCATCTGGTTCTTTGTCCTGATCGTCTGTTTCACCGGGACGCTGGCAGTGGTCAGCAAAGAGATCATGTGGCTGGTTAACCCGGAGATGCGCGCCAATCCGCCGTCTGCCGACGCCCCGCGCCTGAGTTTCGAGACGGTCAAGGAGACCATCCAACGTAACGATCCACAGATCAAGGTCGGCAGGATTTCCGAGCCCGACGGTGACTATTTCGCGCTTAACGTTCGGGCAACCTATCCGGGCGGGCGCGCCGTTGTCGCCTATGCCAACCCGTACACTGGAGTTCTTCAGGGTATCGCGCCATCGTTCGACTTCCCTGCATTCACCCGGGCACTGCACGGCTGGTGGCTGGTCCCGTTTACCAACGGGTTCTCCTGGGGCTGGTACATGGTGTCGCTGTTAAGCATTCCTCTGCTGGCTTCGTTGATTACCGGCCTAGTCGTTTACAAAAAGTTCTGGAAAGGCTTCTTCAAACCCACGCTGCGCTTTAACCATGGAGCACGGATTTTCTGGGGCGACTTCCACCGACTGAGCGGAATCTGGTCGATCTGGTTCATCGCCGTCATTTCCATCACCGGGATGTGGTTCCTGATTCAGGCCATTCTGTTTGATAACCAGATCAGCATTTCCAGCCAGTCGCCCATTGCTTCAGTCATACCCCATGCCAGCGTGCCTCTGACCGCAGATGGCAGCCCGGCACCGATGATCAGCCTCGATAAGGCCGTAGAAATCACCCGAGAGAAGATTCCAGGGCTGGAGCCCAGCTCCATCAGCATGCCGCTCAACGCCTACAGCAACATCAGCGTCGCGGGTCGCAGTTGGTACCCACTGATGTTCCAGACTGCAGAAATCAACCCGTACAGCGGCGAAATTGCCACATCCCACCTGCTGTCGGATCGCTCGGCACTGGAGTTCGTCACCGAATCCATGCGCCCTCTTCACACGGGTGACTTCGGGGGGATATGGATCAAGCTGATCTGGACCTTCTTCGCCCTGATTCTGAGCATGATGGTCCTCAGCGGTTTGCTTATCTGGACCAAACGGACCGCTCAGGCAACCGTCAATGCGCTCAAGCGCAGTGAGAAACTCGAACGTGCCAGCGTCAGTCAGCAAACGCTCGCGCCCGTGTCCACCAAGATTCCGGAGAGCACACTGTGAGCAAGGCCGCCGTGGCAACACAACCGTCGAACCTGAGCCGTTTCTGGCATAAATGGCGCTTTCACATCAACATCTTGCTGGTGCTGATCCCGCTGGGCTTCATGCCCAAGTACTTTACCGAAGTGGCCCTGTTCCGCGGCGACAACGGTCTGGGTCAACGTGAGATAGGCGAAGTCCCGGTCGGCCCGTGGAGCATCCGCATGGCGGAGTTTCTTGATGGACCGCCACGTCTGGAAGGCGCCTCCGGCTACACCAAAAGCTTTAATGCGGCGCTGTGTGCCGAATGTGCGGACAAGGTCAAGGCGACCTACCTGCGCATTGGCAAACCCCGCAGTCTGCGTGCCGCCGGGGTCATTTTCTTCGGCTCGCCCTATCGGATGAGCGCCTTCATGCAGATTCCTGAACGCACCGACCCTGACGCCGACCTGTGGATCACCATGGAAGGCTGGGACGGCTCGATGCATCAGGCATCCATTCCGTTATCACAGGCATCCCCGGCCACCGTTGCCTGGCTGAAAAAACAAGGAGTCAAACCATGATCGGCAGACCTAATCTGCGCTGGCTCGGCGTCAGTGCCCGCCACCTCATTGCCGTGAGCTTGCTCGGCCTGAGCACACAAGCGCTGGCACACAACCCGATGTGCGAGTGCAAACAGATCGACAATGAACAGATCCGTTGCACCGGCGGCTTTTCCGACGGCAGTGGCGCGCCGGGCGTGACACTCGACGTAATCGGCTACGACGAAACCATTTTGGTGCCCGGCAAACTGGGTGAGGACTCGACCGTCACGTTCAAAAAACCGGCTTCCGAGTTTTATGTGCTGTTCGATGCCGGCCCAGGCCATGTGGTCGAAATCGACCAAGCCGACATCGAGGCCCCATGAGTACGCCAACCCATCAAGTAGTCCGTCCGGCGGGTGCCGGTCATGAAACGCTTTATGTACTGGCGTTGTGTCTGGTGATCCTGCTGGTTGCCGGGACCGTTATCGGCTGGCACGGGGAAAGTCAGGACGTGCAAAGCGTCGCTGCCCATGAGCTGGATGCCCGGCGCGATCTGACCGCTTCAGAACAAGGTATCTACGCCGATTTGCGCGTCACGCTGGACGAGATTCGCCTGCTGGCACCCGAGCAAGCCACGCCGGTAACGCCGCAACAGCTTAGCGATGAAGGTCTCGCGCCTTTCGTAGAGGACGCCAGTTCAGTTAGCCGTGGCGGCCATGGCTGGCAGATGGTCGATAAGTCCTACGTTGGGCTGAGCCAAGACCCTGCCGTCGCCGGATCGTTTCTGTTGCGCATCGGAGCGGTCGATGACGCTCAGGCCGACATCTGGATCAATCGCAGTCCCTCGCTCAGTAATGGCATTACCGATATCAGCGACAAGGCCCTGATTGCTTCGGGCTGGAAGCAGGTCGTCGCCCAGTTCGATGCAGGTGTTACTCGCCAGCACAAACACTGATCTCCACGCACTCATTTGAAAGAAGACTGCTCGCCCATGCCAATTTCTCTGAAACGCCGACCTTTGCTGCGCGCGGTACTGGTCGGCCTGCTGGCCACCCTCCTCACTCCACTGGCCAATGCCGACGCCAAACGCTTGCGGATCGGCATCACCCTGCACCCTTATTACAGCTATGTCGCCAACATCGTCGGTGACAAGGCCGAAGTAGTGCCGTTGATTCCTGCCGGTTTCAACCCGCACGCCTACGAGCCGCGCGCCGACGACATCAAGCGTATCGGCTCGCTGGACGTCGTGGTGCTCAATGGCGTGGGTCACGATGACTTTGCTGACCGGATGATTGCCGCCAGTGAAAAACCGGATATTGCGGTGATTGAAGCCAACGCCGACGTTCCATTGCTGGCCGCCACCGGCGTGGCTGCGCGGGGCGCGGGCAAAGTGGTCAACCCTCACACCTTCTTGTCGATCAGCGCGTCCATTGCCCAGGTCAACAACATTGCCCGCGAGCTGGGCAAGCTTGATCCGGACAATGC
This sequence comes from Pseudomonas caspiana, assembly GCF_040224095.2. NCBI lineage: Bacteria > Pseudomonadati > Pseudomonadota > Gammaproteobacteria > Pseudomonadales > Pseudomonadaceae > Pseudomonas > Pseudomonas caspiana. The sequence goes on along the minus strand of NZ_CP167995.1, from coordinate 2,227,903 downwards.
CAAGACCTACACCGCCAACGCACGCGCCTACGGTAAACGTCTGCGCCAGATGCGTGCTGATGCACTGGCCAAGCTGACCAAGGCACCCAACGCCGATTTGCGGGTGGCTACCGTACACGCCGCTTATGACTATTTGCTGCGTGAGTTTGGTCTGGAAGTCACGGCAGTGGTGGAACCCGCACACGGTATCGAGCCGAGCCCGAGCCAACTGAAAAAAACCATCGATCAACTGCGTGAGCTGGACGTAAAAGTGATTTTCTCGGAAATGGACTTCCCGTCCACCTACGTTGAAACCATCCAGCGCGAGTCAGGGGTCAAGCTCTACCCGCTGTCACACATTTCCTATGGCGAGTACACCGCCGACAAGTACGAGAAGGAAATGGCTGGCAATCTGGACACCGTCGTACGCGCCATTCAGGAGTCCGGGGCATGACCGCTGCTGAAAAAATCGCGATCACTGGCAACGGTCCGGGTGTTGATTTCGCGGATGTCAGCCTGACCCTCGGCCGTACCGCGATCCTTGATCGTGTCACGTTCAAGGTCCGCCCGGGCAGCATCCATGCACTCGTCGGCCCTAACGGCGGTGGCAAAAGCTCGCTGATCAAAACCATGCTCGGCCAGATGCCCCATCAAGGGCAACTGAGCCTGCAATGGCCGGGATCACCGGGGCTGATCGGCTATGTGCCGCAAGCACTGGAATTCGACCGCGGCCTGCCGATTACCGTCGATGACTTCATGGCTGCCATGTGTCAGCGCCGCCCGGCGTTTCTTGGCCTGTCGAAGCATTACGCGGCAGCAATCGGCGAAGCATTGGAGCGCGTCGGCATGCAGGACAAACGCAAGCGCCGCATGGGCGCGCTGTCCGGTGGCGAACGCCAGCGCGTGCTATTGGCTCAAGGCTTGATCCCGGCCCCGCAGCTGCTGGTGCTGGATGAACCGATGTCGGCGCTGGATGAAGCAGGTATTCAAGTATTCGAACGCCTGCTCGGGGATTGGCGCAAGGCGGGTATCACCGTGCTTTGGATCGAGCACGATCTGGAGGCCGTGAAGCGTTTGGCCGATAACGTCACAGGCCTGAATCGCCGGGTGTTGTTCGATGAACCGGCAGCCACCGCACTGACACCGGATCGTCTGTTGACCTTGTTCTCTGCTCATCCTCGCGCCGCTGACACAACCCAAGGGAGCGCTGCCTGATGGACTACGAGCAGTTTCGTCTTTTCATTCAAGGCCTGGCGTCGTCCGGCTATTTGCCTGAGGCATTGGCCTACGGTTTCGTGGTCAACGCGTTGCTGGCAGGGTTACTGATCGGTCCCGTTCTTGGCGGCCTTGGGACGCTGGTGGTGGTCAAACGCTTTGCGTTTTTCTCCGAGGCCGTGGGGCATGCCGCGCTGACCGGGGTTGCCGTCGGTATCCTCCTCGGCGAACCGTACACCAGCCCCTATGGCGCGCTGTTTGGCTATTGCCTGCTGTTCGGCATTGTCCTCAACTACCTGCGCAATCGCACTGGCCTGGCGCCAGATACGCTGATCGGTGTATTCCTTTCGGTTTCCCTGGCCTTTGGCGCGAGTCTGCTATTGATTCTGGCGGGCAAGATCAACATCCACATCCTGGAAAACGTGCTGTTCGGGTCGGTGTTAACCGTCAACGGTGGTGATCTGTTGGTGTTGGCAGTGGTTGGTTCACTGGTCATGGGCCTGAGCTTGCCGCTGTATAACCGCATCATGCTGGCCAGCTTCAACCCGCAGCTTGCGGCCGTGCGCGGCGTTGCAGTCAAAGCGCTGGATTACCTGTTCGTGATCCTGGTAACGCTGATTACCGTTGCCGCCGTCAAGGTTATCGGCGCAATTCTGGTCGGTGCACTGTTGGTGATCCCCGCCGCTGCCGCACGGCTGCTCAGCCAGTCACTGAAAGGCTTCTTCTGGATATCGGTGGCCATCGCCACTGTCAGCACCCTGTGCGGCATTCTGTTACCGATCGTTTTCGACCTGCCCGTACCGTCCGGCGCGGCGATCATTCTGGTAGCAGGCATTGCTTTCGCCCTCGCAGCCATCGCTCGCGGTACCGTACCGAGCCTCAAAGGGAATATTGGATAAATGTTGCGTAAATTGACCCTGGCACTGGCCCTATCCGGCCTATTCGTCGCCACCTCCCACGCCGCAGCCACTGCGCCTGAGAATCAAAAACCGGTACGGGTGCTGGCCAGCCTGCCAATCACGTTTGGCCTCGGGCAGATCCTGCTCAAAGACAGCGGCGTGGTGCTGGAGCGCGCTGCCGCAGCCAATCTGCCCGGCTCTCGCCAGACGGCTTACTTCACCGGTCGAGGTGTCGAAGCACTACGCAAATTGTCGGTGGACGCTGACGCGGTGATCGGCCTGCGTTCAATCTGGGCCGATGACCCGCTTTATCCCAATGCGCGCCGCAGCAACATTCGTATCGTCGAAATCGACGCAGCACGACCAGTGGATGGCAGCTTGCCCGGCATTGCCGTGCAGCCGGGCCAGGGCGTGGATGGCCTGAACAGCCAACCGTGGCTGTCGAGCAACAACATGGGCCGTATGGCGGATGTCATGGCTGCCGATCTGGTGCGCCTTGCCCCTGCCGCCAAACCACGTATCGAAACCAACCTGTCGGCGCTCAAGCAGCAACTCCTGAAACTGACTGCCGACAGCGAAGCGAGCCTGGCCAGCGCTGACAACCTCACCGTGGTCAGTCTGTCCGATCATCTGAGCTATCTGATCAGCGGGCTGAATCTGGAACTGGCGGGTACGCAAGTACTGCCCGACGATCAATGGACGCCCGAGGCTCTGAAAAAGCTGACCGACACCCTCAAGGACAATGACGTTGCTCTGGTCCTGGATCATCGCCAGCCACCAGAGCCGGTAAAGGCTGCAATCACGGCCGCTGGCAGCAAGTTATTGGTGTTGACTGTAGATGGTGAAGATCCGCTGGCTGAATTGCAGGGCAACATCGGGCAAGTGACGCAGGCACTGGCCGGGAAAAAATAGCTGTTCGACAGGAGGCGCACTTAAAGCCTTTGTGGGAGCAGAGCTTGCTCCCACAGAAATACCCTGGCCTCACCTACACCTGCAGAACTCGATCAAGCCACCTCAAACGTTTCCAGCCGCCTCAAAGCCGGGCGTTGCGCACCGGACGATGCCACCTTCGGTGACAGACACCCCACCGCCCACGATCACACATCATCTTCAACCCAACAAAACCGGGGCTGTGTTTGCTTGGCCCGGCTTTTGCCTTATCTTGTATATACAGGATGATATAACCCACTATAGCGACAACCCGGATAATCTCCGAGCCGGTCGGCAAAACTACAACCCAAGCAGGAAAGCGCACCATGCCAGCAGCACTTCTACTCAAGCCAGGCCAATTCAACCTCGATCAATTGCGCGCTATTTATCAGCAGCAGAGCCCTTTCGAGCTTGATCCCGCAGCCCGTGAAGTGGTCGACGCCAGCACCCGCACAGTGAATGAAATCATCGCCAACCAACGTACTGTGTACGGCATCAACACGGGTTTCGGTTTGCTGGCGCGCACCTCCATCCCCACCGAGTCGTTGGCCAAACTGCAACGTAACCTGCTGCTTTCACACTGTACTGGCACCGGCCCCTTATTGGACGATGCAAGCGTGGCGCTGATCATGGCGTTGAAAGTAGGCTCGCTCGCGCGAGGTTTTTCCGGGATCCGTTGGGAAGTCATCCAGGCATTAAGCGCGCTGTACACGGCCGGGGTTTATCCGTGCATCCCCTCGCAAGGTTCGGTGGGTGCTTCAGGGGACCTGGCACCGCTGGCGCACATGTCGGCGGTACTGATCGGCGTTGGTCGGGTGCGTCATCAGGGCCGCGAAATGGACGCGGTTGAAGGTCTCGCGCTGGCAGGGCTCGAGCCCATGGTGCTGGGGCCAAAAGAAGGTCTGGCGCTGATCAATGGCACTCAGGTGTCCACCGCTCTGGCCTTGCGCGGTCTGTTTGCCGCCGAGAAGCTGTTCACCGCAGCGGTTGTCGCGGGCAGCCTGAGCGTGGAAGCCTTGAAAGGCTCTGACGTGCCGTTTGACCCACGTATTCAAGCGGTACGCGGTCAACCGGGGCAAATTGATGTGGCGGTGTTGTACCGCGAGCTGTTGGACACCAGCGAGATACGCAAGTCGCACGTCGATTGCGGTCGCGTACAAGACCCGTACTCCTTGCGCTGCCAGCCACAAGTCATGGGCGCATGCCTGGATCACATGCGTTTCGCCGCTGGCGTTTTCCTGCGCGAAGCCAACGCCGTATCAGATAATCCACTGGTGTTCAGCGCGGATGGCGACGTATTGTCGGGCGGTAATTTCCATGCCGAGCCGGTCGCCATGGCATCCGATGTATTGGCGCTGGCGATTTCTGAAATCGGCGCACTCTCGGAGCGCCGTATCGCCCAACTGGTAGACCCGGCGTTGTCCGGCCTGCCAGCGTTTCTGGTCAAGGAAGGCGGTCTGAACTCGGGTTTCATGATTGCTCAGGTCACCGCCGCAGCATTGGCATCGGAGAACAAGACGCTCGCCCACCCCGCCTCAGTCGACAGTTTGCCAACCTCTGCCAATCAGGAGGACCATGTGTCCATGGCGACGTTTGCCGCACGCCGTCTGCTGGACATGGCAGGTAACAGCAGCGCCGTCGTAGCCATCGAACTGCTCGGTGCTGCGCAAGGCGTAGACCTCCACGCTCCGCTGCAAACGTCGGAAAAGCTCAGTGAAGTACTGGCCATGATCCGTAGTGAAGTCCCTCACTACGACGAAGACCGCTATTTCGCCCCGGATATCGCAGCTGCGCGGGCTTGGGTAGAAGGTGGAGCATTCGCTCGCTGGCTACCGTTCGAACGTCTTTACGGCTGATCCCTGACCGCTGGCGACCGGGCAGCCGTTTAGCACGGCGCTCCGTCGCAACGGCGGATAGGATGCCGGTCGTCACATGGATCGAACGACCGGCAAGCACCGTCCTCAGATTTTTGTAAGCCATCGCAGCTGAACAATAATCAGAGGTGAACAATGAGCGATCAAACTCAAAATCCAATCGACCGTAACGACCCGGCGATCGAACCCGACACTGCCCCCGACGCGCCAGCCCAGAAGCAACAAACTCAAGAAAGCGGCGCTCAATCCCAAGGTAAGCCACAGGGTCAGCCTGATACCCAGTTCGAGCAGAATCAGGATTCGGGTGGCAACACCTTTACGCCTGATTACGAGCCTGAAGAAAAACCCGAAAAAGTGCCCAACAATCTGCATCCAACGCAAGGTCGGGATGCAGATATTGATACCGACGGGGGCTAGTCGCTCCAATCAACTTTCATTAGTTTTTTTGCTATTTATGCTCTCGCGGCTTTAGCCGCGAAGGCATTATTTCTGGCAAGAGACATCTGGGCGAATCTACCGCCCGCCCGCCGGTGAAAGCTGGTTCCTCCAAAATCCCGCATACGCCCGACCACAACGCCTCCGCCGCCGAAACATCCGCACACACTCGGTAAAACTTCTCACGTTGTACGACGTCTGACGTTGTGTTCGACTTGCACCGTCTCACTAAAAATAACAATGGAGATCCTCCTTATGGCGAGCACCAGCTCCGTCGATAAAAAAGCTACTGCTGCGCGTGAATCGGTCTTTGCCAAAGTCACCAAGCTCCTTGGCCCTGGCATCATCGCGGTTCTGTCATGGCTGGGTGCCGGTGACCTGATTACTTCTTCAGTGGCAGGTGCCAACTACGGCTACGCCATGATGTGGGTACTGGCGGTCTCGCTGTTGCTCAGATTCCTCATCGTTAACATCATTGCCCGCTTTCAGCTCTGCAATAACAAGGGCATGAGCATTCTCGAAGGCTACGCCCAGCTCCATCCAATCTTTGCCTGGTTCATGCTCGGCTACGCCTTGCTCATGGGCCACTTGATCAACGCCTACATGATCAAAGGCGCAGGCGAAGCACTGGCTATGCTGCTGCATATCAATCAGCCGCTGCTGTGCTCGTTTGCGGTGGTGATCGCGGTCTGGTTGCTGGTGGGACGCAACATCTACACCATGATCGAAGGTGTGATGAAGGGCCTGCTGGCGCTTATGACGCTGGCATTTCTGGCTCTGGCAGTCATGTCCAAACCGGATATGGTGGGCATCCTCAAAGGCACCATCGGCTTCAGCATTCCACCCGATGAAGGTGTACATGGCGCGCTGCTGGTAGCGGTTTCGGTGATCGGCGCGGTGGCAGGCTCCATTGCCAACTTCGTACACCCGTATGTGATGCGTGAAAAAGGCTGGATCGGTCCTCAGCACAAGCGCATGCAGCGTAACGATCTGCTATTCGCAGTACTCGTCGGCATCATCATCAATCTTGCGATCTGGGTAGTGGGTGCGGAAATTCTGCGTCCTAACGGCATCCAGGTGACCAACTTGCAGGACCTGGGCAAAGCCCTTGAAATGTTCTTTGGCTCGGCAGGCTGGTACATCTTCTTCGTGGGTGTGTTCGCAACGCTGTTCGCCAGTATTGCGGGTAAAACCACTGCCTTCCCGATGCTGATCACCGATGCCTTGCAGCACATCCTCCCGAAACGTCGCGAGAAATACGGGAAGGAGTTCCACAAGGACCCAATGCACAAGTGGTTCATGTTGTTCATTCTGGTCACTCCACTGGTGTGGTCGCTGCCTGGCATGCCGGACTTCGTGACCCTGACCATTGGCGTGAACGCACTGAACATCATCGGTCTGCCGATTATCTCGCTGGGCCTGCTGATCATGTCCAACCAGAAAAAGCTGCTCGACAAGGAATACCGCAACAATCTGTTCGAGAACATTGCTCTGGTATTCGCGACAGGTCTGGCGTTGTGGGTAGCGTTCCAACTGGGGGCTGATTTGCTGAGCTAATGCACGAACTTGCTCTTTTAAACTGACGCCATTTCTGTAGCAACTACCGAAGGCTGCGATTGCATCAAGCCAGACACATCGCAATCGCAGCCTTTGGCGGCTCCTACAGTTGATACACCTGCAGCCTTGAAAACATTTGCAACAAACCATTGCACAGCAGCCGCATAAAACAGCAGGATCGTTCCAGCGCCTGCTTCGAGCAGGCATTCCCTGCTCGAATATGCGGAGCCTCGCAGGTAATGGATCAAACGACTTCCCCCACCTCTACCCGGCTCACCTCCCGCGAATTTCGCGGGATGGTCGCCATCCTGTTGTCTATCGCCCTCGCCACACTTGATACCGCCATTGCCAATACGGCATTGCCCAGTATTGCGGCCGATCTGAATGCGTCGCCTGCGGCCTCGGTGTGGGTCATCAACGCTTATCAACTCGCAGCAGTCGCAACCTTGCTGCCCTTCGCAGCCCTGGGCGGCGTCATCGGGCATCGCAAAGTCTATCTGGGCGGGCTTATTTTGTTCGTGCTGTCTTCGGCCTTATGCACGTTTGCCTGGTCGTTGCCATCGCTGACCATCGCACGGGTTATCCAGGGCCTTGGGGCCAGCGCGATCATGGCTGTCAACGCTGCACTGATCAGCTCGATTTTTTCTCACGAGCATCTGGGCCGCGGGCTTGGCATGAACGCGCTGGTGGTGGGCACTTCGTTTGCAGCCGGCCCTACCATCGCCTCGCTGGTGCTGTCCGTAGCCAGCTGGCCCTGGCTATTCGCGATCAATCTGCCTCTTGGCCTATTCGCGCTGGCCTTTGCCTGGAACTCGTTGCCCACCAGTAAGCCCGGCACCCTGACGTTTGATCGACTCACCGCAGTGCTCAGCGTGATCACCTTCGGTGCGCTGATTTATGCCCTCAGTGAAGCGGCGCAGCTGGGCTCCAGCACTGGCGTACTTATCGCGCTCGCAGCGTTTCTGATTGCCGGTGCCGCGATGCTTCGTCGCGAAGCCGGACACCCTGCGCCCATGTTTCCGCTGGATCTGCTCAAGCGACCGATGTTCGCCCTCTCCGCCCTTACCGCATTCTGTTCATTTGCCACCCAGGGCCTGGCGTTCGTCTCGTTACCGTTTTTCTTCGAAACGGTGCTGGGCCGCGATCCGATTCAGACCGGTTTCCTGATGACCCCCTGGTCAGTGGTTGTAGCCATGATTGCGCCCATTGCCGGGCGTTTGTCTGACCGCTACGCCCCAGGAATGCTGGGCGGTATCGGACTGGCGATACTGTGCGCAGGCATGATATCTCTGACCATGATCCCTGCCGACGCCAGCGCGTGGGAAATCGGCATCCGGATGATCATCTGCGGATTAGGCTTCGGTTTCTTCCAGGCCCCCAACCAGAAAGCGCTGATGACCAGCGCGCCCAAAGCACGGGCCAGTGGTGCCAGCGGCACAATCGCTACTGCGCGCTTGATTGGTCAGGCCACGGGGGCAGCATTGGTGGCGTTGAGCTTTGGCATCAGCGGCGAGCATGGTCCGGTTCTGGCCTTGTCCATTGGTGCCGGATTTGCTGCGGTGGGCAGTATTTCCAGTGCGTTACGGCTGGTGACCTCCAGCTCGACCGCAAGCAAAAACTGAACGAACTTCACAGCAACTGAAAAAAGTGCCGTTCGTAGGAAACCTTCTTCAACACTAACCGTCCCAGCTATGATGGCACAAGGCCTCAATACCACCACTACTCTGCGGCTGTACGGAACGTTTATGCATTTATCACTACAAGCCGAAAAACAACGTCTCGCGGCGGTACGCGCCATTCAGTGGCTGGAAACCGCCGCAGACGAGAACTTTGACCGCATCTGCCGACTGGCCGCCGCCTACTTCAATGTTCCAACAGTGCTGGTGTCACTGGTTGAGCAGGAGCGCCAGTGGTTCGCTGCCAGAGTCGGCTTTCCGAATCCGCAGACACCTATCAATCAGTCGTTCTGCGCTCACACGATCAAACAGGACGGCGTGATGCAGGTTGTCGACGCCTGCCAAGATCCACGGTTCATGGACAATGAACTGGTGACGGCTGAAGGTGGCATTCGTTTCTACGCCGGCGCTCCTTTAGTGACGCGAGACGGGCACGCCATTGGCAGCCTTTGCCTCATTGATAAATTCCCTCATCAACTCAGCCACGCCGAAACGCTGGTCCTTCAGGACCTGGCCGAGATGGTGATTTCGCAAATTGAACAGCGACAACAGACCAGCATGTGCCATACCGTCAGCGGCCTGCCCAATCTGCGGCAGTTTCTGAACGACAATGCTGGCCCATGGCTTAATACCGAAACACCGACCCGCATCTTGATGGTTGTCGAGGTTATCGACAGTCAGTGGACTCATGACTTTGCCCTTGAGCACGACTCTGGGTTGATCGGTGCGAAAGCAACCGACATCACTGAGCGTTTGAATCAGGCCCTGGGTGAAAAGCTGACGGCCTATCACATCAGCGAACGGCATTTGTGTCTGCTGCTGCCGGCGCGGCCTCAGGATCAAAGCGAATTGATCCTCACCCTGAGCACACTCGTTTGCGAACCGTGTGCGGAGGATTCGATATCGACGCTGCCCGGCATTCGCATGGGCATTGCCGTCTGCAGTGATGGAAAGCAGTCCATCGGTGACTTGCTGCGCAAGGCTCGTGGCGCTGTGGACTCTGCCGCCCGGGACGGCATGGATTGGTCCATATGGGATGAGGATCCGAATTGCGCGTCGCGACGTTCCGAGGCCTTGATCCACGATGTGGCAGGTGCCTTGTGCAACGGCGAAATTTGTCTGGTATTCCAGCCCCGTTTCAGACTGGAAGATGGTTGCCAGGTCAGCGCCGAAGCGTTGTTACGATGGAATCACCAGATTTTCGGACCTGTATCTCCTGCGGAGTTCATCCCGCTGATTGAACGTTCTGGGCAGATAAGCATTGTGACGCGCTGGGTCATCGACAATGCATTGGCCGCCGCGGCTGGCTGGGCCGACAACGAATCCAAAGTTTCGCTGAATCTCTCCGCGCTGGACTTTCAACACATCGACATCGCCCAGGCGCTGAGAGCCGGGTGCGAGAAACACAACATCGGCGCACATCGAGTTGAAGTGGAAATAACTGAAGGTGAATGGATCAGAGCCAGCAACACTGTGCTGGCTCAGCTAGCAGACATCCGGCAGCTTGGCGTCGATGTTGCCATTGATGACTTTGGCACGGGCTACAGCAACTTTGCATATCTGCATGAAATCCCTGCCAACGTGATCAAGCTGGATAAGTCGATCATCACCGACCTGGAAAACAAGCCACGCAATCGCATCATTGCCCAATCGGTTTTCCAGCTGGCGCATGAACTGGGCTACCGGACTGTTGCAGAAGGCATTGAAACCTTCAAATGCCTGGATCTGGTCAGAGGCTATGGCTGCCATGAAGCACAGGGCTTCTTCCTCAGTCGGCCACTCTCCAACGACCAGATCAAACAGACGACAACGGGCAGTCATTTCCTGCTGACTGCATGAAGCTATAAAAACGGGTGAGCGGGCAGTCTATTCCCCATCCTTATAGGGAGGATAGTCGTCATCACCCTTCACTCGCTTGTTCTCATCGGCGTCGCGGCCGCTATCGGGAGACCCTGCGGGCCCTACCGGATCAACTTGAGGATCTGCAACGTCGGGAGAATCAGGGTCAAAGCCCAAATCCTGCTCGGGGTCGCGCTGATTAGTCGTCATACTCACCTCCAGATAAATGCCCAACAATGTTGGGCTGTCTACCTAAGAAGAAAGCCAGCTCGCAAAGTGCAGCGTAACTGACGAGCGGATCCTCATCACTGCTGCGGCATCGCCGAGGAGTGGTGATTCAGGATGAGCCATTCGCCGTTAATTTTCTGATAAAGGTAGGTGTAACGCGCCTGAACCTGGTGTTTGCTGCCGTCAGCTTCGGTGAGCGTGAAGGTATACACGCCGGTGTCGAGCGCTTTGTTTTCATTCAGGCGGCGAATCTCGCGGAAGTTGATCACGCCGACCGGCTTCAGTAACAGGAAATGGTCAAAGTAATCCTTGATCTCCGCATGGGTGGTACGCACCTTGTTGGACACGGTGGGTTGCAGAATCGCATTCTTCGCATAAAGCGCGGTGACCTTCTCGGAATCTCCGGTCTGCAGCGTGCGGTTCCAGCGCTCGAACAGAGCGGCAATTTCGCGATCTTTAACGTCAGTCGGCTGCCCGGCAATCGTCGTGTAGGAATACGGTTTGACCGGTGCGGTATCCACTGCATGGACCAGCGGTGTTGCCAACAGAGCAATCAGCGTCACAGCAGACATTTTCACGTTGAGCTTCATTTACGGTATTCCTATCGGCTTTTGGTGGAGCTACTGTGCCGCGTCACGAATATCCGGCCATCGGCCGACTGGAGCTATTTGCCTATGCCATTTGGCAGATAGCGACACTGCACCGGAAACGGGTCTAATAGCCCCACTTTTTGCCGAATGGATCCGGCCCCTGTGTTGGAGCAGTACATGCACAAGCCCCCCGATGATTCGGCCAGCGCATTGAACCTGCGCAGTCAATACCGCCAATGGGAAAGCCGTGCAGCGCGTTTGCGACTGCTCGTGGAGACCGGCCAGGAACTCACACGGCTGTCGCCGACGGCCATGCGCCAACGAGCCTTGCAGCGAGCCTGTGCATTTCTGGCCATGGACCAAGGGGTCTTGCTTGAATGGGAAGACGGTTCGGCAGCAGCAATCAGCGCCACCCATGGCAACCCACAGCGTTTTGAAACGCTGACATCGCTTCTTGACCGAACAATCCTGGTACCCGAATGGCGTGTCCAGCCCTGCGCCCAGATCCATTGCCTGCTGCATTTGCCCCTGCTGAATGCAGATGGCGAACCGTTTGCTGCCCTGCTATTGGCCAATAACGCGAACATCGCAGCACCCGACACCGAAGATCTGCAGTCACTTCAATTGCTGGCGACGTTACTGGCCGCGCACCTGGAAAACAGTCGCCTGCTTGATACGCTGTCGGCTCGTGAGCGAGCAATGTCCGAACTGGTTCATCGCTTGTTCAACGCTCAGGAAGACGAGCGCAAGCGGGTGGCCTACGACCTCCACGACGGGCTGGCACAAACCCTGGCCGGGCTGCACCAACGCTTGCAGGGCTTTGCGAGTCGCTGCCCAGACCTTCCGGATCAGCTGAGTCATGAGCTCTCCACCATCCTGCAACTGGCGCAACGTTGCGTGGGTGAAGGCCGACAAGTCATCGGTGGCTTGCGCCCTGTTGTACTGGATGACTTCGGTCTGGTTCAGGCGATTGACAAAGAGGCCGACCGCCTACGCGAGGCGGGCTATGCCGTGCAATGGACGGCCCGGTATGCCGAGCGATTGCCCGACGTGATTGAAATCACCCTGTTCCGCATTGCACAGGAAGGCATCAACAACATCCTCAAGCATGCAGGCCCATGTAGCGTCCGGCTTGCCTTGCAAATGGGGGAATCGCAGGTATCCGTCGTGATTGAAGACCTCGGCCGGGGATTCGCTGCCCGCCCCCCTTCACAACCCGGCTCTACAGACGGGCTGGGACTCACGGCCATGCAGGAGCGCACCCATCTGGTCGGGGGACGTTTCGACTGCGTCAGCTACCCGGGCAAAGGCACACGCCTGAGCGCTGTTGTCCCGCTGACTTCCTCTGAGGTACGCACATGAGCACACCATTACGACTGGTCATGGCAGATGATCATGAGGTGACGCGCGCCGGGTTCCTGTCACTGCTGGCCGGCCATCCGGAGTTCGAAGTGGTTGGCCAGGGTGGCGACGGTCAAGAGGCGCTGGAGTTATGTGAGCGTTTGCGTCCTGATATCGCCATTCTCGACGTCCGCATGCCCATCCTTAACGGCCTCAGTGCCGCCCGCCTGCTCCAACAGCGAATGCCTGAAGTCAAAGTGGTGATGTTTACCATGGACGACAGTCCGGATCACCTTGAGGCAGCAATGGCCGCCGGAGCTGTCGGCTATCTCCTGAAAGATGCAAGTCGCGAGGAAGTCATGGATGCCTTGCGCCGCGTTGCTGCCGGAGAGGACGCACTGAACAGCGCGATGAGCGCACGTCTGCTTAGGCGCATCGCCACCCGCCGCACCTCGGGGGTAACGCCACGGGAAAGTCTGACCGAACGTGAGCGTCAAGTCCTGGGGTTGGTCGCTGGAGGGTTCAGCAATCGGGAAATCGGCGAGAAGCTGGGTATTGCCACCGGAACCGTCAAAGCCCATGTCGAGCGCGTGATCAGCAAACTCGATGCCTCTGACCGGACCCAGGCGGCGGTGCGCGGCATAGCGCTCGGACTGGTTGCACAGCCTGACGGAAACTGGACATGAGTCGCTGGTCAAATCTACCGCTACGGGGCAAGGCGCTGGTGGCGATCGCACTGCCGCTCGTGATCCTGCTGTCATCGTTGGTGTTGATTTACCTTGCAGAAAGACAGACCGCACGAGCAGAAGAGGATGTTCGCCGGGTTCTGTTGGTACAGGGCGACATCCAGACTGTTCATACGCTGCTCGCTGAGGCCGCCGCAGGCGAGCGAGGGTATTTGCTGACCGGCCGTGAAGACTTCCTGCCCGCCTATAACAACGCAAGACCTTTGATCGACGCAGCCCTGAAACGCCTGGATAACAATGTTCGCGATCCGGAAATCCGCGACCGGCTGCAACTCATGACCCCGCTGATCAGGATCAAGCTCGGGGCCTTGGCAAAACTGCGCGAGGGCAACGGCAAGGACCCGGCGCAGGTCACCACGATCCTGATCAACAACAAACAAGTGCTCGACACCCTGCGCGAACAGATCAGCGCTATGCGCGACCGCGAAGCCACATTGCTGGCTGAACGCACTGCCGCCGCCGCAGAAACCCGTGAGCGACTGGTGTTCGCCACCTTGCTGGCCGCGTGCTGCGGGGTGTTTGCCGCCATTGCGGCAATGCTGTTGTTGTCCAGGGGTATCGTCAGCCGCGTCGAGCATGTGAAGCGTAATGCGCAGCGGCTGGCCTTGGGTCATCCGCTGTTGCCGCAACCACCGGAGCAGGACGAAATTGGTCAGCTGGGCACACGTCTGGTGGAAGCCGCGCACTTGTTGGCCCAACGCGAAGGAGCACTGCGCGATAACGAAGAACGCTTGCGTCTGATCATTGATGCAGTCAAGGACTACGGTATTTTCGCCCTTGATGCCAACGGTCGAGTCACCTCATGGAACGTCGGCGCGGAGCGGATCAAGGGCTACAGCGAACAAGAAATCGTCGGCCAGCCGTTTTCGGTTTTCTATTTGCCGGAACAGTGCCCTCAACGCCCGGAAATGGCGTTACGAGAAGCCCGAAGCAAAGGCTATTTCATGGAAGAAGCCTGGCGACGCCGCAAGGATGGCAGCCGGTTCTGGGCCAGCGTGGTCATCAGCGCCCAGTACGACAGCAGTGGCACCTTGCGGGGATTTTCCAAGGTGACACGCGATATCAGCGATCGCCATGCGGCCGAAATCGCTTTGAGCGCAGCCCGGGAAGAGGCCGAACGCGCCAGCCGCGCCAAGAGTGAATTCCTGTCGCGCATGAGCCATGAACTGCGTACCCCCTTGAACGCCATTCTTGGCTTTGCGCAATTGCTGGAGATCGATCCTCAGCCAGCTCAGCGTCAGCAAATCGGACACATCCTGAGGGCTGGTCAGCATTTACTGACGCTAATCAACGAGGTGCTCGACATTACCCGCATCGAATCAGGGCACCTGCCGGTCAATCTGGAACCCATAGCTCTGAACACCGCATTGCAGGAAGCCCTCGCCCTCGTCGCCCCCATGGCCAGTGAAGCGCGAATTCGCATCGCTCCCCTGCCGATGATCCGCCACGAAGAAGGTGTGATTGCCGACCGACAGCGCTTGATGCAGGTGCTGCTGAACCTGCTGTCCAATGCCATCAAATACAATCGTCCAGAGGGAGAAGTCGCTATTCAGGTTGCGCGAAACGAGCAACAGGTCACGGTAACGGTGTCAGACACAGGGCCAGGCATCGCCAAGGATCAGTTGCACAAGCTGTTCCGGCCGTTTGAGCGTCTGAACGCAGACCATAAGGTCGAGGGCACCGGTCTGGGACTGGCGCTAAGCAAGAACCTCCTGGAAATGATGGACGGTAGCCTTGATGTACTGAGCGCAACAGATGCAGGCTGCCGTTTCACGCTGAGTCTGCCACATACCATCATTCGGTCAGACACCGCAGTGCCAGCTTTGAAGCCAGACACGGTAATAGATGAACCAGAGAAATCGGCTGACGGGTATCGGGCCAGCGTACTGTGTATCGAAGACAATCTGGCCAGTCTGACGCTGATTGAAACCCTGCTGCAGCGACGACCAGGCATCCAGCTGCTTTCAAGCATGCAAGGGCAGATGGGGCTGGATCTGGCGACTCGACACACGCCCGACCTGATTTTGCTGGACATCAACCTGCCCGATATTTCCGGCATCAAAGTCCTGCGACGCCTGCGTAATGCGGCGCAAACTGCACATACCCCGATCCTGATGATGACCGCCGATGCCACATCGATAACCCATCGCATACTGCGCGAGGCGGGCGCGACGGCCATCCTGATCAAGCCGATCAATGTCCGGATGTTTTACGACCAGATTGACCAGTTCCTCACGGAGCCTTTATGACCCAAGATCTACGTATTCTGCTGATCGACGACCAGCGGGCCAACCTGGAGCTGATGGAACAGTTACTGGCCCGCGAAGGACTGCTTAACGTCCTGAGCACTACTCAGCCGACTCACACGCTTGAACTGTTCAACAGCTTCGAGCCGGATCTGGTGATTCTCGACCTGCACATGCCTGAATTCGATGGTTTTGCGGTGCTCGAACAACTGGGTCGACGTATCTCGCCCCATGAGTACCTGCCTGTTCTGGTGCTGACCGCCGATGCGACCCGTGACACCCGAATACGCGCATTGGCATTAGGTGCAAGGGACTTCGTCAGCAAACCACTGGATGCCCTGGAAACCATGCTCCGGGTCTGGAACCTGCTCGAAACCCGTGTCCTCTACAAAAGCTTGCGGCAGTTGCTGCCAGCGGAGCAGATTGAGTTCCTGCAGCAGCGACGTGGAGCAAATCTGTAGAAGCCCACAAGCAACGTGAGGCAGAGATAGCGTTTTATCTGGAGCTGGGCCATCGCTGGCCTCATTACCTTCGAGGATGTCCACACGACTGCGCTGAGTACGGACTGCGGTTTTATCGCAGGTAACGACAGCGTCCAGATTGCAGTTTGCTCAGGCTTGGCGCTCACTGCCTTGGGCAGTGCCGGAAACAGTCGGTGTTACACGTGCGCTGATCTCATTACGCAGCAGTCGGGCCAGTGCTTCAACCGAATAGGGCTTCTGCAGGAAGGTAAATCCCTGGGAATTACCCTGAGCCAAAGCAGGACTGTAACCACTGGTCAAAACGATAGGCAGCTTCGGGTACAAACGCTGCACTTCAAGAGCCAGCTCTACGCCATTCATACCCGGCATCACAACATCGGAAAACACTGCGTCGAAGGTATCGGCTCGTTCCGCCAATACCGCCAGAGCATCAACTGCATTCCTGGCCCAGTGGATGTCGTACCCCAACTCCCGCAACGTCTGGCTGGAAAACTCACCGATCGCAGGATTGTCCTCAACCACCAGCAAGCAGGCACCCTCACCACTGGTTTGAAGCTCCACCTCCATCGCGGCATATTCGGCACTCGACGTGGCCACTGATCGCGGCAGGTAGAGCGTGAACTGGCTGCCTTTGCCTAACTCACTTTCCACCACGACTTCGCCGCCAGACTGTTTGGCAAAGCCAAACACCTGAGATAACCCAAGTCCCGTGCCTTTGCCAACGTCTTTGGTGGTGAAGAACGGATCAAAAATTCGGTCCAGTTGGTCTGGCGCAATCCCCGATCCAGTATCAATCAGCGACACCGCCACATAATCACCGACTAGCTCGGCATGGGTGCGGCGCGCAGGAATTTGCTGTACTGGCTCGACAAAGATTCTCAGCGTGCCCTCACCGTTCATGGCATCCCGTGCGTTGACCGCCATGTTAATCAGCGCCGTATCGAACTGCCCGGCATCGGCATTGATATAGCACGGCTGCGCAGGAAGCTCGACCAGCACCTTGATCCGCGCTCCGGTCAGCGAACCGATCATCTCGCCAATAGCCCGAACGCTCTTGCCTACCTCAAAAACTTCAGGACGCAGGGTTTGTTGGCGGGAGAACGCCAGCAATTGCCCGGTCAATTTGCTCGCCCTGTCAACTGCATCGGAAATGGCGTCGATGTAGCGGCGACGTCGCTCCTCATCCAGATTACGCTTGAGTAAATCCGTTGATGCCTTGACCACGGTCATCAGGTTATTGAAGTCGTGAGCCACGCCACCGGTCAATTGCCCAACGGCTTCCATCTTTTGCGACTGGCGTAGTGCAGCTTCTGTGCGGCGCAAGGTTTCGGCAGCCTCACGCTCAACCTGTACATCGCGACCTACGGCATGGATGTAGGACTGATCCGGCACTGCCGCCCAGGCTATCCAGCGATATGAACCGTCTTTGTGCAAATAGCGATTCTCGAAACTGGAGAAGCTGATGCCTCGAGACAAATCGGCAGCAGCGGCAGCCGTGATCACATCGTCTTCAGGGTGCAGAAAATCCAGGAACGACTTGCCCACCAGTTCGTCGTCGGACCAGCCCAGCACCTGCGTCCACGCAGGATTGACCGCGACGATATCGCCAGCGAAACCGGCGATCAGCATCAGGTCCGTAGACAACCGCCAGATCCGGTCACGATCCTGCGTGCGGGCCTCGACCCGCTCTTCCAGCGTGGCATTGAGCTTGCGCAGATTTTCTTCGGCAGCGCGGGTTGCAGTGATATCGCGGGAAATACAGAGGATTTTTTCCACAGCACCTGCCGCATCGAACATCGGCGTAACCTGTACATCCCACCACTTCGGGGTGCCCATATAGGTGTTGGCAAATCCCTGAAAGCGACCTGCCAGTCCTGCTTTGGCATTGGCGATGGCAGCCTTGGCGTCAAGATGCCCTTGATCCTGCCAGAAGTCTGGCCACGGGCAACCACGCACGGCATTGAAATCACCTATTTCCATGACACGCATGCCGCCTTCGCTCATGAACGACAGCTTGCCTTCCAGGTCGATGACCTTGATGCAATCGTTGCTGCTGGCCAGTACGCGACTGTTGAATTCTTCGGTATCACGTAATGACGACTCGATACGCCGGGCCTCAGTCACGTCCTTGAACAGCATCGCAATTCGGTTATCGGCATACTCATCGACTTTGTAGGCGTAAATTTCATACCAGCGCCTGCCCAAGGCGACGGCAGGCGCATTGAACCCTATCGGGTCGCCACTCAACACCACTTGCGCATAGGCTTCAAACCATGGCACCGGGCGACCTTCGGCGATGTCCCGCATGCCATGAACGATCCGCTGTTTGAGTTCAGTCATGCCCTCAAAAGCAGCATTTACCTCAACGAAATGACAGTCCGACAGCGCATCATCTGCATACGAAACTTCGAGTACGCAAAAGCCGATATCAATACTACTGAACAGTGCGCGATAACGTTCATCGCTGGATTGGAGTTGCTGGTCTACACGCACTGAATGCGTCGTTTCGACGGTATGGCAGAGCACGCCCAATACAGACTCTTCACGCTCGTCGTAAACCGGCGAAAACGAGAATGTCCACCAGGTCTGCTCCTCTACCCCATACCGAGCCATGCTGATGGGCTGGTTTTCATAGCGGCTGGCCTGGCCAGCGAACGCCAACTCCACCAGTGGTCGCACCTGTTCCCATGCGTCGGCCCATAGCGTGGTTATGCTTTGCCCCAAAGCACCGTCCAGTCGTGGGCCGAGAATAGGCCGGTAAGCATCGTTGAAGAAGAAGTTGAGATCCTTGCCCCAGATCAGATAAAGGCTTTCCGGCGAGTTGAGCATCACGCTCAAGGTCGAGCGAATGGTCGCAGGCCACTGTTCCATGGGTCCAAGGGGGGTCGCAGACCAATCGATGGATCGAATGGCAGCGCCCGTCTCTCCGCCGGGGAGGATGCGTGAAGCCGGGCTGATGAGAGAAGGCATGGGCATTTACTACTGGGGCGTCACAAGACGAGGATGATCGGCCGCATCAGCGGAACATGACCGCTGATTCTGGAGTGCTAGCGAACAAGTGGCAACCAGCACGAAACGTTTGTGCGTGCGATCACTTGTCGCACACCGATTGACTCCCGAGACGCCAGATCGTTCTGCGCGCTCTGCCCCGACTCACACAAGCGTTGCGACACAAGGCTGCCATATACTGACGGGCCGCACCCGCACTTAAGGAATGAATGCCAATGCGCGCCCCGTCCTCAGCCATCGTTCTCGAGCGTTTTACCGAGGCACACGCCGAAGGTGTCACTGCGCTGTACAACGTACCCGCAGTCGCCCGGCAGGTGCTGCAAATGCCTTTTCAATCCCCTGACATCTGGCGCAAACGCCTGGACGCCAGCAATGAACGCTTGGTCAGTCTCGTGGCTTTGCACGAAGGGACTGTCGTTGGGCAAGGTTCTCTCGAGCAATTTTCCCGTATTCGTCGCAGCCATTGCGGCTCGATTGGTATGGCCGTCGCCCAAGACTGGCAAGGCCGGGGGATCGGTAAACAGCTTTTGAGCGCGTTACTGGATATCGCCGATAACTGGATGAAACTGCGCCGCGTCGAGTTGACGGTTTATTCGGACAATCAGGCAGCGGTGATTCTTTACGAGAAGCTGGGCTTCGAAACCGAAGGGCTGCTGCGCGACTATGCCGTGCGCGATGGTCAGTTCAGCGATGCGCTGACCATGGCGCGTATTCGTCCGTGAACGGAGCTCCTGGCTTATCTTCCGGGCGAAACCAGTGCAATTAATGGTATCCAGAGACTCGCCCGGCAATCCCTGACGCTGAAACGATTAACCCTTCATTCAATATGTTTCAGGTTTTTACGGAACTCGCCCGACTGGCCATCCCCTAAGCCTTCAAGCCAGCGGTCTGGCAGGGCGTCGTCCCGATAAGCCAAAGAAGCACCGGATCCCCCTTCCCGGCCGCCCCATCGTTCAATCCAAGGATTTGCAGTTCATGTCCTCAAACACTACCTCTGCCCCTGTGCATAGCGATAAAGACGGGCAACGGGTTTCGGCTCGCAGGTTGGTATTTATCTCGGTACTCGTCGCCACTATGGGCGCTCTGGCGTTCGGCTATGACACGGGCATCATCGCCGGTGCGCTGCCCTTCATGACGCTTCCCGTTGATCAGGGTGGACTGGGGCTCAATGCCTTCACTGAAGGACTGATCACGTCCTCGCTGATTGTCGGCGCAGCGTTCGGCTCACTGGCCAGCGGTTATTTGTCTGACCGTTTCGGTCGACGCGTGACACTGCGCTTGCTGTCTCTGCTGTTCATTGCCGGCGCCCTGGGTACCGCCATCGCGCCGTCGATTCCGTTCATGGTTGCTGCACGTTTTCTCCTCGGCATCGCCGTCGGTGGCGGCTCAGCCACGGTCCCGGTGTTCATTGCGGAAATTGCCGGTCCGAAAAAACGTGGCCGACTGGTCAGTCGTAACGAATTGATGATCGTTAGCGGGCAATTGCTGGCCTACGTTCTCAGCGCGTTGATGGCGGCATTGCTGAGTTCATCGCATATCTGGCGCTACATGCTGGCCATCGCCATGCTGCCTGGCCTGTTACTGCTGATCGGCACCTTCTTTGTCCCGCCCTCCCCGCATTGGCTGGCCGCCAAAGGGCGCTTTGATGATGCGCAGGATGTGCTGGAAAAGCTGCGCGATACGCCTGAGGAGGCAAAGCGCGAAGTCGAGGAGATGAAGTCGCAGAAAGAGCACGCCCGCAAGCGTCCGCCTCTCTCCGAATTGTTGCGTCAGAGCTGGGTAATCAAACTTCTGCTGATCGGCATCGGCCTGGGTTTCACCGCCCAGTTCACTGGCGTGAACGCCTTCATGTACTACACGCCGATTATCCTCAAGACGACCGGCATGGGCACCAACGCAGCCCTGACGGCGACCATCGGTAACGGTGTCGTTTCGGTGATCGCCACCTTGCTTGGCATCTGGGCCATCGGCCGTTATGGGCGTCGGCATTTACTGATGGCCGGACTGGTCGCGGTCATTCTGGCGCAGGTCGCACTGGGCTGCGTGTTGCAGTTCATGCCGCAGAATCTGACCCAGAGTTATGCAGCCCTTGCCTGCATCCTGCTGTTCCTGCTGTTCATGCAAATGTGCATTTCGCCGGTCTATTGGCTGCTCATGTCTGAGCTGTTCCCTTCGCAGATTCGCGGTCTGCTGACTGGCACGGCGGTGTCGATGCAATGGCTGTTCAACGCCGCAGTCGCATTCCTGTTCCCGATGGCGCTGGACACGCTGGGCAACCCTACGTTTTTCGTCTTCGCCGTTATCAACGTTGGCTCTTTACTGTTCGTGTTCTTCTGTTTGCCGGAAACCAAAGGCAAATCGCTGGAGCAAATCGAGAAGCACATGAAAAAAGAGCTGTAAACGCCTCAGGCCTGCTGCTCTAATCGCGGGAGCTTGCAGGCCCAAAGGGCCCGGTAGCTCGGAAATACACCCGGCGGACGCTCGAACGCTCAAGCGTCCGCCAATTTTTTTGCGAGGATTCATGAGTACCTCTGCCGACACCCAACAGACCAGCTGGATCAGTGTAGGCGCACTGGCAGTAGCGGCTTTCATCTTCATCACCACCGAGTTTGCTCCGGTGGGTCTGCTGTTTGCCATCGGCAGCAGCTTCGACATGACCGCCGCTCAAGTCGGCCCGATGCTTACGGTCTATGCCTGGACCGTTTCACTCATGTCACTGCCGATGATGTTGCTGACTCGCAACGTGGAGCGACGACTACTACTCAAGGTGGCCATTGGCACCTTGATCGTGAGCCATATCGCGCTCAGTCTGGCCCCCAACTTCACACTGGTGGTTATCAGCCGGATCGGTATCGCGCTGGCGCACGCCGTATTCTGGTCGGTCACCGCTTCGCTTGCGGTTCGATTGGCACCAGGTGGCAATCGGGCACGGGCTTTGAGCCTGCTGGCGATGGGCGCTTCTCTGGCAATGGTGCTGGGGATCCCTATCGGCCGGGTACTCGGTGAAAGCATGGGCTGGCGCGCGACATTTGCGACCATCGCCGTAGTCGCCGCCCTGATCTGGTTTCTGCTGGCCAAGAAGCTGCCACTGCTTCCCAGTCAAAACAGCGGCAGCCTGAAAAGCCTGCCGATTCTGTTCAAACGCCCGGCGCTGGTTTCGCTTTATTGCGTGACGGCGTTGGTGGTGACGGCCAACTTCACTGCCTACACCTATATCGAAGCCTTTGTGCAGTCGGTAGCGGGTTTCAGCGAACAGACGACCACCTGGATGTTGTTGCTCTTCGGTCTGGCCGGTTTGATGGGGTCAATCTTTTTCAACGCGCTGTACACCCGCTTCGCGAACCACTTGACCACGCTGGCCATCGGCTCACTGTGCATTTGTCTGACCCTGATGCTCTGGGCGTCCTGGAGTGTTTACACACTGGTCGTAGTGTTCGCGCTATGGGGCCTGGCCATGTTGTGCTTCGGGATTCTGATGCAGTCACAAGTGATCCAGCTGGCACCGGACGCCACCGACGTAGCGTCCGCCATGCACTCGGCTATCTACAACGTCGGCATCGGCGCCGGTGCCTTGCTGGGCAGCATCGTGGTGCATCACCTGGGGTCGGCATGGGTCGGATTTGTCGGCGGTTTCCTGGCCCTTTGCGCACTGGTCATAAGCCGGGTGACCAGCAAACGTTATGGCGATGCGGAGCCGTTGCCAGGCAATGTGGAGATCATGCACTAAACCTGGCACGCATCGACGAACGCCTGTTTGAGCCGCTCGGTGGTAACCACTGGGGGGCCGAACAAAAAGCGAAAGCGCCTCCCGCCGTCAGCTCGCGCAAGGTCCGGATATTTTCATCTTTTTCGAAGCCTCCAACGCTGCGTCTCGCAACTGGCCCGCCCTCCAGGGCGGCCTTGTCTCCTAAACACAGGCCGGGCTTGCCAAACCTCGTTACAACTATGAAAATGAGAGTCATTACCAATTAATTGATTTCGGGTTCCCACCATGTCCTCCGCCGACCCGTCGCTGCAACAAGCGGTGCATACGCTGTATGTGGATCACCATCGCTGGCTTTGCGCGTGGCTGCGCAAGCGTCTTGGCTGTGTCGATCATGCTGCGGACTTGGCCCAGGACACTTTTATTCGGGTCCTGACCCAACGTAAAGGGCCGGAGTTGCGAGAGCCTCGTGCCTATCTGAGCACCGTAGCGCGCAGCCTGATGATCGACAGTTTCCGGCGTCGGGCGCTGGAGCAGGCCTACCTGGAAACCCTCGCTGCGCGTCCGGAACTGCTCGATATCTCACCCGAAACCCGCTTGCTGATCATCGAAACACTGGTGGAAATCGATCGCCTGCTGGATGGTCTCGGCAGCCGCACCCGTGAGATCTTCCTCATGGCGCAGTTGGACGGCCTGAGCTACGTAGAGATCAGTCGGCAATTGAAGGTCTCGGTGAATACAGTGAAAAAGCATGCCGCTCGCGCGCTGACTCATTGCCTGCTGTCGGTCGAGGATTAAGACGTGGTCGTCGCTCGTTCGCCTGACCGCGCTACCCTTGAAGCCGCCGCTCGCTGGTATGTAGACCTGCATTGCGAGGAACTGAACGACGCTACTCGTGAGGCTCATCGTAGCTGGCTTGAGTGTGACCCCAGCCATCAGCAAGCCTGGGAACGGCTGGGGCGATTGCAGGAAAAATTTGACCTGGTCACCCCCGGCATCGCACGACCGACATTGAACCGGGCCCGCGCCAAACGGCGTGACGTGCTCAAAGTCCTGTCGATTCTGCTGGCCGCAAGTGCCGCGGGTGGAGTTGCCTGGCAAACCACTCCATTGCCAAACCTGATGGCTGATCAGCGGACCGGCGCTGGAGAACGTCGACGTGTGCGCCTGGACGATGGCAGCCAGTTGCAACTGAACACCGCTACGGCCGTGGATATTCACTACAGTGCGCAGTTACGGGAGCTAAGCCTGCTTGGCGGCGAGATCCTCATCGAAACCGCCCGGGATACTCTGGCCCGGCCGTTTATCGTGCACACCCATGAAGGTAGCATCCGAGCCCTCGGCACCCGTTTTATCGTCCGGCAAGAAGGCAGGCAAACCCGGGTTTGCGTGCTGGAGCATGCAGTAGAGGTGCGTCGCGCGAGCTCCACTGAGGCGGTACGCGTGGACACTGGCCAGCAATTGAGTTTCAGCGACACCGGGCTCGGCGCGCTGCAGTCGGCAGACCTGCAGGCCGACGCGTGGACCCGTGGCATGTTGGTAGTCAATGACTGGCGGCTGGGGGATTTCATTGCCGAGCTGCAGCGTTATCGAAGCGGCCATCTGGGCTGCGATCCGGCTATCGCAGCCTTGCGAATCTCGGGCGCTTTTCATCTGGGCAACACCGATACCGTCCTGGAAAATCTGACCACTACCCTACCGGTCCGCATTCGTCATTTCACTCGCTACTGGGCGAGCGTTGAGCCCGTTTGAGACCCGTCGCAGGCGAACAACGCCACGACATAAAAAAATATCGGTCACGGGGTTGTTGATTCCTGTTCTCGTTCGACTTTGTAGATAGAGGCGCAACAGACGCCTCCATCATCGCAACAGGACGAAAAGGAACCCGCATGTCAGCGCGCACGCCAATTACTGGAATCTCTCGAATCAACACCCCGTCAATCCAGACGCCGCCCAGAGTATTGGCGCGGGCTGTCCACCTTGCATTGTTCAGCATCATGCTGGGGGTGACGTCTACGGCCGTGATGACCGCAGCGCCCGCCTGGGCCCAGACCAGCCCTGAAACTGAGTTCAACATTCCGGCAGGCTCGGTCAGCTCGGCACTGGAGCAGTTTGCCGCCACTGCGGGCGTAACCGTTTCCTTCGAACCCGGTGTAGCCCGGGGCAAAACATCTCCTGGATTGCATGGCCGCTACACCGTGGCGGCAGGTCTGCGGCAACTGCTGGTCGGCAGCAAGCTGCAGGCATTGCCTCACGCAAACGGCAGCTACTCGCTGGTGCCGGTGATCGGCGACGCCTCAACCGTGCAACTGGAGGCGACCAGTATTTCCGGCAGGGCCGCTGAAACTGCAGCAGGTCCTGTGGACAGCTACGTGGCTACCCGGACTGCTGCGGGGACCAAAACCGATACGCCGATTATCGAAGTGCCGCAATCGATCTCAGTTGTCACGCGCAAGCAGATACAGGACCAGGGCGCTCAAACGGTAACCGAAGCACTGCGCTATGTACCCGGCGTAAAAGTCGAAGGCTACGGCCTGGACCCTAAGGGTTTTGACTGGCTGTTCATTCGCGGCTTCAACGGCCAGTCCACCAGCGACTATCTCAACGGCCTGCGTCAACAGAACAACAGCTACGCGTTTTTCCGCAGCGACCCTTATGGCTATGACCGTATCGACGTCGTCAAAGGCCCCTCTTCAACCCTGTTCGGCCAAGGCGACGCGGGCGGCATCATCAACCGCGTCAGCAAAAAGCCTGAAGCCAACCACGTCAACGAAGTGCAGTTATCGGCAGGCAATAATGATCGTCGCCAGGGTCAGTTCGATCTCGGCGGCGCACTGGATGACGAACAACACTTGCTCTATCGCGTGGTCGGTTCGGTGCGTGATGCCAACACTCAGGTGGATTACGCCGATGGGCACGAGTTGAAAGATGACCATCTGTACATCGCGCCATCCTTCACCTGGGCGCCGAACGAAGACACCAGCCTGACCCTGCTCAGCGATTTCATGCAGGACCGCAACGGTGGATCGCTGTTTGCCTACAGCACGCCGAACGGTCACACGACCAACACATTGATGGGCGACCACAGCTTCAACCATCTGAATCAGGATCAATACAGCTTCGGCTACGAGTTCCGCCATCGCCTCGACGACACGTGGGAGTTTCGCCAGAACGCACGCTACGGTCAGGTGGATGTGATCTTCCAGAACCTGCTGCCGTTCAGCGTCGATACCACCACCGGCGAAACGATTCGCGGGGCCGATCGCTTCGATCAGCACATGAACACCTTTGCTCTGGACAACCAGTTGCAGGCGGACTTCGACACCGGGTCGCTAAGCCACAAGCTGCTGATGGGCGTCGATTACACCTGGCAGGAAGCCGACATTACCCGGTGGCGTATTCAGGGGCCGAACCTGAACATCTACAACCCGATTTATGGCCAGCCCGTTACCCGGCCAACACAAGCCAACAGCATCAACTCGATCAACTACGACCAGAACATCGAACAGATCGGTGCTTACGTTCAAGATCAGATCAAGTTTGACGATCACTGGATCCTCACTGCAGGCGGTCGCTATGACTACGTGCGTAACGATCTGGACAACCATGCCAATATCAACGGCTCATCCAACCAGAAGGACAACGCGTTCACCGGTCGCCTGGGTCTGACTTATGTCACGGAATTCGGCCTCGCGCCGTACGTCAGCTACGCCGAATCCTTCGCACCCAATACCGGTCTGGACAGCAGCAGTAGAGGCTTCGATTCCAGCGAGGCGCACCAGTGGGAAGTCGGGGTGAAATACCAGCCAAGCGACGCCATCCTGATGACCCTGGCGGCCTACGACCTGACCAAGACCAACGTGTTGACCGCCGAACTGGTCAACGGCGTCAGCACCGGCTTTTCGGTCGCGACCGGTGAGCAGCAATCGCGGGGTATCGAAGCGGAAATCAGAGCCAAGCTGGACCAGAACTGGGACCTGATCGCGGCTTATACCTACACCAACGCCGAGATCACCAAGAGCAACCGGGGCGACGAAGGCAATCGTCCCGCCAATGTGCCTAAACACATGGCCTCAACCTGGCTGAGCTACACCTTCCGCGACAGTATGCTCAACGGCCTGATGCTCGGGGGTGGTGCCCGTTACACAGGTGTGTTGTATGGCGACAACGCCAACACCTTCCACATCGACAACTACACACTGTTTGATGCGGGCGTGAGTTACCCCGTCAACAAGAACGTGACCGTGTCGCTTAATGCGCAAAACCTGCTTGATGAGAAATACGTCGCCACGTGTGATGACTCCTACGAATGCTATCCAGGCCTGCGTCGTACCCTGCTTAGCAGCGTGAAGTATTCCTGGTAATACGTGAACGATCGCCTTCTGCACTGGGAGGCGCTTGACCGGGATTTTGTTGACGCCGGTCTCGCCAAACGTAGCTCGAACGTGTTGGTGTAAACGCTGATAAAGCTCACCAGCACGTTGCCCGGCCATGGAAATCCTGAATGCCGCTGGGGTCACCAAACATTGAAGTGATACAGTCGCTGTTTCCCTCAATCGCCGACCAAGGAATCCCTGTGAGCAAAACTGTTCTGTTGACCGGCTTCGAACCCTTCGACGGCGAAACAATCAACCCTGCCTGGGAAGCGGTGAAGGCACTGGATGGCGTTGAGATTGCGCCTGGCTACCACATCGTCAGCCGGCAACTGCCCTGTGTTTTCCAACGATCACTGAAGGTGCTTGAGCAGACGCTACAAGCCCTGCGCCCTTCGCTGGTCATTGCTGTAGGTCAGGCGGGTGGACGCATGGATATCTCGCTGGAACGCGTGGCGATCAATCTGGATGATGCGCGTATCGCGGACAACGCCGGTCAGCAACCCATCGACACCGCAGTGGTTGAACACGCCCCGGCGGCATATTTTTCTACGCTTCCACTCAAAGCCATGTTGCTGGCTTTGCGCGAGAACGGTATCCCGGCCAGCGTGTCGCAAACCGCCGGGACGTTTGTCTGCAATCACGTGTTCTACGGCCTGATGCACTTACTGCGCGACTACTCCTCGATGGTCCGCGCAGGTTTTGTGCACATCCCCTACTTGCCGCAACAAGCGGCACGTTTTCCCGGAACGCCCAGCATGAGCGCCGAGCAAGTCACCGCAGCCCTGCGGCAAATGGTGCTCACCGCACTGGATGTGAAGGAGGATGTGGCGGTCAGTGCGGGGGCGTTGCACTGAGTGGGTGATAAGGGGAATAAACGGCAGCGTTGCGAAAACGCTGCCGATATCGCAATTGTGCGCGGCAATCCGACGGCGTCACCGCTTCCAGCAGTCCGGAAAACGCTTACACACACCGTACTGCTCATCCATTTTTGCCATGCGCTCAAGATGATGATTGATTGCCTCGACCAACAGTGCTCTTTGCGACTTGAGATAGTACGTCAGCATGGACGTGTACTGCGCGTTAGCGGCGGCATTGGCGGGTCTGCCTGATTTGTCCTGAGGCTCTGCCCACATTTCCAGTTGCTGGTCATTTACGTACTGCAGCCGACGCCGGTATTCGCTGTCATAGCGCTGCAAGGCCTTGGGACCATTGCTGATGGTTTCGTCCTGGAAAGCGACAAGGTTTGCCCGGTAAAGCGTCCAGTAATCGTCCGGCATGACAAAGCCAAGCCTGGCCTTGCGTTCCGCGATCATCTCATCGAGCTTCTGCTCACCAACGGGTGGACGCTTCGCATACGCGGGATCGTCCTTCATGGCCGCAGGTGTCGCGTTATCCATGATCTGCTCAATCAACTGCGCCCGCAGAGGAGTCTGCGCGAAAGCTTTCGGGAACAGAGGCCCACTACCGTCACAAGCGGGCAAACCTTTGTCTTCCAGCATCACGGGCGTGCGAACCACCTTGCCACCGACGCTTTTAACTTGCTCCAGCAGCGTAGAGCACTGCCTGCCTATGGATTTGAAAGTCAGTTCATACTCGGCATTGGCTTCGGGGATCACATTGAAGCTCGCCCCACAGACCGAATAACTACCCAGTGTATTGACCCGCAGGTATGCCTCTTTGCCTGGCGCGAGCTTGACCTCCAGATAGCCCTTCGCATCCGCGGGCGGCGCGAAGCTCATGCCCACCCGGCGGTCGGTGTCGCGTGAGAACAGATTATTAAGCAACCCGGTGTTCTGCCCCGTGCAATGCTCGCCGTCGAAGTAATCCAGCGTGGCATTTTCGGTGTTGGCGACGAATCGCAATCTGGCGGCATCAGGCGCTGTGGCGTCAGGGTAGGTGCCATGAAAACTGCAGCCCGCCAGCACGGCGGGTAGCAATGCGAGCGTCGCGAAGGAGCGAAAGAAACGGAAACGAGGCGTCAGCATGGTTTCATCCTTGATACAGACAGGCATGGAAAAGCGCGCACGATACTTAATAGCCATCACTCTGTCGAATATCAGGATCGCGCTCGCGCAAGCCTTTCTACGTGCGAGACCTCAATGCCTGATCGCTCTGCTCCACGCCTGGTCCTTACTGTGCTGCCAGTCCCGGTCGGCCTGGCTGTCGATGCCGACATGGCGCTGGAAGTCGCTGGTGGTACTGGCCTGACACTGGCGGAAGCCATCATCCCAGCCCGTGGCGTACTTGCGATCCTCCAGGTAGACGGACACGTTCTTGCGAAACTCGCCGAGGGCTCCGGCAGCTTGCCGACCACTGCCGCAGCCGTCTTCAAAGCCACTGGCATAGGGCGCGGGATACCCCTGAGCAAGCAGTCGCTCGCGGGTGCTTTCACAGCCTGCCAGCACAGCGACAGACAGCAACAACGACGCCGCAACGGCACGTCCACCCGAGACTCGCATAAGCTTCATGTTCAGCCCTTCCCGCCTGCCGCTTCTATAGAGCCAGGGTTGAGCGATGTCTGTGCTTGCGGACGGTAGAGAATCCAGCGGTAGCAGAGCACACAAATCACCCAGTCAAAGAGTAAGGTCCAGATGTTATGGGAAAGGAAATGAGCCCCCTGCATCATCCGGCCTACCGATAAAATCACCCCCAACCCCAGAGCAACCCCCAAGGCGACTCGCGCCCCTTTCAGATGGCGGTCACGCAAGGCAAAGAACAAGGCCAATAACGAGAAACCGGTAGACGCATGACCGCCCGGCCAGCAGAGGCCGGGCTTCAAGGTCTCCGGACGGTGGCTGAGCAGCGGCGTGTAAGTCTCACTGCCGCCGAAATCGCTCAGGCTCCAAGGGCATTGCACTGCTGTCACCACTTTGAGCGGAGTAACAATTGCAGTGGTCAACGCCATCGCCAGAACCGTGTAGCCCAATGGACGACGCCACTCAGCGAGCTTCGACGAAAACCAGCTGCTCAGGTAAGCAATCGTCAGTAGAACAAACAGCACTATCACCGCCTGTTTAACGCGGTCATGCAGGATGTCTTCCAGCCAGTAACTTCTACGTCCGATAAAACCCTCTCCCGGCACATAGAACATCCGGGCGATGGAGAAATCCAGAGCAGTCGGGTCGAGCAGCAGCATCAAGCCCATCAACACGATCGGAATGCCAAGAGCGAGGCGAAAATTGAAAGGCCGCGATGCGCGAAGTGGTAGTGCAATAGCCATGGACAGGTTCCGTTATTGGATGACAGATGCAGTGCTTGTTATG
This sequence comes from Pseudomonas caspiana, assembly GCF_040224095.2. Classification (NCBI taxonomy): domain Bacteria; kingdom Pseudomonadati; phylum Pseudomonadota; class Gammaproteobacteria; order Pseudomonadales; family Pseudomonadaceae; genus Pseudomonas; species Pseudomonas caspiana. The sequence goes on along the minus strand of NZ_CP167995.1, from coordinate 2,197,515 downwards.
TGATGAGGCGCCGGATTGATTGATGCCGGTTCAAGTTGAGGCTCTGATTTGATGCGGATCGGCTGTTGCAATGCCGAGCGGCCATAGAAAAACAGCGCCACGAGGAACGTGCTCAGCCAGACAAAAATGCCCGCCCAGAATGTATGTGACAGGTAGTGCCAACCCTGCAAAACCCGCGTCGTGCCATACACGAGGCCCAACAGAATCACGCCAGCCAGCAACAGCCTGGAGTGCTGCCAACGGTAGCGTCGTGCTACGAAATATAGGGCGAACAGGCTGAAGGCGCTGGAGGCATGCCCTCCTGGCCAGCAACGGCCAGCGCCCGCTTCACGCCAGAACGTGAAGTTCTCGAACCATTCCTGATGTAATTCTTTCCCGCCATACAGCGTTGTTTCCACAGGGCAATAAATACTGGTGTGGCTTTTAAGGTAATGAATCAGGCCGGTACTCAGCGCAAAGGCGACGATGACGAAAAAGAAATCCACACGATGGCGCTGCAGGAACCTCAGCGGGCTTGCGACTCGCGAGCCGGCGATCAATCGGCCAGGCAGTGTTTGACGGTACCGCTCAACGCAGGGCCAGATGAACGACAGCAAAGCACCAACGATTGCCAGCTCACCCGTCCAGTCAGGAATGATCCGCGACCACTTGTGAGTCACCTTTTCAAAAAAATGACTTTGGCCGATGGGAAAAACCCCTGCGGCAGGGTCGTAGAACAGGTTACTGAACAGCCGGTCGAGATCCGTCAGATCAAAAGCCAGAAAGGTGAGCAACGCCAACAACAAGGGCAAGCCCAGGTAACGGGAATAGAAACCGGATCGAGCACTCAAGGCCTTCATCAATTCACCTGCCCGATGGTCATGTTTTTCCACTGCGTTGCGTCCATTGAGCCGATGATGCTCGGAGCGTGCTTACCGTCCACGTTAACGAACACAGCCTGGGCGTAATCACTGGAACGGTCCCCGGCACGCACCCCCATCTTGCGCTCGAACTGATCGATGCAACCGCTGTGAGTAATCAGCACCAGGTTCTGTGCAGGCTTTTTGTGTGCCAGAACCGAGTCTCTGAAACCACTAGTACAATCGCTGACCCAGCTTTGAGTTGGCACGACCCGGCCCAGAATAAAGTCAGCAGTCTGGCGGGTGCGGGTGAGCGGGCTGGCAATGGTCTGAGAGTTCTCAAGACCCATTTGCTGCAAGCCGACGCCAACTGCACGCGCTGCCTGACTGCCTCTCACAGTAATCCCGTCAACACTGCCAAGGCATGGGTTGGCAGAGCGATCACAGCGTTCTGCATGTCGGACCATGACCACCACATCTCCCCGAATCCAGCGCTCATACAATTTCGAATTATTAAAGTTGTTATTGACACTTAGATCCACAACCGGGGTGGCACGGCAAAACCAGGTTATTAATACCACGGCGAAAATAGTCACTGCTATGGCGATGACTGAACGGCGGCTGAACATTGAGACGAAAGAGTTTTTAACGGGAATAACTGTTTCATTGATCAAGGTAGTGCTCACGCCATCGCTCCCGCAAAAAAACCTCACGGCAACCTCAGACGTTATGTCCTTTAAGTTCGCCGCACAATGAGCAGCACCCTAAATTGAGCGACGTGGGAGAGCAGTGAAAACAATGTGAAAAATAAGTCGCAAACAGTGCGCAAAAAAGCGGTTATTCAGCCGCCGTTCAGTTGCTAACAATTAGCATTAAGTTCTATGCCGCCGCCCACTTTTTATTGGCATGCTTTTCACAAAAATTTGATGATTCCCTGCCTAGAGTCTGCGCCATTGGAGACGCCTGCTCAGCCAGCCGAGAGCCCTCCCTAATTAAGTGAAGCGCAATCACATGTTTAAAATTAAACCCCTCCGGCCAGAAGTTGCGACGCTGCTCGCCAGCGCCTTCTTGTTGCTCGGATTCAACAGCACCCTGTGGCAGCACCTCGTGAGCATCACCGACCATAACGCAATGCTGCGTTTGGCGTTCGGCATCATGTTGTTTGGTGTGTTCAACATCACGCTCACGTTACTGGCGTTTCGTAAAACATTTAAACCGCTGTTAATCGCCTTATTCATGATCAGCGCGGGCGTTGCTTATTTCATGAGCCGTTACGGAGTACTGATCGACGCTGGCATGTTACGAAACTTCGCTGAGACCAACGCAACTGAGGTGTGGGATTTACTTTCACCTAAACTGTTCGTTTACATTTTATTGCTCGGGCTGTTGCCGTCGTTCCTGTTGTGGAAAACACCCATTAACCATCGCCCGATGCCCCGCGAGCTCATCAGCAAGACACTGGTCAGTATCGGCTGTGCTGCTGTTATCGGCGGCGTCGCATTACTCAACTATCAAGGATTGTCATCGCTGTTTCGCAACCATCACGAGTTACGCTTGATGGTCGTGCCCAGTAATTACATCGGCGCCTCGATTGGTTACCTGCGTGAACAAGTCGTTACCGCACAAAAACCCTTTATGAAAGTGGGCGAAGACGCCACACGGGACAGTGCCTGGGCAGAGCGGCCACGCAAATCTCTTACTGTATTGGTCGTGGGTGAAAGTGCCCGCGCCGAGAACTTCGGCATCCTCGGTTATAACCGGGATACGACTCCGCAGATGCGAGCAGAACAAGGCGTGATCGCCTTCACGGACGTTCACTCCTGCGGGACTGAAACAGCCGTGTCGGTACCGTGCATGTTTTCCAATATGGGGCGCAAGAACTACGACGCCTCCACAGCCAAAACCGAGGAAGGTCTGCTGGATGTGCTCAAGCGTGCCGGAATAGACGTGATCTGGCGTGACAACCAGTCTGGCTGCAAAGGCACCTGCGACCGCGTCACGCTGCAGGATGTCAGCAACCTGAAAGACCCTGGCCTGTGCGCCAACAGTGAGTGCAGGGATGAAATCCTGCTACAGGAGCTGCAGAATTTCATTGAGCACCTGGACAAAGACACGGTGCTGGTACTGCATCAAATGGGTAGCCACGGCCCGGAATACTTCAAACGATATCCGAAGGAATTTGAGAAATTCACCCCCGTCTGTGAAAGCAATGCGCTGGATAAGTGCAGTCGGGAAAGTATCGTGAACGGCTATGACAATACCCTGCTCTACACCGATCATGTATTGGCCAGCCTGATAGATATCCTGCGTCGTAACCAGGCCAGTGTAGACACCGCGATGATTTACCTTTCCGACCATGGTGAGTCACTGGGCGAATACAACCTGTTCTTGCACGGCACGCCTTACATGCTCGCCCCGGACCAACAAAAACATGTGCCGATGATGGTCTGGTTTTCTGATAGCTATCAGCGGTCATTTGCCCTCGATACGGGATGCCTGCAACAGACCCGTAACGCGTCCTTGAGCCAGGACAACCTGTTCCATTCAATGCTGGGTCTGTTGAAGGTGCATACTCACGTTTACGACCCGTCGCTGGATATGTTTGCCGGTTGCAGAAACGGTACTGCCGACGGCGTATTGGCCAACAAATAAGAAACGTCATGTCCGGGACAGAAACACGCCAGTCCCGGTGGACCACACAATAATGTGAGCCCGATGCGCATACTTGTTATCGAAGACCACAAAGATATTCTTGCCAACGTCTCAGAGTACTTCACGCTCAAGGGCTGCGAAGTCGTTGGAGCGCTCGATGGATTGACGGGGCTGCATCTGGCAACCACGGGCAATTTCGACGCGATCATTCTCGACCTGATGCTGCCCGGCATGGACGGCAATATGCTCTGTCGAAAGCTGCGCGAGGACGCCCGGCAGCAGGTTCCGGTTCTGATGCTGACTGCCCGCGATCAACTGGAAGATCGTTTGACCGGTTTCCACGTCGGCGCCGACGACTACATCGTCAAACCTTTCGCGCTTTCAGAGTTGTATGCCCGGGTAGAGGCGGTCACGTGGCGCTCAACCGGCCTGAAGAAAAACGTACTCAAGATCCATGACCTGACCTATGACCTGGACTCGCTGGAAGTCCGGCGAGGCGCAGTATTGCTCAAGCTCAACCCCACCAACATGGTACTTCTCGAATTGTTGATGCGCAAAAGCCCGATGGTGGTCAAACGCAAAGAGTTCGAGCAAGCCGTCTGGGGCAGCAATACACCTGACTCCGACAGCCTGCGCACCAGCTTGTATGTGCTGCGCAAAACCATCGATAAACCGTTCGATATCCCTTTGTTACATACCGTTCATGGCATGGGCTACAAACTGCAGGGGCCGCGCTAAGGAGCGACGCTGCTTGTGTTTCAGCCCGAAGCAACAGCAAACTTGATCGTTAACGTGATGTATCTGGAGTTTGTCTTTGTCTTCCCCTGCCTTGCCGAACCCTCACGGCGCCAAACTGATCGAAGCCTGTGCACTCAGTCGCCAGGGTCAGAACGGAGTTACTGCACTGCTCCATCCCGTGAATTTCACTTTGAACGGCGGCGACCGAGTGGCGATAACCGGCTCGTCAGGCTCAGGCAAAAGTGTGTTCTTACGTACACTGGCGTTACTGGATGCGCCCGGTTCAGGTGAAGTGCTCTGGCACGACCAACCCGTTGTAGCCGCGCAAATCCCCGGATACCGCAGCCGGGTTTGCTACATCGCCCAACGTCCATCGCTGATGGATGGCAGCGTTGAAGACAACCTTCGTTTCCCCTACAGCCTGAATGTCTTCAGACAGCAGAAGTTCGATGCAGAGAAGGTCAAAGATCTTTTACGTCAGGCTGGAAAGCCAGAGAGCTTCCTGCTTAAAGCGGCGGACGATCTTTCCGGAGGTGAGGCACAGGTAGTTGCGCTGATTCGAACCCTTCAGCTAGACCCCGAAGTGATCCTGCTCGACGAACCTACGGCCGCGCTTGACCCTCAATCGTCCCGAGACGTTGAAGTACTGGTCAATACCTGGTTCACCAATGTGCCAGCGCAGACGCGCGCCTACATCTGGGTATCACACGATCTCGACCAGGCGCAGCGGATGAGCAATATCAGACTTGAAATGCACGCTGGTGTGCTTAGCGCGATGGGTAACCCATGAATTATCAAAGCTTGTCCGCAGCGGACATCGCCATCGCCGCGTGCCTGATCCTGATCAACGGTGCGTTGTCTCTGGGTATGAAACTGGGGCTTGAACGCCAACTGATCTGGGCCTCGATCCGCACGGTCGTTCAACTGCTTGCTATCGGATACATCCTCGGCTGGGTATTCGAGTTTGCCTACTGGTATGTCGTCCTGCCGCTGATGTGCCTGATGACGCTTATTGCGGGGGTTTCAGCGGCCGGACGAGGCAAGCGGACCTATGCCGGGCGGAGTGTGGACAGCATCGTTTCAGTATGGGGCAGCTCGTGGCTGGTGACCGCGATTGGCCTGCTGCTGGTCATCCAGATTCGGCCATGGTACGAACCGCAGTACGCCATTCCGATTCTGGGAATGATCCTGGGCAACACTCTCACCGGCGTATCTCTGGGCATCGAGCGCATGATGCAGGAACTGTCATCGGGACGCAGCACCGTGGAGATGATCCTGGCATTGGGCGGCTCACGCTGGGAAGCGGCGCAAATGGCGGCACGACAAGCCGTTCGGGCAGGCATGACGCCGACGCTGAATCAGATGAGTGTGGTGGGTATTGTCAGTTTGCCGGGCATGATGACGGGGCAGGTTCTGGCGGGACAATCACCCATCGAAGCCGTGCGTTACCAGATCGTGATCATGTTCCTGATCGCCGCGTCCTCGGCATTGGGTACGGTGTGTGCGGTATTGCTGACCTACCGCCGATTGTTCTCGGCGGATCATCGCTTCATGATGCATAAGCTGACCAATAGAGTCTAAGGCGCCAGCACCAAACTGACACAGCACCATTGCAGCCTTCGGCAGCGCCTACAGAACCCCATGACAACCCTAATCCCTATAGGTGGTCGCGAAGCGGTGTGTCAGTTTCGCCAACTCACCTACAAGCTGGCTTTACAGGTTAAGCGTTTAATCGGGGTATGAATTTCATCAATTCCGATAATCAACGGAAGCATTTGAAATTATTAATGAAATAGCGTCCCCTTGCGAACCGCAACTATCAAGTTGTCTCGCAAGTCTGGAGCTTTTGTTTTGCCCCTCATTTTTAAAGATTTAAAAAATGCTTCGCTCATGTTCCTGCTCAAGCTTGTACTGACGGGCATCATTTTCGGGATGATCTGGCTGGACATCGCCGTATTTGATACGCAACTTCTAGAGGTTTCATTTACCGAAATCACTCAGGAACTGCTGCTTTTCGCCTGCGCCCTGCTCTTCTGGTTGTCACCTGCAAGCGATGGACAGAAAGGCTTCAACAACTTGGTTGCAGGCTTCTTCGCCTGTTTGTTGATAAGGGAGCTGGATGGCCTTTTCGACCCCATCAGCCACAGCGCCTGGTGTTGGCCATTTCTGCTGATCGCTATTACGTCGTTGACCATTGCCTTCAAACCAGCGAATCGCCAAGACACTTTGCGTGCGTTGGCAGCCTTCACCCGAACACCTGCTTTCGGGACGATATCAACCGGCTTGTGCGTGTTGGTGTTTTCCAGGGTATTTGGTATGGGAGCGCTTTGGCATCTGATTCTGGATGACGGCTACGCTCGACTGGCCAAGACTGCTGTGGAAGAAGGGATCGAATTGATGACTTACGCCATGTGGCTGTCAGCGAGTGTCGGTTACTGGCTGCAACAGCGGTCTGTGGCTGCGGATGCTCCGAGCCGGGTGGAGACCTCAAAACTGCAGACGAGCACTATCTGAGGCCAAGTTAAATCACAAGCCGGATCCCCGTAGGAACTCACCGAGGTTACGAGGCCAGCGATGGCGGAGTGTCAGACAAACCGTGATCGCTGGTCTCGTAACCTCGGTGAGCGCCCACAGGATCGGGGGGCAACTAGAAATAAGGGCCAGGTTTCTAGTTCCTGCAGACCAACAATTTCACAGCCACAAGAAAACTACTGCAGCCAAAATCAAACGCTGTCTGGAACGCCCAGCAGCTGCCTGGTCGTCTTCATAGACATCTGCAGAGGCCGACCATCACGTTGCAGCTTGTTCAGCAAGCTGGCGCCCAACCACATCTGATACAGCGTTTCCGCCAACTGTTGGGCATCTTGCCCCGGCAGACAACCTTCGGTCTGGCCTTGCCTGATACACGCAGTGAGCCGCAGCACGATTTGCTCGGCACCGTCACGCAAGGTGATACGCATCGACTCGGACAAGTCCGCTACTTCGGCGCTTAACTTGACCACCAGGCACTCATTGCCGCTGAACGGCTCGACGCAACGCTGCTGCCATCCAAGCCAGTAATCCATAAGCCGCTCGCGAGGCGTCAACCCTGGCAAGGCCAGGCGTCTGTCCATGTCAGCGAGATAGCCAGCGAAGTAATCTTCCAGCAAGGCTTGCCCGTACTGCTCCTTGGATTTGAAGTAGTGGTAGAACGAGCCTTTGGGCACGCCCGCTACTTGTAGGAGTTCGCTGAGGCCCACGCTAGTGAAGCCCTTCCCGGCCATCATGCGGTGGCCGGTGTCGAGTAAATGCTGGCGAGTGTCGTCGTAGGTCGGTTTCATGAAACGGAAAATATCAAAAATTAGACCAGTCGTCTATTGTTTGAACCATTTAGCCGGATCCTTGACCAACCCTGAGCAAACGCATTGAAAAAAACTCTAGACGACTGGTCTATTCCGAGTCTAAGCTTTGTCCCATCGGTGACCTGAAGCGCTGACGGTTTAGCCTCGGCGTCGCTTCTCTTCATTGCCACCCCTTCACCTTCGAGGAACACCTTATGAAAATTCTGATGGTTCTGACTTCGCACGATCAATTGGGTAATACCGGCAAAAAAACCGGCTTCTGGCTAGAAGAGTTTGCGGCCCCCTACTTCGCATTCAAGGATGCCGGTGCCGAGATTACCGTCGTCTCGCCAGCCGGTGGCCAGCCACCGCTTGATCCAAAAAGTGACGAGCCGGATGCGCAAACCGCCGAGACAGATCGCTTCCGCAAAGATGCTGATGCTCAGCGCGTACTCGCCAACACCGGACTGCTGTCAGGTGTCCGCGCTGAAGATTTCGACGCCGTCTTCTATCCAGGTGGCCACGGTCCACTGTGGGATCTGGCTGTAGACAAGGATTCGATTGCGCTGATCGAAGCCTTTGATCGCAGCAACAAACCTCACGGCTTTGTCTGCCACGCACCTGGCGTCCTGATTAATGTCAAAGGCGCAGACGGCGAGCCGTTGGTCAGTGGCCGCAAAGTGACTGGTTTTACCAACTCGGAAGAAGAAGCCGTTGGCCTGACTGACGTAGTGCCTTTCTTGATCGAAGACGAATTCCAGCGTCTGGGCGGGGACTACTCCAAGCTTGGCGACTGGCAGGTTTATGTTGTTGAAGACGGTCAACTGGTCACAGGCCAGAACCCTGCCAGCTCGGCAGCAGTGGCTAAATCGTTACTGAAAAAACTGGGCTGATCCCTCACTTCCACGCCCTGCGACACGATTACAGTGGACGCCAAGCCGAACGGCAAAGCGTCCATTATTTTTAAACGACAATTAGTCGACTGGTCTAATAAAAATTGGACATTTAACGTCGACCAAGGCAGATCAATGAGCAACTCAGTAAAGAACAGCAATTTCTTCACCCCGACCCAACTGGGCCATCACACCCTCAAAAACCGTATCGTCCTGCCGCCCCTCACCCGGCAACGCAGCACCCAGCCCGGCAACGTCGCCAACGAGCTAATGGCGCAGTACTACAGCCAGCGCGCAGGTGCCGGGTTTCTGGTTACCGAAGGTACGCAAATCGAGCCGCGCGGTCAGGGCTACGCCTGGACCCCAGGTATCTACACACCCGAGCAAGTCGCTGGCTGGCGTAAAGTCACCGAAGCGGTGCATGCCGAAGGCGGCGTCATCTTCGCCCAGCTGTGGCATGTCGGTCGGGTGTCTCATACCGCACTGCAACCAAATGGCGACGCCCCCGTATCGGCGTCTGCCATCGCGGCGGATCAGGTGAGCGTGTTTATCGAAACCGCGCCCGGTGCTGGCGAACTGGTCAAACCTTCTGTGCCAAGGGCACTGACCACTGATGAAGTGCAAGAGCTTGTTCAGCTCTATATTCAAGCCGCACGCAATGCTATCGAAGCCGGTTTCGACGGCATCGAATTGCACTGCGCCAATGGCTATCTGGTCAACCAGTTCATCTCGGCTCACAGCAATCACCGCGAAGATCAATACGGCGGCTCACTGGATAATCGCCTGCGCTTCCTGCGTGAAATTGTCGCCGGTGTTGCCGAGTGCATTGGCAAAGAGAGGGTCGGCGTACGTTTTGCCCCTCTGTTCACGACTACGGATGAAGACCGTACTTATCTGGGTCTGGTGGAGGAAGATCCGCACGCCACGTACATCGAAGCCATCAAGATTCTGGAAAACGCTGGTATCGCTTATCTGTCCATCGCCGAAGCTGACTGGGATAACGCGCCAGCCATGCCTGAAGCGTTTCGTCGTGACGTGAGAAGCACCTTCAGCGGAGCCATCATGTATGCCGGCAAATACACAGCGCAAAGCGGCTCAGCGCTGCTGGACTCAGGATTGGCAGACCTTGTTGCGTTTGGTCGCCCGTTCATTGCCAACCCGGACCTGCCAGCCCGTATCGCCAATGACTGGCCCTTGAATCCGATCAATCCAGCCACCGTGTATGGCGGCAATGCCGAGGGCTATGTGGATTACCCGTTGTACGCTGAATGACGGCTGAAGCCTGATGTGGCGGGGGCGATCCTGTTTTGACGCCGCGCCGTCACACAGCAACAATTAACCTGTAGGAACTCACCGAGGTTACGAGTTCAGCGATAGCGGTTTGTCTGACATTCCGCCATCGCTGGCACTCGTAACCTCGGTGTGTTCCTACAGGGCCAGGTTCAATCAGGAGTATTTCTTTTGGCTTGAAAGGTGTCGGTTTGCGCTTAGACTTCCCTCAAGCGCGCCAACAAAACCTGCAACGGATGAAGCACCGTTGCCCCCTCTTGGCGCTTGACCTGACTGCGGCAGGAATAACCGTCAGCAACGACCCGCCCGGACTGGTTGAACTTCTGGATCAACAGTTTCCAGGATTGACCGTAGATGATGTCCGACGTGGCGGCGTTTCGTGTTTCGTGCCCGTAAGTCCCCGACATCCCGCAACAGCCGCTGGCCTGAACCTGGAGCTTTAACCCTGCTCGCTCAAAAATCTTTTGCCACATGCCGATGCTGCCCGGCTCATTGGTTTTTTCCGTGCAGTGCGGGAGGAAATGATAAGGCTCAGCCTCCTTCAATGCCTCGCTCTGCGGCAGCGCATTGATCAGCCACTCTTGCGCCAGCAGCACCGACGGCGCCTTGTCGGCCTCCAGCGTCTTGGCGTATTCCTGTCGGTAAACCAGGGTCATGGCTGGGTCCAGCCCCACCAATGGCACGTCGTACTGCTGAAGATTGAAAAGCGACTGGCCATTGAAGCTGGCGGCCTTTTCAAACGCTTTGAGAAAACCCTGCACTTGAAGCGGCTTGCCATTGGGTGCATAGGGTGCCAGATAAACCTTGTAGCCAAGCCTTGAGATCAGCTCTACCCAGTCAGCCAGTAACGGGGTTTCGAAGAACCGGGTAAACGCGTCCTGAACGAGAATCACACTTTTCGCCCGCTGTGCGTCCGACAGCATGACGAGACGCTGAGGGGTCGCCACTTCTACGTTCCAGCGTCGGCACACTGCGGTGAAGTCCATCAGGCTGAGCAATGGGCTGTCGACCATTCCCGCGATGCGCTCAAGGCCCCAGCGAACCGGGCGAGCACTCATGGCGAAATTGTAGAGTCGCGGCATCCTGGCGATGTAAGGAACGGTGTATTCCAGAGAACCGATCAAGTAGTCCTTGAGGGGGCGCAGATACCGGGTGTGATAAAGCTCAAGAAAGCGCGAGCGAAACTCGGGCACGTTCACCTTCACAGGGCATTGCCCGGCGCAGGATTTACACGCCAGGCAACCCGCCATCGCGTCATAAACCTCATGGGAAAAATCGTCCTGCCCGAGCTTTTGCCGGACGGTATTGATCGCTCGCCGGGCGATGTTCTGCGTCGCGCCCGAGGCCGCCGCCAGTACATCAACGCCCTGCGCGCCCTGCAAGCGCAGCCATTCGCGGAGCAGCGAAGCGCGCCCCTTGGGCGAATGAATACGATTGCGGGTGGCCTTCCAGGACGGACACATGGCGTCATCAGGGTCGAAGTTGTAGCACGCGCCATTGCCGTTGCAGTGAAGCGCGGCGTCATAGCTCTGCCAGACACGCTCATCAATCGTGCGGTCCAACTCGCCACGCAATCGGACTTCGTCCACCAACGTCAATTTTGCGGCCGGCACCGTTGCGGGGGTCGCGATCTTGCCTGGATTGAGCTGGTTGTGCGGATCGAACGCCGCCTTGAGTGCTTGCAATGCAGGGTAAAGCTCACCGAAATAGTCAGGGACATATTGCGACCTCAATCCCTTGCCATGCTCGCCCCACAATAGGCCGCCATGTTTTTGCGTCAGTGCCGCGACAGCATCGGAGATCGGCCGGATCAGGGCTGCTTGAACCGGATCCTTCATGTCCAGAATCGGCCGAACGTGCAGCACGCCCGCATCGACATGACCAAACATCCCGTATTGCAGGTTGTGGCTGTCCAGCAGCGCCCGGAACTCCTGAATGAAATCTGCGAGATTTTCAGGCGGCACAGCAGTGTCCTCAACGAAAGGCTGCGGCCGGGCCTCCCCTTTGACGTTACCGAGCAAGCCCACCGCTCGTTTACGCATGGCGTAAATACGTTTGAGCGCATCAGCGCCTATTGCGAGGGTGTGGCCCAGGCGCACAACAGATGTGTCACGCTGCAAGTGCAAGACGAAGTCGTGGACTTTTTGCTGGACGACCTCTTCGTCATCACCGCTGAACTCGATGATGTTGATGCCCAGGGTTGGCGTATCGGGATTTTCCGGGAAGTACTCTGCGACGCCATGCCAGACGATATCTTTCATCGCCAGCATCAGCACTTTCGAATCCACGGTCTCGATGGACAGCGGCTTCATTTCCATCAAGGCTTTGGCGTCGCGCAACGCATCCATGAAACCGGCGTAACGCACATTCACCAGAATCGAATATTTGGGGATAGGCAGGACGTTGAGTTTGGCTTCAACGATAAAGCCGAGCGAGCCTTCGGAACCGCAAAGAACGCTATTTAGGTTAAAACGCCCGTCCGCCTCGCGCAGGTGCGCCAGATCGTATCCGGTCAAGCAGCGGTTGAGTTTCGGGAACGTGCTTTCGATCAGTTCGGCCTGGGTCTCGACGATGTCCAGCGCACAGCGATACGCCTCGCCAACGCGGTCAGTCCGGCTGACCAGCGCCTGTAACTGTTCGGTGTCGATCGGCAGGCTATCGAGGCGACTGCCACCCAGCATCACCGTGGACAACTCGAGCACATGATCGCGGGTCTTGCCATAGGTGCAACTGCCCTGCCCGCTCGCATCGGTGTTGATCATGCCGCCAATGGTGGCTCGATTCGAGGTTGAAAGCTCCGGCGCGAAAAACAGCCCGTGAGGTTTGAGCGCAGCGTTGAGCTGATCCTTGACCACACCGCTCTGGACCCTGACCCAGCGCTCTTCGACGTTGATCTCAAGGATATTGTTCAAGTGCCGTGACAGGTCGACGACCACACCATCCGTCAGCGATTGGCCGTTGGTGCCTGTACCGCCGCCACGAGGCGTGAGCACTACCGAACTGTGTTCAGGCTTGGCGACAAGCCGCGAAACAATCGCAACGTCCTGCTCATCCAGCGGAAACACCGCGGCCTGGGGCAGCCGTTGATAAATCGAGTTGTCCGTTGCCAACACGGTCCGGCCGCCATAATCACGCGCAATCTCCCCGCGAAAGCCCGCCGCCCCGAGGGCATCGAGAAAGGCTTCATACGTCGTACTTTGGGCAACTGCCGGGGACAAACGGGCGATCATATGGAATTCCTACAGGCCAAGAAGCTAATCTATGCATTCACGTTGCGTATGCTCGGCTTGACGGGCGCAGAGCATCAGATTCTATTTTTTTTAATTTTTACGCCTCTCAGCCTTTGTCACAAGCGTAAATCCTGCTGATTTTGCATGAGCTTTATGAATGAACCCTAGAAGACTGACCCCATCGATGTCGTTGCTGATTGCTTTCGAAGCCGCAGCCCGGCATGGCAGCTTCACCAAAGCCGCGGAAGAATTGACGCTGACCCAGAGCGCGGTCAGTCGGCAGGTGCAAACGCTCGAAGCCCAACTTGAAGTCGAGCTGTTCAGACGTGACGGACGCAAGATCGAACTGACGGCCGCCGGGGCGCTTTATCAGCATGAACTGGCCGCCGCTCTGGGGCGTATTCGTAGCGCAACACTGCAGACCATTTCGTACAAAAATGAAGGTGGACCTTTGAATCTGGCGGTGCTGCCGACGCTGGGCTCAAAGTGGCTGCTGCCGCGCATGCATGAGTTCTATGCGAAGCACCCTGGAATACTGGTGCACATCCACTCAAGGATTATCCAGGCAGAAACTCAGCCCACCACGCACGACATGGACGCAATCATCTGTGTAGGTTTAGGGGAGTGGCCTGGTTATGTCTCGCACAAGCTGCTCAGCGAAAAACTCGTGGTCGTTGCCAGCCCTGCAGCACTGCCCGACTACGAGGCAATGACGCCCGCCAGCGTTGCAGAGCATGCACTGCTCAACGTTGTGTCGCGGCCCAGCGCGTGGTCTGACTGGTTTGACAGTTATGACGTTGATCATCGAAACATGAGATCCGGCCCTAGTTTCGAACTCACTGCACATCTTATTCAGGCGGTATCGGCAGGCATCGGAATCGGGCTGGTACCGGAAATCCTGGTCCAGGACGAACTCAAGAGTGGTGAGCTCGTTGCACTGTTTGACGCGATGGACAGCGGCCGCAGTTATTACCTTGTCTACGCGACCCGGTATCAGCATCTGCCATCGCTGAACGCGTTCAGTCAGTGGCTTCTGTCGTTGCCATTTCCTGACAAGTAAAAACGCCGTCATTGCGTTGAATGCATTTCTTGAGGAGTTGCCGAAGGCTGCGAAGCATTAACGCTATCTCAACCTTCGGTAGCTCCTACAAGTGAATGTTTCTCAGACTACAGCTCCAACAAACGGTCAGCGATCAATCCCGACGCAACACTCTCTACCGACCCGATGAGAAATACCGGCCCCATCCCATCCCAGCGAACCGTCACGGTTCCGCCATCACACTCAACCTCGACCGTATTGTCCAGCAGACCACGGCGTATACCGTTGACGGCAGCACCACACGCGCAGGAGCCCGAACCGAGGGGAATGCCACCGCCCCGCTCCCAGATACGCAAGCGGATATGCTTGCGGCTCATAATCTGGACGAAATGCACGTTCGTCTTGAGCGGAAACAAGTCATTGATTTCAAGCGCCGGGCCTATTTTTGCGATATCAACATCGGCCAGATCATCGACAAAATAGGTACAGTGCGGATTGCCCATGCTGCAGGCTGTCGGACGACCGGCCAATGGTAAAACAACCGAGTCCAGCTCCACGGCCAGCGGAATATCTGCCCAGCCAAATAGCGGCTTGCCCATGTCGACCGCAATATCGCCGGTCGACGTTCGCTCGCACGCCAACAAGCCACGATTAGTCCTTAACGTTACCGACGTCACATCCGCTTCACGCATCAACAGATCCGCAACACCGCGCGTCGCGCTTCCGCATGCATCCAGCGCAGAGCCGTCCGCGTTCCAGAATATCAAGCGCGCCGCCGCATCATCGCAATCCAGCAGCACCGCAAGCTGATTGAAACCCAGACCTCGGTTACGGTCGCCCAATCGCCGAGCGATGGCACTGGTAAACGGATTGGCAGCGTTTCGTGTATCCACAATGACGAAGTCATCGCCATTGGCATGCATTTTATGAAAACCAAATGGCATCAATAAGATCCTGCAACGAGACATGGGTGATGTTTAAAGCGCTTCAGTCCACCACAAACAACTTGGCACCGGTAGTGGTAAATGACCGATGCCCCTCGGCGTCATTGCTCACTTGGTAGCTCATACCGGCAGTGAGGATGAACTGTCGACCATCCTCCAGTTCAGTGTGCAACTCACCCTCCAGACACAGCAGGATATGGCCTCTCCAACACCAGTGATCAGCAAGATAGCCGGGGCTGTATTCCACCATACGAACGCGAACCGAACCAAACTCACAGGTGCGCCAATAAGCAGTACCGGTTTCACCGGCATGTTCTACGGGTTCGATTGTCGACCAGTCGGTTGTACCGAATGGGAAAGCGCTGAGTTCGATCATGGCTGGCTCAAAACAGGAGGGATGCAAACCGTATCAGCCTGAAGGAATGGCTGATAGATACAGATTGCTTGTAGTCGCGGGATACAGCGCGCCTCAGTGACTGCGGCAAGCACCATAAATAGGCTGCCGCGCAATACGGCCCTTCAGACAGAATTACAACACGGCGGAGTCGTACCAAAACACGAGAGCGCCCTCTTGAAGCACTAGCGACTTAGCATGGCAGCCGTATCCAGCTGAAACTCATCATCAATGGCGAGTTGCTTCATTATGACGCCGTCGGTTCTGCCCCTCCTACTCTGGTAAACTCCCCCCCTCATCACGCCGTGATCAGCGCCGACTGACACCGTCCAGAATTGGTACAGATACGTTGAACACCATGTCGCCCGAAGCTCTCAACAATGTTCGCACTACGCCCCCTGAACCCTCCCGCCGCTTCAGCGTCGCTCCCATGATGGACTGGGCCCACTCTTGGTTCGGGCACTGTCCTACGTGACCTGCACGAAAGGTGGCTATTCTTCGTACCACTTCTGTACCACCCACTGCGTGTGTGTGTTTACCTCAAATATCGAATCGGCCCGAGGATAGCTGCAGTCAGCGGTTTTCAAGTCTCCAGACTTTTCTATAAACAGAAAATTACAGAATTATCAATTCCTAAAACATGACATTCGCAGTGCCCTGCACACCACATTATTCGGTTCTGAAGGCGTTTGTTTCGGAACGTCATCCCAAGGCTTACAGGCGGCAAAGGGTCACAAAAATTATGCTCCACCCCGTCGGATATCCGATCGGGTTCTGAATCTGGCAGACGCAAAACGCGCACCTGATTAGGGCTTTGTCGCCGTTCTCATTTTAAGGAATGTCCCTTATGAATATGTCTGAACTCCAGAACTGCTATCGACATAACTCAGCTCTGCCGGACTTGATCGGCAGCTATCGGACGATTCTGTTGAAAACAGCCGGTTTACCCAAACTGCTCAAATATTGATGGATAGAAACACCCTTTTTTTGCGGCTACGTGAAGTCCGAGCAAGGCAGCCTCTGCTGAAGGAAAGGATTTCGCTCTCAGGCGCGTACTTTTCAGCCATCGAAACCAGCTGGATTTTTTCAACACAATCGGACCATCGCTGCCTTTCAGTTACCATTATTTCCTAAGAAATCCACCACGAAATATGGAGCTATCCATGTGAATGTGCAAAGGTCATATGCTACGGTATTGTGATGAATTTGCACGACACAAAATTGCTTAAACTGTTTGCCAGCAAGCGCGCCATTCGTCAATAATCGAAAACTCTAGCAACGCTGCATTACCAAGCAATGCAACCGACTAAAATGGAAGTTGATTTTATGAGACCACAGGACAGCAAGGAATTTTTTAAAACTTACAACACCTGCGCAGAAAAACTTGCCCAATATAATCTAACTATAGCTACGCTTGCAGAAATATATGACGACCATACAGTAAAAACTCCAGCATTAGAGGACACGGCTATACTTTTGGCCTCAACAATTCAGAAGATTCCACTCGTTCACTCCGTGCGATGGAGAATCAAAGACGCGAAGCGTCTAATTTCGAAAATAATTAGAAAGCACGAGGCCGGTAGTGAGAAGTACAAAGATATTAATGCATCCAACTACCGTTCGATAATTCAAGACCTCGTAGGCTTGAGAGCGCTACACCTTTATAAGAGCGGCATGTTCTCTATTGACGACGAGATCAGGAAAACGCTAAATATCCTAGAAGGGCCCACTGCTTATATACGGCAAGGTGATTTGAAATCGGCTATGGAAGGCAAGGGTTTTACAGTACAGGAGCACGCTGATGCCTACCGGTCTGTGCACTACATAATCCAGACCACACCCTATAAAGAAACTACTTATACAGAACTTCAGGTCCGCACCATCTTCGAAGAAGGGTGGGCGGAAATCGATCATGACATCCGGTATCCCGACTACAACGACAATGCGGTGGTGAAGCAGTTTCTGAGCATCTTCAACCGCCTGTGCGGCGGAGCAGATGAAATGGGCGACTTCGTAAAGACACTGACTGATGCGCTCTCTGCTGGAGAATCCGGCGAATCACGCGAGTCGAAAGACACCCCATCCCAGATAAACTCGCTCAAAAACAACCTCTCTAAACTGCAAACCCTACCAGCTTCAGACGCGCAACATGAAATCATCGAAGCCCTAGCGCAACAAATCAACGAGCTAGAAGCGAGCTATACACATACAATAGTTGTTGCGAATAATGCGGTGAAAAACTCCTACGAAGGGCTCAACGGTTGGGGCTTGGCGGCCCGACTTATTTCGGATGTGATTGCCGCGTCTGCGGCAGCAGAAAAAGTCAAACAAGCGCAACCTATAATACTGGATATGGGGAAGGCAGTTACCCTAGACATCCCAGCGAGTAAGCATGGAAACCATAAATAGGCCCCCTTCCTACCTGGCCTGGCTCGCAATTCCCTTCGCACTTCTCGATGCTCTCCACCAAGAGCTAAAATAACCATTAGGGAACGTCTACTATTTGACCGATAGCTACCAGTGACTCCGGAGGTCATTGAAAATCAGAGGCTTACGTATTTCTATAAGTGGCCCTTGTCGTTAGGTACTAGTGAACACAAACGACGGACAACGGTGTCAATCCTATCAACCCGATATGGTAACCAACCAGCAGGATGCATCATGAAAGAAATCACACTGGAAAAACTGAATAGCACGTCTTTTGAAGGTATCGTTAAAGCATTAGCAATGGAAAAACTTGGTCCCGCTGGCCATGTCTTTCCTCCCGGCCCAGATGGGGCACGGGATTTTTCTTATGAAGGTTTAATAGAAGGCTATCAAGCTCAAAAGTGGGATGGTTATCTGGTAGTCCAAGCGAAGTTTAAAGAAAAGCTTCGTGGAGGCAGTGATGTCACATGGTTAATTGATCAACTTTCAGGCGAGCTAGCCAAATTTACCCGACCAAACTCGACCTACAGAAAACCACAATACTATATTATTGCAACAAACATCAACTTATCTGGAGCAGATACAAAAACCAAAACCTCAACAAGAAAGAGCGGATTAACAAAAGTTTCTGACCACATGAAAACCTGGGTCAATCAGATCGGCCTCAAAGGTTTTGATATATGGCCATCTGAAAAAATCGAAACCTTTCTCACTGCCTCAGAGGCGATTAGAACTGCCTATCTACCGTCCTTACTCGCAGGAGACGTTTTAAATAAACTTTATAGCAAACTAAATAAAGACCAAAAAAACCTAGAATACGCACTAAAAGTTTCACTTATACATTTATTAAAGAGAGACAAAAATGTCAGACTAAAAGATGCCGGCAGTTTGACCGATGATGCTATAAGAGCAAGCCAAGTATTCGTGGACCTGCCCACACGCCCGCTGACTGGCGTATCAATAATGCACTCAGGCCCTTTTGTAAAGCGCACCATTTATGATTCGAAAGGCATTTTTAGAGCTCAAAATATTGGCACAGACTCATCCCAAAAAAGAGATAGGAGGAATAAAATCGTTCTTCTTGGGGGTCCAGGACAAGGAAAATCTACAGCATCGCTTTTTCTCACGCAGCTTTTCCGCGCAGCTCTACTGAGAGAAACACCCAATCAGACTTTTGATGATCAGACTAATGAACTAATTACCGAAATTTTTGAGCGCGCGATCAACGAATCTATAGATGATGTGCTGCCAAGCAGATACCCAGCCTGGGTATCATTGCCTCAATTTGCTGACAAAATTAGCGCAGCAAAAGCTGGCAAAGTGAAAAAACCAAGTATCTTATCATTCATCGCCAACGAAATCTCTGATACCTCTCACATAGAGATCACTGTTAGCGACCTGCGTGATTGCCTTAAAAACTTCCCATGGTTTTTCACTTTTGACGGACTAGATGAAGTTCCACCAAGTGGAGAACGCGAATCTGTGTTGGCAGCAATTCAAGACTTAATAACTGAAGTTGAACTTCTTAATTGCGATGCTTTTTTTGTAGTCACAAGCAGACCGCAAGGCTATAACTCTGACTTTGACCCAGAACAATGGACTCATAAAGAGCTCAAGGACCTCCCCCTTACAACAGCTCTTTCCTACGCCAAACTACTTGCTAAATCGTATTACAGGGACGACCCCTATAGACAGCAAAAAATCGTTGATCAGTTAGAGCGCTCCGCCGATCGAGCTTCGACTAGGCGTCTAATGAAGAGCCCACTGCAAGTCACTATATTACATATGATAGTTGACACTGGCGGCGGAGTACCTAGCTCTCGATGGAGCCTGTTCCATGAATACTTTGAAATCCTGAAAAAGCGAGAAAAATCAAAGGGAGGAGAAGTACAGCGAACACTCGATAAAAATCTAACCCAGATCGGCCCTATTCACCAACGTGCGGGCCTACGCCTTCACGTAGACGCGGAAGTAGCCGGAAGTGCAACAGCGTCGCTAGATATGTATAAGCTGTCAATCCTTATCCGCAGCTTCTTAGTAAAAGAAGGCTTCGAGGAAGTTGAAATTCAAGAAAGGCTTGCGGAGTTGACCGAGCTAGCGCTCAACCGACTAGTGTTATTGTCCTCTCGAGAGGAAGGTAAAATAAGCTTTGACGTCAGGTCTCTCCAGGAGTTCATGGCGGCCTCCGCCTTGACAGCTGAGTCACCACAAGTAATTGAAGAGCGCCTGCTATTACTGGCAGGAAAGTCACACTGGCAACATGTGTTCACTATCGCCGCGAGTCGTTGTTTTTCTGAAGATAATCTACACTATCTCAGATCGGCAATTACCCAAATACCAAAAAGGCTTGAAGATAGTCGACCACATCAACTCGTGGGCAACGGAGCACTCCTCTCCCTCGCTTTATTCTCAGATGATATCGCAGCAGACCACCCAACTTTTCGCCGACTTCTTGCTCTGCATGCTTTGGAGACTCTACTACACGACTTCGACCACAATGCGGACCTGAATATCCTCATAGAACCCCACACAGAACAATGCATCTTCGATGCACTTCGCGACAAATATATCACTCATACTGATGACGCAGTGAAAGCTGCTGCGTGGGAACTTATAATTTCTCAGTCAACAAAAGGCCACCCAGTAGCCAAGCAATATTTAAGCCAATACTGGCCTTCCTGCACAGTTACTTGTTTTGAAATCATAAAACATGGCACCTTTCCTGCGCTTGATATCGAGTTTCACCCACTAGTACTCAAAACTTTAGTTCAAACGTCATTTTGCAAAATCCTATCAAACGCACCGACTTTAATATCCAGATTACTGTCCGATTTTTTTCAGCCTGAGCTTGATCCTGAAAGCCTTGAAATAATAAGCACTA
Organism: Pseudomonas caspiana; assembly: GCF_040224095.2. Taxonomy (NCBI): domain Bacteria; kingdom Pseudomonadati; phylum Pseudomonadota; class Gammaproteobacteria; order Pseudomonadales; family Pseudomonadaceae; genus Pseudomonas; species Pseudomonas caspiana. The sequence continues at coordinate 2,176,868 of NZ_CP167995.1, read as the reverse complement.
GTAATCCCGGCATTATTGACACACTTAAAATATTTAGTCCTGGAAAAATTGAAGTCCCTGCATTGGGCCTACCTGGTTCTGTGAGCTCCGTGACAGCAAAACTCATAAAAATCGATGGACTATCGGGAATACCAAAGCCTCCCCCATCTATAAAACCCCATCCAGAGTGGGAATTTTTATTTACTTCAATCGACTTTTCAGACGCTCCAACTCGTGCGAACCTCGAGGCATGCGTCAGCGTTTATGATCAACTTTCGATATCTGATGACGATAAGAGTACTCTTTTAGACCACGTACCATGGGTAATACCCACCGCCATATCTTCATGCTCAGACCACTCGATTAACCTGAGCAAAATCCCAGACAGTTTCGACCTTGGTACTTTCGAGGACTGGAACCGAGCCGAACAGCGCTTTCTGTCCAAAGGATTCACACTTGAGGATTACTTTTTTCAAAGTAAACAGACAAATATTACCTCAGACATTTCGGAAACCGGTATTGGTCACTTCACTGGTTATTCACTGAACACCCAAGAGGATCCATCACCCGTCATTACTTATTATGTTGAAAAATGGCATCAAACGACAGATGAAAAAGCCAAAGAACTGCTCGAAAAATTTATTCAATATGAATTAATCACTCACAAAAGCTTTATCGACCTCGATCAGAAACTAACTTCAAATTTAATACACATACTTAACAATTACATCTCCAACCCGCAACACGATAGTCGCTTTATTTATCACGAGTCAGTTACAAAAATCAAGGATTTTGCATTAAAAGAATCAGACATCTTTAAACTAGTTAATATTGCTAACAAGGTAAAAGTAACTTTTCAGGAGCAGTTCGTAGAACCTTCTCAAGAGTCAAACTTTCACTTGCTGTGTTCCCATATCGATCTAGACACAAACAAAAAATCCCTCCTTAATATTGTATGCATTCTTAGAACCATATACAAAAATTCCACCACAACTTTGCGCCGACATTTGTTGTCCGAGCTCGCCAATGACATCGATAAAAATATATCTTTTTCCGCAAATACAATCCTATTTCTTGACAATCACAAAAATGCAAATGACTATGCTCAGGATATTATACCCTTGCTCAAACTTGATACTGAATCCAACCACTTCAACATACTGCTTAATGTCATTGAAAACCACAACCTAAAACTTCAATCCAAAATAGATCTAACATCCGCGCTAGTTGAATATTATCGGATCCACAATCATGCCAATTCAGTGAAACTCAAAACCAAGCTTAAATCATTCTTAGACTCGGAGTTTAGCGGCTTAGCAGAACAGGAAACATGGCTGAAATTAAGCTTACCTGGAGACGCGCACCTTCCTAACTCTCTATAAAATTACGCACAAAAAAGCCCATAGCGAGGCACTACCCTGGAGGGCTTTAAATGCACTTCAGGGTAATAGCCACTAAAAAGCAAGCTCATAGAACGAAAACTCAAAATTTCTCGTTCTTTAAGCAATCAGGTTGAACTTCATTGCAGATCTTGATCAATGGCTACAACGAGCGGTCCATTAAACGCTAAAAGGTAGCGCCGAGCACTCGCGTGGTAATTAGTCGGGGGTGGAGGAAAGTCTGAGCGTAGACAAAGTCCGCTGTGAATGTTCACCATTCTGGGCGAAGGAGAAAAGGCATGCCCCGATTAATGTGAGGGTCTAGACAGCGACGACAGGGAAGTTTTTCAAGCAGCTCAGGCCGAATGGACGCGTGTTTGTACCCGCAAATGGCTAGCTTGAGTGGGTCAAGGATGCTAAACGACCCGAAGAAAAAACAGCCCTAATTCATCAAGCTGAAAAGCCAGGCACCCATGTTTTATGGCGGACTGGCTCAGGTGGCACCCGGGTTGGAACCGATGGATGAGAATGGATTTGTGACCATCACCGCAGTCAGCGATCAAGGCATAGTCGACATTCACGATCGGCGACCGTTCGTGCTGAAGCCGGAATAGGCGAGTGAATGGCTTGATCCTGACCTTTCACCCGAACGTGTTACAGAGATTGCCATGGAGTGCTGCAGGCCGGTCGACGAATTCGAATGGTACGCAGTGGGCAAAGAGGTCGGGAACGTCAAGAATCAGGGCGTGCAACTGCTGCGCCCTGCTCTTCACAACAACATCATCCCTTAGTAACACCGACCTCTTCATAGCCTGGCGTAGGGACCATCCCTAAGACTGACTTGAGCTCATGCCAGGGGTACTTGCCTCCATGCTCGGCAGGACAGCCCTTCGCATGGACAAACTGCTCCCCTGACTCAACGACCTGCTGGGTAGCCAGGCACTGAGTACAAATCATGAAACTGCCCATCATTGACCAGCGACCAGTCCAACCAATGATTTGGTCGCTGATTCGTTCTGAGTCGCTCAGGGCCTTGCAGTACTCGTATACATCAAACTCCTTTGACATATCTTTCTCCTTGTGGGCAAAGAACGGTAGATACCGATAGCTCACGCTTTGAAGAACAAACCAAGGGATCAGCAAAACAGCCCACCCAGATCGGCGGGAACCCAATTGGTAATCACCAGCTCTCCGCTCACATCGGCTTGGCCCAGTCGCTGGTTTGTGGTGGTGTACTGGATGTTCAATGTTTCAAAGTGAAAGCCATCGAACACCCGGCGAATATCCGGATGGTCGTTGATGCTGACCATCACCTTGCCCTTGCAGCGCCGCATGAAGTCGGCCATCCGCTCGAAATTCTCAAACGCAAAGTCGACGCCATAGCCGGTAGTCTGCCAATACGGTGGATCCATGTAATGAAAGGTGTGAGCACGGTCGTAGCGCTCAGCGCATTCCAGCCAGGGCAGGTTCTCGACATAGGTGCCAGATAACCTTTGCCAGGCTGCTGATAAGTTCTCTTCAATGCGAAGCAGGTTGATTGCCGGGGCGGTCGTAGCCGTGCCGAACGTCTGGCCAGACACCTTGCCAGCGAAAGCATGGTGCTGCAGGTAAAAGAATCGAGCGGCGCGCTGGATATCAGTGAGGGTTTCCGGGCGGGTCATCTTCTGCCACTCAAAGACCTGGCGCGAACTGAGCGCCCATTTGAACTGGCGGACAAACTCTTCAAGGTGATTTTGCACAACACGATATAAGGTCACTAGGTCGCCGTTGATGTCGTTCAAGACCTCAACGGGAGCCGCCTGGGGACGCATGAAATACAGGGCCGCACCTCCGGCGAACACTTCAACGTAGCATTCATGAGGTGGGAAAAGAGGGATGAGGCGGTCGGCCAGGCGACGTTTGCCGCCCATCCATGGAACGATAGGTGTGGACATTAATTGCAAACCTTTACTGTATGGATAAACAGTTGCTAGACTCCGCTCCGCTTTGTGCACGAAGCGGGAGTCTTGGCTGGACTTGCAGGAAAAGGGCTGCGGGTTCGGCGTTCAGTCCGGATGTTGACGCATCCGGGCTGATCGCTCCTTTTGATTACTCGGCCTGTCCGAGACAAACCGTTCTGACGTACTGCTGCAGTGCGCTCAGTTGCCGGATGGCGTCGTCGCCGTCTGTTCCGGTATGGAGAATTCTTTCCGCAACCGCTGGGTCAAGTTCGGCTCTACCTTCTTCATCAGGCTGGCCGGTGGGGCTTGGGGCGGCTCGCACAGCGGGACAACTGGCTTTGACGTACACCCGCTGAGCGCCAGTAGCGACAGCAGCAAGCAGGGGCTTATTCGTTTCATCGGCTTTGGCCTGATCCTGAGTGTGCTGCGTGTCGAGATCGAGCAGCAGCTTCTGGGTTTTCTTTCGGGATTCATTGGCAGCGGTGAGCTTCCCCACCTTTTCTCGCTCCGCATTACGCTCAACCGTGACGGCATCGCGGGCGACCTTCACGGCATCAAGGCGCAGGGCCAGGTACGCAACAGCCACCAACAGCGCCACCAATGCCCACACCCAGACGGGCACCAGTTTGAAGAGAGCCGTCATGGCACGTCCCGAAAGAAAATGTGACGGCCGAGCTTCAGCGTTCGCTTCGCATTGGCTGCCCAGTCCGGTGCTTTCGGCATCGTGGTGGAGTAATAGTGAGTGGCTCCACCAGTGGGATTCGGCTGTTTCCCATCGATGACGATTGCAGCGGCCTGACGGGCCTGAGCGAATTGGGCAGCGGGGATCGGCTCAGCACCGCTCAAAAATGGAAAGTTCGGATCGTTCTTGTTCCAGCAACTGAATTGCCAGGCTTTCTGGCATACGCCTGTATAGCCCTCACCCCACCAATCCGGTTTACCGTCGTTGTGCAAATCCATGTCCACGCGGTTGCGAATAGACCAGGCCACCGCGACCATACCCGCCAAACCTTCACCACGGGCTTCACCCCACAGCGTCCGGGCGAGGATGTCGCGGTCTCTTTCAGTAACAGTAATGCTTTTCTCCAGACGAAAAAAAACCGCTCAATGGCGGCCTTGGGGATCGATGGTTTCGTTACAGCTGTACGACCTTGACTGGCTTCTTCTCCTTCTTTTTCTTGCCTTTAGCTTTGGCTTTACCGGACTTGCCACCATTGCATTCAACGGTCGTTGTCCAACCAGACTGGGTGAACATCTGCTCAACTGAGTCGACCAGGTATTCGCCGTCCAGGCCAACCTTGAAGCCTTGGGCTTTCACGATGCGCTCTGCAAACAGGTCTGTACGCCCGGCCATCTCCAGTCGGACACCCGCCGTGCTGCGATTGAATGCTGCCAGCCGGGCCTTCGCAGCCTGTTCTGCTGCAGACTTGTTCGGATAAATGTGGCGGTCGGTGTGCACAGGTGGCATGCCATCCGGTGATTCGTCGTTGCTCAGCTCGACGACCTGTAGCTTTCCGTTTTTCTTATCCTGGTGCTTGGTCTGAACGGCCTTGTGCGTGGATTTGTCGCCAAGCCGGATTGCCAGCGAGATACATCACTGACCCGAATCGTGACCACCCCCAGCGCTTTGCCGCTCGCGCTCTCGCTACCCTGACGCGGCATCACCAGCAGCTTGCCGTCCGCAACCTTTGCGGTGCAGTCGTACTGTTTGGCCAGCCGAGTAATGAAATTGAAATCTGATTCATTGAGCTGATCAACACGGGGGATTTTCGTCTGCACCGGGCAGACAGGCTCCCAGCTATTACGAGCCGCCACGTCGCGAACAATCTGCTGCAGCGAAACGTTTTCCCAACTGCCACTACGCGTGGTCTTGCCACTGCCCCGCATATCACTGGCTTTACCGCGAATGACCAGGGTGCTCGGAGGACCCGACACATCGATGTCATCGACGGTGTAACGCCCTACTTTCGTGAGCGCGTGACCGGCGTATCCCAGTTGCACCTCGATACCCGCACCGCGCCGAGGCAACGCGATAGCACCATCGCGGTCATCAAGGCGCAGCTCGAACTCATCCGACTCTAGGCCTGGTTTATCAGAGGTACGTAAAGACAGCAGCCGATCATTGATCAAGGCGGTGATGTCCTTGCCATCGGCAATAACTCGAAAGGTCGGCTTCATAAAGTCTCGTGCAAAAAAAACCTCGCCAAGGCGAGGTTATGATTTATCTGATTGGGCCTAGAAAGCTTCAACTGGCTTGGCCTGCTTCTCTTCAATCCTCTTGGAATCGAATTTGGGGAATGAGAAACGAATCACTAGAGCGTTGAAAGGCGGCATACTCGCAGCTACCATATCTGCTGCGCGGATGTTGTCAGGTTGGGATGCGAGGACGCCTGCCAGATTCCCGTTCCCCTGGAGATCAAACTTGCCTTCCAGAAAGGTATAAGTGAACTTCCCAGAGTTGAGGCCAAGCGATTCATAACGGTTAACCATTGCCTCCAAATCTTGATCTGAAGGCGTATCAAAGAGCTCAGCGATGTCCAGCGCTGTTTTGTCATCAGTCATACGAACTATGGTGAACGTCTTATTAAGTGCAGCACGAACATCAGAATACGCAGCTTGGCTAAAGGCCGTCATCAGACTGACCATCGTCAATTTCGAATCGGAAAATAAGAGCGATAGCGTGAAACTTCTACCGAGGAAGTCGACCTTGTTTCGGCATAACGCGTCTTGACCCACAGACTTCGTACAGTTGTAAAACCCTTTCACAGCTGCATAGGTTTTTTTATCGGTGCCGTACGCATAATCTTTGAACAGATTATCTGCAGCCCAAGCCGCATTCATATTAGTCATACCTGCAGCTAACAGCAGTAAAGCCCCTATTGTCTTACGCATTGTTCCATCCGGTAGATTCGATTAATGGCGGTAGGCTACCAGCGTGATTCTAACTTGTCTTGCTCAATCCCACAGCTGTATGAGCTCCTCATTCGTAACCGGCATATCCGGTAGCACGATCAGCACCCCCGCACGGAACGGTTGAGGCTCATCTGCCAGCCCCTGATTGGCATCCAGCACCGCCTCAACAGAGCCATTCAGGTGCCCATAATACTGCTGACACAGGGTGTCCAGCAGGTCGCCGTTAGACGTTCTGCAGGTCTTCGCCATAACTCACAAACTCCAGTGAAAAGCCCTGTTTGCGAGGAATGCCCCCAGCAAGCAAATGGCTCTGTTCTTCATCGACATTAAGCAGGCACCAGTTGCCCAGCACCTCGCCATAGCCTGTAGTGAGGCTCAACGGTTGCAGGTTGCTGGCCGATCTGGTTAAGGAGGCTGCGTGATGAGCCGGATATTAACCATGACCGGCCAGTCGTTCGATTTCTACGCGCCGGAAGCCGATCAGATCGACCCACGGGATATCTCACACGCCCTGGCCCACTTGTGTCGATTCAACGGTCACTGCCGAGACTTTTATAGCGCGGCCCAACACAGCTGCATCGTCGCGGACTTAGTGCCAGAGGAGCATAAGTTAGCCGCCCTGCTTCACGACGCCACCGAAGCTTACGTGGGCGACATGGTGTGCCCGCTCAAAGAGTTGATGCATGCCTACCAAGACGTCGAGAAATCGATATGGGAACGGATATGCACCCGCTTCGACCTCGAGGCTGACCTACCAGACGAAGTGCACCAAGCGGACCATGTTGCAGTTGCCACAGAACGCCGCGACCTCATGCCACCCGATACGGCCATCTGGCAATGGCTGGTAGGTATCGCCCCATCGAACGACATCATCCGGCCCTGGTCACCACTTGAAGCGCGGCTCACCTATCACCAGCGGCTGATGGCTCAGCTCGCTATCGAACACCGGAGGAAAGCGGCATGACTCACACACTGACACACAACCAGAACCTAACCGCTTTGCTCCGCATCACCGACAGCATCACCGCGCAAAAAACAAACAGTCTCTGCTGCGCAGCAGCAGGCATTACTGCTCTTTGCCGCAGCACCACCGAGGTGCTTATACCCCACGAAAAGCTGCGCGAGGCAGCCACAACCGATACAACGCTGATAGCTCAGGATCGCCCGCTCGCGCAGCTTTTGGTGGGGTGTCAGAGGTATTTGAAGTCAAAATGTGCCATGTTAGAGAGAGGCAATTTCCTCATCCCACTTCTCAAGCTCAGCCAGCAAGCTTCTGGCTTCCCGCATCACGAAAGAATGGCGAGTGAAATCGTCATAAAGAATTTTCTCCCATGCAGCCCCCACGACAGCGTTTTCTCTAAGCCCAATCAAGTAATGAATCATCTCGATGTGCATAGACGTAAGCGGAATTTCCTTCAACATCGCAGCGCTGGATTGAAGCTCGTTGAATATGTGCGGATCATCCAAGCTGGGTGGTGTAATCAGTCTGTAGGTAGAGGGAGAAATGGCTCTCAAATTTGTAACGCGCTCGAAAAGCCTGACTTGGTGATCCTTAAGAGCTATCACCGCATTCCTTGCATCTTGCCGTTGAGTTTTGTCTTTGTCCTTCTCAGCCTGGAGAGCCTGCTTACGCTGAATCTTAAGCGTCGAAATACCTACAAGCATGGCAGCAACGGTTGCAACGCCCTGAAACCAAGCTTCAAGCGATTTAGCCCCGATGGTATGAAGCCCCCCCATAACCAAGGCGACGATGACAAAGGCCAAAATGTAGGTCCGATAATAATCCCAACGGCCATCCGTTTTGTTCATCTCAACTCCAGCATAATTTTGGCCACAAAAAACCGGAAAGGCAGAAATCCGACCTCATTAGGTGGGCCATCAGTATGAACACCGCATTCATTCTGATGGCTCAATACAGTGGCCGGGCAATCATCCCACTAGATGAAGTTTGCAAAGACTACTTTACGCACCTCACGCCGGAGATGTTCCAACGCAAGGTGCTCGCTGGCCAAATCAAGATCCCGATAACGCGCTTGGAGCTTAGTCAAAAGAGCGCGAAAGGAATCCATATCACCGATCTAGCAGCATACCTTGACCTTCAGCGCGAGGCCGCCGTGAAGGAATGTGCTCAACTAACCGGCTATCGCCGGGCCAGTTGATTACTTCTCCATCCGAGCGCCCAATTTAACGGGCGCCAGGATAATCGGCTGAAGCCATGACCAGCCGATATAGGGATCCCCCCTCCCACGAAGATGGGTATAGCGCCGCAATGAGTTCCAATCACGGTGGCCCGAAACACTGGCCACTCTGCGAACCCAAGCCTGAGCTGCTTGTTTCCGGGCGAAGGTCTGGGCCTCTTGATAGACTATCGTCCCTTGCTGCTTGATCCGGATTTGAGCGGTGTAGCTGACTGATCCGTCGACCTTCTTTCTTGGTCTGATAGTCGCCATGGCACCGGTGGTACAAAGTAGAAAGTTAGGGGTACATTGCACCACCGACATCCAAAAAACGCCTGAAAATGCCCTAAAACGCATCAAAACACGTAGAGCCAAATGGTACAGAAAACCCGCCACACACCAGTATATACGAGCGATACAGTGATTAGACGCTTCTCCGTCGCCCCCATGATGGACTGGAACGACTCTTAGCTCAGGCCCTAATCTACGTGGCCGCCACGAAAGGCGAATATTCTCCGTACCACTTCTGTACCACCAACTGCGTACCGGTGCCTGCCTCACATACCGAGTCGCTCCGAGGCTAATCACCCGGGCTCTGGTTTCCCGCGAACGCAAAAAAGCCCACCGTACTGGCCGTTCTGGGGGGGGGATTTAAAAAATGTCCCGCTGTATGTAAAGGCATTGCCTCCTATGATTCCGTGTTAATGTTCTTGAAAGTGCGAATCTATTCGAGCAATAGCCATGGCGAACACAACTTACTGTGCTCTCTGCGAAGAGCAGATTGAATTCTCCAACAATTCCCGCGAGCATATCATTCCGCATTCAATAGGAGGCCGACGCAAAATCCGGTCGTTCATCTGCATCGATTGCAATAGCCGTACGGGCGATAGCTGGGATGCAGAGATTTGGCGGCAATTCTCCCATCTTGCGATGATGCACGGCGTTGATCGAGAACGAGGAATTCCACCGAGCATTAATATTAAAACCATCGATGGAGAAAATTACCTGCTGCTACCTGACGGCAGCATGACGATCCCTAAAGCTACCTACAGGTCTGAGGCAAACGAAAAAGGTTTGAAGATTCATATCACAGCAAGCGACAAGGCCACTGCTCGAAAAATGGTAAAGCAAGTGGCGAAAAAGAACCCAAAGGTTGATCTAAACTCATTCATGACTGACATGGCAGTTACAGAGACTCTCCTTGAATCACCCGTGACTTTCTCCGCTCAATTCGGTGGAGAGCTTGCTGGACGTTCAATAGTTAAAACTGCGGTTGCATTTGCTGCATCCTGCGGTTTGAGTTCCCAGAACTGCGATGCTGCGATGGAATACTTGAAGAGCAAAACTGCACTACCATCTTACGCATTTTTTTACTTGCGTAATCTGGTGAATAATCGACCGTCAACGCACGCCCTCAATTGTGTAAGCATTGTAGGTGTACCCGCTAAACGGCGATTACTAGGCTATATTGAATATTTCTCCATGTGCCGGGTCGTGGTTATATTGAGTGAAAAATATCATGGACCCAGCTTACATGCTACCTACGCCTTTGACCCCGCCACCGGATCTGAAATCTCACTTACCGTAGACCTTAACTTATCCGATGATGAACTAGAGATGGTCCGCGCCAATCAAGCGTCGACCGATGACGCCTATTCTACCGCTTTGAAGGAAGGCTTCGATATCATCTATAAACGCAGCCAAACTCGACACCTAGAACGCGAGGCAGGCAATGCCGTCAATCATGCGTACGAGCTGATGCGCATTTCAAGAGACAGCGCTATTCCTCCTGAACGTGCTCATGAGTTTTCCAGCCTGTTCGCAAGTTACCTCGCGTCGAAGATAGCTCACATGAATCGACGCTAGACATCACCGCGAGAAGATATTGTGACTTAGACCGCCCCCTCGGTTAACTCATCAAGTACTTTATAAACCTCCTCCAACTTCGCTGCATATGTTGCAGTATAATTTACAGTAATCACATTTCTTTCGACCCCTGTCAAACCCATATCCATAATACATTCACGATTCCGCCGCCAGTAGAGGCCCATTTGAATAGGGCTCAAACCGCCTGACAACCCTTTTGATGTAGGAATATAACCTCTCCCTGCTATCATCGAATAGAAATCATTCGTCAGATTAGCTAAACAGTAATCTATAAAATGATAGGCATTTTTTGGGCTCAAAACTGGGCAAAAACAGACTTCGAAGATGTAGCGATTCGTGATTTCAGCTATATCAGCTGAATCTCCTTTCCCGCACTCATCATAAACACCACAGCCCACGCCAGAACCACGGCCTCGTTCTAGATTTGCTAATTGATACGAAATAAATGTCTTTACCGAAGAGCGCGTAGCGGCCACCCGATCCGTTAACGGCCTGCTGCCTGGATTAGCTTGTACGTATTCACTATCATAATGGTTAGCCGCCTCCCCTAGGAAATCCACATCGGGAACTAGGTCAACCTCATCAAAGAAATTCAGACCACTATCTATATACCTTCTCTTAAACCTCGAAAATACTTCCTGAGACAAATACCTCATTCCCTCAACTGCAAGATATTCAACCGGACCGGTCGTTGCGGCGTTAATATCCTGATGCAGGATGAGTGCGGACTGTAAATTATGCAACTGCCCTTTCCTGTCTGCGCAACAAATCAGCCTGAACATCATTAGATCATTCCATCCTAAGACCCCTCTCTCAGGAGAAACTAGCCTATCGATCAAACCCTTTCCTTCATATTCCCCTTCCCCATAGATCCTCCTTGCAATCTCAACTATTTTTTCAGCGTTATTATCCGTGCGATTAGGCTCCCCCCAACCAGCCCTATCCAACAGACTACCTAGCGTAAAAATAGATCTAGGGCGAAGCGAAAGTTCAAAGAAGTCTAACCATGAGTATTTTGGTAAATAGTCTACAAGCGTATTTATTGCCTCGCCTGCAATTGGACGACTTAAGTTCTGAGACTGATTAGTTAGCACACGCCAAAATTGTTCTTGCGCATGCTCCCCATCCGCGAGAGCAAAAACCCTCTCTTCTAAAACCACACCTACAGACTTACCACTCGCAACACGAGTCACCGCATCCTTATAAAGGATGTATGTTTTACGCGGTTCAGGCTGAGATAAATGCACAATGAGACTTAAATATTTATCAAGATTACGATTTTCTCGACTGTTAAAACATGCTCGCGTCTTGATTGCATCCTCATCAGCTTGTTGGTAAGTTCCATACCCTAGAGATTCTACACAGAAAAGCTGCTTCAACAGAAATTTGGCACTGGGTTCCGTAACACCACCCAAATAGTCTCCAAACTTTTTATGATTAGCATAACCAGCTTGTTTCGCCCCCCTCACAACCCCAAAAAACCCTAAACGCCCCTCAGCCTCTTCATTATAAACATCCCTAAATACCGCAGGATAGTTCAAATATATCAAAACCAAATTGACTATATCTCTGCTATCGAAATCAGTAGCAACCCAGTCTATTCGCTCCAACTGCATAACAATCAATGAATTTACAAACCGTTTAACCTTCCTTAAATCTCCAATCAAAGGCTTGTAGTCCGCTACCGACTCCCCATCAAGCAGATCAGCTAATGTGCTAAGTATTGAACCCAGCTTCAGCATACTATCTGCGGGAACAGAGACCACATTCGCCCCTTGAGACTTCCAGTCAAAATCCAAATACCTTTTAATATACTGAACATCAACAAACAAACTAATCTTGACCATGACAAACTTTTCTAAAAACTCTCGTGCCTTCTGCCCATCAGATGCGCCCCTTATTAAGTTTTCAGTATCATAACAAAGAATATAAGTAGCTTGAGACAGATTAAATGTCCGGCGCACGGTAAAAAACACATTATTAACCGTAGCAGCTTCAAGCCGGTCCAAGTCATCAATAACGATCACAACTCGTTTCCCCGCTCTCTTCAGCACATCATCGATATCTTCTAGCAAATCATCAATTGTATCTACTGCAGGCTCGAGCGATAGCTTAAATCCGAGAAAAGAAAAATCGGCCTTCCCTTTTATAATTCGCGAATAACGGCTAGCAAAAGGCTTGAATTCCGGCACGAAAACTTGCTTCTGAATTACAGCAGATAGTTCCCTAATAAATCGTACAGCCAAGTCTGGCTCAGATGCATATCTAAGTGACTCAAAACGAAAAACAATAGCCGAGTCCTTATTATTTTTTTCCCAATGCTGTTGAGCAAGATTTATAAAACTCGTTTTCCCTACTCCCCATGGACCATCGACGCCAAATACCAAGCTCGCATGAGCGCCACTCGCCATAACAGTATCCGCGAAAGCTTTAGTCCGATCATCAGATGTAAATACATCCTGCGACGCTTCTCTTATCTCCTCGTCGGCGAGAAAATAGCCTTGCGTGTCTCTGCGCACCAAACTAAGTAAATACCCTCTAATTAGCGAAGATATCAGCATCAGTACCAGCATCGTCAAAACGACTGATGCCCAATATGCGTTGCTTTTCTCAACCACATCATGTCCAGGCCTTAAAAAAGGTTCAATCAGGAAATTGCTCCACACTCCAACCAGCAACGCTCCGAGCAAATCAATTCGCATGCTTTTTCCGAGACGCGCAGTAGCTGCGCAAGCACCACGCCCCCACGCATATAACGCACACACTCCAACTATAAATATTATGCCAATAGCAATTGGAAGTAGTGTAAAGCCTGTCAGCTTGACCGCTAAATTCGAACCTGAATAATAAGAGACACGAAAAATTTCAGCACCAATTACTCCAACCATAAATGCTTTAATATATACAATTAATTCAGGCATTTTTACTACTGATCGAGCCTCAGCCATTCCCCGCTCCCATCCCTTGGTCAAATTTTATCAGGCTTAGCTCTCTTCACTGCGAAGATCGTATTCAAGCCGCTAGTTGGTAGCGTAGCTAATCACATTTCACCGTCCATAGCTGACTTAGATTTGTCGTAAAGCTCTGACTCATCATTTCTCGCCGCATTGCCCAGTCTGGATCTGAGGGCACATTTGCGGTGCGAAGCGTCCCGCGCCCCCATTTTTGATTGATTTCGTCTAGGACGCCCATCACTTTCTCTGCTGCTTGCGGCTGGCATGGCGCGAACAGGTCATCGGTGAATTCGCCAGGCTGTCGCAAATCCATCAGCAGCACCTCAGCCTTGCTGTATTTGTACCCAGGCCGGAACAGACGGTTGACCGCCTCAGTCGCAGCCTTGGTCATCAGGCGCACATCGTTGGTGGGATACGGCAGCTCAACCAGAGCGCCGTTGGCATATTTCGCCTCGTCCGGATTGAACATGCCTGTTCGGATGCTGACTCTGATCTTTTTGCACAGCGAGTTCTGCGCTCGCAGCTTCTCGGCTGCGCGCTGAACGTAGGTGGCCACCGCCTCTTTTATAGGCTTGATGGTGGTAAGGCGCTTGCCAAACATCCGGCTGGAGCAGATCTCCTGCTTCGGCGGCTCCTCTTCGCCCAGCTCTAGGCAACTGATTCCGGATAGCTCGCGGACGGTCTTCTCGATGACCACACTGAATTTCTTCCCAAGCATCGTCGGATCGGCCTTGGCCAAGTCCATCGCGGTCAGGATGTTCATCGCTTCGAGATGGGCTTTCATCTTGCGTCCAACGCCCCACACCTCTGAAACCGCCGTGTTACGCAGCACCCATGCACGCTTGAATGGATCGCAGATGTCAACTACTCCGCCCGTATTGGACTGCAGTCGTTTGGCTGTGTGGTTGGCCAGCTTTGCCAGAGTTTTGGTCGGGCCAATCCCTACGCCGACCGGAATACCGGTTGCTCGGTGTACCGCGGCACGGATCGTTCGGCCAAATGCAGTCAGGTCGCCAGGGATGCCGGTGAGGTCGCAGAACGCTTCGTCGATGCTATACACCTCAACAGCGGGCACCATTGACTCGATGACGGTCATGACCCGTTCGCTCATGTCCCCGTACAGCGCATAGTTGCTGCTGAACGCCTGGACGCCGTTTTGCCGTAGCGCGTCCTTGATCTGGAAGTACGGCGCGCCCATTTTCACGAACGGCTTTGCGTCGTAACTGCGGGCAATGACACAGCCGTCATTATTGCTCAGCACCACTATCGGCGTTTTCGCCAAATCGGGCCGGAACACCCGCTCACAACTGGCATAAAAACTGTTGCAGTCGACCAGTGCGAAGACTGACTCACGAGTTGTCATGATCGCGCACGCTGTATTTCACAACGCCCCAGATCACTAACTCGTCGCATTCCAACACATGGCGTGGTGGATATTTGGCGTTTTCAGAGGTGAGCATGCACACGTTGTCACGCATATGGAGACGCTTGCACACCGGCTCTGAATTGAGCGCAGCAATAACGATATCGCCATGCTCTGCGTACAGGCTGCGATCAACGATCACGATGTCCCCGCTGTATATGCCCGCCCCTTGCATGCTGTCGCCCTCGATCTTGACCAGGTAGACATGCGGCGCTCGGATGTCGAAAAGCTCATCCAGGGAAAGATGCTTTTCGATGTGATCAGCGGCCGGTGACGGAAATCCCGCAGGCACATGGAAAGAATAGAGCGGGAGCTTTTCGCCCCCAGTAGACACTGGGCCAAGGACGGTAACGGTCATGATGCTAACCTAACGCTAAATACTGTATGAACGTACAGTTAACGATTTCGAAAGGCTGTGGTCAATCTCATGTGTAGGACATTTCGACGGGTGACATCATGTGCGGACGCTACTCGATCTACGAACCTATGGCCCACTACCTGAAAGAGTTGGGGTCAAAACAGATCGTGATCAACGGTTATGACGAGTGGCCGATTGAACGCTACAACGTCGCACCCAGCACTCGCGTGGAGGTCATTCGGGGGGTGGAAAATGGTATTAGCGTGGACAAGGTCCGCTGGGGATGGTCGCCCTTTTGGGCGAAAGGGAAAAGGCCCGACCCGATCAATGCGAGGGTCGAGACAGTAACGACGGGGAAATTCTTCAAGCAGCTTTGGCCAAATGGCCGTGTGCTTGTACCAGCAAATGGATGGTTTGAGTGGGTCAAGGATCCAGACGACCCTAAGAAAAAGCAGCCCTACTTTATCAAGCTGAAAAGCCAGGCTCCCATGTTTTATGGCGGGCTGGCTCAGGTGACGACCGGACTGGAGCCGAGCGATGAGGATGGGTTTGTGATCATCACCGCCGCCAGCGATCAAGGCATGGTAGATATCCACGACCGGCGACCGCTAGTGCTGACACCGGAATACGCGAATGAATGGCTTGAGCCTGACCTATCACCCGATAGGGCGGCGGAAATTGCGATGGAATGCTGCGCCCCGGTCGATGATTTCGAGTGGTACCCGGTGAGCAAGGCCGTGGGCAATGTTCGTAACCAAGGGGGTCAACTGATCGAGCCCATTTAGAAGTCAACAAAATTTTAGCCGCTAAAATTCGGCAAGCTAGATTCATAGCAATCTTGCCAGGGTGTCCTCGCTACCTAGCCCGGACCATTGCTATCGGGCACTTTTAACTATACGTATCTACAGATACCTATCTCTAACTCTACGTATCTACAGATACCTATCTCTAACTCTACGTATCTACTGATACCTATCTCTAACTCTACGTATCTACTGATACCTATCTCTAACTCTACGTATCTCTAGATACCTATCTCTAACTCTACGTATCTCTAGATACCTACCTTTAACTCTACCTATCTCTATCTCTATCTCTATCTCTATCTCTATCTCTATCTCTATCTCTATCTCTATCTCTAACTCTACATATCTCTATCTGCCTCCCCCCTACAAGCTGTTCGGCCCTGCAATTGGCCCTTTAACGGTTTAACGGTTTAACGGTTTAACGGTTTAACGGTAATGCTGAGCCTGCCGAGCCCCAGCCCTTTGCACCCTGCAGCCCTGATGCGGCCAGATTTAATGTGGATCGCACTCACCATTAATTAGGAAACAAAATTTGATGTAGCGCGCCTACATGGAAATTGGATTGTACAATCCAAAAAGTTGGCTACAAAAAATATTGACGTGGGAATAGGAGTTGATTAAGGTGACTTAAATCTTCGCCGCAACTATAGCCAAACAACCTTAACGGGTAAGCTGTGCGCGAATGGTTTTAAGAAAAAATGTAGTCAGCTTTAATGAAAAGGCGGAAGGGTTCGAGCCCTCCCACCTTATTTGCGAAAGCGCATAAACGTGAATCCTGAGGACGTTTAAGCCTTCAGCGCTTAGCTTTTCGTCTTACCTTCAGCAAGGAGACGTTAGCACAAGACGCTGGCGGGACCAAGACTCAGGCAACCAGAACCATGGGTATCCCGCCATGCTCAAAGAGCTACTCGTCCTGCTTTTGATAGAAGTAGTGAAACTGCTGCAAATTCTACTGACGTGACATAAAGGAGATAGGCAGGATTCCAGAATCCTGCCGTCACCCTCAGAACAGGCAGCCTAGAGCCGATGGTACCCAGTTCATGATCACCAGCTCACCCGATATCCCCGCCGCGCCCTGCCGTTGGTTAGTGGTTGTATAGCGAATATCCAGTGTTTCAAAATGGAAGCCATCGAACACGCGGCGAATATCCGGATGGTCGTTGATGCTTACCATTACCTTGCCTTTGCAGCGCCGCATGAAGTCGACCATGCGCTCGTAGTTCTCAAACGGGAAGTCGACACCATAGCCGGTGGTCTGCCAGTACGGCGGGTCCATGTAATGGAAGGTGTGGGCACGGTCGTAGCGCTCTGCGCACTCCAGCCACGGCAGGTTTTCAACGTAGGTGCCGGACAACCGTTGCCAGGCTGCTGACAAGTTCTCTTCAATCCGAAGCAGGTTGATCGCCGGTGCCGTCGTTGCGGTACCGAAGGTCTGGCCAGATACCTTGCCAGCGAAGGCATGGTGCTGCAGGTAGAAGAATCGAGCGGCACGCTGGATATCAGTGAGTGTTTCCGGACGGGTCATCTTCTGCCATTCAAAGACCTGGCGCGAACTGAGCGCCCATTTGAACTGGCGGACAAACTCTTCAAGGTGATTTTGGACGACGCGATATAAGGTCACCAAGTCGCCGTTGATGTCGTTCAAGACCTCAACGGGAGCTGCCTGGGGACGCATGAAATAGAGGGCCGCACCTCCAGCGAATGCTTCAACGTAGCATTCATGAGGCGGAAAAAGAGGTATGAGGCGGTCGGCCAGGCGACGTTTGCCGCCCATCCAGGGAACGATAGGTGTGGACATTAATTGCAAACCTTTACTGTATGGATAAACAGTTGCTAGACTCCGCTCCGCTTTGTGCACGAAGCGGGAGTCTTGGCTGGACTTGCAGGAAAAGGGCTGCGGGTTCGGCGTTCAGTCCGGATGTTGACGCATCCGGGCTGATCGCTCCTTTTGATTATTCGGGCTGCCCGAGGCAAACCGTTCTGACGTACTGCTGCAGTGCACTCAGTTGCCGGATGGCGTCGTCGCCGTCTGTTCCGGTATGGAGAATTCTTTCTGCAACCGCTGGGTCAAGTTCGGCTCGACCCTCTTCATCAGGCTGGCCGGTGGGGCTTGGGGTGGTTCGCACTGCGGGACAACTGGCTTTGACGTACACCCGCTGAGCGCCAGTAGCGACAGCAGCAAGCAGGGGCTTATTCGTTTCATCGGCTTTGGCCTGGTCCTGAGTGTGCTGCGTGTCGAGATCGAGCAGCAGCTTCTGGGTTTTCTTTCTGGATTCATTCGCAGCGGTGAGCTGCCCCACCTTTTCCCGCTCGGCATCACGCTCAACCGTGACGGCATCGCGAGCGACCTTCACGGTATCGAGACGCAGGGCCAGGTACGCGACAGCCACCAGCAGCGCGACTAACACCCAGACCCACATCGGCACCAACTTGAAGAGAGCCGTCATGGCACGTCCCGGAAGAAAATGTGACGACCAAGCTTCAGCGTTCGCTTGGCATTGGCTGCCCAGTCCGGTGCTTTCGGCATCGTGGTGGAGTAATAGTGAGTGGCTCCGCCAGTGGGATCAGGTTGCTTGCCGTCAATGACGATTGCAGCGGCCTGACGGGCCTGAGCGAATTGGGCCGGGGGAATCGGCTCAGCACCGCTCAAAAATGGAAAGTTCGGATCGTTCTTGTTCCAACAACTGAATTGCCATGCTTTCTGGCATACGCCTGTATAGCCCTCACCCCACCAATCCGGTTTACCGTCGTTGTGCAAATCCATGTCCACGCGGTTGCGAATGGACCAGGCCACCGCGACCATACCCGCCAGGCCTTCACCACGGGCTTCGCCCCACAGGGTCCGGGCGAGGATGTCGCGGTCTCTTTCAGTAACAGTCATGCTTTTCTCCAGACGAAAAAAAACCGCTCAATGGCGGCCTTGGGGATCGATGGTTTCGTTACAGCTGTACTACCTTGACTGGCTTCTTCTCCTTCTTTTTCTTGCCTTTAGCTTTGGCTTTACCGGACTTGCCACCGTTGCATTCGACGGTCGTTGTCCAACCAGACTGGGTGAACATCTGTTCAACTGAGTCGACCAGGTACTCACCATCCAGTCCGACCTTGAAGCCTTGGGCATTCACGATGCGTTCGGCAAACAGATCCGTACGCCCGGCCATCTCCAGCCGGACACCCGCAGTGCTGCGATTGAACGCTGCCAGCCGGGCCTTAGCCGCCTGCTCTGCTGCTGACTTGTTGGGATAGATGTGCCGGTCTGTGTGCACGGGTGGCATGCCATCTGGTGATTCGTCGTTGCTCAGCTCAACGACCTGCAGTTTTCCGTTCTTCTTGTCCTGGTGCTTGGTCTGAACAGCCTTGTGCGTGGACTTGTCACCGAGCCGGAATTGCCAACGCGATACATCACTGACCCGAATCGTGACCACGCCCAGCGCTTTGCCGCTCGCGCTCTCACTTCCCTGACGCTGCATCACCAGCAGCTTGCCGTCCGCAACTTTGGCGGTGCAGTCGTACTGTTTGGCCAGACGAGTGATGAAATTGAAATCCGATTCGTTGAGCTGATCGACACGAGGGATTTTCGTTTGCACCGGACAGACAGGCTCCCAGCTATTACGAGCCGCCACGTCGCGAACGATCTGCTGCAGCGAAACGTTTTCCCAGCTGCCACTGCGCGTGGTCTTGCCACTGCCCCGCATGTCACTGGCTTTGCCGCGAATAACCAGGGTGCTCGGAGGACCCGAGACATCGATATCGTCGACGGTGTAACGCCCCACTTTTGTGAGCGCGTGACCGGCGTAGCCCAACTGCACCTCGATGCCCGCACCGCGCGGAGGCAAGGCAATAGCACCATCGCGATCATCAAGACGTAGCTCAAACTCATCCGATTCAAGGCCAGGCTTATCGGAGGTGCGTAACGAAAGAAGCCGATCATTGATCAGCGCGGTGATGTCCTTGCCATCGGCAATAACTCGAAAGGTCGGCTTCATAAAATCTCGTGCAAAAAAAACCTCGCCAAGGCGAGGTTATGATTTATCTGATTGAGGCTAGAAAGCTTCAACTGGCTTGGCCTGCTTCTCTTCAATCCTCTTAGAATCGAATTTGGGGAATGAGAAACGAATCACTAGAGCATTGAAAGGCGGCATACTCGCAACCACCATATCTGCTGCGCGGATGTTGTCAGGTTGGGATGCGAGGACGCCTACCAGATTCTCGTTCCCCTGGAGATCAAACTTGCCTTCCAGAAAGGTATAAGTGAACTTCCCAGAGCTGACGCCAAGAGATTCATAACGGTTAACCATTGCCTCCAAATCTTCATTTGAAGGCGTATCAAAGAGCTCAGCGATGTCCACCACCGTTTTGTCATCACTCATACGAACTATGGTGAACGTCTTATTAAGTGCAGCACGAACATCAGAATACGCAGCTTGGCTAAAGGCCGTCATCAGACTGACCATCGTCAACTTCGAATCGGAAAATAGGAGCGATAGCGTGAATTTTTTACCGAGGAAGTCGACGTTGTTTCGGCATAACGCGTCTTGCCCCACAGACTTCGTACAGTTGTAAAACCCTTTCACAGTTGCATAGGTTTTTTTATCGGTGCCGTACGCATAATCTTTGAACAGATTATCCGCAGCCCAAGCCGCACTCATGTTAGTCACACCTGCTGCTAACAGCAGTAAAGCCCCGATTGTCTTATGCATGGTTCCATCCGGTAGATTCGATTAATGGCGGTAGGCTACCAGCCTGATTCTGACCTGTCTTGCTCAATCCCACAGTTGAATGATCTCCTCAGTCGTTACCGGCATATCCGGCAACACGATCAGCACCCCATCACGAAACGGCTGAGGCTCATCTGCCAGACCCTGATTGGCATCCAGCACCGCCTCAACCGAGCCATTCAGGTGCCCGTAATACTGCTGGCACAGGGTGTCCAGCAGGTCGCCGTTAGACGTTCTGCAGGTCGTCGCCATAACTTACAAACTCCAGTGAAAAGCCCTGTTTGCGAGGAATACCCCCGGCAAGCAGATTGCTTTGTTCTTCATCGACACTGAGCAGGCACCAGTTGCCCAGCACCTGGCCGTACCCTGTCGTGAGGCTTAGCGGTTGCAGGTTGCGGCCCATGCTGCGCAATGTGTCGAGCTGTTTGAGACCGCCCTTGAAGCCGGGAAAGATCACGCCCTTAAGACTCAGTTTGTCCTCTCCCTGCCCGATCGCTTGCTGGGCGATGCTGCGGGTTAGCCGTTCCTGACCGGCCCAGCGAAACCCCGTCTGCCGACGCAACTCGTCAAACGCGGCCGTATCAAGGTTGAAGTAGTACGGCTGCGAATCGGCCTTGAGTGGCTGAATGATCAGCAGATGGGGGAACGGCTTCACCGCCTCCGGAGCCGGTGTCGCATCGGTTGCCAGGCTGCTGGAGGGGACGATGCTACCCAGCGAGGGACTGACACTGCCCGCGATCCGATTGACTGCAGCACCCGCCTTCGCGGCCTGTTCCTTGAGCCTGCCGATGCTGTCCTGCACTTGCGAAAACGCCCGAGTTGCCCGGCTGTAGGTCGCAGCCACCTGACCGACCTTCGCCTGAGCGGCGCTGATTGCCCGCATGGTCCGCTGCAATTTTGCCCCGATGGCAGGACCAACGAATGGCACGTTTTCCAACTCGGAGGCCGCCCCTGTGATATCGCTGACCGCACCGTTCATAGGCCCGAGCATGTCGTCCATGTTTCGCCGACCGGCCTCACCGGCAGCAACCAGCGATTTCAGCCCGGACTGCAATTGTTCTGTGTACGTCATCACACCTCCTACGCCACATCGGGCTGATCAAACAACTGGCGGGCCGAGGCCTGCCGACTGAACTCATCGAATTGCCGCTGCAGGAACGGGGCAATTTCCCTTGCCAATTGAGCAGGGTCTTTCACGTCGCCCTGCACAGAGACCGCTACATTCGGTGCGAACGCGAACTGCTGATCAATCTTCGGCGGGGCTGGCTTGCTCTGCTCTGCCGCCTTGGCGATAGCAGGTATCGACTCAGGCGTAGGGGAAGCGGTTGCCATGGACTTGACGACATCTCCCGGGGCGTTCGCCCCCTCACCCGATCCAAAAAAGGACTTACCGAGAAAACCACCAAGACTCTCGCCGCCCATGCCGCCGAGAAACGCGCCTACGACACCACCAATCGCGGTACCGATCACCGGCACAATGGACCCTATCGCTGCCCCTGCTGCACCACCGGCCAGCGCACCGCCTAACCCGCCCGCCGCACCGCCATAACCCTCGGCTTTTTCGTCCTGGGTCTTAGCGTTCTGAAAGGTATCCAAGGCCATCAGCCCTGCATCGAGAATCTTCCCACCCGGTATTGCCTTGGCGACACCGCCCAGCTTCCCGGCAGCGCCGGTCAGCCGGGCCATTCGTCCCGGTGCAACAGCCGGAGCAGTTGATGCCGCTGAGGGCTGTAAACCACCGGCACGAGCACCAGCACCACCGCGACGACGTCCACGTCGCGAACGACGCTGGCCGCCAGCCTGACCTCCCCCGCCCGGGCCACCACCGATGGCATTGGCATTGACCACAAAGACCTTTTGCGGCTGACCATTGGCCCCGCCATTTCCGTCGTTGCTCGCACCGCCAAGCTGATCAAGCACCTTCAACCCCGCGCTGACAGGATTGAGGCCCTTGCTCTTGGTGCCAGTTTCCAACAATCGCCGTCCGCCTGATCGCTCCAGAAGAGAGCCGCGAGCAATATTGGCAATACCCCGACCGATCTTGACCGCGCTCAAGACTGACTTCAGGGCGACCAAACCTGCCCCAAGTGTCGTGATGCCCAGCACAACGGGTTTGGCATTGTCCGAAAGTCCGGTAAACCCTTTAGCCACCCAGGCGATGCCTTCAGCCACCTTGTCGGTCGCAGGACGAATGGCATCACCAATGCTGCGCATCGAGTCGTCGAGTGCCTGAAAGGTCTCTGACCAGATCTGCGACGAGGTCTGCCGACGCTCTGCCAAGTTCTTGTCGAGAATGCCCGTCGCGCTCTGGGCATCGGTCTTCAACTGCTCATACAGCGCTTTGTTTTGCGAAAACGCTGTCAGTGCCGCCTTGACCTGCATGTCGGCGAACAAATCACCTGTGCGAAGGGACTTCTCCAAGGACTCAAGCATCGACTTGGCTTTGACTGGGTCGGCTTCCTTGCTGATCCCAGCCATAGCCTCGGCCATTTTCTTGGCCTGCTCGGGGTTCGTGGCTTGAACGTAACGCTGAGCCAGGGCAAAACTCGATTCGAGGGTCGACATGCCCTTTTGAATCCCGGTATTCAGCGATGCCTGGTAATCAATCCCGGCATCCTTGTAAGCCTTGACCACATCGCCCGAACCAATTTTCTCGATCCAGTTCTTCAGGTTGTTTGCGGCTTCGTCAGAACCGCCGGCCGTTTTCATTTGCACCTGCAGCATCGCACCCAACTGCGCCACCGAATCAAGTCCAGTGCTGCCGTTTTTCTCCATGCTAGCCAGCAACTGCGGAAACCACTTCGCCATGTCGGACGCCTCGAAGCTACCCGCCTGCCCCTGCAGGGCGATGCCTTCCAAGGCCTTTTCCATCACAGCCGGGTCAACGATCTTGGCGTTTTGCTGCAGGGCCATGATCATCTTCGCGGTGTCTTCCCCACCGGAGCCCTGACCGATGGCGAACTTGGCAGCAACCGGCGCGTATGACAGGGCCTTGTCCAGTTCCATACCGGCTCCGACCAACTGGTTGACCAGGTCAGCCACATCGTTGCGCCCCATGCCGGTCTGCTGGGAGGTTTCGATGATCGTCCTGTTCATCTTTTCCTCTTCTGGCTTGTTCGCCACACCAGCCTTGATCGCGATATCGCGAACGATTGCCTGGTAATCCGCGCTGATCTTGGTCGGGATCGCCAACGCACCGACCCCAGCCACGGCAGTCCCTATGCCGGACTTGAGACCAGTCTTACCCTGTTCGACCTGTTGATGCCCTTTGACCTTGAGGTCGATTCCCTTGGCGACATTGCCGAGAGACTGATATTCCTGCCTCAGTTTACTGACCTGAACACCCTGCTTTTTAAGGCTGTCCAGGTTCGTTTCAAGCTTGCGCAGTAACCCCGACGCTGAGGCAGAGCCGCTGTCGTGGGCTTTCTTCCATTCATCGCGCAAGCGCATGGTTTCGCCAATGGTGTTCTTCAACACCTTGGCCCGATTGCCCTGCTGCTCCAGTTTCTTGATGCGGCCCTCAACCGAGTTGAACGCGGCACCGAGCGTCGAGCTGACAGCACCGCCAATCACCAGCCCGAGCGATAGATTGTTCGCCATCGTCCACCCCATTTATGCGGGAAAAAGGCTCAGTCCGTGAGCCACCAGACCATGTCAGAGAAAGACATCGACATGATCTCTTCAGCGGAAAAGTTCAGCTCTTTGGCGAGCCGCTTTGCCGCCAATTTCTGTAGCTTGGGGTCAAAGCTCATCATCCTGGACCATACGAAAATAGCCCGCCTGGAGACGGTTGTAGTCCTTGAGCGGCAACCCCTCCAGATCCTTGGAGCCCATCTCAGTGAGCGAGGCAAACAGCATCATTTCCCGCTGCTCGGAGTCGCCGTTAGATGTGGCCGTCGCGGCGCGGACATCGCGAACAGTTGGCTCGCGCATGGTCACGGTATCGACTTGCACACCATTCACCTCTGCAGGCCTGCTGAGTTTGATCTGGGCGTGACCGGCAGCGAAGGTTAACCACGAGTAGTTTTGCGTTACTTGAGACATAAAAAATCCTTAGAGGCCAAGGGCCGAGCGAACAGCAGCAAGTTGATCAACACCGTCAACAACACGGACCATGGCGAGAGGATCGATCTCGTACATCACTCGACCATCGACCTCGACCTTCCAGTAGGTCAGCGCCACGGCATGCTTGATTTCGGCCTTGTCGCCGGTCTTCCAGTCGCCAAGGTCGACCTCTTTGAGCATGCCGCGCAACGTGACCACCACCGGAACGACCGTGCTTCTCAGTCCCTTGAAAGCTCCACGGAACGTGCCGTTAAAAGCGGTGCCGTCTGCCAGGCCGAAATACTTCAGCGACTCGCGGCGTACCCCCACGGTTACAAAAGAGGCCTCGCCTTTCTCCATGCCCATGTCCATTTCGATAGGTGCATCCATGCCCCCGGCCCGGTGCTCTTCCGTTTTGAGCGTGAACTTCGGCAGGGTCAGGCTGGCGACATCGCCGTTGAAACTAACGCCATCGACGAACAGGTTCAGGTTGAACAACATCTGCGGAATCATTGCCATGTTTTTGCTCCTTAAGCGGCTATGTCGAGCACTTCAGTGATGTAGTCGTCCGTCACTTCGACGAGGAAGGTCGGGTTCTCCGCAGGCGGCACGTCGGTAAAACGAATACGCCAGAACACGCGACCCTCGCTCAGTTGGCTGGCCGTGTTGAGTTCGTTGTCCGGATAGACTTCGAAGTTGATCACCGCGCCCTCGTTCTTCAGGTCGCGCATGAAGGCTTGTAGGCCTTCGGTCACGTCTTTGACGTAGGTCTTGGTGATGGAGCGGTCGACCGCCCATTTGTGGCCATAGAGAATGGCGGCCATGACCATGTCTTGCGTTCGAACCCGGGTGACAAATGACCACTTGGGATCACTCGACAGCGTGCGGTTGCCCCACAGCCGATAGCCGTCATCGCGGATGATGGTGGTGATGTGAGCCTTGTTCAGCAGGTTCGCCCGGCACGTCGCATCACCGTCCAGAAACTCAACCGAACGAGTCGTGCCCGTGATGCCCACAAATTCCTTGTTCGACGGCGACGCCCAGAAGCCGTACTCGCTGTCTGTCCATGCAAACAAGCCAGCGGTCCAGGCTGATGCCGGTGCGTCCACCGTGGCATTGGCGACCGTGCTCCAGAACTGCACACCAGGATCGACCATGAACAGACGCTTGCTGCCGAAGTTTGCGGCGTAGGCAATCGCGGCTTCATCCGTAGTGCCTGGCCCGTCGATGATCGCAATAGCACCGAGTTTCCCAGCCAGCGCATCCATTTCAGTCGCCACTGCCTGGATACGGGAGTGACCCGGAGCGATCAACAAACGAGGCTGAGCGTTGAACAAGCTCTTGCCATCCAGCAGCGCCTGCAGCCCAGAGCGCGCTCCGGATGCCTTCACCCCCCCGATGACGGCAGAGGTCAGCGCGGCTTGGTCGGCAGTCTCAGCAACACCCACCGCGACGATCACCGCTTTGGCGCGCTTGTAGATTGCAGCCGCTGCCAGAGCAATAGCTGAGCCTGTACCGAATGCTGCAATGGCTTCACGCTCGGTCGTCAACAGCACCGGAACGCCAACAACGGCGGTAGGGATGCCGTCGGCCAGCGGCCCAGCAGAAAAGGTGTCCACCAAGCCAATGATCGAGGACGACGGCAGCGAGATCGTACGCGATCCCGTATCGACGCTCGTGACCGTGACACCGTGAAAGAAATCAGTCGCCATAAAGACTCTCCAGATACGAAAAAAGCCCGCTGAGCGGGGTTGTGTGTGAAGCCTGCGTTACGCGTAACGGAGGGGGGTTAGATGGAGGTCCACGGGTTGATCTTGAAAGTCATCCCCTTGGCTGGCTCATCGAGCTTGAACGCGTGATCCGGTCGGATCTTGAAACCGAGACGCACGACAAAGGCGCGGTCCGGCTTGAGCTGCCAGACCCAATACAGGCCGTACCAGCGCGCCCAGCGACCGGGGCGCTGCGCCGTCACGAACTGGAAGCCGCCCTTGCCCGGACTGTCTTCCACCAACGGCTTGCCCAAGTAATCGATCTGGCATTCCGCTACAGGGCAGCTAAAGGCCCGCAGCAAGCGCATGTTATTGACCGGGTTGCGCACTGCAGCCCACCACCAGCGGGCCAGCCAACTGGTGACGGCGAGCGGCGCAATGGGCAAACCGGCGCGCCGCAGCAATGGCAGCAGGCCAAACAGCACCTGGGCATCACAGTTCTCTGCCCACCAGTTGCGCTTATCGCCGTTGATGCCGTCGAAATCATTGCCGAACAGCCACGCCCAGCGCGGCAGGTTGACGATGGGACGCCCATCGCTGAGCGAGACACCCGGAACCGCCCAGAACACCGCCAGCGCGACCACAGGAAGCCCCAGCACAATCGGTACCATCCGTAGGAACAGCAGCAACAACCATTCGATACGGGCAAAAGCCAGCGCGCATAGCCAGGCCGCGCCATTGAAGACGTTTTTCATCGTTGAACTTCCAGTCAGGGAAAGCGGAAAAGAAAACGCCCCGTCAGTGCAGGGCGTTTAAATGGTGTCGAGCCAGTCAGGTGCGACCGGGCGAGCGCTTGAGTCGGGAAAGTCGGACGACTCCGGCCAATCCCGCAAAGCTTGAATATGCTTGAGCAATGCTGCGTACTGGTCAGGCGTGAGCGTTGTTTCCCGTCCCAGCTCCAGCTCGTCGCGATGCCGATCACGCGGCCCGGTGACCGCAACTAGCTGGCGGTCACGCCACTGACGCTCAGTGTCGATTAAGCTTTGCCGCTCGGCGTCCGCCATCATTGCCAACAGCTCGGGCGCACTATCGTCCAGCCACTGCTCGGCGATGCCGGGTTGTAAATTCGCAAACTGGCCGACAATTGCACCTGTTTCATTACGTTGAACAAATGGCATGCATCCCCCCTTAGGAAAGCTCCGTGTATCCGAGAGAAGTGACCGAATAGAACCCGGCATTACCTTGCGAATACTGCAAAGCAATAGCTCTTCCCGTGTCGGTGAGAATATCGAACGGAATAGATCCAAAGTCGATATCTGACGTGTTCATACCCAAACCGGCGCCCCAGGCTGCCAAGCTGGCAGCGGAGTTAGTGGCTACCAATAACTTGATGGGAATCTGCGCGGCGTCGGTGGAACGCGCATAGAAGCTGGAAGCATTGCCAGTAAATGCGGCTTGGAACTTGGCAATAACGCGAACACCGGGCGGCACTGTCATCGTCAAAGTGATTGCATTCGTATCCGTATTCGCGACCAGCGACCCAGCCGCCTCTTTCACCGGCGTAACCCACCAGAAATGGCGACCTACGTTGATAAACGGGGTGATGGAACGAGCAGGAGCAGGCACACCACTACCCGCCGTGCCAATGGAAGCTATCCGCCTGATCAACTCATACCCATTCGGAACAACAGCCGCTGTCAGACTTTTCGAGAGCAGCATGTCAGCCGCACCGTCCGCGAGTCTCCGGATCACAAAGACGTGATACCAAGACGCCTCGGCACGCACCCCCGTGTCCAGCTTGTTGCCACCACTGCCCGCAGACCAAGCGCCCGCATCCTGCAGAACCCCTGAAATTGTTTCGGTTAGTACAACCGGACTACCTCCAGCACGCGCGCAACCGGGAGCAAGGTCAATCGTCGTTTGCGGCGACGTAGCATTCATCGACAGCCCAAATCCGGTCAGGTAGTAACGAGGCATTGCGGCCGAAAGACTGGCGGCCAAGGCCGCAATGTCGATACTTCCCTGATTAACCGGCGCAGCCCACGCCTTGATACACCACATTACCGCTATGTTTCGCGGCCGTGTCTCTTCACCGCCGAATGCTGCTGTGCTGTCGGACCTGTCCAATCGCAACACGCCGGTATCGGATTCGGTTGAATCGTCATGGGCCAGCTTTCCAGCCCCTAAGGGCGGTAGCCCGCTATGGCTGTGACTTTCTAGCTGCCCGGCCTGATAGCTGCCCAAAACGCGACCGACATCCACGCCACGGCCGTGATCCCAGCCCCGAAAGAACTCACCGCGAGACTCGGGCAAACGCGTCCAACCGGCTGCGTCTCCAGCACGATTGTGTTTTTTGTTCAGGTGAACGGCCAAGTCAGGGTAAACCGTGTCCTGGAACAATTCGCCATTAACTTCAAGAAAACCAGGGGGGGCGGAATCAACTGAAAATGGGAACATAGCCCCCACGGGAAGAGACGAGGATTGTGCGACCAATGCTTGAGTTTCTTCCTTCGTATACGCATTTTTGATGTTGTTCCCGTCCAGCGTGTCCGGGTTATCCCCCGACACGACGATACCCTGCTCGTTGACCTTGACCCGAGTGAACTGACCCGCTGTCTTGTTCTTGGGCAGGACGTTTAGAATGGCCGCATCAACGTAAGCCCGGGTTGCCAGCACAACGGTGGAATCAATTTTCAGCTCAACGCTGCCCGCGTTACTGACGATGATATTCAGGCGCACGATCTGCGTGCGGCCGGAACCTTGTACCAGTAGTGGCTTGAACGACGGCGCGCAGTTTGCCACCGCAACGAAATCACCATCGGCGTCATAAAGGCCGATTTCGCGAATCCAGAAGCCGCCGACATCGGCCGGAATGACCTGCTCAGCAATGATCACCGAGGCGTTGGCCGGGTCGATCTTCAACTGGTTCAGAGGTGC
This sequence comes from Pseudomonas caspiana, assembly GCF_040224095.2. Lineage (NCBI taxonomy): Bacteria > Pseudomonadati > Pseudomonadota > Gammaproteobacteria > Pseudomonadales > Pseudomonadaceae > Pseudomonas > Pseudomonas caspiana. The sequence goes on along the minus strand of NZ_CP167995.1, from coordinate 2,147,647 downwards.
GCGCCGCACTTCGTTGATCAGCTTGGTTTGTTTCACGTCAGGGACAGGATCCGCACCGTTGGCATCACCAATCGCCATCTGCGTGATCTTCCAGGGCACGCCCAGCGCATCAGCGTTCGCCTGCTTGGCCGCGCCGACGTTGGTCAGCGTGGCAAAGAACTGTGAGTTCTGGTTAATCATTAGAAGACATCCAAAGTATCGATAGAGGTTTCACGCGCCACCATCCCGAAAGAACCCGTGACCTCGATGTCACGCGGCACAGGGGGATAAATGTCGATTTCGTCACCTTCGTAGAGGCAGGCCGACATGTACTGGCGACCAGTGCTTTCGAGGCTGATCGCCAGCCCCGTGAGGTGACGACTGAGCGGCTTGGCGTCATCGATGAGCCACACCAATTCCTGATAGGTTTGCTCTGTAATGCCGGTTTCAAGCACACCGACTTCCAGAGCGAAGGTGCCAGGAACACCCTCAGGCATCGTCTCCCACCACTCTTGCACCTGGACCAAATAGCCCAGCGGCTCGACGACGCGACGAATCGCGCCAATCGTTCCTTTGTGTTTGTGGATGTAGAACGAGGCGCGGATGGCGGCCCGTTTAACAGACTCTGACCAGGTGTTGTCCCAGCGGTCCACGGACCAGGCCCAAGCGAGCTGGTAGAGCAAGTGCGCCGGGCAGGTATCGGGGTTGTACAAGGTGCGTAGTGGGACGACGGTCTGCTCATCAGCGGCCGCTTCCAATCCCCGTTCCAGCGTGACGCTATTGAGCGGGATCAGGCTGGTCATATTGCAGCTCCAGGCACAACTTCAAACCCTGTACACCAGGCGGCCTGAGCTTTGGTTACCGGGATGTCCACCCAATCCGTCAGCTCAACCTTACGGACACCGCTAATGTGCAGCTGCGCATCGATGGCCGAGCGAGAGATCTCGACGCCCAAGCGGCGACGAGGGTTGATCCAGTCAGCCAGGCGCTGAATACACTCAGCCAGGACCGCCTCGTTCTCCGAGCCGGTACCGGCCATGTGCACCACAGCGTCGATTCGGTACGGCAGCACCTGAGCGCCCCGAACAATGACCCTGTCGCCCAGCGGTCGCACGTCTTCATCATTGAGCCCGGCGCGCACCACGTCCAGCAACTCGTCATCAGCAGTGCCATCGCCCTCCAAGGCCAGCACCGTCACCACCACCGTGGCAGGCGAAGGACTCTCAGCCGATGCATCGGCGACTAACCCCGAGGCGTTTCGAGCGTGAAGGATGTAGCTGTTTCTGGGTCCTGCTGTAGTCAGTCCCTCGTACACCAGCTGGATCCGCTCGCGTAGCGCATCGTGCTCTTCCAGCACTTCGCTCACCGGCGGGACCGCCGTCAGATCCTCGGCCTGAACTACCAGGCGTTGCAGGTTGACGTTGGCAGCCAAGTGGTCAAGGTCGGTCCCTTTGGCGTGGGCCAGCAGCAGCGCCTTGGCAGCGTCATTGACCCGCGCCCGATTGCCCACCTTTCGATAGGCTCCAACCTCCAGCAGCTTGACCACTGGATCGCTTTCAAGCTGAGCCGTCCAGCTGTCGCCCATGTAAAGGCGGAAGGTTGCCAGATCTTCCTGATAGACCTCTTCGAAATCGAGGTCTTCCAGCACTTGCGGCGCGGGCAGCGCCGACAGATCAACGGTACTCATGCCGTTACCTCCACTATCTGGGAATCGCCCAGGTACTGCCCGGTCAGTTGCAGGGTGATCTTCCCGCCGACTACTGCTACCACCCGGACGCGCTCCAGTTTCAAACGCGGCTCCCAACGTGACAGCGCCCTGGCTACCTCAGCCTGAACGGCACTTTTCCAACCGTCATTGACGGGTAGATCGACAAAGCGACGTATCTTGCTGCCGTACTCGGGACGCATACGACGGCTGCCAATCGGCGTGCTGAGGATGTCCTCAATGGACTGCCGCAGATGCTCGACGCCGGAGATGGGCAAGCCGGTGCGACGGTCCATTCCGATCATGGGTTACTCCGGTACAGGCTCAAGGTCAGGATGCTGGTTGAGGTAATCCAGCGCGGCCGTGTCCATGACTGGAGCCGTCACGCGCCCCGCTGTCACCCTCAACTGACGCCCACCGGGCAGGATCAGCACCCGAGAGGTGTAGACGGTGTCGCGAAATGTCGACACCGCAACTGAAGGCTGGACTGCCGGTGCTGTTTGCGCGCCCGAAGTTGGGTCCATGCCCTGATCTGTCGCGTCCGCACTGACGGTCGTCTTGTCGGTTTTCCCACTGGCCATCGGTTTTTCTCCAGACATTAAAAAGCCCGCGGTGCGGGCTGATGGGTTAGTGCTTGTGGTTCGGGGTATTTCCCCCGGTGTCGATGATCTGACCGCCACCCTGAATGTCACCGACTACAGCCAGCTTGCCGCTGATGGTGACGTCGCCATCCAGGGTGATAGCGCCGGTCAGGGTGATCGTGCTGGCCGTCGCGGTGATTGCAGCGTCAGTGACAATCGCCGAACTGCCACCGACCTTAGTCGTGAGCGTGCCAGTGGGCAGGTCGATGCTGTAGCTATTGGCTTTCCAGTCGTATATCAGCGAGCCGCCGTCATCGAAGCGCCAGACTTCCACGTGGTCGCGGTTATCCGGCTGCGGACCAGCATCGCCGAACAACCCCGACACAAACGTGCCCAGTGCAGGGTTGCCGCTCGGGCTGATCAGCGCGCCCTGCTCACCCACACTCGGCGCTCGCCAATGCCTGGCCTTACCGGCCGCCTGGCTGTGCCACCGCACCAGGGCACTGGTCCAGCCAGCACCATCAGACACACGCACCATCGCGGCAGCCAAGTCGACCGCCACCACGCTGCAGGGGATGATGAGCCCCGAAAGCATGCGGTCATGTTGCGCGGATGCATAACTCATCGCTCAACCTCCATACCCGCCTCAACTACGTCATCACCCAGATCGAGGACCAGGACGCCAGCAGGCTGATCCGGCCACGGCCATTCTTCAGAACCGAGATAGATGCCTTGGGTCCACTCGACCACCCAAACCGCGTAACCATCCAGTTCGGGTCGCGTCCAGTCCTGCGCGGCACGCACAAACTCGGCGTGATCGACCGCAAGCCCCCAGCACTGAGTCCGCAGCAGCACGGCGATCTGTGAGGCGACAAAGGCGGCTTGTTGCTGGCATTGCTCCTGCTCGGAGCCAACGATCACACGGGCTTCTAAGCGGGCCGTCAACGCTGTTTCGCCAGTGCCTTGATCGTGGCCTGGCTCAAGCTCCACCAACTCCAAAACGACAGCCGGGATGGGCACATGATTAAGCATGTCCGGCATGGTTCCAACGTACTGCAGGCCCGGAATAGCATCACGAATGTGCGCCTCTATCGCCGCGTATAGTTGATCAAGGGTGAAGGTCTCTTCAGGCACGGGCTGATCCTCTCAAGTACTTCTGCAGCTCAAAGTTGAATTCCTGCTTGAGGATCTCCAGCAGACGTTGATCCGCACGCTTGATCCAGTTATCAAAGTGAGGACGGGCGTTTTCCAGAGACACTTTGGCTTTAGCCAACGGGAAGCGCCCGCCGCCCTCTTCGACGAAGCCGGTGCGACGCTTGCCCTGTTGGGATTCTGAATAATCGCCACCGGCAAAATGCTTGCTGGCCGTGCGGATCCAGATATCAGGGCTGCTGCCATAAACTGTCTTGTAGAACGCGCCTGCGTAACGACGCCCCGCGACAGACACGCCGGTGCGGCTCTGCCGGGCACGGCCGATACGGCTGGCCGAGATGGCATCCAGACCAAACCAGAGCTTGCCGCGCATCGTCCCGCCGCTCACCGGATAGGCCCGCAACCGCTGTCGAACAGCGGCGACGGCAATGCGTTCCTGCTGGCTGACCGCCCGTGCAATGTGTGTACGCAACCAGCGCAACGTCTTGTTGATCGCACGGCGCTGAGCAGCGGCGGCAGCTTTTGGAACCAACGAGGCAAAGTCTTTGAAGGCTTCCAGATCTGCGGCAGAAGGTTGCAGCGTGATCATGCCGTCGCGAGCGGATTGCTTGTAAAAGCTGCCGATGCTCATGGGTTGATCCTCAGTACCAACGTGACAAGACCGTCACCACCAGGCTCGACACGGATCAACGTGTAATCACCGCCACCGTCAGGTTTGGGCAACTCCACGCGGACCTGCTGACGCTCCTGAACACCTTCGGAATCTGCAACCCGAATAACCAGGTGCGGCTCACGCAGTCCGGTATTGATGCGGCCTAGCTTGGGCTGCAACCAAGGTGCGGAGAACATCCCCAGCACCTCGCGCCCTTCGATGAACGCTGGATCGCCCAGCGTTTCGAACACGGTATCGTCGACCGCAGCCACCAGTTCCCGGAACCCCACGATCAGAGCTCCAGAAGGATCTGCGCGAGCGGACGCGTGCACAGGTGCAACGGGTTCGACTGGGCTTCGCCAGCCATACCCTTGTTGAATGGCAGCGGCTCAATCTTGCTGTAGTAAGGAACACCCTCTGTGTTGACTGTTTCCATGTAGTCAGCCGGTGCGTACACCGAGATATACAGGTCCGGGACGCCTTCAGGAATGAGCAAAGCCTTGTCGTCGTGAACGAACGTTACACCCGCAATTTTGCCGCGATAGCGCTCCCAGACAATGCCACCAAACTCGAAACTTTCCCGTGCATCACCGCGCAAAGCGGCAGCCTGCTGAGTGTTGAGGTAAGTATCTTTGACTGATTTATGAACCAGCAGCTTGTTCCAGAAGTTCTTGCCGCAGAGGGCTCGCGAGCCGCTGCTGGTAACACTGCCGAGGGCTTCTTCTTGCAGGTCCAAGGCCTCGCCACATTTGACCCGCAGTTCGGTGTCGGGGTTGTTGAGTTCCATGGACATCTTCTTGCGGGACACCCCGAAGGTCTTGTAGAGGTCCAGCAGAACCGTCTTGCCATCCGCATCCAGAATCTGCCCGTTCAACGCCCCCATGCGCTGGTATTCATGCGTGGCATCGAGCTGACGGCGAGCCTTGGCCAGCCGTTTGTTGACCACGTCCTGCACTGCCTGCAGCTCTGAACGGCTACCGAAAGCGCGAATGCCTTGGATCTCGTCGGCCTTGATCGCGAAACGTTGCGGCAGATGTACAGTGTTGAAGGGGATCAAGTTGCGCTTGGTGCCCGCAACAACCAAACCAGAGGTGCCGCGTTCGCCAGCAGGCACCAGCGCGAGGGTGTCACCGTCCTTTTCGATCTGGACCGTCAGGGTGGTGATGCCCTCTTCCTGAAACAGACCCAGGCTACTGATGCGGCCTGGCAAATACTCTTGGTCGTTGATCGCAGCAGTCAACGAGGAGACGGAAAACGCGTCGTCGTTAAAGATTTCAATATCAGCCATGAAGCTATCTCCAGAAAACAAAAAACCCGCACATGGCGGGCTGGATCAGTCGAGGTGGATCGCCTTATCGGACGATCAGGAAGTGCGTTGTCAGGGCTTTCTCAGCGGCGGGGTCGAGCCCCGTCAGATGGGCCTCACTGATTTCAGCGAGGCGAACCACGGCACGACCGCGACGAGTGACATCAGACTCACCCAGCGGACCGTAAAGAATGGCGACCGCGTTTTCGGTACCGTCTTCGGCCAACGGATCGTATGGGGCAAACTCGCCGGTGAGGCTGATCAAGCCAAGCACTTGGCCAGGCTCCAGTGCAGCACCGGCAGCAACGTTGATGGCCTCACGGGAGATCGTGCCAGGTGCCTCGGACAGCAGGAATTCACCTGCATGCATCGGCTCGCGTTGAATGGTCATGTTCTTGCTCCTTTTGCAGATTGGGGTTTACCTGTCTGCGCGGCTTGCCGAGCTGACCAGATTGAGGATTGATCCAGTTGTTTAGCCTGCACCTTCGGCGCAGGGTCATTATCCAACGGCAAGCTGTTGTCGATTTCGAAGCCTTTGCCACTGGTGACGATCTTGTCGAACAGGCGCGCCCGGACAGCTGCTGCATCCAGGCCAGCTTCAACATACTCAGCGCTGAATTCAGGTAGCCGCGCTGCCACACACAGATCGTGCACGGCCTTGGCCCGCAAAATTCCGGCTTGGACAATGGACTCGCTTTCGAGCTGGGTGGAACTCAGCAACGGCGCGACCAAATTGCTGATGCCTTCTTCAGCACACCGTTGGGTGATCATCAGCGCCAACTTTGCCGAATCAGAAACCGGCAGCCCAGCAGGTGGGTCAACCGGGTCCGGCTCAGGGTCCTGCTCGGGCGGCTCATCCAGCTGGGCAAGTAGCTCAGGGGGTGCGTTCAGGTAACGCTGCAGCACTGCACCTTGTCCCAAACAAGCCTTGACCGAAATACCGTCGCCGACCTCGTCAGCCAGCCCCAAGGCCACAGCTTCACTGGCTGTCAGCCAGGTTTCAGCATCCACCAGTCGCCGCAGTTCAACTTCATCAATGTTGGGTGCCTTGGCCTTGTAGGCCGCGATGATCACCTCCATGGCTTGGTCGAGAGCGTCGGCTACTTTACGAAGGTCTTCGGCATCCCCTGCCGCGTAAGTCCATGGGTTATGGATCATCAGCATCGCGTTGGAGGCGATGACCACCCGGTGCGCGCCGCATACCGCAACGCTGGCAGCACTCGCTGCCAGCGCATCAACGCGGCCGGTGCAGCGTTCACCAAGGCGCGACAGCGCGTTGTGAATTGCCAAGCCGTCGAAGAGTTCGCCACCAATACTATTAAACGCCACGATCACCGGCGACACGCCGTCGTCCAGGGCGCGCAGATCCTGCACAAACTGATTCGCGGTGATGCCCCAGGTACCGATCTCGCCGTAAACGAAAACCTCGATCACACGCTCGGTGGCTTCGCCTTCGGCCTGCACGGCATACCAGCTTTCGTCTTTCACCTGGACTTGTTTACCAGCCCGGTTGTAAACGCGTGGACGCGCTTTCTTGCTCATGATTGCTCCTTCTCTTCGACGACTAACGTGTCGAGAGTGCTGTAATTGAGGCCGAGGTTTGTGGCCCTTTGGAGGTCAGCGGCGTTTTCCGCATCGACCGTTTCGGCGTCATAGCCGGTACGCAGGACCATCTCGCTACGCGAAGCAAAGCCCGCCCGCACTTCCATCTGCCGTGCCTGGACGTCCTGCACCGGCTGGATATAGGCCCAACCTTGAGGCACCCAGCGTGTACGCAGGTATTCCCGACGGCGCTTGGCGTAGTCTTCCAGCGCCAATGCACCCGACAGCACCGCCATGTCCATCCATGCAGCCCTGACCGGGCGACACAACTGATGCACGTAAACCCCGAACTGCAACTGTTCCAGGCGACGTCTGAACTCGTTGAGCACAACCCGCAAAGCCCGGTCGTTGACCTCGCGCATGTCGCCAGTGAGGATTTCGTAGGGCGTGCCAGTACCGGCCGCCGCAGCCATCAGCTGCTGCCGCATGAAGTCGGGATAGTTGTTGCCCGCATCGGGTGGCTTGGAAAACTCCACCTCTTCGCCAGGCCCCAGTTCCTGCATCGTGCCGGGTTCAAGTGCGACCATCGGGGTGAAACCGTCCCGGTCCAGGCTTAGCGGCTGGCCGGTGACGGGATCTCGAGGCACAGGTCCGGAGTCCGGAGCCGGTCGGCTAATGAATCCGGCGAACAGGTTGGCCACCTCCTGACGGAACAGCACGGCGTCGTCGTAGTTATCGAGACTGCGCAGGCGTTTGAGTACCGGTGACAATCTCGGCACACCACGCAACTGCCCTGGCTCCACCGGCTCGAAGATGTGCAGCACCTGAGAAGCTGGAACACGCACCAACTGGTTGTAACCGGCATTCAAGGATGATGAGTCGCGAGGGTGCGACAGATACATCCACACCGCTTCGCGCTTGCCACCGGGGGTGAACTCGATCCCGGCACGGATGATGTTGCCGTTACGGGTGGTCTCGAACTTGTCGTGCGGCACAAACTCAGGGGCCAGCACCTGCAGTTGCAGAGGAACCGCCAGCCCTTCATCCAAACTGCGCGGACGCAGGCGAACAAAGCATTCGCCCGACGTTTCAACGGTGCGGGCAATCAGCGCCTGCAGGCCGTAGAAGTCGGTGCGCTCATCGGCGTCGGCCTCGTCGACCCAGTCGTCCCAGAGCTCTTGCTGCCTCTGACGAAGCGCAGCATCTTCGGTCTTCGGTCGCGGTGTGATGCCGGTACCGATAAGGTTGCTGACTCGTTTGTCGATCACGTTGAAGGCATACGGATCGTTGCGAACCGCAGCCCGTGATCGAGAACGCAAGTTGCGCAGTGCCGGGGTGTTGATGGTATTGACCCCGTTGTCGGGAGCATCCCAGCCAGCAGATCGTCGGCCCTCTCCGGCACCTTCGTAACTGGCCTTGATGTTCGACGGCAGCAGGAATCCGTTACGAGTCAGTGTCGGATAGTGGCGAGCCATCAGAGTCCTTTGCCCCCGTGACACAGCCGGACAACACGAGAGCGCGGCCCGGCAGCGTTAACCAACGATGAACGAATCTCTTCACGAGCCTTGAGCAGCTCGTCTACCGTACGGTACTCAACGGTGCGGTCGGTATAGCGAACGGTTTTTTCACCGCGAGCGATAGCCGCCTCAACTGCGTCGAGGTGCTTTTTAGTAAATGACATATCAGCGTCTCTTCAGGTAACCGCTGCTTGAGCTGCGGCGTTGAGGTGGCGGTGCCACAGACCGGGGTTGAACGGCCGGAGCAGCAGGTTGCGGAGCTGGCTGTGAAGCAATGACTGGTGCCGCTTGAACAGCATTGCTGACACGTTCGCCTTGAACTGGCTTGATGCCCAGCGCATCGTCGAATAAGCCGGTCTGCGCGAGCGCTTGTCGTACCCGCTCCCAGTCATGTTCCTTGTAACGATTCAGGCCGAGGTAATGCGCCATCGCCAGGCAATACACCATCAGGTCAAGTGCCTCGTTACGCTCTGCCTTGCCCTTGACCCATTCGATACGCTTGTGGCCCCGAACGTAACGAGCGACTTTGCGCTCAGCAACGCACTGGTCGAAGAAGTCATCGGGCAGGTCGTTGGCAAAGTGCAGGGCACCCGGGCCAGATTCAAACGGGTAGCGGTTGTATATCCAGTCCTTGGCTGTGTCCGTACCGACGAACCAAAGCTCGGCACCGTTACGTTCGGTCTGGCCCTTCCAGGTCACGTCGACCATCGACGGCCGCTGAGCAATGACCGGCTTGCCAGGCTTGCTGGCACCCTTGATAGCGAACACGTTTCGCCAGCGCCGAACGCGGCAGAACTGGTACACCTCATCGGTGTGGTGACCACCAGAGTCGACGGCGACCGCAAGGATGCCAAGGCCAACGCCGCACGGATGGCGGTACTTAGCCTTGAGCAACTCATCCAGCGCCGCCCAAGTGCGCTCATCAGCGGGGTCGCCGGAGACGATCTGGTAATCAACTACCCAACGCTCCATGCCAACGCCGTATCCCATCGCCATGAACTCAAGACGATTGGCCTGCACGTCGACCGCACCAGTGATCATCAGCACAGCGGCTGGAAGCGAGCCGAGCGTGAAGTCTTCCAAGCGTGCCCGTTGTTTCAGCACGGAGGCCTTCGTTTGCTCCTGCGCGCTGTCCCAAACCTTCGCCAAACGTGTGTTGTAAAACACCTGCATGGGTTCAAGGTCGCCTTTGGCCTGGGCTTTCTTGGCCTTCTCAAACTGCTTTGCTAGGGACTTCCAATCCATCCAGCCCAGTGGCGAATACAGCGCATTGAGATGGAAGCCAACGGTCTCACCGTCGCCTTCTGAATGGCTGCGCCACTCGCCTTGCGCAAGCATCTCGCCCTTGTGGTACTCCTCGATCAGCACGTCACATTCAGGGCCTGCGCACTGGTAATGGACTACGCTGAAATCCTTCGAGTAGTGCAGCCGCTCCCACTCCAAAATCTGCATGTGACCGCAGGTCGGACACGGCACGTAGTAGTAACGTTGATCGCTACCTTCGAACAGGTCAGAGATCCGCGAAGCGCCCTTGATCGTCGGAGAGCTGGAGAAATAGAACTTGGCATTGCGGCCAAATGTACTGCCCCGGGTTTCCGCCAGTTCAATCGGGTCGCCCTCTTCACCGATGTCCACTTCCCAGCGGTCGATCTCGTCGCCGTACACGTAGCGCGCCGACAGTTCGGAGAGGTTGGCCGCCGAGCCAGCGGTCGTAACGTACAGCGAGCCACCTTCAAACTCTTTGGTGTCCATGGTGTTGCGCGAATCCCGCGACCGGCTGGACGCCACACGTTCGCGCAGCACCGGGGTCGCCTTGATCGTCTTGCCGATCCGAGACGAAACCCGCTTGGCGAGGCCGAGGCTGGGCAGCAGCGTCAGGATGTTGGAAGGTGCCATGTGGATCAGGCCACCTATCCAGTTCAACGCGATCTGGGTCTTCATCAACTGCGAGGCCACCATGGTGACGACACGCTTGCAAGGATGAGCCGGTGACAGGCAACGCATTGGCTCTCGGGCATACGGGGTACGCGAGGTGCGGTACTTGCCGGGTTCAGCGGCACCGGTGTCACGCGGGATCCGCATGTACTCATCGGCCCACTGATCAATCCAGACATCCGGGTCTGGTTTCAGTCCACGGAAATACGCCTCACGGTACACCTCTGCGCCGTCAGGAATTTCCTGGGTCATGGGCTTAACTCGTGATCAGTGCATGTTCAAGGTCAGCAGAGGACATGCGCTCTGCGTCTTCGAGGCAACGGCGAATGGCCGCCGTCAGGTGCTTCTCGATTTCCCAAGGGTCGGTCAGGGACGCCAGTTCGGGGGCAAGTTGCGGAGGCATGCCCAGCAATTGATCGCGCAGCATGCGTCCGGCGTTGAAGGCACCGTCCTTGACCGCCGCCATGGCGACCAGCGATCCCTTGGCCTTGTGTAATTCGATCTCGGCAAGCTGTGCCAGGTTGTGCTCGCGCAGCGCCCGGGCCTTCTGGAAATCCGGGAGCTGCCCCGCAGGGGTTAACGCGAGCGGCGGCGCAGCCGTTGAAGTCGGCTCGGCCACGGTGGATAGCTGGCTGTAAACATCCCGTTGGAGCCGATCTTGGTGGTGGCGATCCGCGACGGCGGCCTTGCTGGGGTCAGCGGTGTCGAGAATCAATGCTTCGCTGGCAAGTACATCGACCTGCTTACCGTCGGCGCTCAGCACCAGTCGGTCGTTGTTTTTCAACCAGGTGATGTAGCTGGGTGCCCTGCCAATCCGAGCCGCAAAGGCGCTCTTTGACAGGTACATTGGTTCTGTCATAAGCCCTCCTTTTCAACGGCTTTTCAATGGAAACCTTTCAATTTCAATGGATTGAATTTCAGTAAGCTGGGAACCCAGCCGCTAACACTTTCCCGCGGGTTTGCGACCCCGTACCCCCGAGATAACCCCAGGGTCCCCGGCAGTTTTGGGAACTCAGAACGGTTGAGGGTCGCGAATTCGATGGCATCGACCTACTGCCCCGGCTCGCCGTTGGCTGGCGGCACTTGGCAAACACCTAGTCGCTTAGCTGCCCACCGTTCGTACAACCCAATGGCAACATCAGCACCTGCCATGGCGGTGAGGCAACCGAAGCCGCCCGCCGTCCAGATCGAAACGCCTGCCGCGTACAGCAGCATCATGGTCGACAACCCACAGACTACGCAGGCACCGGACCGCAGGGCCAGCCGCCGAATCAGCGACCAGCCATGCATGCCGTCTTTGTCTGCCCTCCACATCTCGCCCGATACGCCGCCGACCAGGGCGAGGACGATCACTAACCAGATTGGCATCTCTGCCAACGCTTGCTGCTCTGTTGTCATTGCCCCGCCCCTTAAACGCAAAAACCCGGCGCAATGGCCGGGTTTGGTGGTGTGGTGCAAGCCGCTCTATGCGGTCGCACCTATCGAAGATGACTACTTTTTACAGGTCGATTCCGGTGGCAGCAAGCCTGTTTTAATGCCACCCGGTGAATATCTGGTGAACGCCTAGGCAATGTACGTGAATATCTCAAATCCGGTTCCCAGCGCCTGCGGCGCTGTCCGGGCTGTCCTACTTCTTTAATCGAAGTAGGACACCTGAGAGCACCTAAATTCGGGGCTTTGCCTCACTGTCCTACCTTTATTACTTCATTCTCCCGTAAAGAGGGAAAGCTTAAAACACGCTAACGCGCATAAGCGCGTGCACGATGCCCGCTACGCTCACACATGTAAGCGGTGTGCATGATGGTCGGACGGTCGGACAGGTCAACAACAACGCGCCCCGCGCTTGTCCGGCTGCTTGCAATTGCAGTAGGACAAGGCGAGCCAGTAGGACAACAACAGGCAGAACACGGGCTGGCATCAAGCAGCAGCCCCCATCAACATGCCGAAGATGCAGAGGTGAGCGTCATGTAGGCGTTGATAGTAAGTGTCACGCCCACAGCCGCAGTGGGCATATCGCAGGCGCATATCGATGGAGTCGGTGCAGTAGTGTTCACGTACGACCTGCTCCAACACAGGTTCGAGGTGTTTGGTCACGATCAGCTCGATGTCCAGCGATCCCTCAAGCGGAGCGCGGAATGCACGCCGACCTCGAATCAACTGGCCGTTGCTCTCCATCATCATGGCAACCATATTGCCACCGGCAAGACCGCCCTTGGTGAAGTCGCTGTGCAGTTCTTGAGCCCAAGTGCGCAGGCGTGCATCGATCTCTCTAATCAAAGCATGGCTCCTCGAACTGCTCCTGAACCAGGTTCGACGGCCTGCCCCAATCGGCGGGTTTCTTATAGGCCCAAGGCCGCTGCCCACTCTTTGGTAGAGCGGCAAGCCGGACCTTACGCCAGCCAAGACGATGCATGATCGCGCCGACACGCATTTGCTCAGGTTTGCCCCAGTGGCCGAGGTCGAGCTTGAGAGGGCCAGCAAGAATCTCGCTGCCAGTGGCTGTTTCGCCGATCTGTGAGTTCTCCAGCCAATCCAGAATCGGCCCTTCCCACTCGTCCACCACGAACCGCTCTTCTTGGGCATCCGCGAACAAGGTCGACTCTTCCCGGTTGACCCACCAAATGTCTCCAGATTGGTAGCAGAACATCGCCTCAGCCCAAAGCTGGTCGCGAACCTCTCGCAGCTTATCCAGATCTACCTTGGTACACGCCACCGGCCAGTAACGTCGGTTGCCTGTGGCATCTTTGAGGTATTCGTCCTGGTTGGTCGTACCCACGAAAACACACTGGCGTGGCACGTCCATCGTTCTACGGCCATAGCTCTCGCGGTAGGTGTCGGTCGAGGCTGAGAAGAACTGCTTAGCCTTCGTCGATTCCGCTTTGTTGAAGCTGTCCAGCTCCCCCAGCTCGACGATCCATTTGCCACGTATGGCCTGAAATCCATCCTTGTCACCCAGGGCAAAAGGAGTGTCCATGAACCACTCGCCACCAAGGACACTCATCGCCGTCGACTTACCAGCACCTTGGGCACCTTCAAGGATCATTACAGAGTCAGCCTTGCAGCCAGGCTTCATGACGCGCCCAACGGCTGACACCAGCCAACGCTTGCCAACCTTTGAACTGTACTCTGTGGGGACTACACCCATGATGTCGGTCAACCAAGCATCAAGGCGTGGCACACGATCCCACTCCAGTGCATTCAAGTAATTCCGTACGGGATGGAATGCATGGTCGTGCGCGACCACACTTACAGCTTCGATCACACTGCTGGCTTTGACCCGCAGGTTGTACTGCTGCGCCAGCCACTTCATCACCAACATGTCATCGATGTCGGCCCAGTCACCCACACCGCCGCCATACGGCGCTGCACGTAGCTTGACGATCTTGGAGCTGAAAGCACTGAAACCGATGACACCAGCCCAGCGCTCGTCGTTACCGAGGATCAGCTCGACGTTTTGCATGTGCGCAATCAACATGCCGTTCTCGGTCCGAGCGAGTTGGTCCTTCCAACCGCCCGCAGCTGGGGGTTTGACCACCGCCAGTACCTGACGGCGAACGGCCTCTAACCCCTCAGCGCAATGCAGGTCATTGAAGTCAGTCCACCTGTCCTCGCGCTCGACGGCGAAGATCGGTGCGACCACCTGACCACCAACAACTGTCGCCGCGTTTTCGGCCTTTTCCTTACCAGGATTCCAGGCATCACCATTTGATCGCTTTGTCTTCCAATCGTCGTCCCGGCAAATAATGATCGGACGACCAGGGAAGCGTTCGCGCATGGTCTTGGCGACGGACATCAGATTGCCCGCATCAAAAGCAATGGCGACCGTTAGTGAGGTCGCCATATGCAGGCTTGCGCCGGTAGCGAGTCCTTCACACACCAGCACAGACTCACCCGGCTCCGGGTGCGGCCCGATCAAATGGAAAGCACCCTCCTTCGACATCCCGTACGGCCAATAGGATTTATCCCGGCCGGTGCTTTCTTGTTTCTCTGGGTAGATCACCTGCAGACCGACGATCTGGTCACGCACATCACACATCGGAACCAAAACCGCGCCGGAGCGCGGAGCATAACGAACACCAAAACCGACTATCTGCTTTCGATCCAGATAACCGCTACGGCCCTTATCAGGCATCCGTTTGAACATTCCAGCGGCGCGGTTAGCAGCCCGCCGTGCCGCGTTGGCAGCTACTTCAGCAGCCCTACGTTTGGCCTCTTCCTGTCGAGCGCGCATGACCTCACGCTCTTCGGCGCTCATCTTGCCCGGCTTGACCTTGATCTTATGTGTCTCGCCCGAACGCCAATCGCCAAAGCTGCCGAAAATGAGCGTATCGCCCTTCTCGGTGCGATGCTCATGCACCACATACCAACCGTTTTTTTCAGTTCCCTTATCCTGAGAGGTCTTGCACCGAGTCAGCTTGGCAAATACCAAAGGCTGCTGGGGCTCCAAGCCGTAGTCCGCGAACTGGTTCAGTACCTCATCGAGCATGGCGTGCCCCAACAATTTCATCGACAGATTGGCAAACCACGCACTGGGTGCAGCCGGGTACTGCCAAACGGCGAGCTGGGGGAATGGGCTCGTCACAGGTTTCGCAGAAGAGGAACGAATGTCCCGCTAAAACAGACTTGGCAGCTGTACGCGCAGCCAGCGCCTGATCAAGCCGCTCCTGCACGAGGTCATTGGCGAAATCAGCAATATCAGCCACGAGCAGCCCCCTTAGTCGTCTGGTTGACGTAAGAGGCACGGTTGTACATGCCCAACAGCCCTTGGATACCTCGGAAAACCTGCTGACGGATTTCAGCAAGCTCCCCATCATCTACCCTGCCATCTCCAATGTGCTTAGCCCAGGTCTCGGACAAATCAGCGACTTGACGGAAGAAGGACGCGATACCCGATGTAAGGGTTTCAGGCATGTCACCGGTGTAAGTTTCAGCAAGGTCCTGCCACATGGTGTCGCCAACTAAAGCGTGCACCGCATCCAGGATCCGGCGATCCTTGGTCAGTTCAAGGATCTCAGCGAACTCCTGAATGTTGACAGTGTGGCTCGGGTGCGTAGGTGAAAGCTTATGCTGCAAGGTTGTCGCATTACGTCCGGTGGTCGCAGCAATAGCTGCGGCCCCGCCGGGATAGTCACGAGCGGCGTGGTAGAGCGCGAGATCGAGCGGCAGGATTTCCCGCTTTGCACGATCAACGCTATTGAGAGCAATTCGGCTCATGGCATTAATCCTTAAAAGTTGCCAGTGCCGCGCGACATGTAGTGGTGATACATTTGCCGCGTGGCTGAGAGGCCCAAACGCCGGTAAGGTCCGCAAGACCAAAAACGGCACCGTGCCGAGGCAAACGATCCGTCGTTCACCTCTGGCGCAACAGCTGCCCGCTCTGTGGTGGAAGAGGCAGCAACACCAATGCATCCGTGCATTGGAAAACGCTCTGAAGGTCGACGGTTTGCATGTGGTGTGCCCGTCTATCTTCATTGCGACCCGACAGCGCTGTGGTGGTGCTTATCGGGGGGAACGGGGCGGCCTATGGGTCGCCTTTTTTCTATCTAGCTATGCAGCTTTGATGGGTGACTCCGTGACGCCGAAATGCACGAGTACTTCGGCAAGCGATACACAACCATCGCTCTCACGAGCCAATGCTTTGATCAAAGAAACGCTTGGATCTTTGCTGGCGTATTTCACGTGCAGGCTGAGATAGCTAACCGCGATGCCACACCGCCGTGCATAAGCAATCAGGCCGTTCTGGTCCAACGAATTGATGTAGAGACGTAATTTCATGGGTATACCTCCTGAGCGCCAAATTAACCCTAATGGTTAACTTTATCAATACCAAAATGGACATTCACCCACAAGGTTAATTCTCTCAGAATTGATTCATGAAAATCTCAGATACCCGGCTCAAGAATTTCCGACGCCTCATTGCGGAGCGAAAGCTTCGTTTGACAGATATTGCCGATCTCCTAGGCAAGGCACCTGCGCAAGTCAGTGCTTTTGGGGGGAAAAATCCCACCAAAGGTATAGGCGATCAGATCGCTCGTGAGATTGAAGCCGGATTAGGTTTGCACACCGGCTACCTCGATATGCCCTATGGAATTGGGGAGTTCAACAACGCTACGATGCTTAGCCATACGGGACGCAAACTACCAGTGATGGGATCAATCGCGGCAGGTACTTGGTGCGAATCCGAAGGAACATTTGATCCGCGGGATGCAGAGGAATGGATCGATGCTCCCGGGCCAGTGGGACCTAAAGCATTCATCCTACGGGTGGAGGGCATAAGCATGGAGCCCAAGTTCATGGAGGGTGACAAGATCGTCATTGACCCTGCGCTTGAGGCTTTGCCTGGGCACTTTGTAGCAGCACGAAGAACCAGAGACCACGCGGCGACACTCAAACAACTTAAGCAAGAAGGTGGCGAGCAATATCTTTACGCGCTCAACCCTGACTGGCCTGAGAGAGTGATAAAGATGAACGAGGAATGGACTATCTGCGGCCGTGCACGTTGGAAAATTTCAGATTTGTAACAGTCAGGGACGCTCAACCAAAACGTCCCTGACTATCATTAGGTATCTAAAAACTGTTTACCCATATTCAAAGCCTTGCCCAATCCGTAGAAAATCTCATATCTGCAGTTAGTTTTAACCCTAGGATTTATATTAGAGACACTTCTATCTTTAAAACACCAGAAGAAAAATTTCTGGCCATTATCTGCCTCTTGAATACAAGAAATGATATTCATTTCGTAGAGAAACTGTAGAAACTCTACTTCATTATCCAAGAATGCGGGCCTTGCTTCAGCGTGCTGATCGACGAACTGTAAATACCGCTTGAAACAAGCGGTAAATTCATCCATTGAAAAGGCGTAATCGCCCCTTAAAAATTCAAAAAACTTCAAAAACAATTGATAATCTTTCTCAGAGTAGTAAAAAGACAAATGATCTTTTACTTCTCCCAATAAGTATTCGGAATATCGGCGCCTAAAGTGCGGATCTCTGAAATCCTCCTCAATGAAATAGTTCCTTTTGTTGCCACTCTCAATATGCAACTCTTTGAGAATATTTAACATAGTGACAATATCACGAGGCCTAAAATATGAAAACCGTAAAAAAGATATAAAAGAGTGTTCAACTTTACCTTGGACCGTCACAGTATAAGGGAAATAGTTCTCCCAATGAGAGTCTTTCTCTAACTCCTTCGACTGTCCAATGGAGAGCAACCTATTGGGGAGTTTGTAAAGTTCAGACTGCTCAAATCTGTTATAAGGGATTCGCCAGTCAAGCAACGCCGAGTTATCACGAATCCGATTATTCGCGTTCTGCAGACCTATCGCATGAAAAATGTCTGGCCGCAACAAAATAGTGACTTTCAGCCGGCCCCTTGAGTCGTTTATTGTGGAAAAAAATTCATTGTTGATAGACCAAACAGCATTTCCTAGCCCCTTAACGCACTCAAGATAGTCGCCGTAATCAATACCAGATGGCCGCAAGTCAACTCCATCTATAAAAACAGTGTGATTCTTTTCAAGCTTCAATGATCGAAGAGCATCTTCAAACTTCCTCTGAATATAGAGCAAATTTGTCTGGTATTTATTTTCAGTAAATGTTTTCTTGACAGCACTTACGCCTTCCAAGCTTGAATACTCAGAGAGCAAAGAAGCGGTTACAGAGGAGTCGTGCACAAACTCAATAGCATTCATTATTTCAGGAGAGAATGCGCCATCATAGTAATCATCAATAGCTTTATTAACTGCACGAAACTTAATATACTTATTGATCAATGTTTCCTTCCCCTCAGTCTCGTAGACGTGCCGGGAAATCAACAGCAGAATAATGACCTTCCAAATGTTAGTATAATCGGAAAGATTTAGATTCTTCTCTTTCTTAAGAGTAACGAATTTTTGGTATTCAGTCTCTCCAATATAATTTAAAGTTGATCTAGTATTTTTATATTCATTATTGGTCAACCACACAGCATAAGCGGTTTTACCTGTACCCTTATCGCCTATCAAAAAGTAAGTTGAGAGATCCATCAACTCATCCAACTTATCATTTTTGATGAAAATCTGATTGAAGGCTGTTTTATTCTCACGACGTCGATAGTTGATCGCGTCATTGAAACCCAAATTCAAATCCCTGATCTGTTTCAACATAATATCCTTTTACCTAGCAGGTGGAATGCAGGTCTGCCTGCGACCTATGAGAGCAGCATTCCACAAATGATGCCATATCGCCAGTCCTCATCAGATTAGGGAGGACTGCCTAACGACATCCAAGAAAACAACCCCAATGGTTGTTTTGTATTGACATATTAACCTCAAAGGTAGATTTTTATCTCACTCTTCCACCACAGAGCGAGGCAACACCATGCACACCACTGCAACTCTGCACGTCCATCCGGCCGCTGCTGAACCGTTCCGCATCTTCGAAATTCGCCGCCTAGCGCGTGAATCAGGCTGCGCGTATGTAGCCACCAAAACCAAACCAAAAAGCCGTTACGCGCCCGCACCGTTCGACCCCAGCGACGGAGGCCGGGCAGCATGAGCAAGTTCAAGGTCGATAACCGCACCCTAATGCTGCTCAAGGCCCAAGCCAACATGAGCGAAAGCTTCAACCACACATTGCGCTCAGCCCCAATGCGGGAAGCGCTGTCATTTCGTCTCAAGGTCGAACGCAACCAGGCGGACACTTTGTTCACCGTTGAATTGGGGGCCGAACGCCACACCCTGACCCTCGACAACACCCCGAAAGCTCACCTCAAGCTGGCCGACTTTATCGAAGAGATAGTCAACGGACCTTACGATCCGAGCACTGCAACCCATCTTCAACATGCGAGCCGTGAATACGCGGCCTTCAATGCTGAGCATCGCCAGAAGGTATTCGATCTTGTCCGCACTGGCGGGGCGCTGATTCTGGAAATGGGCTTTGAACTGCCCATCCATTTGGCTATTGATCGCTCTCAGAGACGCCAAGGCATCACCACCATCGTGAGCATTGGTGTGAAACGTCCACGCACTAAATGCTTCACCGCATCCGGCAGTGATGTCGAAATGTTTGAGATGGTCGCTGAATCCATCAACCACCTTGCAGCGGCAGCAACGCCTGCAGCTCATGCGGCTTGAGGGGGCAGACATGGAACGCGACCTCGAAAAGACCGCCAAGTACTTCGGCCTTACCCGCCCAAAACTCATGCAACTGATGCGCGCAAAGGACCTGCTTAAAGGAAACCTGCCCGCCTACCCAGTCCGCGACCGAGCATACCTGCGGATCAAAGACAGCAGTTGGTATCACGACACCCTGGGCATGCAGTACAGCCAGTCGACCAGAGTTCGCCAAGCCGGTATCCCCTGGCTTGCCGAGCAACTTGGCCTCGACCTTCCTGCCATTCCGGCAGACAACCGTGACGTGGCCTAGGGAATACGCCCGCCAGATCGTCGCTTTACGCACACGAGAGGAGCGCAATGCAGCGCTCCTTGAGGTGCCTGAGCATCTGCGCGAGCTCACCAAACGCCACTGCTTGAACAGCTGGAATCACCCAAAACGGAGAAGACCAGATGAAGGACACTAACCAAAACCCACTGCGCCTGATGGCAGCACCGGATCCGGCAACCATTGAACTGCTCTACCGGACCTTTGGTGACGTCTTGATCCCACTGGAAAAGCTGCGCGAGCAGTACTTTCGCAACCTCAATGAACAGACCTTTGCCATCGAGATTATGAACGGTCGTATTCAGCTACCGGTGACCACTCTGCACGCGAGCCGAAAGGCTCCCAAGTATGTGCACATTCGTCACGCAGCAGCCTTGATCGACATTCAGGCCTATCGGGCAGACGAGCAATACGCAAAAACTCAAGACCTGCCGGCCGACGACTAGCAATAACCGAAATGGCTGTCACCACCAGCCAAACACCACCACCAAGAGCACACCACATGACAACCACACAGATTTACGCACTGATCGGAATCATCTTTCTAGTCGGCCTTCTTTTTTGGTTTGGCTACATGATGGGATGGAGTGCAGGGGTAACTATCGGCCTTAAGAAAGGCGAGGCCAGCCCACGTCAACAAGACCTGTCCGCCATCAAAGAACTTGAGGAATCGCTACAACTCCTCCGAGCTGAACACCAGCGCCTAGCAAAGCATTGCAAAAGCCTTAAGCAAAGCTTGGCCTGGGGCATGAAAGAAAAAGAAGCACTGCTCGACATCGCTGAGAAGCTGCGGATTGCTGCAGAGACATTCAGCGCGTTCCGTACCGGCAAAAAACTTCACAGGGATTGCCTGAGCCTGCGAGAGCAAGCTCTGGAGATGGCCGCACGTCTGCAGACGACAGAGCAGGAGCAAGCAGCATGAGAAAGCCCATATCTGTGATCCGTCTCAGCCCGGAGGCGGCCGGTGATCTGAATCAAAAATACCTTAAAGCTAGCTCCGAGCTAAATAAGCTCAGCCGCTATCAACGTGAGTTCGACAAGCAACTAAAGGTGCTGATCGGGCAGGAAGCGTTGCGCAAATTGCACAAAGCCACCGAAAACGCGCTATTGCTGGGCGACCTGGTTAAGGAGGCTGCGTGATGAGCCGGATACTAACCATGACCGGACAGTCGCTCGACTTGTACGCGCCTGAATCCGATCAGATCGACCCACGGGATATCTCACACTCCCTGGCCCATTTGTGTCGATTCAACGGTCACTGTCGAGAGTTTTATAGCGTGGCCCAACACAGCTGCATCGTCGCGGACTTAGTGCCAGAGGAGCACAAGTTAGCCGCCCTGCTTCATGACGCCACTGAAGCTTACGTGGGCGATATGGTGCGCCCGCTCAAGGAGTTGATGCATGCCTACCAGGACGTCGAGAAATCGATATGGGAACGGATATGCATCCGCTTCGGCCTCGAAGCTGACCTACCAGACGAAGTGCACCACGCGGACCTCGTTGCACTCGCCACAGAACGACGCGACCTCATGGCACCCGATACCGCCATCTGGAAATGGCTGATAGGTATCGCCCCATCGGACGAGATCATCCGGCCTTGGTCACCACTTGAAGCGCGGCTCACCTATCACCAGCGGCTGATGAATCAGCTCGCCATTGAACACCGGAGGAAAGCGGCATGAATCACACACTGACACGCCACCAGAACCAAGCCGCTTTACTCCGCGAAAACTGCCGTATCAACGCGCAAAATACAAACAGCCTCTGCTGCGCAGCAGCAGGCATTACTGCTCTTTGCCGCAGCACTACAGAGGTGCTTATACCCCACGTAAAGCTGCGCGGGGCTGCACTCACTGATGCAATGCTAAACGCTCAGAAACGCCCGCTCGCGCAGCCTGTCGTGGGGTCTGAAACCACCTCGTACACTCGAATTATGAGCAAAATAAGGGAGCTTATGTGCATTCCCAGCGGCGGTCGAAAGCCAGCCGGACAGATCCATTCAGCGGGCTACCGACTGAGCCTCAGCGTGGTACAGCTAGGAGAACGTCAATGACACTCATTAGCTCAGACAACCCTGATCTCTGGACTAGTGACTCTTTTGAAGACTCTGTCGCCGCAGCCTTGATCACCTGCTTTGAAACCAGAATCAAAAAAAATAAAGGGGCAGGCCCAAATACTCTTACTAGCGAGCGGATGGGCTTCATCAGAAAAATCGGTCCCTATATTCCGAGCACCGACAGGTTCATTATCGCGCCAAGCACGACTGGCGTTGGAGATTGGGAATTCGATGTTACCAATGACCCTTTGCCTACACTGGGATGCATTGGATATACCAAGACAAAACAAACACCGCCCGACGAATATGGTGGCTTTTTTCAAACCACATACGTTCGGAAAGTCACCAGTCTGCCCAAGACATGGCACAAACGTTCGGGCGGACAGTTGTATGAAATGATAATTGCCGCATCAGAAAATGATTTTATTGAAGGTGAGCGCTCTTTCTTTTGCATAACGAGAGAAGGCAAAGTTGTTGCCTGTGAACAACGCTTTGAAATCGCTGGTCGGTACAAAACCAGCCACGACCTCACTACGCCGGAAAACGAATTAAGAGGTCGTGAAGCCAGAGCATCGATTGCTTTGCAATTCATAGCAGACAGCCGTTACTGCTGGACAATTGAGGCCCGTGAAGCCAGCTGCCTCGCTCGCCTGGGTTCAATGCCAGAGCAAATTAAATCCTTGCTGTACGCGAGATCAGTTCCGCTGACCGAGACAGGACGAAAACGACCGATACTCCACTTGGTAGCCGCTCATCAACGTCGTTTGAAGAATGGCATTGATGTCGACATAACAGGATTTCTTAGGGGCGTTCAAACAGTCGAGATAGGTGGAACATATTTTACTGTCAGGCCAGCACCAGCACTACTGCCAGACCTAACTGCGGCCAGCAGAAGCAAAGTATCCATGCGCGAGGATATAGAATGAACACAGCTTTCATTCTTATGGCCCAGTACAATGGCCGGGCCATTATCCCGCTGGAGCAGGTATGCAAGGACTACTTCACGCACCTGACCACTGACATGTTCCAGCGCAAGGTCCTTGCCGGACAGATCAAAATTCCGATAACTCGGCTGGAGTCGAGCCAGAAAAGCGCCAAAGGTATCCACATCACTGATCTCGCGGCCTACCTTGATTTGCAACGGGAAGCTGCGGTGAAAGAATTCAACAAGCTCAACGGATACCGCCGAGCCAGTTAACTCACTGTTTACCCCAGGCGCCCAGCTTCACGGGCGCCTGAATGATCTTTTCTAACCACGGCCAATTGGCATAGTGGTCACCTCTCCCGCGTAAGTGGGTGTATCTACGCAATGAATTCCAATCCCGATGCCCTGAAACACTTGCCACTCGTGGGATATCCCAGTCCATTTCAAATAACCGGCTCACGCCCTCGTGCCTCAGATCGTGGAAGTGCAGATCATCAATCATCATAAATTTGCACGCCTTTGCCCAGGCAGTGGCTATCGATGACGAGTTATAGGGGAAAATCTCTGCACGCTCCTTTGGCATGCTTTTCAGAATGCGCCAGGCCTCATCCGGGAGGTGACACCAAACATCGTTGCCAATCTTCTGGCCCGGGTTTTTCATGTCCCGCACCATCACCCGCTGACGCTCCTCATCGACGTCCTCCCAAAGTATTCGGCCAATCTCGTCTTGCCTACGCGTGGAGAACAACGCGAAGCCGGTGACTTTGAGCATGTTGATCGAACTAGGGCGACGCTGCTGAATACCTACGAAGTGCTCCAGCACCTTATCCAGCTCGTCCTTGGTCGGCCGCCGATCCCGCTCGCGGCTTTTCATGTTGTAACCCAGCTTTCTCAACACCTTTCGAGCGTCTGCCATCGCGTGGACATCGACCTCATACCCCCAAGCTGGCCGAGCAATCGATAGGACAGCCCCAAGGTGCGCCAGATCGTTGCCTGCCGTCTGCGGTTGGACACCGCCGCCCTCTTTGCTCATACGCCATAGTGCAAAATCCACCAATCGCTGACTGTTGATGGAGGAATCAACGGTCTGGCCAAACTCGGTCGCCGCGATAGCATTTAGAGTGGCTTCCTTGGTTTTACCCAAAGGGCGGACTTTCTCCATTTCATCCAGGTACTGCTTGATCATGTCCTGCACGGTGACGCCCTTGCGGTTCGCCCGCTCAATCGCACCAGGCTGATCCAGCTCTGCCTCACGCCGCCGCACCCAAGCTTGTGCGGCCTGTTTCCGGGCGAAAGTCTGGCTCTCTTGGTAGACTTGTGCTCCATCGCGATACAGGCGTATCTGTGCCGTGTAACTGACTGAGCCATCGGTGCGTTTTCGTGCTCTGATCGTTGCCATAGTCGACTGGTACAATTCGGAAAGTGATTGGTACATTGTACCAGCGCCACCGAAAAAACGCCTGAAAACGCCTAAAAACACGCTATAAATACGTTGAGCCAAATGGTACCAAACACCCACCCCAGCCCAGTAAACTCGAGCCCTGCGCTATCTAGGAGGTTCTCCGTCGCCCCCATGATGGACTGGACAGACCGTCACTGCCGTTTCTTCCTGCGCCTCTTGTCAAAGAACGCCCTGCTCTACACCGAAATGGTCACCACCGGCGCTCTGCTCAACGCCGATCCGCATCGTTTCCTCCAGCACGACGAGGCGGAGCATCCGCTGGCGTTGCAGTTGGGGGGCAGCGTTCCGGCTGATCTGGCGGCGTGTGCGCGGATGGCTGAGGCGGTGGGTTATGACGAGGTCAATCTGAATGTGGGCTGCCCGAGCGATCGGGTGCAGAACAATATGATTGGTGCAGTGCTGATGGCGCATCCGCAGTTGGTGGCCGATTGCGTCAAGGCGATGCGTGACGCGGTGTCGATTCCGGTGACGGTCAAGCATCGAATCGGGATCAATGGACGCGACAGCTACGAACAGCTATGCGAGTTCGTCGGCACGGTGCGTGACGCGGGCTGCACCAGTTTTACGGTTCATGCGCGGATTGCGATTCTTGAAGGTCTATCGCCCAAGGAAAACCGTGATATCCCGCCACTGCGCTATGACGTGGCCGCTCAGTTGAAGCGGGATTTTCCTGATCTGGAAATCATCCTTAATGGCGGTATCAAGACTCTGGAGCAATGCCAGGAGCACTTACAGGTGTTCGACGGCGTGATGCTGGGCCGCGAGGCGTATCACAACCCTTACCTGCTGGCCGAAGTTGATCAGCAACTGTTCGGCAGTGATGCACCGGTGATTTCCCGTGCTGAAGCGCTGGCGGCGATGCGTCCGTACATTGCGGCGCATATTCAGAGTGGTGGCTCCATGCATCACGTCACCCGCCACGTACTAGGGCTTGGCACAGGTTTCCCGGGGGCGCGACGCTTCAGGCAATTGCTGTCGGTGGACATCCACAAAACTCAGGATCCGCTGGCTCTTCTGGATCAGGCTGCCGGACTGCTGGAAGGTCGCTGACCGTACGGAACAACACAGGCGGATCGCGCTCCAACCAGTCTGGATCGAGTTTTCGCCCACCCGGCAGCAAGCCGCCCCGTTCTGGCGCAGCGTTATACTTTGCGCCCTTGAGTGGGCGGCGGCGCTCGGGTAATGTCATCTAACCGCACAGGACAGAGCACTCTCATGACTTCCAAGCTGGATCAACTCAAAGCATTCACTACCGTTGTTGCCGATACCGGCGATTTCGCAGCCATCGAAAAGCTCAAACCGGTCGATGCGACCACTAACCCTTCTCTGCTGCTCAAGGCCGGTTCAAGCGACAGCAATGCTGATCGCCTCAAGGCTGCCTTCAGCGGTGCCAATGGCGATATCGGTCTGGCATCTGATCGTTTTGCGGTCGCCATCTGCCAGGAAATCCTCAAGGTTGTGCCGGGCCGTGTTTCCACTGAAGTCGACGCCCGCCTCTCTTTCGACACCAACGGCTGCATCGAACGCGCCCAGCGTCTGATTGACATGTATGACCAGGCAGGCATCAGCAAGGATCGTATCCTGATCAAGCTGGCGTCGACGTGGGAAGGTATTCGCGCTGCCGAAGTACTGGAAAAGAAAGGCATCCAGTGCAACCTGACCCTGCTGTTTTCCTTCGCCCAGGCCCAGGCCTGTGCCGATGCTGGCGTGTTCCTGATCTCGCCGTTCGTGGGCCGGATCTACGACTGGTACAAAAAGGCCGAGGGCAAAGACTACGTTGGCGCGGAAGACCCAGGCGTAAAGTCTGTAACCCGCATCTACAACTACTACAAGGCCAATGACTACAAGACTGTGGTCATGGGTGCCAGCTTCCGAAACCTGAGCCAGATTGAGCAGTTGGCCGGTTGTGACCGCCTGACTATCAGCCCGGATCTGCTGCAAAAACTGGCGGAAGATAACGGCACACTGGAACGCAAGCTGTCGCCAGGCAATGCCGGCGAGCCACGCGTGACGTTGAATGAAAGCCAGTTCCGCTGGGCATCGAACGAAGATGCAATGGCGACCGAGAAACTGGCCGAAGGCATTCGCCAGTTCGCTCGTGATCAGGAAAAACTGGAAGCGCTGCTTAGCGCCAAAGTCTGATCTGTAAGTCTGAAATACTAAAAGGGCGGCATCCTCACGGGTGCCGCCCTTTTTGCTGCCAGCGAATCAGGGAGTGATCAGTGACGCTCGAGGGCGTTAACCAGATCATGGAAGGCTTCGCGATTGGAGTCATTGAGTCCCATGAGGATCTTGTGCGCTTCCAGCACCTTGGACTTGACCACTTCTTCGCACTGATCCTGGGACGGCAGGTCTGTCAGGCACTCAGGACACGGTATTGGTCGGTCAACGATGTTGAATACCTGATCGAAACCCATCGACTGCAAGAGCCGGGTGATGTCTTCATGGGTGGTGACCAGCGTTGGCAACAATCCAACTTTTTGACGCGACAAGATCGACAACTTGGCCAGCAAGCCGAGTGTCGTACTGTCGATGCTTCGGGTTTCGGTCAGATCGATCACAACTGCTGAAAAATTCAGTGCAGTGAAAATCCGCTCAATAGTCGCATCCAAAGCCGAACATAAGGTCAACCGCACTTCCCCAACAAACTTGAGGACAAACGTGCCTTCCTGCTCGGCGAACTGGATTCTACCGGTACTCATTAAAGGTTCCTGCTCAGCACTAACAAGGCGATATCATCCGGCATCTCCCCTAGCGTGGCCAATCCAAAACTCTGGCGCAGACCATCCAGGCTGCCACCCGCCGCTTTTACCAGTTCAGGTAGTACGGCCTCTTTCTCTTTGAGTGTATCACCGGGAAGAAGATCCAGAATGCCATCAGACAACAGGGTCAGACTAAACGACTCAGGCAAGTCGATCACATGATCCTGATAAGTGGCTTCGTTGAACAGCCCTACCGGCAAGCCACGCCCCTCAAGATAACGTGCTTCACCTGGCGTATACAGCACAGGCAACGGCAGATGACCGCCGACAGCGTAAGTCAGTTGACCCGATTCTTCATCAATCACACCGCCGACCATCGTCACATGCTTGCCCAGCTTGCAGCTGATCAAACCGCGATTGATGTGGCCCAGGACATCCGAGGGCTTGAATTCCGGCAGCGTACCACCGCGCTTTGACTCGAACAGCAAGCGCGTGGTCATGAACTTGAGCAGCACCGTAATGAATGCTGACGACGCACCATGCCCGGAAACATCCGCCAGATAAAACGCCACCCGGCGCTCATCGACGCGGAAGTAATCAACAAAATCACCCGACAGGTAGAGCGACGGAATGATTTCATGGGCGAAATTGAACTGATCAATCGACCACGGGCTGGTCGGCAGCATGTTCATCTGCACCTGGCGCCCGGCATCCTGGTCTTCCTGAAGCAGATGCAGACTGGCCTCCAGCTCGCGATTCGCCGTTTCAAGCTTCTTGCGATAGAGCTGGTTTTCCTGAAGCAGGCGCGCACGATCCAGAGCCCGACGCACTGAATGCTCAAGCACTGCGAGGTCTTCAAGCGGCTTTATAAGATAATCGGCGGCCCCCAGACGAAGTGCCTCGACGGCGTCGTTCATAACGCCCGCCCCCGACACAACGATTACCGGGGTCTCGGGCGCTATGGCCGTTACCTGACGAATAACCTCAAGCCCACCCATCTGCGGCATGCGCAAGTCGCAGATCACCAGATCGGGCTTGTCTTGCTCGAATATCTGTATGCCCTGCAAGCCATTGTTAGCTTGCAGGACGCTGAAGCCACTGTCTTCCAAATAGGCGGCAAGACTCGCTCGCACTACTTCGTCGTCATCGATTATCAGCAGCGTGGCACTGGTTTTCTGCATGTGGGCAAACGGCGCCAGATTAGGTTGGCGTAGGCAACCCGGTTCTCGGGTCTGCGTACTGGATTCGCTTCTAGCCTCTCTGACCGCTCGACTGGACTTTTGATCCTGTGGGAAGCGTTTCAGAGGTGCCCTTCAAGGCGCAGACGGTACTCCCATCCGACGGGCGTTTCAAGCACACGCCAGCGCCCACTTTGCGTCTTTACACGGCAAATCGCTCAGAGTTATAAGAACTGTGAATTCAGCAACGAAAACGAAGGACTGGACATGAGTCTAAATGATCGAAGCTACGAGGAGAAACGAGACTACATCCGCATGCGCGTGGAAGCCGACGTCAGCTTGATCTACGCAGGCCAGATCATTCCGGCTGTATGCATTGATTTATCGAGCTCCGGGATGCAGGTACAGGCACCCAGAACGTTCAAAGTAGGCGATAAGCTGAGCGTACGTATCGATTCAGACCATGCTGCACTCAAGGGGCTTGAAGCAGATACAGAGGTTGTCTGGGTGACTGACGAAGCCGATGGCGGACAGAAACTGGGCCTGACAATCGTCAAGATGAACTGATCTTCGACGGAACTGGTTCACAAACGGTAAAAAAATAAAGGCGACCACAGGTCGCCTTTATTCATTCAGCTCGGTTGATCAGAAATCGTCAGTGACCTGACCGTCCTTGACCCGGAACTCACGGTTCTGCAGATACGCGTTGCGGATGAAGATGTACTTGTCACCGTTGATCAAGCGCTCTGCCGACAACAGGCTAGCGCGGGTATCGACCAGGTTGATGCCCAGTGCCGTGTTACGGGTGGGTACGTGATCAATGTAGCGGTACGGCGAGGTGTAGGTGTCCGGGTACTTGGCAACGGCGTCACGCACGGTGCTCGGGCCAAACAAAGGCAGCACCACATACGGACCGCTTTGCACGCCCCAGTAGCCCAGCGTCTGACCGAAGTCTTCGTCGCTGCGTTGCAGGCCCATTTTGGTGCCTACGTCGATGAAGCCCAACAGACCAAAAGTGGTATTGAAAATCAAGCGAGCGGTATCAACACCGGCAGCGGCAGGTTTGGCCTGCAGCACGTTGTTGGCGAAATTGCCGACATCGCCGATGTTGTTGAAGAAATTATGAACGCCATCTTCAACAAACTGCGGAGCAACGAATTGATAACCCTGCGCGATAGGTTTCAAAGCATAGGTATCGATGGTGTCGTTGAAGCGGAAAATCACCCGGTTAACGCTTTCCCACGGATCTTCTTCAGCGGCCTGTGCAGCCATTGGCGCCAGCGCCATACCGGCACAGACACACAGCTGAGCAAGACGATTGAACACACCTGCACCGGTCACGGGCATAGCTGAAACTCCTGGCAAAAGTAATGAAGCGGGCGCTACGCCCCCACACGTCAAGGCTGGGAGTATAAGGCCATATGACAGGAATTAGGCAGCACCTTGGCTATTGAAGTCTGTAAGACCCGCGAAACGCCTTTAAACATCATCACCAGATATTCATCTTACTGTCACAAATGCTCAGTAGCGTTCAGCGTTATTTCAGAGATATCGCCATGCTCGCGCCTGTGACAGCCCCACTGCCCGCCTTTACTGCCGTCCTTTTTGGCCTGAGCGGCTGTCTGGTGGATTTCGGCGCGCAAGCGCGTAACGCTCGCGAACCGAGTGATGAACACTCGCTGATCACCCCAGGGGCGCTAAAAGCCTTACAGCGACTGCATCAACAAGGCATACCTTGCGCCTGGCTGGATGAGTTGCCAGAGAACGTCGCCACTCGAATGGCTCAATCAGTCAGCCATTTGATCAGAGCCTCCAGGACTACCGAGACACGCTGGCCTGCCCCCGATGCTTGCTGGCAAGCGCTGATGACCTTGAATGTCAGCCAACTGGACGGCTGCGTACTCGTCAGCGGCGAGCCAGACCTGCTGAAAGCGGGCCTTAACGCTGGCCTCTGGACCGTAGGCCTTGCGTCATGTGGATCGCTGTGCGGCCTGTCTCCCTCACAATGGCAAGCACTGACCGATGCCGAACGTGAACACCGCAGGGGGCAGGCGACATTGCAGCTTTACGCACTGGGGGTGCACTCAGCGATTGATCATCTGGGTGAACTGGAGTCGTGTCTGGCAGATATCGCGCTACGCAGGACCAAGGGCGAGAAACCCTAGCATCTGCTGATGCGTCTGCTGATGCGCCTGTTGCGCAGACTTGGGTTTGCCTGTGAGTTCTCTGCTTTGTCTTTGCCCTGCAGGAGCCCCTTTAGCCAGTCCTGCGGCAATGCTCCTGTTTGATCACAGTCATGCAACCCGCGCCGCGTTGGATTAGTCTTGATACAGGCTCATGACGAACCTTTGGCATTACGCCGGGGTCCATGGGACAGACTTATCAAACAAGGAGCACCTCATGCCTGCCCGCGAACTGCAAGAACAACTCAATACCCTGCGCGAGCAACTGGAGCAGAATCCACCACTGAACGAAGCTGAGCGCGCCGACCTCGAAAACCTGGCACAGCAGATTCAATCCCAGATCGAACTGGAATCTGTGACGCAGGACCCAAGCCTGGCCGACGGGGTCAATCTGGCGGTGGAGCGCTTTGAACTTGACCATCCCGGCATCGCTGGCACGCTGCGTAACATCGTAGTGACTCTGGGCAACATCGGTATCTAGTTCCCCTATCTGAAACACCGGCCACAAAAAAACCTGCTCCGCTCGCCTGAAGTACATTCTGAACAGGCGGCGAAGCAGGCTTTGGCTTGACGCTTACTGCAGTGGCACTTGAACGTCTGTGCTGGCCGCGACCGCAGCACTCGGCACCGCGATTTCTACCGGCATGCCGTCTTCAGCAGCGACTACGTCGCGAACCAGATCCCAGTTCATCCGCAGGTTGTTCGCCAGGTCTTCGCGCTTGAGCAAAGCGTTGATCACCGCCGTATGCTTGTCGACCACCGAAGGGTTGCCGTTGTCATCCACCGGCGTATGCGCCTCCAGATACACCTTGCCGCCGCTCAAACCAAACTTGTACGGCTCGGCGATGATGCGCACCGTGGTACCCACTGGAGCCATGCCAGCCAGTTCCAGCACGTTGTTGTTGTACATGCGGAAGCAACCGTGACTGGTGCGCATGCCGATACCGAATTTCTTGTTCGAGCCGTGGATCAGGTAACCGGACATGCCCAGGCCGAATTTGAATGGCCCCAGTGGATTATCCGGACCTGCAGGCACCACGTTCGGCAGTGGATCGCCATCAGCAGCGTGCTCGGCACGGATCGACGCCGGTGGAGTCCAGGTCGGATTAGGCGTTTTGGCGATCACCTTGGTGACGCCGATAGGAGAGCCCCATCCCTCACGACCAATACCCAGCGGATAGGTGTGAACCACGTTCTCACCTTTGGGGTAGTAGTACATGCGGTATTCGGAAAGGTTGATCACGATGCCTTCGCGCGGACCGGCTGGCAGTATGAAACGGGTCGGCAACACGATCTGAGTACCAGCGCCCGGCAGCCACGGGTCGACGCCCGGGTTGGCGGCGATCATTTCCAGATATCCCAGATCGTATTTGGTGCCCAGGTCGGCGAAGGTGTCTTCGTATTTGGCGGTGACGGTCTGCACCTGACCAATGATGTCTTCACCCGGAGGTGGCAGAGGGAATTCCAAAGCGGAAACGGAGCCCGCCGCACACAGTGCAGCAAGCGACAGGCAGCGGGTAACGGCTGGAATGCGCAACAACATCCGGGAATCCTTGGGCAATACGGCGGGTAGTGAAGATGGCGAATTGTACACCCAGTCCTGCTGGACCGGGAATCACCCCGCAATCTACTCCATGAAGCGCAATTCCGGCCAGATTGGCCGGGTGCCGCGCTTCTGTGCTTCTACAATAGCGCGACACAACGAGCATAGCCGCTCGTCACGAAAAACCTCCCTCGCCACCAGTGACCAGCGCGGCTGCGCAGGCAATAAGGTGCCACACAGCGTGCGGTCGACGGTCCCGCCCAGTTCCAGTTGACGGGCAACCAGATGCACTTTGACTTCCTGGCACGCGAACAGATCGAGCTGCTCATCGGGCTCGATCATTTGGTAGGCATACAGGGACCAGGCAGGACGTGGCATGGAGGGCTCCAGATTGGGGGCGCCACCTTAGCCGAAAGCCCCCGCCTAGAAAAGCCTCAAAGCAGCGGTTTTAGCGTCGGCCAGACATTTTCCAGCAACTTTTGCTGAGCATTGGCCGCTGGATGCAAGCCATCAGCCTGCATCAACTCGGGAACACCGCCTACCCCCTCCAGAAAGAACGGCACCAAAGGTACTTTTTTCTCTTCGGCCAGGTTGCTGTAAACCGCCTTGAACGCGTTGGTGTAGCGCGGTCCATAGTTAGGCGGGATCTGCATACCCAGCAAAAGTACCTTGGCGCCAGCGTCCCGCGAGCCATCAATCATCGATGCAAGGTTTTGTTGCAATTGAGTTGGCTGCTGACCACGAAGGCCATCATTGCCGCCCAGCTCTAGAATCACGAGTTCCGGCTTATGCTCTGCAAGCAGCGCAGGCAGCCGCGCCCGTCCTCCGGCACTGGTATCGCCACTAATGGAGGCATTGATCACTTTGTCGGTGAATCCCTCCTGCTTCATACGCTGCTCAAGCAAGGCAACCCAGCCAATGCGGGTATCCAGGCCGAAAGCCGCGCTGATACTATCCCCAACGATCAATACTGTGCCCGCCGCTGCGGCTTGTGACAGCAACAGCAAACCCAGGCCAGCACTTAAAAACCACGCACGCATCGGATTCTCCATGAGTGAAAGTATTCTCAGTGCTCTGAGCCTCAACAAAGTGGTCCCCAGCACCGAAGGTGACCTGACCATCCTGCACGAACTCTCTCTGGAACTAAACAAGGGCGACAGTCTGGCCATCGTCGGCGCGTCCGGCTCCGGTAAATCCACCCTGCTCGGCCTGCTCGCCGGTCTCGACCTGCCAAGCTCCGGCGCGGTGGTCCTGGCGGGACGCAACCTCAGTGAGCTGGACGAGGATCAGCGGGCGCGGGTTCGAGCGGAACATGTCGGCTTTGTATTCCAGTCATTCCAGTTGCTGGATAGCCTCAATGCGCTGGAAAACGTCATGCTGCCCATGGAACTGGAAGGTCGCAAGGACGCCCGCGATCAAGCAAGAGTCCTCCTTGAGCGAGTCGGGCTGGGCAAGCGTCTGACCCACACGCCGCGCCAACTGTCGGGCGGTGAACAGCAACGAGTCGCCATTGCCCGCGCGTTTGCGGCTGATCCGTCAGTGCTGTTCGCAGACGAGCCCACTGGCAACCTGGACAGTCAGACCGGTGAGCGCATTAGTGACCTGCTGTTCGAGCTAAACAAGGAACGCGGCACGACGCTGGTACTGGTTACCCACGACGAGCGCCTGGCACATCGTTGCCGACGCCTGATCCGTCTTGAAGGTGGCCGCCTGGTCGCCCCACTGGAGCCTTGATGGTACGCCTGCCGTTTTCGCGCCTGCTCACCCTCGCCACTCGCCAACTGCTGCGTGATGCACGCGCCGGGGAACTGCGAGTCCTGTTCTTTGCCCTGCTGGTCGCGGTAGCCGC
Source organism: Pseudomonas caspiana (assembly GCF_040224095.2). Classification (NCBI taxonomy): domain Bacteria; kingdom Pseudomonadati; phylum Pseudomonadota; class Gammaproteobacteria; order Pseudomonadales; family Pseudomonadaceae; genus Pseudomonas; species Pseudomonas caspiana. The sequence goes on along the minus strand of NZ_CP167995.1, from coordinate 2,113,958 downwards.
CAGTACCGCTATCGGTTATTTCGGTGCTCGCCTGAATGGCGCGATGCTGTTGCGCGCCACCGAGTTTCTCGGTGCTGATCTGGTCGTAGAAGGCTCAAGCCCGGCCAAGCCTGAGCAGATTGAGGCGGGCGAAGCACTCAAGCTCGACCATGCGCAAATCGTCGTATTTTCTACGGTTATCGCCACCGATGCCGGTATTCAGCTTTCCAGCATCAAGGCTGTCGACAGTGTTTACCCGCTGCGCGGAGAACTGAAAAGCGCGGCCGACCTGTATCAGCCTGAAGAAGTCAGCCGCGGCCCGAAACCCGGTGAGGCCTGGGCGGAGTCGCGCCTGTTCCCGGCTGTGGACCTTAAAGTGGGTGACGACATCGATGTTGGCTCCAAGACACTCAAGCTGACCCGGGTTCTGACATATGAGCCCGATCGTGCCGGTAACTTCTACAGCCTGACGCCTCGCGTCATGATCAACATGGCTGACCTGCAGGCCACCGGCGTTGTACAACCGGGCAGCCGTGTCAGCTATCGGGACATGTGGAGCGGCCCACCTGAAGCACTGGCCGCGTATCGCAAGGCCATCGAGCCGGGCATGGAGCCTCATCAGGAAATCAAAGACGCTCGCGACGGCAGTCAGCAGATTGGAGGTGCGCTGGGCAAGGCCGAACGCTATCTGAATATGGCCAGTCTGGTTGCGGTGCTGCTGGCCGGTGTGGCCGTTGCACTTTCTGCTGCACGTTTCGCCGTACGTCGATTCGACGCCAGTGCGCTGATGCGCTGTCTGGGTCTATCCAGAAATGAAGCACTGGTGCTGTTCAGCCTGCAATTGGCCATGCTCGGCCTGCTTGCCGCATTGAGCGGTGCGTTGCTGGGCTGGCTGGCGCAGTTGGCGCTGTTCGGTCTGTTGCATGATCTGTTACCCGCCACCGTACCTCCCGGTGGCGTGATGCCTGCATTAGCCGGTATCGGCACCGGGCTGGTCGCACTGGCCGGGTTTGCTCTGCCGCCGCTTGCAGCGTTGGGCCGCGTACCGCCGCTTCGCGTGTTACGCCGTGACATGCTGCCGATCCCGGCCAGCTCATGGCTGGTATACGGTGCCGCCCTGCTCGCTCTGGGTTTGATCATGTGGCGTTTGAGCCTCGATCTGGTGTTGACCTTTGCCTTGCTGGGGGGCGGCGTGATTGCCGCGGTGGTGTTGGGCGGTTTGCTGTTACTCGCCTTGAAAAGCCTGCGTCGCCTGTTGGCCCGTGCATCACTGCCGTGGCGCCTGGGTCTGGGTCAATTACTGCGCTACCCCATGGCTGCTGCCGGGCAATCACTGGCGTTCGGCCTGATTCTGCTGTCCATGGGCTTGATCGCGTTATTGCGTGGCGAACTGCTGGACACCTGGCAAAACCAGTTGCCCAAAGACGCCCCAAACTACTTTGTGCTCAACGTGCTGCCAGATCAGAAAGACGCCTTCAGCCAGCAGATCAGCAAACTCTCACCCCACGCCGCACCGCTCTACCCGGTAGTGCCCGGTCGCCTGTTGAACATCAACGACAAGCCGGTGAGCGACTTCGTGACCAAGGATTCGCGCGGTGAAAATGCTACACGCCGCGACCTGAACCTGACCTGGTCGGCAAACATGCCGGAAGGCAACACCCTGACCGCAGGCAACTGGTGGCCAGCCAACGGCGAAACAAGCGCAACCCCCGGGGTTTCGGTAGAGGCCAAGCTGGCTGACAGCCTGCAGATCAAACTGGGCGACCGCTTGAACTTCATGGTCGGCGGGATGAGTCGTGATGCCGTGGTTACCAGTCTGCGGGACGTCAACTGGGACACCTTCCAGCCAAACTTCTTCATCATCTTCCAGCCAGGCACCTTGCAGGATCTGCCGACCACCTACATGACCAGCTTCTATCTGCCTGCTGAAAACGACAAACAGATCGTCGAGCTGTCGCGCACCTTCCCGGCCATCAGCATTCTGGGCGTCGAAGCATTACTGGCGCAGGTGCGCAGTATTCTGGATCAGGTCACGCTAGCGGTGCAGTTCGTGCTGCTGTTCGTCCTGGCGGCGGGCATTGCAGTGCTGTTTTCCGGCTTGCAAGCGACCCTTGATGAGCGCATTCGCCAAGGCGCTCTGGTGCGGGCTTTGGGTGCAGAACGGGCATTACTGATCAAAGCGCGACGCATCGAGTTCGGCCTGCTGGGTGCCGTCAGCGGCTTGCTGGCTGCACTGGGCTGCGAACTGGTGACGTTCGCGCTGTATCGCTACGCCTTCAACCTTGACTGGGCGCCGCATGCGTCGCTGTTGCTGTTGCCTGTCGTTGGCGCGTTGCTGGTCGGTGGCGCGGGCGTGTTTGGTACCCGTCGTGCGTTGAACGTCAGCCCGCTGACGGTTTTGCGTGATGGCTGATAAACTTCGCGCCCCTGTCCACTACAACGACAAGCCATGAGTCGCTACCGCCCTCCCCGTACCGCTGGCACCGCGCTGATCACCCCCGAGGGTGAAGCGCGGATGCGTGCCGAACTCCATGAGCTTTGGCATGTACGCCGTCCGCAAGTGACTCAGTCGGTGAGCGAAGCAGCGGCTCAGGGGGACCGCTCGGAGAATGCGGAATACACCTACGGCAAAAAGATGCTGCGCGAAATCGACAGTCGCGTGCGCTTTCTAACCAAACGGCTGGAAAGCCTCAAAGTCGTCGACGCGCACCCAAGCGATGTCAACAAAGTCTACTTCGGCGCCTGGGTGACCATTGAGGACGAAGATGGCAAAGAGTCGCGCTACCGGATCGTCGGCCCTGACGAACTGGACCTAAAACTGAACCTGATCAGCATCGACTCACCGCTCGCCCGCGCCCTGATCGGCAAAGAGCTGGATGCCGAAGTGAAGGTTCAGACCCCTACCGGTGAGCAGCTCTGCTACATCGTGGCGATTGATTACCCCTGACAACGCTGCATTTGCACGGGCGGCCACCGGCCCTGTGGGAGATTCTATGTTTGCCTAAAGGCTTGATCTTGAAGGACTAGCCGGGCGGCGCGATTTATGTGGGAGCAGGGCTTGCCCGCGATAAACGATAACTCGGTATGCCTTATGGCTGCATCTCATGCATCGCGGGCAAGCCCTGCTCCCACATAAATGGCATTCCAAAATGTGTATGCGGTGTTTTTTACGATCGCCAGGGGATCGGACATGCACCTGGGATAGAAGCCCTCAACACCGAGTAATCAACCCCTGCCGGGCAATCCGCGTCAGGTTACGTACCACTTCTTCCACACGTTCGGCAGACGGCGCCTGAACCACCGCCAGGTCGAACTGATCATCCTTGAAGCTGGCCAGTGACTGCCGCGGATCGACAAACTGGATCAGAAACGCGTGAGGCCCACCGTTGCGTCGCGGACGACCATCGAGGAAGCGCAACAAGGTTGGCTGGTGTGAACCGCACAGCAGGATCTTCGGGTTACGACGGGAAAATTGCGTGGCAATCGGGGAAATACGAACGACGGGATGGCTCATGATGTTTTGTCTCAGCCTCAATATCTCCGCTGGGCAGCGGTGAGAGGCAACACCGAACCAACGCTTTAGCGGTATTTCGAAGGCCCTGAGGACTTCTATCGACAAGCTTCATGCCTGTCTGGCGCCCCGCAAGTAGTTGTTTAAATCGGCGCATGGGCAGCATCGTAGAGAAGCGGCCGGTTGATTGTCAATTGCCATTAACGCATCTCAGCTTCGCCTTAAAATAAAAAAGGCCCGCAGCAGGCGGGCCTTTCAGGCGATATCTCTATCGTCGATCAGTTGCCGATAGCACGGTCGAAGGACAGCTTGCCCGCACCTTCAATCAACACGGCGACCACACCGCCCAGCAGCGCCAGAGCAAATTCGTAACCGTTGTTGGACATGAACAGGCCGTTGCTGATGTGTACCGAGAAGATCGCCACGACCAATGTTGCCGCCAGTACCAATGCCGCTGGACGTGCCAGCAAGCCCACCACCAGACCCAGACCACCGAAGAATTCTGCGCTGCCGGACAGCAGCGCCATCAGGTAACCCGGCGTCAGACCCAGGCTGGCCATGTACTGGCCGGTGCCTTCCAGACCATAACCGCCAAAAGCGCCGAACAGTTTCTGGCTACCGTGGGCAACAAAGATGATGCCGACCAGAATACGTACAACCGTCAGGCCGTAGCCAGCGCGCGTGGTGAAGAGCGATTTGATCTGAGTGTTCATGACGTGCGTTCCGTGAATGAAGTTGATGGCGCCATATTAATCGACTCAGCAAATGTGACAATCGCAAAAAACTCGCCATCAACATCTATTTATTCGATCACTTCCTGACTGTCACTTTGCCGGTTGGTGTGCTCTCCAGCGAATCACGCTCGCGATCAAACGCAAGGTAGTACTTGTTGACGCTGTTGACGTAACTCACCACGCCCATCCCTGCCTGATCCATGGCAACCCGTTCGGTCTGAAAGAACCACTGATCAGGGTTGAGCCCGCGTCGTTTGGCTTCCTTGCGCATGCCTTGAACGCGCTCGGGGCCAAGGTTGTAAGCCGCCAGCGTAAACGCCATCCGCTCACGCTCATTGAATCTGGAGCTGGCGAAAAACTTGCGCCGGATCAGCGCCAGGTACTTCGCCCCGGCCTGAACGTTGTTATCGGTGGACTGGATGTCTCCCACGCCCACTCGCTTGGCGGCCGACGGGGTGATTTGCAGCAAACCAGTAGCACCGCCGCTGCCTTGCGCCTGCGGCTCAAGCCCTGACTCCTTGAACGCGAGCGCAGCCAGGTTCAACCAGTCCATGCCTTGAGCGTCCGCATGGCGTTGCAAGGTGGGGCGCAGTTGTTCAAGCCGCTGGCGATCAGCGCGAGCCAACGGGTTGTGCACCTTATAGAGATTCTTGTAGGCCTTCTGGAACGCCAGATCCTGATTGGCTGGCGCCTTGTAGGTTTTCAGAAAACCGTCAATGGTAGCTCGCAACAGCGTCGCGTCCTGACGCACAAACCAGTTCATGTCGCTATTGGTACTGAGCGTCAGTGAACGGTCCACGCGCAGTTTGGGCATGACTTTGGCCCAGCGTTCAGCAATGGGCTGCTCGACAACGGTGAGGTGAAAGATGCCCGCCTGGACCATTTCCAGCACATCCTCTACGGCAAGACTGGGGTCCACCCACTCGATCTTCACCGGTGCCAGTTTGCGCAATGCCAGTCGCTGATTCAGAAGATGCACCGCTTCGTCAGCCGCGCTGCCCGCCGACAAACTCAAGGTTCGCCCGGAAAGCTGTTCGATGTGCCTGAAACTGCGCGTCCCTCTGACACCCACGACAACCAGTGGCACATGCCGGATGATCGGCTGACTGGCCTCTATGCCCTTGGTTTCCCGTGTGTCGAGCAGCTCGCCGGGGGCAACCAGATCACCCTCCCCACGCTGCAACGCACTGAGCAATTGGTTCTTGGCTTTGGGAATGATCTTGAACGTTACCTGTTGGCCATCACGGGAGTGGCCGTTTAGGTATTTTTCGAACGCCTGCAGTCGATGGTACTCGACGCCTATTTCCTCACCTTTTGCGTCCCCCGAACTATTGCGGCTCTGATTGACGAGCACGCGCAACACTTTGCTGCTGCGAATCGACGGCAGGTCACGCACAGCCGTCTTATGCTCGGCAACTTGTGGCCCGGCTTGTCGGGCACTGACCGAAAACGGCAGCAGTGCCAGCGCAAAAACAATGAGGTAGCGGGAGGCTCGGATCATTCACTCTCCAGGGAAATGCCGTTCTAAAAACATGAAAAAGAAGTCGATAGCGCCGCGCAGATAGCGTTTGGGCCACCCGCGCACTGCGAAATCCAATCAGGAAGACCGCACAAGGGCCTGATTGTATTGCCTTTTATTATTAGAACCGAAGCTCTGATATCCTCAGCGGTCTTCGGCCTGAGGTAGCACCATGCAACTCATCGACATCGGCGTCAATCTGACAAATGCCAGCTTCGACTCGCAACGACAAGCGGTGCTTGATCGTGCCTATGCCGCCGGGGTGTGTCAGTTACTGCTTACCGGCACCAGCGTCGAGGGTAGTGAACAGGCATTTCAGCTATGCCAGGAGCTGGACGAAAGCGCTCTGCGCCTATTCAGCACCGCAGGCATTCACCCACATTCGGCGGTTGACTGGAACGCTGACAGCGAGCGCCAACTACGCGCACTGCTTCAGGAAGATCGTGTAAAGGCCGTGGGCGAATGCGGGCTCGATTTCAATCGCGACTTCTCCCCGCGCCCGCAGCAGGAAAAAGTCCTGGAAGCACACCTGGCACTGGCCGTGGAGCTGCAAATGCCGGTGTTTCTTCACGAAAGGGATGCTAACCAGCGCCTGCTGGAAATCCTCCGCGATTATCGTGACCGTCTACCGGCTGCGGTCGTGCACTGCTTCACCGGCGAACAGCGAGCGCTCTATAGCTATCTGGACCTGGACCTGCATATCGGCATTACCGGGTGGATCTGCGATGAGCGCCGTGGCAGCCACTTGCATCCACTGGTGCGCGACATACCCCGCGGCCGATTGATGCTGGAAAGCGATGCGCCGTATCTGCTGCCTCGCACCCTGCGGCCCAAGCCGAAGAACGGTCGCAACGAACCCGGTTTCCTTCCGGAAGTCCTGCGTGAAGTCGCGCTGCACCGCGAGGAAACCCTGTCGGACCTGGCCAGCCACACCAGCGCCGCCGCCCGGAATTTTTTCGCACTGCCACAAATACCTGTCACCGACCAAGGATAGGTTGACCCACGTCAAGGAACGCTTTGTTCAGTGGGAGATGATGATGGCACCTTGCTGCATTTCTCCTGACTAACCAAAGAAGACCTCCTATGGGCACCTGGATTAGCAACCTTTCCTTGAAGTACAAATTCTGGGCCGTCAACGCGGTGGCCTTTTTCACCACGCTGATGCTGGTCATCTACGCGCTGCAACTGGAACGACAGGCGCGCTTCGACGCGGCCCGTGAATCCGCGCAGGCTCAGGCGCGCCTGCTCGGCAGTTGGCCCTTACCGCAGGCGCTGCCCGCGAATCCACAACTGTTGATTCTGAGTGCAGGACAAACACCCACATTCCAGAACCAGCCATTGCCGGAGCTCACCACCGCCAAGGACTGGGTCGCACTGAGCTCACAACCCCTGACGGGCGAGCATGCTTTGATTGGCGCTCAGGTCACGGCGCGCCCTGACGGGCAGCGTATCGCGGTGCTGGCTTTCGGTCCGAGTCTGATGCAAGTGCTGGAGGAGCGTTTCGCCAACTACGCCATTGCTGTGTTCGTGCTGATGCTGGCGATGCTGGGAGCCTCACAGTTGCTGATCCGCTTCTTGCTGAGCCAGCTCAATACCCTCAAGGACGTGATGCTGCACGTGGAAAAAACTGGCGACCTGTCAGCCCGCGTACCCTTGACCGGCGAAGATGAGGTGGGCCAAATGGCCAAGGCATTCAACGCCATGCAGGCCGGCTACCAACGGGTGGTCACGACGGTCTCGCAGACTGCGGCACGCCTTGATCAGGGCGCCGCACATCTGGCCGCAGGCATGAACGACGTGCGTCACGGCATGCTCGGCCAGCAAAGTGAGACCGATCAGGTCGCTACCGCTATCAATGAAATGTCCGCGACGGTTTTCCACATCGCCCAACACGCCAGCACCACCCGGGACCAATCCCAGACGGCCGATGGGCTGGCCGGTGGCGGCAAGGCTGTGGTTGATCGGGTTCAAACCTCCATTGCAGGCCTGTCCACTGGCGTACAGCAGACCGCCGTGATGATTCAGCGTCTGGCCGAAGACAGCCAGAAGATCAACGGGGTGGTCAGCGTGATCCACAGCATCGCTGAGCAGACCAACCTGTTGGCCTTGAACGCGGCAATCGAAGCGGCGCGGGCCGGAGAAATGGGTCGCGGCTTTGCTGTGGTAGCTGACGAGGTTCGTAATCTGGCAAAACGCGTACAAGTCTCCACCGATGAAATCACCACGATGGTTTCAGCCTTGCAATCGGGCACTCGCGATGCCGTGGACTTCATGCAGGACAGCTCGTTCAAGGCTGATGAGTGCGTGCAGCAGGCACACGAAGCGGGTGAAGCCCTGGCGGCCATCGCCGGTGCGGTAGCGCAAATGCGCGAAAGCAATACTCAGATTGCAGTGGCCGCCCAACAACAAAGCCAGGTCGCAGAAGAAATGAACCGCGCCGTGGTGAGCATCCGCGACGTGACCGAACGCACCGTCAACCAGACTGTGGATTCCGCCAGCACCAGCGATGAGCTCGCCACCCTGGCAGGAGAGCTGAGCAAGGCAATCGGGCAGCTTAAGCTTTAAAGCGGAACTGACTAGACCTTCATTTGCCCAGTTCCTTCGCCATACAAGGTTCTGTGGGAGCGAGGCTTGCCCGCGATAAGAACACCGCAACATGTCAGATAGACCGAGTCGCCTGCATCGCGGGCAAGCCTCGCTCCCACAGGAAATCGTGTTTCATTCCGCAAGTGGAGTTTCGAGGCTGACGTGTTTAGGCCCTATTACACCGATAGTCAGGCTTGATTCGCCGCCCCAGCGAGTCAGGCCTACTCTTCAGGCATTCACATAGTGTTTGTAGAGGAATGCAGTCATGGGCAAGCGGTTACCCAATCTTCATACGTGGCAGTGGCGTGGTTATGCCGACAATCACTGTCATCCGACAAATTTCGTCCTGCATCTAATCGCCGTGCCGTTGTTTATCCTGGCTGCGCTGCTGATTCTAGATGGGCTGTTTTCACTTAGCTTCTCTTCGCTGGCCATCGGCATCATAGGTCTGATCGCGGCGCTGGGTGTTCAGCGCCATGGTCATTCGCTCGCGATTTAACAGCAGCCTCACCCAAACACCGTCACCGTCTGCCGACTGATCGCAATCAACTCCCCGGTTGGCGACCAGAGCATTGCTGCCGTGTGACCGTAGCCATCGCGGGCATGCTCGATCACCGCCTTGTAAGAACACCAGTCATGAGTGCTCAACACAGGCATCGGCTGGACGAATTCGATGGTCCAGGTCAGCGAGCTGCCCGGTGCAGGCTTGCTCAGGTGTGGCAACAGCGCAGGTGGCCAGGTGTCGACCAGTGCCAGCACATGCGCCTCACTGGAAGGCCCCTCTTCGATATCGCGAAACCGTACGTAGCCACCAATCGCCGGTGACGGTGTGTTGCTGAAAGGCAGGCCACCCAACGCCCACCGTAGCTCCATGAACCTCAGGTACTCGGGCATCATGCCGCTGACGAAAGGTAATTGCGGGCATTCCTCCAACGGTTTGAGCGTGGGTGCCGGGTCGGCCTTGACCGAAATCACCGACTCACGCGCTGCACCGAAGCTGCCCTGAATCAGCGTCATAACCTGACCATTTTGCGTTGCACGTCCGAGCACCTGGCTGACGGCTTTACCGTCGCGTAACACTTCCACTTCGAAGGCGATCGGTACGCCGGGCTCGGCAGGACCGACAAACGTGAGGGCAAGGGAGCGTACGGGGCGATCAGCAGGCACTCTGGCACGCATCGCTTCATATTGCAGCGCCGCCATCAAGCCACCAAAACTGGCGCGGCCCTGCGCCCATTCAGCCGGAATAGTCACGGCCAGCGGATTGCTGCGCACCGCGTCGATCAGCTCGGAAAACTTCATGTATACCCCGTAGTTCCGATAATAAAAGACCCGCGCCGTGGCGAATCAGCAGACAGGCGTTGATCTTAACCAGCTATCTTGTGATGCGCGCACGGCATATCGGCCTTTTCTACGGACTGACAAGAGCAGCCTTGTGGCCAAAGCGCCGCGCTTTTCCCGGCAAGCAACTGTTCCTGTAAAAAGTACAACTACCTGATTTGGAGCGATTTTCTGTAGGAGCGCACGAGCACCGCGAGGCCGCGATGGGGTCCTGTCTGATACACCGCCATCGCGGTCTCGCGGTGCTCGTGCGCTCCTACAGCTCGGTATTTGCTTCGCGACAGCGCGGTGTCAGGGATACAGGACGATCTCATTCAGAACATACATCTGGCTTCAGTTAATTAATCTTTCCCCGGAGCCATCAACCTAATGCGTTTCAGCCGAAACAGGTCTTGCTCAAACGCACCAGCGCCACATCGGCTTTCTTCTCGGCACGCACGATTCCGGTTTGCCAGGCGGCGATGCATGGCGCCAGATCATGTTCGCGTCCGGCTTGAGCCAGCCATTGCAGATGATCGTGCCAATCACCCAACGCGCCTTGAGCAGCTTTCAAGCGCGACTGCATTTTCTTCGGTTGATGGCTCAACTCCGGATAAGCATCCGCAGCGTAGCGCACGCGCTTGATCAGCAACCGCAGACGGTGACGATCATGAGCGGGGTCGGCGATGGCTTCGCGGAGTTTTTTCCACTGTTTGTCCATGCCTTTCTCGACAGTCTTGCGTAGCCCCCGGAGCAATTGCTGGCGCTGTTGCACACGCAAAAACCCTGGGAATTGATCCAGAGTGGTGAACAGACGAGCGAGTTCGGCAGAGCTCGCAACCTGCCCGTAAGCCTTACTGACTTTATTGATACGCACGGCCGCAGCGTCAGTCAGCCCCTGTTCGGCCAAGTGGGCAGCCAGTACTTCAATGTCCCGTAGCGGCGTGGTCAGCTCCCCTACCGCTTTGGCCGCCACCTCCAGCTGTTCGACGCCTGCCACACCGCGCAAAGGACGTAACAGGCTGCGCAAGCGGCGCACAGTGGTGCGCAGGTCATGTAAGGCTTCAGGATCAGTGGACGCCGCAAGACGCGCCTGACAAGCCAGCAATTTTATGTGCAAGCCCAGGACTTGCGCGACCAGATGGTCGACCATCGATGACATGAATTCATCCTTATCGTGAATCGTGGGTTTCTTTGGCCGCAGACAAACGCCACGGCAAGCGACGAGGCAGTTGCTTCAAACGCCTGCGCAGTTCAGCCGGTGAAGGCGGACTTCCGGCGTAACGCTGCGCCTGAAATTCTCTGACAAACGCATCGATAGCTTCGGCGTGCGCCGGTAACAACAACGCTGCGCGGCGCGAAAACTCCTCGGCGCCCTCACTCGGCAATCGTCGCAGGCCATGACGGGACAGCAGTCTTTCGAACGCGTTGAACAGACGAAGTTGCGAGTCACTTTCCCGCTGCCAGGGTTTGAACACCCACAACGCAAGCAGTCCCAGAATCAAACCCAGCCCTGCGATGAAAGCAGGTGCTTGCAGACCGGAAAACCAGCGATTGAGTACCCGCAACTGCTCCTGCCCCTGATAGCCGAGCACCCAGCGCTGCCAACCGTAGTTCAGGTTGTCCCAACTCAAACGCAACGAGTTGATCCAGGCAACATTGCGGTACCGCAGTGCAGACATGGGGGAGTCTTCGAGAAACGCTTCATCCGCTGCCAGTGCCTGCTCCAGCCCCTGCTCGATACGTTGCGGCGCGACCGCAGCGGTAGGGTCAACACTGCGCCAGCCGACACCCGGCTGCCAATATTCAACCCAGGCGTGAGCATCAAACTGGCGAACGGTGAGGTATTGGCCGTCCGGGTTCAATTCACCGCCCTGATAGCCGGCCACTACCCGGGCCGGGATTCCCGCAGCGCGCAACACAAAGGTCATGGCCCCGGCGTAATGCGCGCAGAAGCCACGACGGCTGTCGAAAAGGAAGTCATCGATGCTGTCAGGGCCCAGCGTCGGAGGCTTGAGGGTGTAGTGATAGGCTTCGCGGGCAAAGTAATCGAGCATGGCTTGCACCAGCGCATCCGGCCTGGGGTAACGTCGCGCCAGATCACTGGCCCACTGCCGCGCCTGAGGGTTACCTTTGGCGGGGAGTTGGATGTCCTGACGCTGAATGTTCTCGTTGAGTTGCGCCTCACGGGTCGCGTCCGGCCAGGACGTCACGCTGTAGAGCAACGACTGTTCGACAGGCCGCCGTCGCTGCAAGCGAAAATCGTTCATCTGGCGCACATCTGCCAGCGTGCTTTCACCTACGTCCAGACTCGATAACCAGGGCCGACCACTGGGCTCCATCACGATGCTGTAACTCAGCGGATCACCGCGCTTCTGCCATTGCGGCATCTGTACCGTCTGCGCCCGCAGCGACTGTGACCAGCGCCGACCGTCAAACTGCTCAAGGGTCAGAGAGCGCCAGTACAACTGGTTGCGCGCCGGAATGGGCCCTTCAAAACTGGCGCGAAACACCAGTGCTGCCGACTTGCTCAACTCGGCCATGTCACCCGGCGCCATGCTGTCGGAAAGCCCGGTAAGCCCCCTGTTGCTTGGCTGCGGCAACGACCAGAGCGGCTCCAGTCGCGGAAAGAACAAAAACAGCAAGAGCATGAGCGGCACTGCTTGCAACAACAGCTTGAGTGCCAGCTTCAGACTGCTGCCTTGGCCACTGGCTTGAGCGGAAGACTGCAAGCCAATGAGTGCCGCCAACAGCATGCTGACCGGCAGCAGAGTAAACGCGGCCCATAGCAAGTTATTTTCAAACAGATAGCCGACCACAACGCAAAAGAAACCGAGAAAGATCAGCACCAGCGCGTCACGTCGACTCTGCATTTCGAGCATTTTGAGAACGAATGCCGACACCAGCAAAGCAGCGCCGGCTTCCAGCCCGACCAGACTGCCGCGAGCCAGAAACACCCCGCCTGCGGTGCCCACCAGCAGGCCGCCTTTGATCCACGAGCCGGGATGACGGGCGCGCATGCGAAAGATTTGCACACGCCAAAGCGTACAGGCCAGCCACAGAGCAATTATGATTCCGGGTATGTGCTGAATGAACGGCACGACGACCAGCGCCTGCGCCAGCAGCAACCAGATCAGACTGGTACGCGGGATCGGCAGGCTCAGGCCGGATGCGGCACCGCTCATTGCCGCACGCCATACAGCGCCAACGCGCGCAGGCAGGTTTCACGATGTTGATTGCCGCTGTCGACCGCCGACAGAAAACCCGGCAGACGCAACGCGAAAGGCTGCTGCCGCTGGGACAAAACCACCACCCAATAACACAAACGCGACAGCCGCTCTTCGATGTCACCGCCCAGTGCCATGAAATCCAGACATAAATCGTGGCCGCTCAGATCAGTGAAATCCTTAAGCAGCAGCCCTTGGCCTCGGGAATAAGCCTTCCAGTGCAGACGACGTCGATTGTCACCGGGTTGATAAGTGCGCAAGCCTTGGTAATCGTCGACACCCGGCCCCTGAGTCGCGAGCCCCTGATCCTCGGCGTGGGGTTGAACTCCCTCTAGCAGTGGCATGGCCCCCGCCACGGGACGAGGATAAATCAGCGCATTCTGCTCCAGATCCAGCCAGCTCCAGGTACGCAGAATGCTCAAGGGGAAGACGCTTTCGACCCGCAGCCGAGGTGCTCGCAACCAGCCGCGATTTTGCGCGGGCAAGCTCAGTTCGACCTCGACCCGCTCCTCCAAGGCAATATCGATTTGCTGCAGTTGCTCGGCGTCCCATCCCAATGAAATGGCCTGATGAGCATGGCCAGCGCTTTCAAGGCGCAGCTTCAATTGCACGGTCTCGCCGACGAAAACCGAACGCGCAACGCCAGCACTGATCACTAGGCCACTCAGGTTACGGTAGGTGTGCAAGATCCCCAGAAACGCCATCGACAGCAGTAGAAAGGTCAGGCCGTAAGCCAGGCTGTTCTGATAATTGATCGCCACCAGCAACATTAAAAACAGCACCAACGCGAAGCTGCCACCGGTACGAGTGGGCAGGATGAAAATGCGCCGATGGTCGAGCTGGACCCGCGAAGCCGGCGGGATACGACGCGCCAGCCAGCGCTGCCAGAACGGTTTGAACTGTTCGATCAAAGTGCCGGCACCTCACGCAACAGCCATTGGACCAGCGCTCCTAAGCCATGCCCGGTGGGGTCAGTGCGCTCGCGCAAACGGTGGCCGACCACCGAGGGTAAAATCGCCTGCACGTCTTCCGGAATCACGTACTCGCGTCCGGCCAACAGCGCCCAGGCCCGTGCAGCACTCAGGATCGCCAGACTGGCGCGTGGCGACAGGCCGTATGCGAACTGTGGCTGAGCACGGGTCGCGTCCACCAGGCGCAGCACATAATCAACCAACGCGTCGCTCACCCGCACTTGCCGGACCAGCTCCTGAAGCACCCGCAGCTCGGCGTGGTTCAGCAGTGGTTGCAGGCGGGGCACGAGATCCCGACGCGACTCGCCCAGCAGCAAGGCTTTTTCTGCCGAACGCGCCGGATAGCCCAACGAAAGACGCATCAGGAAACGATCCAGTTGCGACTCGGGCAACGCGAAGGTGCCGCCCTGGCTAAACGGATTCTGAGTGGCAATCACGAAGAATGGATCAGGCAGCAAGCGCGTCGTGCCTTCGATAGTGACCTGCCCCTCCTCCATGGCTTCGAGCAACGCACTCTGACTTTTGGGCGTGGCACGATTGATCTCGTCGGCCAGTACCAGTTCAGCGAAGATCGGGCCCGGGTGGAAGGTGAACTGCCCGGTTTCCCGATCGAATACCGAGGTGCCCAGAATGTCCCCCGGCAATAGATCCGAGGTGAACTGAATTCGTTGAAAACTCAGGCCCAATACTTTGGCCAGAGTATGACTGAGGGTGGTTTTGCCCATGCCGGGCAAGTCTTCGATCAATAAATGGCCGCCGCCGAGCAGACAAGTCATTGCCAGTCGGATTTGCGGCTCCTTACCCAGCACCACCTCGTTGATGGCGTTAAGGCACTCATCAAGTTTTCTGCCCATCGAAAACACTCTCCAGGCGACTGCCTATGGCTAAAAACGGGACTGCTGTGCAGTCACAATAAAGTTAGCGTAGGTGTTTTCGCCAGAGAGAAGAGGAAATTGGTACGGGAGGATGGGAATGTTGACTGAAAAAAATTGTGGCAGCAGTGCTTGTGCGCGATAAACGATAACTCGCCATGCCTTCTGGCTGCGTCTCATGTATCGCGGGCAAGCACCGCTCCCACAGGCGCGACCTACTCGACTTACCTGCCTGCGCGGGACTCACGGATGTAGAAGCGGGCTTTTTCGGCTTTTTCGGTGCAACCTTCAAATGCTTCGAATTGTTGCTGGGTCTTGGCACCGGTCAACAAGGACAAGGCCTTGGAGTAGCTGACCGTACCGGCGAAGCCTTCAGCTTTGGCCAGATCAAGTTCCTTCCAGGCCGAATCCAGTTGCGTCCCGCAACTTTCGCGATAACCGGTTTTACCCGCGCAACCAGTGAGAACCAGAGCAAACAAGGGCAGGACAATCCAGGCTTTCATCGGTGTTACCTCAAGAAGAACTATCAATGGTGCAGCTTTGACGGCGGCACTTGCTGAAAGTGCCATTACCGGGGCCGCAAGCGTAACTGTTTTTTACTGAAATAGAGCCTTCACACCACGCAAATGAACGATAAAAATAGCCCGATTCAAGCGTATGGTGGATCAATCTGACTCGGGGGGCCTTTCATGAAAAAACGTATAGCACTGGTGCTGGGTTCTGGAGGCGCTCGGGGTTATGCGCATATCGGTGTCATTGAGGAATTGGAGCGCCGCGGCTACGAGATAGCCTGCATTGCGGGTTGCTCCATGGGCGCAGTAGTCGGCGGTGTCTATGCGGCAGGTAAACTCAGGCAATACCGGGAGTGGATCGAAAGCCTGGACTATCTGGATGTACTGCGCCTGGTAGACGTCAGTTTCCGCCTTGGGGCGATTCGGGGTGAGAAAGTATTCGGGCAGATCCGCGAGATCGTCGGTGAAATCAATATCGAAGACCTGCGCATTCCCTACACAGCAGTTGCTACCGACCTGACCCATCAGCAGGAAATCTGGTTTCAGGAGGGCTGCCTGCATCAGGCCATGCGCGCCTCGGCGGCCATTCCCAGCTTGTTCACGCCGGTGATGCAAGGTAACCGCATGCTGGTAGATGGCGGCCTGCTCAATCCCCTGCCCATCGTGCCGGTGGTGTCCAGCCATTGCGACCTGATCGTCGCGGTCAATCTCAACTCGACCACCCAAGGGCATTATCAATTACCGGTGATCGAGCGCCCGCCAGCGGTTAAACGGCGCGTCGATCAAATGATCAGTTCGCTGGGTTCGCGCCTGCCGTTCCGACGCAAGCTGGACGCCGGTGGCAACGAGGTGTTGCACCTTTCTCAGAACACGCCCAAGGCAAGCGCTGCGACGATTGACAATCCCTGGCTGGAATCCGCCGACCCACAAGGTCAGCAACCCGCCGCAGCCCCTCAAGGCGAGAGCGCGCCGAAGTCCGCTACGGGATCAGTCATCATCGACAACGTCGGCCCGGCGTCGCTGCTGGACCTGATCAACCAGAGCTTTGAAGTGATGCAGACGTCACTGGCGCAGTACAAGATCGCCGGGTATCCGCCGGACATCCTGATCAATGTGCCAAAACGCGTGTGCCGGTTTTTCGAGTTTTACAAAGCCCCGGAACTCATCGCCCTGGGCCGGGAGATCGCCAGCGATACGCTGGATCGGTATGAGGCGGAGCATCGAGGCAATAGTTGAAGCGCTATTGGATGACTCATACCCTGTGGGAGATTCTATGTTCGCCCACGTCATCAGTTATACCTGTGGGAGCAGAGCTTGCTCGCGATAGGCTGGACGCGTTCTAAAGTGAATCGCGTACCGCTTTATCGCGAGCAAGCTCTACTCCCACAGGTATGCATTCAGTCACAAAAAGTGTTCAGGCCTCCCGCAACCGGTACCCCACCCCCGCCTCGGTCACGATAAACCTTGGCGCGGCAGGGTCATCCGCGAGTTTCTGGCGCAAATGACCGACCACAATTCGCAGGTAATGGCTGTCTTCGGTGTGGGTCGGGCCCCAGATGTCCTTGAGCAGTTGCTGCTGGGTGATGACTCGTCCTGGATGCCGTGCCAACTGGGCCAGGACCGCGTATTCCTTGCGGGTCAAAGCCACTTCAACCCCATCCAGCAGCACCCGGCGATACGCCAGGTCCACGGTCAATGGACCGAATACCAGCGCCGCACCCTGTTGCTCGCCCGTGGGAGCCTGACGCAACAGCGCGCGAATCCGGGCCAGAAACTCCTGAATGCCAAACGGTTTGGTCACGTAGTCATTGGCGCCACCATCCAGCGCCTCGACCTTCTGTGCTTCGCTGGCTCGCACCGAAAGCACCAGTACCGGGACGCTGGACCACTCGCGAAAATCGCGCAGCACCTGCTGGCCGTCCATGTCCGGCAAACCCAGATCCAACACCAATAAATCGGGCTTGCTCAGCGCGGCCTGGTTCAAGCCCTCAGCACCGGTCCCGGCCTCCAGCACTTTGTAGCCTTGGGACGCGAGGCTGATACGCAGAAACTTGCGAATCTGTGGCTCGTCGTCGATTACCAGAATGGTTGCGGTCTGACTCATGATTACCCTGATTCTTTAACGTAAAACCGGCTCAAGACAGCAGTTCCGCTTCGCTTTCGCCCTGAGGCTGAGCCTGCAGCGGCAAATATAAAGTGATGCACGTGCCATGACCATCGATGCCCTGACCGACGCTTATCCGGCCGCCATGCGCGCCGACCATACCCTGACAGATGGCCAGCCCCAAACCGGTGCCCTGCCCGCCGCGATCACCCCGTGCGGCGGTATAGAACATGTCGAAGATCTTTGCCCGCTCCTCTTCTGGAATGCCCGGCCCTTCATCACTGACCGCAAAGAACAGCTCGCCATCAATAGCCCCGGCTTCAAGTTCAAGACGGCCATTCACCGGCGAAAAACGTGCAGCGTTTTCCAGCACGTTGACCAGTGCCTGTTCGATCAAGGCCGCATGGACATACAGCAGCGGCAGCTCGCTGGGGAGCAAGGTTTTGACCTGCAATGGTGCCATCACCGCCCGCAGTCGATTCAGCGCACTGCCGACGATATCTCCCGGCGAGACCCAGTCCCGCGCCAGCTTCAACGCACCGTGTCCCAGACGGGTCATGTCCAGCAGGTTCTGAATATAGCGATCCAGACGCTCGGCCTCGTCGCGCGTGCCCTCGAGCAATTCCCGCCGATCTTCAAGAGGGATGGCTTCGCCCAGCGCCAGCAGACTGTCGATGCTGCCGCGCATGGCCGTTAGGGGCGTGCGCAAATCATGGGACACCGA
Source organism: Pseudomonas caspiana (assembly GCF_040224095.2). Taxonomy (NCBI): domain Bacteria; kingdom Pseudomonadati; phylum Pseudomonadota; class Gammaproteobacteria; order Pseudomonadales; family Pseudomonadaceae; genus Pseudomonas; species Pseudomonas caspiana. The sequence continues at coordinate 2,095,899 of NZ_CP167995.1, read as the reverse complement.
CGCCAGCAAGGCACTGCGCAACTGCTCGGTTTCGCCGTGCAAACGCGCCGCCTCCAGGTCATCCGCCAGTTGCGCGCGCGCCAGCGCCTGAGCCAGCGGTTGGCTCAGCGCAATCAACAGTCGACGTCGTTGCGCAGTGAAATCCTGCCCCGTACGCGCACTGACACCCAACAACGCCAACGGTCCGTCTTCGCCGGATAACGGCCACCACCACCAGCGACTGGACGGCAACGTGCCAGTGCCATAACCGGCAGGTTGATCATGCTGCCAGGCCCAGTCAGCGGCAGCGCGCTCAGGTTCAGACAGTTGGGCGCTGCCGCCTTGCACCTTCCAGCCGTTCGGGCCGTCACGCTCTATCAGGCAGATTTCCAGCTCCTGCCAGCCGCTCAAATGCTGCACGGCAGCGCTGAACACCGCCTGGCGATCCGTGGCGGCCGTCAGTTTGCGCGACAGGTCGAGCAACTCGCTGGTTTCTTCCTGCGTTTCACGCAAGGCTTGCATCTGGCGACGCTGACGGGCCGCAAGGTTGCCGGTCAACGCTGACATGAGCAGGAAAAACAGTAAGGTCAGCACGTCTTCTTCGCGCTGGATACTCAGGGAGAAACTCGGGGTGATGAACAGAAAGTCATAGGCCAGAAACGACAGAATCGAACAGGCCAGCGCCGGTCCCGTGCTGGTCCGGACGGCCACCAGCAGCACCGCGGCCAGAAACACCAGCGAGATGTTCGGCAAATCCAGCACGCTGGACACGGCCCAGGCAAAGGCGCTGGCCAATAACGTGGCGATCACCGCTAATAAATAGTCCTGCCAGCGGGCGGGACGCGCAGAACGCACCCGGGGTTGATCCGGTAAAGGTTCGCTGTCCAGCACGCTGATTTCCAGCCCGTGGGCTTCGCGCAGCAGACGTTCAGCCACCCCGCCACCGAACCAGCGACGGCGCAGTCGTGGCTGCGATTGACCCACCAGCACCACGCTGGCGCGGCGTTCACTCGCGTGCTGGATCAAGGTTCTCGCCACTTCCCCAGCCCGTAACAACACCACTTCACCGCCCAGCCGCTCGGCCAGTTGCTGAGCGCTTTGCAGGCGGGCACGATTTTGTTCATCGAACGGTCGGCCATTGTCGACATGCACCAGGCTCCAAGGCAGGTGCCGCCGCTGAGCGACACGACTGGCGTGGCGCACCAGTCGATCAGCATGCACATCGCCATCGACGGCGACCAACAGACGACCACGAACGGCCGGTGCAGCCTGCCCCAACTGGCGATACCCCTGAGCCAGATCGTCGTCGACCTGAGCGGCAGCCGTCTGCATCGCCAGCTCACGCAAGGCGGTCAGATTGGTCTGGGTAAAGAACGCGTCGATGGCTGCGCGAGCCTGCTCCGGCACGTACACCTTGCCGTCGCGCAGACGCTCGAGCAGTTCACGCGGAGGCAAGTCGATCAGCACCAGCTCATAAGCTTCCTGCAACACCCAGTCCGGCAACGTTTCCCGAACCTGCACGCCGGTAATGCCGCGGACCTGATCATTAAGGCTTTCCAGATGCTGGACGTTGACCGTGGTATAGACGTCGATGCCAGCGGCCAGCAGTTCCTGAATGTCCTGCCAGCGTTTGGCATGGCGACTGCCGGGGGCGTTGCTGTGTGCCAGTTCGTCGACCAGCACCAGTTTCGGCTTGAGCCTGAGCAGACCGTCGAGGTCCATTTCTTCAAGCGTCACGCCGCGATATTCCGAACGAACCATCGGCTGCTGCGGCAAGCCACTCAGCAGCGCCTCGGTCTCGGCCCGGCCGTGGGTTTCCACCACCCCGGCGATCAGCGCCACGCCTTGGCGCAACTGAATGTGGGCGGCCTGCAACATGGCGTAGGTCTTGCCCACACCCGGCGCAGCGCCGAGAAATACCTTGAGTCGACCGCGTCCGTCTCCGGGCATCTGGGCTAGTAACGCATCGGCACGGCCGGAATCACTCATATTGCTCACTCAAAGCTGTGCTTGTTGTTGCGCAGACGGTAACTCATTCAGGCTGCGATTCAAGTTCAAAACGTTGACCACTGGCGGACCGATCAGCGGCCGCGAGGTATTAGCCTCGATCAAGCTCTGGACTTTCTCCAGAGACAGCTTGCGCGCTGCGGCGACCCTTGCAGTCTGGTAAGCCACTGCCTCAGGTGAAAGGTGCGGATCAAGACCGCTGCCGGAAGTCGTCAGCAATGCCAACGGCACCGGCCCCTGAGCTGCAACGAGTTCTTTTGCGGCATCTTCGCTGATCCGCGTGGCCAATGCCGGATTGCTCGGAGAAAGGTTGCTGGCACCACTGGCGACCGTGGCAAAAGCACCTGCAGAAGGCCGCGAGTGGAACCACTCGTCTCCGGTGAAGGACTGGGCGATCAACTGCGAGCCACGGACCTTGCCGTCGGCGTCATGGATCAAGCTGCCATTGGCCTGGTCCGGGAAAGCGACTTGGGCAACACCGGTGACGGCCAAAGGGTAAGCGACGCCGGTGATGAGGGTCATCAAAACCAGAAGGCTCAGGGCGGGACGGATGATGGTGGACATGGTGAGAATCCTCATAAATTGATTTTGAAATGCAACCTCTTGTGGGAGCAGAGCTTGCTCGCGATCGGGTTCACAAATAATCGCGGGCAAGCCCAGCTCCCACAGGCCCGTTTGCCTTCAGTTAAACCAGGTGCAGCCCGACCAGAATCAGGTCAATCAACTTGATCCCCACGAACGGCACGACAATCCCGCCCAACCCGTAGATCAGCAGGTTTCGGCGTAACAGTTGCGCAGCATTCGCGGCCTGAACACGCACGCCGCGCAGCGCCAGCGGGATCAGCACCACAATGATCAAGGCGTTGAAGACGATGGCCGAGAGAATCGCGCTCTGCGGGCTGGCCAGTTGCATGATGTTCAGCACGCCCAGTTGCGGATAGATAGCCGCGAACAGCGCAGGCAATATCGCGAAGTATTTGGCGATGTCGTTGGCAATCGAAAAGGTCGTCAGCGCACCACGAGTCACCAGCAACTCCTTGCCGATCTGCACCACATCCAGCAGCTTGGTCGGGTCGCTGTCGAGGTCGACCATGTTGGCCGCTTCCCGCGCTGCTTGCGTGCCGTCATTCATCGCCATGCCGACGTCGGCCTGCGCCAGTGCCGGGGCGTCGTTGGCACCGTCACCACACATCGCGACCAGACGACCGTCGTTCTGCTCGGCACGAATACGCTCAAGCTTTTTCTCCGGCGTGGCTTCGGCCAGCACATCATCGACGCCCGCTTCAGCAGCAATCGCCGCAGCGGTCAGCGGGTTGTCACCGGTGACCATCACGGTGCGAATGCCCAGTTTGCGCAGCTCGGCAAACCGTTCGCGAATGCCTGGTTTGACCACGTCCTTGAGGTGAATCGCACCGATCAACTTCTTGTCGACACACACCAGCAACGGGGTGCCACCGGTCTTGGCAATGCCGTCGATTTCACGAGCCAGCGACGCGGGCAAATCACTGCGCTGCATGTCGACAAAAGCCAACAGCGAATCCACCGCGCCTTTGCGATACACCCGGTTCTGATAGTCCACACCCGACAACCGAGTTTCAGCGCTGAACGGCACGCCGGTGACGTCGGCAGGTTTTGGCTCCACCATCGGATGCAGGTTGCGCAGGTATTCGACGATGGATTTACCTTCTGCCGTGTCGTCAGCCAAAGAGGCCAGCAGCGCGGCTTCGCTCAGTTCTTTCGGGGTCACACCCGGTGCAGCATAGAGTGCACTGCAACGGCGGTTACCAAAGGTGATGGTGCCGGTCTTGTCCAGCAGCAGCACGTGCACATCCCCCGCCGCTTCCACTGCACGGCCGGATTTGGCGATCACATTGAGACGCACCAGGCGATCCATACCGGCAATCCCGATGGCCGAGAGCAAGCCGCCAATCGTCGTCGGAATCAACGTCACCAGCAGCGCCACCAGAAACACCAGCGGCAAACTCCCGCCCGCGAAGTGGGCGAAGGGTTGCAGAGTGACCACCACCAACAGGAAGATCAGCGTCAGACCGATCAGCAGGATATCCAGCGCTACTTCGTTGGGCGTCTTCTGCCGCTTGGCGCCTTCCACCAGAGCAATCATCCGGTCCAGCGTGGATTCACCGGGGTTGCTGCTGATGCGCACGAGCAACCAGTCGGAAACCAGCCGGGTATTGCCGGTCACCGCCGAACGATCACCACCGGATTCACGAATCACCGGCGCGGATTCACCGGTAATAGCCGCTTCGTTGACCGCCGCAATACCTTCAATGACCTCGCCATCTCCGGGAATCATTTCCCCGGCCTCGACTCGCACCACATCGCCTTTACGCAGGATGCTGGCGTTGACCACGCTGAAACGGCCCGACTCGTCACGACGACGCGCCGTCAGGCCTTCGCTGCCTGCTTTGAGGCTATCGGCCCGCGCCTTGCCGCGCCCTTCCGCCAAAGCTTCGGCGAAGTTGGCGAACAGCACGGTGAACCACAGCCACAGGGCGATCTGTACCGCAACGCCAGTGGACACAGCCGGATCAGGAATCAGGCACAACACGGTGGTGAGGATTGCAGTCAGCTCTACCACCAACATGACCGGTGAGCGTGCTAACTGACGAGGATCGAGTTTGACGAACGCCTGGATCAACGCCGGACGCCACAACGCGGCGAAGCCGGTTTTCACAGCCTCGGTTGCAGGCTGCGCTTGCACTGGTTTTGGTTCGGGAGATGCGGGTTTGGCAATGTGCATATTCATGGTCGGCTCCTCAGAAACCCAGACTCAAATGTTCGGCAATCGGTCCTAGAGCCAGGGTCGGCAGGAACGTCAGGCCGCCGACAATCAGGATCGTCATGGTCAGCAAGGTGACGAACAGCGGGCCGTGGGTCGGGAAGCTGTTCAGGCCCAGCGGCGCACTCTTCTTCATCGCCAGACTGCCAGCCAGCGCCAGCACCGGCAGGATGTAGCCGAAGCGACCGATGAACATCGCGAGACTTAGCATCAAGTTGTGAAACACGGTGTTGGCGCTGAAGCCACCAAATGCCGAACCGTTATTGGCTGTGGCCGAGGTATAGGCGTACAGCAACTGACTGAAACCATGCGGGCCGGGGTTACTGACCGACGCTATCGAGCCAGGCAAAGTCGCGGCGATGGCGCCCAGTACCAGCACACCCACCGGCATTACCAGCAAGGTAGCCACCAACAGCTTGACCTCCTGGGCTTGCAGCTTTTTACCGAGGTATTCGGGGGTACGGCCGATCATCAACCCAGCCAGAAACACGGCGATCAGCACATTGAGCAGCATGCCGTTCAGGCCCACGCCGACGCCGCCGAAGATCACTTCGCCGACCATCATGTTGGCCAGCGCAACCATGCCGCTCAGCGGGTTGAGGCTGTCATGCATGCCATTCACCGAGCCGTTGGACGCCGCCGTGGTCGCCGTCGCCCACAACACCGTGCCGGTTGTGCCAAAACGGCTTTCCTTACCTTCCAGAGGTGCGGTCTGCTCCACGTTGGCGACATTCAACGTCGGATTAGGCTGATATTCGGCCCACATCGACACGGCACCGCCGATCAGCAGCAGGGTCAGCATGCAGGCCATGATCGCCCGGCTCTGGCGCATGTCTTTGACGTAGTGGCCGAAGGTGAACACCAGCGCCGCCGGAATCATCAGGATCGACGCCAGCTGAAACAGGTTGCTCCACGCGGTCGGGTTCTCGAACGGATGCGCCGAGTTGACGCCGAAGAAGCCGCCGCCGTTGGTACCCAGTTGCTTGATCGCGATCTGGCTGGCAGCCGGCCCCATCGGCAGGCTTTGATCAGCGCCCTGCAGAGTCAGCGCATCAATGTAGTGAGCGAAGCTTTGCGGCACGCCCTGCCAGACCAGCAACAACGCCAACACGATGCACAATGGCAGCAAGCCGTAGAGTGTGACGCGGGTCATGTCGGTCCAGAAGTTGCCGAGATTCTGCGTCGAGCGACGGCTGATACCACGGCAGAACGCCAACAGCACGGCGATACCGGTCGCGGCGCTGACGAAGTTCTGCACGGTCAGGCCAGCCATCTGGCTCAGGTAACTCAACGACGCTTCGCCGCTGTAGGCCTGCCAGTTGGTGTTGGTGACGAAACTCATGGCGGTGTTGAACGCCAGTGACCATTCCATGCCTGGCAATTGCTGCGGGTTAAGCGGCAACGCGCCCTGCCCCAACAGCATCGCGAACAACAGAACGAAACCTGCGAGGTTGAAGGCCAACAAGGCCCAGATATAGGTTTTCCAGTTCTGCTCGACAGCCGGATCAACGCCCGACAGGCGATAGCAGAGGTTTTCAACCGGTCGCAGAACCGGCGTCAGCCAGGTGCGTTCGCCCTCCACCACTCGGTAATAGAAACGCCCCAACAATGGCGCGGGCAGCAGAACCAGTGCGAGGAAGGCCAGAATCAATAGATAGTCATAACTGTGCATGGCGACTCGACTCCTAGTTCTGGCCAGCGCGTAGTAGCGCGACCAGTAGGTAGATGAACAATCCAGCAGCCAATAACAGCGATACCCCGTCCACAACGCTCATCGAATTACTCCGTCTCTACGGCGATTGCCGCGTGTGGTTAATTGTCGGGAGAGTGGGTGTAAAGGAACGAGAGCGAGGGGTGGGGAGTGGCGTAAAGATGGCGTAAAGAAGAGGGATTGGAACCGCCGAGAGCGGACTTGCACATATCCATTACCGCGGTCTTGCTGATATTGGTTGCGCTTTACAGCGCCTCACTTTTGAACAGCGTGTATGGACCGGCTTCCGGAACCAAAAGTGACGCGCCGTAAGGACGCAACCAATAGAAGCCATGCCGCGGCAACGGATATGTACACGCATTTTGTACCAACCCCGATACATTCCAGACACGCCCCCGACACCCCCTCACGTCACCCTTTCGCCGCGCCTCCCGGCGAAGTAGCATGGCGGGTAGCGTTGATCTTCAATAGCGGCCAGTGATGGCGGCATCATCAGGCAGCAGTCGCATCATGCAACCAACTCCCGATACTTCAGCTCCAGCCCCACAGAACACCGAACAACGCTGGAACACCCGCGCCCTGATCGTCGACGACGACGTCCCCATCCGTGAACTGCTTTGCGACTACCTGGCACGCTTCAACATCCAGTGCCGGGGCGTGACCGACGGTACCGAAATGCGCCTGGCTCTCGAGGAAGAAAATTTCGACGTCATTGTCCTCGACCTGATGCTGCCCGGCGAAGATGGCCTGTCACTGTGCCGCTGGCTGCGCAGCACCTCGGACATCCCGATTCTGATGCTCACTGCCCGTTGCGAGCCCACCGACCGGATTATCGGCCTGGAGCTGGGTGCCGACGACTACATGGCCAAACCTTTTGAACCACGGGAACTGGTGGCACGCATCCAGACGGTGTTGCGCCGTGTACGCGACGACCGCAACGATGAACGATCTACCGTGCGTTTCGATGCCTGGCGTCTCAACAGCGTGCTGCGCCAGTTAATCGCTGCCGATGGTCTGGTGGTGCCCCTGTCCAACGCCGAGTTCCGTTTGCTACGCGTGTTTCTGGAACGTCCGCGCCGGGTACTGAGCCGCGAACAACTGCTCGATGCCGCACGCGGTCGCTCCATTGAGGCCTTTGACCGCAGCATCGATCTGCTGGTCTCGCGCCTTCGTCAGAAGCTCGGCGATGATCCGAAAAATCCACAGTTGATCAAGACCGTTCGCGGTGAGGGTTACCTGTTCGACGCAAGGGATATTGGTTGATCCGTTCTGCTGACACACTCTTCGCCCGCCTGTTCGGGGGAGCGTTGATTGCTATTTTACTTGCGCACCTGCTGGCGTTCATGTGGTTCAGATTCTATGGATTCCCGCCACCGCCGCCTCCGCCCATGTCCGAACAGTCAGGGCAACATATCGACGGGGCTAATTTTCAGCGTCCGGAAGACGGCCCACCGCACGACCGCCGACCACCGTTTCTTCGGGGTCCTGTGGTGCCGCTCATCTTCCAGCTGATTACTCTGGTGATCGCTGCATGGTATGGCGCCAAAGCATTGAGCAGACCTATTCAGCGTTTGAGCAATGCAGCCGAAAGACTCAGCGAAAATCTCGACAGCCCGCCCATGGAAGTCAAAGGTCCGCTGGAAGCACGTCAGGCGGCACAGACGTTCAACCTGATGCAGCAACGTATACGCGAGCAGGTGCAGCAGCGCGGACGCATGCTGGCAGCGGTTTCCCATGACCTGCGCACGCCACTCTCGCGCCTGAAACTGCGGGTCGAGCAGATCGACGAACCAAAACTGCACGGGCAGATGACTCAGGATCTGAACGACATGATTGGCATGCTCGATGCTACCCTGACCTACCTGAATGAGCAGCGCACCAGTGAAATCGTGCAGTTATTCGACCTGCAGGCCCTGATCGAATCCTTGGCTGAGAACGCCCAGGACAATGGTGATGACGTTCAAGCCAGCGGACAGTGCCTGCCGCTCAAGACGCAACCCATGGCGCTGCGCTCGTGCATCAATAACCTGATCGACAATGCCCTGCGGTATGCGGGTCAGGCGCGGGTCGAGATTATTGATGGCGCGCAGCAGGTGCGCGTCATGGTGATCGATCACGGCCCGGGGATTGGCGTCGAGCACCACGAAGCCGTGTTCGAGCCCTTCTACCGGCTGGAAGGCTCGCGTAATCGCAACTCCGGTGGCGTCGGCATGGGCATGACCATCGCCCGTGACGCAGCGCGACGCATGGGTGGCGACTTGTCACTGGCACAGACGCCTGGCGGTGGCCTGACCGTATTACTCGTCTTGCCGCGCTTCTGAGCAGAACGGGTATCGGCGTCGATACAAACACTAAACACCCTCGACATGAGCGACCTAGAGGCTTGATAAGCCGGTGCACCGTTACCGGATCAATCAACCTGAGGGAGTCAGCCCGATGATCAGTGGCGTCAGTAGTAACAGCTATTCGAGCTACACCAGTTCAAGCGCGAGTACCGCCGCGAGCAAGAAATTCCAGGAGCAATTGCTCGCCAAACTGGACACCGATGGCGACGGCAGTATCAGCAAGGACGAGTTGAGTGCGGCCAATTCGTCGTCCGACAGCAAGGACGGTATTACCGTCAGCCTGAGCGAAGCGTTCAGCAACCTGGACGCCAACGAGGATGACAGCCTCGACGCCGATGAGCTGGCTGCAATATCGGCACCGCCTCCGCCACCTCCAGGCGGCGCGCCAGCAACCGATGTTGCGGAGGACCTGCTCAGCGCGCTGGACACCGACGGCGACGGCACGATCAGCAGCGACGAACTGACCGCTGGCTTGAGCAGCGCTGGCAGCAGCGCCGACAGCGCGCAGGTGTTTGATGCACTGGACACCAACAAGGACGGCACCGTCAGCCTCGAAGAGCTGACCGCCAGCCTGCAGCCGCAACAGCCTCCTGCTCCGCAGGTTGCGGCCCAACAAGCCAGCGATGAGTTGTTTGGCTCATTGGACACTGATGGCGATGGCAGCATCAGCTCTGACGAACTGACCAGTGCCCTGACCGCAACGTCAAACGGCAGCACCAGTTCCGCTAACAAAACCTCTGAAGCCCTGAACCGCATGGTCGCAGCGCTGACCGAGCGTTACGACACCAGCGGCAGCAAGCCCGTTGGCAAGTACCTCGACACGGCTGCTTGATGTGAGACCTTTGCCTGCGCCCCAGTGCCAGGCAGAGCGACATCACTGTAGGAGCTCACGAGCACCGCGAGGCAGCGATAGCGGAGTGTCAGACAACCGTGATCGCTGGCCTCGTAACCTCGGTGAGCTCCTACAGGTCCAGTATGGCCACATCAAAACGCATCCCCATTCTGCGCCACTGGACGAACTTGTCCCCGTCGTCACCGGTCTGACATTTGCCTGCCTATTGAGTACCGCAAATGCCCGCGTTCGACCCCGCAATGGTTATCTGGATTGTCGCCGCCTTAGCCATCTGCGGCGTCATCACGCGACCGTGGCGGGTGCCGGAATTTGTCTGGGCGATGGGGGCCGCGGCGCTGCTCACGGCGTTGGGATTCATCCCGCTGCACAAGGCACTTGGTGCGGTAGCGGAAGGCGGTGATGTCTACCTGTTTCTGATTGGCATGATGGTTCTGGCTGAGCTGGCCCGGCAACAGGGCCTCTTCGATTGGCTGGCCATGCTTGCCGCGAAACACGCGAAAGGCTCGGGACAACGACTGTTCGACCTGGTGTTTCTGGTCGGCACCCTGGTCACCGTGTTTCTGTCCAACGACGCAACCGCCGTTGTCCTGACGCCCGCTGTTTACGCAGCAGCCCGCGCCGCCAAAGCCGAACCCCTGCCCTATCTGTTTATCTGCGCCTTCATCGCGAATGCGGCCAGTTTTGTCCTGCCGATTTCAAACCCGGCCAACCTGGTGATATTCGGCAGCAACATGCCGCCACTGGCAACCTGGCTCTGGCACTTCAGCCTGCCGTCGATTGCGGCCATTGGCTTGACCTATCTGGTGCTGCGCCTCACGCAACGTAGCCACCTGCGCAAACCTCTGGAAACAGACATCACCCTGCAACCGCTGTCCGGCGGTGCACGTCTGACGGCGTTCGGAATTGTGCTGACGGGGATCGTATTGCTGAGCGCATCGGCGCTCGACTTACAACTCGGTCTACCGACGTTTTGTGCGGGCATCGCTACCGCTGCACTGATCCACATACGTCAGCGACTTAACCCGCTGCCGGTGCTCAAGGCGGTTTCCTGGAGTGTATTGCCGCTGGTGGCCGGTTTGTTCGTGCTGGTCGAGGGTCTGGCACTGACCGGGGTTATCGATCATCTGGCCCACGCGCTGAAATCGCTGGCCGACCAATCGGGCACTCAGGCGACGTGGGCATCGGGTGTGTTGGTGGCGATTGCCAGCAACCTGATCAACAATTTGCCGGCCGGTTTGATTGCCGGCTCTGTCGGCCACATCGCCCATCTGCCCACCGAAACCACCAGTGCGTTGGTAATAGGCGTGGATCTGGGTCCCAACCTCTCTATCACCGGCTCGCTGGCAACCTTGCTCTGGCTGATCGCCATCCGCCGCGAAGGCGAAAACGTCACCGCAATGGGCTTTCTACGGCTGGGAATTCTGGTCATGCCACCCGCGTTGATCGGCGCACTGGCGGCGTTGTCAATTACCACCGGCTGACAAAATAGCCTGTCAGGCCACGACACTGGCAGGTTGCAACAACCTTGCCTCCAGTTGCCGGGCAATGCCCTGCAGGTCCATCAGCGTGGCCCGCCAGCTGTTTGCGCCACTGCCGATGCTCACCAGCGAGCGCGCCCGATCATTGACCGACACCACTTTGCCCGCATTGGTCTGCCAACCCTGAGCGAGCATCGTCGGGTCAAACTGGTTGAACGAATCAATGGCTTCCACCTGGGACACTGCAAAGCCAAACGTCAGCGTTTCTCCCCTGACGACCAGCACCCGCGACAGCGGCGTATGGGGCTGGGGCAGCGATTCGATCAGGCTGCTCAGGCACACCAGCGGAAGCTGTTCGCCCCGCAGATTGAATTGCCCCAGCAAGTGATTTTCCGGCTGAGCAAGGCCGATCATGTGCGTCGGTATCGAAAGAATTTCGAGTACCTGACTGAGCGGAACCACGAACTGGGTCGGCGACTTGAATAGCAGACAGGCCTGACGCATGACCGCTTTCGCCCTGCTCGCCCGACTCTCGGATGATTGCGGCTGGGTCTGGTAAAGCGCGGCGTAGTTCTTGACCCCGGATCGCTCCAGCAGAGCCTGATGATTGATCAAGACAGCCTGCAATCCTTCACGGAGGTTCATTACACCGGCCAACAGCTCCGGCTCGCGCAAGCCATAGGCAGGCATCGGCAGCAGGCTGTGCGGGTCTCGACGCTCGATGGCAACCATTCGATCGTAACCGAAACCCGACACCCTGCCGTCGGTGGCCGTCAGCAACAGAAGCTGGCTCTTGACTTGCGCGTTATTGCAGTCGAAACCCAACACGTGAGACAGGCTCAAAACCGGAATTTTGGTCTCGCGAATCACGGTTACGCCCAGGCAATAGCCATTGCCAAAATCGGTGGGCGCGACCTGCGGTTTGTCCACCAGCTCGGTGACCACGCTGGCATCGATACTGAAATGTTGCCCGTCACACTCAAATACCAGGTAATGACGCAGCTGACTTTTCGCCTGCAACGTATCGCGACTGATCGGTCCCGCCGCCGTATCCGCAGCGAACAGCACGCCGGGCAAGCCTGCCAGAAAGGCCAGATCCAACATGTAAATCAAGCGACTGTCATCAGCGCTCATGATCAGCGTGGGGATCAGCCCGCTGCCCTCGCCGCCCGGCCCCAAAGGACAGAGCTGGGAGTCAGCAGCCTTGACGATGTCGCACACGCCATCAATGGCAACGCCCAACAGACCGCCGTTGTACTTGAGGATGGCAACCAGCGGAGTTGGCGCATGCTCTGGCATGTCGTCACTGAGCAAAGGTCGCAGGTCCACCAGAGGAACCGGTCTGCCCCGCAAGGTGAAGACCCCTGCCAACACACCGCGCGTGACGGGGTGGCGCTGCAGATTGGTCGGCCAGTGAACGGCCTCCATCAGCGAGGTGGCTTCGATACCCAGAAACGCACCATTTATCTGCACCACGCCGTAGGCGCGCAGGGTGTTCATGCAGGCAGCCCGGAAGGCTTGCTGGTAAGGGCGCTGGTATTCACAACACCCTGCTCATTGCCAACCTTGGTCTGGTGCAATTCGAAAATGAGGGTTTCTACCTGACCCGCTGAATCCATTTGCTTGGCGGTTGCGGCATTGATGCTGTCGATAGCCACGGTGGTCTCGTTGACCCCTTTGACGATCTGCTCGAACGCGCTGCCGGCACTCAAGGAAATCTCGCTGCCAGATTTAATCCGGCTGACGGTTTCCAGGATCAGTTTGTTGATTTCCTTGGTGGCCAGCGAAGACTTCTCGGCCAGCTTGCGCACCTCATCAGCAACTACCGAGAAGCCCAGGCCATGTTCACCGGCTCTGGCAGCTTCGATGGCCGCGTTGAACGCGAGCATGTTGGTCTGACTGGCGATTTCACTGATCACCTGAATGATGTCCTGAATATCTTCAGCAGACTTGCCAATCATGGTCATGGCCTCGGCAGCCTTGACCAGCGTTTGCGAACCAAGGCTTGCCTGTTCACGGGTCAGCCTGGCCAGATCAGTGGCTTGATCCGTGCTCTGCGCCACATAGGAAATGGCGCTCATCAGGTTCTGCACGGAAGCGCCCATGGCCTGGGTCTTGGCTTCGATGGCTTCTTCCAGTTCGACCTGTTGAGTGATATCCGTGGCGAACTTCACCACTTTGTAAGGTTTGCCATCGCTGTCGAAAACGGGGTTATAGGTCGCTTGAATCCAGATGTGCTGGCCAAACTTGCTCAAACGCATGAACCGTCCGGAGAAGAACTGTCCTTGAGACAGGTCATGCCAGAACTCCCGGTACGCGGTGCTGCGCACATATTTCTTCATCGCAGAAGATACGGTGGTGCTGACCACGCAGCTCTTGCAGGCTGTAACCCAGCGACTTGAGGAAGTTGGCGTTGGCATCAAGGATATTGCCTGCCATGTCGAACTCGATCACAGCTTGCGCGCGATCAATTGCATTGACCTTGCCCTGACGCTCGGCGCTGCTTTCTTTTATTTCGGTGACATCCAGCGCGAACTTGACCACCTTGTAAGGCTGGCCGTGGGAGTTGAGAATCGGGTTGTAAGTGGCTTGAATCCAGATTTCCTTACCGTCTTTGCGCTTGCGTCGATATTCATTGGTGTCGTATTCGCCGCGACCGAGTTTTTCCCAAAACTCGCGGTAGCCCATGCTGGAACCGAACTCTTCGGTGCAGAACATCCGGTGCGGCTGGCCGATCACTTCGTCCAGCTCATAACCAAACACCGCGAGGAAATTAGGGTTGGCGGACAGGACTTTGCCGGTCAGGTCAAATTCGATCACCGCCTGAGAGCGCTCGATGGCGGTGACCTTGCCGACGAACTCGGCATTGCGGGCACGCACTTCAGTGACGTCGTTGGCAAACTTCACGATTTTGTACGGACGGCCATCGGGGTCAAAAATTGGATTGTAGGTGGCGCTGATCCAGATCTCACGCCCGCCTTTGCCCAGCCGCATGTACTCGCCGGAATCGTATTCACCACGTTCAAGCTTGGCCCAGAAGGCCCGATAGGCTGGACTGTTGAGGTATTGATCATCGCAGAACATGCGATGGTGCTGGCCCAGCACTTCGTCCAGACGGTAGCCAAGAACCTTCAGAAAGTTTTCATTGGCCGCCAGCACGCGACCATTCAGATCAAACTCGATCACGCCTTGAGAACGCTGAATGGCTTCAACCTTGCCTTCGTACTCCGCATTGCGCATGCGCTGATCGGTAATGTCCGTGGCGAACTTCACCACTTTGAACGGCTCGCCGGCCTGATTCAGAATCGGGTTATACGTCGCCTGCAGCCAGATTTCCTTGCCGCCCTTGCCCAGCCGTTTGTACTGCCCCTGATCAAACTGCCCGGCCGCCAGCTTTCGCCAGAAATCGGCATACTCGGGGCTGGAAGCGTATTCCGGGGTGCAGAACATCCGATGATGGCGGCCCTGCACTTCTTCGAGACGATAGCCCACCTTGTCGAGAAAATTGGCATTGGCCTGCAGTATGTTGCCTTCCAGATCAAACTCGATCATTGCCTGGGAATGATTGATGGCATTCATCAAAGAGCTCAGATCAATGGCAGATTCAACAGATGAGTTTGCAGCAGGAGTAGACATGGGCGGGTCTCGGAAAGGGGAGTAATCGTCGGGTTCTTATTGTTGCGTTGTCGGCCCTGACTGAAACTTCCTTAATGAAACTTCACAACCATCCGATCAGCGGGTGGCTATGTGCCATTAACGATGGATTGAGCGTAACTTACGTTATTCCGCAGCCCTTGATAATCATTATTTTCAATCGACCCGATAATATTTTCCGGAACTTTTCACTAGCGCCAAAGTCCGGCCTGCCGAGGCATGCAGGCAAAAAGACTGCCTGAACGCCCTTCTTTGAATTTAAATATGGATCCAATAATCCTGGCGTCAAAGTGCCTTTCAGGACAAAGACAATTAATGAGCTTTTGTAGCCCTCATACTGAAAAGGCATAACGACGGTAAGTCATATTGCAAAAAAAAGACCGCCCGACTCTTCAGTCATTAAGCGGCCTCAACTTCTTCAATCACACGATCTACTAATGATTCAATACACGCTCTACGAAATGCACCTTGATGCAGCGTTGTATTGAGCGGTCATCATGCCTTGTCGAGCGACTCGACACCCATTTCATCCCAGACCTCTTCGGCCAGGTGAAACGTTGCGTTGGCCGCCGGAATACCGCAGTAGATTGCGCTCTGCATCAGCACTTCCTTGATCTCTTCGCGAGTGACACCGTTGTGCTTGGCGGCCTTGAGGTGCAGGCGCAGTTCGCCTTCACGGTTCATGCCGATCAGCATGGCGATTGTCACCAGGCTGCGGGTGTGACGTGGCAGACCGGGGCGAGTCCAGATATCCCCCCAGGCGTGCCGGGTGATCATTTCCTGAAATTCTTCGTTGAACGGCGTGAGTTTTTTCAGGCTGTTGTCCACATGGGCGTCGCCCAGGACAGCGCGGCGCACTTGCATACCGGCTTCGTAACGTTGCTTTTCGTCCATTGCCAACTCCGGATTCAGGCTTGTAAAAAGGTGACGACACGCTCACCAAATGCCCTTCCCGCTTCGATGCTGGAAAGGTGCGCAGCGTGAAATTCGGCATACTCGGCACCGGCGATGCGCTCGGTCAGAAAACGCCCGTCGGCAGGCGTGGTAACAGCGTCCTGAGTACCACAGACCACCAACACCGGCAGCGTGATTGCGCTGATCTGCTCGCGGAAGTCCGCGTCGCGCACCGCTGCGCAGTTGGCGGCATAGCCCTGTGGTGAGGTCTGGGCCAGCATGTCCACCACAGGCTCCACCTGCCGCGGCTCGGCCTTGGCAAATTCAGGGGTGAACCATCGCGCAATCGACGCCTCGCGCAGGGCCTGCATGGCGGCTTTGCCGTCGCGCAGAACGGTATCAATACGCGGGTTCCAGATGTCGGGATTACCGATCTTCGCGGCGCTATTGCACACCACCAACCGTTGCAGACGCTGTGGCGCATTGATCGCCAACCACTGCCCAATCAGACCACCCATGGACAGACCGCAGAACGACACGCTCGGCAGTTGCAAGGCATCCAGCAAGGCCAATACGTCGCGACCGTTCTGTTCGATGCTGTAAGGCCCTTCGGTGACCAACGATTGACCATGCCCGCGGGTGTCGTAGCGCAGCACCTGGAAGTGCTCGGTGAACGCAGGCATTTGCGAGTCCCACATGCTCAGATTCGTGCCCAGTGAGTTGGACAACAGCAAAACCGGCGCGCCTTGCGGGCCATCGAGTTGGTAATGCAGATCGCCGTCGGGGAGTTGGATGAAGGGCATTTTGGGCTCCTGAAAATTGAAAATTGAATCTGGTTCATGCGCATCAAGTGTTTTCTGTAGGAGCTGCCGAAGGCTGCGAAAGCGATATTTCTGTCACACCGCCGTTCGCAGCCTTCGGCAGCTCCTACAAGCTCATCATTCCAGAATAAACAACCCATGCTCCGCGACCGCCCTCTCCACCCACTGCTGCGCAAGGCCCAGGTAGTTGGCGGGATCAAGCAGATGGTCCAGCTCTGCGGCAGAAAGCTCGGCACTGACCTGCGGATCTGCGCCAAGCACTTCGCGCAGATGCAGGCCCTGCTGCACAGCTCGGCGGCAGCTTTGTTCAATCAGATGATGCGCCGCATCGCGACCGATGCGCTGGGCCAAAGCGATGCTGACCGCCTCGGCAAGCACCAGCCCTTGGGTGGAATCCAGATTGGTGAGCATTTGCTCTGCGTTAACTTCCAGCGCAGGAATCACTTGCAAAGCCTGCTGCAGCGATCCGGAGACCAGGCAGCACAGCTCAGGCAAGGTTTCCCACTCGGCGTGCCACAGACCCAGGCTGCGCTCGTGCTCCTGAGGCATGGCCGCGAACATCGTCGCAACCAGCCCCGGTGCGCGCACGGAAGCGCTGATCATCACCGCCGCGCCCACAGGGTTGCGCTTGTGGGGCATGGTCGACGATCCGCCCTTGCCTGCTGCCGCCGGTTCGAAGACTTCGCCCACTTCAGTCTGCATCAACAGACTGATGTCCCGACCGATCTTGCCCAGGCTACCGGCAATCAAGCCCAGCCAGCCGGCGAACTCCACCAGACGGTCACGCTGGGTGTGCCATGGCTGCTCCGGCAAGCTCAGTTGCAGTTCGCGGGCCAGTGCTTCGGCCACGGGCAAAGCGTGATCGCCCAGTGCCGCGAGGGTGCCGGACGCGCCGCCAAACTGCAGGCTCAACAGCCGAGGCTTGAGTTCTTGCAGACGTTGCCGGTGACGGGTTATCGCCCCCAGCCAACCGGCGATTTTCATGCCGAGAGTGACCGGCGTCGCCTGCTGCAACCAGGTGCGCCCGGCCAACGGGGTGACGGCGTAACGTTGGGCCTGCCCGCAAAGCGCTTCAGCCAGCTCAGCCAGATCTCGCTCCAGCAACGCAATGGCGTCGCGTAATTGCAGCACCAGTCCACTGTCCATCACGTCCTGGCTGGTGGCGCCCATGTGCACGTAGCGTTCAGCCGTTGGATTGCGTGCAGCGATCTTCTTGCCCAGCGCCTTGACCAGCGGGATGGCTGAATTACCGGCGTTGCCAATCGCAACTGCCAACTCGGCAAAGTCGAACAGCTCAGCGCTGCAACTGGCCTGAATATCCTTGACCACCTCGGCGGGAATCAAACCCGTGCTGGCCTCGGCCCGGGCCAGCGCCGCTTCGAAGTCGAGCATGCCTTGCAGCCGACCGTGGTCAGAGAAGATCTCGCTTATCTGCGGCTGGCTGAAGTAAGCGTCGAAAAGTTGCTGACTCGATCTGTTCAAAACATGACTCCTGAATTCATGTGGCGTCCGAATGGCTGACCCAGCCTTTGATCAGCACCGCAATGGCCGCCAGTGCCGCAGGCACCACCAGCGCGGTCAGTACTTGCTCGAAATTCCAGCCCAGGCCCAGCAACGTAGCACCCGCCCAGGCACCGAGAATTGCACCGAAACGGCCGATGCCCAGCATCCACGAAACACCGGTGGCACGACCTTGAGTCGGATAGAACCGCGCGGCCAGCGAAGGCATCGCCGATTGCGCGCCGTTAATGCACATACCGGCCAACAGCACCAGCGTCGCCAACACGGCGACGTTACCCAGGCTTTGCCCCACCAGCCAGGCGAACACGCCAGCCAGGAAGTAGGCACAGCCAATCACTTTGTGCGGGTTGTACTTGTCCATGGCCCAGCCCACACCAACCGCGCTTAATACGCCGCCAAACTGAAACAGAGCCCCGATAAAGGCCGATTGTTCCATGCTCGCGCCGCTGTCGCGCATCAGGGTCGGCAACCAACTGGTCAGCAGGTAAACGATCACCAGGCCCATGAAATAGGTTAGCCACAGCAATAAGGTGCCAGCACTGTAAGTGCCGGAGAATATGACTTTCAGAACGTTACGGCTGCGCACGGTTTTCTGTTCCGGCACGCTGAAGTCCTTGGCAGCGTTGACTTCCTGACGGGAGATCGGTGCCAGCACCTTGCGAATGCGGTCCACTCCAAGATTGCGTACCACCAGAAAACGCGCCGACTCCGGCAGCCAGATCATCAACACCACGGTGAGGATCAGCGGCAGAATCCCGCCGAGCATCAACAGGCTGTGCCAACCCATGGCCGGAATCAGCTTGGCGGAAACAAATCCGCCGCAGGCCATGCCGAGGTTGAAGCCGCAGAACATGCTGGTCACCAGCAATGACTTGAGACGCTCCGGGGTGTATTCCGAGAGCAGTGTCGTGGCGTTGGGCATCGCCGCGCCAAGACCCAGACCAGTGAGCAGTCGCAGGATCAGCAGTTGATCGATGTTGCTGCTGTAAGCCGACAACAAGCTGAACAGGCCGAACAGAAACACCGCCACGACCAACACGACCTTACGCCCGAAACGGTCAGCCAACGGACCGGAACCCAGCGCACCGAACACCATGCCGATCAGTGCGGCGCTCATCACCGGGCCAAGGCTTGCCCGGTCGATGCCCCACTCCGCACTCAATGCGGGGGCGATGAAGCCCATGGCAGCAGTGTCCAGACCATCGAGGAACACAATCAGGAAACACAGGATCACCACTCGCCACTGATAACGGGACAAGGGTTGAGCATTGATGAAGGCCTGCACATCCAGTGTGCCAGCCTCGGGCACGCGAGCCGAAAGCGTCATGGTGGTTCCTTGTTATTGTTTTTTGGGGGCGCTATTTGAATATAAACACTGTCTTTGTAGGAGCGCACGAGCACCGCGAGGCCGCGATGGCGGTGTATCAGGCAGACCGCCATCGCGGCCTCGCGCTGCTCGTACGCTCCTACAGATTCGCGTGTATCTGTAAATCAAAAATCGAAAAACACCGTCTCGTCTTCACCCTGCACGCGGATGTCAAAACGGTATGCCAGCTTGCCGTCGACCGTGCAACGCTTGGCAACAAGGGTCTCACGGCGGATCGGCTGTTCGATCAGGTTCAGGACCGGATCTTTTGCGTTGGCTTCAGCTTCGTCGTCGAAATACAGCCGTGTCTGCAGATGGATATTGATGCCCCGAGCAAACAGCGACACGTTGATGTGCGCCGCCATGGGCACACCCGCAGCATTGCGCACGACGCCAGGCTTGATGGTGTTCAACAACCACTGACCATCTTCGCCCGTAGCGGTACGACCAAAGCCGTTGAAGGGTTTTTGTGGATCGTAGATCGGGTCGTAATGACCTTCGTGGTCGGCTTGCCAGAACTCCAGAAAGGCGTCACGGATCAGATGACCGTTACCATCGAAGACGTTACCCAGCAGCACGATGTGTTCGCCCGGTGCATTGGGCAGGACCATTTCGTGAGTGATTTCCAGATCACGGGGCGGATTGCCCGCAGCTTCCAGCGCCAGGCCAATATGCACGTAAGGGCCAGCCGTTTGTGAGGGCGTTTCAGGCAGCAATTGAACCGGCATGTTCTTCGCTCCTTAGCGGTTTTCGAAATGAGTCGCGCGTTGACCACGCAGGACGATGTCAAAGCGATAGGCCAGGCTGTCCATCGGATTGGCCATGCCCATATCGAGCCGGGCAATCAGACTTTGCACCGCGTCCGGGTTGGCGATCGACTTGACGATCGGGCACAACGGGATCAGCGGATCGCCTTCGAAATACAGTTGGGTGATCAACCGCGTGGCAATCGACGGACCACTGATCGACACATGGATATGCGCCGGACGCCAGTCATTGGGACCATTGCGCCATGGGTACGGACCAGGTTTGACGGTACGGAAACTGTAGTTGCCATCGCGGTCGGTCAAGGCCCGACCAACACCGCCGAAGTTCGGATCGATGGGCGCCAGATAGGCGTCGCGCTTGTGGCGATAACGGCCACCTGCGTTGGCCTGCCAGATCTCGACCAGCGTGTGCGGAATCGGCTTGCCATATTGGTCGCAAACCCGCCCGGCGAGAATGATCCGCTCGCCAATGGGCAGACCACCGTTGTTGAAGTTCAGCAACAGGTCGTTGTCGTGCTCGCCGAATTTCAGATGGGAAAAGTCCGGGCCGGTAGCTTCGGAGACCGATTGCGGAATGCTCACCAGCGCCTGACGCGGGGAGCGCAGGATCGAGGTCTTGTAATCGGGTGTCAGTGCTTTGGGGTGCCAGTTTCGGTCACGGACGACGAAACGGCTGCTGCTCGCATCAGACATGCGGTTCTCCCTGGTTTTTTATAATGAGGAGTCTTTGTTGATGTCGCGCAGTTTCTCTCGACTTAACCAAAACCTGAACTGAATAAATCAAACACATCCATATCCAAATGGTTATGGATGATCAGCCTGACCATACGCCTTGCCCACTTCCTGCAGCACATCGACGCACCACTGCGCGGCTCTGGACAATGGCAGCGCCGGATTACTGCAAATGCCCACCGAGCCGCCGGGTTCACGAATACCCAGCTCCAGCTCACGCAGCTCACCGGTGTGCAAATCCTGCTGAACCGCATCGAAGGGCGCGATCCAGATCGCATCGCTGCATTGCACGTAACGGCGGCTCAAGGTTAGCGACAGGGTTTCCAGGCGCTGTCGTGGCGGGCTGATCCCGCATTGCACAAACAGACTGTCGGCGAATTTACGGATAGTGGTACCCGCCAGCGGCAACACCATGGGGTAATTTTCAAGACTTTCACGACGCAGCTCGCCTGCCAGCAACGGATGATCACGCCGCACGACAAGCGTCATGGATTCGCTGTAAAGATGCTCAAACGTCAGGCCTTGAATCTGCGGGCTGTCGGTCATGCGCCCGACCACCAGATCCAGTTCGCCGACCCGCAACTGCGAAAGCAAATAGGCACTGGGGCCGGTCATGACACTGACAATCAGTGCCGGATGACGCTCGTGCAGTCGACGCACCACTTCCGGGACCAACAGGCTTTCCACCGTCGATAACACCCCGAGCCGCGCGGTCACCGGTTCATGCTCGCCAGAACGCAGGCTGTTCACCCCTTCGCGCAACGACTGCACGCTAGGCCCGGCGAAACGCAGAAACGCGACACCCGCCTCGGTCAACGCTGCGCCGCTTTTACTGCGCAGGAACAGTTGCGTTTCCAGCAGGGTTTCCAACTCCTTGAGGGTTTTGGACAAGGCTGGCTGGCTGATCGCCAACTGATCCGACGCCCGCGCCAGGCTGCCCTGTCGGGCCACTTCGAGGAAGCACACCAGATGACGGAATTTGATTCGGGTATCGATGTTCAATTCGGTGGTCGCCTTACTTTTTTACCAATTCGTGATGATTTTCTGTGGTGCACATCGACAACACACAATTACTTGAGTTGGAACACCGCTCCCACAAGGTAATCACATTCCAAACCCAGCCGCTGCGCGCTCTCACCGCTGCCCCCGAAACTGCTTGGGCGACTGACCCGTGCAGCGTTTGAAGAATCGGGAAAAGTAAGCAGGTTCGGAAAACCCCAACCGGTCCGAAATCTGATTGATGGTCAAGGTGGTGTAAACCAGATCGCGCTTGGCTTCCAGCAAAAGGCGCTGGTTGATGATCTGCAACGCCGACTGATCGGTTAGCCGTCGACACAAGCTGTTCAGCCAGGCAGCGCTGATATTCAGTTGCTGCGCGTAATGCTCGATGGACCAGTGCTGCCGAAAATGTTCGCCTACCAGCCGGGTAAACGCCTGGAAGTGCTCGCGGCCGCGCTCGTGGACGGGCATTTCAGGCGACAACGCAGCGCTACGGCGATCCAGCCAGATCGACAGCATAGTGATCAGCGCATACAACATCGAATCACGACCAGACTTATGCTGCGCGTATTCATCGCTGATCGCAGCAAACAGCGGATCCAGCTGCCTGCGCTGCTCACTGTCCACCGTATGGCAATGGGCAGTGCTCAACGCCGGAGTTGCTAACGCCGCGCCCAACTGCTCAGCCAACGGTTGCGCCAGACTGAGGATGTAACCCTGAATATCCGGGGCAAAACTGAAGCGGTGCACGCTCAATGCCGGGATCACTTGCAAGGCAGCGTTTTCAAGCCGCCGGGTAACGCCTTCCACATGCAGCGTTGCCTTTCCGGACTGGACATAGAGCACCTGCACCAGATCGCTGTGGGAATGGGTTTGTATTTCCCAACCGTGGAGCTGACTGCGGTCCGGAATCGACTCGCAATGCAACAGATCCGGTGTTGGCCATAGTGTGGTTTCACCGTAGAGCTTGAACACCGGTACGGTTTCGGCACGAGAGGAACGCATGCCTGCCCTCCTTGCGAGTCATGAAAAGTCCAGAAATTGCAGCGAATAATGTCTTCTTCTTACCCTGTGAGCCACTAAAAATACAGGACACACAAAAACAACAAAACAAAACAGGTCCTGATATGAAAACTCAAGTCGCCATTATTGGCTGCGGGCCGTCCGGCCTGTTGCTTGGCCAACTGCTCCAGCGTGCCGGTATCGACAACGTTATCGTCGAACGCAAAAACCCTGAGCACATCCTCTCTCGAATTCGCGCTGGCGTGCTGGAGCAAGGCACTGTCGACCTGCTCCGTGAAGCGGGCGTC
This sequence comes from Pseudomonas caspiana, assembly GCF_040224095.2. Lineage (NCBI taxonomy): Bacteria > Pseudomonadati > Pseudomonadota > Gammaproteobacteria > Pseudomonadales > Pseudomonadaceae > Pseudomonas > Pseudomonas caspiana. Next base: position 2,072,662 of record NZ_CP167995.1, on the reverse strand, counting down.
AGTCAACGTCTGGAGAGCGAAGGCCTTCCCCATGACGGCTTCGAACTGGCCTTCGACGGACGCACTGAACGCATCGACCTGCACGGGCTGACAGATGGCAAGCGAGTCACGGTTTACGGCCAGACCGAGGTCACCAGAGACCTGCTGCAAGCCCGCGCTGATGCTGGCGCACTGAGCTTTTTCGACGCAGAGAACGTTCAGCCCCACGACCTGAAAACCGACAGTCCGTACCTGACATTCGAACACAACGCAGAGAGCATTCGGCTTGATTGCGATTACATCGCCGGGTGCGATGGTTTTCATGGTGCATCGCGGCAATCCATCCCTGTCGAGGCGTTGAAGACATTCGAGAGGGTTTACCCGTTCGGCTGGCTTGGCGTGCTGGCGGATACTCCACCGGTCAACGAGGAACTGATCTACGCCCGCCATGAGCGTGGTTTTGCCCTGTGCAGCATGCGTTCCACTACGCGTACTCGCTACTACGTGCAAGTGGATGCTGATGAGAAAGTCGAAGACTGGTCTGATGAGCGCTTTTGGGATGAGCTCAAGCAGCGCCTGCCAGCGTCGGTCGCGCAAAGACTGATCACGGGGCCCTCCATCGAAAAAAGCATCGCCCCGCTACGCAGCTTCGTGGTTGAACCCATGCAGTACGGTCGCTTGTTCCTGCTAGGTGACGCCGCGCATATCGTACCGCCCACCGGTGCCAAAGGTCTGAACCTGGCGGCCAGCGACGTCAACACCCTGTATCGCATTCTGCTCAAAACCTATCGGGAGGGGCGTACGGATCTGTTGCAGCGCTACTCGGAAATTTGCCTGCGCCGAGTGTGGAAAGCCGAGCGGTTTTCCTGGTGGATGACCTCAATGCTGCATCGCTTCCCCGACAACGATTCGTTCAGCCAACGCCTGCAACAGACCGAACTGGATTACTTTGTCAGCTCCGAAGCGGGCCGTCGCAGCATTGCAGAAAACTATGTGGGACTGCCGTTCGAGAATATCGAATGAGCTGCAGCGCCATGAACAGCCCGATGTAGCGCGCTGCACCGCAAAGCAACTGAAAATCAAGGAAAAATTGCTATTTTTGTGGCTGTTCATTTCGTGATCATTGGCCAAAAACCGCAGCCCATATGGCTTTGGCAATGTTATCCACAGACATACCCCCACTTTTCGTGGACAACTTTTGTTGAGGTTTATCAGTCGACACACGTAAGCCCGTAGTGGCGGATTTAGCCGGGAACAGGTTCAGACATTCAGCCCAGTGATATCGTCAAATACAGCGCCTTCCCGGCTAAAGCCGATAAACGACCCGGTTTACGCCCAATATTCATCAATACCGGGCCTAACCGCAGATTACGCCCCGACACTCGCCAAATCCGATCGACACCTGCCCGTCACGTTTGCAGCGGGCGCGCAGGATGACTTCGTCGCCATCTTCCAGAAAGCGCCTAGCTTCACCGCTTGCTAGCTCGATGCTGTGCTTACCCCCTTCGGTCACTTCCAGAAGACTGCCGAACTGCCCCGGTTGCGGGCCGGACAAAGTGCCCGTGCCGAGCAGATCGCCGGGCTGCAGTTTGCAGCCGTTGACACTGTGGTGGGTGAGCATCTGCGCCACGGTCCAGTACATATTCAACGTGTTGCTGCTGGCCAGCACCAGGGCGGGTAAGCCCTGCTCTTTCATCTGCCGGGTCAGTAGCAGTACCTCCAGCTCGATATCCAGAGCGCCACCCTGCTGATCCGCATCATCCAGTAAATAGGCCAACGGCTGTGGATCACCCTCGGGACGCGCAGGTTGTGCACGACGGAACGGCGCCAGTGCCTCGGCCGTGACTACCCAGGGAGAAACGGTCGTGGCAAAGCTTTTCGACAAGAAGGGTCCCAACGGCTGGTACTCCCAGGCTTGCAGATCGCGTGCTGACCAGTCATTGAGCAGGCACAAACCGGCCATATGCTGAGCCGCGTCAGAAATCCCGATGGGCTCGCCATCGCTGTTGCCGGGCCCGACCCAGACGCCCATTTCCAGTTCGTAATCCAGCCGTTTGCTGGGACCGAACTGTGGCACCTCCTGGCCTGGCGGTAATGTCTGGCCATTGGGGCGCTTGACCGGACTGCCGGAAACACACAGCGTCGAGGCGCGTCCGTGATAGGCAATCGGGACGTACTTGTAGTTAGGCAACAGCGGATTGTCTGGCCGGAACAGCTTGCCGACGTTCATGGCGTGATGAATACCGACGTAGAAATCGGTGTAGTCGCCGACACGCGCCGGCATATGCAACTGACATTCGCTCATCGGATGCAGCAGCGATTCGTTGAACGCTTGCAGACGCGCTCGCTGAGGGCTGTGCTCATCCAAAAGATGCAGCAACTCACTGCGCAAAGCTCGACGCCCTTGGGCACCCAAAGCAAAGAAATCATTCAACTGATCACGACTGGCGGCTTCAGCCGCGTCTTGCGCAGCACCCTTGAAGAAGCCCGCTGCCAGGGCGGCTGGAAGATCGAAAATAAAGTCCCCGATAGCCACACCGCCCCGCCGGGCTGAATCGCCGCGACTGAAGACGCCCAGGGGCAGATTCTGCAACGGGAAGTCAGCGTGGCCGTTGGCGGAGGTCACCCAGCTGCGGCTGTGTGCAGACATGTTCATTGCGGTGTTCCTCTATTCAAAGGCCGTTTAAAAGTCTTCGCCATACCGGTCCAGCAGGCGTCGTAATCGGTTTGCAGGTGCGGGCTTCGCAGGGCATGCAGACTTGGGCGCAAGACTTTGCCGGTTTCGAACATGAAGGCCATGGTGTTATCGATCTTGTGGGGCTGCAATTGCGCGGACGTCGCCTTTTCAGCCGTAGCGTTATCCGGGCCATGGGCGCTCATGCAGTTGTGCAAAGACGCGCCACCAGGCATGAAACCCTCGGCTTTGGCGTCGTAAGCCCCCTCGATCAGCCCCATGAACTCGTTCATCAGGTTGCGGTGGAACCAAGGCGGACGGAAGGTGTTTTCCGCCACCATCCAGCGAGGCGGAAAGATCACGAAATCGATATTGGCCTGGCCGTGTACAGCACCTGGAGAGGTCAACACGGTAAAAATCGAAGGATCCGGATGATCGTAACTGACAGTGCCGATGGTGTTGAAACGACGCAGATCGTACTTGTACGGCACGTTGTTGCCATGCCAGCCCACCACATCGAATGGCGAGTGATCCAATTGCGTAGCCCATAACTCGCCGAGGAATTTCTGCACCAGGGTCACCGGCTCATCGCGCTCTTCAAACCAGGCGCCAGGGACGAGAAAATCCCGTGGGTTCGCCAACCCATTGCTGCCAATCGGCCCCAGTTCCGGCAGGCGTAACGCGCAACCGTGGTTTTCACATACATAACCTCGGGCGGTCGCATCCAGTAACTGCACGCTGAAGCGCAGGCCGCGGGGCAACACGGCGATTTCTTGCGGTTCGATATCGAGCAGGCCCAGTTCAGTGACAAGGCGTAAACGGCCCAGTTGCGGCACGATCAGCCATTCCCCATCGGCGTTGAAAAAAGCCCGCTGCATCGAGGCCGTGGCAACGTAGTTATAGAGCGTTACGCCTTCGGCCTGATCGGCTGCACTGGTGCTGGCCATGACCTGCAGGCCATCAATGAAGTCCGTGGGATCGGAAGGCAATGCAAAGGCGTTCCAGCGCAGGCGATTAGGCGTGATGGCCCCCACTTGCTGGCCGATGATCTGTCGATCCAGCCGCTGATAATGCGGATGGCTGGCGGAGGGCTTGATGCGGTAAAGCCAGGTTCGTCGGGCTTCAGCACGGGACACCGTAAATGCAGTGCCTGACAGCAACTCGGCGTACAGACCCAAGGCATGCTTTTGGGGCGAGTTCTGCCCTACCGGCAATGCACCGGGCAAGGCTTCACTGCTGAACTGATTACCGAAGCCGGATTGATAAACCAGCGGCCCGGAAGACTGATGAGAGAACATCGGAACCTCTTCTTGTTTTTATAAGTAATCGCGCTGTCGCACAGCAAACACAGACCCTGAGCTCACCGAGGTTACGAGGCCAGCGATAACGGTTTGTCTGACCATCCGCTATCGCTGGCCTCGTAACCTCAGTGAGCGCCTACAGGATTGGACCTGCTAGAAATTACACCTAACAGAAAACGATTACGCATAACGTAATTTGAGTTTGCAGGCCGGTCAAGCTATAAAGCAGCCTCCTCAGACCGGCGTAGCCTCCCCGAAATGACCGCAACGACTGCAGACACCGAAAGCCCCGCAGGCGGGCGCCAACAGAAGGTTCAAGCCGCTGAAGTGGGCATGGGCATTCTCAAGGCGCTGGCTGAACTGGCGCCGTCCACCTCGCTGTCAAAACTCGCCGAACATGTGTCGATGCCAGCCAGCAAGGTGCACCGTTATTTGCAGGCGCTGATTGCCAGTGGGTTTGCCGAGCAGGATTCGGTGACCAACCATTACGCACTGGGTCGTGAGGCGCTGTACGTGGGCCTGGCGGCGGTGGGTCATCTGGATGTATTGAAAATCACCGCGCCACATTTGGCCGCCTTGCGCGATGAACTCAATGAAACGTGCTTTCTCGCGGTGTGGGGTAACAAGGGACCGACCGTGGTGTACGTCGAACCATCCAGTGGTGCGGTGACGCTGGTGACTCAGGTCGGTTCCGTACTGCCGTTGCTGAGTTCATCTACCGGCCTGGTGTTTGACAGCTTCCTCACCCAGAGCGAAACAGCCCAACTGCGTGATCAGGAGTCGGCGCCTTTAAACGCGGCGCAATTGCGTGAGATCGAGCAGCACGTAAAAGATATTCGCAGCAGCGGCGTACATCAGATCCGCGGGTTGTTGATGGCGGGTGTGAATGCGGTGTCATCGCCGATTTTCAGCGTCGGCAACAAGCTTGCCGGGGTGATCACCATGGTTGGTTCGGCATCGGTGTTTACCGATGAGCGTCAGGCCCAAGCAGCGCAGCAGTTGCGGGCGACAGCGCGGGTGGTGAGCGCGCGTATGGGTGGGGATGTGACGATATTTGAGGGTTGATGCCTTCCTTCATTTGATCGGGGTCCTAACTGGGGGAGCAATGTTTGCCTGGAATTGGGTTTACACACCATCGCGAGCAAGCTCTGCTCCCACAAGTAGAACGCATTAACACCTTTCTTGAATTGACAGTGCGGCCCTGTGGGAGCAGAGCTTGCTCGCGATGACTTGGTAACCCAATGCGAGACAAGCAAAGCTTCCACAGTTAAAACGCAATCCAGCTCTGCTTCTGAGCCAGCCCTACTCCACCGCCAATACCCCTCGCTTGATCTGGTCGCGCTCGATTGATTCAAACAGCGCCTTGAAGTTGCCCTCGCCGAAACCGTCGTCCCCCTTGCGCTGGATGAACTCGAAAAACACCGGGCCCATCAGGGTTTCGGAGAATATCTGCAGTAATAGACGCCGCTCGCCTCCATCAGAAGAGCCGTCCAGTAAGATACCGCGGCTTTTCAGTTCGGCCTCCGGTTCGCCGTGGTTGGGCAAGCGGCCTTCGAGCATTTCGTAATAGGTTTCCGGTGGGGCAGTCATGAACCGCATGCCGATGGCTTTCAGCGCGTCCCAGCTCTTGATCAGATCGTCGGTAAAGAACGCCACATGCTGGATGCCCTCGCCATTGAACTTCATCAGAAACTCTTCGATCTGCCCTGCCCCTTTGGACGACTCCTCGTTCAACGGAATGCGGATCATGCCGTCCGGCGCGGTCATGGCCTTGGAGGTCAGACCGGTGTATTCGCCCTTGATATCGAAGTAGCGAATCTCACGAAAGTTGAACAGCTTCTCGTAGAAATTCGCCCAATACGCCATCCGCCCGCGATAGACGTTATGGGTCAGGTGATCGATAAACTTCAGGCCTGCGCCCACCGGGTGGCGATCCACGCCTTCGATGAAGTTGAAATCGATGTCATAAATCGAAGTGCCCTCACCAAAACGGTCGATCAGATAGAGCGGCGCACCGCCAATGCCTTTGATGGCTGGCAGGCGCAACTCCATTGGACCGGTGGCGATTTCAACGGGTTGAGCACCGAGATCAAGCGCTCTCTGATAAGCGAGGTGGGAATCCTTGACCCGGAACGCCATGCCGCACACCGACGGGCCGTGCTCGGCAGCGAAATATGAAGCCGGACTGTTGGGTTCGTTGTTGAGGATGATGTTGATATCGCCCTGACGATACAGCACCACGTCTTTAGAACGGTGCACCGCGACTTTGGTAAAGCCCATGATCTCGAACACAGGCTCAAGGGTATTGGGCGTCGGCGAAGCGAACTCAATGAATTCAAAGCCCATCAGGCCCATTGGGTTCTCATATAAATCGGCGTGTAAATCAGCCATGGTCTGGCTCCTTGCAGGAAAGTGGATTAGCGGATGGTCGCGATCACCTTCCTGCGGGCGGTGCACAGGGGATTCCTCGTACGCTGCGAGCGAGGAAATCACCAAAGATCAGTTGCAAGCCAAGAATTTTCATAAGAACCAGACTACTCCGGCTTGTCCGGTTGCGCATCGGGATGCGCAACCTGAAATGCCCAATGGTCCATCGCCAGTTTTTCAACCCGCAAGATGCGGGGGTAACGCATCAAGTCAACATTGAAACGGCGGGCGGCGTAAATCTGCGGCAGCAAGTACACATCGGCCATGCTCGGCAAGACCTCGTCAAAGCAATAGCCCTGATCGCCGATCATCTGCTCCACAGCCGTGAAACCTTCGCCAATCCAGTGGCCAATCCACTGATTGACCTCATCCTCGCCATGACCCAGGCCACGTAAGCGATTGAGCACCGAAACGTTGTGCAACGGATGAATATCGCAGGCGATCAACGAGGCAACCGCCCTCTGTGCAGCGCGAAGTTCAAGCTGTGGCGACAACAACGGCGTATCAGGATAGCGGTCTTCAAGGTATTCGATGATTGCCGTGGATTGGGTAACGACCAGACGGTCATCCACTCGTAATGCTGGAACCCGGCTCTGCGGGTTTATAGCCCGGTATTCAGGTTTGAGATGCTCACCGCCGTCGCGGATCAGGTTGACCGGGATCGCGGTGTAATCCAGGCCCTTCAACGCCAGAGCAATGCGCACCCGGTAACTGGATGTCGAGCGGTAGTAGGTGAAGAGATCCAGGGACTGAGTCATTTTTATTATTCTGATAGTGGACCGGCCGGGCGGCGTTCCGTTTAGCCGGGAGAGCTCGGCGGCTTCAGCACGCCACCTGCACTCCGATCAATTTACGTAAACGACTTACGCAATACGTAAACTGCGTGATTGGCGAGCCGCTGTCAATCGCGTCTCAGACTAAAGGGCGACTCGAAAGCATGGACAGATCCGTCTGGAACCCCTAATGATGCAAGTTGCCTGATGTCCCAGAGCTGCCCCGATAAAAACAACACAGGGTCACGACGGATCATGAACATTCTCTACGACGAACGCGTCGATGGCGTGCTGCCGGTTGTCGACAAACAACAACTGCTGGCAGAGCTGCAACGCCAATTACCGGACCTGGACATCCTCCACCGTCCGGAAGAACTGCGCCCGTATGAGTGCGACGGGCTGTCGGCCTATCGCACCACGCCGATGCTGGTGGCCCTGCCCCGGCACCTTGAAGAAGTCCAGACCCTGTTGAAAATCTGCCACCAGCGCCACGTTCCAGTGGTTGCGCGCGGTGCCGGCACGGGTCTATCAGGCGGTGCATTGCCGCTGGAAACGGGTGTGTTGTTAGTGATGGCGCGCTTCAACAAGATTCTCGAAGTTGATCCCGCTGCGCGTCTTGCTCGTGTGCAGCCTGGCGTGCGTAACCTGGCTATTTCTCAGGCGGCGGCGCCCCATGAACTGTATTACGCACCCGACCCTTCCTCGCAGATCGCCTGCTCTATCGGGGGCAACGTTGCTGAAAATGCGGGTGGCGTGCATTGCCTGAAGTACGGCCTGACCGTGCATAACCTGCTCAAAGTTGAAATCCTCACCGTCGAAGGTGAACGCCTGACACTGGGGTCAGAGGCGCTCGATTCACCGGGCTTTGACCTGTTGGCCCTGTTCACAGGCTCCGAAGGCATGCTCGGCATCATTACCGAAGTCACGGTCAAGCTGCTGCCCAAGCCCCAGGTTGCAAAAGTGCTGCTGGCGGCATTCGACTCGGTGGAAAAAGCCGGGCGCGCCGTGGGTGACATCATTGCAGCGGGAATCATTCCTGGCGGTCTGGAGATGATGGACAACCTGGCGATCCGTGCCGCCGAAGACTTCATTCACGCGGGTTATCCCGTGGACGCCGAAGCGATTCTGCTCTGTGAACTGGACGGGGTCGAAGCCGACGTTCATGACGACTGCGAGCGGGTTCGAGAGGTGCTGACCAAAGCCGGGGCGACAGAGCTTCGCCAGGCCAAAGAAGAAGCCGAACGCGTGCGCTTCTGGGCGGGTCGCAAAAACGCATTTCCGGCGGTCGGCAGACTCTCGCCGGATTACTACTGCATGGACGGCACCATCCCCAGACGGGAACTGCCCGGAGTGCTGCAAGGTATTTCAGCCTTGTCTGAAGAGTATGGCCTGCGGGTCGCAAACGTATTTCATGCCGGCGACGGCAACATGCACCCACTGATTCTGTTCGATGCCAACCAGCCCGGTGAGCTGGAGCGCGCCGAGGCGCTAGGCGGCAAAATTCTTGAACTCTGCGTCAAGGTCGGCGGCAGCATCACCGGTGAACACGGGGTGGGCCGCGAGAAAATCAACCAGATGTGCGCCCAGTTCAACAGTGACGAGCTGACGTTGTTTCACGCAGTCAAAGCCGCCTTTGATCCCGGCGGCATGCTTAACCCCGGCAAGAACATCCCGACGCTGCATCGCTGTGCCGAATTCGGCGCGATGCACGTGCACATGGGCAAGCTGCCCTTCCCTGATCTGGAGCGCTTCTGATGATCGCTGATCCGCTTCTTCATCAGCCTGATGACGACGCCAGCGCGGTGCTGCTGGAGCAAGTCAATCACGCGCTGCAAACCATGACGCCGCTGCGTATTCAGGGTGGCAATAGCAAATCTTTCCTCGGGCGTGAAGTGGCCGGAGAAATACTCGACACCCGCGCGCACCGGGGCATCGTCAGCTATGACCCGACCGAGCTGGTTATTACTGCCCGCGCAGGTACGCCGCTGCAAGAGCTGTGTGCGGCGCTGGATGCTGCCGGGCAGATGCTGCCCTGCGAACCGCCGCATTTTGGTGAAGCGACGGTGGGCGGCATGATCGCCGCAGGACTGTCCGGCCCCCGACGCCCATGGGCCGGATCGGTACGCGATTACGTGCTTGGGACGCGAATCATTACTGGTCTGGGCAAGCACCTGCGCTTTGGCGGCGAAGTCATGAAAAACGTCGCTGGTTACGACCTGTCGCGATTAATGGCGGGTAGTTTTGGTTGCCTGGGAGTACTCACCGAAGTCTCCCTGAAGGTCCTGCCCAAACCCCGGTTGTGCGCCAGCATCGCCCTGGAAATGGACAGTGCCCGCGCCTTGGCACGTCTTGCCGAATGGGGGCAGCAGCCCTTGCCAATCAGTGCGGCAAGCTTTGAAAACGGTCTGCTGCGCCTGCGTCTGGAAGGCGGCGAAGGCTCGGTGGCGGCCGCCCATGAGCGGCTTGGCGGGGAGCGTATCGACCCGAGCTATTGGCAGGAACTGAACGAACATCAGCTGGATTTTTTCACCAGTGGTTCACCGCTGTGGCGCTTGTCCCTGCCCAACAAGACTGGCGTGCTGGATCTTCCAGGCGAGCAACTGATCGATTGGGGCGGTGCGCAACGCTGGCTGAAATCCGATGCGGATAGCGCAGCGATTCGCGCCACTGTCAGCGCAGCTGGCGGCCATGCGATCTGTTACAGCCATGGTTTGCAAGACAATCCGTTCCAACCGCTGCCAGCGCTGTTGCTGCGCTACCACCGCCAGCTCAAGGCTCAACTCGATCCCCACGGAGTGTTCAATCCGGGGCGGATGTACGCGGAGATCTGACCATGCAGACCACCCTGAGCGAACACGCCCGGCAACTGCCTCGGGCCGAAGAAGCCGAAAGCATTTTGCGCAGCTGCGTGCACTGCGGATTCTGCAACGCGACTTGCCCGACGTATCAACTACTGGGCGATGAACTGGACGGCCCTCGCGGGCGCATTTATCTGATCAAGCAGGTGCTGGAAGGTAACGAAGTCACCGAAAAAACCCAGTTGCATCTGGACCGCTGCCTGTCGTGCCGCAATTGCGAAACCACCTGCCCTTCAGGCGTCGATTATCACAATCTGCTGGACATCGGCCGCGCCGTGGTGGACGCCGCCGTGCCGCGTTCACTGGGGCAACGGGTCCTGCGTGAAGGCTTGCGCAACGTGTTGCCCAACGCAGCCGTGTTCAAATCGCTGACCCAACTGGGCACCACGTTCCGACCGCTGATGCCAGACAGTTTGAAAGCAAAGCTGCCCGCGAACATTGTTCAGCCAAGGACGCGTCCCGCAGTGCGGCATGCACGCAAGGTCTTGTTACTCGAAGGCTGCGTGCAACCCGGTCTGTCCCCCAATACCAACGCAGCCACCGCGCGCGTGCTGGATCGTCTAGGCATCAGTGTCATACCCATCGCACAAGCGGGGTGCTGCGGCGCACTGGACTACCATCTGAATGCTCAGGACGAAGGCCTTGATCGCGCCAGACGCAACATTGATGCGTGGTGGCCAGCCATCGAGGACGGCGCACTGGCCATCGTCCAGACGGCCAGCGGTTGCGGGGCTTTCGTCAAGGATTACGGGCATCTGCTTAGTCATGACCCGGCGTATGCCGCCAAGGCTCAAAGAGTCAGCGCGCTGGCAAGGGACCTTGTGGAAGTGTTGCGCGACGAATCGCTGGAAAGCCTCGGTATCCGCAGTGATCTACGTCTGGCCTTTCATTGCCCCTGCACGTTGCAACACGCGCAAAAACTCGGCGGTGCGGTCGAGGGTGTATTGTTGCGCCTGGGCTTCAATCTCACGGCCGTACCCGATAGCCATCTCTGCTGTGGCTCGGCCGGGACTTACTCAATCACGCAACCGGTGCTGTCCCGCCAGTTGCGCGACCAAAAAATGAACGCGCTGGAAAGCGGCAAACCGGATGTCATCGCTACTGCGAACATTGGCTGTCAGGTTCATCTGTCGGGCACCGGGCGGACCCCGGTAAGGCACTGGATCGAACTGATAGAAGACGCTTTGCAGACTACGATTTAACACTTCCTTTAAAACAACTGTCCGGAGTAAACGATGAAAACCAAAGCTGTTTTGACTCAGATCGAAGTGACCCAGATTCTTGCTGCCGCCCGCCAGGATGCCATCAACAATAACTGGCCCGTGTCCATCGCTGTGGTTGATGACGGCGGCCATTTGCTGGGCTTCGAGCGTCTCGACGGTGCCTCGCCTATCAGCAGCTACATCGGCATCGAAAAAGCTCGTACCGCCGCGTTAGGCCGTCGGGAGTCGAAAAGCTACGAAGAGTCGGTTAACGGTGGACGCACCGCATTCCTTTCGGCGCCATTACTAACCTCACTGGAAGGCGGCGTGCCAGTGATTGTCGATGGTCAGGTGATTGGTGCAGTCGGTGTGTCAGGTGTTCAGGCAGCGCAGGACGCGCAAGTGGCAAAAGCCGGGGTTGCTGCGGTAAATGCAGAGTAAACGTCGAATGAGACTGTAGAAGCGCACGAACACCGCGAGGCCGCGATAGCGGTCTGCCTGACACACGGCCATCGCGGCCTCGCGGTGCTCGTGCGCTCCTACAGATCCGCCGTTTGACCGATAACTGCGAGATGCGATGGACATTGAGCCAGCTTCTACAGATCAACATTGCTGAGCGCTAACATTGCCGCGCAGCAAGAGCACCACGACCAACCCGTTTCGCTCGTGTAAGCTCACCACCTGTTGGTTTAACCTTTCGAGAGGCTTATGCGGTCCAACTTCCGTCGTTCCAACCTTGCCGCCCTGCGCGGGTTTACCCTGCCTGGCGATGCAATCACGATTCTGCCTTCTGCTGCCGATTACCGCCGTTGCCTGCTGGAGAAGATCGCTGCGGCGACCCGCCGGATCTACATCATCGCCCTGTATCTGCAGCAGGACGAAGCTGGCCAGGAAATCCTCGACGCGCTGTATGCCGCCAAGGCTGCCAGGCCAGAGCTGGATGTGGTGGTGCTGGTCGACTGGTTCAGGGCCCAACGCGGCCTGATCGGTGCCGGACGGCAATTGGGTAATGCCGCCTGGTATCAGGCTCAGCATCTGGAATACGACCAGGAAGTGCCGGTGTATGGCGTGCCGGTGCAAACGCGTGAGTTATTCGGCGTCTTGCATTTGAAAGGCAGCGTGATCGATGACTGCGTGATCTACAGCGGCGCCAGTATCAACAACGTCTATCTGCACAAGCTCGACAAGTATCGTCTGGATCGTTATCACGTTCTGAGCAGCAAAGAGCTGGCAGACTCGTTCCAGGACATGGTGCAGCGCGAGATTCTGCCGTCACACGCGGTGCATCGTCTGGACCTGCCGTCGCCGCCGACTTCCCGCAGCTTGCGCAGCGAGATTCGCACTTTCCGTAATCACCTCAAACGCGCGAATTACGACACCCACCAGGGCGAGCGTGAGAATGGCGAGTTGCGGGTGATTCCGCTGCTGGGCGTTGGTCCGCGTAATGCTCTGAACCGCACGATTGTCGAGTTGATTGCTGCTGCCAAAACCCGTCTGACTATTTGCACGCCGTATTTCAACGTGCCGCTGTCCATCAAGCGCGAAATCAATCGTGCCCTCAAGCGTGGCGTGACGGTGGACATCATCATTGGCGACAAGACCGCCAACGACTTTTTCATCCCCGCCGATGAGCCGTTCAAGGTTATTTCCGCCCTGCCCTATCTCTACGAGATCAGCCTGCGACGGTTTGCCCAGAAGCACCAGAACGCTATCGCCCGGCACAAGCTGAATCTGCATTTGTGGAAGGACGGCGATAACACCTTCCACCTCAAGGGCATGTGGATTGATGATCGCTACACCCTGCTGACGGGCAACAACCTGAACCCGCGAGCGTTTAATCTGGACCTGGAAAACGGTCTGCTGATCGACGATCCCAAAGGCCAGTGGATCGCCCCGCGGGAAGCTGAAGTGGAGCATTTGATGCGTAATACCCAGCGCGTCGGCAAGTACGATGAGCTGGATACCCTTAACGATTATCCAGACGCTGTGCGCACCTTTCTGCGACGGGTGAGCAGGGTTCGTGCCGAGCGTTTGCTCTATCGCATCCTCTAACGGAAAAGGGACGGCGCGTGAACAAGAAAACTGGCGTCAGGGCGCAACGGGCTGACCAGACTCGCGCCCGCATCCTCAAGGCGGCGATCAAGGTGTTCACGCGTGATGGCTATTCCGGTGGGCGGATCGAGCAGATTTCCAGCGAAGCCGAATCCAATGACCGGATGCTTTATTACTACTTCGGTAGCAAGGAAAAGCTCTTCGTGCGGGTGCTGGAACACACCTACGAGCAGTTCAACCATGCCGAAAGCCTGCTGAAGCTGGACCCGTCCACACCCGAGCAGACCTTGCGTGAACTGGTGGCGTTTGTCTGGGGTTACTACGTCGAGCATCCGGAATTCGTCGCCATCCTGAGCATCGAAAACCTGCACAAGGGCAAGCACGCCAAACAATCCAGCGAGTTACGCAGGCTGTCCGGTGAAGCGGTCGATGTGCTGCGACCGATCATCGAAGCGGGTCAGCAACAAGGCGTGTTTCGCAAGGACCTGGACATCAAGCATGTGTACCTGATGATTGCCTCGCTTTGTTATTTCTATAACTCCAACCAGCACACCCTGACCTCATTCCTCGGCCATGACCTGGCGCAGCCGAGTGAGCAAGATGACTGGCTGCGATTCATCAGTGATCTGGTGATGCGTGGGGTGCATGCTTAACGACCTGTTGGAGCTAGGCTTGCCCGCGAAAGAAGCGCCGAGTGACAACAGGTAAACCGCGTCATCGTTCTTCGCAGGCAAGCCTCGCTCCAACATCGGTCTGGGCCCTGACACACTCAATGCGTCCCCGGATTAGCCCTTAAGTGCGCGACTTTCTCCGGCAGGCCCTGCCACTGCGCTTCGTTCGGCGCAAAACGGTTGCGCAGATAAGCGGCCAGGTCGCCGATCTGTGTGTCAGACAAGCTGTCCTTGAACCCCGGCATGTAACCCAGATCCGGCGTTGCTGGCGTGGGGATGCCTTGCAGAATGACCTTGATCAGGTTGTCCGGCAGCGCGCTGTGTACGTTGGTATTGCTGCCCAATGAAGGGCTTACGCCGAAAAGTGTGGGGCCGCTCCCATCCGCATGACAGCCCTGACACGAGCCTTCGAAAATCCGTCTGCCATTACCCAACGCCAACTGCGAAGCACTCGGCTGAGCAACCGCTTCAGGAGCAGGAGCCGCTTGCGCCACACCGTCCAGCGACGTCAGGTAAACCGCCATGGCGCGGATGTCGGCTTTGGGTAGTTTCGACAGCTCGCTGACCACGGGCCCCATTGGTCCGGTGGCGACCCCGTGCGCATCGGAATAGCCGCTGCTCAGATAGTTGAACAACTGATCTTCAGTCCATGGCGTCGGGGCTTTCGACAGGCCATTCAACGCTGGCGCTTCCCAGCCATCGACCATCCCGCCCGCCAGGAACGAAGCCCCGCCCTTCTCTGCGCCCAGCGCATTGCGCGGCGAATGACAGGCCGCGCAATGTCCCAGGCCGTTAACCAGATACGCGCCGCGATTCCATTGCGCGCTTTGCTGCGGTTGCGCCTGAATTTCACCCTTGCGCAAGAACAACGCGTTCCATCCCGCCATCAACGGCCGCAGGTTGAACGGGAACTGCATGTCATTGGCCTTGGCCGGTTGGCTGACCGGCTCCTGGGCCATCAAGTAGGCATACAGTGCCTGCATGTCGGCGTCGTTGATATTGCGAAAGGCGGTGTAAGGGAACGCTGGATACAGATGTTTGCCATCACGACTGATGCCCTCGCGCATGGCACGCTCGAACGCCGGATACGACCAGTTGCCAATTCCGGTTTGCGGGTCCGGCGTGATGTTGCTGCTGTACAGCGTGCCGAACGGCGTATCCATCGCCAGACCACCGGCATTGGTCTTGCCGCCCGGTGCGGTGTGACATACCGCGCAGTCGCCCACGGCTGCGAGCAAACGTCCCTGCTCCAGCGTCGCAGCCGACCAGGTGCCTGCAGCAGGCGGCGTGATCGGGGCGATTTCCGCACGCCAGGGCAAGGCGGTTGCCGCGACGCCGAGAATTGCGCCGAACGCCGCGAACAATGAACCGAACAACCATTTCGAGCGTTTGGATTTTGGCGATTGCGTCGGATTGCTGCTGGACTCCTCCCCCGCGCCCTTCAACGCTGCCAGCACGCGCTCGGCGGTAATCGGCAATTCACGAAAACGAATCCCGGTGGCGTCGTAGATCGCGTTGGCAATCGCTGCGGCACTGGGCACGGCAGCCGACTCACCCGCCCCCAGCGGCGGCTCGTTCTGGCGCGGCATCATCAGCACATCGACTTTCGGCACCTGCGGGAACGTCAGTATCGGATAGCCGCCCCACTCCTTGCTGCTCACGGTGGACTCTTCGAACGTCACCTGCTCCTTGAGCACGCGGCTGGTGGACTGAATCACGTTGCCGTGAATCTGGTGCTGGACGCCTGCCGGATTGATCATCATGCCCGCGTCATGGCCGATGACGACGCGAGTTACCGACACATCGCCGGTCAGTTTGTCCACGGCGACATCCGCGACCCAGGCGGCCCATGCCGCGCCAAAGCCAGGAAATTTGCTATGGATGTAACGCGCGTAAGCGAAGCCACGGCCGCGCAACACGTTGCCCTGCTCGGGAATCTGCATCGGCTCGGTACGCGGTGTCCATTCAGCGCGCGCGGCCGTGGATCGGACCAGTTCGGCGGCGCGTTCGTCATGCAGATAGCGCAGGCGATATTCCACCGGATCGACCCCGGCAGCGAACGCCAGTTCGTCGATATAGGACTCGTGGGCGAAGGTATTGGGCAACGCCGACACCCCACGCATCCATGACGCCCGGACAATGGGCGACATGTCATTGATGGTGACCCGCATGTGCTCGAAATCATAAGGCGGGATCGAGGTGCGGTCGCCCATCTCGAACATGGCCGCGACGGGTTCCACCCTGCCGGTGAGCAGCAGCGCCAGGGTTGGCGCTCCGTTGGAAGGGTAACTGCTGGCGAAGTCGTAACCGGCGACGCTGCCGTCGGCGTTGACGCCGCCATCGACCTCCATCAACTGCGCCGTGCCTTTGGGCTCCCAGACATGCTCCTGCTCGCGGGTCAGCTGTACCCGCACAGGCAGACCCACTGCCCGAGAAAGCAACACGGCATCGGCGCACACATCATCGGCACAGTTTCGCCCGTAGCAACCGGCCGCCTCCATGCGGATGATGTCGATGCGTTCTTCCGGACACTCCAGCAGCCAGGCCAGATTAGCGCGCAGCAAATGCGGGTTCTGGGAGCCGGACCAGACCCGGATACCCTCTTCGTGATAATCCGCCAGTCCGCAGGAAGGTCCGATAGAGCCATGAATCTGATAAGGCCACAGGTAAGTGCGGGGCATGCGCTGGCTGGCCTGATCAAGGGCCGTTTCAATGTCGCCCTTGTCCAGCACCACCCGCTGCACACTGGGGTTATCACGAATCGCCTGGGCAACGTCATTCATGTCGGGCAATTTATGATTCCAGGCTTTCCAGGTGACTTTCAGTGCCTGCGCCGCCTTGGCCGCCTGCTCTTCGCGCAGGGCCACCACGCCGACAAAATCGCGAATCACCACCACACGAACAATGCCCGGAATGTGCGCAATGGAAGACTCATCGACTTCCAGCAAGCTGTTGCCGACGAAATCGCCGCTGTCGAGCCCGGCGTACGGCGGGCGTACGACCCGCCCATGAAGCATGTCCGGCAGTCGCATGTCATGCACGTAGGTCAGTTCGCCAGTGGCTTTAGCTGGAATGTCGACCCGGGCGGCGTCTTTGCCGACAATTCGATAGTCCTCGATCGGTTTAAGCGGCGCGTTACCGGTGATGCTCAGCTCGACATGCTCACCCGCCACCAGCTCGGCAAAGCTTAGCTGGCGGCCATCGGTCGCGATGATGACTCCGGCATTGATGGCCAGCGTCTCAAGCGCAACGTCCATGCGCTCGGCAGCGCGCTGCAACAGAAAACGCCGGGCCTCGGCAGCGGCGTTGCGCAACGGAATCGCGGATATCTGCAGGGTGGCGCTCGCAATGGTCGCGCCCTGATTGGGAGCGCTGGCGGTGTCGCCGAGGATCATGTTGATCTGACCCGCCTCGACATCCAGTTCCTCGGCGACAATCTGTGCCAGAGACGTGCGAATCCCGGTGCCCAGATCAACGTGCCCATTGAACGCGTAGACCTGACCGTCATCAGTGATGGCAATGAATAGCGCCAGCTCCATGGGCTTGACGACTGGCACGCCACCTTTGGCCACCGGACCGGACGGTGGCTGGATGTTATCGACGATCAGCAGAACGCCGGTCTTGCTCATGAGTTGATCGCGAGTCAGCAAGGTCTGGGTCATGGCAACGTCCGTTCAAGACTTCTGGCGGGCGGCACGCAGCACCGCACGGAGGATTTCAATGTGGGTGCCGCAGCGACAGAGGTTGGCCGACAGCTCGTTACGAATCTGCGCTTCGCTGGGGTTGGGGATGCGATCAAGCAGGGCTTTGGCGGTCATGATCATGCCGTTCATGCAATAGCCGCATTGCGCGGCCTGCTCATCAATGAACGCCTGTTGCACAGGGTGCGGACACTCGCGAGTGCCGATACCTTCCAGCGTAGTGATCTCCCGACCTTGCGCACCGCTCACTGGGAACACGCATGAGCGCGCTGCGAGGCCGTCGATAATGACCGTACAAGCACCGCACTCGCCCAGGCCACAGCCATATTTGGGGCCGTTGAGTTGCAGGTCATTGCGTAACACCAGTAACAACGGTGTGTCAGCCATGGCCGTGATCTCAGCGGTCTGCCCATTGACCTTGAGCGTCATGGTCTTTTCCAGCGCCAGCGCTTGCTCACTCATGACTGCTCCGTTACCCAGAGACCACTCAGGGTATTTGATGAAGTGTTTACTTCATGAAATGAGAGCAGGAAGCGTGCCAGCCAAAAACTTCAGGGGAACACTATTCCTGTAGGAGCTGCCGAAGGCTGCGAAAGCGGTGTGTCATGGGAATGGTTCGCAGCCTTCGGCAGCCCCTACAGGTCCACGCAATCAGTCATCCCCGTCCCCAATCATCTTGCGTAACAGAAACAGCACCGCCACACGTTCGGCCGGGTTGAGGTTGCTCATGGTCAGCTCGGTAATTTGCGCGGCGTGAGGCACGGTTTCCTGGACCAGTTGCCGACCGCTGTCGGACAAGCCAACGATGACTTTGCGACGGTCCTCGGGATCGGGCTGCAGGGTAATCAGGTCACGCGCTTTAAGGCGCTCGACGATCCCCCGAATCGTGGCCTGATCCACCGCTGTCGCCTTGACCAGTTCAGTCAGGGAACTGGGACCGCGATCACGCACGGCGCATAGGGTGACAAACTGCACAGCGGTCAGCTGAGAGTCGCCGACGTTCTGCTGAAAAATAGCCATATGCCGCTGATAGGCCTTGCGCAGCAAGTGGCCGACTTGTTCGGAGAAGGTGTAATCTTTTTGGGTGTCTGGTGTTGGATCGGGCACGGCGTGGCTCGGGGCAGGAGGAAAGAGGCTTACGTTAACCTGTGGGCAACAAGAATAGAACCGCGCACGCGGCACTGTGGGAACAGAGCTTGCTCGCGAAGAGACTGGACGCGGCCTGAAGTGGAATCCTGTCCAGCCTTATCGCGAGCAAGCTCAGCTCCCACAAGGTTCTCCCTTGATTTTAATCAACGCGCCAGCGACGCCTCAGGCGCGACCACTTCCCCGCCCAGTACCACGGCCTTGTCGTCCAGATAGATATCGCAACGGCGTAGCGGAATATCCATATGGCACGGCGTCTTGCGAGTGCCACCGACTTCAGTATTGGGGCCGGTGGAGAACAGGAAGTTGCCGTAGAACGCCCGGGCATCCATACACATGCCGTCGTTCTTGTCGTGCAGGCCCATGGCGGTCCATTGCGCGCGGGGCTGCAGGCCCCAGCCAATGTGGGAGATGCCATAAACCTCGGGATCATTGAAATACTTCATGTAATCGCGCAGGTATTCGGCCTCGAAACCGCCCTTGATCTCGATAATGAAGCCTTTGTCGATTTCCAGAATGATCTGTTCGCGGGAGTAATTCTTGAACGGCAGCAGGATGTCGCCAACGTCGATAACCAGCACGCCTTCGGCGGTTTCTTCGTTCGGCCAGGAGAAAAGAAAACCGCTGGGCCAGTGATCCCATCGCCCCGGCTCATCCGCAAAACCGTACTCGGTGACGGACGGATACTGCCCGAGTTGCGCCCTGAAATCGCTGCCCGCTCTGGACTTCACATGGATGGAACGGGCCTCCTTGAGCACCTGCTCAGCAGCCATGACCCGCTCCTTGTCGGCCAGGGTCGGCAGCATGCGCGCCAACACTTCCGGGGGCTCTACCGCGAGCAAAATCCGGGTGCCGGTCTTGAGGATCTGCTCCTGTTCCGGTGAGTGCAGCAGCATCATCGTATCGATCACCAGATCAGCCGCTTCAAGCGCCCGTTGTGCCGCGAGATTGCCGGTCAGTGCGGTGTCACCGCAGTAAGCGGTCATGTCGTTACCCATGGCCTTGGGATGGTTGAACGACGGCAGCTCCACGGCGTACACCTTGGCCCCCAGACGCTGGGCAGCTTCCATCGCGGCACGCACGGTTCTGGGGTTTGAATAATGGCTCTTGAGCACTGCCACGCTCTGGGTCGCATCGACCTTCGACAAGGCCAGCACGTGCTCGAACATCTGGGTCAATTCGCAATCGCTTACCGCCATTTCATTTCTCCTTCGTCGTGCCTCGACGCTGTGATGTTTCGTATCTGCTTTCGCAGCCTGCACACGCACCAAAGAAAGGCGCAGCGCTACAAGTCAGTGCATTCTTATAGTGTGTACACCTTATATTTACGATAAGACATCAATCGAGAGCGGTCTGCAATAGCCACGCCAGATTGTTACCCACCCCTCCACACAAACCAACAAAACAAGGGCTGCATTAGGTTGCGCGGGTAATTGCAGCTCGAATTATTTTTTTCGAGAAGGCTATTCCAATCAGAAAAAAAGAGCGTATACACTTTAAAAACACCTCAGGACGAACAACTTCTCCCGACCGCCAAAGACTCTGCTACGAAGGAAACAGCCCATGCCAGATACGCAAAAGATAGCCATTGTCGGTGCAGGCCTGGGCGGGGCGGCAGCCGCCACGCTATTGCAGCAGGCGGGCTTCAAAGTCGACATCTATGACCAGGCGCCCGCGTTTTCGCGGATCGGAGCCGGGATCCATATGGGTCCGAACATCATGAAAATCTTCCGCCACATGGGCATCGAACAGCAGCTCAGCGACATGGGCTCGCACCCTGATTTCTGGTTCAGCCGTGATGGCGCCAGCGGTGATTACATGTCGCGTATCCCGCTGGGTGAGTTTGCTCGAAAGGAATACGGCGCGGCCTACATCACCGTGCATCGTGGCGACCTGCATGCCTTGCAGATGTCGAGCATTGCGCCCGGCAGCGTGCACTTCAGTAAATGCCTGAGCACCCTGGAAGAAACAACTAGCGGTGTGCGCCTGAGTTTCACCGACGGCACCACCGCCGAAGCGGACATCGTGATCGGTGCCGACGGCATCAACTCGAAAATTCGCGAAGAGTTGCTCGGCCAGGAAGCACCGCTTTACAGCGGCTGGGTAGCCCATCGGGCGCTGATCCCCAATCACGTCTTGAGTAAGTACAACCTGGATTTCGAGAACTGCGTGAAATGGTGGAGTGCCGACCGGCACATGATGGTCTACCACACCACGGGCAAACGCGACGAGTACTACTACGTGACCGGCGTGCCGCACCCTGCGTGGGACTTCGAAGGCAACTGGATCGACAGCAGCCGCGAGGAAATGTACGAAGCGTTTGCCGGCTATCACCCCACCGTGCAGGCATTGATCGAGTCCAGCGAAACTGTGACCAAATGGCCGCTGCTAAACCGCAATCCGCTGCCGATCTGGAGCCGCGGGCGCATGGTGCTGCTGGGCGATGCCTGCCATCCAATGAAGCCGCACATGGCCCAGGGCGCAGGTATGGCTATTGAAGACGCCGCTATGCTGACCCGTTGTCTGCAAGCCACCGGCCTGAGCGATTACAGCACCGCGTTCGATCTCTACGAAACCGCCCGCAAGGACCGTGCTTCTCGTGTCCAGGCTGTCTCCAACGCCAACACCTGGCTACGCACCCAGGAAGATCCGGCCTGGGTGTTTGGTTACGACCTGTATGGCCACGAACTGAAATCGGCGGTGCCAGCGTGAGTACTTTTATCCACGGCGGCAACCTCCAGGCCAACGGTATCCGTCAACATTACCTGCGCTACGGCGGCCAGGCGCACAGCAGCAAACCCGCGCTGATTCTGATCCCGGGGATCACCAGCCCGGCGATCACCTGGGGCTTTGTTGCTGAACGGCTGGGTCAGCATTTCGACACCTATGTGCTGGACGCTCGCGGACGTGGGCTTTCCTCTACCGGACCGGAGCTGGATTACAGCGTCGACACCTGCGCTGATGATATTGCAGCGTTTGCTGCCGCCATGAACTTCAGCACCTATCACCTGGTGGGCCATTCCATGGGCGCCCGCTTTATCGCCCGTAGCGCGGTCCGCCAGCCTCAAGGCCTGCAAAAGCTGGTGTTGATCGACCCGCCCGTCTCAGGCCCCGGCCGTCGCGAATATCCGTCAAAACTGCCGTGGTACGTGGATTCGATTCGTCAGGCACAGCAGGGAATGGACGCCGAGGCCATGCGCGCGTTCTGCGCCACCTGGACCGATGAACAACTGCAACTGCGCGCCGAATGGCTGCACACCTGTTACGAACCGGCGATCGTCCGCGCTTTCAATGACTTCCATGAAGTCGATTTTCATCAGGACCTGCCAAAGCTGCCGGTGCCTGCACAGCTGATCGTGGCAGGCCGTGGCGGTGTCATTCTGGCTGAAGACGAAGCGGAAATCCTTGAGCTGCAACCGGACATGCGCATCGCCCATGTGGCGAACGCCGGGCACATGATCCCCTGGGATGATCTGGAAGGATTCTTTGCAGCTTTCGGTGACTTCCTCGGTGAAACCATCGCCTGAACATGCAGCCTTGAGCGGAACTGAAAACGGAGTGCACGATATGAGCGAGCAACAATCTGCCGATGCCAACTATCAGGGCGTCTGGGGCCAGCGTATTGGCTTCGGCAACAAGCCGGCCTTGTTGATGATCGACTTCATGCAGGGCTACACCCAGCCAGGCGCCCCTTTGTATGCACCGGGCGTGGTCAGTGCGGTGACCGAGAGCGTCGAATTGCTGGCCTGTGCCCGAAAGAACGGGATACCGGTGGTGCACACCAATATCCGCTACCATGCAGGGCATTTTGCTGACGGCGGCATCTGGGTCAAGAAGGCCCCGGTGATGAAAGACATGGTGGAAGGCAATCCGCTGGCAGCGTTCTGTGAAGAGGTTTTGCCCAACGCCGACGAGGTGGTGATCAGCAAGCAGTACGCCAGTTCGTTTTTCGGCACCAGTCTGGCATCGATGCTGCACGCACAAGGGATCGATACCGTGGTGTTGGCCGGTTGTTCGACCAGCGGCTGCATTCGGGCGACTGCAGTGGACGCGGTTCAACACGGTTTCCGAACCATCGTGGTCCGTGAATGTGTTGGCGACCGCCACCCCGCTCCCCACGAAGCGAACCTGTTCGATATCGACAGCAAGTATGGAGATGTGGTTAACAAGGTGGAGGCGATGAAGCAGCTGCAAGCTTCCAGCGCCAAGCTACAAGAAAAAAGCTGAACTCACCGCCTCTTGCAGCTTATAGCTTGAAGCTCGCAACTGCCGTTAAGAACCAGGCCATAGAGCGCTGGTCAGGCCGACACTGGCCAAACCCACTGGGCAGACGTTTCGCAAGAGCGCTTTCCAGTCTTCTGACACTGCCTTTGGAAGCCGCATGCCAGCGCTGCCGAAGTGCCTGATACATGCGGCTAAACAAAAACGATAGGTTCCGCCAGGAGACCACCATGCCCTCTGCGAATGTGAATACCACGGCGACTGACATCACTGACCCCGTCAAAGCGATGTATCGCAAGATCACCTGGAAGCTGATTCCGTTCCTGTGCTTTTGCTACCTGGCTGCCTATCTGGACCGGATCAACATCGGCTTTGCCAAGCTACAGATGCTCGATCAACTGCACTTCAGCGAAACCGCGTTTGGCCTGGGTGCCGGGCTGTTTTTCGTCGGCTATATCCTCTTCGAAGTACCCAGCAATCTGGTATTGGAAAAAATCGGGGCGAAGATCTGGATCGCACGGATCATGATCACCTGGGGCCTGCTTTCGGCCTGCACCATGTTGGTCACCACGCCCATGCAGTTCTACATCCTGCGCTTTCTGCTCGGCGCTGCGGAGGCCGGTTTCCTGCCTGGTGTGCTGTTTTACCTGACCACTTGGTTCCCGACGTATCGACGCGGACGCATCATTGCCCTGTTCATGATCGGCCTGCCGCTTTCGAGCGTGATCGGCGGCCCACTGTCCGGCTGGATCATGGGCCACTTTGATCAGACGGCCGGATTGCGCGGCTGGCAGTGGCTGTTCATCCTTGAGGCGATCCCGAGTGTCGCGTTAGGCATCCTGACGTTCTGGGCCTTGCCGAATAACCACAATGAAGCCAAGTGGATGAACGCTGAAGAAAAGACCTTGCTGGAAAGCGAACTGCGTCTGGATGAGGCTGAAGCCAAAGACAGCAAGCACAGCTTCCGCGATGGCTTTTTCAATCTGAAGGTCTGGATGCTCGGCGGTATCGACTTCTCGATCCTGCTCAGCGCCTACGCAATGGGCTTCTGGATGCCGACGTTCATTCGCAACGCTGGCGTAGTCGATACCTTTCACATTGGCGTCTTGACCGCTTTGCCAAGTATCGCGGCACTGCTGGGCATGTTGCTGATCGGGGCCAGTTCGGACCGCCATCGCGAGCGTCGCTGGCACATCATCGTGCCGTTCCTGATCGGCTCGGTGGCCATGGCCAGCAGCACATTCTTCACTCACAACCTGGTGGCAACAGTGGCGCTGTTTGCGATTGCTTCAGCAGCGATTATCGGTGCGGTGCCGGTGTTCTTCAGCTTGCCTGCCACCTTCCTCAAAGGCCGCGCTGCCGCCACGGGTTTTGCGCTGGCGTGCTCACTGGCAAACATCGCCGGGCTGGTCAGCAACTCGCTGATGGGCATGGCCATTGATATCACCGGCAGCAGCGCTGGCGCCATGTGGTTCTTCGCCGGGTGCCTTATCCTGAGCAGCTTTCTGGTGATTGCACTGCCAGCCAAGCTGGTGAATCGCTGAGGCCGTTGATTTGGGATGGTATCGCCCTGTGGGAGCGGTGCTTGCCCGCGATAAGGCTGGGCGCGATCTAAAGTGAACAGCGTCCAGCCTTATCGCGGGCAAGCACCGCTCCCACGAAGGAAAATCCCGGAGCCCGCACCTGTATTTTCAAACCAAATCAATCAACTGCTCACGCTGCGCGCCGGTCAGCATCGGGCCGAACCCGGCGCCAGCATTCTCCAGCATGTATTTCGGGTTACCGGTGCCGGGAATAACGCAGGTCACTGCCGGATGCGCCAGCAGGAACTTCAGAGCCAGTTGTGCCCAACTGGTCACACCCACTTGCGCTGCCCAGCCGGGCAACGGTCTGCCCTGCAGCCGCCCCAGCAAACCACCGCCGCCAAACGGCCGGTTACAGATCACCGCCACACCTTTCTCCCGGCACAACGGCAAAATCCGCTTCTCGACGGCGCGATCATCCAGCGCGTAATTGATCTGCAGAAAGTCCATCTGCTCTGCCTTGAGCACCGCTTCTACATCGTCATAGGCCGACGACGTGTAATGAGTGATACCGACATAACGGATACGCCCTTCTTCCTTCCATTTGCGCAACGTCGGCAAGTGGGTTTTCCAGTCCAGCAGGTTGTGAATCTGCATCAGATCAATGCGGTCGGTCTGCAACAGTTTGAAAGACTCTTCCATCTGCTGAATGCCTTCCTGACGGCCTCGGGTCCAGACCTTGGTAGCCAGAAATGCGGGTGAACGCGGTTTATGAATCGACAGCAGCTCACCGGTGGTCTGCTCGGCACGGCCATACATGGGCGAGCTGTCGACCAGCGTGCCGCCTTTTTCAAACAGCGCATCAAGCACCGCAGACAGATTCTTGTACGCCGGACTAGAGGTCGCGACATCAAAACCACGGTAGGTACCCAATCCCACCATGGGTAGTGGCTCGTTGCTCGACGGGATGGCTCGGGTCAGCATGGTGTTTGCTCCTGTGTCCAGGGTCGAAGGTGAAGTGGGCGACGGGATCGTCGGCGGACTGGACTGCGCAGCGGCCGAATCGAACGTGAATACCGCCGAAGCACCGGCGGCCAGGGTGAGTATTTTTCTGCGCGTAAAAACCGCAGGATGCGTCATGGAATTCCCCCTTTATTTGCGGGTGCCTGACTTTGTCGGGACACAGGTTGAACGACCGGTGACGGCGGCACGTCAGACTTGTATCGACTCACTGACAGGTACAAGACAATGGACAAGATGATCACCGTAGATCAACTGGCTACCACAGACCTTAGAACAATCAACGAGATCTGGCTGAGTGGATCCAGCGAACTGTGCTTATGGCGCGCCGAACAAGTGTTCACCCACGACATGCTCAGCGAAGGTACTCACGACCAGAACAGCAGTCGCTTGCTGGTGAAAGTGGAGGACATAGAAGACCAGGCAACCGTGGTCGGCATTGAGGCCAAGGTTCGGGAGTTGCTGAAGGGAATGAGCATGGAAGGCGCGTTTTATCCGGCTGAACGCGCGGATACGCATGGGTGAAACTACCGGATTTTCCAATTAAAACGCTATTCCCTGTGGGAGCTGGGCTTGCCCGCGATTGGGTTTGCAGAGTATCGTCGGAATGCCGCCCAGACCAAGCCCAGCTCCCACATAGGATTGCATTTCAGATCAAGTATCTTTGTCACAACTGAGCTCAAAGGGAATTGAACTCCGAACAAGCTCAACGCCCTTCGACGCCCAACTGTTTCCACATTTTTTTGGTAATCCGCTGCCGATTGGTATAGCCCTTCCACGGATCAGCCTTGAGCTTGCGCAAGCGCTCTTGCACGTTCCCAACGTTCCACTGCTGGGCGGACTTCAGGCCTTCCAGCTCCTCGCGGGACACAGGCACCGACACAGGTAATCCCGGTCTGGCACGTACCGAATACGCGGTTACGGTGCTGGCGCCACGGCTGTTACGCAGATAATCGATGAAGATTTTCCCGACCCGGTTTTTCGGCCCCATGGTTGCGGTGAAACGCTCGGGCAGTTGCTTGGCAATGAACTCGGCGATGGCTTTGGCGAAACCTTTCACTGTTTCCCAGTCCGCCTGACGCTGTAACGGCACGATGATGTGCATCCCCTTGCCGCCACTGGTTTTGATAAACGCCTGCAAACCCAACTCATCCAGCACCGCCAGGGTCATTTGCGTGGCTTCGATCATGCTGCGCCATGGCAGCGCGTCATCCGGGTCAAGATCGAGTACAAAGTGGTCAGGGGTTTCGATGCGATCACTGGTCGCGCCCCAGGTGTGCAATTCGATAGTGCCCATTTGCGCTGCGCCTACCAGCGCTTGCACGGTATCGATCTCCATCAGGCGTGCATGCCCCGGGTCCAGCTCCGGTTCAAGTTGCTTGATGTTGGGAATGGCCAGTTTTTCCGAGTGTTTCTGAAAGAACTGCTCCCCAGCGACACCCTCCGGACAGCGTAACAAGGACACGGGGCGATCTTTCAGATACGGCAGGATCCAGTCGGCGATCTCTTCATAGTAATGCGCGAGTTCGGCTTTCTGGGTGCCGCTCTCGGTATCGATCACCCGCTCTGGATGGCTGATGTTCACGTCGGCAATCACTACTCGACCTCTGCTCGCAACGGCGGGCTTCTCGGGCTTTTCTGGCTTGGCTCGAGATGCTTTCTTGATATTTTTAGCCGCTTGCGGATATTCGTGAACGACCTGACTGGCAGGCTTATCAGTGCGCAGCGCGATAAAAGCACCCTGCCGAATGATCCCTTCTCGCGTCCATTCAGCGAACTCCGCTTCGCAGACCAGTTCAGGCTCAATCCAGTGAACGCCACGCCCTTGAGCGCTGGTGAGTTTTTTTGCCAGGGGTGAAGAATCACGCTCCAGTTTTTTCAGGCGTTCGCTGATTTGTTTAAGTGTCCGCTCGGAGAAGCCGGTACCGACTCGACCTGCATACACCAGCCCCGAATCCTCATCGTCGCCGTTTACCGCCAGCAACAATGCACCAAACCCGCTACGTGAGCCTTGTGGCTGGGTAAAGCCGACGATGACGAACTCCTGACGTAAGCGGCACTTGAGCTTGATCCAGTCCGGGTTGCGTTTGCTCAGATAGAGACTGCCGGCCCGTTTGCCAATTACGCCTTCCAGGCCCATAGCGCTGGCGCTTTCGACAATATCCTTGTGACGGGACATGAACGCATCCGAGAAGCGCAACAGCTTGCTACGGCTTTTGCCAAGCAGCTTTTTCAGCGCAGCGCGGCGCTCCTCCACCGGGGTTTCCCGCAGATCCTGCCCTTCAATGAACGGTGCATCGAAAAGGAAATACACCACGTCTTTACTGCGGCCAACCTCAAAGGCGTTTTGCAGAGCCTGAAAATCAGGAAGGCCTTCGTCGTTGAGCATGACCATTTCGCCGTCGAGCCAACTGTCTTTGGGCCCCAAGGATTGCAGCGCCTTGGCCTGTAACGGCAGACGGTCGGTCCAGTCATTGCCGTTGCGGCTGAACAACCGCACCTCACCGTCGAGAATCCGGGTCATGATCCGGTAGCCATCGAATTTGATTTCGTACAGCCACTCCCCGTTGGGGGGCGCATCTACCAATGTGGCGAGTTGCGGGGCGAGCGTTTCAGGGACCACGCTTACGGTCTTGCTGGTTTTTGCAGCTTTTGTCTTTGCGGGTTTGGTATTGGCAGATTTGGCTTCAGGCGCCGCGGTTTTAGCCGGGGCCGCTTTTTTCCCCGTCGCCGGTTTGCCCACCAACTTGCCGCTGATCACGCTCTGCGGCTGATCGGCAACGATGTCGTATTCCGCGCCAGGCCTGGCAATCTCGTCTTTCTCCTTGATCAGCAGCCATTGTTCCTTGTCGCCACTGCCTTTCAGCCGGGTGCGCACCAGCGCCCATTCACCGGTGAGTTTTTCCCCAACCAGTGTGAACTTGAGCTTGCCGTCTTTATAGGTTTGCTGCGGATCGCCATGCGGCTGCCAGATCCCCCGATCCCAGACGATGACATCACCCGCGCCATACTGACCTTCGGGAATGCTGCCTTCAAAACTGCCATAACCCAGCGGGTGATCCTCGACATGCACCGCCAGACGCTTATGGGTCGGATCAAGGCTTGGCCCTTTGGGCACTGCCCAGCTTTTCAGAGTGCCATCCAGCTCCAGTCGAAAATCGTAATGCAGGTTGCGCGCGTCGTGCTTATGGATCACGAAACTCAGGGCGTGCGCGGCCTTACCTTTCCTGGCCTTGACCGGTGCCTCCGCAGGCTCACTGGTGATATCAAAATTACGTTTGCGGGCATATTCGCTGGGCTGCTTGGCCATGGTTGATCCTCTGCGACGTCAGGCAATACCCCTCAAGATGCCTTGGTGGTTTTCTTGCGCGGTGGTGTTCGGCGTTTGGCCGGCGCTTTTTCTGCAGGCTCGGCTTTTTTGGCGGCCGGTTTTGCCGGTTTTTTGCTGACCGAACCTTTACCCGCCAAGCTACGTTTAAGCAGCTCAGTGAGGTCGATGACGTCGGCGCTTTTACGATCAGTGTCCTCAGGCTCGGTCTCGACACTTTCGAGCTTGCCTTCCCGGGCCTTGGTTTCCACCAGTCCCATGATTTGATCCTGGAAGGTGTCGCGGTAATCCTCCGGCGTCCAGTCGGCGCTCATGTCTTCCACCAGACGCTTGGCCATGGCCAGTTCGCTTTTATTGAGCTTCACATCGGTGACCGCATCGGTCAGTTCCAGCGTATCCAGGCCACGCACCTCAGACGGCCAGCGCAACAACACCAAGACCATCGCCGACTCCAGCGGCATTACCGCAGCCAGGTGCTG
The DNA here is from genome assembly GCF_040224095.2 of Pseudomonas caspiana. Classification (NCBI taxonomy): domain Bacteria; kingdom Pseudomonadati; phylum Pseudomonadota; class Gammaproteobacteria; order Pseudomonadales; family Pseudomonadaceae; genus Pseudomonas; species Pseudomonas caspiana. The sequence continues at coordinate 2,043,307 of NZ_CP167995.1, read as the reverse complement.
GCGGGTATGCAGGACCACATTGGCGAGCGCGACTTTCTTGGTTTGCACGAGGGTTTCGCGCAACAAGGCGTACACCTTCTCGCCGCGCTTGTCAGGGGCCAGGTAGTAAGGTGTCTCGATGTTTTGCAGCGGGATCTGATCGCCTGCGACGAAACCGAAAATTTCAATGGTCTGGGTCGACTTGGGGTGAGCGGCGCGGATTTCTTCTTCGCTGAGGACTACATAGCGGCCCTTCTCGTATTGCACACCCTTGACGATGTTTTCCTTGGTCATCTCTTTGCCGGTGACCTTATTGATGCGCTTGTAACCCACTGGATCCATGCTGCGCTTGTCCAGCCAGTCGAAATCCACCCCCTGCGAAGAGGTCGCCGAAACCAGCGCGACGGGGATATGCACCAGCCCGAAACTGATCGCGCCCTTCCAGATTGCCCTTGCCATCGCCTGATTCCCTTTATGAGGTGTTTAAAAGTGACCGGGGCGATGCGACAAAAGTTTCGAGGGGAGTGACGGGGTGTTGTGGAGTATGAAAAAACCCGCCTTGGCGGGTTTGTTCAACACAGTCAGCAAATGACCTTATGCAATGCGAGGGACAAACGCTCCGGGATCGACGTGGAACCGCGCTGCAAGTCTGGCCACCATCTCGATGGTCAAACGACGCTGCCCGCTGAGAATGCGTGACACCACGCTCTTATCGCCAATTTCCGGAAGGTCTGCACCGGTTAACTGGTTTTGCAGCATCAATGCCTTGAGCAGGTCCACTTCCGTCAACCCGGCTATACGCGCATTGAATGCCGAGAACTGCGGTGCATTGCTTTCGTAACGCTCAACTGTGTCACAGAGAATCTCGAGTAAATTGCTTTCGACAGACGTCAGTTCCTGGCCGTCGGTGAGTTCATCGATGACAGTCAACGCCTGCTGATAGTCCTCTGGCGAGTCGATGTGATGCAGGAAATGCGCCCCCAGACGATCCATGTCCAGACGAAGTATTTCCATACGCTGCGCCAATTCGCGAATGGCAGTCTTATCTACGGTTCGTTCGGCTACTGCAGGACTCATGGTCGGATCCCCGTTTTCTGCTTTTGGTACCACTTGTTTGCCTTGGTGTATTCGGCGTGGGTGTAGATGTGTTTTACGAAAACCAGTTGCTTGCTGAATTCAATAGCGGCAACCAACCGTAAATTGTTGCCGCCAATGTCGATCACATACCAGCCGTTTCTATGCGTGAAGCGATCCAGCGTGTTGAAAGTGCTTTTGAGCTCACTGGAGGTGTCGGCCGTTGACCGACTCAGCAAGCGATAGGTGGCATCAAGGTTCGCAGCATCATTGGGATACCTCCTTGAAGCGTCATCAAATGCGATCTTCTTGAAAACCCTCATCCATCATCCCTGTTGAATTTTTGGCAACCTTAGAGGCGCGTTGCCAATTTGTCAACCTCATCAATTTTCGACCTGCCTCATCAGGCGCCGCTGTCTGCGATTAGACGTCATATTCGATAACGATATAAAAATATGGATATCCGTTCTTTTGAGGAATAAATCCGACCCTTTATAACTAGCCCCCTACTGCTGGCTGAGCAACAGCCAACCAACACATCAGCGCCGCTTGCGGCTCAAGGGTTTTGTCATGGATGTTTTCTGGTTCCTTCCGACTCACGGCGACGGCCATTTTCTGGGCACCACCAAAGGTGCTCGCCCAGTCACCTTGAACTACCTCAAACAGGTGGCTCAAGCGGCAGACGATCTGGGCTACCACGGCGTACTGATCCCGACCGGTCGTTCATGCGAAGACTCCTGGGTAATTGCCTCTGCGCTGGTGCCGTTGACCGAAAAACTGAAGTATCTGGTGGCGATTCGTCCGGGCATCATTTCACCTACCGTTTCGGCGCGCATGGCGGCAACTCTGGATCGTCTGTCTGGCGGCCGTTTGTTGATCAACGTGGTAACCGGCGGTGATCCTGATGAAAACCGTGGCGACGGCAGTTTCCTCGATCACAGCGAACGTTACGAAGTCAGCGATGAATTCCTGCAGATCTGGCGTCGTGTTCTGCAAGGCGAAGCCGTGGATTTCGAAGGCAAGCACTTGCGCGTGCAGAACGCCAAAGCGCTGTATCCGCCGATTCAGAAACCTTATCCGCCGCTGTACTTCGGGGGCTCGTCCGAAGCCGCTCATGAACTGGCTGCCGATCAGGTGGACGTCTATTTGACCTGGGGCGAACCTCCGGCTGCCGTCGCAGAAAAACTTGCCGATGTCCGCGAACGCGCAGCACGCAAAGGCCGCACCGTGAAATTCGGTATCCGCCTGCACGTCATTGTCCGCGAAACCAGTGAAGAGGCCTGGAAAGCAGCCAGCACGCTGATCGAGCACATCAGCGACGAAACGATTGCGGCCGCCCAGAAATCCTTCTCGCGCTTTGATTCCGAAGGCCAGCGCCGCATGGCGGCCTTGCACGACGGCCGCCGGGACAATCTGGAAATCGCGCCAAATCTGTGGGCAGGCGTGGGCCTGGTTCGGGGTGGCGCCGGTACCGCATTAGTGGGTAACCCACAGGAAGTCGCCGCGCGAATCAAGGAATACGCCGACCTGGGGATCGAGAGCTTCATCTTCTCCGGCTATCCGCATCTGGAAGAAGCCTATCGCTTCGCCGAACTGGTCTTCCCGTTGCTGCCTGAGCCGTATCGCAGCCTGGCCGGGCGTGGCATCACCAACCTGACCGGACCATTCGGGGAAATGATTGCCAACGATTTGCCGCCGCAGAAGTAGGAGTCAGTTTTCGGTAGGCGCCAACGTGTTAGAGGCACGGAGGTTCTGAGCAATCAGGTCCAATGCCTCGCCAACAAGTTGGCTCCTGCAGGTAATTGTCGACTCCAATAAAAAAGAAGTGAGCCCCATGCAGCTACTGACCCTACCGCCGAACCCCGCGCTGGCGACTTCAATCCGCGCTACAGCTCAGGTGTTCGAAGACCCGAAATCCAAAGCCTTGCTGGCCCACCTCAAGCAGGTGGCGCCCAGCGACGCCAGCGTATTGATCATTGGCGAAACCGGCACCGGCAAAGAGTTGGTTGCGCGGCATATTCATAACCTCAGCGAACGTCGTAACCAGCCGTTCGTTGCGGTCAATTGCGGTGCATTTGCAGAGTCGCTGGTGGAAGCCGAGCTGTTCGGCCACGAGAAAGGCGCCTTTACCGGAGCCTTGAACGCCAAGGCTGGCTGGTTCGAAGAGGCTAATGGCGGCACGCTGTTCCTCGATGAAATCGGCGATCTGCCCATGCCGATACAGGTCAAGCTGTTGCGTGTGCTGCAAGAACGGGAGGTCGTGCGGCTGGGCTCACGCAAGAGCATTCCCATCAACGTCAGGGTGCTCGCAGCGACTAACGTGCAACTGGAAAAAGCGATCAATGCCGGGCATTTCCGCGAGGATCTGTATTACCGCCTGGATGTGGTCAACCTCGAACTGCAACCGTTGCGCGAACGTCCCGGCGATATTCTTCCACTCGTCAGACACTTTATCGACGTGTACAGCCTGCGTCTGGGATACGGACCAATCCGCATTACCGCCGAAGCGGAGCGGAAACTGCAAAGCTACAGTTGGCCAGGCAATATTCGCGAGCTGGAAAACGTCATTCACCACACGCTGTTGATCTGCCGTGACGGGCTGATTCAACGTGATGACCTGCGCTTGTCGAACCTGCGCATCGAGCGCCAGGACGATCAACCTGCAAACGACGAATCTGTCGACGCGTTACTGGAGCGGGCTTTCCATAAGCTGTTCGAAGAACAGGCTGGCGCGTTGCACGAAAAAGTCGAAGATGCGTTGCTGCGGGCGGCTTACCGTTTCAGTCACTGCAACCAGGTCCACACCGCTGCCCTGCTGGGCCTTTCACGCAACGTCACTCGTACCCGACTGATCAAGATTGGCGAACTGGCGGTTAACAAACGACGGCCAGGAGAAAATTTGCAGGGCGACCGGGTAATGCAGGTTTCAGTCTGAACAGTGCTCTGCCTCTCAGCCCCTGGCCGGGATGCTCCGAGTGACCTGCCAGGTATTGAACGTCACTGCGCTGACATGATGCCGTCGCAGTAGCGCGATGAAATCCTGCTCACTCGATTCGGCATTGAGTAACGCGTCTTCACTAGCGCGCCTTGATTGCCAGAGGGTCTGACCAAGCACTCTGCAGCCATCATTACTCGCCTGGACCGTGGCGCTGATAAAACCGGGATAAGTGCAGGTGTAGCGCTCCACCTGCTCGGTCAAGGCAACGACGAGACTGGCCTGCTGGGCGGGATTTACGGTGAATTCAATAAGCTGATTAAAGCGAGGATTCTCTTCTGCTGACTGCATGACAGCCTCCCGTCAAAAAATATAACCACCTGATTTTTAGTGATTTTCTATAGGAGCTCACGAGCACCGCGAGGCAGCGATAATGGTGTATCAGGCAAGACGCCATCGCGGCCTCGCGGTGCTCGTGCGCTTCTACAGGTTTCTTGTCTACTGAGCGACAGTGGCCCCTACAGGGTGTTGCCAACCAAGGCCTCGAAGGGTAAAACCTCTACTTAACTAGAGGTCAAGCATCCACTTATGACAATCAGCAAAAAATCCGGACCTGCCAGCAAACAACTGACCGTCGGCCAATTGGCGGCCCGCAGCGGTGTCGCGGTCACTGCCCTGCACTTTTATGAAACCAAGGGGTTGATCAGCAGCCAGCGCAATGCGGGCAATCAGCGTCGTTACCCCAGAGAAATGCTGCGTCGAGTGGCCTTGATCAAAGTCGCACAACGTCTGGGCATCCCGCTGGCGAGCATTCATGCCGCCCTGCAAACCCTGCCGGAAAAGCGCACGCCGACGGCGGCGGACTGGAATAAATTGTCGGCTCAGTGGAAAGACGAACTCGACGACCGCATCGCCCGCCTGACAGACCTGCGCGATCAGCTCACGGGCTGCATCGGCTGCGGCTGCCTGTCGATGCAAGCCTGTCCGCTGCGCAACTGGGGGGATAAATTGGGCGAACAGGGCAATGGGCCGGTTTTGCTGGATCAGGATTGAAGAGTTTCAGCGCCTGTATCGTCCCAGACCTGAGGACGCCCCAACAGGCGTCACTTCGTTGGAGCGAGGCTTGGTCTGGGCAGCATCCGGACGATATAGGCGTAAGGTCTTAAGCCAAATGAGTTCCGACCAACCGCCCCGCCAACGCCTTGGCCTGCAGCGCTACATCAGTCACGGCTGTACTCTCCCACCACAAACCGCGTAATGGCGGACCCATGGCGAACAGCCGTTCAGAGACCCGCCCTTGCGCATCCAGTACTGCCCCGCCATGGTCCGCGGCAATACCCAGCGCCAGCGGGCCAGGTTGAATCAGACCGCGGGCCAGCAGTTGTCGAGGCAGAGGCCGGTCCACCCGTCGCCAATCGTATTCAATGCCGGTGGAATTGATCAGCGCATCCCCCACAACCGTTGATGACTCAACCTGACCACGGTGTCGTACACGAATCTGCAATTGACCCGACGGCAAAACCTCAAACCCTTGCAGTGAAGCGGCCTGAACTGTGACGCGCCCTTCATCTATAAGCTGCGCAAGCAGGGCAGCGCTCAGCGGCGGTGAACGATGGTGATGACTTTCCCACCACGGCCGTACATGACGCACAAACTGACGGCGCTGCACATCCGAGGCCTGACTCCATAACCGGCCGATGTTAGCCCGCACGGTATCCAGCGGTGCCTGCCAGTCGATTCCGCTTTCGATCGCCTGCGCGCATTGCTCACGCACTTTGCGCAGCAACTGCCGTGGACTTCGAATAGTGTGATCTTCGGCGAGAAAGTCTGCCCAGACAGGCGGCTGACGACGCACATGAGGCAGCAATCCATGCCGGGAAAAAATATCGATGGGACCGCGATGTCCCGACTGCTGCAACGACACAACAGCATCGACCATGGTCAGTCCGGAACCAAAGATCAGCACCCGCGCCTGCGGATCAAGCTGGCGCATCGCGCCTACATCCCACGGATCCACCGCAGCAGCATTGAGTCCATTCGAGTGCCGTTGCGGCGTGCGCGACGCGGCGTACATCCCCGTGGCCAAAACCGCAAAACGCCCTTGCAGGGACTGACCATCGGCCAGGCTAAGCGTCACGCCCTGCCCGCTCGTCTGCAGGTCGATCACTTCGCCACGCACATGCTCGACACTTGAGCCGTAACTCGCGCCAGTCAATTGAGCTTCGGCCAGACGCTGCTGCACATACAGACCAAAAATGCCCCGTGGCGGGAACAGTTCAGCTATAGGCACATCCTGCTCAAAGGATTCAGGCCAGCCACCGTCGGCGATGAATTGTGTCAGCCATTGGGTCAAATCGTCGGCGTTGTCCGGGTCGACACTCATGCGCGCCGCGTTGCCATTAAGCGTATGCCCCAACTCCGTGGCGCTGTAGGCCTCGCCCCGCCCCAGCTCACTGCGCGTTTCAATAATCGAAACACGCCGTTTACCCGGCAAGCGCAGCAACTGGACCGCAAGCATGCTGCCGCTAAGGCCACCGCCGACGATCAGAACGTCAGCCGGTTGTTTGTCAGTGGAACTCATAGATCAGGGTCGCTCTTCGAAGTCTCAAGCTGGGGTCGATACCAACAACCGTGTCCAATGCACAGCCCGTGCCCGCTGCCGATTGTCCCTGTTCAGGCGAGATAACCCCCGCACTGTTGTTGGAGAAGATGCTGGAGCCGACATAACTGTTGATTCACTGTTGATCAGGCAACACCTCAAAGCACGACGTTACGGACAAATCGTACCCGGACCGGCCCCTCATTGCGGTAGCTGTGGGCTTGATTGCTGGCAAACATGAAAAACTCCCCCGGCCCGACCGCCTGACTACGCTCGACCAGACTCACCGTCAGCTGCCCTTCGACCACGTAGACCTGTTCACTCCAGCCATCCGGGTCGGCTTCGGACTGATACGCTTCCCCCGGCTCCAGGCAGAATTCCCAGAGTTCGACTTCACGTCTGGCGGTGGCTTTGGCCAACAGAACAGCGCGGCTGCCCGGTACCGAACCCGCCCAGGCCACTTCGTTGATGCGACTGGGGTCACGATGCTCGGGTGCCTGGATCAGATCGCTGAACGCTACATCCAGTGCTTCGGCAACGCGATCAAGCGTCGCGAGACTGACGTTTTTCTCGCCTGCCTCGATGGCCACCAACATGCGCCGGCTGACTCCGGATTTTTCCGCCAGCGCCGTCTGACTCATATCCTGCCCGTTGCGCAGTCGTCGCACGTTTTGACTGACGTGCTGCAAGACGGGCGCGCGTTGCGAATTGTCGTTGCTCAATATTTTATTCTCTCGAAACCGTTGCGCAGTATACTGCCCAGCTTTAAAGCCCAGGTCTATGTGTCACGCAAGCCCTTCAAAGCAGTGAGAAGCATGAAGTCTACCTCTATAACGCCCCGTATCAGCAAAGCGGAAATCGTACTGATCCTGATCACCCTGCTGTGGGGTGGCACATTTCTGATCGTACAACACGCCATGACCGTCAGCGGTCCGATGTTTTTTGTCGGGCTGCGTTTTGCTGCAGCCGCAATCATTGTCGCGCTGTGCTCATTGAGCGTTTTGCGCGGTATGACCTTGCTGGAAATTAAAGCCGGGGTCGCTATCGGAGCAGCAATCATGCTCGGCTATGGCTTGCAGACCATCGGGCTGCAGACTATTCCCAGCAGCCAGTCGGCATTCATTACCGCGCTTTATGTGCCTTTCGTACCGTTGTTGCAATGGCTGGTGCTGGGACGCCGCCCGGGGTTGATGCCCAGCGTGGGGATCTGTCTGGCCTTTACCGGGTTGATTCTGCTGGCCGGTCCCAAGGGCGCGACCCTGCAATTCAGCCCCGGTGAAATAGCGACGATCATCTGTGCAATCGCAGTGGCCGCTGAAATCATCATGATCGGTGCCTACGGTGGCAAGGTCGATGTACGCCGGGTCACCGTGGTGCAACTGGCAACCGCCTCGTTGCTGTCGTTCCTGATGATAGTGCCGACGGGCGAAACCTTACCGGACTTTTCCTGGATGCTGGTCACCAGCGCTGTAGGACTGGGGGCCATGAGCGCGGTGATTCAAGTGGCCATGAACTGGGCACAGAAAACCGTTTCTCCCACCCGTGCCACGGTGATCTATGCCGGTGAGCCGGTTTGGGCTGGAATCTTCGGCCGTCTTGCGGGTGAACGCCTGCCAGGCGTTGCCTTAATTGGTGCAGCCCTGATCGTCGCGGCGGTGATCGTCAGTGAAATGAAGCGCCGTACTAAACCCGCTGAAGAACAACCTGAGACCGATCAAGCGTTTAAAGAAACAGATTGAACACGCGATAAATCCGACTATAAATAAAGCGAACTCAGCTTCTGCCTACAAGGTCTGTAGGATTCTGCGACACCTTGGCGTTTGGTGATACACAGCCCAGCACGTATGATCCTTGACATTTCCCTGCAGATTAGAAGCCTATGTCTCTGATAGTTCTACTGCTTCTGCCTTTCATTGGCAGCTGTCTGGCGGCAATTTTGCCGCACAACGCTCGTAATACTGAATCCATTCTCGCTGGCCTTGTGGCCGTTACCGGTGCGATTCAGGTTGCCTTGTGGTATCCACAAATCGTCGACGGCGGCGTGATCCGCGAAGAATATTTCTGGTTACCCAGCCTGGGGCTGAACTTCGTCCTGCGCATGGACGGCTTCGCCTGGATGTTCTCCATGCTGGTGCTGGGCATCGGCACGCTGGTTTCGTTATACGCCCGTTACTACATGTCTCCGGACGATCCGGTACCGCGCTTTTTCGCTTTTTTCCTGGCGTTCATGGGCGCCATGCTGGGTCTGGTGATTTCCGGCAACCTGATTCAGATCGTATTTTTCTGGGAATTGACCAGCCTTTTCTCGTTCCTGTTGATTGGTTACTGGCACCACCGGGCGGATGCCCGACGCGGCGCTTATATGGCCTTGATGGTCACCGGCGCAGGCGGCCTGGCTTTGCTGGTAGGCGTCATGCTGCTCGGCCATGTCGTGGGCAGTTATGACCTGGATCGCGTGCTGGCCTCCGGCGATGCCATTCGCGCCCATGCGCTGTACCCGGTGCTGCTGACGCTGATCCTGATCGGCGCATTGAGCAAAAGTGCGCAGTTCCCGTTCCACTTCTGGCTACCCCACGCGATGGCCGCCCCGACGCCGGTGTCGGCGTATCTGCACTCGGCAACCATGGTCAAGGCCGGGGTGTTCCTGCTGGCACGTTTCTGGCCCGCATTGTCAGGGAGCGAACAATGGTTCTGGATCGTCAGCGGCGCAGGCGCCTGCACTCTGATCATCGGTGCCTACGCAGCGATTTTTCAGAATGACCTCAAGGGCCTGCTGGCCTATTCGACTATCAGCCACCTGGGTTTGATTACCCTGTTGCTGGGCCTGAACAGCCCATTGGCGGCGGTCGCTGCGGTCTTCCACATTCTTAACCACGCGACCTTCAAGGCCTCGCTCTTCATGGCTGCGGGGATCATCGACCATGAAAGCGGCACGCGGGACATCCGCAAGTTAAGCGGACTGATCACACTGATTCCCTACACGGCGACGCTAGCGATGGTCGCCAGCGCCTCCATGGCGGGCGTTCCGCTGCTGAACGGCTTCCTGTCCAAAGAAATGTTCTTTGCCGAAACGGTTTTTGTCAGCTCTTCAGCCTGGGTGGAGATGGCCTTGCCGGTGATCGCAACTATCGCCGGGGCATTCAGTGTTGCCTATTCGTTGCGCTTCACCGTGGATGTGTTCTTCGGCCCGAAAGCCACAGACCTGCCCCACACGCCTCATGAACCACCGCGCTGGATGCGTGCGCCGGTAGAGTTTCTGGTGATTGCCTGTGTGATCGTCGGAATATTCCCTGCGCAATCCGTCGCGCCCTTGCTGGCCGCCGCCGCGCACCCCGTCGTAGGCGGCACCTTGCCGGAATACAGCCTGGCCATCTGGCATGGCTGGAACGCGCCAATGATCATGAGCCTGATTGCCATGGCTGGCGGCGTTCTGCTCTATCTGCTGCTGCGCAAGTCGTTCAAACAGAACCGCTTCACCGGCCCGCCGCTGGTACAGCGCATGAATGGCAAACGCTTCTTCGAGCGTTCAATGGTGATCATGACCCGCTGGGCGCGGCGTTTCGAAAGCCGTATCAGCACCCGCCGTCTGCAACCGCAGTTGTTCCTGGTGGTATTGGCAGCACTGATCGGCGGTTTCATCCCGATGTACTTCAGCGGTTTGACTTGGGGTGACCGTCCGAAAATCCCGGGCTCGGGAGTCTTCGTTACGCTGTGGCTGATCGCGATTGCCTGCGCATTGGGCGCGGCATGGCAGGGTAAATATCACCGTCTCGCTGCCGTCATCATGGTCAGCGTTTGCGGACTGATGACCTGTGTCACCTTCGTCTGGTTCTCTGCGCCGGATCTGGCCCTGACCCAATTGGTGGTCGAGGTGGTTACCTCGGTGCTGATCCTGTTGGGCCTGCGCTGGCTGCCACGACGCAACGAGAACGTCGCACCTTCGGTCAGCAGCCGAATTCGTGCACGCACCCGCCGCATTCGCGACCTGATCCTGTCAGTCCTGGTCGGCGGCGGCATGGCGCTGCTGTCTTACGCGATGCTGACTCGCGCGACCCCCAACACCATTTCTTCGTTCTACCTCAGCCGCGCGATTCCCGAAGGCGGTGGCAGCAACGTAGTGAACGTGATGCTGGTGGATTTCCGGGGCTTCGATACCTTCGGCGAAATCACCGTCCTGGCGGCTGTGGCGCTGACCGTGTTTGCCCTGCTGCGCCGCTTCCGCCCGCCCAAGGAAAGCATTCCGCTACCCGCCCAGCAACGCTTGCTGGCGCCGGATGTGGCAACCGATCTGGTCAACCCGCGCAGCGCCAGCGATACCGCGCTGGGCTTCATGATGGTTCCAGCAGTGCTGGTACGTTTGCTGCTGCCGATTGCGGTGCTGGTTTCGATGTACCTGTTCATGCGTGGGCATAACCAGCCCGGCGGTGGTTTTGTCGCCGGACTGGTGATGTCCGTGGCGTTCATCCTGCAATACATGGTTGCCGGCACGCAGTGGGTCGAGGCACAGATGAGCCTGCGGCCTTTGCGCTGGATGGGTACCGGGTTGTTGTTCGCGATTGGCACCGGTCTGGGATCGATGTTCTTCGGTTACCCGTTCATGACCACCCACACCGCGCATCTGGATCTGCCGCTACTGGGCGATTTCCACGTCGCCAGCGCGTTGTTTTTCGATGTCGGGGTCTATGCGGTTGTCGTGGGATCGACACTGCTGATTCTGACAGCACTGGCGCACCAATCGGTCCGTAGCCACCGCCCTACTTCGCTGCCTAAACCGGTACCGAACCCCATCGCAGATATTGTCGCCGCACAACAAGGAGCCTCCTGATGGAAGAAGTTATCGCGATTGCCATTGGCGTACTGGCCGCCTCAGGCGTCTGGCTGATCCTGCGGCCGCGGACCTTTCAGGTGGTCATGGGGCTTTGCCTGCTGTCCTATGGCGTCAATCTGTTCATCTTCAGCATGGGCAGCCTGTTTATCGGCCGTGAGCCGATCATCAAGGACGGTGTTCCCCAAGACCTGCTGCACTACACCGACCCGCTGCCACAGGCGCTGGTCCTCACCGCCATCGTAATCAGCTTTGCCATGACCGCACTGTTTCTGGTGCTGCTGCTGGCATCCAGAGGGTTGACCGGCACCGACCACGTTGACGGCCGGGAGCCCAAAGAATGACGTTGATGAATCAACTGATCGTTGCACCCATTCTGCTGCCACTGCTAACTGCCGCAATCATGCTCTGGCTCGGCGAGAAGCATCGTCCGCTGAAGGCGCGCATCAATCTGTTTTCGAGCATGCTGGGCCTGGCGATCTCTGTAACCTTGTTCATGTGGGTACAGAAAACCGGAACCACAGGCTCAATCGGCGTGTATCTGCCCGGCAACTGGGAAGTGCCGTTCGGCATTGTTCTGGTAGTCGATCACCTGTCGGCAATGATGCTGGTGCTGACGGGAATCGTCGGGGTTTGCGCCTTGCTCTTCGCCCTGGCACGCTGGGATCGCGCAGGCGCCAGCTTCCATGCCTTGTTTCAGATTCAACTGATGGGTCTGTATGGCGCGTTCCTGACCGCTGACCTGTTCAACCTGTTCGTATTTTTCGAAGTCATGCTGGCGGCATCCTACGGCTTGATGCTGCATGGCTCGGGCCGCGCTCGTGTCTCTGCAGGCCTGCATTACATCGCGATCAATCTTTTGGCGTCCTCGCTATTCCTGATTGGCGCAGCCTTGATCTATGGCGTCACCGGCACGCTGAACATGGCCGATCTGGCCATCAAGATCCCGCAAGTGCCGGAAGCCGATCTGGGTCTGCTGCACGCCGGCGCGGCGATTCTTGCGGTGGCGTTTCTGACCAAGGCTGGCATGTGGCCGCTGAACTTCTGGCTAGTCCCTGCCTACTCTTCCGCCAGCGCGCCAGTAGCGGCCATTTTCGCGATCATGACCAAGGTCGGTATTTACACGCTGCTGCGACTCTGGACCCTGCTGTTTTCAGTCCAGGCTGGCCCGTCGGCGTTTTTTGGCGGCGACTGGCTGATCTATGGCGGTATGGCGACGATCCTGACCGCTGCGGTGGCGATCATCGCCGCACAACGACTGGAGCGCATGGCAGCCCTGAGCATTCTGGTCTCGGCCGGCATCCTGCTGTCGGCCATCGGCTTCGCCCAGCCGAGTCTGACGGCAGGCGCTCTGTTCTACATGGTCAGCTCCACCTTGGCCCTTAGCGCGATGTTCCTGCTCGCAGAGCTCATCGAACGCTCGCGCTCAGCCAACGAGCTACCGTTAGAGGACGATGCCGACCAGTTACCGCGTACCGTGGAGTCGTTAAACCCACCGCCAGGCACCAACCTGGATGACCAGCAAAAAGCGGTGGTCGGCCAGGTGATTCCGATGACCGTGGCCTTCATCGGCTTGAGTTTCATTGCTTGCGCGTTGCTGATCATCGGCATGCCTCCGCTTTCAGGCTTCATCGGCAAACTGACGCTGCTCAGCGCACTGCTTAACCCACTCGGCCTGGATGTCGCACAGGACGAAACGATTTCGAGCCAGGGCTGGTTGCTGGTGGGTTTGCTGATTTTCTCTGGCCTTGCTTCGCTGCTGGCTTTTTCGCGGATTGGCATCCAGCGTTTCTGGACCCCACAGGAGCGCCCTTCACCGTTACTGCGCCACTATGAATGCCTGCCCATAGTGATTCTGCTGGGCTTGTGCATCATGCTGACGTTCCAGGCCGAACCGCTGCTGCGCTATACCCGTGACACGGCAGCCGCGCTGCACGAACCCAAACAGTACATCCAATCGGTAATGGCCACCCGGCCGCTGCCCGGGCCAGTCAGCGACACAGCAATATCGGCGGTGCAACCATGAAGCGTTATTTCCCTGCTCCGTGGTTTTCCCTGGCACTGGCGGTACTGTGGCTGGTGTTGAACCTCTCCGTCAGCCCCGGCAATTTGATTCTCGCAGCCGTACTAGGCTTCCTCGCCCCCTTGCTGATGTCTCCACTTCGCCCTTTGCCTGTGAGCATCAAGCGCCCAGGCGTTATCTTCAAGCTGTTCTTTTTGGTGGGTCGCGATGTGATCGTCTCGAATCTCCAGGTGGGCTGGACGGTCTGGAACGCCCGTCGGCGACCACCACGCTCTGCCTTCGTAAAAGTCCCGCTGGACTTGAACGATGCCAATGGCCTGGCGGCGCTGGCAATGATCACCACAGTGGTTCCGGGTACGGTCTGGTCCGAACTGGCGCTGGATCGTAGCGTGCTGCTCATGCATGTTTTCGACCTGGAAGATGAGGCGCAGTTTATCGAGCACTTCAAAACCACCTATGAGCGCCCGTTGATGGAGATTTTCCAATGAGTGCCTTGCTCGGCAATGCGATTCTGGCAAGCCTGTTCATCTTCGCTCTGGCCATGGTCCTGACCCTGATTCGCCTGTTCAAGGGCCCATCAGCTCAGGATCGAGTACTGGCCCTGGACTACCTGTACATCACCGCCATGCTGATGATGCTGGTACTGGGCATCCGTTATGCCAGTGATACTTATTTTGAGGCGGCGTTGTTGATTGCGCTGTTTGGCTTTGTCGGTTCGTTTGCCCTGGCCAAATTCCTGCTGCGTGGAGAAGTGATCGAATGAACTCGACAGTGGTGTTGCCCTTCTGGGTCGAAATCCTCACGGCGGTGCTGCTGGTTGCCAGTAGTTTGTTCGCCCTGACCGGCGCAGTCGGCATGCTGCGCCTGAAAGACTTTTTTCAACGCATGCACCCGCCCGCGCTGGCCTCGACACTGGGTGCGTGGTGCGTTGCGCTAGCCTCGATTGTGTACTTTTCAGCACTCAAATCAGAACCGGTCATCCATGCCTGGCTGATCCCCGTGCTACTGGCGATTACCGTACCGGTCACCACCCTGCTGCTGGCCCGCACGGGGCTGTTTCGCAAACGCATGGCAGGCGACGATGTACCGCCGGAAGTCAGCAGTGGTGGTCGACAAGGTGATTCCAGCGGCAGCTGAATGGCTGCCTGCCGGGCTTACTCGCTGGCCTTGAAGGTCAGCTCGCCTTTGCGCCATTTCGCCGCTTTAGTGGTCGCAGTCTTCAGTGTTTTGGTCAGTCCGCCTTGAAGTTGCTCATGCGCTGCAAAAACCATCATGATGCCCTGACCTTCCTTGAACACGATGCCGTGCCCTTCAGGGATATCGACATAGGCATATTCGCCCAGGCCGTAAACAGTCAGTTTGATTTCGCGAAATTTGATTTCAAACTTGCCGCCTTCACGGCTGGGCAATACCGCTGCGCGAAAATGATCGCCGACCTTTAGCTCAAGCCGAGGCTTGTCGTCGACCACCAGTGCCGTTTCAGTGTCGATTTCAGCAATGTAAATGCCTTCAGCGGACTGCTCACAGACATAAACAAAACGGGACTGGAACTGTTTTACCAACTTCGCCCGCAGATCACCAAGCACGAACAGCGCGTGTGTCTCCAGATTACTTACTGCCAAAGTTAAAACCCCCAACTTGAAAATGATCCCGCCCGAACACGATCGGACGGTCAGAAAAGCTACCGCTACCTTTTTTGTAGCGCATCAGACGGGCAGTTCCCTTGCGCCCTCATGTGACAATTGCAGCCACATCGCATTGCCAACCCTGAGCCAGGGGTGCTTGTGCGGAGAACGTCGACGATACCGAAAGCGCTGTCAGCGCAGGCATTCGGGTGATTCTACCGGGTGCTGACGCCTGTCGACTATATCCGTTTTGTACATATCAGCAGATGCAGTCCATTCAGACGAGATGAGCGGCATCGTGTATAGCCCTGCAAGCCGGATTCCTACACTGATTTTCGCAATGACTCACAGAACACTCCTCACTCTCGCGACTAAAGGCCGCCGGCGATGGTCAACAACTGCCATACTCGCGCACATCAACAAGTCTGACGGGCTTAGATGTGCTCCGTCAGAAGCGACTCGTCATCCATGGGAAGGTAATAAGTGACTGAATTTGATATCGGCGAGTTTTTCATCTGGGGTGAATCCAGAGAAGTAGAAGGCGAGTTCCAGGCTGTCATCGTGATGCGCTCCAAGCAGGCTGCGAATGTTATCTCCTACCACCAAGTGGAAAAAGACCGCTGGTTCAAAACTGCGGATCTCGCGGCCACTGCTGCCCAGGAGTCAGCCAAAGAGCTGAAAGATGCCGTCGATGCAGGCGCGCTGAACGCTTGACGCTATTGCTTCGAACTCTTGGGTCACAGATGCGCTCAGATGCATGACGCAGCTTCAAGCGTGCAACCGACAGATCGGGTCAAGCCCGCCGGGGAGATGATATGGATTTGGAAACACCGACCCTGGCCACCTTGTTTGAACAACTGGGACTGGATTCAGATCAAGAGAGCATCGACGCATTTATCGATGAACATGGCCCGCTGCCTGATGACGTCAAGGTATCCGAGGCAGAGTTCTGGACACCTCAGCAAGGTAAATACCTCAAAGAGACATTGCTGCTTGACGACGACTGGGCTCCGGTAGTTGACGAGTTGAATGCGCTGCTTCACGCAGCCAAGTAACCTCCCTCCCAATAAAATGGCTCCGGTTATCCGGAACCATTTTCTGTTGATCCTAAACAACCTTCAGCAGGACTAGCGGCGCATCTCTTGATTCGGCCAACGAATCCGCCCACCGCTTTGAGGTGCATGAACAAACAGGGCGTCGTTGAATTTGTGACGGCTGTCGATCAATGCGTCCCAGTGCGCGGATCGATGGATGTACCGATGGCGCAGCATTTGCTCCTCTTGTGCGTCGAGTGCATAGTCCGCACCCCGCGCATAAGCAATCAGTTTGTGCGCAACACCTTGCAGCTCCGGCAGGATCAGGAAGTCCAGAGAGACCGGCACGGGATTGAAGGGAACACCTTCATCGCACGCCAGCGCATGCATGACGCGCAAATGAACCCTGGAAAGATGGCCGAACACCTGGCGCTGCAGGCACACAGCGGCCATCACCGCTTTGCCGCCCCCCCTGTTGTAAGCGCTTTTGGTCAGGCGCTCCTTGCTGGTTATTGACAGTGAGGCCTCGGTATCGCGCGGATCAATCAATGCCGCCCGATCCATACCTGTCATTTGCGCAAAGGATTGCTGCCAGGCCTCGGTTGACTCCTTCGGAGTGTCGCTCCCCACGAAACTCCAGACCGGTCGGGTCAACAGCACCTTCTCGATCATTTGTGGATGATAGCCACCGCCAATATCCGAATGTGCACCAGGCAGCACAATCTCCGTGGGCCAATGCGGCAGGACGCTGTTGAGCGCAAAGTTGCGGCGTTCCTCGTCGCGGGCGACGAGGTGCAGAACCTGTTCGGCGCACCCAGGGGGCAAGTAGAGGTTCACTTTGTCATTGTGAGCATCCCCGAGGTTGCCCATATCCCGGAGACTTCCGACGGCGGCGACGGTGTCGAACAAGCCAATCACTTTGATTTTGACGCTACCGTTAGCCCAGGAAAAGCCGGGACTCAAGGGAACGCTACGCCGATTGAGCATGGGTTCCAGCGCACCTTTTTCCTGCTTGAGCACCTCGTTGGTAAAATGCCGGGCTGCAGCAGCACCACGGCTGAAACCGAAGACATCCAGCTCCAGAGCACTGATAAAACAGCCGGGGTTGTGCTGGGAGAACGCCGCCAGGAGCGCGCCAAGCTTTTCGATAGCACGCGAGACCTTGGCGATAACACCGGTTCTGCCACGACCAAAACTTTGTCCCGGCCAAACAGAGTCACGCCCTCCCGATAAAGTGCCTATCCCGCTAACATAAATTGACCAGTAAACCTTGAGGCCATTTCCCTGATTGCTGGCGACCGGGCGATTGCAATAAAGCCCCGCCAACTTGGCGATATTACTTAAATCATTACTGTAGCTACTGTTCGGATCGCTATGCCGTCCACCACATTCAGCAATATGTTTATTTTCGCTGATTTCTGCCATGGCCCGGCAATCAGCTCCAATCTGGCTATTGTTTCGGTTATTCCCTGTGCCATCGAAGAACACGCCAACGCGTACGGTTACACCCAGTGTTGCGGCACCCGACGCCCCCTGCGCAATCAATACATCCTTTGTAAGTTTCATCACATATCCGCCTATTGGCGCAGCTGATAGTCAAGCTGCATTTAAATCAATTAAAAATCCTTGATCTAAACAGCTTGCTCAGCAATAGGATTTCGTCAACTAAGACACATCAGTTTCAGAAAACTCCTACGACCTTGAACGGCGAAAAACAACAAAATCTTACAATAATACTGAATTAGAAATAGTAGACGCGGCTTATAAAAAGCCTGGGGCTTTAAATTATCGCTTTGAGTCATATCAAGTCATGCACCACACATGACTTGATATCCGGGAATCAGGGGCGGTCGCCTTGCGGCTTATACCCCATTCGCAGACCACCCCAATGGCGCCCTCTAACCATGATCGGGACGGACAAATCGTGCATCAGTTCACCGGTGTCACGGGTATAGGTCTGTAACAATACTGCCTGCTGATGACTGCCACAGCGGATGCCGGTGCGATCATCAAACTTTCGCTTGCTGCGACTTTTCACTGTGTCCACCGAAACATCTCCCGTCAGTGGATGGCTGAAGGCCTTGTTATGAGTAGGTACATAACCCTGAGGCGTGCAGGCGATGACAAATACCAGACCATCATGTCGCGACAGGATGGGCTCTTGAATCGCAGGCAGGACCTGATCCGTATAACGATCAAAGCGCGTCTGAAATTTGGCTGGCAAAGTATTGGGAATGGGCTGGTAACTACGATCGAACAAATCATCCAGGGTAATTCGATTTTCGCTTATATCCGCCTCGAACCGGGCCGCGATCTGACTTGCACCCTCACGGGCCAGGTCATAAACACGCTGGTGGTAATCATCCAGACCGACCTCTGCCAGCCGCTCACTGATAGTTTCGGCCTGCCCCTCCATTTGCACTGCTGCGTCAGCCAGCTTGCGGGTCTGCTCATCACTGATCGCCAGATCACTGCGCATCTGCTGCACAGCAACAAAAAGGCCGGACAGCTGTTCTTGATTGGTTTCAGCCCCCTTGGCGATCTCACCCACCTGGGATTCAACACCGGCAGCGAGTCGAGCGATGTTTTCGAGATGTTGTCCTGTGAGCTCGACTTGATCGACTCCGCTGTCCAGATCCGACGACAACTGACGAATCTGCTCAACCACCTGTGCGGTACGCTGCTGGATGTCGGCCACCATCTGCCCGACCTCCTCTGTCGCGCTGGCAGTACGCCCGGCCAGGCCACGCACCTCATCGGCGACTACTGCGAAGCCTCGTCCATGTTCGCCCGCCCTGGCGGCCTCGATGGCGGCGTTAAGTGCGAGCAAATTGGTCTGACTGGCAATCGACTGGATAACCAGCGTTACACGCTGGATTTCCTCACTACGCTGGCTTAGCGCTTCGATTATTTGACGGCTGCCTACCGCTCGCTCGCTGAGCGAGTGCATGAGCGTGATGGAGTCGCCAAGTACCCCAATCCCTGCGTCGCTGCTCTGCCGGGCCTCTATGGAAGCTGTAAGCGCCAATTGGCTAAGCTGGGCAGTTTGCTGCTCGGTCGCAATCATGACATCGGCGCTGGAGACGATTTTCTCCGCGGCACCGAGCTGTGACTGCAACTTGCCGGCCAGTTGCTTCACGGAAAATGCCACGCCGGCAGCCGATAAAGCGTTATGGCTGGTTGAGCGAGACAAGTCGCGAGTCAGGCGGTTGATTTCGGTCCCCTCATCCTTTGCGGCAACAGGCTGGGAACGGCTAAAGAAAAGACGTGGGAGCCAGACGAAAAACAGTGCAAGAGTTAACGCGAGGTACACCGGAACTTCGATAAAGCTCATCGCGATAAACAAACACCCTAACGCGAGGCTTTGCAACGCAGGTATCAGCCAGGCAGTGAACTTACTGCTCCTTGCTTTCCCCGACGGGCTTTCAGGTGTTGTATTGACCACAGCTCCATTTGCGACCATTTGCGTTACCCCGTCATGCTTATCATTATTTTGATTGCATTAGACGCCAGATAACGGCTTTTCGCCATGACTCGTTAGTTGTAATGATTTAACAACACGTAGCCCCGCACGCTATCGACAAGCGACGAATAGCTTTAAGTGGTACCACAGGCGATGGCGCGGATCGATTCATGCGCAGCGAGGCGGGTTGAGGATAGGATGAGGAAGGGTTACAGCTATGGAGGTGACTGCGGGACGCGATCAGCTAACGACCAACAGGTAGCGAGGTCCCGGAGACCCCGCCCACCCTGCGTGATCAGGCCTGACGCTGATGCTTGTCGATCTGCTCGTGGCGCTCTTGCGCCTCAATGCAGTACTTGGTGGTCGGACTGATCAGCAATCGCTTGAGGCCGATAGGCTCACCGCTGTCGTCACACCAGCCGAAGCTGTCATCGGCAATGCGTGACAAAGCCATTTCCAACTGCGGAAGCATACGTTGATCGCGATCGATCACATTGACCAGCCAGTGACGCTCTTCTTCAACAGAAGCAGCATCGGCAGGATCGGCAGGCGTATCCAGGCTTTCGATAGCAATGCGACTCTGCTCGATGCGCTCGTGGATTTCAACCTTCATACCCTGCAACAGCTCGACGAAGAAAGCATGCTGTTCGGCATTCATGTAGTCATCGGCCGGCATGGCCAGCAACTTTTCCTTTGTCATTGATTTCTCTATAAAAAAAACGTGCATTAAGGCGAATTAAGGAGCGGCTCTGCGTTGCCGTAAAAGCGCCATAGTCTCCAAGCGCCACCTGGCACTCAATTTACGAGGGGCGGCAGTCTAAGGCCGCCTTCGGCCGTCGGCAACTCATTTGCTAAACAAGCGCCGAATAGCCGACAAATAAACGCTCGCCATTTGCGCGCATCATTAAATCCGGCCAAGCAAAAAGGGCCCGAATTGGCCCTTTAGCGTCGATTGGACAACGTCATACCCGGCTCGTGCGAGCGCGGTGTACTAATGAAGACCACCTTCCTGATGATTCTCCGAATATAAGCGCCAATGGCCACTAAGGTAAAGCCATTCGCCATTAAACGGAGGTCCGCCTGCGCTACAACGTCACCACCCGCCCTTCACGGGCGCTTAAGCGGGCAGCATCCAGCACCCGCGCTGAAGCGACTGCATCATGCGGGTCGACCGGGTTCGGCCCATCGCCAGCCAGAGCGACCTGCAACTGGCTGTAAAACTCCAGCCAGCAGCCACGCTCGGTAGGCACCGGCTCACGATGCTCACCCTGCACAAGGCTGCCCCATCGCTGCTCATTCTCAACACCCCAACGCTCGTCCTCCGATTTGGGAGTCAAGCCAGCCAACGCAGCCTCTTCCTGACAATCCAGCCCTTCGACGGTGTAACAGCCTCTGGACCCGCTGACCCGGAAGCGTGGCCCCGGGGCATTTTGCAGACAGCTACCCCACAAGTGCGAGACCACCCCGCTTGCATGAGTCAGCGACACGAAAAACTGATGATCGAAAGGCTGCTCGGGATCAGAGAATTCCAGCTCCGCGTAGACCCTCGCCACTGGCCCGAACAATACTAGCGCCTGATCAACCAGATGACTGCCCAGATCACGCAGCATGCCGCCGCCCGCGGCCTTACCCACTGATTTTGGGGAATAGCGTTCAACGCGGGATTCAAAGCGGGAAATTTCACCCAGCACTCCGCCGCCAATCAATTTGCGCACTGTGAGAAAATCCGAATCCCAGCGGCGGTTCTGGTAAACGCTGAGCATCACACCTTTACGCTCTGCCAGTTCAACCAAGGCCTGAGCCTGGGCTGCGTCGGCAGCAAAGGGTTTGTCGCTGACCACGGCGACGCCTGACTCGATGACCTCTCGAATCAGCGCCGGCCTGGAAGCCATAGGCGTGGAGATCGCCACTGCGTCTACGCCCGCCGCGATCAGATCAGCCAGGCTGTCAAACGCTTGCGCACCAGGGTGATCCTTGACAAGTTCTTCCCGACGCTCTGGCGAGCGAGTCACCACGCCCACAAAGGTCGCATCTGGCAGGCTGGCTATCAACGGCGCGTGAAAAAAGCGCCCACCTTTACCGTAGCCGACTAAGCCAATACGCATGAGCTTCTCCTTTTGATCCAGTAAGACCACCTTAATCGAATGAGACTCATGGTCAACCCGGACTAATACCTACACGAAAACCGAACGCGTTGAATTGATGGACTCTACGAACCGCAATTGCAGCAGCAACAACGTCTCACCAAGCAGTTGGCTCCTACAGGAACACACAGCCGCATACCTGAATGCAAAAAGGCCGCTCAGTGAGCGGCCTTTTTTTTAGCGCACGATCAAACCATCAGAAGCGTTCGATCTTGGCCTTGCTTTCCAGCTGTGCACGATAAGCAGCGAAATCCTGCTGTCCGGCACGCGACGCCAGGAAGCGACGGTACTGAGACTTCTCGGCATCCGTCGCCGGTGTAGCTTCGTTTACACCATTGAGGCGCACGATCACGAAGCTTCCGTCAGCCAGCGAAAGGCTGGTGAACTCCGGCTTGTCCTTGCCTTCAGGCTTGGGCATACGGAACAGCGCTTGCAGCACGGTCGGATCAACACCTTCCTGACCACGAGTGACTGCTTCCATCACTTTCCAGCTGTGACCATCCTGCTTGGCAGCCACGGGCGTCTTGCCATCACGCAGGCCAGCCAACAGCGCTTCGCCCTTCGCCTTGACTGCTTCAGCAGCATGATCCCTTACCAGCTTGGCGCGGATCGCTGTCGCAACAGCCTCAAGAGGCAGTTGCTCTGGCATGCGGTGCTCTTTGGAGCGAACCACCAGAACGGTTTCAGGATCCAGTTCCAGCGCGTTGCTGTTGGAACCCTCTTCCAGCACTTCCGGACTGAACGCTGCTTGAATAACTGCACGGTTGGCCGTCAGCCCTTCGCCGCCTTCACGACCGAATGGCGCAGTCGTCTGCACTTTCAGACCCAGCTCCTGAGCTGGCTGGGCCAGATCGGATGCTTCGAACGCCGAATCTTCGAGTTGTTTGGTAGCCTCGACGAAACGCTGCTCGACCTGCTGCGACTTCAGTTCATTGGTCAGCTTATCCTTCAAGCTGGCAAAACTCGGCACCGAGGGTGCTTCTACACCTAGCAGCTTGATCAAGTGCCAACCAAAATCGCTGCGCACCGGTGCCGATACCTGATCTTTGTTGAGCGCATACAGCGCCTCTTCAAAGGCTGGATCGTAAACACCTTTGCCTGCATAACCCAGATCGCCACCCTTGGATGCCGACCCCGGATCCTGAGAGAACTCTTTGGCCAGCGCGGCAAAATCTTCGCCCTTGGCAAGACGCTGTTGAATTTCGTCAATCTTCGCCTTGGCCTGCTCATCGGTCATCTTGTCGTTCACATCGATGAGGATGTGCGCGCCACGACGCTGTTCGGCGAGATTGGCGATTTCCTTCTGATAAGCCGCTTGCAAATCGGCGTCCTTGACCTGCACCTTGTCAAAGAAGTCAGACTTCTTCAGCTCGATGTAATCAAGTACCACTTGCTCTGGGCTCATGAACTCTTTGGCGTGCTCGTCGTAGTGCGCCTTGACTTCATCGTCGGTCACTTTGACCGCAGAGGTATCAGCAGTCAGCGTCAGCGAAGCAAAATCGCGGGTCTGTTTTTCCAGACGGGCAAATGCATCTACCTGAGCGTCAGTGACAAATGCACTACCGGCCACACCAGCACGCACCTGACCGATCAACATTTCCTGAGCCAGCATCTGGCGGAACTGCATCCGGGTGAAGCCTAATTGACGGATAACCTGATCAAAGCGGTCGGCGTTGAATTTGCCGTCAACCTGGAACTCAGGCGTCTGCAAAATCTGCTGATCCAGCGCAGCTTCCGAGAAGGAGAACTTCGCCTTGTCTGCACCTTGAAGCAACAACTTGCGATCAACCAGACCTTTCAATGCCGAGTCGTGCAGCATTTTTTCGTCCAGCAAGGCAGGATCGAAATCCTTGCCCAACTGCTGCACCAACTGGCGACGTTGCATGTCGATCGCCTGGCTCAGTTCGGTCTTGGTGATCTCGTCACCATTGACCTTCGCAGCGTCCTGAGCGGTGCTGGTTGCGGTAAAAATCGCATCGAATCCGGTCAACGCCATCAATGCGATGATGATTCCGATGATGGTCTTGGCAATCCAGCCTTGTGAATTGTCCCTGATGTTCTGCAGCATGCGTCCCCCAAAACGGTTGTACTGACTAACCAACCGCGGAGCGTGGGTAGAAAGCGGATAGAAGAAAGGCGCATCCGAGGATGCGCCTTCTCGTAACTGGCGAAGCGGACGGGGCTGAAACCCACGACCCGGGTGTGTCAGGCCGGATTCAGACCAGCCGCACTACCGCTTCGCTGCCGATACAGAGTGAATCCTGATCGGTTGGGCAAAGGCTTTGAGAACTTAGTTGACAGCTTCTTTCAGGGCTTTACCGGCTTTGAAACCTGGTTTTTTAGCAGCAGCGATTTCCAGCGTCTTACCCGTTTGAGGGTTGCGACCGATGCGTGCAGGACGATCGGTAACGGAGAAGGTACCGAAACCAACCAGTACAACGGAGTCGCCGGCCTTCAGAGCGCCAGTGACGGATTCGATTACTGCGTCCAGCGCACGGCCAGCAGCAGCTTTCGGGATATCAGCGGATGCGGCGATAGCATCAATCAGTTCCGACTTGTTCACTCTAAGTCCCCTTATCTCTATTGAGTATGTTTCTAAGTTTTTTTGGTGTAGCAAAAACGAGCGCTGAATGGCCTACAGACGCTTAGAAGAGCCGCTTTATAACAAGGGCTCTAAAAAGCTGTCAAGGAAGGCCGTCCAGACTAATGCGTGCTAATTCTTTCCTTAGAGTCAGACTCGCGCTTTTCATCCTTCGCAACCATCTCGGGAGCCACATCCGGCAAGGGCTCCGGCGCGTATTGCAGCGCAATTTGCAGGACTTCGTCAATCCATTTAACCGGCTTGATCTGCAAGTCTTGCTTGATGTTGTCCGGAATCTCTTTCAGATCACGCACGTTTTCCTCTGGAATGATCACCGTTTTGATACCACCACGGTGCGCAGCCAGCAGTTTTTCTTTCAGACCACCAATCGCCAGAACCTGCCCGCGAAGGGTAATTTCACCGGTCATTGCCACATCAGCACGGACCGGAATCTGTGTCAGGGCTGAAACAAGGGCCGTGCACATACCTACGCCCGCGCTAGGGCCATCTTTAGGTGTGGCCCCTTCGGGCATGTGGATGTGCGTGTCACGCTTCTCGTGGAAGTCCAGAGGGATTCCCAGACTTTTCGCACGGCTGCGTACAACCGTCAGCGCAGCGGTGATGGATTCGACCATCACATCGCCAAGCGAACCGGTTTTGATCAACTGCCCTTTACCTGGCACGACCGCCGCTTCGATAGTGAGCAACTCACCACCTACCTGGGTCCACGCCAGACCGGTCACCTGACCAATTTGATCCTGCTGTTCAGCCAGGCCGTAGCGGAATTTGCGCACACCCAGGAAATGCTCAAGCATGTCGGCAGTGACGCGGACTGCAAAACGCTTCTCCTGCGCGTGCTCTTTGACCGCCTTGCGGCAAACCTTGGCGATCTGTCGCTCAAGGCTACGCACGCCCGCTTCACGGGTGTAGTAACGCACGATGTCGCGAATCGCTTCCTCGTCGAACTCCACTTCGCCTTTCTTCAAGCCGTTGGCCTGCAGCTGTTTTGGCGAGAGATATTTAACGGCGATGTTGATTTTTTCGTCTTCGGTGTAACCAGGCAGGCGAATGACTTCCATACGGTCCAGCAACGCCGCAGGGATGTTCATCGAGTTGGCGGTACACAGGAACATTACGTCAGAAAGGTCGTAATCGACTTCCAGGTAATGGTCGTTGAAGTTGTGGTTTTGCTCCGGATCCAGCACTTCAAGCAATGCCGACGCCGGATCGCCACGCATATCACTGCCCATCTTGTCGATTTCATCGAGCAAGAACAGCGGATTGCGGACACCCACCTTTGTCATCTTTTGAATCAATCTTCCTGGCATCGAGCCGATGTAAGTCCGGCGGTGACCACGAATTTCAGCTTCATCACGCACACCACCCAAGGCCATGCGGACAAATTTACGGTTCGTCGCGCTGGCGATCGACTCGGCAAGAGAGGTTTTACCCACGCCTGGCGGTCCAACAAGGCAAAGAACCGGGCCGCGAATTTTCTTCACGCGCTTTTGCACGGCGAGATATTCGAGAATGCGTTCTTTAACTTCATCCAGGCCATAGTGGTCGGCATCAAGAATGTCTTCAGCGCGAGCCAGATCCAGACGAACCTTGCTCTGCGCTTTCCACGGCACCTGAACCAGCCAGTCGATGTAGGAACGAACGACGGTCGCTTCAGCAGACATCGGCGACATCTGTTTCAGCTTGTTCAGCTCAGCGGTGGCCTTGGCCAGAGCGTCTTTAGGCAGACCAGCAGCATCGATGCGCTTTTTCAGCTCTTCGATTTCGTTGTGGCCTTCTTCGCTGTCGCCGAGTTCTTTCTGAATAGCCTTCATCTGCTCATTCAGGTAGTACTCGCGCTGACTGCGCTCCATCTGCTTTTTGACGCGACCGCGAATACGCTTCTCAACCTGCAACAGGTCGATTTCTGCATCCAGCAATGCGAGCACATGCTCAACACGGGCAGGCAGATCAATAATTTCGAGGATTTCCTGCTTTTGCTCGATTTTCAGCGCCATGTGCGCGGCCATGGTGTCGACCAGACGACCAGGCTCATCGATGCTGTTGAGAGAAGACAGGACTTCAGCAGGGACTTTCTTGCCCAGCTGGACGTATTGCTCGAACTGAGCCAGAAGGCTGCGAACGAACACTTCAGACTCACGATCAGGCGCATCGACCTCATCGATCAGGGTAACTTCGGCCCGGCAATGGCCATCAACTTCGATAAAGCGATCAACCGAACCGCGCTGCTCGCCCTCGACCAGCACTTTAACGGTGCCATCAGGCAGCTTGAGCAATTGCAATACGGTTGCAATGGTGCCGACGTTATAAAGAGCCTCTTCACCAGGATCATCGTCAGCAGGATTTCTTTGTGCAAGCAGCAGGATCTGCTTGTCGCCTGTCATCGCAGCTTCAAGGGCCTCGATAGACTTCTCGCGCCCCACGAACAGCGGGATAACCATGTGCGGATAAACCACAACATCGCGCAATGGCAAGAGAGGCAATTCAATGGTCGTTTTCATGATTTCGCCTCTACGGCGGCCATGTGGCCGTGGACTGGAATGAGCTTGAGTCCAAGATGGGGGTAGACACCTCAAAAAACAAGCCTTTAGGCATGAAATGCAAAAGGGGCCCGAAGGCCCCTCTCTATTTGTGCAGCATTTTATTCATGCAGCAGTGACACTCACGCGTCGGGGGCAGCCTTGGCAGGCGGCTCGCTGTTTTCATAAATCAACAGCGGCTTGGACGTGCCTTCGATTACGCTTTCGTCGATCACCACTTTGCTCACATCAGTCTGCGATGGAATCTCGTACATGGTGTCGAGCAGAACGCCTTCGAGGATGGAGCGTAAGCCACGCGCACCGGTCTTGCGCTCAAGCGCACGACGAGCGACAGACTTCAGAGCGTCGGTACGGAACTCGAGGTCCACACCCTCCATTTCGAACAGCTTGGCGTACTGCTTGGTCAGCGCGTTTTTCGGCTCGGTGAGAATCTGCATCAAAGCAGCCTCATCCAGCTCGTCCAGCGTTGCCAGAACCGGCAGACGACCCACGAATTCGGGGATCAGACCGAACTTGACCAGATCGTCAGGCTCGACTTCACGCAGGGATTCGCCAACCTTCTTGCCTTCTTCCTTGCTGCGCACTTCCGCGTTAAAGCCGATGCCGCCTTTGGTGGAACGGTTTTGAATAACCTTTTCCAGACCGGAGAACGCACCACCGCAGATGAACAGGATGTTACGAGTATCAACCTGAAGGAACTCCTGCTGCGGATGCTTGCGACCACCTTGAGGCGGAACGGAAGCGACCGTGCCTTCGATCAGCTTGAGCAGGGCCTGCTGCACGCCCTCACCGGAAACATCACGGGTGATCGACGGGTTGTCAGACTTGCGCGAAATCTTATCGATTTCATCGATATAGACGATACCCATCTGGGCTTTCTCTACATCGTAGTCGCACTTCTGCAGCAGCTTCTGAATGATGTTCTCGACATCCTCACCCACGTAACCTGCCTCGGTGAGGGTGGTTGCGTCGGCGATGGTGAACGGAACGTTCAGCAAGCGGGCCAGTGTTTCAGCAAGCAGGGTTTTACCCGAGCCTGTCGGGCCGATCAGCAAAATGTTGCTTTTGCCAAGTTCGACGTCGTCATTCTTTTTGTCACGCTGGTTCAGACGTTTGTAGTGGTTGTACACCGCTACGGCCAAAACCTTTTTCGCACGCTCTTGACCAATCACATACTGATCAAGGATGCCGCTGATTTCTTTAGGCGAAGGCAATTTATGCGCGCTGCTTTCGGCCTGTGCTTCCTGCACCTCCTCACGGATGATGTCATTGCACAGGTCGACGCACTCGTCGCAAATAAAGACCGAGGGGCCGGCAATCAACTTACGTACTTCATGCTGGCTTTTGCCACAGAAGGAGCAATAGAGCAGCTTGCCGTTGTCCTCGCCGTTGCGGGTGTCAGTCATTCGTTCGATCCAAATCCGATAGGCTTGCAACACAAGATGAAGGCTATTGCGGGCTTTTTCAAGCCCGCAGGTGATCAGAGCAACCGACCAACCTTATTTGAGCTGCTTATTAAGCGGGACGCTGACTGATGACTTCGTCGATCAAGCCGTACTCACGCGCGGCTTCTGCGCTCATGAAGTTATCGCGATTGGTGTCACGCTCGATCTCTTCCAGAGTGTGCCCGCTGTGCTTGGCCATCAGCGTGTTGAGACGCTCACGAATGAAAAGGATTTCCTTGGCATGGATTTCGATATCCGAAGCCTGCCCCTGGAAACCGCCCAATGGCTGGTGAATCATCACGCGCGAATTCGGCAGGCAGAAACGCTTGCCCGGAGCACCAGCAGTCAGCAGGAATGCGCCCATGCTGCACGCTTGACCAATACAGGTAGTCGAAACGTTCGGCTTGATGAACTGCATGGTGTCGTAGATCGACATGCCCGCTGTTACCGAACCGCCCGGCGAGTTGATGTAAAGATGGATATCCTTGTCCGGGTTTTCCGCTTCAAGGAACAGCAGTTGCGCGCAGATCAGGTTGGCCATGTAGTCCTCTACCGGACCGACCAGAAAGATCACTCGCTCCTTGAGAAGGCGCGAATAGATGTCATAGGCGCGTTCGCCACGGGCGGACTGCTCGATAACCATCGGGACCAGGCCGCCGGCGGCCTGGATGTCAGAGTGCTGCTGAATATAAGAATTGCGGGACATGTCTCGCATTCACTCCCAAATAGTCATTTCTTGAATACGCACAAGCCAGCGCGAAGGCTGGCTTGTAGGTGTTTTCTAGCGAAAAAACAAATCAGTCGGCTTGTGGACCTTCCACCGGCTTGACTGCTTCTTCGTAGGAGACCGACTTCTCGGTCACGCTAGCCTTCTGCAAAACAGTATCCACAACTTGCTCTTCAAGCACAACCGAACGCACTTCGTTCATTTGCTGGTCGTTCTTGTAGTACCAGGCAACGACTTGCTCAGGCTCTTGATAAGCAGAAGCCATTTCCTGAATCATCTCGCGAACGCGGGCGTCATCAGGCTTGAGGTCGAACTGCTTGACCACTTCAGCAACGATCAGACCCAGCTCAACGCGACGCTTGGCTTGCTCTTCGAACAGCTCGGCCGGCAGTTGATCAGGCTTGATGTTGCCACCAAACTGCTGAACAGCCTGAACGCGCAGACGATTTACTTCGTTTTCCAGCAAGGCTTTTGGCACTTCGATCGGGTTGGCGGCCAGCAAGCCGTCCATTACCTGATTCTTGACCTTGGACTTGATGGCCTGACGCAGTTCACGCTCCATGTTCTTGCGAACTTCGGTGCGGAAACCTTCGATACCGGTTTCCTTGATACCGAACTGCTT
Source organism: Pseudomonas caspiana (assembly GCF_040224095.2). Taxonomy (NCBI): domain Bacteria; kingdom Pseudomonadati; phylum Pseudomonadota; class Gammaproteobacteria; order Pseudomonadales; family Pseudomonadaceae; genus Pseudomonas; species Pseudomonas caspiana. The sequence goes on along the minus strand of NZ_CP167995.1, from coordinate 2,013,673 downwards.
GAAGAACTCTTCGTTCAGCTCAGGCAGCTTAGGCTCGGAAACCGTGTTGACGGTAACGGTGAACTCGGCAGATTTACCCGCCAGCTCGAGGTTCTGATAGTCTTCCGGGAAAGTCAGGTTCAGAACGCGCTCTTCGCCAGCCTTGGCGCCAACCAGGCCGTCTTCGAAGCCAGGGATCATGCGGCCGGAACCCAATACCAGCTGGGTGCCAGTGGCGGAGCCGCCAGCGAATGCTTCGCCGTCAACCTTGCCAACAAAATCAATGTTCAGCTGGTCTTCGTTCTGGGCAGCACGATCAGCCACTTCGAAACGAACGTTCTGCTTGCGCAGGATTTCCAGCATGTTGTCCAGATCGGCATCAGCCACGTCTGCAGACAGACGCTCAACGGCGATGGACTCGAAACCGGCAACGGTGAATTCCGGGAATACTTCGAAAGTAGCGATGTATTCCAGGTCTTTGCCTTTTTCAAAGGTCTTTGGCTCTACAGCAGGTGCGCCAGCCGGGTTCAGCTTTTGCTCAACCACAGCTTCGTAGAAAGTAGCCTGGATCAAATCACCCAGTGCTTCCTGACGCGCGCCGTCTTCGTAACGCTGACGGATCACGCTCATAGGCACTTTGCCTGGACGGAAGCCAGGGATCTTGGCTTTACGTGCGGTCTGCTGCAGACGCTTGTTGACTTCAGTCTCGATGCGTTCGGCAGGCACGCCAATGGTCATGCGGCGCTCAAGAGCGGAAGTATTTTCAACAGAAACTTGCATGGATATTCCTCGTTGCACAGACGTTAGCCGGCGTTTCCGACCCCAGAATCAAGGGCATGCATTCTAGTGGGTCAAACTCAAGAAGTCACCCTACTGAAAAAGGGCGCATATAAAGGAAGGAATCAGACGATCAGCGACTGGCAACCGCAGCTACTCTCGACCGATCGAAACGCGTCTGGCACGGCCCTGCACGAGGCATCACGCACCCGGCCTCAGCGTCGACTCCATTCCGCGAAGCACACCCCGCACGACCGACGGCAGCCAGGCTGGCCGATCAGCGAGACGAAAAACAATAATCCTGAAACAAAAAAAGCCGCACTAGGCGGCTTTTTTTAAACGTCATGACCGCATAGCAGCTGTGACGCGTTTTAATCTTGGTGCGGACGGAGAGACTCGAACTCTCACACCTTGCGGCGCTGGAACCTAAATCCAGTGTGTCTACCAATTCCACCACATCCGCGTACAAGCTTTTAAAGCAAAGGCGCCAGATTATAAGTCTGGCGCCTTTCTAAATATGGGGTGGACGAAGGGGATCGAACCCTCGACAACGGGAGTCACAATCCCGTGCTCTACCAACTGAGCTACGCCCACCATATTGCGTGTAACCGTGACATCTTACTTGCACTTGCCAAAGCTGCCTTAATGGCGCACCCGGCAGGACTCGAACCTGCGACCATCCGCTTAGAAGGCGGATGCTCTATCCAGCTGAGCTACGGGCACTTATATAATCTGTACTCTTTAACGATTACAAATTAAAAGGCTTTTTAATCACACTGAGCTAAGTAACCGCTCCGCCTGATTCAACACCGAACCTCATCTAAACATCGACTTGATTATCAGTGCCAGCTTAACCAGTGCTGGGTTGTACCCGGCAAGTGCGACGAATCTTATAGACGACCCTAAAGGTCGTCAACTCTTTTTTAGAAAAAAATTCAGTTAGATAAAGGAGTTAGGAGAATATGCAGACCAAGCGCCTTTGCCCGCGCGCGATGACATGCGAGAATGCGCGCTCTTTTCCGATCCCTCTCGATGGTTAATCACGCGTAATGACTGCAAAACTAATCGACGGCAAAGCGATCGCAGCCAGCCTGCGTCAGCAGATCGCCAAACGGGTCGCCGAACGTCGCGAGCAAGGCCTGCGCACACCCGGCCTCGCAGTGATTCTGGTGGGCAGCGATCCCGCCTCCCAGGTCTATGTCTCGCACAAGCGTAAAGACTGTGAAGAAGTCGGCTTTATCTCCCAGGCTTACGACCTGCCTGCGCAGACGTCACAAGCCGAACTGACCGAACTCATCGATCGCCTTAATGACGATGCGAACATCGACGGCGTATTGTTGCAATTGCCACTGCCTGAACATCTGGATGCCTCTCTGTTGCTGGAGCGCATTCGCCCGGACAAAGACGTGGATGGCTTCCATCCTTATAACGTCGGTCGTCTGGCCCAGCGCATTCCGCTGCTGCGCCCCTGCACACCCAAAGGCATCATGACCCTGCTGGAAAGCACCGGTGTCGATCTCTATGGTCTGGATGCAGTCGTGGTGGGCGCGTCCAACATTGTCGGTCGCCCAATGGCCATGGAGCTGTTGCTGGCCGGTTGCACCGTAACCGTGACCCATCGTTTCACCAAGGATCTGGCGGGCCATGTTGGCCGTGCTGATCTGGTGGTGGTTGCGGCTGGCAAACCAGGTCTGGTCAAAGGCGAGTGGATCAAGGAAGGCGCTATCGTGATCGACGTTGGCATCAATCGTCAGGACGACGGCAAGCTGGTGGGTGATGTGGTGTACGAAACCGCCCTGCCCCGCGCTGGCTGGATCACCCCGGTTCCAGGTGGCGTAGGTCCAATGACTCGCGCCTGCCTGCTCGAAAACACCCTGTACGCAGCAGAGACTCTGCACGCCTGATCGTCGTGGCATGCGGTAAATGAAAACGGCACCCCCAAGGGTGCCGTTTTTCATTGCGCAGAGGCCTTACTTCTTGGCCGCTTCCCAGCTTTTCAGCAAATCAGAATAAGCGATGGTTTCGCCCTTCGGCTTTTCATTGGCCAGCTTGCGTTGTGGAGCAAGGAACTTGCCGCCACTTTGCTCGGCTTTGGTGTACCACTCTTCGGCCGAGGTTTCCGGGTTCATCTTAGGCGCGCACTTGCTGGCGTCCTGAACCTTGGAGCGCTCGATGCGCGTCATGATCGCATCCTGATCCTTGGCCAGACCGTCCAGTGCCTGCTGCGCGGTTTTCTCGCCGGTTACAGCCTCGGCGACGTGACTCCACCACAGCTGCGCCAGTTTCGGATAATCCGGCACGTTGGTCCCGGTAGGCGACCATTGAACCCGGGCCGGGCTCCGGTAGAACTCCACCAGACCACCGAGCTTCGGCGCCAGAGCGGTCATTTCCTTGGAGTTGATGTCCGACTCACGAATCGGCGTCAGGCCCACGATGGTTTTCTTCAGGGATACGCTTTTCGACGTCACGAACTGCGCGTAGAGCCAGGCAGCCAGACGTTTTTTCTCGTCGGAAGATTTAAGGAAGGTCCAGGAACCCACGTCCTGATAACCCAGCTTCATGCCTTCTTTCCAGTACGGGCCTTTTGGTGAAGGCGCCATACGCCATTTTGGCGTGCCATCGGCGTTCATGACCGGCAGACCCGCTTTGGTCATGTCAGCGGTGAAAGCGGTGTACCAGAAAATCTGCTGAGCAACGTTACCTTGCGAAGGCACCGGCCCGGACTCGGAGAACGTCATGCCCGCCGCTTCAGGCGGCGCGTAGGCCTTGAGCCAGTCGATATATTTCTGGGTAGCAAACACCGCAGCCGGGCCGTTGGTATCGCCGCCGCGAGTAATGCTGGAACCGACCGGGTGGCAGTCTTCTACGCGAATACCCCACTCATCCACCGGCAGACCGTTTGGCAAGCCCTTGTCGCCGCTGCCCGCCATGGAGAACCAGGCATCGGTGAAGCGCCAGCCCAGGGACGGATCTTTTTTGCCGTAGTCCATGTGGCCGTAGACTTTCTTGCCGTCGATTTCTTTCACGTCTTCGCTGAAGAACTTGGCGATGTCTTCATAAGCCGACCAGTTCACCGGGACGCCCAGCTCGTAGCCGTACTTGGCTTTGAATTTTTCTTTCAGGTCTGCGCGATCGAACCAGTCAGCGCGGAACCAGTACAGGTTGGCAAACTGCTGATCGGGCAGTTGATAAAGCTTGCCGTCCGGCGCAGTGGTGAACGAGGTGCCGATGAAGTCTTTGAGGTCCAGCGTCGGCGAAGTGACCTTGCTGCCTTCCGGGCTTGCCATCAGGTCTGTCAGGGACATCGCCTTGCCGTATCGGAAGTGGGTACCTATCAAGTCGGAATCATTCACCCATCCGTCATAAATGCTTTTGTCGGACTGCATGGCGGTTTGCAGCTTTTCAATCACGTCACCTTCTTGCAGCAAGTCATGGGTGAGCTTGATGCCGGTGATTTCGGTGAAAGCCTTGGCCAGGGTTTTCGATTCGTACTCGTGGGTGGTCAAGGTTTCGGAAACCACCTTGATGTCCATGCCGCGGAACGGCTCGGCGGCTTTGATGAACCACTCCAGCTCTTTCAATTGTTCGGCATCGGAAAGCGTGCTTGGTTTGAACTCGCTAGCCGCCCATTTCTTGGCCGCATCCTGGTACTGATCCGCCCATGCCGAAACGCTCAATCCGCTGAGCATCACCATTGTCGCCAGCGTCACGCTATGTCGTAGCTTGTTTTTCTTATTGAACATAGACACCTCCAGTGTTGTTTCTTATGTAGTCCCGCTTCGAATACTGCCTACCGGATCAGCCTGGCATTTGCGCTCATCCGCCCTCTAACCCCACCGCATTACTACCAGGAGCCACACCAGAGAGATCCCTGAAGCGACCCAGATATTCCAGTCGGTTGCGCCAATCACCAGCAGATGCAGATAAGCGCTACCCAACAGCCCAATGAACAGTCGGTCACCACGGGTGGTGGCAATCGGCAGAAAACCACGACGCTCAATACTGGCCGAGCGCAATTCCCACACCGTCATCCCAGCCAACAGCAATGCAATGCTGCCGAAGAAGATCGCGGTGGGCAGTGTCCATGACATCCACTCCATTTTTCGACTCCTCAGACCCGGCCAAGAGCGAAGCCCTTGACCACGTGGTTACGAACGAACCAGATCACCAGCATGCCGGGCAGGATGGTCAACACCCCCGCCGCCGCCAGGACGCCCCAATCAATGCCCGACGCCGAGACCGTGCGCGTCATCACCGCCGCAATCGGCTTGGCGTTGACCGAGGTCAAGGTCCGGGCCAGCAGCAGTTCAACCCAGGAAAACATGAAGCAGAAGAACGCCGTCACACCGATACCCGAGCCAATCAGCGGCACGAAGATTTTCGCGAAGAATTTCGGAAAGCTGTAACCATCGATATAGGCAGTTTCATCGATCTCCTTGGGCACACCGGACATGAAACCCTCCAGAATCCACACCGCTAACGGCACATTGAAAAGGCAATGAGCCAGCGCTACGGCGATGTGGGTATCGAACAGACCAATGGACGAATACAACTGGAAGAACGGCAGCAGGAAAACCGCAGGCGGTGCCATGCGATTGGTCAGCAGCCAGAAGAACAGGTGCTTGTCGCCCAGAAAACGATAACGGGAAAACGCATAAGCGGCGGGCAGCGCGACGCTTAGCGAGATCACGGTATTGAGGCAAACGTAGTACAGAGAATTAATGTAGCCGCTGTACCAGCTTTCGTCGGTGAAAATCACTTTGTAGTTGGCCAGCGTGAAATCCTGCGGCCACAAGGTCAGGCCACCGAGGATTTCGGTGTTGGTCTTGAACGACATGTTCACCAACCAATAGATCGGCACCAGCAAAAACAGCAGGTAAATCCACAGCGGTATGATTTTGCGCAGGTTCATGTCCGCCTCCTCAGTTCTTTTCGCTATGGGTCATGGCGGTGTAGAACACCCACGACACGAGCAGGATGATCAGGAAATACACCAGCGAGAACGCCGCCGCAGGGCCCAGGTCGAACTGGCCCAGCGCCATGGTGGTCAGGGTCTGACTGAGGAAGGTGGTGGAGTTGCCTGGGCCGCCGCCGGTCAGCACGAACGGTTCGGTGTAGATCATGAAGCTGTCCATGAAGCGCAGCATCACAGCGATCAGCAACACACTCTTCATCTTCGGCAGCTGGATATGCCGGAATACAGCCCAACTGGAAGCCCGATCGATACGCGCTGCCTGGTAATAAACGTCCGGGATCGCCCGCAAGCCTGAGTAGCAAAGCAGCGCGACCAGCGACGTCCAGTGCCAGACGTCGATGATCAACACCGTCACCCAGGCGTCCGATGCGTTGGCTGCGTAGTTGTAATTGATGCCTAGTACGTTGTTCAGCGTGTAGCCCAGCAAACCAATATCGCCCCGGCCGAAGATCTGCCAGATGGTGCCGACGACGTTGAACGGAATCAGCAGCGGAATGGTCATGACGATCAGGCAGACCGTGGACCAGCGCCCCTTGCTCGGCATGCACAACGCGATAGCGATCCCCAACGGAATCTCGATCAACAGCACACACGCGGAATAAATGAACTGGCGGAGCAGCGAGTCATGCAGACGCGGGTCCTGCAAGACCTGCTTGAACCAGTCGGTGCCGACAAAGTAGCGGCTGGACTGGTCGAAGATGTCCTGCACCGAATAGTTGACCACGGTCATCATCGGGATGATGGCGCTGAACGCCACCAGCAGGAAAACCGGTAATACCAACCACCACGCCTTGTTGTTCTGAACCTTATTCATGGCCTGACTCCAGCAAGTAATCGTCGGCATAGACCATCAACCACTGACCCGGAAAGCTGATCCAGGCCTGGCCCGCGGGCACCGCTTTGTCTTCCTGCAGCCGCACCTTCAAGGCTTGTCCGGCCAGGCGCAGGGTCAGAATCTTGTAGGTGCCCAAGTCTTCAACGTGACTGACTTCAGCGCATAGCGCGTCATCCACCGGTCCGTCCCAAACATGCACAAACTCCGGACGTATGCCGACCTTCAGGCTGCTCCACTTTTTCTCGGCGATAAGCTGCTGCATTGATTCGGACAGCGGTAAATGAACATCGCCGAAGCCCACACCGCCGGCTTGAGGAGTGACCTCAATGAGATTCATGCCAGGGCTGCCGATGAAGTAACCAACAAAGGTGTGACGTGGTTTCTCGAACAGCTCTCGCGGAGTGCCGAACTGGACAATCGCGCCGCCATACATAACGGCGATTTTGTCGGCGAAGGTCGAAGCTTCCAGTTGATCGTGGGTGACGTAGACCATGGTGATATTGAACTGCTCGTGAATCTGCTTGAGCTTGCGCCGCAGCTTCCACTTCAAATGCGGGTCGATCACGGTTAGCGGCTCGTCAAACAGAATGGCCGACACGTCATCCCGGACCAGACCACGGCCCATGGAGACTTTCTGCTTTTCATCCGCGGTGAGGTTGCGGGCCTTTTTCTTCAGTAATGGCTGCAGGTCCAGCACGTCGGCGATTTCATGAACCTTGGTTTGAATCCGTTTCTCGTCCATGCCCTGATTGCGCAGGGGAAAAGCGAGATTGTCGTACACCGTCATGGTGTCGTAGACCACCGGAAACTGAAAAACCTGAGCAATGTTGCGCTGCTCCGGCGACAGGTCGTTGACCACTTTGGAGTCAAACAACACCTGCCCCTCCGAAGGGCTCAACAGCCCGGAGATGACGTTCAGCAATGTCGATTTCCCACACCCGGAAGGTCCCAGTAGTGCATAAGCCCCACCCTGCTCCCAGATATGACTCATCTCACGAATCGCATAATCCTCTGGCCCGTTCGGATGTTTGCTATAGCTGTGTGCGAGGTTTTGCAGTCGGATCTCGGCCATCAGGCAACCCTCGCCATACGCAAGCCGGGTGCCTGGATCAGGCGACCTTGCTCATCGAACACAAATAATTTGTGGGTCGGGATATACACCCGGATCGAAGCATCGACGTCGTAGGCATGTACCCCAGGAAGGTGCAGAACCAGCGGAAAATGTTCGTTACGCACATGCAGAAAGGTTTCCGAGCCGCTGATTTCCGCCAGCTCCACGGTCACCGCCAGCTCAAGGTCATCGTCGTTTGACGGCACCAGACTCAGATGGCTGGGCCGCACGCCAAAGCGGTAATTGCCGTCGCCGATCTTGCGCAGATCAACGTTGAGGGGGAAATGCACGAAATTGGCAAAACTGACTTCACTGCCCTGAATGCGCCCGGGCATCAAATTGATTGGCGGCTCGGAGAACAACTCGGCCGCCAGCACGGTTTGCGGCTGGTGATAGACCTCAGGCGTACGACCGCTCTGAATCACCCGGCCTTCATGCAGCACCGTGGTAGTGCCGCCTAGTGCCAGCGCCTCGTTAGGCTCGGTGGTGGCATAAATGGCGATGGTGTGACGGGCTTCGAACAGCTCGCGCATTTCCTGGCGCAGCTCTTCGCGCAGCTTGTAGTCGAGGTTGACCAGCGGCTCATCGAACAGAATCAGGTCGGCATCCTTGACCAGCGCCCGGGCCATGGCCGTGCGTTGCTGCTGGCCGCCGGACAACTCCAACGGATAACGTGTCAGAAATTTTTCGATGCGCAGCATCTTCGCGGTTTCCAGCACTTTGCTCTGGATCACGTCAGCGGCAACACCGGCCTGCCGCAATGGCGAAGCGATGTTTTCAAAGACGGTCATGCTCGGGTAATTGATGAACTGCTGATACACCATCGACACATTGCGATGGCGAACGGCCGTCTGCGTGACGTCCTTGCCGTTCATCAGGATGCGACCGCGATCAGGCTTGTCCAGCCCGGCCATCAGCCGCATCAGACTGGTCTTGCCAGACAGCGTACGGCCCAGCAAGACGTTGAAAGAACCGGGTTCGAAACTCAACGAAGCGTCATCGATCCAGGTTTGGCCGTCGACCACACGGCTGACGTGCTCCAGCGTTAGAGACATGGCTTGCCCTTTTTTGTCAGTTCTTATTCAGGGTGTGCGCGAATTCTTGTCAGGAGATAGCGACAATCGTGCCAAAGCGGGCATTCCTGCACACAGGCGCGAGATAGAGCCTCAGCTCAATATCACTCGCCTGATGAGCGTTCAGTGCTGAACAAAAGTGAACAGTAAAAACTGAACACCTGAACAAACTGAACATTGACTTTGAACAATCCTGAGCGACACTGGACGGACGCACGGGATTGGACGCCCGTGCCAGATCAATAAGAAAAATAAAAATACATGCAGGATCCACCATGGCCATACACCGTGCATCCGTTGCTCATGACGCCATCATCCGAGACTCATGGTCCCGCTGTCGGGACTTCGGTCTGAGTCATCAGTCCACCCCCTCTTTCGGCCAATTACCGAAAGATCAGGTATCGCAGTTACTGGAGCGCCATCAGGCACTGGTGCACACCACCCACCAGGAAGTCCTGCCCTTTTACGAAAACATCCTCAGTAACTCCAACTGCCTGATCATGCTGGCCGATGATCGCGGTCAGTTGCTCAAGTCATGGGGCACGCAGCGTTTTATCGAGCCGTCTCATGCCCATGGCTTCATGGCCGGGGCCAGCTGGATTGAAAGCGCTACGGGCACCAATGCCATTGGCACCGCACTGGTCTGCGAACAGGCGGTACACATCGAGCACAACGAACACTTTCTCAAAGCCAACCGTTTCATGACCGGTTCGGCAGCCCCCATTTATGACGCTGCGCGGCGGATGATTGCGGTACTGGATGTCTCCAGCGACAGCTTCCTGCCGCCCTCCCACACGCTGGGCATGGTGAAAATGATGAGCCAGTCGGTAGAAAACCGACTAATCCTCGATCAGTTTCAGGACAGCCACTTCCAGCTGACCTTCAACACCGGGCTGAACAACCTCGACAGTCAGTGGGCCGGCTTGCTGATATTTGATGAAAACGGGCGGATCATCAGCGCCAACCGTCGCGCCGATAATCTGTTGGGGGGCAGCCCGATGCGGACGAGCATCGAAGCGTTGTTCAATAACCCGACGGCATTTTTGCTCAACCAGCCTGAAGGCTTGCCGTTCTCCCTTCTGGCCTCAGGAAACAACCGCTTTCATGGCGTATTGAGACGACCTAAACGTAACCCCCTGAGCCTGCATGTTTTCCAGCCCGCGCTGAAACCAGCCGTGCAGGATGGCGTACCACTGTCAGCCGTCAGTCTGGGAGACGCCAAGGTCGATAAAGCCGTGCGTCAGGCTGCGCGGCTGCTTGAAAAGAACATCGCCCTGCTGATCCATGGCGAAACCGGTGTGGGCAAAGAGGTGTTCGTCAAAGCCTTGCACAACGCCAGCTCCCGATCCGCCAGGCCACTCATAGCGGTCAACTGCGCAGCGATTCCGGCAGAGCTGGTGGAGTCGGAGTTATTTGGCTATGAAAAAGGCGCGTTCACCGGCGCGCACTATAAAGGCAGCATTGGCCTGATCCGCAAGGCCGACAAGGGCACTCTGTTCCTCGACGAAATTGGCGACATGCCACTGCCGGTTCAGGCGCGTCTGTTACGGGTGCTGCAGGAACGCTGTGTACAGCCACTGGGCAGCAGCGAGTTGCATCCAGTAGACGTGCGATTGATATCAGCGACCAACCGTAATCTGCGCGATGAGGTATTGGCCGGGCGCTTTCGTCAGGATTTGTATTACAGAATCAGCGGGCTGAATCTCGAACTTCCTCCCCTGCGTGAACGCACCGACAAGGCCGCACTGTTTCAGCGAATCTGGGAGCAGCATCGGGAAGCGCAGCAGACTCGAGGCTTCGAGCCAAAAGTGCTGGCGTTATTTGATCGTCACCCGTGGCCGGGTAACTTGCGTCAACTCAGCAATGTGATTCAGGTGGCGTTGGCCTTGGCGGATGAGGAGGTCATCGGCACCGAGCATCTTCCGGATGATTTCTTTGCGGATCTGGAGATGAGCTTGCAGGATGTGCCGTCAGTGTTCAGTGACAAAGCACAGCTGCAAGAAACAGAAGACCTGGATCAGCTATTGCGGGCTGCTGGCGGGAATATTTCCCAACTGGCCAAGCGCCTGGGGGTGAGCCGCAATACGCTTTACAAGCGGTTGCGGGAAAGGCAGGGTTGAGTCACGACCGACAGTTGAACTGGAATGCAATCCCTGTGGGAGCTGAGCTTGCTCGCGATACCGACACCTCGGTTTCAGATCAAACACCGAGGTGCCTTTATCGCGAGCAAGCTCAGCTCCCACAAAGTTTTGCATCTTCTGCGAGACCGCGCTGTATCAGCAACACAGCGCAGATCAAAGTCAGCTAATCAATCCGCCAAGCGCCAGGTCGTCCCGCCTTTGCCGTCTTCCAGCACCACGCCCATGGCGGTGATTTGGTCGCGGATGCGGTCGGATTCTGCCCAGTCCTTGGCTGCACGGGCAGCCAGGCGCGCTTCAATCAGCGCTTCGACTTCTGCCGCATCAACCCGACCTTCCGCACCTGCGCGCAAAAAGTCATCGGCCTCAAGCTGCAAGACGCCCAGCACACTGGCCAGTTGCTTCAAACGTGCTGCCAAACCAGCTGCTGCTGCCAGATCGGTGTCGCGCAGGCGATTGACCTCGCGGACCATATCGAACAACACCGCACAGGCTTCAGGCGTGCCGAAGTCGTCGTTCATGGCCGCGGAGAAACGCTCGACGAACGCCTCGCCACCCACTGGCTCGGAAACCGGCAAGCCACGCAGGGCGTGATAGAAACGCTCAAGCGCGCTCTTGGATTCCCTGAGACTGTCTTCGGAATAGTTAATCGCGCTGCGGTAATGGCTGGAAACCAGCAGATACCGCACCACTTCCGGCGAGTACTTTTCCAGCACGTCGCGAATGGTGAAGAAGTTGTTCAAGGACTTGGACATCTTCTCGCCATTGATGCGAATCATGCCGCAGTGCAACCAGGCGTTGGCGTAGGTTTTACCAGTAGCCGCTTCGCTCTGGGCGATTTCGTTCTCGTGGTGCGGGAACTCAAGGTCACTACCGCCACCATGAATATCGAACGTTTCACCCAGGCAGCAGGTGGACATCACCGAGCACTCGATGTGCCAGCCCGGACGCCCGGCGCCCCATGGCGAATCCCAGCTCGGCTCGCCCGGCTTGACGCCTTTCCAGAGCACGAAGTCCAACGGATCATCCTTGGACTCGTCTACTTCGATACGTGCGCCAATGCGCAGATCTTCGATCTTCTTGCGCGACAGCTTGCCATAACCGAGGAACTTGCCGACGCGGTAGTACACGTCGCCATTACCTGGCGCGTAGGCATAGCCCTTGTCGATCAGGGTCTGAATCATGGCGTGCATGCCGTCGATGTAATCGGTCGCACGCGGCTCCATATCCGGTTTGAGGATATTCAGCCGTGCTTCGTCCTCATGCATCGCGTCGATCATGCGCGCCGTCAGCGCATCAAACGACTCACCGTTTTCACGGGCACGATTTATGATCTTGTCATCAATGTCGGTGATGTTGCGCACATACGTCAGGTCGTAACCGCTGAACCGCAGCCAGCGGGTAACGAGGTCGAACGCCACCATACTGCGGCCGTGGCCCAGGTGGCAGTAGTCGTATACGGTCATCCCGCAGACGTACATGCGCACCTTGTTGCCATCCAGCGGCTTGAAGACTTCTTTGCTCTTGGTGAGCGTGTTGTAGATAGAAAGCACTGAGGCTCCTTAAGACCACGAATCTCGTAGCGTTACAGTCCGGTTGAATACCGGCTGACCTGGTTTCGAGTCCTTGATGTCCGCGCAGAAATAGCCTTCGCGTTCGAACTGGAAACGGTCTTCCGGTTGCGCTTGTCCCAATGAAGGTTCAGCACGACAACCGGTCAGCACTTGCAGGGAATCCGGATTGATGTTGTCCAGGAAGGTCGCACCGTCTTCAGCCTTTTCAGGATTTGGCGAACGGAACAGACGATCGTACAGACGCACTTCGCATTCAACGCTTTCAGCCGCCGGGACCCAATGCACGACGCCTTTGACCTTGCGGCCTTCAGGGTTCTTGCCCAGGGTGTCCGGGTCGTAGGAGCAACGCAACTCGACGATGTTGCCGTCGGCATCCTTGATGGCTTCGTCGGCACGGATCACATAGCTGCCGCGCAGACGCACTTCGCCATTCGGTTCAAGACGCTTGTAGCCTTTTGGCGGCTCTTCCATGTAGTCGTCGCGGTCAATGTAAATCTCGCGGGAGAACGGCAGCTCGCGTACGCCGAGGTCTTCTTTCGGGTGACGCGGCAGCTCAAGCTTCTCGACCTGACCTTCCGGATAATTAGTGATCACTACTTTCAACGGACGCAGCACGCACATGGCACGCGGAGCGCTGTGGTCCAGATCGTCACGAATGCTGAATTCCAGCATGCCGAAATCCACTACGCCGTCGGAACGGTTGGTGCCGATCATTTCGCAGAAGTTACGGATCGACTTCGGCGTGTATCCACGACGACGGAAGCCCGACAGGGTCGACATGCGCGGGTCATCCCAACCGTGAACGTGCTTTTCATCGACCAGTTGCTTCAGCTTGCGCTTGCTGGTGATGGTGTAGTTCAGGTTCAGGCGCGAAAACTCGTACTGACGCGGTTTGCTTGGCACCGACAGGTTGTCGAGGAACCAGTCATACAGCGGACGATGGCTTTCGAATTCCAGGGTGCAGATCGAATGCGTAATACCTTCGATAGCGTCCGATTGGCCGTGGGTAAAGTCGTAGATCGGGTAGATGCACCACTTGTCGCCAGTCTGGTGGTGATGAGCATGGCGAATGCGATACAGGATCGGGTCGCGCAGGTTCATGTTCGGCGAAGCCATGTCGATTTTGGCGCGCAGAACACGGGCACCGTCTTCGAATTCACCGGCTTTCATGCGAGCGAACAGATCCAGGTTTTCCTCGACGCTGCGCTCACGGAACGGGCTGTTCTTGCCCGGTTCGGTCAGGGTGCCGCGGTATTCACGCGCCTGTTCCGGGGTCAGATCGTCCACATAAGCCTTGCCAGCCTTGATCAGCTCGACAGCCCAGTCGTGCAATTGATCGAAATACTGCGAGGCGTAGCGCACTTCGCCATCCCATTCGAAGCCCAGCCACTTCACGTCGCTTTCGATGGCGTCGATGTATTCCTGGTCTTCCTTGGCCGGGTTGGTGTCATCGAAACGCAGGTGCGTGACGCCACCGAATTCCTGAGCCAGACCGAAATTCACGCAGATCGACTTGGCGTGACCGATGTGCAGATAGCCGTTAGGCTCCGGCGGAAAACGGGTGACGATCTTTGTGTGCTTACCCGAATCGAGGTCAGCCTGGACAATCGGGCGCAGGAAATTGGTAGGGATTGCAGGGCCTGCCTTTGAATTCGCAGCGGGGTCTTGAGTGGGCTTGCTCATAGGATCCTTGGACAATACAAGTGCGCGGCCAGGGTAGGCCGACTAAATCAAAGCGCTTATGATAGCCGAAGCTGTCAATAGGCTAACAGCGCCCTGTAAGAAAACCGTCGAGTTAAAAACTCGAAAGAATTATGTAACGACCTCTGTAAACTGCGCGTCTGGGTTATAACGCGTCCATTCACGAATGCCAAAAGAGCGACTTTTGATATGTCCAAAGTAAAATTGACCACCAACCACGGCGACATCGTCCTGGAACTGAACGCTGAAAAAGCGCCGTTGACCGTTGCCAACTTCATCGAATACGTCAACGCCGGCCACTACGAAAATACCGTGTTCCACCGTGTCATCGGTAACTTCATGATCCAGGGCGGCGGTTTCGAGCCAGGCATGAAAGAAAAGAAAGACAAGCGCCCAAGCATCCAGAACGAAGCTGACAACGGCCTGCCGAACAAGAAGTACAGCGTTGCCATGGCCCGTACCATGGAGCCGCATTCTGCCTCCGCACAGTTCTTCATCAACGTGGCTGACAACAGCTTCCTCAACCACAGCGCCAAGACCACTCAAGGCTGGGGTTACGCTGTATTCGGTGAAGTGATCGAAGGCACTGACGTTGTCGACAAGATCAAAGGCGTGGCCACCGGCAGCAAATCCGGCCACCAGGACGTACCGACTGAAGACGTGATCATCGAGAAAGCCGAGATCGTTGAGTGATATTGCTGATCTCCGATCTGCATTTGCAGGAAGAACGCCCGGACATTACCCGGGCGTTTCTGGATCTGATCGCGGGCCGTGCCCGCGATGCTCAGGCCCTGTATATCCTCGGTGATTTTTTCGAGGTCTGGATTGGCGATGATGCAATGTCGCCCTTCCAGCGTTCTATTTGCCAGGCGTTGCGAGCGCTGAGCGATAGCGGCACCCAAATATTTCTGATGCACGGCAATCGCGACTTCATGATTGGCCGTGCGTTCTGTAAGGCGGCCGGCTGCACCTTGCTGCCGGACCCGAGCGTTGTTCAGTTGAACGGCGAGCCGGTGCTGCTGATGCATGGCGACAGCCTGTGCACCCGGGACGAAGGCTACATACGCATGCGCCGTTACCTGCGCCACCCGCTGACCTTGTTCGTGCTGCGCAATCTGCCCAAAAGCACCCGACACAAACTGGCGCGCAAACTGCGCAATGAAAGCCGTTCGCAAACCCGCATGAAAGCCAATGACATTGTCGACGTAACCCCCGAAGAAGTGCCCGAAGTGATGCAGCAATTCGGCGTACGCACCCTGATCCACGGCCACACCCACCGCCCCGCCATCCATAAGCTACAGATCGGCGATCAGGCAGCGCGGCGCATTGTGCTGGGTGACTGGGACAAGCAAGGCTGGGCCGTGCAGGTGGATGAACAAGGGTTTCAGCTGGGGGCGTTTGATTTTGTGCCGGAGCAGCAACCTGCCCTTCCTTCCCCCGAGACACACTGACCCTGTGGGAGCGAGGCTTGCCCGCGATAAGAGCGCCGCAGATATCAGGGCCATCGAATCCAGCCTTATCGCGGGCAAGCCTCGCTCCCACAAGTCATGTGTGAAGCCTCAAAACCGCATCAATGCCCGCCCCCAGCCGCAGGCCCGGCCTTGGCGGTGAATGGCGGTTTGGCCAGCCAGACCAGCAGAATCAAGCCCATGAACACCCAGCCCAGCAGATAAAAGTAATCCACCGTCGACATCATGTAAGCCTGGCTGTTGAGGGTCTGCTCCAGTTGCGCATAAGCCGAAGGGCTCGCACCTCCCAGTGCATTTAGCGCATCCCGGGTAGCAGGGTCGTAAGTGCTGATGTTTTCACTCAAATAAGCATGATGCTGATCGGCGCGGCGGATCCAGATCCACGTAGTCAGCGATGCCGCAAAACTCCCGCCCAGCGTGCGCAGGAACGTCGCCAAACCAGAACCGTCAGCAATCTGATTGGGCGGCAAGTCCGACAGCAGGATGCTCAGGGTCGGCATGAAGAACAACGCAACGCCCGCCCCCATGAACAACTGCACCAGCGCGATGTG
This sequence comes from Pseudomonas caspiana, assembly GCF_040224095.2. Taxonomy (NCBI): domain Bacteria; kingdom Pseudomonadati; phylum Pseudomonadota; class Gammaproteobacteria; order Pseudomonadales; family Pseudomonadaceae; genus Pseudomonas; species Pseudomonas caspiana. The sequence continues at coordinate 1,997,490 of NZ_CP167995.1, read as the reverse complement.
TTCAAAGTCCACCTCATTGGTGAACCCCGACCGCATAAAGCAACTGGTACCAATCGCCAGGAACGCCAGTCCGGCCAACAAGCGCAGGTCGAACTTGTGTGCGTACTTGCCGACAAAAGGTGACATCAACACCGGCAAGATACCGATGGGTGCCACGGCCAGTCCCGCCCAGGTGGCGGTGTAGCCCATCTGGGTCTGCAGCCACTGCGGCAACAACAGATTGATACCGAAGAACCCCGCATAGCCACCGACCAGCACCATGGTGCCGATGCGAAAGTTACGGAATGCAAACAGCCGCAGATTGACGATGGGGTGCTTGTCGGTCATTTCCCAGATCACGAAGACCGACAACGCTACGGCTGAGATCAAGGCGCCGATAACGATGAAGTTCGACTCGAACCAATCCAGGTCATTGCCCTTGTCGAGCACGATCTGCAAGGCACCGACACCGATAATCAGGGTAATCAGCCCGACATAATCCATGGGCTGGTAACTGGTCACCACCGGCCGTTTGGCCATTTGCATACGCACGACCAGAACCGCGAACAGGCCAATCGGAATGTTGATAAAGAAGATCCACGGCCAGCTGTAACTGTCGGTGATCCAGCCGCCGAGAATCGGCCCGGCAATCGGTGCGACCACCGTGACCATCGCCAGCAGTGCCAGTGCCATCCCCCTTTTCGCCGGAGGGTAGACCGCAATCAGCAGGGTTTGCGTCATCGGGTACAACGGCCCCGCTACTACGCCTTGCAGCACGCGAAAGCCCACGAGCTCCGGCATCGACTGGGAAATCCCGCACAGGAACGAAGCCAGAACAAACAGAATCGTCGCCCACAGGAACAGCTTCACCTCGCCAAAGCGGCGGCTCAGCCAGCCGGTCAGGGGCAAGGCAATGGCATTACTTACGGCGAATGAAGTAATAACCCAAGTGCCCTGCTCCGAGCTGACGCCCAGATTGCCGGAAATGGTCGGCAAGGCAACGTTGGCAATTGTCGTGTCGAGGACCTGCATGAAGGTCGCCAGCGACAGGCCGATGGTACACAGCAGCAGGCTGGGTGGCGTAAATGATGCGGGGGCGTTGGCACTCATCGCGAATCCCTGAAAACTTGACGCGGCCCTGACCTTTCACAGGTCAGGGCATGCGGATTGGCGGATCAGCGCTGAGCAGTCTTGCCGGTCAGTGCGCTGTTTTCATGAATCAAGCGATTGATCAAGGCGTCAGCCTCGGCCAGTTGCTGCTCATAGACATTGGTGCTGAATGAGGCCTGCTTCGGCGGCTGCTGCGCCAACACCGGCCCGCTCTGATCGTGAAGGTCGACGTTGACCGTGGTGGACAGGCCGATGCGCAGTGGATGCTTCGCCAGTTCTTCGGCATTGATGTGGATACGGACAGGAACGCGCTGGACGATCTTGATCCAGTTACCGGTGGCGTTCTGCGCTGGCAGCAAAGCGAATGCGCTGCCAGTACCGGCGCCCAGGCTGTCGATGGTGCCGCTGTACTTCACATCGCTGCCATACAGGTCCGACTCGATTTCCACGGGCTGACCAATGCGCATGTTGCCCAGTTGGGTTTCCTTGAAGTTGGCATCGATCCACAACTGATCCAACGGGATCACCGCCATCAACGCGGTGCCAGGCTGAACGCGCTGGCCCAGTTGCACGGTGCGCTTGGCGACGTAACCGGTGACAGGTGCGATCAGCGTACTGCGCGCATTGGCCAGGTAAGCCTGACGCAACTGCGCTGCTGCGGCCTTCACGTCCGGGTGCGACGACACTTCAGTGTCATCCACCAACGCAACGCTGCTGGCCAGTTGCTGCTGAACATTGCTCAAGGCGCTCTGCGCACTGATCAAATCATCATGGGCGTGGGACAGTTCTTCCTGAGAAATCGCCCCGCCAGCGGCCAGACTCTTGCGTCGGGTGTAGTTGTCCTGGGCCTTCTTCACTTCAGCGCGCTGGGCTGCCAATTGAGCTTTCATGCCGTCGACATTGCTGTACAGACCGCGAACCTGACGCACAGTCTTGGCCAGACTGGCTTCAGCACTTTGCAGACCAACTTCGGCATCCGCAGGGTCGAATTGCAGCAACACCTGACCGGCGCGCACCAGATCACCATCATCCGCGCCAATGCTGGTCACGGTGCCGGTGACCAACGGCGTGATTTCCACCACGTTGCCGTTCACATAAGCGTCGTCGGTGTTTTCATTCCAGCGACCATACAGCTCATGCCAGGCCCAGACGCCCAGCCCGCCGAGAATGACGATCAGTGCCAGCCCGAACAGAAGCAGTTTGCGCTTGCGTGGGTTGGTGTCTTTTTTACTGTTTTCCGGAGCGTTGCCAGAAGTGTTTTCGCTAGCGGCAGTGGCCATGACGATTACCTTGAGTTAGTCAGCGAAGCAGTTGATGAAGTGGCGTCGGAGGGGCTTTCGCCCTCGAAACCACCGCCCAGGGCTTGCATCAACTGGATCGATAAATCGATTCGTTCGGCGTTGAGATCAGCCAGTTGGCGTTGTGACTGGAGCAATTGCTGCTCGGTGGTCAGCACGTCCAGGTAGTTGCCGATCCCCGAGCCATAACGCTGGGTCACGGTATTGAATGATTGCTGGACCACATCCGTGGCGTGCTGACGGGCCTGAATCTGGCCATCAATGGCACGCAGTTGGCCGATGTTGTCGCTGACGTCGCCCAAGGCCCGCACCAGGCTCTTGTTGTATTGCGCCACGGCAAGGTCGTAATCGGCATCCCGAGCGTCCAGATCTGCGCGCAAGCGGCCGCCATCGAACAGAGGAAGGGAAATGGCCGGGGCGACATTGAAGAAGCGACTGGCCGAGCCAAACATCGCATCGCCCAGCAACGACTCGGCCCCGGCAGCGGCGCTGAGGTTCAGGTTCGGATAGAAATTGGTCTTGCCCGCGACGATGTTCTTGCTCGCAGCCTCTACACGCCAGCGAGCCGCGACGATGTCCGGCCGACGTCCCAGCAGTTCGGCAGGCAAAGAAGACGGCAGCGCGACGACCGCAGGCTTGAGCACGTTGGGTCTGGCGATTTCCTGACCGCGATCCGGGCCTTTACCGAGCAACACCGCCAAGGCGATTTTCGCGCTGCGCAGGTTTTTCTCGGCAGCGATCAGCGCCTCTTGTGAGTTGGCCTCCAGGCTTTCGGTCTGCTGATATTGATACTGGCTGTCGATCCCCGATTGCAGGCGCTGGTTGCCCAGATTGAGCAACTGCTGCGTGCGCTTGAGATCCTCGGTCGCCAGATCATGAACAATGTAAGCCTGACCTACATCGCTGTAGGCCCGTGCCACATCGGCGGCCAGCGTCAGGCGTGCGGCTTGCTCATCAACCTCAGCAGCGCGAGCCTGCCCTAAAGCAGCCTCCCAGGCAGCACGTTGGCCGCCCCATAAATCGAAGTTGTAATTGAAGTTCACCGCCAGGCTACGCAACGTGCTGTAGCGCCCGCCCATGCCGCTTGGGTCTTGATCGCGCGCCAAACGCGAGCGGCTGACACTGGCATCGGCATCAACCGTCGGCATGCGGGCCGCATCGGCAGCGTAGGCCGACGCCATGGCTTGATGAGTGCGCGCATTGGCGACTTGCATGTCCGGACTATCACGCAGGGCTTCGTTGATCAGAGCATCGAGCTGCGGATCGCCGAGATTTTCCCACCAGTCACGTTTCGGCCAAGCTGCGGGTGAAAGGTTGATGCCTTGCAGGCTGCTCTCAGCTTGAAGCTTGTTTGCGTCAAGGCTTTTGCCTTGGGTGGTCAGGCCGCTGTAGTTGGCACAACCGGCAACACTCAGGGCGACCAGCAACAGGCTATAACGCGCCCGCGACACAGAAAGGCTCATTCTGCACCTCGGTCTTTGAAACTCAGACGGGTGATGGCGATGTGATCGTTAGCGTCAATCAGCACTTTGCTGAGGATTCGCTCCAGACTTGCCACCTCCTCCGCATCCAGCACGCCGAGCAATTCATTCATGGCTTCAGCGCCAATTTGCGGCAATTGGTCGGTGATGATTCGCCCCTGCTCCGTCAGAACGAGCTGAACCTGACGCCGATCAGTGGCCGAACGAGTGCGTTCGATCAGTTGCTTCTGCTCAAGGCGATCCAGCATGCGGGTCATCGAACCGCTGTCCAGGGACAGGTGCCGACACAATTCAGCGGGGGTGTCCGCGCGGAACTGGGCCACGATGATCAGGACCTTGAACTGCGAGAACGTGATGCCATAGGGCACCAATTGCTTGTCGAGGATGCGATCCTTCAGCGAGTTGGTGCGGCCGATCAGCATGCCCATGATCGTCGACTGCTGATTGTCAGGACTGAAATGTTTCATGAATCCACCAAATTAGCTGCCTAAGCAGAGAATATGGCGATATTACTGCTTAGGCAGCAAATGGCAAAGCCTTTATTAGCTTGCTTACTATTTAGACGAGATGGCGGCGACACCTGTAGGAGCTCACGAGCACCGCGAGGCAGCGATAGCGGTGTATCAGATAAGCCGCTATCGCTGCCTCGCGGTGCTCGTGAGCTCCTACAAGGAATAACTTTTTAATTCAGGAAATATTGAGTCGTTGATACAGACTCAACCGAACGCCGGCACACCGCTATGAAACCTAAACTCTTCATCCGGACTTTCGATCAGGTCGCGCTCGGCCAGGCGGATCTCTTCGATCTTGGCGTCAACATCAGCCTTGTCACCGTAGGTGTAAGCCAGCTTCAGGTAATCCTGAAAATGCCGTGCCTCGGACTTCAACAGCCCGGCGTAGAACTTGCCCAGCTCTTCATCCAGATGTGGCACCAGACAGGCAAAGCGCTCGCAGGAACGGGCTTCGACAATGGCGCCCACAATCAACGCATCCGTCAGGCGATACGGGTTGTGATTGCGCACCAGCTTGCGCAGGGCTCCGGCGTATCGCGCAGAGCTTACGTTAGCCATTGGGATTTCGCGCTTGCGGATGATGCTCAGTACTTGCTCGAAGTGGCGCAACTCTTCGCGGGCCAGGCGCGACATCTTGCTCAGCAGGTCGAACTTGTCGTTGTACTGGAACATGAACTGAAACGCCGCTCCGGCCGCCTTCTTTTCGTTGTTCGCGTGGTCGATCAGCAGGATGTCCAGGTTGCGTAGTGCAGCCTGAACCCAGCTGTCGGGTGTGCGGCAAAGCAGGAAGGCTTCAATTTCAGGAATCGGGTACATAGGCTCACAAAAGGCCGAACGACAAGGCCGGGCATTATACGAGCGCGACCCGCGTCCGGCGATAGAAATGAGCTGAAGTTGTCACGCACGAACCAACGTATTGCCCAGCGATAAGGTGATTACCCATAAGGAATGCGGTCCTGTGGGAGCCGAGCTTGGTCTGGGCGGCATTCCGACGATAAACGATAACGCGGAATGTCCTCTGACCGCGTCTCATGCATCGCGGGCAAGCCCAGCTCCCACAAAGTCGCATTTCAAATCAGGTTCGGGCGATAGTGCCACTCTCAGCCCTTGCGCTTGCCATCCAGTCGACGCAAATGGCAGGTCACTTCTTCGCGGTCGTGATACAGCTGCTTGCAGCCAATCTCCACCCGAATGCCCCGCGCCTCAAAACCTTCCTCAATGCGCAGCAACAGGCGACTGACTTCGGCGTAGCGCTGCTTCATCGGCAGTTTGAGGTTGACCACGGCTTCGCGACACAAGCCTTCGCCCAACCAGGTTTCCAGCAAAGCAGCGTTACGCGCAGGTTTTTCGACGATGTCACAGACCATCCAGTCCACCGGCTGACGCGGCTTGTAAGTAAAACCGTCCGCCATCAAATGTTGAACCAGCCCGGTGTCCATCAGGCTTTCGGCCATCGGGCCGTTGTCGATAGCCGTCACCAGCATGCCGCGACGTACCAGTTGGTAAGTCCAGCCCCCCGGCGCGGCGCCGAGGTCGACTCCGGTCATGTCACCTGAAAGACGCTCATCCCACTGATCGCGGGGAATGAAGTGATGCCAGGCCTCTTCAAGCTTCAGCGTTGAACGGCTTGGCGCTTCACGGGGAAACTTCAAACGTGGAATACCCATGGGCCACATGGCCGAATTGTCGGCATCCGCCAGACCGAGAAACACTTCACGACCACTCTTGAACGTCAGCAACAGGCGAGGTTTACGCGGGTCGTCTACCAGTTTGCCAGCCTGAATCAGAGCCTTGCGCAGCGGGGCTTCGAACTTGCGGCAGAACGTCGACAGCTCCTTGCCGTCGTTGGTATCCACTACTTCGAGCCAGAGGCTGCCGCAGGTGGCGAAGGTCGCCATGTGCGCGAGGATCACGCTGATGCGGTCGGTTTCCGGCAGTTCCAGGAACACACCTCGCGCCCATTGCCGGGGGAAGATCAGCTTCGAGAAGCGCTGGCCATTCATCAGGCGCTCGGCACCATCGTCCTCGGTGCAGACAAATTCGGCGAAGGCCGTATTCGGCTTGGCTTTAGCGTAGCCAGACACATTGAGGCGCGCCGCGTGTTCGGCGATTTCAGAACACACTTCGCCTTCAAAACCCGGACGACAGTGCATAAACAGGGTGTTCATGGGGGTGCTCCTGAACACGTCGACCTATACGAGAAGATTAATCTCAGCGACGCAAAAGGCGAGCATGATAGCTGAATCAGGAACCACTGGAGTGACCAACTGGTCAAGTACTGCATAGCCATAAATCACAAGCGGCGCTATTACGTCAGCCTGCCAAGGATTTCAATCGTCCAGTCCGTACCGTGCGGACGCGTCAAAGGAGTTATTTCATGCCCTCCCTCGATAGCCTGAACAGCCTTAAAACTCTAGAAATCGATAACAAGACCTACCACTATTTCAGCCTTCCGGAAGCCGCCAAGACCTTGGGCGACTTGAGCAAGCTGCCAATGTCCCTCAAGGTTTTGCTGGAAAACCTGCTGCGCTGGGAAGACAACAAAACGGTCACCGGCACCGACCTCAAATCGCTGGCCGCCTGGCTGAGCGAGCGGCGCTCGGACCGGGAAATCCAATACCGCCCTGCTCGCGTACTGATGCAAGACTTCACCGGCGTACCTGCCGTGGTCGATCTGGCTGCCATGCGCGCCGCTGTTGCCAAGGCTGGCGGCGATCCGCAGCGGATCAATCCGTTGTCTCCGGTGGATCTGGTCATCGACCACTCGGTGATGGTCGACAAATTCGGCGCTGCCGACTCATTCGCCCAGAACGTCGACATTGAGATGGAGCGCAATGGCGAGCGTTACGCCTTCCTGCGCTGGGGCCAGAGCGCTTTCGATAACTTCAGCGTGGTGCCGCCGGGCACCGGCATCTGTCACCAGGTCAATCTGGAATACCTGGGCCGCACGGTCTGGACCAAAGACGAGGATGGCCGCACCTATGCCTTCCCCGACACATTAGTGGGCACCGATTCGCACACCACCATGATCAACGGCCTCGGCGTGCTCGGCTGGGGCGTAGGCGGTATCGAGGCGGAAGCGGCAATGCTTGGCCAACCGGTGTCGATGCTGATTCCGGAAGTGATTGGCTTCAAGCTCAACGGCAAACTCAGGGAAGGCATTACTGCGACCGATCTGGTGCTGACTGTCACGCAAATGCTGCGCAAGAAAGGCGTGGTCGGCAAATTCGTCGAGTTTTACGGCGACGGTCTGGCTGAACTACCGCTGGCCGACCGCGCCACGATCGCCAACATGGCGCCTGAATACGGCGCGACGTGCGGTTTCTTCCCGGTCGACGATGTGACGCTGGAGTATCTACGCCTGTCCGGTCGTCCTGATGAAACCGTGAAACTGGTCGAGGCCTATTGCAAGGCGCAAGGCCTATGGCGCCTGCCCGGCCAGGATCCGGTGTTTACCGACAGTCTTGAACTGGACATGAACACGGTCGTAGCCAGTCTGGCCGGCCCTAAACGTCCTCAGGATCGTGTCGCGCTGCCTGATGTTTCCCAGGCCTTTTCTGATTTCCTTGGCCTGCAATTCAAACCCGCTCAGAAAGACGAGGGCCGTCTGGAAAGCGAAGGTGGTGGCGGTGTTGCGGTCGGCAATGCCGATCAGGTGACCGGCGAGGCAGACTATGAATATGAAGGCCGCACCTATCGCCTGAAAAACGGCGCAGTGGTCATCGCTGCGATTACCTCCTGCACCAATACCTCTAACCCCAGCGTGATGATGGCTGCGGGACTGGTCGCGAAAAAAGCTGTAGAGAAAGGTCTGACAACCAAGCCATGGGTAAAAACCTCTCTGGCTCCGGGCTCCAAAGTGGTGACTGATTACTACAAAGCCGCCGGGCTTACCCAGTACCTCGACGCACTGGGTTTTGATCTGGTGGGCTACGGCTGCACCACGTGTATCGGCAACTCGGGGCCGCTGCCTGAACCTATCGAGAAAGCGATTCAACAGTCGGATCTGACCGTGGCTTCAGTGCTGTCCGGCAACCGCAACTTCGAAGGCCGCGTGCATCCGCTGGTCAAAACCAACTGGCTGGCTTCGCCGCCTCTGGTTGTGGCCTATGCATTGGCAGGCAGCGTGCGGGTCGACATCAGCAGCGAATCGTTGGGCGAAGGCAAAGATGGTCAGCCGGTATATCTGCGCGATATCTGGCCGACCCAGAAAGAAATCGCCGACGCGGTTGAGCAGGTCAATACCGGCATGTTCCACAAGGAGTACGCCGAGGTGTTTGCCGGTGACGAACAGTGGCAGGCCATTGAAGTACCGCAAGCTGCAACTTACGTGTGGCAGGACGATTCGACGTATATCCAGCACCCGCCGTTCTTCGAGAACATCGCAGGTCCGCTTCCGGTGATCGAAGACATCCACAGCGCTCGCGTGTTGGCAATGCTGGGTGACTCTGTGACCACTGACCACATTTCTCCGGCCGGTAATATCAAAACAGACAGCCCCGCAGGCCGGTATCTGCGCCAACAAGGCGTTGAGCCGCGAGACTTCAACTCTTATGGTTCTCGCCGTGGTAACCATGAAGTGATGATGCGCGGCACCTTCGCCAACATCCGTATTCGCAACGAGATGCTCGGCGGCGAAGAAGGTGGTTTTACCCTGCACGCCCCCACTGACGAGAAGATGCCGATCTACGATGCGGCCATGCGTTATCAGGCTGAAAACACGCCATTGGTGATCATCGCCGGGCAGGAATACGGCACCGGTTCAAGCCGTGACTGGGCTGCAAAAGGGACTAACCTGCTGGGCGTCAAAGCAGTGATTGCCGAGAGTTTTGAACGTATTCACCGCTCCAACCTGGTGGGCATGGGCGTATTGCCGCTGCAGTTCAAGAATGGCCAAAGTCGCAAGACGCTCAACCTCACAGGCAAAGAGACGCTGGACATCAGCGGTCTGACTCACGCTGACCTGCAGCCGGGCATGAGCCTCACGCTGACGATCACCCGGGAAGACGGCACTCGGGAAAACGTTGATGTGCTGTGCCGCATCGATACGCTGAATGAGGTCGAGTACTTCAAAGCGGGCGGGATTCTGCATTATGTGTTGCGACAGTTGATTGCATCTTGAATTGACGTAAACCTGTGGGTGCGACAGGGTGGCGCCCCACCTTGCTCGCGATAAGGCTTAACTAGATCCACTTAAGAACGCGGGTGGCCTTATCGCGAGCAAGCTCAGCTCCCACAGGAGCTCATTCCAACTCATGTTCAGTAATAAGGGCGATAACCGAACAGATTTATCGCCTTGCCTTAAGTTTGGCTCTTCCGCAAAATTAACCATCTGGTACATTTTGCTGAAACCGCATCCTTCGATCCCAGAATGCGGCATCTAATAAGAGCCGATCGCCATGACTGTCATTCGTAAACCGTCCATTCTTGCCGGCCTCATTGGTTCGGGCATTCAAGCTTCGCGTACCCCGGCGCTGCATGAGCACGAAGGCGATGCCCAAGGCATGCGCTATTTGTACCGACTGCTCGACCTTGATGCACTCAAACTCGACATCACCGCCCTGCCAGACCTGCTCAACAGCGCCCAGCACATGGGCTATACCGGGCTGAACATCACCTTTCCCTGCAAACAGGCGGTTATCCCGCTACTGGATCAATTGTCACCCGAAGCCCGAGGCATAGGCGCGGTGAACACGGTGCTGTTCAAAGATGGTCAGCGGATCGGCCACAACACCGACTGCCTGGGTTTCGCCGAGGGTTTCCGTCGTGGCCTTGATGACGTAGCGCGCAAGCACGTGGTGCAGATGGGGGCTGGCGGCGCGGGCGCTGCGGTGGCGCATGCGTTGCTGGCCGAAGGCGTCGAGCAATTGAGTATCTTCGAAGTCGAGCCGGCAAGAGCTCAGGGCCTGGTAGATAACCTCAATAGCCACTTTGGTGCGAATCGGGCGGTGGTGGGTCGTGATTTACCCGCTGCAATGGCCGCTGCCGATGGACTGGTCAATACCACTCCGGTCGGCATGACCAAACTGCCTGGTACACCACTGCCACCGGAACTCTTGCACGAAGGCTTATGGGTCGCGGAAATCATCTATTTCCCGCTGGAAACCGAACTGCTCAAACACGCCCGCGCCCTGGGTTGCCGCACGCTGGACGGCGGCACGATGGCGGTGTTTCAGGCGGTGAAGGCCTTTGAACTGTTCAGCGGCCAGACTGCGGACGCGGGGCGCATGCAGGATCATTTTGCGAGCATGGGTGATTGAGGACGCAGATCAATAATTACCTGTAGGAGCTCACGAGCACTGCGAGGCAGCGATGGCGGAGTGTCAGGCAAACCGCAATCGCTGCCTCGCAGTGCTCGTGAGCTCCTACAGTAGAGGGGTCAGTGGACATTAAAAGCTTACGGCCGCAGGTAACGGCTCACCGAATCACACAGCATCGCCTTGTGCCGCTGTTTGATCTCGTCGTTGACCAATTCAATCTGGAAAATCTCGGAAAAGGTGTGGCGGTTCGAGATCCGGTAGAAACAGAACGAACTGATCATCAAATGCAGGTCGATGGCGTTCACGCCTTGGCGAAAAACGCCTTGAGCCTCACCCCGGCGCAAAATCTTGTCGAGAATACTGACAATGTTCTGGCTCAACTGGCGAATGGTCGGTGACTGTTTGACGTTCTCACCGTTGTGGATGTTCTCGATACAGACGATCCGCACAAAGTCGACGTTGCGGTCGTGGTGATCGAAGGTGAACTCCACCAGCCGCTCGATGGCCTGCATGGGTTCCAGCGCATCCAGATTGAGCCCGCTTTCAGTGCGGCGAATGTCGCCATAAAGCTTTTCCAGCACCTCGGCGTACAACTGCTCCTTGCTGTTGAAGTAGTAATAGATCATCCGTTTGGAGGTTTTTGTGCGCTCGGCGATGGCATCCACCCGCGCGCCGGATAACCCCTGGGCGACGAACTCGGCAATGGCTGCCTGGAGGATGTCATCCCGGGTTTTCTCCGGATTGTTCTTGCGCCCTGTCGCCGATGTTCGAACCGGGGCGATCACAGCACCTTCGTCAATAGTTGTCATTTCAGCGGCATACCACGGTCAGATCGGGGCGGTGCTATGTTTCTCATAGTCCGGGGCCGCCCTCGAGGCTCAAAATGACTGCGCTACATGGATCAGAGCCGGGCCTGACGAGCGGCACCGCTGCGTGTCTTGGCCATGGCTGCCAACCGTACTGCGACGTTGGCGGCGCCGTAACCCACATAGCCATTCTTGCGCTGCAGGATCTCGAAGAAGAAACGATCATCGAACGGCTCGGTGTACACGTGAAACAGCTCGCCACCTTGGGCATCGCGGTCGTAAAGCACGTTGTAATAAGCCAGTTCGCTGAGGAATTCGTCATCGAAATCGAAGCGCGCGGCCAGATCGTCGTAGTAATTGAGCGGGATGTCCAGCAGCTTCAAGCCAGCCTCTTTGGCGCGGCTGACTTCAGCGAAGATATCTTCGCAGGCAAAAGCGATGTGGTGGACGCCGGAGCCTCGATAACTGGACAGCGCGTGAGAAATTGCCGTGTTGCGATTTTCCGAGATATTCAGCGGCAAACGTACAGTGCTGCAACGGCTGCGCAACGCCCGGCTTTTGACCAAACCGTAAGGGTCGGGCAGCACCACTTCGTCATCGGCTTCGAAATCCAGCAGGCTTTTGTAGAACAGTACCCAGCTGTCCAGACTGTCCGCAGGCAGCGCCATGGCCATGTGGTCGATACGCTGCAAGCCGCCACCCGCTTGGGCGTTCGGGTTAACGACGAAGTCGATGTCGTAGATCGACTCACCCGGCACGGCAGGTTCGACCAGATAGATCAGGCTGCCATCCGGTGCACGTACCGACGGGACTTCCCGTTCGTTAGGCCCAACCAATCCACGGTACGGCTGGCCTTTAAAGGCCTGGGCACGTTCCAGCGCTGCCGAGCCGCTCTCGACTCGTAACGCTGTGGCACAGAGTGATGGACCGTGTGCCTCAAAAAAACTGTGAGCGAACGAATAAGGTTCGGCATTGAGCACGATCTTGATATCGCCCTGCCCCATCAGGCTGACGGCCTTGGAGCGGTGCTGGCCGAGCTTGGCGAAACCGAGATTACCCAGCCAGCCAGCAAGGCGCGCGCCCTGAGCGTCGTCCACTGCAAACTCGAGAAACTCGACGCCGTTGTAAGTGCTGGCGGGCGGCGGACTGAACAACAGATCTTTGGCCACAGGTTCATTCTGTGACTCCAGCAACAGCCGGGTTTTCTCTTCCAGGTACAACAGCGAACGCAAGCCATCAGCAGCATTGGCCCGAGGTGGCGCGGCGCGGAAACCATCATTGAAGATTTCCAGCGACAACGGCCCGGTATAGCCCGTTTTCAGAATCGGCGCGAGGAAGCCCGGCAGATCGAATTCACCCTGACCGGGGAAGCAACGGAAGTGGCGGCTCCACTCCATGACGTCCATGGCCAGAATCGGCGCATCGGCCATCTGCACGAAGAAGATCTTGTCGCCGGGGATCTGCGCAATTGCGCTCGGATCGCCCTTGAGGGACAAAGTGTGAAAGCTGTCGAGCAACACGCCCAAGGCGGGATGATCGACCTGTTTGACCAGATTCCAGACCTGTTGCCAGGTATTCACATGACGGCCCCAGGCGAGTGCTTCGTAGCCCACTCGTAACTGACGGGCACCGGCGCGCTCGGCCAGCATCGCCAGGTCATCGCGCAGAATGTTTTCGTCACCTAGCGAGTCGGCGGCGCTGTTGCTGCAGACCAGTACCAGGTCGGTACCCAGTTCCTGCATCAAATCAAACTTGCGCTCGGCGCGGTCAAGGTTGCGTGGCAAGCGGTCACGGCGGCAGCCTTCGAAGTCCCGGAAGGGCTGGAACAGAGTAATCGCAATGCCCAAATCGGCGCAGATCTGCCGCACATGGCGTGGGCTGCCATCGTAGTAAAGGAGGTCATTTTCGAAAATCTCGACACCGTCAAAGCCGGCAGCGGCGATGGCTTCGAGTTTTTCCGGCAGGGTTCCGCTCAAGGAAACGGTGGCAATCGAACGTTGCATGTTTGACTCCTGTGAGATCGCGACTTCTGCGAATCGCATGTCTGGTGCCACCCAATAGACCGCACGGCAGCGCAAGGATTGGGGGTGATTGAATTATTCTCCCGGCCAACGGCCATCGCAATTCATAATGTACCAGACAGTTAGTTTAATGTTCGATAATCGCCCCAAAGCAGATTTGTCTGATTGACGCTTTTGTCGGGCGTGCTCAACATCAGCAGCACATTGTCGAACAAGGCCAATCGCTCCAAGTTGATAACGCTCTTGCAAGCACACCATAACAATTTCAAAAACAGGGTCATGCACATGCCTTCATATACTGTTTCTCCCCGCCTCCGTCGCCGCCCTGTTGGCTACTCAGCCTTGGGTCGAGCACCGATCAATGCTCCTCTATCAGCCGTATTGGTAGAAACGCGTATCGGATCGGCTTCAGCCTGATTAAAATCCAGCGCCCACGTAATCGGCTCCTGCGGCGTAACCGCCGTTGTAGAGCACTGCGGCCTTTTGCCGGCCACGATTCGAGACGCTTTCACAGTTGGCTTTTATAGCCTGATTCAGGGCCACTTGCCTGAATCCTGGAACGGACGGCTTAACCATGATTCACACACACTCTGCTGCCAAGACGGCTAACGTCGCTCATCCGCATGCCAGCATGGGCGAGAAAATCCGCGGCGCCATGGCCGTCGGCAAGGTTCGCTGGGGCATGCTCGCGCTGGTATTTTTTGCGACCACGCTTAACTACATCGACCGCGCCGCCCTTGGCGTGATGCAACCCATTCTGGCCAAGGAAATGGGCTGGACGGCGATGGATTACGCCAATATCAACTTCTGGTTTCAGGTCGGTTACGCCGCAGGTTTCCTTTTGCAGGGCCGCTTCATTGACCGAGTCGGTGTGAAACGTGCGTTCTTCCTCGCCGTGCTGCTTTGGAGCGTCGCCACCGGCGCCCACGGTCTGGCGACTTCAGCCACAGGCTTCATGATCTGCCGATTCATTCTTGGCCTGACCGAAGCGGCCAACTACCCGGCATGCGTCAAGACCACCCGCTTGTGGTTCCCCGCAGGTGAGCGCGCCATTGCCACCGGCATATTCAACGCCGGGACCAACGTCGGCGCGATGCTCACCCCTGCGCTGCTGCCATTCATCCTGACCATCTGGGGCTGGCAAGCCGCGTTCGTCAGCATGGGCCTGCTCGGTCTGTTCTGGGTCGTGACCTGGCGTCTGAAGTACTACAACCCGGAAGATCACCCAAGCGTCAGCCAAACCGAACTGGATTACATCAACCAGAACCCTGAGCCTGAGCCGGTCAAAGTACCTTTCTCGCACATCCTCAAAATGCGCGGCACATGGGCGTTCGCCATTGCTTACTCGCTGACGGCTCCGGTGTTCTGGTTCTATCTGTACTGGTTGCCACCGTTTCTCAATCAGCAATACAACCTCGGTATCAGCGTGACCCAGATGGGCATCCCGTTGATTCTGATCTGGCTGACTGCTGACTTCGGCAGCATCGGTGGCGGCATTCTCTCGTCCTGGCTGATTGGCCGAGGCATGCGCGCCACCACGGCCCGCTTGCTGTCGATGCTGATATTTGCAATCACCATCTGCAGCGTGATATTTGCTGCCAATGCCAGCGGACTCTGGATCGCGGTACTGGCGATTTCCCTCGCGGTGGGTGCGCATCAGGCCTGGACTGCCAATATCTGGAGTCTGGTCATGGACTACACGCCCAAACACCTGATGAGTACTGTATTCGGCTTCGGCGGCATGTGCGCGGCGATTGGCGGGATGTTCATGACCCAGATCGTCGGTGCCGTACTGACCGCGACCAACAACAACTACAGCGTGTTGTTCACCATGATCCCGGCGATGTACTTCATTGCGCTGACCTGGATGTACTTCATGGCCCCGCGCAAGGTCGAATCAATCAAGGACTAAACCCCGCGCAATAAAAATCAGGCCGCTTGCTCACAAGCGGCCTTTTTTTTGCCTTGTGGAAACATCCGACAAAACTTTCCCTCAGACAAAACTTACAAAAGAGCTGGATATACACCTGCCTGATCAGGGAAGCTTGGCGCCCGCTGATGACACCGTCTTCGTATCAGTGGCCAGAAGCTATACCCGCGAACGGATTCCAGGAGCAATCAATGCCGGCGATACGCTGGACCAGCCTGACCTTACTGACCCTCGGTTACTGCATTGCCCTGAGCTTTGGCTACCTCAGCCTGCCTGCAGCAGTGACTTTCGGCCTGCTGGTCATGGCGGGTATCTGCGTAACGCAGTCCAGTCAACGAGTGGTGATTTGCTTCGGTCATGGGCTGTTTATAATCCTGGCGCTGGCGCTGGCCATCCACTGGCTTCCCGGCTTTTTTAGTGAGCGGGTCATCGCAGCTCAGCGCTTCTCGCCCGAAGCGGCTCCGTTTTCGATGTACTTCAATCTGGACAAACCGCTGACAGGCTTCTGGGTCTTATTGGTCTGCCCATGGTTGTTGCCAGCGATCCCTGCGCAGCAGGCATTGAAGACCGCAGTGCTGACCCTGCTCGGCACCAGTGCGGTGTGCATGACATTGGCGGTGCTGCTGGGCGTTACCGGCTGGTCTCCCAAGTGGCCGGCACAAAGTACGTTGTGGTTGCTGAACAACCTGCTGCTGGTCACCCTGACCGAAGAACTGTTCTTTCGTGTTTATCTGCAAGGTGGGCTGCAACGCCTGCTCCAGCGTCTGCCCTACGCCTCCGCGCTGGCGCTCTGTATAGCATCGTTGCTGTTCGGCCTGGCTCATCTGGGTGGCGGATGGCAATGGGCGCTGCTCGCGGGAATCGCCGGCATGGGCTACGGTCTTGCCTACCGCTTTGGCGGTTTGCAGGCAGCAGTGGCGACCCATTTCGGTTTGAATCTGGTGCACTTCAGCCTGTTCGCATACCCGATGTTTGATCGCTGAGTAAACGATTGGCGTCAATGACTAGCCAGTCATTTCGTAAATCAGCTCAACAATTGGGTATTTTTGTCGATAACGTCACAAAGCCCCAGCGGATCGGACAGCTCATGCGTAATAACCAGCCCATCACTCAACGCGAACGGACATTTCCTGCACAACAGCGTTTGATTTCCACTACAGACGCCCGTGGCGTGATCACTTACTGCAACGACGCCTTCGTCGAAATCAGTGGTTTCTCTCGGGAAGAACTGCTCAATGCGCCCCACAATACCGTTCGCCACCCCGACGTGCCGCCAGCGGTTTTCGAGCATATGTGGAGCACGCTCAAGCAAGGCCTGCCGTGGATGGGCATCGTCAAAAACCGCAGTAAAAATGGTGACCATTACTGGGTCAACGCCTACGTAACGCCGATGTTCGAAAACCAGAAAGTTGTAGGGTTCGAATCGGTGCGGGTCAAACCGACTGCGGAACAGATCAAACGCGCCGAAGCGCTGTATAGCCGCCTTAACAATGGCAAATCAGCGATTCCAAACCGCGACAAATGGCTGCCGGTGCTGCAGGACTGGCTGCCGTTCATTCTGGTCAGCCAGCTCAGTTTCCTGATCGGCGTATGGCTTAACACCAGTTGGGGCTTTGCTCTCGCTGCAGGTTTGTCGGTGCCTTTGGGCCTGCTGGGCCTGACCTGGCAACAGCGTGGCATCAAGCGCTTGCTGCGTCTGGCCGAACAGACCACTTCCGATCCGCTGATTGCCCAGATGTACACCGATAGCCGTGGCCCGCAGGCCCGCCTGGAAATGTCGATCCTTAGCCAGGAAGCGCGTTTGAAAACCTGCCTGACGCGCTTGCAGGATACTGCCGAGCAACTGACCGGGCAGGCGCGCCAGTCCAACAGCCTCGCTAACTCTAGCTCCAGCGGCCTGGAACGTCAGCGCGTCGAGACTGAACAAGTCGCCACCGCCATCAATCAGATGGCCAACACGACCCAGGAAGTCGCCAGCCACGTGCAGCGCACTGCTGACGCCACTCAGCAAGCCAACCAGTTGACTCGTCGCGGCCGCGATATCGCCGGGGAAACCCGCGAAGCCATTCAACGGCTGTCGAGGGCTGTTGGCGAAACCGGCCTGACGGTTACCCAACTGGCTCAAGACAGCAATGAAATCGGCGGCGTCGTCGATGTGATCAAGGGCATCGCCGACCAGACCAACCTGCTGGCGCTCAATGCCGCCATCGAAGCGGCGCGTGCCGGGGAAATGGGTCGCGGCTTCGCCGTGGTAGCTGATGAAGTTCGCCAACTGGCGCAGCGCACCACCGAATCCACCGGACAGATCCACAGCCTGATCGCCAAACTGCAGAGCACGGCCAACGCTGCCGTGCAAACCATGAACACCGGCCATCGTCAGGCGGAAGAAGGTGTCGCCAAGGTTCTGGAAGCTGACGAAGCCCTGATCGGCATCAGCGAAGCGGTCGCCAACATCACCGACATGACCACCCAGATCGCCGCCGCCACCGAGGAGCAAAGCTCGGTCGCCGAAGAGATTAGCCGCAACATCGCCACCATCGCAGACCTTGCCGACCAGACCTCCGATGAAGCACAACGCTCGGCCGCCCTGAGTGGCGAACTGACCGATACCGCCAACTCGCAGTACTCGCTGGTGGAACGTTTCAACCGTTGATTAATCTGCTTTATCGAAACCCCGGCAGGCGTGTTCTGGCGGGGTTTTTTATTGGCTATTGCAGCGTAAAGCGATGACTCCGGACTACAAAGTTAATGAAGTACTTTGTAGGCAACTTCTGAAAGTAAATAGATA
The DNA here is from genome assembly GCF_040224095.2 of Pseudomonas caspiana. NCBI lineage: Bacteria > Pseudomonadati > Pseudomonadota > Gammaproteobacteria > Pseudomonadales > Pseudomonadaceae > Pseudomonas > Pseudomonas caspiana. The sequence goes on along the minus strand of NZ_CP167995.1, from coordinate 1,979,305 downwards.
AGGGGTATTGAGTAGGGTTTTGTGGTGCGCAGCGTTGACAGTCAGAACGGGTTCCGATTAGTTGATTTTTAGACCTCAACTTACATAGACATCTACTGCATAAGTAGAAATTATTAGGGATGGGCTCTGAACACCTAATCTATTTATGATTGCGCTGAATTGGAAGCGTGATCTGGAGTATCCAAAAAAATGAACACCATTTCAAAAAAAATCGGCTACTTTCCTGCGCCAAGCGTTCCATCAGCAGACCCTACTGATGGACTGATTCGGACAGCCGACCTGAACAATCTTATACGCGTCGAGTTCAAGGCATGGGAGGGTATCAGGCCGGGATATACAGCGCAGCTAATGATAGGAGATTCGTTCGCAGCGCGGACCTGGACCATGACACCAGACATCAGTGTCGGCGATACAATATCAATCGATATGGACCCAAATGTTCTGAATAAGGAGGGGGTATACAGCCTCTATTACATAACCGAAAACCCTAATAGCCTGATCAGAACCAATTCTAAAGCAACGTCTTTGATCGTGGACCTTACAGCTCCTGGCGCCTGCCTACTCGCGCCTGTAATAGTAGCCAATGTCAGCTTTGGCGAATACTTCAAAGCCCGAGTCCCAAGCTACGCAGGCATGGAACCTGGCGACGTGATCCAGACCGTCTGCAATGGGGCTCAAGGCCCTGCCTATCGTGTGCTGCCAAAAAACCTCACTACCAACCCCGTCGAAATTTCATTCTCCAAGGAATTTCTCGAAGGCTTGTTCAGCGATAGGATAAATATTACTTACCACGTAACGGACCGGGCAGGTAACCGCTCTATTCTGGCGCAGTCAGTTGAGCTGACAATGCAACATTAATAAAACACGCATCCCTCACTTGAATAGGAAAACAAAAATCCTGCACGCATTTGCGTGCGGGATTTTTATTACCAGTTCGCATGAAATTTCCACACCCAAGAACACACTTCACAAAACACAAACAATTGCCATTACTCCGAACGGTATTAGCTGTTATTCAGAATCGTCCGACTTGACCTTACAAACGCAACACACTCTAATACACCACGAATGCCATGGAGGCCCAGCCGCAAGCAGATAACCATTGAAACCCATCTGTCATTCAGGACGAAACAAGATGAACAAAGAGTTCACCGTTACAGCACCATTAAATCCAACGGTTATCGTAGACCCGTACAGTGTTCCCCCCTCTCTAACTGAATCGGGCCACCCCTTGAAATTAAAAATTGTACCCATCAACCCACCTCCTGAAGTTACGGACTCCACTGTGTCAATACAGCACCCCGAGCTGAATATTTCCCGGCATTTGAAAGCCCCCAAGCTGTCGCACGTCAAGCCTAATACCGTGACCTACGAACAGGCTCACGCCGGTGTCGATGTCAATATTCCCGGCTCGGACAAAATGCGCCTCGGCGATATTCTGATGTTCTATTGGGGCCAGAACAAATCCTCGACGCAGATTCACTTACGAACCATCACCAAGGACAGCACAGTACGCGTCCTGTGTGTCAGCTACGAACTCATCGCTCACCTGCAGTATGGTCTGGTGGACGTTTACTACGAGGTTCATCGCGATCAGTATCTGATTGGCACCTCTCCGGCAGTACGCGTCACGGTCAATCGCGAGCCGGCACCTCTCAAACAAAGAAAACAACGGGGCAGTCCGACAGATGCGGCCTGAGATGCCATAAAAATAAAACCCCCGACGATTGCTCGCCGGGGGTAATACAGGGACGTGACTCCGCTCCAGCAGAGTCAGGCCATATCAAGCACTCTCAAACACTGCCGATCAAAACGCGAAATTCAAACCCACATTCGCGCCCCATGGCTGATCGACCCGCTTGCCGTTCATGTAATCGAAATCGGCATGCAATTGCAGACGCTCAGCAAAGGACACCGAAATCCCCGCCCCCACTTCCGCCCGGGAGCCGGACAACTCGTTGTCGAAACGCGTGGAGTTGACCTTGACCTCGTTATCTCGGGAAAACTCCTGAGCAGCCGCCAACCGCAGGTAAGGTCGAACCACACCGCCATCCTTGAGGGGGATGCTGCGCCCTGCCGATGCCCCGACCTTGGCCTGTACCGATTGAGTCTGGTTATTGCGAGCCTGCATACCGTTATCCAGCGCATAGCTGTCACCTTTAACCCACACGCTGGAAAACTGCGCATAGGGTTCAATGAAATAACCCTCGGCAAAGCGAATGTTTCTGCCGAACTCCAGCGAGCCTCCGAGACCGGTGCTCTGGTAATTACCCTTGGCCTTGGCGCCATCACTCATCGCCACTTTGGATTCGTTGCGGAACCGGTTGAGCTTGAGCACAGCGTCCAGGTAATAGCCGTCGTCCAGCAACCAGGTACCGTAACCGCCGACATAGTAACTGCCGATCTTGCCACTGGTACCCTGCCCAATCGACAGATCGTTTTTGCTGTACCCGGCCATCAAGCCCAATGACAACTGCCCGATGCTCACTGGCAGCGGAACGTCAGCCCCCAAGGTCAGGCCACTCTGATTGTTTCGATACTCAACCCCGTCGCCCGTGCTGGTGTTAAATCGGCTGCCATAAGCGCGCATCCAGCCGCCACCCTGCTCATGGCCGCGCACCTCGCCCATGCGATTACGCAAGGTGCTCAACTCACTGTTCCAGATGTTCGGTGCCGCATTGAACAGCGCCAGTACACTTTGAGTTGACGGGCTGATGCCCCGGCCCGAGCCAACGATAAACCAGTCATCGCCTTGCTGCTCCAGTTCATAGGAGTACACCCCCAGATCCGCGCGTCCGCCCACAAGACTGAATTGGGCATCGCCACCCTCGGTGTCCACCAGCAGCAATCGCTGCATGTCGGGGTCGACCACCTCAACGCCGGTGTTTTTCAGGTGCAGGCCATGACTACCGGTAGCCAGCCCCTCAACACGCAATAAATCGCCCTGGAGGTCATCCGGATTGACCCGCATGTCAAAGTTCCCGCGACCCGAAAGCTCACCCAGGGTAAGCGTCTTGAACGCCCCCTCACCAAAACTCACACGCCCGCCCCTTATCGCTAGTGACTTTACCTGATTGCTATCGGCCAGCGTCCAGCTCGCCCCGGAGATGATCTCCAGCTTATCGCTGTTGATGATATTGCCGGTCAGTTGGGCGTTGCGTTGCAGGGTGATATTCAGGGTGCTGGTATTTTCAGCAACGAGGTTGCCGTTGAGGACGCTGTTGTCGACGACTAAATTCACGGTGCTCAGATTATCGGCTTCCAACAAGTTGCCATTACCGGACAGCAGCGTGGATTTATTCTGAATGGTGATATCGGCAATCGCGCCCTCACTCCCTACCTCCCCGGGGCCAACACTAATGGCCGGGCCCTCGACACCCTCCACAACAGAACCGTCAATGACTACTGTGCTTAGGGGTTGAAATGGAGTGGCTGAGGGGTCTAGAGCAAGTGCCACATTTATTCCGGTGTACTGACCGCGCACATGACTATTTTCGGACACCAGCAAGGTTGCCCCCACGACATCGATACCGAGGCCTCTGTTCTCCACCGATTTAGTACCGTAGACACGGCTGTCAGCAATTTTTAAAGAGCTGTTTGCGCCTAAACTTATCCCCTGACCTAGCCCTGAAAACTTACTGGAACGCAAGGTAGCCTCAGTACCGCGACCCCCAAAAGTTAATGCATACCCTGTTTCATTACGAACAACTGATCGTTCAATGGTCACCTCACTGAGGTGAGCTGCAATTCCTGCATTCACCACCCCACCATTGACGTTGATGGCTGAATTCTTAACGACAACAGCATCAATCACGCCACCGTTAATAACGTTGAGAACGCCACCTCGAGTGACGTGATAAGAATCTACCGGGGTAGAAGCATCCACCGTCTTAACCACACCGTCGACCGGTATTGTTTTTATCAATTCAGGCCCGATAAAAACCCCCTGCGAATTAGTAGTTATATGTTGCTCATGGGACGGAGTTAACTGAGCCGCCCACACTCCCGTAACGGGCGTAATCCCAGTAAACAAAATCACGGCAACACGCCCTAAACGTGCTTGCCCAAAGCGTATTTCGTACAACACAAGTTCGCCTCCCGATTAACAGAAGACGCATTCTTCTCGACTTAATCATGAGATTAACGTCCAGCACCAGCAGATAATAGTAGGAAAACTCCTAGAACAATGAGCTTATTTCCTACATACATCGGGATTTTGTAGGAAATTTCGGAAAATCCAGGAAAGGTAAGAATTATCTACCGCCTTCGGTTGACGCCCCGCTAAAAAAACGATTACTTCCGCTGTAACTTGAAATCAAGCGACGACGCTAACGTCGCAATAAAGCTTCCAAGTTATTACATCAGGAGCGCACCGTCTAACGGAGCTCCATCATCTTTAAATAATATTTACAAGAGCATTAAAAATGAAAGCCACACAGAGAAAACCGCTCATCATCCCGCAGCGTCGAAAAACAAAACAGGAAACGGTTGTTCACGAGAAGCCAGACGTGCCCGTCGCCTTTCATGACGAGGACACTCCAGGCTTACTGCCGATCTCCGAACTGGAAAATCCCGTAACCGTTACACTGAAAGTCTGGCCGGGTGGCCGCCCTGGGTATACCTATCAGCTAGTTTGGGACTCCGCGCCTTACGGCGAAGAAGTGCCAATTGAAGATGAGCAACCGGGCGACCTTCTCACACTACAAATCCCAGTCAGCCTGTTGGATGAAGGTGTCCACATGCTGCAATACAGAACTTACAACCCGTTGAGTCAGATAGCAAACCGCTCATTCCCCTACATGGTGGTTATTGATAAAACCCCACCGGGCTCCCCGGAGTTGAGCCAGATTCAATTTCCTCCGGAAGTGCAGAACGGCCTAACCGCTGCCGAACTCGCACAACTGGGAGGCAGGCTGGAGGCGCATATTGCCGGCTACACCGGCATGGCTAAACACGACCGTATCCAGACAATGTGGGGTGACACCCCAGGACCGAGCGTAGATGTCGATGAGGATGACATGGGACTCAATCGAGTTTCTGTGACATTCACCAAGAGTTTTCTGGAAAGTCTGGGTGAACAGGAGCAGCTTGTCACCTACCGTGTGCGTGACCGGGCCGGGAACATGTCAATCGAATCCAATCCGGTTCCCGTTGTCTTGAGACTACAGGAAATTCCATCGGACTATCCCGCCCCAATCATTGACCCAACGCTGGGTAATCTGATTGACCACGCGGAGGCACTGGTTGGAGTGAAGGTCGATATTCCTCAATACGACAATGCCAGCGCGCTGGATCAGATTCGGCTTTTCTGGGGAGAGAGCAACCCTATGCTCCCCGTGTCATTACCGCCAGGCAATGAAGACGAAGATATTGTTCTTTCTCTGCGCGTGCCATTTGAAACCATTAACGCGCTACCTCCTGGTGAGGTGAAGGTCTCTTATGAGGTATCCCGACAAAATGAAGTCGTCGGCACCTCGCTTATAAGCACTGTTGATGTGTTCCTGACACTGCCTGTGACGAGTCCTCTGACAGCCCTGACGGTACAAGGAACCAGTATTGAGAATCCAAATACCACCGACAACTTTATTGACGAGGATGACTACGAACTTAACGGTCGTGGCATCGTGACCTGGAACAGCGACTTTCAGGTAAGCGACGATTTGAATCTTTACTGGGGCGATCAACAAAAACGTCAGTGGTATCAAATTAAAGCTACCGACGTGAGTGCGGAGAAGGATCTGGTGATCCCTATTGACAATGGAATTCTTAAACTTCAAGGCACGGGCGCTGAAATACCAGTGTATTTCACCTTGGTACGAACCGGTAACCCAAATCCTGCGAAAGCTCCGCCGCAGACGGTAGTTGTCCGATCCAGAGAAGAACTACCGGGTGGGCCAGACGGACTAGAGGGGCCACCATTCAAACTCAATTCTGGAGGCTATATTGCCCCCGTCTTGAACCCCAATGGCGCTGATCTGACAATAATGCCTTATATGAATATTGCCAAGGATCAGAAAGTCACATTGACATTCAAAGGATTTGATGACGACAACAATCCAATTGAAGCATCGAATTACACGGCCGCACGGGAGCTGGATGAGTTTGACATTATTGAAGGTTACACATTCACCGTTCCCTACAGAAACTTGAGAATGATCTGCACGGGCTTTGCAGAAGCCAGTATAAAAGTAGAACCACCGCCAGGCAGCAATCAAAGTGCAGTGAACTCCACTGTGACGCGCGCACCTGTTCACATGCTCGACTCAGCCGAGCTGACTTGCACGTTTCGATAAAATATAAACGCTGCGGGCCTAATGGTCCGTAGCATCTGGCAGATACGACAAGGAAAAAGTCATGCTTAATCAAAAAGATATTCCCTCACCAGAACTTGATGCGCCGTCTGTACCTAGCGCACTTAATAATGGGATCATCCCTATCGAGCATCTGACCAAACCGCTATTGGTAGAGTTATATGTATGGACTGCAGCGCGCCCTCAGTTTACTTATCAACTTCTGTTTGATGACATGCTCATCGGCCCGGAAAAATTAATCCGTGATGAGCAGCCGGGGGAGCTCTTGACGCTTGAAATCCCCGCTGCACTATTGAGTGAAGGTCTACATAACGTCGGTTACAGAACCAAAAATCCATTTAGCGAACTCACTGACGATTCGTTCACAACCCTGATTGAAATCGACCGCACCGCCCCCGGCAATCCCCTCCTCGCCCCCATCATCTTCCCGGTCGCAATCCAGAACGGCCTGACTTCAGCCGAACTGGAGGCCTTGGGAAACAAATTGCCCGGAAAGATCGCAAGCTATGGCGACATGAAAGAGGGTGATGTGATCCGCACTTACTGGGGCACTGTCGAAGGGCCTGTGGCAATCGTCGGCCGGGATGACATGGGCCTGCAGCGGGTCATGGTGGATTTCTCTCGGGAGTTTCTGGAGAACATTGGTGATATCGAAGCACCGGTCTTCTATAGCGTGACCGATCTGGCGGGCAATCTTTCGGCGAATGCCCAGGCGGTAAAGGTCAAGCTGCAACTTCGGGTATTGCCTGAGCTGCCGTTGCCGGTGGTGAAGGAAGCCAATGGCGATACGCTTGATCCGGTGAACGCAACGCAGGGCGCGACGGTTGTCGTAAGTACCTTTGCGCAGCTGGCGCGCGGTGATCGGGTTGAAGTGCAGTGGCGCGGCCCCAACGCAAGCGATAGCAAGGAAAAGACGATTACCGATGCCGACGCAGGCAAGGACCTGGAGATGCTGTTCTCGGCCACCTTGGTCGAGGCAAATAAAGGGCAGACAGTGTCGATCTCTTATGATGTTCTGCGCGCCAACGGCAGTGCACAGACTTCGGGAACCTTATTGCTGAAAATCCAGGGAGCCCCCACCCGCCTCCCCGCCCCAACCATGGACACAGTCGGCCCTGACGGCCTGCTCACCCCTTCGCATATCCCCGAGTCCGGTGCCACGGTGCGAGTGAGTTACGCAGATATGAGCAGCGGCGACAGTGTGGTGGCCACCTGGGAAGGCGCAACCCGCTACGACACACCTGCGCAGGTGATCGGAGGCAATGCACAGTTGCAGTTCAGCATTCCCAAAGCCTTTATTACCCAGAGTATCGGCAGCTCGGCGAGCGTGACCTATACCGTGACGCGGGCCGGGACGGCGGTGGTTTCAGCGCCGCTATGGCTACGGGTTCAACAGGGCATGAACTTCGACACGTCGCCTGTAAGCCTGAGCGGCAAGATTTATCTGATTCCGGGCAGCCCGGATGTGTTGCCGACTTTCCCGGCGGGTACCACGGTGCGGCGCATTGCCAGCGGCGGGCAGGCACCTTATGTCTACCGCTCCAGTGATGCCTTGATCGCTCATGTGGATGAGAACGGGCTGACTTCGGTACGTGGCAACGGCACTGCAAGCATTTCGGTGACCGATGCACTCGGCGAAACCAAAAGCTACCCGGTTACGGTCAGTGGCGTCATTCAATGCATGGGACTGGGCTCTGGCAAATATGCACAGATGACTGCGGCGGCTGCGGGTAAGGGCGCGCGCATCCCGTCGGTTGACGAGCTGAACCAGATCTTCAACACCTACGGCAATCGCTGGCCTATGGGTAATGCGCTGTACTGGTCGTCCACGGTGGCGGCGCAGAATCTGGTCGGCATGAAGTGGTACCTGATCAAAAACCTGGTAACTGGCGCGAATTTTAAGGTGCTTGAGCACAGCATCAGCCTGGGCGTGTGCATTCGCTGATACGCGACGCCGACTAGCACGCTCACAGATCAACGCATTCTCAGGGCATCGCACGCCGTGCGATGCCCTTCATCCCCACCCCGCATAGCTGCTCAGCAAGGAGCACGTCCATGAGCGCTTCCGCAATGTCTCGTAAACCGCGGATTAACCCGCCGACCTGCGTGGGCAATTTTCAGGCCCTGATCAATCAACAACCTTTGACGGTGTCATCCCTGCTGGCCTGTCTGACCTTGCGCCCCGAGCTGTCGGCGGTGCCCCGGCAATGGATCTGGAAGGTGATCGCCGCTGGCAGGGTCGGACGCAAGCAAGCCAGTATTGGTCTGTTTTTTGATCTGGACCTTCCTCTGGGCACCCATGATCTGCTCGCCAGTGAGCAGATCAAGGTGGTCTACAACCAGGCCCCGAACAGCCAGAACATCATTTATCACTCGGGGCATATCCAGGCCGGACACCTGACTCTGCTTGAAGTCGATGTCAGCACTAAATGCCTTAAAGGAAAGTTCGGCTTCAGCATCTCGGCGGTCGATTTCGCCGTGACTGACGGTGAATTCGATCTGCACTGCCAACCGGCTTAACTCAACAGCTCGACGATACGACTCGCGGTGTTGGCCAGACACTCGTCATAGCTGATACCTGCCGACTTCAGGGGTTTGAGGTCATGGTTGGCGGCCGGAATCCACAGCATGTCGATTGCGGGGGACAGCGTGTAACCCTCGACGGCCTCCTTATTACCCAGCGCATCGCGCTCGCCCTGCACGATCAACGTCCGCGCGTGCAAATCAGCGAGGTGCGCAACCCGGGGCTTTTCGGGTTTGCCTGCCGCATAGAACGGATAACCCAGACACACCAATGCGTCCACTTGCAGTTCATCGGCAATCAGGCTGGCCATACGTCCGCCCATGGACTTGCCGCCAATGGCCAGACTTCCCGTGACATGAGGTCGCACAGCGGCATACACCTGACGCCAGCAGTCCAATAGTTGCGCCTGCGGATTAGGCGGTCGACGACGTCCGTCGACCCGGCGCTGCGCCATGTAGGGAAACTCGAAGCGCAACACGTTGACGCCTTTGGCAGCAAGGCGCGCCGCCATATCGCTCATGAAGTCGCTGTCCATCGGCGCACCCGCCCCATGCGCCAGGATCAATGTCGCCGCAGCGCCGTGGTGCTTGCCCTGCTGCTCTTTAAGCGCCGGATTCCATAACCAGCCGTGTTCTTTTGCCAGTTGCGCGCATTGATCTTCGTCAATACAGGCATTTTGCCCAGTGCTCATGCTTGCCTCGCTTTTGATGAGTCTGCCAATAACCAGAGCTAAACCTGCGCGTAGCGCCCCGACCTAGCTGGATGGGAATTACAACTAAATGAACACTACTAACAGTACCGCCTACAACTATCAGGTGGTCCGCCAGTTCGTCATTATGACGGTGATCTGGGGGATTGTCGGGATGGGCCTCGGCGTCTTTCTTGCCGCCCAACTGGTCTGGCCTGAACTCAACTTCGATCTTCCCTGGACGAGCTTTGGTCGCTTGCGCCCGCTGCACACCAATGCGGTGATTTTCGCCTTCGGCGGCTGCGCGCTGTTTGCCAGCTCTTATTACTCGGTTCAGCGTACCTGTCAGACTCAACTATTCCTGCCAAAACTGGCGGCGTTCACCTTCTGGGGCTGGCAACTGGTGATTCTGCTGGCGGCAATTACCTTGCCGCTGGGTTACACCAGTTCCAAAGAGTACGCCGAGCTGGAATGGCCCATCGACATTCTGATCACTATTGTCTGGGTGGCCTACGCCATCGTGTTCTTTGGCACCGTGGCCAAACGCAACACCAAGCATATCTATGTCGGCAACTGGTTCTTCGGCGCATTCATCCTCACCGTTGCCGTGCTGCACATCGTCAATAACCTGGAACTGCCGGTCAGCCTGACCAAGTCCTACTCGCTGTATTCCGGCGCAACCGATGCCATGGTGCAGTGGTGGTACGGCCACAACGCGGTGGGTTTCTTCCTGACGGCAGGCTTTCTGGGAATGATGTACTACTTCGTGCCGAAACAGGCCGAACGTCCGGTGTATTCCTATCGTCTGTCCATCGTGCACTTCTGGGCACTGATCACCCTGTACATCTGGGCCGGGCCACACCATTTGCACTACACCGCGCTGCCGGACTGGGCGCAATCGCTGGGCATGGTTATGTCTCTGATTCTGCTCGCGCCAAGCTGGGGCGGCATGATCAACGGCATGATGACCCTTTCAGGCGCCTGGCATAAGTTGCGTAGCGACCCGGTGCTGCGCTTTCTGGTGGTATCGCTGGCGTTCTACGGCATGTCGACCTTTGAAGGTCCGATGATGGCGATCAAGACCGTCAATGCTCTCTCCCACTACACCGACTGGACCATCGGCCACGTTCACGCCGGTGCTCTGGGCTGGGTGGCAATGATCTCCATCGGTGCGCTGTACCACATGATCCCGAAAGTCTTCGGCCGCCCGCAGATGCACAGCATCGGCCTGATCAATGCGCACTTCTGGCTCGCCACGATTGGCACCGTGCTCTACATCGCCTCGATGTGGGTCAACGGCATTACTCAAGGCCTGATGTGGCGGGCAATCAACGAAGACGGCACCTTGACCTACTCCTTCGTCGAAGCACTGGTGGCCAGCCATCCCGGATTCATCGTGCGCCTGGCAGGCGGCGCGATCTTCCTGCTGGGCATGTTGCTGATGGCCTACAACACTTGGCGCACCGTCCGGGCCTCCAACCCCGTCGAAGCTGCCGCCGCCGCGCAGATGGCCTGAGGAACTTGCTATGAAACACGCCATGACACATGAAACGATCGAGAAAAACGTCGGCCTGTTGATGATCCTGATGGTACTCGCCGTCAGCATCGGCGGGCTGACCCAGATCGTCCCGCTGTTCTTTCAGGACGTGACCAACAAGCCGGTTGAGGGCATGAAACCCTACACCGCGCTGCAACTGGAAGGTCGCGACATTTATATCCGCGAAGGATGCGTGGGTTGCCACTCGCAGATGATCCGCCCGTTCCGCGCTGAAACAGAACGCTACGGCCACTATTCGGTGGCGGGCGAAAGCGTCTGGGATCACCCGTTCCTCTGGGGCTCCAAGCGCACCGGACCGGACCTCGCCCGGGTTGGAGCACGCTACTCGGATGACTGGCATCGCGCGCACTTGTACAACCCGCGCAACGTCGTGCCGGAATCAAAAATGCCGGCCTATCCATGGCTGGTCACCCAGAAAGTCGACAGCAGCCACACCGAAGCCAAGATCAAGGCGATGCGTACATTGGGCGTGCCTTACACCGATGACGATGTCAGCGGCGCAGTTGCTTCCCTCAAAGGCAAGACCGAGATGGACGCTCTGGTTTCCTATCTGCAAGTGCTCGGCACTGCCATTAAGAGCAAGAGGTGAGCCATGGATATTCAGGATCTACGCGGCCTCGGAACGCTGATAGTTGCCATCGCATTCATCGGCCTGTCGCTTTGGGTGTTCAGCAGTAAACGCAACGCCGAATTCGACGAAGCCCGCCTGGCACCCTTTGCTGACGAGCCATTGCCGCCACCTGTTATCGAACAACTTTCAAAAGATCAGCCTGTCGCCCGGAGTAACCAGCCATGACCACCTTCTGGAGCACCTATATTTGCGTGCTGACCATTGGCAGCCTGATCGGCCTGACCTGGCTATTGATCGGCACCCGCAGGGGTGAAACCAAGGGCAGTACCGACCAGACCATGGGCCACAGCTTCGATGGCATCGAGGAGTATGACAATCCGCTGCCCAAGTGGTGGTTCATGCTGTTCGCGGGCACGCTGGTGTTCGCGGTGGGTTACCTGATCCTGTATCCGGGACTGGGCAACTGGAAAGGCATCGCGCCCGGCTATGAAAACGGCTGGACCGGCGTCAACGAGTGGCAGAAGGAAATGGACAAGGCTGACGCGCGATTCGGACCAATCTTCGCCAAATTCGCAGCCATGCCGGTGGAAGAAGTCGCCAAAGATCCGCAAGCGCTGCAAATGGGTGGCCGCCTGTTTGCCTCCAATTGCTCGGTTTGCCATGGCTCGGACGCCAAAGGTGCTTACGGCTTCCCTAACCTCACCGACAACGATTGGCGCTGGGGAGGCAATGCCGAAACCATCAAAGCCACCATCATGGCGGGTCGGGTCGCAGCGATGCCGGCATGGGGCACGATCATCGGCGAAGACGGCGTGAAAAACGTCGCAGCCTATGTGCGTCACTCACTGGCGGGGCTGCCGCTACCCGCTGACGACAAGGCAGATCTGGCTGCCGGACAGCAAGTGTTCAGCTCCACCTGTGTAGCCTGTCATGGCGCAACGGGTAAAGGCACCGCAGCAATGGGCGCTCCAAACCTCACACAGCCGGGCGGTTTCATCTACGGCACTGGCCTGGCTCAGTTGCAGCAGACCATTCGTCTTGGTCGCCAAGGTCATATGCCTGCTCAGGCCGATTTATTGGGCAATGACAAAGTACAGCTGCTGGCCGCTTATGTTTACAGCCTGTCGAAGGGTCCTGATCAACTCGTCGACAAGAGTAAAGCGGCGCAGTAGCAAAAAGAGCAGCACTGTGGACCCCTTCAACGCCGCACCCTGCAACAGGGTGCGGTGGTCCCTTTTATTTGCTGCCCCCCTGTCACAACGCCATCTCAGCCTTCGGCAGCTCCTGCAAACTCTGTGATTGCGGTCAGTCAGGAGCACCATCCTTTCCTCCCCAGCCTTTCGGGACTAAGCTTGCTCGTTAGTGGACTGGCGATGGCTGGCCACAGGCCCAGTGAAAGGAACGTGTCCGACATTCGTGCTCCGCAGACGCTCAATAACCTGATGAACCAGGGTTGTTCATCTACTGCCAGGCATGCTGCAAATGTCCGCCACTCACGCCGTCGACTTCACCCGTCCTGTAACCTCCAGTAACTTTCTGTCCACCGGGACAGGTTTTTCCTTTACGCTGCGCGTCGGAATTTGCCTGAAACGGCCGCAGAGCATGCCTGCGTCGGTTTTTCATACTAATAAATTAAATAGTCGAACCGTGGAACCTGATAATGAGCACAGCAATCAGTCCGACCGCTTATAACTATAAAGTGGTCCGCCAGTTCGCCGTCATGACGGTGGTCTGGGGCATCCTCGGCATGGGGCTTGGCGTATTCATCGCCGCTCAACTGGTCTGGCCGGAGCTGAACCTGGGTCTGGAATGGACCAGCTTCGGACGCTTGCGGCCGCTGCACACCAACCTGGTGATCTTCGCGTTCGGCGGCTGTGCGCTCTTCGGGACGTCTTATTACGTGGTGCAACGCACTTGCCAGACCCGGCTGATTTCCGATGGCATGGCCGCGTTCTCATTCTGGGGCTGGCAAGCGGTCATCGTCAGCGCCATCATCACCTTGCCAATGGGTTACACAACCACCAAGGAATACGCTGAACTGGAATGGCCGATCGCTATTCTGCTGGCGATTGTCTGGGTGACCTACGGCGCGGTGTTCTTCGGCACCATCGTCAAGCGCAAGACCAAACACATCTATGTCGGCAACTGGTTCTACGGTGCGTTCATCGTCGTCACCGCGATGCTGCACATCGTCAACCACATCTCGCTGCCGGTCAGCCTGTTCAAGTCCTACTCCGCCTATGCGGGTGCTACCGACGCGATGATTCAGTGGTGGTACGGCCACAACGCGGTGGGTTTCTTCCTGACCACCGGCTTCCTCGGCATGATGTATTACTTCGTGCCCAAGCAGGCTGAGCGGCCGATCTATTCGTATCGCCTGTCCATCGTGCATTTCTGGGCACTGATCACCCTGTACATCTGGGCGGGCCCGCACCATTTGCACTACACCGCCCTGCCCGACTGGGCACAGTCGCTGGGCATGGTGATGTCGATCATTCTCCTGGCGCCAAGCTGGGGCGGGATGATCAACGGCATGATGACCCTCTCCGGCGCCTGGCATAAGTTGCGCACTGACCCGATCCTGCGTTTTCTGGTGGTGTCGCTCGCCTTCTATGGCATGTCGACCTTTGAAGGTCCAATGATGGCCATCAAGACGGTGAACGCCTTGTCGCACTACACCGACTGGACCATCGGTCACGTGCATGCTGGCGCATTGGGTTGGGTGGCGATGATTTCCATCGGCGCGACGTATCACATGATCCCCAAAGTGTTTGGCCGACCGCAGATGCACAGCATCGGCCTGATCAATGCCCACTTCTGGCTGGCGACTATCGGCACCGTGCTGTACATCGCCTCGATGTGGGTCAATGGCATCACCCAAGGCCTGATGTGGCGAGCGATCAATGACGACGGCACGCTGACTTACTCGTTCGTCGAGGCGCTGCAGGCGAGCCATCCCGGTTACATCGTGCGCATGATCGGCGGCGCATTCTTTGCCAGCGGCATGCTGTTCATGGCGTACAACGTCTGGCGCACCGTGCGCGCTTCAGACCCGGCCGAGGCCGAAGCTGCGGCTCAAATCGCCGTCGTGGGGGCCCACTGATGAAGCATGAAGTACTCGAGAAGAACATTGGCCTGCTGGCCTTCTTCATGGTTATCGCCGTCAGCATCGGCGGCCTGACGCAAATCGTCCCCCTGTTTTTTCAGGACGTCACCAACAAGCCGGTAGAGGGCATGAAGCCACGCTCCGCGCTGGAAGTCGAAGGCCGCGACGTGTACATCGCCAACGGCTGCGTGGGTTGTCATTCACAGATGATTCGTCCGTTCCGCGCGGAAACCGAACGCTACGGTCACTACTCGGTGGCGGGCGAAAGCGTCTGGGACCATCCGTTCCTGTGGGGTTCCAAACGCACCGGGCCTGACCTGGCGCGAGTCGGCGGTCGTTATTCGGATGACTGGCATCGGGCGCATTTGTATAACCCGCGCAACGTAGTTCCTGAATCAAAAATGCCTGCTTACCCCTGGCTGGTAGAGAAACGCCTGGACGGCAAGGACACCGCCAAAAAAATGGAAGTCCTGCGCACCTTGGGCACGCCTTACACCGACGAAGACATCGCCGGAGCGCAGGCCGCCGTGCAAGGCAAAACTGAAATGGATGCACTGGTGGCCTATCTGCAAGGCCTTGGCACCCTCATCAAAAGCAAACGGTGATCTTGATGGATATCGGGATGATTCGTGGCCTTGGCACACTCGTGGTGATGGTGGCCTTTATCGGACTGGCGCTCTGGGTGTTCAGCCCCCGGCGCAAGTCAGAGTTTGACGACGCAACCTTGCTGCCCTTCGCGGACGACCCCGAGGCCATCAAAAAGGTTGAGCAGGAAAAAGCGTCCAGGAGCAAGCAATGAGCACTTTTTGGAGTCTGTACGTCACGGTTCTGACTTTGGGCACCATTTTCGCCCTGACCTGGCTGCTGCTTTCGACCCGCAAGGGCCAGCGCGACGAAGCCACGGAAGAAACCGTCGGCCACTCCTTTGACGGTATCGAGGAATACGACAACCCATTACCCAAATGGTGGTTCATGCTGTTTATCGGCACGATCATTTTCGCGCTGGGCTATCTGGTGCTTTATCCCGGTCTCGGTAACTGGAAAGGCCTCTGGCCGGGTTACGGCTACGTGAACACCGACAAGCAAATCGAGTTCTCCGATGGTCAGACGGGCTGGACAGGCGTGCACGAGTGGGAAAAGGAAATGGCGCGCTCCGAGGCGCGTTTCGGGCCGATCTTCGCCAAGTTCGCTTCGATGCCCATCGAAGAAGTCGCCAAGGATCCACAGGCCCTGAAGATGGGCAGCCGCCTGTTCGCGTCAAACTGCTCGGTGTGTCATGGATCGGACGCCAAAGGCGCTTATGGCTTTCCCAACCTGACCGATGCCGACTGGCGTTGGGGCGGCGAGCCCGAAACCATCAAGGCCACCATCATGGGCGGCCGCCACGCGGTCATGCCCGCCTGGGGTGATGCAATCAAGGAACAGGGCGTACGTGACGTTTCGGCGTACATCGTGACCGCGCTCAATGGGCGTAAGTTACCGGAAGACGCCAAGGCTGATCCGGTCGCCGGGCAAAAGATATTCGCCACGACCTGCGTCGCCTGCCATGGTCCGGAAGGTAAAGGCATGCAGGTGTTGGGTGCACCGGATCTGACACATCCGGGTGCGTTCATCTATGGATCAAGCTACGCACAACTGCAACAAACCATCCGCTACGGCCGTCAAGGCCAGATGCCTGCTCAGGAAGCGATTCAGGGCAATGACAAAGTGCATATTCTGGCGGCGTATGTTTATAGCTTGTCGCGGGAGGAAAAGGCTGAATAGCGTCAGTTCAATTTGCAGACATGTAACTCTGAATTGAAATGCATTCTCTGTGGGAGCCGGGCTTGCCCGCGATAAGGCAGGACGCGGTTCATTTTAGATCACACCCTGCCTTATCGCGGGCAAGCCCGGCTCCCACAGAAAAAGCGCAGACCGCAAACACCTGCACATCATCTGCACGTCATTTGATCCGAATCAGTACTCTTTACACCTGTTTGCACCAAGATTCGCCGCGCCCCATTAACGAAGACTGCAGGCGTATCATTGCCTTCATAACGCCACGCTCCTGACCACTGAGGCATTTTTCCACTGCCGTGGGACACACCGATGAGCAATAACATTCCTGTCGTCAACGTCACCCCGCCGCCCAAGAATGACAACCAGACGGTTGACCTCTATGCCTCGCGAGAAAAGATCTACACCCGCGCGTTCACTGGTCTGTTCCGCAATCTGCGCATGCTCGGTGGTGCTCTGCTGTTCCTGATTTACTTCGGTACCGTCTGGCTGAACTGGGGTGGGCATCAGGCGGTGTGGTGGAATCTGCCGGAGCGTAAGTTCTACATCTTTGGTGCGACCTTCTGGCCGCAGGATTTCATCCTGCTCTCGGGCATCCTGATCGTCAGCGCGTTCGGTCTGTTTTTCATCACCGTCTACGCCGGCCGCGTGTGGTGCGGTTACACCTGCCCGCAAAGTGTCTGGACCTGGATTTTCATGTGGTGCGAAAAGGTCACCGAGGGCGACCGCAATCAGCGCATAAAACTCGATAAAGCTCCCATGAGCGCCAACAAATTCGTGCGCAAATTCTCCAAACACAGCCTGTGGCTGTTGATCGGTTTCATCACCGGGCTGACCTTCGTCGGCTACTTCTCCCCCATACGTGACCTGATCACCGAGCTATTCACCGGTCAGGCCGACAGCTGGGCATATTTCTGGGTCGGCTTTTTTACCCTCGCGACTTACGGCAATGCAGGCTGGCTGCGTGAGCAAGTGTGCATTTACATGTGCCCTTATGCGCGCTTTCAGAGTGTGATGTTCGATAAGGACACTTTGATTGTTTCCTACGACCCACGCCGGGGCGAGAAACGCGGCCCACGTAAAAAGGATCAGGACTACAAGAGGCAAGGTCTGGGCGACTGCATCGATTGCACAATGTGCGTGCAGGTCTGCCCCACCGGCATCGACATCCGCGATGGCCTGCAAGTGGAGTGCATCGGCTGCGCCGCCTGTATCGACGCCTGCGACAGCATCATGGACAAGATGAACTACCCGCGCGGCCTGATCAGCTACACCACCGAGCACAACCTGTCCGGCCAGGTGACGCACAAGCTAAGACCCCGACTGCTCGGTTACGCGGCGGTGTTGCTGGTCATGATCGGCTTGCTGACCTCGGCATTCTTCATGCGCTCACTGGTCGGCTTTGACGTCAGCAAGGATCGCGTGCTGTACCGGGAAAACGCCGAAGGCCGGATCGAGAACGTCTACAGCCTCAAGGTCATGAACAAAGACCAGGTCGATCACACCTATGTACTGGATGCTACAGGCTTGCCGGATCTGAAATTGCAGGGTCGCCGTGAATTCAAAGTGGCCGCCGGGGATATTTTCAGCATGCCGGTGGAGCTGTCCAGCGCTCCCGAAAAACTGCCATCGAGTACCAACGAGGTGATTTTCATCCTCAAGGATATCGACGGCGATACTCATGCTGAAACCAAAAGCCGGTTCATCGGCCCGCAAGTTCGTTAGTCAGAAACGGCGTAAAGAGAATTGTCCATGTCCACCGCGACCGCTCAAAGCCCTTGGTACAAACACATCTGGCCCTGGATCCTGATTGGCATCCTGACCTGCTCAGTGACCCTGTCACTGACCATGGTGACCATTGCGGTGAATAACCCTGACAATCTGGTCAATGACAATTATTACGAGGCGGGCAAAGGCATCAATCGCTCGCTGGATCGCGAACTGCTGGCCCAGAACCTATTGCTGCGCGCCAATGTGCATCTGGATGAGCTCACAGGCGAAGCGGACCTGCGTTTGAGTGGCAACAGCAGGCCGCAGACCCTGGAGCTGAACCTGATCTCCCCGACGCAACCGCAAAAGGATCGCAAGATCGTCCTGACCCGCAGCAGCTCGGAGCCTGACCGCTACATCGGGCAACTGACTGATAAAGTCGAAGGACGCCGTTTTGTAGAGCTGCTGGGTGTTGAAAACGGCAAGACCTGGCGTCTGTTTGAAGAAGAACAGATCAGCCACGACAAAGATCTTGCGCTGGGGGATGAAGCGATTCAGGGAGCGGAAGCTTTGAAGAATTGAACACGGTCCCACTGGATGACGCAGATTCTGTGGGAGCGGTGCTTGCCCGCGATAAGGCCGACGCGATTTCAAGACGAAATAGCGTCCAGCCTTATCGCGGGCAAGCACCGCTCCCACAAGTACCGTGTTCCCACCCTGCGTGCTGAAGACCCAATGACCACTACACCCATCCCATGCTACCACTGCGCCCTGCCCGTCCCGTCGGGCAGTCGCTTTAGCGCCGTCGTGCTCGGGGAAAACCGGGCGATGTGCTGTCCGGGATGTCAGGCAGTAGCCGAGTCAATCGTTGCCGGGGGGCTGGAGAGCTACTACATCCATCGCAGCCAGGCATCGGCCAATCCGGAAACGTTGCCGGTGCAGTTGCTGGACGAACTGGCGCTCTACGACCGCGCCGATGTGCAGGCGCCCTTTGTCCGGCATCAAGGTGAACTGGCAGACACTACGTTACTGATGGAAGGCATCAGTTGCGCCGCGTGTGGCTGGCTCATCGAACGCCACTTACGCACACTGCCCGCCGTGGCCGAAGCACGTTTTAACCTGTCCAACCATCGACTGCAGGTCAGTTGGTCCGACAGCCAGATGCCTCTGAGTCAGCTACTCGCTCAATTACGCAGCATTGGCTATGTCGCCCACCCTTATCAGGCTGATCGAGCCGCCGCACAGCTCGCTGAAGAAAACCGACTGGCGTTGCGCCAGCTTGGCGTGGCCGGTTTGCTGTGGTTTCAGGCGATGATGGCGACCATGGCCACATGGCCGGAATTCAACATCGACCTCAGCCCGCAAATGCACACCATCCTGCGCTGGGTTGCGATGTTTCTGACCACCCCTATTGTGTTCTACAGTTGCGCGCCGTTCCTTCGTGGGGCCATGCGTGATCTGCGCACCCGCCATCTGACCATGGACGTTTCTGTGTCGCTGGCGATTGGGGGGGCTTACATAGCGGGCATCTGGACTGCGATCACCGGCAGCGGTGAGCTGTACTTCGACGCCGTGGGCATGTTCGCCCTGTTCCTGCTGGCCGGCCGCTATCTGGAGAGACGCGCCCGAGAACGCACTGCGGCAGCTACCGCACAACTGGTCAACCTGCTGCCCGCGTCTTGCCTGCGGCTGGATAAGCAGGGTCAGAGCGAGCGGATTCTGCTCAGCGAACTGCGCCTGGGCGATCAGGTGCTGGTGCAGCCCGGCGCAGTGCTGCCCGCTGACGGCAGAATCCTTGAAGGCCAGTCGAGCATCGACGAATCGTTGCTGACCGGTGAATACCTGCCCCATCCGCGAAGCCCCGGCGATGCCGTTACCGCGGGGACCTTGAACGTTGAAAGCGTACTCACGGTCGAGGTCCTGGCGCTGGGCCATGAAACTCGCCTGTCGGCCATCGTCCGCTTGCTGGAGCGCGCTCAGGCAGAAAAACCCCGGCTAGCGGAAATCGCTGATCGAGCGGCACAGTGGTTCTTGCTGTTTTCGCTGATGGCAGCGGCAGTGATTGGTGTTGTGTGGTGGCAGATCGACTCGTCGCGGGCATTCTGGGTTGTTCTGGCGATGCTGGTCGCGACTTGCCCGTGTGCGCTCTCACTTGCGACCCCCACCGCGCTTACGGCCGCCACCGGCACGCTGCACAAACTCGGTCTGTTGCTGACCCGCGGCCATGTGCTGGAGGGTCTGAATCAGATCGACACGGTAATTTTCGACAAGACCGGCACGCTGACCGAAGGACGGTTAGCGCTGCGCAGCCTCCAGGCGCTGGGCGAACTGAATGCCGACGCATGCCTGAGCCTCGCCGCTGCACTGGAAAACCGCTCGGAGCACCCCATCGCAAAAGCCTTCGGCCGCGCACCGAGTGCCGCCGAGGAGGTAGTCAGTCATCCGGGGCTAGGCCTTGAAGGTGCCGTCAACGGCCAACAATTGCGCATCGGTCAGCCAGCTTTTGTCTGCGCCTTGAGCGCCAGCGACATTCCACCCGCACCAGAACACACCGGGCAGCATCTACTGCTCGGCGACCGCCATGGGCCTTTGGCCTGGTTCATCCTGGATGACCGCCTGCGCGAAGACGCTCATGCACTGTTGCAGGCCTGCAAGGCGCGAGGCTGGAAAACCCTGCTGCTGTCCGGGGACAGCTCCCCTATGGTCGCTCATGTTGCGGCTGAACTGGGCATCGACGAAGCCCGTGGCGGTTTGCGCCCCGACGACAAGCTGGCGGCGTTGCAACAGCTGCATCGTCAGGGCCGTAAAGTGTTGATGCTCGGCGATGGCGTCAATGACGTGCCAGTGCTGGCCGCAGCAGACATCAGTGTTGCCATGGGTTCAGCCACTGACCTGGCGAAAACCAGCGCCGACGCCGTCTTGCTGTCCAATCGCCTGCACGCGTTGGTTCAGGCGTTTGCTCTGGCGCGACGCACACGCAGGGTAATCATTGAGAACCTGCTCTGGGCCGGGTTATACAATGGCCTCATGCTGCCCTTTGCAGCACTGGGCTGGATTACCCCCATCTGGGCTGCGGTGGGCATGTCCATCAGCTCGTTGACGGTGGTCCTGAACGCTTTACGCCTGACCCGCATGCCGTCTACCACTGCCCCTCATCGGCAGCCTGCTTCGGAGGCCTTATGCCAGCGCTCTACATCATGATCCCCGCCGCGTTGCTGTTGGTTGGTGTGGCGATCTACATCTTTTTCTGGGCGGTGGACAGCGGTCAGTACGACGACATGGAAGGCCCGGCGCACAGTATTCTTTTTGATGATCAAGACCCAAAGCATCAGGCGGCGGTGGATGAAGTCGCGAGCCAGAAAAAAGGTGAGTCTGATGTTTGAGCCCAATCCCGAGCAAACAGCGGATCCTGCAGGAGTGAGCTTGCTCGCGACAGCGCCAGCACAGGCAATACATTCATCAACTGACAGATCGAATCGCGAGCAAGCTCACTCATACAGGTCGCATATTTGCTGCGCGACAGCGCAGTGTCAGGGAAACTGGGCGACCTCGCACAGGGATTTGCGACAGGCCAGTCTGCATGGCTGACCTTTTACCCCTTCTGATCTCGGCCCTGATCCTCGGCCTGCTCGGCGGTGGCCACTGCCTGGGCATGTGCGGCGGGTTGATGGGCGCACTGACGCTGGCGATTCCCAAGGAACAACGCAGCCGACGTTTTCGATTGCTGCTGGCTTACAACATGGGGCGGATCTTGAGTTACACCTGCGCCGGTCTGCTGATCGGCCTCGCCGGCTGGGCCGCGGCCAATAGCCCTGGCGCATTGGCCTTGCGGGTAGTCGCTGCAGTGCTATTGATCGCCATGGGTCTGTATCTGGCCGGATGGTGGAGCGGCCTGACCCGAATTGAACGCCTGGGCCGCGGGCTGTGGCGCTATATCCAGCCGCTGGCTAGCCGTCTGCTTCCGGTGTCGAGTCTGTCACGGGCTCTATTGTTGGGCGCACTGTGGGGCTGGCTGCCTTGCGGGCTGGTTTACAGCACGCTGCTCTGGTCGGCGAGCCAGGGTAATGCCATCGACAGCGCCCTGTTGATGCTGGCTTTCGGCATTGGCACCTGCCCGGTGCTGTTGGCCACGGGCCTTGCGGCGCAGCGCATCACCGCGTTACTGCGTCAGCGTGGCGTGCGCATGGCAGGCGGCCTGCTGGTGATTGCGTTCGGACTCTGGACCCTGCCCGGTCCGCATCAGCACTGGTTGATGGGCCATTGACCCATATCAAAGGATCAAACGCGTGCTTCTCTAGACTGGCCGACACTGCAAGCTTACCCAGGGAACGCCAACATGCTCGACGCCATCCGTTGGGATTCTGATCTGATTCGCCGCTACGATCTGGCGGGGCCACGCTACACCTCCTACCCCACAGCGGTGCAATTTCACACGCAGGTCGGCGCGTTCGACCTGCTGCATGCGTTGCGCGACAGCCGCAAAGCCGTCCGTCCCGTGTCGCTCTATGTGCATATCCCGTTCTGCGCCAACATTTGCTATTACTGCGCCTGTAACAAAGTCATTACCAAGGATCGCGGGCGCGCCCAAGCTTATCTGCAGCGTCTTGAGCATGAAATCAAGATGATCGCCTGCCATCTGGATCCGGGCCAGGTCGTCGAACAACTGCATTTTGGCGGTGGCACGCCGACCTTTCTCAGCCACGACGAACTGCGTCAATTGATGGGCCATTTGCGTCAGCACTTCAATCTGCGGGACGATGACTCTGGCGACTACGGCATTGAAATCGACCCGCGTGAGGCCGATTGGTCGACCATGGGGCTGCTGCGCGAACTGGGTTTCAACCGGGTCAGTCTGGGCGTGCAGGATCTGGACCCGCAGGTACAGCGCGCGGTGAATCGCCTGCAAAGCCTGGAAGAAACCCAGGCCATTATTGATGCCGCGCGTACCTTGCAGTTTCGCTCGGTCAATATCGACCTGATCTACGGCCTGCCGAAACAGACGCCGCAAGCGTTTGCCCGCACCGTGGAGGAAATCATCGCCCTGCAGCCAGACCGATTGTCGGTGTTCAACTACGCACACCTGCCTGAACGCTTCATGCCACAACGGCGAATCGACAGCGGCGATCTGCCAACGCCGGAAGCGAAGCTGCAGATGCTGGAACAGACCATTGAGCAACTGACCAATGCCGGCTATCGCTACATCGGCATGGACCATTTCGCCCTGCCCGATGATGAATTGGCGGTCGCTCAGGAAGAACTGACCCTGCAACGCAACTTCCAGGGCTACACCACCCACGGCCACTGCGACCTGATTGGTCTGGGGGTTTCAGCGATCAGTCAGATCGGTGACCTGTACAGCCAGAACAGCAACGATCTGGCTGATTATCAAAGCCTGCTGGGCAGCGATCAGCTGGCGACCAAGCGCGGCCTGGTCTGCAATGAGGACGACCGCATACGACGAGCGGTGATTCAGCAATTGATCTGTCATTTCATCCTGAATTTCACCGATATCGAAACGCAATTCGATATCAACTTTCGCGCTTACTTCAGTGAGTTGTGGCCCCAGCTCGCCAGCATGGCTACCGACGGCCTGATCAGCTTGAAACCTGAAGGCATTGAGGTACTACCCGCCGGGCGATTGCTGGTGCGCTCGGTGTGCATGGTGTTTGACGCTTACCTGACCCAACAGAATCGAAAGCGTTTTTCACGGGTAATCTGAGCTGCGATGGCGGCATGTCTGACACACCGCCATCGCTGGCCTCGTAACCTCGATAAGTTCCTACAGGATGGGCCGCTCGCTTACATCCTGGCCAGCATCAGCATGCTGGCCTTGGTTTTGTCGGCTGAATTGAGTTGTAGCGCGTTCATGACAGAAGAAAGATCACTTGCCGAGGTACTGATCTGACGCTGATAAATCGCCGAAACCGTCTGCAATGCGGCAGCCTTGGCCTGGCGCATATCGGGGCTGAGCGACTTATCGTCTTTGGCCGCTTGTAACTCACTGTTCGACTGCGCCAAGCGTTTCTGGGAGTCACGCACCGAGGTCAGGATTTTCTGCACAGAATCAGGCAAGCCACTTTGCGTGATATCGGTATTGGCCGAGCCGGACAAGGCCGCACGCGCCAGACCGGCAGCCGAAAGCTTCACATCTACGCTCTGTGGAGTCTGAGCGGCGGCGTTGCTCTGCGACGCGGCCTTGTCGGCTGCGCTTTTCTGCGCGGCAGCATTGGCCGTCAGAAAAGCCCGACTGATGGCGGTAAGGGCGGATGACCACATGAGCAGCGACCTGTTTGAAGATGCGGATATTCAGGGCTATCGACCCATACGCACTAAGCTTGATAGCCACGCGACGGATCGTCGCTGGTCTGAACAGTCATCGGTGAGTTACCCTTATGACTTATGTGTGATTACCACAAGGAATAAAGTGATGCCCGAGCCAGTCAAAGTACGCGCTCATACCCAGGCCCATTGCAAGGATTGCAGTCTGGCTCCGCTGTGCTTGCCACTCTCCTTGAACCTGGAAGACATGGATGCGCTGGATCAAATCGTCAAACGCGGTCGACCGCTGAAGAAAGGCGAGTTCCTGTTCCGTCAGGGTGACACGTTCGGCTCAGTGTACGCGGTACGTTCCGGCGCGCTGAAGACCTTCAATATCAGCGACGGTGGCGAAGAGCAACTGACCGGTTTCCATTTGCCAAGCGAACTGGTGGGTATGTCGGGCATGGACGCAGAAGCCTATCCGGTTTCCGCTCAAGCGCTGGAAACCACTTCGGTCTGCGAAATCCCGTTCGAGCGGCTGGACGAACTGTCCGTGCAACTGCCACAACTGCGACGTCAGTTGATGCGGGTCATGAGCCGCGAAATTCGCGATGACCAGCAAATGATGTTGCTGCTGTCGAAAAAAACCGCCGACGAGCGCATTGCGACGTTCTTGGTCAACCTGTCAGCACGCTTCCGCGCCCGGGGTTTCTCGGCCAACCAGTTCCGCCTGAGCATGTCGCGCAACGAAATTGGTAATCACCTGGGGCTGGCAGTGGAAACCGTGTCCCGCGTCTTCACCCGCTTCCAGCAAAACGAACTGATTGCAGCCGAAGGCAAGGAGATCAGAATCCTTGATCCAATCCAGCTCTGCGCGCTGGCGGGCGGCGCTATCGAAAGCTGAGGGTGCGATTCAGGGCGAGCGGCTTTAGACTAGCGTTCAGACGACCTGCCCTGGATTACCTGATGATTTTCGACGAAGCCAGCTTCAAATCCCTCATTCGCCCGGTAGTGGACTTCCCCAAACCGGGCGTCATCTTTCGCGACATCACCCCGCTGTTCCAATCTCCCAAAGCCACACGGCTGGTGATGGACAGTTTCGTGCAACGCTATATCGAAGCTGACTTCAGCCACATCGGCGTGATGGACGCACGGGGTTTTCTGATCGGTTCGATTGTGGCTTATGAACTGAACAAACCACTGATCCTGTTTCGCAAGCAGGGCAAACTGCCTGCTGACGTGCTGTCAGAGGGTTATCAGACTGAATACGGTGAAGCGTTTCTGGAAGTGCACGCTGACAGCCTGTGTGATGGCGACTCGGTGGTGATGTTCGACGACCTGATCGCCACTGGCGGAACGCTGATCGCCGCTGCCAACCTGATCCGCCGCATGGGCGCGAAGATCCACGAGGCCGCCGCGATCATCGACCTGCCGGAACTGGGCGGCTCGAAACGCCTGCAAGACCTGCAGATTCCGACGTTTTGCCTGACGAGCTTTGGTTTGACGGAGTAGAAATCTGCGCGGCTGACACCAAGTCTCCCCTGAACAAAAAAGCCCCTGTCCACAGCACAACACTGCCTCGCGGCAGATATTGAACCTGTAGGAACTGCCGAAGCTGCGACGGCGGCGTGTCAGGATGAACGCTTCGCAGCCTTCGGCAGCTCCTACAGATTAGTGTCGATGCTTACAAAGCGATCGGCTTACGCCCTGCAAACGAGTGCGCCAACGTTCCGCCATCCACCAATTCCAACTCGCCACCCAGCGGCACGCCGTGGGCGATGCGAGAGGTGATCAGGCCTTTGTTGGTCAGCAACTGCGCGATGTAGTGTGCGGTGGCTTCGCCTTCGACCGTAGGGTTGGTCGCCAGGATGACTTCGCTGAAAGTGCCCTGCTCGTTGATGCGTGCCAGCAGCTGTGGAATGCCGATAGCCTCAGGACCCAGCCCGTCCAGCGGCGACAGGTGCCCTTTGAGCACGAAGTAACGACCGCGATAGCCGGTCTGCTCCACCGCATAGACATCCATCGGCCCCTCCACGACGCATAGCAGCGTGTCGTCGCGACGATTGTCTGAACATTGTGGGCACAGATCGTCTTCGGTCAGGGTGCGGCACTGCCGACAGTGCCCTACCCCTTCCATCGCCTGGCTCAACGCCAGCGCCAGCCGTGAACCGCCACTGCGATCACGCTCGAGCAATTGCAGCGCCATGCGTTGCGCAGTTTTTTGACCGACGCCCGGCAGGGTGCGCAGGGCATCGATCAGTTGGCGAATCAGTGGGCTGAAGCTCATGGAGAAAGGTCCGACAAAAACACAAGACGCGGTTTATACCCGCGCCCTGCCTGCAGCGTCAATCAAGGGTTACGTCAGGCGTCAGAGACGTGAACCACCAACTTGCCAAAGTTACGTCCTTCCAGCAGACCGATAAAGGCTTCTGGCGCATTCTCAAGGCCCTGGACCACGTCTTCACGGAACTTGATCTTGCCCTGAGTGACCAGTGGCGTCATTTCGCGGAAGAACTCCTCGTGACGATGACCGTACTCTTCGAACACGATGAAACCCTGCATGCGGGCGCGCTTGGTCAGGATCGTGCGCAGAAGCAGCGGCAGATCGTTCGGGCCTTCCGGTACGCCCTGGGCGTTGTACTGCGCAATCACGCCGCACACGGGAATACGCGCACGAGGGTTCAGCAGCGGCAATACCGCATCGAAGACTTTGCCGCCCACCAATTCGAAGTAGATGTCGATACCTTTGCCGCAAGCCTGCTTCAGCTCTTCCGCAAAGTTGTCGCTCTTGTGGTCGATACAGGCGTCGAAGCCCAGTTCATCAACCACATAACGGCACTTGTCCGCACCACCTGCCACGCCGACGACACGCAGGCCTTGCAGCTTGGCCACCTGCCCCACCACTGAGCCCACAGCGCCGGACGCGGCCGCCACGACGAGCGTCTCGCCAGCCTGTGGCTTGCCGATGTCCATCAGCCCCATGTAAGCGGTCATGCCAGGCATGCCCAATACGCCTACGGCCATGGAGTCGCTGGGCAGGTCTTTCGGGATCACTTTCAACGCAGCACCGTCATTGATGCTATGAGTCTGCCAGCCGGTCTGGCCGACTACGCGATCACCGACCTTGAATGCTGGATTACGCGATTGCTCGACGATGCTGACGGCGCCGCCTTCCATCACTGCGTCGATTTCAACCGGGTCGGCGTAAGAAGGTGCATCGCTCATGCGTCCGCGCATGTAGGGGTCCAGCGACAGGTAAAGAGTGCGCAACTGCACTTGCCCTTCCTGAAGGTCCGGCAGCGCTTCGCGCTCCAACCGGAAATTCTCCGGGGTGGGCGCACCTTGCGGACGAGAGGCCAGGACAATTCGCTGGTTAAGAATCAATTCTTGGGTCATCAAAGCGGCTCCTTGGGAATGAATTCTCTGGGGTATGGAGAAGCAGACCATCGTGAGGCGGGGGCGTTCGATTGGATACCGATGGTCATGATCTGTGAGAGCTGAGCTTGCCCGCGAAGAAGGCAACCGGGTCCATCTGCTCCACCGCAGCGTCTGCATCGCGGGCAAGCCCGGCTCCCACAAGATCAACGCCAGTCCCTGTTGGAGCGAGGCTTGCCCGCGGAGAAGGCAACCGGGTTTATCAGACGACCGCTAAAAGCCAGGTCCCTGAAAACAAAAATGCCAGGCACTTGGCCTGGCATTTTTCGGTACACGCTGCAATCAGAACGGCAGCTTCATGCCCGGCGGCAGCTGCATGCCAGCGGTCATGCTGGAAGTCTTTTCCTGGCTGGCCTGCTCAATCTTGCGAACCGCGTCGTTTACGGCGGCGGCGATCAGGTCTTCCAGTACTTCCTTGTCTTCCTGCATCAGGCTGTCATCCAGATTGATGCGCTTGACGTCATGGCGACCGGTCATCACGACGCTGACCAGGCCTGCACCCGATTGGCCGGTCACTTCGGCATTGGCCAGTTCTTCCTGCATCTTGGCCATTTTTTCCTGCATTTGCTGCGCCTGCTTCATCAGGCCAGCCATGCCACCTTTCATCATGGGATATCTCCTCGAAAGTTGATTGTTGTATCAGGTGAGACACCGTCGGGCATCACACCTTCAGTTAATGAGTCTGAGCCACCGGGGCATCCACGGGCTTGATCGTATCCTCCCGGATCACTGCGCCAAACTGTTCAAGCATTTGCTGGATGAACGGATCAGCATGAATCGACGCTTCTGCCTGCCGCTGACGCTCCAGACGCAACCGCGAAGCCGCCTGCGCAGGGGTTTCCTGCTCGGGCTTGATCAACTCGATCTTGAGATTGATCTTACGCCCGGTGAATTGATTCAGGCCATCGTTGATACGGCGCAACTGGGTCGCATTGAACAACGCGCTATGCCCTGGGTCCAGGTGCAGCAACCAGTCATCACCGTCCATCGCGACCAGCGTGCAGTTGGAGGCAATGCTGCTGGTCATCCCGGAAATCGGCAACTTGTTAAACATGTCCAGCCATTCAGCGGCCAACCCCGTCGCCGGTTTTGCCGCCGGAGCAGGTTCAGCTTCGACCGTTTCAGTGACCGTTTCGTGCGCCAGTTCATCAAGGAAACTATAGGACGCCGGATCGATGTCCACATCCGGCTCGACGTAATCATCATCCGGTGGTGGCTCGTCGTCGCGATCCATCGGCGCAGGCACGTAAGCATCGGGGATGGCTTCGAGCATTGCCGGAGTGACCGCCTGCTCGGCAACCGGCTCAGGCTGCGACGCTTCAATCTCTGGTGCATCCGGCACGGGACTGGCTGGCGCCGGGGCTGGCATCGGCGTGAGTTCCGGCTGCTCGGCAACAGTGTCGAGTACTGGCTCGGCAACGAGTTCGTGAGCAGGTGTAGCAAGCGGTTCAGGTTCGTCTTCGACTGGCGGCAATGCCCGTGGCTCGTTCCATGGCAAGTCGACTTCTTCAACCGGCTCAGGCTCAGGCTCAGGAGCGGCTGCCACGGGAGTCGCCGCGGTCACTGGCAACTCAGCCTCGACAACCGGAGCGGCCGCCTGTACGGGAGCAACTGCTACCGGCGCGACAGCTGTCGCACCGGCCACTTGTTGTGGGGAATCAACTGTGGCCGGGTTGATTCCCACTGTCTTTAGCGGCTGTCTTGGCGCGTCGCTGCTGTCTGCGGGTCGGAACGCCAACATGCGCAGCAGGACCATTTCGAAGCCGCCGCGAGGATCAGGAGCCAAGGGCAGGTCACGACGACCTATCAAACCCATCTGGTAGTAGAACTGCACGTCTTCGGCTGGCAATGCCTGAGCCAGCGCAAGTACCCGGTCGCGGTCGCCATGGCCGTTGTCGACACCTTCAGGCAGCGCCTGGGCAATCGCCACGCGGTGCAGCACGTTGAGGATTTCCGACAACACACCATTCCAGTCCGGGCCCTGTTCGGCCAAATGACGGACGGCTTCCAGCAGACTGCGGGCATCGCCGTCGATCAAGGCGGTCAGCACGTCGAACACCTGACCGTGATCCAGCGTACCGAGCATGGCCCGTACATCAGCAGCCATGACCTTGCCTTCACCGAAAGCAATCGCTTGATCGGTGAGACTCATGGCATCGCGCATGGAGCCGTCGGCAGCACGCCCCAACAGCCATAGCGCGTCATCTTCGAACGGCACATTTTCGACGCCCAGCACATGGGTCAAATGCTCGACCACACGCTCCGGCGTCATGTTCTTCAGAGAGAACTGCAGGCAGCGGGACAAAATCGTCGCCGGCAGTTTTTGCGGATCAGTGGTCGCCAGGATGAATTTGACGTACGGCGGCGGCTCTTCAAGGGTTTTGAGCAACGCGTTGAACGAGTGGCTGGAGAGCATGTGCACTTCGTCGATCAGGTAGACCTTGAAGCGCCCGCGGCTTGGGGCGTATTGCACGTTATCCAGCAGTTCACGCGTGTCCTCGACCTTGGTACGGCTCGCGGCGTCGATCTCGATCAGGTCGACAAAACGCCCTTCGTCGATCTCGCGGCACACCGAACAGGTGCCGCAGGGCGTCGACGTGATACCTGTTTCGCAGTTCAGGCACTTGGCGATAATCCGCGCGATAGTGGTCTTGCCCACCCCCCGGGTACCGGTAAACAGATAGGCATGGTGCAGACGCTGGCTGTCCAGGGCATTGATCAGAGCCTTCAGCACATGGGTCTGGCCGACCATTTCGCGGAACGAGCGCGGACGCCATTTACGTGCAAGAACCTGATAACTCATCGAAAACCGTCGCAACTGGGAAGCGGAAGACCGCTAATGCTAGCGGAGCAGGGGCAAAATTGCATCTGGTGTCCTCTTCTATTCTGGCTAAGCTGTGCAAATGGATGTGAAGACACGCATTAATCGGGTCTTTAGAGAGCGTTTTATATATGGCTCGTAGTTGAGGGACCTTCTATGCGACGAACCCGTACCATTCTAATAGCGCTGTTTCTGCTGATTGCCTTGCCGGTTGATGCGAAAGAGCCGCCACTGCGGTTTTCGGTGGCGGAAAGCTGGTCGATGCCGCTTGTTCAACTGGAGGACTATCAGCCCACGTCCGGGATCCTGTTCGACATCATGCAGAGCCTGGCGCGTCAGGTAGGCCGCGAAGCCGAGTATCACGTCTTGCCGCGATTGCGGGTTCAAGCGGCGCTGGAGCGCGGTGAGATAGATATTCGATGCTACGCAGCCCAGGCCTGGGTGCCGAACCTCTCGGGTGATTACTTCTGGAGTTTGCCGATCATCTACCAGCGCGACTTGCTGATCGCCTCGGCCGCAACCGCCGCAGGTCCCTACCCCGAGCAGTTTGATAACGAAACCATCGGCACAGTGCTGGGCTACAACTACCCCGACCTGCAATATCTGTTCGATAACCATCAACTGGTTCGCGAGGACGCCCGCAATCAGGAGCAGACACTTCGAAAGCTGGTTGCGGGCCGCTATCACTACGCAGTGGCCAGCCAGCTGGTGCTGGATTGGCTCAACCGTGATTTGCCCGCCGATGAACAATTGAAATCCATCGCCCTGATCGCTGATCAGCCGGCCGGCTGCATCATCCGTAACGACCCTGATCTGCCCACGCAGAAAATCCTGCGCACATTGGTACGCATGAGGGTTTCAGGAGAAATTCAGCAAATTATCGACCGTTACACCGCCCCTCGTACCTGACCTGTGCCGTACCCCGATCAGACCTGCTGTCGCAATACCGTCATATAGCGCGGATACCCTCGCCTGAAATATTTGGCAACATTTATACCGGGCAGGTAATCCACGATGAGCGACAAGTCAGACGATAACTCGCAGACCGACCCTAGCCGTCGCCGCTTTCTGGGCGGCATGGCTGCATTAGGAGCGGGCGTAACCTTGGGGAGCTACGCGACAGCCCAGGAAAAACAACCTGCATCAGCACCCGATACCGCACCGCTGACCGGCATGGCGCTGGACAAGGCTCTGCGTGAAAACGTCAAAACCGTCGTCGTGATCTACGCCGAGAATCGCAGCTTTAACAATCTGTTTGGCAACTTCCCAGGCGTCGAAAAGCCTTTGTCCTCGCTACAGCCTGCCGACTACCAACAGCGCGACCGCGACGGATCACTGCTGAAGACCCTGCCACCGGCCTGGGGCGGCGTGTTGCAGCTGGGGCCTCAAACGGTTGACGGAGTGAGCTATCCCGCTGGCGGCCAGTTTCAGGAGAACCTGCCCAACGCACCCTTCCCGCTCAAAGGCATGAATGGCGAAGACTTGCCGCTTAGCCTCGTCACCCGGGACCTGTGGCACGTGTTCTATCAGAACCAGATGCAGATCAATGGTGGCAAGAATGACCGCTTCGTGGCGTGGGCCGATGCGGGCGGCCTGCCCATGGGTTACTACGCGCAGAGTCAGTATTCATTGCGTCTGTGGGACGTCGCCAAAGAGTTCGTGCTCTGTGACAACTTCTTCCAGGGGGCTTTTGGTGGTTCGTTCCTCAACCACCAGTACCTGATTGCAGCCACCGCACCGATTTATCCGAACGCGGCAAACTCGGCGGCCAAATCACAGATCGCCCAATTGCAGAGCGACAACCCGAAAGATCCGCGCCTCAAGCCTCTGGAGCAATCACCGGCCAGCGCCATGACCGGTGCGCCGCAATTCGGCCCCAGCGCACTGACGCCCGATGGCTTTGCGGTCAACACGCTGGCACCGCCGTTCTGGCCGACCTGGCTGCGCGACCCGGCAAATCCGGACTATTCCAAACCGGACCTGCCCAATGTGCTGGTGCCACAAACTCACGAACATATCGGCGACAAGCTGTCGAAAAAGCACGTCGACTGGGCGTGGTACGCGGGTGCCTGGCAAGTCACCCTTGATGAGTTCAAGGACTCCACCGGGATCCCGAAGATCCCTAACTTTCAGTACCACCATCAGCCGTTTAACTACTTCGTTCAGCAAGGGCCGCAAAACCCGGCAGAGCGCAAACAGCGTCTGCGCGACGGCGGGCTGGGGGATGAAGTCAGCAGCAATAAATTCCTCGCAGATGCCGAAGCCGGCAAGCTGCCTGCGGTGACGTTCTACAAGCCACAAGGCAACCTGAACATGCACGCTGGTTACGCCGACGTCGCCGCAGGTGATCGGCACATCGACCGGGTGATCAAGGTGCTGCGCAACAGTCCACAATGGGAAAACATGGTCATCGTCATCACGGTGGACGAAAACGGCGGCTGGTGGGACCACGTGGCGCCACCGCAAGGCGATCGTTGGGGGCCGGGCACACGCATTCCGGCGTTGGTAGTTTCGCCCTTCGCCCGCAAAAGCACGGTCGATCACACGGTTTACGACACAGCATCAATTCTGCGCTTGATCACCCGTGTTCATGGGCTGGAAAAGCTCGACGGCCTCAAGGAACGAGATCAGGCGATGATCGCGCGCGGGCAAACGCCCATGGGCGACCTGACCAATGCATTGCAATTTCATGCCTGACGAGTCGACCGGGTTCATTCGTGAGGGCAGTATTTCATGCAGCACAGAGGCTGCGGATGTACCGGCACCTTCGCGAATGAATTCGCACCGGGAGTACGCTTGCAGGTCAACATCGACGGCACCCACTACTCACCCCGCCAGCATCACCTTATTACGCCCCTGTTGCTTACCCAGATACAACGCCTGATCCGCTCGATTAAGAGCGCTTTGAAACGTTTCTCCCGAACGGATTTCGCTCACCGCCAGGGTTGCCGTTACGGTAAGCGGACCTTGATCCACCTGCCCGACCCATTCGCGGATACGCAACAGAATTCGATCGGCAACAACCTGCGCAGCCTGTTCAGAGGCATCCGGCATCAATACCAGAAACTCTTCGCCACCCCAGCGCGACGCCACATCCGAGGCTCGCACGTTGCTATTGATGGCTTCAGCCACCCGCTGGAGGATCAAGTCACCTTGCTCGTGCCCCAGACGGTCGTTGATCTGTTTAAAGTGGTCGATATCCAGCAGGATGATCGCCGCAGGCACGGAGTCAGCCAACTGTCGCACCCCATGCATCACCCTGCGCCGGGTGTAAAGATTGGTCAGGCTGTCGCGATTAGCGGTGTGGAACAGGTTCAGTTGCATAGACCGCGTGAAGCGCACAGACAAGGCCGTGCCATGCAATAACACGCCGACGGCGGTCAGCACGTTGACGATGCCAAATACCTCAAGCAACTGCGGCGCAACACCGGAGTTGATCCCCATCTGCCCGCGCAACGCGAAGCCCCCCACCGATACGACGAGAATTGCCAGGTTAAGCAGCAATCGTGGTCGACGCGCATTTTGAAAGCTGAACGCGATAATCGGGATCACGCAATACAGATAGAAATAGAAGTTGCTGTTCCAACCCAGCACCCATGTCGCCAGCAAGGCATGCAGGATGATCTCCATGCTCATCAGCATGCCGGCAAATCTATAACGCCCGGCCCGGATCGCCCTGAGACACGCCACGTAAACCAGAATGCTGAAACCGTTGCCCACCGCCAGCAAGGGTATTTTCAGTGTGCTGAACAAGACGAACAGGACGAGATGAATACAAAAAGCGATCTGCACGACAGGGACAATGTGCTGCCAGAACTGCGCAGTGGTTTCACGCAACAATTGCGCACGATCACTCGCCGATAGGGTGTTCATCAAGCAGCCTCAGTGGGGTGATGCATCGCAGCCGCGTGGGGCGAATCAGCATTGGATTTATGTCTATATTATCGGCTGACATCGAGTGGCCTTGATGTCGATCCCAGACTGGAGTTGTGTTAATTCGGTTACTACGAGCACCTGATGGCACATTGACTTCCCTGACCGGAGCGTGTCATGCAGTCAGCATACACATGGACACCCTATGCATTGGCAATCAACCCCAGCAAATCCGTAGATCCGACATCAACTCCGGCCTGAGTCAGCAACGTTGTCGCTTGCCCGCGATGATGGGTCTGATGATTGAAAAAGTGGATCAACAAGCCATAGAAATCGCGAGCGGCAGCAATCCCGGCGGTATTGGTGTAATGCAGCACCACGTTCAGGTCGTCTTGTTGCAACTCTGCCGTCCATTCAATGATCGCCTGATCAACCCGTCTGCGCTGCACGGTCAGCTCAGCCAAGTTGTTAAACACTTGCTCATCCAAAGCTTCGGGGTCACGCATACCCCGAATCACATCCAGAGCTGGAAACCCCGCCGGATGCTGTGCGAAGCGCTTGAGCCAGAGAATGTCACCCACCAGCAGATGATTCAGAGTCCCCAGAATCGAACCGAAAAATGCTTTGCGGTCTGCGCTTAATGCCTCGGCATCCAGAGTGCCGGCGGCCGTACAGAGCTTGTCGTTCATCCACTGGTTGTACGTGGCCATTAACTGGAGATGATCAAGACGATTCAAGGTGTGGGCTCGGGTGTAATAGGTGATGCTGGCAAGTGTGCCAGTTTTGATGGTCTTGCAGTCTATCTCGCAGGATCCACCGACAGATAAACCGAACGACTCAACACCTGCCCACTCTCAACTTCATGCCGATAATTTTCTCGTTTAAAGGTAATGACATGATTGAGATCAACAGCTACACCACCGTAAAACGCCGCGAGCGCGTCCCCCATGAAATTTTCGCGACTTACTGGCGCGACGTGCATGGCCCGCTCTGCTCCCGCCTGCCGGGGCTCGGCTTGTATATTCAGCATCACTTTTCGCGAAATCAGGATGCCCATCTGTGGCCCTTGGCCGATGGCGTTGAAGAGATAGCCGATTACGAGCTGGACGGTGGCGTCGAGATCGGTTTCGCTTCAGCCGAGGATCAAAAACAGTTTCAGAACGCCAGCTCGATCCTGTTCTCGGACGAGCAAAACATGTTCGAGGAAACTCTGGCTTATGATCTCCCAGACGGCTCGGCGACCGTCGTCAACCGGCTAAACGACGAAACCTTCAATGGCACGGACAGATCTGACCGGATTCATGTGCATTTCAGCCCGCGCACCAGTCTTGCGCAGTTGCAGCAGTACCTGGCCAATGATCTGGGCGACGTGTTGGCTGGCGCGGACGAAGTCTTGAAATTGCGTCTGCACCTGTGTCAGCCGTTCAACAATGACGGCATGCATCCCCCTGCCCCCAACGTCGCGCACTACGCCAACCCTGCGCGGGCAGAACTGGTGATCATGGAAATAGCCTTCGAGAGTCCGTTAGCCCGGCGTCGCTTCTTCGAAAGCCCGGTATTTCAGGCCACGCTGGCGGGACAGTCTGAACACATTGCCCAGTTGAAAGCCTTCGCGGTATCCGGTCTCTACACCTACGTGCGCGACGGTGAGATCACCACGGCAGGCCTGCGTGGCAGCCGGGCGGCTGAACTGATCGAGTATCTGGGGGCAGCCAATCAGCGGACTCCGGAGGTTGAGCATCTGTTATTGACGGGTGCGTTGGACGCCGTCAGAACTTGACTACCTGACTTGTCATGCATTTCTGTAGGAGCTTACGAGCACAGCGAGGCAGCGATAACGTTATGTCTGATACACCGCTCTCGCGGCCTCGCGGTGCTCGTCCGCTCCTACAGGTCTACTATTTGCAGCAAGACAGCGCGACGCCATGGGCATAAGGGGCCGCTCATGTCCGTCTGCAAAGCATGACCCTATGCCCAACAGTTATTTGACCATTTGATCAACTCTGCCTAGGGTAGCGGGCTTTGTTTCTGCCTGAGATACCTGCACCAGATATGACCAGCATGACTAGCCCTTCCAAATTGCCGCCTACCGTCTACCTGTTGAGTTTGACGATCTTCTCTCTGGTAACCGCCGAGTTCATGGTTGCCGGGATGATGCCCGCACTGGCCGATGCGTTTTCGGTCAGCCTGGCGCAAGTGGGTAATCTCATCGCCTTCTATGCTCTGGGCATGGCCCTGGGCGGGCCTCCTGTCACGGTATTACTGCTCAGCCGGGGCATCAGCAACAAGCGTGCGCTGGTTGGACTGCTGGCTGTCTATGTAGCCGCCGGGATTCTGGCCGCCATTGCGCCCAGCTATCCGGTGCTGGCTTTCGCGCGAATCCTTATGGGCGTGGCAAGCGCCGCGTGTATTGGGCTGTGCCTGACGGTCTGTGCCGGGCTGGTCGCACGCGAAGTTCGAGGTCGTGCCGTGTCGGTGGTGCTGGCGGGCCTGATGCTCTCCCCGGTTGCCGGGGTGCCGTTGACCGCGTGGGTCGAGCAGCATTTCGGCTGGCGCGCCAGCTCCTGGCTGGTCGTGTTGCTGGCGCTGATCTGCAGCGCGCTGGCCGCCGTCCGGTTGCCTGTCAGCGAAGCGGGCAGCGAACCGGCCCTGAGTACGCAGTGGGCCGCATTGAAAAACCGCAGTCTTTGGGCCGCTTATGTCACGAGCGGGCTGATTATCGGCGCGACCTTTGCGGCCTTCAGTTACTGCACGCCGATCCTGATTCAAGAGGTGGGCTTAAAGCCGAGTTACGTAGCGCCCATGCTCGCGTTGTATGGCGTGGCTAATTTACTGGGCAACATGGTGGTGGGACGCGTCGCAGATCGCTATACCTTCCAGGCTCTCGCCTGGGGTCTGCTTCTGCTGGTTCTCGCGTTGACAGGTTTCGCCCTGGCGGGTGAGCACCTCTGGCTGAACCTGACCTGTTTCATCGCATTGGGGCTGACAGGCGTGGCATTGAACCCGGCAATGGTCGCGCGCGTGATGAAAGCCGCCGAGCCAGCTGCGCTGGTCAATACACTGCATACATCGGTCATCACCGCCGGGCTGGCACTGGGCAGTTGGGCAGGAGGCACCGCGATCGATGCCGGGTACGGCCTGCGCGCTCCGCTGTGGGTGGGCGCGGGGCTGGCTTTGCTGGGGCTGCTCAGCCTGGCGCGGCCGATGGCAGCGCGCAGTGTCGTCAGGCCTTGTGCACAAAGCTGACGGTGACGCTGGTCGCTACAACCTTTCGCTCGAGCGCGACGTCTACTACGGTGAATGCTGGACTTTATCCATTCGGGAGTAGGACACATGTTCAGAAAGCTATTACTGGCATTCGCAAGTCTGGTCCTGTGCAGCAGCCAGGTGATGGCAGACACCCTGAAGATCAGCGTGATTGGCGCCGGTAACGTCGGCGGTACACTTGGCACGTTATGGGCAAAGGCGGGTCACTCGGTAATGTTTTCCTCACGGCATCCCGAGGAATTGAACGATTTGGTCAAGACTGCCGGGCCTAACACTCGCGCAGGCTCGGTCACTGATGCCGCCGCATGGGGTGATGTGATTGTGTTGAGCGTTCCCTATGGAGCGATGCCCGCGTTGTCCGAGCAACTGAAGGACGAGCTGAAAGGAAAAGTCGTATTCAGCGCCAGCAATCCATTCAGCGGCCGTGACGGTGAAGTCGGACGCAAAGCTCTGGATCAGGGAGTCGCCCTGGCAGACCAACAGTATCTGCCAGGGGTGCACCTGGTACGGGCATTCAACGCCATCGGCTATGCGTCGATGGAGAGCCAGTCGGGTAAAAACAAGTCGATTGCCACCTTCGCCGATGATGCAAAGGCTCGGGAGGTCGGCGCTCGACTGGTGCGCGACGCAGGTTTTACCCCGGTCATTCTGCCGCTCGCCCGAGCCAATGAAGGCTTACCCGGCGGCCCGGCCAGTGGTGTCTGGACCGAGGCTGAACTCAAGCAAAGGCTGGGCCTTTAGCCGCAAAAGCTTTTATTTTCGATCGTGCCTCTAAGTACCACTGCGCCTGCCAGCAATGCGCTCTTGCAGTGCAGCGCTTTATGCCCCTGCCCTACCTCCTGATCACTACGAGCGGCCGAAACCGGCATCGCGACCTGTTTAAAGTAGCCGGATATATATCCTCAGCCGCGATGTAATGCCCCTGCATGGTGCATTGCCAAATGCCCGGTCTTGTCACTCTTGACCTCATATTGAGGATCATCTTTTGAAGCCGGGCGATGCTTGCCCATGAACTCTACGTCCTTGGTATGGACCTTGATCACCTTGCCGTGGATTTCACCCGCCTCCGAATTCCAGCGCACGGTATCGCCAGCCTTGAATGAATGGGTCATCGAGTTCTCCTGGTAGAAAGCCTAACGGTTGTCGACGTATTGCATCAGCGCCGTTTCTTATCGAGCCAGCCGCGACCGATAAATTCACTTCGATAGCACCAGTAGTCGAACACCCCGCAAATCCTCTACAGAACGCTCTGAAATATCCGCCTGAACGCTTACAATCCTGCCCTTTATTGCACATTGGAAAGGCCAGTCCGTTTATGGCGCTCGACCCACCCACGTTACTGATTCTCACCATCGCCCTTGCAGCGGCTGCGGCCCTGTATCTGGCGATCGAGTGGCGCAGCGTTCGTGAATCTTCACTGCTTTACTGGAGCGCCGGTTTCGCAACAATCAGCGTGGGATCGACACTCGCGTTGCTGCGCATGAGCGGTTTTCTGCTGATTGGTATCTGGTTCGCAAACGGCCTGCTGATCACGGCGCATTGGCTGTTTCTGTTCGGCGTGGCGCGCTTCACAGAGACACGCCTGTCGCGTGCCTGGGTCCTGATCCCTGCCGTCTGGCTGGCACTGCTTTTATTACCGAGCGATCCTTCGTGGTCGAAAGTCATGCTTGTGGTCAACTCATTGCTGATCGCCTTGCTGAGCCTGAGAGCCAGCTTTCTGCTGCGTCCCCATGGCAAGTCCTTGAGTGTCGGAGCGGTACAACTGCGCTATGTACTGTTGATTCACGGGATGTTCTACGCCGCCAAGGCCATACCGGCCGTAGTGCCGGGCACGCTCATTGATCTCGCCGCCTTCCGTGGCGAGATCATTCAGATATCGCTGGTCGAAGGTGCGATGGCGATCATGCTCATCGCACTTTCGATGACCGGAACCGAACGCTATCGCCGGGAGAAACGAATAGCTCGCCTGGCCGCACGTGATCCGTTGACAGCGCTTTACAACCGCCGCGCTTTTGAAGTTCGCGCACAGCGGGTGCTTGATCAAGTGACAGCCCATCGACCGGGCGCCTTGCTACTGATCGACATCGACAACTTCAAGCTGGTCAACGATCTGTTCGGACACACTGCAGGCGACCGATTGCTGGTCACGCTAAGCGAGATGATTCGATCAATCCTGCCCGAAGGCGCGCTGGCGGCACGATTGGGCGGTGACGAATTCGTCATCCTCCTGAGCAACACATCACAAGAGAAAATCCTGACACTGGGCAACGAGTTGCGCAGCCAGTTTTACAACGCTACGTCACACACGTTCGCCACTCCCCAAGCGGTGACCTTGAGTATCGGCGCTAACCTGTTTGACCAACCACCTGCTGACCTGGCGACGTTGATTGAACAAGGCGACGCTGCGCTTTACAGCTCCAAGCGTGATGGGCGCGACAGTATTCGTCTGGTCGACCAGACAGGAGCGCCCCGCGAATCTTTAGCGGCACACTGATCCGTAATCAGCACAAGTGACATCTACTGGCATGGCGCGGCATGGGCGTTTCAATATTCGGGAGGTGCGGTTAGAGTGTCGCCCCCCGAGAAATTGGATCCCGGGTTTTAGGCTATGGAGTTTCTATGAAGTACATCAGCAAAGTCGCGGCGTCTGCCGTTCTGGGTCTGGCTCTGGCGGGTTGCACCGGCACCGCAATCAAATCCCCGCACTACGACAGCAATCAATACACCGTTCTGGGCCACAGTGAGGCAAGCGCCACTGGCCTGATGTTGTTCGGCGTTATCCCTATTCGCCAGAACAACCGCTTCGTGCGCGCCCAAACCTCCGCGATCAACGCCAAAGGCGGCGATGCGATGATCAACACTCAGGTTCAGGAAAACTGGTTCTGGGCGTGGATCCTGAGCGGCTACACCACCACCATCTCCGGTGATGTGATCAAGCTGAAAACCGCGCAATAATCCTGCCCCGATCAAGCAGCGCCGGGCTGCGATAGCGGTATGCCTGACACACCGCTTCGCGCCCGTCGTACCCTCCGAGCGCTCCTACAGGGGCTGATGTTTGACGCGAGACAACGCGGTGCAATGTGCACCGAGGCCAAGTGGAACTGACTGAAGTACCGACCAGTCAGATGCTGGCTCGTTACCTTGCCTACGCCTGCGCCATTCCTGATCGCAATGCCCGGTAACCCGCAACACCGTCAAAGGCTCGCCAGTGCAAAACCCGGTGTTTTCTGATTTGATGCGGTTATAACGGAACGACAATGCGAAAGTGGGAAATGCTTTGAACGATATGACTCGCGAAGAGCTTGAGGCCGAGATCGCGCGTTTGCGCAGAGTCCTCGAGGATGCAGGAATCAATCCACAGCCTCCCGCTGAACTGTCGACCGAGCACAGCGACACTGATCGCCTCAGCCAGACCTCTCTGCGTGCAGCCGCCACCGCGCAAAGCTTTTCAGCCAATACAGTCGTTCCTCCCCAAGCAAGTCCTGCAGCGCTCGCCAACACTGAGACGCGTCAGCAAGCAATCTTCGAAAGCGCCATCGACATCGCCATGATCGTCACCAACCCTGCCGGGCTCATAACCGACTGGAACCCCGGTGCCGAGCGAGTACTGGGCTGGACCGCTGAAGAAATGCTTGGCCAGACCGCCGAGCGATTCTTTACCCGGATCGACCGGGCCAATGGCCAGATCGAGCGCGAGATGCAGCGCGCACTTCAGAGCGGGCGTGCCCTGGATGAGCGCTGGCACCTGCGTAAGGGGCACCAGCAGTTCTGGGCATCCGGCGAAATGATGCCGCTCTATGGTGACGATAACGCCCACTTGGGGTACGTGAAGATTCTGCGTGACCGTACCAGCGAACACCTTGCAGGTGTCGCTATGGAGGAAACCCAGGAGCGCTACCGCTTGGTGGCCAAAGCGACCAGTGATGCCATCTGGGACTGGGACTTGCAGGCTGACCAGATTCTCTGGAACGAAGCGCTGGAAGAGGCTTACGGACACTCTTTGACATCCATCGGCACCACCGGTCAATGGTGGATCGATCAAATACATCCGGATGACCGGATCCGCATTTACAACTCGATTCACGCCGTCATCGACGGGACCGGCAGCGCCTGGACAGACGAGTACCGCTTCCGCCGTCAGGACGGTTCATACGCAGATGTTCTGGACCGGGGCCACGTGATACGCAACGCCGCAGGCTTGGCAGTGCGCATGATCGGCGCAATGCTTGACCTGTCCCGGACACGCACTGCTGAAACCGCCTTGCGTCAAAGCGAAGAACGCTTCCGCACGATTCTGGAGACGATCGAGTCAGCGTTTGCCATCGTCCAGGTGAAGTTTGATGACAACGATCAACCGATTGACTACTGCTTCGTCGAGGCGAACCCTGCCTTCGAACGCCAGGCCGGGGTAAACCTGCGCGGCAAGTGGGTTACCGAGTTTGCTCCGGACCTCGAACGCTTCTGGTTCGAGACTTATGGGCATGTCGCCAAGACCGGTGAACCCGCTACGTTCGAGAATTATGCCGAAGCGTTCAAGCGCTGGTTCGACGTTCGGGCGGTCAGCGTCGGTGACCGGGCCGACAGGCAGATCGCGATCATCTTCAGTGATGTCACTGAACGGCGTAACGCCCAGGAACGTTTGCGCATCAGCGAGGCAGTCGCACGACAGAACGTGGAGCGTGTTCAGTTGGCACTCGCGGCCGGCGCGATTATCGGCACGTGGCACTGGGACGTGCCCAACGACCGCTTCACCATCGACGAAGCCTTCTCCCGCGCCTTTGGCCTTGATCCCGCACTAGGGCTGGAGGGCATGACCATGGCGCAGGTCGTCGAGTCGGTTCACCCTGAAGACAAGGCAAGCCTTGAGCAAACGATCAGTGCCGCCATTGCCAAGGGCGGTGCCTATGCCCATCAGTACCGGGTGCGTCGTGCCGATGGCAAGTATTACTGGATCGAGGCGAATGGACGGGTTGATCTTGCCGAGGACGGTAGCCCGCTCAGCCTGCCGGGCGTCGTCATCGATGTTGAGGGACGTCGTTCCATTGAAGCCGAACGCGACCGTGCGACGGCTGCGTTGCGTGCACTGAACGAGACGCTGGAACAACGGGTTGCAGAGCGCACCGTCGAACTTATGCAGGCAGAGGAGAAACTGCGCCAGTCACAGAAGATGGAA
This sequence comes from Pseudomonas caspiana, assembly GCF_040224095.2. Taxonomy (NCBI): domain Bacteria; kingdom Pseudomonadati; phylum Pseudomonadota; class Gammaproteobacteria; order Pseudomonadales; family Pseudomonadaceae; genus Pseudomonas; species Pseudomonas caspiana. The sequence goes on along the minus strand of NZ_CP167995.1, from coordinate 1,936,234 downwards.
GCGGTCGGACAACTGACCGGGGGCCTGGCGCATGACTTCAACAACCTGTTGGCGGGTATCTCCGGCGCCCTGGAACTATTGGGTGCAAGAATCGCGCAGGGCCGCTGGTCTGAGACCGACAAGTACATTACGACAGCGCAGGGAGCAACAAAACGCGCCGCAGCGCTGACCCACCGTCTCCTGGCTTTCTCCCGTCGACAAACCCTTGATCCACGACCGACCAACGTCAACATTTTGATCGAAGGCATGGGCGAACTTATCCAGCGCACCGTTGGGCCGAGCATCACCGTCGAGATTGCAGGCGCAGCAGGTGTCTGGTCGACGCTCGTCGATGCCAGCCAGCTTGAAAACGCCCTTCTTAATTTGTGCATCAATGCTCGGGATGCCATGCCGGAGGGCGGGCGGATCACGATTGGGACGGCCAATGTGTCGATGGCTCATGACACGGCCCGCACGCACGAAATGCCAGAGGGCGAGTATCTGGCGCTGAGCGTTACGGACACCGGCACGGGCATGACACCGGAAATTATCGCCAAGGCGTTCGATCCTTTCTTCACAACCAAGCCGATAGGCCAAGGCACCGGGCTGGGTCTGTCCATGATCTATGGATTTGCCAAACAGTCCGGAGGTCAGGTACGTATCAATTCGCAGGTAGGACTGGGCACAACCATCTGCGTCTATCTGCCTCGTTACGAAGGCGAGGCAACCGAAGAGGTACGCGAGACGAGCCAGACGCCAGTTGCGCCGGCAGACACGGGAGAAACCATACTGATTGTGGATGACGAGCCTACGGTCCGTATGCTGCTCATGGAAGTTCTGAGCGAGCTCGACTACCGAGTGATCGAGGCCGGCGACAGCATCGCCGGCCTCAAGGTACTGCGCTCTGATGTCCACATTGACCTGCTCATCACCGATGTCGGGCTACCAGGCGGCATGAATGGCCGACAAATGGCCGACGCAGGGCGGGAGGTCAGACCCACTCTCAAGACGCTGTTTATCACTGGATACGCAGAAAACGCCGCCATCGGCGATGAACAGCTCGGCCCCGGCATGCAGGTGCTGACCAAGCCGTTCGCGATCGACACCCTCGCCTCTCGGGTACGTGAACTCATCAAGTTATAGAACGGTCGCTTACGGCGTACCAAGAAACCTGACGGCCTCGGTAACCTGGAAATATTGAGTTGATGCTGCGAGATAGCCCGGTGCGGACACCGCGCTATCTCGCAGCAAACATTGGACCCGGCGTGCACCATCAATCCGTAGGACAGGCTTTAGCAGGGAGGGCGTCATCGGCAACAGCGCCTATGTCGGGCATGGACGCTGCTCGCGGCTGAAGCCGCTCCTACGACATGGACAAGAGCTTTGCATGAGATACCCCGAGGCGACATCACTCACCTCGGGGCACTGGGCTCAACGATTACGCGTTACTCTCCAGACCGTGTTGGCAAGGTCGTCGGCAATGATCAGTGCACCTTTCGGGTCAACCGTCACACCGACAGGCCGACCACGGGTTTTCCCGTCAGCCCCCCGGAAGCCAGTGGCAAAATCAACCGGCTCACCCGCAGGGCTGCCGTTGTTGAACGGCACAAAAATCACTTTGTAGCCCACCGGATTCGGACGGTTCCAACTACCGTGCTCGCCGACAAAAACGCCGTTGGCGAACTTGTCACCCATGGCCGGAATGGAAAAGTCTACGCCCAGCGCCGCGACGTGCGAACCGAGGCTGTAATCCGGCTTGATCGCGGAAGCGACCTTGTCAGGGTTCTCCGGTTGCGCGCGCGGGTCGACGTTCTGGCCCCAATAGCTGTAAGGCCAACCGTAGAAACCGCCCTCCTTCACTGACGTCAGATAATCCGGCACCAGATCTGGCCCCAGCTCGTCACGCTCGTTGACCACCGTCCACAACTTCCCGGTTTCAGGCTGAATGGTCAGTGCCGTCGGGTTACGCAGGCCAGTGGCGTAAGGCTTGTGCGCGCCCGTTTCGGCATCAATCTGCCAAACCATGGCGCGATCAATCTCGACCTCCATGCCACGCTCAGTGACGTTACTGTTCGAGCCGATACCGACATACAGATAACGGCCATCCGGGCTGATCGTCAGCGCCTTGGTCCAGTGGTGGTTGATCTGCGATGGCAGGTCGGTGATTTTGGTTGGGGCGCCGCTGGCCTGGGTCTGCCCGTCCTGATAATCGAAGCGCACCAATGCGTCCTGATTGGCGACATAGAGCTTGCCATCGGCAAACGCCAGGCCATAAGGCGCATTTAGATCTTCAGCGAAAATCTTCTTCAACTCGTAATTGCCGTCGCCGTCTGCATCACGCAACAACGTCAGACGATTGCCGCCTTTGACCTGCGTGTTGCCCTTGGCCTTGATCACACTGGCAATCACGTCCTTGGGTTTGAGCTTGGCCGCGCTGCCGCCACGCCCTTCCGCGATGAGGATATCGCCATTGGGCAGAACGAGGGTCTGACGCGGAATTCTCAGATTGGTCGCAATCGCCGAAATGCTGTAGCCCTCAGGAACTGTAGGCTTCTGGTCCCCCCAAGCCACCGGCTCAGCGATCTTCATGCTCGGCAAAAGCGTGCGTTGTGGCTCCGGAAGTTTCGGATCCGGACCGCGTGCCTGGGTGCTTTCGCCATCGCCACCACATGCGCTTAATACCAGCGACATGCTCAAAATGGTCAGTGCGCCTGAATGCTTCATTCAGCACCTCCCGAACGTAGATTGGTAAGCCCGGTCCACGCGGCAACAACAGATAGCAAAGTCACGACTATCGACAAAATCAGGCCCGTCGGCATCATCGCCCAAGCGTCTTTGGCATGTTCAAACGCGTTGATCAGGCCTAGCGCCCAAGTGACCAGCAGAAGCAGGAAATACGCTACCGGGCGGCCTGCCTTGTGGTCCGCCCGGATCAGATTGACCAGTGCAAACAACAACGCCAGACCACAAAAAAGCAGCCCTCCGGCGATCAGCCAAGCGGCAAAGTTGGCCCACTGAATCTGGTAGGTCTGGGCGTAAGCGATGTCACTCAGCAAGGCGCCGAGAAACAGCGGAACGGTACCGGCAAGCAAGATCGCGTGTAGCGGGCTTGGCGTGCTCCGGTAAAGGGGATGAGTAGTAACGGTCACGGCGGCTCCTTATCGTTGAGCGACCCTGGGCAATACTCAGCGCAAATGCACTGGCAGACAGGGTCGCGCTGACTGCGCAAAGAAAAGGATCGTTGTGAAGGAGCGTTAGTTCAGTGCAGTTCGTGTCGAAATATTTTGAAAAATGACAATGAAGTGCATAGCTCGAATAGCGCGTAAGCGTTGGAGGGCTACACATACGGGGAAGAGATACTTACACCCCGACTGGGCAAAAAATATAAACAGCTGATCTGCAATGCTTTTCTGCAGGAGCGCACGAGCAGCGCGAGGCCGCGATGGCGCTCTGCCTGATGCACCGCTGTCGCGGCCTCGCGATGCTCGTGCGCTCCTACAGGTCCGTGCCGTCGCCGTGCCCAAAGTAGACGCCCCCCTGAGAAAGGAAAATTGCGTTGCAGGTCTGGAATACCCAAACCAGCAGCGCCCCGACATTCACCGCTGCACCCTCAAAACCTGGTTCCAGCGACGTCGTAGAGACCAACAATCGAACGTGGCGAACGTTCGTACTGGATGACACCTAATCCAGTCTCAAACCGGGGCAGACGTGTCCATCTGGAAAATCGTCCGTCTGGTGGGTTGCGCGTAACCCTTGAGATACGCGCGTAAACAGGGAGCAAAGCTAAAGCGGCGGACGCTGCAACCTGACCCACTCCTGCACACTCGCCCGTTGCCACTGGCGCTGGGCGTATTCCACCAATCCGGACGGCATCGAGTCGCCATTGAGTATCAGACGGTTCAGCATCACGGCCAGATCCACATCGGCAATCGACCATTCGCCGAACAGGTACTCGGGGCTATCCTCAAGCAGCGCTTGTGCGGCACTGATCAACTTACGTTTTGCGGCCTCGGCATCGGGCGATAACGGGCCTGCCTTCAGGCCATAGAACACCACCAGCGTGGACCGCTCCTGACGAATCGGCAGCAGGTCGCTGCGGATCCATGCCTGAACCTGCCGCGCTTTTGCGCGCTGCATCAAGTCGCGTGGATAAATCGACGTTTGCGGGAAAACATCCTCCAGGTACTCGGTGATCGCTGAGGACTCTGACAGTGCAAAGTCGCCATGCACCAGCGTGGGTACTCGCTGAGTCAGCGAAAGGCTGGCGTAATCAGCCGACTGATTTTCGGACGCCTCCAGATCCAGAGTGCTTAGTTCAAATTCGACGCCCTTCTCGCGAAGCGCTACGAATACCGACATGGCGTAGGGGCTGGTCAATTGCGAGTCAACATACAAGCGCAGGCTATTCACAGGGTCATCTCCTTATGCAGAAGACGACACGCTACGAGGTTCATTGAGATAAATAAAATTCATGATTTTCATGGGCGTATTCCGGTGCGGAATAGCTTCTGCCTGATGACCCTGATTGTAGAAAACCTGCCTGTTAAAGCTGCATTTCGGCAAGGGCACGACGCAAGGGTTCATCGGATACCTGAATCGGCCCATGAAGGACCTGCGGCGCGGCCTCGCGTAAAGCGGAAAACCTGTAGGAGCGCACGAGCACCGCGAGGCCGCGATGGCGTCCTGCCTGATGCACCGCTATCGCGGCCTCGCGATGCTCGTGCGCTCCTACAGGTTCATTGTTTGCTGAGCGAGTGCATTTTCTGCACGCCGCGTCATGACGTCTCGCGAGCCCGTTTACGCAGCAAATCAATGAAGTGTTGCAGCTCGCGACTGACCGGTTCGCCTTTACGGCGCAGCAGCCCGAACGGCGCCATCTGCGCGTCCAGCGTGACGGGTAGCGCCTTGACCAGCCCCATCTTCAGATAGTCACGCATCGCCGACTCGGAGAGCACCATCAAAGCATCGGTCAGTTGCACCAGTTGCTGCATGGAGTACACCGAGCTGCACTCGATGATGTCGGCCGGTATCGGCAGTTCAAGCTTTTGCAGCGCTTGCTCAATGGCGATGCGCGCCGGGCTGGTTTCGGGTTGCAGGATCCACGGCCAGTCCCTGACCAGTTCTGCCCATTCCAGCTTGCGTCGCCGGGCCAATGGATGCCCGCTGTGGACCACGGCAATCAATCGCTCGTTGCCCAAGGGCTCGAACTCGTATTGCTCACGATCAGTGATGAGGTTGCGACGGGTAACCGCGATATCAACACGGCCTTGTTCCAGTAACTGGACCACCTGATCGCTGGTATCGCCCATGATCCGGATGCGTAATTTCGGGTTGAGCCCTTTGATTTCGGCGACGGCGTTCATCACCAGGTCCGGTGCCGCGCCCATGATCGTGCCAATCGACAAGTACCCGTAACCACCCTGCTTGCGCACGGCAATATCCGCAGCGCAGCGATCCAGCCCACTCAGTGCAGCCTCGGCAAAGCGCAGCAGTTCACGCCCCAATGCGGTCGGGCGCATGCCCCTCGGCAAACGCTCGAATAACTCGCAGCCGAACATGTCTTCGATTTCCTGAAGCATCCGCGTCGCAGCAGGCTGGGACATGCTCATGCTCAATGAAGCGCGGTGCAGATTGAGGCTGGAGCCGAGCACGACCAACATCTGCAGATGCTTGTAACGCAACCGACCAAACAGCTGATGGGGAGACCGCTCGACACTCATGCAGCCCTCTGCAATCGATAACTTTAAGGTATCGACTATAAGCTTAATTCGATTAGTCACGCATCCCAGGTAGCAGTAGAGTCCTCAGCACAAGAAAACAACACCCACCGAGGTGAATCCAATGAAACGCTCTGCCGTCCTTTATTTGCCGCCCGCTTACACCCCTCGCGCTCCGCAACCCAGCCCGTCATCTGCATCCTGTTGAGGCTCAACGCCCTTCACCCGCTTTGAAAATTTACGCAGTCAAATAATTCCAAAAAGGAAACTGACGTGAACACTCTACCCGCGACTTTACTGCGCAAGGTCTCCTGGCGGCTGCTGCCGTTTCTGTTGCTGATGTACATCATGGCGTTTCTTGATCGTGCCAACGTCGGCTTTGCCAAACAGGCATTCCAGGCAGACACCGGTATCAGCGACGCCGCCTTTGCGTTCGGCGCTGGCGTTTTCTTCGCCGGTTACGCGTTGCTGGAGGTGCCCAGCAACCTGATCATGCACAAGATCGGCGCTCGCCTGTGGATGTGCCGGATCATGGTGACCTGGGGCCTGGTCTCCGCCGCCATGATGTTTGCCCACAACGAAACCACCTTTTACATCCTGCGCTTTTTACTCGGCGTCGCTGAGGCCGGTTTCTTCCCAGGCGTGATTCTGTACCTCACCTACTGGTTCCCCAGCGCCTCGCGCGGCAAGGCCATGGGCTTCTTCTATTTCGGCGCACCACTGGCGTTCATCTTCGGCAGCCCGTTGTCTGGCTTACTGCTCGAACTGGACGGTTTCATGGGCACCCACGGCTGGCAGTGGCTGTTCGCAGTCGAAGGATTGATGGCCAGCGTGGTCGGTGTGTGGGCTTATTTCTATCTGGACAATCGCCCGGCCGATGCCAAATGGCTCACGCCTGAAGAACGTAGCCAGTTGCAAGCCGTGCTGGATGCCGAGGATAGCCAAAAACAATCCCATGGCAGCCTGCTGAAAATCCTTTGTCAGCCTGCGGTCCTGTATTTGTGCCTGATCTACATGCTGATTCAGGCCAGCGTTTACGGCGTGGTCTTCTACCTGCCGAGCCAGGTTGCAGGCTTGTTGGGCACCAAAGTCGGCTTGATGGTCGGCCTGGTCAGCGCCGTCCCATGGATATGTGCCTTGCTGGCCGCGTGGAAAATCCCCGGCATCGCTGACCGCACCGGCCAGCGCCGCACGGTTGCCGCGTTGACTCTCGTGGTTTCAGGGCTGGGAATCGCCGCCTCGGTGACTTTCGCCAGCCCGCTGCTGGGCATCCTCGCCCTGTGTTTCGCCGCCTCGGGTTTCATCGCGGTACAGCCGGTGTTCTGGACGTTCCCCGGAAGCTTTCTGGCAGGTGCCGCCGCAGCCGGTGCCATCGCGCTGATCAACTCTTTCGGCGCACTGGGCGGGTTCATCGCGCCCATTCTGAAGAACTGGGCGGAAGCCTCCTTCCACTCTCCGGCAGCAGGCTTGTACGTGCTGGCCTTCACCACACTCATTGCAGCAGCCCTGATCATGGGCATTCGCCCGCCGAGTCAGGCTGTCCCTCGTAAGCAACCGACTTTCCAAGTCTGACCAGGAGAAATCACATCATGGCCATTCCAACCATCAAACATGTTCGCGCCTTTGTCCTGCGCGGCGGTGGCGCTGACTATCACGATCAGGGCGACGGTCACTGGATCGACGACCACATCGCCACGCCGATGAGCAAATACCCGGAGTACCGTCAGAGCCGTCGCAGTTTTGGTATCAATGTGCTCGGTACTCTCGTCGTTGAGGTCGAGGACTCGGAAGGCAATATCGGTTTTGCCGTGACCACTGGCGGCGAACCGGCGGCCTATATCGTCGAGAAACACCTGGCGCGGTTTGTCGAAGGCGCGAAGGTCACTGACATCGAGCGTATCTGGGATCAGATGTACTTTTCGTCCCAGTATTACGGGCGCAAAGGTCTGGTGATCAACACGATTTCCGGCATCGATCTGGCGCTTTGGGATTTGCTCGGCAAAGTCCGTAAAGAACCCGTGCACCAGTTGCTCGGCGGTGCAGTGCGTGACGAACTACAGTTCTATGCCACCGGCGCTCGCCCGGACCTCGCGCAAAAGATGGGTTTTATCGGCGGCAAGCTGCCACTGCATCACGGCCCGGCAGAAGGCGAAGAAGGCCTGCGCAAAAATCTGGAGGCGCTGGCCGTCATGCGTGAACGCGTTGGCAAAGACTTCTGGCTGATGCTCGATTGCTGGATGAGCCTGGACCTCAACTACGCTACACGTCTGGCTCAGGGTGCCCACGAGTTTGGTCTGAAATGGATCGAAGAAGCTTTGTCCCCCGACGATTACTGGGGCTACGCCGCGCTTAAAAAAGCTGTTCCACCCGGCATGCTGGTCACCACCGGCGAGCATGAAGCCACACGTTGGGGTTTCCGGATGCTGCTGGAAATGGGCTGCTGCGACATCATCCAGCCCGACGTCGGCTGGTGTGGCGGTATCACCGAGCTGATCAAGATTTCGGCACTGGCCGACGCTCACAGCGCGATGGTCGTGCCCCACGGCTCGTCCGTTTATAGCTACCACTTTGTCGCGACCCGCACCAACAGCCCGTTTGCCGAATTCCTGATGATGGCGCCCAAAGCTGATGAAGTCGTGCCGATGTTCCATCCGCAACTATTGGGCGAACCGGTACCGGAAAACGGCCGCATGCGCCTTTCAAAACTCGATCAGCCAGGTTTTGGCGTTACGCTGAACCCTGAATGCCAACTGCATCGCCCTTACCAGCACTGAATCAGTCAACCCTGGATGTCGGGTTTGGCTCGACAGGAGTCCACGATGAAAATGCCACGCAACGGCTTCAAGGCCGCCTTGGCCAAAGGCGAGCCGCAATACGGTATATGGGCAGGATTTGCCACGGGATACGGCGCGGAAATCACCGCCAGTTTTGGCTACGACTGGATGCTGATCGACGGTGAGCACGCGCCCAATACCGTGCCTTCGATCCTTGCCCAATTACAGGCAGTCGCGCCCTACTCCACAGCGCCCATCGTGCGTGCCGTCAGTCACGACCCGGTGCTGATCAAGCAGTTGCTGGATATCGGCACTCAGAGCCTGATGATCCCCATGGTCGAAACCGCCGCTCAGGCTCGCGCACTGGTGCAAGCCACTCGCTATCCGCCGCACGGTATTCGCGGCGTAGGCGGCGGTTTGACTCGCGCCACCCGCTGGGACGGCGTGCCGGACTACATCAATACCGCCCATGAAGAGCTTTGCCTGATTGTGCAGGTCGAGTCTCGCGCAGGCGTCGACAACGTCGCTGAAATCGCTGCGGTGCAAGGCGTTGATGCGGTGTTCATCGGCCCGGCAGACCTGTCCACCGGGCTAGGCCATATCGGCAATCCGTCACACCCCGAAGTGCAGGAAAAAATCCGCCACGCCATTGATGCAACTCTTGCGGCTGGCAAGGTCAGCGGGATTCTGGCCCCGGCCGAAGAGGATGCGCGCCGCTATCAGAGCTGGGGCTGTCAGTTCATCGCCGTGGCTATCGACATCAGCCTGATGCGCCAGGCCGCCCTCAGCAACCTGGCGCGCTACCGCGACAGCTGCGAACAACGCCCGGCCTCACGCACCTATTGATTGCAAAGGAGCCCGTCCATGTCTTCAGTACCGGTTTACGAAAACTATATAAACGGCGAATTCGTCCAAAGTGCCGAGCACTTTGACGTGCTCAACCCGGCCACTGGCGCCGTGCTTGCCAGAGTCCCCGCCTCGGATGCCGACCAAGTGGATCATGCGCTGGCCGCGGCACGCTCGGCCCAGTCCGCATGGGCAAAGCGCCCGGCCAACGAGCGTGCAGGTTATCTGCGCAAGATCGCCAGCAAACTGCGTGAAAACGTCGCCCACCTCGCCCGCACCATTACCCTGGAGCAAGGCAAGATCTATGGGTTGGCCGAAGTAGAGGTCAACTTCACCGCAGACTACCTCGACTATATGGCCGAATGGGCACGACGCATTGAAGGTGAAATCATCACCAGTGATCGTCCTGGCGAGAACATCTTCATGTTTCGCAAACCGCTAGGCGTCGTAGCGGGCATCTTGCCGTGGAACTTCCCGTTTTTCCTGATCGCCCGCAAGATGGCTCCCGCACTGGTCACGGGCAATACCATCGTGATCAAGCCAAGCGAAGAAACACCCAACAACTGCTTTGAGTTTGCCCGACTGGTCGCGGAAATCGACCTGCCACCCGGCGTGTTCAACGTAGTCTGCGGCGATGGCCGGGTGGGCGCGGCGCTGACCTCACATCAGCAAGTGAACATGATCAGCTTCACCGGCAGCGTTGAAACCGGCGCACGAATCATGAGCGCCGCGGCACCCAACATCACCAAACTCAACCTTGAACTGGGCGGCAAAGCCCCTGCCATCGTGCTGGCTGATGCGGACCTGGACCTCGCCGTCAAAGCGATTCGCGACTCGCGGATAATCAACACCGGGCAAGTGTGCAACTGCGCTGAGCGGGTGTATGTCGAGCGCCGTGTCGCGGATGAATTCATCGACAAGATCAGCGCCGCCATGGCCGCGACGCGTTACGGCGATCCACTGGCCGACAGCTCGGTAGAAATGGGCCCGTTGATCAACCGACAAGGCCTGGAAAGCGTCGCCGCCAAAGTCAAAAAAGCGCAGGCACAAGGCGCCAACCTGATCACAGGCGGCAACATCGCCGACCTCGGCCAGGGCTTCCACTTCCAGCCGACGGTACTGACCGGCTGCAGCGCCGACATGGAAATCATGCGCAAAGAAATATTCGGCCCGGTGCTGCCCATCCAGATCGTCGATGACCTCGATGAAGCCATCGCCCTGGCCAATGACTGCGAATACGGCCTGACGTCATCGCTGTATACCAAGGATCTGAGCAAGGCCATGTACGCCATCCGTGAAATCGACTTCGGCGAAACCTACATCAATCGAGAGAACTTCGAAGCCATGCAGGGCTTCCATGCCGGCGTCAGAAAGTCTGGCGTGGGCGGTGCCGATGGCAAGCATGGCTTGTACGAGTACACCCATACGCATGTTGTCTATCTTCAGGTTTGAAGGTCTTTTGGGGCTTGCTCATAAGGCTTAGCAGCCCCCGCTTTACCCTCTGAGGCAGCCTGTAAAACGCCCTCTAACGGTAATGTTGGCGAATCGCCTCCCCCATTTCCAACGCACCGCGACTCGCATTCGGCGAGACGTAAAGCTCGATTGCGAACTCTGGCAGCATGGGCAATCCGGACTCTACTCCAATCTCCTCAAGGCCATCGGGCACCAGCGAGCGTAGCCACGGTGTCAGGGCCAGACCGCTGCGAACAGTTGATAAAGTGGTATCAACCGAAGCATTTTCGAATACAACGCGCCAACTGATGTGCGATTCCAGAAGCAATGCAAACACGGTTTTTCGAAACGTACAGGTTGGCGTCACGAAGCATAACGGTAAAGGCCGTTGGCACAGCAGCTCATCCGAGGTGCTCAACCATACCAATGGGTCTATATAAAGCCGCTCCCCGACACCTTCGCTTGCAGGACACTGACGCAAAGTGAGGTCAACAAGGCCCTTCGCGAAATCATTCATCAGATCGATGGACGAGCCCGTCACGATTGTGACCTCTACGTCCGGATGGCTATGGGCGTAGCTCTTGAGGATGGGTGCAAAATGCGCCCCGGCCATGTCGTAAGGCACACCAACCCGCACGCTTCGGGTGTCGACTATCCCTGTCATGTCCTCGTATAGGCTGTCGCTGTGATCAAGTAGACGCCGGGCTTTGGGCAGAAAGTCTGTCCCTCGTTCTGTTAGTTGTGTTCCACCAGGATCACGCACCAGCAACGTGCAATTGAAAAAGCTCTCAAGGCGCTTGATCTGCTGGCTGATCCCGCCTTGGGTAAGGTGCAGTTGTCGCGCTGCTGCGCTGATGCTGCCTGTCTCGGCAACTACAACAAACGTACGGATCAGAGTGAGATCGATAGTGCGAAGTCTGGACATGGGGGCCATTACAAAAATTAATGCCCCCATTATAAACATTCGATATGGTCAGTCATCTCACCGACGTAAATTGACGCTCCCTCACCGGAGTCAGAACCATGATCCCAAGCGGTAATATCATCAACATCGAATCAGCCCTGGCCCAAGTCAGCGACTACTGGTCTCCGCAGGTCATCGGCCAGGTTAACGACCAGTACATCAAGGTTGCGAAGCTGGAAGGCGAATTGATGTGGCATGCCCATGCAGACGAAGACGAGATGTTCATGGTGGTCTATGGGACCCTGAAAATTCAGCTGGAGGACCGCGACGTCATCCTCGGGCCGGGTGAGTTCTGCATCATCCCCAAGCAGGTCAGGCATAACCCAGTGGCTGAAGATGAGTGCGGAATCATGTTGATTGAAACGGTCACGACACGGCATACAGGTGATGAAATCAGCGCCAGAACCGTACCCATTGAAAGGCAGTTGAAGTAGGAATATTCAGCTTCAAGTGACTATCTGAATTTACGCACATCCTGTAGGAGTGAGCTTGCTCGCGATAGCGTCAGGTCAGGCGATGACCTATCGAAAGAGAAAACGAATCGCGAGCAAGCTCACTCCTACAGGGTCCGTGTTTACTGTGCGACAGCGCGGTGTCATCCCAAATCAAGTTGAATAGTGTTTGATCGGACTCATGGATCAAAATCATGCCCCTGACTTGGCCCCCAGTTCTCGCAGCTTCGCCTCAAAATATTGAATCTGCCCCGCATCACCCGGATCAACGTTACGGACTATCTGCAGCGCCTTGGCGTAGGCGTCACGGGCTTTGAGCTTGTCGCCTTGAGCCTCGTAAATTTTGGCCAGATTGAAATAGCGCAGTGACACTTTGGGATGGTTCTCGCCAAAGCTCGCAAGATCGCTGTTCAATGCTTTCGTGAGGAAAACTTCGGCCTGATCGTATTGGCCTAGCCCTCGATAAGCATCACCAATATTGTTCCAGCGCACGGCAATTACCGGATGCTGCACGCCATACAGCGGCGCATCAATATCCAGCGCCTGTTGAAAAAGTGGCAAAGAGGCTTTGTAGTCGCCCTGAAGGTTGTAAGCATTGCCTAGGTTATTCAGTGCCACGGCAACCGAATGGTCACGCTCACCGGATAGCCGTTTTCTCAATGAGAGGTTTTTACGCAGATTATCGAAGGCCTCGTCATAACGGCCGAGCTTGCTCAGTGTCGTTCCCAGATTGTTATAGCTATCGGCAGTTTGCAGGTTGTCCGCACCAAATGCGGAAAGCCGCATCTTCAAGGCTTTCTCATGACAGCTAATGGCAACCTGATAATTGCGTTGTCGCTCGTTGAAATACCCGAGGTTGTTCCAGTAATTCGCCTGCTGGGTGATCGACGCCTGACCGTCCTTTTTAACGATCTCGAGTGCCTGAGTCACCAGCCGTATAGCGGCTTGATCGTCGCCCAGCATCGACACAGCCAAAGCCTTTACATTCAAGGCCTCGGTGTCAGTCGGGTCCGACTTGAGCACCCTGTCTGACTCCTCTATCGACGCCCGGAATTGCTCAGTTGAGAACAGACGTATCGCCTCATCGCTCGCGCCGGGCTTCGCCGCCTGCGCGTAAAGCATCACGAAGAGCATAGGCAGAGTCAGCAAAGTCTTAAAAGCTCGAATACGCATAACGTTCCTTACGACGAACCTGGCACAACATGAGTTTTCAGGGTTTGAGGCACAAAGCTTCAACTTCCAGTTACGCCGCCCCATAAGAAGTATGAAAATACAGCAGTGACAAGTTAGATGGCAGCTTTAGGCCCGATAGGGGATCATGGTCAGCGATTCAGCTAAAGACCAAAGGATTCGCTGTTAGAATTCCCGCCGAATCATTCAAGAATTACCAGCTGAGCAGAAACATGAACCGCCAGAAAAAACTACAGCAGCTATTCAAGGCTAAAGCCAAAAAGGCCAGCGCCAAACTGGCACCCAAAAAGCCTAAATACATCAGCAAGGCTGACCGGTCAAAGCTCGAGGCTGAATCCGGCCAGGAAGTCGGCGCGCCCTCCGAAGGTTGATGGATTGCTGCGAGAGCCGGGCTTGATCATGCATCCGGTTGCGTGATCAAGCCGCGCCGGACTAGCCGGCTCCGAGTCAGTCAACCACTCGACCTTTACTTCGCAAACGCATACTCACCGCCCTGCTCCAGCGCCTTGCGATACGCAGGGCGCTCCTGGAAGCGCTGCACCCATGCTGCCACATTCGGATAAGGCTGCAACTTGCCTTGAGCCTTGGCGAGTTCGCCAATAAAGCTCATCTGGATATCCGCACCGGTCAACTCTTCACCGACCAGAAACGGGGTCAATCCCAGCGCTTCGTTCAGGTATCCGAGATAATTGGCCACCTCCGATTCGATACGCGGATGCAACGGCGCACCCGCTTCGCCCAGGCGCCCGACATACAAGTCGAGCATCAACGGCAGCATTGCCGAACCTTCAGCGAAGTGCAGCCATTGCACGTATTCATCGTAAGTGGCGTTTGCCGGGTCCGGTTGCAGACGACCGTCGCCGTGGCGGCGGATCAGGTAGTCAACGATGGCGCCGGACTCAATCACAACGTGAGGACCGTCCTCTATCACCGGGGATTTGCCCAGCGCATTAATAGCTTTGAGTTCAGGTGGCGCAAGGTTGGTTTTCGGGTTGCGCTCATATCGCTTGATTTCGTATGGCAGGCCGAGTTCTTCGAGCAGCCAGAGGATGCGTTGCGAACGCGAGTTGTTGAGGTGGTGGACGATGATCATGAAAGCTCCGTTAGCTGAGAGTGGGTCTACAGGAAAAGACTACTGCGTTCTTTTGGAGTGCCCTGATTTTTCAGCACTCATCCATGCCCGTTGGCAGTCAGAGTTTCACAAATTTTTCACATTAACCTTTAACGCTGACAAATTTCCTGACACTATAAATAGCAACAATTCTCATAAGCATTACATTTAACTATTTGGTCAGGAAGCCGTTCATGTCACGCTTTGCCCCGCTGCATTGTTTCAGCCCGTCCCGTAATTTATTGGCCATGGCCATCTGCATGGCTACATTGACTCCGGCGATGGCCGATGAAAGCAGCGAGACGAAGACGAAATCCGTCCCGACTACCGTGGAACTGGGCGCCAGTGAAATCAACTCGACGCAACTGCAACTGGGCAGCACCACAGAAGGCAGCAATTCTTACACCACCGGGGAAATGGCGACGGCGACCAAGCTGCCGCTGACCATGCGTGAAACACCTCAAGCCGTTACCGTGATTACCCGTCAGCGCATGGACGATCAGGCCATGACCAGCATCAATGATGTGGTCAGAGCTGCCCCGGGTTTGTTCCTCAATTATGCCAATGGCCCCGGTAGGCAGTCCTACATGTCTCGCGGTTTCGACATCGATAACCTGATGTACGACGGTATCCCCAGCGGCTATAACGGCGTATCGGTGGGTGTTCAGCCTAATCTGGCGATGTTCGACAGGGTTGAAGTGGTACGCGGCGCCACCGGCCTGGTTACGGGCGCAGGTAATCCATCAGCGGCTATCAACCTTGTCCGCAAGCGGCCACTGGCCGAGCAAAAAGTCACCCTGACCGGCGCTGCTGGCAGCTGGGACGATTATCGCGGCGAGCTGGATGCCTCCAGCCCGCTCAACGACAGCGGTACCTTGCGCGGCCGGGTTGTCACCTCCTATCGCGATGCCAACAGTTTCATTGATGGCGTGGAAGAGGATCACGGCCTGTTCTACGCCGTGACCGAGGCGGACCTTAACGAAGACACCACGCTGACAGTCGGCTTCTCCCATCAGAAGGACAAGACCAACTACTTCTGGGGCTCTTCGATGATTGGCGAGAATGGCCATCACCTGGACCTGCCCCGCTCGTACAACCCCGGCACCAAGTGGGAAAACAAGGATCAGGAGACCAACACCGTTTTCGCCGAATTGCGTCATCGTCTGGCCAACGACTGGAAGCTTCAGATCAATGCCAATTATGCCGAACAGAATGCGCTGTTCTCAGGCTCTTACCAGTCGCGCTGGGCCACCGACAGAGAGCTGCAGCGGACGGTTTACCAGGCCGCAAACGATGAAAACCAGGCCGGGCTGGATGCCTTCGCCAGCGGGCCTTTCGAAGCGTTTGGGCGCACACATGAACTGGTGGTGGGTGCGAGCAAGCGTATCTACGACATGACTAACCAGGACTACGACCCGTACAACTTTTTCTACTGGCCGCTCAATGCAGGCAAGCCAAACTTCATCCACACCACAACCACTCGTGAGGTCACCACTCAGGATGGTGTGTACATGACCACACGCCTGAACCTGGCCGACCCGCTGAAGCTGATCCTGGGTGGTCGCCTGGACTGGTATGACTATGACAACCGTGATGGCGACGGCGACTACAAGGTCACCCGCAACGTGACACGCTATGCGGGGCTGATCTACGACCTGGACGATCATCACTCGGCCTACGTCAGCTACAGCGACATTTTCACCCCCCAAAGCGCCAAAGACACTTCCGGCACTCCGCTCAAACCCATCGTAGGCAAGAACTACGAAATCGGTATCAAGGGCGAGTATTTCGACGGTGCACTGAACGCAAGCATGGCTGTATTTCGTGTAGATCAGGAAAACCGCGGCGTGACCGTGGTGGTGCCGGACTGTCCGCAATCCTCTTGCTCAGAGGCTTCCGGCGAAATTCGCAGCCAGGGTATCGACTTCGAACTGCAAGGCGCCCTGACCGAGAACTGGCAGGTTGGCGGCGGGTACACCTACGCCCGCACACACACCATCAAAGATGCCTCTGCGCCACAAAACGTTAATCAGCGCTTTGACACCGACTTGCCGGAGCACCTTTTCAAACTGACCACCAGCTATCACTTCCAGGGCCCGCTGGAAAAACTGCGCGTCGGCGGCAACGTCTCCTGGCAGAGCCGCATGTACAACGACATCGACCTGGCCGACGGTGGCAGCTATCGCCTGGAACAAGGTGGTTACGCCATCACCGACCTGATGGCTGGCTATGAGGTTAATAAAAACCTCGACCTGCAGCTCAACGCCAACAACGTCTTCGACCGCAAATACTACTCGAGCATCGCCAACTCCTCGGATTATGGCGGCGACATTTATGGCACTCCACGGAACATGATGCTGACTGCCAAGTACAGCTTCTGACTTGTCGAGGCGCAGGGATGCGGCTTGGGTGATACAAGAACTCGCCGCAGCTTTGCCTGGCGCCAATGGCACTGCGCTGTTTCGCTTCAAATGGTAGATCTGTAGGAACGCACGAGCACCGCGAGGCCGCGATGGCGGCCTGTCTGATGCACCGCTATCGCGGCCTCGCGGTGCTCGTGCGCTCCTACAGAAAAAAGCATCTCAAATTAGATAGTTGAATTTTGTACGGTAACAGCCACTGTTTACTGCGCTACATCTTCGTTTCGACTATCCCCTACGTGCTCACGCCAGCAATTCAGTAATCCACCGAACCTGCCGCGCAGCGTCCTCAAGTTTCTGCTCGGGGAGCGCCTGCCGAGCCCGGGCAAAGTGGTTCAGGGTCTGTTGCTTATGGCGCAGCATGCGTCGCCACTTGAGCAAAAATGCCGGGCTACGAGCTTTCATCTGTAGCGGGCCGAAGTACAGTTCCTCGGCGGTATAGGTCACCGGCCCAGCGCGTTCGGCGACGATGACTTCATAGTCGAAACGGTTCTCCCGCAGGACTTCCTCACTGAGGATGCAGTAACCGTTGTCCATCAGCCATTGACGCAGTGGCTGCTCGCCGCCGTTGGGTTGCAAGACCAGACGCTCATCACCACTCAAATGCGCTTTGCCACTGTCGAGGATGTCGCGGATCGTTTCGCCGCCCATGCCGCAGATGCTGATTGCGGTTATCCCGTCCTCTGGCTGAATTGCTGCCAGACCATCTGCCATGCGCACGGTAATCAACTGATCCAGATCGTTCTCGCGCACCGTGCGTTCGGCCGAGCGAAACGGCGTCAATGCAACTTCACCCGCCACGGCCGCCACTATAGATCCACGGCGCATCAAAGCCACCGGCAGGTAGCCGTGATCCGAGCCGATATCGGCCAGCCGCGCACCGGCTGGCACATGCGCCGCCACGCGCTCCAGGCGCATGGACAATGTCTGTTCGTTCAACTGCAGCCCCTTTCACCACTCATGTCCGGCGCGATTGGCTGGACAGGGGCGCGATTCTGGCGAGCAATGCCGGGCATATCAACCTTGAACGACAAATGCCTTGGCTCGCTGCCAGCCTGACGCTTGTCTATCAGGCGAAAGCAGACACAAGCTCAGTATCTCGTTTACCAAGCGGCCTTAACAGAATGCAGCAACTCTTGAATTGTCGGATACCGCAAATGCATGCGACTGAAGTTGTTGGCAAAGTGTGGACAGTAGCGCGAGGAACTCCTCGTTGACGGCTTCAGACCACTTGCTGCCAAACCTGAGTGTCAGGTGCACGGAACTGACCGGATCGCCGATCTGAGTGGATTCAACGCTATAGAACTGCCCTGCAGAATACGTACCTTGAGCACAGCCTGGAAAAAACGAATCCAGTGTGGCGTTAACCGAATCCAAAGCGCCGATATCACTCAGGTTTTCGACGGCACTCAAGTCCTCGGCATCAACGTTCGAGGGTCTCAAAATGATAATGTCAAAGCTCATTGCTGATCCTGCTTACGTTTTATCAAATGATGGATATCCCTGCGCACTGGCTAATTCCCCCAATGCCTCTGAAACACCGAACAAACAGCAGCATGCCGATCAATGTCCAACAGCGCCGCATGAAACCCCGGTCGTGACGTTTGCAGGTGTTCACGAGCACTGGCCCAGCGCGTAACGACACAAGCGAGAATCTCGACTGCACCGGGCTCTTCAGGTCGCCACGCCGAGGTGTTTTCAAATACGTCACTGAAAGCGTCCCAGTGCTCATACAGCCGGGACGTTGCACCGTTAACCAGGTGCTGCAACTGATCTTTATTCGCGGCAGGCAACCAGCGCTCCGGGTAATCAATAACGCCAATGGCTGCATAACAGTTGGCGGCGATGTAGGCCAAACCTCGCAGTTGCAGGGCTCGTTCATACGGATTAAAGGACAGCAGTCCCGAGGCAGGAAACTCCAACCCGAGACAGGTCAATATCGCGGCGCTCTCGGTCAGCACGGTGCCGTCGGGTAAAACCAGAGTCGGCACTTGCAGTAACGGATTGAGCCGACGCAATTCATCACGGCCACTGCCCTCCTCCCAGGAACTGGCTGTCACCAAGCGGTACTCGGCGCCGCAATATTCCAGCGCTATCTCGATAGCAGCCGAACCGGACCCCTTTGCCCCGAAAAGCGTGTACATGCTTCAACCCTCAGTTGGCCGAAAGCACGAGGGTAAGATTTGCCCGCCATTGCGTCTACCTGCCGTAGCGAGCGAAGGCAAATACCGACAACTGGCGACTTTCGGGAAATTGTTGCCACACCGGGACAGCCGTATACTGCAGCACATATCTACAATTAAGGACACGTCCTTCCATGCAAGAGCTTCTGGGGCAACTCCTTAATCGTGCGGTAGATGCAATGTCTTCGGGCGCCCCGGCCGTGCCTTTACTCAGGGAGTTCGCCGCTCTCCTGCAGAATGAAATGCCTGGCTGCGTAGTCGGTATCAACGTGCTTGATAAGCCCGGCAAGACCTTTCGTCACGCGGTCTTCCCCAGTTTGCCCAAAGAGTTTGCCAGCAGCCTGGAAAACAACATCATCACCGGCAACAGGGGATCGTGTGGCCTGGGTGTGTTGACTGGCCGATCAGTGATCGTGCCGGACGTAGCCAACGATGAACGCTTTTCAGCGGAGTGGAAGGCGTTGTTCGCGAGGCATGGTCTGACGTCCCTGATCTCCATTCCGGCCCAGACCTCAGACGGAGTCGTGCAGGGCAGCCTGGCCATCATCCATCCCGCCGGGTCACCGCTGACGGATGAGCAAATGATCTTCGCGCAGCAGGCGTCGGCCCTGTGCGCCAAGGTTTGCGCCTACAGCAGGACTCAAGAAACAACGCAGCTGTTGCTTGGCGAGCTTGAACATCGCATGCGGAACCTGTTCTCCACCATGGGTGGAGTCGCCAGTCTGACGATTAAAAGCTACCCGAACCCTTCTGAATTTCGCCAGGTCTTCGGCGAGCGTCTGGTGATGATGCATCGCGCGCATTCACTGGCCTTTAACGCGTCCGAAATCAGCATCAAATCTCTGGTTGAGGAAATGATCGCGCCCTATCGCAAAGAGTGCGACGTCGTCATCGGCGGGCCCAACATTATTCTGACCCCAGAAGCGGCATCGGCGTTGGCGCTGGTCCTTCATGAGCTGGGCACGAACGCCTCGAAATATGGCTCTCTTTCCCGCTCGGACGGCGCTCTCAGTGTGAAGTGGCTGATCGTTCAAGCGGACGAAACCGGCGGACATCCCAGGTTCGAACTGCACTGGACGGAAAGTCGTGGCCCGGAAGTGCAGCCGCCCGCACGCAAGGGATACGGCAGCACGATGATCATCGGCAACCTTCGCAATGCACTGGACGGATCGGCGCTGTTCTTCTTTGACCCGTTGGGATTCAGATGCGAGATTGCTGCGCCGTTTACCCGACGGTTGGGAGTTGAGGTTTCACCTGATGCACACACGAACACGTGATGCGGCAATACGTGCCTCGGTGTTTATCGATGTGGTCCGGATACTGGAGGTTTTGAAGCCCTAAACTAATCGATGCCTTTCCTGAGCATCGATGCAGGCATTACCTGTACTTTTCTACAACACCGCCCCATGGCTGGATCTTGCAACCCGCTATTTATGCCAACTCAATCGACCAGGTGCCCTGCTTGTGTTGAGTACCATAACGTTGATGCCACTGCCCCTCATAAAGATCATCGGCCTGCCGATTAAGCGTCGCAGTGAAAAGATAATCGTCGCCTTCAAGTTCTTGCCGGATGTTGAACTGCCCATCGGCTGTTTGAACCGCCTGATAAGTATTGCGGCTGCCTGCCTCATCAACATATTCAACCACCATTAGATTGTCGCGCATCACCACTTTACAGGCGCTGAACTGCTCATCGCTGATGCCTTCTGTGGTGTGGTACATACGGGAATCCGGAAAATTCATAAAGTCTCCTTACTTTGGGAACACGCGATCGCGGCACTTTACTTTGAATTCATATACGCGAAAACAGAATGAGGAAGCAGCCTGATATCAACCACCTAATCCGCCTGTATCCACGGCATTCAATGGTATTCAAGTACCACTCTCCCGCCCCTCAACCACCTCACCCTGCCCCCTCAATACCGTGATATCGCGCTTGGGCGGCACGCCAAACAGGCGGCTGTATTCGCGGCTGAACTGGGAGGGGCTTTCGTAGCCGACCTTGAAGGCCGCAGTGGATACGTCCTTGTGTTCATTGAGCATCAAGCGTCGTGCTTCGTTCAGACGCAGCCATTTCTGGTACTGCAAGGGGCTCATGGCGGTGAGCTGACGGAAGTGATGGTGAAAGGTTGCGGCACTCATTTGCACACGTGCTGCAAGTTCGTCGACGCGCAGCGCAGAGGTGTAATTCAGTTTCAGCCAGTCAATCGCTTTGGCGATGCGATAGCCCTGCCCGTCAACCGCTGTAATCTGCCGCAGCCTGTTCGCCTGGTCACTCATCAATAGTCGGTAATGAATTTCACGCTTGATCAGCGGAGCCAGAATCGGAATAGCTTCGGGCTCCTCCAGCAACGCCAACAAGCGCTCGAAAGACGCCAATAACGCATCGGTCACAGAGCCGATGCCAACGCTCGCCACAACCGATCGATCCCGAACCGGCGACAGGCCGCCCTGCGCCACCAGTTCAGCCAGCATGCGCACATCCAGCTTCAATGTCAGCCCAAGGCACGGTTGCGCCGGGCTTGCTGCGAGGACCTCTGAATTGGCGGGCAAATCCAGCGAAGTGATCAGGAATCGCGATGTGTCGTACGGATATCCCTCGCCACCGACCCACAACTGCTTCTCGCCATGGGCGACGAGGATGATGCTCGGCTCGACCATGCACACCACCGGTGACGATGGATGTTCACGCCGGAAGAAACCAAGCCCTTCAATGGCTGTGCCGAAATCACCCGGTCTGGCAATCCGGTCGCCAATGATTCGCGCCAGCCTTTCCTGTGTCGATGAGTGTTGAGCAGCAGTGTTCTGATTGATCGCCATATTCGTCTCGCACCTCTTCTCTGAACTCTAACTCGGCGACATTTGGACGTCCTGCAAAAAAACAGAGACTCAGAGGATCGGGCAAGTAACTCATTGGAATGCACTACAAAGCTCGCATGGGGCCCGGGAAAATAGGCCGCCATAAGGTGCTGTGCGCAAAACCTCCAACCCACTGTTCCCCTTTTGCAGCATCGACTCTGCTGCAACGCTTCAAATCTTCAAGGATCCATCAGCCAATGACCGATACCTCTCTCCCAATCCGACAGGACAGCGCGCACTCCTGGGGCTCTGTTCTGGCGATGTCGCTTGCTGCATTTGCGCTAGTGGCCTCAGAGTTCATGCCGGTCAGCCTGCTGACACCTATCGCTGCCGACCTGGGTATTACCGAGGGACAAGCAGGGCAAGGCATCTCCGTGTCCGGCCTGTTCGCCTTGTTCACCAGCCTGTTGATCCCAACAGTGGCGACGCGGGTTAACCGCAAGCCGTTGTTGCTGTCGCTCACCCTGTTGATGATCGTCTCGGGCACCGTCGTGGCGTTTGCGCCTACCTACACAATATTCATGGCCGGACGCGCGCTGATCGGCGTCGCCATCGGTGGATTCTGGTCACTGTCGGCAGCGACCGCAATGCGTCTGGTGCCGGAGGACCAAGTCACACGAGCAATGGCCATCGTTAATGGCGGTAACGCGCTGGCAACAGTCATAGCAGCACCTATGGGAAGCTTTCTGGGCGCGTTGATCGGTTGGCGCGGGGCGTTTTTCTGCGTCGTGCCAGTCGCCCTGCTGGCTTCTGCCTGGCTGCTGTTCAGCCTGCCCAACATCAAATCGGTCGCCAACAAAGGCAGCAGTAACGTCTTGCGCCTGATGAGAAAGATGCCCGTCGCATTAGGCATGGTAGCGGTCAGCGTGTTTTTTATGGGTCAGTTCATGCTGTTCACTTACTTGCGCCCATTCCTTGAAACGGTCACGCATGTCAGCGTTTCCATGCTTTCACTGATGCTGCTCATCTTGGGCCTGTCGGGTTTGGCGGGCACCTTTCTGATCGAAATATTCCTGAAAAACGGCCTGCATCGAACGCTGATTGTTATCCCGATACTGATGGCGGTGATTGCCTTGGCACTGGTTTTATTCGGTAGTTCGGTGATGACGACCACCGTATTGCTGGGTCTCTGGGGTCTGGTTGCCACAGCGGCCCCCGTAGGCTGGTGGACGTGGCTAGCCAAAACTCTGCCCGACGATGCAGAAGCAGGCGGCGGCCTGATGGTCGCTATTGTTCAGTTGGCAATCGCACTGGGCGCCACAGTAGGCGGCGTTGTGTTCGACCTGAGTGGCTACAGGGCAACCTTTGAACTGAGCGCGGCGTTGCTGGTGGTTGCCGCAGTTTTCGCGCTGATGGCGGCACGGGCAGCATCCCGCCAGTCGTTGATGAGCGCCGAAACGGTGAGCTGACTCGTCAGAGCAGTAGAACCTCTGTGCTGACTCGAAGGAGACGTTCATGAGCAAGAAAAACGGTCATCTAAAGTACTTGCGTCTGAGTACCCCGCGCCTGCTACTGGGACTGCTAATGCTCGGCACTACGGTCATTCCAGCCTCAGCCATCGCGCAGACAACCGCGACGTCCACACGAGCAAATGAGCAACGCGTCTGGATGACTGTTGGCGAACGACGGTTCTCAATCATTCTGGCTGACAACGAGACCAGCCGGGCATTCGCGGCGAGACTACCGCTCAGCCTGGACATGCCTGACCTGAACAGCAACGAGAAACACGTAACCCTCGCGCACAAGCTACCCACGCAACCGTACCGGCCAGGTGTGATCCATAACGGTGATCTCATGCTGTACGGCTCGAATACTTTGGTGCTGTTTTATCTGACCTTTGACTCGCCCTACTCTTACACCCGTATTGGCCGGGTTGAAGATGCAGACGATCTGGCTCGGGTGCTTGGCCGACACAGCGCTCGGGTAGTGTTTTCTGCGCAATAGGCCTACCAGGCCAACCCAAAAAAAGCGCACTTATATCCGCCGAATGAATAAAGCCGCAGTTCTTTCAAAACCGTAGTCGGCCATTCTTTGGCAGAGCAGGACGTTGAGACGGCATCTGACTTGAAGCCCCTGGCCACCTCAAGACTCGTCCCCCAGCAGCGACAGGCTTGCCGCAAGCTCGTCCTTGCGGAACGGCTTGGTAAGCCGCGGGATATCCGGATCCAGTCCTTCTCGTTCGGCATAACCAGAAACGAGGAGGATCGCAGTCCCAGGGCGGGAGGTACTGACTGCCCTGGCAAGATCGGTCCCACTGATGCCCGGCATCAGATGGTCCGTAACGAGCAGATTGAATGGCTGCCCGGTGTGCAGCAGGTGCAAAGCTTCCTCGCCCGACGCGGCCTCGATCACGCGGTAGCCCAAGTCAGCCAGCATGTACGAAGTGCTTGCGCGTACAAGCTCTTCGTCGTCGACCAACAGCGCAACACCACGCACCGATTGACGCTCCAGAGTTTCGACAACACGCAAGGCCGCTGTCGGCACGGTCATGCTGCGTGGAAGCCAAAGCTCCACGTTAGTCCCCAGACCAGGCAAGCTCTGAATAGTGAGCGCACCGTTCAACTGGGATGCCAGTCCATGAACCATCGAGAGGCCCAGACCAGTTCCTTTGCCAACGCCCTTGGTCGAGAAGAACGGTTCCACCGCGCGGGCAAGCGTGGCGGCGTCCATACCCGTGCCGGTGTCCGCGACAGACAGACAAAGATACTCGCCCGCCGGAAGCTTCGAGCGGTGGCCATTACCGACCAACTCCGTGATGGCCGATATCCTCATCGTCCCCCCTTCAAGCATCGCGTCGCGCGCGTTCACGGAGAGATTCAGGAGTGCCATCTCGAGCTGGTTCGGATCCGCCATTGCCGCAGGCAGATCCTCCGGAGCATCGACGACTACTCTGATTTGCGGACCGGTGGTGCTGGCTACGAGGTCGCCCATGTCGCTCACCAGCTTCGCGACGTCGACGGGAACCGCCTGGAGCGGTTGACGGCGAGCGAAGGCAAGCAACCTCTGCACGAGCGTCTTCGCACGATCGGCCGACTGCAAAGCTCCAGAGATCAGTCGCTGTTCCCTCTCGCCGCCCACGCCTCTGCGCTGGAGCATGTCCAGCGTGCCGACGATTGGGGTCAGCAGGTTGTTAAAGTCATGAGCTACGCCGCCAGTAAGCTGCCCCATGGCTTCCATTTTTTGACTCTGACGCAACGCCTGTTGGACCTCTTCCCGCTCGGCGATAGCCTGGGCTACCCTCGCCTCAAGCGTGGCATTGAGCTCGCGCAGCTCTTCCTCGGCAGCCTTACGGGCGGTGACATCCACCACCGTGCCGGTAAAGCGCAGGCAGCGGTCAGCCGCATCGAACACTGCCCGGCCCTTGGCCGCCACCCAGCGAACAATGCCATCCTCCCGGCCAATCGTGCGGTAGTCCACTTCGTAGAGCGCGCGGCGCTCGGGGTCGACAGCCGCTGCGAAGGCCTCGGTCGTTGCTTCTCGATCCTCGGGATGCAGGCCTTCATAGAAGTTCTGCAATGTGACCGGCACGTCGGGCGAGATACCGAACATCGCCTTGGTCTGTGGCGGCCAGATAAGCGTGTCATGAACGATATCCACGTCCCAGAAACCAATATCGGCGTTTTCAACGGCAAGGCGCAGTCGCTCCTCGCTCTCGCGCAGACGCATCTCGGCGCCCACCCGTTCGACATGCGCCCAACAGCGCTCGACAACTTCCCTGACCAGTAATATTTCGGACGGCTGCCAGTCGCGAGGCTGGTTTTGATGAACGGCCATCATTGCCGTGAGTCGGCCATCCTTTACAAGCGGGCAGCAGATGATCGCGTCGATGCCGATGGCTCGAAAGGTCTCAAGGCCAGCGCCGCGATCAAGCTCTGCGATGACGTCACGTATGATCAGCGTACAGCCGGCGCGCATGTCATCAGCGGCTCGCGGTCCAAAAAGGTCGAGGCTATAGGTGCCCGCCGAACTCTGGATGCCGGGCGCATTGTAGTCACTGCGAATCCAGAACCGGTCGTGGTCGATATCGACGTCGGCATAGGCGCAGCGCGATACGTTTAACGTCCGTCCCAGCAGCTCGGTCGCCGCAAACATCGCGTCTTCTGCATGGCGGATGTTAAAAAGCCGACTGTCGAGTTCATCAAAAAAGCGCAGTCGCGCCGCGCTCTCTTCCAGCGCAGCTTCCGCCTGGTGCTCGGTCGTGCGGTCGCGAAATATCTTCACAAAGCCGCCATGATCCATGGCGAGCGGCATCATCAGCCCCGAGCCCCAGAAACGCGTACCATCCTTGCGCACGTGCCAGCGTTCGTTGACCGCCCGCCCCTGATCCTGGGCGATTTTGAGCTCGTCGTGGAACACACGCTCAGCCTGGTCCATGTCTGTGTAAAAGAGGTCGCCCTCGCGCCCCATCACCTCTTCGGCGTGGTAGCCGATAATTCCCTGGGCACCGATGCTCCAACTGCTGACGGCTCCTCGTGCATCGAAGGTAATAATCGCGAAGTCCTCGGCGCCCTCGACGATCTGGCGGTAGCGCGCCTCGCTGATCCGGATAGCGGCCTTCGCTTGAACGCGATGGACGACAAGCCCGATCGTCTGGACAACGAAGTCGACGATCTGAATATCCGTCGCCAACAGCTCGCGCGGCTCATAGTGGTACATGACAAAAGTGCCAAGCACTGCGCCCTGCGCCGAACGGATCGGGAATGACTTGCAAACGTGCAGGCCATGTCCGATGGCCTTCTCACGGAACCCGGCCCATAGCGGGTCGTTCGCGATATCGGACACAAGTACCGGCTCGTTGCGCAACCTCGTGGTGCCGCTCAAGCCTGGGCCCGAGCCAATGCTGATATCTTTTATGGTGTCATTGAATGCAGCGGGAAGGCTCGGTCCTGCGCAATGCTGCAGCTGCTGGCCCTGCTCGTTCAGGAGCAAGATGCTTCCCAGAAAACGGGAGGTGGACAGCGCTTCGACCTCGCGGACAATCGCATCCAGCGCGACATTGAGCGGTTTCTCTTCGACGGCCAGTTTCAAGATGCGGTTCTGTGCTGCCCCAAGTGAAGCGGCGCGATTACGTGCTTGAGTAAGCCGTGCATTCTCAATGGCAATCGTCGCCAGGCGCGCCAGACTTTCCAGCCGTTTGATCGTGTCGGGGTCGTGGGTACGGACCTCCGACCAGTAAGCTCCGAGCGCCGCGACCGGAACAGGTCGCCCGATAGGCACCATCACCATGCTACGCACGAACGTCGGCGAATAGGCATCCTGCGGAATGCGCGGGTCGAGGCGGACGTCGGGGATGGCGACCGTCTCGCCGTGGTGCATCACCCACCCCGAAATGCAGTGGTCGGCAGGAAAAGTCTGCCCTTGCCACAGCGCAGACACAGCGTCTTCGGCCACATAAGAACAACGCCCGTCATGCTCAATGACGACTGCAACGCCCTCCGCTCCGACAGCAGCACGCGCCGTGTCGCGAAGCACGGCAACGACCTCTTCCACCGATCCAGCCATAACCAGACGCTCACTGGCATCCAGCACATGGGACAAGCGCTCGTCACCGCCTGGATCGACCGGAAAAGTAGGCAAATGGATCTCCCAACGGCAGCCTCAGAATCTATTTTCCACGGACTGCTTCAAAGTGAATGTAGCAAAAGAAAGATTATATAGAGCATCCCGCCTCGGCATGCCCCGATTTCAGCCACAGATGAAGCTTACTGCCAGCAGCTTACCGACGACGCAGCTATGAAGCGAAGATCCACTCGTCACTGCCTGCCATCTGATTCCACCTCACTGACAGGCTGATCGGTGTATATGCCGGGAAGAGAATCCGGGTAGTCAACAATATATGTATCGATTAGTATTTAAATAACTTTAGTTAGAAAGCCCTATTTAAGTAGCTCCATTGAATAACCCTGAAGGAAATCCGGCATGGCACAGATGGGACGTCCGCGCACGTTTGACCGTGACGTAGCGATCACTCAGGCACTGCATTTATTTTGGGAGCATGGATACGATGCAACCTCTCTTAGCCAACTGAAAGCCGGTATCGGTGGCGGCATCACCGCGCCCAGCTTTTACGCCGCATTTGGCTCGAAACAGGCTCTGTTCAATGAAGTCATGGAACGCTATCTCACGACCCACGGCCGGGTCACTGACAGCCTGTTTGATACGTCCCTGCCGCCCAGGGACGCAATTGAACTCACCCTTCGCCGTTCGGCGAAAATGCAATGTGAGCCCGATCATCCCAAGGGATGTCTGGTGTCGCTAGGCCTGATGAGCGCCTGCACAGAAGAGAGCAAGGCCATCTCTGAACCGCTCGCCAGGGCGAGGAATCTGAACCGTGCGGGCATCGTCGCCTGTATCGATCGCGCCATCGCCGCAGGAGAATTGCCTGCGACGGTGACACCGGAAGCTCTCGCCTCGGTATTCGACAGTTTCATGC
This sequence comes from Pseudomonas caspiana, assembly GCF_040224095.2. Classification (NCBI taxonomy): domain Bacteria; kingdom Pseudomonadati; phylum Pseudomonadota; class Gammaproteobacteria; order Pseudomonadales; family Pseudomonadaceae; genus Pseudomonas; species Pseudomonas caspiana. Next base: position 1,907,853 of record NZ_CP167995.1, on the reverse strand, counting down.
TCGGCCTTTCAACGCTGGCGCGCGATGGAGTTCCACATGCCACGCTGGATGGCGCAGTGACTCAGGTGATGGGGCTATGGGACAGCTTGCGCATTGACGCGTCGCCACTGCCCGGGTGAGATATTCTCCCATTGTCGAAAAGCCCGGTAGTAAGAATTGACGTCTTCGTAGCCGAGTAGATACGCCACCTCTTTGAGCTCAAGGGTCGTATCGGCAAGCAGGCTAAATCCGACTTGCCGTCGGGCCTCGCTTAGCAGCGCGCTGAACGTCGTACCTTCTGAAGCTAATCGTCGCTGTAACGTCCGCTCGCTCTGCAATAGATCTCGGGCGAGTTGTTGCAGACTTGGCCGCCCGTCCGCGAGGGCGTGTTTGAGCACTTCAATGACCTGCTCACAGAATTCAACAGGAGCTTCGATCTCTCGCACCGCGGCCGCAAGACCGGGAGTCATCATGTCCAGCACTTCCGGGTTATGTTCAAGAAACGGAAGATCGATGTCGGCGGCGCTCATAGTCAACTCGTCATGGGCTGCTCCGTAGCGGATGGGGCAACCGAAATAGCTCGAGTGAGTATCCAGTTTTTGCGTTGGCCGTCTCAAGCTCAATGCCAGGGGCTCTATGTGTTTACCGGTGCCTCGTCGACCAAGCTCCAGAATCAAAGCAAAACACGCCTCTACAGCGAGATAAGGCGCCGTTCCCGTGCCAGAAGGCCACTGAATCGTGAATGACACATTTCCCTTACGCTCGTCGATGCAAATCATGTCGGGACTGCATAAGCGCTTGAAGCGGGAAAATCTCGCAAGTGCGTCACGAAAATCGGCCGCATATAACGCGGTGAGGAACGCCAGTTTGTGTCTCGCACTCGGGGTGTCGCGAACCATTTTTATCGCAAAGGCGGGGTCTGCTGAAAGCGCCTCGATAGCGTTCCAGACGGCAAAGAGCTGATGCGTACTGACAAAGGCAGCGTCGTTCAGGTGAAGGTCATGGGGTAGTTGAGCGTGCCGTTGAATCAGCGAGGGGTTCAGCCCCAGTTGCTCGACCGATTGCCAGAAAGCTTTGGGCAATTTACACCGCTCAACGCTGATCTGAAGATGGGACATTTCTATGCTCCGAACCGCAGGTGAGCGGCAGTGCTTAACGCAGCGCACCGCTAATGGCGCGTTCCGCAAGTATTCTGGCGGCATCCGCCCACGGGGTAATGCAGCTTCGCTCTTACCATTGGCGTCAATACACAGGGGCAAGAGGAACTAGCGATGACAATGACGTTTTATACCAACCCAAATTCTCGCGGCCGAATGGTGCGCTGGATACTCGAAGAAATCGGCTGCACGTACGAAACGGTGGTTATGGATTACCAGCCCACCAGCCAGGATGATCGCTGGGGCGGTGCTGCACTGGCAGTGCCGTCGGTTACCGACCCAGATGATCTACGCGCTGGTTTTTTTCGCGACGTGAACCCGATGGGCAAGATTCCCGCACTCGTGCATAACGGGCAAACCATAACAGAAACTGCCGCCATCTGTGCGTATCTGGCTGATGCCTTTCCCGAAGCCGGACTGGCTCCCGCCGCCGCGGAGCGGGCGGCCTACTACCGCTGGATGTTTTTCGCTGCTGGCCCTCTGGAGCAGGCCGTAACTAACCACCGCGCAGGCTTCAATCCGACGCCGGATCAGGAGTTCTTTTTCGGATACGGAAGCTACGCGCGCACCGTGGACCAACTGGAACGCGCAGTGTTGGCTAATCCATTCATTGCTGGAGAGCGTTTCACCGCTGCCGACGTTTACGTTGGCTCTCACATCGGCTGGGGGTTGGGCCTTCGTACCTTGCCGCACAGACCAGCGTTCCTTGCGTACGCCGAGCAGTTAATGAACCGCGACGCTTACAAACGGGCAGTCGCGAAGGATGAGGCCCTGCTGGTTGCTGCCGGCTAATCAGCCGATTGAATGTATGGCCAATAGTCCACTGCTCTCATTGAAGTTAACGGACGAGTGATCCTCGCGCACTTTCAAAACTTCGATAGTCATGTGCCGCACCAGGGGCGGAGCGAAGGGAACCATACTGCCCTTCGCTCCATGTTCACGCGGTGATGACTTGTACGTGCCCGATTCTTCCAGCCACAAATGTGAAGCTCCATTTTTCAGCCTTCTCCCCGCGCAACTCTGCTCAGGACAAATCCGGGTGAACTTTCAAAACCGCTCTGACCTCCCATCATCACGCAGCGGATGAATCATCAGCCGCATGTTTCACGTTATCAGCTTGATACGAAGATGGAGTGATCACTATGAGTAACCAACTGGCAGGCAAAAAAGTACTTTTCATCACCTCCAATACCGGGATCGAACGGGACGAACTGGTTAAACCGCTGGAGGCTCTCAAGGCGCAGGGTGCATCGGTTACCCATGGTTCGAGTGACGGCGGTACCACTCAGACATTCGTTCAGGACACCGAGAAAGATCGTACTGTCGAGTCTCAGGTTGCGCTGGCCGAGCTCAAAGCGTCGGATTTTGATGCGCTCGTGATTCCAGGCGGTACGGTAAATGCCGACACACTGCGCCTGGATAAAAACGCCCAGCGCCTGGCCAAGGAATTCGCCGATGCGGGTAAAGTCATCGCCGCGATTTGCCATGGGCCGTGGCTGCTAATCAATGCAGGAGTTGTCACTGGCAAGACCCTCACCTCCTACCCAAGCATCAAGCTTGATCTGGAAAATGCCGGTGCTGCCGGTTGGGTAGATGCTGAGGTCAAGCAATGCCAAGCCAATGGATGGACCCTGATTACTTCGCGTACCCCCAAGGACATCCCGGCGTTCAACGAAGCTATCGTCGCGGCGCTGGCGTAAGGCGCAAATAAGTCAGAGGCTTCAGCCATCCGGTCAATGGATCAGTGGCTGGGGCCTCTGGAAATACCTGCCCTTTCGGCGTCGAGCCGATCTCTGCCAGTGCCGTTAGCGCCATAGCCTGCAATGGGCTCCAGGCGTTCAGCTCAACGAGGGCTAGGTCGCGGCATAGATGTAGATCTGGTCATAACCCCCTCACTCCTCTACGATCAAGTGGCACCGGATAAGAAGATGGGAATGGCTGGCTTGATCAGGACTTCAACGACCGCGGACGCGACGGTTATCAGTCAGGTCATCATTGCGGCGTTGCGCGAGTCCAACGCGCAAGACTACTCACCAGAGATCATCAGGCGAGTAGAGCAAAGCTTTTCCCCTTCAGCGATTCTCGACTTACTTACCCAGCGGCAAGTCTACGTTGCTGCAATAGACGGTCAGATCGTTGCAACTGCAAGTCTTGATCGCAACATCGTTCGAAGCGTATTCGTCGATCCGCCCCACCAAGGGATGGGCATAGGACGTCGACTGATGGTGCATCTCGAGTCAGTAGCCACCAAGGACGGACACGAGCTGATGCGTGTTGCGTCTTCTATTACGGCCGAGAGCTTTTATGCCTCTCTCGGGTTCTCGAAAATTCGGGATGAGTTTCATAACACGGAACGCACAATCGTTATGGAGAAGAGACTGGGCCGATAACACCTCGGAACACCCTTCCACGCGCCAATACTCGCGGATCGTGAAAGCCTGGCTAACTTCTATCGATCAGGCCCCGGTGCGGCCGTACGGCACCGATACGGTGAGTCGGACCAAGACACCTGATCCATAGCAATCAGAGACACCGGGCAGTCACCCTTCGCTTTCGGCCAATTGCCGGGCTTCAGGAACGCAGGCATTGTTGCCAACCGGCAGTCAGCGTTGACGTATCATAGGCGTTCGCTTCCGCACGGATCTCATAATGATTAGCCAGCATCCTCCCTCCACAACTCGCTCTTGGGCATTTTGGTGCAAACCGGCGTTGTTTCTTCTGGTGGCCGTAGTTGGCCTGTACTACGTCAAGTGGTCACCTTATTACCTCAAATCGTTCATCGCCGCCGACACGCATAGCATTGGCGGCTCGATCCTCGACGATAATGTCGCGTCGCCCCTGGTCGCTGCGCTGGCTTACGCTCAAGTGTATTTTCTAGCCATCTGGAAGGCTGCCGTGCTGGCGATCATCCTTGGTTCGTTGGTACAGGTGCTTATTCCCCGCGACTGGTTGCTGCGCGCGTTCGGAAAAGCCGGTATTGGCTCCACGTTGCGAGGGAGCCTGTTCGCCCTGCCGGGCATGATGTGCAGTTGCTGCGCGGCCCCCGTGGCGGCCGGCCTGCGGCGACAGAACGTGTCGCAGGGTGCGGCGTTGGCGTTCTGGATCACAAACCCGGTACTCAACCCCGCCACATTGATTTTCATGGGTTTCGTTCTCGGCTGGGAGTTCACCGCCCTGCGCCTGGTGGCCGGCGTCGCACTTGTGCTGGGTGTCTCAGTCCTTGCCCAGCGCATTTCGCGACCAGATGCCCTGCCGAAAGCGGCCGTGGATGCTGTTGAGGTGGCCACTGCCGCAGATACCCGCAGTCTCCCGGTGCAGTGGTTACGCACGATGTGGCAGTTGTTCTGGACCACCATCCCGATCTACGTGCTGGCGGTGCTGATCCTCGGAGCGGCACGGGTATGGTTATTCCCTCACGTTGATGGAGCAATGACCAATAGCTGGCTATGGCTGGTACCACTGGCTGTCGTGGGCACTTTGTTTGTGATCCCCACCGCAGCAGAAATCCCTATCGTGCAGGCCCTCATGGGCCTCGGCTTAGGAACAGCTCCGGCAGTAGCACTATTGATTACACTGCCAAGCGTCAGCCTGCCTTCGCTATTGATGCTGCGCAAATCCTTTGATCGTCGGGTGCTGGTGGCCGTCGCGTTGCTGACCATGCTGGTGGGCATTATCAGCGGCGTCATCGCGGCGCTGGTCTTCTAGAAAGGCGGAGGCGTCGCTGGGTTCACGCGCGGCGGCGCTGCAATAAATAGTCCCTGACTGCAGCGTGGTCACCGGCAAACTCGATTCGCTTGGACTTGCTGTCCCGCTGGTAGGCGTACATGGGGTCATAGTATTCGTTGAGCAATTGCTCGATCCATTGTCGATGAGCATCCACCTGCCCCGTTTTCTGCTGGGTCTGCAAGGCGCCATCCATAATCACCGCCAGGCGTTGGTAACGCTCACCCCCCAAGCGTCTGAGGTTGCTGGCCAGACTCTGGCGCAACCGCTCAGCGAACGCATTGAATCCTTCCTCCACTCCATGAACTGCGACAAAATCTGCGCACAGGTCGATAACGTAATCCTTGAGGATACGTTCAACCCGGTTCTCAACGCTGTCTTGCAGCCACACCAGAGGCGCGGATTGCATCTGCCGAAACAGCGAAAGAGGCACCGCGCGGCTGCCAATCGCGCGACCTTCATCCTCGAGGACCAAATGATCGGCACCGCGATGACGTTTCTTCAGGATGTCCACAGCCAAAGCATTTTCAAAGTCGATCTGTCCGGGCTGGCCACTGACACGTTTGCCGAAGCTGGAGCCGCGATGGTTCGCATGGCCCTCAAGGTCGAGGCCGTTGCTCAACTCCGCCAGCACTTCAGTCTTGCCGGACCCGGTCAAGCCCCCTACAACGACCAGTTCACAATCCTGAACGGCGCACTCGATGGTGTCGATAAGGAAGGTGCGCATTGCCTTGTAACCGCCTAGCACCCGCGGGTAAGGAATACCGGCGATGTCTTTCAACCACTGCTGGGTGATCTGCGACCGCAGGCCACCGCGAAAGCAATACAGATAGCCTTCCGGCTGACGCCGGACGAACTCCGCCCAGCTCTCAATACGTGCTTCCTTGGTAGCGCCAGACACCAGCCGATGCCCCAACTCGATGGCGACCTGCTGCCCCTGTTGTTTATAGGCAGTGCCGACGGCCTCACGCTCGACATCGTTCATCAGCGGCAGATTAACGGACTGGCCGAAGGCCCCCTTGGCGAACTCCACGGGGGCGCGGACGTCCATCAGGGGAATATCGTTTAGAAAAATATGGCGCAAGTCGGCGCTGTTGTCGCGCATCAGAACACCTCAACGGCGTTGGCCTGGCGCTCGATTAGCGTGCCTATGGGGCGCAAGCTCAGGCCAAGATCGGTGGCGGTCTGCAGAAACTGCGCCTGGCCCTCTGGCGCTACCGCGACCAGCAGGCCGCCACTTGTTTGCGGGTCGCATAGCAGATGCTTTTGCCAGTCGGTCAATTTACCGATGCGGCCACCGTAGCTGTCAAAATTGCGCTGCGTGCCTCCCGGTACGCACCCCCGCTCAAGGTAATAATCAACACTGTCCAGGCGCGGCACAGCGCTCGCCTCGATACGTGCGGTCAATCGGCTGCCGTCAGCCATTTCCACCAAATGACCCAGCAGGCCGAAACCAGTGACATCAGTCATCGCGGTGACCCCGGCAAGCTTGCCGAAGCGGCTGCCGACCGTATTGAGAATGCACATCTGGTCGCGCGCGACGCCTATATCGGCGTCGCGCAACAAGCCTTGTTTCTCGGCGGTGGTTAGCACACCGATCCCCAATGGCTTGGTCAGATAAAGCGTACAGCCTAAGGTGGCGGTGTCGTTACGTTTCATGAAGCGCTTTTCGACCAGCCCCGTGACCGCAAGGCCAAAGATCGGTTCTGGCGCATCGATGGAGTGTCCACCGGCCAACGGGATACCCGCAGCATCACACACTGCTCGGCCACCGCGAATCACTTCGCGAGCAATTTCCGGAGCAAGCACGTTGACCGGCCAGCCGAGAATAGCGATAGCCATGATTGGATCTCCGCCCATGGCGTAGATATCGCTAATGGCGTTGGTGGCGGCAATGCGGCCGAAATCGTAGGGGTCGTCGACGATAGGCATGAAGAAGTCGGTAGTTGAGACGACTCCGCGCTCTTCATCAATCGCGTAAACCGCCGCGTCGTCTCGCGAAGCATTGCCCACCCAAAGCTTTGGATCGAGATTTTGGGCGCCGCTGCCAGCGAGGATCACCTCAAGCACTTGAGGCGAAATCTTGCAACCGCAGCCGGCGCCGTGGCTGTATTGGGTCAAACGGACCGATGCGCTCATTGGATGCCACTCTGCGTGTAAAGGGGTAGCATTCTACCAGAGGCAAGGCACACCTGATTGCGCTGACTCATTAGTGTGACGCAGCCCTGAACGCCATTCTGGTTAAGCACCGCGCCAACGCAGCTTGTATGATTACCAGCTTGATCGACAGGCCTTGGCATAGGGCGTCCTGTGCCTCACTTGCTGCTGAACGCCAGCCCCCGAATCACCAAACTGACCGAATGGTGCGCCAATGTTTCTCAGCCTCGAAGTTCGCAGCTACGACGGAGAAAACCCTTATCACCAGCATGATCATCTTCAATTGGTACTGCCACTGCGCGGCCGAATGGATATCGACGTGGAGGGTCGTGGGGGATGCATCGATCAGTCAATGGCAGCGCTTGTAGCACCTGGCTCGGAGCACTCGCAGCTCACCGATATCGACAGCCGTTTTCTGGTCCTGGACTGTGCGCCGACAACGCTGGAGGCACTACACATGGGGCGTCTGGCTGAAAGAATCTATGTGCCTATTCTTCCGGCAACACGTCGCCTTATCGAGTTCGCGGAATTGATAGGTAGCGAGCAATTGTCCATCAGCGCCCCGCAGTTGGCCCCTCTGCTTCTGTCGTCCCTGGCTTCGGACACACCTCGCGTTTCGCCCCCCATGGAACGGTTGATCAACCGTCTGCGGGCAAATCCTGGAATACACTGGAACAACGAGGCCATGGCTCAAGTAGCGAACATGAGCATGAGTCAACTGCACCAGCGATTCCGGCAATTGTTCAAGATGAGTCCTCAAGCCTGGTTGACTGATTTACGCGTACAAGAAGCTCAACGATTGCTGCGTGGAACCTCGTTACCAATAACTGAAATTGCCTTGCGCACAGGTTTTTCCGACCAGGCATCGCTCACCCGTACCATGCAACGTGTGAGCGCTACGTCTCCGGCGGCTTATCGCAAAACCCAAAAACAGCCTCGGTAAAAAACTCAACAGTTAACGACAATACTCTCCGAGCCTGCTGCTCCAGACTTCGTGTTTTACGTTTGGAGCGGTGGTGAAATGTTTGCTGATCGATCACTGCTGAAAGGCATCGGCTATGGGGTGTGCGCGGGACTGTGCTGGGGCGTAATTTTCCTCGGGCCGCAGTTGACCCCGGAATTGAGCGGCCTGCAGTTCGCAGTGCTGAGATTCCTCTGCTACGGCGCGATCTCGGCAGCTTTGCTTATGCCCCGCTGGCGGCGTGTCTGCATTAATCTCACCATGGCCGATTGGCAGTCACTCTTCTGGCTTAGCCTGATTGGTAATCTCGTCTACTACACGTTGGTGGGCACCGGCGTGCAGTTGGTTGGCATTGCTACGACGTCCCTGATTGTCGGACTCATCCCCGTGCTCGTCACTCTGGCGGGGCGTAACGACGCAAACGCCGTGCCTTTGCGCAAGCTCTTACCCTCACTGTGCTGTGCAGTAGGTGGAGTCTTGCTTATCAGCTGGCATGCACTGATCAATGGCGACAGGCCAGATGCATTGACAAGCATCGCCGGAATTTTATGCGCAACAGGCGCACTGGTTACGTGGAGTTGGTTCGCCGTGAGCAATGCCCGGCGCCTGCTTCAAGTTGCCAGCGTTTCCTCGCATGACTGGGCACTGCTGACAGGGATCATGACCGGCGCTCAGTCACTGCTTCTGGCGGTGCCTGTCTTGGGTTTTCAGACAGATACGCATAGCACCGCCGAATGGCGAGGCTTTCTTTTGGTAGCCGGTGGTGTAGCCCTTTTGTCTTCGGTTGTGGGTGGCGCGTGCTGGAACCAGGCGAGCCGACTTCTACCGTTGGCACTCAGTGGACAAGTGCTCGTGATTGAGACGCTGGCGGCGCTCTTATTTGGCTTTCTATGGAGCCATCGCCTGCCCGACGGGTATGAGCTGGCGGCCATCGCGTTGCTGCTCACCGGTGTTGTCTGGTGTCTGAATTGCTATCGTGCTCCACTCCCCTCCCCGGCTACCTGACTCATGAGTACCCCTTGACGCCAACGTTACCGATTGCAATCGGCTGATTCTGTTGAAAACAGTCGATCCTGGTTCCGCGGCGCAGAGGTCATCGCTCACACAAAGCGTCTCTACTGAAAAAATCGCCCCACCTAAAAAATCGAATCTGCTCTGGCCATTAAGCTGTGCGGAGCAGACATTTATCCCTGCAAAACCCTCAAAGTGGCCTTTAAGTGCCAGAATCTCCCCACTAGCTCGTTTTGGAGATCATCATGCTTCGCGCGTTTGAACAACGGCTCGACCCTTTTCCGCCCGACGAGGCCCCGCCACCGCCTGACGGTTTAGCGCGGTTTTTGTGGGCCTGTACCCGGGGTGCCCGCGGCTATATTTTTGCGTTTGCACTGCTCAGTGCCGGTGTGTCGATTTACGAAGCCTGGCTGTTTTCTTTCCTCGGGCAAGTCGTGGACTTGCTATCGACCTGGCAAGCAGGCGGCGATACCGCCGGGCAGGAAAGTCGAGTGCTATGGGGCATCGGCATCGTCCTCGTGACCAGCATCGGGCTTGTGGCGTTGCGCACCATGGTGCAGCACCAGGTATTGGCGATTAACTTACCGCTACGGCTGCGCTGGGACTTTCATCGGCTGATGCTGCGACAAAGCCTTTCGTTCTTTTCCGATGAGTTCTCCGGTCGGGTGACCACCAAGGTGATGCAAACGGCGTTGTCCGTGCGTGAAGTCCTGTTCACCATTATCGAAATCGCCCCCGGAATCGGGGTGTATTTCATCGCGATCATCGCACTGGCCGGCGGCTTCGACCTGAGGCTGATGTTGCCGTTTATGGCTTGGGTAGTGTTGTTCGGTCTGGCCATGCGCTACTTCGTGCCCCGCCTTGGAAAAGTCGGCCAGGAACAGGCCAATGCGCGCTCCTCGATGACCGGACGGATCTCGGACGCCTACACCAACATCACGACGGTGAAGCTGTTCTCCCACTCCAAACGTGAAGCGCATTTCGCTCGCGCGGCGATGGAGGATTTCAAAATAACCGGCTTCCGTCAGATGCGTCTGGTCAGCCAGTTCGAAATCGTCAATCAGGCGTTGGTGGTTGCATTGATCATGGGCGCAGGCGGTTATGCCCTATGGCTGTGGCACCTGGGTGAAGTCGGTACCGGGGCGGTAGCGGCAATTACTGCCATGGCGTTACGGATCAACGGCATGTCGCACTGGATCATGTGGCAAATGACGTCTCTGTTCGAGAACATCGGCACCGTGCAGGATGGCATGGCCACCTTGACCCAAGGCCCGAAAGTGCAAGATGCGCCGGACGCGACAGCGCTGGTCACCACCGGTGGCGCAGTGACGTTCGACAAGGTGAGTTTCAACTACAACGGCGAACGGCAGGTGCTCGACAACCTGAGCCTGACTATTCGTCCGGGCGAAAAAATCGGTCTGGTTGGTCGCTCAGGCGCGGGCAAATCCACACTCATCAACCTGCTGTTGCGCTTCTACGACGTGGACGAAGGTGAGATTCGCATCGACGGGCAAAACATCGCGCACGTCACGCAAGACAGCTTGCGCAGCGCCATCGGCATGGTCACTCAGGATACGTCCCTGCTGCACCGCTCGATTCGCGACAACATCGCTTATGGCCGCCCCGATGCGACCGACGCGCAAATTCGTACCGCTGCCGCCAATGCCCAGGCCGATGGTTTCATCAGCCAACTGAGCGATAAGCAAGGCCATTCAGGCTACGACACCCTAGTGGGTGAGCGTGGCATCAAGCTGTCCGGCGGGCAGCGTCAACGCGTCGCGATTGCGCGGGTGATGCTCAAAAATGCTCCGATCCTGCTCCTTGACGAGGCCACCAGCGCACTGGATTCAGAAGTCGAAGTGGCCATTCAGGAAAGTCTCGATGAAATGATGCAGGGCAAAACCGTTATCGCCATTGCCCATCGGCTGTCGACGATTGCGGCCATGGACCGGCTTATCGTCATGGATGACGGACGCATAATCGAACAGGGCACCCACGCCGAACTGCTCGAGAAGAACGGTACCTATGCGCGACTGTGGCAGCACCAGAGCGGTGGATTTCTGGGCGAGGATCAGGGCGTGGCTGAGGCGATGGAGTAGCTTGGCAGGTACAAACGTCGCCTATGGATACGCGACGCGAAGGGGTCACGCATGATGCGCGGCCCCTGCACGCGGGCAGTCAGAAGCCCATCAGTCGCAGGCAGGAATATTCAGTTCAACTTCCTGAAGACAGCGCGGTAAAAGGGTTCTATCAATGGTACGAGTGAACGCAGATCTGATTACTGACTGGCAGACATTCCACACGGTTTTTTCGGATGTGTTCGGCTTCCCTGGCTTCTACGGCTGCAACATGGACGCCTGGATTGATTGCCTCTCGTACCTTGATGACCCCAGCGCAGAAATGTCGTCTGTGCATGTTCAATACGGACAAACGCTATCACTGGTCATCGACAATGCTCAGAGCTTCAAGCATCGCTGCCCTGAACAATTTGCAGCGCTGGTGGAGTGCGCGGCTTTTGTGAACTGGCGCGCCGTTGAGGCGGCTGGCGCTCCACTTCTGGCGCTCGCCTTCATTGTTTGAATGGTTAGCCGTGGCTGTCATCCACAGCCAGTCATTTTCCACGGAGGACATCCAGTGCTCATCGCTCACCTGTCAGACTTGCACATCCGGCCACAAGGCGCGCTCTACAAAGGGTTGGTGGATTCAAACACGATGTGCAAACAAGCCATCGAGCACTTGAACGCCCTGCATCCGCGCCCGGACGTGGTGATCATCACCGGCGATCTGGTGGATGAAGGACAACCGGCCGAGTACGAAATGGCCCGTGCACTTTTGGCGGAGATTGAACAACCACTGTTGATGATCCCTGGCAATCATGACGACCGCGAGTTGTTCAGGTCTGCGTTTGTCCAAGCAGAAAGTGCTACACACGAAGGCCCACTGCACTTTGTTGCCTCACATCTTGGCCCTGTCCGCATCATTGGACTGGATGTCACCGTGCCCGACGAACATCACGGTGACATGAGCGAGGCAGCACAGGCATGGCTGGAAACTGCCCTTGCAGAAGAGGCGGATAGACCAACCCTGATCATGCTCCACCAGCCGCCATTCTTGAGCGGCATTCCTTACATCGATACGTATGCGTGTATCAATGCGCACCGGCTTGTTCAGGTGGTGGAGCGCTACCCCGCCATCGAACGAATAGTCTGCGGGCACATCCACCGATCCATGCAACTGCGCTTTGGCGGCTCCTTGTTGTGCACCGCCCCCAGTACAACCACAGCCATCGCGTTGGCGCTGGACGCAAATGCTCCGCAAGCCTCTTACGTAGAGCCGCCAGCCCTGCTTTTGCATCACTGGAAACCTGATACGGGGCTTATCACTCATTGGGTGCCGATCGGCAAATTCCCGGGGCCGTTGCCGTTTGCCTGATGGGTGAACTGCGCACGTATTTTCAGGCAGAACAGTGCCTCTCCCAAAACGGGCGCAAAAAATGGGGGGAATTACAGGCGGTGAATCTGAATATCCAGCCCCTCCTCCGGCGTTGGTGCCTGAAAATATCGGGTGATCAAATCAAACTCCGCGTCGGTTGCCGCGAAGTCATGCTCACCGCGTACGTTGCGGGCGCGCAGTCGAGCACGGCAAACATCATCCTCCACGTCCAGATAGTGCAAACAGTGCTTCACCTCACCCGCTTCCGCCAAGCCCCGCAACCACTCGCGGTCTGCACGAGTATTGCCGGGAAAATCCAGAACCACACTGATACCCGACTTCAGCATGGTGCTGACTAGCGGGCCAACGACATCGCGAATTCGATGGGCGAATTGCACATAGTCGGTCACTGATTTGATCTCGCCTGGGTAAAGCCTTGAGAGCCAGTGATCCTCACTCAGCAGGACTGCTGAATGCTCAGCGACGAGTGCCTTCGCAAGTGTTGATTTGCCGGAAGCGATCTTGCCGCACATGAGATGAAGTTTCGCAGTAGTCATCGACCTGTCCTGTTTTCAAAATGTGGTGGGTATCTGCTTGAAGCACATTCAAAGATCCCGCCCCATCAGCCAGTGTTCTTTATCCCACGCCTGAAAACACTCCAGAACCTGCCAGCCGCGCTTGGCGTAGTACTCATGGCGGTCATGGGTGTGCAGATACAGCCGCGTGTTGCCGTTAGCCTTCGCTGCGGTGCAAATGCCCTCGATCAGTTGTTCCGCCAGACCTCGCTGTCGCGCATGCGGGGCGATGAAAACACAGGCCAGCCATGGGCCCAGCTCCGGGCGTTCAGCCAGGTCATTTCTAGCCAGCGCAGCGCCGCCCAGCAGTTGCCCATCCTCGACGGCAATCAGGCATTGCCAGTCACCATTAACCTGTCCTTCGGCAAATTCACGCTGCCAGTCACTCAATGATTGACCGACGTATTCATATGCAAATTGTTCGTGCAGCCACTGTGCGAAAGTGTTGCTGTACTGCATATCGTCGCGCAGCCAGATCAGGCGGGGCATGTGGCTTTCCTTCTTTTTCACCGTCGACGAGTTGAGTATCTCCATCACCATCGGCCTTGGGTACTTCTAAGCTGGGTCAGTGCCCGGCGGTTCAGTGCTGCGAATGCAATCGTCTTGATTGAACCGGCTAAGAGTCAAGCAGAACAATCGCCCATCACTCGCTGGCAACACTCGACATCCGGGCTCACATTCTGCAAGAGTGCGAGTCGATCTGGTGATACCGCTTTAAGGACCTCGCGCCATGGAAAGCCCGCATACACTGCAAACCGCTCGCTTGACACTCACTCCACTGCAACTGACCGACGCCTCCGATATCCAGCAGTTGTTCCCCCACTGGGAAGTGGTCCGCTACCTCGACCGTCGGGTGCCATGGCCTTACCCGGATGATGGCGCGCTGACGTATGTTCGTGACGTAGTGCTCCCGGCCATCGCGGCAGGACGCGAGTGGCACTGGATGATCCGTCTGGGTTCAGAGTCAGGGCAAAGCATTGGCAGCATCAGCCTGTACGACCAGCCTGGCAACAACCGGGGATTCTGGCTCGCCCCGCGATGGCAGGGCAAAGGCTACATGCGTGAGGCCTGCGAGGTCATCAACAGATACTGGTTCGAAACACTGGCGCGTCCGGTCATGCAAGTGCCCAAAGCAGTCGAAAATCAGGCCTCGCGCAAGGTCTCACAGCGTGAGGGCATGCGCTTGATCGGGACAACAGAAGGCCACTTTGTCTCGGGACCTCAACTCAAGGAAATATGGGAGATGACGCGTGCTGAGTGGTTGAGCAACCCGGAAAACGGTCGGGCCTCTCTTGATCGGCCTGTCACAAGCGCAAAGTAAGACATTGCAGGAGACCGCCGTGTGCTTCTAACACGGCACTTTAGCGCAGCGGACACCTATCTGTAGGAGCGCACGAGCAGCGCGAGGCCGCGATGGCGGAGTGTCAGGCGGAAAGCCATCGCGGCCTCGCGTTGCTCGTGCGCTTATACAGAAAGCGTTTGGTAGTCCTACAGAAACGGACCTGCACCGCCGGGGTTCAGGTCAAGTCATACTTAATCGTAAAACGGCTCTACCGACGTCCGACTACCAACAAAGAAACTGTCCGCTACGAGTCGCAACGGCTGCAAATCCAGATCACTGGCTTTGCTGCCAATCAACTGTTGAAAATGCCGATACACCGCCGCGTACTCGCCCTCCCCCGAAACAGCCTGTCGCACGCCGTCAATGCTCAACAGCGCACCACCGTTGTCCAGCCGCAAAACACCTTCGGCACAGCGAACCTCGATACTCCAGAGTTCATCATGACCATGGTCAAAGTCGAACTCCGCGCGCACGTCGAGCTGGCGCGCATCAGACATTTTGATGGATGCAGCGATAGGCGACTGACAGTTACTCGGGACTCGCAGTTCGGCGGACTCAACGAACAGCGGCAACGGCAAAAGATGGGTCGCAATCGACAATGCATTGATGCCGGGATCAAAAACGCCCAGACCGCCCGGCTGCCAGATCCATGCCTGACCGGGATGCCATTTGCGCACGTCTTCTTTCCAGTCGATCTGCACGCTTTGCAGCGTGCGAGTGGCCAGCCAGTCACGAGCGGCCTCAATCCCCGGTGCATAACGCGAATGCCAGGCGAACAGGCCGCTGACGCCCTGCTCCGCAGCCTGACTCGCCAACGCCATCGCTTCGCCCAACGTGGCACACGGCGGCTTCTCGACCAACACGTGTTTACCCGCAGCCAGCGCCTCTTGCACCAACGCGAATCGCCCCTGCGGCGGCGTGCAGAACGCAATCGCATCAACATGCGGGCCTTTTTCGAGCAACTCACTCAAGGACTGGAAATTCTCTACCCCGGCACAAGGCTGGCCTTGGGTCGCAACAGCCACCAACTGGAACGCGGGGTTAGCGGTAATAGCGGGCACGTGCTGATCCTGGGCAATCTTGCCGTAGCCCACCAGACCGAGACGGATCGGTTGCATCGATGACTCCTGACTTTTTGTAGTTATTAGGAAAGCGATCCAGCAAGACTACGTTTGTACGACGGGGAAGTCATCTTGTGAATCGGGCACAGTCGGGTTTTGCAGGAACATCGGTAAACACGTAACCCGTAGGATTCGCCAGACTCTCCACTATTGAATGAGGCTGCGACAGGATTGCGACAAACATCTGACCAGTAGGAGCTGCCGAAGGCCGCGATGGCGGCGTGTCAGGATAAATGCCTCGCAGCCTTCGGCAGTTCCTACGGATAATGCATTCCAGATCACAGGATTATATTTTCTGATGGCAGCGAGACTGCGAAGAAAGGTTATGTAGAGTTTCTGGCCCCCTCGGCTGGCTTGGCAAGAGAGCTGACTAAAACTTCTAATGCCAACGCTTGAACGCCCGACGTCCTCGCAGCACGCCCCACGTCATGGCAAGTCCTGCGCCGCTGAAGAAGATGAACGTAGCGATAGTTTCCAGTAGATACCAAAGGAAACGTTCTGGCTGGTCATCGAATATCAGATGCTCCTTCACGGATTGGCGGCGTGATCCGGTGAGCGCATCGAATTGCCAAAGGGTAAAGGCATCATTCAGACGTTCCCCCGCTAGCCAGGCGCAGCCCAGGCAGAAAACAGCCCCTAAAAAGCAATAAATGCGGACGCGATATTCCGGTATCACAGAAACTCCATTTACTCGTTGAGCAGGTAATGATTATCGGCGACGTTGGGGTAAGAACAAGTATCTGGATCAAGCTATTTAGCCGCGGTAAAGCTCCCGGAGATTAATCACTGTCTTGTGCTGAACTTCACACTCCTCTTTACTCAATGCCCGCTCGCAATACTCGCGACTCAAGAAAAGGATGGTGTCATTCCCGTCAGGTTCGCTAGGGTAATCCGGGTGCTGTCCAACTTCTGCCAACAGTGAATGCGTAACAGGAACCACATGAAAATGCAGATTGAAACCTGCAGAAAAACCCAACTTGTAGACAACAACCTTCCAGGGCTCGAAGGCCTGAAAAAGAAGTTGCTCGGTTTGCCGCAAGACATCGCCGAGTGAGGCCAGCGCCGAGTCGCTGAGGTCCATGAAATCCGAAGCGGCAGCGATTGAGCTGACCATCAGGTAACCACTGTAACGCGCATCGCGCCGATGGCTGACTCGCCAGTGTTCCGTGTCGAAAATATCCCACTCAGTCATGCGTACTCATGCTCCAACTGTTCTCATGTTCGGTTTGTCATAAATGAGGTGCGCCTTGTCGGCGCTCGCGGTTCTGTGCAAGGATTGGCCATGACCAAATGTATTCAATGCAACCGACATCACCATCACGGACCTCGCTCAAGGTGCCGCGGTTGCTCATGCTCATCGAATAATCATAATTCAAGATACTTTTTCTGAAGATTCAATGAACAAACCAAGGCGCCCATGGCGCCTTTTTTATTGCCTGAAAATTGGAAATCATCAAATGACAATGCTACGTGGAACAGGAGCCAACGTGTTGGCGAGACGGTTTTTCTGCCACAGCGAGTTAAGCGGCTCGCGAACAAGTTCGCTCCTACAGGCTCGTCGTTGCCACGAGACCTCGCCGTGAGAGGCGTCGAGCCCCAGCAAGCGATTGTGATGATGGATGCAGACGGCGCAGATGCTTTAATACATCCACAGCTCAAACATAATCAGGAAAATCCGCAATGCCAGACGCCACCGACCAAGCATTCTATGACCGCGCAGACGCGCACATCGAGTTGTCCAACGAGCAGCTTAAAGCGTTCGAAAACCTCGGTCAGGTCAGTGCATCCATGATGTTTGGAACCACACGATTCAACGCCTGGGTCAGCGCGCGCAGCTTCAAGTCCGGCGAGGAAATGGCTCAGGCACGTGAGGCGATGCTGAAGTACTTCTGCGATCAGTACCGGCTGATGCTTGAGGATAATCTGGACGATCACATCAATAATTTCAGCCAGTACATGATGGTTCAAAAACCGGATTGATAGAGATAACTGAGCACCGGTCTTTTTATTGGCCCGTCGAGGCTGGTCGCCTCCAGTCACGCTTATCAAAAAATACTACTGACTGTAGGAGCTCACCGAGGTTACGAGGCCAGCGATAGCGGTTTGTCTGATACTCCGCCATCGCTGACCTCATAATCTCCGTGAGCTCCTACAGGTCCCAGGTTTGCCATAGTAAGATCCGGCTAAACCAAAAGAACAAACCGGCACTCAGCAGTATCGTCACCCATCTGCGGTTCCAGCCGGAACCCGCACCGTTCAAGCACTTTCCTGGAGCCAAGGTTTTCCTCGAAGACATAAGCGACCAGTCGCGTAAGCCTCCAACGCGCCCTTGCCTGCTCAATCAGGTGCTTCAACGCCAGTGTCGCCAGCCCCCGCCCGCACGCCTCCTGATCAATTCGATAACCAACCTCCGCAGTCTGGCCTGACGAACTGATGCCTTTCAGATTTGCGCGTCCGACGATTCGCCCGCTGCAATCCTCGATGACAAATGGATGCCAGACGCCAATGGCGAAGTCAGCGAGATAGCAGTCGATATGCTCCGTGACACCTTGCAACGAATAGAAGTCAGGCTCTCGGGCATCAATGTGAGATTCAAACCACTCACGGTTACGCACTTCAAAGGCCAGCAGTGCTTCGGTATCGTCGGCGTTCAACTCACGGATTCTGAATGGCTTCATGGGCGGCTAGTAACGCTCTGATCAACCTGAAGATACGCGGTCAGCAATAACGTCAGCTGCTGTTCGAGGCCTGCTTCGAAGTCTGTATTGCCACGCCCTTCGAGTAGCGCTCGCACAGGCCCGACAACGGCGGTAAGCGAGACTGCCGCGACCAGTGCCGGATTGTCGAAACGTGCATCGGACGCAGTCTTCAGCATGCTCACTATGGCGGCTACCATCCGCACGCTCATACGCGTGACCAGTTCAGCACCGCCCCGCTCTGCCGCTATCGCGTAGAGCGCCTTGGACATCGGCGGATCACGCAGTTTGACGGCCAGAAAAGCCACGACAAACCCCGACGCCATTTCGGCCACAGTCTTGCCGTGACATTTACCGCACGCACTCTCAACAACCTCGACAACTTCCTGCAGATGCTTTTCGAGCACCGCAGCCAGCAGCGCGTCGCGATTCGGGTAGTACTGATAGACGCTGCCAACCGACATTCCGGCGCGCTCGGCAACCCGCGTGGTGGTGCAGCGACTTAGCCCGTATTGGGTCAAAACCTGAAGGGTAGCCGTGTGAAGCGCCTCAACCGTCGCAACGGATCGGGCCTGAACCGCTGATTTTCTTGGCTTTAACGATGCTTTGACTGTGCTCATGGAATGCGAATTCAAAACCTGAAGGTTCCTTCATATCATAGTTTTTCCTCACGCAAAGCAAGAGCGATAGATATGACGGATGCTTTAAACAAAAGAGGCAACAAAAGCGGCACGTTCAATCTCGGCGACCGCCTGGTGAAGCGAATCGGTTACGGCGCAATGCAGTTGGCAGGCCCCGGTGTGTTTGGTCCGCCCAAGGATCGTCAAGCCGCGGTGGCAGTCCTGCGTGAGGCTGTCGAATCTGGCGTGGATCACATCGACACCAGCGACTTTTACGGGCCGCATGTGACCAACCAGATTATTCGCGAAGCACTGCATCCCTACCGAGATGACCTCACGATAGTTACCAAGGTGGGCGCCGTTCGCGGCGAAGACGGCTCCTGGATTCCAGCCACGTCGAAAAAAGATCTGACCCAGGCTGTACACGACAACCTGCGCAATCTGGGCCTGGACGTGCTGGATGTGGTGAATGTGCGCATCATGTTCAGCGCAATGGGACCAGCCGAAGGTTCGATCGAAGAACAATTGAGCGCCGTTGCAGAATTACAGCAGCAAGGACTCGTTCGCCATATCGGCATCAGCAATGTCACGCCCACGCAAGTCGCCGAAGCGCGGAAGCTGACCAAATTCGTCTGCGTGCAGAACCTTTACAACATCGCCCAGCAACACGATAACGCCATGATCGACGAACTGGCCCGTGACGGGATTGCCTACGTGCCGTTTTTCCCACTGGGTGGATTCACACCGATTCAATCGTCGGCACTGTCGACGGTGGCACAGCGACTCGACGTGACGCCAAAGCAGTTGGCACTGGCATGGCTGTTACGCCGCTCACCTAACATTCTGCTGATCCCCGGCACATCCTCGGTCACCCACTTAAGAGAGAATCTTGCAGTGAGCGAATTGGTTCTGTCGGATGAAATCATGGCAGAGCTGAACGCCATCGCGGATTGACCGCAGGCGATCAACGTTGCGCGTAACCGGTCGACCATCGGCCGGTTACGCGCAGGTTTAAAGCATCAGCTTGCATCAATCCCTGACCCTATTTAAAAACCGGAACCGAAGTCGAACTCTCTTGAGATTGCGCCTGCTGACGCAGTCGGTTCCCGATTTCAGCGATCTTCGCTTCACCGGCACGCAGCGCTTCTTCGCTGGTGTGCACCGAGTAGTAGCCGAGTTTCAGGTCATAAGGATGAGGCGCGGCCGAACCGAGGACAAAGGTCGCGCCTGCTTGCCCGGCCTCAAGCGTAACGGCCTGGCGGCCGCGCTCGAAAATCACCATCTCGCCCGCCACGATTGGATCTGGCGAGCTGACCGATCCGCGACTGAGGCTCATCCAGAGCGACTCATGTCCCTGCGGCGGCGTGTAGGTCCAGGACTCACCGGCAGGAATAGTCACCAGCAAATAGTTGATGCCTTCAGGCGCGCGAACCGGACTCTGCACGCCTTCGTACTGGCCAACAATCACCCGCGCCAGACCCGAAGTGGGCATTGCGTCGGCTTCCAGGTACTGGCTATCAACAGAACCGTTTTCAAGTTCCGGCCCCAACGCGAGCCAGAGCTGGAAGCCTTGAATCCGATCTGAAGTGCCTGCCGACATTTCTTTGCCGTGCCACACGCCGCCACCGGCACGCATCCATTCAACCCCGCCGTAGGCAATCGTTCCGCGGCCTGCCTCAGGATCATCAAAATGCACATTGCCCTCAGTGATCACGGTGACCGTGGCAATACCGGAGTGCGGATGCATTGGCATGCTGCCGAGGAACGACTTCGGACCTTCAACCAAATCCAGAAAAACAAACGGCTTGATCAGTTGCCCATAGTCCGACGGGCTCATCAGCCGGACGATCGGACCATGGCCAGTACCCGTGGTGCGGTGGCTGATCGGACGAGGAGTGACTGCGTTAACGACCGATGATGCATTCATGTGATTGACTCCTTGAATATGAGTGAACGTTGCTCCGCCCGGACAGACAGCAACTGTTTGCGTGCGCTCATGGTAGGGAGTCGGCATCCCGCTGATTAGTCGCTACAATCGATTTGGACTCATCCATTTTTGGCTCAATACAATGATCGACCTGAACGATGTGGCAATTTTCATCCAGGTAGTCGATGCCGGGAGCATCGCTGGCGCAGCACGGCGTATCGGCGCACCGTCAAATACACTCAGCCGTCGCATCAAGCAGTTGGAGGAAAACCTGGGGGCCAGGCTGCTTCATCGATCAACCCGCAAATTGACACTGACCGATGCGGGCAAATCCTTGTATGAGCAAAGCGCCGCGCAGATCACCCAACTGATAGAGATCAGCAGCGAGCTGCTCAACGGCAGCCAGGAGCCTGCCGGTAGAGTCAGAGTCGCGGCACCCGCAGATTTTTTCGAATTGTTCGACATGAATTTCGTGGCGGATTTTCTGGCTCGATACCCCAGGGTCCAACTGGACTTCCTGCTGGGCGATCAACGCAATGACCTGATCGCTGAAGGCATCGACCTGGCGTTCAGGGCCGGTGCTATGCCTGACTCAAGCCTTGTTGCCCGAAAGGTCAAAACAGGTCGCCGCCTGCTTGCGGCAAGCCCCGCTTACCTCGCGGCTCGGGGAGTGCCGCATGACATTCATGCACTGGGTCATCATGACTGCGTGTGCTTCCCTCACCCCTCCGGCCAGACATCATGGAATCTGGCCAGCGCAACCGGGCCAGCGCGAGTCGATATCGTGGGAAGACTCTGTGCGAGCACCGCACAAGCTCAGTTGAAAGCAACGCTCGCAGGCTTGGGTATCTGCTTTTTGCCCGAGTCGGTCCTGCGCCAGAGTTTGAAAAGTGGCCGCCTGGTAGAAGTGCTACCGGACTACGGCCAGCAAAACAACGACCTGTTCATCGTCTTCCCCAGCCGCAAGCAAATCCCCCTCGCCGTCAGCACCTTCGTTGATGAAGCCGTGGCGCATTTACAGCAAGTCCTCTCAGCGTAAGGGCCTGCCAAGCCAGACGAGAACAGGCACTCAGTTACCGGTCACTGCGCCGATCCGGTCCGTGATCCACTGATGGCTGCGCGCAAGAACACGTCCCGTCATCGCCGTCGGAAAATGAATAAACCCATGCGCACAAATCGGTGTCACGTGAACTTCAACATCCGCCGACTTCGCCCATCGATCAGCCATCTGCACGGTGTCGTCCAGAAGCGGATCCAGTTCACCGGCAAACATCAGCGCCGGCGGCATGTCCGTGAGGTCGCCGTACAGAGGCGATAGCGGTGGCTGACGGCGCTCCTCGTCGCTGATATCAGGCGTAAGCAGACGCAATGCATCGACCATTCCCGGGCCATCCAGCACCAGCGTTTCAGGGCCTGCGGCCCTAACACTCGCAGTGCCCGTCAGATCGTATACGCCGTAATACAAAACTGCCCCGCTTACCCGTCGAAGCAAATCCGGCCAGGCTTTTAGCCGCAACAGCGTCGCCGCCGCCAAGTGCCCGCCCGCCGACTCACCGATGATGATCACGGGTAAATCAGCAAATTCTTCATTGGCACCACTCAATAGCCAGCGCGCGGCAGAAAGACAGTCATCCATCAAGCCTTCAACAGGCGTTGATACGGCAAGGCGGTAGTCCACCGAAACCACCGCGACATCGCACGCCTTCACCAGGGCGAGGTTAAGGTCGTCGTTCATTTGCGCGTTGCCGATAACCCAGCCACCACCATGGATATCAAACACCACGCCTTTTGCCTGGCCTTTGGGCCTCAAGATCCGCACGGGCACCGATACGCCGTCGACACCCACCGATCTTTTTTCAGCCTGCTGCCCATGCTTGGCCAGCTTGCTCGCGCCGCCGATTTGCCCCGCTCGCAAGAGTGTTTGAATTACACGAGGCATCAAGCGATTACGGATTCGAAAACGCGGTAACCAGCCGAGCTTTTTATTGAAGCGTCGCATTTCTGCGACTTCATGCTCGGTAAAAGCCTGAAGCTCGTGGTGATCCAATGTGTGGCCTCCTGTCGAACGATGCATAGTCTTCGGGTTGAAGCGTGGCCTGTAGGAGTGAGCTTGCTCGCGATAGCATTACGTCAGTCGATAACTTATCAACAGAAAAACCCGATCGCGAGCAAGCTCACTCCTACAGGTCCAGCGTTTGCCGCACGGCAACACGCTTGGCGGGCATTGAGTAGAACGCCACATTTAATACGAGTTCTGATCACCAGCTTTCATTTATACGCAGTCGAACCACCTTGCAGCGCGCCCTCAAGAAACTCAATGAACGCACGTACCTTCGCATTCAATGCCGACCGTTCTGTGACACATGCATAAATATCCATCGGTTCAGACTCAGCCGCCGCAGCGCCGCAGCCGTCTGACTCGAACAGCGGCAGCAGTCGGCCGCTGTCGATATGCGGCTGCGCAATGAAGCTGGCCAGTCGCGCAATGCCGCCGCCATTCAGGGCGATCTGCGTGAGCATGTCGATGTCATCACAGACAAACCCCGGATTGACCTTCGCCTCGAAACGCTTGCCATCAAGTATGAAATTCCACGGCAGAAAACGCCCGTCGGTGGGATAGCGAAACACCAGGCAGGCGTGTGCTTTCAAATCGTCAGGCGTGACAGGCACTCCGGCGCGATCAAGATAAGCAGGCGCTGCACAGAAAACAAAAGGCAGCGAAGCAATATGGCGGGCAACCAGCTGATCACTGAGTTGAGCCTGGATTCGGATACTGACGTCCACACCTTCCAGCCGATGATCGACACGCCGGTCGGCACTGATCAACTCGACACTGATACGCGGATAGGCGGCCTTGAACGCGGGCATCAGCGGCGCCAGTACATGACGTCCAAACGCCGCCGTGGTTGCAATACACAGCCGCCCTTGAGGTTCGGTGGCAACGGCGGCGGCTTGCGACGCGAGTTCGATATCGCGCGGGATGTGCCGCACCTTTTCGTAGTAACGCGTACCGCTTTCGGTGAGTGCCATCCTGCGCGTGGTGCGCGACAGCAGTCGCGTGCCCAGATGTTTTTCCAGCCGGGTAATGCTCTGGCTCGCTGCGGCGGCGCTCATCCCTTGGGCACGTGCCGCCGCGGCGATGCTGCCCGCTTCCACCACGCGGATGAAGGTATTAATCAAACCCAGAATATCCATCGAATCTTCGACGCCCTATTCGTTGATTTTACTTATGAGTGATTCAAGCGCCGCTTGGCTACCCGCATATTCCGCCGCTTGTTAGGTTAGCGGCTCCGGCTACCGCCAGACTATCCAAGAGGTTAACCGATGACAGCTCGAACGAGCCAAACCAGCCTGCGTCTTCGCTTTCCAAAACGCGCAACGCCTTACGTTTTTGCGCTCTATATGGCAACTATCATGGCGTTCCTGATGTGCCTGGTGATCACCTTGGCGGAGTTTGGATTCGACGAAGATTACCTGAGGAATGTGATGAATGCCTATCGAGTGGCAATGCCCGCAGCCTTCGTCTGCGTGCTGGTTGTAAGGCCGATGGTTGCCCGGCTGGTCGCGTGGACCGTGCATGGACACTGAGACTGCCAGTGCTTATCACTTGAAGAATTGTGCTGCCCCATCGACACTGCAACACCCCGAATGGAATCTGAGAGATAGCCGTGCGTTTTATTCCTCAAGTCATGCTTGTCTGTGGCGTCGTCAGCCTGGCAGGTTGCGCCACCAACTCCCGTAACGCAGAACGTGGGCTGCAAGCCACCATGGGTCAGCCGCTGATACAGAACAGCATCATGCGTGAAGGCGATGCGTTGACCTTTCAGGTTGCCGTGCCGCAGTCCATTAACACGGTGCCTGTTACCGGTATGTTCGAGGCAGCATGCTCGTCGCCCACGCTCTATTTTCTTTATGTGCATGGCACTCAACGCGCGTATCCGGCGGGGTCCGTCAACTACAGCGCAGCCAAACAGTTATCGCCGACGCTATACCCTTCGCTCGCGGCCAACCCGACGTTCACGCAGGCCTGCGCACAGACACCCAAACCCGATTGGCGCGTGGTGAAAACCAACGACCGCGAAGACTGGACACTGCTTGACCGCAATAGCGTGAAAACAGTCAACGGCGAAGTGCGCTTTTGGGCCGCCTTCGATAGCCCCACCGTACTCACTGACATGCCCTATGACGCCCCTTATGCGCAGAAGCGCGAGCAGTTTGCAGTGTCCTGTGCGGCGGGCACCTACAAAATGCTTGCGGGTTACGATCTGGACGCAAACAACCGGGTGACCGATGGGCGGGTGACTTCATCCCCCACCGCCGAGCAGATCGCAGGCAGCAATGCTGACTATCAGGCGTTGTTCACCCTGGCGTGTGGCAACGCGGAAAAAACCGCCGCGCTGGATACCTTCAAGCCGCGCCAGAAGGCTCCTTTGGTGATCAAGCTGGAAGCCGTGCAGCCATCCGTACTGAACGCGATCAAACAACTTGATCTTGGCCAACCCCGGCAAACGCTCAACTACGTGCGCACCCAAGGCACCACAAACTTCGAGGGCAAAAGCGGCACCGCCAGTGAAGAGCGCTTTATCAGCACCGATAAGTCGAGTGGTCAATTGAGCATCAACTCACGCGCTGAAGGCTATGACAACCAACAAGTCAGCTGGCGCGGTCTGCTCCCACTGGTGTCAAAAACGAACTTCACCGTTAATGGTGCAAGTGACAGCAGCTCCACTAGCCAACTCAGCTTCAGCGGCAACTGGAAAACCCTGCCGGTCGGCGAAACCGTAAGCCACACCTCCACCCAGACAAAGGTCAGCAGCCTGGTCGGGAAATACGGGGGCAAGCCTCAAACCACCCACTGCAAAGTCGAACGCGAACTTAACGCCAGCGAACTCAACGCCGCCCTTTCCGGTACAGCCAAAGCTTTGTCCTGCAGCACAGAAGGAGATCAGTACAAGCGGGTTAACCACGTTTACTACCTGAACGATTACGGATATTTCTTCCAGGCCAGTACAGACAAGAACCGGTTTTATTACAGCGATTATCGGATTGAGTCGGTGAAGTAAGAATGCGGCAGGAGCTGTAGGAGCTCACCGAGGGTACGAGGCCAGCGATAGCGGTGTGTCAGATAAACCGTCATCGCTGGCCTCGTAGCCTTGGAGAGATCCTACAGAACTGTTTCAGCTTTGAAGGCTGCGCGGCTACTTTACCGCCGCCCATCAATTAACATCCGCACGGCAAGGCCCATCAGTACCGTGCCCATCAACCAGCGCTGTACCACCTGCCAAAAAGGCCTGCCCACGAAAAACGCAGCGATTGAACCCGCCGTTATGGCAATCATTGCGTTGACGCTCACGCTAATAAATATCTGCGTAAAACCCAGCACTAAAGATTGCGTCAGCACACTGCCGTGATCAGTCGGATCAATGAACTGGGGCAGCAACGACAAATACATGACCGCCACTTTGGGATTCAGAAGATTGGTGACGAAGCCCATCATGAACAACTTTCGTGGGCCGTCCATGGGCAAATCTTTGACCTGGAATGCAGAACGGCCACCCGGTTTGACCGCTTGCCAAGCCAGGTACAGCAGATACAAGGCGCCGCCGATTCGCAGGGCGTCGTACGCATAAGGAACGGCCATAACCAACGCAGTAATGCCCAATGCCGCCAGGACCATATACACGACAAAACCCAACGCAACGCCGCCCAGGGAAATCAAACCGGCAACCCGTCCTTGACAGATCGATCGCGAAATCAGGTAGATCATGTTCGGACCGGGGGTCAACACCATGCCGAGCGAGATCAGGCCATAGGCAACTACAGTGGACAGTTCGGGCATCGTGTCGCTCCTTGAGAATATTCGGAGCAAGCGTAAGTCGCGAAAACGAAAAACGTTAGATACAGATGCAACACCAAAACGGCATACACAGAGTGGGAGCACTTGAACAAATCCAGCGGCGTTAACCCTGCGCATGCTCAGATATCAGGGGGCATGATGATGCAGGGAAACCGACAGCAAGCGACTTTGGCAGTGTTATTTTTCAAGCCGGATTCAGATCAAGACTCAATTATTGATAACCTCCCCTTTTTTAACGAACAAGGACAGCCCGTGTGATTACCTGCCATGTGAAGTACCTGATTGATCCGTATCAAATCCCTGCTTTCGAAAACTATTCGCGCTTATGGATCCGGCTGGTGACGCGCATGGGCGGCTTGCACCATGGCTACTTCCTTCCGGCCGAAGGTGCCAACAACATCGCGTACTGCCTGTTCAGCTTTCCAAGTCTCTCGGACTACGAACGCTATCGCAAAGAAGCGGAAACCGATGCCGAATGCATTGACGCAGTGGCATTGGCAGTGGAGAAGAAATTCATCGTCAGCTATGAGCGCAGCTTTATGCGCCCCGTGCTCGATTGATACTTGGCGCGAATTGTCACCTCACACCAGGACACCCAATGCTCATTGTCTTCAGCGGCCTTCCCGGAACGGGTAAAACGACTATTGCGCGTGAACTCGCCAGGCAAATACCTGCGGTGTACCTGCGTATTGATACGATCGAGCAAGCCATCCGCAACTCCGGCGAGCTTGCACAGGATGTTGGTCGCAGCGGATACAGGGTTGCGAACGCTCTTGCGCTGAGCAACCTTCAGCTTGGCAGTAAGGTGGTTGTTGATTGCGTTAACCCGGTAACGGAAAGCCGAAATGTCTGGAGTGAAGTTGCCGCACAGACGGGTATTCAGCTAGTGAACATTCAAGTGGTTTGCTCTGATAAACAGGAACATCAGCGCCGGGTTGAAACCAGGCAAAGTGACATTTGCGGGCTGACTCCACCTACCTGGCAATCTGTATTGAGCCATGAATATGAAGCCTGGGATGAAGCTCCGTTTACGATCGACACGGCGGTAACGTCTGCGACCGAGGCAGTGGCAATAATCACCCGGCAATTTTTATCGAATGATCATCAGGCTCGTTAATAAGGGAATGTACAAATGCTGACAGGACAATGCCTTTGCGCAACCGTGGTTTTTTCCCTGAGAACAGAACCGCTTTCTTTCTATCGATGCCACTGCTCCCTCTGCCGAAAGCAAACGGGCACAGGTCATAACTGCGCGACAATCGTGCCTGAATCCAGTTTCCAATGGGAGGCCGGACAGTCTGAAATCAGCACATGGCTCAAACCCAGCGGCTACAGAAATGATTTCTGCAAACACTGCGGTTCAACAGTCCCCAATGCCTTGCGCGGCTCGCCGTATATGTGGATTCCTTTGGGTCTGCTGAATTCGCAAGTCCAAGCCATGAAATGCATTGGCGATTATTGCCTGAGCGACGCGATGCAATGGGATACGTTGCAGTCTGAAAACGCTTATGACGCCTCGCCTGAATCTTTGGAGTCGCTGCTCGCTGCACTGGGAGCCAAGTGTTGATCGGTCAGCCAGGAGGGTTAAAGCGAACATAGTAATGATCGAACTCGCCACTTTCTAAAAACTGAAAGCCATGACGGACATAAAACCGATTCGAATCGCTCTCTTTGAGTGCCCCGACTTTAATCGGCAGTGCAACAGCATCCGCCTCTTGGAATATCAGCGACAGCACCGCAGCGCCTACACCTGAACCTTGCGCGACCCGCTTCAGGTACAAGTGGTCAAGCAGCAATTCAGCGTCCTGTTGCTTGACCACAACGAAACCAACGCGCTCACCGGACACTTCGATGTAACGCGTATTACCTGCCTCAAAGCCACTGACAAAACGCTCCCGAGCACGCACCGGATCAAATCGCCCTACCCGCTCCAGACTTTCGCGCATGGCTTCAATCCGAATGGCGACCAGGTCGTCCAGATCGCTTTGTTGAACAGGGGTCAAAGTAACGTCGGGACGATGATCAGTTGTGGCAAGCATCATTTGCGGGCTCCAGTCCTTTTGAATTCAAGTTGAAGCGCAGTGCCTTCCAGGTGATCAAGCCTCCCTCAATAACTTCAGAACCCACTGCTGACTCCATGCGCCTATCCGCTTTAAATATCAGCAATCAGCGCAGCGTCAATACTGCATTAAACAGGCGTGCGTTTGAACACCTACGTCCGGTGGACCGCACGCCTGCATAGCACCCAGGCCGCTTACCCCTTCAGCTTGCGCGAGAGAAATTCGCCGATGTACTCAGCAACTTCTGGCGCATGGGTTTCCAGCGCGAAGTGGCCGGCATCCAGCAGATGCACTTCCGCACTCGGGATGTCTTTACGGTACGCCTCAGCCCCCGGCGGGATGAACGCCGGATCATGCTTGCCCCAAACAGCCAGTAGTGGCGGCTGATGTTTGCGCAGGTACGCCTGAAATGCAGGGTAGGCCGCAACGTTAGTGCGGTAATCGAGAATCAGGTCCAGCTGGATTTCTTCTGCGCCGGGCCGTGCCATGTACAGGATGTCGAGGTTATAGCCGTCCGGGGAAAGCTTTTGCGGGTTGGCACCCGTGCCATATTGCCAGTCACGGATTGTCTGCGGTGATAACGATGGGCGGCAGGCCTCGCGATTGGCGGCGGACGGATCGCGCCAATAGGCTTGCCACGGGTCCCATTGATCGCTGAAGCCCTCCAGATAGGCGTTGCCATTCTGGCTGATAATCGCCGTCACCTTCTCTGGGTTTGCAGCGGCAAGACGCAAGCCGGTTGGCGCACCGTAGTCGAATATGTACAGCGCGTACTTCTTCAAACCCAACGCCTCGGTGAAGCCCTCGATCACTTTGTAGAGATTCTCGAAGGTGTACGCGAACTGCCCGCGTTGCGGCGCTTTGGTGTTACCGAAACCGGGCAAATCCGGGGCGATCAAGCGGTACTGGCTAGCCAGTAACGGCATCAGATCACGGAACATGTGGCTCGCTGTCGGAAAGCCGTGCAGCAGCAAAAGCACCGGGGCGTCCTTGGGGCCAGCTTCACGGTAGAAGACCTCTACCTCACCCACTTGCTGCGTGTGATACGTGACGCGCAAAGCATCATCGAGTGCCATATCGTTTCCCTTGGTCGCAGGACCTTTGATGGATGAAGCAGCGCTCACAAAAGAAGCACCGATAGCAGAAGCGGCGCCTACCGCAGACGCCTGCAAAACCTTGCGCCGGCTGATGCCAAACGCTGGATCGGAATTGTTCATGACAAGAACCCACTCTGGATGAAGTGAGCTCAATGCTATTCATTGAGTAAGGTGTAGAGAATGACCAGCCAACTCAATTGACCATTTCCGTTTCTGCAATGCTGGTAGGATCTCTGGCAAGTCACATCACGCGGTGAGCGGTATATGGATCGGATTCAGGAGATGACGCTTTTTGCTGCTTTGGCCGAGCAAACCAGCTTTGCCGGGGTGGCTCGCCATGTCGGGCTGTCCACGGCCACGGTCACACGGGCCGTGGCCAGCCTCGAAAGCCGTCTGGGGGTGCTGCTGGTTGTGCGCAACACGCGCAATATGCGGCTCACCGAAGCGGGACAACGGTTCGCCATTGATTGCCGCCGTTTACTTGCCGACCTCAATGAGGCGGAAAACGCAGCGGGCGGGCTGCATGCGGTCCCGGGTGGACTACTGACGGTGACCGCGCCACAGATGTTCGGCGCGCTGCATGTCACTCCACTGATGACCCGGTTTCTCAGTCGACATCCGACCGTAGAGATTCGCGCCATTCTGGTTGACCGGGTCGTGTCCATGCTGGATGAAGGCGTTGATGTGGCCGTACGCATTGGCACGCTGCCCGACTCATCGTTGACAGCTATCCCCGTCGGCAGCGTACGCCGCATGGTCTGCGCTTCCCCTGCCTATCTGGCCGAACATGGCACCCCGCAGCATCCGGATGACCTGCGGCAGCACGCGACCATCTCGACCTCCGCAGCAGAACGGCCCCCTCAATGGCAGTTTCGAATAGATGGGCACGACTACTCGGTGGACGTGGGCTCAAGGCTCAGCCTGACGTCATTTCAGGCTGCGATCAGAGCAACCGTTCAGGATTGGGGGCTGACCCAAGTGCCGCACTATCAGATACGCGAACACCTGCAGGGCGGAAAGCTCGCATGCGTGTTGCAAGCATTTGAAATCGCACCGGAGCCGGTACATGTGGTGTACCTCGAAGGCCGCCGAGGCTCCTCGAAGGTGCGCTCATTCGTGGATTTTTGTGTTGAGGCGTTGCGGGAGGATCTACGTTTTGAGGCGGGTGCTGCGTGACGGTGGACTGAAACGATAAAAATATCGTGGCCTAAACGGCCTGTTTTTTAGCTACCCCGCTCCAGCGACTAGGCTGAACGAAACTCAAATGACCTTTTTTCCGAAGATCGTTTCGTAACGCTACCCTTGGAGCCCCGACCATGACCGACACCCAACCTCTGACCATCGCTGTATTGCTAGGCTCCGTACGCAGTGACCGTCAAGGCATCAAAGCCGCACGCCTGCTTTTGAGCGCCCTTGAGCAGCGCGGCCACGAAGCCGTCCTGGTCGACCCCATGATGACGCGCCTGCCTCTGCTGGACCGGATGTACAAGGAATATCCAGCCGGACAAGCACCAGCAGAACTGGAACAACTCGCTACCCTTTACCGCCGCGCCGATGGATTTCTGCTGGTCAGCGCCGAATACAATCACGGCGTCCCACCGGCACTGAAAAACCTGCTCGACCACTTTCTGGAGGAATACTTCTGGCGTCCCTCGGCGATCACTTGTTACTCAGCAGGAGGTTTTGGCGGAGTACGGGCGGCGATGCAACTGCGCATGATCGTGGGAGAACTGGGCATGCCGAGCATCCCCAGCCTGTTTTCCATCCCCCGCATCGGCGACGCCCTGGCGGATAACGGACAGCCTACAGAAGCGCGCACGCTGAAACAGATGAACCGGTTTCTCGACGAGTTCGAGTGGTATGCGCGGGCGTTGAGGGATCAGCGGGCGAAGGGGACGCCTTATTGAGGGTGCGTCTCTTGAGGGATCGTGGCATAGAGTTTGACGGCGAAGATAATCAACTGTAGGAGCTGCCGAAGGCTGCGAAAGCGGTATGTCATTAATTACCGATTCGCAGCCTTCGGCAGCTCCTACAGAGAGCGTGCGGATATCTTAAACACCCAAAAAACCGACATGTAGTACATACCTAAAGCCATCCAAAAACCGCTCGATGCTAGCGTGATTTCTCATTCACGCTCTGCAGGATTCACCGATGTACGCTATCGATTACAACAGCTACCGCGCCACCAAAAGCTTCAATCACCGCACCCGTTTTCTGGTCATGCACTACACGGCCTGTAACTTCCGACAATCAGTTGCTGCGCTCACAGGACCCTCGGTCAGCGCGCATTATCTCGTCCCGGACCCAAGCGATAAAACCTACACCGACGCGGATTTCACCGATATGCGCATCTTCAACCTCGTCGATGAAGGCGAACGCGCATGGCATGCAGGCGTCAGCGGATGGGCGAAGCGTTACAACCTAAACGACACAGCCATCGGAGTAGAAATCGTTTATGTGGCCACCGAAGACAAAGGTGCTTTCACTTTCCCGCCCTATAACCCCACGCAGATAGATGCCGTCAAAGAGCTGGCAAAAAACATCCTTCAACGCTATCCCGATATCACACCGGTTAACGTGGTCGGCCACAGTGATATCGCCATCGGCCGTAAAAGCGACCCTGGCGCTGCATTCCCCTGGAAAGAACTTCACGATGCCGGTATTGGCGCGTGGTACGACGAAGCAACCAAACAAAATTATCAAACGCAGTTCAGCGGCGCCCTGCCCGCCAAAGCAGACATGGTCGCGAAACTAGGCCGTTATGGGTATGACTCAGATACTGCGGGGACAGACAGCGGTTACAGGAATCTGATCCGGGCATTCCAGCTGCATTTCCGCCCGCAAAAATATGACGGAGTGGTGGACGCTGAAACGGCGGCCGCGCTGTATGCGTTGGTGGACAAGTATTTCCCGAAGAAGATGACGAAGCAGATATATGTGTGAAGCGATTGAGGTTTAAACAGATTCGCAGACGACGCAGCACGATATTCAGGAAACCCTGAACACTGATCAAAAACCGGATTTTTTACAGATACCCGCCAGAGCTGGCGAGTTAAAAGATAGGTGGTAACCCCACCAGCCACACCCCGGCACACAATGTTCCCGCTGTGGCTGCTTCCTTCCGGATCTGACCAGGTTCACGGGTAATCGTTGCGGGGGGACCGATGGGGTCACCATAACGACACTCACCTGTCGGCGAGCCGCGCCATTGTACCGGTCTTGCGCGAAGTTACAACCCGTAATGCCGGATAAAAATTCGATAGGGCTCAAGCACTTGTGTGCCGGGGGTTGGGTGGGTTGCAGCGCTCGGGATCGGGGCTTATAGTCGCGCCGTCGCTGCACATCAGCGATCGGGTGTGGAAGCCCGGCTGGACCAGGAACGCAAAGCTCATAGCAGCATCGCAGGCATTTACGTGCCCGATTGCAACGTTATGGCGGCTGTGCGTTGGGGCATCTTCGGGTGCGCCGGGTTTCCTGGACCGGTCTTCCACACCTGCGCACAGCTGCCACCCACTCACGTGGAAGTGAGTTTTTGGCAGCTTCGTCTAACTCAGGAAGCTGTAACCAATGTTCAAAATCACTCCAAATCCCCCTGCCCCACCTGCCCCATCCGTTCCCGGAGGTGCAGCATGAGTCGCTTCCTTCCGCTCAAGAGCAACAACACAGACACACCGGTGATGCACATCGACAGCCATGCGCCGCTGGATTTTCTGTTTGCCAGTGCTGACCGGCGCATTCGCATGGCGCGCTATCTGCTGGAAACACTGGACGGTGCCGATGAGTGCGATGTGCGTTGCATCGCCAATGCCGCGCTGATGTTGCTGAGCGATGGTTGCGATGCACTCACGGTTGTCGAGAAGCAGATATTTAGCCCGCCCTCTCCATGCACTTCTGTCAGACACTGAGCCATACTGCGCACCGCCTACTTTTCTTGTCAGACGGTGCGATTTAGCAGTGATGAATACGCAAGTTGTGAGCTACGAAACCCTCAACGAAACACAGCGCCAACAGCTGGATGCTCTGGAGATTTTGCCGCAGCAGCTGCCGTTTTCCGGGGATATCTACTGCGCGCTGAATACGTTGCTGGTCCGCCCCAGTCCGAATATTCAAGGTGTGGCGCTGTTGGTGGACGACAAGCCGGTGGGTTTTTTATTGCTCAAGCGTGGGGAGTTTTTGCCGCACTGGGCGGTGGAAGGTTCAGCGACGCTGCATGCGCTGCAGATTGATCATCGGGTGCAGGGTAAAGGCTTGGGCAAAGTGTTTTTGCAGGGCTTGCCAGAGATAGCGCGCGCGACGTGGCCGGATATCGGGCAACTGATGTTGTCAGTGGATGCGGACAATGTGGCGGCGCGAAATTTGTATGTCGGCCAGGGCTGGGTGGATACCGGTGAGGCGTATAAGGGGCGGATCGGGTATGAGCGGCGGTTGGTGTTGGGCTTGTAGATCGAGCGCTTAGGTGAGTCAGGTAGACCGAGGCGCCTGCATCGCTGGCAAGCCATGCTCCCACAGGAAGTCGCATTCCCCCTGTGGGAGCATGGCTTGCCAGCGATAAGGTCGCCTCGGTTTCAAGCGAATTGCTGTTAAAGCCCCAACTCAGCCACAACCGCTTCCAGCGCCTTGGCCGGGTCGGCCGCCTGGCTGATCGGGCGGCCGATGACGAGATAATCGGAGCCTGCGTCCAGCGCCTGACGCGGGGTCAGGATGCGGCGTTGGTCGTCCTGGGCGCTGCCGCTTGGGCGGATGCCGGGGGTGACCAGTTGCAGCGTCGGGTGGGCAGCTTTCAGCGCCTGAGCTTCCAGTGCGGAACACACCAGACCGTCCATGCCAGCCTTTTCAGCCAGCGCAGCCAGACGCAACACTTGTACCTGCGGGTCGACGTCCAGACCGATGCCAGCCAGGTCTTCGCGCTCCATGCTGGTCAGCACGGTCACGCCGATCAGCAGCGGTTGCGGGCCGGTGCGCTGGTCGAGCACTTCACGGCAGGCCGCCATCATGCGCAGGCCACCCGAGCAATGCACGTTGACCATCCACACACCCATCTCGGCCGCAGCTTTCACAGCCATCGCGGTGGTGTTGGGGATATCGTGGAATTTGAGGTCCAGGAATACTTCAAAACCCTTGTCGCGCAGGGTTTCGACGATGTCCGAAGCGCAGCTGGTGAACAGCTCTTTGCCGACTTTGACGCGGCACAGCTTGGGGTCCAGCTGGTCAGCCAGTTTCAAAGCGGCGTCACGGGTCGGGAAATCCAGGGCGACGATGACAGGAGTCTGGCAGGCGGACATGAGCGGGTTCTCTGGTAGGTCGAAATCGGCGCGCATTGTATCCGAACCTTACAGCAGACGGTAATCGAACCGCTGTACTGAATCGATTCTCCCCAATGAATACGCCCTAAAGCGGACATTACAGCGCCCTGCCCGCACCAAAGCTGCCCCCACTTGCCCTGCGCAAACGAGAACCGTTCTGCGAACGACGCATTTTGGACCAATACGACTATGGTTCAGTGAGTGGCATGGCGACTGCAACAGGATGTTTCGATGATTCCACAGACTCCAGGGAGCTGCACATGAACACTCAACTCAAGCCCACGCTGGGCACACTCCATTTATGGGGGATCGCAGTGGGGCTGGTGATCTCCGGTGAGTACTTCGGCTGGAGTTATGGCTGGGGCGTTGCCGGAACATTAGGCTTCCTGGTCACATCGCTGATGGTTGCGCTGATGTACACCTGCTTCATCTTCAGTTTTACCGAACTGACTACTGCCATCCCACACGCGGGCGGACCATTTGCCTACAGCCGTCGAGCATTCGGGGAAAAAGGCGGGCTGATTGCCGGGCTGGCGACCTTGATCGAATTCGTGTTTGCGCCCCCAGCCATTGCGATGGCCATTGGTGCGTATCTGAACGTGCAGTTTCCGGCGCTCGACCCCAAGCATGCCGCCGTTGGCGCCTACATTGTGTTCATGACCCTGAACATCCTCGGCGTGAAGCTGGCTGCAACCTTCGAGTTGGTGGTGTGCATCCTGGCGGTGGCCGAACTGCTGGTGTTCATGGGTGTGGTTGCCCCGGCGTTCAGCTTCAGCAACTTCGCGCTTAACGGCTGGGCCGGTTCTGACACCTTTGGTGCGCCGGCAATTGCCGGTATGTTTGCCGCCATCCCGTTCGCAATCTGGTTCTTCCTGGCCATCGAAGGTGCGGCCATGGCGGCTGAAGAAGCCAAAGACCCGAAGCGCACCATTCCAAAGGCTTACGTCAGCGGTATTCTGACGCTGGTGGTGCTGGCCATGGGCGTGATGCTGTTCGCAGGTGGCGTGGGTGACTGGCGCACCCTGTCGAACATCAACGACCCGCTGCCACAGGCAATGAAAACCGTGGTCGGGGAAAACTCCGGCTGGTTGCACATGCTGGTCTGGATTGGTCTGTTCGGTCTGGTGGCAAGTTTCCACGGCATCATCATGGGCTACTCGCGACAGTTCTTTGCGCTGGCCCGGGCTGGTTATCTGCCCTCCTCGCTGGCCAAACTGTCGCGCTTCCAGACGCCACACCGCGCAATCATCGCGGGCGGCCTGATCGGTATTGCAGCGATCTACAGCGATGGTCTGATCAACCTCAACGGTCTGACCCTGACCGCAGCGATGATCACCATGGCGGTTTTCGGCGCCATTGTGATGTACATCATGAGCATGCTCAGCCTGTTCAAACTGCGTAAGACCGAACCAGGTCTGGAACGTACCTTCCGCGCGCCGGGCTACCCGATCGTGCCTGGCATTGCTTTGGCGCTCGCCGTGGTGTGCCTGATTGCGATGGCCTGGTTCAACGCTCTGATCGGCCTGATCTTCCTCGGTTTCATGGTGGTGGGCTTCGTCTACTTCAGCCTGACGGCGCAATCACGCGCCGATGCGCCGGCTGATGCGATGCTCACCGGGCTTTAAATAACCACGCACACAGGGCACAGGACTAGACTTGAACCATTGAGCGGCGCTGCTGCTCAAACGGTTACATAAAAAGGAGAGCCCTATGCCCTGGTATGCCTGGTTAATTCTGCTGGTTGCAATTGGTTCGATCGTGGGCGGTTTGATGGTCTTGCGCCAGTCTGCGCAAAAGCTGCCACTGACCGACGAGCAACTCAAACGCGTCCACGAGCGCAATGCCGAGATGGATGCCAAAGAGGCCAAAGATCGCTAGAACAGAAAAGACGGTGCCAACAAGCACCGTCTTTTTCGTTTAGCGTGTTGCGTGATTAGGCTCGGTTGCCACGGCCCGATTGCTGGTCAGTGGCAGTACGGCTATTCGATAAGGCTGGAAAATCTTCAGCATCTGCCCGTTATCGCGCAGTTGCTGCAGCAGGTCTTCGAATTGCGCGGCACTTATCGGCGATTTCGGACGTAGCAGGGCAAAATGCCGATACGTTTGATCGACCCGCTCCGATACCAGCAACTGAGCAGCTTCGGTGCGGTTGCGCGCCATGAAATCACTGAGGTACGAGCGCGTGACCAGCGCAATGTCGGCGCGGTCACGCATGACCATCAGCAGGTTGCTGTCATGTGAATAGGTCAACGTGGTATCGAAGTGTTCGCTGAGGTACTTCGGATCAGCATTGAACTGCGCAAACGCATAGTGATAGCCACTGAACAGCGCGAGACGCTTGCCCTGCAAGTCATTGAAATAACTCTGCCCCCGGCCCTCGACTTTGCGCGTGACGAAAATTTCCGCATCTTCGAGTTTCATGTCGACCGATTCGTGGGGAATCGTCTGCCAGTCCCACTCGGGATTCTCAAAGATCGCCATGTCGATGCGCCCTTGCTCGAAATCACGAAAGCGACGAGGAATCGACGTCGGCACCAGCACAAACTGATAGTTTTGCTGAGCAGCGTTCAGGGCAGCGACTAGTTCAGGCAGCAAACCGGTGTCTGCGCCTTTTTCCGGTCGGATGGTGTAGGGCGGGAAATGCGCCGCACCGATTTTTACTACTTGTGCAGCACTCACCGGAAATGCCAGCAGTGCTGCGGCGCTTACCAACAAGGCCCGCGAAACCGTTCGCCCAGACAAAAAATCCAAGACTGCGCACCCCTGAAATTGGTCAACCCTAGGTGTTTTTTGGTGTTAAGACTATCAGCAAATAGAGCAATGCAGCCTTAATTGTCCTTAAGTGCCATCATCAAGGCTTCATCGGCCAATTGATCCAGTGTCATGCTGCCTTGCGGTCTGAACCACGTAGTGGTCCAGGACAGCGCGCCCGTCAAAAAGCGCCGGGTGATGAACACATCGCCCTTGATGAAACCGGCTTCCTTAGCCTCGCCCAGTACCTGTAGCCACAACTGTTCGTAGAGATCACGCAACGCCAGAATCTGCGCCTGGCCTTGCGGCGACAATGAACGCCACTCGTAAACCAGCACCGCCATGGCTTCACCGCTCCCCCCCATGATCGACTGCAACTCGCAGCGGATCAGCGCCAGCAACCGCTCGCGCACGGCGTTCGCTTCAGTCAACGCAGCGCGCATCAAGGCGGTGTTGTAGACAATGGTTTCCTCCATCACCGCACGCAGGATCTCGTCCTTGCTTTTGAAGTGATGAAAGATGCTGCCCGACTGGATGCCCACCGCGCTAGCCAGATCGCGCACGGTTGTACGCTCATAACCTTTGTGGCGGAACAGGTGCGCAGAGACCTGCAACAACTTGCCCCGGGCGCTTTGCGGGTCAGTGAGCTGGCCCGCGTCGACCAAATCGCGCATGACCTGTAAAGCTTGCTGCTCGTTCAAGTTCGCTTTCCTCCAGCTCACACACGAAACGCCTGATCCCACTTCCATATCTTGCAGGAGCTGGTGCTGCTCGTAAGCGCCTACAAAATCCAACC
Source organism: Pseudomonas caspiana (assembly GCF_040224095.2). Classification (NCBI taxonomy): domain Bacteria; kingdom Pseudomonadati; phylum Pseudomonadota; class Gammaproteobacteria; order Pseudomonadales; family Pseudomonadaceae; genus Pseudomonas; species Pseudomonas caspiana. Next base: position 1,869,288 of record NZ_CP167995.1, on the reverse strand, counting down.
GTCTTGCAAAACCCTCCCGCAAGCCCCGCAATCTATGCTTGCTAGCGCAACCGAGCAAGCGCTAGGCCAATAAATAAAGAGTGGAGTCGCAGATCAACGGTCGTCCGAAATCGTTTTCACCACCTCAAAAACCAAGCACTTGCTCGGCAAGCTCGAACAAGCCGGTATCCGCGAGATGTTCAGCAACGCCCCGCTGCCCGCAATGACAGACCGGACGCATGACACCATCGCCAGTCCGAATATTGTCCTTTGGGGCACGATCAGGGCACCGATGGACGGATCGATTGTCGATGTATTAGTCAGCGAGAGCGCAACCGTCAGCCAGGGCCAGTTACTGTTGGTGCTCGAGGTCGCGCCGATAGACGTATCCGGCTGAATGTAGCTACGCTTGGTCCGAATGGATCAATGACTTGGACAGGAGCTTCAGATGCCGCACTGGTTGGTGATTGATCTGGAGGCCACGACCGAAGAAGGCGGCTGGCCTGTAGCAGAAATGGAGATCATCGAAATCGGGGCGACGCTCGTCAATCAGGACGGCCGTGAGCTGGATCATTTCGAACGCTTCGTGCGCCCGGTGCGTCGGCCTCTGCTGACGAGCTTTTGCAAGGAGCTGACTCATATCAGCCAAAGCAACATCGACAGCGCAGCGCCACTGACTACGGTGTGGCCGGCCTTTGAGCGATGGATCAGCCATCATCAGGCACGGGTGGTGGGCTGGGCGAGTTGGGGGAACTATGATCGCCAGCAGCTTGAGCAGGAATGGCGGCAGCACCAACTGACAAGCTTTCTGAGCAGTGTGCCCCACGTGAACCTGAAACAACGCTTCGCCAAAGAGCGCCACCTGCAACGCCCTTTAGGGCTGAACGGCGCGCTGCAACTGGCCGGCATGCAATTTCACGGTCAACAGCACCGCGCTCTGGTGGATGCTCGAAACACGGCACGCCTGCTGCCGCTGATTCTTCCCAACTGAATGGCACGCGCGTTCTAAAGCGGGTGACGAGGAGAATTCGCTTCGGCATACTGGCCGCCCAATTTTCAGCCCTTATCGAGGAATCGCCATGTTCAAAGTCAACGAGTACTTCGACGGCACTGTTAAATCCATTGCATTCACTCAACCTGAAGGGCAAGCCACAATTGGTGTCATGGCCGCGGGTGAATACGAGTTCGGTACTGCGCAACGGGAAATCATGCACGTCATTTCCGGCAGCCTGAGCGTAAAGCTGCCAGATAGCACTGATTGGGAAACCTTCGAGACCGGCAGTCTTTTCAACGTACCGGCCAATAGCAAGTTCCAGCTGAAAGTCGCTGTGGACACGGCTTATCTTTGTGAGTATCGCTGAGGCTGTTGCTCCACACGCCTGATTGCACGGCACCCGAGCCTGAACGGCAACGCTGAAAATGCGCCGGGTGCCTAGCGATCAAACACGCTCGACAAGCAGTTGATCATCCCTCCCCGGATTGCGCCTGATTCCTCTCCCCCATCTTCTTGCTGCGCTTCTCAAGCACCAGATAAACCACTACGGCAATCATCAGCGGCAGCAGGAAATAAATGGCGCGATAGCCAATCAACGCCGCCAATAACGTGCCTTTGGAAAACTGGCCCTGCAGCAGGGTGATAAACACCGTTTCCAATACCCCGAGCCCCGCCGGAATATGGGTGATGACGCCCGCGATACTGCTGATCAACAGCACCCCGAGGATTGCAGGATAAAACGCCTTCTCAGGCAACAGCGTGTAGATCACCAACGCCATCAGCGACCAGTTCAGCGCGCCAAGGCTCGCTTGCAGCAACGCCTGCTTCAGCGATGGCAAGTTAATTTCCTGTTTACGGATCGTCCAGGAGCGACGCTTGGAGAAGCGGCAGGCCAGCAAATAGGCACCGGACACCAGCAGCAGCGCTACACCGATCAGCCGCAGGGTTCCTGAACCTACCGCCCAGTCCTTGGGCAATTCCAGAAAGCCCATGGAGAAAACGCTACCCGCCAATATCATGTAGCCCAGCCAATTGGTGATCAGGCTCAGACTCAAAACGCGGGTGATGGTCGGCACATCCAGCCCAAGCCGGGAATACAGGCGATAGCGCAAAGCGATCCCGCCGACCCAGGAACTGAGGTTGAGGTTAAACGCGTAGCAAACAAAGGCCACCGGCACGATTTGCTTGATCGCCAGTTTGTGCCCGGTATAAAACCGCGCCAATACATCAAAGCAGCAATAGGTAAGGTAGCTGCACAGCGCAATGACCACGCCCAAGGCCAGGGTACTGAACTTGTAGGACTGCAGCGCCTGCTTTACCTCCTGCCAGTCGAGATTCTTGACCAGCAGAAACAGCAAGACCGGCACGGCAATAAAGAAAAACAGATTGAAGGCACGCTTGGCCCACTTCCATTTGTTGCCATGCTTGTTCTGGACTTTATCCGCTGACGAGTCGGTCGCGGCCTCATAAGACTGGCTCATAACGACTTCTCCTGATCTGATCGCAGGCCCGACTGCAGCGTTTGCGCAACACCGTTCTGCTCGTCCTGAATAACGCTGGCTTCGGGAATCACATCAGCGGTGCGCAGTGGCTTGAGGCGCATGCCGTGAGCCGGGAACAAACCGGCAATAGCCGGAAAGTGTCGCAAGAAGTGAAAGCACAAGAAGATCATCGGCGCGCGCCACCACTGACCGCGCGCGGCGCCCTTCAAGCTCATTTCCTTGCTATGGGCCGCAGCCAGTCCTGTCAGGTGCTCATGCAGATGCTGATTGAGCTGCTGATCGCGAATGAACAGGTTCACCTCAAGGTTCAGCGCAAGGCTTAACGGGTCAAGGTTGCTGGAGCCAACGGTGGACCATTCACGGTCGATCAGCGCGACTTTGCCGTGCAGCGCGCGCTGGGTGTATTCATGAATTTTCACCCCGTCACGTAGCAAGTAGGTGTAGGTCAGTCGCGAACAGACCCGCACGAACGGCATGTCCGGCTGGCCTTGCAGAATCAGCGTGACCTTGACGCCGCGCCGCGCCGCATTGCGCAACTCGCGCAGAAAACGGTAGCTGGGGAAGAAGTAGGCGTTGGCGATGGTGATCCGCTGGGTTGCATTACGAATCGCCAGTAAATACTGCTCTTCGATGTCCGTGGTGTGTTCTTCGTTGTCGCGTTCGCACAACAGCATTCGTGCACTGCCGGCATGTTGGGTCGCCACACGCAAGGCCGGAACCTTGGCTCGCACGCCCTCGCTGAGCAGACGCAAAGCAGAATGATGAATGTCAGCGACGATGGGACCCCGCACCATCACCGCGTAATCCTGCTTGGCGGTCAGCCCGGTGTCGCTCATATGATCGACGCTGTAGTTGATGCCGCCAATGAACGCCAGCTCGCCGTCGATGACCACGACTTTGCGGTGCAGACGCCTGAACAGATTAGTGCGCATGCCCATCAAGCGAGGACGCGGGTCAAAAAGCTGGATATGCACGCCCGCAGCCAACATGCGGCTGACGAACGACTTGCTCAGGTCGGAGGTGCCATAGTCGTCGACCGTGACCACCACATACGCGCCGTTAGTTGCCGCCTGGATCAGCGCCTGTTGCAGCGCCTCGCCAATCCGGTCTTCAAAAATAATGAACGTCTCCAGCAGCACTTCCTTGCGTGCCGCGCGAATACACTCGAAAACCCGGCTGAAATAATCTTCACCGTTAATGAGCAACTCAACCGAGTTGCCTTCCTGCCAGTGCCCGTGGTTATTCGCCTGATCACTCATAAGGTAACCTCCACTGCCAGCGGTGCATGATCTGAAAGATGGGACCACGGACGATTGGACAATACTTTGGGCCGATCGCTCGTGGCATTACGTATGTAAATGCGGTCCAGCCGAAGTAACGGCCAGCGCGCAGGAAAACTTTTCGCGGGAGCGCCGAAGTGCTCAACAAAAACTTCCTGTAACCCCGTGCCCTCCAAGGCTGCATCTGCGCGCTGACGCCAATCGTTGAAGTCACCGGCGACGATCACGGCGTCCCCTTCCGGCAACCGGGCCAGCAGCTCTGCGAGCAGCTTTAACTGCTGTAGACGATGATGTTCACGCAACCCCAGATGCACGCAGATCGCATGGACCTGACCGTGATGCGGCACCTCCAGGACGCAGTGCAATAACCCGCGCTCCTCTGTGCCGTGGATCGATATGTCGAGGTTCTCGTGATAACTGATCGGGTACTTGGACAGCAATGCGTTGCCGTGGTGTCCATGGGGGTAAACCGCGTTGCGACCGTAGGCAAAGTCGGTCCACATGCTGTCAGCCAGAAACTCGTACTGGGTAGTCGTGGGCCAGCCTTTGACACGCTGCGCATGGTTCTGATGCTCACCATGCACTTCCTGCAAAAACACCACATCGGCAGACACTGTGCGTACCGCGTCGCGTAGTTCGGGCAAAATAAATCGCCGGTTGAGGAAGCCGAATCCCATGTGCATGTTCATGGTCAACACATTCAGGGAAGTACTCGCAGGCGTGGCTGTTCGCACGCCGACTGGCGATGTGGCACTGGTCAAAACTCAACTCCTTGCAGGTCGCCCGGGGACACTTCAAGCCCTTTGACGAGATTGAAGCGCTCCAACAATTGGCGAGCGTCGTACGGCGCACGAACTTTTATGTCGTTATCGAAGTAGCAATAGATGTCTCGGGTCTTGCGTTTCGGACCGTTCGCGGCGCTGACCAACTGCGCATCGTCGGGCTGCGAGCCGTTGCACCACGCGTCTATACGCGTCTGCCAATGTTTGATGGCCTTGTCGCTATAGCCGCTGGCATAGAGTTTCTTGTCGCCATGCAAACGCAAATACACATAGTCGCTGGTCAGGTCTTCGATATACGGCCACTTGCCTGCGGTGTCCGCTATCACCAACGCAATGTTGTATTTGCGTAATAAGGTAATGAACTCCGGGACCTTGAAGCTTGCGTGGCGGATTTCCACCGCGTGACGCACCCGGCCGGTCTTGGGGATTTCCAGATATCCGGGCTTGTGCATTTTTTCGTCACAGCCCGAGGCGCAGTGCTTGGCCTGCTTCATGTCATGGGGCAGCAACGCCAGAAAGTGTTCGAACTTGTCGGCATCGAACTTGAAGCTAGGCGGAAACTGCCAGAGGATCGGGCCGAGCTTGTTCTTGAGCTGAAAAATACCCGATGCAAAGAAGTTTGCGATGGCGTTCTCTACTTCATTCAAGCGCCGCACGTGAGTGATAAAGCGCGGCGCCTTGACGCTGAAGACAAAGTCATCAGGCGTATCGGCATACCAGCCTGCATAACGCTCAGGCGTCTGCAGAGCATAGAACGAGCCATTGATTTCAATGCTGTTGACAGCCCGGGAAGCAAACTTGAGTTCGTTCTTCTGTGTCAGTCCGGGCGGGTAAAAGTCACCCCGCCATGGGACGTAACGCCATCCGGAGATGCCTATGCGGATATCGCTCATGATCGAGGTCCAGTGCTATGCGCGTCGCCTGAGTGCGCGGTATCTCTGGCACGCTCCGGGCCGAGATCCACATCTGCTCTCAGGCATGAATGTTCAAGTCATATGAAGCCTGGCACTGGCACAGGTTCCCTATCGATTTACGGCTGAGGCCTAACTGAGCGAGTTCACAAAGCTTTTATATTTGCGCCCCAGTTCTGCAGCACATTGGTGAACGTCCTGAAGCTTGAGGTTCGAGACAGTGAAGCCGAGCAGGGACTCCATGACCGCCATGTTCTCGGATTCGAAGCTAACGCTGCCATCGGCACGTATGGCGCTAATCCCGTCCTGCCGTTGGCCTTGTTGATTGACATCGATCGCCTCGCTGCGCGATACCCCATAGGGAAGCGCCAGCAGAATTTGCCCCATTCCTACCCTGACCGGATAGCCACCCGGCAGCCCGTTTGGGCCCGGCGCATGGGTGATGATTTCATGCGCGGCATACAGATTTTCAAGCATGGAAACCGCTGATATCGCATTGAAGAAATTGATATCGACCCCGCCCAGGCTACGAAAGTGGGTGAACGCAGCATTGAAAATCGCCTCGTCGTCGTACTCACCCGTGTACTCCCGGTTATCGACCCAATAAATGAGTCGATAATGAGCAATTTTGGGTAAGCCAATCTGAGCGACCTGATGGCAGAAGTGTTGCTGCGCCACCAGCCGGACCTGCACACAATCGGGGGGACGCATCGCCAGACGTGCTATCGATAACCGAACAACAGGCACGAGATTGGCCAAACCGCCTATACCAGCGTCCGGGGCCATGCCTACTTTATCAAGCACAACATTAACGGCGTCGGGAAATGCCGCATTAATCACTAAAACTTTTAACCCGCAACTTTTTATCGCACGCATCAGTTCATAGGCAGGCGCTAACTGCATAGGTAGCCAGGGTCCAAACCCGGCTTTATCCAACGCCTGATAATGCGCAGCGGGCAGATGACCAATCAATCGCCACGGCTGCAAAGAGGCACTATTAAAAATGATATCAGGGCGAATTCGATAAATAATTCGAGCATTCTCCTCGACATTACCTTCCGCCAGGTCCATAACCACTGGATAAATTGTGCATATCCCGCCCATCTGCAGGCATCCCAAACGCAGCAAATTACAACTCCGGATTATTTTTTCCAGATCAAGACCCGCGACATAAAAGATAAATGCATCTCTGGGGACCAAAATCTTGAGAATCTGCAGGGACAAATCTCCACCGCCCACTAACATCAATTTTTTCTTTTCCATTACTGTTTTCCCCGACACGCATTTGGATGCTCCTTGTTTCAGCGCGGGCATAAAGGTACGCCGCGCCGTATCCGGCGTGATCTCATAGCGTTGTTTTTATTTCACCCTATAAAAGCCAGCCAACAGGCTTAGCTACCCCATACGAGCGGCCACCGCCCAAATGAAGCACTGTCTACAACTCACTAAATAAAATAGTTTTCTTTGAAGCACAAAACCTGGACACTTACAGCACGACACTCAAAACTTGTAAAACGCCCCCGCGCCAACAAAAAACATCGAATACCGAGTAAATTCCGCGCAAGTATCAGACACTCGAGCCTCAGATAAAAATAACGAAAATCATGACCATCAAGATGAATCCAATTCAAATAACTGTCAAACATGAAGACTACCTTTAACAGCACAATTAGATATAACTAGCGACGTTTTAAATCCGAAGTCTTTTTCGACACCCCTAAGGCGGCAGTGTCGCTATGATCATTCACCCTCAGCAAGGATGCATACAGCGTCGTTCAGGCATGGGTATTGCTGTAACAATTTGAGCGCTCAGGGGTCAAGAAAACGTCACTTCCACAGCCACTTAACGACCTGCCCGCGCTAACAAACTGGTCTGACCGAAGGTCATAAGGAAGCTGGGCCCACTTATCAATCCTGGATCAACCCGAGCCAGGCAGCCCAAAAACAAAACAATGCCGCACATAAAAAACCTGGCATGAAGGGAAAACACCGTGAAGACACTTTCATCAGCACGCTACAGCTACAAAGCCCGCTGGCTTCACTGGGTCATGGCCATCCTGATCGTCCTGGCCTACGCTTTGATCCTGAGTCGCACACAGTTTGCCCGCGGTTCTGAACTACGTATGTTCGCCGTACAAAGCCACTTTTGGGTCGGCATTCTGGTGCTGGCGCTGGCATTCTTTCGTGTTGCCGAGCGTCGTCGTCATGCACCGCCTGACATCACGCCCCCACTCGAAGGTTTTCTGCGGCTCGCCGCAACGCTCTCTCACTACCTGCTTTATGCGTTTTTGTTTGCGCAACCGCTGCTGGGGTTGTTCACCGTTCTGATCGAAAAAGGCGCGCTGCCTGTTCCATTGACAGAAATATTGATCCCCTCCCCGTTTCCGATTTCGGAACGCTTTGCAGAATCTCTGGAGGATCTGCATAAGCTGCTGGGTTCAATTTTCTACTATGTCATTGGCTTGCATGTAATTGCGGCGATCTGGCACCACTTCGTGCGCAAAGACAACACGCTCAAGAGAATGGTCTAGAGACGAACAGCGGGATCTTGCAGGCCACAGGCAATGGCTTGCTCCGGCCGCCTTGCAAGACAATCCATGGTTCAAAGGTTCTGTAGTGTTCCTGCAGAACCCTTGATCAGAAATGCTGCAATATGTCTTCGCTGGCGACAACCGTGGCGTATTCCCCGTGCAGATTCGCGAGCGACATGGCGTGTACGTCTTCGGCGCTGCGCGGGGTGCCGAAGAAATCTGTGGTGTCGAAAGTAAAGCATCCGTCATGAGGCACCATGACCTCAAACCCCAGGTTGCCACCTGTGCGAGCAGTGGATTCCACTGAGTTATTGGTGACAACGCCAACGATGACGAGCTGGGTGATGGCATCGCCTTTCAACCACTGTGCGAGTGACGAATTGCAAAATGCATCCGGCACCTGTTTGCGTAGCTCTCGCTCCCCGTCTACAGGCGAAAACTGCGGCTGATACTCCACGCCGGATTGCTCAGGCCAGAACACCGATTGAGGCTCGCGGGAAAAATGCCGGATATGAATCACCGGTCGATGGGTCGTACGCCACGCCCGCAACAGCTTGAGCATTCGCTCTTCGGCTTGCGGATTGTTGCGCCGCCCCAGTTTTGGATGCTGGATACCTTGTTGCATATCGATGATCAACAGCGCGGCATTGCCGTGAATATTCATTTTCAACTGACTCTATCGAGGGTTTAAACGGCGCTAAAGGCTGATGCCAGACCCTGCCGGGCAAACTGTTCGAGGATAAAGTCGACGAATGCCCGAGTCTTGCCTGGCAGTAATTTATGCTCACTGTAATAGAGAGAGATATTGCCGTCATCGACGTACCAGTCGGGCAACACCCGGTGGAGCTGACCGCTGCGCAGATACGGCACGGCAAACGGCATGCTGACTAACGCAACCCCCAAGCCCTGCTCGGCTGCAGAACAAGCCGCTTCCGAGTCGCTCATGGTCATGCGCGGCTTCAAATTCAACGGGCTGTGCTCGTGTTCGCGACTGGTCAGCGACCAGGAGCGGATTCGGCCCGTCTGTGGTGAACGTATAAGAATCCCCGGATGTCTCTGTAGATCATCTGGATGCACGATACCTGGCTGCCCGGTCAAGTAGCCCGGCGAAGCAACCAATATTCGATGCGCGGGCGCGAGTTTACGTGCGACCACACCCTGCGGCAGATCGAAGCCGCCGCCAATGGCCGCGTCAAAGCCCTGACCGACAAGATCGACCTGTCGATTATCAAAATGCCAGTCCGGAGTTATCGCCGGGTAACGACGCAGGAACTCCGCCAACAGCGGCACGATGTAAAGACGACCGAATATCGTCCCCATGCTGACTTTAAGCGTGCCCGCTGGCTGACCTTGCGCACTGGCCAGGTTCGCGACGGCATTTTGAATAGTGGCAAAGCTGGCACTCACTTCGACCAGAAAACTTTGCCCTGCCTCCGTCAGCGTCAGGCTGCGGGTACTACGCTGGAACAGGCGTACGCCCAGTCGTGCTTCCAGCTTGGCGACACTTTTGCCCACCGCCGCTGGCGTCAGACTCAGACGCCGTGCTGCTTCGGCAAAGCTCCCCACCTCGGCACTGCGAACAAAGCATTCGATGCTGCTGAAGTTTTCCATGACTTGGATTCTAAACTTTTGGTTTACACAGACTAGCCCAATTACCGTCTACACAGGATGCAATCTGCGCCGGATACTGAGCCCCATCAACTTCCACCCCAACTGTTCAGGAGAATCACATGACCCAGCACACACCTCTCAGCGGTAAAGTAGCTCTGGTTCAAGGCGGCTCACGCGGTATCGGCGCGGCCATCGTCAAACGTCTGGTCGAAGAAGGCGCCGCCGTGGCCTTCACCTACGTCAGCTCCGAAGCCAAGGCTCAGGAACTGCAGGACAGCATCACCAGCAAAGGCGGCAAGGCGCTGGCGATCAAGGCCGACAGCGCAGACGCGGAAGCCATTCGCAACGCCGTCACCCGCACCGTTGAAAGCTTTGGTGGCGTCGACATTCTGGTCAACAACGCAGGCGTGCTCGCAATAGGTCCGCTCGAAGAGTTCAGCCTGGAAGACTTCGACCGTACGCTGGATATCAACGTACGCAGCGTATTCGTTGCCTCCCAGGCCGCAGCGAAACATATGGGTGATGGCGGTCGCATCATCAACATCGGCAGCACCAACGCCGACCGCATGCCCTTCGCCGGTGGCGGTGTGTACGCCATGAGCAAATCAGCGCTGGTCGGCCTGACTAAAGGTCTGTCCCGGGACCTCGGCCCACGGGGCATCACCATCAACAACGTACAACCTGGCCCGGTAGACACTGACATGAACCCGGCAAGTGGTGATTTCGCGGAATCGCTGATCCCGCTGATGGCCGTCGGTCGCTATGGCCATGCAGAAGAGATCGCCAGCTTCGTCGCCTACCTCGCAGGCCCTGAAGCGGGCTACATCACTGGCGCGAGCTTGACGATTGATGGTGGGTTTGGGGCTTGATGGACAGCAGCGCTATTGATTGACACTGCGCAGCAGGAAAGCCAGAAACGAAAAACCCCTGAATTCTCAAGGAGTTCAGGGGTTTCGTTTGTAGCGAATTTGGCGGTGAAGGAGAGATTCGAACTCTCGATACAATTTCTTGTATACACACTTTCCAGGCGTGCTCCTTAAGCCACTCGGACACTTCACCGTATCTCGTCACACCGTTGGTCTGTCGAGGCGCGCTAATGTAGTCGAAAGCTTTTACGAACGCAAAGGTTTTTTCAGAATTTTCATGTGCTTAAGCAAAACACCCGCCTGCACTCTGATCGCCACGACGTCTTCCCCATTGGGCGATGCAGTTTATGCCTCGCGTGATGCAGGCCGGGGTGATTTCCGGTCGGTCATTGCTCTATATTCGAGTCCTGCTCGGCGGAGATAGAAAGCAATGGCACATTCACCCCGGTATCAAGTATCAGAATCCGTACGCAGCATCGAAACAGAGATCGGAAAGCTGCTGGATTTGGTCCTCATGCTAAAGGACGCTGGCGACGAAGGATTATCAGCGAGCGTGGCGCTTCAAGCGCATAAATTGCTGGAGGCTGCGGTAGCACTGAGGATGGCGATGGCGGATTGACTGCCGGTATGGGCCCGGTGCCTTGCTCAAGCCAAAAACTCCATTAAGGGTCACACCCGACTTGCAACGAATATTGTGCAGCACTCAGTGCATCTCATCTTCGCGGGGGCGACCCTAAAGGCTCGGCGGCACTGGCAGCTCACCCGTCAATAACGCACAATCGCGCCTTCCCGACACTTTGGCGTCTTTGCGCCGGAGATGGTCGACTTGGCTGCACACCTGCCGGAGAACCCGATGAATCTGCTCGAATGGAACGACGTTACTCAAGCCAAATACCTTGAGACCAACCCTCTCCTGCGCGATGAAATCAAGAGTTTGAGCGCCAAAGACCAGGAAGATCAGATCAAGTGGGCCTTCGAAGACGAGGCTGAAGCTCAGGGTATTGAACCGTGGGAGTTGGCCGCGCAACTGATTGCCGAAACCCCGGAGCAACTCAAAGACATTCGCCGCAACACCCATCAACAGGTTGCCGAGGCTTTGGGCATGGACTGGGCTGAATACTGCGAGCTGAACGACATTCAGGAGTGAGACGTACATGAGCGCATCGTCTGAAGCAGGAGCCGCAGTTTATTCGCCCCTGACGCTGAAGCTGTATGACGCATGGGTGCTTGGTATTTCCAACCGTTTCGCCTGGCACTGCCCCACGCGGCAAGTGTTGCAACCGTTCTTCGACCGTCACATCGGAGCGAACCACCTGGATGTGGGCGTCGGCACCGGCTATTACCTGGCTAACGCCCATCTGCCAGACACCACGCATGTGACCTTGCTGGACCTGAACCCCAGCAGCCTTCAGGCAGCCAAGGAGCGCTTCGGTCGCGCTGACACGCAAGTCCTGCAGCACGATGTGTTCAAGCCGCTGGATGCCTCGCAGCACGGTCGCTACGACTCGATCTCTCTGTTCTATCTGCTGCATTGCCTGCCAGGCAGCATGGCCGACAAGGCTCAGGTGTTTGCCAGCCTCAAGCCCTGCCTGAAAGGCAACGGTGTGCTGTTCGGCGCAACCATCCTCGGCGATGCGGCCGAGCACAATGGCTTTGGCCGCAAGCTGATGGACATCTATAACAAGAAAGGGATTTTCGGTAATCGCGGCGATACAGTGCAGGGCCTGCGCAGCGCTCTGGAGCAACACTTTGCTCAAGTGAGCATTGAAGTGGTAGGCAAAGTCGCGCTGTTCAGTGGCAGATCACCGATTCTGTAAGTGCCGTTGACGCAGGACGAGTAAAGAAAAACTGACTCGGTAGTCATTGCTTTACCTGCCCCTTGCGGGTGGGTAACGTCTGCTCACGTCAATAACAAGGAACACTGCCATGAGTGATTTGATCTCTTACCAACTGGAAGATGGTATTGCCACCCTGACCCTCAACAACGGTAAGGTCAACGCCATTTCGCCTGCGGTAGTCGCGGCTTTCAACAGCGCGCTCGATCAAGCCCAGAAAGACCGCGCCGTGGTTATCATCACCGGCCAGCCCGGGATTTTGTCCGGTGGCTACGACCTGAAAGTCATGACGTCGAGCGCCGAAGCGGCCATCACCCTGGTCAAGGAAGGTTCGACACTGGCCCGACGCATGCTCGCTCACCCCTTCCCTATCGTAATCGCCTGCCCCGGTCACGCGGTGGCCAAAGGCGCTTTTCTGCTGCTGTCGGCTGACTATCGGATCGGCGTCGAAGGGCCATTCAGCATCGGTTTGAATGAAGTGCAGATCGGCATGACCATGCACCATGTGGGCATCGAACTGGCCCGGGACCGCTTACGCAAATCGGCTTTCCACCGCTCGGTCATCAACGGCGAAATGTTTGACCCCAAAGGCGCCATGGACGCGGGATTCCTCGACAAAGTCGTCAGCGTCGAAGAGCTCTCCGAAGCAGCACGCACAGCTGCGCTGCAATTGAAAAAAATCAACATGAACGCCCACAAGCACACCAAGCTGAAGGTGCGCAAAGCGTTACTTGAAACGCTGGACGCGGCTATCGAGGCTGATCAGCAGCACTCGCTTGGCTGATATCAAGCGTCTGTCGAAGCGGACATGACGTAGCCCGCGAACTCGGCGGGCTTTGCCGACTCTTATTCGTTAGCCCGCTGCCCGGGCATCCCCGCCACTTTCAGGATGCGAAATCAAAATGGGTCGAGTCGTTGCCGCCGCGGTTTACAGTGCGGGCAAAAAAGTCACCAATATAAGCCTCGAAGAAGGCGCAGCCTGGGCTGCAAAACCCGGCCACTTTGTCTGGATTGGTCTGGAGCAACCGAGTGCCGCCGAGCTGGCCAGTCTCAAGGAGCAGTTCAACCTGCATGAACTGGCTCTGGAGGATGCCCTCGAGGTACACAGCCGTCCCAAGCTGGAAACCTTCGGTGATGCGCTGTTTATCGTCACCTACGCGCCGGTCAGGGCGAACGGCAAGCTGGAGTTCATCGAAACCCACATCTTCGCGGGCAAGGGTTACATCATCACTTCGCGCAATGGCCACTCCAAGTCTTATGGCCTGGTGCGCCAACGCTGCGAAGCCCGGCCATTGCTGCTGGAGCACGGCGAGGACTTTGTGCTCTACGCCTTGCTCGACTTCGTCACTGAAAACTATCAACCCGTCACTGAAGCCATCCATTGCGAACTGGAAGAGCTGGAACACAACGTGCTCAACGGTGCGCTGAAAGAGAGTGACATCCAGCGTATCCACAGCCTGCGTCGCGATCTGCTACGCCTGTGGCGTTACGTGGCGCCAATGGTGGAAGTCGGTGAGGAGTTACAGAAACTCAATTTCCCCTTCATCGACAAAAACATGCGGCCGTACTTTCGCGACGTGGAAATTCACGTCAAACGGCAGATGGAAGATTTGGGTAATCTGCGCGACATCGCCAGCCAGACCATCGAGATCGGCCTGCTGCTGGAGTCCTCACGGCAGAGCATCGTGCAACGCAAGTTTGCCGCGTACGCGGCAATCCTCGCCGTACCGACCGCCATCGCGGGCATTTACGGGATGAACTTCGAAAACATGCCGGAGCTGACGTGGCACTACGGTTATTACGTGGTGCTCGGCACGATAGCTACCGTGTGCGGCGGATTGTTTGCGAGCTTCAAGCGCTCGGGATGGCTTTGAAGAGAGTGCCTTTTTGGCACTGACTTGTCGGCGAGGCGGAAATCCTGATTACGCAGGCCCAATGTCTCGCCAACAAGCTGGCTCCTACCGGTTATTAACGGTCAGCACTAAAGCGTGACCTCAAACCGCTGCTTTGTGCTGCACGAAGCGCATCATCCATTCGGCTACTGTCTGGCCGTGATGGTCATGGTCGAGGCTGGCGATGCCGGTCTGGTAAATCGTTTCGCCCAGGCACTCCTGGCGGATATCCAGCAATGTCCGTGAGTAATCGTGAATGAACTCCGGATGCCCCTGGAAGCACAGCACCTGATCGTTGATGTGATACGCCGCAAACGGACAGAACTCGCTGGAAGCAATGACGGTGGCGTTCTCCGGTAGCGCAGTGACCTGGTCCTGATGGCTGATCAGCAACGTCAGTTTTTCCATCGTAGGTGTCATCCACGGCGTGGCGGGCGCCAGCGTGTAGTGATGAATGCCGACGCCCCAGCCTTTGCTCGCCCGCTCACTTTTGCCGCCCAGCAGCAATGCGAGCAACTGATGGCCAAAACAGATACCGAGCAGCTTGTCGCCGCGCTTGTACAGCTCCAGCAAATAGACTTTCAGGGTTTGAATCCATGGATCTGTGCCGAACGAGTCCGCCTTGCTGCCCGTGACCAGGTACGCGTCGAAACGCTCGCCTTCGGGTGGGTAAACACCCTGCATCACGTTGTAGACCTCGAACTCGGCGGCAATCGGTTGCCGCGCGAAAAGCCGTTCGAACATCCGTCCGTACCCCTGATATTGATCAACCAACTCAGGACGCAGGACGTCGGTTTCCAGAATGCAGATGCGTAGCGGCATAGAAAGTACCTGAAGCGGTAAAGGCGATAGTGCACCGCTCAAGCCTGCCTTGAACGGGCATGCCAAGGCAAGCGCCCGTTGCAGGGTCTGTGCGTCATTACCTGAACCCTGGCTGTACCGTCAGCAATCAGAACTGCTCGTCTTTTGTAAGGCTGGTACAACAGCAATCACGGCCGTAGGAATATTCCGACACCGACGAACGGCAGCGAGATGCAAAAAGGTTGAAAAATTGCCCGAGCTGTCTAGCAAGGGAGCATCCGCCCGGCAACGGCGATTTCTATAACTCAATAGTCATATTAATTAGCTGTAGATACGAAATGGTTCTAAACAACAGTATCCGTGGACTCTAAGGTTAACTTTGTAGCAACAGTAGCGCGATAAAAATTATATGTGGCGCTCGGGTTGTCGGCGGCTTTGTCGGACCGGTTGCTCAATGAATCACCTTTGCCAGCTGCCCGAACATTCATCAACGAATTCGGTGAGCTTTTGTCGCTCAGGAATAACAAAAAAAGGCAGACAGCCATGTTCAAGCACTCCAAAGTACGTCAAGCGGGACTCATTGTGTTCGCCACTACCCTGCTGCTGATCTTGCCGAACATGACACGCCTGTTCGGTTGAAAAGCTTCGCCAATGCAACCGATCATGCAGCGCCCTACCCGGTGAAGACTATCTGTGCCAATCTTTCCTCATCACGGAAGGAGGCATTGGCGATGAATAAATGGTTAGCATTGGGGCTGGCAGTATTTGCCAGCAGTGCCACTGCAGGCGATGTCGAACAGGCTGTCGCGGTAGCTGCTTTAAAGGAAGGCAAGCTGGCAGTGGACGTGCGTAGTCAGACTGACTATGACGCGGGCACCGTGCTCAACGCAGTACGCGTTGAAGAAGGACGTCTGGTCAACCAGATGAAGCAAGTACTCAACGATCGCAACGTGGTGTTTGTGGTGTTCAGCAGCAGCAATGAAAAAGCCAGCAAGGCTCAGGACAAGCTGAACAAAGCCGGGTATTACAGCGTGATCAACGGCGGCAATTATGAAGAGCTGCATAACGCTCTTTACGACACCAGCGATGACCCTGCGGAGTAATGTTTTGCGCTTTATGCTTTCCCTCGCTGCGCTGACGCTGGTGCCTCAACTTTCCCTGCAAGCTGCACAACTGAAAATCGAACGAGCAGATGGCGTCAAAATCTGGGAGACCAGTCAACTGCTCGCACACCCGCTGATTCAGACCATCAAGGTCAGCGACGATGTTGCCTACAAACGCGCCATGAGCTATCGAGCCATCCCGCTTGCGGCGCTGCTGGAGGGTGTTACAGCACAGGATCACCTGCAGGCTGTCGCCACTGACGGCTTTGCAGCCGAGATATCCGCAGCACCTGTGGTTCAACCCAAAGGCTCCAAGGCTTGGCTCGCCATCGAAGACCCGTCCCATCCCTGGCCAGCGCTCAACAACGGCACGCATAGCGCTGGCCCGTTCTACCTTGTGTGGACAAATCCCTTGGCTGACGACATTGGCCGCGAAGAGTGGCCGTATGCGATGAGCAGTCTGCGAGTGCTGGCGTCGGTCAGCGAACGCTTTCCCGCGTTGCTACCCGACCCGAAACTGGCGGCTGAAAATCCGGTAAGCAAAGGTTTTGCGCTGTTCCAGAAGAATTGCCTGGCCTGCCATCGTCTCAACGCTGCTGGGGACTCCCAGCTGGGCCCTGACCTTAACCTGCCGTACAGCCCGACTGAATACTTCACCGCCGGGTTTCTGCGCCAATACATTCGCAACCCGCAAAGCCTGCGCGAATGGCCGCAAGGCAAGATGCCTTCCATTCCCAAGGAAGTCTTGTCAGATACCGAACTGGATCAGGTTATCGCTTATCTGGAACACATGGCGGCGCGGCGTAAGGCGGGGGACTAACGATAAGCTTACTGTGGGTCTGACCCGCCTCGCGAACAAGTTCGCTCCTACCGGTTCAGCACCATTTCAGGTAGGAGGCAACTTGTTGGAGAGGGGCTTGATGCAGTGACTCGCACGGCGCCTGGGCATCAAGGGCTGATGGGCCCCCTTTCAATCACTGATGCTGCGCCTGCATCATCACTTTCGGCGCGCCAACCATTGGTGACACAAACACCTTGGCGTGCATCTGTTCGCTGCCCCCGCCACGGCGCATACCGCGCACCGGGCAAGCGTCCAGGTAATCCAGGCCCACCGCCAGTTTCAAGTGGCGCTCAGGAATGGCCAGTTGATTAGTCACATCAAAGCTGTACCAGGCGTCATCAATCCACGCCTCTGCCCAGGCATGACTGGCCAGATGCTCGCTGTCTTCGCTGTACAAATACCCCGACACATAGCGCGACGGAATCCCGAGGCTGCGTGTGCAGGCCAGAAACGCATGGGTGTGGTCCTGGCAAACACCTGACCGGCCCGCAAAGGCCTGCGCAGCACACGTATCAACTTCAGTGGAGCCCGGTGTGTAAGTGATGTACTGATTCAGCGCCTGCATCAGATCAATCAATGCGGTGCGGTCCTTGCGGGTTTTGCACTGCTGACTGGCAAAGGCGCGAATCGCCTCGTCAGGCTCGGTCAGTCGCGTGAAACGCAGAAACGGCAACGGTGACTGGCTTTCGTGCTCAGCTTCGCGTTTCTCGTCGATTTCGACCTGACCACGGGCGCCGATGATGATCGCTTCGTGCGGCTCATCCATGCTCAATACGTGCAGGATATTACCGAACGGATCGATCTGCGCCCGCACAGGACGCGGCAAGGTCAGTTGCCAACTGAGCACTTGCTGGCGCTCGCTGTCGTGTGGCGTCAGACGTAAATACTGGATGCTTGCGCGGACCTGATCCTCGTAGTGATAGGTGGTCTCGTGGCTAATTGAGAGTCTCATGCAGCCTCCAGGTAAGAAGTGTGAATGGCGTTACCCAATTGGGCCAGTAACGGGATGAATTCGTTCAACCACTTGTGCAAGCCCTCATCTAGAATTTCATCGATCCCGGTATAACGCAGGCGTGCATCCAGCTCGGCAGCCAAACGCTGCGCCGGACGGCCGTTGGCACCCGGCAGGCTCGCAAGGATCTGGTCCAGCTCTTCCAGACAAGCACTCAGCGAGCGTGGCACGTCGGAGCGCAGCAACAGCAGTTCTGCAACTTGCCGAGCGCCCGGCGCGTCTCGATACAACTCGGTGTACGCCTCGAAGGACGACAGTGCCCGCAACAATGCACTCCACTGGTAATAACCATGCGCCGAGCTGTCAGCCACGGCATTGGTGTCATTGCCTCGCAGCTCAAGCATTTCGTAGCGGGCGTCGAGCATGCGCATGGTGTTGTCAGCGCGCTCGATGAAGGTCCCGAGGCGGATAAAACGGAACGCGTCATGACGCATGATCGTGCCGTAAGTCGCGCCGCGGAACAGGTGCGAACGCTCTTTGACCCATTCACAGAAACGACTCATGCCGTAACGGGTCAGGCCTTGTTCAGCGATGCCGCGAATCTCCAGCCAGGTGGAGTTGATGTTTTCCCACATGTCGGCAGTGATTCGCCCACGTACCGCATGGGCACTGGCCCGCGCAGCACCCAGACAGCTGTAGATACTGGCCGGGTTGCTCGCATCCAGCGCAAAGAAATGCAGCAAACGTTCCGCGTGCAGCTCACCATGGCGCTCAAGATAGTGATCCAGCGTGCCGGTAATCAGTAGCGGCATGGCCAGCTCATCAAGGCCGTCACCCCGCCCGTCCTGAGGCATCAAAGACAGCGAATAGCTGACGTCCAGCATCCGGGCGAGGTTTTCCGCTCGCTCCAGATAACGCGACATCCAGTATAAATCCGAGGCAGTTCTACTTAGCATTGGCAGGCATCCTTAATCCTCGACCACCCAGGTGTCTTTTGTTCCGCCACCTTGAGACGAGTTCACCACCAGCGAGCCTTCGCGTAACGCGACTCGGGTGAGCCCGCCGGGTACGACGCGGGTTTCACGACCAGAAAGGACAAACGGGCGCAAATCGATATGGCGCGGTGCGATGCCGTTCTCGACGAAGGTCGGACAGGTCGACAGGCACAACGTCGGTTGCGCGATGTAAGCATGCGGCTTGGCTTTGATACGCGCGCGGAACGACTCGATTTCCGCAGCCGTCGAAGCCGGCCCGACCAGCATGCCGTAACCGCCCGATCCTTGAGTTTCTTTGACCACCAGTTCCGGGAGATTGGCCAGCACATGGGACAAGTCAGCAGGCTTGCGACATTGCCAGGTCGGCACGTTCTGCAGGATTGGCTCTTCATCCAGATAGAAACGAATCATGTCCGTGACATACGGATAAACCGACTTGTCATCCGCCACCCCGGTGCCGATCGCGTTCGCCAACACCACATTGCCGGAGCGATAAGCCGAGAGCAGGCCAGGTACGCCCAGCATCGAATCAGGGTTGAACGCCAATGGATCGAGGAACGCGTCGTCTAGACGACGGTAGATAACATCCACCGCTTTCGGTCCATCGGTGGTGCGCATGAATACGCGATCATCACGCACGAACAGATCCGCACCTTCAACCAGCTCAACACCCATTTCCCGCGCGAGAAACGCGTGCTCGAAAAACGCACTGTTAAAGCGCCCAGGGGTGAGTACCACCACACTCGGGTTATCCAGCGGGCTGGAACTCTTCAATGTGTCGAGCAGCAAATTCGGGTAATGATCGATAGGCGCAATGCGCTGCGCGGCAAACAGCTCGGGGAACAGACGCATCATCATCTTGCGGTCTTCGAGCATGTAACTCACGCCACTCGGCGTGCGCAGGTTGTCTTCCAGCACGTAATACGTGCCGTCGCCATCACGAACCAGGTCAACGCCAGAGATATGCGAATACAGATCGCGATGCAGATTAAGGCCCTGCATCGCCAGTTGGTACTGCTCGTTGGCCAGTACCTGTTCGGCGGGGATAACCCCTGCCTTGATAATCCGTTGCTCGTGATAGAGGTCGGCAAGGAACATGTTCAGCGCCTTGACGCGCTGAATACAGCCGCGCTCAACCACCCGCCACTCACTGGCCGGAATACTGCGCGGAATCGTGTCGAAAGGAATCAGGCGCTCTGTGCCCTGCTCATCACCATAGAGCGTGAACGTGATCCCGGCCCGATGAAACAATAGATCGGCTTCACGCCTGCGCTGAGCCAATAGCTCAGGGGGCGTCTCACCCAGCCAGCGGGCAAATTCCCGATAATGCGGGCGGACCAGGCCGCCAGCATCGTACATCTCATCATAAAAGGTGCGGATCATGCCGTACTCCTTGTCACCACGGACACCAAGGGCCTTCGCAAGGCCCGTGCCATCGGCATAAACGCTTAAATATCAAATGGTTACATAAACATAGAAAGGTATTCGCACCATTCCTGTGCAAGAACCCTCTCAACCAATTCTCCTACGCTTCATTCGGAAGCGTCTTTCAACCGCAAAAGCTATGAACAGCATAGCCAGAGTTGATTTCACGAGACGATATCGTTTCCCGATAATCCACGACATCCAAAGCACACTGTATTTGCATGCCCCGTTTCAAGTCGTTGTCGAAAAACACGACAGCGCTGGCAACACCGATTTCTTAACCGGACTTCCCTTTGAGCCACTCACTGAGTGGCTCTTTTTTTGTCCTTTAACGGGTCGATCCCGTATCTGTAAAACCACCGGATACTGCTTTCTGCGTTTAGAACATACAAACTAAAACCGGCCAATTCCCAGGCATGCGCCCAGAAATTGACCGGTTATTCAACGCATCATCATAGGTTTCATGCGTGCAGACGCCTGATCTCCTGCCTGACTCCCCAGCCCTCAACCTCGCCATCCAGCGGCGTGATTGCAGCCTGGAAATCCTGTTCGAAATCACCGATACCGTCATACGTCGCGTGCATCACCTTGCTCAGCTGCAAGTGCCAAGCGCCGTCATCTCTTACATTGATCTGAGTATTAAGGGATTCGCCACGGTATTGATCCGCAGCCTGCCTTGCCCGTTCCTCATCCGGGAAAATGGCGTAGAACTCGATGGGGTGGATACGCGCGAAATCAAAACCGCTTTCTTTCATGCGGCGCAGTACGTTACTGCTGATGTCCTCTTGATAGGCTGTGCTCATGAAACGTCCTCCTATTCAACGATAGATAGAGTTTCAACATTCCCGAAACGACGCGTCCAAACAGTAGCGTCACACGGCGGATACTCCGCCGCCTGGGATCAAGCATGTAGCTGACAAGGCCGGGTCCATTCAAAGATCGGCATCGACATGGAAGAAACGGGAGAAGTGTGTCACCCGTCTCATTTGCAGAGTAACCCCTTCATTGGCGTTCTGCCAATTCCTGGTTGGAGCAATTTTTTTTTACACGCTCAGGACGCCTCTTTGATAGAGATGATCTGCACGGCATTGTGTTCTTTCAAAGACTTCGCTGTCGGCTCGGCTATTCGGCCGTCCAGATCGTTCATGTCCAGCTCATCAGCGACCGGAACCAAAATGTGGCGCAGACGGCGAGCAACTTCCTCGTCACTGGGACGATGATCAGACTCCATCACCTGGCTTTGCTGCACACCGTCTTTGTCGAGATACGAAATGGTCCACTGTTTCATTAAGGTCTCCTCGGCAGCCGACAATGCGGCTTACGTGATCTTGACCTTTTGAGGGGGGCATTCGTTCACAGGATTTGAATCAATACGGTCCATGGCGCTACGTTGTCTCGCGGCAAACATAAGACCTGTAGGAGCTGCCGAAGGCTGCGATAGCGGCGCGTCAGACTGAATGCCTCGCAGCCTTCGGCAGCTCCTACAGCTCAGTCGCACACTCATGACGGCGAGATCTTTTCGGCATGCCCGGACAACAAAAAGCCCCTGCGTGAGGGGCTTTCTGTTTACATCACCAGCGGATCAATTCTTGCTGGCTTCGACACCTGCGGTGTTATCCAGCAGGCTCTTGGTCGCGGTCTGCAGGAAGCTGTCCAGCTTCTCACGCAGGGCCTGGGTATCCGGCGCATCCGGAATCACTTCGGCATGCGGGGTACGGCCCAGGGTGTAAGACAGCACCTTCGGTTCCATCTCTTTAGGTTCGATCAGGATCCGGTCACCGGTGATCAGGGCAACAGTCTGCTCGCTACCCGACGGCTTGATGACACCAAAACCTTTGTCGCCTGCCGGGAGGTTGAGCAGGTCACGGCCCCAGCACTGGTGACGGGTTTCGCCGCCAAGACGGCCCATGATGGTCGGTACGATATCGATCTGTGTGCCGACAATACTGCTGCGCTGGCCAAATTTCTCTTGAATCCCCGGCGCGATCAGCAACAACGGTACGTTGAAACGGCCCAGGTCCATTTCGGTGATCTGCTGGTTGTTACCGAAACCATGGTCACCCACAACCACGAAAAGGGTTTCCTTGTAATACGGCTCTTTTTTGGCTTTCTCGAAGAACTGGCCCAGAGCCCAGTCTGAGTAGCGCATGGCGGTCAGGTGCTCATCCAGCGTGCCATGGCCCGTTACTGGCTCCATCGGCAGTTTTGGCGGCAGCGCGTAAGGTGTGTGGTTAGACAGGGTTTGCAACAAGGCATAGAACGGCTTGCCGTTTGCGCCGCGAGCCTTCAGCTCTTGCGCGCCACGATCAAACATATCCTGATCGGAAACGCCCCACGTTGGATCGGAGAACACCGGGTCAACGTAATCGCCGCGCCCGATAAAGGTAGTCATGCCCTGATTGCTGAAGAAACCCGACTGGTTGTCCCAGGCGAAGTTACCGTTGTAGACATACACGTCGTCATAGTTGCGAGCGCTAAGCAGCTGCGGCAGACCAGACAGTTTGTGCGCACCTTCCGGCGTCTGCATCAAGTACTCAAAACCTGGCAGGTTCGGGAAACAGGCCATGGTCGCAAACATACCCTGGTGGGTGTGCGTGCCGTTGGAGAAGAAGCGGTCAAACAACAGACCTTCTTTCGACAGTTTGTCGAAGTAAGGCGTGATATTCGCCTCATCCCCCAGCGCCCCTACCGAGTGACCGGCGAAGCTTTCCATGAGGATGACCACAACGTTCTTGATCGGCAGCGTATTTTCCACTGGCGGTGTGAAATCGCGGCGGACAGCAGCGAGGTCAGGCTCGACCAGCTTGTCGTTGGCGGTCAACAGCATGTCCCGCACGGTTTGCTGTGCAGCAGGCTGCAGCAGCGTAGCCTTCCAGATATTGTCGCGATCTTCGGACATCCGGCTCTTTGCGGCTGCGATCAACGTAAGGGTACCGTTGAGGCCCAGCGTGTTGGCGAAGTTGGATTCGGTGGTGTAAGCATCGCCCCAGCGCAGCGGCGGCCCTTGACGCAGGGTGCCACGCGCGGCAACAACGGCAATCAGCAAGCACACCACGAACACGCCAATACGCGCATACCACGGTGCCACATTGCGATTGCTGGAATTACTGACGCTGAACTCACGTCGCGGGCGAGTGACACGATCAACCCCTTTGAACACCAGGCTCAACAGCCAGGTCACCACGGCCCATGCCAACAGGTAACGAACCACCGGGAAGCCGTACCAGAGCATGCTCAGAACGGTCTTGGGGTCTTCCTTCACGTACTGGAACACCAGACCATTCAAGCGCTGGTGGAACTCGCGGTAGAAGTCCATTTCCATCAAGCCGAAAAACAGCGTGATGCTGGCAACCACGGTCAGCCAGAAACGGAAGAAGCCCCGTGCAGCCATGGCGCGGACGCTGAACAACGAAAGCAACAGCGGGATCATCAGGTAAACGGTCAGACGCAAGTCGAAACGCATACCGTTGAACAGCGCTTCGACAAAGGCCGAGGCCGGTGTGTCACCGATCATCTCGCGGTTATAAACCAGCAACGCAACGCGCAAGAGCGTGTACATCACCATCAGTACCAACGCACTGAGCAGCGTATAAGCCAGGTGCGATTTGACGGTGGGTTGCAGCGAGCGCGACGACGCGTGCTTATGAATCATAGCGTCCGGTTTAGCCATGTTGTTCTAGGATCCGTTGGATTCAAAATAGGGTTCGAAATACAGGTGCGCCCGGCAATGACCTGGCATTGGCGAACGGCGGGCGCAAATCTTACGTGATCGCCCGGGATTTAGCAGCGATGCACTGCAGATGTTTTACCTTCAGCAGTAAGAAGTCGGATGAGAAGTCCGGAGAAAAAACCCGGGCACACGAACACGAGTAGCGAACGGCTGAAAACCGCGCGCAATTCTCAAGGACGAGGCGTGAAAAATTTGTAGTGGCGAATCAGCGGCGTCTGCTGTTGCCCGAATGCAACGCAAGCATGACCTTCCAGCGGATGGGCCATGCTTGCGTAATCGTCGCAGATATCAGTCGTTGCTTGGCTTGTTCACGGCCTGGAGCACGTACTGCGGCAGTGCAAAAGCACCGATATGGACTTCAGGGTTGTAATAGCGAGTAACAATACCGCTACCCGCGAAACGCTGACGCAAGGTCTCAAGTGGCAATTTACGATACGCCGGGTCGGTTGCCCCCCAGGCAAAGGTCATGGCGCCACCGATGTAAGTCGGAATCGCAGCCTGATAGAAGTGCCAGTCCGCAAACAAACCACGCATGCGTCCAGCAGTCGTCTGCACGCCGCTGAGTTGCATGAACGGAGTACCGTTCTGCGTGACCAGGATGCCACCTTCGTTCAGGCAGCGATGACAAGCCTGATAGAAGTTTTCCGAGAACAGCACTTCACCCGGACCGATCGGGTCGGTGGAGTCAGAAATGATCACGTCGAATTTTTCTTCAGTGGTTGCGACAAAGCGCATGCCGTCGTCGATCACCAGATTCAGGCGCGGGTCATCGAATGCCCCCTTGGAGTGTTCCGGCAGGAATTCCTTGCACATCTCGACCACAGTGCCGTCGATTTCGACCATGGTGATGTGTTCGACAGAGCCATGCTTGGCCACTTCGCGCAGCATGCCGCCGTCACCGCCACCGATGATCAATACACGACGTGCAGCACCATGAGCCAGGATTGGCACATGGGTCAGCATCTCGTGATAAATGAACTCGTCAGCCTCTGTGGTCTGGATCACGCCATCCAGCGCCATCACCCGGCCCATGCGCGGGTTCTGGAAAATCACCAGATGCTGATGTTCGGTGCGCACTTCGTGGAGCATTTTTTCAATGCGAAAGCGCTGGCCGTAACCCTCGTACAACGTTTCTTGATAGTCGCTCATGGGGTAGGTCCCTGATGAATGCTGAAAACAGGACGGCCAGCCGCCCATAAGGAAGGCGCGCATTCTACGTTGCGAATGATGACAGGTCGAACCTCGGGTGCTGTAAGCACTGAAAACCCTGGGTTCCTGCGAAAAAAAATCCTGAGTTTGAAGATGCGCATTCCATAGGCGCTACCGAAGGCTGCGATGCATCCAACCTGACCCACCGCCATCGCGGCCTTCGGCAGCTCCTACAGGTCACTTGCTTACAGCGCGGTGCAGATCAAATCCGCACATTGCCCCGCGGACCAGCAACAGCCCAGATGATCAGCCCCAGCACAGGCAGTAACGCGATCAGAAGTACCCAGAGGATTTTAATCCCGGTTTCGGCACCGCTTTTCAGCACGTGGATGATGGCCCAAATGTCGAGAGCCAAAATGATCAGCCCTACCAAACCATTAAACGTAGAACCCATGATATTGCTCCAGATTGAATAAACGCCCCTCTAGGATAGTGGCATTGCTGTAGGGTTCCGTTGAACCAACCGCATATTTTTGCGTTCCGAATCAGGTCACGCCAGCATTTAAACCGCTCAACGTCTAAACATTTGCGTTCAGATTCTTCAGACAGGGTCAGCCAGTCATGCAAACACCCGCACAACCAAGATCGCTCTGGGCCTCGTGGTTAGCCCAGGCTCAGTCCACTCCCCTGCTCAGCCTCGGTTTTTTGCTGGTGCTGCTGGTCGTGCTTGGGCTGTTTGTTGCCAGCGGTTACAACGCGATTTATGGCGCCAATCAGGACAACCTGCATTACGCGCTGCTGGGTGGCACTGCCGGTTTCGCGGCAACCGCGCTGGGTGCAGTCATTGCCGTGGCACTGAGGGAAGTTGACCAGCGCACTCAGGACGTGATGTTGGGCTTTGCCGCAGGGATGATGCTTGCTGCCAGTTCGTTTTCGCTGATTTTGCCGGGGCTTGCTGCTGCTCGTGACATTACCGACAGCGGGCCACTCGCGGCTGGCACGGTGGTGCTTGGCCTTGGGCTTGGCGTGTTGTTGATGCTGGGTCTGGACAAGTTCACACCCCATGAACACGAGAGCGTCGGCCGCCAGGGCCCGCATTCGGAGCGTATCAATCGGGTCTGGCTGTTCGTGCTGGCAATTACTCTGCACAACCTGCCTGAAGGGATGGCAATCGGCGTCGGCTTTGCCAATGGCGATATGCAAGTGGGCGTACCGCTGGCCACCGCCATTGCAATTCAGGATATACCCGAAGGCCTGGCGATTGCCTTGGCGCTGCGGGTGACGGGGTTGTCCTCAATGAAGGCCATGCTGGTAGCCGTTGGCTCAGGCTTGATGGAGCCTATCGGTGCGCTGATTGGTCTGGGGATATCCAGCGGCTTTGCCATCGCCTACCCCGTCAGCCTGGGTCTGGCTGCGGGGGCGATGATCTTTGTGGTGTCCCACGAGGTGATTCCGGAAACCCACCGCAATGGCCATCAAACTTCAGCAACCCTGGGACTGATGGGCGGCTTTGCGGTGATGATGTTCCTCGACACGGCGCTGGGCTAAACGCTTATTGGCTACGCAAGGCTTCCAGTGCAGGCGCGGCGTGAATGTTCAATGCGGCGCACAGTTCAAGCACGCGAGCCTGATCGTCGCCATAGACCAATACTGCCTGCAATTCATCATCCAGCGGCTGACTGAAGTTCATCAGCACATAGCCACCGTTTTCCTTATTCATGCTGCCTAGCTGTATCTGAATGCGATTGAGCGCTACCAGAGCATCGACTTTGGCAAGCTGTTTGGGCTTGATGTTGAACGCTACGTCTTTGCCAAAAGAATCGACGATTTGCGCGAAGAGGTCCATGTAGGTGTCGGCCTGAAACAGCACGGTATCGGGCAGGCTGCCCACCACGACCCATTCACCCAAGGGAATCGGGAACGTATCGTCGTAGTTGATATCGGGATTGGCAGCCAGAAACGCTGAAGGATCGGCGTAAGCCTGTGCGGCCTCATCAGCAATACGCACGATGTCCTGCTCACCCATGCAACCCGAACTGATTTTGCCGATTAATTCGATAAGTTGATTTTTCATGGGAGATCCTGATCACGAGCAAAAATAAAGGCGCGAAGGATACCGACAAATCCTCTGCGCCTCTATCACTTACGCCCGCAACACATTTCAGCCAGCGAGTCGGGCCAATTGCTCTGCGGTATCTGCCGCACCCATGGTCTGTGCGGCCGCCAGCGGCGTCACGCCCTTGGCATCCCGGGCGTTGGGGTTGGCACCTTTGCTGATCAGGTAGTCGACGATCGCTGTACGGTTAAACATTGCTGCCATCATCAATGCCGTTCGACCATCAGCCGATGCGCCCTCGACTTCAGCCCCGGCATCGACCAGCAATTTAACCACTTCCAGATCGCCCTTGAATGCGGCCCCTGCAATCGGGCTCTGACCGTTGTCGTTGCGAATTTCCGGATCAGCCTGATACTTGAGCAAAACCCGTACAGCATCCTGATGGCCGTGATAACTGGCGAGCATTAATAGCGTGTCGCCTTTGTGGTTACGCAGATTGGGCGTAAGGCCTTTTTCCAGCAACCTGTCCAGCATCACTGCGTCACCGCGACGAGCAACGTCAAATACCTGCTCGGCAAACTCCAGAGCTTCCTCGTCGTTCATCTGCACAGGTTGATTGCTGGTGTTCTGATCTGACATGGGTAACTCCTGCATTAATAAGGCACGAGATCAGCAGCCGTATCGCTGCTGTCTCCTTCAATTAATGACCGCAAGTCTCCAGAGCCGTTCGTCTCGGGTCAAGGTGCGCGAATAGCCCACGACCGTTCATCGACTGATGAGACGTTCGTACCATCTTTTTTATTGATCGCCTGAATAAAAACCCAAAAGCGCGGTCGGAGTATTCACGCGACATCACTCGATCTACTCGCTGAATCCTTTCTGCTCTACGCGGCAAAGTTCCCTCGCCGCTGAAAAAAACCTTAAAAAACCCGCAAAATGCAGGATGCCCGATAGCCATTCATGCATATTGCACGAATCTGAAAATTTGAATTTCTTGTAAGTAATTGTTTTAAAAGGATTTTTAAACAATGCAGATACTGGCACAGTCACTGCACTAGTACTACCAAGCTTGTTATCCCATGAGCAATGGAGCCGCTAGACATGACTTTTATTCAAGAAAAATTCGCATCCGTATTTTCAGAATTCGACGTGACCACCCAAGCCCGTCCAGACGGTGGTGTGCTGCTTTCCCTGCGCAATAACGAAGGTAAGCAGATTCGCCGTTCAGTGTCCTACGCGCAGCTCCACACTCCAGTTCAACTTGAGTGGGTAATCAGCGCAATTCGTCGTGATCTGGCGAGTCAGGCAAGTGATCTGCCAGCGATCTCGATGCTGCAAAGCCAGCACCGTTTTGATCTGCCGACCTATCACACCCGTTGATTCAGATTTTTGATTGTCCGTTTCATGCTGCATTGATTCAAACGCTTCGCTCCCTTTGTTTAGCCGTGACTGCCAATTGGCATTCACGGCTTTTTTTGGCCGGGAATAATGAATAGCCGGGAATACCGGTTGGTGGTCGCTCACCTGATAATGCCCTGACATAAAGCCTCACCCACCGCCTGAGCCTTGTTGGAAACCCCGAGTTTGCTGTAAATACTCCTTAGGTGATATTTAACGGTTGCCTCGGACACTTGCCTGATCGTGGCGATTTCCCACGCTGTTTTGCCGTCACGTGCCCATTCGAGTATCTCGACTTCTTTTTCACTCAACCCCTTGGAGCGCAACTTTGTCCCGCGCCCTACCAGATGCAGGACAGGGACAAGGCTGGATAACAAATACTGGTCGGGACCTTTGAGCGCTCGACTCAAGCCGTTCAGCGAACAAATCGACGTCACTCCCTGAAAGCTGCGGGCAGGACTTGTGTAGCCGTAGGAGCATGCGGGGGTCAGCCCGTGCTTTTCAACTGACCGGCCGAAACCCGCCGTAGGTGGATAACGCTTGAACGCCGCGCTCCAGTCGACGAATCCCAAATGCTCGCGGTAATGACTGACTACAGGGTCATCCATCAGTAACAGTTGCCGCCGGTAATCCTGACTCCACGCTCTATCAACATTGGATGTCACCAACGTCAACAGCATCGTGCCTCTGAATTGGCAAAATATCGCCCCTTCGCACTGACACTCCTGGCGCAACCAGTCCAGCGCATTTTCGATAGCCTGATTGCTGTCCAGCTCATGAATGCTCCTGACCATTTGTTGTATGAGTGGATTCTCGGTCGAGTTGATTGATTCAGCACTTCCCATCGCAGTTCGCTCCTTTTCCAGGCTCGGCGCAGGGCTTGATTGATTGCGCCGGGAATGGGTGGATCAGGAAACTACACGATTAAAAGCGCTGTAGAACAACACTCGAAACAAACAGGTATTACTTACCCAAGTAAAAGCCTCGTCCTACTTTTCAGCAGGACGAGGCTTACTTGCGTCGACAGATAATCGGCTTAAAAGACCGAGTTAGCGGATGGCGACCGCCGCTAACCCGCAAGCAGGACGGTTGCCTCGGAGGATCAAAGTGACGCGAGGTCTATATCGGCAAAACTCACCACGTTGACGTGGCCCGCTAACTCACCCCCCTCCCGTACCAGGCCGCAAGTGGCCATGCCGGCAGCCTTTGCGGCATCCAGCTCCTCGACGATGTCCGAAAGAAAAACGATCTCTTCTGCCGGCAAGCCAATGTCCTTGGTGATGTTGCGGTACGACTGCGCCTCACGTTTGGGCCCGGAAGTCGTGTCGTAGTAGCCGCTGAACAAGGCCGAAAGATCTCCCGCTTCAGAGCAGCCGAAGATCAGCTTCTGCGCCTGAATCGAGCCAGAGGAATAGACGTAAAGCCCGTAACCTTGCCGATGCCAGCTCTGCAGCGCGTGCACCGCGTCAGGGTAAACATGGCCTTTGAGCTGACCGGCGTCGTAACCCTGCTCCCATACCATGCCTTGCAGCGCTTTGAGCGGTGTGGCCTTGCGATCTTCGGCAATCCAGCTCAGAAGAATCTCGATGACACGCTCGACGTCGGCATCCGGCTCGGCGCTGTCTTCACGCACCTTTTGTAACTGCGTGGCGACGTCAGGGCGAGAGGCCTGCTGACGGACGAAATCCGGCAGATGTTTTGCCGCGTACGGAAACAACACGTCGAAGACAAAACTGACCGCGCTGGTGGTGCCTTCGATATCAGTCAGGACTGCTTTGATGGTCATGAACACCGAATCCTATAAATCGTCAAGCTGAGGAAATTGGCTAGCGATTTTCTCGCCAGTGAAATTCGCGACCCAGCCTTCAGTGTTGTTGAACAGGCGAATCGCCACGAAATGCGGATTCTCACCCATATCGAACCAGTGCGGCGTGCCCGCTGGAACCGAAATCAGGTCGTTCTTTTCGCACAGCACGGCGTAGACATACTCGCCGATATGCAAAGTGAACAGACCGCGCCCGGCGACGAAGAAGCGCACCTCGTCTTCGGAATGGCGATGTTCATCAAGGAACTTGGCGCGCAACTCGGCCTTTTGCGGGTGATCACTGTTGAGGCTGATCACATCGACGGTGACATAACCGCGTTCGGTCATAAGCTTGTCGATCTGCACGCGATAAGCGCTGATCACCTCCTCCTGGCTGGCACCCGGAGTAATTGGGGTCGCGGCCTGCCAGCGGTCAAAACCCACTCCATGTTCGGCGAGGGTCGAAGCGATGTCTTCCAGATGGGTCAGGACTTTATCGGGCTGCTCAGGGCTGGACTGGTGATAAACATACAGGCTGCTCATGGCGGCGCTCCTCAGTTCGGTTCGGCTCGGTTCAATGTGCCCTGCGACTTTTACAGGTCGCTCAGGCTGAACGCTAAAAAAACGTTATCGGTTCAGTACGGCAAGTGTCTTGAGTTCGCACTCAAAGAGGAACTCGAAAGCCTCGATCTGCCGCAGTGCGTCGCTCATCTTCGCGCCCCAGGTATATAAGCCATGGCCGCGAATCAGATAACCCGCGCAATCAGGGTGTGCATCAAGCCAGGGCTGCACTTTCGCCGCCAGACGCACGATATCCTGATCGTTGTCGAAAATGGGCACCACTACTCGCGACTCATGAGTCACCACGCCACTGAAGGCCTTTTGCAGCTCATAGTCTTCAAAGACCAGATGATCGGCCTTGGTCAGACGCGACAATACCGTCGCGTTGACCGAATGGGTGTGCAGCACTGCACCAACTTCCGGTTTGCAACTGTAGAGTTGCGTATGCAGCAAGGTTTCCGCAGACGGCTTTTTGCCAGCCTCCAGGCTGTTGCCTTCAAGATCAGTGGCCAGCACATCGTCAATGCCCAACTGGCCTTTGTGTTTGCCCGACACCGTCAACAGCACTTCAGTGGCAGACAGCCGCGCCGAGTAATTACTGCTGGTAGCAGGTGACCAGCCACGACCGTACAGAAAACGGCCGGCGTCGATAATTGCCTGACTCAGTTGTTCGCGGCTCATGCCCGCTCCTCTTTCATTCGTGTAGCTGCCATCACGGCAGCAGCCAGTGCCGCAGCACTGGCGATGGTAAATGTCCAGCCGGCGCCAAGGAAGTTCCAGGTGTAACCGGCGTAAAGCGCGCCCAACGCACCACCCGTCCCGGCCAAAGCCGCGTACAACGCCTGTCCCTGACCTTGTTGCTGCGAGCCGAAGCTACGTTGCACGAAGTGGATGGCAGACGCGTGAAAGCTGCCAAACGTGGCAGCATGCAGCAATTGGGCGAAGAGCAGCACCGTCAGATGGTCAGCAAGATTACCCAGCAACAGCCAGCGCAACGCCGCCAACAAAAAACTCGTCAACAGTACCTGACGTACCGAGAAGCGCTGCAATATCCGGCTCATGGCCATGAACATCAGCACCTCAGCAACGACGCCGACCGCCCAAAGCAACCCGATCAACCCTCGGGCGTAACCCAACTGCTCCAGATGCAGCGTCAGGAATGTGTTGTACGGGCCGTGACTCAATTGCATCAGCCCGACGCAGGCGTAGAAAGCCAACACTCCTGGACGAGTCAGTTGCCGGAAAAAACCACCCGTTTCAGCATGACTCGTCGACACGATCGGCTGCGCATTGGGCACCCACCAACTGCTGATGACAATCCCGAAAATGATAGCGACCAGTAAATAAGGGAAATAGTCGAGGCTCAACCACTCGAATAAACGCCCCACGCTGACTACGGTCAGGATGAAACCAATTGAGCCCCACAACCGGATCTGGCTGTAACGAGACGTCTGCCCGCGCAAGTGCGCCAAGGTAATGACTTCGAATTGCGGCAGGATTGCGTGCCAGAAGAACGCGTGCAGAGCCATGACCATCGCCAGCCAAAGGTAGCTTTGCTCGATCAGAATCAGGGAAAACGCGAGTAGCCCACAGATAGCTCCTAGCCGCACGATCACCAATCGACGTCCGGTGTGATCCCCTAGCCAACCCCAGATATTTGGGGCAACACAACGCATCAGCATCGGGATCGCCACCAGCTCGCCAATGCGCGCGCTGGAGAACCCGAGGTGGCTTAAGTACAACGGCAGGAATGGCGCGGTAGAGCCCAGCAAGGCGAAGTAGAAAACGTAAAAACTGGACAGCCGCCAATAAGGCAACTGTCCAGCCGGGGATTGCGTCACGTCAGTTGCCCTTGGCAGCAGCAACGCCATCGGGCATTACAGCTGACCCAGCACAGGCGTGGTCACTCGGACGTCGGCGTTCTGGCCACGATGACGCAGCAGATGATCAAGAAGCACGATAGCCATCATGGCCTCGGCGATCGGCGTGGCGCGAATGCCGACGCATGGGTCATGACGCCCCTTGGTGATCACATCTACCGGGTTGCCGTGAACATCAATCGAATGCCCGGGCGTGGTGATGCTGGAGGTCGGCTTGAGCGCCAGGTGCGCCACAATCGGCTGACCTGAGGAAATACCGCCGAGAATGCCGCCAGAGTTGTTCGACAGAAAACCTGCAGGCGTCAGCTCGTCGCGGTGCTCGGTGCCGCGTTGCGCAACACTGGCGAAACCGGCGCCGATTTCCACTCCCTTGACTGCATTGATGCTCATCAGCGCATGAGCCAGATCAGCATCCAGACGGTCGAAGATCGGCTCGCCCAGGCCCGGCATCACGCCTTCAGCAACGACCGTGATTTTTGCGCCGACTGAATCCTGATCACGACGCAACTGGTCCATATAGGCTTCCAGCTCCGGAACCTTGTCGGGATCCGGGCAGAAAAACGCATTCTGCTCAACCGAATCCCAGGTCTTGAACGGGATATCGATCGGCCCGAGCTGGCTCATGTAACCGCGTACCACGATGCCCATCTTTGCCAGATACTTTTTGGCGATAGCGCCAGCCGCCACGCGCATGGCTGTTTCCCGCGCCGAGCTGCGACCGCCGCCGCGATAATCACGAACACCATACTTGTGGTGGTAGGTGTAGTCAGCGTGGGCCGGACGGAACTGTTCCTGAATCGCCGAATAATCCTTGGACTTCTGATCAGTGTTGCGAATCAGCAAGCCAATGGAGGTGCCGGTGGTTTTGCCTTCGAAAACGCCGGAAAGGATTTCAACTTCATCCGCTTCCTGGCGCTGGGTCGTGTGGCGACTGGTGCCGGGCTTGCGCCGATCCAGATCAATTTGCAGGTCTTGCAGCGACAGCTCAAGGCCCGGCGGGCAGCCGTCAACGATAGCAACCAGCGCCGGACCATGGCTTTCGCCGGCGGTGGTGACAGTGAACAGCTTGCCGAAGGTGTTGCCGGACATGCGGACGCTCCGATAAATCAGCGAAAAAACCAGATCGATATAAACAGACCCGCCAGTATACGCAGGCTGCTCGTGTAGTTCATCCTCGAACCTTATTCGTCTGGCCGCGTCCAATCGGCATCCAAACAGATAGTGGCCCAACGATGCTACGAGTTATCGCTTTGATTCTTCCCCTGCTCACCGGGCTTGCTCATGCTGCCACCCCATCCGTACTGCAGCGACCCATCGTCCTGCAAACCGCGACGGGCGAGTTGTCCGGTACCTTGTTGCTGCCCAAATCCACTGAACCGGTGCCCGTGGTGTTGATCATCGCGGGTTCCGGCCCTACGGACCGCGATGGCAACAATCCCGACGGCGGGCGCAACGACAGCATGAAACGCCTGGCGCGCATCCTCGCCAAACACAACATCGCCAGCGTGCGTTATGACAAACGCGGCGTTGCCGCCAGCAAGGCAGCGACCCCGGATGAGCGCAACCTGAGCATTGAGGCCTATGTTGCCGATGCACAAGCCTGGGGCCAGAAACTCAAGGCTGACCCACGTCTGGGTCAATTGATCCTGCTGGGCCACAGCGAGGGCGCACTGGTGGCGGCTCTGGCGGCTGAAAAAGCCGGTGCTGCCGCTGTGATCTCCGTGGCTGGCACCGGCCGCCCAGTAGATCAAGTGTTACGCGAGCAACTGCAATACCGTCTGCCACCGCCACTGCTCTTGCGCAGCAATCAGTTGATCGACGAAATCAAGGCGGGCAAGACCGACAACGATGTTCCGGCCGAACTTGAAGTGGTGTTCCGGCCCAGTGTTCAGCCGTATCTGATTTCGTTGTTCCGTCAGGACCCGGCCGCGGCGTTCGGCAAGCTGCAAGTCCCGGCGCTGATCGTGCAGGGTCGCCATGATATTCAGGTGGGTGTCGGTGACGCCGAGCTATTGAAAAAGGCGAAACCCGATGCCGAACTGGCCTTGATCGAAGGCATGAACCACGTGTTACGTATCGTGCCGAACGACATCAAGCGTCAGCTGGCGTCGTACAAAGATCCGCAACTGCCGCTGTCGAGTGAGCTTTCCACACGGATTTTGCGTTTCATAGACGCCGTGCCTGCGGCGTAACCATGGAAATTTGACGTCAGGAAATCACGGACACCCTTCAGGACTCGTAAAAACGGCCGATAGGGATTTGCTGGCACTGTGTTTGCTGCACAGGGTCAAGGACAGGATCGCCGTAAACATGACAGAAACAACAGCATTACCCGACACCATTGAAGACACCAAAGCCGCTGAAGCTCAAGCCTCGGCGCCTGCGCAGTTGTGGGACGACGTCAAGCCGGAACACTTTCTGATGCTGCGCCTGGCCCCGCTGCAGACCGACCGTGCCACAGGTGGCCGGCCGTTGCGCTTTGTCCAGTTTGGTCGTGCCGAGCGCCACAGCAAGGAATTGAGCCTGCTGCGCCTGAACATTCAATTGCCAGGCCAACGGGTGCGGCGTGAACAGAATCATCTGGATGTCTGGGTCGATCATGAAAAGCATATCGTGCGCTTCGGGCCCGATTCCGGTTTGCAGATCGAGCCATGGAACCGTGGCATCGGGCGTTTTCTGATTGCTCAGGGTATCCACTGGGCGCAGAAAAAATGGTCGGCCTACAAAGTCGAAACGTTTGCCCTGCCTAGCAAGGACGGCCTGAACGAAGACACCCGCTTGCGCCGCGACCACTTCCTGAAAACTCAGGGATTCGAAGTTGCCTATGCTGATGCGCAGCACATGAAGGGCAGTTTCAAGGAAGTCCAGGTGGGCAACCTGCACAGCACCTGGAACAACGACAAGATTCAAATCATCGAAATTCTCGAGGCCTCACAGATGCTGGAGGGCGCCGAGAAGAAGATGATTGAGCAGGAAGGGTTGATCCGTCAGCACGAGGATCGAGTCGGCAAGTACAAACGTGAAGACAGCGGCTTGCGCTTCACTATTGCCTGCCTGGTTACTTTTGCAGTCTTCCAGGCCGGGTTGCTGATCTGGATTGCAACCCACCGCTAGCCTTCAAACTCAAGGCGCTCACCGAGAGCGCCTTGAATCTGATCAATCAGACCCGCGATTCAAACAATGCCTGATGCTCCCGGCACTGGGCAGCGCTGAGCATGAAAACGCCGTGACCGCCGCGCAGGAAATCCAGCCAGGTGAAGTCAACTTCCGGGTACAGCGCCTGGACGTGAACCTGACTGTTGCCAACTTCAACAATCAACAGACCCTTTTCGGTCAGATGATTCGCCGCCTGACTCAACATCCGTCGCACCAGATTCAGACCATCACTGCCGCAAGCCAAGGCAAGTTCCGGCTCGTGCTGGTATTCGTCCGGCATATCCGAAAAATCTTCGGAGTCGACATAAGGCGGGTTGGAGACGATCAAGTCGAAACGCTGGCCCGGCAGGCCATCAAAGCCATCGCCCTGAACGGTATAGACACGCTGGTCAACGCCATGGCGTTCGATGTTCTGGTTGGCAACTTCCAGCGCTTCAAACGACAGGTCGGCCAACACGACTTCGGCCTCCGGAAACTCGTCGGCGCAAGCAATACCGATGCAGCCAGAACCCGTACACAGGTCCAGAATGCGGGCTGGCTCGTCCGCCAGCCAAGGGGCGAAGTGGTTTTCGATCAGCTCGGCGATCGGTGAGCGAGGGATCAGTACACGCTCATCGACAATGAACGACATCCCGCAGAACCATGCCTCACCCAGCAGATAAGGCGTTGGCACGCGCTCATCAATGCGGCGTGCAATCAAACGCTGAAGCTCGGAGATTTCATCAAGCTCCAGCCGGCAATCCAGATAGCTGTCGGCAATTTCCCAAGGCAGGTGCAAGGCGCCCAGAACCAACTGGCGCGCCTCGTCCCAGGCGTTATCGGTGCCGTGCCCAAAAAACAGGTCTTCTTCGTGAAAGCGACTAACCGCCCAACGGATATGGTCGCGCACAGTGCGCAAGCGGGATGTGATCACTGGGACAAGCTCCTTGGAATACGTCTTGGGATTCTAGCAGCCAGGAACGTATCACACGATGCCCCCGTGCCATTACTGATCCACCCATTTCTGACGCATCTCATGTTCGACGATGGTTATGGATACGCGGCTTTTCAATCAGGGCATAATGCTATCCGCCTGGATCAACCAACGCCGCTACAGGCCAGAGAATCCGGAGCTTCTCATCGTCGCCATTCCCAGAACCGCTCCAGCGGAGGAGAATGTCGCAAAAGCCCCACACAAAGGAGCCCCAGATGTCCGATCCAAAGACCATGTTTCAACTCAGCGGCCGTG
The DNA here is from genome assembly GCF_040224095.2 of Pseudomonas caspiana. Lineage (NCBI taxonomy): Bacteria > Pseudomonadati > Pseudomonadota > Gammaproteobacteria > Pseudomonadales > Pseudomonadaceae > Pseudomonas > Pseudomonas caspiana. The sequence goes on along the minus strand of NZ_CP167995.1, from coordinate 1,832,026 downwards.
GCTATGCAGCGGCCACTTTGAGTAATGCCACGCTGATTATTATCGATGCACAGAAAGAATATCTCAGCGGTCCGCTGGCCCTGACCGGAGTAAATGAAGCTGCGGCGAACATCTGCCAGCTGGTAGCAGCCGCCCGCGCTGGAAAATGCCCGATCGTGCATATCCGCCATCTCGGCACAGTCGGTGGCCTGTTCGATCCGCAAGGCGAGCGCGGCGAGTTCATGCCAGACCTCAAGCCACATGAAGGCGAGCAGGTAGTGGAAAAGCGTCTGCCCAATGCCTTTAACGGCACCGGACTGGATGACCTGCTGCAAAGCCTGGGTCATCTTGACCTGATCGTTTGCGGCTTCATGAGCCATTCGAGCATCAGCACCACCGTGCGCGCAGCAAAGGATTACGGCTATCGCTGCACCCTGGTGGACGACGCTTGCGCAACCCGCGACTTGCCGAGCCCGGACGGCGTGGTCAGCGCCCATATCGTTCATCGCACCGAAATGGCGATCATGAACGATAACTTTGCGACTCTGGCCCTTACCAAAGACCTGATCTGAAGCACCAGCCTCCAGAAGTCAACTGTCCTGCCCGGCTAAGAGTGTCACCACTCCATGCCGGACTGCCTTGCTCAGGTTCCCCCGCGCTACCGCCGCAATAGCGGTCATGTGACGCCGTTCACATAACCGCCCATCCATTAATGCCCGCCTTCTGCCCTTCAATCCCTCCCTGCGGGAACCAGCCGCCCTTTATGCGAGTCAGACCCCGATACTCTGGAGGAAATCGGAATGAAAGTATCCGACGGTTTTGATGCCCGTCGCCTGCGTCCAAAAGGACCGGGTAGTTGGGGCGTGCGCATTGGTTCGGCCATTGCTGCCCTGTTGGCCACTTTCGGCGTATTGCTGGCGATGGCCGGTGTTTCCATCCTGATTGGCCGCCCGCAAGTATTGGGTGAACTCAATGCCAGTCCGCTGGGCGCAGCGTTGGTAGTGTTCGGTGGTTTGTTGGTGCTCTACGTCGGCGTCTGGCTATGGCGCCGCTGCCGACTGGGCCGCCGCCGCAAAAACGGTCTGAACATGTCGCCGCATTTGATGAAGAAGAATGATTGAGCGGTAGTTCCTGTCGGGAATGTCGTGCGGTAGGACTGGCTTTAGCCGCGAGGACAATGTTCCTGCCAAATGTTCCTGCCAATGGATACCCATCGAATTTACGGCCCCTTTCCCGGGCCTTACGATAAATCGCGTCATGTCAGTGATTTTTTGCAGGGGCAGACCCGAGTTGCCAAAAGCGGCGTTTTAATCACGCCGCAGACCACGACTTGGTTAAACTAGCCCCCTTCGCGGAGGCTGACATGCAAGACGACGATTTTTCCCTGTTCAAAAAAGAGTTACGCGGCGTCAAGCCCATCAAGCAAGAATATGCCGATGTCGGCAAACCGAAAACCGACCGTAAACTCCTGGCCAAACTGCGTCAGTCCGCAACGGTGCGCACCAATTCAGTAAGAGTCGATGGACTGTCGGATCAGTTCGTGATCGACGTCGGGCCAGAGGATGTATTGAGTTGGTCCCGCGATGGCGTGCAGGAAGGCCAGATGCGTAAGCTCAAGCTCGGTCAGATCAGCTTCGAGGGCAGCCTGGATTTGCACGGCATGACCGTCGAGGTCGCGAGGGAAACCTTGTGGGAGTTTCTCGCCGAAGCCACCAAGCTGGAAATCCGCTGCGTGCGCGTCACTCATGGCAAGGCGGTGCGACTGGACGGCAAACGCCCTATGATCAAAAGCCACGTCAACACCTGGTTGCGACAACATCCCCAGGTGTTGGGATTCTGTTCGTGCCAGGCGAAGCACGGCGGCGCGGGAGCGGTTTACGTGATCCTGAAGCGGACCATGATGGAAGGCCGCGACGAGTAACCCGTCGCAGCCTGAACACACTCCGGGTTCGTTACGGTCGTCCGCCAGGGCCGCCACCACCTGGACCACCGCGGTCGCCACCTTCATAGTGACCGCCGCCACCGTGCCCGCCACCGCCTCCATGCCCGCCGGGCCCGCCTGGACCCCAGAATGGCCAGCAGCCTGAGACGGTAGACAGCACAGCAACCACTATTGCCACTTTCATCATTCGACCAAACATCACTTCACTCTCTCATGCGACAGGTATTTGTTACCTGCTCGTTCAGACAGCGTGTGAGGGGTTATTTCTGTCGCGGGTTGGTAGGGGCTTGGTAAGCGATTGGATACATATCTACCACCGTCTCTCATCATCAGTGACTACAGTAGGCATCCGCAAGTCTTCCGCCATTGCCATATGCACCTATTTAGGTACACTGCATCCTCATGCCTGATGACACACCTGTTCTCGCCGTACGTTTCTTCTGCACAGACGCTGGCAATGAGCCGGTTCGTGAATGGCTATCAAATCTAACGCCAGCACAGGCGACTGATCGGGATTGATATAAAAGCCGTCCAACTCGGATGGCCGATGGGTATGCCCGTTGTTCGAAAGCTTGAAGCCGGGCTCTGGGAGGTCAGGGTTGATCTTGGCGATACCATTGCCCGGGTACTGTTCACGATCACAGCTTGCGAAATGGTATTGCTTCACGGCTTCATCAAAAAAAGCCAGAAGACACCTTCAACGGATTTAACGACTGCACGACAGCGCAAGTCGCGGCTATGAGGAGCCAATGATGAACGAGAACGTAGGATCTGACTTCGACGATTTTCTTGCGGAACAGGATCTTGTCGAAGAAGTCACCGCTGCGGCACTGAAACGAGTCATATCCTGGCAGCTTGCAGAAACGATGAGGCTTCAGAAAGTTACCAAAAAAGACCTCGCCGAGCGGATGCATACCAGCCGGACAGTGGTGGACCGCGCCCTTGATGAGAGCGACGCGGGGATGACTCTGGCAACCCTGGCCAGTGCAGCACGTGCTTTGGGACAACGCGTGGAAGTACGACTGTTGCCCAATATCAAGTAGCAATCGTCTCACCACAAGACTGCCGTGACCCCGTGAAAGCGGTCTGGAAGGCAACCTACCGACATCGAGCGATACAATTGCCGCCTGTCCTACGTTACTATGTCGCGCAACGCAGGCTTGCCCTGCATTTCTTGCTGATCAGCCTGGCCATGTCGTGCAAATGTTGGTTATCGACACGGTACCGCTGCGGACAGCATTACCTTTTACGGAACAACCCCTGTGACACTGGAACAGAACTACACCGCGATCCTTGGCCAACTGGGGGAAGACGTTTCCCGCGAAGGTCTGCTCGACACTCCCAAACGCGCTGCCAAGGCAATGCAGTATCTGTGTCGCGGTTATCAGCAAACGCTGGAAGAGGTCACCAATGGTGCCCTGTTCAGCTCCGACGCCAGCGAAATGGTGATGGTCAAGGACATCGAATTGTATTCGCTGTGCGAGCATCACTTGTTGCCGTTCATTGGCAAGGCGCATGTTGCCTACATCCCTAATGGCAAGGTGCTGGGTCTGTCCAAGGTCGCACGCATTGTGGACATGTACGCCCGCCGCCTGCAGATCCAGGAAAACCTCAGCCGCCAGATCGCCGAAGCGATCATGCAAGTGACCGGCGCAGTGGGCGTTGCCGTGGTAATCGAAGCCAAGCACATGTGCATGATGATGCGCGGTGTCGAAAAGCAGAACTCGTCGATGATCACTTCGGTCATGCTCGGCGAATTCCGCGAAAACGCTGCCACCCGCAGCGAGTTCCTCAGCCTCATCAAGTGACTGACGCCCTGCCCGGCTGACCACTCGCCGGGCCATGGGCGATACGTTCCCGCCTGTTTCTCGCGAGGTCTTCACGTGTTTATAAAAGCTTTGAGGGTTGGCCTTGGCCAACTGGTGATCTTCGGCGACTTCATTACCCGCCCGGCGAAGAAAAAACGCACGCCCGAGGCCCAGGCTGCCGTCGAGCAGTCAGCAAAGAATCTGAGCCTGTATCAGTTCAATGCTTGCCCGTTCTGCGTCAAAACCCGTCGTACCCTGCACAAGCTCAACGTCCCGGTGGCACTGCACGACGCCAAAAACAATGAGCACGATCGTCAGACCCTGCTCAATGAAGGCGGCAAGATCAAAGTCCCTTGCCTGCGTATCGAAGAAGACGGCAAGACTACCTGGATGTACGAATCCAAAGTAATCATCGACTATCTGAATCAGCGTTTCGCTACGGTCTGATTCACGCCCCGCTGCCCGACATCAGTTCGGGCAGCCCTCCTGACGGCACGCCGCATAAGCCTTCAACTGGTCTACCCGGACTTGGGTATGCTCAGCCAGACACCGGGACTGCAGCAGTGGCCAGATAGAGCCGGAGTCCTCAGGCTTACCTACCTGATACGTACAATCCGCATCACGGAAAGCAATCCACTTCTGCTGCGCGCTCTTCAGCGCCTGCTGCTTCGCGGGCGTCTGCAAGTACGCCATTTGCGCCTTGTATTGCGTGTTCAGCTCCGCGTCCAGTGTCGCCAGTTGCTTGCTCGCGCATTGGTTCATCGCGGCCTGGTTGGCATCACAATCTTCTGTTTTCGCAGAAGCAGAGCAACCAATACCCAGCGCCATGAACATCAGCACTGCCATCATTGAAAAGCGCATAGGGAATTCCTTTCCTGAAGTCGTTGATATCGGGTCACGGGGTCGCTCCCGAAGGGCGCGCAGACTAAATGCCTGTGCTGACACAGCCAAGTGATTTCAGCCCTGCTAAACAATCGGACATAAAAAAGCCGGTCATGTTGCGTGACCGGCTTTTCAGGCATCCATTTCGATCAGTCCAGCATCCCCACGTAACCAGGTTGCGCCTTCACACGCTCCAGCCATTGCTCGATGCCAGGATATGGCGTCAGGTCGAAACCGCCCTGATGGGCAACATGGGTGTACGCGTACAACGCAATGTCTGCGATGGAAAAGTTATCGCCGACCAGGAACGGCGTGCGTTTCAGTTGCTGCTCCATCACTGCCAGCGCGCGGTAACCGGCTTTATGCAACGAACGATATTCCTCCAGACGCTCCTCAGGCAGCCCCAGATAAAACTGGATGAAGCGAGCGACGGCGATGCTTGGCTCATGGCTGTACTGCTCGAAGAACTGCCATTGCAGCACTTGAGTACGCAGTCGCGGTTCGCTTGGCAGGTACTGGCTACCATCGGCGAGAAAATTGAGGATCGCGTTGGACTCCCACAAACAGGTGCCGTCCTCAAGCTCCAGTACTGGAATCTTGCCGTTGGGGTTCTTCTCCAGAAAGGCTGCGGTCTGGGTTTCACCATTGAGGATATCCACCGCCACCCAGTGGTATTCAACACCCAGCAAGTTGAGCATCAGCTTGATCTTGTAGCAGTTTCCCGATTTGTAATCGCCGTAAACCTTGTACATCCCCTTCTCCTTAAATTCGCCTGATGCTCGCTGCTAAGCGGCCTGCTCTAACTGGGCCTGACGTACAACTGCCGCCAATCGTCTCAGACCTTCGTCAAGACGGGCCGGGTCGATATGGCTGAAGTTAAGCCTCAGGTAACCAGGATTAGCATCCGGATCAGCGAAAAACGGCTCCCCCGGCATAAACGCGACATCCTGCTTCAGCGCTTCATCGAGCAAAGTCCGTGTATCCATTGGCTGCTTGAGCGTCAGCCAGAAAAACAGACCACCTTGCGGACTGTTCCAGTCAGCTATATCGGCAAAGTGTTGTTTTAGTGCAGCCTCAAATGCATCCCGACGCTGACGGTAGAAGCTCTGCAATTGCGAAAGGTGCTCATGGTAGTGCTCGGTCCCGATCCATTGCAGTGCCTGCCACTGACCCAAACGGTTGGTGTGCAGATCCGCTGACTGCTTCAAACGCAGCAGATGTGGGAACAGATCGGGGCTGGCGATCAGATAACCGACCCGCAAGCCAGGCAACAGGGTTTTCGACACGGTACCGGTGTAGATCCAGCTGGCTTTTTGCAAACGACTGGCGATGGGCTTGGCACTGCCGCCATCAAATGTCAGATCGCGATAGGGTTCGTCTTCGATCAATGTCACGCCGAACTCATCAAGCATCGCAGCCACGGCCACCCGGCTGGCCTCGCTGTAACGCACTGCAGAGGGATTCTGAAAAGTCGGAATCAGATAAGCGAACGCAGGTTTGTGCTGCTCCAGTTGCTCACGCAATGCAATTAAATCAGGGCCATCGGTTTGCAGCGGCACAGTGAGGCAATTGGCGCCGAACAACTGGAAGATCTGCAGCGCAGCCAGGTAAGTCGGCGCCTCGAGCACAATCTTTGTGCCCTTATCGATGTACAGCTTGGCCGCCAGATCCAGCGTCTGCTGCGAACCACTGACGATCAATACCTGGCTGGCATCGCATCGCAAACCGATAGCTCGCGCCTCTGCGGCCAAGGCTTCGCGCAATTCAGGCTCGCCCTCGCTCATGCCGTACTGGCCAAGCGCAACGGGCATGTCCGCCCATTCCACCTTGGGTAGCATGGCTTCGGCCGGCAGGCCACCGGCGAACGACATGACTTCCGGACGCTGCGCTGCGGCAAGGATTTCACGAATCAGAGAACTTTTAAGCCGGGACACGCGTTCAGAGAAAGCCATTGAGATCACCGCTAGCCGAAGTAATTGGAAATAAGTCAAACTGGTTGACCGAAATTACGACGCCGGACACAGATACGTCAATATGCTTGACCTTAAAAATTCCGCCTCCCAACAAGCAGCCATGGAAGCTTTCTTCTTCGGCTATCAGGCATTCACAGCCAAAGCCGATGAGATGCTCGCCCGCCGAGGCTTCAGCCGTGTACACCAACGCGTGGTGTTTTTCATCGCGCGCTACCCGGAGTTGAGCGTGAAAGAGCTGCTCGGCGTGCTGGGTGTGAGCAAGCAGGCACTCAACGCGCCTCTGCGTCAGTTGATCGCCATGGACCTGGTCCACAGCACCGCCCCGGACAGTGACAAACGTAAACGTCTGTTGGGGCTGACGGAAGAAGGCGTCAAGTTTGAGCAGGCATTGCGCCGCGAACAGGTAAAGCTGTTGCAACGGGTTTTTGCCGAAGCGGGTCGCGATGCCGTTGATGGCTGGCTGCAGGTCAATGAAGCGCTGGGCAGGACTTTGCAGGGTAGCGCAAGGCCTGTTTCTCGCGAGGATGATTGAACATCCAGCACTGGACCTGTAGGACTCACCGAGGTTAAGAGGCCAGCGATAGCGATGTGTCAGACAGACCGCCATCGCTGCCTCGCGGTGCTCATGAGTTCCTACAGGGTCAGACTGCCTGGTAACTGTACTCACGTTTACGAATACCGCTGTATCGCAACACTCTGATACCACTACGTTTACGCTTGCAGCCTGCCGTTGCACACGCTCAAGGATGGATCGATGAACGCTTCACCCCCCGCCCGCCTACGCCCATTGGCCGACACCTCCCCCGCCGCGATAGTCGCTGGTTTTATCGCCATGATGACGGGCTGTACCAGTTCGCTGGTACTGATGTTCCAGGCGGGTCAGGCAGCCGGATTGACCAGTGCGCAGATTTCTTCGTGGATCTGGGCATTGTTCGTGGGTATGGCCATATGCAGCATCGGCCTTTCGTTGCGTTATCGGACACCCATCACCGTGGCCTGGTCGACCCCCGGCGCAGCCTTGCTGATCACCAGCCTGGGTGGCGTGGCGTATCCAGAGGCCATCGGTGCGTTTATCACCTGTGCGGTGTTGGTCATCATTTGCGGCGTGACTGGCAGCTTTGATCGACTGGTAAAAAAGCTTCCCGCATCCCTGGCTGCGGCGTTGCTGGCAGGCATCCTGTTCAAGATCGGCAGCGAAATCTTTGTCGCCGCCCAACACCGTACCTCACTGGTGCTGGGCATGTTTTTTACCTACCTGCTGATCAAACGGGTATCACCGCGTTACGCCGTATTGGGTGCGCTGCTGGTGGGCACGGCGCTCTCAGGATGGTTGGGCTTACTGGATTTCAGCGGGTTTACCCTAGAAGTCGCGATGCCGGTCTGGACGACTCCAGAGTTTTCCCTGGCAGCAACCGTGAGTATCGGCATTCCGCTTTTTGTAGTGGCCATGACCTCGCAGAACATGCCGGGTATCGCCGTGTTGCGCGCTGATGGTTACCACGTGCCTGCCTCGCCGCTGATTTCAGTCACCGGCATTGCTTCATTACTGCTTGCGCCGTTCGGTTCCCACGGGCTCAATCTGGCCGCCATCAGTGCAGCCATTTGCACCAGCGCCCACGCTCATGAAGACCGGGACAAACGATACACAGCCGCCATCTGGTGCGGGATTTTCTACGCCATTGCAGCCATTTATGGCGGGGCGCTGGCGGCATTGTTCGGCGCGTTCCCCAAGGAGTTAGTGCTATCGATCGCAGCTCTGGCGTTGTTCGGCTCGATCATCAATGGCCTGACTGTTGCCATGAATGAACCCAAGGAACGCGAGGCGGCCCTGATCACCTTTATGGTGACCGCGTCAGGCCTGACTTTGCTTTCTATTGGTTCGGCGTTCTGGGGGATTGTTGCGGGGGTTGTGACGATGGTGATCTTGAACGGGAGGTCGCGTCGGTAGAGGCAGATCGTTTCAGCAATACATCTACCTTCAAAGATGATTCTCTGGGTCTAACTCTTCTGCGCAGAAACCGAGTGACCTGTAGCTGCCGAAGGCTGCAATAGCGGTGCGTCAAACCAAGTGCTTCGCAGCCTTCGACAGCGCCTACAGGCCAGTAAAGATTTCGTGTTCCGCTACAACCTGAAATGTCCGACCATCCCTTTCAGCTCGGTCCCAAGTAATGCCAGCTCGGTGCTCGACGCCGCATTGCCACGCATGGCCACGGCCGACTGGTCGGCGCTGGCGCGAATATTGGTGACGCTGCGGTTGATCTCTTCAGCCACTGAAGTCTGCTGTTCTGCCGCCGCGGCGATTTGCTGGTTCATCTGCTGGATAATCGAAACCGCCGCAGCAATGCTGCCCAGTGCGCTTTCTGTTTGCAGCACATCGCTGACTGCAAGTTTGACCAGCTCACCGCTGCTCTGAATCTGCGCCACCGAAGCCGACGCACCGGTGCGAAGACTACTGATGAGACGTTCGATTTCTTCGGTGGACTGCTGAGTGCGTTTGGCCAATGCCCGGACCTCATCGGCCACCACCGCAAAGCCCCTGCCCTGTTCACCTGCACGCGCCGCCTCGATGGCGGCGTTGAGAGCCAAAAGGTTGGTCTGTTCGGCCACGCTTTTAATCACACCCAGCACGGTGCCAATGTTCTGGATCTCGGCACTTAGGTTTTCGATGCTGTCGCTCGCGGACGCCGAAGAGCTCGCCAGTTGCTCAATCCGCTGAAGGCTCTGGCGCACCACTGTCTGGCCGCTGTCGACCTTGTCATCCGCGCTCTGAGCAGCAAGTGCCGCCTCTTCCGCATTGCGGGCGACGTCATGTACGGTTGCCGTCATCTGGTTCATCGCCGTCGCGACCTGCTCGGTCTCTTCCTGCTGATGACTGACTTCACGATTGGTCTGCTCGGTCACAGCCGAAAGTGAATGCGCAGAGCTGGCCAACTGATCGATACCCGCTTGCAGACCACTGACTATGCCGCTCAGGCCTGCCCCCATTTGCTGCATGGACAGCATCAATTGGCCGATCTCATCACTGCGACGCACCTCGATACTGCCACTCAGATCGCCCGCCGCGATGCGTTGCGCAACAGCAATAACGCTGCGGAGCGGCCGGACGATCAAGCGAGTGATCAGCAGCGAAGCAATCACGCCCACCAGCAAGGCCACCACGGATGACCCGATGATCTGCAACGTGTTCGTGGTGAGCTGCGCCTGCATTGACTGATCTTCAGCGGCATAAGCCTGCTTCACCTGCTCGACGACCTGTCTGGCATTAGCTGCCAATTGCTGCGAAACCTGAGCCTCACTGGCGAGCAAATCGGTGTATTCGCTCAATTTGTCGTTGAAGTTGCCAATATGCGTGCTGACTTCACCCAGCACCGTTAGATAGCCCTCATCCTTGACAACGCCCTTGAGCTCTTCGGCCAGCGTCTTTGCCTCATCTGCCTGCTGGATTTTGCCAGTCTTGACCTCATCACCCGAACCCGTCTTTCGGCTCTTGTCGAGACGCACTCGCGCCTCGTCCATGGCCTGCATCATCAGCCTGGAAACCTGGCTGACCTGATTGGCCTGCTCAATGAACTCAGCACCCTGCTCACCCTTTGAATCCTTGAGCCAATAAGTACCGTCATCTGCCAACCCGGCCTGCAAAACATCCAGGTTGTTGGCAACACTGGAAACCGACCAACTGGCCATTTCCAGAGCAAGGTCCTTGCTTTGGCTGATATCAACGAACTGATCGAAAGACGTGCGGTAAGCGCTGAGCGTTTGCTGGACCTCAGCCATTCTGGACTCGCTGGCCGGGGACTGGGATTTCAGCTGTTCAGCCAGTGCATTCAACTCGTCAATGCCTGCATGCAGTTGCTCAACGATCTTGGGGTCACTGCGCAGTGCGTATTCCTGCTCCAGCAACCGAACCTTGAGCAGCCCGCTGTTGAGGGATGACATCTGTTTCAGTCCGTCGAAATGAACGCTGATATTTTTCAACGACCAGACGCCGATCGCCGCCACCAGAGCGGTCAGCAGCAAAACCAGCGTGAACCCCACGCCAAGTTTTTTGGCCACACCAAGATTGGCAACTCGAGCTTGCACGGCCGAAATCATAGCGCTCATCCCCGTTCGATGACTCAAAGCGACCCGCCTTTCGACTGAGGCCTTTGAATCGCACCATTCAATAATCGTGCAGATTCGCAATGGATCTGGGGATGTACAAGAGTTTGACGCCGAGCTAATGGCAATTAGCTATGCCGAAGTCGTTTTCAGACTGTTCCGGGGGTTAAACCAGATCAAGGGTCAGCTAAAAGCTCCGGATTTTCAGGATGGAAGCGCTGAAAAACTTACGAACAGCCACGCGCGAACGCCCGATTCGGAGCAATTACCCAGAGTGGAGCGCTGATTACGTGCAGATATGGGCGTCAGCGTGTCGCAGCACCAACCAGCAAGGTTCCGGCATCAGCATCCAGCGTGGCCTCTATGCCCAGAGGCACCGCGTAGTTGACGGCGTCATGGCCGATGGACAGACCGCCCAGGACAGGAACACCCAAGTCCCCCAGTCGCTCCATCAATACGCTTGAATGGGTGATCGCTCCTGTAGCGCCTTTGGGTTCACTGAACTGCCCAACCGCAATGCCTGCCAGCCCATTCAGCGCACCACTGTTGAGGAGTTGGGTCAGCAGACGGTCGACTCGATAAGCTGCCTCACCCACATCCTCGATCAACAGAATGGCGCCGTTCAGGTCAGGGATGTAGCCAGTGCCCACGCTGCTGCTGAGTATGCTCAGGTTACCGCCCAGCAATATGCCTTGAGCAGTGCCACGAGTACGCACATCGAAAGTGCGCTCCGCTGGATCTGCTGACACCACAACCGGTTCGGTGCTCATGGTCACGTGCCGCAGACCGCTGACGAACACGCCACCCCGCTCAAGCTGACTGGCGACAGGCCCGTGAATGGTCGCCAGTCGCGCATGTTCCCAGAGCGCTCCGTGAAATGCAGTGATATCAGAAAACCCAATCACGAGCTTCGGATCACGCCTTACCGCATCGAAGTCCAGATGCTGAACAATCCGTTGCGCGCCATAACCGCCACGATTGCAGAAGAGTGCGCGGATTTCCGGATCGGCCAGAGCGGCATTGAAGTCAGCAAGCCGATGCTCATCGGTGCCCGCATAGAAAGAGTGAGTATCCAGCGCGTGAGGGTAAATGCGGGGCTTCAGGCCCCAGCTCTTCAGAACTTCTGCCGCGCTCTCGACCTTCGCCGCCGCCACCGGGCCAGCAGGTGAAACCAGAGCTACAGCGTCTCCAGGGCGCAGTACGTTGGGGCGAAGGGTTGGCAAGCAGGTAGGCGACATTCGGGGAACTCAGGCTTCAGGTAAGGGAGCCAATGTAGATTAGTCTCGGCTGACGATCTACATAGATAAATATTACCCTTGATTTAAAAGCTTATCTCCAGCGGGTACACGCCTATTCATCATTCAACTGGATCGCAGCGCATTCGCAGAGTGATCTTCACTTGCCTGGCTTTGCCTCAGCGACTTCAATCAACCTTTGTCTATCTTTGAGGAACTGCCATGAGCACCCACACCAACCGCCAATTCCTGCTCGCCAAGCGCCCGGTCGGCCAGGCCAGTCGCGAGGACTTCACTTATCAGGAAGTGCCGGTCGGCGAGCTGGCAAGCGGGCAGATTCTGGTCAAAAACCATTACTTGTCGCTGGACCCGGCCATGCGAGGCTGGATGAACGAGGGCAAGTCATACATCGCTCCGGTCGGTCTGGGTGAGGTGATGCGCGCACTGGGCGTTGGCGAAGTCGTCGCCTCGCAGAGTGATCAGTTCGCAGAGGGGGATTTTGTGCAAGGCGCGCTGGGCGTTCAGGATTACTTTCTGGGTGAGCCTAAAGGCTTCTACAAGATCGATCCGAAACTAGCACCACTGCCCCGCTACCTTTCCGCACTGGGCATGACCGGTATGACGGCCTACTTTGCCCTGCTGGATGTCGGCGCGCCGCAAAGTGGCGATACCGTGGTGATTTCCGGCGCGGCGGGTGCAGTGGGTAGCGTGGCCGGTCAGATTGCCAAGCTTAAAGGCTGCCGCGTGATCGGCATCGCTGGCGGCAAGCAGAAGTGCGAGTCGCTTATCAATGAGCTGGGGTTCGATGGCATTATCGATTACAAGAGCGAAGATGTGCTGGCAGGTCTGAAGCGCGAATGCCCCAATGGGGTGAATGTCTACTTCGACAACGTTGGCGGTGACATTCTCGACGCCGTACTCAGCCGTCTGGCACCCAAAGCCCGAGTTGTGATCTGCGGTGCGATCAGCCAGTACAACAACACATCGCCCGTCAAAGGACCGAGCAATTACCTGTCGCTGCTGGTCAATCGCGCCCGCATGGAAGGTTTTGTAGTCATGGACTACGCCAGCAAGTTTGCCGCTGCCGGACAGGAGATGGCGGGCTGGATGGCTCAGGGCAAGCTCAAGAGCAGGGAAGATATTGTGGACGGGCTGGAGACTTTCCCGGAAACCCTGCAGAAGCTGTTCAACGGTGAGAATTTCGGGAAGTTGGTGTTGAAGGTTTAGGCCTGGAGAAATCGGGGGCTATCAATCCAAAACATTCATCGCCCAATTGCAATGCATTCTAAGAGCTCACGAGCACCGCGAGGCCGCGATGGCGTTCAGTCTGATACGCCGCCATCGCGGCCTCGCGCTGCTCGTGCGCTCCTACAGGTCAGAATCCGGCTGGCGACAAGTGCAGGACTAACTCTCTACTGCGCTTGCAACACCTCATCCGCCTTGCCGCCTGCGTCCTGAATCACCAGGTGAATGAAGTGCAGCTTGGTGATCACTGCAGGTGGCAGGACAAACGGGTAAAAGTCCGGCTGCCCCATGCTGCGCGACAGCTCGTTGAGCATGCCGGCCAACTCGATCCATGCGTTGACGAATGACAGGAACGCAGGCCCACCGGGATGCTGCGGATCGTAGAGGGTCTCCAGCGGGAACGGCTGATAATCCAGGTCCATGTCCCGGGCACTCATGCCGAAACCCAATGCAGTATCGACCGCGTCCATCATGTGCAGGTAATGCGCCCAGGTCTCTGCCCAGTCCTCCCAAGGGTGCATGGTCGCGTAGGCACTGACGAAGTTCTGCTGCCAGTCGCTCGGCGCGCCGTTCTGATAATGATGGTCCAGAGCATCGGCGTAACTGGCGCGCTCATCACCGAACAGGTTACGAAACCCATCCTGCCACCAGGTATTGGCAATCAACCGATCCCAATAGTAGTGCCCCACTTCATGCCGGAAATGCCCGAGCAGTGTTCGATACGGTTCGTGCATCTGCACACGAATTTTCTCGCGATGGGCGTCGTCCGCCTCTTTGATATCCAGGGTAATCAAGCCGTTGGCGTGGCCCGTGGTGGGTGCCTTGCCTTCCAGATCAACGCCCAAAAACTCAAAGGCCAGCCCGCGCTCTTCGTCCTGGGTTTTAGGAATAACTTTCAGGCCCAGGGAGATCAACTGCGCAACCAGCCGACGCTTGGCCGTTTCCACCTTGCACCAGCGCTCACCGTTTTCCGGAATCGACAAGTCGGGAATGGTGCGATTGAGGCTACACGCGATACAAAATTCACCGCTGTCATTGGCGGGAAATAGCCAGTTGCAGGCAGCCGGCGTATCGAGGTTGGCGCAGCGTCGATAAAGCCCGGCTCCGGGCTCGTCGCTCAAGCGCCAGGTGTCTTGATCGGGACCAGGCTCAAGAGCCGCAACTCGCCCCTGCTCCGGCAAATAGCCGAGCCCTGCCGAACAGGCCAGGCACTGGGTATTCGGGAAGAATACTGACTGGCCACACCGGCATTGCCAGACCTTGCTATTACGCCGGGTCTCGCCAACGAACGGTGCGGCAATGCGGGAACTGAGTTGTTCGAAAAACCGGTACATGGCGATCTCCTGGTGGGCCAGCAAGCACTAGATCACCGCCGGTTGCCGTCGTTCCGTGGACTTGATGCGTGACGTGAGCTTTGTGGGAACATGCTCAGCACATGGCCATTCAATCCACCGCGACGCCATGCTTGGTCAAGAAAGCCACAAACGCCTCTTCATCCAGCACTTTCAGGCCCAGCTCGTTGGCCTTGGTCAGCTTTGACCCGGCCCCCGGTCCAGCGACCACGGTATGGGTTTTGGCCGATACCGAACCAGATACCTTGGCACCCAGGCTTTCCAGTTTTTCCTTGGCGACGTCGCGGCTCATCAGCTCCAGGGAGCCGGTCAACACCCAGGTCTGACCTGCCAACGGCAAGCCTTCGACGACTTTTTTCTCGCTCTGCCAATGCATGCCGAAGTCTTTCAACTGGGCTTCGATGGCCAACCCGCGCTCGGCGTTTTCCGGCTTGTCGAAAAACTCGCGCACAGCCTTGGCCTGCTTCTCGGGCAAGGTCTGACGCATGTCCAGCCAGTCTGCCTTGATGATGCCCTCCAGCGAGCCAAACTTGTCCGCTAACTTCTGCGCGGCACCAGGACCTACCGAGGGGATGTTCAGCTTGTCGACCATGCCACCCAGCGTCGCGCTGGCGGCGAATTCGGCGCCCAGCTCACCCTCATCCTGCAATTGCAGGCCGCGTTCGTTTAGCAGCGCGTCAATCACGTTCTGGTTGTGCTCGTCTTCAAAGAAACTGTGGATCTCATGGGCCACTTCCAGACCGACATCTGGCAAATAAGTCAGCACCTCAGGCAACGCCTGTTTGACCCGCTCCAGCGACGCCAGCGAGCGGGCCAGCACCTTGGCGGTCTCTTCGCCCACATCCGGAATACCCAGCGCATAGATAAAGCGCGCCAGCGTGGGCTGCTTGCTGTCTTCGATGGCCTTGAGCAGTTTTTTGCTGGAGATTTCCGCGAACCCCTCCAGATCGACGATTTGCTCAAAGGTCAGTGCATAAAGATCAGCCGGAGAACCGATCAGTTTCTCGTCCACCAGTTGTTCGATGGTCTTGTCGCCCAGACCTTCAATATCCATGGCCCGTCGCGAGACGTAGTGGATGATCGCCTGCTTGAGCTGCGCGCCGCAGGCCAGCCGACCGACGCAGCGGTACACCGCGCCTTCGCTGACGGTTTCCTTGCCTTTGCTGCGCTTGATCAGTTGCGTGCGCTCGACGTGCGAACCACACACCGGACAGGTTTGCGGAATCTCTACCACGCGGGCGTCTTCCGGGCGACGCTCAAGCACGACTTGCACCACTTGAGGAATCACGTCGCCTGCGCGACGGATGATCACGGTGTCGCCGATCATCAGCCCCAAACGAGCCACTTCGTCCATGTTGTGCAGGGTCGCGTTGGCGACGGTCACGCCAGCCACTTTGACCGGTTTCAAGCGTGCTACGGGCGTAACAGCCCCCGTACGGCCGACCTGGAATTCGACGTCGAGCAGTTCGGTCAGCTCTTCCATGGCGGGGAATTTATGGGCGATAGCCCAACGCGGCTCACGGGCACGGAAACCCAGCTCGCGTTGCGCAGCCAGATCGTTGACCTTGAACACCACACCGTCGATTTCATAGGTCAGGGCCAGACGCCGCTCGCCGATGTCGCGGTAATACTCCAGGCACTCTTCAATGCCGTTGGCCAGTTTCAGCTCACGGCTAACCGGCATGCCCCATTCCTTGAGCTGGTTCAAATTGCCGATGTGCGTATCGGAAATTTCCGCAGAGACCTGGCCCAGACCATAAGCACAGAACTCCAGGGGTCGATTGGCAGTGATCTTGGAATCCAGCTGGCGCAGGCTGCCCGCCGCAGCGTTACGCGGATTGGCAAAGGTCTTGCCGCCGATTTCAGCCTGGCTCGCATTAAGGCGCTCGAAGCCCGCCTTGGACATGAACACTTCACCGCGCACTTCCAGCACTTCAGGCCAGCCTGTGCCATGCAGCTTGAGCGGGATGTTACGCACGGTGCGCACATTGATGCTGATGTCTTCACCTGTGGTGCCATCACCACGGGTGGCGCCTCGAACCAGCGCGCCATCGCGGTACAACAGGCTAACCGCCAGACCGTCGAGCTTGGGTTCGCAGCTGTACTGCACTTTCGCACCGTTACCGAACAGGTCGCCGACAGGCAGATCCAGCCCTTCAGTCACCCGGCGATCAAACTCGCGCATGTCGACTTCTTCGAACGCGTTACCCAGGCTGAGCATCGGTACTTCGTGACGCACCTGCGTAAACGCCGACAGCGCTGCGCTACCGACCCGCTGTGTGGGCGAATCAGGGGTGACCAGATGCGGGTTTTCCGCTTCAAGCGCTTTGAGTTCGTGGAACAGCCGGTCGTACTCGGCATCCGGAATGCTCGGTTCGTCGAGGACGTGGTAGCGGTAGTTGTGCTGATCCAGCTCGGCGCGCAGTTCTAGGATTCGGGTTTCGGCGGCTTTCATGCGGTGTTCTCTTCAAAAGCAAAAGAGCAGCCTAGGCTGCTCCGATGTTGGTGCTCTGTTGGTTCGACCGTAGGAGCGCGCTTGCCCGCGATAAGGGCCGAAGGACCTTCGTTGCCTGAAAACCGCCATCGCGGGCAAGCGCGCTCCTACAGTTACAGGTTTGGCTTCAACGACGCTGAGTCAAGGCGCGGCGTTCGAATTCGACGATGCGCTGACGGTAGTGCTCGATGGTCTGCGCGGTCATGACGCTGCGCTGGTCATCCTTGAGTTCGCCGTTAAGCTCATGAGCCAGC
Organism: Pseudomonas caspiana; assembly: GCF_040224095.2. Taxonomy (NCBI): domain Bacteria; kingdom Pseudomonadati; phylum Pseudomonadota; class Gammaproteobacteria; order Pseudomonadales; family Pseudomonadaceae; genus Pseudomonas; species Pseudomonas caspiana. The sequence goes on along the minus strand of NZ_CP167995.1, from coordinate 1,814,764 downwards.
TTGCGAGCAGCGGCGACCATCACATCAAAAGCCTGTTTCGGATGACGCGGACCCGGCAAGCCGAGGAAGAAACTCACGGCACGGGTGCTGAAGTGATCGATGTCATCCAGATCAAAAACGCCTGGCTTGACCGCGTTGGCCATGGAGAACAGCACTTCGCCGTTGCCGGCCATGCTTTCATGGCGATGGAAAATATCCATTTCACCGAAACGCAGACCGCTTTCCAGAATGTTTTGCAGCAGTGCCGGACCTTTGAAGCCACTTTCGTCACGGCAAATAACACTGATGACCAGCACCTCTTCGACCGGCGCCAGATCCTTGTCTTCGGTAATTCGCTGAGCAGGCTTGTCGTCCGGGAAATCATCGTCACGCCCGGTGAACAGGCTAGGGCTGTCCATATCCAGATTCAGATCGCCTTGTTGCGGCTCATCTTTGCGCTTGTTGTTGCGCTTGCTCTGACGCGGCGTCGCGCTCATCGAGGGCAAGTCTTCCTCGTCGAGCTGCGGCTCTTTATGCGTGTCGAGCACTCGCGGTGGGCCCAGCAACTCGGCGGAGGACGTGTCATCGTCGTCCGGCAGGTTCGAGAAGCTGCGGTCCAGCCTGAATTTCAATTTCCCCTTGCTGCCGCGCATACGGCGCCAGCCATCAAAAAGAATACCGGCAATGACAATTATGCCGATGACGATCAGCCACTCGCGCAGACCGATTTCCATGTAATCCAGTGCCTCTAGTGAAGAATGCTTGAAATAAGGGCCTAAACCCCTTTAAAACGTGGTGCCAAGTCTCTGTTCTGACTGGCAATTTGCCCACGCGAAAAGAAAAAGTGGACATTAAACTAGCACGACCAAAGGTAACTTTACACCGTCTGTTACATCTGGTTGGTGCGCAAAGCGATATCTACCGCACAGAGTTGTTCACGCAAGGCCAATAACCGGCCATTTCTATCGCGCGGAACAAGCCTTGCTAGGCGTCGACCAGCGCCATTGCTTCCTCCACATCCACTGCCACAAGTCGCGAACAACCCGGTTCATGCATGGTGACACCCATCAATTGATCGGCCATTTCCATGGCGATCTTGTTGTGGGTGATGTAAATGAATTGCACAGTCTGCGACATCTCCTTGACCAGTCGCGCGTAGCGTCCAACGTTGGCATCGTCCAGCGGTGCATCCACTTCGTCGAGCATGCAGAACGGTGCAGGATTGAGCTTGAAAATGGCGAAAACCAACGCCAACGCAGTTAAGGCTTTCTCGCCACCGGACAGCAAATGGATCGTGCTGTTTTTCTTGCCCGGCGGGCGCGCCATGATTGTTACCCCTGTATCGAGTAAATCTTCGCCCGTCAGTTCCAAATAAGCTGAGCCACCACCGAAAACTTTTGGAAAAAGTGACTGAATTCCACTATTTATCTGATCGAAGGTCTCTTTGAAGCGATTTCGCGTCTCCTTGTCGATCTTGCGGATGACGTTTTCGAGGGTTTCCAGAGCTTCAACCAGGTCAGCATTCTGCGCGTCCAGATAACGTTTGCGCTCTGACTGCTGCTGATACTCGTCGATGGCCGCAAGGTTGATCGCCCCCAGTCGCTGAATACGCCCGGCGATGCGTTCCAATTCTTCCTCGGCCTCCTTTTCGTTGGCCTCGGCGGTCAGGGTCGGCAATACGCCATGCAAATCGTAACCGTCTTCCAGCAACTGATCCTGCAACGCGGTACGGCGCACCGTGAGGGATTGCCATTCCATGCGCTGCTGCTCCAACTGGCCACGCACCAGTTGCGATTGCTGCTCGGCCTGGGTGCGGCGCTTCTCGGCATCGCGTAACTCGCGATCGGCATCTTCCAGTGCATTCTTGGCGGTACGCATTTCATCGTCCACCGCCATGCGCCGCTCAAGTAATTCTTCAAGTTTCAGGCGCAGCTCTTCCAGCGGAGCTTCGCCCTCTTCCAGATTGAGATTTAACTGCTCACGTTTTTCGCTAAGCCGCTCGGATTGCATCTCCAGACGCTCAAGGGCCTGCCGTGTGGAATCGTGCTGAGCCCTGAGCGAACCGAGGCGCACGGCCAGTTGATGAGCATGATCCTTGTGCTGACGGGCTTCCTGTCGCACCCGGTCGAGCTGTTCGCGTAGGCTGTCGCGCTGGGCCTGGAGCAACTCACGCTGTTCGGTGTCCAGCGCCATGGTGTCCAGCGCATCCTGCAATTGCAGACGCGACTCGCCCAATTGCTCGTGCTCAACGGCGCGCTGCTCACCCAGTTCGGCCAGCTCCTCATCAAGGCGAGTCCGGCGTAGCGTGAGCTGTTCGACCTTGACCTTAGCGGCAGACAACTGCGCCCGGAGCTCGCTTTGCTGACGGGTCTCATCCTGCACCCGACGCCGCAATTCTTCCCGGGCTTCTTCCTGATTCGATTGCTGTTCGCGCAACGTCAACAGCTGCTCTTCAAGAGAGGCCAATGTGGCTTCACGCTCTTCGCGCTCCTGCCCCAGGCGCTGCAACTCCTGCCCACGGGCCAGCACGCCGCTTTGCGCTTCACTGGCGCGACGTACCCGCAGAAAGTGCGGCCCTACCCAATAGCCATCGCGGCTGATCAGGCTTTGCCCGGCCGCCAGCTGGCTGCGTTGGGCCAGTGCCTCGTCGAGGGTTTCAACCGGGCGAACCTGACCCAGCCAACTGGCGAGGTCCATGTCACTGTCGACTTTGTCCAGCAGACTACCGGGAATCCGCGCGGCCTCGGCGCTGGCGCTGACCAGACGCAAATCGCCCTGCTGGAAACCTGCCAGATCCAGACCGCTGAAATCATCCACCAGCACAGCCTGCAGATCAGCGCCCAGCACGGTTTCCACCGCCAGCTCCCAACCCGGCTCAACCCGCAAGCCTTCTGCCAGCCGTGGTTGCTCAGCCAGATCATGATCGCGCAGCCATTCAGCAGTGCCGGTATCAGGATCGAGCGCTGCCTGCTGCAAAGCTTCCAGAGATGCCAAACGACCATTGAGCCGCTGCAATTCGCCTTGGGCCTGTTGTTGCGCCTGACTGGCCTGTTGCAGCTCGTTGCGTAAATGCTCAAGCCGCTCGACCGCTTGCTCTTCGCCGATGTGCAGCTCTTCGAGGGTCATTTCCCGAGTCGCAAGGTCTTCGTCCAGTTGCAGGATCGCGGCATCTTCCGGGTCGGCTTTGAGCAACTGTAACTCTTCACCGAGACGTCGCTGGCGCTCGGCAAGACGCTCCAGGCTTTGTTCCAATTGTTGAATGCGTGACTGCTGAACCTCTGCCTGCCGCCGAGGCTCGGCAGATTGCAGGTTGAAACTGTCCCATTTCTCCTGCCAGCCGTGCATCGCACCTTCAGCGTCTTCCAGCGACGCAGCAGATTCCTCGGCGGCAGCACTGGTCATCTCCTGCTCGGGTTCGAGCATTTCCAGCTCTTCGCCCAAGGTCGCCAGCAATGTGCGGTCGTGCCCTAGGTGGGATTCGGTTTCCTGACGAGCGCGCTCGGCTTCGCGCAGGTCCTCCTGCAATTGGCGCAAGCGTTGCTGGCCGTGCTGAATACTTTGTTCGACGCGGGCAATATCACCGCCCACGGAATAGAAGCGGCCCTGAACCAGATTGAAGCGTTCGGACAGATCATGGTGGCCGTCACGAAGACGCTCAATGCTGGCATCGGCGTTGCGCTGTTCCGCAACCAGCGCCTCGAAACCGACTTCCTGATTGCCGATCACCGCTTCGCGCTGGCTAACCTGCTCGTTCAACGCCTGCCAGCGCAACGCCGACAACTGCGCCTTGAGCTGGCGTTCTTCGGCTTTGTACTCCTGATACTTCTCGGCGGCCTGAGCCTGACGATGCAAACGTTCCAGCTGACGTTCCAGCTCCTCACGAAGGTCGGTCAGGCGCGCAAGGTTTTCGTGGGTACGGCGAATCCGGTTTTCAGTCTCGCGACGGCGCTCCTTGTACTTGGAGATACCCGCCGCTTCCTCGATGAAATTACGCAAGTCTTCGGGCTTGGCTTCGATCAGCTTCGAGATCATGCCCTGCTCGATGATCGAATAGCTGCGCGGGCCCAGACCGGTGCCGAGGAAGATATCGGTGATGTCCCGCCGACGGCATTTGGTGCCGTTCAGGTAATAGGTGTTCTGGCTGTCGCGGGTGACCTTGCGGCGAATGGAAATTTCTGCGTAGGCAGCGTACTCGCCGACCAGCGTGCCGTCGGAGTTATCGAAGACCAGCTCGATGCTGGCCTGACTGACCGGCTTGCGGCTGGTGGAGCCGTTGAAGATAACGTCAGTCATCGACTCGCCGCGCAGGTTCTTGGCCGAGCTTTCGCCCATGACCCAGCGCACGGCGTCAATAATGTTGGATTTGCCGCAGCCGTTAGGGCCGACGACCGCCGCCATGTTACTGGGGAAGTTCACCGTGGTGGGGTCGACGAAGGATTTGAACCCCGCCAGCTTGATGCACTTCAGCCGCATGGGATCAGCCTGCTTCCAGAGCCGAAAGTACCAACTGACAACTGCGCTGGCCGTAATCGGTCAACACGCTACGAACCCGCGCTGTATCCCGAGCCACCACTGCCTCAAGCAGCTGCTCAAACAAAGTCAGGTAATCGCGCATCTCGGCTTTGCGCTGGTCGAGTGCCAGGTAATAGCTGCGGCTCATGGACGGTTGCAGGTTATCGACGGTTTCTTGCAGATAAAGGTTGTCGGCAAAGGGATAGGCGGCACGCATGACGTTGAAGCTGTCTTCAACGAAGGCTTTCACGTCCTGGCGCTCGTAGCTGGCAATCAGCCGCTGCTGAATTTGCAGAAAGGTTGCCAGATCGCTTTGCTGCTGCCACTTCTCGGCCACCGCAATGCCCAGCAGCACATACAATTCAGTCATCAGCGTGCATAAGCTCTGTACGTTGTGCGCGTTGAGCACCGTGACCTGCGCACCGCGACGCGGCAGGATCGCCACCAGATGACGGCGTTCCAGAATCAACAATGCTTCGCGCACCGAGCCTCGGCTGACGTTTAACGCCTGCGTGACTTTTTGTTCCTGAATGCGCTCCGCGGGCTTGAGTTCGCCACGAATGATGCGCTCGGCAAGGTGGTGAGCAATTTGCTCGGCGAGGCTGTCCGGAGCCTTGAACGTCATGTCTATCCCAAATGCTGGTTATAACCAAGCGGCGCAGTGTATCCCAATGAAGGCCAATGGCGCAGGGCCATACCAGTGGAAACTGGCACGAAATAAGCAAAACTTTCAACAGATCGTGTCAGTTCGTCGCATTGGCGACCTACTGATACCACGCACCTGGCCTAAAAACGACATTTCCTGACCTAAGAGTCAGAAACAAATTGACCGAGAAGTCAGACCTGATAAATTCGGGCTTACAGACCGTGTGAAAACGTAGCGAGCGACGGCAAGACAAGGCAAAAACAGGCGAAAAAGCGGAGTCTAGGTGTTCTAAATGAGCATTTTTCGCCTGTTTTTAACGCAGTATTGCCGAGCGCAGTAGTTTTCACGCGGTCTGTCGTGTTCGATGACCAGAAAAACGCGTAGAGGACCTGCCGTGATCCAATTTCTCTTGAACAATGAGCTACGCACCGAACATAGCCTGGACCCCAATCTGACGGTTCTCAACTACCTGCGCGAACACCTGCACAAATCGGGCACCAAAGAAGGCTGTGCCAGCGGTGACTGCGGCGCCTGCACGGTGGTGGTCGGCGAACTCCAAAGCGATGAATCGGGTGAAGACAGCCTGCGTTATCGCAGCCTCAATTCGTGCCTGACTTTTGTCGCTTCCTTGCACGGCAAGCAGTTGATCAGCGTTGAAGACCTCAAGCATCAAGGCAAGCTGCACAGCGTCCAGCAGGCGATGGTCGATTGCCATGGCTCGCAATGCGGTTTCTGCACACCCGGTTTTGTGATGTCGTTGTTTGCCCTGCAGAAGAACAGCACACAACCCGATAGTCATAAAACCCACGAAGCGCTGGCGGGCAACCTCTGCCGCTGCACTGGCTATCGCCCGATTCTCGATGCCGCCGAACAATCGTGCAGCAAGCGTCAGCCGGACCAGTTCGACGAACGCAAGGCACAGACCATCGCTCGCCTGCGCAGTATTGCGCCGACGCAAACCGGTGAACTGAATGACGGCGACAAGCGCTGTCTGGTCCCGCAGACCGTTGCCGACCTGGCACATTTGTATGAAGCCAACCCGCAGGCGCGGCTGCTGGCTGGCGGTACCGATCTGGCCCTTGAAGTTACTCAGTTTCACCGCCCGCTGCCGGTGATGATTTATGTGGGCAATGTCGCCGAGCTGAAGCGCATGGAGCATTTCGATGATCGCCTGGAAATCGGCGCCGCGACACCACTGACCGATTGCTACGCAGCCCTGAGTGCCGAGTACCCGGACTTCGGCGAACTGCTGCAGCGCTTTGCCTCGTTGCAGATCCGCAATCAAGGCACGCTGGGCGGCAATATCGGCAACGCCTCGCCGATTGGCGACTCCCCTCCTCTGCTGATCGCTCTGGGTGCGCAAATCGTGCTGCGCAAGGGCGACACCCGCCGCACCCTGGCGCTTGAGGATTACTTTATTGACTACCGGGTGACGGCGCGGCAGGAAAGCGAATTCATCGAAACCATTGTCGTGCCTAAAGCCAAGGCGCAGCAGGCCTTCCGCGCCTATAAAGTGTCGAAGCGGCTGGATGACGATATTTCTGCGGTGTGCGCGGCGTTCAATCTGCATGTCGAGAATGGCAGCATCGTTGACGCACGCGTTGCTTACGGAGGGATGGCAGCAATTCCCAAGCGAGCCACCGCCTGCGAGCGGGCACTGATCGGCTCGCCATGGACATCTGCCACCGTGGAGGCTGCCTGCGCGGCACTGGCCGAAGACTTCACGCCCCTGTCAGACTTCCGCGCCAGCAAGGAATATCGGCTGCTCAGCGCGCAAAACCTGCTGCGCAAATACTTCATCGAACTGCAAACGCCTACTGTCCAGACGCGGGTGACGGCTTATGTCTAACAACTCAGCCATAAAGTCACAGGCCGAAATGATCGCCCTGTTTCAGCAGGATCTGACTACCGGCGTTGGCCGCAGCGTCAAGCACGACAGCGCCGACAAGCATGTGTCCGGCGAAGCGGTGTACATCGATGACCGCCTGGAATTTCCTAATCAACTGCACGTGTATGCGCGCCTGTCCGACCATGCCCATGCGCGGATCATCAGCGTCGATACCACGCCTTGTTATGCCTTTGATGGCGTGAAAATTGTCATCACTCACGAAGACATCCCCGGCCTGAAAGACATCGGGCCGCTGCTGCCCGGCGATCCATTGCTGGCCATCGACAAAGTGGAGTTCGTCGGCCAGCCGGTGCTCGCCGTTGCCGCTCGCAGCCTCGATATCGCTCGTCAGGCGGCAATGGCCGCGGTGATTGAATACGAAGATCTGGAACCGGTGCTGGATGTGGTTCAAGCGCTGCGGGCCAAGCACTTTGTGCTCGACAGCCATACGCACAAGCGCGGTGACAGCGCCGCTGCACTGGACGTTGCCCGGCATCGTCTTCAGGGCAATCTGCACATCGGTGGTCAGGAACACTTCTATCTGGAGACCCAGATATCCTCGGTAATGCCCACCGAAGATGGCGGCATGATCGTCTACTGCTCGACCCAGAACCCTACTGAAATACAGAAACTGGTCGCCGAAGTGCTGGACGTTTCGATGAACAAAATTGTCGTCGACATGCGCCGCATGGGCGGTGGTTTTGGCGGCAAGGAAACCCAGGCAGCGAGTCCTGCGTGCCTGTGTGCCGTGATCGCGCGCCTGACCGGGCAGCCCACCAAAATGCGCCTGCCCCGCGTCGAAGACATGCTGATGACCGGCAAGCGTCACCCGTTCTACATTGAGTACGACGTGGGCTTCGATGACGATGGCCGTCTGCATGGCATTCGGCTGGATCTGGCGGGCAATTGTGGTTATTCGCCAGATCTTTCCGCGTCAATTGTCGACCGGGCGATGTTCCATGCTGACAACTCTTACTACTTGGGCGAAGCCACAATCAACGGCCATCGTTGCAAGACCAACACCGCCTCCAACACCGCATACCGTGGCTTCGGCGGCCCACAAGGCATGGTCGCCATCGAAGAGGTCATGGACTCCATCGCCCGCTATCTGGGCAAAGATCCATTGGCGGTGCGCAAGGCCAATTACTATGGCAAGACCGAGCGCAACGTCACCCACTACTACCAGACCGTCGAGCACAACCTGCTGGAAGAAATGACTGCCGAGCTGGAAGAAAGCAGTCAATACCACGAGCGGCGCGAAGCGATTCGGGCTTTCAACGCCAGCAGCCCGATTCTGAAAAAAGGCCTGGCGCTGACCCCGGTCAAGTTCGGCATTTCCTTTACCGCCAGCTTCCTTAATCAGGCCGGCGCGCTGATCCATATCTACACCGACGGCAGCATCCACCTGAACCACGGCGGCACAGAAATGGGTCAGGGGTTGAACGTCAAAGTCGCGCAAGTCGTGGCAGAGGTATTCCAGGTCGATATCGACCGGATTCAGATCACCGCCACCAACACCGATAAAGTGCCCAACACTTCTCCGACTGCGGCTTCCAGCGGCGCGGATCTGAATGGCAAGGCGGCGCAGAACGCGGCAGAAATCCTCAAACAGCGTCTGGTGGAATTTGCCGCCAAACACTTCAAGGTCGCAGAAACAGACGTGGCGTTTCGCAACGGCCACATTCGCGCAGGCGAACAGATCGTGTCATTCCAGTCTTTGGCGCAACTGGCGTGGATGGGGCAGGTTTCGCTGTCCAGTACCGGTTATTACAAGACGCCGAAGATCTTCTACGACCGCAGTCAGGCACGGGGCAGGCCTTTTTATTACTTTGCCTTTGGCGCAGCCTGCAGCGAAGTGATCGTCGACACCCTGACCGGCGAGTACAAGATGCTGCGTACCGACATCCTGCATGACGTCGGCGCGTCATTGAATCCGGCCATTGATATCGGGCAGGTCGAAGGTGGCTATATTCAGGGGATGGGCTGGCTGACCACGGAAGAACTGGTCTGGAATGACAAAGGCAAACTCATGACCAACGGCCCGGCGGGCTACAAGATTCCGGCGGTCGCGGATATACCTTTGGATTTGCGCGTCAAGCTGGTGGAGAACCGCAAAAACCCGGAAGACACTGTGTTTCATTCCAAAGCCGTGGGAGAGCCGCCGTTCATGCTTGGCATCTCGGCCTGGTGTGCGATCAAGGATGCAGTGGCCAGTCTGGCCGACTATCGCCATCAACCAAAGATCGATGCGCCCGCGACACCGGAGCGGGTGTTGTGGGGGTGTGAGCAGATGCGTAAGACCGAGTCGCCAATATCGCGGGCAAGCACCGCTCCCACAGGGGACCGCGATCCAATGTGGGAGCGGCCGGGGTCGCGCTCGACCTTACCCACGATGGAAGCGATGAAGATCGCAAGCCCGGAGATCAAAAAATGAACTGGATCAGCGCCCTCGCCGACCTGCAAACCCAGGGTGAAGCCTGCGTGCTGGTCACCATCATCGAAGAGCGCGGCTCGACGCCACGTAATGCCGGTTCGAAGATGGTGGTCAGCGCCGAGCGGATCTTCGACACCATCGGTGGCGGGCATCTGGAATACAAAGCCATGGAGATCGCCCGGGAGATGCTGCTCAGCCGCAGCCAGGACACGCGCCTGGAACGTTTCAGCCTGGGCGCGAGCCTTGGCCAATGCTGCGGCGGCGTGAATGTGCTGCTGTTCGAACCCATGGGCCAGCCTCAGGCGCAGATCGCCGTGTTCGGTGCCGGCCATGTAGGTCGAGCGCTGGTGCCTTTATTGGCCAGTCTGCCCTGCCGGGTGCGCTGGATCGATTCTCGAGAACAGGAGTTTCCCGCGCAGATTCCCAGTGGCGTTCGCAAGATCGTCGCCGAAGACCCGTTGGATGAAATCGATGAGTTGCCCAAAGGCAGTTATTGCATTGTCATGACCCACAACCATCAACTGGACCTGGAGCTGACCGCGGCGATTCTCAAGCGCGGCGACTTTGCCTACTTCGGTCTGATCGGCTCGAAAACCAAGCGGGTCAAATTCGAGCATCGGTTGCGTGATCGCGGCTTTGATCCGGCACTGTTGCAGCGCATGCGCTGTCCGATGGGGCTGAGCGAAGTCAAAGGCAAGTTGCCCATCGAGATCGCGGTATCCATCGCCGCCGAAGTCATCGCCACTTACAACGTTAATCTCGGGCAGCACAACGCCAGCGCCGAACCTGTTGCCAAACTGCTGCCGGTTTCACGGCGCAGCCGGGCGCAATAACCGGCTTGCTGTTGCGCTGCACCTCCCCGTAGGAGCGCACGAGCAGCGCGAGGCCGCGATGGCGTGGTATCAGCCTCGCGCTGCTCGTGCGCTCCTACAGGCAAGACACTCCAATTCAAATGCTGATTTATGCTTGATGAGACCTATATGAACCCAAGTAAAAAAGCCTACCGAGCCGCCATTCTGCACAGCGCTGGCGACCCGGCAGAAGTCGGCATTGAAGCGTCATACGAGTACTTCGCTGACGGCCTGATGCTGGTTGAAGACGGCAAGATTGTCGCCCTTGGCCACGCAGCCGAACTACTTACAACCCTCGAATCCCATGTCGAAGTGACCGAGTACAAGGACGCATTGATCACGCCTGGCTTTATCGATACCCACATCCATTTGCCGCAGACCGGCATGATCGGCTCCTACGGCGAACGTTTGCTGGACTGGCTCAACACATACACCTTCCCCTGCGAAAAACAGTTCGCTGACCCGCAGCACTCAGCCGAAGTCGCGGACATTTTCCTCAAGGAACTGCTGCGCAACGGCACCACCACTGCGCTGGTGTTTGGCAGCGTGCACAAGGAGTCAGTCGAGGCGTTCTTTCAAGCAGCAGAAAAGCTCAACCTGCGAATGATCGCTGGCAAGGTGATGATGGATCGCAACGCTCCGGACTACCTCACCGATACGGCAGAATCGGGCTACGCCGACAGCAAGGCGCTGATCGAACGCTGGCACGGCAAGGGCCGCCTGCACTACGCGGTCACGCCACGATTTGCGCCGACCAGCACCCCGGAGCAGCTCACACTGGCAGGGCAACTGCTGGCCGAGTATCCCGATGTGTACATGCAGACTCACATCAGTGAAAACGTCGAGGAGGTGCAGTGGGTCAAGGCGCTGTTCCCGGAACGCAGCGGTTATCTGGACGTATACGACCATTTCAAACTGCTGGGTGAACGCTCGGTATTTGCCCACGGCGTACACCTCTGCGACACCGAATGCGCGCGGCTTGCCGAGACCGGTTCAGCCATCGCCTTCTGCCCTACTTCGAACCTGTTTCTGGGCAGCGGCTTGTTCAATCTGCCTCTGGCTGAAAAGCACAAGGTCAACGTCGGCGTAGGCACTGACGTGGGCGGTGGCACCAGCTTCTCAATCCTGCAAACCTTGAACGAAGCCTACAAAGTGATGCAGATGCAGGGCGCCAAACTGAGCCCTTTCAAATCGCTGTACCTGGCAACCCTGGGCGGCGCACGTGCGTTGCGTCTGGACGACCGGGTTGGCAGTCTGCGGGTGGGTAATGAAGCCGATTTTCTGGTGCTGGATTACCACGCTACGCCGTTGCTGTCGTACCGTTTGAAGCAAGCCAGGGACATTGCCGAGACATTGTTTGTACTGATGACACTGGGGGATGACCGAACGGTGCTGGAGACTTGGTCGGCTGGGGAAATCGTGCACCGCAGATAAGGCGAAGCTGACGGAAAAACCTGTGGGAGCCGGGCTTGCCCGCGATGAGGCTGGATGCGATCTAAAATGAATCGCGTCTAGCCTCATCGCGGGCAGCCCGGCTCCCACAGAGGTATGCAGTAACACTCAACCTTTCTTCCCCACCCTCAAATGCGAAAACACTGCATGCAGGTCATCTGAGGCGCTGTCTTCGTCCAGGTTGAGTTTGCTGTCGATGTGATCCATGTGATGCATCATCAGCTCGACGGCACGCTTGGAATCACGAGCTTCGATCGCGTCGATCAACTGGCTGTGTTCATCCCATGAACAGTGCGTGCGATTGCCGGTTTCGTACTGGGCGATGATCAGTGAGGTCTGCGAGACCAGACTGCGCTGGAAGCTGATCAGCGGGGCGTTCTTCGCCGCCACGGCCAATTGCAGGTGAAATTCGCCGGACAGGCGAATGCCTGCACCGCGATCGCCCTTGGCAAAACTGTCGCGCTCTTCATTGACCATCTGCCGCAAGGCCGCCAATTGCTCCGAAGTCGCATGCTCGACAGCCAGTTCAGTGATGGCTTTTTCCACCATCCGACGCGCGAAAAACACCTGACGCGCTTCATCAATGCTTGGGCTGGCGACCACTGCACCACGGTTGGGCCGCAGTATCACCACCCCTTCATGCGCCAGACGAGACAGCGCCCGACGGATGATCGTCCGGCTCACGCCAAAAATTTCACCCAGCGCTTCCTCACTCAGCTTGGTCCCAGGTGCCAGACGCTGCTCGAGAATGGCCTCGAATATGTGCGCATAGACCACATCGTCCTGAGTGCCACTGCGCACTGGCTTCGCAACGCGTGGCTGCTTTTTGAGGGGTTGCAACGGTTCGTTCATGAGCGCTCGTGGCAGTCGACGATAAAAAGTGAGCGCATTGTACACAGGGCGCGGCGACCGGACAGTGCGCCTGCCGAGCGGGCTAAACCATGCTGTATGAGTTGCAAAAGTGGCGGTCGTTTGTGAATCACTCAACTGCCACGATACGTCGAGTAACTGTAGGGCGAGATCAGCAACGGCACGTGGTAGTGCTCCTGGCCGGCGTCAATCCCGAAGCGCAACACCACCACATCGAGAAACGCAGGTTCAGGCAACGCCACACCTCGGGCGCGATAATAGTCACCGGCATGAAATTGCAGTTGGTAGACACCCGAGCGGTAGTCCTCACCTTGCAACAAAGGCGCATCACAACGACCGTCGCTGTTGGTCTGTGCCGAGGCGACCAGCACATGGCTTGCGCCCTCGACCCGATACAGTTCGACCTTGATGGAGCAGCCGGGACAACCGTGGGCAGCGTCAAGAACGTGCGTCGTCAATTTACCCATTTCGAATCTGCCCCATCCTGAAATCTGAAAGCCACACGCCGCACCATTTGAGTGCCAGCAGCCGTGAAAGAATGTCGAATTAAGACACTTTAACGAAAAGCTGTACACAATAAAAAATGCTGATTAAGCCTGTATGCGGGCTTATATCCCGCGCAGCCCCGATTCACCGGGACTCGCGGAATTAATTAGAGTTTTTCACGATTACCTGACCACCTAGGCAAGTTTCTTGCAGAAACATGTTAAGCATCTGGGACAAAAAACAAGGTTACAAATTGAAAGACGCTTTGTATACAATCCAGCCATCGCATCTGTTCCACAGCACATAAGGAATATTGCAGTGAGCGCTGACTATCCTCGCGACCTGATCGGTTATGGCAGCAACCCGCCCCACCCACGCTGGCCGGGTAACGCACGCATTGCGCTGTCCTTCGTGCTCAATTACGAAGAAGGCGGCGAGCGTAATATCCTGCACGGCGACAAAGAGTCCGAAGCGTTCCTGTCCGAGATGGTCTCTGCTCAACCGCTGCAGGGCGAGCGTAACATGAGCATGGAATCGCTTTATGAATACGGCAGCCGCGCTGGTGTGTGGCGTATCCTCAAGCTGTTCAAGCAATTCGATATCCCGTTGACGATCTTTGCCGTGGCCATGGCAGCCCAGCGCCACCCGGATGTGATCCGCGCCATGGTTGCCGACGGTCACGAGATTTGCAGCCACGGTTATCGCTGGATCGATTATCAGTACATGGATGAAGCCAAGGAACGCGAGCACATGCTCAAGGCGATCCGCATCCTCACCGAAATCACCGGCGAACGTCCGCTGGGCTGGTACACCGGACGCACCGGGCCCAATACCCGGCGCCTGGTGATGGAGGAAGGCGGCTTTCTCTACGACTGCGACACCTATGACGACGACCTGCCCTACTGGGAGCCCGACAACCCGACCGGCAAGGCTCATCTGGTGATTCCCTACACGCTGGACACCAACGACATGCGCTTCACTCAGGTGCAGGGTTTCAACAACGGCGATCAGTTTTTCCAGTACCTCAAAGACGCCTTCGATGTGCTGTATGCCGAAGGTGCCGACGCGCCGAAAATGCTTTCCATCGGTTTGCATTGCCGCCTGATCGGTCGCCCGGCTCGTCTGGCTTCGCTCAAGCGTTTCATCGAATACGCCAAAAGCCACGAGCAGGTCTGGTTCACCCGCCGGGTAGACATTGCCCGCCACTGGCACGCTGAACACCCGTATCAGCCGGAAGCCGCACAATGAGCCGTTTCATGACGCTAAAACCATCAGCCCTGAGCCGGGACGAGTTCATTGCGACCTTTGCTGACATCTACGAACATTCGCCATGGGTCGCAGCCGCTGCTTACGATCAGGGCGCGCTCGATGAGCTGGACGATGTCGAGACCCTGCATGCGCGAATGAGCCAGATCCTGCTCAACGCGGATCATGAGCGCCAGCTCGCACTGATCAACGCGCACCCGGATCTCGCCGGTAAAGCGGCGGTGCAAGGGCAACTGACCGAAGCCAGCACCAGCGAACAGGCTGGCGCGGGCATCCACCAATGCACAGCCGAAGAATTCAAACGATTTACCGAACTCAACGACGCTTACAAAGCCCGATTCGCCTTCCCGTTCATCATGGCAGTCAAAGGCAGTAACCGGCACCAGATCCTCGCAGCCTTTGAGACCCGCATCGATAATTCGGTCGACGCCGAATTCGCCTGCGCTCTGGCCGAGATCAACAAGATTGCCCTGTTTCGTTTGCAAGCCCTCTAACCGCCCTACCCAGGCCACTGATCAAAAGGCAGACCTAAAAGAATGAAAGCTTACGCCGCACCCTTCGAGAAGTTCGTCAACCTGGCCGACGCGCGCCTGGGCACCAAAATCCTTTCCGTCACTGACGACTGGTTCGCCGACGCCAACCGCCTGTTCCAGCCCACCCCTGCGGTGTGGAAAGAAGGCGTGTTCGACGACAACGGCAAGTGGATGGACGGCTGGGAATCGCGTCGCAAGCGTTTCGAAGGTTACGACAGCGCGGTGATCCGCCTGGGTGTGGCGGGCACGATCAAGGGCGTGGACATCGACACTTCCTACTTCACCGGTAACTATCCGCCATCGGCATCGCTGGAAGCGTGCTTCCTGGCCAGCGGCGAGCCGGACGAGAACACCCAGTGGACGGAAATCCTGTCAGCTGTGGAACTGAACGGCGACAGCCATCACTACCATGAAATCAGCGCTGACCAGGCGTTCAGCCATTTGCGCTTCAACATCTATCCCGACGGCGGGGTTGCCCGTCTGCGTGTTTACGGCGTGCCGTTCCGGGACTGGTCGGCCGTGGGTGAAACCGAGCAACTTGATCTGGCGTCGGCGCTCAATGGTGGTCGTGCTCTGGCGTGTTCGGATGAACATTACGGCAGCATGAGCAACATCCTCAATCCGGGCCGTGGCGTGAACATGGGCGACGGCTGGGAAACTGCACGTCGCCGCACGCCTGGCAACGACTGGGTAATCATCGCTTTGGGTCATGCGGGCGAAGTGGAAAAAGTCGTGGTCGATACCCTGCACTTCAAAGGTAACTATCCGGACAGTTGCTCGATCCAGGGCGCCTTCGTCAAAGGCGGCACCGACAGCCAGATCGAAACCCAGAGCCTGTTCTGGCGCGAACTGCTGCCAAGCCAGAAACTGAGCATGCACGCCGAACACGAGTTCGCTGAGCAGATCAAGGCGCTGGGTCCGATCACCCATATTCGCCTGAACGTATTCCCGGATGGTGGCGTGAGTCGTCTTCGGGTGTTGGGTAAAGTTGTAAGGTAAGCATCGTGCCCCCCTTGTGGGAGCGGTGCTTGCCCGCGATAGGAACACCGCGGTCTATCCTGAACCGCGTCCAGCCTTATCGCGGGCAAGCATCGCTCCCACAAGGGTCCAAAGAATTCGAAAACAGAAGACCCAGCATGCGCACACTGACCATCGAGCCGTTGACCAAAGAAGCTTTCGCCCCGTTCGGAGACGTCATCGAAACCGACGGCAGCGATCACTTCATGATCAACAACGGTTCGACCCAGCGTTTTCATCGTTTGGCCGAGGTGCAAACCGCGACGCCGGACGACAAGGCGATCATCAGTATCTTCCGCGCCGAGGCGCTGCAGATGCCGTTGATCATCAGCATGCTGGAGCGCCATCCGCAGGGCAGTCAGGCGTTTGTGCCACTGCTCGGCAACCCTTTTCTGATCGTGGTCGCGCCCATTGGCGATGAACCTGATCCAGAGCTGACCCGTGCCTTCGTGACCAACGGCAGGCAGGGTGTTAATTACCATCGCGGCGTCTGGCACCACCCGGTGCTGACGATCGAAAAGCGGGATGACTTCCTGGTGGTTGATCGCAGTGGAACTGGCAATAACTGCGATGAGCATTTTTTCGCTGAGAGCCAGAAGCTGGTTCTCGACCCCCACCCGTAGAAGCTTGAACGTCCGAGAAGTGACGACAGCTAGAAGGTAAACCCGTGGAAGCACATTTGATGGAATGGCTGAATCTCAGCGTGCGCTGGATTCACATGATTGTCGGCATCGCCTGGATCGGCGCATCGTTCTACTTTGTCTGGCTGGAGAACAACCTGAACCGGGTCAATCCCCGCGATGGTCTGTCCGGGGATTTATGGGCCATTCACGGTGGCGGCATCTACCACCTGGAAAAATACAAACTCGCCCCGCCGACCATGCCTGAGAACCTGCACTGGTTCAAATGGGAAGCCTATTTCACCTGGCTGTCAGGCGTGGCCATGCTGTGCTTGGTGTTCTACGCCAATCCGACCTTGTACCTGCTCGCACCGGGCAGCAGCCTGTCCGGCGTGGAAGGCGTGGCGCTCGGACTGGGTTCGCTGTTCGTCGGCTGGTTCGTCTACAGCTTTCTCTGTGATTCAGCGCTGGGCAAACGCCCCGCCCTGCTCGGCTTGATTCTGTTCGTGCTGGTCATCGCTGCGGCGTATGGTTTCAGCAAAGTGTTCAGCGGTCGCGGCGCTTACCTGCATGTTGGCGCGATCATCGGCACGATCATGGTCGGCAACGTGTTCCGCATCATCATGCCCGCCCAACGCGCATTGATAGCAGCCATCGCCGAGAACCGCACACCGGATCCATCGTTGCCCGCCAAAGGCTTGCTGCGCTCACGCCACAACAACTACTTCACGTTGCCGGTGCTGTTCATCATGATCAGCAACCATTTCCCGAGCACTTACGGTAGCGCTTACAACTGGCTGATCCTGGCCGGGATCGGTGTGTTGGCAGTGCTGGTCCGGCACTATTTCAATACGCGGCACAACAGCCATAAATTCGCCTGGACCCTGCCTGTCGCTGCACTGGGCATGATTTGTCTGGCTTACGTCACCGGCCCTGCGCCGATGCCACAACCACAGCAAGCAAAGAAGATCGAATATCAGCCATTACCGGGGACCGCCGTCGGCGGCTATCGCCATGACGAAGTGCGCCCGGCTCCGCCTCCGGAACCTGTTGCAGAGGCTGCAGTTGCCAGTCCGGGCGTAGACTTCGGGAAGGTGCAGAGCGTGATTCATGAACGCTGCACCGTGTGCCACTCAGCCAAACCCACCAGCCAGTTATTCAGCACCGCGCCTGCCGGCGTGATGTTCGACACAGCAGAACAGATCAAGCAAATGGCCCCGCGCATTCAGGCCCAGGCCGTGACCTCGCAGATCATGCCGCTGGGCAACATTACCCAGATGACTCAGCAGGAAAGAGACCTCATTGGGGCGTGGGTGACGGCAGGCGCGCAGCCCCACTGATCGCTGGCCGAGCACCTGACTGTAGGAGCTGGCGAAGGCTGCGATGGCATTTACCTGATACACCGCCATCGCAGCCTTTGGCAGCTCCTACAGTCAGGTATATGAAACATTAATTTACGCCCCACAATTGTTCGCCCTGCCCTGTCCCAGAGCACTTGCACGAAACACGCGCAGCCAATATCCTCCGCCGCCGCGTTAAAACCCGCCGTGTTGCAATGCTGACTGAACAGACAACTAACTGACCAACCGGTCAACTGTCGCGTTTTTCTGAAAAAAGCCCTGATCGACTGTTAAAGATGCAGCCGATAGCACTTTCGTGCGCTTTTCAATCAGCATTGGCTCAGCTCTTGCTATGTAGTCAAAGCTGACCAAACAGACATGTTTTAACCGCGGAAAAGTGCCTACAAAGAGCACCCAAAAAAAGACCATATCGATCCATCAGGGGAGCATTGAATGAACCGTATTATTTCCAGCGCGATAGTTGCCGGCAGTCTTCTGGCGTCCGGGCAAAGCATGGCCGACGGCCTGCTGCAATGGCAGAGCAACAGCCTGACTTACCTCAACGGTCGCGACTTTACAGTCAACCCGTCAAACCAACAGACGTTCACTTTTGAACACGCTGACGGCTGGAAATACGGCGATAACTTCCTGTTCATCGACAAGATCTTCTATAACGGCAAAGGCGACGCCACCAACGGCGACAACACCTACTACGGTGAGATTTCCCCGCGCTTGTCCATGGGCAAGATCTTTGGTCAGAAATTCGAGTTCGGCCCGATCTCCGATGTATTGCTGGCGGCCACTTACGAGTTCGGTGAAGGCGATAACGAGTCGTACCTGATTGGTCCAGGCTTTGACTTGAACATCCCGGGCTTCGATTACTTCCAGCTGAACTTCTACAAGCGTTACACCGACGGCCATCGCGCGGGTTATGGCGCATGGCAGGTTACACCGGTCTGGTCCTATACGATTCCAGTGGGCAAATCCGACATCCTGATCGACGGTTTTATTGACTGGGTGGTGGACAACAAGTCCGACCGCAATGGCGAATACAAGTCCAACGTACACTTCAACCCGCAAATCAAATACGACCTGGGTAAAGCGATCAACTTGCCTGAGCGCCAACTGTATGTGGGTATTGAGTACGATTACTGGTCTGACAAATACGGCATTGAAGACACCAAGTTCTTCGACACCGACCAGAACACCGCGAGCTTGCTGGTGAAAGTGTTCTTCTGATTCGAATACGAAATCTGTAGGAGCGCTCCCGTCGTCCAGACGCCGCGCGGCAAACATGGACCCTGTAGGAGTGAGCTTGCTCGCGATAAATGATAACGCGGTATGTCTTCTGGCTGCGTCTCATGCATCGCGGGCAAGCCTCGCTCCCACAGGAATCTCGTGAGTCCAGAGTTTTACGTATCTACTCCCACGGCAACGGCTTGCCCGCCCGCACTTTCGAGTTGATTGCACGCAGCAACTCCAATGGATCACTCTCGGTTTGCGCGTGACTTTGTTCATCGACCCAGGCCGAAACCTGCTTGCGGTCCAGATTGGGCCGCAAATGCAGGATCTCCACTAACTGACGCTCACATTGCTGGGCATACGCGACAACGCTGGAAAACAGTGGGCTATTCATTCAAGTCGACCAGCCATTCAGGCCCTGATTAGTTTCCAGACTTTCCCCGCTACCGTGACCAGCAGCAGGACCAACGCACCTGCAATAATACCGGCGACTGCGTCCAGCAGAGTAGGCACCACCATCGAAAAACCACCGACCGTTTGCGCCGCATGCTCCGTTACGCCTTCGATCCAGTGATGAGCGAAAGGCACGCCATGGGTGAGAATCCCGCCGCCGACCATAAACATCGCGGCAGTACCGACAATCGAAAGGATTTTCATCAATACCGGCGCCAGCCACAGTAGCGCTGAACCCATACTTTGCACCGCCGACCTGGCGCTTTTCTTCAAATAAAGGCCGAGATCGTCCAGTTTGACGATGCCCGCCACCAGACCGTATACGCCGACGGTGATCAACACCGCTACGATAACAAGCACGCCGACCTGATCCAGAAATGGTCGGGTGGACACCACGCCCAGCGCCAGCACGATGATTTCTGCCGAGAGAATGAAGTCAGTCCGAATCGCCCCTTTGACCCTGTCTTTTTCGAACGCGACCATGTCGACATTCTTGTCGGTGGCAGCCTCCCTGCGCTGCTGACGCTGTTGCCCGGTTTCGGGATGCAGCCATTTATGGGCAATCTTCTCGAAACCTTCGAAACACAAGTAAGCACCGCCAATCATTAACAGAGGCAGAATCGCCCAAGGTGCAAACGCACTGATCAGCAAGGCAGCGGGCACCAGTATTGCCTTGTTGATCAAGGAACCCTTGGCCACCGCCCACACAACGGGCAATTCACGATCGGCGGACACTCCGGTGACCTGTTGTGCGTTAAGCGCCAGATCGTCGCCCAACACACCAGCGGTTTTCTTTGCGGCCAGAGACACGTCGTCCAATAGCGTCGCGATGTCATCCAAAAGAGTCAGCAAACTTCCAGCAGCCACAGTCAATATCCTTGAATACGTCATCGAACGTTCGATAAGGCAGCATGATTGATGCCACGCAGCGGCCATTGAAGCACAGCACGGATCAAGAGGTTGGCCGATATTGAGGCGCTCATGAGGCGGGTGCTACCATGCGCAACCGCCGATCGGGCAAGGAAACCTCTGGTTTATGAGCAGTATTCGCGAGCGCAACAAAGAGCTGATCCTGCGTGCCGCCAGTGAAGAGTTCGCCGACAAAGGCTTTGCAGCTAGCAAAACCAGCGACATCGCCGCCAAGGCAGGCGTCCCCAA
The DNA here is from genome assembly GCF_040224095.2 of Pseudomonas caspiana. NCBI lineage: Bacteria > Pseudomonadati > Pseudomonadota > Gammaproteobacteria > Pseudomonadales > Pseudomonadaceae > Pseudomonas > Pseudomonas caspiana. Next base: position 1,794,017 of record NZ_CP167995.1, on the reverse strand, counting down.
GCCCAACGTTTACTACTACTTCAAGTCCAAGGAAAACCTCTACCGCGAGGTGCTCGAAAGCATCATCGAGCCGATCCTGCGCGCCTCCACGCCTTTCAATCGCGATGGCGTGCCTGCCGAGGTGCTCAGCGCCTATATCCGTTCAAAAATCCTGATCTCCCGCGACCTGCCCTTCGCCTCGAAAGTATTCGCCAGCGAGATCATGCATGGCGCGCCGCACCTCTCGCCTGAGCAGGTAGAGCAACTCAACGGCCAGGCCAAACACAATATTGATTGCATTCAGGGCTGGATCGACAGCGGTCTGATCGCGCCCATCGATCCCCATCACTTGATGTTCACGATTTGGGCTGCGACCCAGACCTATGCCGACTTCGACTGGCAGATATCAACGGTCACCGGCAAGACAAAACTGGAAGACAGTGATTACGAAGCAGCAACGCAGACAATCATCCGACTGGTGCTGAAAGGCTGCGCCCCGGATATTTAAAATGCTTCCTTCTTTGTGGAAGCCAACCTTAAATCTCAATTCCAGCAGAAAACAAAAAACCCGCCGAGGCGGGTTTTTTGTATGACCATTCCAACATCCTGTCAGTAGCCGTCCTGGCGATGGTCGATCATCCGTGATCCCGAAGCGCTTCCTTCGCTGCGGTGATGGATCCAATTTACCGCTTAAATGTGACAACTCATAGAGCGGAACTCCCCTCTTCGTGTAAGCCTTTCGCTATAACGCACAGGAATTTGAGAAATTTCCGCCAAGCGACTCAGGTTTATCCTTTCAGCGCCGACACCCACTTTAGTAGCGGTGGACTAGACGACAAGTATCAAAAGGCTATTATCGGGTCGGGACTGACCTCATGGGGCCCCACGGCGCAAAGCGTCCGAAACAATAAAAAATAGAACGGAGCAACCGGTCATGACAATGCGCAGCTTATCCATCAGCCGACGACTCTGGCTGATTCTCATCGTCTCCGTACTGATGCTGTTTATCCTGGCAGCGGCCATGCTCAAACAAGTGCACACGGACCTCTACGCCGCCAAGGCGGAAAAAACCATGCATGTGGTGCAGAGCGCCAGCGGGATCCTGGAGTATTACCAGGGTCTGGAGACTGCCGGCGCGCTAAGCCGTGATGCGGCCCAGAAACAGGCTCTGGATGCTATCCGCGGCATGCGCTACAACAAGGATGACTACTTCTGGATCAACGATATGCGTCCAGTCATGATCATGCATCCCATGAACGCGAAGCTGGTCGGTCAGGATTTATCCGCAATCAAGGACCCGGATGGTTTCGCAGTCTTCAACGAGATGGTTGCCGTAGCCAAGGAAAAAGGCGCGGGTATGATTCAGTATCGCTGGCCCAAGCCGGGTGCCAGTGAACCCGTCCGGAAAATTTCCTACGTAAAACTGTTTGCACCCTGGGGCTGGATTCTCGGCTCAGGCGTTTACGTCGATGACGTGAAAGCAGAGTTCCAGCAACAGACGATCAATGCCGCGTTGTTCAGCCTGGCGATCATCGCCGTCATGGCACTGCTGGTCATTCTTATCGCGCGCAGCATCGTCCGCCCTCTTCGCGACTCCGTGCAAGCCATGGCTGACATTGCCAGTGGCGAGAGCGATTTGACCCGCTCTCTGGAAACTCAAGGCAACGACGAAGTCACTCAACTGGCCAGGCATTTCAACGCCTTCACCGCCAAGCTGCGTGGCGTGGTCATTCAATTGCAGGCATCGGCTAACGGCCTGGAAAAAGCTTCCTCGGATTTGGGCAGCAATGCCGAACAAGCCCAGGCGCGCAGCCAGCAACAGTCGCAGCAAATGGAACTGGTGGCGACCGCCGTCAACGAGGTGACTTATGGCGTTCAGGACGTTGCCAAGAATGCCGAGCACGCCGCCAATGAAATGCGCGACGCCGAGTCCCAGGCGCACCAGGGCCAGGTGAACATCGACAGCAGCCTGCGCCAGATCGATCACTTGTCCGGCACGATCAATCAAGCGGTTGACGTAATTCGCACGCTCTCTTCGGAAAGTACACAAATCGGTGGCGTACTTGAGGTCATCAGTTCAATCGCCGAACAGACCAACTTGCTGGCCCTGAACGCGGCGATCGAAGCTGCGCGCGCCGGGGAGCAGGGTCGTGGTTTTGCGGTGGTAGCCGATGAAGTTCGCTTGCTGGCCCAGCGCACCCAGAAATCGACCGCTGAGATTCAAAGCATGATCGAACGCCTGCAGACTCATTCTGATGCGGCGGTAAAAGTCATTGCCGACAGCAGTCGTTCATCACAACTGACCATCGAGCAAGCCAATCAGGCAGGGCAAAGCCTGACATCAATCAGCCAGGCCTTGCGCAACCTCAACAGCCTCAACGCGTCGATTGCCAGCGCAACGTTGCAGCAATCCCACGTCGTCGAGGACATCAACCAGAACGTCACGCAGGCAGCGCAACTCTCGCAGAGCACTGCCATCGCAGCAGAACAGTCGACGGAAGCAAGCGTTCACTTGCGGGAAATGAGCGAACAGTTGAATGGGCTGTTGAGGCAGTTCAGGGTCTAAACATATACAACCTGCAGGAGCTGCCGAAGGCTGCGAAACCGGCCATTCTGGCACACTGATTTCGCAGCCCTCGGCAGCTCCTGCGGAATGTGCAGACCAGCAGTACAATTCAAATCCGGAAATTGCGTAGACTGCTCCGATCTTGAATTCGGAAACCACCATGGACAGCACCATCAGTCGCCGCGAACAGTTACGCATTGTCATCTTCCAGAACGATACCCCGGCCGGACGACGCTTCGACAAGACGCTGCTGGTGGTCATCCTCTGCAGTCTGATTGTCGTCGTGCTCGACAGCATTCCCGCCGCACACGAAGGCTATGGCGATTGGCTCGCCTATGCCGAGTGGGGATTCACCGCCGTATTCATCATCGAATATGCGCTGCGTCTGTACTGCTCACCGCGACCACTGCAATACGCCTTCAGCTTCTATGGCCTGGTAGACCTGCTGGCGATCGTGCCTGGCATCCTCGCGATCTATTACAGCGATGCGCAGTACCTGTTGATCGTGCGTGTAATCCGCATGTTGCGGATTTTCCGGGTGCTCAAACTCAGCCCGTACCTGAAGCAAGCCAATTACCTGCTGGCGGCACTGCGCGGCAGTAAACAGAAGATCATCGTGTTTCTGGTCAGCGTGTCTACGCTGGTGGTTGTGTTTGGCACACTGATGTATGTGATTGAAGGTCCCGAGCACGGTTTTACCAGCATCCCGAAAGGCATCTATTGGGCAGTCGTGACGCTGACCACCGTGGGCTATGGCGACATTGTGCCCAAGACCGCTATCGGCCAGATGCTCTCGGCGCTGGTGATGATCACCGGTTACTCGATCATCGCGGTGCCCACAGGAATCTTCACCGCCGAGCTGGCCACTGCCATGCGTGGCGAACAGCTGAAACACGATTGCCCGGTGTGCTCGAAGAATAATCACGAACACGGCGCCGCCTTTTGCTCACGCTGCGGCAACGCACTTTTCCCCCGCGTGGAAAATAAAGCATAAGCAAATGCTTTTTAAATCTTTAAACGCCTAATGCTGCCCGGCTATAGTCGCCAGCATTAAGCCATCAACTCAGTGCTATTAAACTCAGTAGCATGACCCACCACAAAAAAGGAATGCGCAGTGAACAGACTTTTCGCCGCTTCGTTACTCGCCGCTGGACTGGCTTTCGGCAGCGCGGCCCAGGCCGCCCCGACCTTGCTCAACGTGTCGTATGACGTAATGCGTGACTTCTATAAGGACTACAACGCTGCGTTCCAGAAACACTGGCAAGCCGAGCATAAAGAAAACATCGCCGTGCAGATGTCGTTCGGCGGCTCCAGTAAACAAGCCCGCTCAGTCATCGACGGCCTGCCAGCCGACGTGATCACCATGAACATGGCCACCGACATCAATGCTTTGGCAGATAACGGCGAACTGGTCCCGAAGAACTGGGTCACGCGCCTGCCAAACAACAGCGCACCGTTCACTTCGGCCACCGTATTTATCGTCCGCAAGGGCAACCCTAAAGCCTTGAAAGACTGGAACGACCTGGTCAAGGACGGCGTAGAAGTTATCGTGCCTAACCCGAAAACTTCGGGTAACGGCCGTTACACCTATCTGTCGGCATGGGGCTATACCCTGAAAAACGGTGGTGATGAAGCCGCTGCCAGGAAGTTCGTCGGCGACCTGTTCAAACACGTACCCGTGCTGGACACCGGCGGCCGCGGCGCTACCACCACGTTCATGACCAACCAGATTGGTGACGTGCTGGTTACTTTCGAAAACGAAGCAGAAATGATTGCCCGCGAATTCGGTCGTGATCAGTTCGAAGTGGTTTACCCGAGCGTCTCAGCTGAAGCCGAACCGCCTGTCAGCGTGGTCGACAAAGTCGTCGAGAAGAAAGGCAGCCGCGCCGCTGCCGAGGAATACCTGAAGTACCTGTGGTCCCCAGAAGCCCAGGAAATCGCCGCCGCCAACTACTTGCGCCCGCGTGATCCAAAAGTACTGGCGAAATATACCGACCGCTTCCCGAAAGTCGATTTCCTCTCAGTAGAGAAAACCTTCGGCGACTGGCGCACTGTGCAGAAAACCCACTTCGCTGATGGTGGGGTGTTTGATCAGATCTATACCGGCAAATGATTGGGCTGGTTTGAAATGAAAAACGGCGACCTTCGGGTCGCCAATCTTCATAGGGTAACGCAGCTCACACGAAACCTGGAGCCTCCAAACACCGCGACACAGCGGTAGCATCATGCTGACACGCCACCTTTCGCAGCCTTCGACAGCTTTTAAAGAAAAGATGTCAAATCAGAGACCCATTGCAGCGATAGCAACTTCAGTCTTGTAACCCAAAATAGTCGCTCTTGCGCAACTCAAATACACCTGTGAGTTATCTCGCAAAACCCCTAGTATCTTTGTCAAATATCCTTTGGCCAACTGCGTATATTGATTTCCAAACGTCATAGGCGTAGGAACCAGATGCATGACTGAGGTACAGCTCTGTATCTCACCAACCATCTTCAAGACCACACGCAGCACAGCACTATTCATTTCCCAGCCATTGGCCTGCGGCCCGTACCATTTAACCAAAACCTCGCGCAGTATTTCTTTATCCTTGTGGTCCATTTCGTACATCTACAACCTCCGTTTAATACTAGCCACTATCTGCATTGCAATTTCTCTACTGCCTCGCACGGTGATGAGTTCGACGTCATCGCCATCCAGAAGCATTATTTTATGAAAGTCGGCGTCCTCTCTAGCGCCATGAAAAATGACCTGGATATCACTCTGTTGAAAGAAAATAACGTCAGACATGCAGTCAAGTTTCAAAAGACGTCGCTGCAAGCTCTGTTCCTGGGGATCAACAGTGATCTCCAGAGGCGGAGAAGCGCCGTAAATTAACCGATAAAAATCAGAAACAGCGGTTAAATTTTTACTCAGCCTAGCCAAGGAATCAGCCATCTTGCCTGTATCAAGGCGCTGTATACCAACGTAGTTTTTATTGGGATAAGCCGCGACAAACCCTTCACCGCTAACAAAAGCGTGTGGGGGGCCAGGTAGATCCAGCTGATAACGGGAAAAGAAAACGGGTAGAAACGCTCCCTTTTGGTAGATAAGAGTTCTGGCTTGGGCTGCTGAGTACCCACAACCGCTCGCGAATACATTGGCAGAGCAATACAGAACAAAAAAAGCACCGACCAGATACTTCATATGAAACTCCAAACCACAACAACTGCACGACAAAGAAGAAGTATTTTATACTTCTATCGCCTCATGCATATTAAAAATAAAGTAGGAAAAGACTGAAAAAAACGTAGGCTTTTTATTTTAATAATTTTGAGGCAAAAGAACGGCGACCTTTGGATCGCCGATTTTTTTGCCTGAAGAAACTTAGCTGCCCCATAGAAGCCAACTTATTGGAGAGGGTGCAGATGGACGATAATCATAACTTGCCGGCACTATTGTCTCGCCAACAAGTTAGGTGCTACAGGGGGAACAGAATCCAATCCGCCTCAATTCCCGAACTGCTTACCCAACCCTGCTGGCACACCGCTGGAATCCGTCTCCTGCCATGGTCCATTACGGCCCGTTGACCAGGTCCAGCCGTTGTTCCAGCGGTAGTAGGTGCGCTGGCGGTAGAAGGTGTCTTTCTCGTCATCCAGTACGTGCACACCCAGGCGCGCATCCCAGTGGCTGTTGCCACCCGGTGGCGGGGCGAAGTTGCTGGAAGTTTTCGGGCCGGCTGCCGGAGCTTTCGGGGCAGGCGTGGGTGCTGGCGTGCTCGGCGTGCCTGGCTGCGACTTGCCGGGCAGCGTCGGGATCGGTTCCTGGCTGCGCGGTCCTGTGGGCTGAACCGCGCAAGCGCTCAAGCCCATAACCAGACCCAATAACGTAATACGTGCGGCTGCGCGGTACATAAGCGTGCTCTCTACTGATCAGGGCTGTCGATGGTCAGTGCCTGCAAGGCCGTAGTATTGCTCGACAGTGGCTTGCTGCGGCCGATCCACTCGCCTGTGGTCGGCTGACCTGCACGGGATATCCGCGCCACGAGTTGGACTTCCGGAAAGTTCGACAGTTTCAGCTGCGGCATCATCGCGTCGGCATCGCCCAGTTCGACCTCAGTGGGCAAGTCAGCCACGGTCACTCGTTTTACCGCCAATGGCGCCGGAGGGCCACCCACCGCGCGAGCGAAGATGAATACGCTGTCACCCGGCGCGACTTTGGCTTTCAGGTCAGCGGCCAGATCGACACGCACTTTGATCGACGCCGTTTTAATGACAGCCGCCGCAGGCTGTTCAACCTTGCCACCGCTTTCAGCGAGCTTTTCAGTAGCGCGGGCAATGCCGCCTTCCAGTGCTTGCCGCGATGGATCCTGTGCAGGCAGCACAGCCAACAGGCGCTTCCAGTAATCTACGGCCTGCTGATAATGCTGGCTTTCAAAGGCGGCAATCCCCAACAGCCCCAGACTGGTGACTTCTTTTGGATCGGCCTGCAACGCTTCGTTGGTCAGTGCCTGCACCTGCGGGCTGAATTTTTTGCCGTTGGCGAAGTACAACGCCTGGGCCCACTGGCCTAGTAATTCGGCCTGCCGCCCTGCCAGGGCGACTGCACGCTCGAACATCGCGGCGGCATCGGCCGGTCGGTCTTGAGCCATATAAGTGCGCGCCAGGAAGTACAAGCCTTCGGCTGAATCCGGCTGAGCTTTGACGGCACGCTCCAGGCGGTTGGTCATCTCTGCAATTGAACCGGGTGGCTGGGCGAACTCACGGGTCAGTTCGACTTTGTCGCTGGCGCCAAAATGCATATAGAGAGCGATGCCCATCAAAGGCACCATAAACGCGGCCAGCAATGGCAAAGTCTTGCCAAGACGCGAGGTACGCAATGGTTCAGCGCCCTCGGTGTCTGCCAGCAACTCACGGGCCGCTTCGGCGCGACCGCTGTCCATTTGCGTCGAGGTCAGCACGCCCTCCTCTTGCTGACCTTGCAGTTCAGCGACGCGCTCCTGATACAGGGCAACGTTGAGCGCGGTGCGATCTTCTTCACTTTGCGCGCGACGACCACGCAGGACGGGGATCAGCAGGAAACTCATGGCCACCAGCAACAGCAGGCCGGCAGCTAGCCAGAAATCAATCATTCGCGGTTTTTATCCAGCAGATTTGCGAGGCGCTGACGCTCCCCGTCGGAAAGCGCATCGTTTTCCTCGCGGCCTTGGCCACGACGACGCACGACAATCACACCTATCACAACCATTCCGCCCACCAGCAACCCGGCTGGCCCGAACCACAGCAGCCAGGTTTTGGCGGTCAAGGCAGGCTTGTAGCGCACAAAATCGCCGTAGCGGTCGACCATGAAGTCAATAATCTGCTGATTGGTCTGCCCTTCGCCAAGCATGCGGAAGATTTCCTTGCGCAGGTCAGCAGCGATCGGCGCGTTGGAGTCGGCGATGTCCTGATTCTGGCACTTGGGGCAACGCAGTTCTCTGGTCAACTCGGCGTAGCGTGCGCGTTCAGCGTCGTCACGAAACTCATAGGCGTCGATGGCGGCGTGGGCCACGCTGATAATGCCCAGGCTGAAAGCAGCTGCGGCTATAAAACGCTTCATTGACGCGCCTCATCTACAAGGCCCTGATACAAGCCTGCCAGCTGTTCACGCCAAACGGTTTCGTCGACAACACCGACAAACTTGTGGCGAATGATGCCTTTGCTGTCGATCAGGAAGGTTTCCGGTGCTCCATAAACACCCAGGTTCAAACCGAGGCTGCCTTCGTCATCTCGGATGTTCAACTGGTACGGATTATGGAAATCCTTGAGCCACTTCAAGGCGTCTGCATTGACGTCCTTGTAGTTGATGCCGTAGATCACCACGCCCTGCTGCGCCAGTTTGTTAAGCACCGGATGTTCGACCCGACACGCGACGCACCAGGTCCCCCAGACATTGACCAATGCCGGTTTGCCCAGCAGGTCGGCACGGGTGATGATCCGGTCGCTTTGCACATCACGCAGGGAGAACTCCGGGAACGGCTTGTCGATCAGCGCCGAGGGCAGCTCGGCCGGGTCCAGATACAGACCGCGATAGAGAAACACCGCAACGCCAAGGAACAGCGCCAGCGGCAACAGCATCATCCAGCGCCTCATACCGCAGCCTCCAGGCCCAAGGCATCACGTACCTTGCTTTTGACTTTGACCCGATAACGCTTGTCCATCGCTGCCAGTACGCCACCCAATGCGGTGATCAGGCCGCCGAACCAGATCCAGCGCACGAACGGTTTGACGTGGACCCGCACCGCCCAGGCGCCATCGCCCAGCGGCTCGCCCATGGCCACATACAGATCTCGAGTAAAACCAGCGTCGATACCGGCTTCAGTCATCATCGATTGCTGTACGGTGTAAAGGCGTTTTTCAGGATGCAGGATGGTCACTAGCTTACCGCCCTCAAGCACGCGAACGGTGCCGCGATCCGACGTGAAGTTGGGGCCCTGATAATGCCGGGCACCTTCGAACACGAACGTGTAACCGCCCAGTTCCATGGATTCACCCGGAGACAGACGCAAATCGCGCTCGGCACTGTTCTGGCTGGACAGCACCACGCCCAGAGCGCACACCGCAATGCCGATATGGGCGAGCTGCATACCCCAGTAACTGCGGGTCAGACTGCGTGAGCCTTTAATCAAACCTTTGTGGCGGGTCTTGTCCAACAGATCGCGAACACCCGCCAGCAACACCCAGGCAGCCAGCATGAAAGTGGCCATGACCGCCCAGTGGAAATCATCCATGGCAAAACCGGCAATGACCGCCAGCACAGCACTTCCGATCAGTACCGGCGCGAGCATGCTGGCCAGCCATTTGACTGGAGTATCTTTCCAGCGCACCAGCACACCAATCGCCATGACCGCCATGAGCAAGCCCATCAACGGTACGAACAGCGCGTTGAAATAAGGCGGGCCGACCGACATCTTCGCGCCACTCATGGCATCAAGGACCAGTGGGTACAGCGTGCCGAGCAAAATCATCGATGCAGCCACCACCAGCACCAGGTTGTTGCCCAGCAGCAGTGTTTCCCGGGACCACAGGCCGAAGCCAACGTGGCTTTTGACCACAGGCGCACGGAAGGCAAACAGGGTCAGGGAACCGCCGACCACGAACAGCAGGAAGATCAGGATGAACACGCCGCGCTCGGGATCGGATGCGAAAGCATGCACCGAGGTCAGCACGCCGGAACGGACCAGGAATGTCCCCAGCAGGCTCAGGGAAAACGCAGCGATGGCCAGCAATACCGTCCAGCTTTTGAAAACGCCACGCTTTTCGGTCACGGCCAGGGAGTGAATCAGCGCAGTGCCAACCAGCCATGGCATGAACGAGGCATTTTCTACCGGGTCCCAAAACCACCAGCCGCCCCAGCCAAGCTCGTAATAGGCCCACCATGATCCCAGGGTGATACCAATCCCCAGGAATGCCCAGGCGACGATAGTCCATGGACGTGACCAACGTGCCCATGCAGCATCAAGCCGTCCTCCCAACAAGGCGGCGATGGCAAATGCGAACGCCACCGAGAAACCGACATAGCCCATGTAGAGCATCGGCGGATGGACGATCAGGCCGATATCCTGCAGCAGCGGATTCAGGTCGCGGCCGTTGGCGGGCACTTGCGGCAGGATCCGCGAAAACGGGTTAGAGGTCAGAATCAGAAACAGCATGAAACCAACGCTGATCATGCCCATGACGGCCAGCACTCGGGCCAGCATCACTTGCGGCAACTGTCGGGAAAATACTGAAACGGCGAAGGTCCAGGCACCAAGAATCAAAGCCCAGAGCAATAACGAGCCTTCGTGTGCACCCCAGACTGCGCTGAACTTGTAGTACCAGGGCAAGGCGCTATTGGAGTTTTCAGCGACATAAGCCACGGAAAAGTCGTCGGTCATGAAGGCGTAAGTCAGGCAACCAAAGGCGAAGACCAGAAAACTGAATTGCCCCCAGGCAGCCGGTTGCGCCAGGCCCATCCACAGCCGGTCGCCACGCCACGCGCCAACCAACGGCACGCAGGCCTGCACGACGGCGAAGCAAAGCGCCAGAATCATGGCCAGATGGCCGAGTTCAGGAATCATGATCAGCCCTGCTTCGATGGTGTTGAGGAAATCGGGGCGGGTTGACCGCTTTCCTTGAGCGCCTTGGTGACTTCCGGCGGCATGTACTTTTCATCGTGCTTGGCCAGCACTTCATCGGCGACGACCACGCCGTCTGCGGTGAGCTTGCCAAGAGCAACAATGCCCTGCCCTTCGCGGAACAGATCCGGCAGGATGCCGCGATAGGTGATGGTCACCGCCTTGTTGAAATCGGTAACGACGAACTTCACGTCCAGCGAGTCGGTGGAACGCTGCAAAGAGCCTTTTTCCACCATACCGCCCGCACGAATACGGGTATCCAGCGGCGCTTCGCCGTTGGCGATCTGGGTCGGGGTGTAAAACAGGTTGATGTTCTCTTTCAGAGCACTCAAGGCCAGAGTGACGGCGATGCTGACACCGGCGAGAATCGCAACGATGATCAACAGGCGCTTTTTACGCAGCGGATTCACTTTTGTTTCTCCCAGCGCAGGCGACGCGCCTCTTGTTGCAGGTAACGCCGACGTGCCAGCAACGGCAACGCCACATTGATCGCCAGCACCATGAAACAGATGCCATAGGCCGACCAGACGAACAGACCATGATGACCCATGGCCAGAAATTCGCCGAATGAATCAAATTTCATTGTGCCTCCCCCTTGGCTGGCGATTGACCCAGGGACTTGAGCACCTCGGCCTTGACCCAACTGGCGCGCGCCTCACGCTTGAGCACTTCAAGCCGCATGCGCAGCAGTAGCACCGCGCCGAAGAAGCAATAGAACCCCAGCACCGTGAACAGCAGCGGCAGCCACATTTCGGCGGGCATGGCCGGTTTTTCGGTCAGGCTGAACGTTGCGCCTTGATGGAGGGTGTTCCACCACTCCACCGAATACTTGATGATTGGAATATTGATCACACCCACAATGGCCAGCACAGCACAGGCCTTGGCGGCGCTGTCACGATTACTGATGGCGTTGCCCAGGGCAATCAGACCGAAGTATAGAAACAGCAGAATCAGCATTGAGGTGAGGCGCGCATCCCAGACCCACCATGAACCCCAGGTCGGTTTGCCCCAGATGGCGCCACTGACCAGCGCCAGGGCGGTCATCCAGGCGCCAATGGGTGCCGCGCTTTGCAGGGCAACGTCGGCCAGCTTCATCTTCCACACCAGCCCGACTACACCGCAGACCGCCAGCATCACGTAACAGGACTGGGCGAGCATCGCCGCGGGCACATGGATATAGATGATCCGGAAGCTATTGCCTTGCTGGTAATCGGGCGGCGCAAAGGCCAGGCCCCAGACGACGCCGATGCCGATCAGCAACACCGCGGCAATACTCAACCAGGGCAGCAGGCGTGCGCTGATGCCGTAAAACCATTTAGGTGAGCCGAGCTTGTGGAACCATGCCCAACTCAACCCGCGTTTAGCGTTGTCTTTCATTACGCTGCCTTTCATCAAGCTGCCTTCTCACGGTGTCGCTCGGGTTTGCTGCTGACTGAACCGCTTAGTCAGGCATAACCTCAATTATTCGCCGACGCTGATCTTCAGGCCAGCGGCTATTGCAAAGGGTGTCAGGGTGACCGCCAGGGCGGTCAGGCTGCCGAGCCAGAGCAGGTAGCCGGTCGCAGGCATACCTTGCAGTGCCGCTTGTAGAGCGCCACTCCCCAGAATCAGAACCGGGATGTACAACGGCAGGATCAACAGGGCCAACAGCAAGCCGCCGCGCTTCAAGCCCACCGTCAATGCCGCGCCTACTGCACCGAGCAGACTCAATACCGGCGTCCCGAGCAGCAGTGACAGCAACAAAACAGGCAGGCACTGCGTCGGCAAACCGAGCATCAAGGCCAGCAGCGGCGCCAACAATACCAGTGCCAGACCGGAAAAGGTCCAATGTGCCAGCACTTTGGCCAGAACCAGCAGCGCCAGCGAATGCGAGGACAGCACCCATTGCTCCAGTGAACCGTCTTCGAAATCACTTCGAAACAGGCCGTCCAGCGAGAGCAGAACCGATAACAATGCAGCGACCCACACTAACCCCGGAGACAAGGTTTGCAACAGCTGTGTCTCCGGGCCGACGGCCAGCGGGAACAGGGCTATGACAATGGCAAAAAACACTAACGGGTTGGCCAGCTCGGCGGGACGCCTGAACAGCAAGCGTGCCTCGCGCGCAACCAGCAGGGTAAACACATGACTCATACGGCCCATTGCCCCAGATCAATATCGCGGTAACCGGCCGGTATGCGGCTCAAGGTGTGGTGAGTGGTCAACACGATCATCCCGCCTCGCTCGCAGTGCCCGGCCAGATGTTCTTCCAGTTGCGCGACACCTTGCTTGTCCAGGGCAGTGAACGGCTCGTCGAGGATCCAGATCGGCGGGCTGTCCAGATACAAACGCGCCAGCGCGACGCGCCGCTGTTGCCCGGCGGACAACGTATGGCAAGGTACATCCTCGAATCCGCGTAGCCCGACAGCCTCGAGTGCTTGCCAGATGGCCGCTGATTCGACTGGACGATGCAGTGCGCAAAGCCACGCAAGATTTTCTACCGGCGTGAGTAAATCCTTGATGCCGGCAGCATGGCCGATCCACAGTAAATTGCGCGCCAGCTCGACACGCTGCTCGCTTAACGGCAAACCGTTGACGAGTACCTGTCCGGAAGTCGGCTGCATGAGCCCCGAAAGCAAGCGCAACAAGCTGGTCTTGCCGCTCCCGTTGGGACCGCTGATCTGCAACATGTCACCGGCATGCACTTGCACATCAAGGTGCTCGAAAAGCATCCGCCAGTCGCGTTCACACGCCAGGTCGCAGGCTTGCAGAAGAGGTATGGAACGAATCATCCAGGGTTCCCGGTGCTGCGTAGTCGCATCAGAACACAGTGAAGAAGGTGCGGTCTGAAGAAATGGCTGTTCAAGTCAGCTTTAAAACAGCCGTTACACTGTCAACTTCACGTGTATCGGCAGGCCGTTAAGGCGGGCCGCATTATACATGGCATGTCTGCCACCAGAGGGCATTTTCAACAGGTCGCGATTCCATGACAGGTGACATCACCAGCCTCCAACCGACAACCGCTGCAGCAGCCTTGGGACGCGCGGGTCTTTCCCCGGCTCAAGTGCTTCAACTGCTGCAGCCGCTGGAAAATCTTATAAAGCCGGGAGAGACTGTCGAAGCCGAGGTGATTACCCTCAAACAGTTGCAGCAGAACTTCCAATTGCTGATCAAACTGGCCCTGAGCAACGGCTTGCAGACCAGCGTCAACGTTACCAGCCCGCTCCCCCTCACACCCGGGACCACGCTGTCAGTCTCGCAAGCTTCACCCAATTCGCTGACCATGAGCCTGCAGCAGGTCAATACGGCTCTGAATAATCTACAAACCAGTATCGACACCGAACAGCTACCGCAAGGCACGCTGCTACAAGCCAGGGTGCTGACCACTCAGGTGGTCGCCAACGCCGTGAGCCAATTGACCGGCCAGGGCGCACCGCAATCCGGCGTGCCCACGGCCCCCGCTTTGCCCGGTGCCCCATCTGCCCCGGCGCTCTACCGGTCTATCGTGATTCTGCTCAATACCACCCTGGCAGGAACCAGCCTGAGTATAGAAAGCCCCCAGCCACTGCGACCCGGTGCATTGCTGAGCGCTCAGGTGCAAGGCAGCCAAAGCCTTAACTTTGTGCCGCTGCCCGACAACCTCGATCAATTGGCGGTGACTCAGCAGCTCACTACCCAGCAAAATCGTCAGGGCTCGCTGGACGTCCTGATCAATGCGCTGCGTAATCTTCAGCCGCCGATGTCGGCATCTTCTGCAGCACCGGCACCCTCTACGCCGTTACAGGCAAGCATTCAGCAGCTGTTGGCGGACTTGCCGGACATCGAGCAGATGAGCAATCCGCGCGTCGTTGCGCAGGCGATCAATGCCAGCGGCCTGTTCATGGAAGCCAAACTAATGAGCGGCCTGAATCCGATGGCGATGCCAGACATGAAGGCCAACCTGATGCAGGTTATTGCTCAGTTGCTGCCCGGTTTGCCCGCCAATACCAGCTACGACGCAGCCGCTGCGTCCAATATGCTGACCCGCACGATGCCTGGCGTTCTGCGCAGCGCCCTCGGAACGATGGGGCTCGTTGCGCCGCCGCCACTGCCGATCCACTTCCCATTGCCTTCGCGAGCCGTAAAAGGCGGCAAAGAAGACGATCTGGAAATCCTGCTCAAATTCGCCGCAGCGGCTGTTTCGCGTGTGCAAAGCCATCAACTGGCGAGCCTTGAACAGACACGGATTAACGCAGACGGTAAGCAGCAAACCACCTGGCAGCTGGAAATCCCCATGCGTAACGGCCACGAAATCGTGCCGATGCAGGTCAAGGTGCAGCGCGAAGACACGCCAGAGAAAGAAAACAGCAAGGACAAGGACGATAGCGAGCCAAAGGAGGTCCGGGATAAGCTCTGGAAGATTGACTTGGCTTTTGACCTGTCGCCGCTTGGAGCGCTTCAGGTTCAGGCGCAACTGCTCAGGGGCAAGTTATCAAGCCAGCTCTGGGCCGAGCGCGCCGACAGTGCAGAGTTGATCAACAGTGAGCTGGCCTACTTGCGCGAGCGGTTGATTGCAGTCGGCCTGGAAGTCGGTGAGTTGGCCTGCAGTCAGGGCGTACCACCGCAGGGACCGCGCACGACCCTTCAACAACGCTGGATCGACGAGAACGCCTGATGAGCACACCGGACCAAAACCCTCGTCAGGCCATAGCGCTGACTTACGACGGCACCCACACTCCGACCTTGAGCGCCAAAGGTGATGACCAACTGGCCGAAGCTATTCTGGCGATTGCCCGGGAATATGAAGTGCCGATTTATGAGAATGCCGAACTGGTCAAGTTACTGGCGCGCATGGAGTTGGGTGACAGCATTCCAGAGCCGCTGTATCGCACCATCGCGGAGATCATTGCTTTTGCATGGCATTTGAAGGGCAAGTTTCCGGTGGGTCAGGATCCGGATGCGCCGCCGGTGGAGCGGGATATTACGCCGAAGTGGTAATGGGTCTGCGCTGAATCAGCTGAATCTACGCCGCCTGCCACACAGCCATCGCGAGCAAGCTCACTCCTACAGCAGAACGCATTCCCCTGTAGGAGTGAGCTTGCTCGCGATGGAGTCGGTATAGGCAACAAAGATTTGAGAGGTTGATGCAGGCAGCGAAAACCGGTTCTGTAGGAGCGCACGGGCACCGCGAGGCCGCGATGGCGGTGTGTCAGGTAAACCGCTATCGCGGCCTCGCGTTGCTCGTGCGCTCCTACAGTTTTGAAGTGCGCCTCGATTACCCCTGATTATGACTATGCAGCTTGCTCATCAACTGAGCCTCTGCCTGAGTCAAACCACAGGCCTGGGTAAGTTCGTCGACGCTGGCCCCCATACCGACCAGGCGTGCGGCCTGGGCGAACGACAGGGTTGATGGATCACGCTGCTCCAACGCAGTGAGTTTGTCGGGCAGAGGCCCGACAATCGCCCGCAGCTCGTGCAGGGCCTCACCCATCTTGACGGTACCACTCTGGAAATGATCCACCCGCCTGGCCAGTTCCCGGAAGCGCTGGTCACGCAAAGCGTCAATCTCTTCCCGTTTAAGGTCGAGTTGACGCTGGCGCTTGGTGTGCATGATGAACAAACCCAGGGTCACTACCCAGAGAATCCCCAGGAAAATGACAGCTACCTCAAGAATCAATCAGATGTTCTCCAGCTCGGACCACTCTTCTTCGGACATCATCTTGTCCAGTTCAACAAGGATCAACAGCTCGCCGTTCTTGTTGCAGACGCCCTGAATGAATTTGGCGGATTCGTCGTTGCCCACGTTAGGCGCAGTTTCCACCTCAGACTGACGCAGGTAAACCACTTCAGCAACGCTGTCGACCAGAATACCGACCACTTGCTTGTCGGCTTCGATGATCACGATACGTGTGTTGTCACTGACTTCAACCGGTGCCAGACCAAAACGCTGACGCGTGTCGATTACGGTCACAACGTTACCGCGCAGGTTGATGATGCCCAGCACGTAGCTTGGGGCGCCCGGTACGGGGGCGATCTCGGTATAGCGCAGCACTTCCTGAACCTGCATCACGTTGATGCCGTAAGACTCGTTATCCAGGCGGAAAGTAACCCACTGCAGAATAGGATCTTCGGAACCTTGTGCGGACGACTTCTTCATAACCCCAACCCCTCGCGTGTGTGCTGTGCAGGAGGCGTGCTGTACGCCCCCTCTTGATTATCTGGTTTTGTGCATCTGCTTGACCGCGCCACTGGCAATCAGCTCGGCCAACTCTGAAACATCCAGCAAGGCGCACATGTGCTCTATCACTGTGCCCGCCAACCAGGGACGCTGCCCTCGCTGGGTACGCCATTTGATCTCTTTTGGGTCAAGGCGTAGCGAACGGCTGACCTGATGTACGGCCAATCCCCACTCATAACCCTGAACCGAAATTACATACTGCAAGCCCTGACGGAAGTCATCGCGGTAGCGATCCGGCATGATCCAGCGCGCCGTATCCAGGACTTTCAGGTTACCGCTCTGGCTCGGCAGGATTCCGAGGAACCATTCCGGTTGGCCAAAAAGCGGCGTCAAATCATGCCCGGCCAAAGGATAAATCGACCCCAGGCAAACCAGCGGTACCGCCAGCGTCAGACCGGCCACATCAAACAGCAGGCATTCAAACGGCTCCTCTGCCCAGGCTGGCCGACCGTCGCTGGCAGGCGGCGGCGTTGGTGTGCGTTGAGCAGTAGCCAGATGAACCTCGGCGACCGGCTCGATCAACTCGACCTCAGGCACCTGAACCACTTCTACAACTTGCGGCACCACTTCAACTTCAACCCGTGCCACCACTGGCGCGGCAACCGGCACCGCCACAGGTGCAGCGACAGCGACCGGTACAGCAACAGGCGCAGGTGCGGCCACGGCGACGGCGATCGGTGTCGCCAGAGCCTGCATGCGCTTGTCATGCTCCTGCTCCTCGCGCACCGCCGCTTCAAAGTCATCTTCGGCCGAGAGCTGCGCTTGAGCTGGCAATACTTCGGGCAAATCTTCGGTGGCGTCCTGAAGCAGCGCATCCAGATAAGACTGCAGGGCTAACTGCGGTCGTGTTGCTATCTCTACAGGCCGGTTCAGGTTCATACAGGTGCCACACAATGATTAACGCGATTACCGCTTGAAAGAGTTATCGGCCAATGTAAGCCCCGACTTGAATGGTTCTGCGTACCTGCTGCAAATAAAGACGACACGCTCATGTCAGGCCACCTGCGCCATGAGTTGTTCGGACAGTAAATGCTTGAGCAAAGCGCGATAGGCCAGCACTGCGCGACTTTTGTTATCGAACTGCGAAGGCGTGACACCCTTGCGGCTGGCATCGCGCAAACGGGTATCCACCGGCACGTAGGCTTTCCAGACGTGCTCGGGGAAACTGTCGCGCAGGAATTTCAGGGTGCCCATGGACGCCTGGGTACGCCGATCGAACAGTGTCGGCACGATGGTGTACGGCAGCGGCGTTTTGCGTGAACGGTTGATCATCGCCAAGGTGTTGACCATACGCTCCAGGCCTTTAACGGCCAGGAACTCGGTTTGCACCGGGATTACCAGTTGCTGACTGGCCGCCAAGGCGTTGACCATCAACACGCCCAACAACGGAGGGCTGTCGATCAACGCGTAGTCGAATTCCTGCCAAAGCTGCGCCAGGCTTTTGGCGATGACCAGACCCAGGCCATTCTGACCGGGCGTCTGGCGCTCAAGCGTCGCCAGCGCAGTACTCGACGGCAGCAGCGAAATACGCTGGTCGCTGGTGGGTAACAGTAACTGACCTGGCAAGCCGTCAGGAATGCTGCCCTTGTTCAAAAACAGGTCGTAGACACTGTGTTCCAGGCTGTCAGGGTCGTGACCGAAATAACTGGTCATTGAGCCATGGGGATCCAGATCGACCACGACCACGCGCTTGCCCGCCTCGGCCAACAGCCCGGCTAACGCGATGGTGGAAGTGGTTTTACCGACACCACCTTTTTGATTGGCTACTGCCCAGACTCTCATGTGTGCTCTTCCTCCCGCCATGGCGGTGGCCATACCGAGAAACGACTATCGTACGGGTGACGAAGAATTGACGGTATTGCTGCGCACCGCCGGGTTGACAGGCGCAGGTGCAGTTTGTGTGCCAGCACGGCGCATGGCGGCGTCCGGTTGTGCATTGGCCGAGCCGGTGGAGGTCAAACTGCGACGCACATCCAGATTGCGCGAGATCACCAGTACGACCCGGCGGTTGCGGCCACGGCCTTCAACGGTGGCATTGGAGGCTACCGGCTGAAACTCGCCGTACCCTACGGACGCCAGGCGGGAGGGATTGACCCCTTCCATCGCGAGCATGCGTACGATACTGGCCGAACGCGCCGAAGACAGCTCCCAATTAGTCGGGTATTGAGCAGTGCTGATGGGCTGATCATCGGTAAAACCTTCGACGTGAATCGGGTTGTCGAACGGCTTGATGATCCTCGCCACTTTTTCAATGATCGTGAACGCTTTGTCACTGGGCATGGCATCGCCGCTGCCGAACAACAGGCCTGAACTGAGTTCGATTTCAATCCACAGCTCATTGCCGCGTACGGTCATCTGATTCGACTTGATCAAGTCGCCAAAACCCGCGCGTACTTCATCGGCAATTTCCTTGAGCGGATCGGTCTCGCTCTGGCCGATACCGGCGTCGACTTGCTCACTGTCCTTGACCAAGGGTTCGGCCGGCTTGACCGACAACGGACGCTGCTCACCGATCGGGATCGGTTTCATGCTGCGCTCGGAGTCGTTGAATACACCGACCAACGCTTCAGAAAGGATCTTGTACTTGCCTTCGTTGACAGACGAAATCGAATACATCACGACGAAAAACGCGAACAGCAGCGTGATGAAGTCCGCGTAGGACACCAGCCAGCGCTCGTGATTTTCGTGCTCTTCGGGTCGACGACGTCGAGCCATGCGTATTACTCCATGAAGCCTTGCAGCTTGAGTTCGATGGAGCGCGGGTTTTCACCCTCGGCGATGGACAGCAGACCTTCGAGAAGCATTTCGCGATAACGCGACTGGCGCAACGCGATGCCCTTGAGCTTGTTAGCGACTGGCAACAGGATCAGGTTGGCCGAGGCAACGCCGTAAATGGTTGCCACGAAGGCCACCGCGATACCGCTGCCCAGCTGACTTGGATCGGCCAGGTTGCCCATCACATGGATCAGGCCCATGACAGCACCAATGATGCCGATGGTCGGCGCGTAGCCGCCCATGCTTTCAAAAACCTTGGCCGCCTGAATATCGCGGTGCTCCTGAGTCAGGAAGTCGACTTCCAGGATGCTGCGAATAGCTTGCGGCTCGGCACCGTCGACCAGCAGCTGCAAGCCTTTACGGGAGTAGGTATCGGGTTCGGCATCGGCAACGGACTCAAGCCCCAGCAGCCCTTCTTTGCGAGCGGTCATGCTCCAGTTGACTACCCGGTCGATACCGCCCGCCAGATCGATTCGCGGTGGAAACAGAATCCAGCCGCCGATCTGAATAGCTCGCTTGAAAGCGCTCATCGGCGCCTGCAGCATCGAAGCTGCCAGGGTCCCGCCAATCACAATCAAGGCCGCCGGACCATTGAGCAAAGCGGACAGATGCCCGCCTTCCAGGTAGTTACCGCCGACAATTGCAATAAACGCGAGGATGAGACCAATCAGACTCAGAACATCCATCAGACGCACGCCTCCACCAGGTGCCGGCCGATATCGTCCAGACTGTAAATTGCATCTGCCAGGTCAGCTTTGACAATCGCCATTGGCATGCCATAGATCACGCAGCTGGCTTCATCCTGAGCCCAGACGTTGCTACCGCCCTGCTTGAGCAAACGCGCACCTTCGCGACCGTCAGCACCCATACCGGTCAGCACCACTGCCAATACTTTGTCGCCGTAGGATTTGGCAGCCGAACCAAACGTGATATCCACGCAAGGTTTGTAATTCAGACGCTCGTCACCCGGAAGGATTTTCACCGCCCCCCGGCCATCGATCATCATCTGTTTACCGCCAGGTGCCAGCAGCGCCAGACCTGGGCGCAGAATGTCACCATCCTCCGCTTCCTTGACGCTGATCTTGCACAGCTTGTCCAGACGCTCGGCGAACGCCTTGGTGAAGGCTGCGGGCATATGCTGAATCAGGACGATAGGTGCCGGAAAGTTGGCCGGCAGTTGCGTCAACACACGCTGCAAGGCGACGGGGCCACCGGTCGATGTGCCGATAGCGACCAGTTTGTAGGCCTTGCGCTTGGGCGTACCCGACAACGGCCCGTGCGAGCTGCTTGCAGCCGGAGTGGCCGGAGCTGGCGCAGCCGCAGTACGCGGGGTTGTTGTACGCGCTGGCGCCGGGGCCGGGCTTGCAGTTCTGCTGGTAGCCGGAGCAGGAGCTACGGTCGGTGTCACTGCAGGCGCAGCAGCCGGAGCCGGAGCCGAACCGCCAAAGCCACGGCGGTTGCTGCGCGAGATGCTGTGGACTTTTTCGCACAGCAGTTGTTTGACCTTTTGCGGGTTACGCGAAATGTCTTCGAAATTCTTGGGCAGGAAATCCACTGCCCCCGCATCCAGTGCATCCAGCGTAACGCGGGCACCTTCGTGAGTGAGCGAGGAGAACATCAGCACCGGGGTCGGACTGCGCTGCATGATCTGGCGGACGGCCGTAATGCCATCCATCATTGGCATTTCGTAGTCCATGGTAATCACGTCAGGCTTGAGCGACAGCACCAGATCAATCGCTTCCTTGCCGTTGCTCGCGGTACCGACAACCTTGATATTTGGGTCTGAAGAAAGAATTTCCGTGACGCGGCGGCGGAAGAAACCGGAGTCATCCACCACCAATACCTTGACTACCATAAACACTCCATTACAGGCCGCACGGAAACGACTGGACTTAGCGACGCGTCATTGAAACGAGATTCGGGGGACTACAAAAGGCCGACCGAAGCACGCCTCAAAAAGTCACGAGGCACACGCGCTTGTGCAAGCTGCGCCTGCGACTCGTCATTATTATTGCCTTCGCATCCATTCGCAGCGTTTCGACACCGCCCGACCAGGCGTCACGGGCAGTTGTCTGCCCGCGACACCAGAATCAGATACGCCGTGCAGCGTACCGCTTCAGCATACTCGGCACATCGAGGATCAAGGCAATGCGACCGTCACCAGTGATGGTGGCGCCTGACATGCCTGGCGTTCCCTGCAGCATTTTGCCCAGCGGCTTGATAACCACTTCCTCTTGACCCACCAACTGATCGACGACAAAGCCGATACGCTGGGTGCCAACAGAAAGAATTACCACGTGCCCTTCATGCTGCTCCTCGTGAACGGCAGAACTGACCAGCCAGCGCTTGAGGTAGAACAACGGCAATGCCTTGTCACGAACGATCACGACTTCCTGACCATCGACGACGTTAGTGGTCGACAGGTCAAGGTGGAAGATCTCGTTGACGTTGACCAGCGGGAAGGCGAAAGCCTGGTTGCCAAGCATTACCATCAGGGTCGGCATGATCGCCAGAGTCAACGGCACCTTGATGACAATCTTCGACCCCTGCCCCTTGGTCGAGTAGATATTGATCGTACCGTTGAGCTGAGCAATCTTGGTTTTCACCACGTCCATGCCCACGCCACGGCCCGATACGTCAGAAATCTCGGTTTTAGTCGAGAAGCCTGGCGCGAAAATCAGGTTGTAGCAGTCGGTATCGCTCAGGCGGTCGGCAGCGTCCTTGTCCATCACGCCACGCTTCACAGCAATGGAGCGCAGAACGTTAGGGTCCATACCCTTGCCGTCATCGGAAATCGACAACAGGATGTGATCGCCTTCCTGCTCGGCCGACAGCACAACGCGTCCGCCGCGAGGCTTGCCCGATGCTTCGCGCTCTTCCGGGGTCTCGACACCGTGGTCGACCGCGTTGCGCACCAAGTGGACCAGCGGATCGGCAAGCGCCTCTACGAGGTTCTTGTCCAGATCGGTCTCTTCACCGACCAGCTCCAGGTTGATCTCTTTCTTGAGCTGACGAGCCAGGTCGCGTACGAGTCGCGGGAAGCGGCCAAACACTTTCTTGATCGGCTGCATCCGGGTCTTCATCACCGCGGTCTGCAAGTCGGCCGTTACCACATCAAGGTTGGAAACCGCCTTGGACATGGCTTCGTCGCCGCTATTAAGACCCAGGCGCACCAGACGGTTACGCACCAGCACCAGTTCGCCGACCATGTTCATGATCTCGTCCAGGCGCGCAGTGTCGACCCGAACGGTGGTTTCGGCTTCGGATGCGACCGGCTTTTCAGCAGGTGGCGCAGCCGCTTTAACCGCTGCAGGAGCAGGAGCAGGAGCAGCGGCTTTGGCGGGCGCTGGCGCAGCAGCTGGTTTGGCAACTGCGGCCGGAGCAGGCTTGGCTGCTGGCGCTGGTGCTGCCGCTTTAGCGGGCGCAGCAACTGCCGCAGCGGCTGCTGAACTGGCGGCTACTTCAGGCTCAAACTTGCCTTTGCCGTGCAGCTCATCAAGCAGCGCTTCAAATTCGTTGTCGGTGATTTCATCGCCCTTGCCTGCCGATGCAGCAGAGGCAGTGGCAGCAGGAGCCGGAGCCGGAGCTGGAGCGGCTGCGGCAGCAACGCCGTTAGCATCGAATGAACCTTTGCCGTGCAGCTGATCAAGCAACGCTTCGAATTCATCGTCGGTGATGTCACCGCTTTCAGCCTTGCCAGCGGGCGCGGCAGCCACCGGAGCGGCAGCAGGTGCTACGTCAGGAGCAAACTGACCTTTGCCATGCAACTGGTCAAGCAGCGATTCGAATTCCGAGTCGGTGATTTCGTCACTTGCGGCTTCGCCTGTCGCTGCCGGCGCTGCAGCAACTGCTGCTGGCTCCTTGGCTGCATTGAGCGAATCAAGCAGGTTTTCGAATTCGGTATCGGTGATCTCGTCCGAAGGCGCTTCAGCGACGACTTCAACCGGCGCCTCCTCCACGACTTCAGCAGGCGCTTCGTCAGCCGATGCTGGCTCTGCCAGACGCGCCAGTGCAGCCAGCAATTCCGGTGTAGCCGGAGTTACTTCACTGCGCTCACGCACTTGGCTGAACATCGCATTGACCGCATCCAGCGCTTCAAGGACCACGTCCATCAATTCCGAGTCTACGCGACGCTCACCCTTGCGCAGGATGTCGAAGACGTTCTCGGCGATGTGGCAGCACTCCACCAGCTCATGGAGCTGGAGGAAGCCGGCGCCCCCTTTTACAGTGTGAAAACCGCGAAAAATTGCATTGAGCAGATCTGCGTCATCCGGTCGGCTTTCCAGCTCGACCAACTGTTCAGACAACTGCTCCAGAATTTCGCCGGCCTCTACCAGAAAATCCTGAAGGATCTCTTCATCGGCGCCGAAGCTCATTGGGGTGCTCCCTAAAATTAACCGTCAACAGACCAGACTTAGAAGCCCAGGCTCGATAGCAGATCGTCTACATCGTCCTGTCCGGACACAACGTCTTCCCGTTTATCGGCATGAATCTGCGGACCTTCACCCTGTTTGATATGTTTTTGTGGATCTTTTTCTGCGCGGATGGATTCGTCGTCGTGTTCGATGCCCGCAAAGCGGTCTACATGACTGGCCATGAGCACCAGTTTGAGCAGATTGCTCTCGACTTCAGTGACCAATTGCGTCACGCGTTTGATCACCTGGCCGGTCAGGTCCTGGAAGTCCTGAGCCAGCAGAATGTCGTTGAGGTTGGAGGAAACCTGGTGGGTATCCTTTTCGCTGCGCGTCAAGAAACCATCAACACGGCGCGCCAGTTCACGAAACTCTTCAGCGCTGACTTCACGCCGCATGAAACGCCCCCAGTCCGCACTCAAGGCCTTGGCCTCGTCGTTCAGACTGTGCATCAGCGGAGTACTTTCCTCGACCAGGTCCATGGTGCGGTTAGCCGCACCTTCCGTGAGCCTGACAACATACGACAGGCGTTCGGTGGCGTCCGTGATCTGGGACACTTCTTCAGCTTGCGGCATGTTCGGGTCAATCTGGAAATTGACGATCGCACTGTGCAGCTCGCGCGTCAGCTTGCCGATTTCTTGATACAGGCCACGATCTCGAGCCTGGTTAAGCTCATGGATCAGTTGCACAGCGTCGCCGAAACGGCCTTTTTCAAGGCTCGTCACGAGCTCGCTTGCGTGTTTTTTCAGGGTCGCTTCAAACTCGCCCATTGACGTTTCGTTGTTCTCCATAGAGCCCTCGCGGCATACATCAGCTATTGACGCGCTCAAAGATCTTGTCGATCTTTTCTTTCAGCGCCTGAGCCGTGAATGGCTTGACGACATAACCATTGACGCCGGCCTGAGCCGCTTCAATGATCTGGTCGCGCTTGGCTTCTGCGGTCACCATCAACACCGGCAGGTGTTTGAGGCGCTCATCGGCACGCACTTTACGCAGCAGGTCGATACCGGTCATCCCAGGCATGTTCCAGTCCGTTACCAGAAAGTCAAAGGAACCGCTTTCCAGCATCGGCAACGCGGTAAGCCCGTCATCGGCTTCGGACGTGTTGGTGAAGCCCAGATCACGCAGCAGGTTTTTAATGATCCGCCGCATCGTTGAGAAGTCATCAACGATGAGGATTTTCATGTTCTTGTCCAATTCGACCTCCAAGCAGTCTTTGACGCGTTCAGCACCTGAACGCGCTGTTCAATCAATACTGGCACAGCTCACATTGGCTGCACGAAAACGACGACGGGCTTGGTAAATCAACAACTATGGAAACCGCACAGCAAATCCACGGGCTGCATGAAAGCTATTGCTTTTAACAGTCCGTGGAGCGAATGCCTGTATGGCTCCAGCCTTGTCCACTGTCCCACGTAACGCTTTGCACAGCCTGCTCACACGCGACACGCAATCACCAAGGATTACGTACCACCTGTCAACGCGCTCGCCACTCTCCCAAACGCCCTCGTAAACGAGCTGCGCACTGGCTGTGTAACTGGCTGACTCGAGATTCACTGACCCCCAGGACCTCACCGATTTCCTTGAGGTTCAGCTCCTCGTCATAGTACAGCGCCAAAACCAGACGTTCACGTTCCGGCAAGTTGGCGATTGCATCTGCCAACGCAGCCTGGAAGCGTTCATCTTCCAGGTCACGCGACGGCTCAAGCGAACCGCTTGCGCCATCCTCATGCAGTCCTTCATGTTCGCCGTCCTGCAAAAGGTCGTCGAAACTGAAGAGGCGACTGCCCAAGGTATCGTTCAAAATCCCGTAATAATCATCGAGACTCAATTGGAGTTCGGCCGCAACCTCATGATCTTTAGCGTCGCGACCTGTTTTTGCTTCAATTGAGCGAATTGCGTCACTGACCATGCGCGTATTGCGGTGGACCGAGCGAGGCGCCCAGTCTCCCTTACGCACTTCATCGAGCATCGCACCGCGAATACGAATCCCGGCATAGGTCTCGAAACTGGCACCCTTGGTGCAATCGTACTTGGTGGACACTTCCAACAAGCCGATCATGCCTGCCTGAATCAAGTCTTCAACCTGAACACTGGCTGGCAAACGAGCCAGCAAGTGGTACGCAATGCGCTTGACGAGCGGAGCATACCGCTCGATCAGCTCATATTGCGAGTTCCGGGACGCTTTGCTGTACATCTGATAGCCGCTCGCGGTCATTGAACAGGCCCTGCGCTTGTCTGGTAAACCAGTCGCTCAACGAAGAACTCGAGATGCCCACGCGGGTTGGCAGGCAGTGGCCAGGTATCGACCTTCTGCGCAATAGCCTTGAACGCCAGGGAGCATTTGGAG
The DNA here is from genome assembly GCF_040224095.2 of Pseudomonas caspiana. NCBI lineage: Bacteria > Pseudomonadati > Pseudomonadota > Gammaproteobacteria > Pseudomonadales > Pseudomonadaceae > Pseudomonas > Pseudomonas caspiana. The sequence goes on along the minus strand of NZ_CP167995.1, from coordinate 1,767,607 downwards.
CGTGGAAAAGCTTCGTATACCGCACGTTGCTTCTGGACAGCCTTACGCACGCACTCGTCGTAAGGTACGGCGCCTACATATTGCAAGGCCACGTCCAGAAAACGATCAGTCACTTTGGTCAGCTTGGCGAACAGGTTGCGCCCTTCCTGCGGGCTCTGGGCCATGTTGGCCAGAACGCGGAAGCGGTTCATCCCGTAGTCGCGGTTGAGCAGCTTGATCAAGGCATAGGCGTCGGTGATGGAAGTAGGCTCATCACACACCACCAGCAACACTTCCTGAGCCGCCCGGACAAAGCTGACCACTGACTCACCGATACCGGCGGCCGTGTCGATCACCAATACGTCAAGATTATCGCCAATGTCGCTGAAAGCCTGGATCAGGCCAGCGTGCTGCGCCGGACTCAGATGAACCATGCTCTGCGTGCCGGAAGCAGCAGGCACGATGCGAATCCCGCCCGGGCCTTGCAACAAGACGTCGCGAAGCTCACAGCGCCCTTCGATCACATCAGCAAGGGTGCGCTTGGGCGTAAGCCCCAGAAGGACATCGACATTGGCCAGGCCAAGGTCGGCGTCCAGCAGCATGACGCGCCGGCCAAGCTCGGCCAAGGCCAGCGAAAGGTTCACTGACACGTTAGTCTTACCGACGCCACCCTTGCCGCCGGTCACCGCGATCACCTGTACGGGATGCATGCTGCCCATGTTAGTTTTTTACCTTGTGTTGCGTAGACCGAAGCCAGATTGCGGGCGACACGCTCAATGAAGAGCCGTGCCAGGCAGACCATCGATGCAGGTAAGTTTCAATTGTTCGCATCACTTAACCGACCCGTTTGTTGGGGTTGTGGTAAAGGTCGGCGAACATATCCGCCATGGCCTCTTCGCTTGGCTCTTCTTGCATCTGCACATTGACCGCGCGCGTCACCAATTGGTGCCGACGTGGCAGGTGAAGATCATCAGGAATTCGTGGTCCATCGGTCAGATAGGCCACAGGCAACTCATGACTGATGGCAAGACTGAGTACTTCGCCCAGGCTGGCGGTTTCGTCCAGCTTGGTCAGGATGCAACCGGCCAGACCACAGCGTTTGTAGCTGTGATACGCGGCAGTGAGCACCTGTTTCTGGCTGGTGGTTGCCAGCACCAGATAATTACGCGACTTGATACCGCGCCCGGCCAGGCTTTCCAGCTGCATGCGCAAGGCCGGGTCGCTGGCTTGCAGGCCCGCAGTGTCGATCAACACAACACGCTTGCGCAACAGAGGGTCCAGCGCCTGCGCCAGTGATTGACCAGGATCAACGTGAGTCACCGGCACATTGAGAATACGACCCAATGTCTTGAGCTGCTCCTGAGCACCGATACGGAAGCTGTCCATGCTCACCAGAGCAATGTTCTGCGCGCCATACTTGAGTACGTAACGCGCCGCCAATTTGGCGAGTGTGGTGGTCTTGCCCATGCCGGCAGGGCCGACCATTGCAATGACACCACCCTCTTCAAGCGGCTCGACATCAGGCACTTCGATCATGCGGGCCAAATGAGCCAGCAACATGCGCCAGGCCTGACGTGGCTCGTCGATATCAGGGATCATTTCCAGCAGGTCGCGGGACAGAGGGCCAGACAACCCTACACGCTGCAGACGACGCCACAGGTTGGCCTGTGCCGGACGGCTGCCCTGCAACTGATTCCACGCCAGGGAGCCGAGTTGGACTTCCAGCAGCTCACGCAGGCCGTTCAATTCAAAACGCATCGAGTCGTAACCGCGCTGGCTGGCAGCCGGAGCAGCCGGAGCAACCTGCGGCTGTGCGAACGGACGCGGCGGCTCTTCAAGCGTCGGCTCGATGTGGGTGTCAGCAGCACTCAGCGGCAAACCGGCGAACAACTGCCGATTGACTGCCCCGTCGCTATCACCACGATTATTCAGTTCAGCCTGGGCCGAGACGATGCGCGACTGGGTTTTGCGCAACTCGTCCTCAAGCTCGATGTTCGGTACACGGGGTGCGAGCGCAGAAAGCTTATAATCTAGGGCAGCAGTCAGCTCGACGCCACCGGCGATTCGCCGGTTGCCGATGATGGCCGCTTCTGCGCCCAGCTCATCACGAACCAGTTTCATGGCTTGACGCATATCGGCGGCGAAAAATCGCTTAACTTGCATGACTCACTACCTCAGCCGTTAGGCCCGACAGTCGCTACGATGGTTACTTGCTTGTTGTCAGGAATTTCCTGATACGCCAACACATGCATATTCGGTACAGCCAACCGCCCAAACCGCGACAGCATGGCCCGAACCGGGCCGGCTACCAGCAGAATCACTGGCAAGCCTTGCATCTCCTGACGCTGGGCGGCGTCGATCAGCGAACGCTGAAGTTTTTCCGCCATGCTTGGCTCTAGAAGAACGCCTTCTTCCTGACCCTGACCAGCCTTCTGCAAACTATTGAGCAATATCTGTTCCAACCTTGGCTCCAGCGTGATAACTGGTAGCTCCGGCTCAATGCCTACAATGCTTTGCACGATTGCACGGCTCAATCCGACCCGAACCGCAGCAACCAATGCGGCGGTATCTTGACTCCGCTGAGCATTATTGGCGATAGCTTCGGCGATGGTCCGGATATCCCGTACAGGGACCTGCTCGGACAGCAGCGCCTGCAATACCTTGAGCAGAGCCGACAACGAAAGGATGCCAGGCACGAGCTCTTCAGCCAGTTTAGGTGAGCCTTTAGCCAGCAATTGCATCAATTGCTGCACTTCCTCATGACCAATCAGCTCGTGCGAATGCTTGTAGAGAATCTGGTTCAGGTGAGTGGCGACCACAGTACTGGCATCCACTACGGTGTAACCCAGCGATTGAGCCTGACTACGCTGGCTGATTTCAATCCAGACCGCTTCCAGACCAAACGCCGGGTCCTTGGCGGTAATACCGTTCAACGATCCGAAGACCTGACCAGGGTTGATCGCCAGTTCCCGGTCGGGATAGATCTCTGCCTCTGCCAACGTCACGCCCATTAGCGTCAAACGATAGGCACTTGGCGCCAGATCCAGGTTGTCGCGAATGTGTACGGTTGGCATCAGGAAGCCCAACTCTTGGGAAAGCTTCTTACGCACACCCTTGATCCGCGCCAGGAGCTGACCACCCTGATTGCGGTCCACCAGCGGAATGAGGCGATAGCCCACTTCCAGGCCAATCATATCGATCGGCGTTACATCATCCCAACCCAATTCTTTGGAGTCCTGAGCGCGAGTTGGCGATGGCAGCATTTCTTGCTGACGCTTGACCTCTTCCAGCGCCATGACCTTGACCCGGTCCTCTTTCTTCCACAGCACGTAAGCGATGCCGCAAGCAACAAGGCCCAGGCTGATGAAGGAAAAGTGCGGCATGCCTGGCACAAGGCCCATCACGATCATGATCGCGCCAGATACACCCAGTGCTTTCCACGAGGTAAACATCTGACGGTTAATCATTTTGCCCATTTCTTCCGAACCGGAAGCACGGGTCACCATGATTGCTGCGGCGGTGGACAACAGCAGTGATGGCAATTGCGCCACCAAACCGTCACCAATGGTCAGCAGCGTGTAAATCCTGCCAGCGTCGGCGAAGGTCATGCCGTGCTGCAGCATGCCAACCAGCATGCCGCCGATGAGGTTGATAAACAGGATCAGCAAACCAGCGATGGCGTCACCACGAACAAACTTGCTCGCACCGTCCATGGAACCGTAGAACTCGGCCTCCTGAGCGACTTCGAGACGGCGACGCTTGGCTTCTGGCTGATCGATCAAGCCAGCGTTCAAATCGGCGTCGATAGCCATTTGCTTGCCAGGCATGGCGTCCAGGGTGAAACGCGCGCTCACCTCAGAGATACGCCCGGCACCCTTGGTGATTACCACGAAGTTGATGATCATCAGGATGGCAAAAACCACGATACCGACGACGTAGTTACCACCGATCACCACTTCACCAAAAGCCTGAATCACCTTACCTGCAGCGGCGTGACCGTCTTGACCGTGAAGCATGACCACGCGGGTCGAGGCCACGTTGAGCGCGAGACGCAACAGCGTGGCAACCAGCAGAATGGTCGGAAATACCGAAAAATCGAGTGGGCGCAGTGCGTATACGCAGACCAACAGGACCACGATGGACAACGCAATGTTGAATGTGAAAAACACATCCAGCAGAAACGGCGGGATGGGCAACATCATCATTGCCATCATGACCAACAGCAACAACGGAACGCCCAACTGACCACGGCCGAGGCCTGCCAGATTGCTGCGTGCGCTACTGATTAACTGAGAGCGTTCCACCGATTATTCACCTGCGCACTAAATCAAAACTTTGACGCCGATGGCGACCTGATATGACCTATTGCAAGAAGCTTTCCAACTGTGGAATCGGTGATGAAATAGCGGGCGGGGTCTGTAAGAAAGTGTGAGATGGGGGTGGTCATTTAGTGATTTGTGTACATATCCGTTACTGGGTAACGGCGGCTTTATGGTTCCGCCCTTACGGCGGGTCACTTTCGAAAAGCGCGAAAGTAACCAAAGCGCTCTTGCCAGTATGACTCACCCACATGGGTTACAAATCAGTTCACGCACATAGGTAACAGTTTTTAACTGGCAGGGTCGATTTCGCGAGGATCTGACCATGCCCTGGAAAGAGCTGAAACCTATGGACCTTAAAGTGATGTTTATCGCCGACTACCTGTCCCAGAAGCACAGCCTTAGCCAACTGTGCCGGGACTATGAGGTCAGCCGAAAGACTGGGTATAAGTGGATCAGGCGTTACGAGGCAGAGGGTCCGAGCGGGCTTGATGAACATAGCCGCTGCCGCCACAACCAAACCTACGTGGTGCCCTTGGTGGTGAAGCAGGCAATCGTTGAGTTTCGCTTAATTGGCGAGACGATCCCCGGCCCGAAGAAGATTCAGAACAGCCTCATGCAGCGTTTCCCAGACCAGGATCCGCCCTCTAAAACGACCATTTACAACATTCTCAAAGCAGCTGATTTGATTACCCCCAAGCCATTGCGCCGACGGGTGGCTGTGTATCCCAAGCCTTTACGTAAGGCAGAAAATCCCAACCAGTTATTCAGTGCTGACTACAAGGGCCAATACCTGACCGGAGCAGGGATTTGGTGTTATCCGCTGACGATCATGGATCATGCCAGCCGGTTTTTGCTGGCTTGCCAGAGCATGAGCAGCACCAATCTCAAGGAAACACAGCAAACCTTCGAAAGGGTTTTTCGCGAATACGGCCTGCCAGAGCGTATTCGTACTGACAATGGGATTCCGTTTGCCAGCACCAGTCGTGCAGGGCTGTCACAGCTGTCGATCTGGTGGATGAGACTTGGGATCATTCCTGAGCGAATCGAGCCCGGTCGCCCAGACCAGAATGGGCGGCATGAGCGTATGCACCGGACGCTGAAAAGTACGTTACCTCATCCATCGGCAATTGCCTGGGAGGCCCAGCAGCGCCACTTTGATCGCTTCCTGCAGCACTACAATTACGAGCGTGGACACGAGGCGCTTGGTCAGAAAACGCCTGCTGCTTGCTATACGCCTTCAACTCGAATGTACCCAGAAACGCTACCGGAAATGACCTATGCGAGTCATATTGAGAGTTACCTGGCCGACAGTAGCGGAATCATCAATCGAGGAGGCATGCGGGTTTATGTGGGCAATTTACTTTGTCATCAGACCATCGGAATGGAGATGATCGGTGATGGGGTATGGAATGTAATCTTCGGTCCGGTGATCTTGGGCCATGTGAATGCGAGAGATGCAAAAAACGGTTATGTCTCAATCAAAGTGTCACCTATGTGAATGCACTTTTTTGTAACCCATGTGGTTGATCCGTACATGCCCCACCACTTGGTGCCTCGCCTAGGCTCGGCATGCCCGAGCCTAGGCGAGGGACCAAGTGGTGGGGTAAAAGCCTTTTGCTTACTTTTGGGCCCAAAAGTGAGGCGCTGTAAAAGCGCAACCAATATCAGCCCTGAATGCGGTAACGGATATGTACTCAATAATCGCGGCCGCGACGGCGCCAGCGCAGTTAGCAGCAATAGCAAACCTCAAGAATCCCGCTGCAAATCTGGCGGAATAGTGATATCGCCCAGCGGATCCGGGCGCTTGCCCTGCCCCGCATGGTACTGACGGATCTGATACACATACGCCAGGACCTGCGCAACAGCCAGGTACAGGCCGCCCGGGATCTCCTGGTCAAGCTCGGTACTGTAATAGATCGAACGCGCCAGACCTGGCGACTCGAGAATCAGAATCTGGTTGTGCGCACCAATCTCCCGAATCTTCAACGCCACAAAGTCCACCCCCTTGGCCACCAGCATCGGCGCCCCGCCCTGCTCAGGATCGTACTTGAGCGCGACAGCAAAGTGGGTCGGGTTGGTAATGATCACATCAGCCTGGGGAATCGATTCCATCATCCGCCGCTGCGACATCTCATAACGCAGCTGACGAATCCGCTGCTTGACCTCAGGACTACCCTCCGAGTTTTTATGCTCATCGCGTACTTCCTGTTTGGTCATCAAGAGTTTTTTGTGCGCTTCCCATAGCTGGAATGGCACATCGACGGCGGCGATGAAAATAAGGCCGCAGGCCATCCACAATGTGCTCCAGCCTACAACTTGCAGACTGTGAATAATCGCCTGCTCCAATGGCTCATGGGCAATGGAAACCAGCGCGGCCTTTTCCATGTTAAGCACCACCAGCGCCACAATCAGCACGATGACGAACTTGGCGAAGGATTTCAGCAGCTCGATTAGCGCATTGGGGGAAAACATACGCTTGAGCCCGGCCAGCGGGTTCATGCGGCTGAATTTGGGGGCCAGGGACTTTGTGGCAAATAACCAACCACCCAACGAGATAGGGCCGATCACCGCAGAAGCGAGCATGACCAGTAAAAACGGCATCATGACGACCAGCGCCAGCTTGCCGGTGGCCAACAGCATGCGCCCCATGGAGCCCTGATCCATAAGGACTTCACGGGTAATGCTGAAGTTGGAGGTCATCATGTAAGACATCGCCTGGGCAATGTCCGCGCCTTCAACCAGTAACCCGATGGCGCCGGCCATCATGATTGCCAGCGTGTTCAGCTCCTTGGAACGCGCGATCTGACCTTCGGCCCGAGAATCACGGACCTTTTTATCCGTGGGGTCTTCTGTCTTGTCCTGACCATTCTCGTTCTCGGCCATGTCAGCGAGCCCTCACCATGTCGCGCAAATTCTGCAAGGCCTGAGTTGCCAGCGGCTGGTACTGATTGAGAATGTCGCCCAGGCTGAGCCACAGGATAAACATACCCAACACCAGCGTCAGCGGGAAACCGATCGAAAAAATATTCAATTGCGGAGCAGCGCGCGTCATGACGCCGAAGGCGATGTTGACCACCAGAAGTGCCGTGATTGCTGGCAACACCAGTTTCAAACCAGCCGCCATCACCCAACCCAGACCGTTGGCCAGCGCCCAGAAATTTGACACCAGCAAACCGCCGCCCACGGGCAGGGTCGTAAAGCTTTCGATCAGGGTTTCTATCACCACCAAGTGGCCGTTCATACCTAGAAACACCAGCGTGACCAGCATGGTGAAAAACTGCCCTATCACCGCCGATGACACGCCGTTGGTGGGGTCCACCATGGACGCAAAGCCCATCCCCATCTGTGTGGAAATGATCTGCCCAGCCACCACAAAGGAATGAAAGAACAACTGAAGGCACAGTCCCAGCCCTGCCCCAATGATGATCTGTTCACCCACCAACAGCAGCGCCGTCAGATCCAGTGCATTGACCTCCGGCATCGGCGGCAGCACGGGTGCCACCACCACGGTGATGGCCAGCGCGAGGTAAAGACGCACGCGACCGGGAACCAGTGTCGTGCCGATGATCGGCATGGTCATCAGCAGCGCGGTAATACGGAACATCGGCAGCAAGAAGCTTGCGACCCACGTGCCAATCTGCCCATTGGTCAGGGCCAGAACCGGTTCCATGGAGTTAGCCGATCACAGTCGGGATGCTGGTGTAGAGCCCGATGATGTATTCCATGAACACCTTGAGTAGCCACGGACCGGCAACAATCAGGGTAATCAGCATGACGATCAGACGCGGCAAAAAGCTCAACGTCTGTTCGTTGATTTGAGTGGCCGCCTGAAACATGGCAACCAAGAGACCACACAACAGACTGGGAATGACCAGAATCGCCACCAGCACGGTGGTCAGCCACAACGCCTCGCGGAACAGGTCGACAGCTACTTCTGGCGTCATCGCACAGACTCCTGATCAAGACGGGTCATACACCACCAAAACTGCCCGCGAGGGTGCCGACAATCAACGCCCAGCCATCCACCAGCACAAACAGCATGATTTTAAACGGCAGCGAAATAATCAGCGGCGACAGCATCATCATACCCATCGCCATCAGCACACTGGCGACCACCAGGTCGATGACCAGAAACGGAATGAAGATCATGAAGCCAATCTGAAAGGCGGTCTTGAGTTCTGATATGACAAATGCGGGGACCAGAATGGTCAATGGCGCAGCCTCCGGAGAGGCAATATCCGTGCGCTTGGAAAGGCGCATGAATAACTCAAGATCGCTGGTCCGGGTTTGCGCCAGCATGAAATCCTTGATCGGCACCTGCGCACGAGCCACTGCATCCTGTGCCGTCAGGGTTTCCGCCAGATAGGGTTGCAAGGCGTCCTGATTCACCCGGTCAAACACCGGCGCCATAATGAACATGGTCAGGAATAGCGCCATCCCGGTCAGGATCTGGTTCGATGGCGTCTGCTGCAAGCCAAGGGCCTGACGCAGAATCGAAAAGACAATGATGATCCGGGTAAAGCTGGTCATCAGCATGACGAACGCCGGAATGAAACTCAGCGCCGTCATGATCAGCAGAATCTGCAGGCTGACCGAGTATTCCTGCTGACCGTCCGCACCGTTGGACAGGGTAATCGCCGGGATCGACAACGGATCGGCAGCGAACGCCAAAGGCGCCGCCAGCACCAGCAGAAGCGTCAACAGAATACGCAGCATTACTTCTTATCCTTCTGAACCTTATTGCCCATCAAGTCCATCAAACGCTGCGCAAACTCGGAGTTCACCGGCTGACGCTCCGGCACCTGCACGTGCTCATTGAGCACATGCAAAGGCGTGATTCGGCCCGGCGTAACGCCCAGCAGGATTTGCTCATTACCTACCTGAACAAGCACCAGGCGATCACGCGGACCAATGGCCCGCGATCCGACCAGCTCAATAACCTGGGCATTACCCGGCACACCGCGCTGAACCCGACGCATCAACCAGGCCAAAGCAAAAATGAGGCCGACCACCAACAACAGGCCGAACAGCAACTGCACGATTTGCCCGCCCATGCCCGAAGACACCGCAGCATTTGCCTGAGGTGCCGCCGCCTGTACTGCTGGCTCGGCTGCCAGCACACTCAGCGGCGTGGCAAGTAAAACCGCGATGGCTTTAATCATTTTCACTAGCGCAGCTTCTTGATGCGTTCGCTCGGGCTGATCACGTCAGTCAGGCGAATGCCGAACTTCTCATTGACCACTACTACCTCGCCGTGGGCGATCAAGGTGCCGTTGACCAGCACATCAAGCGGCTCACCCGCCAGACGATCCAGCTCGATCACCGACCCCTGGTTAAGCTGCAACAGGTTTCGAATGTTGATATCGGTACTGCCCACTTCCATGGAAATGGACACCGGGATATCCAGAATCACGTCAAGGTTCGGACCATCCAGAGTCACCTGAGCATTGCTCTTGGGCACGCTACCGAACTCTTCCATCGCCATACGGCTGGAAGCTGCCGAATTTCCGGCGTCCGCCGCCAGCAGCGCGTCGATATCGTCCTGACCGCTTTCACCGGACTCACCCAGTGCCGCAGCCCACTCATCGGCCAGCGCCTGATCATCAGCAGACGTCATATCGTTTTCATCAGCCATCGGTTGTCCTCGGTGAACATTGATTCAGTTGCATAAAATTTTCGGCGAAAAAGAAACTCAACGCCGGTCTATCGGCTCGATGACCTGCAGCGCCAGATTGCCCTGGTGCGATCCCAACTTGACCTTGAACGAAGGTACACCATTAGCGCGCATGACCATTTCATCAGGCATTTCGACCGGAATAATGTCACCTGGCTGCATGTGCAGAATGTCGCGCAGCAACAACTGCCGACGGACAACCGTCGCGCTCATGGGCACCGCTACATCCAGCACGTCCTGCTTGAGTGCATTGATCCAGCGCTCGTCCTGGTCATCCAGATCGGACTGAAAGCCCGCATCCAGCATTTCACGGATAGGCTCGATCATGGAGTAAGGCAGAGTGACGTGCAGATCGCCGCCGCCACCGTCCAGCTCGATATGGAAAGTTGATACGACGACGGCCTCACTTGGCCCCACGATGTTCGCCATGGCCGGGTTCACTTCAGAGTTGATGTACTCGAAATTCACCTCCATGATCGCCTGCCAGGCTTCTTTCATATCAATGAAAGCCTGATCCAGCACCATGCGTACCACACGCAGTTCGGTAGGGGTGAATTCGCGCCCCTCGATCTTGGCGTGACGCCCGTCACCGCCGAAGAAGTTATCCACCAGCTTGAACACCAGCTTGGCGTCCAGGATGAACAACCCGGTACCACGCAACGGTTTAAGCTTGACCAGATTGAGACTGGTCGGCACATACAGCGAATGCACGTATTCGCCGAACTTCATGACCTGCACACCGCCAACAGCCACGTCAGCCGAGCGACGTAACAGGTTGAACATACTGATACGGGTATAACGAGCGAACCGTTCGTTGATCATTTCCAGGGTCGGCATGCGCCCCCGTACGATCCGGTCCTGACTGGTCAGGTCATAGCTTTTGATACTGCCGGGCTCGGCAGCATTTTCAGTTTGAACCAGACCATCGTCCACGCCATGCAGCAGCGCGTCGATTTCATCCTGGGACAGCAGGTCCTGCACGGCCATGTCGAGTTCCTACTGCAGTACGAAGTTAGTGAACAGAAGTTGCTCGATCACTGTTTTGCCGAGTTCTTTCTGAGCGACTTCCTGAACACTGGCGGTCGCTTTCTGACGCAGCATCTCTTGACCTATCGGCGAAGCCAACTGGTCAAACGGAATCCCCGCGAAGAGCATCACCAGGTTGTTACGAATCACCGGCATGTGCACTTTCAACGCATCAAGGTCAGGCTGATTGCGCGCCAGCATGGTGATGCTGACCTGCATGTAGCGCTGGCGACCATTGGAGTTGAAATTGACCACAAAAGCCGGGGTCATCGCTTCGAAAACCGCTGGATGTTTGGCGTTCGGGTCAGCCGCAGCCGCGGCCGCCGGATCTACCTTGGGTTCGGAGCTGTGCATGAAAAACCAGGTCGCGCCGACCGAAAGGCCGACAGCAAGCAATAAAGCCACTACCACGATGATGATGAGCTTGAGTTTGCCTTTTGAGGCGGGGTCTTTAACTTCGTCGCTCTTCGCCATGCCAATAATCCGTCACAATTCGGGGGGTTCGCTAATGCGTGACAGAGGGAGAGCAAGTGTTATGCCAGAGTTGCGAGGGAATGTTGCAGCAGGCGGTTTTTAACAGAGCTGCGAACGCAGCGCAGGCCAGAAGGAGCTGCCGCAAGCTGCGAACCATCGCGTCGCAGCCTGCGGCAACTCCTGCATGAATAGCAGATCAGGCGTAGTAGTCGATTTCGCTGGTGCCGACAATTCGCTGGACAGGCTGGCTGACAGCTACGCCAGTATCTCCATCAACCCCGTCAATCTCCCCGTCAACACCATTCCCGCCAGAACCGCCATTGCCAATACCACGAGCATTATTGGCCTGCTCCTGCTGCTGAGCCTGGTTCTGCTGGTTACGCGACTGGTCGGAAACGTTCACGTCCACTTGCCCCATACCCTGCTGGGTAAAGGAATCACGCAAACGGGACATCTGGCTTTCCAGTGCCTCACGAACACCGATGTGGGCACTCATGAAGGTCACCTGAGTCTGCTGATCCGGCGCCATGTTGATGCGAATATCAAGACGGCCCAGTTCGGCAGGCTCCAACTGAATGTCAGCCGACTTCAGATTCTGGCTCGACAGATACATGACGCGCTCTACAACGCCTTCGCTCCAGCCACTCTGATGCATCGCCAACGGCTGATTCATCAGTGGCACGGTCGGCGCTACAGCTGCGCGCGGCGCCTGGGCGGCCTGGCTCAAAGCAGCCAACCGATCAGCAAAGTTGTCCACACGCGTATCGCCGACCGCACCCTTGACATCTTTCAGACCGCTATCAAGCAAACCTTCGAAGGATTTGTCACTGCTTTCGGTACTGGGCTCATCAGTAACAGCGCGTTGGTCGTCCAGCGCTGCCAGGTTATTGGCGAGCTGCGATGGATCGGCGTTATCCGTTTTGGCGTTTTTACCCGAGCCGACGGCCTGATTCTGTGCACCTTGCGCCTGCTGCGCTTTGGCTGCCGCATTCTCCAGGGCGAACTGCAACGCTGGCATGTCGTCGAGCGGATCTGCGTTTGGATCGAAAGACGCGTCGGCAGGATCAGTAACCTGAACAGCAATGGCCGGCGCGGTCGGTGCAGTTTCTGCTTTCGCGTTGTCGGTATCCGGCTGAGCCAGCGCCTGACTGGCGATTGCCTGCAGCGCCGGGTCAAGAGCAGGATCCGTCGCCGGCTCCGGCGTCAGCGCCTGCAGCAACGCCGGATCAACTTCCTGATCACTCGCCTCGCTGTCGCTTTCGCTGGCAACCGGCTCGACAGGCAAGGTATTGCCGCTATCGGCAACAGTCGTCGACTCTGAAGTGGCCGCATCGCCCTTGTCTGCCGCTCCCTTATCTGCGACCTGTTTGTCTTTGTCTGCAGCGGGTTTGGCCTTCACCGGGGCATCATTGCCCGTGGTCGATTTGGCCTGAGCCTGCTTGGCGTATACGTCAGAGAAGCTGGAAGCATCGTCCCGACCGCCGTCAGCCGGCTTGGCTGAATTGCTGGCAGAACTGGCCTTCGATGATGCCACAGGGGTGGCTTGAAGGAGGGCATTGGTGGCGAGGGGCATGTCGGTCTCCGCGAAAACAGCTGATTAAGCGGAGTACAGCAAGATATGGGCCACATTCAGTCAGACACAGGACATCCAGGTGGAATCAAGGATGCGCGGTAAAAAACTGGCGTTCGGCGTCGAATAACCGACGCACCGTGGAATACTCAAGATCCAGCGCTGCCAATAGTTCGCCAAGACCGGAGCTGTCTGCGCGGCGACTGCGCTCCTCTAGCTCTCGACACAAGTCGGCCAGCCTGAGTGCGCCCATATTGCTGCTGCTGCCTTTAAAGCTGTGAGCCAGCATGCTCAGTTCCTGCAGGTCGAACACCGACGCCCCCATAAGCTGACGCAAACGGGAGATGCGATTTTCAGAGTCGGTGAGGAACACATCAAGGAGCGTCGGGTATTCGCCTTCCATGACTTCCTGCAACGTCGTCAACACGCTGTAATCCAGATGAACTACCGACACCTTGCTCACTCCCTGATCAAGTATCCGGAGGGTTATGCCTTTTCCCCCCAGCAGAATTCCACGCTTGCGGTCCGGCCGTCGTTAGACCACGAGGCCTTGTCAGTCAACTCCCGCACCAGCGCAAGACCGCGACCGTACAACTCATCGACTACCGGCGGCAATGCAAGAATTGTATCAATGTTGAAACCGTGACCGCTGTCCTCCACCTGCACACTCAAACGACCACCTGTGCCCAGCGCAATGACCTGAAAATGTATGCGGATGAAGCCATCATTCAGCGCCGCAAGTCGCTCCGCCCGTTGCTGATAATAGCGGGCAAATCCAGATGCGTTACTTTTCAGTTTTGAGTCCAGCCCCAAAACGCCATGCTCCAGTGCATTACTGTATAGCTCCGTCAGCACGCTATAGAGCGCACCACTCTGATGGCGCAAACCGTGCACTTCCAGCAACAACTGCAGCAGGTAGGGCAATGGATTGAAGCGCCTGAGGGTTGACGCCCTGAATTCAAACGTCGATGACCAGTCCAGCGGTGTGGAGGTGCCGCTGTCAGAATAGGTCACTGTTTGCGGCCCGAGCTCTGCCTGCTCGACGGCAATGATTTCCACCATGCTGACGTCATCACGAGCTTGCCCGCCAAACGCATTCAGCGCTTGCTCAATTTCTGTGATCAAGAGCTGCGGCTCACGATTGGCCGCAAAGACTTCATGCAGACGCTGCACGCCGAACAACTGCTCTGTGCTGTCGCTGGTATCGATCACGCCATCGGAGAGCAGAAATACTCTGTCACCCAGCGCAAACGGATAAACCTCGGTCTGATAATCGAAAGATGCCGAGTCAAGCACGCCAAGAGGCAGATGCCGGGACACCAATGGAGTGCGCTCGCCGGTCGCCGCACGGAGCACATACCCATCGGGCAGGCCACCATTCCAGACCTCGAATTGCCGCTGCCTGAAGTTGACACAGAGCATCGTCGCGCAACAAAACATATCCACCGGCAAGATGCGCTTGAGCTTGGCGTTCATCTCGCGCAGGGTTTCGGCCAGACCGTAACCCTTGGCGGTCATGCCGTAGAACACTTCAGCCAGGGGCATCGCGCCAACGGCGGCCGGTAAACCATGCCCTGTGAAGTCGCCGAGCAACAGATGCATGTGCCCGGCCGGCGTGTAAGCGGCCAGTAGCAAGTCACCATTGAACAGGGCGTACGGTGACTGCAAATAGCGGATATTGGGCGCATCCAGGCAGCCGGAATGCGCTACCTGATCGAACACCTCTTTGGCCACCCGCTGCTCATTGAGCAGGTAATCATGATGGCGGGAAATCAGATCACGCTGCTTGAGGACGGTTTCCTGCAGCAGGCGCAGGCGGTTCATGGCATTGATTTTGGCCGTGAGCACCGTCTGGTTATAGGGCTTGGCGATGAAATCATCGCCCCCGGCGTCCAGACAGCGGGCCAACGCTTCACCCTCGGTCAGCGAAGTCAGAAATATGATGGGCACCAGCGCCTCACCCGCCAGCTCCTTGATCCGGCGCGCGGCCTCAAAGCCATCCATCACCGGCATCATGGCGTCCATCAAAATCAGCTGCGGCCGGTAAGACTCAAATAAAGCGACAGCACTGGCACCGTTATCAGCACACAACACACGATGCCCTTGACGCGCCACGATAGTGGACAGCAGGAGGCGATCACTGGCGTTGTCGTCAGCGATCAGGATGCACAGGGACTCACCGGTGGGTTGCAAGGGGTTGACCGATATGGAACAGCTTCGAGAAATTAGAGATGGTCAGGATGGTAATGACATCAGTGCTGCAATTGACCAGGCTGATGCGCGAACGCTCACCACCCGCGTGGTCGCGCAACAGCAAAAGCATGCCTAGCGCCGAGCTGTCGAGGTAGTTGGTCCCGCCTAGATCGACGACATAGCGCAACTCACTGCCCAGGTTCTCATAGGCTGCACGGAAATCCTGATGGGAAGCGAAATCGAAGCGCCCAGAGATGAAAATGGTCAGTTGCTGACCATCAGAAGAAAACTCAGAAGTGACCGACATGTAAAATTCCTGCGAGAGAGACGTGCGTCACGTAATCAAGGTTTAGCACTGGCTGGTGATGTCTGCAATTTCTCTGTGGAACTGCGCTTACCCACAATAAGGCTGAACTCAATTCACTTTAGAGCGCATCAAACCTTATTGTCGAAATACCGCCCAGACCTAGCCAGGCCTCCCACAGAGAAATGCATAACGGTTCAGTAATGTGCAGCGAGCTCGAACCCGGTCCCGCTGTTAAAACGGCGCATGCCTGGGCAGACGCTGGGATAATTCATCCAGCAGTTTTTGCTCACGCTTGTCTTCAAGCTGGCGGGCTTCATCGATGTAGCGCTGGACCAATTTGCGCAACCCTTCCACACGCGCATAAGCCTGCTGCCAGGTGGCGCGCGCTTTATCGACGTTATCCTGATGCCAGGCCAGGCTTCTACGCTGCTGATCGACAGCGGTATCCAGCTGGGTGAGAAAGCGCTGATAGCCCATCAGCCATTGCCCGGAAACACCATGGGCACCCTTGTCGATCCATTGCTGCTGATAGTCCAGGCGAAACTGCTCCAGATCGTTGAGCTTGCCTTCAGCGATGCGCACCTGACCTTGAAAATGCCCCAGACTCTGGGCAGCCTTGCGCTCTGCGTTTTCAGCCATGTCCACCACGGGAGCCAGGCGCGCTGCGCGACTTACGGCCATGACTTATCAGCCACCCGCTGCCGGATTGAACACAGCGGCCAACTGCGCACTGCTGTTTTCCATACTTTCATTTTCATTCAGCCCCTGGCGCAGATAGCGCACCAGCGTTGGCTGCAAATGAATCGCCAGGTCTGTTTCCCGATCACCGCCCGGCACATAAGCACCCACGCTGATCAAATCCCGACTTTGCTGATAACGCGACCACAGCTGCTTGAAATGTTGAGCCTGATTCATGTGATCCGGCGTCACTACCGCCGGCATGACCCGGCTGATCGACGCCTCGATATCGATGGCAGGGTAATGCCCCTCTTCTGCCAGACGTCGGGACAATACGATGTGACCATCGAGCACTCCTCGCGCGGAGTCCGCGATCGGATCCTGCTGGTCATCACCTTCCGACAGTACGGTGTAAAACGCAGTGATTGAACCACCGCCCGCCTCGGCATTACCCGCGCGCTCCACCAGTTTGGGCAATTTGGCAAATACTGACGGCGGATAACCCTTGGTCGCAGGGGGCTCGCCAATAGCCAGAGCAATTTCCCGCTGAGCCTGGGCAAAACGAGTCAGGGAATCCATAAGCAACAGAACATTCTTGCCCTTGTCGCGGAAATACTCGGCGATACGCGTGCAATACATGGCCGCTCGCAAACGCATTAAAGGGGCATCGTCCGCAGGGGAAGCGACGACCACTGAGCGTTTGAGCCCTTCCTCACCGAGGCTGTGCTCGATGAACTCTTTAACTTCTCGACCCCGCTCACCAATCAGGCCAACGATGATGATGTCGGCCTCAGTGAAGCGGGTCATCATGCCGAGCAAAACGCTCTTGCCGACGCCTGTACCGGCGAACAGACCCAGACGCTGACCACGGCCAACCGTCAATAATCCATTGATACTGCGAATACCCACATCGAGGGGCTGGCTGATCGGGTTGCGTTTGAGCGGGTTGATCGTCGGACCGTCCATGGGCACCCAGTCCTCGGCCTTCACCGCACCCTTGCCGTCCAGCGCCCGACCGGCACCATCAAGTACCCGACCCAGCATGGCCATGCCCATGGGCAAGCGGCCGGTATCCACCAATGGCACCACTCGGGCACCCGGTGCCAGCCCGGCCACGCTGCCCACGGGCATCAAGAAGATTTTGCTGCCGGAAAAGCCCATCACTTCGGCTTCAACTTCAACCGGGTGGTGACTGTCGTCATTGATCACCACACAGCGACTGCCCATCGCTGCGCGCAAACCTTCGGCTTCCAGCGTCAGCCCCACCATCCGCAGCAAGCGGCCCTCAACAACAGGCTGAACGGGCAACTCGACGTTTTCGGCATAGGAGCCAAGACGTTTGCCGAAGCTGGTGCGATCAAGGCGCATCGGATTTCTCGACTTCTGAGCTGGCAGGCGCGGTCGCGGGCGCAGATGTCTCTAACTCCAGACTGAGGTCTGGAGTGGCTGGATGCAGCGACTGCTCGTGCATCTGGTCGTACATTTTGGCAATGGCCAGCGTCAAGCGAGTCTCGATGCTTGCATCGATCCGGCTGTGCTCGGTTTCAATCCGGCAGCCACCGGCCTGCAGCGTGTCATCCTCAACGATGCGCCAGTTTTCTTCATGGCGTTCGCGCAGCGCTTTCACCAGTTCGAAATCCTGTGGATTGATGAAGATCCGCACATTCGAAGCCCCCATGGGCAACAGCTTGAGCGCGTCGCGCAAAACATTGCCAATCTGTCGGGAGTCGGTGGTCAGTTCACGCTGAATGACCTTGCGCGCAATGTGCTCGACCAGATGAATCACCGACTGCTCGATTTGCTTGTCTTGCTCGGCAATCGGATCGAACAATTGGGCCATCAGCACTTCAAGGCTCGCAAGCTTGCCCTTCAGCGCGACTTCAGCCTCTTGGCGAACCTTGAGCTGCGTACTGTGAAAGCCTTCTTTCTCGCCAGTGGCAAACCCTTCGTTGTAGGCCTCCTGACGGATGCTTTCCAGCTCTTCGAGGGTCAGTGGCTGAACTTCTTCCAGCGGCACTTCTTCGATCGCATCAACCGGCTCTTCGATGACCGGTTCCGGCTCGGGTTCAGGCTCTTGATACGGGTCAAAACTGGGCAGCGACCACACGTCAAAACCGCCGACGTCCTTGGCGCGGATAAGCTCGCTGACCGGTTCTTTGTTGGAGCTGGACATGAATAGTGCCTTAGAGTCTGTGTTGTTTCAGCGCAGGCCGCGTGGCCGGGCGATTGTCGCCCAGCCAGACGGTGGACACCGGGGAGAGCCTCCCCGGTCAGTTTCTCCGACGGAACGTCAACAGACTAGATCATTTCCTCGCCACCTTTGCCGCCAAGAACGATTTCCCCGGCCTCGGCCATACGGCGAGCAATCGTGAGGATTTCTTTCTGTGCGGTTTCCACGTCGCTGACGCGGACCGGGCCCTTCGCTTCCAGGTCGTCGCGCAGCAGCTCGGCCGCACGCTTGGACATGTTCTTGAAGATTTTTTCCTTGATCGCCTCGTCGGAACCCTTGAGGGCCAGTACCAGCACGTCCGAAGAAACCTCGCGCAACAGCGCCTGGATTCCGCGATCGTCCACGTCCGAAAGGTTGTTGAAGACGAACATGAGGTCTTCGATCTGCGTCGACAGATCTTCGTCGACTTCGCGGATCGAATCCATGAGCGCGCCCTCGATGGAGCTGTCGAGGAAGTTCATGATATCTGCGGCACGCTTGATACCGCCCAAGGTCGTACGCGACGTATTGGCGTTGCCGGAGAACTGCTTCTCGAGAATCTGGTTCAGTTCTTTGAGTGCCGCTGGCTGCACGGTGTTGAGTGAAGACACCCGCAGAATAATATCCAGCCGCACCTTGTGGTCGAAATGCCCGAGCACTTCACCCGCTTGGTCAGCATCCAGGTAAGCAACCACAATGGCTTGAATCTGCGGGTGCTCGAAACGGATGACGTCAGCCACAGCACGTGGCTCCATCCATTTCAGGCTGTCCAGACCACTGGTGTTACCACCCAGCAGGATCCGGTCGATCAAGCCGTTGGCTTTATCTTCGCCCAATGCCTGCGTCAGCATTTTGCGGATGTAGCCATCAGAGCCGACACCCAGGCTGGTCTGATCGCCAACGATCTCGACGAACTCAGTCATCACCTCTTCGACTTGTTCGCGATGCACGTTACGCATCTGCGCCATCGCAACGCCTACCCGCTGAACTTCCTTGGGCCCCATGTGGCGCAGAACCTGCGCCGCATCGGTTTCGCCCAGAGAAAGCAGCAATACGGCGGCCTTTTCAACTTTGCTCAGTTTGGCTACGACGGCTCGATCATTCATCAGTGTTAATCCACTCTTTCACAACCTGGGCCACACGACCCGGGTCTTCGGCCACCAAGCTCTTGATTGCGTTCAGCTGTGCGTCATAACCCTCGGTCGGGCTAGGCAGCAGAATACTTTGCGGACCACCCAAGCTGACACGGTCATTGGACAGCTCGTCAGAACCACCACCGCCCATGCCACCGAAGCCACCCGCACCGTCGTCAAACCCGGCAAGCTCTTTGCTCTTGCCGTTGGTGATGTTGTTCAGCACCGGACGCAGTACACCGAAAACCAGAACCAGGATGAAGATGACACCCATCGCCTGCTTGACGATGTCCCAGAACCACTGCTGCGAGTAGAACGGAATATCCGGAATCAGCTCGCCCTGCTCGGCAGAGAACGGTACGTTGACAACGCTGACACTGTCGCCACGGCTGGCGTCAAAGCCGACAGCGTTCTGTACCAGACGCGTGAAGCGATTCAGATCTTCGGCGCTCCATGGCGTACGGGTCGTCTCACCGTTGGCAGGGTTGATCTTGACCTGATCATCAACCACCACGGCAACCGACAGGCGATTCAAACGGCCCTGCTGCTGCTTGGTGTGGCTGATCGAGCGGTCCAGCTCAAAGTTTTTCGTCGACTGCACACGCTTGTCAGCCGGGTATGGCGCCAAGGCAGGCTGGCCCGTGGCCGGGTCCATGATCTGCTGACCGTTGGCATCCAATAGAGGTTGGCCCGGAGCAATCGCTGCGGCAGCACCCGCTGCACCAGCGCCGGCAGTTTGCGGTGCGGTTGCCGGTCCTGGAGGCTGGTTGCTCAAGGCTCCCGGCACACCTGACGGTCCCGAACTGCTGGAGCGTTGTTCGTTGACCGACTGCTCGCTACGCAATGCAGGCTGATCAGGGTTGAAGCTTTCTGCAGTGGACTCGACAGCACTGAAGTCGACGTCGGCAGACACTTCAGCCTTATAGCGATCAGTGCCCAGCACTGGCCGCAGGATGTTCTGTACACGCTGAGTCAACATGCCTTCCATGCGACGGGCATAGTCAAACTGTTTGCCCGCCATGGTCAGCTCGGAATTTTCCGCCTGATCGGAGAGCAAGTTGCCTTTTTGATCGACTACGGTCACTTGCGACTTGGTCAGCTCGGGAACGCTGGTAGCCACCAGATTGACGATTGCCATGACTTGAGCAGGCTCAAGCGAACGGCCGGGATACAACTCAACCAGAATAGAAGCCGTTGGCTTGCGATCATCGCGAACGAACACCGAACTTTTCGGAATCGCCAGGTGCACACGCGCACCCTTGATGTTGTTCAGGGATGAAATTGTCCGCGCCAGCTCACCTTCCAGACCACGACGATAGCGGGTCGCTTCCATGAACTGACTGGTACCCAGCCCCTGGTCCTTGTCGAGGATTTCAAAACCGACATTGGCGTCAGTCTGGGCAATACCAGCGGATGCCAGCTGGATGCGCGCTCGCTGCACGTCATCAGCCTTGACCAGCAATGCGCCGGAATTAGGCTCTACGGTGTAGGCAATATTGGCCGTAGTCAGAGTGTCCATAACCTGCTTGGCGTCCATACCGGCCATGCTGCCGTACAACGGACGATAATCAGGTTGCTGCGACCAGAGCACAACGGCAAAGCCGATGGCCACGCTGGCAGCCAGGCCGACCATAAGGCCAACCTGACGCAGCATGGTCATCTCAGAGAGGTTTTCCAGGAAGGCCAAACCAAACAACGGTTTGCCCGCAGGAGCGCCTGCTTTGGCCGGAACGCTATCGGCGAGTGTTTCTGCCATGACTCAATACGTCCTTAAACCGGCATCTGCATGATGTCTTGGTAAGCCTGAACCAGTTTGTTTCGAACCTGGGTCAAGGCTTGAAAAGACACGCTGGCTTTCTGCGACGAAATCATCACGTCGGTAAGGTCCACGCCGCTCTTGCCAATTTCAAAGGCACTGGACAACTGGCTCGACGCCTGCTGAACGTCATTGACCTTGTTGACGGCCTGGCCAAGCATGTCGGCAAAGCTGCTGGAGCCGATTTCCGGCGTGGCGGCAGCCTTGGGCGCAGCCATGGCATCCATCTGCATGGCGCGCATGTCCAACATCAAGCGATTAAATTCAACACCTTGGCTCATGGACGTTTCTCTCATAAGGGCCGCAAATTTTTGACACCGAGTCAGCGGTCATTAATGTCAAAGCAACAAGAGTGCCAGCTACATAGCAGCATTTAGCCATCATGATGCGTTAATTCGTAGGATGGTTACGCCAAACCTTGCTTTGAATCAGTATTTACTGACCCGATTCAGATTAAATTTTCCACCCCACATTACCCTGCGACAAATAAGCGCAACCGAGGTCACGTTATCGGCACAACCCTGAAAAACCTCAGGTGGCAAACAAATACGCTTCTACATCCATACCCGCATCACGCATTTGCGCCAGCTTGTAGCGCAATGTCCGGGGGCTGATACCCAGCCGCTCGGCAGCCTCTTTACGGCGGCCACGCTCAGCGCGCAGCGTATCGATGATCATCTGAAATTCGCGCCGCCGCAGGTCATCTCCCAGAGCGCCTGCCGAATCCCCGCTCGTCAGCTCCAGCGGCGTCGCAGCAGCGCCTGAAACAGCGGCACCGCTGGCACTAGTGCCCGGCAAAGCCACAGGCGCGACTGCATAGACCACCGGCCCGGTGAGGCAAAAGTCCTCAGCTTGAATCACGCCACCCTGCTGCAGAATCAGCGCTCGCTGCACAGCGTTATCAAGCTCCCGGACATTTCCAGGCCAGGCATAACTCACCAGACAAGCTTGCGCCTGCGCAGAAAGCCTGACAGCAGCGTGCTTCATTTTATTGGCATGCTTGGCCAGCAATCGCTCGGCCAGCGGCAGAATATCGGCAGTCCTTTGACGCAGCGGCTGCCACGCCAGAGGGAAAACCGAAAGCCGATAGTACAAATCTTCCCGGAAACGCCCCGCCGCCACTTCACCGGCCAGATCACGGTTAGTCGTGGCGACGACTCTGATATCGAGGAGGATGGGCTTCTTGCCACCGACTCGCTCCACCTCGCGCTCCTGAAGCACACGAAGCAGCTTGGCTTGCAAGCCCATGGGCATTTCGGATATCTCATCGAGCAGAATAGTGCCGCCATCGGCTTGCTCGAACTTACCCGCCTGAGCGGCGATAGCACCGGTAAAAGAGCCTTTCTCGTGCCCAAACAAGGTTGCTTCAAGCATGTTGTCGGGAATGGCCGCACAGTTGATGGCAATGAACGGCTTATCAGCCCGGGGTGAGTGCTGATGAATAAACCGGGCCAGCACTTCTTTGCCGGTTCCGGACTCACCTGAAATCAACACGGTCGAATCGCTTTTCGCCACTCGACTGGCCAGATGGAGCAACTGCGCGCTGGCAGGCTCGACGGCGACAGGGCCATCGCTGCCTGCTGGCTCCAGACGACCGAGTGCATGGCGCTCAACCAGCCCCAACAAAGCCTTGGGTTCGAACGGTTTGACCAGATAATCGGCCGCCCCATGACGCATCGCGTCCACCGCCCGCTCCACTGCGCCATGGGCCGTCATCAACAGAACCGGCAGCTGTGGATGACGCTCGCGCAGCAACTTCAGCAGCTGATGCCCGTCCATACCTGGCATGTTTACGTCACTGATCACCAGACCGAATGACTCATCGGCGGCAGCCAGCAGCGCATCTTCCGCGCAGCCAACCGCGCGATAATCATGCCCTGCCAACTCAAGGGTATCGCCCAGCGCTTCTCGCAATGAACGGTCATCCTCGACCAGCAATACCTTGATCGCCATCAGCAAACTTCCCTTGAGCCGGGTGCCGGGATCAGCGGCAACGTGACAATCGCGCAAGTACCGCGTCCCACCCGGGATTGGTACCGCACTCCGCCCTGATGCGCGCGGGTAACAGCGGTCACTACCGCCAGACCAAGACCGGTTCCCGTCGTTTTAGTCGTAAAGAACGGCTCACCGATTCGCGCCAGCGCCGCCGCATCAATGCCGCTGCCGTTATCGCTGACACACAGCCTCAACACATCGCCACGCGCGTAAGCATGGATTTTCAGACGCGTGCGACCAGCGCTGGCCTGCACAGCATTCTCGACCAGATTGAGTAACGCCCCGACCAGCGTGTCGCGATTGCACAATAGCTGGCCCTCAACACTGTCACATTGCCAACGCACAGACAGATCCTGCGTTTGAGTATGCGCTGCAGCCTGCAGCGTCTCGAACAGCTCGACCGGCGTTATGCGGTCGGTCAGCGGCAACTCGCCACGGGCAAAGACCAGCATGTCGCGGACCTGATGCTCCAATTCATGCAGGCGCTCCTTGAGCCGCCCTGCAAAACGTTGCTGGGTTTCCACCGGCAACTGTTGCTCTGTCAAATGACTGGCGTAGATCAGTGCGGCAGAAAGCGGCGTGCGAATCTGATGAGCCAGCGAAGCTACCATTCGACCCAGGGACGACAAACGCTCGTGACGAGCAAGCTGCCCTTGAAGACGACGGGTTTCAGTCAAGTCGTTAAGCAAAACCAGTTGCCCGGGCTCAGCATCCAGCGAGCGCGTGGAAATGGACAAACGACGCCCATCCTTGAGGGATATTTCGTGACCATCGTCTTCACGCGGCGCAAAGCAGCGGCTGATGACATGCCGCCAGAGCTCACCCACCAGCGGTTGACCGAGCAGATCCACCGCTGCCGGATTGGCTTCGCGTACGACACCCATGGCATCGATCACAATTACGCCACCCGGCAGCAGGTCCAGAAGATTCTGCAGTCGGAACGCCAACCGCTCTTTCTCCGCCAGCTCCTGCATACGCTGAGCACTGACGACTGCCAACTCGCCTTTGAGCTCTGTGACCCGCGCCTCCAGCAAGCTGTAAGAGTCCGTCAGCTGCGTAGACATCTGATTAAACAGCTGAAACGCCTGTTCGAGGCCCTGACGACTTTCCAGCTCGAGGGACTGCGGCACGTGAAGTGCGGGACCAGAAGAAATCTGCTGAGCGGCCTGGGACATAGATATTCTCTCGCGTGGCGAACCGTCATTAAAAACGGTATGTTCCTGGAGACTTAGCAATCCTCGTGCCGAAAAAAAAGCCCCTGATAATTCAGGGGCTTGGCTTTATTCAGACAGCGTGCGCGTCAATCATCCGCCTGTTCATCGCCATCGCGACGCGTCATGCCGTATTTACGCATCTTCTCAACCAGCGTGGTCCGGCGGATTCGCAGCCGCTCGGCGGCACGCGCCACGATGCCGCTGGCATCGTCCAGCGCCTGCTGAATCAAACCTTGTTCAAGGCCACCCAGATAATCCTTGAGGTCGAGCCCTTCAGGCGGGAGAACAGCGCTGTTGGCGAAGTTTGGCGTGTGCCCATTGATCGCAACGCGCTCTTCGAGATCGCTGCGGATACCTTCGACCATCTGCTCATCTTCGTCATCGACGTAACGGAATTTTTTCGGCAGCTCCGCAACGCCAATCACACCATACGGATGCATGATTGCCATACGCTCAACAAGGTTGGCGAGCTCACGGACGTTACCCGGCCAGCCGTGGCGGCACAGCGACATGATGGCAGCGGAATTGAAACGAATCGAACCGCGCTTTTCGTGCTCCATGCGCGAGATCAGCTCATTCATCAGCAGGGGAATATCTTCGACCCGCTCACGCAGCGGCGCCATCTCGATAGGGAATACGTTCAGACGGTAGTAAAGGTCTTCCCGGAAGCTACCGATCTCGATCATGGTCTCGAGATTTTTGTGCGTGGCAGCAATAATCCGAACGTCGACACTTTGCGTCTTGTTACTGCCGACGCGCTCAAACGTGCGTTCCTGAAGAACCCGCAGCAACTTGACCTGCATCGGCAGCGGCATGTCACCGATTTCATCCAGGAACAACGTGCCGCCGTTAGCCAGTT
The DNA here is from genome assembly GCF_040224095.2 of Pseudomonas caspiana. NCBI lineage: Bacteria > Pseudomonadati > Pseudomonadota > Gammaproteobacteria > Pseudomonadales > Pseudomonadaceae > Pseudomonas > Pseudomonas caspiana. The sequence goes on along the minus strand of NZ_CP167995.1, from coordinate 1,742,158 downwards.
CGAAACGCCCGGCACGACTGGTAATTGCCCCGGTAAAGGCGCCCTTCTCGTGACCGAACAATTCGCTTTCAAGCAGCTCCGCAGGAATAGCCCCGCAGTTGACCGGCACAAAGGGTGCGTCGCGACGTTTGGAGTGATAGTGCAGATTGCGCGCGACCACTTCCTTGCCGGTCCCGGACTCGCCGAGGATCAACACACTGGCGTCGGTGTCAGCAACCTGCTGCATCATCTGCCGGACATGCTGAATGGCGCGACTGGTACCCACCAGGCTGCGGAAAAGGTTGGGTTCGCGATGACGACCGCGCTCACGCGCCTGGTCATACATCTCGCGATAGACCTGAGCCCTGTGCAGGGAATCTAGCAGCTTGCTGTAGCTCGGCGGCATCTCAAGGTTCGAGAGCACACGGCGACGCAAGTCTTCAGGAAGCTCGACGGAAGAAGAATTTTCTCCCAAAAGCAAAACAGGAAGGAACTCATCCCATGCAGCGACGGTCTTAAGCAATCCTTGAAGGCTGCCCGGAGAATTAACGGTGCCAACAAGCACGCACAATACTTCGCGTGTGGACGTAAGAGAGCCAACAACCTGCTGCCAATCCTGGCTGGAACAGGCCAAATTTTCTTCGCCAAGAAAATTCAGAATTACCGCCAAATCACGGCGGCGCTGGCTGTCGTCATCGATCAGGAGAATCTTGATTTCACGCCACATGCAATAGCAACTTCCCTAGTCAACTCAGTGCCCATACATGGGGCAGCTTGGTATCTCGGCCACTTCTTATACCGAGCACCAGAAAATAGTAAACATCGCTAGTTAAGTCAAAATACCGTAAACAGTCAAATTTATGGCGTAAAGCATATTTTGACCAACCGGTCACGAATCAAACAGATGGTAAACCTTTGCTGCGTTTTTGGCTTGGGTGATTTGCGTCATTTCGTCGACAATCGCCTGACGCTCGCCCGTTGCAGTGTCAATCAGCTGCCGATAGACCGTCAATAACTCTTCCAGGTTATTACGCAACTCCGGCTCATTAGGCGTATCTTTGCTAATAACGTCCTCGACACAGGCACGACAGGCCAGGTCCAGCTTGCCAATGGTTTCCCAATCGCGCTCAGCCAAGGCGCCAACCAGCGCTTCGCGAGTTTCTTCGATACGCTTGAGTGCAGCACTCATGTCAATATCCTCAGTACAACAGCTTCTTATTGATTTTGTTGATCAGCAATTGCATCCCAGCCTTCCTTGACTGTGATCAGTAAACCTGCAACTTCATCCAGCATCTTTGGATCATTCTTTACATTGGCTTCAGCCAGGCGCTTCATCATGAAGTGATAAAGATTATCCTGATTCCTCAGTGCGTCAGTCGGATCCTTGTCCAGATCCAGCCCTTCGCGCAGACCGCCAACAATACCGATGGCCTTGCTGATGAAGATGCCTTTACTGGCAATATCCTTGCGGGCCATTGCGCCTTTAGCCTGGGCAATACGGTCAAGACCGCCTTCCATCAACATTTGCACAAGGCGATGAGGACTGGCTTCAGAGGTTTGAGCCTGAGAGCCAATCTTCTGGTATTGCCGCAACGCTAACATCGGATTCATAAATAACCTCGTATCAACTCCAGGACCACATACTCAAGCTATCGACGCCACGTCAAAAAACTTTAGCGTAAAGCAAAAACCCGACACGGGGTCGGGTTCTTGAATGTCATGTCAATTACGACGCATTTTTCTGTGCATTCATTGCCTCAAAGATCGAGGTAATGCTTGAGGCCGTTGCTTTGAGCTGGCCTACGACAAGGTCCATGGCGTTGTACTTTTTGGTCAAAGACGCGGTGAGCGATTCAACTCGACGATCCAGTGCGGCCTTTTGGTTAGTCAGATCATTTTGAGTCTTGGTCAGCTGAGTGGTCTTGGTTGCCAGAATACCGCCAGTCTTCAGGTAAGGATCGATTGCCTTGCCAATCCTTGCCAGTAGCCCGGTGTCGCCTGAGAACAGACTCTGGACCTGACCTGCAAGCTTTTTGTCGTTCATCGCAGCGGTGAATTTTGTGCTGTCCATGGACAGTGTACCGTTGCTCTGAGTAGTGATACCCAGTTGCGCCAGGGAACCCAGACCGCTGTTGGTGGTAGCAGTCGCGAGCTGGTTACGAATGGCGGAAAGCATCCCGGCAGCCGTCGAATCACCGGTCAGTTCGGCAGGAGCAAAGGTGCCATCAGCGTTGGTGGACCCCTTGGTCAGACTCGTGACCAGGTTGACCAGCGTGTTATAGGACGTCATGAAGGTGTTGAGCGAGGTCTTCAATCCGTCAGTATTGGTGGCTACGGTAATGGTCGAATACTTCGGAGCATCCGCCGTACCCGCCGTCAAAAGATCGAAACTCAAACCAGAAATCGCACCGGAAACGGTGTTGCTTTTACTGGTTATGGCAAGGCCGTCGACGGTGAACTCCGCATCCCCTGCCACCTCAGAAATGGCACCGGCACCCTTGACACCACCTACGGTGGTTTCTTTCATGGTTTTGGTGCCGTCAATATCCAGCAGCGAACCGACATTACCGCTACCGGCTACCGAAATGTCGCTGCCCTTGCCGGTGGTCGTCGAGCTGAACACCAGACGCGAGCCATCAGCATCCGTAATGATGTTGGCGCTGATGCCTGCGGTCTGTAGTTGCTTGTTGATCGAGTCCCGAGCATCCTGCAGCGTCCCGCCATCGGCGAGCGTAACTTTGTAATTAGTGCCATTTTGACTGATGAGCAACTCACCACTCGGAATGGCACTGGTCTGAGCGGTTGAAAGCGCAGCGGTGGCAACCTTGGAAGCCGTCGCGAGCTTGTTAACACCAATGGTATAGGTGCCGTTAACTGCAGTGTTGTTTGCAGTCGCTTTGACTACCGTATCGGCAGACGATGTTGCGGCATAACCCAGAAATGCAGGCGCAGTGGTGCTATTCAGGGTTTTCATTGCATCCTGAAGTGCAGTCAAAGCCGATTTAAGCTTTGCAACGCCCGACAGAGAATCATTGGTTTTGGCGGTTTGCTTGGTGATCTGGTTCTCTTTGGCTGCCTTGTCCGAATCAACCAAAACCTTGACGATGTCACCGATATTCAGGCCGGAACCCAGACCTGTACTAGCAGAAATTGGACTTGCCATGTGCATCTCCCTTCAAGAGTATTGCCGGTCTTTTGACCCGTTAGCGGCCCATCGGACCTGCAACAAGTTTCGTGCCAGTTATCAGACTTCAGCCCTGAACAACAAGCTACCTGCATCACTCAGGCTCTCGGCGAGCTTCAACACTTCCTCATTCGGAATCTGTCGAACCACTTCACCAGAATAGCTTGCGATAACTTTGACCACGACCTTGCCAGAGGATTCGTCGACTGAGAATTCGAGATTACGCTCGACCGACTGGAAGAATTTTTGAATATCTTCCGCAGCAGCCTTTACCCGCTCATCATCCGGCGCCTGCCCCTGTTGCTGCGAACCTTTACTTTCAGCCGAAGCAGAAACGCCTGCCACTGAAGTTTTCTCTACCGGTTTATCCACAACCACAGACTGCGGTGCCGGTTGAGCGGCAGGATAAGACAGGTTCAGCTTTACATTCATATCCATAACCAAAACCTCTGAAAGTAAAAAGGCGAGAGAGCACGAAACGCACTCCCCCGCCAAAGCTCATGCCGTTATTACTGAAGCAGTTTCAGTACAGCGGAAGGCAGCTGGTTGGCCTGAGCCAGAACCGAAGTAGAAGCCTGTTGCAGAGTTTGTTGCTTGGTCAACTGAGCAGTTTCAGCAGCGAAGTCGGTATCTTGTACGCGACCCAGTGCAGCACTGGCGTTTTCGTTGATGTTTTGCAGGTTGGAGATGGTGCTGGTCAGACGGTTTTGTGCAGCACCGAGGTCAGCACGAGTGGCGTTGATGGTCGACAGAGCCGAGTCGATTGCAGCGATTGCAGCAGAGAAGTTGTCTTCTGCTTCAACGCTGTCGGAACCGACGATGGTGATTGCCGAGCCGACACCCAGGGTGCTGGCGTCGAAGCTTGCGCTCAGAGTCAGGGAGATCTGGTTCGAGTCGCCGCTGTTGGAGCCAACCTGGAAAGTCATGGTGCTGGCGGAACCGTCGATCAGGTTCTTGCCGTTCAGGTTGGTGCTGTTGGCGATACGGGTCAGCTCTTCACTCATCTGAGTGAATTCTTTGTTCAGAGCGATACGGTCGTCTGCGCTGTTGCTATCGTTACGGGACTGAACAGCCAGTTCACGCATACGCTGCAGAATGTTGGTCGACTCTTGCAGAGCGCCTTCAGCAGTCTGAGCGATCGAGATACCGTCGTTGGCGTTTTTGATCGCCATTGTCTGACCACGGATCTGCGAAGTGATACGGGTAGCGATTTGCAGGCCGGCAGCGTCGTCTTTAGCGCTGTTGATTTTCAAGCCCGAGGACAGACGAGTCATCGAAACCGAAAGGGCGTCAGATGCCTTGCCGAGGTTCTTTTGAACGTTCAAGGATGCAACGTTGGTGTTTACTGTTAAAGCCATGATGAATTCCTCGTTGGTTGAGTACTGCGGGCTTCCGGCCCCTGCAAGCGCCGGGTGTGCCTAGAGAACCTTCGTAATAGTTATCGTCGCGGTTGCAACTTGCTTGAGGACTTTTTTGAAAAAAATTACTAGCAGACGGCCACCCCCTGTAAAACAAGGGCTTAGCGCGAGAACCACAAAGAAATGACGCCAGAAAATCACCGCACTGGAGAGGCGTTTGGTGCATTCATCAATGAAACAGCAACCAGAAGCAATTTATAACGCGTCTGCAGGATTGCCCTGCCAGCGTCGCTGCCGACTAAACAGTAGCTGAATAAATCGTCTGTAGAAAATGAAGCGAAGCGCAAACCCTGGACTGAAGGCGCTGACGAACAACACCATGCAGCGAAACCACCACGGGATAAACCAGGAGGATTGGACTTGCTTGTTAAGATCAGCGGGAGGGAAGTAACGCAGCGGCGTGTCAGGCAAACCGCTACGTCACAGCTGATGCGCTCGCTCAGCCTTTATAAATAATCGCCGAGCCCCACGACAGCCCCACACCAAAGCCACTCAAGGCAACGCGTGTCCAGGTTGAATCCAGCACATGCTTTTCGAGCAGCAGCGGGATACTGGAGGAAACCGTGTTACCTGTCTCGACCATGTCCTTGAGAAACTTCTCGGGCTTGTCTTCAAAGCGACGCGCCACGGCATCGACGATCGCTGCACTGCCCTGGTGAATGCAGAACGCGTCGATGTCATCAGGTTGCAAGCCTGACTCGGACAGCAACTCGTGCAAATGCGCGGGCACTTTTAGCAAGGCAAAGTTAAAGACCTGGCGGCCATTCATGAAGAACACGCCATTGCTGACCTTCAAATGGGGCGCACCGGAACCGTCAGTGCCGAACTTGGCTTTGCCCAGTTTCCAGACAGCATCCTCCCCCATCCAGGTCGCTGTGGCGGCATCGCCAAACAGCATGGTGGTATTACGATCTTCAGGGTCAACGATCTTCGAATAAGGGTCGGCAGTCACCAGCAAGCCGTTCTTCAAGCCAGCTGCTTCCATGAACCCTTTGATCGCGTAGATACCGTAGACATAACCCGAGCAACCCAGGGAGATATCGAACGCTGCGACGTTGGTCGACAGGCCCAGCTTGTCCTGGACGATAGCTGCGGTATGAGGCAGCCCCTCTTCATCACCGTTCTGCGTCACGACGATCAATACATCAATACTTTCGCGGCTCAGCTGCGGGTTATTGGCCAGCAGTTTGTTGACCGCTTCGACGCAAAGGTCGGAAGTCTCCTGACCTGCGTCTTTGCGCGGCAGGAAGGTGGAGCCGATTTTGCCAAGGATGAAATCTTCATCCTTGTCGAACTTGGCACCCTGAGCGTAGTTATCCACGCCAGCCGTGGGCACGTAACTCGCTATGCTTTTTATGCCAATCATCAGGGTTTCCCGATTAGTAAACAGTTCAATATTCGTCCCACAAAGATCAGGGCACTACCAAAAGAGGTCATTTGCGGACATTTTCAGGGCGATGGGCACGTTAAGCAAGCCGGACGCATGGCTGTGCCCTTAACACAATAAGGTGAAGATGCACTTTATGACCCGCAGGTCACTGCGTTCAGCATGCTATGTGATTTTTTTGTGTTTTGAAAAAGCATCTTTCATTGCGCACAAGGATCGCCAGGACAGCGAAATGCGCAGATATACGGGGCCGACGCTAGTCACCGACCCCGTACTGAAGGTTCTAGAATGCGCCCAGCGTAAAACCTGCGCCGTTCAGGTCAAGATTACTGTTGTAGGCCTCATCCTGCGCAAACTGCGCTGGCCATTTGCCTTTCAAGGCGCTCAACGCCTCACTACCAGCGCGCACGACACCGTGATGAATCACCTGAACATGAGGCGTCCAGACAGTCAGATAACCGGCTTGTCCTGCTTTCAGGCATAGGTCGACATCATTCAACTCTTCGGCGAACACACCTTCATCCAGCCCGCCTACGGCATCGTAGAGTTCTTTGCCGATCATCAGACAAGCTGAAGACACCGCTGAATAATTCTGCTCGACCACCAGACGTTGCATATAGCCCCTGGCGCTTTTCGGCTCGCCGACAAACGCTGAGCCGACACCACCATTGAGCCCCAGAATCAAACCGGCCTGAGTAATGGTGCCTTTCGGATCAATCAGCCGACATCCAACCACGCCCACTTCAGGGCGTTGCGCCTGATTAAGCAGTGATTCGATCCAGCCCACGTTGACGATCTGGCTTTCAGCATCCAGCAGAATCAGATACTCACCGGTGGCTTGCTGACTGACCAGATTGTGCAGAACGGCGGAACTCACCCGCTCGTCACTTCTGAACACTCGAACACGGCTGGAGGTCTGCTCTTGCTGGTCAAGCCATGCCGATAGCTGCGCAGAACTGCTGTTGTTATCACAGATCAAAACTTCGTATCGAGGATAACGAGTGCGCTGAAGAATGCTCAGCAGACAGCGTTGAAGCTCAGGCAGATTATCCCGACTCTCGAGCAGGATGGAGACCATCGGACGCTGTTTATGACGGTAATCTATCTTGTAAGTCCCTGGCAGCACCGAGCTGACTTCCGCCTGATAACCACGCTTACCAAGATGTCGCACAAGCGCCTTGTGCTCATCCTCGTTGGTTTCAAGCTGGGGAGCGTCGCAGATCAGCACCGGCTCACTCAAGTGTGCCAGCCCGCTCATGCCGCCCTCCTCTATCAGGCGCAGCAGCAGATCGAACTCCAGAGCCTTCCCGGATTCACGGGAATAACCTATCTGCGCCACTAGCTCACGACGCACCAACCAATGACGAGCCATCAGCGCGGGCAGACTTTGCAGCAAATCAAGGTTGAAGCCCGGGCGCAAGGCATGAGCCAAGGTTCCATCTGCCTGACGATGAACCTCGTCCACGGCCACTGCGCGGCACTGCTCTGCGTCGATGAGTTCGACACTGGCCTGCAGCAGACCCGCGCTAGTGAATTGCTCCCCGGCCTGCGCCAACATCAGCCAGTCACCGCTTGCCTGCCTGGCGATCAGATTAATTTTGTCGATGTAATTGCTTTCCGTAACACGCACGAAATGCAGAGTGTTCTGGATCGTCGTTACTGCCGGCAATTCACCGGTGGTGAAAACAACGACTTTGAATGATCGATAGTGGCCATTGATCAAGCTGTCGAAGGTGGCCTGCAGTTTGAAAACATCCGCATCCAGATCGAGAAGCAGTACGCAGATCTGTGCCCCCTGAGGATTTTTTGCCAGTCTGGCGCTGATTTTTTTCAGCTCGGCATCCTTCGGATTGCGCGAATCGAGCCAGCGCAGCAAACGGCCGGATTCCATGTCATGCAACAGCTCACCGTTATCGTGGGCCGATAATGCCTGCAGCCGCTCAGACCACGCGGTCAGCACCTCAATCTCTTCTTCCTCACCGGCTGCCTTGATCAGTGCCTGAAGCAGACGCTGAAGGAGGCCGTAGTTGAAAGCGTAAACTCCATAGGCCTGCCAGAGGCGACTTAACAGGGGTTCCGCATCCGGATTGATCTGAATACGGGTCAATTCAGCCTGCTTGAGCAGCACTCCTTCAAGCTCTTTAAGCTGAACCGTGCCTGCCGGGATAGCGTGAATCAGAAATTCGATACGAGCCAGCTCGTCAAAAAAAGGCTGGTTGTAGAACGGCATTTCGATGAACTGTTGAGGCTCAAAGCGCGGCTCCGGGGCCTCGGCAGCCACGCTCCATTTAGAGCTGACAATTTTTTCTCCGGCCTGGAATGACTGACGCGCCAGTGAATCAGCCATCGCCTTGAAACCGGCCAAAATCTGCTCGCGAGTCAAGCTCGAAATACCGTCAAGCGTCGTCAACAGAAAGTCGGCGAATGCCTGACGCTCGGCGCTGGCTTTGGGGTCAAGATGGTTGAGAGCACCTTGCAGAGCGCTGCTGAAACTCAGTTGCTGCTGCCTGTCCTGCGCAAAATGCAGTGCGTACGGTACGGGCAAAATACGCACGCTTGCGGCGGCGGCCAGATAGCTCATGTAACCCACTTCTTGCCAGTGCAGCTTGGTGTCAGCAGGTACCGCGGCAAACCACTTCAACGCAAGATCGGTCCGCGTGACGGCATTCAACAGCGACAGGTTCTGCGCCAGAAAACCATGGACTCGCTCTTCATCCAGCGCTGACGAATAATCCTCGTCGACCTTGCGGTCCCGGCGGAAATAATCCACATGATTCACATGCGCACGGTAACTCAGGCTGTAGCCCTGACACGCGCCATATCCATCATTGGTTTCAAGAAAACCCAGTGAGGCCTCAAGTGAATCCGCGATCAGAAAACTGTCGACGGTAGCAAACACCATGAAGGGGGTCTTAACTCTTTTGACGCCCTCGGCCACTTTGCTGCTCAAGCTCGTCCCGGCCAGGGCACCAAGGTGAGCATATTCAAACCCCTGCGAAGGGTCGTACTCCTTAGCGGGCTGGCGCGAGGTATCAAGAACAATCACTGCGAAGGGAAAGCCACTGTAGTACTTCAAGGCACGACGCAGAAAGTCCGGCTGATCCTCAGCCAGCAACACCAATGTCAGACGAGTGTTCAACGGTGCAGCTTCCTTCCCGATTTTGCTTTGCATAGCCTTTCCTATAGCGAACCAATGGCACCTTCAACTCACAGGACTTTTTATCCCGCGCCGAAGCAAGAGCGAAACACAGCAACCGCAGCGCACAGAGTGCCACAGCGATTTGATAAATGGTGTTAGTCCGGCAGCCATCCGTTGGCCCAGTACTGGAGGTTATCCCCCCTCAACATGAAATCGCGCAACACCGCTTCCTGCAATTCGTCGCCCATGCGATAGCTGGCGTCGGGATCCGAGAGGTGCATGCGAATGGCTGCCAACCACTCCTGGGTGGTATTCGTGTGAATACGGGTCGCAGGCAGATGACCGCGGTAAGCCTCGGTATCGGAGCAAATTACCGGATACCCGCACGCTCCGTATTCCAGCAGCCGCAGATTGCTTTTGCAGTCATTGAAGATATGGAACTCCAACGGAGCCAAAGCGAGATCCAGATTGAGGCTGGCAAGTTTCGCAGGGTAACTGCTAAGAGCTACCGGAGAGTGAAACTCGTGAATGTAAGGCCGGAGCAAATCAGGGCACATGCCAAAAAAGACCCACTCCACATCATTGGCGAGCTCACGAACGACATCTGCGATGAGCTCAAGATCGCCCCGGTGACTGGTACCGCCACCCCATCCTATACGAGGCTTCCCGGAGGTACGGCGCTGACTCTTTTTCAGAGTGCTCCATAACTGGGTGGCCAACATGTTTGGCACTACACGAATGTCCGTGTGCATGCTGGACAAGGCCTGTGCCAACGGGTGGGTCGATACGACAACCCGATCACAACCGGCGATCCCTTTGCGTAACGTGGCGCCGATGTTGTCGGGCATGTTGCGTCGGTGCTCATTCTTCTCGGGAACGTCCGCGATGTAGTCATCCAGTTCAAAAATGCGCATCGCACTGGAATACGTTTTGACCTGATAGATGTCCGGAACCTTGGCTTCTGTATAGCGACCCTGGAATACAATGACGTCCGGTGACTGGCGCTCGATTTCGATAATCGAAGGCGACTCGTAACTCATTTTGCCAATGATCCGTCCTGCGGCCTGCAGTTCTTGCAGCGGTTGACTGACGCGATAGTGCCCGACCGCCGATGAGTTGACGGCCATGCCCAGAATGGACGGCAAATTGCGCGTGACGAACGGGTTCCATCCAGCACGCAACCCTTGTTCAATACTGAATGACAACGACTCGCTCAGGGACAGGTTCGGATTGTATGCGGGGTCGCGGGCGATGCGCGGCAGCCAGCGGAGGTAGAACGCCTCCTGCTCCTGCTTCAACCGCGCGCTCGACGACTCACTGCGGGGCAACGCTGCGGGCTCGATGAGAATGATCGAGGACGCAGGAGTCCAGACAATCAGGTAGCCATCACGGCCCACACGCATGCACAGGTCGAGGTCGTTCAGGCCCTGAGTGAAGACGGACTCGTCCATCGCGCCAGCGGTGTCGAACACCTCTCTGCGCACCATCAGGCAATTGCCGCTGAGTGCGCTCCAGTTCTGCGCGAGCTGCAAACGCTGCATATAGCCGGTAGACGTAGCAGGTTGATGTACCGAAGGCCGACCCGCAAGGCCGTTCATTCCCAGTACCATGCCCGCGTAAATGATCGCCCCCTGAGAGTCGAGCACGCGGCTACCCACTATCCCCACTTCCGGTCTCTGGGCATGGTTGAGCAAGCCTTCCAGCCAGTGGCTATCGAAGATCACCGCATGAGGGCTCAACAGAAGCAGGTATTCACCGCGCGCTTGCCGGGCAGCAAAATTCAGAGTGGCAGCGTCATTCTGAGGATCAGGTGCCGACAATACCCGAAGCTTGTCGCTACCCAGCTCGCCCATGGCCGCGAACCAGGTACGGGCATCCTGACTTTCACTGGCCCTGTCGACGAGCAGGACTTCGTAATTCACATAAGCAGTTTTGCTGAGCAAGCTGTCGACACAGCGCTCCAGAGCAAACAATTGGTCTTTGCTACTGATGATGATCGAGATCAGCGGGCTGAAGTCGTGCACATACTCGATGCGGTTGAGCAACGGCATCTGATCATGATGAATGACGTGCTCGATGCCCAAACGCTGCAAATGCGCCGCAACCAGCGGTTCACTGCGCTCGATGACCTCAGGCAACGACAACCAATCGCTCAGCGCCAGCCTGGACTCGACCTGAATCTCAGCGATGTGCTCAATCGCCTGCGGGCCAGTGCTCTCGACTATTCGCCAGATAACATCGTGCGGCGCCAGCTCGCCATGTACAGCGTCAAAACCACCGAGATCCAGCAATGCGCGTCGCTCGAACGCCAGAGTCCGACCGACATAAGGGTAGCCACGCATCAGGTCCAGATTGAAGTCGGGTTTGAACACTGGAACCTGAGACTCATCCCCTTCATGCAAGGCGCCTTCATCGCTGTACACGCACAGTAGCCCTGGCTTCTGGGCAACGCGCTCGGCCAGAACCATCAAAGCAGGTTCGGTCAGCCGGTCACCTGCACGTAACAGGTAGATCCAGTCAGCATTTTCCAGCAACGGCAATAGATCATTGAGTTGTTGACCGAGACTGGCCTGTAGCGGAAGACGCAAGACCTGTGCATCCATCGTGCTCACAGTGTCAGTGAACACCACCACTGATTCAGCGGCATACGCCTGAACGGCAATGCTTTTGAGTGTCAGATCCAGCGCATCAGAATCCCCGTATTGATCAATGATCACCGGTACGATTCTTGGTTGCGACGCCCAACTGGCAACGCGCCGGGGCAAGTATTTTTTCTGCCAGGGCGTAAACACACGGCATGCCAGCCAAGCCGCATAGAATTCGGAATAGCTATCGGTGTCGCTGCCAGCACGGCTATTCATGATGCCTTGCCGCGCGGCCATCAACCCATACAAGCCAACTTCATCCCATTCCCAATCCGTATCGGCGAGAACATTTTTCAGAGATGCGAAACGTACCCAGCCCGAAGCTGGAGCCTGCTCACCGCTGCGCACCTTGAGCATCTCGCCGAGCCAGCCCCATTCGGTCGTGGTTGCTCCAAGCAACTCAGGCTGCTGACTCATACGCTTGGGGTGCAATCGCTCGACGCTGTCGATGCTATGTAAAGCAATCAGGTTCCCGCGCCGAAGCAAGCAGTTGAACAAAGCAAAATCAAGCAGCCCTGCAAAGCCCTGGCCTGGCTGCGCGAGGGAAGGCAGATAGTGGCGAACATCGGCAGTGCGCATCAACGCCCCGCTGAAACCGCCAAGATAGTTGCGCGGCGTCTTTTCATGAATCGCCAACATATCTTCGCCCTTGAACAGAGCGTCATAGGGCACCAGTCCTATGTTCTCCATGCGCGCGGGAAGAATGTAATCCTCAACATCAACCAGGTGTCGACGGCTGACCACCAACTGTACATCTGCCAGCGCGTCCAGCGCCGCGGCCTGACGGGCAACGCAATTGATGTCCAGGCGGTCATCATCACAAAGAAACTTGATGTATTCGCCACTGGCCTCGTCCAGACATTTGAGCATGTTGCCCTGAAAACCCAGCCGGTACGGATTTTTGACATAGCGCGTAACGACGGCCGAGGACTGCGCCAGTTCGTCATAGATGTCTTTGATTTCGTTCGAGGGACAGTCGTCGCAAACGATGATCTCGAGCGGCTCGTAAACCTGAGCCAGGGCACTTTGCAGCGCCGCTCGAAAGTAACGTGGATTAAAGGCGGGAATGACGATGCTGACGAGAGGAGTTTGATTCACAGTACTAACTCACGAGCGGCGGGGAACCAGCCAAATCCTGGCCCCCTCTCACCGCAAAAAAACGGCCTGCGCTCGACGCCAGAATGTTAGATCTGGCTGAACAGGTTCAACTTGGACAACTGGGTAAAGACCATCTGCGATGCTTCCAGCATGGTCTTCTGCAAAGTCAGACGTGTCGTCGCTTCAACAACATCGCTGTTCACGATTTTGCCTGACTCAAGTTCGTTGTTGCCCAACAATAGATCGTTGGTTGTGCCCTGTGCAATCGCGGCATTCTGCCGTGCACCACCGGCAGAGATAGCAGTGCTCACTTGCTCACCGCTGCTGGTGATGTTACCCAGCGCGGAAGTCAGTGCCGAATTCAGCGCCTGGGTTGCAACCAGATTCCCATCGCTAGGGGTACTGATCGCCTTGATGGCTGCGGTCAACGTGTTGAGCACGTTCTCCGTCTGGTGCGTACCGGACTCGATGATGAAAATGTCACCGTCATTTGGCGGACCACCCGCGATCGTGAAGTCGACACCAGCCGCCTTGACCGTCGAGCCGGTTACTACGCCGGTTGCGACCGGGGTGTTACCGGCTGCATAAGGCGAAGCGTAAAGCTCATAACCATTGACCGTGGAGTAGCGCAGCGTTGCGCCGCTGCTCGGGAATGTCGTGTTGAATGCAGTCTTGTCCGCCGCGCTCGAGCCAACCGCGGACTGAGTGATGGCAGTGCTCGACGTATTGCCCGGGTTACGGATGGCGGTCACGCTGTCAGGGGTCGACGCGACCTCGAAGCTGCGCCCGGTCAACACCGCACCAGCAGTGGCTGCGGTGGCTTTCTCGGCAGCCGTCAGGTTGACGTTCAGGTTCAATTCCACACCGCGGAAATTGAAAGTCTGATTCTCGAAGGTGCTGAAGTCGAAGTTACCTGTCGTCGACACTTCACTGGTCTTGTCGTTACCGGCGCTGTCAAAGATCTGGAACGTACTGCCGCTGGTGAACGTCAGCGTGTAGGGTTCGCCGCTCTGGAAGCTGTCGTTGTAAGCCGAGGTGGACTTCACCAGACCGCTGGTCAGCCCTACCTTGCCGTCGTTGGGACCGGCACTGACGGTAGACGACACACGCGTTGTGTTGACGGCCTTTTCGAATGCTTCAAAGCCAGTGACATTACTTGGCAGTTTGAGCCCATCACCCACGGCAAGGTCGATGGTCGTCTGATCACCGTTATAGGTGTAAGTCCCGTCAGAGTTCATCGAGTACGGCGGCGTTGAGGATTTGGTGCCGGAAAAAATGTACTGGCCGTTGGAATCCTGGGTGTTCATCAAGCCCAGAATCTGACTTTGCAGTTGCTTGAGCTCACCCGCGGTCGAAACACGGTCAGAGTCAGTGTAGGAACCGTTGCCAGCCTTGATGATCAGCTCACGCGCAGCCTGGATGGCCGACCCGATGCTGGTCAGTGCCGTTTCAGAGTTGGCAATGTTGGTATTGATAACGTTAATGTTCGACTTGTACTGCGTCAGCATTGAGTTCTGCTGAGACAGCTGCAGAACGCGAGCCGCACCTACCGGGTCGTCGCTGGCGGTATTGAGCTTCACCCCGCTGGAGACCTCTTCGCCCGTCTTGAGCACGTTCGCGTAGCTGCGCTGATAGTTCTGGGTCGAGATTTCGTAAAACTGAGTAGTAGAAATACGCATGATTTACGATTCCTTAAAGGCTGTTGAGCAGCGTCGAGAAGATCGACTGCGCTGCTTTGATGATTTGCGAAGACGCGGTGTAGTACTGCTGGTACTTGATCAGGTTGGCCGCTTCTTCATCCAGGGAAACGCCCGAGACGGAATCACGTGCAGACTTGGCCTGGGTCAGAACGGCCGCGGTCGCGGTGACGTCACTTTTACCCTGACTTGACCGGGTACCCACCGTGCCCACCAGATCACCGTACGCACCGGACAGGCTGGTGCCCACATTGCCATTGTTCACACCGACCGTCTTGGCGGTCTGCAAGGCTACAGCGGCCGTAGCATTGCGGTTATCCGAAGAGCCCCCGCCTGTCATCGAAATGCTGAAGGTGTCATTGGGTTGCGGCGTACCGGACAATGACATTTCAATGGTCAGTGCGGTTTGTGAAGCCGGAGTGGTGCTGTTGTCTGTGTAGCCCACGTTGAGCTTGAGGCTGTTGCTCTGGCCAGGGATGATCGTGCCGGTGATAGCCGTACCATTCTGATCGAGCACTGGTGCGCCTTGGGCATTCACCAACGAATAGCTTTGCACGCCACTAGTGACCGTTCCCATGACAATACGCATCGGCGTATTGCTCTGAACAGCGTTTCTCCAGTCGGTCACTTTGGTCGTGTCGTAGATATCGACAGGGCTGCTAATCGACGGCTGAGTGAAACCGCCGGTGCCGGAGTTGCTCGCACCGGCAGTCGCCGTCAGCGGCGCAGCAGCAGCGATGTCTTTGGGATCGGTCAGCGCTACAGCCAGGCCCGAGGCGCCATTGCGCGTCGGCGTCACTTTGAATACGTCGCCGGCTTTCACCGCTGCCCCGCTGAGGGACAGGCTGAAACCTTCGAATTGCTTGGGAGGATCGTCGGTCAGCGAACCCGTACCGACAGACTCACCATTGGGCAAACGGCGCACCAGATAGTCGTTATCGGTAGGGCCGGTGAAGGTCACTTCGTAATCGTCAGCGGTCAACGCACTGGCATTGCCGATCGTCACGCTCAGGTTGCCGGAACCCGCACTGTTGGTCGTTGCACCGGTGCTGCGCTGGGTGATCAGAGCAGCATCGTTGATGCTATTGAACAACGCGGTGCCGAAGTTGCCTTTGCTGTCGATACCCTGCATCAACTGTTTGTTGATCTGATCGGACAAGACAATAGCAACCCGACCCAGCTCGTTGGTTGCAGGCGTCAACACTTCGGAACGGTAACGCAGCAAACCACCAATCGAGCCGCCCGTGATCACTGACGTCACATCGGTATCAGTGTTTCCATAAGTGATCTGGACGTTGTACTGCAGCGGATCTTCTTTACTCGGTGTAGCCGACATTTTGTACGCCGACGAGCCGCTGACCAACGATTGTCCGGTACCGGTATAAACGTCGTAGTTACCATTGGTTTCAATGACTTTAACGCCCACCAGGCCGCTGAGCTGGCGTACCGCTTCGTTGCGCGAATCAAGCAGGCTGTTTGGCGAAGTGTTGCCGCCAGACGCCTGGGTAATCTGTTTGTTCAGGCTGGCAATGGTCGTGGTCAACTCATTGACTTGAGTCGTAAACGTACTCAATTGCGAGTTGACGTTTTCGTTCTGCGAAGACAGCTGCGCAGCCACTGAGTTGAAGCGAGCCGACAGTGCATTTGCCTGCGTCAAAAACGAAGAACGCTCCGCCGACTGCGTAGGGTATGTCGCAATACTTTGCAGGTCGGTGAAGAACTTCGACAACTGCGCCGCCACGCCGGTCGTGCTGTCAGACAGCAATGTGTCGGTCTTGCTGGCCTGCCCGGAATAGGCAACCGCGTCCGCACTGAGTGAGGTACTGGACTGCAATTGGGCGTCAAGATAGCTGTTGTAGATGCGGCGCACATCGGACAGGGTCGTGCCTGTACCGATGAAGCCAACACCAATGCCGATATTGCGCTGTGCCGATGCAGTGGTCATCACCTGCTGACGCGAATAACCAGCGGTATCCACGTTAGCCGTGTTGTTACCGATGGTATTGATCGCGGCACTGCTCGCGTTAATCCCGGACAACCCAATTGAAAGCAGCGACATGATTAAAACCTTATAAAGTCGTGGAAGAGCCCGTAGCGGCGGCGTAGTTCTGGTAACTCTTCATCTGTTTCGCAATCTGCGAAATTTTGCTGGCATAGTCTGGATCGGTAGCGTACCCAGCCTTCTGCAACTCTTTTACAAACTGTTCCGGGTTATCGGCAGAATTAACCACTTCTTTATAGCGATTGTTGTTCTGCAACAGGCTTACCAGGTCGTGGAAGCTGTCTGCGAAGGAGTCGTACGAACGGAAGTCCGCCGTCTCCTTGACCATCTTGCCGTCACGGAACTCGCTGGTGATTGCCCGGGCTTGCGCCCCGTTCCAGCTACCCGTGGCCTTGATACCGAACAGGTTGTGACTGCTGCTGCCATCCTGCTGACGCATAATCGATTTGCCCCAACCGGTTTCCAGCGCAGCCTGTGCCACCAATATCGCCGGATCCACGCCGATACGCGCGGCAGCGTCCTTGGCCAGCGGCAACATCGTGGCCATGAACTCATCGGAATTACCGAACGTGCGCTTGGCCGGAGCCAGTGGCGGCTGAGCCATGCTGCGCACATACTGCGGCGTCGCTGGGGCTAGGTTCGGATCCATCGTCCAGTCGCCATTGCCCGTGCTTTTGCTCGCCACATTATTGCGGGCAAGAGGCGCCAACTCAGTCGCGCTCGACGGCACGATGCCCGCCAGCAAACGATCAGTGAGCTTGCTGGGCAACGCCAGACGCCGGGAATTGAGCGCGGCCATGTCGTTGCGTCCTTCGGCCACAACAGCGGACTTATCGCTTGAAGCAGAACGGGTTGCCCACAATGGCCGCTGCTGGACGCTGGCAGCCAGGCCGTTTGCTGCGGCCGAAGCATCGCCCTTGGCCGCGTCAGCTGTTGCAGCGGTGTGCATGTTGCGGGTCTTGGACAACTGACGCATCAGCACGTCTTGCAGACCAATGCCGTTACCGCGACCGGACAGGGTCACGGAGAGCTGCTGGTCATACATGTCCTGATACTGCCGGGTTGCGGCAGTGTTCATCGGGTTATCCTTGGCCAGCACTTCGTTGGCAGAACGCATTGCCTTGAGCATCTGACTGACGAACAGCGACTCGAACTCCTGCGCCACCTTTTTCAGGTTGGCGTCGCTGTTCACGTCACCGGTTTTCAACGAGCTCAAACGATTGAGGTCGGTGTACGCACCTGAATCGACACCTGAAGAAATCGGGCTCTTTGGCATATCCATCGACAACGTCCTCAGATCACGATCAGGTCGGCTTGCAATGCACCGGCCTGCTTCAATGCTTCAAGAATTGCCATCAAGTCACCGGGCGCAGCCCCCACCTGGTTAACCGCACGGACGATCTCGTCTAGCGTGGTACCAGGGCCGAACTTGAACATCGGGTGCAGCTCTTGCTGGGCGTTAACCTTGGAGCGCGGAACCACCGCCGTCTGACCACCGGACAACGGTCCTGGCTGGCTGACAATCGGGTCTTCGGTAATGGTCACCGTCAGGCTGCCGTGAGTCACCGCCGCAGGCGAGACCTTGACGTTCTGCCCAATCACAATGGTGCCCGTACGCGAGTTGATAATGACTTTGGCTGCAGTCTGACCCGGATCGATTTCGAGGTTTTCCAGCACCGACAGATAGTCAACGCGCTGCCCCGGATCCAGTGGCGCAGTCACTCGGACCGAGCCGCCATCCAGCGCCTGAGCAACACCTGGACCAAGCAGATCGTTGATCTTGTCCACCACGCGCTTGGCGGTGGTGAAGTCCGAACGATTCAGGTTCAGCGTCAGCGTGTTGCCCTGGTTGAAGCCGCTTGGTACGGCCCGCTCTACAGAGGCGCCGCCAGGGATACGACCGGACGACGGAACGTTGACAGTAATCTTCGAACCGTCTCGACCTTCAGCATCAAAACCGCCCACGACCAGGTTGCCCTGAGCGATCGCATAGACGTTGCCGTCGACACCTTTCATCGGCGTCATCAACAAAGCACCGCCCCGCAGACTTTTCGAGTTACCGATCGACGACACGGTAATGTCGACGGTCTGACCCGGCTTGGCGAACGCAGGCAAGTCTGCATACACCGCTACTGCCGCAACGTTTTTCAACTGCACGGTGCCGGAGCCAGGCGGCACCTTGATGCCAAACTGGGCCAGCATGTTATTGAAAGTCTGCAGGGTAAACGGGGTTTGCGTGGTCTGGTCACCCGTACCATTGAGCCCCACCACCAGGCCGTAACCGATCAACTGGTTGGCCCGTACGCCGGAAATACTGGCGATGTCTTTCAAGCGCTCGGCATGAGCGCCGAACGTGGTGGACAACAACAGGACTGCCGCGAGCAGTTGCTTGAGATTGATCATGTTTATCCCGCTATCAGAAAGGGAACAACGGGCTGAGGAAGAACCGGTCGAACCAGCCTGGCTGACTCGAATCGGCAAATGCACCAGTACCTGAATACGTAATGCGCGCATCGGCCACACGAGTGGACGAAACGGTGTTATCGGTTGCAATGTCGTCGGCACGAACCAGGCCCGCGATGCGCACCAGCTCATCACCGGTGTTCAGGGTCATCCACTTTTCACCACGAACCGCGAGGATGCCATTGGGCATCACGTCAGCAACGGTCACGGTGACCGAACCGGTCAGGCTGTTACTTTGCGCAGCCTTGCCGTCACCCTCAGTGGAACGCGCGCCGTTATAGCCAGCGCTCAGGCTCAAATCGTTACGACCGATCGGGTTGTTGGTAACCAGACTGGAACCGAACAGCGAGGTCAGACCGATATTGGCCGTGCTGTCTTTGGTAATAGCCGAACTGGCTGCCTTACTCGCTGCCATACGCTCGGACAGGGTAATGGTAATGATGTCGCCCACACGGAAAGCCTTGCGGTCGCCATACATGTTCTGCTCAAAACCCGCCTGATAAATCGAACCGTTGTTCGCCGCAGCCGGCAACGGTGTACGCGGCATCACCGGCGCGTAATAAGGGTCATTAGGCTTGGCATTGGGCGCAACGCAGCCTGCCAGCAGAGCAACTCCACAGAATGGCACCACCAACATTGAAAACCGCAGAACAGATAGCCGTTTCATGACACTTAAAACCTCGCGGTGTAGCAGGCGCCGGGCAGACGCCTCATCGAATTGAGCGGGTACAGCAACAGGTCAAACAGATGGATCAAGGTGTTACAGATTCTGCGTCAGGTTTTGCAGCATCTGGTCAGCGGTGGAGATGACTTTGGAGTTCATCTCGTAAGCGCGTTGAGTGGTGATCATGTTGACCAGCTCTTCAACGGTGCTGACGTTGGAAGCTTCCAGCGTGTTCTGCAACGTAGTACCCAGACCGTTCAAGCCAGGCGTACCGACTTGCGGTGCACCGCTGGATGCAGTTTCCAGGAACAGGTTGCCGCCCTGAGCCTGCAAACCGGCCGGGTTGATGAAGTCAGCTGTCTGGATGTTGCCGATGATTTGTGGCGTTGCAGTAGCACCCGCCAGCGTGATCGATACGGTACCGTCCTGGCCGACCGTGAAGGTCTGGGCGTTTTGTGGCACGACGATGGCTGGCTCCAGCGCATAGCCGTTGGCGGTCACGATCTGGCCGTTGCCGTCCAGGTGGAACGTACCGTCACGGGTGTAAGCGATAGTGCCGTCCGGCTGCATGATCTGCAGGAAACCACGACCGTTGACCGCGATATCCAGCGGGTTTTCAGTGGTCTCAAGGCTGCCAGCAGTGAAGCTTTTCTGCGTGCCGACAATGCGCACACCGGTACCCAGTTGCAGACCGGACGGCAATTCGCTGTCCTGAGTCGACTGAGCGCCCGGCTGACGCTTGATCTGGTAAAGCAGGTCCTGGAATTCGGCGCGATCACTTTTAAAGCCTGTGGTCGACACGTTTGCCAGGTTGTTGGAAATGGTCGTCAGGTTCATGTCCTGAGCGGCGAGACCGGTTTTTGCAACGTACAGTGCTGGAAGCATTCTTGAATCTCCTCGAGCGTCGGATTATCGACGCAAGCTATCAATCGTTAGCCTTGCAAGATGCGAGTCGCGGACTCGTCATTGGTCTCGGCGGTTTTCATCATCTTGACGTGCAACTCAAACTGGCGGGACAGCGCCAGCACGGCGGTCATTTCTTCTACGGCATTAACGTTGCTGGCTTGCAGGAAACCTGACTCGACCTGAACGTTGGCATCTGCCGGAGCAGCAGCCCCGCTCTTGAGGTGAATCAAGCCATCAGGACCTTTCTCCATGGTGGATACGTCAGGTCTGACCAGCTTGATGCGGTCTACCTGAGCCATCACCTGAGCACTTTCACCCAGCGACCGAACGCTGATAGTGCCGTCAGCGCCAATTTCAATCTGCTGCTGAGGCGGCACGGCAATCGGACCGCCGTTGCCCATGACCGGCAAACCGTTGCCAGCACGAAGCACGCCCAGCGCGTCAATATTCATACCTGCGCTGCGGGTATAAGCCTCGCCACCGTCAGGGGTCTGAACTGCGATCCAGCCATCACCCTTGACTGCGATGTCCAGTTCACGACCGGTTTCGATCAATGCGCCGCCACTGAAGTCAGTACCGGGACGTTCGCTCATGGCATAGGCACGCGAAGGCTGAACCTCGCCAAATACCGGCATCGAACGCGCCTGCTCCAGGTCACGCATGAAGCCATTGGTCGAGACGTTTGCCAGGTTGTTGGCATGAGCCTTTTGCGCAACGGCGTTTTCAGATGCACCGCTCATCGCGACGTAAAGCAACTTGTCCACAGTCATCCTCCTCTGACAGACGCTTGCCGCCTGTAGCTGTTCTGACAGAGAGATAGCAATATCCGGACCAACTTGTCAGGCGCGATACAAAGCACTGATTGCTCAGCAAAAACGGACGCGCCTGAGTCACTCGCCAAAGTCAGCAGCGCGAATGCGGCGGAGGATTGCCACATTTCAAGAATTGCAGCGCACTGGCCGCCAAAAAAACTACTCTGATGATCCACCCGCGCCAGAAAATGACTCTTAATCCACCCAACGCGGTGATAGGCTTGGGCCCAACTGAATACCGAGAACGCCAGACAACCGACATGAAAAATCATGCAGGTTTTGCCCTGATCATTGCTGCAATCCTTGCGATGACCACAAACGTCACCCAAGCCAAGAACGCCCGCTATTACAAATGGCAAGGCGCAGAACGCGTCGTTTGCGCGCAAACCAGCCCCGGCAAGGGCTGGAAACGACTTAATGGCTCCTTTATCAAGTCAGACTGCTCGATCTGATCAGGTCGACTGAATCAACGTCTGCATCAACGTCACTTCGGTGGAAATCGCCTTCGGGTTGGCCTGATAGGCTGCTTGCGCCTGAATCAACGCGATCAACTCGTCAGCCAGCGTGACATTGCAATCGTCCATCGCCCCTCCGACAATCCCGCCCAGACAATCCGCGCCCGGCGTATCGTAATCCGCCGCGCCTGAAGCAACGGGTCGGGTCCAGCGAGCATTACCGGTATCGGTTTTTAGTGAGGAAGTTTTTATTCTCACACCATTGTGCGTGGAAATTTCCATAGTAAGTGCGTGACCAACCCTCACTTCAAGACGCGCTGTAGGGCCACCTTTTATTATTTAAACGCCCATAAAAAAGCCCCTTCGAAAAGGGGCCTTTGTGCAGCTTAAACAGCGACTCTCATCAAGCCATCTGGATAGTGGTCTGCATGATGGTGCTCTGGGTCGAGATGGTCTTGGCGTTTGCCTGATAGTTGCTCTGCGCCTTGATCAGGTTTACCAGCTCCATGGTCAGGTCGACGTTGGAGTCTTCCAGCGCCTGCCCGGTGATATCACCCAGAGTGCCCGACTGAGGAGCGCCAGTTACCGCCACACCCGAAGCGAAGGTTTCACGCCAGTTAGTACCGCCCGCAGGGGACAGACCTTGAACGTTAGCGAAGTTGGTCAAGGAAACCTGACCAATCACTTTCGACTGACCGTTGGTGTAGGTCGCGAACATGTTGCCGGTAGCATCAACGTTCATCGAGCTGATCTGGCCAGTTGCATAGCCATTCTGGCTCTTGGTAATCGCACCAGACACCGATGCCGTTTGAGTGGTCGCCAACATATCCAGCTCAATACCGCCCGTTGCAGCGACAGCACCATTCCCAACCCAGTTCGGAACAGTTGCGGTACCCGTGTTGAGAGCCGGCTTCCAGTTATTGATCTGGAGCGTGCCGTCAGCATTGACCGAAACGTTGGCCAGCGCTGGCGGGACAGGTATTGGCGACTTCACTGTCGAACTGGTCAGCTTCCCGGCGGAGTCGAAGGTCAATGTAGTCACATCAGGAGTTACCACATCCGGGCTGGTGGTTTCCGGACTATCAATAGTACGACCGTCAATCAGGGTATACATGTCCCAGGTATTGGTGCCAGTCTTCACGAAATACTGGTTCAGCGAATGCTCATTACCTTGAGAGTCATACACCGGCGTGCTGAACGTGCTGTTGTAAGACTTGGTATTGGACGGGCTGAAAGGGCTGACAGTAGGAGCCACTTCGGTAGAGTTCAGGTTCGACGCAATCGTCACATTGTTAGTCGGGTTAGGTGCCAGGTTGGAAGAGTCGACACGCAGGTTCGACAAAACACCCGTCACGACGTTGCCGTTGGCATCTACGTTGTAACCTTGCAGGTTCATACCCGAACTGTTGACGATAAAGCCTTCTTTGTCGGTATGGAATGCTCCAGCACGGGTATACAGACTTTCGCCGTTGTTGCTGAGCATGAAGAAACCATTACCGTTGATCGCCAGGTCCAGGCTGTTCGCGGTACCGGTAGTCAAGGTGCCCTGCGTGAACTGCTGGGAAACCGCAGCAGTTCTTACGCCGCTGCCGACGTTGGTATTGCCGGAAGTACCACGAATGGATTGCGCGTATTGGTCGGCAAACTCCACACGGGAAGCTTTGAAACCCGTGGTCGCAACGTTGGCAATGTTGTTGCCTGCCACGTCGAGGCTTTTATTTGCTGCGTAGAGCCCACTAAGACCGGTATTGAATGACATGTAACACTCCTTCGCCGTCGAGTCGGCTCTAAATTCCGATTGTTTTTACTTGGGACAGACCGATACTTTGGCCGCCGGCCAGATTGAGTACCATTTCTGCACCGTTAACGCCGGTCGTTACGCTATTGACCGTTGCAGGGAGGTAAGTCGCCAGCGAGGTGGGCTTGCCTTCCAGAGAACCGTTAGCCACAAAGCTGTAGTTACCTGCAGCCACTTTTTCACCGGCATCATTGGTGCCGTCCCAGGTGAAACTTGCATTACCGGCAGACTGAGTCCCCATATCAATGGTCTTGACCAGGTTCAGCTGAGGGTCATAAATCTTCACAGTTGTAACGGAGCTGGCCGACGGCACAACAACCGAGCCAGTCATGCCCTTGGTCGTATCGACCGAGGTCGAACCGGCATTGACGATGACCGAACGCCCGACCAGCGAAGACGCCTGCAGTGCTTGCGACGACTGGTAGAGGCCAGCAATGCTGTCAACCGTCGTGGTCAGGTTCTGCATGCTTTCCAGACTACTGAACTGTGCCAACTGAGCAACGAACTCACCGTTGTCCTGCGGCTCCAGCGGGTTCTGGTTCTTCATCTGCGTAACCAGCAACTGCAAGAAAGCATCTTTGCCCAGCGCGTCATTCTTCGACGAAGAAGACGCCGCAGGGTTTTGCAACCCATTTATAAACTTCGTTGATACATCGTTTTCAACGGCCATTTATTCGCCCCTTATCACTGACCGAGGGTCAGAACCTTCTGCATCATGGATTTGGCGGTGTTCATAATTTCCGCGTTGGTCTGGAACGAACGGCTGGCAGAAATCATGTCGGCCATTTCTTCAACGACATTCACGTTCGGGTAGTACACGTAGCCATTGCCGTCAGCAGACGGGTGATTGGGCTCGTAGCGCGCTTCAAGGTTGGAAGCATCTTCGATGATGCCGTTGACCTGTACGCCCTGCCCGGCTTCACCCTGCTCTTGAAACAAGGAACCGCCACCCTGTTGGCTTTGCTGGAAAACCGTCGCGAACACCGGGTGACGGGCGCGATAGGTTTGATCCATGCTCGAAGACACGGTTTCGGCGTTGGCGATGTTACTGGCAGTGGTGTTCAACCGAGTGGTCTGAGCACTCATGCCGCTACCGGCAATATTGAAGACGTTAGCTAGAGACATGAATTACTCTCCGCGAAGGGCTGCAACCAGCCCCTTGAATTTACTGTTGAGCAGGGTGAAGCTGGCCTGGAAACCTACGGAGTTCTCCGCGTAGTTGGCGCCTTCAACCTGAGCGTCGACGGTGTTCTGATCCAGCGACGGCGCAGACGGCGTGCGGTACATCAACGTACCGTCTGTGTTGCCCAGACCTTCAGCTTCGATATGACGGCTATTGGTCATGTTCAGGCCAAACTTGCCGTTTTTTGCCTTGTCGCTCTCAGCGGCCAGCACGGACGAGAAGTCCAGATCACGAGCCTTGTAATTAGGCGTATCGGCGTTGGTGATGTTGTTGGCGAGCACTTCGGCACGCTGAGCGCGGAAGCTCAGTGCCTTTTCGTGAATGCCTAGCGCTTTATCGAAGCTGATGCTCATTTCGGGAAACCTTTACCGGTTGACCAGATTTTCTTGATAGAGACATAGCAATCAGCGTGCCAATCTTTGAAAAGCCCATTTTCAAAGGGCTGCGAGACTGAGAGGCAGGCGTGATGCCAGAAAAGCGGCAAGCCATTTCCGCCGAAAGCGGCATAAGCGGCAAGGTGAGTGCCGTAAAGTTGCCAGTTGCCGGGGTATGCCTGCGATTTGCGCTTTAGCCACATCGACGCCTTCGCGGGCAAGCCTCGCTCCAACAGTCGCTATCCGCTGGAGCGAGGCTCGCCCGCGAAGGCAATGGAACAGCTAGCAAATCAAAATCTGGCACATCCAGGCGCACCGCGTCACTGCAGGGTAAAAACAAAAAAGAGACCCGAAGGTCTCTTTTTCTGAACAGCAAAGAAGCTTATTTGGCCTGGTAAATAATGCCCGGGCTGCATTGCACCATCTGGTAATGGTCCGGCAAACCGTTCAACGCCTCGGAAGCACCGAGGAATAAATAGCCACCCGGCTTGAGCGTGCCGTGAATGCGCAGCAGGATGTCCTTCTTCACTTCAGCCGAGAAGTAGATCAGCACGTTGCGGCAAAAGACGATGTCGAACTTGCCCAGGCTTGCGTAGCTGTCCAGCAGGTTAAAGGCGCGGAACTCGACCCGACTCTTGATCGGAGCCTTTACGACCCACTTTCCCGGCCCCTTGACGTCGAAATAACGTTGCAACCGGTCCGGAGACAGCCCCCTGCCGATTGCCAGGCTATCGTACTCGCCCGACTTGCAGTTGGTGAGCATCAAGCCTGACAGATCAGTGGCAACAATTTGCGCTCCGGACTTGAGCTGACCAGGATTGCTGCGCTCGAACTCATCGATAGTCATCGACAGCGAGTACGGCTCCTGCCCCGAAGAGCAGGCGGCCGACCAGATGCGCAAACGCTGACCAGGGGCCGCCTTGATCGCCTCTGGCAACACCTTGTTCTTCATCACTTCGAACGGATAGGTGTCGCGAAACCACAAGGTCTCGTTGGTCGTCATCGCATCCACCACCTGCTCACGCAAACCGCTGCGTGGCTGAGACTGAATCCGCTGAATCAACTCCCCCAGAGTTTTGATGCCTTGCTGTTCCATCAACTTGTTGAGGCGACTGGAAACCAGGTATTGCTTGTTTTCACCCAAAAGGATGCCACAGGCTTTTTCCAAAAATACCCGGAACTGCTCGAAATCCAAATTACCCGTAGCCAAAATGCCGCCTCTCAAATCATGTAAAACCACCAGGAACGACGCCCCTAGCTGATGTCTGCTGCCTTGATTCTGTCCACGACTCGCGCTGCCAGGTCGTCAGGCCGGAATTTGGCAAGGAAGTCATCCGCGCCAACCTTCTTCACCATAGCCTGATTGAACACACCTGACAGGGATGTATGCAAAACGATGTGCAATTTCTGCATCCGGGGATCGTTACGGATCTCGGAAGTCAACGTGTAGCCATCCATTTCCGGCATCTCGATGTCGGAAATCATCATTAAAAACTCTTCTTCAGGTTTTTTGCCCTCAGCGACCAGCTGCTTCAGATACTCCAAAGCCTGACGACCGTCGTTAAGCGCTACGACCTCCACACCTACGGTCTGCAGGCAACGGCTGACCTGCTTGCGCGCCACCGAAGAGTCATCGACTGTCAGTACCCGCAAGGAAATAGCCTTGTGGTGCGTCTCTTCGTCAATAACGCCAATGGAAACCGACTCCGACATAGGCGCTACTTCGGCGAGAATCTTCTCGACGTCGATAATTTCCACCAACTGGTTGTCGACACGCGTCACCGCCGTGAGGTAGTGATCGCGGCCAGTGCCCTTGGGTGGCGGATGGATCTCTTCCCAGTTCATGTTCACGATGCGCTCAACCGAGTCCACCAGAAAGCCCTGAACCTTGGTGTTGTACTCAGTGATGATCACGAACGCGTTATCAATCGACATCTGCCCTGGCAAACCGGTTGCCATGGCCAGATCGAGAATAGGAATCGTGCCGCCACGAATATTCGCCACACCGCGTACGATCCGACTCGATTTGGGCATTATGGTGAGCTTGGGGCATTGCAGCACCTCTTTCACCTTGAAGACGTTGATCCCATAAAGCTGTTTTCCGTTCAGACGGAACAACAACAGCTCAAGGCGATTCTGTCCAACCAGCTGCGTGCGCTGGTTCACTGAATCCATTACACCGGCCATGCTCCGACTCCCCTATCAAAGTAACCATCGCCACAGCACCCGATCAGGTAAGCGGCACGGGCCTTGCTTTTTATACGTCATGAATGCAAAAACGACAATTTCCCGACACACGATTTCAATGAACCGCAGCCTGCTCTGTTCGTTGGCCTTGCTGTGCCTGTCCACCCTGGTCAATTTCGGCCGGGCGGACAGTTTCACAATGCCTGAACAGCTTATCGGCGTCACTCAGGGGTTTCTTGAATTCACAGTCGAAGAGTATTTAGCGACCGCCCAGATCGAAGGTCGCTATGAAATTGAAGTGCGCCAGCTAGACCCGCGCATGCGCATGCCTTTTTGCGACAAGGAATTGACAGCGAGCCTGGAGAGCCCACGCCCCGTAGGCCGGGTCTCAACCCGCGTACGCTGCGATGGCTCGTCACCGTGGACGGTGTTCGTGCCCGCCCAGGTACGCCTGTTTCGCAACGTTGTGACTGCCATTCGCCCGCTCAAGCGCGATGAAATCATTACCGAGCAGGATATCGCCATGCGCGAGCGAGATATCGGCCTGTTGGGTCAGGGCTTTTTATCCTCGGAAGATCAGGCGATAGGACAGAAAATTCTCCGACCAATGGTCATCGATCAGATCATTGCTCCCAATTTTCTGGAACAGCCGCAGATGGTGCGCAAAGGCGACCAAGTGGTGATTACTGCGCGAAGCGGCTCCATTGCTGTACGGATGCCTGGAGAAGCGCTCTCCGACGGGACTTTCAACGAGCAAATACGGGTGCGTAACCTCAATTCAAAACGAATTATAAAGGCCAATATTACGGGCCCTGGACAGGTGGAGGCACCTATGTGATCCGATAGAACGCTGGCGTCAAACGCTTGTTTTTCCTAGACTGCGAAACAACGTCTGAGGTTTGGGGTCCATTTTCTGCGTATACGCAAATGGATTTCACTTAGCAGGCTAAAGTTTTTCTGCATTTGGTCGAAACCATGGCAAGCGTCCAAACACCAGAGGAGTTTCTATCATGGTCATCGACTTCAACCGACTTAACGGCGGCACAGCAGTAAGCGGCGCAACCCGTACCGGTAGCGCCAAAGAAGCAGGCAAGACAGATGCAACGGTTGCGACCGCCGCATCAGAAAAAACCAGCAGCACCGGCGAATCCGTAAAGCTGAGCAGTGAGGCTCAACAGTTGCAAAAGATCACTGATAAGTTGGGCGACCTGCCAACCGTCAACAGCGCCCGCGTGGCAGAGTTGAAACAGGCAATCGCCGATGGCAGCTATCAAGTGGACAGCAAGCGCGTAGCCAGCAAGCTGCTTAATTTCGAAGCCCAGCGCTAGCCCCATGCTCGCGCTGGATCTTCTGGACGCTTAAAAACCAGAGCATGCGATGCAAGACACTACTTTGCTCCAACTGATGATCGACGACATGGTTCCTGCCCAGCAATTGCTGGAAATTCTGCAGGCCGAATCTCTCGCCCTCCACGGCCGCGACATGGTCGAAATGGAGCATGTGCTTGCCAAAAAGCATGCATTGGTGATTTTACTCGAGCAACATGGCCGCAAGCGCAGCCAGATTCTCAGCGGGTTGGGATTAAGTCAGGATCGTCAGGGCCTCAGCACACTCGCCGAAAATTCGTCTGTGGGCGAGCAGTTGATGAAGGCTGGAGACGAGTTGAGTGCACTGATCAGTCAGTGCCAGCTTCTGAACACTCAAAACGGCAGTTCAATCCAGATGCAGCAGGCCTCTACTGCGCATCAATTACGGATACTGACCGGCGATATGCCGACGCTGTATGACAGCCGGGGATCGACATCGGGGCGTGCAAAACCACGTCCGTTAAGCCAAGCGTAGTTTTCTGTATCAAGGCGCTCTGCATGCTGGCAAAATGCCTGCCATTGCGTTGCTGTCGTATTTTGCCTGGAGATGGAAAAAAGTGAATGGCTCAAGCGCGGAAGATGCTCCGCAGCCTCCGAAGGTACTGAATACGCCTTTGGAAATTGCCGCCAACTTGCGGCTGCTACTTGAAAGTCATGATCCTCTGATCATTACTTTTCATGAGCGCACACAGCGCTTTCAAACTTATCTGATCGAGGTTGATCGCGAGAGCGATGTCATCGCCCTCGATGAGATGATCCCGCGCGATGGCGAAAAATTCCTGGCCAATGGCGAACCGTACCGCATCGAAGGCTTCCACGATGGCGTGCGTATCGCCTGGGAAAGCACTCAGCAGATGACGATCCACGAAGTCAATGGCGAGCGCTTCTACCGCGGCCCCCTGCCAACAGAAGTCATCTACCATCAACGTCGCAATGCGTTTCGTGCGGCACTGAAGCTGGCTCAACTGGTCAGCATCGAGATGGGCGGCGATCGGCTCAAATTCCCGCTAAGCGGCAAATTGCTGGATATCTCGGCGACTGGCTGCAAGCTTCGTTTTGAAGGCGATGTTTCAGAGCGTATGCAACTGGGTCAGGTATACGAGCGCTTTGTCGCTCAGTTGCCATTTGGCACCATGACTGCCCCCGTTGAATTACGTTATCTGCATTTCGAAGAAAGGGTCAACACTACGTTTGCCGGGATTCGCTTTCACAATATGAGCGGATTGGTGCAGCGCCAGGTTGAACGCTTCGTGTACCAACTGCAGCGTGAAGCGCGTCGCTTCGACAAAGACGACTTCTTCTGACAGCGATTTCAAGCTGCTAAAAAGGCGATTGCGCGGTGAGCGTAATCGCCTTTTTTGTTTATACGAATCTATTTATCAAGGCTTGCCTCTGTAGGAGCGCACGAGCAACGCGAGGCTGCGATGGCGGCAGGTCAGATATACCGCCATCGCGGCCTCGCGTTGCTCGTGCGCTCCTACAGAAAACACATTTCAATTCAGTCAAAAGAGCCTGGCTTGCTCGCGATCGCGATGATGCAGGGCAATCCTAAGGCCGATTGATCTCTTCGTCTTTCACATCCACCACAGCCTCGTCTTGCGCCCTGGGCTCAATCGGCGGTTCAACTTCAACCTCTGGCTCAACTACAGGTTCAACCGTGGTCTGCATCTGATCCTGAACCACCTGCTCGTCAACCCGCGGATCGAGCGCAACCACCAGCGGCGAACTGGACATGCTGTCCGGCATCGCCACGTGATGAAGCGGCGCATCGTCCACCTGGTGCAAGTGAGTCACAGCCTTAGGCCGGATCAGAAGCACCAACGCCAGCGACGTCAGGCACACGAACGCATAGAGCATGTTGGCCCCGAACGTTTTCATCAGAGCACCAGCGGCCAGCGGGCCGATACTTGCGCCAATACCGAAGGTCATCAATAACATGGCCGTCAGCGAGACCCGGCGCTCGCCCTCAACGTGGTCATTGGCAAAAGCGACGGCAAGCGGATAAAGGCTGAACTGGACCAGCGATACAACGAAGCCCACTACAAACAACACTTCCAGCGGCATGCTTGGCAGCAACGCCAGTGGCAACGCCGCCAAGGCCAGAACCCCGGCAAACGCCCGCATCAATTGCGCACGATCATAGCGGTCTGACAGCAAGCCGAGCGGCCACTGCACCAACAGGCCAGCCATGATGCAAAACCCCATGAACATACCGACATGCTCGGTAGACAGCCCCTGCTCCGCCGCATACAGCGGTGCCAAACCGTAGAAGGCGCCGACAATCAGTCCAGAGCCCAGCACAGTGGTCAACGATTGCGGCACCCTGCTGATAAAAAACCGCGGCTCCAGCGGTGCCGGATGCAGTGGCGCCGGGTGAATGCTGCGCGTCATGGCCACAGGCACAAGACACAAGGCAAAGCACATGGCGACCAGCATCAACAACTCAGGCCCTAATCCTGGGTGAACGACCAGGATCATCTGCCCCAGGACCAACCCCAGGTAAGAGGCAATCATGTAGCCGCTGAACACCATGCCGCGCTGCTTGGCAGCAGCCTGCTCGTTCAGCCAGCTCTCGACCACCATGTATTGGCACATCATTCCGAGGCCGACAATCATCCGCAGAAACAGCCACGCCGGCAGCCAGTCAATCAGACCCAGCCCCAGCACGGCCGCGCCGACAATCCCCGCACAGGTTGCATAGGCACGAATGTGCCCGACACGACCGATCAGACGGTGCCCGACTTTGCCACCCAGCACCAGGCCCACATAGTTGGCGGCCATCAACGCACCGATCCACAGACCGTCAACCTGATCGGCGGACAATCGCAAGGCAAGGTACGTACTCAGAAGACCGGAGCCGGTCAACATCATCAGGGAGGCGAAATACAGACCCTGAAAGGACTTCCAGATTTGGCGCATCGACTTTCCAAAAATTAGGAGCCGTCAGAAGGGACAGCTCCTGAAACACGATTCTTAAGCCTGGGCAGCCAGAATGCGCCGTTCCCAGGGGGTGATTTCATCAAAGAAACTGGTCAGCTCCAGAGTCTTCGATGCGATGTAGCCTTCGATGAACTCAACGCCAAACAGTTCCTTGGCCAACTGACTGCGTTTCAGACGCTCCAGAGCGGCATGCAAGGTACATGGCAATGACAATTCATCCGGCACATGGATATCTCCTTGAGTCGCAGGCGTCGGCTCCAGTTGCTGCTCAATGCCATGCAGCCCCGCGGCAAGACTCGCGGCTATCGCCAGATAAGGATTGGCGTCAGCACCCGGCAAACGGTTCTCGACGCGTCTGGCCACCGGTTCACTGGCGGGAATGCGCAACCCCGCAGATCGATTGTCATGGGACCAGCAGGCATTATTCGGCGACGCGAAAGGATGGCACAGGCGCTGATACGAATTCACATTCGGCGCAAACAGTGCGGTGAAGTCAGCCATGCAAACTTGCTGACCGGCAATAAAATGCCGGAACAGCGCGGTCGGTTCGCCCTGCTCGTCGCTGAACACGTTCGCGCCTGTCACGCAATCAACAACGCTCTGGTGGATATGCATCGAACTGCCTGCCGTTTGCGCCAATGGCTTGGCCATGCATACCACAATCAAACCGTGCTTGAGCGCAACTTCCTTGAGCAGGTGCTTGAAGAGAAACGTCTGGTCGGCCAGCAGCAACGGATCGCCGTGGAGCAGATTGATCTCGAACTGGCTGACGCCCATTTCATGCATGAAGGTGTCGCGGGGTAAACCCAGCGCCGCCATGCATTTATACACTTCGCTGAAGAACGGCCGTAAACCGTTGTTGGAGCTGACACTGAAGGCCGAGTGCCCGTCTTCACGACGCCCATCAAGACCGCTGGGAGGCTGAAATGGCTTGCCCGGATCAGGATTCGGCGCGAAGACGAAAAACTCCAGCTCGGTCGCCACCACCGGTGCCAGTCCACGCTCGGCATAGCGGGCAATAACCGCTTTGAGCTGTGCGCGGGTCGACAGGTTGCATGCCCCGCCGCTTAGCTCCTCGGTATCGCAGATCGCTAACGCGCGGGGCTCGACACTCCACGGCAAACGATGAATCTGTTGCGCATCGGGGACCATTGCCACGTCACCGTCATCGCTCCCGTAAAAACGCGACGGCGGGTAGCCGCCCATGATGCATTGCAGCAGCACCCCACGCGCCATCTGCAAACGGCGCCCTTCGAGGAAGCCTGCTGCAGTCATAACCTTGCCGCGTGGCACTCCATTCAAATCCGGAGTGACGCATTCGATTTCATCTATGCCCGTCAGCTGTTGCGCGAGATGGGCGTCATAGCCAGTCATCAGTCAATCCTTGAACCGTCAGATCGCCTGCTGGCGAGCTGTACAAAATACGCATCGGCTGTTCAGGATTTCAAGCATCGGATGAAAAAATCTGACCGATCCAGTCAGCGTCCCGACATTTGCCCAACCACTCCCCGACCACCCCCCAATATTGGCCGATTTTTTGCTTTGTTCAACCTGGATTCTTTGGCTGCCATTTTTATGTCAAAGAGCAGGGCCGGAAGATTCGATCGCTGCACTGCCGAGACCGCTAGGTCCACATAATTAGAGATTTGCCCATGAGTAAAACGATTCCGGTTACCCGTCCTCTGCTGCCTCCCCTAGAGGAGTTCATGCCCTATCTGCAGCAAATCTGGGACAGCAATCAACTCACCAATGGCGGCCCCTTTCACCAGCAGCTTGAGCAAGAACTGGCGCAGTATCTGGGCGTAGAACACCTGTCGCTATTTTCCAACGGCACCCTGGCTTTGCTCACGGCGCTGCAGGCGTTGCGCATCACGGGAGAGGTGATCACAACGCCCTACTCGTTCGTAGCCACTGCGCACTCTTTATTGTGGAACGACCTGAAGCCGGTGTTCGTTGATATCGACCCCAACACCTATAACCTGGACCCTGATCGCATTGAGGAGGCCATTACCCCGGCCACTACTGCGATCATGCCCGTGCATTGCTATGGCATCCCGTGCGATGTCGAACGTATTCAACAAATTGCCGACCGCTACGGCCTGAAAGTCATTTACGACGCCGCCCATGCCTTCGGTGTGCGTCATCAGGGCCAGAGTCTTTTACGACATGGCGATCTTGCCATCCTGAGTTTCCATGCGACGAAGGTATTCAATACCTTCGAGGGCGGCGCTATCGTTTCTCACGACGCCAAAACCAAACAGCGCATCGACTATCTGAAAAACTTCGGCTTTGCCGATGAAGTCACCGTCGTTGCGCCTGGCATCAACGGCAAGATGAGTGAGGTCAATGCGGCCTTTGGCTTGTTGCAGCTCAAGTACATTGATGACGCACTGGCCAAGCGCAAACGCATCGACACACTTTATCGAGAAGCACTCGCAGCGATTCCACATGTTGAAGTGGTTTGGGAAACCCAGGATCAGCACAACTATTCCTATTTCCCCGTCCTGATCAAACCAGACTTTCCACTGCGCCGCGATGCGCTGTATCAGCTATTCCGCGATCAGGACATTCTGGTTCGCCGCTATTTCTATCCGCTGATCTCTGAGTTCCCGATGTATCGAGGCCTTGAATCAGCCAGGCCGGGACGGCTGCCCATTGCAACGACCATCTCCAGCCAGATCTTGTGCCTGCCCATTTATGACAGCCTCACTGATGAGGCCTTCGAGAGCATCATCGCCGTGCTCGTCTCCGCCAGTAACGAGAATAAATAATGCGAACGTGCCCCGTCTGCTCAAACCGCTTCCCGAATTTTTATCCGTTTTCGCCACAACCGCTGCAAGTACTCCATCGCCTGAACGTATTTTATTCAGCGGACGACTTTGAAACCCTCAATCTCGGCCAGTACAGCTGCCCTGAATGCACGGCCTCCGATCGTGACCGTTTATATGCACTGTTTGTGTCGAATCTTTTAAATCATCCGGAAGGCAAACCACTACGGATCCTGGATATTGCACCAGCCCCGGTGCTGTCGCAGTTCCTGCGTAACCTGCCGGATGCGGTGTACCGCTCAGCTGATCTGTTCTCTCCAATGGCCGACGATATCGTCGACATCATGGACATGAACATCTATGCCGATGAGTCCTTTGATTTCATCGTCTGCTCACATGTACTTGAACACGTCTCCGATGATTCCCTGGCGATCGCCGAGCTCTATCGGGTGCTGGCAAAAGGCGGCGCTGCCGTCCTTATGGTCCCGTTGCTGCTGACCATCACCGAAACCGATGAAGACCCGAGCGAACAGAACGTGGATGAGCGTTGGGCACGTTTTGGCCAAGACGATCACGTACGCATGTATGCCAAGCAGGACTTCATTGCGCGCCTGAAAAAAGGTGGCTTTCAAGTCGATGAGCTGGGCACCGAAGCCTTTGACCGCGGCACCTTCAAGAAGCACGGCATCACTGAGCAGTCCGTTCTGTACATAGGCCGCAAATGACGCACTCTGCCTGCACGATCGTTTGCCCGCGCGCTTGAACGGTTTGTAGTTTCTACCCCATTCCTACCTGGTATTCAGATGAACTCTCCAAGCCTGGTCAGTATTGTTATCCCGGCCTACAAACCCGACTTCTTTGAAGCCGCGCTGCTGAGCGCCCTTCGTCAGAATCACGATGATGTCGAAGTCATCGTTTGCGACGACTGCCCCACCGACGCGATAAAAGTGATTGTCGAAAAACTCAGCGTGAACAGCCGCTGGCCTATTCGCTACTTCAAGAATGAAGTAGCGCTCCGTGAAGCCGCCAACGTGGCGCGTGGCATCCGCGAAGCTCACGGTGAGTTCATCAAGTTTCTGTACGACGACGACATTCTGGTCCCGGACTCTGTACGGCTGTTGTACGACGTGCTACACGACAGCCCCGACATCAAGCTGGTAGCGTCTGCTCGTAAACGCATTGATGGCGAAGGCAATTTCCTGCCTGACAACCTTTCGACTCTCTACCCGTTCGGCCACAACGTCGTTTTGAATGGACCGGAACTGGTGTCGTTTCTATGCCAGACCCCTGTGAATTTCATCGGAGAGCCCAGCTCTGTCATGTGCCGCCGCAGTGATCTGCTGCCCTTCGGTACAGACCTCATGTCTCTGGAAGGAACGCCTATCTGGTCGTTTGGCGATGTTGCGCTGTATGTGAAACTACTTCGCCAGGGCAATCTGGCAATGCTTGCGCGTCCGTTGTCATACTTCCGCGTCACCGGAAACCAGAGTACCCAAGCGTTCGTTGCTGACCCGACACTCGCACGCGAAGGCCACGCCAACTTCCGCCGAATCACCCGCGAGCTGGGTTGGATACGTCCTGCTGATTCAAACACCACAGTGAAAATCGCGCCGCTGTCCAAACGCGACAATGTTCAGGAAATGCAACTGCTAAGCTACTTCGACCGTAGCCCGGCAACCGCGGTCAATAACAAACAGATCATTGCTCGCCTCGAGCAACATCAACCCTCTGCTGCGCAGCAACAGTTACTCCGGGACTATCTGGCGATTCATGAAGGCGGCCCGGCGGTAGCCATTGTGGTTTCGGACTTTGCCAATCAACCCGAGCGAGTACTGGCAACGCTGCAAAGCCTGGCCTCGGAAAACCCATTGCTTGATCGGCTCAAGGTTTTCATTCTCGCGGACTACGACAGCCAGACCCAGAGTGCCTTGCAAGCACAATTACCCTGGATGGCTGCAACTCTGGAAAGCCGCCCTGCCGTCCTGAATAGTCTGATGCAGGATAATGACCACGACTGGTGGGTAATGGTCGATGCCGGTACCACGTTCACCAAAAGTGGCCTGCTTTGCGCGGTCATGAAAGCTCTGGACTCACCAGATTGTGATGCCCTGTTCGCTGACGAGATAACGCTCAATGACCAAGGGGCTGCAAACCTGGAGTTCCGGACTGACTTCAATCTGGATTACTTGCTGAGCTGCCCAATGGCTGCGAGCCGTCACTGGTTGTTCAACAGGAAACCGACACTGAATGTTGGTGGTTTTGACCCGGCTTACGCGCACGCGATGGAGTTCGATCTGATCCTGCGCCTGATCGAGCACGAGAACTTCAGCTCGTTCGCTCACGCCAGCGAACCGTTGCTGATCGCGGCTCAAGCACCACAGCAAGACAACCCTGACATCATTGAAACCTTGCAGCGCCACCTAAACGCGCGTGGCTACGCTTACAGTCAGGTACACGCTTCAATTCCCGGCCATTACCGCCTGGAATATGGACATAACAGCACACCGCTGGTTTCCATTATTGTCACAGCGCAGGATCAGCTCGACACGCTATTACCCTGCATTGAAAGCATCCTGCAAAACACCACCTACCCGCATTACGAAATCATCATCAGCGACAACAACAGCAAAAGCCCGGAGACTCACCAATGGCTGGCGACCATTGACTCAATGCAGTCCGCCAAAATCCGCGTGCTACGTCATGGCGAAACACTGAATGCGTCGGCCATCAGAAACTCAGCGGTCGAATACGCGCTTGGCGAGTACGTGCTGATGCTCGCAAACGATATGTTTGTCGTGCAGGCGGACTGGTTGGAGAACCTTCTCAACCATGCATTGAGGCCTGAAGTTGGTGCGGTGGGAGCAAAACAAATTTCACCCGACGGCAGCATCGAGCATGCAGGGCTGATTCTGGGGCTTAATGGCACAGTAGCGCCCGTTACCGCGAAAGAGGGCGCAGGACCCGGTTACATGCATCGCCTGATCAGCGACCAGAACTACAGCGCTGTCAGCGGTGATTGCCTGCTGATGCGCAAGTCCTTGTATGACGAACTGGGCGGCCTTGACGAGCAGAGCTTTCCAAACCGTTACAGCGACGTAGACTTATGCCTCAAGGCTCGCGACAGCGGCCTGCTGGTAGTGTGGACTCCGCACGCAAGCATCGTTCGCAGGAAAACAGACGCAGGCACACCAGAAGCAGCCTACGATGATGAAACGCGCGCGCTGTATGACAAGTGGTTGCACTATCTCGCATGGGATCCGGCCTACAGCCTGAACTTCTCGCTGCAAGCCTCGAGCTTCACCGCTCAGTCCAATCCCGAACTGACTTGGCGACCGTTGATCCACAGGCCGCTGCCAGTGGTTCTGGTGCAGCCTGGCGATCATTCCGAAAGCGGGCGACGCATCGAAGGGCCTTTGCACCTGCTGCGAGACACGCAGGCAATCGACGGGGTAGTTTGCCACTCATCGCTGAACATTCCGGAAATCGCCCGCCTGAGCGCTGACACCATCGTTGTCCAACGCCCGCTGAGCGACGCCGAGATTGTTTCCATCCATGCGATCAAGACTCACACTAATGCGTTCGTGGTTTATGACCTGAACGAATACCCGTCATTCAGCCCACTGGAAAAGAAGGCTGCGCCATTTGCCGCTATACAGGCGTCGTTGCAGCTTGGCCTGGAGCAGGTCGACAGAGTGACCGTATCGACACCGGCCCTCGCCGAGCTTCTTTCTGGTCTGCATGGGGACATCCGAGTCATTGAAAGCAGGCTTTCGCCCGCGCTGTGGCAAGGCCTGCAAAGCACACGCAGAACTCGTGACAAGCCTCGTGTTGGCTGGGTGGGCAATGCCGATCAAGGCGCAGATCTGCTGCTGATCGAACGCGTTATTCGTCAGCTTGCGGACAAGGTTGAATGGGTCATCATGGGGCCTTGCCCGGCACGCTTGCGGCCTTTCATCCATGAACTGCGCAGCCCGGTGGAGGGCCCGTTGTTACCCGGTATTCTTGCCAGCCTGAACCTGGATCTAGCCTTGGCACCGGCCCAGCGAAACCTGATCAACCAGAGCAAAAGCCCGATCAGCCTGCTCCAATACGGCGCTTGCGGCTATCCAGTGATCTGCAGCGACATTCTGTGCTTTCAGGGTAATTTGCCGGTCACTCGCGTCAATGATGAGCCACAGGCCTGGGCTGATGCCATCGAGGCACATATCGACCAGTTGGACACATGCGCGCGTATGGGCGATGAACTCAAACGTGAAGTGGAGCAAAACTGGATGATGGATGCTGATTACCTGCAGATCTGGCAGCAGGCCTGGACGCGCTGATTGGCAAAAACTGAACAGGGCCCAAAGGGCCCTGTTTTTTTATGCAATTGCCTGCCAATGGATGATCACCAGTGGATCACACACGCCCCCCACGAATAACCCACTCCGAAACCCACCGCAGCCATTTTGGTGCCCGGCTTGATAACCCCTTTGTTCAACGACTCTTTCAGCGCGATCGGGATCGTACAAGAAACGGTATTGCCACTGTGCTCGAATTCTGTGACGAACTTGTCCACCGGCAACTTCAAGCGACGACGCAATGACTCAAGCATGAATTGATTGGCTTGGTGAAACACAAACAGGTCCATGTCCGCAGCAGCAAGCTGTTCGTCAAACAACGACGCAAACAGTTGCGGCACCCGAGTCATGGAGAACTCAAAAATCGCAGGCCCATTCATATACAGATCAGCATCAGTTCGAACGTTACCGCTCTCATCACGACGCTCAACGGGATTCAGGTTTACAGCAGCAGGCCGACGCGCACCGCCAATCGGAACGATGAGATTCTCGGCACCCGCACCGTCACTGCCATAGCGGAATCGATCCAGATAAGGCCCGCCCTCGCCTCCGTCGGCAACGATCAGAGTAGCGGCCGCCGCGTCACCAAACAGCGTACGGACGCTTTTGTCTTGGGGATTGATATAGCGGCTGTAGGTTTCGGCGGTAACCAGAAGAACGTTTTTGCACTGGCCTGACTCGATCATGCCCTTGGCAATGCCCAGCCCATACACATAACCGGAGCACCCCTGATTGAAATCAAAAGCTGCGCATGTCGTAGGCAGTTGTAAGCGGTGCTGCAAGACACAGGCTGTTGCAGGCAACAGGTAATCCGGACTCTGGGTGCAGTAGATCAAGGCATCAATACTGTCACGCGCAACATCGCCATTGAGGAACAACTTCTCGCATGCCCGAAACGCGAGATCGGAAGCTGTCTCTGCCTCATCGATAATCCGCCGATCACCGATTCCGGTCTTGGCGAAAATCTTGTCGACGCCCCATTCCGGAAACTCGTCAGCCAGCATTTCATTGGTCAACGAGTGAACAGGCAGTTCATATTCAATATTCTGAATTCGGGCATAGGAAGTCATCTGCATCACCCTGAGATACGTTTGGCAGGAACGCCAAAGACTGTGGTGCCCTCAGCGACATTGCGTATGGCGACACTGCCTGCACCGATGACTGCCTGACGCCCGACTCTGACCTTTGGCAAGACACTGGCGTGCGTCCCCATAAAGACCTCTTCTTCGAGAATCACACCACCGGTTACATCGCATTGCCCACTCAACGTACTAAAGTCACCGATGAAAGCGTCGTGGCCTATGGTGCAAGAAACATTGATCGTGACAAATGCGCCAACGGTCAGATCAACCGAAAGCAAAGCAAACGGGCAGATGACGGTCCCTTGGCCAATTTTGACATTTTCTCCAATAACCGCCGACGGATGGACCAGACTGAAGAAGACACTCCCCTTGGCGAGCAGTTTTTCGACAACCTTTCGCTTATCCGCCGGGTTGGCGATCGCGCAGACCAGATGCTCGTCATGCTGAGGGACATAAGCATCCACCGTCGAGACGATGTCAGGATAATGATTGAACCGATTCAACGAACCCTCGCCATCGTTGATGAATCCGGCGATGCTCCAGCCCGGATTCAACTCAACCCAGTCAGTCAACCACGCGTGTACTTCACGTCCGAATCCGCCTGCACCGACTATTAGCAGCTTCTGGGTTTTCATTGCGCAAGGTACCCCCCGTCGACAACCAATGATGTGCCTGTTACCCAGCGCGCTGCCGGAGAAAGCAGATAGTTGACGGCATAGGCCACGTCTAGCGCCTCGCCAATACCCAGTACATGCTTCTGGGCGATATCTGACATAGCGTTTTTACCCACAATCTGATCAAGACTCTGGGTCATCTCGCTATTGACGACACCCGGCGCAACTGAGTTAACCCTGATCTCCTCCCGAGCGAGTTCCAACGCCGCGACCCGAACCATGGAGTCCATTGCGCCTTTGCTCGCGCAGTAAGCAAGCAACGCAGGTTCAGCGACACGAGCCATGACGGATGAAACCAAAACAATGCTGGAGCCTTTGTTACAGACTCCTTTTTGCCGGAAAGCCTTGATCAGTAGAAAACTCGAGGTCACGTTAGTAGCCATCAGAGTTTCCCAGTGATCCAGACTCAATGCACGAATCGGCATAGGCATCAACACACCCGACGCATGAACCAACCCGTCAAAGGGAGTGGAACTGGACTTGACCTGAGCCTTCATCCAGGCGGACACATCCTCACCGCTCAAAAAATCGAATGAAGCAATGCTATGAGCGCCACCGCTGAGTTGATGAAGAGTTTCTTCCAACCGCTCCTGATTTCGGGCGACCAAGGTTATTCTTGCGCCTTGCTTACTGAGCCAGATGGCCACTTGCCGACCGATACCGGAAGAGGCACCGGTAACCATGATCGACCTTCCGTTCAGAGAGAAGGGATTAACGTCCAATCAATCTGCGCTCCCTTGTTTATCCATTATCAAGACAGGACTTATCCAGGTGTCGGTGAGTTGTAAAACACATCCGGCCCACGAATAACCGACGCCAAAACCAGCCAACATGTATCGACCGCTTAAAGTCGACCCTGAGGCAGCACTCATGCAGAGAGCCAGCGGAATGGAAACCCCGCTGGTGTTGCCTACATCTTTCATGTTCAAGACAACCTTGTCGTGTTGCATGCCAATCTTTTTCGCTAAATGCTCCAACATAAACTTGTTGGCTTGGTGAAATACATATTTGTCGATAGCGTCGCTGCCGCTTTCAACAGCACCGTGAAGCGCCTTGACCATCCCTGGGATCCGCGCCAGCGTAAAGGCGAATATCTCCGCCCCATTCATGTACAAATCGAAAGGTCCTCGCACGCCCTCTTCCGAAGTCGACTTGTCGTTGCCCGCCGGATCTCGAAAAGCACCACCGGGAACAATCAGATTTTTTTCGCCACGCCCGTCACTTCCCAGCACAAATGGAGTCGCTACAGCCTGCGAATCATGATCGAGCAATGTCGCAGAGCCTGCATCACCAAACAATGCTGCGACAGTTCGGTCATCCTCGCCAACAAGCTTGCTGATCGTATCGCCTACCAGCAACAACACACGCTGACTAGCGCCGGATGCCAGTAGCGAAGAAGCCAGCCATAGCCCGTATACATAGCCGGAGCAACCCAACCCGACGTCAAATGCCGCCGTGGAAATGTTCAACCCCAAACGTTGCTGCAGCGAACATGCAGTAGCCGGCAGTACGTGATCGCGGGTCTGGGAAATAAAAATCAGAGTGTCAATGGTTGACTTGTCGATCGCCAAGTCTTCAATCAATCGTTCAGCGGCAGCAATACACAGATCTGAGGCGCATTCGGTATCGACCACATGACGAGACTCGATACCGGTACTGCTTATAATTTTGTTGATAGCGTCTGCACCGAACTTGTCGGCCAGATCCGCGACCTTCGAAATTGCAGGAGGCAGCGCACATGCAATGCCACTTACTTTTACCTGCGATAGCCTGCGTACAGGATAATTTTCGCCAGCTGGCGACACGTTACTCATGAAGCGCCCTCTTGCTAACGTCAAACATGACTACGCCTTTAAGTTCGTAGTCAGCAGAGGCTTAATTCGAATTGACTAGCGAAACTACGTCATCAACGGTCGTACAGCCGCTCAGTCGGGACGCGGATAATGTGATGCCCAAGTGCTCATCGGCTAACGCCATGAACGCAACGACAGCAATAGAATCCCAATCCAGAGGTTGACCCAACGCCAAAGTCCCCTCATCAGCTTCCATGGCTTCTTCGATCAACTTGATTACTTTGTCTTCCATCGCCTCAACTCCCGAAACGAACTGCAGAATGGGTGTGCGCCAGCAAATTGCGTACGCTTGAAGGTGTAGAAGCAATAATCGAACCAGAAAAAACTTATGGCTTGAGTGGCCGCAGCCGGGCGACCCGGATGCATGTAGCAGGTCCGGCTGAAGCGCCGACGACAATAAAACGACGGTTACGACGCTATCTGGGGATCGCAACCGATAATGAGGCGTCAAAAATCAGCGTAATAATCACGGCAGGTAAATACTAAACACGCCCCCACCCAACGGACCGCCATTCGCCAGCTCAATACGTCCATGCACGCCGTTACGCTGATGCTGCTCAGCAATGCGTGCCGCGAAATAAAGTCCCAGGCCCGTGCTGCCGCTGACCTGGTTGATACCCAATGCATAATCCGCCTGCTTTTCAATCATGCTGGCCGGATAGCCTTCGCCGTCATCATTGATAACGATGCAAAGCTGCCCCTCGTCTTCCCTGACGCTGACGGCGATGGTTTTGTCCGCGTGGCGAATAGCATTCACCAGGATGTTGCCCACCACTGTGCCAATCAGCTCACGATCAAAGAAACCCAGCGGGATGAGCGCATCCACTTCACTGGTGGCGACGATACCGCGACTGTTCAGCACTTCCTGATGATGCGCCAACTGGCTTTCGATGAAG
The DNA here is from genome assembly GCF_040224095.2 of Pseudomonas caspiana. Taxonomy (NCBI): domain Bacteria; kingdom Pseudomonadati; phylum Pseudomonadota; class Gammaproteobacteria; order Pseudomonadales; family Pseudomonadaceae; genus Pseudomonas; species Pseudomonas caspiana. Next base: position 1,698,847 of record NZ_CP167995.1, on the reverse strand, counting down.
TCATCCATCTCGTGGTAATCAGGACGCAGCGGCAGCTGATTGACGTCCAGCTTGTAGAGGCCGAGCAGTTGCACGAGCATGCCGTTGAGCCTGGCGAACTCGTACTCTATGACGCCATGCTCAGGAGTATCGCGCTGCTCCTCGGTCAACTGTTCGAGCCATCGATTATGGGACTGGCTCAGTGTCGACAGGGAGTTCTTCATGTCATGCACAGTCGAGGCAATCACCATGGAGAAATCCATACTTGCTTGGTTGTCGCTCATACTCCAAACGCCTTGCTCTGCAGTTTTTGATAGCGCTCGAAACGCGGATCGCTTTCGGGCATCTTGCCGACCATCTTCAGGCAACTGCGACACTCTTCCAGCTTGGCTGCATTGGGAGCCGATGCCATGGAGTGAAGTAATGCCTGCGCCAGGTTCAAGGCAATACTGATGTTCTGGGCCTGCAGCGCCAATGCGCGACGGAACAGGTCCTGAGCCTCGTTAAGATTGCCAGCCTTGTAGGTACGAACGCCTTGAATATTGAGTTCAATGGCGGCCTTGTTGGCACCGAGGATCGCCGGATCGTCAGTTTGCTTGGCAATGCTTTGCATCACCGATGGATCATCACCGTAAATCTCGGCGCAGCTCTTCAACACATCTGCACCGGCCTCGGCCTGACCAAGGCTCTGCAACTGGGAGGCGACCGCCAAAGCGGCATCAGCACTGAGAAATTGCTCCATGTCCTGCAACCGGCCCACCGCATCTGCGGTCAGCTTGGCAGCCATCTCTGGATCGGAATGCTTCACGCTGGCAGCTTTCATCAGCCGTGTGCGGACTTGCAGCCCCTGATCTGCACCGTTTTCTTTGGCAACCTCACTGAGCGTCTGGTTGATCTCTACCCGCGTACGCGCATCAAGCCCCTGATCGCCGCCCCGGGAAATCAACGCCTGAGCAAAACCAAGATTGGTCTCAGGGTTTTTGAAGCGAGAGAACTGGCCTTGATTGACCGCCTGACGATAGGCTTTGGAAGCCCCTTCAAAATCGTTGTTATCCAGCGCCAGCTTGCCCAGCAGCGTTTGCCGGCGCACTGCCAGAGGCGAAATTTTCACCGCGTCTTCCAGCACCTTTTGTGCGCGGACTACATCGCCGCGCGCAACCAGCGCTTCGGCAAGGCCGTCGTAAAGGATTGGCATGCCCGGAAAGGCTTTTACTGCCGCATCGAAAACCGCTTGCGCATCGGCGTGCTTGTTGCGCTTGAGCATCAAATTGCCGAGCGCGGCATACGCCCAAGGCGCAGGGCGATCGGCAAGAATGGATTTGAGCAACGCTTCAAGCGGCTCATATTGCTTCAGATCACGCAGCGCATCGGCTTTATAGCGCAGGCACAGCGGCGCATAACGCGGGTCCTGTTTGGTCAGCGCCACACAGGCGGCAAGTACTTCGGCAGGCTTGCCGCGGTCCAGCGCTTGCAGGATTGGCTTGAGCAAGCCCTTGCGCTGCACCAGTTTTTCAAGACGTTGCGCCAGCCCTGCACGGTTGAACGGTTTGGTCAGGTAAGCATCCGGTTCCCATTCCAGCGCGCTCATCACCATCGCCTGGCTGTTCTCGGCCGTGACCATGACAAACACGCTTTCGTGACTCAGCAACCGGTCAACCATCAGATCTTCGAGTACATGCTGGCCGTTTTTCTTGCCGTCACCAAGATTGAAGTCATGCAGGACAAAATCGTAGCGCTTTTGCGAACACATCTTCAGCGCCTGCTCTCCGGTGTCGGCGGTGTCCACATCCCTCACCCCCAGTTCGCGCAGCATAGAGCGCACCGAACTGCGGAAGTCGGAGAAGTCGTCGACGATCAGAAAACTCTTTTGGTTGTACGCCAGCATCAGGGGTCCTGTCGGGGAAGAAAGAAGATGAGCCCAAAGGCAAACATATAGACGGGTCCAGCTTCGCTGCCCACTTTTGGCGTGCAATAACCACCCAATAGCACTAAGCCATCACGTAAATTCTACACCAAAGCCTTGTTCCATGGCTCTGACCGGCACCTTGCAGCCCCTGCTCATTTCACTCATATCAACGTCGCGTGAAATATAGCGGGCTATCGCCGATAGGCAGTTTATCGGCAACGTGCCAGTTTTCTGGAGTCAGAATAATGACTGCGGATGATGTTTGATGGATATTCCTGACGGGGGCAGATGAAACCATGCAGGGCCCTGATCTCTGAATCTCACACAGGTCAATTGTCTGCGTGCCAGCGCTGTACCGAGAACACCAGGCGATAGCCCTTTAAAAACGCCATGCAGGCCACTGATTTTCTGTTGGAGCTGCCGAAGGCTGCGATGCAATTTTCTTGACACACCGCCATCGCAGCCTTCGGCAGCTCCTACAGGCCCAAGTATTCGCTGTGCGGTAGCGCTGAGCGAGGGACACCGTGGTCCCACCGACAAAAAGCTGCCCCTCAAAAAAGCTCCTTCGAAAAAATTTGCATAAACCCTGTCCCCTTTTTTCGTCTCACCGGTCATCACAGGTAAGTGAACAAATATGAGAGCTTACTTCCATGCCCCCAGCGTCGCCTTATCGTTTGCGCCCCTTGCTGCATTTCAGTCTTTTGCTGACTTTGAGCTCCAGCCCGCTTTTCGTCTCGTCCAGCTGGGCCGAAGGCACAGACCGTCGCACCTACGAGGTACCGGCAGGCAGCCTGAGTGCTGCGCTGAACCGTTTTGCAGGTCAGGCTGGCGTCAACCTGTCCGTGGATCCGGCACTGGTCAGCGGTCGTAACAGCGCCGGGTTGTCTGGCGACTTCGCGGTAGAAGAAGGCTTCTCGCGCTTGCTGCAAGGGTCTGGCCTGCAGCTGGTTCCGGTGGCAGCTCAGTCTTACACCTTGATCCCCGCGCCGGAGGGTAGCAGCCTGCAACTGGCCCCCACCTCGATTCTCGGTACCGCAGGCACGACAGGTGAACAGGCTTATGCCGGTGGCCAGGTCGCTCGCAATGGTTCGCAAGGTTTGCTGGGTTCGCGGGACTTCATGGAGACGCCGTTCAGCATGACCACCTACACCAGCAAAACGGTGAAGGATCAACAGGCAAGAACCTTGGGCGACCTGATTGCCAGCGACCCTTCGGTGCGTGCCACCAACCCGGCAGGCGGGCGCTATGAACAGTTCACCATTCGTGGCTTGAGCCTGTTCAACAGCGACGTTTCCTATAACGGTCTCTACGGCATTTTGCCGACCTACACCATCGACATGGAAATGGCCGACCGGGTCGACATTCTCAAAGGTCCGAGCCAGTTGATTAATGGCATCTCACCACGAGGCAGCGTCGGTGGCGGCATCAACGTGGTGCCCAAGCGTGCCACGGAAAAACCCATCACCGAGATCACGGGCAGTTACGCCTCCAACAATCAGCTGGGAACGGCCGTGGATGTTGGCCGCAGGTTTGGCGACGAAGACAAATTCGGGATTCGCTTCAACGGCGTAAAACAGTCGGGTGATACCGAATGGGACCACCAGAGCGTCGACCGTGAGATGGCCGTTTTAGGCCTGGATTTTCGGGGTGATCGCCTGCGCCTTTCGACAGATATCGGGCACACCGAACGCGACACCGATGCGCCGCAGGAACGTGTGCAAATCGGTGCAAACGCGAACGTGCCAAACGCCAATGATGTCCGTCGCAATTACGCTCAGGCCTGGAGCAAGGCGCGTACCAAAGATACATTCGGAGCAGTCAATGCCGAGTATGACGTTAGCGACTCAGTGATGGTGTATGGCGGCGTAGGCGCCCGTAAAAGTAATCACGACTTCCTTCGCCACGCTGTTTCAATCACTAATAACGCCGGGGATTTCAGCGTCCAGCCACGCGACTTCACCCGTGATGAAAACGTCCGTACGGCCACTGCCGGTGTGCGCAACTGGTTCCAGACCGGTCCTGTGAGCCATGAAGTCAATCTGGCCGCCAGCTACTTCTACATGGATTTCGAAAATGGCGGCGCGCGCTATGCCGCGTCACCGAGCAATCTGTTCGATCCAGTCGACACGCCGACACCCAGCAACCCCACCCGCCAGGACGACAAGGTCTATACCGAGAACCGCTACAGCGGCCTGGCCTTGTCCGACACGCTGGGTTTCTTTGATGACCGCTTGCTGCTGACGCTGGGCGCCCGCTGGCAGCGGGTAAAAGTCGATGACTGGACCAACAACGTCAAAGGTGACACCGCCTACGACGAGGAAAAGATCTCACCGTCGGGCGGCATTCTGTACAAGGTGACCGATCAATTGTCGGTGTATGCCAACTACATGGAAGGCCTGAGCCAGGGCAAGATCGCACCGTCCACCTCGATCAACGAAGACGAGATTTTTCCACCCTTCATCAGTCGTCAGGTCGAGGTCGGGGCCAAGTATGACCTGGGCACCTTCGCCTTCACCGCCAGCGCCTTCAGAATCAAACAACCGGCTTACGAGACTAACGCGACGACTCGAGTCTTCGGGCCAAACGGCAAGCGGGAAAACAATGGCGTGGAATTGACCATGTTCGGCGAACCGCTCAAGGGCTTCCGCCTGCTTGGCGGTGTGATGTATATCGACAGCGAATTGACTGACACCCTCAACGGTACTTTCGACGGTAAACGCGCCCCCGCAACACCCGAATACAACGTTAATCTGGGTGCTGAATGGGACGTGCCAACGGTTCAAGGTCTGACCCTGACCACCCGCGGCATTTACTCCAGCTCACAGTATCTGAACCAGGCCAACACCAAGGAAATCGATTCCTGGGAGCGGTTTGACGTAGGCGCCCGTTACGCGTTCAAGGTCGACGACAAGGACGTGACTCTGCGCGCCAACATCGAAAACGTCATGGACAAGCGCTTCTGGAGCTCAGCGGGGGCGTCGGATGACAGCGAGCCAGGTTTGACGCTGTCTACGCCACGGACTTATCTGGTTTCGGCGACTATCGGGTTTTAAGCGACCCATCCTGCCAAGCGCCCAGGGACGGGCGCATGCAGATCGATCTTTTTTGCTCGCACGCCCTCCCCCCCCTAACATCCAGCTCCTGCTACTTTTCTTCCAGTGCTGCCAGCGGGCTTACGTCAGCGAAGGTCGCCTTCAACTCACTTGCCTGACGGGCCGCGTCACCACCACGTCGCTGCCATGGCGCAATCCACGCATCTGCCATCTCTGTGATCCCATACCGTGACTTTGCTGGTTCCCTTCCCATCAGATAACGAATTTCACCTTATCCAATAAAAACAACACGGGTTCGACAAACACGATATGGAAAAGACATGCAGAGTATTTCCCTCACGTTCGCCCGTGCCTTGGCAAGCGCGCTATGCACCGGCGACGAGCGCATGCGCTCACTCGCAGTAGAGTTTGAAAAAGAAGCTGCTTCATGTGCGGCTACGCATCTACCGATGAGCGAGCTCTGCCGTTTTTTTGACCACGCACAATTACGGAGTGGTAATGAGGACCTGGGATTGCTGGCTTATCAAAAAGCCCATCCGGGCCATCTTGGAGTACTGGGCTACGCAATCATGTCCAGCCCCACACTCGGTGACGCCATGACACGCATGGTCGAACATCACTCCATGATCGGCACTGGCTTCTGCATGTTTCTGGACAGCAGTGCAACCACCCTCAGGATCGCCGGATTATCGGCCGACACGCAAAGCGATATTCTGCCCAGAGCCTTTGTCGACGCCGTGGCCGCTATTACCCTAGGCCTGCTGCATTGGCTAACCCCTTCTGTACTGATCAGGCCGGTCAGAGCCGAATTCACCTATGAAAAACCTCGGGATACGCGACAACTGGAGCAACTGTTTGGCCACGACCTGAGGTTTTCCTGCGTCGTAAACGCGATGACCTTTCAGAGAAGCGACGCTGATCTGGCCGTCGCCACCTTCGATCCATCTCTGCAACAACTGCACGACAATTACTTGAAGCGACGCCAGGACGAGTTACCCGCCGACAACACCGTTGTAAAAATCAAACGTGCGATCTTGCAACACCTCAATCAGGCAAGGCCAATCGGCATGGCAGACATCGCTCAAACGCTGGGGATGTCCACTCACCAATTAATCAGGACACTGGAAAAAGACGAGCAGAGTTTTCAGAAACTGGTAGACCTCGTTAAAAAACAACACAGTCACCAACTGCTGATGAATACAACACTCAGCCTTAAACAGGTTTCTTACAACGTAGGCTTCAAGCACCCCAGTGCCTTCAACAAAGCCTGTGAGAGATGGTTCGGAATGTCCCCTGGGAGTTATCGCTCAAGCAAGCAGGCGTGAGGGTTGGCAGGGCTTCATTCACGGGTACGTATCGTCGACCGCCTGGAAAAAGCTGACGTATATCGCCGAGCATAATTTTGTATGTGAGCAGACGCTCCCACGCCCCTCTTTCGTACCCACGCTGCACCGTTGCTCACGCCTTAAGCTGGAGCGGCACTGGACAGCCCCGATCTATCAACGGCTCCCCGTCGCCCTCACCTGCCAGACGGTATAAGCCCCTTAAACCACCGATACATCTACGCCCTGAATCGCCAACTGTCGCGCGGCGCGCCTGTGACGCGCAGAGCAAATAACTGGGCCTTGGCAAGCGTCAAGTTCCGCGCCATCGCGCCGATATCGACTCAAGACAGCCAACGCTAAAAGGACTTCCTTACGCTACCGCTCTTTTCACGGTGGCCCCCTCAAGTCACGCCCAAGCACTCGCTTCGTGAATACGCATAAAAACGGCTGTCGGGTTCTCTGACCCTGTATAGAAAAGTTAATGATCAAACGCTGAACTCTGGGTGAGAAATGGCGGGTATATCGTTCAAGCACTGGCTCTCTGCCGGGATGGCTTCGGTTGTTTTAACAGTGCTTTCTGTTCCTTCGGCGTTCGCACTATCAAACGGCTGCACGGCCGTTAATAACTTGTCAGGTGCCACGTCACTGTCGTACGCCTCAAACAGGTATCTTGCTTCCCAGTTTTTACCTGGAGACGCTCTGACGCTGACGTTTAACGATAGCGGGTCGGCGCTTGGCGGCAGCGTAATGAGCGCAGACAGTGTCAGTGTGGCTCGCTACAACCTATCCAATGCCCAAACCTACAACTCGGCCAATACCACGAGTAACACGCCTCACGCTGTCACCATAAGTGTGCCGGCTGGCAGTCTGGAGGCCAACGGAGTTGCTATTCGCGCCACGACTACTTTTGGCCAAATCAGCAACCTGATATTCAGATGTACCAATAGCTCCCAAGTGTCCTCTGACGCTACGCTATCTGGCCTCTCACTCTCGGCAGGCAGCCTGTCTCCCGGGTTCGCCAGCGGTACCACCAGCTATACCGCCTCTGTCAGCAATGCTACATCCTCAGTCAACGTCAGACCCACCGCGACAGACAACACGAGCACAATCACGGTCAATGGCACGCCGGTAACCTCAGGTAGCGATTCAGGACCTGTCAATCTGGTGGTCGGCTCAAACATTCTTTCGCTCTCAATCACGGCTGCCGATGGCCTGACTACCAAGTCCTACTCCATCAACGTAACCAGGGACCAGGGCGCTCCTGTGGTCAGTAATGTTACGGCCACCGTGGCGGCCAACAGCTCGAACAACCCGATCACTTTAATCATCGCAGGTAACGCGACCGCAGTTGCCGTCGCCTCCGGAGCCTCCCGTGGCAGCGCGGTCGCTTCGGGTACAACCATCAGCTACACGCCAACAGCCGGTTACTCTGGCAGTGATTCATTCACGTACAACGCGTCCAATGGTTCTGGCACTTCCTCGCCTGCCACCGTTACAGTCACTGTATCCCCGCCAACCCTGATCGTCACACCATCATCCGGGACGTTAACCGCAGGGCAGGTCGGCGTGAACTACAGCAGAACGCTCAGCAGTTCAGCGGGCACTTCGCCGTACGCCTGGTCAGCTAGCGGCTTGCCTGCCGGTATCAGCCTGCATCCGTCCACCGGAGTACTCAGCGGCATACCGACCACAGCAGGCAATTTCAACCTGTCGGTGCTTGCCACGGATGCCAATGGTGCGACAGGATCGGCCAGCTATACCTTATCCATCGCTGCTGCACCGCCAGTGACCGGGCCAGTTTCAGCAAGCGTCGCAGCCAATACCAGCGGCAACGCCATCACGCTCAATCTGTCCGGAGGTGCAGCGGATTCCGTTGCGATAGCGACTGCAGCCAGTCATGGCACCGCGTCGGCATCAGGCTTGTCGATTACCTATACACCGAGCCCCGGATTTTCCGGAACGGACAGTTTTACCTACACCGCCAGCAATGCAACCGGCACCTCTGCACCCGCTACCATCACGATAACGGTTAGCTCATCACCCCTGACCTTCAGCCCGGCGAGCGGTGCACTCCCCCGCGGCGAGGTTGGTACGGCCTACAACACGCAGATCAACGCGACAGGCGGCGTCGCCCCCTACCATTACTCCGCTACCGGGCTGCCAAGCGGCCTAAGTCTCAACACATCCGGGGCAATAAACGGCGTTGCTACCGTCGCAGGCAACTTCAACGTGTCGGTGACAGCAACTGACAATGCCGGCGTCCGTACCTCCGGCACCGTTAATTACACGCTTGAAATCGCGGAACAATTGCCGATCGTTGCGCCAGTCACTGTCACCGTAGGCGCCAACACGTCCAGTAATCCGGTGGCGTTGGCGCTCTTCGGAGGAACAGCTGTCAGCGTTTCGATAGTCTCAGCGGCGTCCCATGGTACGGCGACCGCCTCAGGAACCAGCATTCGCTACACGCCAACTCCGGGTTTCTCAGGCAGCGATAGCTTCACTTACACAGCTACGAATACGGCCGGCACCTCTTCCGTTGCCACAGTAAACGTCACCGTAATAGCGTCAGCATTGGCCCTCTCACCGGCGGCCGGCTCACTGCCAGCGGCGCTCGTTGGAACGGCCTACACTCAAGCCTTCAGCGCGACCGGGGGCGCCAATCCTTATCACTTCAGCGCCGCCGGTATCCCGGCAGGCCTGACGATAAACCCGGTCAGCGGAACTCTGACCGGAATACCTGCGACTTCGGGCAGCATTTCGCTTTCAGTCACCGTAACCGACGCTAATGGTGTGCAAGTGAGTGCCACCTACAGCCTGACTATTGCTGCTACGCCGAACGCACCAAATGCCGCCGACACCGCAGTCGCCACCCGTGCAGGCCAAGACGTGACTGTAGATTTGAGCGCAGGAGCCACTGGCGGGCCGTTCATATCCGCCACGCTGGTTCAAGTACCCGCGCAGTATCTGGGCACGGCCAGACTCAATGGGCTTAGATTGAGCTTCACCCCGACAGCGAGAGCAAGCGGTTTGCTGACGTTGCGCTACACGCTGACCAACCAACAGGGCACGTCGCAGCCAGCGACCCTGACCATACAAATCAGTGCCCGGCCTGATCCTGGCCAGGATCAGGAGGTCGTCGGGACCGTGAATGCCCAGACACAAAGCGCTGCGCAGTTTGCGAAGGCACAAATCAGCAATTTCAACGACCGGCTCGAGCAACTACATGGCAGGGATGGCCACAGTAACGCGTTCAACCTGCGTTTCGGCTTGACTCAAGCTGAAGCACTACACGAGGCCGACGATGATTTGGATATCTTCCGCTCGCTAGCTGCGTTTCAAGCAGCACCGGATGAACAATGGACACTCCAGCGGGCCTCTCAGGCAAAGGCATCGGACCAGCCCCCTGCGGGTGACATATCCCTCTGGACAGGCGGTTATGTCGACTTCGGCAAAACCCAACGAAGCGGCACGAAAGTCAGCAACACGCTGATCGGCATCAGCGGCGGTATCGACTATCGGTTGTCCAGATCAATGACGGTAGGTGCAGGCATAGGCATTGGCAGGGATAAGAATGATATTGGTTCGTCGGGCAGCAGCAGCCGCGGGGAATCCTACAGCGCAGCGATCTATGGCAGCTACCACCCTGGGCCCGTATTCCTTGATGCCCTGCTTGGGTACAGCTGGTTGACCTTCGACAGCGACCGCTATGTGTCAGACGTCTCGCGCTACGCCAGCGGCAGTCGTCGGGGCGATCAATTGTTCGGTTCGTTAAGTTCGGGCTATGAAGCTAGAGGGGAAAACTGGTTGGTATCCCCGTATGGCCGACTGGATGCTTCAACCACTTGGCTGCATGGTTTTACCGAATCTGACGCTGCTGACTACAACCTCGACTATGCCGATCAGCGCATTTCCTTGCTCTCCGGAATCGCAGGGTTGCGCGGGCAGTACGGCATACCGCTGGGCTGGTCCTACGTAAACCTTCGCTCGCGCGTGGAATACAGTCACACGCTTAATGCCGGCAGCACAGCCAAAATGGGCTACGCCGACCTCGCTGACGACGCCTATTCAATCAGGACCGAAGGCTACAGTCAGAACACCATTCTGGGTTCACTGGGGCTGGACTTCCTTTGGGCATCAGGCCTGAGTACCGGAGTTACCTATCAAGGGACCCGGGCTTTGGGTGACCCGTCACGCTCGGATTCGTTGGCGCTACGGGTTGCTTACAGGTTCTGACGAACAGATAGCCGCCAACCGGCCTTGATGGAGTGCTACAAAAAGAGCCGGACTTGGTTGAGCCTCGGTGGGGCTTTTTCTGCCTGCGCCACTTTTGCTAAGCCCTGCCAGCCCCACTAGAGGCAAGAAATATTGCGAAAAGTGCTGGAGGCCTTGATATGTGGTGTCCCAGGGCAGGTTCGAACTGCCAGCCTTCCCCTTAGGAGGGGGATGCTCTATCCAATTGAGCTACTGAGACACAGCGGGCCAGCACACAGATTGGTGCCGGCGAGGACGGCGTGCATGTTAACGACACAGGAGCACTTTGTCATGTCGTCTTTGGCTTACACGGCTGTGGTCCAAATCCGTTTATTATGCCGGGAATCTACACGACCATGCATTTTGCAATGCACCACATCGCCACCATTGCAAAACGCATGCAGCACGGGCAATCAATCAATTTTAAGTAATTGATTTATAAGGACTTTATACATCTTGCGAGTTGGCATGCAGACTGCAATACCTCATACGGTAGAGCCCCTTCCTTAAGAAAGTTCCGTTGGAGGTAATTGAAAATGAACATCGCCCTTTCAGTGTTGAACGTTGCAGCGCTAGTTACACTGGTGGCTTTTCATTTTCAAGACGACGGTAAAGCGGAGCAGACAGCTCTACAGGCTCAGCCGCACCACCTGCTGCGTCAGGCCCCTCAGTTGGCGATCATGACCGATCGCAGTAATCACCCTCAAGCGGTCACACTCGCTAATGACTCCGAGGCACCTGCTTCGAACTCAGCCAGCGTGAGAGCAGAGCCTCGCTGGGTTTTTTAAAAGACGTTCTGAGCCTCTGATTGCCCCAACGAAACCACGGAAAAGAGAATCGCCATGTCCAAGTCAGCTTTATCGTTCATCACCCTGGCCCTGTTGGCTGTAGTGTTCGATTACCAGCTGCCCGCCACAGCTGAAGGCTTGAGCAGCGCTGCAAAAATCGCAGCCGGAGTTTTCGGCGTATTGTTTGTGGTAGCACTGGTTCTCGGGCGCCGCATCAAGTTTGATCCTGTTCTGCGCTAAGAATCACTCCTTTCTGACGGCTCACCCGAGCCGTAATTCTGCGAATCGACCAAAGCTCCAGTGGACTATCGTCACGTCCGTCGGCCAGCGCTCGTATTCCATGCATATCCTTCTAAGCTGACAAATAGCCATCACGGCAGTCTGAGCCCCGGTAAATCGGCACGAAATCGAACCTTGCTGATGAGTGGATGGATAAGCGCTTTGCAAATTCGTTCGCAATTCTGATAATCGGTGCTGGCTAATCGCCTTTATCTGAGTCAATATTTGTCACAGAATTGACGCCAAGGATCTGGCAGATTGGGGCATGATGCTGGCCTCGTTGAGAATACGGTTGAACATTTCGCTAAATGGGCTGTCTCAGATTTACATCCATGCGGCGACTTGCAAGAACCGCTCCCCTGAACTAACCGGTTAAATATATGAGCCCTATGAAACAGGCTACTTATTCCAGCCGCACGGCTGACAAGTTCGTTGTACGTCTACCAGACGGCATGCGTAATCGTGTGCAAGAGGTAGCTAAAAACCACCATCGCAGCATGAACTCAGAAATCATTGCTCGCCTCGAACAAAGCTTGATTCAGGAAGGTGCTCTGGGCGACGAACCTAGCCTGCGCCTTGATAGCCCTGAGCTGTCACTGCATGAACGCGAGTTGCTGCAGCGCTTTCGTCAGCTGTCGCACCGTCAACAGAACGCATTGGTGTCACTGATTGCACACGACACCGAGCTGGCTGCAGACAACGAAGACTGATCGCCACACCGAAGTTTTCAAGCCAGCTTAATTGCTGGCTTTTTTATGCGTGGTCTTTTAGTTGTTTTTATTTGCGCAGTACCGCGCCGCAAGGCAAAAACGCTGCGCACAAAAAACCGCCTGTCAGGGCGGTTTTTTTTATGCAGGCTAAACAACTAAAGCAGGAAGATAGTGGCGAGCCCGAGGAAGATAAAGAAGCCACCGCTGTCGGTGACAGCTGTAATCATGACACTTGCTCCCATCGCCGGGTCTCGTCCGAACCTGGAAAGCGCCATCGGGATCGTGACCCCCATCAGTGCCGCCAGCAGCAAGTTGAGTGTCATGGCCGCCGTCATCACGACGCCCAGCGACCAGCTGCCATAAAGCAGATAGGCAACCACACCAATCACCCCACCCCAGACCAGACCGTTGATAAGCCCCACTGCCAGCTCTTTGCGCAGCAGCCGCTTGGTATTACCGGTATTGACCTGGTCGAGCGCCATGGCGCGCACAATCATCGTAATGGTCTGATTGCCCGAGTTACCGCCAATCCCGGCCACAATCGGCATCAAGGCTGCCAGCGCTACCAGCTTCTCGATAGAACCTTCGAACAGGCCAATCACACGAGAAGCCAGGAATGCAGTGATCAGGTTGATCGCCAGCCACGCCCAACGGTTATGCAGTGAGCGCCAGACGGAAGCAAAAATATCTTCCTCTTCACGCAAACCCGCCATGTTGAGGACTTCGGTTTCGCTCTCTTCACGAATGAGGTCAACCATTTCGTCGATGGTCAAACGGCCGATCAGCTTGCCGTTCTTATCCACCACCGGCGAGGAAATAAGGTCATAACGTTCGAACGCCTGAGCGGCCTCATAGGCATCGCCATCCGGGTGAAAACTCACCGGATCATTTGCCATGACCTCCGATACCTGCTTCTCGGGGTCATTGACCAGCAGACGTTTGATCGGCAGCACGCCTTTGAGTACGCCGTCGTAATCGACCACGAACAACTTGTCGGTGTGCCCTGGCAACTCTTTCAGGCGACGCAGGTAGCGCAGAACAACTTCAAGACTCACATCCTCACGGATAGTGACCATCTCGAAGTCCATCAACGCGCCGACTTGCTCTTCGTCGTACGACAGAGCAGAACGGACACGCTCACGCTGCTGAGTGTCCAGAGCCTCCATCAGCTCATGGACAACATCGCGAGGCAGCTCGGGAGCAATATCCGCCAGTTCGTCGGCGTCCATTTCCTTGGCGGCAGCCAGAAGCTCGTGATCGTCCATGTCGGCGATCAGCGTTTCCCGAACGGAGTCGGACACTTCCAGAAGAATATCGCCGTCGCGCTCAGCCTTGACCAACTGCCAGACCGTCAGACGATCTTCAAGCGGCAAGGCTTCCAGGATATAGGCGACGTCGGCGGAGTGAAGATCGTCGAGCTTGCGCTGCAATTCGACGAGGTTCTGCCGGTGAACAAGATTTTCTACACGGTCTTGATTCTGACCTTCCTGACGGTGGGTCAGATCTTCAACGACACGCTGGCGCTGCAGGAGCTCGATAACCTGAGCCAGACGATCCTGCAAACTATCCTGCGTTTTCTTTACTTCAATTTCGGACATAGGCGAACTCCACTCCCAGCAGCGGAGCACGCCGGGAGATCAATCAATTAATGCATGATTGCTTAAAAAATCGGTTGAGTAACTACTGGGTAAGTCCATGGAGGTTTTCCACAAGCCCCGGCGGGGCTGACGGGCGCAATCATACACCGCTTGCCCCTATTGCACGCTACAAAATTCTGGTCAGAACAAGCGCTTGCAACACAGAGTTAATGATCTGTGCGGCAATAGACGTTGGACGACACATCCCGCCAACAAAACACCCCACTCAATGAAATGACCTTGGCTAGGCTTTTACGACACTGGTCATGGAAGACGCCAAAATGCGCCACAAGCCCGCCTGTCTTTTGGGGTTCGCCCTGCTCTGTTCATCCACCCTGCTTCAAGCGTCCAGCGTTCTGCGCTGCGAAGACGCCACCGGCAATATTACCTTCACCACCCTCGGTTGCCCGAGCGGACAGAATATGCGACGGCAGGAGGCTTACAACGCACCGCCCGGTAGCTCAACACCCCTACTTCCCGGCGCGGAGCAGGCGGATAGATCTGCTCGCAAGCCAGCACCACCAAAAGAACTGGTGATTGTTGGTCAGCGTGACGACGGATGCGGCAATCGCCTGAGCGCCGAACAGCGTCGACGCGCAATCATCAACCAGCAAACGCCACCCGGCATGACACGCAAGGATGTAGAGAACTTGCTGGGCAGCCCCGACAAGGTCGTGAGCAGAAATGGAGAGACGCGATACGTGTATCACGAGAAGAAAGGCCGCAGTAGCCAGGTCACATTCGACGAGCATGACTGCGTAAAAGGTAAACGCTAGAAAGCAAAAAGCCCGTATCAGACGATACGGGCTTTTTGGTGTTTGGTGCACTCGACAGGATTCGAACCTGTGACCGCTCGGTTCGTAGCCGAGTACTCTATCCAGCTGAGCTACGAGTGCATTAGCGCTTGATAAACCAGATCACTGCTGGTTGAAGCAAGTTATCCGCATTACTGCAAACAACCTTTAAATGGTGCACTCGACAGGATTCGAACCTGTGACCGCTCGGTTCGTAGCCGAGTACTCTATCCAGCTGAGCTACGAGTGCATTTGTTGCCGCGCATTATAGGCCGTCGAATCTTTTGGTCAAGAACTTTTTTCTAGTAAATTCAACAACTTACCGATTAAAGCCAGATACAACGTACTACGCAAATAATGGCGGAGAACGGGGGATTCGAACCCCCGACACCCTTGTGAGGTGTACTCCCTTAGCAGGGGAGCGCCTTCGGCCACTCGGCCAGCTCTCCGCAACACGGGGCGTATAATAACCACCCTTTTCCCCGTTTGCAAACCAAAAATTCAATAAAAATTAATGGCTTGGTTCTTCGTCCTTCTCTTTCTTGATGCGCAGGTAAATCTCTTCACGGTGAACAGCGACTTCCTTGGGCGCGTTGACACCGATACGCACTTGATTACCTTTGACGCCCAGCACGGTCACAGTGATTTCGCCATCACCAATGATCAGGCTTTCTGCGCACCGACGAGTCAGAATCAGCATACCTTTCTCCTCACGCAATACATTCAGGGACAACAGTCTGCAAATCGAACGCGACACCCGCGAGTAGCGCGGCTGTAATCAGAGTATCGACCGGGGAAAGTAAAAGAACAGTTTTCGCCCGGCAAGAACGCAAAGGACGCAGTCAGACCGCGCCCCTGCCGATACATCACTCGCCCTGTCGAGGCGCATCCAGCTCAAACGCCGTGTGCAGTGCACGCACCGCCAGCTCCAGATACTTCTCTTCGATCACCACCGAAACCTTGATTTCCGATGTCGAGATCATCTGGATATTGATGCTTTCCTTGGCCAGCGATTCGAACATACGGCTGGCAACACCGGCATGAGAACGCATGCCCACACCGACGATCGATACTTTGGCGATCTTGGTGTCGCCAATCACTTCACGGGCATTGATTTCACGCGCGGTGTTTTCCAGTACCTGCGAGGCAGCCTGGTAGTCATTGCGGTGGACCGTGAAGGTGAAGTCGGTGGTGTTATCGTGCGCAACGTTCTGCACGATCATGTCGACTTCGATGTTCGCGGCGCTGATCGGCCCGAGAATTTTGAACGCCACACCCGGGGTGTCTGGCACGCCACGGATGGTCAGCTTGGCCTCATCGCGGTTGAAGGCGATGCCGGAAATGATCGGCTGTTCCATGGATTCCTCTTCATCAATGGTAATGAGGGTCCCTGGACCCTCCTTGAAGCTGTGCAAAACGCGCAGCGGGACGTTGTACTTGCCGGCAAACTCCACCGCGCGAATCTGCAATACCTTGGAACCGAGGCTGGCCATTTCCAGCATCTCTTCGAAGGTAATCTTGTCCAGACGCTGAGCCTGGGAGACCACGCGTGGATCTGTGGTGTAAACACCATCGACATCGGTGTAGATCTGGCACTCATCGGCTTTCAACGCCGCAGCCAGCGCCACGCCGGTGGTATCCGAACCACCACGACCCAGGGTCGTGATATTGCCGTTCTCGTCCACACCCTGGAAACCGGCGACCACAACGACACGGCCAGCCTTCAGGTCAGCACGAATCTTCTGGTCGTCAATCTGCAGAATACGCGCCTTGTTATGCGCGCTGTCCGTCAGGATGCGGACCTGATTACCGGTGTACGACACTGCAGGCACACCACGCTTCATCAGCGCCATCGCCAGCAGGGCAATCGTCACCTGCTCACCCGTCGAAACGATCACATCCAGCTCGCGAGGAACCGGTTGATCGCTGATCTGCCTGGCAAGGTCGATCAGGCGATTGGTTTCGCCACTCATGGCAGAAAGCACAACCACGAGGTCATCGCCCTGCTCACGGAATTTCTTGACCTTGTCGGCAACCTGCTCGATACGCTCAACAGAGCCCACCGAGGTGCCTCCAAATTTCTGTACGATCAAAGCCATCTCAAAGCCGCCTCTGCCCCCTTGAGGGCGCCCATTAAACGTTAAATCCAAGCGCCGGGCTGCCGCACTTGTGCGCGGCAGCTACGGAAGGTCGACTTAAATACCCTGCTCGACGAAAGGCACGGTCAATGCCAGCGCTGCATCCAGCGCACCTGCATCCACACCACCACCTTGCGCCATGTCAGGACGACCGCCGCCTTTACCACCTACGGCCGCAGCGGCCTGTTTCATCAAATCACCGGCTTTGAGTTGGCCAGTCAGGTCCTTGGTTACGCCTGCAACCAGTACGACCTTGTCTTCATGCACACTGCCGAGCAGGATCACTGCGCGGCCGAGTTTGTTCTTCAACTGATCGACAAGCGCCAACAGCGCTTTGCCATCCTGACCGTCCAGGCGCACGGCCAGCACTTTCACGCCTTTGACATCCAGTGCCGAGGAAGACAGATCGTCGCCCGCTGCGCTGGCCGCCTTGGCCTGCAATTGCTCCAGTTGTTTTTCCAGCAGACGGTTACGCTCTATGACGGCCGTCAGCTTGTCCAACAGGTTCTCGCGGTTGCCTTTGACCAGGGTCGCGGCTTCCTTGAGCTGATCTTCTGCAGCATTGAGGTAACCCAGCGCCGCTGCACCGGTGACCGCCTCGATGCGTCGTACGCCAGCGGCGACGCCGCCTTCGCTGACAATCTTGAATACCGCAATGTCGCCGGTGCGATTGGCATGAATACCACCGCACAGCTCAACGGAGAAATCGCCACCCATGCTCAGCACGCGCACGCTGTCGCCGTATTTCTCGCCGAACAGCGCCATTGCGCCACGCGCCTTCGCGGTTTCGATGTCGGTTTCGACCGTCTCGACTGCGGTGTTCTTGCGAATTTCGGCGTTGACGATGTCTTCCAGCGCTTTAAGTTGCTCAGGCTTGATCGACTCAAAATGGCTGAAGTCAAAACGCAGGCGCTGACTGTCGACCAAAGAACCTTTCTGCTGGACGTGCTCGCCCAGTACCTGACGCAAAGCGGCGTGCAGCAAGTGAGTCGCGGAGTGGTTCAACGCCGTAGCGTTACGCACCTCAGCGTCCACCTCGGTGTTTACAGAAGTGCCGACCGTCAATGAGCCGGAGGCCACAACGCCGTGATGCAGGAACGCGCCACCGGTTTTGGTGGTATCACGGACATCAAAACGCACCTCACCAGCACTGAGGTAGCCGCCGTCACCAATCTGACCGCCGGATTCGGCGTAGAACGGCGTGGTATCGAGAACTACAACGCCCTCTTCGCCTTCGTTCAACTGCTCGACTTTCTGGCCTTCTTTATAGAGAGCGACGATCTTCGCTTCGCCACGGGTTGCCTTGTAGCCGGTGAACTCGGTCGCCACATCAACCTTGACGAGGCTGTTGTAGTCCATACCGAACGAACTGGCAGAACGGGCGCGAACACGCTGTGCATCCATCTCGCGCTCGAAACCTTCCTCATCAAGGGTCAGGTTGCGCTCGCGGGCGATGTCACCGGTCAGATCCATCGGGAAACCATAGGTGTCGTAGAGTTTGAACACCACGTCACCCGGCACCACGCTGCCTTTGAGTTCAGCCAGATCCTGCTCGAGGATTTTCAGGCCCTGCTCCAGCGTCTTGGCGAACTGCTCTTCCTCAGCTTTAAGCACGCGCTCGATGTGCGCCTGCTGTTGAACCAGCTCAGGGAACGCAGTGCCCATCTCGGCCACCAGCGCCGCGACGATCTGGTAGAAGAAGCTGCCCTTGGCACCCAGCTTGTTACCGTGACGGCAGGCGCGGCGAATGATCCGACGCAGCACATAACCGCGACCTTCATTGGACGGCAGCACGCCATCAGCAACAAGAAAGCCACAGGAACGAATGTGGTCAGCCACGACTTTCAACGAGGCCTGACCGTCGTTGCTGCAACCGATCGCTTGGGCCGAAGCCGCCAGCAGGCTCTGGAACAGGTCAATTTCGTAGTTGGAATTCACGTGCTGCAGAACGGCACTGACGCGCTCCAGGCCCATGCCGGTATCGACCGACGGCGCAGGCAGCGGGTGCAGCACACCGTCAGCGGTACGGTTGAACTGCATGAAAACGTTGTTCCAGATTTCGATGTAACGGTCGCCGTCTTCTTCCGGCGAGCCCGGTGGGCCGCCCCAGATTTCAGGGCCGTGATCGAAGAAGATCTCGGTGCAAGGACCGCACGGGCCTGTATCACCCATGGTCCAGAAGTTGTCGGACGCATACGGCGCGCCTTTATTGTCACCGATACGGACCATGCGCTCAGCGGGTACGCCGATGTCTTTGGTCCAGATATCGTAAGCCTCGTCATCGCTGGCGTAGACCGTTACCCAGAGTTTGTCCTTGGGCAGGTTCAGCCATTTTTCCGAGGTCAGAAAGGTCCAGGCGTAGGTAATCGCATCACGCTTGAAGTAATCACCGAAGCTGAAGTTGCCCAGCATTTCGAAGAATGTGTGGTGACGCGCGGTGTAGCCGACGTTTTCCAGGTCGTTGTGTTTGCCACCGGCACGCACACACTTCTGGCTGGTCACTGCACGGGTATAGGCTCGCTTTTCCTGGCCCAGGAAGCAGTCCTTGAACTGGTTCATACCTGCGTTGGTAAACAGCAGGGTCGGGTCATTGCCCGGAATCAAGGAGCTGGAGGCGACACGGGTGTGGCCTTGCTCTTCGAAGAAGCCAAGGAAGGCTTCACGGATTTCTGCGCTTTTCATAGGTTCTTCCACGGAGACTGCGGCCAGAGGCAAGTGCAAAACGTCATGTGACGTAGCGACGGCAAAGGGCCGCATTATATAGGCGTTGCGTCAACGGTACAGTCTGTTTGTACGATAGAACAAAGCTACTGGACTATCGGCGCCTCAAGTGCGGGAAAAGTCAGCAAATGCTGTGATTACGCTCTCCAGCTGCTGACGGGAAATATCCAAGTGAGTGATCATCCGCAAGCGCGGCGCAGCGCTGAGCGTAATACCACGCTCGGCACAGAACGCCTTGAGCGCCTGAGCGCGATCACCGATCTGCACATAAACCATATTGGTCTGCACCGGCTCAACCGAATAACCCAGCTCTGCCAGTGCAGCACCTAAAAACGCTGCGTTGGCATGATCATCAGCCAGTCGCTCAACCTGATGCTCAAGCGCATACAGGCCGGCCGCCGCCAGCATCCCGGCCTGACGCATACCGCCGCCGACCATTTTGCGCAAACGACGGGCTTTGTCGATAAATGCCTGAGAGCCGCACAGCACTGAGCCAATCGGCGCACCTAGCCCTTTGGACAGGCACACCGACACTGAATCAAAGTGCTGAGTGATCTCGCGTGCGTCAACACCCAGCTTCACGGCGGCGTTATACAACCGGGCACCGTCCAGATGCAGCGAAAGGCCATGTTCTTGCGTGAATTTGCGGGCTGCGACTAGATAGCTCAACGGCAGCACTTTGCCCTGCATGGTGTTTTCCAGTGCGAGCAAACGGGTGCGGGCAAAATGAAAGTCGTCTGGTTTGATGGTTGCAAGCACTTGATCCAGGTCCAGCGAACCATCAGCCTGATTTTCCAGAGGCTGCGGTTGAATGGAACCAAGGACGGCCGCGCCGCCACCTTCATATTTATAGGTATGAGCCTGCTGACCGACGATGTACTCGTCGCCACGCTCACAATGGGCCATCAAGCCCAGCAGGTTGCTCATCGTGCCTGTCGGAACGAAAAGGGCAGCGGCGAACCCGAGGCGTTCCGCCAACCAGCCTTCAAGACGATTGACCGTCGGATCTTCACCGTAGACATCGTCACCCAGCGGTGCCTGCGCCATGGCGGCACGCATTCCGGGAGTGGGCTGAGTCACTGTGTCGCTGCGCAAGTCGATAACCGTCACGATAAAGCTCCCTGAAGAAGACGAACCTCAGTTGTGAGGTTTCAAGGAGAAATAATCAAGGTGCTGACGTGGAATTCCAAGACCTACTTATAAGAAAAAGTCAGGACGACTGTAGGAATACGTCCAAGCACATTCCGCAAAACTGTGATAAAAAATGCCCGCCGCGGAAATATTTCAGCGGCAACGTTCTCAGGGCGGGGTGCAATTCCCCACCGGCGGTAATGACGCGCAATGCGTTTAGCCCGCGAGCGCCTGCAAACGCAGGGTCAGCAGACCTGGTGAGATTCCAGGGCCGACGGTCATAGTCCGGATGAAGAGAGAACGGGATTGGCACCACCGCAATGCATCGCGCATCGTCACGAACGGATTTCGTTCACCTGACTGCCGGGCTTAGCCTGACCTTCCCATTCGATCCAAAGCGCCCTGTTTTTTTATAGACAGGAGACAGAACAGATGCAACCCACCGCAATCGACAGCAAAAGCAAAAGCCACGCAAACGAGCGCATCGCTTTTATCCAGGCCTGCTGGCACAAGGATATTGTCGATCAGAGCAAAATCGGCTTCATCGCTGAAATGGCTAACCATGGCTACACCGAAGCAGACATCGATTTCTTCGAAGTCGGCGGTGCTTTTGAAATCCCTCTGCATGCCAAACTGCTGGCCAACAGCGGCCGTTACGCAGGCGTCGTCGGCGCAGCCCTGGTTGTCGATGGCGGAATCTACCGCCACGAGTTCGTCGCCCAATCGGTAGTCAGCGCGCTGATGCAAGTGCAGCTGGAAACTGAAGTGCCGGTGTTCTCGGTGGTACTGACCCCTCACCACTTCCATGCAGGCGAAGAACACCTGAAGTTCTTCTTCGAACACTTCCTGCACAAAGGCCAGGAAGCAGCAAAAACCTGCGCTGATACCGTCGCCAAAGTGCGTGCGATTCGTCGTATTGAAGGGCAGAAGAAAGTCGGCTAACTGCGATCGGCGACAAACCCTGTGGGGTAATTCATTCGCGAAAGCGGCATTGCAACCGACAGATATCTGTCGAATGTACTGCCCTATTCGCGAATAAAAATTCGCTCCCACAGGTGTTCTGCAATTCCAATATCAGCGCCATCTCGCAGGACCGGCTTTAGTCGGGAGAGCGGTGTTTCTGCCGAAAAAATTTAGTGAACGTTCCGACGTCCTCTCGGCTAAAGCCGGTCCTACGGGATTGCATAGATCCTGTGGGAGCGAGGCTTGCCCGCGATAGGGCCACCACTATTCAGCAGGTTCAACGCGTTATCGTTCATCGCGGGCAAGCCCGGCTCCCACATGAGATTGCGCTCTTGCGCAGGACCGGCTTTAGCCGGGAGAGCGGTGTTTCCGCCGAAAAAATTTAGCGAACGTTTCGACGTCCTCCGGCTAAATCCAGTCCTACGGGATTGCATAGATTCTGTGGGAGCGCCGCAATGATCGCGTCAGGCTCAAACCAGCCCGTCCTCTGTAGCCGGCACAATCAATATCCCCGCCCGCAGGCCATTCTTGACCTTGGGGTTCGGGAAGATGATCCGCGCGCCCTCTTCTTCCACCACCCAGCGCGAATGAGTCAGGTCGTCAGCCAGGACGTAGCCTTTTTCCAGCGTTGAAAAATTCTCAACATCCAGAGGCAGATGCAGCCTGAAGCTATCGCTGTGCTTGATGATTTCCCGGGCGACGCTGAACAGCTGTAACCCTTCAAGGCTTTCTTCCACTGCTGGCTCTGTGCCTTCGATCATTTGCTCCAGACGCACACGCAGACGAGTCAGATCGACTTCCTGATTCTGTCCGAACGGCCGCGCCTTGCCCAACTCCAGCGTGAAAGCCTCGGCCCCCAGCTTGTCGTAGGTATAGGCGCTAAACACGATAGAGGGTTTGTTCTGCAGCAATACCGCCGTCATACCGGCCGCCTTCAGCCGTGCCAGTTCACGACGAGAGTGCTGACGCCCCTCTTTCCACGGGTAGAGCGCGAACTGTTCGATCTTCGAACCGCGAATTGCCGTATGCAGGTCGTAGTGCAAACGGTAGCGGTCCGGAATGCTGAAAAACGTCGCCGCCAGCCGCTCCAGTTCGCAGGCGCGTAACGCCTCCGCACCCTCGCTGTGCTCGTGACGGCCATTGAACAGCCGGTTGACGTCCTGTTCGACATAGCGCTCGCCCCGGCGCATCGCATCGGGGTTGCCAAACAGGAAAAGAATACGTGCCCGCGGCTGTAATTCGCTGCGGGCAATACTGCGGATCAATTCGTCCAGCAGCTCGATGGGTGCCGTCTCATTGCCATGGATACCGGCGGATAACAGCAAGTCCGTGCCGTTATCCCGATCCTGGGCAGGACGCACTTCCAAAGCGCCCTCGCTCAGCCATCGCAGTCGCACTCCGGCGACTGTCACTTGAGTCTTTTCTGCCGGTTCACGTCCAGCCAAAGTCAGGTCAAGCAGTTTACCGAGGGCGAGCATAGGCGCTGTTCCCGTAATGGGTGAAAGTGGGTCTTAGTGATTGCAGTCAGGGCCGTGCACATGCTCTTCGTCTTCACCGACGTCAGCAGGCTCCATTTCCAGTTGCAGGCTGACCAGGTTGGTCGCCAGAGGACGCAACAACAGGTTGGCGTACTCGGCATCACCTTCTTCAACATCGACGCCAATCAGCAATTGGCCGCGGCCATCGTGCTGAATCCAGATTTCCTTGCCCTGC
Source organism: Pseudomonas caspiana (assembly GCF_040224095.2). Classification (NCBI taxonomy): domain Bacteria; kingdom Pseudomonadati; phylum Pseudomonadota; class Gammaproteobacteria; order Pseudomonadales; family Pseudomonadaceae; genus Pseudomonas; species Pseudomonas caspiana. Next base: position 1,675,459 of record NZ_CP167995.1, on the reverse strand, counting down.
CAGACGACCGCAACGCGGGTGCAGGAAGTTTCCAGCTGGGTGCCATCGGTGTCTTCAAGGATCAACTGCAGGGTGTCGCTCATAATCGGTGTTCTCTATGGAGAGGAAGGACGGCGGGTCGTGCCAGGCACCACCCGCCAGAATTTCAGGCCAGCTGAAAAGGATAAACCGCGCCCAGTTTAAGGATTTGCGTCAATTCATCCAATGCTGCGCGGCATTCAATCAGTAACTGCGGATCAGCCAGATCATCTTCGCTCATGCGATCACGATAATGCCTGTCGACCCACTGCGTCAGCGTGTCATACAGCGGCGCGGTCATGATAACCCCGGGGTTGACGGCCGCCAGCTCGGTTTCATTGAGCGCGACACGCAGACGCAGACAGGCCGGACCGCCGCCATTCTGCATGCTTTGTTTGAGGTCGAAAACTTTGACCTCCCTGACTGGGCCAGCGCCCGCGATCAGCCCTTGCAGGTAACGCCAGACCCGTTCGTTGCCGCGACACTCTTCGGGCACGATCAGCAACATGGTGCCGTCGGGGCGGGACAGCAGCTGGCTGTTGAACAGGTAAGAACGCACTGCATCCTCCACCGAGACTTCAGCGCGTGGCACGCAAATCGCCTTGAGCTGCCCGCCACAACGGGCAAGCTTGTCTTGCAGTTCCGCCAGCATGCGCTCGGATTGGAGGAAGGCGTCCTCGTGATAAAACAACACTTCGCCGTTACCCACAGCGATCACATCGTTGTGAAACACGCCTTGATCAATCACCGCGGGGTTCTGTTGACCGTAAACCACTGCGCTGTCGCTCAAGCCATGCAAACGGGCGACGGCTTGGGAGGCTTCGAGGGTTTGGCGCGCTGGATACTTCTGCGGTTCAGGAAAGCGCGAATCAAAGGCACTACGGCCAAACACGAAAAACTCTACGCCGGCCTCGCCATAGTCACGGCACAAACGTGTGTGGTTGGCGGCACCTTCATCACCAAACTGGGCAACAGAAGGCAACGCAGTGTGATGAGCAAAATGCTGTGAATTGGCAAACATCGCGGCCAGCACGCGGCTGGTGGTCGGGTGCTCGATACTGCGGTGATATTTACAGGCCAGGTTGGCGGCGGTGAAATGCACGCGGCCATCGGCGGTGTCGGCGCTCGGGCTGACGGTTGCAGCGTTGGCGACCCACATGCTCGACGCGGAACAACTGGCTGCCAGCAGAGGTTTGGCCTGTTTGGCAGCCTGCTCGATCACGTGCGCATCGGTGCCGCTAAAACCAAGACGGCGCAGACCGGCAACATCCGGACGCTCTTGAGGAGCAAGCACGCCCTGAGTGAAGCCCATGTCCATCAGCGCTTTCATCTTTGCCAGCCCCTGCAATGCAGCTTCGCGCGGGTTGGAGGACTGCTGGCAGTTGCTTTGCGAGGCGACGTTACCGTAGGACAGCCCGCCGTAGTTGTGCGTCGGCCCGACCAGGCCGTCAAAATTGACTTCGTATGATTTCATCGGCTCGGCTCCGTGGATCTTTTCTTATAAGCGTAAGGTTCAATCATCGCTTCGCAGCCTTGGGCAGCTTTATCAAACAACATATAACTTACTGAACTGACGTGGATTTTTTGTAGGAGCTGCCGAAGGCTGCGATGCATTCCTCCTGACACACCGCCATCGCAGCCTTCGGCAGCTCCTACAGGTCCAGTGCTTACTGCACGACAGTCACGACAACCGCACACCGGGCGTCAGGGTCGCGGGCAAAGTCAGGCTGCTGCTCTCCAGTGATGCCACCGGATACGCGCAATAATCCGCCGCGTAATAGGCGCTCGCCCGATGATTGCCGGATGCACCAACACCCCCAAACGGTGCACTGCTCGCGGCGCCGGTCAACTGTTTGTTCCAGTTGACGATCCCCGCCCGGCTCTCCAGCCAGAACTGTTTGTAACGCGATTCAGAGTCCGAGAGCAGACCGGCAGCCAGACCGTATTGGGTGTCGTTGGCCAGCGCGATGGCGTCATCGAAGTTCGCGTAGCGAAGCACTTGCAACAGAGGACCGAACAGCTCCTCATCAATGGGATCACTGACCTCGGAAACATCAATGATGGCCGGTGTCAGCAACGCCGCCGTCGCGCGAGGCTGAGTCATCTCCAGCAAAGCCGTAGCGCCATTGGCGAGCAGTTGTTCCTGCGCTGCCAGCAAGGCACTGGCGGCGTGCAGTGAAATGACTGAACCCATGAACGGCGCTGGCTGCTGATCGTAAGCGCCCACTTCGATGTTGCGCGTGACCTCAACCAGACGCTCAAGAAAGGCGTCCCCCCACGGCCCTTGCGGCACCAGTAAACGCCGGGCACACGTACAACGCTGTCCGGCAGAAATGAAAGCGGACTGGATGACCGTGTACACCGCCGCTTCTACATCGGTAACTTCGTCGACGACCAGCGGGTTATTGCCACCCATTTCCAGCGCAAGAATCTTGTCGGGACGACCGGCAAACTGCTGATGCAGAGCATTGCCGGTACGGCTCGAACCGGTGAAAAACAGCCCGTCGATGCCTGAATTGGCGGCCAGGGCAATACCGGTTTCACGACCGCCCTGTAGCAGGTTCAACACCCCGGCAGGCAAACCGGCCTCGATCCAGCACTTGACCGTTAGCTCAGCGACTTTCGGGGTCAGCTCGCTAGGCTTGAATACAACGGCGTTGCCCGCCAGCAAAGCCGGGACGATATGGCCATTGGGCAGATGCCCGGGAAAGTTGTACGGCCCGAACACTGCCACCACGCCATGTGGCTTGTGGCGCAGCACCGCATTTGCGTCGCCCAGCGGACCACTTTTCTCGCCGGTACGCTCCCGGTAGCTCTGCACGGAAATAGCGATTTTGTTGACCATGCTGGTCACTTCAGTCGCCGACTCCCAGAGTGGCTTGCCCGTTTCTTCACCAATGCATTGCGCCAAGGCATCGGCCTGGTTTTTCAGTTTCGCGGCGAAAGCTTCCAGCACAGCGATACGCTCCTCCAGGGTCCGGCTGGCCCAGGCAGGAAAAGCCTGTCGCGCAGCGCCCACGGCAGCCTCTACTTGAGCAGTCGTTGCGCCTTGCCCGGACCACACAACCTGCTGAGTCACTGGATTGAGCGACTCGAATGCATCGCCCTGCCCGGCCTGCCAGTTACCTGCGATATACAGAGTGCTCATCAGACAGTCTCCCGTGCAGGCGACAGCGGAACCGCCCGGACATTGTCGCCCGCACTCAGGCGCAGACGCTTGGCCGTCGCCGGAGCGACCACCAATGTGCCGGCAGCAAAACGCGCCGCGCCCACGGTAATACGGCAATCTTCGCGCTTGCGGTTGTGAATCAGGAACTGCGTCGCATCGTCGCCCGGAGTGCCGATAGCCAGCACCAACGGGGCGCTGTCACGCACAGCGCGGATCTTCGCGGTTTCACATTCAACCGCCGGACCTGCATCGAAGATGTCCACGTAACCCTGATAGCTGAAGCCCTCGGCCTTGAGCATGGTCAGCGCTGGCTCGGTATCGGCGTGCACGCGACCAATCACGTTACGAGCGTCTTCAGAAAGGAAGCAGCTGTACAGCGGAAACTTGGGCATCAGTTCAGCAATGAACGCTTTGTTGCCGACACCCGTCAGGTAGTCCGCCTGACTGAATTCCATTTTAAAGAAATGTCGACCCAGACTTTCCCAGAACGGCGAACGACCATTCTCATCGGACATGCCACGCATCTCGGCAATGATCTTGTTGCCGAACAACTGCGGAAATTCAGCAATGAACAACATCCGCGCCTTGGCCAGCAGACGCCCGTTCAACCCGTTACGGTGATCGCTGTGCAGGAACAACGAGCACAGCTCGGAATTACCGGTCAGGTCATTGGCGAGGAACAGGGTCGGGATTTCGCGATAGATGTTCAACTCTTGAGAGGCGCTGACCGTCAGCCCCACTCGATAGTTGTACCAAGGCTCGCGCAGGCCAACCGCCCCCGCAATGGCGGAAATACCCACTACGCGGCCATCATCGTCTTCAAGCACAAAAAGGTAATCCGCATCACCGCGCCCGGCTTCGCCGCGAAAGGTCTTTTCCGCCCAGCCGACCCGGTGCGCCAAGCGTTCTTCATTGGCGGGCAAGGTCGTCAGGCCAGCGCCTGTGCTGCGCGCCAACTCGATCAGCGCGGGCAGGTCACTGCTGCTTACGGGACGAACGATCATGCTATCTCCTCAATGCCGCTTCCCTCGGGAAACGGCGAAACTCGCTAAACCAGCAATCCACATTCAAATGGCGTATCAGACCGCCACGACCCGCACGCTCGCATCTTCACCGACACCCAGCGCTTCAGCTGCCGCCAGACTCAGGGCCACCGGCTTGCCTGGCGCCCAGTCCAGTTCCAGCAATATCGCCCGATAATCCTGCAGCAGACCATTGGCAACCAGATACAAGCGGCCGCCGGAGCCGGTGTCAGTGGATCGTTGAGAGTCGATTTTGACGGGCACCAGGCGGCTCTGAGCGATAGAGCGAATCCCGGAAACACGCGCATGCAGAGTCGGGCCACCGTCGAAGATGTCGATGTAGTGATCCGTTTCGAAACCTTCGCGCATCAGGATGTCGAAGGTGATCTGCGCCCGCGGATGTACCTGCCCCATGGCTTCCTGGGCAGCGTCCGGCAGCAGCGGCACGTAGATCGGATAATGCGGCATCAGCTCGGCGAGGAACGTCCGGCTTTTCAGCCCGCACAGGCGCTCGGCGGCGGCGTAGTTCAAATCGAAGAAATTGCGGCCGATGGCGTCCCAGAACGGCGAGTCGCCATTTTCATCGCTGTAACCGACGATCTCGGTCACCACCGAATCCGCGAAACGCTCCGGATGGCTGGCCACGAACAGCAGGCGGCCACGGGAATTAAGCTCCGACCACGCGCTGCCCACCAGTTCAGGCACCACATAAAAACTGGTCAGCAAACTATTGCCGGTCAAATCGTGGCACTGGGACAGGACGTGAATCTTGTTGTGAATTTTCAGCTCACGAGAGGCGTGAACGAAGGTTTCGTTGCGGAAGCTATAGAAGGGTTCGGAATAACCCGCCGAAGCGACAATCCCCGAACAGCCCACCAAACGCCCGCTTTCACTGTCTTCCAGCACGAAGAAGTAGGTCTCTTCGCCGTTGAAGCTCACTTCGGCCGCGAATGAGGCTTCCGAAGCGGCGATCTTGTCGCCCAGACGACCCGCATCGTCAGGCAGGGACGTGACACCAATCGGGCTGTCGGCAGCGAGGCGTTGAACCTCGGCCAGATCAGCCATTTGCGCGGGGCGCATCACGAGCATGGTGCCACTCCTTACCAGAACACAGACCGGTCAAACCCGGCACAGAAAAAAAGCGCCACATGGATCAACGCCACATGGCACAGGAAAATGTCCGACGCTTACCGTGCAGGCAAACGTCGGAAGATGTTGCGTTGAATCAGCGCGACATCAAGCCTGAGTCAGCTTGGCCACAGCGCGCTCGAAGCGATCCAGACCTTCGTCGATATCAGCCTCTTCGATCACCAGACTTGGAGCGAAACGCACCACGTCAGGACCGGCTTGCAGAATCATCACGCCTTCATGCTCGGCGGCATTGAAGAAGTCCTTGGCCTTGCCCTTCCAGGCGTCGGTCAGTACGCATCCGATCAACAGGCCCATGCCACGCACCTGAGTGAAAACACCATACTTCTCGCCGATCTGCTCGAGACGCGCTCTGAACTTCGCGTGTTTGGCCGTGACGCCGTCGCGGACTTCCTGGGTGTGAACGACGTCCATCACAGCGTTGCCCACCGCACACGCCAAAGCGTTGCCGCCATAGGTCGTGCCGTGAACGCCGACAGCGAAGTGCCTGGCGAGCTTTTCGGTGGTCAGCATGGCCGCCATCGGGAAACCGCCACCAATGCTCTTGGCGCTGGAGAGGATGTCCGGCGTGACGCCGTAATTCATGTAGGCAAACAGACGACCGCTGCGGCCCATGCCACTTTGCACTTCATCGAAAATCAGCAGCGCTTTGTGCTCGTCGCACAATGCGCGGGCACCTTGCAGGTATTCGAGTTCGGCAGGCAGTACGCCGCCTTCACCCTGAATAGGTTCCAGCACCACGGCGCAGGTCTTGTCGGAGATCGCGGCCTTGAGCGCTGCCAGATCGTTGAACGGCACATGGGTGATGCCGGTGATCTTCGGCCCGAAGCCGTCGGAGTACTTAGACTGACCACCTACGGTCACGGTGAACAGCGTGCGACCGTGGAAGCTGTTCAGCGCAGCAATGATTTCGTACTTGTCCGGACCATACAGATCATGGGAAACACGACGCGCCAGCTTGAAAGCGGCTTCGTTGGCTTCAGCACCGGAGTTACAGAAGAACACACGCTCGGCGAACGTGGCATCCACCAGCTTCTTCGCCAGACGCAGGGCCGGCTCGTTGGTGAACACGTTGGAAACATGCCAGAGATTGTTGGCCTGCTCAGTCAAGGCACCCACCAGCGCCGGATGGCAGTGGCCCAGTACGTTGACGGCAATCCCGCCGGAGAGATCCACCAGCTCACGGCCCGCCTGGTCCCAGACTCGGGAACCCGCACCGCGCACAGGGATGAACCCGGCTGGAGCGTAATTGGGGACCATTACCTGGTCGAAATCGGCGCGTTGCACCGCAGCTTGCTCAACGGACATCGGAGTCTCCTGAAGAGGAACGCCTGCCTGAAACTGGCGAGCGATGGGAAGATTGTAAGGACTGGTTTCACTCCGGCCTTGCCGCCAGGCGACAACTTGTTACAGCACAAAACCGGGTTTTTCGGTGACTTTCGGCAATGCGACATTAAGCATCGCAAAGGCGCAGTTTAAACGTTGCGGGCGGATTGTTGCAGATGCAGATGATTTGATTTGGCTAGATACATTCACCCCTGTAGGAGTGAGCTTGCTCGCGATAGCGTTTTGTGAGAATTCATATGGGTGACTAAAAGGACGCTATCGCGGCCTCGCGGTGCTCGTGCGCTCCTACAGGTCCACTGTTTGCCACGCGACAGCGCGGTGTCAGCGGCAAATGATCAGCTCAATCGCCAAAACCAGCAGGACTTACCCCCGCTCTGCAGGCACCGACGATAATTCAAACGGGCTGCTACTGCGGCGCTGGTTGCGGTCTTCACGGGGGGTGGCGCCGAAGAAGTTGCGATAGGCGCTGGAGAAGTGTGGCCCGGAGGAGAAGCCACAGGACAAGCCGATCTGAATAATCGATTTGCTGGTCTGCATCAGCATCTGCCGCGCCTTGTTGAGGCGCAGCTCCAGGTAATACTGGCTTGGCACGCGATTGAGGTATTGCTTGAAAATCCGCTCCAGTTGACGCCGCGAAACACAGACGTGCTGGGCGATTTCGTCAGTGGTCAGTGGTTCTTCGATATTGGCCTCCATCAACAGCACCGCCTGGGTCAGCTTGGGATGGCTGGAGCCGAGACGATTCTGCAACGGAATACGCTGACGCTCGCCGCCTTCACGAATGCGCTCAACCACCAGTTCTTCAGACACGGCCCCCGCCAGTTCAGCACCATGATCACGAGCCAGCACGGCCAGCAAGAGATCCAGCACCGACATACCGCCGCATGCCGTCAAGCGATCACGATCCCAGTCAAACAGATGGCTGGTGGCAATCACCTTGGGGAAACGCTCGGTGAAATCATCCTGCCAGCGCCAGTGCACGGCAGCCCGGTAACCATCCAGCAGTCCCAACTGAGCGAGTGGATAAACCCCCGCTGACAACCCGCCAATCACGCAACCGGAACGCACCAACTGCTTGAGCGCCGAGGCCAGCGTGGAGTTGACTGCCGCAGGCGGTTCATCAGCCAGCAAAAACAGCTTCTGACAACCTTCCAGCCGCCCCGCCCAAGGTTCGCCGGGCAACTGCCAAGCGCCCTCGGCAGGCGCTTCGGCTTGTAGAAACGACAGTTCGTAAAGCACTTCCGGGTGGACGCGCTGGGCGACACGCAAGGCTTCCTCAGCCAGCGCCAGAGTCAGGGCTTTGGTGCTGGGCCAGATAAGAAAACCAATTCGTTGAGCGGTCATGGCGTGCAATCCGAAACGTATCGCGGTAATTAAAACTGTGTACACAGCTTATGGGGCGGGCATCGCAACGCCCAGACTGAATCTCTAACAATCAGCTCATGCTGCTTGCCGCGCAGCATGAACTGTTACGCCTCGAAAGGCATTGTCAAAACGTAGCTTTTCGTTACTTCAAGCTACCTGACAGGAACTGCTGCAAACGTTCGGACTGCGGGTTGACCAGCACTTCACGGGGATCACCGCGCTCTTCGACCACGCCTTTGTGGAGAAAGATCAACTGATTGGACACTTCACGGGCAAAGCCCATTTCGTGCGTCACCACGACCATGGTCCGACCCTCCTGAGCAAGGGCCTGCATGACTTTGAGCACATCGCCCACCAGTTCAGGGTCCAGCGCGGAAGTTGGCTCATCGAACAGCATGACCTCCGGCTCCATCGCCAAGGCACGGGCAATGGCCACGCGCTGCTGTTCACCACCGGACATATGCCCCGGATAGGCGTCTTTACGATGAGCAACGCCTACTTTGGCCAAGTAATGCTCGGCTTTTTCCAGCGCTTCTTTTTTCGACACGCCCAGAACATGCACTGGCGCTTCAATGATGTTTTCCAGCGCGGTCATGTGCGCCCACAAGTTGAAATGCTGGAACACCATGGACAGGCGCGAACGCATGCGTTGCAGCTGTTTCGGGTCCGCAGCGCGCATGCTGCCGTCTTTGTTGGCGACCAGCTGAAGCTCTTCGTTATTGAGCAGAATCTTGCCCGCATGGGGCTGTTCAAGAAGATTGATGCAACGCAGGAAGGTACTTTTGCCCGAACCACTGGAGCCGATGATGCTGATCACATCGCCCGCTTTGGCGGTCAGGGAAACACCCTTGAGCACTTCATGGCTGCCGTAGCGTTTGTGCAGATCCTGGACTTCCAGTTTGTTCATGCTTTCAGTTCTCACAAATGGGTCAGTCATTGAGCAAGCGACCCTGACGTCGGGCAGTACGACCTGCCACCTTGGCCAGCCAGAAACCCGGCTGGGCGTAACGCAACCGCTCGATGGCAAACAACACCCCGGCGGTATTCGAGCAAACGGTGCTGACCCGGTCAGACAGCGGATCAATCACCTCAAACAGCGGATCCCCCACTTCGACCCAGGCTCCCGCTTCGCGCAGGAAACTCACAACACCCGGGTGCGGTGCAAACAACAACTCTGTGCCTTCGAACGGCATGCCTTCGCATTCTTCGTGGGCAGCCTGCGGCCAGTCACCACTGATGAAGCCTTGCTCGGCAAGGAATGCCAGGATGCCCTCGGCATGTGCTTCAGCCTGAGGTTTGCCGGTATCGGCCTGGCCGCCCAACTCAATGGTGGTTGCCAGACACGCCAGAGGGATCTGCGCGTCAGGGAAAATCCGTGACAGACGCAACCACGGCAATGAGCAGGCTTCGTCGAAAGAGCTGCCGCCGGAGTCTTCTGCCAACAAGGCCACTTGCACATTCAAATGCGCCGTCAGCGAGCGCCATTGCGGCCAGTGCTGCGGCAAGGCGTACAGGTGCAATGCAGCGTCAGCATCGCAATGCAGGTCGAGCACCACATCGGCAACGCACGCGTGACTCAGCAGAATCCGCTGCATGCCGCGCAGCTCACTCTCTGCTGGAGGCAGATTTGCCAGCACCGTGGTCATCGCCTTGCGGATCAACTGCACATTGCTGTGCGGATCATCGCCCAACTGCCCCTCAAGCAACTCGGCCACCGGCTCGCTCAGTTCGGAGAAATCGCGATTGAAGTTTTTGCCACTGCCGAACTCGAAGCGCCCTTGATGCGCGCCTTGCAGCAATTGGCCCAAACCAATCGGGTTAGCGACCGGAACCAGTTCGATAACACCCTTGAGTGCGCCCTGCTCCTCCAGCTCAGCCAAACGTTTCTTCAGCTCCCAGGCGGTGCGCATCCCCGGCAACTCATCAGCGTGGAGGCTGGCCTGGATGTAGGCTTTGCGCTCGCCGCTGCCGAAGCGAAACACGCTCAGTTGGCGCTCGGTGCCGAGGGTACTCCACGGCAATACATGATCGGTTCTTTGCATGTCAGGCCTTCCGGGGTGCGAGGTAGCCCAGCCAGCGGCGTTCAGCCAGCTTGAACAGGCGCACCAGGATGAATGTCAGGCACAGGTAGAACACGCCTGCGGTGATAAACGCCTCGAAGGGCAAAAAGCTTTCGGAGTTGACCGCGCGGGCCGCACCGGTGATGTCGACCAGGGTCACGCTGGAGGCGAGACTGGTAGTCTGCAACATCATGATCACTTCGTTGCTGTACTGCGGCAACGCCCGACGCAAGGCCGAGGGCAGCAGGATACGACGATACATTTTGGTCCTGGACATGCCCATGGCACGCGCCGCTTCAATCTCGCCCGCAGGCGTAGCCTTGAGGCTGCCAGCAATGATTTCGGCGGTGTAAGCGCTGGTATTGATCGCAAACGCCAGGCAGGCGCAAAAGGTCGCACTGGATAGCCACGGCCACATGAAGCTCTCGCGCACAACGGCAAATTGCGCGAGCCCGTAGTAGATCAGATAGAGCTGCACGAGCATCGGCGTGCCACGGATCACATAGGTATAGAGCCAGGCAGGCAGGTTCACCCAAGGCTTTTTCGACACCCGCATCAGGCCCAATGGCAACGCCGCCAACAGGCCGAACGCCAGGGCGATGCCGAGCAACTCAAGGGTAGTCAACAGGCCGGAGAAATACAGCGGCAGACTGTCCCAGATGACGTTGTAATCAAAAATCACAGGTCAGCCGCCCTTACTCCAACGGAGTAACGCTTTTCAATAAGACGCAGGGCCAACAGCGAGACGCTGGTAATCAGCAGATAAATCGCGGCCACTGCGAGGAAGAACGTGAAAGGCTGACTGGTAGCGTCGCCTGCCTGCTTGGCCAGAAACATCATGTCCTGCAGACCGACCAGCGAAATCAGCGCAGTCGCCTTGGTCAGTACCAGCCAGTTGTTGGTGAAGCCAGGGATCGCCAGGCGAACCATCTGCGGCACCAGAATTCTGAAAAACACTTTGGAATGGCTCATCCCGTAAGCAAGGCCTGCTTCGGCCTGCCCTTTTGGAATGGCCATGAATGCCCCGCGAAAGGTTTCCGACAGATACGCACCGAAGATGAAACCCAAGGTACCAATACCGGCAGCCAACGGGCTCAGGTCGATGTAATCATCATGACCGAGCATTGGCGCAATGGTGTTCAGCGCACCCTGACCGCCATAGAAAATCAGCAGAATCAGGACCAGATCGGGAATCCCGCGAATCACGGTGGAATACACATCACCCAGCCAGGCCAGCCAGCGCACCGGCGACAAACGCAACGACACACCAATCAGGCCCAGGACGATTGCCAGTGCCATCGACGACAGGGCCAGTTGCAGCGTCAGCCCTGCGCCCTCGAGGATGACAGCCCCGTAGCCATTCAACATGTTATGCGGTCCTCATGGGTGTAAAAAATGGCGCTAGCCGCGAACCCTATAACGGCTTCTGGCTGCGCCATTCAGACGACAGGTTTACTTGCCGTAAACGTCGAAATCGAAGTACTTGTCCTGAATTTTCTTGTATTCGCCGTTAGCGCGAATTGCAGCGATGGCGGCGTTGATACGATCAACGTTGGCCTTGTCGCCTTTGCGAACAGCGATACCGATGCCGTCACCGAAATAGGTCGGATCGGTGAACGCCGGACCGGCAAAAGCATAGCCCTTGCCCGAATCGGTTTTCAGGAAACCATCCTGCAACAGGGTCGCGTCCGCAACGGTGCCGTCCAGACGACCCGCCTTGATGTCCAGGTAGATTTCGTTCTGCGAGCTGTAGGACTTGATCTCGGCGCCCTTCGGCTCAAATACTTTTTTGGCGAAAGTATCGTGGATCGTTCCACGTTGCACGCCGATCTTCTTGCCTTTGAGTTCATCCAGGCTGTCGCTGATGGTCGTGCCTTCCTTCATGACCAGACGCGCCTGAGTGCTGTAGTAGCGATCAGTGAAGTCGACAGACTTCTTGCGGTCTTCGGTGATGGACATGGAAGACAGGATTGCGTCGATCTTGCGTACTTTCAGCGCAGGGATCAGGCCATCGAACTCTTGCTCGACCCACGTGCACTTGACCTTCATCTCAGCACACAGCGCGTTGCCGATATCGTAGTCGAAACCAACGATGCTGCCGTCCGGCGCCTTGGAAGCAAACGGAGGGTACGCCGCTTCGATACCGATTTTCAGAGGCTTTTCGTCTGCGAACACTGGCTGCGCCAGAACGGTCAGCGCCATCGCGCCAAGCAGCATGAGCTTTTTCATTGTCAGGACTCCGTCGGTAAAACACGACAAATGGCAGCGTGAGCGAAAGCCCAGGATGCGAAGAGGACTATTGGAGGTAGACGCCTGGCGGCTGGGACCGGTATCCGGACCTGCAAGCCTGCGGCGAGTGAGCGGCATTTTAACGGGACACACGAAGTCGATATTTCTTCAATGCGACAACTAGTTACAGATGCGCTGAAAATCGCGACATTCACATTGACAACCAAAACCGGTTATGCCAAGGCATCGAAAAGAACAACCAGTGATTACAGCAAAATGCGCGCCCATTATTGGCAAAGCCTTGTAATACGGCAAGGGTGGCATTGCCGCATGTTTAACTGCCAGGCATTTGTGTAGTGAGTTCCTACAGAAATGAGGCGCAATGCCTCATAAGCGAGAGTGGCGTTACCGGAGCAGTGGGATGGGTAACAGATCGATATATATCCTGGTTGGATGAAGCTGAGATTTCGTGGAGCCTGAGGTTTTTGTGCTGCCCTTATCGCGAGCAAGCTCGGCTCTCACATGAAATCGCACTCTCACGTGGGAGCCGAGCTTGCTCGCGATATGAGCGCTGCGGTTTTGATTTGGTAAAAAAGCCCCACCCGGCTCACACCGGATGGGGCTCTTTCAAGCGCTGACTATCAAGCCACGCTCATGGTCTTGTGCGTGTCGATCAAATGCTGCACAACGCTTGGATCTGCGAGGGTCGAAATATCACCCAGCGAATCGTATTCACCGGTGGCGATCTTGCGCAGGATGCGGCGCATGATTTTCCCGGAGCGGGTCTTGGGCAGACCCGGCGCCCACTGGATGACGTCCGGTGAAGCAATCGGGCCGATCTCTTTACGGACCCAGTTACGCAGCTCGATCCGCAGCGCCTCGTCCGGGACTTCGCCACCATTGAGCGTCACATAGACGTAGATGCCCTGCCCTTTCAAATCATGCGGCACACCGACCACTGCGGCTTCGGCGACTTTCGGGTGAGCGACCATCGCGCTTTCGATTTCAGCCGTGCCCATGCGGTGGCCGGAAACGTTAAGCACGTCATCCACGCGACCGGTGATCCAGTAGTAACCATCTTCGTCACGACGCGCACCGTCACCCGTGAAGTACATGCCGCGGAAGGTCTTGAAGTAGGTGTCGACGAACCGGTCGTGATCGCCGTACAGCGAGCGCGATTGCCCAGGCCATGAATCGAGGATCACCAGGTTACCTTCGGCAGCCCCCTCGATCAGGTTGCCAAGGTTATCCACCAAGGCCGGGATCACGCCGAAGAACGGACGCGTTGCCGAGCCCGGCTTGAGGGCAGTGGCACCCGGCAGCGGGCTGATCAGGATGCCGCCCGTCTCGGTCTGCCACCAGGTATCAACAATCGGGCAGTTTTTATTACCGATAGTGTTGTAGTACCAGTTCCAGGCTTCCGGGTTGATCGGCTCGCCCACCGAACCCAGCAGGCGCAGGCTTGAGCCGTCAGCGCCTTCAACCGACTTGGTGCCTTCGGCCATCATTGCGCGAATCGCAGTCGGTGCTGTGTAGAGGATGTTGACCTTGTGTTTGTCGATGATCTTCGACAGGCGAGTGATGTCCGGATAGTTCGGTACGCCTTCGAACAACAGCGTGGTCGCGCCGTTGGCCAGCGGGCCGTAGACGATATAGCTGTGGCCTGTCACCCAGCCGACGTCGGCGGTGCACCAGTAGATTTCACCCGGCTTGTAGTCGAACACACGCTCGTGGGTCAGCGCGGCATACAGCAGATAACCGCCTGTGGTGTGCAGCACGCCTTTCGGCTTGCCGGTCGAGCCAGAGGTGTAAAGAATGAACAGCGACTCTTCAGCACCCATTTCTTTCGGTGCGCAGGTCTCGGAAGCCACTTCCAGCAGCGAGTGGTACCAGATGTCGCGGTGACGGTTCCATTCGATGTCGCCACCGGTGCGTTTGCAGACGATGACTTTCTGTACGCTGGCGGTTTCCGGGTTGGTCAGTGCCCGGTCAACGTTGGCTTTCATGGCAGTTTTTTTGCCGCCGCGCAGACCTTCGTCAGCGGTGATCACCACTTTGGATTTGCAGTCGATGATGCGGCCAGCCAGCGCTTCGGGAGAGAAACCGCCGAACACCACCGAGTGAATCGCACCGATGCGGGCACAGGCCAGCATGGCGACCACGGCCTCGGGGATCATCGGCATATAGATAGTCACCACGTCGCCACGGTGTACATCCTGACCGCGCAAGGCGTTGGCGAACTTGCAGACTTCGGCATGCAGCTCGCGGTAAGTAATATTGCGGCTTTCGGAAGGATCGTCACCTTCCCAGATGATTGCGAGGGTGTCGCCGCGCTCTTCAAGATGGCGATCCAGGCAGTTATAGGCAACGTTCAAAGTGCCATCGGCAAACCATTTGATATCGACACGGTGGTCATCGAAAGAGGTCTGCTTGACCGAGGTAAAAGGTTTGATCCAGTCCAGACGCTGAGCTTGTTCACGCCAGAAGCCATCGGGATTGACCACCGACTGCTGGTACATGGCCTTGTAGGTCGCCTCATCGGTCAGCGTGCTCGCTGCGACTTCTGGGCGGACGGGGTACAGGGAAGCTGCACTCATCTTGGTTACCTCGGTGGATAGTTGTTGTTTTATGCCCCTGTTGTATCCGCCTGTCGGCGCCGGGACCATTCGACGATGGTCTTACCGTTTACCGGTCGCGAGCCGTAGAGGCGATTGAAAATGCACCCATCTTCAAGCCTGCACACGGTCAAAAGGCTCTGGCCCGGACCGCTCAGGGATTGTTGCCAATTCGCTCAACAGTGTTTATCAAAACTGTTTCTATATGAAGTTAGGTGACGAGCATAGAATCGACTTCGCCCAACAAGGCACATGATTAATAACTGACAGCCCCCCACGGCGAGTTAATTATCCTCTGATACAAGCTTCACACATCGCTCTAAAAGGGCGATGTGCCCCCTTTCGAACTCAAGAAGGTAAAGCAGAAATGAAAGTTTCACTGTTGGTTCTGGCACTCTGTGGTTTCAGCACATTTGCAATGGCTGAAGAATCCGGAGCAAAAGTTGCTGCCCAACAAGCTCGCGTCGAGCAATACACCTACGGCAGCCACCCTGACATCGCCAAAGTCATCTCCATCACCGCCATTCCTGATGTCTGCAAGGTAGTGCCAATGCGCATGACCTATGAAGACTCCAAAGGCCAGCAGCATGTGATGGGCTATCAGGTCATGGGTAACGGCTGCAGTAATAGTTGAGTGACATCCGTCAGGCAATTATGGGTAGGAGGCAA
Organism: Pseudomonas caspiana; assembly: GCF_040224095.2. Taxonomy (NCBI): domain Bacteria; kingdom Pseudomonadati; phylum Pseudomonadota; class Gammaproteobacteria; order Pseudomonadales; family Pseudomonadaceae; genus Pseudomonas; species Pseudomonas caspiana. The sequence goes on along the minus strand of NZ_CP167995.1, from coordinate 1,659,816 downwards.
CTTGTTGGCGAGACGGCGTATCAGGTAAACATTTGCTGATATGCCAATATCTCGCGAACAAGTTCGCTCCTACCGACATTTATCATCCGGTTTGCTGGAACTGCTTAACCCATAGTCCCGCAACTTGTTAGCCACCGTTGTATGGGAAACACCCAAGCGCTTTCCAAGTTGCCGACTGCTGGGATACTCAGAATAAAGGCGCTGCAATACCGCCTTTTCAAAACGTCCGACTATCTCTTCCAACCCACCTTCGATGGAAAACTCTGCCAATGGATCGCGCACCCCGTAATCCGGCAAGCGAATGTGTTCGGCTTTTACCGTCCCGCCCTCGCACAACGAAACAGCCTGGAACAGCACATTTTCCAACTGCCGAACGTTGCCGGGCCATTGGTAATGACTCAGACGCTCCAGAGCGGCAGTTGCAATGTTGGGTAATGGGCAACCGATCTGACGGCTGGCCTGATCCAGAAAATGCTCCACCAGCGGCCCGAGACCATCCAGGCATTCACGCAACGGCGGGATGTGCAGGGTCAGGACGTTGAGGCGATGGTAGAGGTCCTCGCGAAACTCACCTTTCGCGCAAAGCTCAGACAAATCATTCTGGGTTGAACACATGACTCGCACATCGAGAAAAACATCCTCGTCACTGCCAACGCGTCGGAAGCACCCGTCCTGCAGAAACCGCAGCAGCCGGGCCTGCATGCGCAAACTGAGTTCACCCACACTGTCGAGAAACAGCGTGCCGCCAGCTGTCAGCTCCAACAGACCCAGCTTGCCCTCAGCTCGCGCCCCGTCGAACGCGCCGGGGCCATAACCGAACAACTCGGTCTCGGCCATGGCATCAGACAGACCCGAGCAGTTCATCGCCATCAACGGCGACTGCCCACGCGGGCTGGCGAGGTGGCAGGCTCGGGCCAGCAGTTCCTTGCCGGTGCCCGTCTCACCTTCAATCAATAAGGGTGCATCCAGCGGCGCCATGCGTCGGGCTTCACGCACCACCGCGACCATGACTCGGGAGCTTTGGAAAATACTGTCGAAACCGCGCAGTTCTTCCTTGCGCACTTGATAGATCTGCTCACCGACCCGATCAGCACGATGCAGGGTCAATACCGCCCCGGCCATTGCTTCACTGTCGTCATGGAGGGACTGCAAGGGCGCGATGTCCGCAAGAAACGCATCACCACGAATGGTCACTCGCAGGCCATTGATCCGAGACTTGTTACTGCGGATCAGTTCGGGCACATCGAGGTCTTGTGCATAACGTGACAACGCAATACCCGGCACTTCATCCACGCGCACGCCCAGTAACTGAGCGGCGGCCCTGTTAGCCGCAACAATCGAGCCGCCCATGTCGATGGATAACACCGGAAACTCCAGCGCGCCAAGCAATGCGTCCAACTCCATATGCCGCCGCTCACTGGGCATTAGCCCCACACGCTTGACGCCAAATACGCCGGCAATGGCTTCGAAGCGCGGGCGCAAAGACTGGAATTGCAGATTGATCAGGTTCGGGCAGTGCAGATAGATCGCGTCGCCGTGCTCCCCGCCCACCTCGCCCCTGGCGACGTTGACGCCATAAGACGCCAGCAGTTCGAGAATATCGCGAGTCATACCGATGCGGTTCTGGCAGTGCACTTTGATGCGCATGGCGGATGAATCCTGTGGCTGTTGTTATTTTTGTGATGAGCCGAAGTTTCGCGTCAAGAATTCGTGACAGCGCTGAAGCTAAAAACCCCCGGCTGACGACAAGATAATCAGGGTTTCTGCCATCTCGTAAAGATTTCTTTACGAGATGGCAGCTTTATCCACCTACTCGAAGCGAAGCGCTGGCATTCAGAAAGCCTGAAACGCGCTATTCATGACTCTGGGCGTTCGCAACAAACCCAATAAAAAGAACCCCAAGGAGAGCTGCATGAGCCATACGAAATACGTGGCACGCGAACCCGACGCCCATGGGGTCATCGACTACCCCGACGCCGAGCATGAGGTCTGGAACACCTTGATCACTCGCCAGATGAAGGTGATTGAGGGACGCGCCTGTCAGGAATACCTGGACGGCATCGAGCAACTGTCCCTACCCCATGAGCGCATCCCGCAACTGGCGGACATCAACCGCGTTCTGGGCACGGCCACCGGCTGGCAAGTGGCACGAGTTCCGGCACTGATCCCGTTCCAGACTTTTTTCGAGCTGCTGGCAAACAAGCAGTTTCCCGTGGCGACGTTTATTCGCAGCCAGGAAGAACTGGACTACCTGCAAGAGCCGGACATCTTTCACGAAATCTTCGGTCACTGCCCGCTGCTGACCAACCCCTGGTTTGCCGAATTCACTCACACCTATGGCAAGCTCGGCCTCAGCGCCAGCAAAGAACAGCGCGTCTACCTGGCCCGCCTCTACTGGATGACCATTGAATTCGGGCTGGTTGATACGCCGCAAGGGCGCAAAATCTATGGCGGAGGGATTCTCTCCTCGCCTAAAGAAGCGGTCTACAGCCTCTCGACGGCGCCGGAGCATCAAGCGTTCAGTCCAGTGGAGGCGATGCGCACGCCTTACCGGATCGATATTCTGCAACCCTTGTATTTTGTGTTGCCCGACTTGAAGCGGCTGTTCGATCTCGCTCAGGAAGACATCATGGGTATGGTCGAGCAAGCCATGCAGCTAGGGCTGCATGCACCGAAATTCCCACCTAAAAATCCATCCGCTACCCAAGCGGCCTGAACAGGAAACCTATTTATGACCCAACTATCCCAAGCCAGCTGCGAGGCCTGCAGCGCCAACGCTCCGCAGGTCAGCGAGGCCGAACTGCCAGAGTTGTTGATGCAGATTCCGGACTGGAACATCGAGGTCCGCGACGGCGTGATGCAGCTGGAAAAAATCTACCTGTTCAAAAATTTCAAATTCGCCCTGGCGTTTACCAATGCGGTGGGTGAAATAGCCGAAGCAGAGGGGCATCACCCAGGCCTGCTGACCGAATGGGGCAAAGTGACCGTGACTTGGTGGAGCCACTCGATCAAAGGCCTGCACCGCAACGACTTCATCATGGCGGCGCGTACTGATGAGGTGGCGAAAAGCGCTGAGGGGCGTAAATAAAATTTCTCAGGCTGACATCAATACCTGTGGGAACTGGGCTGGGTCTGGGCGGCATTCCGACGATAAACAATAACGCGGTATGTCGTCTGCCTGCATCTCATGCATCGCGGGCAAGCTCTGCTCCCACAAGATTGCATTGCAAATCAAGTCGGCGAGTTGATGACCTGTCGGCCTGAAATACTCGCCATGACGCAGGACAATAAAATCCGGTTTTTGTTTCCGCACATGACCAACGGTCGAGATAAAAGTCTGTTTGTCATTATCTCTGCTGTATCCTGCCCAAGCTTTTTAGAAGCACTGGTTCTGCCCAGCAACTAAAAAACTTGTGCAAGGAGCATTGAAATGCATGAAATTCCTAACTTTCCCCCTGGCCAGAAAGAGCCTGAGCAATCGACACTGGCTCAGCTGGAACTCGGTCAACCGGTCGACATGAAAGCCGGTCTACAGGCCGAACAAGGCCAGCAAGCCTCCAGCGAAGACTGAGGGTGATTTTTCAGACGTATCGGAAACCAGCCTTGCTGTGTTTTCATACGTCTGATTGCCGATGACCACAGGCTGCACATGAAAGACTTCAACGAAGCACAAGCCAATACCCTGATCGGCACTGCCGAACTGATGATCAAAATCTGGGCACAGTTGAGCCCGGAAAAGAAGCAGGCCCTGCTCGACCGTTTCGGTAATCAGGAAAACGCTCTCGCCGCGCTGGTAACGACCCAACTGGTTGCACCTGAACAGCCTAAGTAAGCCTCTGCCCCCTCTTGACCGCATACCCTCGCGGTAAATTTTTTTAACCAGGCCTCCAGTCCAGCGTCCGTTCGCCGCTATCATTGAGCACTTGGTTAGCTTGCTAAGGTTCGACTCGACCTGCAGCCCCGTTTGATTCCCCCGCCGTTACAGTGGACCGCTTACCCATGCCTGATACACCACGCAGTGATTCGCAACGCCCAATGGCAGTCACTCTGCAAGTCGTCTCCATCGTCATGTTCACCTTCATCGGTTACCTGAACGTCGGTATCCCGCTGGCGGTATTGCCGGGGTACGTTCACACCGACCTGGGTTTTGGCGCGGTGACTGCGGGGCTGGTGATCAGCGTGCAATACCTGGCAACCCTGCTCAGCCGCCCGTATGCCGGACGCATCATTGATAATCTCGGGCCCAAGAAAGCGGTGCTGTTTGGCCTGGCCGGTTGCGGATTGAGTGGTGTGTTCATGCTGCTGTCGAGCTGGCTGCAGGCGTGGCCCGTGATCAGCCTGGTCAGCCTGTTCTTCGGTCGACTGGTGCTGGGCAGTGCAGAGAGTCTGGTGGGTTCCGGGTCGATAGGCTGGGGCATTGGCCGCGTTGGCTCGCAGAACACCGCCAAAGTGATTTCCTGGAATGGCATCGCCAGTTACGGCGCGCTGGCCATCGGCGCACCGCTGGGGGTAATGCTGGTCAGCACGCTTGGGCTATGGAGCATGGGCGTGAGCATAATCCTGCTCGCCCTGCTCGGGTTGAAACTGGCCTGGAATAAAGAAGCCGTGCCGATCGTCCATGGCGAGCGCATGCCGTTCATTCATGTGCTCGGTAAAGTCTTCCCGCATGGCATGGGCCTGGCGCTGGGTTCTATCGGTTTCGGCACCATCGCAACGTTCATTACCCTTTATTACAACAGCCATAACTGGCCAAACGCAGTGTTGTGCCTGAGCCTGTTCGGTGCGTCGTTCATCGGGGCGCGGCTGTTGTTCGGCAACATGATCAACCGGATTGGCGGTTTCAAAGTGGCGATCGGCTGCCTGAGCGTCGAAAGTCTCGGCTTGCTGTTGCTGTGGATGGCGCCGTCCCCAGAGCTGGCCTTGGCTGGCGCGGCGTTGACCGGTTTTGGTTTCTCGCTGGTGTTCCCGGCACTGGGCGTCGAAGCGGTGAATCTGGTGCCTGCCTCCAGCCGCGGTGCAGCAGTGGGCGCTTACTCGCTATTCATCGACTTGTCGCTGGGGATCACCGGTCCGGTGGCCGGTGCGGTTGCGGCAGGCTTCGGCTTTGCCTCGATCTTCCTGTTTGCGGCCCTCGCCTCGCTCAGCGGTTTGGCGCTGAGCGTCTGGCTGTACAAGCAGGCCAAAGCGGCGCGCCTACAGAACGCCTGATCAGAAGTCGACTTTGCCGCGACCTGCCTTGATCGAACCGCGCTTGGTCTTGGACTCAAGGCGGCGGGTCTTTGAGCCCAACGTCGGCTTGGTCGGGCGACGCTTCTTCTCGACCTTGGCAGCGTTGACGATCAGCTCGGTCAAACGCTCCAGCGCGTCAGCACGGTTCTGTTCCTGAGTGCGATACTGCTGCGCCTTGAGCACGAGCACGCCTTCACTGGTGATCCGGCTGTCACGCAACGCCAGCAACCGCTCCTTGTAAAAAGGCGGCAGCGATGAAGCGTTGATGTCGAAACGCAGGTGCACCGCACTGGAAACCTTATTGACGTTCTGCCCACCCGCACCCTGGGCACGGATGGCAGTCAATTCGATTTCTGCATCGGGGAGATGCACGTTATTGGAGATTACCAGCATGGTGTTTTCACATTACCTTGGAACAGTGCATACCCTGTGGGAGCAGAACTTGGTCTGCTCCCACAAAAAAAATGCTTCAATCCCGAGTCTATTAAGAGCGCATCCCGCGCCCACTCACCAGCAACCGCGCACAACCGACATACAGCACGATGGTCGCAATCACCATGAATGCCAGGGCAATACTGATACGGATATCAGAAACCCCCAGAATGCCGTAACGGAAGGCGTTGACCATGTGCAGAACCGGGTTGGCCAGCGACACGGTTTGCCAGAACGGTGGCAGCAAGCTGATGGAATAGAACACACCGCCCAGGTACGTCAGCGGAGTCAGTACGAAGGTCGGGATGATCGAGATATCGTCGAAGTTACGTGCAAATACTGCGTTGATAAAGCCCAGCAGCGAGAAGATCGTTGCAGTCAGCAACACCACCACAATGGTCACGCCCAAGTGGTGAACCTGCAGATCAGTGAAGAACATCGACAAGATCGTCACGATAACGCCCACCGCCAGACCACGCAGCACACCGCCCAGCACGTAGCCGATCAATATGGTGTGAGGCGAGACCGGCGAAACCATCAGTTCTTCCACCGAACGCTGGAACTTGGCACCAAAGAAACTCGATACCACGTTGCCGTACGAGTTGGTGATCACCGACATCATGATCAGACCCGGCACGATGTATTGCATGTAGGTGAAGCCGCCCATGTCGCCGATCTGCCGACCGATCAGGTTACCGAAGATCACGAAATACAGGACCATGGTAATCGCTGGCGGCAGCAAGGTTTGCGGCCAGATGCGCATGAACCTGCGCACCTCGCGATAGACAATGGTATTCAAGGCAATAAGGTTGGGGCGTAGCTCGGAACTCGTTTCGTGGCTCATACCGCTACCTTCGCCAGATTTTTTTCCACCAGAGACACGAACAACTCCTCAAGGCGATTGGTTTTGTTGCGCAGGCTCAGCACTTCGATATTCTGCGCGGCCAATTGGCTGAACAGCGCGGTGATGCCAACGGTCTTGTCGACCTGGACTTCCAGGGTATGGCTGTCAATCAGCGTATTTGGATAGCCTGTCAACTGCGGCGCAACCTTGTGTTCATGCTTGAGGTCCAGCAAAAAGGTTTCCACCGTCATCTTGTTGAGCAGTTGCTTCATGCCCGTGTTTTCCACGATCACACCGTGGTCGATGATGCCGATGTTACGGCACAGCTGCTCGGCCTCTTCCAGGTAGTGCGTGGTCAGAATGATGGTAGTGCCCTGCTCGTTCAGCTCAGTGAGGAATGACCACATGGAGCGACGCAGCTCGATATCAACACCTGCAGTCGGCTCGTCGAGGATCAGCAGACGAGGCTGATGGATCAACGCGCGGGCGATCATCAGACGTCGCTTCATACCACCGGACAATGATCGTGAAGGCACATCGCGCTTGTCCCACAATCCCAACTGGGTCAGGTACTGCTCGGCGCGTTCTTTGGCGATCTTCGGTGGGATGCCGTAGTAACCCGCCTGGGTCACGACGATGTCGAAGGCCTTTTCGAACTGATTGAAATTGAATTCCTGAGGCACCACGCCAATGCAGCGCTTGAGCGCCGCGGGCTCGCGGTCCAGGTCATGGCCAAAGATATTCACCGTGCCACTGGTCTTGTTGACCAGGGTCGAGATGATGCCGATGGTGGTGGATTTGCCCGCGCCGTTAGGGCCAAGCAAGGCAAAAAAATCACCTTCAGCGACGTCCAGATCGATACCACTCAGGGCCTGGAAACCGTTGCCGTAGGTTTTGGTTAGCTGCCGGATGGATAGAGCAGAACTCATATCGAAAAAATTACCAGTGAAGAAATAGAGAATAGAGATGAGGGCTGACACACCTGATTACAACTCTGGCCAGCACCGCAATGGTGCTTGGCCGAGCCGCTCAAGTACAGCGTGATCTATTGATAGTGCCTATCAACGGCACGCATCAAGTCAGCGCGGTCATGACCGCTGCCTGATACGCCGGCCGTGCTTTCAACCGTGCGTACCAGCTTTCGAGGTGTGGCATGGCGGGTCGTTCAATCGGCATTTCGAACCAGGCGTAAATAAAGCTGCCCAGCGGGATGTCGCCCATGCCGAACTCAGCTCCGGACAAGTAAGGCTGTTTCTGTAGCGCCTCATCGACAACGATCAACAGCCCCTGCAAGGTTTTGATCGCACCGTTGATCTGCACCCAATCCTGCTGCTCGGCCGGGGTGCGCAGTACGCCCCAGAACACATCGCGAAACGGACCGGCAAAAGTCGACGTGGTCCAGTCCATCCATTTGTCCGCAGCTGCACGTTGCTGCACATCGGTGGGGTACAACGCTGAGCCAGATGCATGACGGGCCGCGAGGTAGCGCACGATGGCGTTGGATTCCCAGAGCACGAAGTCGCCATCTTCGATCATCGGGATTCGGCCGTTTGGGTTCTTTGCCCGATATTCAGCGCCATCCACCAGCCCGAACGCCCCGCCCGCGTCGAGCGCTTCGTATTGCAGGCCCAGCTCTTCGGCGATCCAGAGTGCCTTGCGCACATTGGAAGAGTTTTTCCGGCCCCAGATTTTAAGCATTGGTTTCTCCTTGAAGATGGGCGACAGGATAGGCCATTTGCAGTCAAACGCGGCCTTCATGTGGAACATTCTATGTCGGCCTGCAAGGGTAATGGTCGCGCGCGCTTCTGTGGGAGCAGAGCTTGCTCGCGATGACGACTACGCGGTTTACTTTGGATTGCGTCCAGCCTTATCGCGAGCAAGCGCTGCTGCGACAGATCCCACGACCAATAGTGGCCAGATCACGCAGTGAAACTCCCTCCCCCCGCCAGGGTCACTATCCATGCACTCGCTCGGGTCGTTTCTTGACGAAACATGCCCAGGCTCTTGATAGTGGCTGCTCGCTGCTGTCATCACGGAGGATTACTTATGCTGTTGTTGTGGATTGTGGTTCTGATCGTCGGCATCGCCTGGCTGGCGCACCGTCGCGTTGCGCCTATGCCTGCGCTGGGCGTGGTTGCTGTTTATCTGCTGGCGATGGGCGTCATCAGCCATGCGCCAACCTGGTTGATGGTGGTCTTCTGGATCCTGCTGCTGGCCGTGGCATTGCCGCTAGCGCTGCCGGACCTGCGTCGCAAACATTTCACCGCGCCGATGTTCACCTGGTTCAAGAAAGTGTTGCCGCCCATGTCAGAAACCGAGCGCGATGCCATCGACGCCGGGACAGTCTGGTGGGATGGCGAACTGTTCAGTGGCCGTCCTGATTGGGACTTGCTGCTCAGCTATCCGAAAGTCCAACTGACCGAAGAAGAACAAGCCTTCCTCGACGGCCCGACCGAAGAGCTGTGCGCGATGGTCACCGACTGGGAAATCGGTCAGGCCATGGACCTGCCGCCGCGTGCCTGGGAACACATCAAACAGCACGGTTTCTTTGCCCTGATCATTCCCAAAGAGTTCGGCGGTAAAGGCTTCTCGGCCTACGCCCACTCACAAGTAGCGATGAAACTGGCTACCCGTAGCGGCGACCTCGCTTCGACGGTCATGGTCCCCAACTCCCTCGGCCCTGCCGAATTGTTGCTGCATTACGGCACCGACGAACAACGCAATCACTACCTGCCGCGTCTGGCTCGCGGCGATGACATTCCGTGTTTCGCCCTGACCGGTCCGCTGGCGGGTTCCGACGCAGGCGCGATGCCGGACACCGGCATCATTTGCAAAGGTCAGTGGCAGGGCGAAGAAGTGATAGGCCTGCGCCTGAACTGGGAAAAGCGCTACATCACCCTCGGCCCTGTCGCCACCCTTCTAGGGCTGGCGTTCAAGGCTTATGACCCGGAGCATTTGCTGGGTGAAGAAGTCGATCTGGGCATTAGCCTGGCTCTGATTCCGACAGATACACCGGGTGTGGAAATTGGCCGCCGCCACTTGCCACTAGGCGCGGCATTCATGAACGGCCCCAACTCCGGCAAAGACGTATTCATCCCGCTGGAGTACCTGATCGGTGGTCAGGAAATGCTCGGCAAAGGCTGGATGATGCTGATGAACTGCCTGTCGGTAGGTCGCTCCATCTCCCTGCCTGCCGTCGGCACCGGCGCTGCCAAATTCACCAGTCTGGTCACCGGCCAGTACGCTCAGGTTCGTGAGCAGTTCAACGTTCCCCTGTCCGCCTTCGAAGGTATTCAGGAGTCGCTGGCACGGATCGGCGGCAACGCATGGCTGATGGACAGCGCCCGCATGCTCACTGCGAACGCGGTGGATCTTGGTGAAAAACCTTCAGTGCTGTCGGCGATTCTCAAATATCACCTGACCGAACGGGGCCGCGAGTGCATCACCCACGCCATGGATGTGCATGGCGGTAAAGGCATCATCATGGGCCCAAACAATTACTTGGGCCGCAACTGGCAAGGTGCGCCGATCTTCATCACGGTTGAGGGCGCAAACATCCTGTCGCGCAACCTGATGATCTTCGGTCAGGGTGCGATCCGTTGCCATCCATTCGTGCTCAAGGAAATGGCGCTGGCCGGTCGCTCCGATCACGATCAGGCACTACTCGAGTTCGATAGCCTGCTGCTCAAGCACATCGGTTTTGCGGTGAGTAACGTTGCCAGCACATTCATTCTCAATCTGGGCTTCGGTCACTTCGAAAAAGCTCCGGGCGACAGCCTGAGTCAAGGGTACTACCGGGCGCTGAATCGCCAGGCCGCAGCTTTTGCAACCCTCGCCGACCTGAGCATGATGTTGCTGGGCGGCGAGTTGAAACGTCGCGAGCGTCTCTCGGCGCGACTGGGCGATGTACTGAGCCACCTGTATCTGGCCTCGGCAGCCCTCAAGCGCTACCACGACCTGAACTACCCCGAGCATCTGCAACCGGTGTTCCGCTGGGCGATGGAAGAAGCGCTCGGCGAATCCGAACGTGCGTTGGATGAACTGCTGAGCAACTTCCCGAATCGGGTATTGGGCGTTCTGTTGCGGGTTGTGGTGTTCCCGTTCGGACGTCGCCACAAAGGCCCGTCCGACAAACTGGATGCGCAGGTTGCAGCAGTACTCGGCCGCGCCAAGGGCGATCCAACCCTGGAAGAGTTACTGGCCGGCTGCTACCGCCCGCAATCGCCCGACGATGCCGTTGGCGCGTTGCAACATGCCAGCGACTTACTGAGCGCCGCGCAGCCGCTGCACAAGAAACTGCACGTCGCCTTCAAGGGCGGTCAGTTCAAACCGGTTGCAGGTGAGCATGTGATCGACGCGGCGCTCAATGCCAGTGTGCTGCAACCGGCAGAGGCCGAAACGCTTCGAGCGGCCGAAGCGGCACGACGCAAGGTCATCGATGTGGATGACTTCGACAAGGAAGAACTGACCCTGAGCGAAGGCAAGACTCGCTAAAAAGCTGTGTATTGAAGGAACTGGTCGGTCCAACCCCACAGCAGGCGCGCAGAGCTTTATACTCTCGCGCCTGTTTTTTTGTCTTTGAGGATTGCCCCATGGCCGACGCCAATCTCGACCACCAACTGAACCTGCTGGCACACCTGCGCAGCATCCTGGTCGCACTGGGCGAGGCCGAGCAGGTTCCCGAAGAAAGCCATGCCCTGTTCATGGAGCGCTTCGACGAACTGCTGACCCTGCTGCCGCAAGACCCTATCGAAAGCCAGTATCTGGGCCAGGACATCCTGTGCCAGGTGATCCAGCGCTACCCGCAAATCGCCCATCTGGTGCCTCGCGACCTGCTCTGGTTCTTCGCCGGGGACTGCCTGCACTTCATGCCTGACGAAGAAATCGAGCTGTATCAGTCGCTCGAAGAGCGTCGCTACGAAGCCGAACAGAACGACGAACCGTTTGACTGGAACATGGAAAAGCAACTACTGGCGATGCCGTCTCAGGGCAGCAAGCACTGATCCAAGCCGCGCACTCAGCCGAGCTGACGCCTGAACCGGTCTGACTGGTACTGGGCGTATTGCTGACTGCCGCTGCGTTGCGTCAGTACAGGCGTGCCTCGCCGTTGCTGACGGTCTAGCAACTGGAAGTAAAGCGCCTCGTGATCGGGTTTGAAAATGCTGGAACTGCGCAGCCTTTCCAGCGTGCTGTGCCCGGGACTTGCGGGTCCCTTGATCAGATCGATAGCGTCCATTGGCGGGAGTCCGTCGAGTATTTTATTGAACGCGGCGGTCACCTGCGGATCGCCAGCAAGGACAACCCGAGAGGCTGCAAGCGCATCTTCCTGCTCCGGTGCAAGCACCTTGCGTAAAGACGCCGGGCTGAGGTTCAGTGCTGCAATACCTTCGAAGTAGCCTGCCAGCATGGTTTTGCTGGCCGCGAAGGATGTCGCGGTCCAGCCAGTACTTGGGGGCGCGCAAATATCCGGGATGATATTGGGCTGATCCTGCTCAGGGTTTCCGAGCAGTTTGACCACTTCACGCGAGCGCAAGCCACTGCTTGCTAGCGCATTGAGGTAGGCATTGATGCAGGCAGAGTCTTCATACGCAGCCGCACGCTGCATGCAAGTGTCACCGTCGGAGTCCTTGCCTTGCAGCAGCCGGTATCTTTCCTGCGTATCGAGCAAGTCGCATTGACTGACGCGCTCGATGAAGACCGAGATCATGTCGGGATGGCTGAAAGATGCCGCATCCGCCATTGAGGTCTGGCCACTTGCGGTGGTAGCACCAAGCAGTCTCGCCAGCCTTCCTTTACCAAGCTCCAGGGTTTCCAGTCGATCAAACAGAAGATGGAAGTCGCCTGCTTTTTGATGCTCCAAAGCAACGGCCAGATTATTGTCGTTAGGGTCGCCACGGATAACATCGAACAAATCGGCGTCGTTCAGACGCACAGTGTCTAACAACGCAAGGTAGTCAGCGACGAAGCCAGGGTTCTGGGACGGCAGATGCAGGCAATATCCTAAAGGTTTGCGATTTTTTTCAATGCTGGGCGCAAGCAATTTTTTGGCAGTTGAGCTGGGCACCTTCAGCTTCGCAACGCCGGTTACAAATACCCGCAAACGCAGGCGCTGGTTTTCATGGTTCAAGCCTTTCGGATCGACACCCTGCGCGATATCTCTGAGCCTGCTTGCAGGCGCGCTTAGATAAGGAGCGGCCTTGCTACCGACCAGCCCCTTGCGCTTCATGTAGTCGCACAGCCCCAGAAACGCTCGCAGGGAACTGACTCCCCAAACCGTCTTGAGCAGTGATTTGTCAACTTCCATGGGCAATCTGGAACCCTTACGGAAGTACTTCATGTCGTCTGCAGGATGCCCCACATCCTTGCTGACGGCTTGAATGAACGGATAACGGCCTTTTTCAAAGTAACCACTGTTGTCGGGGAAGGCTTTATCAAAAGTGATATCCGAGACGCTTTGATCCGGATAACGCTCCAGACGGCGGTGGACATTAGTATCGTTGGGGTCGTAAAAAGCCAGGGTAATGCGATCCCCTTTGTTTTGAATGTGTATCGGCAAATCATGGTTATAGGTGCGCAGCATGATTCGCGCTTCAGGAAGTTGTTGGTCGACCACCTGACTAAACATGTCGTCCAGCCAGCGTCCAAATTTGTCGGGAATCAGGAGTGGATTGTTATGCCCGGTAATCAGCTCCAGTTGGTCCGTTCCGGCGTCAGCGCGGGAATGAGGGTTACTGGGGTGATCATAGAACGCCTGCAGGTGTGCCTTGGATTTGGCCGCCCGGTCCAGGAAGTCCTTACCACCGCCCATGTCGGCAGGCTCGTCACCAAACAGGTAGTTGAAAGCGAGATGACGGCACTCCGCCAATGGCTGGGTGACTTCCATATTCAAATCAACAATGGGGCCACGTTTACTGGAGAGATAGATCTCATCCTTGCCCGACTTGATCGGGTCTGGCCTGTTGCGAGGCTGAGGCCTTGATTCGCTGGCCTTCGGACGACGCGTCCTTGAGGAGGTGGCCTCAGGGTGACGTGTATGACTATTACTCTCAGGGCGCGGCCTTACGGCGGGAAGAAGGGGTAGTCTAAAAAAGTTATTTGAAGGCATGGGGATGAAATCCTCTGAAAGGCATTTTCCCTCTGTGGTGATTCCAGCCTGCCCGGTTCCTTGCCCAGGGATGCACTGCTTCAGCTTCGTAGGCGGGAACCGGATGAGCATGCAAACCACTCAGGTAGATACCGTTCTCCTGAGCACACCCTCATGATCAATATTTCTCATCCGTCACTGACATCAGTCGCCCTGAAAGCCGGTAAACCTGACAAGCCTTCGGTGTCAGCCAATCTTCACGTGGCCGATAACATTTCCATGGGCGCGAAGATGCACTTTCCCGGCCCATGGCTGGATAAAAAACGGGCATCGCTTAGCCCTTCGCAACAAAAGATGTTCGACGTGGCCCTAAAGGTTTTGAACGGCGAAGAACGCCCAAAGTCCGTCCGCGCCTCTGAAACCGGTCGCGAGATAGAGCTGGACCGGCCAGCTCATGGGGCAACCACGCTCAGTATCGGGTTGGAAAAACCCATGTCCGAGGTTCTGGACTTTCTCGGCATGAGTGACGGCAAGGGCAGGGCTCTGCTGACTTTAGGCACAAAGATGGCAAATGCTGTGTCCCCTCCCCCTCAGCAGCCGGAAAGCCCCGTAAAGTTCACGCACCAGGACTTCCTGTCGAGCGGGAACCTAGCCGCTACGATTCTAGGAAATCGGCTCGGCAAGACGCCTGTTAATGGTCGACAACACGCTGGCGTTGGTGGCAGCACAGATCAGTCACAACATGCTTCTGGCACAGTGCGGCCGCTGCCACCTCGTGCGTCCGGTGAAGATGCCAATGCCAATATCCGTCAGGACCTGGATACCAAGCGTGCGCGAGCTGAAGCGCTACAACTTTCTGCAACCAAAGGGACTGGCGCGAGCCGTGAAAAGCTTTCGACAGAGCAGCCCAAAACCAGCTCGACTCAAAAGCTCGAATAACTCCCGGGAGTTCAAATGCTTGTGAGATACCTGCTGCTGCATAAGGGTCTGGATTTCGCTTGAGGTCACATTCTTTGGCCCAAAAAGCCTTGTGGAATACGGCTTAAAGATTGCGCTCTGTGGAACCGTTTCAACTGCTCCGCCACACAGTGGTATCAACGGTTGTCACAAAGAAGGCAATGAACATGAATATGCGCGTCCTCCCTGATATGTCCAGCCAGCTCCCTCTCAACGGTCAGGAGGGAACGCATTCAAACGACGTTCCAGGCCAGGGAGTCAAAAGCGCCACAGTGCCGATGAAAAACTACGTGCCCGGTGGTGGTGGCGGCATATCCTTCGGTCAAGGCAACACCACACAGGCACCCCGCCAGCCAACCGCTCAGTTCGCAGCTGGCAAGACTCAAGACGCGCCCTCGGCCCTCATCTCGTTATTCAAGGAAGTACTGGAACGTCTCAGTACAACAGGCGGCGATCAGACCGAGGAAACCGCATTCGGCAAACCTGTCCAGCCGCAAAGCTCAGGTGCGCAGCGCACCGGTAGACCAGACGGCGCCGAAAGAACCTCTGGTGTGACAGCGCCGAAGGTCACTCATGCCGCCGGGGACGCAGATCCCACGGCCATAAAGGGCCAGGATGCGGCGTTTCTGGATAACTCCAAATACTCCAAACCAGAAGATCTGGAGAAATTCGCACCGATGGTGGCCAACTTGCCGCCCGCGCAGCGTGAACAGGCTGCGAAAGAACTCAACCGCCCTATCGCGGCAGCGAAGATGGCAGCCGCAGGCGGGGAAGACGCAAAAATAGCCAAAGACTTCATTGAGGCCAATCCGGTGCTTAAAACCGCAGCGGATGTGGGCAAGCACGGCGGCAAGGCTGACGGAAAAACCACAGATGGCGATTACAAGTCGCTGGCGAAAAATCTCGAGAAAGCCCGGGACGCTGGAGCCAAATCCGTCAATGAGTACATGAAAGCCAATCCCGAGGCTGATCCGCAGTCACTGCAAATGGTGACCAACGCGGCGTTGCTGCGGGCCAACGAGCCTATTACCAAATGTGCTGATCCGAAGAAAGCGCCAGGAGGTGAAGAGAAAGTCGGCAAGTACACCACGGTCAAAGATCTCAACGCTCTGTCTTCAGGCAATCCCGGCTTGTCCAGCCTGCTGACAACCGCAGCGAAAACGTTTGCCCAGCCGGGCTTCTCTGACTTGCTCGATCAGGGCGGACTGGAAGGCAAGGCTCTGGCAAAGAAAAGCGCCGACGGCGATATCAGTACCCGAAACATAGAAGACTGGATCAAGAAGCAGGCCCCCACAAACGGCGGCGAATTTGCGGCCATGATGAGCAGCGCTGCTACGCTCAACGCCACGGCGGGCGTTGACATCAGCGCATTGAACGAAGACGTGTTTGCCAACCCTGACAAATACAGCGGCGACCAGAAAGCGGCAGTCATGGTCAAGCTGCAGAAAACGCTGGAGAGCGTGGAAGCCGGACACAGTCTGCGCAAAACCGAGAAGACCGAAACGGCTTTGAGAGAAAAAATCGCACAGCTGCAAGGCGATAAAGATGTGCAGGCCTTTCTCGATAAATCGATTCCGGAACAGCAGAGGAAATTGATCAGTAACGACCCTGCCCTGAAACAAGCGGTCAATGAGCGCTACCAGAGCCTGACTTCGGGCAACTCGCTGGAAACCGATATGCGGGGCGATATCGATGCGGTGACCAAAGACAAAGACGGCAAGCCGGTCAAGGATCCAGCATCCCCTGACTACAGTGCTTCGGTCGGCAACCTGAGCGCCGAGTTGCAAATGCAGAAAGATCTGCGTGGCGCTAACGCGGAGGTTCCCACCGCCAGTGACGTGGTTGCCGGTCGTCCGGATTTGAGTGCCGAACTGCAACGCTCTTACAAAGAGAATTTTGCCCAGGGCGGCAAAATGAACGAGCAAATGAAATCGAAAGACGCCAAGCCTGAAAAAGTATTGGCCGACGTCGATGGACAAAAAGCCGCCTACGACGCCGTGCTACCGCCGGAAATTACCGCCGCCAGCCAGGACGCCTATACCGAGGCCACGCTGGCTGCCTTGAAGACCACCAAGGCTGGCGTCGAAATGATTACCAACTTCAAGGACGCCACTGCCGGGCTGGGCAATAAAGATCCACAGAGCATCAGCGCTCAGGACTTGAAAGCCGAAGCCGAAAAACGTGCGAAGACTGCACTTGACGGTAAGGGTCTGGCTGGTGGTGCGATGGGCGCGGCAGGTGGTGTGTACGCGATGACGTCCGTTTCCGGATTACTGGCTCAGGGTAAGGATGCCGAAGCCGGTAAGGCAATCTACGACAGTATCCGTGGCGCGGGCACTGCTGCGCGGGTTGGTTATGACCTGGCAACCAAATCCAGCACTGCCGGTGGCGAGATCGCCGGTAAAGTCGCGGGCCGTGCCGTTGGCGCGATTGCTGGCCGTGTTGCAGGCATGGCGGCTGCCAGCGCTGTCGCGAGCGCTGTGCCAGTCGTTGGCTGGATCGCCGATGCGGCCATGGCGATTGGCTTCGGCATCAAAGCCATTATTGATGCCGTGCATAAAAAACAGGACCAGAAAGCTTTCGACCACAATGTCGATCCAACGCTGGATCAGTTCGGTATTCCCAAGGCGCATTAAAACATTTCCATCCAGGGATGTTTGTGTACATATCCGTTAACGCGTTAATGGCATGTATTGGTTGCGCCCTTACGGCGCCTCACTTTTGATAGAGCGCAAAAGTAAGCAAAACGCTCTTGCCCCACCACTCGGTGCCTCGCCTAGGCTCGGCATGCCCGCCCGCAGATCCTGAACCGTGGGCCGCCGCAACGGGCCATCCATGGCCCAATGCGGCTAACCCGGCATCCCTGCCGGGTTGCCCACGCTTCAGAATCTGCGTTCGGCCAGCGTGGTTTAACGGGGCGCCTCAGATCAAAATCAAAAGCGCGGCGGCCTGACAGCCGGCCTGTTTTCTTGGGTTTGCCGACATTCTGTAGGAGCTGCCGAAGGCTGCGAAGCGGTGTGTCAGACGATGTATGCGTTGGCTGTGGTGACGTCTCGCAAACAAGTTCGCTCCTACCGGTCCGAGACGATCCCGTTGTTTTCGCTCTGCTTTTGATCTGCTTTTGATCTTAGGCGCCCCGTTAAACCACGCTGGCCGCTCGCAGATTTGAAACCGTGGGTAACCCGGCAGGACGCCGGGTTAGCCGCATTGGGCCATGGATGGCCCGTTGCGGCGGCCCACGGTTTCAGATCTGCGGGCGGGCATTCCGAGCCTAGGCGAGGGACCGAGTGGTGGGGCAAGAGCGTTTTGCTTACTTTTGCGCTCCATCAAAAGTGAGGCGCCGTAAGGGCGCAACCAATAGAAGCCATTAACGCGGTAAAGGATATGCACAAAAACATCCCTACCGATGAAAAGTTGTACAGATACGCCCATGCGTTCAGCGATCAGCGATCAGCGATCAGCAACCATGCGCTTAAGTCGTTCCTGAATCTTGCTTTTATAAAGCCGCGCCGGTTCGCCACCCGCCGGACGATGGTACATACCGGCAGCGCTAACCCAGTCTCCGGTTTGCTGATAGTACTGACGCAGCAGCAACGCAGCGCTTTGCAAATTATTGATCGGGTGAAGCGCATCGCAAGGTTCGCGAAACCGGGCGCGACCTATGTAACCCCAGTTCTGCTGAGTCAGACCGATATCCACCGCATACACACCCTGCTCAGAGATTGCCTTGAGCACCGCCTGACAGGCCTCCTCGCGAGTTTCGAAACGCAGCGGCTTGCCCTTGACGTTCAGGGTCCAGGGCCATGGGTAATACCCGATGCGCAACTGCGTGTTGCTCTCGGTCTGCGCCACCGCGTAAAGCAACTGCGCCGGGACACCGGCAGCCTCGGCCACCTGCCGGTACGCGGTTGGCGGGCCTGCCCAGGCGGGATCAGCCGCCAACACGCCAAAAAATGCCAGCAGCGCACTTAACTGCCCTCTCCTCCCTCGCCGCGCCCGCGTCATGCCAACATCTGCCGGTTGCCCCGCGAATCGACAGCAACTTCATCGTTATTCAATGCGAAACCGGAAAGTCGAATACTGAGGCTGATATTCATAAAACTTCCTTGAAGGTAGATAGACAAACATCGGGCATCAGTAACGGATGTCCGGCATGTTGCGCTGGTTGAGATGCTGTTGTTGAATTCGCTGACGCAGGCGCTGTTGCTCAACGATGCGACGTTGGGCATTGCGCTGCTCATTGATTTGGTCTTGTTGTCGGCGCTGCTGAAGGTAGCGCTGCTGGTTAAGTTGTTCTTGCTGCTGGCGCTCCTGGAGGTAGCGCTGCTGGGTCCGGCGGTTATCCTGCGCTTGCTGCGCTGCCCGGCATTGCGCAACGATGGTTGCTAGCTGTCCACGCCATTTAGCTGCACCGACGTTGTCCTGATCCGCAATCGCCTGAGCCAGACGCTGGCTTGCAGCCCTGTGAGCCTGATAGCAAGCGCTGGGGGAAGGCCATGCCGCTTGCGCCAGACAAGGCATCAACACCATGACCAGGCACAGCATGATTTTCATGATCACATCTCCACTTGCGTCACCTACATCATCCTGTGTGGTCACAGCACGCGAAAACGTTGCATGTCATCGATCAGTCGATCAGGTCACGCCAGCCAGGGTCGATATCGAGCGCCAGGCCTGCATTGTGAAGGGTGTCCAGCAATTGATAGAGGGCGCTACGATCGGCGATCGGACACTGCGCGGGATAGTCGCCAACTGGATGCGGCAGGAAAAGCATGGCCGGGAAGTCATCCACCGCCAGGCCGCCCGGACGAGGCCTGATGTCTTGCTCGAGCGGCGCGATCCCGGCAGCATCGTCATCCAGCGCGGCGAGGATCATTTCAATGCGACCGGCCAGCTCGGCGCACGCAGGGTCATCGGGCTCGGGGCTGTCACCCAGGCTGCGCCTGTAGGCAGCGTTCCAGAGCTGGGTTTCCGCATAGCTGGGGCCACCGCAATCGAGCAGCGGTGCCAGCAGTAATAGCTCGTAATCACCCGCGGCACCGATCGGTTCAGCCCGTCTGGCACCCAGCGTCAAAGGCATGCTGCCTTGCCAAAGGCTCCACTGGTCCGGAGTTTCGCGCCGTGCCAGGAGCGAAAGAATGTGATTACCGATACCCAGGGTCTGCAAACTCTGTATCCCGTTGCGTTCCCCGCCCATGGCCAATACCTCACCCTCGTTAAGCATCTGGCGCATGCGAGTGTCGCTGAGCAGGGCAGCACTGACTACAAGGCTTGGGCTCTGGGGCAAGGCATTGGGCAATGGCGAGAGGTCTGGCTGACTGAAGCCCGTCGAGCTGTCGAGCTCCCACACGGGCTGTCCGTCAACCAACAATTGGATCGATCCCGATGCTCTGGCCCGTACACCGAAAACAACACGCCGACGCTCGGAAAATCGCTGGAACGCGTGTGCATGGGCGCTTGGCATGCCAGACCACGCGGCATTGCCGGCTCTCTGCAAGCACTGGTCAAGGTGATCTTGAGCCGCCCGTAATGGCACAGGCCCTACGCCGGGCTGTATTGGCCGCGGACCTCCAATCTTGAAGTTCGACATGCTCACCTCTCACGCGCGAAAACCTTCTGGCAGATTATCACGCAGCTGCGTACGGGCTCTGGACAGTCGGGAGCGGATTGTACCGATCGGCACACCCAAGACATCGGCAGCATCCTGGTAGCTGCCCTCTGTCTCGACAGTGACTTCCAGCGTGTGACGCATGACGGCTGGCAGCACGGCGATGGCTTGAACGGTGCGTTCCAGGTCTCGATAACTCTCTATGTGACCGCAAATATCCAGACTTGGCTCAGCATGCGCGAGTTGCTCTTCAAATTCGATATGCATGGGCCGACGGTAGAGCTTGCGAAAATGATTACGGATCAGGTTCAGAGCGATACCACATAGCCAGGTCTCGGGTTTGCATTGCTGCAAAAAGCGGCTTTCGGCATTCAAGGCTTCAACGAACGTTTGCTGAAGAATGTCTTCAGCGTCCTCCTGATTAATGACGCGCTTATGTATGAAGTTTTGCAGTTTCTGGAGTTGTTGTTGGGTCAACTGGGCGAAGCAGGAGGTGCCGGTCCGCGTGGGCAGTAAGCTCTGGTTCATCGCGTTCATACAGAATTATTCCCTTAGATCCTCGTCGTGAGCGCTTCACGGCGATACTAAGACTCCTATAGCGAAACCTGTGCCAGCCTTTAAAAACAACTCAACCTATTGTTTTTAAATACATTTATCGGAATCACGGAATGTTTTGTACGCAAGCTTTTGCAAGTACTCAGGAAAACCTTCGCAACATCTTGCAAATCTTCTAGATCACACGCTGACCTGTTCATCGCGTGGAACCGGATAGCGCCTGCGACCACACAGAGAAGTGTTCTCCAGACGCGTATACGGCTCATGTCCCTCGACCGCATCACTACCCAGCCGCACGCCACTGTGCATACCGCGACGCCGCAACCCGCTGCTTCCCCTGTCGCGAAAGCAGGGGCGGCGAGCGTCCATCAACACAGCGAGTCTGCGCGCCTGATGCAGCAGATGAGCGCAGCACTCGCCTCTATGAGCAAACCATTGAGCCAGCGCGAAGTGGTTTGCGGGCAGCACGCCAGCAGTCAGCCGATGAGCCTGCAACAGTTGCTTCAGGGAATGAGCAACCATGCGCCGACGCAGTTGAACACCCGGTTGAACAAAATGCGCCAGCAGCTACGGCAGCAGAAATCGGTCAAGGAAATGGTCAAGGACCAAGGCGACAATCCGCTTCGCACGCACCTGTTGCTCAGCGAAGTCGCTCACCAGGCCAAGGAACAAGGCAACGACGCAGAGGCCGAACAGGCCCAGGCGCAACTTGACGCGCTGGATGCCGAGCACGGCGAGGAGATAAAAACCGGGTTGAGTGTCACCCCGGCGCTGACCCACGCGGTGAAAGACCCGGATCTGCGCGACAACTTGCGCACCATCTACTACCAGCACCTGATCAAGAACCCATCTTTGGGCAACTTCCTGGAAGCGGTGCTGCATCTGTGTGGCGAGAAACACTTCATCAAGGGGCTGCGGGCCCTGCAGCAAGCCCTCGCCGACGATATCGCCAACCTCGCGCAATTGCCTCAGGAGGGCAAATTGCGCTCGTTGATGGAAAGCCTTGGGCGCACCACTCAGCTCAACAATCTGGTACATGGCTGCTCGGACCTGGCCAGCCGCATGGCGGCCAAAAATCCGGCCATGACCTTGAGCGGCCTGCTGTTGATGCGTCAGCTGATGCAACTGGCCAACCAGTCAATGAACGTACGCGACACCCAGCAACTCTCGGAAAAAGTCGGCGGCCCGTCGCCGACGCTGCAACTGACCTTTCTCAATGGCCTGCGTCATTTGCTTGCCGACCTGCCCAACAGTCTATGGCGCGACGACAAGAGTCGGCAGACCTCCCTGCGCAACGTCTTGCTGATCATGGACGAACTCGGGCAAAGCGAGCGCAAGGCCCTGCCAGACCGGAGTAGCCGTTTATGAATGCCGTACTCAATGGCTTGACCCGGGTGGCCATCGCCGCCTCCAAACGTTCGGAAGTTGCCGGGGCGATCATCGTCATCGGTATCGTTTTCATGTTCATTACGCCCTTGCCTACCGGGCTGGTGGACGTGCTGATCGCGGTGAATATTTGCGTGTCCTGCATACTCATCATGCTGGCAATGCAGTTACCCAGGCCGCTCGCGTTTTCGACTTTCCCCGCAGTGCTGTTGCTGACCACGATGTTTCGCCTGGCGTTGTCGATCGCCACTACCCGGCTGATCCTGCTTGAACAGGATGCCGGGCACATCGTCGAAGCCTTCGGCAACTTCGTCGTCGGCGGCAACCTCGCGGTGGGCATGGTGATCTTCCTGATCCTGACCGTCGTAAACTTCCTGGTCATCACCAAGGGCTCCGAGCGCGTTGCAGAAGTGGGTGCGCGTTTCACTCTCGACGCGATGCCTGGCAAGCAGATGTCCATCGACAGCGACCTGCGCGCCGGACTCATCAGCGTCGATCAGGCCCGTCAGCGTCGAGCGGATCTGGGCAAGGAAAGCCAGCTGTTCGGGGCCATGGATGGCGCGATGAAGTTCGTCAACGGCGACGCCATCGCCGGCCTGATCATCGTCGCGATCAACCTTATTGGCGGCATCTCGATTGGCGTGGTCCAGCATGGTATGAGCGCTGGCGACGCCATGCACCTTTACTCGGTTCTGACCATTGGCGACGGCCTGATCGCGCAAATTCCGGCGCTGCTGATCTCGGTCACCGCGGGCATGATCATCACTCGCGTACCCAATGAGGAAAGCGACGAAAGCTCCAACATCGGCGGCGACATCGCCAAACAGTTGGGCGCGCAACCGAAATCACTGGTCATTGCGGCAGTGGCCATGCTCGGTTTCGCGGCACTGCCGGGCATGCCGACCATGGTGTTCGTGATCATTTCCATCCTTATCGGCACGCTGGGCGTGTGCCTGATGCGCAGCCGCAGCCCCAAGACCCAGGCCGTCGCTGCCTACGTGCCACCAGAACAGAATGGTGACCGGGACATTCGCGAGTTCTTCCCGTGCCGCACTTTCCTGCTGCAGTTCAATCCAGGCCAGGACCAGCCGGAAATCATGGCATTGATCAGCCAGGTACGTCAGCGCCGCAACCAACTTGTGGCGCAGTTCGGCATCACCCTGCCCTCTTTCGACATCGAGTACGCCGGCCATTTGCCTGCAGACGAATTCCGCTTCCTGGTTTACGAGGTGCCCGTGATCCAGGCCACGTTCACTCAGGATTTCCTGGCCGTAGAGCGACAGCTTCTGGCTGCGGAACCGATCAACGCTCATCCTGGCAATGTCGCACGCGAAGAGGCCGACCTGCTGTGGATACCGGCCGATGATCCCACGCTGCAAGAGCCAGGATTGCACCCCAGTAACTCAACCCAACTGATCGTTGAGCGCATGTTCCGCGCCATGCAAGCCTGTGGCCCGCAATTCATCGGGCTGCAGGAAAGCAAGGCGATCCTCAGTTGGCTGGAGCGCGATCAGCCGGAACTCGCTCAAGAGATGCAGCGGGTCCTTCCTCTCGCACGCTTTTCGGCAGTGCTACAACGCCTTGCCAGCGAATGCGTGCCGCTGCGCGCGATCCGCCTGATTGCTGAAGCACTGATTGAGCACGGCCAGCACGAGCGTGAAATCGGCGCCCTGACCGACTACGTGCGCATCGCACTCAAGTCGCTGATCTTCCACCAGTACTGCGGCCCGGAAGGCTTGCAGGTCTGGCTGCTGTCGCCGGAAAGCGAGCATTTGATGCGTGACAGCCAGCGCCAGACTCAAAACGAAACTTTTTTCGCCCTGCCCGCCGAAGCCAGCCAGCAGTTGGTCGATCAATTGCGCCAGGCCTTCCCGCGTCGTTCGAAGGCAATGGCGGTTTTACTGGTCGCACAGGATCTGCGCAGCCCGTTGCGCACCTTATTGCAGGATGAATTCCATGAAATTCCCGTGCTGTCTTTCGCTGAGCTCAACAGCACGGCGCAGGTCAAGGTGCTCGGCCGCCTGGACCTGGACGATCAACTGCAAACCATCGCCGACGAAAACGCGGCATGAGTCTGCCTACCCGTTCGAGGAGTGAGTGATGTACGAACTGCGCGTATTGAACGGCTTGCACCGCGGTGCGGCCTTGCCACTGATTGGCGACCACTGGCTGGTCGGGAGTGATGAACAACACGACCTGCTGCTGCAAGACCCCGGCATTGCCCGACGCCACTGCCGTTTGACCTGCGACGGTGAAACCTGGCGCCTGGAGGCCGAAGACGGCTCGCTGTTCGACGAGCAGGGCCAGCCCTGTGACAGCCTGAATGCGCTGGCCGCCGAACAGACATTCCGGTTGGGCACTGTGCAATTGAGCATCATGCCCAGTTCAGCGCAGTGGCCAGCGGTGGTCGAACCACCGCCAGCCGGTGAGCACGCCCGGACTGACTTCCGCGACTCGACTGTCGAGCCACAAGAAACGGTAGAGCCTTCACGGCCGACCAAACGCCCGGCGCTGCACAAGCGCCTGGCCATTGCCGGGATCGTGGTTACCCTGGCGGGCAGTGCCTGGGCATTGACCACACCGGGGCCCGTGAGCCCTTCGCTTCCGGCCACGCAGCCCCGCGAGCCTGCAGCCCTGAGCGCGAAAGACACTGCCGACAAGCTGCAGATCATGCTGCGCGAGCGAGAACTGCGCGATACGGTCAGCGTGAGCACCAGCGCCGAAGGCATCGTGCTCAAAGGGTCGTTAACGCCTGAGCAGATGGCGCTTTACAAACGCATGCTGGAACGCTTCGGCCAGCAGCAGAAAAGCGAAGTGGCAGTGCTCGATCAGGTCAAGCCGTTCGGTCGCAAACTGCCCTTCGAGATTGTTCAGATCGCCAGTGGCAAACGCGCCCACGTGGTGCTGGCTGACAACCGCCGGTTGTTTCTGGGCGACGAAGTGGATGGCCTGCGCCTGACCAAAATCGACAAGGACCACGTGGAGTTCGATGGCGACGAGCACTATGAGGTGAAATGGTGAGCGCTGCGCTGGCCGAAACCATCCAGCTGGCAGAGTGGGCCGACGCCTATAGGGCACGCCTCAACACGCTCTCGCCCGTGGTGATCAGCGGACGGGTCAGCGCAGTCAACGGCATCCTGCTCGAATGCCAGATCCCGGCGGTACGCATAGGCGACCTGTGCCGCGTTTACAAAACCGGTGGCGAAGCGATGTTGGCGGAGATCGTCGGCTTCACCGAAGACTGCACGCTGCTCAGTGCCCTCGGTACACCAGAAGGCATCGAGCAAGGCGCGCGGATCGAACCGCTGGGCGTCGTCCATTCGGTGAGTGTCGATGACAGCCTGCTTGGCAGCGTGCTGGACGGTTTTGGACGACGTCTGGACGGTCAGGGCGACGGTGCGTTCGCCCTGCCCGGCGACCATCGCCCGACCCAGCCGGTAATTTGTGACGCCATTCCCCCCACACAGCGGCCCCGTATCGTCGATGCCATGCCCACCGGGCTGAGGGCCATCGACGCGGCCATTACGCTGGGTGAAGGTCAGCGCGTCGGGCTGTTCGCCGGTGCTGGCTGCGGCAAGACCACACTGCTCGCAGAGCTGGCGCGCAACATGCCGTGCGACGTGATCGTATTTGGTCTGATCGGCGAGCGCGGTCGCGAGCTGCGCGAGTTTCTCGATCACGAACTGGACGACGAACTGCGTGCCCGTTCGGTTCTGGTCTGTGCCACCTCGGACCGTTCGAGCATGGAGCGCGCCCGCGCAGCCTTCACCACCACCGCCATTGCCGAAGCCTACCGGCAACAGGGCAAGCGCGTGCTACTGCTCATCGACTCGCTGACCCGCTTTGCCCGTGCCCAACGCGAGATCGGCATTGCTGCGGGCGAACCCTTGGGACGCGGCGGCCTGCCGCCTTCGGTCTATACCCTGCTGCCGCGTCTGGTGGAGCGCGCCGGGCGTAGCGAGCAAGGCTCAATCACCGCGATCTATACCGTGCTGATCGAGCAGGACTCAATGAACGACCCGGTGGCTGACGAAGTCCGCTCGCTGATCGACGGGCACATCGTAATGTCGCGCAAGCTCGCCGAGCGCGGCCATTATCCCGCCATTGACGTGCAGGCCAGCCTCAGCCGTATCACCACCAGCGTGACCGACAAGCAACATCAGCGCGGCAATATCACCCTGCGCCGTTTACTGGCGGCCTATCAACAAGTGGAAATGCTCCTGCGTCTGGGCGAATACACCCCCGGCAACGATGCAATGACGGACTGCGCCGTGCAGCTGCACGAGCAAATCAACGAGTTTTTGCAACAGGACCTGCGTGAACCGCTGGATCTGCAAGACACCCTTGAACAACTTTATGCGTTGACATCCCATGCGCCGTAGACCGGCTGTTGAAGAAGCCGCACCGGATGCCGATCCGCAGCGCGATGCGCTGGTCGAGGTGGTGACCTTGATCACGCCGCTGCGCGAGTTACGCAAGCACAGCCTGGAGCGTCGCGTCCGTGAAGCCCGGCAACAGGCCGAGCAAATGCAGGCAGCGATTGAACAGGCCGATCAAGACTGCGCCGAAGACCTGCGCCAGCAAAAGCAGGCGCGCAAGGCGCTGGCGTTGCAGTGTGAGGGGCAAGTCATGAGCCTCAACGCTATCCAGCAGTGGCACCAGCAAGAGCAACAACTCATGGACCGACAAACCGAACTGCGCGTTTACGCCCAACGCCTGAATCTGGAACTTGACGCCCAGCACGTGCGTGTCAGCGAGGCCCAGGCTCAATTGCGCGCCAGCCAGCGCGCCCTGGAAAAGCTGGCCTGCCTGCGCGAAACCCTGGCTCTGCCACAGGAGAGGACATGAATCTCAGCAGCCCTGCACACGCTCTTTTCGATCATCACACGCCTGCCAAGCCGGAACGGCACGAGCCCCAGCGCGATACACCTCGCGACAGACCGCAAACACAAGGTGCCGCTGCGCGCCCGCAAGGCCGTAGCCCCAACGAACTTGATCGGCCTCGAGAAGCGCCGGGCCGAGACAGCGGCAAAACCCGGCACGGCGAATCAGAACGCATGGCCGACGGGCTGTTTTTCCAGCAACTGCTGGCGCCTTTGGGCGGCATGGGCGGCCAGGGGCAAGGCGGCTCACGCGGCCAGTCGTCTGCTGGCCAGGCTGATGGTATGGGTAGCGCAGGTTTCGCCGCCTGGAACCAGTTGGTTGATGACCTGACCATGCGTCTGCCCGCTGGCACCGGTCAGGCACTGCAAGCCACCCTGTTCATGCCTAACCTGGGCCGCATCGGCCTGAATGCGCGTAACCGCCCACCACGCGGTTGGGACATAGATCTGGACTGCGCGGAAGCGCATGCCGCCGAGCATTTACGCCAGAACCACCCGCGCTGCCAGGACGATCTGAGCCGCGCGCTGTGTCAGCCCGTCAACCTCAGCGTGCGTCACCGGGGGTGCGCATGAATGCCCAGGCGCTGCCGCTGCGGCGCGTCAGCCATATTCAGGCTCGCCTGTCCCGAAAGCTGGCCAGCGAGCCGTGGATGGCATTCAACATGGAGGGCCAAGCAGGCCGACTGACGCTCAAGGCCAGCCGCCGTGCACCTGAAACCGCTGCACTGCATTACTTCGACAGCGCGTTAGGGCCGCTTGGGCTCGTTGATGCTCAGCCGGTGCTCACTGCATGGTCGAGCTGCCCTGTTTTTTTGAGTGCAGACGCCGATGACGGCTGGCTATGGCCGTTATACAACGCCGGGCTGTCGGCAGAGCTGGCCGCTGTCTTGGGTACGCTGAAACCACTGCCAGCCTCTGAACCAGCACAAGCCGATTGGGTGTACTGCGAGATGACCCTGCAATTGAGTCAGGGCCGCGTCGACAGTGTGCTCGCGGTCTCTGCACCTGCGCTTGCTGATTGGCTCGACCAGCCCACATGGAACGTAAATCCACCACGGGACCACTCAGGGTTAACGCTGGCTTTCGCGCTGCGCCTGGGCAGTCTGAATCTGCCCCGGCAAACGCTCGAAACCTTGCGACCCGGTGACGTGCTGTGCCCCACCGAGGCCGACTTCGACACCGCAGGCTTGGGTGTGTTGACCCTTGGGCAGCGCCGTCTCCAGGTCCGTGTTTGTGAACATCCTGAACGGTTGCAACTGGAAGTTTTGGAAATCGAGGAGACGACGGTGGCAGACCGTGATGAGCTGGACGAACCGATTGCCGAGTACACCGACCCTTGGGCGGACGAAGACGGTTATGCCGATGAGGTCGATGCCGAAAGCGCCTTCGCTGAAGAGGCTGATCCTGATGCGGATCAGTACTACACCGAACCTGCCGGGCAGATTGACGGTGAAAACGATTACGCCGATCAGCCCCTTCAGTCGCCAGCAAACCCTACCGAAGCCTTCGCCGACCTGGCGATGCCGCTGACCCTGCGTTGCGGCCAGATACGTCTGACCCTGGGCGATCTCGCCGCCCTGGCACCCGGCGCAATCCTTGAAGTTCCCGGCGTAACGCCGGGGCTGGCCGGTCTCTATTACGGTGAGCGAAGATTGGCCCAAGGCGAACTGGTGGATGTCGAAGGCCGCCTCGGTTTGCAGATCACCCAGCTGGATGAGCGCGGATGACGCTCAATGACACTAACCCGATCATGCTGGCGCTGTTTCTCGGCGCGCTGTCCCTGCTGCCTTTCCTGTTAGTGGTGTGCACTTCATTTTTAAAAATCGCTTCGGTGCTGCTCATTACCCGCAATGCCATTGGCGTGCAGCAAGTGCCGCCGAACATGGCGCTGTATGGCATTGCGCTCGCTGCCACGCTGTTTGTCATGGCGCCGGTGTTTTCCGAAATGACTACTATTGCTCAAGAGCATCCGCTGCAACTGAATGACACCAAAGGCCTGGGTAAGAGCGCACAGGCGCTGCTCGCCCCGCTTCAGGCATTCATGAGCCACAACGTAGAGCCCGACGTGCTGACTCACCTGCATGAAAACGCCCTGCGCATGTGGCCCAAGGCGATGGCCGATGCCGCCAGCCGCGAAGATCTGCTGCTGTTGATCCCGGCCTTCGTACTGTCAGAGCTGCAGGCGGCGTTCGAGATCGGCTTTCTGATTTACATCCCGTTCATCGTCATTGACCTGATCGTCTCCAACCTGCTGCTGGCGCTGGGCATGCAAATGGTTTCGCCGATGACCATTTCCTTGCCTCTGAAAATTCTGCTCTTCGTGCTGGTCAGCGGCTGGACGCGCTTGCTCGACAGCCTCTTCTACTCCTACATGTGAGGTCGCGATGGAAGCCTTGAACCTGTTCAAACAGGGCATGATCCTGGTGGTGCTGTTGACCGCACCGCCGCTGATCGTGGCGGTCGCGGTCGGTGTGCTGACCTCGCTGGTGCAGGCACTGATGCAAGTCCAGGATCAAACCCTGCCGTTCGGCCTCAAGTTGCTCGCGGTAGGTGTGACCCTAGCGATGACCGGCCGCTGGATCGGCGTCGAGCTGATCCAACTGACCAACCTGGCGTTCAACATGATTGCCCAGACCGGTAAGGGCTGAGCATGTTCGACGCCCAGTTCGCCTACGAGCTGCTCAACGGCATCGCCTTGTCCATGGCGCGCCTTTACCCTTGCATGTTTCTGGTCCCCGCGTTTCTGTTCAAACACCTCAAAGGCCTGCCACGCTATGCCGTACTGACGGCGCTCGCGCTGATCCCCGCCCCAGGCATCGGCCAGGAGCTGAGTCAGCTGGGCAAATCATGGTCGGACATCTTCTTTCTGATATTCAAGGAAATGCTGCTCGGCACCTTGATGGGTTTGGTGCTGTACCTGCCGTTCTTTTTATTCAGTGCGGTGGGTGTATTGCTCGACAACCAGCGTGGCGCGCTGACAGGCGGCCAGCTCAACCCGGCACTGGGTGCCGACGTCACGCCGTTATCCCAGCTGTTCGAAGAAACCATGATCATGCTGTTGATGATCATTGGCGGGTTGCCTCTGCTGATGCAGGTGATCTGGGACAGCTATCAGATCTGGCCCGCAACGAGCTGGTGGCCGGCGTTGCAAGCCCAAGGCTTCGATGTCTATCTGGGAATCTTGCAGGATACCTTCACCCATTTATTGCTGTATTCCGCCCCGTTTATTGCCTTGTTGCTGATGGTCGAAGCAGCGATGGCATTGATCGGTATCTATAGCCCCCAACTGAACGTATTTATCCTCGCGATGCCGGCCAAGTGTGTGATCGGCCTGGCGTTTCTGGTGATTTACTTGCCGACCCTGATGGACCTGGGCACCGAGCGCCTTGAACTGCTCAAGGACGTGCGGCATACCCTGCTGTTGATCGTTCCCGGCCCCCGCGAACCGGCACCATGAGCGAGAAGAACCAGGACGCAACGCCCAAGCAGATTCGAGACGCACGCAAGCGCGGGCAAGTGGCTCAGAGTCAGGATCTGCCCAAGCTGCTGATCCTTGTGGTGGTCAGCGAGATCACCTTGGGCATGGCCGACGTCAGCATGGAAAAGCTGCAGGCGCTGATCAACCTGTCCATGACGCGCATGAATCAGCCCTTCCTGCGCACCGTGGGCGAAGTGGTCACTCATGGCGTCTGGCTGGTGGCCGCTTTTGCTGCATTGAGCGTCGGCGTCGCCATGCTTATGCGCCTGGTCGGGAGCTGGATGCAATTCGGCTTCCTGTTCGCCCCCGAGGCGCTGAAGCCGACCATGGAAAAGCTCAATCCGTTCAGCCACCTCAAGCAGATGTTCACCATGCGCAGCCTGGTCACGTCGTTGTCCGGCGTGGTCAAGGCCGCGATCATTGCAACCGTCATGTGGTTTATCGTCGAGCCCGCGCTGGGCACGCTGGTCAGTCTGGTGCACACCGATCTGGTGACCTTCTGGCACGCCCTGTCGACATTGTTCCATCGAATTTTGCGGGTGACTTGCGGGCTGTTGCTGGTACTCGCCGTGGCGGACTTTGCCATTCAAAAGTATTTCCACGCCAAGCAACTGCGCATGAGCATGGAAGACATCAAGCAGGAATACAAAAACTCCGAGGGCAACCCGGAGGTCAAGGGTCACCGCCGCCAACTCGCCCACGAACTGCTCAATCAAGCCCCCAAAGCACCGCCCAAGCCGGTCAAGGATGCCGACGTTTTAATCGTCAACCCGACCCATTACGCGGTCGCCCTGTATTACAAACCTGGCGAAACGGCGCTGCCCCGGATCCACTGCAAACATCTGGATGCCGGCGCTCTGGCGCTGATCGACGAAGCAAAGCGTGAACGCATTCCGGTGGTCCAGTGCGTGTGGCTCGCCCGTGTTCTGTACCGCGTGCCCGAAGGTCGCTTCATCCCGCGCGACACACTGCAGGCGGTGGCGCAGATATACGGCGTGATCAAACAACTGGACGACGAAGCCAAGCGTGAAGTCATTCAGGCGAACGATATCGACATGCTCTGACCCCAAATGCCGTCACCAGCGTTTGGGAACCGTTTCAGCGCTATGGACCACACACCAGTAACAGCCCTGAGACGAGCATTCACGGAATGATTAACTCATTACTATCGCGCCTGCATGGCCAATCCCAGAACGTCCAGCAGCCCCCTGCCGCGCCACCGCTGCACAGTCAGGGCAAAGCCCCGAAACTCAATCAGCTTCGTGATCGCCCCTCCCACGTTGGCGTCACGAACTCGCTGATCAAGGCGGGCAGCAAAGTCACCGGGATGTTTCGTGCCCGCCAGCGAGACGTCGGCAAGCATGAGCAACGCGAGTGGCACGACAACCTGATGCGCGTGCCGCGCGACGGCCAGACCTCCGACCTGCAGATGGTTAACTCCAGTTCCGCACACGCAATAACGCAAAAGCTCAACGCCGAAGGCAGCTACAAAAACATTCGCGCGCTTAATCAGCATGAGACTGGCATCGGCGTGAAGGGCTACCAGATGCAGGATCAGGACGGTCACTATCATCAGTTGCAACAAACCGATGCAGTGATCAGTGCATTGAAGTCGTCGATGCCCCAGGGAGTCAGTACGCTGGTTGCGGCGGGCAAAGGCCACCAGGCAGAAAGCAGCGGCATTTTCACCGACAAGCACAATGTCCAGCACACCTTGCACAATCGCACCCTGTACAGCTTCGACCGAACAGCACAGCGCTGGGCCCGGGCGCAGCCCTTGCAGGACAACATCTCGCGGCTGTCGCTGGATCAGCGCGGCGAGATGATCAAGTATCGCCACAAAGACGACATACGCGACCACAGCGCGATCAAGAGCCATGAGGTCCAGTTAAAGCGCGACGGCAAGATTCACCTCACCGAAGGTTCTGATCGTAAGAAAGGTGTCGAGCTCAGCCTGCTCAAGCACGATGGCACACCCATCGATGTCCAGCGCGTCGGTTTGCTCAAGCCCAGTCACACCCATGGCAGCCCGACGCTGTTTGTGCTGGATAAGGAAGGCGGGCTGCATCACAAGCTGCTCAACGATGACTGGAAGTCAAAACCCAGCATGGCGATGCAGGCGGTGAGACCTAACCTGAATCAGGCGATCGGCGACGTGGCTGCCGACAAGGCGGCGATCGAGGGCTTCATCGCGGACGCGGGTACGCTCAAGGCGGTGATACGTGACGGCGTAGGCTTGCGCCACAGTGCGCCG
This sequence comes from Pseudomonas caspiana, assembly GCF_040224095.2. Classification (NCBI taxonomy): domain Bacteria; kingdom Pseudomonadati; phylum Pseudomonadota; class Gammaproteobacteria; order Pseudomonadales; family Pseudomonadaceae; genus Pseudomonas; species Pseudomonas caspiana. Next base: position 1,627,106 of record NZ_CP167995.1, on the reverse strand, counting down.
CTCATTCAGCCGATGACTATCCCGAATAAAGATGAGCCCACTCAATGCAGAATGGGCCCCGGCTGGCGGCTGAGCGAGCAGCTGCATCTGGTCAACCAGAACGGCCTCCCGGAACGAATCGGCGTCGACGACACACAAGTACGCCTGCACGGCGGTGCTGCGTTGGGCCTGAATAAAACCGGCGATCTGTGTGGCTGGAACGAAACCACTCAGAGCTGGGACAAGCTCCATGTCCACGGTGTCAGTCAACTGGTGCGCGGCCTCGACGAAAAACCGTATGTGATTCAGGACGGCAAACCCAAAGCCGTGGAAGCCAGCTTCGCGCAACCCAAGCTGAAGCTGGGCAACGGTGACCCGGTGGCCTTGGGACGCTCTACCGCGGCGGAGGTAGGACGAACATTGAGCGAAGACAAGGTCAGCCATTGCGCGGTGCTCGACGACAAGAATTTCGCCCTGCTCACTCAACCCGCCTCAGGTGCCCCGGCGAAGCTCAAAGCCAGCATCGACGGATTGGATATCGACATTCCCTTCCCGCGTGATGCGCAAGGCAAAGAACTGGCTGTCACCAGCGTGGCGCTTGATCAGTCTCGTCACCTGTACGTGACGGCGGGCGGCAACCTGTACCGGCTGCCCCACGATCAGTGGACCCAGAGCCATCACGGCGAGACCGCAGCTTGGAAGCCGGCCGGCCTGCAAACCAAGGCACCTTCGACGCCTGCCGCGGCTGCGGTTGCTGCTCCTGCACCGGCTCCAGTTTCGGCGACGGCGACGGCCATTGCCATGGCGACCACCACGGCGACAGCTTCTGCTACACCGGGTGATCCGGGTACGCCGCCGACGTCAAGGATAGGAAATCCAATTTCGCCAGGCATCACCGACCCGTCCAGAAAAGACGGCGCAGACGTGCTTTTGGATCAGGTCAAAACAGCTCTCTCGCCCGGTATGTCCCTGAGTGCTGCAGATCTGTCACGCGCGACTGTAAGTATCGGAAAAGTCGAGATGGGGCCAAACAAACGCCCCGTGATCGAAGCCACGCTGTCGCCTCCAGGTACGACAGATGCCAACGGCCAGACGGTTCAGCCAGAGCCGACCACCCACTCGCTGGAGCTGTCCTATGACCGCCTTGGCGCAATGGTACTGCGCCCAGCCACGGCACAGGCCAATCCTGCGGCCAACAGCCAGATGGAAAGCATGCAGGCGCGCAATCACAAGACCGCCAAAATCGGCAACGCCAACGGCTCGGCGACCACCACCATGTTTGGCTCAACCACCGACAATGTGCGTACCGGTGGCGCTAAGAATATCTTCAAGACCGCCGCCGAAGGGTTTCGCAAGATGGGCGATTCCTATCAACACCATTTCCATCCTCTGGAAACCCCCAAGGCGAATGCCAAAGAACTCAAGCAAGCATTCAATTCAGGCGAGAACATCAAGCAGAAGCTGCAGGCCGCGGGCAACCATGCCTTGACCTCTGGCGCGCGCGACCGTGCGGGCATGAACCCGATCTATCAAGAGTCGCTGCGGCTGTATAAGAGTTTCAGCAAAGCGAGACCCGGGGGCCCGGTGCTGGAGACAGGGATAGCACGACTGAAAAGCGATGCTGTGCCACAAACCCAAGCCGATCAGGAACAGGCGCAACTGCATAAAAACCTCAAGGCCCTGCACGAGGACATCGAGGACAGCAGCTACCAGGCCATCGTCCGTCTGGGCCAGATTCATGGTCTGCTCGATGAGCGCGGTAACGCCTTGAAACCGCCGGTGCCCAATGCCCGAGCCAGCGGCGCAGTCAGCGTCATGGGCGATGCCCTGCGCACCAGCGGACTTGGTCCCACCAGCAAGGCGCGGACCAAACTCGATGAGTTGACGAACCTGGGCCTGACGCTGCCAACCCGCCAACAAGAACCGAATCTGGACAACACGGGCCGCAACAAGAGTCCGAGCAGCCTGCTGGAAGATCGCGTGCTGCTGGATGCACAGACATTGCATCAAATGGGCGACTTGCTGGGACGACTGGGACCGGTGCCAAAGGACGGCATCATCACCAGCGCCAAGGCAAACGCCAGGCCCGGCAGCAGCACGACTCTGGATCAGTTGCAGGGCCTGCGCATGGCCTATGAAAACAGCGATATCAAACTGTTCAGCGACAACGGCATCGTCAGCCATCGCGAGCTGGAAAAACTGCATCAGGCCCGCGATACCGTCGCCCGTGAACTCACCGGTCGGCACGGCCTGAATTACAACACCACACGCTCGTTCTCTGACGATTTGCGCGCCATCGGTGATCATTTCGGCAACCTGCAGGTTGGCGATGCGACCTCACTGCTGCGCAGCAAGGGGGCGACCCTGACAACACCTGCGATGTTCGTCCCGTTGACCCCGGATGGCGGTGGTATCTATTTCAACTTTGGCGCGGGGCGTGAACACGGGATCAGCCTGGAAACCGAGGGAGGTGAAAGTGCAACAACGCTGGGCCTGAAAAACAGCCACAGCACCAATCAGTTCCTGAATGTCGGTTACTACCACGCCCCCTCGGCGGTTAGCGCACGCTTGTTCAGCTCCGATCCCAAGGGCAACCCGAGCAGTGGCAGCGAACTGTACAGTGCCGACGCCAGTTTCAAACTGACTCAAAGCCACGCGATAGCGGGCTGGTTAAGCGCCAGCAACGCCAGCATGGCCAACATCATGGAAAACCTGCTCGACCCGAGCGCTTCCCTGGCCGACCTGTATCGTCTGGGCCAGGACAAGGGGGGCTCGGTAGAAGCCAGCAAGGTCAATCAGCAGACGCTGGGCGCCGGTATTGGCGTCGACCTCGGACGGCTGAATCTGGGCGGTACGCTGCTGCGCAACGAAAGCGGCGGCGTGTGGAACGCCTTTCTGCGCGCAACTGCCGGGATCAACGCTGAAGCCACACTGCTGAGCAACTCCAAGACCACCGTCACCACCCACAAGGGCGAAGGCGCAGATGCTGTGGCGACGAAACGCGCCTTTGATGTGCTGCCCGCCGCCAGCGCAGGCGCCTATGCCCGAGTCGGGCTGGCCACCAACGGCGTCGTGCGGCCTGACCCGACCGCTAACAACATGGGCGTCAACAATAACGTCGCACTCGGTCAGACCGTGTTGCCTGATGCCCTCAGCGTCAGCTTCGCGCTGGACCGGGCCAAAAACGACAAATTCACCCTCAACTTCAAACCCGGCAAAGCAGTGACCACGCCTCAGTTGCACGACGTGGAAAAGTCCTTGGGCAAGGTCCTCAAAGACAAAGAGATTGCCAAGGCACTGGCAGAGCGAAAAGCCCTGCTGGCCGAGCTGGAACGCTGCGCACCCGCACCAACACAGGCCTCGGCGACCCTGCCCTCAAGACCTCTGGGAGACCGCGCGTTGCCGCCCCCCGTGCCACCTCGGCCAGCGCGAGAGCGCGTGGCTAACTTGAGCACGCTGTTACCGCGTCTGAATAACAGCATGCCCAAAAATAATGAGGTCGACGCGTTGCAGAAGGCCATCGCCAGCCTGCCTGCAGCGCCGACCCAAGAGCAGCGTAACAAAGTACTCAGCGACGCTCGCCCCCTGATTGTCGCAATGAAAGCCGATATCAAGGCGACGGAGAATTCCAAACTGCTGGAAAAAGCCAGTAAAGCCATTGAAGCAGGCGAGAAAGTCTCAGATCCGGATGCCCATCTGGCGGCACTAAAGGCCGTGGTCGACCAACTCGACAATCTGCCTCACGACAACGAGACGCTGCAAGAGCTGCGTTACAGCGTTCAGCAACTGGTCAAGAACAACAATTTGTCCAAGACCGGCGGACGCTTGCTGGCCTCTGGCGAGCATAAGTACACCAGCACAGGATTACAGCTGAACAAGGGTGGCCTGGTCGGTGACTCCGCGCCTTGGCGTGACAGAACCTCCACCCAGAATGGCAACGCGATCGCCGCCTTCATCAACAAGAGCCCGGTGCTTCAGGAAATGGCCCGCCGTGCAGAACACACAGGGCCTACGTCCATGGAAGTGACTCTGGAACTCAAGCCCAAGGTACTGGAGCGCCTGGAAAACAGCCTGAACGCGCAGGACCCGGACATTCAGAAAAAACTCGAAGATGCTTTGAGCAATGACGACAACGTGCGGATCAAGCGCTTCACCTTACTGCGCAGCGCGACTCAGACCGACGCCAAGGCGACGCCTAGCCTGCTGTTCAGCGCCAAAAGCAGTGCATCGGTCACCGACTCGGTGGTACTGGCCTCGCTGGACCTCAAGTACAGCCAGGAAGAAGAACACAGGCCAATCAGCATGACGCCAGGCGGTCTCTTGGTGAGACCGCTGGTGGACAAGCAGGTGCGTGACGACATGAGTGCCAAGGGCTATGCCATCAAAGGCTCACGCAACAAGAAGGATCTGCACAGCGAAGAAGACGCCGGCCGGGCCAAGCCAGGTGAAACCACCGTAGAGCGCGCCAGCAACAGTGCCAATACCGGCAGCGGGCCACGCAGTACAGGTGCTCTGTGATGGTCACAGGCGCCACGCAGGAAGTTATCCCTCGTTTCACCTCAACCCTGTTTTACCAACCCTGAAAGGAAAGCATCATGATCCCAGCAGTCATCGCCACCGCAGCACGCGCAGCCGCTCCAATGGCTAAAGATCTCGGTAAAGACCTGGGGGCAAATCTTGCCCAGGGCGCTGGTCAGCAACTGGCCAGCAGTGGTCTCGAAGCCGCAAAAAACCTGATCACCGGCGGGCCCAGCGGCGAACCGGTGTCCTACGCCAGCGCTAACGAGAACAAACCAGCGACTTACTAAGCCTCTCCTCTCCAGGCCGAACGTTGCTGCGATATGCGGCGCGTTCGGCGCTGCTCTGATCACCCCTATCTGTGCGCTAATCCATTGCTGCGATAACGGCTGCTTTGGGGTTGCGCTTTTACAGCGCGTCACTTTTGATAGATCCGGAAGCCGGCCCAGACAAAAGTAACCAAAACGCTCTTGCCCCATCCCTCGGCACCTCGCTGGTGCTCGGTGTACCCGCCCGCAGATCCTGAAGCGTGGGCCGCCGCAACGGGCCATCCATGGCCCAATGCGGCTAACCCGGCGTCCTGCCGGGTTGCCCACGCTTCAGAATCTGCGTTCGGCCAGCGTGATTTAACGGGGCGCCTCAGATCAAAATCAAAAGCGCTGCGGCCTGACAGCAGACCTGATTTGTGAATTTACCGATTTTCTGTAGGAGCTGCCGAAGGCTGCGATGCGGTGTGTTAGACGATTTATTCGTTGATTGTGGTGGCGTCTCGCGAACAAGTTCGCTCCTACCGGTCCGAGAAGATCCCGCTGTTTTCGCTCTGCTTTTGATCTGCTCTGATTTTGATTTTGATCTTGGGCGCCCCGTTAAACCACGACGGCCGGAATTCGATATTGCTGCGTGGGGCAAACCGGCAGGGATGCCGGTTTAGCCGCCTCAGGCCATGGATGGCCGGTGGCGGCGGCCCCACGCAACAATGTCGGATTACGGGCATGCCGAGCGACAGCGAGGCACCAAGTGGTGGGGCAAGAGCGTTTGCTTACTTTTGCGCTGTTCAAAAGTGAGGCGCCGTAAGGGCGCAACCAATAGAAGCCATTAACGCGGTAACGGATATGTACACAAACATCCCTATGAATCGAAGCGATACAGCCGCGTTACCGCACCAGCGTACGACGCAAAGTAGCCAGCCGGTCAACAAAGCCCATGATCCACTGACTGAAGCTCAATTCATTGAGCACGCTGAGATCCTGCTGAGCACACAGACGGACCGTGTTCTGCGCATCCAGCGCCAACCAGCAACCGCCCAACTGGTCAGGCTTGAAATTGAGCTGCAGCAAACGCTCGTGGATGCCACGTTGCGTCTGATCAAGATCAATTCGGGCATGGACGAACGCCACATCGCCCGGTGCCGGGACTTCAATGTTGGCCAGCTCCTGCCCCTGCTCATCGGCCAGCGCACAGAGGCCATCCTTGAATACCAATTCACTGCCAGCCTGCGCGGCCAGCGCCGCAAGCAAGCGGTCTGCGTGAGGTGTGGTCATGAGTTCTACTCCCTATAAATGAAGATCGGCGTTACGGGACATGGCGCATATCAATGGCGCGCCAAGCCTTCGCCCAAGTGCTCCAGCCCCATGAGCTGCAACTGATGAGCGCTGATTTCATCCAGCGCGGCAGTGTCCAGTTCGCCCGGCAAACAGTGCCAGACCACGAAATCGCGGCGCGAATCCAGGAACAGAAAGTAATCGTTGTAGCGCTCCGGATCATCGAAACGACGCTCCAGCGCATCGCCCAGTTGCGAAGGCCCCAGGCTATGCCAGTCAACCTGCAGGGCAAGGCCCCAGTCCAGACATTCGCGCCGCGTGCAAAAGGCTACGCCAGCGGCGATTTCCCAAATGGCAGGGCGTCCTGCCACCACGTCGGCGTAAAATTGCGCCTTGTCAGTATTACGAGCGGACATAGGGTTAATCCTCCAAGGGCACTCGAGTGAAATCGGCCTGTTCATCCCCCAGGCCGAGACCATCGCGCATATCCGACGGCCACCAGATAACGACCTCCCGGTCATTGGAAACAGGCCGATCACACGCTTCTTTGGCACACCCTCGGTGACCAAAGGACGAGCAACCGGCCAACAACATTACGGTGACAGCGAGCAAGACAGCTTTCATGGCTGGCTGACCTCCACAGTAGTGAGCAATGAGCGACGTTGCGGCGCGCCGCTGTTGACCTTGGGTGGACGCAAGGCGATGAACACTTCGGCCTCGCCACCCGGCGGCACCCATGCACTTGGCCAGACGCTCACGCCAACCACGTAACGACCACCACAGCTGGCCTCGTCAACACGTTGCGGCTCGTCGCCAGTGTTGCGCACCAGCGCGACAGCGACGCCAAACCCGGCATCACCGGCATACCATTGCGCACGCCGTGGATCGAGTTGCAGGTCGGGATTGCCATCGCACAATGTCTCGGGCCGCAACGGTATGGCGGCGGCGGTAAAGCCCGCAGGCAACGTGCCCTGAATCATCTCGCTCAAGGCCTTGGAGACCACCGTGCGGTTTGGTCGCTCGGCACCTTCGCGGCGCTGTTTGATCTTGTCCAGACGCTCCTGCACGTGATTGGGGTTGGCGTAGTCGACGTAGCGCATCGGGTTCACCTGGTCGCCGATAAGCCGCGGCGTCAGGATGAACAAGCGTTCGCGGTTTGACTCACTGCGCTCGCTGGCCGTGAACAGCAGTTTGCCGATAAGCGGGATCGCGCTCAGATAAGGCACCTTCTTGCGCCGCTCGTTGTTTTCATAGACATGGAAACCGCCGACAACCAGCGACGCTTTCTCGGCAATGACCGCCTGGGTGCTGACGTTGCCACGGCGCACCGAAGGCTGCTCGGCGCGGATATTGGATTCCTGAATCTGCCCGTCCTCGATGTCCACGACCATTTGAATCATCTGATCCTTGGCGCCGGAAGCCGTGATCGAGCGCGGAATGACCTGCAGGCTGGTGCCCGCCGTCAGTGGCTGGAAATTGGCAACCCGCTCACCGATAGCCTCGAGAATTTCGGTCTGGCTGAAGTCGATCACCGCTGGCTGGTTTTCCAGGGTCAGCACCGAGGGATTGCCGATGATCGTGGCCGAGCCTTTACCTTCCAGTGCGCGCAGGCCGAGGAAGAATTTGTCCCGATCCTGAACATACATCGTCGAGCTGCGACCGTTCTCGGCAATGCTCGCGCCGCCACTGAAGTTACCGGCGCTCAAGCCCCAGTTGCTGGACAGTTCATCCATAGAGTTGCGGTCAACGTCGACAATGATCGCGTCGATCTCAATCACGTTACGTGGCTTGTCCAGCTCCTCGACCAGATCCTTGTAGATCGAACGTCGCTCGGGATCGTCGTAGATCAGCACGGCGTTGTTACGCACGTCCGCCTCAACCCGAATGTGATTACGCGAGCGCGTGGAGCGTCGCTCGTCTTCGGTGGGAGCCACATAATTCTTGCCGCTGAAATTACTGGCGACAGAGTCGTCGAACAACTGCGGAAAATTACTCGCGTCAGCGCCGAACCCCGTGCTCATGCCGCCCATGCCTGCCAGGGGAAGCGTGCCGGTGCGCAGGGAGTCAGAGGTCAACCCGCCGCCCATTGAGGAGCGACGCTCCAGCAGGTTTCGCAACAGCGTGGCGACGCCATCGACTTTCAGGCTTTCGCCTCGGTATCTGATCGGCCGGTCCGCGGCATTCGCATAGCGCAACGGCAGGTAGATGACTTCCTGCTTTTCATCACGGCTTTGCTGCTTCTTGCTGAAGTCTTCAATCAACTCAACATAACGACGCGGGCCCCGCACCAGCACCACACCTTGCTCGGGCAAAGCGCCCCAGCCAAAACGTGGATCGAGCAAGCCGACATCGGTCAATGCCTGACTGAGGTCGTCGACTGACTTGTCATCCACTTCGAGACGCTTGGATTGCTGTTGATCAAGCGGACTGACGTACAGGCTGTTGTTGTAAACGAACCACTGAAATTGATGCTCCAGCGCGAGACGATCAAGAAACGCTTCCGGGCTTTCGCTGCGCATCCGCCCATTGACGGTGCCACTTATACCTTCCATCTCCAGCTTGACGCCGAAACTCTCGGCGAAGTCCTTGAGGACCTGACCCAACGGCGCATTCTTGGCGTCGTAGGCATAAGGGGTGTCGCGCCACTGTTCCGGTACGACGGCAAATGTGGGCGAAGCCCAGAGCATCGCGGCCATCAACGGCAGGCAGGTCCAGGCAGTTTTACCCATTCATCAGTCCTCTGTGCAAAAGTCCCAGACCCAGCGACGCGGGCATGGCGGGTCGGCCCGCCGTTTTGCGCGGGGCCTGTTCGGCGAGCACCAGCGCCCAGGCGGCTTGCTGGTTGGCCAGGTTTTCAACGGTGGCGACCAACATCGTGGTATCGACATCAGCGGGTAACCAACGCACCAGGCAGGCACGTTGTTTTTGACGGTCATAAGCCAGGGCGATCGGGTCCTCGCCCATCAGGCTGGCTTCGACCAGGCGCAACAGGGGAGCAAGCTGATCATTGTGCGTGCCCATGCGCCCAGGCAGCGCTACACGACAGAAAAACCCGCCGTCGTGGTTTTGCACCTGGATGCTGACGCCGTCCACCCAGCATTCGAAAAGCCCGCCCGCCTCGCGGCGGCAGGCTTCTAGCTGGGTGTACAGCTCACTGGAAGCCATCGAGCACCGACTTGGTCATGCCGTGCTTCGCGCTCAGGGCTTGAGTCAGCGCGAAATTGGCCGAGGTGGTGTTCATGGTTTCCTCGAAAATAGCCTGCATGTTCTCGACACTAGGGTCGTCGGCGGCGGCCTCGCTCGCGTATTCGTAGTTACGGCTGGCTCGGTCGTAGTTGTTGTCCAGTCGTCTTTCCAGGGCATTGGTTGACATGGCGTGCTCTCTCGAAATGGGATGACTATCGATGAGTGGTCACGCCGGACAGAACGGTTCCGTCACTGATGATATTGATCACGCGAGGTCAAGAATGCGCTCGCGCAGCCGTTCCCAGTCGAGGCTGAAGTCGCCGCTTTCAGTGCTCAGCCAGAGCGTACCGGGAGCGAGGCCGGTGTCGCGTTCGAGCTGCCAGTGAGTGTGCGGTTGTTGCTGCAGCCAGATATCGACCGACTCATGAAGATCCACCGCGCAACGCAATGTGGCGCGCACCGGACGGGTCTGACTCTGGGCAATCTGGCGCACCAGTGCCAGGGCGCGCTCTTCGTCAGACAGCGTGCCCAACAGACTGGTCAGCGTCTGGCTCAACAGGCTCCGGGCCTGCTCGACCAACGCCTCACGCTGGGCCTGTCGTTCAGCCTCCCAATCTTCCAGCATTGCATTGGCGCGATCCCAGAATTGCGCTTGAGCATCGGCCAGCAGTTGCTCACCCTGAGCCCGTGCATCGGCGAGCAAAACCTCGGCTTGTAGATGAGCACGCGCAAGGTGTTCACTGGCGAGCACCACATCGCTGAAATATTCCCGGCGCAGCAATGGCTCGGCAACGCCCGGCTGCTCAGCATCAAAGCTGAGCGTGCGACGAATGAACATCAGGCTCCTCCAGAACACGTTGCAAGGCAGCGCGCCAAAGCATATCCAGACGCTTGGGCTCGGCGCAGGGTGATGCCGTTACGGTGGCTGCGGCAGCTCGCGGCCACAGCAGCTTTAACCTTTGCCATTGCGCTTCGCCGCGCCATTGAGCCAGTAGTTGCAAAGGGTCAACAGGCTCGTCAGGCAACCAACTGCCCGGTCGTAGCGCTTTGGCCACGCTGCGGCACCAGGGTCGCAAGTTTTCATCCGGCAGCAGTCGGGTTGCCCGTGCCGTGCAGAGATGCTCGACGACAGCGAGCAAAGACTCCCGATGCTCGTCGGCCTGCAGCAAGCTGACGATCATCGGGTCCGGAAGCGTCGGGCTACAGACCTGAACACCAAACGCAACGGCCAGGCGATCAGGATAAACCTCTGACAACCAGGCAAACTGGGCATCGCTCAAACGCTGCTCGGTCATCACTTCGGACCAACTGGGGTCAGCCCATTGCCAGGGTCGCGCCCACCATTGCAGCCACTGCTGCGCCAACGCCGGACTCATGCCCCGCGCTCGTCAAACCGGCCAACAGCGTTACCTGGCGCTCTGGACGCCGAACGCATGCCCAGCAGCTCCAGCAACTTGTGGCGTAAAGCCGGGCGCAACCACAGAATCAAGCCCGCGAACAAAACGAAAATGCCCAACCCGCCGGCCAGCATCATGCCTTTGAGCGCGTCGACTTCCTGCTCGGGCACCAGAAACGGCCCGTAATGAACCAGAACCTGCTCCTCCTGATAGGCACGTGCGTTGACAAACACCACCGACAGTTTCTCGGTGTTGTCCACCGCCGCCGCCATGCCGGGGATACTGCTGGCAACCATGCGCCGAATTCGCGGCAGCACAGTATCCGGATCAAGGCTCGCAGCATGCTTGATGAACACCGCCGCCGACGCTGGCTGCACCGGTTCGCCAGGCGCCACCCGCTCAGGTAGAACCACATGAACGCGGGCAACAATGACGCCATCAATCTGCGACAGCGTCGACTCCAGTTCCTGTGACAATGCATAGATATACCGCGCGCGCTCTTCAAGAGGCGTGGAGATCACCCCTTCCTTCTTGAAGATTTCGCCCAGATTGGTGCGCATGCGCCGTGGCAGACCCGCAGCCTCCAGCACCCGCACCGCTCGATTGATGTCTGAGGCGGACAGCAGAACGCTGACCCCTTCTTTGTTACTGCGCTTGCTGGCATCAATGTTCTTGCTCGACAGCTCGGCGATCACATCATTGGCGTCGTTTTCGGAAAGCTTGCCGTGCAGTTCGATCTGATCACCGCAAGCCCCCAGCATCAGCGCCAGCCCGATCAGGCTCAGGTATTGCAGAAAATGCCTCATCAGCCCACCCGTCACTGCATGTTGGTGAGTTTGTCCAAGGCTTGCGAACCCTTGCTGATCATTTTCACCGACAGCGAAGTTTGCAGAGAGTAATCGCTCAGCGCCCGGGTCGCTTCCATGAACTTCTTGGGGTCCGAATGCAGCGACGCTTCGCGCAGCGCCTTGCCAGCATCTCTGGACATATCCTCCAGGGAAAGCGCCTTGCGCGTCAGCGGATCCATTACCTGTTCCGAAAAAGCGCCCGCGCCCTGAGTCGGCTCTGGCCTTTGCATGGCCGCCCTGAACCAGTCGGCATCGCCTTGCGTCGGGTTATCCAGCTCCGCTTCAGGCTTGAGCGCCGTGGCGGAGGCCGAGCTGTTTTCCAGTTTCCCAATCGTCATGTCGACCTCCTTCACGGTTATCAGCTGAACAGCTTGTTCATGATCGAACCCGCTGCATTCTGGGCATCCTGTTGCAGCGCCTGATCCTGGGCAGTCGGCCCGGCACCCTGGGTGGCATTACCGCCCTGCCCCTGCAACAGTTTGAACAGATCATCGAGGCCCATGGTCACCGTTGCATTACCACCGCCGAAACCACCGCTGCCGCCCACACCACCAGCACCGCCACCGAATCCACCACCGCTGTCGCTGCCCTGACCCGGAGAAATGGGGATTCCGCTGTTAGCGAGCATGCCTGAAGCAGGTGCCGTTCCGCTGCCGGCAGCCTGGCCAAGCATGTCGATCGCCTCCTTGAATTTGGACGCTTCAGCGCCGTCAAGGAACGTGTCAGCCTTGCCGTCCTTGCCGGTTTCGTTGAGCTCGTCCGACCAGGACTTGGTCTTGTTGTCGGCATTGTCAGGTGTCCCGAATTTCTCCGGGTGCTGATCCATGAAGTTGGCGACATCTTGCAACAGGGCTTTGTCGCCACTGTCGAACGTTGCACCACCCGAACCATCCTTCGCAGGCTCCAACAGGCTCCCGAGCTTCTGCTCTGCCAGTCCGCCGAGCACTGACGAAAGTGCATCTCCACCGCCAGCTCCACCGCCGCCACTCACACCGCCGCTGCCGCCGCCATTGCCGCCACCGAAACCGTTGCCAGCCCCGGCACTGCCGGTGCTCCCGCCCAGCAATTGACTCAGGAGCTTCATAAGATCATCAGGCTTCATGTCGCTTATGGAACCGCTGGCAGGTTTCTGATCAGACATACCGCTGAATGGCTGCGTTGAGCCCTGACCGCCCGCTGCCTCGCTTTGCGAGCCCAGCTTCTCCAGCAGTTGGGTGAGCAGTTTTACCAGTGGGTTTTCGCTGTTGACCTGCCCTTTGCCATCGGTCATTGACTTGACCAGAGTGTCCAGGGCAGCGTCCATACTCTGCGGGCGTTGACTGCCGCCCGCTGCATTGGGGGAATTACGCGTTTGCTGCTCATTGCTGAAACTGGTCGGGCGGCTGTTCTCAAGACTTACTGAAATAGTCATGCCTATACGTCCTCTTTGTAATCAGACATCCAGAGTGCGGGCGGGGCCATGTCGCACCTCCACAGAGGGAACACAGCCACCGCCTGAATGATCAGTAATTGATCCCCTTGGCGGTAGAAGCGACGTTACTGAGGTGCTTGAGGTCGCTGTCCTGGCTCATCGCTTCCACAGTGTTCTTGGCGTCGGTTTCAATTTTCTTGATGCCCGCGTTGGTGACTTTGGAGTCCGCAGCCCCGGTGGCGTCAGTCATGCGCCCGGCGTTCTCCGCAGAGTTGCTTTCGTAGCCACCGTCGGTTCCGGCAGTAGCAGCTTTGAAGTTGCTGCTAAAGCTGTTGCCCAGGTTGTTCATACTGTTGAATAAGCCTTCCATAATCTTGCACCTCAGCCGAATCATTGATGTAGGAACTCAGGCCCGACGCGGTTCAAGCGTCAGTCCTGTTCAATGAGTGGGCATGAGTCTCAAAGCAGTTCCACGTTAAGCTCAGGACTTTGCGTCACGCTGGCTAAGGCTGATCTGCGGACATAGGCATCCACCGCCTATCGCCAGTCAGATAACCGGAAGACGCAAGGGCAGAGTTGAAGGAAGCCGGGTCGAGCGTGGTGTCAGACTGAAAGGCTTTTGATGCGGTGATACAAGGTGCGGCTCGGGATGCCCAATTCGAAACTGGCAGCTTCGACGCTTTGCTGATGGCGCTTCATGGCTTCGTCAATAAGGATGCGCTCAATGACCCGCAACTGCGCCTTGAGCTGCAATGGCTCCGGCGAACAAGCCTGAGCCAACGGCGAGAAGCCCAGCACGGACCGCTTTGCGCTGGATTTTAGTTCACGAATATTGCCCGGCCAAGGGTGTGCAAGCAGTTGCTGGGTGACAGCAGGCGTTATTACGGGAACCGGTCGCCCTACCAACGATGCCTGCTTGGCCAGGAAACGGTTGAACAACGGTATGATTTGCTCGCGACGCTCACGCAGCGGCGGCATCTGGATGCTGACCACGCTGAGACGAAAGTAAAGGTCGCGACGGAAGGTGCCCTCTTCAACCAACTCTTCCAGCGGGCGCTGCGAAGAGGTGATCACGCACATGTCCACCGGGATGAATTCGGTCGATCCCAGGCGCTCAACGCCACGGGTTTCCAGCACACGCAACAACTTGGCCTGTAGCGACAGCGACATGCTGTCAATCTCGTCCAGGTACAACGTACCGCCCTGCGCAGCTTCGACATAACCGCTGCGCGATTTACTGGCGCCGGTGTAAGCACCGCTGACCACCCCAAACAATTCACTCTCGGCCAGGCTTTCCGGGATGGCCGCGCAGTTCATCGCAACGAAGGCACCACGCCTTCGTGATAACCGGTAAATCTGTCTCGCCAGGGTATCCTTGCCGGTCCCTGTTTCGCCAACCAGCAGCACATCAATATTCAGGGGAGCCATATTCGTGGCCAGGTACTGCAGGTCAACGAAATCACCAAAGTAAGCGATTTCTTTCAGGTCTGCTTCGAACTCGCGTCTATCCATGTGGCGCACCCCTCTTCGCACTAACGTCCGGCATGACAACCCCTTGATAGGGCATTTGAGCCTGACAAGTTAACAACGCCGTACAACTCGAAGGGTGCCATTTCAAATGACACAACTTCGCTCAACATAGCAATAGGGAAAGAATTCGGATTGAACGTATCAGGTGGAAGGTCCGAGTTACATGGACCATTACAACGTTCCAAAGTTCACTGTATTTTTATATTTAAACGCATTTCGACGAGGCCCCTGAAAAAAACGAGATACGCTGAAAGCACAGTCCTAGAGCCTTCGACCACTCCAAAACCGACATTCACGTACCTGTGTACGGCGAGGCAAAGATACTAGCGACTGGAAGTGACATTTTTATGATTGATAAATAGATGTCAACGCTCACTTATCGACCATGATCACTCCTCATTCACTTTACATCATCGCGCCCTAACAGCAACTACCCTCTCGCAGCCTATAGAAACAGACCCAGTATAAAAATGTATCGGTCGGGGTGAATAAGAGTATTTGAATACTTTCATTGGCGTCGATTACACGGCCAATTGGCAATCATTGCTGCGGTCAGCGCGACACTTGCCGGTTGGTCCAACATGCCGGGATGGGTAAGCAAATAAGCATTCACCGCCTTGATGACCTGCCCCGCATCGACATCTTCCCGACTACAGAACAACAACCCCGCATTCGCATCGTAAACGCCCTGCACATAGCCCAAAGCCTGCATCTGGCCAACGCTCAACGGCTGCCCCGCACGAACCTCCCCGAGCGGAACCTGCAAATCCCGGCCGCTGAAAAAAGCTCCCTGGGCCGTCTCAGACAACCCTGCAAGCACCAGCAACCCACCCAAACCGACTGCACGACTTAGAAGGTTTTCCTGGGCACGACGCCTGGAGGCACCGCTGTCACGCGCGCGCGAGCCCTTGCCTACAGCTTGAGCAATGGAAAATCTGTCATCCGCCATCAGTCCGATCCCATGGTGATCTGAATGCTGAGTGGTCGGTGTCGAGAAAACGGTTCCACGATTGCGCGCATTTTTTCGGCGAGTATTCATTCCTCGCACAGCATCGAGCCTGTGGAACCTTTTGCGGCGCGTTGACTACTCAGTCGAACTGTTTGAGTCAGAGCAGCAGATGGATTACCTGTAGGAGCTCACCGAGGTTACGAGGCCAGCGATGGCGGCGTGTCTGACACGCCGCCATCGCTGGCCTCGTAACCTCGGTGAGCGCCTAAAAGATTCGTACTTGTCTGATAGACACCCGCTCAGTCAAGCGGCGTCTTTGACCTGCTTCAACGAGCGCGCAACCAGGTCGCCAAACGAACTGACCGGCCCTTGCAGGTTGCCGAGGAAACGCGGATAGATCAGCCATAGATCCATTACCGGCTTGAAGTCTTTGACCGGCAGCACCGCCAGTTGCTCGCGATGAATACTGCGCTCCAGCAAGGGGCGTGGCACCAGACCCAACCCCATGCCATCCGCCACCAGACCCAGTTGCAATTCGGTGCCGAAGGTTTCCAGATTGACCTTCAAGCTCAGGCCCTGATCCGACAAGGTGCGTTGCAGCCCCGCCCGAAAACCACAGCCGTCAGGATTCAGCACCCAACCCTGTTGATAACAGTCAGCCAGTTTTACCGAGCCTTTGGGCAAAGCAGAGCGAGCGCAAACCACTACCAGTTCCATCTTGCCAATGGACTCGCCAATGATGTTTTCCGGAAAAATCTTGCCTGCCGGGAACAACGCCGCAGCGGCATCCAGTTCGCCGTTCTCGATCTTGCTGACCAGATTACTGCCCCAGCCGGTGGACACTTGCGCACGCAAATCCGGAAACTCACTGCGCAATTGCTTGAGGGCGTCCAACAGCACCACATCACCAATGGTTTGCGGCACTCCAAGACGCAGCAGACCACTCGGCGGTGTATCGCTGGCAACCAGTTCACGCAAGGAATCCATTTCACGGAGGATCGACAGGCAGCGCTGGTAAACCTGATTGCCCATCTGCGTCGGCTTGAGCGGTTTGGTATTGCGGTCGAACAACTCGACGCCCAACGCCTGCTCGAAATTCTGTACCCGCCGGGTAATGGCTGGCTGGGTCAGGTCCAGCGATTGCGCCGCATGGCTGATCGACTGGCAACGAATCACCGCCACAAAGGCATCGATATCATCAATTTTCATTCGGACCGCACATAAAGAGACAGATGAGAGATAGGCGAAAAGCATAGTGGCATTTGCGGTGCGTGGATAGCTCCGAGGCGTACATCGCCGCTCAGCGGGCGAGAGGGTATGGTCAAAGGCAAAAATATTTACTGTAGGAGCGCACGAGCACCGCGAGGCCGCGATAGCGGTGTATCAGGCTGAACGTTATGGGTTGTACAAAGCGCTTCACGAATAATTTCGCCCTCACAACGTACTGTGTTTGCTATGCGAGAGTGTCACGCCAGTGACCTCAACAGCACTGAAACTCCTCTCCCAACGTACAGCGTACTTATTCCATGCGCATGGTTTTCGTATAGTTTGTTACGCTTCCGTAAAGATGCCGTAAACATCATTGCTTTTAATCAGCGAGAAGTTAGTCTCCCTACTCTTTTCCCCACGCGAGATTCAACATGGAAAATTCGGAATTAGGCACCCTGATTATTATCATGATCGGTGTTTTCGGATTTGCTTCATTTCTCTTTGAATACCTGAGCGCCAGGCACACCAGGAAAAACAAGCCGCATTAATGTTAACCCTGTGACAAAGATCAACTAACACATTCAGCAACTGTGTTCCGGGGCGCCCTTAGTCCGCCCCCCCGTCATCTTCCTCAAAACAGTACCAATGCCGCCCTGACTTTTTCTTTGCCAAACACACTCATGCGTTCGAACTCTTGATGCGTCAACGGAACATGCTGGCAATCCAGGCGCTGACGATACCGGCTGTGGTCCAGATCAGGATCATGCAGATACACAAAGTCTTCATCGCATCCCGTCACTACCACCCAGTGCGGGGCTTTGGAACGTGTCAGCCGATAGCTGCTGATCAGCACGACAGGAACGCCACCGGAACTGAAAACCTGTGGCAAGTCCAGCCGGCGGGACCTGGATTGCTGAACGCCACTGACTTGCAGCTCTCTGCAAAACCCCTCATGCACCAGCCGCATGACCGATTTCTTGTCTTCACGGCGTACACCGTCCAGGAACAGCGGACCCGAGCGGCTGACTTGTAAACTCACATCAAACCCACGCCGCCATGCGGCCAGTGCCAGCCCGTGCGGGCTACAGCCGCCGTGTCCCGAGGTCATGAAAATAGTCGTGGCCTCCCGCCACAGCTGAATTTCCTCGTCCCGCGAGAACACGCGGTCAGGATTGAGTGCCTTCATCGCCATGAGCAACGAGGCCGCCCCGCAGGTAAATTCGGTTGTCTGCGCATAATAAGGAACCGCCGTTACGCTGCCCGGCACCGGCAGGACAATGCGCTTTTCGTAGCGCAGGGCACGGGCATGGTCCTGGTAGTAATCGTCGACTTCGGCAAAAAGCCGGTATCCCGCCCGTTCGTACAGGCGGATCGCCGAGGGGTTGTCAGGGCGTACTTCCAGACGCAGATGCGCGCACTCATGCTCAATGGCTAACTGCTCTGATCGCTCGAGCAGCGCCAGACCCAAACCCAGCCCTCTGGCACGGCAGTCAATGGCCAGCGAATACAGCCTGGCCAGGGAAGTGCCTCGATGAAACAGCACCAGTGAATACCCCAACAAGCCCCGATCATCCTCGGCAACTAACAACTTGGCGTGCGCTCGCTGGATCATCCATAGAAAGTTACGTCGGGACAGTCGATCCTGCTCGAAACACTGATTCTCCAGAAGTTCCAGTGCAGGAATGT
Organism: Pseudomonas caspiana; assembly: GCF_040224095.2. Classification (NCBI taxonomy): domain Bacteria; kingdom Pseudomonadati; phylum Pseudomonadota; class Gammaproteobacteria; order Pseudomonadales; family Pseudomonadaceae; genus Pseudomonas; species Pseudomonas caspiana. The sequence continues at coordinate 1,608,852 of NZ_CP167995.1, read as the reverse complement.
CTTCGGCGGTAGCAAAGCGATAGTTAAGATCCATGGAATTACCGTAAATAAAACGTAATGAAAGAGGACAGTTAAAATCAAATATGTTTTATAGAAAACACCCGCACGGCAAAGGCACTTTTCATCATGGTTTCGGTGTATTCAAACGTAATGGAATTACTACCAAAGGTCGAGTTCAATTTACCCGTTATTAAAGAAGAAGGCGCGGCCTTGCTGTTTCCGCCCAGCAAGTTATTGGTGATTGTCGAGCGCCGCGATGACTGGCAGGGTTATTTGCCCAGCGAAAGTATCGTCACCGCTCAGGAATACCTGGAAGACAAACGTTTTAAAAACCCTGGCGGACCGGTTCAAGTGATTAACCTGTGCCGCAGTTACAAGTATCTGGGGCACGGCTATTACTGCTCGCTACTGGCCGAAGCACGGGGCCATAAGGTCATCCCATCCGTTAAAACCATCAGTGAGCTGACCAAACGCTCGCTCTACGGCCTGGCGCTCGATGACCTGGACCGGATGCTGGACAACGCCATTGCAGGCCATCCGTATGGCGAAACCGAAGGGTTTACCCTCACCTTCCATTTTGGCAAGACCGAGCTGGTCCCTTTGCAGGGCTTGGCGCAGCAACTGTTCGACACCTTCCCGACGCCCATCCTGCAAGTCGAGTTCATCAAGAACCAGCGCTGGCAGATCGCCGGAATCAAGATCGGCGCCCTGCACAAGCTTCGCGAAGAACAACAACATGACTTCGCCGCTGCGCTCGACACCTTCAATCGGCGGATCTGGCGTCAGCCGGTTTCGTTGCCCCAGTCCCGTTATGATCTGGCCATCCTGCATGACCCAGGCGAAGCACTGGCCCCTTCCAACCCGCTGGCGCTTCAACGGTTCATCAAGGCCGGCCAGCGGTCGGGCATCAATGTGGAACTGATCGAAAAGAAAGACTATGCGCGCCTGGCGGAATACGACGCCCTGTTCATTCGCGAAACCACCAGCGTGGACAATCACACCTACCGTTTCGCCAAGAAAGCCGAGAGCGAAGGCTTGGTAGTGATGGACGATTCGACCTCGATACTTCGCTGTACCAACAAAGTATTTCTCACTGACCTGCTTAACAAACACAACCTGGGGATGCCCGCGACAGAAATCCTTTATCGCGATCGCCTTCAGGACCTTGACCAGATTGGCGAACGGCTGGGTTTTCCCGTCGTACTGAAAATACCGGACGGCTGCTTTTCTCGCGGCGTGATCAAAGTGGAAAACCAGGAAGAGCTGGCCAGGGCGGCTGCCGAACTGTTCGAGCACTCCGTGCTGCTGCTCGCTCAGGAGTACCTCTACACCGAGTTTGACTGGCGTATCGGCGTGCTCAACCGACAGCCTCTGTATGCCTGCCTTTACTTCATGTCCAAGGGGCATTGGCAAATCTACAACCACAAAGCGCAAGGCAGTGAGGTCAACGGCCTCTGTGAAACGATCCCCATCGAAGACGTACCGCCTGCGGTGGTCAAGCTGGCTGTAGACGCCGCAAGCCTGATCGGCGACGGGCTCTATGGCGTAGACCTCAAGCAGACCAACGAACGTCTGGTCGTGATCGAAGTCAACGACAACCCCAATCTGGATGCGGGCATTGAAGATGCCTGCATTGAGGAGCAGTTGTACGACCGGGTCCTGCAGGAGTTCATCCGGCGCCTGGAACTCAAGCATCAAGGTTATGGCCAGTAATCCCTTGCAGTAGAGGCGCCAGAATGATTGAACGCTATAGTCTGATTGACGCGACGCTACAGGTAACAACGGACGAGCAGGCGCCGCTGTTGTTATGCTCGGACCCTACTGCGCAAGACCGGGAGTTTCTGCATCAACGCTTTCAGGTGGATGCCCACATGCTGGAGTCAGCACTGGACCCTGATGAGGTGTCCAGAATCGAATTTCATGACGGTCAGCTGTTTCTCATCTGGAAGCGCCCGGAAAGCTATTCGGGCTCAGCGGCGATGTCCTTTGAAGTGTCCTCGTTCGGCCTCATGCTCTCCGCTGAAAGCCTGGTGGTGATTTCGGCAGGCAACTCACTGCTCAGCCCCGCGAGCAGTCACCGGCCGTTGAACAACCCGCTGGATATCCTCATCGACCTGCTGTTCAACAGCGTGCACCACTACCTCGGACACTTGCGGGTGATCAAGCTGATCGCCCGGGAACTGCATCAGAAATTCGACACGTCACTGGACAACCAGCACCTGCTGCAAATGTTCAATCTCAGCGAAAGCCTGATCTATTACATCAACGCGATTCAGAGCAACGGCACGGTCCTTGAACGCTTGCATCACCACGCCGAGAACAATGCATTTCCTGCCCGATTCATCGCGCTACTGGACGACCTGAAGATCGAAAACGATCAGTGCTACAAGCAGGCCAGGATCTACTCCACCGTATTTGCTTCGCTGATGGACGCCAGGGGCAACATGGCCAACAACAATATGAACGCAACCCTGCGCAACCTGACCGTGGTCAACGTGGTGTTCCTGCCCCTCAACCTGATCGCCAGCATTGGCGGCATGTCTGAATTCAGCATGATGACGGCGAGTATTCCGTGGTGGATCTCGTTCCCGGCGCTGGTTATGGGGATGGTGGTATTGAGCGTGTTGATGGCAGTGCTGCTCAGGAAATCGGTGTTCCGCCGCAGTGCCGCGCCAGCGCGAGAAACCTCGCTTTAACGAATACAGTCTGCACAACGAGACATTTTGTACAGAAACGAACGGTTGCGATGATTATCCTCCAGCGTTACCATCCCTCCCAAATTGGGAGAAGTTGATTTGAGAGTGATTGCGCGAGCGACTTTACGGACGTTCTGGGAGAGCAGCCCAAGCTATGGCGACGCCATGACACCGTTGGTTGAGTGGTACCGACACATGGAGAAAGCGACTTATCGGACTCCACAGGACGTAAAAGCAGAACTGCGCTCAGCGAGCATTCTTAAAGGAGGCCGAGTGGTGTTCAACATTGCTGGCAATAAATACCGGGTGATCCTTGCCATCGATTATGGACGACAACTTGCATTTATTCGTTTTGTAGGCACCCACGCCCAGTACGATCAAATTGACGCGGAGACTGTGTAATGAACATCAAGCCCATTCGTAGCGAAGCCGACCTGGCTGACGCTTTGAAAAGAATCGAGGAATTGTGGGGCGCACCCTTGAACAGTCCTGAGGGCGACGAGTTAGAGATACTGTCCGTACTCGTTGAGAAATTCGAGGCTGAACACTACCCACTGCCAGCGTCAGACCCTATCGAAGCCATCAAGTTTCGCATGGACCAGCAGGGTCTGACCCCACGCGACCTGGAACCTTACCTTGGGTCCAGTGGCCGCGTTTCCGAGGTACTTAACCGCAAGCGAAAATTGAGCCTGGGGATGATCAAACGTCTGCACGACGGCCTGCGCATCCCCTATGAAAGCCTGCTTGCCGGTGTCGTTTGATGCCCGGCCAAGAGACGCCTTTTCCGCCCCCCTAGGTGTGGCGGGATGTAGCACTGCCCGGCTTGCCAATCCGGTGTTCTCTTCTCCGCCCGGTAGCTACGATTCATCGAAAAAAACCGCTCCCCCGCCGTCGGTGCAGGAGTGGGCGTCCGCTCAAATACCGTGCTTTTACTTCACACAGGCTTTTTCAGCACCTTTGGTTATAACCTAATCATAAAATAATCGCATATTAGACTAAGCCATTATGTTTATATTAAGCCACGCATTAACCTGGCGCTGGCATAGACATGACGCACACAAGACACCCCGAACGACTCAGAGAATTCATCGGCGCACTGGCCGAGCTGATCGACAGCAACCCGCACGAAAGTGATCTGCTGCACCGCGGCAGCAAGTTGCTGGGCCAATTGGTCAGTTACGACGACTGGCTACCCGACGAATACGCCATTCCCAGCCCTGAGCGTTATCAACAGTTCCTGCTGCACGCCGACTCCCGGCAGCGCTTTTCAATCGTCAGCTTCGTATGGGGCCCCGGCCAAAGCACACCGATCCACGACCACCGCGTATGGGGCTTGATCGGTATGTTGCGCGGTGCTGAATACTCCCAGGGCTTTGCCCGCAGCCCTGACGGTCGACTGGAAAAAGAAGGCCCGGCGATCCGTCTTGAACCCGGCCATGTGGAAGCCCTGTCGCCGCGCAGCAATGACGTGCATCAGGTCAGCAATGCCTTCAGCGATCAGGTCTCGATCAGCATCCACGTTTATGGCGCCAACATCGGCGCAGTGCGGCGGGCGGTGTACCAGCCCGACGGCACCGAAAAACTGTTTATCTCCGGCTATTCCAACGCCTTTCTGCCCAACATCTGGGATCTGTCCAAAGAGAGCCCTGCCAAAGAGAGCCAAGCACAATGACTCAACTGACCACCCGCTCCTTCGCCGATGTTCGCCAAGCGCTGCTGGCCCATGAAGAATTGGCCCTTGTAGACGTTCGCGAAGAAGCCCCGTTCGCCGAAGCGCACCCGTTGTTTGCCGCCAATATCCCGCTGTCCAAGCTTGAGCTGGAAGTGTTTTCTCGCATCCCGCGCCTCGACACCGTCGTAACCGTATACGACAACGGCGAGGGTCTGGCTCAGCGTGCTGTGGAACGCTTGCAAACGCTGGGCTACACCGACGTGAAACTGCTTGAAGGTGGCCTGCAAGGCTGGCGCGAAGCTGGCGGCGAGCTGTTCATCGACGTCAACGTGCCCAGCAAGGCCTTCGGCGAACTGGTTGAACACCATCGCCACACGCCTTCGCTGGCCGCTGAAGAAGTACTGCAATTGCTGGATTCCAAAGCCGACGTCGTGGTGCTCGACGCACGTCGCTACGATGAATACCAGACCATGAGTATCCCCAGCGGCATCAGCGTGCCGGGTGCTGAACTGGTGCTACGCGCCCGCGAACTGGCCCCGGACCCGAACACCCGAATCATCGTCAACTGTGCAGGCCGCACCCGCAGCATCATTGGCACCCAGTCGCTGGTCAATGCAGGCATTCCCAATCAAGTCAGCGCCTTGCGTAACGGCACCATCGGCTGGCTGCTGGCAGGCCAGACACTCGACCACGGCCAGGCGCGACGCTTTGCCGCCGTCAGCGACGAAACCCGCGAAGTGGCCAGCGCCGACGCTCGCCGCGTGGCCGACAAGGCTGGCGTGCGCCGTGCGACCCGCGCCGAGCTTAGCAACTGGCAAGCCGATACAGCGCGCACTACTTACCTGCTGGATGTGCGCACGCCGGAAGAGTTCGCCACAGGACACTTGCCCAAAGCACGCTCTACACCGGGCGGCCAACTGGTTCAGGAAACCGATCATTACGCCAGTGTGCGCGGTGCGCGTCTGGTGCTGGTGGATGACGACGGCGTACGCGCCAACATGTCGGCGTCCTGGCTGGCCCAACTGGGCTGGGAAGTGTTTGTGGTTGATGACCTGCAAGCCAGCGACTTCAGCGAGCAAGGCGACTGGAACGCGCCGATTCCTGTCCCCCCACAAGCAGAAGAGATCAGCCCGCAGACCCTCGCCGAATGGCAGCAGCACGGCGACGTGGTGGTGCTGGATTTCACCGCCAGCGCCAATTACGTCAAGCAGCATATTCCCGGCGCCTGGTGGACGTTGCGCGCGCAGTTGCAGGACGCGCTGCAGAAAATCCCTGAAGCCGAACGCTATGTACTGACCTGCGGCAGCAGCAAACTCGCGCGGTTTGCCGTGCCCGAAGTTGAAGCGCTGACCGGCAAGCAGGTGTTCCTGCTCAAGGGTGGCACCGCCAACTGGGTCAAGGCCGGTCTGCCGCTGGAAACCGGCGAAAGCCAGCTGGCCTCGCCGCGCATTGATCGCTATCGCCGCCCTTATGAAGGCACCGATGCTCCACGCGAAGCCATGCAGGCTTATCTGGACTGGGAGTTCGGCCTGGTGGACCAGCTCGCTCGCGATGGTACCCACGGTTTTCAGGTGATCTAGAAAACAATCTGACCCTTTTCAAGAGCAGGACCGACCCCTCCAGGCGGAGGTCCTTGCCAGCAAACTCTTAGCCTGGAGATGCACCCATGCTGCTTAACACCTTTCCATTCAAGAAACTGCTGCTGGGCGCGCTGCTGAGCGTAGCCCTCGGCCAACACGCTATGGCCGCCGATCTGGAACCGCTGCTGGTCGCCAATCAGAAATCCACGATCAAAGCGCTGCTGCAAGTCTCAGGCGAACTGAAGAACGTTCCTTACGAAATCAAATTTTCCGAATTCCCTTCCGCAGCACCTTTGGGTGAAGCGTTGAACGCCGGTGCCGTAGATATCGGGGCGTTGGGCGATGCGCCTTACGTCTTTGCCCTGGGTGCCGGCGCACCTTTGAAAGTGGTCAGCATTACTCACGCCGAAGGCCGTTTTACCACCGCCCTGCTGGTCCCCAAAGACTCACCGATCAAGACCGTCGCCGACCTCAAGGGCAAGCGCATCGTCACCGGCCGCGGCTCTATCGGCCACTATCTGGCAATCAGGGCCTTGCGTCAGGCGGGCCTGAAAACCAGCGATGTCACCTTCATCAACCTGCTGCCGGGTGAGTCGCGCATTCTGCTGTCCAGCGGTGGTGCTGATGCCTGGGCCACTTGGGATCCGTACACCACGGTCGCTACCACCCAGAGCCAAGACCGCGTCCTGGTCAGCGGCAGCGAGCTGTTGAGCAATCACCTGTATCTGGCCGCGACCAGCAAAGCGATCGCTGAGAAGCGCGTGCAGCTGGACGACTTCGTTGCGCGGGTTGAGCGCGCCTATCTGTGGAGCAACACCCACCCCGCCGAGTACGCCAAGGCTCAGGCTGCGATCACCGGCCTGCCGATCGAGGTTCATCTGGAAATTGCCAACGCCACCAAAATGAACCGCGTAGAAATCGACGACAACGTGATCAAGGGCCTGCAAGCCACCGCTGACATTTACCAACAGGAAGGCATCCTGACCAAATCGATCGACGTCTCAAAAGGCTTCGACAAAAGCTTCAATGCTTCGCGTGCTCAGGTTGTGCAAACAGCCGCTCATTAATCCTCAGACAAACCCTTTCAGATTCCGGAGCACGCTCATGAGTAAGCCTCGTCAAAAAGAGCTACGTCAAAAAGAGCCACGTCAATTGAAGCTAGGCGCAATGGTCCACGGCGTCGGTCACGGCTGGGGCGAATGGCGCCATCCGAACGCACTGGCAGATGCCAGCGTCAATTTCGGCTTCTACAAACAGCAGACAAAACTGGCAGAAGCGGCCAAGTTTGATTTCGTGTTCATCGCCGACAGCCTGCACATCCACGAGAAATCCAGCCCGCATTACCTCAACCGCTTCGAACCGCTGACCATTCTCTCGGCGCTGGCAGCGACCACGGAGAACATCGGCCTCGTCGCCACCGTCACCGTGAGCTACACCGAACCGTTTCAGGTGGCGCGACAGATTTCTTCGCTGGATCACATCAGCGGTGGCCGCGCTGGCTGGAACGTCGTGACGTCCTGGCTCAGCGGTACTGCTGATAACTTCAGCAAAGGCGAACACCCGCCGCATCCGGTTCGCTACCGCATTGCCAAGGAACACGTGTCAGTGGTCAAAGGCTTGTGGGATTCCTGGGAGGACGACGCCTTCGCCCGCAACAAAAAAACCGGCGAGTTTTTCACGCCCGGCAAGTTGCACGCGCTGAATCACAAAGGCGAGTTTTTCTCGGTCAAAGGCCCGCTGAATATCGCCCGCTCGAAACAAGGCCATCCGCTGATTTTCCAGGCAGGAACATCCGAGGACGGACGCAACTTCGCAGCCGAATATTCAGATGCGATCTTCGTCCATGCCGAGTCACTGGAAGAGGCCCAGGCTTACTACCGGGATCTGAAAAAACGTGCGGTGGGCTTTGGGCGCAATCCATTGGACTTGTCGATTCTGCCGGGCATCCGCCCTATCGTCGGCCGCGATGAAGCAGAAGTTGAAAGCCGTTATCAACAGGCCGTGGAACTGGTGAGCATCGAAGACGCCATCGTCGCGCTGGGCCGTCCGTTCAATGATCACGACTTCAGCCAATACCCGCTCGACGCGCCGTTCCCGGAGTTGGGCGACCTGGGCTCCAACAGCCAGAAAGGCGGTTCGGACCGGATCAAACAACTGGCCAAAGATGAAGGCCTGACGCTGCGCGAAGTGGCGTTGTTCTTCTCCCGGCCACGCCGCGAATTCGTCGGCACTGCCGAGCAGGTTGCCGACACCATTCAGACGTGGTTCGAACACGAAGCGGCCGATGGTTTCATCATCAACTCGGTACTGCCGGATGGCTTGCAGTACTTCGCCGAACTAGTGGTCCCGGTCCTGCAGGCACGCGGCTTGTTCCGCAGTGAGTACAGCGGCTCGACCTTGCGCGAGCACTTCAACCTGCAAGTGCCGGAAAACCGCTATGCGCAGCAGGAAGAAGCTGAGCTGGCTTAATTTTTGTGGGAGCTGGGCTTGCCCGCGATAAACGATAACTCGGTCTGCCTGCGAGTTGCGACACATGCATCGCGGGCAAGCCCAGCTCCCACAGGGATTTGAGCCAGCATGCAAATGCTTCACCTCTTCAGGCATTGCGCAACATTCAGGATTGTAAGTAAAAGGAAACCCCATCAATGAGCGCACTGCCCCTTCGCCCCGTCGCCACCAGCGCCAGCGACGTCGAGTCCGCCGAGGCTTTCACCGCCCGGCTGGCGTCGATCACTGCAGCCCTGGCCGCAACTGCCGAGCGCTATGACGCCAGTGGCGAGTTCCCCCACGAAAACTTCCGCCTGCTGCACGAGCATGGACTGCTGAGCCTGACTGTACCCGCTGATCTGGGCGGCGGCGGTGCGGACTTGCCCAAAGCGCTGCAAACCATCAGCGCCGTTGCTCAGGGTGAGCCGTCCACAGCGTTGATTCTGGTCATGCAATACATCCAGCATGCGCGCCTGCAGCAGAGCAAAAACTGGCCCCGGCATCTGCGCCTGCAAGTGGCGAAAGACGCGGTCCGTGACGGCGCGTTGATTAATTCCTTGCGAGTCGAACCCGATCTTGGCACACCCGCTCGCGGCGGCCTGCCTGCGACTACGGCACGACGTACCGCCGAAGGCTGGCGCATCAGCGGCAGCAAAATCTACTCCACCGGCAGCCATGGCCTGACCTGGTACAACGTCTGGGCACGCAGCGACGACGCCGATCCTTTAGTGGGGGGCTGGCTGGTGCACAGGGACACGCCAGGCATTCGAATCGTCGAAGATTGGGATCACCTCGGCATGCGTGCCACGTGCAGCCATGAAGTGATCTTTGAAGACGTCTTGGTGCCGCTGGAAAACGCTGTCAGCGTCAGTCCATGGAGCGCGCCTCAGGCAGAACTCGATCCGGCAGGCCTCATGTGGATGTCGGTCTTGCTGTCCTCGGTTTACGACGGTGTCGCCCGCTCGGCGCGTAACTGGTTTGTGCAGTGGCTGGAAGAACGCAAACCGTCCAACCTTGGCGCTGCGTTATCGACCCTGCCGCGCTTTCAGGAAGTGGTTGGCGAGATCGATACCCTGTTGTTCAACAACCACAGCCTGTTGCAATCGGCTGCCACTGGCCTGACCCCGGCAGCGCATGCGGCACAGATCAAATACCTGGTGACGACCAACGCCATTCGCGCCGTGGAGTTGGCTGTCGAAGCAGCAGGCAACCCCGGCCTGTCACGCAGCAATCCGCTGCAACGCCATTTGCGCAACGTGCTCTGCGCACGGATTCACACGCCGCAGAATGACGTGACGCTGATCGGCGTAGGCAAAGTGGTGTTTGCGGAGCGAGAAAAAGCGACGCGTTAGGTAGGAGCTGTTCTGCGTCTGCTTGCTACCTTGATAGAGCACCGCAGGGTTTGCCTATCCCCTGAAGACCGCAAGAGCGGTTCAATCAGTGCTCGGAGGGGCAAGCCCTCAATTGACCAGGTTAAAGGTTATTCACAGTTCAATTCATTTACGACTAAAACGGGTTATCAGCTGCAATTGAAATACCGACACACTCTAAAAGTTCCGACCAAGTTTGGTTTGTTTCAAACCATTACTATTTTCTATCCCACTTATAGAGCCTCCCCTTATTATCAGTTATCGTACAACTTATAAAATTTTGATAATTGAATCTCCTTACGGGCCTGTAGCGCCGAGCTAGAGCAGGCGCGGCCTGGCGGCAAAAAAAATAATTCAAAAAAAATTGAACTCATTGAACTTTAAAATGTACATCTGCGCGCATTAAATATTTACGCCTGGAACCTGAAAGTTGTCGAGCCCGCATTAAAGTTTCCCAAACCACCACCGATAAAACTCCAACTGGATTATTGGCAAGGAGCAGCCTCATACCGTATTTCTAAAGATACTCGGAGCATTATTCATGCTGAAAATGATACATCGCGGGCTTTCGAATATAGCCGTTCATACCAAGCTTGCGCTGGGCTTTGGCATGGTCATGCTGCTCACCGTACTTATCGCCGGAGTAGGTTGGTCGGGCATCAAGGAAATGGGCGAACGAAGCCAGAGAATCGATGACATTGGCAAACTCGGCTCCCTGACCAGAGATATACGCATTGAACGACTGGCCTACATCATCACACCTGATGCTGAGCGAGCCGCCAGTTGGTTAAAAGCCGTGGACAGTCTGGACCGGCACCTCGAATACGCTCGTCCGATGTTCAGTTCCCCACTCAATGTCCCTCACATCAACTCCGCCAGTGATGGATTGAAAGACTATCGTGTCCAATACACTGCCGTGGTACAGGCCACCGGAGCACGAGAGGCAACACGGGACGTATTTGGCAAACATGCCGATGAAGCCGCTAAAAGCCTTGAACGCTTAAGCGCCTTCGCCAACGCCGAAACGGGCGATACCGCCATGCGTGACAGCGTGACACGTGCACGTGCCTTGTTTCAGCGCATGCGCTTTGATGTCAGGGGTTACACGTATACGTTGAATGCAGACGCTGAGCGGCAGGGCAAGGAATCGATAGCTGAAGTCATACGCTTCGTCGAAAGCCTGAAAGGATCAGGACTACCGGCAGAGACGCTTCAAAGTATCGACACGTCGCTCAAGGCTTATCAAAGTACCGTGCAGCAGTTTTCTGATGCTCAGGCAAAAATCACCGAGTCCCAGGCCAATATTTCCAAAGACATAAAAATCCTGTTCGCAGCGGCCGACGAACTGACAAAAAACCAGACAACCCTGCGCCTGGAGGATCTGGCTCAATCTCGCGACTTGCTCATCATCGGTCTGGTTATCGCATTGATTGTCAGCACCCTCGCGGCCTGGATTATTACTCGCCTGATAGTCGCTCCTCTGCTGAAGACATTGGGTCTCGCTGAACGCGTTGCCGACGGCGATCTCACTCATGACCAGGTTACCGATCGTCAAGACGAACTGGGCCGACTTGAAAACAGCATGCAGAAAATGACCGTCAAGCTAAAAGGCTTGATCAGTGGGCTCAAGGACGGTGTCGTGCAGATCGCAAGCGCTGCCGAACAACTGTCTGCAGTGACCGAACAAACGAGTACCGGGGTCCAGAGCCAAAAATCCGAAACGGATCAAGTCGCTACAGCGATGCACGAGATGGGCGCCACGGTCCAGGAGGTCGCCCGTAATGCCGAGCAGGCTTCCAACGCGGCAGTCAATGCGTCCAGAGAAGCCCGTGAGGGGGATGTGATTGTCGCCCAGGCGGTGACCCAGATTGAAAGCCTGGCAGTTGAAGTGAGCCATTCAAAAACAGCCATGGATGACCTTAAGCGCGAAAGCGACAAGATCGGTGGCGTCCTGGATGTTATCAAAGCCGTTGCGGAGCAAACCAATCTGCTGGCGCTCAACGCTGCGATTGAAGCGGCCCGCGCAGGCGAAGCAGGCCGTGGGTTTGCGGTGGTCGCGGATGAAGTAAGGAGTCTTGCTCAACGCACTCAAACGTCCACCGAGGAAATAGCCAGCCTGATTCACGGACTGCATAAAGGAACCGACAGAGTGGCAACGATTCTGGATAACAGTCGGAGCCTGACAGACAGTACTGTTGAGCTGACTCGCAAGGCGGGCACGTCATTGAATAGCATCAGCCGTTCGGTGTCTGAAATCGAGTCCATGAACCAACAGATCGCAGCGGCTGCGGAACAGCAGAGCGCCGTTACCGAAGAGATCAATCGCAGCGTACTCAATGTCCGCGACATCTCGGAACAAACAGCCGCCGCCAGCGAGGAGACTGCGTCATCCAGCGTTGAACTGGCCCGCCTGAGTGTCCAGCTACAAACGATGGTCAGCCAGTTTAAGATTTGACCCTTTTGGCCATGCCTGTATGACTTGTGGGAGCTGAGCTTGCTCGGCTTCCTCAAGGGCATTTGCTTTCAAAACCAATCCTGCTTCGCCTCTTACGAAGTATGACGACTTTAGATACATCCTCTCGACAAAAAGAACCACCCCTCTCCCCTCGAAACCTCCATACGCCCCATAAATCCGCACAAACCGATTGACAGACCCGACCCAGCGGGAAAATAATCGCCCCATCGTTGTATGACGACATACAGCAAAGCCACCTAATAATCACAATATCCAAGGCAAGCTCTCCATGAAAATCACCCGTATCAGTGTCGAGGTCTTTTCCCATCCGTCGCGTCGCGCCGTCGATAGCGCAGGCCATGCTCATCCTGGCGAAGAAAAACCGGTCAATCTGGCCATGTTGCGCATCGCGTGTGACGACGGCAGCGAAGGTTATTCCTTCGGCGCTCCAGAGCTGATTCGTCCGCACATCATCGAATCCTTCGTGAAGAAAGTGCTGATCGGGCAGAACCCGATGAACCGCGAAAAAATCTGGCAGGAACTCGCTCACTGGCAACGCGGCAGCGCCAGCCAACTGACTGACCGCGCACTGGCACTGGTCGAACAGGCACTCTGGGATCTGGCCGGGCGCGTGCTCAAACAACCGGTCTACAAACTGCTCGGGGGTTATCGCGACAAGGTGTTGGCCTACGGCTCAACCATGTGTGGCGACGATTTGCCAGGCGGCCTTTCCACTCCGGATGAATACGGCCAGTTCGCCGAAAAACTGGTCGCTCGCGGCTACAAGGCCATCAAGCTGCACACCTGGATGCCACCGATTTCCTTCGCGCCAAACCCGCGCATGGACGTAAAAGCCTGCGCCGCAGTGCGCGAAGCGGTCGGCCCGGACATCGCGCTGATGCTCGACGGCTATCACTGGTACAGCCGCGTCGATGCGCTGTACATCGGCCGCGAACTGCAGAAGCTCGACTTCGCCTGGTTCGAAGAACCCATGATCGAAGACTCGGCCGAGTCTTATGCCTGGCTGGCCGCCAACCTCGACATCCCGGTGCTCGGTCCTGAAAGCATCGACGGCAAATATCACAGCCGTGCGAGCTGGGTGACATCCAGATCCTGCGATATTCTGCGCGCCGGGGTTGCCGGTGTAGGCGGTATCAGCCCGTGCCTGAAAGTCGCGCACATGGCCGAAGCGTTCGGCATGGATTGCGAGGTTCACGGTAACGGCGCAGCCAACCTGCAAGTGATTGGAGCCATCAGCAACTGCCGCTGGTACGAGCGCGGTCTGCTGCACCCGTTCCTGGATTACGAGCAGGTTCCGGCTTATCTGAACACGCTGGTCGACCCCATGGATGATGAAGGCTACGTGCATTTGTCGGACCGCCCAGGCCTGGGTGAAGACATCAATTTCCACTACATCGAGGCCAACACGCACCAGCGTTACTGACAGGCGGCACCGCACAGAGGCGACATGAGCGCCTCTGGCACAAGAGTCTTAATAAATATAAGAAAGGACTGCCCTATGAAACTCTGGCCTTCGCGCCTGCGCCAGTTACTGTGCGTGGCGCTGACTGCGACGCTTCTGCACACCCCGCCCGGTATGGCGCGCGGTGAAACGCCGGTTGATCAACTGGTGGTCGGCATGAGCATGATCAACCTGCTCTCTCTGGACCCTGCCGCTGCTACTGGCCTTGAAGTGTCCGAGGTCAATTCCAACGTCTACGACATGCTGCTCGAACAGGATGCCAGCGCGCCCGATACGCTGATTCCTGCGCTGGCCGAACGCTGGGAAGTCAGCGCAGACCGCATGCGTATCACCTTTCACCTGCGCCCCGGCGTGACCTTCCATTCCGGCCAGCCACTGACCGCACAGGATGTCGCCTGGTCACTGCAACGGGTCGTCACCCTTAATCGCGCGCTGGCTTCGACCTGGAAAGCTTACGGCTACACCGCGCAGAACGTCGCGCAACTGATGCGTGCCGAAGACCCGCTGACATTCGTCCTCGACCTGCCACGGCCGACCGATCCGCTGCTGGTGCTCAACACACTGGCAACTTCGCCGAGCGCCTTTGTGATCGACCGCCATACCGCTATGCAACATGCCCAGGGCGAAGACCAGGGCGCGGCATGGCTGACGACGCACACCGCAGGCTCCGGCGCTTTCAAGCTGGACGTCTGGCGCGCCAACGACGTGATCCTGATGACGCGTTTCGATAATTACTGGCGCGGTCCGGCGAAAATGCGTCGAGTGATCATGCGCAACATGACCGAATCCCAGGCCCTGCGCCTGATGGTCGAACGCGGCGATCTGGACGTCGCCCGAGGCATGGCCGCTACCGACATCAAAGCCCTGACCCGCTCCCCTGAAGTCAATGTGCAGACCATCGCTCGCGGGACTATTTACTACATTGCGCTGAGCATGGAGCAACCGCTGTTTCAGGACATCCGGGTGCGCAAGGCGATACGTCTGCTGATCGACTATCAGGGCATCAATGACGTGGTCATGCCCCACTACGGCGTAGCCAACCAGCGCCCGCTGCAACTGGGTCTGGCGGCGCGCCTGGATGACCCAGGTTATCGCCTGAATGTGCAGGAAGCCAAACGTCTGCTGGCGGAAGCCGGGCATGAAAAAGGCTTCACGATTACCCTGCGCTCACTGACCGATTCACCCTTCATCAATATCGCCACCAGCCTGCAATCCACCCTGGCTCAGGCCGGTATCCGCGCCACAATCATTACCGGCACCGGCAACCAGATTTACGGCGCCATGCGTGACCGGCGCTTCGACATTCTGGTCGGGCGCGGAGGTGGCGGGGCCGAACGTCATCCTCATTCCAGCCTGCGAGCACTGGTCTACAACCCGGATAACCGCGAAGCAGCCAAGCTGAGTAACTTTCAGGGCTGGCGCACTTCGTTCTACAGCGCCGAACTCAATCAACTGATCGAGCAGGCCGAACAGGAACGCGATGCACAACGCCAACTGGCGCTCTATCAGCGCATTCAGACCCTGTACGACCAGCAGGTCGGCGCGATCATGCCGATTTCGCAAATGACCGACGAGGTTGTGGTGCATGCCGACGTGCGTGACTACATCGGCCACAGCGCCGCCACGACACGCCTGCACGACGTCTACAAACAACGTTGATCCGGACTCAGTCGCTTTCGCAAGGCAGGAATTCTTATGACGAGTGCATCTGTTTCATTGTGGGGCAGCCGCATGGCTGGCACGACCCGGCGTAGCGGTTCAGTGCTGGCGACGCTGTTCGGCCTGTTGCTGCTCACGTTCTTCATCGGTCGGGTCATGCCGCTGGACCCGGTGCTGGCCATCGTCGGCCCGGACGCTGACGCGTCGACCTATGCCCAGGCCTACAAAGAGCTGGGGCTCGACAAGCCGCTTTGGGTGCAATTTGGTGGCTACCTCAACGACTTGCTGCACGGCAATTTTGGCAACGCGCTGCTGACGGGTCACCCGGTCATCGAAGACATTGCACGGGTGTTCCCCGCCACCCTCGAACTGGCCACGCTGGCTATCGTCTTCGGTGTTGTGGCCGGGTTACCGCTGGGCGTATATGCGGCAACTCATCAGGGCCGCGCCGGCGACCATATCGCCCGGCTGTTCACCCTGTTCGGTTACTCAACGCCGATCTTCTGGCTGGGCATGATGGCTTTTCTGGTGTTCTACGCCTGGCTGGGTTGGGCCGGTGGTGTGGGACGCATTGGTCTGGCTTACGACGGTCTGATCCCGACACGTACCGGCTTGCTGCTGATCGACACCGCACTGTCCGGCGACTGGGAGGCGTTTCGCAGCGCCCTGCGGCACATCCTGTTGCCCGCGATCATCCTCAGCTTCAATTCGGTGGCGTACATCAGCCGCATGACCCGCAGCTTCATGCTCGAACAGCTGTCTCAGGAATACATCATCACGGCGCGGGTCAAGGGCCTTTCCCA
Organism: Pseudomonas caspiana; assembly: GCF_040224095.2. Taxonomy (NCBI): domain Bacteria; kingdom Pseudomonadati; phylum Pseudomonadota; class Gammaproteobacteria; order Pseudomonadales; family Pseudomonadaceae; genus Pseudomonas; species Pseudomonas caspiana. Next base: position 1,592,647 of record NZ_CP167995.1, on the reverse strand, counting down.
GCGGCGGATTGTCTGGGGGCATGCGTTCCGCAATATCCGGGTGCAACTGCTGACCATCGTCGCTCTCGCCTACGGCGGATTGCTTGAAGGCGCGGTATTGATCGAGACGGTATTTGCCTGGCCCGGTTTCGGCCAGTACCTGACCAGCAGCCTGCTGCTGGGCGACATGAATGCGGTGATGGCGTGCGTGCTGTTGATCGGGCTGATATTTGTCGCCCTGAACCAGATCAGCGACGCCCTTTATAAAGTCTTCGACCCGAGAACCCGCTGATGACGACTTCTCAAGCTACCCCTATGGCAGCGACAGTACCCGCTTCAAGTCTGGCGGCCCTGACCGGCAGCGCGGCGCGCATGATGCGCTTTCTGTTGCGCAACCCGATGACGCTAGCCGGGCTGACCGTGATTTCAGTGCTGATGATCGTTGCGCTGTTCGCACCCTGGATCGCCAGCCATGATCCGCTGCAACAAGACCTGACCCGCGCCTTGCAAGCGCCAGGCGCGGCCCACTGGTTCGGCACGGATGAGTACGGCCGCGATGTGTTCAGCCGACTGGTTCATGGCTCGCGCATCACCCTGTACATCGTGTTGTTGGTGACAGTGATCGTCGGCCCTATCGGCCTGTTGATCGGCACGGTGTCCGGCTATTTCGGTGGCTGGGTCGACAGCCTGTTCATGCGCATCACCGACATCTTCATCTCGTTCCCGAGCCTGGTGCTGGCCTTGGCCTTTATCGCCGCGCTTGGCCCCGGCCTGGAGCATGCGGTAATCGCGATTGCCCTCACCGCCTGGCCACCGATTGCGCGCCTGGCCCGAGCTGAAACCCTGTCGCTGCGTAATGCCGACTTTGTTGTCGCCGTGAAACTGCAAGGCGGCTCGCCGCTGCGCATCATCGGTCGACACATCATCCCCATGTGCCTGTCGTCAGTGATCATCCGCCTGACCATGAACATGGCCAGCATCATCCTTACCGCTGCGGCACTGGGTTTTCTCGGTCTGGGCGCGCAGGCGCCGCTGCCGGAATGGGGCGCGATGATCTCCAGCGGTCGGCGTTACATGCTGGAAAGCTGGTGGCTTGTGGCAGCACCCGGCGCGACGATCATGCTGGTCAGTCTGGCGTTCAACCTGCTAGGTGATGGACTGCGCGACGTGCTGGATCCGCGTAATGAATAACAGCAACACGAGCGATAACGGTTTGCCTGACACACCGCCATCGCTGGCCTCGTAACCTCAGTGAGCGCCTATAGGATCGGGGCAACCTGAAAAATTGCATGTTAAACACCGAACCTGTAGGAGCGCACGAGCACCGCGAGGCCGCGATAGCGGTGCATCAGACAAGACGCCATCGCTGCCTCGCGATGCTCGTGAGCTCCTACAGAAAAGTATTAAAAATCAATAAGAGGTAACAGCCATGTCTCAGTTATCCGCATCACAGAGCAAGCTCGTCGTAGACGACCTACGCGTCGAGTTCACCAACGCAGGCAAGACCACTCTGGCTGTGCAAGGCGTGTCGTTCAATCTGGGCAGGGAAAAGCTGGCGATTGTCGGCGAGTCCGGCTCGGGTAAGTCCACAGTCGGCCGCGCCCTGCTGCGCCTGCATCCGGCAACTGCGCGCATCACCGCCAAGACCTTGCGATTTGACGACATCGACCTGCTCAGCGCCAGCGAGAAACAAATGCAGGGCGTTCGCGGCCGTCGCATGTCGATGATCATGCAAGACCCGAAATACTCGCTGAACCCGGTGGTGAAGGTCGGTGAGCAGATCGCCGAGGCGTATCTGGCCCACCACAAGGTGTCGCATCAGGAAGCCAAAGAGCGTGCGCTGGACATGCTCGCCAAGGTGCATATCCGCGACCCGCAGCGGGTCTATCAGCTCTACCCGCATGAAGTCTCCGGTGGCATGGGCCAGCGGATCATGATCGCGATGATGGTCATCACCGATCCACAAGTAATCATCGCCGACGAGCCCACCTCGGCGCTGGACGTCTCGGTACGCCGTCAGGTGCTGAACATTCTCGAAGAACTGGTGAGTGAACGGGACTTGGGCCTGCTGTTCATCAGCCACGACCTGAATCTGGTGCAGCACTTCTGCGACAGGGTCCTGGTGATGTATGCCGGACGGGTCATGGAATCACTGGAAGCCGCCGACCTCGCCAGAGCCGAGCATCCCTATACGCGCGGGCTGCTTGCCGCGTTGCCGAGCCTGGACTTTCCGCGCAGTAACCTGCCGGTGCTCCAGCGCGATCCCCTCTGGCTGACTCATTGAGGTATTTCCCATGGCGATGATCGAAGTCCAATCACTCAACCTCAGTTTCGGTACGGGTCCGGCGCTCAATCAGGTGCTGCATGACGTCAACCTGCGCGTCGAACAAGGTCAGGCGTTCGGCCTGGTGGGCGAATCCGGCTCAGGCAAAACCACCGTACTGCGCTGTCTTGCCGGGCAATACCAGCACTGGACCGGAGCCCTGCAGGTCAACGGCCAACAGGTGCAGCGCAAGCTGGATGCCGAGCATTATCGAACGGTGCAGATGGTCTTTCAGGACCCCTATGCCTCGTTGCATCCGCGGCACACCATTGACTCGGCGCTCAAGGAGCCGCTGGTTATTCACCGCATCGGCGACCGTGATGAGCGGGTCAGCGAGATTCTGCGCAAGGTGGGCCTCAATGACAGCTTTCGCTTCCGCCATCCGCATCAACTGTCAGGTGGGCAGCGCCAACGGGTAGCGATTGCCCGGGCGTTGATCCTCGAACCCAGGGTTCTGCTGCTGGACGAGCCGACCTCGGCACTGGATGTTTCAGTGCAGGCGGAAATCCTCAACCTGCTCGCCGACCTGCGCCGCGAACAGGGCCTGACGTACCTGATGGTGACGCATGACCTGGCGGTCGTTGCCCACCTGTGCGAGCAGGTGGCGGTGATGCAAGGCGGCAAGATCGTTGAGATTCTCGACACGGGCGAACTGGCTCGACATGAGGCGCAACACGCATACACCCGTCTGTTGGTTCAGGCGAGTCGCGACATGAACACCCATAACATCGAACAACCGGTCGCCTGCCTGGCGCTGTAAGACCACTGGAGTTTTAACCCGTCGCGTACTTCGGCATTTCTGCCGAGGAACCCGGCTGCCCGAAATCTGCTGTGAATAAAACCTTCCATTTCATTTAACAAGAATAAAAAACATGAAAACTACCCAAGCAATGATCACGTTTGCTGCACTGCTGACCTCCACGCTGGCCATGGCCGACAGTGGCTACGTCAATTATCGACATCAATATGCGGAAAGTACGCGAATGCACTCGGACCGGGTCAAGTTTGGTACGCGGCTTGATAACGGTTTGGGGTTTGAAGGTGAACTTAAATACAAGACGGCCGGTGACCGGCAGGACGTTGCTTTTGACAATACCGTGGGCAACGGTCACGAACTGGGTATGACTTACCAATACAAACTCAATGCAGACTGGATGCTGACCCCTTCTATTGCGCTGGAAAGCATCGAAAAATCCACCGCCTACAAAGTCGGCCTGAAAGCCACCTACCGCATCAGCGACACCTTGAATGCCTCGGCGCGCTATCGCTATGACTCCATCAAGCTGGATCGGGACAAGATCAATGAGGACATGCCCGACAACGCGATGGACAACCAGAGCATCAACCGTTATGACGTCTGGCTCAACTATGCCCCGCAAAACAGTAAATGGGCTTATGAATATCAGTTCACCTATTTCGATGCCGACTATATTCGCTACGACAACGGTAAAACTGACTATGAGCAGAACGCCGTATTCAAATACAAGATCGATAAACGCTGGGTGCCGTTCTTCGAAGTCGGCGATATAAAGGTCGACAGTGCTGATGACAAACGTCAATTACGTCTACGGGTCGGCGTGCAATACAACTTCCTGTAACTACCCGGCGCTCGTTAAACGCTAGTTGCTGTATAACTCCTGGCTTGCCTGGGTTTGATGCAAACGGATGCGGCTGCTGTTCAGGTGCAAGTACATGGCCGAACGCGCCGCATCCACATTTCCGGCGGCAATCGCCAGATAAATCTGCCGGTGCTCGGCATTGATCCCGGCCAGATACGCCGTGCGATCACTTTGCCCGGTGTAGGCCGAATTCATCCGGGTGCGTGGAATCAGCTTGGTGCCCAGGTGCTTCATGATGTCGATCAGGTAAGTGTTGCCCGATGCCTTGGCGATTTTCAGGTGGAACTGGAAATCGGCATTGATCGTGGTCCCGGACTTCTGCGGCCCTTCGAGCAAGGCATCCAGCGCCTGCTTGATTTCCAGCAGAGCTTCGGGGGTACGCCGTTGTGCAGCCATGCCCGCTGCTTCGACTTCCAGACTCAAACGAAACTCCAGCAGATTCAGCACGTCAGGCAAGGTCGCGATGGTCGCCGGGCCAATCACAAAACCGGCAGGCGCAGGCATGTCCAGAACAAAGGTGCCTACCCCGTGACGGGTTTCCACAAGCCCCGCCGCTTGCATGCGCGACAACGCATCGCGCACCACCGTGCGGCTGACGCCCTCGGCCTCCATGATATGCAGCTCGGGAGGCAGTTTTTCACCACGCTTGAGCACGCCATCGCGCATGCGCTGGGCAAAGCGATCAACCAGGGTCTCGGCTAAACGTCTGTGTTTTTTCTGGGACGAAAGGTCTGGGTCCGACATGGGCTGACTCGTTTTCGAAGAACCGACATTATAGTGCCAGCTGGCGCCAGCGTGGCAGCTGGCTGAGGTTATACTCTGCGGCCCAATGGAAACTTGAATGAGTGACATGGAAATCCCTCCTGCAACCCCGGATCGGCGTACCAGCCTGGCTCAGCAATTGGTCAATGACTTCTCGCGCAGAATCCGTGAGGGCGAGATCAAGGCCGGGGAAAAACTGCCCACCGAGCAGGTGATCATTCAGGAGAAAGGCGTCAGCCGCACGGTGGTTCGCGAGGCCATGTCCAGGCTGCAGGCCGAAGGGCTGGTGGAAACCCGGCACGGCATCGGCACCTTTGTGGTGGATGCCAGTCGCCCCAATGATTTCCAGGTCGACGAGCGCACCAGCGGCACGCTGCGCGATGCCATCGCGATCATTGAGCTGCGTCAGAGCCTGGAAGTGGAGTCCGCCGCGCTGGCGGCCGAGCGGCGCACGCCGGAGCAACTGCAGGCGATCCGCCAGGCACTCGACACGCTCAATGCCTGCCCGCCGGGCAGCGACACCGCGCTTGCCGATTTCGAATTTCATCATCAGATATCGCTGTGCACCGCTAACAGCTTCTTCACCGACGTGATGGAGCAACTGGGCAGCAGCATCATCCCGCGTTCAAGAGTGCAGCTCAGCAACGCCCACTCGCCGGACTATCTGGAGATCCTGCGTCGCGAACACGAGCAGATCTTTGCGGCGATTGCCCATCAGGATCGCGATGCGGCGCGGGCGGCGATGCGCTTGCATCTGAGCAATAGTCTGGAGCGCTTGCGGCAGAGTCGGTATCAGAATTAATGCTTAATTGAATTGCAATGCAGACCCTGTGGGGCTGGTCGGCGGTCAACACGGTCGAGCAGGCGCGGAAGGATCTTTGTGGGAGCAGGGCTTGCCCGCGATGCAAGCGCTGCGGGATTTCGGTGTTTTAGGCAGACCGCGTCATCGTTTATCGCGAGCAAGCTCAGCTCCCACAGGGGAAAGCGTTCCAACCGGAGGACCCCATCGTCCCTTATAACACCATCATCGGCGGCTCGAACGCCGTGACTTCCGGCAACGCCCCTTCCCACTTCGCGATCTCCACCGTCGCCGTTTGCGCCGAGCAGCCTTGGGACAGGCTTGATGAGCCGACATCCTGAGTAATCATGTTCGGGTTGCCGTGTTTTTCCAGACTACCGGGCTCGCCATGCACTAACGGATCGAACCACGCGCCGGTGGCGATCTGGACCACGCCGGGGCGTATGTTATCCGAGACAATGACCCCGGCCAGGAACGCTCCACGGTCATTGAAGACCTTGACCACGTCACCGTCGCTGATACCCCGTGCCCGCGCATCTTCAGCATTGAGCGTCAGCGGTTCGCGCTGTTGAATCTTTGATGCGCGGCTGTAACTGCCGTGATCGTATTGGCTGTGCAGACGGGTTTTCGGTTGGTTGGATAACAGATGCAGCGGATAGTCGGCGGCAGGCTTGTCCAGCCAGACCGGGTGTCCGGGGCAGTCGGTATAACCAAACCTGGCGATGCGCTCGGAAAAAATTTCGATACGCCCCGACAGTGTTGGCAACGGATGAGCGTCCGGGTCCTTGCGGAAGTCTTGCAGCAACACCGTATCCAGCTCCGGATACTCGACTTCGAATAAACCATCACGCCAGAACTGATCATAATCCGGCAACTGGATGCCAAACTCACCCGCCCTGCCCCGAGACTCTTCGTAAATGTGCCGCAACCAGCCCGATGCATCGCGGCCCTCGGTGAAGCTGTCGGCAAAACCCAACCGCTCGGAAAGCCCGGCCAGAATCGCGTAATCGTCTCGAGATTCGCCCACCGGCTCGATCGCCTGCTGCATGGCGATCATGAAGCGATCCGAGGCCGAACTGCCGATATCGTTACGCTCCAGCGCCGTCGTGGCGGGCAGCACAATGTCGGCGTATTTGGCCTGGGCGGTCCAGAACTGCTCGTGGACGACGATGGTTTCCGGGCGCTGCCAGGCGTTTAGCAGGCGATTGAGGTCCTGGTGGTGGTGAAAGATATTGCCGCCCGCCCAGTACACCAGACGGATATCCGGGTAATGCCGTTGCTGGCCGTTGTAATCGAACGCCGCGCCGGGGTTGAGCAGCATATCGACGACCCGCGCCACAGGTATAAAGTCTTTGACGGGGTTCTGGCCTTGGGAAAAACGCGGCCCGGAAAACGCCTTGCGACCGCTACCGGTATTGTTCATGCAACCGTAGCCAAGACCGAAGCCTCCACCGGGCAAACCGATCTGCCCCAACAGCGCAGCCAACGTCACGGTCATCCAGAACGGTTGCTCGCCATGCACCGAACGCTGCAAGGAATAGGCGACATTGATCATCGTGCGCTTGCTGGCCATGCGTCTCGCCAGATCGGTAATTTGCGCAGCCGGAATATCCGTCAGGGCCTGCGCCCAGTCAGGGCTTTTAGGCTGACCATCGTCAAGGCCGAGCAAGTAATCACGGAAGCGCTCATAGCCCACCGCATAACGCTGCACAAAGTCTTCGTTGTGCAGGCCTTCGGTGACCAATACGTAAGCCAAAGCCATCATCAGGGCGGTATCGCTGCCCGGACGCACCGGCAACCATTCGTTGCTCGCAGGCCCCACCAGATCATCCCGCAGCGGGCTGACGTTGACGAACTCCACACCCGCTGCGGACATGTCTTGCAGGGCGCTGGCCAGCAAGTGATCGCTGGCGCCACCGGGGCTGGTCTGGGCATTTTTGGCAGGCAAACCGCCAAAAGCGACAAACAGCTCGCAATGTTGAGCAAGGTTTTTCCATGAGGTGTGCGCCGCCAACAGCCAGTCCATGTTGCCGACGATGTGTGGCATCAACACGCGCCCGGCGCCCAGGCTGTAGCTGTCGACGCTGGCCACGTAACCGCCAAACCCATTGAGGAAACGGTGCAGCTGGCTTTGCGCATGATGAAAGCGTCCGGCACTGCCCCAACCGTAGCTGCCGCCAAAAATCGCTTGGTTGCCGTGTTCGGATTTGACCCGTTGCAGTTCTTTGGCAACCAACTCCAGCGCGACATCCCAGGAGACTTCGACGAAGGGCTCCTGCCCACGTAACTGTGGGCTGCCGCCTTGGCCGTCGAGCTGCCGCTCAAGAAAAGAGCGCCGCACCGCGGGCCGTCGAATGCGCGTGGGCGATGTCACCGCTGCGGCCACTGAATCACCGATGGGCGACGGATCGCTGTCCCACTCCACCGGGACCAACGCCCGCAGTTCGCCATCGACGACTTGCGGGCGGTAAGCCCCCCAGTGCAGCGAAGTGAAACTCATGATCCAGTACTCCTGTGGTGTAACCCGCACTCAAACGGCTTAAACCATAACATCGAGGTCTTTAGTCCCTAAATTCATTTTTAGAATGGGTTTATATGCAAAGACAACAACATAACTTGTGGGATCGCATGAGCACCGCAAGGCCGCGATGGCGGTGTATCAGCCAGGACGCCATCGCGGTGCTCGTGCGCTCCTACAGGATTCGGTGTTTGGCATCACCCCGCCTGAATCTTGAACCTGGCCACGGTCTGATGCAGCGTTCCCGCCATCTGCGCCAGTTCATGCCCGGCGGTGTTGGTGTGTTGCGCACCTTGTAGCACCTGATTCGACAAGTTGCGAATGCCCACCAGATTACGATCCACCTCTCGCGCCACCAATGCCTGCTCCTCAGTGGCACTGGCAATCATCATGTTGCGCTCATTGATCTGCGAGATAGAGCGGGTGATTTCCTCAAGGGCATCCCCCGAGCGCCTGGCGATCAAAAGTGTGGCTTGTACCAGCTCGCTGCTGCTTTGCATTGCCGATACGGCCTGACCGGTGTCGAGCCGGATGTTGCCGATCATCTGTTCGATTTCTTGCGTCGAGACCTGTGTGCGATGCGCCAGCGCTCGTACCTCGTCAGCCACCACCGCAAAACCTCGTCCGGCATCCCCTGCGCGCGCCGCCTCAATCGCCGCGTTCAGCGCCAGCAGGTTGGTTTGTTCGGCAATGCTGCGGATCACATCCAGCACGCCACTGATGTCCTGCACCCGTCCGGCCAACTGCTGAATACGCCCGGAAGTGTCGGTGACACCATCGGCCAGCGCACTGATCGATGCCACGGTTTCCTGAACCTGTTGCCGGCCGCGCTGAGCGGTTTGTTCGGACTCGCGAGACGCCTCACTGGTACTGACCGCGTTGCGTGCCACTTCATCAACGGCTGCTGTCATCTGATTGACCGCCGCCGCTGCCTGTTCGATTTCCAGCCCTTGGGCTTGCAAGCTATTACTGGTCTGGCTACTGACCGCACTCAGTTGCTCGGATGAACTGGCTACGCGATCCACCGAACCGGCAATGCCACGAACCATTTCATTGAGGTTCTGCTGCATGTCACGCATGTTCATCATCAGGCTGCCGCCGTCACCGGAGCGCAACGGCACGGCAATCGTCAGGTCACCCTGTGAAATCCGACTCAAGATCCGCGCCGCATCATCAGGCTCACCACCCAATGGGCGAATCACGCTGCGCGTAACGATTACCGCTGCGGCCACCATCAGTGCGATGCACGCCAACAGCAGGGCCAGGAGATTACGTTGCGCATCGCTGTACAAACTTTGCGCAACTTGCTCGCGCTCAGCGAAAACCCGCCCCTGCAACGCCATCAATTCATCCAGGCTTTTATAGACTTCCTGCTCGGCGGGAATCACTTTCTGCTGCAACTGGGTCATCGCCGCATCGGTTGCGCCTTGTTTGATCAGGGCTTGCACCTGAACGAACGCCGCAACATAAGCCTCGCGATTTTTCTTCAGGGCCTGATAACCGCTTTTGCCTTCCGGCGTGTAAAGCAACGGCTCAAGCGTCTCGAACGCCTGACTGATGCGCTTTTTAGTGGCATCAATGGCGTCATGGGTTTGCTGGTTTTCTTTATTGAGCAGCAGGTCGCGGGTGTTCTTGCCGTTATCGCGCACCCCGGTGGCGATGACCATCATGGGCGCGATTTTCGGCCAGTCTTCCTTGACGATGACCACCGCCTGATCCTTGAGTGTCGCCATGTCCTGCAAGGCATAGAGAACCATGCCAGCCAAGGCCAAAGGAGCAATTGCGAAGCCGATGACAATCCGTTTAGCGGTACTCAGTTTGGCCATTTCTTTACTGCTCCATGTTCAGACAACTGCCCGGCGCCTGAAACCGCCGGGCAGGAAACTCACTCCACTGCGAGCTGTACGTCCTGACCATCAAAACGCACGGGCCAGACCCGCAAGCGCTGTTCCGGATACTCCAGACAGCTACCATCCTTTAAACGAAAGTGTTGCTTGTACAGCGGCGAGGCAATCACCAGATCCCCCTTGATGCTGCCGATCAATCCACGACCGATAACGTTAACGCCCGACTGCGGATCGCGATTGTCCACCGCGTAAAGCTGACCGTTCTCGGCGTCCGGCAGGTAGAACAGCGCAACCTGCGCGCCGTCCAGCCAGACCACTACGCCTGAGTTGGTCACCAGATCTTCTCGAGTGCAAACCGTATGCCACGCGGCATTCAGGTTTTGAGTCGGTTGGAATTCGCCACGTTCGATAGTTGCCAGGCTCATCAGAGTGCCTCCTCGACGACAGGAATAAGTTTCAATTCAGCAGCCGTGGCCGGACGACGCTGGCCGCGTTCTTCGACGAAATGAATGTCCGGATCAGCGCGCTTGTCGTTGACGAAGGTACGGAAGCGCTTGAGTTTTTCCGGGCTCTTGAGGGTGTTGGCCCATTCGCATTCGTAGCGATCGACCACCAGTTGCATCTGCGCTTCCAGCTCTGCGCCCAACCCGAGGCTGTCGTTGATGATCACGTCTTTGAGGTAATCCAGGCCGCCCTCAAGGCTTTCGCGCCACACCGAAGTACGCTGCAGTTTGTCGGCGGTACGAATGTAGAACATCAGGAAACGGTCGATGTAGCGGATCAGGGTTTCATCATCCAGATCGGTGGCGAACAGCTCTGCATGGCGCGGACGCATGCCCCCGTTACCGGAGATGTAGAGGTTCCAGCCCTTCTCGGTGGCAATCACGCCGACGTCTTTGCTTTGTGCTTCAGCACACTCCCTTGTGCAACCGGAGACCGCGAACTTGAGCTTGTGCGGGGAGCGTAAACCTTTGTAACGATCCTCGATGGTCAGGGCCATTTGCACGCTGTCCTGCACGCCGTAACGACACCAGGTGCTGCCGACGCAGGACTTCACCGTTCGGGTCGACTTGCCATATGCGTGGCCAGTCTCGAAACCGGCCTCGATCAGCTCCGACCAAATGTCCGGCAACTCATGCAGTTGCGCACCAAACAGGTCGATACGCTGGCCGCCAGTGATCTTGGTGTACAGGTCGTATTTCTTGGCGACGACGCCGATGGCAATCAGTTTGTCGGCCGTGATTTCGCCACCGGCAATGCGCGGCACAACGGAGTAAGTGCCGTTCTTCTGCATGTTGGCCATGAAGGTGTCGTTGGTGTCCTGCAAAGGCACCAGCGATGCATCCATGATTGGCTGGTTCCAGCACGACGCCAGAATCGAACCCACGGCCGGTTTGCAGATATCGCAACCGGTATGCCCACGGCCATGCTTGGCGAGCAGTTCTTCGAACGTCAGTACACCTTCAACCCGCACCAGTGCGTACAACTCTTGACGGGTGTAGGCGAAATGTTCGCACAGGCTTTTATCGACGCTGACGCCACGGGCAATCAGTTCGTGTTCAAACACGGTTTTCAGCAAGGCCGCGCAACCACCGCAGCCGGTGCAGGCTTTGGTCTCGGACTTGAGCACGCCCAAATCGGTACAACCGCCATCAATGGCCGAGCAGATCGCGCCCTTGGTGACGTTGTGGCACGAACAAATGGTCGCGGTTTCCGGCAAAGACGCCGGGCCCAGGGTTGGTGCGCCAGAAGAGCTCGGCAAGATCAGGCTGGCAGGTTCCGCTGGCAGCGCGATCGCGTTCTGCATGTATTGCAGCAGCGTGTCGTAGTAGCTGTTGTCACCCACCAACACTGCGCCAATCACATGCTTGCCCGACGCATCGACCACCAGACGGCGGTAGCTGGCAGTGGTCTGATCGATGAATTGATAGCTGCGCGAACCCGGCGTGTGGCCGTGAGCATCACCAATGGAGCCAACATCGACACCCAAAAGCTTCAGCTTGGTGGACATGTCGGCGCCCATGAACGGATCCGCTTCGCCGCCGCACAACGTCGTCGCCACAGCGCGCGCCATCTGGTAACCCGGCGCGACCAGGCCAAAGATACTGCCGTTCCAGGCCGCACATTCACCAATCGCGTAGATATCCGGATCGCTGCTCAGGCACTGGCCGTCAATACTAATGCCGCCACGCGGGCCAATCTCCAGACCACATTGGCGGGCCAGCGCATCCTGCGCACGAATCCCCGCCGAGAACACGATGAGGTCGGTTTCGAGGAACTCGTCGTTGCCGAAGTTCATCCGATAGCGGTACTCCTCACCCGCAGTGATCGACTGCGTGCCTCGGGCCAGATGCACACCAACGCCGAGTTGCTCGATACGATCCTTGAGGGCAATACCGCCCTGCTCGTCCAGCTGCACCGGCATCAGGCGCGGCGCGAACTCTACGACGTGCGCTTCGAGACCCAGGCTTTTCAGGGCATTCGCCGCTTCCAGCCCCAGCAAACCACCGCCAACCACTACGCCACGAATGGCATTGGTGGCCGCAGTGCGGATCGCATCCAGATCTTCGAGGGTGCGGTAAACCAGGCGCGAATCACCATGAGCGCCTTCAATCGGCGGCACAAACGGGTAGGAACCGGTGGCCAGCACCAGCTTGTCGTAATGCAAGCTGCCGGTGGCGGTGATGATGGTGTGACCTTCGCGGTCAATTTCCAGCACTTGAGTGCCCAGGTGCAGCGTGACGCCGGGCGTCTGATACAGCGCAGCATCGGAAAGCGCCAACGACTCTGCATCGCGGCCGGTGAAATACTCGGACAGATGCACCCGGTCATAGGCACGCATCTGCTCTTCGCCGAACACGTGCAATTGATAGTGTTGCAGTGCGCCACCGGCGATCAACTGCTCGACACAGTGGTGTCCGACCATGCCATTGCCGATCACGATCAGGGTTTGCAGCGAGTTCGAAGGATCAATATTGGTGTTCATGGATAGCACCCGACCAAAGCCAATCACGGAATAAAAAGCAAAAAAAAGCGCCTGAAACCTTGCGGTTTCAGGCGCCTTTGCCTGTTCGTTTGGTGGTTAACCTGGCCTCTATGCCCGATCCACCTCTATTGCCCTGGCCTTGTTGGCTGATCGATCTTCGTTGACCGACGGGGCTGCCCACTCGACTAAATTCGCGGTGGACCTGACGAGGGTGATGCAGCGTTTGTGCCAGCCTGCGTGCAAATCGGGTAAACCCGCGTAAAACCCGACTGTAGATGCGGGTATAGAGGGTTATCGAAACGCCGTGCCCCATCATCTAGCGCTTCCGCATGGTGCAAACACAGCGCCATCGGCTTTATATGAGTGCAGAAACTTCTTTACCTGAAGGATGGGCCAGCATGGATCCAGATCAATAAAAGCCTCAGCCAGGTCGATTACCCTCGTCGATTTCGTGACCGACGCCTCCCTATGCCAAACCTTGCTGCTGCGCCCTCCACTGCTACTCGCCATGCTCCAGACGTAATGGCTCCTGAACTGCTGGCCCCAGCCGGAACCCTGAAAAACATGCGGTACGCCTTCGCGTATGGCGCCGATGCGGTTTACGCAGGTCAGCCACGCTATAGCCTGCGCGTGCGCAACAACGAATTTGATCACGCGACTTTGGCGATAGGTATTCAGGAAGCGCACGCGCAGGGCAAACGCTTCTACGTCGTGGTGAACATCGCGCCGCACAACGCCAAGCTGAAGACCTTCCTGAAAGATCTGGAACCGGTAATCGCCATGGCGCCAGATGCGCTGATCATGTCCGATCCGGGCCTGATCATGCTGGTCCGTCGCCACTTCCCGCAAATGCCGATTCACTTGTCGGTGCAGGCCAATACGGTGAACTGGGCCAGCGTTGAATTCTGGCAGCTACAGGGCGTGAGTCGAATCATCCTGTCCCGCGAACTGTCGCTCGAAGAGATTGACGAAATCCGCAAGCAAGTGCCAACCATGCAGCTGGAAGTTTTTGTCCACGGAGCACTGTGCATGGCCTACTCCGGGCGCTGCCTGCTGTCGGGCTACATCAACAAGCGCGACGCCAATCAGGGCAGTTGCACCAATGCCTGCCGCTGGAAATATTCAGCTCAGGAAGCGACGGAAAATCAGCTCGGCGACATTGTGCAGACCTTCCAGCCAGAACCGACACTCGGCGAAGGCACGCCGACTGATCAGGTGTTTCTGCTGCAGGAAGCCAATCGCCCAGGCGAACTGATGCCCGCCTTCGAGGATGAGCACGGCACTTACATCATGAACTCCAAAGACCTGCGCGCTGTGCAGCATGTCGACCGCCTGACTCAAATGGGCGTGCACTCACTGAAAATTGAAGGCCGAACCAAATCCCACTTCTATTGCGCGCGTACCACTCAGGTTTACCGCCGCGCCATCGACGACGCGGTAGCCGGTCGTGAATTCGACCGCAGCCTGATGGGCGATCTGGAATCCCTGGCGCAACGCGGCTACACCGAAGGCTTCCTGCGCAGGCATGTGCACGATGAATATCAGAACTATCAGAACGGCAGCTCAGTTTCGGAGAAGCAGCAGTTCGTTGGCGAACTGACCGGCGAAAGACGCAATGGACTGGCTGAAGTCCGAGTCAAAAACCGCTTCCATCTGGACGACAACCTCGAACTGATGACGCCTGGCGGCAACCTCCACTTCGATCTGGGGTACTTGCAGAACCTCGAAGGCGAAGCGATCGGCGTTGCACCGGGGGATGGCCATACGGTTTACATCCCTGTGCCCGAGGGAGTGGATTTAAGATTCGGGTTGTTGATGCGGGATGTGAGCGAGGAATAAGGTTTGCTTGGTGATGCGCTGGAAGCGGCTGCACGCTGATTTTCGGATTGGGGTGACTTGCAGCGGATCTTACTCTGCCAATGACGCCAAGCTGTTGCACAGCAAACACAGGATCTGTAGGAGCTCACGAGCACCGCGAGGCAGCGATGGCGTCCTGCCTGATACACCGCCATCGCAGCCTCGCGGAGCTCTCATCAAACAAGATATAAATCACTGAATAGATGCGGTTTTTTGTGGGAGCGGTGCTTGCCCGCGATAAGAACACCTCAATCCCCCTTTAAAATCGCGTTGCCCTTATCGCGGGCAAGCACCGCTCCCACATTGATATCTGTTTGTTGCGCGAAAGCGCAGTGTCAGGGACACCTGGACGGCTCCTACAGAAAAATATTCCGAATCAGATAGCTGGGCATTAAAAAACGCACAAACAAAAACGCCGCTCTATTGAGCGGCGTTTTCGTTAAATATGGAGCGGGAAACGAGACTCGAACTCGCGACCCCGACCTTGGCAAGGTCGTGCTCTACCAACTGAGCTATTCCCGCAATGGCGTCCCCTAGGGGACTCGAACCCCTGTTACCGCCGTGAAAGGGCGGTGTCCTAGGCCACTAGACGAAGGGGACACGCTAACTGAAACACATGGTGTGTATTTCAGTGCCCAAATCCAAGTCCGAAGACTGGGTTCTGGTTTCACTCAGCCTCGCCCGAAAGCAAGACTGCATAAACTGGAGCGGGAAACGAGTCATGCTTTAGAGCGCTAAGTCGTTGATTCCCAATAACTTTCTTCGCCTCTATGATTAGCGAAGGCCTGAATTCTAGCCTTGTTTTTCGCCCTATGCAACAAAATTCGTCCAAGAACTTCCATCGAGGTTCAAGGACTGCCATCCATGCCGTCGCAACGGACGCGTCGACATCCCCCCGCCCTGAGTAGCGGCTTGGTTTAGAGTCCGGGGGTAATGATATCGGTGTTGGCCAGATGTTGGGCATAAGCAGCCGGGGTCATGCCGCCGATTGCTTTTTTGGGTCGGTCCTCGTTGTATTCGCGTCGCCAGCGTTCGATCTCAGTGCGCGCGTGCAGCAACGTCGGGAACCAGTGCTCGTTGAGGCATTCGTCGCGTAGTCGGCCGTTGAACGATTCAACATAGGCGTTTTGATTTGGCTTGCCGGGTTGGATTAGCCGTAGTTGCACACCACGGGCATGTGCCCAGGCGACCATTGCCTTGCCGCAAAATTCCTTGCCGTTGTCAGTTCGGATGACGTGAGGCAAACCGCGGCTGTGCGCGAGCCGATCCAGCACGCGCGTCGCGCCATGGCCCGAGATTGCGCGCTCCACCTCGATGGCGACCGCTTCGTGCGTGGCGTCGTCCACGATCACCAAACACTTGAGCACCCGACCTTCGGCAGTGCGGTCGAACACGAAGTCCATCGACCACACCTGGTTGGCCTGCGATGGCCGCAGCAGCGGCTGACGCTCGCCCACCGGGACCTTCTTGCGCTTGCGCCGTCGGACCTGTAGCTGCTGTTCGCGGTACAACCGCTCCACGCGTTTGTAGTTCACGATGCGCCCTTCCTGTCGCAGTTTGAGATAGATCATCCCCACGCCATAGCGGCGATGGCGATGCGCCAGCGCAAGAATGCGCTCGCGCAGTTCGCCATTGCGATCTTCGCGCGGGCAATAGCGCAGGGCACTGGCGCTCATGCCGATCGCTGCCAAGGCGCGACGCTCGCTGGCACCACGCCCGATCCACTCGCGCACCAGCGTACGACGCGCCGGTGCGCTCACCACTTTTTTCGCAGTGCATCCTTGATCAGGTCGTTCTCGAACAATTGCTCGGCCAGCAACTTCTTCAGACGCGCGTTCTCTGACTCAAGGTCCTTGAGCCGCTTGGCATCGGGCACGCTCATCCCGCCGAACTTGCTGCGCCACAGGTAGTACGAGGCCTCGCTGAAGCCATGGCGCCGGCACAGGTCCTTGATCGCCACGCCGCTTTCGGCTTCGCGCAGAAAGCCGATGACCTGCTCGTCAGTAAAACGTTTCTTCACGTCCAATCTCCTCGGGGTAGGGAATTGGACTCCAAACTGAGGCGCTACTCAAAATTGGGTGGACGTCGTCGAAGGCCTGAATCTGTTTTTTTCCTTCCAGCACTTCATGTTGTACGGTGCCACGCTCAACTTGATTGTGGTCTCCGTCCTGACGGTCCAGCTTGAGAACCTGACTGGACCAGTTTCCCCCGCCTGGCTCCAGCATCAATTTGGCTTCACGGAGGTTGCGGTGGTCCGGATTGATCGGCGTCAGCCACGCCAGGGTCACGACCAACCGCCGCCAGATCTTTTGGGAAGAGAACCCGGGAGGAATCGGGAAGGCGTATTCATGCACTTCGTTTTCCCGAATTTCTCCGCACCCTAGGACTGTCGCCCGCTGCGCTGTGCAGGTCAGCACGCGCTCAATATCTACCGCACCATAACCAAGGTAACGCGCGGTGACCTGCTTGAACTGACGCGAGTTACGCGCATCCTTCACCGCTTGTTCGATATGCTTCTTGCTTTCGTCGTCTTGCTTGGCGCCGTGAACTAGGAGCGCTTTCAGCAGCACCGACATTAGTGCTTCGGGAATGTCTTCACCCTCTTCAGCACGCAGCTTGTCCAGCATGTCGTACAGACGTACTACGCCACGCGTCGCCAGCGCCGTCGCGTTGCTGGTGCCACGCCAGAATACTTCATGATTCAGTACGCCTTGCTGTCTACTGTCCAGCGCCACCTTCTGGCCTGGGGCGACGACGGAATTGTCAATGCTGTATAGGGTGGATGCTGCTAGCAGAGGGGCGCTGTAGAGTTGCCGACCACCAGGCATAAAGATGTCCGGTTTGATGGAACGTCGGAAACCAAATCCCAGGCGGGTGGCAGGGCTGAACAATGCTTGAGAAGGCAACACATCGACCCGTTGCCCAAACTGGGCATAAGCCTCCCCTGAGTCATCGGTGTGAGCAGCACCCACTGTGATGGCATTTATGGCTTCAGCAGGTGAAAGCAAACGCCGTGAAGAGAGGTTGCGTGATACCGCCTTGATGGTGGCCCTTATCTTGTCACCATCGGAAAGGGCGGCGAATTGCTGTTGATTAAGTCCGAGATCAATCCCTTCACAATAATTTCCCGCGCTGACGCAGAACAGCACCCGATAGCGATAAGCCAACCAATCAAGCAGCCTTGCCCATGGGCTCGGAGTGTGAATGAATTCTCGTGCAGTATCGCCAAGGGAGATGTTGATAACCTTGACCGTCGGCGCTTGCGGAGGGACATCGCCAGCGCCTTCGAACATGCGCCGAACGGCAATGTGGATGCGGTCCTCAAAGAAAACATCGTCCGGCATGTGCTCATCATTCTCACGTGTCTGATGGTCAGGCTGCATTACGGGAATGCAATACAGCTTGCGCCCCAGCGGCTCGGTCTCTGGGTTGCTTCGATCACCATGCAGAATCAAGGACGCCATGGCGGTGCCATGCTTTCGCTCACCGGGTTGGTAGGTAGCCTCTAGGCCAAAAACATCATCTACCAGAAGTCGGTCTTTCAGGGCCTCATGCAGTTGCAGCGGAGCACCGTCGAGAAGCGCCGCAACAGGCGGAAGATCACTGACACCTTGAGGAAAAATGGCAGGTTCGCCTTCGCCTTCTTCTGATACCGCCAGACTCTGCCCGGTAGGGCGGAAGTACATGATGCCGGCGAACTTAAATAGTTCGATGTCGGTATCCGCTCCCCCCACGGCCACTTGATCGAGCAACGACTGGATAGCGCGAGCAGGCAGCTCGGCCTTGACCGCATGAAATGCAATCTGTGGCATATCAATAAATTCAGAAATCGCTCTGCCTCCGAGGCTCTCTAAGAGCGAACGGATTACAGCTTCATTAGCTCTTCGATTTTGATCACTTCTGCGATAGAAGAGCTCGATCTGAAAGGTGATTGTTTGGTCCGGAGTAATGGGATCCAGAAGATCCTGCCATCGGTCGATCATTCCTGTTTCGACCAGCGCTTCCTCGATACCCCAACGCCGGAGCATATTTAACTGCTCGAAGACCGCTTTCCATTTAGTTTTTCCGTGAGCCAGGTCTCTATTCTCTTTCCACTGCTCCCAAAGCGAGAGGATCTCCCGCATACCGGTCATGTTGCTCATGGCCAGGAACATGCGACCGCTCAGTGGCTTAACCACGCGTTGCCCAACAACATCTGCTTCGTAGAAGCTATCATCTTCGGCTTCCAAGTCGTCGAGCTCGGTTTCTCCCAACCACTCCAGTCCAGCCGCTTCGACGGCTTGCCTGAAGTCATCAAGACGTCCAACAATCTCGATAACTAGAACCATTTCAGGTTCCAGTCCAGCTAAGACGCCGGTTAGGCTTGCCTGGTAGCGTGCAAAGTCTTGCTCTACTTGTTCGATCTGCCTACCGATACGGACGACCTGGGCGCCATGCCCCGGCAAGCTCTGTTTGCCAGGTGGAAAACCGTTCCCCTTTTCTGGTTGAAGGATTCGTCTTTCTGGAAAAACCAGCAACGGCAAGTACTCAGCAGGCATATTCCCTCCTTGTGCCCTATTGGTCTAATGCTTCTTTACCGGCAGGTTTCAATCGTTTCTTCCATTGTTCAAGCCTAGAAAAGACAATAGTTTTGGCATCATCTACTGTTTGATCCAATACTGCTCGCCGAACTACTCCTAGGCAGAACTCCTCCACCTCTGAAAAACTAAGGCCTAGAAGCCGCTTTGCAATGGTCTCAGCTGCCAAGCCAAAATTGACTTTGCTGCGTTCGCCGATTGAGGCGACGAACGCAGTCAACTGGGCTCGTGTAGGAAGGGGGAGTTCCAGCCTAACCTGGAAACGGCGCCAAACAGCCCTATCTAAAAGTTCTGGGTGATTGCTTGCAGCAACCACAACGACATAGTCGGGAAGATCATCTAGTTGAAGCAACAAAGAGCTGACGACGCGCTTGATCTCTCCGGTTTCATGTGTATCGCCACGCTCTTTGCCTAATGTCTCGAATTCGTCGAAAAACAAAACGCAGCGCCGCGTCCGAACGTAGTCAAGCAAGGCCTTCAAGCGGACAGAAGTCTCTCCCAGGTAACTGCCAATCAACGACTCATAACGCACTACGATCAGCGGCACCATCAACTCAAATGCCAAAGCTTCTGCAAGCGATGTTTTGCCGTTCCCTGGCGCCCCAGCCAATAAAACTCTGTGTCTAGGGCTCAAGCCATGAGCATGCAGCAACTCTGCGCGATGCTGCTCCTCGACAACTTCACGCAATTGCCCACGGATACCGTTGGCAAGGACCAGACTTTCTAGCGAACGTTCTGGCGTCAATTCGGCAACCAGATCCTTCTGCGCGACACCTCCAGTCTGCGTTTGGCGCGCCATTGGAGTGGAAGATTGGAACAAGGCAGCTTGGTGAGAGGACGCGCGCAATGCTTTTTCCAGGCGGTCGGCAAGGATTCGGTGCCCCTTTCCGCGCTCTTCCTGAATCAAGGCTTCGGTCGACTTCCGGAAAGACGGTTGGTCACCGCTGCTGGCTGCTTTTACCAGGGCGACCAAGGTATCAGCTTGCGCCATGTGGTTTCACCTTGATGGGATATTTAGGAGGCACTGTCGTGCGTCGACTGGATAACTGTTGTATGGCTGTTTGGCTCATGCCGTTCATTTCAAACTCACGCTGGCCAGTGAAGCCGCTTCGACGGCACAACTCGTTTGGTCTCGGCATCGGCGGCATCGTAGTGCTCAATCAGCGCACAGCCCCATGGTCCAGGGGTCACATCACTAGCGGAATTGACACCCGCTCTGACGACCCAATTGCCATATTGAATGTCATTGACAAAGCGCCAAGCCTGAGAGGCGCCCAGCACGACCGTTCCCTGTTTTGCTTGAGGCTCGGCGGACTGGTACAGCGCGGTCAATTGCTCGCGTCCGACGCCAGCCTTGGCATGGGCGGCCAACTGCCAACCCACGGTTGCTACGCCGCATTCTCGAAAGATGTCGTACAAGCTGCCACCGTCCCCGCGCACCATCCAAATCCGAGCCATCGTCTCCCCTCTTGCATTCATGGCCATCATCAATCCAGCACGACCAGGAATTCAGTCGCCAATGCTGTCGGCTGGACATCTCTCACATTACGTCGCAGCGAGACCAGCCCGTAATCCGCCATCAGTCGCAGGGTACGCGACAGGTTAGGTACCTTTCGGCCACTGAGTTCGGCCAGTTCCGTTAGGGACTTTGGCTTTTTCTCATGGATCAGGCGTAGCAAACGGCGGTTATCGTCCGAGAGCACAGCCGCAAGCGATGCCAGAGAAGGAAACCAAACTCTCGGTGTTTCACTTACGAGCCGATGAGGATGAGGATGTGAACCATCTGCTCGCTGAACACCAACGATGCACCGTTTCATGATGGGCCCGAGATAATTTTCTCCGTCATTGTATCAGTATGTGATAATCATCGTCGATGACGGAACTCCCTACCTAACTTACTTCACGCGGTCGTCACTCGTGCAGCACGCTTTTGAACCCCTATCCCCCGCTATGAAGGCGTAAAGCACGCGCGGAATCAATGTTGCCGCATCTACCACTTCGCAATAGGTCTGCGCGTGTAGCACTGCGTATCGGTCGAGCTGGGTTTTCAGGCTAGCTGGGCATGTGAAGCTCAGCTTGATGCTCTCGATCTTCAGAAGCGGCCCCAGTCGTAGCTTCTTTGATCGTGCTCATCGTGAAGTCTCCCGGTGGAAGAAAAGCGTTACGGCCGCAACGTCAGAGTGGGCTGGATGTTGAGGTTGAGCCGGTGCATCTCCTGGCCAACTTGGTTCACGCTGTCCCGCAAGTGGCGGGACGAGGCTCGGAGAGCAAGCGCCCTTTCGTGATCGCCGTGGAGACCACGCAGGACGGTCGCCCCCGGCACGCAGTGATCGCCGCGTCCTCGTTGTGCAGAGAGGTGGTCCCACCGCCGAAAGACACAGAATGCTAGTCGAGCAGTGCCCTCGCCTTCGCGCCAATGTGGACGCAGAGTTCCTGCGCGGTCGCGGCGACGATACCCAGCACCTACCAATTGCTGCTCAGCCTGGTCGCCAAAGGTGCCGCGCGCATCCCGTGCAGCCTTCACGAATGCCGCTGAAGCATCAGCGCGCTCCTCCGAGATGCGGTTCAGGACCGAGCCCCGTTGCCAGGCCAGATTGTAGTCAGCGAGCGCACCGATCCGCGTCGGCGCCAAGGCCAAACGGTCCTTCCACGCGAGTGTCTTCACCAGCCCTTGCTGCGAGGCGTGGTCGGAGATGAGACTCCAGGACGGCTCCAAGTAGGTGCGGCCAGCTCGGCGCCGACGCCCAGCAAGGTGGTCAGCACCACACCGGCGAAGATGCGATCCCAATGCCTATCGACGCCATCCTACAGGCCGGCGTCGGTGAGCGACACAGAGCAGCTTCAAACAATCCATAGCGCATCACCACTGGATGCTATGTCGATATATCAAGATGCCGAATCAAGCATGACATGCTTGAATTTCTCTAGGTTTGACTAGGCCTTGAGCAAGCCAGCGCGCCCTGTAAAACCGTGGCGATATCAGACCATATCGAAACGGTCTTGATGGACTTGCTGCCCCCCATAACGCTGGCACCGTGAGCGCCGATATCGAGCGGGCTTTTCCTCATTGGTCGATGGGCCTACAGCTGTTCAAGTCTCGCACACCGAGTAACAGAGGACTACCTGTTGCAAGATGCTAGGTCTTGTCCGTCCACGTTCTAGGCATGAGCCGTTGGCATAACGACATGACAGCCCTTAGTTAGGAGCCAATGTCTAGAAGGATGTCCGTAGCGCAGCCGCGTGACGGTTTCCAGCACGTATGCGGAATCGCGGAGATTGCATTTGCAATGTCTTTCCGCAGCCATGTCTATTGAATGGAGCTCACGCCAACAAACGCCACTGAGCGTTCAGGAGTGACCGCCATGTCGCAAGCACCTGTATTGCCACCGCAAGAGCGCCGCATCCTGCGGCTTGATGAAGTCGAAGCGAAGTCCGGGTTCAAACGCGCCCACATCTACAACCTGATGAAAAAGCGCCAATTCCCGCAAGCGCTGCGCCTGGGCGTGCGTGCGGTGGGTTGGGATTCGGTTGAGATCGACCAATGGATCGCCGAACGCCTCAACAACCGGACCTGATCCGCTCCTCGGATTTCCCCATCCTTCAGACGGAGAGCGCCATGCAGGTTGTATCCATCATCTCGACCAAGGGCGGCGTTGGCAAAACGACCACAGCCGCCAACCTCGGCGGGCTCGCCGCGGACGCGGGGCTGCGCGTTCTGCTGCTCGACCTCGACGTGCAGCCAACGCTGTCCTCTTACTACGAATTGGCCCACCGCGCCCCCAGCGGCATCTACGAGTTGTTGGCATTCAACGAGCGCGACTTGGGCAGGCTCGTTTCGCGCACGATCATCGCGGGCCTCGATCTGGTGCTTTCTAACGACCATCGGGGCGAGTTGAGCACCTTGCTTTTGCATGCACCGGATGGGCGCCTGCGTCTGCGACACCTACTGCCGATGCTGGCGCCGCTCTACGACTTAGTGTTGATCGACACCCAGGGCGCGCGCTCCGTTCTGCTCGAGATGGCGGTGCTTGCCTCCAATCTGGCCCTGTCTCCGGTCACGCCCGAAATACTTGCAGCCCGCGAGCTACGGCGCGGCACCATGCAGTTGCTGGAGGACATCGCGCCGTACCGACACCTCGGCATCGAACCACCGCCGCTGAACCTGCTGATCAACCGCGTCCACACCGTGTCCGCTAACGCGCGGCTGATCCAGCAGGCCTTGCGTGATCTGTTCCAAGACCATGCGGACATCCGCGTGCTTGACACCGACGTACCGGCCATCGAAGCCTATCCGCGTGCCGCGACCCGTGGCCTGCCGGTGCATCGTGTCGAGCATCGCCAGCCACCGGGCAGAGTTGCGCCCTCCGCGCTCGACACCATGAGCGCGCTCGCCGGCGAATTGTTCCCTGAGTGGCAAGACAGATTTGTCCATGTATCCGGCCGTCCATCGCGTCCTCTTGAAACCGGGAGGCCTCATGGCGAACGCACATGAACTGGCCCGTGGCCACAAGCGGCTGCGCGCTCTGATCGAGTTTGCTGTGAGCGAAGGCTGGCACGTCAAGCGCACACCTGGCGGACACCTCAAGTTCACCAAGGCCGGCTGCGCCGCTATCTACACCAGCTCAACAGCAAGCGACCACCGGGCAACCCTCAACGCCCGCGCGCAGATCCGCCGTGCAGAGCGCGAGGCTCACATGGCACGGGCTGCTAACGCCGAGGGACGCGGCCATGGCTGAGATGACGTCCCAGGATATGGCCGGCAAGCTGCTTGCAGCTGGGTTCGAGCGCAGCGGCCCATCGGCCACGGCATTGAGCGACCCAATCGCCGACACCCCGATGGTTGTGACGTTGGACCAGTTGCGGCCTTACGACCACGATCCCCGCAAAAAGCGCAACTCGGCCTACGATGAAATCAAGGCCTCCATACGAGAGCGCGGCCTGGATGCGGCACCAGCCATCACACGCCGTCCTGGCGACACGCACTACATCATCCGCAACGGTGGCAATACAAGGCTAGCGATCCTGCGTGAACTCTGGGCAGAGACGAAGGACGAGAGCTTCTTCCGCATATCGTGCCTGTTCCGGCCCTGGCCTGCGCGCGGAGAAATCGTTGCGCTGACCGGACACCTCGCCGAGAACGAGCTGCGCGGCGGCCTCACGTTCATCGAGCGCGCCTTAGGCGTCGAAAAAGCCCGCGAGTTCTATGAAGAGGAAAGCGGCGCCACACTGAGCCAGTCCGAACTGGCCCGCCGCCTGGTCGCCGACGGCTACCCCGTACAGCAGTCGCACATCAGCCGCATGGCCGATGCGGTGCGTTACCTGCTGCCCGCGATTCCGACCGTGCTCTATGGCGGTCTGGGCCGCCACCAGGTCGAGCGACTGTCGGTCATGCGCAAGGCCTGCGAGCGCACCTGGGAGTACTATGCCAAAGGCCGCTCCCTTCAATTGGACTTCGACAACTTCTTTCAAGAGGTGCTGTCGCAGTTCGACACTCAGGCTGACGAATTCTCACCTCAGCGGGTGCAGGACGAGCTGATCGGTCAAATGTCCGAACTGCTGGGCGTCAATTACGACGTGCTGGCCTTGGACCTGACCGAATCCGAGAACCGCTACCGTGTGCTGGTCAGCGACCCGACTCCGCCGTCGGCACCACCTGCGTTGCCTGACCCAGGAGCCATCGCACGGTCGCCCGCCGGACCGGCGCCGTCCACCGATACGCCTTCGCCAACTACAGCGCGATCAGCGAGCGGCCCGCTCACGGGCGAGAATGATGCGACCGCTGGCAATGCATCCGCAGGAAGCCCTGCGGCAACGGCTGGAGAGCTGCTGCAGGAGCATATCGTCTCGCCGGCACCGACGACAGAGCGGCTCCAGTCCATCCAGCGGATGATCGCGGACCAGTTGGGTGATGCGCTACCGCCCGACTTCTCAGCCCGCGTATTGCAGTCGATCCCGGTGCAAGCGGGTGGCCTCTATCCCATCTCCGACGTGTGGTACATCGATCCCGGCCTGGAAGCGCCCGACCGGCTGCGCATCCATATAGCGCAATTCGCGCGCGAGATCGCCGGCGAGGCGGATTTGGAAGAGTTCATCGAGGACCGTCCCGACGGCATCGGATTCGCATGTAGCGCCCAGGCCCATTTGCCGCGTGGACACGCCGTGCTGGCGCTGCTGGGGTCTCTGTCCGGTCAGCAGCCGGCCGATACCAGCCCCTACGGGCAATTCGTCACCGATCTGCCGGCACTGCTACACGGTCAAGGCGATGTCACCAAGCGATTGAGCGATACCGCGCTGGTCAAGTTGTTCCGGTTGCTGCGGCTTGCCCGACGCCTGCTGGATTTGGAAGCCGGTGCCAGGGCTCCCGATTCTTGAACGAGGAAGGCGAGCATGTCTGTACCACACCCCCTCAACCAAGCTGTCATCGCCCAAGCACTCTACGACCTGCGCAATGGGCAATTGCGTCGTTGCAAATCGATGGGGTTCGGTGAGGAAGAGCTTGATGCGCTCAAGCACCCAGTGCTGATCAGCGTGCTGGCAAACGCCAGCGTCTCGTGGTGCTCCGTAACGGTCAACCGCGAAGTGCTACTTCGGCTACTAAAGCAGGCTCAGGACGTGGAGAAGGAAATCGCCACGGTTGATCGCATGCTGAGGTTGGCAGCAAGTACGGAAATGGTGAGCCGCTTCTACGGTCTGACCCATCAGGAGGTCGCCCTTCGCCGCGAAGTCCTTGGTCTGCCCAAGCGCAAGGGGCGCCATGCCGTTTTAGACGAAGCCCAGGACACGGAGTTGTGGCGGCAATGGAAGGCCGTGACCAGCAGCAGAAACGTCGATCTGGAGGACGACACCTCGATTCTCGATGCGGCCATGGACCTGGCAGAAGGCATGTCATTGCCGCTGTCGGTGGTCTGGGCCGCGATCAAGAAATGGATCGACCAAGGATTGGGATGACCCATGGCCGTGGATGAAACAGCACCGCGAACACCACGCCAAGGCCCAGTAGCCCTCGCCGATTTGTTCGACAGTGCGCTGAAAGACCTTGAGCCTAAACCTAGTGCGCCTGCGCCTGCTCCTATCCCTACATGCGGGGACGGTTTCCTTTTCAGCGGTAACCGGCACGAGAGCGTGCCGCGGCGCCTGTTCCTGGATCGTCGGTTGACGCCACTGGAACGTAATGCCTGGCAAGTCTTCCGGCTGATGCTCAACAACGACGGCGTGACGGCGTTCCCCACCTATGAGCAATTGCGCCCCTGGCTGGCATCGATGCCCAACGCAGGAAAGGCTTCGCATGAAACCGTAGCACGTGCCTTGACGCTGTTGCGCCTGACACGCTGGTTGAGCCTCGTGCGCAGGCGCCGCGATCCCAAGACCGGACGCATCCTCGGCAACCTCTATGTGCTGCACGATGAGCCCTTGACCCCATTCGAGGCTATGCAGCTTGACACCGACTATCTGGAGCTGGTCAGCCAGTCACTGGGCCATTCTGCGAAGGCCGTGCAGATGGTGGGGCTCAACACCCTCAAGGAAATCGAGGAAGACCCGCTGCTGTCCGGCCGCACGTTGCCGTCGCGGTTGCAGGTGCTTGCCGAACGCCTTGCCCAACAGGGCATCGCTGCCCCCGAGAGTTATCCACAAGAAGACGCCACCCACGATTCCGAAGAAAGGGTTTCGAACCTTCTTCGGAATGGCGAACAGCATTCTTCGGAATCCGAAGCAGGGCTGGAACCCACGCCGGACGGTGTTCTTCGGAATCCGAAGCAGGACCGTACTGTAAGTAGTAAAAGTAATAAAGAAGTACGTACTACCGCGCGTGAACATGGGCATGTGCGCGCGATGCCAGGTGTTCGCATGCCTGATCGCTTCCTGAGCCTGAAGGAAGAGCAGCAGGCCGGCGCACTGGTGGCGTTACAGCAGGTCGATGCGCCATTGAGGCAAGCCGTACTGGATGAATGGGCGGATCGCTGTCGAGGCTCGACCATTCGCAATCCCGCAGGGTATTTGTTCGGCATCATCCAGCGCGCTATCCGGGGCGAGTTCAATGCATGGGCCAAGCAAGTCGGGACGGCACCACCGGTACCTGCTGCGTATGATCGACCACCAGAACCACCACGTAACGTGGTTCCGACCGAAGTGGCTCTGCAGCACATCGAACGGCTGCGCGAGCTTCTGCGTAAGGCCTGACTTTTCGGGGCCGCAAGGTCATGAAGAAGATGCCCATAGCCGTCAGTAGAGCTATCCCCTGGGGATAGCCGCGCGGACGTGCAGGACGGCAAACAGGTATGGGAAGGCATCGGGATGCCATGCACTGGATCATATGTGTGCGATCTGTCCTTGGCGAACAGCGTTCCTTGGCGCGCCATGGAGCTATCCCCAGGGGATAGCTCGTGCCGCTCGCAGCGGCCACAACTTAAACCAGGGCTTGGCCAATTTCGGTTTGTTGACTGACTGCCTTCCGCTGCATGCCGATGCTGACCGCTCCTTTTCCAAAAGTGAACGGACACCATGGCAACCAATGAACCTTTGCAATTGAATCTCGGCTCACTGCGCAGCGCGATGTCGCTGACGCTGCATACCCATCACGCTTCCCGCATCTGGCATGGCCGCGCTGCCGCCGAGGGGCGACCGGGCATCGTAGGCCTGAACGGCTACATCGCCGTGATGAACAAGATGAAACGCGGCTCGGAGCAGGACGACCCGTACAGCGACTGGTGGATGCTACGCATCGAGGAAAAACTCGACCAGACCAAGGCCACGCTGCAATCGCTACGCGAACAGGTGGACCAGGCACTGGCAGACGTCCCCGCCGCGTTGAGCCTGGGCGAAAACCTAAACGTGCAGCCGGTTAAGTTGCCTCTCTTCGTTAACGCCCAGCTCGGCTTTGCCGCAGTCTATCTCCTGGCCGATTACGACGACATCGCCCGCAAGCTGATCCTCGCCCATCACACCGCACTCATCGACCGCAGCACACTGGAGCGCTGGCTCAACGAGGGCGCACATGCGCTGCGTAGCCTTTTCAGCCTGGCACAGCAATACCGTTACTCGGGCTGCACCCGCGATGATTTCGCGGCGAAGAATGCGGCGGCGCGGGTCGCGATGGACAAGTTTGGCGAGCTGCCGCAGGACGTACTCGAAGGCACGCGACGTTCGAAGTTTTCGCCGCCCATCGCGCGCCAGAGTCTGCAACAGCGCAGTGTGATTTCTGCCGCAGCCGTCCTCCCTGGCGAAGAGGCCAACACCGACGGGGACCAGTCGGCATGAGCGATCAGGATCAGGACCGGCCAACCCTCTACTTCCAAAGTCTGCAACAGACGGCCTTCATGAGGCTGGAACACGCAGCCTCTCTAAAAGGCCTTTTAAAGCCTTTTAAAGGTAAGGGGGCATTGGACACATGGGCCAGCCAATGCTTTGCCATGCGCGACGAGTTGATGGCCCTGGCGCAGCGGCAGGTGCTGCCACAGGCGTGTGGGCATCCCTTCCACCTGCTGTCCATTGAGCTGGCCCAGCAGTCCACTGGCGCAGGTACGGCCTTTCTGCGCTGGCGCAGGCACGACAGGTCGGCCATGGGCGTAGCGCTGTGGCAGGAACTGATCGCCAGCACCAACACGCCGGTCAACCTGCTGGCCGATCTGCACGCGATCGAGCTTCAGCGCATCACGTTGAACATGCAGATCAGCGTGCTTCACACCCTGGGCAGGCAGGCGCAGGAATGCGCAAGCAAGGCCGGCGAAGCGGATGCCGTCTATCTGCACCGGCTCACATCCCTCCCCGCCACAGTGCGCAATCAGTGATTGCGCCGGGCATCCCCACACGCGCCCGGGGCCGATGAGGCACGGGTATTTCAACCACCACGGAGATTGCATCATGAGCACGCATTTTTGGGGCGAAGGCAACGTCGGCTCGCCACCCGAGTACCGCGAATTTCCCAACGGAAACGATGAACCGCGCCGGCTGCTGCGCCTGAACGTTTACTTCGACAACCCCATTCCAAGAAAAGATGGCGAGTTCGAGGATCGCGGAGGCTTTTGGGCGCCCGTCGAACTCTGGCACCGCGATGCCGAGCACTGGAAGGATCTGTACCAGAAAGGCATGCGCGTGCTCGTCATCGGCCGCATGGAGCGTGAACCGTGGACGGACAACGAGGATCAGCCACGCGAGACCTGGCAGATCAACGCACGCAGCGTCGGCATCCTGCCCTACCGCATCGAGTCCGTGGCCCTCAGTCCGAAGCCGCAGGAGGCAGAGCCGAAGCCCCAAGCAGTCCAGGAATCGACTCCGCCGAAAGACGCGAAGCGCAGGAAGTGAACCAGCATGGAGGGCGGCGGTGCAGTTTTTCGCCGCCTTCCATTCACCCCCAAGCTATCCCCAGGGGATAGCTCCATCGAAGTCCACCGACTTCCACGCGCTCTCGCCAATCGCAGCTTCCGGCCGGCACATCTGCACCCACGCTCGACCCCCACCCAAGCCATTCCATCCCGTGAAAGTGGTCGCCACCGCATGCGGCTTGTTTGCTGCTGCTCTTGGTAGCGCTCGGCATCCTCGATTCCAGCAACTCAATGAACCACGGAAATCGGGTGGACGGACATGCGGCTGTTCTTGTGCGAGAAGCCTTCCCAGGGCAAAGACATTGGCCGGATTCTCGGCGCCACGCAACGCGGTGAAGGCTGCCTCAACGGTTCCGGCGTCACCGTCACCTGGTGCATCGGCCATCTCGTAGAGGCGGCGGCACCCGAAGCCTACGACGAACAGCTAAAGCGCTGGTCCATCGAGCAGTTGCCCATCATTCCCCAGCGTTGGCAGGTCGAGGTCAAACCGAAAACCGCCACGCAATTCAAGGTCGTCAAGGCGCTACTGGCGAAGGCAACACAGCTTGTCATCGCCACCGATGCCGACCGCGAAGGCGAACTGATCGCCCGCGAGATCATTGACCTGTGCGGCTACCGCGGCCCCATTGAGCGGCTGTGGTTGTCGGCACTCAACGATGCGTCCATTCGCGCCGCGCTCGGCAAGCTCCGGCCATCGGCCGAGACGCTGCCGATGTACTACTCGGCACTAGCGCGCTCGCGTGCGGACTGGCTTGTGGGCATGAACCTCAGTCGGTTGTTCACGGTGCTGGGTCGGCAAGCCGGCTACGACGGAGTGCTGTCGGTCGGTCGCGTCCAGACCCCGACGCTCAAGCTGGTCGTGGACCGCGACCGCGAGATCGCGGCCTTCGTGTCCGTGCCGTACTGGGCCATCGACGTGTACCTGACCACAAGCGGCCAAGCCTTCACCGCGCAGTGGGTTTCGCCCGACACCTGCACCGACGACTCGGGCCGCTGCCTGCAGCAGCCGGTGGCACAGCAGGCGGCGCAGCAGCTCCGCGCCACCGGCAGTGCCCAGGTTGTCTCGGTCGAAACCGAGCGCGTGCGTGAAGGCCCGCCGCTGCCGTTCGACCTGGGCACCTTGCAGGAGTTGTGTTCCAAGCAGCTTGGGCTGGATGTGCAGGAAACCTTGGACATCGCTCAGGCCCTGTACGAAACGCACAAGGCCACGACCTATCCGCGTTCGGATTCCGGCTACCTGCCGGAGAGCATGTTTGCCGAAGTCCCCATAGTCCTCGACAGCCTGCTCAAGACCGATTTCTCGCTGCGCCCGATCATTGACCAACTCGACCGCACACAACGCTCACGCGCTTGGAACGACGCGAAGGTGTCCGCGCACCACGGCATCATCCCGACGCTCGAACCGGCGAACCTCTCGGCCATGAGCGAGAAGGAACTGGCGGTGTACAAGCTCATCCGGGCGCACTACCTCGCGCAGTTCCTTCCTCACCACGAGTTCGATCGCACAGTGGCGAACCTCTCTTGCGGCCAGCAGACGCTGACGGCCACAGGAAAGCAGGTGGTCGTCAAGGGCTGGCGCCTGGTGTTGGCCGAACCGCAACCCGAGGAGGATAGCGACACCGCGGCGCGCAGCCAGGTGCTGCCCGCGCTACGCGAGGGCGTGTCATGCCAGGTAGCCGATGTCGATCTGAAGGCGCTCAAGACACAGCCATCTCGCCCCTACACGCAGGGCGAATTGGTCAAGTCCATGAAAGGCGTCGCCAAGCTGGTCTCGGATCCGCGCTTGAAACAGAAGCTCAAGGATACGGTCGGCATCGGCACCGAAGCGACACGGGCTAACATCATCAGCGGCCTGATCGCACGCGGCTATCTCATGAAGAAGGGGCGCGCGATTCGCGCCTCGGATGCGGCATTCACCCTCATCGACGCCGTGCCCGCAGCGATTGCCGACCCCGGGACCACCGCCGTGTGGGAACAAGCGCTAGACATGATCGAAGCGGGACAACTCACGCTGGACGTGTTCATCGGCAAGCAGGCCGCATGGATTTCGCAGTTGATCACGCAGTACGCCAGCGCGTCCCTGTCAATCAAGGTTCCCCATGGGCCGGTTTGCCCGCAGTGCGGCGCACCCACGCGCCAGCGCAGTGGCAAGAGCGGCCCGTTCTGGTCGTGCAGTTGCTATCCAGACTGCAAAGGCACGCTGCCGGTCGAGTCCGGCACGTCCAAGCGCGTAGCCTCACGCTCGCGCCGTGGCGGCCGAAAAGACTCCTGATCGACCCCGCCCCCCCCGTGAGCCGTGCTCGCCTTCGGCGGCGCGACTCGTGTCCCGCATGCCCTGCTGGACGCCCAGCGCACAACACCTTCTTGATCCGTGTGCGCGTCCCGCTCAGCCGTCCCCGGCCGCGGGACCTGAAGGTGACTTCTCCACGAATCGCGTCACTTGCATTCTGCTGATCTGCTTTTCTTCCGCCTATCGCGAAGGGTCCCCCGACGGCTTGCTCGCCCACGCAAGCCATCGGGAGACCCCTTTCGGTCAGCGGTATTCAGTGCCGGTGCCCGCCGGCGCAAAAACGGGCTCCCTTTGTGCGCGGATGTGCGCCAGACGATGCCGGCCCCAGCCACGACATGGGCCGGGTGTGCTTGCTGACAGCAGACGGTTCTTCCGACGACCGGGACTGCCAATCAGCCCACGGGTGGCTTCTTCTTTCCTCCCGAGCCGAAGGCCCTGCGGCCTTCGGCGCCTTTCTCCTGCCCATCAACGTCCCGGCCCGGCCATTGGCCTGGGTCATACGAACAGGAGAGCTGATATGCACCCTCAGCCTTGCGCGCCGCTGCTTTACGGCAGCGTGTGCAGCGGCATCGAGGCCGTGAGCCTCGCGTGGCAACCGCTCGGCATTGAGGCCGCGTGGTTCGCCGAGATCGAACCGTTCCCGAGCGCCGTGCTCGCCCACCACTACCCGCACGTGCCCAACCTGGGCGACATGACCATGATCGCCCGCCAGGTTCACGCCGGCGCCGTGCCGGCCCCCGACATCCTGGTCGGCGGCACGCCATGCCAGTCGTTCAGCGTGGCCGGCGCGCGCCGGGGACTGGATGACCCACGCGGAGCCTTGACCCTTGCCTATGTGGAGTTAGCCAATGCCATCGACCAAGCCCGTCACCAAAATGACCGCTCGCCGGCCACCCTTGTCTGGGAAAACGTCCCGGGCGTCCTCAGCGACCGCAGCAACGCCTTCGGGAATTTCCTGGGCGCATTGGCCGGAGAAAGCCGTGCGCTCCAACCGCCAGGGGAAAAATGGGCGCACGCAGGTTACGTGTCTGGCCCCAGGCGCCGCATCGCCTGGCGCGTCCTCGACGCTCAATATTTCGGCGTCGCCCAACGCCGCAAGCGTGTGTTTCTTGTGGCAAGTGGTGGAGATGGTTTCGATCCCGCCGAAGTACTTTTTGAGCGCACGGGCCTGCGCGGGGATTCTTCTGCGGGCAGCGCGCCGTGGCAAGAAGCTGCCCGTGCTGCTGGACCATGCGCTGAAGCAGCAGGCGGATACGCAGGACTGAAACCGTCCTACGGTGAGGTCAAGACGACGTTCGGATTCAGTGGAGGCATCGGCCCTGTCGATGTGGCCGCATGCCTAATGGCGGCTGGCCCCAAGCATGACATCCGCACGGAGACGTTCATGGTGCAGTCGGTCGCCGGCAGCATCACCCACACCCTCGACACCGCCAACGGCGGCAAGGGCAGCAGCGAGGACGGTACGGGCAAAGGTGTGCCGATTATCGCCTTCACCGCCCAGGGCAGCGGCGCGGATGCCACGATGGATCTGACGCCGACGCTGCGTGCAGGCGGGCATCGCCGCAGCCATTCGAACGCAGGTGTCGTGCCTGCTATCGCCTTCGCGCAGAACCACCGCTGCAAGGTGCGCTTCGAGTCGGGCCACGGACAGGTGGCTTGCACCATGCTGTCCAACGGCAAGCCGGGGTATGGCGTGCCAATGATCGCCTGCGTTGCCCTGCATGATCGTCAGAACGGTCTGGCTGCTGAACTGGGCAGCGGGGCCAATGGGCATGTGCTGGCGCCTGACCACGAGGCGCATTTCCGCTATGACTGGAATGACCCCATTCCAAGGGACTGGTCGCAGTGGCGGGTACGGCGGTTGATGCCAGTGGAATGCGAACGTCTGCAAGGCATGCCCGACGACTACACGCTGGTTCCGTATCGCGGTAAGCCGGCTGCGGACGCGCCGCGCTACAAGGCAATCGGCAACTCCATGGCCATGCCGTGCGTCGCCTGGCTAGGCCAGCGGCTGGTGCAGTGCTTGCACAAGATGGGATCGATCGCTTCGGATTGATGCACGACGCCGCCAACGGGCCGCGCCATTCTCGTTCCTGTATTGCCGACATGTCGGCAGCCGCCAGGGTGTCGAGGCTGCCGTGGGTTGCACCCATGCCACCCGCCAGTTCGCATCTGCATCCGCATCCCTCCGGCGATCCAGCATCACGCACCGTCCTGACAGCCCCGCACGTGTTGCGGGGCTTTCTTTTTTTCCACTTTCGCCAATCGGGGCTGTGCCGGGTTCCGATTCTCGGCTGACGTGGCTCGCCTCGCACATCAAGCTGCCCGCATGTGTCGCTGATCCGTCAGCACCATGCCAGCAGCCAGGGTTTCCAGGCTGCCGCGGAGTTTCTCCGCGCTACCCGCCAGTCCGCCATCGCATCGAGTCTGCGGACGCGCGTCCTCGTGATGCCGGTGCTTTTTTTAACCGCTAGCGGGAGCTGCCATCCCGTTAGGGACAGGGCCCCGCTTTTCCTAGGAGCCTATCCATGTCCCAGCAAGCCTCTTTCAGCCAATTGGCTTTGATCTATTGCGGCAAGTTACTGCCGCTCGAAGTCCTGCAGAGCGCCGCAGGCCACTACATCGGCACACGCAATAGCGAGGGACCCGTTTCGCGGGAATCTCGCGAGTACTTCCGCAGCTACGCCGCGGCTCAACGTGTCCTCGAAAGTGGCGGCTGGTCCCAGCTGGCCAATCCCTGATCCAACTAGAGGAGCCACATCATGAACCCACATCTGCCTCTGGAAATCGTCGGTCAGATCATGCAGGAAGTGCAGCATTTCGCTGATGCGCCCCAAGCCTTCTTCGAGGCGTGGAAGCGTGGCGTCGAGATCGCTGGCGCCGAGTGGTTCGGCGAGGGCGCCCCTGAAGGCCTGAACCAGGCCAAGAGCAAATGGGATTTGCGTCCCAACGTGCTGCGGATCAACGACGCCCTCGGCGTCCTGAGCAGCGGGGAACGCATGTTCCTGTCCGCCATGGTCAGCTTCTACAACGCGCGCGATGGCGGTGCCATGCTCAAGCGCTGCCAGTTCCACGGGCTGTCGGATTTCGACGGTCTCGACCTGGAACGCCGCAAGGTCATCGCCGATCTGCTGGTGAACTACAGCGGCTGGTGAGCATCTCTCCGGCATACCACTACTTTCTCGTCCCCCCAATGAGGAACATGCGCCCGCAAGGCCCTGTTCCTCATATTTTTTCCCCATCACCCAGCGCCACTAGCCTTGGGCTATTAGCAGGATATTGACTGTCTTGATCTGCTGCTTGGGTCAGACGCTACAGTGGAACTTGCAGGGCTGGCCCCGCCGCGCTAAAACCGTGGCCGAAGGAGCACAGCTCACACGCTTGGAGACAGCCACATGGCCAGCACCACCGAAATCGCTGCCCTGTTGGCTGCGACCGACGCGCAGGGCCGCGTCGATCCGCTGGCCTACGAAGCGCAGCGCCTAATCCTGCAGCATCAAGGTCTGGGTAGCGTAGATGCGGCCGCACTGGTGCGCGCCCTGCCGGCCTCGCCGGGTTTTACCGCCTTCGACCGCACCACGCTCTTTTCCGCCATCGACCAGCGCCTGGATACGCCGCAGGAACGGCAGCGTTTCGCCGACGCGCTGGACCAGGCCAACCTCAGCGACGGATGGCTCGAACGGCTGGGCGAGCAGGCGGCCGAGGTCGGCGGCCAGGCCTATGACAGTACCCGCACCGCAGTGCGCTGGGCCGATACCCAGGTCAGTGACGGCTTGGCCGCCGCGCAACGCAGCACCCGCGACACGGCGGCCGCTCCTGGCGTGTTGCCCGGCCTGCGCGCCGAAGCGCAGGCCGGCAACAATCTGGTCGGCAATGTGCAGCAAGGCTATGGCTTCGTCACTGGCGGGGCGGGACATGCCGTGTCCACGCTCGGCGATACCGTCGACCTGGTGCGCATGGGCACGCGCTTGGTCACCGACCCGAACTATCGCGATGTGGTGGTCGGCATGGTCCGTATTTATGCGGCCGAGGTCGTCGCCGACCCGCACAAGCCGATCGACCAGGCCCGCAGCGCCGCCACCCAGGCGCTGCAGCAGTGGCAGCAGGGGCTGGCGCAGGCGCAACGCGAAGGCCGCGAGCACGAATATGTCGGCAGCGCAGCCGGCGCGGCTGGGGTGGAGATCCTGGCCACGTTGGTCCCGGCCAGCAAACTGGGCAAGCTCGGCAAGGCCGCGCGAATCATGGAGGACATCGCCCCGCGCGCAGCCGGCGAAGCCAGCGAGGGTCTGGCCGATGCCGCCCGTGCCGAGCGCGTCGGCACCGGCGCGCGCGACGCGGGCGAACTCGCACCCGAGCGGGGCGCGGCATTGCCCGGCCGCGCCGGCGCCTACGCCGAAGCGCTGGAAGAAGTCGGCCAGGCCGCGCAGCGCGGCGGTGCGGCGGGCGAAGGCGCGCAGCAATTGCTGCGCGGGCTGGTCGGCCAGGCGCGCCAGGACGGCCACCTGGACGACTTGGTCCGCGCCGCCCGCGCCACTGATAATGTCGAAGGCCTGCTACGCAGCGGCGAACTGGCACCGCGCGAACTCACCGCCATCATCAAGCGCAACCCGGATGTCTTCGATGGCAGGATCGACTTCCCGACTGCGCTAGACCACAGCACGCAGGGCGTGGACCTGACCCGGCTCACCACGCGCCAGCTCGGCGACATCGGCGAAGCCATCCAGACCCACGAACTGGTAAAGCAAGGCTATAGCGACATCGTCGCGATCAAAAACCGCTCCGGCCACGGCATCGACTTAGTCGGCCGCAACCCCGGCGGCGAACTAGAATTCTTCGAGATCAAGACCTCGGCAAAGGGGATGGCGCCGGCGCAACACGGGGATCCGGAACAATTCGTGGCCAAGCGGCTTGAGCGTGCGATTGATGCGAAAGGTCATTGGAATCCACAGAATACAATTCCTGGATTGAATGACATAGCCGATGGGATAAAAAGAGAGATCGGTCCAGAAGCGCAAAACATCAACGCCAAATGGGTGCAACTCAATCTGAGCCGCACCCCAGACTCTCCTCGCCTGCAGATCGAACGCACGGTGGATTCCTGGGTCAAGCCCGCCCCGAAGCACACTCTGCTGACCCCTGGCGAAGCCGGCCACCCTGACCATGCTGCATTCGACACGATGCTACGCACGGTGCAGGGCGACGGCCGCTGGAACGTCGCGGAAAGCCGCAACATTGCCGCGAGCCTGCTGCAGGAGTACAAAGCCGACCCACTGTGCAAGACCCTGGACTCGGTGCGCATCGGCGGCAGCACCGAGACGCCGCGCATCTTCGCGGTCAGTTCGCCACACGGCGACAGAGGCCCGGATTTCCATGTCCACGTCCAAGCCGAGCAAGCTGCGCAGCGCCCGGCGGCCGAGAGCTTCGCTCAGGTCCAACAGATCAACCAGCAACAAGCGCTGACCCAGGAAACAGAGCAACAGAACCTGGCTCACCGCGGCCCGAGGATGAGTTGATGGCAAACGACAAGAGCGACCAACAGTTGCCGACATGGCATCCCTCGCTGAAGAAACTATTCAAGTCCTGTAACAAATGGATCGAGTGGGCGTTCACCACAGATCGAAGGCCAACAAAGTATCTGGAGCGTATCGAAGGCTGCATCACTCAAAGTGGGCCGTTGAGAGGCGAGGTCTGGCTGGATTTGGGCCAAGCCGGCCACACCTACGCCGTCCAGGCCTGCGCCCTCAGCGGCCAGGGCCGCCTGGACGAACTCGCCCAGCCGCTGCGCTGGGCGGTAGCGATGCGCTCGATCGCGTTTCGTTTCGAGGCCACCGTAACCCTGGCCTGGACCACTGAGCGGCAACCGCTGCTGCCGTTCTGGACCAGCATGAAGGTCGCGGCCACCGCAATGCTTTCGCAATGGGACGCCACCGAGGCTGGTGCTCGCTTCCTGATCCAAGTCGCGCACAAGGACCAGGCCCTGAAGCCTGACGAATGGCGCCGCGAGGGCTGGGGCAAAGGCACCAACGACGCTTTCCTGATTTTCCTGTTCGCTCAGGTCTTCGGCATCCCTACCCACTACCGGCCGGTGCATTCGCTGATCCCCGAGTATCAGGCTGTGCTCGACCACTGGCGCAGCACCGACGCAGCGGCGTTCCAATCCGCGATGCAGGCCGCGGCCGACTGGCACATCGCTCGCAGCAAGGATGGCACCGAGCGCAACACCTACGAGTTCGAGAAGGACATTGATCGCGTCTACCCCGCCGAACTGCTCGCCGTGCAGGCCCTGCGCCAGCGCGACGGCCTGCCCCACTTCGATACCGGCC
This sequence comes from Pseudomonas caspiana, assembly GCF_040224095.2. Taxonomy (NCBI): domain Bacteria; kingdom Pseudomonadati; phylum Pseudomonadota; class Gammaproteobacteria; order Pseudomonadales; family Pseudomonadaceae; genus Pseudomonas; species Pseudomonas caspiana. The sequence goes on along the minus strand of NZ_CP167995.1, from coordinate 1,554,448 downwards.
ATCTGCTGATCGACACGCCCTGGACCATCCTGAGCAAGCTGCCCGAGTGCCCGCCGCATCCGCTCGCTATGGCGGTGGAAGAGCGGGTGCGCCGGGACTATCCGGATTACAACTGAAGCGAATACCCCAGACACAATGGGGCGATGAGCCAGTACAGATTTCCCATGGCCGCCGGAGTGGGCTGGTGCGACGCTGCCGCCATGTTCCGCTGAACTCGGTCAGCAACATGCCCAGAGCGCTACGCGCCCGCCGGCACTAAGGAAGACGGTCGAGACGAACACGCCCGTGAGCGACCGCATCCGACTTCGAGCACCAGCTTGGAGCCTGCGTCAACGCCATGAACCAGCACGACTCCATCGGCCAGATCCTGGTGTTCGCGCGCATGAGCGGCACGCTGCACATGCGCCAAATCGCCAGCGCCGACCTAGTGGACGCCGACATTGATGACTACGAAATGGTCGTGTTCGACGGTGGCAACACAAGCGGCGACACGTGGAAGCACGTGTTCTTCCCGCGTCAACGCGAACACTACTTCGTGTACTAGGCCTGCCCACCACCAGCCCCTTTCGAGGGGCTTTTTTCTTGCCGTCGCGCAGGAATATGGGTGCGGCAACGTGCCGTTTCCTGCGAGCAGGTAGCCCACTCCAGGGCCATCCTTTCCCCATGTTCGTCGGCGTTGCCGACACATGCCCAGGCAGCCGAGACCTTCAAGGCTGCAAGTGCGGGAAACCGCACAGGTCGTTTCATTCCAAGGACGCGTCCGCGTCCATCAACGCCACCCACAAGGGACCTCTCCCTTGCGGGCGGGGAATCCCTTGTTTGTTCCTCAAGGAGATTTCCCATGGACCGTTCCCTCGTCAAATCCATGATGCCTTCGCTTGTCGCAGGCCATGTCCCTCGCAACGTGCGGTCGTTCAAGTACCGCGTGTTCGATGATCAGCCGCAGTCTTCGACATTGGGCTTCGCCATCGATCCCCTACCCTTCGATGGGCGCGTGGTCGTGGTGACGGACGACACCATCGTCGTCAAGCTCAAGCCCAGCGAGTTCGCTGTGCTCGATCCCAAACTGGTGACCGTCGTTCCCACCGAAGGCGCCAATGTGCATGTCCAACCCTACGCGCGGCGCCGTTTCGACGGACTGCGCGCGGACACTCCGGAAGTACGCACCGAGATGACGTCGGACGGCGTCCCCTACACCGTCAAGACGCACCTTCTTGGATCCGCGCAGGCCAAGCTTCCCATCCCCACGCCGCAGTGCATGGAGCTGGGCCAGCTCATCGAGCAACTGGAGGAAATGCCGGCGCCCGATGGCTTCCGACGCATTACCCATATGCTGGTCGATGCGGGCGCTCGCGATTTCTCCTGGGTCGATCCGAAGCCGTCCAAGATCATCGAGACGCCTCCGGCGATCACCTTCACGGTCTCGACCGCGAAGTTCGAGGGTCAGGTGAAGGTGCTGTACGACCGCGCGGGGGATACCTACGTGGTGGAGCTGCACCGAGACGGCGAATTGGTCGATCGGCATGACGAAGTGCATTTCGACATGCTCGGCGAAGTGCTAGAGCAACTCATCGACGACGGGCGTTGGCGCCTGATCGACGTGAGTGTCATCAAAGCGAAGGCGGCTCGACCACGCCAGGCGCTGCCGGCATGACGCCCCGCACCGAAGCCAGACGGTTCTTCGGCTGATCCGAGCCGCCGTCACGGCGTTACAGCCCTTCTGTCCATGTGCCCCACAGGCTCTCCATCCATTCGGGTGGAGGGCCTTTTATCTATCCGACACAGGAGATTTCAACCATGTCACTGCGATTCAAAGGCTCCGACCTGCGCCCCGTGTTGACGGAGGCGATCGCCAACCAATGCCGCGTCATCCTAGTCAAGGACCAAGGCGTGTACTTCCTTGCCGAGCACGGGGAGCGTCGCCCGGGTGGACGCGTGAAGCTGCTGGCCTATGCCGTCGGCTGCAACCCGGACACCGATCCGTTTGACAACTGGTGGGAACTGGCGCGCGACGAACTAGGCGGCGACGACTTCGCGGAGTACTTCGATCCGAAGGATGGCGTATTCAATCGCATGCTGCACTCCGCAGACGATCTGATACTGTCCGCCACCGCCACGCATCTGTCGCTGGAGGTAGTGCCTTCCGCATAGCGCGGCTTGCTGAGTCAGATTTGCGATCGAGCGGTCGGCAATGTCCCGAGTGAGCGAATATCCGGACCGGCCCAGGCATTAATGCAGTATTCCAGAAGAAAAAAGGCCCTTCACTCATTGAGTAAGGGCTTTTCTTTTCTGAATGGATTCAGAGCTATTTATCCACGCTTGAACAGGCGTTCGTGCATCCACCCATCGTTGGTCAGGATGACTGCCGCCTTGGCCTGTACATCTCCCTGAGTCTGCTCCGCAAAATTCTTATAATTGGCACGCATGACTTCCGATTTGGCCCAGTCATCTGCACCGTCCACCTTGTAGCGGTAGTTCACCTGCGACAGCTTTACGCCCATCATGTCGCTGGGTTCGGTGAAGTTGTCCACTTCCACGACGGTGTACTTGCCGGTGCAGAAGGCATCTTGTGCAGCCAGCGTGTTTGCACCGTTGGCGACGAGAAATTTCTTGCCGGTATCAGTAATTTGGTATTCGGTGGCCGGCTCCATCTTGTTGCCGAACATGGCTTTGACTTCGGTGTCTCGCTTAGTCAGCAGCCCCGCATCGACCAGCGCATCGGCGCGCTTCTTGTTCTGGCCGCCCATCATATCTTGGTTCGCCAGGGTGAACGGCAAGCCCTTTGCAGGAATCGCAGCGCACAGACCCTTCTGAGTGTCCAGGTACGCCTGGATGGCCTTGCTAAAGTTGCTCTTGTTAGCGTCTTTGGCGCTGCCGCACGCGGCAAGCGTAAGGGCAAGACTGCTAATGGCGACGATCTTGATGGCGGTATGCAAAACGAGCTTCCTCTGTAGGTTAAGACAAGCGGTTATTCATTTTGGCAACGCGATTAGGCGATGCGCGGTTCTCGGCATGGCGGGTAGCTTATAGTCGGTTTGTAGAAGCGGACGGAGCGGTCCGAGGGTGCGGTGAAGCGTCTGTACCAACTATTCCGCTCGAACGTGGGTGTTGCGCTTGAGCATCTGCATAGTAGCCATGAGTACTCAAGAATGAGGCTCACGCCGCATCACTTTACCGAAAATGTAACTGACCACAACTTTAGAAAATCCCCCAACGATGCGGGACCACACCACGTTCCAACTATTCAAGGAGCGTTTTGAATCCGAGCATCTTGCGCGGACGATTGTAGAGCCGCTGCTCAATCGACCGCAGGTGCGCATTGGTGATGGTGCTGAAATCGGTCTGTCGTGGCAAGTACTGGCGGGTCAACCCGTTGGCATTTTCGTTGCTTCCTCGCTGCTATGCGCAGCACGGATCTGCAAAATAGAAATCGCTCTGCAAGCAGGCAGCAATGAGCCGATGATCAGCGAAGCGTGCTGGTTGCGGCGCAGTTCGCGGTTGATCGTGCTGGGCGCACGCGGCACTGCGCCGGCGATGGCCCGCATCCACATACAAATTTCATATAACGCATGCAGACGGTATCGTTCTGCCAGATCCAGGCGGCGGGATGACATGGGCAACTCCACTTGGCGGTGAAGTCGTTCAGGTCTGGTCGCCTGCACCACTTCACAACCGTTGGTGTTGCGATCCACAGTTGGAGCCGCCAATTTTATTAATATTTTTCTGGTTATGTCATCTCTACCGCTGTAACTGATGTGGCAGACGTTGGTCGCCGTGGACAAAGGGAGGCGCTCGGTTACCGATTCATTGCTGCTCCACACATGAGGCCCGGCCATGCTGCCCCCATGCCTGCTGACGTTGTCAGCAACATGCCAGGCAACCATCGGTCTTCGAGGTTGCGGCGCAGTTCCCACTGCGTGACCGAGCCAGCTCGCACCGCATCCATCTGCGAGCGACCACCGGCCTGTCCGGTGGCGGATGCTTTCGCCTTATCAACCCATCGCGGGGTTACGCACCCTTCCCCGCTTGCGTGGCTTGGTGTGCCTCCGCTTTTCCCAATGGAGATCACCATGAACACCACGTCCAACGAGAAATCGTATTTCGATCTGCACATCTCGGGCATCGGCTATCTGCAACGTGCTCGTGAAGTACCCGTCAGGGGCGGCCGCCGTGCGCAGCCTTTCCTGGCATGCACCATCGCCGCGCTGGTCGGCCCCGCCAGGGACCCAAGCTACCGCTACTTCGATGTCAAGGTCTCGGGTGCCGAGGCCAAGAAGCTCGTTCAGCGCTACATCGGCGTTGACGATCCCAAGCAGCGCCCGCTGGTGCGCTTCCGCCTCGGCGACCTATGGGGCGATGCGTACATCCGCGACAAGGGCGAGCACCAGGGCAAGGCCGCAGCGTCCCTCAAGGCGCGACTGCTCAAGGCCGAGCTGATTGAACGGGACGAATTGGCTTCGATCAAACAGCACGAGCTGATCACCCGCGGCATCGGCTACCTCAACCGTCCGAAGGACGTCACCCCCAAGGATGGCGATCCGTTCCTGTCGTGCTCCATCGCCGCGCTGGCCGGACCTGTCGATGAACCGGAGTATCGGTACTTCGACACGATCGTATCCATCCCTGAAGCCGAGCATCTGGTTCGCCGATGCGTGCAGGCCATCGAAGGGGATCGCAAGGTGCTGATCGCCTTCCGTCTCAACGACATGAAGATCGATCCGTACATCCGCACCAAGGGCGAGCACGCTGGGGAACCTGCCGCGAGCCTTGAATCGACGTTGGTTCACATCGGTCTGATCAAGATCGACGGCACCCAGGTCTATCCGACGAGCCAGACGCAAGCCAAGGCGCCGCCGGCGGAGGACGCATCCGCGCCCAAAGCCGACAACGTCATCGACACGGCCGCCGACACCGTTTCCGACCAGCCTATCGAGTCCGCCGAGCGCGAGTCCGAAGGTGCAGTCGAGGAGCAGGAGCCTGCATTGGTTGCTTCGTTCTGATCCGGCTTGGCCCCTCACGGGGCCTTGCCGCTTTTTCCTAGTTTCTCAAAGGAGAGCCATCATGGCAGTCACATCGGTGCCCGATAGATCGGTATCGCCCATCGTCGTCCCAGGCCAGCTCACACTGCGCATCATCCGCGGTAAAAACGGCCCGTTCCCGGTCGGTCGCCTCTCCACACATCTTGGTGTGTTCGAGGTCAAGGACCCTGAACTAGAGCAGTACCCCGAAGGCAAATACGACGGGGAGTTCGTCATCAGGTACATTTTCCCGAAGTCCTACCCGGTCGGCGGCGGCATGCGATTTGAGATCCGCGCCAGCCTCGACGGAATGACGCTCAACGGCATCGATAAACTGAGCTGTGACGAAGCACGCAGCTTCGCCACCCATGACGTCGATCCCCTCGATGAGGAACTGGGCACGCAGCCGGTGGCAACCCCGGCCAGAGCATCCCGGCCCGCCAAACCTGCCCCCGTGCAGGCATCGGCAGACCCGCTGGTCGATACCACGCCGTTCGGTGTGGATGCGCAGCCGCTCGATACGTCTGCCGCCCCCGGCAGCACCGAAGATCCGGACGCCACGCTTTTCGGCGGGCTGTGGCCGCTGGGCGAATCTGTGAAGCTTGATTCGACCATCGACCGCCGCGCCCTGCGCGCGCAGATCGCCCGCCTTGGCGAGCTGGGTTTCGCGCTGGACTTCAAGACGCAAGAGTGGAGCCGACAGGCCGAGCTGCAACCTGCGTGATCACAAGCACCGCATCCGTGGTGTCCTTCATCCACCCGTCGGGGGTTACTTCCCCATGCGGGGAGGCTCCCGGTTTTTTTCCTGGAGGTCTCATGTCCATTATCACTTGCGATACACCCCGTTGCGCGCTGGATGAATCCGCGTGGCGGGCTCTCTGCGAGACGGCAGCCGCACAAGCCATGAAAGGTTGCGGTCTGTCTCACGACTACTACGTTGAACGCTTCAGTTCGGCAATCGACACGCAAGTTGGTCGATTGCCCGAATCACAGCGCGCACAGGCCTTGCAGATTGCTCAGAAATGGGACTACGCAACACCTGCCGCTCGGCAGGAAGCCCAGGACTGGAATGCTGAAAACGGCTACTGCTCGCATGGCATCGAACTGGGTTACTGCCCGGCCGGTTGCGATTCGTACTGAGAACTAGCACTGAGTTTCATAGCCGCACACTCGGCAGTTCGAGCCGGACTGAGCGACTTTCTTCCACCCCGTGGGGCAGTACCTGCCCCACGGGCGGTGCTGTTCCCGCTCATCCGAGGACACCACCATGTTTATAAACACTTCTTCCACCACGCTGTACCGCATTGACGAATGCCCGGACGTGATGGCCGACGCTTGCGTCGGCGATGACCAAGGCAACCTGATCTTCCTGTCGATCTGGGCGCGAGACACCGCCGTCCAGCAGTTCCTCGCTCGCCTGACCCTCGGGCGCGATGAGCAGGGACTAGACCAGTTCCACGTCATCACTGACCAGGGCGGCAGCGTCCCGATGTTCATCGGCAACGTCGATCGCCTGGAAAAGCGCGTCACGCGCGCCTATCGGCGAACGCGGTTCGGCTCTCTCTCCAACGTGTGGCTGTTCGACCGGCGCTGCGTCAAGCCCGACAAAGCCAACGCCAGCGCGCTGGCATTGCTGCCACGCGACAGCGCCCACCGGCTCGACCGCCTGTGGATGCTAGTGCGGGACACCTGCCCGTTGCCGCTGCTCGATCACTGGCGCGAGACCGTGCTGGAACTGCTGCAAACCCGCGAGATGCTGGCCCGCCTTCCGTTCGCCCTCGGGCCGCTGGAAGGCCATCGGCTCGCCATCGACGTGCCGACGCTGACTCTGGCGCTGGGCTCCCTGATCCGCAGTGATGTGCTCACCGCCTATGCCCATCCGGCCAAGATTTCTACGCCGGAAGCGGTAGCGGCTTGACCCACCCGTGGAGCACGCCTTGGCGTGGTTCCGTCATTCATCCCCGCCAACCAGGAGATTTCCATGGCCCTCATGTTCCCGCGGCTAGCCCGCAATTTCGTGAAAACCGGGTACTTCCCCACGGATGAACCCACGCTCGAAAGAGCCCTCAACGCACTGATGCCCAGCGATGGTCCGATGTGCATCCTCGATCCCTGCGCAGGCGAAGGCGTGGCGATCGCCGAAGCCGCCCATGCTCTCGGGCGCGAGCAGGCCAAGGCATTCGCTGTCGAGTTCGACGCGGAGCGGGCGCACCATGCCCGCGGCCTGGTCGATCACTGCCTGCACGCGGACCTGATGGACACGATGATTTCCAAGCAGTCCTTCGGGCTGCTCTGGCTCAACCCTCCATATGGCGACCTGTCCAAGGACGTCAACGGCAACATCGGTTACCAGGGCCAGGGCCGCGCCCGTCTCGAAAAGCTGTTCTATCAGCGAACCTTGTCGCTGGTGCAGTACGGCGGTGTGCTGGTCTTCATCGTTCCGAGCTATGTGCTCGACGCGGAGCTGGTCGGCTGGCTGACGCGTCACTACACGGACCTTCGGATCTACCGAGCAGTGGAGACGCAGTTCAAGCAGGTGGTGATCTTCGGCCGCAGGATGCGCCAGCGCGAGCAGGCGCCGGATGGCGTCAAGGCCATGCGTAATCTGCTGCTGCAGGTTGGGCTTGGCGAAGTCGAAGCCGAGGAGCTGCTAAGCGAATGGCCGTTTCTGCCTTACATCGTCCCCGCCAGTCTGGCCGAGCCGGAGCATTTTTTCCGCGTGACGATGGAGCCGGAGCAGTTCGCCGATGAGGTTGGTCGGCTCCAAGGCCTCTGGCCGTCGCTGGACACGCACCTGGGGGCCGCGCAGCAGTTGCTGCGTCCACCGGCGCGTGCTCTTTCCCACTGGCATCTCGCTCTGGCCCTGGCCGCGGGCGCGATATCCGGCGTGGTGCGTTCCAAGACAGGGCGCCTGCTCGTCGTCAAAGGTGACACCCACAAGGAAAAGACGCTCCAGAGGGAATTCACCGAACGCGACGACGGCTGCATCGCTGAAACCCGGATCCTCACCGACAAGTTCGTCCCCGTCATCCGCGCATGGGATATGACGCCTGGCTCCCCGACACGGGGCGAGGTGTTGACCATTCGCTAATCCCCGGACGCCTGACGTCCCGCTGCACTTCATCAAAGGAGAAACACCATGCTCTCACGTCTGTTCCAGCGGCGTGCGCCGCAAAAGCAACCGTTGTTCGCACCGGCCTCCTTGCAGTTGAGCGAGAAGGTGCATTGGCTGGCCCGCAGAGGCCTCATCGATCCCTTGGCTTATGTGCAGCGCCATGTGCGCGGCGATTGGGGAGAGATCGACGAGGCGACCGGCCAAGCCAACGATGTCGCACTCCAACAGGACAACCTGATGATCTCCTCCTACCGGATCACGCCGGAACTGGTGCTGATCGTCAAGACCAGCGAAGACCACCAGACCACGGTGGTCCAGCTTTCCGAAGAGCGCGACATGATCTGAAGGCAGTACATCGTCATCCCGTCCACCTGACGGAGCCACTTCACTCCGCCAGGGGGTCGTGGCTCAAAGTTTCTTCAAGGAAGAGCCCATGGCATCACATCGAATCGAAACGTACTGCCGGGAGCTGCTGTTTACCCCCGGCGCACTCGTCCTCAGCGCAGACATCGACCGCTTGGTTCGCGCGGGCTGCCTGGATCCGCTTCCGTACTTTCGTCGCCACGTCCGTGGCGACTGGGGTGATGTTACCGAGGAGCAGTGGCACGCCAACTGCATCGCACTGCAATCGGGTGCATTGCTGGAATCGCGCTACTTGGTCAGCCCTGATCTGAGCATTCGCATCGTCACCGATGAGAAACGCCATTTCACCCTCATTGTGCTGCCGTCCTAGGACTGAGCACGTTTCCCCCGCAGGCCGCCAGCGCCTGCGTTTTCCATCCACAGTCGGCCGTGTGCCGATTGAGATTGATCTTCCCACCCGGGGCATGCCATTGCCCCGCTGGGGGTGGTGCATGCCCCATTTTTTTGTGGAGCATCACCATGTCCCTCGATCTTGAATCTACTGCTGCACAAGCCACGCCCGTGCAGAGCGAACTGCTCGACGCGGAATCTTCCCCTTTGACCCTGAGCCTTCAGGATTTCGTTGGTGAGTTCGGCGACGAACTGCTCGACTCCCTCAATCGCGCCAACCCGCCGGTCTATACGGGTCAGCCGCAAACGCGCCGTCAGCTCATCGTCGCCAGCCTCAAGCGCAAACTGTTTGAGGCCCAGGCGGAAGTCGTCCATGCCGCCGCCGAGTTGCTGATCGACCGTGGCGAACGCGCCGCGATCGTCAACGGCGAGATGGGTTGCGGCAAGACGACCGTCGGCATCGCCACGGCCGCCGTTCTCAACGCCGAGGGCTACCGCCGCACCCTGGTTCTTTCGCCACCGCATTTGGTTTACAAGTGGCGGCGCGAGATCCAGGAGACAGTGGCCGGCGCCAGGGTCTGGGTACTCAACGGCCCCGACACGCTGGTCAAACTCATCAAACTGCGCGAGCAGTTGGGTGTGCAGCCCACGGGCCAGGAGTTCTTCGTCCTTGGGCGTGTGCGGATGCGGATGGGCTTCCACTGGCGGTCCGTCTTCACCCGGCGGCGCACCCGCCACGGCGACGTGGCAGCCTGCCCGGACTGCGGCCATGTCATCACAGACCTCGACGGCGAGCCGGTCAATCCGATCGAACTCGACGCCGAGGAGTACCGCAGGAAGTGCAGCCATTGCGCCGCCCCCCTGTGGACGCTGACCCGCCCGAGAAGCCTGTCCGGTAGCGACCAGTCTTCGGCCGTCCTCAAAGCCTTGAAACGGATTCCCACGATCGGGGAAGTCACCGCGCAGAAGCTCATGAAACGCTTCGGTGATGGCTTCCTCGCCTCGATGTTGGGAGACAACGTGCATGAGTTCATCAACCTCATGGACGGCAACGGTGAGCTGGTGTTTTCCGACCGCCAAGCCACCCGCATGGAACGGGCGATGGCGAATATGGAGTTCGGGTTTGGCGAAGGTGGCTACCAACCGTCCGAGTTCATCAAACGCTACCTGCCGCAAGGCACGTTCGACCTGCTCATCGCGGATGAAGCGCACGAGTACAAGAACGGCGGCAGTGCCCAGGGCCAGGCCATGGGCGTGCTGGCGGCGAAGTCGCGCAAGACGCTGCTCCTCACCGGCACCTTGATGGGCGGCTACGGCGACGACCTGTTCTACCTGCTGTTCCGCGCCCTGCCTGGGCGGATGATCGAAGACGGTTACCGCCCGTCCACGAGCGGCAGCATGGCCTCGGCCGCGATGGCGTTCATGAGGGACCACGGGGTCCTCAAGGATATTTATTCGGAAAGCACAGGTACGGCGCACAAGACCGCGAAAGGCTCGAAAGTCAGTGTCAGAACGGTCAAGGCCCCAGGTTTCGGCCCCAAGGGCGTGCTGCGCTGCATCCTGCCGTTCACGGTCTTCCTCAAGCTCAAGGACATCGGTGGCAACGTCCTGCCTCCGTATGACGAGGAGTTCCGTGAAGTCGCGATGGACACGGCACAAGTCGCGGCCTACCGCGACCTGGCGGGTCGGCTGACCGCAGAGCTGAAGCAGGCTCTGGCGCGACGCGATACGACTTTGTTGGGGGTGGTCCTCAACGTACTGCTGGCCTGGCCGGATTGCTGCTTCCGGTCGGAGACCGTGTTACATCCGCGCACGCGCGACACCTTGGCGTTCGTCCCGGCTCAGTTCCACGAGTTCGAGATCAGCCCCAAGGAGCGTGAGCTGATCGACATCTGCAAGCAGGAGAAGGCGCAGGGGCGCAAGGTCCTGACCTATACGGTCTATACCGGCAAGCGCGACACCACGTCACGCCTGAAGGTGCTGCTGGAGCAGGAAGACTTCAAGGTGGCGGTGCTGCGCGCGAGCGTAGATGCCAGCCGCCGTGAAGACTGGATCGCCGAGCAGTTGGACCGCGGCATCGATGTGCTCATCACCAACCCCGAACTCGTCAAGACGGGATTGGACCTGTTGGACTTCCCGACGATCGTGTTCATGCAGTCGGGCTACAACGTGTACTCGCTCCAGCAAGCGGCACGCCGCTCCTGGCGCATCGGGCAGAAAGAACCCGTGCGAGTGATCTATCTCGGCTACGCCGGCTCCTCGCAGATGACCTGCTTGGAGTTAATGGCCAAGAAGATCATGGTATCGCAGTCCACCTCGGGCGACGTGCCCGAATCGGGGCTGGATGTCCTGAACCAGGATGGTGATTCCGTCGAGGTCGCATTGGCCCGACAGCTTGTCGCCGCCTGACTATCTCCACTTACGGCCCTTCGGGGCCGTTTTTTTTGAACCGTTGCCGGCAAATCAGACGCGGCGTGATTCGCATTGTTTGCTGTTGTACACGTCCTTAGCGGTGATGGTGAGGGCTCGATGTTTCAGGACGCCGAGCTATGTGCCCTTCTCCACTCTGGTTTCATCATCCCGAACGCCGCCTGCTGGCGGGAATCCTCGGCCTGCTCTGTTCGGTGCTGGCTGGCGGCTGCGCGACGACCGCGACGACCGCGGCGCCGCACGCGCCCGATGCCATCGAGGAAGCCTCGCCCGCACCGGAACCCGAGGCGCCGCCGTTCATTCCGGTCGTGCGCTATGGACGCTACACCCTGGTGGAACTGGCCCCGATGGCGGCGCAGCGCGACCTGCTGCTGCAGACCGTCGATGTCTCCATGCCCGCAGATGCACGCGCCACGGTCGGCGACGGACTCCGGCACGTGCTCAAGCGCAGCGGCTACCAGCTCTGCGAGACGGCGCACGCCGTGATCGAGCTATACGCGCTGCCGCTGCCGGTGGCGCACCTGAATCTGGGCCCCATGACCTTGCGCAATGCGCTGCTCACTCTGGCCGGCACGTCCTGGGAGCTGCATGTAGATGACCGCACGCGCCAAGTCTGCTTCGAGCAGATCCACGGCGACGCTACCGCGCCGATGCCCGAACCGCCTTCCGCCGACGCGATGCAGACGTCTCCCCTCGCGGGAGGCCAATCATGAACAACGCCTCGCAGCCTTCCCGGCGAGCGACTGCCGCCGTAGTCGTGCAAAGCCTGCTCTGGCTTTGGCTGATCAGCCTGAGCGTCTTCACTGCCGTGAACTATCAAGCGATGAACGACCTGACCGACCTCAAGCAGGTCGATTCCGGCCTGCAGCGCCTCCAAGCGCAGGTCGCCGGGCTCACCGAAACCACCCAAGCCTTGCAGCAGCGGCCGGCAGCCGCAACGGCGGCAGGACTGCAAGACACCCGCCAGGCCCTGGACGCCCGCATCGCACATATCGAGCAGACACTGTTCGGTCTTGCCTCCATGGACGACCTTCAGGCGCTGCGCGCGGAGGTCGAGCAGATCAAGGCGCGCCAGACCGCTGCGCCTGTTCCGCGCGCCGCAGCACCCGCCCAGCCGCGCGCATCGGGCAAGGCCGCGGCCAAGCCCGAACCGCCGCCGCTTCCGTTCCGCGTCGTCGGTGCCGAATTGCGCGCTGGCCAGCGCAGCGTGTCCGTCGCGCCGAGCAGCGCGGACTTCACGCCCGATCAAATTCAGGTGCTGCTGCCAGGTGATGCGGTCGGCCCGTGGCGCTTGCAGGCGGTCGAGGGCAACACCGCCGTGTTCCAGGCCGGCGACCAGACCCGTCGCGTGGCGATTCCCTGACCGGAGCACACTACATGAAGCCGTCGATCATCCTTCTCGCGCTCCTACTGGCATCCGCCCAGTTGCCCGCCTGGGCGCAGCAGCCGGCCACCGCCCCGACCCGCAATGCGCAGAGCCAGGAGCGTCCGCTGGTCGCTCGAACCCCGGACGACAAGGTAGCAAGCGACTGGGGCCTGCAACCGCAAGAATGGACGCGCTATCGCGAGTTGATGGACGGGCCGCTAGGCATCTACTCGCCCAATTTGGACCCGCTGTCCGCCCTGGGTATCGAGGCCCGCACCGACGAGGAACGGCGGCGCTACGCAGAACTGCAGGTGCAAATGGAAGCGCGCCGCGTCGAGAAGCTGCTTGCCTATCAACGTGTCTACGACGAAGCCTGGCAGCGCCTGAACCCCGGCATGCAACGGGTGAACCTGCCTGACGACAAGCCCCGCGCCGGCGCAGTGCGCGGAAGCGGCCGCATGGCAGTGTTCGTCAAGGACGGCTGCGCCGCATGCGGGCAGCTCGTGCAACGCCTGCAAACTTCGGGCACCGAGTTCGATCTGTACATGGTCGGCAGCCGACAGGACGACGCGCGTATCCGCGACTGGGCCAAGCGCGCGCAGATCGATCCAGCACGAGTGCGCAGCGGCAGCATCACGCTCAACCACGACGGCGGCCGCTGGCTGTCACTGGGCCTAACCGGTGATCTGCCGGCCGCCGTGCGCGAGGTGAACGGTCAATGGCAGCGTCAGCCGTAGCCGCTATGCCCGTCTTGCCGCACCTGCGTGCAGTGGTGCTAGCTGCGGGCCTGTACGCCTGCGCCGCCCAGGCCCAGGAGATGCCGCCGCCGGCCTACCAGATTGCCGCGCAGAGCGCCGGCATTCCTTCGCCGGTGCTCTACGCCGTGGCCTTGCAGGAGAGCGGCATCCGGCGCCACGGGCGCGTCGTCCCATGGCCGTGGTCCCTCAACATCGCCGGCCAATCGCGCCGCTATGCGACCCGCGCCGACGCCTGCGCCGGTTTGCAGCAAGCCATGCGCTCCACGCCGCACACGCGCATCGACGCGGGCCTGGGCCAGATTAACCTCGGCTACCACCAGCAGCGCTACGCCAGCGCGTGCGACTTGCTCGACCCGTACCGCAATCTCGCCATCGCCGCCGAGATCCTGCAAGAGCAGCACACCCCAGGCGAAAACTGGCTGGTGGCGATCGGCCGCTACCACCGCCCCGCCGGTGGCGAGCCCGCAGCCCGCTATCGGCGCAGCGTGTCCCGCCACCTCGCGCGCGTGCAGGGCAAGCGCCCAACCGCCGCAGTCCTCGCCGCGTGGCAGGAGACCTCCCCATGACGAAATCCCATCTGGCCCATCTCGCGGCGAAGGGCCTGCTCGTGCTGTTGGCGGGTCTGCCGCTGGCCTCGCACGCCGGTGAGCCGTTGATCGTCGTCGAGGACGGTGGCGGCACCTCGGCGCTGCCGTACTACGAAGCCCTGAATCTCCAACCGCGTGTCAACTCCCCTGCCCGACCGCAGATCCCGACGCCCCAGGTTCCCGCCACACCCGCAGACGAGGCCGCGATGCTGCCGGTGCGCAGCGCCAAGCTCACGCCCGGTACCGTTGCGCGGCGGGTGATTGAGGCACCAGACCTTCGGCCTTTCGTGGTCGTCGGCGACGACAAGGCCTCCCAAGACTGGCTGCGGCGCAATGCGGCCTCGTTGCACGAGCGCGGCGCGGTCGGCCTGGTGGTCAATGTCGAGACCGTGCAGGCATTGGCGCGGCTACGCGCATTAGCTCCCGGCGTGCAAATGGCCCCCGTGGCAGGCGACGACCTGGCAGAGCGCTTGGGCCTGCGGCACTACCCGGCGCTGATCACCGCCACCAGCATCGAGCAATGAAGCCATGTCGGGCAAACAGCCGGTTGAAGTTCTACTTCGCCCAGCAGTGGAGCTATACACCGTCGCAGCGTGTGCAGGCGCCGCGTTTCTGTCCTTGGTGGCCCCGTGGTCGCTTGCGCTGAGTCCGGGCATGGGCGTCGGCAGCGCGCTGGCATTCAGTGCCTACGGCGCGATTCGATACCGCGATGCCCGCATCATCCTGCGCTACCGGCGCAACATCCGCCGCCTGCCGCGCTATGTGATGACGAGCAAGGACGTGCCGGTCAGCCAGCAGCGGCTCTTCATCGGCAAGGGCTTTCTGTGGGAGCAGAAACACACTCATCGGCTGATGCAGACGTACCGGCCGGAGTTCCGCCGCTACGTTGAACCGACTCCTGCATATCGGCTGGCAAGGCGGCTGGAAGAAAGATTGGAGTTCGCGCCGTTTCCGCTTTCGCGCCTGCCTGGGCTCACGGGCTGGGATGTGCCTTTCAATCCGGTGCGGCCGCTGCCGCCCGTGGGTGGCCTCCCGCGACTGCATGGCATCGAACCGGAGGAAGTGGACGTCAGCCTGCCGCTGGGCGAGCGCGTCGGGCATTCGCTGGTATTGGGTACAACGCGCGTGGGCAAGACTCGGCTCGCTGAATTGTTCGTTACCCAGGACATCCGCCGCAAGAACGCCGCAGGCGAGCATGAAGTCGTCATCGTCATCGACCCCAAGGGCGATGCTGATCTCCTGAAGCGCATGTACGTCGAGGCCAAACGCGCGGGCCGCGAAGGCGAGTTCTACATCTTTCACCTTGGATGGCCGGAGATTTCCGCGCGCTACAACGCCGTGGGGCGCTTCGGGCGCATCTCGGAAGTCGCCACCCGCATTGCCGGTCAGCTCTCTGGTGAAGGCAACAGCGCAGCTTTCCGCGAGTTCGCTTGGCGCTTCGTGAACATCATCGCGCGGGCATTGGTGGAGCTGGGACAGCGCCCGGACTACATGCTGATCCAGCGGCACGTCATCAACATCGACGCGCTGTTTATCGAGTACGCCCAGCATTACTTCGCAAAGACCGAGCCCAAGGCCTGGGAGGTGATCGTCCAGATTGAGGCCAAGCTCAACGAGAAGAACATCCCGAGGAACATGATCGGACGCGAGAAGCGCGTCGTGGCGCTTGAGCAATACCTCTCCCAGGCGCGCAACTACGATCCAGTGCTCGACGGCCTGCGCTCGGCGGTCCGGTACGACAAGACGTATTTCGACAAGATCGTCGCATCGCTTCTGCCTCTGCTGGAGAAGCTCACCAGCGGCAAGATCGCGCAGCTCCTGGCGCCGAACTACTCAGACCTGGCGGACCCGCGGCCAATCTTCGATTGGATGCAGGTGATCAGGAAGCGTGCCGTGGTCTATGTGGGCCTGGATGCGTTGTCCGACGCCGAGGTCGCCGCAGCGGTCGGAAACTCCATGTTCTCCGACTTGGTATCGGTTGCTGGGCACATCTACAAGCATGGGATCAACGATGGCCTGCCGGATGCATCGGCGAGCGCGCGGGTGCCGATCAATATCCATGCCGACGAGTTCAACGAGCTGATGGGCGATGAGTTCATACCGCTCATCAACAAGGGCGGCGGCGCCGGGCTGCAAGTCACCGCCTACACGCAGACGCTCTCCGACATTGAAGCCCGAATTGGCAACCGCGCGAAGGCCGGTCAGGTTATCGGCAACTTCAACAACCTGTTCATGCTGCGGGTCCGGGAGACGGCCACTGCTGAATTGCTGACCCGGCAACTGCCCAAAGTCGAGGTCTATAGCACCACCATCGTCTCGGGCGCCACCGACAGTTCGGACATTCGCGGCGCGACGGACTTCACGTCCAACACCCAGGACCGTATCAGTATGTCCAGCGTGCCTATGATCGAGCCATCGCACGTGGTCGGCCTGCCCAAAGGACAGTGCTTCGCGCTGCTGCAGGGCGGTCAGCTCTGGAAGATCAGAATGCCGCTGCCTGCCCCTGCCCCCGATGAGGTCATGCCGCAGGATCTGCAACAGCTCGCGGGCTACATGCGTCAGACCTACACCGACGCCACGCAGTGGTGGGAGTACACCAGCTCTTCGGTTATGCAGGACGCGGCCTTGCCTGGCGACCTGCTTGATGAGGTGGTCACCGCTGTGCGCATCGCCGACGCCGGCGCAATAGATGACACCGGCAACGAGGCCTCGCCATGAGAGACGTCGCCTCAACCGCGCAACGAGAGCAGAACGAGAGCCAAGGCCTGATCGTCGGCACCCTTACGCTACCGTTTCGGCTGCTCGGGGTGTTGATCGGCTCGCTGCTGTTTTCGATCGTCGTGGAGTGTGTCGGCATGCACCTGTTCTGGAAGGACCAGGGATGGGGCCACTCCCAGCAGATGTTGCAGTCCGAACTGGGGCACCTCTCCAGTCACTTCACGCGCAGCATGGTCGTGCAGGAGCCGGGGCGCACGGCGCACGAGCTGGTGGATACCGGCTACGAATGGGTGTTCGTGCGCTCAGGCTTGTTGGAACGGATGAGCCAGACCGCCGAGCGCGCCCACGCGCCAAGCAACGGACAGACGCGCAACTTTCGCTACTACATTAGCCAAGTCTACGTCTGGACCGAGAGCTATCTGATCGCTGCGGCCTTCACGACGCTGACCTTCATCGTGCGTCTGCTGGTCCTGGTTCTCACGCTGCCACTGATCTTCACGGCAGCATTCGTTGGTTTGATCGACGGCCTGGTGCGGCGCGACGTGCGTCGATTCGGTGCGGGTCGGGAATCTGGCTTTATTTATCACCGGGCAAAAGCGAGCCTGATGCCGCTGGTCGTGCTGCCTTGGGTGACCTACCTCGCGCTGCCGATCTCAGTGCACCCGTTGCTGATCCTCTTGCCCAGCGCAGCCTTGCTGGGCTGGGCTGTGAGTCTGACCGCCGGGAGCTTCAAAAAGTATCTCTAGACCATCAATCCGGTCGCCCACGAGTTCCGATTGTTTGCGGCCTGAAGTCGCCTTGATCTCCACGATCAAGCCATTGCTGAACACACAGGAATGGCGCGATGGTGGCTTCAACTTGGCTACGCGCCGCGCATCGCGGCGTGCCCACTTTTCTCTTGACGGCCCTCTTGATGGGGCAGTCCCCAATGGCGTTGGCCGAATCTCCGGCACAGCGCCAGGAACTGGTCGCCGCGCTGCGCCAGCTTGATGCCCTGGAGCGCACCGTCGCGAACAGCGCCGCGCATACCCCCATCACGCCGGGTGAACGCTACCACTTCGACTACCCGCGTCTCCTGGCTGATCTGGCGCGCGTGCGCGTCGGCATCCAGGACCACCTCACGCCATCGCGTGCCCAGCCGCGTGATTCCTCCGAACTGGCCGGCGACTACCGCACCGAGCTGCCGCGGACGACCGCGGAGGGCGAGCCATGAACGGTGCCCAGATCTCGGCATTTCAAGTCAACAGCGGCATCGCGCCTTCAGCGATGGCGACCGTGCTGGTCGGCGTCGTGTTTGCGGTCCTGCTCGTCTGGGGCGTCTGGGCCATCCGAACCGCCTACGTGGGGTGGTCGGAGAGCCGCCTCAACCAGCGCCAGTTCCTCGGCGTCTGCATCCGCTTTGTCGCGATGTACCTCGTCCTGAGTTTCTTCCTCCTCTCCTGACCTGAAAGGACTGACCATGCAAAGCCGTATCCTCACTACTCGTCTTGCCCAACGCGCCATGGTGGCCCTTGGCACCGCAGCGCTGCCCGCGCTGTCGTTCGCGCAGGGCCTGCCTCAGTTGGAGAACCCGACCAGGGGTACCGGCAACGGCATTATGGAGACCATCCGCAATTACGGTTACGACATCATCATGCTCGTGGCCTTGCTGGTGGTGGCGTCGATGTTCATCGGCGTCTGCTACCACGCATACGGCACCTACGCGGAAATCCACACCGGTCGCAAGACCTGGGGCCAGTTCGGCCTCACGGTCGCCATCGGTGCCGTACTGCTCGTGATCGGCATCTGGCTGCTCACCGAAGCCACCGGCATCCTGTAAGGGGCTGGCCATGTCCGAACACCAGCACGTCCGTGCCGACGGGACGGTGACGTTCCTTCCGCACCGGCTCAACCGCCATCCCGTTGTTGTGCGTGGACTCACCGCCGACGAGCTGTGGATTTGCTGCGGTCTGTCCGGCGGCGCCGGCCTGCTGGTCGGCGCGCCGCTGTCCTGGATGTTCCGCACGATCGCACTTGCGCCCACGTTCGTCGTCCTGGGCGTGGCTCTCGGCGTGTTCATCGGCGGCGGCATCCTCCGTCGACTCAAGCGTGGGCGGCCCGATACCTGGCTGTACCGACAGTTGCAGTGGCGGATCGCCACGCGCCATCCGCTCGCGGCCAGCTGGGTGGGCGGCCATATGCTGATCTCGCGCTCGGGTTTCTGGTCCACCCGCAGGTCCATGCCAAGGGGGGCGCGATGAGCCGCTTCAAGAACGAGATCACCCACCTGCAGGCGCACATCAAGACGCTGCGACTGGGCGCCGGCGCGCTGGTGATCCTCGCCCTCGTGATGGGCGGCGGCTGGTGGAGCGCACCGCGCGACCTGACGATCCACGTCCCACCGGATTTGCGCTCGGGGAGCACCCGCAAGTGGTGGGAGGTACCGCCCGAATCGGTCTACTCCTTCACGTTCTACGTGTTCCAGCAATTGAATCGCTGGCCGACCAATGGCGAGGAAGACTACCCGCGCAACCTGCACGCACTTTCGCCGTACCTCACACCGTCCTGCCACGCCTTTCTGCGTGCCGACTTCGATTACCGGCGCAGCACGGGCGAACTGCGGCACCGCGTGCGCGGCATCTATGAAATCCCTGGCCGCGGCTATGGCGATGATCCCAACGCGCGCGTGCGCGTGGTCTCCGACCGCGACTGGGTGGTGACGCTGGACATCAGCGCCGACGAGTACTACGGCGCCGAGCAGGTCAAGCGCGCCTTGGTGCGCTACCCCATCAAAGTCACGCGGGTGGACGTCGACCCCTCGCACAACCCGTTCGGCTTGGCACTGGACTGCTACGACGGCACGCCCCAGCGCATCAGCGCACCGGAAGCCTCCCGCCCAGCGGCTGGCGGCCTGTCTCCGCAAGCGCCCCAAGGAGAAACACCATGAAGCACCCTGTACTCGCGCTGCTGGGACTGCTGGCCGTGGCCTCGGCTCCCGTCGCCCAGGCCTTGGAGGTTATGCGCTGGGAACGCATGCCGCTTGCGGTGGCGCTGAAGGTCGGCCAGGAACGCATCGTGTTTATCGACCGGAACGTCCGCGTGGGCGTGCCTGCGGGTGTGGGCGAGCGCCTGCGCGTGCAGAGCGCGGGCGGCGCGGTGTATCTGCGCGCGAACGAGCCGATCGAACCCACGCGGCTGCAACTGCAAGACACCGACACCGGGGCATTGATCCTGCTGGACATTGCTGCCGAGCCGGCCAAGGGTGGCGAGCCTGCGCTGGAGCCGGTGCGCATCGTCGAGGGCGATGTGCCCTCCGCGCGCTCCGGCGATCAGCCGACCGATGCCGACGAAGTGCCAGCACCGGCCAATCGCCAGGCGGCCGCGCAGTCAGCCCGGCGCGAAACGCCAATCTCGGTAGTCCTTACACGCTTTGCCGCGCAGAACCTATACGCACCGCTGCGCACGGTCGAGCCGCTGCCGGGCGTCATGCGGGTCAACCTGCGCCGTGACCTGGACCTCGGCACCTTGATGCCGACACTGCCGGTGCGCGCCACCGCACTCGCCTCGTGGCGGCTGGAAGACCAATGGGTGACGGCCGTGCGCCTCACCAACACCGACGCCGGCTGGATCACGCTAGACCCGCGCGTGCTGCAAGGCGATTTCCTCACTGCCACCTTCCAGCATGAGGCACTCGGCCCGCGCGGCACGCCCGAGGACACCACCGTCCTGTACCTGGTGACGCGCGGGCGAGGCATCACGCAGTCGCTTTTGCCCGCCCTCCACCGCTTCGACCCGGCCACGCATTTGCCGCAGCCGGAAGCCAGCGTCGAGGATCCGAAGGACGGCAAGGAGGCTCCCCATGCGCAGTAACGGACTCCTGAAGTGGCTGATGATTCCTGTGGCCCTGCTGGTGCTGTTCTTCGGCATTCGGCTGTTCTCGGGCGGAGGGTCGTCGGCACCCTCGCAAGCCGAGACGGGTAGCCAACTCACGCCCGAAGAAATGAAGGCATTGGGCATTGCAGGCGATACCCCGCGCGACACCGTGGCAACGCTCGTCGCCCAGGTAAAGCAACTGCGCACCGAGCTTCAGACCGCGCTGTCTGATAACAAGTCCCAGCGCGAGGAGAACCAGCGCCTGCGCCAGCGCGAGAACTCGATCGACCAGCGCATCAACTCGGCGCTGGAGACCGAGCGCTCCAACCTGCGCCGCGACCAGCAACAGGCGGCCAGTGAACGCCAGCAGACCGAGGGCCTGCTCGCCGACTTGCAGCAGCGTCTGGACAGCATCGGCGGACGCGGGGGCGGCCATACAGATATGCCTGTGGGCCTGGGGCTGCGCGACGGCGACGAGGCCGGAATGGAAGGCGGCATGCGCTGGGTGGATCCAGACGATAAGAAGCCCGTCGATGGACGCAATGGCAACCGTGGCACGGGTGGCGGCACCAACTTCCCGACGAGCTTCGGCCCGGCGCAGAGCACGCTGGACACCACGGCGGAAACCGTGCCGAAGGCGAGTGAGGGCTCCACCCGGGCCAAAAGCACCAAACCCGTCTATACCGTGCCGACGAACTCGACGCTCATGGGGTCGGTGGCGATGACGGCGCTGATTGGCCGCGTCCCGATCGACGGAACCGTGAACGATCCGTACCCCTTCAAAGTCCTCGTCGGCCCCGACAATCTCACCGCCAACGGCATCGACATTCCTGACGTAGCCGGTGCGGTCTTCAGCGGCACGGCTTCGGGGGACTGGACGCTGTCATGCGTGCGCGGCCAGGTGCGCAGCATCACCTTCGTCTTTCATGATGGAACGATCCGCACGATCCCCGAGGACCGCGAGGGCAATCAGCAGAACAACCAGCAGCAGAACGCTCAAAGTGGGGGCCTGGGCTGGATCAGCGATCCCTACGGCATCCCGTGCGTCGGCGGAGAGCGGCGCAGCAATGCGCAGCAGTACATCGGCTCGCAAGCCCTCATCACGGCGGCCGGCGCCGGCGTGGCCTCGCTCATCCAAAGCGACAGCGGCCAGATGTCCTACGTGGGCTCGGACGGCTCTATTGGCACCGTGGGCATCAGCGGTCAGGAAGCGGTCGGCCGGATTCTCGCAGGCGGTGTCAAGGAGATGTCGAACTGGGTCAACAAGCTGTACGGCCAGGCATTCGCCGCAGTGTATGTCCAGCCCGGCGCCAAAGTCGCCGTCCACCTCGACAAGCCGCTCGCCATCGACTTCGATCCCGAAGGTCGCAAGGTTGATCACCGCGCAGGAGAAAACCATGCTCTCGAACTTGACTAAGGGCCTTGCGTCGGCCCTCCTCCTCGCGCTGCTGGGCGGCTGCGCCACCAGCAAGGAGGATCTGCTGACCCACGGCGACCGCTCGATGATGGATATCTGGCAGCAGGAAACCGGCGACGGCGCGGTGGGTGGTGCCGGCCAGGTGACTCACCGCCTGCTGCTCGACGCGCGCCAGAGCCTGCGCCGGCCGCTGACCGACGCCGACGTGCAGGCCGCACCCGCCGAGCAGATGCGCTACACGCGCACGGCGCGCAACGAGGTCTATCGCCAGTTCCAGCGCCTGCCCAATCCCGACCTGGTGATGTACGTATTCCCCCATTTGGCGGGCACGGACCCCGTGCCGGTTCCGGGCTACAGCACCGTGTTTCCGCTGTACCAACGCATCCAATACGCCATGCCGGGCGAGCGCGTGGAGGACTACTGATGCGGTGGAAACTCCCTTGGCCCAAGCTGGCCGCCGCAGCAAACGGAAACGACGAGCCGTCTGACGGATGGCTGCGCCATGTCGAGGCCTTGCGCCAAGCTGGCCTGCCCGAACCCGGTGCTGCGGTCCAGGGCCACAGGCCGGCGACCGTGGCTGACGAGCAGGCGCTGTACGACGTTGCGCCGTCCTTTGTGGAACTGCTGCCCTGGGTGGAGTTCCTGCCCGAGTCGAAGTCGATGCTGCTGGAGGACGGGCAATCGGTGGCGGCCTTCTATGAGCTGGTGCCGTTGGGCACCGAGGGCCGGGAACCCGGCTGGCTCGCGCATGCCCGCGACGCGTTGGAGAATGCGCTCCAGGACAGCTTCGATGAACTGGATGAGAACCCTTGGGTGCTCCAGCTCTACGCCCAGGACGAGCCCAGCTTCGACCAGTACATGCAGACCCTGCGCGACTACGTGCGGCCGAGTGCCCGCGATACGGCATTCACCGAGTTCTACCTACGCTTCTTCAGCCATCACCTGCGCGCGGTGGCCAAGCCGGGCGGCCTGTTCGAGGACACCGTGGTCACGCGGCTGCGCTGGCGCGGCCAGACTCGGCGTGTACGGATGGTGGTCTATCGCCGTTCCATCGGACAGACGAGCCGCCGTGGTCAGACCCCGGAGCAGATGCTCAACATCGTCTGCGACCGCCTGTGCGGAGGACTGGCGAACGCTGGCATCGAGGCCCGGCGCATGGTCGCCGCAGACATTCACGACTGGCTACTGCGGTGGTTCAACCCGAATCCCAAGTTGCTTGGTCCTGGTGCCGAGGACCGCGAGCGCTTCTTCGCGCTGGCGCGCTACCCCGACGAAGCTGAGGACGGCGAGATCGAACTGGCGAGCGGGCGGGATTTCAGCCAGCGGATGTTCTTTGGGCAACCACGTTCCGACGTCGCGCAAGGCGCTTGGTATTTCGACGGGATGCCGCACCGCGTGCTCGTCACTGACCGGCTTCGCATGCCACCGGGCACGGGGCACCTGACCGGCGAAACCCGCAAGGGCGATGCGATCAACACGCTGTTCGACCAGATGCCCGAAGACACGTTGATGTGCCTGACGATGGTCGCCACGCCGCAGGACGTCCTCGAATCAGACCTGAACCATTTGGCGAGAAAGGCTGTGGGCGAGACGCTTGCGTCCGAGCAGACGCTCAAGGATGTGCATGAGGCGCGCTCGATGATCGGCAGCGCGCACAAGCTCTACAGAGGCAGCTTGGCGTTCTATCTGCGTGGGCACGATGAAGCAGAACTGGACCGGCGCGGCCTTGATCTCGCGAACGTGATGCTCAACGCCGGCTTGCAGCCGGTGCGCGAGGAAGACGAGGTGGCGCCGCTCAACAGCTATCTGCGCTGGCTGCCGTGTTGCTACAACCCTGGCCTGGATCGGAAGAAGTGGTACACGCAACTGATGTTCGCGCAGCATGCCGCGAACCTATCGCCGGTGTGGGGGCGCAGCCAGGGCACAGGGCATCCCGGCATCACGATGTTCAATCGCGGCGGCGGGCCGATCACCTTCGATCCCCTCAACAGGTTTGACAGGCAGATGAATGCCCACCTCTTCCTGTTCGGACCGACGGGTTCGGGCAAGTCAGCCACGCTCAACAACCTGCTGAACCAGGTCACGGCGATCTACCGGCCGCGCCTGTTCATCGTGGAGGCTGGCAACAGCTTCGGGCTGTTCGCCGAGTTCGCGCGCAAGCTCGGACTGACTGTCCACCGCGTGAAGCTCGCACCCGGGGTGGACGTGAGCCTGGCTCCCTTTGCTGATGCACGTCGCCTGATCGAGACGCCGAGCGACGTGCAGACGCTCGATGCCGATGCGCTGGACGAGGACCGGCCACCCGACGCCACAGAGGTGGACCAGCAGCGCGACGTGCTAGGCGAGCTGGAAATCACCGCACGCCTCATGATCACCGGCGGCGAGGACAAAGAGGAGGCGCGCATGACGCGCGCGGATCGCTCGCTGATCCGTCAGTGCATCCTCAATGCGGCCGAGCACTGTGTGGCCGATGGGCGCACGGTACTCACGCGCGACGTGCGCAACGCGCTTCGCACCCGCGGCCAGGACCCGACGTTGCCGGAAACGCGGCGCGTGCGCCTACTGGAAATGGCCGACGCAATGGACATGTTCTGCCAGGGCAACGATGGCGAGATGTTCGACCGGCCCGGCACGCCGTGGCCCGAGGCCGACATCACGCTGGTCGATCTCGCCACCTATGCCCGCGAAGGCTACAACGCGCAGCTCTCCATCGCCTACATCAGCCTGATCAGCACCGTCAACAACATCGCCGAGCGCGACCAATACCTCGGACGGCCCATCGTCAACGTGACCGATGAAGGCCACATCATCACCAAGAATCCGCTGCTGTCACCCTACGTGGTGAAGATCACCAAGATGTGGCGCAAGCTGGGCGCCTGGTTCTGGCTGGCTACTCAGAACGTGGACGATCTGCCCAAGTCCGCCGAACCAATGTTGAACATGATCGAATGGTGGATCTGCCTGTCGATGCCACCGGACGAGGTGGAGAAGATTGCGCGCTTCCGCGAACTCTCGCCCGCGCAGAAGGCATTGATGCTGTCAGCCCGCAAGGAAGCCGGCAAGTTCACCGAGGGCGTCATCCTGTCCAAGAACATGGAAGTGCTCTTCCGGGCCGTGCCACCGAGCCTTTACCTCGCCCTCGCGCAAACCGAACCCGAGGAAAAAGCCGAGCGCTACCAGCTCATGCAGCAGTTCGGCATCAGCGAGTTGGACGCCGCCTTCAAGGTGGCCGAGAAGATTGACCAGGCGCGCGGCATTGAGTCGCCGACCCTGGACAGCCCCAATAGCCGCCGGAGAGAACCATGACGCCCAGACGTCCTTCCATCCCGATACAGGTGCTGGCATTCCGCCACAGGCGCTGGCGGCCTCGCTGGCTCTGGGGCTTGGCCGCCGCGCTGGTCGCGCTATTGCTGATTTGGCTTTCGTCCAGGTGGTCCGGCGATTCCACGACGCGGTCTCCCGTGGCGGTCAACACCGCACAGGTGGCTGGGCCTCCCTGGCAGTTGGGCAATCCCGAGGGCCGTTTCACCATGACGCTCTATGGGGACCTCGAATGCCCATTCTGCCGCTCCTACTTCCCGCTGCTCAAGCGCTGGGTGGGCGTCAACGCGGACGTGGCCCTGCAATGGCAGCACATGCCGCTGGCCGCGCATGAGCCGGCTGCGTCAGCCGAAGCACGTCTGGCGGAATGCGCCGCTCAAGGTGGCGGGCATGCTGCCTTTTGGCAGGCTGTCGAATGGGTCTATGCCCATACGCGCAGCGACGGCAAAGGCTTACCCGATGGTTTGCGCTATCCCAATCTCACTCCAACTATGGAACGGTGCCTGGCGAGCGAGCGGCCGGATGTGTTGATCCACGCTCAGGCCGCCGAAGCCACGAAGAACGGTGTAACCGCGACGCCATCGGTCAGGCTGCACGATCGCCAGACCGGTCAGGCCATCCTGCTGCAGGGGCCGGTCGAAGGCGATGCCCTGCTGTCGGCCATAGACATGTTGTCGGCTGACGACCTGGCCGCCAATACCATCCCCGAGATCCCTTCCGATACTACTAGCGACATGCCCAGATAGCCCGCGTGAACTCACTGGTATGGACTTTCAGTCTACCGACACGGGCAACAAAACGGTCCAGTGCCTCCGATGGATCGGTAGCCCGCCTTAGGAGGTAGGTCGTGAGCATCGGCGAAACACCAGCCAATGGCCGCGCAATGATGTTGGAATCGCGGATGGTGGCTATCTGCGAGGCACCCACCAACGCCAGGGCGAGCCCGGCCGCCACCTGCGCCATCATCAAGTCGAACGACATCACCCGTTTGGACACCCGTCGGTCCATGTCCAGAGCACGCAATACCCGTTCGATCTGGCAGGTGTAGCCTTCGCACGCCTGGGGGTCGCCCATCACCAGCGGATAACGCAATACTTCTTCCGGGGGAATTTGCGCATGCGCCAGCAAAGGATGACCCGCCGGGATCGCAACCACCAGCGGATCGCGCCAGGCCGGCTCGGCAGCAATACCGTCGCCGACATCGGCAGACTGCGCGAACCCCACGTCGTACACATCCTCGTGCAAGCCCTTAATCTGCTCGATGAGCGGGACTTCATCGAAGTAGATGGCGATTTCCGGATCTTCTTTTCGGCACAGCACCATGAGGGATGACAAGCATGCTGGGGAAATAGCATTGGACAGGGCAATACGCAACTGACCCTCATAGCCCGCTGCGGCCGCGCGCACGCTGGCGCGGGCTTGGTCCAGTGCTGCGAACACGCGCGGCACATGTTCGAGAAACAGCTTGCCGGCCTGGGTCAGTCGGGTGCTGCGCGTGGTGCGCGCAAATAACGGTGCGCCCAGGTCTTCCTCCAGTTCCTTGATCGTCCGCGACAGGGGGGACTGATCAATGTGCAGCCGTTCGGCCGCACGCGCGAAATGGAGTTCCTCGGCCACAGCCAAGAAGCAGCGAAGATGCCGAAGCTCCATTGCTTGCCGCTCCGCCTCAGCCTGCCGACCGCTTTGCTTTTGCCAGAATCAGCAACAGCACGCGTAGCGGCATGGCCGCCTCCAAGTTGTAGACCATCCGCACCACGGAGGCCTCTTCGCTCGTTCGCGCTGCTGCGTCATCGCCCGTAAGTGCGGAGCCAAAGAGGTCGCCGCCGACGTTGACACGGATGAAGGCATAGGCCTCTTGGAACAACAAGGCGGCCGTCAAGGCAGCCGTCAGCCCCTGTAACACCCGTGCGACGACCAGGAAGCCGGCATTGGGTGCCAGCCCGCACCAAGCCGATGTAAGCGTGAAGCCGATCAAGCCAGCGGCGAAGAGCCGGAGGCGGCCGAACAGGTCGCCAAGCCGCCCTCTGATGACCAGCAAGACGCCGAAGACCAGTTCGTAGCCAGCCACGATGGAACCGATCTGCGCGTAGCTCGCTCCCAGCCCGACCTGCGTGTTGGAAGTAGTGACACTGACCACAAAGAGATCAAAGGTCGTGACGAAACCGTACAACAGCAGCACAGACAAAGCTAGCCATGCCGACCCATTGACGGCGCGCAAGAGTGCCGTCGAAAGGCACGAACTTGAGTTCATTTGCATGTGTCCACGGTGAATACATGTTTACTCTAAAACCCCTATTGAGCAATTACAATTTAACTTTTTGTTATATTAATATATAAAAAGAGATAGCAATGAATCCTCTTGAACCTAATGGATTCCGATCTGGTGGCCTCCCTGCGGGCGCACCCCAAACGCCTTTCGCTTGCCGACATGATCCTGTCTAGGCGATTACACTGTGATAGTCTGAATCACTAATTGAATTGAACGACCCAAACAACGTCCTAAGCGCATAACTATCGCCGAACGATTCCATACTGGTATACACAGAATAATTAAGGATGCGCTGAAATAGCCGAATTTTTTCCGGCTATCGACTCATCAGCACTTTTGAAAAAAAGGACGTATCTCGAAATTTGCCCAATCCTTTTCGTTTTTCAGCTCTTTCGGCCGCTGCAAAGCCCTTCCTGATTAGCCCTGACACTCAGCCATGAAAATTGCTCGCTGCACGTAAAACCGGCTCTGGGCATGGTGTGGATTGCATCATGGCCGTGGCAAGTCGTGGCAGCATCTCGCGCAAGCGGAATCGACGATTAAAACGATAGGCCGCTTCTCCCAGGTAACGCCTTGCGTATTTGCCTTGCGCGATAGCGTGATACACGCCACTGATGGCGCGTTTGAGATTGTCCAGCACCACGTTGAGCCAACGTGCACCAGCCGTTTCGGTCGCGGCACGACCACCGCCAGTGTCCAGCGTGGTGTGCGCGTGGCCGGCGTCTTCCAGCCGCCGGAAGCAGGCCAGCCCATCGGTGTAGACCTCGCATTCGGGCGCCAGGCGACGGGCAATCCAGTCCTGCAGCGAGGTGTTGTCGAAGCTGCGCACCGGCTCGATCACCACAAAGTGCGGCGCGGTGAAGGTGGCATCGGTCTGCACCGCAATCAGGAACGCTTGTTTGTTCTCTGATCCGCGTCCGGCCTTGCCACCATTACGCTCGCCGCCGAGATAGGCATCGTCGATCTGCACGAAACCCGGCAGTTTCCGCATGGATTCGCGCTCGGCAATAACCTGCATGATCTTGTGTTTCATCCGCCAGGCCGTCTTGTAGTTGACGCCCAGATGCCGCATCAACTCCAGCGCGGCCATGTTGGTTTTGGACGAGGTCAACAGGTGCAAGGCCAGCATCCAGGTGCGCAGCGGCAGTTTGGTGCCTTCGAACATCGTGCCTGCCATCAGACTGGTCTGATGCCGGCACGCGCTGCATTGGTAGTAGATCGCAGCACCCCGCTTGAAACGCGACCGCGCCCGTCCAGCACAGGATGGGCAGCGAAATCCCTGCGGCCAGCGCCACTTGTAGAGCGCGCGATATCACTTGGCCTGGGTGCCGTAGGACGCGAAGAACTCAGACATCGACAATCCAGCTTGGAACTGCACGGCATAGATGCTCATCAGGCCACCTCGTTGGCTTCAGCTGACAGCAGCATCCACCCAGCGCGGCGCAGATCCTGCGACAGGCAGTTGATGGTCAGGGCTAATCAGGTCCCCGGATCGCTGTAGCCGAACCACTTCTGCATCAGATGAACACGCAGCATAGCCATCAATGGGTAGGCGGGACGGACGCCTTCGCCTTTTGGATAATAGGGCTCAATAAGGGCAGTCAACCCCTTTCAGGGCACCACCTGATACATCTCGATCAGGAACAATTCCTTGCGGGTCTGCTTGCGCTTGGCGGCGTATTCGGCGTCGCCGAAGGTCATCTGTTTCATCATCGAAAAGCTAGGCGATTGGTCTACGGAGATTTTGCCAAATTGGGAAAGTCCTTCAGAGTTTCCTTAAGACCAAAACAGCGCCAATTAAGACCAAAAAGGCCACAATGACATGAAGAGTTGGGTATAGGCTGGCAGCAGTCGCTTCAATATGTTTTGGAAGTGCCATTACCGCAAATGCTTTAAATACATTCGTCCCACTCATGCGGTGTTTTCATTACTTAATCTGGATAGAGTAATCATGAACATCACGATTCCTAAATTCTTTAGCAGTGCAATCAGCAGCAAAATAGCTACCAACCTTCAACAGTGGAAAGGCAAAGGATGCTTGCACGATCCACTAGCATGGAGGATTGCAGTGCCGGAGCTTGCCTCTTTGGACTACAAATGGGAGAAGTCAGGTCAAAATACACCATTAAACACCCCTAGACTTATGGATGTTTTTAGATTTTTTGGGAGTGTGAGCCTGGATTTACGTGACGTCCCTGGACTTGGACATGGGCGAGTCTTTCTTGCACCAAAAAAAACGAATCAGTTCAAAAATCAACTCGAAAATATCGCAAGCTCAAAAAGTTTCGCAGCCATATGCATCACAGAAGATGGCGGAGGAACTGATTTGCACTCAATTAAAACAACTGCAGTGCGAAAAAATGATCGGTATGAAATTAGCGGCCAAAAGAAGTACGTGGCCCGACTTCGTCAATCAGATATTTATATCGTATTCGCAAATGTTATTGGTTTGGAGCAAGGCCTAACAGCATTCTTGATCAATCGATCCGATTCGGCAATTGAGGTAACTGACATAAAGGCCATGGGGCTTCGGGGAATATCTTGGGGTCAACTTGACCTGAACAATATTTCGATTCCGCTCAACAATAGAATTGGCGGTGAGGGCCAGGGATTTACTATTTTTTCCATTCATTTTTCTTTTTGGCGTTGCGCAATGGCTGCTGCTGCAATAGGCGCAGCGCAAGGGGCGTTGAATGATGCAAAAAATAGATTGCAAAACCGCTACGCATTCTCAGAAAAAATTGGGCGTTTTACACATCTTCAGCAAGAGTATGCAAAGCATGCGTCTCGGCTACATATGGCTTGGCTTCTGATTCAAAGCACCGCTCAGCGCATAGAGCAGAAACAATACAGCTATGTCGATGCAGCCATGGCTAAAGCGGAAAGCGTAGAAGCGGCAATTGCAGCAGTTCAATGGAGCATGCTTGCACATGGAGCATTTGGCTATTCGTCTGAGGCAAACCTGGAGAAGACATTACGAGATCTGCTAGGACTCCGGATCGCAGATGGCACCACGGATGTGCTTCGTGGGCAAGTCGCAAGAGGGCTTCTAGGAGAAGAGCTATACGCTTTATCTTTAGGGAACCTCTGAACAACGCACCATAGATACGCGACACTACCCGCCTCATGTTGAGGAGTAATCCATGCAACTGACGTTCGGCGACGCTGAAGGCCTGGGCAAGCGTAAGCAGACCCGCCGGGAGATCTTCCTGGCCGAGATGGAGCAGGTCGTTCCGTGGCAGCACTTGCTCGGTCTGATCGAACCGCACTATCCGGTGTCGGGGCGCCCTGGTCGACAGCCATACGCACTGGCGACGATGTTGCGGATTCATTTGCTGCAGCAGTGGTATGCGTTGAGCGATCCGGCGATGGAAGAAGCGTTGCACGAGATCCCGATCTTGCGAAGGTTTGCCCGGCTCGGTGGCTTGGACAACGTTCCCGACGAGACCACGATTCTCAACTTTCGGCGCCTGCTGGAGACCCATGGCCTTGCCGCGCGCATGCTGGAAGCGGTCAACGCGCATCTGGCGCGCAAGGGCCAGAGCCTGCGGTCGGGCACGATCGTCGATGCGACGCTGATCGCTGCACCCAGTTCGACCAAGAACGCCGATCACGCGCGCGACCCTGAAATGCATCAGACCAGGAAGGGCAATCAGTGGTATTTCGGGATGAAGGCGCACATCGGCGTGGATGAGTTTTCCGGGTTGGTGCACCACGTCCATTGCACAGCGGCTAATGTCGCCGACGTCACGGTGACGCACACGTTGCTGCATGGCAAAGAAGACAGCGTGTTCGGCGACAGCGGCTACACCGGCGCGGACAAACGCGACGAACTGCAGACCTGCAAGGCAGCATTCTTCATCGCCGCCAGGCCCTCGACGACGCAAGCCATCGGCAACAACCGCGAGCGTGCTCGGGAACAGCGTTGGGAACACTTCAAGGCCAGCGTGCGCGCGAAGGTGGAGCATCCATTCCGGGTGATCAAGCGCCAGTTCGGTTACACCAAGGTCCGCTATCGCGGCCTGGCCAAGAACACCACGCAGGTGCTGACGTTGTTTGCGCTGTCAAACCTGTGGATGAAGCGAAAGCAGTTACTGCCTGCTATGGGGAGCGTGCGCCTGTAACCCGGGGATTTCCCACGGAAAGCGCCAGAAATGGCCAAACTCCGAAGATCCAAACGCGACTCTCCGCAACGACGCGACATTCCGCGCTCTCAGGCCGCGTTATTCAGACCTTCCTTAGGGCGCGAGGTTAATGATTTTTCACCGGCACGGGAGCGTCAATTATGGTAGTGAATACATTAAATTACGAGCAGGCAGTTCAGCATGGACTACTACAAGTGGGCGAAGGCGCCATAGTTTCGCCTGATGTCCGGTTTGTACCCAATGAGGACGACGGATTTAACAGCGGCCCGATCGTGATCGGTGAAAGGGCAATAATTAGATCGGGCGCCCTATTGTGCTCAGGGGTTCATATTGGTGCAGATTCGATAATTGGGCACAATACCATAATTCGAGCCAGAGCCAATATCGGGACAAAGAGCGTAATTTCACACCTCGTATGCTTGGAGAGAGATGCAAACGTTGGGAACAATGTCAGAATATCTGCTCTTACACACATCACAGGAAATTGCTTTGTAGGCGATAACGTGCAGATTGGCGCAAGAGTGGTAACCATCAATGACAATGAAATGCGCTGGCGGGCGGGCGAAATATTAAGAGCACCGAAAGTCCTCTCGGGAGCGAGAATTGGAAGTGGGGTTACGTTGCTGGGTCACGTGACTATTGGAGAGAATGCATTTATCGGTGCGGGCTCTGTCGTGACCCGAAATATTCCGGAAGGGACGCTGGCCTATGGCAATCCGGCATATGTCCAAGGCGATCGCCCCATGGGCGAGTGGCTCGCTGGAGCGAGTCAACAGCTTTTCCAAAGCAAAGAGGAGATCTGATTATGACCACCATTGGTGTATTTGCTAATATCCTCAACGAAGACGGACAGATTCTTTGCGTGCAGAGAAACTACGCACCTTATGGGTGGACGGTTCCTGGCGGGCGGCTTGAGGATGGAGAATCACCTGAGGACGGCGTCATTCGTGAGGTTCTTGAGGAAACGGGATACCGCGTTACTGTTGAAAAGCTCGTTGGCATTTATTCTGCCCCATTTAAGTCAGATCTAGTAATTTACTTTGCATGCAAAATATTAACTAGAGAGGCTTGGCAGCCAGACTCAGAAATTGCTGCTGCAGACTTCTTTCCAGTCCAGAATCTCCCCTCTCCAATGAAGAACAATACGCGAATAAGAATTGAGGATGCTTACACAGGCAAAATAGGTGTGTGGAGAACCTTCTCGAAAGAAGAGCACTCATGATGAAAGTCAATAAAAAAAAACGAGCTATTTGTTTCGATGTTGGTGGTGTTCTGGTTAAATTGGGGCCGCCAATTTCATCGTGGCTCGCCCCCCCTTGATAAATCAAAACTAGATAAGCTTCTTAATAGTTACAGCTTGGGCGAGTTGGCGCCCGAGCTGTTTTTTGCGGAATTAAAAAAGATCAGCGGCCACCCAGATAACTCCATCCCAATTGAAAAATGGTTTGTAGAAAAAAGATTGATCAGTCCTTTTTCAGGGGCTCCTGCAATGCTTTCAAAGTTGCTTGAGGTTGGCATTGAAGTTTTTCTGTTTTCAAACACTAATGAAACACACTGGGATTTCATCCGCACGTTTTCATTTGCCTACGACCATGCATTCCTGTCATTCATGATGAAAAAGAAAAAGCCAGATCCCGACTCCTTCAAAGAGGTTGAAAGAGTCACAGGCTTGGCTGGAAAGGAGATTATTTTTTTTGATGATTCGACAACTAATGTACTCATAGCCAATAGCTGCGGATGGAGCGCACACTTAGTAACTGGCGAAAGTCCGATCAACGATATTTCCGAAATACTAAGATTACATTATCAAATAGAAATTCACTAATTTACACGGTAAGCACGTTATGAATTTGTCCATTTCAGCCAAGCAAAGATCTGTGGCCATGATGGCGATTCTATTAGGAGTGGCTATGGCCATTCTTGATGCCTCAATGATAGCTGTCGCTCTTCCGAGGATTGCGCATCAATTAGAAATTTCGGCATCTAATTCTATTTTCATAGTCAGCGCATATCAGATTGCGATGGTGGCATCACTGCTTATATTTTCCGCCCTTGGTGATATCATTGGTCACAAGTCAATATATATATTGGGAGTAGTTACATTCTCATTATCTTCATTGGGCTGCGCAATTACTTCATCCTTTGAATTGCTAGTATTGCTCCGCTGCGCTCAAGGTCTAGGAGGAAGTGCATTGGCTGGAGTTAACATAGCAATTATAAGAAACATATACCCTCCTCATCTCTTTGGGAGAGGGATTGGGACTAGCGCATTGGTAGTAGCTTTGTCATTCTGTGCGGGGCCTTTGCTTGCCTCTCTAATTTTGACATTTACTTCATGGAAAGTAATTTTTTTTCTGAATTTTATACTCAGTATTGCAGTTTTTTTGTTTTCAATATTGTTTATCCCTAATGACTCAAAAAAGCTACGCGTTAAGATTCCGTGGTGGGATTTTTCAGTAGTTTTTTTTTCCTTTCTTCTGCTGTCTTCATCTCTTGCAATGGTGGGGACAGCTGGGCATGATCAGACTCGTATAAAGCTGAGTGGGTTGACTTTGATAATTGGTTTTTTTCTTCTGGCCTATAGTCCACGCTCTGTGTTGAAATTCCTACCTGCGCCCTCTAATAGAGGAGCATTTATCACTGCAACCTTGATAACTTTCTTTGGCTATATTTCACAAGGTGCCGCCCTGATCTCGCTACCTTTCTTTTTCTTTGTCGAGCACATTGCGGGGTTAGGCACCTCCGTCAAAGTGATGTTCTTCTGGTCTTTGCTTTCTGGACTTTTCGCCTACTTAGCAGGACTATGGTCGGATAAAATAGAACCTACGTATTTGCTGGTAACCGGCTTGTTTTTTATGCTCACGGGCGTGACTTTTTTGGGCTTTCTTAACATCAAAACACCGTGGTTTGCGCCACTATTTGCAGCCTTGGCTGGGGCGGGATTTGGCATGTTTCAAACTCCTAACCTGCGGCTTCTTTTGAGCTTTAGTGCAAGTAAAGAAAGCGGAAGAGCCAATGGAGTGCTAGCCACTCTTAGGCTGCTAGGACAAATGATAGGCGGCGTAGTGACCGCGGTCTTTCTTGGCCTTGATCCTATGAATGGTGCGCGCTGGTCGTTAATCGCAAGTGCCTTTTCTGTACTAATCTCTTTCGGCCTTTCTATTTTACTTGCGAAGAACGCTCTAAAATGAACGCTTGTAATTTATAGAATTGGGTCTCGCTTCGGACCCCGTTTTTTCTTTGCGGCGAGATAAACTGATATGTGGGTTGCCCGCGATGCGCTTTGTTTGTGCATGTCGCATCGGGTTCGGCGTTTGACTATGGCCCTGATCAACTTCCGGGGCACGCGACATGCCAGCATCTTTTCTCAGGTTCGCGCCAGGCTTGCGAGCCCTTGGATTAGCCGTCGTGCTGCCTGCGTCCTTGGTGGCATTCAGCCCGGCCACACTGGCTACCAATGTGCTGGTCATCACCGACAGCCGTCATCCGGTCAGGACCATGGGCGGCGAGCTGCTGATCGAGCTGGACGAAGCGCCGCGGATCGAAGCTGAGCTTTCTGCGGCACTGCCCGCCGATCCCGATCAGGCAACAGCCATCGCCAGGCGCCGGTTGAACCAAGGCGGTGCCGACCTTCAGCACCGCATCGCTTCCGCATACCAAGGCCTCACCGACGCATGGAGCTTGGGCATCACCAGCATCCCGGCCGTCGTGGTGGACCGACGCTATGTGGTCTATGGCGAGCCGGACGTGGCGCGTGCCATCGCGCGAATCGAACAGCATCGGAGGACACAGCCGTGATCCGCCCATTCGACCCGTTGCGCCGCCTGCGTGTCGCGGTGGCCTCGCTGCTGCTGGTCAGCGCCACAGCGAGCTACGCATTGAATACCGCAACCATCGTCGGTTCAGTGGCATCGCCAGATTGCCTGGAGTACCGGGTGGTGGGCATCTGCTACTGGCTCTACTGCACTGTAAGCGGCTGCACGGTGCGCACGTCCGTCAAAGTGCGCCACTACATTCCCGATGCGGTCGTCTCCAGCTACAACAACACTGGCGAAAATCCTTGGACCGAGGTGCGTGCGATGAGCGCCTCCAACGCGACAGCTCGCGCGGGTGGCGACGGCATCACTAGCGACGACCACGAGAACAATCTCGCGCGATTCAAGAACGCCGATGTCATCGGCCATCCCGGCGGCGAGGTGTTCAACCAGTTCGCGTCGTCCTCGGGCTATTTCTGCGAGGGCGCTGGCATGGCGTTCATGCCGTATCTGCTCAGCACCCTGGACACACTAGCCTGGCGCTACAACGTGCCCGAGATGGCTTACCCGGAGGCGCTGACCCCGGGCATGCGCGAGATCGGCGCGCGCTCGACGTCGAACCTCTGGGGCAACGTCTATCCGCGCGGCGGCTTCCTGCACCAGACGGACGACCACAAGGCTGGTGCCGTGGTGGCCCAACGCGCGGGGGATGTGGTCACGCGCCGCGGGCAGGTCCATGTCTATCAGCCGCTGCTGGCAAACTCGCGGCCCGGCTACTGGCCTGCTGGCGCGCTGATGGAGGGTAATGCCTCGACCGGCAAGTGGCAGGAACTCACGCCCACGCTGTCCTCGTCCTGCACGGTCTTCCCGCGCGGCGGCTCCCTGATTCAAGCCACTCAAACCACTCAAGCCCAGCAAGGCGACTACGCCTGGGCGCTGTGGCGGCCCTATGTGTGCTGCGAACGCCGGGGCCAGGTGTTCCTCGGCAGTGTCGATTTCGATTGAGGATACGGCGATGAAGCGTCCTGAACTGATGAATCTCTCTACCAAGGCACGCCGCCTGCTGCGCACCACGGCGCTGGCCGGCGCGCTTGCCCTGGGCTGCGGCCTCGCATGGGCGCAGAACGGCTTCCAGGCCAGCGGCCCCGTCATCGGCGATGAGGTCATGTATTCGATTGGTGGTGGCAGCGCGGTGTCCATGGGCCGCGCGGCAGGCATGCGTTCGATCGGAGTCGGTGCGGGCTGGAACAGCAACCTGATCTGCGGCGACATGAACATCCAGACCACGCTGAAGAACCAGCTCAACGGTGTCACGAACGGCTTTCAGCAGATCATGAGCAACGTGATCCAGAGTGCCACCAGCGCCGTGGCGTCCCTGCCTGCGCTGATCATCCAGCGCGCCGATCCAGGCTTGTACAACCTGCTCACAAATGGCGTGCTGCAGGCGCGGCTGGACTTCGACCGCTCGAAGCTGACGTGCCGCGCCATGGCCGAGAAGATGGCCGAGACGGCGGGCGGCCAGCTTGACTGGAGCCAGATGGCACAAGGCATGGCGCTGCGCGATGCGGTGTCTAGCACGGATGCCGTGTCGGCGATCGAGCAGGCCGAGACACGCCGGGGCAATGACGGCGTGCCCTGGGTGGGCGGCAGCAATGCCGGTGGCGCGGGCCAGCCGGCCATCCGAGTGGTCGGCGATGTCACTCGGGCGGGCTACAACCTGGTCAATGGCCGCAGCGTGACCGACACGTCATCCATCGCCCAAGCGAGTTGCGCAAGCCTGTCCTGCCAGACCTGGACCTCGCCGCAACAGGCGGTTGAATGGGCGACGCGGGTCCTGGGCGAGAAAGAGCAGCGCACCTGCGATGCCTGCACCAAGACCGAGACAGTGCCCGGTGTGGGGCTCACGCCGCTGATCCAGGAGGAGTACGAGGCGAAGTTGGAAGCCTTGCAGGAGCTGATCTCGGGGACGCGCAACACGACGTTCGAGAACCTGCGCGTGGCTGGCAGCACCTCGCTGCCCATCACGCGCGGCGTCATCGAGGCGCTACGCGACGAGCCCGATCAAGACCTGCTGGCGCGGCGGCTGGCGTCCGAGGTGGCGCTGTCGTCCGTGCTGGAGAAAGCTCTGCTGCTCCAGCGGACCCTGCTGACGGGCAAGAAGGAGCCCAACGTCGCCGCCAATGAACTCGCGGTGGAGGCCGTGAACCACGAGAGCGACACGCTCGACCGCGAGATCCAGAACCTGAAGACCGAGCTGGAACTGCGCCGCGAGCTGGCCAACAACTCGCCGATGGCCATCATCCAGCGCCACGGCACGCGTGCGGCGGGTTCGCGTGGCATCTACGAGGGTGATCCGGTGCCTGACCGTCTCGACCAGTTGCAGAAGGGCAATCCGGGAGTCCGGCCATGAGCATGACTGGGCTGCGGCCGCGCTGGCTGTTCAGCAGGCGCGCGGCGAAGGCGCTGATGTGGACGGTGGTGATCATTGCCGCTGCCGTGGGCACCAACATTGCTGGCATCTACATGGTCGGCAGCGTTACCGGTTGGGAGCGCTGGCTGGCGGCCGCGGAAGGCTATTTCCTGGTGTGGAGGCTCTGCCTGTACGGGACGACGGCCTATGGATGGATCTGGATGCGCCGCCGGCTGCTGGCGCGCGAGGCCGATGCGCAGGCGCGACGCCGTTTGGGGCGCAGTGAGATCGCCGGCGTCCTCGCCATCGTGGCGCTGGAAACCAGTCTGCTGATACAGGGCTAAGGGGAGAGTCAGGCAATGACGCTTTTCACCACCGACTACCTGGAGTACTACCTCACCCTTGTCTCCTGGATCGTCAATAACGGCATCTGGGCCGTGTTGGTATCCAGCGGGGTATTTGCGCTGCCCTTTGTGGCGATCATCGTGCAGGAATGGCTCAAGGCCCGCACGGAAGGTGCCGACGAAGGCAACAAGGGCGTGCTCTCGGCTGCGCGCATCGAGAACCGAGTGTTCGTCGCCATCGTGGTGGTGATGTTTGCTGGCATCCCTTTCATCGACGTCGACCTCAACACCATCCAGTACGACAGCTCACGCTCCGCGCAGTGCCAGGTCAGCGTGCCGCAGCCGGCCGACACAGGTTGGTCGCAGTCCTTCTCGACCCTCAACAATCAAAGCGCAAAGTTGCCGGTGTGGTGGGCCTTCATCCACGCGCTCTCGCGCGCTGTCACGGGCGCTTCTGTTGCGGCAATCCCCTGCGGCACCGATCTGCGGCAAATGCGGATGGAGATCAATGCCACGCGTATCGACGACCCGGTGCTGGCTCAGGAGGTGGCGGACTTCACGCACGACTGCTATGGGCCGGCCCGTGCCAAGCTGTTCATGCAGAGCCCGCAGCTCGACGAAGAGCAGATGCATGATGTCACCTGGATCGGCTCGCGCTTCTTCACGGACACGGCTGGCTACTACGACATCTATCGCTCCAGCACTCCGCGCGAGGACTGGCCCTACGACAGCAACCGCGATGCAGGGCTTGCGCATGTGTCTAGCGGCGGCTACCCGAACTGCCGGCAATGGTGGGCCGATGGCAGCAACGGCCTGCGGGCACGGCTTCTGGGCCAGGTAGACCCCGGCCTTCTCACTCGGCTTGCAGGCTGGGCTGGATTCCTGAGCCGCAGCCAAGTGGACGATTCGGTGATTCGCGCGATCGCCTCGCCGCGTCAGCAGAAACTCAACCAAGGCTCGGTCTATACAGACTACGGTGGCCAGATCGACAAGACCTTGCCGAACATCGTGACGCGCGCGGCAGGTGACGTGGGAATGGCCGTTGGGGGACTGGCAGCATTCCCCGCAATGGACGTGGTGCGCCAGGCCCTGCCCATGGTGCTCGCGCTCCTCAAGATGGCGTTGGTGATTTGCATTCCTCTGGTATTGGTCGTGGGCACCTACGACCTCAAGATGGTCGTCACGGTCAGCGTCGTGCAGTTCGCGCTGTTCTTCGTCGATTTTTGGCTCCAGTTGGCCCGCTGGATCGACAGCACCATCCTTGATGCGCTCTATGGATGGGGCTGGGGATGGAACCGGCCGCACAATAACTTCGATCCGATGGTCGGATTGAACAATGCCTTCGGCGACATGCTTCTGAACTTCGTCACCGGGACGATGTTCTTGGTCCTGCCGACTTTTTGGGTCGCAGCGTTGGGGTGGGTCGGGATCAAGGCCGGGGTGATCGCTCAGAACCTTGCCGTAGGCTCCAAGGAAGCTCGTGATAGCGCAGGGGTGGGTGTAAACAAGGTAGCTGGCAAAGTGCTGTGACTGATAGGCCAAACCTCAGTCATCGAAGCGTCATCCCAACACATCCCTGATCGACATGCGTCGTGAGGGCAAGCTTGTGCCCATTGCATTGAGTAATGGGCGCAAAATGGAAGACCTGATAAAGGGAGAGCCAATGGGACATTTACAGCCTAGCTGTGCTTAGCATTGGCAAGCACATCTTCATAGAGGAATTCAAGGCCGATTTGTTCTTCGGTGTGTAAGCGTCGTCTCAGCACCCTCTGTTTTTATTGATGGCTTTGTGATCATCAGGCCCGTTCCTGGGGCTGCACATCCGTTGGCTTAGTGCACAGCCGCACGCCAGCCGCTGCTAGCACCACGCCGGCCCAAGCCAGCGCTGGCATCGGTTCATTCAGCAGTACGAGAGCGACAAGCGCGGCGCAGGGAGGCACCAAAAAAAACACCGCTGATACTTTAGCCGCCTCGTTGCGCCGGATCATCAACATCAGCAGCGCCACAGCCAGCAGCGAGTTGCATAACGCCAGATAACCGAGCGCCCCGAGCAGCGGCCAAGTCCAAACGAGGTGCGTGGTTTCCAGGCTCAGCACCAATGGCGCGACCACCACAAGGCCCAACACATACTGAACGGTCAACGACACCAGCACCGGCTGCGGCTCCAGGGTTTTCTCCAGGAGCACGGCGCCACAAAGACCCAGCAACGACAGCCACGCCAAGCCCATGCCCAACGCGGTGAAGCGCTCCACTTGCGACTTGCTCAGGATGACCACCGCTGCGCCAGCGAACCCCAACAACATGCCCATCCATTGAGGACGAGCCAGCGGTGTACGCAGCAGCGGCGAGGCCACACCGACCAGCACCGGCTGCATCGATACGATCAGCGCCAAAAGGCCTGCGGAAATTCCCGCACTTATCGCCAGGTAAGTCCCGGCAAAGTAAACGCACTGCATGAGCATGCCGATGGCGATAAGGCCAAGCCATTGCCGGCCTTTAGGCAAGGGGGGCTTTTGCAGGAACACCAGCGGCAACAGCACCAGTACCACCAGCACATAGCGCAACCATAGAAACAATAATGGACTGCTGTAGTTCAGTCCCACTTTGACAATGGAAAACCCGGACGACCACAGCAGCAAGAACACTAAGCAGATCAGCAGATCCGCA
This sequence comes from Pseudomonas caspiana, assembly GCF_040224095.2. Classification (NCBI taxonomy): domain Bacteria; kingdom Pseudomonadati; phylum Pseudomonadota; class Gammaproteobacteria; order Pseudomonadales; family Pseudomonadaceae; genus Pseudomonas; species Pseudomonas caspiana. The sequence goes on along the minus strand of NZ_CP167995.1, from coordinate 1,513,523 downwards.
CGCTTGCGTAACGCCTTCAGGCATTTCCTCACTCAACACCCTCAGTATGCAGGCTGTGAGGGAACGCCTCACTGCCAATCTGCTCGCTACACGCCAAGGCATGGATTATGCCGTCGAGCCCAGTGTGGTCCAGCACGATATCGCACGCCGGCAGCAGCGCTGCCTGTGGCCGAAAACCTACAAACAGGCCGCAGAACCTGGCCATTTCCAGATCGTTGGCACCATCCCCCACGGCAATTACCTGCTGCGGCGAAAAGCCGTTGCGCTTGCAAAGACTGGCCAGGATGTCAGCTTTGCCCTGGGCGTCGATCACCTCGCCGAGTAGCGTGCCGGTAAGGGTCTCATGGGCGATCTCCAACTCATGTGCAAACGCCTCGTCAATTCCCAGTGCCTGGCGAAGCGGCTGCGCAACCAACTGAAAGCCGCCGCTGACGATAGCGCTGCGAAGGCCGGCCGCTGCCGCTGCGTGGATCAACTCGCGTGCACCAGGAGCGAGCGGGCAGGAATGTTCGATCAATTCGTGTACATCGCTTAACGCCGTTCCGCGCAGCAGGCCGATTCGATAGCGCATGCTGGCGGCGTAGTCGTGCCCAGGATCCGTAATCGCCTGGAGGGTGAGTGCGCTGACTTGCTGCCCTACCCCGGCAAGGTTGGCCAGTTCCACCATGGTTTCGCTCTCGATGAGGGTGGAATCCATGTCGCAAGCTAACAGGCGAAAGCGCCTCAAGGTCAGGCCCCCCGGTACCACCGCAAAGTCGATTTCGTGCTGGCGCAACGCGAAGAAAAGATCCCCGCGTCCCCCCTCATGGCGGTCAAGCCAAGGAGTGAACAGAAACCCGGGGCCAACACGTGGCCCCGCGAAACCGACCTCTTTCATCCATCGCACAAGGCCACTACGTGATTGCAGATCTGAGCCAAACAAGATCAGGTATCGTTTCATAAGTGTCGCCGAGGTGACGCGCGCGGTGTAGCGGCGCCCTGCCGTTGCTGAAAACTCAGCTCCAATAAGTCAACGGTCGATCACTGCCATAGCAACCGATAAACGCTGCCATGCCAATACGATAACTCTCATCGCTGGGCGTAACGGCGTGCAGCATGCGCGAGCTAAAAATGATCAAATCGCCAGCATCGGGATGGATCACCAGCGGAGCTTGCTCGACCTCATCTGGCAGCAGGCCTTCAACGTCGCGGATTTTAACCATTTCCTCGGGGGTCGGGTCGCGCAACCAGAGTTGCAGGTCGCCGCCCTGCTTGGGGGTGCGTAAGTACATATTAGCGACCATCTGCTCTTCAATACCGGCCAGTTCAGGCGCATCCGACTCTTCGATGATGGTGTCGTTATGCGGATAAAAGCGCGATGAGGAAGGCCTGAATACCCGGATGGCTCCCACAAAGCAGCTATGTCCGTGCAAGCGCTGAATGTTTGCACCGCCCGGCCAGAACTCCTGCAATTGCAGGCGAATTTTGTCGGCCGGCGTCAGATGCGGAGCAAACAGCGTGCGTAGGTCCTGAATGTTTTCCACTGCTTCATCGTGATACTTGCGCGCTGCCAACGGATCCCATTCCGAGTCGATATGAGGTGTACAGATGCGTCCCACGCTGCTGGTGTACTTTTTGTTGTAGTGGCCCAGTTTCGGGTGGTCGATACACCGGGACGCTGCCCGATCAGCAACGTCTACCGGGTAATAGCCCTTGACATGAATGGCACCGATCTCGCGCATCGACAGTTCGAGAAGCGTGTCGGTCGTTAATTCCGTGGCGACGATGGCCGGAGCGATTTCTCTTCTTGCCGGTTTTACTTGTACGTTCATGCCTTTAGTCCTCATTGGGAAAAAAATACGTAGGATCAAACCCGCTGGCGGGTGGGACGCAGACGGATGTCATCGATATGCACGTGGGGCGGCTGATCGAGCACGAAACGGATGGAGCGGGCTACATCCTCAGCGCTCAGGAACGGGCCGAGGTCACGTTCCAGCGTGTCGAAGGCGTTCATGTCGTAACCTGCGGACTGCTGGAACCCGCTGCGCACGAAACCAGGCTCAATCAGAGTGACGCGGATCAGGCTGCTGGCCAGTTCCTGGCGCAGCGACTCCACCAGAGAATGCAGGGCGAACTTGGTGGCCCCATAGACGGGGTTGCCCGCGGACAACGTGCGGCCAACGGTGGAGCCGATCACGACGATGTCCTGCACCGTATCGCTGCTGCGCTCGCGCTCGCTGAACGCTTTGGCCACGGCGCGTAATTGCTGCATCGCGCCAAGCACATTGATAGCAATCAGCTCCTCCCATTGCGCCTGGTCCGAGGTGAGCAGCGAGCCGGGCAAGCCCCTACCTGCGCAGAGCACAAAGGCACTCGGCGGCTCGCCGAAGTTGTGTTCACTCGCGCGCCACAGTTGCTCCACGTGGGTGACATCGCGTACGTCTGCCGCTACGCCGATGATGCCTCCGGGCTGCTGGGAAGCCGCGCAGATCTGCTCCAGGCTGTCCTGATTACGCCCGCTGATGGCCACCTGAATACCTGATTGCGCGAGGTTTTGCGCTATCGCTCGGCCGATGCCAGAGGTGCCGCCTGATACCGCGACTGTCATGTGGTTAGTCATGTCCTGCTGTACTCCTTGCGTTGAACACTTGCATTAAATGCTGCCGGCTGCGCCTGACGGAATAGGCCCAGATCGCTCAGGCGCTTCACGAACCTCAATACCCAGTCGTGCGACAGCTCAGTGAATTCCACTCCGTGGGCTGACAGCCGTGACAGCGTTCGGGAATGGTCGTAGATAATGTTGCGGGGCTCTCGCGATGCCCAAAACAAGCCGAGCGCGACCGGCGCCAAAGCGGTTTTCCCGGACCGCTCCAGCGCCTCCTTGAGGCTGCCTGCAACGGTGCGTGCCACGGGAATACCCAGCTTTTGAAGCGCGTCTACGAATAGGCCGGGCGATATCGAGAAGGGTGACTCGACGTGATAGGTGCCGCTGGGAAGGCTGCTGTCCAGCGAGAGCACCACGATGCCACGGGCAACGGTATCGACCGGACTAAGCACTAAAGGCTCGTTGTAGTTGACCGGTACCATTCCCGCATGGGCGATCGCATTCACGCACTGCACCCAGCGGTTGGCATCGGCATTGCGCTGGAACAGAGCAGTTTGTGAATGCCCTGTCACATTCCCGGAGCGATAGATGAACGCGCTGTGCCCGCGATGGGCCAGTTCCCGAACAATGCCTTCGGTCAAGAATTTGCTGCGCTCGTACTCATTCAGAAAGTCTTGACCGACATCGAGGGCATCTTCATCGAATCGCGCCGCCAGCTTGCCTCGGTAACAACCGCCCACGGCCAACGTAGACATAAAATGTAGCACCTTGCTCTTGCCGGCCTCCACAAAGCGGATGAGCTCATAGGCGGGTGCAACGATGCTGCGTTGCATGTCCACGCGGCTGCCCACCAAGCGCGTGTCGGCTGCAAAGTGATAGACCGCGTCCACAGTGGAGGCCAAATGGTCCCAATCGATCTGCGCCAAACCGAGACGAGGCTGACGCATGTCACCAACAATCACTCGCACGCGCTCGATAGCAGAGAGCGGCTGGCTGTGACCGAAGAAGTGTGCCCAGACTTCCGTAAGCCGCTGCTGGGCATCCGCTTGCGAAGGAGCCCGCACCAGACAGTGCACGGTCGCGCAACTCTGCTCGAGCAGCTCGCGCAGTATGTGCACCCCAATGAAGCCGGTGGCGCCGGTCAACAAAATAGTGCCGGGCGCATTGACGGGCGTATCGGTCGCAAAGCCTGTGGTTGCTGGCAACGCCTGCGCGGGAATGTTCCATAAAGCGCCGCTGGAGCTGCTTGAACTCAGATAAATGCCGGCTGGCTGGGCGTCCGCCCCGAGCAGCGCATGCCGCAACCCCTGCGCGAACGCCTGCATTTGGGCGGAACTGCTCATCCGTGCATTGAAGTTCAAGTCCAGGATCAACTGTTCTTCCAGCAGCCTGCCGGTCAGCTTGAACTGATTCACGCGATGGTTATCGCGCCCGCGCACCCCTTGGTAGGCCACGGCAGCAGGACGCAGTTGCAGATCGTCGCGCAGGCCCAACCGGGCTCTGCCCAGATAGTTGAAGCAATGACGGGTGGCGGTGGACGGCAACCCGGACAAGGCATACGAATGACCTAGGTTGGGAACCTGTGCCAAGGCTCGACCGACCACCAGCGCCGGTGCGTGTAGCAGATCGCTTGCTGGCACCGCGACTGGAAAGGCTGCAGTAAACCAGCCAACCGTGCGTGATACATCCACCTCGTCGCTCAGGCTGAGCCGCCCATGGCTTTCCACTGTGACGTTGAGAACCGGCTCCGGCCAATGAAGGCTGGCCAATTGCAGGTAGGTGCCCAGTAAGTATTGGTCGATCGAAATGCCCGCTGCGGCTGCACGTTCAATAATGTGTGCGGTTTCGCTACGGCTGAACGAAACCCAAGCGGTGTGTGCATCCGCTTCTGTACCCGCCTCGAAGGCTTGCGGCTGCGTGACGGACAGGCGCTGATGCCACCAGCCTGCATCTGCGGCCCACTGAGCCTGGTGCTCGTGCAAATGCCGTGTCCAATTGGCGTAGCTCAACGAGCGAAGCGGACACGCCTGGCCATCGTTGACATAACGCACCGTCAGCTCATCCAGGATCAAACTCCAGGACACTACATCGACCGCCAAGTGATGTGCCACAAGTAGCAGGTACTGCTTACCCCCTGCACGAATCAGTTCTACAAAAAACAGCGTACCTGCGCTGACATTCAACTTCTGTTCGAGGGCGGCATAGCGCTGATTCAGCAGTGCAGCGAGGTCGTCCACGGCTGCATCTGCTTCCCAGCAGGAAAACACATGTTCGTAAGCCGGCACAGCCTCGAACACCCAGGCGTGTTCAATGCTGTCATAGCAAAAGCGAGATCGCAGCAGTTCATGTGCTTGAAGCGTTTGCAGGCAGGCACGCTGCAGCCGGTCTGCATAGAGCCGCACGCCGGCTTCGACCAGCATGGACTGGCTCCACCGATTCGGTTCGCGAAAGTCCTGCTGCAGGAACCATTCTTGTGCCGGGCCGGCCTTGCAGGGGTGGGTCTCACGCTCGCTCCCAGTGTCGTCGGTCGTTTGCTGCGTGGCGCAGCGTAACTGGTCCAACAGCCCGTTGAGGGTCGGGTTGCCCAGAAACGCGCGGGCGGTGACATCGAACCCCTCGAGTTGTAACTCAGAGATCAGCCGCACGGCATCCAGAGAGTCACCGCCTAAATCGAAGAAATCGCTCGTAGCATTCACGGTCATCGCCCGGCAGTGGCGCTGAAAAATCCCCCTCACCTTGTCAGACGGGTTATCGCCAACGGGCTGGGCTTGGGCTGCGTCCGCCAGCGCCGCCGTGAAGCTGGCGAGTAACTGCTGTTCTACCGCGACGATGTCGAGTTTACCGTTGGCGTTCATCGGCAACTTTGCCAAGTGATCGAAGCGAAACGGCACCATATATCCGGGCAGGGTCTTGGAAAGTTCGCTACGCAATTGCGCGGCACTTTGGTGCACGCCTTCGTAGGCACACAGCAGGTAATCGCGCTCATCGTAGCGGTGATGAACCACCACAGCGCGCGCGTCCAGAATGCGTTGCAGGACCACTTCGACATGACCCAGCTCGACCCGATAACCATTGACCTTGACTTGCCGATCTGCCCGGCCAACAAATTGCAACTGGCCCTGGGCGTCCAATCGCACTTGGTCTCCGGAGCGGTAGAATCGGCGACCGTCAAGCTCAACGAAGCGTCCGGCATCCAGGTCTGAGCGCTTCCAGTAACCAAGTGCCACCTGCGGCCCACCGATAAATAGTTCGCCAACTTCCCCAGGCGCACAGTGAACGCCTTCACGGTTGTAAATGCGGATCTCTGTTTCACCCAGAGGCCGCCCCATGGGCACACTGCCCTTGAGACTATCGAGCCAGGCACCCGGCTCCACGGCTTGAACACTGATACCGATGGTGGCCTCAGTCGGGCCATAGTGATTAAAAAGTTGGGTTACCGCGCCACTGGCCAACGTGGCCCGCGCAAGCGCCGCGCTCAGCGGTTCTCCCCCGAGCAACAACCAGCCCAATTCCGGGCGCCGGGTTGTACCGCCCCCGGCTTGCTCAAGCACTGTGCGCCAATGGGTAGGCGTGATTTTCAGCATATCGATGTTGCGCTCGCTCAATAGCCGGCACAACGCTTGCGGGTCTTTGCGTTCGGCGTCGTCGGCCACATAGAGGCTGCCACCGGTCCACAGCGCCAAAAACAGCCCGGTATTGCCCAAGTCCGCCGCCAGCGTGCTCACGTGGGCATAACGCAGGCCATCGCGGATTCCCAACACCTGAGTAATACCGCGGCAGTAATGCGCAATGTTGTCATGGGATACCGCGACGCCCTTAGGGGTACCGGTGGTACCCGAGGTGTACAGCACGTAGGCGGCAGCGTCTGCGGTACAAGGCAGCGTGATGGAGGGTACAGGGGCCTGGCTTGCGCTAAAGTGATAACGCACAACGTTGTCACACTCCAGGCCATAGCCTCCGGTCGCAATAACGAGGTCGGCTCCAATCTGCGCCAGCCGGGCGGTGGCCTCCTCCTGCTGGTCAGCCACCTCGATTATCGTGTAGGTCGCGCCGCTGAACATGACAGCCACCAACCCAATCACGATCTCCAGGTTTCTGGGCCCGACCACGGCCACCAGTTTGCCGTGCCCTGCCCCGCACTCGACCAGTCTATGGGCCAATGCCCTAGCCTCAAGGCCCAGTACTTCCCAACTAATCTGCCGGTAAGCATCACACAAGGCGACTTGCTCAGGCGTGCGGTTTATCCAATTGGCTAACTTAGTAATTAGTAGTCCCGACATATTTATTCCCTGTAATAATACTTCCCCATTGATCTAATAACGGGGCGCGGAAGCAACTACGCAACGAACTGGCAACAAAGGCTAGGCAGGGCCGAGGCGATCGTCCAATACTGATGAAGTATGTTTTTATAGAACCGGCATATACTGTATGTGACCTATTGACAGCCAGAACAAATCGCTTATATATGTGGAAATTAATTAACTTACCTACAGTAGAAGAGGTCTTTTATGGCAGAACTTGCAGTGGTGACTGGTGGGAGTCGCGGTATCGGCGCTGCCATTGCCTTGAAGCTTGGGGGGCTCGGTTATCACGTGGTCCTGACATACACCCGGGACGCCACCGCCGCCGAGCGAGTCATCCACACCATCGTTGCGGCAGGCGGTAAGGCGCAGGCAATGCAACTGGACATCGCCTGCGAACAACAGGTACTGACCCTGTTCAATATGCTGGATCAACAGGGCGAGCAGTTGACGCTGCTGGTCAACAACGCTGGAATCACTGAAGGCTTTTGCCGGCTCGAAGCGCTGACCTTCGAACAGTTGCAGCGGGTTTTCCAGGTGAATGTGTTTGGCGCGTTCCTGTGTGCACGTGAAGCCGTCCGGCGCATGGGCTATTCCCGAGGCGGGCATGGGGGGTCAATCATCAACGTTTCTTCGCGTGCTGCACAGTTGGGTGGCGGCGGCGAGTGGATCCATTACGCCGCCACCAAGGGCGCGATCGATAGCCTCACCCATGGCTTGGCTAAAGAAGTAGCCGGCGATGGTATTCGAGTCAACGCCGTGGCGCCGGGGCTCATTGAGACAGACCTGCACGCCGCCGCCGGCAAGCCCGACCGGGCGGCCACCCTGGCGACGGCGGTGCCCATGGAGAGGGCCGGTCAACCCGAAGAGGTTGCAGACTGCGTTGCCTGGCTTGCCTCATCTGCAGCAACTTACGTAACCGGCGCTATTGTTCCCGTTGCTGGGGGGCGTTGAGCCTGCAGCCATGTACCGGCCAGGTCGAGCATCGGTAACAAATTGTGTACCGCAGCCGTGCAGTTTTCGGTTAGCCAGGCGGCGCTCATTGGCGAGCGCAGTAGATCCCCCTCAATGGGCAAGAACACAATGCCTTGGCGCTGCTCGGCGCCCACACTCTGAGGCACGAATGTCAACCCCACGCCGGCTCGCGTAAGACCCAGGGCCGCTTGCAGGTTCTCGATCGGCTGCACGATGTGCACCCTGACCGACGCTGCGTCGAGCGTGTTCAGGATCAGATCGGTCAGGCTGGGAAGAGGATAACGGGGGTAGAGCACGACTTTTTCGCCGTGCAGGTCCGTCACGCTGATGCGCCCGCGCCCGGCCAGTCGGTGCCATGCCGGGACGGCCGCGACCAAAGGTTCGTTCAACAGCAGTTTTTGATGGATCGCCGGGTTCTCGTTAATAGGGGGGCGGGCGAAGCCTATGTCGATGCTGCGCGTCAGGAGCGCAGGGGATATCTCGGCGGCAAGCATTTCTTTGAATGCCAACTCCACCCCCGGACAGCATTGCTGAAACAGACCCAGCACTTCGGGTAAACCGTTGTACATGGCCGAGCCCGCGAACCCTATCACCAGACGCCCACTGCGCCCTTCGGCAATGCCCTTTACGTCGCGAATGCTGTTATGGATATCCGCCAGAATGGAATTGACCCTGAGCAGAAACTGCTCCCCCGCTTCGGTCAGACGGATGGGCCGAGTGTCGCGCTCAAGCAGTTTCACATTCAGCTCATCTTCGAGTTGTTTGATCTGCTGACTCAACGGTGGCTGGGCCATATGCAGCTTTTCGGCTGCACGGGTAAAACTCAACTCTTCTGCGACCGCCTTGAAATATCGTAAATGGCGAATTTCCAGTCGATGTTCAGAGATAGGCAGGGTTGACACGGCTTTGAGGGAATGACGACTAGGCTCTGACATATAAAAACATCCTTTTTATTAGTGCTTAATTCATATTTTTTAGCAATTATAAATTCCACCTCATTATTACCATACGCAACAATCCATATCGGAGTGCTTGCCTAAAAGTAGACAACTTGCCTCCCTGCGACCACGTCATTCGGACACTCGGCAGTCGTTACGTCTGCGCGATAGTCCAGCGTGGTCTCGCAAACCCGGTTTCTTCCTGATCGTAGCTCATGCAAACACGCCTCTTGAACTCTATGTCCTTGAGCTACGCAGCACTGAATCGCTCCGGGGCTATTCATCTTGCCGAACATCGTGACGCGCGCGGCAGGCGACATGGGAATGGCCGTTGGAAACTCGCAATATTCCCCGCCATGCACGTAGCGCGCCTGGCCCTACCCATGTTGCTCGTGCTGCTCAAGATGGCGTTGGTGATTGCATTTCGCTGGTATTGGTCGTCGGCACCTACGACCTCAAGACAGTCGTCACCGTCAGCGTGGCGCAGTTCGGGTTGTTCCTCTTGGATTTCTAGTTCCAGTTGGCCCGTTGGATCGACAGCACAATCTTGGACGCGCTCTACGATAGGGCTGGAACCGGCCACACAACAATTTCAATCCGATGATCGGCTTGAACAACGCACTCGGCGACATGCTGCTGAACTTCGTCACGGGAAGATGTTCTTGATCCTACCGACCTTTGGGTCGCGCCCTTGGGGTGGCCGAGTCAAGGTTGGAGTGATAGCGCAGAACCCTGCCGTCGGCTTCAAGGAAGCGCGTGATACCGCAGGGGCAGGTGTAAACAAGGTAGCCGGAAGGCGCTGTGACGGGCCAGCCAAACCTCAGCCATCAAACGGGTCGTTCGGGTCGTGAGGGTCGATCCTTTGACCGGAGGACGAATACAGTCCGAAGCCCGCCTCCCCATTGCGCAGTTCGTCCTGTTGTGCCCAGCGGTCGTCCCTTCTAGCCAAACTACCTGCCATCCATGCCGCCGCAACTCCCAACAGCAGCAAAACCGCCAGCCAGGAAGCAACGTAGAACAGCAGGCACAGCGCAGTCAGCTTGACCACCCACAACGCCAACGCGGCACCAACGACAGGCACGCCTTTAAAGGCGAGCCAGCTCGACAACCTTCGCTCGCCGCGCACATAGGCGCGCCATCCACGGCCAACGCTGCGGCCGAGACGTTCTGCGGTACTGATGCGGGTTGTCGTGTTCATGATCGTCTCCTGCTACACGAGGAATTCCTATTCCAGTCTGGTCCAATTCACTCTGCTTGGGGCCTCAATGTACTCTTTTGCTGCTTCAGGACGCTTCGTCATCCGGTTCCACCGGCCCAGGGTCGGGCTCCACACCGATGCGATAGGTGGCAACGAAACCCGGCCAGTCCACGTGGTCAACCAGATCGATGTCCTTGATGACCCTGACTTTCGCTTCCGCACGCTCGAACAGGGCGATGCTCTTCGCGGGATAGTTGTTGCGCGACGGATAGAGCACCCCGTCGAACAGCGGCAGGCCGTCGTCTCCGAGCATCGCATGCACCTGGGTGGATACCTGCTGTGTGTGCGTGTAGTCGCGGCTGGCCAATTGCTCCAGGTTCAAGCCGAAGTAGCCCGCCATGACGCCCGGTGCCGTGAGATCGGCTAGGCGCAAGTCGCACAAAACGCCCACGGCGCGCACCATCCGACCCTGGACTTCTTGCAGCGTGATCGAGCGCGTGGTGTCCGCAAGCCACTGGTGCTTGTGAAACACCGATTCCATCAGCGCCGTAGGTAGGTCGGGGCCCAGGTAGAGCACGCCGTAGGACCTCGTCGGGTCGTCGTAGCGGTTGGTGCTGCTGCGGCCATAGTGCAGCGGGCTGCCCCGATAGACGATGCGGCTCACATGCTGGAGCAGTTCACCCGCATTGATCAGGAACAACGGCAACTCGTGACGCATGGCAGTCTCACCTCAATGCACCTGAACGCCCAGCACGTTGAACACGGCCTCGCTCACCTTGTCGATCGAGTCTGGCGTCACCGCATCTACCGGCGAACGCCCGCCCAAGCCTTCGAGCGGTTCGGAAAGCGCACCGTAAATCGTCCAGTTGTCGATGCCCTCGACCTCCTGGAGGACGGCTTGGGTCAACTGCTGTTTCACCGGGTCGAGTTGCCAGTCGGGCAGCTTCTGGCCGCGCGGCCCCACGTTCAGTGCCAGCAACCGACGGGCGAGGATGTCCTTGTAGATCTGCTGACGCGACTTGTCAGCCAACTTGGCGAATTCGGGGATCGGCAGGTTATGCGGCTGGTTAAAGGTTTTCAGCAACGCGGTGCGGCCACGCTGGACTTCGGTTTCATTCGGTGCCCAGCGCGTCTCGGCGCGCAGCGCGGCCGCCTTGCGTGCCAAGGTCTGTTCCATCGTCTCCATTTCCAGGCGGGCGGGAAGCTCCACCGCCTCTACACGCTCATGGACGAACGCCTGCAGCTCGGCCGCGAAAGCCCCGGCATCTCGGATATCAACAATGGCGGCGAAGCGACGCACATCCTCCACCGTGACGCGCGGCAAACGGTCGGCAATTAATTCAATGGAATTGGACATGATCATCTCCCAGGCAGGTTTAAGACAGGAATCACCCTAGTCTCCCCTGTCGCCTTTGTCAACTTTGTCACCTGATAAAACCCTCTTGGCTGAAACGGCGTCCGCGCAGCATAGGCAGAGCCAGCACAGAGGGTCGCCGCCCAATCCACAAAAGCGGATTCCACATTGACGCTGGAGCCGCAATCTGCGCCTCGCTATACCGAAACGGTTAAAGACCAAAGGGCAGAAATGGCAAGGGAATGGGGTGCAAGGGGAAAGGCCCTACCCCGAAAAGGCTAAAAGGCCTCCCGCACGGCCCGCTATCAGGACACCTACATGCTCTCCCTGTTCCAGCGAAAAAGGGCTTCGGTCGCTGCCGCTGCGTCGCCAGGACCCACCACCGACCTCCCGAAAGGGCTGACGCGGCCGGAGACGGCCGCGTCCTTGCTCGCCACCCCGCGCCGTCAGAAGCTGCTGGAACACATTTGGCAGCGCACGTCGCTGTCTCGCCAGCAGTTCGACACGCTGTACCGCACGCCCTTGGAGCGCTACGCCGCGCTTGTGCAGCAATTTCCCGCCTCAGAGAGCCACCACCATGCCTACCACGGCGGCATGCTCGACCATGGTCTTGAAATCGTTGCCTACGCGCTCAAGCTGCGGCAGTCCTATCTGCTGCCCGCTGGCGCAACACCCGAAGACCAGGCCGCACAAGCCGAAGCCTGGACCGCCGCCACCGCCTACGCCGCCCTGCTTCACGACATCGGCAAGATCGCTGTTGATCTGCATGTCGAGCAGGCCGACGGCAGTGTCTGGCACCCCTGGCATGGCCCGCTGAAGCAACCCTACCGATTCCGCTATCGAGAGGATCGCGAGTACCGCCTGCACAGTGCAGCTACCGGCCTGCTGTACCACCAGGTGATCGATCGCTTCATCCTTGACTGGCTCAGCGGCTTCCCATCGCTGTGGGCGGCGCTGCTGTACATCATGGCAGGACAGTATGAGCATGCCGGGGTGCTCGGGGAACTGGTGATCAAGGCCGACCGTGCGTCCGTCGCCCAAGAACTGGGAGGAGATCCGGCAAAGGCGATGGCCGCACCGAAGCATGCTCTGCAGCGCAAGCTGCTTGACGGCCTGCGCTATCTGCTCAAGGAAGAGTTGAAACTAAATCAGCCCCAGGCGTCCGATGGCTGGCTGACGCACGATGCGCTCTGGCTCGTCAGCAAGACCGTCTCGGACAAGCTGCGTGCCCACCTGTTATCGCAAGGCATAGACGGCATCCCAGCGAACAATTCGGCTGTGTTCAACGTTCTTCAAGAGCACAGCATGCTCCAGCCCGCACCGGACGGTAAAGCGATCTGGCGTGCAACCGTGACCAGCTCAAGCGGCTGGTCACATGCCTTTACGTTACTGCGGCTCTCGCCCGCTCTGATCTGGGAGGCTGGTGAGCGGCCGGCCGCCTACGCGGGTACGGTGCTTGTTGAAACAGGCCAAGGTGCCGAGGCAAACGGCGAGAGTGCGCCGGACTTGCTTGACTCTTCCATGCAGGACACCGCCGATGATCGAGCCAATCCGCCGTTGGAATCGAAGCCTTCTTTGAGCACACAACCCGTAGCGAGAAATGCGCCGGATATGATGGATGAACTGCTGGCAATGATTGGGGCATCAGATCAACCGAAAGCCGATGAGCAAGGAAACTCATCGTTTCAGGAAACGCCTGAAGCTCCCGGAAATCCTCACACGGTGAGCGAGTCCGTCCCAGCGAACAAAAATCCAATATCGACCAGTACCCAACCATCCAGGGATGAGTCGAATAGCACCGCAACTCAAATGTCAGCCGATCATTTCGTGACATGGCTGCAGCAGGCGATTGCATCGCGCCGACTCGTCATAAACGACGCTAAGGCGCTGGTGCATATCGTGGCGGATGCCGTCTATCTGGTAAGCCCAGGTGTGTTTCAGCGCTATGCGCAAGAACATCCTGAAATCGCTGACTATGCCAAGCGTGAAGAGATGGCAGATTGGCAGTGGGCGCAAAAGAGATTTGAGAAATTGCACCTACATCGTAAGCAAGCCAATGGCCTAAACATCTGGACGTGCGAAGTAACCGGACCCCGCAAATCGCGCCGGCTCCACGGCTACCTGCTTGAGCGTTGGCAAGGTATATTTGGGGAGCTTCCGCCAAACAACCCTTACCTGACGCTCCGGGAAGGAAACTCACAACCGCCGATCCACACGGACGCATCCAACTCACCTGATGCCTAAAGGTGTACCTCCCATTGGTGGGCTTGAGTGTGAGCCAGTAGCATTCACGTCCATCTCAAAGCCACGGCTATGAGTGTCAAACCGGATGTCGAGGTGTCGACGCGCTGCTGGCGTCGGCGCCGCGCTGGAATGGCGACTGCACCTTGATCCGTTGATCGCGGTCGGACTGTACCAAGTCGCCGTCGCTGACCACGATCGCGCTCAGCGTGTCGCGACAGCACCAGCGTGTGCGTGCCGCGCGTGTCGCTGTCGGCTTCACCGGTGTGCTCGAACCAATAGGCGATGCCTTCCTCGGCGATACGCTTACGCATCGCCGCCTGCGACCCCTCGGTCATCGACGTCCACAGATACGAGCCGGCATCGGCCACACTCTGCGATTCGTCGATATTGGCCATGCCATCGGCTGTGCGCGACAGCGCCAACAAGGCCGCAACGCGCGCCATGTCACTTCTTGCCCCAGTCCTTGAACTGCGACGCCAGATCCGTTGGCGCGTCCGGCGGCGTTCTGATGCCTTGCGCCTTGCGCATCGCATAGGTCATCAAGCCAGGAACGGTGGTCACGAACTCGCCGATCGACTTGGGGACCGGCCAGATGTTCGGATCGTTCGGTTCGACCGTGCACTCCGCTTCCACCTCCGGTGGGAACACCGGCTGCTTGCAGCTCTTGAACACCAGCCAGCGCACCAGGGTGAAGGTGCAGATGAAGGGCGAGAGCAGCACGCGCTTGAATGGCGTGTCCGCATTGGTGAAGCCGACCGCCGAGATCAGGCAGTTCTTCCAGGTCGGCGCCACCGACAGTTCGACATACTTGTCCAACGGATGCTCGGCCACGGCCTCCGGGCCTTCTTCCATATAGCGCCGGATGAACTCCCACATCTCCTTGACCGGCTCGTCTCGCTCGGCGCAGTGGCCCAGTGCGAAGGTGTCCTTGACGATAGTGCCGTCGAGAATCTCGCCACGGATGTCGCGCAGGAACTTCATGTCGGTACCGCGGCCGATTTGGAAGAAGACCTTTTCCCACGGAACGATCAGCAGGCCGCCGTCACGTTCTTCGCGGAAGACGTAGATTTTGCGGGTTTTGCGGTTGAAGCGGATTGGGTAGTAGATAAATTTAAAAAATTCATACCTAGGCAAGGCCCAGTATAAAACCGCCCCACACAGAAGCGCAAAAGGAACTAGAAACTTCAAACCCCATTTAGCCCCCTCAGTAAAGTCGCCAAAAAAATACTCAAAACAAAGAAATAATGCAATTCCAATAAATCCAATCGCCCCAATGGATACAAATGAGGTATTCAACATTCCGCGATAAAGGAAACGCCTATCGACCCAGTCAATGTATGACGAGTTTATATTTATCAATCCAAGCCGCTGAGAAGGAATTGTATTTTCCTGCATGTCCCGCAGAAGAGCCGAAGATTTTTCCCCCTCCTCCAAAGGCCTGTCAACTCTAAAAGGTCTCGACCATCCAGTAAACATTTGACCACCTAAGATTTAGCGATATTTTCCAATGCAATCTGCTGCTGCGCCAAACCTTTGAAACCATTCTTCTCTCCACCCCCATCACTCCTCCCATAAAGAGTATCTATCAAAAAATCCTGCAATGCATTTGGTTTAATTAAATATACCACAACCATAATTACTGCAACAATTAAACCAATTATTATTCCAATTCCCGTAGCGGAGGTAAGAAGCAAGAATGCGGCGACAACAGAAATAAATCCTAGCGACATAATTAAAGTTCCAATTACAGGATGCTTTGCGAGTGTCTTAAATCCATCGACGATAGCCAGCACACCGCCAATTACTCCACCAACAACTCCCATCATTTTACCTACCCCAGTAAACCAACCGGCCCGCGACTCGATCACCACCGCCTGGAACCTGAACTGCCAGCTCAACCGGGTCTGGCCCCAGGGCGTTTTCTCCAGGACCATGCCCGTCGTTTCGGTCAGGCCACCGACCAGTCCGATCACCCCGCCGGCCATGTTGACCCGTTCGCTCCACACCTTGTCGTCCTCGGCCTTCATCAGTTTGCCGTACGACAGGTACAACGTGATCGAGGACAGGATCGCCTGCGCCACCGCCACCTTGACCTCCACGCTCGCGATCTTGCCCACCGTGTCCTGCATCAGCGTGTCGAACTGCTGGGCGCTCAGCACGTCCGACATCCCGGCCTTCAACGCAGCGCCGCGCTTGCCCTGCAGCTGCGCAACCTTCGATTCGTCGATCAGCATCACCGCCCGGAACGGGTAGCGTTCGGCGGTGTCCATCACCGGCCGCAGCGTCGGCCTCACCGCACCGCGCGGTGCGCCCTCCTGGCCGCCGCCCAACGACGCCACCAGGTTCGCCAGCAGCTTGGTGGCCTCGCTCAAGGTCCGCGTGCCGCGCAGATCGATCATCCGCAGGGTCGGATTCTCCGAGCGCGCCACCGCACCCAGCAGCCCCAGTTGCCACTTCGATGGCAGGCCGAGCGCGGCGAACGTGGCGCCGCTGTCCAAGGCCTTGCCCAGTTCGTGCACGATCGGCCCGCTCAACTGGTACATCAGCCTGGCGATGCCATCGGTGTACGGCTTGGTCAGCTCTCCCTTGGCACCGGCGACCAGAACGTCCTTGAATTTGTCGTGGAATTTCTCGACAAATTCGGGCAGGAACGGGTCGGTCTCGCTGCCTTTCTTTGCCGCATCGTTCCATGTCGCCTGGATCAATGGCGCGTAATTCAGGTTCAATGCCCGCGTCACCCAGGATTCGGGTTTCGACGGGTCCTGTTGCAGGCTCTCGAGCAGGTAGTCGAAGACTATCCCTCTTCCGCTGGCTCTGGCGCTGGACAGCATCTGGGTGGCCAGCGCGGTGTAGGCGATGCCGGTTGCAGTTGCGTCCAGCGCGAACCAGGCCGCAACGCGCGCCATGTCACTTCTTGCCCCAGTCCTTGAACTGCGACGCCAGATCGGTTGGCGCGTCCGGCGGCGTTCTGATGCCTTGGGCCTTGCGCATCGCATAGGTCATCAAGCCAGGAACGGTGGTCACGAACTCGCCGATCGACGTGGGGACCGGCCAGATGTTCGGATCGTTCGGTTCGACCGTGCACTCGGCTTCCACCTCCGGCGGGAACACCGGCTGCTTGCAGCTCTTGAACACCAGCCAGCGCACCAGGGTGAAGGTGCAGATGAAGGGCGAGAGCAGCACGCGCTTGAATGGCGTGTCCGCATTGGTGAAGCCGACCGCCGAGATCAGGCAGTTCTTCCAGGTCGGCGCCACCGACAGTTCGACATACTTGTCCATCGGATGCTCGGCCACCGCCTCCGGGCCTTCTTCCATGTAGCGACGGATGAACTCCCACATCTCCTTGACCGGCTCGTCGCGCTCGGCGCAATGGCCTAGTGCGAAGGTGTCCTTGACGATAGTGCCGTCGAGAATCTCGCCGCGGATATCGCGCAGGAACTTCATGTCGGTACCGCGGCCGATGTGGAAGAAAACATCTTCCCAAGGAACGATCAGCAGGCCGCCGTCGCGTTTTTCGCGGAAGACGTAAACCTTTCTGGTCTTACGGTTGAAGCGGATTGGGTAATAAACGAAGCAGAAAAACTCATGCCTAAGGAAAAGCACATACAGTCCTAACCCTGCAAATAATGGAATCAGAGATGCAATTCCGAAAGCAGCAGTGTTGCTATCTTCATCCATCATTCTCAGGACACAAAAAATAGAAAAAGCCACAAACCCTAACACAACCATAAATACCAAAGACATGTTAAGCATGCCCCTGTACAAAAACCGCCTATCGATCCAATCGATAAAGGTGGAATTTATTGAAATAAGACCGAGACGCTGGGATGGGATTATATTGCCACACTTTCCTCTAGCAAGAATACTATATTCATTTTCACGCTTTAATTCCCAGCCCCTTGGAAACCACTTTATCCATCCCGTATACATACGTTACACCTCAACCTTTACAAAGTGCTTCAAGGGAAATCTGTTGTTGAGCCAAACTTTTAAAAGAAGATTTCTTACCTCCCCCCTGACTCGGCAGCCCATACTGCGTGTCGAGCAACCAATCCTGTAGAGCATTTGGCTTAATCCAATAAACAATCGCCATGAGAGCAGCAATTATCAATCCAAATATAAATCCTATCCCGGCCGAAGCCAGGAAAACCAACATAACTGCGGCAGATATAGACGCAACTCCTAGTACAATCAAAGTGAGTCCAATTGCGGGATGTTTGTCGAGGTTCTCAACACCATCCTTCATCGCCAACACCCCCCCAATCACCCCACCAGCCACCCCCATCAGCTTTCCAGCCCCAGTAAACCAACTCGCCCGCGACTCGATCACCACCGCCTGGAACCTGAACTGCCAACTCAACCGGGTCTGGCCCCAGGGCGTTTTCTCCAGGACCATGCCCGTCGTTTCGGTCAGGCCACCGACCAGTCCGATCACCCCGCCGGCCATGTTGACCCGTTCGCTCCACACCTTGTCGTCCTCGGCCTTCATCAGTTTGCCGTACGACAGGTACAACGTGATCGAGGACAGGATCGCCTGCGCCACCGCCACCTTGACCTCCACGCTCGCGATCTTGCCCACCGTGTCCTGCATCAGCGTGTCGAACTGCTGGGCGCTCAGCACGTCCGACATCCCGGCCTTCAACGCAGCGCCGCGCTTGCCCTGCAGCTGCGCGACCTTCGATTCGTCGATCAGCATCACCGCCCGGAACGGGTAACGTTCGGCGGTGTCCATCACCGGCCGCAGCGTCGGCCTCACCGCACCGCGCGGTGCGCCCTCCTGGCCGCCGCCCAACGACGCCACCAGGTTCGCCAGCAGCTTGGTGGCCTCGCTCAAGGTCCGCGTGCCGCGCAGATCGATCATCCGCAGGGTCGGATTCTCCGAGCGCGCCACCGCACCCAGCAGCCCCAGTTGCCACTTCGATGGCAAGCCGAGTGCGGCGAACGTGGCGCCGCTGTCCAAGGCCTTGCCCAGTTCGTGCACGATCGGCCCGCTCAACTGGTACATCAGCCTGGCGATGCCATCGGTGTACGGCTTGGTCAGCTCTCCCTTGGCACCGGCGACCAGAACGTCCTTGAATTTGTCGTGGAATTTCTCGACAAATTCGGGCAGGAACGGGTCGGTCTCGCTGCCTTTCTTTGCCGCATCGTTCCATGTCGCCTGGATCAATGGCGCGTAATTCAGGTTCAATGCGCGCGACACCCAGGATTCGGGTTTCGACGGGTCCTGTTGCAGGCTCTCGAGCAGGTAATCGAAGACAGCCCCTCTGCCGCTAGCGCTGGACAGCATCTGGGTGGCCAGCGCGGTGTAGGAGGCGCCGCTGTCCAGCGCATTGGGATCGAAGTTATGGCTCAGATAGTTCGACAATGACGTGCTTTTGAGCCACGCGATGTAGGGCGCATCCAGCTTCGCCAGCACGTTGGTGCCGAACGCTTCCAGTTGCTGGGGATACTCCTGCTCCACCACGCGCCGCTGTGCGTTCTGGTCGAAATACTTCGTGTACTTCTTCCACTCCTCCTTGCCCAGCGCAGCGGCATTGGCCTCGCTGCGCTCACGAATCCTGGCATCTTCCTGCGCACGCGCCTGGTCGCGCTGCTGCTGCTTTGCGATACGCTCACGCATCGCCGCCTGCGACCCCTCGGTCATCGACGTCCACAGATACGAGCCGGCATCGGCCACACTCTGCGATTCGTCGATATTGGCCATGCCGTCGGCTGTGCGCGACATGGCCGTGTTCCAGCGCACATCATCTTCCACAGCACCGTGTTGCACCGCTTCCTGCAGGGCATCGATCAGCACTGCGGTTTCATGCTTCCACTTGCGTTGCGGGTCTTCGCTGAACTCGGTACTGCGCTGCAGCGCCAGACCGTTGAGTTCGATCGCCACGCCGGCCGGGTCGTCCAGCGCCACCAAGGCCGCGCGAAACGGAGACGCCGCTTGCGTTGCCCACTTGACCATCTCCGCAGCGTCGCTGCCATCGGCATAGAACGGCTGCGTGGAGAATGCCCACGCGGCGGAGGTCACGCGGCCCTTGCCGGCAAGCGCCGCTCCTGCAGCAGCCGGAAGCAGTTGCTGCAGCAATTTCGAGCTTGCCTGGCGGGCGCGCTTGGCAATCGCGTCGTTACCATTCAGTTCGCCAGCGCTTTTGAAAGGCACTGGAAGCAATTTATTGACGTATGCCTTGGTTTCGCCATGCAACTTCTCGGGCGTTGTCGCGTACTCCGCCACGCGGCTGGCGAGCTCGGAGAAATCGGCCGCGTGCTTCAGCTCGCCGCCAGCACGCCACTGGGCGATATCGATACAACGCATATGCGCTTGCCGATAGGCCGCATCCGCATTCTTTTTCAGAACGTCCGGCGTCCACGTCACATCGGAGAAGCCGAGCCATATCTTGGTCGCACGCGCCGCATCCTTGACCGTGATGCAGCGTGCGATGAAAGCATCCCCCGCCCGCGAGCAATTGAAGTTCACCTTGCCCCAACCGCCGGGAGGTACTTGCGCATCCGGATCGAACTCGAACAAGTAGCCGCCTTGCGTCACGACATAGGCGGCCCACTCCTTTCGGAATTCGTCGTAGACGTAAAGATACCCCTCGCGCAATATCCGCAGCGTGTAGTCGGCGAGGTCTTTCGGCAAGGAAAACTGTTCTTTTCTCTGTTCTTTTTCGGCAACGACGAAAGGCGACGCGACACTTGGCGCCCCGCCCATTCCGTGTCGCGCCAAGGCATAGCGCAACGGGAGAACGGGCAGCCCTTTCTTGTTGCAGAACTGGCAACTGGCTTTTTGAATCTCTCCAACCGATACGTTCATAGCTTGTGTCCTTTCTTCATCACGCGCCAGCGAGCGGCCGCAGCGGAGTTGTCATTTCGGCACAGAGGCCGACATACGATGCTTCACCTTCGCAGGCGCGCTCCAGCTTCCGGCGCACCTCCTGTTGCTCGTGAATGCCTTCCCCGAATTGGAACGCCTGCTCCACGAAAAGCGCACGATCGCGGCGATCCCGCAAACCGTAGGTCTGCAGGGCCTTGACGAGCAAGCGATCCACTTTTTGCGCGGTACTGTTGCTTTTTTCCAGATCAGGGATGAGACGACCGAGGCGTGCCAGGCATTGGTTGAGTTCCGACAACCTCAGAATCTGTCGCCATTGATCGGCAGAGAACGTCAGATGCGATGGCGCAGTCGTGGCGAGCGAGGTTTTCTCGCGGTGGGTCCAGATCGGACACTCCTGGGGCCACGCCAGCCGATCGATCGGGCCGAGCAAGGCCTCCCATTGTTCCCCGCTCAGTATCCAGTCAAGATGCTGAAGCACGCGAGCGTCGTGGACACGCACTACGTCATGCATCCGCCTGACCGTGTCGTATTGCTGCATCTGGCGGGCCAGATGCCCCGCCACACCGACGGCTGGCGCGGCGGATTTCAGGAGGACGCAAAAGTAGAAGACCTGTGCGAAGGAATGCAGTGAAACGTGGCGCTCGAACAAGTCCATACGGGCGTGCCGATCCAGCTGACCAAGATCGATCAGCCGCGGGAAAAGCTGCGCTTGCGACTGATAGCGGCTAGGCACGATCGGAAGGTTCGGCAAGTCTTCCCACCCGGCATCGTCCAGTTGAATCGGATTGACGACGGCAAAATCGTATTCAAGAAATGTATTTTCAGTGATGGGCCAGCGCTGCACGTCACGCCGCTCCCATCGTTCCAGCACCAGCAGAATCCGCGGCCAGCGCGGTGTATTCACACAGCTTGTGGCTGGCGGATGGCATCACGGGGCTCATGGATGCCCCCTGCGGCCCCGTCCACACCCGATGCCCGCCCTTGAACTCGATCGTCCCCGGCGCGCCCAGTTCGATGTCGTCGCCGTCCAGCTTGATGTAGGCGCCGGCGGCCGTGGCCAGCAGGTGCTTGGTCGGCGCGGCGAGCTGGACGTCGGCGGTGGTGCTGACGAGTTTGACCTGGGTCTTGGCTGCGATCTTGGCCTGGTTCCTGTGCGCGCGGGCGCTGAGCGTGCCTTGCGCGGCGTGCAGGGCGATGCCGCGCTCCTGGTTGGGGCTGCCGGCGACCGGGTCGCTGCCCTGGGTGTACAGCACCAATCCGCCGGCCACCGCCAGCACCAGCTGCGCCTGGCTGGCCCAGTTCAATGCGGTGCGGGCCAGCAGCGTGGTCTGCGTCCCCGACACCCACACCTGGTCGGCCGGGGTCAGGCTCATCACGCCCGCGCTGCCGCTGCCCAGCAGCGCCGGGCGGCTCCAGCCCGGGGCCTGGCCGTCGCCGCCCTGGAGCTGGCTGGCGGCGCTGCCGCTCTGCGTCGCCTTGAGGCTGGCCTGCAGGGTCTTGAGCCCGTCCTGGGCGGGGAGGCTGTCCGGGTCGTTCGGCAGTTGCGCCTGCTGCTGCCGGGCCGCATCGGCCAGCGCCTGCAGCAGCTGTTCGCCCTGTTCCAGCTGCGACAGCGCCTGGCTGGCCGCCAGCTGCTGCTGGCCCGGCTCGCTGCTCAGCAGCAGGCCCTGGCCGGCGCGCACCGCGCCGTAGGCCTGCGTGGACAGGTCCGCCCCGTACCCGCGCTCGCCTTCGCGCAGGTTGTCGCGGCCGCCCTTCAGGTGGCCCAGGGTCAAGGTGCTGGCGTGCTGGGTGGTCGACAGCTGCGCGCGGCCCTGGCCGGGCGTGTCGTCCAGCCGCAGCTGCTGGTAGCCGCCGGTGCCGTCCTGGCTCTGCGCCAGCGCCTGGCTCTTGAACCCGGTGAACACCGCGCCGTGCGCGTTGCCCTGGAACCACGCCGGCGCATTGCCGGTGGCCCCGGCCCCGCCGCCGCCGACCTGGTTGTGCGCCGCCTCGTCTTGGCCACGCCCGTTGTACACGCTGCCGATCACCACCGGCCGGTCGATGTCCCCTTCCAGGAACCCCACCAGCACTTCCTGGCCCTTGCGCGGCAGCACTACGCCGCCCCAGTTGTCCCCGGCCCACGGCGTCATCACCCGCACCCAGGTCCACGCCGAGGCGCTGCCCGGCGCGTTGTCCTCGCCCCCCGGATGCGCCAGCGCGCTGCTGGCGTCGGCACCGCGCTGGAACGGGAACTGCACCTTGATCCGGTGGTCGCGGTCGGACTGCACCGGGTCGCCGTCGCTGACCACGATCGCGCTCAGCGTGCCGCTCACCGTCGGCTTGGGATGCAGGCGCACGCCATGGCCATCCTCGGTCTGCGGCCGGTACGTCGCCGTGGCCGGCAACGCGGTGAAGTGGTTGCGGTAGAACTCCACTTCAGCGTCTTCCTGCGCCGGCGCATACCCGCCGCTCAGGCCCGCCAGCGCCGGTGGCAGCGGCGCGCCGGCCACCGTCACCGCACCCAGCGCCTGCTCCAGCGCGTCGAACACCTCCGCGCCCAGGTTGTTGCGTGCCTGGTGCCGCACCTGCAGGCACAGGAACGCCGCATCGGCCGCCACCCCGGCATGCTGGCGCAGCCCGAAACGCGTGCCCGGCGCCAGTTGCCGCCAGGTCCCCTGGCCCTGGATGGTCTGCGCCGCCACCTGCTGCGCATCGAGCTGCTGCTGCGCGCGGCGCTGGCCGCGCGTGCTGTCCTGCCAGCCATAGGGGCCGGCGGTGTCCACGTCCGCGGCGTCGATGTCGCCCAGCGGCGTGGCTTCGGCGCCGGCCGGGCGCAGGCTGCGGCTGCGGTAGTCCCAACTGGCCCGCGACAGCCTGGCGGTGCGCCAGCGCCGTGCCGGCGACCATTGCTGCACGCTGTCCTGCTGCTCGGTCGCGTCGTGGCGGTGGTAGCGCACCGTGCCCAGCGCGGCGAAGGCGGCGTTGTGGTCCGACAGCACCAGCGTGTGCGTGCCGCGCGTGTCGCTGTCGGCGGCGCCGGTGTGCTCGAACCAATAGGCGATGCCTTCCTCGGCCAGCAGCCGGCGCAGGAACGCGGCGTCCGTCTCTTCGTATTGCGTGGTCAGGCTGCGCTTGGCGTACGTGCTGCGGTCGGACAGCTCCCAGCGCCACGCCGGCGCCAGCGCGCCTTGCTCGGCGTAGTCGGCGAACACGCTCTCGGCGATCTCCACCACGCTCATGTCCTGGAACACGTAGCTGTCCACGCGCTGGGCCAGCAGCGCCAGCCACGGCTCCACCACCAGCCGGTAGCGCGCCAGGCCGCCGTTGCTGCCGAGCCGTTCGAACGCGGTGACATGGCCATGGAACGGGCGCAGCGCGGTACTCGACTCGGCGGTGAGCAGCTCCAGCAGCACCGGCTGGCCGAGCAGGTCGTCCAGGGGCAGGCCGGCGTTGGCCGACAGTGCGCCCACGTCGAAACGGAAGCCGCCGCCGTCGACCGACTCGTGGCCATCCAGGGTCTCGGCGACCAGCACGTCGGGGCCAAGCGCGGTATGCAACCGCAACAGCCGTTCTTGCTGCCGCGGGGCGGCGCTCAGCGCGGAAAGTACTGTGGCGACCGGGTCCATAGGTGCTCCTTGCGATTACAGATCGGCCGCCCGCGCCTGGCGGCCAAAGGCCGCGCGAGCGCGGCCTGGAGGGTGGCGCGTGGTGAAGCGGCTCAGGCGGCGATGATGCGTTCGAGCTGCAGCGACGGGCTTTCGGTGCATTGCAGCTTGAACTCGCGGCCGGCGGCTGTGATCGCCACTTCGCGCACGTTGCTGACCAGTTGGTTGGCCTTGCCCTGCGTCGGCACCTGCATATTGATGCGCCAGCAAGTGCGCTCCATCAACGAGGCCAGCGCGCGCGCATCGGCGCGCGCGTCGGCGGCGGCATTGCTCAGCAGTTCGACCACGTGCTCCGGACGCAGGCGGTTCCAGCTGCGAAGGCTATCGGTCTGGCGGCTTGCCCGTCCCACGGCCAGGCTGTCGCAATGGGCAATGGCTTTGGCGCGGTTGTATCCGTAAAAATCCATGGTGTTCCTCCTTGGTGATGGACTGCGGGGGTCAGGATAACTTGTATTTGAACGCGCCGTTCTTGCCGGCGCCTACCTTGATGGCGTTGATTTTGCCGCCTTCGGCCATCGCCGCGAGTACGCTCTCGGCGATTTCCGGCAACAGCGTCCCATTCAGAATGTGGTCGACGTTGCGCGCGCCCGAATCCACCTCCGTACAGCGCGCCAACACCGCCTCCACCAGGCTCTGGTCCCACTGGAAGGCGGCCTTGTGGTTGGCGGCCACGCGGTCGCGGATGCGGCCGAGCTTGAGCGCGATGATCTGCGCCAGCACGTCGTCGCTGATCGGGTAATACGGCACCACCTTCAGCCGGCCGAGGAAGGCCGGCTTGAAGCTGCGCATCAGGATCGGGCGCAACGCCTCGGCCAATGCGTCGGCGGCCGGAATCTCCTCGGCCGGCTTGTTCAGGCAGGCCTGCATGATCTGCGAGGAACCGACATTGGACGTGAGGATGATCAAGGTGTTGCGGAAGTCGATCTCGCGGCCTTCGGCGTCGTCCATCACGCCCTTGTCGAACACTTGGAAGAACATCTCCAGCACGTCCGGGTGTGCTTTCTCCACCTCGTCCAGCAGCACCACGCTGTACGGGTTGCGCCGCACCGCCTCGGTCAGCACGCCACCCTCGCCGTAGCCGACGTAGCCAGGCGGAGAGCCCTTCAGCCCGGACACGCTGTGCGCTTCCTGGTACTCGCTCATGTTGATGGTGATCAGCTTGCGCTCGCCGCCGTACAGGATGTCGGCCAGCGCCAGCGCGGTCTCGGTCTTGCCGACGCCGGACGGGCCGACGAACAGGAAGACGCCACGCGGCTTGTTCGGGTCTTCCAGCTTGGCGGTGGCGGTGCGCACGCGCTGGGCGATCGCGGCCAGCGCATGGTCCTGGCCGATGACGCGCTCGACCAGCAGGCTGTCGAGGTTGCGCACGGTGCGGATCTCGTCCTTGACCATGCGCCCCAGCGGCACCCCGGTCCAGGCCGAGACGATCTCGGCGACCACGCCGCCGTCGACCTGCAGCGGCACCATCGGGGTTTCGCCCTGCAGCTCGCCCAGCTCGGCGAGCAGCGCGTCCAGCTGCGCGTGCTGCGGCGAAGCCGCCGCGGCGGCCTGCTTGGCCGCGCCGCGTGCCGGCTTGGCGGCGGCGCTGGCGGCCGCGGGTTCGGCGGCGGCCGGCGCCGCTTCCATCTGCGCGCGCAGGGCGACGATGCGCTCGGCCAGTTCGCGCTCGCGCACCAGCCGCGCCTCGTTGTCGGCCAGCACCTTGCGTGCGCGTTCCTGCGCCTGCAGTAGCTCGGCCACGCGGGCGTCGTGGTGGCGGGCGCCGCCGGAGGTCTCGCGGTTCAACGCGGCCAACTCCGCGGCCAGCCGGTCCAGGTGCTTGCGCGTGTCCTCGATGATCGCCGGCGTGGCGCTCTGCCCGAGCGCGACCTTGGCGCAGGCGGTATCGAGCACGCTGACCGCCTTGTCCGGCAACTGGCGGCCGCTGATGTAGCGGTGCGACAGGCGCACCGCCTCGGTGACCGCCTCGTCCATCACCCGGATGCCGAAGTGCTTCTCCATCAGCGGCACCATGCCGCGCAGCATCGCCGCGGCCAGCGTCTCGCTCGGCTCCTCGACCTTGACCACCTGGAAGCGCCGCGCCAGCGCCGCGTCCTTCTCGAAGTACTTCTTGTATTCGCTCCAGGTGGTGGCCGCGATGGTGCGCAGCTCGCCGCGCGCCAGCGCCGGCTTGAGCAGGTTCGCCGCGTCGTTCTGGCCGGCGGTGCCGCCGGCGCCGATCATCGTGTGCGCCTCGTCGATGAACAGGATGATCGGATGCGGGCTCTTCTTGACCTCGTCGATGACGTTCTTCAGCCGGTTCTCGAACTCGCCCTTGACGCTGGCGCCGGCCTGCAGCAGGCCCATATCCAGCACATGCAGTTCCACCCCCTGCAATACGTCCGGCACGTCCTTCTCGGCGATGCGCCGGGCCAGCCCCTCGACGACCGCGGTCTTGCCGACGCCGGCTTCGCCGGTGAGGATCGGATTGTTCTGGCGCCGCCGCATCAGGATGTCGATCACCTGCCGGATCTCGCCGTCGCGGCCGATCACCGGGTCGATCTGCGCATCGCGGGCGCGCTGGGTGAGGTTGGTGGTGAACTGGTCCAGCGCCGGGGTCTTGCTCAGGCCGCCCTTGCCGTCCGGCGCGCCGGTGAGGCCATCGACCGGGTCGCCGCCGGCGTCGGCCTGGCCGGCATCGGCGAAACGCAGGCTTTGCCCGGCTTCCTGCGAGCCTTCGGTGAGGCGGGCGAAGTCGTGCTTGAGCGCGTCGAGCTTGATCTTCACGAACTGCTTGGAACCGCGGTAGGCCAGCTGCGACAGGTCCGGCTCGGTCAGCATCGCCAGCAGCAGATGACCGCTGCGGATGCGCGTGGTTTCCGAATCCAGCGAGGCGATCAGCCAGGCGTGCTCGAACAGCGTGGGCAGGTGCTGGGAAAATACCGGCGTGCGCGTATTGCCGGCCTTGAAGCGGCCGACCTCCTCGCTGAGATCGCGTTCCAGCGTCTCCGGCGAAATGCCGCAGCGGCGCGCGATCAGCACGAAATCGCTTTGCGGTTGCTCCAGCAGCGCCAGGAACAGATGCTCCAGGTCGACTTCGTAGTTGCCGCGCGCCATGCACAGATTGGCCGCGCGCTCGGCCGCCTGCCGGCAGGTGTCGTCGAGTTTGCTGATCAGGGTCTTGAGATTGATGCTCATGCGAAAACAGGACGCTCCATGCTGGCGGTTTCATGATGTGGCGCCGACGTCACTTCCTGCCGTCGGCGTTGGGCTCGCGCCCGGGCTATTGAAGGGTATGCAGACCGTAGGTGGTGTCGGCGCGCGGCTGGGTCTGCGGGCGCGAGCATAGGTAGCTGTCCCAGCCCAGGCGTACGCCCAGTGCTTCGCCGACGCCGGAGCCGCGTACGTCCTCGGCGCGCAGCACCAGCTTGACCTCGTATTCCAGCCCGCCGCCGGTGAGCAGCGTCAGCCATTTCGACAAGGCCTTCGCGGCGCTGCCTCCGGGCAGGAACTGGTCGAAAGCCTCACGCTGCAGCGGACCGAAGCGCAGGCGCATGCGCAGGTCGCGCTGCCACACCCGGTCGCCGGCCAGCGCACTGGACCCGAGTGTGGCGTTGGCCTGGCCCAGCCGCGTGGCCTGCTGCGCCGGCACCTTGTACCAGGCGCCGACGAACTGTTCCAGCTCCACCGGCACCTTGAAGTAGTCGGCCAGCACGCGCTGCAGCAGCTTGGCCGAGATCGGCCGCTGGCGGATGGCGCCGGCGTAGTACGCCACCGCCTGGTCGAAGACGTCGCCGCCGCCGTCGACCATGCGATCGCGCAGTCCCGGCATGCCCATGCCCAGCAGCGACAGCACCAGCGGCAGGAAGCGTTCGCGCCGGTCCAGCTCATACTGCAGCGCCAGCCGGTGCTTCTTCCACGCGGCGTAGTGCAGCGCCACCGCACGGTTGGAGAACATGTCCAGGAACGCGCGTGGGGTACGGTCGCGCTGGTACAGCTCGCGTTCGTGCAGGGTCTCGGTGTAGTGCAGCGGCAATGCGCCGGAGGTGCCCAGCAACCCCATGAAGTTCGGGGTCAGATGCACTTCGCCCAGGCTCTCGGTCTCGATCGCGAACGCCAGCGCCGCATCGCTTTCCAGGCGCTCGCCGTCCTGCGAATAGGCCTGGCCGACGGGGTCCAGCTCGGTCGCCGGAAAGGCCAACGACAGCGAGTTGTGGAAACGCACGCGCGTGGGCAGGGCCTGACCGGCCTTGACCCCCTGGCGCTGGAACACCCGCTCTAGAATCCGCATCGCCTGGAAGAACTGGAAGCGATGCGGCTCGGCCAGCAGTTGCAGCGCTACGCCAGGATCGATTCGCCGCTTCGCGGTAAGCATCGGACGAGTTCCTCCCCTGTTTCGCTGGAAATGAGCACCAGCCGGGTAAAGCTGTTGGCGTGGACGTAGAGGCCGAAGAAGTGGTCGAGCACATGCGCGAACGCGGCCACGCCGGTCCCGACGAAATGGTTTTCGCTGATGGTCAAACGCACTTCCAGGCCGCGCACCACCGATGCGAAATGCTTGCCGGACAGCCAGGTGGTGACCGGATGCTGCTCGATGCCGACGATGCCGTCGATCTGCCGCGACGACACGCTGCTGCCGGAGATGTCGTACAGCCGCAGCATCTCCTTCAACGCCGGCAAGCCGCTGCCGGTCAGCGACAGCTGATTCAACGACAGGTGCGAGATCAGCCGCCATTGCGCGCCGCGCCCGTGGCGGAACCGCAGTGGCCGGCTCGGCTTGCGCAACAAGCTGATCGCGCGCGCCGGGGTTCCGCCCTCGATCGACAGGTCGCCGCCGGCGATGCCGTAGGCGAGCTGGCTGGGCAGATCGCGATTGCTGCAGGTGAGCTCGACGCTGACCACATCGGTCTGCGGCAGGGTCGGATTGAATTCCAGGTCAACGAAACTCAATTCGGTTTCGTAACCGGGACTCTGCCGCGCCACATCCTCGTCGCGCCGCGCCACCCAATACTGGCCGGCGCGCTCGGGGTCTTCGCCATGGTGCAGCGAATAGAACGGGCGAAACTCCTGGATCAGCTCGCCCTGCGGAGTCTGCCGGATACGGTGCACCGAATCGATCGAATGCACTTCGTAGGCAAAGGCGCGGCGCCCGTCGGCGATCACCGGATAGGTGACGCTGCGATGGGTGACGCGGATCGGCTCGCCATGCTGCGCGAACAGGTTCACCACCGGGGTGCAGCCCAGGCGGATGTTCTTGCGATCCAACTCCTCGAGCACTTGGTTGGCGGCGCGATCGGGCGGCGTCGCCTGCAGGACCAGGTGCAGCGTGAACCAGCGGCTGGCGCCAGCGGTCACCGGCTTGAGCTGAAGATCGAAGAAGCCGAACTTGTCCGGGTAGCCGAACAGCTCGGTCAGCAGGCGGTAGGCCGGGTGCGAACGCGCCGGGAAATCGATCAGCGATTCGTCGTCGGCGAATCCCACTGGCGCCAGCGGGGTTTCCGCCAGCCGGCGCCAGCGTCCGCTGCCGTCGGACTCGACATAGGCCGCCTTGACCCCCAGCGCCAGCGCATCGCGCATCGCCGAGCAGAACGACGGCTCGCCGTCGACGAAGAAACGCAGCGCGTCGGTGCCCAGGCCGGCGAACGAGGCTTGGTCGGACAACAGCTCGAAGCTGATCGAGATCTGTGCGCCGGTGCCCGGCGGCAGGCTGACCGCCATCGGCGCTTCGGCCACGCCGCGGTAGCTGGCGGTCTTCACCGCCACCGGCGCCAGTACCACGTCGTAGGCGGTGCGGAACCGGCAGTTGATCCCGCGCACCGGGCGCGACTGCAGATAGCTGCCGCGCGGCACGCGGATCGGCGCACTGAGCTTGGCAGCCACGCCTTCCATGTCGAAATAGGCGATGGAGCAGGACGGAAACGGCCGCAGATAGTGCGGATACAGCACTTCCAGCAGCGCGTCGGTGAACTCGGGGTAGTCGTCCTCGATGCGCTTGGAGATGCGCGCGCCCATCAGCGCGAACGCCTCGATCAGGCGCTCGACATGCGGATCCTGGCTGCCGTCGGCCGACAGCTGCAGACGCCCGGCAATCTTGGGATAGCGCTCGGCGAACTCGCGCCCATAGCGACGCAGATAGCCCAGTTCGCGTTCGTAGTAGGGAAGCAGGTCTTGCATGGTCAGGGCGCCGCCTGGCGCCGCAGGCGGCTGACCGAGTACTGCAGCGTGGACGGTTGCAGCATGGCGTCGAAACTCACCGGCTCGCGCGCCGGCTCCATGTCCAGCAACGCATGGATGGTGAAGTGCAGGCCGCCGCCGAACTGGCCGGCGGTTTCCAGCTTCACGTGCACGTTGCGCAGGCGCCGCTCATGGCGCGCGATCGCCTGCTCCAGCGAGCGGCAGATCATCGTGCGGTCGTAGCCATTGGCCAGGCTCATCGCAGAAAAATCGCCGAGGCCGTAGGTCAGCAACGACTGCTTGCAATTGGGAAATTCGGTGAGGCCTTCTTCGCTGAAGGCCGAACGGGTGTTCAATAGGCCTTCCAGGTCGCGAGCGACCGATTCCTTGTACTGGTCGATGGAGATGGCCTTGAACACATGCGATCCACCCGTGGACTTGGGCGTGTCGTCGAACAATTTTTCCAACAGACTGGGTTCGAGTCCCTTCATTGACCGCCCCTACGTGAAGTCGTCCTTGAGCCTTGCTGCCAACTAGGCGCGACCGGCGGATGGCGCGGCCCTGCTGTGCGTCGGTCCTGTGTCTGCGCGCGGCGCGGAAATGCGATGGCGCGCGAAGGCGCCATCGCAAAACAAACATCAAACGGTGTAGTTGGGAATGTTCTTGGTAGCACTCCACTGCGCAACCGCTTTGCCGCCGACTCCGCCTTCCGGCTTCTGCTGGTTGTAGGTCCACTTGATCGCGCCGAAGCTCAGCTGGACGACTTCCTGCGGCATGCCGTCCTCGTCCACCGTCGTGGTGACGCGGTGTACCAGCACGTTCATCAACTCAACCAGGTAGTAGTTGATGGCATTGCCGTCCTTGTCGGCGCGCATGAACTCGATGCGGGCCTTGGGGAAGGTGGTGCCGTTGGCGCACGCCTGATTCAGCGCGGTGGTGGACAGATCGATCGACTTGACGATCTCGATCGGCGACAGGTTTACACGAGCGGCCGACTGACCGCCAGCGGTGGAGGCGGTGGCCGAGCGCGGCTGCAACAAGTCCTGGGAGAACGACTTGATCTCCACCCAGTCGGTGTGCTTGTCGTCGTGCGATTCACCCTTGATGGTGTCGATAGAAAGAAACGCGTGCTGCATATCTGGTCTCCTAAATTCCGGTCTTCCGTGAGATTGATTTGCCAGGCGGGGCCTGGCGGTTATTTGCCTGTCCCGAAGGACATTGCGTCAACTGCAAAACAGTGGGATCTCCGTCCCTCGACGCTACGACAACAAGAAACGCTACGCCTTCTTGGTACCAGCCGGCAGTTCGGCCACCAGACGCAACGAAACAGACAGCTCATCGAGCTGGAAATGCGGCCTGATGAAGGCCACCGCGCGGTAGACACCGGGTTTCCCCGGCACTTCCGAAACTTGGACAGACGCTTCCCGCAACGGGTATTGCGCCTTTGCTTCCTGACCGGCGTTGTCGTCCAGCAACACGTACTGGGAGATCCAACGGTTCAGGAAATCCTCGACATTGCGCGCCGAGGCGAAACTGCCGATCTTCTCGCGCATCATCGCCTTCAGGTAATGGGCGATACGCGACACAGCGAACATGTACTGCAGCTGCGCCGACAGGATCGCGTTGGCATTGGCCGAATCGGTGTTGTACTTCTTCGGCTTCTGCGCCGACTGCGCGCCGAAGAACGCCGCGTAGTCGGTGTTCTTGCAATGCACCAGCGGGATGAAGCCCAGGTCGCTGAGTTCCTTCTCGCGGCGGTCGGTGATCGCGATCTCGGTCGGGCACTTCAGCGCCACTTCGCCGTCGTCGGTGCGGAAGGTGTGGGTCGGCAGGTCTTCGACCAGGCCACCGCCTTCCACACCGCGGATCGCCGCGCACCAACCGTAGTCCTCGAACGCCTTAGTCAGGCGCGTGGCCATCGCATAAGCGGTGTTGCACCACAGATACTTGCTATGGTCGGCGGCGTCGACGTCTTCGACGAAGTTGAAGCCTTCGACCGTAGTGCCGTCTTTGGGGTTGTACGGCAGCCGCCCGAGAAAACGCGGCATGGTCAGGCCGACGTAGCGGCTGTCCTCCGACTCACGGAACGACTTCCACTTGGCGTATTCGACAGTGTCGAACACCTTGGCCAGATCGCGCGGTTTGCCAAGGTCGGTGAAGGTTTCCAGGCCGAACATCGATTCGGACGCGGCAGAGATGAACGGCGCGTGCGCCGCGGCGGCCACATGCGACATCTGCTCGACGAAGTACATGTCCTCCGGCTGGCGGCCGATATAGTAGTCGCCGACCAGTGCGCCGAATGGCGCGCCGCCGAAGGTGCCGAACTCTTCCTCGTAGACCTTCTTGAACAGCGCGCTTTGGTCGAAGTCGATCGCCGACTTGAAGTCGCGCACCAGATCCCGCTGGGGCGAGTTGAATACCTTGATCTTCATCGTCACGCCGGTGGACGTCTGCTCGCACATGTAGTGCAGGCCGCGCCAGCTGCTCTCCAGCTTCTGGAACTCCGGCGCATGCATCACCGCGCTCAGCTGCTCGGAGATGATCCGGTCGATCTCGGCAATGCGCGCGTCCAGCGTCAGATTGAGGTTGTCCGACACCACGACGGTACCTTCTAGCACCTCCTTGGCCAGCTCGGAGATGATGTCCTTCGCACGCTGGTGCTCGGTCTCCGATTTGGCGACCTTGCTCTGCTCGACGATCTGGTCGAGCAAGCCTGTTTCTGCCAGCGTGGCCGACGCCGAATTGTGGGTGGCACTCGAAACCTCTGCGGCCATGGCTTACTTCTCCTTTTCCTGACCCAGCTTCTTCAGCTGTTCGGTGTTGTTCAACACGTCCGTTAGCAGGTCTTCGAGCTTCTCGTTGCCGGCCAGCTTGTTGCGCAGGTCGGCCAGCTTGGTGCGCGATTCGAGCAGCTTGCGCAGCGGTTCCACCTGATCGACCACAGCCTCGGGACGGAAGTCGTCGATCGACTTGAACTTGAGTTCGACGCCGAACTCGCCCCCGGCATCGCTGATCTTGTTCGGCACGCGGTAAACCGCGCGCGGCGCCATTGCCTCCATCACCTCGTCGAAGTTGTCGAGGTCGACGTTGACGAATTTGCGGTCCTTGACCTTGGCCAGGGGCTGTTCGGGATTGCCGCTGAAATCCCCAAGCACGCCTACCACGAACGGCAGTTCCTTCTGTTCGATCGCGTCACCCTTTTCCACGTCGTAGGTCAGTTGCACGCGCGGCGGCCGAATCTTCTGCAGACGTTTCTGGATGCTTTCCTTCTTAGCCATGAGTGTCTCCTGACGTTAAGGCTTTAGGGGAGTCCGGATGACCGGTCAGTTGCCGCCCAAGTTCTGGAACGGATCCGCCGACGCATTGGGCGTTTCCTTGGGCGGCGCGGCGTCTTTCGCAGCCGGCGGCGCGGCGCGGCGGGTGTTGCGGACGGGCTTGCGCTTCTTCGGCTCTTCAGGCTGAAGGATATCGTCGCCCATAGTCGCGCGCAGCGTGCTAGCCAGCGTCTCGGCCTCCTTGCGAGCTGTGCCCGAAGCCAGCGCACCGCGGTTCTGTAGACGCTGTAGCGACTGGTTGGCGATACGGAAGCCTGCGACAGTCAGCACGCCATCGGCGACAAGGTCGTCGGGATCGCGCTGTAGCACTTCCTGCGCCGCGACGATTGCGCGCGCGTAGTTGCCGCGGTCGAACTGTAGCTGCGCGATGCGCACCCACGGCTCCTTGCGGGTAGGGTCGGCACGACCGGCGTCTTCGAACGTTTTTAGAGACTGCTCGGCGCCGCCGCTGGTGACCTCGGCTTCGGCGCGCGACATCGTGGCGTCGAACGACGGCGGCGGAGCCTTCTTCGGCGCCGACGTGCAACCGATTAGGCTGGCTATCAAAACGAATCCGAACATCGGCCGGTAATTGGCCAGCCCCTTGACCACCGTCATCATGACTTCCTCTGGAAAACCGATCCTGAAGTTAAACTTGTAGCCGCCGAAGTGAAGACGGATGAGCCAAGCCCACCGTTGTTCCGCAAGTATACAGCCTGCAAACAGGCCTCGGTATAGGGTCGCTCCACGACTGCGTCAAGCCTGCCGGAGGCTGCCCCATGCTGAGATCTCTGCACGGCTGTCGGGCGCGCCGTCCAGGGACGAAGCCCCCATGAGTGGTTGAGTGCGGATCGTCCCCGTCTGCCAATTCAGAGCAAGCATGAATATGTCCGTTCGTCGTCTCGGTTTTCTGTTGGCCCTTTTTGCCGCCACCCTCGCCCTGTCTGGCTGCGCCAGCGGCGACATCGGCAACGCGATGGACAAGACGCTACAGGCAGTGGGCGTCAAGGAAGCCAAACCCGCGCCGCCACCGCTGATTTCGCTGCGGCTGTTCGCCGGTAGCAACCTGAATGCCGGTAACGACAAGCGCGCCACTGCAGCGGTGGTCAAGATTTATCACCTACGTAGCGCGCAGCGCTTCGAGCAGGCCCCGTTCACCGCGTTCCTCGACCAGGCTGGAGAGCAAGCGTCACTGGGCGCGGACCTGCTGTCGGTCAACGAGATCGTGCTGACGCCAAGCGCCCGCCAGGAACTAAACGAGCAGATGTCCGAAGGCGCCACCACGCTGGGCGTGGTGGCCTTGTTCCGCGCGCCGGCCGAGGGCCGCTGGCGCATGGCCTTCGATACGCGGCGCAAGGAATTGCCCACCCAGGGCATCACCATCGGCATTCACGCCTGCGCGCTGACCACCGACAGCCCGGCGCTGGTCACCCGCCTGGCGGGCGATCCCGGCAGCCTGGCGTCGGTGCGTTGCGCCGCCGCGCGCTAGCGCCCGCCTGCGGACGCGTGCTGTTGTAGTATCCCGCCCGTCTGCAAGGTATCTGCGGTATGGACGCGAGGCCACGCCTGTCGCGGCCGGCCGTCTCGGTGCTGACCGACCTCTTCAAATCCAAGGATAGATCCGTGTCTTATGTAAGCAGGATGTCGAAAGTATTTTGGGGCGAAGGGCTGTTTTTGCGGCCGCAACATTTCCAGCGCCAGGACACCTACCACGAAGCAAGGCTGCAGGATCTGGCGCAGACGCTGCATCCTTATGGCTGGGGAACGCGGCGGATCCGCTTCGATCTGCAGAGCATGGCCAGCGGCAGCTTGCGCGCGCTCGACCTGTCGGTGGTCTTTCCCGATGGCGAATCGTACGACGCGCCGGCGCACGACGCGCTGCCCGACGCGCTGTCGCTGAATGACCTGCCCGCCGGCATCCAGACCACCGCGGTGTACCTGGCGCTGCCGTTGCTGCGCGACGACGGCGGCAACTGCAGCGATGCGGAGGGTTCGCAACTAGCCCGCTACCAGCAGCTCAACCGGCCGACCAGCGACCTGTACACCGACGCGGCCGAATCGGAACTGGCGTACCTGAGCAAGGCGGTGAAGCTGCTCACCGACGACACTCCGCGCGATCCGTACGTGACCGTGCCGGTGGCGCGCGTGCGCCGTACCCCGACCGGCGGCTTCGAGCTGGACGAGGACTTCATCCCGTCATGCGCGCACATCGACGCCTCGCCGACGCTGTATCGCGAACTGCGCTGCCTGCTCGACTCGCTGCAGGCCAAGGTCGATGCGCTGTACGGGCTGCATCGGCAACCGTCGCAGCACATCATCGAATTCCGCTCCGGCGACATCGCCTCGTTCTGGCTGCTGCATACAGCCTGTTCCTCGTTCGGCGCGCTGTCGCACCTGTT
Source organism: Pseudomonas caspiana (assembly GCF_040224095.2). Taxonomy (NCBI): domain Bacteria; kingdom Pseudomonadati; phylum Pseudomonadota; class Gammaproteobacteria; order Pseudomonadales; family Pseudomonadaceae; genus Pseudomonas; species Pseudomonas caspiana. The sequence goes on along the minus strand of NZ_CP167995.1, from coordinate 1,477,587 downwards.
CCATCATCCGCAACTGCACCCCGAGCGCCTGCACCAGGAACTGCTGCGCATGGCCGGCGCGTTGCTGACGTTCTCCAACGCCTACCAGCTCAACGACCTGCCCCGGTACAACCACGCCGCGCCGGAAGCCTGCTTCCAGCGCCTGTTCCAGATCGTGCGCGACCTGCTCGACACGGTGATCTCGGCGCGCTACTTCAAGATCGCGCTGAGCGAGGTCAAGCCGTCGTTCCACCTGGGCCGGATCGATTCGCAGCGGATCGACGAGAACGCCGCGTTCTACCTGAGCGTGTCGGCCGACATGCCCGGGCCGGAACTGGTGCAGACGGTGCCGGTACGGTTCAAGGTCGGTGCGCCAGACGACGTCGAGAAGTGCGTGCTGTCAGCCCTGCCGGGCGTGAAGCTGACCCACGCCGCGCAGGTGCCGGCGGCGATCCCGGTCCGTCCCGGCAGCTACTATTTCGCCCTGGAAGCGCGCGGGCCGCTGTACGAGCGCATGCTCAAGGCGCAGTCCATGATGCTCTATGTGCCGTCCGGCATTGATGCCCTCAAGATGGAACTTGTCGCGGTGACCTCATGATGAACCCGCTGCCCCCCACCCCCGGCCCGATGCCGTCGCTGACCGCGCAGGCGCCGCACGGCCTGGCCAGTGCGTATCCCTCCACGCCGCAGAGCCTGCTCGACCTGATGGCCGACGGCTTCTACCTGTTGCTGCTGCTCAAGCGCGCGCAGATGCCCGGCGACACCGAATCCTTCGTGCAGTCGGTGCAAACATTCCTTGATGGCGTGGAACGCAGCGCGGTCAAGCTCGGCATCGCGTCCGAGGACATATACGCGGCCAAATACGCGTTCTGCGCGGCGGTGGACGAAGCGATCCTGTCACAGCCCTCGGCCCTGCACGCAACCTGGGAACGCAATCCGCTACAGCTGCGCCTGTTCGGCGAACACCTGGCCGGCGAGCATTTCTTCGATCGCCTGGAAGAACTGCGCCGCCAGGGCGCCGTGCGCCTGCCCTCGCTGGAGATCTACCACTATTGCCTGCTGCTTGGCTTCGAAGGCAAGTATCGGCTGGAAGGGCCGGAGAAGCTCGGCTACCTGACTGCGCGGCTGGGCGACGAGATCATCTATTTCAAGGGCAAGCGCACCGGTTTCGCACCGCATTGGCCGCCGCCGGACACCGTGCGCCATGCACTGCACGGCGTGGTGCCGCTGTGGCTGCCGGCCGCACTAGTGGCCGGCTTTGGCCTGCTCGGCTTCTTCGGTCTGCGCCTGTACCTGGACCACCAGACCGAGCAGCGCATGGCCGCCTACAACCAAGTGGTGCAGATGCCGCACCGCACCGCGCACATTACGATCACCCTGCCGTGAGTACGTCGCTATGGATATGCCGACGCTGGCCGTCGCCTTCGCTAGTCTGGCGCAGCCGTCCCAACATGCCCGCCTGATCCAACTGCGCGCCCCGGTCGAGGGGCTGGTGGTGGAACGCTTCCACGGGCAGGAGGCGGTGTGCGGCGCCACCGTGCTGCAGATCGCGTGCCTGGCCACCTCGGCGTTTCTCGATGCCGAAGCGCTGCTGGAGCAGCCGCTGGACCTGCAGCTGCGCCAGGCCAACGGCACGCAACGCCACTGGCAGGGCCTGTGCACCGAAGTGGCGCAACTGGGCGGCGACGGCGGCCTGGCCCGCTACCGGCTGACCCTGGCGCCGTGGACGGCGCTGCTGCAGCTGCGGCGCAACGCGCTGGTGTTCCAGGACCTGGACGCGCGCGCGATCTGCGAACGGATCTTCGCCGACTACCCGCAGGCGGCGTTCCGCTTCGACGTGCAAGCCGCGTTGCCCGCGCATCCGATCACCACCCAATACCGCGAGACCGACTGGGCCTTCGTCACCCGCCTGCTGGCCGAGGCCGGCCTGGCCTGGCGCTACGCGCACGCGCAGGACGAGGACGGCGAGGCGACCGCGGCCACGCTGGTGATCTTCGACCCGCAGGCGCAGGTGCCGGACAGCGGCATGATCCGCTTCCATCGCAGCGACGCGGCCGAGGCCGACGACGCGATCGGCGCCTTCGGCGAGCGCCGCGGCGTGGTGCCCACCGCCAGCACGGTGGCCAGCTGGCACAGCGAGCAGCTGCGCGCGGTCGCGGCGCAGGCCCAAGCCGAGTCCGAGACCGGCGCGCTGCCGCCGCTGGAGGTCTACGTGCAGCCGCGCGCCGGGCGTTTCGCCCAGCAGGCGACCGCGCAGGATCAGGCGCAGGCGCGGCTGGACGCGCTGCACGCTGGTGCCGGCAGCGCCCGCGTGCTGGCGGCCGGGGCGGCGTTCACCTTGCGCCAGCACGCCCAGCACGACGGCCAGCGTTTCGTTCCGGTGGCGATCGAGCATGTGGCGGTGAACAACCTGGGCCAGGGCATCGTCGCCCTGCTCGATACGCCGGACCTGGAGCACGGCAGCTACCGCAACCGCTTCCTGGCAGTGCCGGCGGCCACGCCGCTGCGCGCGCTGCCGCAGGACCGCCCGCGCATGCCCGGGCCGCAGAGCGCGCGCGTGGTCGGCGTGGCCGATGCGGCGCTGAGCCCAAGCCGCGACCACCAGGTGCGGATCCAGTTCCCGTGGCAACGCGGCGACCAGCCCACTCCCGGCGGGTTGACCGACAGCGCCAGCACCGCGCCGGGCCACGCGCCGGGCGACCAGCGCGCCGGCACCTGGGTGCCGGTGGCCGAGTGGGTGGCCGGCCCGAACTGGGGCAGCCACTTCCTGCCGCGCATCGGCAGCGAAGTGCTGGTGGAGTTCCTGCACGGGGACATCGACCAGCCGCGCATTACCGGCCAGCTGTACAACGGCGAGGTCGCCCCACCCTTCGGCGGCGGCCTGGACGAGAGCGCCAGCCACCCCGGCACGCTCAGCGGCCTGCACACCCAGTCCCACGATGGCAGCGGCACCCAGCAATGGCTGCTGGACGACACCCCCGGCCAGCTGCGCACGCGCCTGCACACCTCGCTGGCCGACACCCGGCTTGAACTGGGCTACCTGGTCCAGCACAGCGACACCGCCCGCGGCGCGCTGCGCGGCCAGGGCTTCGAACTGGCCTCGCAGGGCTGGGGCAACGTGCATGCCGCGCAAGGCCTGCTGCTGTCCAGCAGCGCCCGCTGCCAGGGCGCCTCGACCGCATTGGACGTGGCCGAGGCGGTGGCCCAGTTGCACGGCGCCGAACGCACCGCCCAGGCGCTGCACGACACCCTGACCCAGCAACAGGTGCCCGGCCTGGACGCCAGCGCCAGCGTGACCCGGCTGCGCGAGGCGATCGACCCGCAGGCCCAGGGCAAGTACGCCGCTGCGGTCGGCGGCCAGCCGGCGACCAAGCCGGCCGACGGCGGCCGCGACGGCCAGGCGCCGGTGGAACGATTCGCCGAGGCGCGCCTGCTCGGCGAGTCGCCGGACCACATCGCCTGGACCACCCCGGCCAGCGCGGTGGCCTATGCCGGGCAGGCCCTGCAGTTGACCGTGCAGCACGATGCGCAGCTGAGCGCCGGGCAGACCCTGTCGGCGGTATCCGGCCAGCACACCGCGCTGTTCGCGCAACGCGGGCCGATCACACTCATCGCCGCCGCCGGCCCGGTGAGCCTGCAGGCGCACACCGGCGCGCTGGAACTGCTGGCCGACCAGGCGCTGACCGTCACCGCCACCGACACCCGCATCGACGTGCTGGCGCAGCACAAGATCGTCCTGCAGGCCGGACAGACCCGCCTCACCCTGGAAGGCGACGACATCACCTTCGCCTGCCCGGGGCAGTTCACGGTCAAGGCCAGTCGGCATCCGTTCTTGGGTGGGGAGATGAAGACCGTCGCCATCCCGCCGCTGCCGGAAGAACGCCTTCCCCTGCAAACGTTGTCGCTTGATCATCGCTACCACGACGATCAGGGCCTGGCCGGTGCCGACTACGTGGTCATCCTGGCCGATGGCAGCAAACGGCAGGGCACGCTCGACGCGCAGGGACGCGCCGAGGTGGCGAATGTCCCCGGCGGCTCGGCCGAGGTGGTGTTCTCGCCGATGCCAGGCCTGTTCGGCCGCAAGGACATGACGCCCACGCCCGATCACGCGGCCAATCCTGCCGATGCAAGGCTGGACGGAGTGGTGGACAAGTATCTGGCCGCCGCCACCGCCGATTCCGGTAAAGGAGTGCAATGATGGGGGCTATACCTGCGGCATCTCCCCCCGGCGGACTCAGTTGGAGCCAGTTCCAGGCGATGGCGGCCGATGTCGGCAGCTGGACCTGGGGCACGGTGCAAGGCGCCTTCAACGAGAAGGCCTCGCTGTCGCAGATCCTGGTGGATGCGGTGATCGGCATGATCCCGCTGGTAGGTGACGTCACCGCTGCGCGCGACATCATCGCCGTGGTCATCCGCCTGATCGATGACCCTGAGGCGCGCGAACGGGTCTGGGAATGGGTGTTGCTCGTGGTGCTGGTGCTGGCCTTGGTGCCGGTGATCGGTGGCGTCATCAAGGGCGTGGGCCGCATCCTGTGCAAGGTGTTCAAGGCGGCCGCTGAACTGCGCGGCGCCGCGCGTGCCGCGCACCTGTTGCAAGGCGCCAAGGACATCATCGCCTTCCTCAACCGCATCGGCACGCGCAACGCCGAGGCGTGGCTGCTGCGGCTGAAGTTCGCCGACTATCAAGCGCAGATCATGGAGCGGTTCGCCGCGCTCACCAATACCCTCGCCTCGGTGCTGCGCAAGGCCAAGGCCCGGATGGGGGCGCTGATGCCGGAGATGTTGGCACAGCGGATCGATGGACTGATCGGCGGTCTGGGCACCTTGCGCACGACCGCCGAGCAGATGATCCCCAAGGCGATCAAGGAACTGGACCAGAACCTGCGCGAACTGCAGGCCTACGTGCGCAGCGGCGGCGAGACGACCAGCCGGGTGGCGCTGCACCGGGTGGCTACCGGCGAGCGCGTCATCACCCGCGCCGACGAGGCGCGCCTGGTAGAAGATGGCGTGCTGCCGGTACGTTCGAGCCGGGGCGGGTTCAAGCAGAATCCCGCGCTGGTGAATCGACCAAAGAAATGGGAGCACTTGTACAAGCACGAAGATGGTTATCCGAATTTGGCCGACCCTGCTCGGGCTGAGCGTGATTCCCATCAGGCCTTACAAGCGTATTCTGGCAAGATGATCAATAGACAGTTGCGCGATGGCGAACATTTCTTTCGTGCCTTTGGTGAAGAGGGAGTCACGCACGACCTAAAAATACGCGAGTCTTTTGCAGGAGGGGCTTGGTGGGGCATTGGCGAGGCGCCAAAAAGCGCCCAGGAATGGCGCCCGCCCACCGCAGTGCTGGACGAATTCAATCGCAATGGATTTATCGTCACCGGCCAGGTGGTCGGAGAGAATGGCCCCAAGGCAGTAGTCGGCACTGTCGCTGAGCAAGCTGGTAAAAAGCTTCCGGGGCAATACCTGCCTGGTGGTGCGACCCAGGCATTCTTCCTATTGGATAAGACCGTTTCAGATCAACTAACAGCTTTAGGGAAGGTCTGAATAACGCGGCCTGAGAGCGCGGAATGTCGCGTCGTTGCGGAGAGTCGCGTTTGGATCTTCGGAGTTTGGCCATTTCTGGCGCTTTCCGTGGGAAATCCCCGGGTTACAGGCGCACGCTCCCCATAGCAGGCAGTAACTGCTTTCGCTTCATCCACAGGTTTGACAGCGCAAACAACGTCAGCACCTGCGTGGTGTTCTTGGCCAGGCCGCGATAGCGGACCTTGGTGTAACCGAACTGGCGCTTGATCACCCGGAATGGATGCTCCACCTTCGCGCGCACGCTGGCCTTGAAGTGTTCCCAACGCTGTTCCCGAGCACGCTCGCGGTTGTTGCCGATGGCTTGCGTCGTCGAGGGCCTGGCGGCGATGAAGAATGCTGCCTTGCAGGTCTGCAGTTCGTCGCGTTTGTCCGCGCCGGTGTAGCCGCTGTCGCCGAACACGCTGTCTTCTTTGCCATGCAGCAACGTGTGCGTCACCGTGACGTCGGCGACATTAGCCGCTGTGCAATGGACGTGGTGCACCAACCCGGAAAACTCATCCACGCCGATGTGCGCCTTCATCCCGAAATACCACTGATTGCCCTTCCTGGTCTGATGCATTTCAGGGTCGCGCGCGTGATCGGCGTTCTTGGTCGAACTGGGTGCAGCGATCAGCGTCGCATCGACGATCGTGCCCGACCGCAGGCTCTGGCCCTTGCGCGCCAGATGCGCGTTGACCGCTTCCAGCATGCGCGCGGCAAGGCCATGGGTCTCCAGCAGGCGCCGAAAGTTGAGAATCGTGGTCTCGTCGGGAACGTTGTCCAAGCCACCGAGCCGGGCAAACCTTCGCAAGATCGGGATCTCGTGCAACGCTTCTTCCATCGCCGGATCGCTCAACGCATACCACTGCTGCAGCAAATGAATCCGCAACATCGTCGCCAGTGCGTATGGCTGTCGACCAGGGCGCCCCGACACCGGATAGTGCGGTTCGATCAGACCGAGCAAGTGCTGCCACGGAACGACCTGCTCCATCTCGGCCAGGAAGATCTCCCGGCGGGTCTGCTTGCGCTTGCCCAGGCCTTCAGCGTCGCCGAACGTCAGTTGCATGGATTACTCCTCAACATGAGGCGGGTAGTGTCGCGTATCTATGGTGCGTTGTTCAGAGGTTCCTTAGGTAAACGCGTGATTTCCGAAAACAGGCCCTTAGCGTGGGTCGATCCGGTCAGTGGCATGCGCTTCGAGATAAAGCCGACCGGTTGGGAGGATGTCAATGGCATCATTGGTTACTTCCATACGCCTGGCCCGACCAGCGTCACAACCGTCCGCCTTGCCGAGCGCGAGCAAGCGACCAAGGAGCATCGTCAAGTGGTGGTATCGCCGTGAGCAGTAATTTTCCCGACGGGCTGATGTTGCCCAATGATCTTGAACGGCGTCAGATGTTCTACCAGCTGAAGAAGGAATCTTCGTTCACTGCGTGGAACCGTATGTTCGAGTTGTATCAGGCATGGGCGGATGTGACCGAGCGGAGCGTGCGGGAGGCCGATGCGAAAGGGTGGCTGGAGAAAAGCGGCATAAGCGAGTCGGATTATGTGTTAATTTTGAAGGGGCTCGCCCATTATGAAGAAGGCGTGCGCAGGCTGCGCAAGGGCGACAAGCGCGTCTTCAAGTTCGATGCCAATGGCGAGTTCGTCATGGGGCATCGAATCGTCAGTCATTTCACTCAACTTATTTGGCGAATTGAGATTGGCGAAAATGGTATAAACAAGGACTTGACGCCGCTATGGGATGAGTTTTCTGAATGCCTTGAAAAGATGCGTCATCTCGGAAATGAAATATGGGCAGACATCATCGAAGGTCGTTACTTCGAAGATCCAGCCCATAACATTTATGGAGAATGGTTCCAGAAAAATGTTTCCAGGATGCATTTTCCTCCGGTCATTCCGGACGTACCTGACCCCGTTGAGAACACGCTGGTTGCCACTGGCAGTCGTATTCCCTGCTCAGGCATCTGGGAGCCGGTGGATGCGCCGAAACCAAAGAAATTCAGCCTGTTTTCCAAGCCAGATGTGCCAAGCGGTTTCCTGCCGTACATCGCGGCAATGAACTACTTGCATGGCGGCTCCGCCGCACCAAAAGCCAGCCAGGAGATCGAAGATGACGTCTTGAATATCGATGTCGTCTGGCGCCTGATCTGGCGCGACGACCGCTACGAGGACGGCACCATTCCGGAAGAAGAGGCCGGCTATGTGTTCATGCAGCCCAATGACCCAGCGGCCATCGTTGCTGCAAGCGATCAACCGCAGCGCAGGCAGGTATCGGCCATGAGCGGTCAACGCGCATCCCAGGCCGGCCGTTGGCTGGTCATGGACGATCTCAACGCGGCCGCGCAGTTCAACGCGGGCGACGAGCTTCCGTTGCACGAAGGCCGCAAGGTGCAATGGGTGCTGGCCGATCAATAACGCGCTAAATGCATGCGGCGCTAGCCCCGCCCTCCTGCTAGCCGATGCCGGCCTGGCCTGGTGCTTCGAGCAAGCCGCCGGAGAAGGCGATGCGGTGCATACGGTGGCGGCGATCCCGGTGCGTCCGGGCAGCTGTACGAGCGCATGCTCAAGGCGCAGTCCATGATGCTCTACGTGCCGGCCGGCATTCATGACCTGAAGATGGAACTTGTCGCGGTGACCTCATGATGCATTCGTTGCCACCCACCCCGGTCCGATGCCGTCGCTGACGTCGCAGGGCACGCACGGCCTGGCGAGCGCGCCGCAGTCCCAGCCGCAGAGCCTGCTTGACTTGATGGCCGACGGCTTCTATCTGTTGCTGCTGTTCAAACGCGGGCAGATGCCCGGCGACACGGAATCCTTCGTGCAGTCGGTGCAGAAATTCCTTGATGCAGTGGAGCGCGGCGCGGTCAAGATCGGCATCTCCTCCGAGGGCATCTACACGGCCAAATAGAGGGTCGGCAGGGATTCGTGTAAAAAAAACAGCTAAAAGTTAGCTAACTCGTTGTCAGCACAGAAATTTTTCAAGAATCCCTGCCGACCCTCATGATCCCTTCCCCGCCCAAGAAGGCCCAGCAGCTGCGATCAGCTGAAACGTCTGTGGCGGATCTGCTTGCGTTCTTCTTCAGTCAAGTCATCGATGTGGATGTAGTGGACTCCTTGTCCGCGGGGAGCGCTGAGAAGCTGCGACTCGATCTCGCCCTGGCCGTCGTCGGGCAACGAGATCAGGCCAACAATCGTTCCGTGCGGGGCGACCCGCCATAGCGCTACACGTTGGAAGATGCGCTCTTCACCGGTATCGGTCGAGGGATAGGCGGCGTACCAACCATCTGCAGGCAGGTAGCGAAAAGAACCGTAGTCATTCATAACGTCTCTGGCTCAATGCGGGATGACGCCATGATCGTAGATATGCGCGGAAATACGGGCGGTACGAGCGCTTCTGATTTCGCGCTGCGATTACGCCCCTCGCAACTAAGGCTTCTCTGCTGCGTGGAGCGTTTCGTGTGCCGCACGCATTGGGCCATAATTGTTCGCTTGACCGAGGGTGTAATGGTCGGATGGGTAATACGCCGGAACCGCATCGAGCGCGGCGATATCGCATCTCCTGTCCGGGTGGATCGGCGCACGGCCTCGCGCCGACCGTCTATTACTCACCCGCCCTGTTTTCCTGCCGACTCGGGTAGCGGGGTGTAGGGGCGGAGTATCTACGGATAACACATCACAACCAAGTGAAGTTGCCCATGTCATCCAGTCGCCTGGACCTGCCAGAACGATACCGTTTGCAAGCGTTATATGAAACCGGCATGTCGATGCGGGCCATCGCCAGTGTGTTGGAACGCACCCAGCACGATCAGCCGCGAACTGCGCCGCAACCAGCTCGCTCGGCAGTATCTGCCTGATCACGCGCAGCGCATCAGCGAGCATCGGCGCACGCAGGCAAGCCAGCGTCCACGCATCGACGCTGAGCGCATTGCCCAGATCAAGGTCCTGCTGAGCGAGGATTTCAGTCCATAACAGATTTCCGGTCGCACCGGCTTGGCCAGTCACGAATGGATCTATCGGCACATCTATGCCGACCAGAAGCGTGGTGGAGCAGCGAAGCCGCATCGGCGACTGGGAGCTGGATACCATCCGGGCCTCACACGGAAAGGCCGTGGTGGTCAGCATGACCGAACGCCGCAGTCGCCTGTATCTGCTTGGCCTACTCGCCTGACGGCACCGCCTAGAACGTGCGCAACGCCATCGTTCAGCGGCTGGGTAGACTACGCTATACAGTGCACACCCTCACCGCCGACAATGGCAAGGAGTTCGCTGATCATCGCCTCATTGCTGCCTGCTTGCAGAGCGATTTCTATTTTGCAGATCCGTACTGCGCATAGCAGCGAGGAAGCAACCAAAATGCCAACGGGTTGACCCGACAGTACTTGCCACGACAGACCGATGCTCCGTCTCGCAGAGTCAGCTCATCGCCGCCATCGTGCTGCTCGATCTTCCAAGTGTCGACATCACCGTGCAATGCCTTTATCGGATTCTCGATCGTCTGGGAGAAAGGCATGACGGGAGCACCCACGCCTAATCAGTAGGCAGGTGAGGTGCAATTTTCCGTCGCAACGACCTCATAGATAATTGGCTGTTTCTTTTCCCGGCTTCGATGCATGATCGATTTCCCACACTTGGTCCGCCTGCGCCTGTTCGCAAGCGCACTCAATAAAGCGTGGGCCCGCTCGGCTGGATGATCTTCTTCAAGCCGTCTTGCAGCGCTTCGCGGGCCGCTCTGCCCGCCGCATCGATGGCGTTGTCCACCGCCTGGCCGGCCGCGCGCTGCGCGCGCTCCTTGGCGGCGGCGGCCGCCTGCCGTGCGGATTCGACCGCATCGTCGATGCCGTCCTTGGCCGCGTCGCCGAGGCGTTCGCCCTGGTACACGGCTTCGTCCACGAGCTGGAGCCTTTCGTGGTCGCGGTCGAACACGCGGCGGTAGTGTCCGGGGCCATTGGCCTCGCGCCGGGTCGCGGTGCCCAGCACATTGCGGACGATCCATCCATCGAAACCGGCACTGGCGCGCAGGTCCGCCGCTTCCTTGTCGGTCATCAGCGGAATGGTGGCGGGATTGCCGTCGTCGCTGGCTTTGGGGTTCTGCGCCAGCACGCGCTGCTCGAAGTGGCTGAGCGCGTAGCGTTCGGCCTGCTGGCGCGCCTGCACCGCACCTTCGAACATGCCGTGTTCGGCGGCGGCATCGGCCGCCTTGAGCAGCGCGGCATGCTGTGCGTTCTTCTTGCGTATCTCGTTGGCGAAGGCGTTCTTGTCCGCCTGCGAGACCGGGCCGAGCAGCCAGAAACCGGCATGCGAGTCGTGCACGAAGTCGTCGAAGAAGCGATCCACCTCGCCCGGAATCGGTGTGGTGTCGTCCACCGCCGCCAGCAGATCGCGCTGCGTCCTGCTGGGGTCGGGCGGCACCTGCACCGTATGCGACATGCCTTGCGAGTAGAAGGTGTAGCTCGATGGCTGGCTCGCCGTGCGCGCATGCGCGATATCGGCCTGCCAGTCCAGATTGCCTTCTTCCAGATCGGTGCGGTCCTGCGCCGTGGCGTGCTGGTAGCTCGCCATCGCACGGAACTGCGCTGTGTCCCGCTTGGACGCGCGCCAGCGCCAGTAGCGCTGCATCTGCTGCTCCATGCGGTTCTCCATCACCCCGCGCTTGGTGCCGGACAGGTTCTCGCCCGTTTCGTTGGCAGGCGTCCAGTCGAGATAGGCGGAGAAAGCGGTTTCGAGGGAGGGATCGATTTTGAAGTCGTTGCGGATTTCTTTCTGCAACAGCTCCAATGGACGAAGCTTGACACCGCGATTGCTGGCATCGAAGTACATGTCGTTGAGCGGTATCTGCGACATCAGGCTGGATCGCCCGCCGCGCGCCTTGCCCTGGTCGCCCGGCGAGTAGCCACCGCCGATATCCGAGTGCGCACCGGGATACACGTATTCCTTGGCGTGCGCCGGCCAGCTGCCGCCAGCGCGCGCGGTGGACAGCGGGAACGAGCGCCGGATTTCATGCCCGGCCACGTAGTGGACGGCGCCCTCGACCTCGGGGATGCGCATGGTCTTGTTGGCCCAGTCGAACAGGCCACTGCCGACCGGCGACGAATCCGCCAGCAGCACCGAGGCCACCGTGTCGTAGATGCCGAGGAAGCGCAGGTTGACCTCCGCCAGCCCCACCTTGCCGCGGGTCGCCAGCGCCAGCCAGTTGCAGAAGGTCCGCGCCTCGGCCGCACCGCGCGAGAAGCCGAACACCGACAGATGCAGCTTGGTAATCGTCGGCCGCTTGTCGGCCACCTGCTTGAGCAGGCGCTGATCCAGGTCGCGGAAGATCGATTCCATCTTGCCATCGCCGAGCCGGTACCAGGTGCGCAGGCCGGAGAACACCCCGGTGACCAGGTCCTTGGTTTCGGCCTCGTCCAGCAAGTCGAAGCCGTTGACCGAGGTATTGACCGCGTTATAAAGCCGGGTCAAGGCCCAATGGATACGATCCTCGCCGCCACGGGCCATGCTCTTGCCGGTGGCGTCCTCGGCGAGCTCGCCGATTTCCTTGAACTTGGTCCCGACGCCAGGAACGTAATAACGGAAATGCTCGACCCTGTCTTCCTTGTGCGCGTCGTAGAGACTGACGATATTGGAGTGCCCCTGCAATGGGCGATCGCGCTCCATATTGTTGTTGGTGCCATCGAAGAAGATCGCCACATGGATCTCGCGCGTACAGCTGAGGCCGTCCACCGACGAGAGACAGGCCTTGCTGGCGCGCTGGCTCAGTTCGCGCGCGCTGGGCTTGCGCTGGCTGCGCGAGAACTTGCCCGGCAACTCGGTCTTGCCGTCGGCCGCCGCACCGTACTTATCGTTGTCCCAATGGTCGCCAGGCTTGGCGGTGGGCAACCATTCGTAGGCGGACGACCACGTCTTGGACAGATAGGGCTGCTGCGGCGTGGAACGGAAAAGCAGGATCTGGTCGCCATTGGGCAATACGCGCGCGGTCAGCGTCACCCGCTGCCGCGTTTCGAAATACCAGCTATCCACCGCACCATCCTGCAGACGCTTGACCGCATACCATCCAGGTTTGAAGTCGCTCATGGCTGCTGCTCCGCATCGGTGTGTTCGGATTTTGCGTCCGGCAATGTCGGTGGCGGCGGTAGCGGCGGCCAACCTTCGGGTTTGACTGGTGCATCGGGGCCTTTGTAGCCTTTCGATCCGGCCGCGCCGTTCCAGATCAGTAGCCGCACATTCCCTTCCGGCAGAAAATGGACATTGAGCGTCGTCCCGGGTTTCTCATAGCGCTCGATGGGGACGACCTTCTCATGCCAAGTTTCTGTGAGGTCGTTGCCGCCGGGAATGCCACTGGATGTCGTCCAACGAACCTTGGCGGTGAGCCCCGGGTGCCACTGACGCGGATAGGTGATGCAACAAGTGAACTTTCCCCCACCACCGTAAGGACGGGAATTTCCACCCCATTGACCATCGATATAGAACTCGTGGATATAGTCCTCGGTATGATTGTAGGCGCTGATGCTCGCTTCAGCAGTTTTGGACGGCTCGGCTTTGCAGGCGGCCAACAGTGAGAGCAGCATCAGCGCGACCAGCATGCGGGCAACGGCACGCCTGCTTCTACTACGGGTTTGGTCATCATCATGGTGTCGCATCGTGTCCTCGTAATTGCTGTGGCGAAGCAGCGGCAGCGTGTTGCGTGCAGGAGTCGTGGAACCAGAGCGCGTCACAATGACACGGGCCGGGAATGCATGGCATGATCGGCGTTTGCCAGCACGCGCGCAGTCATGATCACCCGCTCCCGTGTCTCGAAATACCAGCTGTCCACCGCGCCATCCTGCAGGCGCTTGACCGCGTACCACCCAGGTTTGAAGTCGCTCATGGCTGATGCTCCGCATCGGTGTGTTCGGATTTTGCGTCCGGCAATATCGGTGGCGGCGGTAGCGGCGGCCAGTTATCGGGTTTGACTGGTGCATCGGGGCCTTTGTAGCCTTTCGATCCGGCCGCGCCGTTCCAGATCAGCAGCCGCACCTTCCCTTCCGGCAGAAAATGGACATTGAGCCGCGTACCGGGTTTCTCATAGCGTTCGATGGGGACGACCTTCTCGTGCCATGTTGGTGTTCCATCATCTCCGCCAGGAATGCCACTCGATGTCGTCCAACGAACCTTGGCGGTCAGTCCTGGGTGCCACTGGCGTGGATAAGTGACACAGCAGACGAAACTTCCCCCTCCCTCGAATGGATATGAGTTCCCGCCCCACTGTCCATCGATATAGAGCTGGTGAATATAGTCCTCGGTATGGTTGTACGGACTGATGCTCGCTTCGGCGGTTGTGGAGGGCTCGGCCTTGCAGCTGACCAATAGCGACATCAGCATCAGCGCGGCCAGCAAGCGGGCAATGGTACGCCAGCTTCTGCTATGAGCTTGGTATTTATCGTGGTGTTGCATCATGTCCTCGTATTGCATTGGCAAAGCAGTGGTGCGTTGGTTGCAGGAATTCAGTGCACCAGAGTGCGCCGCTAGTATGTGGGACGGAAGTACAGGATCTGGTGGCCGTTCGGCAGCATGCGCGCGGTCAGCGTCACCCGCTCCCGTGTCTCGAAATACCAGCTGTCCACCGCACCATCGTGCAGGCGCTTGACCGCGTACCACACAGGTTTGAAGTCGCTCATGGCTGGTGCTCCGCATCGGTGTGTTCGGATTTTTCGTCCGGCAATGTAGGCGGCGGCGGTAGCGGCGGCCAACCTTCGGGTTTGACCGGTGCATCGGGGCCTTTGTAGCCTTTCGATCCGGCCGCGCCGTTCCAGATCAATAGCCGCACCTTCCCTTCCGGCAGAAAATGGACATTGAGCGTCGTCCCGGGTTTCTCATAGCGTTCGATGGGGACGACCTTCTCATGCCAGACCGGTTCGCTGCGAATGCCGGGAATGCCACTCGATGTCGTCCAACGAACCTTGGCGGTGAGCCCCGGGCGCCACTGCCGCGGATAGGTGATGCAGCAGACGAAGCTTCCACCGCCGCCATATGGATAGGAATTCCCCCCCCATTGGCCATCGACATAAAGCTCGTGGATGTAGTCCTCGGTATGGTTGTACGGACTGATGCTCGCTTCGGCCGTTGTGGAAGGCTCGGCCTTGCAGGCCACCAATAGCGCGACCAGCGCGGCACAACCGAAGGCGCTGCGAAGGCTGTTGTGCGCGCTCATGCGGTCTGCTCGCCGAACGGGCTGCCATCGTGCCGCGGCGGGTCGGCGTCGAGCTGCTCCCACACCTTGCTGTCCCACAGCGGCATGTGCTCGGCCAGCGTGTGCTCGCCGGCCTGCACCCCCGCCCAGGTGTCGGCAAGGGCGTGCAGACGGTGAAACCCTTCGCCGCACGTCATGCTGAGCACCACGAATTGCAGGCGGCTGTGCGGATCGTGGACGCGGTAACTGTCCGCGGTCTCCAGGATGGCGCACAGCCGGGCGTGGAACTGGCCGCGCCGCTCGGCGGGAACCAGGCTGGGCGTCTGTTCGAGCAACAGGACGAAGATCGCATCGGCGTCCGACGCCGCGCGCAAGGCGCGGAACTGTGCGGCGCTCAGCCGCAGGTGCGCGGCGCTATCGGCGGCCACACCGCCGGGAGCGGGCTGCCAACGTGCGTAGGCGGCATGGCGGTCGATCCAGCCCCAGTCCTCGATCGCCTGCTGGACGCGGCTGCGCTGCGCGGCATCCAGCTGGCGCAGCAAGCCGGGCAGCACGCGGGTGTCGGCAAAGCGGCAATGCAGCGGCTGCTTGCGCTCCTCCACGGCGATCTTGGCCAGATAGCCGGCCAGCGCCTGCAGCTGTGCCGGTTCCGCCACGCCGTAAAGGAAGCTCAGCGCGGGAGCACCGGCCGTCCAGTTCAACAGGGTTGCTATCTGCTTCGCATGCGCCGCCGGCTCGGTGTCCAGCGCCACCAGCCACACGGCATGCTCGGCAAAGGCCGCCAAGCTGGAGGCGGCATAGGCGTTGTAGTGCGTCCATCGGTTGCGTTGCATGCGGCGATGCAGCGTGGTGGCATCGAGCAGCGCCAGATCCAGTACGGCCCAGGATGGATGGCTTGCGCAGATCGCCGCGGCGAGCGCCTGCTGTTGCGAGGCATCGGGACGGTCGTAGGCGAAGTCGATGGAACTGCTCATGGTGGCCGCCGCGCTTATTGGAGAACGGCGAACGGCGCGCCGGCACGTGCCGCCTTGAGCATGCATTCCACGCAGACCGACTGCGGGAACAGTGGCAGCGGCGCGCTGCGCTGCACCGGCCCCACGAACGACTTCTTGCTGGCCTGCACGGTGATGGTGCCGGGGCAGGCGACGGTGATGTCGCCGCCCTCGATGGTCACGCTGGCCCCGCCTGCCACCGCCAGGTGGATGGTCTTGCCCGCCGCCAGTTCCACTTCGGCGTTGGCGCTGATCAGCTTCAAGCCTTCCTTCGACTGCACGCGCACTTCGTCCGACTGCGCTTGCACGTCCAGCGCGCCTTCGCCGCTGACGAGGCTCAGGCTGTTGGCTTGCGTCTGCCCGCCGTCCACCGCCGCCGCCAGCACCCCGATCGCCTGGCCGCTGTGCAGGCGCGCGTCGCCGGCGATGGCCGCTTCGCTGCCCGCACCGCTGGCCAGCGTCAGCGTCTCGCCCACGCTCCAGCTCAGGCCCTGGCCGGCCACCACGCCGATCCCCGCCGGTGCGGCCAGGCCCAGCAGCGCATCGCCGGTGTGCGGTACGCGGCCGGCGCCCGGGCTGGCGCTGCGCTCGGCCGCCGCGCCCTTGGCGTCGGCGTAGGCCGTACCCGGCACCGTGGTCTTCACGCTGGTCAGCAACGCCTGCAGCGGCGCCTGGTCGGGGATCAGTTGCGACTGGTTCGCCTTCTTTGCCCCTTCGTGCGCGGCCAGCTTCACCGTCTGGTGCGTGCCCGCCGCCTGCGAGAACGTCTTGCCCAGCGTCTGCAGTTGGGTCAGCAATGCGCTGGGCTGGGTCGCCTCGCCGGCGGGGCCGCCGCTGCGCGCGTAGCTGCTCAGCCATAGCCCCGAGGTGGCGCGCACCGCGCCCCACGCGTCGGTGCGCAGTTCGAAGCCTTCCCCGCGGAAGCTGCCGCGGTAGTTGTCCGCCTGGTGGATCAGGTGCCCCAGGTTCAGCTGCGTGGCCGCCTGGGTGGTCGCAAGTTGCAAGCGCAGTTGCTGGTCGCTGTCGTCGAACACCAGCCGGCTGTGGCCAGCGCCGCCCCATTCCTTGGATTGCACGCCCCACAGCGCGGTGGCGTTGCGGTGCGCCGCATCGCCGCCGCCGGCGCCGTGCCAGGCCGGGGCGTGGCCGCCGGCCAGGTTGCCCTGCGCGCTGGGTGTGCCGTCGCCGGCCTTGGCATACAGGCGGGTGTCGGCCTCGGCGCTGGCGCCGCCGGGGGTGGCGGGAACGCCGGCTTCGCCCTTGCCGTTGTACAGCGCTCCCAGCACCACCGGACGGTCGATGTCCCCCTCCAGGAAGCCCACCAGCACTTCCTGGCCGATGCGCGGCAGGAACTGGCTGCCCACGCCCGGGCCGGCGTAGCGCTGCGCCACCCGCAGCCACGTGCTGTCCTGCGCGGCCGCACCGCCGGCCTCGTGCTGGAAGTGGAACCTGACCCGGATCCGGCCCAGCGCGTCGGCATAGACCTCCTGGCTGCCGCCGGTGCTGCCATCGGCGCCGACCACGATGGCGCTCTGGTAGCCCGGCGCGGTCGGCCGCGGGTTCAGCCGCGCGCCGGTGCCGTCGGCCAGTACCGGCCGCCACGGCTGCTGCCGGTCCACCGCCTCGAAGGCGTTGCCGTAGCCCACCGCCTCGGCCTGCGCCCAGGTGCTGCGTGCGGCCACCGCGCTGGCGTCCGGCCACACCGGCGCGGCGCCCAGCTGCGCCTGCACCGCCGCGCGCACGTCCACCGGCAGGTTGTTGATGCCCGCATGCCACACCCGCGTCAGCAGCAGCTGCGCCGGCGGCGCCTGCCCCTGCTGCGGCGCCTGGGTCAGCGTGAACCAGGTGCCGACGCGCAGCGTGCGCACCGTGCTGCGGCCCTGCCACGGCGACCACTGCGCCTCCTGCGCTTGCGCCATCAACTCCGCAGAGCGGTCTGCTGCCTGCGCGCTGGCGAAGGCGTCCATCCCCACCGGCTCGTACACCTCGCGCAGCGACTGCCTGCCGCCGCCGTGCAGCGGCAGTTGCGCGCTGCGCGCCTGGCGCGTCTTGAAGTCTTCGCTGAGCACGGTCAGCCGACCGCTGCCCAGCCGCCGTGTGGCGCCGATCGCCAGCACGCTGTCGGCCGCCTCGGTGGCGTCGCTACGGTGGTAGCGCAGCCCGCCGCCCTGCGCCGAACTGGGGTCCTGCGGTTGCGCGGCGCTGTCGGCGAACACCACCAGCTGGTGCCCGCCGGGCGACTCGTCCGCCTCCTGCAGCCGCCAGCCCAGCCCTTCCTCGGCCAGCAGCCGCTGCACGAAATCCAGGTCGCTCTCGCGGTACTGCACGCAGTAGCTGCGCGGCCGCGCCTGGGCCAGGAACGCGTTCACCTCTTCGCTCCACTGCCAGCTCGCCATCGGCGCGTAGTCGGCGAATACCGCTTCCACGATCTGCACCAGCGTGCGCTCCTGGAACACCCGACTGTGCCGGCCCTGCGACAGCCACCATATCCACGGCACCAGGCCTACCCGGTAGCGCGCCAGCCCGCCGTCGCTGCCCAGTTCGTACGCTTCGTGGATCAGCCCCGTGCGCGGGCTCTCGCCGCCATGGGCCAGCCGGGTGTACAGCGTCGCGCGACGCCCCAGCCACGCCTCCAGCGGCAAGCCCGCCTGCGTGCTCAGCACGTCCACCCACCACACGAACCCCTCGCTCAGGCGTTCCGACCCGCTCCAGCGCTCCACCACCTGGACATCCCCGCCAGGCAGCTGCAAGCGGTATAGGCGACCGCTGTCGGACAGCAAGGCCCCCTGACACATCAACGCATTCAGTGCTTCCATCACAATACCTCTGTCCCCGGGCCAGACCTCCCCGGACAACATCGTTTCCTGCCCCTGTGGGGCGAATTTAACAGATGCACGCTGCCGTGGGCAGGACCGTCCGCCCTCGCGGCGTACCGTCGGACCGGCACCGTCGGCTCAGTGCTGCTCGGGCAATCCTGGCAGCTCGGACGACGTGCCAGCGTTGTCGCGCGTGTTCTTCTGAACCGCGATCGCCGCGAACAGGCTCAGCGCATAGGCCATTGCTTAGAAGCCTTTTTCGCGCAGGGTCAGCGACGCCCAGCAGCAGCGGCAACCACGACGGGCCGACGAAGGCCACGGACGGCTTGTTGGCAATACGCGTTCGCATGATCACTCTCCTTGGAAAAATGAAGAAGTCCGCTTCCATGACGAGCTTGCGCCAGCTGCATTTTGCCGGCATATCCAATTCGAAAACGCTCCATGGCTTCGGTCGGGCAGCGCTGCGGGGTTTCCCCTGGCACACGGAAGCGCAAGATTAACTGGGCGCGACGAACAATAAACCAGGAGGGCAGCGTGGTCCATGAGTGGATGCCGGCAGGAGGATCGTCGGCAGCAGGGTCGGTGCCGGCTGGTCGCCTGACAGGTCCAAACCATAGGGCAGTTCTTGCGCGCACGCTGTCGTGCCATTGATCGAACTCACTTCTCCCTCTCTGCCTGCACCATGCACGGGCAAGAGGGGCGCGAGCTGCTTGTGGATGGATGCGGCCCTAAGGTTTTGCAGAAAAACCTGACCCGCCGCCGCACCCCAGGCACGCTAGAATTCCCAACGCCCCCTCAACGACGAGAACTGTCATGCTGGATCTGGATGTCCTGCTGACGCCGATTTCCGACAAGCAGTCGGCCGGCGAAGACCTGTCTTTCTCCATCGAGTTCGATCGGATCCAGGAAGCCAGGCGCTCGGACGATCCAACCCTGGACCAGGGGGAGTGGCAGACCGATATCAAGTACGCGGACTGGTCCAGCGTCGCCCGCCAGTGCGGCGATCTGCTGCAGACGCGCACCAAGGATCTGCGCTTGGCCGGCTGGCTGACCGAGGCGATCACCCAGATCGATGGCTTCGCCGGGCTGGCGCTGGGTTACCGGCTGATCGCCGGGCTGTGCGACCGGTACTGGGACGAGGTGCACCCCCTGGTCGTCGACGGCGACCACGAAGAGCGCATCGGCAACCTGAGCTGGCTGCTGACTAATTCGTTGCAGTGGTTGCGTGCGGTGCCGATCGCATCGGGACCGCAAGGCCGTTTCGGTCTCAACGATTTCGAGGCCGCGCATACACGCAGCGCCAATCCCGGATCCGGCGACGAAGAAGGCCAGCCGAGCCTGGAGCTGCTCGAGGCCGCACGGCGCGATACGCCTCACGATTTCTACCGGCAGTTGGTCGATGCGCTACTCAATTGCGACGAAACGCTGCAGGCGCTGCAGGCGGCGGTGGACGAGCGCCTAGGCATCGACGGACCCAGCTTCAGCGCGGTGCGCGAGCAGGTGGAACATCTGCAACGTACCGTGGCGCGGTTCGCCCGCGATGCCGGGCTGCTGCTGGATGGCGAGGCCGATGCCGGCCACCACGCAATGCCGGACATCGAGTTCGACTCGACCGCGACCAAGGACGCGGCGCCTCCGGCACCCTCGGCGCTACGCGAGCCTGGCAGCGCACCGACCACCCGCAAGGAGGCGCTGGCGCAGCTGCGTCGGGTCGCCGAATTCTTCCGGCGTACCGAACCGCACAGCCCCGTCGCCTACCTGGCCGAAAAAGCCGCGCGCTGGGGCGAGATGCCGCTGCACGTGTGGCTGAAGCGGGTGATCAAGGACGACAGCGTGCTCAATCAGATGGAAGAGATGCTGGACGTCAACCAGAACCTGGACCAATAGGTATGAACCCGCGCCGTCCCCGCGCGCAGCGGGGACGCTTGCCTGGGCGCCTACTGGATCTTGAACTGGATCCGCCGGTTGCGCGCGCGTCCGTCCGGGCTGGTGTTATCGGCCACCGGTTCGTCGGGCCCCTTGCCCTGCACGTTCATGCGCGCGCCGTCGATGCCTTTCTGCACCATGTAGTCCTTCACGGCCTGCGCGCGCGCCTGGCTCAGCGCGAGGTTGCTCTCGCGTTGGCCGACATTGTCGGTGTGGCCGATGATCAGGAAGCGCGCGTCGTTCATCTGCGACATCTTTTCCGCCATCTCGTCGAGGATGCTCATGCCCAGCGGCGTCAGCCGTGAGCTGCCGCTTTGGAACTCGATGATGCGGTTGCCCAGGGTCTGGTCCAGCACGCCCTGTTCCGAGCCGCCGAGCTTGAGGCTGTTGGTCACCGTGTAGGAGGTGTTGCTGGCCAGGCTCAGGTCGCTGGCGACCTGTTGCCGCTGCGCTTCGTTGATCACCTGCCCGCTGATTCGCACCGCCTGGCCGTTGACCTCGAGCTTGCCGGCCGAGACGCGCTTGAGCCCAGGCGATACCATCTTGGCGACGTACTCGCCCCAGTTCGGCGGCGACGGAATCGATTCAACCTGCACCCGGTCGACGATGCGGGCACTGCCGTAGATGTCCTGCAGTTTCTTCAGGATGCGGGCCTTGGTGGCCTGATCCGGCACCACGCCCTCCACGACCGCCGGGCGTTCGCCGGCAGCGCTCGTGGCAGGCGCGGCGACCTGTGCAGACGCGGCGAAGACGGTAATCAGGCCACTCAGGGCGAGGGATTTGGCACTCAGGTGTCGCATGTTCATGTCCCCAGGAAAGTCTCGCCGAACAACTTGCGGGCCGTCTTCAATGCCAGGTCGTCCCGATCCAGATAGCTGGCTAGCTTGTTGAGGTTGTAATCGCTGTGCAGGTAGTCCTCGACCCAATCGGCGTCCTGCACGCGGATGAGGAAATCGCCGGCCTGGCGCGGATCCAGCGCTGCGCGCAGCGCCTGGTGGTCGGCACCGTTGAAGCCGATCAGCATGCGCGGTGCAGCATCGTTGCGGATCAGCACCGCCAGTTCGAAATCGCCGCGCGCAACGAAGCAGGCGACGATGTCCAGCCAGAACGCGGCCAGCAGCGGCCGGTACAGCGCGTCCTGCACCAGCGGAAGCTCCAGCGCCTTGTCCACCGACACGTTGCCGCCAGCGAGGATCGGCTGCAGCAGCAGGCCCAGTGCTGACAGCAGTTTCTTCAACGACACGTCGGGATGGCCGGCCGCGCGCAGCAAGGCCTCGATCGAGCCGACCGTCTGGATATCGAGGAAGTCGTTGAAGGTGGCGTTGTACGCCGACGCGTCGGTGCTCAGCGTGTAGCGGGTGTCGGCGAGCGCGGTGAGCGCCGGGCCCGCATCGTCCGCGACCATCGCCTGCTTGGCCATCCGCGACAGCCCGGACCAGACCTTGGACATCGCAAGCGGACTGCGGGCGATGAACGACAGCGGCTCGCTGGCCTCCAGACGGACTGCCGACAGCAACGGGAAGCGGCGCTGCGACGCATCGCGACTGGGCTGGAAATGCCCGCACAGCACCATCTTGCTGCGCGAGCCCAGGAACGCGTAGTGGATGTCGGGCGCTTCGTCGTAGAGCCGCTTCCAGTCCGGGTTCTGGCTCAGCAGATCCACGCTCAGGCCCGCCCAGCGGTCGAGCCAGCCGAGCAGTTGATGGTTGTCGGCCGCGCGCACGAAATCGCCGCGGGAAGGTACCTTGCCGAAGTAGGAAACGCCTACACTGACTTCGCGACTCATTGGCCACCTTCTTGTGCGGGTGCACCCGCCGGAACCGGACCGCGCGGCGCAGCGGCCGCTGGCGCATCGGCACCTACGGTTGTCGGGCTACCGGCCACCGTCGCCGGAAGTTGCAGGCCACGCTGCCAGTCGCCGCCCCCGGTAGCCTTGCCGGCACTCTGCACGATGCGCATCTGCACGCTGATGGACACGCCTTGGTCGCTCCAGGTGAAGCGACGGGTGGCATCGTCCACGGGTTCCTGGGCGGCTGCCTTGATCAAGCGGCTAAGGCCATTGTCGCCAGGCGCATTGAACATCTCGACACTGCGCCCGTCGCTGGTGACCGCGGTGATCTTGGCACCGGGCACCGCACCGGCGTTCGGCCACTGCATGGTCATCCACTGCGGCGGGGTGTTGCGGTAGCGCAGCGTCTGGCCAGAGATGTCGATGGTGTATTCGATCGCGCCTACCGCCGGCGTCGGCAGGATCTCGAAGATGCTGACGTCCTTGGCCACCGCGCCGGACTGGCCGCTGACCCAGTTGCCATAGTTGGCCACCAGTTCGCTGGACAAGGCGATGCCGATGCCCGCCCAACGCCGCGATTCGAGCAGGTTGCCACGCTGGATCACCAGGGTGCCGAGTGCGTCCTTGTTGAACGCGGCGATCGCGCCGCTGGCGCCAAAGATCGCAGCCACGTCGCCGGGGGCGGCATCCACGTCCGTGTTGAGGTTGAACGGATAGCGCTGGCCGATGCCGTTACGGAACGGTTCGTAGACCTGCGCCGCCCACACCCGGTTGATCTCGTTCTCGGTCGGCGGCACCAGCGCGGCGAAGGTCTGGGTCAACGGACGCAGCAACAGCGGACGCATCGCGTCGCGCTGGGTTTCATCCAGCCCGGTCAGCATCTGCTCGTCCACCAGGGTCAGCGCGGCGCTGAGTTCGGAGCCTTCGTTGCTGAAGGTGTCCTGCATCAGCTTGCGCGCGCCGACGCCGATCTGGCCCTGGTTCTTGATCGCGTTCATGCGCGTGCGCAACTTGGCCAACTTGTCGAAGTAGGCATCGATGACCGCCGGCTCGTCCTTGCGCTTGGTCATCAGCCGCGCCAGGCCCTCGAAGGTCTTGCCGATCGGGCCGACCGGCTGCTGCTCAGCCTTGCGGGCGTCGGCCGGATCGCTGCGCAGGATCACCCGCTGGAACCAGGCGACGGCCCCGCCGGACGCCTTCTTCGATAAGGCGTCGGCCATCGGGTTGTCCCAGATGGTCTGCTCGTTGATCTTTTCCAGCAGCTTGCGCAACGGCGAGTTGGCCGGATCGCCGATGCGATTCATCCGCGACAATGCCTGGTCGAAACCCTGGAACGGCGCCACGCTGACGCCCTGGATGAACTTGCGCCACTCCTGCGCGTATTCCTGCTTGTACGCCTTCACCAGTTCGCGCGCGACGTGCTCAGGACTGCCGGCCAGCGACAGGTCGCTCTGCTCGCTCGTGTCCAGGACCCAGTCGGTGGTGCTGAGCTGCGTATTGGCCGCTTCCTTGATCGCGTCCTTGACGTATTCTTCCCACGCCTCGCGCGAGAACGCGCCGGAAATGGCATAGCTGCCGGTGATCGCGCCGCTGTTGGCTTCCTCGCCGATCAGCGCGTTGACCGTCACCGTGGGGAAGCGCGCCGCCGCGCGCGCCTTGATCTGCGCGAACACGCGTTGCATCGCCGGCTGGCCCTTCATCACCCGGGTCAGCGCCGCGCGGCTGTCGTTGACCAGGGTGACCTTGGTCTGCACCTGCGGCCACTGCGCGTCTTCGGCCTGGGCGACGTAGAACGTCATCAGCTTCTCGGCCGCGCGGGTCATCTCCTCGCGGGTCATCTGGCCGCGATTGGCGTCCAGCCAGCCGCGCCAGAACAGGGTCAGCTGCTGCGTCAGGTGCGCGCTCTCCACGTGCTTGCGGTTGCCCAGCATCAGGTAGGTCTTCAGCGCGTTGTAGGCGTCGTTGGTATCGGTCGGCGACGCGTCCTGATACAGCACGCTGTCTTGCTGCGCGGCCTGCTGCGGGCCGGCCGACTTGCCGAGCCTGTCGCGCTCGCTGACCACTTGCCCCAGGAACGACTCCAGATTGGCGGTGGTCGGCTCAAGCATCACCTGGCGCACGCCGTTGTAGTACTCGGCCAGCAGCTTCTTGCGGATGTTGCCGCCCTGGTACAGGCCCAGCCCGGAGGTGATGCCGCCCTTTTGCTTGTAGCGGTCCAGCTGCTCGAGCCGATCCTGCAACAGCAGCAGCGCGTCGATGCGCGATTGCAAGTCGACCCGGTTGGCCTGCACGCGCACGGCCTGATCCAGATCCTTGGTGGCGTTGTTCACCAGTTGCACGTTGGTGGTGTACGACCAGGTCCACAGACCCAGCGCCAACGCCAGCACGGCGACGCCACCGAGGAAGACACCGTAGCGCAGGCGGTTCTGGTGCGGGCTGGAGTACTGCCGGACGAGCTGTTTGTCGGCGAAGATGACCTTGCGGAACAGGTCTTTCAGGAAGTAAGCGGTCTGTCCCGACGGCACCGCTTCGCCGGGCTGCGCACGCGCCTGCAGCGCGAACTGGCGGCTCACGCGCTCGGAGGCGTGGTGCACGGAATGGCCTTCCTGCAACGCGCTGCTGAAGTAGAAACCGCGGAACACCGGCTTGAACTGATAGGGGTTTTCTTCGAACAGAGTGGCGATGAAGGTGCGCAGCGCCGGTTTGATGCCGACGAACTCCAGCGGCAGTGTCAGCAGGCCCGGCGACACCTGACGCCCACGCTGCATCGCCATGTGCGCCAGGCTCATTTCCTTGAGGCCTTCGGCCAGTTCGTCGAAATGAGTGTCGAACGCGGCCAGCGCATCGGTATCGGCGGTCGGATCATAGGGCAGGGTCGCACCCCACACGTTCTCGCGCTCGGACGGATCCAGATTGTGGAAGAATTCGGAGAAGCCGGCGATCAGGTCGGCCTTGGTGAACACCACGTACACCGGCGCGAACACTTCCAGGCGCTCGGTGATTTCCTGCACGCGCTGGCGCAGGTTCTTGGCCAGCTCGATCGCGAACTCGGGCTTGCTACCGGACAGTTCGGCGATGCTGGCGGCGATGATGATGCCGTTGATCGGCGCGCGTGGCCGGTGCTTTTTCAGCAGCGCGAGAAAGGTGAGCCATTCCAGGCGGTCTTCGACACTGACCGAATACCGACCGGCGGTATCGAGCACGATACCGGTCGTGGTGAAGTACCAATCACAATTGCGCGTGCCACCGATGCCCTGGATCACGTTGCCGCGATTGTCCTCGAACGGGAACTGCAACCCGGAATTGAGGATCGCGGTGCTCTTGCCAGCCGCCGGATTGCCGATGATCACGTACCACGGCAGTTCGTACAGCGCCGCCTTGCCCTTGAGCACGCCGAGGCGCGAGGACTTGATCGCCTTGACCGCCTCGAACATGCGCGAGCGCAGCGCTTCGGTGTCGGCGCGAGTAGCCGGTTGCGCGGCCGCGACCGCGCGGTCGGCTTCGCCTTGCACCATCGCATCCAGGCTGCGCGCGGCGCGGCGCGCCATGATTCGGCGCACGATCCACACCAGCAGCCATATCAACAGGCAAACCGCCAGCGCGACCGCCACCCACAGGCCGATTTCGCGCAAGCCCTCGGCGCCGAAGTAGGCGACTGCGCCCGCGGCGAGCAAGCCTAAAACCATCCAGAGGCGGTAGTCGCGAAGGTAATAACTGAGATTGCTAAACATCGGGCGCTGTTCCGGTTAGGCGGACGCCGGCACGGCGCCGACGTCGGTATCTTGCTGGGGGGAAAGACGATGGCTGACGAGCGTGGCAATACGCAGGCCTGCCTGATCAACGCCCAGCATCAGCACCGCTTGTCGCCCGGCGGCGACATGGGCGTGGGCAAGTGCGAGCATCACCAGCGGTTGCACCGCGGCCAGATCGCCGGTGGCGGCGGCCAGCGGCAGGCACTGCAAGGCGGTGTCCAGATCCGGGCAGGCCAGCGCGGCAGCGGCAGCGGCTTCGGCCGCCAGGTTGGCACGGTGGTCGGCGTCGCTGAGCACCAGGTCCACTTGCGTGGGAGCGAGCGCGGCGCGCTGCAGCGTCTGCGCCGCCAGCTCTCCGGTCAAGCGCGCACTGGTCTTGGCGCCGCTGTCCAACGGCATGCCTACGCGCTGCAGCGGATGCAGCAGCACGTCGCCGGACGCGCCCGGCCCGCTCGCCAGCAAGATTCCGCTGGCGCCCTCGCCGGGTACGCGTCCGTCGGGCGAACGGCGCGTCATCAGCCGCCCGCTTTCGAGCATCTGCTCGATCTGCGCCTGATCGATCGTCGAATGGCAGGCCATGATCAACTGCCAGCCGTCCACCGCCGACTCCGCGCCACGCGCCAGTCCTTGCAGCCGCGACCATGCATGGTCGGCACCCGCCATCGGGATGACCTCCACCCCGAAGCGGCGCGGATCCAGGCCGTGTTCGCTGGCGGACTCCAGCATCCAGTCGCCCAGCGCCTGGTGCAGCGACGCGGGCCAGTCCGCAGGCAGCCACAGCTCAATGCGCAGCACGTTCTGCACCTGCGCCTCGACCCGGTGACGCAGCCCGGCCACCAATCGGTCCTGGGCCTCGGGCAGCGGCGGCAGCGCCTGCGCAGCCTCCAGCAACAGCGCCTCGGCGATCGGTTCGAGCAGAGCGATGGCACGCGTGTGATGCTCAAGCGGGCGCTCGTTGGCGCCCGCGTCCGATGTGGCCAGGTCCGGCACCTGCACGACAAAAACCGGCAGCCCGTCTCGGTCGCGGAACTGCTTGTGCAGCACAGGCCGCGGCAGATTGCCGCGCAGCGCGAGAATGGCCTGCGGCTGCTGGCCCAGGGCCAAGTTCACCGCACCGGCGAGCAGTGCCGGCCTGGCGCCGGTGGCCGGCGGCGCCTCCAGAGAAGATGAACTCGCAGCGGCCGCTTTGGAATCGCTGTGCTCGACAGCCTTTGCCGCAGCGCTGTCTGCGGCGTCGGTGGCGCGCGACAGCGAGCGCCGGCCCATATCGCGCAGCAGCCAGCTGCCGCCCAGTAGGCTTGCAGGCAGGATGCCCAGATAAGTCAGCATCTCCATGCCGTTGGGCGTGGTGCCGCTGCTGCGCCAATAGAAGATCGAACCACCCCACGCAACACCGAAAGACACGGCCGCAGACAACGCGTTCCGAACAATTCCGGACATTAGCATCCTCGCTCCATGAGTGGATTAGGCATCGACGGGAGCCGAATCACCTTGCCTCGTCATCCTATGCCGGTCGTTCCCTGGGTGGAAATCAGTGCCCCCCCGCAGGCGGTCTTGTCCCCATGCCGGGCCACCGGCTTGCCGTCGATCATCACCGTGGCGTCCCCGCTGGCAATCTCGGTCTGACCGTGCACCCTGCACACCACCTTGTCGCCGATACGCGCCACCGGCTTGCCGTCCACATCGGTTTCGGCCGAACCGGTGACCACGCTGCCGCCATGATCAAGCTGATCGCCCACAAGAATAAAAGGTCGTGACATCAGTATTACCTCCATGGTCGTTGCCCCGGGGCCGGTCCGCTCGCCGCCATTCGCCCCATGGCGCGTGATCGCCGCCACGGAGGAGAAGATAGCAGGAGTTCAGCGCCAGCTCACCCTTGGGTCAATTCGGCGCGCTTGGCGTCGCGCGCCCTGCGGCAGGCCTCCAGCTTCTCCACATGCACATAGTCCTTGATACTGCGCCAACTACCGCCCCACTCCAACCCTGCCTGTTGGGCCAGCTCGCCGTAGAGAAAATAGACGCGTTTGGTCAACGGATCGCCCATGTCCCATTGCAGCTTGCCGTCGCGCAGCGGAGCGCTGTCCACTGCGAGGCCGTACTGGTGGCAGCTCTGCCAAGCGCCGGCGCGGGTGGCGCGGCCGTCGCCCATCAACTCGGCCTGGCGCTCCGGGCTGCGATAGCCCTCCACCAGCACCATTTCGTAACCGTACTGGCGACGCATGACCTCGTAGATCGCGAGCACGCGCTGCTGTAGGTCGGCATTGATGTTTTCCCAGCGCCGGTCCGCAGTGACGATCTCAGGGCGGGTGCGGCGGATCTCCTCGGTGGCGAATACCTCCGGCGGCGGCGGAGGCGGCGGCACCAAGCGTTCGCCGCGCAGCAGCTGGGCCACCATACTGCTGGATTCATTCATGTCCTCGGAACGGAAATCCTCCAGCGCCACATTCTGCCGGACCAGCAGGATCACGCTCGGCGGCACCAGCAACAACAGCGTCGCGCACAGGATGACCCAGCGATGACGCCGAAAGAAATCCGTCACCCCGCAAATACCGCCGCGCACCCTCTCGCCGACTCCGCCAGCGCTGCGGCCCACGCGCTGGCGGACCCGCCCGGCACCTTGCCGAAGGCCGCGCAGGCGATCCCCGAACCAGGCCTTCATCCGCTCCAGCACATCCGGAAACAACAGCAGCCAGCAGGCGATAGACGCCACCAGCAGGAAGATCACCACGCCCGCAACGACGACTGCCACTACATCCCCCTGACGCTGCTGATTCCTATGCCGTTGACGGGCCGGCGCCAAGCACTAGAATGAATATAGACGAATCCACGGCGCTCGCCGAACAAGGGCTGGATTGCACTTGAATAATGGCGGATTAAATCGCCCGAGTCGCCCGAGTCTTCTTTCAGGCCAGGGACAAACCCAGCCGCCCGGCTCCGGGCGCATTTTGGCTGATATGGAAGGCCGCGCAACCAGCGCGCGGTCCAGCGTCCATGCCAAGGCGCCGCGCGCCCTCCCCACCCGCTTGGTGTTGATCGTCGTTCTCGGAGTCGCGCTGCTGGGCGCAGCGTTCACGGCGCTGCGCTGGAATGCCGGACGTGCCGAGGCCGACGCCGAGTTCGACGCCTACACCACCGTGCAGGCGACCGACACCGTCTCTCCGGCCAATCCCACATCGGTTGCCGGCGCCGCCGCCACACCGGCGCAGGGCGGCGCAATGATCGTAGACGACAACGCCGCCAGCGATCCGACCCGCGCCGTCGACGGTTTGCCCAGCGCCTCATCCGCCAGCGCCGCGGCGGCGCCGGCCAAGCCGGCAGCGGCCACCTCGCAACGCAAGCCACGCGTTGCACCGGCCAAGGGCAAGCACGTACAGGACGATAGCAGCGACCTGCTGGCCACACTGATGGGCATCATCAAGCGCGACGAAAAGCCGGCGACAAAACAAGACTCAATGGATTCGCTGATCGCCAAGATCCAGGCCGAGGACAGCAAGAACGCGACCGAGACCGACGCGGCATTCGACGCGATCGACTCGCACTCGGCGTCGACCAGCTCCAACGTGCAGACCCAATTGCGCAAATGTCCCGGCGCCAACACGATGGCGGGCCTAGAGTGCCGTAAGAATATCTGCGCAGCGCTCACCGGCAAAGATCCGGCCTGTCCGGCGCACTGACGCGGCGCATCGCAAGCGCGTCCTTCCCACTGCAGACAGGGGCGCCACATCGCTGCGCTATCTTGCGCCGCCACGAGAATGAAACGCCCACTCCAGTTACTTGAAGAGATGACTCTTGCCGAGGACAAAAACTTTGCTTCTTTGCCATCTGAATGGCTGAAGAAAATCGAAAACTGACTGATGATCAGTTTCTTGATCACGATTCTCGTGATTCTATGTTTTGCAGCGTGGTATCGCTATGGGCCAGATGCGCCAGTCGTGAAGATGATCGGTGCAATGCAGGTTACCAATTGGGTCCTGCTCTTTATTGCACTGCTTTACTTTGTCACCCTCAGCATTGGGCTCTATCAATTCTTTCGGCAACATCGGAGAAAAAGCTTCCTGATTAGCCCCGACTCTCGGCCATGGAAATTGCTCGCTGCCCGCAAAACCGTCTCTGGACATGGGTTGGATTGCATCATGGCCGTGGCAAGTCGCGGCAGCATCTCGCGCAAGCGGAATCGACGATTGAAACGATAGGCGGCTTCAGCCAGATACCGCCTTGCGTATTTGCCTTGCGCGATGGCGTGATCGCCGCTGATGGCGCGTTTGAGATTGCCAAGCACCACGTTGACCCAACGCGCACCGGTTGCTTCGGTCGCGGCACGCCCGCCACCGGTATCGAGTGTGGTGTGCGCGTGACCGGCATCCTCCAGCCGACGGAAGCAGGCCAACCCATCGGTGTAGACCTCGCACCTGGGCGCCAGGCGACGGGCAATCCAGTCTTGCAGCGAGGGGTTATCGAAGCTGCGCACCGGCTCGATCACCACAAAGCGCGGTGCGGTGAAGGTGTCATCGGTCTGCACCGCGATCAGGAACGCTTGTTTGTTCTCTGATCCGCGTCCAGCCTTGCCACCGTTGCGCTCACCGCCGAGGTAGGCATCGGTAGATCGCAGCACCCCGCTTGAAACGCGAGCGCACGCGCCCGGCACAAACAGGGCAACGAAAGCCCTGCGGCCAACGCCACTTGTAGAGCGCGCGATAGCACTTGGCCTCGGTGCCGTAGGACGCGAAGAACTCAGGCATCGACAATCCCGCTTGGAACTGCACGGCATTGATGCTCATCAGGCCACCTCATTGGCTTCGAGTGACAGCAGCATCCACAAGGCGCGGCGCAGATCCTGCGACTGGCGGCTGAAGGTCAGGGCTAATCAGGAAAAGCTTTGCACTTATATTGAGACGTTTGGAGAGCGATCTTTTGGACGACGCTCAGTTTCTCGTAAGGCTAGCTGAATTTGACAAAATAACCCTTGAGCATGGATTGCTACAATATAAGCATCACTGGAGTATTGTTGACGGACGAGTCGCGCTTCTGGTCGATGATATTCGAAAAATCGGCATCTTCCCAGCTTTTGCAGCTGCCGCTACCTCTGGTCACTATCCTAGCCAAGCAAGACAGTAGTTTCATGCTGTGGGCGCCCTTGATCCTGGCCTGTTGTTTTTATCTGATCGCCTTCTATGCGACCGGTCGACGTGAACGCCCCGATCAGGTGATAGCTCTGCTGGAGTTGGTTATTCGTCACGAGAGAACACGATTTAGCAATAGAGCGTCAGAGCAGCATAGCTCAGGGAACACAATAAACAGCAACGGCTGTTTTAATAACTTTTAACCAAGCTGTTTTCTTAAATGTAATGAAATGGCTTTTTTAACTCGCAATCTTTGAAAGCATAGCTACCTGATTTTCTAGTTTCAATAGTACGGATGTGCTATGGGCAGCCTGAGTCAAGCCCTCTATGTTAATCAAGCGGTTCAGTTCGGGATAGTGAGTGAGTTTAATAAAATGAGGGCTAAGCAGTCTGCATACCGATTTATCTGATTACTCAGCGCCAGCATATAAAAATATATATATACTAGATATCCTGGGTTGAACTGATACGCATCTCGTCGACATATCATGAATTGCGTCAGGAAATTCATCGCTAACCTACGCGATTATACGAGCCAGCAACCGAACCAACCTTGCCCTCTGCTGTTGGCACAGATGATTGTGACTGTTAAGGAGTCTTGCGGATGGAGCTGCGACATCTGCGCTGCTTTGTCGTTTTGGCCGAGGAACTGCACTTCACAAGAGCAGCTGAACGCCTCCATATCGAACAATCTCCTTTGTCCAGGACTATCAAGGAACTGGAAGACGACTTGGGAGCTTTACTGTTCAACCGTGATCGAAGAGGAACGCGGCTGACCGATGCCGGCAAAGCATTTCTTCTGGACGTACGTCGCTTATTTACCACTTTGGATCAAGCCCGAGAAAATGTGAAGGCGGTTTCCGCGGGCTTCCGGGCAAGTATGCGGATTGCAGTATCTGACGGAGCGATCGATTCCAGATTATCTGACCTTCTTGCACGTTGTCGCGAGGAGGAGCCTGATGTTGAAATTCGCCTCACAGAAGTCACGCTCTCTGAGCTCATCCATGGACTAAGGTCGGGAGATTACTCCATTGGGTTCACCCACACAGAAGAGGTTGGCGATGGCATTGTTGCTGAACCCATTTGGCATGCACGAATGGTTGCAGTGATACCAGCCCGTCATCCGCTACTCGCGTTCAAAGAGGTGCCTATCGAAGAACTTCTCCGCGCCCCATTGATCATGTGGAACCACCAAGCCTATGAGGGCTACGATAAGGCCTTTACCAAGCTGTTGCGAGGCTTGGATGAGCAACCGAACGTCATCGAGCGCGCAGCTTCGCTCGACGTTATGCTAGCTCTCGTTGCGGCAGGTTACGGAATTGGCCTCGCATCTGGCGCGAAGCTGGAACCGTGCAAGCATCCTGATATCGTCATCCGTCCATTGGCAAATCAATCAGCGGTGATTACGACGTACATGCTGAAAGCTGCCAGTGCTGCGCCTTCAATCTCTGTGGATCGCTTCACAACACGTTTGAAAGACAGAAATTAGATAATCGCCGCAATCAAATCGAACACTTCCCCCTTCTGAGTCAGTGTACAGAATGCTTTCGGTAGCAGTCATCAGGTTGGCTGCACTGTCGTTCAATGCGATGGATATCCGCAAAATCAGCGCCAATGTAGGCATGTGTTGCCCCCGCTCGATCTTGCCCATGTGAGCGCTCAATGCAGGCAGGGCTTGCAAGCTCTTCTTGAGATATGTCACGCGCAATCCGTGAAGCACGTACAGCCTTACCGAACGCAATCGCCGGTTCAGCTTCATAGGTGGTGGCGCCCACCGGGCGTCCTGGTTTCATTGTGCGCTTCTGCATCGGCGAAAGCGTCACGCATTAAGCTTAACTAAACCACGTTAAACTTAACTCTTTGCATGATGTTTGGTGACTTTTCCTTACTCCGGAGGGGCAGCCCATGAACCAGAATTGTTGCTCGCGGTCGATCACAGTAGCCGCCTCTTCAGCAGTGCTGTCCCCACTATTGGCCGATCTTCTTGCGCTTCAGCGAACAGAAGAGCCTGAAACACCTGTTCGACTGCAAGAGGTCACTCAGGACGAGCTCACGACTAGCATCCTCGGAGGAACCTATGATCTAGGCATCGGTTGGCCGCTAGCCACCGATGCCCTAGCCGTCCTGCCGTTGTGGCGCGACCGATTAGCCATCGCTTTGCCCACTCGCTCTCCATTACTGGCACATCAAGCTATTCCATTACCAGTAACCTTCAGTTGCCCCCTGATTTGCTGGCATCCGCATACTTGTGTTGAAGGGCTTGATATGGAGGCAGGCGTAGACGATTGTAGTGCTCATCTATGCAGTATTGCAGTCACATCCTTCGATCTTCTGACGGTACTCGTTGCGGCTGGCTATGGCATCGGTATTGCGCCGCAGAGCTACATAGTCAGGGCCCGCAATCGAGGTATCGTCATGCGTCATATCCTCGGCACTCCTCGATGGGTTTACACCTGTCTTTTTCGATCGGCAAATGCTCTATCACCTGCAGTTGAAAGGTTTGTCGAGCGAGCGTCACGGGTAGCGATGTCCACGAAAAACAAGCGCTCTAGGTGAAGAAAGGAGCGTGATTTGATAGACCGTTTATGGCGTTGTCGTGCATCGCTGCTCTCGGCAAAGAGGTTACAGCGAAGGCGAACTCGGCCGCTCCCGCGCTTCTTGGTCCGAAATCTGGTGAAGAGGTTGCTGCTGTGCGCGCTCCCCTACTGATTCACTGCTTTGCAGCGTTCGCACCTTTTCGAAAGACTGGTCGCCCATGATGGTCCGAACGATCGCGACCACGTTGGTCGGCGTGACTACATCGATCGCTGCGCGATCACCCAGATCCGTGTGCGGTCGGGTCAGCATTCGGAACAGGTCCCACGAGTCCGTTCCTTGGCACTGATTCATGAGGACCTGGGTCAGCTTGTGCTTGAGTGGCACCAGTTGCCAATCGGGAACACGCTGCCCTCGATTACCCAGGCCGATGGACAGTAGCTTGCCTGCCTTCAGTTCGCGATTGATCTGGTCCTCAGACTTACCGGCCAGCTTGCCGAACAGCGGCACCGGCAGGCAGCAAGGCGACTCGTACATGGCCAGCATTTCCTTGCGCTCGCGCTGGATTGCGGATGCTTCCGGTTCCGGCGTTCGAGTGGGGGGCAGAGGCACCTGCGACAGCCGCTGGAAGGTGGTTCCCTCAGTACTTGGCACCACAACGATGGGCGTGGACGACACGGCAGCTTTAGCAGAAACATCGGCGATGGCCGCCGGCCCTTCCGCCATCGCTGGCACCCCTTCGATATGGATGGTTAGATGTGCACTGGCAGCTTCCACTTGGCCCTGTTCGAGCAGGTCAAGACGGTCGGCCCAATCCTGCATCATCCGGCGGCGCGGCTCGACATACTTGGCGTGGTTGTACGCCGAACTCACCTTGTTCGGATCGGAGTGCGAAAGCTGCGCGTCCACCCAAATCTTGGGATAGCCGATCTCGTTGAGCGCCGTAGAAATCGTTCCCCGAATGCCATG
This sequence comes from Pseudomonas caspiana, assembly GCF_040224095.2. Lineage (NCBI taxonomy): Bacteria > Pseudomonadati > Pseudomonadota > Gammaproteobacteria > Pseudomonadales > Pseudomonadaceae > Pseudomonas > Pseudomonas caspiana. The sequence goes on along the minus strand of NZ_CP167995.1, from coordinate 1,442,981 downwards.
GCCGGTCAGTTGGGCCTCGTAGCCCATTCGTTTCAAGGCAGCGTTGAGGGTGTTCTCACTGATGCGCTTCTTGAGTTCGCTGCGGTGCGTCAGCAGATGCTTCTGGGCAGGCCGCATTACGCCCAGGAGGTAGCGCACTATCTCGACCGCCTGGACAGACAGAGGCACGATGTAAGGCGGTATGTCATGCGGGCGCTTGCCGGCCTTGCGCATCTCGTCCTGAAGCTGCTTGACGATCTGCGGCGGAATAATCCACAGACCGCGGTCGAGGTCGAACTGGTCCGGTGTAGCCAGTCGCAGTTCGCCGGTGCGCACCCCGGTCAGGAACAGCAGTCGAATGCCGAGTTGCGTTTGCCAGCCACGCGGGTTGTAGAGCCTGAGCTTCTGGAGGAAGTCGGGCAGTTCGGGCAGACGCAGGTAGGGGTTGTGGCTCACCGGCGGCTTGGGCTCGGCCACCACGTCGAGGTCTGTGGCCGGATTGGCCTCCATGCCCTCGACAATGACCAGGGCGTAGCGGAACAACTGGCTCAGCCAAGTGCGGACCTTCTCGGCAGTGGTGAAAGCCTTGCGCCGCTCGATCCTCGCCAGGACGCCCAGGAGTTGAGGTCGGCGAATGTCGTAGATCGACATCCTCTCAAGGCTGGGCAGCACGTCCTTTCCGAAGATTCTCTGGATCTGCGACAGCGTGCTGTTTCTGCCTTCCTTGAGTTCCTTCGCGCGATGCTCGACCCAGGCATCGAAGACGGCCTTGAACGTGTAGTCCGAGGCTAGCTTGATAGCGCGTCGCTTCTGTTTGCGGTCAGCATGGGGATTGATGCCCTTCGCCACGAGCGCTCGGGCTTCATCACGCAAGGTGCGTGCTTCGCGCAGTCCGACCTCGGGATAGTTGCCCAAAGAGATGCGCTTTTGCTTGCCGAGCCAGTAGTAGCGCAGATGCCACGATTTGCCGCCGGTGGGGGCGACTACAAGGCCGAGGCCGTCAGTGTCAGGGATGCTGTAGGTTTTCTCGGCGGCCTTGGCTTGCCGCACGGTCAGATCAGAGAGTGCCATCATTAAACTCCTAAGTCATGAGACTTAGGCTCAATGCTGCTGGTCATCCCGATCCAACCCCAGCAACAACCCGGAACCGGCACCACCCACATTCTTTGGCCTCAATTTTGGCCTCAAAAACGCTGGCTGTTGGTGGATGTCCGTGGCGTTTGCCGGAATAAAAAAAGGAGCCGAAGCTCCTCTTTTCAACGACCTACAGATGCCAGTGGAAGTCTGTAGATCAATATTTGGAGCGGGAAACGAGACTCGAACTCGCGACCCCGACCTTGGCAAGGTCGTGCTCTACCAACTGAGCTATTCCCGCAATGGCGTCCCCTAGGGGACTCGAACCCCTGTTACCGCCGTGAAAGGGCGGTGTCCTAGGCCACTAGACGAAGGGGACACACGTACAACTTCACTACTTAACTTGCGTTTCGCTAGGTGCTTTACGCTGTAAGTGGCGCGCATTCTATGGATGGATTGAAGGGTCGTCAACCCCAATGTGAAAATTTATCTAAATCAATGACTTCGCCTGCTTTAACCAGCCGCTTGGCGGTACGCGCTTCAGCTATTTCAGGATTGGCCGACAAACTACAAGCAGTGCATCTATGCGCAATAGTGCTTAGCCACTACACTCTCTTCACTATTATTGACTACAGCTATATAGAGGTTCGCGCGGTGACTCCACTGATGATTACCCTGATGGTAGTAGCCGGCATCGCGCTCCTGATCGCGATCGGTTACCTCAACCATGTGGCAGAGAACTCCAAGCTCGATAAAGCGCGAACGAAGATAGAGCTCAGCGACCGGCTGCGTCGTTGCGCTGAAATTTCCGAAACGTTCCCAGGCCAACTGGTCACCCCTGCTTTAAAGCTGCTGATGACCCGTCTTGAACTTAACGTGGTGCAGCGCATGCTTGCGCTGGATAAAAACAACGCACAGCTCAAAACCCGCGTCGATGAACTGAACACTCTGGTTGCTCAAGGCGATGCCATTGCAGTGACCAACCCGGCCAGCCCGATCCTGACCGAAGCCAAGGCCAAAGATGTACGCTTCCTGTTAGAAGCCCTGCATGGCCAGGTCACTCGCGCGGCCCATGACGGCTTCCTGCAAACCAGTGAAGCCAAGCACTGGATTCGAGAGATCCGCAATATTCTGGTGATGCTGCACATTGAGTTCTTCAATAACCTGGGACAGGCCGCACTGCAGCAGGATCAACCCGGGCAGGCGCGTCTCGCCTTCGAACGCGGCGTACAGTACCTGAAGAACCAGCCAGACCCTGTGACGTATCAAGCTGCACTGCTGGCCATGGAAAAACAACTGGCACGAGCCAACTCCATGGTGCTGACCAACATTGCGCCAACCGCAGACGACGACAACGCTCTGACCGAAGGCCTGAAGGCAGACGAAACCGAATCGGAATGGAAGAAAAAGGTCATCTACGACTGATAGAGCGCTGGTCGGCGCACATGCCTCAGGCAATGCGCCGACCAGAACTTCAGCAATCGGTCGATTTCAGAAAAATAGCCGCCAACTGCTCAATGCCCGCCTGATCCTGCTCCGAGAAGCGTCCTGTCTTCGGACTGTCCAGATCCAATACCCCAATCAAACGCCCTTCCTTTACCAACGGCACAACCAGCTCGCTGTTCGACGCGCTGTCGCAGGCGATATGGCCCGGAAAAGCGTGCACATCTTCGACCCGTTGGGTTTGTCGGCTTTGCGCAGCCGCGCCGCATACCCCACGACCAAACGGGATTCGGACACAGGCGATCTGCCCCTGAAACGGCCCGAGCACCAGCTCTTCATCGCGATTAAGGTAAAAGCCCGCCCAGTTCAGATCGTCGATCTGGTTGTATAAGAAGGCCGAGAACTGCGCGGCGTTGGCGATAAAGTCTTTTTCATCAGCCAATAGAGATTCCAGCTGCGCAGCCAAAAGGCTATAGCCTTCCAGACCGGCACCGGTGTTTTGCAAATCGATCATGGTTGTTGCTCCAGCAATTTCAAACCTACCCAGTAACGTGCGAATTGATAGGCACACCGGCCATTGCGGTTGCCCCGCCCGGTCGCCCAGCGGACCGCGTGCTTATCCAGCTCCTCATCACGCTGCCAGCTCAGACCGGCTGCCAGCGCGAGTTGCGTAATCCAGTGCTCAACCACATTCAGGTAATGCTCCTGAGTGAATGGATAAAACGACAGCCACAGACCAAAACGATCTGACAGGGCAATCTTGTCTTCTACTGCTTCACTTGGATGCAGCTCACCGTCCACGTGCTGCCAGTTGAGGTTGTCACTCTCCTTTTCCGGCACCAGGTGACGACGGTTGGAGGTGGCATAAAGAAGAACGTTGTCCGGTGCCTGCTCCAGAGAACCGTCGAGCACACTTTTCAGAACCCGGTAATCACTCTCCCCTGCCTCAAAGGAAAGGTCATCGCAAAACAGCACAAAACGCTGCGGCAACTTTTGCAGTTGCTCGACGACTCGCGGCAAATCGCCCAAGTGATCGCGTTCAATTTCAATCAGTCGCAAACCCGCCTGAGCATACTCGGCGAGCAGCGCGCGGATCAGCGAGGATTTACCGGTCCCACGCGAGCCCCAGAGCAACGCATGGTTTGCGGGCAGACCGTCGATGAATTGACGAGTGTTGCGGCCCAGTTGCTCGCGCTGCAAATCTACACCGATCAAATCCGAGAGACGCATGTCCAGGCTGACCTCAAGCGGCAGCAGATAACCACTACGACCTTCACGAACCCAGCGTGCAGCCATGGAGTGTGACCAGTCGACCGCCTCGCGAGGCGCTGGCAAAAGTGGTTCCAGCCGTGCCAAAACAGCATCGGCGCGTTCGAGAAAAGCATTCAAGCGAGAGTCCACGATGGCTCCTTGGTTAACACGCGGTAAACACGACGGGACTGGCCTCGGCAGTGAAGAAGCAGGTCCGATCACAGACATAAGCAGACTCTGCTGACGCCTTCACGGCTAAAGCCGGCCCCACGAAAATTCATTTCGATTCAGTTAACTATAAGTAGCTTGATGAGAGCCAGCTCCGATCGGCTATGCTTGCCCCCGCGAAGGACACGAGAAGTGGCAGTACCCTTATGGACATAGCGTTTACTAACCGGCTCTCCTATAAACAGGCCCGCCTGACGGTGCTACTCGGCTTCGTTCTGGGAACGCTGTTGAGCGTGATACAAATCGCTATCGATTATGCCAGCGAAGATGCCTCCATTAATCGTGAAATTCGCTCGCTGCTGGAAATCAGCCACAACCCGGCCTCTCGCATCGCTTACAACATCGACGCTGAACTGGCTCAGGAACTGACTCTGGGCCTGCTGCAATCACCTGCGGTAGTCGGCGCCAGACTGACCGATAACAACAATGTGGTGCTCTCCAGCGTCGAGCGCCCGTTCTCGCAAAGTCGCTACCGGATTGTCAGCGACTTTCTTTTCGGTGAAAGCCGCCAGTTCGAAGACATCCTGAACCTGGCACACCTGCCTAATGAATCCATCGGCGTCCTGCGTCTGAACGTAGATACGTTCGCCTTTGGCAGCCATTTCCTGCAGCGCTCGGGCATCACCCTGCTCAACGGTTTCGTGCGCAGCCTGATACTGGCGGGCGTGCTGACCATGTTGTTCTACCTGACCCTGACCAAGCCCTTGGTTGACGTGATACGCGCCCTGGCCAGGCGCGACTCGAGCGACCCCACGGCAAAATCGCTGCAATGCCCACCCAAACATGAAAACGATGAAATCGGCGTGCTGGTGGATGTCGCCAATCGCCAGTTCGCAAACATCGCTTCAGAACTGGCACGCCGGGTAGAAGCCGAAGACAGATTGACGGCGCACCGCAATGAACTGGAAGACATCGTTTCGGCACGTACCACCGAACTGAAGGCCAGCAATGCGCGGCTTAGCAAATCCAACGAAGAACTGAAAATCGCGCGCAGCACCGCGCTGGACATGGCTCAAGCCCGCACTGCGTTTCTGGCCAACATGAGCCATGAAATCCGCACGCCGCTCAACGGTCTGCTAGGCATGCTCGCTTTGGCGCTCGATAGCCCGCTCAGCGCCGAACAGCGACAGCAACTGTCCATTGCCCACGACTCAGGCAAGGTGCTGGTGGAGCTGCTAAACGACATCCTCGACATGTCCAAATACAACGCAGGCCAATTGCAGGTGGAGCGGATTCCCTTCGATCTGGGCGTGTTGATCGAGGACACCGCCAATCTGCTGTCTCAGAATGCCGCGCCCAGCGTCGAGTTGACGTGCTTCATCGATACACAATTTCCCGCCCTGGTGCTGGGTGACCCAACCCGGGTCAGACAAATTGTCAGCAACCTGCTCTCCAACGCGCTGAAATTCACCCGCTTCGGCCGGGTCGATGTGCGATTGAGCAACCATCACGATCCTGAAACGAAAGAAAACTGGGTCCGCATTGAAGTCCACGACACCGGCATCGGCATTGCCCAAGAAGCGCAGGCAAGGATTTTCCAGCCATTTACTCAGGCTGAGGCTGCGATTACGCGGCAGTTTGGCGGAACGGGGCTGGGCCTGGCATTGACCCACAGCCTGTGCGAGGCCATGTCGGGACGCCTGAGCATCCAGTCCCAATCCGGATTCGGCAGCCAGTTCTGCGCAGACCTGCCTTTGCCTGTGCATCACCCAGCGGTTACCCCGCCTCAGCTCAAAGGGAATGTCGTGGTCGTCAGCACGGCCGGTAGCGGGCTGGTAGAGCTGCTGGGGCATTTACTGCCTGAATGGGGCATCGACTTTCGGCGCTGGAGCATGGACGACAAGATGCTGGACATGGAGGCACAGATTGCCCCGGACCTGGTGATCACCGATTGCCCGGAATGCCTGTTCGGCATGCGTCCAGCCATCGATGTGCCGATTTTACTGGTGACGGCCTACGGCAACTTCATGCCCAGTGAACAGGTCAGTGCCCTCGCACCACTTCAACAGCATGCGCGCCCACTGGCGCGCAACGCGCTCTACCAAAGCCTGTGTCGCACGCTGCAACCTGAGCAGGTAACCGACATGGATGCCGATGCGGGTGACACAAAAGCAATGCGTCCGGCGAGGATCCTTCTGGTCGAGGACAACCCCGTCAATCAACTGGTGGCCAAAGGCATGCTAAGCAAGCTGGGCTGCGAGGTGATTGTCAGCGGTCACGGCGGCGAAGCGCTGGAGCAGCTTGAACAGCATGCGTTCGATCTGGTCCTGATGGACTGCAACATGCCGGTCATGGACGGCTACGAAGCCAGCCGCCAGATCCGCCAAAGCGGACGCTGGCCACAACTGCCGATCATTGCGCTGACCGCCAATGCCATGCCCGAGGAGCGCGAACGCTGCCGGGCGGCAGGCATGAGTGATTATCTGGCCAAGCCGTTTCGCCGCTCCGAGCTGATCAGCCTGCTGGACCAATGGCTACCCGCAGACTGATTATCTGAGCAGCGCTTCGATTTCGCTGGTGAGTTCTTCAGGCTTGGTCAGCGGCGCGAAACGTTTGACTAACTGCCCCTCTTTGCCAATCAGAAACTTGGTGAAGTTCCACTTGATACGTTCCGAGCCCAGCAGTCCGGGTGCCTCCTTTTTCAACTGAACAAACAAAGGATGTGCGTCGCTACCATTGACGTCGATTTTTTTGAACAACGGGAAGCTCACCCCAAAATTCAGCTCGCAGAACTCCGAAATCGCCCCTTCGTTACCCGGCTCCTGCTTGCCAAACTGATTGCAGGGAAAGCCCAATACGACCAGCCCCTGATCCTTGTAATCCTGCCAAAGCTTCTCAAGCCCTTTGTACTGTGGGGTAAAACCACACTTACTGGCCGTGTTGACCACCAACACGGCCTTGCCGGCAAAGTCTGCAAGGGTTTTCGATTCGCCCTTGATGGTCGTTACCGGAATGCTCAGCAGATTGGCGCTCATGACAGTAATCCTTGATGAGAAACGGGTCATGAAATTAGCGCGCCATTGATTGGCGCGCATCTCAATTTCCGGGAGTGATGGAGGCCTATAACCGACTACACAAGACCTGCTCGTGCGCTCCTGTGGAAAATCAGGCGATTCAGACGCCGCGGGGTACCAGATCCAGACACACCGAGTTGATGCAATAACGCAGGCCGGTTGGCGGCGGGCCGTCAGGGAATACGTGGCCCAGATGCGCGTCACATTTGGCGCAGACCACTTCTGTACGAATCATCCCGTGGCTGACATCACGCACTTCGACCACAGCACTGCCCTCAAGCGGCGCGTAGAAGCTTGGCCAGCCGCAGCCGGAATCAAACTTGGTGGTGGAGTCGAACAGCGCCTCGTTGCAACAGATGCAATGATAGACACCGTCGGTCTTGGTGCTGTTGTATTTGCCGGAGAACGGACGTTCGGTGCCTTTAAGGCGGCAAACGTTGTACTGCTCCGGGTCAAGCATGGCCCGCCATTCCTCAAGCGTTTTGTCCAACTTTTCCACAGGTACACCTCCGCAGTCGAAAAAGCCTGATCTGTATCTTCTCCACAGATCAGGTGGCACGTATCATTGCGCCTCGTTAGGCGCCAGTCTGTCACTCACGTTTCGCCCATACAAACTCATTTTTACGGCGTCATACCCGGCGAACCAGGTTTTCTACTCGCTACGGCTCGTCCATTTTCGGGATCAATCACCATGCAGTTCAGCAAATCGAACAAGCTCGCCAACGTCTGCTATGACATTCGCGGCCCAGTGCTCAAGCACGCCAAACGCCTGGAAGAGGAAGGTCATCGCATCCTCAAGCTGAACATCGGCAACCCTGCGCCATTTGGTTTCGAAGCGCCGGACGAAATTCTGCAGGACGTGATCCGCAACCTGCCAACCGCACAGGGCTACAGCGACTCCAAAGGCCTGTTCAGCGCGCGCAAGGCCGTAATGCAGTACTACCAGCAGAAGCAGGTTGAAGGCGTCGGCATCGAAGACATCTACCTGGGCAACGGCGTTTCCGAACTGATCGTGATGTCGATGCAGGCACTGCTGAACAATGGCGATGAAGTGCTGATCCCCGCTCCGGACTACCCGCTATGGACGGCTGCTGTCAGCCTCGCCGGTGGTAACCCAGTGCACTATTTGTGCGACGAGCAAGCCAACTGGTGGCCGGATCTGGCTGACATCAAGGCCAAGATCACGCCGAACACCAAAGCCATGGTGATCATCAACCCGAACAACCCGACCGGTGCCGTGTATTCCAAAGAAGTACTGGAAGGCATGCTCGAACTGGCGCGTCAGCACAATCTGGTGGTGTTCTCCGACGAGATTTACGACAAGATTCTCTACGATGATGCTGTGCACATCTGCACCGCGTCGCTGGCACCTGACGTGCTGTGCCTGACGTTCAACGGCCTGTCCAAATCCTATCGCGTCGCGGGCTTCCGCTCCGGCTGGGTAGCCATCTCGGGCCCTAAACACAACGCGCAAAGCTATATCGAAGGCATCGACATCCTGGCCAACATGCGCTTGTGCGCCAACGTGCCAAGCCAACACGCCATTCAGACGGCGCTGGGCGGCTACCAGAGCATCAACGACCTGGTACTGCCTGCCGGTCGCCTGCTGGAGCAACGTAACCGTACCTGGGAATTGCTCAACGACATTCCCGGTGTCAGTTGCGTGAAGCCAATGGGCGCGCTCTATGCGTTTCCGCGCATCGACCCGAAGGTATGCCCGATTCACAACGACGAAAAGTTTGCCCTCGACCTGCTGCTGTCGGAAAAGCTGCTGATCGTTCAAGGCACTGCATTCAACTGGCCGTGGCCTGACCACTTCCGCGTGGTGACCCTGCCGCGTGTCGACGACCTGGATCAGGCCATCGGTCGCATCGGCAACTTCCTCAAGACGTATCGTCAGTAATAACAGGGCCCGCGGCGCCGCATGAAAATGTGGCCCGCGGGAATTCCTGGAGTCTCTTCGCGGTCATAGCGATTCCCGGGTTTGGGATCGCTATTGCTGGACCGCGCTTGTGCCGAAATACAAAAAAACAATGTACGCATGACCGCACTGAGAGCCAGTCGCTCTGGGGCGGGACCTGTTTGCCTAAAGCGAATGCAACTGGTTCGCGCCAGACGACACAGTTTGAAATAGTCGCCGGGTTGAATAGCCGTCTACATCACCTTATATACCCCGCAACGCGTTACATATTCGTCACAGGAGAACATCCAAACCATGATGCGCATTTTGCTGTTTTTGGCCACTAACCTGGCGGTCGTGCTGATTGCCAGCATCACCCTGAGCCTTTTTGGCTTCAACGGGTTCATGGCGGCCAATGGGGTTGATCTAAACCTCAATCAGCTGCTGATCTTCTGCGCTGTATTTGGTTTCGCCGGCTCGCTTTTCTCGCTGTTCATCTCCAAGTGGATGGCGAAAATGAGCACCGGCACACAGATCATCACCCAGCCGCGCACCCGTCATGAACAATGGCTGGTGCAAACCGTTGAGCAACTGTCCCGCGACGCTGGCATCAAGATGCCAGAAGTCGGGATCTTCCCTGCCTACGAAGCCAACGCCTTCGCTACGGGCTGGAACAAGAACGATGCATTGGTTGCCGTCAGCCAGGGCCTGCTCGAGCGCTTCTCCCCCGATGAAGTGAAAGCGGTACTGGCGCACGAAATCGGTCACGTTGCCAATGGCGACATGGTGACCCTGGCGCTGGTGCAGGGTGTGGTGAACACCTTCGTCATGTTCTTCGCCCGTATCATCGGTAATTTCGTCGACAAGGTGATCTTCAAGACCGAAAACGGTCAGGGTATCGCTTACTACGTGACCACGATTTTTGCCGAACTGGTTCTGGGTTTCCTGGCCAGCGCCATCGTCATGTGGTTCTCGCGCAAACGTGAATACCGTGCTGACGAAGCCGGTGCGCGACTGGCGGGCACCAGCGCCATGATTGGCGCCCTGCAACGTCTGCGTTCCGAACAGGGCGTGCCAGTGCAAATGCCTGACAGCCTGACGGCTTTCGGCATCAACGGTGGCCTGAAGAGCGGCCTGGCTGCGCTGTTCATGAGCCACCCGGCTCTGGAAGATCGTATCGAAGCACTGCGTCGCCGCGGTTGATCGAGCGGCATAAAAAACCCGGCCCTGGTGCCGGGTTTTTATATGAGTGCGTAACCTGTAGGAGCTGCCGAAGGCTGCGAGGCATTTCAGCCTGACGTACCGCCATCGCAGCCTTCGGCAGCTCCTACAGGTCATATCGCACCAGCCGATAAGCCCGCTCCTCCAGACGCTCCACACCGCGCTGCTCAAACTTCACACTGCCCTTTAGGACGTCGCTGGTCTGCAATATGTCCAGCTCCCAGCCCCCGGCCAGCAGTCGCTGCACCTCCTCGTCCGGAACGGAAAACGGCGGTCCATCAATCTTTGCCTGATCGTAATCCAGCGTAATCAGCAGCCCATGACATTGAGCAGGCAACATTGATGAAAGGTGTGCGACATACTGTTCGCGCATAGCAGGCGGCAAGGCAATCAATGCGGCTCGATCATAAAGGGCTGTGCATTCGCCAACATCCTCGGCACGCAATGCAAAGAAATCGCCACACCACAATTCGATCCCTTCGCAGCCGTACACCTTGAAAGCGCCATTCTGGCTGACGACCGGCTCTAGCTGCTGCTCACTGAAGAACTCCTGAACTGCCTTTTCTGACAGCTCCACGCCCAGCACTCCATGCCCCTGCCTGGCAAGCCAGACAAGATCCAGGCTTTTGCCGCACAAGGGCACCAACACCCGAGCGCCCTGCCCGACTGGCAGTTCAGGCCAGAACTGCTTGAGCCAAGGATTCACTTGCTGCTGGTGAAAACCAATCTGGTTGGCTGCCCAGCGCTGATGCCAAAATTCGGCCTGCATGGATGCTCCTTATAATTCGATCAAAAAGCGCTAAAACTTATATTAGATTTAGATCAATGATCTGACTGAAGATGGAGACATCTTAACGCTCAGGACTCCCACTATGTTCCCCAGCCTGTTTATATCCCACGGCTCGCCGATGCTTGCGCTGGAACCCGGTGAAAGCGGCCCGGCCCTGGCGCGTCTCGCAGCCGAGATGCCCAGGCCGAAGGCCATTGTTATTGTTTCAGCTCACTGGGAAAGCCAGGAACTGCTGGTCAACGCCAATCCACATCCGGAAACCTGGCATGACTTCGGCGGCTTCCCCGCCGCCCTGTTCGCGGTGCAGTACCCTGCCCCAGGCTTGCCGACGCTGAGCACTGAAGTTACGGGGTTATTGCAGGCTGCCGGACTGCCGGCACGCACGAACAGCCAGCGGCCGTTTGATCATGGTGTTTGGGTTCCTCTGTCATTGATGTATCCCAATGCCGACATTCCGATCGTTCAGGTCTCCCTGCCCAGCAGAGAAGGTCCGGCGCTACAAACTCGCGTCGGCCGGGCGCTGGCCAGTTTGCGTGATCAGGGTGTATTGATCATTGGCTCGGGCAGCATCACCCACAACCTGCGCGAGCTGGACTGGCACGCCGGACCGGAAAGCGTGGAACCATGGGCCAAGGACTTTCGCGACTGGATGATCGAAAAGCTGGCCAGCAACGATGAAGCTGCCCTGCATGACTACCGGGCACAGGCGCCAAATGCCGCGCGCAACCATCCAAGTGACGAGCATTTGCTGCCACTGTATTTCGCCCGGGGTGCCGGTGGTGAATTCAACGTGGCGCACAAAGGCTTCACGATGGGCGCGCTGGGGATGGATATCTACAGGTTTGGGTGAGATTTGAATCCAATCCTGTAGGAGCTCACCGAGGTTACGAGGCCAGCGATAGCGGTCTGTCAGACAAAACCGTCATCGCTGGCCTCGTAACCTCGGTGAGCTCCTACATAAACCCTGCTTTGCTGCGACATATCAGAATCCACAGACAAAAAAATCCCCGAACCAGTCGGGGATTTTTTGTCTCAGACGATCAACTCAAAAGTTGATCAATCTTCGCGATAGCGACGCAGCTTCAACTGCTTGCCTGCAACGCGGGTGTCCTTGAGTTTGGTCAGCAGACGCTCAAGGCCATCTTCCGGCAGCTCAACCAGGCTGAAGCTGTCGCGCACCTGGATGCGACCGATTGCTTCGCGGGCCAGGCCGCCTTCGTTGAGAATTGCACCCAGCAGGTTCTTGGCAGCGATGCCATCACGCGCACCCAGCGCGGTACGGCAACGAGCACGACCTTCGGCCAATGGGACCGGTGCACGACGCTCACGATCACCACTGCGCTCTGGACGATCCGACGACGAACGATCGCTGCGCTCACGCGGCGTGTTGTTCGGCACCAGCGGACGCTCGCGTTCGATGGCTGCCAGAGTCAGAGCCTGACCGTTGGTAGCTTTGCGCAGCAGAGCAGCGGCCAAGGCGCGCGGGCTGCAACCGATATCGGCAGTCAGACGATCCAGCAGCTCGCCGTGAGTCGACTCGGCATCGCCAACCAGCGGCGACAGGCTGTTGGTCAATTTCTTGATGCGGGCATCGAGAACAGCCTGAGCATCCGGCAGGCGGACTTCGGCAACTTTCTGACCGGTTACACGCTCGATCACTTGCAGCATGCGGCGCTCACGTGGAGTCACCAGCAGCAGTGCACGACCTTCGCGACCGGCACGGCCAGTACGGCCGATACGGTGAACGTAGGACTCTGGGTCGTACGGCATGTCAACGTTGAATACGTGAGTGATGCGCGGAACGTCCAGACCACGAGCAGCAACGTCGGTCGCTACAACGATGTCCAGGCGGCCATCCTTGAGGGAGTCGATAACGCGCTCGCGCTGGTTTTGAGCGATGTCGCCGTTCAGTGCAGCTGCCTTGTAGCCTTTGGCTTCAAGTGCGCTTGCCAGATCCAGGGTCGCTTGCTTGGTACGCACGAACATGATCAGGGCGTCGAAATCTTCGACTTCCAGCAGGCTCAGTACGGCAGAGGTCTTCTGGTCAGCGTGAACCAACAGGTGAGCCTGTTCGATCGCGGTAACGGTCTGGGTTTTGGTCTGGATCTTCACGTGCTTCGGATCGCGCAGGTGGCGCTCAGCGATGGCACGGATCGACTGCGGCAGGGTAGCCGAGAACAAAACGGTCTGACGGGTTTCCGGCATGGCCTTGAAGATGACTTCCAGGTCGTCCATGAAGCCCAGTTTGAGCATTTCGTCTGCTTCGTCGAGAACCAGGTGGTTCACGGTAGCGAGAACTTTCTCGTCACGACGCAGGTGATCGCACAGACGGCCCGGAGTAGCGACAACGATTTGCGCGCCATTACGGATTGCTTTCAGTTGCGGGCCCATCGGCGCACCGCCGTAGACAGCCACAACGGTAACGCCCGGCATTTGCTTGGCGTAGGTTTCGAAAGCGGTGGCCACTTGCAGGGCCAGTTCGCGAGTCGGCGCCAGGATCAGTGCTTGCGGCTCGCGCTTGCTTGGGTCGATACGATGCAGGATAGGCAGTGCGAACGCGGCGGTTTTACCGGTACCGGTCTGCGCCTGACCGATCATGTCGTGGCCAGCAAGGATAATAGGGATCGATTGCTGCTGAATGGCCGAAGGCTCTTCATAGCCAGTCGCGACGACTGCTGCAACAATATTAGGATGAAGTTCAAGAGCGGCGAAGCCGCCGATTTCCTGGGTCATGGGTCTGCCTCTAGTGCATCCGCAAAGACCCATGCTCCAAAGCTGCGCGTGCCGTGTACGACCCTAAAGTCACCCTGGCTGCTTTGTCGGCGGGGATTTGCGAAAACGTTTGATGAATGGATCGCCTAGGATAGTCCGCAGAGCGAACAAGCAGCCGAAGCTGGCTTCGGGGAATTGCAATACCTTGACGAGGGTCCTGTTAAAGACCGGCGCGCACTATACCGGAATTACGCAAAAAAGTGAGGATTTTTTTCACTACTAATGATGGCCGATGCCCAAAGCCTACAGGCTTTGCGCAAACCTGTAACAGTGTCTATTTTGCAACAGGCCCGGCATTACGGGGGAACCTGCTTAAACGGTTCACCCGATCAGTCAAATAGTCTGCCCCCGATCCTACTTCAAGCGCAGGGATTTCCTACATGACTTCCTCTATAAAAGGCCGCGTCAGCCGTGAACTGCACGACCACGTCATGCTTATCGGCCTGGACCGTGTCGCCAAGCGCAATGCGTTCGACCTGGAACTGCTCAACCAGTTAAGCCTGGCTTACGGGGAATATGAACGTGAGGAACAAGCGCGGGTTTTGGTAGTTTTTGCGCACGGCGAGCACTTCACTGCTGGCCTGGACTTGGCCGAAGCCGGCCCGGCCCTGATCAATGGCTGGCAGGTCCCGGAAGGTGGCTGTGATCCCTGGGGCGTATTCGCCGGCCCGCGGGTCAGCAAGCCGGTGATCGTTGCTGCACAGGGCTATTGCCTGACGCTGGGTATCGAGTTGATGCTCGCATCGGATATCAATCTGTGCGCGAGCACCACCCGTTTCGCGCAGCTTGAAGTCCACCGAGGAATCTTCGCGTTTGGCGGCGCCACGTTACGCCTGCATCAGATCGCGGGCTGGGGCAACGCGATGCGCTGGCTGCTGACCGGGGACGAGTTCGACGCCCACGAAGCCTGTCGCATGGGGCTGGTGCAAGAGGTCACTGCCCCGGAGGACCTGCTGCCTTATGCCTTGCTGCTGGCCGGACGCATTGCCGAACAAGCACCGCTGGCGATTCGCGCAACAATCGCCTCTGCCCGTCAGGCGGTGCTTGAAGGCGAAACAGTCGCCGCTCAGGCGTTACCGGCCAGAGTCCAGGCAATCATGAGCACCGAAGATGCCAAAGAGGGTCTGCTTGCCATGCAGGAACGCAGACCCGGCGCGTTTCACGGACGTTGAGCATCAGGTCGCGGGACGCACATCCTTGATCAATGATGCCAACGAGTAACCCAAGCGAGGCGCCAGCTCTTCAGCACGAGCATTCAGCGACGCCATGTCCAGCTCCTGATCCAGATCGGCAGGAACGATCAGGATAACGTTGCCCTCCTTCACCGGCAGTTCCCAGTAGTGCCGGTGATAGAGGCCGCGCAACAGCGCCGCGCCCAGCGGTTTGCCGTCATCCGCAGCCCATTGATTAATGACCAGCCAGCCCCCCGAATTCAGACGCTTCTGACAGTTCTCGAGGAATTTCCAGGCAAGGTGCCCGACGCCCGGCCCGACATCGGTGTAGAGGTCAACGAAAATCAGGTCAGCCGACTCAGCGGTTTCAAGCAGCTCCAGCGCGTCACCAATGCGAATAAAGAGCCGGGGATCATCGTCCAGCCCCATGAACTCAATCGCCAGACGCGGTACGTCAGGGCGCAATTCGATAGCCTCAACATCCTCCAGCGGCAAGAACTTCAGACAGGCCTGAGTCAGAGTGCCCGCGCCCAGCCCCAGAAAAAGCGCGCTGTCGGGAGCTTCGTGGCACAACGCGCCAATCAGCATCGCCCGGGTGTAATCGTACTCAAGCCAGCTGGGATCGGCCGTGAAGGTGCAGCTTTGCTCGATGGCATCGCCGAACTCCAGAAAGCGGTAATCATCCACTTCCAGTACGCGAATCATGCCGAAATCGTCGTGCACCTCGGCCAGAATCCGCTCCACCCGCTCCTCAGTCATTGCTTCTCCTAACGGCGAGCCCAAGTCTGGCCTGTTGATGCGGTCGCTGGACCGCGCAAAAAGCGAATTGTCGATCAAGCACAGCAACAAGGTCACGCTCTTTCTCTTTATTTGCCGCCTCTCATATTGGCGCTGGGGCTCCGATCATCCCTTGCCCGCTGGCGACGGCTCGGCGAACTGCTAACATGCCGGTCCGATTGCCTGACCTTGAGTTCATGATGAGCCAACCCTGGAGCCCCGACAGCTGGCGGGCATTGCCCATTCAGCAGCAACCTCAATACCCTGATGCTGCGCACCTGCTGAAGGTAGAGCAGACGCTGGCCAGTTATCCGCCATTGGTGTTTGCCGGTGAGGCCCGAGAGTTGCGTCGACAGTTCGCCGAGGTGACCCAAGGTCGCGCCTTCCTGCTGCAAGGTGGTGATTGCGCAGAGAGCTTCGTCGAGTTTTCCGCAGCGAAGATCCGCGATACCTTTAAAGTGCTGCTGCAGATGGCAATCGTCATGACCTTTGCCGCTGGCTGCCCGGTGGTCAAAGTAGGCCGTATGGCCGGGCAGTTCGCCAAGCCGCGTTCGGCCAACGACGAAACCATCGACGGCGTGACCTTTCCGGCTTACCGCGGCGATATCGTCAACGCCATCGGCTTCGATGAAAAAAGCCGCGTTCCGGACCCTGACCGACTGATTCAGGCTTACAACCAGTCCACCGCGACCCTGAACCTGCTGCGTGCCTTCGCTCAAGGCGGTTTTGCCGACCTGCACCAGGTGCACAAGTGGAACCTGGACTTCATCGCCAACTCGGCGCTGGCTGAAAAGTACAGCCAACTGGCCGACCGCATTGACGAAACTCTGGCGTTCATGCGTGCCTGCGGAATGGACAGCTCACCGCAATTGCGCGAAACCAGCTTCTTCACCGCCCACGAGGCTTTGCTGCTGAACTACGAAGAAGCCTTTGTGCGGCGCGACAGCCTGACCAACGATTACTACGATTGCTCGGCGCACATGCTGTGGATCGGCGACCGCACCCGGCAACTGGACGGGGCTCATGTGGAGTTCTTGCGCGGGGTGAACAACCCGATCGGCGTGAAAGTCGGGCCAAGCATGAACACCGATGACCTGATTCGCCTGATCGACATCCTCAACCCGGACAATGACCCCGGCCGCCTCAACCTGATCGCCCGCATGGGCGCGAACAAGGTCGGCGACCACTTGCCACAGCTGATTCGTGCCGTTGAGCGTGAAGGCCGCAAAGTGCTGTGGAGTTCCGACCCGATGCACGGCAACACCATCAAAGCCAGCAGCGGCTACAAGACACGCGACTTCGCGCAGATCCTTGGCGAGGTGAAGCAGTTCTTCCAGGTGCATCAGGCAGAAGGCACCTATGCCGGTGGTATTCATATCGAAATGACCGGGCAGAACGTCACCGAATGCATTGGCGGTGCCCGGCCGATTACCGAAGATGGCTTGTCGGATCGCTACCACACCCACTGCGACCCACGGATGAACGCCGATCAGTCGCTGGAGCTGGCGTTCCTGATTGCCGAGACGTTGAAGCAGGTGAGACGGTAGTTTATGCAGGTTTTGCCGAAAGCTGCGACTGGATTCAACAACCAAACGACATAGCATCCTTCGGCGGTCCCTGAAAAATCACAGCACTGCAATTGCGTAATGCCCTCCAGCAATCTCAGAAACGCCCTACATAACCCCGGAACTCCCCCCCATAAACTGATCGTCCATTTATTTCAGGACGATCACCTATGGGCCATCTCAACCTTTCGAAACAGCCCAGAATTCTTCACAGGAAAATCAGCTGGCCTCATCATACAGGCTATCCCAGTGGTGATAACCTCTGGGGCCAGTCCTGATGACAAATCCAAAAATCAAAGCTGACATACCTGATAATAAGCAACTTAAACAGGCCGCTGTTGCGCTGAGAAATCATGCCTGCACGTTAAGTATGAGGCACATTCAAGACGGAATGCTGCGCCTGCAATTCAATCGGGAAGTGGCTTATTACGCGCAGGGGATTGTTCGGGATGTAGAGAGCGGGCGCAAGAGCGTAACAGAGGGAATCAAGACGCTCAAAGGTGAGCAAGAGAGCCTGAAGGAGCAGTCGGTAAGGATAGCGACCCAAACTATCGGACTCATCGCAGGCGGACTCCAGATTACAGGAGGAATCGGAGTATGTGTCGGATCGTTTGGATGGGCCTGCGTACCTGCCGCCGTAATGGTCGGGCATGGCTTAAACAATGTATATGAGAATGGTAACAACCTGCTAGAAGGTAGATCTGATACAGAAGGCTGGGGAAGAATCCCTTATCAGGCAGTTTCCGAGTACATCAGCGGAGACAAGACGGGAGGAAATATTGCCTACGGGACGGTAGATATTGGGTTATCTCTTTTCGGAGCCTATCGACTCACCTTAAAAAAGGATGCATGGCGACTGTTTAGATATGTAGATGCTGATTATGTGAGAGCGTATAAGAATTCCTCAACGACAGCTCTAGGGGTAGATGCTCTAGGAGGCACAGTTACTACAAAAGGCATGCTGGATGAGTGGCGCAAGGAGAAATGAACGAACTATTCCAACACATCAACTACATGTGCCTTAGCGTAATATTCCTCGCCCCCTCAATCTCGCTAGCTCGCTACCTATCTCAAGCCAGGCAATGCAGCCTGCTATTCAAGGCGGGCTTTATTTATAACGCCGCATTGGCACTGGCTCAGGTAAATTTCTTCATGAACGGAGAGTTCCTATTCTTAGATACCTTTGATAGTTCATACATCGTTTTTCTAGGCCTCGTCTTTTCAATTTTTCACCTGCAAAGCAATGGGACTTTGAGCCGCACAAACCATGAACAAAGAGACGTATTGCGAGCAGATGACAAAAGTTACGTCTACTCATTCAACTCATACCTGGACCGAATTATTCTTGTTGTGAAATGGGGGCTGATCATTTTAATAACCTCTGCATTTTATACAGTAGTTATAGGGTATCTTCTAATCCAGCTATATCCTGAAAGTTCGGTAGACGTATCCACTCGTATAACCTTAGTCGTTAGTCTATATTTTGTTCTGGTAGCAATAGGAACGTATCTCGCCCACAGGCACCACAAAGTCAAACGCCATTAAGTGCTACCGATATCGGCCCGCACGCCCCCCAAGGGATTAAACTGCACCCGCGCCAACCACACCTGTTCCGCATGCTGATATCAGCGCTTCATCGGGTCTTTCCAGAAGTGCTGCTCGGCCTCCTGATAGACATCCGCACGGCTCAAACCCAGATCCTTCAATGCCGCGTCACTCAGACTCGCCAATTGCCGACGCTGACGATGCAGTTCGTACCAGCGGGATGTGTATTTCTTGACTGACTTGAGCAGGCGCTCGATCCAGGAATCCCGGGACAGGGTTTTAAGCACCAACACGTAACCTTTCTGACCTTTCATCATCTTGCCCTCCATGTGGGATGGCTAGAGTCTCGCGCCAGCGATAAGATCAATCCAACGAATGTTTCTTATGCACTGCATCTGGGAGATTGATGTATTGGCCAGTTACCCGAGCATTGACACCGAGCTCTTGCGCACCTTCGTGGCCATTGCCGATCACGGTGGATTTACCCGTGCAGGCGAAGTGGTGAACCGCACTCAATCGGCGGTCAGCATGCAGATGAAGCGTCTGGAGGAGGATTTAATCCAGCGTCCGCTGTTCCAGAAGGACGGACGCACGGTGAGCCTGACGATTGAGGGTCAAGTACTACTGGGCTATGCGCGACGGATCCTGAAGCTGCACGGAGAGGTCTTCAACACCCTGCGCGAACCGCATATGGTGGGCGTGGTGAAGATTGGTTCACCGGACGATTACGTCATGCGCTTTTTGCCCGGCATTCTCCAGCGTTTTGCTCAGGCCTATCCGTTGGTGCAGATTGAAGTGCACTGCGAACCCTCCAGGCAATTGCTCCTGCGCCAGGATCTGGACCTGAGTATCGTCACTCGCGAACCCGGCACCGAGATCGGCCAGATCCTGCGTCAGGAGCGTTTCGTCTGGATGGTTGCTCAAGGCTTTTATCCTCACGAACAGAACCCGATACCTCTGGCGATGTTCAACACCGACTGTTTTTGCCGGACGTGGGCCTGCAACGCTCTGGACGCCATGCAACGCGATTATCGGATTGCCTACACCAGTGCCAGCCTGGCGGCCATTAGCGCGGTAGTGACGGCGGGTCTGGCAGTGACAGCGCAACTGGAAAGTCTGCTGACCCCTGATTTACGCATCATCGGCGAGGCGGAACAAATGCCGCAGCTGCCACTGGCGAGCATCGTTTTGCTGCGTAATCCGAAAAACCCGTCACCCATCACTGAATGCCTGGCCGAACACATTGCCGAAGGTTTCAGGCTTTGAGCTTTCAGGCTTTAAAGGCCAGGATCACCGCGCAGACCACCAGGAAACCGCAGAACAGCGAACGCAACAAACGCTCGGGCATCGAATGAGCCAGCTTCACGCCCCAACTGATGCTGGCCAACCCGCCAACGGCCAACGGAATGCCCATGCCCCAATTGACATGATCGTGCAGGGCATAGGTGAACAGCGTGATCGCGGTGCTGGGTGTCGCCAGCGCAAGTGCCAGCCCCTGCGCGACCACTTGAGTCGCACCAAAAAAACTGGTCAGGATTGGCGTTGCAATCACTCCGCCGCCAACGCCAAACAAGCCACCGGTGATGCCTGAGCCCATCCCCAACAACCAGAGACGGTTGACGTGGCGCAACTCACTGCTGGCCTGATCCTTGCGCCAGAACATCTGCGCCAGATTGAAAACAGTCAGCAAGATCAGGAACGCGATAAAGGCCAGTCGCATGTGTTGCGGGTCAAGGCGCACAGCCCACAACGAGGTCAGCCACGCCAGACAAAAGCTAGGAATGATCAACATCATCGCGTTGCGCATGGAAATACGGTTGCGCTGGTTATAGCGCCACAGGGCCAGCAGCACATTAGGCAGTACCATTAACAACGCGGTACCTTGGGCCAGCTGTTGATCAAGCCCGAACAGGACACCCAAAGCAGGAATCGCGACCAGACCGCCGCCAATGCCAAACAATCCACCCAGAGTGCCCATTGCAGCACCCAGCAATACGAACATCACCACTTCCATCACACCGCGATCCCCACTCAAACGATGCGCGCATGCTACGCAGTCTGGCTGTGCAGGCAAATAACCGATATGCGCTATTACGCAGGTTTCATGCACGTGATAGAGGGCAACGGCCGTATGAGTGCACAGGCTGAATGGAATTTATCTGGCGCAATAAACATCACAGCACTAAATTGTCGTCATGACACCCGCTAGAGAGGATTACCCCATGAGCGCTGACGCCAGCTCCACTGCCGACAGTAACTGCCAAGCGTTGCAGCTCGACAACCAACTGTGTTTCGCACTGTATTCGACCTCGCTGATGATGACCAAGGTCTACAAGCCACTGCTTCAGGCGCTGGGCCTGACCTATCCCCAGTACCTGGCCATGATGGTGCTGTGGGAACAGGACGGTCTCACCGTTGGCGACGTGAGCACTCGCTTGCTGACTGATCCGGGCTCTTTGACCCCGCTACTCAAGCGTCTGGAAGGCGAAGGTCTGATCAGCCGCACACGCAGCAAGGAAGATGAACGGGTCGTGCTGCTGCGCCTCACCGAACAAGGCCGTGCCCTGCAACAAAAAGCCCTGACCGTCCCTGGCTGCATCCTGACAGCCAGCGGTCTGGAAATTGAGCAGCTGCAAGCGCTGCAAGGCGAACTGATCAAGCTTCGCGGAAATTTGCAGGGCAGTGTTTGAGGCATTTGCCTCCAGGACACACGGCAGAAGCTTTAAATGCAATGTGTTTCCTGCAGGAGTGATCGCCACCCCGATCACTCCTGCAGGTCCTCTTTCTTCACGATAGCGCTGCGATTTCTTAACAAAGCAACAGGATTGAAATGCAATCCCGTTGCGACCATACACCACGCCGCCTCCCCCCAAAAAAACCATCCAGTCCAAAAATCTAAAAAATTACCTTGCGCGCAAACTATTTGCGCGATACATTTAATTCGCACTCAGTTAGCGCGCAAATATTTAGCGCAAACAGACAATTTTTGAACCACTCCGATCCCTACGATCTTTCAACCATGAAATGAGGTGACACCATGAATACTCTCTACACCGCAATCGCAACTGCAACCGGTGGCCGTGATGGTCGTGCTGTTTCCAGCGACAACATCCTCGACGTGAAACTCGCTACACCGAAAGAACTCGGCGGTGCAGGTGGAGCAGCCACTAACCCTGAGCAACTGTTCGCTGCCGGTTACTCGGCTTGCTTCATTGGCGCGTTGAAATTCGTTGCCGGTCAAAGCAAACGCAGCATCCCGGCTGACGCCTCGATCACTGCCCATGTCGGCATCGGTCAGATCCCAGGCGGTTTCGGTCTGGATATCGACCTGAACATCAACCTGCCAGGCCTGGAACAAGCCGACGCCGAGCAACTGGTTGAAGCCGCTCACCAGGTATGCCCGTACTCGAACGCTACTCGTGGCAACGTTGATGTGCGTCTGCACGTAACCGTGTAAACGCCCCGATCACTACTCAGGATTCGAACATGAAAACCGTGAACAAAGTCTTGACCGGTGCCCTTCTCGCCCTGTCCATCAACAGCGCATTTGCTGCAGGCACCGTGGAACACAACACTCAGGCATTTCTCGATGCGCTGAACTCTGGTGCTGGAAAGCCGATTGAGCAGTTGTCGCCCAAGGATGCCCGCGCAGTGCTTACAGGTGCTCAGGCCGGGGTCAAACTGACCTTGCCCAAAGCTGACGTCAGCGAGAAAACCATCAAGGCCGACGGCCAGGACATCAGCCTGACCATCGTGCGTCCGGCCGGCGTCAAAGGCACGCTTCCGGTGTTCATGTTCTTCCACGGTGGCGGCTGGGTTCTGGGAGATTTCCCGACTCACGAACGTCTGGTGCGTGATCTGGTGGCGGGTTCAGGTGCGGTAGCGGTGTTCGTCAATTACACGCCGTCACCGGAAGCGCACTACCCGACAGCGATCAATCAGGCTTATGCGGCGACCAAATGGGTGGCTGAGCATGGCAAGGAAATCAATGTCGACGGCAAGCGTCTGGCCGTAGCGGGCAACAGCGTCGGCGGCAACATGGCAGCGGTAGTTGCCTTGATGGCCAAAGACAAAGGCACCCCGGCGATCAAATACCAAGTGCTTCTGTGGCCAGTAACCGACGCAAATTTCGAGACTGGCTCATATGATCAGTTCGCAGAAGGTCACTTCCTGACCCGCAACATGATGAAGTGGTTCTGGGATAACTACACCACTGATACTAAACAGCGTAACGAGATCTACGCCTCACCGTTGCGTGCAACGGTAGATCAACTCAAAGGCCTGCCGCCCGCATTGGTGCAGACCGCAGAGAACGATGTATTGCGTGATGAAGGCGAGGCGTATGCCCGTAAACTGGATCAGGCCGGGGTGTCAGTCACCTCAGTGCGCTATAACGGCATGATCCACGACTACGGTCTGCTCAACGTCGTCAGTCAGGTTCCGGAAGTGCAGTCGGCGCTGTCACAAGCTTCTCAAGAGCTGAAAGTGCATCTGAAGTAACCGCGGCCCCTGTAGGAGCTCACCGAGGTTACGAGGCCAGCGATGGCGGAGTGTCAGGCAAACCGGTATCGCTGGCCTCGTAACCTCGGTGGCTCCTACAGAAATGCATTTCAGTTCAGCACGTTATTCGTTGTTCGACTCAACTCAACACTCACAAAAAAGCCCGCATCGCTGCGGGCTTTTTTGTGGAAGCGGTAAAAGCTGTGCTTATTTAGCACGGCCTTTGTAGGAACCGCCTTCGCGTGTATCGATCTCGATGCGATCACCGATTTCGATGAAATCAGCAACTTGCAGCTCGGTACCGTTGGCCAGCTTGGCAGGCTTCATCACCTTGCCGGAAGTGTCGCCACGAGCCGAACCTTCGGTGTAGTCAACTACACGAACGATGGTGGTCGGCAGCTCTACGGAAACCAGACGCTCTTCGAAGAAGATCGCTTCGCAAACGTCGGTCATGCCTTCTTCCACGAATGGCAGAACGGCTTCGATGTCTTCAGCGTTCAGCTCGTACATGGTGTAGTCAGTGGTGTCCATGAACGTGTAGGTGTCGCCGCTGATGAAGGACAGGGTCGCTTCTTTGCGGTCGAGGATTACGTCGTCCAGTTTGTCGTCAGCGCTGTAAACGATCTCGGTCTTGTAACCGGTCAGCAGGTTTTTCAGCTTGGTCTTCATGATGGCGCTGTTACGACCGGACTTGGTGAATTCAGCTTTCTGAACCAGCCAAGGGTCGTTTTCAAGACGAATCACGGTACCGGGTTTGAGTTCTTTACCAGTTTTCATTGCGCATATCCGAATTTGGATGGAAGTTGCCGAGGCTCTGTACGAGAAACCGCTTTACGCAGTCACGCAAAGGTCTTTTTCGTACAGAGCCTAATCTCAAGGCCGCGTATCATACGAAACTCCACAAAACAGTACCAGCGTCGTCGCAAGATCCGCATGGGAAGCTTGCTGCAGACACCAGTTCTCGCCGTGTTTTTTGATCTCATCCCAGTGATCAAGAACCGCATGCCAACTTTCAGCCCCCTCATGACCTGCATTCCAGGTGTGCCAAAAACGGCTCAAAGCCTTGGCAGCATCGGGCGAGAGCCCTGCAAGGTAGTGTTTCAGAAAGGCATCGAGCTTGACCCAATGGGAATCATCCTCCTGCTCATAGATGTGCCAGAGCAGCGGTCGACCCGCCCATTGTGCCCTTACAAAGGAGTCTTCGCCGCGAACTATGTTGAAATCACAACACCACAGCAGGCGGTCATAATCTTCCTGCCTGACGAACGGCAACACCTGGACAGTCAACGCACCGCGTTTTTCCAGTGCACCGGCTTTCAAGCCGTCCACCTCCAGCCAGCGTTGCACATCACCGAGAATACGACCTTCGGGCACCAACAAATGCGTAGCTTTGTTATCGGTAGCCAACGCGTCAAGCCAGGCACCGAGGCCGGGATTCTCATAGGCAAATACCGAAATCAGCCGCGCAGTATCGTCGGGCGTCACGTCCAGCGCCTGGAGGAACCCTTGGCGCTCTTCCCTGCTCAGCTGAAACGCCTGGCGTGTCATGAGCAGGTCGCGCTCGCGCAACAAGCCACCGGTGGTCGGAACAAAGCCCGGGAAGAAGAAAAACTTGCGCAGGCCATTGGATTGCACCGATGGCAGACCATGGCAGCCGCTTACCCAGTCCTCAGCACTGAGGTATTCGAGATTGATCCACACCGGCCGTGGCGAACATTGCGCAATAGCGTCTATGTACTCGGTTGGTAAACGACAGGCGAATGCCTCAACGATCACATCTGGGAGATCAGTGGCCAGCCATTGCTTCGGCCATAGATGAACGCTGACGCCTTCGCGCCACTGCTGCGCAGCCTCGGCATCAGCGCCAGGGCTGATGCGCACGAAAGCAGCCAGATCATCGACCCACAGTCGCACCTTAATGCCATGTTCGGCTACCAGTTGCCGGGCCAGACGCCAGGTCACGCCGATGTCGCCGTAGTTGTCGACGACACTGCAAAAAATGTCCCAAGAGGCTTTCATTTCCGGCTCCCTGAGGCTGGATGATAAAAAACGCCGATTGTCCTTCAGACAACCGGCATTCACCAGCCTTCGCTCATGGCACAATCACAGCATCTGCAGTCAACGCCGAGATCCTGCCATGCCTACTTCCCATCGCCGCGAGCTGAATGTTTCCGTTCACCCACTGAAACTGATCGCCTGTATTGCCATTGGCATCTGGCTTAGTTTCATCGCCGTGGTGTTGACCGGCATGTTGTTCTACAAGGCCCTGCCCGCAGCCGAAACCCAGGTAATCAACAATGCCGCCGCTCAATTGAGCGCGCCGCCCGTCACCAAACCTGCGCCCGCTGCGGAAAAAACCATGTTCGAAAAATATGAGCAAAGCCTGCGTGAAAGCGAGGCTCGCCAGGCGTGGGAGCAGGCTCAGGAACAACAGCAGAAAAACTTCAACGGCCCCAAATGCAACTTCTGGATGCAGCAGGATCGCACCGCTCCCAGCGAAAAAAGCCGCGCCAATGTCATCCAGTTCTGCGGATAAACCATGAACAAGCAAGACGTGTTGCAACTGATCATCGACAAATTAGAAGTGGACCTGGATATCGCCCAGCGCGCTGCGCAGACCGCCTATGAAACCGCGACCCACGAAGAAAACATCGCCGAGAACAAGTACGACACACTGGGCCTGGAAGCTTCTTACCTCGCTGCAGGTCAGGCGAGGCGTGTGGAAGAAATTCGCCAGTCGCTGATGCTCTATCAAAAGCTGGCGCTCGCACCGTTCAACGAGCACAAAGGGATTCAGCCCGGCGACCTGATCACACTGGAAAATCACCTTGGCGTTGAACAGCATTTGTTTCTGGGACCTGATGCCGCTGGTCTGAAGATTCAATACGACGCACACGCCATTACAGTGATTACCGCCCGTGCGCCATTGGGCCAGACCCTGCTGGGTAAACTGGCGGGCGATGAGCTCGAAATCCACGTCAATGGCAGCAGCCAAACCTTCGAAGTCACGCAGATAGTGTGACCGGCTATTCATTTGCAGGGTTGATCGCTCCAACTTTTTCTGGGTAAGGTGGCCTCGTCGCCACACAAAGTGACCGGGACTACATAACCGGAAGCAAGGACTCACTAAGTAGGAGATATTTCATGACTAACGTCATTGCTTTTCCTGACGCCCATGAACGTGATCGCCTCAAGTCAAGTGACCACCCTGGGCTGAGATACCTGAACAAGAAAGAGCGACTGCTGATCGACCAGTTACGTGAGACCAGCCATGCCGGGCGCCAGTACGTCTATGACTACGCGGCCATCATGCTGCTGTCCAAACCATTGCATCCGGATTGATTGCCTGGCTGGATGAGTCGCCCGCAAGACTGGCTTTAGCCGGGAGTCTGTTGTTCCTGCCCACATGTGGGTAGCTAATGCGAATGCGCTCTCGCGGCTGAAGCCGCTCTTACGAAAGTGTGTACATCTATCGGCGCCCGTATCCTCGAAGCGCCTATAGTGGCCGCACGCCCCGGCAATCTGGAAACCGTCATGAACTCCGCTGGATCTGAATCGCCATCCTCTGAACCTCGCAAAACTACAGAATCGACCGGCAAGAAAATCGTCGACCATCTGCGCTTCCACAAGAATCACGCACATCTGGCCAGCACCTTCGGCAACGATCGGTTTGCTCTCAAGGCCGAAGCCTTCGCTCGCTTCTTTGGTACACCGGCTTTCCTCGGTGCGCAAACCGTCATCGTCTTGCTCTGGGTGGTGTGTAACACCACAGGCCTGACGCAATTCGATCTGTATCCGTTCATCCTGCTGAATCTGGCGTTCAGCCTGCAATCGGCCTACGCCGCGCCACTGATTCTGTTGGCTCAAACCCGCCAGTCGGCTCGGGACAAAGCTAACGCGGATGCTGATGCCCAACACCGCGAAGACCTTGCTGCGCAAATGCTTGGGTTACTGGAACAAAACACTCGCCTCACCGAGTTGACCAAGAGTCTGACTGAACGTATCGAGACGCTGACCTCCGACATGCACAAGCATTTCGTGAAGCGCGACCCTGTCAATTGCGACAAAAAGCCGGGCTGATCTGCCGTCCATCCCTCGCACCTTCCCGATAGTAGATCGCCAACGGCTCTGCGGCCTGTGCTCCACGCGCCGGCCTGATGAAATTGCCCGAGAGCGGCCATGCACACCTTAATATTGCGCTCATCATAAAACAGCAGGATTATGACCGTAATTCAAACCGTCATTGCCTACTGGAGCGCGCCCCATGCAGACCCTGTCCCGAGAAGAAAAACTCAACCAGTGGCGACAAGAAGAACAGGCGATACGTGAACGCCTGGGTGCGGCGGGCACGATGCGCCTGACCGAAGTAGCCAGCCTGGAACCCTCTGAATTCTTTGACGGCATAGGCCGTGGCGATCTGCCCTGTCCGCCCATTGGCGCGCTGATGGATTTCATCCCACTGCGCTGGTCGCCGGGGGAGTTCATTTTTCAGGGGACGCCTGACGAACGCCACTACAACCCTCTGGGCAGCGTGCATGGCGGGTACGCCGCAACATTGCTGGACTCGTGCATGGGCTGTGCAATCCATAGCCTCCTGAAAAAAGGTCAGGGCTACACCACGCTGGATTTGCGCATCAGTTACGTAAGAGCGTTGAACCATGCAGTCGGCCCCGTGCGCGCGGAAGGCAAAGTGCTCCACGTCGGCCGTTCAACTGCGCTGGCCGAAGGCAGGCTATACGACGTTGATGACCGGCTCTACGCGATTGGGAGTACGACCTGCATGATTCTCAATATGGATACTTGAACAAAACCTCGGATGGAGCGCACGAGCACCGCGAGGCAGAGATGGCGACGTGTCAGACAAAACGCTATCGCTGCCTCGCGGTGCTCGTAAGCTCCTACAGTTCCTGTGTTTGCTGAATACGCTAAATCTTGAACCCTGCACGCCTTCTATTGACCAACCTTACACGCTCATTCGTGACGCACAGGCAAATATCCCTTTCCCGTCCCACTGTTTTTCTCCGCAGTCCGAGTCGGGATACTGAGCTCACATATTGTTTGTTGAATCAATTTGAAGGAGCACTGCACATGACTATTCCAGCATTGGGCCTCGGCACTTTTCGCCTCAAGGACCAGGTTGTCATCGACTCGGTGACCAACGGTCTGGAGGTCGGCTATCGAGTGATCGATACCGCACAGATCTATGGCAATGAAGCAGAAGTCGGTAAAGCCATCGCAGCCAGCGGCATCCCTCGTGAAGAGCTGTTTATCACGACCAAAATCTGGACGGACAACTTCGCCGCCGACAAGCTGATCCCCAGCCTCAAGGAAAGCCTGGCCAAACTGCAGACGGATCATGTGGATCTGACGCTGATCCACTGGCCATCGCCTGAAGGCAAAGTCTCGGTCAAAGAATTCATGACAGCGTTGCTGGATGCCAAAAAGCAGGGGCTGACGAAACAGATCGGTATTTCCAACTTCACGATCGCGTTGATGAAGGAAGCCATTGAAGTGGTAGGTGCCGAGAACATCGCGACCAACCAGATCGAGCTGCATCCCTACCTGCAAAACCGCAAGGTGGCTGATTTTGCCAAACAGCAGGGTATCCACATCACGTCTTACATGACCCTCGCCTACGGAGAAGTGCTCAAGGACCCGGTGATCGAACAGATCGCCAAGCGCCACAACGCTTCGACTGCACAAGTGACGCTGGCCTGGGCGATGCAACTGGGTTATGCGGTGATCCCGTCGTCGACCAAACGCAGCAACCTTGAGAGCAACCTAAAGGCCCGCGAGCTTAAGCTGAGCGACGAAGATATGGAGCAGATCGCAGCGCTGGATCGAGGCCACCGCCTGACCAGCCCTGCCAGCCTTGCGCCGAAGTGGGATTGATCAGAACCTGATTTGGAATGCGATACCAGTGGGAGCCGGGCTTGCCCGCGATAAGGTCGACGCGATCTAACAGAGAATCGCGGTGTCCTTATCGCGGGCAAGCCCGGCTCCCACAAGAAATTGCATTTCAATTCATTGAGAGGTGTATCACCCCACCGCCACCAGCCGCTCCAGCACCGACTGATCACGCCCAGCCCGCACCACATTGGCGTACAGGGACTCGGCAATTTCATCGGCGCGGATTGGCAGCACCGATAACAAGGTGTCGCTCAAACCGTGGCTCGCTTCACAGAAGCCCTGCATATAAATCGAGGCTTTGCAGCGGCTGTCAGTCTTGATCCGATAGTCGCGATCCACTTCGAAATCCCCCAGGTACTCGCTCAGCGGTTCCAGCAGATGGCGATGTAACTGACGCTCGTAACCGGTGGCCAGGACCACGGCGTCGTAGGTCTGCACGCTGCTTTCACCATTGGCCAGATTGCCCAGCGCCACTTCAATACCGTTGGCCGTAGCCGTAGCGTTGTGCACCGAGGTCAGGCTGCGGAAAGTATGACGGGCAATGCCGGAGACTTTCTGGCGATAGAACACACCATAAATGCGCTCAATCAGATCAATGTCCACCACCGAATAATTGGTGCTGTGGTATTCACGAATCATCTGTTCGCGCTGCTGGCCGTTCTGGCTGAACATCAGATCAGTGAATTCGGGTGAGAACACCTCGTTGACGAACGGGCTGTCATCCGCCGGCTTGAGTGCCGAGCCGCGCAGAATCATGTCCACCTGCACCGACGGATAGCTGTCGTTCAGATCGATGAAGGCCTCGGCCGCACTCTGCCCGCCGCCAATGATCGCAATGCGCATCGGCTTGCCAAGGGCGCAGGCTTGCTGGGCCATGGACTGCAGATATTTCGAATGGTGGAACACTCGCGCGTCGCCCTGCAGGCTGGAGAATGCCTCAGGGATACGCGGCGTCCCGCCAGGGCTGACCACGACCGAACGGGTGGTCCGTACGTGATTCTGGCCTTGTGTGTCACGGGAAATAACCCGCAGCGCCTCGACCTGCTGTTTGTGCAGTACCGGCTCGATGGCGGTGACTTCCTCGCCATAGCGGCTCTGCTCGTTGAACTGCGCCGCGACCCAGCGCAGGTAGTCGTTGTACTCCATCCGGCACGGGTAAAACGTCCCGAGGTTGATGAAGTCCACGAGGCGACCGTGTTGCTTGAGGTAGTTAACGAACGAAAACGGGCTGGTGGGATTGCGCAGCGTGACCAGATCCTTGAGGAAGGAAATCTGCAATTCGCTCTGGGTCACCAGCGTGTTGCCGTGCCAGCGATAATCGGCCTGTTTGTCGAGGAACAACGCATCCAGCGCACCCTCCCGTTCACCCCGCTCCTGCAGGGCAATTGCCAGTGCCAGATTGGATGGACCAAAACCGATACCGATCAAATCGTGAACCACGGCAGATACAAGAGCCTGTGTCATTCCAGTGTCCTCGGGAGATGTCGCCCGCTCGTCAATCGATGGCCAGCAAGGTGGCCTGTTGCAGTAGGAAACGAGGACAGAGAAACAAAATTTAACGATTGATCGGACACTGGCGTCGCTTACGTAATCTTCTGTAGGGGCTCACGAGCAACCCGAGGCAGCGCCTACAGGGCTGAATTCAAATGCGTGGGCTTAACGCAACTCCCCACGCAACAGCGCCACTTGCTCGCGTGCCGCTGCCGGGGCGGCGGCATCACCGGACAACGCCGGCCCGGCGACCACAGTCACCCGCGACCAGAGGCGTCGGAACAAGCCTTTACCCGGTGCGCGGCTGAAAAAGCTGCCCCACAAGCCTTGCAGCGCCATTGGGATAACCGGCACCGGCGTCTGCTCAAGAATGTGCGTCATGCCGCTTTTGAACTGATCGATCTCGCCGTCGCTGGTCAACTTGCCTTCCGGGAAGATGCACACCAGTTCGCCTTCGCTCAGGTAGTGCGCGACTTTCTTGAACGCCTGATCGTAGATCTGCAAGTCCTCACTGCGCCCGGCGATAGGAATGGTCCCGGCAGTGCGGAAGATGAAATTGAGCACCGGCAGGTTGTAGATCTTGTAGTACATGACGAAACGAATCGGCCGCCGCACCGCACCGCCGATCAACAGCGCATCAACGAAAGAAACGTGATTGCAGACCAGCAATGCCGGGCCTTCGTCGGGAATCTGATCGAGATTCTGGTGTTTGACGCGATACATGGAATGGCTGAGCAGCCAGATCATGAAGCGCATGGTGAACTCGGGAACGACCTTGAAGATGTAGACGTTGACCGCGATGTTCATCAACGAGATGACCAGAAACAGCTCCGGGATCGACAGCTGAGCCACGCTGAGCATCAAGATCGAAACAATCGCCGAGACCACCATGAACAGCGCATTGAGGATGTTATTGGAAGCAATCACGCGGGAGCGCTCGCTTTCCAGCGTTCGGGACTGAATCAACGCGTACAGCGGCACGATGTAAAAGCCACCGAAAATCCCGATCCCGAGAATGTCCAGCAACACCCACCACGCCTCGCTGAAACCCAGCACGCCCAGCCAGTCGTTGGCCATGACGTTCTGCGGCATCTGCCCGGAATGCCACCACAGCAACAGGCCAAACACCGTGAGGCCCATCGAACCGAACGGCACCAGACCTATTTCCACCTTGCGTCCGGACATGCGCTCACACAGCATCGAGCCAGTTGCGATGCCAATGGAAAACACGGTCAGAATCAGCGTCACCACGGTTTCGTCGCCGTACAGCCACTCTTTGGCGTAGGACGGGATTTGCGTCAGGTAAATCGCACCGACGAACCAAAACCACGAGTTACCGACAATCGAGCGCGACACCGCTGGCGTCTGGCCAAGCCCCAAGCGCAGGGTGGCCCAGGTCTGAGTGAAGATGTTCCACTCGATTTTCATCTGCGGCGCAACGGCTGCGGCCCGCGGGATACTATGGCTGGCGATGTAGCCCAGGCACGCCGTCAAAACCATCACGCTGGCAACAATCATCTCGTAATGGGCAGTGGACATCATCACACCGGCGCAAATGGTCCCGGCCAGAATCGCCAGAAACGTGCCCATTTCCACCAGCCCATTGCCGCCGACCAGTTCTTCTTCACGCAGGTGTTGCGGCAAGATCGAATACTTCACCGGCCCGAACAACGCTGAGTGGGTCCCCATCGCGAACAGCGCCAATAGCATCAGCCACAGGTGTCCGAACAGGAACCCCACCGATCCCACCAGCATGATGCCGATCTCGGCCAGCTTGATCACACGAATCAACGCATCCTTGGCGTACTTCTCACCAAACTGTCCGGCCAGTGCAGAAAACAGGAAGAACGGCAAGATGAACAGCAAGGCGCACAGGTTCACCCAGATCGAGCGATCACCGTCGATGTTCAACTTGTAGAGAATGGCCAGAATCAGCGATTGCTTGAGGATGTTGTCGTTGAATGCCCCAAGTGACTGGGTGATGAAAAACGGCAGGAATCGACGCTTTCCAAGCAGGGTGAATTGTGACTGATGGCTCATCGTCCGCGATCCTGAATGACTTGGGCCACATTGAAGACGTTAGATGACGTAATGTCGATAGGACGTTTCCGAATGTTGTGGATCTGGAGGTCAATTCAGAATGGCGCAGATCCTGTGGGAGCGAGGCTTGCCCGCGATTCAGGCGCTGTGGTTGCCCAGACAGACCGCATCATCGTTTATCGCGAGAAGCTCGGTTCGTATCCAGACTACCTGTATGCCACTGAATTGAAATACATGCTGGAGCTCACGAGCACCGCGATGGCAGTTTGTCTGATACACCGCTATCGCGGCCTCGCGGTGCTCGTGCGCTCCTACAGGTTCATCGTTTGGCGTGAGATAGCGCGGTGTGATGAACACCGGGGCTGCTCCCAAAGGAATCAACAAGATTTGCGGGCAGTGCTTGCCTGCGACAAGCGCCCCAAGTGCCCACATCCGCCCACTCTTCCCTTTCACGACTAAAGTCGCTCCTACTACCCCGAACCTTCATGCGAGACTAGCCAGCTTGTTATTGAGGCTCTGAATGTCTATGTCGCTGTCCACCGGGCTGATTGCGGCCGTTGCCCTGGCTTATATGGCCATCATGTTTGCCATCGCCTTCTACGGTGACCGGCGCAGTACGTCGCTGCCGCCCCGACTGCGCGCGTGGGTGTACAGCCTGTCGCTGGCGGTGTACTGCACTAGCTGGACGTTCTTCGGCGCAGTAGGTCAGGCCGCCGAGCAATTGTGGTCGTTCCTGCCGATTTACCTAGGGCCTGTGGTGCTGATGCTGCTGGCGCCATGGGTACTGCAGAAAATGGTGCTGATCAGCAAACAGGAAAACATCACCTCGATTGCCGACTTCATCGCCGCCCGATACGGCAAGTCGCAATCCCTGGCTGTAGTGGTTGCGCTGATCTGCCTGGTTGGGGTTTTGCCCTACATCGCCCTGCAACTCAAAGGCATCGTGCTCGGTGTGAACATCCTCATTGGCGCCGTCGCGGACGCTGCCGGGACCCGGGCGCAGGACACAGCACTTATCGTCTCGCTGGTCCTCGCTCTGTTCACGATTGTCTTCGGTACGCGCAATCTGGACGTCACCGAGCACCACCGTGGAATGGTCATGGCGATTGCCTTCGAGGCCCTGGTCAAGCTGTTCGCCTTCATGGCGGTGGGCGCGTTCGTGACGTACGGCCTGTATGACGGCTTCGACGACCTGTTCAATCAGGCCCTGATCGCGCCACGGCTTGAGGAGTACTGGAAGGAAACCATCAACTGGCCTTCAATGGTGGTCCAGACCGGCGTGGCAATGATGGCGATTGTCTGCCTGCCACGGCAGTTTCACGTCACCGTCGTAGAAAACATCGACCCGCAAGACTTGCGGCTGGCCAAGTGGGTGTTTCCCGCCTATCTGGTTCTCGCGGCACTGTTCGTGGTGCCAATCGCACTGGCCGGGCAAATGCTCCTCCCGGACTCGGTGCTGCCGGACTCGTTCGTGATCAGCCTGCCACTGGCGACGACTCACCCTTCGCTGGCCTTGCTGGCGTTCATCGGCGGCGCCTCGGCGGCCACGGGAATGGTGATTGTGGCGAGTGTCGCGCTGTCGACGATGATCTCCAACGACATGCTGCTGCCGTGGCTGCTGAGCCGTAAAACCGCTGAGCGCCCGTTTGAAGCGTTCCGCCACTGGATGCTGTCGGTGCGCCGGGTCAGCATTGTGGTCATTCTGTTGCTGGCCTATGTTTGCTACCGACTGCTGGGTTCGACTGCCAGTCTGGCAACCATCGGCCAGATCGCCTTCGCCGCCATCACCCAACTTTCCCCCGCGATGTTCGGCGCACTGTGGTGGAAGCAGGCCAACCGCCGTGGAGTTTTTGCCGGGCTGGGTGCCGGGATCTTTCTCTGGTTCTACACGCTGGTATTGCCGATTTCCGCCGAAAGCCTCGGTTGGTCTCTGGATACCTTTCCACTGCTGACATGGCTGCACAGCAATCCACTGGGGCTGCCGATTACTCCGTTGACCCAAGGCGTAGTGCTGTCGCTGGCGGGCAACTTCATCCTGTTTGGCTGGGTGTCGGTGATCTCCAAAACGCGGGTTTCCGAGCACTGGCAGGCCGGGCGTTTCATCGGTCAGGACGCCAGCGTCAGCACCGGCAACCGGCCGCTGCTGGCGGTGCAGGTCGAGGACTTGCTGAACCTTTCCGCGCGTTTCGTGGGTGAGGAACGCGCCCGACAAAGCTTCATCCGCTTTGCGTATCGGCAGGGCAAAGGCTTCAACCCGAACCAGAACGCCAACGGTGACTGGATCGCCCACACCGAGCGCCTGTTGGCCGGTGTACTCGGCGCGTCATCGACCCGCGCCGTGGTGAAAGCCGCCATCGAAGGCCGCGACATGCAGCTCGAAGACGTGGTGCGCATCGCCGACGAAGCGTCCGAGGTGCTGCAGTTCAACCGAGCGCTGCTACAGGGCGCCATCGAGAACATTACCCAAGGCATCAGCGTGGTCGATCAGTCGCTGAAGCTGGTGGCATGGAATCACCGTTATCTGGAGCTGTTCAATTATCCGGAGGGACTGATCAGCATTGGCCGCCCGATTGCGGACATTATTCGCTACAACGCTGAGCGCGGTTTGCTCGGTCCTGGCGAGGCGGAAGTCCACGTGGCCCGGCGACTGCACTGGATGCGTCAGGGCCGCGCCCACACCTCGGAGCGGATGTTCCCCAATGGCCGGGTGATCGAGCTGATCGGCAACCCGATGCCAGGCGGTGGTTTCGTGATGAGCTTCACTGACATTACCGCCTTCCGCGATGCCGAGCATGCACTCAAGGGCGCGAATGAAAGCCTTGAACAACGGGTCGCCGAACGGACCCATGAGCTGTCGCAACTGAACCTCGCCCTGACCGAAGCCAAGGGCACGGCCGAGGCGGCGAACCAGTCGAAAACCCGCTTTCTCGCCGCAGTCAGCCATGACCTGATGCAGCCGCTGAATGCCGCCCGCTTGTTTTCTGCTGCGCTGTCCCATCAAAACGACGGCATGCCCGCCGAAGCCCAGCAGTTGGTACAACATCTGGACAGCTCGCTGCGCTCGGCCGAAGACCTGATCAGCGACTTGCTGGACATTTCCCGGCTGGAAAACGGCAAGATCACCCCGGACCGCCAGCCATTCGCGCTGAACACGTTGTTCGACACATTGGGCACAGAGTTCAAGGCGCTGGCTCAGGAGCAAGGCCTGGAGTTCCGGGTAAGTGGGACTGCGCTGCGGGTCGACAGTGACGCCAAATTGCTGCGGCGTATCCTGCAGAACTTCCTGACCAATGCCTTCCGTTACGGCAAAGGCCCGATATTGTTGGGCGTACGCCGCCGTGGCACCTACTTGAGTCTGGAGGTCTGGGATCGTGGGCCGGGTATTCCGGAAGACAAACGACGGGTGATTTTCGAAGAATTCAAACGTCTGGACAGCCACCAGACCCGCGCCGAAAAAGGCCTGGGACTGGGTCTGGCGATTGCTGATGGTCTGTGCCGCGTACTGGGCCACACGTTACAAGTGCGTTCATGGCCGGGCAAAGGCAGTGTCTTCAGTGTGTGCGTGCCGCTCGCCCAGCATCAGACAGTTCCGGCCAGCGTCGTGCCCGACGCGAACCGAACTGCGCTGACCGGGACGCAGGTGCTGTGCATTGATAACGAGGACAGCATTTTGATCGGCATGAACAGCTTGTTGACGCGTTGGGGCTGTCAGGTCTGGACTGCCCGCAGCCGTGAGGAATGTCAGGCACTGCTGGATGAAGGCGTACGCCCGCAACTGGCGCTGGTGGATTACCACCTGGACAACGGCGAAACAGGCACCGAGCTGATGGCCTGGTTACGCACGCGCCTGGGCAAACCGGTACCGGGCGTAGTAATCAGCGCCGACGGCCGCCCGGAACTGATTGCCCAAGTGCATGCTGCCGGGCTGGATTACCTGCCCAAACCGGTCAAGCCCGCAGCGTTGCGGGCGCTATTAAGTCGGCATGTGGTGTTGGGATAAAAGCGAAACCCTGTAGGAGCTGCCGAAGGCTGCGATCGCGGTGTGTCATAGGCATCCATTCGCAGCCTTCGGCAGCTCCTACAGAACTGGAAAACAGCGTTTAAACCCTTTCCACCGCCGCTGCCAATGCCTTGGCAAACCGTCTTGCCACTTCGTCAATCTGCTCGGCGGTAATAATCAGCGGCGGCAGGAAGCGTACGACGCTGCCGTGGCGGCCACCTAATTCCAGGATCAGCCCGCGCTTGAGGCATTCGTTCTGCACCAGTGGCGCCAGCTTGCCAAATGCAGGTGGATGACCCAGACCATCGAGCGCGCCCGTCGGGTCCACCAGTTCAACGCCGAGCATCAAGCCACGCCCGCGAATATCGCCCAACTGCGGGAAATCCCGCTGCAGCACACGCAGGTGCTCGGTCAGACGTGCGCCCATGGCCGTGGCGTGCGCGGCGATGTCGTGCTGCTTCAGATAAGCCATCACCGCCGAACCTGCGGCCATCGCCATTTGGTTGCCACGGAAGGTCCCGGCATGAGCGCCCGGCAGCCACTTGTCCAGCCACTCGCGATAAACCACCACCGCCAGCGGCAGGCTGCCGCCGATGGCTTTGGACAACACGACAACATCCGGCACGATGCCCGCGTGTTCGAAGGCAAACATTTTGCCGGTCCGGGCAAAGCCGCTCTGGATCTCATCGACAATCAACGCCACACCGGCGTTTGCAGTGATGCGCCGCAAGCCACGCAACCAGTCCAGATCGGCCGGGATCACCCCGCCCTCGCCCTGCACCACTTCAACAATGACAGCAGCCGGCAGTTGCACGCCTGCTTCCGGATCATTAAGCAGGTTTTCCAGATAACGCAGATTGACCTTGATGCCGTCAGCGCCCCCCAGCCCGAACGGGCAACGGTAGTCGTAAGGGTACGGCAGGAACTGCACGCCGCTGTTGAGCAAAGCGGCCATGGGTTTTTTCGGCCCGAGGCTGCCCATCAGGCTCAACGCGCCCATACTCATGCCGTGATAACCGCCCTGGAACGACAACACGGTGCTGCGTCCGGTGGCGGTGCGAACCAGTTTCAGGGCGGCTTCCACGGCGTCCGTGCCGGTCGGGCCGCAGAACTGGATTTTCGCGTCGTGAGCGAACTCTTCAGGCAGTAAACCAAACAGGTCCTGGACAAATTGATCCTTGACCGGCGTGGTCAGGTCCAGCGTATGCAGCGGCAGGCCTTCATCAAGCACTTTGCGAATCGCCGCGATCACCACCGGATGGTTATGCCCCAAGGCCAGCGTCCCGGCACCGGCCAGGCAGTCGATAAACGTGCGTCCTTCGACATCTTCCACGTAAATACCCTGAGCGCTTTTGAGCGCCAGCGGAATACGTCTTGGGTAACTGCGGGCGTTGGATTCCTGTTGCTTCTGACGTTCCAGCAACGGTGAATCTTCGAAGTGATAGAGCACTTCTTCCGGCTCAGTGTTGAGCCGTGCGGATGAGTTTTCATTGCGACTGATGGCGACTGACATCCTTCAAACCCTCGATAACAGGAAATGGACATCTGCCAAGCCATCCTGCGCTGGTAGATTCCTGTTTAAGGAAACGCACCAGCGCGGTCGGGATTTAATGCCGAATTTTACATCCAGCCCAGCCATTTCCAGTACGTGGCGCCGAACAGCAGCATTAACAGATAGCCGATCACGGTGACTGGAATGCCGACCCGCGCGAACTGACGGGCGGTGAAGGTTTCGGTGCCCAGACAGACCATGTTCTGTGGCGCATTGATCGGCAGGATAAAACCGTAACTGACCGCAAAACCAAGCAGCATGGTCATGCCCAAACGATTGAAATCACCGGGCAAGGTTTGCAGCACAGCAATAAGGATGGGCAGCATCGCCGAGGTCAGGGCCGTGGCGCTGGCGAATCCCAGATGGATGAGGATCAGAAATCCGGCAAGGATCGCAAACACACTCAACGGCCCGACCTGATCCAGCCCGGTGCGACTCACGACTTGCACACCCAGCCATTGCCCCGCCTGAGTGGTGAGTAACGCGGTACCGAGGCTGATGCCCACACCGAAGACAATCACCGTGCCCCAGGGAATGCGTGACTGGACGTCCTTCCAGGTCATCACGCCCCAGCCGGGCAACAACAGCAGAACCAGACCGGCATAGGTGGTCGATGTGGTGTCGAAGCTGTGCAGTTTGCCTTCGGTGGCCCACAGCAACAGCAAACCAATAGAAACCGCCATCAAGCGTTTCTGCGCGCTCGTCATGGGCCCGATATCAGCCAGTGATTGCGCCACCGCCTCCTTGCCACCCGGAATGTTGTCGCTTTCGGGCGGCAGTAATTTGAGCACCAGCACAATCAACACGCCGGACATGATGATTGCCCAGGGCGCGCCGGCGATCAGCCAGTCGAGCCAGGACACTCGGGCACCGAGCATCTTGTCCATGAAGCCTGCGGTCAGGAGGTTTTGCGCAGCGGCGGTCTGGATACCGACGTTCCAGATACTGGTGCCCTGGGCAACGATGATCATGATCGCGGCGGCGACATTAGAGCGTTTGTCCATGCCGAACGCAGCAATCACGCCCATCATGATCGGCACCACGCAAGCACTGCGCGCGGTCGCACTGGGCACCACTAAGCTGAGCAGGATGGTGACGACGATTGCACCTAGCATGATCCGTCGCGTGCTGGTGCCGATGCGTGACAGCGTCACCAGAGCGATACGCCGATCCAGCCCGGTATGGGTCATGGCAGCCGCAATGAACAACGCGCCCGCCACCAGCGCCAGTGCCGAGTTTGAGAATCCGGTCAGGGCCATAGTGATTGCGGCCGACGAGCCATAGATCACAGAGGGGTCTTTCAGCGTCGGCGCAGTACCAATCAGAAACGCCATCAGCGAAGTGATCATGATCGCGCTGGCTTCATAGGACACCGCTTCAGTGATCCACACCACCACAGCAAACGCCAGAATCGCCAGCATGCGCTGCCCGGCGATGGGCAGGTCCTCCGGGAATGGCAGCAACAGCACAGCCACCATGACCGCGATACCGACCAGCAAGCCCATGGGTAATTTGATCTTGACGGGTGGTTGTTCGGGAACGGTTGAAGAGGCGTTCATTGGGTTTCCTTGATCCGGCACAGCGCGAATCGGGAGTTCGCACGACTTGCATCATGCGCCCGTTGCGGGCAGTTGCCATTGAGGTGGATCAACGAATGGCCAACGACCCTGTTTTACAACACGGATGCCAGCCAGGCAGGAGAGTTGTCCCGGGCGAGTCTCGTGAGGTATCCGCAACTCGTGGGGCTACAAGTACCTATTGAATTGAAAAGCCGTCCCCTGTGGGAGCGAGGCTTGCCCGCGATACATAAGACGCAGCTAAAAGGCATACCGCGTTATCGTTTATCGTCGGAATGCCGCCCAGACCAAGCCACGCTCCCACAGGTCGGCATTCCAAATCCGGAATTGCGGTTTCCGGGGGCCCACCCTTGCTCTACACCCTCATCAATCCAACGCCTCCAGTTGCGCCATCAAGTCACTCAAGCGATCCACCTTCTCCTCAGTCATCTCGCTGGACTCAAGCCCCTCGATGTAAGCGGCCAGTTGCTCCACAGTGCTGCACTCGAACATCGCCCGTAGCGGCACATTGCGTTGCAGCGTGTTTTGCACGCGGGAGGCTATTTGCGTAGCCAGCAATGAGTGGCCGCCCAGTTCGAAGAAGTTGTCGTGAATGCCAACCTGGTCCACCTTCAACACCTCTGCCCAGATACCCGCCAGTGTCTGTTCAAGTTCATTGCGCGGGGCGATGTAGGCCTGGCTTTGCAACTGGCCGATGTCGATCCCAGGCAACGCCTTGCGATCCAGTTTGCCGTTCGCGTTACGCGGCAGGCGTTCGAGGATCAACCAATGCTGCGGCACCATGTAGTCCGGCAGCGAGGCCCGCAGGCGCGCCTTGATGATTTCCGGCAGCTCGCCTTCTTGCTCCTCTACGGGAACCAGATAGCCCACCAGATACTTGCCATTCGGCCCTTCCTGAACCGCCACTGCCGCATCGCGGACTTGCGGCTGTTCGTGCAGGCGCGCTTCGATTTCACCCAGTTCGATGCGGAAACCGCGAATCTTCACTTGATGGTCGATTCGGCCGACGTATTCCAGCACGCCGTCGGCCCGACGCCGCGCCAGGTCGCCGCTGCGATACAACCGCTCCCCCGGCGCGCCGAATGGATGCGGTACAAAGACTTGCGCCGTGCGTAACGGGTCCTGCACATAGCCACGGCCCACGCCGACGCCTGCGATGCACAACTCGCCCACCGCCCCCGATGGCACCAGATCAAGCGCGTCATCCAGCAGGTACAAACGGTTGTTATCGGTCGGCGTACCGATCGGCAAATAGCTGCCTTCAGTGGACGCCTGATCGACGCGGAAGAACGCCACGTCGTCGGAACACTCTGCTGGCCCGTAAGCATTGACGAGGCCGATGTGGGGATAAGTCTGCAGCCATTGATGCGCCAGTTCTGGCGGCATGGCTTCCCCGGTCGGCAGCATCCAGCGCAGGCGTTCCAGTGGAGGATGATCCTCGGTCAACATGCCCTGAATCAACGAAGGCACGCTTTCCAGCACGGTGATCCCGCTACTCTCCACATGCTTGAGCAAGCCCACTGGATCATGAGCGATGGTGTTCGGCACGATGTCGACCCGCGCGCCGAACAACGGCGCAGCCAGGAACTGCCAGACCGAAATATCGAAGCTCTGCGAGGCGGTCTGTGCGATCACGTCAAACTGATCCAGATTGAGATACGGCGCTTTGCTCAGCTGGTTATTGAGCATGCCGCGCTGCTCGACCATCACGCCTTTGGGCTGCCCGGTGGAACCGGAGGTGAAGATCACGTAAGCCAGATTGTCCGGCCCGGAATAGATCCCGAGGTTATCCAAAGAATGCCCGCGCTCCTGTACGTCTTCCCAGACCAACAGCCGAGGCTTGCCCGCACACGAGAAGTTTTCCAACAAGCTCATGGCCTGTTCCTTATAGGCGGCCGTGCACACCAGCATTGGCGTGCGGCTCTGTTCGATGATGCCGCTCAAACGTTGCGCAGGCAGGCCCGGGTCCAGTGGCAGATACCCTGCCCCGGCCTTGAAGCTGCCAACCATCATGCCCAGCAGATCCAGCCCGCGTTCGGCCAGCAACGCGACAGGCTGATCAACCTGCACACCAGCGTCGCGCAAGGCATGGCCGAGGCGGTTAGCGTGTTGGTTGAGGTCTTTGAAGCTCCACTTCTGCTCAAGACAGGTCGCGGCGATACGTTGCGGATGAGCCTCGACCTGCGCTTCGAACAAGCGCACATAGCCCTGCTCCAACGGATATTCCCGATGGCTCTGGTTGCAGCCTTCCAGCAGCCATTCACGCTCGGAATCCGCCAGCAAAGGTAGCTCGGCCATATCGCCCTGAATGCCGTCCGCCAAGGCCAGCAACAGGCGTTTGAACTCACCCAGCAGGCGCTCAACCGTTTCGCCATCGAAATAACGCTGGTCGAAAGACAGATGCAACCCGAGGTCGTCGCCTGGATAACACACCGCCGTCAGCGGGAAGTTGGTGTGGGTGCGGCCCGAGTCCGAGCTAGCGCTCAGGCTCTGGGCGCGGTCCAGTACCGACACTTCGACCGGGGCGTTTTCAAACACGAATAGGCTGTCGAACAGCGGCTGGCCCTTAGGCAGTTCGCTGCACTCCTGAATCTGCACCAGCGGCATGTATTCGTGCTCGCGCAGTTGCAGGTTGCGATCCAGCAGACCGTGCAGCCAGTCCAGCACCGTGCAACGCTGATCGGCGCCGGGCAGGCTGACCCGTAACGGAATGCTGTTGATGAACAGGCCCACCGTGCGTTGCATCTGTGGCATGTCCACCGGACGCCCCGCCACTGTGACACCAAACACCACGTCAGCGTCGCCACTCAAACGCCGCAGCACCAGCGCCCAAGCCGCCTGAGCGAACGTGTTGACCGTTAACTGTTGACGTTGGGCCAGATCCTTCAAGCGCTGGCCGTCAGTTGCATCAAGGCGTGTGTAACGGTCGCCGACAATCATGCCGCCACTGTGCCCGGCATGCTCGCGCAGCAAGGGTCGATCGGTCGGAATATAAGTGGTGCGCTCAAAACCTTGCAGGTTGCTGCGCCACCATTGTTTCGACTGAGCAATGTCCTGGCGTTGCAGCCAGCCGATGTAATCGCGATAACGCGGTGGCAGCGCTAATTGCGCTTCACGGCCTTCGCCCAGCGCGGTGTAGATTTCGAAGAAATCGCTCATCAGCAGGCCACGGCACCAGGCATCGATCAGGATGTGGTGGTTGCTCATCATGAACCAGTAACGGCCCTCGCCCACCCGGATCAGACGCAGGTGGAAAGGCGCTTCGTGAAGCAAATCGAAACCGGCTTCGCGCTCGCTCTTGAGCAAGGTTTGCAGACGTTCTTCGTGCTGCGCTTCTGGCTCGTTGCTCCAGTCGACGAACTCGATCCGCGTACTGCCCGGCTTGTGAATGATCTGCAGCATCTGCTCGCCGCTGTCCCAGCAGAACGATGCGCGCAAGGCTTCGTGACGCGCCACAACGGCTTGCCACGCCTGAGCAAAACGCTGCGGGTCCAGTTCGCTGTTGATGCGATAACGGTCCTGCATGAAATAAATACCGGTGCCGGGCTCCAGCAGCGTATGCAGCAGCAGACCTTCCTGCATCGGTGTCAGCGGATAGACATCTTCGATGGCTGAAACGGGAACCGGCAGTGCATCCAGTTGCGACTGAGTCAGGCGCGCCAGCGGGAAGTCCGAAGGAGTCAGGCCGCCTGCGCTGTCGTCCAAGCAATGGGCGATCACACCTTGCAACTCATCAATGTAGGCGTTAGCCAGCGTTTCAATCGTTGCGGCATTAAAGCGCTCGCGACTGAAGGTCCAACGCAGCACCAGTTCGCCGCCGTACACCTGGCTGTCGATACTCAAGGCATTCGGCAGTGGCGCGTTTTCGTCGTGGGTCGGGCCGACTGAAGCGTCCAGCGGTTTGAACAATGCGTCGTCAGCGAAGCTCTGATCGAACTGCCCGAGGTAGTTGAAGGTGATCGACGCTTCGGGCAATGCGGCCATGCTTTGACGGCTGACCTCGTCTGCCAGATAGCGCAGCACACCGTAACCCAGACCTTTGTGCGGCACCTGGCGCAATTGCTCTTTGATGGCTTTGATCGATGCGGCCCGACCGGCCTCTGCGGTGACGTCCAGCGGGGTCAGACGCAGCGGATAAGCGCTGGTGAACCAGCCGACGCTGCGGGTCAGATCGATGTCATCGAACAGGGTTTCGCGGCCATGGCCCTCCAGTTGAACCAGCGCCGAATCGTCCCCCGTCCAGCGGCACACCACCCGCGCCAACGCGGTCAGCAGCAGGTCGTTGACCTGGGTGCGATACGCCGCCGGAGCCTCTTGCAGCAATTGCCGGGTATGCCGTGAATCCAGACGCACGCTCAGGGTTTGCGCCTGTGCTTGTTGCTGACGTCCGTGAGGCTGATCGAACGGCAACTCGCCGCTGCCAACCAATTGGCTCTGCCACCACTGAAGTTCTTCGCGCAACGGCTCGCTGCTGGCGTAAGCCTGCAAACGTTGAGTCCAGTCGCGGAACGCGCTGGTCTTGGCGGGCAGCGGTTGCTCGCGGTAAGCCGCTTGCAAATCATCGAGCAGAATTCGCCACGAGACGCCGTCCACCACCAAGTGATGGATCGCCAACAGCAGCTGTTGCGGCTCGCTGCCGTTGCTGATCAGTACCCCACGCAGCAGCGGGCCTCGTTGCAAATTGAGACTGCGCTGGGCGTCGGCGAACAGTCCCGGCGATGCCTCTTCTGCACGCCAGAGAACCGCGCATTCTTCCAGCTGTACATGCTCGGCACGCCATTGATCGTCATGCTCGGTGAAGCGCAGGCGTAACGCATCGTGCTGCACCAGCACCTGACGCAACGCTTGCTCCAGTCGCGCCGGATCAAGCGGCTCGACAGGTTGTAGGAGCACCGCCTGGTTCCAGTGCTGACGCTG
Source organism: Pseudomonas caspiana (assembly GCF_040224095.2). Taxonomy (NCBI): domain Bacteria; kingdom Pseudomonadati; phylum Pseudomonadota; class Gammaproteobacteria; order Pseudomonadales; family Pseudomonadaceae; genus Pseudomonas; species Pseudomonas caspiana. Next base: position 1,398,263 of record NZ_CP167995.1, on the reverse strand, counting down.
GGGAATATCGCTTTCGAAAAACCAGTGTTGAATCGGCGTCAGTTGCGCTGTGCCCAGCACCGGTCCTTGTTCGGCAAGGATCTGCTCGGTTCGGGTTGCGACGCTGGCCAGGGTCTGCACGGTCTGATGCTGGAACATGTCCCGCGGGCTGAAATGAATCCCGGCTTGCCGGGCGCGACTGACGACTTGAATCGACAGGATCGAATCGCCGCCCAGCTCGAAGAAGTTATCCAGCAGCCCCACGCGCTCGACATTCAGTACTTCACGCCAGATCGCCGCCAGCGCTTGCTCCAGCTCATTTTGCGGGGCCACAAATTGCTGGCGGTTATGTCCAAGGTCCGGCGCAGGCAGAGCGCGACGGTCGAGTTTGCCGTTGGCGGTCAGCGGCATACTGTCCAGCACGATGAGTTGCGCGGGCACCATGTATTCCGGGAGCTGGCTGAGCAGATGCGCTTTCAGGGCATCGCGCAATTGCAGCGGGTCACCCTCGCCGACCACATAACCCACCAGCTGTTTGCCGCTCGGCGCATCCAGCGCCAGCACGATGGCTTCGCGTACCGCAGCTTGCTCCAGCAGACGGTTTTCGATTTCGCCCAGCTCGATGCGGAAACCACGAATTTTCACCTGATGGTCGATCCGACCCAGATACTCAACCAGCCCGTCGGCGCGTTGCCGGACCAGATCGCCGGTGCGATACATGCGTCCGCCATTGGCTGCAAACGGATCGACCACAAAGCGCTCGGCGGTCATGCCGGGCCGTTGATGATAACCACCGGCCAACCCTGCGCCGCCGATGTACAACTCGCCGGTTGCGCCCTGAGGGACGAGGGTCAGGTCAGCGTCAAGAATGTAGGCACTGCGAGCGCCCACGATGCTGCCGATGGGCACTGTGGCCAGACCTTCGTCCAGTGTTTCGGGCGCCAGACAGGCCAAAGGCATGACCACCGTTTCGGTGGGGCCGTATGCATTGAAGAAATGCTGCGGCTGAAACACTGCGCGGATTCGCTGCAAATGCTCGCCGGTCAGCGCTTCGCCTCCGGTGATGCACATGCGGATGGGCAGTGTTTCGTTGTGGCTGGCCAGCCATTGCGCCAATTGGCTGCCATAACTCGGGGTAAAGCCGAGAATGTTGACCTGTTGTTCACGAATCAACTCGCAGATTTCCTGCGCCCCCCACTGGCCTTGGGCACGCACGACCACTCGTGCACCGCAGAGCAATGGCACCAGCAGTCGCTCGGTAGCGGCGTCGAAGTTGATCGAATAAAAATGCAGCTCGCAGTCATCGTTGCGCATGCCGAACCGCTGAATCACCGCACGGCAATGCATCGCGATCTCGCCATGACTGACCGCTACACCTTTAGGCTTGCCGGTGGACCCGGAGGTGTAGATCAGATAGGCCTGATGTTGCGGCAGGGTGAGGTTGGGTAAATCGGAGTCGTCGTGTGCAGCATTCTCCTGTAGGAGCTCACGAGCACCGCGAGGCAGCGATCGCGGTGTGTCAGGAGAATCGCTATCGCTGCCTCGCGTTGCTCGTGAGCTCCTACAGGTATTCGATGTCATCGGGAATCGCAAAACACCCTCCGGCAACTCACCCAACGCCTCAAACAACTGCGCATCACCCAGCAGCAACGCAATGCCGCTGTCTTCGATCATGTAATGCAGGCGGTCCAGCGGGTATTCGGGATCCAGCGGCACATAAGCGCCACCCGCCTTGAGAATCGCCAGCAAACCAATGACCATTTCATGGGAGCGCTCAAGCGCCAGCCCGACGCGCACTTGCGGGCCGACGCCCTGTTCGCGCAGGGCTCGGGCCAACTGGTTAGCGCGGCGGTTGAGCTGGTCGTAGGTCAATGTCTGCCCGGCGAAGGTCAGCGCGCCCGCGTCCGGCGTTTTGCGAGCCTGTTTAGCAAACAGCTGATGAATGGAGTACGACAGCTCATGTTCGCCCGCCTCTTGCGCCAGACCGGCCAACAACTGATCGCGCTCAGCCGGTTCAAACAGCGGCAGCTCGCTCAAACGTTGTTCAGGATCAGCCAGCAGACCTTGCAGCAACGTTCTCCAATGGTCGGCCATGCGTGCGATGCGCGCTTCGTCGAACAGGTCGCAACTGTACGTCAGGCAGCAACCCAGACGCTGATCAAGATCAGTGACTTCAAGGTTGAGGTCGAACTTGGTCGCCAGTGCGTCGTTGACCAGATAATCCACGGTCATCCCGGCCAGGGTTCGGCTTTGCTGGAATTCCCAACGCTGCACGTTGCACATCACCTGGAACAGCGGGTTATACGCGGCGCTACGAGGGGGTTGCAGCGCTTCGACCAGATGATCGAACGGCAAGTCCTGATTCGACTGGCCTTCGATGACCGTCTGACGCACCTGATCGATCAACTCGGCAACACTCATCTGCCCATTGAGCTGGCAACGCAGCACCTGGGTATTGAGGAACGCACCGATCAGCCCTTCGCTTTCCGGACGAATGCGGTTGGCCACTGGCGCGCCGATGCGCAAATCCTGCTGACCGCTGTAGCGATAGAGCAAGACCGCCAGCGCTGCCGTTATGGTCATGAACAAGGTCAGGCCATGTTCAGCGTTGAACTGACGCACCTGAGCGGCCAGCTCGTCGCCGAGATCGAAGCGGTACAGCCCGCCCCGATGGCTTTGTACCGGTGGCCGCGGCCGGTCGCCGGGCAACTCCAGCAATGGGTGTTCGCTGCCCAGTTTCGCGGTCCAGTAATCCAGCTGACGCTGGCGCTCACCCGACTCCAGCCATTTCCGCTGCCAGACGCTGTAATCCAGATACTGCACCGCCAACGGTTCGAGCGGCGACTGACGATCATCGACAAAGGCTTCGTACAGCGCGCTGAGTTCACGGGCAAAGATGTCCATGGCCCAGCCTTCAGTGACGATGTGATGCAGGGTCAGCACAAAAAAGTGCTCCTGCTCGCCCGCCTTGACCAGACAGGCGCGCAGCAGTGGGCCGCGCTCAAGATCAAACGGCTCGTGAGCCTGCGCATCAGCAAAGGCCTGCAAACACTGCTGGCGCGTGCTGTCATCCAGCGCGGAAAAGTCCTGCCACTGCATACGCAGATTCAAGTCACTGTGTACCTGCTGCCAGGCCACGCCATCGACACTCGGGAAGGTGGTGCGCAGGGTTTCGTGGCGGTCGATCAAAGCGTGCAGCGCTGCTTCGAAACGGCTGATATCCAGCACGCCGCGCAACCGCGCCATGCCGCCGACGTTGTAGGCAGGGCTGTCCGGCTCCAGTTGCCAGAGGAACCACATACGCTGCTGGGAATAGGACAACGGCACGCGCTGGCTGCGGTCGACACGTTCAATCGGCAATTGGCGATTGCTGTCGCCCGCCAATTGAATCTGACGCACTTGTTCGGCAAACGCAGCCAGCTCGCTGGCGTCGAACAACACACGCAACGGCAGCTCGACATCGCACGCCTGACGGGTACGGGAAACAATCTGGGTCGCCAGCAAGGAATGCCCGCCGAGGGCAAAGAAATCATCGTTCAGACCAACACGCTCAAGGCCCAGCACTTCACGCCAGATCGCAGCGATTTGCTGTTCCAGCTCAGTGCGCGGGGCTACATGTTCGCGCTGTTGCCAGTGCGGATCGGGCAACGCCCGGCGATCCAGTTTGCCAGCAGGGCTTAGCGGCATGCTGTCCAGGCGCATCAATTGCGCGGGCACCATGTATTCCGGCAGCTCAGCCGCCAGTGCAGCTTTCAACTGTTCGACTGAGACTTCGCTGTCAGCGGTGTACCAACCGATCAACTGCGCGCCGCCAGGGCCTTCGCGCACCAGTACCGCCGCCTGACGCACACCCGGTTGCGCCAACAGGCGGGCTTCGATTTCTTCGGGTTCAATCCGAAAACCGCGCAGTTTGACCTGCTGATCGAGACGTCCCAGATATTCGATCACGCCCTCGGCCGACCAACGCGCCCGGTCACCGGTGCGGTACAGACGCGTGCCCGCCTCGCCCAAAGGATCGGGGACGAAGCGCTCGGCGGTCAGGCCCGGACGACCCAGATAGCCACGAGCCAGGCCAATCCCGCCAATGCACAGTTCTCCCGGCACACCGGCTGGCACCGGGTTCAATTCGCTGTCGAGAATCCGGCAGAGCACATTGCCCAGCGGCCGACCAATCGGCGAGCGCTCGCCGTCCTCGCGGCGGCAGTGCCAGTGCGTGACGTTGATCGCGGTTTCGGTCGGTCCATAACGGTTATGCAGCTGCACGTTTGGCAATTGCTCCAGCACCCGGTTACGCAGTTCGGCAGGCAAGGCTTCGCCACCAGAGAACAGCCGTTTGAGACTGCTGCATTGCGCGATGTCGGCCTCCTCAATGAACAACTGCAAGAGCGGCGGCACGAAGTGCAAGGTGGTGACGCTGAATTGCTGGATCAGCTCGACAAGACGTCGCGGGTCACGATGCTCGCCCGGCGCGGCGATCAGCAATCGGCAGCCGGTAATTAGCGGCCAGAAACATTCCCAGACCGACACGTCAAAACTGACCGGGGCTTTTTGCATCAAAACGTCGTCGACGTTCAGGCCGTATGTCGCCTGCATCCATTGCAAGCGTTCGGCCAATGCCGCGTGGGTGTTGCCAACGCCTTTGGGCTGACCGGTCGAGCCAGAGGTGTAAATCACGTAAGCGAGGTTGTCGCCGGACAGGTGCAGACCCGGCGCGCTGCATGGCCAGTTATCCAGATGCAGGTTATCAAGCGTGATCGCGGTGACGGCTTCGCTGACCGGCAGGCTCGGCAACAGATGGCTTTGGGTCAACAGCAACTCGACGCCGCTGTCGTGCAGCATGTAGCTCAAGCGCTCGCGAGGGTAATCCGGGTCCAGCGGCACATATGCGCCACCGGCCTTGATGATCGCCAGCAGGCCGATCAGCAATTGCGGCGAACGCTCGGCGCAAATACCCACGCAAACGTCCGGGCCGACGCCTTTGTCGCGCAAGTAATGCGCCAGACGGCTGGACTGTGTATCCAGGCTGGCGTAATCCAGCTGACCGCCCTCCCACACCAGCGCGATGCGCTCCGGGGTTAGCGCGGCCTGCTCGGCCAGACGCTCCGGCAACCAGCGACTGGCAGCCACACAAGGAGCCTGACTCCAGTCCTGCTGCAGGGTTTGCTCCACCGGGCTGAGCAGGTTCAGGTCGCCAATACACTGGCTCGGCTGATCACTGATCTGTTGCAACAACGCCGTGAAATGCTCAGCCATGCGCCGTACGGTCTGTACGTCGAACAGTTCTGCGGCGTAGTCGAAATGCAGGGCCAGACGCCCGCGATGGTCTTCTTCGCTGTGCAGTTGCAGATCGAACTTGGCCTCGCGGCTGTGCCACGGCAGTTCGTCAGCAAGCAAACCCGGCAGGCGGCGCAAGGCGCTCAAGTCCCGCTGCTGATGGTTGAACATCACCTGAAACAGGCCCTGTTCCCTTGCTTGAGGGAAGGCTTCGAGCAACTGCTCGAACGGCAAGTCCTGATGAGCCTGAGCGCCCAGGGTCGCATGAAGGGCTTCGTCGAGGAGTTGTGCAAAAGGTTTGCGGGCATCAACCGTCCCGCGCAGCACCAGGGTGTTGATGAAGAAACCGACCAGTCCCTGAGTTTCAAGGCGTGGTCGGTTGGCACCCGGCACGCCGATACGAATATCGGTCTGCCCGCTGTAGCGATGCAGCAAGCTCTGGAACGCCGCCAGCAAGACCATGAACATTGTCGCGCCATGTTCCTGAGCGGTGTAACGCAAAGCACTGCTCAGGCCTTCATCAAGCAATACGCTGTAGCGCGCCGCCTGATGAGTGCGCAACGCACTGCGCGGATGATCGGTGGCCAGACTCAAGTTCGGGTGCTCGTCGCCCAGTTGCTGCGTCCAGTATTCAAGTTGGCGCTGCGCTTCGCCGGCTGCCAGCCAGTCGCGCTGCCATTGAGCGTAATCGGCGTAATGCAGCGGCAACGGCGCGAGAGCAATAGTTTGCCCCTGGCTGGCAGCGGCATAGAGTCGTGAGAACTCGTCGATCAGCAGGTTAAGCGACCAGCCATCGGCGATGATGTGATGCAACGTGACCCACAGTTGATGCTCTTGCTCGTCGAGTCGTACCAGAGTCACTCGCAGCAACGGCCCCTGTTCAAGATCGAACGCAGTTTGAGCTTCCTGCTCGCGGGCTTGCAGAACCTGAGCGTCGCGCTCGGCCGACGATAACTGACTGAAATCCAGATGCTGCAAGGCGAAGGTTGCAGTGGGGTCAATGCGTTGCAGTGCCTGCCCGTCACGCTCAAGGAAACGCGTGCGCAGGGATTCATGCCGCTCGATCAACTGCTCGAAACTTTTGCTCAAGGCGTGCTGATCGAGGTCGCCGCGCAAACGCAGCGCGGCGGGAATGTTGTAAGCCGCGCCTTGCGGGTCCAGCTGCCAGACAATCCACAGGCGGTTTTGCGCCAGCGACTGCGGCAAATCACGATCACGCGGCAGCAATGCAATGCTGTTCTGGCGAGTTGCACCCGACGCTTGCTGACGTGTGACTTCAGCGCAGAATTCAGCCAGCGACGGCGCTTCGAACAACAACCGCAGGTTCAGCTCAAGGCCCAAGGCCTCACGCAAGCGCCCCATCACCTGCGTCGCAGCGATGGAGTTACCACCGAGCAGGAAGAAATTGTCATCGGAGGCGATATGCTCGACGCTCAGCTGTTCGCGCCAGATCGCGGCGATGCGTTTCTGCAAGTCATCGGCAACCGTTGTCTGTTCGCCGGCAGGCTCATCCGCATGCTCGGTAACAGGGAAAAGCGCATAACTGTCGAGCGTGCCATCGGCCAGACGGGTTCGGCAGGCCGAGCGTTGCAGCTTACCGCTTGAGGTCTTCGGCAAAGCGCCGGGATTGAGCAGCGCCACGACGCTGGGGGCTTCCTGAAAGGCCTCGGCGACGGTTTGTCGGATGGCCTTGATCAGGGCGTCCGGGGGCAGGATTTTCTGCACGCTGCGGCTGATTTCAGCGGCGATCCCAATACCGTCCACGCCATTTTCGGTCACGGCAAATGCCGCGACCCGGCCTTTGCGAACCACATCGACTTCGCGCTCGATGGCCTGCTCGATGTCCTGCGGGTAAAGGTTATGACCACGCACGATCAACATGTCTTTCAGGCGGCCGGTGACGAACAGCTCGCCGTGGCGCAGGAAACCCAGGTCGCCGGTGCGCAGCCAGGTACGGCCGTCACGCTCAACAAAGGTCTTGGCGCTGGCTTTGGGATTGCGCCAGTAGCCGTGAGCAATGCTCGGCCCGGCCGCCCAGATTTCCCCCACCTGATTGTCAGCCAGCAGCTTCCCGGTTGGCGCATCGACAATGCACACCGCATGCTCCGGCTGACTGCCACCGCAACTCATCAATACACTGCCCACACCCGGTTCGGCGCGATGCTGTGCCAACGACTGATCGCACACTTCCAGATTGGGAATGCCACGCCCACGCTGCCCACCCGTGACGAATAGCGTGGCTTCGGCCAGGCCGTAACAGGCAAAGAAGCTGTCGGCGGTAAAACCTGCGGCAGCGAACTTGCTGCTGAACAGATCGAGGCTGTCCTGACGAATCGGCTCGGAGCCGGAAAACGCCACGCGCCATTTACTCAGGTCAAGCTTGTCCAGCGCCGAGTCGCTGACCCGCTCGCTGCACAGGCGGTAGGCGAAGTCCGGGCCACCACTGATGGTGCCGCCGTATTCACTGATCGCTTCCAGCCAGCGTAATGGACGCCCGAGGAAGTAACCCGGTGACATCAGCACACACGGCACACCACTGAAAATCGGCTGCAACAGACCGCCGATCAGGCCCATGTCGTGGTACAGCGGCAACCAGCTGACGATCACATCGTCAGGGTTGAGATCAATGCCGAAACCGCGACGAATCAACAGCTCATTGGCCACCAGATTGCCGTGGCTGACCTGCACGCCTTTGGGCAACGCCGTTGAGCCGGAGGTGTATTGCAGGAAGGCGATGTCATCGGCCTGCAAGGTCGGCTCGCGCCAGTGATCAGCCAGTTGGCTTTCGAGGGTGTCGACGCACAGCAGCTTTGGCGCATCGGCGGCATTGAGCTGCTCGCTCATTTGCAGCAGGGGTTCGCGCAAACTGCTGCGGGTCAGGATCAGCCGTGGCTCGGCGTCGGCGATAATCGACAGCAAGCGCTCCTGATGATGACGACGCGCCGATTCAGGCGGGTAAGCGGGCACCGCAATTACACCGGCATAAAGGCAACCGAAGAACGCCGCGACATAGTCCGGACCACTCGGGAACAACAACACCGCACGCTCGCCGGGTTCAACCTGAGCCTGCAAAGCAGCCGCAATGGTGCGGGCGCGCTGATCAAGCTGGCGATAACTGAGCACTGCGCCTTCGCTGGCATCCTCCGCCAGAAAACGCAGGGCAATGCGATCAGGCTGGCCATCTGCACGTTGTTGCAGGGCCTGCACCAGAGTGTTGGGGAGTTCGAACGCGTCGTTCATGGTTGTTCCTGCCTGAGTCCGGCTTGCAATCGGGAATTCACGAAGAGAGGCGCGCCTGATGCGCGCCGGGTATAGCGGTCTGAATCAGCTGGCCGCCGCAGCGGGTGAACGCTGGCGATTGGCGCGTGCCAGGTGCTGCTCGGCATAGCGCCGCAGGCAGCGCAATAACGGGGCTTCCTGGCTTTGCAGGAAAAAGTGATGGCCTTCAAACATGTCCAGCGAGAAACCGACGGTGGTTTCATCCTGCCAGTCGAGCAGTTCCTCAACGCGCACGCTGTCCTGCTTGCCGCCGAACACATGGACCGGCATCGGTAACGGTTCGCGCGGCAGGTATTCAAAGCTGCCGCACATCAGAAAATCCGCACGCAGGATCGGCAGCATCAGCGCCATCAGATCCGGATCCGCCAACGCCACTTCCGAGGTGCCCTTGAGTGTGCGCAGACGCTCGATCAGCTCAGCGTCGGTCTTGGCCTGACGGTATTCGCTGACGTCGCGTCGAGCCGGACCGGCCGTGGCCGAAGCGAACAGACACAGCGGCCGCGGGACATCCAGCGCCAGCAACGCATGGGCCAGCTCATAACCGAGCAAACCGCCCAGACTGTGACCGAACAACGCATAAGGCTGGCCAGGGCTCTGTCGCAACTGGCGAGCAATCTCACTGGCCAACTGCGCGGCAAGCTGCCGCATATCGGTCTGCAACGGCTCGCTCATGCGCATGCCGCGTCCCGGCAGTTCAAGCGGATGGACTTCGAGCCATTGCGGCAAGGTGCGCCGCCAGCGGCTGTAGACCATGGCGCTGGCACCTGAGTACGGCAGGCAGAACAAGCGCAGGCTGTTAAAGGCGCTCACTTCAAGCCACCACTTTGTCCTGATCCATCTTCTGTCGCAGGCTCAACGGACGCATGTCAGTCCAGTGCTGCTCGATGTACTCCAGGCATTCCTTCTTCAGGCCTTTCATGCCGACGGCACGCCAGCCATTGGGGATTGCCTTGTAATCGGGCCAGATCGAGTACTGCTCTTCGTGGTTGCACACGACTTGAAAGGTGAGGTCTTCGCGATCAAATACCATGTCATTCTCCTGCTGCATGGGGGCCGGGCCGGTAGCCGGGGCTGTCACCAAAGAGAACGGATGGAGGAGAGAAATAATTAGTAACGGCTGAACGGGCTGATCGCCAGACAGGGCAAGCGATGAAGCAAAACGCTATGAGAAAGGAATACCGATAGATATATTTCTCATTTGACAATCATTATCATCAAGCCTAATTTGTTGCCCGGTGTGTAGGGGGCTTCCCTACGAAAGCTTCATCTGCCCAATTGCTGCAAGGTGATTTCCATGCCGGAACAACTATCCACAAGTACGTGCGATTCACCGCTTCTCCAGGCGTTCGTCGAAAACCGCCTGACTCTGGTCAAGATTGCAGCGCGGATTACCGGCTGCCGATCACGGGCCGAGGACGTTGTGCAGGATGCTTTCTTCAGATTGCAGTCCGCGCCGCAGATCACATCCTCGATCAAAGCCCAGCTCAGCTACCTGTTTCAGATCGTGCGCAACCTGGCGATCGATCACTACCGCAAACAGGCGCTGGAGCAGAAATACTCAGGCACCGAGGAAGAGGGACTCAATGTGGTTATCCACGGAGCGTCCCCCGAAACCTCGCACATCAATTTCACGACCCTGGAAACCATTGCCGACGCCCTGACCGAACTGCCTAGCCGCACCCGCTACGCGTTCGAGATGTACAGACTGCACGGCGTCCCGCAGAAGGACATTGCCAAGGAGCTCGGTGTTTCGCCGACGCTGGTGAACTTCATGATCCGCGATGCGTTGGTGCATTGTCGTAAGGTCTCCCTTCAGGAAGCGCGAGCTGTAAGGCGCTGAACACTGATGCTGTAGAAGCCGCCAAAGGCTGCGAAGCTTTTTTACTGCCCCCCCCAATCGCAGCCTTCGGCAGCTCCTACAGGTAAGGTGATCGACGCAATCCCGCGTTAAAGCCACTCACACCGCTCAAAAAAACGCTTCCGATCCAGGGTCATCAGCGCGGCTCGCTTGTGCGGGAAATCGAATTCCTTTTCCTTCTCGAACCCCTGCCCTTGCATGTAGGTAATCATCTTCCCGTTGTCGGCGCGCGGCTCTGAAACCAGTCGCTGGGTGCGCTCGTCATCGAGAAAAAGGTAATGCACCAGTGCAGAAAGCCAACTGGCGACTTTATGCGGACCCCGATGGCTTTCTTCGCCAACCAGCATGTGGATCCCGCGGTCGTAATCGCCTGGATTGCAGAACGGAGCGATGCGATCTTCCAGCGCCCAATAGGCTTCGAAGTAGGCAAATGGCTGGTCGTCGAAGCAGCCAATCAAGGTCAACGTGTGAGGGTCGGCAGCCTGCTTTTCCAGATACTCCCGATGCTGCTCCAGCGATCCGCCTTCCTGCCAGAACTGTAGAACACGAGGATTGTTTTGCCAGCGGTTGAAGCGCTCAAGATCCAGATCGACATCCAGAACGCGCAGGGAAACCGAGGCGCCAAGGCTGGCATCGAAACGTCGATAAACTTCACCGACAGGCTTGGCCGGGCGAATCAACGGCATAGCCGTCGCGGGTAATGACTGAGGCATGCTTTGGGCTCACGAATAAGGGCTGATTCAATGAGAAAACGTGCCCCGGCCGGGAAAATTTAAGGCTGTGTGCCGTCCAATAAAATGCGACCTTCCACATTGAATCCAATCCTGTAGGCGTTGCCGCGCGACCGCTGAGGAAATTTACGATCCGCGCGCCCCTCATCCATGTAAAATGTCAACCAACATATCAAGGCCCAAAGTCTCAGGAGGATTGCATGCGGTACGCGCACGATCACAAAGCCCAGACTCACGAACGCATTCTTCTCGAAGCCTCCGCACGCTTCCGTCGTGACGGCATTGGCGCTACCGGGCTGCAGCCGCTGATGAAGGCCTTGGGGCTGACCCATGGCGGCTTTTACGCGCATTTCAAATCCAAGGATGATTTGGTGGAGAAAGCGATGCGCTGCGCTGCGGACGAAGCCAACGAGCGCACCAGACAAGCCTTCGAAGAAGAGAATGGTCTGAGCGCTTTTATCGATATGTATTTATCCGAAGGACATCGCAATGCGCCCGAGAAAGGCTGCCCAATGCCGACAATGGCGTCGGAGCTCGGTCAGCGCGGCCAGGCCAGCCCGATCGCCGATGAGCTGATCGAGTCGCGTCTGGCGTTGTTGCAACAGGCACTCGGCGGACCGGATGCCGACGCGCAAAGCGTGGTGATGCTGTCCACTCTGGTCGGCGCTTTGATGCTGTCGCGCAGCACGCAGGATCCGGCTCTCTCAGAGCGAATCCTGCACACCACACGTGACTTTCTGAAACAGCAGAACAGCGAGTCCTGATCAGTCCTGCCAGCGCTTGAACAACACGCTGGCATTGACGCCACCGAAACCAAAACCGTTCGACAACGCGTATTCAATAGCCATGTTTCGCGCTGCGCCGTGGACAATATCGAGACCGGCCGCGGCTTCATCCGGATTGTCGAAATTGAGGGTCGCCGGGGCGATTTGATCGCGAAGCGCCAACGCTGTGAAAATGGCCTCGATCCCACCCGCAGCGCCCAACAAATGCCCGGTCGCGGATTTGGTCGATGTCACCGCGATGGATTTTTGATCACCAAACAACGCCTTGATGGCTGCCATTTCCCCCTTGTCACCTACCGGCGTGGAGGTGGCATGGGCGTTCAAGTGCTGGATTTCCCCTGGCTTGATCCCCGCCTGACGTATCGCTGCGCCCATGGCTCGCTGCGCGCCGCTACCATCCTCAGGGCCAGCCGTGAGGTGATAAGCGTCTGCACTGGTGCCGTACCCAACCAGCTCGACAATCGGTTTAGCTCCCCTGGCAAGCGCATGCTCCAGCGATTCAATCACCAGAATCCCGGCGCCCTCACCCATCACAAAACCGTCTCGATCCCGATCAAAGGGACGCGAAGCTCTTTCGGGCGTCTCATTGAAACCGCTGGACAAGGCGCGTGCTGCGGCGAAACCGCCCAGACTGACACGGTCAATGGCCGCCTCTGCTCCACCGCAAATAGCGACATCCGCCTCGCCACTACGAATCAGCCTTGCAGCATCGCCAATGGCTTGCACACCGGCGGCACATGCAGTCACCGGAGCCCCCAGCGGTCCTTTGAAACCGTGCTGAATGGAAACGTGACCCGCCGCCAGATTGACCAGAAACGAGGGGATCGTGAACGGAGACAAACGTCGTGGTCCACGGCTATCGGTAGTGCGTACGGCATCGGCAATCGCCCCGAAACCACCGATCCCCGAGCCAATGATCGTCGCCGTACGCTCCTTTGCCTCTTCGCTATCGGCTACCCAGCCGGCCTGCGCAATCGCCTCTTTGGCGGCAGCGAGGGCAAACACGATGAAGCGATCCATCTTCTTTTGCTCTTTGGCGGGCACCGCGCTATCGGCATCGAAGCCGGCCTCAGGATCATCAGCCAAAAGCGGTACGCGACCGCCTACTTTGCCTGGCAGGTCAGCGACTGTTTCTTCACTGAGTCGAACAATGCCGGAGCGACCCGCCAGCAAACGCTGCCAGACTGGTTCAACGCCAGTGCCCAAGGGCGTGACCAAGCCCATTCCCGTCACAACAATTCGCGGACCATTCATGGTGTTCTGCGCCTCGGTTTTCACGACTTCACGCCTCTCGCATCGGTGCTACTCATTTTGAAATCCTCAGACCTGAATCGAGCTTTATATTACGAGTGAAATTTAAATCATTGTATGTCGACTTACATTTAATATGTCAAGACGAGGGGTGCTAAAGATTTAGTAGGCTGACGAGGATTTTGAAGCCCGGACAGCTTATGGGACACCCTTTAAGATGTTCTCAGGTGCTGACTCAGATGAGATCGGAGCGCAGCACCGTAAGGAATATCAGTTGGAATGGCTGGTTGAGGTCGATAGCTTGAGGACTCCCAAACCTCTAAGGCGCTCACCATAAAACCTGGCGCCTGCCGGAGTCAGGTGTCCACCGTCAGGAGAAATCAGCGCCCCTTGAAGGGTGAAGATGTGGCAATCGGGTAATTGTTGGCCGCAAAAAAGGTCGAGTGGATCTACGAACGGGACAGCCGCCATGCTCTTTTTAATTGTCTCGTTTACCGTATAAGCGGCAGACGCTACGGGGACTTGGAACGCAGACCGCTCGCCAGCGGGGATGTCCAGCAACTGACGAATGGAGTAACTGCCAAAGCTCTTTGTCCCGAATACAACCGGGGTTTTCCCGAACTCGGCAATGATATTTTTAACGCTAAGAGGAAGTATCTCAGCCTGCCAATCTTTCCAGCTCGATGCCAACCAAATCTGATCGCTTTCAGCCATAAGGGCCCTTAACCTGGCATCATCATATAAATAACTATCTCGACTTCTGCACCCCCCCACGACCTCTAGCGGCATGCGTGATGCAACCAATTCCTTAGGTACAAATAAGTTCCCGCACTTAGCCCTGATATATCGCGTCGACAGGTTAATTTCGCTGGCCAACCCTGATTCATAGAGCGCGTTGACCAAATCCTGAGCATAGCTGTCGCCAATGATTAACACTTTTGGAAGTGGGCGAGAATCAAAGGGTTTGAGCTGGAGCGGTGCAAACCTCGCGCTCACGTAATCTCCGCTCTTCTTTGACTCCAGAGACGCAAGCGGTTGGTTCTCAGGGGAATAAAAAGAAACGAATCCTTTTGTCGTAAATAATATGACGCAGAAAATCGTCACAGCCGTGTAGCTGCCGAGAGTTGCGATCTTGAATCGAGATTTACCTACAACGCCTCGACGCCGAAAGGGAGACTCGATGAACCTCCAAGTCAGGTAACCAAGCACAAAAGTGATTGCGATTAATCCGACATAATACAACGGCGACACCGTCTCAAATGCCAGCCTCGCGAATGCAAAGATCGGCTGATGCCAGAGATAGCTGCTATAGCTAATCAAACCACAGCCCACCAGAGGCTTGGCGGCTAGTATTTGTCCGACCCATGTATCGCGTTGAGCAAACAATAGTATCAACGCAGTGCCTATTACCGGCGGAATAGCATTGAGCCCCGGAAACTCGGTGGCTTTGCCGTAAAACAAAATGGAACTCATGACCAGAACCACGCCTAGCCCTGCCAGTACTTGACGGATCATTGGCTGTAATCGGGTTTTTCCAGCGTGATGGAGAGCGTAGTAAGCTGCAATTGCCCCAACTAATATCTCCCAAGCTCTGGAAGGCAGGAAAAAGTATGCGATCTCAGGACGACGATTCAGCGACCACTGAGAAAACGCCAGGCTAAGGATTGCGAGCAAAATGATAACCGGAGCGATTTTCCTTTTGTCAAAACGAAAAACCGCGAGAATAAGCAATGGAAAAAATATGTAGTACTGCTCTTCGACAGCCAAGCTCCAAGTATGCAGTAAGGGTTTTAGAGCGGCTTGGGTATCGAAATAGCCAGTCTCACGCCAAAAAAACATATTAGCTATGAACGTTAACGCCGAGATTACGCTTTCCCCAAATGCTATCACCTCCCCAGGGAGCATTAGCGCCGTTGCAACAGGCAGGCAGACGCCGATCACAACGATGAGTGCAGGCAAAATCCTTCTGGCGCGACGCTCATAAAACCCGGCGAGGCTGAAATCGCCATCCTTGAGGTCGTTCAGTATTATCGTGGTGATCAAGTAGCCACTGATTACAAAAAATACATCGACGCCGACAAAGCCACCTTCAAAATACTTGAAACCTGCGTGAAATAAAATGACTGGAATGACTGCTAACGCCCGCAGTCCGTCAATTTCGGCTCTGTACTTCATTAGAATCCGTTCCCCGGATGGACAATATTTTGCGGCAAAAGACTAACATCTACGCAGGGAATTTCCGAGGTCATAATGCATTCTTGAATACAGGGCGTAACAGCAGTTCGGGGTTAACGTGAGTCGAGAGCGCGTCAGCGGAACGTGATGGACGTAGAAAGACCGATCAGAGATCGGCCTTTCGGAGGGCTACGATCAGTTATTCGAGCGCAAGCTTGTCCCGATTCTTGTCTAAAAGAGCTTTTCCAATGCCCTTAACCTCAATCAACTCATCCACCGATGTGAACTCACCATTGGCTTCGCGATGGGCAACGATCGCTTCTGCCTTGCCTTTACCGATGCCGGAGAGTTGTCTTTGCAAGGTTTCTGCTTCGGCGGTATTTATGTTGACCTTGACTGTTTGCTGTTCCTGCATGATTACAGCGCCCACAGGGGCAGTTTTTTCCGAAAAACTACCTGGCGCGGCGGTCACAGTAACCGAGGCACTGGTAATCAATCCGAACAACAACGAGGAAAGAAAAGCTTTACGCATCTTGATCACTCCGTAACATAATAATTTAATGCGACATTCCGTATATCGCAACTAAACACTAGCTCAGAGTACGAAGCTGTCAATCAAAGCAAACGTATCCACTCATTACTACACCAAAGCCATAAACCGACAGATCACTAGCAAACCAAAACTTCTGATGAATAATTTTTCAATCTACAAAACCAATGAATCTTCCAGTGACACTTTCCAGTCACAACAACATTCAAGCCACAGACACCTCTCACGCCCTAAAAATTTTAGAACGGATAATCTTCGACGTACTGAAACGAAATTGAATACGCGAACGTTGAACCTGCAGGAAACAATTCAGCCCCCCCCCCAAAAAAACTCCAATATAAAGTCCAGCTCACCTTACGATTATCTACACAGAAAAAACCAGGGATACCTAGCTTAAAAAAAAGAAGCATTAACATTGAATAGCGTGACGCTTGTGACTTGATCACAATAAAACTATACATACAACCCGTTAAATGGTGGCACCCAAGATGAATGCCCTAGTGATCCGCCAGTTTCTCCAAGTGAATCCAATCAACAATGTCGCCCTCAGGTGTATAGCCAGCCACTAAATCCGTCAACACTTGTCGAACACGGAGATAGTCATCATGGGCAACGGCCTCCAGCAGCGACTCGAGCTTGTCCTTGAGGCTGTCCCAGGGCAGAAAATCCTCATGGGCGCTCATGATCATTGGATGACTGGTTGGCACCACGTTATCCCCGATCAACAACTCTTCGTACAGCTTTTCACCTGGGCGCAAACCAGTAAACTCGATGGCAATGTCACCCTGGGGATTGCGCTCAGAGCGGACACTTAGCCCAGACAAATTGATCATTCGCTCAGCCAACTCGACGATCTTGACGGGTGCTCCCATATCCAACACGAACACATCTCCGCCCTGCCCCATGGATCCCGCCTGGATTACCAATTGAGCGGCTTCGGGGATCGTCATGAAGTAACGAGTAATATTCGGGTGAGTCACAGTCAGTGGCCCGCCAGTCTTGATCTGTTTGTGGAACAGCGGAATTACCGACCCCGAAGAACCCAGTACATTACCGAAACGTACCATGGTAAATCGGGTTTTGTTGACGTGGGATACGTTGCTGCTGCCTCGAAAAAGGACTGGTGCAAGTTCACGACTCAATGCCTGCAAGACCATTTCCGCCAAGCGCTTGGTACTGCCCATGACGTTGGTAGGTCGCACCGCTTTGTCAGTAGAGATCAGGACGAAATTAGCAACTCCCACCTGCAAGGCTGCCTGTGCGGTGTGCAACGTACCCATCACATTGTTGAGCACGCCTTCGGCGCTATTGTGCTCAACCATAGGCACATGTTTGTACGCCGCAGCGTGATACACCGTATCGACGTTCCAGGTGCGCATGACGTCGACCATTTTATCGAAATAGCGCACAGAGCCAAGGATAGGTAGCAACTCGACATTCAGCGACACTCGATCAATCTGCTGCTCCAGCTCACCGAGTATGTTGTAAAGGTTAAATTCGCTGTGCTCGAACAACAACAACCTGGCAGGTTTCAACATGAGGATCTGTCGGCACAACTCGGAACCAATTGAACCGCCCGCACCAGTAACCATCACGGTTTTACCAGTAATGCAGCGCTCTAAAAGATCATCCTGTGCAGGCACCGAATCACGTCCAAGCAAATCAGCGATGTCGACTTCCTGAATATCATCAACCTTGACCCGTCCACTGGCGAGGTCCATGAAGCCTGGAACGCTGCGCACATGCAGCGGATAACCCTCGAGGTACTCGAGAATTTCCCGGCGACGGGCGCGTGTTGCCGAAGGTACCGCAAGGAGAATTTCCTCAGCCCCGGTCGCATCGATCATCTGCTGAATGTGTTTAGGCTTGTAAACTTGCAGCCCGGCGACGGTCCGCTTGGTGATGGTTTCATCGTCATCGATGAATGCCACTGGCCGCATCAGACGCCCGAGGCGCAACGCTGCCACCAATTGATTGCCCGCAGCACCTGCGCCGTAGATCGCCACTTTTGGCAACCCGTCGTTACGTGAAGTGAAGGGTACATGCTGCGACGCCATGAACCAGTCACCCAGAAAATATTGGCGCATCAGCAGACGCAAACCGCCGATCATGACGACGCATAGCCACCAGTAATTGAAAACAATAGAGCGAGGGACTACGACTTTGTGGTTGCTGTACCAGTAAACCACCAGCGCCAGCAACAAGGCCGAAAGGCTTACAGCTTTACCAATAGCTATCAGCGCATCGTTGCCAAAGAAACGCATCACCGCACGATACATACCAAAGCGGATAAAAATGGGAATCGTGAGGATGGGGGCAGTCGCGAATAACCACAGATGCGTGGAGATGGGTTTATAGGCCGCGTCAAAACCCAGCCTGACGACAAAAGCCAGAGCCAGCGCGATCCAGATCAGCACGACATCCGCACCAACCTGCACTATTCGCTTGTTCCTGCGCGAAAGACCCAGCATCAGTGATCGTAACTTCATCATGTTCCCTCGACTTCCCATCTGACTCCATGTCGCATTGTACGGACTTCATGGCGCATAGCGTGGCTGAAAACGACCTATGTCGCAATTTTGTTACAGCAGAGCCGCCATATTACTCGGCCGTACCGGCCTTGAACTTGAATGCCAATACCACCAACGGCGCGTAGGCAATCAGCAGCACGGTTGCTCCATCAAGCTTCCAGACACCTGCAGCCAACGCCATAGGCAGTAACCACAGCAGATTAATGGCAACTACGGTGTTAGTGACTGGCAAGTGCTTACCGAAACGACGCGAGGCAAACTGATAGGCATGGGAGCGGTGTGCTTCATAGACTTTTTCACCTCGGATCAAGCGACGCATCAGCGTGACAGTGGCATCGACAATGAATACTCCAAGCAGAATCAGCCAACTCCAGAGCAACGACGGTTCTGCCCAGGCCGCTTGCAGTGAGAGCAGAGCAAGAATGATCCCTAGAAAACCACTTCCCGCATCGCCCATAAAAATACGTGCAGGCGGGAAATTCCAGAATAAAAATCCGGCTACTGCAGCCGCCAGCAGTAACGGCAAGGCAATCAAGCCGGCATGACCAGTCAGTGAATAGATCAGGCATGCCCCCAGACAGACGCAAATAGCCTCCACACTGGCAATACCATCGATACCGTCCATGAAGTTGTAGAGGTTAAGCATCCAGACCAGGTAAAACAGTGTCAGGACGTGACCCACCCAGCCCAGATCAAAGGTACCGCCGAACAGTTCGAAAGGCGGCAGCCCTCCCAACCAATAAAGCCCCCAGATAGCCGCACCAAAGTGACCAAGCAAACGCCAGCGCGCCGCGATGTGCCCGTGGTCATCAAGGAAACCGAGGATTGCAACGACCAGCCCCGCGCCACCCAGAGCAAAAATCGAAGGCCTGACCTCGGGGGTTTCACTCGCCACCACAACCAGCGCCAGGAGAAAGCTCAGTACGATAGCCACGCCCCCGCCCCTCGGCGTTGGCAGGCTGTGAGAACTGCGCGCATTAGGTATGTCCAGCAGACTGCGTGCCAGCGCATAACGGCGCAACACCCAAGTAAGCACCAATGACAACACCACGACTGCAGGTGCCCACCACACATTCAAATCCATCAACCGCACATACCTCTTGAAACCAATTTCGTGTAACCCGTATCAGGAGCGATTCCTGAGCCACTGTCGGGCGCTGTCGCGAAGAGCATCTCTGGTCGACACTTCCGGGCGCCAGCCAAGTAACGTGCGAGCCTTCCCCGCGTCCACCTGCAGCGATCCGAAGAGTTGCTGCCCCAAGCCTTCTTGTCCAAGCAGACTCAAGCCCCAGCGCACCGTCCTGGCAGGCACTGGTACCAGCATTGCCCGATGGTCCATACCCTGCGCCAGCAGCTCAACCATCTGTCCAGTAGAGAGGTCGTCGCCGTCAGCGACTACGAACACTTCACCAGCTGCTGCCGGATGCTGAATACATAGATCCAGAAAGCTGGTCAGATTCCTCAAGGCAATCATGCTTCGGGCATTGTTGACGCGCCCTAGTGGCAACGGGATTTTTCTTGATACCAGCCCCAGAAGACGAGCGAAGTTACCCGGAGCATCCCCCGCATATACCAACGGCGGTCTTACTATCACCCATTCCATCGCCGAGCCGGCCAATAACTCTTGCAGACCCTGTTCAGCCTCGAGTTTAGAGCGCGCGTAGGGCTGCTGCGGTTGTGGCGTGCAAACCTCGCTGAATGGCTGGCCGGGCACTGTTTCAGCACCATTGGCACCTATTGAGCTAATGAACACAAAACGCCGAACGCCCATTTTCAGCGCCTGCCTGGCCAGGTTAAGGGTCCCTTCGACGTTGACCTGGCGAAACTCTGCGAGCGGATCACTGCCCTGCTCGCTCAAGACATGCGCCCTGCCTGCCGCATGCACGACAACATCACAACCCTGCAGTGCTTCAGACCAGTCAGTGTCAGGGCCCATGTCACTAACCTGGACCCAGTCTCCCGGAACGATCGCGGGGCGACGAGATGTGCCGCGAACGGCCAAACCCTGAGCCTGCAAACGATCAAACAAGGCTCGTCCGATAAAGCCTGATGCACCGGTGATGAGGCATCGGCTAATCGCGCCGTCAGACGTCATAATAATCTCGGTACCATTTAACGAACCGTTGGATACCGTCCTGCACTGTGACCGATGGCTGATAGCCGATGTCGGCTTTCAAGGCATTGACATCAGCGTAGGTATGCTCAACATCGCCCGGTTGCAATGGCAGCAACTCTTTGGTCGTGGTCTTGCCCAAAGCCTGCTCGATAAGTTCGACATAGGTCAGCAACTCGACAGGCTGGCTGTTACCAATGTTGTAAAGCTTCCAGGGAGCCCGGCTGCTGGCGGGATCGGGGGACTGACCCGACCATTGCGGATTGCCAACCGAAACATGGTCAAGTACGCGCACCACGCCCTCGACAATATCGTCAATATAGGTGAAATCCCTACGATGTTTGCCATGGTTGAAAATCTTCAGGGGCTCGCCTGCCAGAATCGCTTTGGTGAAGAGAATGGGCGACATGTCTGGCCTGCCCCAAGGTCCGTAAACAGTAAAAAACCGAAGTCCGGTGGTCGGTAATGAGTAGAGGTGGCTGTAGGTATGCGCCATCAACTCATTGGCTTTCTTGGTAGCGGCGTATAGCGAAACCGGATGGTCGACGTTATCGGCTTCAGAAAAAGGAATGGTTTCATTCGCGCCGTAAACCGAACTGGAGGACGCATACACCAAATGTTCGATCCTCTGCTGACGACACCCTTCGAGCACATTCACGAAACCAACAAGATTACTGTCAACATAGGCGTGCGGGTTCTCAAGGGAATAACGAACCCCCGCCTGAGCGGCTAGATGAACCACCCGAGTAAATCCACTGCTATCGAACAACGCTTTCATAGCATCACGATCAGCGATATCCAGCTTGTGGAACACGAATCGCTCGTGGCCCAGCAACTGATCAAGCCGCGCCTGCTTCAGCGAAACATCGTAGTAATCATTGAGGTTATCAATGCCCACGACTTCATCGCCGCGCGCCAATAGATAGCGGCACACGTGAAATCCGATAAAGCCCCCGCTGCCTGTCACCAACACTTTCATACTGTGCTAAGTCCGTTATACCGTCTGGATCGAATCGGCACGGCCGACTGCGTAATACATCAAGCCCGCCGCCTTCACCGCTTTAGGGTTGTACATGTTGCGGCCATCGACCAGGACCGGGCTGGCCAGTCGAGCTTTCAGCCAGTCGAAGTCCACGGTACGGAACTGCTTCCATTCTGTGCAGATCACTAACGCATCGGCGCCCTGCAGAACGTCCTCGCGGCTTTCACCCAACATCAGATCTGCGCGCTCGCCATAAATACGCCGGGTCTCAGCCTGTGCCTCTGGATCAAAAGCCTGCACCTTGGCACCTACGCGCCATAGAGCCTCCATCAAAGTACGACTTGGGGCCGCACGCATGTCGTCTGTATTCGGCTTGAAGGCCAAGCCCCACACCGCGATCGTCTTACCCGCCAAATCACCGTCGAAGGCGCGCTCAAGCTTGTCAAAAAGCACATCTTTCTGACGATTATTGACCGACTCCACTGCCTTCAATAATTCGGCGTCATAGCCAAACTGCGCCGCTGTATGAGCCAAAGCCTGAACATCCTTTGGAAAGCAGGACCCGCCATAGCCGCAACCGGGGTAAATAAAGTGGAAACCGATACGGGGGTCGGATCCTATACCAAGACGGACCTGTTCGATGTCAGCTCCAAGCCGCTCAGCTATGTGGGAAATTTCGTTCATGAAGCTGATCTTGGTTGCGAGTATCGCGTTGGCCGCGTACTTGGTCAGCTCAGCAGAGCGCACATCCATGAAAATCATCTTGTCGTGATTGCGCGTGTAAGGCCCATAACATTCGGCCAGACGCTCACGGACATGGGCTGAATCGGTCCCCACGACAATACGAGCACCTTTAGTGAAGTCCTCAATGGCGGCGCCTTCCTTGAGGAACTCGGGGTTAGAGCACACATCGAACGGCAAATTTACTCCCCGCTCGGCCAGCACACCTTCAATAGCGGCACGAACCTTATCCGCAGTGCCTACAGGAACAGTGGACTTGTCGACCACAATCTTGCGATCGGTCATGTGGGTGGCAATGGTCTTCGCAACAGCGAGCACATAACGAAGATCAGCGGAGCCATCTTCATCTGGAGGCGTGCCTACTGCGATGAACTGAAGCTCGCCAAAGGCCACCCCTTGAGCAGCATCAGTGGTGAATTGCAGGGTTCCATTGGCAAAGTTCTGCTTTACCAAGGCTTCCAGCCCAGACTCGAAGATGGGCATGATGCCCTGCTTCAATCCTTCGATTTTGGCTTGGTCGACATCGACGCACATCACCTGATGACCGACATCAGCCAGACAGGCACCTGTCACAAGGCCAACATAGCCCGTGCCAAAAACGGTAATTTTCATCTAGAAATCCTTGGAGCAAAACTGAAAGAAGACTGAGTCTATCGAGGTGATTTTCGATACTTTTGCGGCAGATGCATAAAGCCCAAAACCTGCGCCACGCGTGGATAACGGTGGCGGAGAAAACCTCGAAAGGCATAATTGCCAAAACACCACAAAGCGGTAGGCAACGACAATTTTTCGACCTGACGGTAAACCCGCCAGGTGTAAAGTGCGGCCCTGCGCTTGTTTGAAGAAATAGAGTCAGAACGCACGTTATAACGCACTAACACCTCCTGAATTCCGTAGCCTTGGGGAACACGCTTCAACAGTGCAAGCCACAACCCGAAATCCTGGCGCATTCTCACCAACGGCATCAATACTTTGCCGAAATGCCGGGTATCGTACATTGCGGTCGAGCATCCAACCACGGAAGTCTTGAGCATGGACTTGTAAGTAGTGAGGGCAGGTACACCCACCACAGACAGCACCTCATTATTTTCCCCGACCTTTTCATAAGCCGTGAAGCTGAACGCACACCCCTCGCGCTCCATGAACTGCAGCTGGAGCTCTAGCTTATGCGGCAACCATTGATCGTCGCAGTCAAGAAACGCTATGTACCGACCTCGTGCCGCCTCAATCGCAGTATTTCTAGCAACCGCGGCTCCTTGATTGGTCGGCAACGGAATCACTCGAACCCGGGGCTCGTGGCCATACTGAGCATTCACGCATGCGACTGTGTCGTCTCGAGATGCATCGTCGACGATCAGCAACTCCCAATCCGGATAAGTCTGTGCGACCACACTTGCGATAGAGGGAAGGATAAAACGTGCCGCGTTGTAGGACGGCATAACAATCGATACTGCGGGGTTACTCATTACTTAAACGTCCTCAGTACACCATTGCTGCACATATCTACGAGCAGAAACGTTCACGTCGAAATTGTCTCTGACTGTCGTAGCTGCCAGACAACCCATGGAAGCCGAGTCATCACCTAAACCGCAAAGCACCGCCTGGACCACTCCCGCCTCATCTTCTGCGTCGAAAATGTAACCACTGCGTTCGTGCTCAATCAGCTCATCAATACCAGGCGAACGACTGCTGATGCACACACAGCCTGCTGACATACCTTCTTTAACCGCATTAGGCAGGCGTTCACCCGCTTTGGTCGATAGCAAGAGAAAAACCCGAGCCTTAAACAGCTGCTCCCTCACTTGCTGCTCGTTGAGCCAGCCCGGGAATTCTACAGCATCATCCACACCCAGCGTTCGGGCCAGTTGCTGGAGTGGCACGAGTTCAGGTCCAGCTCCCGCGATGGCCAGCGTAGCCCCTGGGCATGATTGGCGCACGGTCGCAAAAGCCCGGAGCACGCGGTCGAAGCCTTTATCAGCAATCAACCTCCCCGCTGTAAAAATCCGCAGAGGGCGAGCGAGGAACGCAGACGCCTCAACGGCGGGATAAGCTTGTAAGTCGATCCCGCGATGCACCACGACAGGCTCTGCGTTACGCCCCAAAAAACGTCGAATATCCTCAACATTTGCGCGGGCATGAGTGAATAAGATGTCAGCCTCAGCGTAGGCCCATTGAGACAGTGGAAGCTTTTTCTCCAAGTCGTAGGCGCCAAGAAATATCGAGCGCTTGGTGTTGGGCAGTTGCCCCTTGAGCAAAGGCAGAACTAACGATGGGAAATGGCCCCAGAAGAGATGAATGATATCTGGTTTACGCTGAATCAAATGTCCCGCGATACGCACAGCGGAACCGAGCAGTAGGAGGCATTTACCCCGATCGGCCATGCTCCAACCGCGACTGAACAACAATCTGAGCAATAGGTTGAAAATATTCTTCTTTGCAGGAAAAACCGTAAAGGCTTTGACCGTAGCTATCCACCGACCTAAAAGCGAAGACCGCTCCTCGCGCTCGTAGAGCTGATGGATATCAACTGTATGTCCGGCACGTTCCAGCGCGGTAACATCACGCACAGCGAACGTTTCCGAGGCAACCGGGTACGTCATGAATACCATGCTGATATGCAGACTAAGCCTGGAAGTGGTCGTCATATACTTTCGGCGCTGCAATAGTTGAAGCTAGACAAACCGTACGGTAGGTTCAACAAAGTATTTGCTGCCAACCAGAGCAAGAAGGTGGATACTAAATAGGTAATATTCACAAAAGCCTCAAAGCGGAAACTTGTCCAGCGCGTCGTTGATATCCATCCCTTGCGACCTCTCAAACCAGGTAAAAAGCACCTCGGCAGAGGTTGCGTAGATATTCATCCTTTGGATGCGTGCAATATTTGCCTCTGAAAGCCGATACCTGAGCAACTTGGCAGGATTACCTACCCAGACAGAATAGGGTGGGGCATCTTTGGTAAGTACACTGCCAGCACCAATAATTACACCATCCCCTACCGTTACACCAGGAAGAATAATAGCGTGCGCCCCTACCCACACATCGTTACCAATGATGACAGGTTTGATGTTGAGCTCTTCTTTTGCGCGTTTGCGATGCTCGACTCCGATAAATGCCGCTGAGGTGGTAATTCCAGTGGTTGAGTGAATATTAGGACCGATCAATGCGCCTTCACCCACAGAACAAAACAGGCCCATCGCTTTCAGGTTCGGACCAATAGTTACGTTACGCCCTAGAAATGTATAGCGGCCTATGCACTGAAAATCATTACAACTCACTCCTGACTCTATTCGGATATCTCTCAGTGCGGCTTTACGCAACAGCCGTTCAAATAGCAAAGGAGCCAAAAGACGTCGGGCACATGCTTTCCACGAAGCTCTTGCGTAGGCCATAAATTACGCCTTGGTAAGATGAAATAGATTCGGTTCAATTTCGACGACATTGAACTCAAGATCAGGAAATAGAGACGCAGCAATGAGGCGAACGAAGTCGGAGACTTCAGTAACAGACGTGCGATCAAACTTCGCAAAGCGATACCTAAACTCATTCACTATTTTACTGTTTCGCATCACACCTACTCTCATCAAAAATCTTAAAAAAGCAAACTTAGCGATTTTCGCATAATTGACTCTAAATGGAAGTATTTGTGTCTCGCGTGAATTTTTAACCAAATGCTGAGCAATATACTGAGCGGAATTGTCGATATCTGATAAATACCCCGAGATCGTTTCAGGCCAGTCTTGAGGGGCCAAGTCACCATCAAACGCACGCCGCAACAAGGCACGCAGCGTAATCAGATCCTCAGCACGATGACTGGAAACATTAGCGAAGTTCATAGCTATTTGATGCTGCTGTCCGCTGGGCAAATAAGCAATCGTGGGCACTCCATAAAAACCTGACTCTATAGCCGTAGTACAGGAATTATGCAGCACCGCACAGGCTCCCATCACCCAAGGGCTGACAGTATACTGATCAGTGATCCGAACAAAAGGATGATCATCGAAATATTCATCCCAGAACGTCGAATCCTCAGATGGATGAGGCCTGATGATAAAGATTTTTCCGAATTCACGTGACAAAACATCGATGGCCTCAGCGAATGCAGAACGCATAGAAACCAAGCTTCGCTCTAGCGCTTCGAATTTTTTCAGGTCAGCGTCGCCGCTAATAAAACCTAGCTTCCTCAAGCGTTCCACGACGCCTTCTTTTTTATAGGGGCTGGTGACCGCGAATGTACTAGGTACGAATACATAATCGGCATATCTCTTTTTAATTTCGACAACTTCGCGCGCGTACAGCCCGTAATAGAAATTACGCCACAAGTCTACCCGAGGGTTACCAGAAACCCATATTTTACCAGTCCCCTCAGGGTAATGCTCTTTCAAAGCTTGGGCCTGCACGTCTCCCCAACAAAAAACACCCGTGGAGGCTCGAACATTGGGGCTAGTAAATCGTTTATTGACAAAAAAAGACAAGCTATCGACAAGAAAACCCTCTTCGTCCAGAGAGTATACATTATGCCCCAACTCAGCAAATCGCAGAAAATTTTCCTCATCTACTTTAGCGGCACTTTTATATAAGATTGCGGATTTCCTATCTTTAAAAATAGCATGCGTAGCCGGCAATCGACGACCGACAACCACCGATTGCCCAAGAGCAAGGCATTGTGTAGCCAATAAAAGCTTGGCATGAAATTCGCGATTTTTTATCTCTATGGGCAAATAAACAAAATCAATCATCGGTGACCCGCTTTATAAACTTTGCAGGATTTCCTGCATACACACCAAAAGGTAAAACCGACTTTGTTACTACACTTCCAGCCCCCACTACCGCATTCCGACCAACAGTGACACCTGGCAGGATAATAACGCCAGCACCGATCCAACAGCCTTCCTCGAGCACAACACTTTTTGGCGAAGAGTGGCCTTGATCTATGATTTTCCGACTTACATCCCGGTATTCATGATTACTCACATATATGTGTACGCCCCCCCCAATCAATACGCCATCACCAATTTTAATCACGCCATTCACTTGCTCCGATGCGAACAAGTGCGTGCCAGGCCTTATTACAACGCGATCGCCTATATAGATGTGATGACAATTAACTATGTAGCTACCTGGGCGTACGGAGGCTGAGTTAGCAAAAAAACCAAATCGTCTACAACAAAACCACTTTGCCGTCGCATTAAAATAAAGCAACCAATGTGTCAAAGGCATATCGGGCCCAAGGCGATTAGCATGAAGCCAAAACTTCACCCTTAGAAAAAATGACTTCATAACAACCATGCCAGTTCTAAAATCTCAAAAAACGCGGTGCATTGATCACAACGCCTAGCATCGCGCCATCTAGTCAAAGCGTAAAGCCATCGTCTACCACAAGCACTTGGCCTACGATGTGTTGCGATAAAGGAGACAGCAGAAAAAGTGTACTCCCCACAACATCTTCGGCATCTAACATCCCTTTATTCTGACAATGAGCGCCGTAGCGCTGCAAAAACTGATCAGCTTGGCCGTCGAGAATCCCTCCTGGACACAGGCAGTTAGCTCTAAATCCTGTTCCTTTGGCAAACGCGTTAGCATAGCGAGTGATGTGCTGCAACCCCGATTTAATCGCAGCGTACTCAACGGGCATTCCCATTCCGGTCCCTTCATACACCTCAAACTTTGGAGCGATCACCCCATAAACAGAGGACATATTCACCAACGAGAATGCGGAACTATTTTCCATCGAAAATCTTACGCATTGCTGCATAAAAACGAAATATCCGCCTAGGTGAAGACTCAGATTTTCACTAAAATCCTTATGAGTAACATCAAGGAAGTCTTTACCGTAATTAGTGTTCCGTGGATAGGCAGAATTGACAGCACCATCAAGGTCGCCGAATCTAGCCTTCGCATCTTTCAAGGCCTCTCCAACCGCATGAGCATCAGTTATGTCTAGCTGTAGTGTGTAAAGATTCGAAGAGGATGATGTACCTGCGCGCACTCTAGCAATAGCGTCAGCATTTGAATCTAACGCAACCACGTTTGACTGTGCATCTAGCAAAGCGTTTGTAATGACTTTACCCAGCCGACCGCCAGCGCCAACGACCAAAAAGGTTTTTCCAGCAAGTTTTAAAGTGGACATTTGTAAAAAGCCTCTGCAACTTGAAAGTCATATTCATCATCGATATCGACAGCACGTTCCTTGGGGATGACGACTGACTTAACAGTGCCCGCAAACAAACCTGCATTTTCCATGATATACCTCGGCCTTGCCACATAAGCAACTGTAGTCATGTCAAAGACTGCTGGAGCATCCTGACGCCTGATGATTCCTTTATCTTGAATTACCACATGACTGCCGCCATCCCTGTCACGAACCAGCATATTAAAATAGGGACTTCGAGCAGCGGGTGTAACAGTGACGACGATATCGGTCTGCTCGTCCAAGCTACGGATACAACTCTCCACATCAACAACCGAGCGCAAAGGGCTAGTCGCAGGCAAACTGACAAATACGTCAAAATCTATACCCTGCTCCTTCAAATACTGAACCGCGTGCTGCCAAGCTTTCCATTCAGAAGCAACATCAGATGCAAGCTCGGCGGGTCTCCAAATAACTTCTGCACCGTATTTCATAGCCACACTGGCGATTTCCTCGCAGTCTGTAGAGACATAAACCTGCGCTATGCTCTCAACTTGTCGAGCA
The DNA here is from genome assembly GCF_040224095.2 of Pseudomonas caspiana. Lineage (NCBI taxonomy): Bacteria > Pseudomonadati > Pseudomonadota > Gammaproteobacteria > Pseudomonadales > Pseudomonadaceae > Pseudomonas > Pseudomonas caspiana. The sequence goes on along the minus strand of NZ_CP167995.1, from coordinate 1,369,323 downwards.
ATACGAATAGAGTGTCCAACAAGAGGGACTCCTCCGAGCTCTCGTATATTTTTACCCGGTAACCCCTTCGACCCGCCCCTAGCAAAAACAAAAGCAATGATTCTCACAGCGACTTCCTTTCGATAGATACCGAAGACGCTCTCTCTACCGAACGCTTCATAGCATCTATGGTCACCAGCACTTGAGCAGACTCCCAAAGACTAGCGTTAATCTGCTGAGCGCAGCGGCGATCAAAAAAGACCTTCAACTCATCTATATACATCTGATTACGATCAGCCACTGGCTCAGAGAAAAGAACTTCCACCGCCCCCCCAACCCGCTCTAATATTATTCTATTTTTAACTAAATCCCAGTGCAGAGTGCCTGTCTCACCGATTACTCTGCAAAACCGACTTAATGATCGCTGCAAAAAGTCCATGTGCAAGTAGACAATCAACCCGTCTTTTCGAGAAAATATAGCATCTACTCGGTCTTCGACATCTATCTCCAATTGCCCAGAGTTACTAGAAAGACAATAAACTGTTTCGAAGGCACCAAAAAACCACAATAAATAATCAATTTCGTGGCTGAGCTCGAGAAATACCCCTCCTCCCAAAGAAGATTGAGCCGAGACACCTGTGCGATAATCAGTACCTGGACGCCAGTCTGGTAAATACTGCCCAACGTCCACCTGCACATTCAATAAACGCCCAATCATACTGCTATGCAATAGCCTGCGCATTTTTTGCGCCGCTGGCATTGAACGAAGATTATAGGCCACTTGGATAAGTGACTCATTCGCCCAAAGCAAGTTTCGGTGCCTTTCTACATCTGCCAACCCTGGAGCCAAGGGCTTTTCGACAAGCGTAGGAATGCCTAAATCAAGCGCTACCAGAGCGTGTTCAATATGAAAAGGTGAAGGCGATGCCACGATTACAAAATTCGGTCGTGTGCTCATAGCCTCTCTAATGGAACTGTAGGCATAATCTGCACCAACCTCATCTCTCAGAATGGTCCTGCCTGACGCGCTGACGCAAGAAACACGCGGTATATTGAGGTGCTGTTTTAGATTGACAATATGTCGTTTAGCAATACTGCCAGTCCCGACAACTAAGACGTGCTCAGGATAAGTCATATCTCCCCAAACTCATTTTGTGCACGCTGAAAATCTTCCATTCGGCCAATATCCAACCAATACTCGTGCAATGGGAACATATTCACGACCGATCCGGTATCCATCTGTTGCTGAAGAATAGTTGGCATATCGATACATGTGTTGCGTGGCACACACTTAACCAGTTCAGGCGAGAGCAAATAAATGCCAGCGTTGATGAAGTAACGATGAACCGGCTTTTCTACCATTGTCAGTATCCGACGCCCCTCACTGGTAATAACTCCATAAGGGACACGATGCTCATGTTCTCTCACACACATTGTTGCGACGCTTTCATGCTCGTCATGAAAATCCAATAGATTTTGGAAGTCCAAACGAGTCAACAAATCGCCGTTCATGACGAACAGAGGCAAGTCGATCTCTTCATGCGGAAGCAACCCTAATGCGCCACCAGTACCTAATGGGACATCTTCATGCACATATTGAATAGTAACCCCCCATTGCCCCCCGTCCCCAAAATGATCCTTGATCATTTCAGGAAGAAAATGAGTGGATATGTAAAATCGGTGAAAGCCCGCACTCAAAAAGCTTTCGAGAATTAATTCCAATATCGGCTTCTCACCGATCTTTAACAATGGCTTCGGACAGTTTTGGGTCAGGGGCCTTAAGCGCGTACCAAAACCACCCGCCATCAAAAATACAGGGTTGTTCCGACGTTTTTTTTGCAGAACCTCGTGCAAAGTTTTCAGACCTGTCAGACAGCCTCGCTCATCGACAATAGGCATATGGAGAATCTGAAACTCCTCCATACGCCCCCGAACTAGTTCGTTACTCCAGTTGCCCGAAACGGTGCGAGGATTTGCACACATTACGCGCGCGACTACGCCTTCTAAGGGATAGTGAGCCAGAAGCGCTCGACGAACATCACCATCAGTTAATGTCCCAAGCAGTTTTTTCTCGGAATCTGCGACCATGACAATGCGCAAGGCTGCCTTATCCATTACAGCGATCGCATCACCCAATGATGTCTCAGGGGTTACGAGCGCGTGCTCCCATTGTTTCATTGATAAACCCGCCGAATGACGCACCAGATCATCTGCGCGTCGAGTAACCAAAAGAAGTTTGTTTGTCTGACAGATTCCTGACCAAAACTGCACCGGCCGCCAGAACCGCTCCTTCCCCTACCTTAAGCCCTTGAATAACGACGCTTCCGCTAGCTATAAATGCTCCATCGCCCACGGTGACATTGCCACACAAGATAGCACCTGGCGCAATATGAACATGGTTCCCCACACAGCAATCATGATCCACCCTTGCGCCCGTATTGATGATGCTATTCATTCCTATCTTTGCATCCGCCTGCACAATTGCACCCGCCATCACTTGAGCGCCTTGTCCTAGCTCCGCAGAATCGTCGACCCAGGCCATAGGATGAATCAATGGAGGGAAAAAAAAACCGGCCGCACAAAGTCGCTCAAAAAATAGCCTCCGCCCTGCACTCCCAACAAGCTGTCCGATACCATTTATTAACCCATAAGCGGGAAACTGCAGATTGTATATTGCCTCGTCATCGCCAAGGACTGGAATTTCACGCCAAAATGCAATACGGGACCTGGACAGCTCTGGATCACACACACCTATCACCTCATGACCAGCAGCCCTAGCCAATGCAACCAAGACCTTGGCATGCCCACCCGCCCCCATTACGATCAAAGGAACAGGGTTTTGCAGAGTTCGATTAGTCATTCAATGACATCGCCAACCGAGTAGCTCTTGTTAGCGACTGTACCAACAATATCCCAGATCCTGATGGGAGAAAGTCCATGGCCGCAGCGCGCTGTGGTGAAATCCTCACGAACGTAGATGGTCCCAGCAGCGATGGGGCGATCTGCCACAATCTGCTGGCGCGCGGCAATTCGAGTGTTCCATTCACTCTTCTGCGGTGCTTTGGTTGAGCTGCCCAAAGCAGACTGAACAGCCCGTATCTCTTGTACCATCCGGGCAAGCTCATGGGGCTCCAGCGACGCCTTATGGTCGGGCCCTTCCATTGATCTATCAAGCGTGAAGTGCTTTTCGAGAACCTTTGCTCCAAGCGCTACCGCAGCTACTGGAATCAATGTGCCTTGCGTATGGTCCGAGTAACCGACAGCTAGCCCAAATGCGACAGACAAAGTTGTCATAGCCCGCAAATTTACTTCGTCGAGCACGGTAGGGTATTGGGAGGTACAGTGCAGTAATGTCACATGACCTCTTAAGCGTTCTTGAGCAGCCTTGTCCGCCCAGTTCTCCCAAACTGCATCCATACTCGAAGGCTCACATTCGGCGCATAATGCGTGAGCAACAATGGCCAATGCCTGTTCAACTTCAGCCAATGTCGCCATTCCTGTTGAAAGGATAAGCGGCTTTTCGGTTCGCGCAAACTGCCACAAAAGAGGCCCATTCGTAAGCTCGCCCGAGGGGACCTTGAAAAAAGGGATGCCCAGCTCCTGTAGAAACTCCAGACTTGAAGAATCAAATGCAGTGGAGATAAATTCGATCCCTCGTGCGTGCGCGTGGTCCCGCAAATCAGCATGCCATTCCCGGGGAAGCTCAAGCTTACGCAGCATAGCCAGCTGACTTTCGGCCTGATCAGTGTTCAACAGTTGATAGGACGCCTTAGGCGCCAGCTTTGAAGCGAGTTTTTCGGCATCAAACGTTTGAAACTTGACAGCATCTGCACCCGCTGCTGCTGCCGCATCGACCAGGGCAAATGCGGTCTCGCGAACGCCGTTATGATTCACACCTGCCTCAGCAATGATGTAAACAGAGTCGTCGGTTAGGGGGATCATATATCGAACTCAACATCGTAGAATGCTTTGAATTGATTGCCGTCGAAACCCTCAAGGGCTTTTACGATGGCTTCACTTGAATGCCCGTCGCCGTAGGGATTAGAAACTTTCTGACACCGTGCGGCCATCTCGGTGGACAGAACCTCATGCAACCCCGCCTTGATAGCCGCATAAGTTGCCCCACAATGTACGACTGAGGACGCGGCTAAACGTCCCTTTTGACGCGTCCCAATATCCAGAGTCGGTACCTTCAAGGAAGGTGCCTCAATGATTCCACTCGAGGAGTTGCCTACGACAGCGCTAGCATAGGTCATTGCTGCTAGATAGCGTCTAAAGCCAAGAGACGGAATCGTAACGACACGATCTGGATTCTTCTTGGCATAACTCTCGATAAGAAGGATCAAGGCTCGACCACCGTTATCTGCGTTAGGGTAAGTAATGATAACTTGATATTCCGGGCATTCGTCGAGCACAGACAGCAGCTCAAACATACCTTCCTCAGGGTTCTCTCCTTCTGCTGTAACCGGGTGATAAGTAACCAGCAAAAATGGTCCGCGGAGTGGAAACCCAATGCTTTCGCCTAACTCATCCAAAGACATGATCGGAGTGCGTCTAAAATGATCAAGCCCGAGCGCGCCTACTGTTTGCACATTTTCCGGAGGCTCACCGAGTTGAATAACTCGCTTACGATAGATATCCGTAGCAACGAAATGCAGTTTCGCCATTTTCGTAATAACGTGACGGATAGAGTCGTCATAGGCTCCTTCGGTAATTTCTCCACCGTGCAGGTGAGCGATTGGTACACCCATAATCATCGCGGTCTGAGCAATCGCCATCGCTTCAAAGCGATCCCCTAATATCACCAAGACATCAGGCTTCAGCCTATCGAGCGCATCGGAGAAGCCCAATACTCCTAGCCCGACCGCCTTTGCTACCCCGACCCGAGAGTCTGACGACAGAAGCATTTCCACTTTTGCATCGATCGCGAAGCCGTCTTGTTCAATCAGCCTCCACGTTTCACCGAACTCAGGGGAAAGGTGCATCCCGCTGACAATTAGCTGGAGCTCCAAGGACGCACTGGCCTTCAAATCAACTAGCAACCAGTACAGCAAACCATAGTCCGCGCGGGTACCGGTAAAAACAGCGACTCGCTTGGTCACTCAAAGAACTCCGGAGGCACACTACTAGGCAGATTGACGATCCGGTCCTCTAGCCATTCCGCATTTATCATAGGTCCTCGAGGGCAACCGCTATACATCGGCAAATGAGTCATTAGTTTCCAGATAGGACGAGTCATCACACCAACAACATTGGTTGCTTTTAACAACGAATCCCGCTGTTTGATGTCATTGCACAAAACCGCGTTCAGCCAATAATTAGATTGACAACCCTCAGGCTCCAATACAAATGTCAGTGAGCTGTTCTTTAGAAAAGACGCATAACGTTGCGCAAGTTCACGCTTTGCATTGACAAACTTTTCCAGTTGCTCGAGCTGGGCGCAGCCCAGCGCGGCATTTAGATTTGGAAGCCTGTAATTATATCCGACTTCATCATGAATATACTCATAAGCATGGGCTTGCTTAGCTGTAGTCGACAAATGCTTAGCGCGTAATCCTAGCTCATCGGAACACAACACCATGCCTCCCCCACCGGTCGTGATAATTTTATTACCATTAAAACTAAGCGTACCTAACTGACCAAAAGTACCCGTATGTCCTCCCTTATAAAGACTCCCCAATGACTCCGCAGCGTCTTCAACTACTATCAAATTCCAACGAAAACAAACTGCCAAGAGCTCATCAAGTTTTACTGGATGACCAAACGTATGCATAGGTATACACGCACGAATGACACGATCATCATCTTTGTAGCAACAGGCTCCGTCGGTGTTGAGGTAGGCATTTTTATCAAGCCAGCACTCCAAAGCAGCTGGCGAAAGCCCCAATGTCTCTCGATCAACATCAATAAAAACAGGAGAGGCTCCACAATACATAATCGCATTGCAAGTAGCGACAAAGGTGAGAGCTTGGGTAATAACAAGTTCGCCCGCTCTGACGCCAGCCAGCATCAGCGCGAGATGCAAAGCAGCAGTGCCATTTACCGTGGCAACTGCTCTAGGACTGGAAGTGTACCGCTGCACGTCCTGCTCGAACCGATCGACAAAACCGCCGACGCTGGATACAAACGTTGTCTGGATTGTTTCATCAACATACTTGCGCTCACTCCCGCAAAACACAGGGGCGTGCAAAGGGATAAATTCTTTTGTGCGATATTGCTCACGCACAAAACCAACCAGAGAATCGAACATCAGCGCCCCACCTCAGACGTTATAAATATGTGCTTTGTACTTGATCAGGTTTTCAGGTTCAAGTAACCAATCGATGGTCCGCTTCAATCCATCGCGTATGGAATACTGAGGCTTGAACCCAGTAAGCTGAATTAACTTGCTGTTATCACACCACAGACGAAAAACCTCAGATTTCCCTGGCCTCACTCGTTGCTCATCGACAATAAATTCAACATCGCTACCCATCAACTCACGAATAAGCTCTAGCGTATCGCCAACAGTGATCTCGTAGTTAGATCCGATGTTAACGGCCTCGCCAATAGCTTGATCGCAACGTGCCAACTCCAAAAAGCCTCGACACGTATCCGTCACATAGTTAAAATCCCGAGTGGGAGAGACATCACCTAATTTAATTTGCTTTTGACCTGATGCAATTTGCGTAATGATTGTAGGAATAACTGCCCTCGCCGACTGACGAGGTCCGTAAGTATTAAAAGGGCGTGCAATAGTTAATGGCAATTCAAATGCATTGAAAAAACTCATGGCCATCGCATCTGCAGCAATCTTAGAGGCACTGTATGGGGATTGAGCTTGAAGCGGATGTAACTCGTCTATAGGCACATATTGCGCAGTTCCATACACCTCACTTGTTGATGTATGAATCACTCGACTGACACCATTTTCAAGGGCTGACTGACAAATATTAAGTGTTCCCTTGATATTAGTATCTACATAACTATCTGGAGCGACATAGGAGTAAGGAATCGCGATCAGCGCAGCCAAGTGAAACACTGTATCGACATCTTTGGTGATATGTTTGCAATAATGAGGGTCGCGCACATCCCCGTTAAGAACTTCGATTTCTGATAACACATCCGAGTTCTCGAGCCAACCCCAATTATTGAACGAATTATACTGCGACAAGGCTTTGACCGAGTATCCTTCCTTTACCAGCATCTCAGTCAAGTGCGAACCGATGAAACCATCCGCGCCGGTGATCAGTACATTCTTCAAAACTTAACCCCTTCAGTTGTGCTCAGCCATACGCTTGAACGTTGTATTTCTGCCCATCAGGTCATCATAGCTTCCTTGATCAGCTACCTCTCCGCCGGACATCAGGTAGATGATGTCACACTGGCGAATAGTCGCCAGCCTGTGGGCAATCATAATAATGGTTTTTTGCCCGGAAAAATCATGGATCGCGTCCATGATCAGCTTCTCGGTAATGCCATCCAACGCACTGGTGGCCTCGTCGAGCACTAGAATGTCGGCATCCTCATACAGCGCACGGGCGATCCCGATACGCTGGCGCTGGCCACCGGATAACTGAACGCCACGTTCACCCACACGAGTGTCCAATCCGTCTGGCAGGCTTTCCACAAGCTCCTCCAGATGGGCGAGACTCACAGCCCTTTGCACCTTGTCCTCGTTGATATCTTCGAGGGCGAGACCAAACGCGATATTCTCCCGGATGCTGCTGTCCGTCAGAAAGATACTCTGCGGAACAAATCCGACGCTGTTTTGCCAGGCGCGTAGATTTGTCGGGTTGATCTCGACACCGTCAACACTGAGTGAGCCTTGATCAGGAGAAATCAAACCCAGTAACAGATCAATCGCCGTGGACTTGCCAGACCCTGACGCGCCCACCAAACCTATGACTTTGCGGGCGGGGATCTCAAGACTCAGGTTATTAAGTGCTGGTAATGATTTTTCGGGATAGGTGAAGGTTACATCCTGAATGCGGATGACATTTTCCAGAGCTAGTCTGGAAGACTGCATTTCAGCCATGTGGCCGGATTCTGCCGCGGCCGCTTGGACATAGCTTTCGTGCAGGGCCCCCCTGATTGCTTCAAAGGACGCCATGCTTCCTTTGATTTGAGAAAGGCTGCTGTACATCTGTTGAAAAGCGGGAAGTAACTTCATACCTGCCAATGCATAAACCGCCAACACCGGTACCACGTCACCGAAGTTACCGGCGTTGACCTTCAGCAGGTACAAAACGAGCATGATTACCGAGCCGAAGGCCACCAACTCCATTGCATAACGCGGCACCTGACTCATTGCCTGATTACCGGCCATGCTTCGGGTATAACGCTTGTTCGCCTTCTCAAATCGATCCTGGTACAGACTCTGCCGCCCAAGCAGCAGCACATCTTTGATACCACCAAAACCCTCACTGAGAAGCTTGAAGCGCTCGGACTGAACGACTGAGATTTCCTTGCCATTACGCACCAGACGCAGACGCACAAACCGATATAGCGCCACGTAGGCCAAACCAAATATCAACAACCCTGCGATTGCGATAATGGGGTTGTACACAAAGATTGCAAAACTCATGAGCGATGCCAGCACCATCTTGGCGTTTAGCTGCATCAGCGGCTGAATAATGCCAAGAGTGACCCGGGATGCCTCTTGAGTGATTTGCTTGTTAAGCAGACTACTGGAGTTGGTTGCATGGAATAGCCATGGCTGTCCCAAGTAGTAGCGAAACAGTCGGCTGCTGATTTGCTCACCCACCGCCTGGCCGTAGACCAGCAACCGCCATGTGGTCAACATCGAAAAGACGCCACCGAATACCAATATCAACAACACCGCCAACCCAAGCCAAAACAGAAAATCCGCAGGGGTCGCGAAGCCGCTGGCGAGGTAAATCTGCGCTAATTTACCGGTACCTTCCAGGCGCGACATGTCGCTGACAATCGCCATGAACGGCGCGATCGACGCAATCCCGGCGATCTCCGCGAAGGACATGATCACGACGAGGAACTGCAGGCGCAATAGTCGGCCGCGCTGATGGGGGGTCAGCAGGGAGATCAGCTCCTTGATCAACTTATACATACGTTAACCAGCCTGAGAGCTGAGAAGGTGCAGCAACTCGCCCGCGTTAAACATTTCGGATATACCAAGGCATTGCTCGGGCAATACCGGCTTGAATTTTGAACTGTGGCGCATAGCCCAACAAGCTGACCGCCTTACTGATATCTGCCTGAGAATGGCGAACGTCGCCCGCACGGTAGTCACGGTACACCGGCTCTCGCTGGTAATCGACGCCATTCTCGGCAAGCGCAGTCTTGAGCGCCTGAAACAACTCGTTTAGATCAGTGCGGTCACCCAACGCGACGTTATAAACCTGATTGCGCGCCTCTCGGTCTGCGGTAGCAGCCAGAAGATTGGCTTGCACAGCATTGTCGATAAAACAGAAGTCACGGCTGGTGTCGCCTCTGCCATTGATAAACACATCATCGCCATTGATAAGCGCTGCGGCCCACTTTGGAATGACCGCAGCGTAGGCACCTGCGGGATCCTGACGTTCACCAAACACATTGAAGTAACGCAAACCGATAGTATTGAAGCCATAGGCGCGAGCGAATACGTCCGCATACAGCTCGTTGACGTACTTGGTCACCGCATAAGGAGACAAAGGCTTGCCAATCAGGTCTTCAACTTTCGGAAGACCCGGATGATCACCATAGGTTGAACTGGAGGCTGCATAGGTGAAGCTTTTTACCTGTGCATCACGAGCAGCCACCAGCATGTTCAAGAAGCCGTCAATATTGGTTGCATTGGTAGTCAGCGGATCGTCTATCGAGCGCGGGACAGACCCCAAAGCAGCCTGGTGCAAAACATAATCCACCTTTTCACAGGCGCGCTTGCAGTCATCAAGCTTGCGAATGTCACCTTGCTGAAACTGAAACGCTGCCCACTGCTGGGGGGAAACAAGCGCTTTGACTTCGTCCAGATTCCGCTGATGTCCAGTTGCAAAGTTGTCCAGCCCCACTACTCGCTGACCGAGCTTGAGGAGCGCCTCTAGCAGGTTGGAGCCAATAAAACCCGCAACCCCCGTGATCAGCCAGGTCCGCGGAGTTTCAGCTAATTCAGTATACAAACGTTCAATTCTAGTCATTACACACCTGAGCTACTGCCAACAAGAACCCCGCCTCTGAAACAAAAAATCAGCGGGGTATGGCAACTATCAATTGGTTAAATGGGTTACAGGCGCAGGTCAGCTTGGTCGGCCGAAAGGAGATACTTGAGATCGTACAGCACGTGACTTGGCTTGCCGAGAGATCGAAGATGCTCGAGGCCCATGTCCTTAAACTGCTGGTGCGCCACGGCCAGAATAATGCCGTCGTAAGCAGCGGCCTGCGGGGCTTCAATTGTAGAAATTCCATACTCGTGTTCAGCTGCAGCACTGTCTACCCATGGGTCATAGACATCAACCGAGACGTTGTACTCAGCCAACTCGCGAACGATATCAATAACCCGGGTGTTGCGAAGATCCGGGCAATTTTCCTTGAAGGTCAGACCCATCACCAACACACGCGAACCCTCTACATGCAGTCGGCGCTTAAGCATGGCTTTAACCAGTTGCGATACTACGTAAGCCCCCATACTGTCATTGAGGCGACGGCCAGCGAGGATTACCTCAGGGTGATAGCCAATAGATTGAGCCTTATGGGTCAGATAATAAGGATCTACACCAATACAATGCCCACCCACCAGCCCCGGACGGAATGGCAGAAAATTCCACTTGGTACCCGCAGCTTCAAGCACGGCCTGTGTATCGATACCCAACTTGTTGAATATCAGGGCCAGTTCATTGATCAGGGCAATATTGAGGTCTCGCTGGGTGTTCTCGATCACTTTGGCAGCTTCGGCAACACGAATGCTGGCGGCCTTGTGGGTGCCTGCGGTGATGATGCGTCGATAAAGAGAATCGACAAACTCAGCCACCTCGGCGGTCGAACCTGAAGTCACTTTTTTAATCGAGGGCAGGCGATGCTCTTTATCGCCGGGATTGATCCGCTCGGGGCTGTAGCCAGCGTAGAAATCCTGATTGAATTTCAGGCCTGACACACGCTCAAGTACGGGAACACAATCCTCTTCAGTCGCACCGGGGTAGACCGTCGATTCATAAATGACCACATCGCCACGTTTGAGTACCTTGCCGATTGTTTCGGAGGCCCGGATCAAAGGGTTCAGATCTGGCTTCTTATGCTCATCGATAGGCGTTGGTACGGTAACGATAAAAACGTTACAAGAGCGAAGAGCTTGCGAATCACTGCTGAAGCTCAATTGATGCGATTGGGCCAGCTCTGCATCTTCAACTTCCAGAGTGCTGTCGTGTCCAGCTTGGAGCGCCTGGATTCTGGCCTGACTGATATCGAAGCCAATCACTGAAAACTGCTTGCCGAACTCAACCGCCAAAGGTAGCCCTACATAACCAAGGCCAATGATACCTAAGCGAACTTCATTCAAATTGAGCGTCATGAGCAGATCGAAATTCCATATCAGCAATAAATACATGCCCTTAATGCACCGCCCCACAGGGAGTACGACGTCATCGCAAGGACACATAAACAGGGTGAGCAAGGGTACACCAATACGACAGGATCGTCAGATCCAGACCAGCGAAGGTAAAGCTCAGGGCGGAAAAGTGTGCGACTAGGCGGTCATTTTAAACGCAATGTATCTGGACTGACTACGGACAGACACCATTTTGACATCAATCAACACTTTCCTTTCCAACTTGCCAGGCTGCGGCTTATACCTTCAAAAATCGGCAGACAAGCACATCAACGCTGCACGCCCTCGAGCACTCGACGGGATCTGGCTAGCCAAGTGTAATTTTCCTCATAAGCAGCGAACGCCGCTGCTCCGATCTGAGCTCGACGCTCAGGAAACTTAGCAAGCTGTGCTATTGCCTGCTCCCAGCCAGCAGTGTCCTCAGGCTCAACCATCATAGCCATCTCCTGATCAAGAACTTCCCTCAGAACCGGAAAATCAGAAACAACCATCGGCACACCGGAAGCCATGTATTCGAATATTTTCAATGGTGACATCCAACGGCTAGTATCTCGCCCGCTGGCAGTCTTGGGACCATGCTGATAAGGCGCCAGAAGTATGTCGCAGGCAGCCAGAAAACCGTGAACCTGTGCGGGTGGCAGTCTTCCATGCCAGTGCACGTTTGCGCTTTTCTGCAGTCGTTTCCACGCCGCGATTTCATCCTCCCCCCCGCCTACGATGTGGAAAGAGTGACCGGGAAACCGTGTCGACAATTCCAGTATGAGTTCAACCCCATTCCCTGAGCGCAATCCCCCGGCATACCCCACATTGCATCCGTTGGTAGGAGGGAGTGTTTTCGGGACAAAAATTGACGGTATGCTGGCGCCGTCGTGAGCAACCACACAATCCTTTTTTCGCGCTCCAGGGAAAGCGGCGTGCAGATCTTCCAGCAACCCATCAGAAATGACGACTACGCGCCTGACATAACGGCTCACCAGCAACCACCGCAGGAGACGCGACAAGAGACGCCCCTGCGGAATCTCATGAAGCTCAAGAACCAAGTTCATCCGCAACGCAGCGGCGAACGCTGCAGACAAGAGGCAACGCGCGTAAGCCATGTCAGGCTTAACGACAAATCTCGCATGCAGCGCTTGCCTCGCACCGTAAGCAATCACACCCAAGCGTCCAAATCTTGACGGAGCGACGCCTTTTATCTGAAACGTTGTCGGCACGCCATATCGCGCGTAAAGGCCAGGCACATCCTCCTGACTGCATTTGCCGTGCAATACCACCTCGTGGCCGTCTTCAGCGAAGCACGCACAAATATTCATGACATGTACTGCATTGGCGACCGATGCAGATAGGGGACTGTTCGATAGATAAGAGAGACGCATACGACTGCTCAGCGCAAAATATAACCATTGAATGAATCGCACGGCTGCACTTGCAGAACTCGTTCAGGATTCCATAGAACCACAGCTCAAGAGGTGATTCCTTTTCCAATAGTAACCGAATAGGGATAGCTTGATCCAAAACCATGTCGAGATTGGGACCCTAAAACATCTGTCACGCGGGCTACCTGTGCCATAACAAGAAAACTAAAAGCCTCTTCGAGCACGCATGCAAAATCAAGCATTCAGCCTTCACGAAATCACGTCAAAAACTCAATCAACCGCGCATTAACCTTCCGCACATCAAATTTCTCCTGGGCTATCGCATAGCTTGCCAACCCCATGATCTCGACCTGCTCGGGGTGCTCGATGAAATAGATCATTTTTTCGGCCAACGTTGAGGCACACCAAGGCGGGATCAGAAAACCATTTTTCCCATCGACGACGGTCTCTCTACACCCTGGCATATCAGTTGTGATGACAGGTCGTCCTATGGCCATTGCCTCCTGAGTACTTCGTGGAAAGCCCTCCCTGTAAGATGGCAATACGAACACGCTTGATCGGCTTAGCCACTCATTCACGTTTTGCACATGTCCCGGATGTATTACCACGCCTTTGTCGACAAGCTCCGCGAGCCTCTCCGAAGAAATGCCGCTGGGATTGCACTCATCAAGCCCGCCGAGCATCACAAATTCCGCAAGCGGGTGGCGAAGCTTGACCAGACGTGCTGCCTCTACGTATTCATGTACGCCTTTTTCTGCGAGTAATCGGCCGATAAAGATAAACCGGACCGGATTGGTCGACGGCTTTGAATAGGTGTAGGCACTCAGATCAAGACCAATCGCCCCCAGCACTGAGAGATTCCTGACCCTCAAGTTATGCTTTTGCAGCAAATCCTTGGGGTCGTCCATGTTCAAAAATATGACACGCCTAAGGAGCGGAAGCGTAAGTCTATACAGCAGCAGCTGAGCCTGACGCACCAGGGCTTTCCTACCCCCCCTTCCTCGAGGATCGTAAGTGAAGGCATACCCCAGACCTTCAAGCATTCCGACACGGTTCTTTACACCGGCAAGTACGGCCGCAACGGTTCCGAATATAACGGGCTTGGTGCAATACGAAAAAACAACATCAGGCGCTAATTTTTTTAATTGAGCCGACAGCCTGAGGGTATTAACTGCATCAGCCAAAACGTTCAGACCTGAGCGACTAAATGTATAGCTCATCGGCACACCACCGAGCTCGGATATTTCACCACGAGTGCGGACGCAATAATCAAGAGCGAAAACATAAACCGTATGCCCCCTCTCAACTAGGTCTGAAATAAGCGACGAGCGAAAATTCAAAACATAGTCAGCGGTGGTGCCAATCAGCGCAACCTTCATACTTATTTCCTTGTCTTATCGACATGCATGTACGGCATTACAACTTCCCAAGAAACGGGCTCACTCGAGTGATTTAATGATCAGCGCATAAACTCGTATAGATCATCTGCCATGCGGCCACTGTACTGCGGAGTGAGAACTCTTCAATGATTCTGGAGCGCGCTTTTGTACCGAGCGATGTTTTCTCTTCCGGTGATAACTCTAGCGCTCTGCCTATCCCCAGAGCCAAGAGTTCGGGATTTCCAGGTGGCACTAGAACAGCGTTCGCACCAACAAGTTGCCGTACTCCACCACAATCAGTTGCAACAACTAAACGTTCTGTTGCCATAGCCTCTGCGACGACAAGCGGCAAACCCTCCCAGGCAGAAGACAGAACATAGAGATCTGCAGCATTATAAAGCAAAGCGATATCATGCCTAATGCCCATAAACGAAACATCGTGCTGCAATTCTAATTTTTTTGTTAGCTTGTCCAGATCTTTTCTTTCGCATCCCTCACCGACAATCCACAACCTGGTTGATACTCCACCTTTTTTTAGCAGGGAATAAGCGGTCAGCAAATTCGGGTAGTCCTTGGCTGCTACGAGCCGACCGACCGCAAGAATTAGTGTATCGGAATCTTTGACGCCATGTTCCAACCTTATTTGCGCACGCGCTTTAGGATCGAACCTGAATAAATCAGTATCGATACCATTATGCACAACGCGCATGGAATCTTTGCGTACCGCGCCTTGTGCCTCGAACGCCTTAACGGCATCGTGACTAACATTAGTTGTCAGATCCGCAAAACAGTCGGTGAGGCGATACGCGAGCATCCGTAGCCTTCCACCCTCAAATGTACTGTGCGCACTACAAACCAGCACGGGAAAGCGCAATGAAAGGCGCACTAACCGGGCCAGAATATTGGCATGCACCATATGGCTATGAACTACGTCGGGACGAAACTTACGAACGAGGAACCGAAGTTTAAAATAACCAGAAAAAAAGCTGGCGATACCCTTACGCATTCCAAGAGCCTCTACCTGGATCGGCGCGTCTTGCGTCGAGAGAGCTTGTTCGCCAGTGAGGTAACAAATGCAAATTTCGTGGTCTTTTGCCATGCGCCGAGCAATATCCATAACCTGACGCTCAGCACCGCCCACGTCAAGACTGGTGATCACATATAGAATTCTCACTTGCCCCAAGTCCGTTTCTTTGCGTAGTAAATACACTGCAGATATCGCACTGCTTTTTTTAGTCTGCCGATAGCCGTGGTTTCACGAAAAAATTGCTGCCTGTAGAACGCGCCAAACCCTTTAGGATTTCGCCTGAGATTGACACTAAAATTCCTGGTATATCCATCCGCTAGATACTCACAAAGATAAATAATATCTCGGTGAAAATAGGCAATTTTCCCAACATCGGCGATTTCGTTCCAAATTAAAAGCTCAGGTACAAAGTTCTCTTCTTCAAATGCGGGAAATGGATGATCAAGTAGTGCTTGCTTTTTAAATATATAAGCAAGATCGCCCTGATAAAAACATCCAGCCTCTGTGCTATGCATGTAAGAAAATTCAGATTTCTCAGCCATAACTTTCACACCAATCACGCCCCCCTCAAAGTCACCTCTACGAAAACATATTCCCAAGAGTAAACTATCTCTGGCTCTATCAATTCCGTCATAAACCTTGCTGATAGCGTCAGGGGTAAGCATGTCATCGCTATCGACGATAAATATCCAGTTGCCTGATGCTGCCTCCACACCGACGTTAATCGCCAGGTGCTTTCCAGCGTTGGACTGCTTGACCACACGTAAGCTAATGCGCCCATCTTGCGCAAAGTTTCCTAGCAGCTCCTCAGTTCCATCGCTACTACCGTCGTCAACAACCACCCATTCAAAGCGGGCGTTATCTTGAGCAACCAAGCTGTCGAACAGGCGCCTTAGGGTGTGCGCGCGATTAAATGTAGTTGTCAATACAGATATCATGTTCATCCATTCAATCATGGGGGGACACAGTCATTAACTTCTCGCGACTCTGCAAGCCACAGGTTGATAACGATAAATACCAACAAAACAAACAGCATCACTTCTGCGATGATGAATCCAATGATCACTCCCATAGCCCCGTACACCCCAGCCAGGATGGCAGAGCACACAACAGCGCAAAAAGAACTCATCAACGTCAGGTTGGCCAGTAGCTTTTGCCTGCCCATAACGATAAGACCTGTAAGACCCATTGCATGGTTAGCCAGCCTGAAAGGGATGATCCAGACAAAAATAATCAACAAGTCAGCAGCGGTTTCAAACCCGCTACCCAGTAATAAGGCCAACCCTCTACGACCAAACAGGACGGCTAACAGGGCGAGCAAAACTCCGCCGACAAAAAAAACAGCAACAATCACTAGACAGGACGAGACAGCTGATCGACTGTTGTTCACCCCCAACCTGCTAAGGTAGGGGAAGACTCCCGTCAAAACAGGTGCAGACAACCCGACCAGGCTTCTAACCACTTTTTCGGCAGCAGCGAAGTAAGCCAATGCCTGGACTCCAACGAACAACGATACCAACGGTCCCCCCGCGTTCATTAATGCGTTACCTGCCCCTTTGTAAATAAAAATATGGAAGCCGGTTTTGAGTTGTGAGAAACCGCCGCTACACGTCAGAGACACTCCACATACCCATTTTTCACATAGATAAAAGCCTCCCAACGTGTTCAATATACTTACTGTCGCCAGTATCCCCAGAGCGAGATCATAATCCCCTTGATGCTTAACGAGGCCAAACAGTAATAACAATCCGGAGCCTCTGAGCACCAGATCTACCAAAGTGATCATGGATAATTGCTCTAACCCCTGAAACAACCACATAGGGCTCAATCCAAAAGCCAGGAAATACAGCACCCCGAATCCTACCAAACGGGTTTCCAACACGGCATGCTCTTGAACTATCAACCAGAAAAAAAAGAGCACAATAATTACTCCGGAAAGCATCAGCTTTGCGGACATAACCTGTCCAAATATGTCACTAATCCTATGTCGCTCTCCGTTTACTAACGCTATTTGCCTCGCAGCACTGACTCCGAAACCATACTCTACAAACAATGATGCCAGCAGTGCCAAAGCTTGAACTATTACCAGCTTTCCATATGCTTCAGGTCCTAACGACCTTGCCAGTATTGGTATTTCAAATATGGGAATAAGGTACCCCGCGGCCTGCGCAACGAATAGCAGGGTGACGTTATGCGCCAGCTTCTTCAAAGTATTCTCTTATCAAAAACTGATGCAGCATCGCTCGATGAATACGCTGCAGACTGCCAAGCGATCATGATTATCCAGATCCCCCACTCTGATAGCTCAGAGCTCATTGGATGAAGCATCATCGAAAGCCCATAACCCAACCCACCAAGCATCGCTACTAACCCAAGCTTGCTCTGAAGATCAGCGCCCCCAGTTCTCGCAGTTTGCCTACCCACAAAAAAAATGACAGGCATTAACATAAGTAATGTGAAACCTGCGAAGCCTACAATCCCCAACTCACCTAGCGCGGCCAGATAGGCGTTATGAACAACCAACGCCTCTCCGGCCTTGAGGGCGACAGCGCTCCCGAAACCACAGCCGAAGATAAAGCAGTTCTCAGCATGCTCGAGTCCTACCGACAGCAGGCGGTACCGAGTTTTATCCGTTACAAAAAAACGATCAAAAACGATAGGATATTTGCCTTTCAGACCTTCATCCAGGCCATCAACGGCCAGAGTCAACGTATAAACCGAGAGAGCCATTAACAATAGAACCGCCAGTGCTTTTAAAGCGGCCAGCTTGTACCTTGAAAAAATGAGTCCTCCATAAATGACCACTGCCAGCAAAAGCCCGGTGCGACTTGCATCCATCAGCAACAGGTATATAGCCATTCCCAGCACTAAAAAGTCACAAGCGCTTTTTTTAGAGTCATATAAGATCTTGACGAGAACCAGGCCCGAAAAAAAAACCACTGTTTTCCACAGCACTCCGGGATACGCGAAGCGACTACCCTGCCTTCCACCGAAGGAAACATAGTACTCAGTGAACACATACTTACACAGTATAAATATCGTGAACGCCAAATATATCAAAACGCTACACATCTCATAAGCCGCTCGACCCG
This sequence comes from Pseudomonas caspiana, assembly GCF_040224095.2. Classification (NCBI taxonomy): domain Bacteria; kingdom Pseudomonadati; phylum Pseudomonadota; class Gammaproteobacteria; order Pseudomonadales; family Pseudomonadaceae; genus Pseudomonas; species Pseudomonas caspiana. The sequence goes on along the minus strand of NZ_CP167995.1, from coordinate 1,350,937 downwards.
ACAATTTACGGGCATTAATAAACAACACGACAAAAATCAAAAAAATACACAGAAGCTTTGCAAGCTGGTACCAGGTATAGGTATCCGAATTAACTACTGCAGCGATTACAAATCCTGACAAAAAAATGGCGTGTGCGCTACAGACCCAAGTAAACCTTTTTTCAACAAGAACTCCGCTATAACTGCGTATGATGTTAAGTAGGCCACAAATACCAATACCTGCCCACATTGCCCAATAACCTGCCGCCCCTACAAAATCACGCATACTGCCAAATACAACCAGAATACAAGCGGCAAATATTATATAGACAGAAAAGGACCACTCGCGGGCTGCATATACCCCCTTTATAGCCAACATGCCTGTAACACCCCTACCTTGGTCATTCAAATACGAAAACCGATTATTCTTCTCAGTCTTTACGCCCTGGGATATCCAGCTTCAACCGTCTGGACTTTAACGAGTACTTACGTCTTAACAGATTTGCCAATGTGTCCTTGGCGTGAGGTTCACCATGCACCAGCCGAATTTCCTCAGGCCATTGATCCATGCCAGTCACAAAACTCACTAACTCCTGCTGATCCGCATGTGCCGAGTAGCCGCCCACAGTGGTGATGCCAGCCTTTATGCTGAAACGGTCTTTATCCAGCTCAACATAACCACCTGACGGACCGTATTTCTGGATCGCGGCACCTGGCGTACCTTTAGCTTGATAGCCAGCGAACACCACGTTGTGCCGGGCATCACCGAGCATCGCTTTGAGGTAATTCACGATCCTCCCGCCAGAGCACATGCCGCTACCCGCTATCACGATCGCAGGACGGCCAGTACTGGACAGGTAATTAACTACCTGCAGATGCTTGTCGTGACTGTCCACAACGATGAGTTGCTTGAAGCCAAGAGGCTTTCGACCCTGACCCAAGCGGTCCTGAGCCTCATCATTCCAATAGTCACCGAACTCCTGATAAACCGCCGTAAAGCGACTTGCCAGCGGGGAGTCGAGGATGATAGGTAACTGAGGCCACTCAACGGGTAGACCGGTAGCATCAAGATTCTGTGACTCGCGGTCATGGTCCTCGACAAGCGCTTTGCGACGCAGGATGTCTTCAATTTCAAACAACAGCTCTTGAGTTCGGCCGATGCTGAAAGCGGGAACCAGAATTGTTCCGTGATCAGCTAACGCCTTATCAATAACCTGCTCAAGGCGCGCCTGGCGACTGCCCCGATCTTCATGGAGACGATCTCCATAAGTACTCTCAAGTACCATGAGATCAGCCCGAGCCGGAGGCTCAGGATTACGAAGGATAGGGTTATGGCTGGAGCCCAGGTCGCCGGAAAAGACGATGCGCCTATCTCGCTGCTCAGACGGATACCGAACATCGCACTCTACATAGGCAGATCCCAGGATATGGCCCGCACGCTGCAGTCGTACTCTGATAACAAGCTCAGCGGAGTCAACGAGCGGATACCAAGTATCGAACGGTAAACCTATTGTCTGCGCAGCGACGAGCGCGAGGCATTGATCAATGCGCTTTGTGTCATGACCAAACTGATGCTTACAAGCATCTTCGAGAGTAATCGGCAGCATTCGCTCTGAAGGCTCACTGCATATTATCGGCCCCCTGTAACCCGCCGCGAGTAGATCCGGGATGCGTCCTACATGATCAACGTGCACATGAGTAAGAATCAGTGCTTTTATGCTTTCGGACTTAAAATTGTCAAATAGATCTGACGTTGAGCTAGAGAATGAATCCCCATCGAGACGCAGCCCACAATCAATAAGCAGACTATTTAATTCATCAGCCAGTAACTGATGGCAGGAACCAGTAATACTACTGACACCGCCATGATGAATGACTTCTGGATAACTCATGAATACCCTCTAGCCTGATCTAAACTTATGTTCCCCCAAAAATATACAAGGGCATCACACTCAATCGACCTGTTATATAGCGGTCAATGACTGCACCTATTCTGCGCCCAACAAAACATTTCACAAGCATTGACAAACATTGAAGAAAGCGGCAAGCAACCCCATAGCAAAATGGCTAACCCTTGAAAACACTGAATAACCGCTTACTTTGAAAACTAACTCACCAACCTTCCTACAACTCTTTGTTATCACTCCGACAAAGATAGTAGCGTTTTCCTACCACTAAACGCGCGCACACCTACATGCCATGTTGAATAATCAGACATAGCAAACTAAAAAATGAAAAATTAATTACGAAATAAACCAATTACGGTTTTATCAGACACAGAAAAATCCACTTTAGCCGGGGCGCACCAAAGTGAGTTTTTAAAGAGGCGAGTAAGCCTACAATTGGATGGGTGACCTAAATCGAACCACGAGAAAGTTTACGCTTTCTTCTCGCGCCAGCCGCCCAGCCCAGGACGGGACCGATGAGCATGCCTACAAGCAACGCGACGATGATGGGCACAGCAAGGAACAGTTCAGGCGAGGACCAACCCAAAAAGACCAATGCGACCTTCTGTTGATTCTCCAGAATGAAAACGATCGTCGACACGATGAGCAACAGCGCGACCAAGGCCGCAATTACTCGTGTGAACATCCGCATTTGCTTCTCCTATCGGGAGGCCAGGAGCCCCTCTTCTTCGTCTTCGTTTACGCGATCACGCAACTCTTTACCCGGCTTGAAATGCGGTACGAATTTGCCGTCAAGGCTGACCGACTGGCCGGTCTTGGGGTTACGCCCTACTCGGGGAGCACGGTAATGCAGAGAGAAGCTGCCAAACCCACGAATCTCGATGCGGTCGCCCGTCGCCAGACACTGGGACATTTGCTCAAGCATAGTCTTGATAGCCAACTCGACATCTTTGGATGAGAGCAGCCCTTGATGGGTGACAATTCGTTCGATCAACTCCGACTTCGTCATATTTTTCCCTTCTTTTTCAAGCAGCTAGATAAGCGCTCCGAAGGTTTTAGCATGACCAGATGAATTTGAACAGCCCGTGTATTGACTTTTCTGAGTCGGTCACTTTAGAGACATATTGACTCCAATGCGCCAGGCCGCGTATTGCAAGCAGTTCAGCACATACATGCAAAATCTAACCGGAGCCGCCCAGAGGGCAATTCAGGATCAGTAACAGTCAAATCACGGCCTCCCACACAATAAATAGATAACGGCATGCGACGGAGCCTTGAGAGCCTCTGAAACCGATAGCCATTCAACTATAGGAATAGCGCCCACAAAAAAGGGCGACCGAAGTCGCCCTTTTTCTAATGGTCAGTCAGAACTTAGTTCTGCTTTTCCATTTGAGCACGCAACAGGTCACCAAGAGTGGTAGGACCAGTGTTTTCTGCGGTCTCAGGCTTGCTACGCAGGCTCTGGATCGCTTCTTTCTCATCTTCAACGTCTTTTGACTTGATGGACAAGCTGATCACGCGGCTCTTGCGGTCAACGCTGATGATCTTGGCTTCGATCTCTTCGCCTTCTTTCAGAACGTTACGCGCGTCTTCAACGCGGTCACGGCTGATTTCGGAGGCTTTCAGGGAAGCTTCGATGTCGTCGGCTAGAGTGATGATGGCGCCTTTTGCGTCAACTTCTTTAACGATACCGCGAACGATTGCGCCTTTGTCATTGACAGTGACGTACTCGGAGAACGGATCGCTTTCCAGTTGCTTGATACCCAGCGAGATACGCTCACGCTCTGGATCAACAGACAGGATCACTGTGTCGAGCTCGTCGCCCTTCTTGAAGCGACGTACGGCTTCTTCGCCCACTTCGTTCCAGGAGATGTCGGACAGGTGAACCAGGCCGTCGATGCCGCCGTCCAGACCAATGAAGATACCGAAATCGGTGATCGACTTGATGGTGCCGGAGATTTTATCGCCCTTGTTGAACTGGCCAGAGAAATCTTCCCATGGGTTAGATTTGCACTGTTTGATGCCGAGGGAGATACGACGGCGCTCTTCGTCGATGTCCAGAACCATAACTTCCACTTCGTCGCCGACTTGCACGACTTTCGAAGGGTGGATGTTTTTGTTGGTCCAGTCCATTTCGGAAACGTGTACCAGGCCTTCCACGCCTTCTTCCAGCTCTGCGAAGCAGCCGTAGTCGGTCAGGTTGGTAACACGCGCAGTTACGCGAGTGCTTTCCGGGTAACGAGCCTTGATAGCAACCCATGGGTCTTCGCCCAGTTGCTTCAGACCCAGGGAAACACGATTGCGCTCGCGATCGTACTTCAGCACTTTTACATCGATCTCATCGCCAACATTGACGATTTCCGATGGATGCTTGATGCGCTTCCAGGCCATGTCGGTGATGTGCAGCAGGCCATCGACGCCACCCAGATCGACGAATGCGCCGTAATCGGTGAGGTTCTTGACGATACCTTTGACTTGTTGACCTTCCTGCAGGGACTCGAGCAGAGCTTCGCGCTCGGCACTGTTCTCGGCTTCCAGCACGCTGCGACGCGAAACAACAACGTTGTTGCGCTTCTGGTCCAGCTTGATGACCTTGAACTCGAGCTCTTTGCCTTCCAGGTGAGTCGTGTCGCGCACTGGGCGGACGTCGACCAAAGAACCAGGCAGGAACGCACGGATGCCGTTAACGTCGACAGTGAAGCCGCCTTTAACCTTACCGTTGATAACGCCCTTGACCACTTCTTCAGCTGCGAAAGCCGCTTCCAGAACAATCCAGCACTCGGCACGCTTGGCTTTTTCGCGGGACAGCTTGGTTTCGCCAAAGCCGTCTTCTACCGCGTCCAGCGCAACGTGAACTTCGTCGCCGATCTTGATAGTCAGATCGCCAGCGTCGTTGTGGAACTGTTCCAGCGGGATCAGGCCTTCAGATTTCAGACCGGCATGAACCGTCACCCAGCCTGCCTGGTAATCGATATCAACGATGATAGCGGTGATGATCGAACCGGCCTGAAGGTTGAGGGTCTTTAGGCTTTCTTCAAAAAGTTCTGCAAAGCTTTCGCTCATTTTAATTCCTGTTGATCAAGGGCGAAGGATACGCCCATCTGCCACGTTCCAGACAACGTGGGTTACGTTCAAGTAAAAGAAAGCCTGCGGGACTATTTCTGGTCTCCCACATGCTTCTTTGTCACCCGGCAATATCGCGAAGCGCGATTTCACTCAGAATGCGTTCCAGCACCTGCTCGATGGACAATTCGGTAGAATCCAGCTGAATAGCGTCGTGCGCTGGCTTGAGCGGGGCTACCGCTCGCTGGGTGTCACGCTCGTCGCGTGCACTTATCTCATCTAGCAGACTCGACAGACTAACATCATCGCCCTTGGCCTTCAACTGCAAGTAACGTCGACGGGCACGCTCCTCGGCGCTGGCGGTCAGAAAAATCTTCAGCGGCGCGTCCGGAAACACGACGGTTCCCATGTCGCGACCGTCTGCGACAAGGCCTGGCTCTTCCTGAAAAGCACGTTGGCGTTGCAGCAATGCGTCACGCACCGCAGGCAATGAAGCCACTTGCGAAGCGCCGCTGCCGATCTGCTCATTACGAATCGAGTGAGTAACGTCCTCACCCTCCAGAATAATCCGCTGCTCCTGCCCTTCAATGCCGGTTTCGAACTGCACATCCAGATGCGCAGCCAGCAATTTCAGGGCCTCCTCATTGGTCAGGTCCACGCCATGATTGCGAGCGGCGAACGCCAGCAAGCGATACAGCGCGCCGGAATCGAGCAGACACCAGCCGAGGCGTTTAGCCAACAGCCCTGCAACTGTGCCCTTCCCGGAACCGCTAGGTCCGTCAATGGTAATAACCGGTGCTTGAATTTTCACAACTGCCCCTCTTGCGCTACACGCATGCCGACTTGAGCGCTAAGCGCGAGAAAATTTGGGAACGACGTAGCGACGTTCGCACAATCATGGATCTGAATCGGCGCTGTTGCACGCAGCGCCGCAACACTGAAAGCCATGGCAATACGGTGATCGCCCTGGGCATCAACCACACCACCACCTATCTGACCGCCGTCAATGATAATGCCGTCCGGCGTAGGCTCGACACTGACGCCCAGCTTTAACAGACCGTCGGCCATGGCTTGAATACGATCCGACTCCTTGACTCGCAACTCCTGCGCGCCCCGCAACACCGTGCGACCTTGAGCACAAGCAGCGGCCACGAAGATCACCGGAAACTCATCAATCGCCAGCGGTACCAGCTCCTGCGGGATTTCAATTCCGCTGAGTGACGCCGAGCGCACACGCACGTCAGCCACAGGTTCACCACCCGCCTCACGCTGATTTTCCAACGTGATGTCGGCCCCCATCAGACGCAGGATATCGATGACACCTGTGCGCGTGGGGTTAATGCCGACATGTTCGAGCAACAGGTTGGAACCCTCGGCAATGGACGCGGCCACCATAAAGAATGCTGCTGACGAAATGTCCGCGGGCACTTCGATACGCGCAGCCCTCAATCCAGATTCAGACTCCAGCGAAACCTTTGCACCATCAATCGTCACCGAGTGACCGAAGCCTCGCAGCATACGCTCCGTGTGGTCTCGCGTAGGTGCCGGCTCGATCACTGTCGTTGTGCCCTGCGCATAAAGGCCGGCTAACAACAGCGACGATTTAACCTGTGCGCTGGCAATGGGCATTTCATAGGTCAAGCCATTGAGCGTCTGCCCGCCTTTGATCTTCAAAGGCGGACGCCCCTCGGCAGCGGTTTCAATCACTGCGCCCATTGCCCGCAACGGCTCAGCCACTCGGCCCATTGGACGCCGGGAAAGCGAAGCATCGCCGATCAATGTGCTGTCGAAACTCTGCGCAGCCAGCAAACCCGCCAGCAGGCGCATTGACGTACCGGAGTTACCCAGATAAATCGGCCCAGGCGCAGACTTGAGCCCATGCAGCCCAACACCGTGAATAGTCAGACGACCGTGATGCGGTCCTTCAATCACCACCCCCATATCGCGGAACGCTTGCAGCGTCGCCAGTGCATCCTCGCCTTCGAGGAAGCCTTCGACTTCTGTCGTACCCTCAGCCAACGAGCCCAGCATGATCGAGCGATGGGAGATGGACTTGTCCCCCGGCACACGGACCTGACCTGAAACCCGACCACCAGGACTGGCGATAAAGACCAGATCCTCGGCCGCCACTGGCTCTACGTAAGCACGCTGGGCAAGGATCTTGCCGAAATGCTCACGGGCAACGCGGGCGCGGGTGAACACACCCAGCAACTGATGACCATCACCCGCCACCATCGCGTCACGCAGCGCATCCAAATCCGTTCGAAAGGTATCCAGAGTGCGCAACACAGCCTCGCGGTTGGCCAGAAAGATGTCGTGCCACATCACCGGATCGCTACCGGCAATGCGCGTGAAATCGCGAAAGCCACCGGCCGCGTATCTGAAGATATCGAGATTTTCGTTACGTTTGGCCAACGAGTCCACCAGACCGAATGCCAATAGATGAGGCAAATGACTGGTTGCGGCCAACACCTCATCGTGACGTTCGACCTCCATGTGTTCCACGTCAGCACCCAGTTCGGACCAGAGTCGATCGACAACTGCCAGAGCTTTCGGATCAGTCTCGGGCAGTGGCGTGAGTATTACTTTGTGCCGCTTGAACAACTGCGCATTGGACGCTTCGACTCCGCTCTGCTCAGAGCCAGCAATCGGGTGTCCTGGCACAAATCGCGAAGGCATCCCGCCAAACGCCAGACGCGCAGCGTTGACTACGTTGCCCTTGGCACTGCCAACATCCGTCAGCACTGCATCGCCCAGATCGAAGGTCGCCAGCAGCGCCAGCACTTTTTCCATCGCAAGGATCGGCACAGCGAGCTGAATCACGTCGGCATCGCGACAGGCCACCGCCAGATCGACTTCGCAGCGATCCACAACGCCCAGCTCGACAGCTAACTTGCGCGATTGGGGGTCGAGATCAACGCCGACTACCTCACCGCACAAACCACTTTCCCGAATGCCTTTGGCGAAAGACCCGCCAATCAGACCGAGACCCACAACCACCAAGCGCCGCATAATAGGCTGGTTTGATTTCACTGAGATGACATCAATCACGTGCCAGAACCCTGGCCAACGCTTCAAGGAAACGAGTGTTTTCTTCCAACAAACCGATACTCACACGAAGATGATTGGGCATACCGTAGCCGGCGACCGGGCGAACAATCACACCCTCGCGCAGCAGCCCTTGATAAACCGGAGCACTGTCACGCCCAATGTCGACGGCAATGAAATTGCCTTTGGATGGAATCCAGCTCAGCCCAAGCAAGCGCAAGCCACCCTCAAGCTGCTCCATGCCGACTTCGTTCAACTGGCGGCTTTGAGTCAGATATTCAACGTCATCCAGCGCGGCGCAAGCGGCGGCCAAAGCAAGGCTGTTGACGTTGAAAGGCTGGCGCACGCGGTTCAACACATCCGCCACTGCCGGGGACGACAAGCCGTAACCCACGCGCAATGACGCCAGACCGTAGGCCTTAGAGAAGGTGCGCGAAACGAGCAGATTCGGATGAGCAGCCAGATAATCGAGGCCGTCGGGCAGATCGCCGCCCTGGGCGTATTCGATATAGGCCTCGTCCAGCACCACCAGCACATGCTCTGGGACTGCGGCGAGGAACTGGCTCAGCGCGTCCGGCCCAAACCAGGTTCCGGTCGGGTTGTTGGGGTTGGCGATAAATACCACTCGGGTATCGTCATCAATCGCCGCCAGCATTGCGTGCAGATCATGCCCCCAATCCTTGGCGGGCGTGACGCGAGCCGTGGCACCGATCGCCTGGGTAACAATCGGGTAAACCGCGAAAGCGAATTCGCTGAATACTGCATTAAGACCCGGAGCCAGGTACGCACGGGCGACCAACTCAAGGATATCGTTGGAACCGTTGCCCAGCGTTACTTGATCGATCTGCACACCACAGCGTTCTGAGAGGCGCTTTTTCAGCTCGAAGCCATTGCCATCCGGATAACGCGTCAGCTCGGCCAATTCGTCGCGAATCGCGCTAAGCGCTTTGGGGCTTGGGCCCAACGGGTTTTCGTTGCTCGCCAGCTTGATGATCTTTGCGGGATCGATGCCCAACTCGCGTGCCAGCTCGTTCACAGGCTTACCCGGAACATAAGGCGAAAGTTTTTGCACACCCGGCTGAGCCAGTGCGAGGAAGTCGCCAGTCATGTGTCGCTAACCTCTTATAAACAAAATGCAATCTTCTGAATTGGAACAATTATCTGTAGGAGCTCACGAGCACCGCGAGGCAGCGATGGCGTCCTGTCTGATACACCGCTATCGCGGCCTCGCGGTGCGAGTGCGCTCCTACAGGTCCATTATTCGCCGCGCGACAGCGCAATGTCAGAGATAAAGGGCCGCTGCTGTTAACAAATGCAATCTTCTGAGTTGACCCAAATCCTGTAGGAACTCACTGAAGTTACGAGGCCAGCGATGACGTAAGCGCTATCGCTGCCTCGCGTTGCTCGTGAGCTTATACAGGTATCAGCTCAATCCTCAGAGAACCGCTTTCGGGTAAGAACCCAGCACCTTGAGCGCCACCGCTTCCTGACTGATCCGCTCCAGCACCGCTTTGACCAATGGGTCGCGATGGTGACCAACGAAGTCGATAAAGAACACGTAGGTCCATTTACCGCTGCGCGACGGGCGAGTCTCGATGCGGGTCAGATCCAGGCCGTTCTCGTGGAATGGCACCAGCAATTCATGCAGAGCGCCCGGCTTGTTGCTCATGGATACGATGATTGAAGTCTTGTCGTCGCCAGTTGGCGGCACTTCCTGACTGCCGATAATCAAAAACCGTGTGGAGTTGTCCGGACGGTCTTCGATTTTTTCAGCGATGCGCGTCAAACCGTAGAGATTTGCACTCATATCACCGGCAATCGCTGCGGAGTTCCACTCACCTTTCACCCGCTTGGCGGCTTCGGCATTACTCGCCACTGCGACCCGCTCGACGTTCGGGTAATGCGCGTCCAGCCACTTGCGGCACTGTGCCAGCGACTGAGCGTGGGAGTAGATGCGGCTGATGCTTTCGGTCTTGGTGTTTTCACCGATCAGCAAGTGATGGTGGATACGCAGCTCGACTTCGCCACAGATCACCATGTCGTGCTCAAGGAAGCTGTCCAGCGTGTGATTGACTGCGCCCTCGGTGGAGTTTTCCACCGGCACGACGCCAAAATTCACAGCACCGGCAGCGACTTCACGGAACACTTCATCAATTGCCGCCATCGGCAGACTGATAACAGCGTTACCGAAATGCTTGATCGCTGCTGCCTGAGTGAAGGTACCTTCAGGCCCGAGGTAAGCGACTTTCAGCGGCTGCTCCAGCGCCAGGCATGAGGACATGATTTCGCGAAACAGACGCGCCATCTCTTCGTTGCTCAATGGGCCACGATTGCGTTCCATGACCCGCTTGAGCACCTGGGCTTCACGCTCTGGGCGGTAAAAAACCGGCACTTCGCCTTCAGCCAGATTGGCCATTTTTACCCGCGCTACTTCCTGGGCACAGCGTGCACGCTCGCTGATCAACTCCAGGACTTTTTCGTCCAGGCTGTCGATGCGGACGCGCAGCGCCTTGAGTTCTTGCTCGGACATTAGCCGTGTTCCTTCTCGAACTCTGCCATGTAAGCCACCAGCGCGTTGATCGCGTTGATGTCCACGGCATTATAAATAGAGGCACGCATGCCACCGACCGAACGGTGACCTTTGAGATTGAGCAGCCCGCGCGCATCAGCGCCCGCCAGGAACGGCTTGTCCAGACGATCATCAGCAAGACGGAACGGTACGTTCATCCACGAGCGGTCAGATTTGTTGATCGGGTTGCTGTACAGGCCGCTGGCATCAATGAAGTCATAAAGCGTGCGCTTTTTGACTTCGTTGAGCTTGCCGATAGCTTCGACGCCACCCTGCTCTTTCAGCCATTCGAAGACCAGACCGGACAGGTACCAGGCCAGAGTCGGTGGCGTGTTGTACATCGAGCTGTTATCAGCCGCGACCTTGTAGTTGAGCATGGTCGGGCACAGCGAACGGGCGCGACCCAGCAGGTCTTCGCGAATGATCACGACGACGATACCGCTCGGGCCGATGTTTTTCTGGGCGCCGGCGTAGATCATGCCGAAACGCGAGACGTCTACCGGACGGGACAGAATATCGGAAGACATATCAGCTACTAGCGGCACATCACCGGTCTGCGGAATCCAGTCAAACTCCAGACCGCCGATGGTTTCGTTCGGGGCGTAATGAACGTAGGCAGCGTCCGCGGACAGCTTCCACTCGTTCTGGCCCGGAATGGCGAAATAATCGTAAGGCTTGGCGCTGGCGGCCACATTGACGTGACCATAACGCGAAGCTTCTTCAATGGCTTTCTGCGACCAGATACCTGTATCGATATAGTCGGCAGAGCCGTTTTCAGGCAGCAAATTCAGAGGGATCTGAGCAAACTGCTGGCTCGCACCACCCTGCAGAAACAGTACTTTGTAGTTCGAGGGAATCGTCAGCAGGTCGCGCAAATCTTGCTCGGCCTTGTTGGCGATGGAGGTGAACTCATCACTGCGATGGCTCATTTCCATAACGGACAGGCCTTTGCCATGCCAGTCCAAGAGTTCCGCCTGGGCACGCAGCAGAACAGCTTCAGGAAGCGCAGCAGGACCTGCGCAGAAGTTAAAGGCTCGCTTGCTCATATCCACTCTCACTACGCTCTGATTTTCTCAGGCTTGGGTCATCTGGAGTCGAAGATGGCAAAGGCCGCGACACAGTTCAGAACCGTTCGCAGCCTTTGGCTACTTCTGTCAAACAACACAGGGTTGCTTGAACCTACATCTTTTCTGTAGGAGCTCACCGAGGTTACGAGGCCAGCGATGGCGTTGTATCAGACATACCGCTATCGCTGGCCTCGTAACCTCGGTGAGCTCCTACAGGTCCCTCTTAACTTTGCGGTTCTTCGTCGTCCGAAGCAGCGTCGGCTTGCAGGTCGGCAGAGGCATCCTCGTCAGCGATGCTCAGCGCTTCGCCTTCGATGATTTCGCCGTCTTCACCGATTACCAGCTCTTCGCCTTCCACTTCGGAAGGTTCCTGCACACGCTCCAGACCGACCAGTTTCTCGTCGCTAGCCAGCTTGATCAGCGTGACACCCTGGGTATTACGACCCAGGCTGGACACTTCATCGACACGAGTACGAACCAGCGTGCCCTGATCGGAGATCAGCATGATTTCTTCGCCGTCGAGTACTTGCACCGCGCCGACCAGACGGCCGTTACGCTCGTTGCTGACCATGGCGATAACGCCCTGACCGCCACGTTTGTACTCAGGGAACTCGGAAATCGCCGTACGCTTGCCATAACCACGCTCGGAGGCAGTGAGGATCTGGCTGCCTTCTTCCGGGATCAGCATCGAAATCAGCTTCTGACCTTCTGGCAGACGCATGCCGCGCACACCGCGAGCGGTACGGCCCATGGCGCGAACGTCGGACTCCTTGAAGCGCGTTACTTTGCCGCCGTCGGAGAACAGCATGATTTCCTGCTCGCCGTCAGTGATGGCTGCGGAGATCAGGATGTCGCCTTCGTCCAGCTCAAGCGCGATCAGACCCACGCTACGCTGACGACTGAAGGCCACCAAAGGAGTTTTCTTCACGGTACCGTTGGCAGTGGACATGAAGATGAATGGAGCCTTCTTCTTGTCTGCAGCCTTGATGCGCGCTTTACGCTCTTCTTCGGTCTCGTTGCTGTTCTCTGCGTCGTCGAGCTCACCTTCGATACCAGCCTCCTCCTCGTCAGCCCGCTTGCGCATGGCTTCCAGGTCGACCGGCAACATAGTGGTGATGTACTCGCCGTCGCTCAGCGGCAACAGATTGACCAGCGGACGGCCGCGGGCAGCGCGGGATGCTTCCGGAATCTCGTAGGTCTTGAGCCAATACACCTTGCCCTTGCTGGAGAACATGAGCAGCGTGGTGTGGCTGTTGGCAACCAGCAGGTGAGCGATGTAGTCCTCATCCTTGATGCCAGTAGCCGATTTACCTTTACCGCCTCGACGCTGAGCCTGGTAGACCGCCAGTGGCTGAGTCTTGGCATAGCCGCCGTGGGAAATCGTAACGACGCGTTCCTCTTCCGGAATCATGTCGCCCAGGGTCAGGTCCAGACGCGCATCGAGAATTTCAGTGCGACGAACATCGCCGTACTCGACGCGGATCAGTTCCAGCTCTTCGCGGATCACTTCCATCAGGCGCACGGCGCTGTTGAGGATGCGCAACAGTTCGCCGATCTGGCTGAGGATTTCCTGATACTCGGTGAGCAGTTTTTCATGCTCAAGACCGGTCAGGCGGTGCAGACGCAATTCGAGAATGGCCTGAGCCTGTTCAGGCGACAGGAAATACTTGCCGTCACGCAGACCGTACTGCGGATCTAGGTTTTCCGGACGGCAGGAATCGGCACCGGCGCGCTCGACCATTTCCACGACTGCGCTGGATTCCCAAGGGGTCGAAATCAACCCGATCTTGGCTTCAGCAGGCGTCGGCGAGGCTTTGATCAGGGCGATAACCGGATCGATGTTAGAAAGGGCAACCGCTTGACCTTCGAGCAAATGACCACGCTCACGGGCTTTACGCAGTTCGAAAACGGTACGGCGGGTGACTACTTCGCGACGGTGGCGGACGAAGGCTTCCAGCAGATCCTTGAGGTTCAGGATGCGCGGACGGCCATCGATCAGTGCAACGATGTTGATACCGAAAACACTTTGCAGCTGGGTCTGGGCATAGAGATTATTGAGGATGACCTCAGGCACTTCGCCGCGACGCAGCTCGATCACAACGCGCATACCGTCCTTGTCGGACTCGTCGCGCAGCTCAGTGATGCCTTCCAGCTTCTTCTCTTTAACCAGCTCGGCGATCTTCTCGATCAGGCGGGCCTTGTTCAACTGGTACGGCAGCTCGGTGATGACGATCTGCTGACGACCACCGACCTTGTCGATGTCTTCAACGATCGAGCGGGCACGCATGTAAATACGACCGCGACCGGTGCGATAGGCTTCGACGATACCGGCACGACCATTGATGATCGCGGCAGTCGGGAAGTCCGGGCCCGGGATGAACTGCATCAGTTCATCAATGGAAATTTCAGGGTTGTCGATCAGCGCCAGGCAACCATCAATCACTTCACCGAGGTTGTGCGGCGGAATGTTGGTCGCCATGCCCACGGCGATACCGCTGGAGCCGTTGACCAACAGATTGGGAATACGGGTCGGCATGACCGCAGGGATCATTTCCGTGCCGTCGTAGTTCGGCACCCAGTCCACGGTTTCTTTGTGCAGGTCAGCCAGCAGCTCGTGAGCCAGCTTGGTCATGCGCACTTCGGTGTATCGCATGGCCGCAGCGTTGTCGCCGTCGACCGAACCGAAGTTGCCCTGACCGTCTACCAGCAGATAGCGCAGCGAGAATGGCTGGGCCATACGAACGATGGTGTCGTACACGGCCGTGTCGCCGTGCGGGTGATACTTACCGATAACGTCACCGACCACACGGGCGGATTTCTTGTACGGCTTGTTCCAGTCGTTACCCAGTTCACTCATCGCGAACAGTACACGCCGGTGCACGGGCTTCAAGCCATCGCGTGCATCGGGCAGTGCCCGCCCGACGATTACGCTCATTGCGTAGTCGAGGTAGGACTGCTTCAGCTCGTCTTCGATATTGACCGGGAGGATTTCTTTGGCCAGTTCGCCCATGAGAAGCTCGATTCCTTTTTCTGGTGAAACTTCGAACATCCATCCGGGAGGAACGAAGCTCGCCGCTACCGGCACGTTTGCCTGGCAACGACTTACGACAAATCAACGAGTTATGCACTGGATCTGCGCAGTAGGGACGACTACCGCAAGCGCCCCTGGAAACCGCCGGATGTTACCACAATCGCCGCTAAGCACCTATCCTTTGAAAGCCCTGAAAACGAGCTTGTCTGCCGCAAGACCGCTGAGAAACGCTTACAGGCCCGATTAGCGCCCTTGCGACCAAACTTCCACTCGTCGTCAAACGGGTCAATGCAGGCGCTTACGGCACATCAACTGAGCCATTTTCGCGGTGTCCGGGCGCTCGACAATGCCCTTTTCAGTGACGATCACGTCAATCAGGTCAGCCGGCGTAACG
Source organism: Pseudomonas caspiana (assembly GCF_040224095.2). Lineage (NCBI taxonomy): Bacteria > Pseudomonadati > Pseudomonadota > Gammaproteobacteria > Pseudomonadales > Pseudomonadaceae > Pseudomonas > Pseudomonas caspiana. The sequence continues at coordinate 1,335,879 of NZ_CP167995.1, read as the reverse complement.
TCGAATACCGGATTGAATGCGTCGACATCCGCACCGACACGTTGACCACCCACTTCGAGCAGCTCACGACCGTCGCGCTCTTCAATGACGATTTCGTCACCGCTGGCCATGTCCATATCAATGGTCGAACTCGGCGCGACCACCATGAAGCGCACACCATGGTGCATCGCAGCGACAGCCAGATGATAAGTACCGATCTTGTTGGCCACGTCGCCATTGGCGGTAATGCGGTCGGCACCCACGATCACCCAGGTAATGCCTTTGGTTCGCATCAAATGCGCGGCTGCCGAATCAGCATTGAGGGTCACCGGGATGCCTTCGTTAGCCAGCTCCCAGGCAGTAAGCCGCGAGCCTTGCAGCCATGGACGGGTTTCATCGGCATAGACCCGCTCGATCATCCCTTCCAGATGCGCTGCACGGATAACACCCAGCGCTGTACCGAAACCACCGGTAGCCAGAGCGCCCGTGTTGCAATGGGTCAGAACGGCCTGCAGGTTGCCCTGATTCTTGCGAATGAGGTCTGCACCCAATTGCGCCATGGTCAGGTTGGCTTCGCGATCGCTGAGATGGATAGACACCGCCTCAGCCTCCAGCACAACCATGGGATCATCCCCTTCTTTGATGCGCTGCAGGCGGTCGCGCATCCGGTTCAGCGCCCAGAACAGATTGACAGCCGTTGGACGTGAGTCTGCCAGCACCCGAAAATCTTCTTCCAGGGCGGCAATCCAGTCACCGCCAGCGGCGATCCGGGCACGGGCGCCTAGCACAACGCCGTAAGCAGCACTGATACCAATAGCCGGTGCACCCCGTACAACCATGGAACGAATTGCCTCGGCAACCCCCGCCGCGCTGTCATACGCGAGCCAGGTTTCCTCGAACGGCAAGATGCGCTGATCCAGCAGATACAGAGCGCCATCTCGCCAATCGATGGCTTTCACCTTCTCAGCAGCCAACAATCGATCGCGCATTGCACACCCCATACTCAAAAAACCCAAGCCAGACATCAAAAGCGGCCGATTATAGCGAGCCGTCGACGAAGACGCTCGGGTATACTGCGCCGTTCCCGTAATAAGCCCCGGAAGCCCAGTCATGCCTAATGCCGCTGCCCCGCTCGATCTCTTGCTCCTGCCCGCCTGGCTGGTGCCGGTCGAACCTGCTGGCGTGGTACTCAAGGATCATGGTCTGGGCATTCGCGATGGCCGCATCGCCTACATCGGTCCCCGCGCCGAAGCCCTGAAGCAAAATGCCCTGCAAACCCTTGAACTGCCGGAGATGTTGCTCAGCCCAGGCCTGATCAATGCCCACGGCCACGCGGCCATGACGCTGTTTCGCGGGCTGGCCGATGATCTCCCCTTGATGACCTGGCTGCATGACCACATCTGGCCTGCGGAGAGCAAATGGGTTGATGAAGAGTTCATCCGCGACGGCACCGATCTGGCTATTGCCGAGCAACTCAAAAGCGGTATCACCTGCTTCTCCGACATGTACTTCTTCCCGTCAGTGGCAGCCGATCGCGTGCACAACAGCGGGATCCGGGCCCAGATCACCGTACCGGTACTGGACTTTCCGATTCCCGGTGCACGCGACACCGATGAAGCCCTGCACATGGGCGTGCAACTGTTCAATGATCTGGCCCACCACCCGCGCATCAAGATCGCCTTCGGCCCTCACGCACCGTACACCGTTGGCGACGAGAATCTGGAAAGAGTCCGGGTCATCGCCGATGAGCTGGACGCCATGATTCAGATGCATGTTCATGAAACCGCCTTCGAAGTGGAACAGGCTGTCGCTCAGTCGGATGAACGCCCATTGGCACGTCTGAACCGGCTCGGCATGCTCGGCCCACGCTTTCAGGCCGTGCACATGACACAAATCAGCGATGACGACCTGGCTTTGCTGGTAGAAAGCAATTCCAGCGTGATCCATTGTCCGGAATCCAACCTGAAACTGGCCAGCGGCTTTTGCCCGGTCGAACGACTGTGGCAGGCTGGCGTCAATGTTGCGATAGGTACCGATGGCGCAGCGAGCAACAATGACTTGGATCTACTGGGAGAAACCCGCACCGCAGCGCTGCTGGCCAAGGCCGTTGCAGGCTCGGCTGCCGCACTGGACGCCCACCGCGCATTGCGCATGGCAACCCTCAATGGCGCTCGGGCACTGGGTATTCAGGACGAAGTGGGCTCGCTGGAGATCGGCAAGGCTGCAGACATGGTCGCCTTCGACCTGTCCGGCCTGGCACGTCAACCCATCTACGATCCGGTGTCACAGCTTATATATGCAACCGGCCGCGACTGCGTCAGCCACGTCTGGGTCGCTGGCAAGCAACTGCTCGACGATCGCCGCCTGACCCGTATGGACGAACAGGCGTTGTGCGACACCGCCAAAGCCTGGGGCAAGCGTATTTCCGGGCGCACCGAATAAGACCGGGCTGGCTGCATATCAGCCAGCCCGCTGCACGTATTTTGAGTTTAGAGAGGACATCCCATGAGCAACGTCGATCACGCAGAAATCGCCAAATTCGAGGCACTGGCTCATCGCTGGTGGGACCGCAACAGCGAATTCAAGCCCCTGCATGACATCAACCCGTTGCGGGTCAACTGGATCGACGAGCGCGTCAATCTGGCGGGCAAGAAAGTTCTGGACGTCGGCTGCGGCGGCGGGATTCTCAGCGAAGCCATGGCGCTGCGTGGCGCGACCGTAACCGGCATCGACATGGGTGAAGCCCCACTGGCGGTCGCTCAGTTGCACCAGCTGGAATCGGGCGTGCAAGTCGAATATCGACAAATCACTGCCGAAGACCTGGCCGAAGAAATGCCAGAGCAGTTCGACGTCGTGACCTGCCTGGAAATGCTTGAGCACGTACCCGATCCCTCATCGGTGATCCGTGCGTGCTTCCGCATGGTCAAACCCGGCGGCCAGGTGTTTTTCTCGACCATCAACCGCAATCCGAAGGCGTATCTGTTCGCCATCGTCGGCGCGGAATACATCATGGGCCTGCTGCCACGCGGCACTCACGATTTCAAGAAATTCATCCGCCCTTCCGAACTGGGTGCCTGGAGTCGCGCCGCCGGCTTGCAGGTCAAGGACATCATCGGTTTGACTTACAACCCGCTGACCAAGCACTACAAGCTGGCCTCGGACGTTGACGTCAACTACATGATCCAGACGCTTCGGGAGGCATAACATGCGCTTGAGAGCGGTTCTATTCGACATGGACGGCACCCTGCTCGACACCGCCCCGGACTTTATTGCCATTTGCCAGGCAATGCTTGCCGAACGCGGGCTCCCGCCCGTGGCGGACAAGCTGATCCGCGATGAGATTTCCGGTGGTGCCAAAGCAATGGTTGCTGCGACCTTTGCCCTGTCCCCGGACGCTGAAGGATTCGAGGCGCTGCGTCTTGAGTTCCTCGAGCGCTATCAACGCGACTGCGCCGTGCACAGCAAGCTCTTCGACGGCATGGAAGAACTGCTGGCCGACATCGAAAAGGCCAACCTGATCTGGGGCGTAGTGACCAACAAACCGGTGCGTTTTGCTCAGCCGATCATGGATCAGTTGGGGCTGTCACAACGCTCGGCCTTGTTGATCTGCCCGGATCACGTGACGCGTAGCAAACCTGACCCCGAGCCGCTGATCCTTGCATGCAACATGCTTGATCTGGATCCGGCGAGCGTGCTGTTTGTAGGGGATGATTTACGTGACATCGAGTCTGGCCGTGATGCAGGCACCAAGACCGCAGCAGTGCGCTATGGCTACATTCACCCCAACGACAACCCTGATCACTGGGGCGCTGACGTGGTAGTGGATCACCCGCTGGAACTGCGCAAGGTCCTGGATAACGCGCTTTGTAGCTGCTGACATGATGACTTGCCGGACATTCAACTGTGGGAGCGAGGCTTGCCCGCGATAAGACTGGACGCGGTTCACTTAGGATCGCGTCCAACCTCATCGCAGGCAAGCCCGGCTCCCACAGGGATCTGCGCAGGCTGCCAACCCGGTTTTCAAGAGGTAACCCATGTTCGATTACTCCCCTCGCCCCGACCTGCTCACTGGCCGGATCATTCTGGTCACCGGTGCGGGTCGCGGCATTGGCGCTGCTGCGGCAAAAACCTATGCTGCACATGGCGCAACCGTACTGCTTCTGGGCAAGACCGAAGCCAATCTGACTCAGGTGTACGACGAAATAGAAGCAGCGGGTCATCCCAAGCCTGCCGTCATTCCTTTCAACCTGGAAACCGCCCTGCCCCATCAATACGATGAGTTGGCAGCCATGATCGAAAAAGAATTCGGCCACCTCGACGGCTTGTTGCACAACGCCTCGATCATCGGCCCGCGCACGCCACTGGAACAGCTGTCCGGCGAAAACTTCATGCGGGTCATGCACATCAACGTCAATGCGATGTTCATGCTGACCAACACGCTGCTACCGCTGCTCAAATTGTCCGAAGATGCTTCAGTTGTCTTCACCTCAAGCAGTGTTGGTCGCAAAGGCCGCGCGTACTGGGGCGCATATGGGGTATCGAAATTCGCCACCGAAGGCCTGATGCAAACCCTCGCCGATGAACTCGACAGCGTAGCGCCAGTACGTTCCAACAGCATCAACCCCGGCGGTACTCGCACCAGCATGCGCGCTCAGGCTTACCCCGCCGAAAACCCGCTGAACAATCCAACCCCGGAGGAAATCATGCCGGTGTACCTGTACCTGATGGGGCCGGATAGCCGCGACGTCAACGGGCAAGCTCTCAACGCTCAGTAATCAGACTTCGACGCGACATCCCAAAGCGGCGGAAAACCGTCGCTACGGGATGACCGGTCAGTTCTGTTAGTCAACGTAATGTCGCTCTGAGCACTCAACCCGACGCCACCAATCTCACAACCCCTTGAATATAAACATTTATATCCAAAACCCAAGACTGGCACGACTTTCGCTCTGACTCAGCTAATCCAGCAATGCGCGCTGAGGAATGAAGCCATGATTTCCCCTATCCCATCCAATGCCATCGACTTTGACGCAGCCAAACTGAAACGTTTGGGTCTGTATCAACGTCAGGCTCAACACACCCCGCAGGCCCCAGTCGATTTGGAGCAGCTAACCCAACAACTGGGTCTACAGCTGCAAACCAGCCTGGAGACGGAACGGCTCCTGAGCATGTTCCTGCAAGGTGTTCAGCGCCTGATTCCTATTGACGGATTGATTTACGAATATGCAGCCAGCGACCTCTACCTGGAGCTTGGCGAAAAGGCGATGCACAGCGTCAGCTACAACCTGAGTAATGATGGCGAGCCTCTGGGACTGTTTAAGTTTGAGCGCAGCAAACGTTTCAGCGAGGAGGAGTTCGCAGCGCTGGAGTCACTCATGACCTGCATGCTGTTCCCGTTGCGCAACGCCCTTCTCTACCGGGCCGCGATGCAAAGCGCGCTGCGCGACCCACTGACCGATACCGGCAACCGCATCGCCATGGATCAAACGCTGACCCGTGAAATAGAGCTCTCGCGCCGCAACTCGCAGCCTCTGTCATTGCTGATGCTGGACATTGATCATTTCAAGCGGGTCAACGACACCTTCGGTCATGCCATCGGCGACGAAGTCCTTAAGTCCATTGCCCATACGATCAAAAGCCAGTTGAGAAACATAGACCGGATATTCCGCTACGGAGGCGAAGAATTTCTGGTCGTGCTTTCCAATACGGATCGCGAGACGGCAGGCTTGATGGGGGAACGTCTACGTCAAGCGGCTCAAGATCTGCTGCACCCCAGCCTGAACAACGCCCTGGATCTGACCATCAGCCTGGGCTGCTCGACGCTACTGCCAGCGGAGTCTGCCGACAGCCTGATGCGCCGCGCCGATATCGCACTGTATGTCGCCAAGCGCCAAGGCCGTAATCGTCTGGCCATGGCAGGCTAAACACTCAGTTTTCCAGTTCGGCCACTCGCGCACGTGTCGGCCGGACCTTTTCCAACTGCATGCAGTGCTCCAGAAACAAGTACATGTAGTCGTAGCTTTTGGTGACCGCCTGGCGAATCTCGGTCTGCAATTGCAGACCAGGGTTATTGCCCGCCAGCGTGCAGATGATTTCCAGCGCTTCCCATGGATGCGCATCATCGTACTGCGCGTGCATCTTCAGCCACTTCATCGCGCGCTTGCGTGTCTCCTCGGGAAAGCCGTCGGCATAAACGTCGCTGGAGCACACCACAGCCGCCCACTCCCCTGTCGCCCCCTCAATAGCATAATTGGTCGCGGCCATACCAACGATCAATGAGTCAGACGAACTGGTGTGCCAGCACCAGTGACTCAGCGCGTGCAACTCGGGGGACACATGCTGAGCCTTGAGGTCATCCAGGCTGACACCGTGCGCATCAGCCCAATTGACCCAATAATCGGCATGGTTGAGTTCGACACGAATATTGCGCATCAACCAGCGACGCGCCATGTCTTCGCCCGGGTGGCGGGCGAAGCGGGTCTTGGCCAGGTTATTGGCCATATAAATGGCAAACTGCTCAACCACCGGCCAGCCACCAATCAAATACTGGCGCATGGTTTTATGACTCAGACGCCCGTCACGCATGCGCTGATAAAGCTCGTGGTCAACCACTCTGGATTTGGCGTAACTGCAATCCTTGATCAACTGCTGCGCCCACGCCGGATAACTGCTGGCTTCCATAAGCGGACCGGTTCTGCTGAAAGTATCGATCACTGTGTAGCTCCTTGTTTGAAGTTAAAGGCTTAGCGGAATGTTCCTGGTGTGCTGAACAAAAGCGGGACAGCCCTCGTGGGCCGCGCATGAAGGCTTTCGCACGTGAACAACTGAGGACGTTCAATCAGATACCCCTGAGCGAAGTCAACCCCGATCTCGCGCAGCGCAACCTCGATCTGGGGTGTCTCGACAAATTCGGCAATGGTGCGCTTACCCATAACGTGCCCGATATGATTAATCACTTCGACCATCGCACGATTGATCGGGTTATCGAGCATGTCTTTGACGAAGCTGCCATCGATCTTCAAGTAATCCACCGGCAAGTGTTTGAGGTAGGCAAACGAAGACATGCCAGCACAGAAGTCATCGAGGGAGAACTGACAGCCCAGCGCCTTCAATTCGTTGATGAAATGAATCGCACTGCCGAGGTTGGCGATCGCAGTGGTTTCGGTAATTTCGAAGCAAATCAGCGATGGCGGAATACGGTAAGTCCGGAACTGCAGCTTGAGGTATTCGAGAAAAGCGTCATCACCAATGCTCGCCCCTGAGAGGTTGATAGCGCAGACCACCATCGGACCGTCGTAACGCTCATCATCCCGACACTGAGCGATGATCTTGAACACATTGAGTACCACCCAGCGATCCAGCTGGGTCATCAAACCATAGCGCTCTGCAGCCGGAATGAAATTTTCGGGCAGAATCATGCGTCCCGTTTCATCGCGCAGGCGCAGCAGGATTTCGATGTGCCCACCATCATCCGGGCCGTGCTGAGCGATACCGGCAATTTGTTGCGAAAACAGACAGAAGCGGTTTTCATCCAGCGCCATGTGCAAACGCTGCACCCATGCCATCTCACCAAAGCGCAGCGACACTTCCGAATCGTCGGCATGATAGACCTGCACGCGATTGCGACCTTTTTCCTTGGCCATGTAACACGCCATATCCGCAGACCTCAGCGACGCCTCCAGCGTGGTTGGAATCTGGGAAATATGAACCAGTCCGACACTGACCGTGCTGACAAAGGGTCTGCCCTTCCAGACAAAGTTCAGACTCTGGACAGTCTGGCGCAGAGATTCCGCGATGATCTCCGCCGTATCAGGTGGACAATGTTCCAGCAAGATACCGAACTCATCCCCTCCCAAACGTGCCAGCGTGTCGCCTTCGCGCAACCCCTGTTGCAGCACCGTACAGATATGCCGCAACAGCTCGTCACCCGCGGCATGGCCGCTGGTGTCATTGACCAGCTTGAACTGATCCAGATCCAGGTACATCACCGAGTGCTGGCTGGGGTGGCGCGCCAGCTCACTGAGCGCCTGCTCCAGCCGATACTCAAATTCACGCCTGTTGGCCAGGCCGGTCAGCGCATCGTGGGTCGCCTGCCAGGACAGATTGGCAATGTATTGCCGCTCCTGAGTCATGTCATGCAACACCAGCACCGTGCCACTGACTTTGCCATCGGTGAAAATTGGCGATCCGACCAGCGCCACTGAAACCGTGCTGCCATCCAGACGCTGGATCAGCTTGGAGTGCTCGCTGCCCCCGCTGAGCTGGCCGCTGAGAATGTGCTCAATCAGTGTCGAGCTGTCTTTGCGGTCATTTTCATCAAGCAGGTTGAATAACGCCGCAAGCGGCAGGCCACCGGCCTGAGCGTTCTTCCAGTGAGTCAGACTCTCGGCAGCAGGATTCATGTAAACAATCGAGCCCTGCACGTCGGTAGTAATGACTCCATCACCAATCGACTCCAGCGTTACCTGTGCACGCTCCTTCTCCACTTGCAGAGCGTCGGCAAAGGCATGGCGCTGGGCCAACAGCTTATGGGTCCTGAGCAAGGCGAGAAGGATCAATACCACTGCCGTCGCCAGGTTGATCACCAGCAAGAGCCGCAGAATTCCTCGGGAGCCTTCGCCCAATGCATCACTGAACGCGCGCGCTGCCGGAGTGACACTTTCGTTGATTGCCGTGATTTGTGCACGCCAGCGTGCGATGTCTGCATCGGACGCTTCGCCGGACGAGATCCCCTCGTGCATCAGCTGTGCGACATCATCGAGCTGCAGCAGAAACCCATCACCCAGCCGCCACTGGTCGATGGCTTTCTTCATGTAATCAAATTCGCGGAAATTCGCATACAGCCAAATGATCCCGGCCGCATCATCAGGGTGGTTTCCCCCCTGCAGAATCCCGTCCGTCGCCGCCTCGATATCCGGCACCGCCTGATCGAGTGCCATCCGCAGGTTATGCCCGCCCCTGGGGATCGACATGGCCTGCTCGTAGCGCAGATAGTTGATCTCCTCGTGACCGTTGGCATAGAGATTCAAATAATAGATGGCGTCTTTCTGCCCCTTGGACCAGAGGCTTTCGCCTGCGACATAGCTGCGCACGGCCGAAAGCATGTAAAGGCTGACGCAACCCATCAGGGCCTGGAACAGCGCAACAGCGATAAATGGCCAGACAATGCCCAACAGGCGGGGCTTTTCGAGGATCCGCTTTTGCTTCATGGGTTCCCTTTCATAAGCGATGCCAGATGCTCAACAAGCTGCTTTAATTTCGTCCTGACCAGAGCCTAGGTCAATTCCATGAAATGGGTCGGGGAATTTCTTGAATTTGAAACACGCTACCGCCCCGCATGATGGAATCGCGAGACAGCGCACATACAGATGAGAAAGCGAGTGTGATGTCGGTGAGCAGGCACCGTTAACACAGTGAGAACTTACTACTAAGAAAGACCCTAAAACCGATATTGGCAAGTAGCCATGAAGATTAAATGTGCTGCAGGTGACCGTAGAGCTTTGCGTAGAGACCGCCCTCGGCGATCAATTGCTGATGATCGCCCTGCTCTGCAATCCTTCCACCGTCAAAAACCAGCACTCTGTCCGCTTGTTTCACCGCCGACAGACGGTGGGCGATGATCAGCGTCGTGCGGCCGCTGAGGAATCTGGACAAGGCTTGGTGCAGGCTGTACTCGGTCGCTGCGTCGAGTGCAGAAGTGGCTTCGTCGAGGATCACCACCTGCGGGTCGGCCAATACCATTCGGGCAATGGCCAGACGTTGGCGCTGCCCACCGGACAACCGCACGCCAGAACGTCCGACCACACTGTCCAGCCCTTGCGGCAAGGCGCGAATAGTCGATTCAAGCTGCGCGATTTCCAGTGCTCGCCAGCACGCTTCGTCGCTGCGCTCACGACCCATCGTCAGGTTGGCACGTACGGTATCGTTGAACAGCGCAGGATGCTGAAGCACCACCGCGACATGCTCTCGAATCGTTTCCAGACCTATTTCCTGCTGGCTGGCACCACCAAAACTGATCGTCCCGGCCTGCGGTGTGTACAACCCCAGCAGGAGTTGCACTAGCGTGCTTTTACCGCCGCCACTGGCTCCGACAACAGCGATTTTTTCACCTGGAGCAATCGTCAGGTTTAGCTGATCGAGAATGTTCTCCTCGCCATAACCGAAGCTCAAACCACGTACTTCAATGCCAACGGTCTTCTGCCCTGCAAATGGGTTGACCCCTCCCGGATACTGCGGCTCGTCGGCACGAGCGAGCAGTTCGTTGATTCGGGACAGCGCCCCACCTGCGGCGTAATACGCGTATTGAAGGTTCAGTAGTTGCTCCACCGGTCCGATCATGAACCACAGGTAACTGAACACCGCCAACATGTGCCCAATGGACAAATCAGAGAACAACACCGTCAGCATCGCCGCAGCGCGGAACACATCGATACCAAACTGAAACAACAACCCGCTGGCACGATTGGACGCGTCGCTTTTCCACTGCGAAGCCGTCGCGTAATCACGGACTTCACGGGCTCGCACGCCCAGGCGACCGAGGAAAAAGCCCTGCCGATTACCAGCGCGCACTTCCTGAATCGAATCCAGCGTTTCGGTGAGCGCCTGGGTAAACCGCGAAGTGCTGTCGTTTTCCTGCTTTTTCAGGTGTTTAACCCGTTTGCCCAATTGCACCGTGGCGTAGATCACCAGCGGGTTGAACAACAGAATCAACAGCGCCAGCTTCCAGTGCATCCACATCAGAATCGACGCTGTACCGGTCAGCGTCAGCATCGCGACCAGAAAACGACTCAGCGTGTCGCCGATGAATTTGTCCAGCGTATCCAGATCGGTCACCAGATGCGCAGTGACCGTGCCGCCGCCCAGGCTTTCGTATTCCCCCAGGGAGATGCGTTTGAGGCGTTCGATCAGGCGAATTCGTATCCGATAGACGATGTCTTTGGACTGTCGGGCAAACAGCTTGGCCTGCACCACGTTGAACACCAACGCGCCAATGCGCAGAGCAAAGGTGAACAGCAGCATCAAACCAATGTAACCGGCAGGCTTTTGCAGGTTGTCGGGCAGGAAGTTATTCATGAACTTCAACGCGCTGTCGCCGTGGCCCAGCAAAACCTCATCCACCAACAAGGGCAATAGCAAAGGAATAGGCACGGTGCACAGCGTAGCCAGCACTGCCACGCCATTGGCAATCCACAGCGCTTTCTTGTGTCGTGAAGCCAGACGACGGATCTGCGCCCAGCTCAAACGGTTGAACGTCGTACAGGCGTCATCCTGATCAGTAGCAGTCTTGAGAGGCTCAGGCACTGGCAGCACGCTCCAGCCAACGGCCGAGCAACGGTGCCAGCTCTTCAAGCGGTTGATAACCATTGGTCAACAACGCCAGTTGACCATTGCGCTCAGCCAGCAAGGTCGGGAAACCCGCGATCCCCAAATCCTGGACCCACGCAAAATCTGCTTGAGTGGCAGCCAGTTGCTCGGCGCTGTCGAACGCTGCGGCAAACTCGATACGCGGCAAGCCGGCCTGTTCGGCTAGTTCAGTCAGCACCGCTGCACGGGTTACGTCACGGCCTTCGACGTAGAAAGCCTGTTGAATCAACCCGACCAGTTTCCAGGCGAATTCCGGCTCCAGATGGCGGGCAGCAACGATAGCCCTGCATGCAGGCTCGGTGTCATAGACAAAACCATCAGGCAACGCATCGTCGAAACGAAAAGTCTGCCCGGTGGTTTTCTCAACCGCTTGCCAGTGCTCAAGGATGTAACGGCGGGTGGTCGGATCAAGCGCCGCCCCGCTGCCGGTGCGCAGACCGCCCATCACCAGATGCAATGTCACGCCACTCGCCTGCGCCTGCTGGACCAGCGCTTGCGCCACAGGGGCGAAACCCCAGCACCATGAGCACATCGGGTCCATCACATAAAGCAGGCGGGTAGCCATGGATCAAACCTCGTCTGGCTGGCGGTCTTCTAAACGATAATTGCGACCGATCGGGTGGGGCTGATTACGTGCTTTGGCCAGTTCGATCTGCTTCTGCCGGTCGATGGCGCTGCGACGGGTTTTCTCGCTCAGGCTGTCCCAGCAATAAGGGCAACTGATGCCCGCCGAGTAATGCTCGCTGGCACGATCTTCAGCACTGATCGGCGTACGGCATGCGTGACATTGATCGTAGTCGCCTTCGGTCAGGTCATGGCGGACGGTGACGCGATTGTCGAATACGAAACACTCGCCGCGCCACAGGCTTTCATCCTGCGGCACTTCTTCCAGGTATTTGAGGATGCCGCCTTTGAGGTGATAGACCTCGCCGTAGCCCTCACCCAGCATGTAGCTGGAAGCTTTCTCGCAGCGGATGCCACCGGTGCAGAACATTGCGACTTTCTTGTGCACGTCAGGGTTGAAGTGTTCCTTGATGTACTCGGGAAACTCGCGAAAGGTGGTGGTCTTGGGATCGATGGCGCCTTCAAAGGTGCCGATAGACACTTCGTAATCATTACGAGTATCAATCACCAGTACTTCCGGATCGCTGATGATTGCGTTCCAGTCTTTGGGATCGACATACGTGCCCACGGCCTTGTTCGGGTCTACGCCTTCAACGCCGAGGGTGACGATTTCTTTCTTCAGTTTGACCTTGGTACGGTAGAACGGCTGCTCTTCGCAGTACGATTCCTTGTGATCGATGTCGATCATGCGTGGGTCGTTCTTGAGCCAGGCCAGCAGGCCGTCGATGCCTTCGCGGCTACCGGAAACGGTGCCGTTGATGCCTTCTTCGGCGATCAGCAGGGTGCCTTTGATGCCGTTGTCGACCATCGCTTGCAGCAGCGGCTCGCGCAGTTCGACGTAGTCGCTGAGGGTGACAAATTTGTATAGCGCCGCTACGACGATCGGCTGATTCATCGGCTGTTGTGTCATGTGTATCTCCAGGTGGCGACCCTCGCAAAGGGCCTACCGGATAGAAAATATTTCAGTAAAAACGCGCAGGGTGTGCAGCGCGGGGCGGATTCTAGCAAAGATGGGGGGATGGGTGGGATCGACATGGGGAGCTACTTGGACTTGTGTACATATCCGTTAACGCGGTCATGGCTTGTATTGGTTGCGCTTTTACAGCGCGTCACTTTTGAACAGCCCAAAAGTAACCAAAAGGCTCTTGCCCCACCACTCGGCACCTCGCTGTCGCTCGGTGTACCCGCCCGCAGATCCTGAACCGTGGGCCGCCGCAACGGGCCATCCATGGCCCAATGCGGCTAACCCGGCGTCCTGCCACTCTTCAACTCAAGAGCGCCCCACGGTTCAGAATCTGCGTTCGGCCAGCGTGGTTTGACGGGGCGCCTAAGATCAAAATCAAAAGCAGATCAAAGGCAGATCAAAGGCAGATCAAAGGCAGCTGTAGCGCTTCGGAATGGTAGGAGCGAACTTGTTCGCGAGACGTCGGCACAGCGAACACAAACCTCATCTGACATACCGCCTCGCAGCCTTCGGCAGCTCCTACAGAATGTCGGCAAATCCAAGAAAACAGGTCGGCTGTCAGGCCGCCGCGCTCTTGATTTTGATCTGGAGCGCCCCGTTAAACCACGACGGCCGGAATTCGATATTGCTGTGTGGGGGCTCTTGTTAAAGGAGGGGGCGGCAGGGATGCCGGTTTAGCCGCCTCAGGCCATGGATGGCCGGTGGCGGCGGCCCCACGCAGCAATGTCGGATTACGGGCATGCCGAGCCACAGCGAGGCACCTAGTGGTGGGGCAAGAGCGTTTTGCTTACTTTTGCGCTTTCAAAAGTGAGGCGCTGTAAGGGCGCAACCAATATCAGCCGTTACCCCAATATCGGATATGTACACAAAACCGCTTTCAGTCACCACCCGCACAAACAGGCGAAACCGGCGCAGCGCCGGTTTTCGCCCACTCGACCGGGGTATAGGTATGCAACGCCAAGGCATGAAACTCGCCCATCAAGCCGCCCAGAATACCGTAGACCTTCTGGTGCCGCTTGACGGCGTTAAGCCCTTCGAATTGCTCACTGACAATGACAGCCTTGTAGTGAGTCTGCTCGCCACGGCTATGCATGTGGCTCTCATCGAGTACCTGCAAATGCAATGGTTGAAACACAGCCAGCGCTGACTCGATTCGCGTTTGCATAGTCATGACGGGCTTCGCTTATCAGGGCTTTTTGGCAGGAGCAGGAGCGGCTTTCTTGGCCGGTTCCAGTTCAGTGGTCATGTCAGCCAGCAACTTATTGACCACCGGCACAGCGCTTTCCAGCTTGCCCTGCGTCAACTGAGCGGACTGCTGAGTCAGCTCAGGCATCTTGGTCAGAACCTTTTTACCCAACGGCGACTGGTAGAACGCAACCAGATCCTTGAGCTCACTTTCAGTGAAGTTAGCAGTGTAAAGCTTGACCATGTCAGGCTTCAGCTTATTCCAGCCAATGGCCTGATCCAGTGCAGCGTTGGCTTTGGCCTGGTAAGTTTCAAGAACGGCTTTTTTCGCTTCTGGCGCTTTGGTTTCGGCGAAACGCTGAGCAAACATCTGTTGTACTTGCATGTACACCGGGGTGCCCAGCTTGTCGGCATTAGCCAGTTTCAAGAAGGTTTCAGCGCTGGCGTTGTGGCTGGCGGTATCGGCAAGAACCTGGCCGCTGGCACATACCAGAACAGCCGCAGTACAGATGGCGCGAAGACGGGTCATCGAGTTTCCTTTCTAGCAGGCGAGGCAGAACCCCAAGGCCGACCATTCTGCGCCCATGTTTGCTTATGGCTCAACCCCTGACTGCCCCAGCGGTTAAAAACGCGATTGGGGGAACCCAGATGAGATCACAGGGCCTAAACTGCTCATTCAAACTTAAGGAGTGAGTCCAGTGAGCCGCACAGAAACCGATAGCATTGGCCCGATCGACGTTCCCGATGACGCTTACTGGGGAGCTCAGACTCAACGTTCACTGATCAATTTCGCCATCGGCGACGAGCACATGCCATTGCCGGTGCTGCATGCCTTGGCCCTGATCAAGAAAGCTGCGGCACGGGTCAATGATCGCAATGGCGACCTGCCCGCCGACATTGCCCGGCTGATCGAACAAGCCACTGACGAAGTGCTGGCCGGCGATCTGGATTCGCAATTCCCGTTGGTGGTCTGGCAAACCGGCAGCGGTACCCAAAGCAACATGAACGTTAACGAAGTGATTGCCGGGCGTGCCAATGAACTGGCGGGGCAGGGCCGTGGCGGCAAGACGCCGGTCCACCCCAATGATCACGTCAATCGCTCACAAAGCTCCAACGACTGCTTCCCGACCGCCATGCACATCGCAGCGGCACAGGCCGTCAAAGAGCAGCTTTTGCCCGCAATTGCTGAGTTGTCCACGGGTCTGGCCGAGCAGTCGGCGCGCCACATGAAGCTGGTGAAAACCGGGCGCACGCACATGATGGACGCGACCCCGATCACTTTCGGTCAGGAGCTGTCTGCCTATGTTGCGCAGCTGGATTACGCCGAGAAAGCGATTCGCGCCACCCTCCCGGCGGTTTACGAACTGGCCCAAGGCGGGACAGCAGTCGGCACCGGGTTGAATTCACCCCATGGCTTTGCTGAAGCAGTAGCTGCGGAGTTGGCTGCGTTGTCCGGCCTGCCGTTTGTGACGGCCCCCAACAAGTTTGCCGCTCTGGCGGGTCATGAACCGTTGATGGCTCTGTCAGGCGCGCTGAAAACCCTGGCCGGGACCCTGATGAAAATCGCCAACGACCTACGCTTGCTGGGCTCTGGTCCGCGAGCCGGGTTTGCCGAAGTGAAGCTGCCGGCCAATGAACCCGGCAGCTCGATCATGCCCGGCAAGGTCAACCCGACGCAGTGCGAAGCGCTATCGATGCTGGCCTGTCAGGTGATGGGTAACGACGTCACTATTGGTTTTGCCGCCAGCCAGGGCCACCTGCAATTGAACGTGTTCAAACCGGTGCTCATCCACAACCTGCTGCAATCGATCCGCCTGCTGGGTGATGGCTGCCGTAACTTCAATGAGCATTGCGTGGCAGGCATGGAACCCGATGCCGAGAAAATGGCCGAGCATCTGGAACGTGGCCTGATGCTGGTAACGGCGCTTAACCCGCATATCGGTTACGACAAATCCGCACAAATCGCCAAAAAAGCCTACAGCGAAGGCCTTACCCTGCGTGAAGCGGCCCTGGCGCTGGGCTACCTCACCGACGAGGAGTTCGACGCATGGGTGCGACCGGAAAAAATGCTTGAGGCAGGCAGCAATGGTTGAGGGCAGACATGGGGCGACCCGGCTGGAAGGGGACGGAAAACGCATCCTGATGATTTTCGGTACGCCGAAAACTGCCAGCTTCGGGCATGCTCTGGGCGAGGCGTACGCCCAGGGCGCGCGAAGCGGCGGCCATGTGGTACGCATGCTGAAACTCAGCGAACTGGATTTCGATCCGGTGCTGCATAACGGCTATCAACAAAGTCAGGTGCTGGAACACGACTTGCTGGAGGCGCAGCGGGAAATCCACTGGGCCGAGCATCTGGTGTTTGTTTATCCGGTCTGGTGGGGAGGCTTACCGAGCTTGTTCACCGGCTTTCTGGACCGGGTGCTAATGCCCGGCTTTGCCTTCAAGAGCCACGGTCGCAAGAGCGCGGCCAATGAATTACTCAAAGGCCGCACGGCGGAGTTGTTAGTGACAATGGACACCCCGCCGCGCTACTTCCGCTGGGTTTACGGCGCACCGGCACATAGGCAGATGGTCCGCACCGTGCTGGCTTTTTGTGGCATCAAGACCAAACGTCTGAGCGAGTTTGCTCCCGTACAGACCTCAGGTGAGGAACAACGCCAGCAATGGCTCAAACAGGCAGAACAACTCGGCAAACGTTAAGCCTGACTCGCCAGCCTGGCTTTGCGTGCCCGCAGGCCAGCCAACACCGAAGGACCCAAGGCAACCACTGCCGAACCCATCACCACCAACACCGCCCCGCCATAGCCCAGCGCGTTGATCTCTTCAGTCTTGACGTAGTCAGGCCATAGCCAGGCTGCAATGGCCACTGAAGCAAAGGTCACCAGCGGCGTCAGCGCCAGTGTCGCGCTCACTCTAGAAGCTTCCCAATGCGCCAGCGCCTCAGCAAACGCGCCATAGGCAACCAGCGTATTCAGGCAACACGCCAGCAACAACCAGCCTTGTACGGGGCTCAGTTGCAATGCTTCCATCGGGTGCGCCCAAGGTGTGATCACCAAGGCACAGAACAGGTAGATCACCATCATTACCTGAAACGAGTTCCACACGGTTAGCAGTTGCTTCTGGCTCAGGCCGTAGAAGGTCCATACCGTCGCAGCCAGAAAAGCAATCAGCACACCTGTCGTGTACTCGCTCATGGACGTCAGCAGTTCTTCGAGCCGCTGATTGAAGAACAGTGTGAAACCGACGATCAGGACCGCGAGGCCCAGTCCTTGAGCGAAGGTGAAACGCTCTTTGAACAGGAACACACTGCCAATCAGCAGCAGAATAGGACCGACTTGAATAATCAGTTGCGCGGTACCGGGGCTAAGAATCTGCAACCCGAGCAAGTACAGAATGTAATTACCAACCAGACCGAAGACTGCCAGCGCCACCAGTATCTTGCCGCGCACACCCAGCACCTTGAAGCTGGGCAGTTGGCGTTTGGCCGCAAGCCAGATGAACAACAACATCCCCGATACCAACAGCCGAAACCAGGTCACTGTAACCGGGTCCATCACCTGCAAGACTTGCTTGAGCTTGACCGGCAAAATGCCCCACAAGAACGCCGTGAGCAGCGCCAGACAAAGGCCATACACCCAGCGGCCAGAAGAAATATGCATGAAAAGAAGTCCCTGACCTATAAAGCAGGAAGACAGTCTAGGCCTTATCAGCCTGGCCACACAGTTACAGTTAGGCTGTTAGAGTGCCCACAAGTGTTTTAGTCCACCGTACCTGCGCGCGGTTCAACGTGATTGCGCTGGTAGGTGTCGTCACCCATGGCTGCAATCTGCTTATCGATCAGCGCTTCGAACGGCGCGAGCAATGAAGCGAATGAACGCGGGGCTTCAATAAGCTGCAAAGCGTGGGTAATCGCTTCCAGAGTGGATAAGGCGTCAGGCCCCGGCGCCTTGCGCAAGCGGTAGCGCGATTCAGGAACCATGCCTAGCGTCACTCGAGGCAATGCCGCCAGCTCAGGATTCACATGTAACAGCTTGCGCGCCTTGCGCCAGGTGCCGTCTGGCACCACCAATAGTCTCGGCAAGCTGTCCACCGGCTCCGCCACCAGACTCTGCGCCCCCTCCCCCGGAAACAAAAGGCACGGTCGATAACCCGGCGGATTGAGCAACGTGTGCAAATCCTCGAAAACCTCACCCACTACCAGCTGCGAATTGTTCAAGCCCAGCGCAGCCAGTTTCGCGGTATTTAGCGCATGGTTCACCTCACTGGGATGCTGCAGAATCAACACCCGCGTGCGGCTGTCCAGGTGCGGGATCAATGAACACAGGCAATGGCTTTCGGGACGCAGGCAGCGTTCACAGCGAAGGCGAGACATCAGCGTTCCTCAGATGGGGTTCAGTTGCGCTTTGAGCAGGTCACGGAAAGTCTGAATCAATGGCTCACGACTACGCCCGCGGCGCAAAATCATCGAAAAGGGTGCCTGATAGCCGAACGTCGCAGGCAGCAGCACTCGCAGATGACCTGAATCCACCCAGGATTGCGCGTAGTGCTCAGGCAAATAACCGATGTAGGCGCCCGACAGCACCAGAATCAGTTGCGCCTCCATACTTTCCACCGTTGCTGCACTGTGCTTGAAGCCATGCCGGGCCAGCTCTGCCTGGCTCCAGTAGCCGCGCCCGACCATGCGTTGCTGAGCGATGACTGGCTCGGGAATCCGCCGTTCGGTAAACAGAGGATGACGATTACTGCAATACAGCCAGTGCTGCTCGCGATACAACGGCTGATAAAGTAAGCCATTCATGCGCGTGGAGAACGAGCCAATGGCCAGATCCAGACGGTTATCCAACACACCCAATTGCAACTCGTAAGGGCTCATCACCGACAGGTGTAAATGCACTGCCGGATGCTCTGCGCTGTAAGCACCAATCACTTCGGCAAACGGCAAGGCCCTGTCACTGACGGTGGAGTCCAGCACCCCGAGGTTGAGCGTGCCGCGCAGCTCGCCCTTGAGCGCTGCAGCATAGAGTTCGAACCCTTCCAGCTCGCCGAGCAAACGTAGGGTTTCTTGATGGAACAGCTCGCCTTTGCTGGTCAGGCTGAAGCCACCCCGGCCTCGATGACACAGGACGATGCCCAGCGCCGCTTCGAGTTGGCTCATGTAAGTGCTGATCGCCGAGGTCGACAGATTCAACTCCTGCTGCGCGCTGGCAAAACCTTGATGGCGCACCACACTAGCGAAAATCCGCAGGAGTTTGAGGTCGGGTAAAGCGCTGGGCATGGAATAGGTCCGCAATGCGATGATTTGGAATAACACCGGACCGGTGGGAGCTGGGCTTGCCCGCGATTCAGGCGCTGCGTTTTCAAGTGAACTGCGCCAGCCTTATCGCGGGCAAGCCCAGCTCCCACATACACCGAAAAATGCGCAAGCTTAGCCCAAAACCCCTTTAGTTCTGAAATTCCTGAACTAAGTATTTCGCCTCAGCGATTGTTCCCCGCGTTCATGCTTCGCAAAATCGACCTCATTGAAACCAACGCTGAGGCACACTCGTGGACAAGATTTTTCACCAGCCACTGGGCGGCAACGAAATGCCGCGCTTCGCCGGTATCGCTACCATGATGCGCTTGCCGCATTTGCAAACCGCCGCAGGTCTGGACGCCGCCTTTGTCGGGGTTCCTCTGGATATCGGCACCTCATTGCGCGCCGGCACTCGTTTCGGTCCTCGCGAGATTCGCGCCGAATCGGTGATGATTCGTCCCTACAACATGGCCACTGGTGCTGCGCCGTTTGATTCGCTGTCAGTCGCGGACATTGGCGACGTTGCCATCAACACCTTTAACCTGCTGGACGCCGTACGGATCATCGAAGAAGCCTACGACGAGATTCTCAGCCATGACGTGATCCCTCTGACGCTGGGCGGCGACCACACCATCACCCTGCCGATCCTGCGTGCCATCCATAAAAAGCACGGCAAGGTTGGGCTCGTGCATATCGACGCCCATGCCGACGTCAATGACCATATGTTTGGCGAAAAAATTGCTCACGGCACCACATTCCGCCGGGCTGTAGAAGAAGGCCTGCTGGACTGCGATCGCGTTGTGCAGATTGGCCTGCGCGCTCAGGGTTACACTGCCGAAGACTTCAACTGGAGCCGCAAGCAGGGCTTCCGCGTGGTTCAGGCCGAAGAATGCTGGCACAAGTCGCTCGCGCCTTTGATGGCTGAAGTCCGTGAGAAAGTCGGCGACGGTCCTGTTTACCTGAGTTTCGACATCGATGGCATCGACCCCGCTTGGGCTCCTGGTACCGGCACGCCGGAAATCGGCGGGCTGACCACTATTCAAGCCATCGAGATCATTCGTGGTTGTCAGGGGCTGGATCTGATCGGCTGCGATCTGGTCGAAGTTTCACCCCCGTATGACACCACAGGTAACACTTCTCTATTAGGTGCCAATCTGCTCTACGAAATGCTCTGCGTATTGCCTGGCGTGGCTCATCGCTAAGCGACACCTGCTGTACCGAAAAGGATGCCTTCAGGCATCCTTTTTTATTTGCCTGCTGACACGACAGATGACCGAGATGTTGAAAGTTATGAGCTAGCCTTAAGCATTGCAGGAGCATGGAAGCACTTGGGCCAACAGAGTGTAAACCTCGTAGCGCTTAATGATGCCAGTGCATAACCACACGGAAACACCCTCTGTTTTATGGAAGTTAGGGCTGATCCTCCAACGACAAAAAACAGGAGGTTTTCATGGATCGTGAAGAAATACGGCAACACGTTGTGGATGCGCTCGGGGTCATTCTTGTCGACAAAACAGTCATCGAGGACAATCAGACCATTGATAGCCTGGTTCTTGATGAGGAGGATATAGACGAGCTTTCCAAAATGCTCCAGAAGTCTGGAATCAACTTCAAGAAACGCGCGAGAGAAGAGGCGCTGAAGCACTCGGAGAGTACGACCCTAATGGCGTTGATTGATCACATTTTCCTTAGCCAACACTAATAACCCACGCCGGTACCCGGCAGCGTTATTGATGTAAAAAACAGATTCGCAGGCGCTCAGACCTAAGCATTGCAACGGGACGCGGACGCGTCCCGGGAGGGAGATGCAGCGTTAATTACCGACGCTGGGGCTGGCGGCGCCGCTTGTCGTCAGTGCGAACAGGTACGGGTTGCAATTTAGGACGTTCGATCAGACCTAAAGCGACCCCGAGATCATGAAGCCAGTCTTGCAATTTAGTGTTCATAAAGCCCCCCTTCAGGGAAATACTCAACGACTGATTTTCAAGCCGCTTGTTACAGATAGTAGTGCCAACTCACACTTTACGCCTGCTCACGCAGTCTTGCGGAAAAACATCTTTCACGATGTGTTCAATGTGACATTTCTTGCGTAGGTCTCGCGTGTTTATGCGACAGACGGTGAGACAAGAGTCTGGATCATGCCCAGCTCGTGGATTCGGATCGGCTTTGACCGCATTGCCGACCACCCCTCAGCCAAAAAACAAACGTTTACCCTGCAGGAGCAGCCGAAGGCTGCAATGGCGGTATGTCAGAAGTAACGCTTCGCAGCCCCCGGCAGCTCCTACAGATACGCAATGGGATTCACAGAAGCGTATTTTCTGACCAGGAGCCGCGCAAAACCCCGTACGTCACTCCGGTAACTGCACCAGCCCTTCATCATCGGTCATGGCTTTTTCCAGCAAATCGGCGGGCAGATTCTTGCTAGCCCGGGCGCCAAGCAGCTTGAGCTGTTCACTACGGCTGACCAGATTTCCTCGCCCATCCGTCAGCTTGTTACGGGCCGCGCTGTAGGCCTTGTCCAGTTGCTGCAAACGACTGCCGACTTCATCCAGGTCCTGAATGAACAACACGAACTTGTCGTACAGCCAACCCGCACGCTCGGCAATTTCCCGGGCGTTCTGACTCTGGCGCTCTTGCTTCCACAGGCTGTCGATGACCCGCAAGGTAGCGAGCAAGGTCGTCGGACTGACGATCACGATGTTGCGATCGAATGCTTCCTGAAACAGGTTCGGTTCAGCCTGCAGGGCAGCAGAAAATGCCGCTTCTATCGGTACAAACAATAAGACGAAATCGAGACTGTGCAGCCCCTCGAGACGTTTATAGTCTTTGCCGGACAAGCCTTTGACGTGATTGCGTAGCGAGAGCACATGCTGCTTCAGTGCGGTCTGACCGATCACCTCGTCGTCAGCACTGATGTACTGCTGATAGGCCGTGAGACTGACCTTGGCATCCACCACCACTTGCTTGTCACCGGGCAACATGATCAGGACATCAGGTTGAAAACGCTCACCGTCCGGGCCTTTCAAACTGACTTGAGTCTGGTATTCGCGGCCTTTTTCCAGCCCTGCATGCTCCAGCACACGCTCAAGAATCAGTTCGCCCCAGTTACCCTGGGTTTTCTGCCCTTTGAGGGCTCGCGTCAGGTTGGTCGCTTCATCGCTAAGGCGCAGGTTGAGCTGCTGTAGACGCTCCAGCTCCTTGCCCAGGGAAAAACGCTCCCGGGCCTCAGCCTGATAGCTTTCCTCCACACGCTTTTCGAACGACTGAATGCGCTCTTTAAGCGGGTCGAGTAACTGGCCGAGTTGCTGCTGACTCGTTTCGGCAAAACGCTGCTCGCGCTCGTCGAAAATCTTGCTGGCCATTTCCGCAAACTGAGCCCGCAGCTCGTCTCGAGAGCTTTGCAGATCATTCAGGCGTTGCTGATGGTTTTCTTGCTGCTCACGCAACTCGGCACTGAGGGCGGCGCATTGCACATCAAGACGACGCAGCTCGGCTTCTTTATTAGCGCGCTCGTGATTCCAGTCCTGAGCGGCAGCCTGGGCGTTGTCACGCTCATGACGCAGCAGTTCGACTTCACGCCGGGTCGCGGCCAGATCGGCTTGCTTGATCGAGTTTGCCTGGCTTAAGTCGCTGATTTCATCGCGGCTGGCGTCCAGTTGAGCATTCAACCCGTCCTGGGCCATCTGCGCAGTGCTCAGTCGTTCGTCAAGCAGTGCGGTCTCAGCTTGCTGCAGGCTGAGTTTGCGCTGCAGTTGCCAGGCCAACGCCAAGAGCGGCAATGCTGCTGCGCCAAGCCCGAAGAGCAGGCTGTTCAAATCCAATGCCATAGAGACTCCCGATACCGAATTCGTGCTTGCGGCATTATGCGCGATGCGAGGCAGGCGTCGGCACTGGATTAGCGGTGCGCTTAGCGGCGGTCAAGTTGCCGGAGTAAATGCCTGGCATCCTGCGAGCCTTTTGCCGAAGCCAGCTCCAGCCAATGACGCGCCTGTTGCGGTTCATTGATGGGAGCCTGAGCACACAGCCGACCGTACTCGAATTGAGCATTACAATCCCCTGCCCGAGCAGCCTGTCGCAGCAACTCATGGCCGATACGGCGATCACGGGTATTGCCGCAGTCCCGGCAAAGCATTTGCCCGAGTCGGCTTTGCGCAACCACCACACCACTGCGTGCAGGTTGCTTGAGCAACCGGCCGGCAAAATGTTTGACGCTTGGCTTTTGATTCAGGCGCGGGTTATCCAGCAACCACAAGGCAACACGCAAAGAAAAACGTGCAGGTTCACGGGAAGCAACAGATGGTTCGGGTGACAGATCAGGGCGAGACTTCATACACACAACGGGGGCAAATCAGGAGGCGCGCAACTCTACACTTTTTCTGGCTCAGGTAAAGGGCCAAGTCGCGAAAGGCGCTTAGTAGAGCAAGCGCTAGGGACAATCCACAGAAGCTGTGGATAACTCAGTGGACAACCCGCCTTCACACCCCGCAAACGTAGACAGAATGGGGCCTGCGCTTAAACTGACGATTTTTTCACCAGCAAAAAAAATTGATGTTTTTCATTGACTTAATAATTCACCACTGTAAATCAAGCCCTTAGGCGCGCATATGACAGTGATGTGGCAGCAAGTTGCGCCAATGTGCACAAGTCGGTTCCAAACCGCGATTGGCTCACAAAAATATCGCTACAAGCCGCTTGCAAGTGCTAGCTGATCTCAATTGGAACCGGCTTTTGAGGACATATGGCGACGAACGGAGGCTCCCTTCTGTACATTTTTTCGCCATCCCCCCTTTTAATGCCCAGGCAACTCCGTTACCATCGTCGCCGTTAGTACCAAGCTGAAAGTCAATTTTTGGTCGAAAAAGTCCCCCGGCAAACGGTTTTCATGACGTGAGAACGTTGCTGACAACAAGGGATCGACCACCTCGATGGTTTCCAGACATGGCCTGCATGCCGACTACCCGCAGACGGGAGTGGCAATGCAATCATCCATGGCCTGACCGAACCAGCCTGCAATTGATCAGGATCTGCACCCAGAGCGTCGAACCTTTGCTCTTGTTGTGTTGCCTGCCCTCCTAAGTACCTACCGGTCAGCCCGAACGCCATACGATAAAGTGCGTTTCAACTGGCTGCTTTTGTTCCAGACAGGTTCTTCGCCAAGCCGCATCCTGCAGATCAGGATCGCCCGCGTTTACTGGAACGTTTTATTTTTGCACGGCAATGTTCCGTGTCGTTTTAGGAAACACCTTAATCATGACTACTCATAATCAGACCCAACACGCTATCCATACACTGACCAACGCTTTTGCACCAATGAACTGCCTGATCATGGCCGCTCGCAAAGGCTGCTTCAGCTTCACCCTCGTCAACGAACACGGCATTGCTCGCCACACCGAGCGCCTGTACCCCGATCAGTACTCCAGCGCAGAACCGCTGCAGGCAGTGATCGAGCGTACCCGTCAGGCCCTGATTGCCTGATACGCAGCTCGTTTTCGCAGGAATAAATGGCCCCGACTGGATAAGTCGGGGCTTTTTTTTGCCTCGATTTTACAACGCCTCTTCTATTGCCAAGGGCTATATGGAAAGCGACGACTGGCAGGAATTAACTTAAAAACAGTCCTTTACAGGAGAAATATGACACTACACTTCAACTTGAGCGGCCCAGGTCGCTTCCGCCGGGTCCGATCCTGATCAGTCGCTGCCATACGTACGGACCCGCCGGTCACTTCTTCCCGAGGATGTTATGGGAATCGATGCCAGAGACTTATCCCGCCACGTAATCCGGCCCACTTTGCTTTATCTGGACCGGCATAGCCCTCGCGCAGAGTCGTTCCTGCTCGCCGTTGCTGCCAGCCAATCCGACCTGGGTGCCGCGCTGGACAGCCGCCGCGGACATGGCCTTTACAGCATTTCCGAATGCCGCCACCGACATTTATGGGACAACTATCTCGCCCTGGATCCCGAACTGGCCAGTCTGGTTCGAGGCCTGGCCAGCCAACATGCGTTTCTGACCGGACCGCATCTGGAGTTAACCGTCAATCTGCGCTACTCGACTGCTATTGCCTGGTTGATGGTCGAAGCTGGCGGTTTGGGCCTGCCCGACGACGAAGATCCCCGTGTAATGGCCAAAATATGGCGCGAAATATTTCAGCCACAAGGCCGATTACGCGATTTTTTAAGCGCCTGGCAGACCTGCGTCACGCCACTTTCGCACCCGGCATGAATGGCCTTCGCCCAAATCAAGATAAAAGCAAATGCCTGCATTTTTATCGGATTGTCCTACAAAAACAGCTCTAGATCAGGCCATTCGGACTATGGCGCATTCCGAAAAATGTTGGTAATTTCCGCGCGGTGATCAACATGGAGTTCTAATAATGAAAAAAGTAATGCTCAAGACCACAATTGGCCTCACCGTCAGTCTCGCTGCCTCCCAACTGTTCGCCGCCGGCTTTGCCATCAATGAACAAAGCATCAGTGGGATGGGTACCGGTTTCGCGGGCCGCTCCTCATCTGCCGACGATGCAAGTACCGTATTCGGCAACCCTGCCGGTATGTCCCGTCTCAAGCGCGAACAAGTCAGCGTTGGCGCAGCAGCAATCATCGCCAAGACCGATATTGATGACGCCAGCAGCACATTCGGCGGAAGCAATGATGGCGATATGGTACCGGTCGTCGGAGTTCCGATGGGGTATTACGTCAAGCCGATTGATGATCACTGGGCATTCGGTGTGGGGGTTTACGTTCCGTTTGGCTTGGTCACTGATTACGAAAGTGGTTTCGCCGGGCGCTATTTTGCAGACAAGAGCCACGTTCAGGTTGTCACCTTCCAGCCCACCATCAGCTACGCATTCAACGACAAGGTGTCCATTGGTTTTGGCCCGACCATCAACCGTATTGATGGCGAGCTGACCTCCTCAGCTCTTAACCCGGTAACCGGGCCGATCAACGACGGCAAGGTCAAGGTCAAGGGTGATGACACCGCGCTGGGTTTCAACGTGGGCATTCTGGTTCAGGCCACCGACAGCACACGCGTGGGCGCAACCTACCACTCCAAGGTTAAATACAAGCTCGACGGCGATACCAAAATCTCTGGCCCCAACTTCGGTCCGTTCAACGGCCAGAAGTACGACGCGTCGCTGGATCTGACCACGCCTGAATCCGTCGACTTCTCGGTTACCCATGAGCTGGACGCCAACTGGACACTTTATGCGGGCAGTACCTGGACTCGCTGGAGTCGTCTGGAAAGCATCGACGTCAAAAACAGCGGCGTACCTGGCCCGCTGACCCCAACCATCGGCACCATCTCCGAGCCTCAGAACTGGCATGACACCTGGGCTCACGCTATTGGTGCCTCCTACAAGGTCAACAAGGAATGGACCTTGCGCACCGGTTTCTCGGTGGATCAATCGCCAACCAACAATGAAAACCGCTCGCCGCGCATTCCTACCGGTGACCGCAAAGCGATCAGCTTCGGCGCTGGCTGGAGCCCGAACGACAACTTGACCATCGATGTTGCGTACTCGTATCTGCGCGAAGATGAAGCGAAGATCCGTGATTCCAGCGCTACGAAAGGCACTTACAACGCGGACTTCCGCAACACCGCTCACGGTCTGGGTAGCTCGATCACCTACCGCTTCTGATCCATCGATCGCAACGGGCTGACCCAGCCGTTTGCGAGTCAACAAAAAGCCCCGCAATCAGCAATGGTTGCGGGGCTTTTTCGTTATTACTGATTCAAGGCCTGGAAGCGATAGCCTTCTCAACGGCAGCAATCAGCTCCGGATCATCCGGTGTGGTCATGCTGGAGAAGCTGGCGACTACATTGCCTTTGCGATCCACCACGTACTTGTAGAAATTCCAGCGCGGCGCGTTGCTCTGCTCGGCCAGCACTTTGAACAAGTGGGTAGCGTCGTCGCCTCTGACGGGTTGTGGCTCAGTCATGGTGAAGGTCACGCCGTAGTTGACGTAGCAGACCTTGGCGGTTTCTTCGCCATCCTTGGACTCTTGCTTGAAGTCATTGGACGGCACACCGAGCACTTCAAGGCCCTGCCCTTTGAAGCGCTGATTCAATGCTTCGAGGCTTTTGAACTGAGGTGCGAAACCACAAAAGCTGGCGGTGTTGACCACCAGCATTGGCTTGCCGGCGAAGCGCTCGCACAGGTTGATGTTTTCCTTGGCACGCAGCTTGGGCAACTCCCCTTGCAACAGGGCCGGGCAATCGGCAGCCATGGCAGTGCCACCTAAAGCGAACATGAGAACCGGCAGAGCTATCCAGCGAATGTGCATAAGGCATCCCGAGCGCCTGTGCGGCGCAGTCATTGTTGTCTATGGGACAAACTAACCCGCGCCCAGCCAAATGCCTAGAGGCAAGCGCCCATGCCCAACTGCAAGGCGGCCAGCCCGACGTTTTGCCAGGCCCACCAGATCAGTGCCAGCGTCAGTGCCCCAGTCAGGCCTGCGCCCCAGAGCCATAATCTGCTCATGCCGCGTGGGCCTGCAATCGGGCAACCGGGCGTTCACGCACGGGCCAGTTCAGCGCAGCCGCCAACAGACTCAGCAGTATCGACACTTGCCAGATCAAGTCGTAATTTCCGGTACGGTCATACACCACGCCTCCCAGCCATCCGCCGAGGAAGGCGCCCAATTGATGGAACAGGAACACGATACCACCGAGCATCGACAGGTTACGCACGCCAAACAGGGTGGCGACGGTGCCGTTGGTCAGTGGAACAGTAGACAGCCACAGCAAGCCCATGGCCACGCCGAACAGATAGGCAGAGGTTTCACTGAGCGGGAGCGAGATGAACAACACGATCACAACAGCGCGCAGCAGATAGAGAGCCGTCAATAGACGCGGCTTGGACATACGCCCGCCCAGCCAGCCTGCGGTGTACGTCCCGAAGATATTGAACAGGCCGATCAGCGCCAGCACGGTGGTGCCGATCCTGGCCGGTAAATGCTGGTCCACCAGATACGCAGGCAAATGCACACCAATGAACACCACCTGAAAGCCGCAGACGAAAAAACCCAGGGCCAGCAGCCAGAAACCCGAATGCGAACAGGCTTCCTTCAAGGCTTCACTTAGGGTTTGCTCGCCGCCAACCAATGGTGCCGGACTGTCCCGGAGCATCATCACCAACGGCAGAATCAATGCGACCAGCACACCCAGTACCAGCAAGGCACTGGACCAACCCAGCCAACCAATCAACCCCAGCGTACCAGGCAGCATGGCGAATTGACCAAATGAACCGGCCGCACTGGCGATCCCCATGCCCATGCTGCGCTTTTCAGCGGGCAGTGCACGGCCGACGACACCGAGGATCACCGAGAACGACGTGCCGGACAGACCAATGCCGATTAACAGTCCAGCGCTTAATGACAAAGTCAGCGGCGTATCGGCCATGCTCATCAGCATCAGTCCCAAGGCATAAAGAATGCCGCCGATGAACACCACCTTCGCAGCACCAAAGCGGTCGGCCAAGGCTCCGGCAAATGGCTGAGCCAAGCCCCACATCAGGTTCTGGAAGGCGATAGCAAACGCAAAGACCTCGCGCCCCCAGCCAAAATCGGCACTCATCGGTGCGAGGAACAACCCGAAGCCATGCCGAGTACCCAGCGACAGCGCCAGAATCAACGCACTGCCTAGCAGGATCCAGCCACTGGTACGCCAGACGGATGTCATTGTTATTCTCCCGCTCACGCGCTCAAGAAAAATTACGTGGATATACCCGTAACAGAATGTGTAGAAGCTACGCGGTGGGGGATGGGAGTGTCAATCTGATCGGATTGGCAATACGGTACTTGTAGGAGCTGCCGAAGGCTGCGATAGCGGTGTGTCAAGGAAGATGTTTGGCAGCCTTCGGCAGCGCCTACAATAACCTTGGTAAATCAGGCCAATACCATCGCCAATAGCACCGCGACTTCCAGCAACTCCAGCAATGCACCCGCCGTATCACCGGTGGTGCCGCCCAGACGCTTGAGCATCAAATGGCGCAGCCACAAGAAACAGGCAACAGCAGCAGCGAGAGCGTACAAACCGGACACACCGGCAATCACTACGCAAGCCACCGCACAAACGATCAACACTTGCTTGCCCGCCGAGCGCGGCAAGTGGTCAGCCAGCGCCTGCCCCAAGCCGCCAGCCCTGACGTATGGCGTGCACAGGAACAGACCAAGCATGGCGCTACGGCCCAGCACTGGCGCCAACAGCAACGCGATGGAGTTCTGACTTTCAATCAGCGCCAGCAACGCAGTGAATTTAAGCAAAAGCACCAGAATCAGTGTGACCACCGCAATCGGTCCGCTGCGGGGATCTTTCATGATGGTCAAGGTGCGTTCGCGGTCGCCAAAACCGCCGAGCCAGGCGTCAGCGCTGTCGGCAAGGCCGTCCAGATGAAGTCCGCCGCTGAGCAACACCCAAGCGGTGAGGAGCAATGCAGCATGAAGCATGACGGGTGCGCCGCTGAGCAGCGTATTCAAGCCCAGCAATACAACGCCAAACAGCACGCCTACCAGCGGATAGAACAGCAACGACCGCCCTAGCTCCTGCGGCTTGGGCATGCCGGGCAGGCTGATGGGGAAACTGCTGAGAAATTGCAGGGCGATCCAGAACGGCAACATGTCAGGCCTTGCTCCTAAAACGCTGAATTGAAATGATTTTTTGTAGGAGCTCACGAGCACCGCGAGGCAGCGATGGCGGTTTTTCTGACACTCCGCCATCGCTGCCTTGCGGTGCTCGTGAGCTCCTACAGGTCTGGTCGGGGCTCCGTCAGTAGCCCGCCATCAGCCACATTTATCGCCAACAGCGCGCCATGCCCAACCGTGACTTGCAGCAATTGCTCACGAGGCAAGCCACGGGCCTTTGCCAGCAGCAGGCGCATGACGCCGCCATGGCTGATCAACAAAACACGTTCGCCCGCATAGGCTTGATGCAATTGTTCGACAGCAGCCAACACCCGCGCCGAAAACTCAATGACAGGCTCTCCATTGGTTGGCGTGAAGCCGTAAGGGTCATTCCAGAACAGGCCCAGACCTTCAGCATCGGTTTCCATCAGTTGCGCGGCGCTGCGCCCTTCCCAATCGCCGAAATGCAATTCCTGCAAGCCCGGCTCCAGGCTCAACGGCAGTGCCAGGCGTTCGGCCAGTTCTTCAGCAAAACGGGCGCAACGTTGTAGCGGTGAACTGACAATCCGGTCCCATGGGCCGGCTTGCGCCACCGCTGTACGCATCTGCGCCCAGCCGTTTTCGGTCAAGGCGTCGTCCAGGCTGCCACGCATGCCGCCGCCCAGTTCGGTCTCACCGTGACGCAACATTTCAAGATGCAGGATCATGCGGGACGATCTGCCACCGCGGCTTCAGCGAAAGTCGCCATACCGTTGTGCAACTGACAGGCCAGACGCACCAGCGGCACCGCCAATGCTGCGCCGCTGCCCTCACCGAGACGCAAGCCCAGATCCAGCAGAGGATCGGCCTGCAAGGTCTCCAGCAGATGACGATGGCCCGGCTCAGCGCCGCGGTGACCGAACAACAGCCAGTCACGGCACGCAGGGTTCAGACGCACGGCGACCAGTGCCGCGACGCTGCAAATGAAACCGTCGACCAAGACTGCAATACCTTCTTGAGCACAGGCCAGATACGCACCGACCAGCGCCGCAATTTCAAAGCCGCCCAGGCAGAACAGACTTTGCAGGGGATCGCCAGCCTGCTCGGCGTGCAGCTTCAACGCGCGCTCGATAACGTCTGTCTTGTGGCTGATGCCCGCCGCATTCAAACCGGTACCCGGCCCAACCAGCAACTGCGCCGCGCACTCAAGCAGCGAACAGGCCACGGCACTGGCGGCAGCGGTGTTGCCGATGCCCATCTCGCCACCGATAAACAGTTCAGTGCCAACCGCTTTGGCCCGCAGTACGCTGTCGCGCCCGGCCTGCAATGCCAGCAGGCCTTGCTCTTGAGTCATGGCCGGGGCTTTGGCGAAGTTCGCGGTACCGGCACCGATGCGCAGATGGCGTACTCCCGGCAAATCCAATGGGCTGACAGTGCCCAGGTCCACCACGTCCAGTTGCGCCGACAGCTGCTGAGCCAAAACGCTGATAGCCGCCCCGCCGGTCACGAAGTTGTGCAACATCTGCCCGGTCACTTCCTGCGGGTAAGCTGAAACGCCTTCCGCTACGACACCGTGGTCGCCCGCAAAAATGGCGATCCACACCGCGTCGACTTTGGGTTTCACTCGACCTTGCAGACCGGCCAATTGCACCGCAACGCGCTCCAGTTGCCCAAGGGAACCGGCGGGTTTGGTCAATTGTTGCTGCCGCGCCAGGGCTTCTTCCCGGACCGGAACGTTGATCGCTTGCGCGGGCTCAAGCCACCACGAGTTACTCATAATGCAGATCCTTTCAATGTCAGAGGCAAACCGGCGACGGTCAGCACCACACGCTGGCAAAGCTCGGCCAGAGCCTGGTGCAACAGGCCCGCCTCATCGACATAACGACGGGTCAGCTCACCGAGGGGCACCACGCCCAGCCCGGTTTCGTTGCTGACAAAAATGATTTCGCCCGGCAGTTGCGCCACGCAGTCGAGCAGCGCCTGGCGCTCTTGCACAAGACGCTCAGTGTTTTCAAGCATCAGCAAATTGGTCAGCCACAGGGTCAGGCAGTCCACCAGCAAGCAGCGTTCGACGCTGGCGTTGTCCCGCAGAACCCGCGCCAGCTCGATAGGTTCTTCGATCAGTCCCCAGGTGTCAGGCCGACGCTCGCGGTGCATGGCGACACGTTGATTCAGCTCGCCATCTACAGGCTGACTGGTGGCGATGTAAATCACTTCCAGCCCTGAGCCAGCGGCGAGGCTTTCAGCAAGCTTGCTCTTGCCGGAGCGTGCGCCACCGAGGATTAGTTGCTGCATGTGAGCGCCTTTCTATCAAATTGAAATATGTTCCCCTGCAGGCGCTCACGAGCAGCGCGAGGCAGCGATGGCAGTTTGTCTGATGCCCTGCTATCGCGGCCTCGCGCTGCTCGTGCGCTCCTACAGGTCAAGTGCTTTGGCATTTACCCCACACAACTCACGCAGCAACTTGCCATTCAGATGGTTCTCCACCAGATCCGCCAGCCGCTCGATGTCCCGCTCGCGCAACGCGTGGTAATCCACTTGCTGCACGTCCTGCAAACCGGCCCAGCGCAGTAAGGCACTGCAGGCCTCCGGGGTTTCGAACAGGCCGTGCAGATAGGTGCCAAAGATCTGCCCGTCGGCGCTTTGTGCTCCGTCGCAGCGGTCGTCGTCCAATAGCACAGCCGGGTTTTCCAGCGCTGCGCCCGTGGTCACGCCAGCATGGATTTCATAGCCGCTGACCTGCACGCCTTCCAGAAGCAGACGCCCTTTCACGTTGCGCAACTGCTTCTCTTCTTCGAGCACCGTGCTCATCGCCAATAAACCAAGACCGGCGCTGGAACCGGGCGCGCCCTCCAGGCCCAGCGGATCATGCAACTGCTCACCGAGCATCTGTAAACCGCCACAGATCCCCAGTAGCTTGCCGCCATAACGCAGGTGCCGGGCGATGGCGCTATCCCAGCCATTGGCGCGCAGATAAGCCATGTCGCTGCGCACACTTTTCGAGCCGGGCAGGATGATCAGGTCAGCCGAAGGAATGGCCTGTCCCGGCCCGATAAATTGCAGATTGACCTGCGGATGCAGGCGCAGCGGATCGAAATCGGTGTGGTTACTGATGCGCGGCAGAATCGGCACCACCACGTTGAGCACTTGCTCGACTTTGTCGGTCTGGCGCTGATCGAGACCGTCTTCGGCCTCCAGATGCAGGTCCATCACGTAAGGCAGCACGCCGACCACCGGTTTGCCGGTCCGCGCTTCAAGCCAGTCGAGGCCCGGTTGCAGCAAGGCGATATCGCCACGAAAACGGTTGATGATGAAGCCTTTGACCCGCGCCTGCTCACTGGGAGAAAGCAATTCCAGCGTGCCGACCAAATGAGCGAACACACCGCCACGGTTGATATCGGCAATTAGCAGCACGGGGCAATCCACCGCTTCGGCGAAGCCCATGTTGGCGATGTCGTTGGCGCGCAGATTGATCTCGGCAGGCGAGCCAGCCCCTTCAACCATGATCACCGGATAGGTCTGCCCCAGCCGCTCGTGGGATTCCAAAACCGCCTTCATGGCGATCTCTTTGTAGCCGTGATAAGCCACCGCATTCATGGTGGTCACCGCACGGCCATGAATAATCACCTGCGCGCCGGTATCGCTGTTGGGCTTGAGCAAGACCGGATTCATGTCGGTATGCGGCTGCAGTCCGCAAGCCTGGGCCTGCACCGCCTGGGCACGGCCGATTTCGCCACCGTCCGCCGTCACCGCGCTGTTGAGCGCCATGTTCTGCGGTTTGAACGGCACCACGGCAACGCCCTGACGCGTCAGCCAGCGACACAGCGCCGTTACCAGCGTACTTTTGCCCGCGTCGGACGTGGTGCCCTGCACCATCAACGTAGTCATGGCTGCTCCTGGCTGGGCAGGCTTTGGTTGAACTCGATCAGCGCCTTCTCCAGACGCTGCCAGTGGGCTTCAGTGTCCGGCAGACCGAAGCGCAGACTGCCATCGAGCGGGTTATCGCTGACGAACAAGCGCAACAGAATGCCGCGCCGGGCGCAGAACTCATGCAGCACCTCCGCATGCGGGGTGATGACCCGTTGAAACAGCGCGCTGCCACCGCTTGGCTGAAGCCCGTGGCGCGTAAGGACCTGTACAAGCCGCTCACTGGCCTGATCAGTGCGGCTACGTTGCGCGAGGTGCCCCTGAACATCCTTAAGGCAGGCTTCGCCGATAATTCGCGTGGGACCGCTGACGCTCCAGGGGCCGATTTCCTGAGCCAGGGATTTGAGCAAACCCGGCTCAGCCAGTACAAATCCCAACCTCACACCGGCAAGCCCGAAGAACTTGCCAAACGAGCGCAGCACGATCAGACCGGCCAAGCCGGTGTGGGCCGCAAGGCTCAAGTCCGGCGTGTTGTCCATAAAGGCTTCATCGACCACCAGCCAGCCACCCCGCTCTGCCAGCCGTGCTTGCCACTTCAACAAGCGTTCCGGGGTGAGCATCAAGCCGGTTGGATTGTTCGGGTTAACCACTACCAGTACGTCGAGGCTGTCGAGGAAGTAATCCACTTCATGCTCAAGCACTTCGCGCACTAAAAAGCCCGCGCTGCGCCAGGCATGAGCGTGCTCGGCATAGCAAGGCGACAACACGCCGACCTTACCGGCACTGCGCAAACGCGGCAGGGCCTGAATCGCTGCCTGGGAACCGGCGACCGGTAACGCTCGCGCTGCGCCGTAATAAACACAGGCGGCTTGCTCCAGACCGTCATCGGCTTCAGGCAAACGATGCCAGGCGGCTGCCGGGATCGCTGGAATCGGGAACGCCCACGGTGCAATGCCCGTGGACAGGTCCAGCCAGTCAGCTTCATCGATGCCGTATTGCCTGGCTGCCCTGCGCAGGCGACCGCCATGTTCAAGCATAAAATTCGGCTCCAATGCACAACACTAACAACCATAACCACACACCGCGCTGCACCAATTGCCAGCCGCGATCAATGGAATTAGCGTCAGCGGGCACACCTTCACCCAACTGCGGACGCTGATGCAGTTCGCCGTGATAAATCGCGGCACCGCCCAGTTCGACACCCAGAGCACCCGCGCCAGCGGCCATCACCGGCCCGGCGTTTGGGCTGTCCCAGGTCGGGCCTTGAGTGCGCCAGCAGCGCAGAGCCAGACGGGTTTTGCCTAGCAACGCGTAGGTCAGCGCCACCAGCCTTGCAGGAATGTAGTTGAGCACGTCGTCAATCTTTGCCGCCGCCCAGCCAAAACGCTCGAAACGCTCATTGCGATAACCCCACATGGCGTCCAGCGTATTGCTCAATCGGTACAAGACCACGCCCGGCGCCCCGGCAACCGCAAACCAGAACAACGCAGCAAACACCGCATCACTGCCGTTCTCCAGTACCGACTCAGTGGCGGCGCGGGCGACTTCGGTGGCGTCCAGTTCCGAGGTCTGGCGACTGACCAGATAGCCGACCCGACGGCGCGCCTCTTCAAGGTCGTCCGAGCGTAACGCCTGAGCCACCGGCTCAACGTGCTCGCCCAGACTGCGTAAACCCAGTGCGCAATACAGCGCAAGGATTTCCACCAGCCAGCCAATGTAAGGCAGCCAACTCAACGCAGTCGCCAACAGGGTCAACGGGATAACCGCGATAAACCACGCCGTGACGCCATGGCTACGCCAGCCGCGACCGCCCGAATTGAAACGCTTCTCTATCCGGTCAGCGTAACGACCAAAGGCGACCAATGGATGAGCACGCTTCGGCTCGCCCAGCAACGCATCCAGCGCCACCCCGGCAACACTCAACAGCGCCACACTCATTGATCCGCTCCCCATTGGTTTTCAAACAGCATTTCGTTCAGCGGGCGCTCTTTGCCCCAGCCTTCCATGACCAGCATCGGCACCGGATAAAACTCGGTCACCGGCCCCAGACACAGAATCGCCAAAGGTTTCGCACCCTCGGGCATGCCCAGCAAGTCAGCCAAAGCTTGTGGTTCAAACAGAGAAACCCAGCCCATACCCAGCCCTTCGGCACGCGCTGCCAGCCACATGTTCTGAATGGCGCAGGACAACGACGCCAGGTCCATTTCCGGCAGTGTGCGACGGCCGAAAATGTGTTTTTCGCGATCATCCATCAGCGCGGCAACGAGGACTTCTGCGCAATCGTTGATGCCTTCGACTTTAAGCTTCATGAAGTCATCGGCGCGTTCGCCCAAGGCCTCGGCGGTACGAATCCGCTCCGCCTCAACCTGCGCCTGAATGTTCGTACGCAACGTCCGGTCGGTGATGCGAATAAACCGCCAGGGCTGCATCAAGCCCACGCTGGGTGCCTGATGCGCCGCTTCGAGCAGACGTGTCAGCAACTCGGGCGCGACGCTGCCACCGCTGAAATGCCGCATGTCCCGTCGCTCGGCAATGGCGCGATAGACCGCAGCACGTTCTTCGGCGCTGTACGCGTGATCACTCATGGTTTGAAAAGCGCCGCAACCGCCTGGGGATTGGAAGGGAAATAGAAATGCACATAGGACGCCGTCATG
This sequence comes from Pseudomonas caspiana, assembly GCF_040224095.2. NCBI lineage: Bacteria > Pseudomonadati > Pseudomonadota > Gammaproteobacteria > Pseudomonadales > Pseudomonadaceae > Pseudomonas > Pseudomonas caspiana. Next base: position 1,299,350 of record NZ_CP167995.1, on the reverse strand, counting down.
CGCCCGTCGCGATAGACCGCCTCCGCGCCGCGCCCACCATTGGGGCTTAAACCACGGGCGATGGGCTGCAACTCGGTGCTGGTCAGCGAATGGTGATAAGTGTGGCCGCGTAGCTCGCCTTCGGGCAATGCGACGTTTTGTAGCGCCAGGGCTGCCAGACGTTTCTGCATCACGGCCTCGCCCTTCAGCAAGCCAACCAGCTCAACCCGCAGCCCGTCGACATCGGTCAAGGCATCAAGCAGATACAACATGCCGCCGCATTCAGCCAGCAACGGTTTGCCTGCCTGGTGGTGTTCGCGGATGGCGGCCAGCATTGACGTGTTCTGGCTCAACGCGACGTGATGCAACTCTGGGTAACCACCCGGCAAATAGAGACTGTCCGCTTCAGGTAAAACGCTGTCGCGGATCGGCGAGAAGAACACCAGCTCTGCGCCCATCGCCCGCAGCAAATCCAGACTCGCGCCATAGGTGAAGGCGAAGGCTTCGTCATGAGCGATGGCGATGCGTACACCTTCAAGCAGTGGTTCGGCCGGAATAATGTCCGGGGCGGCGAAGGTCACGGCGGGCGGCAAGGCCACTTCGCAGGTGCTGGCCAAGGCATTTGCGGCTGCGTCGAGGCGCAGGTCCAGGTCATTCAGTTCGCTGGCCTGTACCAATCCGAGATGACGGCTTGGCAGTTCGATTCCGGTTTCACGAGACAGCGCGCCATACCAGCGCAGACCTTCGGTCAGGCTGCCTTCAAGCAATTGCGCATGCCGCACGGTGCCGACGCGGTTGGCCAGTACACCAGCGAACGGCAGGTCCGGCTGGTAGCGCGCCAACCCCAGGGCCAACGCACCAAATGTCTGGGCCATGGCTGTGCCATCGATCACGCCCAATACGGGCACACCAAAATGACGAGCCAGGTCAGCGCTGGACGGCGTGCCGTCGAACAGGCCCATCACGCCTTCGATCAGAATCAGATCGGCCTCGCCCGCAGCCTGCCACAACAGGCGACGGCTTTCATCAGCGCCCACCATCCACAGGTCGAGCTGATAGACCGGCGCACCGCTGGCCCGCTCAAGAATCATGGGGTCGAGAAAGTCCGGCCCACACTTGAACACCCGAACCTTGCGGCCCTGATTGCGATGCAGGCGAGCCAGTGCAGCGGTGACGGTGGTTTTGCCCTGGCCCGAAGCGGGCGCGGCGATTAGAACTGCCGGACAGTGGCGCGGCTCGCTCATGAAAGTATGCTCACAGCTCTATGCCTTTCTGGGCGCGAATGCCTGCCTGGAAGGCGTGCTTGACCACAGTAATTTCGGAAACCGTGTCAGCCATGTCGATCATTTCCGGCTTGGCGCCGCGACCAGTGACGATCACGTGCTGCATCGGCGGACGCGCCTGCAAGTCACTGAGCACTCGCTCGATATCCAGATAACCGTGCTTGAGGGCGATGTTCAGTTCGTCCAGCACCACCAGACCAATGGCCGGATCACGAAGCATTTCCAGGGACACTTCCCAGGCGGCTTCGGCTGCGGCGATATCGCGCTGGCGGTCCTGGGTTTCCCAGGTGTAGCCCTCGCCCATCACGTGGTAACGAACCTGCTCGGGGAAACGCCGAAAGAAGAATTCTTCGCCGGTGCTGTTACTGCCCTTGATGAATTGCACGACGCCACATTGCATACCGTGGCCCATCGCACGGGCGAGCATGCCGAAGGCGGAGCTGCTTTTGCCTTTGCCGTTGCCGGTCAACACCAACAGCAAACCGCATTCGTTAGGGGCGCTGGCAATACGCTCATCCATGACGGCTTTCTTGCGCAGCATGCGCGCCAGATGGCGTTCGTCACGTTCAGGGGATTCGTTCATCTCAGCTCTCCGCTTGAGGGCACGCGAAAGCAGACGGAAGGCAAAGCAAAGACTGACAGCACGACCACAGGTCATGCGCAGAGCATCGCCCGCCGTGATGCTGTTGAATGGATCAGGCCGGTCTCCGGGCTCATGAGCGGGCGAACCCGGCTGCGCGCCTTCCCATGCCGGAGCACAGTGGCAGATTGCGCAGTTTTCACTCATTTACCGTTGCGGGGGCAGCGCCGGAATAGCTCGAAAAAAAGCGAACGCACCGGCTTCCCTGTTTCACTCAATCAGTCCGCAGACGTTGAGCACCTGAAACAAGCGCGCAGGTTAGAGCGTTGACCCGGGAGCGTCAATCAACACAGGGGTTGAACCTCAACAGAGTGAGGGCCTCTACCCCTTAATGCACCACTGCCCGTAACGGAGATCCACCATGTTCACGCTCAAACCGCACTACGCCGTCTTGCTCGTGCTTGCCGCTGGCCTCGCGGGCTGTGGCGAGTCCTCGACCTTGCAAGTCACCGACGGCACAGGCCCGGCTCCGAAGCTACCAGAGCCCAACAAGACCCTGATCCCGACCGTCAACATCGCACCGGCCGTCGGTTGGCCGCAGGGTGGCAAGCCTGTCGCGGCAGCGGGCACCCAGGTCGCCGCCTTCGCTGAAAACCTTGATCACCCGCGCTGGCTGTACGTGCTGCCCAACGGCGATGTATTGGTCGCCGAAACCAATTCGCCGCCCAAGCCCGATGACGATCAAGGCGTTCGTGGCTGGGTCATGAAAAAAGTCATGGGCCGCGCCGGGGCCGGCGTGCCTAGCCCCAACCGTATTACCCTCCTGCGAGACAAGGATCACGACGGCGTCGCAGAAACCCGCACGGCATTTCTGGAAAACCTCAACTCACCGTTCGGCATGACATTGGTCGGCAATACGCTCTATGTCGCCGACACCGACCGCCTGATCAGCTTTCCTTATAAGGATGGCGAAACGTCGATCAGCGCGCAGCCGACCAAGGTTGTCGATTTGCCAGGCGGTACGCTGAATCACCACTGGACCAAAAACGTCATCGCCAGCAAAGACGGCAGCAAGCTGTACGTCACCGTTGGCTCGAACAGTAACGTCGCAGAAAACGGCATGAAAGCCGAAGAAGGTCGGGCGGCAATCTGGGAAGTCGACCCGGTGAGCAAAACCCATCGCATCTTCGCCTCAGGCCTGCGCAACCCAAATGGCATGGACTGGGAACCAACCACCGGCAAGTTGTGGACGGCAGTCAACGAACGTGACGAAATCGGCAGCGACCTGGTACCTGATTACGTGACCTCGGTTCAGGACGGCGCTTTCTACGGCTGGCCGTACAGCTATTACGGGCAGCATGTGGACGAGCGCGTGAAACCACAAAATCCGGACCTTGTTGCCAAGGCAATCGCGCCTGACTTCGCAGTGGGCCCGCACACGGCTTCACTCGGCCTGGTGTTCGCCGACGGCAAAACCTTACCCGCGCCATTCAACGAAGGGATGTTCATTGGCCAGCACGGTTCCTGGAACCGCAAACCGCACAGCGGCTACAAGGTGCTGTTCGTGCCGTTCAAAGATGGCAAACCAGCGGGCACGCCGATTGACCTGTTGAGCGGTTTTCTCAATGCCGATGAAAAAGCCCAAGGTCGTCCGGTCGGAGTGGTGAATGACCATCAGGGTGGTTTGCTGGTAGCCGATGATGTGGGTAACAAAATCTGGCGGGTGACGGGAGCGAAGACGCAGCAGGCTGGAGTGAAGCCTTGAAGGGCCTGCCTCCGGATTTGAGTTGAACCAATCGCGGGCAAGCCCGGCTCCCACATGAATCGCATTTCCCTGTGGGAGCCGGGCTTGGTCTGGGCGGCATTCCGACGATAAGGTCAACTGTGACGCTCTGACTTACACGCACTACCACTCACCTACAAAACTCGCTGATTTTTCCTGACACCAGCTCCGAAAGAGCTGCTAAAGTTTGTTATTGAAATCGATAACAATCGCTTCACATCCTTATCGGAAGTGAAGCATGAAGCCACTGATATTCTTGGGGGATTCGCTGGAGCGTTTAAGGGAATTCCCAACCCCGGCTCAGTCAATAGCGGGCTTCCAGCTAGACCGAGTGCAAAGAGGGATCTCGCCAGAGGATTGGAAATCCTATGGCCAGTATTGGCGCGGGGGTACGGGAGATTCGAGTCAGAGAAATCTCAGGCGCATTTAGAGTGGTTTATTTGGCAACGTTGCCAGATGCCGTTTATGTGTTGCACGCGTTCCGCAAAACTACACAGAAGACAGCCAATAGGGACATTACGATCGCAACGCTGAGACTGGGCGATTTGATTAGGAGCAGAACATGACCGAAGAACAAACCTTTGCCAGTGTCTGGGACGCTTTGGCGGATACGGCCCAAGAGGCTGCGCACCTGAAAGCTCGCTCGCAGCTCATGATTGAACTGAACGAACAGATCAGGCAATGGCCGGGTAACGACACGGTCAAGGCCAGTAGACTCGGTATTACCAAACCCCGCTTCTCTAATCTGAAAGCAGGCAGAGTCGATCTGTTTAGCCTTGATGCTTTGGTCGATCTCGCTGCGGCGGCAGGATTGACGGTTTCCATGCACTTCGTCGCGGCTTGATAGCCGCTCAAGGCCAGTAGCGTTACTGATTCCGCGCCAGGTTCGAAGGCTGAATCACTCGCTTGGCGTCCAGATACGCCTTCTGCCAATAAGGCTTGTCGAGGCTGTCGAGCTTGACCGTGCCGCCCGTCGCAGGCGCATGCACGAAGCGGCCTTCGCCGACGTAGATGCCCGCATGGCTAACCTGTGAGCCGCCACCTGTGGCAAAGAACACCAGATCGCCCGACTGCAACTGCTCGCGGCCTACACTCGGCGCACGCATCACAATCATGTCGCGGGTCGAACGTGGCAAGGCGATGCCCGCAGCGTCACGGTAAACGAAACCAATCAGACCGCTGCAATCGAAACCCGAATCAGGCGTGTTGCCGCCCCAACGATAAGGCGTTCCTACCAGTCCAAGGGCGCGGAACAGCACGTCTTCGGCAGCAGGATTAGGGTTTTCGGCAGGAGCAACGATCACAGGACGCTGAACGACCCGTGGCTGAGGTGGCGGCGCACTGGCGCAAGCACCGAGCAACGCTGCAAGAGAGATGACCGCGAGGCGTAGCGTAATCGACATAAACACAACAACCCAATGTGGATGCGGCTTACTTTGCCGGAAGCCCGCAAAGCACAAGACAGGCTTATAGCCTGTCTTTGTACGGGACGCTAATTATTTGTGCTTACGCTTCTTGACCGCAGGAGTCTTGAGCGTCGTTGCAGTCATCGCGGTGGTCTGCGCTGGCGCAGTTGGCGATTCCATTGCCAGAGCACGCTTGGCTTCGATAAAGGTCTTGCTCCAGTACACATCGTCAAGGCTGTCGACGCGCACGCCGCCACTGCGACGGCTGCTGGAATGGATGAACTGATTGTCACCCAGGTAGATAGCGGCGTGGCTGACGCGACCGCGACCGGCAGTGCTGAAGAACAGCAGATCGCCAGGCTCAAGGTCGGTACGTTTAACCAGAGGCGCATCGATGTTGATCATTTCACGGGAAGAACGCGGCAGGCTCATGCCAGCCTCTTCACGGAACAGATAACCGATAAAACCGCTGCAATCAAAACCGGACTTGGTGGAGGTACCGCCGAAACGGTAACGGGTACCGATCAGGGATTTGCCACGTTCAAGAATGCTGTCTGCCAAAACGGGCAGCTGATAAGGCTTGTTGTCAGAGAAACGGGCCAGTTCAGCTTCAGTGGTCAATTCTTCCTGCAAAACCGAACGATCCGAACGGGCATTTACAGTTGGAGCGCTGACCGATCTGGCGGTTTGCTGCTGTACTTGCTGCTGTTGCGACACCGGTGAATTGGCGGCGCAACCTACGAGTAAGGTGACAAGTGCGAGAGGCACGAGGGGTGCGAAGCGAGCTAGCATGGGCACGACCGTGGCTGATAAATATTAAGAAGCCGCGACTATGCCCACTATCATTCTGATTTGCAAATTCAATCGAACTAAATGTGACTTACCAGTTCGCCCATGACATGTACTGCCCGGCAGGCAAAAAACGCGTCCATTTGTGACGTCTGATCGGTTGGCGTCAAATTTATTTGCGCCGTAAAACCGCCGCAAACCCTTGTTCTTATTACGGGTTCATGGATGTAGGGGAAGCTGGCGGTGGTGCCAATGCTCAGCACTGCATCAAAGCCTTTTGCCATCTCATCATAGAGCGTTTGCATCGCTTGCTCCGGCAACATCTCCTGAAACAAAACGACGGATGGTCGCATAACGCCACCACACGACTGACAGAGAGGCGGAAGAGGACGCTGCAGATGCGCACTCAACTCCGGATCCTCAGCACCACACGATTGGCAAAAAAGCGGCGCCAGTTGCCCGTGAATTTCGATCAGTCGTTCAGGCGGGCTGCCCGCAGCACGATGATAGCCATCGACATTTTGCGTCAGCACCCAACATTCCGGCTTTTTGCGCTGCAGGTCGGCAATGGCGTAATGCGCGGCATTGGGTTCACCACCCAGGCATGCCGTGGCCAGCTGCGCGATGTACTTCCAGCACAGCGCAGGATCGCGCCTTAGCATGGGGCCGGATAAAGCCATTTCGATAGGAATACCGTCGTCGGTTTCGCCGTTATACAAGCCACCAACGCCACGATAGGTCGGCAAGCCGGAATCGGCTGACAAGCCTGCACCGGTAATAATCAGAATCCGCTGGGCATGACGCAACGCCGAGGCGGTTTGTAGCAGCAACGCGGGGTCTACCACCCAAGCGTCTCTTTAAGGAAGGGAATGGTCAGCTTGCGCTGCGCCTGCAAGGAGGCCTGATCCAGAGTTTCCAGCAGATCAAACAGCGCGCTCATGCTGCGCGTACCGCGGGTCAGGATGAAATGCCCGACTTCGTCTGTGAGGTGTAGACCGCGACGTGAGGCACGCAGCTGTAAGGCACGCAGCTTGTCTTCGTCAGACAAGCCACGCATCTGGAACACCAGCGCCATGGTCAGACGTGATTTGAGATCGGGCAGTTTGACCGGCAATTCGCGTGGGGACTGCGAGGCCGCGATGAGCAGACGCCGACCGCTGTCGCGTAAACGATTGAATAGATGAAAGAGTGCTTCTTCCCATTCTGGCTTGCCGACGATGGCTTGCAGATCGTCAAGGCAGACCAGTTCGTACTGCTCAAGGTTGTCGAACAGTTCGACGCCTTCATCGATGACTTCGGCCAGCGGCAAGTAAACCGCCGGTTCTCCCATTTGCTCGAAGCGCAGACACGCGGCCTGCAACAAATGGGTGCGCCCCACGCCATCCTTGCCCCATAGATAGATGAGGCTCTCGGTCCAGCCCGCCTCGGCTTCACACAGCCGCTCGACGTAGCCGAGTGCCGCAGCATTGGCGCCGGGATAGTAATTGATAAAGGTGGCGTCATCACGCAGACGCACACCCAGGGGCAGCTGAATAGGTTTCATGCTGGCTGAACGGTTCAAGTGAGCCGTTAGGGGCCTCTGTGTAAAGTGCGCAAAGTTTATACCCGTGAAGCTGGGGGCACAATGAGCCAGACCATAAGCAAAATCAAAGGTTTGCGTGATTCCAAGGTATTTCTGGACCATTGCGATACCCTGCGGGGGCACGGGCTTGCACGCGATAAGGCTGGACGCGGTTCACTTTAAATCGCGTCCAGCCTTATCGCGAGCAAGCTCAGCTCCCACAGGGGATTGCATTTCAACCCCAATCAGGGGGAGTTCTTCCTACAGCTCCGGATCTTGCGCACCGCCGTAAACATCCGACTCTTTATAAAGGTCATGGGCATGACGGACCAGAACCATGATCACCGCTGCCACCGGCAGCGCCAGCAGGATACCGGTGAAGCCGAACAGCTCGCCGCCTGCCAGAATCGCGAAGATCACCGCCACCGGATGCAGGCCGATGCGATCGCCGACCAGCAATGGCGTGAGCACCATACCCTCAAGTGCCTGACCGACCATAAACACTGCCGCAATACCCAGCAGCGGATACAGGTCACCACCAAACTGGAACAACCCTGCGACCAGCGCTGCGCCGATACCGATCACAAACCCCATATAAGGCACGATGGCGGCCAGACCGGCGATAACCCCGATCAACAGCCCCAACTCCAGCCCTACCAGCATCAAGCCCGCTGCGTAGATAACGCCAAGGCCAACCATGACCAGCAACTGCCCGCGAATAAACGCACCCAGCACTTCATGACATTCGCCCGCCAGCTTGACGACCTGTTCTTCGCGATGGCGCGGCAGCAGGCTGCGAATCTTGGCCATCATCACGTCCCAGTCCCGCAGCAGGTAGAAACACACCACAGGGATCAGCACCAGATTGGTGATCCAGCCGATCAACGCGAGGCTGGAAGCGGTTGCTTTGGACAATACAGCGCTGACGATGTCGCCAGTCTGGCCCATGTGTTCGGATATCGCCGCTTTGACCTTGTCGAACTTCCAGAAGCCGTCGGCCAGACCGAATTTGGTCTGTACCCACGGCAACGCAGTGTGCTGCAACCAGTCCAGCATCTGTGGCGCCAGCTCATACAAGCGGAACAACTGCTTGGCGAGCATTGGCACCAGAATCAACAACAAGCCCATCAGAATCAAAGTGAACAAGCCGAACACGGCCACCACACTCAATGTGCGTGACAAGCCCAGTTTTTCCAGCTTGTCGGTCAGTGGGTCGCCCATGTAGGCCAACAACAGCGCCACCAGAAAAGGGGTCAGGATCCCGTGCAGTAAAAATACAAACAGGAACAGCAGAACAATCCCGCCAATCCAGAACCAGCGCCGTGTGTCAGTCATCAAAGTCCCTCGACTACTAATAGAGATGTCATGCGTGCTTACCAGCGGAAGTAAATTTGCGGTGCCGCAGCTGGCGCGATTGTCGGCCCGGGAGCCTGAACCGCGGCTGTAGCGTCAACCGGTGCCGGTGCAGCCTGCTCTGGTGCAACCACAGGCGCTGCTGCCGGAGCCGGTGCAGCCTCGGATGCCGGAATTTCCTGCAGTTTGGCCAGAGACAATTGCGAGCGCAGCTGCTCGGCGCTGCCGTTTACTTCGTAAATGATGCGATCGCCCTTAACTTGTTTCAGACGCGCGCCAAACGGTTCAAGTAACTGCATCAGTTGCGCATAGCGTTCCAGGTTCATGCCTTGTACCTGCATCAACAGGCCGCTTGAGGCTCCTGGTTTGGTCACAAAGCGCGGCGCCAGTCGTTCGCTGACCGCCAGCAACACGGCATCAGCCAAAGCCTCGGAACTGGCTGCGGTCGCGGTGCCCTGCTCGCGCTTGTCACCCATCCACAACCGCCATTTGCCCTGCCATTGCCCGGCCTCTTCCTTGGCATGAACGGCAAGCAAGGCATCCGCGCCGTAACGCTCCGACGCTTGTTTCAACGCAGTGGGATCGGTGCCTTCAATATTTTTTGCAGTCCCAACGCCCTGCTCCTCGAGGTCAGCCAGGGGCAGACGCAGCGGTAAAGCGCGATGCTGGGCTGCACGACGCAAAGGCTCTGCAGAAGACTGACCGTCGCCGACCAGATTGGAGCCTTCGGTTGCGTCATTCAGCCACCAGCCAAGAATGGACGGCCGATTGCTGCCCCACAGCGAATAGCCGGCCTGACGCAATGCACGGTCAGTACTGGCCGGATCGAAATCCACGAGCAAGGTTTCCGGTGGCCCGGCGTCGTAGCCGTACTGGCTGATGATCTGCTGCGGATCCTTGCGCAACTCGGCCAGCGATGAGCTCTGCGGAGCCCGAGCATCGCCGGTCAGGCGCAGGACCATGGTTTCCAGCGCCGCCTGAGTGGCACGGGTGCGCTCGTCAGGGGTCTGGCCACTGACCGGCTCGCGGACTTGATAAAGATTATTAACGGTTTCAGCGAAGCTCGGCAGACTGAGCACTGACAGGCAGCCGGCTAAAAACAGATTCGAAAGACGCATGGACAGTTCCCGAACGGAAAAAAGCGGCAAGACAAGAAACCGCGTCGAATGGCTGGCATGAGTGAGACCGCAAAAACGACCAAACACTCACATTCAGCACGAAGGCTACACCTTATAGAGGCGGCATCGAACCGGACAGCACACTGACACACAGTTTTTTTGCTTTCAATGCGCCAGCCCGTCGGCCTAAGGATGGCCGGTAAGGCCCAAGCCTGATAAAATCGCGCGCCTTCGCAGACTGGCGATGGTGGCGGCCCGAAAACTGGATACAGCTTTTCAGAGGCCCCGCTGTTTCGGTCGATCCCCCGAATCCCCCCTAAAGGCCTGGATTATGAGCAAGCAACCCTCCCTGAGCTACAAAGACGCCGGTGTAGACATCGACGCCGGTGAAGCATTGGTCGAACGCATCAAGAGCGTCGCCAAGCGCACCAAGCGGCCGGAAGTCATGGGCGGCCTGGGTGGCTTCGGCGCCCTCTGCGAAATCCCGGCTGGTTACAAGCAGCCTGTACTGGTTTCCGGTACCGACGGCGTCGGCACCAAACTGCGTCTGGCGCTGAACTTGAACAAACACGACACCATCGGCATCGATCTGGTCGCCATGTGCGTCAACGATCTGGTGGTGTGCGGCGCCGAGCCGCTGTTCTTCCTGGACTACTACGCCACCGGCAAACTCAACGTCGACACCGCTGCCGACGTAGTCACTGGCATTGGTGCTGGCTGCGAACTGGCGGGTTGCTCGCTGGTGGGCGGCGAAACCGCTGAAATGCCTGGCATGTACGAAGGCGAAGACTACGATCTGGCTGGATTCTGCGTCGGCGTCGTAGAAAAGGCCGAGATCATCGACGGTTCTAAAGTCGCTGCCGGTGATGCTCTGCTCGCCCTGCCGTCTTCCGGCCCGCACTCCAACGGCTACTCGCTGATCCGCAAGATCATCGAAGTCGCAGGTGCCGACATCGAAAACATACAGCTCGAAGGCAAACCGCTGACCGAGCTGCTGATGGCCCCGACCCGCATCTACGTTAAGCCTCTGCTCAAGCTGATCAAGGACACTGGCGCTGTCAAAGCCATGGCCCACATCACTGGCGGTGGTCTGCTGGACAACATCCCGCGCGTTCTCCCGGCCGGTGCCCAGGCGGTAGTCGACGTTGCGAGCTGGCAGCGTCCAGCGGTGTTCGACTGGCTGCAGCAGCAAGGCAACGTCGCTGAAAACGAAATGCACCGCGTGCTGAACTGCGGCGTCGGCATGGTGATCTGCGTGGCTCAAGAGCACGTTGAAACCGCGCTGAATGTATTGCGCGAAGCGGGCGAGCAGCCTTGGGTTATCGGCCAGATCGCCAACGCTGCCGAAGGCGCTGCGCAAGTCGAGCTGAAGAACCTCAAGGCGCACTGATGCCCGCATCCTGTGATGTAGTGGTGCTGCTTTCCGGCACCGGCGGCAATCTGCAAGCCATGATTGACAGCTTCAAGGGCGGTGACCATCCCGCCCGCATCCGCGCGGTGATTTCCAACCGCGCCGATGCCTTCGGTTTGCAGCGCGCCAAGGACGCAGGTATCGATACCCGCATCCTTGACCACAAGGATTACGACGGCCGCGAGGCATTCGATGCCGCGCTGATCGAAGTGATCGATACCTTCCAGCCCAAGCTTGTTGTCCTCGCCGGATTCATGCGCATCCTGACCGCTGGTTTCGTCCGGCACTATCAGGGACGCCTGCTGAACATCCACCCTTCCCTGCTTCCTCTCTATAAAGGCTTGCACACCCATCAACGGGTGCTGGATGCTGGCGACGCCGAGCATGGTTGTACCGTGCACTTCGTCACCGAGGAACTCGACGGAGGGCCACTGGTCGTACAGGCAGTGATTTCAGTGGCGCCCGACGATACGCCGCGCACCCTGGCGCAGCGTGTTCACGTTCAGGAACACCACATTTACCCACTGGCCATTCGCTGGTTTGCCGAGGGCCGCTTGAGCCTTGGCACAGAAGGCGCATTATTGGACGGGCAGTTGATCGCCGCCAATGGCCACTTGATTCGAACCTAGGAGATATTATGCGTCGCGCTTTGCTGTTCGCTTTCGCTCTGCTCGCATTGCCTGCCACCCAGGCCGCAGACCTGCAACCATTCTCCGCCAGCTACACCGCCGACTGGAAACAGCTGCCCATGAGCGGCACGGCCGAACGCAGCCTGACCTCCGGCCCGAACGGTGTCTGGACCCTGAATTTCAAAGCTTCCATGATGATCGCCAGCCTGAGTGAAGTCAGCACGCTGAAGGTCGACAAGGACACCATGCTGCCGCAGACCTACAACTTCGAGCGTGGCGGTCTGGGCAAATCCAAGAAAGTTGACCTGGCGTTTGACTGGTCCACCAAGTTCATCACCGGCAGTGATCGTGGCGATGCCATCAAGCTGCCTTTGAACCGTGGCGTTCTGGACAAATCCACTTATCAACTGGCCCTGCAACACGATGTGGCGGCTGGCAAGAAGACCATGACCTATCAAGTCGTCGACGGTGACGAGATTGATACCTATGACTTCCGCGTGCTGGGCTCCGAGAAGGTCGCCACCAAGGCGGGCCAGATCGACGCCATCAAGGTCGAGCGCGTGCGCGACCCGACACAAAGCAAGCGCATTACCGTGCTCTGGTTCGCCAAGGACTGGGACTACCTGCTGGTTCGCCTGCAACAGGTCGAAACCGACGGCAAGGAATACAACATCATGCTGCTGGACGGCACGGTGAATGGCAAAGCGGTTAAAGGCAGCTGATAGCCGCCCGACAGTAATAAAAAAGCCCCGCCATCGTGCGGGGCTTTTTTGTGCTCGTGAAAGCCCGGACAGTCAGATCGCGCTCTGTCTGTAGGAGTGAGCTTGCTCGCGATAAAAATTCATCAATTCAAAAAACTTCTCCTGATGAAACACTATCGCGAGCAAGCTCACTCCTACAGAAAACAACCACATGAAATAATCTTCATTTACCTGACAGACCCGCTGTAGCCCTCATAAATCAAGGCCTCCAGCATCCCGCCCGCTGCCGCAACCGAACATGAAAAAAACCAACTATTTACGTAGCGAGCTAACAAATTCTATAACTGAGGCCTGCGACAGATCGCCGCAGTCCAAGTCAGGAGTTTGAATCATGACCGTAACCGTAACTGAACGCGACGACGCCCATATCTCCCATGAGAGCATTGCCGATGGCATTCAAATCTGGGACGTCCACCAGCAGGATCAGCTGGTTGGCATGTTTCACGTCGAGTCCGATGCACAGCGTTACAAGATGGAACTCGAAGCACAGGAAAACCAACGCAGTCAGTAATCCGCAACATCAGAATCGCTTTAAAAACAAAACCCGCACTTGGCGGGTTTTGTTTGGTTACGAGTCAGATCACCACATCAGATCATCAGGGATCTTGTAAGCCGCGTACGGATCATCGCCGTCGGCTTTCTCTTCAGTTGGCTCGCTGAGCATCACGATACGACGCGGGTCGCGCTCCTGAATCTTCAGCGCTGCCTCACGTGGAATAACTTCGTAACCCCCGCCATGACTGACGATCGCCAGCGAACCGTTGCTCAGCTTGCTGCGCATCAGGTTGTTGACCGACAGGCGCTTGACCTTCTTGTCGTCGACGAAGTTGTAGTAGTCCTCGGTGGTCAGCTTGGGCAGGCGCGACGACTCGATCAATTGCTTGACCTGGGCGGCACGGGCCTTCTGCTCGACCTTCTCCTGCTGCTGACGATTGAGCTCCTGATCGCGTTTGACCTTCTCGGCCGCAGCTTCCTGGGCAGCACGCTTTTGCGAGTCGTCGATTTCAATCTGACCCTTGTGCGCCAGACGCTGTTCTTTCTGTTTGTCCTTGCTGACCTGCTTGGCCTGCTTTTGGTTGACCAGGCCTGCCTTGAGTAACTGATCGCGAAGGGAAATGCTCATTGTCTACTCACTTATGCAGATGCAGCGGGCTCAGCCACAGCTGGGCGCGTTCTTTTCCTGACGTTTGGCTTCGCCCCACAGGGCGTCCATTTCTTCGAGGGTGCAATCTTCCATGGGACGCTGGGTGTCGCGCAATGCCTGTTCGATAAATCGGAAGCGGCGCTCGAATTTGCGGTTGGCAGCGCGCAGGGCATTTTCAGGATCAACCTTGAGATGCCGAGCCAGATTCACCGCCGCGAATAACAAGTCTCCGACTTCCTCTTCGATGCCCGCAGCGTCGTTGTCAGCCATGGCTTCCAACACTTCATCAAGCTCTTCGCGGACATTGTCGACCACAGGCAAGGCTGAAGGCCAGTCGAAACCTACCTGCGAGGCACGTTTTTGCAACTTGGCGGCACGAGACAACGCAGGCAAAACGGCGGGCACGTCATCAAGCAGTGACAATTGCTCGGGTGCCCTGGCCTTACCGGCACGCTCCTGAGCCTTGATCTCTTCCCAGCGCTGCTTGACCTCTTCGTCATTCAGGCGTGGGGTTTCCAGCGGGGCATACAAATCGCCGGTGGGGAAAACATGGGGATGACGACGAATCAGTTTGCGCGTGATGCCATCGATCACGCCATCAAACTCGAATCGCCCTTCTTCCCTGGCCAATTGGCTGTAATAAACCACCTGAAACAGCAAATCGCCCAACTCGCCCTTGAGATCATCGAAGTCACCGCGCTCAATGGCGTCGGCCACTTCGTAAGCCTCTTCAAGGGTATGCGGCACGATGCTGGCGTAATTCTGCTGCACGTCCCACGGGCAACCGTACTTCGGGTCACGCAGACGGGCCATGAGGTGGAGCAGGTCCTGGAGTGTGTACATGGAGGCCCCAATTCAGTCGTACTGCCACCGGTAGGAGCGAACTTGTTCGCGAGGCAACCTTCCTGGATACACAGGTCCATCGCCTCGCGAACAAGTTCGCGCCTACCGGTGCAAGCACGATTACGGCGTTCTGTTTCGCCGCGTCTCGATAATGTTCGGCAACTGCGAGATCCGCCCCAACAACCGGCCCAGCGCATCCAGCCCTGGAATCTCGATGGTCAGCGACATCAATGCGGTGTTGTCTTCCTTGTTCGAGCGTGTGTTGACCGCCAGAACGTTGATCCGCTCGTTGAGCAGGATCTGGGACACGTCGCGCAACAAACCCGAGCGGTCGTAAGCACGGATGATGATGTCCACCGGATAGGTGAGCACCGGCACCGGGCCCCAACTGACTTGAATGATCCGCTCCGGCTCGCGACCGCCCAACTGCAATACCGAGGCGCAGTCCTGACGGTGAATGCTCACGCCACGGCCTTGGGTGATATAGCCGACAATGGCATCGCCCGGCAACGGCTGGCAGCAACCGGCCATTTGCGTCATCAGGTTGCCGACGCCCTGGATCTGAATATCGCCGCGCTTGCCAGGCTTGTAGCCAGTGGCTTTGCGCGGAATAAGTTCCAGTTGCTCGTTGCCGCGTTCCGGCTCAACCAGTTGTTGCGCCAGATTGACCAGTTGAGTCAGACGCAGATCGCCCGCACCCAATGCCGCGTACATGTCATCAGCGGCACGCATGTTGGCTTTTTCCGCCAAACGCTCGTGGTCCACCGCGGGCAGGGCCAGACGCGCCAGCTCACGTTCGAGCAAGGTTCGACCGGCCGCCA
Source organism: Pseudomonas caspiana (assembly GCF_040224095.2). NCBI lineage: Bacteria > Pseudomonadati > Pseudomonadota > Gammaproteobacteria > Pseudomonadales > Pseudomonadaceae > Pseudomonas > Pseudomonas caspiana. The sequence goes on along the minus strand of NZ_CP167995.1, from coordinate 1,283,889 downwards.
CGTTCTGGTCACGCGCCTGCAATTTGAACCAGTGAACAATCTTCGCCCGCGCCCGGGACGTGGTGATGTAACCCAGGTTCGAGTTCAGCCAGTCGCGGCTCGGCGTGCCTTGCTTGCTGGTAATGATCTCGACCTGCTCACCGGTCTGCAGGCTGTAGTTGAGCGGCACGATACGGCCGTTGATCTTCGCGCCCCGGCAGTTATGGCCGATTTCGGTGTGTACCCGATACGCGAAGTCCAGCGGCGTAGCGCCCTTGGGCAAGTCGATGGCATGACCGTCCGGGGTGAAGACATAGACACGGTCTGGCTCGATGTCGACGCGCAGTTGTTCAGCCAGCCCGCCGATATCACCCAGTTCCTCGTGCCATTCCAGCACCTGACGCAGCCAGGAGATTTTCTCTTCGTAATGATTGGAGCTGGACTTAACGTCGGTGCCCTTATAGCGCCAGTGAGCGCAGACGCCCAGCTCGGCCTCTTCGTGCATGGCATGGGTGCGAATCTGCACTTCCAGTACCTTGCCCTCCGGCCCGATAACCGCAGTGTGCAGCGAGCGATAACCGTTTTCCTTGGGGTTGGCGATGTAATCGTCAAACTCCTTGGGAATGTGCCGCCACAAGGTGTGCACGATACCCAGCGCGGTGTAGCAGTCGCGCATTTCCGGAACCAGCACGCGCACGGCGCGAACGTCGTAGATCTGGCTGAAATCCAGACCTTTGCGCTGCATTTTGCGCCAGATGGAATAAATGTGTTTGGCCCGGCCACTGATATCGGCCTTGACGCCGGTGGCCAGCAGTTCGTTGTCCAGTTGCGACATCACTTCGCTGATGAAACGCTCGCGATCAAGACGACGCTCATGCAGCAACTTGGCGATCTGCTTGTATTGCTCAGGCTCCAGGTAGCGGAAGGACAAATCCTCCAGCTCCCATTTGATGTGACCAATACCGAGCCGGTGGGCCAGCGGCGCATAGATATCGAAAACTTCACGGGCAACCCGGTTGCGCTTTTCTTCGTCGGCATTCTTCACCGCACGAATCGCACACGTACGCTCAGCCAGCTTGATCAACGCCACGCGAACGTCGTCGACCATCGCCACCAGCATCTTGCGCAGGTTTTCCACCTGAACCTGAGTGCCCAACACCAAGGACTGGCGCGGACTAAGACTCGCACTGATCGCCGCCATGCGCAGCACGCCGTCAATCAGCCGGGCAACCGTTGACCCGAAGCGCTGCTCGACATCGTGCAAAGGGATCTTGCCTTCGCGCACCCCACGATACAGAACCGCTGCAACCAGCGAATCCTGATCGAGCTTGAGATCGGCGAGGATCTCGGCGATTTCCAGCCCCGTATGAAAACTGGAGGTACCTTCGGCCCAGAGGTTCTTCGCAGCGTTGTCCTGTTGCTCGGCTTGCCGAACAAACTCGCAGGCCTCTTTCAGGGCCTGTCGATCCACTATGAGGTCGACGCTGACCACGTGATCAAGCCATGCGTCGAGATTGATACTGCCGTCTGTGTTTATCGGCTGGTGTGCTCTCACCTGTACCATGTTGCTTACCTTCCCTAAGGCGCGATGAATAGCGCCTACAGTCGCTGACCTTCTTGAGCGAACACTCCTTGCCGGGCAAGCAAGGACTGGTGTTCGCGGGTCAGTCGGATTAAACGAGACTCCGTGTAAACAGCCGACTCGATTCCTTGGGCCGCTGCTTACTTACTCGCTTCAAATAACGCCATGGCCTCGACATGTGCCGTCTGTGGAAACATATCGAGGATACCGGCACGTTTTAATCTGTAGCCCTGACTGAGCAATTCGACAGTGTCGCGAGCCAAAGTTGCCGGATTACATGAAACATAAAGTAACCGCCGGGCACCTAACGTCTTCAGCTTGCGCACCACTTCAAAAGCACCGTCACGCGGCGGGTCCAGAAGCACCGCAGTAAAGCCTTGTGCTGCCCATTCCGCCTTATCCAGGGGCTGCGAAAGATCCGCCTGAAAAAATGCCACGTTGTGTAGATCATTACTCATTGCGTTGCAGGTGGCACGCTCGACCATGGTCGCAACCCCTTCGACCGCCACCACCTCTTTGACCGTTTTCGCCAACGGCAGGGCAAAATTGCCTAGCCCGCAAAACAGATCCAGTACCCGCTCATCGGCCTGAGGTGCCAACCACTCCAGCGCCTGTTCGATCATCGCGGTATTGACCGCCGCGTTGACCTGAATGAAATCTCCCGGCCGATACGCCAGCTCCAGATCCCAAGGCTCCAATCGATAGCCCAGAGATTGCGAAGCCTCTACCGGCTGCGGATCACCGTCCCCATGCAACCATAGTTGTGCGTCATGAGCATGGCAAAATGCTTTCAAATTGTTGAGATCAGCATCCGCCAACGGCGCAGTATGTCGGACTAATACCGCACTTGAGGTCCCCCAGAACAACTCGACGTGCCCCAACACCTGAGGCTTGCTGAAGCTTTTCAGCACGCCCGGCAGTTGCATCATGATCGGTTGCAAGGCCTGTACCAGCACCGGGCATTCGTCGATGGCGACGATGTCCTGGCTGGCAGCGGCGCGGAACCCCACATCAAGCCGTTTGGCCTTGACGTCCCAGCGTACGGCGACCCGGGCGCGCCTGCGGTAGGCGAACTCCGGACCGGTCAACGGCGCTGCCCATTGCTCTGGTTCAACACCCGCGACCCGCTGCAACTGCTCCGCCAGCATGCGCTGTTTCAGGGCAAGCTGCTCAGTGTGGGGCACGTGCTGCACGCTGCAGCCACCGCAGCGACCGAAGTGCTCACACGGCGCCGGACGACGCATCGCGCTGCCGTTAAACACACGCTCGGTGCGCGCTTCAACAATCTTGCCGTGGGCATTGAGCACCCGCGCTTCGACTTCCTCGCCTGCAAGGCTGCCCGCGACAAACCAGGTCTTGCCTTCGAAAAACGCGATACCACGCCCGTCGTTTGCCAGGCGTTCAATAGTCAGCCGCTGTTTTTTTCCGGTCGGAATCTGGTTGGTCCGGGTACCGCCTGCTGGTTGGAAGCGCAGGCCTCTTTCATGTTTGGCCATCAGTTGGGCGCGTCGTAAACGCCGGTCGACAAGTAACGGTCGCCACGGTCACAAATGATCGCGACCATGACCGCATTTTCGACTTCACGGGACAGACGCAACATGCCCGCTACCGCACCGCCCGAGGACACGCCGCAGAAGATGCCTTCTTCGCGGGCCAGACGGCGCATGGTGTCTTCGGCTTCGATCTGGGCCATATCGACGATGCGATCAACCCGGTCAGCCTGATAGATGCGCGGCAGGTACTCTTCCGGCCAGCGACGAATGCCAGGAATCGCCGCACCCTCCATCGGTTGCAGGCCGACGATCTGCACATTCGGGTTCTGTTCTTTGAGGTAACGCGAGACACCCATGATGGTGCCCGTGGTACCCATGGAACTGACGAAATGGGTGATAGTGCCGCCCGTCTGCTGCCAGATTTCCGGGCCGGTGCTGGTGTAATGCGCTTGCGGGTTGTCACCGTTGGCGAACTGATCCAGGACCTTGCCGCGACCTTCATTCTGCATCCGCTCAGCCAGGTCGCGGGCACCTTCCATGCCCTCTTCCTTGCTGACCAGAATCAGCTCGGCGCCGTAGGCGGTCATTGCCGCCTTGCGCTCGGCACTGGAGTTGTCCGGCATGATCAGGACCATCTTGTAGCCCTTGATCGCCGCAGCCATGGCCAGGGCGATACCAGTGTTACCAGAGGTCGCTTCAATCAGGGTGTCACCAGGATGAATCTGGCCACGCAGTTCGGCACGGGTAATCATCGACAACGCAGGACGATCCTTGACCGAACCGGCAGGGTTGTTTCCCTCCAGTTTGAGCAGGAGCGTATTGCTGGTATTACCCGCGATGCGCTGCAGGCGCACAAGCGGGGTGTTGCCGACGCAATCGGCAATGGTTGGGTACTGCAGGGTCATGGCGTATTCGCAATCCAGACTGCGGGGGCGCCTATCATAACGGCAAACGCCTAAAGCCCATATCACGCAAAGTGCGGGACTTATCGCCAAATGGAATAACGCATAACCCGTGATGCAAGCCACCCTTCGCCCGGTACGGGTATTATGCGGCCATTAGACTCGATCAAATGGCTACACTGGCCTGAAATCTGCCAACCTCAAGCCGCGTGACGCTCACCGGCCACCTGGCTCGCTGGAGAAACAAGTGTGCTGAAGAAGCTGGGTATTAAAGGCCGCGTCCTGCTGCTGACCATTGTGCCGGCCATCCTGATGGCGATACTGCTCGGGGGGTATTTCACCTGGATGCAGTTGCATGACTTGCAGGCGCAACTACTGCAGCGTGGCGAAATGATCGCTCAGGAGCTGGCTCCGCTCGCAGCGCCAGCGCTCGGCCGCAGTGACACGGGCCTGCTTGAACGCATTGCCGTCGAGACGCTGGAGCAGAACGATGTGCGTTCGGTGTCGTTCCTCAGCGCAGATCGGGAAGTGCTCGCCCATGCCGGGCCAAGCATGATCAATCCCGCGCCCGAGGGTAACAGCAGCAAATTACTGCAGCGCACCGGCAACGACGCCACCCGTTACCTGTTACCGGTACTCGGTCGTCAGCGCCATCTGACCAGCGAGGTCATCCCCGATGAAGCCGACCGCCTGCTGGGCTGGGTCGAAGTAGAGTTGACCCATAGCGGCACCCTGCTGCGCGGTTATCGCAGCATGTTCTTCAGCCTTTTGCTGATTCTGGCCGGGATGGGCCTGACCGCGGTGCTCGCGCTACGCATGAGCCGCACCATCAACGGCCCCATCAGTCTGATCAAACAAGCCGTTTCGCAACTCAAGGACGGCAACCTGGAAACCCGCTTGCCGCCTTTGGGCAGTCTGGAACTCGACGAACTGGCTTCTGGCATCAACCGCATGGCTTCCACGCTGCAAAACGCTCAGGAAGAATTGCAGCACAGCATCGAGCAGGCCACCGAAGACGTTCGGCAGAACCTGGAGACCATTGAAATCCAGAACATCGAGCTAGACCTTGCGCGCAAAGAAGCGCTGGAGGCGAGCCGGATCAAGTCCGAATTCCTGGCCAACATGAGCCACGAAATTCGCACCCCGCTCAACGGCATTCTCGGGTTTACCCATTTACTGCAAAAAAGCGAACTCACGCCGCGCCAGTACGATTACCTGGGCACCATCGAAAAGTCAGCCGACAGCCTGCTGGGCATCATCAACGAAATTCTCGACTTCTCGAAAATCGAGGCTGGCAAACTGGTCCTCGACAATGTGCCGTTCAACCTGCGCGACCTGCTGCAAGACACCCTGACCATCCTCGCCCCCGCCGCCCATGCCAAGCAATTGGAGCTGGTCAGTCTGGTGTACCGCGACACGCCGCTGTCGCTGCTCGGTGACCCGCTGCGGCTGAAACAGATCATGACCAACCTGGTCAGCAACGCGATCAAGTTCACCCGCGAAGGCACCATCGTCGCCCGGGCCATGGTCGAAGACGAAAACGATGACAGCGCACAGTTGCGCATCAGCGTGCAGGACACCGGCATCGGACTTTCCAGCCAGGACGTGCGCGCCTTGTTTCAGGCCTTCAGTCAGGCTGACAATTCATTGTCCAGACAGCCCGGAGGTACGGGCCTGGGTCTGGTGATTTCCAAGCGGTTGATCGAGCAGATGGGGGGCGAGATCGGCGTCGACAGCGAGCCCGGCGAAGGTTCCGAATTCTGGATCAGCCTGCGCCTGCCCAAAGCCCGGGACGACATCGAAGACCTGCCTGCCCTGCCCTTGCAAGGGCTGCGGGTCGCGGTACTGGAACATCATGACCTGGCCCGTCAGGCACTTGAACACCAACTGGAGGACTGCGGTTTGCAGACCCTGGTGTTCAATAATCTGGAAAACCTGCTCAACGGCGTCACTGCCGCGCATCAGACTCCAGCAGCCATCAGCCTTGCGGTCTTGGGCATCACCGCGCATGAACTGCCACCAGAACGCTTGCGCCAGAACATCTGGGACCTGGAAAACCTCGGCTGCAAAGTCCTGGTCCTTTGCCCGACCACTGAGCAGGCGCTGTTTCAGCTCGCAGTCCCGGACATCTATACCCAGTTGCAGGCCAAACCGGCTTGCACCCGCAAACTGCGTCGCGCCCTGTGCGAGCTGATCAGCCCTCGAACCCAGCGCAGCGATGCCGCCGAGCCACTGTCGAGCCGGCCGCCGCGTTTGCTCTGTGTGGATGACAACCCGGCCAACCTGCTGTTGGTGCAGACGCTACTGGAAGACATGGGCGCCGAGGTCACGGCCGTCGATAGCGGCTACGCGGCACTGCATGCCGTGCAGAGCGAAACTTTCGATCTAGTGTTGATGGACGTGCAAATGCCAGGTATGGACGGCCGGCAGACCACCGAAGCGATCCGCGCCTGGGAGACCGAGCGCCAGAGCTCCTCGCTGCCTATCGTCGCGCTGACCGCCCACGCCATGGCCAACGAAAAGCGTGCTCTGCTGCAAAGCGGCATGGACGATTACCTGACCAAACCCATCAGCGAACGGCAACTGGCCCAAGTGGTGCTGAAGTGGACCGGCCTGGCCTTGCGTAATCAGACGCCGGAGCGCAAGGTCGAAAGCAGCCACCGTGGCGTCGACCTGTCTGTGCTTGACCACGACGAAGGGCTAAGACTGGCAGCAGGCAAACCCGACCTGGCCGCGGACATGCTCGCAATGCTGCTTGCTTCACTGGATGGCGACCGTGAGGCGATTCGCGCCGCCCGTGAGGGCGACGATCGGGAAACCCTGCTCGAACGCGTGCATCGTCTGCATGGCGCAACCCGATACTGTGGAGTTCCGCAATTACGTGCTGCATGTCAACGCAGCGAAACGCTACTCAAGCAAAATGCACCGCAAGTCAACGAGGCATTGGACGAACTGGAATCGGCGATGAAACGCCTGGCGGATGAAGCGCGAGTGAGTGCCTGATCTGACGGGTGTGATCCCGTTCTCCATGGCACCGCGCTACTCGCGCCAAACATAGGACCTGTAGGAGCGCACGAGCACCGCGAGCCGCGATGGCGGTTTATCAGACAGACCGCTATCGCGGCCTCGCGGTGCTCGTGAGCGCCTACAGGATCCGGTACATCCCCAACACTACAAGGAACCGTAGATGCGCACTCTGATCTTCAGCAGCCAGACTTACGACCGCGAGAGCTTTCTTGCCGCGCGCCTGCCAGCCAATCTTCAACTGCACTTCCAACCCGCGCGTCTCACGCCGGAAACGGCTGCGCTGGCGGACGGCCACGAGGTGGTGTGCGCGTTCATCAATGATGACCTCAGCGCCCCGGTGCTGGAGCGTCTGGCTGCAGGCGGCACTCGCCTGATTGCCTTGCGTTCGGCGGGTTATAACCATGTCGACCTGCCGACCGCACAAAGGCTGGGAATCAGCGTCGTGCGGGTGCCAGCCTACTCGCCCCATGCCGTGGCCGAGCACGCGGTCGCGTTGATTCTGGCTCTCAACCGTCGCCTGCATCGCGCCTACAACCGCACCCGCGACGGCGACTTCAGCCTGCATGGCCTGACCGGCTTTGATCTGGTAGGCAAAACCGTCGGCATCGTCGGCACCGGGCAGATTGGCGCGACCTTCGCCAAAATCATGTCGGGCTTCGGCTGTGAACTACTGGCTTACGACCCCTTCCCCAACCCGCAAGTCCAGGCCCTCGGCGCACGTTATTTAAGCCTCGACGAATTACTGCAACAGTCGCAAATCATCAGCCTCCACTGCCCGCTGACCCCGCAGACCCGGCACCTGATCAACGCTCAATCGCTGGCGACCATGCAGCGCGGTGCCATGCTGATTAATACCGGACGCGGCGCACTGGTTGACACTCCGGCCCTGAGCGAAGCCTTGAAAAGCGGCCAGCTTGGCTATCTGGGGCTGGATGTTTACGAAGAAGAAGCGCTGCTGTTTTTCGAAGACCGCTCCGATCATCCGCTGCAAGACGATGTGCTGGCGCGTCTGCTGACTTTCCCCAACGTGATCGTGACCGCTCATCAGGCTTTTCTGACCCACGAAGCCCTCGGAGCTATCGCGCAGACCACGCTGGACAACATCCACGCCTGGGCAAGCGGTACACCGCACAATCTGGTCGCAAGTTAGCGAAGGGAGAAATGCCACAACTGCGTGATAGGATGCGCGCAATTTGGAGGACCTCATGGCCGAACACGATTTTCGCTACAGCATGCTCAACCCGCAACACACCCTGACCGAGTGCCGCACCCTGGCACCGGGCCGCTATCAAGTGACCGGCAACGGCGGTTCGATTCATGATCGTGACGAACTGCTGGTGACCATCAAAGGCAGTAAAACCCTGCACATGCGCCTGCAGGTCGAGAAGGTCCGCCACCTGATCAACCCGCCTGGCCAGTGGATCGCTGTAGCCAAAGGGCCGGTCTTCGACGAACTGGCCATCCATCAGTGGAAGGTCAATTGCGACAGCTGCGGTGTGGTCCTGGACTTCGAGTTCATGGTCGACGCCAAGGCGGGTGTTGCCGCGCAGAAACCCGCCGCATCAGCGCGCATCGCCGAACTGGGCTGGAAGTCCGAAGGTGAAAAGCATCTGTGCAAGAAGTGCCAGGAGAAAGCTGCATGAAACCGTTTGCCCTGTCAGCACTCGTCGGTGCTGCCTTGCTCACCGGCTGCGCGACACAACCGCTGCCGATCAAGCATGACCAGAGTTACGTGCTGGAATGGATCGGCGAACGTCCGCTGATCGACAACAGCCACTTGACCATGACCCTGGGCGCCGATGGCCGCGCGTATGGCAATGCAGGCTGCAACCACTGGTTCGCCTCGTACACCCTGCAAGACGAGACCATCACTTTTGGCGCCGTCGGCAGCACCCGCAAAATGTGCGCCCCGGCGTTGATGGAGCAAGAGCAACGGTTCCTGCAGGCGATGGGCAAAGTCCAGCGCTGGGACATCTCACCCATCGACCAACTACGCTTGTGGCCTGCGCAAGGCAAGCCGTTGAGGTTTTGGGAAGAGGGTTGAGTCCGCAAGGCACATCTGACACGCCGCTATCCCTGCAGGAGTGAGCTTGCTCGCGATAGCGTCAGGTCAGGCAATAATTTATCTAGAGAAATCCAATCGCGAGCAAGCTCACTCCTACGGGTCCAATGTTTGCCGTCATACAAGTTGTGCCATTTACACCGGGGCTGCCCTACAGAAAATCAATAACCCAGGTACGTTACCCCTCCCCGCGCAGCGCCTTTAGCTTCGCCGCTACACCTGCTGCGGTCTGTTCGCCCAGCAACTGCTCACGCATCTTGCCCTTGTCATCGATGATGTACGTCACCGGTAATGCCTCACTTGGCGGCAGGTCGTATTGCGCAGCCGGGTCCTGAGCCAAGACCGTGAACTTGATACCCAGCGCATTACTGGCGGTTTTCAGTTCTTCGCCCTGCAAGTTGTCGAAGTTCACCCCAAGCACCGTCACCTTCTGGTCCTTGAGCTCTTCCGAGAGATGATTAAGCTCGGGGATTTCTACCCGGCACGGGCCGCACCATTCAGCCCAATAGTTGATCACCAGCCAATGTTTGTCGATGCGGTCGCTGGCAACTTTCTGGCCGTTCTGGTCAGTCCCCAGATCCACGCCACAACCCGCCAGCAACACACTGCCGACCAATGCCACTACCGCTGCCAATCGCCTCGCCATGTTGTTCCTCACATTCATAAAAAATATAACTACCCGATTTGGAATGCTTTTCTGCAGGAGCTCACGAGCTCCCACAGGTCCCGTTTTTGCTCCGCGACAGCGTGGTGTCAGGGCGCCGGGGCGACTCTCATCGAATACTCAAACCTGCGACCGATCACCGCTCGGTGTTTAGCCATGGATCTATGGCGGGTAGAATAGCCGCCACCTTAGGCTAGATGCGACCTGCAAATGACCGACCTGACGCTTTATCACAACCCGCGCTGCTCCAAATCACGCGGCGCGCTGGAACTGCTGCAAGCCCGAGGCCTGAGCCCGTCCATCGTGCTGTATCTCGAAACCCCGCCCGACGCCGGGCAACTGCGTGACGTGCTAAGCAAGCTGGGCATCAGTGCCCGCCAACTGCTGCGCACCGGCGAAGACGATTACAAAACCCTCAACCTTGCGGACCTGAGCGACGACGCATTGATCGACGCCATGGTCGCGCATCCCAAACTCATCGAGCGGCCGATTCTGGTTGCCGGTGACAAGGCCGTCATCGGCCGCCCACCAGAAAACGTCCTGGAGCTTTTGCCATGAGCACCCCGTACATCCTGGTCCTGTTTTACAGCCGCAACGGCTCAACCAGCGAAATGGCCCGGCAGATTGCCCGTGGTATCGAATTGGGCGGCATGGAAGCGCGTTTGCGCACCGTGCCTGCGATCTCCACCGAGTGCGAGTCCGTGGCGCCGAGCATTCCGGAAAGTGGCGCGCTGTACGCGACGCTGGATGATTTGAAGAACTGCGCGGGTCTGGCCCTTGGCAGCCCGACGCGCTTCGGCAACATGGCTGCGCCGCTCAAATACTTCCTCGATGGCACCAGCAACCTGTGGCTGACCGGCGCACTGGTGGGCAAACCGGCCAGCGTGTTCACCTCCACCGCCAGCCTGCACGGCGGTCAGGAAACCACCCTGATGTCGATGCTCCTGCCGTTGCTGCACCATGGCATGCTGATCACTGGCCTGCCTTACAGCGAATCGGCACTGGTAGAAACCAGTGGCGGCGGCACACCATACGGCGCCAGCCACCATGCCGGGCCGGACGGCAAGCGTCCGCTGGACCCACACGAAACTCAACTGTGTCGCGCACTCGGCCAGCGTCTGGCGAAAACCGCCCTGCTGCTGGACCCGTCCCGTGGCTAAAAAACCCAAGGTCCTGCCTGCGCTGGACTGGCTGGAACCGCGAGTGAAGATCAGCCGCCTCATCAGCCTGACGAGCTTTTTCGGGCTGATGACGCTGCTGAGCATTTATTACCTGTGGATAGCCGACCTGCACGGCGCAAGGCCCTGGGTGATCCTGCTGATCGAACTGGTGCCGCTGCTGCTGTTCGCACCGGGGATCATCAGCGGTAGCACGCGCGCTCATTCGTGGTTGTGTTTTGTGGTCAATCTGTACTTCATCAAAGGTGCGCTGGCGGCTTTCGATCCCAATCGCGCGCTGTTTGGCGTGTTGGAAATGCTCGTCAGTCTGGCCGTATTTGTCAGCGCGCTGCTGTACATCAGATGGACTTTTCAGCGAAACCGCAAACTTGCGGGCGAAGGCCAAGTCTGAGGCTGTACGCATCATTTTCTGGAGCAGTAATGCACGACTACAAATGGCTGAATGAATACTGCCTGAACCGCTTCGGCTCGGCCAAAGCCCTCGAATCACATTTGCCGACACCCAAAACCAGCAAACAACTGCAAGCCATCAGCGACGACCGCTACCTGTCGACCATGGCCTTGCGGGTGTTTCGTGCCGGTTTGAAACACAGCCTAGTGGACGCTAAATGGCCGACCTTCGAAGAAGTGTTCTACCGCTTCGACCCGGAAAAAGTCGTGCTCATGGGCGCAGACCACCTCGAGCGGCTGATGCAGGATGCGCGGATCATTCGCCACCTGGGCAAACTCAAGAGCGTGCCACGCAACGCGCAACTGGTGCTGGACATCGAAAAGGAACACGGCAGCTTCGGCAAATTCATCGCCCAATGGCCGGTGGATGACATCACCGGGCTCTGGCAGTACCTGGCCAAACACGGCAACCAGATGGGCGGGCTCTCTGCGCCACGCTTCTTGCGCATGGTGGGCAAAGACACTTTTATTCCGACCTGGGACGTAGTGGCCGCGCTCAACGCACAGAAGATCGTCGACAAAGTACCGACCAGCAAACGCGATCAGGCCATCGTCCAGCAGGTATTCAACCAATGGCAAAGCGAAAGCGGCAGGCCGTTGTGCCAGCTGTCAGCGATGCTGGCGTTTACGGTGAATCACTGAGCCTGCCAAACCTGTAGGAGCTGCCAAAGGCTGCGAATCGCGGAGTGTCAGTCAATGCGCTTCACAGCCTTCGGCAGCTCCTACGTAACGGCGTTTAAATATTCACCACATTCACAAACCGCGACGCAGCGGTTTCGTCGATGCGCAGGCTGGTGAAGTCGAACAGGTTGCGGTCAGCCAGCTGTGACGGAATGACATTTTGCAGGCTGCGGAAAATACTGTCGGTACGCCCCGGCGTCTTGCGCTCCCACTCCTGAAGCATGTCCTTGACCACCTGACGCTGCAGATTTTCCTGAGAACCACACAGGTTGCACGGGATGATCGGGAAGTTCTTGAAGTCGGAATAGGCTTGAATGTCCTTCTCATGGCAGTAAGCCAATGGACGAATCACCACGTTACGGCCATCGTCGGCGCGAAGTTTCGGCGGCATGGCTTTCAACGAGCCATTGAAGAACATGTTCAGGAAGAACGTCTCGACGATGTCATCGCGGTGATGCCCCAGCGCCATCTTGGTCGCGCCAATCTCATCAGCAAAGGTGTAGAGCGTGCCGCGACGCAGACGTGAGCACAGCGAGCACGTGGTCTTGCCTTCCGGGATCAATTCCTTGACCACCGAGTACGTGTCTTTCTCGACGATGTGGTACTCGATCCCCAGCGTTTCCAGGTACGCAGGCAGTACATGCTCCGGGAAGCCCGGCTGCTTCTGGTCCATGTTCACCGCAACGATGTCGAACTTGATCGGCGCGACTTTCTGCAAGTGCATCAACACGTCGAGCATGGTGTAGCTGTCTTTGCCGCCAGACAGGCACACCATGACCTTGTCACCCTCTTCAATCATGTTGAAGTCGGCCACGGCTTCGCCCGCCAGGCGACGCAGGCGTTTCTGCAGTTTGTTCTGATTGACTGAAAGGGTGCCCATGGCGCTGGTATCCGGTTGCAATGACAAGGAGAAAAGGCCGGTATTTTACGCATAAATGCGGCGCGCGGCTAAGGATCGCTGGTTACTGCCTGAGGTTATTACCAATGGCCTGTACATCGCCAATGACTCTAACAGGCCGGTTTTGGACCATTGGAGGCTTTCTATACTGCTAGATAGCGTGGACGTTGAGGGGCTTCAGTCGGGACCTGGGTAGATATACCCCTGGATTTCGAGGCGCCTGCGGGAACTGCGCTGACTAAAAGGAAGGAGTACTCCACATGATCCACCACGTCTGGGGACTGTTTACCCATCCCGATCGGGAATGGCAGGAGATCCGTAGCGAGGAAGAAGAAAGCATCAGCCATATGTACCTCACGCATACGCTGATTCTGGCAGCGATCCCGGCAGTATCGGCGTACATCGGTACCACGCAGATGGGCTGGGTCATTGGTGATCGAGCGCCGGTCATGCTCACCCATGAAAGCGCGATCTGGATGACGATCATGTCGTACATTGCCATGCTCGCCGGTGTCGCGGTGATGGGCGGCTTCATTCACTGGATGGCCCGCACCTATGACGCTACACCGACCCTGGCTCGCTGTATCGCGTTTGCCACCTATACCGCGACGCCGTTGTTCATCGGCGGCCTGGCCGCACTCTACCCACACATGTGGCTGGGCATGCTGATCGGTACGGCGGCCATCTGTTATACGGTTTACCTGCTGTACGTCGGTGTGCCGACCTTCATGAAAGTCCCGGCGGATGAAGGCTTCATGTTCTCCAGTTCGATCCTGGCGGTAGGCCTTGTGGTGTTGGTAGCGATCATGGCGTTTACGGTGGTGCTGTGGGGTGTTGGTGTGGGGCCCGAGTACACCAACTGAACGCCAGGACCTGTAGGAGCGCACGAGCACCGCGAGGCCGCGATGGTGTCCTGCCTGATACACCGCCATCGCGGCCTCGCGGTGCTCGTGCGCTCCTACGGAAAAATACTCCAAATCAGATTCTGTTTGATGACAGTTGCCGAAGGCTGCGAATCGGTTTTACACGACACTGCGCTTCGCAGCCTTCGACAGCGCCTACAGGACATGCATCTGTGCATGACCATTCGGCAGCTTGAGTTTTCGATACCCGAGCCTTTTACGGCATACTCGGCATCTCTGGAGACCGATGAAGCATGCCCGAGCAACTCAACACCCGTGTCGAAGTCTGTTACCAACAAGCCGAAGCCTTTTTCAAACGTCCTTTCAAACGCCCGGTCGTCAGCCTCAAGCTTCGCGGCCAAAAAGCCGGCGTCGCGCATTTGCATGAGAACATGCTGCGCTTCAACCCTCAGCTCTACCGGGAAAACAGCGAAGACTTTCTGCGCCAGACAGTGGCCCATGAAGTCGCGCACCTGATCGCCCATCAACTGTTCGGTGACCGCATTCAGCCTCACGGTGAAGAATGGCAACTGATAATGCGCGGCGTCTACGAGCTACCACCCAACCGCTGCCACACCTACGCCGTCCAGCGCCGCAGCGTCACGCGCTACATCTACCGCTGCCCCTGCCCGGGAAGTGAATTCCCGTTCTCGGCCCAACGTCACCAAATGGTCCGCAAGGGTCGCCGCTACCTGTGCCGCAGTTGCCGGGAAACGTTGGTATTCAGTGGTGAGACACGGGTGGTGTGAGGTTCTACGCGACTGCGGGGTAGTGATGCCTGACCATTTCCACTGGTTACTCGAACTGAAGAGTGGCTCATTGAGTCAGGCAGTCGGGCGTACAAAGTCCCTGACGTGCGCAGCGGTAAATGCTGCACAAGGGCGCACGGGTAGTATCTGGCAGCAAGGTTTTCATGACCGTGCCGTTCGACGTGATGAGGATCTAAAGGCGTTGGCGCGCTATGTCGTGATGAACCCGTGCGCGCAGGCTTGGTCAAGCGGATTGGTAATTATCCGCTTCGGGACGCTGTCCTGAGACCGAGTCGTCCTTATCGCGGGCAAGCCACGCTCCCACATATCCCACGTCGTCAAATCAGCTTGCTAACGATAGTGGCGGCTAGCCGCCAATCCATAAAAAAACCCATCCGAAGATGGGTTTTTTCAGTAACGCGGGCTGTGTTTAAACAGGCTTACGCGTCGGGATCGGACGGGTCACTGGCTCTTCAGCCAGTTCGGCAACGCCCAGATCATCTACTGGAGCAGTGTTGTCGATACCACGACCACCGGAAGCCAGCTCGGATTGCAGCTTGTCGGTGTCCAGCTCGCCTACCCACTTGGCAACCACAACGGTGGCAACAGCGTTACCGACCAAGTTGGTCAGGGCCCGGGCTTCGGACATGAAGCGGTCGATACCCAGGATCAGCGCCAGACCGGCAACCGGCAAGTGGCCAACAGCCGACAGGGTTGCAGCCAGTACGATGAAGCCGCTACCGGTCACGCCAGCAGCACCTTTGGACGACAGCAGCAGAACCAGCAGCAGGGTGATCTGATGGGTGATGTCCATGTGAGTGTTGGTCGCCTGAGCGATGAACACTGCAGCCATGGTCAGGTAGATCGAAGTACCGTCCAGGTTGAACGAGTAGCCAGTCGGGATAACCAGACCGACTACCGATTTCTGTGCGCCCAGGCGTTCCATCTTGATCAGCATGCGAGGCAGTGCCGATTCCGAAGAGGAAGTACCCAGTACGATCAGCAGCTCTTCACGGATGTAGCGGATCAGCTTGAGAACGCTGAAGCCGTGAGCGCGGCAGATGCCACCCAGTACGATCAGCACGAAAGCGACGCACGTGATGTAGAAGCAGATCATCAACTGACCCAGCTGCACCAGCGAGCTCACACCGTAAGCACCGATGGTGAATGCCATGGCGCCGAAGGCACCGATAGGCGCGAGCTTCATGATCATGTTGATGATGTTGAACATCACGTGTGCGAAGCGATCAATGAAGTCCAGAACCGGCTTGCCGTAAGCACCCAGGCGGTGCAGCGCAAAGCCGAAGATCACCGAGAACATCAACACTTGCAGGATGTCGCCGTTAGCGAATGCACCCACGATGGTGTTCGGAATCACGTTGAGGATAAAGCCGACGACGCTCTGGTCCTTACTCGCCGTTACATAAGCGGCGATCTTGGACGCATCCAGCGTGCTCACGTCGATGTTCATGCCGGCGCCCGGCTGAACAACGTTGACCACGACCAGACCGATCAGCAGCGCGATGGTCGATACGATTTCGAAGTACAGCAGCGCGTAGCCGCCAGTCTTGCCCACCGATTTCATGTTCTGCATGCCAGCGATACCGCTAACCACAGTACAGAAGATGATTGGGGCAATGACCATTTTGATCAGTTTGATGAACCCGTCGCCCAGCGGCTTGAGGGCCTTGCCGGTGTCAGGATAGAAGTGGCCGATAAGAATACCGATCACGATTGCTACGATGACCTGGAAATACAGGGATTTGTAAATCGGCTGACGAGTCGTCATGAAATCATCCTCAAGGGCGTTGTCGGCACCATTCATGTGATGCGCGCGACGCCTAACGAGCTAACCCTCCTGCAACTGGAGGGATTTGTTTTGTCGAGCTGCACGAGGCAGACCTCTCACCTGTATCGCAAAGCTCGTGCCACTTTTGCGAAACACGCTGAACATCATGTAAACCGGTATGTTGGAGTCTAGTAGGGGTTTGAACATCCGCTCAGACGTGGCGGATTTCCGCCGATTAGCGGAATAAATTCAGAAGGAGTGGCGGGTATCCGCCGATCCGCCATCAAATCGCCACCCCATGACTTATAGACCATGGCGACGATGAGCGGAGGTTTTATCGCGAGCAAGCTCAGCTCTCACAGATATCTGGCGGCCGACAGTGTAATTGTGGGAGCCGGGCTTGCCCGCGATACATGAGATGCAGCCAGAAGCCACACCGCGTTATGGTTTATCGTCGCAGTGCCGCCCAGACCAAGCTCTGCTCCCACAAAGGTCCTGCGATGTGTCAGGGATATCGGGGAACAGCGAGGAACTACCCCGCGAAAAAATGAATCCGGAACGCAGCCCCGCCAAGCGGAGAGTCATCCAGGGTCAGGCGGGCGTTATAGCTTCCGATGATGTCTTTAACCACTGCCAGCCCAATCCCCTGCCCCGGGTTCTGGCGGTCCAGCCGTTCGCCTCGCTGCAAAATACGCTCACGCTGGTTTTCCGGCACGCCGGGACCGTCGTCTTCGACACACAGCTCATCACCAGAGTCGGACGGGCGCAGGCTGACCCGCACCTGCCCCAGGCACAGCCGATAAGCGTTTTCCAACAGGTTGCCGAGCATTTCCAGCAAAGCGCCCTCCTCCATCGGCACCACGCATTCGTCCGGTAAATCCAGCGTCACTTTCACCTGCTTGTCGCGATAAACCTTCTCCAGCGTATTGCACAGGCTTTCCACCACCGGCCGCAGCCTGACGTGATGACGTACCAGCCCGCTCTTGCGCAGGCTGGCGCGTTGCAATTGATAGCCAATCTGCTGACTCATGCGCTCGATCTGCGATTGCAGAATGCGCGCCTGCTCCACATCCTCAGGTCGTTTGGCGATGTTTTCGCTGACACCCTGCAACACCGCCAGCGGGGTTTTCAGGCTGTGGGCCAGGTCATCAAGGGAATCGCGATAACGAATCCGCTGCTCGCGCTCACTGCTGAGCAAACGGTTCAACGAGCCGGTCAGACGCAACAGTTCACTGGGATGGTTTTCACTCAGGCTCTCGCGCTGGCCCGACTCCACCTGATCCAGCTCCTGACTCAAACCACGCAAGGCACGCAGCCCCCAGGTCAGCCCCAGCCAGAGCAGCGCGAGCAATACCAGCAACGCCGCGCCAAATCCTAGATAAAGCTTTTGCCGCAACTCAGTCACGGTTTCCTGATAACCGCGCACCGGCTGCAGGGCCACGATACTGAAGGCCGCGTTACGGCCGCCCAGCAATTTGATTTCCACGTCATAGACGAAAAACTCTTCGCCGTTGGATTCCCTGATCGTCGTGAACTCACTGCCCTTGCCGTCGTAACGCGGCTGGTAGTCGATGAACTCGTCTTCGGTGGCCAGCGAACGCCAGACCAGATCACCCTGGCGGTTATAGATGTAGCCCAGCAAGCGCGAGCCGGGCAGGTTGAATTGCTCGCCAGGCAGTACGGAAGGCATTAACAGACGGCCATTCTCGACCCTGGCTGCAGAAATCAGCGTGGTCACATCCGACGCCAGGCGCTGCTCGATGGAGCCGCGCAACGCCAGGCTGAACGCGCCTTGCAAGGCAGGCAACATGAGCAACATGAAAATAACTGCAAGGGTCGCTGCGCCGATCATCAGGCGCAGGTGCAGCGAACGAATCATGTGCAGCGCTCGTTGAACAGATAGCCCAGCCCGCGCACGGTTTCGATGGGTTTGAAAGCTACAGTGCCTTCAATCTTGCGCCGCAGACGACCGACCAGCACCTCGATCACGTTCGGATCGCGCTCTTCGTCGTCAGGGTAGAGCTGCTCCATGAGGCGCTCTTTGGCCACCACTTGCTGATGGTGACGCATGAGGTATTCCAGAATCCGGTATTCATAGGCGGTCAGCGGCAGCGGTTGCTCATCCAGCGTCGCCTGTTTGCGGTTCAGGTCCAGGTGCAAGGGGCCGGCAATAATCGTCGAGTGGGTAAAACCGCTGGCCCGACGCAGCAGGGCATTGAGTCGCGCTTCCAGCTCTTCGAACTGAAACGGCTTGACCACGTAATCATCAGCCCCGGCGGCCAGCCCTTCGACTTTGTCCTGCCAATTGCCCCGGGCGGTCAGGATCAGGATCGGGAATGCCTTGCCAAGGGTGCGTAACTGGCGAATCAGCTCCAGACCGCTCATGCCCGGCAGCCCGAGATCAATCACCGCCAGGTCATGGTTGAACTGGCCGACCTGATACAGCGCCTCTTCGGCGTTGGCGACCGACTCGACGATATGGCCAGCCTCGGTCAATCGGGTTTGCAAGTGATGGCGCAACAGCGCCTCGTCCTCAACCACCAGCAACTTCATGACGTTCTCCTGGGTGATGTTTCACGTTCTAAAATCAACTCGGCAGCCCTGCCAGACAACATACAAACCACTGAATTGAAATACATCCTGCAGGAGTGCACGAGCAACGCGAGGCCGCGATTGCGATTTATCAGGCAAACCGCCATCGCTGCCTCGCGTTGCTCGTGAGCTCCTGCAGGACCATGTTTGCTGCGTGATCGCGCATCGCCTCGGCCACAGGGCATGAAGTTCAAAGCACCTGCTGCCCCGGCTTCCAGCTTTGCGAATCACCCTCTTCAGCACTGAACCCCGGCGCATGAGCCTGCCGCAGATCATAGTGCCCCGAGAGTGTTTTCTGCGCGACCGGTACACCGTTATAAGTCCCCGACAGGCTGTCATAAGCCGCCGAATAATACAGCCGGTCGGCGTGAGGCTGGTCATCGCCCTGCTCACTCAGGCCCTGACTCCAGACGCTACTGCCTTGCGACCTGCCACTCTCGCCAAACCTGTCGACCCGCTCACCACTCTTGTTCAGCGGTGCTCGGGAAACTTCATTGCCGCTATCTGCCGCTTGCGCCGCTGCGCTGCCGCCCAGAAAAGCCAAAGCCAGGAAAAACTTGTTGAGTGTCGTCATGGTGTAGTCCTCTTGCGCCGGGCGCTGTTCAGGTACGACACCAGACTAGTCTGCGCGCCCTGAACCGGCCCTGAACACCCACTGAACCCGCGCTGAACAACTATCTACCGCACACAATAAAAAACACTCGGCACAATGCGCTAATCTTCTTGCGCATTCCCACCCGCTATATAGAAGGAGTAGATCATGCGTTTCTGGATTGCGTTGCTGATGATGGGGCTGGCCGGTGTGACTCAGGCGGCCATCAAGACCGAACAGGTCAACTATAAAAGCGCCGACGGCACCCCGCTGGTGGGGTATTACGCTTATGACGACGCCATCAAAGGCCAGCGTCCCGGCATCATCGTGATCCACGAATGGTGGGGCCTGAACGAGTATGCCAAACGCCGCGCCCGTGATCTTGCAGCTTTGGGCTATAGCGCCATGGCCATCGACATGTACGGCGAAGGCAAGAACACCGAACACCCGAAAGACGCCATGGCGTTCATGCAGGCGGCGTTGAAAGACAGTGATGCGGCCAACAAGCGCTTCGATGCAGGCCTTGAGCAATTGAAGAAACAACCCCAGACCGACCCGAAGAAAATCGCAGCCATCGGTTACTGCTTCGGCGGCAAGATCGTTCTCGATGCGGCCCGTCGCGGCGAACCGTTGGCTGGCGTGGTCAGCTTCCATGGCGCACTGGTCACCAATACGCCCGCAAAAGCTGGCGGCGTGAAAGTCCCGATGCTGGTGGAACATGGTGCTAAAGACAGCATGGTCACTCCGGAAAACGTCGCCGCCTTCAAAAAGGAAATGGATGACGCCGGTGCCGACTATAAATTCGTCAGCCTTGCCGACGCCAAACACGGCTTCACCAACCCTGACGCCGACCGCCTCAGCCATGGCGAGCACGGCGGCCCGGACATCGGCTATAACAAAGCCGCTGATGAAAGCTCGTGGAAAGACATGCAGGCGTTTTTGAAAAAAGTGTTTGGCGCGTAAACCCGCCTAGGATGAACCACAATCCTGTAGGAGCTCACCGAGGTTACGAGGCCAGCGATAGCGGAGTGTCAGGCAAACCGCTATCGCTGGCCTCGTAACCTCGATGAGCGCCTACAGGTCTGGTGTTTGCCGGGCGACTTTGCGGTATCTGGCAAACCGCCTTCCCAGCACCGCATTCCCCCGGCAAAATGCCGCTCATGACTCAAAACCACCTTCCCGCCTGCTGCCCAGCCCTCCATCACCATTGGCCCTTGCCCCATGCCTTGGCGAATGTGGCGTTGGTCAGCGGCCATTTCGACCCAAAGCAACTTGCTGACGGCGACTTTAAACGCTGCGTGATCACGCCTCCTGCCAGCATTCAGCGCTCCGTAGCCAAACGACAAACCGAATTCCTCGCCGGCCGTTTATGCGCCAGGGCAGCGCTGCAGCATCTGGACGGTCGTGACTGGGTGCCGGACATCGGCGAAGACCGTGCACCGGTCTGGCCGACGGATATCTGCGGCTCCATCACCCACAGCACCGGCTGGGCCGCGGCCATCGTTGCCAACAAACAGCATTGGCGTGGCCTGGGACTGGACACTGAAAACCTGCTCAGCCACGAGCGCGCCACGCGTCTGGCCGGGGAAATCCTCACGCCGTGGGAAATGCAGCAAATGGCCGCCGGACCTGCGGAGCACGTTGCTCTGCACGTGACGCTGACCTTCTCTATAAAGGAAGCACTGTTCAAGGCGCTGTATCCCATCGTGCATAAACGCTTTTATTTCGAAGACGCGCAGCTGCTGCAATGGTCCGCCGACGGCAAAGCCCGCCTGCGTCTGCTGACCGACCTGTCCAGCGAATGGCACAACGGCAAGGAGTTGGAGGGGCAATTCAGCGTGCAGGGCGAGCATGTGTTGAGTCTGGTGGCCGTGCCTGCCAATTAAACGCAGGATTTGTAGGAGCTGCCGAAGGCTGCGAAAGCGATTCGTCTGACACACCGTTTCGCAGCCTTCGGCAGCTCCTACAGCAACCGGACTAATCTGCTCCTATCGGACAATGCTCACACCGCCCCACCCACTCCACCTGATGGCTCAAACAACAGCTGCGCCGCTGCCGACGCGGTGGCTCGCCTATATAGCGGATGGAGTTGAACAGAGGATTACCTCGCCCATCGCTCAACGTCTTGCTGCGCAACAATGCATAACCTGCGTCCAGAGAGATATCGGTCAGCGTGCTCAATCGCACAAGGCAGCGCTCAAGGTAATCCCCGGCGTTGCCCCACAGAACCACTGCCGACACATTGCCCATCCGACTGAGCACTTCAATAAAAGGATGCAGATTGTCATCCATCAACGCGGCAAAACTCACAGGCTGACTCGTGCCAACGCCGAGAAACCGCAACCCGCCCGGCACCCCGCGTTCATCCAGCGCTAAAGCGATTTGATCCAGTTGCAACGGCCAGCGCCAGCCATGCACCAGACCTGCCGCCACAACCGTCGGAATGACTTGCATGAAGTAATACTTGGACCATTGCGACACCAACACCGGCCGATGGCTGGCCAGCAATTCAGGGCCATAGATGTTCAGCAACAGCTCATCCAGCACCTCAGCCTGCAAGAGCTCCGGCAGCGCCCGCACCGGACGCAGATCGTCGTCCGCCAGCAGGCCCTGCCCGAAGCACTCAAGTGCGCCGCTGAATAATGGGTGGGGCATCGGGCTTCCTGATGGGAAAAAGGGGATTCTCAATTTCTATAGGAGCTCACGAGCACCGCGAGGCAGCGATGGCGGTTTGTCTGATACACCGCTATCGCGGCCTCGCGGTGCTCGTGCGCTCCTACAGAAGCAACATCTGCACTGAGGGAATGACAGCGCGCCAAACCGCAACCCGCACAATTCTACCCACCATCACCACCAAGCACACCACATGCCAAACCGCCCTTGCCAGGGGCATTTTTTGTGATAGGGTTCGCGCCCGCAAAAATCCGCTGAGCGCCGTAAAAAAACCTTAATAAGCCTCAAAGAGGCCTCGGTCCAGTAGTTATGCGGCCTACACGCGATGTAGCGCTTTCATACACCAATTACACACAGCTTTATCCACAGGTAGTGCGTTGCAATTGGTGTCCGAAACGCTTTATCTTGTAGCCCGGCTTCACCTACAACCCTACATGTAGGGTTTTACGGTAAAAACCCAACACAAGTCGAATAGGGATTTCAAGCATTTTTCTCAGGTATTGCGGGTGAACCAAAGGCTCATTCAGGAGCCAAAGCTGCGCCCCATACACCCGAGCATGCTCTCCCCCTTCGGCCGCAGCGAATCCATGTATTTGTTGCAATATTTAACAGGCACCATCCAACAGATTCCTCAGGGCAGCGAGCAACGATTCGCTGCCTTTTTGACTTCAAAGCCAGGGACGGTGAAACCCGCCATCCCCATTCCGTTTTGAGGTCGTTACAGCCGACGCTTGTCGACTGAATGCCTACAAACCGGATCGGTGGGTGCTTAACCAGCACCCAAACAAACATAGAGAACGTGGAGACACCCATGCAAACAGACACAACTCGCGAGAACTCGCCGAACCCGGCGCCGCAGACAAGCCAGTCCCAACAGGATCTGTCCGCGACCGCTCCCGGCCAGCTGCGCGTGATCAAGCGTAACGGCACTGTCGTCGCCTATACCGACGACAAAATCACCGTCGCTATCACCAAAGCGTTTCTTGCAGTTGAGGGCGGCACCGCCGCTGCGTCTTCGCGCATCCACGACACCGTGGCCCGTCTGACCGAACAAGTCACCGCCACCTTCAAACGTCGCATGCCTTCGGGCGGCACCATCCACATCGAAGAAATCCAGGACCAGGTTGAACTGGCCCTGATGCGTGCCGGCGAGCAGAAAGTGGCTCGCGACTACGTCATCTACCGTAACGAGCGCTCCAAGGAGCGTGCCGTTCGTGGCACCGACGCACCGGTCGACGCCCACCCTTCGATCCGTATCACCCGCGCCGACGGCAGCGTTGCGCCGCTGGACATGGGTCGTCTGAACACCATCGTGACCGAAGCATGTGAAGGTCTGGCTGAAGTCGACGCCAACCTGATCCAGAACGAAACCCTGAAAAACCTGTACGACGGCGTGGCGATGAAAGACGTCAACACCGCGCTGGTGATGACCGCCCGTACTCTGGTTGAGCGCGAGCCGAACTACTCGTTCGTGACCGCCCGACTGCTGATGGACACCCTGCGTGCCGAAGGCCTGAATTTCCTGGAAGTGGCCGAAAGCGCTACTCACCACGAAATGGCCGACCTGTACGCCAAGGCCCTGCCTTCGTACATCGCCAAAGGCATACAGTTCGAATTGCTGAACCCGATCCTGGCCACCTTTGACCTGGAAAAACTCGGCAAGGCGATCAACCACGAGCGTGATCAGCAGTTCACCTACCTGGGCCTGCAAACCCTGTACGACCGTTACTTCATCCACAAGGACGGTATCCGTTTCGAACTGCCGCAGATCTTCTTCATGCGTGTGGCCATGGGCCTGGCGATCGAAGAGAAAGCCAAAGAAGACCGCGCCATCGAGTTCTACAACCTGTTGTCGTCCTTCGACTACATGGCTTCGACGCCGACGCTGTTCAACGCCGGAACCCTGCGTCCGCAACTGTCCAGCTGCTACCTGACCACCGTTCCGGATGACCTGTCGGGCATTTACCACGCCATCCACGACAACGCCATGCTGTCCAAATTCGCAGGCGGTCTGGGCAACGACTGGACCCCGGTTCGTGCTTTGGGTTCGTACATCAAAGGCACCAACGGCAAATCCCAGGGTGTTGTACCGTTCCTGAAAGTCGTGAACGACACCGCTGTAGCCGTTAACCAGGGTGGCAAGCGCAAAGGCGCTGTCTGTGCGTACCTGGAAACCTGGCACATGGACATCGAAGAGTTCATCGAGCTGCGCAAGAACACCGGTGATGATCGTCGTCGTACCCACGACATGAACACCGCCAACTGGATCCCTGACCTGTTCATGAAGCGTGTCTTCGATGACGGCAAATGGACCCTGTTCTCGCCTTCCGAAGTACCGGACCTGCACGACCTGACCGGTAAAGCCTTCGAAGAGCGTTACGAATACTACGAAGCCCTGAGCGAATACCCAGGCAAGATCAAGCTGTTCAAGACCATCCAGGCCAAAGACCTGTGGCGCAAGATGCTCTCGATGCTGTTCGAAACCGGCCACCCATGGCTGACGTTCAAAGACCCGTGCAACCTGCGTAGCCCGCAGCAGCACGTGGGCGTGGTGCACAGCTCGAACCTGTGCACCGAGATCACCCTGAACACCAACAAGGACGAGATCGCGGTCTGCAACCTGGGCTCGATCAACCTGCCGAACCACATCGTCAACGGCAAGCTGGACACCGACAAGCTCAAGCGCACCATCGACGTAGCCGTTCGCATGCTCGATAACGTTATCGACATCAACTACTACTCCGTGCCACAAGCGAAGAACTCCAACTTCCGTCACCGTCCAGTTGGCTTGGGCATCATGGGCTTCCAGGACGCGCTGTATCTGCAGCACATCCCTTACGGTTCCGATGCGGCTGTCGAGTTCGCCGACCGTTCGATGGAAGCTGTCAGCTACTACGCGATCCAGGCGTCTTGCGACCTGGCCGACGAGCGCGGTGCCTACGAGACGTTCCAGGGTTCCCTGTGGTCCAAAGGCGTGCTGCCACTGGATTCGCAACAGATCCTGATCGAACAGCGTGGCCAGAAGTACATCGACGTTGACCTGAACGAAACCCTGGACTGGGCGCCAGTACGTGCCCGTGTGCAGAAAGGTATTCGTAACTCCAACATCATGGCCATCGCACCGACCGCGACCATCGCCAACATCACTGGCGTATCGCAGTCGATCGAACCGACTTACCAGAACCTCTACGTGAAATCGAACCTCTCGGGCGAATTCACCGTGATCAACCCGTACCTGGTTCGCGACCTCAAAGCCCGCGACCTGTGGGACTCGGTCATGATCAACGACCTGAAGTACTACGACGGTTCGGTACAACAGATCGAGCGCATCCCGCAGGAACTCAAAGACCTGTACGCCACCGCGTTCGAAGTTGACACCAAGTGGATTGTTGACGCAGCAAGCCGTCGCCAGAAGTGGATCGACCAGGCTCAGTCCCTGAACCTGTACATCGCTGGCGCATCGGGCAAGAAACTGGACGTGACCTACCGCATGGCCTGGTACCGTGGTCTGAAAACCACTTACTACCTCCGTGCCCTGGCCGCGACCAGCACCGAGAAATCCACCGTCAACACCGGCAAGCTCAACGCAGTATCGAGCGGCGGCCACGGCCCGGACGACTCGGCGATCACCGCCCCGCGTCCAACCGAAGCAGCACCAGCCGGCCCAGCACCAGTGCCAAAAGCCTGTGCCATTGACGAGCCGGATTGCGAGGCTTGCCAATAAGCATTGGCAGCAAGGCAGACCTCGCTTCCCTTGTGGGAGCGAGGCTTGCCCGCGATAATGTCACCCTGCTGTAACTACCGAAATACAAACCGGGAGCCTCAAACCCTCCCGGCTTCACCCCCTCCAAACCGCTTCCTGCACGTATCGCCCGCCCTCTTCCAACTCGCGAAGACCTACTCAAAACCTATCGCAACAACCCAACCTGACACCGCAGCTCCCTCCAAATTAAGCCCAATCCTGTAGGAGCTCACCGAGGTTACGAGGCCAGCGATGACGGCATGCCTGACACACCGTGATCGCTGGCCTCGTAACCTCGGTGAGCGCCTACAGATTTAATGCTCGGCAAACGAGATATTCAGCCCAATACCCCAGCAAAAACACCCGACCACATCCAAATAGATAGGTCGAAAAATCCCATAGCATGACACTATCCATCCCGTAGCCACCCTCAATTGGGCGTCAATGCCACGTGAGGATATCTTCCGGCTATTCGCAATAGATGGCGCATTGATACCAACGCGCTTCAGCAGTTTGCTTACCCACGAGCTCACCTCATGAAAAAACCGATTTCCCTCGCATCGCGCATCGGCCTTGGCTTTGCCGCCATCGTGTCGCTGCTTGTATTGATCACCGCCGTGGGTATCCAACGAGTTGGATTTATCGACTCCACCCTGGAAGACGTCAGCGACAACGCCGCTAAAGTGCAGCGCTATGCAATCAACTTCCGCGGCAGCGTACACAACCGCGCTATCGCCATTCGCGATGCCGTACTGGTCAGCAATGATCGTGATCTTGAATCCCACCTGGCTGAAGTCACCCGCCTGCAAAAAGACTACGTCGATTCAGCCACGCCGCTGGACCAACTGTTCGCAAGCCACCCCGTCAGCACGCAAGAGCAATCCATGCTGCGCGCCATCAAAGACATCGAACAGCAGACCCTTGCCTCCACCAAAAAACTGATCGACCTGCGCCGGACTGGCGACATCGCAGGCGCTCAGGCTTTGCTGCTCAATCAGATATCCGCCGACTACAGCGAGTGGCTGAAACGCATCAACGCTTTGATTGACTACGAAGAAGCTTCGATCAAATCGCAGCTCAATGATGTGCAAGCCACCGCCAGCCAGTTTCGCGGCTTGATGTTGCTGGCAACGGGTGCGGCCTTGCTGCTGAGCATCTTCCTGTCGGTGATCATCATCCGCTTCGTCAAATCCACCCTCGGCGCAGAACCCACCGAAGTGGCTCAAGCCATCCAGCGTCTGGCAGCTGGCGACCTGCAACAAAGCATCGTCACCCCTTACCCCGACAGCGTCATGGGCGTATTGAAAACAGCGCTCAGCCGCTTGGCCGACACCATTACCCAAGTGCGCATGGCCGCCCAAGAGGTCAACCAGTCGTCCACGCTGCTGTCCGCCACTTCGATTACCAACAACGACCAGATCAACCTGCAAACCCGTGAGGCTGAGCAAGTAGCCACCGCGATTACGCAAATGGCGGCGACCGTCAACGAAGTCACCGGTTATGCATCCCAGGCCGCCGATGCAACGCGCCTGGCAGACGGCGAAGTGATCAGCGGTAACCAGTTGGTCGCAGACACCACCCAAGCGATCGAACACCTGGCCACCTCGCTGGCGGAAACCACCCTGACCGTGGAGCGGGTCTCCAAACAAAGCGAAGAGATTGAGAGCGTGATCGACGTGATCAACTCCATCGCTACGCAAACCAACTTGCTGGCTCTCAATGCGGCCATCGAAGCGGCGCGGGCTGGCGAGCACGGCAGAGGTTTTGCGGTCGTCGCGGATGAAGTGCGCTCGCTGGCCAACCGGACCCAGCGCTCCACGCAAGACATACGGGACATGATCAGCACCCTGCAAAGCGGCACTGAAACCGCCGCGCAAACCATGCGTGACAACTGCGAACTGGTCGGCCGCACCGTGGAACAAACGCGCAACGCACAAGGCGCGCTGTCCAAGATCAGCCAGGAAGTGGGCGCCATCAACCGCATGAACGCGCAGATCGCCGCCGCCTCCGTGCAGCAAAACGCCGTGGCCGAAGAAGTCGCCGTCAACATCAACCGCATCCACGGCTCCACCGTGCAGTCCGCAACCGGATCAAAACAAGTCGCCACCGCAAGCCACGAACTGGCAAAACTGGCAGACCGCCTGACCCAAAAAGTCGCCTTCTTTAAAGTCGGCTAACCCCAGCCATCCCCGGCAAGCCTGCCCCACATCAAACCCTGTGGGAGCCGGGCTTGCCCGCGATAAACGATGACGCAGTACAACTTCAGACCGCAGCGCTACCATCGCGAGCAAGCTCAGCTCCTACAAATACCAGCCCCACCGCCAAACCCTGTGGGAGCCGGGCTTGCCCGCGATAAACGATGACGCGGTACAACTTCAGACCGCAGCGCTACCATCGCGAGCAAGCTCAGCTCCCACAAATACCTGCCCCACCGCCAAACCCTGTGGGAGCCGGGCTTGCCCGCGATAAACGATGACGCGGTGTAACTTCAGACCGCAGCGCTACCATCGCGAGCAAGCTCAGCTCCTACAAATACCAGCCCACCACCAAACCTGTGGGAGCCGGGCTTGCCCGCGATAAACGACAACGCGGTAGAGCTTCAGACCGCAGCGCTAACATCGCGAGCAAGCTCAGTTCCTACAACTACCTGCCCCACCACCAAACCCTGTGGGAGCCGGGCTTGCCCGCGATAAACGATAACGCGGTACAACTTCAGACCGCAGCGCTACCATCGCGAGCAAGCTCAACTCCCACAAATACCTGCCCACCATCAAACCCTGAACAAGACCAAATATTACCCACAAGCCAACCTCCCCTCCGACCAACCGTTGGTCACCTAAAAATCTCCACCGCAAAGCCGCTCCCCGCCACAACCCCCGCTATCTAAGGCATAGAGAAACATTGACCGCCATCAAGCTAAAAACGCATACCGCAAATGCGTCGCAACGACACATTGCCGGACAGCCTCACGACCTATATGCTGTGTTTCGAAATATGAAAAACACTACATAAGGGATTTCCGCCGCATTTACGGCCGTATCTTCTCCTCTGAGAATGAACCCGCAAATGCAGAAGAAAATAACGAAAATCCTTCCTCAAACTCAGTCATGGATAAACAAGTGTCGGGCGAAATCTGTATAATCCCGCGCTCGCTCCAAGGTACTCAAATGACCCTTTGCCCACGCAATGCCGTCTTGCCTGAAAGCCACCTTGAGTCCCCGTTTTGCTCGCCTGTAAGGCCCCAAAGCCGCGGCAGCAAATCCATTGATCGACCCGCTGTATCACCATCAGGTCGATCCTGAGTAAAACTCGAAAATTCCGTTGCCAGCGTCATCCACTCGACGCAGGCACTACATCCTTTGAAATTCAGGAGCTTCCACCATGCTGAGCTGGGACGAATTCGATAAAGAAGACGGCGAAGTAGCCACCAAAGCAACCAACGCCGGTCACGCCAACGAAGCCAACATGGACCGCCTCGACAGCGCCGGTGGCGCCGCAGCCACCGAAGCTCGCGCCGTTACCGAGAAAGACTCCCCTGCCCTGATCCGTGCCAAAAAAGCACTGGACGCACTGGACGTCGCCGAAGGTCTGGCTGAACTCGAAGGCGCCAGCGCCCGCGTTGCCGTTGACGAAAAAATGATGATCAACTGCCGCGCCGACCTTAACCAGCTCGTGCCATTCAAGTACGACTGGGCGTGGCAGAAATATCTGGACGGTTGCGCAAACCACTGGATGCCGCAAGAAGTCAACATGACCGCCGACATCGCCCTGTGGAAAGACCCACAAGGCCTGACCGACGACGAGCGCCGCATCGTCATGCGCAACC
Source organism: Pseudomonas caspiana (assembly GCF_040224095.2). Lineage (NCBI taxonomy): Bacteria > Pseudomonadati > Pseudomonadota > Gammaproteobacteria > Pseudomonadales > Pseudomonadaceae > Pseudomonas > Pseudomonas caspiana. The sequence goes on along the minus strand of NZ_CP167995.1, from coordinate 1,254,108 downwards.
TGGGCTTCTTCTCCACCGCCGACTCCCTGGTTGCCAACAACCTGGTACTGGCCGTGTACCGCCTGATCACCAACCCGGAGTGCCGCCAGTACATCCTGCGCCAGGCCTTCGAAGAAGCGATCCACACCCACGCTTACCAGTACTGCATCGAATCGCTGGCCATGGATGAAGGCGAGATCTTTAACATGTACCACGAGATCCCATCGGTCGCGAAAAAAGCCGCCTGGGGCCTGAAATACACCCGTTCGATCTCCGATCCGAAGTTCGAAACCGGCACCGTCGAAACCGACAAAGAACTGCTGCGCAACCTGATCGCCTACTACTGCGTACTGGAAGGCATCTTCTTCTACTGCGGCTTCACCCAGATCCTGTCCATGGGCCGTCGCAACAAAATGACCGGCGTTGCCGAGCAGTTCCAATACATCCTGCGCGACGAATCCATGCACCTGAACTTCGGCATCGACGTGATCAACCAGATCAAAATCGAAAACCCACACCTGTGGGACGCCGAAATGAAGGAAGAAGCCAGCCAGATGATCCTGCAAGGCACCCAGCTGGAAATCGAATACGCACGCGACACCATGCCGCGCGGCGTACTGGGCATGAACGCCGCGATGATGGAGGACTACCTCAAGTTCATCGCCAACCGTCGCCTAAGCCAGATCGGTTTGAAAGAAGAATATCCGGGGACTACTAATCCATTCCCATGGATGAGCGAAATCATGGACTTGAAGAAAGAGAAGAATTTCTTTGAGACTCGGGTTATTGAGTATCAGACTGGTGGGGCTTTGAGCTGGGATTGATTTGATCCCGGGCTGACAAGCTTCAAATGAAAGGGCTGCCTGAAAAGGTGGCCCTTTTTTATTGCGCCATACGCGATTGGCAAAGAATCCGTTGGAGCGAGGCTTGCCTGCGAAGAAGTCAGCTAAGGAAGAAACCTAAAGTGCCAGTAACACTTAACCCTCATAACTAACGCGATCTCTCGCCTCACGTATTTTTTTGGCCATATCGAAACCATAAGGGTAAGGGATCGAAAACAGTAAACCATGATAAATACCGAACATCTGACCCTGAATCAACACCAAGTAAACCCGCTACCTCAGGGAATCTTAAATCCCCGAGAGAACAGACTTTTCTCCATCATCAACTGATACCTCACGCCAGAGTAAAACGTTCCACTCTTAGAACGTGATTCAGTAAGAGTTTCTTGGTGATAGCCTCCAGTCTTAGACAAACCACAAAAATCTGACGGTTCTAACGCACTGAAGACGACTTCCTTAACGCTTTTGCTAATAAAGTCATAATCTAGGTTGCTAGCAGGCGAGGCCACCCTACTATCAAAAATCATATAAAAATATTCCACACCCAATGCTTTGATGGAAATGTAGTTGTTCACGTGAGAGATATCTAGTCCATAACACTCTACAGACACCCGCTTGCCTGACGTGGAGTACGTACCTGACTGGATCGCGGCTACAACGCAAGCAAGGTCTTTAAGAGTTAGGACATTGGGTAAAAGTTCATGATAGCTCCCAGCAGGATATTTCCTTTTAAACTCACACACTATCAGACGACCGTCTTTATTTAAAAACACACCATCAATATCAGTACAGCCATAGGCAGCGGTCGAGTTAAGCAAATTACGCCGATGTAATATCTCCCTCAAAACGTGTAAATCCATGCGTTCATAGAACGCATTTATGTCGGAGACATCATTGCTGTAAATGTGTGGTTTAGAAAAATAATCGGTAGATTTTTTGCACATTTCAATGCCGATTTTTTTCTCTTTAAGGGAAACGGAAAAGAAATCTGCCAATTGATATCGACAAAAGACATCATCTTCAACAAGGGCCTCCAGCACTAAAACGGGCTTCCCCGCGGACCTCAGCCTTTCTGAAAAAGCAACATCCGCCTCTGAAAAACTCTCATTTGATGAAAGCTTAAAATAAACCTCAGCCCCCTTAACCTTCCCTCGACACCACCCTGAAGCGAAGGCAATGGATTTTGTTTTCTTCATCAAAAGAGGAGAAATCACAAGTTCAAAATAGACTTCCATGACTAGACCACGAAGCCTTTGAGTAGAGTCACCACTCAAAATACGAGATAGCAAAAATGATCTATCCAATAGCATACTTTCACCGAAACTTACGGTGAATAAGAAGCACCATAGCGTGCCAATTGAATCGCGCGCTCGCAGGAGACTCTAGCGACAATAAGCGTAAACGCCTGTAGGAGACACTAGCCCCATGAGTGGACAAAATAGATTGTATATCCATCACTATGGACTTTTCCTACACGAAAAAAATAGTGTGTAGGATAGCCATCACATGATGGCACATGCAACCTCACCGGCCGTGCATCTAGAGATATTTGTCTTTTAAAAACTGAGTAAGCGGCCTATGGCTAGACTCTACGGCATCTCAGATGTCGACTGAATTGAAAGCCCAGTATCCATTGAAGACTCCCGAATCGATAAGCGAGGCATGCCTAGAAAGTAGAGCGGTATGGACGCTTAAAAATAGACTATTTGAGCATATCCTCGTCAACCTGAAAAAAACGGTCATCGCCTTTCAACCAATCCGAAATCAGATCAACCAGCGCAGTGGATTTTTCTTTTTTCATTGATCGTACAGCGCACTCCCAAACGACAAGCACTCTCCAGCCCATCGCTTTCAGAGCTGCCTCCTGAAGACCATCACGCGCTTGATTTTTTCCGATTTTATCCAGCCAAAACCCCGTACGAGTCTTAGGGACTTTGAAGTATCGACAAGCATGACCATGCCAAAAACATCCGTGGATGAACACGACTGCCTTATATTTAGGAAATAGCAGGTCTGGCTTTCCTGGAAGATGCTTTGCGTGGATACGAAACCGAAAGCCCCGCGCATGCAGGGCTTTACGGATCAGCATCTCAGGAGATGTGTTTTTGCCCTGTATGCCGGACATCATTCTGGAACGGGTTGCTACATCGACAACGTCGACCAAGGAAACCTCCGAACCGTAACGCTGGTGCGTCACGGTCAATGCAGAAGTTTTATTGACCTCAAGCAGGCAGTGCGAATTCCATCTGAGGCTGGCTTTCAGTGGTTTTGGCTTTGGCGGCTAAAATTCGGTCTTTCATAAGCTTGGCTACGGCCTCGAAAACAGGAACAGCAACCGAGTTACCGAACTGCCGGTAGGCTTGGGTATCCGACACAGGGATTACAAACTTGCTCTCGCCTGGTTTATCGAACCCCATCAGACGCGAGCATTCATGAGGCGTAAGCCTCCGAGGACGATTGAGCTGATTCAGCTCACTATTGAAATCCAAGTGCTCCACAAACCCACGGTCCACCAAAATCTCCGAACCGTCCTTGTGATATCTCGCCGATAGAGTGCGGGCGACGTCATTTGAGCGGGTCAAGCCAAAGCCGAAACCATTGCCCTTTTGGCGATGCTTCTCTGCATACCTGTAGAGGTAATCCCAAAGCTTGGGAGTAAGGATGTATTTATCGTCTACATCCTTGTCCAGCAAATCGCCAAAGCTTGGGCGCTGCTTGGGTATGAGCTTGTCGATGTCGCGCAAGGTGAAGCCGCCGTGGACATTCAAATCCCGACGGAATCCGACCAAAACAATTCGCTCACGATGTTGAGGCACGAAGTGCTTTGCATCGATCACTTTCGGATCTGCCCCCTTGGGGGCATTTACGTCCGCAACCTCATAACCCAGTTCATCCAACGCTTCGCAGATGATTCGGAACGTATTGCCCTTGTCGTGACTTTTCAGGTTTTTGACGTTTTCTAGCAGGAAAGCTGCCGGACGCTTTGCGGCGATAATCCGCGCCACGTCGAAAAACAGGGTGCCTTGCGTTTCACATTCGAAACCATGCTTGCGACCAAGGGAGTTTTTCTTTGATACGCCAGCCAGCGAGAACGGCTGGCAGGGAAAGCCTGCTAGCAACACGTCGTGATTAGGGATTTCGCGATCAATATTCCTATAAGCCTCGTCGTCGCTTACCTCTGGCTTGTCCGACAAGGTTACGGTGCGAATATCCTGGTTGAAGCGGTGCCGAATAGGGTCACAGTAGTGGTTGGCCTTATAGGTCCTTACGGCAAACGGATTCCATTCGGAGGTGAAAACACACTCTCCTCCTATGGCTTCAAACCCTTTACGGATGCCACCAATGCCCGCAAACAAATCAATAAAAGTAAACAAAGGCTTGGTGGTCGGGCGCTTTGGTAACAGGGATTTTAGGTGTTGAAATTCCTGATGAGTCAGACGCGGTGACGCTTTACCTTTGACCCAGCGGTTCACAGTCTCACGGCAGTGTGAGGATCCGATTTCGTTCAGCTTCGCCGCCAGTTGCCCTTGGTCATAGATCTCCAACAGCTTATGAAGGAGCGCCATATCTTCAGCAGGGTGCGGATCAGGGGAAAATGTGGATTGGCCCATTGAATATGAATCGGGAGCGGTACTTTCAAAAAGGTTCATGGGCCTAGCTATCCTCTGGGTCAAATCTGTGACAATTGGTCACCATTCTATCCCCTAAATAAATCATTTCATATCATGAAATGATAGAGATATGTTCTGCAACGCAGATAAACTGTACAAAAAAACAGTATACGAACGATCAAGACGCTGTCCACGCATGCGGAGCAGATAACTTATTTTCAGAATCGCCCTACAGCTTTGCTCCTTGTCCACCTCCGCCATGCCCCCTTACCCTTGCACCGCGCCTAAGAAACGCACCAGAACCTCAAAAGCGGCGGCCAGACCGCACCCGATAAAATGCGGCTTTTTGTACCTGCGGCCTCCGGCTGCGCGTCCTAAAATCTCTGTTATGTCGGGAGTGGACCAATACAAGACCCGCAAGGGAAATACGTCCGGCCTTTTCTGCTTTGGGGTTTCTTAACTCCCGACACCTTCAGCCTAAGAAGGCTACAAATGCAGAGATCATTAATGCCTAACCAAGAGTCAAAACTTCCTCCGAGGCTACCCGCTCCAGAAGCCCTCACCCCCACCACTTTCCACCGCCATCACCGCCCACTGCGCACAATCCTGCTGGAATCCCAAGTCTGGTTCTGTGCCCGCGACTTCGGTCGGTTGATGAGTTGGCCTTTGAATGAGCGCACGACCCGCAAGCTGGATGAGGATCAGCGTCGTGTGGTGTTGCTCGGCGCTCATTACGGGGCTGAGGAGGAGTTGATGGTGAGTGAGTCGGGTATCTACGAGATGCTTGTGTATCACTGTCATGCGGAGAAGCGCGCGTTGCGGCGCTGGATCACTAATGAGGTGGTGCCTTGTGTGCGTGATGGTGTGCCGCTCAATGACAACGCGCCGAGTTTGAGTCTGCTGCAATGGCCGGAGTTGTCGGTGTGTCTGTTGAATTGGCGCAGTGAGCCGTGGATCAGGTTGAGGGATATGCCGAGGTTGTTGCCGCATGGGCAGTCGCCTGAGTACAGCGCGTCATCACAAAAACCAAAATTAAAGTGGTGGAAGGCTGTAGTCCAATCATTTGGCCGTTAAGGATCACTGGCTTAGGCAAAGCTGGCATTTCGATCCGTAACTTATCGCTCCCAAGCGTGAATGCTCACGCCTTCCCCTTGTCGATCTGCGCGGCGCACTCTATCTTTGCGCCGGGCATAAATTCGAGGGAGCGGGATGAGCGACATGCAAACAGATTCAATCTCGCAATACTTTATTGGGTCCGGGGTCAAACGAGTCACTGGCACGGAAGTGGACCCAAAGGTATCGAATGGACATGAATTCCAAGGCGTAGATTCTTTCAGGGCCTTCCTCGGGACTCCAGATCAGAAGACTAAGGTTCCGATCAAGTGGGTGTGGCTATCTGATGACGAACCTCCGCTAGTCGTCTCTCATTCAGGGACTTGGTACAACAGTCGACGCGGCCAACCCCACAGGGAGCCCGAGTACCGTCTTTACTACCCGGCAGCGGCGGAAGAGGTTATTTATCGCGCGAAGCCTGAAGACTCTCTGTTCATTTGCATGCCTCGCGATAGCACAAGTCTTCTGGCATTGCTGTGCCAACGAGGCAGCTCCATTGAGCAGCAACTGCTTTGGCTTTTTAGCTTAAGCATTGGCGGACAGGATCTTGTCCAGAAGGACCTTAGACTTGATCAAGGGCGAGCCATGGATATGGCCACTCGTTACATTCTTGAGCTCATTGATGTCGAAGTGATCGTCAGTGACGATCGCTGGCTTGACCTTCTCCTCCGTAAATTCCCTAAAGGTCTTCCACCAACCCGAAAGCTTTCTGAGCTAGCTCGCGAGCATGCAAAGGATGTGGACCCACTCAACGATCCAGATCAAACATTGCTCACATGGATGGATCTTGAAGAGCGTCTTTTCATGACTTACGAAAAACACCTGCTAGGGGATCGTCTCCGAGAAGGTTTTATTCGTGACGATGTAGTGCAGGTTGAGGATTTTATCAGCTACTCCCTACACGTTCTCAATCGTCGGAAGTCTCGCGCTGGCTTCGCATTAGGAAATCATGTTGAAGCGCTGCTAGAAATTAACGGTGTCCGTCACAAGAGGGAGGCAACTACCGAAAAAAGAAATGGCCCTGATTTCTTGTTTCCTGGGGAGGCGGAATATCATGACGTCTCTTGGTCTCAGGACAAGCTGCTTATCCTTGCGGTGAAAACCAGCTGCAAGGATCGATGGCGTCAGGTCCTCTCAGAGGCAGACCGTATTCCTCGTAAACATTTGCTCACCTTAGAACCGGGTATTTCTAAGCGACAGACGGATGAAATGCGCAAGGAAAATCTACAGCTGGTTTTACCTCGACCACTTCACGACTCCTACAGCCTGCTGCAGCAACCTGAACTGGCCACGTTTTCTGATTTCATTCATCTGACGCGCTCCCTGCTCTAAGTCTCCCGATAACTTGGGGTACCACACAACACGCAAGCTGGATGAGGATCAGCGTCGTGTGATGTTGCTCGGCGCTCATTACGGGGCTGAGGAGGAGTTGATGGTGAGTGAGTCGGGTATCTACGAGATGCTGGTGTATCACTGTCATGCGGAGAAGCGCGCTTTGCGGCGCTGGATTACTAATGAGGTGGTGCCTTGTGTGCGTGATGGTGTGCCGCTCAATGACAACTCGCCGAGTTTGAGTCTGCTGCAATGGCCGGAGTTGTCGGTGTGTTTGTTGAATTGGCGTAGTGAGCCGTGGATCAGGTTGCGGGATATGCCGAGGTTGTTGCCGCATGGGCAGGTGCCGGAGGATTCGGTGCGGGGTAAGGGGCGGTTGTCATGGTGGCGGGCGGTTTGGCGTGGGGTTGGGTTTGGTTGATGGGTGATTTTGTGTTGGGGCTGGGGTGATAGGTCTGGCTTGGGTTTGTTGCTGGGTTTAGTGGTGATTGGGCGGTTGCTATCGCGGGCAAGCGCGCTCCTACAGGTTCTTTGTTTATTGCGAGGCGGCGCGGTGCCATGGACACCGAGGCTGTTGGCGGCGGTATTTTGGGTTAGGCATCGTCGCGAGCAAGCTCGGCTTCCACAGTACTGGGTGGCTGCTAGCCTTTCATGCGCTGGCGGTATTCCTGCACCATGGCTTTGGTGACGTCTTCTTTGTAGCAGAGTGGCGCGTATCCGCCCGGCTTGCTGTAGGCGCTACGTTTGCCGCAGCTTCTGCCGTTGCGCATGGCGTTGTAGGGGCACGGGCAGTTGCCGGAATAGGCGGCGATTGAGTCGTCGATTAACAGCTGGACGATGGCTGAATCGGGGATTTTGGTGTCCTTGGCGGAGACCGAAAATGCGCAGAGCACTGCCAATACGGCGACAAAGCTGATTCCTATCTTTTTCATGGCTAATCCTTAGCTGACGGGTACGACGAGTCCGATCAGCTTTGTACCATGCCATCATTGCGCCACCAATCTGTATTTACGTGTCGAGGTGGGCGGCATTCATCGCGAGCAAGCTCGGCTCCCACAAGTGATCGTGTGTCCGTGAGGTATTAGCCGCGCTCATGTGCTGCGGCATCATTGAACAGAACCCCTCGAGCACTGATGAACTCAGCTCAGGAAGGCATCCCGCGATAGCCCCTTAATGGAAACGACTCGGCTCCGTACGATGTACTCAACCAAAAACCCGCCTGAGGTTGCCACGATGGCGAGCGGGTCCAGTCATTGCCCGCTCCACTGAGCGGTTTTGGAGTGCGCGACATGAGTCTGTTCCCCATCAAGTTCTCGGTGACGCTGCTGCTCTCGCTGCTCGCCGAAATGGCCATGGCAGCCACGACGGCGTCACCGGCCGCCTCGAAAACCACCGAGGTTCGCAGCACAGAAAAACACGCCTCCGTGATCGGTGATAAGCCCGTGGTGTTGGTGGTGGGTGCCAGTGGCAGCATTGGTCGCCCGGCTGTTGCCGAGGCGTTCAGGCGTGGCTATGAGACGCGGGCTTTGGTGCGCGATGCAGGTCAGGCCGATCTGTTTCCGGCGGGCGTGAAGGTGATGGTCGGTGACCTGACCCGTGCCGAGACGCTGCACGAGGCCGTCGATGGCGTTACGGGCATTGTGTTCACTCACGGCATCAGCGGAAACGATCCGCGCGGGGCCGAACAGGTGAATTACGGTGCGGTGCGCAATGTGTTGAGCGTGCTGAAAGCGCCCGCGCGGATCGCGCTCATGACTACCGTTGGGGTCACCAAGCCGAGTGTTGGGCATGACTGGAAACGTCGCGGCGAACGGCTGGTCCGTGCCAGCGGACTGCCTTACACCATCGTGCGACCTGGCTGGTTCGACTACAACGCGGCTGATCAGCACAAACTTGTCATGCGCCAAGGCGATACCCACTGGGCCGGGTCGCCGTCCGATGGTGTTGTCGCGCGCGCCCAGATTGCAGAGGTGTTGGTCGCATCCTTGACCTCGACGGCGGCCAATCGCAAGACGTTCGAACTGGTCGCAGAACAAGGTGCCGCGCAGGCCGATCTGGAGCCATTGTTTTCCGCGCTGCCGGCCGATCCGTCAAACAGTCCTGACGGGATCAAGGACCGTGAAAACCTGCCGCTGGATAAAGAGCCGTCCACCGTTGGTAAAGACCTTGAGGCTGTGCGCGGACGACTTGGCAAGTGAGCGTGCGCGTCGGTAAAGATCGACAGGTTGGGCTGACGCTTCGCCAACAAGTTGGCTTCTTCAGGGGCTCGGCGGGGGCTGTCACTCTGCCGGCTTACGCGCCCATGCGCCGAACATGACGTCGCCGATGTAGATGCTTTCGGACTGGGTGCGCTCTTGGTCCAGGCGTTGTTGCAGGGTTTCGATGTCGACTTCGTCTGCTGTCGCCACGCCCAGCGCGATGATGCGTGGCAGGCAAGCCTGCACGATGTAGCCCAGGCTGTAAGCGCTGTCGGGTGTTTGTACGACGCATTCTGCACGCACGCTTTCGACCGTCAGCCCGGCCTTCGTGAAGATGGCGTGCAGGTTGAAGCCGATGTGCAGGTCGGCGCCTTCGCGAGCGATCATCTGTTGTATCCAGCCTTGGGCTTTTCGGTGCAGGGTAAACGTGTCGAGGCTGGCCGGGGCCATGGTGGTGTCGTGCTCCTGGAACACCATGACCCCGCCCGGACGAAGATGCTTGGCCAATGCCGTGACGGCCGCCACGGTGTCCGCCTGATACATGAGCACGCGGCGGCCGACAATGGCGTCAAACATGCCAATAGACGCTGGCAGGTCGAGCAGTCCGCTTTGAATGAAGGTGGGGGCAGGTTGCTGACTGGCGCTCGCTCGGCTGCGGGCCGTCGCGAGCGCATTGTTGTCGTGATCGATGCCCACGACTTCGCCGGTACTCCCGACCAGCCCGCTAAGCAGGAAAGCCACATCACCCGCTCCGCAGCCAACGTCCAGCACACGCATCCCACTGCTGATGCCTGCATCCATGAGAAGTTGGGTGGTGAAGTCGTGTCTGGCAGTCGTCATGCGGCTAGCTCCTGAAATTGTGCGCGGAGTCTGAGGCAGGCTTGCCGTGTAGTGCAATGAACGTGCGGGATTTGTCTCGCCAGTGGTGAGACAAATCTGCGCTTGGGTTTGGGCTTTTTATTGCGGCTTCGGTGGGTCGATGGGGTCCCAGTTGAAGTGCTGGCGCTCGCCGATGCCGTTGAAGTCCACGCGGTAGGTGTGTTGTTTGCCACCAACATCACACACGCCAATGTAGTCGTGGTTGTGTTGTTCACGAGGCGGCGGCGTTTCGATGCGCACGGTTCCTTTGCAGCCCTGATGGTTGCAAGCCGCGGTTTTGCGATAGAGCAAGTAATCGCCAGCTTCGTCACGCTCGACCCAGCGACCATCAATGAAACGCGCCTGCCCTTCTGGAATGGTTTGCAGGGCTATCTTGCCTTTGGATTTGTAGAACACGAGGCCGAACATGCCGACGATGGCGATGGCCCAGGCGAGGATTTTCCAGCCGAGATTGAAGTAGGAAAAGATACCCACCGCATCGGCAAAGATGGACATGACGGACAGCGCAAACGCCGGTATGGAGCCTGCGAAATACCAGGCGCCTTTGTTGACGCTGGCACGGCTCAGCCGTTGCACGCTGCTGGCTACAACTTCGAACTCGATGGGCCTACGCATGGTGGATTGGCTCTGGGCAATATTGATGTGATTGGCGTTACCGATAGAGCCAATGTTGATGTTGTTGCCATTCTCTTTGTCGTTGTCGTTGTCGTCGGACATAACGTGCCTCGTGGGATTTCAGGGATGTGCTAGTGCGAGGTTGAAACTAACTAGAAGGACGATCGAAAACCACCGGACTTGATGTCTTTGCTCACGGACCTTATGGCGTAAGGGTTTCAGAGGTGGTTGGGACGGGCTGAGATGTTCAGGTTCTCAGCGCCAGTTCGTTTGACGCAGGAATGGACCTTAGCAAGGCGACGGACAGGACTGGTCGTTGAGGGAGAAAAAGAGAAGAGTCCTACGTGGCAGTAGGCTTTGTGGTGTAGGGCTGGCGATCCACATTGCTCGCGATAGCGTCAGCACAGGTAATATTTTCATCGAATGACAGAGCGAATCGCGAGCAAGCTCACTCCTACAGGGTCATCTGAGCTCGAGGATGACGCCTGCAATAACGAACCAACCAAATCCGATCAGGCTCGTCCAAGCAGAAATCTGAAGTGGCGGATACCGATGTACTGGGCAAGCAACCAGCTTGAGATCATGAGCAAAAAAAGCATGAAGACGAAAACGAAAGCAACCCAAGGCGGCCAGAGGTCGATATTCAAGAATGCCAGCCATCGCGGGTAATCATCCGTAGACGCATTAAAGCTAAGGGTATTCATACGGTCAGCGCAGCGTTGTCAGTGCGTAGATCAGCACCATCCAAACCACGATTAGCCAAGTTAAAACGCTTAGAACCTTTAAATGTCTGCGCAAGTGAGCGGGGAGATTTTTGAGGTCATCGGGGTCCATTTCACCTGACCGCAGCCCTGGCCCCGGCCATTGCACCATGCCTCCAATCAGGGAAAGCAGGAAGATGCGTTCGAACCAACCCTGATTACACAAACCCGCCCGCGCTGCGACGTACCGACAGTTGCTCAAGGCTTCCACTAGAGCGCCCAGGTGACGGTTGGCGACGTATAGGTTAAGTATCAAAATGGCGACGGTTAGCAGAATTGGTCCACTAAGAAAGGCGACTTTCAACCAGATGATCCAAGCATCCGCCCTGATCATGGCGACATCCCCTCGTACAAAGTCTCACCCAGTAATTCTCCCCCGATACTGCCACCAGTCGTGCCTAACCATGACCCGGTACCAACGACCACAACAACACAGGCCACGCCGGGTAATCCTCCAGAAATGGTTAACGCGGCGCAAACAGGGCCCGCAAATCGAGATGCCGCTAAACCACCAGCTATACCGCCAGCCGTCGACCCAACAAACTTCCCCCCTTCCGTAAAATTGATCTTCCTGCACGCCTCGGCGTCTTTGCCTCTGCACACTTCCTGAATCGCCAGCACACCTGAAACGCCGCCGATGCCTATGCCGATGTAGCCACCTGCTTTCATATATTTGGCGGCTTTGCTTACAGATTCGACGTGCGTTGAGTAGCCGTGAATGCTTTTGGGTCCGCCAGCTTCTTTCCAGTGGTGGACGAGGCTGCGGCTAGAAATGCCGAGTGCTTTCTTCAGGCTGTGATGATCACTCATGGTGGTGAGGCTGCGCAGGCGAGTAGATTTCAGGAGGTGGGCGTCGAGTTGGTTAAGTAGCTCTTTGCGTTGGGCGAAGAATTCCGGGGAGTTGAGGTGGCCGTGTTTAAGGAAGCTGTTTTGGTGCAGTTCTTCAATGGCTTTCAAGGTGCTGGCCATTTGGGCCAAGTGTTTTTCCATCACGGCCGCGCTGACACCAAGCCAGGTGGAAGTCTGGCCGGTGAAGCTGACAATTTCCGCCGCATGGTGGTACATAAAGTCAGCTTCGTCAGGGCTCAATGGAGCCAGTGCGGCTTTGACTTGATGGGCGGCCTGCATGAGCTGTGATTCAGCGTAGGTGCATGAGGTGCTGTTGGGGTCGCTGAGGACGATCAGGGTGCCCGCTTTGACGATGTCCTCAAGGTTGGGGTTAAGGGCACTGAACTTGATCAATGCGCTGACGGGCATGTTGTCGAACAGGCCGTGGTAGAAGTCGTAGGCCGATACGCTTTGCGGGACGATGTAAAAACCGGGTTCGGCGGCGGGTGCTGTTTCGGCAGCAATGAGGGTGCGCGGCTGCGGATTTTCGAAGCTGTAGTTGTGAGACGAGGGATATTGAGGTGCGTCGAGGATGGGTGGATTGTGATCAATCTCGGGAGACCGCTGGCCAAATCCATAGCGCTTTTCAACCTCCATGTTATTGGGGTTGGTCCTGGGTCTATCAGCCATGGCGACGGCTCCTCGCGGGGGCAAAGAAACGGAGCCTAACAAGGCCGCAGGCGGCGGAGGTTGGGGTTGGAACGAATCAGAAAGGTCCTACTTCTATTGTCGAAAATGTTTGTGGGATTTGAAGGTGATGGAATGATGGTTCGGGTGACTGGATGGGCCTTTTCCCGGCTAAAGCCAGTCTCACGACATCGCGACAATATTTTGGATTGCACAGGACCAGTGGGAGGCTTGCCCGCGATAAGGTCCATGCGATCTAACGTGAATCGCGTCCAGCCTTATCGCGAGCAAGCTCAGCTCCCACAGGCTTCAATGCTGACTGCTGGTGAGCGTGCAGTCAGCGCAATCGCAGCAACACAATGCGTGGGCTCGTTCTTCGGGGTTTGGTAAAGTCTGCGCCCTGCCCGCTTCTGTCTCTTCAGGTTTAATGCTGTGAAACTCTCTCGACTCAACACGTTAATTGCTCGTGCTTCTGCCTGGTTGCGGGGCAAGCGTGAGGGTGTGGTTGAGTTGCAGTCGGATAAGGCTGACGTGTCCAGCGCGCCAGCTGCTGAACCTGTTGCGCCTAAGGTCAGGAAGGCCAAACCGAGGGTGAAGCCTAAGGCAGCAGCGGAGCCGAAAGCGCCGGCGTGCCCGCATTGCAAGAAAGTAATGGTGCTGAAGGTCGCCCGAACTGGAGCCAACGCCGGGGGTAATTTCTGGGGGTGTGGGGATTATCCCAAGTGCCGAGGGATTCGAGCGATCTTTGCGCCGATGAAGGTTAAGTGATCTTCGTTTTGGATGGATGCGCTGAAGTAAAAGTCTCGGCAGTGCTGAGACCTTTGCTGTGCTAAAACGGGAGCGTTATTTGTGTCAGCAGCGCTGACACAAATGGTCCACTTAAATAGTGTCACCACTGGGGACACAAAGTCATAGGCTGGCAAATCCCGCTCGGTTGCTGACCCGGCAATATGTCATGGCAGATAACAGACTGATCAACAAATCCTCAATTGCCTGAGTTGAAATGAAATTCGCTCCCACAGGTCCCTTTGTGCAGTGTCAGGAAGATTGTGTCAGTTACCCGTTGGGCATCGAAGTCCGCAGCCCTACCCCTCAACCCCATGACTGATCATCCAGCGAATCATGCTCGCCAGCGGCACGCGATGATGACGCACGGTGCACCAGGCCGCGTCATCGTGGCTGAACAATTCGACGTAGCGGCTCAGTAATACATGGCGGCCGTCATCGGCAACGCGCAGTTCAATCTCGCGGCTGTGCAGTGACGCGGGATTGGGGTTTCGGGTTCTGCGGTGCAGGACCAGGGCTTCGGTTCTATTCGTCATCGGTCTCACCTCCAGGACAGGTTGAATCGCTTGGGACGACCTTGCCGGACTTGCCTTCAACCACGAAGTTGGCGCGTTTCTGGGCCACGGTGTCACGCAGGGCTATGTAGTAATCCGGTTGTTTGCGCAGTTGGTCAGTGAATGGCAAGGCTTCAGCGCGGCCGTCGACAATGCCGCCGACGGTATTGATAGTGCCAAGGGTCTGCACGGTGTCGCTGTTGCTGCCCAGCGGGTCAACCACGAAGCTCAGCACTTTGCCGGTTGCGTCCCGCAGGTTGCCGGTGCCGAGCAATGGCAGTTCAACGATTGGCCCGTTGGCGATGTTCCACACACCGAAGGTCTGACCAAAGTCGGACTTGTGGCGCTCGATGCCCATCTTGCCGGAGACGTCGATCAAACCGACGATCCCCACGGTGGTGTTGATCACAAAACGCCCGAAAGTGGCGATTGAACGCTCGCCGTTACCTTGCAGCAGGTCGTTGATGAACACCTTCGGTTCGCCGAAGTTGGCTACGAAGTTATGCACGCCGGTCTGGAAGAAGTCCGGCAGATGGCGATAGCCACGGGCGACCGGAGCAATGGCGTAATCGTCGAGGGTGCGGTTGAAGGCGAAGATGCCACGGTTGACCGGTTCTGCGGGGTCATGAAGGGTGTAGCTGACGTTGTCGCAAGGGCCAGCCGGTGTGGACGGCGCGCTTGCGCAGCCGCTGACCAGCACGACGACGAAACCAGCGAAGGTGAAACGTGCGACAGGCGAAGCGCTTTTGAGAGTGGGCATGCAAGGTGATCTCGGCTAGGACTGGCGTTGATCCTGCCTGCGGTTTTTTGCCTGAAGATTTCTGTTTTATTGCCTGCCGGTCGCTTTATTACCGAGTTGAAATATATGACGTAGCGCCAGGAATGATTTTAGATAGGCACTGCGAATCCACTCCGGCAGCGAGCCCACTGTGAGCCATTTACTACTGGTCGACGACGACGTTGAAGTCCTCGCCCTTTTGCAGAAATTCCTTGAACAGCATGGCTACAGCGTCGAAGTCGCTACCGATGGGCCTTCGCTGTGGCGGGCGATCGAGCGGCGCTTGCCGGACTTGATCATCCTCGACGTGATGCTACCCGGCGAAAGCGGTCTGGTGCTCTGTCAGCAATTGCGGGCCAAACACAAGATCGCAGTGATCATGCTGACGGCCATGGGCGAATTGAGTGACAGGGTCATCGGCCTGGAGTTGGGTGCCGACGATTACCTGACCAAGCCATTCGACGCCCGGGAGTTGTTGGCGCGGGTGCGTGCTGTGCTCAGGCGTGTGGGGGAAGCGGCAACGGTGTCCAATGACTCTTCGCGCTCGATCCTGGAGTTTGCCAACTGGCAGCTGGATGTCACCCGCCGCGAGTTGCGCTCGCCGGAGAAGGTGATGATTCCGCTCTCCACCGGGGAGTTCGAATTGCTGCTGGTGTTTGCCGAACACCCGCGACGCATTCTCACCCGTCAGCAGTTACTGGACTTGGCGCGCGGCGAATCCTATGACGCGTTTGATCGCAGTGTGGATGTGCAGGTCAGCAGACTGCGGCGCAAATTGGAGGCTGATATTCACAGTGAGCCGATGATTCGCACTATCCGTAACGGTGGTTATCTGTTCAGCCCGTCTGTGGTGAAGCGATGAGTTTTTTATCGGCCCTGCGCGCCAGATGGAATCGCCCCCATGACACGGTCGCACGCTGGATCGCTCTGACGACCATGCTGGCGATGCTGACGTCGCTGGCTTTGAATGGCGCCTTTACGCTGTTGGCAGGCGTCTGGGCCCGCCCGCCTATTCTGGAAACCGGCCTGATGGAAAAGGCGGCGACCATCACGCGAATTATCAACGCCGTGCCCCTGAGTCAGCGTGAGAGCATTGCCGCCGCGGCCAGCGACAAGGTGTTCGCCGTGCAGTGGTTGCCCCGTCGCGAAGATGCAAATTTGCCAAACACCACCGACCCTGGCTTTGAGGACGGCCAGCAGTTTTTACGTGAGTTGCTGGAAATGCCTGATGCAATTATCGAGGCCTATGAGCCCAGGGACTGGGGCCCGGATCAGGTCGGGCGACCGTATGCCTTAGTGATCCAGTTGGGCGATGGCTCTTGGGTGCAATTATCCGTGGCCACGCGCAAATGGGGGCTTGATCCGTTTATGCGCAACCTGGTCGTGCTCGTTCTGGTGCTGTTGTCGACCATCGTGGTGGCGCTGATTGCAACTCGACACTTGGCCACGCCTCTAGAACGTTTTGCCGAAGGGGCCAGGCGTTTTGGCAAAGATTTTCGAGCGCCGCCAATTCCGGTGATCGGCCCCCATGAAATCCGTCAGGCGATCCTGGCCTTCAACGCGATGCAGGCGCAGATCCAGCACTTCCTCAACGATCGCACCCAGATGCTCGCCGCCATCTCCCACGACTTGCGCGCGCCGCTGACCCGCATGCGCTTGCGCGGGGAGTTCATCGAGGATGCAGAGCAGCAAACCAAGCTGTTCCGGGACGTGGATGAGATGCAGACAATGGTCAATTCCGCGCTGGAGTTCTTCCGCGATGATGCGCGGCTGGAACCGGCCACGGCGTTTGATCTGGCGGAGCTGCTGCTCACGGTGGTGGATGATTTCAAGGATGCGGGAATCGACGTGCAGTTCGTGGGGACCAGTCGTTTTGTGTATGTGGGGCGTCCGATTGGCATCAAGCGAGCGCTGGTTAATTTGATCGATAACGCCGTGAAGTACGGTCATGAGGCCAGTGTGCAGCTCAATGCTCGCGCAGGGTGGGTCGAGATTCTGGTGCAGGATCGCGGGCCGGGAATTGCTCCGGAGCTGCACGAGCAGGTCTTCGCGCCGTTCTTTCGTATCGAAGGTTCGCGCAACAAGAACACCGGCGGCGTGGGGTTGGGTTTGTCCGCAGCACGGGCAACGGTGCTTGAGCATGGTGGATCGCTGACTTTGCGTAACCGGCGCAGCGGCGGGCTGGAAGTGAGGATGGCGTTGCCGGTGGATTGAGGTCTTTGTAGTTGATCTGTAGGCGCTGCCGAAGGCTGCGAAGGCGGCATATCAGAATAAACGCTTCGCAGCCTTCGGCAGCTCCTACAAAAATGCATTTCAATTCGAGGAATGCATTCAGCTTTAGCCAAGTTGAAATTCGACATCAATCTTCCCTTAGGGCAGGATGCCAGCATCTCCCGCCGCGATCACACCGGCGCTCTCTTCGAGGACATCCGATGCGGTTTTTTAGCTGTAAGACTCTGCTGTTGGCCGCTGCATTGGCGATGGGTCTGCAAGGTGCAAATCTATCTGCTGCGCCTCAGCAAAAAGCGCCAAGCCAACAGAAGGTGTCGCTGCTGGAGGGACAATGGGTGTTCCGCCTGCCAAAGGAATACGTGAACAGCCCGATGCCGGAGATCGACGAGAAAGCCAAGGCTGCCGGGGTAACCGGTTCGCTGTACATGAACAAGGCCGCCAAGCGCGTGGTGATCATTACCGAAACGCCGCTGGAGTCCCGCGAAACGGTGTCGAGCAACGATAACGCCACGCTGAGCGGCGTCATTGCCGCGACCATCGAACAGCAGAAAGCCAGCTATCAGGACTTCAGGCAATTGGGCGACGTGAAGAAAATGGTCCGGCGCGGATTGGGCCTTCGCCAGCTGGATATTTCCGGCAGCGTCGACGGCGGCAAAGTGTTGAGCACCACTGTGACCGCCGCGTCAGGCAAGCGCATGGCTATGGTCAACGTGATTTCCCTGGAGAAAGACGCCAAGGCGCATGGCGAGTTGCTGAAAGGGATTACGGCGGGGAAATAGGTAAAGCAATGCGCAGTGCCAAAGCACAGTAAAGTGCAAACACGGATTTGTAGGAGCGCACGAGCACCGCGAGGCCGCGATAGCGGTGTATCAGACAGGACGCCATCGCTGTCTCGCGGTGTTCGTGAGTTCCCACAGAAAAGCATTCCAAATCAGGTAATTTTTTAAGAAATCATTTGCTGTCCCGCTCAATCCATCCGCAACGTCGCCGACAGCAATTCCACCAACTGATGCACCTTGGGCAGCGACTCCCGATTGCGGGGCCAGGCCAGATGCAGATCGAGGCCCTGAGTAGCAAGGTGTGGAAGGATTTCTACCAGTTCGCCGCGCTGGAGCTGGTCTTTGATCAGCCAGGTTGCCAGCTGCGCAACACCGCTGCCCGCCACGACGGAGGCCACCTGAGCCTCGCCATTGCCGACGACGATGCGACCGTCGACCATGCGCAATTGGGTTTGCCCGGTAGCGTCGACGATCACCCATGGGCTGGTGCCGCCTTTGTCTTTGCCGTACAAAATACAGGCGTGATTAGCCAGATCATCAAAGGTTTGTGGCGTGCCGTGACGATGCAAATAAACCGGGGCGGCGCAGAAAATTACGCGCTCGGTGCCCAGGTAACGATGGCCGAGGGTTGATGGCCACGCCGACGAGCCGCCGATGCGCACTGCCAGATCGATGCCCTCTTCGATCAAGTCCACAAAACGATCAGTAAAAGACACGTGCGGGCGTAGCTTGGGGTGCCGCTCGGCAAATTCCAGAAGCAATGGCAGCACATGGATGCGACCGAACGATGCCGGCAGGTCTACGCGCAGATGTCCCGCAGGCTCCGTGCGCTGTGCGGCCAACGCAGTTTCGGCGTCAGCCAGCTCATCCAGAATGCGGGTGCAGACGGCGTAGTAAGCCGTGCCCTCTTCCGTCAGGGCCAAGCTGCGGGTCGTGCGCTCGAACAGACGCATGCCGAGCCGCCCTTCCAGCCGGGCAATGCTTTTACTGACCGCAGAGTTGGTCAGGCTCAGACGTTCGGCGGCTGCGGTAAAACTTCCCGCATTGGCCACGGCAACAAATGTGGATATGCCTTTAAGACGGTCGGCAGAGATCATGAGCGGTGTCGGCTAGTGAAATTAATTCCATAGTGCACGGAAAAACCACCAAAGATAAGAAGTGATTTCTCGAATAGGCTAGTGCCATTATTTCAATTCGAGTTATCCCAATGCCTTCTGTAGACACTACCGCTGCTGGTTCTGCCAGCGGCGCACGCGCCACTGGCGCTAATTTGGCGATTGCCATGCTGGCGCTGGCCGGTTTTGTAATCGTCACCACCGAATTCCTGATCATCGGCATGCTGCCAGGCATGGCCCGTGATCTGGGGATCTCTATCTCTGACGCGGGTTTGCTGGTGACCTTGTTTGCCTTCACGGTGATGCTGTTTGGTCCGCCGTTGACAGCAATGCTTTCGCACCTTGATCGCAAGAAAACGTTTGTGGCGATTCTGTTGATCTTCGCCGGGTCCAACGCTTTGGCGGCTGTCTCTACCAATGTGTGGCTACTGGCATTCGCCCGCTTCATTCCGGCATTGGCGTTGCCAGTGTTCTGGGGCACAGCCAGTGAAACCGCAAGCTTGATGGCAGGGCCAAGCCAGGCCGGTAAAGCGGTAGCGCGGGTTTATCTGGGGATTTCCGCAGCAATGCTGTTCGGCATTCCACTGGGTACGCTGTTCGCCGACGCAGTGGGCTGGCGCGGGGCCTTTTGGGCACTGACCGTCATGTCGTTGTTGATGGCGTTGCTACTGTGGATGTCCATGCCTTCAATCGCGAAAACTGCAAAAGTCGGCCTGGCCAAGCAGGCAAAAATCCTCAGCGACCCGCAGTTCATCGTCAATCTGCTGCTGTCGATTCTGGTGTTCACGGCGATGTTCACCGCCTACACCTACCTGGCCGACACGCTGGAACGCATCGCTTTGATAGCCCCGGCACAGGTCGGCTGGTGGTTGATGGGCTTCGGCGCAGTGGGCCTGATTGGTAATGGCCTGGGCGGTCGTTATGTGGATCGCAGCCCACTGGGTTCGACGATTGTTTTCGCTCTGTTGCTAGCAATAGGCATGACGGCAACGGTACCGGCTGCCGGTTCGATCCCACTGTTGTGCGCCGTGTTGTTGGTGTGGGGCATCGCCCATACCGCGCTGTTCCCTATCTGCCAGATCCGGGTGATGAAAACCGCACCTCACGCTCAAGCGCTGGCTGGCACGCTTAACGTCTCAGCAGCCAACGCCGGGATTGGTCTGGGTTCTGTGATTGGCGGGCTGACGATTGAGCATTTGAGCCTGTCCGACGTTGGATATGTGGCTGCGTTTGTCGCCTTGCTAGCCATCGCGACAGCGGTGATAGCCATCCAAATGAAGGCTAAATAGCTGGGAAAGCACGCTAACCGTCACAGACTGCGACAATTTGTGACGTTATTGTCCAATAATGGCCAAAGGCTCTTCCCATATCCCGTGCGGGAGAGCGAGAATCCGATATTTCGTTCTGACCTAAGGCTGCCAAGCCTTCAGATCGAAGTCCGGTAGAGCGCCATGAGAAACCACGACGGCAAAGGAAGGTCCTTTGCCAAACGCATTTACTGGGTACGCAGTGTTGGCGTAGGCATTGGTTTTTTCAGTGTCGCGGCGACCATGTACCCATTGCATCCCCCTGCCTGGGTATGGGCGGTGATGCTATGCAACTCGATTATCTGGCCACCTATCGCCCTGTGGCTGGCAACCAGCGCTCGCCAACCGTTTCACGCTGAGCAACGGAACATCCTCGTTGACTCTCTGGCGGGTGGTTTCTGGGCCGGGGCGATGGGTTTCAATCCATTACCGACCGTGACTGTGCTGGCGATGATGGCCATGCATAACCTGGCTGCCGGGGGCAAACGGCTGTTCCTGCGGGGCTTGATTGCGCAAATGATCGGCGCTGCGATTTCCTGGTATCTGTTTCGCCAACCCTTCGTGTCCTTCAGCACTCCCACACAAATCTACGCCTGTCTGCCGGTGCTGGTGTTCTACCCGATGTTCGTGGGCTACATGAGTTATCGGGTGGCGGTGAAGCTCAGCGAGCATAAACACATTCTGGGTAAGTTGAGCCGTACCGACAGCCTCACTGGCCTGATCAATCACGGTTCCTGGAAGGACCTGCTGCAGCTTGAATTCAACAAAAGTGTTGCACTGTCGCGACAGACGTCCATTGCGTTGATCGATATCGATCACTTCAAAGCTATTAACGACACTCAGGGTCATATTGTCGGTGATAGCGTGCTCAAGCGTTTGAGCACGGCATTGCTGGCCAACCTGCGGGACTCGGATCTGGCAGGACGCTACGGCGGCGACGAGTTCTGCGTCATCCTGCCCAATACCAGCGCAACTCTGGCCTGGGAAATCCTTGAGCAACTGCGCCGGGACGTCCACGCCCTACACGACCCGCAATTACCCCACGTGCGATTGAGCTTGAGCATCGGTATCTCGACATTCGGCCCGCACCTCGCCGACGCTGCCATGTGGCTCAACGAAGCTGACAAAGCGCTGTATATCGCCAAAACCACAGGCCGTAACCGGGTCTGTTCAGCAGCCCCTGCGGCGACGGATTACCCACGGTTGGGGATCGAAACCTCAGCGTCGTGACCTGAACAGCAGTTCGCAGAACGACGTACTCATCTCGGGTCTGGAAATTTAAAAGATTCCATTGTGATGGTGTAAATGACCATTTTCACTGATACATCCCTGCGTGAATCATGGATATAAACAAGTGCTACTGCATGAGCATTTCCATAAAGAACTGCTCCTGAACATGAGTTCAGGAGCACTGATATTTTCGCAACTGTCTTCAGAAGCAGTTCTCTTTATACGTTCGAACCAAGCGCCTCTCACATATAAATAGTGTTCAACCCCGATCAATCAACGGCGGCCTTGCTCATGCAAAAGTTTTTTAATATCCAGTCGGGGGTATGCTCTTCAAGCAGTTCACTCACTGTTTTTGGCAGTTCGAGCCTGCCATACAGCGCCTCCTCCCGATCCAGATGATTTTGCTGAGCCCGGCGATAGCCAAGGGGGTAGATACTTTGCTCTATGGGTAACAGCGCATCGAAGTGCTCAAGCAATCCAGTGAAGACCAGGCGCCGCTCGACGGTATGCCGGGTGGTAGCGATAAGATTGATGAAGTACAGGCTGTCGCGATGACGCAGCGCTTGCCATGCAGCGAAACGCTCCGCCAGAGTGCACGCCGCCAGTTCATCGAACACCATGCAACACAGCTCTTGGCGCGAGAGGTCATGAAAAGGGTTGTCGCCCAGCGTCCGGCGCTGGTGCAAGCCAAGGACAAAATCAGCGGCCTTTTCAACCTGTTGCTGGCGGTCGAAATCTTCGAACTCCTTCATTCCGGTCAGCCCTGGTGCTTGCCGGCCCTGCGCCGTGACTTGCCGAGAGAACATCGAAAACTTACCTTGCGGCCCTAGCAACGCTGCCTGCTGATCACATAACTGCGCTCTGGACATCGCTGCCTGCCTGGCAACCAATCGCTGAAACCGCTGCCCCACCTGTGTCGGTGGTATAGGCATGGGTTGCTCCCACGCCTGATCATGCCCCTGACTAAGCGAAACGCTCATGACATCACTCCCTTGTTGTTTACGTGTTTGTGTTGTGCAGTTTTTATTGTTGTTCCACAGAGGGCTGATACAGTTGCCAGCCATCTATTTCACGGAGTACAGGGGGTACTCACTTCCTCTTCCCTGATCGACCCGTAGGAGAATTCTCTATCTACATCTCTTTGCCGCGACAGCAAATCAATACCTAAACCTTGGGCATGACGACGCACACCTATAAACAGCGGCCAACTCTTTAAGGAAAAATGAGTACAGCGAATTAACTCAAACAGAAACTTCCTACATAAGCCTCAGACACACCTACAAAATAATACTTAATAGGACAAAGCGGCGGCAAAACCATGACTTGTATAGACAGAAACGATAAACATTCGGAATAACAATTACAATCACTCGTTACAAATATATTGATTTGCAAGTTAATTACAGAATAAATATACAAATCCCAATATACAAAAAGAGATTTCCCACACAGCAAATAGATACCAACTGACAGACACGGTAATCAAAGTTGGGAAGTAAGTAGCGGAGATAGAAAACCGACGGCGACCGCACACGATGGCGTTTAGTCAGACACACCGCTGTCGCCAGCCTCGTGACTTGGGTGTGACCTGAGAGTGCTCTGAATCTTTCGCTTGCTGCGCGAGAGCGTGGCGTCCGCACAAAGGGGGGATGCGTTTCTTGTAAGAGCTGCCGAAGGCTGCGAAGCATTCATTCAGGCATACCGCAATCGCAGCCTTCGGCAGTCTTACCGATCACTTTTGAGCTGTGTCAGGGTTGTTGCGCCCAGTCAGTTGCCGGCAAGCACCGCGTCGACCTTCATGCCACGACGCATGCCGAATACAGCGGCTGTCGCCAGGCCAACCGCGCCCATGATTGCGACGTAGCCAACACATACCCAAGGGCTCCATGGCATCAGCGCAATCAGCATCAAGGGTGTGGTGCTGGCCCAGAGCGCGTACGCAATGTTGTAGGTGAACGAGATGCCCGACACCCGAATAGTGGCCGGGAACAAACCGACCATGACCGAAGGCACAACGCCGACAATGCCGCAGGCCAGTCCTGCCAGTGCATAGGCAATACCCGGCGCCAACCATTGGCCGATCAGGCTCGCGTAAAGCAGACCGATGCCCAGCGGCAGCAACAGGCTGTAGACAATTACCCCACGCCACGCGCCGATGCGATCCACCAGCATGCCGGCCAGCACACAGCCGATATTCAGAAACACGATGCCCAGGCTACTGAGGGCAAACGTGTCGCTGGCGCTCATACCAAAGCGCTTTTGCATGACGGTCGGGGTAATCACCACCAGCACCACCACAGCAGAGGTCAGCACACAGGTCAGCAATGCTGCGGGCAGCAGCGATTGGCGATGCTCGCGCAGCACGGCCGTCAGCGGGAACTCCGTGGCGGCTTCACGCTGAGCATGCATGGCCATGAACACCGGCGTTTCACTTAGCCAACGGCGCAGCCATACGCCAATAACACCGAATGCGCCGCCCAGCAGGAAAGGAATTCGCCACGCGTAATCGAGGATCTCCGCCGGGGTGAAGACCTTTGCCAGCCAGGTGGCGACCAGCGCGCCCAACAGATAACCGAAGGTCAGACCCGCTTGCAGCACGCCCAAGGCATAACCGCGATGGCCTTTCGGGGCGTGTTCGGCCACAAACACCCACGCGCTGGGAACCTCACCCCCCACCGCCGCACCTTGCAGAATGCGCAGCGCGAGCAGGATCAGCGGTGCCCAATATCCGATTTGCTCATAAGTCGGCATTATCCCGACCAACAGGCAAGGCAGCGCCATCATCAGGATGCTCAGGCTGAACACCCGCTTGCGACCCAACCGGTCGGCAAAGTGGGCCATCAAAATACCGCCCAGCGGACGCGCCAGATAGCCGGTCACGAAAATCCCGAAGCTTTGCAGTAGACGCAGCCACTCGGGCATTTCCGGCGGGAAGAACAGTTGGCTGAGGGTCAGCGCGAAGAAGACGAAAATGATGAAGTCATAGATTTCCAGCGCCCCGCCCAGCGCCGCAAGGCCCAGGGTTTTGTAGTCAGCCCGGGACAGCGGCTGAGGACGTGGTCGAACAATGGCCGTCATAAGGACCCCGGTCACGGAAGAGAGAGGACGCGACACTGCGTCGCAGGGCGCGAAGAATAGCAAAACGGCGGGCAATGGCTAGGGGGTTGGATGAGTGATTACCAAGGCAGAATGGTCAGATCTACGCCCGTCCTACTAAATGGCTTGAGAGCTGTCACTTGCCTGACCCTCAAGCCAGTCCAGAAATGACTTCACGGGCGGTTGCCGTTCACGACCCGGCGTGCAAACGGCAACATAAGTTGGCCCAGATAAGCTGATATCCGGGCGATAGGGCTTCAGCAGTCCCTTGGAAACGCTGTCCGCCACCAGTACGTTACTGGCCAGCACAAGCCCATGCCCGGCAATAGCCGCATTCAAAGCGAAATGTTCATCGTCGTATTCACGCAGCAAAGCCTGATTCAACCATTGATGATGGCCTGCCGCTGCACACCAGGTAGCCCAATCCACAGCAAAGCCACCGGGAATCTGCCAACGCAGGCTGATCAACTGCACCCTGTCTTGTGTGGCCGGATCTGCCAGGCCAGGGGCGGCGTACACCGCAAAACGCTCAGTCATCAGCGGTTGGCTGACCAATGCCGGATCGGTACGACTTGAAGTGCGAATGGCCAGATCGACGCAAGAGTCACGCAGTAAATCCACCAGTTCGTTGCTCGTTTCAACCCGCACATTGATGTGCGGCTGAGCCTGATAGAAATCACCCAGCCTTGGGATCAACCACGATGCCGCGAGCGCTGGCGTTGTCGATAGCACCAGCGTGTGCTGGTCCGGCCGAAACTGCAGACCGGCGAGGCTTTGACTCATGTCCAGCAAAGCACGGTGAGCGTCACGATACAGGCGCTCGCCATCGTCAGTCAGTTGCACACCTTTACCCAATCGCTCAAACAGCAGCGTTCCTAGCCAGGCCTCTAACGCCTTGACCTGATATGAAACCGCGGCAGGCGTTACAAAAAGCTCTTCAGCGGCCGCTTTGAAACTTCCTGACCTGGCGGCTGCCTCGAAGGTGCGCAACGCAGTCAGCGGTATTTTGGCGAACACAGGCAGCCTCACAGCACACATCAAATGAATTGAACGAGGCTCAATTTATCTCATTTTTGCGCCACATGATCCGTCGTTAGGGTGGCTGGGAACTCACTGCCGAAATGGAAGCCGCTCATGCAAGGTCCCACCCGCAAAATCGTCCAAGCCGTGCTTTATGAGTTGATTGCTATCGGTGTCTTGTCGCCTTCGCTGTCCTGGGCTTATGACGAAAGCCTGGTTTACTCAGGCGCACTGTCGGTGCTGCTCTCGGCCACCGCTTTGGTCTGGAACATGGTTTACAACTGGGGATTCGAATACTGGGAAACACGCCAGCCGCAACGCAGCCGAACATGGCAGCGCAGGCTGCTGCACTCTCTGGGCTTTGAGGGCGGATTGACGTTGATGTTGATCCCGGTGATCGCCAGCTGGCTGGATATTTCCTGGTGGTCGGCACTGGCAACCAATCTGGCACTGTTCGTATTTTTCTTCTTTTACGCATTAGTGTTTCAGTGGGCATTTGATCGGCTGTTTGATGTTCCACTTTCAGCCAAATCGCAGTCCCCAACAATAGAGCAGCACTGTCCATGAATATTAAGCGTGAATTAAGTATCGCTGGTTAATCTGGCTTCAACAGGCAACGGAACGAATCAGTTGCCTCCGGATCAATAACACCAGATCAATCAAAAGGAATACCCATGAAAACGTTGAATGCCTTGTTTGCTGCTGTTGCCCTTACTGCCGCTGCCGGTGCTGCCCAAGCCGACGTGCGTCCTGATCAGATCCCTGGCCTGCTCAAGTCCGGTGCGATCATGGACTTCGAAAAGCTGAACAAACTGGCGCAGGACAAGCACCCTGGCTTCACCATTCACGACACTGAACTGGACCAGGACGCGCAAGGCAACTACATCTATCAGGTTGAACTGCGCGATGCCAAAGGCGTGGAATGGGATGTGGACGTGAACGCCAAAACCGGCGCTATCGTGAAGGACAAGCAGGATAACTAATACATTCTGCACTGGTAGGACCGGCTTTAGTCGGGAGTCAGTTCTTCAGGCAACTTGTTTATTGCCTTGAAGAACGCCCTCCCGGATAAATCCGGTCCTACCGTTATGTGGGGTTAACAGAAGTTATTGTTTCAAACCTACTTTCAACAACTGTCCGCTGTCTTCATCAGTCAGCACGTATATATAACCATCCGGCCCCTGACGCACATCACGAATGCGTTTCTTCAGTTCGCCCAGCAAACGTTCTTCATGAACGATCTTGCCATCTTCAAACTCCAGCCGAATCAGATCTTCCGATGCCAGTCCGCCGATGAACAGGTTGTGATCCCACGCTTTAAAGCGGGACGCGTCGTAAAACGCCATGCCGCTGATGCCCGGTGATTTCTCCCAGACGTGGAAAGGCTTGACGGTCCCTTCAACAAACTTGCCTTTGGCTTCCGGGATGGGCTCGCCGGAATAGTTGATGCCGTGAGTCGCCAGTGGCCAACCGTAATTCTGGGCACGCTCGATGATATTTACCTCATCGCCGCCTTTAGGCCCATGTTCGTTGGTCCACAAGGTGCCGGTCCATGGGTTGAGTGCCGCCCCTTGTTGATTGCGATGGCCGTAGGACCAGATTTCCGGACGCACGTTTTTCTGACCAACAAACGGGTTGTCATCCGGGACCTTGCCATCGGCAAACAGGCGCACGATTTTGCCTTGTAGTTTGTCCAGATCCTGGGCGGTTGGGCGGTTGTTGTTCTCGCCAAGGGCGATAAACAGGTAGCCGTCACGATCAAAGACGATCCGCGAGCCGAAGTGGTTGCCCACCGACAGTTTGGGCTGTTGGCGGAAAATCACATTGAAGTCTTCGAGTTTGCTCAGGTCCGTTGAAAGACGCCCACGCCCTGCCGCAGTCCCTGCCGTTTTGCCGTCTTCACTGCCTTCGGAAAAAGTCAGGTAAACCATACGGTCTTTGGCGAAGTCCGGAGACAGCACCACATCCAGCAAACCACCCTGCCCGTTCGTCCAGACTTTCGGCACGCCAGACAACGGTTCGGACAAGGTGCCGTCAGGCGACACTACTCGCAGGTTGCCTGGTTTTTCAGTGACCAGCATGCCCTTGTTGTCTGGCAGAAAGGCCACGGCCCAAGGATGAGCAAGCCCTTTGGCCACTTCTTCGACACTGATGGTGCCCTCCTCGGTTTTAAAGTCCTGTACCGGACCTGCAGCAGCACTCAGCGGCAAACTCAACAATGCACTGGCACACAGCGTTGCGATCAAGGTTTTGCAATGCATGGACGATTCCTTATGTCATGAAAAAGCCCCCGACATGAGGGGGACGCGGGTCTCAATCAGTGTTTTTACGGTTTTGCCCGGTGTTGTTGTCGGACGGGCGAGGTGCTTGTTGCCGGGTTGGGTAGCCGTTGCCGATGCCACCGTTTTCCAAAGTAGGCGGCCGAGGATTAGGGGCCGTGCTCGGGCCACGCACAGGGGGTGTTGCCGGAACGGTTCCCTGTCGACTATTAGGGTTGGCGCGGTGAATAGGACTGTTATTGGGATTGCCGCTGTTGAGCGTGCTGTTGGGCAAGGTCTGAGCTTGGGCAACACTGGTCAACCCGGTTGTCAGCAGGCCGCCCAATGTGAGGAGTACGACGCGTCGCGCAAAACTGTTCATCACTTACCTTCTGTTGGAAACGGTAACGATCCGGGTCTTTGATGGCGATTGCACCACTAGGTTCGCCCCCAACAGGGTGGATGATCAACCTGCGCGGGTGTGAGTTTGTAACAAGGATGTGCAGCCACACGGACTCCCACCGCACCGTGGAAGCGAATTTATTCGCGAAGAGGCCAGAACATCTGATACATCTTCAGACACATTGAAGCCTTCTTCGCGAATCAATTCGCTCCAACAGGGTTCCGCGTTCACACCCAGAGAAAAACATCACCATGACTGACACCACCCAGGCCGCGCCGGCACTGAAGGAAATTTTCAATCGTGCGCGGTTGCAGCACATCGCCGAGCAGACCACTGCGATTTACCCCGCGTTCGATACCCCGGCGTTTCTGGCTCATGTCGCCCACGATCTGGACAGCCAGTCACTGATGCAACGGCTCAACCGCGTCAGTCGCGGCTTGCACGCCGGTTTACCGGCCGATTACAGCGAGGCGCTGGGGATTCTCTACGAACTCGCGCCACGCCTGAACAGCAGTTTTGTCAGCCTGATCCTGCCTGAATACGTGGCGCTGTATGGTCAACAGGACTTCGAGCGCTCGATGCAGGCGTTGAAGTTCTTCACCACCTTCGGCTCGTCGGAGTTTGCCGTGCGGCATTTCCTGCGCCTGGACTTCCAGCGTGCCCTGCAGATCATGCAAGGCTGGGCGCTGGACGAGAATGAGCACGTGCGCAGACTGGCCAGCGAAGGTAGCCGTCCGCGTCTGCCGTGGTCTTTTCGCCTGGAGACATTGATGATCGACCCAACGCCGGTGCTACCGATTCTCGATAGTCTCAAGACCGACAGCAGCCTCTACGTGCGCAAGTCAGTGGCCAATCATCTGAACGACATCACCAAGGACAATCCCGACTGGGTGCTGGAACAGATTGAAAGCTGGTCGCTGGACAACCCACACACCGCCTGGATTGCCCGTCACGCATTGCGCTCACTGATCAAAAAAGGTGATCGCCGCGCGCTGACGATCATGGGCGCCGGGCATAAGCCGCAGGTGAGTATCGAGCAGGTCAGCGTCACTCCGGGCACGATTCACTTGGGTGACAACCTGAGCCTGGCCTTTCAGTTGACCTCAACGGCAGCGCAGCGCCAGCGACTGATCATCGACTACGCCATTCATTACGTGAAAAAATCCGGCGGCACCTCGGCCAAGGTCTTCAAGCTCAAGACTCTGGAACTGGAGCCCGGTGAGTCTGTTGCCGTAACGCGCAAGCTGCAGGTACGCAACTTCACCACCCGCGTGCATTACCCCGGCGTGCATGAACTGGATATCCTGATCAACGGCGAGTGTCTGGCCAGTAGTCGTTTCGAACTGCGCCCTTGAGACCTGCACAAATCTTCCAGACACTGGTATTTCAACCGACGAGAATCCACTCCACAAAAATCCACTGAAACGTGGCGACCCAAAACCGTTTTTTCAAACGCAGCGCATACCGCCGTAATCACAGGACCCAGTAATGGCCAATAGCAACTGGATCGACTTGAAGCAGGACAGTGAGTCCGGCATCGAGACGATTCGCGCGCATTTTGAGGGTCATGCCTATGATCCGCATTGGCATGACAGCTATCTGGTCGGTATTACCGAGCAGGGCCTCCAGCAATTTCATTGCAGACGTCAGCGCCGTGTCAGTACGCCGGGGCGGATTTTTCTGCTTGAGCCGGGTGAAATTCATGACGGCGATGCTCCGTCCCCGGAAGGCTTCACCTACCTGACGCTGTATCTGGACCCGAAGTGGCTGGACCGGGAGCTGCGCTCGCTGTTTGAGCACACCCCGGCGGCCTGCCAGATCAGCTTCGCCGACACGCAAGCTGATGACGCGCGCCTGTCCAGCGCCACCGCCACGGCCTTTCAAATGCTGCATGGCGGTGAAATGCGCATCGTGCGCCAGACTGCTCTGGATGACCTGCTGTCGAACCTGACCCGTCACATGCGCTGGCGCACTCAGGTAACACCCGATCCACGCTTGCCGTTAGTGGCACAGACCGCTCGCGATTTTCTGCACAGCCATGCCAGCCAGGACATTGGTCTGGATGATCTGGCGCAGGTCACGGGCGTTGACCGGTTTCGTCTGACACGAGCGTTCAAGGCTGCCTTTGGCATCGCGCCCCACGCGTACCTGATCCAGCTGCGTCTGGCGAAGGCGCGGCGTTTACTGGCCAGCGGCCAATCTCCCGCAGAAGTCGCTGCGGCACTGGGTTTTGCCGATCAAAGCCATCTGGGTCGCTGGTTTCAGCGGGCTTACCGGATGACGCCTGCCCATTACCGCAAGCGCTGCTCAAACCTTCCAGACTGACGAAGCAGCGAGGGTGATGATGGCCTGACGACCCATCACCAATGAGCGCTCCATGGAACAGTTTCTGCCCTTTATGCTGTTTGCCTTCGTGTCATCCATCACGCCCGGCCCAACCAATATTCTGGTCATGACCAACACCTCACGCTATGGCTGGACGGGTGTTGGACCTATGGTTCTGGGCGCCTGTGGCGGAGCGGCGGCTCTGGTGTTGTTGGTGGGCACCGGCATCGGCGATGTGTTGGCTCGCCATCAGGGCATTCAAACCGCGATGTCGTGGCTTGGCATCGCCTGGCTGAGCTGGATGGCGTGGCAGATTTTCCGCGCGCCGGCCAGGGCCATCGACCCGACCCAGACAGACAGCAAAGGCCCGCGACTGGGTCTGATAGGCGCAGCCGGCCTGCAACTGGTCAACCCCAAGACCTGGATGATGGCGTTGGTGGTCGTCAGTGTTTTTGCCGGGACAGAAGCCGATCGGGCCCTGCGCGTGGCATATCTATCATTGCTGTTCTTTCTGATCGCCATCCCGTGCATGACCGCCTGGGCCTGGCTGGGCGTCAGCGCAGCGCGGTTCTGCCAGTCACCGGTGAGCATGCAACGCTTCAACCGCAGCATGGCGCTGTTGCTGCTGGTATCGACGTGGATGACGGTGTGGGTTTGATTCACCCCACTGGCCGGGCCAGGTTGATGGTAAACGTAGTGCCCTCTTCGGCATTGGAGGTCACGCTGACATCGCCCCAGTGGGCGCGAGCGATTTCACGGACGATAAACAGGCCAAGGCCGATGCTCCGGCTCGGGTCATCATCCGCAACGCCGTGCGGCATTGGCTCGAACAGGCCTTCGAGGCGCTCCGGGGGTATGGGCGGGCCGAAGTTGTGCACTGCAATCCTGATCCACTGCGCTTCGAACGCCGAAGTAATCGTGATATCCGCGTTGGCTGCGCCATAGGCCACGGCATTGCTCACGAGATTGTCGACCAACTCGAACAACCGGTCGGCGTCAGCCGTACAAAAGCCTTCGCCAATGCATTTATGCACCAGCACCCGTCGGGGAAATATCAACCGCTGCTCTTCGACGCTGGCGGCGATCACCTCATGCAGTTGCAGCGGCTGGGGCACCACGGAAATGCCGCTGCCAACCCGCGCCTGCGTAAAGTCCAGCAGATCGACAATCAGACGCTGCGCACGCCCCACGGATTGATTGACCAGCCCGAGGCTGCGCTGCTGCTTTTCGCTGAGCGATTCCAGGCCGATCAACCCGGCCGCCATCTTGATCGCTGCGAGCGGATTGCGCAGGTCATGACTGACGATAGCCACCATCTGCTCGGCGAAGGTGGCACGAATATCTGCTTCAGTCTGCGCCAGACGAAGACGGTTCTGCACCGAAGACAGCTCTTTTTGCGATGCCAGTTGCTGTAACAGCATCTCCTCGGCCGACTGCCGCGTCTGCGCCAACTCAAGCTGATACCTATTGCGCTCTTCGCCACTCATCAGCGCCAGATGATGCACCACACCCTGAGGCGTTTCCCGGCGTATGGCGTTGAGCATCATGGTCAGGGCCTGGCCGTCGCGGTGCACCAGATCGAGCTTGATCTCCGACACCGAGCCCTGCGTCGTCAGCAGCGGCCCCCAGTGCGTCTGATAGAAAATCTTGTCGCCCAGCGCCAACAAGTCCTGGAAGCGCGTCCCGGCGATACTCGACTGCTCCAGCCCCAGCCCCAGACAAAAAGTCAGGTTGGCCCGCAGAATCGTGCCGTCGTCGCGAGTCAGCAGAAGACCACACGCCGCGCGCTCAAACAGCAGGTCGCTGTCAGTACTCAATTCGACGTCAACCGGCAAAAGTCACCACTCCAGAGGTACCAAGGAACTCATCGATTGCGGTAACACACGCATCGGGGTTGCTCATGTGCGGACAGTGTCCAATGTTATCGATGACCCGCAGCGTGCAGTCAGGCATGACCCGCTGCAGATAATCGCCCACATCGAGCGGCGCGATAAAATCCTGATTGCATTGCAGCACGAGGGTTTTGGTCGGCAATTGCGCCACTTCTTTGCGGTGATCGGCCATAAAGGTCACACGGGCGAACTGCTGGGAAACTTCAGGGTTGGTGCGACAGAAACTCTGAGTCAGCTCCTCGCCCAACTCAGGCCGGTCAGGAGCGCCCATGATGGCCGGAGCCATGGTCCCTGCCCAACCAAAATAGTTGGCGGCCAGCGTGCTGAGCAGGTTGACGATGTCTTGCCGGGTGAAACCGCCCACATAGTCGCCGTCGTCGATGTAGCACGGCGATGGACCGACCATGACGTGGGCGGCGAAGTATCCGGGCTCACGCAAGTCCGCAACAACGCCGATCATCGAACTGACCGAATGGCCGACATGAATCACCGGCCCCGGCCCGGCGAACTCCTTGATGATCTCCAGCAGATCACTGGCGTAGCCATCCAGCGAGTCGTACTTGCGTTTGTAATAGGCCGACAGATCCGATTGACCGTTGCCCACCAGGTCGTACACCACCACTTTGAATCGCTCGGCGAAATGCGGCGCCATGAACCGCCACATGTTCTGGTCGCAACCGAAGCCATGGGAAAACACAAGGGTTGCAGGCCCCTCTCCCGTGACATTGACGTTATTGCGTAACTGCACCGACATCCGTACCCCTCCAGCACTGATCCGAATAAGCGATCAGAATGCCACTAATGAATGAGACGAGATTAGCATCGTTCCGGAGAGGAACCACTCCTACGAAAGCATCTGCTCGCTGAAAAAGCTTGCCTGCGCACACAGGGCTGCTTCTCAATGGCCCCCTTTCGAACTCACTGTGAACCGCTCATGAGTCAGCTTTACGACGCACGCGGCAATATCTACGCCGTCTGTACACCTCAAGTTTTACGCGAGTTGGGCATCGCCATTGCTGACGACCCGACCGATGCAGCATTGAGCCGAAGCGAATGGGCCAGCGCAGCAGTGCGTGCTTTGTGCAGTTGGCCAGAGGGCGCACAACCGACAGGCGCTAAAGCGCACCGCTCGGATGGCCTGTTGATAGGTCCGTTTGAAGAACAAGGGCCTTTTGATCTGTTGATTGTCAACACTGACGGCACGCTGGCCGAGCGCAGCGGCAACGGCATGACTATTTTTTCCCAGTTCCTGACTGATTACGCTTACGTCGGCACGGAAGGCTTTGAGCTACGGGTTCATCACGATAATCACCACACTGCATCACCGGTGGTCACCCAGGTCGAACCCACCCGCCTTGATGGCGATTCGGGTTTCTGGCTGGCACTTGGTAACCCGACGTTCGGACCTCAGGCTGTCGGCGCACTCAGCGCCAGCCTGGAGCCTGTGCTGCTCAATGAGCATGCGGTCAGTCAGGTAACTCCCCTGACGCGGATCAACCCGCGGTGGAGCCACAGTGTTTTCGTAGGCATCGGCAATCCTCATTGCGTCACGCTGGTAAACGATCCAGCAGATTTGCCTGCGTTCGAAGCGTTGCATGAGCAGGAGCTGAACGCGGCGTTGACGCGTATTGCCTTTGCCAAAGGTGAACTCGGCGCAGGCGAACCTTGCCCGGCCGGGGTGAACCTGCAATGGGCGTGGGTGCAGTCAGCAAGTCAGGTCGTTGCCAGAGTGTTCGAGCGCGGCGAAGGCCCCACCGCATCATCCGGCACTAGCGCCAGCGCCGTGGCCAGCGCCGCCTGGCATGCCGGTTTGGTGGGCGCAGGATTGATCCAGGTCAGCATGCCGGGCGGTACAGCGCCGGTTCGGCTGGAAAAACGGGACGGGGCATTGCGGGTTTCGTTGTTCGGGGTGGCGAAGGTGGCTGGGTGAATACCACCATGCGGGCATGACCTGTAGGAGCTGCCGAAGGCTGTGATGACGATATGTCAGGAAGATTGCTTGCGCAGCCCTCGGCAGCTCCTACCGGTACATCTTGTTTGACAGGGGTCAGGAGACACCAGCGTCCTACTCTCCGATATCCTCATTCCACAGTTCAGGCTTGCTCGCGATGAAGCCTTTCATCATGTCTACGCAGGTGTGATTGTCGATCACTTCGACATCCACCCCGCGTGAGCGCAGCAGTTCTTCTTCGCCCATGAACGTCTGGTTTTCACCGACGATGACCTTGCGGATGCCATACAACAGAATCGCCCCGCTGCACATCGAGCAAGGCGACAGCGTGGTGTAAAGCACGGCATCGCGATACACCTTTGCAGGCTGGCGACCGGCATTTTCAAGCGCGTCCATTTCCCCATGTTTGATGGCGCTGCCTTCCTGAACCCGGCGGTTATGCCCGCGGCCGATGATCTGGCCGTCATGGACGATGACCGAACCGATGGGAATACCGCCCTCGGCCAGTCCGAGTTGAGCTTCGTCGATTGCGGCCTGCATGAATGGGTCCATGGTTCTACCTCGTTGCCTGAGTCTGAAAAAAAGTAATGTGCATCACTGTGGCAGCCTCGCCATAGCGCTATTCAGCGCTTGCGAGACAAAGTCTTTGAGCAGATCGGCCGAGCGCGCCTTCATGTCCATGCCAACCTCATTCTGTTTGGCCTTGAGCTTGTTAGCCAGCATTGGCTGGTCATCGCCACGGTTGAGTGCGCGCAACTCATCAGCGCTGAAGGACTGGGCGTAGGCAGCGGCCATGTTACGATCCCATTGCGCCTGGAACTGCGGCTGCAAACGCTGCAACTCGCCTTTGACCAGCTCTTGCGCCTGCGTCTTGCCAACCGACTCGACAATGCTGCCGAAGGTCGCCGTTCGCGAAGCAACCTGATAACTCAGCCAGCCAAGGCTTTCACCCAGATGCCGATCTTCAACGAACGCTAACGCACTGTCATCGACTTCCGAAGCGCGGGCGCTCTCTTGAGTGCTCGCCAGAAAACCCAGCAGCAAGACGAAAAACAGATGTACGGCACCCGACTTGTGCATCGTCATGAAGCCTCCTCTGTTATCCATTCATCCCGATTCAACCGATAAATTCTGACGCCCAAGCGGTGGTATTGGCTGTACACGAATGCGTTGAAACCTGCCTTCTGAATGACTCGCACCGAGGCGGTATTGGCAGGCTGGACAATAGCGATAATCGAGCCCAGGCCAAGCTCTTCAAAGCCATAAGCCAGAGTCGCGCGAACGATTTCGGTGGCATACCCTCGCCCCCAGAACTGCGGGGCCAGACGATAACCAATCTCCACCTCTTCGAGCCCTTCGACGTTCTCCCGATTAAGCGCGCAGAAGCCCATCAACTCACCACTGGCTTTTTCAACCACCGCCCACGGCCCGAAACCATGAAGCGCGTAAGACTGACACGACCAGTCAACGAACTCAGCCGTTGCGCTCTCACTGAGAACGCCACGTACCGAATAGCGCATGACCTCAGGATCACTCAGGATCTGCGCCATTGGCGGCACATCGGCCCCGCTCAACTCACGCAGGATCATGCGCTTGGTCTGTAGAACAACCTCAGTATTCATGTCGCAACCATCAGCCTTTTCAGGTGCTGCCCGGGCGTCGGATCTTCACAAGCCGCTGCTGACTTTGCTGGCCACCTCGGCAGGCACCCAGACCTTCCAGACGTCAGGGTGCTGCTTGAGGAACAACTGGGCAACCTCTTTAGGCTGCTGGCGCTTCTCGCTCATCTGACCCAGTGTCTGGTTGAGCAGATCAATGGGCAGGTCGACTTTTTCGAAGAACGCTACAAGGTCCGGATACTGTTTGTGGAATGCATCAGAGACGCCGATGCTCAAGCGCGGCTCCAGTGAACGGGTGCCTCGTGGATTCGGGTTATTGGCATCGGCCAGGGTTTTCCATGCTTCAGCGTCGAACGGCGGCTCTTCCAGTTTGATCAGCTTGAAGCGGCCCAGCAGCGGGGTTGGCGACCAGTAGTAGAACAAGACTGGCTTGCCGCGATGAATCGACGAACTGACCTCGGCATCCAGTGCA
The DNA here is from genome assembly GCF_040224095.2 of Pseudomonas caspiana. Taxonomy (NCBI): domain Bacteria; kingdom Pseudomonadati; phylum Pseudomonadota; class Gammaproteobacteria; order Pseudomonadales; family Pseudomonadaceae; genus Pseudomonas; species Pseudomonas caspiana. Next base: position 1,217,446 of record NZ_CP167995.1, on the reverse strand, counting down.
GCGCCCGAACCGGTACGGAAGTTCACGTAACTGTCGTTCAGACCATACGCTTTGAGCTTTTGGGTGTTGACGATTTCTGAGGTCCAACCCGTCGGACTGTTGAGGAAACGGCCTTTGTCTGGGGACTCGGGGTCTTTGAAAACGTCTTTGTAGCGCGGCAAGTCAGCCACGGACTTGAGGTCCGGAGCGAGCGGTTTGATGCCTTTGGCCGGGTCGCCCTTGATCACGAACTCCGGCACCCACCAACCTTCGGTCGCGCCTTTGACGATATTGCCCAGGCCGTGCACCTTACCTTCAGCTTCGGCCTTGACCCAGGCCGGGCTGCGTCCGGCCCACTCTTCACCAATGACCTGAATATCGTTTTTCGCCAGCGCGGCTTCCAGGCTCACCGTACTGCCCGGCAGCGTATCAGTGGGATAACCGTAACCTTTCTCGACGATGGTGCGCAGGATTTCGGTGATCAGGCTGCCGCTTTCCCACGTGATGTCGCCAAAATTGATCGGTGCTGTCTTGTCCGCCGCCATAGCGGGCTGGCCCAACAAGCCCAAGGCCAGAAGTGAACAGCCGAGCAGCGTTCTGATTGATGTCATGGTCACCTCTGGATGGCCGGAACCGGCCTGAGTTCGTTGTAGGTTGTGTTCGTTGTAAGTGCGCTTGAAAAGTATCGACACCTCAAGGCGACGATAAGTTGTACTCATGTATAGGCAATCGCGATTCAGGGCCGCAACGACGCTAGCCCTTGCGCTGCTGCTTGACGCTCGTAATCCAGCAGCAGTTGATAATCGTCTTCGCTGGTTGCAAGCACTCGGCTGATCGCCAGGGTTTGAGCGACATCCGGCAGGTCAGCAAGGGCTTGATTCATGGCCTGTCGAATCATCTCGACGTAGGCCTCATCGATACTCAGCGCGGTGATGAACGGCAGACACGGGCCGCCTGCGGTGCGCCCGAGTACTCGCAGGCCACTGACTTCTGAGCTGGCATCGCGGGCCAGATAGTCGTAGGTCACGCTGTCGATGGCCGCAAGATCACCACGCCCTTCCTTGAGAAAACGAAGGCTATGGCGATGGCCTGAGGTGAGGGAAACCCGTGAGAAAAACTGCCCGTCACGTTGCAGCGGTGCCACGGCGTGGCGCAACAGGTTCATGCCTGAGTTGGAGTCTTCACTGTTGACGAGGCCGTGGCTGCCGAGAAAGTCCTCGAGCGAGCGCCGAGGGTCATCAGCGCGGACCACCAGCAGGCTGCAATGCAGGCCATCGGCGCTATGGGGCAGTTCATAGACAGGCCGCCCGATCAGGCGAACCTTGCCGCGCAACAGGGTCATCAACGGATAACCGCAGGTCTGTGCGAGCAGTAATTGTGGGGACAACCAGAGTTCAGGCAGCTCAAGCGCGACGCCTTGCAAACGCTGTGCGCCGAGCACTTCGAAAATCCGCGCCAGCCACGCTTCGCTGGCCTGCGCAACGCGCTCTGGTGCGCTGTACATCGGTAATTCGGCAAAACCCTGAATCATGGCAAATCCGGTCAAAGCGATTGAGCCAACCATAGATGAAAAATGCGGAGCGTGCGCGGGAAGCGAGTAAACAATGGCCTATGAGCAACCGGGGGCGCGTCGCAAACACCACAAATGCTGAAGTGGAACGCATTCCTGTGGGAGCGGTGCTTGCCCGCGATAAGAACAACATGATCTAAAGTAAATTGCGTCCAGCCTTATCGCGGGCAAGCACCGCTCCCACAGGTTTTTTCAGCTGCGCACAAATGGTCATCTTCAGCCGCTTGGGATCAATGCCCAAAAAGCCCGGTATCGGACTTCTTGGCTTTTTTGTCGGCGCGTTTTTCGTCGGCGGTCTTGGCGGGCTTTTTCTTGGCGGCTTTCTTTGAATCCATACCTTTGCTCATGATGCGTGCTCCAGGGTTAAGGATCTGGCCTCTGTTATACACCCATTCGACGCTATGATACGGGCCCATTCTTGCCGCCCCCTTTGAAGTGCGCCCAGCCCCATGTCCGAGATTGAATTCTGCCTGCTGCCGCCGCTCTGCCAGCCTCTGCTGGACAAGTTCTACCGCGCCCATCGCTCGCCCATGCGTTCGTCTGGCGCGGCGCAGATGTGGGTAGCGCGGCAGCAGGAAATCATCGGCGCACTGAGTCTTACTCCGGTGGCGGAAGGACATTGGTTAACCGGGCTGTTCGTGGCGCCGCAGTGGCGAGGGCAGGCGATCGCCAGGCGGTTGATCGCCAATGCTCTGGAAGAGTTGCACGGTCCGGTCTGGCTGTTTTGTCATCCGGAACTGGTGGGGTTTTACGAGCAGTCAGGCTTTGCGTCCGAAACAGATTTACCGCCGATGTTGGCGGACAAGCTGGCGCGTTATCAGCGGACTAAAGATTTGGTGGCGATGCGCTGGGAGCGGTAGACGCAGACCTGTTGTCCCTGACACCACGCTGTCGCGCGTCATACAGTGGACCTGTAGGAGCGCACGAGCACCGCGAGGCCGGGCGCTCCTACAGAAAGCGAATCCACTCTTCCGAAGACTCACTCATCCGCATTCGGGTCCATATCCGGGAACATCACGTCCATGAAGCCGAACTTACTGAAATCGGTAATGCGCGAGGGATAAAGGCGGCCAATCAGGTGATCACATTCGTGCTGAACCACTCGGGCGTGGAAGCCAAAGGCTTCGCGCTGGATCGGTTGGCCGTCCGGGTCAAAGCCTTCGTAGCGAATGCTTTGAAAGCGATTAACCACGCCACGCAAACCCGGCACGGACAGACACCCTTCCCAACCCTCTTCAACGGCAGGATGCAAAGGCGTAATCACAGGGTTAAGCAGGATTGTCTGAGGCACGGCTTCAGCGTCCGGATACCGCTCGCTGCGCTCAAACCCGAAAATCACTAATTGCAGGTCAACGCCTATCTGCGGCGCAGCCAGGCCAACACCACCCACACTTTCCATGGTTTCAAACATGTCGGCGATGAGGGTCTTGAGCTCGGCGCTGCCGAACATCGATTGAGGCACAGGTGGGGCGATGCGCAAGAGACGCTCATCGCCCATTTTCAAAATGGGGCGGATCATGCGGGCCGGGCTCCGTAGCGAAAAAACGTCATCCTGCCACAGTCGTGTTCAGGATTCCCCCGCCTTGGCTGGCAGTGGAAGGGAATGATCACGACCCAGACCGGAAACGTGCTGTTTCTCAGTGGACTCAATAGCACCATCACCTTCTACTTTTTCACCCTTGTCCTTGCCTTCAGCGGACATGTGCTCGACCACCGCATTCATTTCAGCCCCCAGCAACAGCACCGCTGCCGAGATGTAGAAATACAGCAGCAGGACAATGATCGCCCCGATGCTGCCGTACATGGCGTTGTAGTCAGCAAACGTCTTGACGTAATAACCGAACCCCAGAGAAGCGATGATCCAGACCACGACGGCCAGCACAGAGCCGGGAGTGATGAAGCGAAACTCCTGCTTCACGTCCGGCATGACGTAGTAAATCAACGCCACAGCCACCATCAGCAGGATGACGATCAGCGGCCAGCGCAGGATGGTCCAGAGCGTCACGATGAACTCTTCCATGCCGATTTGCGCGGCGATCCAGTTCATGACTTGCGGCCCCGTCACCATCAATGCAGCAACCGCCAGCATCATCATGGCGATGCCGATGGTGTACGCCACCGACAGCGGAATGCGTTTCCAGACCGGGCGCGCTTCGACCACATCGTACGCAGCGTTCATGGCGCTCATCATCAAGCGCACGCCCGCCGAGGCAGTCCACAGCGCGATGACGATACCAATCGAAAGCAGTCCACCTTTGGATTGCTGCAATTGATCAATGACCGGATTGACTTGCTCCAGCGCCTGAGGCGGCAGGACCAGTTCCGACTGCAGGCGCAGCCAGGAGAAGAAGTCGGGCAGATGCAGAAAGCCAATAAGCGCGATCAAGAACAGCAGGAAAGGAAACAGCGAAAACAACATCTGGTAGGCCAACGCCGACGCGTAGGTAGACATCTCGTCATCGAGAAATTCGCTGACCGTACGAACCATCACCTTGCCCAGTGGCAGTTGGCGCAATTCCGGGAAAATCATGGCGTCTCCTTCGCTACATAACTGACGCAGCTTACACATTCACATTGATGGGTACTGCGCCTCTGACACAAGCTGTTCGCAGATAATGGCGTTTTACCTTAAATGAGTGGACTGGAGCACCTGAAAAAGGTTTCAAAACCTCGATTCTGGAAGGCTGAAAATGACAACGGCCATCCGAAGATGGCCGTGACTCAACGCCAGGATTAACCTGGATAATCGGCTTACGCCTTATCAACGCCTTTTTTCACAGCGTCTTTGGCTTTGCCTTTGGCTTGCTGGGCTTCGCCTTTGATTTCCTGCGCCTTGCCTTCAGCTTTCAGCTTGGAGTTGTCAGTAGCCTTACCCACGCCTTGCTTGACGTTACCGACTGCTTCGTTAGCCATGCCTTTAACTTTATCGCCAGTGCTGCTCATAGGTTTTACTCCGCAGAATCAATGAGAGGTCATCGCCTCGACGTAATGATTGACCCGACTCATTTGCGGGGAGTTTCAACTATTTTCACCAGCGTCATAGCCGTTCGTCTGCTTGCCTGCTGGCGCATAAAACGGGAGCAGAAAAACTTTGCCTTTAAGTTTGCGCGGCAACCCACGAGAATGCGCAACGCAATCCGGCTGCGCCGGGCAACGCTCGTCGCGCTGAAGACAACGATCCGCAGGAACATTATGAAACTCGATAAAAAGCAGGCCATCGCACGCCGCAACCAGGAACTGGGCGGTGCCGTGCTGGGTACCAACAACACCCACTTCGCCACGTTGAACACCAACAAGAACATCTGGTGGTTCGACCTGCCGGTACCGCGTCTGGCGGTGGGTCAGTACGAATGGATGCACCTGCTGCTGTACACGCCGAGCAGCGATCAACTGCTGCACTTGAAAGTCACGACGGTATTTTTGCGTGATCACATGGAAGGTCTGGTGATCCGCAATAAAGGCCAGCGCAAATCCACTGTCAGCCTGGAACTGAGCGCCGACAAGGATTCGTATTTGAAGGATGTACGGCCGCTGGGTGCGGGATTGAGTTTTTCGGGTTTTCTGCAGCCCTGATGCTTTGAGCTGCATAAAGCTGTCGCGCAACAAACATTGTCCTGTAGGAGCGCACGAGCACCGCGAGGCCGCGATAGCGTTCTGCCTGATCCACCGCCATCGCGGCCTCGCGGTGCTCGTGCGCTCCTACAGAACCTGTGTCTGCTAAGCGACAGCGCGGCATCTGGAGTGCGTCTACAGCAATAGCATTTCAGTCGGGTTTCTGCGCCAGGAATCAAGCTACCCGTCGAGCAACCAAAAAACCGACCGTCCCCGCCACCGCCGACGCAAACGTTCCCCACGCCAGATCCACCAGCGCTAACTGCGCCGGCCAGCCTTGCAGCGTGGCCCAGTTGGTCAGGTCATAGGTGCCGTAAGCCACCAGTCCAAGAAAGGCGCTGCGCTTTGCGGCATGGCTGATACTGTTTCTTCGCAGCCCTGACTGAACCGCCAACACCAGCAACCCGGCTGCGTACAGAAGGTAAAAAACCACGGCGGGAGCAATCACCGGCTTGTCGAGCATCAACGGCCCTAGCCATGCCCGATAAGTCGGCCCCATCAGCAAGCCCAGCCATATACCGTCCACAACCAGAAAGGTCAGCAAGATGCTGAAGTAAGCCGTGAGGGTTCTTTTCATGAAGGGCGTCCTTGTCTGAGTTGATCCGCATTGAGCGCAACGCCCTGATGAGCGCTGACCGGTTGGACCTCATGCGGAGCAGGAACGATCCGTCGCTCCCGCTTTAACCGATGAACGTCAGACCAGCTCGATGCGGTCTGCGTGGATCACGATCTGGCCCTGTTTGTACAACGCGCCAATGGCTTTCTTGAAATTGCCTTTGCTGACGCCAAAAAGGTTGCTGATGACCTGCGGATCGCTCTTGTCACTGACCGGCAGCACACCGTTGTTTTCTTTCAACTTGCCGAGAATCTTGCTGTTCAGGCTGCTGGCCGCTTGCTCGCCCACGGGCTGCAGGCTCAGGCTGATGTTGCCGTCAGTGCGGATTTCCTTGATGTAGCCCTTCTCTTGCTTGCCAGCGCGCATGAACTTGAAGACCTCATTCTTGTGAATCAGGCCCCAGTGCTTGTTGTTGATGATTGCCTTGAAGCCCATATCGGTCGCTTCAGCCACCAACAAGTCGACTTCCTGACCGACACTGTAGCTGGCCGGTGTCTTGTCCAGATAGCGGTCCAGACGTGCCGTCGCGGTGATGCGGCGGGTGTGTTTGTCCAGATAGACATGCACCACGCAGTAATCGCCCGCCTGCAGCGTGCGCTTCTCTTCGGAGTAAGGCAGCAGCAAGTCTTTGGGCAGGCCCCAATCGAGGAAGACGCCGATGCTGTTGACTTCAACCACCTTCAGACTGGCGAACTCACCGACCTGAACCTTGGGTTTTTCTGTGGTGGCCAGCAGCTTGTCTTCGCTGTCCAGATAAATGAAAACGTTGAGCCAGTCTTCATCTTCGCTGGGAATGTCTTTGGGGATATAACGGTTAGGCAGCAGAATTTCGCCGTCCGCCCCACCATCCAGATACAGACCGAAGTTAGTGTGTTTAACCACTTGCAAGCTGTTGTAACGCCCGATTAAAGCCATGTGCAAATACCCTCATTACGTGGGCGGCATTCTACCCGAGTTTGCGGGCAATGATGCTGACGCAGAATGTCGCTGCACCCCGCATTCGAAAAGGTCAGAAAAATCAGATATTTGCCTAATGGCGATGAGCCCGCCATGCGCTCCATTCGTCAGATGCGCAGGGGATTTAAAAGCTGTTTTTCAAGCCAGCGGAAAATAATTACAGAAATAACTTATCAATTAAAACAACCGCTTAGCCCGACATTAATAATTATTTAGCGGCAGATTCCGGATAATTACGCCCAAGGTTTAAGGGGATATTTCCCAAGCAATTGTCAAGCCATTCGTGTACCATTGCTGGCCGTATCAAGTTTATATAGGTTAATGGCAGCCATGCGCGTAAAAGCATCCAACTCGAAAGCAAAGCCAGCTCCAGCCGTTGAAACGAGCGACTCGATCAACGCCCAGATCGCTGCTTTCCTTAAGTCCGGCGGCGAAATTCAGCAAATTGCAAAAGGCGTCAGCGGCCAGACCTTCGGCCCGTCCAAACAGATCACCCTCGGCAAAAAGTAATCCTCTCCCCGCTCCAGTTGTCGATCTCTATGCGTCTTGACTCCCAAGGCGCCAGAGCTTGCTAATCTTCGTTGCACACAACCGTTTCAACCTGACTGCAAGACCCCATTGCCTAGTGGCTCGACGACGGGCAGGATGATGTCTTGAAGCCAGCCTTTGCGGAATGCACGAATGAAGAACTGGATGCTGTTCGGCGCACTGATTTACCTGACGGGTTGTGCATCTCACAACTGCAATACCGTTTCTGACGACGGCCACCCTGCGGGTAGCGACTGTCGCGCAGAGCAATTGCTCTATCAGAACGATATGCTGCAAGCCAAACTGTTGATCAGTGAAGCCGACCGGGAGAACTACGAACTGGCCGAAGCCATGCTTCGCCGCGCAGGGGTGAATGATGCATCGGGTGAAGCCGAGTTTTACCTGGCGGTGCTGTTGATTCGCCAGCAATCGGACCAACCCCGTGTAATTGAATTGCTCGAAGACGCCGCAAGCCACAAGCATCCGCTGGCCATTGCGCTGCTCTCACAGCAACTCAGCATGACCGATCAAAAGAAATCCGAAGCGTACCGCGCCGAGTACGCAGAGCTGGATGTTGCGAAAAGCGGCTACCCCTCGTTTGATCAGGCTTTGGTGGTCATTCGCAGCTTGATCATCCCGTCAGCTCAGGCGACTGCTTCGAACTGATTCCCCTGCGGATCGACGAACGGTCTTCGCTCTACGACTTTCGTAGGTATGCTGCGAGGCTCTAGATCGCGGTTCCCCTGCTGTTCCTACTGGGCCTATGGCCATTTCAACCTGCCCCCTCCGTAACATGAAGGAGTGAGCACGATGCTCAATTTTCGCCATTGCGCGCTTGCCGTAAGCGCCCTGATTGTTTGTCCGCATGCATCTGCTCAAGTGATTGAGCGGGAGTTGGGAGACTTCAGCCTTAAATTGGGCACTTCGCCGACGCGCAGCATGGCCCAGGGTCTGGTCACGCAGAGTGGCTCGGGTTCATTCCACGGCGGGCTCGATCTGACCCACGACAGCGGCTTCTACTTTGGCCAATGGTCACCCAACGCCGGTGTCACCGAAGACAGCACGCTGGAAGTCGACTCCTACATGGGTTTCAAGAAGCCGTTCGATCAGACGCTCGGTTATGAGTTGGGCATGATCCGCTACAGCTATCCAGACACCAGCCAGATAGACACCCACGAGTTTTATGCAGGTCTGCGAATCCTCGACAGCCGCATTGGCGCAGCGTTCAGCAATGACATCGGCCGCCGCGACAGCACCCTGATCGTCGATCTGGGCGGCATCGAACAACTGGGGTTGGGCATCCGCATGCAGTACGCCAATCACCAATACGATGCTCCGCAGCAAATATCGGACGGCAGCATGGTCACCAGCTTCAATGACTGGTCACTGAACCTGTCGCGGCCATGGCTGGGTGTCGACATGAACCTGATCTACAGCGGCTCCAGCCTGACCGGCAATGATTGCAGCGCCTACAGCGGGCACAATGCCAACTGCGAAGGCACCTTCACCCTCAAGGCCGTGCGCTCATTTTTCTGATTCAGTGAACTGCTACTCTTGGACCCGCTCTACACAAACAGGCAGGTCCACTGAGGAGTCGTTATGCGCACCCCGTACAAAGCCTTCATTTCATTGTTGATGGCGCTGTTCATCCTCGGTGGCTGCACCCGAATCGGGTTGGCTTATCGTAATCTGGACATCATCATTCCATGGTCGCTCAGCGATTATCTGGAGATGAATGCTTCGCAAAAAGACTGGTTTGATGAGCGCCTCAAAGAGCATTTGAGCTGGCACTGCACGACTCAGTTGCCGGGCTATCTGGGATGGCTGGACCGCCTGCAACGGATGGTAGAGACCAATCAGGTCACGTCGGATCAACTGCAAGCGCGCACTGATGAGGCCAAGCTGGCGATCGGGCAGATATCACGACAGATCACCCCTTCGGCCGTCGAGCTGCTTGCCCAACTGGATGACAAGCAAGTCCTGGAGATGCAGAACGCCTTCGCCAAGGACCAGCGTAAACGCGAGAATGAATTCCTCAAAGAACCGCTGCCCAGGCAGATCAGTGATCGCGCCGAACGCATGGAAAAACGCTTGAGCCCGTGGATGGGGAAACTTAACCCGGCACAGCTGCAGCGCATCCAGAGCTGGTCGGCGTCACTGGGCGAACAGAATCGGGCCTGGCTTGATAATCGGGCCAATTGGCAGAAGCTGTTTGTGGCCACAGTGCAGGACCGCAAAGCGCCGGATTTCCCCGACAGAATTGCCAAGCTGCTGCAGGACCGCGAGACTTTCTGGACGCCTGAGTATCGCGAGGCCTACGACCGGACCGAGCAAGCGGCAATCTCGTTGCTGGTGGACCTGATGGCGCAAAGCACGCCAGAACAGCGCCAACGCTTGTTGAGCAAGATCGCAGACACCAGAAAAGACTTTACCGATTTGAGCTGTTTGAAGGCGATCAAGGCAGAGTAATCATCACCTGTAGGAGCTCACGAGCAACGCGAGGCAGCGATAGCGGTCTGCCTGATAAACAGCATTCGCGGCCTCGCGTTGCTCGTGCGCTCCTACAGAATATTCATAACCTCAAGCAATCTGCGCTTTGGCAGCAACCTCTTCAAAGGTCGCGGGATCAAGGGCGTCGTGCTGTTCGTCCAGCACCTGACGCGGGTGATCATTGCCGGGGATGCTGCTGTCGATCAGCGCCAGCAACTGGGCACCAAGCGGGGTCAGGACGAAGTTTTCGCCGTTACCGCCCTCCTCTTCCGGACGCGATTCGATAAATCCACGATCCAGCAGCAGTTTCTCGTATTCACCGGCAATTGCTTTCAGGTGATCCAGATTACCTACCGGCTCACCTGCTGCCGCAGACGCGGCCGCATGTTCCTCTGCGTATTTGCGGGGCTTGAAGGTGTCGTCGGCGCTGTTCTGCACTTCATGCAACAGGCGTTCAACGAGGTCCCAGTCATAAGGCTTGTCCATTGTTATTACCTCCAGTCAACGTGGGTGAGCCGCCTGTGACATCTCGTCATCAGGCTTGCAGCTGAACGTGTGACAGGTGCTGACGCGCCCCGTTCAGCCGAAGCTGCCCGGTGGTGATTGGATGGAGGAGATTATGGATCAGGACTCTCAGCGCAGGATCGGCTCAAGCCGGTCCTGCGCGAGAATTGCGGGCGGGGTTTACTCAGCCGCAGGCGTTTGCGTCTTGCGCTTTTTCAGCGGGGCCATGCCGTCTTTGCTGACCAGCGACAGAGCATCGGTCTTCGGGCGGTTGGCTATTTTGCGTTTGGTCGGTGCCTTGGCGCCGGTTTTTTTCTTGTCGTCCTTGGCGTCGGTCTTTTTCTTCTTCACGCCAACTGCTTTGCCTGAAGCCTTGACCTTTTTCGGCCCGCCATAGCTGCCTTTGACTTCCTTGATGGTGCGACGCTCGAAGCTCTGCTTGAGGTAGCGCTCGACACTGGACATCAGGTTCCAGTCGCCGTGGCAGATCAAGGAGATCGCCAGACCTTCTGCACCCGCACGACCGGTACGGCCGATACGGTGCACATAATCATCGCCACTGCGTGGCATGTCGAAGTTGATCACCAGATCCAGACCTTCCACATCCAGACCACGCGCTGCCACGTCGGTCGCCACCAGCACTTTGGTGCCGCCCTGTTTCAGACGGTCGATCGCGGCCTTGCGGTCTTTCTGATCCTTGTCGCCGTGCAACACGAAGGCTTTGTAATCCAGCGCTACCAGACGGCCATAAAGGCGGTCAGCCAGGGCTTTGGTATTGGTGAAGATAATCGCCTTCTGATACGTCTCGTTGGCCAGCAGCCAGTGCACGATCTGCTCTTTGTGGCTATTGTGATCCGCGGTGATGATCTGCTGACGCGTACCGGAAGCCAGCTCGCTGACGCTGTTGACTTGCAAGTGCTGCGGATTGTTCAGCACCTTGCTGATCATTTCGCGCAGGCCCGCACCACCGGTGGTGGCCGAGAACAACAGGGTCTGTTGACGGTTGGCGCACTCATTCGCCAGACGCTCGACGTCTTCGGAGAAACCCATGTCCAGCATGCGGTCGGCTTCGTCGAGAACCAGTACTTCAACGTTTTTCAGGTCCAGGTTGCCGGCGTTCAATTGCTCCAGCAAACGGCCTGGGGTACCGATCAGAATATCCGGCACCTTGCGCAGCATGGCAGCCTGCACCTTGAAGTCTTCACCGCCGGTGATCAGGCCGGACTTGATGAACGTGAACTGCGAGAAACGCTCAACTTCCTTGAGGGTCTGCTGCGCCAGCTCACGGGTCGGCAGCAGGATCACGGCACGGATGTCGACGCGAACCTTGGCCGGGCCCATCAGACGATTGAGGATTGGTAATACGAATGCAGCAGTCTTGCCGCTACCGGTTTGCGCCGTCACCCGCAGATCACGCCCTTCCAGCGCCAGAGGTATGGCCGCAGCTTGCACTGGCGTCGGCTCGACAAAGTTAAGCTCGGCCACGGCTTTAAGCAGGCGTTCATGCAGGGCGAATTGGGAAAACACGGGTGTTACCTCGACGAAATACAAAAATACGGCGCATAGCGTAACGGTTTCGCGCGTCCGAGCCGAGTTTCTTTACTACCAACGGCCGATTTTGTTACGCAATTTACCAACGTAACCCTTTATCAGGCCCATGAATGTTCTAATTGCCGCGCTTTTTTCTTGAGGATTTTCAGACACCCCATGGATATTCAATCGTTATGGCGCCGTGCCCAGGAACTCTGGGCCGTCCTTGATCAGCATCCCGTCCTGCATGCCAGCCTCGGGCTGTTGTTGCTATTGATCGTCGCACTGGTCGCCGGGCGGCTGGCGCGTTTTCTGGTCCTTCACGCCACGAAAATACTGGGCCGCCAACCCGCATTGCACTGGATCAATGACTTACGCCACAACAAGGTCTTCCATCGCCTGGCACAAATGGTCCCCTCGCTGGTCATCCAGTTCGGCCTGAATCTGGTACCTGACCTCAGCAAAACGGGTCAAAACGTCATTGGTAACATCGCCCTGGCGTTCACCATTCTGTTCATGACGCTGGCCATCGGTACGCTGCTGAACGCCCTGCTCGATATTTATGCCCGCACGACCCACGCCCGCACCCGCTCGATCAAAGGCTATGTGCAACTGGCGAAGATGATTCTGTATATCTTTGCCGCGATCATCATCGTCGCCACCTTGATCGACCGTTCGCCGCTGCTGCTGCTTTCCGGTCTGGGTGCCATGTCGGCAGTGATTTTGTTGGTCTACAAAGACACGTTGCTGTCGTTCGTGGCCAGCGTGCAACTGACCAGCAATGACATGCTGCGGGTCGGTGACTGGATTGAAATGCCTCAGGTCGGCGCCGATGGCGATGTGGTGGACATCACCTTGCACACGGTCAAGGTACAGAACTTCGACAAGACCATCGTTTCCATTCCGACCTGGCGCCTGATGTCCGAGTCGTTCAGAAACTGGCGCGGCATGCAGCAATCCGGCGGGCGACGTATCAAGCGCAGCCTGTTCATCGACGCCAGCGGCGTGCGCTTCGTGCGTGACGATGAGGAGTTGCAGCTCAGCCAGGTGCACCTGCTGACTGATTACATCAGCCGCAAACAGGCCGAACTACTCGCCTGGAATCAGGCTCAGGGCAACGTCGCAGCGCTATCTGCCAACCGCCGACGCATGACCAACATCGGCACCTTCCGCGCTTACGCACTGGCGTACCTGAAAAGCCATCCCGACATTCACCCGGACATGACCTGCATGGTCCGCCAGCTCGAAGCCACCTCCCAAGGCGTGCCGCTGGAAATCTACTGCTTCACCCGCACCACCGTGTGGGCCGATTACGAACGCATTCAGGGTGATGTCTTCGATTATCTGCTGGCGGTACTGCCGGAGTTCGGGCTGGGGGTTTATCAGCAGCCGAGCGGGTCAGATATGCGGGTGGGTTTGGCGGGACACGCAGAAGCGCAGACGCTATGACAACCGTTAAAGTGGTCAGCTCCACAGCTGACCACTTTTGCCACCGGGATTACATTTTAAAACTGGCGGAGGAGGCATCCCCGATCAAGGCCTGCTCTACGGGTACATATAGACTGCGAATATGCGTCACAAGAAAAGCCCAAAAGGCAGGATCATTTACCGTTTGCAAGACCAACTGAGAGGGCAGAAAGCGGGTCATCTCCTTGCGAAAATCAGTTGCCACAACCGGATCGCTATCCAGCAAATCGATACGCTCTTTCAGCAAGGTCAAAAAAGCCGCTACTTCGCACTTATGGTCACGCAGCTTACTGGCTAGCAGTGGGAATGCCGGGATTACGCTCTGCTGACGCAACCAGACCATATCCCACAGGTCACGGTTTTTGATCTTGTTGGGACGTAGAGCAAAAGCCACGATTTTGTCGGCGTAAATTTCTTCGCGTGTCTCGGCCTGAAGTATCAAACCGCTGGTGCCCATATCGACGCCGTACGGATTGAGCAACAGCATTGGCTGAGGCTGGTAGCTGGGGATTGAGCACACATCAATGTTGATTCGCTGCGCGGGCAAATCCCTGCGCCCAGGCCTTGTCTGGATTTTCAGCTTCCAGGTATCAACATTGCCCTCCTCGCGAACAGGCTCGCTGATCTGGACCTCAAGTCCATACTTGGTCTCAAGGCTTGAGATAAGTACCCGCGCCAGCTCGGCCAGACTTTGGCGGCTGAAATCGGCACCGCCAGTAAAGTCCAGGTCCTCACTTAAACGATTCGAACCATAACAGGCGCGAAGGCAGGTCCCGCCAATAAAGGTCAACGTGGCGAGCATCCCGGCGGAGCTCAGTGCCAGCATGATGTCGTGATGCAATAATTCTTTTTCAACCACCACGCGCAACGGTGCGAGGTCCTGCCTGTTCTTGAGCGCTTCGTTCACCAACTCGTCAAATAAGCTCATCAGCGACACTCCAGTCGATCAGATCCATTTTCCGTTTCGCGGCCTTCATGTCGCGCAGCGCCTGCCTTGGCGACGCTCGCCATAATCGGCAGGCTGCGTCGTAATGAATATGGCCTACGAGGGTCTGTGCCGTTTGGCGGGTATGTACAAACTCAATGCTGCCCCACTTGCCACATGAGATCGTGCTGCTACGCCCCGAAGACATCAGCGTGATCCACTGGATCGGGATTTGTGAGATGACCCCGACGTCACTCAGCACTGTTTCCAGGCTGATGTAATTAAACTGCTGGGCCCGAATCCTGGCGGCTGCATGAAATAAAACAAGACCAGAGTCGGGTTTGGCAGGTTCAAACAGATACAGCCCGCGGCAGACGCGGGACAGGTATCCATCTGAGGCAGCCCGGCTTAATAGGGTTTTATACGCTCCCAAAGAAATGTCGGGGACTATTGCCCTCAGATCATCGGGCGTAAAAAGATAGCGCTCGGGAGTCGCGAATTGAGTCAGACGCTGGATCAATCGTCGCATGGGTTGAAGCGCATCGAAGGAAGTAGCCATGCCACGGACTCAACAGAAGGTTTCAACAAATGTAACTTACCGTTGAGTCAGCGGCAATGATCTTAGCCCCTCAGACATGCATCAGCTCAAAACATGCCTGCGTGCAAGCCCTAACCGACTCACCCACAACGACACCAGAATCAGTACCCCGCCAAAAGCCAGACGCCCAAGGGGTTCGTCCTGATTCCAGATCAGCAGGTTGATCAGCAGCCCGACCGGCACATGTAGAACGTTGAACACTGCCAGGGTGCCGCCGTTGACCAGACACGCCCCTTTGTTCCACCAATACATGCCCAGCGCCGTGGAGCAAAATCCGAGGAACAGCAGCACTGCCCATTGATCCGCTGCGTCTGGCAAACGTTGCGGGTTGCCGAACATCAGGAACGCGGGCAAGGCGATGATCAACGCGCCAAGGTAGAAGTAGCCGAAGCGCCGGTAATGCGGCAGGTCGCTGGGGTAACGGGCGACCAGGTGTTTGTACAGCACCTGACCTGCGGCATAAGTAAAGTTGGCCACTTGCAGCAACAGGAAACCGCCGAGGAAGTTGCCGTCGATGCCGTCCCAACGAATCACGCCTGCCCCCAGCACAGCAACCAGTGCGGCCACCAGGGCCCACGGGTTGAAACGTCGATTGAGGGCATCTTCGATCAGCGTGACGTGTAATGGGGTGAGGATGGTAAACAGCAGGACTTCCGGCACGGTCAGCACCCGGAAGCTCAGATACAGGCACACATAAGTGATGCCGAATTGCAGCGCGCCGATGACCAGCATGCCGCGCATGAAACCCGGCTCCACCCGACGCCACTGAGTCAACGGGATAAAGACCAGCCCGGCCAGTACCACGCGGATCAACACAGCGAAGTAGCTGTCGACGTGCCCTGCCAGAAAAACGCCGATCAGGCTGAATGAAAACGCCTGAATCAGCGTCACGATAAGTAGATAACCCATGAATGCTCCCCCGTTGAAGGCGGCGACCTTAACGGGTTGGTGTCAGCGGTGTCCACAAAGCCCGGGCAAACTCAATTCATGTGGCTCGCGCGCGCCTATCAAACAAAATATAACTCACTGAATAAATACGGTTTTTTTGTGGGAGCGGTGCTTGCCCGCGATAAGGGCGGCGCGGTCGAAGGATAAATAGCGGTGTTATTTATCGCAGGCAAGCACCGCTCCCACATGGAACCGAGCTTGCGGTGAGACAGCGCAGCGGCGAAGACGAAGCAGTCGCCGCTGCAGAAGACACATCTGCCCGCCTGACGAGGCTTACTCCTTGGTTAAATCCACCAACGGTTCCTGACGCACCTCAATCGCACGTCCCGCCTGGATATCCTTGACCTTGCCCAGCGCCGTATCGACTGCAGCCTTATCCGCCAACAGGCTGTAACTGATCTGGAACTGGCGTTGCTCCTTGGGACCAATCGTCGGCACCAGATTCAAGGGCCGTTGGTAGCGGCGGTTGTAGGAGAAGCTTGTGCCCGGCTCCAGCCCGGTCACGTAACCCTGCCCTTTGGTGTCGGTGTTTTTCCACAGTGAGAACACCGGCAACTGCTGGGTACTGAAGCCCAGCGACACGCCCAGACTGCCGCCCTTGTTGTGCAGGACCGCAAGGGTCTCGCCCTTGGCATCGCCATAAGGCACAACGTTATAAACGGTTTCATCGTAGTCGGGGGTTGGCGCTCGGTAGGTTTGCCAGTCGGCAAGATCACCCTTGGCCTTCTCGTTGAACGGCGATACCTGCTTCACCGGCGCCTCGAAACGAGCGCCCTGCTCGAGGAACGGCGTGCTGAAGTTACTGTGATACAGCGCCTGATATTCCTTCGGGTAGTCCCCGTTATTGGTCAACGTGTCATTGAGGGTGAAGCGGGTGCTGCCAGCGTCAGTGACCAGTTCGGTCTGAACCGAGAAATCGACTTTCTTGAACGCCTGCTCCTTCAGCTCACCTTTGAGACGGATCGCATAGGGCGGTTTTTCGTCGATGTGCAACGTCACTTTACTGGCCGGAATGTTCGCGGCACGGCCGTGAAGGGTAAGCAATTCGCCGTTATCCATACCCGGATGCCCGACCCATTCATAACCGCAGCGGGTCACCAACTCGTTGAACCCTTCCAGCCAGCCCAGCCCACCACGACCGTTAAGCTCGATAAAGGCTGGATTGACGATGTCTTTCACGGGCGAATCCCAACCCATGCGCACGTCACCGACGGACGCTTGCAAAACGTTCATGCCGCGAGTGGGCACCACCGAAAGCTTCATCGTGCCGTTATCAATATCAATCACGCTGACGCCTTCCTGCCGGCCGCCGTGCAGGGTGCGCATCGTGATCGAAAAGGGCTTGTCGATTTTCAGGCCAAGCTGAGCGCTGGTGATTTGCTGATTCTGAGCGGGTTTGTCGGTGTCGAGCAGCACATAGTCCCAGGCGGCAGCCTGTGTAGCGACGGCAATTGCGCTGAGGCCGAAAAGCCAGGCAAGAGGTTTCATGGGGTAGTCCTTATTGGAATTATTGGATTCGCTGCAGCATAAGGCTGAATCGGGTTAATCGATTCAGCTAACGAACGAGTCTAGTCAAAACAGCGAGAACAAGAAACGCAATTCAGACAAAGTCGCCGCTGAGAAACGCGGAAAAGAAAAAAGCCCGATGACCTCCCAAAACGGGGGTCTATCGGGCCATGCACCCAGGAGCGGGAGGTGCCAAGGGGAAGTCGATTCAATAAAGCGTGCAGCAGTACTTCAGATCAGGCCACTTGGGCCAGCTTGGTGACGGCCTGGTTCATGCCCTTCTCGACGAAGTCACCGCCCATGTTCAAGCCTTCAGCGTGAATGAAGGTGACGTCGTGGATGCCGATGAAACCCAGCACCTGACGCAAGTACGGTTCTTGATGATCCAGGCTGCTACCGGCGTAGATACCGCCGCGAGCGGTGAGGACGATGGCGCGTTTGCCGACCAACAGGCCCTGCGGACCGGTTTCGCCATATTTGAACGTCACACCGGCACGCAGCACATGGTCGAGCCAGGCTTTGAGCGTGCTCGGGATTGCAAAGTTGTACATCGGTGCGGCGAGCACCAGAACATCCGCTGCGACCAATTCATCCGTTAGCAGATTGGAGCGCTCCAGCGCGGCTTGTTCGGTGGCAGAGCGCTGATCGGCGGGTTTCATCCAGCCGCCCAGCAACGTGGAATCCAGATGCGGCACCGGGTCCTGAGCCAGATCGCGAACCGTCACCTGATCAGCCGGATGCGCTGCCTGCCATTGGCCGATGAACTGCTGAGTCAATTGGCGGGAAACCGAATCTTGCTGACGGGCGCTGCTTTCGATGATTAGGACGCGGGACATGATCTGTAGCTCCAACGAGAAATACGTGTTCGATGGAGTGAAGGTTAAACAGGACCATATCGATTAAAAAGCGTAAAAATCTGCTTCAAAACATCTAATAATTTGTTTTATTAAAAACACCGCTCTACTCTGGACGCCGATATTAATCTGTAGGAGCGCACGAGCCACGCGAGGCCGCGATGGCGTTTTATCTGATACACCGCCATCGCGGCCTCGCGTTGCTCGTGCGCTCCTACAGGCCGGGGAACACCGAAACCTGGCGCAGGACAAAACGGCACACGGCTACCAGCATCATTCGGCTTTACAGGTAAGACTGATGCGCAGCTTGATGATGCTGCGGTTGAACTTGGCGGTGACGTCCGCGCTTTTTTTTGCGGCCACGGTAATGCGTCGGGTGCGAGGCGCTTCGGGGCCATTGCGAAACACCACGCTGCACTTGGCATCGACATCGCCGTAGTTGTTCACGGTGATGGAGCCGGTGTCGTAAAAAGTATCGTGGGCGGTGTAGTCGACTTGAACGCCCTCGTAGCTTTTCTCCACTTCGATGGGATAAGCCCAGGCCGTCAAAGGCAGCAGCGCCAGCAATACACAACAGATTCTGTTCATCGGCAGTCTCCAGAAGGGATTGCAGATTAGGATAAAGCGCTACAAAAGAGGAGCACCACATGAAAGCCCCCCGCGTCACCCTCGATCAATGGCGAACCTTGCAGGCCGTGGTCGATCATGGTGGCTTTGCCCAGGCAGCCGAAGTGCTGCACCGCTCGCAATCGTCCGTCAGCTACACCGTCGCGCGGATGCAGGAGCAGCTTGGCGTGCCGCTGTTGCGCATTGACGGGCGCAAAGCGGTGCTGACCGAAGCCGGTGGCGTACTGCTGCGCCGCTCGCGGCAGTTGGTCAAACAAGCCAGTCAGCTCGAAGACCTGGCACACCACATGGAGCAAGGCTGGGAAGCCGAAGTGCGATTGGTAGTAGACGCCGCTTACCCCAACGCAAGACTGGTCCGGGCGTTGACGGCCTTCATGCCGCAAAGCCGCGGTTGCCGCGTCAGGCTGCGCGAAGAGGTGTTGTCCGGGGTAGAAGAAGTGTTGCTTGAAGGCGTGGCCGATCTGGCAATCAGCAGTTTCAGTATCCCCGGCTATCTGGGTACTGAAATGAGTAACGTGGAGTTCGTCGCCGTCGCGCACCCGGAACATGCACTGCATCAACTGCATCGGGAGCTGAACTTCCAGGACCTGGAAACCCAACTGCAGGTCGTCATCCGTGACTCTGGCCGCCAACAACCGCGGGACGTTGGCTGGCTGGGTGCTGAACAGCGCTGGACAGTGGGCAGCCTCGCAACCGCCGCGACATTTGTCAGCAGTGGTCTAGGCTTTGCCTGGTTGCCGCGTCACCTGATCGAACGCGAACTGCGCGAGGGTGTACTCAAGGCCTTGCCGATGGACAAAGGTGGCAGTCGTAACCCGATCTTCTATCTTTATTCCAGCAAGGACAAACCACTGGGGCCAGCGACGCAAATTCTTATCGAATTGATCCGCACCTTTGACACTGCGCCGCTGACCGCCGCGTTCGCCGCACCACAACAAGCCTGACAAGGAACGGTCCATGGCTCATTTCGAACATGATGGCTGCTCGCTGCATTACGAAGAGTATGGCCAGGGCCCTCCCCTGCTGTTGCTGCATGGCCTTGGTTCAAGCTGCCGGGACTGGGAATATCAGATCCCGGCGTTTGCCGCCCGTTATCGCGTCATTGCCATGGACATGCGAGGTCACGGGCGCTCCGACAAACCGCGCGAGCGCTACAGCATTCGTGGGTTCAGCGCCGATGTCGAAGCGCTGATCGAACACCTGAATCCGGGGCCGGTGCATGTACTTGGTCTGTCCATGGGTGGAATGATCGGCTTCCAGCTGGCGGTGGATCATCCCCAGTTGCTGAGAAGCTTATGCATCGTCAATAGCGCCCCCCAGGTCAAAGTACGCAGCGCCAACGACGTATGGCAGTACAGCAAACGCTGGGCACTGGCGCGCTTGCTGGGCATGCAGACACTGGGCAACGCGGTGGGCCAGAACCTGTTCCCCAAGCCAGAGCACGCGCAATTACGCCAGCGCATGGCCGAACGTTTTGCGCAGAACGACAAGCGCGCTTATCTGGCCAGCTTCAATGCCATTGTCGGCTGGGGTGTCGAGCACAAACTGTCGCGGATCACCTGCCCGACGCTGGTCATCAGCGCAGACCGGGATTACACGCCCGTCTCGCTCAAGGAGGCATATGTGAGGTTAATCCCCAATGCGCGTCTGGTGGTGATCAATAACTCGCGCCATGCAACACCGCTGGAGCACCCCGAGGAATTCAATCGCATCGCGCTGGAGTTCATCGATGCGGCACAGGCCTGACGTGAATGCCTGAAGAGCATTCACGCTGGGCAAAAAAAGCCAAACGTGATTACCTTGCAGCCTGCATCGCTTCATGTGTCTGCATTATCGATCGCAGTCGAAACCATCAATCAGGATCAACTGACCCATGCTGAAAAAAATCGCCATCGCCGCCTGCTCCGTGCTGTTCGCCGCTAACCTCATGGCTGCAACACCTGCCAAGCCGACCCACGTCGTGCTCGACACCAGCTTCGGCGCGATTGAAATCCAGCTCGAAGACCAGAAAGCGCCGATCAGCACCGCGAACTTCCTCGGCTATGTCGACAGCGGTTTCTACAACAACACGATTTTCCACCGTGTGATCCCGGGCTTCATGGCTCAGGGCGGCGGCTTCACTGCACAAATGATGCAGAAACAAACCAAAGACCCGATCAAGAACGAAGCCAATAACGGCCTGCATAACGTCCGTGGCACCGTAGCCATGGCCCGCACCTCGCAGGTCAATTCGGCCACCAGCCAGTTCTTCATCAATACTGCGGACAACGCCATGCTCGACAACGGCGTACGCGATTTCGGTTACGCGGTGTTCGGCAAAGTGGTCAAGGGCATGGACGTCGTCGACCAGATCGTCAACGCCCAGGCGGGCAACAAGCAAGGCATGCAGAACGTCCCTCTCGACCCGATCTATATCAAGTCTGCCAAGCGCGTCGAATAATCTCAGGCGCACCGCATGAAATCAGTTTAAGCATTCCTGATTTCGTGCGGTCCGATGAAGGGAATATCCGCTCAGTAAGGAGAGCCCGCCTAACTCGTGGGCATCATTGCCAATGTTCTATCGTCGTTTTGAAAAACTGATCGATATCTTCCGAGACGCCCCCACCGACGCCCCACCCAACAAAGTCCTGGCCTTTTACATCTACTACCTGCGTCAGGTCTGGCCAAGTTTCGCCGCACTGTTAGTCGTCGGCTTGATTGGCGCGTTGATCGAAGTCGCGATGTTCAGTTATCTGAGCCGCATCATTGATCTGGCCCAAGGCACGCCCGACAAAGATTTCTTCAGCATTCACGCCAACGAGCTCATCTGGATGGCCGTGGTTGCCCTGGTGTTACGCCCGATTTTCGTCGGCCTGCACGACCTGCTCGTGCATCAAACCATCAGCCCCGGCATGACCAGCATGATTCGCTGGCAGAACCACAGCTATGTACTCAAGCAAAGCGTGAGGTTCTTCCAGAATGACTTCGCGGGGCGCATCGCTCAACGCATCATGCAAACCGGCAACTCATTGCGCGACTCTGCCGTTCAGGCCGTGGATGCGCTTTGGCACGTGTTGATCTACGCCATCAGCGCCCTGGTGTTGTTCGCCGAAGCAGACTGGCGCCTGATGATCCCGCTGTTGCTGTGGATTGCTGCGTATATTGCCGCGCTTTGCTACTTCGTCCCGCGCGTGAAAGAACGCTCGGTGGTGTCCTCCGACGCACGCTCCAAACTCATGGGCCGCATCGTTGACGGCTACACCAACATCACCACCCTGAAGCTGTTCGCTCATACCAATTACGAACAACAGTACGCCCGGGAAGCCATCGTCGAGCAGACCGAAAAAACCCAATTGGCCGGTCGCGTGGTGACGGCCATGGATACCGTGATCACCAGCATGAACGGCGTGCTGATCGTCACGACCACCGGGCTGGCGTTGTGGCTGTGGACGCAGTCGCTGATCTCGGTCGGCGCCATTGCGCTGGCCACCGGTCTGGCGATTCGTATCGTCAATATGTCCGGCTGGATCATGTGGGTGGTCAACGGCATCTTCGAAAATATCGGCATGGTCCAGGACGGTCTGGCGAGCATTTCCCAGCCGGTCAGCGTCACCGATCGCAAGCCTGCACCGCGCTTGAACGTAGACAAAGGCGGCGTGAAATTTGACGGCGTGGATTTCCACTATGGCAACGGTAACGGGATCATCCATGGCCTGAACCTAGACATTAAACCGGGCGAAAAAATCGGCTTGATCGGCCCGTCGGGTGCAGGCAAGTCAACGCTGGTCAACCTGCTGCTGCGCATGTATGACGTGCAGGACGGGCAAATTCTGATCGACGACCAGGACATTTCTCACGTGTCTCAAGAGAGCCTGCGCGAACAGATCGGCATGATCACTCAAGACACGTCGCTGCTGCATCGCTCGATTCGCGACAACTTGTTGTACGGCAGACCTGAAGCGACTGATGAGCAACTCTGGGAAGCGGTACGCAAGGCTCGGGCGGATGAGTTCATCCCGCTGCTGACAGATTCCGAAGGACGCGTGGGCTTTGATGCACAGGTGGGGGAACGTGGCGTGAAGCTGTCAGGTGGCCAACGCCAGCGTATCGCTATTGCTCGGGTACTGCTCAAGGACGCACCGATTCTGATTATGGACGAGGCCACTTCTGCGCTGGATTCGGAAGTCGAAGCCGCCATTCAGGAAAGTCTGGAAACGCTGATGCAGGGCAAGACCGTGATCGCCATCGCCCACCGCCTATCGACGATCGCCCGAATGGACCGGCTGGTCGTACTGGAAAACGGCCGCATTGCTGAAAGCGGTACTCATGCCGAACTGCTGGCGCACGGTGGGTTGTATGCGCGGCTGTGGCAGCACCAGACGGGCGGATTTGTGGGGATTGATTGAGCCCCGGCCTGTGGGAGCAGAGCTTGCTCGCGATAAAGCTGAACGCGACATACCTGACATCTGCGGTGCCCTTATCGCGAGCAAGCTAAGCTCCCACACAAGCTCGGCTGGCACAGGTTTGGCGTATCAAACCTGCCGATACGGCAGCGCGCCTTTGGCATCTTCGGCATAGGCCAGGATGCCAACCCTTTCCTGATCAAGAAAATCACTCACCGCGTCTTTCAGCCCTTCATGGGTCAAGTAGTGCCATGAGCGAGTGATCACCGGTTCGAAGCCGCGAATCAATTTGTGCTCACCCTGCGCGCCTGCATCGAAGCGCTTCAGGCCGTGGGCGATAGCGTAGTCCATGCCCTGATAGAAACATGTTTCGAAATGCAGGCGGTCAAACTCCGCCAGACATCCCCAATAGCGCCCATAAAAACTGTCACCGCCCAACAGGCTGAACGCCATGGCCACCGGCCGTGTGCCCTGTCGCGCCAGCACCACCCGAATGGCCTCGGGCATCCGTTCGGCCAACAGACTGAAGAACTCACGGGTCAGATAAGGCGACTGCCCACGAATCTCATAGGTATTGGAGTAGCAGGCGTAGACGAAATCCCACAGCAGCTCACTAAGCTGATGGCCCTCCAGCCAGTCGAACTCGATGCCCTGCCCCGCCACCTGTTCGCGCTCTTTGCGCATCTGCTTGCGCTTGCGCGAACTCAGCGCGTCGAGGAAGTCCTGAAAGTCCCGATAGCCACGGTTTTGCCAATGGAACTGGCAGCCATAACGCTGCAGCCAACCGGGTTGCTCGTCCAGAAACGCATCAGCCAGTGAATCCGTGAAGTTAACGTGGGCGCTGGAAAGTTGCTGATCCTGAAGATAGCCCGGCACAGCATTGAGCAATTCGATGCCAGCCTCAGGCGAGGCCGACAAAATCCTCGCGCCACTCACCGGGCTGAACGGCACCGCCACCAGCAACTTGGGGTAATACGCGATACCTGCACGGCGGCATGCGTCAGCCCAGCTGTGATCGAACACATACTCGCCGTAGGAATGCCACTTGCGGTAAGCAGGCATTGCCGCAACCAGCTCACCGTTCTGGTAATTGAGCAGGTGTTGCGCCTGCCAACCCGAGCGCGGTCCAAGGCTGCCGCTGTCTTCCAGCGCACTGAGAAAGGCATGGCGAACGAACGGCTGACCACCCGGAACCAGTGCGTCCCATTGGGCAGGCACGACGTTTTCAAGGTTAGCGATCTGGACGGGCATGCGGACTTCCCCAACTGAGTCGAGCGACGCAGCAGTATCCCCCATCATGCCTTGTAAGCAAACCGAGCTGCTGTAGAACGCGCCGCAGCTGTTCACGGCGCCGCGTTTTTCCCAGTGGAGTTCACAAGCAACGCGAGGCCACGACAACGCCCTGTATGACGCACGCCTACGACACTTTTAACGCTTACGCAAAATCACGCTACCAATCGAATAACCCGCACCAAACGAACTCAGCACGCCCAGCGCGCCGCTTGGCAAATCATCCTGATAGGTGTGAAACGCGATCACCGAGCCCGCCGAACTGGTGTTCGCATGCGTGTCGAGAATCACCGGCGCCTCTTCGACCGACGCGTCGCGGCCCAAGAGCTTTTTGACGATCAGGTGATTCATGCTGAGGTTGGCCTGGTGCAGCCAGAAACGCTGTACGTCGCTGACATTCAGGCTGTTCTCCTGCAAATGCGCGCCCACCAGTTCGGCGACCATCGGGCACACTTCGCGGAACACTTTACGGCCTTCCTGCACGAACAGTTTGTCAGGTGCGCCTTCGCCCTCTTCGGCCGTGCGATTGAGGAAGCCGAAGTTATTGCGAATGTTGTTGGAAAAGCTGGTCAGCAACTTGGTGCCGAGGATATCGAACTGGTGCGCCGAGGTGGCCAGATCAGCACGCTCAACCAGCACAGCAGTGGCGGCATCGCCGAAGATGAAGTGGCTGTCGCGGTCGCGGAAATTCAGGTGCGCAGTACAGATTTCCGGGCTGACAACGAGCACGGAGCGAGCCTGCCCCAGTTGCACGCTGTTGCTTGCCGCCTGAATACCGAAGGTTGCCGACGAGCAAGCGACGTTCATGTCAAAGCCGAAACCCTGAACACCCAGCGCGGCCTGAATTTCGATGGAAATCGCCGGATAAGCGCGTTGCAGGTTAGAGCAGGCGACAATCACACCGTCGACATCGGCAGCGGTTTTACCCGCACGTTGCAAGGCTTGCTCAGCGGCAGCGACACCCATCTGGCAGAGGATCGACCATTCATCGTTGGAGCGCTCGGGCAAGCGAGGCTTCATGCGTTGCGGGTCGAGAATGCCGTCTTTATCCATGACAAAACGGCTTTTGATACCCGAAGCTTTTTCGATGAAGGCAGCGTTGGACTCAGTCAGCGCCTGAACTTCGCCACGCTCAATGGCGGCAGCATTCTCGCTGTTGAATTGAGCAACGTAAGTATTGAAAGACTGCACCAGCTCTTCATTGGAAATGCTGTTGGCCGGGGTGTACAGGCCTGTGCCGCTGATGACGACGTTGTGCACGGTCGTTCCTCTCTTATTGATCAATGCAGGTAACGACCTGCTCGCGCATGGTGGCGGCCCTTTTTTTGGGACCAACGTACCAATGCAAAACTGTAAAACACCCTTGGTGCGAACAAGCTTGGGCAACACTCAGGGGGGCAAGGGGCGAAGTGTGCCATATCGGCCCCTATATTTGGGAGTTTGAACAGAAGACCTGTAGGAGCTCACGAGCACCGCGAGGCAGCGACGACGGTGTGTCAGGCAAATCGCGATCGCTGCCTCGCGGTGCTCGTGAGCTCCTACAGATATCCGTTTGAACGGCCTACCCCTCCACCTGCGCCCACTGTTTACTCAGGCGCTTGTCGGACACCGGCATTTTGGTCCCCAGTTGTTGAGCAAACAGCGACACGCGGTATTCCTCCAGCCACCAGCGATAGGCGGTCAACTCCGGGTCGCGCTTGCCTTCCTGCGCGTGTTTGCTGGCGCGCGCCTGGTATTGGGCCCAAAGCCCGGCCAGCTCGATGCTCCAGACCCGGTCTTTCTGAACCTGACCGGGCAGTTTTTCAAGACGCATTTCGATGGCTTTCAAATAGCGCGGCAACTCTTTAAGCCACTGCGCCGGGGTTTCGCGGACGAAGCCCGGATAGACCAATTGCGCCAGCTGCGACTTGATGTCGTTGAGCGCCACCGCTTCGGCCAGATTGATCTTGCCCTTGAAACGCTTTTGCAGGCCGTGCCAGAGCTTGAGAATGTCCAGCGTCAGCTTCGCCAGACGCTCGGCGTGTTCTGTCCATGCGCCACGCTTGCGTTCGGCCAATGCCAGCAGCCCAGCGCCGTCACGCGGCAAACTCTCCTCGCCTTCCAGCACGCAGCTGTCGAGGCTGGCCAGCAGGATGTCTTCAACCAACGCGTCAATGCGGCCCAACTCGCGATGCAACAAGGCCAGTTCGGTTTGCCCCGGCAGCTTACTGCGCAGGAACTTGGCCGGTTCTGCCAGTTGCTGTAACAACAGGCGCTGCAAGGCACGGCGATGCTGATATTCGGCTTCGGCAGACGTCGAGAAGCGCCCTTCCTTGACGGTGCCCGACTCTTCTACCAGCGCCGGATAAACCGTCATGGAAAGCCCGGCGATGTTCTGCTGGGTTTTTTCCGCCACAGGTGCGAAGACTTTCGCCTCGACCGGCTGCTGACCTTTCGCGGACTGCGGCACAGCCAAGGCCGCCTGACTGGCTTCTGCAAAACGCGCGGTCAATTCGTCCAGCTCGCGACCTTCGCCAAGAAACTTGCCGTTACCGTCGACGATTTCCAGATTCATTTTCAGGTGACTTTCGAGCTGCTGCGCGGCTTCAACCCAAGCCTCGTCGCTGACTCGTGCGCCGGTCATGCGCAGCAATTCGCGGCCCAGCGCCTGCGGCAGCGAGCCTTCGCCAAACGTGATGCGCTGCAACGCAGCCTTGATGAAGTCCGGCACTGGCACGAAATTCTTGCGAATCGCCTTGGGCAAGTTACGGACCAGTGCGATGCATTTGGTTTCCAGCAAACCCGGCACCAGCCACTCCAGGCGCTCGGCGGGCAAAGACAGCAGCAAGGGCGCAGGTACACGCACCGTCACGCCATCGCGAGGATGATTGGGCTCGAAGTGATAGGTCAGCGGCAGGGTCAGATCGCCCAGCTTGAGGGTATCCGGGTAATACGCCGCGGTGACTTCGTTGGCCTCGCGGGCCAGCACGTCTTCTTCGCGCATGATCAACAGTTGCGGGTTCTTCTGGCTTTCGGTTTTGTACCAATGCTCGAAGGTCGCAGCTTGATGAATTTCGGCGGGGATACGTGCTTCGTAGAAACCGTAGAGCGTGTCTTCGTCTGCCAGAATGTCACGGCGGCGCGCTTTGGCTTCCAGCTCGTCGAGGGTTTCCAGCAGTTTGGTATTGGCGCTCAGGCACTTGGCGCGAGAGTTGATCTCACCACGCACCAGCCCTTCGCGGATGAACAATTCGCGGGACACCACTGGATCAATCGGGCCGTAGTGCACCGGCCGACGGCCGACCACGATCAGACCAAACAGGGTGATCTGCTCGAACGCCACGACCTGACCGCGCTTTTTCTCCCAATGCGGCTCGAAGTGATTCTTCTTGATCAAATGCCCGGCCAGCGGCTCGATCCAGTCGGAATCAATTTTGGCGACCATCCGTGCGTACAGCTTGGTGGTTTCCACAAGTTCAGCGGTCATCAACCATTGCGGCCGCTTCTTGCCCAACCCTGACGACGGGTGAATCCAGAAACGTCGTTGCCGCGCGCCGAGGTAATCGCCTTCGTCGGCTTTCTGACCAATCTGGCTGAGCAAACCGGAAAGAATCGCCTTATGGAATTTCGGGTAGTCGGCAGGCTCTTTGTTGACCGTCAGTTGCAGGTCGCGACAGATCAGGCCCAATTGCCGATGGGCGTCGCGCCACTCACGCAGCCGCAGGTAATTGAGGAAGTTACGACGGCACCAATTGCGCAGCGGGCTGGCGGTCAGGGCCTGGCGCTGCTCTTCGAAACCACGCCACAGATTGACCAGCCCGGCGAAATCCGAATCGGCGTCTTTCCATTGTGCGTGCGCTTGATCCGCCGCTTGTTGACGCTCTGGCGGACGTTCGCGCACGTCCTGCACGGACATGGCGCTGGCGACGATCAACACTTCCTGCAAACTGCCCTGCTTCGCCGCTTCGAGCAACATGCGCCCCATACGCGGGTCCACCGGCAAGCGCGCCAACTGACGGCCCAACGGCGTGAGCTGGTTCTCGCGGTTCACCGCCGACAGCTCCTGCAACAGGTTGAAACCATCGCTGATCGCTTTGCCGTCTGGCGGCTCGATAAACGGGAAGTCAGTGATCTCGCCCAGGCGCAGATGCAGCATCTGCAGGATCACCGCGGCGAGGTTGGTCCGCAGGATTTCCGGATCGGTAAATTCCGGTCGCCCGTTGAAATCTTCTTCGCTGTAAAGCCGCACGCAGAGGCCCGGCTCAACCCGGCCACAACGGCCTTTACGCTGGTTGGCGCTGGCCTGGGAGACCGCCTCGATGGGCAAACGCTGAACCTTGGCGCGATAGCTGTAACGGCTGATGCGCGCGGTCCCGGTGTCGATCACGTAACGGATGCCCGGCACGGTCAACGAGGTTTCCGCAACGTTGGTCGCCAGCACCACGCGCCGTCCCGGATGCGACTGGAAAATACGCTGTTGCTCGGCAGGCGACAGGCGCGCATACAGCGGCAGGATCTCGGTGTGCTTGAGTTGCGCCTTGCGCAGCATTTCGGCCGCGTCCCGAATTTCACGCTCGCCGGGCAGGAACACCAGCACATCGCCCGGGCTCTTGCGCTCGCTGCGTTCAAAAGCGGCCAGCTCATCCAGCGTTGCCAGAATCGCCTGATCAACCGTCAGGTCATCTTCGACGCTGTTGCCCTCTTCGTCCTGCTGGGAGGTCAGCGGGCGATACCAGGTTTCCACCGGGAAGGTCCGGCCGGAAACCTCGACGATAGGCGCGTCATTGAAGTGCTCGGAAAAGCGCTGCAAGTCGATGGTCGCCGACGTGATGATGACTTTCAGGTCCGGGCGACGTGGCAGCAGGGTTTTCAGGTAACCGAGCAGGAAGTCGATGTTGAGGCTGCGCTCGTGGGCTTCGTCGACGATGATCGTGTCGTAGCGCTCAAGAAAGCGGTCGTGTTGGGTTTCAGCCAACAGAATGCCGTCGGTCATCAGCTTGATCAGGGTGCTGCTGTCGCTCTGGTCTTCGAAACGCACCTGATAACCGACCAGCGCCCCCAGTGGCGTTCCCAACTCTTCCGCAACGCGACTGCCGACACTGCGCGCCGCGATTCGACGCGGCTGGGTATGGCCGATCAGACCGTGTTGGCCGCGACCAATTTCCAGACAGATCTTCGGCAACTGCGTGGTTTTACCCGACCCGGTCTCACCGGCAATGATCAGCACCTGATGCTTGAGCAGTGCGTCTTTGATTTCGTCACGCTTGGCAGCAATCGGCAGGCTGTCGTCGTAACGAATCATCGGCACGCTGTCACGCCGCGCTGTCACCTGAGCACACGACGCCTGCACCTTCGCCACCCACTGCGCCAGCTTCGCCTCATCGGGCTTCTTGCGCAGTTCATGCAACTGGCGGCGCAAGCGATGACGATCGCTGATCATCGCGTGGTCGAGGTTCTTCAGGAGTTGGTCAATCGAGGGCGTTTGATCGGTCATCAGGTGCGCAGGGTCTTTTGATGGGTGCAAAGGCGGGGATTGTCGCAGATTTGGCGGGGATGATGCAGGTGCGGTGTTTTTGGATCGCGTCAGATCCCTGTGGGAGCCGGGCTTGCCCGCGATAAGACTGTACGCGATTGACCTGATATCAGCGGTGTTCGTATCGCGGGCAAGCCCGGCTCCCACAGGTTCGGTGTTGTCTGTTGGGGCGGGGCTTGGCAGCAGGCGAGCTTTTACTTCTTCAACCCCAACTTCTTCAATTCTTCATCGCGTAATTCACGACGCAGGATCTTGCCGACGTTAGTGGTAGGCAGTGAGTCGCGGAATTCGACGCTGCGCGGGACTTTGTAGCCGGTCAGGTTGGCGCGCATGTGTTCCATGACTTGATCCTTGGTCAGGGTCATGCCCGGTTTGACCACGACGAACACCTTGATCGCTTCGCCGGATTTATCGTCCGGAACGCCAATGGCCGCGCACTGCAGCACACCGGGCAAGGTCGCCAGCACGTCTTCCAGTTCGTTGGGGTACACGTTGAAGCCGGAGATGAGGATCATGTCTTTCTTGCGATCGACAATCCGCATGTAGCCGTCCGGCTGAATCAAGGCGATGTCGCCGGTCTTGAGCCAGCCATCCGCGTCGATCATTTCATCGGTCGCGTCATGGCGCTCCCAATAGCCTTTCATCACCTGCGGGCCTTTGATGCACAGCTCGCCGATTTCACCCAGCGGCAGTTCATTGCCTGCGTCGTCGATAACCTTGCACAGCGTCGAAGGCGCGGGAATACCGATGGTGCCGATCTGGATTTTCTGGTTAGGGTTACAGCTGGCTACCGGACTGGTTTCGGTCATGCCATAGCCTTCGCAAATAGCGCAGCCGGTCACTTCTTTCCAGCGCTCGGCGGCGGCCAGTTGCAAGGCCATGCCACCGGACAGCGTGACCTTCAGGGCCGAGAAGTCCAGATTGCGAAATTCCGGGCTATTGCACAGCGCCACGAACAGCGTGTTGAGGCCGACAAACCCACTGAATTTCCACTTCGACAGCTCCTTGACCATCGCGGGCAGGTCACGCGGGTTACTGATCAGGATGTTGTGATTGCCGATCAACATCATCGACATGCAGTGAAAGGTGAAGGCGTAGATGTGATACAGCGGCAGCGGCGTGATAACCACTTCGCTGCCTTCATTCATGTTCGAACCCATCAAGGCCTTGCACTGCAGCATGTTGGCGATCAGGTTGCGGTGGGTGAGCATCGCACCTTTAGCCACGCCGGTGGTGCCGCCAGTGTATTGCAGCACTGCGACGTCGTTGCTGGCCGGAGCGGCCTCGGTGAACGAACGGCCGCGGCCTTTGCTGAGCACCTCATTGAATTTGATCGCCGCCGGCAAGTGGTATGCCGGGACCATCTTCTTCACGTACTTGATGACACTGTTGATCAACAGGCGCTTGAGCGGCGGCAGCATGTCCGCCACTTCGGTGACGATCACATGTTTGACGCCAGTCTTGGGCACGACCTTTTCAGCCAGGTGCGCCATGTTCGCCAGACACACCAGGGCCTTGGCACCGGAATCCTTGAACTGGTGTTCCATTTCCCGCGCGGTATACAGCGGGTTGGTATTGACCACGATCAGACCGGCGCGCATGGCACCGAATACAGCGATGGGGTATTGCAGAACGTTGGGCAACTGCACGGCAATGCGATCGCCGGGTTGCAGGTCGGTATGGTGCTGAATCCAGGCGGCAAACGCGCCGGACTGCTCATACAGCTCACCATAGGTGAGGGTCTGGCCCAGATTGGTGAAAGCCGGCTTGCTGGCGAAACGTTCGCAAGACTGCTTCAATACGGCCTGGACGTTGGGGTATTCGTCAGGATTGATCTCGGCAGGAATGCCAGACGGATACTTGTCCTTCCAGAAGTTTTCAATCATGGAAGCCGGGCTCCTCAGCGACAGCGAATTCTTCACACCGCTTGAATGCGATGATTTTCTTGTGTTTTGGAATTTTGCGGTTAACGCTTCGTTGCTTTATGACAGGTCAAAAGCGGGCCGAGAGTAGCAGCTTTGCAATAGGCCGCCTAGGGGCAAAGAAGGCCCCTACAGTCACAAAAATGACTCAAGAATCAATAACGGTCACGTTTAGAGCTTTAATACTATTTGTCGCGAATCTGGCTGAAATGACTGATCTAGAGCACCCAAAAGAAATCCTGCGCTGAAATACAATTCTGTGGGAGCAGAGCTTGCTCGCGATAAGGCAGGATGCGATCCATAGCAAACCGCATCCAGTCTTATCGCGAGCAAGCTCTGCTCCTACATAAAAATGTACTTACAGAAAATCAAGCGATATCCCGTAACTCCCTCCTGAGAATCTTGCCCACCGGCGTCATTGGCAACGAGTCGCGCAGCACGATCTGTTTGGGCACTTTGTAGCCGGTGAAATTTTCTTTGCAGAACAGTTTCAGTTCTTCAATGCTGACGCCGCCTTCGCGAGGCACCACAAACAGTTTCACCGCTTCCCCCGAGCGCTCATCCGGTACGCCGATCACCGCGCAGTTGGCTACGCCGGGGTGTCCCATGACGACGTCTTCGATCTCGTTGGGGTACACGTTGAAACCGGAGACGATGATCAGGTCCTTCTTGCGATCGACGATGCTGACAAAGCCATCCGCTTCAATCACCGCGATGTCACCGGTCTTGAACCAGCCCTCGGCGTCCAACGCTTCGGCGGTTGCCTCCGGACGTTGCCAATAACCGAGCATCACTTGCGGGCCTTTGACACACAGCTCACCACGCTCGCCCAACGGTAGATCGTTGCCCTCGTCATCGATAACCTTCATCAACGTGCTTGGCACCGGAATGCCGACCGTTCCGAGTCGCGCAAGCTCGCCATAAGGATTGGCGCTGGCCACCGGTGAGGTTTCGGTCAGACCATAACCCTCGACGATCCGGCAACCGGTGAGCTGCTCCCAGCGCTCGGCCGTCGCCTTGACCAGTGCCGTGCCACCGGAGTTGGTGCTTTTCAGGCTGGAGAAATCCAGCGATTTGAAATCAGGGTGATTCATCAGTGCAACGAACAGCGTATTGAGGCCGATCATCGCCGTGAACCGCCACTGGCCAAGCTCCTTGATGAAGCCACTGATGTCTCGGGGATTGGTGATCAGAATGTTGTGATTGCCGCTGACCATCATGCACATGCAGTTCGCCGTGAATGCATAGATGTGGTACAGCGGCAGCGGCGCGATCATGATCTCCTTGCCTTCCTGAAAAACCGGTTGGCCATCGCTGCCGTGCTGGGACATGCAAGCGTGGACTTGCTGCATGTTTGCGACGAGATTGCCATGACTGAGCATCGCGCCCTTGGCCAGGCCAGTCGTGCCGCCGGTGTATTGCAGCACCGCAACGTCACTGAGTTGCAGCGGCACCGGGTTCAATTGATGACCACGGCCCAGATGCAACGCCGCCTTGAAGCGGGTGGCTTGCGGCAAGTGATAGGCCGGGACCAGTTTCTTGACCTTGTCGACAATGGTATTGATCAGCCAGCCCTTGGCTGTCGACTGCATGTCGCCCATTTTCACTTCGATCAGGTACTGGATGTCGGTGTCCGGCAGCACTTCCTGAACCAGCTTGCCGAACATGTTCAGATACACCAGCGCGCGAGCGCCAGAATCCTTGAACTGGTGGCGCATTTCCCGAGCGGTGTACAGCGGGTTGGTATTGACCACGATCAAGCCGGCCCGCAACGCACCGAAAACTGCGATGGGGTATTGCAGGAGGTTGGGCATCTGGACGGCGATGCGATCACCCGGTTTGAGTTCGGTGTGCTGCTGCAACCACGCCGCAAAGGCGGCCGAGTGGCGATCCAGCTCGGCGTAGGTCAGGGTTACCCCCATGTTGCTGAATGCCGGGCGGTCGGCAAATTTGCGACAGCTGCGCTCGAAAACCTCAACGACCGACGTGTACGCGTGCACGTCTACTTCGCAAATGACGCCTGCCGGTCGCTTGTCTTTCCAGAAATCAGGTTGCATTTGTTTTTGTCCTCTTACCTGAGATTGTCTGGCCCGCGGCCATGACGCGGGAACTTGCCGGACGTTAGCAGCTAAAACACGGAAGGCAAATATAGAAGGGGGCGACATCATTACCATGAATTACAGAGCTGGTCGGTCTGCGATTCATCAGCCACTCTACACTCCCTGAACAGGACGTTTTAACGCTGTCCATTCAGCCTTGGGAGTTGTCATGAAACATCAGCCGTTCTGGCTCGACGCCAGTGACCAAAGCCGCGTTTACGTCAATGTATGGCTACCTGAAGGCGAGCCTGAAGCGGTGGTCATGCTGTCCCATGGCATGGCCGAACACAGCAGCAGATATGCACGCTTTGGTCTCGCATTGGCCGAGGCCGGATTTGCCTTGTACGCCCATGACCAGCGCGGTCATGGCAAGACAGCGGATCAGGGCCTCCTTGGGCATTATGCCGATGAACAAGGCTGGGCGAAGGTGGTTGGCGATCTGGCCAGCGTCGCTCAGGCCATCAGCCAACGCTATCCGGGAGTGCCGGTCTTCTTGCTCGGCCACAGTATGGGCAGCTATGTCGCTCAGGCGTATTTGCAGCATCACGGCGCTGGCTTGCAGGGCGCGATTCTCAGTGGGTCCAATTTTCAGCCAGCCACCTTTTATCGCGCGGCTCGCCTGATTGCCCGAATGGAGAGCTTTCGCCAGGGCGCCAAGGGACGCAGTGCACTGATCGAATGGCTGTCGTTCGGCTCATTCAACAAAGCGTTCAAACCGGTACGCACCTGTTTTGACTGGCTCAGCCGCGATGCGCAGGAGGTCGACAAATATGCGCTCGACCCGCTTTGTGGATTTCGCTGCACCAATCAGCTCTGGCTGGATATGCTCGGCGGCCTGCAGCAAATCAGTAAGGCATCGAACCTGGCGCAAATCGACCCTGGCTTGCCGTTGCTGGTAATTGGCGGCGAATGTGATCCGGTGAGTGATGGCAAGCGTCTGAAAGATCTTGCCGACGCATTGGTCGCGGCAGGCCATCAGATGTTACAACTGAAGATCTACCCGCAAGCGCGGCATGAAGTGCTCAACGAAACCAACCGTGATGAAGTCACCCGTGATGTAATCGACTGGCTGAAACAAGCGCTGCTACAGCCAAGACCGCGTCGGGCAGAGTAAACGAAGTGCACCGAGCCGCACTGAAATGCGCCACGCCAGGCTGGCAAAACTGCGTTTGACATCAATATTCAATTTTCAGGATCACCCATGACCCAGGTAACCAATACACCTTACGAAGTCCTTGAAGTCGGCCAGACCGCCAGTTACAGCAAGACCGTTGAAGAACGCGACATTCAGCTGTTCGCGGCAATGTCCGGCGACCACAACCCGGTTCACCTGGACGCTGAGTACGCAGCCTCAACCATGTTCAAAGAGCGTATCGCCCACGGTATGTTCAGCGGCGCATTGATCAGCGCTGCCGTCGCTTGCGAGCTGCCTGGGCCGGGCACTATTTATCTGGGTCAGCAGATGAGCTTTCAAAAGCCGGTCAAACTGGGTGACACGTTGACCGTGCGTTTGGAAATTCTGGAAAAAATGCCTAAATTCCGCGTGCGCATTGCGACGCGTGTCTTCAATCAGCGTGATGAGCTGGTGGTGGATGGCGAAGCGGAAATTCTCGCGCCACGTAAGCAGCAGACCGTGACGTTGACGACACTGCCAGCGATCAGCATCGGCTGATACGGAGCATTGTAGGAGCTGCCGAAGGCTGCGAAGGCGGTGTGTCAGAACGACCGTTTCGCAGCCTTCGGCAGCTCCTACAGATATAGCCGATCAAAAAAAAGCAAAAAAAAAGGGCGACCGAAGTCGCCCAAAATGCCTTGCGTGCTCTTTTTATTGGAAGGCCTCTGCCTTATTTGCGTTTTTTCGAGTCCTTCCAGATGAATAGTCCGAAGCCTGCGAAGAACACCAGCATCAGGCCCACGGTTACGACTCCGGCCACTACCACATTGTCGAAAAACATAACCGTGCCTCCTGCGCTGAATGTCCCTGTTCGATGGGGCTAGATTAACCAGTGGCGCACAAATAGGAATTGACCCAAATCAATAGCACCACACTCTCTTCACGAGCGTGCGGAAACTGATTCGGGTCAAGGCTATAAAGAGATTCGACAGAAAGCTGTAGGAGCCGCCGAAGGCTAAGAATGGCGCGGTGTCAGGTACGACGCCTTCGCAGCCTTCGCAGCCTTCGCAGCCTTCGGCAGCTCCTGCAGAAATTGCACTTCGGTGCGGATGCCTAGCGTTTCTTGGGTTTGCTTTTCGACTTTTTCTTAGCCTTAGCCAAGGGCATCGCCTGTTCGAATGCATTGCGCATTTCGTTGAGGCGTTTGTCGTTCAGATCGTGTACACGCTTGGCGCGCTCGGCGCCCAGGTCGATCAGGTTTTCATCTGCGCTCATGACCAACAACTCTCGAACACTGGGAAGTGGGGTCAATAATGCGCAATCGCAGTGACCATGACCAGTGGCTATCTGACGAGAAAACCGCATTGATTCACGTTTGCCCCATTTTTGACGGCACAATTGCACTCAGCGCTGCTTATCAAAGGACCGGATATCCGTGCAACCGCCCCTTACAGAGTCTTTGCCACAACCAGCCCTGCATGGCGATTTACCGCCGATGCTGACGCTGCGCGCCTTTGAAGCCGTGGCGCGGCATCTGAGTTTCGTCAATGCCGCACGCGAATTGTCAGTGACGCAAAGCGCTTTGAGCCATCAGGTGCACAAGCTGGAGGCGTTTCTCGAATGCCGTCTGTTTATCCGTCGCACTCGCGCTATTGAACTGACCGAAGCCGGACGCGCTTATCAGCTACAGGTTCGACAAGCACTGGAAGGCATTGCCGCAGCGACTCGCGTTATTCGCCACACCGCCCCGGCCCCCAGCGTACTGCGCATCGGCCTGCTCGCTTCGTTTGCAACGATGTGGCTGGCACCGCGGCTTTCCGGTTTCATCTCGGCCAATCCCGATATCCGCGTCGAGCTGGTGCCGTCCTATGACCTGGCCGACGTGGCAGGCGGCGAGGTTGCGATCGCGATCCGCTACGGCAAAGGTGGCTGGCCCAACGTCAACGCAATGCGCTTGATGAATGAACGCCTTTCCCCTGTGTGCAGCCCGCAATACAAAACCCATTGGCTCGAAACGCAACGCGACCTCAAACAACCAGCGCTTGCACCCGGCCCGCTGCTCACCGCGCAAGCGACCATTCCGTTCGAATGGCTGGACTGGGCGAAACAACTGCGCGTGGATATCAGCCAACTGCCAAGCCTGATGCTGCATGACTACAACATCGTGGTGGAAGCTGCGGTCGCCGGACAAGGCATCGCCATGGGCCGTGATCGCTTGATCAAGCGGCGTTTGCAGGACGGCTCTCTGGTGCAACTGCTGCCCGACGCTGTCTACGACGGGGAAATCGGTTACTGGCTGGTAACCGGCGACCAGCCGTTGGGAGACACGGCGCAACGCTTCGCCAACTGGTTGATTGCAGTGTGCCGCGAGGATGATTGAGCGATATCGATACGTAGGGTGAAATCTTTCAGTTTGTCGGACTGATCGCCGCCTTTCATTGTGCGCTCACCTTTAAGGAGAACGCCCGATGACTAACAGCTTGCGCGAACAACTCGCAAAACTGGACCTGCAACTTCCAGCCCCGGACAACCCCGCTGGCAACTACGTCAGCACAGTGGTCAGCCAGAACATGCTGTATGTGTCGGGACAAATTCCCATGCTCAGCGGCCAGCCCGCCTTCATCGGCCGAGTAGGTGACACGCTGAGCGAAGAGCAAGGCATGGCTGCGGCGGAACTGGCAGCGCTGGGTTTGCTCGCCCAACTGGACTCGGTGATTGGCGATGATCTGTCAAAACTGCTTCGGCTGGTGAGGCTGGGCGTATTTGTTGCCTGCCCCAGTGATTTCACACGCCAGGGAGCAGTGGGCAACGGTGCCTCGAACCTGCTGGTCAGCGTGCTTGGCAAAGCCGGTCGGCACGTTCGCACGTCGGTTGGTGTTTCCAGCCTGCCCGCTGGTGTTGCCGTTGAGACGGATGCCATCTTCGAGCTACGTTCATGACCGGGCTTTTGACCGAGACGCAGGTTCAGGCACTACGGGCCGCGACACCGGGTTGCCAGCGAGTGATCCACTTCAATCATTCCGGCGCCTCGTTACCCAGCCAGGCGACTGTGACGGCCATGATCGCGCAAATGAACCGCGAAGCCAGCCAAGGTCCGATGGAAGCCGCCGCGCAGGGCGAGACTCTTCTGGAAAACGCCCGCAACACCGCTGCGCGGCTGATCAACTGCGCGCCCTCCTCCATTGCTTTTCTGGGCAGCGGCTCTGCTGCCTGGGGCATGGCCTTCAGCGCACTGGGCCCCTGGCGGCGCGGGGACCGCATTCTGGTCGGGCGTCACGAATGGGGCGGCAACCTGGCTTGCATGGCCCAGGCCTTCGCCGCCGGGGCGAGCCTGGAAGTTATCCCCTGCGACGAGAACGGCGCAGTATCAGTGCCAGCACTCGAGGCCATGATCGATGAACGTGTGCGTTTGATCTCTCTGACATGGCTACCGGCCAACGGCGGCCTGATCAACCCGGCTGCAGCCATCGGCGCAGTGGCAAAGCGGTACGGCATTCCTTACTTCATCGATGCAGGCCAGGCATTGGGGCAAATCGGCGTCGATGTTCAGACGCTGGGTTGCGACGTGCTCAAAGGGGCCTGCCGCAAATTCTTGCGCGGCCCTCGGGGCACGGCCTTGCTGTACATCCGCGAGGGTTTCGTCGAAAAGCTTCAGCCGCCGTTCGTTGACGTTCTTTCTGCGCCCAGAAAAGGCGAAAGCTTTACGCCCCGCAACGACGCTCGACGCTTTGAAACCAGCGAAATGTCGCTGACGCTGATCGCCGGTTTGAATAACGCATTGAGCGAAGTGGAAGCATTGGGCGTAGGGCCTATCCGACAACGCATTCAGCACTTGGCATCGTTGCTGCGCGAGCGGATGACAGAAGTCGTAGGACTCAAGCTACAGGATTGCGGCGCAGCGCCCGAGCAATCGGGGCTGGTGTCTTTCACGCTGGAAGGCTGGGACGCCTTGGAGATTAAAAAGGAGTTAGCAACGAAAGGGATAAACATCGGCGCCAATGGCGTGGCTTACACGCCGCTGGATATGCAGGCTAGAGGACTGGGCAACATCGCACGGATATCCGTGAGTCATCTGAATACTGAAAGCGAGATAGACACGTTGCTCACGGCATTGCGCGCAATGAGCAACGGACGGCGGAAAACAACCTAGACCTGCACGTCGACCCAAAGCCCCTGACGCGGTTCATCATCAATCAGTGGCACTACTGGCACGGTGTTGTCCGCGTTCAGGGCAACACCAGGGATTGCCAGATGCTCAGGCTCATCGGCCCCTTCTTCGCGACGACGTTGCTGCTCTTCGTGACGGGCGTGTTCTTCACGCAGCAACCAGGCGTTGCGCTCTTCTTCCTCATTGCGCAAGTCGATGTTGGTTTCGCTGGAACTTGGCTGTACCGGTGCGACAGGAGGAATGTCAGGTACCTGCCGGGCCGGATCCAGTTGCGAAGTCACGGGTACCACACTCAGGGGAAGCATCGGTTGCAGCATTATTAGTTCTCCTTTTGAGTGGATGTCGGCCAAGTGCCTACCGACTTGACCCCGTAAATGAGAAACTTTCGACTCTGTTTTTGGCAACTAGTGCCTTTAACAGGCTTAAATTGTTGCAAGGGCGTTTAAATACAGGTGTTTTGTCACTGCACCTTTGGCCTCGGCAGCGCGTTCCGTTAACATAGTCGGCTTTTTCAAAGCGGGAGACAGGCAGCATGGCGCAGCAGTATCAACCGGGGCAACGCTGGATTAGCGACAGCGAAGCCGAGCTGGGTTTGGGCACCGTTCTGGCACAGGACGGCCGCTTGTTGACCGTGCTCTACCCGGCCACTGGCGACACGCGCCAGTACGCACTGCGAAATGCACCACTGACTCGTGTGCGCTTTTCCCCAGGCGATGTGATCACTCACTTCGAAAACTGGAAGATGACCGTTCGTGAGGTCGATGACGTCGATGGCCTGCTGGTTTACCACGGCCTCAACGCGCAGAACGAAGCCGTCACCCTGCCGGAAACCCAGCTGTCGAACTTCATCCAGTTCCGCTTGGCGACTGACCGCCTGTTCGCCGGGCAAATCGATCCGCTGTCCTGGTTCTCCCTGCGTTATCACACCCTGGAACACACCAGCCGCCAGTTGCAGTCCTCTCTCTGGGGCCTCGGTGGCGTGCGTGCGCAGCCGATTGCGCACCAGTTGCACATCGCCCGCGAAGTGGCCGACCGCATTGCGCCACGGGTTTTGCTGGCGGACGAAGTAGGTCTGGGCAAGACCATCGAAGCCGGTCTGGTCATCCACCGCCAACTGCTTTCGGGCCGCGCCAACCGCATCCTGATTCTGGTTCCGGAGAACCTGCAGCACCAATGGCTGGTGGAAATGCGCCGCCGCTTCAACCTTCAGGTCGCACTGTTCGATGCAGAGCGCTTCATCGAAAGCGATGCCAGCAACCCGTTCGAAGACACCCAACTGGCGCTGGTTGCGCTGGAATGGCTGGTTGATGACGAGAAAGCTCAGGACGCACTGTTTGCCGCGGGGTGGGATCTACTGGTGGTGGACGAAGCTCACCATCTGGTCTGGCACGAAGACAAGGCAAGCCCTGAATACTCGCTGGTCGAGCAACTCGCTGAAGTCATCCCCGGCGTACTGCTGCTGACCGCAACCCCGGAACAACTGGGCCAGGACAGCCACTTCGCGCGTCTGCGCCTGCTTGACCCGAACCGTTTTCACGACCTGCATGCATTCCGCGCCGAAAGCGAAAACTATCGCCCGGTTGCAGAGGCCGTGCAGGAGCTGCTCGACAAAGGTCGTCTCTCACCTGAAGCGCACAAGACCATTCACGGTTTCCTGGGCGCTGAAGGCGACACCCTGCTGGCAGCCGTCAACGACGGCGACGAAGAAGCCAGTGCGCGTCTGATCCGCGAATTGCTCGACCGCCACGGCACTGGCCGCGTGCTGTTCCGTAACACTCGCGCCGCCGTGCAAGGCTTCCCGGAACGCAAGCTGCATCAATATCCACTGCCCTGCCCGGCTGAATACCTGGAGCTGCCGCTTGGCGAACACGCCGACCTGTACCCGGAAGTCAGCTTCCAGGCACAACCGGACGCCAGCGAAGAAGAGCGCTGGTGGAAGTTTGATCCGCGTGTCGACTGGCTGATCGATACCCTGAAAATGCTCAAGCGCGTCAAGGTGCTGGTGATCTGCGCCCACGCCGAAACGGCCATGGATCTGGAGGACGCCCTGCGCGTGCGCTCCGGCATTCCGGCCACCGTGTTCCATGAAGGCATGAACATTCTCGAACGCGACCGCGCTGCTGCGTACTTCGCTGATGAAGAGTTCGGTGCTCAGGTCCTGATCTGTTCGGAAATCGGCAGTGAAGGTCGTAACTTCCAGTTCGCTCACCACTTGGTGCTGTTCGATCTGCCATCGCACCCGGACCTGCTTGAGCAGCGTATCGGTCGTCTGGACCGGATCGGCCAGAAACACACCATCGAGCTGCACGTACCGTTCCTGGAAACCAGCCCGCAAGCGCGTCTGTTCCAGTGGTATCACGAAGCGCTGAACGCGTTCCTGAACACTTGTCCGACCGGCAACGCCCTGCAACACCAGTTCGGCCCACGCCTGCTGCCGTTGCTGGAAAGCGGTGATGACGATGAATGGCAAAAGCTGATCAACGAGGCACGTACCGAACGCGAGCGCCTGGAAAGCGAACTGCACACCGGTCGCGACCGTCTGCTGGAACTCAACTCTGGCGGTGCTGGCGAAGGCGAAGCGTTGGTCGAGGCCATTCTGGAGCAGGATGATCAGTTCACCCTGCCGATCTACATGGAAACCCTGTTCAATGCGTTCGGCATCGACAGTGAAGACCATTCGGAAAACGCCCTGATTCTGCGTCCAAGCGAAAAAATGCTCGACGCCAGCTTCCCGCTGGGTGACGACGAAGCCGTGACCATCACCTACGACCGCAACCAGGCGCTGTCTCGTGAAGACATGCAGTTCATCACCTGGGAGCACCCGATGGTGCAAGGCGGCATGGATCTGGTGTTGTCCGGCTCCATGGGCAATACCGCAGTGGCACTGATCAAGAACAAGGCGCTCAAGCCCGGCACCGTGTTGCTGGAACTGTTGTATGTGAGTGAAGTGGTTGCGCCGCGCTCGCTGCAATTGGGTCGCTACTTGCCACCGGCTGCCCTGCGCTGCCTGCTCGACAGCAACGGCAACGACCTGTCGGGTCGGGTTTCCTTCACGACTCTGAATGATCAACTGGAAAGCGTGCCTCGGGCCAGCGCCAACAAGTTCATCCAGGCACAGCGTGACGCGCTCAACCCGCGCATCAACGCCGGTGAAGCGAAGATCGCCCCGAAACACGCCGAACGCGTCGCCGAAGCACAGCGTCGTCTGGCGGCGGACACCGAAGAAGAGCTGGCTCGCCTGACCGCCCTGCAAGCCGTCAACCCAACCGTACGCGACAGCGAATTGGTTGCGTTGCGCGAACAGCGCGAACAAGGGCTAGCCATGCTGGACAAGGCAGCGTTGCGCCTTGAGGCGATTCGGGTATTGGTGGCGGGCTGACCTTAAATCACCGCGATCTTATCGCGAGCAAGCTCAGCTCCCACAGGAAGAACGCGATTTCCTGTGGGAGCGGTGCTTGCCCGCGATTGAAGCGCTGCGGTCTTTAAGCAATAGAAGCTACCGGCTCATCCGCCGCCATCCCCGCCTTCATCCTCGCCGCATCCCGACTGAAACACCGCGACGCCAGGTACAAAAACACCAGCGTCATGAATAGCGCCACCGGGATCAGGTACATCGCATCGTGCAGACCAACCGCCTTGTATGCCTCACTCATTTGCTCAGCCCCGGCGGCAGCCATGGCCGAATGCGCGAAATGGTCGGACAGTAAGCCGACAACCACCGGCCCCAATCCACCACCCAACAAATACAGCCCGGCAAAGAACAACGCCATCGCCGTAGCGCGCAAGCGAGGCTCGACCACGTCCTGAATCGCGGTATAGACGCAGGTATAGAAGTTGTAGGCAAACAACCATCCCAGACTGAACACACCGACAAATACACCGATTTCAATTCGCCCCGCGTGCAAGGCGTACCCTGTCGCAAGGGTCGCAATCAGCATGCTGCCGGCAGCGAACAACAAACGACCATTGGCAAAGCGCTGATGCAGCTTGTCCGCGACCCAACCACCCAGCGTCAAGCCAACAAGCCCGGTGACACCGACGATAACCCCGGTCGCCACCGCAGCGTCATGTAAAGGCAGCAGAAAATAACGCTGCAGCATTGGCACCATGAACGAATTGCAGGCATAAGTCGCAAAGTTGAAGGTCAGCCCGGCTAACACCAGCCAACCAAAGGTCGGCACCGACAGCACGCGCCGGATCGGTTTATCGATTTTTTCCTCTGACATGCGCACGCTTTCTGCCGCGCCACGTTTTGGCTCGCGAATGAAAAACATGAACACCGCCAGCACCAAACCCGGCACGGCAGCAATGAAAAACGGCGCCCGCCAGCTGTCGAAAGCGGTGACCATCGCACCGATGGTGAAGAACGCCAAGAGCAATCCCAACGGCAGCCCCAGCATGAAAATCCCCATGGCTCGTGCACGCCGGTGAGCAGGGAACAGGTCACCGATCAATGAGTTGGCCGCTGGCGCATAGCTGGCCTCGCCAATGCCGACGCCCATTCGTACCAACAGGAAGGTCCAAAAACTGCCCGCCAACCCGTTGACCGCTGTCAGCCCGCTCCACACGGCCAACCCCCAGCCCATGATTTTCTTGCGCGAGCCATTATCAGCCATGCGTCCGAGCGGCAACCCGGCGATGGCATACACCAGCGTGAACGCGGTGCCGATGATGCCCAACTGGAAATCACTCAAGTGCCATTCCATGCGGATGGGCTCAATGATGATCGCCGGAATGGTCCGATCAAAAAAATTGAACAGATTGGCCAGAAACAACAGAAACAAAACGCGCCAGGCGTTGGACGCCTGTGGGGACAGAGGCTGCGGGGTGCCTTGCATGGTAATGCTCCCTTTTTATTGTTATGCGGTGCATATGGCGCTCAAACCGGCGCTAGTCAATCTAGGCGGACTGCCGCTGAGTGTCTGCCAACATTCGCGGAAGAAATGACCCGGCATCGTTACGAAGTCAGACCTATATAACTTTTAGCTATCTGATTAATTCCAAATTGATTGGACCCCTCGCCGCTTTCCAGTTGGCACACCCGTCTCAGCTCCTATACTCGAAGCAAATCGCCACCACCTTTGGATCTTGGCGACCCTGGTATTGAACACATGGGGCCCGCTATGGAATGGCTTGGTTTGCACTTGATGTCCGGTCAATCTCACGACGGGATGCTGTTACTGGACTGTACTCACAATTTGTTTCTCATGGCGCTGTCATTCGGCGTCATTTCAGCCGCATGCCTGGCCACACTTGATATCGGCGAGCGCATCATCCATTCGGAAAACCAC
This sequence comes from Pseudomonas caspiana, assembly GCF_040224095.2. Classification (NCBI taxonomy): domain Bacteria; kingdom Pseudomonadati; phylum Pseudomonadota; class Gammaproteobacteria; order Pseudomonadales; family Pseudomonadaceae; genus Pseudomonas; species Pseudomonas caspiana. The sequence continues at coordinate 1,172,957 of NZ_CP167995.1, read as the reverse complement.
CTGAGTCGGCAACGCTGGCAAGTGCTCGGCGCCTTGTGTCTGGCGGGTGGTGCCTGGGCCATGCATTTCATCGGCATGCTCGCCTTTGAAACGCCGATAAAGGCCAGTTACGACCTCCCCACGACCATTGCCTCTTTGTTTATTGCAGCGATTGCCGGCGCGTTCGCGATCAAAGCCATTAGCCAGGAAGTGCTGGGGCCAGGCCAATGGCTGCTTAGCGCTATCGGCATTGGTCTTGGCGTGGTCATCATGCATTACGTCGGCATGTCGGCATTGCGCTCGCCTGCCATCCAGTACTACCAGCCCGGCCCCTTTGGCCTGTCGATTCTGATGGCCATTCTGTGTGGCGCAGTGTTCTTGCTCATGCCCGGGTATTTGCGTCAGGGCAGCGGCATGTTCCACCAAATGCTCAAGTACGGCGCGAGCATGCTGCTCGGCGCAGGTTTGCTGGGTACCCACATGATCGGCATGTGGTCGCTTAACCTGGTCCTGCCAGAAGGCGCCCCTCTGCAATCGGCGCCCCCGGAAAACGCCATGCAGCTGGGTCTGACCATCGCAATCATCGCCCTGTTGATCATCGCGGGCAGCCTCAGCGCTTCGATGGCAGACAAAAAGCTGCAAAGCAAGGAACACGACCTGCGTCGCGTGAATGCACTGCTCAGTCAGCTCGACCAGGCGCGGATGTCTTTGCAGCAGGTTGCGCATTACGATCCGCTGACCAACCTGATCAACCGTCGCGGCTTCAACCAGACCTTTACGGAGAAGCTGAGCGAACATAGCGCCAACGGTGGCATGCTGGCAGTGATGTTTCTCGACATTGATCACTTCAAGCGCATCAATGACAGCCTTGGCCATGACGCTGGCGACGATCTGCTCAAGGCCATTGCAGACCGCATTCGCAGTGCGACACGTGGCGATGACGTGGTATCTCGCTTCGGCGGTGATGAGTTCTGTGTGCTAATCAGCCTACATAACTATGAAGAGGCCGAGCAGTTAGCCAGTCGCATCATGCTGAAAATGAAGGAACCCATTGCACTGGCCGGACGGCATATGGTCATGACCACCAGCATTGGCATCAGTATTTTCCCTCAGGACGGCCAGACCTGCGACGAGTTACTCAAGCACGCCGACCTCGCGCTTTATCAATCCAAAGGCAATGGTCGCAACCGACTGCACTTTTTCAGCCCAAACCTCAAGACCAAGGCCAGCCTCGAACTGCAACTGGAAGAAGAGCTGCGCAACGCGCTGCTGGAAGAAAACGGTCTGCAGGTCTTCTACCAGCCGATCGTCGACCTCAGTACCGGCCGTGTGGCGAAGCTCGAAGCGCTGGTGCGCTGGCAACATCCACAGCATGGCCTGCTGACCCCGGAACGTTTCATTGAAATCGCCGAGACCAACGGCTTGATCGCAGATCTCGATAATTGGGTATTACGCCGTGCGTGTCTCGACCTGAGCCGCCTGTCCGGTGATGGTCTGGACGATCTGATCATTGCGGTCAATTGCTCAGCGCTCAACCTGACCCGGGATGATCTGATCGATGATATCCAGCGCACCCTGAGGCAAACCAACGTTCCAGCACGGCGCCTGGAGCTGGAAGTCACCGAAAATGCGCTGATGGGCAACATCAGCAACACCATTGGCCTGCTCAAGCAAATACGCTGCCTGGGTGTCTCCCTTTCCATCGATGATTTCGGCACCGGCTATTCATCCCTGGCGTATCTAAAACGCCTGCCGCTGGACACGGTCAAGATCGACCGCTCGTTCATTGCCGATATCCCCGGCTCTTCTCAGGACATGGAGATCGTTCAGGCAATCATCGTGATGGCTCATACGTTGCGGTTAAAGGTCGTGACCGAAGGCGTCGAGACCTCTCAGCAGAAGGAGTTTCTCACCCGCTATGGCTGCGATTACATTCAGGGTTATCTGGTCAGCAGGCCACAGCCTCTGGAGCAACTGGTACCGCTGGTGCAGAAACTCAACCAGCGTAAAGCAGTCACTTCGGCATCCGCGAAGCCCCTTCAGCACGGCTCCTTACCGGAAAAATGGAGTCATGGACCCGCACGCTAGGTCAGTGATCCTCCGCAGCACGACAACAAAATCGAGCCACGGTTCAACCCGTGATAGCTAAACGATTAAAGTTTACCGGTTATCCGCCGATCCATTTTCTGGACCAGACAGAAAGTGCCCCGGCTCACGTGTAGGGGTTTTCCCCTATCGCCCCTGGGAAAAGTGCACTGTAAAGTCGTAATTTCTCTTTCCGTGATGGCGCGATGAGACTCACTCCATCGCCGCCTCCTCCAGGCAAATGGCGCACGATGACCAATAAAAATGATGCTGCTGGCGTGATATCCGGACCGTTGAGCGCAGCCGCTGCAGAGAAGGCCGCAGGCCTCCCCGGCACCTACTATCAGCCCAAGCCAATCCCCGCTCAGCAGTACATGTATTTCACCGAAACCGACACTGATCGCATCCTGGATAACCTTGACGGTCTGCGCGATACAGTTTTTCCGCAGTCCATTCATATCGAAGACAACGTCCTGCGCAGTGAACAGCAGTTCCCGTCGGTATGCCTGATCGGTCTGGGTCGCTGCGGTTCGAACATTGCGCTGGACGTCGCTGAACTGGTCTATAACGCGCGCAAGTTCTACCTCAACCAGTTCGAGAACGAAGATCGCCTGAGCGAAGACAAACGCTACAGCCCTGGTCGCTGGATCCGTAACAACCTGCGACTGGTGCAGAACAAAGCGAGCAAGCCTGTCTTTCTGGTTGAGCCACTGGTCATGCTCGGCGATCTGGACAAGGACATCGCAGGTCGTATCCGCTTCTCGCGCAAAGGCGAGAAAAGCGGATTCATCAACGACTACAGCAAAATGAAAATCATGGACCTCTCTGAGGTCCATGCCGGCGGTGCGGGTAATGCCCCGATCCTTGGTCAATACCTGGCCAAGATCATCCTGAACAAGGACACCAACCACTTCTCCAGCGCTGACTGGAAGCTGATCCACTCGTACCTGATCGATTCGTGCGGCATCAAAGCCAACCAGTCGCGTCTGTACTTCTACATTTTCAGTGCGGGCGGCGGCACCGGTTCGGGCATGGCTTCGGAGTTCGGTCTGGCGCAGCAATTCTCGTACATGAACAAGACCTTCGACACCAAGCCTACTGACGAAAACGACAGCAAGCGTGGCCGGTCCTTCGTGTTCGAACCGATCTTCACCAGCGGCATCTGCGTGCTGCCGAACATTTCCGATCACCGCAGCGAAATGTCCGAAGCCCTGCACATCAACGCCGGTCGCTTGTTGTGCAAGTACCTGTCGGAAGAGTGGGACTTCTCGTACAACTTCGAGAACGAAGACAGTAGCGAAGCCAGCGTCATGGGCCGCATTCGCCCATGGAACGCCATGATGCTGATCTCCAACGACATCATGCGTTATGCCGAAGCAAGCGACGACGGCAACATCGACAACATCGACGTGAACGCCATGGAGCGTCACGCCAACCAGTACATCTCGCAGCAGATCTTCAACATTCTCACCGCTCAGGCGGTAACGACTGACTACGATCAGAACTACTTCCGACGCGCAGGCATCGATATCGGCGAGACGATTCGTCTGGATGCCAACGACTTGTTCATGAGTCTGGCCGGCCCGGTAGCGATTGCCTACGCCGAATCCGTGGTTCCAGAAAGCCCGGTTCCCGGCTCAGACAAATTCAAGGTGTTCGAGAAAGAACCGGCACGCCTCAACATCGACGATTTGTTCTTCCGTTCGATTGACCTGCCGCACTTCAACAAAGTGACCCAGGCCATTGAAGGCATCAGTCTGTTACCGATCGAGTCCAAGCGCTATCGCGCAGCACTGGACCAGTACAAGACCTCCGGCTACGACGCAGCGGCGCTGCATGACCTGCACTTCTTCAAGAACTGCTCGTCGGTGGTGTCCATCGTCTCGTTGCCCAAGGACTACAAGCTGTCCTACATGGACCTGAACCGCCTCAAGACGCACCTGAACAGCCTGTTCCCCAATACGACACTCAAGCGCTATGCATTGGTGATCGGCGCGTCGGCCAACCTGTCGCTGACCACCCTGATCGCGAAAAGCCCGTGCCTGTCGGACGACTTCCTGACCCTGATCGTGGCGTTCATCAAACGCTGCTTCGCCAAAAACCAGTACCGTTTCGACGACACACTGGACAACGCGATTCTGGACTTCATCATCAGCGATGAGTTCGACGAAGACCGTATTGATGAACTGCTGAATGAATACGAAAACCCGGCCAAGATCCTCGATACCAACTGGTATGCGATCAAACCGATGTATGAGAAGAAGTACCGCGAGTTGATCGAAGACAAATCCAAGTTTGTCTCTATCAATGACATTCGTATCTCCCGCGAGAGCGTGAAGAAGGCCGTCAAATACCTGCGCGAGATCTATCGTCATCGCATCGGCAAAACCCGGGTCATTTCACTGAACCAGCATACGGGCAAGACGGATTACAGCATTAAGTAAGACGCAGTGACTTTTAGGCGAGCACCGATCCTGTGAGAGCTGTGCTTGCCCGCGATAAGGCTGGACGCGATCCAAAGCGAACCGCGTCCAGATTTATCGCTGGGCAAGCACCGCTCCAACAGGTTCCGTGCGACCCTGTGAGAGATTTCGCTACCCCAGCACCCGCTCGGTTACCAGACTTCCCACCTAAATCCCACATCGCGCACCAAAAAAGATCACTAACTAAGCAGGCGCCCTGTCCTGGATCAACACCCAAGGTGCCACTACGACTGCCCAAAGCACCGGATCGCGCTCCACAAGCTCTAGCGCCTTGGCTTCAGCAACCTTGCCGACCTCCCCACTGGCAAGCCATGCGCTGACTTTATCGGCCTCGTTTTGAGCAACAGCCTGGGCGACTTCGATTAAATCCAGGGAGGGTTCGACCCACAACAGGGCACCCTTGGCGAAGAACGGCTGTAGCTCCGTCCAGGTAATTGATGCCGTCTCGCCGAGCAATTTGGCATAGAGGGTGCTTGGTTCTTCACTCATGGGTTTCACCGAAAAGAAAATCGACGCGAATAATAGCGCCGAGTCCGCTCAAGACAAACCCAGAAACAAGTAATTGATTGCAGGGAAGATGAGTAAATCCAGGGGTTTAGAGGTCGATTCGACAGGTCGAACCGCATGATTATGTATCTTTCTTTCAATTAAGCGACATCGATCGTTTTTGTCCCCTGTGGCTAGCTATTCAAGCTAATGACCGGCGCTCTAAACTGTTCCGGTACAGTTTGCCGGGGGCATGATCGGTGTTTAAAATCCGGTCCCGCTGCCTAGGCATCAGGATTATAAAAATTAAAACACAAGAGTGGAGCATCATGACTAAGGGTACCAAGAAGCTTTCCAAGCTGTTTGCCGCATTGGTTATGGCGGGGGTTGCCAGCCATTCGTTCGCAGCAGACACCATCAAGATCGGCATCGCGGGTCCAAAGACCGGCGCAGTTGCCCAGTACGGTGACATGCAGTTCAGCGGCGCAAAAATGGCCATTGAGCAGATCAATGCCAAAGGCGGCGTCGATGGCAAGAAACTCGAAGCCGTTGAATACGATGACGCTTGCGATCCTAAACAAGCGGTCGCGGTAGCCAACAAAGTGGTTAACGACGGCGTCAAGTTCGTGATTGGCCACCTGTGCTCCAGCTCCACTCAGCCGGCTTCGGACATCTACGAAGACGAAGGCATCATCATGGTGACTCCGGCTGCTACCAGCCCGGAAATCACTGCACGTGGCTACAAGCTGATCTTCCGCACCATCGGTCTGGACAGCGCTCAGGGCCCGGCAGCTGGCGAGTACATCGCCAAGCAGGTCAAACCTAAAACCGTCGCCGTCATCCACGACAAGCAACAGTACGGTGAAGGCATCGCCACTGCAGTCAAGCAGACTCTGGAAAAAGACGGCGTTAAAGTCGCTCTGTTCGAAGGCATCAACGCTGGCGACAAAGACTTCTCGTCGCTGATTGCCAAAATGAAGCAAGCCAACGTCGATTTCGTTTACTACGGCGGCTACCACCCGGAACTGGGCCTGATCTTGCGTCAGGCACAGGAAAAAGGCCTGAAAGCTGGCTTCATGGGTCCGGAAGGCGTGGGTAACGCGTCGATCTCGCAAATCGCTCAGGATGCGTCCGAAGGCCTGCTGGTCACATTGCCTGCTTCGTTCGACCAGGATCCAGCCAACAAGGCTCTGGTTGAAGCGTTCAAGGCCAAGAAAGAGGATCCAAGCGGCCCGTTCGTGTTCCCGGCATACGCAGCTGTTCAAGTGATCGCTGATGGCATCACCGCTGCAAAAAGCGAAGACACTGACAAAGTGGCAGCAGCTATCCACGCCGGCACCTTCAAGACGCCAACCGGCGAGCTGTCGTTCGACGCCAAAGGTGACCTGAAAGACTTCAAATTCGTGGTCTACACCTGGCACAAAGACGGCACCAAGACTGAAGCGCCTGTGAAGTAAGCATTCGCTATAAGTTGAACCCAAAGCCCACTGCAACCGCAGTGGGCTTTGTTTTACGAGCGCAGGTGATCCACAAGACTACCTGACGCTGAACATCTTGAAACCGTTACCAGTGATTCACTGGGCTTGTATCCAACGTGGACACATACCACGACGTGCAAGCGGCCAAAGACTTCACCAGTGAAACATTGAGCAGGTTTTTAGGAGCACGCTGTAATGCCCGAGATAGACATCTATCACTTCTTCCAACAGCTGGTTAATGGTCTGACCATTGGCAGCACCTATGCCTTGATCGCCATCGGTTACACGATGGTCTACGGCATTATCGGCATGATCAACTTCGCCCACGGCGAGGTGTACATGATCGGTTCCTACGTCGCGTTCATCGCCATTGCCGGTTTGACCATGCTGGGGCTGGACAGCCTGCCACTGGTCATCACCGCAGCGTTTGTCGCCAGTATCGTAGTGACCAGCGCCTACGGTTATTCCATCGAGCGTGTGGCTTATCGCCCCTTGCGCGGTAGTAACCGTCTGATTCCGCTGATTTCTGCCATTGGTATGTCGATCTTCTTGCAGAACTCGGTTTTGCTGTCTCAAGACTCCAAAGATAAATCGATCCCCAACCTGATTCCCGGCAACTTCGTGTTCGGCTCAGCCAGCACTCATGAGGTTGTTATTTCCTACATGCAGGTACTGATTTTCGTCGTGACCCTGATCGCGATGCTTGGCCTGACCTGGTTCATCTCCCGCTCTCGCCTGGGCCGCGCCTGCCGTGCCTGCGCTGAAGACATCAAGATGGCCAACCTGTTGGGTATCAATACCAACAACATCATTGCCCTGACTTTCGTCATCGGCGCTGCGCTGGCGGCAGTTGCTGCCGTACTGCTGAGCATGCAATACGGCGTGATCAACCCCAACGCAGGTTTCCTGGTCGGCATCAAAGCCTTCACCGCAGCGGTACTGGGCGGTATCGGCAGTATCCCGGGCGCGATGCTTGGTGGTCTGGTGCTCGGTGTGGCTGAAGCGTTTGGCGCCGATATCTTCGGCGACCAATACAAGGATGTGGTGGCGTTCGGTCTTCTTGTTTTGGTGCTGTTGTTCCGGCCGACCGGCCTGCTTGGCCGTCCGGAGGTTGAAAAAGTATGATCAGGAATCTCAAATCGGCATTTTTCAGCGCCTTGTTGGTGCTGGCCGTCGCCTACCCGGTGTTCGGCCTGAAGCTGGAAATCGTCGGCGTCAAACTGGCCGTCATTGGTGCCAGCACCACCACCGTCAGCGTGATCATCGCTGGCGCCATCGCGATGTTCCTGCGCGTGCTGTTCAATGAACAGATCACCGCCGCCTGGCGCTCCTCACCAAACATGCCACTGGTGCCAGCCAAGGCCAGCAACTTTCTGAGCCTGCCGTCGACCCAGCGCTGGATCATTCTTGGTCTGGTGCTGGTCGCGCTGGTCTGGCCGTTCTTCGGCTCACGAGGCGCGGTGGATATCGCCACCCTGATCCTGATCTACGTGATGCTCGGCCTGGGCCTGAACATCGTGGTCGGCCTGGCCGGTCTGCTCGATCTGGGTTATGTCGGCTTCTACGCCGTAGGTGCGTACAGCTACGCCCTGCTCTCCCATTACTTCGGCCTGGGTTTCTGGATCTGTCTGCCGATTGCGGGAATGATGGCGGCGCTGTTCGGCTTTCTGCTGGGCTTCCCGGTATTGCGGCTGCGCGGCGACTATCTGGCCATCGTGACCTTGGGCTTCGGCGAAATCATTCGCTTGCTGCTGCGCAACATGACCGACCTCACCGGTGGGCCTAACGGCATCAGCAACATCGAGAAACCGACCCTGTTCGGCCTGTCCTTCGAGCGTAAAGCGGCTGAAGGCATGCAGACCTTCCACGAATATTTCGGGTTGCCATACAACTCCATCAACAAGGTGATCTTCCTGTATCTGGTTGCACTGCTGCTGGCCCTGGCTGCGCTGTTCGTGATCAACCGTCTGCTGCGGATGCCGATTGGCCGCGCCTGGGAAGCATTGCGTGAAGACGAAATCGCCTGCCGTGCGCTAGGTCTGAACCCGACCATCATCAAGCTGTCGGCATTTACTCTGGGTGCTGCATTTGCTGGCTTCGCAGGCAGCTTCTTCGCCGCTCGCCAAGGGCTGATCACGCCGGAGTCGTTCACCTTCATCGAGTCGGCAATCATTCTCGCTATCGTCGTATTGGGTGGCATGGGCTCGCAACTGGGCGTCATCCTTGCAGCCATCGTCATGATCCTGCTGCCTGAACTGATGCGTGAATTCAGCGAATACCGCATGTTGATGTTCGGCGCCATGATGGTGCTGATGATGATCTGGCGCCCTCAAGGTCTGCTGCCCATGCAACGTCCACACATGGAGCTGCGCAAATGAGCCGCCCAATCCTCGAAGTCAGCGGCCTGAGCATGCGCTTTGGCGGTCTGCTGGCGGTCAACGGCGTAGGCCTGACCGTCAATGAGAAACAAGTCGTGTCGATGATCGGCCCCAACGGCGCTGGCAAGACCACGGTGTTCAACTGCCTGACCGGCTTCTACAAGCCGACAGCGGGCACCATCCTGCTGGATGGCGAGCCGATTCAAGGGCTGGCCGGTCACGAGATCGCCCGCAAAGGCGTGGTGCGGACTTTCCAGAACGTGCGCCTGTTCAAAGAAATGACTGCCCTGGAGAACCTGTTGGTTGCCCAGCATCGTCACTTGAACACCAACTTCCTGTCGGGGCTGTTCCGTACGCCGGCGTTCCGTCGCAGTGAGCAAGAGGCCATGGAATACGCGGCTCACTGGCTGGAAGCGGTCAACCTCAAGGAATTCGCCAACCGTACCGCTGGCACGCTGGCTTACGGTCAGCAACGCCGCCTGGAAATCGCCCGCTGCATGATGACTCGCCCGCGCATTCTGATGCTCGACGAGCCAGCTGCCGGTCTGAACCCGAAAGAAACCGAAGACCTCAAGGCCTTGATCGGCGTACTGCGTAACGACCACAACGCGACTGTGCTGTTGATCGAACACGACATGAAGCTGGTCATGAGCATTTCCGACCACATCGTCGTGATCAACCAGGGCACACCGTTGGCCGACGGTACGCCGGAACAAATCCGCGACAATCCTGACGTGATCAAAGCCTACCTGGGGGAAGCGTAAATGCTGCAATTCGAAAACGTTTCCACCTTCTACGGCAAGATCCAGGCCTTGCACGGCGTCAACGTTGACGTGCGTCAGGGCGAAATCGTGACGCTGATCGGTGCCAACGGCGCAGGGAAATCCACACTATTGATGACCTTGTGCGGTTCGCCTCGGGCTCACAGTGGCAGCATCCGTTACATGGGTGAAGAACTGGTCGGTCTGGAATCCTCGGTGATCATGCGTAAAAGCATTGCCGTAGTCCCGGAAGGCCGTCGCGTGTTTGCCCGTCTGACCGTAGAAGAAAACCTCGCCATGGGTGGTTTCTTCACTGATAAAGGCGATTATCAGGAGCAAATGGACAAAGTCCTGCACCTGTTCCCCCGCCTGAAAGAACGCTTCAACCAACGCGGCGGCACCATGTCCGGCGGCGAACAGCAAATGCTCGCGATCGGCCGAGCGCTGATGAGCAAGCCCAAGCTGCTGTTGCTGGACGAACCGTCGCTGGGTCTGGCGCCGATCATCATCCAGCAGATTTTCGAGATCGTCGAACAACTGCGTCGCGATGGGGTAACAGTGTTCCTGGTCGAGCAAAACGCTAACCAGGCCTTGAAAATCGCTGACCGCGCCTACGTACTGGAAAACGGCCGTGTGGTCATGCAAGGCACCGGTGAAGAGTTGCTGGTCGACCCGAAAGTGCGTGATGCCTATCTGGGTGGTTGATGCTTCGCTGCAACAGCGCTCTCCCGGCTAACGCCAATCTTATTGAATGGCGCAGAACCTGTGGGAGCGGTGCTTGCCCGCGATAAGGCTGGACGCGGTTCACTTCAGAATTGCGTTGCTCTTATCGCGGGCAAGCACCGCTCCCACATGGGATTGCATTCCAACTCAGGCTGCAGACTGCTTCAGGTATCCCCCACCCCCAATCGCTCCAGCGCCGCACTGCTGCGCTGAAACCAGCCCAACAGATAATCGGCCAGCACCTGCATACGCTTGGGTAATTCCCCTTCGTATGGATGCACCAGAAACAGCGGCGAAATACTCGTCTGGTAGTCACGGAACAGCCAGTGCAACCGACCGTCGTTGATTTCCGCATGCACCATGTACGACGGTAATCGGGCGATTCCCGCGCCGACAAGCGCTGCCTTCTTCAGCAACCCGTAATGATTACTGGCGAACGTACCGTTGACCTGAACACGGGTCAGCTCATGGTTCTGGTGATAAAGCCATTCGTTGCGGCCACTGTAATGACTGTTGAGCAGGCAACTGTGGGCAATCAATTCATGGGGGCTGTTCGGCTGTCCATGAAGTTGTAAATAGGCGCTGCTGGCACAGGTCAGCTCCTGCATGGCGAGCAACGGCTTGGCAACGAGTCGCTCATCACTGGCCACATGGGAACGAATGGCCAGATCAAAGCCGTCCCGGCGCAAGTCACGAAAGGCGTTGTTGAGCTCCAGCTCGACTTTCACCTGCGGGTACTGCGCCGAAAACTCCATCAGCAGGCCTTCGAAAAACGTTTCTCCCAAAGACACGGGGGCAGTGACACGCACCTGACCCACCATGTCATCGCGCATCAGTTCAACGATGTTGCGCGCCCGCTCCATGCTGGCCAACAACTGCTGCCCTTGCGGCAACAACGCCGCGCCAGCCGACGTGAGACTCAGACTGCGGGTGCTGCGGTGCAGCAGCATCACGCCATAAGCCTGCTCCATCTGGCTGATCCGCTTGGACAGGTAACCTTTGCTGCAACCCAGGCGAACTGCTGCTGCAGTAAAACTGCCTGCGTCGATCAAGACCGCAAAGGCTGCAAGGTCATCGATTTCGCTCACTGTTATTGTTTCCCTATGAGAACCAAAGGTTGCCTATTAGCACGCTTATCGACGGCAAATAGCGACCCTACACTGCCCACTCGACATCCATGAATGAATCTTCGGAGTGACAGCATGAAAATTTTATTGATTGGTGCAAGTGGCACCATTGGCTCGGCCATCGCCCAGGAACTGGCCCAACGTCACGAGATTGTTCGCGCCGGCCGCAACAGTGGAGAAGAGCATGTGGATATTAGTGACAGTGCATCGATCCGAAAACTGTTCGAACGGATAGGCCGATTCGATGCAGTGGTTTGCGCCGCTGGCAATGTGAAGTTCGCGCCGTTGGCCGAAATGACTGAAAGCGATTTCGCCCTCGGCTTGCAGGACAAACTGATGGGCCAAGTCAACCTGCTGCTGATCGGCCGCGAGTTCGCCAACGACGGCGCGTCATTTACGTTTACCACCGGTATCCTCAGTCACGACCCGATACGCGCAGGGGCGTCGGCCAGCCTGGTCAATGGTGCCATCGACGCCTTTGTTCGGGCAGCAGCCATAGAAATGCCACGCGGCATGCGGGTCAATTCGGTCAGCCCTAACGTACTGGTTGAAGCTATGGACAACTATGCGCCCTATTTTCGGGGCTTCAAGCCAGTTCATGCGGCAGAAGTGGCTCTGGCTTACGCAAAAAGTGTAGAGGGACTGCAAACCGGTCAGACGTATCAGGTTGGTTAATCCTCTTGTGATGGCGCCGCAGGCTGAGTAACGTGGCGACACTTGTCTGGAGACCACTCAATGTTTGCTGTTCGTTCCGCTTTGCTCGTTGCCCTGTTGCCCCTCTTCGCTGGCTGCCAGATGCTTGGCTCTCAATCCAGTTCAGCCCCTGTCTCGAAGGCTGGCTGGATTCGCATGCAGGGTAATCTGACCGGCGATGGCGGCAAACTGATGTTTCAGCCGTGCAATGAGCAGCGTCGTTACGTGGTCAAGGACGGTGGCAATACAGGCATCCTGCAAGAAGCGACTCCCCTGGCGGACAGTTCCGGCAAGGTCTTCGCCGACCTGCGTGGTGTGTTCGTTGCCAGTAAAGCCGTCAACAGCGATGGTCAACTGGACCTGCGTCAGGTGTACCGCGTCGAACGTGCCGGCCAGGCCTGTGAAGACCCCAACTTCAAGCGCCTGACTCTGCACGTCAACGGCAACAAACCGGCATGGAACGTTAACGTCAGTGGCAAGGGCATGGTCATTGAGCGTCTGGGCAAAGACTCCATTGCTGTCCCTTATGTGGAAGAACAACTGCCAGACGGCCGGTTCAGCGTCAGCAGTGAGGCCAACGGCAACAAGATGGAGCTCTGGGTTGCGCCACAACGTTGCGTCGATAGCGTGGATGGCTCGGTGCAGCATTTGACTGCCGAGTTGCGGATCAACGGCGAGACCGTGCGGGGCTGCGGGTATTACGGTGGTTCGCGGGATGATTGATCTCGGTTGAGATCGGCGTCATCTAGTGGTTTTGGGTACATATCCGTTTTTGGGGTAACGGCTGGTATTGGTTGCGCTTTTACAGCGCGTCACTTTTGGGGCCCAAAAGTAACCAAAAGGCTCTTGCCCCACCACTTGGTGCCTCGCTGTCGCTCGGCATACCCGTAATCCGACATTGCTGCGCGGGGCCGCCGCCACCGGCCATCCATGGCCTGAGGCGGCTAAACCGGCATCCCTGCCGGTTTGCCCCACGCAGCAATATCGCATTCCGGCCGGCGTGGTTTAACGGGGCGCCCAAGATCAAAATCAAAAGCAGATCAAAAACAGCGATTTCACCGCAGAACGGTAGGAGCAAACTTGTTCGCGAGACGTCCCAACGGCCAACGAGTTCTTCGTCTGACACACCGCTTCGCAGCCTTCGGCAGCTCCTACAGAACTTCGGTAAGTTCAAAAATCAGGTCGGCTGTCAGGCCGCCGCACTTTTGATTTTGATCTGTGGCGCCCCGTTAAACCACGCTGGCCGAACGCAGATTCTGAACCGTGGGCAACCCGGCAGGACGCCGGGTTAGCCGCACCGGCAAAAGCGTTTTGGTTACTTTTGCGCTTCATCAAAAGTGACGCGCTGTAAAAGCGCAACCAATACCAGCCGTCCCCCCAACAACGGATAGGTACACAAAAAATCACGGCATAAATGTGTTTCGTACCCCAATAGCGTAACCATCAAACTCAGACAACCCACCACCCCGCCTCCCCCAATGTGTCTTATAATCCCCGGTTCTTGTAGCGCTGTCGGGCTGATCCTGCGGCCCGGAAACTGGATCTTTTCATGTTACGAATCACCGAACTCAAGCTGCCGATCGACCACCCGGACGAAGACCTGCGTCCCGCCCTCTTACAGCGCTTGGGCATCGCCAGCGATGAACTGCTGGAATTCACCCTGTTCAAGCGCAGCTACGATGCGCGCAAAAAATCTTCCGAGCTGTGCTTCATCTACACCATCGATTTCGAGGTGCGTGATGAAGCCGCCCTGTTGTTACGTCTGGCCGATGATCGTCATCTCAACCCCGCGCCTGATATCAGCTATAAAGTTGTAGGCCATGCGCCAGAAGGCCTGACCGAACGTCCAGTGGTAGTCGGCTTCGGTCCCTGCGGCATATTCGCTGGCCTGCTGCTGGCACAGATGGGCTTCAAGCCAATCATCCTTGAGCGCGGCAAAGAAGTCCGTCAGCGCACCAAGGACACCTGGGGCCTGTGGCGCAAAAACGTACTGAACCCTGAGTCCAACGTGCAGTTTGGCGAAGGCGGTGCGGGGACGTTCTCCGACGGCAAGCTCTATAGCCAGATCAAAGACCCGAAATTTCACGGCCGCAAGGTTCTGAACGAGTTCGTCAAAGCCGGCGCACCGGAAGAAATCCTCTACGTCAGCAAACCCCACATTGGTACGTTTCGACTGACCGGTGTCGTAGAAAACATGCGGCACCAGATCGAAGCGCTGGGCGGTGAAGTGCGCTTCGAACAGCGCGTGACAGATGTACTGATCGACAATGGCCAACTGCAGGGCGTGGTGCTCGACAGTGGCGAGCGTATCGAATCACGGCACGTGATCATGGCCTTGGGACACAGTGCTCGTGACACGTTCCGTATGCTCCACGGTCGTGGCGTCTACATGGAAGCCAAGCCGTTTTCGGTGGGCTTCCGCATCGAACACCCGCAATCGCTGATCGACCGCGCTCGCCTGGGCAAGTACGCCGGTCACCCAAAACTGGGGGCGGCCGATTACAAGCTGGTGCACCACGCTAAAAACGGTCGTTCGGTGTACAGCTTCTGCATGTGCCCTGGCGGCACGGTAGTAGCAGCGACTTCGGAACCCAATCGCGTTGTCACCAACGGCATGAGCCAGTACTCGCGTAACGAACGCAATGCCAACTCCGGCATCGTGGTCGGTATTACCCCGGAAGATTATCCGGGCGGCCCGCTGGCCGGCATTGAGCTGCAGGAGCGTCTGGAATCCCACGCCTATCTGTTGGGCGGCAGCACTTACGAAGCACCTGCGCAGCTGGTCGGTGATTTCATCGCAGGCAAAACATCGCCGGCACTTGGCAGCGTAGAACCGTCCTACAAGCCGGGGGTCAAGTTGGTCGATCTGGCGGACGCACTGCCCGCCTATGCCATCGAGGCAATCCGTGAAGCATTGCCTGCGTTCGACAAGCAGATCAAAGGCTTTGCCCTGCATGACGCTGTATTGACCGGGATCGAAACCCGCACCTCGGCACCATTGCGGATCACCCGTAACGAAAGCATGCAAAGCCTGAACGTCAAAGGCCTGTTTCCAGCGGGTGAAGGTGCGGGTTACGCCGGTGGAATCTTGTCAGCCGGGGTTGATGGCATTCGAATCGCTGAAGCATTAGCGAGAAGCATGTTGGGTATCGAAGCCTGATCTAGCTGCAATTTCAGACGATTCCTACAGCATAATAAGCGTCGTCCCACCAGCAAAAATGCACTAGCTGACAGACTCGGAAACACTCTAACTCGGCCACTCTGCTTAGAACAAAAACGAATATAACTTTTGTTTTAACGGCGGGAAGTCCGGGTTAGGGTGTCGCTCCTTTTTTGTTGGATGGAGCGCAAACCTTGCCTCTGCGTATCACTGTCACTCGTTTTTTCCAGCTTGAGGCGGCAGGCGGTCTGCTACTGATTGCCGCCGCCGCTTTGGCGTTGATCATCAACAACTCCCCCTTGTCCTGGCTGTACAACGCCTTCCTAGACACGCCCGTGGTGGCCCAGATCGGAGCCGTCAAAATCGCCAAGCCCCTGCTGCTATGGATCAACGACGGCATGATGGCGCTGTTTTTTCTGCTGATAGGTCTGGAGGTCAAACGAGAGGTTCTGGAAGGTCATCTGTCGCGCCCTTCGCAAATCATCCTGCCAGGCACTGCAGCCATCGGCGGCATGGTGATTCCGGCGCTGGTGTTCTGGGCGCTGAACAAAGGCGATACCGCAGCAATGAATGGCTGGGCGATCCCCATGGCCACCGACATCGCCTTTGCGTTGGGCGTGCTGGCACTCCTGGGCAAACGCGTTCCGGTGTCACTCAAGCTGTTTCTGATGACGCTGGCGATCATTGATGACCTAGGGGCAATCATCGTCATCGCGCTGTTCTACTCGGGCGAGTTGTCGAACCTGTCACTGATACTGGCGGGTTCTTCGATCGCTGCCCTGATCGCGATGAACAGGCTAGGCGTACGCAAGCTGGGCCCTTACCTGCTGATCGGTCTGGTGCTGTGGGTCTGCGTACTCAAAAGTGGCGTGCATGCGACTCTCGCCGGTGTGGTCCTGGCATTCTGCATTCCATTGCGCACAGCTGACCATGACACATCGCCTCTGCTATCGCTGGAGCACGCACTGCATCCGTGGGTGGCGTACGGGATTCTGCCGCTGTTTGCCTTTGCCAACGCGGGCGTGTCCCTGAATGGCGTGACACTGGAAAGCTTCACCCATCACGTGCCAATGGGAATCGCCGCGGGCTTGCTGGTGGGCAAGACAGTTGGAGTTTTTGGGCTGACCTGGCTTGCGATCAAAATAGGGATCGCCAAACTTCCCGGCGGCGCCAATTGGGGTCAGGTCCTGGGCGTGTCGATCCTGTGCGGAATTGGCTTCACCATGAGCCTGTTCGTGGGTTCACTGGCGTATGTGCCCGGTAGCAGCGATTACGCAGGCGTGGATCGTATGGGGATTCTGACCGGTTCGATACTCGCAGCCTTTATCGGCTATGCCGTCATGGCGGTTAGCAGTCGAAAAAATCCAATCCGTTGAATTGAAATGAATCGGCAGCTCTTAAAGAGAAAGCAATCGCTGCGCGACACAGGAAACGGGTGACAGCAACGATCACCCACAAAAAACCCGATCACCAGGATCGGGTTTTTATGTTTCAAGACGCTACAAAAGCCGTGTAATCACTCAATGAGAGACGCGGCTCGTACCGTTGACGGTCATGATGCGAACGCGCTCGCCCACCCGGAAAATCTCGTTTTCCTGAACTTGCTGCACATAGGCGCGCATGGTGCCGTCGTCTTCACGCACGGTAATTTCAACGCCCTGAGTACGAGTCAAACCTTCTTCAGTGGCCGAACCCAGCAAACCACCCGCTACCGCACCGATGACGGCTGCGACGATGCTGCCACGGCCACCGCCGATAGCGCTGCCACCCACCCCACCCACGACGGCGCCAGCACCAGCGCCGATTGGCGTCTTGCTGCCTTCGATCTTGACCGGACGCAGGGATTCGATGGTACCCAGGCGAACGGTCTGCACTGTCCGCGCTTCGTCACGGGAATAGGAGTCGCCAGTCAGGTTCGACATACAGCCAGTGAGGGTCATGGCCATAGCAGTGAACGTGGCAACCAGCAGAACAGACTTACGCATAAGGGTATCTCCAGAGGAACATGCAGCCATTAGACTCCGCGCTATCAGCGCTGTCACGTGCCGCTCCTCGTTAATTTATTTTCATTCAGGCGGCATACAGCACCGGCTGCCGTAACCCTATGACGGGTTGGCCGCTGAATAATTCAAACAAACTGATGAGCTAGGGAGCGAGGCGTTCGCGCGTCCACTGCGTGTCCACCAGACGATAATTCAGGCGGTCATGCAGGCGACTTGGGCGACCTTGCCAGAACTCGATTCGTTCAGGCAGCAGGCGGTAACCACCCCAATGCTCGGGGCAATGCGGTTGGGTGTCGATGAAGCGCTGCTCGGTTTCCTTGATCATGCCTTCAAGCTTGGCGCGATCAGAGATTACCCGGCTCTGCGGAGAAGCCCAGGCGCCTAGGCGACTGCCCAGCGGACGCACTTGGAAGTAGGCATCGGACTCTTCAGGAGTGACTTTGACCACTCGCCCTTCAATGCGCACCTGGCGTTCCAGCGTCGGCCAGAAGAAGGTCATCGCAGCGAATGGGCGTGCTGCCAGTTGCTGGCCTTTGGCACTGTCGTAGTTGGTGAAGAACGTAAAACCCTCGGCATCCAGCCCCTTGAGCAGCAGGATCCGGCAATGCGGTCGCCCTTGTTCGTCGACCGTTGCCAGCGTCATCGCATTGGCTTCAACAGGCGCCTGCTCGGTTTTGACCGCCTCGGCAAACCACTGGTGAAACAACGCAAACGGCTCATCGGGTGCTTGAGCCTCGGTCAAGCCATCGCGGGCGTAGTCACGGCGCATATCGGCCAGAGACTGGGTCATCACGTCCTTCCTCGATCAAAAAGCTGCACGAATTGAAGAGTAAAGCCGCTGACTCGCGCATTCAGACGCGAGTCAGCGAGTATTTCAGTTGCTGGCCTGGTCGGTCGCGGCTGGTTTTTTCTTCACTGCGGCTTTGGCTGGAGCGGCCTTGGCCGGAGTTGCCTTTTTCGCCGGAGCGGCTTTCTTGGCCGCTGGCTTGCTCGCAGCAGCCTTCTTGGCCGGGGCGGCTTTAGCGGGAGCGGGAGCAGGCGCAGGCTTGACGTCCTGAGCTGCAACCATGGTCGGAGCTGGCGGCAACGCGTACTTGCTCATCAGCGCGAGCATGGTGTTTTCAGGGGTCATGACGATTTCAACGCGACGGTTCAGCTTGCGGCCTTCAGCGCTGTCGTTGGCTGCACGGGGCATTACCGCGCCCATGCCACGCAGACTCAGACGATTACGCTCCAAGCCACTGAGGCGGAAAATTGCAGCGACCGACTGGGCACGTTCCTGGCTGATTTTCTGATTCGCCGGGGCTGCGCCGGTGGTGTCTGCGTGACCCAAAACCAACACGGCGGTTTTCGGATCGGCTTCAACCAGCTTGGCCAGACGCGTGATCGGACCCAGTGTTACCGGCAGCAACATGGCTGGACGATCAGGGTTGAACGAGCTGTCTACCGGAGCGGTGATAACCAGAACGTCTTCACGACGCTCAAGTTCGAACGGGCTGTCCTTGATGGCCAGGCGCAGGCGTGGCTCGTAGTCATCCAGCCAAGCTTGAGTCACTTTAGGGTCAACCTTGGGCACTGCCTTGGCTTCTTCTTTCTTATCGCTGCTACCGAACGGCCACCACCACTTGCTATCAGTTTCGGTCTTGGCGATCAGCGGCGGCACGCTTTTATCGGCAGGCTTGGCGGCGGGCTTGGCAGCCGCTTCAGCCTTTGGCTCTGCGGTGTCGCTGGATGCGAACGGCCAGTACCAATGAGTGCCGCTCTCGGCTTTGGCTACCGGCTCAGCGGGCTTGGCTTCCGGGGCTTTGACAGGCGCTGCATCGGCAACCTTGTCGGAGCCGAACGACCACCAGCTATTGCCAGTGTCAGCAGAATCATTTTTTGGCGTTTGCGCACAGCCGGTTACGGCGAGGCAAAGGGCAATTGCGAGGCTTTTATTGGATGACATGGATGACCCACAAAAAGTAGTAAACAGACGATGAACTTTGCAGTGCCCATATAACACGCATAAACCGACTGTTGGAAAAGGAAACCGTCGCACGGTTCCTGTTCCGGGGTATTAACTGACAGTCGGTATTAAACAAGCACTTATGACGACAACTTAGCGCAAACACTCACCTAACGCTCGCACCAACTGCTGTGCCCGCGGATCCATCAGCACATAAGGTCCCAAGGTATTTGTGACAAAGCCGAATGCAACGTCGCGATCAGGGTCAGCAAAACCGATCGACCCGCCAGCGCCAGGGTGACCAAATGCTTTCGGGCCCAGACCATATGTGGCGTTTGCTACATCGGGCTGGTCAAGCATGCAGCCCAGACCGAACCGAGTCTGGGTCAACAACGTTTTGTCCTGGCCGACACTGTGTTCACGAGTCAGCTCATTCAGCAGCTCCGGTTCCAGCAAGCTGCCATCCAGAAGACCGTTGTAGAAGCCGGCCAGACTGCGGGCATTGCCGTGACCGTTGGCGGCAGGTTGTTGCATGCGCCGCCACTCAGGCTTGTTGGTGCTGGTCATGATCGACGGGGGATTGGTAAATGCCCGCGCGGTCATCGACGTCGGCTCGCGCATGGTTGTTTGCAGCAGACGCTGTGCAGACTCGTCGCCTGCATTGCCTTTGCTGCGAGCGATATGCGCAACGCGATGAAACTCTTCGTCGGCCAGGCCCACATGGAAGTCCAGTCCCAGCGGACGAGAGATGCGCGCAGCAATGGCCTCACCCGGGCCGCGACCGTCAGCACGACGCAGCACTTCGCCCACCAGCCAACCGTAAGTGATCGCGGCATAGCCATGGCCTTGGCCGGGCGTCCACCAGGGTTCTTCGGCGGCGAGCGCTTCGGTCATTGCCGCCCAGTCATACAGCGCCTCGGCGGGCAGCATGTGGCGCAGTGCAGGGAGACCGGCCTGATGGCAGAGCAGTTGGCGCAGGGTAATTGCGCCCTTGCCTGCCTCCGCAAATTCAGGCCACAGACGGGCGACGGGCTCGTCGAGCTTCAGTTTGCCTTCGCCAACCAGCTGCAGGGCAGTGACCGCTGCGAAGGGTTTGGTACAGGAAAACAGGTTGGCGATGGTATCGGTGTGCCAGGCCTCGGCGCCGTCTTTATCGGCCGTGCCTGCCCAGAGGTCAATCACGGTCTCGCCGCCAATTTGAATGCACAGCGCAGCGCCACGCTCCTGGGTATCGTCGAAGAGTGCCGCAAACGCTTCGCGCACTGCTTCGAACTTAAGCTCGAAATGACCCTGAATCTGCACCCGCTGGCTCCCGGATTGGCTGATCAAAAAATGGTGTGCATTGTTTCAGCGATTGAGGGGTTTGTGAACAGATGGGTTGGTGGTCAGACTGTCGTGCTGCAAACGGGGTCTCTGTAGGAGTTCACCGAGGTTACGAGGCCAGCGATAGCGGTTTGTCTGACACGCCGCCATCGCTGGCCTAGTAACCTCGATGAGCTCCTACAGGATGAAGTTCAACCTGAAAGATTAAGTTCTGACTGAGCAGGTCAGGATATCTCGCGCCTGAAAGGAGGCAGTGCATTCAGGATCGCCTTGCCGTAACGCTGCGTTACCACTCGCCGATCCAGCAGCGTGATGGTTCCGCGATCTTCCTCGGTACGCAGCAAGCGACCGCAAGCCTGCACCAGCCGCAGCGAAGCATCCGGCACGGCGATTTCCATGAACGGATTGCCACCCCGCGCCTCGATCCACTCGGCCAGAGCCGCCTCGACAGGATCGTCCGGTACGGCAAAAGGAATCTTGGCAATCACCACGTGCTCGCAATACGCGCCAGGCAAGTCGACACCTTCAGCAAAGCTGGCCAGCCCGAACAGCACGCTGGAGTCGCCGCCATCGACCCGGGCTTTGTGCTTGTTCAGCGTTTCCTGCTTGGACAGGTTGCCCTGTATGAACACCTGCTTGCGCCAGTCCCGCTCCAGCCCGTCGAAAACGTCCTGCATCTGTTTGCGCGATGAGAACAGCACCAATGTGCCGCGAGAACCTTCCACCAGCCCCGGCAACTCGCGGATGATCGCGGCGGTATGCGCCACAGAATCACGCGGGTCAGCCTTGAGGTCCGGCACACGCAACACGCCTGCGTCGGCGTGATGGAAAGGACTGGGCACGACCGCGGTCACAGCGACTTTGGGCAGACCGGCACGCATGCGGAAGCGGTCGAACTTGCCCAGGGCGGTCAACGTCGCGGAAGTCACCAACGCACCGTAAGCCACATTCCACAAGTTACGACGGAGCATTTCCGCCGCCAGGATCGGGCTGGCGTTCACTTCGATATCGAACAGCGCACCGCTGTCGGCCAGGGTCAGCCAACGCGCCATGGGCGGGCTGTCCTCCGGGTCTTCAGCGGTAAAGGCGGTCCACAATTCCCAGTTGCCATGGGCACGAGCCAGCAGGCTGCCAAATAGCGGATACCATTCTTCGGCCTGATGGCTGGCGATGCCGATATTCACTTCGCCATCCATGCCTTCCTTGAGCAGGTCCGCCAGACGGGTGAACAAATCATCAAGGCGGGCAAAGCCTTTCTTCAACTCAATGCCCATTTCGCGAATGTGTTCCGGCACCACGCCACCGATGAAACGATGACGCGGGCGCTCGCGCCCTTGCATATCCTCACCCGCCCGGAAGTCGGCCAATTGCTCGCAGGCACTGAACATGAACTGCTGCTGCGCCTTGATCTCGCGGGCCAGCTCCGGCACTTGTTCGATTAACTTGCCCAGGTCGCCCGGCAGCGGATGTTGCGCCAGCAGCTTGGCGAGGTTCTTGGCAGTCTGTTCCAGCCAGTCCGCTGTAGAACGAAGCCGCGTGTAATGTGCGAAATGGCCAATCGCTTTGTCAGGAAGATGATGTCCTTCGTCGAACACGTACAAAGTGTCACGTGGATCGGGCAATACCGCACCGCCTCCCAAGGCAAGATCCGCCAGCACCATGTCGTGGTTCGTCACGATCACGTCGACTTTTCCCATGCCTTCGCGAGCTTTATAGAAGGCGCATTGTTGAAAGTTCGGACAATGGCGGTTTGTGCACTGGCTATGATCGGTGGTCAGCCGTGCCCAGTCCTGATCTTCCAGCGCCTGGGGCCAACTGTCCCGGTCACCGTCCCACTTATTGCCGGCGAGCTTCTCAATCATGCTGGTAAACAGCTTCTGGCTGGCTTCATCAACTTCGATCTTGAAGCCTTCTTCTTCGAAAAGCTGTGCGGTGGCGTTGGTTGCATCACCTTCCTGCAGCAGCATGTCGAGCTTGGACAGGCACATGTAGCGGCCACGCCCCTTGGCCAGGGAGAACGTGAAGTTCAGGCCACTGTTGCGCATCAGGTCGGGAAGGTCTTTGTGGACAATCTGCTCTTGCAAGGCAACGGTCGCAGTGGCGATCACCAGACGTTTGCCTGCCAACTTGGCAGTAGGGATCGCGGCAATCGCGTAAGCCACAGTCTTGCCGGTACCGGTGCCCGCTTCCACCGCCACTACGGCGGGGTCACTGGTGCGTCGGCCTTCTTCATCGGTATCGATATCGCCCAGTACTTTGGCGACCTCGGCGATCATCAAACGCTGGCCATAGCGCGGCTTGAGGCTCTTGGCTTCGAGGAAACGCGAGTAGGCGCCCTGAATCTGGGATTTGAGTTCGTTGCTGATCATGGGTTTTGTTGGCTCGGGCGCTACAGGCATCGGTAAAAATTAAAGCGCAAAACGCTGGATATATCTTCAGTAGTTCCAGCAGGCGGCTATCATACCCCGCAAATTCCATCCGCGCAGAACGGAGTACCTGATGACACCCTTTTCCCTCGTCTACACCCTGCATGTTTTGGCCGCACTGGTCTGGGTTGGCGGCATGTTTTTCGCCTGGATGGTCCTGCGACCGGCGGTCGTCAGCGCATTACAGGGGCCTGCCCGCCTGAAATTGTGGCTGGAAGTGTTCCCGCGATTTTTTGCCTGGGTGTGGGCAGTGGTCGTGGTCTTGCCGATTACCGGGGTCGGCATGATCAATCTGCAGTTCGTCAGCTTCGAGACCGCGCCGCGCTACGTGCAGGTAATGATGGGGTTGTACGTGGTAATGACGGCGCTGTTCATCCGCATCCAGTCACTGCAACTGCCTGAGCTGCGTCGTGCAGTTGAAGCCGAACAATGGGCTGAAGGTGCAGCGGCATTGGGCCGGATTCGCCGGTTGGTGGGTATCAACCTGTTGGTCGGCCTGACGGTGATTGCGATTGCTGCGGCCCGGCCGAATTTCTAACATGCCCCTGAGGCAAACTTGTTTTCGAAGTGGCAGGCCTGAAGGTCTGCGTCAGAAGATCTCGCCAACAAGTTGCCTCCTACCTGAACCGCATGACACGGCCCCATTTGGTAGGAGCGAACTTGTTCGCGAGGCGGTTCCTGCAAATCAATCAGCCGTGCAACATGCTTACAACCGCTGCAACGTCAATGCCCCGGCAGGTCCGGCGGCTCCTGGCTGCCCCGCTTCACCCGCACGTCCAGCCTTGCCGCCATCAGCCCGATACACGAAGCAACCCTTGGATGCGCCGCCTCTACCCGGCTTTCCTCCCGCACCGGCCAAACCTCCGGCACCGCCCTGAACATCAACCTTGATGCGCTCCACGGGGAAATCCTGTGGCAGCTCAAGGCGCACCTGCGCACCGGCGGCGCCATCGTGACCATTGCCGCCGTTATCGCCGTTGTGACCACGTCCGGCGCTACCCCAGGTGCAACCCGGTGCCTTACCGTTTGCGCCATCCAGGCCGACATATCCCGGCGAACCGGCACCGCCCCGAGCGTCGACGAACAGTTCTTCACCTTGCAACTGCTCAACACGCAAGGTCAGATTACGACCCGGCAATGGCGGCTTTTCGTACGTACCCGGCGCACCGCGAGCGGTGATCTGGCTGCCAGTGCCAAGCTGCCCGTGGCGGACAACCAGATTGAGCGCCTGACTGCTGGGAACGATGGCGATGCGCGCTTCGTGGCCCAGCACCAGATGATCGACTTTAACTTCAGTCAGTCCGGACGGAATCAGTAAAGTGCCGTAATCAGCGACTTCCAGACGATCCAGTTGAACCACGCTGGCCTGGCTCGGCAGACGCATCAGCGAGTGCGATTCGACAGTGATGGTCTCGGCCATGGCCAAAGGGCTGCAAAAGGCAGCCAGCAGACAAAGCTTACGCATGAGCGGCCTCCTGGGCTTTTTTCGGGAGAGACAGAACGTGGAAGATGCCAAACAGAAGAATACGCAGCCGGTCGCGCCATGGACGTGGACGCCCGCGCAAGCTGCCGTTGAAGAGCAAAAGCTCAGCAATGTGAATCAGCGCCAGCAGGCCGCCCGCAAGTTTGATCAGAAGAGCAAACGGAGTCGGCAGCACAACCATCAGATTGAATAACACCACCAGCCAGAACGCTGCGGTCAACAGTTTTCCCAATCCCCAAAACACCTTCATTGCCAGAGCCTGTCCATAATTGTTATGTCTGCAAACGCTTATCGTTGCGAGAAATTCTGCGCGCACAGTAAACGCCTGCGAGGTGAAATATGCCAGCGCACAGCTGAAAATTAATCTGATGCGAGGAACAACCGCCGAACGGCTGAAATCGGAATTGGCCCGGCACGCGTGCCGGGCCAACGGTTGGAGGTAAAACGTTAGCGGTTGATCTGGATCTCCACTCGACGGTTAAGGGAGCGGCCGCTGGCGGTCGAGTTATCCGCAACTGGACGGGCCTCGCCATCGCCCTGGACGGAAACGAACGCGCTACGTGGGATCCCGGTGCTGACCAGGTAATCCGTCACCGAAACGGCGCGTTTCTGGGAGAGCTTCTGGTTGTAAGCATCACTGCCAACACTGTCGGTATGCCCGCTGACGCGTAGTTGTGCGCTGGGTGCTTCGCGTTTCAGTCGGGTAGAGATGAGATCAAGTTTCGATTTGTCGGCGGCTGTCAGGCGCGCAGAGTCGAATTCGAACAGCACGTCATTGATGACGATGACCTCCTCCTTGACGACCACCACCTCTTCAACCACTACAGGCGGCGCTGGCGGAACCAGCGGGCAACCGGTCGCGTCAACGGCGGTACCTTTTGGTGTATCCGGGCATTTGTCGACGCTGTTTTTCACGCCATCGCCGTCATCGTCGCCATCGCCGTGAACCCAGCAGTAAGCGCCTGCCATGACACCCACCGCGCCACCCAGGCTGGCTGCCACCGCTGCACTCTGAAATGCCCCCGCCGCCGCGCCCGCGACACCGCCGCCCAATGCACAGAGTGGCCAGTCAGTCTTCTGCAGGCCCGCACAACCGGTTAAAACGCTGGTAACCAAAATAAGAGGTAATGCTGTCCGGATTATTCTCATTAGTTTTTCTCCCAAGGTTCGGCCCAATCCGCCGCTCATGGAGTAAAGACAGCAAAGTGCCAGCCCGCCACTTTTAGCCTTGTTTTATTGGGGTTCTCCGATTTTGTAACTTAGATAATGCGGACTTGTGTGGGAGACAGCACTAGGCCCGCGCCTCACCACACGCTAGTCTTGCATGCCATAAAGAGGATTTTTGATGAGCGAAGGTTTTTCCACTCGCACGCCACAACAGGCTCTGGCTGCCCTGCTCGACCTGCAAGCGCCTAAAAGCCTGCTGTTGATCGGGGCCGAGGCATTTCCTGCGTTACAGGCATTTCAGGAAGCCCATCCAGACACCCGAATAGCTCACGCCAAGCCCGGCGTGCTGTCAGCGGAACTTGCCGCGCAACGCTTTGACCTGGCGCTGGTCGTCGATTGCCTCGAGCACATCAATAAGCGCGAAGGCCTGGAGCTGCTCGGCGGCATCCGTAACCTCAATGCCAGCCGTATCGCCGTACTGGCTGACCTGCAGGCGTGTGGCTGGAAAGACACAGACTTCTATTCACTGGCGCTGCAGGCCAGTGAACGTTTCACCCGCGATGAGCAGGTGCTGACGCTGTACACCTACGATTTACGCGAATACAAACAAGTACCCGACTGGCTCAACGCGAGGTTCTGGGCCAACCCGGAAAATTTCGGCAAATACTGGTGGTAAGCCATGAATAGCGCGATTTGCCCCTGCGGAAGCGGGGATCTGCTGGCAGCCTGTTGCGGACCGTTTCACGCAGGGCAACCCACGCCCTGCGCGGAAAAACTGATGCGCTCACGCTATAGCGCTTACGTGCTTGGCCTGATTGATTACTTGCTCGACACCACGCTACCTGTGCAGAAGGCGGGGCTGGATCGCGAGTCGATCAGTCAATGGAGCCTGCAAAGCACCTGGCTAGGGCTAGAAGTGGAAAGCTCCGAGGTATTCGGCGGCAAACCCGAGCACGCCTTCGTCACCTTCACCGCTCGCTGGCATGACGGCAGCGGTGAACACAGCCATCGTGAGCGTTCGTCTTTTGTGCAGAATCAAGGGCGTTGGTACTTCATCGACCCGACCGTAGGACTCAAAGCCGGGCGTAACGATGCATGCCCGTGCGGCAGTGAACAGAAGTACAAGAAATGTTGTGCGAGCTACGTCAGTTGAAAAGCAGCCGCCTCATACCAGCTTCAAGTGCGAGGTGTCCGGAACCACGGCGGCATGGTTATTCGGCAATTGACCCAATTCGCTGCCCGCCGGTGCGAGACTGAACTGCGATAAATCCACGGATGGTGCCGTAGGTGCAGGCTTTTGATCCTGCAGGTCGCTGCCCACCTCGAACACCTCCAGATTCGGCGCATCAACGGCAACAAAGGCCGCCATGTAAACGTCCCGAGGAGTAACCTGTAGTCGGCCGGGCCGCAGAGATGGCACGCGGGCTGGGTCTGCCTCGGCGTTAACAGCTGACATTTCCACCACCTCGACCAGCGCTCCGGCGCGCTCCAGCGTGGATCGATATTTTTCCGCCGCTTCACTATCGAGATTGTTTTTCAGAACCAGCCGACGCCCGCTGAACAGCAGCTCCAGCCGCTGCGCGTCGCTCTGAAACAGCTTGCCGAGGTTGGCCTGGACCTTGTCCAGTTGGGCCCCGGGGACCAGTTGGCCAGTGAATACAATTTCATACAGATTCATTGGTCATACTCTAGGTGTACGTGCGAGAAGTATGCCGCAGCTTAATGAAAAAGGAATGGGCAGTCGCTTTGTCAAACGAAGGCTTCAAATGGAGCACAAACATGTTTTCACAGGCGCACGCCATAAGAATCCTGAGCCTGGGTCTGCTGCTGTCGCTGTTGAACGGCTGTTCGTCCGTACGCGTCAGCGACTATCAGGATCCTCAGGTGCACTTGCTCAAGGTGCAAGTGGTCAAGGCCAAGCTGCTGCAACAGGACTTCAAACTGCGCTTTCGGGTCGAAAACCCGAATGATCGGAGCATGCTGGTGCGCAGCCTGCGCTATAAAATCATGCTCAATGACATTGTGCTGGCTGATGGCGAGTCCACCGACTGGTTCGTGGTCGATGGACAAAGCAGCAGGAATTTCGTGGTACCGATCCGGACCAATCTCTGGAAGGACTTGAAGCAGATCGCGAAAATGCTGAAAAAAACCGACCAACCGATCCATTACCGGCTGGAAGGCAAACTCAAGACCGGCTTTTTGTTTCGGCATAGCGTGCGTATTGGACGCAACGGCGAGATAATGCCCGGCGATTTTATTCCGGAGTAACCCGATGAACCAGCAAGCCCATGTGCATGGCCCCGATTGCAATCACGATCACGACGATCATGGCCACGCCCACCACGACCACCAACATGGCCATGTCCACGGTCCGAATTGCGGCCATGCCCATCAGGAACCGGTGCGTAACGCGTTGAAGGACGTTGGCCGCAACGATCCTTGCCCGTGCGGCAGCGACAAGAAGTTCAAGAAGTGCCACGGCGCGTAAGCTGACGTGAAGCTCGAACGGCCTGCCTTGCAGGCCGTTTTCATTTGTGCGGTCGGGGCCTGCGGGAGTAAAACAGGCAGTCCGTTCCTTCCAACAGGAGTTCTTGATGATCGATCTGCATTACTGGACCACACCCAACGGCCACAAAGTGTCGCTGTTCCTTGAGGAGGCCGGTCTGCCGTACAAAATCTTCCCGGTCAATATCGGCCAGAACGATCAGTTCAAACCCGACTTCCTGAAAATCTCCCCGAATAACCGCATCCCGGCCATCGTTGACCATGAGCCTGCCGATGGCGGCGAGCCGATCAGCCTGTTCGAGTCCGGCGCGATTCTGCTGTATCTGGCGGAAAAAACCGGCCAGTTCATTCCCAAAGACCTGCGCGGTCGGCAAGAAACGCTGCAATGGCTGTTCTGGCAAATGGGCGGGCTGGGACCCATGGCGGGGCAAAACCATCACTTCAACCGTTTCGCCAAGGAAAAGAT
Organism: Pseudomonas caspiana; assembly: GCF_040224095.2. Taxonomy (NCBI): domain Bacteria; kingdom Pseudomonadati; phylum Pseudomonadota; class Gammaproteobacteria; order Pseudomonadales; family Pseudomonadaceae; genus Pseudomonas; species Pseudomonas caspiana. The sequence continues at coordinate 1,144,283 of NZ_CP167995.1, read as the reverse complement.
TCCTTACGCCATCAAACGCTACGTCGATGAAACTGCCCGTTTATATGGCGTGCTGGATCGGCGTCTGGCAGATCGCGACTTCGTGGCGGGCAGTGAATACAGCATTGCCGACATGTCGATCTATCCGTGGATCGCACGTCATACCTGGCAAGACCAGAACCTGAACGACTTCCCACACCTCAAGCGCTGGTTCGATGCCATCAATGATCGTGAAGCGACCAAGCGGGCGTATGCGCTGGTTGACCAAGTGAATCCACAGATCTGAGCCTCGCGCACAAGTTTGCCCTCATCAAAAAACAGCAAAATACTGGATTGAAATGCATTTTCTGTAGGAGCTGCCGAAGGCTGCGAAGCACTTCTTCTGGTACACCGCGATCGCAGCCTTCGGCAGCTCCTACAGGTCCTGTGTTTGCTTCGGTGTCAGCGACGCGGGCGACTCCTACCGAGCAGAGCCGTGTCACGCGGTCCAGGCTGGAGGCAACTTGTTGGCGAGAAGGTCAACCTGACGCACTGCCTCGTCCCATGGACCACACGTTCCGGTTGCTCCCACATTTGCCAATAGCCCCACGACCTTTGAAAAATCCTGAAATAAACTCCCTCTCCCCGCTTGCGTGGCGCCTGCGCGCTCTCTAACGTAGCGCCTTTTATACGTTAAGCCCCCGCAGGAGTTTTGCCATGGCCTCACCAGCCCGTTCCAAAGTCGTAAACCGGTTCGGTGCTGCCGCCGCTACGGTGGGTTTGTTGAGTCTTGGCGGTTGCCAGTTGGGCGGTGGCGATAGCGACTCGTTGCTGCCTGCGTCCGGCACTGTGGCGGTCAAGGGCCTGGCCCAGAACGTTTCCCTGCGGCGCACCAACCTCGGTATGCCGCTGATTGAAAGCAGCACCTTTCATGACGCGCTTTTTACCCTGGGTTACGTACACGCCAGCGACCGCATCACACAAATGCTGAGCATGCGCCTGCTGGCCCAGGGACGCCTCTCGGAAATGGTCGGCCCAAGCGCACTGGATATCGACCGTTTGATGCGCGCCGCGAATCTGAAAAAGAGCGCCAGCGAGCTGTACAGCGCTTCGACCCCGCGCCTGCAACGCTTCTTTGAAGTCTATGCCCGTGGCGTCAACGCCTACCTGTTCCGCTACCGCGACAAACTGCCCGCCGATCTGGCCAGCTCTGGCTATCGTCCGGATTACTGGAAACCCGAAGACTCGGCGCTGATCTTCAGCCTGCTGAACTTCAGCCAGTCGGCAAACCTGCAAGAAGAATTGTCCTCACTGTTACTGGCGCAAAAAGTCGGCGTCGACAAGCTGGCCTGGCTGGTGCCGACTTATCCGGACGAAGAACTGCCGTTTTCCGAAGCCGACAAGCTCAAGGGCTTGAACCTTGGCGGGCAGGTTTCAGGTCTGAGCGATCTGAATAAAGTCGCCCAGCAATTGACTGACCTGAACATGCTGGGCATCGCCGCCTCCAGTAACTGGGCCATTGCGCCGCAACGCAGCCGCACCGGCAAAAGCTTGCTGGCCAACGACGTGCAATTGCCTGCCGGGTTGAACTCCGCGTGGAGCTTCGTACAAATCCGCGCCCCTAAATATCAGGCCGCTGGCGCCACGATCGCGGGTCTACCGCTGATTCTGAGTGGCTTCAACGGCAAGCTGGGCTGGTCGATGGCCTCGGTGATGGGCGACAACCAGGACCTGTTCCTGGAAAAGCTGAAACGTGAGAACAATCGCTTGATGTACCTGGCCGATGGCAAGTGGCTGCCCGCAACAGCCCATGAAGAAACTTTCTTCGTCAAAGGCAGCCGCCCGATTCGTGAGACCGTTTTTGCAACCCGTCATGGCGCGTTGCTCAACAGCAATCCGAGTGAAGGCCAATTGAACAACAGCCTGGGGCTGGCGTTGCAAACCCCGGACTTCAAAGACGACAAGAGTCTGGACGCCTTCTTCGATCTGTCCCGCGCGCCTAACGTCGACAAGGCATTCGATGCCAGCCGTGAAATCCGCGCAATCGCGCTGAACATGGTGTTTGCCGATGCGTCGAACGTCGCCTGGCAGGTTACCGGTCGCTATCCAAATCGCCGTGAAGGCCTGGGCTTGCTGCCTTCGCCGGGCTGGGAAGGCCGTTATGACTGGGATGGCTTCGCCGACGCGATGCTGCACCCTTATGATCAAAACCCGCAGCAAGGCTGGATCGCCACCGCCAACCAGCGCACCTTCCCGAAAGGTTACGGCATGCAGCTGTCCAACTCGTGGAAAGCCCCGGAGCGCGCCGAACGTATTGCGGAACTGGCCAACAGTGGCAAGCAGGACACCCGCAGTGTCATTGCCATGCAATACGATCAGAGCACGACCTTCGCCGCCAAACTGAGAAAAATGTTTGAAGCGCCGGGTATGGTCAAACCGCTGAAACAGGCCATCGACGCCTTGCCTGAAGCCGAACGCAGCAAAGCCCGGGAAGCGTTTACCCGGCTGATGGCATTCGACGGCAAACTCACACCAACGTCTGCCGATGCAGCGCTTTATGAGCTGTTCCTGCAGGAAAGCGCGAAGCAGACCTTCCTTGACGAGCTTGGCCCGGAAACCAGCCCGGCGTGGAAAGCACTGGTGCAGAACGCCAGCCTGTCGTACTCGGCACAAGCCGATCATTTGCTGGGACGCGAAGACAGCCCGTATTGGGATGACGTGAAAACGCCACAAAAAGAAGACAAGCCCGCGATTCTGGCCCGCAGTCTGGCGGCAGCAATCACTGCCGGTGACAGTCTAATGGGCACTGATCGCAAAGCCTGGCAATGGGGCAAGCTGCATCGCTCGACCCTGCAAAGTAGCGACTTCGCCGCTAACAGTTTCAACCGTGGCCCAAGTGCAACTGGGGGTGACCACAACACGCTGAACATCTCGGCGTATCCATGGGGTCAGAACTTCGACAGCCAGGCTGTACCGAGCATGCGCATGATCATCGACTTCGGCCAAAGCGAACCGATGCTCGGCCTGATCAACATTGGTCAGTCCGGTAACCCGGCCAGCCCGTATTACACCAACAGTATCGAACCCTGGCTCAAGGGCCAGTACCAGACGATCCCGCTGCAAACCCAGAATTACGAGCGGGCTTATGGCAGCAAGCGGTTGACGCTGGTGCCAGGGAAATAGAATAAACACCTCTGTAGGAGCTGCCGAAGGCTGCGATTGCGATCTTCCTGACAAACCGCGATCGCAGCCTTCGGCAGCTCCTACAGGTGTGGCCAATCAGCTTCATGTTCTTCGAACTTCCTCCCCCGCCCCGCCCTCATAACTAACAAGCCCATCCAGTCGGTTACTCCATGGATCTTGTTATCGCGCGTCCCGAAGGTTTGTATTGCCCGCCCGGAGATTTCTACATTGACCCATGGCGCCCTGTGGAGCGCTCAGTCATTACTCACGCCCACGGCGATCATGCGCGAACCGGCAATGAACACTACCTGGCCGCAGCGCCGGGCGAAGGCATTCTTCGTTCGCGACTGGGGCAGGACATCAATCTGCAAACCCTGGCGTACGGCGAAACCCTGTTGCACCACGGCGTAAAACTGAGCCTTCATCCAGCCGGACACGTGCTGGGTTCGGCGCAGGTCCGGCTGGAGTACAAAGGCCAAGTCTGGGTGGCGTCCGGTGATTACAAAGTCGAGCCGGATGGCACCTGCGAACCGTTCGAGCCGGTGCGCTGCCACACCTTCATCACTGAATCGACCTTCGGCCTGCCGATCTATCGCTGGCAGCCGCAGTCGCAGATTTTCGCTGGAATCAACGACTGGTGGCGGGCCAACGCTGCGGTCGGCAAGGCCAGCGTGCTATTCGCCTATTCCTTCGGCAAGGCCCAGCGCATCCTGCACGGCATCGACCCTGAGATCGGGCCGATACTGGTTCATGGTGCGGTCGAGCCCTTGAACCGGGTTTACCGTGAAGCCGGCGTGCGAATTCCCGAGACCCAATACGCCGGCGATTTCAAGAAAACCGATCCGGCCCTGCGTCAGGCGCTGATCCTCGCGCCTCCCTCCGCAGGCGGCAGCACCTGGATGAAACGCTTTGGCGAATTCAGTGATGCATTCGCCAGTGGCTGGATGATGCTGCGCGGCACACGCAGACGACGCGGCGTGGATCGCGGCTTTGTGCTGTCCGATCACGCCGATTGGCCAGGCCTGCTTTGGGCAATCGAGCAGACGGGTGCCGAGCGCGTCATGGTGACCCACGGGTCAGTGGCAGTGCTGGTGCGTTACCTGCGCGAGTCCGGACTCGATGCCCAGGGCTTCGTCACCGAATATGGCGATGAGGAAGACTCGACAACGGCGGAAACAAAACCGGAAGAAACAAAACCTGAAGAATCAACCGAGGCCCCGGCATGAAAGCCTTTGCCGAGCTGTATTCCCGACTCGACGCCACCACCTCCAGCAACGCCAAGCTGGCCGCCATGCGTGACTATTTCGCGAAGGTGCCGCCGCAGGATGCGGCGTGGGCAGTGTATTTCCTCTCCGGCGGACGCCCGCGCCAGCTGGTGCCCACCAAACTGTTGCGCGAACAAGCCATGACCCTGGGCAAGCTGCCGGAATGGTTGTTCGAAGAAAGCTATCAGGCCGTCGGTGACTTGGCAGAAACCCTGGCGCTGCTATTGCCTGAGGCCGAGCACGACTCTGACGAAGGTCTGGCCGTCTGGATGGAAGACAAGCTCCTGCCTTTGCGGGGCTTGCCTCCAGAAGAACTGGCCGAGCGCCTGCCGATATTCTGGGGACAGTTGGACCGGGTCAGCCTGATGGTCTGCATCAAGCTGATCACTGGCAGCTTCCGGGTCGGCGTCTCAAAACTGTTGGTCACTCGCGCCCTCGCCGCCATGGCCGATATCGACAGCAAACGCGTGGCACAACGCTTGGTGGGTTACACCGACTTGTCTCACCGGCCCAGCGCCGAAGGTTTCCTTAAACTGATCGCAGCTGAATCGGATGACGAGCACGCCCAGCGTGGTGGTCAGCCTTATCCGTTTTTCCTAGCCCACGCCTTGCAGCAGCCGGTGGATCAGTTCGAAAGTTTGCTGGGGCCAGCGGAAAACTGGCAAGTGGAGTGGAAGTGGGACGGGATTCGCGCACAACTGGTCAAGCGCGAAGGTCGCCTGTGGATCTGGTCTCGCGGTGAAGAGCTGGTAACCGATCGCTTCCCGGAATTGTACAGTCTGGTGCAGAGCTTGCCCGACGGGACGGTCATCGACGGTGAAATAGTCGTCTGGAAGACGGCAGAGCCCGCATCAACTGACAGCGCGGAATTTTCACTCAGTACTGAATCGCCGCCAGACGCCGCACCAACCCAGCCATCCGTCCAGCCTTTCGCGCTCCTGCAGCAGCGCATCGGCCGTAAAACCCTGGGTAAGAAAATCCTCGAAGAAGTCCCCGTCGTGGTGCTCGCCTACGACCTGCTGGAATGGCAGGAGCATGACTGGCGCAGCCGCCCGCAACATGAGCGACGCAGCCAATTGGAAAAGGTCATCGAAACCTGCCAGAGCCCTGTGTTGCTGCCCTCCCCGGTCATCAATGGCAAAGACTGGGAGGACTTGAGTGTCCAGCGTGAAGCCTCTCGCAGCCTGGGCGTGGAAGGCATGATGCTCAAATCCCGGGACTCTCTGTATGGCGTCGGTCGCACCAAAGACATGGGCGTCTGGTGGAAATGGAAAGTTGATCCGTTCAGCGTCGATGCGGTGCTGATCTACGCCCAGCGTGGCCATGGCAGGCGCGCCAGCCTGTACAGCGACTACACCTTCGCGGTGTGGGACGGCCCGCCCGAACAAAGCGAGCGCACATTAGTGCCATTCGCCAAAGCCTATTCAGGCCTGACCGACGAGGAAATGCGCAAGGTCGACGCCATTGTGCGCAAGACCACCGTCGAAAAGTTCGGCCCGGTCAGCAGTGTGACGCCAAGCCTGGTGTTCGAACTGGGCTTCGAAGGCATCGCCTTGTCAAAACGCCACAAGAGCGGAATTGCGGTGCGTTTTCCCCGCATGTTGCGCTGGCGGCAGGATAAATCAGTGGCCGAGGCCGATAGTTTGTCGACGTTACAGGACTTGCTGGGGTAGGATGCCGCCCTTTTTTGGGGCCGCTGAATTTCAGCGCACCTTGTTGGAGCAACGCACCGACCGCTGTAGGAGTGAGCTTGCTCGCGATGGGGTTGTCGGTTAATGCGTAATGCTGCTGGCACGACGCTATCTCGAGCAAGCTCACTCCTGCAGGGAGCGCCTTCGAAGTCGGCAGTCAACATTGCGACAACTCCGTACATTTAAAACGCACGTTCGTATCTTTGGTTCGGAAATTGCTATCTTCTGTGGTCTGGCACCCGCCGGTAGCAAGCCTCGCGTGTTCCCAACGCTCAATTTGGTTTTAAGGACTGAACGATGAAAAAAGCATGGCTGACCCTTTCTGCATTGGCTGTTTGTCTCGCCGCAGGCAATGCAATGGCCAAGGAATACAAGGAACTGCGTTTTGGCGTTGATCCTTCTTATGCACCTTTCGAATCAAAAGCCGCTGACGGCAGCCTGGTAGGCTTCGACATCGACCTGGGCAACGCTATCTGCGCCGAGCTGAAAGTTAAATGCAAATGGGTTGAAAGCGATTTCGACGGCATGATCCCAGGCCTGAAAGCGCGTAAATTCGACGGCGTGATCTCGTCGATGACCGTGACTCCGGCACGTGAGAAGGTTATCGACTTCTCCAACGAACTGTTCTCCGGCCCGACTTCCCTGGTGTTCAAAAAAGGTGCAGCCCTGACGGCTGATCCGGCAAGCCTGAAAGGCAAAATCGTGGGCTACGAGCAAGGCACCATTCAGGAAGCCTATGCCAAAGCCGTACTGGACAAGGCGGGTGTGAAAACCCAGGCCTACGCCAACCAGGATCAGGTTTACGCCGACCTGGTTTCCGGTCGTCTTGATGCGTCCATTCAGGACATGCTGCAAGCCGAACTGGGCTTCCTGAAGTCGCCACAAGGTGCTGGTTACGAAGTCAGCCAGCCAATCGACAGCGAATTGTTGCCTTCCAAAACCGCGATCGGTATCGCGAAAGGTAACAAAGAGCTCAAGGCTCTGCTGGATAAAGGTATCAAAGCGTTACACGACGACGGCAAATATGCCGAGATCCAGAAGAAGCACTTCGGCGATCTGAATCTGTACAGCGGTAAATAACACCCCGACGCCCATGGATTTCGGCGATCATCCACCGCCGATTTCCATGGGCGTTTTGTTTTATTGACCGTTAAAGGCTTTACCCATGTTCGATACGCTGCTGCAAACCCTCGGACTCTCCACCTTCAGCCTCAAAGGCTTCGGCCCTCTGCTGCTTGAAGGGACGTGGATGACCGTTAAATTATCGCTGCTGTCGCTGTTCGTGAGCATCGTGCTCGGACTGATCGGCGCCAGTGCAAAACTGTCGGGCGCCGCCATCGTGCGGATGCCGGCACAGCTCTACACCACGCTGATCCGTGGCGTTCCCGACCTTGTGTTGATGTTGCTGATCTTCTACAGCCTGCAAACCTGGCTGAGTCAGCTGACCGACGCAATGGAATGGGACTACATCGAAATTGATCCTTTCAGCGCAGGCGTGATCACCCTCGGCTTTATCTATGGCGCTTACTTCACCGAAACCTTCCGTGGCGCGATCCTTTCCGTGCCACGTGGACAGGTCGAAGCCGCCACCGCTTACGGCCTCAGTCGCGCCCAGCGGTTTCGCTACGTGGTGTTCCCGCAGATGATGCGTTTCGCCCTGCCGGGTATCGGTAACAACTGGCAAGTGCTGCTCAAGGCTACTGCGCTGGTGTCGATCATCGGTCTGGCCGATCTGGTCAAAGCCGCACAGGACGCCGGCAAAAGCACCTACCAACTGTTTTATTTCCTGGTCCTCGCTGCATTGATTTACCTGTTGATCACCAGCGCTTCGAACTTTGCCCTGCGTTGGGCTGAACGGCGGTATTCCGCAGGCAGCCGGGAGGCTCAACGATGATCGAACTGCTTCAGGAATACTGGCGCCCCTTCCTTTATAGCGACGGCGTGCACATCACCGGCCTTGCCATGACCATGTGGCTGCTCAGCGCGTCGATCGCCATCGGCTTTCTGGTCTCGATCCCGCTGTCCATCGCTCGCGTATCCAGCAATTGCTGGGTTCGTTGGCCGGTGCAGTTCTACACCTATCTGTTTCGCGGCACGCCCCTCTATATACAGCTGCTGATTTGCTACACCGGTATCTACAGCCTCGAAGCCGTCCGCGCGCAGCCGATTCTCGATTCGTTCTTTCGCGATGCGATGAACTGCACGATCCTGGCGTTCGCCCTTAATACGTGCGCGTACACCACCGAGATTTTCGCAGGCTCAATTCGCAGCATGAACCACGGCGAAGTCGAAGCCGCCAAAGCCTACGGTCTGACCGGCTGGAAGCTTTACGCTTACGTGATCATGCCGTCGGCCCTGCGTCGCTCATTGCCGTTCTACAGCAACGAAGTGATTCTGATGCTGCACTCGACCACTGTGGCCTTTACCGCCACCGTGCCGGACATTCTCAAAGTCGCACGGGACGCCAACTCGGCCACCTTCATGACGTTCCAGTCGTTCGGTATCGCCGCGATTATTTACCTGTGCGTCACGTTCATCCTGGTCGGCCTGTTCCGCCTTGCCGAACGCCGCTGGCTGGCCTTTCTCGGCCCGTCTCACTAGGACCTGCCCATGCGTCATGACACCCACGATCTGCTCGCGCCGGTGCCAGGTACTGCGCGGCAGATCCACAGTTTTCACTACGGCCCGCAAGACGGTGTCTGCAAGGTTTATATCCAGGCCTCGCTGCATGCCGACGAGCTACCGGGCATGCTGGTTGCCTGGTACCTCAAGCAACGCCTGAGTGAGCTGGAGAACGCTGGCTTGCTGCTCGGTGAAATCGTCGTCGTGCCGGTGGCCAATCCCATCGGTCTGGAACAGGTCCTGATGGACGTCCCGCTAGGCCGTTACGAGCTGGAAAGCGGACAAAACTTCAACCGCTGGTTTGTCGACCTCGGCGCGCAAGTGGGTAATGACGTTGAAACACAGCTGAACGATGATCCGCAGCACAACATCCGGCTGATCCGCCGCAGCCTGAGCAAAGCGCTTGAAGCGCAGATCGCATCGACCCAACTGCAATCGCAACGCCTGACCTTGCAACGTCTTGCCTGTGATGCCGACATGGTTCTGGACCTGCATTGCGACTTCGAATCCGTCGAGCACTTGTACACCACGCCTGAAGCCTGGCCACAGGTGGAAATGCTCTCGCGTTACCTCGGCGCTCAGGCCAGCCTGCTGGCGACTGACTCCGGCGGCCAGTCATTCGATGAATGCTTCACACTGGTCTGGTGGCAATTGCAACAGCGCTTTGGTGATCGCTTTGCGATTCCGATGGGCAGCTTTTCCGTGACCCTGGAGCTGCGAGGCCAGGGCGATGTGAATCACGCCCTGGCCAGCCGTGACTGCCAGGCATTGATCAATTACCTGATTCACTTCGGCGCCATTGGCGGCGAAGTCGCACTCGCCCCCGAATTGCTCTATCCAGCCACGCCACTGGCGGCGGTTGAACCCGTCGCTACGCCGGTCGGCGGGCTGCTGGTGTTTTGTGCCCAACCCGGCGAATACGTCGAGGCGGGCCAGTTGATCGCAGAAGTCATCGACCCGATCAGCGACGCCGTCATGCCGATCCACACGCTCAATTCCGGCCTGCTCTATGCGCGCTCGTTACGCCGCATGGCCACCGCCGGCATGGTCATCGCTCACGTCGCAGGCACCGAAGCCTACCGTAGCGGCTACCTACTTTCTCCTTGAGGACTTGCTTGTCATGTACAAACTGACCATCGATGGCCTGCATAAAAGCTACGGCGATAACAAAGTACTCAAAGGTGTTTCGCTCAAAGCCAGCAGCGGCGATGTCATCTGCCTGATCGGCGCCAGCGGCTCCGGCAAAAGCACGTTCCTGCGCTGCATCAACTTCCTCGAACAGCCCAACGATGGCGCCATGAGCCTGGACGGCAAGCAAGTCCGCATGGTGAGCGACAGAGGCCACATGCGCGTCGCCGACCCGGACGAGCTGCAAAGCATCCGCACCCGTCTGGCCATGGTGTTCCAGCATTTCAACCTGTGGGCGCACATGACCGTGTTGGAAAACATCACCATGGCACCGCGCCGTGTGTTGGGTGTTTCCAAAGAAGAAGCCGAAGTCCGCGCCCGCAAGTATCTGGACAAGGTTGGCTTGCCGGAACGTGTTGCTGATCAATATCCGGCGTTCCTTTCCGGCGGTCAGCAGCAGCGCGTAGCCATTGCCCGTGCGTTGGCCATGGAGCCGGAAATCATGCTGTTTGACGAACCAACGTCGGCGCTCGACCCGGAACTGGTCGGTGAAGTGCTCAAAGTGATTCAGGGTCTGGCTGAAGAAGGCCGGACCATGATCATGGTGACCCACGAAATGAGCTTCGCCCGCAAAGTCGCCAACCAGATCGTGTTCCTGCACCAGGGCCAGATCGAAGAGTCCGGACACCCGGATGAAGTACTGGGCAATCCGAAAAGCGAGCGGCTGCAGCAGTTCTTGAGTGGGAATTTGAAATAACGCCCCATCAGGGAAGCACATTTTTGTAGGAACTCACGAGCACCGCGAGGCAGTGATGGCGGTCCTGTCCGATACACCGCTATCACTGCCTCGCGGTGCTCGTGAGCTCCTACAGGACCATTGCAAGTTTCCAACACAACTAATCCCCCATCTGCGCTGTCTCTGAAATACCCCCTTTCAGAGCACACAGCGACGCATGAGCAGACCTACCGATTTCGCTCAGCGATGGTTTTCGGAACGCAGCTGGAAGCCTTTTCCTTTTCAAAAAGAGGTCTGGTCGGCCGTCAAGCAAGGACAATCCGGGTTGCTGCACGCCAGCACAGGCTCGGGTAAAACCTACGCAGTGTGGTTTGCTGCGCTGAACCGGTTCGCCCAATTCGCCAAACCGCCCACTGAAAAAAAACCACGCAAGCGCAAACCGCCCGCTACACCGCTCAGCGTGTTGTGGATAACCCCAATGCGCGCACTGGCCGCCGACACTGCCCGAGCGCTTGAAGCGCCGCTCGTGGATCTGGATATCCCCTGGAGCGTGGGCTTGCGTACCGGCGATACCAGCAGCAGCGAGCGCGCCCGACAAGGGCGTCGATTGCCGACTGCGCTGATTACCACCCCCGAAAGCCTGACTCTGCTGCAAACCCGCGCCGATGCTCAAAGCACCTTCTCGACCCTGAAAATGGTGGTCGTGGATGAATGGCATGAACTGATCGGTAACAAACGCGGCGTACAACTGCAACTTGCGCTGGCCCGCTTGCGCCAATGGAATCCGGATCTGATTGTGTGGGGCGTGTCCGCGACGCTCGGCAATCAACAGCACGCTCAGGAAGTGCTGGTCGGCGAAGGCGGCGTCAGTGTGCAAGGCAAGATCACTAAAGAGCTACGCGTCGATACCCTGTTGCCGCCGTCCATCGAGCGTTTCCCGTGGGCCGGACATATGGGTCTGCGGATGCTGCCGCAAGTACTGGCTGAAGTGGACAGCAGCGCCAGTTGCCTAGTGTTCACCAACACTCGTGCGCAATCGGAGGTCTGGTATCAGGCCTTGCTGGAAGCGCGTCCCGACTGGGCCGGGCTGATCGCCCTGCACCACGGCTCACTGGCGCGGGAAGTGCGCGACTGGGTCGAGCGCGCCCTGAAGGAAGGCCAGCTCAAAGCGGTGGTGTGCACCTCGAGCCTCGATTTGGGCGTGGACTTTCTGCCCGTCGAGCGTGTACTGCAAATCGGCTCGCCCAAAGGCGTCGCACGTCTCATGCAACGCGCCGGGCGCTCAGGCCATGCACCAGGCCGCCCGTCGCGGGTTACGCTGGTGCCGACGCATAGCCTGGAACTGGTTGAGGCCGCTGCGGCCCATGACGCCGTAGCGGCACGGATGATCGAGCCCAGAGAGTCACCACACAAGCCTCTCGACGTGCTGGTCCAGCATTTGGTCAGCATGGCGCTGGGTGGCGGCTTCGATCCGGACGCCCTGTTGCGTGAAGTGCGTACTGCGTGGGCTTATCAGGAGCTGACCGATGAAGAGTGGCAGTGGGCATTGGCCTTCGTTCGTCATGGCGGTCACTCGCTGACGGCCTATCCGGACTATCGACGCGTAGAGCCTGACGAAAATGGTATCTGGCGGGTGCCGGACGCGCGCCTTGCCAGACGTCACCGCATGGGCATTGGCACCATCGTCAGCGATGCCAGCATTAACGTGAAGTACTGGAAAAAAGGCGGCGGCGGTGGCTCGCTGGGCAGCGTTGAAGAAGGCTTCATCGCGCGCCTCAAACCCGGCGATGGTTTTCTGTTTGGTGGACGACTGCTCGAACTGGTTCGCGTGGAAAACATGACGGCTTACGTGAAAAGAGCGACCAGCAAAAAGGCCGCAGTGCCACGCTGGAATGGCGGGCGGATGCCACTCTCAAGCGAACTGGCCGATGCGGTGGTGACGAAGTTCGACGCAGCCGCTCACGGAGAATTCAAAAGCCCGGAAATGCAGGCCGTCAAACCCTTGCTTGAGATCCAGCGGCAATGGTCAGCCCTGCCTCAGGAGAAGACACTACTGGCAGAAGTCATGAAGTCCCGCGAGGGTTGGCACCTGTTTCTCTACCCCTTCGCCGGTCGCCATGTACATCTGGGGCTGGCAAGCCTGCTGGCCTGGCGGTTGAGCCGCCACGCCCCCCTGACCTTCTCCATCGCGGTCAACGACTATGGTTTTGAGCTACTCAGTGCCACCGAGGTGGATTGGCAGGCGCAACTGAGTGCCGAGCTGTTCAGTGAAGAACACCTGATGAACGACATCATGGCCAGCCTTAATGCCGGTGAGCTGGCGCTACGACGCTTCAGGGAAATCGCCCGTATTGCCGGGCTGGTATTCTCCGGATATCCGGGTGCGCCAAAGAGCAACCGGCAATTACAAGCGTCGAGTGGATTGTTTTTTGAGGTTTTCAAACAATACGACGCCGGCAACCTGCTGCTGACGCAGGCGCAGGAGGAAGTTCTGCGTCAGGAGCTGGACGTCGCGAGACTGGAGCACACCTTGCAACGCATCAATCAACGTACGCTGGATTTACACCTCATCAAACGCGCTACCCCGATGGCTTTTCCGCTGCTGGTGGAGCGCATGCGCGAAAGTCTGAGCTCGGAAAAACTCGCAGACCGGATCGCCCGAATGGTACGCGATCTGGAAAAAGCAGCAGGCCCTGAGGCCACATGAACCCTCATGTCCCGGTAAATCTGGCAGGCGCTGAGCTTTGGTTGCTGGCTGAAAAAGCGATTTACTACCCCGAATATCGGGCCCTGCTGATCGCCGATGTGCATTTCGGTAAAGCAGCAGCTTTTCGCGCGCTTGGGCAACCGGTCCCACACGGCACGACGCAAAACAATTTGCAGCGCCTGGATGATCTGCTGCAGAGCTATGCCTGTGATCGGCTGATCTTCCTCGGCGACTTCCTGCATGCGAGGCAGTCGCGCACGCCCTCAACGCTACAGGCCCTCAGCGAGTGGCGATCGAAGTATCCGACGCTGGCAATCACGCTGATACGGGGCAACCACGATAAACACGCGGGCGATCCGCCCTCGGACCTGATGATAGAAACCGTGCCGGAACCTCTGCTATTGGGGCCCTTTGCACTACAGCACGAACCCCATCCCCACCCGACCCATCATGTGCTGGCCGGGCATGTTCATCCGGTCTATCACCTGCAAGGACGCGGCCGTCAGCGGCTACGGCTGGCCTGTTTTTATCTCAATGAACGCACAAGCCTGCTGCCCGCTTTCGGTGCTTTTACCGGCGGCTACAACGTAGAACGTGAAGGGGACAGCAGAATTTACGTAGTGGGAGATGGTGCGGTATGGGCTATCAGCTGAAACGATTCAACGGACCATTATCGGCTCGAATCAACACTGAATCGCCATCAGACCAAAACGACAGACACAACGCTGCCGGCCAGTGAATGCGCCAGCAGAGCGGTCGTGGAATTCAGGCAACCGGAGCCGGTGGTGGCTCGTCTGGAACGGTTGGGCTACCAGGCTCGGTAGGTTCGGGAATGTCTCCCGGCCCATCTGGCCCTGGCTGGCCAGGGATACCGCCGCCAACCATGTTGAGCTGCGGATAGGCGAGTAGCGACAAGGCGAGCAGACCCACATGATTCTCTCGCGGGTCAGGCCCTTGGGCGCTGGCATTCGATTGTCTCTTCATAAAGGCACTCCTGAGCGTTATCCCCCTGCCCACATGGCGCGAGAAGGAGGGATTCAGTCAATAGAGTGCCGAAATGAGGACTAATTCAATTTCGCCAGGCTGAACGGTAATAAATATCAGTTAAGCGCGCGGCAGGGTGACGCCGCGCTGACCTTGGTACTTACCGCCGCGATCTTTGTAAGACACTTCGCACTCTTCGTCGGACTCGAGGAACAGCATCTGGGCCACACCTTCGTTGGCGTAGATTTTCGCTGGCAATGTGGTGGTGTTGGAGAACTCCAGCGTCACATGACCTTCCCATTCCGGCTCAAGCGGGGTCACGTTGACGATGATGCCGCAGCGGGCATAAGTGCTTTTACCCAGACAGATGGTCAAAACATTGCGCGGGATACGGAAATATTCGACGGTGCGAGCCAGAGCGAACGAGTTTGGCGGGATGATGCAAACGTCGCTTTTGACGTCTACAAAGCTTCCCTCGTCGAAGTTCTTGGGGTCAACGGTCGCGGAATTGATGTTGGTGAAAACCTTGAATTCATCCGCGCAGCGCACATCGTAGCCGTAGCTGGACACGCCGTAAGAGATAAGGCGGTTGGCACCCTCGCCACGCACCTGACGCTCGACGAAGGGCTCGATCATGCCGTGCTCCTGCGCCATGCGGCGAATCCACTTGTCCGATTTGATGCTCATGGCGATGTCCTGATAGCTGGGTGAAAAAAGATGTCCGGCATCTTACCGGGCCAAGGCGCAGGGTTCAAAGCCTGCGCAAGCCCGCCGACAGATGCTTTGCACACTAATCGAAATAATCCTCAATTGACGGTTGGCACGTTCAAAAAAAAGCGTTAAGGTAGCGTCACTGTGTTGCTTGTGTCACTGAGAATCTCTACACGATGTTGAATTTCGATCCAACCATCTCCAAGAATTTTTCCTGCTCTTTGCACTCAGTCTCGGCCAGGGTTTTTCCTGAGTCGCAGTTAACTTTGTCCAAGGAGATACACCATGTCTAATCGCCAAACTGGTACCGTTAAGTGGTTCAACGATGAAAAAGGCTTCGGCTTCATCACTCCACAATCCGGTGACGACCTGTTCGTGCACTTCAAAGCTATCCAATCTGACGGCTTCAAAAGCCTGAAAGAAGGCCAACAGGTCTCTTTCATCGCTACCCGCGGTCAGAAAGGCATGCAAGCTGAAGAAGTTCAAGTTATCTAACTTGTACTTATTCGCTTAAAGAACCCCGCTTCGGCGGGGTTTTTTTATGGCTGTAAAAAAGCAGTACTCCTGTAAGAGCTGCCGAAGGTTGCGAAGATGACCTTCCTTCGACAGTTGCTCCTACAGATCCAGACTCAATCGTCGCTGACAGAAATACTCGGCATCGCCGGGCTGGCCGCTTCTTGCAGCACAATTCGCGCCCCTACATGCCGCGCCAGTTCCTGATAGACCATCGCGATCTGACTTTCCGGCTCGGCAATCACCGTCGGCCTGCCACCATCGGCCTGCTCGCGAATCAGCATCGACAGCGGCAGCGAAGCCAGCAGCTCTACGTCGTACTGCGAAGCAAGCTTCTCACCACCGCCTTCACCAAACAGATGCTCCGCGTGGCCGCAGTTCGAGCAGATGTGCACTGCCATGTTTTCGACGACACCCAGCACCGGAATATTGACCTTGCGGAACATTTCGACGCCTTTCTTCGCGTCCAGCAGTGCAAGATCCTGAGGCGTGGTGACGATCACAGCACCTGCAACCGGGACTTTCTGCGCCAGTGTCAGTTGAATATCGCCAGTGCCTGGCGGCATATCAATCACCAGATAATCCAGATCATTCCACGCCGTTTGCGTAATCAACTGCAGCAATGCACCGGAAACCATAGGACCGCGCCATACCATCGGCGTGTTGTCATCGGTCAGAAAGGCCATGGACATCACTTCAACACCGTGAGCCTCAATCGGCACGAACCATTTCTGATCCTTGATTTTCGGACGTGTACCTTCGGCGATGCCAAACATCACACCCTGACTCGGACCATAGATATCCGCATCGAGAATACCAACCCGAGCACCTTCACGAGCCAGCGCCAGCGCCAGATTCGCCGCCGTAGTGGATTTACCTACACCACCTTTACCGGACGCTACGGCAACAATGTTCTTCACATTAGCCAGGCCTGGGATTTGCCCTTGGGCCTTGTGCGGCTCGATGACACAAGCGATATCCACCTTGGCCGAAGTCACACCGTCCAGACCTTCAATAGCAATCTGCAGCATCTGCGCCCAGCCGCTCAAGAACAGCCCTGCCGCATAACCCAGCTCAAGCTGCACACTGACGCGCTCGCCGTGAACCTCAATGGCACGCACGCATCCGGCAGTAACGGGATCCTGATTCAAATAAGGGTCGGTATATTGGCGAAGAACGGCTTCCACCGCTGCGCGATTAACAGCGCTCATGGGCTACTCCCGAATAAAGACTGACTAAAACAGGCGGCTATCCTACCCCTTCTGTCACCTCGAGGCATGGTTTCGCTGGAATCAAGGCATTTACCGTCGCGCAACAATCACAGGCCCCGTAGGAGCGCGCTTGCCCGCGATAGCGTCAGACCGGGCGATAATTTTTTGAATGAACTACCGCAATCGCGGGCAAGCGCGCTCCTACAGTCAATGCTCAACGATTAGGCACGCACATTCCTACAGTCAGCACGGGGTGAAAAAATTCCCTCAGACCTTTATAGTGGCCGACCTCCGTTTCACTTCAAGTAGCCGAGCCCCATGTCCGAGCCACGCAAGATCCTCGTTACCAGCGCCCTGCCCTATGCCAATGGTTCGATCCATCTTGGCCATATGCTTGAGTACATCCAGACCGATATGTGGGTGCGCTTCCAGAAGCACCGCGGCAACCAATGCATTTATGTCTGCGCGGACGACGCTCACGGCTCGGCAATCATGCTGCGCGCAGAAAAGGAAGGCATCACTCCGGAACAACTGATCGACAACGTCAAGGCTGAACACAGCGCCGACTTCAGTGACTTCCTGGTGGACTTCGATAATTTCCACTCGACGCACTCGGATGAAAACCGCGAGCTGTCGAGCATGATCTACACCCGCCTGCGCGATGCCGGGCATATCGCCACCCGCTCGATTACCCAGTACTTCGACCCGGAAAAGAAAATGTTCCTGGCCGACCGCTTCATCAAGGGCACCTGCCCGAAATGCGGCACTGAGGATCAGTACGGCGATAACTGCGAAAAGTGCGGTGCGACTTACGCCCCCACCGATCTGAAGGACCCGAAATCGGCGATTTCCGGCGCCACGCCAGTCCTGAAAGACTCGAAGCATTTCTTCTTCGACCTGCCAGCCTTTGACGCCATGCTCAAAAGCTGGACGCGCAGCGGCACCCTGCAGGATGCCGTAGCAAACAAGATCGCCGAATGGCTGGATTCCGGCTTGCAACAGTGGGACATCTCCCGTGACGCGCCGTATTTCGGTTTCGAAATCCCGGACGAACCGGGCAAGTACTTCTATGTTTGGCTGGACGCTCCCGTTGGCTACATGGCCAGCTTCAAGAACCTGTGCGCACGCCGCCCGGATCTGGACTTCGATGCGTTCTGGGCCAAGGATTCGACGACCGAGCTGTATCACTTCATCGGCAAAGACATCGTCAATTTCCACGCCCTGTTCTGGCCAGCAATGCTCGAAGGTGCCGGCCTGCGCAAACCAACCGGCATCAACGTACACGGCTACCTGACCGTCAACGGCCAGAAAATGTCGAAATCGCGCGGCACGTTCATCAAGGCCCGTACATACCTGGATCAGTTGTCGCCGGAGTACCTGCGTTATTACTACGCAGCCAAGCTCGGTAAAGGCGTCGATGACCTGGACCTGAACCTCGATGACTTCGTGCAGAAGGTCAACTCCGACCTGATTGGCAAAGTCGTCAATATTGCCAGCCGTTGCGCGGGCTTTATCCACAAGGGCAATGGCGGCGTCATGGTGGCAGAAAATGCTGCTCCGGAACTGACGGACGCATTCCTCGCTGCCGCTCCTGGCATTGCAGAAGCCTACGAAGCACGTGACTTCGCACGGGCCATGCGCGAAATCATGGGTCTGGCGGACCGCGCCAACGCCTGGATTGCCGACAAGGCCCCTTGGTCGCTGGCTAAACAAGAAGGCAAACAGGATGAAGTGCAAGCGGTTTGCGCGCTGGGCATCAACCTGTTCCGGCAACTGGTGATTTTCCTCAAGCCGGTATTGCCATTGCTGGCTGCCGACGCGGAGAAATTCCTCAACGTTGCGCCACTGACCTGGGATGACCACAAGACGCTGCTGAGCAATCACCAGCTCAACCCGTTCCAGGCACTGATGAACCGCATCGACCCGGCGAAGGTTGAAGCGATGACTGCAGCTTCGAAAGAAGACCTGACGGCCAGCACCACCGATACCGGCGCCGCGCCCGAGGGTAATGGCGAGCTCGCCAAGGATCCTTTGTCCGCAGAGATCGATTTCGATACGTTTGCAGCCGTGGATCTACGAGTCGCGCTGATCCTCAAAGCCGAACATGTTGAAGGCGCAGATAAATTGCTGCGTCTGACCCTGGATATCGGTGATGAGCAGCGCAACGTATTCTCAGGCATCAAAAGTGCCTACCCGAATCCGTCCGAGCTGGAAGGTCGTTTGACGATGATGATCGCCAACCTGAAACCGCGAAAAATGCGCTTCGGCATATCGGAAGGTATGGTGATGGCTGCCGGCCCCGGCGGTGAAGAAATCTATCTGCTTAGCCCTGATAGCGGCGCCAAACCAGGCCAGCGCATCAAGTAAGGCTTGAGACATGCCCGATAACAGCCTGAACCGCTGTTATCGGGTTTGTGCTGTTTGCAGAAGCTGAACTCTCGCTGAAGAGTGTTTACCTATTCATTGCTCACCGCCCGTTCGCCTACTCGGCAAAACCATGAACCTCATCCAAAGCATCGACGCCCTGCTCCCCCAGACCCAATGCGGAAAATGCGGACATCCTGGCTGCAAGCCCTATGCAGAGGGAATCGCCGAGGGCGAGGCAATCAATAAATGCCCACCGGGCGGCACCGAGACCGTTGCAGCTCTGTCGCGTTTGCTCGGCGTGCCAGCCTTGGACGTTGATCCGGAGCGGGGTTGCGCGCCGGCACAAGTCGCGTTTATTCGTGAAGCTGAATGTATCGGTTGCACCAAGTGCATTCAGGCTTGTCCGGTCGACGCCATCGTCGGCGCGGCGAAATTCATGCACACCGTCATCGTCGATGAATGCACTGGTTGTGACCTGTGTGTAGCGCCCTGCCCAGTGGACTGCATTGACCTGCTGCCGTTGCCCCCTGCCGTGCCCCCAATCGTCAGCGGGCTCGCTTTCACTGCGCAGGAGCAGCAGGATCGCAGCAGAAAGCGCAACCAGGCGAGACATCGCTTCGAGTTCCGCAACGCTCGGCTTCGTAGCGAAGAAGAGCGTCGACACACCGAACGCCTTGCCCGAGCGCAAAGGGCCACAGCAGCGCCTGAAGCCCCTCGCTCACCCACACAATCAACAGTGGAGCGCTCAAGTGCGCACAGCTCTGCCGTCGATGACGAAGCATTGAAAAAGGCCCGCATCGACGTAGCAATGAGCAGAGCCCAGCTCAATAAATCCCTGAAAGCGTTCGGTCACCCACCCATCGCTGAACAGGCAGCACGTCTGGTTCAATTGCAGCAAGAATACGAAACGGCCGAACAAGCCCTTAACAGCCTTCAATCCGCGCAACCCGGCTCAATCACGACAACGATGCCGCGGGTGGACAACAGCGGCGTCAAACGTGCAAAAATCCAACTGGCCATGGCCCGCGCCGCATTGAAAAAAGCGCAAACGAGTGAGGCCACTTCAGAGCAGATCGCGAGCCTGACGACTGAGCTTCAACATGCCGAACAGGCGCTTGAGGCCGCAGAGCGGAGTCTGTCGGCCAACCTGCAAGCCATTGCCCCCAAGGAAAACCTCGGTTCATGAATGCTGCAAAACGCCAGGAAATCTTTCGCCGCCTTCACGAAGACAACCCGGACCCAAAGACCGAGTTGGCCTACACCACCCCCTTTGAACTGCTCATCTCCGTGATCCTTTCAGCACAGGCGACCGATGTCAGCGTCAACAAGGCAACTGCGCGGCTTTATCCTGTCGCCAATACTCCAAAGGCGATCTACGAGCTCGGTGTGGAAGGTTTGTCCGAGTACATAAAAACCATCGGCCTGTACAACAGCAAAGCCAAAAACGTTATAGAAACCTGCCGGATGCTGATGGAGTTACACGGTGGAGAAGTGCCGCAAACGCGCGAAGCACTTGAGGCTTTGCCCGGCGTTGGCCGCAAGACCGCCAATGTAGTGCTCAATACCGCCTTTCGTCAGATAGCAATGGCGGTGGACACCCATATTTTCCGCGTCAGCAATCGCACCGGTATCGCTCCAGGCAAAAACGTAGTCGAAGTGGAAAAACAGCTGATGAAGTTTGTGCCAAAGGATTACTTACTGGATGCCCATCACTGGCTGATTCTGCTCGGCCGCTATGTTTGCCAGGCTCGCAAGCCGCGCTGCGGCAGTTGCAGGATCGAAGATTTGTGTGATTACAAACACAAAACCTCCGACGATTGAGCGATAGAGACTTAAACGACCGATCGATTGAAAAAATCTTTTTTACCCGCTCGCAGATACTCGCTATAAGGTGCGCCAACGACAGCCTAAGTCTGGAGTCAACTTTATGAGCAGCGACAAAGAGCAATTGGACGTAGACGACGATTTCACTGCAGTTGAATCAGATGACGCGGAGCCCGCACCTGTCGAGCCCGCCAAAACCAATCTCAGCAAACGGCGGACCATCGACAACCTGCTGGATGAAAGACGCCTGCAAAGGCAATTGGCTGATTACGACTACGATCTTTGAACCGCCCTCACCTTCGCGTCGTTCCTCATGACACAAAGCCTCTCATGGGCGAGAGGCTTTAGCGAAAAGCGCTGGATAGACACACAATCCAACGCTTCAAAGTCCTTATCGGTACGCCCTTAGACGAGACCATTACGCTGAGCCAGCTCTATAAGATCGACCAGTGAATGAGCGTTGAGCTTTAGCAGCAGACGAGTCTTGTAGGTACTGACCGTCTTATTACTCAGAAACATTCCATCTGCAATTTCCTTATTGGTTTTGCCTCGGGCCAACTGTTGCAACACCATCATTTCACGCCCTGAGAGACGATCGACCATATCCGCTTCGCTGGCATTACCCATGCTCGACCGCACGGTGTGCAGCGCCTGATTGGGAAAATAGCTATAGCCAGACAAGACCGCCTTGATCGCACTCAACAGTTCAGTAAGATCCTGCTGCTTGCAAACATAACCCGCTGCCCCGGCTTGCATGCAGCGCATGGAAAAATGACCGGGTGCCTGAGAGGTGAGAATCAGCACTTTGAACGGCAGAGTCATGGCAGACAAACGAGCGATGACCTCCAAGCCGTCCAGCTTTGGGATGCCTATGTCGAGAATTACGATATCGGGCAAATGCTCACGAGCCAGTTGCAGGGCATCCACTCCATTATCCGTCTCCGCAATGACCTCATAGCCATGGCGCTCCATTAACATGCGTACGGCAAGGCGAATGACGGGATGATCGTCCACGATCAGCACTTTATTCATGGGCAGTCCAATTTTCGCTATTCGAAGTTTCAGAGCAAGCACAATAGCCTAGTCGTTTAGTGCTTTGCATGGCGCCCCCCCCTTAGGACAGACAGCCAAAGACCAATCCCACATCTACAGCAGAATATTCCTACAAAATTCAGTCTAAATGACGCGACAGTGCAGGCCATCACAAGAGCATCAACTCGGAAAGCGACAAATTAATTGACCTTTTCGGAAGCGAGCAGAAACAGAGCGAATCAATCGATTGAATTATTATGATTGGGTCAAGCATTTTTCAAATACCTCTTTGGACTAATAAATAGAAGCTACAGTGATTTAGTTAACCCTGAACGAAGATAGCGGAGCCCGAATTAGAGACTGGTGGACGGGAGTACATAGCCTCTAGCCATCATCCGGACAATACTGGCGGCTTGAATACCCAGTGTAGTGGGGCATTAACAGTGCGCTCCACGAAACAAAATACGCTGTTACATCTCCGTTACACCAGCACCTGAAATCGAGACACCGCAGCACGCAATATTTCAGCGCGGCGTGGATTTAAACGCCAGGTCTTGTACCCACTGAGCATTTGCGACACCTATCCCACCACGTTTAAAAACTACACACTTTGCGACGTCTATTTTGCAAATATATATATTTTGCGAAAAATCCTACCTAGGTTTCGGAAGATTCCTATACTACACAGCAAACACAAATAAGGATTTAAAATTTTTTGCGGTATGTATGTACTACATAACTTTAAAACTCAAAAACCTAAACGGGCATTAGAGAAAGCACCGCCAATGCTCGAGATATCTAAGCCGGTTACACGCAAAAGGATACCCCGCCAAAAGCTAATACTATATTCCTGCACAAATCCATGCTTCCGCCGCCAAACAGGAAATGTACTACAACACTAACAGACGCAAAAAAAATTCATGTAAGAAAAGTTGTTGATCGACAAAACAATCCATGTAACCGACATTTTTTTACTTGCAAATTTTATTACCAGTCGTTACTTTTTCAAGAAATCCCACTCTATACTCAAAAAGATACGCAGGATTACATGAGAATTACATAACAAGTGATGCCACTTTGACCCACTTAAAACAGTGTTGCTTTATATGGACTCTCCTCCAGTAGAGAGCCGAAAGGATTCGGGCAGCATGACATGACCGATCAACCCAGCCTCTCGCTGAACGCGCCCACACGAGCTCGGCGATTCTCCTTGAATTGGCCATGTGTACAACCATGTTCGGAAAGGGATATATCATGAACAATAAAAATTCTGGCGCTCGTCCTCAAGAGGCAGACAGTCTGGATCTGGCGGCAGCCGTTGAACAGTTCGTTGCCCAGGGCGGCATTATTAAAGTGGTCTCGGGAGATGAACAGGAAACATCAACGCTGAATACAGACAATGCAAGATCAAAGGATGAACACCTGGCGACTGAAAATACCGAAAAGGTAGAGCTGCTGAAGGCATTGGTGGCAAAAGGCGCAGGCTTTAGCGCGCTGCAATATTCTTTACGAATGAACAAAAAAGAGATCAAGCAACTCGCCGTTGAACATGGCGTAAAAATCATGTTCAGTCGTCCGATAAATGAAGTGAGCAATAGACATCGCTCTGACACGTCCGATGTAGACGATGTCGTTGCAGGGCATGCCATGCATTACTCAAGCCTGGGATATACCGCGCCCGAAATCGCCAAGATACTGGACTTGAACGTGCGACAAGTATGGAATATAGGAAAAGCCTATCGATTCGAATTCAAGACGGACGAAAACGAACCTTCGCCGTGATGAGTAACATCACAGCCAACCAGGCCAGTTAGCTCTTGGCTGCTTTCTCGGGAGGTCAAAATATAAACAGATTATGCCCACCCTGCTTTTTAATTACCCCTATAACACCACAATCTATTTGCAGAAGGATGACATGAAATTATTACCTCGCCTTATCAACCCTATCAGCATCATCGCGATGTTTGCTGCTCTGTGTGAAGCGTCAGCGACCACGGTGCTCCCTTACCTAGACGATGAAAATCGCCAGATCTATATATGGTTTCTTATCGCATTCCCATCGACACTGGTCATATTATTCTTCTTGACCCTCAACTTTAACAGCCGCGTACTTTACCCCCCTACGGAGCCTACCAGCGAACAGTCTAATTAGACTGCTGACTGCAAGAAAGCGAATCTGAACATCGTAGCGGAATGATATTAATATTCGCAGCGGCTCGATCAACGATGAGTGAAGGACCTCACACGCTATTCGGTCACGCAAATCTGTACGCATTAAACAGTACTACTCAAATACTGAATTAATACCCAAACCAAAAAACTCGGCATTGCGACCTACAGGAGCTTATGACGCTGTAGCTATCACTCAATGACTTGGCATTGATATCAAAGCTGCAAAATTATTGTGACGTGCGCAGCAGCCTATTGGAGATCCGCAAGCGCTGAATTCATACAGTTAGATCAGGTTTACCGAGGAGGTCGAACCCGAGGAAACTCATGAAACTTTTGAGGTTGCCACAGAATATCGTGGAGAACTGATCCATCGTTTCAACAATTAAGGACGTGTATCAATCCCGGCAGGGATGAGAGTGTCATCAACCGAGTCTGGAAGACGATCGCTATGCAAGTGCAATGCAGGCGGTAAGCAGGCCGGAACCACCTAATCCCGGATGCAGCACCGAAAAGGTGCTGCATCTTCATTTCAGAACTAGCCGTTAGAACAGTTTGCGGCCCTTGTTTGCGGCAATCCGCATGCGCAGTGCGTTGAGCTTGATGAAGCCCGCAGCATCAGCCTGGTTGTAAGCCCCGCCGTCTTCTTCGAAGGTCGCGATATTTGCATCGAACAGCGACTCATCGGACTTGCGACCGGTCACGATCACGTTGCCTTTATAAAGCTTCAAGCGCACAACACCATTCACATGAGCCTGCGATGCGTCGATCATCTGTTGCAGCATCAGACGCTCAGGGCTCCACCAGTAACCGGTGTAGATCAGGCTAGCGTACTTGGGCATCAACTCATCCTTGAGGTGAGCGACTTCGCGGTCCAGAGTAATCGACTCAATGGCGCGGTGAGCACGCAGCATGATGGTGCCGCCAGGCGTCTCGTAGCAGCCGCGGGACTTCATGCCCACGTAACGGTTTTCAACGATGTCCAGACGGCCAATACCGTGCTCACCACCGATACGGTTCAGCGTTGCCAACACAGTGGCAGGCGTCATCTCAACGCCGTCCAGTGCAACGATGTCGCCATTGCGGTAGGTCAGCTCGAGATATTGTGGGGTGTCTGGAGCCTTCTCGGGGGAGACCGTCCAACGCCACATGTCTTCTTCGTGCTCAGTCCAGGTGTCTTCCAGCACGCCGCCTTCATAGGAGATGTGCAGCAAGTTGGCATCCATGGAGTACGGGGACTTCTTCTTGCCGTGACGCTCGATCGGGATCGCGTGCTTCTCGGCGTAGTCCATCAGCTTCTCACGGGACAGCAGGTCCCATTCGCGCCAAGGGGCAATCACTTTTACGCCAGGCTTCAGTGCATAGGCACCCAGTTCGAAGCGAACCTGATCGTTACCTTTACCGGTAGCGCCGTGGGAAATGGCATCAGCGCCGGTTTCGTTGGCGATTTCGATCAGACGCTTGGCAATCAGCGGACGAGCGATAGATGTACCCAGCAGGTACTCGCCTTCGTAAACGGTGTTGGCGCGGAACATCGGGAACACGAAATCACGCACGAATTCTTCGCGCAGGTCGTCGATGTAGATTTCTTTGACGCCCATGGCTTTTGCCTTGGCGCGTGCTGGTTCGACTTCTTCACCCTGACCCAGGTCAGCGGTAAAGGTCACCACTTCGCAGTTATACGTATCTTGCAGCCACTTGAGGATTACCGAAGTATCCAGGCCACCGGAATACGCGAGAACTACCTTGTTTACGTCCGCCATGCCATTACTCCACCGGGTTGTACGGAAAACCGGTGATTCTACCGCTCAAATGGCGTGATTTACAGTAGCGCGACAGCTTCTGACGATGAAGCGACAGATTATGTCGACCTGGCGACGAGTGGCGACCCGTCGTCAGATCCTTGCAGGTGCGGAGTTTACGGCGACAGGAGCTGGCCTGTCCTCGGGCGCGACGCGCTCCAGATGGACGTTCACCCGGCGGTTTCGGGCACGATTGGCGTTGTTGGTGTTAGGCACCAACGGATACCGCTCGCCATGGAAACGCAGAGTGATCTGCTCTTCTGGAATGCCTTGAGCCTTCAGATAATCCATCACGGCCAGCGCACGACGGCGAGACAGGTCTCGATTGGTCAGGCGGTTACCGCTGTTATCCGAATGCCCATCCAGCTCGATGTGATTGACGGTCGGATCGGCCTTGAGATAGGCCACGATGGTCTGCAGTCGGGCCTTGGCTTGCGCATCAAGATCAATACCACCACCGGGGAAACCGACTTCGCCCTGTTTTACCTGGTCGTAATTCATCGGCAACAGCTTGGTGACGCACAATTGATAGTCGCTGAAGGCTTTGTTGAACTTGACCGGTAACAGACGCACTTCTGTGGTTCCGGAGGTATCACGCGAGTAATGACGGATGACCGGACTGCGGCCCTCCATCAGACCACTTATCAGCCGACCTGCCTGCACCTGAGAACTGCTGAACGGAAACTCGCCGTTATTGACTTTGACTGAACCCAGGTTGATGTCACCGCGCCCAGGCTGCCATGGTGCAGCAGCAGCCAACAGGGTCGCCGAGCCGCCGCCCGGCATGCCTCCGGCCGACTTGATCCGGAATGTCGCCTGCTCACCCGCACGGCGCACGAACTCACCCGCACCGAAATCGGTGATGGGCTGGCTGAGGCGACACTCGAACTGATCGCCTTCCACTTTCCATTCGATGCTTTCCAGACGTGTCTGGAAAGTCATGGCCATGGCCGGGAAGCTGGCGAACACGCTGAGCAGGGCTAGATATCGCTGGCGCACGGGAGGCTCCACTAAAAAATGACCGCATAACAAAAAGACTTCCTACAACGGGCTATCGGTAACTTCCTACAAAACTTGATAGCGGGTGCCTGAGAGAGTCTTTTCCGGTAGCATTCCCAGCGAGTTTGACCCGCCTGGAATCCCCAATGTCCGACCTCCTGACCCTTTTGCGTCCCGACGACTGGCACATTCACCTCCGCGATGGAGCTGTTTTGCCCCACACCGTTGCTGACGTTGCGCGCACTTTTGGCCGCGCAATCATCATGCCTAACCTGGTACCGCCCGTTCGCAATGCTCAGGAAGCCGACGCTTATCGTCAACGCATCCTGGCTGCCCGGCCGGCCGGCAGCCGCTTCGAGCCGCTGATGGTGCTTTACCTGACCGACCTGACGCAGCCGGAAGATATCCGGACGGCCAAGGCCAGCGGTTTTGTCCATGCCGCGAAGTTGTATCCCGCCGGAGCGACCACCAACTCCGACTCGGGCGTGACCAGCATAGACAAGATTTTTCCGGTTCTTGAAGCCATGGCCGAAGTCGGCATGCCGCTTCTGGTCCATGGCGAAGTAACACGCAGCGACATTGACGTGTTCGACCGCGAGAAAATCTTCATTGATGAGCATCTGACCCGCGTGGTTGAGCGCTTCCCGACCCTGAAAGTGGTGTTTGAACACATCACCACCGGCGAGGCCGTACAGTTCGTCAATCAGGCATCGGCCAATGTCGGCGCGACGATCACTGCGCACCATTTGCTCTACAACCGCAATCACATGCTGGTTGGCGGCATACGTCCGCACTTCTATTGCTTGCCGATCCTCAAGCGCAACACGCATCAGACCGCTCTGCTCGATGCCGCCACCAGTGGCAGCACGAAGTTTTTCCTCGGCACCGACTCGGCGCCGCATGCTCAGCACGCCAAGGAAAATGCGTGCGGGTGCGCAGGTTGCTACACCGCCTACGCCGCTATCGAGTTGTACGCTGAAGCTTTTGAGCAACGCAATGCACTGGACAAGCTGGAAGGCTTCGCCAGCCTGCACGGTCCTGCGTTCTACGGCCTGCCACTGCCAAAAGACACCATTACGCTGGTCCGTGAAGAATGGACCGCGCCCACCAGTCTGCCGTTTGGCGAGCTGTCCGTAATACCGCTGCGCGCGGGTGAAAAACTGCGCTGGCGTCTGCTGGAGAAACACGCGTGAGTGAAGATCATTTCGACGACGAACAGGAAGGTCAAGGCGGCGGTTCGCGCCACCCGATGGCCGCCCGCTTTCGCGGCTACCTGCCTGTCGTCATCGATGTAGAAACCGGTGGTTTCAACTGCGCGACCGATGCCCTGCTGGAAATCGCAGCAGTAACCATCGGCATGGACGAAGATGGCTTTGTGTTCCCGGAGCACACGCACTTTTTCCGTGTGGAGCCGTTTGAAGGCGCCAACATCGAAGCGGCTGCGCTTGAGTTCACCGGCATCAAACTCGATCACCCGCTGCGCATGGCGGTCAGTGAAGAGACGGCACTGAATGATATCTTTCGCGGTGTTCGCAAGGCGTTGAAGGCCAATGGCTGCAAGCGCGCGGTGCTGGTCGGCCACAACGCCAGCTTTGACCTGGGCTTTCTGAACGCTGCGGTTGCGCGACTGGACATGAAACGCAATCCGTTCCACCCGTTCTCCAGCTTTGATACCGCCACGCTGGCCGGGCTTGCCTATGGCCAGACCGTGCTCGCCAAGGCCTGTCAGGCAGCCGGCATCGATTTCGACGGCCGTGAGGCGCACTCAGCGCGTTACGACACCGAAAAGACCGCTGAACTGTTCTGCGGGATCGTCAACCGCTGGAAACAGATGGGTGGCTGGGAGGACTTCGGCGATTGATTGCCAGGGCCTGCAACGGGTCTTGCCAACTGCAACGTTTGCTTTGAACTGACCGACGCCATTGCGAAAAAGCTCGGCTCCTACAGGAAATACGGTTTTCTGTAGGAGCTCACGAGCACGGCGAGGCAGCGATAGCTTTCTGCCTGAACCCACCGTAATCGCGGCCTCGCGATGCTCGTGCGCTCCTACGGAAATCATTCCAGTTCAAATAGCTAATCATGCTGCATAAGGCCACAGCTTGCCCGTGATAGTGATTCAACAGGCAGCCGCGAAGCCGGATGGAGTACCGCAAATCCAACGCACTCAGCGCAGCCGCCCGACGGTGTTTCACCACTCGTCGGTCCCGAGAGAAACCTTCTCAATGAGTTTTGACAAGCATTCTCATTAACATTAGTATCCCCGGCAACGAGAAATTACAGCGACGGTTCTCATTTATGTATGTCTGCCTCTGCCAAGGTGTTACCGACGGTCAAATCCGCGATGCAATTTTCGAGGGTTGCTGCAGCTACAAAGACGTTCGTGAAACGCTGGGTGTTGCCACCAAATGTGGTAAATGCGCCTGTTTAGCCAAAGAAGTGGTACGCGATACCCTTACCGAATTACAGAGTAGCCAGGCTTCATTGGCTTATCCGGCAGAATTTTCAGCCGCCTGATTCAACCGAATTCAAAGAACCGGACCTCGTGTCCGGTTTTTTTATGCCCGTAATTCAAACGCTTAGCGTCAAGATGCGGAACACAAACATTCTTATTACTATTTATTTTCACTTACTATTCAATAACTTAGGTTTGACAGACTAATACGCGCGGCTCAAACTCGCCCTTTATATATACAAACCATTGGCAGGACCTCAAAAATGAAAGGCGACATTACAGTCATCCAGCATCTCAACAGGATCCTCGGAAACGAGCTGGTCGCAATCAATCAGTACTTTCTGCATGCGCGCATGTATGAAGATTGGGGCCTGAACAAACTGGGCAAGCACGAGTATCGCGAATCCATCGACGAGATGAAGCACGCTGACAAGCTCATCAAGCGCATCCTGTTTCTCGAAGGTCTGCCTAACCTGCAAGAGCTGGGCAAAATCCTGATCGGCGAACACACCAAGGAAATGCTTGAGTGCGACCTGAAGATCGAGCACAAAGGCCTGGTTGATCTCAAAGCAGCCATCGCTCACTGCGAAGTCATTGGTGACTTCGGTAGTCGCGAAATGCTGGAAGATATCCTGGAGTCCGAGGAAGAACACATCGACTGGCTGGAAACCCAACTGGGCCTGATCGAGAAAATCGGCATCGAGAACTACCTGCAATCGCAGATGGGCGAAGACTGATTCGTCAGATCTGCTGAAATAGAAAAGCCCCGCTTTCGAGAGAAAGCGGGGCTTTTTTGATCCCGGTGATAATCTGTAGGAGCTGCCAGAGGCTGAGAAATACGGAGCATCATTAGAATGCTATCGCAGCCTTCGGCGGCTCCTACAGGTACACGCAGCCAGTAATCAGGCTTCGGTGTTACCCGCAGCAGCTTTGGCAACTGCGCCTTTCACCAACTCCTGCAGCGAACCATCCGCCTGCATTTCAGTGATGATGTCGCTACCGCCTACCAGCTCACCGGCAACCCACAGTTGTGGGAAAGTTGGCCAGTTGGCGTACTTTGGCAGGTTGGCGCGGATTTCAGGATTCTGCAGGATGTCGACGTAGGCGAATTTTTCGCCACAGGCCATCAATGCCTGAGAGGCTTTTGCCGAAAAGCCGCACTGCGGGGCATTCGGAGCACCTTTCATGTAGAGCAGAATGGTGTTGTTGGCAATCTGGTCTTTGATCGTTTCGATGATATCCATGGAGCACCTCGGCTTAACTTTTCCGACTCAGTTGTCGACACGGTGGCGCATTGTAACGGAAACCCGAGCGTGACGCTCTGCCTTCCCAGCGCGCCCACCATCATGCCGCCGCGACTTGAACGCTCACACCATTGAGCACCGCATTGCCGGACAGGCTATCAAGTTCTCGCTCATCGGTCAGGTCATTGGCACTCTCCCCCGGCTGATGCGAGGCAATATCCATCTGCACACCGGGTTTTGCGTGCCCCCAACCATGAGGCAGGCTGACAACACCCGGCATCATGTCCAGACTCGCCATAACCTGCACTTCAATGACACCCACCCGGGAGCTGACCCGCACCTGCTGCCCGTCATTCAAGCCCCGACTGGCCAGATCATCGGGGTGCATCAACAGATGATGACGAGGCTTACCCTTAACCAACCGATGATAGTTATGCATCCATGAATTATTGCTGCGCACATGGCGGCGGCCAATCAGCAGCAGCTCACCATTCCCTGGAGCGCTATCAACAGCGAAACGTGCAATGTCAGCCATCACGACGTCTGGGGCAGCCTGAACGCGACCATTGGCAGTCTTGAGGCGTGAAGCCAGATTAGGCTTCAACGCGCCCAGGTCCAGACCATGAGGATGGTCCCGCAAAGTGTCCAGCGAGAGCTTGTAGTCCGAGCCGTCGCCGTACAATCCACCACGCAAACCGCGATCAATCATCTGCGCCGGGGGCATGGTCGGCTTCAGCTCACGCCCCGCCCTTTCGGCAAAGGCTTTCGCCAGGCCGACGAAAATCTCCCAGTCATGCAGTGCACCCTCGGGCTTCGCCAGAATGGCACGATTGAATCGTGTGACATTGCGCACTGCAAACGTGTTGAACGTCGTGTCGTAGTGGTCATTTTCCAGCGCGGAGGTAGACGGCAGAATCAGGTCGGCGTGCCGCGTGGTCTCGTTGATATACAGATCGATGCTGAGCATGAATTCCAGACCGTCCAGCGCGTGATCCAGTTGACGGCCATTAGGCGTCGACAACACCGGGTTGCCCGCAACCGTTACCAGTGCCTTGATCTGCCCTTCTCCCTCACTGAGCATTTCCTCGGCCAACGCCGCGACCGGCAACTCACCGGCGTATTCGGGCAACCCGGAAACCCGACTCTGCCACTGATTGAAATGACCACCGGAGGTTGAGCCCACCAGATCCACCGCTGGCTCAGTGCACAGCACACCGCCCACCCGATCCAGATTGCCAGTGACCAGATTGATCAACTGCACCAGCCAATGGCACAGCGTGCCAAACACCTGAGTGGAAATTCCCATGCGGCCGTAGCACGCCGCCTTGTCGGCGGCCGCGAAGTCTCGGGCCAGTTGGCGGATCTGCTCAGCGGGCACCCCGCAGCGCGGGCTCATGGCTTCGGCGCTGAAAGCCGCGATGGCAGAGCGCACTTGATCCAGACCATCGACCGGTAAATGGCTGTCCCGAGTCAGGCCTTCGTCAAACAGGGTGTTCAGCAGGCCAAACAGCAGCGCCGCATCACCCCCCGGTCGCACGAACAAATGCTGATCGGCGATAGCGGCCGTTTCAGTACGTCGCGGATCAACGACCACCACTTTGCCGCCTCGCGCCTGGATAGCCTTCAGGCGTTTTTCGACATCCGGTACTGTCATGATGCTGCCGTTGGATGCCAGCGGGTTACCGCCCAGTATCAACATGAAATCAGTGTGATCGATATCGACAATGGGCAGCAGCAGGCCGTGGCCATACATCAGAAAACTGGTCAGATGATGGGGAAGCTGGTCGACTGAGGTCGCCGAATAGCGATTACGGGTTTTCAGCAAACCCAGAAAATAATTGCTGTGGGTCATTAACCCGTAGTTATGCACGCTCGGGTTGCCCTGATACACGGCCACGGCGTTCTGCCCGTGGCGCCGCTGGATGTCCAGCAACCGCTCGGCGACCAGATCGAATGCGGCTTGCCACTCAATGGGCTGCCACTGATTGCCCACGCGCTGCATAGGCTGGCGCAATCGGTCAGGGTCATTCTGGATATCTTGCAGCGCCACGGCCTTGGGGCAAATATGGCCGCGACTAAACGCATCCAGAGGATCGCCCTTGATCGAGGTGATCGACACCTGGTTTTCAGCACTTGTAGTGGTTTCAATGCTCAAGCCGCAAATGGCTTCGCAGAGATGGCAGGCACGGTGATGGAGGGTCTTGGTCATGGCCAGCCTCATGTTTTTGTCGTGACGATCTGAAACGATCGCTCAAACGAAACTATGAGGCGTGCCTTGCGACTGCGCCAGAGACGTTCGTCTCATGAATCGGCGGGCATCAAGCGGGCCGATGGCTGGCTGACTCTAGCCAGGCAAATGACCTGGCATCCGGCGGGCCTGTGCGATGGATCAGCCGCCGATGGGGGTGATTTTGCGCTGCAGCTGAATCTCGTGAACCGTTTCGATCTGCTCTTGAGCCAAGTGAACACCGGTCAGCTCACCGATCAGACGCCAGTGTTCATCAAGACCAGAACTGATCGTAGCCATTCGATCGATCATGTGCCGTCCCGCAGCCCGGGTGACTTCGTCGTTGCTACGCAGGAGTTCGAAAGACATCGATGTCATCGAAGCGGTGAGATGCGTCAGGGTGCGAGCCGTTAGCCCGAGCAGTTCCGTCAGCTGTTTTTCTTTCGATTCCATTCCCCAGACCCCTTGATACACGATGAGCAGTTATACCCTGCGCCGATTATTTATGGAACGGACCACTAGCGCGCCGCGTGAAGCAGATCGCATAAGTGCAACGATATGACCGCTCAACTGCCCAACTGTTGCAGGATCGGCAGTAATTGCAATCTCGCATGAGGGCAGTGTACAAATACTCCCCTCGGGACACCTCTGGCTGGCCAGTTGCCGCCACCTAGAGCATTGCTCAGCTTGATAACTCAGGCAAGCTCCGAATGCAGAAAACTGCCTCTGTTGCGAATAAAAAACATTCGGACATAAGCATCCTATTGGTAAGAGGCGACATTTTTTTATACCATCGCGCCTTTCCTATTCGTCGCCCCGTGCGGCTTCCGCCGCAGGTCTCGCCCGTTTTCCCGATAAAACCCGGCTTTGAGCATCTGCGGTCTGTTGCAAAAAAGGTAGTTAATAATGAACGCCAGGCACTTTCTCTCGATGATGGATTACAAGCCAGAAGAACTCCTGCGCTTGATCCGTCGAGGCGTAGAGCTCAAAGACCTGCGAAACCGAAGCGTGCTTTTCGAACCGCTTAAAAGCCGGGTTCTGGGCATGATCTTCGAGAAATCTTCGACACGTACCCGTGTTTCGTTCGAAGCCGGCATGATCCAGCTGGGTGGTCAGGCCATCTTTTTATCACCTCGCGACACCCAATTGGGTCGTGGCGAGCCGATTGCCGACTGCGCGAAAGTGCTTTCGAGCATGCTTGATGCCGTGATGATCCGTACATTTGCTCATAGCAACCTGACGGAATTTGCCGCTAATTCTCGTGTGCCCGTCATCAACGGCCTGTCCGATGACTTGCACCCCTGTCAATTGCTGGCCGACATGCAAACCTTCCTTGAGCATCGCGGCTCGATCAAAGGCAAGACCGTTGCCTGGATCGGCGATGGCAACAACATGTGCAACAGCTATATAGAAGCGGCGATCCAGTTCGACTTCCAGTTGCGCGTGGCTTGCCCTGAAGGTTATGAGCCTAATCCCGAGTTTCTGGCGTTGGCCGGTGATCGTGTGACGGTTCTGCGGGACCCGCGCGCGGCAGTGGCTGGCGCCCATCTGGTGAGCACTGATGTCTGGACCTCCATGGGCCAGGAAGAAGAAACCGCCAAGCGCATCGCCTTGTTCACCCCCTTTCAGGTGACCCGCGCACTGCTCGATCTCGCCGACAAAGACGTGCTGTTCATGCACTGCCTGCCAGCCCATCGTGGCGAAGAAATCAGTGTCGACCTGCTTGATGACCCGCGCTCCGTCGCGTGGGATCAGGCTGAGAACCGTCTGCATGCACAGAAAGCGCTGCTGGAATTTCTGGTTGCGCCATCCTGCCAGCCTGCATGAGTTCGCCACTGCTGCTGAACTTGCGCAATCTGGCCTGCGGGTATCAGGAACAACGCGTGGTGCAGGACCTGAACCTGCACCTCAACGCTGGTGATATCGGCTGTTTGCTGGGTTCATCCGGCTGTGGCAAAACTACGACTTTGCGCGCCATTGCCGGTTTCGAGCCGGTTCATGCCGGGGAAATCACCCTGGCGGGCGACGTTATCTCCAAACCAGGGTTCACCCTGCCGCCTGAGAAACGCCGGATAGGCATGGTGTTCCAGGACTACGCACTGTTTCCGCACTTGAGCGTTGCCGAGAACATCGCTTTCGGCATTCGTAAGCATCCACGTCTCCAGCAAGTCACCAACGAGCTGTTGGAGTTGGTCAATCTGGGCGATCTAGGCAAACGCCTGCCCCATGAACTGTCTGGCGGCCAACAGCAGCGCGTTGCGCTGGCGCGTGCCCTGGCACCAGAGCCGCAACTGTTATTGCTCGACGAGCCATTTTCAAATCTGGATGGCGAACTGCGCCGCCGCCTCAGCCATGAAGTCCGCGACATTCTCAAGGCCCGAGGCACCAGCGCAATACTGGTCACCCATGATCAAGAAGAAGCCTTCGCCGTCAGTGACCATGTGGGCGTATTCAAAGAGGGTCGTCTGGAACAATGGGACACGCCCTACAACCTCTATCACGAACCGCTGACACCTTACGTCGCCAGTTTTATCGGTCAGGGGTATTTCATTCGCGGCGTGATGATCGACCCCCAATCGGTGCAGACCGAACTGGGCGTGCTGCTGGGCAACCGCGCCTATCCCGGCACGAAGGGCAGCGCGGTGGATGTGTTACTGCGACCGGATGACATCATCTACGACCCGCACAGTGAGCTGAAAGCCCGGGTGAGCAGTAAAACCTTCCAGGGCGCCGCAACGCTGTATCGCCTGCAACTGCCGACGGGCAGCCAGCTGGAAGCGGTCTTCCCCAGCCATGCGGATTATCAAGCCGGTGAGCAGGTGGGTATCCGGGTGTCGGCCGACCATCTGGTGCTGTTCCCCGCTGCTGGCAGCGTGGCGGTGCAGCAGGCGGTTTAGCCTGGATGAATCGAAATGTATTCTCCTGTGGGAGCGCATTCCAACTGGAGGCCGCGTGATTCAGCCCAGGCTAACCACCAACTTCCCACTCGCCACCAGCGTGGCATGACCGCCGATTTTCACCCGCTCCCCTTCCAGTCGACAGAACAACGCCCCGCCGCGCTCCGAACATTGGTAGGCATTTAACACATCCTTGCCCAGTCGCCCGGCCCAGTACGGAATCAGCACACAGTGCGTCGATCCGGTTACCGGGTCTTCCGGGATGCCAATCGCCGGGGCGAAGTAACGCGAGACGAAGTCAAACTGTTCGCCTTTCGCGGTCACGATGACACCGGGCCATGGCAGCTTTGCCAAGGCAGCCATGTCAGGCCTGCATTCACGCACCGCCTGTTCGGACTCAAGCACTACCATCAATTCCACTGAACCCAGCGCATCAACAATGCTGGTGCCCAAGGCACGCTCAAGCTCCAACGTCACCCCGACCTCGTGAGGGATCATCGCCGGGAAATCCAGCAGTAGTAACCCGTCCTCTCGAGTAACGCTTAACGCACCGGACTTGCAGAAAAAATCGAGCTGTTCCGCAGGCTCGCCGAAAACAGTAAACAGCACATGGGCAGCCGCCAGCGTTGCATGCCCGCACAGTGGCACTTCAGTCTTGGGTGTAAACCAGCGAATGTGCCAGCCGAGCGCTTCGCGCACCACAAACGCGGTTTCCGCCAGATTGTGCTCGGCAGCAATGCGCTGCATCAACTCGTCAGCCAGCCATGCATCAAGGCGATAAACCATCGCCGGATTACCGCTGAACGGACGATCACTGAAGGCATCGACCTGATGAAATTCGAGAAACATAAGTGATGCTCCAGTGCGATTGATGCGTTGCACAATGCCTGCCTGCAGCCGTGTTCACCAGAGACAGATGGTCCGATTACCGAGCATACATCCACAGCGCGAGGCGAAAGGTTTGATCCTTTCAAACAAAACGCGCTCTTCCGATATGGCCCAAATCCTGTAGGAGCTCACCGAGGTTACGGGGCCAGCGATCGCGGAGTGTCAGACAAACCGCTATCGCGGCCTCGCGGTGCTCGTGCGCTCCTACAAATCCAATGTTTGCTGCGAGACAGCGCGCAGCTTTCAGCCTCGCCCCACCGGCGCAAACATCGCGCCGGTATGTTCAGCAAGTACCGTCGGCGCCAGTTCTACTTCAAGACCACGACGTCCGGCGCTGACGTAAATCGTCGCGAACTGCTCAGCGCTTTGATCAATAAAAGTACGCAACCGCTTCTTCTGACCCAGCGGGCTGATACCGCCCAAGAGATAGCCGGTGGAGCGTTGCGCAGCAGCCGGGTCAGCCATTTCGGTTTTCTTGGCTTTAGCAGCGGCAGCCAGAGCCTTGAGGTCCAGGGTGCCAACAACCGGCACCACAGCGACCAGTAATTCACCTTTTTCGGTACTTGCCAGCAGTGTCTTGAACACCTGCGCCGGTTCGAGCCCCAGTTTTTCCGCCGCCTCAAGGCCGTAGGAAGCAGCTTTCGGGTCATGTTCGTAGCTGTGGATACGGTGTTCAGCGCGAACTTTTTTCAATAGATCCAATGCAGGTGTCATGCAGCGCTCCAGAGGCCTAAGCGGCCGGTTCAGGTGGATTATTCTAGGCGCTCAACCGTCTGTACACCCCGTTTTTACTGGGCAAAACGTGAAACGCGGAAAAAAGCCAAAGAAGGTGTACACAACACCGATCAATCCGCGTAAAAAGCCATGCGCCTGACATCGCCTGCAGGTTCGCTTCTACTTTCAACCACATTCGTTCCTGTCTATTTTTGTTCGTTTACGAATATTCACTGGAACTTTAGTGCCATTTAAGGTCGAATCCTGAGGTCGAGGATGGGGTTTCCTCGAGCTCGTTATAAGACGCGCACTGGTGAATTTCACACAGAGCCGCACAAGAACAAAAAAGAGGTTTTCATGACTAACGCACTGCAAGAACCAACGCTGAAAGGTCAATGTGTGGCCGAATTCATGGGCACTGCCCTGATGATTTTTTTCGGTACCGGCTGTGTCGCAGCGCTCAAGGTTGCGGGTGCCACGTTCGGGCTTTGGGAAATCAGCATCATCTGGGGTCTGGCGGTCGCCATGGCCATTTATCTGAGCGCAGGCGTTTCCGGGGCGCACCTCAATCCGGCAGTCAGCATCGCACTGAGCATTTTCGCCGGTTTTGAAAAACGAAAATTACCCTTCTACATTGCCGCGCAAATCGCAGGAGCTTTTTGCGGTGCCGGTCTTGTTTATCTGCTGTATATCAGCCTGTTCTTCGAATTCGAACAAACGCACCAGATGATTCGCGGCTCGGTTGCCAGCCTCGAACTGGCCTCTGCATTTTCCACTTACCCTAACCCGTCTATTTCTGTAGGCCAGGCGGCGCTGGTGGAGTGTGTGATCACTGCGATTCTGATGTGCGTCATCATGTCCCTGACTGACGACAACAACGGCCTGCCGCGCGGCGCCCTCGCGCCACTGCTTATCGGTTTGCTGGTCGCACTGATCGGTGCCTCGACAGCCCCATTGACAGGCTTCGCGATGAATCCGGCCCGTGATTTTGGTCCTAAACTGATGACGTTCCTGGCAGGCTGGGACGAGGTCGCGTTTACCGGCGGCCGTGACATCCCGTACTTTCTGATTCCGATTTTCGCGCCGATTCTCGGTGCGTGCCTCGGTGCCGCTGGCTATCGTGCGCTGATTGCGCGCCATCTGCCGCCCACCGTTCCTGCTGTAGAGACTGCGGCTGTAAAAGACGCTGACGTTGTTCCAGGCAAAGCCCAGATTTCATCTTGAATCTCGCGCGTCTGCTTTTAACTTCACCCATTAGCACAAGGCAATCGACATGACCGACTCACAGAACAAGAACTACATCATTGCCCTCGATCAGGGCACGACCAGCTCTCGTGCAATCATCTTTGACCGCGACGCCAATGTCGTCAGCACCGCGCAAAGCGAATTTGTTCAGCACTACCCGCAAGCGGGCTGGGTTGAACATGATCCAATGGAGATCTTCGCCACTCAAACCGCGTGCATGACCAAAGCACTGGCTCAGGCTGATCTGCACCACAACCAGATTGCTGCCATCGGTATCACCAACCAGCGTGAAACCACGGTTATCTGGGAAAAAGAAACCGGTCGCCCTATTTATAACGCCATCGTCTGGCAGTGCCGCCGCAGTACCGAAATCTGCCAGCAGCTCAAGCGTGACGGCATGGAAGAGTACATCAAGGACACCACTGGCCTGGTGATCGACCCGTACTTCTCGGGTACCAAGGTCAAGTGGATTCTCGACCACGTTGAAGGCAGCCGCGAGCGCGCCCGCAAAGGCGAACTGATGTTCGGCACCATTGATAGCTGGCTGATCTGGAAATTCACCGGCGGCAAAGTGCACGTCACCGATTACACCAACGCATCGCGCACCATGCTCTTCAACATCCATACCCTGGAATGGGATCAGCGCATGCTCGAAGTGCTGGATATTCCACGTGAGATGTTGCCGGAAGTGAAAAGCTCTTCCGAGGTCTATGGCCAGAGCAAAAGCGGTATTCCGATTGCCGGTATCGCAGGCGATCAGCAAGCCGCGTTGTTCGGTCAGATGTGCGTTGAGCCAGGCCAGGCCAAAAACACCTATGGCACCGGCTGCTTCCTGCTGATGAACACCGGCAAGAAAGCCGTTAAGTCCGCTCACGGCATGCTGACCACTATCGGTTGCGGCCCGCGCGGTGAAGTGGCGTATGCCCTTGAAGGCGCTGTGTTCAACGGCGGCTCGACCGTGCAATGGTTGCGCGACGAACTGAAAATCATCACCGACGCTGTCGACACCGAATACTTCGCCGGCAAGGTCAAAGACAGCAACGGCGTTTATCTGGTCCCGGCCTTCACCGGTTTGGGCGCTCCG
The DNA here is from genome assembly GCF_040224095.2 of Pseudomonas caspiana. Lineage (NCBI taxonomy): Bacteria > Pseudomonadati > Pseudomonadota > Gammaproteobacteria > Pseudomonadales > Pseudomonadaceae > Pseudomonas > Pseudomonas caspiana. Next base: position 1,104,630 of record NZ_CP167995.1, on the reverse strand, counting down.
TACTGGGACCCGTATGCCCGTGGTGCATTGTTCGGTCTGACACGCGGTGTGAAAGTCGATCACATCATTCGCGCAGCGCTGGAATCCATCGCCTACCAGACCCGCGACGTTCTGGACGCCATGCAGCAGGATTCCGGCGAACGCCTGAAATCGCTGCGGGTTGACGGCGGCGCAGTGGCCAACAACTTCCTCATGCAGTTCCAGGCCGACATCCTCGGCACTACGGTTGAACGCCCGAAAATGCGTGAGACCACAGCACTGGGCGCGGCTTATCTGGCCGGTTTGGCCATCGGCTTCTGGAGCAGCCTGGACGAGTTGAAAAACAAAGCCGTTATCGAGCGCGAGTTCGAGCCGCAATGCGCCGAAGAAGAGAAGGAAAAACTCTACGCCGGTTGGCAGAAGGCCGTAGCGCGCACCCGCGATTGGGAACCACACGAAAACAACGAGTAACCGTTACGCTTGCGACGGGTAGCAGGATCATGGCTAACGAGTTTCCGGCTGACAGGCAGTACATGCCTGCGGCATCATGGGCCGCATTTGGCAGCCTGTAAGGAAACCCAACAAAAATGAATCTGCCTCCCCGTCAGCAGCAAATCCTCGAACTGGTCCGTGAACGCGGCTACGTCAGCATCGAGGAAATGGCCACGCTGTTCGTCGTGACCCCGCAGACCATCCGCCGCGATATCAATCAGCTTGCGGAATCGAACCTGTTGCGCCGCTACCACGGCGGCGCAGCTTATGACTCAAGCATCGAAAACACCGCCTACGCCATGCGTGCGGATCAGATGCGCGATGAGAAGCAGCGGATTGGCGAAGCCATTGCCGCACAAATCCCCGATCACGCGTCGATATTCATCAACATCGGTACTACCACCGAATCGATCGCGCGCGCCCTGCTCAACCACAACAACCTGAAAATCATCACTAACAACCTTCATGTGGCCTCGATGCTCAGCGCCAAGGAGGACTTCGACGTCCTGCTGGCGGGAGGCAACGTGCGCCGTGACGGCGGTGTGATGGGTCAGGCCAGCGTGGATTTCATCAACCAGTTCAAAGTCGACTTCGCGCTGGTGGGCATCAGCGGGATTGATGAAGACGGCAGCCTGCTGGACTTCGACTATCAAGAAGTACGCGTCTCCCAGGCGATCATTGCCAACGCCCGGCAGGTCATCCTGGCCGCCGACTCCAGCAAGTTCGGCCGCAATGCCATGGTGCGTCTCGGCCCGATCACCCTGATTGACTGTCTGGTAACCGATCAAGCTCCCGCTCCGGCGCTGGTGCAGTTGCTGGCGCAGAACAAGATTCGGCTGGAAGTGGTGTAGTTAACTTTCCTGACAACACACATCTACCCCTGTGGGAGCTGGGCTCGCCCGCGATAAACGATAACGCGGTATGTCTACTGGCTGCGTCTCATGCATCGCGAGCAAGCTCGGCTCCCACGAGACCAACGTCCCGCACCCATGTTCACTTTTGTTCTTTTCCCCCTCCACGATCAGTATTTTCAATGACAACTGACTGGAAGCCCCTGCGTTATTGAGCTATGATTTTCGAAAATGAACATTAATGTTCGAATTCGTTATCCGAACAATAAACTCAGGAGGCCACCGATGCCCCATTCCAACCTGTCTACACCGCCACTTTCCGAGGTCTACGACATCGCCGTCATCGGTGGTGGGATCAATGGTGTCGGGATCGCAGCGGATGCCTCCGGTCGCGGTCTGTCAGTTTTTCTGTGCGAAAAAGACGACCTGGCCAGCCACACCTCTTCTGCCAGCAGCAAATTGATTCACGGTGGCTTGCGCTATCTGGAACATTACGAATTTCGTCTGGTGCGTGAAGCACTGGCTGAGCGTGAAGTGCTGTTGGCCAAGGCGCCACACATCGTCAAACCAATGCGCTTTGTCCTGCCACACCGCCCACACCTGCGCCCTGCGTGGATGATTCGCGCTGGCTTGTTCCTTTACGACCACTTGGGCAAACGCGAGAAGCTGCCGGGTTCGCGCAGCCTGCGCTTCGGCAGCGAAAGTCCGCTGAAATCGAATATTACTCACGGTTTCGAATACTCCGACTGCTGGGTCGACGACGCCCGCCTCGTGGTGCTCAACGCCATGGCCGCCCGCGAACAGGGCGCGCACATTCACACCCAGACGCGCTGCCTGAATGCCCGCCGTACTAACGGCCTGTGGCACCTGCACATGGAGCGCGCCGACGGCACGCTGTTCTCGATCCGCGCCAAGGCCTTGGTCAATGCTGCCGGGCCATGGGTTGCCAAGTTCATTCGTGACGACCTGAAGCTGGATTCGCCTTACGGCATCCGCCTGATTCAGGGCAGCCACTTGATCGTGCCGAAACTGTACGAAGGTGAAAACGCGTTCATCCTGCAGAACGAAGACCAGCGCATCGTGTTCGCGATTCCTTATCTGGAGCACTTCACCATCGTCGGCACCACGGACCGCGAGTATCAAGGTGATCCGAATAAGGTCGAGATTACTGATGGCGAGATGGACTACATGCTCAAAGTGGCCAACGACCACTTCAAAAAGCAACTGAGCCGCGATGATGTGATCAGCACATGGTCCGGCGTTCGCCCGCTGTGCAACGATGAGTCAGACAATCCTTCGGCCATCACCCGGGACTACACCTTGTCGTTGTCCGGTAGCGCTGATGAAGCCCCTATCCTTTCGGTATTCGGTGGCAAGCTGACCACCTATCGCAAGCTGGCAGAGTCGGCGATGGCTCAATTGGCTCCATTCTTCAAACAGATGAAGCCGAGCTGGACCGCCAAAGCCAGCCTGCCTGGCGGCGAAGACATGACTACCCCAGCCGAGTTGGCCAACCAGTTGACGAGCCGCTTCGTCTGGCTGCCAAGCGAAATCGCGCAACGCTGGGCACGCACTTACGGCAGCCGCACCTGGCGCCTGTTGGAAGGCGTACAGAGCATTGCCGACCTGGGTGATCATTTGGGCGCTGGCTTGTACACACGCGAAGTCGATTACCTGTGCAGCACTGAATGGGCAACGGCCGCCGATGACATTCTGTGGCGCCGCAGTAAACTCGGCCTGTTCATGACGGCTGAAGAGCGCGAAGGCGTTCAACAGTATCTGGACACCGTGGCGCGTAACAAAGGTGCTTTCGCAGCGGCTTGATGCGCTGACCCTTGTAGGAGCTGACGAAGGCTGCGATGCGATGCCCCTGATGCACCGCTTCGCAGCCTTCGGCAGCTCCTACAACATCTGATCCCGCGCTCCAACCTGATGTATCAGACCCAAAATATCTGCAGTTCTGCCGTTAATGCACCATTCGGATTTCCGAACATCCCTCCCCCATTAGTTCGGCATCCCGGACGCCAGACATTATCCCGCCAAACACAAACACCATATTAAAGCCTTATAAATCATAACGTTAACCTCAAATAAACAGCTTGGCACGCCTCCTGCTCTGTACTGATCAGTCGATCGCTTCGACCGTAGCCTGTCTCCTGTCGGCCGCAGTTGAAGCATGGGCCGAAGAGGCGGGCCGCCAGGTAGCAGGCCCCATAAAAAAAACAATCCGAGGTATCACCGATGCGCATCGTTCCCCATCTTCTGGGCGCAGCAATTACTGCTGCTCTGATCAGCTCTCCAGTTTTCGCCGCCGAATTGACCGGCACTCTGAAGAAAATCAAAGAGTCCGGCACTATCACCCTCGGTCACCGCGACGCTTCGATCCCCTTCTCCTACATCGCTGACGCTTCCGGCGTACCGGTTGGCTACTCTCACGACATCCAGCTGAAAATCGTCGAAGCCATCAAGAAAGACCTGGACATGCCGGACCTGAAGGTCAAGTACAACCTGGTCACTTCGCAAACCCGTATCCCGCTGGTACAGAACGGCACTGTTGACGTTGAATGTGGCTCGACCACCAACAACGTTGAGCGCCAGCAACAGGTCGACTTCTCGGTCGGCATTTTCGAGATCGGTACCCGTCTGCTGTCCAAAGCGACTTCGGAATACAAGGATTTCGATAACCTGAAAGGCAAGAACGTCGTGACCACCGCGGGCACCACGTCCGAGCGCATCCTCAAGTCCATGAACGCTGACAAGCAAATGGGCATGAACGTGATCTCGGCCAAAGACCACGGTGAATCCTTCCAGATGCTGGAATCGGGTCGCGCAGTCGCGTTCATGATGGACGACGCCTTGCTGGCCGGTGAAATGGCCAAGGCCAAGAAGCCAACAGACTGGGCCGTTACCGGCACTCCACAGTCGTACGAAATCTACGGATGCATGGTGCGTAAAGGCGACGAGCCGTTCAAGAAAGCCGTCGATGACGCCATCGTTGCGACCTACAAGTCGGGCGAGATCAACAAGATCTACGAAAAGTGGTTCCAGGCTCCGATCCCGCCAAAAGGCTTGAACCTGAACTTCCCGATGAGCGACGAGCTGAAAAAACTGATCGCTGAACCGACTGATAAAGCGGCTGACGACAAAAAGGCTTAATCGCCAATAACCAAATCGTCAATAAAAAAGCCTGAAACCGCCCTATGCGGTTTCAGGATGCCGTGCATGCATCTGGATCGATCAGAGGGGAGACCCTGATGAATTACAACTGGGACTGGGGCGTATTCTTCAAGTCCGCTGGCGTTGGCAGCGAAACCTATCTGGACTGGTTCATTTCCGGTCTGGGCTGGACTATCGCCATTGCTGTCGTCGCCTGGATTATTGCCTTGCTGCTGGGCTCCGTACTGGGCGTCATGCGCACTGTGCCGAACCGTGTGGTGGCCGGCATTGCCACGGTCTACGTGGAAATCTTCCGTAATGTGCCGCTGCTGGTGCAGCTGTTCATCTGGTACTTCCTGGTGCCGGACCTGCTGCCCGAAGGCATGCAGGAGTGGTACAAGCAAGACCTGAACCCGACAACCTCCGCGTTTCTCAGCGTAATCGTTTGTCTGGGTCTGTTCACTGCCGCGCGAGTATGTGAACAAGTGCGCACCGGTATCGAAGCGCTGCCTCGCGGCCAGGAGTCTGCAGCCCGCGCCATGGGTTTCAGCCTGCCGCAAATCTACTGGAACGTGCTGCTGCCGCAGGCGTACCGGATCATTATTCCGCCGCTCACCTCCGAATTCCTCAACGTGTTCAAGAACTCGTCAGTGGCGTCGTTGATCGGCCTGATGGAATTGCTCGCGCAGACTAAACAGACCGCGGAGTTCTCCGCCAACCTGTTCGAAGCCTTCACTCTGGCGACACTGATCTATTTCACCCTGAACATGAGCCTGATGTTGCTGATGCGCGTGGTCGAGAAGAAAGTCGCTGTGCCCGGACTGATCTCCCTGGGGGGCAAATAATGGATATGGACTTCTCAGGAGTCGTGCAAGCCATTCCCGGCATGTGGAACGGCATGGTCATGACTCTGCAACTGATGGTCATGGGCATTATCGGCGGCTTGGTGCTTGGCACCATTCTGGCCTTGATGCGCCTGTCGTCGAGCAAGCTGCTGGCCAGCGTGGCCGGTGCTTACGTCAACTATTTCCGCTCCATTCCGCTGCTGCTGGTCATCACCTGGTTCTATCTGGCAGTGCCGTTCGTGCTGCGCTGGATTACTGGCGAAGACACGCCTATCGGCGCATTCACCTCCTGCGTCGTGGCTTTCATGATGTTCGAGGCGGCCTACTTCTGCGAAATCGTCCGTGCCGGTGTGCAGTCGATTTCCAAAGGCCAGATGGGCGCAGCACAAGCGCTGGGCATGACCTACGGGCAAATGATGCGGTTGATCATCCTGCCTCAGGCCTTCCGCAAGATGACCCCGCTGCTGTTGCAGCAAAGCATCATTCTGTTTCAGGACACCTCGCTGGTTTACACCGTAGGCCTGGTGGACTTCCTCAACGCCTCGCGGGCCAGTGGCGACATCATTGGCCGTGCCAATGAGTTCCTGATCATCGCCGGTCTGGTGTACTTCACGATCAGCTTTGCCGCCTCGTTGCTGGTGAAGCGTCTGCAAAAAAGGTTCGCCGTATGATTTCCATCAAAAACGTTAACAAGTGGTATGGCGACTTCCAGGTGCTGACTGATTGCAGCACCGAGGTCAAAAAAGGCGAAGTGGTCGTGGTCTGCGGTCCTTCGGGCTCCGGCAAATCGACCCTGATCAAGTGTGTGAACGCCCTGGAACCGTTCCAGAAAGGCGACATCATCGTTGACGGCACTTCGATTGCCGACCCGAAAACCAACCTGCCGCAATTACGCTCCCGGGTTGGCATGGTGTTCCAGCACTTCGAACTGTTCCCGCACCTGAGCATCGTTGAAAACCTGACGATTGCGCAGATTAAAGTGTTGGGGCGCAGCAAGGAAGAAGCCACTGAAAAAGGCCTGAAGCTGCTGGATCGCGTCGGTCTTTCCGCCCACGCCAACAAGCATCCCGGCCAACTGTCCGGCGGTCAGCAACAGCGTGTGGCGATTGCCCGCGCACTGGCCATGGACCCGATCGTGATGCTGTTCGACGAGCCGACCTCGGCGCTCGACCCGGAAATGGTCAACGAAGTGCTCGACGTGATGGTGCAGCTGGCTCAGGAAGGCATGACCATGATGTGCGTGACCCACGAAATGGGCTTCGCCCGCAAAGTGGCCAACCGCGTGATCTTCATGGATCAGGGCCAGATCGTTGAAGACTGTGAGAAAGAAGAGTTCTTCGGTGATGTCAGCGCCCGCTCCGAACGTGCGCAGCAGTTCCTCGCCAAAATCCTTCAGCACTAAAAGCGACACCTGGCAGCGGCCCGGCTCCTTGAAGCGTCGGGCCGCTGTTCGGCTCAGGACGACTGTGATGAAATGCGACTCCAATCTTTATCGCGCCGCGCCGCCATCACTTGCCGTGAAACCCCGTCTGATTCGCCACCTGTTTCTGCCGCCGTTGATCATCGTGCTGATGTTCGGCCTAGGCTACGTCGCCTATTTGATCAGCGAACACTACGGCATCAAAACCCTGAGCGAGAGCGGTGAACGCCAGCTTGAGCTGCATGCCCGCACCCTCGAAAGTGAAATCAACAAATACACCTATTTACCCAGCGTGCTGGAGCTGGAGTCCAGTGTTTCAGCACTGCTCAACGACCCGACGCCCGAGCTGCGCAGCGAGGTCAACGATTACCTTGAAGGTCTGAACCGCCGCAGCCGTAGCCGCGCGATTTATGTGCTCGACACCACCGGTCGGGTATTGGCCACCAGTAACTGGCGCGATGCCGACAGCTATCTGGGTGAAGACCTGTCATTCCGCGCCTATTTCCAGGATGCCGTGCGCGGCTTGCCGGGACGCTTCTACGGTATCGGCAGCACCACCGGCGAGCCCGGTTATTACCTGGCGCACGGCCTGGAAGAGAAAGGCAAGATCGTCGGCGTGGCGGTAATCAAAGTGCAGCTTGAAGCTCTGGAGCAACGCTGGCAACGTGCGCGACTGGAGGCCTTCGTCAGTGACGAGAATGGCATCATCATTCTCTCCAGCGACCCGGCCCGCCGTCTGAAATCGGTACGCCCGCTCACGCCGGAAATCAAAGAACGCCTGGCCCGCAGCCTGCAATATTACTGGTGGCCACTCAACGAACTGGTGCCGCTGGAGCGCGAGTTGCTTTCGGAGGGCGTGGAGAAGCTGACCTTCCCGGCCAACGTCAGCGTCGACCTTGAACACAAACAAGTCAGCTATCTGGCCCAGACCCGTCAGCTCAGCGATACACCCTGGCACCTGACGTTACTGACCCCCCTCGAAGATCTGCGCCGCGAAGCCGGTAGCCAGGGCATGCTGGTCGCCGTGGCCTGTGCATTAGTCGCGTTCCTGCTGATCGCCTGGAATGAGCGCCGTAAAGTCCTCTCCACGCGCCTCGCCGCACGTGAAGCCCTGCAAGCCGCCAACGACGAACTGGAGCGCAAGATTGCCGAACGCACCGAGCATTTGCGCGCCAGCAACGAACGCCTCAAGGGTCAGATTCGCGAACGTCGGCAGGCTGAAGACACCTTGCGCAAAGCGCAGGACGAACTGGTTCAGGCAGGTAAGCTGGCGGCGATCGGGCAGATGTCCACCAGCATTGCCCACGAGCTTAACCAGCCGCTCGCCGCGCTGCGCACCTTGTCCGGCAATACCGTGCGTTTCCTCGAACGGGGCGCGCTGGATACCGCCAGCACCAACTTGCGCACCATCAACGATCTGGTCGACCGCATGGGCCGCATCACCGCCAGCCTGCGCGCCTTCGCCCGTCGCGGCGATGACAAGGGCCAGGCGAAGCTGAGCAAAGCCGTTGAGGCGGCGTTGCAATTGCTGGCACCTCGCTTGGAAAACTTCTCTCTTGAGTTACATCAGTTGTATGCCGACGCCGATCTGATGATTGATCAGACTCGACTTGAGCAGATTCTGGTCAATTTGATCGGCAACGCTCTGGACGCCATGCACGCGCAGCCCTTGCCGGAAATCTGGCTTGAGGGCTCGATGATCGAGGGCCGCTACTGCCTGCGGGTTCGGGACAACGGCCACGGCATAGACGACGAGACCCGCAAGCATCTGTTCGAACCGTTTTTCACCACCAAACCCGGTGAACAAGGTCTGGGACTGGGCCTCACCCTCTCCGCCAGCCTCGCCGCCGCAACCGGTGGTAGCCTGAGCGCTGAACAGCCGGAGCATGGCGGTACAGAGTTTGTGTTGTGGTTGCCGGTGGTGAAAGAAGTATGAGGAAACGACTTGTGGGAGCAGAGCTTGCTCGCGATAAGGCTGGATGCAATGGACGTGACATATGCAGTGTCCTTATCGCGAGCAAGCTCTGCTCCCACAGGGGCGTATTTCAATTCAAAACTGATGGCGTGCGATGAGACCTTCAAATGACCACTGACCTGACCGTACTCATCGTCGAAGACGACCCCCACGTCTTGCTCGGCTGCCAACAGGCGCTGGCGCTGGAGGACATTCCCAGTGAAGGTGTGGGCAGTGCCGAGGAAGCGCTTGAACGGATCGGCGATAACTTTGCCGGGATTGTGATCAGTGACATTCGGCTGCCGGGCATCGACGGCCTGGAGTTGCTCAGCCGTCTCAAATCTCGTGACCGTAGCCTGCCGGTAGTGTTGATCACCGGCCATGGCGACATCTCCATGGCGGTGAATGCCATGCGCGACGGCGCTTATGACTTCATGGAGAAGCCTTTCTCCCCTGAGCGCCTGGTGGAAGTCACCCGTCGTGCACTGGAGCAACGGGGTCTGGCGCGAGAAGTCTGGGCATTGCGCAAGCAACTGGCTGAGCGCGATTCCCTTGAAGGCAAAATCATCGGCCGCTCCCCGGCCATGCAGAATCTACGGGCGCTGATTGCCAACGTCGCCGACACCTCAGCCAATGTGCTGATCGAAGGTGAAACCGGCACCGGTAAGGAACTGGTCGCGCGCTGCCTGCACGATTTCAGTCGTCGGCATCAGCAACAGTTCGTCGCGCTCAACTGCGGTGGCCTGCCGGAGACCCTGTTCGAAACCGAGATCTTCGGCCACGAATCCAACGCCTTTACAGGTGCAGGCAAGCGGCGCATCGGCAAGATCGAACATGCGCACAATGGCACGCTGTTCCTCGATGAAGTGGAAAGCATGCCAATCAGTCTGCAGATCAAACTGCTACGGGTTCTGCAGGAGCGCACGCTAGAACGACTGGGCTCCAATCAGAGTGTCGAAGTCGATTGTCGGGTGATCGCTGCCACCAAATCCGACCTTGATGAGCAAAGTAAAGCCGGACAGTTTCGCAGCGACCTGTATTACCGGCTTAACGTGGTGACGCTGGAGTTGCCGCCTCTACGGGAACGTCGCGAAGACATCCTGCAACTGTTCGAGCATTTTTTGCAGCTGTCCGCGCTGCGTTTTGATCGCGATACACCGCAACTGGACCCGCAAACCTTATCCAGCCTGATGAGCCACGACTGGCCGGGCAACGTGCGCGAGCTGCGCAATGTTGCCGAGCGCTTCGCGTTGGGCCTGCCAGCGTTCAAAAAACCTAATGCAAGCCTTGAAGAAAGCCAGAGCCTGGGCTTTGCCGAGGCAGTAGAAGCCTTCGAGAAAAACCTGCTCAGCGAAGCCCTGCAGCGCAGCGGCGGCAATCTTAGCCAGGCCAGCCAGGAGCTGGGCATGGCCAAGACCACACTGTTTGATAAGGTCAAAAAATATGGCCTTGGATAATTCATCGAATCTGTAGGAGCTCACGAGCACCGCGAGGCAGCGATGGCGGTGTTTCAGGCAGGCCGCTATCGCTGCCTCGCGGTGCTCGTAAGCTCCTACAGGATGCGGATTTCAACTTTAGGAAGGGGATTCTGTGGACCTGTTGTTCAAAGCCCTGCTAGGCGCAGCCGTCGTGGTCATTCTCGCCGCACTGGCCAAGACCAAAAATTACTACATCGCAGGCCTGGTGCCGCTGTTCCCGACCTTCGCCTTGATCGCTCATTACATCGTTGGCAAAGGCCGCTCACTGGACGACCTGAAGACCACCATCCTGTTTGGCATGTGGTCGATCATCCCCTACTTTATTTATCTTGCGGCGCTTTACCTGCTGGTCGATCGCTGGCGGCTGGAGGTTTCCCTCGCATTGGCCGCCGTTGCGTGGCTGATAGCGGCCACGTTGCTGGTGACGGTGTGGGTAAGATTTCACGGTTGAACACACGTGTGGGGTGCATGTCATGGGACCGGCTTTAGCCGGGAAGAGGCCAGTACAGTCACTGCATTTTCATCATGAGAAATGCCGCCTTCCCGGTTAAAGCCGGTTCCACGTCCGTTTACCCGGCCCTCACCAACGCCTCCACTTCCTGCGCATCCGGCGATGTCGCCGGCCCCCAGCGAGTCACAGCAATTGCCGCCGCAGCATTAGCTCGCAATGCCGCCTGCTCCCACGAACAGCCCGCCGCCAGATTGGCAAGTAACACGCCTGCATGGGCATCACCTGCGCCATTTGTGTCGATGGCCTGAACCGGAAAACCGCCTACATGCCGCGTCTCCCGATGCTGGCGAACCCAGCAGCCTTTCGGCCCGTCGCGGACCACGATCAAGGCGTCATCCGGCAGCAGCTCATCCAGCCGGTCAAGCGCCTGTGCAATGTCTTCGCACTGAGTGAAACGCAACGCCTCTTCGCAATTGCTGCTCCACAAATCAAGCCGAGGCAGCAACGCCCTGACCTGCGGCGCATCGGGCGAATGCACCAGCGGGCCCGGATCGAACGCCACGGTCACACTGGTCGGCAACGACCCCAGCCAATCCAGCAGGCTCTGCACCTTGCCTTCGTGCAACAAGCTGTAGCCACTGACGTAAACATAGTCATCAGCTTGCACCATCACGTTGTTCAAATCCTGCGCCGACAAGCCGCCCTCGGCCCCCACATAAGAAATGAATGAGCGCTCAGCCGACGGCTCGATCAGCGCCACGGACAGCCCGGTGTCCTGTTCCTCGCTGCACGCAGCGCTGAATTGAATACCTTCAGCTGTCATGGCCTGACGTGCCAGGTCACCGAACTGGCCTTTGCCATGGCGACCCAGATAGATCACCGGCATGCCGTTGCGACGGGCCGCAGCCATGACGTTGAAACCACCACCGGCTTCGAACCGCGCGGAACTGGCCAGCACGTCGCCGCCCGAGGCGGGCAGCTTATCCAGCGCCATGACCAGGTCGACGACGACCTGGCCGGTGTGCAGCAATCTAGCGGGCATGTTGGACCTCTTCTGAAAACATTCGGCGATCTCGGGCACCGCCCAGGACGGCGTAAACACCACCCGCCACTAGGAAGGTCACGATCCAGCCCAGGCCGTTATGACCCAGCCATGAATCGGAGAGGAAACCGGTGAACAGCACGTTGTCCGCGGTAGTGGCGACGGTGGTAAAGCTGAAGCCCAGCACGATGGCCAATGCCCACGCCCCCAGCGCACGCCACTCCACGCCGCCGTTGTACCAATAGGCACTGCTCGGCGAGACATCCATCAGGTCTTTGCCCGAGTACACCTGGCGATGGATCAGGTCGACAATGAAGATCCCGACCCAAGCCGTGATCGGCACTGCCAGTAGCGAGATGAAGGTAATGAACGGGCCGTAGAAACTCTCGGCGATGAGCATGAAATAGATCGAGCCGATGAAAATCGCGACGATATCGACGATGACCGCGTGAACCCGTTTCACCTTTAAACCCAGGGTCAAGGTGGTCAGACCCGCCGAGTATACAGAGAGGTTATTCGACAGCAGCAAGCCACCAAACGCAGTGATCAGGTACGGCACCGCCATCCAGTTCGGCAACAATTCGCGGATCGCGATGATCGGGTCTGTGGCCGAAGCCAGGTGATCATTGCCCACAGACAACAGACCGCCAAGAGTAATCAGCAACACCAGCGGAATCCCTGCACCAAACGCCGCCGAAGCCACCAATCGCGTGGCTTTGACGCTGCGGTGCTGATAACGGGACATGTCTGCACCGGCGTTGGCCCAACCAATGCCGGTGCCCGCCGCCATGATACCCACGCCAATGATCATCGCGCTCAGCGGTGCAGGCGCCGCACTGAAAACGGCGTTCCAGTCGATATGGGCAATCAGGAATCCGCCGACCACCACGTTCAACGCGCCAAAGATGTACGTCGCCCATTTCTGAATGACCAGCAACGTAGCGTGGCCAAGACCGGAAACGCACAGCGTCATCAGTACGAAGATGGCGATGAACACCAGGGTCAGGGCCGGGGTGTTTTTCGCTTCAACCGGAGTACCGAACAGGATCGCGGACAGCGACAGCAGCACAAAGGCTGCCGTCGTGGTATTGACTGTTTCCCAACCCAGGCGCGACATCAGCGACACAATGGTCGGGCCGATATTGCCGCGTACGCCGAAGATGGCGCGAGACAGGGTCAGGCTGGGCGCACGTCCACGGCGACCGGCGATGGAGATCACCCCGACCACGGCAAACGAACCCGCCGCACCGAGAATCGCCACAATGATTGCCTGCCAGATCGACAAGCCTCGAAAGGCCACCAACGTCGCACCCAATGGCAAGCCGAGAATGCTGATGTTGGCGGCAAACCACACCCAGAACAGCTGCAACGGATGACCATTGCATTCGCTTTCGGGGACCGGCTCGATGCCGCGAGTTTCAAGTTGTCCTGCGCTTTGTGTGCCGTTCGATGAAGTCATGAGCCTAGCTCCAGTGCCGGTTATTTTGGTTGTGGGCAGTGCGGAATCAGTAACACGTCCGTGTCATGTGTGGCCGTCGGGACAGCCGGATGCCTGGCACCACGACGGTTACCCGCGTGGCGTCAGCATTCTTCACATCAACAAGCTCAGGCTGAACGCAAGGCCAGCAATCCCTCGACCAGAGCTGTCAGCTCCAGCCCGTTGACACGTTTGACCTGATCAATCAGCGCCGGTGGCCAGGCTTGCAAGCCCTGACTGGCCCCCAGAATCGCGCCCAGAATTGCCGCGATGGTGTCGGTGTCGCCGCCCAGGCTGGCCGCCATGCACAGCGCGTCAAATGCCGACAAACGATCCGCCGCGACCTGTTGAACCAGAGCGAAGGCCGCGACCACCGACTCCTGCGATGCGACGGACGTGCCGATGACGTCATAGAGCAAATCCGGCAATGCCTCGTTATCGCAATCGACGCACAACTGCTGCGCCCACTCGATACGTGCGCCGATGCGCCCGCCCGCCACCCAATGCCCGTGCTGTTCGCCCAGTTTGGCGGCGACGATGCCGAGCTTGAGCGCATCGCTCAGGCTCGCACCGTTGATCCCGGCGGAAACGGCGCCAGCCACTGCAGCAGCACTGGAAATACCCAAGGTGGTGTTGTGGGTGACCTGACAGGCCTGGATTACCGAAGCAATAAATCGCTGCGGGTCGGCGATGTCGGCAGCAATGCCCACCGGGGTGATGCGCATGGCGGCACCATTTGTGGTGCCAAATCGGCCAGACTCTTCAGGACTGTGGCCAGCGAGGATCATTTCGATAGCACGCTTGGTGGAAGGACCGAGCAAATCCTGTGACCCCTTGGCCTGCATCACCGCCTCCCAGTCGATCAGGCTTTGAGCCAGATCAGAAGGGTTGATGCGCCCTGCCCCGGCCACCAGCAATTGGCCGACCAGCACCGCCTGCTCGGTGTCATCGGTGATTGACCCTGCGGGCATGTTCGGCGCAATGGGTTGATCAGCATCGGCGGCCATCAAGGTCTGAATCCGGCCGAAACGCGCCTGGATCTGTGCACGATTCAACGACTGGGTCGGCATGCCCAAGGCGTCGCCCAAGGCCAGCCCGTAGAACGCCCCCAGGGCACGATCGGTTTTGTCGACAACAGTCATGACTGACCTCCGAACGCCAGATGCATCCGGAAATGCACCGGGTCCAGCAGACTTTCCACGTGTTCCATGAAGCGCTCATGGCGATCGTAAGTCGTGCGGATGGCTTTGAGAAAAACGCTGCCAGGCTTGCGCATCATCAACAATGCATCGTCAGCGCTGAGGGGCTCAGCGCCGATCCATTGATCTCCGCGATCACCGACGAAGCCGTGAGCGGCCAAAGTGATGGTCAGGGAATCTTCGATCAAACCAATGTCAGGCAGGTTTTCCAGCCCTTCGATGGCCGGGATCAACGCCCGCTCAAGGGAAACCACACTGCCATCGGCGGCACTGCGGCGGCGATCGATGGCGATGAAATGGGCTGTACCGAAACGGCTGTGCAGGTCTGCCCGCTCGACCTGCTGGATGCGCAGGATTTCGGTGGTAACCCTCGCCCCGGTATCGGCCAACGCCTGCGCCCAGCCGCTGCGCTGATCGAGGCTGATGCCGTCGTAGGTCACAATCGAACCGACACCGGATTGGGTGGCGATGTAATTGCGTCGTTTGAGTTCGGCGAGGGCTTCACGCAACGTGCCGCGGCTGACATCGAATTCCTGCGCCAGCAGATGCTCGCCCGGCAACAGATTGCCCGACTCCAGCTGGCCACATTCGATGCGTCGTGCAAGCTCATCCACCACGCGTTGTTTTTTATCAAATCGGACATGTCTAATCATGTACAAAGTGATAACCGATAGTGACCTCAGTCAGCAACATATATTTCAATGAAGAAGCAGTGAGCAATTGTGGGAGCAGAACTTGCTCGCGATAAGGCTGGACTCAATTCACCTTAGATTGCATGGGTCTTATCGTTGAAATGCCGCTCAGACCAAGCTTTGCAAGATGCCCGGACAGAGGCTAAATTTTCTTCTGCAGAAACACCGCCTTCCCGGCTGAAGCCGGTCCCACGTCGTCAATCAGCTTGCGGACAAACATAGAGTCTCCCACTGGAGGTCAGCAAAAGGACGGGCGGGTTATTTCCCCTCACCCAATATCTGACGAATGGCACTCACAAACACTTCAACCGGCTGCCCACCCGAGACCGCATATTGGTCATTGAAGACAATCGTTGGCACTGAACTGATGCCCCGTGAAACCCACAATTGCTCCTGCTCGCGAACCTCGGCCGCAAACTGGTCGCTGCTCAGAATCGCCTCGGCCCGAACACGATCAAGACCGACTCTCTGTGCAACATCGGCCAATACGCGATGGCTGGAAGGATCGGCAAGGTCTGTGAAATAAGCCGCGAACAATGCTTCTTTCAGTTCTTTTTGCTTGCCTTCAAGCTCAGCCCAGTGCAGCAGCCGGTGGGCGTCAAACGTGTTGTAGATACGACGGTCACCCTGGGTGAAAGTGAATCCCAGCTCGGCCCCACGCTGACGAATGTTTTCCCGGTTGGCGGCAGACTGCTCAGGCGTCGAACCGTATTTCTCGAAGATGTGCTCGTTCAGGTCCTGACCTTCGGCGGGCATGTTCGGGTTCAGCTCAAAAGGCTGGAAATGAATCTGCGCCCGAACTTCATCGCCCAATTCAGCGAGTGCTTCGTTCAGCGCGCGCAGACCGACGACACACCAGGGGCAGGACACATCAGAAACGAAATCGATTTTTAGCGGAGTGCTCATGGCAGGCTCTCTATGGAAAAGAAAGCCACCACGATACGCCTAAGTTGGAAGATTGTTCAAAGCTGAGCCATGTTCCGGCCGTCGTCGTGCTGCGCTCGCAAGTAGGGCAACACGGCGGCCAGCAAGGGCGCTTTGAAGGCTTCCTGAAAACGGTGCGCCAGGCCCGGAATCAGCCGCAACTGACTACCCCTAATGTGCGCCGCCACATGCACGCCATGCATCACCGGCAATAATGGGTCAGCGGTGCCGTGTACCACCAGCACCGGCAGACGAAGACGGTCGAGCAATTCCACCCGGCTAGGCTCGGCCAGAATCGCCAGGATCTGACGCTTCACGCCTTCAGGATTGAACGCCCGGTCGTAGGACGCGGCGGCCTGTTGCAACAACATGGCGCGGTCATCTTTGACTTCCGGGCTACCCAACGCCGCGAGCAAGTCAGCCTGTTGTTCCAGCGCTGCATCGCGATTTGGCGCACCGCGCTTGGCCAACAATTGCAGCAACGCAGCATTGGGCATCGGTAAACCCTGCGCTCCAGAGCTGGTCATGATCAAGGTCAGGCTTTCAATGCGCTGCGGTGCAAGATCGGCCAGATGCTGCGCAATCATGCCGCCCATACTCGCGCCCAGCACATGGAACTGGCGAATCTGCAGCGCATCCATCAAACCCAGCGCATCGTCTGCCATGTCGGTCAATGAATACGGCGCAGACACCTGCAAGCCAAGCTTGTAGCGCAGCACTTCATAAGTGAGATTGGCGTTGGCTGGCGGGGCAATCCAGGTCGACAGACCGACGTCACGATTATCGTAGCGGATGACCCGATAACCCTGCTGACACAGCGCTGCCACGACTTCGTCAGGCCAGTGAATCAACTGGCCACCCAGCCCCATGACCAGCAACAAGGCAGGGTCGGATTCGTTGCCGATACTCTGATAAGCCAGCCGCACTTCTTTGAGCGCGGCTATCTGCACAGGAACATTGACATCACATTTGGAGGCCGCAAAAGACGGCAAGCCGCACAAAAGTGCGGCCAGAAAAAGAAGAACGCGCATTAACAAACACCAACAAACAGATCCCCAGTAGGCAACGAGTGTGATGAAGTTTTGCAAAGCGCGCTGCCACACTTACGTGACAGTTTGATGAAGGGGGCTGAGCGGTCGTTTTCGAGCCAACCGCACGACCTCGTGGGAGCAATCCCCCTTCGAAAATCAGGCCAACTGGCTGCGCAGTTGCCGCGCTGCGGCCACCATATTCACCAATGCCGCCTCGGTCTCGGGCCAGGCGCGGGTTTTCAGGCCGCAATCCGGGTTGACCCACAAACGCTCGGCCGGCACGTGCTGCACCGCCTTGCTCATCAACCGCACCATCTCTTCAGTGCCTGGGACTCTGGGCGAGTGAATGTCGTAAACCCCTGGGCCGATGTCGTTCGGATAGTCGAACGCCTTGAAGGCCTCCAGCAACTCCATGTCCGAGCGCGAGGTTTCGATAGTGATCACATCGGCATCCATCGCCGCTATGGACTCGATCACATCGTTGAATTCGCTGTAGCACATATGGGTATGGATCTGCGTTTCGTCCCGCACACCGCTGGCACACAAGCGAAAGGCTTCAACCGCCCAATCCAGATACTCCTGCCATTGCGCCCTGCGCAGCGGCAAGCCTTCGCGGAAAGCGGCCTCATCAATCTGCACAATCTTGATGCCGGCCGCTTCCAGGTCCACCACTTCATCGCGAATCGCCAGCGCCAGTTGTTGCGCCTGTACCTTGCGGGACACGTCTTCACGTGGGAACGACCACATCAACATGGTCACCGGACCGGTCAGCATGCCCTTCATCAGCTTGTCGGTCAGGCTTTGTGCATAGCTGATCCACTCCACGGTCATGGCCTGCGGGCGGCTCAGATCACCAAAGATCACTGCTGGTTTGACGCACCGAGAACCATAGCTCTGTACCCAGCCAAAGCGGGTGAATGCATAACCGTCCAGTTGCTCGGCGAAGTACTCGACCATATCGTTGCGCTCGGCCTCACCGTGTACCAGTACGTCCAGCCCAAGGCGCTCCTGAATCTGCACGGCATTGCGGATCTCATGACGCATCGCGTCGTGGTAATCATTGGCGGACAGCTTGCCCTGCTTGAAAGCCTGTCGCGCCAGGCGAATCGACGCAGTCTGTGGGAACGAGCCGATGGTCGTTGTCGGAAATGCAGGCAAATTCAAACGCTGACGTTGCCGCTCGATACGCTCGGCGAAGGCTGACTGGCGCTGGCTGTCCTGCGCGGTGATAGCAGCGATACGTGCCTGGACCTGCGGCTTGTGAATACGCGGCGATTGCAGGCGGCTGGTTTGTACGGCGCGGCTTTCGGCCAACGCATTTTTTATACTGTCTGGATCATTCAAAGCTTTGGTGAGCAGCGAAATTTCGCCACATTTCTGCACGGCAAATGCCAGCCAGCTTTTGAGTTCGGTATCGAGTTTGTCTTCACGGCTCAGATCAACCGGGCTGTGCAACAAGGAGCAAGAGCCGGCCACCCACAGATTGTCGCCAAAACGCTGCTGCGCTTCACGCAATTGATCCAGTGCTTGCTCAAGATCACAACGCCAGACATTGCGCCCGTTGACCACCCCCAGTGACAGCACTTTATAAGTCGGCAAGCGATCCAGCACCGCAGCCAGTTGGTCCGGCGCACGCACCAGATCAATGTGAAGACCGTCCACGGGCAACGAAGCCGTCAGCCCGAGATTGTCTTCCAGGCCACTGAAGTAGGTCGCGATCAGCTTCTTCAAGGGCGAGTATTGCAGGCTGTGATAAGCCCGCTCGAAGGCGTTTTTCCAGTCCTGAGGCAGGTCCAGCGTGAGGATCGGCTCGTCGATTTGCACCCATTCCACACCCTGCCCCGCCAGCCGACCGAGGATTTCCCCATACACCGGCAGCAGGCGTTCCAGCAGCTCCAGCTTGTCGAAGTTGTCGCCCTTGGCTTTGCCCAGCCACAGGTAAGTCAACGGCCCGATTAGCACTGGCTTGACCTTGTGGCCCAGAGCACGGGCTTCGTCCACCTCTTCGAACAACTGTTCCCAGCTCAGTTGGAAGCGCTGATCCTGAGTGAATTCCGGGACCAGATAGTGGTAGTTAGTGTCGAACCACTTGGTCAGCTCCTGAGCGTATTGCTCTTGACCATGGCTGCCGCCGCAGCAGCTTTCGGCACCGCGGGCCATGGCGAACAGGGTATCCAGCGTCGGCAAGCCGCGAGAATCTTTGGTGCCCGCAAAGCGCTCAGGAACTACACCGAACGCCAGTGAGTGGCCCAGCACCTGGTCGTACCAGGCAAAATCGCCTACCGGCAACAGGTCGATGCCCGCGTCTTTTTGCAGCTGCCAATGAGTGGCGCGCAGGTCTTGGCCGACACGGCGTAGACCGTCCTGATCAAGACTGCCTTTCCAATATGCTTCCAGCGCTTTTTTCAATTCGCGATCAGCACCGATGCGCGGAAAACCAAGATTGTGGGCCAAGGCCATGATGAAGCTCCTGTCGAAATATGACGCTATTGTCGACAGCCGGAGCAACGTGAGACAAACTCATTGTTTTCGTGTTGATCACAAAATCCATTCATGAAGTGCTGATATGCCTGCGAGACAACATGCTTGAGATACGCCATCTGAAAACCCTGCACGCCTTGCGTGAGGCAGACAGCCTTGTAGAAGCCGCCGAGCGCCTGCATCTGACGCAATCAGCGCTATCCCACCAGTTCAAGGAACTGGAGGAGCGGATGGGTATGCCGTTGTTTGTGCGCAAAACCAAACCTGTGCGCTTTACTAGCGCCGGCCTGCGCCTGCTGCAACTGGCCGACTCCGTATTGCCGCAATTGCGGGGCGCAGAACGTGACATTGCACGGCTGGCGGGCGGCACTGCCGGGCGCTTGCACATGGCGATTGAATGCCATAGCTGTTTTCAGTGGCTGATGCCGACTATCGACCAATTCCGCGACGCCTGGCCGGAAGTCGAACTGGACCTCGCCTCAGGCTTTGCCTTTGCGCCCCTGCCTGCCCTGGCCCGTGGCGATCTGGACTTGGTAGTGACGTCAGACCCGCTTGAGCTGGTGGGCATTACCTACGTGCCGTTGTTCACCTACGAAGCCATGCTCGCCGTTGCCAATCAACATCCATTGGCCAGCAAGCCGTACATCGTCCCCGAAGACCTGATCAAGGAAACCCTGATCACTTACCCCGTAGAGCGAGATCGGCTGGACATCTTCACTCGCTTCCTCGAACCCGCCGACATCGAACCGGCTCAAGTCCGCACATCGGAGCTGACCGTGATGATGATGCAACTAGTCGCCAGCGGCCGCGGCGTGTGCGGGATGCCGCATTGGGCGCTGCATGAATACAGCTCGCGGGGTTACGTAAAGGGCAAGCGCCTGGGCGAAAAAGGATTGTTCGCTACACTCTATGCCGGAGTGCGAACCGACATGCTGGACGCGCCCTACATGCGCGACTTTTTGCTCACCGCAAAAGACACCTCGTTCTCGACACTGGATGGGGTGAGTGCGGTGCGATAGCGATAGGGGCAAACAAGCTCTCAACTTGGTAATGCGATCCTGTGGGAGCGGTGCTTGCCCGCGATAAGGCTGGACGCGATTTACACTAGATCGCACCCAGCCTTATCGCGGGCAAGCACCGCCCCCACAGGAGATCGTTGAGCACCACCCCCATCTGTATCGAAATCAATACGACGTAACGATTTCATTACGACATCCGTATATCCATAGCCGCCAAGGCTTTGATCCACCAAGCATTTGTAACGCGATACAAGCTGTATCGATTTCGCTACAGGACAGTGCAAGACCGCCATTCGAAAAACTCTCAAGCCATTGATTAATATAGAAAATTAATTATTGGCCGCATATTTGCTAAGTGATTAAGATCAATGATTGCGCCCGCTGCGAGCGCTACGTCACCTTAGGAGTATTTATGAGCGAGTTGCGATTCACTGTCGATCACGAATGGCTGCGAGCCGAAGCCGATGGCAGTGTCACCGTAGGCATCACGCCCTATGCGCAAGAATCTCTGGGTGACGTGGTTTACGTACAACTCCCTGAGCTGCAGACCTACGCCAAAGACGCCGAAGCTTCGGTAGTGGAATCGGTAAAAGCAGCCAGCAGCATCAACATGCCGCTCGATGGCGAAGTGGTTGAAGTCAACCAGGCCCTCGACGCTACTCCAGAACTGGTCAATGAAGACGCCCTTGGCGCTGGCTGGTTCTTCCGCTTCATTCCCCAAGACGCCAGCGCTATCGATAGCTTGCTTGATCAGGACGCTTACGACCGTCTGATCAAAGCCAACGCCGAAGCCTGAGGAGCAGACCATGACTGACCGCATTCAACTGAACACCGCCAACGAATTCATCGCCCGTCACATCGGCCCACGTGCTGCTGACGAGCAAGCCATGCTGCAAACCCTGGGCTTTGATTCGCTGGAAGCCTTGAGCGCCAGCGTCATCCCGGAAAGCATCAAAGGCACCAGCGTACTGGGCATGGAGCCGGGCTTGAGCGAAGCCGACGCACTCGCGTCGATCAAAACCATCGCCAGCAAGAACCAGCTGTTCAAGACCTACATCGGTCAGGGCTACTACAACACCCACACGCCTGCGCCGATCCTGCGCAACCTGCTGGAAAACCCGGCGTGGTACACGGCCTACACGCCTTATCAGCCAGAAATTTCCCAGGGCCGTCTGGAATCGCTGCTGAATTTCCAGACCCTGATCAGCGACCTGACCGGCCTGCCGATTGCCAACGCCTCGCTGCTCGACGAAGCCACCGCTGCTGCCGAAGCCATGACCTTCTGCAAACGCCTCAGCAAGAACAAGAGCAGCCACCAGTTCTTCGCTTCCAGCCATTGCCATCCGCAAACCCTCGACGTGCTGCGCACGCGCGCCGAACCACTGGGCATTACTGTTGTAGTGGCTGACGAAGCACAACTGACCGATGTCAGCCCGTTCTTCGGCGCCCTGCTGCAATACCCGGCCAGCAATGGCGACCTGTTTGATTACCGCGAACTGGTTGAGCGCTTCCACGCCGCCAACGCACTGGTGGCTGTAGCGGCCGACCTGCTGGCTCTGACTCTACTGACGCCACCTGGCGAATTTGGTGCAGACGTGGCCATCGGCAGCGCCCAGCGTTTTGGCGTGCCACTGGGTTTCGGCGGCCCGCACGCGGCTTACTTCTCAACTAAAGATGCCTTCAAGCGCGACATGCCAGGCCGTCTGGTGGGTGTTTCGGTGGACCGTCACGGCAAGCAAGCATTGCGCCTGGCGATGCAGACCCGCGAACAACATATCCGCCGCGAGAAAGCCACCAGCAACATCTGCACCGCCCAGGTGCTGCTGGCCAACATCGCCAGCATGTACGCTGTTTACCACGGCCCGCGCGGCCTGACGCAAATCGCCAACCGCGTGCATCAGTTGACGGCCATTTTCGCCAAAGGCCTAAGCCAGTTGGGCTTGAACGTCGAGCAGCAGTACTTCTTCGACAGCGTGACCGTGAACACCGGCGCCGATACTGCAGCGCTGCATGCCAAAGCTCGCGCCCAGCAGATCAACCTGCGGGAAATCGACGCTCAGCGTCTTGGCCTGTCGCTGGACGAAACCACCTCGCAAGCATCGATAGAAGACCTGTGGGCGATCTTTGCCGGCGAAGGGCAGACCCTGCCGGACTTCGCAGCATTAGAGCAAAATACTGAATCCCGCCTGCCGCAAGCACTGCTGCGTGAGTCGGCGATCCTCAGCCACCCGGTATTCAACCGCTATCACTCCGAAACCGAGCTGATGCGCTACCTGCGCAAACTGGCCGACAAGGATCTGGCGCTGGATCGCACCATGATCCCGCTGGGCTCGTGCACCATGAAACTCAACGCTGCCAGCGAAATGATCCCCGTGACCTGGGCTGAATTCGGCAACCTGCACCCGTTCGCCCCTGCCGAACAAAGCGCGGGCTATCAGCAACTGACCGACGAACTGGAAGCAATGCTCTGCGCGGCGACCGGTTACGACTCGATCTCGCTGCAGCCTAACGCCGGTTCTCAAGGCGAATACGCCGGCCTGCTGGCGATCCGCGCCTATCACCAGAGCCGTGGCGACGAGCGCCGCGACATCTGCCTGATTCCGCAATCGGCTCACGGCACCAACCCGGCCACCGCCAACATGGCTGGCATGCGCGTTGTTGTGACGGCGTGCGATGCCCGTGGCAACGTCGACATCGAAGACCTGCGCGCCAAAGCCATCGAGCACCGCGATCATCTGGCCGCGATCATGATCACTTACCCGTCGACTCACGGCGTATTTGAAGAAGGCATCCGCGAAATCTGCGCCATCGTTCACGACAACGGCGGCCAGGTTTACATCGACGGCGCCAACATGAACGCGATGGTTGGCCTCTGCGCACCGGGCAAGTTCGGCGGCGACGTGTCTCACCTGAACCTGCACAAGACTTTCTGCATCCCTCACGGCGGTGGCGGCCCGGGCGTTGGCCCGATTGGCGTCAAGTCGCACCTGACCCCGTTCCTGCCAGGCCACGCCACCATGGATCGCAAGGAAGGCGCGGTCTGCGCAGCGCCATTCGGCAGCGCCAGCATCCTGCCGATCACCTGGATGTACATCAGCATGATGGGCGGCGAAGGCCTCAAACGCGCTTCGCAACTGGCGATCCTCAACGCCAACTACATCTCTCGCCGCCTTGAAGAACACTACCCGGTGCTCTACACCGGCAGCAGCGGTCTGGTGGCCCACGAATGCATCCTCGACCTGCGTCCGCTGAAAGAAACCAGCGGCATCAGTGTCGATGACGTCGCCAAGCGCCTGATCGACTTCGGCTTCCACGCACCGACCATGTCGTTCCCGGTCGCTGGCACCTTGATGATCGAGCCGACCGAAAGCGAATCCAAAGAGGAACTGGACCGTTTCTGCGACGCCATGATCAAGATCCGCGAAGAAATCCGTGCAGTGGAAAGCGGCGTACTGGACAAGGAAGACAACCCGTTGAAAAACGCCCCGCACACGGCGGCGGAAATCGTTGGCGAGTGGACCCACCCGTACAGCCGCGAACAAGCGGTGTATCCGGTCGAGTCGTTGATCGATGGCAAGTACTGGCCACCGGTTGGCCGCGTCGACAACGTGTTCGGCGACCGCAACCTGATCTGCGCCTGCCCGTCCATCGAGAGCTATCAAGAGGCATAAATGCCACGTCATTCCTTGTAGGAACTGCCGAAGGCTGCGAGGAGACCGGAACGGTCTTTGACCTAATGGCACCTGCTTCGCAGGTGTTCGCAGCCTGCGGCATCTCCTACAAGGACTTAGCCTCTTCAAAAGGATTGAACCATGACCACCGAACAACTCCTCACCACCCCGCTACACGCCCTGCACCGCGAACTCGGTGCCAAGATGGTGCCTTTCGCGGGCTACGACATGCCGGTGCAATACCCGGCTGGTGTGATGAAAGAACACCTGCACACCCGGGAAAAAGCCGGGCTGTTTGATGTATCGCACATGGGTCAGATTCGCCTGACGGGGGCCGATGCGGCCAAAGCACTGGAAGCGCTGGTACCGGTCGACATCATCGACTTGCCCGTCGGTATGCAGCGTTACGCCATGTTCACCAATGAAAGCGGTGGCATCCTCGACGACTTGATGGTCGCCAACCTGGGCAATGATCAACTGATGCTGGTGGTCAACGCTGCCTGCAAGAACGAAGACCTCGCCCACCTGCGCAAACACCTGGGCAACCATTGCGAAATCCAGCCACTGTTTGAAGAGCGTGCCCTGCTCGCCCTGCAAGGTCCGCAAGCGGTAACAGTGCTGGCGCGCCTGGCTCCGGAAGTTGCAAAAATGACCTTCATGCAGTTCGCCAGCGTGCAGTTGCTGGGCGTTGACTGCTACGTCAGCCGCTCGGGCTACACCGGCGAAGACGGCTACGAAATTTCCGTTCCGGCTGATCAGGCTGAAACACTGGCTCGGCGCCTGTTGGCCGAACCGGAAGTGGCCCCGATTGGCCTGGGTGCACGTGACTCCCTGCGCCTGGAAGCTGGCCTGTGCCTGTACGGCCATGACATGAACACCGAGACAACGCCTGTCGAAGCCAGCCTGCTGTGGGCAATCTCCAAGGTTCGCCGCGCAGATGGCGCACGCGCTGGCGGCTTCCCGGGCGCAGAGCAGATCTTCGCTCAACAGCAAACAGCGCCCGCCCGCAAACGCGTTGGCCTGCTGCCACAAGAACGCACGCCCGTGCGCGAAGGGACAGACATCGTCGATGCCGATGGCAACTCCATTGGTACTGTATGCAGTGGCGGCTTCGGACCAAGTCTTGGCGGCCCTTTGGCGATGGGTTATTTGAACAGCGCGTTTACGGCAATGGACACTCAAGTCTGGGCGGTAGTGCGCGGCAAGCAAGTACCGATGCTTGTTAGCAAAATGCCTTTCGTCGCACAGCGTTACTTCCGCGGCTGAAACTTCGCGGCTGATTATCGGCGTCAAAAAAATGTGGCGGCTGACACTCATATCGGCCGCCTGTAATACGCGCACTAAACAGCAGCGCAACAATCAACACAGCGCACTCGAAGAGTGCGCCTAACAGTAAAAAACTATCGATTCAGCGCAACTGGTAAATATTTTAAAACGCCGCTAAACCTCCTGAATACAGGCACCGGACAGGGGCTTGTGTTTGTAACAAGAGTTAGCGTAAAGTTTCTCAACTGTGTTTGCATGGGTCGCTGAAACGGGACCTGGGCAGTAGCGCCAAGTTTGCTACAACCCGCTCTACGCTTCTTTATTCCTGCAACCAGCCCAGTACTCTTTCATGTGAATGAGGCTGTCATCAATTCAAGTTCCAGGGAATAAGAAAATGGCTGAACGTCAGAGCGGTACCGTCAAGTGGTTTAACGACGAGAAAGGTTTTGGTTTTATCACTCCAGAAAGCGGTCCGGATCTGTTTGTACACTTCCGCGCTATTCAGGGCAACGGCTTCAAGAGCCTGAAAGAAGGTCAAAAAGTGACTTTCGTTGCTGTGCAAGGCCAGAAAGGTATGCAGGCTGACGAAGTTCAAGCCGAAGCGTAAGCCTCGGAACATAAAAAGCCCTCTGGTATTGATATCAGAGGGCTTTTTTGTGGGCGCGAGTTAGTAATATGGGCTTTTCGGACCACTGAGAACTGCCGCCATGCCTCGACACATGCTTAGCCCGCAAGGCGACTTCCCGCCCGCCAGCCTGGGCCGCCGCTTCGCTGCGATCTGCTATGACGCGCTGCTGTGCGTTGCCCTGCTGCTGGTGACGGCGTTTATCTACAAGCTTGTGTTGATGGCGTTTGTGGGTGAAGCCCGACTCAAGGTGATGTCCGAGTCCGGCTCGCTAGACGGTGATCCGCTGCTCTCTTCCATTCTGCTGCTGGTGGTGTTCGGGTTTTTCGCCAAGTTCTGGACCCACTCAGGGCAGACGCTTGGCATGCAAGTGTGGGGCATCCGGGTGCAGAACGCCGACGGCAGTGGGATTAGTCTGCTGCAAGCGCTACTGCGGTTTATGGTGTCTATCGCATCCTGGCTGTGTGTCGGCCTGGGGTTCATTTGGGCGCTGTTTGATAAACAGAATCGCAGCTGGCATGACCTGTATTCCAACAGCCAGCTGGTGCGGGTGCCGAAGCACAGGTAGTTTTGGGACGGACCAAGCGAAACGCTCGTTCTGCACCCGATAATTGGATATTTCCAGCGCCTGTAGGACCCTATCGCGAGCAAGCTCACTCCTACAGTAGAACGCAATTTCCCCCTGTAGGAGTGAGCTTGCTCGCGATAGCGTAAGTGCGGCTATGACAGATATTGCAGACATAATAAAATCCCTCACCGCATCGGACCGCTGGTCTTTCAATCTCAACAGATACAAAAAAGCCGACACGAAGTCGGCTTTTTCACAGCAGCAAACCCTACCCGGCCCTGCGCAACAGCAGCACCCCGGCCAGCGCACAGACACCTGCTGGCACCAGCACGGCAAACAACGGCGAGAAGCCGAACACCAGACTCGATGGCCCGAGCAGGTCCTGCACAATGCGGAAGGTGAAACCCACCAGCACGCCGGTAAACACCCGCTGGCCCAACGTCACGGAACGCAGCGGACCGAAGATGAACGAGATTGCCATCAGCACCAGCGCCACGGTTACCAGTGGCTGCAAAACCTTGGTCCAGAACGCCAGCCAGTAACGACCATTGCTCAGCCCTTGATCAGCCAGATAGTGCGCGTACTGCCACAAGCCAGTAATCGACAGCGAGTCAGGCGGCATGATGACGGTGCTGAGCAATTGCGGGCTCAGCGCTACGTCCCAGCGCTCGTCCGCGGTCTTGATGACTTCGGTGCTGCCATCGCGGAAGAAGGTGGTGGAGATGTCATTCAGCGACCAGTGATCTTCGTTGAATTTGGCCTGCCTGGCGAAGCTGGCACTGAGCATGTGCCGTTCATTGTCGAATCGATACCGGGTCACGCCATACAGAATGCCGTTAGGTTGCACCGAGTTGATGTGAATGAACTCATCGCCCTGACGGTGCCACATGCCATGCCGCGCACTCTGTGCGTCACCACTGCCCTGCGCCAGCGAACGGTTGGCCTGAGCCTGATTTTCAGCTGCCGGGGCCACGTATTCGCCGATCAGCACACCAGCAATCATCAGCACCAGCATGGGCTTCATGACCGCCCAGACGATACGACCGATGGAGACACCAGCGGCGCGCATGATGGTCAATTCGCTGCTGCTGGCCAGGCTACCCAGACCGATCAGGCAACCGATGAGTGCCGCCATCGGCAGCATTTCATACACACGCCGTGGCGCCGTCATCAAAACGAAGCTGCTGGCGTCCAGCAAGGTGTAGGTGTCGCTGACATCGCCCATTTCATCAATGAAAGCAAACAGCGAGGCCAGCCCGAGAATGATGCCGAGAACCGCAAGGATCGCGACGAAAACACTTTTACCGATGTAACGATCGAGCTTAACCATGAGCCACCTCCGACGCGCTGCGGCGACTCGCCATCCTCAAGCGTAAAGGCTCCCAATACAAAAGCCCCAGTCCGATCAACAGGAACAATACGTGCACCCACCAGATACCGAGTGCCATTGGCAGCTTGCCTTTCTCCAGCGCACCGCGCACAGCAATGAGCATGGTCAGGTAAGCCATATAAAGAAGGATCGCGGGCAACAGCTTCAGATAGCGACCCTGACGCGGATTGACCCGCGACAGCGGCACAGCCATCAAGGTCACGATGAAGACCAGAATCGGCAGCGAGATACGCCATTGCAGTTCAGCCTGATTGCGACGTACATCGCTGCCAAACAGATCAGTTGTGGGGATAGCTTCACGGTCCGTAATTTCGTCGCTGATGTCCGGCTTGGGCAGCATTGCGCCATAAGTGTCGTACTTGATTGCACGATAGTTGGCTTCGCCCGGATTGCCGTCGTAGCGATAACCGTTTTCCAGAATCAGGAAGCGGTTACCGTCGGCCTTGATCTCCTGATGGCCTTTTTCTGCCACCAGAACGGTAATCCCGCGATCCTTGCTCTTGTCGGAAGACATGCGTTTTTCCGAAATGAACACGCCGCTCAGATTCGAGCGATCATCGGAAAGCTCCTGCGTGTAGGTGACACGAGTCCCGTCGCGCAGTGCCTGGAAACGGCCTGGCACCAAGGTATCGAACTCGGTCATTGCGTCTTGCTTGTTGATCAGCAGGGAAAACTGCGTCGCACCTTGTGGGGCCAGACTGAAACTCAACCACGCTACCAACAGCGCCACGACGGTTGCAGGCGCCATGGTCATCCACAGCAAACGCTGCTGGCTCATACCGGTGGCGGCAAGAACGGTCATTTCGCTTTCAAGGTAAAGCCGACCGTAAGCCAGCAGAATCCCCAGAAACAGCCCCAGAGGCAGGATCAGTTGCAGGAAGCCGGGCATACGAAAACCCATGATCATGAACAGCACGCCTGGATCCAGCGCCCCGGACGCGGCCTGCGCGAGGTACTTGATGAAGCGTCCGCTCATGATGATTACCAACAACACGGCGCTCACAGCGCTCAAGGTAACCAGCACTTCTCGGGACAGATAACGAAAGACGATCAAACCAGACACTCCAGGGTCGCCAGGCTCAGGCAGCCAGACAAGAAAAAGGTACTAGCAGTGGCGGCAGACTTAACAGGGCTCTGCCAAAAATATGCGGCATTATCCTGTGAATGGAGTGCTCTGTCACTGCGTGCTCCGGATAGTTCTCACGGAAACGTCCTGCATAGAGCCGCATTCGCATGTTTTACGGGGTTGTCAGCGGTCCCGTGGCGGGGTCAAACTGCGGGCCTTGTCGTTGGCATGTTGATGCGAAGCACCTGCTCCCTGCCACGCACGTCATTCATTTCGCGATAGCTCATCGTTTATCCGGGGACCCCGACATGGAATTGGTTGTTAAAAGCGTAAGCCCAGAAACCTTGAAGACCGCGACGCTGGTAGTCGCCGTAGGCGAAGGTCGCACGCTCAGCGATGCCGCAAAAACCGTAGACGCTCTCAGCGGCGGCGCCATCAGCGCAGTGCTCAAGCGCGGCGATCTGGTCGGCAAAGTGGGTCAAAGTCTGCTGCTGCACGCCCTGCCAAACTTGAAAGCCGAACGCGTTTTGCTGGTCGGCACCGGTAAAGAGCCCGAATTGTCTGACCGTCAATTCAAGAAAATCATCAGCGCTGTGCTGTCGACGCTTAAAGGTCTGGGCGGCAGCGACGCAGCCATCGCTCTGGATCAGGTAGTCGTCAAGAATCGCGACACTTACGCTAAAGCGCGCCTGCTGGTAGAAACCCTGGCCGATGGCGAATATGTTTTTGATCGTTTCAAAAGCCAGAAAGCCGAAGCCAAAGCGCTGAAAAAGGTCACGTTGCTGACCGACAAAATCAGCGTCGCCGATGTAGAGCGTGCAGCCACCCACGCCCAGGCCATCGCTACCGGTATGGCCTTGACCCGCGATCTGGGCAACATGCCGCCGAATATCTGCCACCCTACTTATCTGGGCGAACAAGCCAAGGCGTTGGGCAAGGCGCACAAAAACCTCAAGGTTGAAGTTCACGACGAGAAAAAACTCGCTGATCTGGGCATGGGTTCGTTCCTCGCCGTGGCACAGGGCAGCGCTCAGCCGCCACGTCTGATCGTCATGAACTATTCGGGCGGCAAGAAAAGCGAAAAGCCGTTCGTACTGGTCGGTAAAGGCATCACCTTCGACACCGGCGGCATCAGCATCAAGCCTGCTGCGGGCATGGACGAGATGAAGTTCGACATGTGTGGCGCTGCCAGCGTGTTCGGTACCCTGCGCGCCGTGCTGGAACTGCAACTGCCGATCAATCTGGTGTGCGTCATCGCCGCCGCCGAGAACATGCCGAGCGGCACCGCGACTCGTCCTGGCGACATCGTCACCACCATGAGTGGCCAGACCGTGGAAATCCTCAACACCGACGCCGAAGGCCGTCTGGTGCTGTGTGATGCGCTGACCTACGCCGAGCGCTTCAAGCCTCAGGCCGTGATCGACATCGCTACCCTGACCGGCGCTTGCGTCGTCGCATTGGGCGGTCACACGTCCGGCCTGCTGGGCAACAACGATGCGCTAATCAATCAGTTGCTCGACGCGGGCAAGTTCGCCGACGACCGTGCCTGGCAGTTGCCGTTGTTCGATGAGTATCAGGAGCAACTGGACAGCCCGTTCGCCGACATCGCCAACATTGGTGGCCCGAAAGGCGGCACCATTACCGCAGCCTGCTTCCTGTCGCGCTTCACCAAAACCTACGACTGGGCGCACCTGGATATCGCCGGCACAGCCTGGTTGAGCGGCGGCAAGGACAAGGGCGCCACTGGCCGTCCGGTTCCATTGCTGACCCAATACCTGCTCGACCGCGCAGGCGCATAAGGAAAACCGGGGCGGTTGCAGTCATATGGAAAAAAACGCAGCCCTGTAGGAGCTCACGAGCAACGCGAGGCAGCGATGGCGGTTTTCTACACCGCTATCGCGGGCGTCGTAACCTCCGTGCGCTCCTACAGGGATATGCATTTCAAATCCATGATTGATGTGATGTTGATGAGAAACAAGCGCCCCGCGACCTGGAAACTACATGACACAAGTCGACTTTTATATTCTCCCCAGCCCCGATCCGTCAGCGCGCCTGGACTTTGCCTGCAAGCTCACGGAAAAAGCCTGGCGCATGGGTCACCGGATTTACCTGCACTGCAGCGATGCCGCGCAGCGTGAAGAACTGGATGCCCGGCTGTGGCGCTTCAAAGGTGAAACTTTTATTCCCCACGGTGACGCCGAAGATGATCAGGTCGCGCCTGTGGTGCTGGGCCTGGGTGAAGACCCGGGGCAACATCAGGATCTGCTGGTCAATCTGGACCTGCGCATCCCCGATTTTTTCAAACGTTTCGCCCGCGTGGCGGAAATAGTGGTGGAAGACCCCGCCATACGACTGGCCGCACGAGAGAGTTTTCGTTTCTATCGTGAACAGGGCTATCCTCTGCAAGATCACCGACTACAGCGGCTTTGAGCACACGATGGATAATTCAAAACCTCTGAAAGACCCCGCCCACTTGCTGGACGACCTTGAATCAATCCGCCAGTTGCTGGGCGATGACACTCAACAGGCACCGACTCATGGCGAGGGCCAGATCCCTTTGCTGTTCGATGTCGTGGGTGCAAAACCGGCGCTCAGCCAGGAACTGGATTTCGGCGATGAAGATGATGCCGAGATTCCAACCTTGACGCCCGAGCCAGTCGTGCCGCCTGTGGTGCCAGTCGCTGCAGCAGAACCGGTGCAGGCAAAATCCAAAGAGGACGCGCTGCTCCATCTCGACTCCGAACTGCGCGCTGCTGCACAGCTGATCATGCAAGACGTCATCGACGACTTCGCCCCGCATATCGAAACCGAGATCAAACGCCGCCTTGAAGCGCGGATGGAGCGGTTGCTGAGCCAGTATCAGAATTAGCCCCCCCCTGTGGAGTCGCGCTAGCCGATGACTTGCGCGATCTCCTGTGGGAGCAGAGCTTGCTCGCGATGAACGATGACGCGGTGTATCTGAGCCCTCGCTGCGCCTGCATCGCGAGCAAGCTCGGCTCCCACAGGTATCTACACAAGGCTCGCAGGTCAACATCGAACCCCCAGAGTTTTTGGCATTCCGATAGATTTTGCGCGAGCCTGTCCCACAGGGATATGCCTACCTCCTACAGCTAATCATCGCCCCGCTCTACGCCCAGCCGTTCATCCCCGCTATACTTGTCGGCTTTCCTGAATTACAGCAATAGGTTCCCGCCGCGCATGGACAAGACCTACCAGCCGCACGCTATTGAAACTTCCTGGTATCAAACCTGGGAATCCGAGAATTACTTCGCCCCGCAAGGCGCTGGTGACTCGTACACCATCATGATCCCGCCGCCGAACGTCACCGGCAGCCTGCACATGGGCCATGGTTTCAATAACGCGATCATGGACGCCTTGATCCGTTTCCGCCGCATGCAGGGTCGCAATACCCTGTGGCAGCCGGGCACCGACCACGCCGGTATCGCCACGCAAATGCTGGTAGAGCGTCAGATCGAAGCTCAAGGCCTGAACCGCCACGATCTGGGCCGCGATAAATTTCTGGAAAAAATCTGGGAATGGAAGGATCAGTCCGGCGGCAACATCAGCCGTCAGATTCGTCGCCTGGGCTCATCCGTCGACTGGAGCCGTGAGCGCTTCACCATGGACGACGGTCTGTCAGACGCGGTTAAAGAAGCTTTCGTGCGTCTGCATGAAGACGGCCTGATCTATCGCGGCAAGCGTCTGGTCAACTGGGACACCAAGCTGCACACCGCTATTTCCGACCTCGAAGTAGAAAACCACGACGAGAAAGGCTTCCTGTGGAACCTGCGTTATCCACTGGCTGACGGCGCGAAAACCGCTGACGGCCTGGATTACCTGATCGTTGCCACGACTCGCCCGGAAACCATGCTGGGTGATGCCGCCGTCGCCGTTAACCCGGAAGACGAGCGTTACAAAGCACTGATCGGCAAGTTCGTTGAGCTGCCACTGGTTGGCCGCCGCATCCCGATCATTGCGGATGAATACTGCGACCCTGAGTTCGGCACCGGCTGCGTGAAAATCACCCCAGCCCACGACTTCAACGACTACGAGGTCGGCAAGCGCCACAACCTGCCGCTGCTGAACATCTTCGACAAGAACGCCAACGTGCTGGCGACGGCGCAGGTGTTCAATCTCGACGGCACCCTGAACGAAACAGTAGACGGCAGCCTGCCCGCCGAATACGCAGGTCTTGACCGTTTCGAAGCGCGCAAACAGATCGTTGCTGCCTTTGACGCCGCCGGCCTGCTGGTCAGCGTTGACGATCACGCTCTGAAAGTCCCGAAAGGCGACCGTTCCGGCACCATCATCGAGCCTTGGCTGACTGACCAGTGGTACGTGTCCACCAAGCCTCTGGCTGAACCGGCCATCGCTGCGGTCGAAGACGGCCGCATCGCCTTCGTGCCCAAGCAATACGAAAATATGTACTTCTCGTGGATGCGCGACATCCAGGACTGGTGCATCAGCCGTCAGCTTTGGTGGGGCCACCGCATCCCGGCCTGGTATGACGAGTCCGGCAAGGTGTACGTCGGTCGCGACGAAGCCGAAGTCCGCGCCAAGAACAACCTTGGCCCTGACGTTGTGCTGCAACAGGACAACGACGTACTCGACACCTGGTTCAGCTCGGGCCTGTGGACGTTCTCCACCCTGGGCTGGCCGGAAAAAACCAAGGCGCTGGAGACCTTTCACTCCACCGACGTACTGGTTACTGGTTTCGACATCATCTTCTTCTGGGTTGCCCGGATGATCATGCTCACCATGCATTTGGTGAAAAACGAAGACGGCACGCCGCAAGTACCGTTCAAGACGGTGTATGTGCACGGTCTGGTCCGCGATGGCCAAGGCCAGAAGATGTCCAAGTCCAAGGGTAACGTACTGGACCCACTGGACATCATCGACGGCATTGAGCTGGAAGATCTGGTGCAGAAACGCACCTCCGGCATGATGCAGCCGAAACTGGCGAAGAAGATTGAAAAACAGACCCGCGACGAATTCGCCGACGGCATCGCCAGCTATGGCACCGACGCCCTGCGCTTCACCTTCTGCTCGCTGGCGTCCACCGGTCGTGACATCAAGTTCGACATGGGCCGCGTTGAAGGCTATCGCAACTTCTGCAACAAGATCTGGAACGCTGCGCGCTACGTGCTGGACAAAGGCGAAGACTGCGGCCAGAACGGCGAAGCGGTCGAGCTGTCGCTGGCTGATCGCTGGATCATCTCGCAACTGCAACGCACCGAAGCCGAAGTGACCCGTCAACTGGATCAGTTCCGTTTCGACCTCGCCGCTCAGGCCTTGTACGAATTCATCTGGAACCAGTATTGCGACTGGTACCTGGAGCTCTCCAAGCCTGTGCTGTGGGACGAAAATGCACCGGTTGAACGTCAGCGCGGCACTCGCCGTACGCTGGTTCGCGTGCTGGAAGTTGCGCTGCGTCTGGCGCATCCGTTCATGCCGTTCATCACCGAAGAAATCTGGCAGCGCCTCGCGCCGCTGGCAGGTGCGGAAGGCAAAACCATCATGCTGCAACCTTGGCCAGTGGCCAACGAAGCACGCATCGATCAGGCCGCCGAAGACGACATCGAATGGCTCAAGGGCCTGATGCTCGCCACCCGTAACATCCGTGGCGAAATGAACATCGGTCCGGGCAAGCCGCTGCAACTGTTCCTCAAGAACGTCAACGCCGAAGACTTGCGCCGCCTGCAGGAGAACGATTACCTGCTGAAGAAACTGGCCAAGCTGGAATCCATCACCGTACTGGAAGCAGGCGCTGAAGCGCCGCTGTCAGCGACCGGGCTGGTGGGCGAGATGGAAGTGCTGGTGCCAATGGCCGGTCTGATCGACAAAGATGCCGAGCTGGCGCGCCTGGACAAGGAAATCCTGCGTCTGCAAGGCGAAGTGCAGCGGGTGAGCGGCAAGCTGTCCAACGCCGCGTTCGTCGACAAGGCACCGCCGGAAGTCATCGCCAAGGAACGCGCCAAAATGGCCGAAGCCGAACAGGCTTTGGGCAAACTGGCCGAGCAGCATGCGCGGATTGCGAGTTTGTAAATGAACACGCAGCCAGCCTGAAACCCGGGCTGGCTGCCCCCTACGAACCCTGTAGGAGTGAGCTTGCTCGCGATAGCGGTGTGTCAGAAACCTACCATTCAGCTGACACACCGCTATCGCGAGCAAGCTCACTCCTACAGGGTTTTGTGCTCTCTCCAGAATTGAATTGGTCATGACTACTCCAGACAAGCCAAAACCACCCCGCAAGAAGCCCAAACCGGCGCAGCCATCCAAACCTGCCGAGCCCCGTGAAAAGGCTACCTTGCACCCACGTAACCGCCATCAAGGCCATTACGACTTTCCCAAGTTGATCAAGAGCAGCCCGGAGCTAGGCCAGTTTCTGATCACCAACCCGTACGGCAAAGAAAGCATCGACTTCGCCAACCCTGCCGCCGTACGCGTGTTCAACCGGGCGCTGCTCAAGTCGTTCTACGGCATCGCCCACTGGGATATCCCGGCCGACTACCTGTGCCCGCCGATTCCGGGCCGCGCAGACTACCTGCACTTTCTTGCCGACCTACTGGCTGAGCGCAATGAAGGCGTAATCCCTCGTGGCGCGTCGATCAAAGCGCTGGACGTCGGCACCGGTGCGAACTGCGTCTATCCGTTGATCGGTCATAGCGACTATGGCTGGCAGTTTCTCGGCTCGGAAATCGACACAACGGCCGTTGCCGCCGCCACTGCGATCATCAAGTCCAACAACCTGAGCAAGGCCATCAGCCTGCGCCAGCAAAGCAATCGCAAGCAGATCCTGCTGGACCTGCTCAACAGCGACGAACGCTTCGACGTGAGCCTGTGCAACCCGCCCTTCCATTCCTCACTGGAAGAAGCGCAGCGCGGTAGCCAGCGGAAATGGCGCGCACTGGGCAAGGCTGATCCGAAACGCAAGTTACCGGTGCTCAACTTTGGCGGGCAATCGCAGGAACTCTGGTGTGAAGGCGGCGAGATCGGCTTCGTCACCCAACTGATCAAAGAAAGCACGCAAGTGGCGAAACAGGTGCTGTGGTTCAGCACACTGGTGTCGAAGGCATCCAACCTGCCGATGATTCAAAGCACACTGAAGAAAGCAGGCGTGTTCGAGAGTCAGGTGGTCGAGATGGGTCAGGGCCAGAAGCAGAGCCGATTTGTGGCGTGGACGTTTCATGACAAGGCCAGGCAGGAGGCGTGGCGTCAGGAGCGCTGGGTTTAGCGCTCAAAGTCACAGCTAATGATCGCTGATGTGGGAGCGGTGCTTGGTCTGGGCGGCATTCCGACGATGAACGATAACTCGGTGTATGCCTTTACACCTTATCGCCTGAATCGCGGGCAAGCACCGCTCCCACAGGGAATGCATTCCACTCCAGCATTTGCAAATCTGACCCACAAAAAAGCCGTGCCCGGTTAACCGGTGCACGGCTTTTTCAACAGCAAGCGTGTGCTTACTTGTTGATCGAGTCGTTCAGCACTTTAGCTGGTACGAACTTGATGACTTTCTTGGCAGCGATTTCGATGGCAGCGCCAGTCGAAGGGTTGCGGCCAGTGCGAGCTGGACGCTCGGCTACTTTCAGTTTGCCGATGCCCGGCAGAGTGATTTCAGCGCCGTTTTCCAGTTGGTCGGCAACAATTTGGCCCAATTGCTCAAGAGCATTACGCGCGGTGGTTTTTGGCGCGTCGATAGCTTCTGCGATATCGGCGATCAATTGGTCTTTAGTCAGAGCCATGGTGGTGTTCCTTCCCTATCAAATTCATTTGGATTGCAGAGTGCAGCGTCGGCCTGGAGCCAGATCATGAACCTGACCCTCCAGTAGCAGCCACGATTAATCGCGAAGTGTAGATACTGAAACCGGGCATTGGTTCGGCCCAAACGCACACAAACTGCGGTGCTTGGCGCGCTATGCTGCGCAAGACGGGGCAAAACTAGCACAGAGCCGAGCAAATATCCGCACTAACCTACCCGTTTGGACAGGTTTCTCCCGTTTGAGCCGAAAAAAAGCGCCTCGGACACCCCATGAGAGCTAAAACCAAGGGGTACAGCCTCGTTTCACGCCTCGGGTGCGTTACACTGCCCGCCGTAAATCGAGCAGCGCCGCTCGTCAGTATCCCGCTCACAACCAGCCGAGAAACCCATGCCGATCCGTCATTGCATCGTCCACCTGATCGACAAGAAACCCGACGGTACGCCCGCAGTTCTCCATGCACGCGACTCCGAACTCGCTGAGTCCCAAGCCATCGAGAACATGCTGGCCGACCTCAACGAGAGCTATAACGCCAAACAAGGCAAGGCTTGGGGTTTCTTCCACGCTGAGTCTGGCGCGCATCCATTCAGCGGCTGGCTGAAGGAATACATGGACGGTGGCAAAGACTTCACGGCATTCAGCCGGGTCGCAGTAGAACACCTGCAAAAGCTGATGGAAGAATCCAATCTTTCCGTCGGTGGTCACGTGCTGTTTGCCCACTACCAACAAGGCATGACGGATTACCTGGTCATCGCCCTGCTGCACCACAGCGAAGGCGTGGCCGTGAGCGAAACCCTCGACGTGACCCCGTCGCGCCATCTGGACCTTGGCCAGCTGCACCTGGCGGCGCGGATCAACGTGTCCGAGTGGCAGAACAACAAGATGTCCAAGCAGTACATCTCGTTCATCAAGGGCAAGAATGGCAAGAAGGTTTCGGAATACTTCCGCGACTTCATCGGCTGCCAGGAAGGCGTCGACGGCCCTGGCGAGACCCGCACCTTGCTCAAGGCGTTCAGCGACTTCGTCGAAAGCGAAGACCTGCCGGAAGATTCCGCCCGTGAGAAAACCAAAACGCTGGTCGACTACGCCAGCAGCCAGAGCAAGATGGGCGAGCCCATGGGCCTGGAAGAACTCTCCGGCCTGATCGACGAAGAGCGCCCGCGTGCCTTCTACGAGCACATCCGCAACAAGGATTACGGCCTGTCGCCGGAGATCCCTGCGGATAAGCGCACCCTCAACCAGTTCCGCCGCTTCACAGGCCGCGCTGAAGGCCTGTCGATCAGCTTTGAAGCGCACCTGTTGGGCGACAAGATCGAATACGACGAAGCAGCCGGTACGCTGATCATCAAGGGCCTGCCGACGCAGCTGACTGATCAGCTCAAGCGCCGCTGAGGAAACTCGATCATGCTGCTACGCACATTGAAGAAGTTCGCGCTGATCATGCTGGTCGTCGTGGTTTATCAGAACTGGGGCAAGATCGAGCACTTCTTCAACCCGGCGGACGCGATCCCTGCACACACTCAGGCGCAAGCCCGAGTGGTGATGTACGCCACGGAGTGGTGCGGCTATTGCAAACAGACACGGCGCTTTCTCGACAGCAAAGGTATTCCGTTCAAGGAATATGACATCGAGAAGTCAGACGAAGGCCGTAAGGCTTACGAGGCGCTGGGTGGACGTGGCATCCCGTTGATTGATGTGAATGGCACTATCATCAGGGGCTTCAGCGAAGAAACGATATTGGCGGCGTTGAAGTGATCGCAGAAATCCAGGGCTAAATAAATCCCTGTGGGAGCGAGGCTTGCCCGCGATAAAATCGACGCGGTTTACCCTGACCTCCGAGGTGCCAGTATCGCGGGCAAGCCTCGCTCCCACAGATAGATTCAAGCCAAGCTCTCAGCGCTTCTCGATCCGAAACCCCAACCGCGGAAAGTGCACATGCACCACTCCCGCCCGCTCATCTTCACGACGCAGAATCAGCTCTTCGAGCCCATTGAATATCAGCTCACCCTCGACCGCATCAACGCCGTAATCGATGGCTGAAATCGTCACCGAATCCCCCGCCTTGAAGCCATTAGGATCAACAAACTGCTCATCCGGCAATGCAGCAGGCGTCGCGTTCAAAGCGATCTCAACCGCCTCAGCCGAACTTAACTCGCTCGGCGCGCCATGACCAAAGCCCAGCACGCGGCCCAACCAGGCTGACACCTCAGGGTAGGCATCAACCAGCGGTGCAGTCACTGGGGTTTGCTTGAGAAACCACAACGTATGGGCGACCGAGAAATCAGCAATCGACGGCGCACCAAACAGGAAATCGCCATTGCGTGCCAGCTGCAACTCCAGCCGTGACATCAGCGTTGGCCATTGGTGTTTGGCCTGTTCGACAGGCAGACGAGTTGCACTGCCACCCTGAAACAACGCAGCGCGATCAGCGACGAAAGCTTTCACGGCTTCAGGCGGGACTTTGGCAAAACGTACCGCCAGCGATTCGGGTTGGAACACCAGACTCACGGCGTGCATGAACATCACCGAATCCGCCCAGGCCGCAAAGCTGGCCACGGTGAACTCCTGCCCTTGCGGAAAGAACGCGGGCGATGCCTTTTCCTGCTCCAGACGACGGGCCATCAAGGCGGTGTCGCAGTAGATATCAGCGCCGATCTGTAGCACCGGAGTTTTGCGATAGCCACCGGTCAGCGCCGTCAGATCGGGCTTTGGCATGATCGAAGGGATGCTGACCGAGCGCCAGGACAGACCTTTGAAACCCAACATCAAGCGGGCTTTTTCAGCGAACAGCGAGGTGGGGTAATGGTGCAGGATGATGTCGGTCATGTCTGGCTTTCCGGCAGAAGGTAGGCCCGCAGCTTAACCGGGTCCAGGCAGCGAGCCTACCCGGCAGGCCTGATAGCAGATCATCACAGCGATTGATCGAAAACGCAGGCTTTTGTAGGAGCTGCCGCAGGCTGCGAACAACCATGTGTCAGACAACCGCTGTCGTAACCTCCAGCTGGAATGCTGAAAAGATATAAATCTGTAGGAGTGAGCTTGCTCGCGATAGCAGTGGGTCAGACACCCATCATTTATTTGATGCACTGCTATCGCGAGCAAGCTCACTCCTACAGATTACGTAAGTCCGGAGAATTATGGTCAAGGCGCAGGGCAATACCCCGCGGCCAGACACTCCTTCGCACTCTTCCTCAACTTCTTGATCAAGCGCTCCTGCCGTAGCGCTTCGCCCTTACTGACGCACTGCTCGACATACACCAGCGCCACCGCCGGGCTGGAGTAGAAGTAGCGCGCCCCTTTGCCACTCTGATGGGCGGCGAAACGGCGTTGTGGATCGTCGCTGATGCCGCAGTACAACGAGCCGTTTTCAGCGCGCACGAGATACACGAACCAGGGTTTGCAGACCACTGGCTCGGGTGTCTCGGTGACGGATGAGGACAAAGCTTCAGGCATGACGGTAGATTAAATAACGCGAAAGACGCGATTCTATCAGAGGCTCAACGCCCGGCTTGAAACGCGTTCAGGCCTTTCTGGGCCTGGGCGCGGATGGCGTTCTGGACAAACGGCGTCCAGCCCAGCAACAAGCCTTTGGCTCCCAGTGCCTGTCGGGACCAGCGCCACAGGTCGAATTGATCGTGATGCTCGGCGATCTTGCCGTCGCGAAACACAAAGCGCGCCTGTATATCGTTAACCACGGTGTTGCCGGTCTGGCTGAACAGATACGTTGCAACCCAGTGCGCCGCGCCGCTGCGTTCGTCAGCACGAACGCTGTCAAAGGTCAGGGAAAAGTCCTTGGCTCGCGAGGTGAGCATGCGCCACATGTCGCAGGCTTGCTGACCACGCAGTTCGCCGAAGACCGGATCGCTGAACAGCACGTCATCGGTATAGCACGCGGCCATGGCCTCTGCGTCGAGGCGGTTGAAGGCCTCGTAAAAGCGGGTAATCAGCGCGTTATTGATCAGGCGTTTGTCTTCGTCGCTCATGCATGCAGGTCCATTGGAGCAAAAGGTGCCTGCACGATAAGCGGCAACCGTTGTTTTTGCCATGGGCATAAGCGAGGCAAATGGCTCGACTCAGACTTTTTCGCTACTGACCTGCACATAAAGCGCTCGCCCGGCACCAAGACCCGCGACGATAGCCGACAAGCCCAGCACCGCGAAGATCCAGCCAATGGAATCCCAACCGCCGGTAACGTCATGCACAATCCCAACGGCAAAAGGACCTATGGAGGCGATGGTGTAACCGATGCCCTGAGCCATACCCGACAGGTTCGACGCCACGTGGGAGTCACGGGATCGCAACACGATCAGCGTCAGCGCGATACTGAAAGCACCACCCTGCCCCAAGCCCAGCAAAATAGCCCAACCCCACAGGCTGTCGATTGGCGCATACAAACAGCCAAACAACCCGGCCAGTGTCATGGACATGACCAACACCACGCCCAGGCGCTGATCCTTCCCGCGAGTCGCCAGCCAAGGAGCGGTCAATGCGCTGATCAACTGGACCATGATCGACCCGGACATCATCAATCCGGCATCCGTCGGGCTCATGCCCCGGCCGATCAACACCGAAGGCAGCCAGCCGAACACGATGTAGGCCAGCGAAGATTGCAGGCCCATGTACAGGGTAACTTGCCAGGCCAGCCGATCACGCAACAGGCCGCGCACGCGATAGGTCACCTGGTTTACGTCGTGCTTTTGCCGGGTCTGTGGCCACCAGATCAGTGCCGCCAACAGTGCTGGAATCATCCAGAAGCCCAGACCGATCGCCCAGTTATCGTCGAAGTACTGAGTCAGCGGAACCGTCGAACCTGCCGCCAACGCAGCCCCCAGACACAAGGCCATGGTGTACACGCCGGTCATCGTACCGGCTTGCTTGGGGAAGTCGCGTTTAACGATACCCGGCAGCAGCACGCCAATCACGCCAATGCTCGCACCAGCCAGAACACTGCCCGCAAACAGCCCGACCTCGCCGAACAGGCTACGCAACACGATACCGGCGGCCAGGGTCAGCAAAATCGCCAGCACCACCTGCTCGCTGCCAAAACGTCGTGCCAGTCGCGGCGCCAACGGGGCGAACAACCCAAGACACAACACCGGCAGAGTGGTCAGCAACCCTGCCGAAGCAGATGAAAGCCCAAGACTGCTGGAAACACTGCTGAGCAGCGGCGCCATACTTGCCAGCGCCGGACGCAGGTTCAGCGCCACAAGTACCAGCCCGACCAGCAACAGCCACGGCCGATTAATTACAGAGGAAGGGTTTTGCGGGGTCGAGCTCGCCGATGGCGCCTTGGTCGTCATTGTTTTCTCAGGGGCAGGTAGTGAAGCGGCGCAGAGCGCCAAAAAGGTGCATCGTGTTGGAGAACACGCACGAATACAAGTTTCGTGCGGATTGAATACAGTTCTGAACTGAAATGCGATCTCCTGTGAGATGTCTCTGACACAGCACTCTGGAGCGCTAAACAGAGAACCTGTGGGAGCGAGGCTTGCCCGCGATATGGGCGATAAGGTGTCAAGCCTTACAATGAGTTATCGTTCATCGTCGGAATGCCGCCCAGACCAAGCCCAGCTCCCACAGATTTGCGCGTCACTGGAAACATCATCAGCCCTGACTCTGCCCTGAAGCCACTTGCCGCAACACTTTTGCCAGACCTGATCCCTTCCCCCTGCCAGACGTTTCCGAGAAACTTGTCCCTCACTTGCGCCTGTAAATCCGCCTCACTAGGCTGCGTCGGTCGCTGCTCATCAGCGATCGGGTTTAGTCGCCCGGATCAATAGGCGCACAGGTGTTCACCGTTATGGTGGCTGTGCGCAGGGCATCTTCGGGTGCGCCGGTTTCTCCTATTGTCCGGTCGACTAACCTGCTGCACAGCCGCCACCCTTCGTTTAGTCGCGAGGTGTGCTGGCTCCGTATCCAATAGGAGTTGTACATGCTCAACAACAATACTGATTCAGCCAACCAATCCATGACCTATGCCGCCGACCTGCTGCGCTGCGCTGCGCAGCCGCCACTGCCTATGAGTCCGCCGATCACCTGAGCGGCAGTAAGCGCGACCTGGCGTTTTCGGTGGTGCATTTGATCGAGATGGCGCGAGAGGCGGTGGAGAGATCCCTGCTCAGTACCGAGAAACCTTCGGCAACTCTCATCAAAAAATATAACTAACTGATTTGGAATACTTTTTACTGTAGGAGTGAGCTTGCTCGCGATTGCGTAAGGTCGGGCAACAATTTATCGAAACAAAAATCGAATCGCGAGCAAGCTCACTCCTACAAGGTTCATGCTTGCTTCGCGGCAGCGTGGTGTCAGAAACACCGGGCCGACGCTTACGCGCAACGCCCTTCAACAATCACAGAAACGCCCTACATAACCCTTGAACCCTCCTCCCTAAACTGATCGGCCATTTATTTCAGGACGATCAATCATGGCTCATCCCATCTACATGACCATCAAGGGCAAAGAACAGGGCGATATCTCCGCCGGTTGTTCAACCCCAGAACCCATGGGTAACAAATGCCAGGAGGCGCACCTGAATGAAATCATGGTGCTGTCCTATACGCACCAGATGGCCAACGTCGCCAACATCGACCGCGCCACACACATGCCCGTCGTCATTACCAAAAACATCGACAAGTCCTCACCGCTGCTGGCTCAAGCCTTGGCGCAACGCGAATCCATTACCTGCAAGATCGACTTCTACCGCACCACGCCAAACGGCACTCAGGAGAAGTTCTACAGCGTCGAGATCCAGAACGCGGTGATCGAAAACCTGCTCGTTCAAACGCCTCACGTCACCCTCGATAACGATGCCGAACCCGTCGAACAACTCGCCATACGCTACGGCGACATCAGCTGGACCCACCACGCAGCAGGTACTAGCGGTTACAGCTACTGGGGCGAGTCCTGATGGCAGAGCCTAAGTCGAATACGTCCGAGACCAAGCAGCTTAAACAGGCCGCTGTTGCGCTGACGAATCACGCTTGTACGTTGAGCATGCAGCATATTCAGGATGGGATGTTGCGGCTGCAATTTAATCGGGAAGTGGCGTATTACGCGCAGGGGATTGTTCGGGATGTTGAGGGTGGGAGGAAGAGTGTTGCGCAGGGGATGACGGCGCTGGAGGATGAGCAGCAGAGTTTGCTCGATCAAGTCATCACGTATGGTAAGCAAGTTTTTGGGTTGGCTGGTGGAGTAGCTCAAGTCGCAACGGGCGCAACGATATGTTACGGCTCGGGTGGATTAGCTTGTGTGTTTGGCGTTTATATTGCTGCGCACGGTGCCAATAATATCTACGAAAACGGAGCCAATCTTTTGCGTCACCGGTCAGACACCGAGGGGTGGGCCAGAGACGCATATCAGGGAATATCCGAATTCATTGGCGGGAGTGATTATGAAGGCAACATGACCTACGGCACCGTAGATTTAGTCATGTCGGGCTGGGGATTATTCAAACTAGTACCGAAAAAAGATTCGTGGCGGCTATTTCGCTACATTCGTGCAGACAAAGAGATAGCAATCAAGCAAACACCAGCAGAACTCATACTATTAGAATCCGGCGCTAACACCTCAACCATACACAGCATGCAGAAAGAGCGGGAAAAAGGAAAGTGAATAACACCACATTTTATTTTTTATTCGTTAGCGGATGCATAGTTTTATATATCCCATCCCTGTGGGGGAAATATGCGTTCTCAGGAGAGCGCCACTCCAGTAAAAAATTCCTACTAGTATTCGGATACAACCTGCTAATTAGTCACTTCCACTGGATTTTCGCTGAAACTGGAACCATTCCTTTCTTAGGAGTGCATGAACGGGAAATCATGGGGTGGATCTCTTTATTTATGATACTTGCATATACCTACGCACTTCCCAGCCAACGAACTCGAGGACAGTGGTTCAGAAAGAAACCTTATTAAACCAATTCAAACGTCGAAGCGCCTGAGGACGAGGTTAGGGAAAAACCGAAGGCAACATCGCTTATGGAACAGCGGAGATCGCAACGTCGCTATATGGCGAGTTTAGAAACACACTCAAACCTAGCGCATGGCGCCTTTATAAATATGTAGAGACAGCCTACATACGCGCCTACAAAA
The DNA here is from genome assembly GCF_040224095.2 of Pseudomonas caspiana. Lineage (NCBI taxonomy): Bacteria > Pseudomonadati > Pseudomonadota > Gammaproteobacteria > Pseudomonadales > Pseudomonadaceae > Pseudomonas > Pseudomonas caspiana. The sequence continues at coordinate 1,059,703 of NZ_CP167995.1, read as the reverse complement.
ACTAAACAACAGAGCGCTAATGTTCGACAGATCCGCCGACGCCGCGACCGGGATAGGAATATACAAAGAATGGAGAAAATCGAATGAGTGACATTCTTTTCTACGTAATATTTTGCTTAATAAGCCTGCTGCTTTTTTTACCGTCACTCTGGGCCAGACTTGCTTACTCAGGAGCTAAATTCACCAATAAGAAATCAACAATAGCAACAGCCTACAATGGAATATTGATCTTCACACATTTAAACTTTCTAAAAAACGACACCCTACCATTTATAGGAGAAAAAGATCCTGAAATTATTGGATGGGTTTCGTTTGCAATGCTTTTTCTATACCTGTACGCCCTGCCAACAGAGAGAAATATCAAACCTTGGTGTTTTAGACGTTAAAATAATCCATAGCGCAACAACCTCGCACTCCAAATCTAAAGTAGTCAACAGACAATGAATGACTTCACATTCAATCTATTTTTCGTAACTGGATGTATATTATCTTACGCGTCAGCCTTATGGCTAAGATATTCATACAGTGAAAAAAAACTACACTCATGCAACATCAGCAGGCGCACTTTTATACAGTGTACTTTTTACGTGTTTACACTGGCGATTCATCGACAAGGGAGCGTTGCCATTCCTGGGAGTATACGAGCGAGAGCCTATGGGATGGCTGTCGCTGTTTATGGTGTTAGCACACGCTTATGCGCTCCCGACTGCGGGCAATATTTGGTTTTGGAACCGAAAGAAAAAAGTATAGCCGAGTTCTAAAAACAACAGGCCTATAAAACAGCACACAACGCGCTGTCGCGCAGCAAACACGGTACCTGTAGGAGCGCACGAGCACCGCGAGGCCGCGATAGCGGTGTATCAGAAAGACCGCCATCGCTGCCTCGCGATGCTCGTGAGTTCCTACAGAAAAGTATTCCAAATCAGATAGTTAAATTTTGTTTGATAGGAGCGAACGTGTTCGCGAAGCAATCGTCCATCCGATATATTCATCGCCTGATACACCGCCTCGCGAACAAGTTCACTCCTACAGGTTTTCTATAAACCCAACCCCCATAAAAAAACCCGAACACAAAGTCCGGGTTTTTCAGTCCATCACTCAGCCAATCAATGCAAAATCTGGCTCAGGAACAGACGCGTACGGTCACTTTGTGGATTGTCGAAGAAGTCGTTCGGCGCAGCCTGTTCGACGATTTCGCCTTTGTCCATGAAGATCACGCGGTTGGCCACGGTGCGGGCGAAGCCCATTTCGTGGGTTACGCAAAGCATAGTCATGCCTTCTTCTGCCAGGCCGACCATGGTGTCCAGAACCTCTTTCACCATTTCCGGGTCGAGTGCCGAGGTCGGCTCGTCGAACAGCATGATTTTCGGCTTCATGCACAGCGCACGGGCAATCGCCACACGCTGTTGCTGACCGCCGGAAAGCTGGCCCGGGAATTTATGCGCCTGCTCTGGAATGCGTACGCGCTCCAGGTAGTGCATGGCGATTTCTTCGGCCTTTTTCTTCGGCATCTTGCGCACCCACATCGGCGCCAGCGTGCAGTTCTGCAGAATGGTCAGGTGCGGGAACAGGTTGAAGTGCTGGAACACCATGCCGACTTCGCGGCGGATGGTTTCGATCTGCTTCAGGTCCGAGGTCAGTTCGGTGCCATCGACGATGATCTTGCCTTGCTGGTGCTCTTCCAGGCGATTCAGACAACGAATGGTCGTGGATTTGCCCGAGCCCGACGGGCCGCACAACACGATACGCTCGCCCTGACGCACGTTCAGGTTGATGTCCTTGAGCACGTGGAACTGGCCGTACCATTTATGGACGCCTTCCATCCGGATCATGCCTTCGGCGCCCAGAGGCTTGGTGATAACTTCACTCATGTCAAAACTCCTAACGCTTGTGGCCTGTGTCCAGCTTACGTTCCAAGTGCATGGAATAGCGGGACATACCGAAACAGAAGATCCAGAACACCAGGGCCGCGAAGACGTAGCCCTCGGTGGCCATACCCAACCACGACGGGTCGGCGGTGGCTTGTTTGACGCTGTTGAGCAGGTCAAACAGGCCGATAATGATTACCAGACTGGTGTCTTTGAACAGGGCAATGAAGGTGTTGACGATGCCGGGAATAACCATCTTCAACGCCTGCGGCAGAATCACCAGGCCCATGCTGCGCCAGTAACCGAGGCCCATGGCCGCGGCCGCTTCGTACTGACCCTTAGGGATTGCCTGCATACCGCCCCGAACCACTTCAGCGATGTACGCCGACTGGAACAGGATCACGCCGATCAAGGCTCGCAGCAGTTTGTCGAAGTTCATCCCTTCCGGCATGAACAGCGGCAACATCACCGACGACATGAACAGCACGGTGATCAATGGCACGCCGCGCCAGAACTCGATGAACGTCACACACACCACGCGCACCGCAGGCATGTTCGAACGACGACCCAGCGCCAGCACAATACCCAGAGGCAATGCACCGGCAATACCGACGGTGGCAATCACCAGCGTCAGCATCAGGCCGCCCCACTGGCTGGTAGCCACGTGGGTCAGACCAAACGCGCCGCCGCTCAGCAGGTAGAAAGCAACAATCGGGTAAACAATCAGGAAGCCAATGGCGTAAATCGCTTTACGCGGAAACTTCGAGATAAACAGCGGAGCAGCACCGACGATCGCCAGAATGGCGGTCAGGTCCACCCTCCAGCGCAGTTCGGTCGGGAAGTAGCCGTACATGAACTGACCGAAGCGCTGTTGGATAAACACCCAGCAGGCGCCTTCCTTGGTGCAGTCAGCTCGTGTGGTACCGATCCAGTTGGCGTCCAGCAATGCCCAGCTCAGGATCGGTGGCACGACGAGGTAGATCAGGTACAGCGAGAACAAGGTCAGCAGCGTGTTGATCCAGCTGGAGAACAGGTTCTGGCGCATCCACGCCACAGGGCCGAACACTTTGCCCGGTGGTGGCATGTCAGGTTTGAAAGTATGAGTTGTCATGCGCGTTTCCTCACCGCTCAATCAGCGCAATGCGCTTGTTGTACCAGTTCATCAGCAGGGAAATGCTGATACTGATCGCCAGGTACACGCTCATGGTGATGGCAATAACTTCAATGGCCTGACCGGTCTGGTTGAGCACCGTACCGGCAAACAGCGAAACCATTTCCGGGTAACCAATCGCGGCTGCCAGCGAGGAGTTCTTCGCCAGGTTCAGGTATTGGCTGGTCAACGGCGGGATGATCACGCGCAGTGCCTGCGGGATGATGACCTTACGCAGGGTCGGCCCGGGGCGCAGGCCCAGGGAGCGAGCTGCTTCCGTCTGACCGTGGCTGACCGACTTGATACCCGAACGCACGATTTCAGCGATGAACGCTGCGGTATAAACCGTCAGTGCCAGGGTCAGAGAGATCAGTTCCGGAATCAGCACCCAGCCGCCAACGAAGTTGAAGCCTCTGAGCTCTGGCACTTCCCAATGCACCGGTGCGCCAAAAATCAACATGCTCAAAGCCGGGATTGCCAGAAACAGCGCCAGACCAGCCCAGAACTGGTGGAACGGCTCGCCAGTGGCTTCAAAGCGCTTGTTGGCCCAACGGGTCATTGCCACGATAGCGACGATGGCCACGATGATGCTGGTCACGAACGGCCAGGCACCTTCAGCGGCAATAGCGCTCGGCATGTTCAGACCGCGGCTGCTGATGAAGAACATGTCGAAGTAACCGTGCGCTTGCCTTGGACCCGGTAGGGTCAGGAAGACAGCGGTGTACCAGAACAGGATCTGCAACAGCGGCGGGATGTTACGGAAGACTTCGACGTAGACCGTCGCCAGCTTGCTGATCATCCAGTTGGGTGACAAGCGTGCGACGCCGATGATGAAGCCCAGGATCGTGGCCAGAAAAATACCGATGACCGACACCAGCAGCGTGTTAAGCAAGCCGATGACAAACACGCGGGCATAGCTGTCCGCTTCCGTGTAGTCGATCAAATGCTGCGCAATGCCAAACCCGGCACTGCGTTCAAGAAATCCGAAACCTGAGGTAATACCACGGTGTTGGAGGTTGGTCTGGGTGTTGTCGAACATGAACCAGCCCAACGAGACCACCGCCAGTACGGTGATGATCTGAAATAACCACGCGCGCACTTTTGGGTCGCTCAAAGAGAGCTTTTGCTTGGGTGCGACGATTTGCTTTTCCATGAAGTGCCCCAGGAAAAATGAAACAAAACGACGCCCGACAGCCGGTGAAAGCTGTCGGGCGCCGGGTCAATCAACGAATTGGTGGAGCGTACTGGATGCCGCCGGCATTCCACAGAGCGTTCTGGCCGCGCTTGATTTTCAGCGGGGTCGATTCGCCCAGGTTGCGTTCGAATACTTCGCCGTAGTTACCGACTTGTTTAACGATCTGAACCACCCAGTCTTTCGGCAGTTTCAGGTCTTTGCCGTATTCACCGTCAGCACCCAACATACGGGCAACGTCAGGGTTTTTGGTGGACTTGGCTTCAGCTTCAACGTTTTTCGAAGTGATCTTGGCTTCTTCGGCGTTGAGCATTGCGAACAGGGTCCATTTCACAATGGAGAACCACTCTTCGTCGCCTTTACGTACGACTGGGCCCAGAGGCTCTTTGGAGATGACTTCTGGCAGAACCACGTAGTCATCCGGTTTGGCCAGTTTGCTGCGCTGTGCGTACAGCTGCGACTGGTCAGAGGTCAGCACGTCGCAACGGCCGCCTTCCAGGGACTTGGCGCTTTCGTCGGAGGTGTCGAAAGTGATCGGGGTGTATTTCAGACCGTTCGAACGGAAGTAGTCAGAAACGTTAAGTTCGGTGGTAGTACCAGCCTGGATACAGATGGTTGCGCCATCCAGTTCCTTGGCGCTTTTGACGCCCAGCTTGCTGTTTACCAGGAAGCCGATACCGTCGTAGTAAGTCACGCCAGCGAACACCAGACCCATGCCCGAATCGCGGGAGCTGGTCCAGGTGGTGTTACGCGACAGGATGTCGATCTCGCCCGATTGCAGCGCGGTGAAACGCTCTTTGGCGTTCAGCTGGCTGAATTTTACTTTGGTGGCGTCACCGAAAACGGCAGCAGCAACAGCGCGGCAGACGTCGGCGTCGATACCGGTGATCTTGCCGGTAGCATCAGGAACGGAGAAACCTGGCAAACCGTCGCTCACACCGCACTGTACGAAGCCTTTCTTCTGAATGGCGTCCAGTGTTGCGCCCGCTTGAGCAAAACTGCTCACGCCGAGTGCTGCTGCAGCGGCTACTACGGCCAGGGTGGATTTCAACATCTTCATTCAAACCTCCAGTTTTGCTCTTTGTTGTTTAGGCGCTTCAATCCCGTCGCACCCTTGTGAGGCATTGACAACCCGTGCTGGCTTATTTTTGGGTCATCCGACTTTAGGCCAGTTCATGAGCCAGGCGTGAGGTCATCTCATCGCTCGCATTCATGATCTTAGACGGCCTACAGGATTCAAGCCCCATGATGTTCCTGAACCAATCCGGTACAGGATGAACCGTGCCGCAAATCCTGATGCATGGACTGCGTGCTTGCCCCCGTTGCGTATCGGTAATAGCACAATAGTGTTACCGATCGAGGTAAGCGCTTCACTCCCCGGTTTTTCATAGCAAACGCCGTACCAGCATGGTGGCGATGTCGAATTAGCGACAGGTCAAGAGAAAAACTTGTAACCTTGCGACATCTTCTTTCATTTTTAACAACTCGCGCACCGCATTAACGCACTGCAAAAGAGCGAGCGCACCCGGATAGAGCACTCATGACTAACCCGCTGATTCTCGAACCTTTAAACACTCCTGATGCATGCGTGATCTGGCTGCATGGCCTTGGCGCAGATCGCTATGACTTCATGCCGGTGGCTGAAGCGCTTCAGGAGTCGTTGCTGAGCACCCGCTTCATCCTGCCTCAGGCACCGACCCAGGCCGTGACGATCAACGGCGGCTATGAGATGCCGAGTTGGTACGACATCAGGGCCATGAGCCCCGCCCGCGCTATTGATCACAACCAATTGGAGGTTTCTGCGCAGACCGTTCTGGACCTTATAGAAGGCCAGCGCAACAGCGGCATCGACCCGGCACGGATCTTCCTCGCAGGGTTTTCTCAAGGCGGAGCGGTTGTATTGCACACCGCATTCAAGCGCTGGCAGGGTCCATTGGGCGGGGTACTTGCCCTGTCTACTTACGCACCGACCTTTGGCGAACAATTACAACTGTCGGACAGCCAGAGAAGCATCCCGGTGTGCTGCTTGCACGGCACTTTCGACAATGTGGTTCAGAAATCCATGGGGCTGGCAGCTTATGAGTGTTTAAAGGCTCAAGGCGTAACCGTTACATGGCAAGAATACCCAATGGAACACCAAGTGTTACCGCAGGAGATTTCTGACATCCGAGCCTGGTTGATCGACAAGCTCGGCTGATTGGTTGCTTGTAGAACGGGCAAACACAGCCCCGGTAGGAGCGCACGAGCACCGCGAGGCCGCGAGGCCGCGATAGCGGTGTGTCCGACAGGACGCTATCGTTGCCCGTGAGCTCTTACAGAAAAGCATTCCAATCCTTACCAGAAATGCCGCACGACTTGCTAAAGCCATTCCTTCGGGATTTGGGCCTATGTAGCCCATTTGGCATGACACTACGCCGCGCATGATTCTTGCTTTACACTGCTCGGCGTACATTCCTTAACCAACTGACGAGATGACCGTGCTCAAAGCACTTAAAAAGATGTTCGGAAAAAGCGAGGCTGAGCCGCTCGCCGCTGGCCCTGTTACTCCTTCCCCTGCCCCGCAAAGCAAGACTGAAGGCCATTCAAGGGATCGCAGCGCTGCAGCCAAAGCACCTGCCCAACCCCGTGCAGACGATAAAGAGCCGAGTGCACAGGCTGAAACGGCAGACCAGACCGTCGTCGCCAAACCCAGGCCCGAGCGCCCACGTCGCGAACGTGCCCCCAAGCCGGTGGTCATTCCCTGGAAACTGGAAGATTTCGTCGTCGAACCTCAGGAAGGCAAAACCCGCTTCCATGACTTCGCCCTCGCTCCCGAATTGATGCACGCGATTCAAGACCTCGGCTTCCCCTATTGCACGCCGATTCAGGCGCAGGTTCTGGGGTTCACCCTCAAGGGCCAGGACGCCATCGGCCGCGCACAGACTGGCACTGGCAAAACCGCCGCCTTTCTTATTTCTATCATCTCGCAGTTGACCCAGACGCCTCCCCCCAAAGAACGCTATATGGGCGAGCCTCGCGCACTGATCATCGCCCCGACCCGGGAGTTGGTCGTGCAGATCGCCAAGGACGCTGCTGACCTGACCAAGTACACCAACTTGAACGTCATGACGTTTGTGGGCGGCATGGACTTCGACAAACAGCTCAAACAGCTTGAAGCCCGTCATTGCGACATTCTGGTGGCCACACCAGGCCGTTTGCTGGACTTCAACCAGCGCGGCGAAGTGCATCTGGACATGGTCGAAGTAATGGTCCTCGACGAAGCGGACCGCATGCTCGACATGGGATTCATCCCGCAGGTGCGCTCGATCATTCGTCAGACGCCACACAAAGGCGAACGCCAGACTTTGCTGTTTTCGGCGACTTTCACTGACGACGTGATGAACCTTGCCAAGCAATGGACCACTGAACCAGCCATCGTTGAAATCGAAGCCGAGAATGTTGCCAGCGAAAACGTTGAGCAGCATATCTACGCGGTTGCCGGTGCAGACAAATACAAACTGCTCTACAACCTGGTCAACGACAACGGCTGGGAACGCGTCATGGTCTTCGCCAACCGCAAGGACGAAGTACGCCGCATCGAAGAACGTCTGGTCCGTGATGGTGTGAACGCCGCGCAGTTGTCAGGCGATGTGCCGCAACACAAGCGCATCAAGACGCTGGAAGGCTTCCGCGAAGGCAAGATTCGTGTGCTGGTCGCCACTGACGTCGCCGGTCGCGGTATCCACATCGACGGCATCAGTCATGTGATCAACTTCACGTTGCCCGAAGTGCCGGATGACTACGTGCACCGCATTGGTCGTACAGGCCGCGCAGGCGCAGCAGGCGTGTCGATCAGCTTCGCCGGTGAGGACGACTCTTATCAGTTGCCCGCCATTGAAGAGAAACTGGGTCGCAAGATCAGCTGCGAAACGCCGCCGACCGAGTTGTTGCGGGCTGTGGTGCGCAAGCCAGCACAGCCGGTTTAACAGCCCCAGCTGGACCTGTAGGAGTGAGCTTGCTCGCGATAGCGGTATATCTGCCAAGACTTTGTTGACTGATACACCGCTATCGCGAGCAAGCTCACTCCTACAGTTATTATTTCGGCTTCAGGCTTACTCCCACCGTCCGGCCGCAGCCTTGTCACTCTCGCGCCCCTCGACCCATTTCGGCCCTTCTGAAGTGTTTTCCTTCTTCCAGAACGGCGCACGGGTCTTGAGGTAGTCCATGACGAAATCACAGGCTTCAAATGCGGCCTGACGATGCGCACTGGCGACCCCGACAAACACAATCGGCTCACCCGGTTCCAGCGCGCCAACGCGATGCAGCACTTCAAGCTTGAGCAAAGGCCAGCGTTGTTCAGCCTCAAGCACAATCTTGCCCAACGCCTTTTCGGTCATGCCGGGATAGTGCTCCAGGAACATCCCCGATACTTCCCGCCCCTCATTGAAATCCCGCACGTAGCCGACAAAACTCACGACCGCACCGACGCCAACATTGGCTGCGTGCAACGCGTTGACTTCAAAGCCTGGATCGAATTGTTCTGCCTGAACCCTGATGGCCATGATCAGCCCCCGGTCACGGTGGGGAAAAACGCCACTTCGTCACCGGACTCCAGCGGTTCATCCAACTGACACAGCTCTTGATTGCGAGCACACATCAAGTTCTGCTCGGCCAGCACCTGCCAGGCACCCTCACGAGTCAGCAACTGCAAGCGCAAAGCATCGATACTGGCGAACTCACCTTCGACCAGCTCGCTATCAATGCCAAGGGTTTCCCGGTAACGGGCGAAATACTGGACCTTGATCTTCATGGCGTCACCGATGCCTGTTCGTCCGCAATGAAGTGCCCGCTTTTACCGCCGAGCTTTTCCAGCAACCGAACGTTCTCAATGTTCATGCCGCGATCAACCGCCTTGCACATGTCATAGATGGTCAATGCTGCCACGCTGGCGGCGGTCAGCGCCTCCATTTCCACACCGGTCTGCCCGGCCAGTTTGCAACGGGCGATAATGCGTACGGCGTCGTCCCCCTCGGCACTGAGTTCGACCTTGACGCTGGTCAGCATCAACGGGTGGCACAAAGGGATCAGATCACTGGTTTTCTTTGCTGCCTGAATCCCGGCAATACGCGCCACGGCAAAGACATCCCCTTTGGGATGCCCGCCGCTAACGATCATTTGCAGGGTTGAAGGAAGCATGCGAACCAGCGCTTCGGCCACAGCCTCACGGGACGTCACGGCTTTATCAGTGACGTCGACCATATTGGCGCGACCTTGTGAATCGAGATGAGTGAGCACAGCGTTACTCCTGAACAGGAGCGGGGATTGTAAACCTAAAACACAGCGCGACAGGAATTGTGGCAGATGCATCTGAATGAATACGAAACCTGTAGGAGCCATCGGAGGTTACGACGGTCGCGATGGCGGTGTATCAGGTAAAACGCCTTCGCAGCCTTCGTGCCTCGGCAGCTCCTACAGTCATCGCCAATTTAAAGATGCGACTCCGCATATTCAGCCAGGATTGAGCGTGGTACGCCTTGCAGCGAGATGTGCACGCCATTCGGGAAGTCTTTGAAACGCTCCGTCAGGTAGGTCAGCCCCGAACTGGTGGCCGACAGGTATGGAGTATCGATCTGCGCCAGGTTGCCCAGACAGACCACTTTGGAACCTGCGCCCGCACGGGTGATGATGGTTTTCATCTGGTGCGGGGTGAGGTTCTGGCATTCATCAATCAGGATCAGGCTTTGCTGGAAGCTACGGCCCCGAATGTAGTTGAGGGATTTGAACTGCAACGGCACTTTGCTGAGGATGTAATCGACGCTGCCATGGGTGTTTTCGTCATCCATGTGCAAAGCTTCGAGGTTATCGGTGATGGCGCCGAGCCAAGGCTCCATTTTTTCTGCTTCGGTGCCGGGCAGGAAGCCGATTTCCTGGTCCAGCCCCTGCACGCTACGGGTAGCGATAATCCGCCGATAACGCTTGCTGACCATGGTCTGCTCGATGGCAGCAGCCAGCGCCAGAATGGTTTTACCCGACCCTGCAGCACCGGACAGGTTGACCAGATGGATATCCGGATCAAGCAAGGCAAACAGCGCCAGGCCCTGGTAGATATCACGTGGCTTGAGGCCCCAGGCTTCCTGGTGCAGCAACGGCTCCTGATGCATGTCCAGAATCATCAGTTCGTCGGCCTTGACGCCTTTGACCCAGCCCACGAACCCTTGCTCGTCGATGATGAACTCGTTGATGTGTACCGACGGCAGCATTTCCGTCATTTGCACCCGGTGCCAGGTACGGCCGTGATCCTGACGGGTGTCGACTTTACTGACACGGTCCCAGAAGGAGCCGGTTACGTTGTGATAACCACGGGACAGCATCGATACGTCATCAACCAACTGGTCGGTGCTGTAATCCTCGGCGGCGATCCCGCAGGCACGCGCCTTGAGACGCATATTGATGTCTTTGGTGACCAGCACGAGACGCAAGTCCTTGTCGCGCGCATGCAGGTCGATCAATTGGTTGATGATGATGTTGTCGTTAAGGTGTTCAGGAAGAAGGCTGTTGGGCTCCTCGCGCTTGCTCATCATGATCGACAGGAAGCCTTTGAAGACTCCCGTGCCACGGTCGATAGGCACGCCCTTCTCGACTTCTTCAGGCGTAGCTTCGCCCAGTGTCTTGTCGATCAGGCGGATGGCTTGACGGCATTCGGCAGCGACCGAATGTTTACCGGCTTTGAGCTTGTCCAGCTCTTCCAGCACGGTCATGGGGATGGCGACGCGGTGTTCTTCGAAATTCAGCAGGGCATTTGGATCGTGGATCAGTACGTTGGTATCGAGCACGTAAAGGATTGGCTGGTTAGAAGAAGGGGTGCGTCCGTGATCATCCATACTCGCTCACCTTTGTAAAAGCCAGGCGACGCAGACTACTCAAAACTGCGCCACGAAAAGGCCGCCGGGCTCTCTCCTTAAGGCAGGAGGGAATTGCTCAAGATGGAGTCTTGGAGGACGCCACCTGTGTTGCAGGTTTCGGCGGTCTGTAGTGGTAATACCGCAAAACCCATGACAGAAAAAAGCTCTTTGACAGTTTTTTGAAGTTTATTTCACAGTATGACGAATAGCCCTTGGCGACCCGCCCCAGCCCGTTTAAAGTCGGAAGTCCACCCCATCCGAAATCGCCTGAAAATCTGCCCGTGCACACCCCAAAAATGAGGGCAATCCCTTATTCTGCGGGCCTCTCAGGGATATTGTGGCAATCATCCCAGATCAACTCACTTTGAGCGGTGTTCGCCAGCAGCAACGGCACTGCCGATTGCACTCGGGCGCTTGCGTCATGAAACACCACCGTCCCGCGTCGCCAGAGCAACATCAGGTTCACCACCCGGTCCGTGATCTGCTCGGAAGTCAGCCGACCGTTGCTGTCCTGCGCGTCGATAGTCCACAGTGAAACCCGCAGGTTCTGATCTCGGAAGAATTGACCGCTGTCCGCACGTCGATGGCCATAAGGTGGACGGAAAAGCGGTATGAAGTTATCCGGCAGCAATTGCTGAGTCAGCGCCTCGCTGCGCAATACAGAGCTCTGCCAGTCGAGCCATTGGCTATGAGAGCGATATTCCCAACCCTGAATGCCAACGCACTGCAGACGATAAAGCGACTGCAACGCAGTGCCGTTAGTCGCGGCGAGGCGTTCTTGCAGGTTTTTACCCAACACAAAAAACGTCGCGTTCATCTTTTGCTGGCGCATGAAGTCAGCCAGCCAGTCAGTCCCGCCGTCGGCGCCGGTAGGGCCACTTTCGAAATTCAGCTGGAACGTGCGATCAGGCATTGCATCACCACTCAACTCATCAGAGTTATAAAGGGCGATTTCGCTGCTGGTCTGCGGGAACAGAGCCGCCAGGTACATCAGCTCGTTGAGGTAGAGCCGATGAAAATTTGCACTCGGTACAGCCCAGTTGGCATAGAACGAATCACTGGCGATGGTGAATTCGGCGGCACGCTGGCGCAGTTGCTCCATGTCTTCAACAAACACGCAGAACGATGCGTCCTGCGGGCAGCTCAACTGTGCATTCTGGTAACCCTCCAGCAGACGGTTCCAGAGTCGGTGGCGGAGCAGGTTTACTGAAGGCACGTTAATGTACCGAAGCCCCAGACGGCTCTTGAGCCCCTGCTCGTCCAGCTCTTCGCTGGCCAGCAATTCGTGGGCGAAGCCGAGAATCTCTGCACGGGAAGCCACATCGAACAGATCCGGCGACTCCAGCCGTTCGGGCCAGAAGCTACGGTCAATCGTGGCGACCGGAGGCGGAGCCGCCATGGCCTGAACGCTGAACAGACACGCGCACACAGCTAGAAACTTACGCAACACCACTCGCTCCCTGAACATCGAACCCGGTTAAGCGCCGCACTATAGCTGATATGAGTGGGAGGGCTGATTTCCAGGCCGATACAAATTCTTCTGTAGGAGCCACGCATCAAAACATCTCACCTATCGCCACCATAGCTGGAGTCAGGCACCAACAGCCCCTAGAATCGCCCGACGATTAAAGGAGACGACCCTATGCTGATGGTGATTTCCCCGGCAAAAACCCTCGATTTCGAAACCCCGCCGACAACCGAGCGCTTCACTCAGCCGCAATATCTGGACCATTCCCAGGAACTGATCGAAATACTGCGTGAGCTGACACCCGCACAGATCGGCGAGTTGATGCACCTGTCGGACAAGCTCTCAGGGCTCAATGCCGCACGTTTCGGCAGCTGGACCCCGGCGTTTACCCCAGAGAACGCCAAACAGGCTCTGCTGGCGTTTAAAGGCGACGTATATACCGGCCTGCAGGCCGAGACCCTCAGTGACGCGGAACTCAGCTATGCCCAAGACCATTTGCGCATGCTGTCCGGCCTTTATGGCCTGCTGCGGCCACTCGATCTGATGCAGCCTTACCGACTGGAAATGGGCACCAGACTGGCAAATGGTCGGGGCAAGGACCTGTACGCATTTTGGGGCACCCGGATCAGCGAGTGGCTCAACGAAGCGCTGGCCGAGCAAGGCGATGACCTGTTACTGAACCTGGCGTCCACTGAGTACTTTTCGGCCGTTAAACGTTCAGCGTTGAATGCACGGATTATCGACACCGAGTTCAAGGACCTGAAAAATGGCCAGTACAAGATCATCAGCTTCTACGCCAAGAAGGCTCGCGGGATGATGAGTCGCTTCGTGATAACGGAAAAAATCAACACGCCCGATGCACTTAAACAGTTCGACGTGGCGGGCTACCGCTACAGCAATGAGCAGTCCACCGCGACCAAATTAGTCTTCCTGCGTGACACTCCCGAGTCTTGAATCGGCTCTTCAAGGCGCGATCTCCGTCCCCATCGCGCCTTTTCCCACCCCTGAACTATCGTGCAAATTGCGAATTGACAAATTAACGTCGCCAGTTTCATGTCGCATTTTTTAAGCCACTGATTTTCTCAAAAAATTAACAAACTTTTTGTGTACTAGCATTTGGCTTTTCCACATTAGTGGCATTGTCACACTCGCTTCTCGGGAACCCGCGATAATCAAGGGATACAGCGAAGGTGACATCAATGTGCAATTACTCAATCTTTGTCGCCAAAAAGAAAAATTCTCGAAAAGAGGACGAGTGGCCAGGAACTTATCCCGAAACCAGACGCTCCTACATCCCGTAACAATTCTCGCCTTCCTTGTGAGAGATCACTTACAAGCGGTGTAGAAGATGTGGAAGTTGCCGTTCATAACACTGGTTCCAGGATCAGAGGCGGTAGGTAGTCAGGAGATTGACTCACACTTATAAAGCTTTAGTCGTTTGGCAAAGCACTGTTCAAGTGCAAAGCGCAATATTGGGGCATGACAGCCGAGGCTCTGGTCCGGGCCTGTCAGCAACGAGACAGCGTTAGCACTCAAAGGAGTGGTTTACCACATCCCAGAGCGAGGCCCTGTAGCTGTTACAGCCAGGTTACTTGCCGTTCAAGACTCAGCAGTATTTGAGATTGCCTTAGTTACTTCTGGCACTCACCTTTTTAAATATGCCTGTACTTGTTGTGCGACTTCTTCAAGTCACACTTTAGAGTGCGCGATACCTGCTGGCCAAAATTCAATATCCAGCCAACTTATGGCGTGTAAATCGAGGAGAGTACGATGCGTATCAGCATCTTTGGTTTGGGTTATGTCGGTGCAGTATGTGCCGGTTGCCTTTCTGCGCGGGGTCATGATGTTGTTGGTGTGGATATCTCTAGCGCCAAAATCGACCTTATCAACAACGGCAAATCGCCAATCGTAGAACCCGGTCTGGGCGAGCTTCTGGACAAGGGTATTCGCACTGGCAAATTGCGCGGCACCACGGATTTCTCCGAGGCCATTCGCGCCACTGACGTGTCGATGATCTGCGTCGGTACCCCAAGCAAGAAAAACGGCGACCTGGAACTCGATTTCATCGAATCCGTTTGCCGCGAAATCGGCTTCGTACTGCGTGAAAAAGACACTCGTCACACCATCGTTGTGCGCAGCACGGTTCTGCCGGGCACTGTTGCCAACGTTGTGATCCCGATCCTCGAAGACTGCTCCGGCAAAAAAGCCGGCGTCGACTTCGGCGTTGCAGTGAACCCTGAGTTCCTGCGCGAAAGCACCGCGATCAAAGACTACGATCACCCGCCAATGACCGTTATCGGCGAGTTCGATAAAGCGTCTGGCGACGTGCTGCAAGCCCTGTACGAAGAACTCGACGCTCCGGTCATCCGCAAGGACATCGCCGTTGCCGAAATGATCAAGTACACCTGCAACGTATGGCACGCCACCAAGGTCACTTTCGCCAACGAAATCGGCAACATTGCCAAAGCGTGCGGCGTCGATGGTCGTGAAGTGATGGAAGTGGTTTGCCAGGACAAACAACTGAACCTGTCTCAGTACTACATGCGTCCAGGCTTCGCTTTCGGCGGCTCTTGCCTGCCAAAAGACGTCCGCGCCCTGACCTACCGTGCTGGCAGCCTGGATGTTGAAGCACCTCTGCTCAACTCGCTGATGCGCAGCAACGTTTCCCAGGTACAGAACGCTTTCGACATCGTGGCGTCTCATGACACTCGCAAAGTTGCGCTGATGGGTCTGAGCTTCAAGGCCGGTACTGACGACCTGCGTGAAAGCCCGCTGGTAGAGCTGGCTGAAATGCTGATCGGTAAAGGCTTCGAGCTGAGCATCTACGACAGCAACGTTGAATACGCTCGTGTTCACGGTGCGAACAAAGACTACATCGAGTCCAAGATTCCTCACGTTTCGTCCCTGCTCAACTCGGACTTCGACGCTGTGATCAACAACGCCGACGTGATCATCCTGGGTAACCGCGATGAGCGCTTCCGCGCCCTGGCCGACAAGGCTCCAGCGGGCAAGCAGATTGTGGACCTGGTCGGCTTCATGACTACCACTACTGCCGAAAACGCTAGCGCTGAAGGTATCTGCTGGTAACGGCTGTCAGAGCGCCCTTCGGGGCAGGTCAACCGTAGGAGCCAACTTGTTGGTGAGACGACTGACCGGTTTACAAGACCGGTCAATCCTTTCACCGACAAGCTGGCTCCTACCGCGGACGGCTACGGAAAAAGGGCGCTTGTTACACGCCTGCCTAACCCAACTCGGGCCACCTCAAAGGCTCACCCGATACCGAGACGGATGCAGATATGCACAGGCTTAAGCATGGTCTACTACAGGCCGCAGGTTGGTTGTTCTACCTGAGTTTATTAGGGGCACTCGCGACAGCGTTGCCTACCAGTATCTTTGACTCGCAGTCGAAGAACTTTATTTTCCTGATTGGCGCCGTCGGCATCTGGCGCTACTCAATGGGTATCACGCACTTTGTGCGTGGCATGATCTTTCTCTACATCGTCTACCCGCACTTGCGTCGCAAAGTGCGCAAGCTGGGCACATCAGCGGACCCGTCCCACGTGTTCCTGATGGTCACCAGTTTTCGTATCGACGCACTGACCACCGCCCAGGTGTATAGCTCGGTCATTCGCGAAGCCATCGAATGCGGCTTCCCGACCACCGTGGTCTGCTCTCTGGTGGAAATGTCCGACGAGTTGCTGGTCAAGGCGATGTGGGAAAAGGCCAACCCGCCTGAACACGTGAAGCTGGACTTCGTACGTATTGCCGGTACCGGCAAGCGTGACGGTCTGGCCTTTGGTTTCCGTGCAATCTCCCGGCACATGCCCGACGACCGCGCTGTAGTTGCCGTGATCGACGGCGACACCGTGCTGGCTGAAGGCGTAGTGCGCAAAACGGTTCCGTGGTTCCAGCTGTTCGGCAACGTCGGCGGCCTGACCACCAACGAGTTCTGCGAAGTGCGCGGCGGTTACATCATGAGCGAATGGCACAAGCTGCGTTTCGCCCAGCGTCACATCAACATGTGCTCGATGGCTTTGTCCAAACGCGTACTGACCATGACCGGTCGTATGTCGGTGTTCCGCGCAACGGTTGTGACTGACCCTGAGTTCATCGCCGACGTTGAAAGCGATTCGCTGCACCACTGGCGTCTGGGCACTTTCCGGTTCCTGACCGGCGATGACAAATCCAGCTGGTTCAGCCTGATGCGCCTGGGCTACGACACGTTCTACGTGCCGGACGCGGCCATTCACACCGTTGAACACCCGCCGGAAAAAAGCTTCCTGAAAGCCAGCCGCAAGCTGATGTATCGCTGGTACGGCAACAACCTGCGTCAGAACTCGCGTGCATTGGGTCTGGGCGTTCGCCGTCTCGGCGTCTTCACCAGCATCGTGCTGTTCGACCAGCGCGTGTCGATGTGGACCTCCATTCTCGGCCTGACCGTTGCGATCATCGCCAGCTTCAAATACGGCGGCATGTTCATCCTGATGTACCTGCTGTGGATCGGCATTACACGCCTGATCCTGACCCTGCTGCTGTCCTGCTCGGGACACCGGATCGGGCCAGCCTACCCCATGATTCTTTATTACAACCAGATCGTCGGCGCACTGATGAAAATCTACGTTTTCTTCCGCCTGGACCGCCAGTCCTGGACGCGCCAAGACACCAAACTCAGCCGCGACATGGCCAGCTTTCAAGGCTGGTTCAACACCTGGTCGTCTCGGACCATGACTTTCTCGGCTGGCACCATCTTCGTCGCAGTGCTGTTGACGATGGTTTAAACCGGGCCAACGGATTAATCGCTTAAGTAGGAAAATTAGCCATGAATACAGCCGTGAATGCAAACGTCGTACATGAATCCGAAGCCCAGCGCCAACACGCCCGGGTCAAAATCCCCGCCAAGCTGCGCTTGCTCGAAGCCCCGGGCGCCCCTCTGGTCCGCGTAGAAGATCTTTCTGCAGGCGGTCTGAGCTTCGTCGCGCCTGCTCAGCAGCGCCCGACAGCAGGTGAGGTAATCAAGGGTCGTCTGCAGTTCCTGATCGACAACCTTGGCCTGGCCATGGACGTTGAACTGCAAGTGCGCTCCATCGATGCCTCCACCGGTCGTGTCGGCTGCCAGTTCCAGAATCTGGAAGCACAAGACATCGCGACCCTGCGCCACTTGATCACCTCGCACCTGAGCGGCGACATCGTCAGCATGGGTGAAGTACTGGCCACTCTGCAGCGCGACAACTTCACCAAGGCGCGCAAGGTAAAAGGCAGCGGCGATGGCATGACTGCTCTGGGTCGCCTGCGCGCCGTGACCTTCAGCCTCGGCATCTTCATTGTGGGTCTGGCCGCGTTCGGCTTCATCTTCAAGACTGTTTACAGCCTGTACTTCGTCAGCCATTCCTCGGCCGGTCTGGTGACCTTGCCTGCGATGGACGTGACCATGCCGCGTGAAGGTACCGTGCAGAGCCTGGTGGCGGTCAACTCGCCGGTAGCCAAAGGCGCGCCAATGGCTTCGTTCAACACCAGCATGCTGGAAATGCTCAAGGGCAGCCTGAACGGCGATGACCTGCAGCCAGCCAAAATCGAAGAACTGTACGGCAAGCAAATGGCCGGCACTCTGACCAGCCCATGCGATTGCGTAATCGCCAAGCAACTGGTTGCCGATGGTCAGTTCGCTGCCAAAGGCCAAGTGATCTTCCAACTGGTACCGCGTAACACCGCTGCCAACGTTGAAGCACGCTTTACCTATCGCCAGTTCAACGAAGTCAAACCGGGCACCCGTGTGAACTTCCAGGTGGCAGGTGACGACACCGTACGCACCGGCAAAATCATCAGCAGCACCAACCTGAGCGAAACCGATCTGGCCACTGACATCCGTGTACAGATCAAGCCTGACGAAGTGCTGGACACTTCCCTGGCTGGCCGTCCGGTTGAAGTCACCAGCGATCGTGGTCCATCGATGAACTGGCTGATCGACAAAGCCATGGCCGCGGGTCTCTAACATGCGTAGCCCATTACAAAGATTGTCGAGCCCTACACTGTTGAGCCTGGCCGTTGCCATCGCCCTGACCGGCTGTGCCGGCCTGCCCGATCAACGCCTGGCCAATGAAGCCCTGAAGAACGGTGACACCGCACTGGCAGAGCAGAACTATCGGCAACTGGCGGACCTGGGCTACAGCGATGCACAGGTTGGCCTGGCTGACATTGCTGTGCAGAGCGGTGATCCGCAGCGAATCAAGGAAGCAGAAGCCACTTACCGTGCAGCAGCTGAAACCTCGCCACGTGCTCAGGCTCGCCTGGGTCGCCTGCTGGCCTCCAAGCCTGGGGCAACCGAGGCCGAGCACCACGAAGCCGAAGACCTGCTGAAAAAGGCCTTCGCCAGTGGCGATACCAGCTCGCTGACACCGTTGGCCATGCTCTATCTGCAGTTCCCGCACAGTTTCCCGAACGTGAATGCCCAGCAGAAAATCAGCGAATGGCGTGCACAAGGCTATCCGGAAGCCGGTCTGGCCCAAGTGCTGCTGTATCGCACCCAAGGCACTTACGACCAGCACCTGGATGAAGTGGAAAACATCTGCAAAAACGCACTGAGCAAAGTCGACATCTGCTACGTCGAGCTGGTCACGGTCTATCAGAAACGTGGCCAGAACGAGCAGCGCACCGCAGTGGTCGAGCAGCTCAAAAGTGCTTACAGCGTGGGTCGTGTCGGCGCCCAGCGTGTCGACAGCGTAGCCCGTGTTCTGGGTGACGCATCTGTCGGTACTCCGGATGAAAAAACCGCGCAGCAATTGCTGGAACAGGTTGCACCGGGCTACCCCGCTTCGTGGGTGACGCTGGCCAAACTGCTTTATGACTTCCCCGAACTGGGCGACGTCGACAAGATGATGGAGTACCTGGATAACGGCCGTGCTGCGGACCAACCCCGCGCCGAACTGTTGCTGGGTCGCCTGTACTACGAAGGTAAATGGGTACCGGCTGATTCACACAAAGCCGAAGAGCACATGAAAAAAGCCGCCGCCGGTGGTGAGCTCTCCGCGCATTACTACCTGGGTCAGATCTACCGCCGTGGCTACCTGGGCAAGGTCGAATCACAAAAAGCACTGGATGAACTGCTGATCGCTGCTCGTGGCGGCCAGAACAGTGCTGACTTTGCCATTGCCCAGCTGTTCTCCCAAGGCAAGGGCACCATGCCCAATCCGGTCAATGCCTGGGTGTTCAGTCAACTGGCGCTGCAAGCTCCACAGCCGACGCCAGCGGCCACTGAACTTGCGCAGGAAATCAGCACTGCCCTGCCACCTGAAAAACTCGCCACCGCCCAACGGCTGTTGCAGCAAGAGAAAAACGTCCGGGGCATCACCAGCCAAAACGCGCTGGCCATGCAGGCCCTGAAAGAAGAAGACGGCGAGGACGCACCACTATGAAGTTGAATCCCCTGATGGCCGCAGGCCTGGGTCTTGGCTTTACCCTGCTTTGGGCTACGCCGACACTGGCGGCCCTGACCGAAGAAAAGAACTTCGGTCTGGAAGTAAAAATCAGCGGCCAGGCCGAAGACGACCGTGACCTGGGCACTCGCTCCGGTGGCGATGTCAACGGTATTGGTCTGGACCTGCGTCCTTGGGTCTATGGCGAACGTGGCGACTGGAGCGGCTATGCAATGGGCCAGGTGGTAACCGCCACTGACACCATTCAGACTGACCCTCTGGAACAAACCGATTCCGACACCCAGCAAACCACTCAGGCTCGCGGCAACGCCAGCGAACGTGAAGTCGACAAGAGCTATCTGGCCTTGCGCGAATTCTGGATCGGTTACAGCGGTTTCACAGCGTACCCGGGTGAAATACTCAAGGTCGGTCGTCAGCGCCTGCGCAACGACGACGGCCAATGGCACGACACCAACATCGAAGCCGTGAACTGGGTCTTCGACACCACGCTGCTCAAAGCCGACGTGGGCGTGGCTCAACGTTTCAGCGAATACCGCACTGACCTGACTGAACTGTCCCCGCAAGACGAAGACCGCAAGCACGTCTTCGGTGACGTCAGCTACCAGTGGATGCCAGGTCAATGGGCTGGTGTGCGTGCGCACCACAGCCAGGATGACGGCAACCTGAAAAGCGCAGGCCGGGAACTCGATGACCTGGACAAAACCTCCAACGGCGAGTTGACCTGGCTGGGTCTGCAGGCCAACAGCGATGCTTACAACCATCGCAATACCAACCAGATCAATTACTGGGGCAGCGTGACCTGGCTGACCGGTGACCGCAGCCAGATCGCAGCCGTGGGACAGCCTGACGGTACGTTCCAGGCTGGCGACAAGACCAACAGCAACGTCAATGGCTGGGCAACCGATCTGGGTCTGCGTCTACGCCTTGATCCGCAGTGGCAAGTGGGTGCGGCTTATTCGCGCGCCAGCAAGGAATACGAGCAGAACGGTCTGGAATCCAACCGCTCGAACTGGACCGGTACCCGCTCTCGCGTACACCGCTTCGGTGAAGCTTTCCAGGGCGAAATGGCCAACGTGGAAAGCGGCTCGCTGTTCGCTTCCTGGCAGTTGCAGGATGAGTACGACGCATCGTTGATCTACCACAAATTCCGCCGCACCGATGGCAATGCACGCATCGGCACCTCAGGCATCAACGCCGTAGGCGCGGATGAAAGCGGTGTTCTGTCCTCCCTGCCACTGACCACCGACGGCAACAAAGATCTGGGTCAGGAAATGGACCTGGTCGTGACCAAGTACTTCAAGGGCGGCCTGATGCCTGCGGCACTCAGCCAGTCGATGGATGAACCTTCGGCGCTTGTTCGTCTACGCGCCGGTGTCTTCAAACCGGGCGATGCCTATGGCAGCGGAGTCGACAGCTACATGCACCGCGCCATCGTCGACGTCATCTGGCGCTTCTGATGCAACCGCGAAAGGAGTGCGATGAGATGAACAGTCAAGCAAGCAGTCTGCGCAACCGCGCATGGCCACATGCACTGCTCGAAAGCGCAGTGCTGAGCGGCGCGCTGTTGCTCGCCAGCTCCGCCATGGCCGCCACCGCGCCGGCCAGCCCGGCTCAGGCGACCACCCCAGGCATGG
Source organism: Pseudomonas caspiana (assembly GCF_040224095.2). NCBI lineage: Bacteria > Pseudomonadati > Pseudomonadota > Gammaproteobacteria > Pseudomonadales > Pseudomonadaceae > Pseudomonas > Pseudomonas caspiana. Next base: position 1,038,080 of record NZ_CP167995.1, on the reverse strand, counting down.
TCAAAGAGCTGCAAGAAGCCAAGAGCTACACCATCAGCAGCCCGCCGGTGGAAACACTGGCGATGGACAAACCGCAGTTGCCAGACATTTCGGGCTACACCGCCGAAGCTGCCGCGAAGAAAATCGTGCGCAGCAAGCCTGGCAAGGTTCGCATCACCCGAATCATGGAAGAAGTCGGTCTGAAGGAGTTCGTTGGCGGTGACAACAAGATGGCCGAATGGGTTGCCCGCCAACAAGGCATCCCTCAAGCGATCGTGATTGAAGGCGGCTACATGAACATTCAGGACCTGGCTAAAAAGGTCCCCAAGCAATACCTGAGCGAAGTGTCGCCGGGCGTTTACATTGCCCGCCTGCCGATTCTGGTCAAGGCTGACGCGACTTTCGAGGTGGACAAGAAAGCGCACGAGCTGCGCCTGTCGCAGGAAAAGGGCTCGTTCCTGGTCAACGAAGGCAAGCTGTTCATGAGCGACACCCAGCTCAACGGCTGGCGCGAAAAGACCAACAGCCTGTCGACTTTCCGTACGCCCAAGGAATTCCGTCCGTTCCTGCTGTCCTGGGGTGGTTCCGAGACCTACATCATCAACACCAAAATGGCGAGCCTGGGCTACGACCAGAGCAAGTCCTACGGTGTGAGTATTTCTCAGTACACGCCCAACACCGCCAAGCAGATGAACAAGCCCGATCCAACCGGCTGGATCGTTGGCTCGGAATTCTCTGACCTGTGGTACGGCTTCTACTGCTACGAAACCAAAGACTTCGTGGTCAAAAGCAGCACCTACCGCGACAACATTGTTTACGGCATTGACCCGCATGACCGTTCCCACGGTCTGATCATTGCCGAGAACAACGTCTACGGAACCAAGAAAAAGCACGGGATCATTATTTCCCGTGAGGTGAACGACAGCTTCATCTTCAACAACAAGAGCCACGACAACAAATTGTCCGGCCTTGTTCTGGACCGTAACAGCGTCAACAACATCGTCGCTTACAACGAGATCTACAAGAACCACACCGACGGCATCACCCTGTATGAAAGCGGCGACAACCTGCTGTGGGGCAACAAAGTCATTGCCAATCGTCGTCACGGCATTCGCGTACGTAACAGCGTGAACATCAAGCTGTACGAAAACATCGCCATGGCTAACGGTCTACTGGGTGTTTACGGACACATCAAGGACCTGAGCGACACCGACCGCGACATCGCCCTCGACCCGTTCGACACCAAGGTTTCCTTGATCGTGGTCGGTGGCGAGCTGACCGGTAACAGCTCAGGCCCGCTGTCCATCGACTCCCCGCTGAGTATCGAACTCTATCGTGTGGCAATGCTGGCTCCGAGCAAGACCAGCGGCATCAGCTTCAACGGCGTATTGGGTGACCGTCAGGACGAAATCCTCGACCTGCTGGTTCGCCAACAAAAAGCCGTTCTGATTGATCCGGTCGAAAGCCAGAAAGAACTTCAGGACTGAGAAGGTAATTTTTATGCACGCACACATGATCAAGTTACTCAGCCTGTCCGGCCTGACCGCAGCCCTGATCGCAATCAGCGGCGGCGCACGTGCCGACGAGGTGCAGGCGCCGAACTTCACAGCCGAGCCTTGCTGCCAGCTGTGCCCGCAAGCGCATGACGCAAGAAACTACACCACGCGCTATCAGCAAAACTTCACCACGCTGGTACAAGCGCAAGGCGACTGGTTGTTCCGGACCCAGGAAGACCTGCGTACCGAATTCAACACTACGCCTGAAGGCTATCGCCGCATGCAACAGCTGCACGATGCGTTCAAGAGCAAAGGCGTTGAGTTGGTGGTGGTTTACCAACCCACACGTGGCCTGGTAGATCGCAACAAGCTGTTCCCTGCCGAGCGCGACAAATTCGACTACGAAAAAGCACTGAACAACTACAAGGCCATGCTCGGTCGCTTCGACAAGATGGGCTACTGGGTACCTGATCTGTCGCCGTTGACCAACGAGCAACAGGCGCACGACTTCTACTTCCGTGGCGACCAGCACTGGACGCCATACGGTGCTCAGCGCACAGCGAAAATCGTCGCTGAAACCGTGAAGAAGATTCCGGGCTACGCCGACATTCCAAAGCGTGAATTTGAAAGCCACGTTTCGGGACGCATGGGCAAGACCGGCACCCTGCACAACATGGCGGCGCAATTGTGCGGCAACACCTACGCCATTCAGTACATGGACCAGTTCACCACCGAGCCTAAAGGCGAGGCTGGTGACGGCGACCTGTTCGGTGACTCCGGCAACCCGGAAATCACCCTGGTCGGTACCAGTCACAGCGGCAAGAACTACAACTTCGCCGGCTTCCTGCAAGAGTACATCGGTGCCGACATCCTCAACGTCGCCTTCCCTGGCGGCGGTCTGGAAGGTTCGATGCTGCAGTACCTGGGCAGTGAAGACTTCCAGAAACGTCCACCAAAAATCCTGATCTGGGAATTCTCACCGCTGTACCGCCTGGACCAGGAGACCATTTACCGCCAGATGATGTCGCTGCTCGACAACGGCTGCGAAGGCAAACCCGCAGTGATGAGCGCTAGCACCACGCTGAAAACCGGCACTAACGAAGTGTTGGTCAACGGCAAAAACGGCATCAAGAACATCCGCAACGGCAGCAATCAGATCGACATCCGTTATGCCGACACTTCGGTCAAAGTCCTGCAAGCCAGGCTCTGGTACATGAACGGTCGTCACGAAGATCTGAAAATCGAAAAACCGGAAACATCCGATACAGACGGGCGCTTCTCCTTCGAACTGCGAACAGATGAAGACTGGGCTGACCAGCAACTGCTCGCACTGGAAATCCAGGGTCCGGAAGCGGGCACTGCACCCCAGAAAGTCGAAGCGAAAGTATGCAAACGCAACGTGTTCCCAGCCACTGCGCAGCAAACCGCGCAAGCCGGGTTATGAGGCTACCTATGCACACTCCGAAACTGATGTTACCTACCCTTCTGTCACTGGCCATCATGGCCGGTGGCGCCGGGGCCGCCAGCGCCGCGAACCTCGTGCCGCCGAAGGGCTACGACGCTCCGATCGAAAAAATGAAAACCGGTGACCACAATTTCAGTTGTGAAGCCATTCCCAAGCCTTACACCGACAAGCTGGTGTTTCGCAGCAAATACGAAGGTTCCGACAAGGCGCGTGCGACCCTGAACGAACAGTCCGAGGAAGCCTTTCGCAGCGCGACCAAAGACATCACCACCCTTGAGCGTGGTGTCAGCAAAGTCGTTATGCAGTACATGCGCGATGGTCGCCCTGAACAGCTCGATTGCGCGCTGAACATGATGACCACTTGGGCCAAGGCCGATGCGCTGGAATCCAAAGATTTCAACCACACCGGCAAGTCGATGCGCAAATGGGCATTGGGCAGTATGTCCTCCGCTTACCTGCGCTTGAAGTTCTCCGATTCCAAGCCTCTGGCCAACCGTCAGGGCGAGGCGCAAATCATTGAGGCCTGGTTCAGCAAGCTGGCTGACCAGGTCATCAGTGACTGGAGCAACCTGCCGCTGGAAAAAATCAACAACCACTCGTACTGGGCCGCATGGTCGGTGATGGCAACGGCTGTCGCCACCAACCGCCAGGACCTGTTCGACTGGGCGATCAAAGAATACAAAGTCGCTGCCAATCAAGTCGATGCGGAAGGCTATCTGCCTAACGAAATGAAGCGTCGTCAGCGTGCCCTTTCCTACCATAACTACGCGTTGCCACCACTGGCGATGATCGCCAGCTTTGCGCAGGCCAACGGCGTGGATGTGCGTCCGGAAAACAACGGTGCTCTGAAGCGTCTGGCTGATCGCGTGCTCTCCGGCGTGAAAGACCCGGAAGCCTTCGCTGCTAAAAACGGTGAAGAACAGGACATGACGGACCTCAAGAAAGATCCGAAATTCGCCTGGCTTGAACCGTACTGCTCGCTCTACACCTGCAGCCCTGAAGTGCTTGAAAACAAGCACGAAAAACAACCCTTCAAGACTTTCCGCCTGGGCGGTGACCTGACCAAGGTCTACGACCCAGAGCACGAGAAGGGTGACAAAGGCTCGTAAGTAATCCCCTGTAGGAGCGCGCTTGCCCGCGATTGCGGCGTGCCAGACGTCACAAACGTGGACTGAACTGACGCTATCGCGGGCAAGCGCGCTCCTACAGACAGGGTGAAACAGTAAACGCATCAACCTCCATATTTTTATGGGGGGTTTGGGGGGGCTTTGGGCCCTTGACTGATGGATAAACGGAGATATCAGGATGGTGTTCTCATCCAACGTGTTCCTGTTCCTGTTCTTGCCGATCTTCCTCGGCTTGTACTACCTGAGCGGGCAACGCTATCGCAATCTGCTGCTGCTGATTGCCAGTTATGTGTTCTATGCCTGGTGGCGTGTGGACTTCCTCGCGCTGTTCATCGGCGTAACGGTGTGGAACTACTGGATCGGCCTGCAAGTAGGTGCGGCAGGCGTTCGCACCAAGCCGGCACAACGCTGGCTGTTGCTGGGCGTGGTGGTTGACCTCGGTATCCTGGGCTACTTCAAGTACGCTAACTTCGGCGTCGACAGCATCAACGCAATGATGACGTCGGTCGGTCTGGAACCTTTCATCCTGACCCACGTGTTGCTGCCGATCGGTATCTCGTTCTATGTCTTCGAGTCCATCAGCTACATCATTGACGTGTACCGCGGTGATACCCCGGCTACACGTAACCTGATCGACTTTGCTGCGTTTGTGGCGATCTTCCCGCACTTGATTGCAGGCCCCGTGCTGCGTTTCCGTGACCTGGCTGACCAGTTCAACAACCGTACCCACACCCTGGACAAGTTCTCCGAAGGCTGCACGCGCTTCATGCAGGGTTTCATCAAGAAAGTGTTCATCGCCGACACCCTCGCGGTCGTTGCCGATCACTGCTTCGCCCTGCAAAACCCGACCACAGGCGATGCCTGGCTGGGTGCGCTGGCTTACACCGCGCAGCTGTATTTTGACTTCTCCGGTTACAGCGACATGGCGATTGGTCTGGGCCTGATGATGGGTTTCCGCTTCATGGAAAACTTCAAACAGCCTTACATCAGTCAGTCGATCACCGAGTTCTGGCGTCGCTGGCACATCAGCCTCTCCACTTGGTTGCGTGACTACCTGTACATAACCCTGGGCGGCAACCGTGGCGGCAAGTTCGCGACCTATCGCAACCTGTTTCTGACCATGCTGCTGGGTGGTCTGTGGCACGGCGCCAACATCACCTACGTGATCTGGGGTGCATGGCACGGTGTCTGGCTGGCGATCGAAAAAGCCATCGGCCTAAATACCGCTCCACGTACATTCAACGTAATGCGCTGGGCTTTGACCTTCCTGATCGTGGTCACTGGCTGGGTGATCTTCCGCGCAGAAAACCTGCACGTTGCCGGCCGTATGTACGGCGCGATGTTCAGCTTCGGCGACTGGAAACTGTCGGAACTCAACCAGGCAAGCCTCACCGGTCTGCAAGTGGCGACCATGGTCGTGGCTTACGCAACGCTGGCGTTCTTCGGTCTGCGTGACTTCTACACCAACCGTCCTGCCGAAAAAGCTGCCAGCAAGACCAACCCGGATCTGGGCGTTCAGGCTGACGGCCCTGCCACTGCGCAGCCAGGCATGATCAAAGCCGTACCGGGCGACAAACCAGGAAGCATTCACGAGCCAGGCTACATCGTGGGTACTGAAGCTCAGGTACAGCCTGCTTACTGGGTTGCCGACTGGCCACGTTACGCAATGCGTGCAGTGATCCTGCTGCTGTTCATTGCTTCGATTCTCAAACTGTCGGCGCAAAGCTTCTCGCCGTTCCTTTACTTCCAATTCTGAGGACATGCCATGACCCGCTCATTACGCATCCTCTACATCGGCCTGTTTCTGGCTATCCTGCTGATACTGGGTATCTGGTCGCTGCGCAGTTTTGCCAGCTTCTCGACAACCCCTGAAACCACCGTGCTTAACGGCAAGTGGGCCAAGGCTGCGGAAACTCATTACGACGAAGAGTTTCCGATCAAGCGCTTGGGCACCAACCTCTGGGCAGCGCTGGATTACAAGCTGTTCAACGAAGGTCGTCCCGGCGTTGTACTCGGCAAGGATCAGTGGCTGTTCACTGATGAAGAGTTCGATGCCATCGCCAACGGTGACAAGAACGAAGCGGAAAACCTGGCAATCGTCCAGGGCGTACGTGACGAACTGAAAGCCAAAGGCACACAGCTGGTACTGGCAATTGTTCCTGCCAAAACCCGCCTGTATCCGGAGCACATTGGCGACAACAAACCCGCCACTTTGCACACCGACCTTTATCAGCAGTTCCACGCACAAGCAGCGCAAGCCGGTCTGGTCGCACCTGATTTGCTTGCACCGCTGCAAGGTGCAAAGCAACACGGCCAGGTCTTCCTGCGTACCGATACTCACTGGACGCCAATGGGTGCAGAAGTTGTGGCCAAGCAGTTGGGCGAAGTCATCGCCCAGCAGACGCCACTGAGCGGCGAGCCTGAAAAGTTCGTCACCCAGGCCAAGGAAACAGCGCCCTACAAGGGCGACCTGACTAACTTCCTGCCACTTGACCCGTTGTTCAGCAACCTGTTGCCGCAACCTGATCAACTGCAACAGCGCAGTACCGATCCGGTAGCAGCAGAAGCCGAAGGCGATGACGCATTGTTCGCCGACAGCGATGTTGCTGTTGGTCTGGTAGGCACCAGCTACAGCGCCAACCCGAACTGGAACTTCGTCGGCGCACTTAAAGAAGCGCTGCACAGTGATGTTGTGAACTACGCAGAAGACGGCCACGGCCCGATCCTGCCGATGCTCAAATACCTGCAAACCGACGCGTTCAAAAACAGCCCGCCGCAAGTCCTGATCTGGGAATTTCCGGAGCGTTATCTGCCCGTTCACAACGACCTTAAAGACTTTGATCAGCAGTGGATTGCACAGCTAAAAAAAGCTGCTCCTGACGCGATCAAAACGCAACAAAACGTCGTTCAGAACGTCAAATCTTCCGACTCGCCAAACCAGGCCCAAAACTGAGAGGACTACCCTTATGACCTTACAGAATTCGAACACTCGCACTGCCAAGAAAAGCCTGCTGAAAACCTGCGCACTGGCTGCCGGTATCAGCCTCTTCACCCTGCAAGCATTCGCCGGTGACTCCGCACTGTACGGCCCAACCGCACCAAAAGGTTCGACCTTCGTGCGTGTCTACAACGCCAGCAGCTCCGAGATCAGCGCTTCGGTTGGCAACACCAACATGAACGAAGTGGCACCACAGGGCAGCACTGCATTCAGCTTCATGCCACAAGGTGATTACACCGCCAAACTGGGCAGCCAGAGCGTCCCGGTGAAACTGGCAGGCGACCACTATTACACCCTGGTCAACAACGCCAGCGGCAAACCACAACTGGTTGAAGAACCACCGTTCAAAAACAAGCAGAAATCCCTGGTTCGCGTACAGAACCTGAGCGACAAGGCACTGACCTTGAAAACTGCTGATGGCAAGACCGAAGTCGTAAAAACCGTTGCCGCCAAAGGCACCGGCGAGCGTGAAATCAACCCGGTAAAAGTCAGCCTGGCGCTGTACGACGGCGACAAGAAAGTCACTGACCTGAAACCGGTTGCCCTGGAGCGTGGCGAAGCTGCCGTGCTGTACATCACCGGTAGCGGCAGTGGCCTGTCTCCGGTGTGGGTAAAACCACCGGTAGCAACTCGCTAATTACGGATTTGTCAGTCGGCCCGATCCATCATCGGGCCGACCGACGCGGAACAAAAACAAGACTGAAACGACAGACCGACGTACAGCCCTATTTCGAAATGCTCTTGGAGAAACAAAATGATTCCAGTGATCTTGTCAGGCGGTAGCGGTTCACGACTCTGGCCGCTTTCGCGTAAGCAATTCCCAAAACAGTTTCTGGCGCTGACCGGGAACCACACCCTCTTCCAGCAAACCCTCGAGCGCCTGAAGTTCGAAGGCATGCAAGACCCGATCGTGGTCTGCAACAAAGAGCACCGCTTCATCGTTAACGAGCAGCTCAATGCACTGGGTCTAGAAACCCAGACCGTGATCATGGAACCGTTTGGCCGCAACACTGCGCCAGCCGTTGCCATCACCGCCATGCTGCTGCTCAGCGAAGGCAACGACGAGCTGATGCTGGTCATGCCCGCTGACCACGTGATCGAAGATCAGAAAGCCCTGCAACGCGCACTGGCTCTGGCCACCGTAGCGGCCGAGCGTGGCGAGATGGTCCTGTTCGGTGTCCCTGCTACCAAGCCGGAAACCGGTTATGGCTACATCAAGTCCACTGCCGATGCGCTGCTGCCAGAAGGCGTGAGCCGCGTGTCGCACTTCGTTGAGAAGCCTGACGAACAGCGCGCTACCGAGTTCGTTGAAGCCGGTGGTTACTACTGGAACAGCGGCATGTTCCTGTTCCGCGCCAGCCGCTTCCTCGAAGAACTGAAAAAGCACGATCCGGACATCTACGACACCTGCATGATGACCCTGGAGCGCAGCAAGCACGAAGGCGACACCATCGACATCGACGAAGCCACCTTCGCCTGCTGCCCGGACAACTCCATCGACTACGCCGTGATGGAAAAAACCCAGCGCGCTTGCGTTGTGCCATTGACCGCTGGCTGGAACGACGTTGGCTGCTGGTCCTCGCTGTGGGCTGTGCAACAGAAAGACAGCAACGGCAACGTCACCAAAGGCGACGTGGTTATCCAGGACAGCCGCAACTGCATGATCCACGGCAACGGCAAACTGGTGTCGGTGATCGGTCTGGACAACATCGTCGTGGTCGAAACCAAAGACGCCATGATGATTGCCCACAAGGACAAAGTTCAGGGCGTCAAGCAGATGGTCAACACGCTCAATGAGCAAGGCCGCAGCGAAACCCAGAACCACCTTGAAGTCTATCGTCCATGGGGTTCTTACGACTCCGTCGACATGGGCGGCCGCTTCCAGGTCAAGCGCATCTCGGTAAAACCGGGTGCCAGCCTGTCCCTGCAGATGCACCACCACCGCGCCGAACACTGGATCGTGGTATCGGGCACTGCACAGGTTACTTGCGACGAAAACGTGTTCCTGCTGACCGAAAACCAATCGACCTACATCCCGATTGCTTCGGTTCACCGCCTGAAAAACCCAGGCAAGATCCCGTTGGAAATCATCGAAGTTCAATCCGGCAGCTACCTGGGTGAAGACGACATCGAACGTTACGAAGACGTTTACGGTCGCTCCGCGCAACTGGAAGCCGGCGTCAAGACGCAAACCATTGCACGTTAATTTGCTGTTTTAACTGCAATCGGCAACGAGCAGTACACCTCAACAACCTTTTGCGTACCCCATCCGCAGTAGGTTGTTGAGGTTTTTTTTGGTCTGCGTTTTTTGTAATCGAAATGGAGCCTGACTCTTTGGGAGCGAATTTATTCGCGGTGAGGGCAGTAAATCCAACACATCTACAGGGGCTGATAAAAAGCTCTCGCTAATAGTTCGCTCCGACAGGTTCTACGCCGGACGTCCTACCTTACTCGACTTTCCGCACACCGCTCGCTGTGGGAAAAAGAGACGCAAAACGCAAGTATTTATAACAGCCATCTGTAAGAATTTTATGAGTTCTTTCAGGAGGCGCAGCGCATTTACTTTTAATTACACTTTCAGCATTGACCGCACACCGCACTCGATGATTACGTCACTTCATTAGTTAATCAAACCACCTCATTGTACAAAAGTATGTTTGGCGTATCGCCCGGCACTTACATTCGTGCAAGAAGAAATTATATAAAAGGACTTACAATGAACAACTGCACTCTTAAAAAAACACTGCTTGCGACATCAATTTTTCTAGCGCTGAGTGGAATATATGGTTCTACAGCTTTAGCCACACCGGCCTGTGACCCAGACACCCTCCAGCAAGCTAATACCCTCGAAGGCAAGAGTACTCAAGAACCCACAGATGCGTTAACCGATGTCACCGATGTCACCGATGTCACCGATGTCACCGATGTCACCGATGTCCAAATCACAGACCTGCCGGATAAAATCAACAGTATTGTTGATAAACTGGAGAGCGCTGGCGATGTTAAATACTACAGTTTCACAGCGTTGCGTGGACAGAAAGTAATGATCAACGACGTTCTGCGAGGGGTTGAAGGCTCGTTTTGGAAAATCGAATATAACATCGCAGGTGATTGGCAATCTTTACCTACGTCCGAATCGGTAATCACGGCGTCACTGACCGCCGGCCAGAAGGTTAATCTCAGAGTTTCTCACCCGGCCGGAATGCTCTTTCAAGCAGATAAATACTTCAACATTGATTTCGGCTCAGCCCCATACGCCCACAATATCAGGATTGAAACAGAAGGTCCGAAGACTGGAACCTATTTCATGACCTCAACATTCAGAGACCGAATTATGTGGGCGACGAATATCAGGGACTCAACGGGTCAGCTTTTAGAGGGGGCTACAGTCGATTTTGTCATCAGACCGGATGATCAAAATCTTTCCAACAAAGTTAAATCACGCCGCGTCACCGTCACGGGAGGCATCGTGGAATACGTGAGTTTTCCAGCCTGCAATGGGCGCCACGTGACCACCCCTTTCACCGGGGTGTATGATTTCAAAACAAAATGGCGCGCCACTTACAATACCGGCCACTGGCAAGTATCTGTCCGAGGCAACCCATCAACTGGAATCAGTCCAGGGTCTATCACACAAATCTGCTCAATGAATATTAGCGGCTAATATTTGAAGGCTAACGGCATTTTTCATGTGGTTAGCCCTCTCGCAAACAAGAGTGGGCAAAGTGCCGATCATAGTTGCTTGGTAAACCTTCTATCGTACGCCCTACTAAACCCGCCAACATCCAGATATAGTCTTCTGCCGCCTTCTTTAATTCTGAATTCCCATTCAGTACTTCAAAAAGCGTTTTTTCGGCCTTTGCATCCAGTGAGCGCGAAATGCTCACCGGATGAATCGTGCCTTTCTCATCTATTGTGAAGCTTATTTCGTTTAACAATTCAGGATCAACGCCAGCAGTAGTTTTTTTTAGATCTTGCCATATAGCGTCCACTTGAGTTGCTACGCGCTCTGCCGCTTGCCTGCGGCCATCTAATCTTGCCTGTTCGTAAGACTCCCACGGACTCAGTTCTCGGTAGGATACACAGCCTTCCTCAAGCAAGCGCGGGGGATTATCAAGCTCCACCTCGTGATAAATATAATCGGGCTCCGGCGCACTGATCACCAACTCACACTCGCGCGCGGTTCTTTCATCAACCCCGCCCTCTCTTTTGGCTTTCTCATAGGCAATTTCAATTGCGCGTCTGTACGAATGATTTGGATCGACGGTATAAGTCAGATTCATGGTGGGCTCTCATGCCAGTGTACATAAGAGGTGTAACGGCACAACCGTGAATTAGCTGACCTGAGTATTGAGACCGAAAAATCCTGTCAACTTGTATGACGTAGCCTACAGTACCTGACTCTAATCCTTTTCCAGAAGTGCCCGGTATTTATTCTAGCCGCTGATGGTTTGCAGTCCCTTTAGACCTTGTGAAGGCTTCAAACCCTTCCACCTCTACTCATTAGCACACCCTAGCCTGCTCTCATCAAACAACAGCAAGTACTAGATTGAAATGCATTTTCTGTAGCTGTTTACTTCGCGACAACGGTACGTCGTGGACATAAGACTCACGCCTACAGACGATCACCGAACCCATGGGATTTAGACTATTTCGCAACAACGCCTATCGACGTTCGCAATAAACGATGCGCAGAAGTCCGACTTAGAGCGGTCGCTTCCGCCCCCAACATCTGTTCTGCATAGATTGTCACTGTCAGTTATGACAGTGACAACGCTCAACGGCCTGGCGCTTAAATATCTACGAAACCTTTAATTTCGAAGAGGTCGTAGAAATGAACACTGATGACCGCCCTGCTTCGCCTGAACAAGTGTCGTTATGCTTGGCCACAGAAGACGACGCTTCACTATCAGGCTCCATAAATCAAGAAGATCTCACGCCGTCTCCCGGCGACAGTGATGAGCAATCAATTGACTCAGGTTGCCCTGGTGGCAGCGCTTCGGGAGGAATTTGCACCCCCTACAATAACCTGCATCGCAGCAGCTGGATGTCTACTTACGATGGGGTTGGCAAGTTACGAATTGCAGACGCAATATTGCCCGGCACTCATAATGCGGGCTTCGACAAAGAGGCTCCCTACAGCTCTAATTCCAATACCTGCCAGGACGTCTCACCGTACAAGCAGTTGATGACAGGCGTCAGAGTACTGGACTTGAGGGTGCAGTTTTTCGACGGCTATCCCGCAGAGGATCCAAAACGGTTCATGATTTTCCATGATCTGGTTTCACAACGTACTGTCGCCAACGATTTTCTGGGAGAGATTTTGCGCTTCAGGACGCATACGCCTGGTGCAGGCGCTCCCAAACGAGAAGTCATTGTTCTGGACTTCCATCAGTTCAAGAACTTCACCGCCGCCGCCCATCTGGAGTTACACCAACTGATAAAGTCCAGATTAAACGATATTTTGATACCCCCCTGGATGAACGCGCTCACCATCAGCCAGATCTGGGAATATGAAAATCCAGCGGTCGTTATTGCCTATAACGATGGTCAAAGAGACTCTCTATTCTGGTCTGGCGTGAACCATCGCTGGATAGGTTCCGACACGCCTACCACAGATACACTCAAAGCCTTCATGGATCGGGTAGCACAAGAAGATAAACCGTATGAGGAACTCAGATCGATTCAGTGTGCCAAGTACGTTGCGTTCCCGGCCTTTGTCCCAGATGATTTTTCGGACAAAATTCGTCAATGGTTTTATTCAACCAATCAACTTTCTTATATTCAGAAGTTTTTCGTGATCAACACCGACTGGTCGCTGAGGCAACGGCTGATCGACAACTGCATACATGCAAATTTCCAGAAACTTATCCGAATGGGGCCATACGCGGACATTAATGTCCCACAAGTCCCCGACGGCTACATATTACCGAGCGGCAACCGAGCACTGATTGCGCGACTTGGCAATGGCAGCTGGACAAGGATAATTTCTCCCCCCGCCTACCTGACCACAAACTCAACTGTACTGATTATAAGTTCAGCCACCTACTCCACCGAGCTCGTCACGAACCGGATAGACTTTCCGTTTGATTCAATGTTGCTCAACACTGGCGACATGGTCTCATTGAGCGCTATCAACGGAACATTGAGGTACCGCATTCTGGCCGCGACCTATCTCGCGGATGAGCCAGAAATTCCGGCGCCGGGTTTACACGATAAGCTCATTCACTATCAACTTGATGATGGCCATTGGTCGCCCCAAATCAAGCTAGCGCCGCAGGCTCCAGACTCCAGCATTGTGCACATTGCATCCAGCGCATCACTCGCCGCAACGCTGGATGGATCGAACCTGGACTATGGACTCGACATCCCTATCCCTACCGGCTTTTCGGAGTATTTCATTTTTCATGAATACTCCGGGAAATGGGAAAGAATCGGTGATGAGCCCATACCGCCTCCCGAACTCACGGCACCCACGGGGTTTCGAATAGCCCATAACACCTACCAACCGATAGATTTGAGCTGGAATCGGGTGGCTGCAGCGGTCAAATACAAAGTCTACCGCTGGTGGACGCAGATTGACGAAACAACAGATCTGAGTTTTGTGCGTAACATTGAAGGCTATGGTCGTTATCACGTCCGGGCTGTAGACGCCGCTGGTAATCTTTCGCAGAAAACCGATTATTTGTACTTCTTCCCGCCCTCCTAAAATCCGTTAATACGTAAAGGGATTGCCTTGAGACAGCAATCCCTGGATGCGTAATCGTCTGACCGACCTATCGCATAGCCATTAGCAAACCCCACCCCGCTTTCGGTACGATGCATCCTCATCTGTTCACGAGGCGCGAATCATGCTGTTTGGCGCACTGCTTATCCTGACCTGGCTGGTATTGCTGCTGCGTTATCCGGCCAAGGCCTTGCCTGTTTCACTCGCGGCTGCCGCTGGCCTGGGGATCGTGGCGATGGTGGTCATCTGGCAAGACAGTCAGGAAACCCGACGCCTGGAACACATGGGCATCCGCATGGATTACGCCCCCGACCAATGCCCAGTTGGTAAACCGCTATTGGTGCTGATTGATAACACCAACAAGGTTCCTCTCGTAGAATTGCGCTGGCGCGTCGCCGCTTATGCGCCCGGTGATACCGTGAACCTGACCGACGATGCTTATGCAGGCCCTCGATATAGCGGGCCGGGCGAGCTGCAGGCCGGTAGTCAATGGCAAGATTGCTTGCCGCTACCACCCTTGCGCCAAGGCTACCGCCCGCAGACGCTGGAGTTTCGCGCGGAGCATTTACAAGGTAGTTTTTCAAACTAATCCAAGGAATAACAAGATGCCCAACGTCCTCATCACTGGCTGCTCCAGCGGCATTGGCCGCGCTTTGGCGGATGCATTCAAAGGTGCGGGTCATGAGGTCTGGGCCACTGCGCGCAAGCCTGAAGACGTTGCCGCGCTGAATGCTGCCGGTTTCACAGGCGTACAACTGGACGTCAACGACAGCGTCGCGCTGGAGCAATTAGCGGCACGCTTTGATGGGCTGGATGTGTTGATCAACAACGCAGGTTATGGCGCCATGGGACCGCTGCTCGATGGCGGCGTCGAGGCGATGCAGCGCCAGTTTGAGACCAATGTGTTTTCGGTGGTGGGCGTGACGCGGGCGTTTTTCCCGGCACTGCGCAGTCGCAAAGGTCTGGTGGTCAATATCGGCAGCGTATCCGGTATTTTGGTTACGCCATTTGCCGGGGCGTATTGCGCGTCGAAGGCCGCGGTGCACGCTCTGAGTGAAGCATTGCGTCTGGAGTTGGCGCCCTTCTCGATCAAGGTGCTGGAGGTTCAGCCCGGTGCCATCGACACGAGTTTTGCGAAGAACGCCAGCCATGAGGCTGAATTGCTGATCAACGAACAATCGCCATGGTGGCCTCTGCGTGAAGGGATTCGAGCAAGGGCCAAGGCCTCGCAAGACAACCCGACCCCCGCCATCGATTTCGCCCAGGATGTGCTGCGCGCCGTGCAACAGACCGAACCGCCACGACTCCTGCGCTCGGGCAATGGCTCAAGGGTGCTGCCGTTGATGAGCTGGTTGTTGCCCAAAGGGTTGCTGGATAAAAAACTGCGCCAGCGGTTTGGGTTGGAAAAGACGCTGTAGTTACACTTCCCGATTGAATACGAGCCCCTGTAGGTGCCAACAAGTTGGCCGCTACAGGGAGACGGAGTTACCTGGACTCAACCCGTGCCAACGAGCGTTCGAGTTCGGCTTTGGCCATACCGATCAGGTGTACCACCGAGAACGCCAAGTCGCGTTTCGGACCGTTGAGGCTATCGCCGGTTTCATAAGCCGTGGCGGCTGCGCAACGTAGCAGGTCGCTGACGTGCAGCAGCGATTCTTCGAGGGTGGGTTGTGGTGGATCTGGCGTTACTTTGATCATCTGATTAGGCCTTTAGCTAGGCCACCGAATGATCGCTGCTAAACAAGCAAAGGTGGCGACTTTGATACGGGTTAGCAGACCGGCGACCCAATCCCAAAAACCGGCGCACCCGAAGATGCCCCGCACAAAGCCGCCATAGACGGTACTTGCACCGGAATTGAAGTCAAACAGGCTGCTAAACCCGATCGCTGATACTCAACGACGGACGCAGCCTAGTGCCCGAAATCACCCTGCGCAAGGGCTCGGGATTTTCTCGGAAACTTCATTCAGAAGAAAGGGAAAAGGCCGCAGGAATGGGGTGTAGGACTGGGTTATTTGGTTAGCTGAAGTTACATGAACGACGCTAATTCATGTGGGAGCCGGGCTTGCCCGCGATAAAAGCGCTGCGGTGTTTCGTGCAGACCGCGTCATCGTTTATCGCGAGCAAACTCAGCTCCCACATAGACCGCGCTATTCCAGGTCTTGAGGCCCTGCCTCACGACACGCCTGCATCCCGCGCCTTTACCCCGCGAAAACAAAGAAACGTCCTACAACCGCGCCAAGTCTCAGCCTCTATATTTCATAGCCTGAGCAGAGCAATGGATGCACTGCCTATGACCTGTCAAGGAATGACAAATGAGCACCACAGCTACAGTCCCTGCCGATATCGACCAACTGGCCAGTGAGCTGGCCGATTTGGTTGATGCGGTCTCTCAACCCAGGTTGCTTTCCCCTTTTGCTTTTATCGATGATTTCATTCGCACAGCAGTAAAGCACTCAACGATGTATGAGCCGCATAAGGCACTGGTCACCAGCAACATGAAGATCAATGTCGAATACACCGACTCTCGTCACAGCGGATTGATCGGCGTCAGCCCTCCCCTCCCCAAGATCGCCACCTTTGAACTCCACCAGATAGTCACCGACTTCTTCCGCCACGACCTCAAAGACGCCACACGACTACGGATCCGCTGGCCCCCTGCGTTTACGCCTGAGTTACGCGATCTGTTCGATACGGTGAACCTGCAGGAGCGCTATATCAACGAGGTCGAGGCGCACTTTAATCGCCCTAACGTCAAAGAACTTTCCCTGCTGCTCACGCGACATGAACTGGACAGCATTATTCGTCGATACCTGGAGCACAGAGCCTCAGCCGCAGCGCTCATTACACTCGCCAATGATTACCTGAGCGGCTGGATTGAACCCCGGCTCGTGCAGTTTGAGGGCACGTCGCGAGTGAAGCTGGAACGGGCGCTGCTCCTGCCAACGCCTGAATACTATGAAGACCAGACAGTTCAAGGCTTACTGGTATTCCTGGGCAATGATCCGCAGCAAAAATCGGTCTACGAAATACCGCGTGATTTCGATCAGTTTCGGGCGCTGATAGAAAGAAACGCCGCACTGCGCAACAAGGTACTGGCGCGCATCCCGCTTTATCAGCGACTCAAGCCCGGCAATGACGAAGTCAAATATGTGCGAAGGTTCGAGACCAAGTATTACTGGGTCGCTCCCATCACATTTCATGCAAGCCCCGACATCGCCAATGCGCTGTTTGATCTGAGTTATCAGCGCCTGCTGTCTGATATCGATACGCTGGTTTCGACGGATGCCGAGCGCCTCGCTGATTCGGCTCTTGAGTTCAGCGGTTATCTTCTGGCAGGCCTGTCGTTGGGCATCACGCTGCCGGTCAGTGTCAGTCTGGTGCCCATCAGGCTGGTCGCGGCTTTCCTGCTGGGTATCGCCTCTGCGGCTACCGATGCGGTAAGGGCCGAGCTGGAAGATCTGCCCGAAGTAGCGGCCGGTTTGTACCGCGCGGCCATCATCAGCGCTCTGGCAGAAGTCATTGGCCCTCTGGTGTTGAAGGTCGTCGGCAAAGGGCTTTCAGCGCTGGCCAGGACCCAACTTGCACAGAGGCTCAAAGTCATCCTGAACACAAAAAAACTGCCGTCTTCAGCGACGCCTTATCTGATCGATGCGTTGGAACGCTCGAAACACTCGGCAAAGATGCGCTCGCTGGAATTGAAACTGAACGCCGACTTTAAAAAAGGTCCGCAGACGACGCAGCTATGGGTGGAGAACCAAGGGCGGTTTTCACAACAGTTCATTGAGCCGCATGACATCACGGTTTATCGCGGTTTTGTTTTTCGCGGCGACTCACGCGCTCCCGACATCATCTTTGAGAAGGGCTTCAGATTGCGAACAGCGGCCGCTGACTTGCAAAAAGATCTTCATCAAGCGACCGGCGTTCGCGGTGGTTTTGGTGGCGGCCATGACGCCTTGGACCCGGATGGCCGAGGCATCTCGACGTCGGTTTTCTATGACAAGGATCACGTAGGAGCTTTTACCTACGGTGGCGCCAAAGGAGGCCACACTTACCTCGTCGACGCCCGCCAGCTCGATGGTTATCACCTTTATGCCAATGACTTTGCTGCACGCTACCCCCAATCGCCTCGCCTGGACCTGGCTCCGGTCGAGATCAATTACGCAACTGATATACCCGCCTCGGCAATTGTCGGAGCCTACGACAAGAATGGGCTATTCATTCCCAATCTTGACGGGCTGCGCAGAACAGCGAGGATCAACCAGGCAAGACTTGAGCGAGAGCTGACCAAACGCACGTTCAACCGCGCGATTCCGAAAACGGGGCCTGATGAAGCCAGACTGGGGATTGAGGCGACACTCAGGTTGTTCTCCTGAAGCTCATCGCAGACAAGGTCGAGCACCGCCAGGGTTATGATTACCAGATAAATCGAGGTGCCTTATCGCGAGCTAGCTCAGCTCCCACAGAATCCAGGCAAATTCGTAGGACTGGCCAGGCGGCGTTCCGCTTTAGCCGGGAGAGCGGTGTTTCTGCCGAAGAACATCCAGCGACTATCCGGACGCCCTCCCGGCTAAAGCCGGTCCTACAGGGCTACGTAGGTTTTGTGGGAGCTGAGCTTGCTCGCGATGCAAACCACTCGGTGTGATGTCTTACGCCGGTTCATCATTCACCGCTCGCTCCCCCAACCTCAGGATTCACAATCACCGTGCAGGTAGTGCCCGCCGACAGCAGCACGTCGGCCGGTACTTCATCGAGATGTATCCGCACCGGCACTCGCTGTGCCAGGCGCACCCAGTTGAAGGTCGGGTTGACGTCGGCAATCAGTTCGCGACTTTCCGGGTTGTCACGGTCGTAAATGCCTCGGGCGATGCTTTCCACGTGACCTTTGAGCAACTGGCCGCTCATGAGCTGCATGTCCGCCGGATCACCTACACGGATGTGCGGCAGCTTGGTTTCCTCGAAAAAGCCATAGACCCAGAACGAGTTCATATCCACTACGGCCATTTTCGCCTCACCGATGCGCGCATAGTCGCCGCGATGCACGTTGAGGTTGGTGACGTAACCGTCCACGGCGGCCAACACTCGCGTGCGACGCAGGTTCAGTTCAGCGGCTTCAAGCCCTGCCAGCGCCAATTGATAATCGGCCTGCGCAGAGGTGGCGATGTTGCTCGCGTCGTCGCGGCTTTCGGTTGAGATCACCAGGTTGTCCATGTCGGCGCGGCGCTTGGCGTTGACCTTGCGCATCTCCCAGGTGGCCTTGCGTGACGCCACCAAGGCCTGAGCCTGCTTGACCGCCACTTGGTAATGCTCGGGATCAATCTGCATCAACAGATCGCCCTTTTTCACCTGTTGGTTATCGTGCACCGGCACCTCGACCACTGTGCCGCTGACGTCGGCGGCGACGTTGATGATGTCGGCACGCACCCGGCCATCGCGGGTCCAGGGCGTGTCCATGTAGTTGACCCACAAGGTGCGGCCGATCCAGATGGCCAAAGCCAGAACCAGTAACGTGGCAATCAGGCTGAAGAGCTTTTTCATCAGGGCTACTCGAGAATCAACGGTAAACGGTCAGCGCCATGGCGCCGAAGATGCAGGTAAACAGGCTCAGGCGCAGCAGTGCCGGGTGCCAGAAAAAGCGGTACAGATCAAAGCCTGACAACAGCCGGTCCAGCGCCCAGGCAAGCACCATTGCGATCAAAAACAGGACGGTCACGCTGGGCATGTACAGGCCATGAAAAGCAATTTCACGAGGCATGAATCAGTCCTTGCCTTTGGCCTTCGCGAGCACGCACGGCCAGGGGTGATTGAGGGTCCAGCAGTGATGAGCGAATGAAGTGCAGGTAGCTCTTCACTCGTCGCAAAGCAGAGGTATCGAAATGCGGCGCAAAGGGTTCGTCACTGTTTTGCACCCGGTTGATGGCGTGATCAACCGCCGCCAACGCGCGCTGCCAGTTACTGTGATCCGGCTGGATGAACAACCGGATCAAAGCGCGCCCCATTACCCGGATCGCCACCCGCCAGGATTGCCAGGGCGCATAAGCTGGATGTACCGGGAGGATGTCCTGCTCGCGACGCAGTTCGATAATTGCGTGGCCGATCTCCAGCACGACGAACATCCAGTGCAGCAATTCGCGCTGCACCAACGGTTTGCCTGCTGCCAGACCATAGGCCTGGTGCATGAGGTCGCGGGTCTGGCTTTCGAAACTTGAGCCGAGGCGATTCAGCGGTGCGCTGATGGCAAACACCACCTGACGGCGCAAATCGCCCTCCAGCTGTCGCCACATCCAGCGTGCATTCGGCGGCAGAATGATCGCCCCCGCTGCGGCACACAGCAGCATGCCGATGACCATGGCGATGTAGTCGTTGATGAAGGTGTAAGGGTTGTAGATCGTGAGGTTGTCGGGCACCGAGCCGATGCCGAAGAAAATCAACAATCCCAGGCCATAGCCGGACCACTGCGGCCGCGATCCGAGAAACGCGCCGAGCATGAATACCGGCGCAAGGAACAGGCACAGCAACGGGAAGCCGTCGATGTTCGGGAAAATAAAAAAGGTTTCGATGAACCCCAGCACGGCCCCAAGCAAGGTGCCGCACGCCATCTGAAATGACATGCGGCGCGGGTTGTTGGTGGTGGACGATAACGCCACGGTGGCCGCCGATACGAGGATCATGGTCGCGCCGCTGGGCCAGGCAGTCGCCACCCAGTAAGCGCTCATGATCGCCAGAATGAACGTCGCTCGAATGCCCGCTGCGGCGGCTGTCATCCAACTGGTTTTGGGCAGAAACTCCTCTTCCCACTTTTCTCGAATGTGGTTGTGATCAGCCAACGATGCGTGGGTCTGCGCGTAGTCGTGCATGTCGCTGACCAACCGGTACAGCAACTCATAAGCGGTATGAAAATCCAGCAGCTCGGCTTCGCTGGGCTGAATGTCTTCCAGAGCGGCACGCTCGGCGCGCACACGTTCAGGCAAGTCGGCCTTGAAGTCTTCCAACTGTTGCACCAACTGCCTGGCGTCATCAGGGGTCAGGAAGCGATTAGCGAAACCGTCGAGCAGCGTTGCGAAGGCGGTAAGGCCCGGTTCAGCAGCAATGACGACTCGACTGACGCCGTCACCGCGCACGCGCTCGAGCAACTGGTGCAAGGCGTTGAAGCGGGTGGTGATGGCCATGAATTCGCTGTTCAGGCGATTGAGCCGACCATTGCGCCTGCGCATGTGTGGGTCTTCAAAAACGGTGACACTGCGTAGACCTTCCAGGCCAATGGCTTCGGCGACAAAACGTACGTTGCCGGTTTCAAAGGCGTCCCGTGGAGTAGTGCCGCGCAAACCATCAGCGACGAAGCGAGCGAATACGCCGAAGCGTGAGTACAGCGCGTTACGCATTGCCGCGCTGGAGCTCTGCGGCAGGATCGCGGCGGTGACGGCAGTGGAGCAGACGATGCCGAGGCTGATTTCCAGTACCCGCCAGACCGCCGCCATGAACGAGCCTTCCGGATGTGCCAATGCGGGCAGGCCCACCATCGCCGCGGTGTAGCCTGCCAACACGAAACCGTAGGCGCGAAAGTTGCGATAGCGTGCGGCGCCTGCCGAACAGAAGCCCACCCACAGCGCCAGACTGCCGAGGAACAGTTCGGAGTTCTGCGCGAACAAGGCCATCAGCACGACCATGACCGTAGAACCGGCCAGGGTGCCGAGCAATCGGTAGAAGCTCTTGGCGAACACATGGCCGCTTTGCGGCTGCATGACGATGAACACGGTAATCATCGCCGTGCGCGGCTGAGGTAATTCCAGGCGCAGGGCCAGCCAATAGGTGAGGAACGCAGCGATCAGGACTTTGAAGATGTAAATCCAGGTCACCCCGTCACTGCGCGCCCAGCTGTTGAATTCCCGCCGCCATGGGAGTTGGGTGAGCTTCATGCCCGTCCAGCCTCTGTAGGAGCCGCCGAAGGCTGCGAAAACGGTATGTCTGACAGAACGCTTCGCAGCCTTCGGCAGCTCCTACAGGTGGCGGGATTTTCTGTAGGAGCCAACTTGTTGGCGAGGCGGTCGAAGCGGCGCGTCAGGTGTGAAGCCTCGCGAACAAGTTCGCTCCTACCGAAAAGCATCACCGATCCAACACTGCAGGTGTTTTGGGTGCCTGGGTCTGGCCTTCGGTTGGTGTATCGCTGCCAGCTTCCAGCCCGCCGCCCAGCGCTACGACCAGCTCGGCATGGGCGCTCAAACGGGCGGCCTGGACTTGCTGTTGAATCTGTTGCTGCCGAAACAACAAGGTCTGAGCGTTGAGTACGTTGAGGTAGTCGGTCAGCCCGCGTTGATAAGCGATCATCGCGATGTCATAGGTCTTCTGCGCTGAGGCCACGGATTCGCCGGCGAACACTTGCTGCTTGTCCATGGATTCACGGCGGATCAATTGATCGGAAATGCTCTTGAGCGCATCAACCAGCGTCTGGTTGTACTGCGCCACGGCCAGGTCATAACCGGCTGACGCCTCACCCAGTTGCGAACGCAGACGCCCACCATCGAAGATCGGCAAGCTCACCGCAGGCCCTGCGCTGTAGTTGAATTTTTTACCCGCCAGAAATTCAAGCATGCCGCCGCCCGTGGCCATGTAACCCAGGTTGGCGATCAGGTCCACGTTGGGATAAAAACCCGCATGAGCCACGTCAATGCCTCGGGCCTGAGCCGCAACGGCCCAGCGGCTTGCCACCACGTCAGGACGCTGACCGAGCAATTGCGCGGGTAAAGCCGAAGGTAATTTCAGGGCCGTCTTGAGCGCCAGCGTCGGGCGATGCAGGCTGGCGCCCTCCCCGGGACCTTTGCCCGCCAGCGCGGCCAACTGATTGCGGCTCAGTGCAATGGCTTCGTCCAGTGCATCGATTTGCCGGTGAGTTTCCGGCAGCGGTGTTTCAGCCTGGCTGACTTCAAAGTGAGTACCAATCCCGCCCTGCAAACGACGCTGAGCCAGATCGAGAATCTGTTGCTGCTGGGCGAGCGTCGCTTCAACGATGTCGCGCTGGGCGTAGTCCAGGGACAACTGGATGTAAGCGCGAACAATGTTGTCCTGCAATTCGAGCTGCGCCTGACGAGCCTGGGCAGCGCTCATGTGGGCAAGGTCCAGCGCCCGTTCGGTAGCGTTGCGTTCACGCCCCCAGAAATCCAGCGAGTAGCTCAGACCAAGGGACGCATTGTTGTCCCATGTGGTGGTATTGGCGAGCGCGCCGGGGCCGTAAAACTGATCCGTCGCCCAGTCATGACGTTTGAGGGACGCTTCGCCATTGACGTGCAGCGACTCGGCAGATTCAGCCATGCCCGCCATGGCTTTGGCTTGACGAACCCTGGCGGCAGCCATCGCCAGGCTCGGCGCACCGGCAGCGGCCAGATCAATCCAGTGGTCCAGTTGCGGATCGTTATAAGCGCGCCACCATTGCCCGACGGGCCAATGAGCCTCTTGGTCGGCACTGCGAATGGCAGCGTCGGTGGCCAGGCTTTCAACAGGCAAAGCTTTGCCTTGTGGTGCGATCCCGCCGGTTCCGATGCAGCCGCTGATGACTAACGTTAAAGCCCAGACACTGAAGGGCGCAGCCCTTCTGATGATGCGACGCGGCACGAATGCAACTTCCCGACGTAAGGTGTGATGACTCAGGTGGCGCGATTCTAGGGGCGCGTCAGGTCGCCGATAAGCCGGGGGAATTGTGAATCTTTGTTACAGAATCGGAGATAATCCTTAGGTATGCTGACATGGCTCAGTTACTTCGTGTCACAATTTGCTATCTCTCTAGAGAACTGCCCATGGATACCCTGCAAAACATGCGCGCGTTCAGTTGTGTGGCGCAAGCGGGAAGCTTCACGGCTGCTGCCGTCCAGCTCGACACTACTACCGCCAACGTTTCGCGCGCCGTTTCTAATCTCGAAGCGCATCTGCAAACCCGTCTGCTCAACCGCACCACACGCCGAATCGCGCTCACAGAAGCCGGCAAGCGTTATCTCCTGCGTTGTGAACAGATTCTGGGTTATGTGGAAGAGGCCGAGGCCGAAGCCAGCGATGCTCATGCGCGACCAGCCGGTCAGCTCAAGGTGCATTCGATGTCCAGCGTTGGTCAGCATTACGTGATCGATGCTATTGCCCGCTACCGGCGCAATCACCCGGATGTTTCCTTCGACCTGACCATGGCCAATCGCGTGCCGGATCTGCTCGAAGAAGGCTATGACGTGTCCATCGTGCTGGCCAGTGAGCTGCCGGACTCGGGCTTTGTGTCCCAGCGCCTGGGCATCACCTACAGCATTGCCTGCGCGTCGCCGGAATACGTCAAAAGCTTCGGCATCCCGCTCAAACCCACTGACCTGCTCAACCATGCCTGCCTGCGCCTGGTCAGCCCGGTGTTCCCGTTGGAGAAGTGGCTGTTCGACGGTCCGGAGGGTCAGGAAATGGTCACAATCCATACCTCGCCATTTCTGGTCAATTCCGCAGACGCCATGAAGACGGCGATCAGT
The DNA here is from genome assembly GCF_040224095.2 of Pseudomonas caspiana. Taxonomy (NCBI): domain Bacteria; kingdom Pseudomonadati; phylum Pseudomonadota; class Gammaproteobacteria; order Pseudomonadales; family Pseudomonadaceae; genus Pseudomonas; species Pseudomonas caspiana. The sequence continues at coordinate 1,013,800 of NZ_CP167995.1, read as the reverse complement.
AGCGGCATGGGTGTGGGCATTCTGCCGATCTACTCCGCCATCGAAGGCTTGCGCAATGGCACGCTGGTGCGGGTGCTGCCCGAGTACCGCTCGCAGGAGCTGAACCTGTACGCCATCTACCCGTCGCGTCAGTACCTGGATGCCAAGATCAAGACGTGGGTGGAATACCTGCGCGGCTCGCTGCCGGAAATCCTCGCGGCACATGAGGCTGATTTGCATACACACGCGATGCGGTCGATCGCCTGATCCCTGGAATGCATTCGGTGCCCCTGACACCGCGCTGTCGCGCAGCAAACGGGGACCTGTAGGAGCGCACGAGCACCGCGAGGCCGATGTTTACGGCGCGACGACGAGAATGTTAGCGTGCTACTCATCTGTAACCCTTTATAAAAAGCGTGCGAGAGTAGCTACCCCATGAAAAAGACCGTACTTGCCTTCAGCCGTGTATCCCCCGAAATGGCCGAACGGCTGGAACAAGACTTCAACGTGATCGTGCCCGACCCGAAGCTGGGCGACATGAATGCGCAGTTCAATGACGCACTGCCCAAGTGTCACGGCATGATTGGGGCGGGTCGTCAGTTGGGGCGCGAGCAACTGGCAGCCGCCACGCAGCTGGAAGTGGTGTCGAGCATTTCAGTGGGTTACGACAACTACGACGTCGGCTACTTTAACGAGCGCGGCATCATGCTCACCAATACCCCGGATGTGCTGACAGAAAGCACCGCAGACCTCGGGTTTTCCCTGATCATGAGCAGTGCCCGCCGGGTTGCCGAACTGGACGCCTGGACCAAGGCCGGTCAGTGGAAGCGCAGTGTTGAGGCTGCGCAATTCGGCACGGATGTGTACGGCAAGACGCTGGGTATCGTCGGCATGGGCAACATCGGCGCAGCGGTTGCACGTCGTGGTCGTCTGGGTTTCAACATGCCGATCCTGTACAGCGGCAACAGCCGCAAGACCGAGCTGGAACAGGAGCTGGGCGCGCAATTTCGCAGCCTTGATCAATTGCTCGCCGAGTCGGACTTCGTTTGCCTGGTGGTGCCGTTGAGCGAGAAGACCAAGCACCTGATCAGCAGCCGTGAACTGGGCTTGATGAAGTCCAGCGCGATCCTGATCAACATTGCCCGAGGCCCGATCGTCGACGAAGCTGCCCTGATCGAAGCCTTGCAGAACGGCACCATTCGCGGCGCCGGGCTGGATGTGTATGAGAAGGAGCCGCTGAGCGAGTCGCCACTGTTCAGCCTGAAAAACGCCGTGACCCTGCCCCACATCGGCTCAGCCACCACGGAAACCCGGCAAGCCATGGCGGATCTTGCCTACACCAACCTGCGCGCTGCGTTGCTGGGTGAGAAGCCGAAGAACCTGGTGAATCCGCAAGTTTGGAAAGATTGATGTAGCCCTGTAGGATCTGCCGCAGGCTGCGATTGCGGTATACCTGAAAAACGCTTCGCAGCCTGCGGCAGCTCCTACAGATAATGCATTCCACTTACTTCAAGCCAGCTTCGCCCCCACTGGCACCACCGCCTTCGGCTTCCTGAACACCAGAATATTCCCCAGCATGACCAACACCAGCCCCATCAACGCCGGGGCGGTCCATTGGTAGCCTTCCACTAACGCCGAGATGTTCAGCGCCACCACCGGGAACAGCACCGTGCAATACGCTGCGCGTTCTGGCCCCATGCGGCCGACCAGCGTCAGGTAGGCGGTGAAGCCAATGACCGAGCCCGGAATCACCAGATACAGCAACGAGCTGATGTAGCGGGTCGTCCACTCAAAACCAAACGGCGTACCACTGAGCAAGCAGTACAGGCTGAGCATCCCGGCGCCGTAGAGCATGCCCCAGGCATTGGTGGTCAGCGGCCGTAAACCGGCTTTCTGCTGCATGCTGGAAAGCATGTTGCCCGCCGAAAAACACATCGTACCCAGTAACGCCAGGCCAAGGCCCATGAGTGTTTCGCGACTGGCGCTGTGCCCGGACAGCTCAGGCCAGAACATGCATCCCAGCCCGATCAGGCCCAGCGCACCGCCGGTCAATACGCTGCGCGCGATTTTCTGTTTGAAGAAAATCCGGGCATTCAGGGCGTTCCACAACGTCGCGGTGGAAAACACGACTGCGATAAGCCCGCTAGGAATCCACTGACTGGCGGTGAGGAAACACATGAAGTTGATACAAAACAGGCACAGCCCCTGAGCGACGCAGAGCATATGGCCACGCTGATTGACCTTCTGCAGCTTGCCGCTGAGCAGCAACAGCGCGAACAACACCAGTGCGGCAAGGCCGAATCGATAAACGATGGAGACCGCAATCGCCACTTCGCCAAGCTGCAACTTCAGTGCGATCCAGGTGGTGCCCCAGATCAGGACGGTAAGCAAATAAAGCGAAATGTTCATGATGCGACTCCCGATTTGAGCCATCAGTCTGCGACGAGCATGAACCGGCCATTTGCATAATCTTGCGCATTTGCTTCAGCGGTGGCTGGCAGCGAGTGCTGTTAGGCGTAGGATGCGAGCCATGCCAGCAATCGAATCCATCCAGGTCTTTCAGGCCCTTAACAGTTCACCCCATGCTCAACTTGAGCAGAGCGCGGTGCTGGGCGATGGTTTGGTCGCGGCCTTGTGGAACAATCGCCACGATTCGCAGGAGTATCACGGCCCCAGTCACCACACGCTGTCTTGCTACATCGACGGCGGCACGGGCACGTTTCGTCGCGACCGTCCGGATCAGAAAGGCAGCCCTGACAAACTCTGCACCCTGCCCGCCGGGCATGAATCCGCTTGGGTGATCAATGGCGAGATTCGTCTGGCACATCTTTACATCAGCCCGGAGCAGTTCGCTCTGGGTTGCATTACCCTGCTGGACCGCGAGCCGCGTGAGCTGCAATTGCGGGAAAACACGTTTCACGATGATCCTGAACAGGCCCAGCGCTTTCGTCAGTTGATCCAGATGAACTGGAATGAGCCCGGCGAGCGTTTGTTGACCAGCAGCCTGGCCCACGAAATGCTCAGCCGCGCCTTGTTCGATCAGGTGGGCATGCGTGAAGGTTTGCGTTTGAAAGGTGGACTGGCTGCGCATCAACGTCGGCAGTTGGTGGAGTTCATCGAAACTCACCTCGCCGAACCGCTGAGCCTTGGGCAACTGGCCGGGCTGTGCGCATTGTCTGAATATCACTTCGCGAGGATGTTCCGCGAAAGCTTCGGCTTGCCGCCCCATCAGTACCTGCTGGCCCGACGCCTCAATCATGCCCGGCAGTTGCTGCGTTCAACGCGCATGGCCTTCGGGGCGATTGCGCTTGAGTGCGGTTTTGCCAGCGCCAGCCATTTCAACAATCGCTTCCGGCAAGCGATGGGCGCGACGCCGGGGGAGTATCGGTTGGCGTTTTCCGGACGTTGAATCCAATCCTGTAGGATCAATGGATTTCAGCAAGACAGGTGTCACGCCAGCATCTGATTAATAAAAATCAGCGGCCCCACCAACACCACCGCAGCGGCCAGTACCAAGACCAGTTGTGGCAGGAACGGGATCAGGAAAACCAGCAACAACGCGCTGCCCATGAGCGCCGCAAACCATTGCACCAGGCCCAACCCAATCGGGGTGGAAGCCAGCGCGGCCCACAACGAAAGCGCCAGACACAACCAGCCAACGGCCTTGAGCAAACGACTGCGGCTGGCGCTGATTTTACCGTGCAGTAACTCGCCATAGTGTTTGGTCATGGACAGGCACAACGCGGTGAAGCCCACATAACACAGCAAAGTCGCCAGCCACATCAGTGCACCTCCTTTTCAAACCTTGCTGTGCCAATCACCGACGCAGAACGCTGTTCAGCAGCCACTGCAATCGGCGGCACCGGGCGGAATTTCTTTGCGCCCCATGCCATAAACAATCCGGTAAACAAAACGGTCAGGTCAAAGCCGATCAATACCCAGTCCTGATTTTGCAGTGACTCCAGCAGGTACTCGCCACTGGTGACGATATCCAGCAACGGCAACCCGGCAAATAACACCGCGCCCAGCATCAATTGCTCGCGCCACGCCTGGCGCCCCTTACGCAGCAACGCATGCAGCACTGACAGACCCCAAACGCTGAAGAACAGGTTGATCTCCCAATCGCTACGCTCTGCCAGCCCAATCGGCAGCAGACGGTTAGCCCAGAAGAAGGCCGCGATGGCGATCATCAGGCCGGCCATGCCTGCAATGTTCAGTACTTCGACAAGCCTCAATTCGAAAGGCAAAACACCGGTTTTGGCGTGCTTGACCTGACGCTTGGCCAGCCACATCACCAGCCCCGTGCCGATCATCGCGGTCCCGGCAATGCCGAACACAAAATACAACCAGCGCAGTAACGGACCGGCGAACTCGCCCAGATGCAAACCGTACATGGCTCCAGATACCAGCAACGGGACGGAGCGCTGAGTCGGTGCAGTCAGCAACTCACCACTCACACCGTTGAACACCACGTTAATACCCGGATCGTGAATGACGCTGCTGCCAGCACCGGGAGACACCACGACCGTTGCCGCTGCATCACCCGGGTTATAGACCACCAGGCGCTCCACCTCTTTATCGGGCCATTGTTGCCCACTCGCGCGCACGATCGGCGCAAGGGGTGCCAAGGCAGCAGCCGCACCGGTTGCCTTGGTTGTGTTGGTATTCGGAAAAACATCGGCAAAGAACGCCTGAGTGTCCTTGCCATAAGAGGCCACGATACTCGCAGGCATGACCAGCGACATGAAAATCACCAGGCTGCTGTAAGTGATCATCAGGTGAAACGGCAACGCCAGCACGCCGATCGCGTTATGCCCGTCCAGCCAGGAGCGCTGACCTTTGCGCGGCCGAAAGGTGAAGAACTCTTTGAAGATTTTCTTGTGGGTGATGATCCCGGTGATCAGCGCGATAAACATCAGCATCGCGGCGATGGTCGATAGCCAGCGCCCCCACGGATGCGGCATTTGCAGCTGGAAGTGAAAACGATAGAAGAACTCGCCGCCCATGCTGCTGCGCGTCTGGATTTCCTCACCGGTTTGCGGGTCCAGACTCTTGCGGGTAAAGGCCCCGCGCTTGCCCTCCTGCGCAGCGGTCTGCCACATCAGGCCCAATGCAGGCTCACGCTCATCAGGCAGATCAATAAACCAGCGTGTGGCGCCCGCAGCGTTTTGCTGCAGATAGGCCTGGGCCCGTTCGACACTTGCTTGCGTGTCCACGACTCGCGCCGGAATCTCCGGATGGGTCCAGCGATTAATTTCTTCCTTGAAGTAGGACATGGTCCCGGTCAGGAATATCGCAAACAACAGCCAGCCGAATACCAGGCCGATCCAGGTGTGCAGCCAGGCCATGGCCTGACGGAAACCTTCCTTCATGACAACCACCGTCCCAGACCAAACACTGCTGCGAGAATCGCTGCGGGCAGCAATACACCCGCCCATGCACGCCAGGCCGTCCGGCAGGCAAAGCACCAGATAACCACCAACAGATACGCTACAAAGGACAGCATCATCCCGGTAACGACCGCATCGGCACGGGGCATCGGCACCCACTGGCTAATGCAAACGCTGGTCAGGGCCGCGACCAGATATCCGCCCAGCAGCGCGGCCACAATGCGTGAAGCGACCGCAAGGCGATAAGCCAGGGTCACGCCGGCCGGCTTGGCTTTGCGTAAGCGCTCTTTAACGTCAGGGGTGGTTTGCGGAGCATCCATGGTCACGTCATTCATCAATGAGCAATCGTCGGTAAAGGACAGCGCACAGTGAACCATCGGCGTTGAAACGGCATGAGAGTTTCCTGATCGGGAGGCTATCGGGCAGGGCATTCTTTGACGCTCTGCACGAACAGAACGCAATATTAATGATAAATATTCTCATACGCAAAAGAGTCTGCCAGAATCCGCGCAATTAAATGGTTCATCCGGACTGCACCCGCTCATGCCCATCGCCCAATACACGCTTAACGAAACTGTCGAAGGCCTGTATCACGCCCATCACAACTGGCTGACGAGCTGGTTGCGGCGGCGCTTGGGTTGCCCGCACAGCGCGGCGGATCTGGCACAGGATACCTTCGTCAAAGTCCTGCTGGCCCGCGATACAACCGAGATCATGGAGCCGAGGGCGTTCCTGACCACCATCGCCAAGCGCGTGCTGTTCAACCACTACCGTCGTCAGGATCTTGAGCGCGCTTATTACCAGACGCTGGCAGAAATGCCGGAGTGTGTCGCCCCTTCGGAAGAAGAGCGGGCGATCATTCTGGAAACCTTGCTGGAGCTGGATCAGTTGCTTGATGGCCTTCCGGTTGTGGTCAAGCAAGCCTTCCTGTTGTCGCAAATCGACGGTCTGAGCCACGGAGAGATCGCCGCACAGCTGGGGATTTCCATCGCCACGGTCAAACGGCATCTCAATAAAGCGCTGTTGCGCTGCTACTTCGCGCTATGAATTCGAATACCGAATCCCTGAACAAATCCGACATCGCGCCTGCCGTGGCCGAGCAGGCGGTGAGCTGGCTGATCGAAATGCAGAGCGGCGCCCTCGCCCCTGTGCGTCAGCAGGCCTGGCAACTCTGGCTGAACAGCAACACCGAGCACCAGCGGGCGTGGGCGCATATTCAGCGGGTCAATCAGCGTTTGAGCGGGCTGTCTTCGCCATTGGCGCATGCGGCGATCAACGCGCCGAGGTCCAGCAGTCGGCGTCAGGCGCTGAAACTGCTGTTGCTGTTGGGCGCGGGCTCGGCTGCCGGTTGGGGGTTACGCGACCAGCTTTCGTTACAGCCGTTGCTTGCCGACTTTCATAACGGGGTTGGCCAGCAGCGCAAGATCGCGCTGGACGACGGCAGCGAAATTCACCTGAACACCGCAAGCGCTATCGACCTGCGCTTTGATGCCCAACAACGCCTGATCAAGCTGCTGCAAGGCGAAATCATGCTGACGGTCGCCGATGATCCACGTCCGCTGAATCTGATCACGGCCGAGGGCAACATTCGTCCGATGTCGGCAGGCAGCCGTTTCGACGTGCGCCAGTTCGACGGTAAAACCCAATTAGCCGTGTTCAGCGGTACGGTACAGATCAATCCGATTACGTTCACTGGCCCAGGTTTGCAGTTGCAGGCCTCGCAGCAGGTGGTATTCAACCGCAATGTCTGGGAACCGGTGAGAGCGCTGGACGCCAACAGCGGCGCTTGGGCCGATGGCATGCTGGTCGCGGCGCACATGCGCCTGCAAGACTTCCTCGCCGAACTGAGCCGCTACCGCCGCGGCCATCTGCAATGTGATGCGAAAGTCGCGGACCTGCTCATATCGGGCAGTTATCCACTGGCCAACAGCGAGCGAATTCTGGACTTGCTGGAGGTTGCATTGCCAGTCAAGGTCAAGCGATTTACCCGCTATTGGGTGAGTGTCGAGGCGCGGGTTTAGCCCCAAGTTCATTAAACAACACGCATTTGAAATGAGATCCCTGTGGGAGCGAGGCTTGCCCGCGATAAGGCTAGATACGATTCACTTTAGATCGCGTTCAGCCTTATCGCGGGCAAGCCCAGCTCCCACATAGCCTGCATTCCAACTGGAATAATTATTTTTCAAAACCGGTGAGCCGTTTTTGGCTTCTCGCGTGACAGACAGGGAAAGCACCTCAATCCTCTCGCCCAAGGACTCCTGTATGTCAGTTCGCCCCAGCCGTTTGTCTCCCCTGTCTCGCTCGTTGCGGCACATCGTGTTTGGTGCCGGTCTTTCGCTGTGCAGCGTGCCGCTGGTGCTGGCCGCCGATGTCGACAGCAAGTCGTATCACATTGCCCCGAGCGCACTGGAAAGCGCGTTGAACCAGTTCGGTCGCGAAGCAGGCGTGCTGATTTCCTATGGTTCGCAACTGACCAGCGGTTTGCAGAGCCGTGGGCTGGAAGGCCAATACACAACGGAACAAGGGCTGGCGGCATTGCTGGAAGGCACAGGCCTGCAGGCCAATCCAGACGGCCAGAACGGTTTTACCCTGCAGCCGGTCAGCGCGCCGGTCAACGGCCCGATCGAGCTGGGCGTTTCAAACGTGGTCGGCGACTGGTTGGGGGAGGCGCAAGAAACTGACGTCTTCGAACATCCCGGCGCACGGGACGTGATCCGCCGCGAAGAAATCGAGCGCATGGGCGCCAGCACTGCACGTGAAGTGCTCAACCGCATTCCCGGTGTAAACGCTCCGGAAAACAATGGCACCGGCAGCCATGACATGGCGCTGAACTTCGGCATTCGCGGCCTCAACCCGCGTCTGGCATCGCGCTCGACGGTATTGATGGATGGCATTCCGGTGCCCTTTGCTCCATACGGCCAGCCGCAACTTTCCTTTGCACCGGTCAGCATGGGCAACATGGACGCGGTGGACGTAGTTCGCGGCGGCGGCGCGGTGCGTTATGGCCCGCAGAACGTCGGCGGGGTCGTTAACTTCGTGACCCGTGCCATTCCTGACGAACCCACCCTCAAAGGTGGCTTCCAGACCGAAACCAGCCCGTCCTCCAGCCATGACGGCTTCAAGACCACGGGCAACGTATTGGCCGGGGGCACTGCCGACAATGGCCTGGGCGGCGCAATTCTGTACACCGGCGTGCGCGGCGGCGACTGGCGCGAACACAGCGATACGCAGATCGACGACCTGATCCTCAAGGGCAAGTACCAGATCGATGAAGCCAACAGCGTGAACGCGATGGCTCAGTACTACGAGGGTGAGGCCGAGATGCCGGGAGGCCTGAACGTTGCCGACTACAAGGACGATCCTTATCAGTCGACGCGCTTGAAGGACAAGTTCTGGGGCCGCCGCACCATGGTCAACTTCGGTTATCGCTACGAAGAAGACGCGCGGGTTTTCACTGCCAATACGTTTTTCACCAAGACCCTGCGCAGCGGTTATCTGGACCAAGGCAGCTTTGTTTCCCTGTCACCCCGCGAGTACTGGGTTCGTGGTCTGGAAACACGCTTCTCCCAAGGTTTTGCGCTGGGTGAAACATGGCATGAAGTCGGCGTCGGTTACCGCTACATCAATGAAGCCGGACACGAACTGCGCTATCGCGAAAACACCGTGAACAATGTGCTGCCGACGACCAGCAGCCGATTCGACCGCGATACCCGCGGCGCTACCGAAGCCAATGCGATCTACATTGATGACCGCATCGACATCGGCAAGTGGACCATCACGCCGGGCATTCGCTACGAAAGGATCGACACTGCGCAATCCGACAACTTCAACAACCTCAAATACAAGGGCGACTACAACACCGCCCTGCCCGCGTTGAACGTGCTGTATCACCTGACCGATAGCTGGAACCTGTATGCCAACACCGAGGGCTCGTTCGGCAGTGTGCAATACAGCCAGATGTCCAGCCGCATCGCCGGGGGCGAAGTCAAACCCGAGAAGGCCCGTACCTGGGAATTGGGCACGCGCTATGACAATGGCAACCTGCGCGCAGAGATCGGCGCGTTCCTGATCAACTTCGATAACCAGTACGAAACCAACCAGACTGACAGCAGCGTTATTGCCCGCGGCGAAACCCGTCATCAGGGGATCGAGACCAGCGTCAACTATGCATTGGCGGGACTGAACCCGGCGTTGGCAGGTTTTGATGTGTACGCCACGTATGCCTTCGTCGACGCGACCATTCGCGAAGACGGACCGAACAAGGGCAACCGTGTGCCGTTCGCGTCCAAACACAAAGGCACCCTGGGCGTCGCCTATACCGAAGGCCCATGGAAGTTGAATCTGGACAGTTCGTACCAGAGCGATCAATTCGCCGATAACGCTAACACCCGGACAGAAACAGCCAATGGCGCTGCAGGCAAGATCCCCGGCTACATGCTGTTCAGCACACGGGCCGCCTACGATTTTGGCCCGCAATTGTCTGATCTGAACGTCGCGGTCGGGGTGAAAAACATCTTCAACCACGAGTACTTCACCCGCTCGTTTGACGACAACAACCGAGGCAAATACGTCGGCGAACCGCGCACGGTGTATGTGCAGACGTCTGTGGCGTTTTGATCCACCGCGTCGCCTGCATCGTCGGAATGCCGCCCAGACCAAGCCCGGCTCCCACTGGCATGGTGACTCTACGCCGAACTGTGGAAGCCGAGCTTGCTCGCGATTAACGATAACGCGGCGTAGCTTATGGCTGCGTCTCATGCATCGCGGGCAAGCCCGGCTCCCACAGTGACCGCATTCCCCTGTAGGAGCCGAGCTTGCTCGCGATGAACGATAACACGGTGTGGCTTATGGCTGCGTCTCATGCATCGCGGGCAAGTCCGGCTCCCACAGTGACCGCATTCCCCCTGTAGGAGCCGAGCTTGCTCGCGATGAACGATGACGCAGTATGGCTACTGGTTGCGTCTCATGCATCGCGGGCAAGCCCGGCTCCCACAATGATTGGGTTGCGCTCAGTTTCGGTGTTACCACCGATACGTCGCACTCGCCTGCACGGTGCGTTGCGAGCCGTACCAGCACCAGCCGTAACCGCTGCAGGACGCGACGTATTCCTTGTCGGCCAGGTTGGTCACATTCAGCGCCAGCCGTAGGTTGTCCATCGGGTTGTACAGGCTTGGAATATCGTAATGAGCTGATGCGTCGAACAAGGTGTACCCAGGCACTTTCAACGAGTTGGCCGTGTCGCCCCAAGTCGAGCCGACGTAACGCGCGCCGCCACCGACACCGAAGCCTTTCATCTGGCCATCACGGAAGGTGTAATCAACCCAACCGGACGCGGTATGACGTGGAATTGCCACTGAGGTCTTGCCCTCAGCCGACTCTGTCGGGCCATTGGCAATGCCACTTCCTGGCGATACGGTAACGGTGTTGTTCGATTTGGTAGTCCTGTTGTCCAGATACGCGTAAGCCGCGGTGATATCCAGGTTGTCACTCAGACTCGCCTTGCCTTCCAGCTCAAAACCCCGCGACTGCACCTCACCGGATTGCACCTGACAACGGGCACCGTTACACCGAGGCGCGGGATCGGGGTCCGGAGTCAGCACATTCGATCTACGCAGATCGAAAATCGATGCGGTAATGAAGCTGTTGCTACCCGGTGGCTGGTACTTGATACCCAATTCGTATTGCGTGCCTTCGGTGGGATCAAATGGCTTGTTACCCAAGCCGGTACCCGATTGCGGCTCAAAGGATTCGGAATAGCTGATATACGGCGCCAGGCCGTTATCGAACAGATAGACCAGCCCCAGCCGTCCGGTGAAGGCTTCTGCCTCGGTCGAACTCTTGGTTTTCACCCCCGTGGCAATGCGTTTCGAGCTGTTGGTGCTGTCTGCCCAGTCATAACGTCCACCGGCCAGAAACACCCACTTGTCCCACTTCATCTGCTCTTGCAGGTAAAGGCCCTTTTGCTGGCTGCGACCTGTCGCATCGGTGACATAAGCTGGCACTGTCACAGGGCTGCCGTAGACAGGATTGAAGATATCCAGGGATGCAGCCTGGGGAAATCCGGACGCCTTGGTATCCGTGCTGGTGTTTTGATAATCGGCACCGAACAATACGGTGTGCTGCAACGGCCCGGTGGCGAATTTAGCCTGGACCTGATTATCAATTGTGTAGGAATCAAGATTCACATCAGTCGCGATAACGCTACGGTCAAGGGTTCTGAAATCTGACAGCAGCGAGCTGTTATAAACACTGCGATAGAGTCCTTCACTGCGCATGTACCGGGCGTTCTGACGGATAGTCCAGACATCGTTCAGATGATGTTCGAACAAGTAACCAACGGAATGGTAATTGCGATCACTCTTCTCGATATCCTTCTCGCCATCATAAAAATCGACATCAATGTCACGACCGGTCGGGCTACGCAGCACTGAACCAAAAGCGGGAACAGCCCCATACGAAGCACCCTTAGGATCCGCCTGATAATTGGCCAGCAACGTCAGCGACGTATCTTCACTCGGCCGCCAGGTAAACGCCCCAGCGATGGATTGGCGACGGGTTTCCGTGTGTTCAACCTGGCCATCAGCGTCGTCGTACAGACCGGAAAGACGATAGGAATAAACACCCTGTTCATCAATCGGACCGCCGAAATCAAAGGTCGTACGCTTCTTGTTGAAAGTGCCGTAAGTCAGGCCGATTTCGTGAAACGGAGTGTCAGTCGGCAGTTTGCTGACCATGTTCACCACACCGCTCGGACTGGCCTGGCCATACAGCACGGACGACGGGCCACGCAGGACTTCAACGCGCTCCAGATCGAACGAGTCTTTCTGCGGGGAAGCATCGCGGCTGCCCGGCATGCGCAAGCCGTCCAGATAAGTCGCGGGCGAAAAGCCACGAATACTTAGCTGATCAAGACGCGAAGCGGTCGCGCCGCGAGTCTCTGGCACAACGGCTGCGGTGTAGCGCAGGATCTGGTTCAGGCTCTGTGCACCCTGCGCGGTCATCTGGTCTTTGGTCACCACTGAAATCGATTGCGGGGTTTCAATCAACGCGGTGTCTGTCTTGGTCCCGGTACGGCCACGGGTTGCCACATAACCGGAAACCGGTCCCGATGCCGTCTCGCTACGGTAGGCGCCCTGAATATCCGTTGCGCCCAACTCCATGGCACCTGCCACTGACTCGGGAGCTGCTTCGATGCGATAACGATTGGCCGACAATGCCGTGGCCCGCAAACCGCTGCCCGCGAGCAAACGTGCCAGAGCGACCTGGGTATCGAAATCGCCCTGCAAGCCGGCGCTGTGCTTGCCACGGGTTAGCGCCGGATCGAAGGCCAGCGCCAGATTCGCCTGCTCGGCCAGGCTGTTGAGTGCCTGGCTCAAATCACCGGCCGGAATCGAAAAGCTTCGTACAGTGGCCTGCGCGGCCGGTACGGATTCAGCAGCATTGAGCGGCGCGGCGGCGAACGCCATGACGACGGCCAGAGCCAGTGGTTGCAGAGAATGGACAGCGCGTGACATGGACGATCCTTGGCTGGGAAATGAAGTACTCCTAGCCATGACGCACACGCGAAGAAAACAGACAGCGAATGAGATGGATTTTCATTCAAAAAGTGATTTTTTTATTTTTTGCCGCGAAATATTTCTTTCACTGTGGGGTTGAATTGTTTCTCCAGAAGCGCCAACACTGTGACTGAGGCCAGACGAAAATGAACCTCCTGAACAGGAGCCATGTCCGATCTCACAAGAGCAAGCCTTAGAAGGGAACAACTATGCAAATCCAGGTCAATTGCGATAACCACATCGAAAGCAGCATCCGACTGGAGGAGTGGGTACGTACCACTGTTGAAAGCACGCTCGAACGTTACGAAGAGGATCTGACCCGCATCGAAGTCCACATCCGCGATGAAAACGGTGACAAGCCCGGCCCGCATGACATGCGCTGCCAAATGGAAGCCCGACCAAAAGGTCACCAGCCTATCTCCGTGACTCATAAAGCCGACACCCTGGATCAGGCAGTGGATGGTGCCGCAGTAAAACTTGATCATGCCCTTGAGCATCTATTCGGCAAATTGCGTAAAAAGCGCGCAGGTGCGCCAGTTATCGAAGGCGCAGAGCTGGAATCGGAAAACCCCGACGCTCTGTTGCAAGAGGAGTTTCTGGAGAAGGAGCAGGAAAAAAGCGTCGCCCAACTGGGTTGAGCAACGCATTAACCTGAATCAAATTACGACCTCTTGAATGAAGGGCGGACCTGAAAAACAGGTCCGCCCTTCTTCGTTTCCGGCCTCAATTGGCGGGCGTGATCCTGACGAACAAAGGCGTGAAATGCTCGATCCTGATCGGCAGGTTATCGGCCAGTGTGGCGAGGGCCGCGTCACTGTCATCCAGACGAAACACACCGGAAACACGAATGCCCTGAAGCGCCTGCTCATCGAACTGCAGGATGCCATGCCGCCAGGACGCGAGCGCTTGCAGGACTTCGACCAGTGGGCGGTCATCCGCTTTGAGCATCCCGCGGGTCCAGGCAGCCGGGTCATCGTTCCCCATGGCTTTCGGTGTCTGTACTACTCCATCCTTTAGCGTCGCACTCTGCCCGGTGTTAACCCGCACGTCGGTCGAGCGATCAGCATTGGCGGCAATCGCCGACTCAAGCACGCTGACCTGAACCGAACCATCCGGCCGTTTACGCACCACAAAGCGCGTACCCAGCGCTGTTATGGTGCCTTGACTGGTCTTGACCACGAACGGACGGTGCTGGTCTTTTGCGACCTGCACCCACATTTCACCGCGGTACAACTCGATGACTCGCCGCCGTTCGTCGAATTCTACGTCCAGTGCCGAGTCGCTGTTGAGCTGTAACTGGCTACCGTCGGTGAGCAAAACTTCACGTCTTTCGCCGGTATTAGTGCGTTCATCAGCGAGCCAGACTGGCCCCTGATCAACACTGAACCAGCCGAAAACCAACATTCCCAGCAAGGCAATTACTTGTGCAGGTCGGGACGAAAGCCTGCGTTTGGCCGGTGGGAAAACCTTGCCCAATGCCTTCCTGGCGGGCTTGACGGGCAGCTGCTCGAAACTGCCCATCACCTTCTGCATGCGAGTGATGGCCAAGGCATGTCGCGGGTCAGCGTTGCACCACGTGTTGAATGCCTGCCGGTCGGCCGCGCTCACGGCATCGTCGTGCAGCAACGCCAACCACTGCGCAGCCTGACCGATCATGGCGTCGCAGGGTTCTTGTTCTACATTCATGACAAGTGGCCCGAACCATGCAGAGTCTTATAGCAATGCACCAGCACGCTGGCCATGTACTGCTTGACCATGCTGGCTGAGACACCTATCACCTGAGCGATCTCGCTGTAACTCAAGCCGTCCAGGCGGTTGAGCAAAAACGCCTCGCGTGGTTTGGCGGGCAGCCCTTCCAGCATCACGGAGATTTTTTCCAGGATCTGCAAGGCAGCATGAATCGCCTCAGGGCTGGGAATACTGCCCTCTTCAGCATTGAGGGCCAATACCTCCAGGTAAGCGTGTTCGATCTTGCGGCGCCGGGCACCATCGATTAGCAGACGGGTGGCAGTAGTGGTCAGAAATGCACGAGGTTCTTTGAGGTTTTGCGGCTCTGCGAGTGTCAGCACACGGATGAACGCGTCATGGGCCAGATCGGCCGCACGCTGCGAGCAACCGAGCTTTTTACGCAACCACCCGTGCAACCAGGAATGGTGGTCACTGTAGAGCGCAGTAAATTGCCGGTGACGAAGGATCAAGTCGTCATCGGATGCAGGAATGTCGCGCATGCGGCAATGCTTCTCAAACAAGAAAAATTATCATTAACGCGGAAGATGCCATCATTCAGTAACAACGGCAAGCGTAAGAATTTTCCGATCTTTCACTCATTCGTCGAGAACTAAAGGGTCAAACGCCCAGTCAATTTATGCAGTCCCTACTGGCAGGTACCGAAAATGGATAATCCTTTTCAACAGATTACCGATGCTTTTCATCCTGACTATCGGGTGAATCTGAGCATTCAAGGCCTCGACGGCAGCATTATGCTGACGTTGTCGAACGAAACCGGCGTCGTCGCCAAACGTTTGATCAGCGCCGCTCAGCGCAATGATCCCAAACGCTTGCAACGGCTGATCGAAAGCGTGCAATTCGGCATTGCTATCGAAGAAGGCCACAGCGCGATCAAGATTTTGGCAGCGATGACCGACGGCAACGTGAAGCGACTCGCGCCACCACCGTCAACCCTTGCGAACCTGTTGAGCAACCGTCCAACACTGGCGGTGGGAATTTGATGCAGAGTCATCGTTTTTTTCACGATGGCAGCATCCCTCATTTCAACCTCTTGTCAGGCCCTACTGACGTAATCCGCCAGCGGGCCTGAATCATCACAACATCCAATATCCGGAAGCAACTGCACTCCCTCTTCTGCAGGAGTGAACGTGTTCGCGAGGGGTTGGAACTGCGTTTCCTCTCTTGAGGACAAAACATACCGCCATCGCAGCCTGCGGCAGCTTCTACTAAAGCAGTCAGTGGACTCAGCTTTCCGACTTGTCCTTCACCGAAGGAAAGCGCGACGAAGCAAACCGCACCACCAGAATCGCGAACGCCAGCAGCAGAATCCCGCCACACAGATAGATGATCCCCAGATCAGGCGGAGCATGGTGAGAAACGTCGCTGATCAACAACCGCGTCAGGGCGGTGATCGCTACGTAGATCAAGAACCGGATTGGCATGTGGTTGGTCTTGACGACAGGTGCCGCAAAAATTGGATTATCCCGTTTGTAGACAAGGCGTCAGCTAAATTGATACCCTCAACAGATATCATTTAGCCATCACCATATATAAACAACAGGGTAGTTGAAATGCTTGCAGGGATTATACTAAGCAACTACAAAATCTATCAAAATATGACTTTCATACCGTTCATAAATAAAAGCCACCATAAATTAAGCATATTTATAGGCAGGAACGGCGCGGGGAAATCGTCGATACTAGAAGCTCTCGATACTTTTTTTAATAAAAAAGAGTGGAACTTAAACATTGCATCAAAGCGTCGAGAAAGCTTCATATGCCCAATGTTTTTAATCCCTAAAAGAGATTTTAAATCATCACCGTTAATAGAACACCTCAGCGAATTTTTCTGGTCTTACCAAACGCCTACGAATAAAGGCATAGCAAATTACAATGCGTGGGACGAGTTCGTAAATTTCAGGGAAAAAATTCAGTCGGACATTACTAAATCTGACTATTACCTCATCGTAATCGGAATTAATGAACTCAGAGAGATAAATTACACTTCCACTCATCAAAGTTCCCTCACCACTTCAAAAGAAAAAACGTTCAAATTATCAGAGCACATCAAGCTACTCGCCTCGATCGTCCATCGCTATGCTTATATATATTTACCAATACATAACTCCCCCACTGAACTATTACACCTCAGATCCAACGAACTACAGGGGCTATTAGATAAAAACCTTATCAAAGAAATAGATAGCATACTCGCCAAGGAAGAAGACGGATTCAGCCCAATAAAAGACATCAATACAAAACTAGAAAAATTCATGCTGGACATCAACCAGCAGCTCGGAAAAATAAACGAGCAATACCAATATAAAAATACATCCTATAGCAAATTCTCTGCCAACGACATCACAGATATAATACTAAACAAATATATATCCAAGCGCCCTTTACAAAAAGACGGAAAGTCTATAAGCGACTTAAGCTCTGGTGAGCAGCGCATGGCCATAATTGATGTTGCCTATGCGCTCTTAAGCAATAGCGCACTTGCGCAGAAAGAATTAATTCTGGCGATAGACGAGCCTGAAGCCAGCCTAAGTCCTACCAACTGCTTAGGGCAATTTAGAAAAATATTCAACATCTCAAAAGAATTCAAAAAACAAGTTCTCATTTCCACCCATTGGTACGGCTTGCTGATGACCCCTGAAGAGGCGACGTTAAATCATGTCAGTCGGCTAGAGGAGAAACCTGCCATAAACTCATTAGATTTGTCACGAATCCAAGATGAGAGAAAACGGTTTCCAGACGCATTTGAGATGAAAAGTTACTTCGATTTGGTATCCTCAATACTGTCGGTCATGAAAGGAGGAAGAGAAGAGAATTGGATCATCTGTGAGGGACACAACGACCAAAACTACCTAAGAACAATATTAAAGAATAAAATTCTTAATCTCACAATACTACCTGTGGGCGGACGATCTAGCGTTCAGAAAATATATGAGTATTTAAGAATCGCAGCAGAGGACAGCACCGAACAAGGATTATTCAAAGGAAAGGTTCTCTGCCTCATTGACACTGATACACAAATTGCAAAAATCCAAGACACCACTACTAATGCACAGAAGATTTTAAAAATACTTCGTTTCCAAGTTAATGCTGAAAAAAACAAAGCTTACCTTGTTCCAGCAGCAAGTTTTGAGCATTATCACCACACGGAGCTTGAGGACACTTTAGACCCGAAAGATTTTTTCAATGCCGCAAAAATAGTTGCGCGCCGCCAAGCACCAGACGACATAAAGGCAGCATTTAACTCGTTGCTACCTAACACGGAAGTAAAATACTCTGGAATAAATCACGACCTAAGCTTCTTATCATTCAACAATGAAAATTTCCACTTAAAAAATGACATTAAAAATTTCTTGCAAAGTGCAGCTGTCAAGGCTGAGATCTCAAGGAAATACACTGTATTTAACACAACGCCAGAATGGTCGGAAACTATAGAGAAATTTTTTAGGGTTGACTGAACCGTAAGGGTGGAGAAAGGCCACCCCAAATCGAATAAAAAAAAGACTATTAATCAATTCTCTTTTTCTTCGCCACTGGATATAGAGGAATATCTTACAATGAGAATTGGGAAGACGTAGAGTAGCGCTCCACCACAGATGTGCAAAATTCCTTCATCTGGAGCTTTATGGTGCGAAACATCACTAATAAGTAGCCGAATCAACGCCGTCACTCCTGTGCAAAGGAAGAATTACAGCGGCATGTGATTAGTTTTGATCATACTCGCCGCTTATCTGGGCCTTTAGAAATAACACGCAAAACTTACGGCTATGTAGTGGAAGCACACTGCGATGTAGAAAAAGTGGCTGCAAAATCCACCTGCGAGAACATCAACGACACAGCTCAGGCTATCCATCTGGGCAATATTTTGGATTACTCTCATTTGTGCAAAGCCAAGCTACTTCAGAAACTATTGGTACTCACACGCTGCATTGAAGAGCCTCAGCCATCTAAAGATCTTATTTAGTCATACGCTGTACACATAATACAATAACTTCTCTTTGCTAATCTTTTAAAAACATTAGTTAAACCTCATAAAACCACCTCTCTCAAATACCCACCATAAAAATATCGAAAAATAACACCAATTGCGTAAGCGCTACAAACAAGCTAACATAAACTGTTGTAACAGCAAACAAACTACCGAATATACACTTCCAACCTTGAGTAAAGAAAACAACCCATATACAATCAAATGGACGTAAGGGACTATGAATTTAATCAAAATAGCAATACAAAATGTAGCAAATATAGATAACCTGCAAATTGAATTCAATCGACACATGAATATCATCTGCGGGCCAAATGGCATAGGAAAAACAACAATCTTAGAATGTATCGCACAAAGCTTCTCAGGACAGTTTGTGCCCATTCTAAAACGTCGGGTGGACTCTTTAGAAGGAGAGGTTCGCGCTTGGATAGATGACGTATCCTCAACAGAGCCCGCAGGCTTCAAAGTGACTGAGTTTCTGCCTGCCAGAGGTAACTCTTTCACCCAACCCATTGAGCAGCGAGCCAAACATTTACTATCACTCAAAGTAGCTAGAACATTTAACTATCAACCACTGAATGCTGTAGCAAAAGACGTAACCAAGGACACTTCAAAAATCGCAACTGAAAATATAAGTGGCCTTAATATTTCAGAAGTTAAGAACTGGTTCGTCAATCGACACTTATACTCCGCACATTCAAACTCACTTACCAGCGCTCAATTGCACAATATCAGCCTTGCCAAAAGTTTTTTTGGGATACTAAATTCCAATTACAACTTCAGCAGGGTTGACGCAAGTTCTAACGAGATAATGGTCAATACGCCTGCCGGCGAAGTACTATATGAATACTTATCATCAGGATTTAAATCTTGCCTCTCTATATTATTTGGCATTGTAAAAGAGCTAGAATTCAGATTCAAAGATACGGAGGTGAAAGCTGATGAGTTCTGCGGGGTAATACTCATTGATGAGATCGAACTTCACCTACACCCAGATTGGCAAGCCAAAATAGCAAAAATCCTGACTATTGCGTTTCCAAAATCCCAATTCATAGTGTCCACTCACAGCCCTCATGTAATACAAGCAGCACAGTTAGATGAGGTGATTGCCCTTCAGACAGATGATGGTCATGTATTTAGAAGGACCCTTCCGAAAACTCAGTATGGCTTTCAAGGATGGACAGTTGAGGAAGTGCTAAAAGATGTGATGGGTATGGAAGACACTCGCACCTTAATTTACCATGAAACCCTCAATAAATTTGAAAAAGCCGTAGATGATGAAAATTACGGTGAGGCCAGAGTAGCTTATGAAAAGCTGGACAATTTACTACATCCAGATAACCATTTAAGAAAGCTTCTTGCCTTTCAGTTAGGCGCACTGAAAGGATAATACCATGATAAAACTTGAAAGAGCCCAAAAGCCTATATTTCTTTCTAACAAGAAAACTTCGGAGCTAACGCAAATTTTCAAAGAAACTGGTAATAGCGTTTGGAATCACGAAGATATAAAAAAGCCACTTCTGCAATCCAGCAATGAAAAATGTGCCTATTGCGAATGCTGCGTCTCTGAAGAAAGCAAATACATGGAGGTAGAGCACTTTAAGTACAAGAACAAACATCACGATCTAGTCGTCGACTGGCTTAACCTTCTGCCTTCGTGTAAAAGATGTAATATTGCCAAAAGCGATCACGATGTCGAAGACGAACCGATAATAAACCCATACGATATAAATCCAAGGGAGCATCTCAAACTGAAGCTCTACAAATTAAAAGGTGTTACTGAGCTTGGGAAAGCTACGATAGAGGCAGTAGATCTAAACAACTCTGAACGACTGGTTTTAAAACGTTTTGACATCGGACAGCAATTACAAGCATCAATCGAAACTGCTACCGAAAGACTAGAACTTTGGATCAAGACCAAAACAACTCGCAGAAAAAACAAGTTACTCGGAATCATTGAAACCATTCTTTTAGAATGCCAATGCTCCGCCATCTATTCGGCAACTACGGCCACCATTGCACTAAACGACGAAGATTTTTTAGACGTTATCGAGCAGATGAAAACCTACAACATCTGGAGCCAGCAACTAGAAACCCTACTGAAATCTGCATCAACTCTCACTTTAATCACATAAAAAATCCAGCTTGAGGGAGTCAACAACTCCTTCAAGCTTAGTTATAAAACATCTAGCCCCCATCCTTTTTATGAGGAGCTGACTAGATATAATGAAGGCGATTATCAACTTCGATGGATCACCGGGACTCCAAGTCCTCATTGTGCTTGTTAGAACTTAGTCTGTCTTTTCTTTTATTGACGGATATTTTGAAGATGAATACCTAACCACCAAAATCGAAATCGCCAGTAACAACACACCACCACACACGTAAAGAATCCCGGTATCTGGCGCATTGTGATGAGAAACATCACTTATCAACAATCGAATCAATGCGGTTACGCCGATGTACAATAAAAATCTCAGGGGCATGTGGTTAGTTTTAAAATAAATACCCGCCATGGCTAACAATTCTAGATAGATAAAAAGCAACAAAATATCATCAACCGTTATTTTCGGCTGTTGAAGCATACCTATAAATGTAGACACTCCAGCCCAAACGGTGATTAATCCAATTGCGAAAAGGGCGAGATAATGAAACGTTTCTACGAATAAATTGCCAATCGAATCAGCACCACCATGCAACTTTTTGCGCAGGCTTTCAGCCCATTTCACTTCTTGCGTCATCGTGACCACCACTGTTCAGAAATTAAGCGAATCAAGCCAACCACGCGGCAGGTCATGCACACCAAGCCCCAGCGTTATCAGGGCTTATAAGAATATGGCGACCACTATGAAAAATGTTAGTAACGTAAACCGTCGTCTTGAAGTAGATCCCCACCATCGCCCCGAGCTCGAGATAGATAAACAGCAACAGGATATCGTCAACACTGACACTGCCTTTGCCGATCATCTCGACGAAGGCCGGAATCGCACCGTACGCCGTGATCGCCCCAATCCCGAAAAGCGCCAGGTAATGGAAAGCCTCTACGCACAGATTGCCAAGCGAATCCGCTTGATCGTGCAGGGTCTTGCGCAGCTTTTCAGCCCATTTCAGTTCCGACATTTTCAACTCATCCTGTACAAAAATTGAGCAACACTTCCCGGTCAACATAATGCCGCTTTGTAGGTGAAGCTTTGCCGCGCGTGATTCTCAAGCAGGAACGAGGCCATTAGCCAGAGTTAAGAGCGCGGCGGGTTGTCGCAAGGCACATGAAGGGAGTAAAAAAGATGCGTGTTAGCCACTATTCAAGCCAGAGTGATTGGCTTATGCTTACAACTGTATAAACAACCAGTATTCGTTGCGACCGATTGTGCAGCACCGCAAGTCGGCCGTTCTGACCTGCTTCATAAGCGTTGACCTGTTTCACAAGCACAACCAGGGGCGTGCCCCTCCAATACTGCACCTGATTACGAGGCCTCACATGGCTGTTGAAACCCTATATCGCAGTACCCGCGACTTGGAGACTACATTCGTGGATCGTAAACTCGCCGATGCACACGACCAGATGCTTGAACTGGCAGAGTCGCTGACCGAGATTCTGCTGAAGAACGTCCCGGGCCTGACCGAGCAGCAAGCAGAAGACACCAGTATTTTCATGGCTAAAAACCGTGTCGTGTTCGCCGCGGCGTTCAAGAACAACGCAAGTGCACTGGCAGAGTTGGGGCAGGAAGGCTGAGCGCCTGACACCAAAGCAGGCCTAACCGGCAAACATTGGACGGTAGGAGCTCACCGAGGTTACGCGGCCAGCGATAGCGGTTTGTCTGACACTCCGCTATCGCTGGCCTCGTAACCTCGGTGAGCTCCTACAGGATTTGGGTCTACTCACAAAATTGCATATTGTTTGATAAGAGCTGCCGAAGGCTGCGAAAGCATTGATCCTGAAATATCGCCATCGCAGCTTTCGGCAACGCCTGCAAAAATCCGTTATCACGCAACACTAAAGCAATTGAGAAGCAGTCTCATCCATGGTAGCCTCGCCGGCACATTATATGTGGCTGCCATGGGCGGCGAACTTTGCTTTTCAGAGCGTTTTGCCGTGCCCGATAAAGCCGCCAGGCTTAGCCTCTATCTCGCCCATCGTCCTGCGTTGATCAACTACGCCAAAGGGGTATTGGGTGATCGCGCGAGCGCCGAGGACGTAGTGCAGGATGCCTTCCTGCGTTTCAGCGAGCCGACCAGCGCCGCACTCGAACAACCTGCCGCTTATCTCTATCGCATTGTGCGCAATCTGGCGCTGGATGCCATGCGCCGTCAGAACAGCGAAAACCGTCAGCAGCAAAGCCCTCCGCAGTGGATGCAACCGGGTCAACTGCACTCTCCTGAGCAACAGGTTTTGCATCAGGCTGACATCCGCCAGGTCGCTGCCACCTTTGCTGACCTGCCTGAACAAATGCGCATCGCCGTCGAGATGCATCGTCTGGGTGGTTATACTCTCCAGCAAATCGCCAGCCATCTGAACATAACGCTGTCCATGACTCACCGTCTGGTGCGGGACGCCGTGGTTCAGTTGGCCTCCAGTATCGAGGTTGAACCGCCTGCGCAGGCCGTTCAACGCAAGGAGCGCCCACGTGCATGAGTTGACGCCTTCCAAGGCCAGCCTGGAACAGGCCAGTGACTGGTTACTGGATCTCCAGGCGGAACCTGCGCGCTTCGAAGAGTTTGATCATTGGCTGCACGCGAGTCCGGAACATCTCACGGCGTGGGCCCAGGTCAATCGCGCCTGGTCAGCCATCGAGCAGCCTTCTACTACCGCTCACTGGCCGACACCCACGCAAGCCGTGCCACTCAAATCTTCGCGCCGAAACTGGTCGATGCTGGCGGCGGCCTGTGTCTGCGTCGTGGCGCTGGGAACTGCATGGCTGAACAACCCGGACTGGCAGGCGGACTATCACACGGGCACCGCCGAGACTCGTGTCGTGCAGTTGGCTGACGGCAGCCAGGTGACCCTGGCAGCACGCAGCGCCGTGAATGTGGACTACAGCGGCAATACTCGACAGGTCACCCTGCTCAGCGGCGAAGCGCTGTTCGATGTGGTGCATGACGCCCGCCGGCCTTTTCAGGTCGATACCCACGACGTGGCCGTTCGGGTACTCGGCACCTCGTTTGACGTCGCTCGTACGGACGCCGGCATCAAGGTCGAAGTCCGCGAAGGCGCAGTCGGCGTCAATGCCAACGGCACACCTTATCGTCTCGGGGCTGGTCAACGGCTGTGGCTGGATGCAGTACAGGGCGGCGCTCAACAATCGGAAATCGCACCCGATGACGTGGCTACCTGGGTCAGCGGCCAGCAGTTTTTCGAAAACGCCACAGTGCTCGAAGTCGTTGAGCAATTACGCAAATATCAGCGTGGCTGGATCGTGATCGGCGATGACGCCATTGGGCAAAAGCGGGTGACCGGGCTTTACGATCTGCGCGATACGCAGCGCGCGTTGCAAGCGTTGGCAAAGCCGGTCGGCGGGAAGGTGGAGCAGTATTCGCCGTTGCTGACCGTGCTGAAATAGAAGTTTTGAGGTTGCACGCAATCGCCGCAGATGCGTGGATGTACGGGCCTCTTACCGGCTGAAGCCGGTCCCACGAAATTCGCATGATCTACAAAAACCAGCCGCCCTACTCCACTCCCAACAAATGCTCCGCCAGCATATCCGCCACGCGCGCAGGCGAACGTTTCTCTGCCTGGGCGTGGGCATAGACCTCGGTCAATCGCTGGCCGATGCGTGAAAGATGAGCAGTGATGTTGTTTGGGCTCTCGCCATTATGCTGCAGTGCAACATAAATAAGCCCGCCCGAGTTGATCACATAGTCAGGAGCATAAAGAATACCGCGAGCCTCAAGCTGATCAGCTACTTGCAGGCTGCTGAGCTGATTACTGGCCCCGCCAGCCACCGCAGCGCAACGTAACTGAGCCACCGTCTGGCTGTTGAGCACACTGCCTACGCCGCAGGGCGCGAGGATATCGCAAGGTGTACTGAGCAACGCTTCACAGGCAATTGGATGAGCACCGAACTGTTCCATGGCCAGTTGCACACGCCCTTGGTCCAGATCACTGACTAACAGATCGGCACCCGCTGCATGCAGTTGCTCGGCGAGCGAGTAGCCCACATTGCCCAGCCCCTGTATTGCCACCCGCAGACCTTCCAGGTTATCGCTGCCCAATCGAGCCATCGCTGTGGTTCGAATCCCGGCAAAAACGCCCATGGCGGTGTGCAACGAAGGATCACCCGACTCGCTGGTACTGGTGACATGCTGGGTGTGTTGCGCGATGCAATCCATATCAGCGCTGGAGGTGCCACTGTCCAGCGCCGTTATGTAACGCCCATTGAGGCTTTCGATAAAACGGCCGAACGACTCGAACAGCGCCGCACGACTGGGAATATGGGCCGGACGCATGATCACCGCTTTGCCGCCGCCTAAAGGCAGCCCGGCCAGCACAGCCTTGTAGCTCATGGCTCTCGCCAGCCGAATGGCATCCTCGATCGCGCTCTCCTCATCGGGGTAGGAAAGATAGCGACAGCCGCCCAAAGCTGGCCCCCTCTGGCAGTTATCGATAGCGATCACTGCTTTCAGGCCGGTTTCCCGGTCGACGACCAGATGCAGCGACTCGACGCGTGATGTATGCATGAGTGCGAACATCAACGGTGCTCCGGTATGTTTTTTTCTAAAGCGAGTATAGGCGCTGCAAAAAAAAATGATGCACCGCTCGGGACATAGGTGGGAAACGCATGCAATGGTCTATTTGCCGCTGGACGAAAGGCATCTGTGGGGCTAAAACAGGGTCATGACTGCCAAGCTCTGCTCGGAGAGCGACATGACACCACGCCAACACTGCCTGGCCTGCCTGCAACAAAAACCGTGCGATGTATTCCAGGCTGCGTTGTGGATAGCGGCCGAGCACGATCAGCAGTTCATACCTGAACAGGCTCTGGGCCATATGGATGAACTGCTGCGCCAGACCAGAGCAGCGCTACCCGATTTACCCGTGTCTGAACTGGCGCAGCCGCTGTTACGACAACTCAACACTCTCGGTTTCGCTCAGGACGACTGGAACCCGCCTAAGCCCCAATCGGCCCTGTTGCACAAGATCCTCGAGCGCCGTCGCGGCCAGCCTCTGGGTCTGGCGCTGGTAGCGATGGAGTTAGCCAGACGCCTGGATATCAAACTCGAAGGCGTGAGCTTCCCCGGCCATTTTTTATTGCGTGTACCGGGTGCCGATCACCTGCTGGACCCCTGCGGCGGGCGCAGGCTTTATCCCAAGGACTGTCGCGAATTGCTCACTCGGCAGTTCGGCCCGGATGTGCCATTGCGCGCGGAACACATGGCGCGAGCTTCCGACATCAACATGCTGCAACGTTTGTCGCGCAACTTGAGACATTTGCACCAGATCAACGATGATTTTCTCGCCGCACTCAAGGACGCTAACCGCGTCATGGAACTGGGGCCGGCAACCACGGCTGATTACCTGGCTCGAGCAAGTCTGTACCGAACACTGGAATGCCCGCAGGCCGAACGTTACGACCTGGAGCACGCGCTGATGTTGAGTGACGACGCCGTTCAGCGCTTGAGGCTTACCGAGCGGCTGGGGCAACTCCCCCATAGCAAGGCGATTCATTAGGAACATGCGTGTTATGAATCGAACTGGCGGCTACCGTTACACCAGCTGCAATACTCAATATCGCAAACCCCTCTTTTTCAGAAACAGGTCAATCACTATCATCCCGGCCACGTTGATTTTGAAGCTCCTGGATCTACGTAATATTTAGCCGCTGCCTGTGCAGCGGCTTTTTTTTCGCTCACATAATAGGCTTCAATGGTTTTTGTTTAGGAATATCTCCATTGGCTTCGCGCTGCTTGCGCGCAATGCTGTCAAATCCATCTCCGGTGGAGCCGAAGTGTTGAAGGCACTTCATGACATGAACGGCTCTTATGTAATCAGGCAAGAGCATCTTTGCATATCGGTCACCCGCATAGGATTTGTTTTTCATATCACTTATGTGCCGGGCGAAGAACTCCAGCGCATTGAATTCCTCATCAGGCTTTGCGGGTTTACCGTATTTGTCAAACTCGACAGCGGCCCTCGCCATCAAGTCCGCAGTGAGGTTATCAATCAATCCATACGAGTAAAGTTGTTTACCTGCCCTGGAAAGGTTGTCAGGACTGATCTTCTCAGGATCGAAGCCCTTGAACATGGGTTTCAACTGGCCAATTTCCATCCTTATTGTATTGAGCGCAGTACCATTTTCGCCAATTTCCTCCAGCATGCGAGCGACGTCGACGGGTCGATCAGCCGCTGGCTTATGGATAACCACCGGCCTGATTATCATCTCGGGAAGATACCCCCAAATGCTCTTGCTCATATCGATGCTCCTGCAATAAAGAGTCCTGTATCGACAACCCTATCGGAGCACAAACACTAAACTTTATGGACAATGGAGGTCGCTTGAAAAATCAGGAAAGATGCCACAAATACAACTGAAACATCCTACAAAATCTTCAGACCCCGCCCTACGGATAACCGTATGTAAACGAAAGGACCGAACAAACAAAGAATACTGTTCTTGTTACAGGAATAACTTGAATCACAGTCCATGTTAATCACGCTCGATGAGCCCACTCTCCTGGACTATCCAACAGCAGAATTTTTTCGGTGACCTGAAAACAGACGACATTCTCAGTTTCACTGACAAAACAGACAAGACCTACATACCAGGCGATAAATAGCCTATACATAAAGCCGGTCTGGAAACTGACCGGCTTCAATATCCACATGACTCAATTAACTCATGCGGTATATTTCTGCAGATTAGCCATCATCTCCTTGAGCGCTTCGACGTTATCCTGTGGATGGACTGCATCGGCGAAATCGCCGATGGCCTGCCATTGACCCGCGACGTCTTCCGGACTGAAGCCTGCGCGGGGGTCGAAATCGGCGCCGAGGCTTCGTTCCCAGCGAACCTTTCCGATCCAGCCGCCACCGACTTCAAACAAGCCAGCCGTGTCCTGGCATTGCTCACTGCCCAGGTAAACCACCAGCGGGCTGACCAGTTCCGGCTTGAGCAACTCGAAGACCTCTGGCGGCAGCAGCCCTTCAGTCATGCGGGTACCGCCGGTGGGCGCGATGGCATTGACCAGTATGTTGTTTTTACGCCCCTCCAGCGCCAGGGTCCGGGTCAGCCCGTAAAGACCCAGCTTGGCCATCGCATAGTTGGATTGACCAAAGTTGCCGTAAATACCCGAAGTTGATGACGTAAAGATAACCCTGCCGTAGTTCTGTTCGCGCAGGTACGGCCAGGCGGCATGAGTTGTTTTGTAGGCACCTTCAACATGAACCCGATAAACCAGATCCCAGTCGGCGTCATCCATCTTGGCGAAGGACTTGTCACGCAGGATTCCTGCATTATTGACCAGCACATCTACACGCCCGAAGGCATCAAGGGCGTTCTGGACGATTTTGTCGCCATCGGTCACAGAATCATGGTTGGCTACAGCGGTCCCGCCTGCCTCACGAATTTGCGCCACAACCTGATCAGCCGCCGAAGCATTGGCACCCTCGCCATAAGCCGATCCGCCGAGGTCATTGACGACCACCCGAGCACCATGACGGGCAAACAGTAGCGCATGGGCACGTCCAAGGCCGCCACCGGCCCCCGTGACGATGACAACCTTGTCTTCAAAACGTATGGCGTGACTCATGATCAACTCCGGCAAAAGGGGGCGAAACGCCAGTGTCATCCACCCTTGCCGCAGTCACAATCAACACCAACGATGCTGAATGGTGCGCAATAACACAGCGGGATTACTTACCGCACGGCCCCCGCGGCGATCAACCCTGTCAGGCGCGAATGCGCTCAATGAAGGCGGCCAGCCATGGCTCCGCGTCGGTTTCCGGAGTGACGCTTTCACTGCCGTCCAGGCGCAGCATTTCCTGAACTTCATTTATACCCAGCTCAGCCCACAGCTCACGGATCAGTTCGCCGCCGCCGCAAAAGGTATCGCCGTAGCTGGCGTCCCCCAGCGCAATCACGCCTCCTGGCAGCCCGCGCCAACTGGCTGGCAACACGTCGCGAATCTGCGAATAAATGGCCTGAATGTTATCGGGCAGCTCGCCCATGCCGGTGGTCGATGTCACACCCAGCAGCACTTGCGGCTCGAAGGCCTGAAGCTCGGCCAGACTCACCCTGGGGTTCTGCAAAACCTCAAAACCGGCGTCACGCAGGAGTTTTGCGGCGTGGCGTGCGACTTCTTCTGCCGATCCATAGACAGAACCGGAAATAATGGCGACTTTCATGAATCATCCTGTGGCAGCTTGGAAACGTTTGGCATTATGCCCCAAGTGGCCTGATGACCTAGAATGCGGACTTTGCTTCTTCGCGCCGGATACTTTCATGATCAACGCTAAACTGTTGCAGCTGGTAGTTGACGCTTCCAACGACGGCATTGTCGTTGCCGAGCAGGAAGGTGAGGACAACATCCTCATTTATGCCAATCAGGCATTCGAAACGCTGACGGGCTACGCAGTTGACGACATCCTGTATCAGGATTGCCGCTTTTTGCAGGGCGATGATCGCCAACAACCGGCGCTGGACCTGATTCGCGAAGCGCTGATCAACAAGCGTCCATGCCGCCAGATCCTGCGCAATTATCGCGAGGACGGCAGTCTGTTCTGGAATGAACTGTCGATCACGCCTGTGTTCAACGACGCTGATCAACTGACATATTTCATTGGTATCCAGAAAAATGTGACGAAACAGATCGAAGCCGAGCAACGTGTTCTCCAGCTTGAAGCCGAGCTGAAACAGGCACGCGAGGAAATAGCGTCACTGAGAAATTGACGAGCGGGTGCAACAAAATCCTGAATTTATGGTCTGCTTTTCCAATAACGGGTTCCCTCGAGCTCCATCATGTCCCACGAAACTTTACTCACTCAGGCTGAACTGGATTTCATCCAGAACATGCAGCACAACCCCAAGCTGAACGTGCGCGATGCGACACGCAGCCTCACCGTGAACGGTGGAAGACAGATCCAGGACTTGCTGACGCGTCTTGCGGCACATGAGCAGGTGACGATTCAGGCGCAATTCAATAACCAGCAGATGACCTTTCCGCTGCATCTGGTGGAAGATGAATTTCATGCCCTGCATCTGGAACTGGGTGCGCCCTCGATTTTTGAAGAAGGACCGCGCATTCGTCCATGGCGTTTGACATTACCGGAACCGGTCGCGCTGGAAACCGAAAAAGGCGCGATGACCGCGCTCTGGCTGCATGAGATTTCTTTCAAGGGTGTGCTGCTCGAACATCGAAAAACCACCCGTCCGCCCAAGCTATTTACCGCCTGGTTTGCCCCAGTGGGACATGCGCCGATTGCCATGCGTGGCACCTTTGAGCGTCTTACTGAATCCGGGCTGGCGGCCTACCGTTTGAGCGACCAGAACAAGGAAGACACCGAGCGGCTGCGTCAGTACATCCTGCAGCAGCATCGCAAGATCTATCCGTCGATGCACCGCTAGCTTCAGGTATCAAGACGCCCCTTCAGGAATAACTGCAACCCACGCTGCATGGAGCGTCCTTCGCTGCCGATACATGCTACAGCCGAACCTTCCAGCGACTCACGAGCAATATCGGCACCTTCGCCCGCCAGCAGTAGCGGGCAATCCAGACCCAGGGCGAGACGCTTCAGACGTCGGGCAAAATCAACAGCTGGCGGGTGATTGCTATACAGCACCACTGCCACCGGATGCACTTTGCCGCACACCAGCGTCAGCTCTTCCAGCGGTTGCCCAAGGGCAAGTACCTGAATATCCAGATCAGGATTGCCGATTAACAGCCCGGCAACCCATAACTCCAGCTCTCTGCACTGCCCGGGTACAGCAGCGAGAATGACCGTGTGCTCGGCCGAACCACGGGTAAATTGCAAGCGCTGCAAGGTTCGCGCACGCAGAAAACTGTCCAGAAACAACCATTCGCTGGTCTGGCCAAACTGGTCGTGATGCAGCAGCAACTCACGCCAGACAGGTAGAAAAATCTCTTCGAACACGACCGCCATTGAGTAGCTGGAAAATAAGCGTCCGTAGAGTTGCTCAAGGCGCGGCTCGTCGAATGCCCCTACCGCCTGTTTGATCAGTTGCTGCGATTGCGCCCAGTCACCCGGCAGAACGTCGCTGTCGAGTACCGATGCCTTCAGCCTTACATCATTGGTCTTCGCCAGAATCTTGCCGACCTTGCTCACCGCGACACCACGCTCGATCCAGCCAAGAATGCTACGCACTTCATCGATGTCAGCCTGCGAATACAGGCGATGACCACTTTCGGTGCGGGTTGGCTGAATCAGACCATAGCGCCGCTCCCACGCACGCAACGTCACCGGGTTGATCCCTGTGATGCGCGAAACCTCGCGAATGGGGAAGAGCTCTTCTTGCTTGAGCCCGGTGGGGGACTCAAGGCCAATGGCGGATTCAGTCATGACTAGGATCGCTTGAAAACAATCGGCGCATTGTACGCCTGCACCGGGCTCATTTCGCAAAAACACGGCCCGATACGGCTATTCGTCAGGGATTTCCCGATGCGCTATAGCTTATTTACGGATTTCAGGAATAATCCTTGCTTGCTTTAACAACGAAGCTGACGCAGCCCACCACCCCGCGCTGCGCCATGTGACTTCCCTACCCGGGAATCTCACTCGTTTATCGGAGATACATAATGTCTACCACCCCCGTCACCTTGCTGGTCGCGCGCCGCGTCGCCCATGGGCGCTATCAGGAACTGATTTCCTGGCTGCATGAAGGCGAAAGACTTGCCACCGACTTCCCAGGTTATCTGGGCTCAGGCGTGCTTGCCCCGCCGCCCGGAGACGATGAATTCCAGATTATTTTCCGCTTCGCCAATGCTGAGACCATGCACGCCTGGGAGCATTCTGAGTCCCGAAGCTCCTGGTTGGTGCGTGGCAGTGGCTTATTCGCCCAGCCGTCGGAGCAGCGCGTCAGTGGTATCGACGGCTGGTTCGGCTCTGTCGGCCAACGTCCGCCACGCTGGAAACAGGCGGTGGCGATCTGGCTGGCGTTCTTCCCTGTTTCATTATTGTTTAACTTCGTGCTCGGCCCGCTGCTCAACGATCTGCAGCTGGTTCCGCGCATCATGATCAGTACGTTGATCCTCACGCCCCTGATGGTGTTCTGGTTTATCCCGCTGTCGACTCATTTGCTGGCCGGCTGGCTGAACCCGACACCGGCTCCCACGCGACCTGGGCCTGAATCGGTACGCAGCAACTGAATCACACTGACCCGGAAGCGTTGAGCCACCGGGTCCTGAATGCCCCCGCTGCAACAAACTTCGGTATGCTATGCGCTCTCGTGAGGACATCACTGAACGCATGCCAAACAGTCGCTAATGAATAATCCAATCCTGATTACCGGGGCCAGTCAGCGGGTCGGGCTTGAACTGGCTATTGAACTGGCCAAAGCGGGCCATTTCGTGGTTAACGCCAGCCGCAGCATCGCGCACACGCCCGAGTACCCGAACATTGTCTCTTTCCAGACGGACCTGCTGCTTGCAGAGGACCGGATGGCCCTTGTCGATTACCTGAAAAGCAATTACACCAGTCTTCGGGCGGTGATTCACAACGCCTCGCTGTGGCTGGATGACAGCGTCGACAACCTGAACATCATGTTCAAACTGCATATGGAAGCGCCCTACCATCTGAACCATGAGTTGGCGCCATTACTGGCCAAAAGCGAGAAGTCGGACATCATCCATATCTGCGATGAAACTTCATCACGCGGCAGTAAAAGCCATATCGCATACGCGGCCACCAAAGCCGCATTGCAGAACATGGTGCTGTCCTTCGCCGAAAAGCTCGCGCCTGATATTCGGGTAAACGCTATCCTGCCGGGCTTGCTGATCCTCAAGGAAAACAGCGACGAGGCTTATCGCAATCAAGCTCTCAAAAAGGCCCTGCTGGAATTCGAGCCAGGTTCTCAGCCTTTGATCGATGCAGTGTTTTATCTGCTCAATAGTCAGTACAGCACTGGAAGCAGCGTGGTCGTCAACGGCGGCCGGCATCTTAAAAAAGGGATTTGAAGAACGAATTCAAATCCCTCATTTAGGCGGAGCTACCAAGCTTCACCTCTCCCAAATTCAACGTGGCAGGAATCAAAATGACTGACCAACAACGCCTTGAACTCGAAGCAGCAGCCTTTCGCAGACTGGTCGCGCATCTGGACAGCCGCAAGGATGTGCAGAATATCGATTTGATGAACCTGTCCGGCTTCTGCCGTAACTGCCTGTCCAAGTGGTACAAGGCAGCGGCCGACGAAAAACACATTGAGGTCAGCCTCGATGAAGCTCGTGAAGTGGTGTACGGCATGCCGTACAGCGAGTGGAAAGCTCAATACCAGAAAGAAGCCAACGCCGAGCAGCAAGCCGCGTTTGCCAAGGAACCCAAGCATGACTGATCTGAACACCCTGCTCGTCAGCCTCGACAGCGGCGAACACCTTTTCGCAGACACCCTGGCATTCATCGCTGAGGGCTATGACTATCAACCACAAGCGTTCACCAATGGCGGTGTGGAAAATGCTGCGGGCCAGAACGAAGGCTCGTGCAAAACTTTGGGCCTGGCGCTGCTGGAAGGCCTGAGCGACAAACAGGCATTGCTGGCTTTCGGCGAGCACTATCGTTCGGTAGTTGCCACACCAGAAGGCAGCGACCACGGCAATATACGTGCACTGATTGCCAATGGGCTGGCGGGTGTGAAGTTCACAGGTGAGCCGCTTACGCGCAAGGTTTAAGCAATACTGAACCTCGGTGAGCTCCTACAGGTGTGCGATTCTCCAAGAGCATCCTTGATCCAAGAAAGCACCCATAAAAAAACCGGCCGAGGCCGGTTTTTTATTGCAAGGCAAACGCTATCAGAACGAAGCGTCGGCCAGGCCGTCCAGATACCGCTCGGCATCCAGCGCAGCCATGCAGCCTGCGCCAGCAGAGGTGATGGCCTGACGATAAACGTGGTCAGCCACGTCGCCTGCCGCAAACACACCTTCAACGCTGGTTGCAGTGGCATTGCCTTCACGGCCGCCCTGCACAACCATGTAGCCGTCCTTCAACGCCAGTTGGCCTTCGAACAGCGAGGTGTTAGGCGTGTGGCCGATGGCGATGAACACACCATCCACTTTCAGCTCAGAGGTGCTGCCGTCGTTGTTTTTCAGACGTGCGCCCGTCACACCCATGTTATCGCCCAGCACTTCATCCAGTGTGGCGTTCAGCTTGAGTTCGATCTTGCCTTCGGCAACCCGCGCATGCAGCTTGTCGATCAGGATCTTCTCGGCGCGGAACGTCTCGCGGCGGTGAACCAGAGTCACTTTGCTGGCGATGTTGGCCAGATACAGCGCTTCCTCAACGGCGGTATTACCACCGCCGACGACAGCGACCTCACGGTTGCGGTAGAAGAAACCGTCACAGGTTGCGCAGGCCGAAACGCCTTTGCCCATGAACGCTTCTTCAGATGGCAGGCCAAGGTAGCGAGCACTGGCACCGGTCGCGATGATCAGCGCATCGCACGTGTAAGTACCGCTGTCGCCCTTCAGGCTGAACGGCTTGCCAGCCAGGTCCACGGCATTGATGTGGTCGAAGACGATTTCGGTTTCGAAACGCTCGGCGTGTTCACGCATACGCTCCATCAGCGCCGGGCCGGTCAGCCCGTGCACGTCGCCCGGCCAGTTATCGACTTCGGTAGTCGTGGTCAACTGACCGCCAGCCTGCATACCGGTGATCAGCAGAGGCTTGAGGTTGGCACGTGCGGCATAGACCGCAGCGCTGTAACCGGCTGGGCCGGAGCCGAGAATGATTACTCGGGAATGACGTACATCAGACATGACAGACTCCTATCGACCGACCATTGACGCCGTGGTCGCACCGGCTGGAATAAAAAGGATCGCCGAAAAGCACTTGGGGAAGGCTCAGAAACACGGCAATCCTGGAAATTTTGAAGCTGCGACCGAAGCCGCAGCGACGTGTTACAGGCTAGTAGCGTTTTCGGCCAGGTAATCAGCAACGCCTTTGGCGTCAGCCTTCATACCTTTTTGACCTGGACGCCAGCCAGCTGGGCAAACTTCGCCGTGTTCTTCGGTGAACTGCAGCGCTTCAACCAGACGGATCATGTCTTCAACGTCACGACCCAGTGGCAGGTTGTTCACAACCTGATGTTGAACCACGCCTTCACGGTCGATCAGGAACGAAGCACGCAGCGCGACGCCTGCATCGTGTTCGATACCGTAAGCACGAGTAATCTCGTGTTTCACGTCAGCAACCATGGTGAACTCGACTTCGCCGATGCCACCCTTCTCAACCGGGGTGCTGCGCCATGCATAGTGAGTGAATTGCGAATCGATGGAAACGCCAACCACTTCAACACCCAGCTCGCGGAATTTGGCGATGCGGTTGTTGTGGGCAATGATTTCAGACGGGCAGACGAAGGTGAAATCCAGAGGCCAGAAAAACAGTACGACGTATTTGCCACGCAGCGAGGACAGTTTGAAACTGTCGACGATAGAGCCGTCGCCCAGCACTGCAGCTGAATCGAAATCCGGAGCCTGTTTGTTTACCAGTACGCTCATGATGTCTCCCTAGTATCAAATTTGGAAAGGATAGGTGGAGAAATTGGTGGCCAGCCTATCGGGGCTGCAAAGATTAAGGAAATATCGTTTCACAATCCACCTCATAGGCAATCCCTATTCGGATAAGCCCTTGATTCAAACCTGTGCACAGATTTTACGCTCATGGGTTTGTTACTGCGAATGTCCGCCGCAACGGGGAAGCCGTCTTTCTGTAGGGCCTGCCGAAGGCTGCGAACGCATCAAGCCTGACGCACCGCCATCGCAGCCTTCGGCAGCTCCTACAGGCCACTCGTCTGCAGCGCGGCAGGGCTGTGTCAGGGACATAAAGTGATCACCTGCCTGATTCGGCTAGCCATCTTTCGAAAATAGCCAATACACCAGCGCCCAAGTCACTTTCACCGGCCATACAAAGTCGGTAAGGTCGGCGCGTTTTCCATCATTTGGAGGCTGCCATGCCTGCTCCCGCTCTCTCGGGCCCGCAATACCTGCGCGAAGGCCTGAAACTGGTGCTCAGCCCAGGCTTGCGTCTTTTTGTACTGCTGCCACTGACCATCAACTTGCTGCTGTTCGCAGGCTTGATCTACCTGGCCATGCATCAGTTCGGCATGTGGGTGGATACGTTCATGCCCGAGTTGCCGAGCTGGTTGAGCTTTCTCAGCTATATCCTCTGGCCGCTTTTCGTCGCGCTGGTGATATTTATGGTGTTCTTCACTTTCACCATGCTCGCCAACATCATCGCCGCACCGTTCAACGGCTTCCTCTCGGAGAAGGTTGAAGTGGTGGTACGCGGTACCGATGACTTCCCAGCCTTCAGTTGGGGTGAACTGGTCGCCATGGTGCCACGCACCTTTGGCCGGGAAATGCGCAAGCTGGGCTACTTCCTGCCTCGTGCCCTGGCTTTGTTCATTCTGTCGTTCATCCCGGTGGTCAACCTGATTGCTGCGCCGCTGTGGCTCTTGTTCGGGGTCTGGATGATGGCAATCCAATACATCGACTACCCGGCTGACAACCACAAACTGGGCTGGAACGAGATGCTTGCCTGGCTGCGCGCCAAACGCTGGCAGAGCCTGAGCTTCGGCGGCATCGTTTACGTCGCGCTGCTCATTCCTGTGGTCAACATTCTGATGATGCCCGCTGCTGTCGCCGGCGCGACTCTATTCTGGGTACGGGAACGGGGTGAAGAAGCGTTGCTGAAGCAGGAATCCTGAGATTAATAAAAAAGGCCCTTGGTTGGGCCTTTTTGTTATCACCACAACAAGCCACGACCAAAGAAACTTATTGAAAGAGTTTATAAAAAGAAAAAACCTACACAACTATCTAATACTTCCTACAAACACAAAAAAGCAACGTTAATACCTGCATGGCAAACTCTTGCCTTTAAAGGGCAAGCACCTGCCGACGACCTATAAATCAACTTCTGTAGGAAACTTATGTAGGAGCATAATTCCGCTTTCTATCTTGCCCCATTTCATTAACCTTCATCACTGCCCTATTTCCTACAAGAAAGAATCTGGCACTCCTGTTGCTATTACAAATCTAATACAAGGAGTGAGCAAAAAATGGAAATCAAGGCAAATCCCGTCCCCCCCAATACTGCGACCGCGCCCAAAACAAACAAACACGCAGACTCCGCTGGTTTCGCGAAAATCCTGAAAGGCGTGACCAAACCAAAACCCGCTCTAAAAGTCGAAGCAAAACCTGCCACATTGTGCCGGCTGATCAAACCTCGTTCACATTTGCAACTGACCAGCCTTAATCCAGTCAGTGGCCCACCCACGCCAAAACCTGCTGCGCTTGAAACAATCGGCGAGTCGCGGATTTTGCCGTTTGTTTTATCAACGACGCGCTGAAGGCGGCAGACATGACTATGCAGATTGAAAAAGACAGCAGCGCTCCGACCTTAATCACGGGATTGAGCACTGCCATTAACAAAGGCTCAGCCGCGCAAAAACATGCTGGTTCAACCCCTTCATTTGCCAAGGTGCTGGATAAGACAATGAATTGCTACAGACCGGATCGACAGCCGGTCGGCCGGATATTGTCGAACCAGCAGATCAGGGAAGACATCATGATGGAAGCGCGGGCATCGTCCAAAGACGCATACCGACTAGCGCATAGCTATGCTTTCAACTCACTGACTATGCCACTTATCGATGTCACTGACAGGGACAACATCCGCTATTCCGGAAACGGAGAACTGATCACGGCCGAGTCGTCCGCTTACTACACGAATACCATGCTTGCCATGCAAAGAGAACGCATCAACCTTTATCGAGCAGAGATCGAAAAAGGCACACCGCCTGTAGAGGTTCTTGAGAAGATCCTGAACTTCAATGACTCATTGCCAGCGCGGTTTCTGGACATGGGGGGTTGGTGATATTGATCGTACCCGCGCTTCTCGCGGGTACGAAACTCTTGGCTACCAGCTGACAGTTACTTTCCCCAACTGTCCAGCCACCGGAGAAGGTCCGCCCGCCGCAAGTTTCAACTCAAAATAAAGCGGCTGCTTCGCCAAGAAGCCTTTGAAACGGAGCGTGGACCCCCTTCGTATCCTTGAGACGTCAATACATCGATCCGAGGCTTGGCAAAGATTGACCTGCAAGCCCCGAGGCCAACCTTGAACATTCCAATTCCAGCTAACATCTCTAATGGTCTGCCCTTCCCTCACCGTATTCGGAACAGGGACACGCGCAACATACACATAGCCTCTGGAATGCAACATGGGCAAATTTACCGATGAATTATAACTACCCGCAATAGCACTTTGGGCCCCTAGCACAGATGCAAAAATAATTACTACAGACGCGACGATACCGTTCAACTTTTTAAAGTTTTTCATTTTTCTTCCTGAATAGAGTAACGAGACCGCTGCATCATCGAGATGAAGACACCCGGCCCAAGAAATCCAAATCATCCAACTAACCAGTCAGCGACTCGATAATCCCGACGTTACCCAGAAAGAAACCCGCACCAACACTACATATATATCGGGTGATAGACTTTCAAAGAAAACTTACTATCACGTCGAACGACAACGCGCCTCTTGCATTCCATTCAATTAATTATCCTTACGCCTTATTCAACTTACTATTAACTTGCACTGCACCTGACTCATTCACAGCAAGGCCGTCATAAATCCATCACCCCACCGCCACATAACCGAAATCATTGCGGCCGACACTGGCTGTCATGAGCCAAATTCTTCACATCACCTTGATTACCGAAACCTTCGCACCGGAGATCAACGGCGTTGCCAATACTCTGGGCCGTTTGTGCGACGGGTTGCGGCTACGCGGGCATCGCGTGGAGCTGGTACGGCCTCGTCAGCCCAGCGATGCCGGGCTGGCTGCTGATGATTTGATGCTGTGTCGGGGCTGGCCGATTCCGGGTTATCCGGGGCTGCAATGGGGGCAGTCGTCGATGCACAAGCTGCTGCGCCGATGGCAGCGGCAACGTCCGGATGTGCTGTACATCGCCACCGAAGGGCCGCTTGGGCTATCGGCCCTGCGAGCAGCGCGACGCTTGGGGATCACTGTGATCAGTGGTTTCCACACCAACTTTGCGCAGTACACCCAGCAATACGGTATGGGCTTCATGAACCGCCTGCTGACTCATTATCTGCGCTGGTTCCACAACCGCTCCAAGGTCACGCTGGTACCAAGTGTCAGCCAAAAAGTGGCCCTTGAACGAAGGGGTTTCGAACGGATCGAGCTCTTGTCACGAGGGGTAGACAGTGTGCTGTTCCACCCTTCGAAACGTTCACAGGCGCTGCGCGATAGCTGGGGGTTGAGCGCTGGCGATATCGCCGTGTTGCATGTCGGAAGGCTTGCACCGGAAAAAAACCTTCGCCTGCTCCAGTCGAGCTTTGACGCGTTGCGTAGCAAATACCCGCAGCGTCAGTTGAAGTTGGTGATCGTGGGTGACGGACCGCAGCGCGCGGCACTGCAACAACAACTTCCGGACGCTGTCTTCTGCGGCACCCAGCGCGGTGAGACACTGGCCGAGCATTACGCATCCGGGGATGTTTTTTTGTTCCCGAGCCTGACCGAAACCTTTGGCAACGTCGTATTGGAGGCGCTGGCCTCAGGACTGGGCGTGGTCGCTTATGACGAAGCCGCGGCAGGGCAGCATATTCGCCACGGTCACAACGGCGCGCTGGCCATGCCGGGCGACGAAGCCGCTTTCATTGATGCCGCATGCTGGTTGCTGGAAGACAGTGAGACCTTGCGTCGCGTGCGCCTCAATGCGCGGCAGCACGCCAGTCGCCAGGGCTGGGGGGCAATCATTGATCTGTTTGAACGCAAGATGCTCAATGCCTGCCCAACGCCAGAACCGGCCAAGCCTCAACCGGCTCATGCTACCGAGCTGAAGCTTAAGCGCTAAACCAGCGTTGTCAGCGCATCGCGACTGAAGGGCAGGATATCCTGCTCACGACCTTCGCGGACTTTCACGGCCCACTCAGGATCCACCAGCAATGCGCGCCCGACGGCGACCAGATCGAACTCTTCATCGCCCAGACGCTGGAGCAGGTTCTCCAGGCTGGCGGGCTGAGCAATCTTGTCAGTGTTGACCATGAACTGC
The DNA here is from genome assembly GCF_040224095.2 of Pseudomonas caspiana. Classification (NCBI taxonomy): domain Bacteria; kingdom Pseudomonadati; phylum Pseudomonadota; class Gammaproteobacteria; order Pseudomonadales; family Pseudomonadaceae; genus Pseudomonas; species Pseudomonas caspiana. The sequence continues at coordinate 973,904 of NZ_CP167995.1, read as the reverse complement.
AGAAACTCGCCATCCAGCCCGACGCTGCCCACTGTGATAGTCGGCTTGCCGGTCAGTTTGCGAGTCCAGCCTGCAAGATTGAGATCAGAGCCTTCAAACTCCGGCTCCCAGAAACGCCGCGTCGAACAGTGGAAGATATCCACTCCAGCGTCAGACAAGGGTTTGAGAAACGCCTCAAGCGCCTCCGGTGTTTCCACTAGCCGCGCGCTGTAATCCTGCTGCTTCCACTGTGAAAAACGGAAGATGATCGGGTAATCAGGACCGACCGCAGCCCGCACCGCTTTGACTAACTCAATAGCGAAGCGCGACCGGTTAGCCAGGCTGCCGCCATATTCATCACTCCGTTGATTGCTGCCTTCCCAGAAGAACTGGTCCACCAGATAGCCGTGGGCACCATGGATTTCCACACCGTCCATGCCGATGCTCTGGGCATCTTTGGCCGCCTGGGCAAACGCGGCAATGACTTCATCAATGTCCTGCTTGCTCATGCCATGGACCACGACCTGTCCATCCTTGAGTTTTGCCGTCGGACCATAAGCCGGAACGCTGGCATCCGGCTCCGTGCCCAGACGGCGAACAGCGCCAACGTGCCACAACTGCGGGACGATCTTGCCGCCTTCGTTGTGCACCGCCTCGACCACTTTCTTCCAGCCAGCCAAGGGTGCGTCGCCAAAGAATTGAGGCACGTTGGGGTAGCCGTTGGAGGCTTTGTGATTGACGGTGGTGCCTTCGGTGATGATCAGCCCGACACCCGCTGCAGCACGGCGACGGTAGTACTCTATAACTTTCGAATTGGGCACGTGACCGGGGGAAAACGAACGGGTCATCGGCGCCATGACCACGCGCGACAACAGCTCAAGGCTGCCCAGGTGGAAAGGTTTGAACAGGGCTTTGACCGGCATGCGACGCTCCTTGGTGATCATTTCGAATCATCAAGGATAGGGCGGGGTTTCAGGCGGGTGACAGCACTATTGATTTGAGTGATTTGGATTGAGAAGCAACTCAGCGCTTTTGTAACTGCGCCGATGTGCATAGCACCGCGCTGTCGGCCTTAAACACAGGCCTGTGGGACCGGATTCATCCGGGAAGGCGGAATTTCCGACGACGATATGGAGAATGTACCGACCTCTTCCCGAATAAATTCGGTCCCACAGGTTCTTTGTGAGTTCAGAAAATCAGTTTTTTTAACAGAAACGCGCGCAGGTCACGACGGCGGGGTGTCATGCAAACCGCTATCGCTGCCTCGCGCTGCTCGTGAGCTCCTACAGATGGCGTGTTCGCGGGATTCAACTCAGCGCTTTCTCGATCGCCTGAGTCACGGCCAGATCATCCGGTGCTGTGCGCGGTGAGAAACGTGCCAGGACTGCGCCGTTCTTGCCCACCAGAAACTTTTCGAAATTCCAAGTGATATCGCCGGGAAACTCAGCACCTTCTCCGGCCAGCAAGCGGTACAACTGATGACGGTCCTGCCCGTTGACGTCGAGCTTGGTACTCAGTGGAAAGGTCACGCCATAGTTGAGGCTGCAGAACGCCTGAATTTCCTGCTCGGTACCCGGCTCCTGTCCTGCAAACTGGTTGCACGGCAAACCCAGCACGCTGAAGCCCTCCTTCTTGTATTTTTGATAGAGACTCTCGAGCGCCGCGTACTGAGGCGTAAGCCCACACTTTGAAGCGACATTGACGACCAGAACGACTCGCCCCTTGAAGGTCGCCAGCGACAACTCCTGACCATCCAGATCCTTCAATTTAATGTCGTGAAACGCACTCATGACCCACTCCCCCTCAAATCCAGCGGACAAAAAAGGCGCCTTACCAGGCTGCGTGAACCAAGTTGTTCGCGCAGAACCTGCCTGGGCGCCTTTTCAGCTACCTGAGCTTAGCAGCTCAAATCAATGGTGGTGACCACCTTCGCCATGCACGTGACCGTGGGCGATTTCTTCCTGGCTTGCGTCACGGATATCAACGATCTTGACTTCGAAGTTCAAGCGCTGACCCGCCAGTGGGTGATTGCCGTCAACGGTGACATCGTCGCCATCCAGGTCGCGAATGGTCACGATCTGCATGCTGCCGTCCGGGCCGGAAGCGTGGAACTGCATACCCACTTCCAGCTCGTCGACACCTTCGAACATGCTGCGGCTCAGGGTGCTGACCAGTTCGGCGGAGTATTCACCGTAAGCATCTTCCGGCTCGATGGCGACTTTCAGTTCGTCACCGACGTTCTTGCCGTCCAGAGCTTTTTCCAGGCCCGGGATGATGTTGCCTGCGCCTTGCAGGTAGACCAGCGGCGCGCCGCCAGCGGAACTGTCGATGACCTCACCAGCGTCATTGGTCAGGGTATAGTCAATGGAGACAGCCTTATTGGCGGCGATCGGCATGGGTCAAGACCTTTTGCTTAAGATTGAAGAACGATCAAGTTTAACCAAGCCAACGCTCGAAAGCGAACGCAACTCTGACAGACGGGGACCGAAAGGCCATATTGAATAACGTGACGATTACAGATTTCCGGCAGGACGATGAGGGTCACTGGGTGGCCATATTGTCTTGCGGGCATACCCAGCACCTGCGCCATCAACCGCCATGGCAATTGCGCGCCTGGGTACTTGATCCACAGCAACGACTGCAAAAAATAGGTGAAGGCTTTCACTGTGGCTGGTGTGCGCAGGCCTCGGATAAAGATAACCTTAGCCCCCGTTGAGACGCTGCGATTCGACAGCGCCCTGTTTTCCGGCCTGCTGGCTGTTCCCTCCCGCCACGGCCCTTGTACTGCTCAAGCGAGAACCCTGAATGCAGACTTTCTTTATTGCCCCCACAGACTTTGGTGTGGGTCTGACATCCATCAGTCTTGGTCTGGTGCGCACCCTTGAGCGTGCCGGGCTGAAAGTCGGCTTCTTCAAGCCCATCGCCCAGCCACACCCCGGTGATCTGGGCCCGGAGCGTTCCACCGAGCTGGTTGCACGTACCCACGGCCTCAACCCGCCACGACCACTGGCCTTGTCGCATGTCGAGCGGATGCTCGGCGACGGCCAGCTGGATGAGTTGCTGGAAGAGATCATCAGCCTCTATCAACAAGCCGCAGTCGGCAAAGACGTGTTGATTGTCGAAGGCATGGTGCCGACCCGGCACGCCAGTTATGCAGCGCGGGTAAACCTGCATCTGGCCAAAAGTCTGGATGCCGATGTCATTCTGGTGTCCGCGCCAGAAAACGAAGTGCTGGCCGAACTTTCGGGCCGGGTCGAATTGCAGGCTCAGCTGTTCGGTGGTCCCAAGGACCCGAAAGTCCTGGGGGTGATTCTCAATAAAGTCCGTACAGACGAAAGCATGGAAGCCTTCGCCGCAAGACTCAAAGAACATTCGCCGTTGTTGCGCAGCGGTGACTTCCGCCTGCTGGGCTGTATTCCGTATCAGGCCGAGCTGAACGCGCCGCGAACCCGTGACGTGGCCGAGCTGCTCGGCGCGCAGGTAATCAATGCCGGCGACTATGATCAGCGGCGCATGTCGAAAATCATTATCTGCGCCCGTACCGTGCTCAACACAGTGCAACTGCTTAAACCGGGCGTGCTGGTCGTAACGCCCGGCGACCGTGACGACATCATTCTGGCCGTCAGCCTTGCCGCCATGAATGGCGTGCCGCTGGCGGGCTTGCTGTTGACCAGCGACACCGTGCCGGACCCACGCATCATGGAACTGTGTCGCGGCGCCTTGCAGGCAGGCCTGCCGGTTCTGTCGGTCAGCACCGGCTCCTATGACACCGCCACTCAACTCAACCAGTTGAACAAGGAAATCCCCATTGATGACCGCGAGCGAGCCGAGATCATCACTGACTTCGTCGCCAGCCATCTGGACGCCAACTGGCTGCACCAGCGCTGTGGTACGCCGCGGGAACTGCGCCTGTCGCCAGCGGTGTTCCGATATCAACTGATCCAGCGTGCTCAGGCCGCCAACAAGCGCATCGTGTTGCCGGAAGGCAGCGAGCCATTGACCATTCAGGCTGCGGCGATCTGTCAGGCGCGTGGCATTGCGCGTTGTGTACTGCTGGCCAAACCTGAAGAAGTCCACGCGGTGGCCAAAGCGCAGGGCATCGAACTCCCGCCCGGCCTTGAGATTGTTGATCCGGATGTCATTCGCGAGCGTTACATCGCACCGATGGTCGAGTTGCGTAAAAGCAAAAACCTCAACGCGCCGATGGCTGAACAACAACTGGAAGACACCGTGGTGATCGGCACCATGATGCTGGCCCTGGACGAGGTCGACGGGCTGGTTTCCGGCGTCGTTCACTCCACCGCCAATACCATCCGCCCAGCCTTGCAACTGATCAAGACGGCGCCGGGCTGCACGCTGGTATCGTCAGTGTTTTTCATGCTGTTTCCCGATCAGGTTCTGGTCTACGGCGACTGCATCATGAACCCGCATCCAAGCGCCAGTGAGCTGGCAGAAATCGCCCTGCAAAGCGCTGACTCGGCAGTGGCTTTCGGCATTACGCCGCGGGTCGCGATGATCAGTTATTCCAGCGGCAACTCGGCCAGTGGCGAAGAGGTGGAAAAGGTCCGTGAAGCAACGCAACTGGCCCAGGAAACACAACGCAATCTGCTGATCGACGGTCCGCTGCAATACGATGCGGCCGCTAACGAAAACGTCGCCCGCCAACTGGCTCCCGACAGCGCAGTAGCGGGTCGCGCCAACGTGTTTGTGTTCCCTGATCTGAACACTGGCAACACTACCTATAAAGCGGTGCAGCGCAGCGCTGATTGCGTGAGTATCGGCCCGATGCTGCAAGGCCTGCGCAAGCCAGTGAACGATTTGCCCAGAGGTGCACAGGTCGATGACATCGTCTATACCATCGCGTTGACGGCGATTCAGGCCGATAACCTTTCCTGACACACTGTCCGGCCATACTTGTGATGTTGTCGCCTGCGGGGCGACAACATCTGAATAACCTTTTGGAGCCCGTCCGGTATGGATTTCCTGCCTGCACCATTGCGTGGCGTCATTGCCTCGCTGCTATTGGCGCTCAACACCATCATTTGTTGCACGCCGCTGTTTGTCGTCGCCATTTTCAAACTGTGCCTGCCCTTCCCCGCAGCCCAGCGCGTGACCGACTGGCTGATGAGCCACATTCATGAAGCCTGGATCGCCAACAATAACCGCTGGATAAACCTGCTCGGCAACACGCGCTGGCATCTGAGCGGCCTGGAGGGTCTGGATTACGAGCATTCCTATCTCGTGACCAGCAACCACCAGAGCTGGGTCGACATCATGGTTTTGCAGTACGTCTTGAATCGCCGGATTCGCCCGCTGAAGTTTTTCCTCAAGCAGGAGTTGATCTGGGTGCCGGTGATTGGTCTGGCGTGGTGGGCGTTGGGCTTCCCGTTCATGAAGCGTTATTCCAAAGCTTATCTGGCCAAACACCCGGAGAAGCAAGGCAAGGACTTGGCCACCACCCGACGCACCTGCGCCAAATTCCGCAACAACCCGGTGGGCATTTTCAACTTTGCGGAAGGCACCCGCTTCACCAGCGGCAAACATGCTGCACAGTCATCACCGTTTCGCTATCTGCTCAAACCCAAGGCAGGCGGAATCGCGTTCGTACTAGATGCGATGGGCGAACAACTGGAGTCGATCATCAACGTCACGATCCACTATCCGCACGGCCGACCGGGTTACTGGGATCTGCTATGCGGCAATGTCAAAGAAGTGGTCGCGTATTTCGAAGAGATCAAGATCCCGCCGCACTTCATTGGCAAGAACTACGATCAGGACGGCGAGTACCGGTTGGAGTTTCAACAGTGGATCAACCGGTTATGGGATGAGAAGGATCAATTGTTGGCGCGGTTGCACGCCGAATATCCGGGTTGAACAACGCAGCCCTGACCAACCAAAAATGCAATTAACTGATTTGGAGCGCTTTTCTGTAGGAGCTCACGAGCACCGCGAGGCAGCGATGGCGTCCTGTCTGATACACCGCTATCGCGGCCTCGCGGTGCTCGTGCGCTCCTACAGATCTAACGTTTGCCGCGAGAAAGCGCGGTGCCATTGGCACCGCAGCCAATCGAATTACTGCTGATACTGCTCGTACTGCTGACCCGGAATCGGTTTGAGGTTGACCTCGACCCGACGGTTCTGAGCACGGCCATTGACGTCCGCGTTGCTGGCTATCGGCTGATCAGGGCCTGCACCACGCACCGAGAGACGGGCCGGATCAACCCCTTGCGAGGTCAGATATGTGCTCACGCTCTGCGCGCGTTGCTGAGACAAGTCCATGTTGTGCTGACGCGAACCGGTACTGTCGGTGTAACCGACGATCTCGATGTTGTTCTGATTGAACTGCTTCAGCGAACCGGCCAGATTGTTCAGCGGCGAATAGAAGCTGCTGGCGATAGCCGAAGAGTCGGTAGCAAAGGTGATATTGCCAGGCATGATCAACTTGATCTGATCGCCTTGACGCTGAACCTCAACACCCGTGTTGGCCATGCTTTCGCGCAACGCTTTTTCCTGTTTGTCAGCGTAGTAACCGTAGCCAGCAGACGCCGCGCCCACGACCGCAGCACCAATCAAAGCACCTTTGCCGCGATTATTGTGATCGATGGCAGCCCCCGCCAGCGCACCTGCCAACGCACCCAGCCCGCCATATTTCGCAGTTTTGCTGACACCGCCAGCGCTCTGCGCCTGACCCTGATTGTCATATGGATTTTGCGACGCACAACCGGAAAGCAGGGCCACGGCAGTAGCGACAATAATCAAACGACGGGAGGTAAACATGGAGACGCTCCTGAATTCTATGAACATCAAGTCCTGGGACTTGTGACCGGATTAGAGCATGGCAGCCGGTAAAAATTCCTTAACCCCGCCTGAACAATGCTTAAGCCCGAACGTAGGGGTTCTCACGCATCTCATCCCCTAGCCGCGTATCGGGACCATGCCCGGTGATGACCGTTGCCTCTTCATCCAGGCTGTACAAACGCTGCTTGATCGAGCGCACGATGGTTGACTGATCCCCACCCCACAGATCCGTGCGCCCGATGCCGCGCCGAAACAGGGTGTCTCCGGCAATCAATAATTTAGCGTCGGCAAACCAGAAGCTCATCGACCCCGGCGTGTGACCGGGTGTATGCAGTGCCACGCCACAGCCGCAGGCCAGCTCTTCATCATCGGCCAGCCAACGATCCGGCGGCGGCACCGGCGTATACGGGACACGAAACATCTGACATTGCATCTCAAGGTTGTCCCACAGGAACTGATCCTCTTTATGCAGGTGTAGCGTCGCCCCGGTTTTTTCTTTCAACTGCCCGGACGCCAGAAAGTGATCCAGATGCGCATGGGTATGGATGATGCTCACGACCTTCAAATCCAGCGCCTCCAGGCGAGCCAGAATCAACTCATGGTTCCCGCCCGGGTCGACCACTATGGCTTGCCGGGTAATCGAATCGCCAATGATCGTGCAGTTGCACTGCAGCGGGCCGACGGGGAAGGTTTCGCGGATTAGTGAGGCCCTTGCTGCTTGCATAAACGTTCCTGTAAATATTTCAAGAGTGCATTTGGTAATGGCTGAGAGAGACCTTTCTCCACCCTATAGCTTGCTGGCCTGATTGCAAATAGCGGCCTGGAACGCCAAGAATGACCGTTCATCGGCTAAGTGGTGGCTTATAGCCATAACCAGTAACGTTTTTGATACATATCCCGATACAGGCTAGATAGAATGCCTGCTTTTCTGGCGTCAGAAATTAACCATCAAGTTAAAGCGCGATGATTCTCATCGAGAATCGCTAAATGTAGCGGTCACATCGGGAAAGACTGCGATTCTTTCAGGAAGTAAGAATGCCAACTCCAACTGGTTACACTGCAAGCTACTTCACTAATTTGAGCAGCAATCCTCAGCTCAATAGCCTGCTTTACGGCACTACATGGAGTTGGATCAGCGGGCTGGTCACCACGAAACTGACCTACAGCTTCCTCGATGCGAACACGTCGAGCTTTGCCACTGACTACAGCGCTGCTCAGGAATACAAAAACGCTTACGAACTGGATCCGGCCCAGAAGACTGCGATTACCGACAGCCTTGCCAAATGGTCCGCCGTCGCCGATATCAAATTCACTCTGGTGACTGATACCAATACCACTGTTGGTGATCTCCGTTTCGGTGGCTATGCAGGGATGGATGACGATACCGCTGCCTGGGCCTATACCCCAAGCAACGATCCAGTGGCGGGTGACGTGTGGATAGGCCCTCAAACCAATGACCCTGACCCCACTGCGGGCAGCTATGACTACATGACCTTCATGCATGAAATCGGTCATGCTCTGGGTCTCAAGCACCCCTTCGAGGGTAGCTTTTACAACAGCACGACGCTTTCACCCGTGCTTGATGATGTGCGCTACACCATCATGAGTTACACCAATAGCTATTCATACGAACCCACCACACCCATGCTTCTGGACATACTCGCGATCCAGAAACTGTATGGGACAAATGATCTGTGGGAAGCGGGAAACACAGTCTACCGCTGGGATGCCGGTCAGTCGGTTTTCGAAACCATCTGGGACGGGGGTGGTATCGACACCATCGACGCCAGTAATCAGGCTAACGGCGTTTTCCTCAATCTCAATGAGGGCGAGTTCAGCAATATCGGAGCTGCCTTCTACGACTACCAGCAACAGAAATATATCAATGACGGGCTAGCCATTGCGTTCGGTGCAAAGATCGAAAACGCAACGGGCTCGGCCTTCAACGACACACTGGTTGGCAACAACCTGGCGAACGTACTCGATGGCGGCGCAGGTGCCGACCTGATGATGGGCGGCGCTGGCAACGATACCTACATAGTCGACAACGTTATGGATTTCGTGGTTGAAACCAGTACCCGGAACAGTGAAGTCGATACGGTTCTCGCATCAGTCAGTTATACCCTGGGTGCCAACCTGGAAAACCTCACCCTCACCGGAACCGCCAACCTGAACGGTACCGGCAATACGCGCAACAACCTGCTTATCGGTAATGATGGCGCTAACAGCCTCAGTGGTGGCGCGGGCAATGATGAGTTGCGTGCTGGCGCTGGCAATGACGTGCTTGATGGTGGAGCAGGCATCGACAAGCTGATCGGCGGGACCGGCGATGACACGTATATCGTCGATAACGTCGGCGACACAATCACTGAGCTGGACGGCGAAGGCTATGATGTCGTCAGAGCATCGGTCAGCTATACCCTCGCCAATTTTGTCGAAGAAGGCCGACTGCAGGGCACCGAAGCCCTCAACCTGACAGGTAATGACCAAGCCAACACCTTGATAGGAAACAGCGGCGCCAACATCCTGGACGGCAAAGCCGGTGCCGACATCATGACGGGTGGTCTGGGCAACGACACTTATATCGTCGACAACGTGGCCGACGTAGTGATTGAAAGCAGCACGCTGAGCAGTGAAATCGATACAGTTCAGGCGTCGATCAGCTACACCCTGGGTGCCAATCTTGAAGTTCTCACTCTCACCGGCTTTGGTGACATCAACGGCACTGGTAATACGCTCAATAACCAGATCAATGGCAACGCTGGCAATAACATTCTCGACGGTGGTACAGGTGCCGATACCTTGACCGGTGGGCTCGGCAACGACACTTATGTAGTCGACAATTCCCTAGACGTAATCATCGAAACCAGCAAACTCACAACAGAAATCGACACGGTCAGAGCTTCGATAAACTGGGCCCTTGGCGCCAATCTTGAAAACCTGAACCTAACCGGCAGTGACAACCTGAACGGCACCGGCAACGCGCTGAACAATTTGCTGATCGGCAATACTGGCAACAACATCCTCAGTGGTGGCCTGGGTAATGACGAGTTGCAAGGTGGCGCGGGCGATGATCGTCTCGATGGCGGTTCAGGTCTGGACACATTGATCGGCGGCACTGGCAACGATACGTACATCGTCGACAATATTGCCGACACCATTATCGAGTTCGACGGCGAAGGCCGTGACCTGGTGCAAACGTCTGTCAGCTACACCCTCAGCGATTTTGTTGAGGACGGTGTGTTGTTGGGTGCAGGGGCCATCAACCTGACCGGCAACAGCCAAGACAACACCCTGACCGGTAACAATGCTGCCAACATGCTTGATGGCAAGGGCGGTGCAGACACCCTGATTGGTGGTTTGGGCAATGACACCTACATCGTCGATGACATTGGCGATGTAGTGATTGAAACCAGTGCCTCTGCCAAAGAAATTGATACGGTGCTTGCGTCCATCAGTTACACCCTGAATGTGAATCTGGAAAACCTGACTCTCACCGGCGGCGACAACCTGAACGGTACCGGCAATGCTCTGAATAACAGAATGACCGGCAACAGTGGCAACAACCGTCTCGACGGCGGTGTGGGCATCGACACCCTGGTAGGCGGCTTGGGCAATGACACTTACGTCGTGGACAACATCCGCGACGTGATTCTAGAAACAAGCACCCTGACGAGCGAAATAGATACGGTCGAGTCGTCAATCAACTGGACGTTGGGTGCCAACCTCGAAAATCTGACCCTCACCGGCAGCGCCAACCTAAACGGCATCGGCAATGCTCAGGCTAACGTACTGACCGGTAATGATGGCGACAACAGCCTGAACGGCGCAGCCGGTGACGATATCCTGCGCGGCGGCGCAGGCAACGATCGCCTTGATGGCGGGCTTGGTATCGACACAATGGAGGGTGGCACCGGGAATGATTTTTACATTGTCGACAATATTGGCGACATCATTACCGAACTCGACGACGAAGGTTATGACGTGGTGCAGACCTCGGTCAGCTACACCCTCAGCGACTTCGTGGAAGAAGGCAGATTGCTTGGCAATGCCGCACTAAGACTCACCGGCAATGATCAAGACAACCTTCTCGTCGGTAATGCCCTGGCCAATACCCTGGAAGGCGGTGCCGGCAACGACACCCTTAACGGCGGCGCGGGTATCGATACGCTGATCGGTAGCACCGGTGATGACACCTACATCGTTGATAACATCAAGGATGTTGTGACCGAACTCGACGGCGAAGGCCGCGACACAGTGCAGACCACGGTCAGCTATACCCTCAGCGATTTCGTGGAAGACGGCGTTTTGCTGGGCGCAGCCGCCATCAGCCTGACCGGCAACAGTGAAAACAACACCCTGACCGGTAACAACGCTGCCAACATCCTGGATGGCAAAGCCGGTGCCGACACGATGACTGGCGGGCTGGGCAATGACACGTACATCGTCGATAACGTCGGCGATGTAGTGGTTGAGACCAGCGCCCTGCTCAACGAAATCGACACCGTACAGACTTCCATCAACTACACGCTGGGCGCCAACGTTGAAAACCTGATCCTTACCGGCACGGACAATCTTGGCGGCAGTGGCAACGCGCTGAATAACCGTATCACCGGCAACAGTGGTGACAACCGTCTGGACGGCGGCCTTGGCATCGATACCCTGACCGGCGGCTTGGGCAACGACACTTATGTGGTCGACAACCTCAAAGACGTGATTGTCGAAACCAGCAAGCTGATCACTGAAATCGACACCGTCGAGTCCTCGGTCAACTGGACCCTGGGCGCCAATCTGGAGAACCTGACCCTCACCGGCAGCGATAACCTGAATGGTACAGGCAATGCCGTGGCCAACGTGTTGATCGGCAACGCAGGGAATAACATCCTCAACGGTGGTGCAGGCATCGACACCCTGAAAGGTGGCGATGGTAACGACACCTATGTGCTGGACCAGTTTGCCGAATTGACCCTGCTTGAAGAGCTAACCAATCAGGGAGCCGATACCCTGAACATTAGCTTCGCAGCCACCGCGATCAACAACATGGTGGACCTGAGCAACAACAACCTGCGCAACGTGGAAAATGTCACGCTGCTGGGCGCTGGCCTGTTCAATGTCATCGGTAACGACCAGAACAACATCCTTATCGGCAACGCTTTCGCCAATATCCTCAATGGCGGTGCTGGCAACGACACCCTTAACGGCGGCGCGGGTATCGATACGCTGATCGGTAGCACCGGTGATGACACCTACATCGTTGATAACATCAAGGATGTTGTGACCGAACTCGACGGCGAAGGCCGCGACACAGTGCAGACCACGGTCAGCTATACCCTCAGCGATTTCGTGGAAGACGGCGTTTTGCTGGGCGCAGCCGCCATCAGCCTGACCGGCAACAGTGAAAACAACACCCTGACCGGTAACAACGCTGCCAACATCCTGGATGGCAAAGCCGGTGCCGACACGATGACTGGCGGGCTGGGCAATGACACGTACATCGTCGATAACGTCGGCGATGTAGTGGTTGAGACCAGCGCCCTGCTCAACGAAATCGACACCGTACAGACTTCCATCAACTACACGCTGGGCGCCAACGTTGAAAACCTGATCCTTACCGGCACGGACAATCTTGGCGGCAGTGGCAACGCGCTGAATAACCGTATCACCGGCAACAGTGGTGACAACCGTCTGGACGGCGGCCTTGGCATCGATACCCTGACCGGCGGCTTGGGCAACGACACTTATGTGGTCGACAACCTCAAAGACGTGATTGTCGAAACCAGCAAGCTGATCACTGAAATCGACACCGTCGAGTCCTCGGTCAACTGGACCCTGGGCGCCAATCTGGAGAACCTGACCCTCACCGGCAGCGATAACCTGAATGGTACAGGCAATGCCGTGGCCAACGTGTTGATCGGCAACGCAGGGAATAACATCCTCAACGGTGGTGCAGGCATCGACACCCTGAAAGGTGGCGATGGTAACGACACCTATGTGCTGGACCAGTTTGCCGAATTGACCCTGCTTGAAGAGCTAACCAATCAGGGAGCCGATACCCTGAACATTAGCTTCGCAGCCACCGCGATCAACAACATGGTGGACCTGAGCAATAACAACCTGCGCAACGTGGAAAATGTCACGCTGCTGGGCGCTGGCCTGTTCAATGTCATCGGTAACGACCAGAACAACATCCTTATCGGCAACGCTTTCGCCAATATCCTCAATGGCGGTGCTGGCAACGACACCCTTAACGGCGGCGCGGGTATCGATACGCTGATCGGTAGCACCGGTGATGACACCTACATTGTTGATAACATCAAGGATGTTGTGACCGAACTCGACGGCGAAGGCCGCGACACAGTGCAGACCACGGTCAGCTACACCCTCAGCGATTTCGTGGAGGACGGCGTTTTGCTGGGCGCAGCCGCCATCAGCCTGACCGGCAACGGCCAAGACAACACCTTGACCGGCAATAATGCCGCCAACATTCTGGATGGCAAGGCCGGTGCCGATACCCTGATCGGTGGGCTGGGCAATGACACGTACATCGTCGATAACGTCGGCGATGTAGTCGTTGAGACCAGCGCCCTGCTCGCCGAGATCGACACCGTGCAGGCCTCCATCAGCTATGCGCTGGGCGCCAACGTTGAAAACCTGATCCTTACCGGCACGGACAATCTTGGCGGCACCGGCAACGCTTTGAACAACCGCATCACCGGCAACAGTGGTGATAACCGTCTGGACGGCGGCCTTGGCATCGATACCCTGACCGGCGGCCTGGGCAACGACACCTATGTGGTCGACAACCTCAAAGACGTGATTGTCGAAACCAGCAAGTTGATCACTGAAATCGACACCGTCGAATCCTCGGTCAACTGGACCCTGGGCGCCAATCTGGAGAACCTGACCCTCACCGGCAGCGATAACCTGAACGGCACCGGCAATGCCCTGAACAATCTGCTGGTCGGCAACGCCGGTGACAACATCCTCAGCGGTGGCCTGGGTAATGATGAGTTGCGAGGTGGCGCGGGCAATGATCGTCTCGACGGAGGCACAGGCAACGACAGGCTGGACGGCGGTGATGGCGACGATCTGCTGTTCGGGGGCTTGGGCACCGACACGCTTACGGGCGGTTTGGGGGCAGACACATTCGTCTTCAATCTGCTGAGTGAGCTTGGACTGACTGACAAACGTGACGTCATCACTGACTTCAACAGTGCTCAAGGCGACAAAATTGACCTGACAAAACTGGACGCCAATATCCTGGTCAAAGGGGTCAACCCATTTACCTTCATCGGTACGGGTGAGTTCACCGGCGCCGGGCAGCTGCGGTTTGTCGATGAGGTGCTTTCAGGCAACATCAACGGCAATTTGAGCAGCGATTTTGAAATCCACCTGCTGGGCGTCGTCAGCTTCACGGCGAACGATCTGATCGCCTGAGCCACAGCTCTACTGCACAATGAAAACGCCCCGACATTTCGGGCGTTTTCATTTGCTTTCCAAGGAACCCAGGGTAATCAATCTGGGTATCCCTCATGAACAGGACACTATCCTGAAAATAAAACACCGGCATATTGGGGCATCGCCAACGTCGATGACTTATGGATGGAGTCCAGGGTTTGCGCGACTCACTAACGTCAGCCTAACAGCCCCAACTCCTGCGCGCGGGCGACCGCTTGGGTTCGGCGCTCGACACCCAATTTGCCGTTGATATGGCTGGCGTGGGTTTTGACGGTGTGCAGAGAAATGAAAAGCTGGTCGCTGATTTCCTGATTTGAGCAGCCTTGCGCGATCAATTGCAGAACACTTAGCTCCCGAACGCTGAGAATATCGGTGGCATGCGGTAGGTCGCTGCTCTCCCGAGGCGCAGCACTCACCATTGCCGGGATTTTTTCCAGCAACGCATCACGCGTTGCACACGGGACAGCTTGCAGCAGTTGTTCACGCAACCAGCCCGGATGATGCTCAATCAACTCATAAAACGGCAGCAACGCCCCGCCAGTGGCTGCGCGCAGGCTTTGATCAACCAAAGCACGAGCCTTGGATTCGTGACCGGAGCCCATTAGCAGCATCATTTGCTGGACCAGCGCGGTCAGCTTCAAAAGCTGACCATCAACACTCTGGGCATGGATCTCCAGCCGCTGGAGCCGTTGCATGCAAGCCTCAGCCTGCCCTTGGGCGCGCTCAAGAGCGGCGCACTGCAACTCTACGTAATGCGCCAGTTGAGGATGGCATTCAGGCGAGGATGCTGGTGTTTCGCCGCTGTAGGTCTGCGTCAATCGCAGCAGCCAGGCTTCGGCCAGATCCAGTCGGCCTTGGGCCAGCCATAGCTCGCATTTGACCAGCGTGATCATCGCCAGATAGTAAATCGACGGTACATCCCAGATGTGCATCAGCCGTTCGGCTTCAGACAACTCCGCAAACGCCTCGGCAAAACGTCCTTCTCGTCCAAGCAGCCCGGCGATCACACAGTGGCCGATCAGCACGCTGATATCCCGGCAAGCCCGAGCTTCGGCAAGACCGGCTAACAGCTGAGCGCGTCCGGTGTCATTTTGCAGACGCAGAGTCAGTAAATATCCTTCATACAGTGTGAGTCGTGCACGAACTGCATACAGCCGTTGCGCCGACAAACCTTTCAAGCGTTGAAGTCCGTGGCGGACCTCATCCAGCGCACGCACTATTTCACCTCGGGCCTGCAACGCGCGGGCACGGTCGTAATGTGCGAGTGCTTCAAACAACGGATTGGCGACCCGCTGCGCCAACTCAAGCGCATCACGGTTCAAGGCGCGGGCACGCCATAGATCCCCTTCGGTTATCGCCAGATTGGCCAGTGTCGAAAGGCACATCAAGCGTTGCCCGTAGCGTTTGCGCGGGAGGCTCAACAAGGCCTCACTGCAATAGCGCCGGGTCTTTTCGGTATCACCCCGTCCCCTAGCGATGATCCCGCTCAGCGCCAACCATTGAGCAAGCATGGACGTTTGCGCCGTCGCAGACGGGGCTGGCAAAAAGCGACTGAGGTGCTCGGCCAGCTCTTCGGCCGCATCGAGTTGACAAGCCAAGCCCAGCGCCCAGGCATACAGCACGATCAGCCTCGGGGTACTGATCAGCAAGCTGTCGGGCAGGTCCATTTTCCAGCGTAACAACATGCCGACGTTCTGCTCGGCCAGCAATTGCTCTTCGGAGAGGTTCTGCACCAGATTGGCGGCAACATCCAGATGCCCGGCCCGCAGCGCCTGCTCAACCGCTTCATCCAGCAAGCCCTGATCGCTGAACCAGCGACAGGCATTCAAATGCAAGCGGTTCTGTGGCGGCCCGGCCTGGGTCCTGGCACGTAGCAGGTCAGAGAATAAATGGTGATAGCGGTACCAAAGGCCGTGCTCATCCAGAGGAACCAAAAACACTTGGTGCGCTTGTAAGTAACGGAGCATTTGCGCGCTGTCATGGCTGTCTCTGACGGCGTCGCACAACTCAAAGCAAAAACGCTCCAGGCACGCGGTGTCGTACAGGAAAGCCTGCACATCCCCAGGCAGGCATTCAATAACTTCTTCAAGCAAGTAGTCGCGAATCAGCCCTTCGCCGCCATGCAGCGCGTGTGGCAACTCGTTACCGGTTCCCACTTCAGAGGCCGCCAGCAACCAGAAGCGCAGCCCGGCGACCCAACCCTCACTGCGCTCAATGAGGCTTTGCAGCGCATCGGCGTCCAGCGGACGTTTGCCCTGCCCCAACAACGCCAGCGATTCGGCATGAGTCAGGCGCAGGTCATGCTCGTTAAGCTCCACGAGTTGCCGCGAAAGTCGCAAACGCGCCAAATGCCATTCAGGACGCTGACGGCTGGTGACCATGATGACCAGTCCGGCAGGGAGATGATTGAGAAAAAACTGCAAGCAGCGGTCCAGTACCGAACCCTGCGCCAAATGGTAGTCATCCAGAACCAGCAGCAGGGGTTTACCCAGCATCAGATGCATCGATAGCTCATCCAGCAAACCATCGAGCCACTCTTCAAAAGCGAAGGGTTGATGACGCTGACGCATCTTCAACAAACCTAGCGCTTGAGCGCCCAACTGCGGGAAAAACTGTTGCAACGCGCCGAGCAGGCGCTCAAGAAACCGTCCCGGATCGCTGTCGCGTGAACTAAGGCCCAACCACACACTTTGCCACTGCTCGGGGAGGTTCTGACAAAACTCCACCGCCAACGAACTCTTGCCGAAACCTGCCGGTGCACTGACCAACAAAAGCCGCCCGGATAGACCGGCAGCCAATCGTGTGCATAAACGTTCACGCACTACATAGCCGTCAGGCAAGGGGGGACGAAAAAATCGCCCCTCCAGCGCGGGAACCGCGTTGCCTGCGAAGCCTTGCAAACGGGACAGGTCAGTCATGGCCGGCTCTTATTGAGGTCTTATCGGCTTGGCGAATGCTCAGCAGACTAGCCGGTAAGTCAGCCGTTTTGAAGGCGAGCCAGGAAAAGACTGTAACAATTTCCCTACAATCATCGAACCGAATACACACCCATAAAAAAGCCCCTGCTAAGGGGCTTTGGAGATCAGGCCTGCAGGATATGCCGCAGGCTGCGATTGCGATGTGTCAAGACAAATACCTTCGCAGCCTTCTGCAGCTCGTATGCAGAATCGAGACCGTTATCAGCGCACGCCCTCCTGACGCAGCGCATTAGGCGTGAACTCACTGGTGGTCGCGGTGAAGCCGAAGTCGTAGGCACGCTTCTCTTCGTTCTTCATGCCCAGTGCCAGATAGCGACCCGATTGCAGGTCATACAGGGCTTCGAGGGCATACCACGGCACTTGTTTGTCGTAGTAGTTTTCGGCGTGAGCTTCGGCAACACGCCAGAGCTGACCACGACCGTCGTAGTGGTCAATGACCGCTGCCTGCCAAGTGTCTTCATCGATGAAGAAGTCACGCTTGGCGTAAATGTGGCGTTGCCCTTCTTTGAGCGTTGCGGTGATGTGCCACACGCGCCGTAGTTCATAGCGGGCCAGGTCCTGATTGATATGCCCGGCCTTGATGATGTCAGCGTACTTGAGCTTAGGATCGTCCAGCTTGTAGCTGTTGGCAGCAATGTACATTTCCTGCTTGCCGACCAGTTTCCAGTCATAGCGATCCGGTGCGCCGTTGTACATGTCCAGGTTATCGGACGTGCGCAAACCGTCAGCGGCGGTGCCCGGTCCGTCATAGGAGACCTGCGGAGCACGGCGGACCCGACGTTGCCCTGCGTTATAGAGCCAGGCAGAACGCGGCTCGGCTACCTGATTAAGGGTTTCGTGCACCAGCAGCACGCTACCGGCCAGACGCGCCGGCGCGGTGACTTCCTGCTTGAAATAGAACAATACGTTGCCAGGGTTCTTTGGATCGTAGTCCTTCATTTTGTCGCGAAACACGAACTGATCGCTGAAATACACCAGGCTGTATGAACCGTTAGGCTGCGGAGTCGCCTGGGTCACCAGACGCTTCACGCTCCCCCCACGATAACGCCCGATGTGATTCCAGATGATTTCCGTAGCACTTTGAGGAATCGGGAACGGCACCGCCGTGTCGAAGTTTTCCAGACCGTTACCACCACCTACGAGCTTGGTATTGGTGGCATTTTTCCTGATGGCCGCTGACACGTCATCGGGCACGGTCGCTCCGCGATGGGACGGGTAGACCGGCATTTTGAAGGTTTCCGGGTAGCGCTTGAACATCGCATACTGACCCGGGGCCAGATTAGCCTTGTACTGCTCTACGTTAGCAGCGGTGATCGTAAACAGTGGCTTCTCGTTGGCGTACGGGTTGGCGAGGAAGCCTTTGGCATCTACCGCCCCGGCATTCTTGGGCATTGGGCTCCAGGCAGGAATAGTGTTGGCGGCATTACCGGCCTTTTCAGCCCCCATGGGCGTGAGCGTAGTCCCAAGCTTTGCTGCTTCAGATTCAGACACCGCGGCCATGACACCGGTTGCCAGCAGCGACAACCCGAGCACACCGACTTGCAACAGATTTTTTGTTATTTTCATATTCATCGTCGTCCTGAAAAACCGTGTTCTTAGAAGTTCATGCCAAAGCTGAGCGACACGAAATCGCGATCATCAACCGTGGTGTACTTCCCATCGAAGAAGTTGGTGTACGCAAGAGCAGCCGTATAAGTGTTCTGATACTCGGCATCCAGCCCCAGACTTACTGCCTTGCGGCCTTCTTCGAAGTTACCGCCAGGACCCGGCGAATAGCCTTTCACGTCATGAGACCAAGCAACGTTTGGACGCAGGTTCACCCCGGCAAATACGCTGTTATAATCCCAGATGGCGCGGGCGCGATAACCCCAGGAGTTAGAGGTGGTGAAGCCGTCGTCTTCGCAATAGCGGGTGAGGTTATTTTGCGCAGCGCCAGTGAGCGTACCGGCGTTAAGTGAGGCGCAACGACCATTCGCCAGCGGCCCGGGCCCATAACTTGGATCACGGCCATAACGAATTTTTGAAGTGCTTTCCAGCCCGCCAACGTGCGTCCAGCCGACTTCACCCACCAAAGTCAGACGCTCGGCGCCCATGACTTGATCGAAGAACTGAGTGAAAGTGGTCTGCAACTGAGTAATTTCTTTACGGCGATAACCTTTTTGGTCGGTATCGGCACTGCCCTGCAATGGCGATACCGTTGAGTCCAGAGGGGTGATACCCGAATACAGGATGTCCGTTGTGTTGATCTGCACCGGAGCATTTGGCCGGTAGCTGAGCTCTCCACTCCATGCAGTGCCGGTTGGCAGTGTGGTGGAGAAGCTCAAGCCATAGAGATGAATATCTTCGGGGTATTCGACGTAGTAGCTGGAGTTGGCAGCAACCACGAGCGGCATCAGTTGCTGGACCAGACCAGGAACACCGGCCAAAGGCCCAAGGGAAGCGATGAGTCCCGAAGGATCGTATGCACTGGCCGGTGCGCCCCGCCCGCTGAAAATGGGCGCACGACTGTGGTAATTCATGAAGTAGGCACCAAACTCAGTGTCTAGTGGCTCAAAGTTATAGTGCATGGCAACGCCGAACTGACCGCTATCGCGGGCATCGCGATCAGGCCCTCGACGTACCACTGCACCTTCATCCGGGCTCCCCCAGTTCACACCTTGTGAAGCTAACGCATTAAAGACCCCGGCACGCGCACCAGCGGGTAGACCTGCAGTTGCAAGCGAACTGTTCAGCCCGGCCTGACTGCGTAATACCGCAAGATTGCCGTCGCAGCCATCCGAAATCACATCCGGCTGCGAGAAGAACGTGCCGCAGTTATCGGTAACGGTCTGGTCCCACTCAATCTGGTAAAAACCTTCTGCGGAAAAATTCTCAGTAATGCTTTGCGAAAGGTAGAACATGTTGACCGGAATCAAGCCCTCCTTGATTTCCGCGCCAGGACGACGGAACGCGGACACGTCGACCGGGTTGATGCTGTTGATACCGCCCTGGATGAAGGTACTCTCCCCCCAACTGACTACCTGCTTACCGAAACGCACCGAACCTGGCTCATCGCCGATGCTGTAGTTGTGATAAACGAAGGCGTCGAGAAGCTGCCCGCCGGAAGACTTCGCGCCTTCCTTGCGATTGGAGTCGCTGATGTCCTTGAACTCGCGGTTCTCGTCCTTGAGTTCAAAGTCGTACCAGTATTTGCCACGTACGAACACACCGGTGTCGCCGTACTTCAACTCAAGATCGTGAATACCCTTGAAGATTTTCGAAAACGTTTCACCGCGTTTGAAGTTCAAGTGGCCGTCATCGGACGTCTGCGACAGGCCATGCCCGCCGTTGTTGGAACCGATGAGATTCTTGTTGGCTTTCTCGGTAGACCAACTGGCGCCCACGGAGAGCGACGAGTCGAACTTGCCTTCGATTTCGCCAATGTTGAAGCTGACGCCGAAA
Organism: Pseudomonas caspiana; assembly: GCF_040224095.2. NCBI lineage: Bacteria > Pseudomonadati > Pseudomonadota > Gammaproteobacteria > Pseudomonadales > Pseudomonadaceae > Pseudomonas > Pseudomonas caspiana. The sequence goes on along the minus strand of NZ_CP167995.1, from coordinate 953,250 downwards.
GCAGGACCGGCGAGCGTAGAAGCGAGACTGACGGCCAGAGGCAGTTTTGCCCGGCGCCAGAACTGGTTTGCTGATGTCATCGACGCTACTCCATGTGTTTTTTATTGTTTTGGCAGTGGTACTGCTAAAAACGGCACAGTCGATCTTTCGACAGACAGTCCAACGCTCATCGGGTAACCCAGAAGGTTACAACGGATCAGTATCTTCATTCGTTTTTAACCAGCCCCTGATACCGACTATAGCCAGCAGGTCGCACTGCTTGATCCCTCTAAAGTGTGATTTGCAGTTCAAGACTCTCTGCCGCGCGTATTTGCGCCCGATGACGTCAGCGGGCTCGTGGGGAGAATGGCCTAATTTGCAGATTTGGCAAGCCAAGCGCTTGCTCGGCCGGTACAAGTCCCACAAGCCGCGCTCGGCGCGGCACGGCTCAGACCCGGGCAAGGTGAAATAAGTGCCGTATTCACCTTACCCGACACGTCAGAGCGTCGAAAGGAAGCTGCTGTTGGTGTTTTGCCATTCGATGATATCCAGCCGCATACGCTTCTTGTCGAGCTTGCCGACGCTGGTCTTGGGAATTTCAGTAACAACCGCGATCTGGTGCGGGATCGCCCACTTATTGATATGCCCCAGCTCGACGAAAGGTTTGAGGTGCTCCTTCAAATCCTTTGCCTCGACGCTATGCCCTTCACGCACCACCAACAATGCGAAAGGCCGTTCTCCCCACTGCGGATCCGCGATTCCGACCACGGCCACCTCACGAACCCCGGGATGGCGACTGCATAAATCTTCCAGAGCCAGGGACGAGATCCATTCGCCACCGGTCTTGATGACATCCTTGATCCTGTCGCGAATATCGATCACGCCCATGCTGTCGAGCGTAGCCACATCACCGGTGTGCAGCCAGCCACCTGCCCACATTTCGGCACCTTTGTGCCGCTCTTGGTAATAACTTTCGCTCAGCCACGGTGCGCGCAGAACCAGCTCGCCCATGGTCTCACCATCGGCCGGGAGGAAATTCCCGTCTTCATCAACGATTGCCGCGTCCACTAATACGCCAGGCACGCCTGCCTTGATTCGATACGTGACGCGCTCGTCCTCGCTGCCAGCGCGCAACTCATCGTTGAGATGCGCAACCGAGATCAACGGGCCAGTCTCGGACATGCCATAAGCGGCAGTCAGCTGAATGCCTCGCGCCTTGGCCGCTTCATACAGCGTCCGGTTCAGCGAGCTGCCTCCGATAATGATCTTCCAGCCGCCGAAATCGACGCCCTGCGCAGCTTTTGCGTTGAGCACCATCTGCATGATGGTTGGCACGCAATGGGAAAAGGTGACCTTCTCCTTGCGCCATAGCTCGACCAGAAACTCAGGGTCATAGCGACCGGGATAAACCTGTTTGACGCCCAGCATGGTCGCCGCGTAAGGCATGCCCCAGGCATGAACGTGAAACATTGGCGTGATGGGCATGTAAACGTCACCGGTTCGCAGCAATCCTTCGACGCTGCCTAAACCGGTTGCCAGACCCAAGGTGTGCAGCACCAACTGGCGATGGCTGAAATACACGCCTTTAGGATTACCCGTGGTGCCGGTGGTGTAGAAAGTCGTGGCGACGGAGTTTTCATCGAAGTCTTCGAATTCATACTGGGCACTGGCTTGGGCCAGCAGCGTCTCGTATTCGCCCACCAGATTGGGCAATTCAGCAGTCTTTTCCGGCAAGTCCGTCAGTAGCAGAGTTTTCTCGACGGTGGTCAGATGCCCGGCCATTGCCTGATACAGGCCGACAAACTCACTGTTGACCAGCACGAACTTATCTTCGGCATGGTTCATCGTGTAGACGATCTGATCCGGGGAGAGCCGGACGTTGATGGTGTGAACCACCGCGCCAATCATCGGAATGGCGAACATGCACTCAAGGTAACGATGGCTGTCCCAGTCCATCACCGCCACAGTATCGCCAGCTTTTACGCCTGCGGCACTGAGCACATTTGCCAACCGGCAGACGCGTTCGATCAGTTCTGGATAGGTATAGCGAACGGTGTCGCGATAGACGATTTCCCGGGTTTTTTCGTAACGGCTGCCTGACATCAATAGCCGCTTGATCAACAGAGGATATTGATAGGCACCTTCGGCTGGCGGAATAACGCGGGTCTGCAACATAAGAGCTCCTTTTCAAAGGGCACAGGCGTGGCTTGAAATATGGACTCTAGAGCGGTACCTCGCCAGTCAAATCAGCCAAAGGGATGATTTCTGAGAACGGGTTGTCACCTGCTTCCCCTGATGCTCTGCATCTTCTGGCAAACACATTGCAAACTTATGAACTGGCTAAACTCCTGGAGCTCACCGAGATTACGAGGTGAGCTCCAGATCGAATGTCTGCCACGCGACAATTGCATCTCTAGCTGTATCAATGACTCTCAGTCAGCGCCAGCTTCAAGCCCAAAGCAACCAGCACGCCACCCATGGCCCGATCAAACCAGTGCCCCATGCGCGCAAAGCCTGCGCGTACGCGCTCTTGGCTAAACAGGCGCGCCACCATGCAAAACCACAGCCCCGTCGCGACCGCCAGGTACACGCCATAACCGGCCTGCACCCACAGCGGCGTGTGCGGGTTGATAACTACGGTGAACAACGACAGGAAAAACAGCGTTGCCTTGGGATTCAAGCCGTTCGTGATGAAGCCGCTAGTAAACGCGCCACGAGCCGTGCGCTCACCCGCTGCAACGTTGACCGGTGCATCGCTGGCACTGGCTGGCTTAGCCCGCAGCGCTTTGAAGCCGATGTAAAGCAGGTAAGCCGCAGCGGCCCACTTGAGCGCGTTGAACAAAACGATCGATTGCGAAACGATCAAGCCAATCCCGAGCAGCGAATAGCCAACATGTAAAAAGATCGCCGTGCCCACGCCCATGGCGGTATAGGTGCCCGCTTTGCGCCCATGAGCAACGCTTTCCCGCACAACCACCGCGAAATCGGGGCCAGGGCTGGCGACAGCGAGCAAGTGAATCAAGGCAACGGTGAGAAACTCGGCCCAGTACATGATGGTTCTCCGAAAAATAAGCTGGCAAAAGTTAAGCCGGCCAAAAATGTAAGCAAGCGTTTCGCTCTGTTAGGCTAGCCACATTAAGCCTTCAATGCGTCCATTAACAGGTACAGCTGATGAGCAATCACGGTAAGGCAGTTTTTCTCGACTACACGTCTTTGGATCTGGGCGATCTGGACTTCAGCGCGCTGCGTGAATGCTTCAGTGAACTGACGCTGCACACCAGCACCAGCGCAGATCAGGTGATCGAACGCTTGCAGGGTGCGCAGGTGGCTATCAGCAACAAGATCGTGATCGATTCCGACACGTTCGCGGCATGCCCCGACCTCAAGCTGGTGCTGGTGACTGCCACCGGCACAAATAACATCGACCTGGCCGCAGCCCGTCATCACGGCGTTACCGTATGCAACTGCCAAGGCTACGGCACCCCGTCGGTGGCCCAACATACCTTGATGCTGCTGTTGGCACTGGCGACGAGCCTGCCGGATTACCAGCAAGCAGTGCAGCAAGGCCAGTGGCAGAAGTCGAAACAGTTCTGCCTGCTGGACTTTCCTATCGTGGAGCTGGAAGGCAAGACATTGGGCCTGCTGGGTCACGGGGAACTGGGGGGTGCCGTTGCAAAACTGGCCGAAGCCTTCGGCATGCGTGTCTTGTTGGGACAAATCCCTGGCCGCCCTGCCCGCCCGGATCGTTTGCCACTTGAAGAGCTTCTGCCACAGGTCGATGCCCTGACCTTGCATTGTCCGCTCAACGACGACACCCGCGACATGCTCGGCGCCCACGAACTGAGTCTGCTCAAGCCACACGCCTATGTGATCAACACCGCTCGCGGCGGGCTGATCAACGAGCAAGCGCTGGCCGATGCGCTGCGTAAGGGTCACTTGGGCGGTGCTGCTACCGACGTGCTCACGGTTGAACCACCCAGCGCAGGTAATCCGCTGCTGGCAGGCGACATTCCGCGCCTGATCATTACGCCTCACAGTGCCTGGGGGGCTCGCGAAGCACGCCAGCGGATCGTCAGCCAGGTGACTGAAAATGCTCTGGGGTTCTTTGCAGGCGAGCCGGTTCGAGTGGTGAGTTAGGCCGCAGCGCCCGCTACGACGCATGTCATACGCAAGACCTGCAGGAGCGCACGAGCACCGCGAGGCCGCGTTGCTCGTGCGCTCCTGCAGGATGCATTTCAATTCACGGGATAGCACCGCCGTTGTCGGCTTCAAACTGTTAGACTCCGCGCTTTTTCGAGGAGCCCACCATGGACCCGCGCAGTGAAGTGTTACTCCGTCAGGCCGAGTTGTTTCAGGGCTCCCTGCTGCTGGCGGGTCTGCCTGCTGACGATTTGCTTGGACGTTTGCCGCAAGCTCATGGCTGGTGCTGGCATGCTGGTGATCAAGCCGCGCTGGATGCTCGCTTCGAAGGTCGTACCCATTTCGGCGTGAATGTCTCAGAGCAGCCGTTTGACAGCGCGGTGCTGTTCCTGCCAAAAGCGCGTGACCTGACCAACTACGCGCTCAACGCCCTGGCCTCTCGACTGGCAGGCCGTGAATTGTTTCTGGTAGGCGAAAAACGCAGTGGTATCGAAGCCGCCGCGAAACAACTGTCCCCGTTTGGCCGTGCCCGCAAGCTGGACAGCGCCCGCCACTGCCAGCTCTGGCAAGTCACCGTCGAGCAGGCGCCCGAGGCTCTTGAGCTGGAAAGCCTTGCCCAGCATTACGAAATCGAAATGGAAGACGGTCCGTTGAAGGTCGTCAGCCTGCCCGGCGTGTTCAGCCACGGGCGCCTCGATCGTGGCTCAGCGCTACTCCTGCAACATATTGACAAACTACCCAGCGGCAATTTGCTCGACTTCGGTTGTGGCGCTGGCGTGCTGGGGGCTGCGGTAAAACGTCGCTACCCGCATAACAACGTAATCATGCTCGATGTCGATGCTTTCGCCACTGCCAGCACGCGCCTGACCCTTGCTGCGAACGGGCTTGAGGCCGAAGTTCTGACCGGCGACGGTATCGACGCTGCACCCATGGGCCTAAGCACTATTTTGAGCAATCCACCGTTTCATGTCGGGGTTCATACCGACTACAAGGCAACGGAAAACCTACTGAGAAAAGCACGCCAACATCTGAAATCAGGTGGCGAACTTCGGCTAGTCGCCAATAGCTTCCTGAAGTACCAACCCATAATCGAAGAGCATTTTGGCGTGTGTGCGATCAAGGCTGAAGGTAACGGCTTCAGAATCTACCGCGCCAAGCGGGCTTGAAAATAAGCACTTGCCCAAAGCGAAAGCTGAAGGCAGAATCCGCTCCGTCCTAGGGGAGTAGTCTCCCACGAGCGCCACGCTCGTCCGGTACGCATCAACATACTTGGTCCTCAGACCATGGTGCGTACGACCCCGAATCCGCTCAGACGGATCGGTGGTTTGACAAGACCTATGACACGAACACCTTACCCGGGGCGGGGAGGCTGTACGTGTCATAGCCGTGTCGACCCGCCCCTTAGGAAAACCTGATGCTGGAATCCTTGTTGGTCCCCACCGCTGTAGTCGCGCTTGCCGAGATCGGTGACAAGACCCAACTCCTTGCCCTCATTCTGGCAGCTCGCTTTCGCAAGCCATGGCCAATCATTGCGGGCATCGTCGCCGCAACCCTGGCTAACCACGCCGCCGCGGGCGCTGTTGGTGCCTGGTTCAGCAGCTTCTTCTCCGACGCCACCTTGCACTGGATTCTTGCTGCGAGTTTCACCGCGACCGCTTTGTGGACTCTGGTCCCGGACAAGATGGATGACGACGAGGCCAACACCGCACGCAAGTTCGGCCCGTTCATGACCACTCTGATCGCGTTTTTTATTGCGGAAATCGGTGACAAGACACAGATCGCCACGGTCATGCTCGCCGCGCAATATTCTTATCTGTGGCTAGTGATTATCGGCACCACGGTAGGTATGTTGCTGGCCAACGTTCCGGTGGTGCTGGCAGGTAATTTCGCCGCCGAAAAACTTCCTCTGACCTTGATACGCCGCCTGGCTGCGAGCGCTTTCTTCGTGCTTGCCCTGGTAGCGGTTTACAAGGCAATGCAGGTGAGTGGCTGGGTATAAGACGAACCTGTAGGGGTGAACTTGTTCGCGCCACGGAGTGACCTACACAACTACATATTTCTGTAGGAGCGCATGAGCAACGCGAGGCCGCGATAACGGTGTATCAGGCAGGACGCTATCGCTGACTCGCGCTGCTCGTGAGCTCCTACAGGGACCTGCGTTGTATCAGGACTTAGGGGCGGCGTTGTACAACGGCATCACCTTGGGAATCGCTGCCTGCAATGAAGCAATACGGCTCTCCGAAGCAGGGTGAGTGCTCATGAATTCAGGCTGTGAGCCGCCGGAGTTCTCGGTCATTTTCTGCCATAACGTGATAGCAGCGTTCGGGTTGTAACCGGCACGTGCCGCCAGCTCCAGGCCAAGCAGGTCAGCTTCATTTTCGTTGCTGCGGCTGTTAGGCAAGGTCAGGCTGTAATTAACTACGGTATCGGCCAGCGCCATGCTGTCCTGCCCCAACCCCAGAATGGCGCCCGCCCCTTGTTTGGCCATGGCCACACCATAGGCCTTGGACATCGACTCACGCCCATGCTCGCGCAAGGCATGAGCAATTTCATGGCCCATCACCGCAGCGATTTCGTCGTCTGTGAGCTTCAGTTTATCGATCAGGCCGGTGTAGAAAATGATCTTGCCGCCAGGTCCGCAGTTGGCGTTCAACTCATCACTTTTGATCAGGTTCACTTCCCACTGCCACTGCGCGGAATCCGGACGCAGTTTAGGTGCCTGACCGATCAGCCGGTCGGCAATCGCATGCACGCGCTTGGCATTGGCACTCGTGGTATCCAGGACACCCTTGGTCGAAGCCTCGCCCACCGTTTCTTTATAGGATTGGGCATACATCTGATTGACCTCATCGGTCGAGAGCATGCTGAACATGTATTGCTTGCGCTCTACACCGACCGAATCGCCGCTGGTGGTGTTCACGGCCTGACAGCCGCCGAGCAGCAAGGCTGCGCTCAAGGCACATAGAGCAAATTTCTGACGCATGATGGATCTCCCTCTGAACATGGCGCTCATCCTAGGCGGTGAACGATGGATGCGCCAGATGCTGGCTGACAGCCAAGTTTGTCCGCCTGGTCACACATTGGTTCCTGTAGGCGTGCAAAGGTGATAGGCGACGTGGAAGCGGCTTTAGTCAGGAAAGCAGCAGTCTGACGACACACTTTTAGTGACTGTAACCGCCTCTTCCCGGCTAAAGCCGGTCCCACGATCACAACGGCGTCAGACACTCAGGCGCGTTAAGCTTGGGATCATTGATCAGATTCGCCAGCGGGCGCTCGCGGAGCGCGGTTTGCGGGGCGGCGAGCAGAGCTTGCAAGGTCGGCAACGGCGTATCGGCAGCCAACCAGTCCTTTTGCCCTTGCGCGTCGAGAATCAACGGCCGCCGCTGACTGGCCGCTAGCTGGGTAACGACCGCAACGCTCAGATACGTGTGGCCTTGCACCGGATAAGCCTCCCAGATCGCTGCAAAAAACAGCGCCGAACCCTCCCCCGGCGTCAGCCAGAATGGTCGCTTGCGCGTGGTGCCGCGCCATTCATAAAAGCCATTGGCGGGTAGCAGGCAACGGCGTAAGCGAAAGGCCTCACGAAACATCGGCTGCTCGGCCAACGTCTCGGCGCGGGCATGCGCCGGTGTACGGGAAAGATCGGTCAACCAGGGCGGGGTCAACCCCCAGCGCGCACGGGCCAACTCAAGATCGCCTTCAGTCCCGGCGACCGCACGCAGCATAAGCACCGAGTCGGCTGGCGAAATATTCCATTGCGCCTGTTGGTCCGCCGGAAAACCGGGCAAAGCCGCAAAAGCGGGCGTCCAACGAAACAGCGCATAACGTCCACACATGGGGCAGTAAGACTCTTTTGGATGTATCAATCATTAGAAACAGGATGCATGTCCGGCTCAACACACCAGCACATCAGGAAAATTATCGGGTTCTTCACCGGGCTCCCCTCCAGAGAAGGGCAGCGCCGCATTGTACTCAGTGATCAACTGCCGCGCCCGCTCGACCTGATCGTTATCCACTAGTAACCCTAATAGCCCAAGAGCTGGCAACTCACCCAACGCTCCCAACAAATGTCCACCGGTCAAGTACGCTTCAATACCTTCGCTGGCGAGCATGCCTTGTAACAGCTCACCTTCCATCAGGTTTTCCGGCTCGTAGACTTTCTGCATTATTCGTTCTCGCTGCGAACGTCCAGACTCCAGTCTTCACCATCGGTTTGCAGGTCGAACACGATGGGGCGACAGCATACCGGGCAATCTTCTATGTACTGCTGATCACCGCCAGAAAGATCCAGCACGGCTTCAACGGGCTCCCCGCAGTAAGGGCAGTCGTAACTCTGAATTTCCTGCATCGCGGTCTCCGGGTTCAGTTGTGCGTATAATCGCGCTCTTTGAAGGCTCCGATAGAGTCTGGACGCAATTGCCAGACCTGGCCTCCCCTATTTTTGTCACCCTTACAAGAGAGCATGATGGGCGAATTTGATGCCATCCGACCTTACAACGACGCTGAAGTCTCGGCGGTACTTGAGCGTTTGCTCAGCGACAAAGAATTTCTATCGATCCTGACCCGCTTTCGCTTCCCGAAACTTGCGGGCGCTTTGGGCTGGGCATTACAACCGATCATTGCCCGCAAACTGCGCCGTCAGTTCGTCGGTATCAATTCGGTCGCTACCTTGCAGGACAAGGTCGAATACTACGTCGACCACACCATTGAGCGCGCTACCGACGGTGTGACCTACACCGGTGTCGAGCAGTTCAAATCCGGCAGCGCCTATCTGTTTCTGGCCAACCACCGCGACATCGTGATGGATCCGGCTTTCGTCAATTACGCCGTGTACCACGCCGGCCTGCCAACACCGCGTATCGCGATTGGCGACAATCTGCTGCAAAAGCCGTTTGTCAGCGACCTGATGCGCTTGAACAAAAGCTTCATCGTGCACCGCTCCATCGCCGGACGCAGAGAAAAGATGGCGGCCTATCAGTTGCTGTCGGCGTACATCAACCACTCGATTCGCAATGACTGCCAGTCGATCTGGATTGCCCAGGCGGAAGGTCGCGCCAAGGACGGTGATGACCGTACCGAGTCGGCGATCCTCAAGATGTTCCACATGAGTCGCAAGGACGAGCCGTTCGCCGAAGTGATCCAGTCACTGAACCTGACGCCGGTGTCCATCAGCTATGAGTACGACCCTTGCGACCACGCCAAGGCTCGCGAGCTTTACATTCGAGCCACGACCGGCACTTACAGTAAAGCGCCGGGCGAGGACGACGTAAGCATTGCGTTGGGCATCACCGGCTATAAAGGCCGCGTTCATGTGAACTTCGCGCCGCCGGTTACCGAACTGTTTGAAGACACCAAAGCGCTGGCCATTGAGATGGATCGGCAGATTCTCGGCGGCTATCGCCTGTTCCCGGTGCATTATCTGGCGTACGCACAATGGGCAGACGCCGACCCGTCCCTCAATGTGCCATTGGCCAAAGATGTGTTCGCAGCGCCGGAGCTGGCCAAGGCGCAGGAAGAATGGCAGCGCCGCCTGGACGAATGCCCCGCCGAGCACCGCCCTTACCTGGTGCTGCAATACGCAACGCCAGTCCGCAATCAGTATCGGGTCAAGGCGGGTATCCCGCTCTGATTCCGCTGACGGCTCAAAAAAGGCGCTGATGTTCAGCGCCTTTTTTGTGCACGATAATTGTCGAACAATTTTTATCACCGTCACGCGAACGTAACGTGATCCGGGCACTGTATGGCTCCTTCGAGGAAGAACTTCGACCTAATGGAGCTTCACATGCTGCACGCAAAAAACCAGGACCGCCTTTATCTGATCGCCCCAAGCGACGAACAGGAAGCCTTGATCGACGCTTGGTCGTTCAATGTTCAGGATCGTCACTGGCTCGTATACTGCGCCCTCGGCGGCCATCAACACCACGACCTGCCAGACATGGATCTGCAGACCGGCTTCAGCTTTCTGGACTTTTATCAGCAGGCGGCTTGAGCCTGAACGAAGATCATAGGAAGGACAAACTCCAACCCTGGGAGCTGAGCTTGCTCGCGATAAGGCCGGACGCGGTTTACGTTAAATCGTGTACAGCTTTATCGCGAGCAAGCCCGGCTCCTACTGAAGACTGAGTTCAGCCCCCCAAAAAAAGCCCGGCATCTCGTGAGAGAGCCGGGCTTTTTTTATAGCAGCGCTGGTGTTACTGGGCCAGCGTGTTGCCGATGGTTTGATCCTGGAACAGACGCGTCAGGGCGTCGCTCAGCACATCGCTGACCAGACGAGTGTTGGTTTCCTGATTCGGCGCCATGCCAAACCGCTGATCCAGCGAAGCGGCATAACGACCTGCGTAGTTGCGACCGTTGTTCTGCACTTCGGCACGGAACGTGGTGCTGATAGTCGCTTCAGTCACATACAAACCTTCTTTGGGCGATTGGTACTTCAGATCAGCCAGCGTCACCGTCAGCTGTGGACCGCTGCCATTAGGCGACGGAGTGAAGCCCAGCAGACGCACGGCGGCTTCAGCCTGAGCCTGCAGCTTGGGCAGCACGTCAGCACTGGAAACGCTGACAGCGCTGGTTTCCGGATACATACCGCCACGGGTACCCAGCGTCGGGCTTGGGCGACCATCAACAACACGGACAACTACGGGCTGACCACGACCTACCGGTGCCAGCTGAGCGTTCAGCTTGGGTTGCGGGCTAAGTTGTTGCGGGCTGTGGGCACAGCCGACCAGAGTCAGACTCGTTACAGCAAGCAAACCAAACAAAATGCGACGCAGCATGCTCATCTCTCCAATGGGCCAGGCACTAAATGTGCCGCAGTATAGCGGCCTCCCAGCACCGCCAACCAGTGAAAATCGGACCGCGACAGCCATGCAATGGTTCAGCAACCCGCTCGTCACGACGATGTCATGTGCGGTGTGCACACTTGCGCCTAAACCAACCGGGAGCCCCGTCATGGACTTTATCTGGTCACTCTTCAGCCAACGCCCCACCTACCGTCACTACGCACGCGTTGATAACACCGGTATCTGCCGCGCCTTCAAGCAATGCAGCCAGCCCCCTGTCGGTCAGGAGTGGGTGGAAGTCGCCGAGCAAAATCTATCCTGGCTGAACCAGCCGCTGCCCTTCAACGCACGACTCATTCGTCAAGCCGGACAACCTGCAGCCCGCCATCTGCGCATGGCCTGACCAAAAACCGAATTAAAGTCACTTAATACGATCAATTCCTGTCGTTTCATCGCTATAATCTCCCCCCGATTATAAGGACGTCTCCTGATCGGGCCTCGCAGCATGGCTAATCCCCGGATTAGCGCCTTCGTAATGCCCACAGAGAGCCGCCCACACAGGTCATATGCGCGCAGATTGCGTGTTGGTCAGTGAACAAAGGCTCGATTCTTTCGAACCTTTCGCTCGCCAACACCTCAGGATGCATGCGGTGATCTGCCGGTGCTGTCATTGTGCAGCCCTTTTTGAGGTTGAGGTTCGCGCCTCCAAAAGAGCGCGAAAAAACGGGTTTCACTACTTCACAAGAGTGTGGCGAGCAAATGAACAGGTACGCGTTTGTAAATGCACCATTAGCATCTGACCCAGCCCTATTGCACAGGATCGATTGCCGCTGCGCAGCCTCCACGACCGGAGTCTGAAGCCTGTCCGCTACGGATTTGGTTGCATAACCGGGTGCCTTGACGATAGTCGAATGGCTGACCGGACCGAAAAATGCGTTCATGCTGCCCTGATGAACCTTTGATTCAAGTCCGTTTGGTGGCCTCCGGTGATGATGCGAAGAATTGCGAAGAATCGGACATGCAGATCCTGGCCAGGGTTATCGGGGCACAACTTTGAACAAAGCCCCGCTACCAGGCATCTGACCTCAGGATCGTATGCCGTCAATTTGGTGCTGCAGATTTTGGAGACGCGTTAATGGCGCATAACGAAGCAGTCGATGTGGTATTGGTTGGGGCAGGCATCATGAGTGCCACTCTTGCCGTACTGCTCAAAGAGCTCGACCCCGGCCTCAAGCTGGAAGTCGTTGAGCTGATGGACTCTGGCGCTGCGGAGAGTTCCAACCCGTGGAACAACGCCGGTACCGGCCATGCCGGGCTGTGCGAACTCAATTACACCCCTCCGGCAAAAGATGGTTCGATCGACATCAAAAAAGCCGTGCAGATCAACACCCAGTTCGAGGTGTCCAAACAGTTCTGGGCCTACCTGACGCAAAAAGGCACCTTCGGCTCTTCGAAGAATTTCATCAGTGCAGTCCCGCACCTGAGCTTCGTGCAGGGCGAGAAAGGCATCGCCTTCCTCAAGACCCGCTTTGAAGCCATGCGCTCGCACCATGCGTTCTCGTCCATGGAGTACACCGAAGACAAGGCCACCCTTGCCGAGTGGATGCCGCTGATGATGCCCGGCCGCCCGGCCGATGAGCAGATCGCTGCGACCCGCGTCATGAACGGCACTGACGTCAACTTCGGCAACCTGACCAACCAGTTGCTCAAGCACCTGACCAGCACGCCCGATGCTCAGGTCAAGTACTGCAAGCGTGTGACGGGGCTGAGCCGCAAAGGCGACGGCTGGAGCGTCAGCATCAAGGACGTGAACAGCGGCAGCACCCGTGAAATAGATGCCAAATTCGTGTTCCTGGGCGCCGGCGGCGCGGCCTTGCCGCTGCTGCAGTTGTCGGGCATCGAAGAAAGCAAAGGCTTCGGCGGCTTCCCGGTCAGTGGCCAGTGGCTGCGCTGCGATAACCCTGAAGTGGTCAAACACCACCAGGCCAAGGTTTACAGCCAGGCAGCGGTTGGCTCGCCACCGATGTCAGTGCCCCACCTTGATACCCGCGTAGTCGACGGCAAGAAATCCCTGCTGTTCGGACCTTACGCCGGTTTCACCACCAAGTTCCTCAAACATGGCTCGTTCCTCGACCTGCCGCTTTCGGTACGCGCCGCCAACATCAAACCGATGCTGGCCGTGGCCCGCGACAACATGGACCTGACCAAGTATCTGGTCAGCGAAGTCATGCAGTCCATGGAACAACGTCTTGAGTCTCTGCGCCGCTTCTACCCAGAAGCCAAGGCCGAAGACTGGCGCCTGGAAATCGCAGGCCAACGGGTGCAGATCATCAAGAAGGACGCCAAAAAAGGCGGTGTCCTGCAATTCGGCACCGAACTGGTCTCGGCCAAGGACGGCTCGCTCGCTGCCCTGCTGGGTGCATCGCCTGGGGCTTCGGTAACCGTTTCGATCATGCTGGACCTGATCGAGCGCTGCTTCCCGGAAAAAGCGCGGGGTGAATGGGCAGCCAAGCTCAATGAAATCTTCCCGGCTCGGGAGAAAGAACTGGAAACCGACGCGCAGTTGTATGAGCGGGTCAGCACCCAGAACAACGAGCGCCTGGAACTGGTTGAGAAACACAGCGAAGCACACAGCATCGCCTGACTCTGCCGGTGAAAAACTGCAGGTAAAAAAAAACGCCCCTCGGGGCGTTTTTTTATGGCGGTAAAAACTCAGCCGCGAGCTTTTTCGATCAACTCGATGTATTCATCGGCGTTGCGCTGGTCTTTGATCAGAGCGATGAAGTCATTGCCGTGCTCGTCTTTGCCATCAAGGTCGTAACCGGCTTCGAGGAAGAACACCAGAAAACGCTCGAAATCATTGACCCGCAAGCCACGGTAAGCCTTGATCAGCTTGTGCAGCGACGGCGATGTAGTGTCAACCGGCTCAAAGAGCAAAAACGCTTTAACCTGCTCATCGCCGATTTCGTCACCAATCAACTGCTTCTTATCTTTACGCATTGCGTGCTCCAACTGGATCGCTGACTTGTTAACCGGCGGGCAGTTTACCCCCGGCTCGGCGAAAGGCTCAACGAGTACGCACAGCCCCGGTGTGCAAATCGGCCCAGACATGGCCGTTGGCATAAGTGAGGAACTGGCAGTAAAGCTTTTCGTTGCGCAGCAGATCCATCAGCGTTCGGTACTGCGTGACAGGGTAATAGAGGTTCAGAACCCGGCTCTTGTCATCGAAGACCGGCTTCTTCAGGCTTTTGCTCTCTGCGTCGAAATGAATCAGCACTTCGTTAATCGTTGCGCCTTTGTTCATTGGCTTGCCTTTGAGGCGCAGCAATACCGGTGATGTAACGGGAATAGGAGTTTGATTGGATTGACGCTGATTGCCCACCACCACCGAATACTCGGTGATCTGCAGCAATTGCTGCTGTTCGGGTTCGCCTTCACGCAGATTCAGGTCATCTGGCGGCAGGTATTGGGCGTGCATGGGTTCAGCTGAAACAGGCGCTACAACTGACAGGCAGCACAACAGCGCGAGGGTTGCGCTACGGATCAAAAGCTTCATTTCGACTTCCCGCAAGGACAGGGCTGGCACTTTAGCATGCGGGATGGCGAATCTCCTGTAGGAGCTCACCGAGGTTACGAGGCCAGCGATGGCGGAGTGTCAGGCAAAAAGCTATCGCTGGCCTCGTAACCTCGGTGAGCTCCTACAGGTCAATTTTTGCTGCGCGCTTTAAATTTGAATTACATCCCTTTAACCGCATAAATCCCGGCAGCATTACGCCAGTAGCCTTTGTAATCCATGCCGTAGCCGAAGATGTAACGGTCAACGCACGGCAAGCCTACGAAATCGGCTTTCAGGTCCGGACGCGCTTTGCGGTCGTGATCTTTGTCGATCAGCACAGCGGTGTGCACGGCGCGGGCACCGGCGTGTTTGCAGAAGTCGATGATCGCGCCCAGGGTGTGACCCTCGTCGAGGATGTCGTCGATGATCAGCACGTCACGGTCGATGAACGAGACTTCGGGCTTGGCTTTCCAGAACAGATCGCCGCCGCTGGTTTCATTGCGATAGCGGGTAGCGTGCAGGTAGGACGCTTCCAGCGGAAAGTTCAGGTGCGTCAGCAGTTTGCCGGAGAAGATCAGACCGCCGTTCATCACGCAAAATACGACTGGATTGCGCTCAGCCAGCTCGGCATTGATATGCGCACCAACGCGAGCAATGGCCGCTTCGACTTCAGCTTCTGTGTAAAGGCAGTCAGCTTCGCGCATGATTTGACGGATATGCTCGAGATCAGCGGACATGACGCTCTCCTGGGGGGCAGTGTAAGAAAAGCGGGCAAAGGTACGCATCCGCTCCAGTCAGGGCAAGCAATTCTGGACTAACGTGTCAGGAATTGTCTGAAAACACCGCAAGGCGCGTAGGACAGTAACAGCTGAATAGATTAACCTAGGCCGTTTTTTTGCCCTCGCCGGAGCTTTTTCCTATGCCTATTCGTGAGATCCGCCATCCGCTGATCCGCCACAAGCTCGGCCTGATGCGCCGCGCTGACATCAGCACCAAAAACTTCCGTGAGCTCGCTCAGGAAGTGGG
This sequence comes from Pseudomonas caspiana, assembly GCF_040224095.2. Taxonomy (NCBI): domain Bacteria; kingdom Pseudomonadati; phylum Pseudomonadota; class Gammaproteobacteria; order Pseudomonadales; family Pseudomonadaceae; genus Pseudomonas; species Pseudomonas caspiana. Next base: position 937,770 of record NZ_CP167995.1, on the reverse strand, counting down.
TGCCCTGCTTACCTATGAAGCCACCGCTGATCTGCCACTGGAAACCTACGATATTCAGGGTTGGGCCGGTACTGTCCCGGTTGAAAAGATCGCTGGCAAGAAGATCACCGTCGTGCCAATTCTGCGCGCTGGTATTGGCATGCTCGACGGTGTGCTCAGCCTGATTCCGGGTGCCAAAGTCAGCGCCGTGGGCGTGGCCCGCAACGAGGAGACCCTCGAGGCCCACACCTATCTGGAAAAGCTGGTACCGGAAATCGACGAACGCCTGGCCATGATCATCGACCCGATGCTCGCCACCGGTGGTTCGATGGTCGCCACAATCAATCTGCTGAAAAAAGCAGGCTGCAAGGAAATCCGCGCCATGGTGCTGGTTGCCGCGCCGGAAGGGATTGCAGTGGTCGAAGCCGCTCACCCTGACGTGATCATTTATACCGCCTCCATTGATGAGCGACTGAACGAACACGGCTACATCATTCCGGGCCTGGGCGATGCCGGTGACAAAATTTTCGGCACCAAGCAAAAGGACTCGTGATGAGGCAGGACGAGTTCAACGATCCACTCTGGCGCACCGTGTTGTCCGGTGCGCAAATGCTCTTCGTGGCATTCGGCGCGCTGGTATTGATGCCGTTGATCACCGGGCTGGATCCAAACGTCGCACTGTTTACCGCTGGCCTGGGTACATTGCTGTTCCAGATCGTCACCGGTCGTCAGGTGCCAGTCTTTCTGGCGTCGAGCTTCGCATTCATCACCCCGATCATTCTTGCCAAGGGCCAATTCGGCCTGGCAGCGACAATGGGCGGAGTGATGGCGGCAGGCTTCGTTTACACCTTTCTTGGCCTTGCGGTGAAGATCAAAGGCACCGGCTTCATTGACCGCCTGCTGCCGCCGGTGGTTATCGGGCCGGTAATCATCTCCATTGGCCTGGCCATGGCACCCATCGCGGCCAATATGGCCATGGGCAAAAGTGGCGACGGCGCAGAACTGATCCCTTACAGCACTGCGATGATGATCTCTATGCCTGCGCTGCTGACCACCTTGATCGTGGCGGTGTTCGGCAAGGGGATTTTCCGTCTGGTGCCGATTATCTCCGGCGTGTTGGTGGGCTTTGCGCTGTCGTTTTACTTCGGCGTCGTCGACACCGCCAAAATCGCAGCAGCGCCTTGGCTGGCTTTGCCTGCGTTCACCGCTCCGGAGTTCAACTGGCAGGCGATTCTGTTCATCGTCCCTGTGGCGCTAGCGCCCGCCATCGAGCACATCGGCGGTGTGATTGCGGTGGGCAGCGTGACTGGCCGTGACTATCTGAAAAAGCCGGGCCTGCATCGCACGCTGTTTGGTGATGGTATTGCTACCACTGCGGCGGGCCTGTTCGGCGGCCCGCCCAACACGACCTACGCTGAAGTGACTGGCGCAGTGATGCTGACCAAAAACTACAACCCGAAGATCATGACCTGGGCAGCGATTTTCGCTATTACCCTGGCATTCATCGGCAAGTTCGGTGCGCTGCTGCAAAGCATCCCGGTGCCGGTGATGGGCGGGATTCTCTGCCTGCTGTTCGGCTCGATTGCAGCGGTAGGCATGAACACCCTGATCCGCCACAAGGTCGACCTGGCTGAAGCCCGGAACCTGGTGATCGTCTCGGTAACATTGGTGTTTGGTATTGGCGGCGTGTTGATCGGAACCGGTAACGGCCCGGACGACTTCGGCCTGAAAGGCATCGCCCTGTGCGCCGTGACGGCTATTGCATTGAACCTGCTATTGCCGGGCAATGACGGGTGGAAGAACAAGCATCTGGATGATCAGTTGCCGTAGGACAACTGTGGGACCAGAGCTTGCTCGCGATAAGGCTGGACGCGATCTAAAGTGAATCGCGTCCAGCCTTATCGCGAGCAAGCTCTGCTCCCACGATTGATCCCATTTCAAGTCAGGAAATCAATCGGCTCACAACATAACCGGCGCCCGTTCGCACAGTTTGTTCAGTGCCGCTGCCCAGTTCGGGTCATCGTTCAGACACGGGATCAGGGTCAATTCCTCTCCCCCGGCAGCCTTGAATTGCTCGGCACCTCGATCACCAATCTCTTCCAGCGTCTCAATGCAATCGGCGACGAATGCAGGGCACATCACCAGCAACTTCTTCACGCCTTGTGCGGCCAACTCTTCCAGACGCGCCTCAGTGTAAGGTTCGATCCATTTCGCACGGCCCAGCCGCGACTGAAACGACACCGACCACTTGCCATCGGCAATGCCCATCTGTTTGGCAAACACGGCCGCCGAACGCAGACACTGTGCGCGGTAGCAGGTCGCAAGCACTTGCGGTGAAGCGTTCTTGCAGCAATCAGCATCCTTGAAACAATGATTACCGGTCGGATCAAGCTTGGTCAGGTGCCGCTCCGGCAAACCGTGAAAGCTCAACAAAAGATGATCATGTGGCTGCTCAAGATGCGGCCGCACGCTCTCGACCAAGGCGTCGATGTATTCGGGCTGATCGTAGAACGCCTGCAACACCGAAAACTTCACGCTCAGTGATTTGGCCTTTACAACGCGTTTGGCCTCCTCGATTACAGTGGTCACCGTGCTGTCGGCAAACTGCGGGTAAAGCGGAGCCAGAGTAATTTTGCTGATGCCCTGAGACGCCAACCGGGTCAGCACCGTTTCAATGGATGGCTCGCCGTAACGCATCGCCAGCTCAACCGGGCCTTGGGTCCATTCCTTAGTCATGGCCTGCTGCAAGCGCTTGCTCAGCACCACCAGCGGCGAGCCCTCATCCCACCAGATAGAGGCGTAGGCATGGGCTGATTGCTCGGGACGCTTGATCAGGATCAGCGACACCAGCAGACGCCGAACAGGCCACGGCAAATCGATGACATAAGGGTCCATCAGGAATTGGTTGAGGTAACGGCGAACATCAGCCACGGAAGTGGAGGCTGGCGAGCCCAGATTGACCAGCAACAGCGCGTGATCGGTCATGCAACATCCTATTTCAATGGCGGCCCAGTAAATCGTTCAGGGCGGCGTGCAGTTCAGTAAATCGGAAGGTGAAACCGGCTTCTTCCAGACGAGCAGGTCGAGCACGTTGACCACCCAGTAGCAGAACAGACAATTCGCCCAGCAACACTTTCAAGGCCAGGGCGGGCAACGGCATGAACGCGGGACGGTGCAGAACACCGGCAAGCGTTTTGGCAAACTCACGGTTGCGCACCGGCTGGGGCGCGCAGAGATTATAGGGGCCCTGCGCGTCAGACTTGTGCAACAGAAAATCAATCGCGGCGATTTGATCGTTGATGTGTATCCACGGCATCCACTGCCGACCGTTACCGATCGGCCCGCCCATGCCGAATTTGAAGGGAGGTAGCAGCCGCTGCAACATGCCGCCGTCATCGGAGAGCACAAGCCCGGTCCGAATGATGATTACCCGCACGCCTTGAGCCTCGGCTCGCTGCGCCGTTTCCTCCCAGGCGTCACACAGATGGCTGGCGAAATCTTCTTTGACTGGCTGGGAGGTTTCGTCCAGCTCACGTTCGCCGCCATCGCCGTACCAACCCACTGCAGAACCACTGATCAGAACCTGCGGCTTCTGAGTCTGCCGCTCCATCCAGTCCAGCAATTGCTCGGTCAGCCCGATGCGACTGTCCCACAATTGAGTTCTGCGCTTGCGAGTCCAGGGCCTGTCGGCAATAGGTGCACCCGCTAAATTGATCACCGCATCAATCGTTTGTTCGTTCAGATCGCCGAGGCGGCCTATGCCCCTCACACCACTGCCACACAAACGAGGCACTTCATCAGGCCTGCGGCTCAAGACCGTGATCTGATGACCCTGTTGAGCCCAGAGCAGGCAAAGCTGCCGCCCTATCAAACCAGTACCGCCGGTCAGCAATATGTTCATGGCAGGGTTCCTTGCGTGGCGTTCGTGACTATTCGGTAGTCTATTTTTTATGTCCGCATCTGTTCACGTCAGCAGATTGCTCTTGAACAATAGGTCAAACATCGCGAGGCTGAGGTCTGACCATCCGTTCGGGTAGTTGCTGATCCCCGTCAGGTGCTGGATTTTATGCTTGCGCCGTACGGGAGACATTGCGCTGGATCGCGACAGTAGATCACAGCTAGTTATACCAAAAAACAATATTGTACAGGTTTTAACTACGGCGTAGTCTGTGCAGACAAGGTAAAGAGGCCCCTATGACTGTACCTATCGCAATCATCGGTACCGGCATCGCCGGACTCTCCGCTGCCCAGGCGCTTACTGCCGCCGGGCATTCCGTGCATCTTTTCGACAAAAGCCGCGGCAGTGGCGGAAGGATGTCCAGCAAGCGCAGCGATGCCGGCTCGCTTGATCTGGGCGCGCAGTATTTCACCGCTCGTGACCGCCGCTTCATGGCCGCCGTGCAACAATGGCAGGCGCAAGGCTGCGCGGCCCAGTGGACGCCTTCGCTGTATAACTCCCACGTGGGACAACTGAGTCCCTCCCCCGATGAGCAAGTGCGCTGGGTCGGCCAACCCGGCATGAGCGCCATCACCCGCAACATGCTGGGTGATCTTCCGGTGTCGTTTTCCTGCCGGATCACCGAGGTCTTCCGTGGTGAGGAACACTGGAGTCTGCAAGACGCCGAAGGCCAGAGTCACGGCCCATTCAGCCATGTGATCATCGCTACACCCGCGCCACAGGCAACTGCATTGCTGGCCAGCGCCCCCAAACTTGCCGGTGCTGCCGCCAGCGTAAAAATGGACCCTACCTGGGCAGTGGCGCTGAGCTTTAGCAGTGCATTGCAGACCCCGCTTGAAGGTTGTTTCGTACAAGACAGCCCCATCGACTGGCTTGCCCGCAATCGCAGCAAACCCGGGCGCGACACGACTCTGGACACTTGGGTATTGCACGCCACCAGCGCGTGGAGTCGCCAACATCTGGACATGCCCAAAGAGCAAGTCATCGAACATCTGCACGGCGCGTTTGCCGAACTGATCGGCTGCGCAGTGCCTGCCCCGACATTAAGTCTGGCTCACCGCTGGCTCTACGCCCGCCCCGCCTCTGCTCACGAATGGGGCGCACTGTCCGATCCGGATCAGGGTATCTATGTCTGCGGCGACTGGTGTCTGTCGGGCCGGGTCGAAGGCGCCTGGCTGAGCGGTCAAGAGGCGGCGCGGCGCTTGCTGGAACACCTGAATTGAACCGCCTCAACCCCCGCAAACTGCTGCTGTCAAAATGGACAGCAGCCACGCCGGTCAACCGTGAAAAGCATTTTATGGTCACCGAACTGTTTCGCGACGACGAAGGCACCGTGCTGGAAATCGAACTGCAAGCGGTCCTGACCCAGCGCAGTGAGCGCCTGCCTTGGCAGGCATTGCAGGATGCTGACGCTTGGAAGATGGGCTGGAAGTGATGCAGCTCCGTTAGCCATTGCGGCACCGCGTTATCGTTCATCGCGAGCAAGCTCGGCTCCTACAGGGTTTGGGCTATTAAGCGAAACCGCATCGCCCCATACAAACCCTATACAAACTATTTGACTTGTACAGCATTGAACCTATGATGAGCTAAAGTTGTACAGCGAATAAGCCCTGTACAATTATGTTCAGAGGCTCACATGTTTTCTCCGACAGTCCATAAACCAAAACTCGGCATCAGTGCCTGCCTCATGGGCGACGAGGTGCGGTTCAATGGCGGTCATAAAGAATCCCATTTGTGCACCCGCGAGCTGACTCAATACTTCGAGTTCGTCACAGCCTGCCCGGAAGTAGCCATCGGCATGGGCATCCCCCGCGAACCTATTCGCCTAGTGGGCGACGCACAAAATCCTCAAGCCATCGGCACGGTAAACAACGCACTTAACGTCACCCAGCCACTGGCTGACTACGGCGTGCGAATGGCGCAAGAGCTAGGAGATATCTGCGGCTATATCTTCATGCAGAAATCACCCAGTTGCGGTCTGGAGCGGGTCAAGGTCTACACCGAAAATGGGGCCCCCGTTGAAGGAGGAGGACGCGGGATTTATGCCCAGGCGTTTTGTGAGCTTCACCCCAACCTCCCGGTGGAAGAAGACGGACGCCTCAATGACGCAGTCCTGCGCGAGAACTTCATCACACGAGTCTTTGCCTATGCCGCCTGGCAGGAACTGCTCAAGGCCGGCATCACTCGCCGCAGCCTGACCGAGTTTCACTCACGCTATAAATACCAGCTCATGGCCAACGACCCGGCGCAGTACAAGGTACTGGGCAACCTGCTGGGCACCATGGGCCGCAGCGACCCGAACGAGATCGCGCCACGCTATTTCAGCGACTTGATGGCGGCCCTGAAAAAGCCCGCCACCCGCCGCACCCACACCAATGTCCTGCAGCACATCAGCGGTTATCTGAAACAGACTCTGACAGCCGCTGACAAACAGGAAATCCAGCAACTCATCGCGCAATACCATCAAGGCATCGTGCCGCTGATCGTGCCGCTGACGCTGCTCAAACACCACTTCCGCCAACATCCTGATCCTTACGTGGCCTTGCAGGTTTACATGCAGCCGCACCCGGAAAATCTCAGCCTGCGGAATGCGATCTGAACATGAACGACACACTGCATCTCGTCTGCGCGTCCGAGCAGGATCCCGAAGAACAGGGCCTTGAAAGCGGCTGGCTACCGATCCGCGAGGTCGCTCGTCAAACCGGCGTCAACGCGGTAACACTTCGCGCCTGGGAACGCCGCTATGGGCTGATCGTGCCGCATCGCACCCCCAAGGGGCATCGACTGTATTCCGATGAGCATATCCAGCGGGTCATGAACATCCTTACCTGGCTCAACCGCGGAGTGTCGGTCAGCCAGGTAAAAAACCTTATCGACAGCCGCCAACCGGACACGAGCGTCGCCGGTAATGACTGGGATGATCTGCGACAGAGCCTGATCAAGGCCATTGGCGAACTGGCTGAACGAAGGGTTGATGACCTGTTCAATCAAGCCATGTCGCTTTACCCGCCACGAACCGTCTGCGAACAGCTATTGATGCCGCTACTGGCCGAGCTCGAATTTCGCTGGCAGGCGCAATTTGGCGGGCAGATGGAGCGAGTATTCTTCTACTCATGGCTGCGCAGCAAATTTGGTGCACGGATCTACCACAACAACCGTCAACTCAGCGGTAGCCCGGTGCTATTGGTCAATCATTCAGACCTGCCACTGGAACCGAATTTGTGGCTCAGCGCCTGGTTGATCAGCAGCGCCGATTGCCCGGTCGAGATCTTTGACTGGCCGCTGCCGAACGGCGAACTGACGCTGGCAGCCGAGCTCCTAAAGCCGCGTGCGGTGTTGCTGTATTCCAGCAAAGCGCTGAATCCTGGCCAACTCCCCAAGTTGCTGAGCAACGTTCAGTGTCCGACTGTTCTTGCCGGCGCATGTGTGCGCATTCACTGCGACGACCTCGCCACAGCGATCAACAAAATAGAAGGCCTGCACCTGGCCGAAGACCCGTTGGGCGCCCTCGCCGCCTTGCAGCTACTGGATCTTTTCTAAGGAATAAACATGCAACTGCTATGGCTGCGCAGTGACTTGCGCGTTCACGATAACACCGCCCTGACCGCTGCCATGGAGCAGGGACCCACGGTGGCCGTGTACCTGATCAGCCCCGGGCAATGGCTCAGCCATGACGATGCGCCTAGCAAGGTGGACTTCTGGCTGCGCAATCTGGTGGAACTGCAAAAAGCGCTGGGCGAATTGAACGTGCCGCTCTTGATTCGTACCGCTCAGCACTGGGATCAGGCGCCGCAAGTACTGCTCAAGCTGTGTCAGGAACTCAACATTCGCGCAGTGCATGCCAACGAAGAATATGGCATCAACGAAACCAACCGCGACAGTGCCGTCGCTCAGGCGCTGCAAGACGCCGACATCCAGTGGCGTAGTTACCTGGATCAATTGTTTTTCAAGCCTGGCACTGTACTGACCAAGACTGGCACCTATTTCAAGGTCTTCAGTCAGTTCCGCAAGGTTTGCTACGCCCGCATGCACCAGGCGATGCCGCCACTGGTTCGGCTGCCGAAACCACAGGCCACGTTGCAGATAAAAAGTGATCGCGTGCCCGAGCAGGTTGAGGGCTTCCCGACACCCACCAAGGCGCTGCAAGACTTGTGGCCAGCAGGCGAAGACGAAGCACGTCGACGCCTTGCCGGGTTCAGCGACGAACAGATTGATTACTACCGCTCCGAACGCGACTTTCCGGCCAAGCCCGGTACCAGTCAGTTGTCGGCTTACCTGGCTGCGGGCGTGATATCGCCGCGCCAATGCCTGCATGCAGCGCTGAGCAGTAACCAGGGTGAATTCGAGACCGGCAGCGTCGGTGCAGTGACCTGGATCAACGAGCTGCTTTGGCGCGAATTCTACAAACACATTCTTGTCGGCTTCCCCCGCGTCTCGCGGCATCGTGCCTTCCGCCCGGAAACCGAAGCACTGAAATGGCGTGATGCGCCGGAGGAACTGGCTGCCTGGCAACAGGCACGTACCGGCCTGCCCATTATCGACGCCGCCATGCGCCAGTTGCTGGAAACCGGCTGGATGCACAACCGGCTGCGCATGGTCGTCGCAATGTTCCTGACCAAAAACCTGCTGATTGACTGGCGCGAGGGCGAGCGCTTTTTCATGCAGCACCTGATTGATGGTGACCTGGCAGCCAATAACGGCGGGTGGCAATGGAGCTCTTCTACGGGCACGGACTCGTCGCCCTACTTCCGGATTTTCAACCCGCTGTCCCAGTCGGAAAAGTTCGACCCCGAGGGACGCTTCCTGAAGCATTGGTTGCCGGAGCTGGCCGACCTCAACAAAAAAGAAGTGCATAACCCGGCCGCCGGTGGCTTGTTCGGTGTTGCCAACTATCCAAAGCCGATTGTCGATCTGAGCAGCAGTCGCGCCCGCGCGCTCGCGGCCTTCAAAGCTCTGCCGCACCTGCAGCCCGCAACAGAGGCTGACGATGACTGACTTCCTGCGACACTTTGCTCATGAGTTTGCAGCGCTGAACAAGAGCAATCTTGAGCGCCTTGGTGCGCTGTACAGCGACGACGTGCAGTTCACTGATCCGCTGCATCAGATTCACGGGCTGCCGCAAATGCGCCGCTATTTTGCCGAGTTGTACGCCAACGTCAGCGACCTGCATTTTGATTTCCATGATTTTGATCAAGTCAGCGAAGGCAACGGTTATCTGCGCTGGACCATGAGCTACGCCCATCCGCGCCTTGCCAGAGGCAAGACGATCAAGGTGCAGGGCTGCTCGCACTTGCTCTGGCGCGACAAGGTTTATCAACACCGAGACTATTTCGATGCAGGCGCCTTGCTGTACGAGCACTTGCCAATCATGGGCCAGCTAATCGCCTGGCTGAAAAGGAGACTGGGATGAGTAATCCGAATGCGCGACGTATCTGGTTAACCGGTGCCAGCAGCGGCATCGGTTTTGCGCTCGCCGAAGAGCTCCTCATCGCCGGTCACAGATTAGCGTTGACCGCTCGAACTGTGGCTCCGCTGGAGGAGCTGGAACGCCGCTTTCCCAACCAAGTGTTGCTGGCACCGGGCGATTTGACCGATGGCGAACAAATCACCGCGATCGGCGACCGCATCGGCCAGGTTTGGGGGGCGCTGGACTGCGCGATCATCAACGCGGGCACCTGCGAGTACATCGACAGCAACGACTTCGACGCGGCACTGTTTGAGCGCGTGGTGCGCACTAATCTGCTGGCCAGCTCTTACTGCGTACAAGAAGCGCTGATTCTGCTGCGCAAAGGCGACCAACCACATCTGGTGGGGGTTTGCAGTTCAGTGACTTACCTGCCGCTGACCCGTAGTGAAGCCTATGGTGCATCCAAGGCCGGAATGCGCTATCTGTTTGAATCGCTGCGCATCGACCTGGCTCACGAAAATATCGATGTCACCGTTGTAAGCCCTGGCTTCGTCGATACCCCACTGACAGCCAAAAATGACTTTCCCATGCCCATGCGCTGGCCGGTAAAAAAAGCCGCGACCTACATCGCTGAACGCTTGCTGCGTTCCCGCAGGCCGATGGAGATCGCCTTTCCGGGACCGTTCATTCTGATCCTGCGGTTACTGGCGCTATTACCCGTCCGCGCGCAACTCGCGTTAGGAAAACGTATGGCCCGCTCGGCAGCTCAAACCAAGGATGCTCAATGAAAATCGCCATCATCGGCAGTGGTATCGCCGGTTTGACCAGCGCTTATCTACTCAACCGCTCGCACGACATCACGGTGTTCGAGGCGGCAGACTGGGTTGGCGGGCATACCCATACCGTTGATGTAGAACTGAACGGTCGCAGTTACGCGATCGATACCGGTTTCATCGTGTTCAATGACTGGACGTATCCCAACTTCATTCGTTTGCTCGGGCAACTCGGGGTGGCTTTCAAGCCCACCGAAATGAGTTTTTCCGTCAGCGACCCGAAGACCCGGACCGAATACAACGGCAACAACCTCAATAGCCTGTTTGCCCAGCGCAGTAACCTTTGGTCCCTGAGCTTCTGGGGCATGCTGCGCGACATTCTGCGTTTTAACCGCGAAGCGCTGGCCGACCTGGAAAACCAGCGCATTGCCCAAGACACTACTTTGGGCGATTACCTGCACAGTCGGGGTTACGGCAAGCGTTTTATTGAGCATTACATCGTCCCCATGGGAGCGGCGATATGGTCCATGTCCCTGGCGGACATGCTCGCCTTCCCTTTGCAGTTCTTTGTGCGCTTTTTCAAAAATCACGGCCTGCTGTCAGTCAGCAACCGGCCACAGTGGTGCGTGATTGAAGGCGGTTCCAGTCGCTACATCGAACCGCTCACTGCGTCTTTTGCCGAGCGAATTCGCCTGTCCTGCCCGGTCAGTCGTGTTGAACGGGACGCCGACGGCGTGACGGTCCACAGTGCCGCTGGCAGCGAACGTTTCGACAAAGTGGTGTTCGCTTGCCACAGCGATCAGGCCCTGAAAATGCTCGCGCAACCGAGCACGGCAGAACAGGAAATCCTCGGCGCGCTGCCCTACGCCGAAAACGACGTGGTGCTGCATACCGATACCCGTCTGCTGCCCAAGCGACCGCTCGCGTGGGCCAGCTGGAACTATCGACTCGGCGGTGGCGAGCAACAACTGGCCGCCGTGACTTACGACATGAACATCCTGCAAGGCATCGAAGGTGACACGACCTTCTGCGTCAGCCTCAACCAGACCGACGCCATTGAACCGAGCAAAATCCTCGCTCGCTATCGCTATGCGCATCCGCAATACAGCCTGGCAGGTGTTGCGGCGCAGGCCCGTTGGCATGAACTTGCGGGCGTTAACCACACCTGGTTCTGCGGCGCTTACTGGGCCAATGGTTTCCATGAAGACGGCGTGGTCAGCGGCCTGTGCGTGGCGTCGGCCTTTGGTGAATCATTGTGAACAGCGCCCTGTACAGCGGCTGGATAGCCCATCGGCGCTTTGCGCCGCGGGCCCATGACTTTCGTTATCGGATTGGCCTGCTGTACCTGGATCTGGAAGAGCAAAACGCTGTGTTGAATGTTTCGCCGTTGGCAGGCAAACGTCGCTGGGCGCCGTTTTCCTTTCGCGAAACCGATTACCTGCGCGAGCTGACCCGCCAAGGCGTGCCGTTGATACAAGCGGTGCGTCAACGGGTCGGCCAGGCCATCGGCCACACCCCGCAGGGCAAAATCTGCCTGCTGACACAAGCACGCAGCTGGGGCCTGGCGTTCAACCCGGTGAGCTTTTTTTATTGCTTTGAAGCAGACGGAGCCTTGGCGGCAATTCTTTGCGAAGTGAGCAATACCCCGTGGCGCGAGCGTTACCACTATGTATTGCCTGCCGACGGTGAAGGACATCAGCACTTTGCCGTGGCCAAAGCCTTCCACGTCTCGCCTTTTCTACCCCGCGACCTTGAATACCGGATGAGCTTCAGCCCGCCCGGTGAACGTCTCGGCGTACACATGGCGGACTGGCAAGGCGATCTGAAAATGTTCGACGCCACGCTAAACCTGCAACGCCAGGATCTGAACCGGGGCAACCTGCATCGGTATCTGCTGGCATTTCCCTGGATGACCGCCAAGACCTGCCTGGCCATTTACTGGCAAGCATTGCGCCTGTTTCTCAAGCGCGTTCCGCTATTTCCTCATCAGGCCGCTGACGGCGACTACCGTACTGCCTCCACGCAATTGAAGGGTCAACGCCATGAAAAGCAGTAGCAGCAGTTTTTCGGCCAATCTGGGGACCAACAGTCTGACTGCCAACATCCTGCGACGAGGCGTGCTGCGTCAGCTTGCCCGGCTGCGCAGCGGTCAGTTGGTGGTCACCGAAGGTGATGAGCGCCATGTGTTTGGTGTCGCGGGTGCCGTCATACAGGGCGAGATTCAGGTTCTGGATTCAGCCACTTGGGGTATGGTCGCCAGCAATGGCTCCATTGGCGCGGGCGAAGCCTACATCCACGGCTATTGGACCTCGCCAGACCTGACGGCGGTGATCAGGGTTTTTGTCAGCAATCTGGATGTGCTGGACGCGATGGAAGGCGGAATGGCGCGGCTCGGTCGACCGTTCATTCAAGGGTTGCACTGGCTCAACCGCAACACCCGTGAAGGATCGCAAAAAAATATCGCAGCCCACTACGATCTGGGTAACGAGCTGTTCGAGCAGTTTCTTGACCCGACCATGATGTATTCCGCAGCGCAGTTCCTCACGCCCGAGGACACGCTGGAACAAGCGCAACTGAACAAACTGGAGCGCATCTGCCAGAAGCTGGCCTTGACGCCCGACGACCATCTACTGGAAATCGGCACCGGCTGGGGCAGCATGGCGATTTACGCCGCGCAGCACTACGGCTGCAAAGTCACCACCACGACGCTGTCCAAAGAGCAGTTTGCCTATGCCGAGCAGCGTATTGCAGAGCTGGGCTTGCAGGATCAGATCACTCTGCTGCTCAAGGATTATCGGGATATGACTGGACAGTTCGACAAGCTGGTCTCGATCGAGATGATTGAAGCAGTCGGCCACCGGTTTCTGCCGACCTATTTCAAGCAATGCGCGCACCTGCTCAAGGATAACGGCCTGATGCTGCTGCAAGCGATCACCATCCGCGAGCAGCGTTACGAGCAGGCCAAACGCAGCGTCGACTTTATCCAGCGCTACATTTTCCCGGGCGGTGCTCTGCCCTCGGTGCACAAAATGCTGGAAATTGTCGGCCGCGACACCGACATGAACCTGCTGCACATGGAAGACTTCGGCCTGCACTACGCTCGCACCCTGCGCATCTGGCACGACAACTTCCGCCACGCCCACGGCTACCTCGCGGAGCTGGGCTACGACGATTACTTCCTGCGGCTGTGGGAGTTTTACCTGTGTTACTGCGAGGGTGGTTTCCTAGAGCGCACCATCGGCACGGCGCAATTGCTGTTGGCGAAACCCTGCGCATTGCCACAACCGCTGCTCGGCCGTTTCGATGCTTAAGCAGATCGCCAACGCCGTGCTGTTCCAGGCAGGCTGGTTTGCCTGCGTGCTGGGTGGCAACAGTTATTGGCTGCTGATCCCGGTCGCGGTACTGCTCATCCATCTGCTGTGGATAAGTTCGTGGGCCGCAGAAGGTAAATTACTGCTGTGGATAACCGCTCTGGGTACCGTGCTCGACAGCACGTTGATGCTGCTGGGTGTATTCGACTTTGGCAGTCAGGGTTTGTTGATCCCGCTGTGGCTGATCTTACTTTGGGCAGTGTTGGGTACCACCCTCAGGCACTGCCTGGCCTGGACCGCCAAACCGTGGTGGCGTGCCAGCTTGCTGGGCGCGATCGGTGGCCCAATGTCCTATTACGCGGGCTCGCAACTGGCTGGCGTGCAATTGCCGCTGGGATTATGGCCGAGCATGAGCCTGCTGGCTGTGCTATGGGCTGCAGTGTTTGCACTGTTGCAATGGCTGTCCGCTCGGTTGCTCGCCGGTCAGTCAGTCAACACCCCCGCCTCGCGCTGACATACACTGCGCGCCTATGACTGCGACCCTGATCCCGACCCGCCCGATTTCCACTGAAACCACTATCACCTGCTCAACCTGTGCGGCCTGCTGCTGCCAGCTGGAAGTGATGCTGATCACAGACACCGGCGTGCCTGAACGCTTTATCGATACCGACGACTGGGGCGGCGAAGTCATGCTGCGTCTGGACGACGGTTGGTGTGCAGCGCTGGATCGCAACACGATGATGTGCACTATTTATGAGAAGCGTCCGCTGATCTGCCGGGAGTTCGAAACCGGGTCAGAGGAGTGCATGAATGAAAGGCTGGGGATTGAAGGGGCTTATTTGTAGCGGTATCGCCAAGGCCGGGTTTTGCCGCGCTCTTATCGCGAGCAAGCTAAGCTCCCACAGGAGAATACGGTCAACTGTAGGAGCCGGGCTTGCTCTCGATGGCGTCAGAGCGGCATCGTGTAATGTAGCGCGTAGCTCTCAATACCGTCGTTTGGCTCTTTGATACCAGCGTTCGAGTAGTGAGTCGCGCGGATGCCCACTTCATGACCACCGTTGAAGCGCAGACCGAAGCCGATGCGGTCTTCGAAGTTGAAAGCCGAACCCAGTTTGTTGTCTTCAACTTGAGTGTTCGAGAACACTGCGACACCGATACCGGCTTCAATATACGGCTTCACTTTCTCGCCAGCGAATTCGTAAACGAATACCGGGGAGAACGAAAGACTGTTGTTGCTGGAACGCTTGTCACCATCCCAGTAGGTGTAAGCACCATCCCAATAGCCGGTCAGGCGACCTACGTCGCTCTGCAACCAGCTTTGATCCCAATCAAACTTCATACCCAGGCGGTAAGTCTGGGTCGTCTGGCCCGTCTGCCCAACCGAAAACTCAATGCCCGCGGCCTGAGTGAGTGAAGTTTGCCCCATCAACGCGGCCGCAAGCGCAGCCAAACACAACAGACGCTTCATCAGAAACTTCCTATTTCGAATGCAATTATTAGGTATTTGCAGATAACCGGCTTGCTATAGAAATCTGACGTGGAACGTTAGTTCCAATGCCAAGCAAAGCTTTTCACGATTTTTTTACAAATCGAAGAATCGCACATTGTCAGATTTTTTCCAAAGTGTAGGTAGGATGTTTCCGAAATTATACGGATCAGCGCTGGTCCAGAACTGCGTTTCTTGGGCATGGCCGTCGTGCAGAAGGCCGTGCTGCGCCAATAATCGTTGAAGCTGGCGAGCCACTGCGTGCCCGGTGTCGATCAGGATGACCGACTCCGGGATCATTTCCCGCAGCAGAGGTTTGAGGAAGGGATAGTGGGTGCAGCCGAGGATAATCGTGTCACAGCCCTCGGCCAGAAGCGGCTCGACATAACCCCGCAGCAAGGTACGAATGGTCGGGCTGAACAGGTCACCTGACTCGATCAGTTCCACAAGGCCGGGGCACGGCTGAGTGACCACGCGCACATCGCCCGCGAAACGGTCGAGCAAAGCGGCGAACTTCGCGCTTTGCAAAGTACCGGTCGTAGCGAGCACGCCCACCACACCACTGCGGGTCGCAGCCGCTGCCGGTTTGACCGCAGGTTCCATGCCGACGATTGGCCAGTCCGGATAATGCTCACGCAATTGAGCGGCGGCAGCGGCAGTTGCAGTATTACAAGCCAGCACCAGAGCCTTGGCACCTTGATCGCGAAAGAACTGCGCGATGATCATGCAGCGCTCGCGAATGAACTCCGGGCTTTTCTCGCCGTAAGGGATATGCCCACAGTCCGCGACATACAGCAGCGACTCGTTGGGTAGCAGGTCGCGAATTTCACCCAGCACCGACAAGCCACCTACGCCGGAATCAAATACGCCCACCGGCGCATCACTGGCTTTAATCATGCTTCCCTGCACCGCAGACGCTACATCCCGGATCACGCTTGACCTTCAGTTCACGAAAGCGCGTGGTCAGAGCATCAATCAATAACAGGCGCCCAACCAGCGGCTCGCCAAAACCAACCAATACCTTGAGCGCCTCAAGCGCCTGCAGGCTACCGACCAATCCCACCAAAGGCCCGATCACACCCGCTTCGCTACAGGTCAGTTCGGCCTCGCTGCCGTGACCGTATAGACAGTGGTAGCAAGGGCTTTCAGGCCGACGTGGATCGAACACCGACAATTGCCCTTCAAGACGGATCGCTGCGCCACTGACCAAGGGTTTGCCCGCAGCGACACAGGCCGCGTTGACCGCGCCACGGGTTGTGAAATTGTCTGAGCAATCAAGCACCAGATCGACACTTGCGACTGCCGCTGCCAGAGAATCGACATCCAGCGCAGCATGATGAGCAACCAGGGTGACCTCAGGATTGATCGCGGTCAGACGGGCAATCGCCGAATTCACTTTGCTCTGCCCGACGCTCTGGCTGTCGTGGATGATCTGGCGTTGCAGGTTGGTCAGGTCGACCGTGTCGAAATCCGCCAGATGCAACGCGCCGACACCGGCGGCTGCCAGATACAAAGCAACAGGAGAACCCAGGCCTCCGAGACCGACGATCAACACCCTGCTTTGCTTGAGCTTGAGCTGGCCGTCGATATCGACGTGTTGCAACAGAATCTGTCGGCTATAGCGCAACAGTTCCTGATCAGTCAGCACGGCAGACGCCCGAAGGTAATGCGTTCATGGTCGCCCAGATCACGACGAGTCTGGATTTTCTCGAAGCCATGACCGCTTAACAAATCGCGGACCGCCGAGCCCTGATCATAACCGTGCTCCAACAACAACCAGCCATCACCGTTCAGATAGTTCGGTGCCTGCTCGATGATCATACGCAAATCATCCAGACCATCAGTCCCGGCAACCAGCGCACTGCTAGGCTCGAAACGCACGTCTCCCGCTGCCAGATGTGGATCCTCGGCCGCGATATACGGCGGGTTGCTGATGATCAGATCAAAACGCTGACCTTCAAGGGAGCTAAACCAGTGGCTGCTCAGCACCTTGGCGTTATCCAGATGCAAACGTTGACGATTACTCTCGGCCAATGCGACCGCTTCAAGCACCCGATCCACCGCCGTCACCTGCCAGACCGGACGCTCACTGGCCAAGGCCAGGGCAATCGCGCCGGTCCCGGTGCCCAGGTCGAGCACGCGAGTCGGCGCAAATGCAGGCACCAGCTCCAGTGCGGCTTCGACCAGCATTTCGGTTTCAGGGCGCGGAATCAATGTATGAGGCGCGACGTCCAGATCCAGTTTCCAGAACCCCTGCTGCCCCAGAATGTAGGCCACGGGTTCACCGGTACGACGGCGCTGCAGATGCGAGGCAAACGTCAGTGCGGCTTCACTGCTGACTATTCGCTCCGGCCAGGTATGCAGGAAACTGCGCGGTTTACCCAGCGCAGCCGCCAGAAGCAGTTCAGCATCAAGACGGGCAGTTGGTGAATCAGGAAGCTCGGCGCTTCGTAACAAGCTGGCGATGATGGTCATTTACTCACCCAGTGCCGCTAGTTGGTCTGCCTGATATTCGGCAAGTAGCGGCTCTATCACTGCATCGACACCACCGGCCAAAACTTCATCCAGCGAATACAAGGTCAGATTGACGCGGTGATCCGTTACTCGCCCCTGAGGGAAGTTATAGGTTCGAATACGCTCGGATCGATCACCCGAGCCGACCAACAGTTTACGCTCACTGGCAATCGCATTGGCAGCGGCGCTGGTTTGCTGGTCGTTTAGTTTCGCGGACAGCCACGCCATGGCGCGGGCTCGGTTCTTGTGCTGGGAACGCTCTTCCTGACATTCAACGACGATACCCGACGGAAGGTGGGTAATACGGATCGCCGAATCGGTCTTGTTAACGTGCTGACCACCCGCGCCCGAAGAACGATAGGTGTCGACACGCAAGTCCGCAGGATTAATTTCGATGGCCTGCTGCTCATCCGGTTCAGGCAGCACCGCAACGGTGCAAGCCGAAGTATGAATGCGGCCTTGAGATTCGGTTTCCGGAACCCGCTGCACGCGATGCGCACCGGACTCGAACTTGAGCTTGCCGTAGACATTCTCGCCCTCAACCCGGGCAATCACCTCTTTATAGCCGCCATGTTCGCCCTCGTTTTCAGAGAGGATCTCGACCCGCCAGCCACGGCGCTCGGCGTAACGCGAATACATGCGGAACAGGTCGCCAGAGAAAATCGCCGCCTCGTCGCCGCCGGTCCCGGCACGAATTTCGAGGAACACGTTGCGCCCGTCATTGGGGTCTTTGGGCAGCAACATGCGTTGCAGCTGGCTTTCCAGATCAGCCAGCAATTGCTTGGTCTCGCGCACTTCCTCGACAGCCATTTCACGCATGTCCGGATCGCTGTCCTTGAGCAGCGCCTGAGCGCCGTCCAGATCAGCCAATGCCTTGAGCAGCTGTTTATACGCCGCAACGATCGGCTCGACCTCGGCATATTCCCGGGAATACGCACGGAATTTGGTCTGATCCGAAATAATCTCGGCATCGCCAAGCAACGCGGTCAGTTCCTCGAAGCGATCGCTGAGGATATCGAGTTTGTTGAGCAGTGAGGCTTTCATTGCGGGGGTTTATCCGTCGAGCCCTCACCGAGGGCAAAAAGTTCCTGGGCCATGGCCAGCGCGTCGAGGCGGCCTTCGGCAGAGAGTTTCTTCAATTGCACACTGGGCGCGTGCAGCAGTTTGTTGGTCAACCCGCGAGCCAACTGCACCAGCACGTCCTCAGCATTGCTGCCGTTGGCCAGCATACGCTGTGCCTTCAGCAATTCCTCGTCGCGCAGCCGCTCGCTTTGCTGACGGTAAGCCCGGAGCACATCCACCGCCGCCAGCTCGCGCAGACGGAACATGAAGTCATTAGTCCCGGCTGCAACCAGCTCTTCAGCAGCCTGCGCCGCGCCCTGTCGGCTTTTGAGGTTCTCGGCGACGACTTCATGCAAGTCGTCAACGGTGTACAGGTAAACGTCATCCAGCTCACCGACTTCCGGTTCGATGTCCCGTGGTACGGCGATATCGACCATGAAAATCGGTTTGTGCTTGCGCAGCTTCAGAGCACTTTCAACGGCACCCTTACCAAGGATCGGCAGTTGGCTGGCCGTAGAGCTGATAACGATATCGCTGTTGACCAGTTCTGCCGGAATGTCCGAGAGCAATACCGCGTGCGCGCCAAACTCGGCGGCCAGGATGCTCGCGCGCTCAAGCGTACGGTTGGCAACCACGATGCGTTTGACCCCTAGGTCATGCAGATGACGCGCAACCAGCGTGATGGTCTCACCCGCACCGATCAACAGGGCCTGGCTGCGTTGCAAGTCACTGAAAATCTGTTTCGCCAGACTGACTGCGGCGAACGCCACCGAAACCGGGTTCTCGCCGATGGCTGTGTCAGTACGCACCTGTTTGGCCGCGCTGAACGTGGCCTGAAACAGCCGGCCCAACAGCGGACCAATGGTTCCGGCTTCGCGGGCCACGGCATAGGCGGATTTCATCTGACCGAGAATCTGCGGTTCGCCGAGTACGAGCGAGTCGAGCCCGGAGGCGACCCGCATCATGTGACGAACTGCCGCATCGTCGGCGTGTACATAAGCACTGGCGCGCAACTCTTCGAGGCTCAAATGATGATATTCGGCCAGCCAGGCGAGAATCGTCTCAGAACCGATCTGGTCCTGTTCGATGTACAACTCACTACGGTTACACGTAGAAAGGATCGCAGCTTCGCGGCTATTAGTAAGACGGCAAAGCTGCTGCAAGGCCTCAACCAGCTGCTCTGGCGTAAATGCCACGCGCTCGCGGACGTCTACCGAGGCAGTCTTATGGTTGATACCAAGTGCAAGGAAGGCCATTCAAGGTCGCTGATGGTGACGTGAAGCCGACAATTGTCCTACTTCAATAGGTTCAGAACAACCACCGTTGACTATTGTCCTAATAGTCTCGCGCTCTAAATGCCCTTATTAAGGGCTTACAGCACAAATAATCAAGCGTTCCGGCAGTTTTCCAACCGGCTGTGGGTTTGCTCCCAGCCTTGTGTCATGATGCTCAAAACCGCAGGTAAGTCGTCCCTTCTTATATATGAATAGATCCTCCGCGCTGTTTCTCGCCCTTGTCTTTCTCAGCGGTTGCCAGTCAATGGCACCGGTTCAGCCGCAGACCACACCTGCGCCGAAAGACACCGCCCCCGCACCTGAAGCCAAGCCTCAGGTCTACGGTTCGTTCACCCAGGAAACCCTCGTCAGCCTGCTGAGCGCGGAACTGGCTGGCCAACGCAATCGCTTCGATATCGCCCTGGATAACTATGTGACCCAGGCGATCAACACCCAGGATCCGGGTGTTTCCGAGCGCGCGTTCCGGATTGCCGAGTACCTGGGCGCCGATCAGGCTGCACTGGACACCTCGCTGATCTGGGCCAGAAACGACAGGGACAACCTCGAAGCGCAACGCGCGGCAGCCATTCAGCTGGCGCGCGCAGGACGCTATGACGACTCCATGGTGTACATGGAAAAAGTCCTGCAAGGTCAAGGCGACACTCATTTTGACTTCCTGGCACTGTCAGCGGCCGAGACCAATCCCGAGACCCGGAACGCGCTGCTTACCAGTTTTGACCGACTCCTCGTCAAGTACCCGAACAACGGGCAGCTGATTTTCGGCAAAGCG
Source organism: Pseudomonas caspiana (assembly GCF_040224095.2). NCBI lineage: Bacteria > Pseudomonadati > Pseudomonadota > Gammaproteobacteria > Pseudomonadales > Pseudomonadaceae > Pseudomonas > Pseudomonas caspiana. Next base: position 917,216 of record NZ_CP167995.1, on the reverse strand, counting down.
CTGTTGTTGCAACAGAACGGCGACGCACAGGCCTCGCTGAAGCTGCTCGAAGACAATCCGCCCAAAGACGGCGAAATTGCGCCAATACTGCTGCGTACACGCCTGTTACAAGGTATGAACCGGGGCAAAGAAGCGCTACCGATCCTGGAAAAAAGCATCAAGAAATACCCTGATGACAAGCGTCTGCGCCTGACGTACGCCCGCATGCTGGTCGAGCAAAATCGCATGGAAGACGCCAAAGTGCAGTTTTCCAGCCTGGTGCAGCAGTATCCCGATGATGACGAACTGCGCTTCTCACTGGCGCTGGTCTGCCTGGAAGCCAAAGCCTGGGACGAAGCCGCAGGTTACCTGGAAGAGCTGATTGCCCGTGGCGCCCATGAGGATTCCGCGCACCTGAATCTGGGTCGCATTCACGAAGAGCGTAACGATCAACAAAGCGCACTGGGCGAATACGCTCAGGTAGGTCCTGGCCCGGACTATCTGTCCGCACAGCTGCGCCAGGCCGATATTCTGATGAGCAACGGCAGCGCGGCCGAAGCCTCCAAACGTCTGGCCGAAGCTCGCGATGCGCAACCGGACTATGCCATTCAGCTGTACCTGATCGAAGCCGAGACTTTGTCCAACAACAATCAGGTTGATCGCGCCTGGCAAGTGCTGACGCAGGCGCTCAAACAATATCCGGACGACCTGAACCTGCTTTATACCCGCTCGATGATGGCGGAAAAACGCGGTGATCTGGCGCAGATGGAAAAAGATCTGCGGGCGATTCTCAAGCGCGAACCGGAAAATGCCATGGCGCTCAACGCGCTGGGCTACACCCTTTCCGACCGCACCACGCGCTACGCAGAAGCCAAGGAACTGATCGAAAAGGCTCACAGCCTTAATCCGGACGATCCGGCAGTACTCGACAGCCTTGGCTGGGTAAACTACCGCCTGGGCAACCTGGACGAAGCCGAACGCTTGTTGCGCCTGGCACTTGAGCGCTTCCCCGATCATGAAGTCGCTGCTCATCTGGGCGAAGTGCTGTGGGCCAAGGGTCAACAGCGCGAAGCGCGCAAAGTCTGGGGCAAAGCCCTCGAAGAACAACCTGACAGCCCTATTCTGCGCAGCACTCTGTTGCGCCTGACCGGATCCGAGACCCTTTAAATTTATGTTTTTGCGCCACGTAGTTGTATTCAGTCTTATTGCTCTGCTCGCCGGTTGCGCCGGACTCACTTCCCGGGAGGCCGTTGAAGGCAAGGGCAACCCGGCGCAGTGGAACCAGCACAAGCAACAACTGACCAGCCTCGACGGCTGGCAGATCAACGGCAAAGTCGGTATTCGCGCCCCCAAGGATTCCGGTAGCGGCACCCTTTACTGGCTGCAACGCCAGGACTACTACGACATTCGCTTGTCCGGCCCACTCGGACGTGGTGCTGCGCGATTGACGGGGCGTCCCGGAAGTGTGTCGCTGGAAGTCGCTAATCAAGGACGCTATGAGGCGCCCACTCCAGAGACTCTGCTCGAAGAACAACTGGGCTGGAAGTTGCCAGTGTCGCATCTGGTCTGGTGGGTCCGTGGCCTGCCCGCTCCGGACAGCAAGAGTCGCCTGACACTTGATGGTGACAGCCGTCTTGCCAGCCTTGAGCAGGATGGCTGGCAGGTTGAATACCTGAGTTACGTCGAACAGAACGGTTATTGGCTGCCCGAGCGCGTCAAGCTGCACGGCCAGGACCTCGATGTCACGCTGGTGATCAAGGACTGGCAGCCACGCAAACTGGGTCAATGACATGAGCGACGCACGCCTGACCCTGCCCGCTCCGGCCAAACTGAATCTCATGCTGCACATTCTCGGCCGTCGCCCCGATGGTTACCACGAACTGCAAACCCTGTTTCAATTCGTGGACTATGGCGACGAGCTGAGCTTCGCCGTTCGCCAGGACGGTGAAATCTGCCTGCAGACCGATGTCCCCGGCGTCCCCCATGACAGCAACCTGATCGTCAAAGCCGCCCGCGCGCTGCAAAAACAATCAGGCTGTACGCTCGGCATGGATATCTGGCTGGAAAAACGCCTGCCCATGGGTGGTGGAATTGGCGGTGGCAGCTCCGATGCGGCAACAACACTGCTGGGCCTGAACCATTTGTGGAATCTGGGCTGGGATGAAGATCGCCTGGCAGCGCTGGGCCTGACGCTTGGCGCGGACGTCCCGGTTTTCGTCCGCGGACACGCCGCATTTGCTGAGGGTGTAGGGGAAAAACTTACCCCTGTAGACCCGGAAGAACCGTGGTATCTGGTACTCGTGCCGCAAGTATCTGTAAGTACAGCAGAAATTTTTTCAGATCCACTGTTGACACGTAACACTCCTCCCATTAAAGTGCGCCCCGTTCCCAAGGGAAACAGTCGAAATGACTGCTTACCGGTTGTAGCAAGGCGTTATCCAGAGGTACGTAACGCATTGAATTTGTTAGGTAAATTTACCGAAGCAAAATTAACCGGAACTGGAAGTTGTGTGTTTGGGGCCTTCCCAAACAAAGCTGAAGCTGATAAAGTCTCGGCCCTTCTTACAGAGACCCTTACAGGGTTTGTAGCAAAGGGAAGCAACATTTCGATGTTGCATCGCAAGCTGCAAAGTCTGCTCTAAAAGGAACCGAGTACTGGGTACTCGTTGCAACAAATACAGGGGCGTCGCCAAGCGGTAAGGCAGCAGGTTTTGATCCTGCCATGCGTTGGTTCGAATCCAGCCGCCCCTGCCATTTTCCTATACTCATCCAGGTTACCCTCAGCCTTCAGGTACTGCGCGTGTCCAAGATGATGGTCTTTACGGGGAACGCTAACCCCGATCTGGCTCGACGTGTCGTACGTCAGCTGCATATCCCACTAGGTGATGTTTCTGTCGGCAAGTTCTCCGACGGCGAGATTTCTACTGAGATTAATGAAAACGTCCGCGGTAAAGACGTATTTATCATTCAGCCGACTTGCGCACCGACCAACGATAACCTGATGGAACTCGTCGTGATGGCTGATGCCTTCCGCCGTTCCTCAGCGTCCCGAATCACTGCTGTGATTCCTTACTTTGGTTATGCCCGTCAGGATCGCCGTCCGCGTTCCGCACGTGTGGCTATCAGCGCGAAAGTCGTCGCTGACATGCTTACCGTAGTCGGGATCGATCGTGTTCTCACGGTTGATCTGCATGCTGACCAAATCCAGGGTTTCTTCGATATTCCGGTAGATAACATCTACGGCTCCCCTGTACTGGTGGACGACATTGAAGATCAACGCTTCGAAAACCTGATGATCGTATCCCCGGATATCGGCGGCGTCGTGCGTGCACGTGCTGTTGCCAAATCCCTGGGTGTTGATCTCGGGATCATCGACAAGCGCCGTGAGAAAGCCAATCACTCTGAAGTGATGCATATCATCGGTGATGTCGAAGGGCGTACCTGTATTCTGGTCGATGACATGGTCGATACCGCCGGCACACTGTGCCACGCGGCCAAGGCCCTGAAAGAGCATGGCGCTGCCAAGGTCTTTGCCTACTGCACACACCCTGTGCTGTCGGGTCGGGCGATCGAAAACATTGAGAATTCCGTGCTGGACGAACTGGTGGTGACTAACACCATCCCGTTGTCCGCAGCAGCACAAGCCTGTAGCCGTATCCGTCAACTGGATATCGCTCCGGTTGTCGCTGAGGCGGTTCGCCGCATCAGCAACGAAGAATCGATCAGCGCGATGTTCCGCTAAGGGTTTTCCCTGAGCTGACACCCTGTTGACGAAAAGCGCCCCGCCCTGACATTCGGTCAGGGCGGGGCTTTTTTGCCCATATCGTCCTGACGTCGGTCGCAAACGTCAGTTCGAATGTGGCTAATTTGGAGATACAAAATGAACGATTTTACTTTGAATGCTGAACTGCGTTCCGACCTGGGGAAAGGTGCGAGCCGCCGCCTGCGTCGTCTCGCAAGCCTGGTTCCAGCTGTTGTCTACGGTGGCGACAAAGCCCCTGAGTCCATCAGCCTGCTGGCTAAAGAAGTTTCCAAACTGCTGGAAAACGAAGCGGCTTACAGCCACATCATCGCGCTGACCGTTGATGGCAAAAAGCAAAACGTGATCATCAAAGCTCTGCAGCGTCACCCGGCCAAAGGCCACGTGATGCACGCTGACTTCGTACGCGTTGTAGCTGGCCAGAAACTGACCGCTATCGTGCCTGTGCACTTCATCGGTGAAGAAGCTCCAGTCAAGAAAGGCGGCGAAGTTTCGCACGTTACTTCCGAGCTGGAAGTAAGCTGCCTGCCGAAAGATCTGCCTGAGTTCATCGAAGTAGACGTGTCTGCTCTGGAAATCGGTTCGATCGTTCACCTGTCCGACGTTAAAGCACCTAAAGGTGTTGAGTTCGTTGCTCTGGCGCACGGTAACGACCTGGCTATCGCCAACGTTCACGCTCCACGCATCGCACCGACCGAAGACGCAGCTGAAGAAGGCACTGCCGAGTAATTCATTACTTGGTAATGCCGGAGTTGCTCGGGAGACCGCTGTAAAAGTCAGGCAAAACGGGCAGGATCGCGGAGTTTACATCATGGTAAATGAGCAGTTTTCTTCCAGTTTTGCCGCTGTCTGCAGCGGCTTCAACCACAACTCCATAAAAGGGCCCCTGTCGTGACTGCCATACAACTGATCGTTGGCCTGGGAAATCCAGGCGCTGAATACGAACAGACCCGGCACAACGCAGGGGCTCTTTTCGTTGAACGTATCGCTGACGCGCAACGAGTCAATCTCGTCGCCGAGCGCAAATTCTTTGGCCTGACCGCACGCTTCACTCATCAAGGTCAGGATGTTCGTCTGTTGATTCCCACCACCTACATGAACCGCAGCGGCCAGTCCGTCGCGGCGCTCGCTGGTTTCTACCGGATTCCGGTTGATGCCATCCTGGTGGCGCATGACGAACTCGATCTGCCACCGGGCGTTGCCAAGTTCAAACAGGGCGGCGGCCATGGCGGTCACAACGGGTTGCGGGACATCATCGCGCAGCTTGGTAATCAGAATACTTTTCACCGCTTGCGGCTTGGCATTGGCCACCCGGGCGACGCCAACAAGGTCTCCGGTTTTGTTCTGGGTCGAGCGCCACGCGCCGAACAGGAAAAGCTGGACGCCAGCATCGACTTTGCCCTCGGCGTGCTGCCGGATATCTTCGCCGGTGAATGGAACCGGGCGATGAAAAACCTGCACAGCCAGAAGGCCTGACATCACTCGAGGGGAAACACCATGGGCTTCAATTGCGGCATCGTCGGCCTGCCCAACGTCGGCAAATCCACTCTGTTCAACGCCCTGACCAAGTCCGGTATTGCAGCGGAGAACTTCCCCTTCTGCACCATCGAACCGAACAGCGGCATCGTGGCCATGCCCGATCCTCGCCTTGCGGCATTGGCGGCCATCGTCAATCCCAAGCGGATCCTGCCGACCACCATGGAGTTCGTCGACATCGCAGGCCTGGTAGCCGGTGCGTCCAAAGGTGAAGGCCTGGGCAACAAGTTCCTCGCCAACATCCGTGAGACCGACGCCATCGCTCACGTGGTTCGCTGCTTCGAAGATGAAAACGTGATTCACGTTTCCAACAGCGTCGACCCTAAACGCGACATCGAAATCATCGACCTGGAATTGATCTTTGCCGACCTCGACAGCTGTGAAAAACAGCTGCAGAAAGTCACCCGCAACGCCAAAGGCGGCGACAAGGATGCAGTGGTTCAAAAAGGCCTGCTGGAGCAGTTGATCGCTCACTTCACCGAAGGCAAGCCAGCCCGTAGCCTGATGAAGAACATGAGCGCTGACGAAAAAGCAGTGATTCGTGGCTTCCACCTGCTGACCACCAAGCCGGTCATGTACATCGCCAACGTTGCTGAAGACGGTTTCGAGAACAACCCGCTGCTGGACGTCGTGCGCGCCATCGCCGAAGAAGAAGGCGCAATGCTGGTGCCGGTCTGCAACAAGATCGAAGCAGAAATCGCCGAACTCGATGACGGCGAAGAAAAGGATATGTTCCTCGAAGCCCTGGGCTTTGAAGAGCCAGGCCTGAACCGCGTAATTCGCGCTGGCTACGAAATGCTGCAACTGCAGACCTACTTCACCGCCGGTGTTGAAGAAGTCCGCGCCTGGACCGTCCGCGTTGGTGCCACCGCACCACAGGCCGCTGGCGTGATCCACACCGACTTCGAAAAAGGCTTCATCCGCGCCGAGTGCATCGCCTACAGCGACTTCATCCAGTACAAGGGTGAAGCCGGTGCCAAGGAAGCCGGTAAATGGCGCCTGGAAGGCAAGGACTACATCGTCAAAGACGGCGACGTTCTGCACTTCCGCTTTAACGTCTGATGGCTTGCGTGGCTCGCCACGCATTCAGCTAAAAACAAAAATCCCCGATCATTTATTGATGCGGGGATTTTTTGTGTCTGGTCAGCAGATAAAGCCAAGGGAGTTCTCCCTCGCTAAAACAGCCATATAGCCATCAGTCACGCTTGATAATGATAATCCCTCTCATGTACAGTCACGCCCTTCTTGGTCACCTGCATTTGCACAAGAGCGTCACGCTGTGGATGAGTCACCCCAAAAACTCGCTCTGTATATGGCTCATCGTGCTGCGCTGGTAGATTACGCCGCCCCTATCGTCGGTTGTCGTTCCAGGGCCGAAGATGTGGTTCAGGAGGCCTGGCTGCGTTTTGACAGCCGAAAAGGCGAGTATCTCGACCTGAGTCATCCGCTGGGCTACCTCTATCGCATCGTGCGTAATCTGGCGCTGGACCTCACGCGCAGCATGGCTACTGAAAAGCGTCAGCCCGACAGCCAAGCAATTCTCGACGAAATGCCCTCCAGCAGCGCCTCGCCAGAACGCGAAGCCGCGAGCCATGACGAGTTACGCGTGATTAGCGATGCCCTCGGCGAACTGCCCGAACGCACACGTACTGCGTTCGAAATGCACCGCTTGGGCGGCTACACTTTGCAGCAAGTCGCGGGCGCGCTGGGCGTTTCCATGGGGCTGGCCCATCAGTTGGTCCATGACGCTTTGAGCCATTGCGCCCATCGGCTGGAACAAGCCGATGGATAACAACAACATGAAAAGCGACAGCGGTAATCCAACGCCTTTTGCCCAAAGCAGCCTCTCTATGCGACCCTTGCATACCTTTGAAGCTCAGGGAGATCGGTCCGCGATGCCCGAAACAGGACCTCGACAGCCACATATGGACATAGCTCTGGACTGGCTGTTGCGCCTTCAGCAATCGCCCGAAAACACTGCGCTGCAAGCTGAAGTCAGTGAGTGGGAACAGGCAACGCCCGAAAATGCCCAGGCCATGCGCAAGGCTCAACGGCTCTGGCGTCTGACCGGACAGTTGCCCGCCAGCACAGCTCAAAACTGGCCGCCTGTTGCGCCTGCAGCTTCGCCTGCGCTCGCCGTAACACCTGCAAGACCCAGCAGACGCCGGCCCCGCCGCCACTATCTCGCCGTTGGCATTGCAGCCTGTTTGTTGGTGGCCCTCGCGCCAAGGCTCTGGCTGCAAATTGAAGCGGATTATCAAAGCCCGGCTGGCGAACGCAGCACCGTCAAGCTGGCCGATGGCAGCCAAATAATCCTCGACAGTAACAGCGCGTTGGCCGTGGACTTCACAGGCCCTGAACGCCAAGTGCGGCTGTTGGCCGGGCAGGCTTATTTCGACGTTGCGCCAGACGCCAGCAAACCCTTTCATGTGAAAGCCGGGGATGTCGACGTCAGAGTCACCGGCACTGCATTCAACGTCGACCTGGAAGACAAGCTGATCGACGTGGCGGTCAGTCATGGCTCGGTGCAGGTAACCGATAAATCTTCGGGGCAATCACTCAGCCAGCCTCTGACTGCAGGTCAGCGCCTGACCTATGATCGCGAGCTGCATGAGGCACGGTTGCAATCCCAGCCAGTCAGCCAGATCTCGCCATGGCGCAACGGGCAATTGATCGCCAATAACGCACGTCTGGGAGACGTCGTCGCACAACTGCGCCGCTATCTGCCAGGCATGATCATGCTTAGCGATAATGGTCTGGCCAGCAAGCGCGTGACTGGCGTGTACGACATTGATCAGCCGGAAGCCGCGCTGAGCGCTCTGGCAAAAGCCCATGGCGCGACGGTGAGCTATCGCACGCCGTGGGTCAGGATTGTTTCGAAGTAACAGCGCCCGGAAATTCCACATTTTTTCTGCTGGAGCGCAAGAGCACCGCGAGGCCGCGATTGCGTTCTGCCTGAAACACCGCCATCGCGGCCTCGCGGTGCTCGTGCGCTCCTACAGAGGCCCGCGACAGTGCGCCGTAAAAGACGCAGCAGCTCTCCTGTAGTTCTCCCGCATCCCCCCCAAAAATTTATTTTCATTATTTTCTGAAAATTTCCCGAGCTGTCCCGTCCTTGGTCTCGAGCGGTAACTGCAAGCAATTCGCATTCAAGTTTTTTGAGCTTTTTGGCTCAACCGGGGACAGGACATGGCTAAGGATTTTTCACACAACCCGCAACTGCGCGTTAACAAGCAGTGGGCTGGATTGGCAGGTATTGGTGCGCTGACTCTATGCTGCGCACTCACTACCCTGCCCGCTTTTGCCGTGTCACCCTCGGGGACCGAACAAGCTGCAATGCAGGCTCAGCACAACTTTGATATCCCGGCGCAAAGCCTGGCTTCCGCCTTGATCAGTTTCGGTCAACAAAGCGGGCTGCAAGTGAGCGTCGATTCCGCCCTATTGGAAAACCGTACCTCCCGCTCTATTAGCGGATCGCTGAGCAGCGCCAAGGCTCTGGACAACCTGCTCAAAGGCTCCGGCGTCGGCTGGACTTACAGTTACGGCAACCTGTTGCTATACCGCGATGAGCCCCGCGCTGAAGAAGACGCAGCGATGGAAATCGGCACCACCGTCGTGCTCGGTAGCACCGAGGAAAAAAGCTACATGGGCGAAACCGTGATCGGCGAAAAGGCTATCAAGGCCTTCCCCGGCGCCAACGGTGACATTACTACCTTGCTGCGCATGCACCCGAGTGTGCAGTTCAGCAACACGCAGCAAAGCTCTAATAATCCGGGTGAGCTGGATCCCGCCAACATCAGCATCAACGGCGCCAAGTATTACCAGAACAACTTCATGATCGACGGTATCTCGATCAACAACGATCTGGATCCGGGAGCCCAAAGCTACGGGGCAACCCGAAACTTCGAATCCGCGCCGAGCAACGCCCACGGCATCGCACTGGACGCTGACTTGCTGCAAGAAGTGAAGGTTTACGACAGCAACGTTCCGGCTGAGTACGGAGGCTTCAACGGCGGAGTGGTCGACGCGATCACCCGTAAACCGACAGAGGAGTTACATGGCAAAATCTCCGCGTCCATGACCCGCTCAGAGTGGATGAGATATCACATCTCGGAAGGCGATGAAGTGGACTTTGCCAACGCGTCGAACGAGCAGTACCAGCCAGAGTTTGAAAAGCTGACAGTGCGCGGCTCACTTGAGGGACATTTGACCGAAGACTTCGGTGCAATGGTTGCCTTCTCACAAAAGCGCTCGGACATTGCCTTGCACGGTTATTCCGGGGGTTACAACTCTCCGGACGGAGAGAGCAATAGCCGCAATCAGAGCCGTCAGATCGACAACTACCTGGTCAAGACCTACTGGAACATCAATGATCGCCTGACCCTGGACAGCTCCTTCACCTACGCCCCTCAAGAAGGAAAATACTTCACTGCCGACCGCCGAAACGCAGACTTCACCACCCTCAATGGTGGGTCCCAGGCAACATTCAAAGCCGTATGGTCCGGCGATAAAGCCACTTGGACTCACAAGCTGGCGTTGACCGACGTCACCAGTTCAAGAGAGACCGACGCCACTGAAATGGTCTCCTGGTACTACTCGGAGGAAAAAAACTGGGGTAATCCGGACAGCGCCAGTGCGCGTAGCATCGACGGCGCAGTTACAAGCCTTGACCAGCGCCAGCGCAGCCTCGCCTACGGACTGAAATCCGAGTGGGTCCCGCTGCAGTTCGCGGGAATGGAACACACTTTTACTGCCGGCATGGATCTGTCCCACACCGTGGCCGAATGGGAACGCGCGGACGACTACAACAGTGTCACGACCTTCAGACGGGATAACGGCACCACCTGCCTGGCAACCGAACGCTGGTGCTCGGTAAGCCCGCTGCTCAATGGCCAAAGTCGACAGTGGGCCAGCCTGTACTCCGAGTACGGTGCAGGCAAGATCGAAATGACAGAAAACAAATACGCCTTCTACCTGCAAGACAGCCTGCAGTTTGGCAAGCTCGGTCTTCGTCCGGGTGTGCGTATCGAAGGCGATGACTACATGGAGCAGAAAACCGTCGCGCCGCGCTTCGCTGGCGACTATGATTTTTTCGGTGATCGCAGCACCGTGGCTGTATTCGGCGCTAACCGCTACTACGGACGCAACTTGTTCAAATATCGTCTGGCCGATGGCCGACAAAGCTTGAACACCACCTATCGCCGTACCACTTACGGAGCAGCGTTTACAGGCACACGGCAACTGAACAGCAACCGCTTTTCCACCTTGAACATCCCTTACGACGATGAGTTGATGGCGGGCGTCGAGCAGCGCTGGTTCGATACCGAATTCAAACTCAAATACGTACACCGACTGGGCAAGGACAAGATCGTTCGAGCATCATCCAGTACTCAAAACCTCCCTGATGCTGATGGTTACGTCAACAACTACTACACCTATACCAATCAAGGCCGTAGCGAGAGCGACAATATCAGCCTGACCATAACGCCGCTTCAAGACCTTGAATGGATGGGTACCAAGACCAGCCTGCAGTGGGCCTTTGACTGGTCGCGGACCAAGGATGCGTCGGTCGACTATGAAAGCCTGCTCACACTCGACAAGTTTGAAGACGACAACGTGGTGTACGACGGCAAGCTCACCAAGTACAGCGAATTACCCGCATCGGATTTCAATCGGCCATGGACCGCACGTATGACCGCCATCACCGAGATCCCACAGTGGCATCTGACGGTGAGTAACTTCTTGCGCTATCGCGGGGCTTACGACCAAATCTACAACCTCAATGAAAAAGTGGTGGTCGATGGCGAGAGCCTGGATGTCTACCGGACCGTTCGGGTCAACGCAGCCCCAACCTGGGACATGCGCCTGGACTGGGAAGTGCCTACCGGCAAAGATCAGGCGGCGTTCATAGCGGTCGACATCACCAACGTCACCGACCGGGTAAACACCATCAAAAGCAGTGCCACCACGACCACCTACGAAGTCGGCCGCCAATTCTGGCTCGAAGTCGGCTACCGCTTCTAACCCCTGATCGCCCCGTCTAACACTCGCTGAGAACGCTGATGAAAATGCTCATTGCGGCCCTGTTCGGTCCGCTATTGCTGTGCGCCTGTGCTTCGATTGCTCCGGACCAACAGACCATGCCCTGGGACGCTGCCGTGGTGCGCGGCACGTTGGATAACGGCCTCGAATACCGTCTGGTGCGCGACACCCGGCAGAAGTCGCGACTCGACATTCGTCTGACCGTCAAAGCAGGCTCCGTCGACGAAGAAGAGGATCAGATCGGCGTCGCGCACATGCTTGAACATCTGGTGTTCTATAGCCACGGCGGCCAGCCGCTGGATGCCCGCAGCCGCATGCAGGCAGCGGGCTGGGTTCAGGGGCGTAACTTCAATGCCATGACTGCCTACGACCGCACGCAATATCTGATTAGCCCGCCCCGTGGCGCGGCAGAGACTGATACAGCCCTGCAAAGCCTGACAACCATGCTGTTTGCTGGCGACTTCACGGCCGAGGACCTAGACCACGAACGCAACGTCGTCATCGAAGAATGGCGCGGCGGCCTGGGTGTATCGCAACGCATGAATCAGCAACGCACGGCGTCCCAACGTGTTGGCTCGCGCTATCCGGAACATCGCACCATCGGTAACGAAGGCGCGATTCGCAGCGCACGTCTTGAAGCGTTGCGCGCGTATCAGGAGCGTTGGTATCAACCAGACAACATGATCCTGTCGGTGGTCGGCGACATCGAGCCTGAACAGTTGATCAAGCACATCGAGCGCTGGTTCGGGCCACAGCCCGGCAAGCCTGTGCCGGCGCGCCACGCGCATGACCTGCCGCTGGACAACACACTGAAAATTTTCCAGTTGCAGGACAGCCAAAGCGGCAGCAATCAGGTCGCGCTGCTGTTGCGCATGCACGAACCTCTAAGCCGTCCGGCGACCATGGCCGCGTTGCGCGAGCGGATGATTGATCGCTTCACACTTGATGCGTTGTTCACCCAACTCAAGCGTCAGCCACTGATGCCTGGCGTGCGCAGCCTCACCGCGCAGAAGACCCAGATCGGTGATTACTCAAGCGTGCTCGGAATTGCTGCTGCAGTTGACGGCAACGGGCATCAAGCCGCCCTGCGCCAGTTGCTTGAAGAGCTGCAGCGCCTGCAACAATACGGCGTACACCAGGCCGATCTGGACGAGGAGAAAAAACAATTGCGCGGCCTGATCGAGCGCACCCTGGCCAAGCCCGAGTCGCGTACCTTCGAGCAATGGGTCAACGCGCTCAACGACGCAGCCGTGATCGGCAAAGTGCCGCAAAACGCCCATGCCGTGGCCAAGGCCAACCTGCGCTGGATTGACGACATCACGCTCGAGGACATCAACCAGCGTTTGAATCGCTGGCTCTCCAGCCCTGATCAGGTCCTGCAACTCAGTGCTCCACGGCTGACGCCACTGACATTGCCGAGCGTTGCCGAGGTGGAGCTATTGCGCGATGGCATTCGTCATATGTCGCTGACACCCCCCTTGCCCCGCCCGGCTCAGGAAGCGAATAAACCGAGCGTGCTACTTGAAGCGCCGGACGCTGACAACAGCGGCGAAATCGTCTCCCGTCGCGACTTTGCCAAAGAAAAGGTCACGCACTGGCAACTGAGCAACGGCGACCGACTGGTCTGGCTACGCAGTAACGGTGAAGCGGGTCGCTTTGTGCTGGAGGCCGAATCCAGCGCAGGCTTCATGGCCAAAGGCATGCTGCCATGGCGGGTACAAATCGCCGCCCAACTGGCCGGTAAAAGTGGTCCTGAAGGATGGTCGGCCGACGACACCAGCGCATGGCGCAAGGCGAGCAAGGTCAATGTCTCGCTGGATCAACAAGCCGACCGTTTGCGCCTGAGCCTGTCAACGATCAAAACATCAACCGAACCTGAACAGAATTCAGCCGAGCGTCTGCAAAACCTGTTGCAAGGTTATCGCCTGACACAGGACACCGTGCGCATCGACCGCGATGCTGTGGACAAGGCGCGTGAAGACCTGCTCAGCAGTATCGCTAGCCCCGCTGACGATATCAGCAATCGCAAAGCCGCCGCCTCGCGCACCTTGCTATACGGCAAGGACAATTGGCAGACGCCGGGCAGCGCTGATCTGGAAACACTGAGCGCCGAACAACTCGACTCAGACTGGCAACAGTTGGTGCGCTCTCCGGTCACCTACTATTTGATGGCCGATGTGCCTGACGCAGAACTGGAACCCTTGGTACGCCGCGAGCTGGCAGGCATCCCGCGAGGTATGGCTCTGGTGGCGCAATCCACCGGACAAGCGTCGGGTAAACGCCGCACCGATCTGGCCATCGCTATCGAACCACGCGCCACACTGCAGGCACAAAGCTTTACCGAACAACCATGGACACCCGTCCAGGCCGCACGCGTGGCGGCACTTCGCGAACTGGCGCGCAGCCAGTTGAAGGACTCATTACGTCGCGATGCCGCCGGAATCTATCAACTGACGTTCGACAGCCAGTTAAACCCGGCCAGCCAGCGTATCGAGAGCAAGCTGGCGTTCAGCACTGATCCGGCCCGTATCGAAGAGCTGTGGCAACTGGCGCGTAAAACCCTGACGGACTTGCCCGCCAACGTCACCGAAGCAAATATCACTGGTCTGCGCATCACCCTGCGTAAACAGGAAGCCGAGCGTCGAAAGGATCCTGCAACGCAATTGCAGCGTCTGATCCTGAGTGAACGGCGCTGGGGCGATCCGCGCTACCTGAGCGAGCAAGGCCAATTGATCGACGCCCTGCAAGTCGCGCCGCTTAAAGTGCTGGCAGGCCGCTTGATCAATTCGGAAAACCTGATCCAGCTGCGCCTGCTGCCCGCCGGGCCGAAACCATGAAAACCCTGCGCACGTTCTTCGCACTGGCCAGCCCCTTCTGGCGTGACCGGCGACAATGGCTGGAGTGGGTGATGCTACTCAGCGTGATCGGCATGGGCCTTATGCTGGTGCAGATCAACGTACTGATCAACACCTGGAGCAAGACCTTCTACGACACGCTTGCCGAGTTCGACACACAGGGCGTGATCGCTTTGATGAGTGAATATGCGCTGTACATCGGCGCCTACGTCTTGGTCTACGTCTATCTGGACTGGCTGCGCAAAGCGCTGGAGCTGCGCTGGCGACGCGCACTCACGGCCAGCATCATCAAGCGCTGGTTCAGCGGCCACGCGTTCTATCGTATGGGCCTTGGCGCTGAGCCCGATAACCCGGACCAGCGCATCGCTGAAGATGTGGACTTGATGGTCAAACGCAGCATCGACCTGTTGGTATCGTTCATCGCCAACCTGGCTCAGGTCGGAGCCTTCCTGACCATTCTGTGGAATTTGTCTGGTGTGCAGACGTTCGAGATCGCGGGTCACCCCTTCACGATCGAGGGATACCTGGTGTGGATCGTGGTGATCTACAGCGTCGTAGGCACACTTATTACCCACGCTATCGGTCGCCCATTGCAGTCACTCAACTACGAGCGGCAACGCCACGAAGCCAACTTTCGCGCGGACCTGCTGCGCAAACGCGATAACGCGGAGCAGATCGCGCTGTATCGAGGTGAAGCGGTCGAGTCGCGAAAACTGTCAGGCCTGTTCGAAGCCATCGGCGACAACTGGCATCAACTGATGAACAAGCAGCGCAATCTGTCGCTATTTACCGTCAGCTATAACCGCGTCAGTCTGATCATTCCGGTGTTCGCTGCACTGCCGTTGTTCCTGGCCAAAACCATCACCCTCGGCGGGCTGATGCAGATCCGCAATGCGTTCAACTCGGTGCATGGTTCTCTGAGCTGGTTCATCAACGTCTATCAGCGGCTGATCGAATGGAGCGCCACGGTTGAGCGGCTGGGGCAGTTCACTGAAGCCATTGAGGCCAATCGCACTTCAGAACGGGAAGCACCTGTTGGCAAAAACTTGTCCCTGCAAAACCTGCACGTGCTGCTGCCTAACGGCGATGCTCTGCTGGGGCCTGTAAATACTCAGGTCAAACGCGGCGAATGGCTGCGCATCGATGCGGCCAGCGGGCTGGGAAAGTCTACTTTACTACGTACGTTGCACGGTCTATGGCCGTTCTATCAGGGCGAATGGCAATTGCCGGACGGGAGCAGTTTGCTGTTGCCGCAACGGCCTTATCTGGCCAGCGTGACCTTGCGTGAACTGCTGGCCTATCCGGCACTGGAAATGCCTGACGATCAGCGCTTGGGTGTGGTGCTCAAGCAGGTCGGGCTGGCTCGCCTTGACCAGCAGCTCAATGAACAACGGGAATGGAGCCGGGAGTTATCCGGCGGTGAACAACAGCGCCTGGGTATCGCCCGCGCCTTGCTGTATCGACCGCAAACGCTCTATCTGGACGAAGCCACCAGCCAGCTCGACAGCAGCAGTGCCGTTACCCTGCTGACCCTGCTCAAACGTGAACTGCCCGAAAGCACGGTGATCGGCATCAGCCATCAACGGGAAGTGGAAAAGCTGTTTGATTGCAGGCTGGAGTTGAACAAAGCCGAAGCGGTTTTGGCGTGAGGTTAAGGAGAACCTGTAGGAGCCGAGCTTGCTCGCGATAAACGATAACTCGATATGTCTTCTGGCCGCGTCTCATGTATCGCGGGCAAGCCCGGCTCCCACAGGTTCTGCGCCAGCCCTGCTGAATGGCGCAGCGCCTACTGAAACTGCCCCGCCTTGATGCAATACGTCATCAAGGCATGGTCGCTGGTCACTTCCAGTTTGCGCATCGCCGAAATTTTCTGGGCGCTGACTGTTTTGGTGCTGCGGTTTACCTGCCGGGCAATGTCGCTGACGCTGTTACCAATCACGAACAGTCGTAACACTTCCACCTCTCTGGGTGACAGGCTGGCGAAGCGTTCATCCACTTGCTGGTTGTTGACCTGCACTGAAATCGCTTCCTGCACCGGCCCTCGATAGCTGCGGTTCAACGCCAGGGCATCCAGTGCGTTCTCGATTTCTTCGTGCAGATGGTTTTTCTGGATGACACCCACCACGCCCAACTCATGCAGTCGGGAAAGAATCAGGTTATTGGAAATCATCGTCAGGACCAGCACCTGGGTTTTGACGAACCGCCGGATCAGGTACTCGACGAGTTTAAGACCGTCGCCATAAGTCGAGTCGCCCGGCATGTTGAAGTCGGTGATGACCACCTCCGGCTCGTGGGTATTCAACTCGGCAATCAACTGGCTGGAACTGGTCGCCTCGGCAGCCACCTCGAAGCGCCCATCCCGCTGGATGATTTCGCGTAGCCCGAACAGCACGATCGGGTGGTCATCAGCGATCACGACTTTTATTTTCTTCATTAGCTACCTGCCATTGGATGGCGATTCGTCTGGTCCGGGATCCGTGGGCAAAGCACGTAGCATCACCTCCAGACGTTTTAGCAAAATTCGCACTGCATCGGCTGATTCAGCGTCCAGCGGTTTATCCAGCAACAACATTTCGAGCTCATTGCAGGCCGCCGACAACTGCGAGGCACGCACCGACGCCAGTGAGCCGTTCATGCGGTGCAAATGCCGAACCACAAGAGCGCTGTCGGACTGGTCGAGCGCTTGCGCAGTCATGTTGAGGTCGTCTTGCATGGTCTCGATAAACAGTCGGTGCATGGCTGGGGAAAAGCTGATCCAGCCATCCATGTCGCCCGCCTGCACAACAGCCGGAGAAGGCAGTTGTGTAGCAGCAGGCCCGCAATGAGTGATCAACGCCTGGCGCAAGGTTTTCAGGCTCAACGGTTTGACGATCCAGGCATTCATGCCCACCGCCAGACATTGCTCGCCCTCCTCGCGCATGGCGTTGGCCGTGACCCCGATTATCGGTGTTCGCGCATCACGCGCACGCAATGCCCGGGTCAGCTCGTAGCCATTGAGCAACGGCATGTTGACGTCGGTGATGATCAGGTCGAACAGCTCTGGCGCCCAACGCTGCAACGCTTCCTCACCGTTTTCGGCAGTCACTACCCGAGCGCTCAGCGCTTCGAGTTGTTCTTGCAGGATCGCCCGGTTGATCGGATTGTCTTCAGCCACCAGCACCCGCAGCCCTTCAGGGATCGCTGTGTCGGTACGCCTCGATGCCAACTGACGCGCCGGCCCGTGACTCGCAAGGGTCAGGGCACGGGCGATCGCACGAATATCAAAAGAACTCACTTCCCAGCCTTGTTCCGTTGGCTGCGGCTGGCTTTGCCCTCGCTCACTGACCGTAATACGCTGGCCGTGCCAGGTCGCCAACTCCGTGTTGCTCTGCCCCATGTCGAGCAACAGTGACTGGCTATTACCGCTGAAATCGTCGGGCAACACCATGGCTCTGGCGCCCCAGCGACTGAGCCAGTCGATCAGGTTTTGCTCCAGCTCTTTCATGGGCGCGCGAACGTACACCGCCACATCATCCAGCTCGATATCCGCACAATCAGCCAACGGCCCCGGCACCACAGGAAGCCGGATATGCAACGAAAAACTGCTACCCAGACCTGGCTCGCTGACCACACGCAGGTTGGCATCCATCAGTTCGGCGAGACGCGCACAAATAGACAGTCCCAAGCCTGCGCCCCCTGCCCGTTCGCTGCCGCTGACCTGCGCGAACGGTTTGAACAATTGAGTCAACTGCTTCTCGCTGATGCCCGGCCCGGTGTCGGAAACTTGCCATTGCAGCGAGGCATGAGTCTGGTCCAGATCGGTGACTTTCAAACGCAGCACCACGCGCCCCGAGTCAGTGAATTTAACCGCGTTGCCGAGCAGATTATTGATGATCTGACGGATGCGTCCGCTGTCGCCGCGCATCTGGGCAGGCAGGTTCGCATCGGCACAGGCGAACACCTGCAGGCCCTTGTTGCCTGCGGTGGCAGCGTAACTGCGCACGGCATCCTCGAAGACATCCAGTGGGCTGAACGTCGAGGTTTCCAGGGCCATTTGCCCGGATTCGATTTTCGACACGTCCAATACATCGCTGATCAGTTGAAACAGGACTGACGACGAGCGCTGGATGGTCTGCAGATAATCGTGCTGGCGGGGGCTCAGTTCGGTAAGCCCGAGCAGCTCAAGGTTGCCCAATACTCCATACAACGGCGTACGAATTTCATGACTCATGGTTGCCAGAAACAAGGTTTTCGCGGCGCTGGCCTGATCGGCAGAAAGCCTGGCCTGCTCCATCAGCTGCGCGTCATCCACGTGCCGGGTGATGTCGTTGAAGCCGCACAACACCACGTCTTCGCCTTGATAACGAGTCGACACGAAGCACACCAGCAAATGCCGACCAGCCACTTCGATCTGTACTTCCTGCGGGTCCTGATCCTGATAGTCGCGCTTGAGCAGGCTGATCAGCTCGGCAGTGCCCTGCCATTCCTGGGCACGCTGGTTTTCCAGCAGTACTTTACTGTTGTTGCGCTGCACCACGCACAGCCCAACCGGTGCGCTATGCAGCATCACTCGGTTGAACGCTTCGCTCTCGGTCAGGCGCCGATTGGCGCGCTGCGCAGGGTCGACTATTTGTGTGCGATACCAACGGTTGACTCGCCAGCCTGCGAACAGCGCAAGCAGAAACACGCTGAAGATGCCAAGCAGCGGCCACTGCGCATAACGAAAGAAGCTTTTATAGCTGACGGTGTACAAGCCAACCCAGTGCTGACTGCCCGATGAGCTGACTTTGAAATGCAGGCCGTGACTGTCGAGACTCAGGCCCATGGGGCTATCGATATGGTCCTGGGCCATCCCCAGCAATACCTCACCGGTCGGGGAAATCAACGTGACCTCGTTATCAATCGACCGGTCCAGTAGTCGATTCAGCTCATTGAACTTGCCCGCGTCGAGTAATGCGGCGAAGGTCAGCAGTCCGTTATCCTGCCGAGCCGGCATGATCTCGGGCGTGATGTCGACGCCGATAAACGCAATGATGTTTCGGGTACCTGGCAGCAGGTCAGGAGGTGCACGCATCCAGCGTACATGGGTGTCGTTCAACTGGCCGCGCTGCTGAAGCAAAGCCTGAAACAGACGACCGGTGACTTCGAAGAAATTACCTTTGAGCAACGCTGCCGGCTTGCGCGAGCCATCGATACCGGGGACCGCGATATTGAACTGGTCCGACGGCGAAAACAGAAATGTCTGCGGCGCTGAATAATAAGAACTCGACCAGAAGGTGCTGTAGTAATCGGTCAGTTGCACGCCCAGAGAATAGGCGCCCTGCAACTCGGTCGGGCTATAGCGGGTGCGCTCACTCAAGGTGAATGGCTGAGACATGGCCAGGCCACGATTCTGGAACACCCGCTCGTCGCCCTGCTGCATCAGCTCCACCCGGGACATCGGCCGAACGTCGGTTTTCACATTCTGGCTGGTGCGATCGTAAGCGTCGGCCACGTTGTGCAGAAAGGACTCGTATTCATGAATACTTTCAACCAACCGGGCGAAATGAAAATTGACCTTATCGCGCTCTTCTTCCAGCACACGGTCAATCGCCCACCAGCACGTACCGATCAGCAACAAGGACAAACCGGCCATTATCAGCAGCAACTTGTTGAGCCGCTGAGAGCTTAGCGCCAAGACACCTAATTTCAGGCTTTCATGTTTCATCAAGCGCTGCCGTTTATGAAGGGAATGTGCCGCAGCCACTGCTTACAGCTTGGTCGCCACTCCCTGGCATGCTCATGAATAGACAGTAGCAGATCATTTTAGTGCTGGCGTCTGGCCATCTTCACGCAGCAAATCGAGAAACAGTTCTGGGGCAACCGCTGCACAGATCAGAAAACCCTGCGCTTGGTCGCAACGAATCTTGCGCAAGAAGGCCAGTTCAGCCTGTGTCTCCACGCCTTCGGCAGTCACTGTCAGGCCCAGCTTGCCGCTGAGCTCGACGATGCTCTGTAAAGCGGCGGCCATGCTTTCGTTCTCGACACAGCCATTGACCAGTGATCGATCAATTTTCAGTTCACTGAACGGGGTGGAGATCAGGTTGAAATAAGAACTGAAGCCTTTGCCGAAATCATCCTGAGCCAGGCCAAAGCCCATCATTCGTAAGCGGCAGGCACCGGCGTAATAGGCACTGAGCGCTTGAGTGGTTGAGGTTTCGAGCAGTTCGAAACAGATCGAGCGCGGCTCGCCCCCAAGGGCCAGTACTCGGGCATGTAGCCGGTCGGACAGGTCATGGCTGTCCAGCAAATGGGTCGGCAAGTTGATCGATACCGAAACCTCGTACCCCCGCTTGCGCCAATACGCCTGAACTTCGAGGGTACGCTCTAACATCAGCCAGAGCAGTTCCTCTTCCAGTGCCAACCGTTCGATTGCCGCCAGGAAGTCGCCGGGCATCAGCGTGCCCAGTTGTGGGTGCTGCCAACGCACCAGCGCCTCAGCACCGCAAATTCGACCATCCTTCAACGACTTTTTGGGTTGAAACCAGGGCTGGATCTGACCGCTGCGCATAGCTTGCAGCAGTCGCTGCCGATCATGCCGCAACGGGCTACCGACAGGCGCGCTGCCACGTTTGCGTAACGCATCAAGGCCATCGCGCAAACGAACGATAGCCTGCGCTTCCACCGGTTTTGAAATCAGCCCGATGACATTCAGGCCCAGGTTCTTGGCCGCCAGCCCGGCGCTGACCAGCATCCGCCGCGAAGCAACACTCATCAACGCCAAAGCTGGACAATCAGGCAGCCCGGCCAGCTTCTCGATCAGTTGTACGCCGTCCATGCCTGGCATGAACAAGTCACTGACGACCAGATCGTAGTGGCTGCTACTCAAGCGCGTCAGCGCGGTCGGACCATCCCAGACCGCATCGACTTGAAAGCCACCCAAATCGCTGAACAGGTGCAGCAAGTACTCATGTTGAAAGGGATGGTCTTCAACGATCAGTACCCGATAGGACTTCAATTGCTACTCCTTTGGTAAGGTTCCAGGCAGTTGTAAAGGGCGCGTAATGCAAACGGTTTGATCAGGCACTGATTCATGCCCGCCTCCATGCACCTGTCGCCTTCCTCACGCATGGCATTTGCGGTGGCGCCAATAATCGGCAGACTGCAATCCTGGCGACGTAACTGTGCGGCCAGTTCGTAACCGTTCATGCGTGGCATGTTGATGTCGGTAAGGATCAGATCGAAGGATGACGCTTGCCACATTTCCAGGGCTGCAACGCCATCGTCAGCAAGCTCGACGGTACAACCCAACTCCTCCAGCTGGTCACGCAGAATCAGTTGATTGATTACGTTGTCTTCAGCCACCAAGACATGAATGCCGAGATTGAAGGCCGCACGGGTATCGTCCAGTGGCGCCTTCAATGCCACAGTCTGGCCCTGCGCCGAGGCCAGAGCCCGATGCAACGCAGGCAGGCTGTTGAGGCTGACCGGCTCAAACGCCGAGCCAAGGGTGTCGCCATGAATATCGGTGGCCGCGACCACCCGGGCACCGGACCAATCCGGCGCGAGCGAGCCTTGCACGCGGCCCGGATGCACTTCGAGCAACACTGCAGCATCCGGCTGGTCGCTAACGCCGGGCACGCCGACCTGCGCCCTTGCGCCCCAGCGGCACAGCCAGCCGCAGAGATTTTCGGCCAGTTCACGAATCGGCGATACCACGTAGACCTGTTCTGGCAGCAATGGATTGGCGAACAGTGCGTGACCGAGAGTCGGCAGTTGCTCCAGCGACAAATGCAACGTGAAGCTGCTGCCCAGACCGGGCTCGCTCACGACACGCATACTGCCATTCATCAAATGCATCAAGCGCTTGCAGATCGACAAACCCAAACCGGTGCCCGCCACCACATTGGTGTTGCCATCGGCCTGATAAAACGGCTCGAACAGATGCTGCTGACTCTCGTGAGAGATGCCCTTGCCGGTATCGGAAACCTGCCAGTGCAGCGTGACCCGCTCACCGTCCCGGCTGTCGAGCCGGACCCGCAAGATAATCCGTCCGCTGTCGGTGAATTTCAGGGCATTGTTCAACAGGTTATTGAGTATCTGCCGGATACGGGTCACGTCACCGTTGAGCCAGTCCGGCAGCTGCGGATCGATACAGGCAAACAGCTGCAAGCCTTTGCTTTGAGCGGCTGCGGCGTAGCCCTGAATCACTTCCTCGATCAGCGCCAGGGGCGAGAAGCGGCTGATCTCCAGCTGCAACTGACCAGCTTCAATCCGCGATACGTCCAACACATCGCAAATCAACTGCAGCAAGTTGGCGGACGAGCCTTCGATCGCCTTCAGATAGTTCTTCTGCTGTTCACTCAAAGCCGTACGCGCTAACAACTCAAGGGTGCCGAGCACGCCATACAGCGGTGTGCGAATTTCGTGGCTCATGGTCGCCAGGAATAACGTTTTGGCTTCATTGGCGGCATCCGCCATACGTCGCGCTTGCTCCAGCGCCACTTCCACCTGCTTGCGCGCACTGATATCGCTGAACGCGCAGATCAACACGTCCTCGCGCTTGTAGCGGGTGGGGGCGAAGCTCAAATATAGATGACGACCATCGGCCATCTGGAGTTCGTCGGTGCTGTTCTGATCCACATCGTCAAAACCGCGCCGAATCCAGCCATGACAGAGTTGCTGACGCTCGCTGCCGTCGCCCAGCCATTGCTGGGACAGCGGATTTTCCAGCACGACAGCGCCGTCCTGACGACGCAAGACACACAGCGCAACTGGCGCGATCTGAATCACTGCGCGGCTGAAGGCTTCACTTTCCACCAGTGCTTCGATGCGATGACCGGCGGGAATGATCAGCCGTTGATCAATACGCCGTACCAACCGATACATAAACCATGTAATGACCACGCACAACAGCAGGCAAATTAGAAACGGTAGACCCAGGACCGGCAGCAGCGAGCGCATTTCAATGGCGTATACGATCTGCCAGTCCGAGTAGCCCAGTTGCTTGCGGATCGCCAGGTGGTCAGGCAACCAGCCATTGCCCACGAAACCAAAAGACTGCCGAGCCCCCAGTTGCTCAAGGGCCAACGACAGCGGACGCCGATCAGCACTGGCGAAAATCAGTTGGCCTTCGGCATCGAGCAGCATGAATTGCCCGGCGTTTTCCTTGTGCAGAGCACTCATAAGATCCGGAGACTCGACCTCAAACCCAAGCCAGCCGGATTCGGCGCTGCGCTCGTCCAGGCGGGTAAAAATGTACAACGACGCATTCAACGAATGTTGGTCCGTGAGCCACAGGTCATCGTCAGCGATATCACCCTGATGATCGCCCAGACGCAAACGCGCCAACACGGCTGCGGGGATCACAGGTACGGTGTCGCTGGCGGTGAAAAGACGCACGACTTCGCTGCTGTCAGCTTTGCCAACGTAGAGCAGATTGACCTTGTTGGTACGCAGGTAACTGACCGTTCGTTTGGTCAGCCAGAGACTCCAGCTTTGGTCGCCAGCGCCCAGGCCGAAATGCACTTCCTCACCCTGCATGACGCTGGCACTGTTTTGCGGCGCGGTGACATTACGCACGGCGGCAAGGCCGAGGGTTTTCAGCAGTGTCTGGCGGCTGACGAAAAAACTCTGCGCATCGGAAATCGCCGCATTCATGTCGCTGCGACGCAGAGAAATCTCCTCGCTCAGGCGGGCGCTCAGGTAGCTATAGATTCCGGCATAAAAACCCAGCACCAAGGCAATGGCGAACAAGTGCAACAGCTTGCGCGCGGCCTTGGGGGTCGAGAAGGACGAGTCCAGCGGATCAATGAATTGACGTAGTTTCATGAGAGCAAAGTAAGCCTTATGCCCTTTGGCGGACATAAGGCGAATCTTAAAAGGCAGTACTTATTGATAAGTAATGGTGAATTGCAGGGAAGCGTTGGCCGGCCCGCCGGTGACCGTATTAGCGGTTTTGTAGTACGCAGCGCGCAGAGGGATCGAGTAATTACCAGCTGGCGGCGCAGTGCGAAAACCATGCACCTCACCTAGACCGATCGCACCGTTGCTCGCGTTAGTGATCTGGATGCCAACACCTGTCGCCCCGCCAGCATCTAACGCAAGAATGCCCTGACCTGCGTTGAACGCGGTATTGACCGGGTCCAACCGATAACTGATGCCGCCAAGCCCGCCAGGGCAGTTATTAAGCTGAATATTGAACGCTGTCTGCCCGATGGAGCTGCCAACAGCGCCGAATTCGCTGCTGCGATGTTTACCCAAAGCGACGTTGACTGATGGCGTCTGACAACTGACTTCGGTGATATTGATCGCATTGGACAGGCTCATTCTGGACACATCCAGATTGTTGCTGCCAACGCGAAACGTGCCGATGACGCCGCCGGAGATGGAACCCGACGTGACCGTACCAATCTTTACAATTTGCAGCGCGGCAGTTGTGCCATTGATCCCTGCGCCACCACTGAAAGTTCCGGCTGAAGGGTGCCCACGTAATTCATATCCTTGGTAAATGTAACGCCAGCCCAGTCCGGTCGTGCCGATTGGGCTGGGGTCGCTCTCTGCCGTTGCACCTCTACTGTTGTAGTAGCCCCATCCGTCGCCAGAACATGTAACTCCAGGTACGTTCGAGAGCGTGACGGGGCTTGATCGAAAAAGCTCGGTACCGTTGGGTGTGTTTTTTGGCACGGCGAGGGTTGCGGGCACGGTCACCGTAAAGGTCGAATTGTTATCCGAGCCGAGGAAAGAACAAGTCGCCCAACTTTGCCCAACCCAAAACAACAAAACAAACGCACCCAGGCACCACTTGGCGGGGACGGGTTTCAGCAGAAAATCTTTCATGTGGACTCCTGTTAAAAACGCATAACTAACTGAGTTAAGCGCTCAGAAAAATATAAATTACTGATTTTGAATGCTTTTCTGTGGGAGCTCACGAGCACGGCGAGGCCGCGATGGCATTCTTTCTGATACACCGCTATCGCGGCCTCGCGGTGCTCGTGCGCTCCTACAGGTCCCGTGTTTGCCGCGCGACAGCGCAGCGGCGATGCGGCGGAAACTCCTCGGTCCGGCGGGTGTTGGCTCAGCGCACTTTGCAGGTCGCCTTCATCTGTACGTAACCGCTTTGCGCCGGGTTGTGATCGGCGGGCAAGGCGTAGTTCAACGCGCAACTTTCGCCCGGCTTGCTGCCCCAACTGATCAGCAGCTCACCTTTGTTTTCACTGGCCCGAATGAACAGACGCCCACCCTGCCCGACCATGGTCAGGAAGTTGCCTTGAGCATCTTTCACCTGAGCGCCCATCGGCAGGCTCTGTTTGTCGTCACGTACGACCTGCATGAGGATGGGCGTACCGCTGATGGTTTCGTACTTCACCAGACTGATCGCACCGAAGCGCGGCGCGATGGATTGCGAAGTGGTCTCGAGTTCAACTGTGTCGGAGGTGCCTTTCGGATCCAGGGCTATGTCGTTCTGGCGGTAAGGCATCAAGCCCGACACCAGCGCGTAGCCGCTGTCGTTGATCACTGCGTTCGAGGCGTTACCGACCCGGGCCCCACTGGCGCCTTCGGCTTTGACCAACGCCATGGTTTCGCCCTGATCAGCGCTGAATGTCACGCCGCCTGTGTGGGCCACCAGACTGCCGCTCGCCCCCACATTGGCTTGTTTATAGCCATTGCCCGTGTTGACTCCGGCGCTCAGGGTGGATTGCTCAGCGCGATATTGCATGGAAGAACCGGCGCTGCTGGTGGTGTTGCCAGCGCTCTTGTCCGCCGAACCGTAGACGTTGTAATTAAGCTGATTGCGCTCACCGGCGCTGCCGCCCAAGGCAACCTGAGTATTGCTGTCGCCGCTGTCGGTGTAGCGCATGGTGCTGCTGATGTAATTGGAGCGTGTGCGACCAAACGGGATGTTTACGCCAACCTGATATTGAGTCTGAAAGGCGCCGTTGAAGTCTCGCGTCCGACTGGCGCCCACGTTCAGCGAACCCCAGTTGTAACCATTGCTGTAACCGGCCTGATAGGTCACGTTGCTGCGCCGATCACCGCCCCAATAGTTCTGCGCCGAGCCGGTGACATAGACGTTGCCACGACGCTCACCCAGCGGCTGATTGATGTTCAGCTGGAAGCGGCTGCGTTGTCGATAAAGCGTGCCGGTGTCTCGACTGCGCAATTGCGCATAGTCGCTGAAATTCAAATAGCCTTCGCTGGAGAAGCGATACGCCGCCACCGTGAAGTTGGTCTGGGTGGAATCCAGCAACTTGCTGTAAGTCAGCCGATAACTGCGCCCACGCATACTGGAATCGAGCGCTCCGGCACTTTGTTCCAGACCTGTCGCACGGGATTCGGTGACGTCCAGCGCCATTGCCCCAAAGGGCGTACTCCAGGCCGCGCCCGCCTGCACCGCCAGATACTGCTCGGCGATGATGCTGCCGGTGTAGGCGCTCCATCTGTCCGAGATACCGCGTTGATAGCTGCCCTGCACAAACTCTGGCGTATTGTTCAGGTATTCATCGCGGTAACGCCCCGCCGTGATGTTGAAACGTGTGGTGCCGGGGCGCAGCAATTGCGCGACCGAGGCAAACGGCACGATAAAACTCCGGGTACGGCCGTCTGCCTCCGTGACGGTGACTGACAGATCCCCGGAATAACCGGTGCTGTACAGGTCATCAATTACAAACGGCCCCGGTGCGACCGTTGTTTCGTAAAGAATGCTTTCACCCTGACGCACCGTAACCCGGGCATTGGTGTCCGCCACCCCCCTGATCGGCGGGGCAAAGCCGCGCATGGAATCTGGCAACATACGATCGTCGCTGCCGAGCTGCACACCACTGAAAGGCACGCTGTCGAACAACTCGCCGGGGGTGTAGTACTCGCCCATCGTCAGTTGCGATTTCAGGCCTGTGATGTCGCGTTGTGCATAACTGCTGACCGCTTGATAACCCTTGCTTGACGGGCCTTGGGCAGAACGGTTGTAGCTGTACGAGCCGTTATGGCGCAGACGCCAGTCGCCCAGGTTGACCCCGGTGTTAAGACCCAGATAAGACTGAGTACTGGCTACGCCCTGATTGTCGTTCTGGTAGAGATTTGCGTTGTAACCGACGAACGCAGCATTGATACCGCGATCCCAGTTTTTCGGGTCGACGTAGCCACGGGAGACACGCTTCAAATAGGCCTGGGCAATACTCACGTCGGTGCGTAACTCACTCATGTCCACTTCGACATTGATGTCGGGCGCCAGTAGTGACAGCTCGACGCATTCCGGGTCTTTCAGCAAATCCGCTTGCCGATCACGGTTTGGCAGAGCCTCAAGATTCAGACCCCAGCGTGTCAGATCATCCAGTCTAAAGCAGAAGTGAGCCTTCCCCGCCGCGCTGTCTTTACGCACCATCAGCAATTCGCGCCCCTGCCAGTTGCCGTTCAAATACAGGTCAACGCGATAACCGCCCGCCGCAAGAGGATTGCCATTTTCGAACTGGGATACATCCACCGCTCGTCCTTGGCTGTCAGTGATGAAAGCGGGGTTGAAGTCCACATGCTCGCTGTCGTCTGCCAAAACACTGCAAGGCAGCATCGTCAGCAAAACAAAAAGCGCACACGGCTGCCGCACCCTGAGGCGCATGGCCGGGCAGATAAAATCAAACATGAGTAGTCATCCTGGACAGGCTTGCATCATCAGAGCAAGCAGCAGAGGTCCAGCCTGTCTGGCCGGAGTTAGCGAAAATGGCGGTCAGCGTGCTTAGCCAAAACCGTAAGCACCGCGTGCAATCAATTGCTGAGGCGGGTCTCGACGGACTTGCTTGAGCCGTAGTCGTTGATCCATTCGTAACGCAGGGTCAGCGCCCCGGACGGTATACTTTTCAACTCTTCCAGCGGGAAATCCTGCACGCCTCGTGGCGGGATCATTCCGCCCTTGCTGCTGTAGGTCTTGCCCGCCACCACCAGCTCAGTCTTGTTATAAGAGACGCTGAACGCGCTTGGATTAGAGCCGCGCAATACGACGCCGTTGGCGGTTGGAACCAGCTTCCAGCTCACCGCGGCGGGTGCGTCTTCGGCATAACCCTTTAATTGCTCCGGGCGGTAAAAGAGTTTGATCCGTGACCGGTAGGCCAGTTGAATAAAGTTGCTGTCGGCATTTTTCGGATTGGGCGGAACATCCAGAACGTTCAGCCAGAACACCGATTCGACGTCTGTCGGCAATGGGTCATGGGTATAGGTGATACGCAGGGTCTGCGAACGCCCTGCCGAAATCCGCACAATGGGCGGCGTCAGCAAAAAAGGCGCATCAGCCTGATCGGGACGCGACTGGGGATCGCCCCGGTCAATCCAGACCTGAACCAGAGACGGCTCCTGACCCACGTTATCGAGCTTGAGGGTGATTTCCCGCTCGCTGGCCGGATAGACCACACGAGTGCCTGAAATCACCACGTTGGCCGACACGGGTGAAATCCCGATAACAAAAAACGCACTGCACAGCGCGCACACGGCACGCTTGAGGAAAGAAGTTTTCATAAGATTGGCTCGATCAACGCCCGGAGCCTGACCCCGGGCGTACAGGATCAGTTGTAATCCATGGAGAACTGGACATTGGACGTGATCTGACCCGCAGTCGCTGCGGCAGTAGCGGCGATGTACTGCGCGTAGAACTGCAGGCTTGCGGCTTCCTCAGTGATAGCGGTCGACAACGAACCCGAATTGGTTTGCAGATTGATCGGCGCAAAGTTCGCGTTGAGGATCTGGATCTGTGCGTTGGAACCGTTAGCGGTCTGGTTACGCAGGTTGCCGGTTGCGGCATCAACCGACGCGCCCTGTTCGAAACGCACCAACGCGCTGCTACCCGTGCAGGCAGTCAGCGCCAGAGTGAAACCGACACGCCCGGCGGTTTTACCGACGGTGGCCAGTGACGACGTTGAAACCTTTGGCAAAGCAACGGCCTTGACCAACGTGCCGGCGGTGGCGCCTTCGATGGTACAAGTCTGGCTGTTGATCTGACCGGTGAAGTTGATGGTGCCATCTGCTGCCGAGGCGTTGAACGAAGAGGCAACTGCGGCCATCGCACCAAGCGCCAGTAAAGTCTTTTTCATGTCGAGCTCCGCTGAGTCAATCAAAATGCAGCAACAGACGTTGTGCCTGGTGCCGGGCTATTGAGAGACGCAATCTTAAGGAGCTGTCCGAAGAGTCAGAATCAGACGATTCTTAAAAAGGAGCACTGCCGCGATGCTGCGCAGAAAACGAAAAACCTGTAGGAGCGCACGAGCACTGCGAGGCCGCGATAGCGTTCAGCCTGATACATCGCTATCGCGGCCTCGCAGTGCTCGTGCGCTCCTACAAGGGAATTGAATTTCAATGGGTCACCATCACCGCCCATTAAACGCCGTCATATCCTGCTGCAACAGCCCCAGCAATCGGCTCGAACCCACGCTCAATTGCCTGCCCAGCCGGCTGATGATGTGGACCTGTGATTCGCTGAACACTTGGGACTCCAGCGGCAACGCGACCAGCTTGCCGCTCGCCAGTTCGTCCACCACCACGAAGGTCGGCAACAGCGTTACGCCGCCGCTCATGGCAAAGCGTTTGAGCATGGCGAAGGTGTTGCAGGTCAGGATCGGCATAAGGGACACACCGGATTGCTGTTCGGCCTGAGTCAGGATCTGGCGGATGCCGTAGGAAACCCCGAGCAGCCCCAAGCGATAGCTGTCCAGACCTTTCAGGGGAATTGGGCCTTCGTGCTGTGCCAACGGATGGTCGGGGCTGACCATTACACAGACCGGCTGTTTCTGGTGGGCATGGGAGCGAATTTTCGGGTCAGCGGGCGGGTTGAAAACCAGGCCGATGTGCGCCTCGTCTTCCACTACCTGACGAATCACTTCGTTGGTGCCGCACACATTCACTTGCAGCTCGACCTTGGGGTACAGCGTCGAGAATTTCGTCAGCGGCTCGGTCAGGCCATCGATAAATCCTTCACCAATCGCCAACACCACCGAACCACTCTGCAAACCACGCAGCGCTTGCAGCGACTCCAGCAAAACCTCTTGCTGCGAAAGTCGCTGACGGTAATAAGCCAGCACGCGATCCCCCGCCTCAGTCGGCTTCACGCCACGGCGATGGCGCTCCAGCAACGGCGCGCCTAGCTCATGCTCCAGCTGGGCAATCTGCCGACTGACTGCAGAGGGCGCCACGTCCAGAAAGTCCGCAGCAGCGCGAACGCTGCCCAGTCGCACGGCCTCGAAGAAATAAAGAATGCGTCGATCCTGAACCAGACTCATGGGTCACCTGCGTTGCTTTCAACGCAACAAAAATGAATTTGGTGATTATTGCTGTGTGTGCAGAGCGGTGTCCATACTCGGATCATCTGCCGATAACCACTGACGGTGCGACGTAGCCTGTCAAACAGCTAAGCGAGCATTCTGAATGACTTTAAAAATAGGCGTGATTGGATTGGGCAACATGGGCGGCGGCATGGCTGCAACCCTCGCCAGCAAAGGCTTTGACGTAAGCGGCTTTGACCTGTCGCAAGCGGCACTGGAAATCGCCGAAAGCAAAGGCGTTAAACCGGTGACCGATCGCACCACACTGATCAAGCAAGTAGACGTGCTGATCCTGTCGTTGCCAAAAGCCGAGCACGTTGAGTCGGTTTGCCTGGGCGCTGAAGGCGTGCTGCAACACGGCAACGCTGGCCTGATCGTGGTCGACACCACGACTTCCACGCCGGAAGCCAGCCGCAAGGTGGCCGCCGCTCTGCTGCAAAAGAATATTGGTTTCATCGACGCTCCGGTTTCCGGCGGCCCTAAAGGTGCTGCCACCGGCACCATGTCCATGGTAATCGGCGCAGAAGACGCGGACCTGGAAAAAGTACTGCCGGTACTGGAAGGCATGAGCGGCACGCGGGTTCACGTCGGCAAATGCGGCGCGGGCAACGTAGCGAAGATCGCCAACAATATGCTCGCCGCCTGCCACCTGATCAGCACCGCAGAAGCCGTGAGCATGGCTGCCAAAGCGGGCGTCGATCCGGAAAAACTGATGCTCGGTCTGAACGCCGGTTCCGGCCGCAGCGGCGCCACTCAAGTGATGTTCCCGACCTGGGTACTGAACAAAACCTACAACTCGGGTTTCACCATGGGCCTGATGCGCAAGGACGTTGGCTTGGCCAGCGATCTGGCTGCGAGCCTGGATATGGACCTGCCACTGGCGCGCATCGTCGCCCAACTGTGGGCCGCCAGCAGCGAAACGCTGCCGGATGGTGAAGACTTCAACTGCATCGTTCAGCGGACCGATGCCCAGCTGTTCGGCAAAGGGGAATAACCGATGAGCACGCAAAAATTGCTGGACTTGATGCGCCCGTACTGGGGCGACCGCAACACCGTGGCCAGCTATGTCGGCGGCGAATTCGTCGAAGGCCATGGCGAACCGGTGCAAGTGCGTAACGCCCACGACGACAGCCTGATGCTCAGCTTCCCCGATGCCGACGCATCACTGGTTGCAACCATCGACGCAGCGGCGAAAACCGCTCAGGCACAGTGGGCAGCCCTGACCGCTCAAGCCCGTGGTCGTTTGATGTATCATGTTGGCGCGCTGATTCGTCAGGAAGCCGCCAATCTGGCGCAGATCGAATCCATCACCGCCAACAAGCCCATCCGCGACGCCAATGTTGAAGTGGCAAAAGTTGCCGAGATGTTCGAGTACTACGCAGGCTGGGCTGACAAGCTGCACGGCGAAGTAATCCCGGTACCGACCTCGCACCTCAACTACGTCACCTACGAACCACTGGGCACTGTGCTGCAAATCACCCCGTGGAACGCACCGATTTTCACCTGCGGCTGGCAGATCGCACCCGCTATCACTGCCGGTAACGCGGTGATCCTCAAGCCGTCAGAGCTGACCGCTTTGTCCTCGCTGGTGGTCGCCGTGCTGATCGAGCGCGCCGGTGTGCCGAAAGGTCTGGTCAACGTGGTCGCTGGTTTCGGTCACACCATCGGCCAAGCGCTGATCGCCAAGGCTGATATTCGCAAAGTGGTGTTCGTGGGTTCGCCCGCCACCGGTCGTCACATCGCCACCGCCGCTGCGCAACGTTGCATTCCGTGTGTACTGGAACTGGGCGGCAAGTCGGCGAACATCGTTTTCGAAGACGCAGATCTGGAGGTCGCCCTGCGCGGCGCTCAGGCCGCGATTTTCTCCGGCGCAGGTCAAAGCTGCGTGTCCGGTTCGCGTCTGCTGGTGCAGGAATCGATTTTCGAGCGCTTCACCACTGCGCTGGCCGCAGCGGGTAAACAATTCAAAGTGGGTGACCCAAGCGACCCGGAAACCCAGATCGGCCCGATCAATAACGCCAAGCAATATGCACACGTAAAGAGCATGGTCGAAAACGCGCTCCAGGACGGTGCAAAGCTGGTCGGTGTCGACGCTGACCCGCTGCCGAACGTGCCGGGTTATTACGTCAACCCGACAGTGCTGGCTGGCGACAACGCGCTGAACTGCGCGCAGGACGAAATCTTCGGCCCGGTGGTCGTGGCGATTCCGTTCAAAGATGAAGCAGAAGCGATCCGCATCGCCAACGACAGCCGCTTCGGTCTGGCGGGCGCAGTGTGGACTCGTGATGTCGGCCGCGCTCACCGCGTTGCCAAGCAAGTGCGCGCCGGGACTTTCTGGGTCAACGGCTACAAGACCATCCACGTCAGCTCGCCTTTCGGCGGCTACGGTGACAGTGGCTATGGTCGTTCGTCCGGTCTGGACGCACTGCGTGAATACAGTGAAGTCAAAAGCGTCTGGGTCGAAACGGCTGCCGTACCTGCGGTCAGCTTCGGTTACGGCGCGAGCCTGGAGTGAACATGAAGCTATCCCAAACGTTGATCGAAGACGCCACAGTATGGCGTCGCGACTTCCACTCAGCCCCGGAACTGGGCTTTGAAGAACTGCGCACCTCCGAGCGGGTTGCGCAGTTGCTCGAAAGCTTTGGTATCGAGGTGCACCGCGGCCTTGGCGGCACGGGCGTAGTCGGCACCTTGCGCACCGGCGAAGGCCCGAGCATCGGCATTCGTGCCGACATGGACGCTTTGCCGATTCAGGAGCTGGGCACTCACTCCCATGCATCCACGCACAAAGGCTGCATGCACGCCTGTGGTCACGACGGTCACACGGCGATTCTGCTGGCCACTGCTCGCCATCTGAGCGAGACCCGTAACTTCAAAGGCACGGTGTATTTCGTCTTCCAGCCTGCCGAAGAAAACCTCGGCGGCGCGGGCAAAATGATTGATGACGGGTTGTTCGAACGCTTCCCGATGGACGCTATTTACGGCCTGCACAACTGGCCTGGCGCACCGGCCGGTCAGGTGATCATCAATCCGGGGCCGATGATGGCTTCGCTGGATACCTTTGAAATCACCCTGACCGGCAAAGGCAGCCACGCCGCGATGCCGGACAAAGGTGCAGACCCGATTGTTGCCGCTGCGCAGTTGGTGCTGGGCCTGCAGACCATCGTTTCTCGTCGTCTCTCGCCCTTGGACTCAGCGGTGGTCAGCATCACTCAGTTCAACGCCGGTGAAGCGATCAACGTCATCCCGGAAACCGCCGTACTGCGCGGTACGGTGCGTTGCCTGCAGACGCCGGTGCGGGACAAGGTCGAGAATTTGATTGGCGAATTCGTCGAGCAACTGCCAGTCGCCTTTGGCGTGACCGGCAAGCTGGCTTACAAAGTGGGTTATCCGGTCACTGAGAACAACGTTGATGCTGCGGCTACGATTCGTCGTGCAGCCATTACCGCAGTGGGCGAGGAAAACGTTCAGTGGGGTTGCAACCCGTCCATGGCGTCCGAAGACTTCGCCTACATGCTTCAGGCTCGCCCCGGCGCGTACATCTGGCTGGGCGTGGACGGCGAAAAACCATCAGCGGCGCTGCACAACCCGTATTACGACTTCAACGATCAAGTGATCGGCGCAGGCGTAGCGGTGTGGACGAAGTTGGTGGAGCAGGAGTTGGCTGCGGGCTGAGAAACTGGTGATTTTCCTCGCCCAATCGTCCGAGTTGAAATGAGATCCCCTGTGGGAGCAGAGCTTGCTCGCGATAAGGCTGGACGCGGTTCACTTGAGATCGCGTCCAGCCTTATCGCGAGCAAGCTCTGCTCCCACAGGGACATTATTCATAGCTGGATTAGCACTCCACCCACTTGACCGCCAAACCGCCGCGTGACGTTTCCTTGTATTTCTCAAGCATGTCCGCGCCGGTGTCGCGCATAGTGCGGATGGCGTGGTCAAGGGAGATGAAATGTTCACCGTCGCCCCGCATGGCCATTTGGGCGGCGTTGATCGCCTTCACGGCAGCAATCGCGTTGCGTTCGATACACGGTACTTGAACAAGGCCGCCAACCGGGTCGCAGGTCAGGCCAAGGTTGTGTTCCAGCCCAATCTCCGCAGCGTTTTCCACCTGTTCAGGGGTCGCGCCGAGAATCTCTGCCAACCCCGCCGCCGCCATCGCACAGGCCGAACCGACTTCGCCCTGACACCCCACTTCCGCACCAGAAATCGACGCGTTCTTTTTGCACAGAATGCCCACCGACGCCGCGCTCAGAAAGAACCGCACCACGTCATCTTCGGTAGCGTCAGGGTTGAATTTCATGAAGTAGTGCAACACAGCCGGGATGATCCCCGCTGCGCCGTTGGTAGGCGCCGTCACCATGCGCCCGCCGGCTGCGTTTTCTTCGTTGACCGCCAGGGCGAACAGGTTGACCCATTCCATAGCGCTAAGGGTCGAGCTGATCACGTTCGGCTTGCCCAACTCCTGCAAGCTGCGATGCAACCGGAAAGCGCGACGCCGTACATTCAGACCTCCGGGCAAGATGCCCTCTTCGCTCAGGCCCTTGATCACGCAATCCTTCATGGCGCCCCAGATGTGCAGGATCCGCGAACGGATTTCCGCTTCGGTACGCCAGACTTTTTCGTTCTCCATCATCAGCGCAGAAATGCTCAGGCCGTGTTTTTTGCAAAGCCGCAACAGCTGGGCACCGCTGGAGAAGTCGTAAGGCAGCTCGGTAGTATCACTGTCCAGAATGCCGCTGGCGGCCTGTTCGGCATCGATGACAAAACCACCACCCACCGAATAATAAGTCTGCTCATACACCTCGCCGGTGGCACCATAGGCGCAGAGTGTCATGCCGTTGGGGTGATAAGGCAGGCTTTCTTCCAGCAGGCGCATGTCGCGTTGCCAGTCGAAAGTAATGCGCTGTTCGCCACCGAGCAGCAGAACTTGTTGTTCCAGCACTGCATCTACACGAGGTGCGACCAACGCCGGGTCAACCTGATCAGGCCATTCGCCCATCAGGCCGATGACCGTCGCACGGTCACTGCCGTGCCCAATGCCGGTGGCCGACAACGAACCATACAGACGTACCTCGACGCGCTCGACCTTGTTCAGCAGATCCTGTTCGCGCAATTGCACGGTGAAGATCGCGGCAGCACGCATCGGCCCTACCGTGTGCGAACTGGAGGGGCCGATGCCGATTTTGAACATGTCGAAGACGCTGATAGCCATACGGTTTGCTCGATTCGTGAGAGGCTGTCGCCTCGAAAGACACTTTGTTATGTGCTGGTATTTTTAGGCGCCAGCCAAGCGATCCACAAACGAAACTTCCTAAGCCATGGTTAAGCAGAACTGATAGATGAGCAAAATCCTCAACGCGCAAATGCATGCATGGTTACAGGTCTTCGCCTGTGCCGCCCGGCACCTGTCGTTCACCCGCTGCGCGGACGAATTGCACGTGACGCCCGGTGCGATCAGCCAGCAGATGCGCCAGCTCGAAGAACGACTGGGGTTTGCGCTGTTTCATCGGGTCGGTCGTGGTCTCGAGCTGACCGCCGAAGGGCAACGGCTGGCCATCGTCGCCAACGAGGTACACAGCCGCATCGATGATGAACTGCGGCTGCTGCACTCGGGACGCATCGGCGGCGTGTTCAAGCTGCGCTGTATTCCTTCATTCCTGAGCAAATGGCTGATGCCGCGCCTGCCGCAACTGGAGCAGGCGTTTCCGGACATTCAGCTACGAATCATTGCCGAAGACAGCAGCGGTTCGCTGCGCGATGACGATTTCGACCTGGCGATTGACCTGAACGACGGCAGCTATCCGGGCCTGATGACTACCTCGTTGCTCGAAGAAGAGTTGTTCCCGGTCTGCTCGCCCGCGTTACAAGCCGGCAAGCCGCCGCTGGATACTCCCAGTCAGCTGGTGCATTACCCATTACTGCACGACATCACCGCCTGGCGCGGCAGCTATGAATACGCCGAGTGGGAGTTTTACCTGAATGCCATCGGCGCCTCAGGCATCGATGTGCGTCGGGGCCACACGTTCAACCGCAACCACCTGACGATTGAAGCGGCGATCATGGGCATGGGCGTAGCGATTGCGCGCAAGGCGCTGATCACCAATGAGCTGGAAGAAGGCTCGCTGATCATCCCGTTCGGCCACCCGATTGCAGCGCGCAAAAAGTATGTACTGGTCTACCGCGAAGGCGCCCTGCAAACCCCGGCCCGCCGGGCGGTGCATGACTGGTTGGTGGAGCAGGCGCTGGGGATGTGATGGGGTAATGCTTTTTCTGCATTATTGATGACCTGTGGGAGCAGGGCTTGCCCGCGATAAGGCTGGACGCAGTTCACTTTAGAATCGCGGTGTCCTTATCGCGGGCAAGCCCAGCTCCCACAGTCATCATTCACAATTCAAGAGTCAGTGAAAGAACTCAGCAATCAACACAGCACCAATGAACGTACCGAAGTTGGCCAGGAACGACACCAGCACGATACGCCAGCCCAGCAAACGGAACGCTGGCAGGTCCTTGGCGACCGAGAGACCGGCGAACGCCAGCATCGGTGTGATGACCGCAAGCATGTTGATCGAACCGACCATCTGCGCGATTTCCGCAGCCCAAGGGCATGCTGGCGAGGTCATGAACATGGCAACGATGGACACGGTGCACACCGCCGGGATCTTGCGGCGCAGGGCAACGCAGATCAGTTCACCAATGAATACCGCCAGAATCATCACCGCGATACCGCCGAAGGCCGCTGGCGAAAGCGTTTTGTAGCCGACGTAGTTGGCGATCAATGCCAGTGCACCGGCTGCCAGCCACGCGCTGATCCGTCCGCCCCAACCCAGCTCCTTGACCTCAAGGGACACTTGATCGTGCTTCGGACCATTGTTCATCACCGAGGCTTTGGTGGTACGGCCGATGATCGGCTCCAGTACACGGTAGCCCCAGACCGCCAGCGGCAAGGAAATGAACAGCGTGAAGTAAGTGCCGATGGTCGTGGTGATGAGGTTCGACGCAGCGGCGAGCGCCATGACTTCCTTGGCCACTTCCGGCGTCTGCTGCGCAGCAATCGCGCCTGCTGCTGCAGCCATCATGCTGCCAGAACCGATGCCTGAACCCATTGCCAGCGAGTTGGGATGGAAGATCCCCAGGCTGGTGATGAAGCCTGCGACGATGGCGATGAACAACGCGCCGAACAATGTTCCGGTCAGGTATTCGGCCAGTACGCCGCGACCTTCCGGGGAGTCCATACCGTAGCGTTCACCAATGATTGCCAGGCTTGGCTCACGACCCACAGAGAACGTCGCACCAATGGCTTCGCGCTTGATACCCAGCATCAGTGCCACCGGCAGACCGAGAATCACGGTGCCGACAAAGTGACCGAACTCCTGGAACAACAGCGCCCAACCCGAAGCGAACACCAGCGGCAACGAACCGCCAACGACCATGCCCAGTTTAGCGATAAACACCAGCAGCGCCGGTTGCAGGATTGAAGCGGAGCGCACCTGATCGCCAAGGCTCAGACCGATCGGGCCAGGCAGACGGCGACTGAAGATGCCAATGCCCGCACCGATCAACAGCGCCCAGACCATCGGCAACAGAACGACTTTGCCAGGGCCGAGGGGAATGCTGATCGCACCGATTGCCTCGGCCACCACCAGAATGACGGCCGCCCAGATGTACAGCTTTACGGTCGATGAAACGGCACGATTTTCGCCCAGTGTCGCGGCGTGAGAATGTTGCATGGTTGTCCCCTCACCTGTTGACCAATCGTCATGCGGCTGGCCAATAGTTGTTGTTTTTTCAGGAGGTGCCGACGGCACCCAGGGCAGATTCAAAATCCATGTCAGGCATGGAAACTCGCGTGCTGCGAGCGATAAAACTTGATGCTCTCGCCTGCTTTATGACGCCCCTTGTGAGGGTTGCTCCGTCAGCAGATCCGGCCTTTGCGCCCCCGTCTGGTGGCGTCGGGGTACGGTTCGAGTATGGGTAGGGAGAGGACACGCACCAATATTACAGAATGAATTTATTGTTGCCTAAAACAGAACACCAAATGGGTCGCGAGCTCTGCGAAAAAACTGATGTTTGCCCACGATAAGGCTATGCGACGCAAATCCTGTGGGAGCCGGGCTTGCCCGCGATAAGGCTGGACGCGGGCAAGCCCGGCTCCCACAGGGGAAACCATTTCAATTCGAGGGTTTTGGGCGACTGGGCTCAGTAAGGTATTCAGGCCTAGCCCCCGAATGGCTTGGGGGCTGGCCTCACTCAAGCATCAGTCCAGCTGGAAGCGCGAGGTGTTGTCGCTCAAGGCACGACTGCCTTTGCTCAGCGTATCGGCGGCCTGATTTACAGCCCGTGCACCATCAAGCAAACGTCCGGCAGCCTGATCGACTTGCTGAATGTTGCCGCTGACTTCGTCGGCCGTGCTGGCTTGCTCTTCAACCGCAGTGGAAATCTGCGCGAGGGTATCGGTAACGCCCTGCACAGCGCTGGCGATCTCAACCAGACGCAGCCCCAGATCGGTTACCGACTGGGCGTCGTTAACTGCCTGGCCGCACGCTGATTCCATCAAGCCAACAGCCTGGCTGACGGTAGAACGCAAGCTGTCCACCGTACTGGCAATTTCCGTCGTGGACACTTGGGTGCGTTGCGACAGGCTACGAACCTCATCGGCAACCACCGCAAAACCACGCCCTTGCTCGCCCGCTCGCGCTGCCTCGATGGCTGCGTTGAGCGCCAACAGGTTGGTCTGCTCGGCAATACCGCGGATCGCGTCGACCACCGACTGAATCTGCTGTCCTTGCTCGCTAACGCGCCCCAACGCAGCCGCCGTATCAGTCAAACGCTGATTGAGCTGCTGAATACTGGTGGTCGTGCGCTGACTGTCGCGACTGCTTTCTTCCGCGATCTGGCGAGTCTGCCGAGCGCTGTCAGAAGCCTGCTCACAACTTTTCGCAACACCTTGGGAGGTTGCCGCCAACTCGGTCGCCGCTGCCGCAATCTGGCTGATCTGGTACTGCTGCTCTTCAACTTCAGTCAACGTGCCGCTGGATTGGGTATTGAGGGTCAACACGGCACTGCCCAGTTGCTTGGTCTCATGATTGACGCCCAGCAAACTGGTCCGCAACTGCACCACTGCCACGTTCAGCGCGGTGCTGATCGCCGCCAACTCATCGCGACCTTGCACCTCAACCTGAACACACAGGTTGCCGTCACGCAGCGACTCGGCCAAGGTCGTAATACCGCTGGCACTGCGACGGATTGAAGCTTGCAGGCACGCAAACAGATACAGCGCAGCCAGCAACAGAATGCCGAAGCAGATACCAATCGGAATGAACTGCATGTTGGACTTGCTGTGGTAGTACGCCAAACGGCTGTCCAGCGATTGCAGCGACTGGTTGCGCAGGTTCGCGAAATCGGTCAGCAAGATATCCACGCTACGCTCGAACGCCGGCGCATCAAGCTTGATGGTGCCGCCAAACAAACCATCGTCCAGCACTTTCAGTTCCACGTTCAGGCGCTGCATGACAGCGTCGTAGTTATCCGCCCACGGTTTCATCTCGGCGGGTAGTTTGGCTTTAAGGAAGTCGCCTGCTTTGATCAGTTGATCCTGAGCGTCGGTAATACGGCCGCGCAGCTCGCGCATTTGCAAGCGGCTTTGCAGGCTGAATTGCCCGGTAACCACCGACGTCTGACCGATGCTGGCCATGCGACCGATACGCTCGATCAAATCCGGGATCTGCTGAGTCGACATCTGCATCAGCAAATACGTCTCTAGCCATGGGTCTAGGATTAAACCGCTGTCCGTCGCAATCTGCTCGCGCAAGGCTTGCACATTACCCAAGGCGTTGGTGAATCGGTCATAGCCGTCCGGCCACCAGCCCACGGTACGCAGCGACGCGATGTCCATGCCGGTCACCGAAGCTTTCAGCTTTTCATAGCGCTTGAGCGCATCGGCACTGGCCTCTTCTTTTTTGAGCGTGGTGCCCAGCGACTCAAGCGCTTGAGAAATACGTGGGCCTGCCGCATCCATTGCCGTCATCGCGGCTTTGGCGGCTGGCGTTGGCTCCTTCAAAATGTCGGAAGCCTTCCACCGTGCAGCATTGTCCCGCTGATGAGACAGCTCACCGTCGACCAGATCCAGCGCCAGTAACTGAGTGACCCCGGATCGCTCACCCGCGATCAACGCGAGTTTGCTGCGGTAATCCTGGCTGATCATCCATAAGCTGCCCACAAGCGGCAGCATGAACAAAAGGAACAACACCTGAAACTTGCGTGCGAAGCCGAAGCGGCTAAGCATGTGCATACCCGGCGACAAAAGACTGTACATGACCGACCTACTCCCCCAGAACATCCAGCAGAAACGGCGAGAGCCATCGCAGATGTCTTCGAAAAACCACTACCGGCAAAATGCCATGTTATTGATTGAATTACGATAGCCGCCCAGCGCTTCTTGATTGGCGCCATTGCAGAAATCGTCAACTGTCATATGACCAAGCAATATTCAGACCGTGTAGGCGGACACTGTTTTTATCAGTAGGAATCTTCCGCTCAGTCGATGAGTACAGCAAAAGTACGTCACTAATGGTTACGCTTTGGAATTGAGTGGAAGAGAGACCCCATAGCAGGTGATCGCACCCCATGACGAGCTGGATGCCGAGCTTTTGATATGGGGCGGGAGGCCGCCTTTCTGCGCAGATGCCAACAACATCAAATTTTGGCATCGCCAGCACAGGGAAAGACGTAACGAATGGTTCGAGGCAGGCCTGCTGGATGACATTTTCGCTAGCAGCGACAGGGCTTTGGCCCTTTACGGCCGGGATCAAACCCTAACCGCTTGATCACACGCATAAATTTTTCGGAACAAGGGTTGACACATATCCCTTATCCGCGAATAATGCGCGCCACTTGGCTACATAGCTCAGTTGGTTAGAGCATAGCATTCATAATGCTGGGGTCCGGGGTTCAAGTCCCTGTGTAGCCACCAAGTACCTGCTTCATGACATCATCGATGCTCATGAAGCAACAAGAAGCCCGCCTAGTGCGGGCTTTCTTGTTTCTGGCGTTTGCTCATCCAGTCCCAACTCATCCCGCGTACCGATGCGTTACGTATCCAAATGCCCCTCCCTGTCGATACTTTTCAACCAAACCTGCCTGGCTGCGCTGGTAACAACCATAGAACAGGCTGACAACCGACTTCAGACCTCAGACAAGCGCACATGCAATCGGCAAAATCCCTTTCAATCGCGAAATACACCGCTACTCACGCCCAACTGCAACAAGGCATGCGCGCGAGGAACACGGCCGCGACTAGCGAAGTTCGGGGGGCAAACTCTCAACCACAGCACGCAAACGCCCTTCTTCCGACAAATCCCCCACCAGTCTAAGCACCTCGCACCTGCGCTGCTCAAGCCAAGCCCGATGCTGCTGCAAACTGCGACCCGGCTCGGTGCCGCTGTCGTACTGCGCGGCCCATGCGAGAAACTCGGGCCTGGCTTTACCAAAGCGTTGCTCTTCGCGCAGCTTGAGTCGGGCGAGGCGTATGTCGCTCGGGATGTAGAGGAAAACCACCAGATCGAAAGCATCTTCAAGCTCCCTGCCCCAGCCCATAACAGACCCCGAAACGACCGTATCGACACTGGCTTGCATATCGGCCAGCAATGCAGCGCCACGCTGATCTTTGGCGACCATCTGCTGATACGGAGGGTCGGTGGGCAGCCATTGGTAATCGTCACCCTCCAGATGCCGGGCCGATAATGCCCGGGACAAGTCGCGACCTAATGTCGAGGTGCCGGAACCGGGTGCTCCGGTGATAAGGATGTGCATATTTTTCGGACCAACCAGATACTGAAAAGGGTATGTCGGAGACAAGCTCGGGATGCTAGTTGATCGGTTCATGGCAGTCGATTGAACAGGCGCCTTGACCTCAACCTAACTAGAGGTCTGAGACTGCCGACTCTTTCCTCAGGAGTCAGCCCATGTCCAAATCCGATATCGCCCCTGCTTTCCAGTTATCCAACCCGGCAGGTCTTTACGATCCGAGCCCGAACGGTTACTCCCATGTCGCCGAATTACAGCCTCAGGCACGGCTGTTGTACATCGCCGGGCAAGGCGGTGAAGACCAACAAGGCACTCTCTCGCCAGTGTTTGCCGAGCAAGCCAGACAGGCGCTCGCCAACCTCGCCACTGCGCTGCAATCCAGAGGTGCAGGTTTCGGTCATGTGTTCAAACTGACGTTGCTGATTGTCGATCACGACCAGGAAAAACTGAGCACGTGGGTTGAGGCGATTGATCAGGCATGGGGCACATTGATGAAGCCGGCGTGCACATTGATTCCGGTACCACGTCTTGCACTGGACGGAATGCAGATCGAGATTGATGCCATCGCGGCCATTCAGTCGCAGGCTCACTCTGCTGTCGCCGAATAGACATTGGATCTGTAGGAGCTCACCGAGGTTACGAGGCCAGCGATAGCGGGTTGTCAGATAAACCGCTATCGCTGGCCTCGTAACCTCGGTGAGCTCCTACAGGATTTGCGTCAACTCAGTACAGCCCTATAAATCATCTTGATTGGCCCTATCGTCGCCAAACTGGCGGATATGCGGCATGGAAATAGCACATATGTCCTAGATGCGACACCACAACACCTTGACAACAAAGAGGAAATAATTTGTCGCATCTTTTTTAAACCTGATAGCATCCCGCTACCCGTGATGAGCAGACGATACTTGAGTATCGCGCCTCAATGCTGTGCTGATGGACTTTGTTCATACAGCCGCACCTATGCAAACGAATCACAATTAGAGCAACCCTTGAGGTCTGCCAGCCCTGTTCCTGATTGCGCGCCAGCGCCTGAGACGATCGCGAGTTGTACGTTGACTGGCAACGTATGCCTTTTACGTTGACCATCGCAGGTTGGAAGAACCGCCAACCATCGCGTTTTGTTGAAAAGATCCGGAACCTGAAAACGTCGTCGTTAACGTCCTTCAATCGAGGGCGAATCCGGCTGCGCGCTATTCACGTTGGCTAAGGGGTTGCACAGCAGGTCGAGGCTTTCGATTTCCGAAAAGCACCGTCCGGGGTTTTCTTGTGAGCATTCATAGGGGCCTCTACATGTTGTTGAATAAACCAACGTCACGAAGGAAGTTTCTGCTTTCTTCTCTGATTGCATTACCTGCGATAGGCGTAGCGATTAAAGGCCTGAGCGCTGCAGAAGCAGCGGAGATGGTTGCGCCGAAACTTGAAGAATATCGCCCGACCTTTTTCACCGCCGCTGAATGGGCATTCATCATGGCGGCCTGCGATCGCCTGATCCCGGCCGGCGGCCGTGGGCCTGGCGCGCTGGAAACCAACGTTCCGGTGTTTATCGATCAGCAACTGGCCAGCGATCTGGGCAGCGAGATCTATCTGGAAGGTCCTTTCAAACTCGATGCGCCAGCGGAAATGGGTTATCAGATCCCCTACCGTCCGCAAGAGATCTATCAAAAAGGCATCAAGAGCGTTGACGCTTTTTGTCAGGACAAGCACAAGAAAAACTTCGCGTCTCTGGATGTAGCTCAACAGGAAGACATCCTGAAGCAGCTGCAAAAAGGCGAAGTGAGCTTCAAAGCGTTTGGCGAAGACGTG
The DNA here is from genome assembly GCF_040224095.2 of Pseudomonas caspiana. Lineage (NCBI taxonomy): Bacteria > Pseudomonadati > Pseudomonadota > Gammaproteobacteria > Pseudomonadales > Pseudomonadaceae > Pseudomonas > Pseudomonas caspiana. The sequence goes on along the minus strand of NZ_CP167995.1, from coordinate 873,180 downwards.
CTCAAGTCCAAACAGTTCTTTGGTGAGCTGTTGAACCACACCAAGCAGGGCTACCTCTCGGACCCGATCTATGGCGGCAACAAAGGCATGAAAGCCTGGATCGCCATCGGCTTCCCCGGAGCCCGCGCCAGTTACGTGGAATGGGTGACGCAGCACAACGTCAAGTACCCCCTCGGCCCGGTCAGCATCAGCGGCCTGCGCGGTTGATCCCCCTTCGCCAAGCATTTCCAGCATAGGTTTCTCATGGCAAATATTACTAATGACGAAGTCGACGTAGTCGTCGTCGGCCTCGGCTGGGCCGGCTCGTTGATGAGCATCGAACTGGCTCAGGCAGGTTTGAAAGTACGCGCTCTGGAGCGCGGTGAAGATCGCAACAACACCGACTTCGCCTATCCAAAACCAGCGGATCAGTACGCCTACGGCATACGCAACAAGATCATGGCCACCCCTAAAGCGGCGGCGATGACTGTTCGCCACACCGCCAACGACGTCGCACTCCCGACCCGCAAGTGGGGCGCTTTCGAGCCCGGTACTGGCGTGGGCGGTTCTGGCCTGCACTGGACCGGCGTACTGATTCGTCCGACGCCAACCGACATCAAGCTCAAGACTTATGCGGACCAGGCATACAAGCCGGGCATCCTGCAAGAAGACATGCGCATCGGCGATTACCCGTTCACCTGGGATGAAATCGAACCGTTCCTGGATAAGTTCGACAAGATCTGTGGCCTCTCGGGTAACACCGGCAACCTGCAAGGTCGCATCATTGAAGGCGGCGACCCGTTCGAAGGTCCACGTTCCAGTCCTTTCCCGCTGCCAGCTCTGGAAGACACGCTGAACTGCAAGATGTTTGCAGACGTGGCCCGCAAGATGGGTTACCACCCGTTCCCGAACCCGTCGGCGAACGTTTCTCAGGCCTGGACCAACCCGTACGGCAACCAGATCGCGCCGTGCAACTACTGCGGTTACTGCAGCAAGTACCCGTGCCTGAACTACTCGAAAGCCTCGCCGCAAACCGCCGTGCTGGATTCGCTCAAGCGCATGGAGAACTTCTCCTACCGGGTTAACGCCAACGTGCTGAAAGTGGAACTGCACCCGGATGGCAAGACGGCCAAAGGCGTGACCTACGCCGACGCCGACGGCAATCTGGTGTTCCAGCCAGCAGGCATCGTCGTGTTGGCCGGCTTCCAGTTCGTCAACGTGCGCCTGATGCTGTTGTCAGGGATTGGCAAGCCTTACGACCCGATCACCGAAACCGGCACCGTTGGCCGTAACTACGCGTTCCTGAGCAACGGCGGTTCCACGCTGTTCTTCAAGGACAAAGAGTTCAACCCGTTCGCCACCGCCGGTGCCACCGGGCAGATGTTCAACGACGTTTCGCCGGGCAACTACGACGGCGCAGCACTGGGTTTCATTGGCGGCGCGAAGATCCACAGCTCGCAAGCCACCGGCGCACCTATCGGTACAGCGTTGCCAAGCGGTACGCCAGACTGGGGCCAGGGCTGGAAGGAAGGCATGCAGGATTGGTACGGCCACTCGATGAAAGTGAGCATTACCACCAGTTGCCAGTCATATCGCGGCCACTACGTGGACCTGGACCCAACCTACAAAGATCCATGGGGCCTGCCACTGTTGCGTATCACGTTCGACTGGAAGCAGAACGAGCTGAAACTGCAGCAACACCTGCGCAAGATCGTGCTGGATATCACCAAGGAACTGGGCCCGGACAGCTACAGCGAAAGCTTCCTGTCGATGGATTCCCATTGGGACATCACCAAGTACGTATCCACCCACAACGTGGGCGGCGCGGTCATGGGCGACAACCCGAAAACCACGGCACTCAACCGCTATCTGCAGAGCTGGGACGTGCATAACGTCTTCGTACCGGGCGGCAACGCCTTCCCGCAGAACTTCCAGGCCAACCCGACGGCCTTGATCGGCGCTATCACCCTGTTCTCGGCCAAGGCCATTGTTGAGCAGTACATCAAAAACCCTGGCCCACTGGTTCAGGTATAAGGAGCGAGAACATGACATCCAAATCCCGCTCCCGGCTGCTGGCACTGCTGGTGGTCTGTGTGGTGCTTGCACTGCTGGCCTGGCTGGTCAGTGTGTTCCTCAACAAATCGGGTGACGCGTCGGCGCAGATGACTCAGGAAGTAACGCCTGAACTCATCAGCAAAGGCGCTTACCTGGCGCGCGCTGGCGACTGTGTGGCGTGCCACACCGCTCACGATGGCAAAACCTTCGCGGGCGGCCGTGGTATCGAGTCGCCAATCGGCACGATCTACGCGACCAACATCACGCCGGATAAAGACACCGGTATCGGTGGCTGGACCTATGGCGACTTCGAGCGCGCTGTACGTCGCGGTGTCGGTCACGATGGCAGCGCGCTGTACCCGGCGATGCCGTTCCCGTCGTATGCCAAGGTCTCGGATGAAGACACGCAAGCGTTGTACGCGTACTTCATGAAAGGTGTTGAGCCGGTCAAGCAGGCGAATCAGGCCAACGACATCCCATGGCCACTGTCGATTCGCTGGCCACTGGCTTACTGGCGCACGTTCTTTTCGCCAACACCTGAGTCGACCGTTGCACCTGTTGCGGGCACCGATCCACAACTGGTTCGCGGCGCGTATCTGGTACAGGGCCTTGGCCACTGCGGTTCTTGCCACACACCTCGTGCGCTGACCATGCAGGAAAAAGGTCTCGACGAGAAAAGCAGCGACTACCTGACGGGGGCTCTGCTCAACGGCTGGGCTGTGCCTTCGATCCGTGGCGTTGCTCACTGGTCGCAGGATGAAATCGTCGATTACCTGGGTTCTGGCCGTAATGCCAAAGCTTCGGTTGCCGGTGAAATGACTGACGTTGTGGCCAACAGCACGTCGCACATGACCGATGAAGACCTGCATGCGATGGCGGCCTATCTGAAGTCATTGTCTGGCCCTGCTGACAAGAATGGCGAAACTGTTTATCAGCACAACGCTGAACGCAGTGCAGCCACAGCCAGCAAGTTGACCGCAGCCAAGGACCTGACTCTGGGCGAACGTCTGTACCTGGACAACTGTGGCGCGTGCCACTTCGTCAAAGGTGAAGGCGCTGCACGGATCTTCCCGCGCCTGGACGGTGCTTCGATCATCAACGCCGAAAACCCGACCGCGCTGGTTCACGTGATTCTCGCTGGCGCACAAACGCCATCCACCGCGAGAGGCCCGTCGATCCTGCCGATGCCAGGTTTTGCCGAACGCATGAACGACGCCGAAGTGGCCGAACTGGCCACCTTCCTGCGCCAGGGCTGGTCCAACAAGGCGCCTGCAGTGTCCGCGAAGCTGGTCCAGGAAGTCCGCACGGCCTTGGCCGAAGGGCATCCAAAGCAACAGAAAAAGCTTGAGGCCAGCAACGAGAAGTAAGTTGTCTCGGTTTAGCTAACGCTGTTCAGAAAGCCCGCCTCGTGCGGGCTTTTTGTTGTCTGATCGCCTCGTAGCAGCGGCTTTAGCCGAGAGGGCGTCATTCCAGACAAAAGATATTCAGGGAATGCACTGGCCTCCTCCCGGCTGACGCCGTTCCTACCGATTTGCGCAGGTTCTGTGGGAGCGGTGCTTGCCCGCGATAAGGGCACAGCGATTCTGAAGTGAACCGCGTCCTGCCTTATCGCGAGCAAGCTCAGCTCCCGCAGAGGGAGCATTCCCCCCTCAAATCACCCCTCCCGATGCGGCAAGAACAGCTCCGCGACCAAACCTCCATCATCCCGATTGTGCAACGTCAGGCTGCCGTCATGACTCATGGCAATACGTTTAGCGATGCTCAAACCCAGACCGTAGCCGCCCGATTGTGGATTGCGGGAATCTTCGCCACGTATAAAAGGTTCAGTGATGGACGCCAGCATCGCCTCGGGGATACCCGGCCCGCGATCCTTGATGCGGATGATCACACCGTCTTCTGTTCTTTCCAGGCCGATCACAATTTGCCGCGCATAGCGCAAGGCGTTGACCAACAGGTTTTGCAGACAACGATGCACCAGCACTTCGTTGGCATAGAGCAACCCGCCACGCCCCAGAATCGGCAGCGGCTCATCCACAGTCATCAGGTCGGCGCATAGCCGGGCCAGCAACTTGTCGATATCCAAGACTTGAAAGGACTGCTGTTTGGCACTTTGCAGATAGTCCAGCACCTGACCAATCATGTTGTCCATCTGCACGATATTTTGCTTCAGACGCTCGCGATGGGTGTCCTCGGTGAGCCGTTCGATACGCAGGCGCATGCGGGTCAATGGCGTACGCAAATCATGGGAAACCGCTGCCAGGAAAAAACTCTGATCATTAACCATGGCGATCAAGCGTTGCTGCATGGCATTGAACGTTTGCGCGGCCTGACGCACTTCCTGCGGCCCCTCCACCACCAATGGCGCTTGTTCGAGGTTGTCACCCAGACCGCGCGCGGCATCACTCAAGCGCTGCAACGGACGCAGGCAAATCCGCACCGCCAGCCAGCAGATCGCCAGAACGGCAAGAATGCGCAGCACATAGATCCTGAGTACGTAATCGGCAATCAATGCCCAGGCCGACTCCCCACTCCAGCCCTGTAATTCCTGCCCTTCAATATCCAGCCAATGCCCGTCAGCCAACGGGACAGCAAAGCGCACATGGGCCACCGCCGTGCGCAATCCAAACAGGCTGCGCCAGACCACAGGCTGCCCCTCCCCATCAGTGAGAGTGACCTTGAGTATCCGGGCTGACTGCTCATGTCCGAGCTCAAAAGCCAGAGCCTGCTTCAACAACAACTCGATACGCCGCCGCCCGCGCTTCTCGCCGGAATCGGGTTCGGGCGCGGTATCCACACAACTGATCCGGTACCGCGCAGGCATGGCGATCGACTCGGCGGCCGGACAGCTTGCTGCGCCGATCACCCCAGCGGTGCGACTGGCGATCAAACGTATCGGCGCTTCGAGCACCTGAGCAAAACGCACATCAAACCAGATGCTGCTCGATAGCAACTGGATCGCCAGAGTGCCGCTGACCATGATCAGTAACAGTTGGGCAAACAGTGTTTTCGGCCACAGGCGTTTGGCGCGCGCAGTGAGTCGAGCGCTGAGCTGCTTGAGAGCCATTTCAGGCCTGAGCGCCAGACGTCGTGATGCTCAGTAAATAGCCTTCGTTACGGATGGTCAGGATTTGCACAATGCCGTCTCTGGTGTCCTTCAGGTGCTGGCGCAGACGACTGATGCACATGTCCACCGAGCGGTCATCCGGCTGGTAATCACGTCCCAGTGCGCTGCGAGTCAGTTGATCGCGGGACAACACCTGTTCGTGGGACGCCAACAGGTCGCGCAGCACCCGATAGTCGGAACGCGGCAAGGTCAGTGACGGGCCATCGGGCGGGCTCAACAGGCGTTTGACGTGATCAAGCCGATAACCCGCAAACTGCTGCAAAGCACTGACGGGTTGTTTTTCAACCGGTTCATCGCGACCCGGGCGACGCAGCACCGCCTTGATTCGGGCAATCAGCTCGCGTGGTTCGAAAGGTTTGGCCAGATAGTCGTCAGCCCCGACTTCAAGCCCGATGATGCGGTCCAGCGCCGTGCCCTTGGCCGACAGCATGATCACACTCAGCCCCGGCCTACCCTGCAATCGGCGGCACAAGCTGAGGCCGTCTTCGCCTGGCAGCATCAGGTCAAGCACCACCAGATCGACTTTGTGCTGCTCCAATTGCTCCCACATCTGCGGACCATCCGCCGCGGCCAGCACACGATCACCCGACTCGCTCAGGTAGTCGCAGAGCAACTCGCGAATTTCGTCGTCATCGTCGACCACCAGCAAGGTCCTGGTCATTGGCGGGGGAGTTGGGGCAAGGGAGTTCAACGCGCTCATTACATTCCATTACATACCCGTACAAGCCGGGGATGGTGCTCAAAGTCTCGGTGCCTAAAATCGTATCAAAAATCATCTGCAAATACGAAACATTACCAGTGACGACAGGGCATCATGACCAACCATTTCCAACAAACTTCCATAACGCCGTCGCAGTCGCGCAGTGCGTTAATCCCCAAACACACCGCGTTGTTTATCGCGATGAGCCTGAGTGCCATCGCCAGCCACACTGTATTTGCAGACGACACCATTGAGCTGGGTGCGGTCAACATCGAAGACAACTCGATGCCCACTGGCGACGCCGCCGAGCAACTGGGTTACACCGTTAAAAGCACCACCAGCTCAACCGGCATGAAGCTCACCCCGCGACAAACACCGCAGTCGGTCACGACCATTACTCATGAGCAAATGGCCGATCGACAGATCACTAATCTGGAACAAGCACTGGAAACCGCGCCAGGCGTGACCATGAGCAAGTCGGAAGTGGGCGGTCGTACCGACTATCGTGCTCGTGGTTACTCGATCACTAACTGGAAAGTTGATGGCCTGCAATTCCAGGGCGGTTCCGACTTCGCCGCTGGCGGCAGCGCGCTGAACATGGACATGTACGAGCGCATCGACATCGTACGTGGCGCCAACGGTTTGCTTGGCGGCACAGGCGATCCATCGGCAACGGTCAACCTCATCCGCAAACGCCCCGGTACTGAATTCGGCGGCAGCGCATACGCCACCTATGGCAGCTGGGACAAGCGGCGCCTGGGGGCAGATCTGAACATACCGCTGTCGGAAGACGGCCGTCTGCGCTCAAGGTTCGTGGTAACCCAGCAGGACGCCAACTCGTTCCGCGACAATCAGTCAGACCGCTCGCGCGCAGCCCTGGCCAACTTTGAATTCGATCTGAGCGATGCCACTACCATTGGCGCGGGCTACCAATATGAGTACGCGAAAGTCGTCGGCGGCGGCTGGGGTGCCAACATCCCGATCTGGTACGGCGACGGGACTAAAACCAACCTGCCCCGCAGCACCAACGTGGTCCCGAGCTGGAGCTTCGGTGAGTACATCACGCGCACCGGGTTTGCCTCGCTGGAACACCGTTTCGACAACGACTGGACGCTGAACGTCAACGCAGCCCAAAGCACCAGCGAAGTGCTGAACCATCGCGGCCTGGCCAAAGTGAACTCATCCGGCGGCGGCAACTATGGCGGTTACTGGGATCAGGACGGAAGCGGCGCCGTACTCAACGGCCTGCACAGTTCCACTGACACCACTCAGCAATCCGCGCAATTTGACCTGACCGGACCATTCCAGCTGTTCGGCCGCAGTCATCAAGCGATGTTCGGTTACAACGACAGCCGCACCGTGTCCTGGTCTCCGCAGTACAACTGCAACCTGACCAGCGCCACGCGCACCAGCGCAACATCCGCTAACTGTCAGTTCCGGGCCAACAACGGCTTCCCGCTGAGCGACTGGACCAAGGGGGTGGATGACGACTTCTACATGAACGCCTGGAAGACCGGTCTGCACACCAAGACCACCACGCGCTTGCAGGGCATGTATGCCGCCACGCGCCTGAGCATTACTGATCCGTTGTCAGTCATTGTCGGCGCTCGCGTCAGCGATTACTCGGCCACCACCATCAGCACCGCGGGAGCGCGCAGCAATCAACAGGAAAATGGCATTGTCACCCCGTACATGGGAGCGGTGTATGACCTGAACGACAACTACTCGCTCTATGCCAGCTACACCGACATCTTCTCGCCACAAACCAGCGAAGATCAGGGCGGCAGCAAGATCGAACCGATTCGTGGCCAAAGTTACGAAACCGGTATCAAAGGTGAATGGTTCGACGGGCGCCTGAATGGCCAGGCTGCGTATTTCCGCACGCGTCAGGAAAACAAGGCCGTTGAAGACGGCGGCAACCTGACACCGACCGGCGCCCAGGCCTACAAAGCAGGTTCAGGTGTGGAAACCGACGGTATCGACCTGGAACTCGCGGGTGCCCTGACGCCAAACTGGAATGTCTATGGCGGCTACACCTATCTGCATTTCCGTCGTGAAGACGAAGGCGGCCGCAGCGATCCATCCCACTTGTTCAAGGCATCCACCACCTATCGCCTGTCAGGCATGCTCGATCAACTGACCATCGGCACCGGCGTTACCGCGCAAACCAACATCCGCGCCACCTCAACGCCGGCAGGCATTCCCACCAACGGTATCAGCCGCGGCCCAACCGACGTGAACTGGTCCGGCTACGCGATCTGGAACGCCATGGCCAAATACGCCATCACCGAAGACACCGCCCTGACCCTCAACGCCAACAACCTGTTCGACAAACACTACTACACCCGCTACGGCTTCTATGCCGGTGCAATTTATGGTGACCCACGTAGCCTGTCGATGACGTTGAGCACGGCGTTTTGATGAGGAATTGAGTGCAGGACGAAGCCCGCGGAATGCGGGCTTTTTTACGGTTGGCGGATTGCGGGCAGCAATAGCCGCCTACTTACGCCGAGGCCGCGACACCACCGATTCAATATTCTTGCGCCCGATCAGCATCGGCTTTTGTGGCATTTGCTCGGCCAGCCATTTGAACATCACTAGACAATCCACCAGCCCCAATCGCGCATGTTGATAAGCACGCGGCAATCGGCCGACGATGTCGAACCCGAGCTTCTGCCACAACGCCACTGCCACTTCGTTGCTCGCCACCACCGAGTTGAACTGCATCGCGAGGAAGCCGCTTTCAATGGCAACCTTTTGTGAGTGCTCACACATCAATCGGGCAACCCCACGACCGCGTGCCGCTTCGGCAACCATGTAGCCGCAATTGCACACATGGCTGCCGGGACCAGCAGCGTTGGCTTTGAGGTAATAGCTGCCGAGCAGTACGCCGTCTTCTTCAGCGATGAAGGTATGCAGCGGTATTTCCAGCCACAGGTGCAATGCCTGTTCGCGGGTCAGTTGCGGATCGTAGGCATAGGTTTCCCGGGCAGCGATCACGCTCTGAAAAGTGGGCCAGAAGAGGTCGAAGTCCTCGGCAGTCATGGGCCGGATGTTGATCATGGGGCAACCTTGAAAAGGTGAGTCAGAGGGGAAGTTTCAGGCAGGAGCCGCCTCTGTGTCCATGGCGCCGCGCAGTCTAGCGACAAACACTGGACCTGTAGGAGCTGCAGAAGGGTACGATAGCTGTGTGTCAGCGATAACTGATCGCAGCCTTCGGCAGTTCCTACGGAAAACGCTATTCAATTCAGTGGCGTGCATGTTTTTGACAGCCGCTGTTACCCCAACAGATGCCTGGAAATGAGTTTCGAAATCTCCACCATCGATGTCTTGCCGGTGAATTCGAACTTCACTTTGCCCAGCGCGGAAAAGTAGATCTCAAGTTCAGAGTCCAGGTCGAAGGTGCCGGAGGTTTCGATGGAGTAGGCGACGATGTTTTTGTAAGGCAGCGAAGTGAAGTCTTTCTTGCTGCCGGTCAAACCTTGTACGTTCACCGCGATGATGCGTTTGTTGGTAAACACCACGCCATCACGCATGGACTTGTAGGCGTCGATGACCTGTTCGCCATCCAGCAAAAGCGCGGTTACACGCTCGGCATATTCATCGTTCTGCTTGAGTTTGAAAAAACCCTTGTTATTGAAATCGATCATCCACTCACCCTCGCCTGTAAAGTAATCTTCCCGGATTGCAGCGGGCATGTTCAGGCAGTGCCGCATTGGTTTCAACAAGAGAATATCTGCATGGCAAAACCCACCACCACCGACCTTACCGCCCGTGACGTCTATCAACTGCTGAAAGACATCGCCCTCGAAACGCGAACCTTGCACACAGTGAACACCCACAAAGGGCAAATCGAAATCGAGGTGGATGGCTGGCAGCTCACACTGATCAGTGAGGGCAATAAGCTGAGCCATTGCCAGGCCTGCCAATCCCCCGAGGGTAATCTCGGGACAGCAGACAGTTGGCAGCGATACGGCACTGACCCGGTCAAGCTGCTGAGCATTTGGGAACACGCACAACTGCAACGCCTGCTGAAGTTATCCAGTACTCAGGAATGAGCCTCGACGATCCAGCTCACAGTTTTCAGTGCGGCACGCAATGTCGGCATGTCCACTGACCCGAGCGCCAGGCGGATCGCGTGTGGCACCTGAGCAGACACCGCAAATGGCTCGGCGGTGGACACCGAAATATTCTCGCGCATCAGCGCCGCTGCAACCTGATCCGCTCGTGCATCTTCGGCCAACGGCAGCCAGGTGAAATACGAGTTGGGATGACCGACGCAGTTGAGGCCGACGAGCAGCTCATTAGCCAACAACTGCCTGGCTTTGGCGTCCGCACGTTTTTGCGATTCCAGCCTGCTGACAGTGCCATCTTCCAGCCAGCCAGTAGCAATCGCCGTCATCACGCCAGCCGTGTTCCAACTCGTGGCTCTGATGACACGCTCCAGTGCACTGACCAGCGAAGCCGGGGCGGCCATGAACCCAAACCGCAGTCCGGTGGCGACGCTTTTCGACAGGCCGGATACATACACCGTGCGCTCAGGTGCCAAATGCGCTAGCGGTGGCGGCGGTTTGGGTGCAAGAAACGCGTAAGCCGCGTCTTCGACGATATGCAGCGCATGTTGCCTCGCGATGGCCACCAGACGCTCACGCTGCTCGATACTCATCACCCAACCCATCGGGTTATGCAGCGTCGGCATGCTATAGATCCCGCGCACTGTTCTCTGTCGGCAGAGCTTCTCCAGTGCATCGAAATCCGGCCCCGAATCCGTCACCGGAACAGGCAAGACTTCCAGGCTCAGGGATTCAGCCAGCACCTTGAAACCGGGATAGGTCAACCCATCAGCGGCAACTACGTCGCCCGGTTTGAACAGCGCCATCAGCGCCACTGCCAAACCATGCTGAGCACCGTTGACCAACAACACCTGCTCGGCTTTTACCTCCAGCCCGCGACTGTGCAGATGGCGCGCTACCGATGCCCGCTCGTGGAGGCGCCCCGCATGAGGTTGATAACGCAGCAGTGATTCGAGATCCCCGGACAACGCCAACTGGCGCAACGCAGTACGCAACAGCTCGGCCTGCCCCGGCAACGACGGGTAGTTGAAGTTGAGGTCAATGACGCCGGTGGCGACTTGCGGCTGATCAATGCCATGCCCCAGCGGCAACGAGGTCTCCCGCACGAACGTGCCTCGCCCCGCTTCACCGCTTACCAGGCCCATGGTCTCCAGCTCGGCATAGACCCTCGACGCAGTGGCCAGCGCCAAACCTTCTGCCGCAGCCAGGGTGCGATGTGTGGGTAAACGCGTCCCCGGCGGCAAGCGCCCCGAACGAATGTCCGCAGCGAAAGCATCCACCAATGATTTGTAGCGGGCCAATGGCATGTCGAACTGTATCCATGACAATTTTTTGATTGTACTGATACTCAGCCTCAAGATGCTTTTACGCAACCCGACTTGAGTCTGACCGACATGGAACAAGTATCTCCCCCGAAAATCGCGCCCATGCAAACCGCTACCCGAGGCTGGATCAATGGCTTCATCGGCGTGATGATCTTCAGCGGTTCATTGCCTGCAACAAGGGTCGCAGTGCTGGAGTTCGACCCGGTGTTTTTGACCGTGGCGCGGGCCACGCTCGCAGGCATTCTGGCGCTGTGCATGCTGCTGCTCTTCAAAGAACAACGTCCCGCGCGTCATCAATTGCTGTCATTACTCATCGTTGCCATCGGGGTAGTCGTCGGCTTCCCGCTGTTAACCGCACTGGCGTTACAACACGTGACGTCCGCGCACTCCATCGTCTTCCTCGGCTTGCTGCCACTGGCGACCGCGATATTCGGCGTGCTGCGCGGTGGCGAGCGGCCACGGCCTGCCTTCTGGCTATGCTCGGTGCTTGGCAGCTTGATGGTGGTCGGCTTTGCCCTTTCCCAAGGCGTGAACGCCTCTGCCACCGGTGACATTCTGATGCTGTTGGCGGTTCTGATCTGCGGGCTCGGTTATGCCGAAGGCGCCAGACTCTCGCGGACACTGGGCGGCTGGCAGGTGATCAGCTGGGCGCTGGTTTTGGCGCTGCCCGCCATGGCGACGCTAAGCCTGCTGCTGAGTCCAAAGTCATTCTCGACCATCAGCCCACCGGCCTGGCTGAGCCTTGGCTACGTGTCGCTGTTCAGCATGCTGATCGGTTTCGTGTTCTGGTATCGCGGCCTTGCGCAAGGTGGGATCGCTGCGGTTGGGCAACTGCAACTGCTGCAACCTTTTTTCGGCCTGGCGCTGGCGGCGACCTTGCTTCATGAACAGGTCAGCACGGGAATGCTGGGGGTGACGGTTGCAGTGATTCTATGTGTGGCGGGTGCGAGACGGTTTGCCCGGTGAAATCGCCCTGCCCTGATACAGCGCAATCTTGACCTGTAGGAGTTGCCGAAGGCTGCGATGGCGGTACGTCAGAAAGACTGCTTTCGCAGCCTTCGGCAGCTCCTACAGAGAACACGGCGGTTTGCTCGTATCGTATTCCGTCCAGCCATACTCGGCGAACGCGGCGGATGCAGTCAGTAACAATGGAAATGCCAAACTTTTAAGCCAGACGCTCATGATGCTTCGCTCCTGCGAACTACTGCTAACTCCGGTCCGGCGGTGGCAAGTGGACAGCTAAAAATCCCGATCGAGATATCGCCGCGTACAGGTTTAGCGTAGTCGCGTTGGATGCATGGGGGAGGCGGAATCGGGAGTCTTGCTCTTTTACTGACGCCCCGTCATCAGTGCGGCCTGCAAATGGCTAAGCAGACTTGCACCAACGCAAAGGCGATACACCGAAAGCCTTTTTGAAGTGCCGGGACATGTGGCTCTGATCGAAAAAACCTGCGCCAATGGCCGCGTCCGCCAGGCTCTGCCCACGCGAGGTCAGTGCCCTCACCCGATCCAGTCGCCGCAACGTCATGTAGCGATGGGGGCTGGTGCCGAAAAACTGGCGAAAATCGTTGGACAGGCTCCAGCGATCCCGCTCTGCGCACTTAGCCAGGTCATCCAGCGTGATGAGCCGGTCAAGGTTGTCATCAATGTATTCCCGTGCTCGCAACGCCGCGGCAAAGTGAGGGCTGGATCTGGTCGTTGGCTGCCCGGCCAGTTGCGCCAGCGTAATAACAAAGTTGAACAGCGCGTCGTCTTCCGCCAGGGAATCAGCTTGGACAATCAGGTTATTGAGCAATGCCTCAGCTACAACGGCCATACGCGGGTCGCGACTGACGCCCGGCTTGAAGAATGGCAACGGTTTGCCCTGCATGATTTGCTGGACCAGCGACGGGGGTACGTGAATGCCCTGATAACGAAAGCCCTGCTCCGAACCTGCCCAACCATCGTGGGGCTCATCCGGATGGATAATCATGATTTCGCCGGGCATGCACAATCGCGCCTCGCCCCGGTAACTGAAACGGTGTACCCCGCAGACCGTACGGCCGATGGCGTAGGTATCGTGCCTATGAGGCTCAAACGCATGCGCACCGAAAAACGCCTCGAAGCGCCCAACCTTCGAGGGCTGTGCCGCGTGTCTGACCCAGTCATTAGCAGTGTGGCGATCTTGCATGGAGCAGTACCGAAGTGATGGTGCAGTCGGGCGTCGGGGACATTAGCACAAGAATGTGCAGCGACTGTAATGGCCCTCTGCCGACCAAAGGCGGTCCTGCGTGAGAAGTAGTCATCTACATCTCACGGATGTGCAGATAGAACTCGTGGAACATAAAACCCGCACAGACTAACAGCGCCGCCCCCATCAAACGATTGAAAACCCGGAACCACGATGCTTGCGTGATGCGTCGTCCCAACGTCGTGCCCAGTAGCGAATAAGTCCACGGAGCAGCGCCGCCCAGCATTGCCAGCAGCAGCGAGACCAGCGCAATCACACCACCCGTAATGTGCGCAGCGGGCAGCATGATGCTGGTGATTGGCAGCACCACCATGATGCATTTGGGATTGAACAACTGGACCAGAAAACCATTCCAGAAACTCAATGCCTTGCCTTGCTCATCAGACGGCCTTGGTGCGACAGGAACGGCACGGGAAATCTGCCAAGCCAGGTAAAGCGTATAGATACCGCCCACTAACGAGATGTAAGGCAGCGCGGTCTGAGAAATGAGGGCCTCACCGGTATACCCCAGCAGAACAAACAAAAGCAGTAACGCGCATCCGACCCCGAAGAAGAAGCCTCGTGAACGACGTAGCTGCCCGTTTAGGCCAGCATTCAGGCCCATGAAATTCACAGGTCCGGGGCTGTACATCACGCTAAAGGCGTAGAGAAATATTTCCATGGCGGGCCAGACGTCCAGATCAGGTAAACGATCTGGCGAAGTCTAGGTAACCACTGCCCTCGTGGATTGTACGTTTGTGGGTGCTATAGGGTAGCAGGCTATTGTCCTCTTTTAGTTGACAGTAAAACGCTTTTCAGCCGATTTATCCTTTATTCGAAGACCTTTAATCTGGCCTCAAGTTGAACGACGCCACTAACTACTTACCTACTTCGATAAAGGATTCCACCATGACCAACGCCACTTACAACCGCCTGAACAAAGACGACGCTGTAGTTCTGCTGGTCGACCACCAGACAGGTTTGATCTCGCTGGTGCAGGACTTCACGCCGAACGAGTTCAAGAACAACGTGCTGGCGCTGGCCGATGTGGCCAAGTTCTTCGAACTGCCAACCATCCTGACCACCAGCTTCGAACAAGGTCCTAACGGCCCGCTGGTTCCAGAGCTGAAAGAGATGTTCCCGGACGCGCCGTACATTGCCCGCCCTGGCCAGATTAACGCTTGGGACAACGAAGATTTCGTTAAAGCGATCAAGGCGACTGGCCGTAAGCAACTGATCATTGCCGGTGTGGTGACGGATGTTTGTGTAGCGTTCCCGACGCTGTCGGCACTGGCTGAAGGGTTTGATGTGTTCGTGGTGACTGACTCGTCCGGCACCTTCAACACCGCGGTGCAGCAAGCGGCCTGGAACCGTATGACCCAAGCGGGCGCGCAGATGATGAACTGGTTCTCGGTGGCGTGTGAGCTGCAACGCGACTGGCGCAACGATATCGAAGGTTTGGGTAACTTGCTGTCCCAGCGCATCCCGAACTACCGCAACCTGATGAACAGCTACTCGGCGCTGACGGCTCGTTGATTGAGTTGCCGTGACCAAAAACAAAGCCCGCTTTTAGAGCGGGCTTTTTTGTGGCTGAAATGCAGGTCCTGTACATATTGTTTGTGGCAAGCCTGTAAGGGCCATTTAGCATGCTCAAGCACTTGCCTGAAAAACGCAGGCGATCTTACGATGCATGCCACACTGTCCCGTGATTACACTCGCCATGAACGAGAACACTCCAACCCTGACCAGCCAGACCATCGAGCTGCGCCTGCTCACTGAACAGGATGCCCCTGCCCTGCTCCGTGCTGCCGCCGATGGCGAGTTGTGGAACATGAACATGACGGTCATTCCGGGGCCGGACACGGTCGACCAGTATCTCGACAAAGCCATGCAAGGCCTGCACTCCGGAACTGTTTTGCCGTTTCTGATCGTCAGGCGCGAGACGCAGGAGCCGTTGGGCAGCACACGATTCTGGAAGATTGATCGGGCAAACCGAAAGATGGAGATCGGCCACACGTGGCTGGCGGAATCCGCGCAACGTTCGAGCGTCAACACAGAAGCAAAATACCTGATGCTTTGCCACGCTTTCGAAGTGATGAACGCGGTGCGGGTGCAGTTCACGACTGACGAGCTGAATGAGAAATCACGTGCCGCGATTTTACGTATTGGCGCAACTCAAGAAGGCATCGTGCGCCACGAAAGGATCATGCCCGACGGGCGCAAGCGTAACTCGGTGCGTTTCAGCATCATCGATACTGAGTGGCCTCAGGTGAAGCTGGCTTTGCAACAAAAGCTGGCGGCGTATGCCGTGAGCTGAGAATGACGGGCTCTACAAAAATCTTGTCTGGCGCGACAGCGTCTGCATGTGCACATGCAACGGGTGACACGAGGCGCGATTGCCTTCCCCGTCCGCGTAGCCGAATACGCCCGCCGGGCAGTACCGGCCATCGTCCCAACCGGGGTAATCCAGAAAGGGATACCAACAGAGCGCATCCACCTCAACGCCGCGCTGTTGCGCCAGGGCGACTTGTTCACTGACGTAGTTCAGCCATGGCACACGCTCGTCACTTTCCGCGCCGGTTTCTGAAATCAACAGTGGCCGTCGATAGCGTTGCTGCAATTCCTTGAGCATGCCCGCCAGCGGACGAAAATGACGTTCGCCGCGCAGGATCTTTGCGCCATTCAAGAACCATTGGTTATGCGGGTAAAAATTGGCGCCGATGATGTCCAGATACTCCTCGCGGCCCCCCAACCCCGGCCACTGACGGCCCGCCAGCATGTCCCAGGCTTCGAACTGCGAAAGCCGGTGTTGCTCGGCGTTGTTGACTTCATCGGCACGGCTGGAGGCGGCCATCACATTGATCAACGGCTCGCACTGCACAAAGCGTGCTTGCGGAAGCTGATCGCGGACAGCTTCGATGGCTGCAATGCTTGCGCGTACCAGTTGATGTTTGAGTTCCTGGCCTCGCCCATGCATGCCTGGGTTGAAATAACCGACCTCGCCCCCCGCCCAACTCCAGAAGGAAATCTCGTTAAGGGGCGAAAAAAACGGAGCCTCGACACCTTCATCTTTCATTAAACGAGCGACGGCCCCCGCGAACCGGGCAAAGCGATCGACGAACTCGGGCCGCCAGATATCCAGACCATCGGGATAGCCGTAATGACAGAGGTCCCAAACCACCTGAATATTGTGATTGCGAGCAGCACACAACATGGGCAGAAAACTGCTCCAGTCGTAATGCCCCGGCTGTGCTTCGATCAAGTGCCAGCGCAGCCCGTCTCGTGCGCAACCGATACCAAGCCCGGCGAGCTGCGCGTAATCGTTTTCAACCCACTTTGAGTGCCCGGTTGAGACCAGCAGATCAAGCCGTACGCCATCCCGTCGGCGCTGGGTAGCGCATTCATAACCTGCCATCAGAAATGAGTTGAAGAGGCTGGTCTTCTTCACCTCGATCCTCCTGGCGACAATGCCGCCAGGCACCGCGTCATCCCGCCTCCACCGCAGGCGCTGACACCGACGCTTGCTGCTCGATACGCTGATACAACGCCAATGCCTGGCCCACCACCTGATCCATGTTGTAGTACTTGTAAGTGCCTAATCGGCCGAGGAACGTCACACCCGGTGTGTCGTCGGCCAGCGCGCTGTAGCGCTTGTACAGCTCGGCGTTTTCCGGCCGCGGAATCGGGTAATACGGATCACCTTCAGCACAGGGAAATTCGTAGCTGATGCTGGTCAATGGATGCGTCTGCCCCGTCAGATGTTTGTACTCAGTGATCCGGGTATAGGGCACCCGCTCATCCGGATAGTTGACCACGGCAACGGACTGAAACTGCCCGGTCTGTAGAGTCTCGTGCCTGAACTGCAAACAGCGGTATGGCAAGCGCCCAAAACAAAAATCGAAATACTCATCGACCGGGCCGCAGTAGATCAATTGCTTGTAATGGACCCGCTCGCGCACCGCAGCAAAGTCCGTCGCAAGCAACAGGTCTATGCGCGGGTGATCAAGCATGTTTTCGAACATTTGCGTATAGCCGTTCAGCGGCATCATCTGGAAGGTGTCGGTGAAATAGCGGTCATCTTCATTGGTGCGTGTCGGAATACGCGACGTCACCGACTTGTCCAGCTCGGACGGATCCAGACCCCATTGTTTGCGGGTGTAGCCACGGAAGAACTTCTCATACAGCTCGCGACCAATCTGGTTGATCACCACATCTTCAGAGGTGCGGATGTCGGTGACAGGCTCGGCGCGCTCAGCCAGAAAAACCTCGGCTTCATGCTCGTCCATCGACCGGCCATACAGCGTGTTCAAGGTAGTCAGGTTAATGGGAATGGGCAGCAGATGTTCGTCTACGCGGGCGAGCACACGATGTTCGTAAGGCCGCCATTCGGTGAAACGCGACAGGTAATCGACAATCCGTTGTGCGTTGGTGTGGAAGATATGCGGCCCGTAACGATGGACCATCACGCCAGCGGCGTCCGGGTGGTCGTAAGCATTACCGCCAATGTGCTCGCGGCGATCGATCAACAGCACGTGCTTGCCAAGCCCATCGGCCAATCGCTCGGCAATCACCGATCCGGCAAAACCGGCACCGACGATCAAGTAGTCATAAATACATTTGCCGACCGCACCCGACGGGCCGTTGCTGGCGGTATCAATGGTTACCTTAGGCATTCGATCTGCTCCTTCATAACGGCGCAGGTTTTGTCCCAGGACATATCACCCAGCACGGCATCAACGCGTTGAGTAAACGTCACTTCAGCCCTGGATTGCAGCGCGGCCTCAATGGCAGCAATAAAAGCCTGCGGTGAATCCGCGATCGATACCACACCTGAATCGCCGTACCCGCTGACTACGTCGTGAATCGGCGTCGACACCACCGGGCAACCGCCCGCCAGGTATTCCGGGGTTTTGGTCGGGCTGATGAAACGCGTCGATTCGTTGATCGCAAACGGCATCAACGCGGCGTCCCATCCGGACAGATACCCTGGCAATTCGTCGTAGCTCTTGGGGCCTAAGTAATGAATATTGGGCTGACGCGGTAACGTGTCCGGATCGATTTTCACCACTGGACCGATCAGGACGATTTGCCAGTCTGGCCGTTGGATCGCCAGTTCACTGACTAGCTCGATGTCAAACCGCTCGTCGATGACCCCAAAGAACCCCAGTCGCGGATGACTGATGCCCGCCTGATCAGCGGGTTCAGGCAACCTGTCGCGAGCGGCGGCGAAGTGCGCAACATCGACGCTGCTGGGCACTGCGTGAGCGTTTGGATGCTGGCCTCGTTTGGCCTCCCACAGGCTGTAACCGCCGGTGAACACCACGTCAGCCTTGGCTATCAATTGCCGCTCTTTGTCGATCAGATCCGCTGGCGCGCCCTTGAATGCCGAGAGCTCGTCCATGCAATCGAAAATCGTCACATGAGCGTTCAGGTGTTCGGTGAACGACAGGCTCATGGGCGTGAGGTACCACAGCAGTAACTCAGGTGCGGCATGCTCGACTAACCAGGCATCAAGCAATTGTCGCTGGGCATCCGCTACCTGTTGCAGATCCATCCCCCAGGGAAGACGCGGCACCATGACCGTGATCCCGCTGACCGGCTGAGACAACTCCAGTTCAGGTTCATGAGCATCAGCAAAAACCGGCTCTTCGAAAAACACCACGTCGTAGTCTTTGGCCAGACGCGACATCACATGTTGCGGGCGTTGATAGACGAACCCCCAGCGCAAATGAGACAGGCATAACAAGGTAGGCCTCGCCAGCGCTGTCGCGGCTGAGCGGGCATTACTGCGGACGGGTAAAAAATGATCAGGCGGCTCTGGAAGGTTCATCGCGAATTCCTTTTTTAAAATCGGAATCGAGACTGAAGCCCATGAATCCTGTGGCTTCGACCACACTCGGTTGCATTACCAAATGCGGCGGATGATCAGCTCACCCTTTTGCGCACTTCTAAAACTTGGAGCGGCGCAGTTCATTCAGCGTTCAACGGGCCGGGATGTAAAGCCGATGAACTGCACGTACCGATCAGCAACGCGCCTTGAACTCCTGCGCGATTGCAGCGCCCATAACCTCACATGCTTCGAAGTCGCCGCGCAGGCCAAAAGACGAACCAGAACATGTCCGGCAGTTTGAAGTCGCCGTTTACAGGTGATCAAACGAGGACGGCACATGATCTTGGTAACCGGCGGTGCGGGCTACATTGGCGCTCATGTAGTGCTTGAATTAATGGATCACGGCGAAGACGTCGTGATTCTCGACAACCTGTGCAACAGCTCTCGCTCGGTCCTGAAACGGATTGCGCGGGTCAGTGGTCGACGCCCCGGTTTTGTCCTGGGCGACATCAGGAACGGTGGATTGCTTGCCACTCTGTTCGACGACTACGCGATTGATGCCGTCATTCATTGCGCCGGGCTCAAGGCCGTAGGTGAAAGCGTGCGTGAGCCGTTGCGCTACTACGACACCAATGTTGGCGGCAGCGTAACGCTATGCCAAGCGATGGCGAATGCCGGCGTATTCACTCTGGTGTTCAGTTCCTCAGCCACTGTTTACGGCGACTGCGCCGTCATGCCCATTGATGAGTGCTGTGCGACCGGCCAGCCCTCGAATCCTTACGGACAATCAAAGCTGATGGCCGAAAACATCATGAAAAGCCTGGTGATGTCCGACGCGCGCTGGTCAGTGGGCTTACTTCGTTATTTCAATCCGATCGGTGCGCATGACTCGGGTGAACTGGGCGAGGCACCGACCGACATTCCCAACAATCTGTTGCCCTATCTGTTGCAGGTTGCCAGCGGGCAGCGCCCGACCCTGAGCGTTTACGGCAATGATTATGCGACGCCCGATGGCACCGGTATTCGCGATTATGTGCATGTGATGGACCTCGCCGAAGGGCATGTCAAAGCCCTGCAAACCCTGCGTTTGAAGCAAGGCGTTCAGGTCTGGAATTTCGGCACCGGCCAGGGCTATTCCGTACTGGAGGTCGTCCAGGCGTTCGAACGGGTCAGCGGCGTGTGTGTGCCGATCATTTATGAACCGCGACGCGCGGGGGACATTGCCCGCTGCTGGGCCGATCCCGCTAAGGCTTCGCTTGAACTGGGCTGGAGCGCGCGACGCTCGCTGGATTGCATGCTGGCCGATGCCTGGCGCTGGCAGTGCAGTCATCAATTGGAGTCGATTGTGCCGCTGGCCGGTTGAGCACAGTTTTCCGCGCGGCTAACGAAGACCATTGATTACAGATCACTGCGCTGGCAGGGTATGCCATTGATCTGACGCGGCGATTCAATGCGCTCGCGTTATCGCTTCGAACAATCAAGAGGTTCGTCCATGAGCAAAGCACCTTATGTTCCGCCCAAGGTATGGAAAAACGAAGCAGTGGGTGGGCAGTTTGCAAGCATCAACCGGCCCATCGCCGGCCCCACCCACGAGAAGACGCTGCCCAAGGGCAAACATCCCTTGCAGCTCTATTCATTGGCGACGCCCAACGGCATCAAAGTCACGATATTGCTTGAGGAGTTACTGGCGCTGGGGCACACCGACGCCGAGTACGATGCCTGGCTGATCCGCATCAACGAAGGTGATCAGTTCTCCAGCGGCTTCGTCGACATCAACCCCAATTCGAAGATTCCGGCCCTGGTGGATTACAGCGCCGAGCCGGCCATTCGCGTGTTCGAGTCGGGCTCAATCCTGCTGTATCTGGCCGAAAAGTTCGGGCGTTTTCTGCCAACCGATCCAGCGGGCCGCACCGAGACCCTGAACTGGCTGTTCTGGCAAATGGGTGCAGCGCCTTATCTCGGTGGTGGCTTCGGGCATTTTTATGCCTACGCGCCGGAGAAGCTTGAATACCCGATCAACCGGTTCGCCATGGAGGCCAAGCGTCAACTGGACGTGCTCGATCGCCGTCTGAGTGAGAGTACGTATCTGGCGGGCGACGACTACACCATCGCTGATATCGCGGTCTGGTCGTGGTACGGCCAATTGATCCTCGGCGGTCTGTACTCGGCGGCGGAATTCCTCGCCGTAGATGAATACACCCATGTGCAGCGCTGGGCGCATGAGATCGCCAAACGCCCTGCGGTTGTCCGGGGTACGCGAGTCAACCGGACCTGGGGTGATGAAGCAACCCGAGTGCCGGAACGGCATGAGGCTGCGGATCTGGATTGAGGGTGGCAGCACGCCCTGCTCTCTGTAGGAGTTGTCAGAGGTTACGACGGCGCCGATCGCGGTGTATCAGACAAGCCGCGATCGCAGCCTTCGGCAGCTCCTACAGAAACGCATTTCAGACCGGTCAAATCGTGGCGCGGTCTTAAATCAGCCCTTCGCCGCCATCGCCGTCACTTCCACGCGCATGCCTTCAACTGCCAATGCAGCCACGCCCACCGCCGCACGCACAGGCCAGGGCTTGGCGAAAAAGCGTTTGTAGACTTCATTGAAAGCGGCGCGGTCGGCCATGTCGGTGAGGTAAATGGTCAGGTGCAATACCCGATCCATGGAGCTGCCGGCTTTTTCCAGCGCCACTTTCAGCGCTTGCAAGGTGCATTCGCTCTGCAGCGTGATATCGCCCAACTCCAGGCTGCCATCGGCATGGGTCGGAATCTGCGTGGAGACCAGCAAGCCGCCAAAACCGGCCACGTCAGAGGAAATGGAGTCCGAATCAGGGTCCGGGACGAACGTAATGTCTTGGTTTGCCATGAAGGTCTCTTGTCTGGAAGTAAAAAGGTCACCCGTTTGCGCGGACAGTTTACAGACCCTCAGGCATAAAACGCAGGCATGAAAAAACCCGCCGAAGCGGGTTACTTTTTCATCATTACCATTCCAACATCCTGTCGGTAGCCATCCGGGCCATGGTGGTCATCCGTTACCTCCGAAGCGCTTCCTGCGTTCCGGTTGATGGCTCTAGATTGCGCTTGTGCTGCTGTTACGTAAATGGACAATCGACAGTGCGCAATGTAAGCCTTTCGCCATGAGTGCCGCTGTTTTTTCTTACATGAAACCTTGAATCAGGACTCCGACCGGTCCCAGTAAGGCGGCGAGCCAATTGCATTCACGAAGTAGTCCCACACTACCCGGACCTTCTGTGAACGCAGTCGATTCTCGGGCGAGAGCAAATGAATCTGACTCAGCGACGACTCGACGCAACCTTCCCACTCGGGCAACAGCTGGATGAGTTCTTGTGTTTTGAAGTGCGCCCGATTGAACAGCCACGAAGGAAACAACACGATGCCCCTGCCTGCCAGCGCTGCTTCCATCAGCACCTGACCGTTATTGCTTCGTAGCGGTCCGTCGACGTCGATGACCTCTTCAACATCGTGCCCTGGATGACGGAAATGCCAGCGCTGTATGCCGCTGACGCCTTTATAAACGAGGCAGGCATGATTGAGCAGGTCCTGCGGCGAGGTCGGTTGTCCGTGCTTTTCCACGTACTCGCTGCTTGCACAAAGCAAGTAGCGCTGGTCGCAGATCTTGCGGCCTATCAGGCCAGAATCCTGCAATTGCCCGACCCGGAAAATGATATCGGTGCCTTCCAGAACCGGATCAATAAACGCATCAGTGACGTTCAGTTCAACACTCAGCTCGGGGTATTTTTCGTAAAGGCCTTCCAGGAGTTTAACGATGTGCAACTGGCCAAACGCAACCGGCGCATTGATCCGCACCAGACCGCGTATATCGCCCACCTTTCCGGTGACCTCCTCGTCGGCGGCGTCCAGCAATTCCAGAACTTCGCGAATCTGCAGGTAATAACGCTCGCCGGCGTCGGTGAGCTTCACGGCACGGGTATTTCGATACAACAGTTGCTGCCCCACCTCTCGTTCAAGCGCCGCAATGAAGCGCGATACCGACGAGGCAGGCACCTGAAAGTGCCGCGCCGTTGCGGAAAAACTACCGTTGACGGCGACCATGGCGAAGAATCTGTGAGCTTTGAGGTGCATAAAAACTACAACTATCTGATTAGTAACACGTTGCTGTAGGAGCGCACGAGCACCGCGAGGCCGCGATGGCGTCCTGCCTGACAAACCGTTTTCGCGGCCTCGCGATGCTCGTGCGCTCCTACAGGGCCTATGTTTGCTGCGCGACAGCGTGAGGTCAGGGACAGCGAGGAACAGACCTACGTGAATTAGTACTGCCAATTGAAACCACCAATTGCTAAAACAGCAATAGTATTTTGCTTTTACCCTCAATTGTGGCTGCTTTAGCAACAACCTACCATGGTCACCACTTTCATCTGCCGGAAACGCCCTGAACTCGCGGGCTTTTCGCCAGAACCAGATTCTGTCCATGGAGACTCCGATTTATGACGAACCTTTTTGACTCCTACGACCTCAGCGGCCTGACGCTAAACAACCGTTTTGTCATGGCGCCAATGACCCGCTCCCGTGCGCCGGAAGATATTGCCAACGAACAGATCGCGCTGCATTACACCCAACGCGGCACCGCAGGTTTGATCGTGTCCGAAGGCACGCCGATTTCCCGTGAAGGTCAGGGCTATCTGTTCAATCCCGGTATCTTCAGCGACGCGCAAATTCAGGGCTGGAAGCTGGTGACGGATTCCGTCCACAGCGTCGGTGGCAGAATGTTCGCCCAGCTCTGGCACGTTGGCCGGGTTTCCCACACTTCGATTCAGGTCGATGGCAAAGCTCCGGTCAGCTCCACAAACAAGCCAGCCCAAGGTGGTAAGGCGTTCGGTTATACCGAGAATGGTGAGCCGGGCTTCGTCGACACTTCCACCCCACGTCCCCTGACCACAGAAGAAGTCGGTCGGGTCGTTCAGGACTTTGCCCAGGCGGCTGCAAACGCAATCGATGCCGGATTTGATGGCGTGGAAATCCACGGCGCGAATGGTTATCTGCTTGAGCAGTTCCTCAACCCGCTGGTTAACGATCGCACCGACCGCTATGGCGCTAAAAACCTCGATGATCGCCTGCGTTTCGTATTCGAAGTGGTCGACGCGGTCAGCGCCAGAATCGGTAAAGACAAGGTCGGCATTCGTATCTCGCCGTACGGCCAGTTGTTCGATATGCCGATCTATCCCGAGATCGACGAAACCTACGCGGCACTGTGCGCCGGGATGAATGAGCGCGGCATCGCCTACGTCCACGTCATGGACCAGACCCACTTCTTCATGGCTGGCGAAAGCTCCGCAGCACAGGAAGAAGCGCTGCGGGCATTGCTCAAGGATTGCAAAGCCAAACTGGGCAACACCGCACTGATCCTGGCAGGCGATATGACTCTGGAACGCGCTCAGGATCTGGTCGACGCGGGCCTGATTGATCTTGCTGCCTTTGGCCAACCTTTCATCGCCAACCCGGACCTCGTTGCCCGCCTGAAAAACGGCTGGCCGCTGACCACTCCGGATCGCGACACCTACTACGGTGGCGATGCCAAAGGCTATGTGGATTACTCGCCGTACGAACCGGCCTGACGCAGCAAACGAAGGACCTGTGAGAGCAAGGCTTGCCCGCGATAAGAACGCCGCGGTCTATCTGATAAACCGCATTGCCTTTATCGCGGGCAAGCCTCGCTCCCACATGAGACGGCATTTTTTCCGCGGGACCGGCTTTAGCCAGGAAAGCGATATTCCTGACAATGCACATCTGTCGGCTGTACCGGCCTCTTCCCGGCTAAAGCCGGTCCCACGACATCGCCCCCGTACTGAGATCACACCTGTGGGAGCGAGGCTTGCCCGCGATAAGAGCGCCGCGGTTTATCTGATAAACCGCATTGCCTTTATCGCGGGCAAGCCTCGCAGAGAATGCATTTCAACAGTGAAATCCATTCCAATCCAGAAAGTAGCAGCACACTGCCGACGCGCCGCCATCGCGCAGCAAACTCACTCCACCTTCGCCAGACCCGCCGCATCGTAACGCTCACGGGCCTCACGAAAACCCTCTGCATTGTCCGCCACCCACATCCAGAGCGGAATCATCTGCACCAGCAATCCGCGGCCTAGTTCAGACAGTTCGTAGTCGACACGTGGCGGCACTTCATTGTGATCCCGACGCAAAACCAGACCATCTCTTTCTAGCTGACGCAGGCTGCGGGTCAACATCCGCTGCGTCACGCCACTCATGCGTCTGGCGATTTCCGCATGCCTGAGCCGCCCTTCCACACCGAGCGTGTGAACAATACCGAGCGACCAGCGATTACCCGCGTGGGTCAGCACCTCTCGCTTCAACCCGTCGTCTTCTTCACTCAGCGCTTCGCAGGCCGCTTGTGATTGTCTGATGATTTCTTCGTTGTCCATTAGCCCCCCAGGATCACTCGTGTGCCTACTTATGGCCGCGTCTCAATGGTGACAGGATAACAACCGCTCGCCCTTGAGCCGCTATCCGGAGGAAATTCATGCAACTGACCACGCCCGTGAAAACCGACAATATTCTTGTACTGGGAGCCGGTGAACTGGGCACCCAAGTCCTGCGCCAACTGGCTGAAATCAACGCTGACAGCAGAAACGCTCGCATCACCGTACTGTTGCGCGCCTCCGCCGTCGCCACCCAGGACAGCTCAAAAAAACGCGCCCTTGAAGAGCTCCGAACCCTCGGCATTCATATCTTGCAGGCCGATGTGATCAACGACTCCATCGAAGCACTCGCCGAGCATTTCCGGCACTTCGATACGGTGATCAGTTGTGTTGGCTTCGTTGCGGGCGCGGGCACCCAACTCAAGCTCACTCAGGCGGCGCTCAAGGCGGGCGTAAAGCGCTACGTGCCGTGGCAGTTCGGCGTGGACTATGACGTGATCGGTAAAGGCAGCCCGCAGGATCTGTTTGATGAACAGCTCGAAGTTCGCGAGCTTCTAAGAGCCCAGCGCACAACCCAATGGCTGATCATTTCCACCGGGATGTTTACCAGCTTCCTGTTCGAGCCAGCATTTGGTGTCGTCGATCTGGCCAAAAACACGGTTCATGCTTTGGGTACCTGGGACACGCAAGTCACCGTCACCACGCCAGAGGATATCGGCAAGCTGACGGCACACATCATCTTTGCCGAACCCCTCCTGATTGATCAGGTGGTATTCGTCGCAGGGGACACGCTTAGCTATCGGCAACTGGCGAACATTCTCGACGAAAAGCTTGGGCGCACGCTGTCCCGCGTGGAATGTACCGTCCCGCAACTGAACGCCGCTCTCGCTGCAGCGCCGCACGATTCGCTTTGCAAATACCGGGCGGTTTTTGCCCAAGGTAAAGGCGTCGCCTGGGATAAAAAACGCACGTTCAACGCTACACACGGCATTGAACTGACCACGGTGACTAACTGGGTCGAGCAGAACCTAGTGCCTGCCAAGAGCGCGCTTGTGTAACACCTGCCTCAAAAGATCGTGCCCGCTCACCAGCAGAATCCCGGTGAGCACCAGTGCCGAGCCGATCACAAAGGAGGATTCCAGCGTTTCGTCCAGTAACCACACACCAAACACCACGCCGAATAAAGGCGTCATGAACGACAGCACGCCCAGGCGAGAACCGAGATAGCGGCCCAGCAGCCAGAACCAGGCGAGGAAACTCAGAAATGAGACGCCAATGGTCTGATAGGCCAGGCTGCTGACCGCAACGGTAGTCAGGTTGATGCCGGTTTGTCCGGTTGCCAGGGCCATCAACGCAAGGATCACAAAAGCCCCGGCCAACTGATAAAACAACGTCAGCGGCGCGGGCGCGTCGGACAGACTGGAGCCGCGAATCGTGAGGGTCGTACCGGCCCAGAGGATAGCCGCCAGCAAACCCAACCCATCGCCAACCCGCTGATGCACCACCGAAACGCCGGGAGCTGCCGGGGCATAGAAAGCCAGCACGACGCCTGAGAAGGCGATGAGAATGCCGATCCATTGCAGCAGCGTCAGTTGCTCGCTGCGAAACCGAAAATGCAGGCCGATCGCGACAAATATCGGCGCCGTGTAGAGAAAGATCACCATGTGCGCCGCCGAGGTGTAGCGCAGCCCTTCGCCCACCGCGAGGTACTCCAGCGCAAACAGCACACCCACCATGATCCCGGCTTGCCAGGTGCCGCTGCGTCTCATCTGCTGCCAGCGCAGCATCAACAACACGCCCACCATCAACGCCGCAAAACCTGAACGCAGGGCGATCTGGAAAATCGGCGCAATGTCCGGAGCTGCAGCCTTGATCGCAACCTGCTGAAGACCCCATACGGTACACAGCACAGTCATCATCGCCGCGGCCTGACCGTCGATGGGTTTACGAATATTCACGGGGCTTTATCTCACGCTTTATTAAGCGCGGCATTATGCGGCTTGCAGCGGGGATATGTGAGCATCTGTATTGATTCGCCCTGAGACACTCGCTGACATCTGTGGGAGCAGCAAACGCAGGACCTGTAGGAGTGAGCTCGCTCGCGATTACGTCAGTTCAGGCGATAAATTCGCAGACCCAATGACCGAATCGCGAGCAAGCTCACTCCTACAGGGTCCCGCGTTTGCTGCAACACGGGGGCTGCTCCCCATGGGCTTTGAAGTTGCAGGCCAACATAGAATTTCCCGAATAGACCGCATGTGCCGCGCCTACCCCCGATCAACCCGCCCGGCATAACACCCTCTGCGCGCGTTATGAACATGGATGTAGCTCACCTCGGAATTGGCAAATATCTGCTCGAT
The DNA here is from genome assembly GCF_040224095.2 of Pseudomonas caspiana. Taxonomy (NCBI): domain Bacteria; kingdom Pseudomonadati; phylum Pseudomonadota; class Gammaproteobacteria; order Pseudomonadales; family Pseudomonadaceae; genus Pseudomonas; species Pseudomonas caspiana. The sequence continues at coordinate 845,121 of NZ_CP167995.1, read as the reverse complement.
CACCGACTCTATTGCCACACCCTCCACGACATCAGCTTCGATCATCATCCCTTCAGCGTCATAGCCCCGCAGCGACAGCAGGCGGATACGCATCGATTCAGGCACTTGATTGATCGCGTCGTAAGTCTGGCCAGCCCCTTCACGTATGAAAATCGCGTGTGTGGCTCGATAAGGGGTCATGGCCGGCTGGCAGACGTGATTCAGTAACAGGACCGTCTCGCCAACTTCCGCATCCAGCAATTCGATGCGGTCGGGGAAGCCTGGTTTTTTGTCGACGTAGTAGCGCTTTACCCCGAGTGCCTTTAAGGCTTCATCGGACAAACCAAAAAGCGCCAGAAAAGGTTCCGGGGAGAGGCCTGTAATCCGAAAAGTCATGCTGAGCTCCTGCTGAGTTGGAGCCTGTATCAAACAGGCTATCCAACCGGACCACACCCCGCTTCTTGCTGCCTAACCCGAACGGTAATCAAAGTGACATTTCAGCATTCGCGGCTTTTTCCCAAGCTTGTGTGATAATCCCCGACTCGCTCACTTTCCTCCGTACAGAGAACTGCGCATGTCCTATCGGGCACCTCAGGACTTGGCCCTCGACCTTGCACTCTCCGCCCTGCTTGAAACCCAGGTGCGCGAAGGGCATTACGCAAGTATTGAAGATGCGCGACGAGCGACTCTGCGGATCATGCAAATTCGTGCAGCAGGGGCGCGGGATGTGAAGTCCGAGCAGACAGGTGAGACGGCGCTGCATGACTCCATGGATTTTGCCCGCTTGGCCCTTTCGGCGGTAAGCGGCGTTGGAGTCTGGACCTATGAAGTGTCCAACGACTGCTTCTACTGCGACGCAGGCATCAGCGAGTTGTACGGCATCGACCCGGTGCAGGCCGCCAGCGGCATCAAACGTCAGGACTTTCTCGCCAACGTACACGTCGACGACCTTGCTGCGTTGCGCAAAACCATGGCGGGCGGGCTGGTCAACAGCGGCGATCTAGAACTCGAATATCGCATCGTGCACCCTGACGGCTCGGTCCGCTGGGTGCTTTCTCGTGGCCACACCTATTTCAGTAATACCGGCGAGCCAGTAAGGCGCACAGGCGTTGGCATCGAGATGACGGCCCAGCGGTTGCTCGAGCAACAACTGCGGCAGAGCCAGAAAATGGAAGCCGTCGGCCAACTGACGGGCGGCCTGGCTCATGATTTCAACAACCTGCTGACCGGGATCATCGGCAGCCTGGAAATGATCAGGCTGCGAGTCGCACAGAATCGCGTCGGTGAAATGGACCGCTACCTCGATGCTGCACAAGGCGCCTCACGTCGAGCGGCCGCACTGACCCATCGGTTGCTGGCCTTCTCACGCCGCCAGACCCTTGAACCCACCGCAACCGACGTTAACCGCCTGGTCGCCGGCATGCTTGAGCTGATCCGCAGCACCATCGGCCCCGCCGTGCAGGTACATGTGCACAACGAAACCGATTTATGGCTGACTCAGGTTGACTCGAACCAGTTGGAAAACGCCCTGCTCAACCTCTGCATCAATGCCCGTGACGCCATGCCGTCGGGCGGCACGCTGACCATTCGCACCGGCAACTGCAACCTGCAAGCCAAGGCCGCAGCCGAACGGGACTTGCCTGCAGGCGAGTACCTGACCTTGAGCGTCTGCGACACCGGCAGCGGCATGAGCAGCGACGTGATTGCCCACGCATTCGACCCGTTCTTCACCACCAAACCCATGGGAGAAGGCACCGGTCTGGGGCTGTCGATGATCTACGGTTTCGTCCGTCAGTCAGGTGGCAGCGTGCATATTCATTCGATTATGAATATCGGCACCACCATGACCTTGTATTTGCCAAGGTCCCGCGCCGAGTCCAGGCCTTCCGAGACGCCGCGCGTCCTCGCGCCACCGCCGCTGGCCGAACGCGGCGAAACAGTTTTGGTGATCGACGATGAGCACACCGTGCGCATGCTGATCCGCGAAGTGCTGGAAGATCTGGGTTACACCGCCATTGAAGCGGAAGACGGCGCCAGCGGGTTGCAGGTGCTGCAATCCACTCAACACATCGACCTGCTGGTCACTGACGTCGGCTTGCCCGGCGGGATCAATGGCCGTCAGGTTGCTGACGCCGGGCGCAGCCTGCGCCCCGATCTCAAAGTGCTGTTCATTACCGGCTATGCCCATAACGCGCTGGACTGGGAAGAGCAGCTGGAACCCGGCATGCATTTGCTGACTAAACCGTTTTCCATGGTTGAGCTGACCAGTCGTATCAAAAGCGTCATTACCGACTGACTTGTTTGCCAGCGCTTTACCAAACCTTTACCGAATCCAGACCTCCGTTTACATGAAATGGGTGTTTCATACGTCCATGGCGAACCCACTTACTTTCGCCAAAGGAGACACCATGTTTTCGAAGATGACCCAAGTCCTGATTCTGTCCGGTAGCCTGCTCGTTGCCGGGGCCGCTACCGCAAATGAACGCGACGTGATCGTCCCCGTTATCGCTGGTGCAGCCGTGGGTGCAGTGTTGGCTACCGTGCTTAGCAACTCAGGCCGGGACCACGACCGCCCGCGCTATCAGGAATACCGGCCACAGCCGCGTTACCAGCAATACCGGCCGCAGCCTCGCTACCAGCCACAATATCAGGCGGTGCGTTACGTCCCGGTGCGTCCGGTTGAATACCGCCGCTATGACCCGCCCCGTGGCGGCTATTACGACCACGGTCCCCGCCGGGATTATGATCATGGCCGTGGCCGCGATCGCTGGTAAGGCTTGACCTGCAAGCCGCTGTCATCTGGCAGCGGCTTTTTTCATTCCCTGCATTCCGTCCCCGGTGTCGCCTGTGTATGATCGCGACAGGCCAGTGCTGCCTGCCGCTCGCTCCCGATGGGAAAGGTGAAAGCATGTTTCTTCCGAATCCTGTCGCATCTCTTGATAGTCCAGGTTTGGCAACGCGAGCACCAAAAAGCCTCGACTCCAGGAGCTTTCATGTTTTCGATCGAACACGCCAAGCAAATGGCCAAGCGTCTGCGCGCTGATCTGGCCACGTCCAACCAAGAAATATCCCACTCTGCCGCACTTGAACTGGTCGCTCATCAACTGGGCCACAAAGACTGGAACACCGCGTCAGCGCTGCTCACCCAGGAAGCCGCCCCAGCGAGCATCACCTTCGACAAATCGATCCCTATCCTGCGGTCGTTTGACGAAACCAAAGCGCGGGAGTTTTACCTGGACTTCCTCGGCTTCAGCGTTGAATTCGAACACCGGTTCGAAGCAGACCTGCCGTTGTATCTGGGGATAACCCGCAACGGCCTGCAATTGCACCTCTCCGAACACCACGGCGACGCCAGCCCCGGCTCGACGGTATTCATCCCGATGCAGAACATCGAACTGTTTCGTGATGAATTACAGGCCAAGCGTTATGGGTACGGTCGGCCAGACCTCGTCGAGCAAGGCTGGGGTAAAGTGCTGGAAGTTTACGATCCGTTCGGCAATCGGCTGAGATTTTGTGAGGGGTGACGGTGGCTTTGGTTCATCTCATATGAATTGAAAAGCACTGTCTCATGACAAACGGGGAACTGTAGGAGCGCACGAGCACCGCGAGGCCGCGATAGTGGCTTGTCAGGCAGACCGCCTTCGCGGCCTAGCGGTGCTCGTGCGCTCCTACAGCCTGCAACAAGTTCACACCTAAACATTGCAGGCTGATACCGCAGTCCCTCCTCAAAAAACACACCATCCGTCCTGACCTTTACACATTCTTGGAATTTATCCGCCAGCCCCCGCCTCAGACCTACATACCAAGAACATTTGTAGGCTGCCTTATGAACTCTCTGCGCAATTTTGCTGATCGCCTGAACCCGGCAATGCATTCAGATGCAGATGCCAGAACCCTCTACCACCAGCTGTTGAGCGATCCCCGGCAGGTGGATGCCCGCACGCTTCGTCAGTTTCTCGAAGTCCACCTTCACCAGGCCCGGCAATGTCCGGTGGATCTTCCTGAGAACCTCAGCGACATGCCTGCGTGGATGGAAGGCAAGGCCAGTGTCGTCGCCAGTGCGTACAGAGAGTATCTCGAAGGGCGACATGCCGGAGCAGGCAGACAGTTCTTCGCAAACAAGGCCCACGCCCTTTATTTTCTGCGGCAGGTAGCGCCCACCAAGCTGGTGGACGGTGCCTGGCTGTACGCGGCGATAAAACACACGGACGACTGGCGCTACCACGGCCTCATCCGTACCTATCTGGAAGAGCTGGGAGACGGCGATCCCGCGCTGAATCATGTGGTTCTGTACCGCAAGCTTCTGGCCGATCACGACTGCGCGCCGACTGAACCACTGGAAGACGTGCTGTACGTACAAGGCGCAATTCAACTCGCACTCGCTCAACTGGGCGACGAGTATCTGCCAGAGCTGCTCGGGTACAACCTGGGCTACGAACAGCTTCCGTTGCACTTGCTGATTACTTCGTTCGAACTCAACGAGCTGGAAATCGATCCGTACTATTTCACGCTGCATGTCACCATCGACAACGCCAGCAATGGGCACGCTCACAAAGCCGTGCAAACCGTTCTTGATCTGTTGCCGACAGATGACACCCGGGATGAATTCATTGAGCGGCTGCGCGCTGGCTATGCCCTGAATGAACTGGGCACAGGCACGAAAGAAGTCATTGCCAGCTTTGATCTGGAGTATGAAGTCGTGGCCATGCTGGAGCGCAAGCGCTCGTTTGGTCAGTACATGCACTCCGATTACTGCCGCCTGGACGGGCTGACCATCAATCAATGGCTTGGCGAGCCCGGACGTAGCCGGGCGTTCCTCACCGTGCTCGAAAACAAAGGCTGGATCAAACGCAATCAGGACCCGACTCAAAGTCGCTTCTGGCAACTGATCGACGGCCCGGGAGCGGTAATGTTTGGTGTGTTCAGCGGCTATGAAATGCAGCTGCTGCGTGACTGGATTGCAGGGGATTGGGCTGACGAAAGTGCATCGGCCAACAGCAACCCGTTTCGCGCCCGGTTCCGGCGTCGGGCGACTCCCGCCTCGGTATCGACAAAGCAGCCCAAAGCCAACGGTTCAACTGAACGACTGATCAGCCTGCTGTCCCCATCTCAACATTCAACGCCTGAGGGGCTGATTGCTACCCGGGCGTACTCCAGCCAACTTGCTCAAGGATCTTTAGCGTGATGGACCACACCACTGCATCGTCGTCATTTACAGACGCCACCAATATTGAAGAACAGACCCATGATCTGGCACTTGTCCAACTGGGTCGTCGACTACAAGCCGACGAGTACAAATTTGTTACGGTAACGCCGCTGACCCATCAGCGTAATAACGAGCGCGAACAAAACCGCAAGGCGCGTGACCTGCGCGATATCTTTGGCTGGAACAGGCCGTTTGAAACACATCTGCTGCCAGAGGCAGAAATTGAAGCCCTGCTGGCCAGCGGGATTATCCGCGCGCATGCCGGTCTGTTGCTCAGCGAAGTACGCTGGTCGAGCTTGCAGGACCTGCTTTTCGTGCACTCCGGCTTCCCGACGATTTCAAACGACGCTGTCTTTTTCGGTCCCGATACCTACCGATTTGCCCAAGCCATCGAAGAGCATCTGAGAACCTCAATGCATCCCGTGCGAACGGCAGCAGATATTGGCTGTGGCAGCGGCATGGGAGCAATCCTCATCGCCAAATCCAGGCCCAACGCTCAGGTATTGGCCTTGGACATCAACCCGACGGCGCTGAGGTTTACTGCGGTAAACGCTTCGCTGGCCGAAATCGAGAACGTGCACGCCTGGCACAGCGACTTGCTGGAAAGCACTTCGGGCGAATTCGATCTGATCGTCGCCAACCCGCCCTACATGCAGGACAGCCAGAAACGAGCCTATCGTCATGGCGGTGGACGTCTGGGATCAGAGCTTTCTGTGCGCATCGTCGAACAAGCGATGGGCCGCCTGGCGTTAGGCGGTAGCCTGTTGCTCTACACCGGCACGCCGTGGGTCGACGGGGTGGACCTGTTCCTTGAACACGCCCTGCTGTTGATTGATCGTCCAGGTTTCGCCTGGTCTTATCGCGAAATGGACCCGGATGTATTCGGTGAAGAGCTCGAAACCGAAAACTACGCCCAAGCGGAACGAATCGCGGCAGTGGTGTTGACGGTCACGCGAACGGCGTGACCGAGTGTCATAAAGTCCAGGACTGGCTTTTGCAGGGAGAACATCAGGTCATTCAACCCGTGTTTATGCATGAATGACCAGCTCCCCGCCAAGGCTAGTATTGCCTCCAATTACCAAGCGTTTACGCCGGGCAGGTGAGTAAATTCAAAGATTCCGTTCATTCATGAGCCGGAGAAACTTGTAGGAGCTGCCGAAGGCTGCGAAAGCGTTCTGTCTGCACACCGCTACGCAGCCTTCGGCAGCTCCTACAGCGCAATTGCTCGTTGCACGACGCCCTGTGTCACGGAGGACGCAGAAAGGTTTGTTATAAGAACTCATGAATTAACAGCGGCTTTTCAGTTGCAAAAGTAGACTCATAAATAGCGTCGTCCCACGCATCACGAGCAAGCAAAGCACCTGCGCTGTAGGCTCGTGCCTTACAGAAAAACAACTGATGACGACTATCCTGACGATCCAACAGCTCGAAGTATCGCGCATCCATCTCCATGCACAGGGCATCGAGTTGTTCAGCGTGATGTTGTGATAACAAGGCACCCACTTCGTCCGGATCGATCCCCGCCTCATGGGCTGCCCAGAGAACGATACGAGTAGCCAATTGCTTTTGCCCGAATGGGCTTTGCGCCTCAAACACGCTTTGAATATCCGGGTAGCGGCCCGCTAATCGTGAAGGCATGTTGTGATCCAATCGTATTGTGGTTTGAGCAGTAGCTTGGTGGATTAGTCGTTCAGTGGTAAAGCTGATGGCAGAAATCGGCCAGAAGCAGTCATTGAGTCCGCCCCCTACGAAATGACTTTCATCCTGGGCATGTTCACTTGCAAGACCGTGCCGTCAAAGTTAAGGTCGGTCCCATGATTACGTCACGCTTCGAATCGACCACAACCTTCACGACCGCCATGGGCGGGTCGTGGGAGGTTGTGTGAGTTAAAACAGCACACGATCCCTAAAGACCCGCCAGCAATGGACCGGGTCTTTTTTTTGCCCCGGTTTTGCTGGCACCCACGTAAGGAAACGCACATGTATGCACTTCTGATTCTCGACATGCAGGTAGGGCTTGTTCACGGCCCGGACAGACCTTGGGCGGGTGAAGCGCTTATCAATACATTGAATGGACTCATGAGACGTGCGCGTGAAACAGGCGCACCTATCTTTCTTGCCCGCCATATAGGTCCTGCTGGGTCTCCGATTGAGCCGGGTAGCCCGCTCACAGAGCTTGTTCATGAGTTACAGCTAATGGGTGACGAAGTGATTTTCGAGAAAAAACGCCCGAATGCCTTTGCTCAGACTGACCTGGCAGCTCAGCTACGTGAGCGCGACTGTGAGGGCATCGTTGTTACAGGCATGAAAACTCAATACTGCGTAGACAGCACTTGCCGGGCTGCCCGCGATTGCGGCTTTGATGCTGTGCTCATCGCCAACGGACATACTTGCTCCGATACTCCAGGGCTCAAAGCAGAGGCCATCATTGCCCACCATAATGCAACATTAGCCGGACCATTCTGCCTGGTCGTCCAGGCTGAGGAATGGAGTTTCTAGTCAAGTCCCACGATCGACTCGGTACAGGGTCGATCAGTACCTGATGCTTTCCATGCTACAGGCCTCTGGTGGCCGTTAGCTGACCCACATGAATGACCGCTTTTGGGTCGATTGCTGCCACACGTAGACTGAATAGATATCAACCCTGACCCTATTCGCCGTCATCGAACCGCTGAGGTAAGCTTCGCGCCAGAAGCTTTACCCACCAAGGAGAATAAACGGCGATGGGCTTGTTCAGTCGATTGTTCGGCGATCGCTTCACACAACCCCCACCCGATGAACCACGGTTGAGCGATGCCGCGATTATGCGTGAGCTTTACCCATTCGGTGCGCAACTGAAAACGTTCACCCAGGCCCTGTTGGCGCGGCTGCCTGAAAAGGAACGTGCGCGTCTCGTGAGAAGGGTGTCGCGCTATTACAACCTAGGTGAAGACCCGGCCACCGCGTTGGTCAGTGGTCTTTTGGACGCTGAGAAAGGCCAGTTACTCAATAATCTGGTTCTTATGGCCGTGGACGTGCACGGCTTCGATGATTTCAAGTACCTGGCACCGAAACTGATTGAAGCCAGCGGCATTGACCAGATTTATGCCTACAAGCTGGAAGAGACGCCATCACTGATGCAAGTGCTGATCGATTTCGATCAATGGCTGACCGGGTTCGGGAAGCGCTTTCTGCATGTGGATACAGGCGGCGCCGATTATGTGGGTTGCATCATTGAGCAAGATTGCGTCGAAAACCTGATCGCGCTGGCTGAGCAGGCTGGCATCGACGCACGGCTCGATCCCTTTTGAGACACGTTGGCTGACCGCTATCGGCCAAGACCGGACATCCACTAGGTACGGTTACCGGCCATAAGCAGGCTGTCAGTAAAGTAAAATATCAAATTTAAGATTTAACTTCGCTCTGGACAGTGCCACACGAGACAGTGCCACATGCTTCCCGATACCGTAAATTGCACCATCAGCATTCGAGACTCTGCATAATCGGGTGCTTCGGTGTAGCTGAAAACGAGCTTCGGATAGATGCTCTGCCCGAAAGCCAGGAACTCATCAACCGGCGCATTGCAACTCGCCAAGCATTCGATTAACAGGTGCCACCTATCTTCAGAGAGAGATTTCAGCTTTCTCCTCCAGTCCAGATATTCCTGATTAAGGAATAGGTCATGAATACAGGTGGTTAATTCCTCTTCGGTCTCATCTTCAGTTTGCTCACGCATCGCCTAGTCCCTCGCGACGAGAAAATCAGCTTGAGTTTCCTTCAGGGCTTGCGATAAGCGCTCATCCCCCGCCCAGATAGCATCGGTGGCGCTTAACGCTTCGGACGCACGACCGGACGTCATGGCCTGCTCTCTGAAGAGCATTTGGCCGAGAATGCTATTGCTAGCCCAAGATGTTTCAGAGGCATCGATTACACGGCAACCGGGTCCGCTGTCGCCATTTCTCCACTCTAGGGCAACACACTCTTTAGCTGCGGTATCCGCGCCGTCACCCCAGCCTCTAAGGCTTACCGCCATGGCAACCCCCAACTCGGGATGTGATGACGTATAGGTGCACAAGTAAACCGCATAAGCGTCCTCGTGGTTGAAGACAAAACCGCGAAAGGTTCGTGTCTCATGACCGCAGGAGTCGCAATGTCCAACGACTGCCTCTGCACCTGGCTCGATCCTGAAAACATTTTCCATCCCTGCGTATCCTCTATTCATTGGTCTGCAAGCTTTTAAAACCACCTGAGCGATGTCGCATGTAGTACGACGTCTGAGCGCGGACGATGCCATGCTCCTCGAGGGTTCACCTACTACATAGCAGCTATTGACCCAAAAAATCGTTTACAGTCATCACTGAGCAAGCCTACCGATTCATGTTTTTCCCGCATAGCATCTCTACAGCGTTAGGCGCGGTCGCTGAACAGTGATTTGCTGTTTGCTGCGTATCTGATGAGTATCAGTCATTGACGTCATCGTGGAGGCACACAGTGAAGCCCGAAGAACTGATCAGCGGAGCCGAAAATGTGATTGAAGCTATTGGTTGCTGGCCATCGTTTCACGACTCAGAGGTGATCTCGTTTTTGGTATCACGCGGCCTGCCGGACCAAGGTTTGGCTACTGTCGCGAAGCTATGCGTGCATTACCGAGAGCATGATGTGGTTGGTGCTGGGACGGCGGACTTTGAATACGTATGCCAGAAAAGTTTACTGGTTGAACTGATATTCAGTGATATCCATGACCTTTCACTGACAGATTTCAATCATCAAAACGTGCTCGAATCAATTGATCTGAAGCGATTACAAGACTTATCGATTCTCGTGGATATCGTCTCGATCTGGGGAGTTGTCGGAAGCATTCGTTGCAACCATGTAGCCGTTGGAGAGTTAACGAATCTACTGTCCTGATCCTCGCCGGCTCTACTTTGTACTCAGCTATACATTGTTTGGAAGGTCGCCAAGGAAGCCTGGTGCGGCTTGAGGTCGAGCAGGCTTCAACCGTTTTCACTTGGTACCGATCGTCTATATTGATTCAGCCTCTCGGTTTTATCGGACTGCGTTAAGGTCAGCTTTGGGCCGAAAATGGCCAGTCGCGACCGGCAAGAATCGTTGGTTTTCAAGGAATCCATGCAGGACGACTCGGCGGCTTTCTTAAATGCTGTATACGAGGCGACGGGGTCCTTGCAGCACGCCCGTCTCTCAGGCTTTCATAGTACATCTCTGAACCTAGCTGGTAACGACGGTGATGCGTCGCCTGCCCCTCCTGTTATCCCATGGACGGCTACGCCCCACATTGAGGAAGCTTCATTGCATGAACGCGTCATACAAAAACAGTCACATCAACAAGACGCTAGATGTCCTCACAGAGCTCAGCCAGTACAAGCCCCGGTCAGCGGCCGAACGCCGCACTGGATTCGAAGCCAGAGCTGAGCAAATCTCTAACTGGTGCATGGGGATAGCTGTCGCGCTCATGGTACCGGCATGGGGTTTGGCAGCATGGACATATTTTGGAAGGGGTCTATACGACAGCGTAAAGCTTGGAGCGTTAGTAATGGTTAGCCTTTCATGCGTGTTGGCGCTCCTGACAATGCTTCTACCTATTGTGGCAGCTGGCTTGTTGTTGTTCCGCTGGAAGGATGCCTCGCTTCAAAACCTGCTGAATGACATCCGGCATGAGCAAGCGATGGTTTACGCTCTTTCCCATCACGACGACGAAGTACTCATTGATGCGAAGTGCTGGCTTGAGCTGAAAATAAAGCGCATCGAAGCTCGTGTCGCCCATATTTTCGGCGATAAAAGCGCAGTGCTAGGCTTGCTTGCTTCCGGCTATTTTTTCGCCAAGGAATTTGGAGGTACCTCCGGTGGGCTCAGCTGGGTAGGAAGTACCCTCAGTTCGGGAATGACGCTCCAAAACTTTCCAAACATGATTTTGGTGATGATAGGTGCGGGGGTTGTGGGGTTATCGATTGGTACCGTTATGATCAGACATATCGCGACACGTTATCGTTATCAAGTGCAGCTAATTGAAATGGCCAGGCGTTAACCAGCGTTCAAGCATTGATGATGGTCCGATTCTGGCCTGGTGATTGAGCTCATATTCTGCGCTAGCGCTTAGTCGACTGACAGCTATCGACCTATAGCAGTCATTTGAATCGCATTGATTGACAGGCACTTCACCCGCTAAACCTAAGATTGTGCTGATGGTTAATTGATAGCAGACACTGGCTGATCGGTTGGATAAGCTGGGAGAACACCGTCGCACTGCTAGTGGAATCTGAAAGGTTGTAAGTAGATTCAGGTGCGTGGGGATTTTTGTTTACCTTACGAGGCACCATGGACTCTTCTTTTGACGAATTGATCGACAGGGCGATGCATCTGGGCGTACATCAAGTTGCCTACCCAATTGATATCTTCGGTATTGCTAGGTTGTTAGCAGAGCAAACCTCCGACGATGCGGAATTTGAAAAAATACTTTCACTGGTTTCAGACCCCGAGAACCACTTTACTCGTTGGGCAGCCATACGAGCCATTGTGATCCTGGGGCCTGCAGGGGTGACCAAAGCTCGCGAAACGCTGATCGTCAGGATGACGCTCGAGGATTTTCCTCTCGCCCGACAAGAATTACACAAGGCGCTGGCATTGATGACAGGGTGATGCAATCCCCCTGAAAAGGGAGTTAGCTGTCAGTTGGCTCAGCAGAGATGTTTATTCAGTACTGACCGCTATTGGCCGGAAGCAGCCATTAGCGATTGAACACTATCGGCCAGTGATGTGGTGGGCCGGGACCAACCCACTCCTTAAAAATCCTCTCAGTTTTGTTTTTACGCAGAGTCCAAACATGCCGCGATCCTGCTGAGCATCTCAGCTATCTATAACGTTCACAAAACGAAAAGACTTCAATTAACATCCTGCCTGGCAATATCAGGTTATCTGCCGGGGGCAGAGACATAAGTAATCTCTGCCCCCATCCACTCTTAAAAATCGAACCGCTGATCAAACACCTTCTGCTCACCCACCGACACGCTGCACTGACGGGCCACTTCAACAGGGATGACTTTACCCAGCAACGGCGTTAGTGCTGTGTAGAACACCTTGTCGCAGGCTGCATCTTTGCTGAAGGCTTGGGATTTGCCGTTCGCGTCGGCGGTAATCCGGCAGCTCGCTATCAGGTCAGTCGGCAATTCGCTCAAGGCCACGGCCTTGGAGCCGGAGCCTTGCAACTCGATCAACTCGTCGCAGCCGCCCTTGGCCGGGCCTTCCTTGATGGTTTTGGTGAAGGCCACGCGCTCGTAATCAGTGCCGGTGAACAGTACCTGATCGTTGACGGTCACGCGGTATTGCGACGGTTTGAAGGCGGTGGCTTTGATGCAGAACTGTGTGGCGACCGGCTTGCCGTTCACGTTGGCGGATGCCGATTTACAGCCTGGGGTGGCTTGGGTGAAAGAGGTATCAGGCGAGCTGACGCAACCGGCCAGCGACAGCAAACATGCACCAAACAACATTCTTTTCATGAGACTTCCTGTGCTCAAACAGACCACCTCCAGCAGGCGGCTCCGGGCACAGATCATATCAGCGACATGTCAGTTACAGGCACCTCAAGGCCAGAGCCCTTAACCTGTTTGAAAATCGAAACAGGCGGGTAAGTAGAGCTGAAATTTATGGGCGGCTCACGGCTGGGCTTTAACACCCTAGCCTCCTTCAAGATACTCGTATCGCCGCTGAATCGTCGCTAACTGCCCCGACTCGCGTAACGTCTCCAACGCCTTCGCCCAACCCGCCACCACCTCGTCATCACAATCCTGACTGAACGCGATGTATAACGACGACCGGTAAACCTCCACCGGTATCTGCCGCAATGTGCCGGGGGGAATTTTCAATTGGCGGCTGTAGTAAGCCACTCCGGCGTCGGTGTCACCGACGATGATGCTGGTGCGTCCGGCGAGGAGCATGCGGTAGAGCTGGGGACTCTGGGTGGCGGTTTTGTCGAGATTGGTGAAGTTGAGCGATTGCAAGGTGGTGGGCACCAGGCCCGCGTGTCGGGTGGTCACGATAGGAGCTTCCCGGAGTTGCTCCAGGGTATTCACCGGCGGCGCGTCGGCCATTTGGTAGGGATGGATGGATTCTTCGACGATAGGCCCGACCCATTTGTATAACGGCTCGCGCTCAGCCGTACGGAACATGGAGTACATGATGGTCCTGGATCGCGAGTTCAACGCGTAACTGGCGCGCATGCTGGGCAGCAGTACTATTTCAAACTTATCCCCGGTCAGCGCCATGATGGCCCGAACGATTTCGGTGGTCATGCCGGTAAGTTGGTTGTTCTCCATGTAGTTGTAAGGCGCCCACTCTTCGGTCACGATTTGATATTGCTCGGCTTTGGCGGGCAAGCCGAGGAACAGGCAGAGACAGAGCAAGGCTGCGTTGAGTGTTGAATGTCTCACGGGGTCTGCCTGGTGGGCTGTGCGCGGCACGGAGGGGCCTTGTCTGAAAGGTCAATCCAAGCATAGACCCTAATAGACATTTGATACTTTGAGCGGCTATTTAAACGGACGAATCATTAAGCCGCAGGTTGTGAGGATTCTGGCTTCCTGGCTTACGGACCGTCTGACGCAGCTTATCCCCTGCCCCGCCCATACTGCCCCGGCGTTGCGCCCATGATCGACTTGAACACCCGGGTTAAATGCGGCTGATCGGCAAACCCCGAAGCCATAGCCACTTCAGCCAGCCCGACGCCGCTTTTCAGTAATTTGTGGGCCTTACGTACGCGTGCCTGGAGTTGGTAGACATGGGGTGTCACTCCGCAGGTCTGGCGAAAGGCTCTCAGCAGCTGGAAAGCCGGGAGGCCAACGACTCTTGAGAGGTCGTCGAGGGTGACTTTGTCTGAGAGGTTTTCATCGAGATAGGTGCGGGCGACGGAGATTGCGACGGGTTCGTTGAAACGTGAGTCAGGCAGTTGGATAACACTTGTGTGCTGAGCCAGCAGCCGGATGATCATCGCGGTGATGCGCGACTGGCGCTCGAGCGCAGAGCAGGCTGTTTCCGAAAGGCGATGAAGCTCCAGCAAACTGGCGCTCAGCACCGGATCTTCAACCACGGGACTGGTAAAAACCGGGAGGCCGGTAATGCCGAAGTTATCTCGGGCCACTCTCAGGAAGACGTCTGGATGAACATGCAGCGTCCGGCATAACCAGCCGCCCGCGTCAGGCCGTCCACTGTGCAGCTCATCGGGGTTGATCAGAACAAAACTGCCGCGTTTGGCAATGCCGCTCGATCGCAGGGTCTGCAGAAAAACGCCGCCCGCCAGCACGATGCCGAGGCTGAACTCTTCATGGGTATGCCACGGGTAACGATGGTCGAAATACGCACCTTTAAGTAGCTCGGCATCGTACAAGTCGGCCATCGTCCAGACGCTGACTGAGTTTTTTCCGGATCCGGATTCGAAATCATCATGCACGGAAAATACCCCAAGGCTTTTGCAGAGAGATCAACCGAAGCATTGTACGCAAATATTTAACGCGCAAAGTTAAACCCTGCAAGATTCTTCAAGACCCTTGATGAACGGCTCCTTAAGGTATCAGGACCTACCAAATCAGGGATCACATCAATGGCGCGCATGCTGGGGCAGTTGCCGGACCGGAGTCTGCATAACGAAGGCCAGACACCTTCGGTCATGCTGTGCCCGCAACGACTTGAAGCCCCTTTGGAACATCACGCCATACCCGCGAGCTTGAACCTGACTGCCAAGGCCCTCGGGCCGGAATCCCACACGGCTTGCGCAGTGGCGGCGGTGGTTCATGAGTTGCGCCAGCCGCTGTCGTCGATGCTGTGCAACATTCAGGCGTCGATTCGCTGGCTGGATCGCGATGAACCCCAGGTGCCTGAAGCCTTACGAGGCCTCAGGGATTGCGCGACGCTCGCGAGACAAATGAGCCAGGTCAGTTCAGCCCTGCTGCAAACTTACTCCCAGCGCCAGATAGTGCCTTGTACCGTGCAACTTGATTCAGTCATGGCCGAGGTCATGGCGGGATTCGCAGAAGAGCTGGCGTGCCTGAGCATCGCCGTAAACCTCCAGGTCGAACCGGGCTGCAGCGTTCACGCCGACAGCACTCAGCTCTATTTAGTCCTGCGTAATCTCGTGTCCAACGCCATCGACGCCATCAGCGCCCAGCACGTAGAGAATCGGCAGATCTCTCTCGCGGCCTATCCCATGGCAGAAAAGACACTGATCTGCGTAATGGACAGCGGCCCCGGTATCACCGAAAGCTATCAAGCCTTTATCAGCGAGCCATTTTTCACGACCAAAGCAGACGGGATGGGAATGGGTCTGGCGATCTGCGAAACAATTCTCTCGCGTTACGACACAGCCCTCAGGCATACCGTCAGCAGACGTGGCGAAACCGTATTCATGTTTGCAATGCCCTCCGAAAAGGCCTGCATGTGATCAGAGCGATGACGGCTCAACTGGCAACACCAGCCTGAAAACTGTTCCTGCGCTATCGCTCGCCACACTGACATTTCCGCCATGGGCTTGCATGATCGAGTGCACGATGGCCAACCCCAATCCGCCAGAGTCGCCGGGCTGGTTGCGGGAAGGATCGCAGCGATAAAAGCGCTCGAAGAGATGAGGCAGATGCTCTGCACCGATGGGTTCGCCCAGGTTATGAACGTAAATCTCTAAACCGCCAGCGCCAGGCGTGCTGCCGATGGTGACCGGAGTATTCGGTGTGGCGTAGCGCAGGGCGTTAGCAATCAGATTGGCCAGTGCGCGGCGCAGTAATTCCGGGTCGGCGTTTAACGTGCCCTGGCTCTGGTTGATCAGCTCGATGCCGCGATCTTCGCCCATGCCTTCGAAGTAATCACACAGCTGTGCCACCAAGGCGTGCAGGTCGATCTGTTGACGGTTGATCGACGCTTTGGGCTGTTCGGTACGTGCGAGGAACAACATGCTGTCGATCATGCGTGCCAGGCGTTCGTATTCTTCCTGATTGGAAACCAGCAGCTCCTGATAGACCTCGGACGAGCGATTGCGGCCCAGCGCCTGTTGGGTCTGGCCCATCAGGTTGCTGAGCGGCGTACGCATTTCATGGGCGAGATCTTCACTGAAACGGGTGAGCTGAGCGAAGCCGTCTTCCAGCCGGGCAAGCATCTGGTTGAGCGCATGACTGAGGGCGCTGAGTTCGCTCACGTCCTTGAACTCATGCAGGCGCAGGTGCAGGTGTTGCACGTCGATGGCTGCAGCTCGTGTCGCCAGTTGCCGCACCGGACGTAAACCCCGCTGGCTGACCATCCAGCCCAGCAGAAACGCCAGCACAGCGCCGACCAGCAAGGCTATCCAGATTTTCATGCGATAGGCGCCAAGCATTTGTTCGCGCTCGTTCACCAGTTTGCCTGCGATGAGCGTGAGGTGCCGGCCGGTGCTTGGTACGTCAAACCACGCCAGCCGTAACGATTTATCACCTGGGCTATCACCCAACTGCGGTGAAGGCGCTGCCGGCAAGTCCGGCACAGGCAAGGAAAGCGGGTTGACGTCGATGAGCAATTGCCCCGCGTCATCGACAATCCACAGCACGTTGTCGCGGTTGCCCAGCATGTTTTCGTACAGCTGCGGACGTTTGCGCAAAGCGTCGATACTGTCGCTGTCAGTGATCAGCGCCTGCATACGCTGCACGCGACCGAGTAACGCTTGATCGTCTCGCCAGATTATTTCGCGCTGCAAAGACTGGTAGAGATAAAAACCAACGGCACCTAAAAGCAGCACGCTGACCAAGGCGAACATGAACGCCAGACGCAGGCTCAGCGTGCGAGGCCATAGGGTCATTGTTGCAGCTCCAGCAGGTAACCAATGCCGCGCACGGTGTGGATAAGTTTGGCCTGATACGGGTCGTCCACCTTGGCACGTAAACGGCGGATCGCGACGTCGACCACGTTGGTGTCGCTGTCGAAATTCATTTGCCAGACGTGAGAGGCGATCAGCGCACGGGACAAGACTTCACCCTCTCGACTGAGTAAAAGATGCAGCAGCGCGAACTCCTTGTTGGTCAGATTCAGGCGCTCGCCGTTGCGAGTGACTTTGCGCTTGAGCAAATCCAGATGCAGATCGGCGATCTGAAACTGTTCGACTTCACGGGGCGGTCCCCGACGCAGCAAGGTGCGAACCCGCGCCAGCAATTCGGCATAGGAGAAGGGTTTCACCAGATAATCATCGGCGCCCAGTTCGAGGCCTTTGACCCGATCCTCCACGGCATCGCGGGCGGTGAGGAACAGCACGGGCGTCTGCCATTTACGGCGAATGATCTGCAGCAGTTGCCAGCCATCGAGGCCGGGCAACATGACGTCGAGGATGATCAGGTCGAACTCGCTTTCCTGCACCAGATGCAGACCGTCCAGACCGTTCAACGCGACTTCCACCAGATAGCCGGATTCCCCCAGCCCTTTGCGCAGGTAATCCGCTGTTTTCGCTTCGTCTTCTACTACCAGGATACGCATTAAGTCCTCCGCCACTGACGCATAGCGTAAGCCGATCCGCGACCTCATCTCATTACAAATACGTAATCCGCAGGCAATCAGTTTGTGCGGAAGGCTTGGGCAGTATGGCTGGCAATTGCTAAGCCGAGCCTGAACCGGAGATTTTCATGCTGATACGAAGCGTCACCCTTTCTTTACTGACACTGGCCATGGGGTCCGGCGTCGCGTTGGCTGACGTGCCAAACGTTGCCCAGCGCCCGGATGTGACCCTCAAGCTTGCCAATGACCTGCTCAATGCAACCCTGGCGGCCTGCCACGCCGATGGCAAAACCGCCGTCGCCGCGGTGGTGGATCGCGGCGGCAATCTAGTTGCGGTGCAGCGCGATGACAACGTCGGCCCGCACAACACTCTCGCGGCGCAGCGTAAGGCGTTTACCGCGCTGTCGACCAAAACCCCGACGCGGCTGCTGTCCGAGCGCGCCCGCAACAATCCCGAAGCCGAGAACCTCAACACCCTTGATGAGCTGCTGCTGTTAGGCGGTGGCGTGCCTTTAAAAGTAGGCGATCAGGTCATCGGTGCCATCGGCGTAGCGGGCGCAGGCGGTGCAGAAGTCGATGAAGGCTGCGCGCTGAAAGGCATCACCCACGTTTTACCCAACCTCAAATAAGCAGGAGCATCTCATGAACATGCTGAAAACACTGATCGCGGGCGCTGTATTAAGCGGCCTTTCATCCATTGCGCTGGCCGCGGGTAATCCGCTGAGCGTACACGTGCTGAACCTGCAGGACGGCCTGCCCTCCTCCGATGTCAGCGTGACCCTGGAAAAACAGGAAGGTCAGGGCTGGAGCACGCTGAACAAAGGCGTAACCAACGAGCAAGGCCGGATTACCGGGCTGTACCCGGAAGGCAAAACGCTGGAAAAGGGCACCTATCGCGTGACGTTCAAGACCGGTGAGTGGTTCCAGAAGCACCAGACGGCGAGCTTCTTCCCGGAGGTACCGGTGATCTTCAACGTGGACGGCACCTTGCCGCATTACCACATCCCGCTGCTGATCAGCCCTTATGGGTTCTCGACGTATCGCGGGAGTTAATAAGGCAACCCTGGCATCGGTTCCTGCAGGAAGCGCCCGACATGAGCAAACGCCGAAGATAAAGCGAACTCTGTACTTGTGGGAGCCGGGCTTGCCCGCGATTCAGGCGACCCGGTTTCACAGCCAGACCGCGTCATCGTTCATCGCGAGCAAGCTCGGCTCCTACAAGGGATGCATTCCTGCCGAGATAACAGGGCAGACCCGACATGGGCAAACGCCGAAGGTAAAGCGAACTCCGTATTTGTGGGAGCCGGGCTTGCCCGCGATTTAGGCGACCCGGTTTCCCAGCCAGACCGCGTCATCGTTCATCGCGAGCAAGCTCGGCTCCTACAAGGGATGCATTCCTGCCGAGATAACAGGACAGACCCAACATGAGCAAACACCGAAGGTAAAGCGAACTCCGTATTTGTGGGAGCCGGGCTTGCCCGCGATACAGGCGACCCGGTTTCACAGCCAGACCGCGTCATCGTTCATCGCGAGCAAGCTCGGCTCCTACAAGGGATGCATTCCTGCCGAGATAACAGGGCAGACCCGACATGAGCAATCGCCGAACATAAAGCGAACTCCGTATTTGTGGGAGCCGGGCTTGCCCGCGATACAGGCGACCCGGTTTTACAGCCAGACCGCGTCATCGTTCATCGCCAGCAAGCGCGGCTCCTACCAGGGATGCATTCCTGCCGAGATAACAGGGCAGACCGCGTCATCGTTCATCGCGAGCAAGCGCGGCTCCTACAAGGGATGCATTCCTGCCTAGATAACAGGGCAGCCCCAACATGAGCAAACGCCGAACATAAAGCGAACTCCGTATTTGTGGGAGCCGGGCTTGCCCGCGATACAGGCGACCCGGTTTCACAGCCAGACCGCGTCATCGTTCATCGCGAGCAAGCTCGGCTCCTACAAGGGATGCATTCCTGCCGAGATAACAGGGCAGACCCGACATGAGCAAACGCCGAACATAAAGCGAACTCCGTATTTGTGAGAGCCGGGCTTGTCCGCGATTCAGGCGACCCGGTTTCACAGCCAGACCGCGTCATCGTTCATCGCGAGCAAGCTCGGCTCCTACAAGGGATGCATTCCTGCCGAGATAACAGGGCAGACCCGACACGAGCAATCGCCGAACATAAAGCGAACTCCGTATTTGTGGGAGCCGGGCTTGCCCGCGATTCAGGCGACCCGGTTTCACAGCCAGACCGCGTCATCGTTCATCGCGAGCAAGCTCGACTACCACAAGGGATGCATTCCTGCCGAGATAACAGGGCAGACCCGACATGAGCAAACGCCGAAGGTAAAGCGAACTCTGTCTTGTGGGAGCCGGGCTTGCCCGCGATGCAGGCGACCCGGTTTCAAAGCCAGACCGCGTCATCGTTCATCGCGAGCAAGCTCGGCTCCTACAAGGGATGCATTCCTGCCGAGATAACAGGGCAGAACCGACATGAGCAATCGCCGAAGATAAAGCGAACTCCGTATTTGTGGGAGCCGGGCTTGCCCGCGATACAGGCGACCTGGTTTCACAGCCAGGACCGCGTCATCGTTCATCGCGAGCAAGCTCGGCTCCTACAAGGGATGCATTCCTGCCGAGATAACAGGGCAGACCCGACATGAGCAAACGCCGAAGGTAAAGCGAACTCTGTCTTGTGGGAGCCGGGCTTGCCCGCGATTCAGGCGACCCGGTTTCACAGCCAGACCGCGTCATCGTTCATCGCGAGCAAGCTCGGCTCCTACAAGGGATGCATTCCTGCCGAGATAACAGGGCAGACCCGACATGAGCAATCGCCGAAGGTAAAGCGAACTCCGTATTTGTGGGAGCCGGGCTTGCCCGCGATTCAGGCGACCCGGTTTCACAGCCAGACCGCGTCATCGTTCATCGCGAGCAAGCTCGGCTCCTACAAGGGATGCATTCCTGCCGAGATAACAGGGCAGACCCGACATGGGCAAACGCCGAAGGTAAAGCGAACTCTGTACTTGTCGGAGCCGGGCTTGCCCGCGATACAGGCGACCTGATCTCAAAGGCATATCGCATGGTCCTTTCATCGCTAGCAAACTCGGTTCCAACGGGGTGCGATGGATTAATTACAAAGTAATGACGTCAACAAAACGTCAAATTATCGCATTTGTTACACATCACTTTTTTCAGCCGCCGAACGGGCGACGGTTTCCCGACACACGGTCACAACTTTTACGCTTCTCCGGGTCATATCTGAGTGCTGGCCGATTGGATCTTGGCAGCCAAGCAAACTAAGCCCGAGCCCGGAGATAAGTCCATGATTTATAACGTCCAAAATTTTGGCGCCAAAGGAGATGGTGTCACGGATGATACCGCTGCCATCCAGAAAGCTATTGATGCAGCCGCCGCTGCTGGTGGTGGGCAGGTTTACATTCCGCCTGGCACCTTCATTGTCAGCGGAGGCGAAGAACCGTCCGACGGCTGCCTGATGCTGAAAAGCAACGTGTACATGTTTGGCGACGGGATGGGCGTTTCGAACATCAAAGTGGCCGACGGCTCGGACACGAAAATCACCGGCATCATCCGCTCGGCCTATGGCGAAGAAACCCACGACTTCGGGCTCAGCAACCTGACCCTCGATGGCAACCGGGATAACACCACCGGCAAGATCGACGGCTGGTTCAACGGTTACATTCCCGGCCAGGAAGGTTACGACTCCAACGTCACTCTGGACGGCGTAGAAATCAAGGACTGCTCCGGCTACGGCTTCGACCCGCACGAACAGACCGTTAACATGGTCATCAAGAACAGCGTTTCCCACGGCAACGGCCTGGATGGCTTCGTCGCGGACTTTCTCAGCAACAGCACGTTCGAGAACAACGTCGCCTACGACAACGATCGCCACGGCTTCAACGTGGTCACCAGCACCCACGACTTCACCCTCACCAATAACGTCGCCTATAACAATGGCGGCGGCGGGATCGTGGTGCAGCGCGGCAGCGAAAATATTCCTTCGCCGAGCAATATCGTCATCACTGGCGGCGAGGTTTACGGCAATGGCGCCGAAGGCGTGCTCATCAAGTTGTCCAGCGATGTCACCCTCAGCGGCGTGAATATCCACGACAACGGCAGCGCCGGCGTGCGGATCTACGGCAGCAACAACGTTGACGTCACCGACAATACCCTCAGCAATAACGCCCTGAAAGGCGGCGTACCGGAAATCATCATCCAGTCCTACGACGACACCCTTGGCGTCTCCGGCAAGTATTTCAACGGCAGCGACAACACGATTCAGGGCAACACCATCACCGGCAGCAATCTGTCGACCTACGGCGTGGCAGAACGCAACGAAGACGGCACTGACCGCAACGCGATCATCGGCAACACCATTGGCCATACCACCAAAGGCGAAACACTGGTGTATGGCGATGGCAGTTACGTCAGCGCCACCGTGCCAGTGGTCACTGTTCAGGGCACCGAGGGTAACGACACGCTGATCGGCAGCAACGCCAATGAAATCCTTTACGGCGCAGCCGGTAACGACGTGATCGATGCCGGTGCCGGAGATGACATTCTGGTCGGCGGCGCGGGCATCGATAAGCTCACCGGCGGTACGGGCGCGGACACTTATCGCTTCGCCAGCCAGTCCGACAGCTATCGCACCGCGACTAACAGCTTTGTCGACACCATCACCGATTTCGACGTCACTCAAGACAAGATCGACCTCGCAGACCTGGGCTTCACCGGTCTGGGCACCGGTCGCGGCGGCACCTTGCAGGTCAGCTATAACGCCAGCACCGACCGCACCTACATCAAGGACTACGACGCGGATGCCAACGGCAATCGCTTCGAGCTGATTCTGAGCGGCAATCTCACCAGCACGCTGACCGCCGACAACTTCATTTTCAACCGGACGGTCACCGGTACCAGCGGCAACGACTCGTTGCAGGGCACGGACTCGGCAGACACCCTGCTCGGGCTCGCCGGTAATGACAGCCTGGCTGGCGGCGCGGGTGATGACACGCTCAATGGCGGCGCGGGCATGGACACCCTCAGTGGCGGAGCCGGAGCGGACACCTTTGTGTTCTCCGAGCGCACGGACAGCTACCGCAACTACAACGCGGGCGGCGCCAATCTGGGTGATCTGATCACCGACTTTGATCGCACTGCCGACAAGATCGACGTCTCGGCGCTGGGCTTTACCGGTCTGGGCGACGGCAAGAACAACACGCTGTATCTGGTGCTCAACGACACCGGAACCAAGACCTACATCAAGTCGCTCGAAGCTGACGCCAATGGCAACCGATTTGAGATCGCGCTGGATGGCAATTACCTCGACAAGCTGACCAACGCCAACTTCGTCTTCGCCACCGCGCCCACCACCAATCAGGCTCCGGTAGTTGCAACGCCATTGCTGGATCAGAACGCGACGGAAAACACCGCCTTCAGCTATGTCGTTCCTGCCACCAGTTTCACTGACCCGGATAACGACAGCCTGAGCTACACAGCCTCCCTCGCCGACGGCAGCGCCCTGCCCGGCTGGCTGACCTTCGACGCAGCCACTCGCACGCTGAGCGGCACGCCGGACAGCACCGCTTCGGGCAACTACTCAGTGAAGATCACTGCGACTGACGGCAGCAACGCCACGGTCAGCGACAGTTTCACGCTGGCGGTGCAAGACGTTCCTGGTGCGCCGATCATCATCAATGGCACGCCAAACAACGACACACTGACGGGCACTGCGGCCAACGAACAGTTGCTGGGCGGCGCCGGTAACGACACGCTCAATGGCGGCGCGGGCAACGATATTCTTGTCGGTGGTGCAGGCGCGGACAAACTTACTGGCGGCGACGGGGCTGACGTCTTCCGCTTCACATCAAAGATGGACAGCTACCGCACCAGCACGACCAGCGCCAGTGATCAGATTCTTGATTTCGATGTGGCCGCCGACAAGATCGACGTCTCGACGCTGGGTTATACCGGCCTGGGCAACGGCCTGAACGGCACGCTGCAGGTGACTTACAACGCCTCGAACAACCGCACTTATCTCAAAGACAACACGGTCGACGCCAACGGCAACCGCTTCGAGATTTCAATGGCAGGCAATCTGGTCAACAGCCTCACGACCAGCCATTTCGTGTTCGCCGACCAGAACACGCCGAGCAACGTCGCGCCGGTGGTGGTCATCCCGTTGCTGGACCAGAACGCCACTGAAAACACCGCTTTCTCGTACACCGTCACCAGCAACAGCTTTGCCGATGGCAACAAAGATGCATTGAGCTACAGCGCTACCCTTGCAGACGGTACAGCGCTGCCTTCCTGGTTGAGCTTTGACGCCGTCAACCTGACCTTCAGCGGCACGCCGACCAGCACCGCAGCAGGCAATTACGACGTGCTGATCAAAGCCACCGATCCCGCGGGCGCGTCGGTCAGTGACAACTTTGCCTTGGTGGTGGCGGATGCACCCGCCAATACCCTCGCGGGCACCGACAACGCTGAAACCCTGACCGGTACGGCAGGCGCTGACCTGATCCTCGGTCTGGGTGGCAACGATACGATTCGCGCCGGTGCCGGGACAGACATCATCGACGGCGGCGCTGGGCGTGACTCCCTTTACGGTGGCGAAGGTGCCGACACGTTCCGCTACAGCAACGTGCTCGACAGCTATCGCGACTATGACGCTGGAGGTGTCACGGCCACGGACACGATCTATGACTTCACCCAGGGTGTGGACAAGATCGATGTCTCAGCTTTGGGCTTCCTCGGGTTGGGCGACGGCAGCAACGGCACGCTGTACATGACCCTCAATGAGGCGGGCGACAAGACTTACGTAAAATCCAGCGTCCCCGACGCCGATGGCAATCGCTTTGAGATCGCCCTCAGTGGTAATTACCTCAACACCCTGACCGCCGACGATTTCGTTTTTGGCGAACGTGCCCAGCAGGACATTCTCTACTTGCCGACGCTCGGCCAATCCAATGCGCGTCTGCTGCGGATGACCGAGGACGATGATCAGTCCGGCACGTCCATGCTGGTCAACGACCTGAGCAAGTACACCACTTACGACGTGCGCAGCCAGTTCAACGATGCCGACGGCAATGGCATCGACATCGCAGTCGGTGGCAGCACCGTCAACGGGATGTCCACACTGGGCGCTGAAGAGCTGAAATTGTGCTGGTGGTTAACCGACACTAACGAGCCGGGCCCGGCGCTGTTGCGTGCCGTTGCGCTGCTGCAGAACCAGCTCACCGAGCTCAAGGCCATCGATAACGTCAAGATGGGCATCATCTGGGGTCAGGGCGAAGAAGCGGCGCAGGAAATTGGCCGGGCAACTGACAAACAGGCAGCAGCAGCTGACTACAAAACCGCAACGCTGGCGGTGTTCGACTACCTGCACGCTCAGCTCGGCAGCTTCGACGTGTACATGATGGAGACCGGTCACTACGACCAGGACGCCGCCCGTGCACGGGGTTACTCGGAAGAGAAGATCGCCCAGATCGTGGAAGGTGTGGACTATGTCCGCTCGACTCAGGAAGCCATCGCTGCCGAGCGCACCGACGTCAAACTGGCTGTCGACTACACCGACTTGCCGTTGCGTCACGAAGTCGATCCGCTGGTGTATCCCGATGACGTCTGGCACTTGCACGAAGAGTCGGCAGAAATCGTCGGCCAGCGTCTGGCTGACTACATCGCCGATGACCTTGGCTACAAGGGCAACCCTGACGACAACAACAGCGTGCAGGACATCTTCGATAACGCTCATAACGAAGGCGGCATGATCTTCGGCACCGATCAGGCCGACACGCTGGTTGGCACTTCGGGTAACGACACGCTGGACGGCGACCTTGGCGCTGACACCATGACCGGCGGCGACGGCAACGACATTTATGTGGTCGACAACGCCTTCGACAGCGTGGTGGAAACCAACACCTCTCCTGCGCAGATCGACACCGTGCAGGCCTCGGTGAGCTGGACGCTGGGCGACAACCTGGAAAATCTGGTGTTGACCGGCGTCTCGGCAATCGACGGGACAGGCAACGCGGTGCGCAACTTCATTACCGGTAACTCGGCCAATAACGTGATCAACGGTGGGGCTGGCGCGGACAGCATGAGTGGCGGCAACGGCAGTGACACGTATTACGTGGACGACTCCGGCGACAACGTGATCGAGACCAACAGTGACAAGGTGTCGGGCGGGATCGACAGCGTGCACAGCAATCTGGCGACCTACACGCTCACGGCGAACGTTGAAAACCTGTACATCGACAGCAACGCAGCGGCCAATGGCATCGGCAACGCGCTGGACAACATCCTGTTCGCGGGCGCTGGGGATAACGTGCTGGAAGGCCGTGACGGCAACGATACGGTTTCGTTCGAGCGCGCACTGGCGGGTATCACTGCGACCCTGTCGACCTCCGCGCAACAGAACACTGTCGGCTCGGGGCTCGATACCCTCAAAGGCATCGAAAACCTGATAGGTAGTGCTTATGCCGACACCCTCTCGGGCAACAGCGGCGCCAACGTGCTCAATGGCGGTGCGGGCAATGACACGCTGGTGGGCGGCGCAGGTAACGACCGGTTGATTGGTGGTGAAGGAACCGACACTCTGACGGGCGGAACAGGCGCTGACACTTACGTCTTTGGTTCGCTCTCGGAAATGGGAACGGGTGCATTGCGGGACGTCATCAGCGGCTTTAAAACCGCCGAGGGCGATCAACTGGACTTCACCGGCCTGGATGCCAACCCGCTGACTACCGGGATGGACGCCTTCAAGTTCATCGGCAACAACGCCTTCGACACCGCAGACGCCACCGGCCAGCTTCGTTTCGCCGACGGCATCCTGTACGGCAGCCTGAATGCTGATGCGACGCCGGAGTTCGAAATCCAGCTGGTCGGCGTCAAGGAGCTGCACGCCAGCGACTTCACGGCCTGATCAGTCGGAGGAATCCGGTGCGGCTTCTGATATCAGGGGCCGCATCGGATTTCTACACATTGGTCTGTAGGAGCTGCCGAAAGGCTGCGAATGCGTTTTGCCTGATACACCGAGGTTCGCAGCCTTCGGCAGCTCCTACGGGTTTCAGCATCATCCCTGTGGGAGCCGGGCTTGCCCGCGATAAGGTTTCGGTGATCTGTCTGCCAGATCGCGGTGCCTTTATCGCGGGCAAGCCCGGCTCCCACAGGGATGATGCGATCCCAATATTGGCGCGATGTCGTGGGACCGGCTTTAGCCGTACAGTCGCTGCATCCATGTCGTCAGATATGCAGCGTTCCCGGCTAAAGCCAGTCCCACGTCATCACATCAACCTGCGCGAAAACCTGGGTCTACCATCTGGATCTGTGCGAGCTGGAATATGGCAGCCCCCTCAAAACAACCGCTGCACCTGTTCCAGCACGCCGCGGTTCATTTGGCCGGTGTGGGTGTGCAAGCTGACGTAGCTCTGCAGCATATCGAGCTTGGTATTGAGCAAATCACGACGAGCCTGAAACACACGCTGTTGCGCATCGAGGATGTCGACAGTCGAGCGCACACCGCCTTGAAAGCCTTTCTCCGTAGAGGTCAGCGCCTTTTGGTTGGACTCCACCGCACGCTGCATAGCCTTGGTTTTGGAAAACCCTGCAACCACGCCCAGATAATCCGTCTCGATGTCTTCCGACAATTGTTGGCGTTGCACGTCGTAATCCGATTGTGCGCCCGCCAATTGAGCTTCAGCCTTGGCCACCGAGGCCCGAACCGATCCGCCACGATACAGCGGAATATCCAGCTGCACCCCTACGTAATAGGTGTCCTGACGGGGATCGAGGTCCTGATACTGACGGGTCTCCCGACGCGTCAACTGGGTGGTTAACGACAGCGTCGGATAATGTCCGGCGCGCTGCGTGTCCGCCTGTGCCTCGGCCACTCTCATGGCCGCCAGACGCGCCGCCAATTCCGGGCTGGCGTCCTTGGCAATAGCCGTCCAGTAAGACAAATCCTGTTCCGGCGGGATCGGGCTATTGGCCGCAAGCTCTTCGCGCATTGGCTGGATATCAGCAATCGGCACATTCGCTCGCCCGGACAATGCGCGCAATGCCGCGACCCGACGGGCCACGGCTTCTGCCTCCTGCGCCTCAACGAGGTCCAGACGCGCCTGAGCTTCATCGATGTCGGTGATAGCGCCCTGGCCGGACTTGAACAGCTTTTGGCTTTGCGTGACCAGACCGCTGATAGCGGCCTTCTGCTGGGCGATCAGTTTGATCTCGTTTTCGGCCCGAGCCACATCGAAATAAGCTTTGGCCACGCGGTCATAAAGGCTCTGGTTGGCGACGTCGAATTGCTGCGTGCCCAAAACCCCACGTGCCTTGCCCTCTTGATACGCCGCCCAGCGGCCTTTGTCATACAGCGGTTGTTGCGCGGCAAGCGTGACGTTGTTGGCCTGGTAATCATTGCTGTTCACATAGCCGTTATCGCTGCCGCCATCGGTACGTCCGCCATTGCCATAGCGCGAGGTCAAAGAGACCTGCGGATAAAGGCCGCCACGACCGATGGCCTCCTCTTGCCGGGACGCATCGTAAGCATGACCGGCGGACTTCAGTGTCGGGTCATTAAGGCGTGAAGCGTCATAGGCTTCGATCAGGCTCAGCCCGGCCTCAGCGGCCCACGCAGGACTGAACACCACCCAGCCGGCCCAAAGACCTACCAGCAAACGGCAACGGCGAGAGCGCTGGATCATGCTCATTCCTCTTTGAATGCAGCGAGCATGCGTTCGCGCAGGGGCTTCATCAGGTAATTCATCAGCGTGCGCTCCCCAGTCACCACCGTGACATCGGCAAGCATGCCGGGACGCACCAACAATCCAGCGTTTTGCAGCGCGACCACCGTCTCGGCAGGGATCTGGACCTTGGCGGAGAAGTACGGCCGGCGGGTCTGCTCATCAAGCAACTGGTCCGCCGAAACCGTGCTCACAACCCCCGTCACGGTCGGCGTATCAACCCGTTGCAGCGCAGTGAAATGCACATGCACGGGTAACCCCGGGCGTAATTTGTTCGCCATCAGTGGCTCGAAACGCGCAGTGATTGCCATCGGCGCGTCCAGAGGCACTACTTGCATCAGGTTTTGCCCGGCCTGCGCGACGCCGCCCACGGTATGAATCGTCACGTCCATGATCTGCCCGGAAACCGGGGCACGAATGGCGCCGCTTTCGACCTCGAACTGCAGCGCACTAATCTGATCAGCAAAACCTGCTGCCTCGGCGGAAACCTCGCTGAGCTGAGTCTCGGCGTCGCGACGGAATTCCTGCTGGGTCTGAAGCGCCTTGAGCCGGCTTTCATTGATGGCCTGGCGCGTTTTGCCCACATCACCCACACCGGATGCAATTTGCCCGGCCAGTTGCGCCGCGTTGCGTTCTGCCTCGAAAAGTTTGTTGCGCGGTACATAACCTTCTCGCGCCAGATCACGCAGGCCTTCAAGCTCCTGCTGCTGGAATTGCATCTGCGCATCGTAGTTGCGCTTCACGCCCTCGTAGCCGCGCAACTGTTGCTGCAACGATTCGATTTCGTGTTCGATTATTTTCAAACGGCTGGCCAGCTCGGCGCGGCGGGTCTCGAACAACTGAGTCTGCAACCCCATCGCTGCTTTGATTCTTGGCTCCTGGGCACGCTCAAGTAGCTCAGGCGGCCACTCGATAGCGGCGCTCCCCAGACGCTCAGCGATCAAGCGCGCTTCAACGGCGCGATCATTGAGCAACTTGCCTTGGGTGACATCCAGCTGCGACTGCGCTCGCAACGTGTTGAGCTGCACCAGCAATTGGCCTTGGCTGACGTGATCGCCATCACTGACCAACAGCTTCTCAACCACACCGCCGACCAGGGTTTGTACCGCCTTGCGCTCACCGGCAACCACCACAGTGCCGCTGCCGACCACTCCCTGATCAAGCGGCGCAAGACACGCCCACAGGAGAAAACTGCCCAGTGCGACGCAAAGAAAAATAACCCCGTAACGCGCAGCGCCGCCCGCATCGGTACTGACTTCAGATGCCATGCCTGAATGACGCACGCTGACAGGATTTTCGCTGCGCACGTTGGCGCCCGGCTCAAGATCACGCATCTTTACTGGCCACCATGACTGGAGCGTTTTTTTCCGCTGGCATCAACGCCTTGAGCACCCGATCCCGTGGACCGAACGCCTGCTGTCCACCGTCCTTGAGCAACAGAATGTGATCGACCACGGCCAATATGCCGGGCCGGTGGGTAATCAGCACCACTGTACTGCCCGCCGCCTTGAGGGCTTTGACCGCCTGAATAAGCGCCAACTCGCCCGCCTCGTCCAGATTGGAGTTGGGTTCATCGAGCACGATCAATGCCGGGTTGCCATACAGCGCACGAGCCAGGCCAAGACGCTGCTTCTGGCCGCCGGACAATCCGAGCCCGCCAGGCCCCAGCGGCGTGTCGTAACCTTTGGGAAAGTGCAGGATCATTTCGTGAATACCCGCATGGCGACTCGCCGTGATGATTTTGTCGGCATCCTGCTCACCAAAGCGGGCAATATTGTCGGCGACGGTGCCGTCAAACAGCTCGATATCCTGAGGCAAGTAACCCAGGTGAGGACCTAATGCATCATGCGTCCACTGACTGATTTCGGCGCTGTCCAGCCGTACCGAACCGCCTATCGCAGGCCAGACGCCGACCAGCGCTCTGGCCAATGTGGATTTTCCGCTGGCGCTGGCGCCGATCACCGCCAGCACGTCGCCTTTAGCAAGGGCGAAATTGATGCCACGCAGGATCGGTTGCGATGCGCCCGGCGGGCCTACATAAAGTTGCTCCAGTCGCACAGCGCCCGTTGGTGGTGGCAACGGCATGCGCAATCGCTCGCGGGGATGCGTGGTCAGTAACTGGCTCAAACGCTGATAACTCTGGCGCCCGGAATTGAACTGTTTCCAGGAACCAATAGCGATTTCAACCGGGGCCAGCGCGCGTCCGAGCAACAGCGACATAGCGATCATCATGCCCGCCGACAGCTCGCCTTCGAGCACCAGCAATGCGCCCAGGCCCAGCGCCAGCGATTGCCCGGATATACGCACGAAACGCGTGGCCGAAGTGATCCGCGCACTGCGGTCACTGGCATGCGCCTGAGCGGCAATGATTCGTTGCTGCAGCAGACTCCAGCGTTGGCGCAAGGGCCCGAGCATGCCCAACGCTCTGATCACCTCGGCATTTTGCAAGGTGCTGTTGACGTAAGCCGCCGAACTCACGCTCAGGCGATTGGCTTCGCCAAGACGAACCCGCGTCGCCAGTTCGCCCCACAGTGCCAGACCAATCAACACGATGGCGAGGACCAGTGTCAGCAGGCCAAACCAAGGATGAATAATGAATGCCACCAACAGGAATATCGGCAGCCATGGTGCATCCAGCAAGGCAATCAAACCCTGCCCGGTGATCAACTGCCGGAGCGTGGCCAGATCGCTGAGAACCTGTGCCGGATTGGCGTTGTGCTCTTGCAGGCTACGGGCGAATGCAGCATCGAACACCCGCTCGCCCAGCGCCTCATCGAGCCCCGCACTCATGCGAATCATCACTTGGCTGCGCACCCACTCGATCAGCCCGCTGAAAAAGAACAAGCCCAGCGCGATCAAGGTCAGCATGACCAATGTGGTTTCATTACGGCTGGTGAGCACCCGGTCATAGACCTGCATCATGTACAACGACGGCACCAGCACAAGCAGGTTGATCACCCCACTGAACAGCGCCAACGACCAGAACACCCGGCGGTAGGAGAGCAAAGCGGCATCAATGTCATGACGCGGATCAAGCGAGAAACGCATAGTGTGTCGACCGGTAAAGAAGTGTCAGTGTGTGCCGCAATCCATGCGCCGGGGGTTGAGCTGAAGGTGAAACTGCAACTATCTGATTTGGTTCTTTTCTGTAGCAGCTCACGAGCACCGCGAGGCAGCGATGGCGGCCTGTCTGACACTCCGCTATCGCGGCCTCGCAGTGCTCGTGCGCTCCTACGGATCAATCATTTGGTGCAAGATTTCCCGCTGCCAGTAACGAGGTTACAAGGCCAGCCATGCCGGAGTGTCAATGTCCCGCCAATCCGCAAGTGATCGACAGCACTTCGCCAGCATAGTGCCTGTTTTATGGGGAAATTTCTGCTCGGCTCATAATAAGCCGCTGACTAGAGAGGTCGCAAACGTCCAGGTCCCGGCGTATCCAGCCAGGGACCTGTCGTTCACTGCATGACTCAGAGGAAGGTGAACACCGATTCGGCAGCCAGCCGCGACTTCGGCAGTTTGGCGTTGAAATCGGTTTCGCTGCGATAGCCCAGGCTGACGATGACCAGACTGGTAAAACCCTGTTCGCGCAGGCCGAGCTCTTCATCCAGCTTCTTGAAGTCGAAGCCTTCCATCGGCGTGGCATCCAGCCCCAATGAAGCCGCGCCCAGCAACAAGGTGCCCAGTGCCAGATAGGTTTGTTTTTCCATCCAGTGCTGCACGTCTTTCTGGTCGTAGCGGTGCATATCGACATAGCCGCGACGGATTTTGTCCTGGCCAGCCTTGGCCTCGGCATTCTGAAAACGACCGTCCAGATCTTCCTGATCCAGCACAGCGTGCAGGTGAGCCTCGGTCATCTCGGTGCGGGTGCAGAGCACGATGACGTGAGACGCGTTGAGGATCTTTGCCTCGTTATAGGCAAAACCATCCTGCGCACCTTTGGCGATACGTGCCTTGCCCTGCTGGTCAGCGGCAACGATGAAATGCCAGGGCTGCGAGTTCACCGATGAAGGGCTGTGACGCAGTTGGTCGAGCAGTGTATCGATGCTCGCCTGAGGAATTTTACGGGTCGCGTCGTAAGCTTTGGTGGTGTAACGGCTCTTGGCGAGGCTGGTGAGTTCCATGATGTTCTCCGGTCAAAAATACTTAGCGAGTCGGTGCTGGCGCTGCGTTGATTTTTACCCGCAACAGGCTGTAGGGCTTCTGGCGCAGATCCTTACCGTCGTGGAAACCGGCCTGGCGATGCAACTGGTTGGCGGTGAAATACAGATAGCCATCCGGACCTATGGACAAGGTGTCGGGCCATAGCACTCGAGGATCGTGAACGATGGTTTGCCAAGTGCCATCCGCGAGCCGTTTGCGAATACCGTTGTGTTCGTAATCACTGGCATACACCGCGCCGTTCGCGTCTGCTTCGAGACCATCGGAAGCACCTTTTTCACCCAGATCCTGAACAGCTGCGTCCAGCGCTTTCTCGCTGACGCTTGCATCACGCAAGAGCCTGGTCGGTACGCAATACAGATGACGGCTCGACAGCGGGCTGAAATACAACGTCTGGCCATCTGGCGACAGTGCGATGCCATCGGAGGCAACACCCAGCGCTTTCTTCTTGCCATCAGCCCCCTTGGTCATGACGGCCTGCCCTTCAACGACCGGGATGAACGACGGATCAACCGATGTCGACTTCGCGCCGCTCAAACGGCGCGTCGCCTTGCCGGTAGCGATGTCCATGACAATGATTGCTCCCGGCCCACTCACGGAAGAGTCGGTGACATAGACCGTGCCTTCCTTGCCAGTGCGGAAATCAAAACGCATGTCGTTGACGTAAGTGCTCGGTAGGATGACGTTGGCCGGGAAGACCAGCGTTTTCACCACCTTGTTACTCGCCAGATCGACCGCTACGAGTTTCGCGCCTCCAGCCTTGGGTGCAGCAAAACCGGGGGCCGCAGTGTCCAGCAACCAGACGCGACCCTGCCCGTCCGCAACCACGCTTTGCACGCTGATCAGGCCCTTGGCCGGGTCTTGGGGATCTTCCTTGTTGATTTGCGCGTTCGGCCACGCCTGCACGTTGCCGTCCCGGACTTCAGCCACGGTGAAGGGCACGTCATCGCCCCAACGCGGGAAGTTGACGAAAATCCGGCCGGTTTCGCTCACCGTCACGCCAGTGGGCATGGCGTCGTGGAACTCAAAGACTTGCTGCAATTGGCTAATGGCCGTATCAGCCGGCGCATTTGCTGAAAAATCGGCAGCCTCTGCCGCCAACGCTGTTTGAGCCGTCAAGGCCACACCCAGCGCCAAAGCGGAAACCGCGAAAAAGGACTTCTTGAACATGAGCATTCTCCTGACTGCCTGCTGGACACAGGCAGCCACTGACGGATTGATGAAAATCAGAAGCCTTCGAGGACGATCTTGCCTTTGGCCTTGCCGCTTTCTACAACGGCGTGGGCACGGCGCAAATTAGCGGCGTTAATCGTGCCGAAATGTTCGCCAAGGGTGGTCTTTAGCACACCTTGATCAATCAGGTCGGCGACGCGATTCAACAGCTCGTGCTGCTTGATCATGTCTGGGGTTTCGAACAGGGAACGGGTGAACATCAGCTCCCAGTGCAACGACAGCGCCTTGCGCTTCATCGGCACCACATCGAGAGTTTTCGGGTCGTCGATCAGGGCCAGTTTGCCTTGCGGGCGCAGCGCTTCGATCAGTTGCGTGAAGTGGCTGTCGGTGTGGGTCAGGCTGGCGACATGGGTCACCTGGCCAACGCCAATCTGCTCCAGTTGCGCCATCAATGGCTGGCTGTGGTCGATGACGTGATGCGCACCGAGCTGCTTGATCCACGCTTGAGTTTCAGGACGGGAAGCGGTACCGATCACGGTCATCCTGGTCAGTTGACGGGCCAACTGAACGAGGATCGAGCCAACCCCACCCGCTGCGCCGATGATCAACAGACTTTCGCCTTCGCCACCGCCCTCTTCCACACCGAGGCGATCAAAGAGCAGCTCCCAAGCGGTGATGGACGTCAGCGGCAAAGCGGCCGCGTGGGCGTTATCAATGGATTCAGGCTTGTGGCCGACAATGCGCTCGTCTACCAGATGGAATTCGCTGTAGCTGCCGGGGCGCACGATCGAGCCAGCATAAAACACTTCATCGCCAGGCTGAAACAGGGTCACGTCACCGCCCACTTCGCGGACAGTACCAACGGCGTCCCAACCGACAACCTTTGGCTCGGTCGCCCCTGAACCGGCGCGAATCTTGGTGTCTACCGGGTTGACCGAAATAGCGTGAACTTCCACCAGCAAGTCCCGAGGGCCGGGCACGGGTTTCGGCAGGTCCATGTCGAGCAGTGCGCCTGGATCTTCAATCGGCAGACCGTGTTGGGTAAAGGCGATAGCTTTCATGGCAAATCCTCTGAAGAGAGTTCTAAAACGTGGAGCCATAGTCACCTTCTCTGCCGCAAAGAAAAACCCCTAGAATGCGTCAACACTTTCACAGCTGGAGTGAAGATGATTCGTCTCGATGACCTTGCCTTGTTCGTGCGTACAGCCGCATTAGGCAGCTTTTCCAATGCTGCGCGGGAGGTGGATCTGCTACCGGGACAAGTAGCGGCGGCGATCAAACGCCTGGAACGCGAGCTGGATGTGCGCCTGTTCGCGCGCTCCACCCGCAGCCTGCGCCTGACCGTTGAGGGCGAGCAGTACTTGCCCAACGCGCAAACCGTGCTCGATACCCTGAAAGACGGTCGCGAGAAACTTCGACGCGAGAGCGCCGAGTTGCGGGGTGTGCTGCAAGTCGCCGCACCTTCGGACCTGGGGCGTAACGTGCTGCTGCCATGGTTATCCGGGTTTCGGCGCGAGCATCCCGGGCTGTCGATGCGACTATTTTTATCCGATCAGGTGGCTGACATGTTCCGCGACCCGGTGGACGTTGCGATTCGCTACGGCGTGCTTGAAGACGCCAATTACATCGCCCTGCCGCTGGCACCCTGGAATCGACGGGTGCTGGTGGCTTCGCCCGACTATCTGCAACGCCATGGACGGCCACAGACGCCGGACGATCTGGCGCGTCATGACTGCTTGCTCTACACCCTGGGCGGACGGGTCTATGACAAATGGCGAGTCGGCGCGCGGGTGATATCGGTGTCGGGGCCGCTATTCTGTGATGACGCCGACGTGGCGCGGCGCTGGGCGGTGTCGGGGGAAGGCATTACCTATAAATCGTGGCTGGACGTCAGTCAGGACATCAAGGCCGGACGGCTGGAAATTCTGCTACCGGATTATCCCGGAGAGCCGGTGCCGCTGAATCTGGTATGCCCGCACCGCAAACAGTTTTCACCGGCGATTCAGCAATTGCATTCATTGTTAAAAGGGCAATTTGCGGAGCTGGAGCAGGAGTTGCCTGGGTTGATTTGAGGTAATAGAAATCAAAGCCGGACGCAGGACCTGTAGGAGTGAGCTTGCTCGCGATTCAGTTTTTTGGCCGACGAATATATCGTCTGAACTGACGCCATCGCGAGCAAGCTCACTCCTACAGGAAACTCATTTCAAATCAGATTGTTATGTGTTGGCTCCTACAGGGAATGCGTTTCAAAGCCATAATCATTGATGAGCACAGCTGAAAACTGGACCCACTCATGCCAAGAACCACCGAACGACTGCTACTCAGACCACCTCGCCCATATGACCT
This sequence comes from Pseudomonas caspiana, assembly GCF_040224095.2. NCBI lineage: Bacteria > Pseudomonadati > Pseudomonadota > Gammaproteobacteria > Pseudomonadales > Pseudomonadaceae > Pseudomonas > Pseudomonas caspiana. The sequence continues at coordinate 809,030 of NZ_CP167995.1, read as the reverse complement.
GGCTGCAATGTTCGCCATCTACAGCGATCCCGCCACCAACGTGTTCAATCCCAACGGCCCGATAAAAGAGCTGGCGCAGGCGCAGATATTTCTGAATGGCTGGATGCATCACTGGCATGAACAGGGTTATGGCTGGTGGGCGGTGGCGACTCGGGAAGCGCCGGATCAAATCATCGGTTTTGGCGGTGTGGCGTTGATGAAGTATCTCGACGTCGAACGGGTCAACCTCGGGTATCGCTTCGGTGTACCGGCGTGGGGCAAGGGTTATGCGACGGAGCTGGGCCATGCGGCGCTGGACTATGCGTTCAACGAACAGAGGCTACCAAAGGTATACGGACTGGTTCGGCCCACGCATCAGGCCTCGATCAGGGTGCTGGAAAAAATCGGAATGGAACGTGTTGATGTACTGAACGATGTGCCGGGGCAAGCGCCCAGTCTGGTGTTTCTGGCGAACCGGCGTTGATGTCGCGGCAGGCCTGGATGGCGGCCTGCCGACAACACTTAGAGCGTTAGTGCATTTTGCTGTGATCGTGCATCGAGCCATGATCCGGCGCGTTCAGGGCACGGGCGGTGGCTTCGACCGCAATCGACTGTTTTACACCTTTGTCATCCTCGACAATCAGCGTCAGCGGGACTTTATCGCCCTCTTTCACCTGAGCCGTCAGATTGATCAGCATGATGTGATAGCTGCTCGGGTCCAGCACCACTGGCTTACCCGCAGGCAAAGCAATCGAGGTCACTTCCTGCATGCTCATCACATCGTCTTTCATGCTCGATTGATGAATCTGCACGATTTTTGCGACCGGTGACTGCGCCTCCAGCAGCTTGCTGTCAGCACTGGCCGTCAACGTCAGGAATGCACCCGTGGACGCCTGCCCCGGCACCGTTGCGCGTACCCACGCATCGTCAACAACGGTTTGCGCTGACGCCTGAGCGGCAACGCCCAGTAGTGAAAGTCCCAATAGCGCTTGTTTGAGAAAAGTTTTCGGGCGTTCAAAGTTCATCAGCAGACCTCCATGACAGTCAGCAGATCTTCTGTGCACTGTTGGGCAGAAAGAGAATGGGACAGGCCAAGACGCAGCACGCCACGCGTGTCGTAGACGTAACTGGTGGCGGTGTGGGACATGGTGTACGTGTCACCAGTCGGGATTTTCTCGTAAAACACGCCGTACTCTTTCGCCGTGGCGGCGGTTTCTTCGAGGGTGCCGTACAACGCGACAAAGCTCGGATCGAACGCTTTGACGTAGGCGTCGAGCATTTGCGGCTTATCGCGTTCCGGGTCGATGGTGATGAAGATCACCTGCAGCGTATCGCCATCCGGCCCCATCAACTTCTTTATCTGCGCTGCACGCGCCAACGCTGTCGGGCAAACCGCCGGGCATTGGGTGAAGCCGAAAAACACCATCGGCATTGTGCCGCGAAAGCTCGACAGGGTTTTCACGTTGCCCTGCGGGTCCTTCAGTTTGAAGGTGCGCCCGAGAATCTTGTCGCTCAAGTCCTTGCCGTATTTGAACGACAATTTGTTGGAATCACCGCAACCGGCAAGCGCGCCCAGACTCAGCACGCTCATGCCGCCGAGAAGCTGGCGGCGGGTCAGTAATGTGTTCATGTGTGGCCTCATGAAGAACAACGGAGGCACTAAACGGCTCCGTTGCTCAAATTCTCTGTGCTGCTAAAGCCGCGTAGGTTACCTGTGACATTTCCTACAGTCGCTGTAGTAATGTCAGAAAATGCTTCACGGCGTTTTCCATCCAGTCTTGATCAGCCCTAACTGCGCACAAAGGCGACAGACGGCGCGCGATACGTGACGATAAGATCGCAGAGAACCAGCGCCAACAGGCTCCAGCCCAACACCGGCAAGCAAATGCCGAGACCCACTGCCACCATCAACCACACTGTCCTGGCGACAACACCAGACTGTCGCCACGCGTCCACGACCGTTGGCTGTCTTACGAGAGTCGGCCTGCGCCGCCACCACATCAGGTAACCGATGATCACCATCACCACCAGTCCGCTGGCAAAAAACACCAATATCAACTGATTGGCCAGCCCGAACAGCACGCCCATGTGCGCGTCGATGCCCCAGCGGGTGAGTTTGGCAGGCAACGTGTATTGGGAGAACTCGACCTGATCAACCACCGCCAGGGTATTGGGATTGATGGAGACGGCGTCGACTTGAGTCGGCCAACTGCGATCAATTTCGGCGACCACCCAGGCTTTCTCGGGTTTGCTCGACGGGCGGATTTCCACCTTGGCCGCTTCGATATTGGCGTTACGTGCGGCGGCCAGAACGCTGTCGAACAGCGCGGGATTCAGCGTGCTGTTAGAAACGGCAGGCGCCATGTGCATGTGATGCTCGGCGTGCTCGTCCATCGGCATATTCATGTTCATTGCCGGGTCCGCCGGTTTCGCCAGGGTCGTCGCAACGCTCGGCGTGGACCAGCCGTAATAGGCGCGCAGCACACCAATGTTGTCGCCCGCGTATTGCGACCAGGTCAGACCGGTCGCCGAGAAAAACAACAAGCCCAGCATTAACCACAGCCCTGCGCTGGCATGCCAGCTACGCAAACTGCCGCGCAGCGTCCGGGCACGTTTGCGTCGCACCGCCCACAAAACAATGCCGCCCGCCGCCGCGACCCACAGCCAGGAAGCGGCCAGTTCGCTGTAGATGCGGCCGACGTCACCGAGCAGCAAACTGCGGTGGAACTGATCGATCCAGGTGCGCAACGGCAATATCCCGCTGGTGCCGTAGACCTTCATGTCGCCGCGAATCTCACCGCTGACCGGATCGACGAACAGCGCTCGATGCTCCGACTCGCCCAACCCCGGAACGTTGAACATCACCCGGGTGGTGTCGCCCTGATTAGGCGCAGGACGAACTGCCGCGACCGTCGGCCCCGGTCCGGCGGCCTCCTGAGCACGACGCACCTGGGCTTCGAGACTCAAGACCGGGCCGTGGGTTTCGGTATGCAGCGCATGGGCGTAGAGGTGTTTTTCGATCTGCGGCGTCAGGGCATAAATAACCCCGCTAAGTGCCGCGACCAGAATAAAAGGCCCGATAAACAGGCCGATGTAAAAGTGCAGCCGTTTCGTCAGAGCGACAAACGCGCTGGACGACGACTGTGCAGGTAAAGCAGACATAGGGCTCACCAACGGCTAAACGCGCCCGACCGGGACGAATCCCGGCGAGGCAAAAAATCGATATTGGTTTTTAACGGCGAGTAGTTGCCGTCAGGGAGCCTGCGGGTTAAGCCCGGGGAAACACTGGCGAGAGGTACGGCCCGGCCAGAGCGAAGGGAAGATAAAACGAGGGCTGCGAGTGCGAATCAGCCAGCTCAGGGCGACGAAGAAAATCATCGCCAGGGTCAGCGTCCCGGCAAAGGAACAATCGCCGAACAGCGATTGCATGCTGCCCGGCGTCGCCATGGTTTTGCTGGCGCCGTCCATCGGCATCGGCATCGACATGTCCATCGACATCTCGTGGTGCGCGTCACTCATGGACGCGGTGCCGTGATGCTCATGGTGGGAAGGCGCCGCTGCGGGCTCCCCGGAAAACGTCCCCATCATCTGGCCATGACTCATGGCGCACGCGAGTCCATTGAACAGGATGAAGGCGTACAGCATCCAGGCAATGGGCGAGCGATGGGTTCGGAAGAAATTCATGGCGGCTAATTTAGCATTTCAGCCGGGGGTAAGACAGGACGCAGGTCAATGCAGGCTCGAAGGACCGACTTTAGCCGGGAGAGCGCAATGCTTGACGATGAAATGCATCGACGTGCCGAAGTCCTCCCGGCTAAAGCCGGCCCTTCAGGATGGTCGGCCTGCAAATTCGCCATGGCGTATGAGCACATCTTCACAAAAAAGTTCACGACTGATAACGATTTGTATTTGCTGTCGTATTCACACCTTGCTAGGATCGCGTCACCTTGCGCTTTACGTAGTCCGGCAGTGTCTTGAACATTTGTGTCAAAACATCCTGCCAGGCGGTCTCGTGCGCTTAATTATTTGGCCCAATGTCAGGATCACAGAAATGTCCCGTCCCGCCCTATCAGCCTTGACCATCGCCCTGGCGCTTGGCATGTCCGCCACTGCTTTCGCTGCCCCGGTCCGCCTGGACCTTCCAGCTCAACCATTGGCGGCTTCGCTGACCCAATTGGGTCAAGCTAGCGGCATGACGGTGACATTCGATCCGCAGCAAGTGGCTGGCAAGCAGGCCCCCACAGTGCGCGGCGACCTGGAACCCGCTCAGGCGCTGCAACGCCTGCTGGAAGGCAGCGGACTGACAGCGAGTGTGCAAGGCAATTCGGCACGAGTGACCCAGCCGACTCAAGGCGTGGTTGCTCTGGACGGCGTGAACATCAATGCTGATTACGGCCTTGCAGGCGTAGCAACGACTGAAGGGACTAACTCTTACACCACCGGCTCGATGAACACCGCGACCAAGTTGCCGTTGTCGATTCGTGAAACGCCGCAGTCAGTCAGCGTTGTGACGCGCCAGCGCATGGATGACCAAGGCATGAACGATGTGAACGACGTCGTTAAATATGCACCGGGTGTGACGCTGCGCAAATTTGGTCAGGACCGTCAGCAGTTTCTGGCTCGTGGTTTTACGATTGATAACCTGATGTACGACGGGTTGCCAACCATCCTCAGCACCTTCACACAGGACACACTGGCAGAAGCGGATCTGGCCCTGTACGACCGAGTGGAAGTAGTGCGCGGCGCGACTGGTCTGATGACGGGTTCTGGTAGCCCGTCGGCAACCCTGAATCTGGTACGCAAACGCCCAACAGCGACGCCGCAAGTGAGTATTACAACCAGCGCAGGCAGTTGGGACCGCTATCGCACAGAAGTTGACGCCTCCAACAAGCTCAACGAATCCGGCACTGTCCGTGGACGCGTAGTGGCTGCCTATCAAGACGACAAGAGCTTCGTCGACGAGCGCAACAAACAGCGCCAGACTTTCTACGGCATCCTTGAAGCCGACTTGAACGAGTCGACTACATGGACCATCGGAGCCTCCAAACAAAAAGACGACGCAACTTCAGATTGGGGCAGCCTGCCATCCGGCCGTAACGGCGAAAATCTTGGGTTTTCGCGCTCGACGTTCCTGAGTGGCGACTGGGCCTACTGGAATCGCGACAACGTCAGTGTGTTCACTGACCTGACGCATCGCTTTGACAACGGCTGGAACGGCAAACTGGCAGCGTCCAAGATCTGGGCCAAATCCGATACCTTCTCCAACTACATCGCGTTCCCTTTCCCGGACCCGGGCGTCGGCTATGAACAGGGCGCTGGCCAATACGACACCAAAGACACGCAAAACAATCTGGACGCGTCTCTTTCTGGCCCGTTCCAGCTATTTGGGCGCGAGCATGATCTGAGCTTTGGCGTCAGCCATCGCCAGGAAAAATTCGATCAGCGTGGCGGCTTCTGGGCCAACTATGCAGTTGATCCATTCGCCATCACCCCGGGCACTGTACCTAAACCCTCAGCTGATACCCGAACCCCGTATGCAAGCAAAAACGTAGCCACCGAGAACGCAGCTTATGCCGTCGCTCGCTTCAACCCGATTGATCCGCTGCACGTGATCATCGGTAGCCGGTTGAGCTGGTATGACTACGACAATCAGAGCGGCACTGGCGACTATAAGGTCACTCAGGAAGTTACACCGTACGCGGGTGTTATCTACGACCTGAACGATACCTACTCGGTGTACGCCAGCTATACCGAAATCTTCAAGCCGCAAAGTGAACAGAATGCTTCTGGCTCCGCATTGAAACCGATGACGGGTGAAAGCTATGAAATTGGTCTGAAAGGCGAATACTTCGATGGTGCACTGAACGCATCGGTGGCGTTGTTCGACATGACTCAGGAAAACCGTGCCTATCTGATTCCAAACCAGAGTCTCGCGAACTGCCCGTCCTTCCCGGCATCCAGTTGCTACGACACAGCAGGCGAAGTTCGTAGCCGCGGTATCGACACCGAGATCAGCGGCGCGATCACTCCTAACTGGCAACTCTCCGCAGCCTACACCTACCTGCTAAGCCAATACGTCAAAGATGCAAGCAACGAGGGCAAGCGGTTTGGTGCCGATCAGCCCAAGCAACTGTTCAAAGCCGCTACCAGCTATAACCTGGAGGGTGACCTCAACAAGTGGCGTGTCGGTGCAGACATTCTTGCCCAGAGCGATACGTTCAACCGTGTCGGTAACGGCCACGCCACTCAGGATGCTTACTCGGTCGTAGGCCTGATGGCAGGCTACAAGTTCGACGAACACTGGGATGGCCGCGTCAACTTCAACAACATATTTGATACCAAATACTGGCAGGGTATTCCTACCGGCTCGGGCAGCGGCGTCTATGGCGACCCACGTAACGTGATGTTCTCGTTGAAGTGGACCCTCTGATTCAGACAGGCAACACATTCCGGTAGGAGGCAACTTGTTGGCGAGACAGTGTGTCAGGCACAACTTCTCGCGAACAAGTTCGCTCCTACCGATAAATACCTCTTCTGTTGGAGCGCGCTTGCAGTCAAAGCTGCGCCTCAACTGCTGCCTTATCAATAACTGACCACACCTCAATAATCCTCCCCTCGCGAAACCGGTAGAACACGTTCTCGCTGAACTGCACTTTCCGGCCATTGACCGGCAGGCCCATGAACTCCCCAATCGGGGTGCAGTTGAAATCGAGCCGGGCGGCGATGTGTTCGGGGTCGGCGATCAGAAATCGAATGTGGAATTGCAGGTCCGGAATCTGCCGGTAGTCTCGTTCGAGCATTTCGCGGTAGCCACTCAGGCCTACGCGCGTGTCGTTGTAACGCACATCCTCATCAACAAGCTGCCCCAGCGCAGGCCAGTCCTGCTGGTTCAGGCAGGCGATGTAACCTCGGTAGACGTCACGCAGGTCGCGACTCATCAAACACCTCCGGCAATAAAAAAGCCCCGATCTGATGGCTCAGACCGGGGCTTTCGGGTTCAAGCGTCTACATCAGGCAAGGTCGAAGCGATCAAGGTTCATCACTTTGGTCCAGGCCGCGACGAAATCGCTGACGAACTTCTCCTGCGCATCGCCCGCGGCATACACCTCGGCCAGCGCACGCAACTGGGCGTGGGAACCGAAGACCAGATCGACGCGAGTACCGGTCCATTTGACGGCACCGGTCTTGCGATCGCGACCTTCGAACTCGTCTTTGGCGTCCGATACGGCGCGCCACTCGGTGCTCATGTCCAGCAGGTTGACGAAGAAGTCGTTGGTCAGGGTTTCCGGACGCTGAGTGAACACGCCATGTCGGGTTTGGCCGACGTTGGTGTTCAACACCCGCAGGCCGCCCACCAGCACGGTCATTTCCGGCGCGGTCAGGTTCAGCAGTTGTGCCTTGTCGACCAGCAGCGCTTCAGCCGAGGAGCCAAAACGGCCCTTCTGGAAGTTACGGAAACCATCAGCGACCGGCTCCAGGAACCCGAACGACTCGACATCCGTCTGCTCTTGCGAGGCGTCGGTACGGCCCGGCGCGAACGGCACGGTGATCGCATGACCGGCGTTTTTCGCCGCTTGCTCAACGCCAGCGGAACCGGCCAGCACGATCAGGTCAGCGAGGGAGATTTTCTTGCCGCCTGTTTGTGCGCTGTTGAACTCGCTTTGGATACTTTCCAGTTTCGCCAGCACATGCGCCAGTTGCTCCGGCTGGTTGGCCTGCCAGAACTTCTGTGGCGCGAGACGCAGACGCCCGCCGTTGGCACCGCCGCGTTTGTCGGAGCCCCGGAAGCTGGAAGCTGCCGCCCAGGCAGTAGAGACCAGTTGCGAAACCGACAGACCCGAAGCCAGGACTTTGCCTTTCAGTGCAGCCACGTCGTTTTCGTCGACCAAGGCGTGATCAACGTCTGGAATCGGGTCTTGCCAGAGCAGTTCTTCGGCTGGCGTTTCCGGGCCGAGATAACGGGACAGCGGGCCCATGTCGCGGTGAGTCAGCTTGAACCAGGCGCGGGCGAACGCGTCGGTCAACTGGTCCGGATTGGCGAGGAAGCGACGAGAAATCACTTCGTAAGCCGGGTCAAAGCGCAAGGCCAGGTCGGAGGTCAACATGGTCGGCGTGTGGCGCTTGGACGGATCGTGAGCGTCGGGAATCAGACCGGCGCCGGCGCCGTCTTTTGGACGCCACTGATGGGCACCCGCCGGGCTTTTGAACAGTTCCCACTCGAAACCGAACAGGTTTTCCAGGTAGTTGTTGCTCCACTGGGTCGGCGTGGTGGTCCACGTCACTTCCAGGCCGCTGGTGATGGTGTCGCCACCTTTACCGGTGCCGAAGGTGCTTTTCCAGCCCAGACCTTGTTGCTCGATATCTGCCGCTTCGGGTTCTGCGCCAACGTTGTCCGCCGGGCCAGCACCGTGGGTTTTACCGAAAGCATGACCGCCAGCAATCAGGGCCACGGTTTCTTCGTCGTTCATGGCCATGCGACCGAAGGTTTCGCGGATGTCTTTCGCCGAAGCTACTGGGTCCGGGTTGCCTTCAGGGCCTTCAGGGTTCACGTAGATCAGCCCCATTTGCACGGCGGCCAATGGATTTTCCAGGTCGCGACCCGGCGCGTCGTTACGGCTTTCTTCGGTGCCGTGCTTGCCTGCATCGGCCACCAGCACGCCCTCGCCTTCGGGCTGCGCTTCCTTACCGTAGCGCGTATCGCCACCCAGCCAGGTTTTCTCGGAACCCCAATAAACGGCTTCTTCCGGCTCCCAGACATCAGCCCGCCCGCCGGAGAACCCAAACGGTTTGAAACCCATGGTTTCCAGGGCGACGTTGCCGGTGAGGATGATCAAGTCGGCCCAGGAAATCTTGCGGCCGTACTTCTGCTTGATCGGCCAGATCAGACGACGCGCTTTGTCGAGGCTGACGTTATCTGGCCAGCTGTTGAGCGGTGCAAAACGTTGTTGACCGGCACCCGCACCACCACGACCGTCAGCGGTGCGATAGGTCCCGGCGCTGTGCCAGGCCATGCGGATGAACAGCGGACCATAGTGACCAAAGTCGGCTGGCCACCAGTCCTGCGAGTCAGTCATCAGCGCGCGCAGGTCCTGCTTTACAGCTTCCAGATCGAGGCTTTTGAAGGCAGCGGCGTAGTCAAAGTTTTCGCCCATCGGGTCGGACAAGGACGAATGCTGATGCAGGATCTTCAGATTGAGTTGGTTCGGCCACCAGTCGCGGTTGGTAGTACCGCCACCCGCAGCTGCGTGATTAAAGGGGCATTTCGATTCAGTCGACATGTTTTATTTACCTTTGGTCGAGTTCATGCGCTGCCGGGCCGGGTCCAGACCTCGAGCAGCGATGTGGTTCATCACGGCACAACATGCATGGCCAGCTCTGGATCTGCAGATAGCTGTCGCCACGCGGAAACTCTAAAGAAACGGCCAGCGGCTCGCCAGCGCCAGAACAAGCCTAGACGGCGTTTGAGCAGAGAGCTAATAAGCTAAGTCTTATGTGTCGATAGACATACTCTGTCAATCGATAGACAAAACTTGAAGGTATGAGCTCTTTTTTGAGGGATGGCCTATTCAGGCTCAGAGAAACACGCGGTTGCGCGGAAGAAGACAACCCGTTGGAGCGAGTAAGCGGCGTTCCGACTTGCCCGCAAAGAGCCCAGACGAGGTTTAACTGATAGTCCGCGGCGCATGATTCGCGGGCAAGCCTCGCTCCCAAGAGCCATGCGCAGAATCGCCTTAGCCCGCACCCTGAGGAAAACGGAGCGGGTCGGAGAAACTTGCCAGCAGATGGTCGTAAATCAGACGAACGCGCGGGGCTACGGGTCCGCGCTGTGGGCGATAGATGAAAAGCTCCCATGGCGGTGGTGCGATCTGCGGCACCACCTCAACCAGCCTGCCCTCTCGCAAATGAGGCTCCGCCAGATAGCGGGGAATTTGGGCGTAAGTCAGTCCGGCCAGAACGATTTCCAGCTCGGCTTCGGGGTCGTCGCAGGAAAAAGCCGTCGACTGCGGCATGAACGTCTGGCCATCGGCGAATACCCAAGGCCACGGCCTTCCGCTCTTGCGATCAATCAGCACGGAAAGCGGGCGCTGCTGGAGTTCGTCCAGCGTCGATGGCAGCCCGGTTTCCGCCACCAGTTGCGGCGCAGCAACTACATGAAAGGGAACAGTGCCCGCCGCACGGGCAATGTAACGCCGGTCCCGGATGTAGCCAACCCGAATACCGATATCGACTTGAGCCTCTACCGCATCGGTTATTTCATCATCAAAACGCAAATCGATGCGCAACTCAGGGTGCTGGCTCATCAAGGGTTTCAGGAATTCCAGCAGGAACAATCGGCCGATGGCATAAGGAGCTGTGATGCCCACGCGTCCGGCCAGGCCGTTTTCCTCAATGTCGGTGTGGCGGGTGAACAACTGGTCGAAGCCGCTCAGGGTTTCCCGGGCCTGTCGTGCCAGGTCCTCGCCGAACGCCGTGATATGGATCTGCCGGGTACTGCGGTGAAAAAGCATTTCGCCGAGGGTATTTTCCAGTTCTTTGATGGCCCGCGTCACGCTCTGCGGCGAAGTGCCCAGACGGCTTGCGGCTTCGCGGAAGGTGTCCGATTCGGCTGCAGCACAGAGAATTCTCAGCATTTCGACGCGGTTGAGCATGGGGTGATTACTCCTTGTTTGACATCCAGAAATAGAACAGCAAACGAATATCCTGTGGGAGCGAGGCTTGCCCGCGATAAGAACACCGCCGATTTCAGGCCCTTAGCGTCAAGCCTTATCGCGGGCAAGCCTCGCTCCCACAGGTCATGCGTTGCAGCAAGGGAGCGCGCAGTACCTGTGCCAGCTATCTATTTACTCCAGTTTCTGGAATTCCTAAATCCTATCTCTTCCATTTATCGACAGGAAGAACGCGCCCACAATTGATTTCGAAAGCGGTTATCCACTTCGAACCAACTCAAGGGTATTCAGAACATGAGCAATAACATCGAAGGTAAAGTTGTCGTCATCACCGGAGCCAGCAGCGGCCTGGGTGAAGCCACTGCCCGTCATCTCGGCGGCTTGGGGGCGAAGGTTGTACTGGGTGCTCGTCGCAAAGCGAACCTGGACACTCTGGTCAACGAAATCACCGCAGCAGGCGGCAACGCGGTTGCCTATCAGACTGACGTAACCCGTAAAGAAGAAGTGGATGCGTTGATCAAAGGCGCGCTGGACACCTTTGGCCGTATCGACGTGCTGATCAACAACGCCGGTGCCATGGCCATTGCGCCAATGTCGGAAGGCAAGACCGATGAATGGGATCGCATGATCGACATCAACATCAAAGGACTGCTCTATGGCATCGCCGCCACTTTGCCGGTCTTCCAGCAGCAAAACAGTGGTCACTTCATCAACATCGCGTCGGTTGCGGGCATCAAGGTCTTCAGCCCGGGCGGCACCGTGTACAGCGGCACCAAGTTTGCGGTACGAGCCATTTCCGAAGGGCTTCGTCATGAAGTCGGCGGCAGCATTCGCACCACCACCATCGAGCCAGGTGCAGTGGACTCGGAATTGAAACTGGGCAGCTCGCACCAGGCCAGTTCTGAAGCAGTAGGCGAGTTCTACAAACAAGCCATCCCTGCCAGCTCGGTAGCCCGCGCCATCGCCTTCGCCATTGAGCAACCGGCAGACGTGGACATTAACGAAATCGTGCTGCGCCCTACGACGCAGGATTTCTGATTAGAGACTGCAAACCGTCCCTGTCGTCCAGACGCTGCGCTGTCGCGCAGCAAACAGGGGCCTGCAGGAGCGCGCTTGCCCGCGATTCGGTCTGTCAGCCGATGAAGACATCGCCTGTTCTGACGTGATCGCGGGCAAGCGCGCTCCTACAGAAAATGCATTTCAACTCATGATCAAACCAGCTTGTCCAACGGCTCCCCCGCCGCTTTACCAGCCCCCTTCCTGAGCGAACTCTGTTCCTTCATCGCGGCGATTTCACGGGCGGCCTGTGCCTGGTCGAATGAGCCATCCCATTTGGCAATCGCGATGGTGCCAATGCCGTTTCCGATCAGGTTGGTTACGGCCCGCGCTTCGTTAAGGAAGCGGTCGACACCCAGCAGCAAGACCAGGCCCACCAGCGGAATATCGCCAATCACCGACAGCGTTGCTGCCAGGGTGACAAACCCCGCGCCTGCAACACCCGCCGAACCTTTCGAGGTCAGCAGCAATACGCCCAGTACCACCAGTTGATCCATCAAGGTCAGCGGCGTGTTGGTTGCCTGTGCCACGAAGATCGCCGCCATGGTCAGGTAAATACAGGTGCCGTCGGAGTTGAAGGTGTAGCCGGTCGGCAAGACCATCCCCACCACCGATTTTTTGCAGCCCAGTTTCTCCAGCTTGACCATCATCCGTGGCAAAACCGCTTCGGTGGAGCAGGTCCCGAGGGTGACGAGAATTTCGTCCTTGAAGTAGCGAAGGAATTGCAGCAGCGGCAAGCCCGACCAGCGCGCCACGCTGCCCAGCACCACCACAATGAAGAACAGGGTCGTGACATACAGCGCGATGATCAACTGCCCCAACGACATCAATGTACCGATGCCGTACTTGCCGATGGTAAACGCCATGCCAGCACCCGCGCCGATCGGGGCGAGCTTCATGACCATCGCGACGATGCGAAACAGCGTCTGCAGCAGCAGGTCGATGACGTTGACCAGTGGCTTGCCGGTTTCACCCAACTGCACCAGCGCTACGCCCATCAACACCGAAACCAGAATCACCTGGAGCATCGCACCTTTGGCGAAAGCGTCGAACAGCGTCGTGGGAATGATGCCGAGGAAGAATTCGATCACTCCGCCCTGTGCTGCCGCCGCCTGGGTGTAACCATTGACCGCGCTGGCGTTAAGGGTGTTGACGTCGATGTTCATGCCAACGCCAGGCTTGAGCACGTTGACCACGACAAGACCGATGACCAGCGCCAGCGTCGATAACACTTCGAAGTAGATCAGCGCCTTGCCGCCAATACGACCGACTTCCTTGATGCTGCCCATTTTGGCAATGCCGACTACAACGGTGCCGAAGATGATCGGCGCCAGCAGCATTTTGATCAGTTTGATAAAGCCATCGGCGAGGGGTTGCAGCTTTGCACCGATGTCAGGAAGGAAGAAACCGATGGCACCGCCAATGACGATGCCGATCAGTACCTGGACATACAGCTGGCCGTACCAGCGTGTAGGTGTGTCGCTCATGAGAACCTCGATCTTGTTGTTGTATGAGGAATTCGTAAAAACAAAACGCTGTAGGAGCGCACGGAGGTAACGGCGCCCGCGATGCGGTGTGTCAGGTAAATCGCTATCGCTGGCCTCGTAACCTCGGTGAGCTCCTACAGATTTGTCGTCGCTGTGGCTATCAAGCGCCCTCACCCAGCTCGCGCATCACGGCATACAGCGCAGACTTGGCTTCGAAACCGACGCCCGGTATGTCCGGCAAACCGACGTAGCTGTTCTCGACTTTGATGCCATCGGCGAAACCACCGAATGGCTGGAACACGTCGGGATAGGACTCGTTACCGCCCAGATGCAGGCCTGCCGCGAGGTTCAGCGACATCTGGTGGCCGCCATGCGGCACAACTCGGCGCGATGACCAGCCCAGTTCTTTCATCACATCCAAAGTGCGCAGGTACTCCACCAGACCGTAGGAGAGCGCGCAGTCGAACTGCACGAAGTCGCGATCAGGGCGCATGCCGCCGTGGCGCAGCAGGTTGCGGGCGTCCTGGTGGGAGAACAGGTTTTCACCGGTCGCCATGGGCAGGTCATAGTGGTTGGCCAGTTCAGCCTGAAGCGCGTAGTCCAGCGGATCGCCCGCCTCTTCGTACCAGAACAGGTTGTACGGCTTGATGGCCTCGGCGTAGGCAATCGAGGTTTTCAGGTCGAAGCGGCCGTTGGCGTCCACCGCCAGACGACGGCCATCACCCACCACTTCCAGCACGGCCTCGATACGGCGGATATCTTCATCCAGCGGTACAGCACCGATTTTCATTTTCACCACGTCGTAGCCGCGGTCCAGATAGCTCTGCATTTCGGCCTTGAGCTTGGTCTGGTCCTTGCCGGGATAGTAGTAACCGCCCGCCGCGTAGACCCAGACTTTGTCATCGGCGACACCGTCGCGGTAACGATCAGCCAACACGCGATACAGCGGCTTGCCTTCAATCTTCGCAACGGCGTCCCACACTGCCATGTCGATGGTACCAACTGCCACTGAACGCTCGCCGTGGCCGCCTGGTTTTTCGTTGGTCATCAGGGTTTTCCAGATGGCGAACGGGTCGAGGTTATTGCGCTCGTGGTCGATCAGGCTGTCCGGGTCTGCTTCGGTGATACGCGCCAGAAACCGGTCCCGCATCAGCGCGCCCTGGCCATAACGCCCGTTGGAGTTGAAGCCATAACCGATCACTGGCTTGCCATCGCGAATCACGTCAGTAATCACGGCGACGACCGAGCAGGTCATTTTCGAAAAGTCGATATAGGCGTTGGCAATAGGCGATGCGATAGAAACGGTTTTCTCGCGAATGTCCACGATGCGCATGGAAAGTCCTCTCTGATTATTAGGTGGCCGCTGCTATCAGCTGGCTGCCAGAGAACTCTAGGGCTAGCGGCCCAGGCGCAGCCAATGCTTATAATCGAGCACCTCATGCACAGGTGGCATTGCCCATGGAACTCGCTTGGCTGGAAGACTTCGTCGCACTGGCGGAACTGGAAAACTTCTCTCGTGCGGCCGACTCACGCCATGTCACCCAACCGGCGTTCAGCCGCCGGATCAAGTCGCTGGAAAACTGGATGGGCGTTGAGTTGTTTGAACGCACCACCCATGGCGCGACGCTCACCGATGTCGGCCGACAGATGCTCGGCAACGCGCAGGACATGACGCGACGCTTGCATCAGATGCGTCTGGACGCTCGCGAGCTGGCGGGCAAACAACTGCGCACGCTGTACTTCGCGGCGACTCATTCGCTGTCGTTCACGTTTTTTCCCGGCTGGATCAGGAGCATCGAACGCGAAGCACCGATCGAAGGCGTGCGCCTGCATTCGGACAACATGCGTTCTTGCGAGCAAATGCTGCTGAACGGTGAGGTGCAATTCCTGCTTTGTCATCACCACCCGGACGTGCCGCCACGATTTGCCAGCGAGCAGTTTCTGGGTAAAGCGGTGGGCCTCGATGTGCTGCTGCCGTTGTGCGCGCCCGAGCAGCGCAGCGTGGAGTCAAATGAATCACTGGATTATCTGGGTTACACCGCAGATTCCGGGCTGGGCAGGATCATCAACTGGCGTCTCAACCGCTCGCAACCGGAACAGGCTTTGCAAACCCTGTTCAGCTCCCACCTGGCGGCGGTGCTGCTGTCGATGGTGCAGGAAGGCAAAGGCATGGCCTGGCTGCCGCGTACATTGGCAGAGTCTGAAATGAGCCAGAACCGCCTGGTGCGAGCGCTGGAAGAAACCTGGGACATCCCGGTGGAAATCCGCCTGTTCCGGGCCCGGACGCCGCTGAGTGATTTTGCCGAGGCGTTCTGGAATGGGCTGGAATAGAGAACAAGCGCCAGATGTTGTCTGTGGATTTCCGTGCTCAAAAGGAGCTCTCGGAACCTCAATATTTTATGACATGAGGTACTATCGACGGCTCTTTGTTGCCTGGGTGCATTTGCCGGATGTCTTCAACTGATTCCCTTCCCGCCGTTCTTGCTGGCCCTCTGTTGCGTCGCCTTGAGCCTCAGCGTCTGGTGATGTGGCTGGTGGGTTCGCGACCGTTGACGTTGACCCTTCGCCTTCCGGGCCATGACTACCCGCTGAATGAACAGCAATGCCAGGTCGTTGCAGTAGGTCGCAATGCCTTCATTCATCTGATCGACTTGCCGCTGGATGATGCCCTGCCCTGCGATGTCGCCATTGCCTACGACTTGTTGATCGACGGCCAGCAAGGCATCGCCGAATGGGCGCCGCATTTGCTGTATGCCGACCGATCCCTGCCGGACTTCGTGCTGCGCAGCACCATCGAACAATTGCTCCACGGTTCATGCCGCAAACCCCATCACGCTTCAGATGAAGGCCTGCTGTGCGCCGACCGGCTAATCGCTGCCAATCCGGATGCCGAGCATCGCCCGGCGCTGTTGATGATGAGCGGCGATCAGGTTTACGCCGACGATGTGGCCGGACCGATGCTGCGCGCCATTCATGCGCTGATTGAACGCCTGGGTCTGTTCCATGAGCACCTGGACGGAGCCGTGATCAGCGACAGCGCCGAGCTCTACAACCATCCGGCCAGCTACTACAACCGCGCCGACCTGTTACCGGCATTGAAGAGCAACGATACCCTGCGCGAACGGTTCTTCGGTGGCGCGCGCAAGCCGATTTTCACCAGCAGCACGGCCGATAACCATCTGGTGACGTTCTCCGAAGTGATTGCCATGTACCTGCTGGTCTGGTCACCGGTGCCGTGGACGCTGATCGACCCGACACGTCCTGTTTTCGAAGCCGGTGAACAACCTCGCTATGAACAGGAACAGCAGCGTATCGACACTTTTGTCGACGGTTTGGGTGGCGTTGCGCGGGTTTTCGCGCATTTATCCTGCCTGATGATCTTCGACGATCACGACGTAACGGACGACTGGAACCTCTCGGCCAAGTGGGAAGAAACCGCCTACGGCCACCCGTTTTCCAAGCGCATCATCGGCAACGCGTTGCTGGCCTATTTGTTGTGTCAGGGCTGGGGCAACAATCCGGATGCCTTCCCTGATTTGCTGGAGCAGACACAGCAACTGGTCAACCAGGCACCTGATGCAAACGGTTATCTGCAAAGCGAAGCCCTGGATACGCTGATCACCCGGTTACTGAAGTTTCAGCAATGGCATTACGTGCTGCCCACCTCCCCTGCATTGGTAGTGCTCGACACCCGCACCCGGCGCTGGCGCAGCGAATTCAACCTGCATCAGCCTTCCGGTCTGCTGGATTGGGAAGCGCTGAGCGAGTTGCAACAGGATCTGCTCGATCACCCTTCGGCGATCATCGTGTCACCCGCGCCAGTGTTCGGCGTGAAGCTGATTGAAACTGTGCAGAAGATTTTCAGTTGGTGTGGGCACCCGCTGCTGGTCGACGCAGAGAACTGGATGGCGCATCGGGGCGCCGCGCAGGTCATTCTGAATATCTTTCGTCACTCGCGAACGCCGGGCAATTACGTGATCCTGTCGGGGGACGTGCATTACTCGTTCGTTTACAAAATCCTGATTCGCCATCGCGCCGCTAATCCGCATATCTGGCAGGTCACCAGCAGCGGCTTGAAGAATGAATTCCCGCAAAGCCTGCTGGACTGGTTCGACCGCCTGAACCGTTGGCTGTATTCGCCTCGCTCACCACTGAACTGGTTTACCAAACGACGCCTGATGCGCGTAGTCCCGCGTATCCCGGAGCACAGCAAAGCCGGGGAGCGGCTGTGGAATTCGGCGGGCGTGGGGCAGGTTTTCTTCGATGCCGAGGGCCGGCCAACCGAGATTTATCAGCTCAACGCAAGCGGTCGTGAGCCGACACGGTTTATCGAGCCAGACGCTAACGCTTAGCCGTCGAAGGCTTTGTTCAGGGCGTCACGACCTTTGCTCGTGACGTTCAAGGCCCTGGAATCGAGCTGGCGAGTCACCCAACCGCGCTTGAGCATTAGCTCCAGAATGGCGGCACCCAGTGCGCCGCCGATGTGCGGCGAGCGCTCACTCCAATCCATGCACGGATAAGCCAGCCGTCTGCGCTGACCACGCATCGCATCAACATCGACGCCCAGTTTCACCAGTCGCTCAACGCCTTTTTCAGTCAGGGTGTAATCCCGGCCCTGCGCCTCAATCCAGTCGGCTTGCAGCAGAACATCGTGAAGCTTGACTGCGACCTCGCCTGCGCAGTGGTCGTAACAGGTTCGGGCATGTCTGAGAGCTGCGGGCGTGCTGGGCTGGAACGGTGTTGCAGGTTGGCCAGTGATCGACAGCAACGACTCCAGGGCTCGCGCCACCCGGCTATTGGCCAAGCGGTAATAGCGATGGCGACCCTGCACCAGTTGCTCGACCAACCCGTGCTCACGCAGGCGCGAAAAATGATTGCTGGCCATGGAGGCGGTCACGTCGGCAACCGCGGCCAATTCGGTGGCGGTGCGCGCCCGACCGTCGAGCAAACTGCACAGCATGCGCGAGCGAGCCGGGTCAGCAATGGCGCCCGCCACTTCAGCGAGCGAAACCTCTGCGCATTCGACATCCATAGTTCAGCCATCCCTGAAGCATCGTTTTGACCGCTCATCATACTGAGGTTCACAGCACATTTAGGGATTGAGTCATGAAGCAACCGGGTTTCTTTGGCAGCAAAGTCGTCGCTGCCACGTTTGTAATGGCTGTGTTTGGCTGGGGTATTGGTTTCTACGGACCACCGATTTTTCTCTATGCCGTGTTGCAACGCACCGACTGGTCGGTGTCACTGTGCTCGGCAGCAGTGACGTTGCACTTTCTGGCGGGCACGCTGGTGATCGTCAACCTGCCGCGTCTCTATAAGCGTCTTGGCCTGGCACGCGTCACCGTATCGGGCGCAACCGTCCTGGCGCTTGGCGTATACGGCTGGGCGGTGGCTGCTCAGCCTTATCAATTGTTCATCGCGGCACTGCTCAGTGGTTTGGGCTGGGTGACCATGGGCGCGGCGGCGGTAAATGCCGCTATCGCGCCGTGGTTTGTCAGCAAGCGCCCCGCTGCGTTGGCCATGGCTTACAACGGCGCGAGTATTGGCGGGGTGATTTTTTCATCGGCGTGGGTTTACCTGATCAGCCAGTTGGGCTTTGGTCAGGCCGCGCTGTGGGTCGGTGGCGTTTCGATCAGCGTTATTGCCCTGCTGTCGTTCAAGGTCTTCGCCTTGCGCCCGGAACATGTGGGGCAACATCCCGACGGTGCTGAGCAGCCGCCTGCCGAGGCAATCAGCCCGTCGGTGGCCCCTTCCACCTCGCTGTGGCGCAATCGGCAATTTTTGACACTGGCAGCGGGCATGTCGCTGGGCTTGTTTGCGCAAATCGGACTGATTACACATTTGTTTCTGGTGCTCGTGCAGCATCTGACTGAGCAAGAAGCGGGACTGGCGATGGGGTTGGCGACGGCCAGCGCAATCGTTGGACGAACACTGGTGGGCTGGCTGATGCCTGCCCATGCAAACCGACGCAATGTGGCGTGCCTGAGTTATGGCATTCAACTGCTGGGTTGCATCGTAATGCTCGGCGTTGGCCAGGCTCCAGGGCTCGTCTGGCTGGGTGTGATCCTGTTTGGCGCGGGCATCGGCAACGCGACTTCGCTGCCGCCACTGATTGCTCAAGCGGAGTTCCCGCGTCAGCACACCCAACGCGTGGTGGCGCTGATCGTTGCGACGGCGCAAGGCTGTTATGCATTTGCTCCGGCGATTTTCGGGGTGGTGAAGTCGTTGAGTGGTGAGGCAAATAGCGGGTTGTTGATATTTACCCTGGCGGCAGTGATTCAAGGGCTGGCGATATTGGTTTTGCTGGCGGGGAAGATCAGGCCGATCAAGCAATCACACTAGCTTGAATTGGAATGCTATCCCTGTGGGAGCGAGGCTTGCCCGCGATAAGGCCGGACGCGATCTAAAAAGTGAACCGCGTCCAGCCTTATCGCGGGCAAGCCTCGCTCCCACATAGGACGCATTTCAACCCAAGGATCTCATCATTCGTTCAATCGATAGTCACCATCAAAATTCGCAAGTTCTGCTTTTTTCGGCAAAGGAGGAGGATGGCCACATACCGAAACCGCTTGCGAGGAATACGCGATGAGATTTTCTACCCTGCTGACTCTTGTCGCCGTATTGACTGGCGGTGCCTTTGCCCCTGCCTTCGCCGCCGAGCAAGCGACTTGCCATTTCCAGCCGGTTGCCGATAGCAATTCCGGCTTGCAGCACTCTCAATCTGTGGGTGTGCTGTACAGCGAAAACACGGTCAGCACCCTGCAATATCTTGAGCAGTACCATTCGGTCGCGTTGAACGGCGCGAAGAATAACAACCTTGATTCAAGAATCCGTGAAGCGTTCGTCAACAGCTCCGATCCAAAACTGGCCATCGACTGGCTGAAAGGTTCGCTGCAAAGAGAATTCGCCTCGGTGACTGTCTACGACAACCTTGATGCGGTGATGCAGGCCAAACCCGATGTGGTGGTGATGCTCGACACTTACAACCGTCTGGTGACCCAGCGTAATACTCAGGTTGAAGCGCGGTTTGTCGCCAAGTTCTATGACGCCAACCTGCAGTACATTGGCAAGGCCGAAGGTTATGGCGGCAAGGAAATGACTTCAGTGTGGGTGCATGACAAGGCTGCCGCAGAAATCGCTGCGCAGATTGATCAGCAACGTGTGCTGCAAGTGAATGCGCTGAAACAGTTCGATGCGTCGCTGAAAGCGCTGGTCGTTTCGGGGCAGGTTGCGGCGAATTGAGGTGTTGGGTTTCTGTGGGAGCTGAGCTTGCTCGCGATAAGGCTGGACGTGATCTAAAAGTGAACCGCGTCCAGCCTTATCGCGAGCAAGCTCAGCTCCCACATCAGATCTCCGAGGCATCAGCCACCGCCCCACGTATCGCATCCAGCAACATCGCAAATGCCGGATTATCGTTATCCGACCTCCAGATCAGGTGCAGTTCGCTTTGCACGCCCTCGCCCAGATCGATGTCGCGAAACGTCACACCTTTGAACACCACGCTCGCCGCGCAGCGCGGCACCAGCGCCAGGCCCATACCGGCGTTGACCAGCGCCAGAATGGTCAGCGACGATCCCAGCCATTGCACATACTGCGGCGCCACCCGTGCCGAGCGGAACATGCCGGTCAGCAACTCGTTGAACGGTGGATAAGCCGCGTGGGAATACATCAGGAATGGCTCGGCATCCAGGTCCGACACTGAGACCGTTTCAGCGCTAGCCAGCCGATGAGTGCTGGGCACCGCCAACACAAACGGCTCGCGCACCAGGCACTCGGTGGCAAAGCCCGGCTGCAGTAAAGGTGAACGAACAATCCCCAGATCAATGCGTCGCGCCCGCATGGCTTCGTGCTGCTGATAGGTGTTCATTTCTTCCAGCGAGATTTTCACCTGCGGCTGCTTGAGCCGGGCTTCGGCAATCACTTTGGGCAGAAACTCATACACCGCACTGCCGACAAAGCTGATGGTCACCGAACCGATATCCCCTTCCGCAAACCGTTTAGCGGATGCGGCAGCTTGCTGGGCACGCTCCAACAGGTTCTGCGCCTCCACGAAAAACGCCCGCCCCGCCGCCGTCAGCGCCACACTGCGAGTGCTGCGGGTAAACAGCGCCACGCCCAGATGATGTTCCAGCAGTTGAATCTGCCGACTCAAGGGCGGCTGGGTCATATTCAGACGCTCAGCGGCGCGGCGAAAGTTGAGTTCGGTGGCGACGGTGGTGAAACAGCGCAGTTGGGCAAGCTCAAACATTGATTCATTCCAGGTATCAATCAAGTGCCAATCTAGATTAGACCGGAACAAAGACTGCGTCCATGATCGACTCGTCCCCAAAAAAATAATGATCGGGAGTCGCCTCAGTGAACATAGTCCATAGTCCGACGGACGCCTCAGCGCTTGCCCGGGCAGCCGCCAAGGTCAAGCGCCACGTCCTGCCCCTCTTCGTCATCATGTTCATCGTCAATTACATTGACCGGGTGAACATCGGCTTCGTCCGTAGCCATCTGGAAACCGATCTGGGCATAGGCGCAGCCGCTTATGGCCTGGGTGCCGGGTTGTTCTTCGTCGGTTACGCGATTTTCGAAGTGCCTTCCAACATGCTGCTGCAACGTTACGGCGCTCGCGCCTGGCTGACGCGGATCATGTTCACCTGGGGCGTGGCAGCAATGGCCATGGCTTTCGTGCAAGGTGAAACCAGTTTCTACGTGCTGCGCTTTATCCTTGGCGCGGCTGAAGCGGGCTTCTTCCCCGGCATCATTTATTACTTCACGCAGTGGCTGCCAGGTGCTGATCGCGGCAAGGCCATGGCGATCTTCCTCAGTGGCTCGGCCATCGCTTCAGTCATCTCCGGGCCGGTATCGGGCGCCCTGCTGCACATCAGCGGCATGGGCATGCACGGCTGGC
This sequence comes from Pseudomonas caspiana, assembly GCF_040224095.2. NCBI lineage: Bacteria > Pseudomonadati > Pseudomonadota > Gammaproteobacteria > Pseudomonadales > Pseudomonadaceae > Pseudomonas > Pseudomonas caspiana. The sequence goes on along the minus strand of NZ_CP167995.1, from coordinate 786,942 downwards.
AGTGGATGTTCCTGATCGAAGGCTTCGCCTCGGTGGTGCTCTGCGCCTTTGTCTGGTTCTGGCTGCAATCACACCCCAGCGAAGCGAAGTGGCTCACCACTGAGGAAAAAGATGCGCTGATTGGTGCGATCGCCGAGGAGCAGCGTGAACGCGAAGCCTCGCAGACCATCAAGCCGTCGATGTTCAAGCTGCTGGCTGACAAACAGATCGCGCTGTTCTGCTTCATCTACTTCTCCATCGCCCTGACTATTTACGGCGCAACTTTCTGGCTGCCGAGCATGATCAAGAAGATGGGTAACCTGGGCGACTTCCAGGTCGGTCTGTTCAACTCGATCCCGTGGATCATTTCGATCATCGCCATGTATGGCTTTGCGGCCATGGCCAGCAAATGGAAATACCAGCAGGCCTGGGTTGCGGTGACATTGGTGATCGCTTCGTTCGGCATGTTCATGTCCACCACGGGTGGCCCGGTCTTCGCGTTTGTCGCCATCTGCTTTGCCGCGATTGGTTTCAAAGCGGCCTCGGCATTGTTCTGGCCAATCCCGCAAGGCTATCTGGATGCACGAATTGCTGCAGCAGTGATCGCCCTGATCAATTCCATCGGCAACCTCGGCGGCTTCGTCGCGCCCACCGCGTTTGGCTTCCTTGAGCAAACCACCGGCTCCATCGAAGGCGGTTTGTATGGCCTGGCGATTACTTCACTCGTCGCCGCAGTGGTGATCTTTTTCGCCCGCACCAAGCCTCGCGGCGATGCGCCAAGCGTGCTCGGCGGTGGCAAGCCTGACGACGCCGACGCGAAAAAAAACATGAATAAGCCTCAAGCCCTGACATCGGGAGCAGCCTCTTGAAAATCAAACGCGTAACCGTCACCCCAATCGCCTTTCGCGACCCGCCCCTGCTCAACGCCAGCGGCATTCACGAGCCTTTTGCACTGCGCTCGATCATCGAGGTTGAAAGCGATAACGGCTACATCGGTTTGGGCGAAAGCTACGGCGATGCTCCGGCGCTGGCGATTCAGCAACAACTGCAAAGTCAGTTGATTGGCCTTGATCCCTTCAACCTCAACCAGTTGCGCACCATTGTGCAGGCGACGGTGGCGGCCAATAAACCGGCAAGCATTGCCGGTGCCGAACTGGCCCCCGGCTCCCACGCCAGCAAAGCGGTAAGTAATGCTTATTCGGCCTTTGAAGTCGCGTTTCTGGATTTGCAGGCGCATTACCTGAATGTGCCGCTGGTTGACCTGCTGGGCGGCGCGATTCGTGACGAAATCCCGTTCAGCGCTTACCTGTTCTTCAAGTACGCGCAACATGTGGATTCGCCTTACAAGCCGGACAATTGGGGCGAAGCGCTGAACGAGGAGCAGATCGTTGCTCAGGCCCGGCGGATGATCGAGGAGTACGGCTTCAAGAGCATCAAGCTCAAGGCCGGCACCCTGCCCCCAGAGCATGAAGTGTCCTGCATCAAGGCATTGAAAAAAGCCTTCCCCGGCTACCCGCTGCGTATCGACCCTAACGGTAACTGGTCGCTGGAAACGTCGATTCGCATGGCTGAGTTGCTAGGCGACGATCTGCAGTATTACGAAGACCCGACGCCGGGTCTTGAGGGCATGTCCGAGCTGCACAAACGCACTGGTTTGCCGCTGGCGACCAATATGGTGGTAACGGACTTTGATGAGTTCCGCCGCAGCGTTGCGCTCAACAGTGTGCAGATTGTGCTCGCCGACCACCATTACTGGGGCGGCCTGCGTGACACGCAAGCGCTGGCGAAAATGTGTGACACCTTCGGACTTGGGGTTTCGATGCACTCCAACTCGCACCTGGGCATCAGCCTGATGGCGATGGCGCATGTGGCGGCGTCAGTACCGAATCTGGATTACGCCTGCGACACCCACTACCCGTGGCAGGAACCGGACGAGGAAGTGATCAAGGGCGGCAAGCTGCCAATCATCGACGGCTGCGTGAAAATCACCCGCGCACCCGGACTAGGACTGGAGCTGGACCGGGATCAACTGGGCAAGCTGCATGACCAGTATTTGACCTGCGGTATCCGCCAGCGCGATGACGTGAAACAGATGCAACGCTACAAACCGGACTGGAAGGCGGTTAAGCCGCGGTTCTGATCCAAGCAGAGTTACCAGACAAACCTTTAGCCCGGACACTCCCCCTGTGCCGGGCTTTTTTTGCCATCGACGCCGATCCCCGGACTCCGATCCCCGTAGGAGCTGCCGAAGGCTGCGAATCGCGGTATGTCAGATAAATCGCTTTCGCAGCCTTCGGCAGCTCCTACAAAGTCGGCTTCTCACGCCAACGCGGGCGCGGCCATTCTCACATCCCGACGCGCCAGCACCAGGTAGAACACGCCGCCCAGGAAGCAACCGGTAAACCAGGCAAAATTGACGATAGGCTTGAACCACGGCACGAAGGTGAACAGCAGACCGATCAGGGTCGCGACCAGCAAGGCTTTGATAGCTACCGGGTTGAAGCCGTTGGTGTACCAGTAGCGGCCAGTCGGGGTGTCGTCGAACAGTGCGTCCACATCGATGTATTGTTTTTTGATCAGGTAGAAATCCACCAGCAAGATGCCGAACAGCGGGCCAATAAAGGCGGCCAACACGTCCAGGGTGTAGTGGATCACTTCAGGGTTGTTGAAGAGGTTCCACGGGGTGATGAAGATCGAGGCCACTGCCGCGATCATACCGCCCGCACGCCAGCTGATTTTGCTCGGAGCGCAGTTGGCAAAGTCGAAAGCCGGGGACACGAAGTTGGCCACGATGTTGATGCCGATGGTCGCCGTCACGAAGGCAAACGCACCCAGCAAAACGGCAACGGTGTTATCGATACGGGCCACGGTGGCGATCGGGTCGTGGATCATTTCACCGAACACCGGCAAGGTGCCAGAGACGATCACGACCGTCACCAGCGAGAACGCAAGGAAATTCACTGGCAAGCCCCAGAAGTTTCCGCGTTTGACGTCAGCCATGCTCCGGCAATAACGACTGAAATCCCCGAAGTTCAAGGTAGGCCCGGAGAAGTACGACACCACCAACGCCGTTGCCATGACCACCTGGCCGAATGCTTCCCAGCCACTCAGGGACTTTTCCGACAGGGTAAAGCTGATGTTGCTCCAACCCGCTTTCCAGACAATCCAGCCCGCCAGCAGGAACATGACCGCGTAGACCACCGGCCCCGCCCAGTCGATAAAGCGGCGAATCGAATCCATGCCGCGCCAGAACACGATGGCTTGCAGCACCCACAAGGTCAAAAAGCCCATCCAACCGAGATACGACAGACCGGCAAATTGCACCTGAGCGAGACTTTCCATCGACGGGAAGAAGCGCAGCACCACGATGACCAGCGCGCTGGACGCCAGATAGGTTTGCACCCCGTACCAGGCGACTGCGATCAAGCCGCGAATCACCGCTGGAATGTTTGCGCCGAATACACCGAATGCCAGACGGCAAATCACCGGATAAGGCACCGCAGCTTGCTGACTCGGCTTGGCGAGCAGGTTGGCGATGACCTGAATGATGCAGATCCCGACGAGCAGCGCGATCAACACCTGCCAGCTGGCCAGGCCCAGCGCGAACAGGCTGGCGGCAAAGACGTAACCGCCGACGCTGTGCACGTCGCTCATCCAGAACGCGAAGATGTTGTACCAGGTCCACTTTTGCTTAACCGGGCCAAGATCTTCGTTGTACAAGCGAGGGCTGTAGCCCTTTGGAATTTCTGGATTCATCGCACGCACTCTCCCTTGATCGATGCCGCTCCGGAGACTGCATACGGAGGCTGGCGTTATTTGTATACGATCTGAAAGGCATGATGCATGCCAAACTGCTGGAATCGGCTTATGGCGCCGGTGTTAGAGGCGTTCAGCAGGATAGAAAAAAATCTCAGACGCCCCAGCAAATGCTCGATTAAAGTGCATAAATGCGCACTGACAGTGCATACAATCATGGTTTCGGCACGCCAAGTGAGTGATGGCAAACCGCACAGAGTTTGTATACGATCAGCTTCACACTTACCGGTTAAAGCGGCCTTATGAATCCTCTCTTCCTCGCCAGCCCTGCCACGAGCGATTCAACGCTGAGTCGCGATGAACAGATCTATCAGGACATTCTTGAAGCCATCGTCGAGCACCGGTTGTTGCCGGGCACACGCTTGCCGGAAGATGCCTTGGCTGAAGTGTTCGCCATCAGCCGCACGGGTATTCGCAAAGTCCTGCAGCGGCTGGCACTGGAGCGACTGGTGACGTTGCGCACCAACCGTGGGGCAGAAGTCGCTCAACCGACCGCTAAAGAAGCCCAGGATGTATTCGCCGCGCGCCAGTTGATCGAGCCTGCGCTGATGCCTGCCGTGGCCGAGCAGATTGATGCCGCGCAACTGAAGACGCTGCGTACTCTGGTCAATGAGGAGCACGAGGCCCAGCGCGAAGGCTTGCACAGCAAAGCTATTCAGTTGTCTGCGCGCTTTCACGTGCAGTTGATCGCGCTTGCCGACAATCAGGTGCTGACCGAACAGGTTGCCCAGTTGACCACCCGCTCGTCGCTGATCATCGCGGTTTACGGTTCGCGGCACAGTGTTGGCTGTGACTGTGGCGATCATGAGGAACTGCTTGGGCTGCTTGAAGAAGGCAAAGGCGCTTCGGCTGCGCAGTGGATGGGCAAGCATCTGGCAAGTATCCGTGCCAGCTTGCAGGTCGATCAGGTGACGCCGGTTGAGCCGGACTTCAAAACCATTTTCAAGCGTTGATCCGCGAGTCGAGCCTTACATGAAAATCCAGGTCATCAATCCCAACACCAGCCAGAGCATGACGGCGAGCATCGGCCGCGCCGCTCACGCAGTGGCACGTCCCGACACAGAAATCATCCCCTGCTGCCCAGATGCCGGCCCGGAATCCATCGAGGGCCACTTCGACGAAGCCATCGCGGCCGTCGGTGTGCTCGAAGAAGTCCGTAAAGGCGTTGCTGCGGGATACGACGCGCACATCATCGCCTGCTTCGGCGACCCTGGTCTGTTGGCGGCACGGGAACTGGCGCGCGGTCCGGTGATCGGTATTGCCGAAGCGGCCTTCCATGTCGCCAGCCTGATCTGCACACGCTTTGCTGTGGTCACCACGCTGACCCGCACCCGAATCATCGCCGAGCATCTGTTGCGCAACTACGGCATGACCGAGCATTGCACGTCTGTGCGTTGCGTCGATGTGCCGGTGCTTGAGCTGGAAAGCATGGGTGAGCAAGCCTTGGCAGAACGCATCGCCGAACAGGCAATACAGGCCCGGGATAATGAAGGTGCGGGGGCGATTATTCTTGGTTGCGGTGGCATGGCGGACTTGCCGGGGTTGGTCAGTGAACTGACGGGTTTGCCGGTAGTTGATGGTGTCGCTGCGGCTGTGAAGCTGGCCGAAGTGTTGGGCGAACTGGGCCTGGCCACCAGCAAGCATGGGGATCTGGCTTTCCCGCTGGCCAAAAGCTTTACCGGTCGGTTTGCGCATTTCGGCCGTTAACCAGGCCTACTTCATCAAAAAAATGCAATCTACCGTATTGAAATGCATTTTCCGTAGGAGCTGCCGGAGGCTGCGAAGCATTTTTCCTGATACACCGCGATCGCAGCCTTCGGCAGCTCCTACAGGTCCAATGTTTGCTGCGAGACAGTGCCGTGTCAGGGACACGGGGGACGGCCCTACCAAACACCAATAAAGATATAACGATAGACCGTATCGATATAAGACGTTATTAAAAACGTCGTTATGCTGCCGCCTGTTTTTTTCTGGCAGTCGCCCTTTTTTGTTGTGGGATGCAGTAATGGATTTTGGTGGTTTGGGTTTGGTGGTTGCGGGTCTTATCGTGGGTTTCATCGTCGGCATGACGGGCGTGGGCGGCGGTTCGCTGATGACGCCGATCCTGTTGTGGTTCGGGGTTAACCCGGCGACGGCCGTTGGCACTGACCTGCTGTATGCAGCCATCACCAAATCCGGCGGTGTGTGGGTTCATAAAAGAAACGACAACATCGACTGGAAAATCACTGGCTGGCTGACCATGGGCAGCGTTCCGGCGGTGCTGCTGACGCTGTGGTTTCTCAGCACCCTGCACGCCGCGCCCGATGCCATGAACGCGGTGATCAAGCAGGCCTTGGGCGTCGTTCTGTTGCTGACCGCAGCGGCGGTGTTCTTCAAGAAACGTCTGCTCGCGTTCGCCCACAACCGCGCAGGCGGCAGCTATAACCCCAGCGGCAAGAGTCTGAACGCGCTGACAGTTGTCACCGGCCTGATTCTCGGCACCATGGTTGCCCTGACCTCGATTGGCGCTGGCGCACTGGGCACCGTGGCGTTGTTCATCCTCTACCCCTTCCTTGCCACCCGCCGTCTGGTCGGCACCGAAATCGCCCACGCCGTGCCGCTGACGCTGGTGGCAGGCCTGGGTCATGCCGGGATGGGCAATATGGACTGGGGGATTCTGGGCTTCCTGCTGCTGGGTTCGTTGCCGGGAATTTATCTGGGCAGCCACCTTGCGGGCCGGGTCTCGGATGACATTCTGCGCCCGTGCCTGGCGATCATGTTGGCGTTTATTGGGTACAAGTTGGTTTTCTGACCCACGACTCCTGTAGCAACTGCCGCAGGCTGCGAATGGCGGCGTGTCAGGATAAATGCTTCGCAGCCTTCGGCAGCTCCTACAGAAAATGCATTTCAATCCATTAGCTTGCATGTTGTTTGATGAGAGCGGCCCCAGGCTGCGAAAGCGATACACCTGACACACCGCCATTCACAGCCGTCGACAGCTCCTGCAACTTCCGGCGTTTACGCGGGTTCTGGCTACCAGCGATAACTCACCGAGCCGATCACACTTCGCTCATCGCCATACCTGCAGGTTGTGTTGCAGTACAGGTATTTGCGATCCGCAAGGTTTTGCGCCTTGGCGGCCACCTCCCAATGCTTGCCGATTTCATAACTGACCAGCGCATCGACCAAGGTGTAAGCGCCGATCTTGCCTTCATAGTCTGTCGGTGTAGTGCGAGTCGTACCGATGTAACGGGCGCCTGCCGCCACGCGCATTTGCGGAATACCGAATGCCCCCAGACGGTAGCTCGCCCAGACACTGGCGCTGTGATACGGAACGCCTTCAATACGCTTGCCGACGTTACTCTCGGCGCTGTCTTCGATCACATGCGAGTCGGTATAGGCGTAGCCCGCTGTCAGCGTCAGGTTGTCAGTAGCCTCTGTCTTGGCTTCCAGCTCCAGCCCCTTTGAGCGGGTTTTACCGTACTGGACGTAGGTCGCGCTGGCAGCGTCGTAGCTGAGGGCGTTGTCCTGAGTAAGCTGATACACCGCCGCACTGAGCATCGTATCGGTGCCGGGCGGCTGATAGCGCAGACCCAACTCGTATTGCTCACCTTCAAGCGGCGCAAACGCGTTACCAAAAGCCGGGTTGCTGACACTCGCAGGCTGGAAAGACTGACTGTAGCTCACATAAGGCGCCAGGCCGTTTTCGGCGAGATAGACCAGGCCGATACGGCCGGTCGCCTTTTTATCATTGCGCGTTTGACGACTGTCATCGGCATGGCTTGTGGTTCTGCTCTCAGCCCAGTCCTGTCGCCCGCCCAGCAGCAACACCCACTTTTCGTCAAAGGTAATCTGGTCTTGCAGGTAAACACCTGACTGGGCGCTGTGCAAATCTGAACCACTGTCTGCGGCAGTATTGGCCCCGACACCGGTATAAACCGGGTTGGCCAGATTCAATGGTGGCGCGAACTGCGCCAGCGTGCCGCTGATGTAACGATGCGAATCGTAGGTCTTGTGGTAGTAATCAACGCCAGCGAGCAGCGTGTGTTTCCAGTTGCCGCTCTCGAAGGTGTACTGAACATTATTGTCCGTCGTCCATCCGGTCGAACGTTCGTCTCGCTCGCTGTAACGTCGAAGCAGATTAGAGCCGACGATGGAGAACGGAATCAGATAATTCCAGTCGGTGTTCGCCTGAAAGTAACGCAGGCTGTGATTGACCTTCAGGTTCTCATTGAAGTCGTGGCTGAACAGGTAACCCAGGGTGTCCATACGGTTGTTGAAATGGTCGTAGCCTGGCTCACCGGTGAATTGATCACGGCCAATCTTGTACCCAGGCGTTGAGCTGTAAGTCGTCATCCGATAGCTGGTGGGCGGGGCGAAACCGGTATAGGTTTCCTGATGGCTGGCCAGCACGGTCAGAGAAGTGTCGTCATCGGGACGCCAGGTGATGGCTGGAGCAATGTAACGCCGATCATCATCAACGTGGTCGACCTGGGTATCACTGTCACGCCACAAGCCGGTCAGGCGATAACTGAACTGCCCCTGATCGTCCAGCGGCCCACCGAGATCGAAGGTGTACTGACGCCGATCATGGTTGCCGAACTCAACGCCTATTTCATGCAAGGGTGTATCCGTGGGGCGCTTGCTAACGGTATTGATCATGCCACCCGGCGACAGCTGACCGTAAAGCACTGACGAGGCGCCTTTGAGCACTTCCACGCGCTCAAGGCCGTAGGCCTCGACGCTACCGTCGTAAGGGTTGGACTGCAGTTTCATACCGTCGCGAAGAATGCCGCCAGTACCCGCGCCGACGTTGAAACCGCGCAGCGTGTAATCATCGGCAGTGCGACTGAAGCCGCTTGGCTGACTGGTAAAACCGGGGGTGTATTTAAGCGCGTCAGAGAGATTGTCGCTTTTGCGCTGATCCATTTCGGCCCGTGTCACCACCGATACTGATTGTGGGGTTTCCAGCAGCGATGCGTCGGTCTTGGTCCCCACACTGCTACGTTGCGCAACGTAGCCCGCTTGCTCACCGTTGCTGCCACCTCCCGCTGTAGCCGCATTGATGCTGATCGCCTCGAGGGTCATACCCTGACTCGGCGCAGGCTGCACGCTCAACGCACCACTGGCGGTAATCTGCAAACGCAGACCGCTACCCTGCAACGCCCGCTCGACCGCAGCCGCAGCACTCATCCGCCCGTTCACTGGCCTGGAAACAAGCTGGGCAACATCTGTTGGTATGAACAGAATCTGCCGCGAGCTCTGCTGGCCGATCTGAATCAGCGCACCGGTCAATGGCCCGGCAGGCACAGAGAAGTCATACAGAGTTTCAGCAGCCTGAACGCTCACCGAAACGGCGACTGACAGGCTCATGAGAAGCGGAGTAAAAAATGATGGACGCATGAACAATGCTCAACCTCGCTGGCAAAACGGAGCGCACAATCTGGCGCCTTTACCTGTTCTGTAGAGTGAGGTGGCGATTTGTTAAGGGCTCTTGTGATTTTATTTTCAGCGGGGGATTCAGACCCGATCAATCCGGGTCCATACCCCCCAGTAGTGGTCGATGCGCAGCGGCAGAATGTCTTTCAAGGCTGCCAGTGCCTGATCGCTGTTATCCAGACTGAAGACGCCAGAGATACGCAGAGACGCCGCGGCATCGGAAACCTGCAGCACCCCGCGCTGATAGGGACGCAACGAGTCGATCACCTGCCCGAGCGATTGATCACTGACCTCCAGTAAACCGCGCACCCATGCACCGGGGTCGGTTTGACTGACCGGCAATGCGTGCACGCCCAGCGCATCCAGCCGCGCGCCCTGCCCGGTAGTCAGCGCTAGCGTCTGACGCTGCGACCGGAGCTGTGCGGTTCCGGCTTTCAACCAGAACTGCGCGTGGTCTTGATACTGGCTCAGCAAACACTGACCAGAGACCAACTGCGCGCTGCCGTCATTGCATACCAGCTGGAAGGGGCGATCCTGGGATTCGATATGCGCCATGAGGCTGCCACGCAACAAGCGCACGGTGCGCATGCTCGCGGTGAAATTCACGTCGATAGCACTTTCTGCGTTCAAGGTCAGGCTGGAGCCATCAGCCAGAACAAACGTCTGGCGCCGAGCGTTGGCAGTCGTGATATCTGCGGTCAGCCTGTCCAGCGGCATGCCGGGCCAGGTGACCAGCCGGGCGGCCAGCGCGCAGCCGCCAACGGCCAATGCACCGCGCAGCAAATGGCGACGACTGGTCCCGGCACTCAAGACCTGACGGGCGCGGCTGCCGGATAAATTCGAAAAGGTCTGATCGAGCCGTGAGCGCAAAACATTCCATGCCGCTGCATGAGATTGATCGGCTGCAAGCCAGCGTTCGAACGCACGATGCTCCCCCTCAGTGAATTGTCCTGAGGCCTGGCGGGCGTGCCATTCGATGGCTTGTTCGAGGGCCGCGGGTAGCTCGTTCATCGCTCAACCGCACAAATAGCTTTGAGACCTTGCACAACGTATTGATGCACCCGCGGCGCGGAAACGTTCAGTTCAGCACCGATCCGGGCATAGGTCCAACCATCCAGTTGGCTGTAAAGAAAGGCAGCCCTGGCTTTGGAAGAAAGGCTGTGAAGCAGTTGGTCAACCTCCAGCAAGGCTTCCATCACCAGATAACGTGCTTCGGGAGAAGGCTCGAACAGTTCAGGCTCGGCCGCCAGCGACTCGAGATAAGCACGCTCCAGATCACGCCGACGCCAGCTGGCGAATATCAACCTTTTGGCAATCGTCGTCAGCAGCGCTCTAGGCTCACGGATTGCTTGGGTGTCGGGCAATGCCAGCACGTGGACAAAAGTTTCGGCGGCCATGTCCGCTGCGTCATGGCGACAGCCGATTCGCGCACGCAGGCGATCAACCAGCCAGCCGTGATGCTCGCCAAACAGATGAACAAGCGCGTCATTACGACGTTGCAGAGCGTAGGACATCTCGATTGCCAATGAAAATCATTAACAAATGATGCAGGCTTGTAAATCCATTGGCAATACGTTTGAAGCTTCGAATAAAGATGGTCGTTTGCCCCTGCCGGTTTCTCTGCAATGCTGTCTTTAACGCTCATGCCTACCGGTACCGCAGATGACTGACCCATTCGCCCCTTACCAGGACCTCGCCACCTTTTTACTGCCGCACACCGTGGCCGAAAAAGTCGATGGGTCTCACGACACTTCGCACTTACTAAGGGTGTGGAATAACGTTTGCGCGATTCGCGATGAGGAAGGCGGCGACCCTGAGATTCTGATCGCGGCGACTTTGCTGCATGACTGCGTGTCAGTGGAGAAGAACTCGCCGTTCAGGTCCAGCGCTTCGCGGCTGGCGGCGGCCAAGGCCAGGGATCTGCTGACTGAGATGGGCTGGGGTGAGGAACGCATCGATGCAGTCGCCCATGCGGTAGAGGCGCACAGCTTCTCGGCGGCGATCACACCTGAAACACTCGAAGCAAAAATCCTTCAGGACGCTGACCGTCTCGACGCATTGGGGATGATTGGCGTGGCGCGGATGTTTTACGTTTCAGGGCGAATGGGCGGTGAGTTGTACGATCCGCAAGACCCGCACGCGTCTAACCGCGACTACGACGATAAGCGTTTTGCTGTGGATCACTTCCACACCAAGCTCTTCCATCTGGCCGATGGCTTTCAGACCATCACAGGTACTCGGCTGGCACAGGTCAGGCATGAACGCATGAAACGCTTTCTGAACGAGCTGATGCAGGAAGTGGATACGGCGCGACAACTCAGGCCAAACGACTCATCGGAAATTTGACGTCAACATTGGCGATGTCACAAAGACATCACAGAACTGCCCTATAACCCAGTCTCCGATGTTTCTATCGATTGGGTTTACCTCTCTGTGAAAAAATTATTGCCTGGCATTTTGCGTCGACGTTCCGGGACTTCAGTCCTGCGACGCTTGAAGATCACTCAGCGTCTGGTGCTGTGTTTCAGCATCACCTCGTTGCTCACCGTGGCACTAGGGGCGTTCTGCCTGTTCCAGATGCAAGAAATCCGCAAGCAAGGCGAAGCAGTGGAGAGTGGCTCACTGCCCAGCATCGCCATGGCCGATGCGCTGGCGATCACACTGATCAAAATGCGCAGCGAAAGCATCCGCCTGATCGCCAATGCGGACGACCCCGGCGCGGTCGTCACCAGCAAGATCAACGTCGAAACCCTCAAGAATGACGCGGAAAAAGGCTTCGCCGACTATCTGGCCCACGCTAAAGACAGCACCGAACGAGACTCCCTCGTGGCCTTGCAGGATGCTTACAAAGCGTTCATCCCCGGTCTTTATGACGAGATCGCGCTGATCGAGCAGCGCAAGATTGAAGATGCCCGCATGCTGGCCAATACCATGCTGTCCTTGCAGGGCGACTTGATGGACATGCAAGTGCAGCTACTTCGCGAACTCAACAAGCAAAGCGCAGCGACGGCGGTCGACAAAGCCAGTGCCAGTTATGCCCAGACACGCATCATCGCGTTGAGCGCCATTGCGGTAGTGATGGCTCTGACTCTGCTGCTGGCCTGGCGCTTGAGCGTCAGCATCATTCGCCCGGTCCGTCAGGCTTTAACGATCGCCAGCACCATTGCTGATGGCGACCTGAGCCCGCAGACGATTCCCGACGGCAAAGACGAAACCGCTCAGCTGTTGACCATGCTCGGCCGGATGCGCGGCAATCTGCACACCACCATCGAACAGATCTACGCAGCCGCCAACCAGCTTTCGCAGTCTGTACAGGAGATGAGCAGCATCGCTGAATCCGGCGCAGAAAACCTGAAGCTACAGAACAGCGAAATCGAGCAAGCGGCCGTCGCGGTCAATCAAATGAGCCAGGCGGCCATGGAAGTCGCCAGCAATGCCAGCAACACGGCGACCGAGTCTCTTGCATCGAACGCAGCAGCGGCCAACGGTAAAGCGCGCCTCGCCGACACCATCGGCTCGATCAAGGAACTGACCGGCAATGTGCTGGACACTTCACATCAGGCCGAAGGCCTTGCTGAACGCACACTGAGCATCAGCAAGATCCTCGACGTGATTCGCGCTATCGCTAATCAGACCAACCTGCTGGCACTCAACGCTGCCATTGAAGCGGCGCGGGCCGGTGAGGCCGGACGCGGGTTTGCCGTGGTGGCCGATGAGGTCCGCTCCCTGGCGCAACGCACGAGTGCCTCGACCACGGAAATCGAAGGGCTGATCAACAGTGTCCAGCAAAGCACTCAAGAGACGGCTGAAGCACTGCGGCTCACCGCCAATCAAGCCAACGTGACGCTTGAGCAGGCAGCTGCGACCGGAGAAGCGCTGACCGTGATCATCAGCTCAACGTCGACCATCAACGACCGCAACCTGCTGATTGCCAGCGCAGCCGAGCAACAGGCACAAGTGGCCGGTGAAGTGGACCGCAACCTCAGCAGCATTCGCGATCTGTCGGCTCAAAGTGCATCTGGCGCGCATCAAACCACTGCTGCCAGTAATGCGCTGTCAGTGCTGGCGACGGATTTGAACGTCATGGTTCAGCGTTTCGTGCTTTGAACAAATCGATACAGCACGCTTAGAGTGGCAGGTAATAAATATTTACCGCGCCCCCATTTATTCGTAATGGCACATTGCTTCAATATTAAAGCAACCCCAAACCTCGGGGCAGATTGCCAAAAAGGATATGAGCATGCTGAAAGCCGCTGTATGGACTGCAACACTCGCCACTCTGACGTTTGGTGCCATGGCTCAGGCTGACGTCAACGTCAAGCTGGGTAGCCGGGAGCGTGTCACCCAACTCTTCGCCTTCCCCAACAACTGCAACGTCATCTGTTATCGCAACTGGACGCTGGAACAGACCGTCGAGCACTATCTGACGCAAAGCGTGCAGCGTGATGGCTACACCGGCAAAGTCACCGTCACTAATGACAACGATGTGATCTACGCGCAGATCAGCGGTGTGCCGGACGGTTATGACAAACCTCTGACCCAGCTGCTGGACGCGGGTGACCTGGCTTACAGCGGCGCGCAAAAACTCCTCGCCTCCGGGCCTGACAAGTGGCAGTACAACTGGTACTTGTTCCTGCCGCTGGGCATGGCGCTGGAGAACCGCAAAAGCGTTGAGCTGCTGCACTTTCCGCCAGACTATTCGCTGACCCAGGCTCAGGATTATCTGAAGTCCAACACCACCGACCGCTGGGCACAGCTGCTGACCTACAACGGCATCCCGACCGCGCAGACGCCGGGTTATCAGACCATCATCGATATCGCGCCCATTGCCGCGCCAGCCTCGGCGGGCAGTTCACTGGAAGGTGTTTACAGTTACTTCCAGGATTATCAGACCACGATGGTCAAGCAACTGAGCCAGAACGCTGCGGGTGCGTCGCTGCCGATGGTTGCGTTTGGGGCGCCGGTGCGTAACTGGATCAAGCAACAATACTCAGCCAGCGTGCCGGTGCTGGGCCTGGCAACGATTAGCCCGAACCCTGGGCAGAATGTGCCGGTGCTGGGATCGAACCATCCGAGCTACATCTGGTACGCCGCTGACAAGTCCAACTATGGCGGCGATGAAGCCAAGGCAGATGCCGCCGGGCTGGCGGTCATGGGGCAGGATCTGAGTGCGGCCTGCTGGCAGGCGGGTATGGGGCAAAAACCAGGCGCGGACCCGAAAGCTACCTTGAGCAGCTGTACGCAGAACTGGCAGGTGACCAACAAGGCCAAAACCTGTGTGTTGTTTTACACCGACGTGCGCAAGTTGAACCAGGCACAAGCTGAAGCCAAGTGTGCGACTGGCGATGTATCTCGCTCGTTGAAACAGTTGCAGAAGCCACTGACGGCGCCGGCAGCTCATCCGTATATGTAAATAATGCGCGGTGTCGCGGACACCGCGCTGTCTCGCAACAAACACGGGCCTGCAGGAGCTCACGAGCAACGCGAGGCAGCGATTGGGGTGCGTCAGATACACCGCAATCGCTGGCCTCGTAACCTCGGTGAGCTCCTACAGGTCCGGTTTATGCCCAGACGCTACTTACTCCCCCAACGGACGCAAACGATACTGCGGCGGCAGTTGCTCAAAGCCGCTGATGGTCGCGTTCAGGCTTTTCCAGCGGCCGTCCTTGATGCCGTAGATGCAACCGTGGATCGAGAGGCTCTGCCCGCGATGCCAGGCGTTTTGCACAATGCTGGTATGGCCGACGTTCGCCACCTGCTGAATAACGTTGAGTTCACACATACGGTCAACGCGCTCTTCCTCGGTGGGCAGCTTTGCCAACGTGTCGCGGTGCTCATAGTAAAGATCGCGAATGGTGCGCAGCCAGCCATCGATCAGACCCAACTGGCGATCCTGCATCGAAGCCCGGACACCGCCACAGCCATAGTGGCCGGTGACCAAGATGTGTTTGACCTTCAGCACGTCGACGGCGTACTGAATCACTGACAAGCAGTTGAGGTCGGTGTGCAGCACCACGTTCGCTACGTTGCGATGCACAAACAGATCACCCGGCAGCATGCCGACGATCTCGTTCGCGGGTACGCGGGCGTCCGAGCAACCTATCCACAGGAATTCCGGGGTCTGCTGGCGTGCCAGCTTGGCAAAAAACTCAGGATCTTCCTTGGTGATCGCGTCTGCCCAACGTTCGTTGTTGTCGATCAGGTCTTGTAGCTCGTTCATGTGTCATGCCTCGAAGATGTGCCAGCTTATGACAGGGGCTCGACGGTCCGGGTCACTACTCATTTTCGCCTCCACTCGTGCAAGCAAAAGGAATCTTCAGGATAGGTGCCGGTCCACCCTTCACGCCCTTGAATAATGAGGATTCGCCATGAATGATTCCCGCCGTCCTTACGGTGCAACCCAACCTGAACCGATTGACGATAACGAAGACCGTATGGGCTCCATGCGTGAGCTGGACTTCGACGACAAAGGCGACGATGCACGCATCGGCGACTTGATCCCTGAAGATGAGCTCGCCCACGAGATTCCAGAGCAGCGTGTGCGCGAAGCAGGTTTAACCGGCGCTTCGACTCCGGATCATCACCCGACTGACGACGATCTGGATCCAGAGATTCTCATCCGCGAAGACGGTGCCCGCTCGGCCGAAGAAGACGGTGAAGACAACCCTGCCGACTTCGATCTGACCGTAGTCGATGAAGATGACATTGGTGGTGGCGATGGTCTGGATGAAGCCGAACTGGGCCGACTGGATCCGCTGGATGGCAAGCCTGAGAAGATTTGATCTTTTGTAAGGGCCAACTTGTTGGCGAGGTGGTGCGTCAGGAGACATCTCTCGCGAACAAGTTCGCTCCTACAGGGGTTCGGTGAACTTACTCAAATAACGTACATGCCATGACCAGCGCATCTTCGCGACCGCCCGCAACCGGGTAGTAGTCCCGGCGGCGGCCGATTTCGTTGAAGCCGAAGCGCTCATAAAGGCGATACGCAGCGCGGTTGCTGTCGCGCAGTTCGAGGAAGCATTCCCTGGCATTCAACTGGTAGGCACGCGACATCAAGTGTTCAAGCAGACGCAAACCCAGACCACGGCCCTGGCTCTCCGGCTTAACGGTGATGTTGAGCAAATGCGCTTCGTCGATGATGACCTGAACCACGCCATGACCGACTTGCTGGGAGCCTTCGAACATCAGCCAGATTTCGTAGGACTTGAGGCCATCCAGAAAAATGCCGCGAGTCCAGGGGTGGGTGAACGCTGCGTATTCAATCTTCAGTACAGCGTCCAGATCCGCCTCGGTCATCGGGCGGAAGGTTATGGCGTCACTCATCGATCGGTTTCCAGCGCGCCATCAGCCGACGCATGGCTTTCCAGACATCGGCCTTGCGTTGCGGCTCGTCCATCAGTAATTCAAGACCCGGCAACGCCCAGGCAGAACCCAGGCCTTCAACCTCGAGTTCACTGTTATAAGCCTCGGCATTGGCCTCACCAGCGAAGCGCACCGATGGCAGACCTACCAGCCAAAGGCAGGCGCACGGTGCCTCTTCCAGACGAGCAGAAACAAAACCCTGAACAAAATCACGAGCCGCTTCAGGACCTTGATCAATCTGGCCGCGGCTCAGCAAAGGCCAGCGCACCGGTTCACCGATAATCTGCGGACTGTCCGGCAAACCGGCAGCGCGCAGCATGTCCTTGAGCAACAAATAAGCCGGATCACGACTCTGAAACGCCTGACCTGTGGGTAACTCCACCAGCACCATGCAACGACCGGCGCGCAGCAATTGCAGCGAGAAACGCGGCGGCGGCACAACGGCGGCCTTGACCGGCGCGGGAGCGGCCTCATCTTCGGCGACCGCAGGCTTGCGGGTATTGGTGGCCGCAGGTCTCGGCACCTCGATCTTTGGCCGTACTACAGGCGCAGGACTCGCCGCAACAGCACTCGCCACTTGATTGACCGCAGCCTCTGGCACCGCGATATCCGCCACCGGTTCAACCTGTGGCGCAAGCGGAGCAAGCAGCTCCGGACGTGACGGAGCCGCAAAAGGCAGTTCGGTGCGCGGCAGCCAATTGACCACCTGCATGGCAGTCAAATAAGCGCGGCGGCGGGACTCGTTGAGCAAAGGTCAGCCACCTGTGGATAAGTTAGGACGGCGATTCTACAACTCTTCGCACTTTCCCGCCGCAGTTGATCGTCAGGAGGTGAAATCCGAAGCCCCGGATGCAGTACAATCGCCGCTTTTATTTGCCAACAGTCGGCCTTCCAATGATCGAACCTAAGCGCGTCTTGCGCGCCCTTGCCGAACACTGGGCGCTTCTTGAGCCGCTGTGCGAACACTTCGACCAGGGCACTCTGAGCCTGAGCGAACTGCGCTTGCAGCTGGCCGCACAGCAACTGGACAGCACCCCACAGGACATCACCAACCTGCTGGATGTGTGGATTCGCCTGGATATTCTGGTGCCAGTGGCGAAAAGCCCTAACCGTTTTGAACTCAACGCGCAGATTCACGACTTCCTGTCGTACTTGCGCCGCGAGCACCGTTTGGGCCTGTGCCTGGAAATCGAAGCCTATTTGCGCCATCTGGAGCGTCTGGCAGGTTATATCCAGGACGCCTTTGATATCCGCGACGCCAATGACCTGGCCCGGCAACTGCGCTTGCTGGACATGCGTGTGCGCGACGTCCTGAAAAAACTCGCCAATGACGAGCAGGCGTTGGTGGGGGTTGCCGATCGCGCCAAGACCAGTGATCGACAGATTCCGCTGCGCCAGCGTTACGCCGAAGTGCTGGCGACCTGGGACGAATATGTCGAGCCGATGATTCAGTTGGTGAACGCTGACGGCGCTTTCGAACAAGGCGTGCGCAAGGTCGAGAACGTGCTGTTGCGCTTGCTGACTGAACAGCAACGTCTCGGCCAACTGGTCGACGACGACATGCTGCTGCGCACCCATGCGCGCATCCTTGAAATGCAGACCAGCGCTCAGTTGACGTTGCGTCATGCCCGCGAACTGTTGCTGCCGCTGCGTGAAGAAGCCCGCCGCCACAACGCAGTGACGCGTGGCGCGGCGCTGGCCTTGTCGGCGATACGTCGCAAGGGCATCGATGCTGTGCCGCAAGCGGCCATGCCAATGTTCACCCGTCCGCAAAGTACGTTCCTGGGCAGTGCAAACCAGGTCGAGGCGTACGTTTACGCGCTGGCCCGGTTCGAGCCGAAACCGGCGAAGTTTCCCAAGGCGGGCGGCGGCAAGCGCAAAGGTGATTCACCGCATGCGCCTCGCACCGTCAAAGAAATGCTGGAGCGTTGCGAAGATGCCCTGCCGATGCCGGACCTGATGGTCTGGCTACTTGAGCAGGAGCCGAACGGCGCCACCGACGAATTGCTCTACTGGTTCTCGCGCCTGTCCCGCGAGAAACGCTTTACCCGCGAACGCCTCGAGCGTCGTGACTACTTTACCCAGGAGCATCAGGTCAGCCTGCGCTCCTTCGCCCTGCTCTCCAGCAGTGATGAGCAAACGGGGAACCCAGCCAATGCATCTTGATCTTTCCGAAATGTCCCAGCTCGCGCCGATCTTCCGCGAGCTGTTCAAAGGTTTCCACATCAGCCGCCGCGACCCCGAGTTGTACGCGCAACTGTCCAACGCACAGGATCAATACCGGACGCTGTTCAAGGCGCTGGGGTTTGAACTGGTTTGCGATACCCGCGGTTTCTATTACTTCGTGCCGGATCAGGCCGCTGCGCAGGTCAACAAGACCGCGCAACGTCTGGCGCTGTTCACGTTCATTCTGGTTGAGCACCTTGCCGACCAGGGTCGTGACCCGGTAGCCGTGCTGGACGGCGGCAGCCTGGGGCGTGATGAACTGCCGTCGATGCTGGAGAAGTATCGGGACCTGTTCTTGCAGGCCGAAGTGCAGACCCAGGACGAGCTGGAAGAGAAAATCATGCGCCGCATGACCCAGTTGGGTTTCGCCGCCGAGGAAACCGGTATCTACCGCTTCCTGCCGCCGATGCATCGCTTCCTCGACGTGTGCCTCTCGGTACAACAGGACCGCGATCTGGCCGCCAGCCTGCACAGTGTGCTGCCGTTGCCAGTGCCTGTGCTGATCGACGAAGACAGCGATGAAAAGCTGCTGCAAACCGATGACCCGCTGGACCTCGCCGAATTCGAAGACGTGGAAGAGACCGAAGAGCAGGCCCTGGCCCGCGCTATCGCTGACGAGCAACAGGAGATGGATGCATGAGCCAGGAACGCTACGGCATCCGCCGCTTTGCCCTGCTGAATACGGCCGGTTACAGCCTTGGGCTGTTCCCGCTGGAACACCCGCTGTCGGTGTACGGTGCCAACAACCTCGGCAAGAGCGCCTCGATCAACGCACTGCAATTCCCGATTCTGGCGCGCATGTCGGACATGAGTTTCGGCAAATACAGCCTGGAGCAGTCGCGCAAGTTCTACTTTGCGTCCGACACCAGTTACATTCTGGTGGAAGTTGCCCTGCCCCACGGCCCGCATGTTATCGGCGTGGTCGGACGCGGCCCCGGTGGCGGTTTCGGTCACCAGTTTTTTGCCTATGCAGGCAAGCTGGATCTGGGCCATTACCAGAAGAACGATACGTGCCTGCGCCAGAAAGAGCTGTTCAGCAATCTGGAAAGCCAGGGGCTGAAAGCTTACGAACTCAAGCCTGACGAACTGCGTCGCTTGCTGGTGGGCGGTCATACGTCCATCCCTCTGGACTTGACGTTAATCCCGCTGCGCTCAACCAGTGAACAGAGCCTGAAAACGTTCCGGGCGCTGTTCATCAATTTGCTGCACATGCGCGAAATCACTGCGGCCAAGCTCAAGCAACTGTTCCTCGATGCGTTCGAACACAGCCTGCGTTCCGGCAGCGTCGATTACATTGCCGCGTGCGAAGAAGCCTTCCGCGACGTGCGACGCATGGAGCAGGACTACAACTCGCTGGTCAAAGCGGGCCCATTGGTCGAAGCCCTGGCGGCAGGTGTCGCTCAGCGTGATCTGTTGCGGGGCAAACTGCATCGCCTGTCGCCGCTTCTGGATTCGCTGCTCGGCACCTGGATGGACTACTCCACCGCGCGCAAGGAAGAGCTGGTTATTCAGGCCGAGCATTACCGCAGCCAGCAGGATGAACTGCAGAACGATCAGCGCGGTGGCACTCAGGAGCTGATGCGTCTGGAGCGGGAAATCAGCAGCATTCAGCGCTGGATCGGCGAGCTGGCGGTCCTCAAGAATCGCTTCGCGCTGATCGACGACGCCAAAGTGCTGGAACAACAGTTGCTGGCCGCCAAGGATGCTCACGACGAACTGGCCGGTGCCTTGGCGCAATCCCGTCAGTTCAGCGCCGAGGATCTGGACGAACGCCTGCGGGATCTGGAAAAACGCCTGAAGTCGGTGAAGCAGCAACTCGATCATGCGGACAACAACAGCTATGCACGCCTGCGCGAAGAGTTCTCGCAGCCTGACGTAGAGCGCCTGATGCGCCTGTTCAACAGCGCCCTGTTCAGCTTGCCATTGGGTGAGCAAGGCATTGCGCTGGATGACGGCGACGCGTGGGTCAAATCCCTTGAGGCGATCCTTGATAGCTTTAAAGGTGACCAGTTCCAGGTGCCGGGTCTGTCGATCAACCTGACCAATATCGAACCGCCTGCCCTGCAAGCGCTGGCCGACCGTGCCGCGTTGCGCGATCAGAAAGAACGCCTTGAGAAAGAACTGAAACAGCTCAAGACTCAGCAAGCGGTCGCCTCCGACCGTGCAGCAAGCAAAACGCAAACTGAAGCCCTGTATCAACAAGTGCTGGATGCTCAGAAAGCGCTGGAAGATTTCCGTCGCTGCCAGACCTTGAGCGCTGAAGAACCCGAGAAGCACGAGCAACTCGCACAGATGGAAGCCGCGCAGGATGAACTAAAGCGCTCCAGCGATGCGTTTACCGAGCGCGTCCAGCAACTGTCCGCCAAGCTGCAACTGGTCGCCCGTCAGATTGGCGATCTGGAATCCAAGCAACGCACGCTGGATGACGCCTTGCGTCGTCGTCAGTTGCTGCCTGCGGACTTGCCGTTTGGTACGCCTTACATGGACCCGGTGGATGACTCGCTGGATAACCTGTTGCCGCTGCTCAACGATTATCAGGACAGCTGGCAAGGTTTGTTGCGCAGCGATGGTCAGATCGAAGCCTTGTATGCTCAGGTACGCCTGAAAGGTGTGGCCAAGTTCGACAGCGAAGAAGATGTCGAGCGTCGCTTGCAGTTGCTGATCAATGCCTACGCACACCGCACCGACGAAGCCCTGACCTTGGGCAAGGCCCGCCGCGCAGCCGTTACCGACATTGCGCGTACATTGCGCAACATTCGCAGCGACTACGACAGCCTTGAGCACCAGTTGGCCCTGTTCAACCGCGAGATCAACAAGCGTCAGGTTTCCAACCTGGCCAGCTTCCGCATCGTGCTCGCTCCCAACAAGGAAGCGCTCAAGCACATCGACCAGATCATCCACAGCGCAGGCCAGTACGAAGAAGGCGAAACACTGTCAGTGTTCGACCTGAGCCAGAGTGCCGAGCAGGACAACAAGAACGAAGAAGCCAAGGAGTATCTCGCTCGTCTGGTAGCAGCAAACCACAACCAGTTGGGCTTGAAAGACCTGTTCGAACTGGCGTTCGAGATCACAAAGGTCAACGGCCAGCCAGTGATCCATACCGACATCGACGGCGCGGCATCAAACGGCACCACGATGACCATCAAGGCGCTGACCAACATGTACCTGTTGCTGCACTTGATGGATCGCGATCAAGCCGGTCGCGTGCGCTTGCCTTACTACCTGGACGAAGCAGCAGACATCGACGAGAAGAACCAGGCAGCGCTACTGGAGACCAGTTTGCAACTGGGCTTCGTACCGATTCTGGCGAGTGTAAAGCCGCAAGTCTCGGCTCATGTGGCCATCGACCTGGAAGGCGGCAGTGGGCCTAACGGCATCTACATTGATGAGGCGGACTGGAAGTACATCCGTCGACGTGATGAGGTGAAGGCGACTGTTTCTGAAGTCGCAGAGGAAGCGGCTGAATAAGCTGAGTCCGCATGAACAAAAAAGGCCGCATGAGAATGCGGCCTTTTTTGTAGGCGTTTTCGAGGTTCGGTGTTCGTTAAATCTTGAACTTGCCCACCATCTGATTCAACTCGACAGCCAGGCGCGACAACTCCTGGCTGGCTGCGTTGGTCTGGTGAGCGCCGTCGGAAGACTGCAGCGACAGGTCTCGGATGTTGACCAGGTTGCGATCCACTTCGCGGGACACTTGCGCCTGCTCTTCTGCCGCACTGGCGATCACCAGGTTACGGTCGGAAATTTCACCCACGCTGCGGGTGATTTCTTCTAGAGCATCACCGGCACTGCGAGCCACATCCAGAGTACTTTGAGCGCGGTTGCTGCTGTTCTGCATAGAAGCCACCGCCTTGCTGCTCCCTTGCTGAATGCCGCTGACCATGACTTCAATTTCTTGCGTGGACTGCTGAGTACGATGGGCTAGCGCCCGGACTTCGTCAGCTACAACCGCAAACCCACGCCCGGCTTCCCCGGCACGCGCTGCCTCAATGGCCGCGTTGAGGGCCAGCAGATTGGTCTGCTCTGCGATGGCACGGATTACGTCCAGAACCTTACCGATATCTTGAGTCTGATCAGCCAGACTTCGGATCTGCTCGGAAGTGATTTCGACATCCGTAGTCATTTGCTGGATCGCATTAACCGTTTCCTGCACTCGCTGGCGACCTTGCATGGCTGAAGTGCTGGACTGCTGCGATGCGGTAGA
Source organism: Pseudomonas caspiana (assembly GCF_040224095.2). Lineage (NCBI taxonomy): Bacteria > Pseudomonadati > Pseudomonadota > Gammaproteobacteria > Pseudomonadales > Pseudomonadaceae > Pseudomonas > Pseudomonas caspiana. The sequence goes on along the minus strand of NZ_CP167995.1, from coordinate 763,937 downwards.
GGTGTTGACTGCGTTGCTGGCAACTTCCTCGACAGCTGCGGTCATCTCGTTGACGGCTGTCGCGGCTTGTTCGATTTCATTGTTTTGTTGCTGCAGGGATCGCGAACCTTCCTCAGTCACCGCATTGAGCTCTTCGGCCGCTGAAGCGACCTGAGTGGCCGACCCGGAGATCCGCTGCAGGGTGTCGCGCAGGTTAATCTGCATGGTTTGCAGCGCTTGCTGGAGACGCGTGACTTCATCACGACCGCTCACCTGAGCTGTCGTCGTCAAATCCCCACGCGCTACGTCTTCAGCGGCACGTACCGCCTCACTGAGAGGGCGAACGATGCTGCGAGTCAGGATTATTGCCAGCAGGACGGTCAGTGCAGCGGTCAACACCAGCACTGCAATGATGATATTACGTGCGCTGGTGTATTCGCTGGCGGAGTCAGCCACGGCGGCATCTGCGCCCTTGGTGTTGAGTTCCAGCAGGCTCTCCACTAAAGGAGCCATCTGATCCGAATATTTCTTGAGTTCACCGCTGATCAGACCTGGGATCTCGGCGTCACGCTTGGCGAGAGAGGCCTGGCGCAGTTTGTCCTGAGCGATCAGGTAGTTGCTCAGAGCTTCTTTAAACTGCTGAAACTTCGTGCCTTCTTCTGCGCTGCGAACCAAAGGAGCGTATGCAGCGACAATCGTGTTGGCCTTCTTGGTCAGGACTTCAAGACGGGCTTCTGCTTTGTCGATATCCGCCTGAGTGCGATTGACCATAATGAGGTAAGACATGGTGCGGAAGCGCGAGGTGGTATCAGCCAACTCTCCCAGCAGCCGAGTGGACTTCAGCCAGCCTCCGCCAAGATCCGTCGTGTTTTTATTGAGCCCGGACATTTTATCCAGACTCATAACACCGAGGAACAAAACGAATAAGGCCATAAGGGAGAAACAGAGAGCGGCGCGAAGGGCAATTCCGAGATTACGCAGTGTCATGCGGGCTGAACTCACAGAATGAAGTTAGCAAGCTATCGGCCGCCATACGGGAATATGAAGGTGTGTGTTTCAGTATGTTTCGCCTAGAACGTAGGCGATAGATAGGCAGCGCCGGTATCGGCCTCTTCGCGAATAAATTCGCTCCTTACAGGATTGCGGCAATCGCTCTTCCCATTGAACTTGTAGGAGCTGCCGAAGGCTGCGAAACGGTGTATGCGTCGGAACGCGTGAGCCTCCATCGCCGCAGGACTTTTTCTTCGCGCACAAACAAAACCCCTGAACGCATAAGCGATCAGGGGTTCTGGAATTTAATCTTGACGATGACCTACTCTCACATGGGGAAACCCCACACTACCATCGGCGATACATCGTTTCACTTCTGAGTTCGGGATGGGATCAGGTGGTTCCAATGCTCTATGGTCGTCAAGAAATTCGGTTGCCGGCTCGTCGCCCTTGCGGGTGACGCTCCAGCCAATGGGTATGTGATAGATCAGGTTCAGTGTGCGAACAAACTTTCGGTTCGTGTCGTCTTCACAGTCACCGCAATCTGATGCCCTGCTCTTTTTAAGAGAAGGTCGCAGATTGCTTGGGTGTTATATGGTCAAGCCTCACGGGCAATTAGTATGGGTTAGCTCAACGCCTCACAGCGCTTACACACCCCACCTATCAACGTCGTAGTCTTCGACGGCCCTTCAGGGAACTCAAGGTTCCAGTGAGATCTCATCTTGAGGCAAGTTTCCCGCTTAGATGCTTTCAGCGGTTATCTTTTCCGAACATAGCTACCCGGCAATGCCACTGGCGTGACAACCGGAACACCAGAGGTTCGTCCACTCCGGTCCTCTCGTACTAGGAGCAGCCCCTCTCAAATCTCAAACGTCCACGGCAGATAGGGACCGAACTGTCTCACGACGTTCTAAACCCAGCTCGCGTACCACTTTAAATGGCGAACAGCCATACCCTTGGGACCGGCTTCAGCCCCAGGATGTGATGAGCCGACATCGAGGTGCCAAACACCGCCGTCGATATGAACTCTTGGGCGGTATCAGCCTGTTATCCCCGGAGTACCTTTTATCCGTTGAGCGATGGCCCTTCCATACAGAACCACCGGATCACTAAGACCTACTTTCGTACCTGCTCGACGTGTCTGTCTCGCAGTCAAGCGCGCTTTTGCCTTTATACTCTACGACCGATTTCCGACCGGTCTGAGCGCACCTTCGTACTCCTCCGTTACTCTTTAGGAGGAGACCGCCCCAGTCAAACTACCCACCATACACTGTCCTCGATCCGGATGACGGACCTGAGTTAGAACCTCAAAGTTGCCAGGGTGGTATTTCAAGGATGGCTCCACGCAGACTGGCGTCCACGCTTCAAAGCCTCCCACCTATCCTACACAAGCAAATTCAAAGTCCAGTGCAAAGCTATAGTAAAGGTTCACGGGGTCTTTCCGTCTAGCCGCGGATACACTGCATCTTCACAGCGATTTCAATTTCACTGAGTCTCGGGTGGAGACAGCGCCGCCATCGTTACGCCATTCGTGCAGGTCGGAACTTACCCGACAAGGAATTTCGCTACCTTAGGACCGTTATAGTTACGGCCGCCGTTTACCGGGGCTTCGATCAAGAGCTTCGCGTTAGCTAACCCCATCAATTAACCTTCCGGCACCGGGCAGGCGTCACACCCTATACGTCCACTTTCGTGTTTGCAGAGTGCTGTGTTTTTAATAAACAGTCGCAGCGGCCTGGTATCTTCGACCGGCATGAGCTTACGGAGCAAGTCCTTCACCCTCACCGGCGCACCTTCTCCCGAAGTTACGGTGCCATTTTGCCTAGTTCCTTCACCCGAGTTCTCTCAAGCGCCTTGGTATTCTCTACCCAACCACCTGTGTCGGTTTGGGGTACGGTTCCTGGTTACCTGAAGCTTAGAAGCTTTTCTTGGAAGCATGGCATCAACCACTTCGTGTTCTAAAAGAACACTCGTCATCAGCTCTCGGCCTTAAGATCCCGGATTTACCTAAGATCTCAGCCTACCACCTTAAACTTGGACAACCAACGCCAAGCTGGCCTAGCCTTCTCCGTCCCTCCATCGCAATAACCAGAAGTACAGGAATATTAACCTGTTTTCCATCGACTACGCTTTTCAGCCTCGCCTTAGGGACCGACTAACCCTGCGTCGATTAACGTTGCGCAGGAAACCTTGGTCTTTCGGCGTGGGTGTTTTTCACACCCATTGTCGTTACTCATGTCAGCATTCGCACTTCTGATACCTCCAGCAAGCTTCTCAACTCACCTTCACAGGCTTACAGAACGCTCCTCTACCGCATCATCAAAAGATGATACCCGTAGCTTCGGTACCTGGTTTGAGCCCCGTTACATCTTCCGCGCAGGCCGACTCGACTAGTGAGCTATTACGCTTTCTTTAAAGGGTGGCTGCTTCTAAGCCAACCTCCTAGCTGTCTAAGCCTTCCCACATCGTTTCCCACTTAACCAGGATTTTGGGACCTTAGCTGACGGTCTGGGTTGTTTCCCTTTTCACGACGGACGTTAGCACCCGCCGTGTGTCTCCCATGCTCGGCACTTGTAGGTATTCGGAGTTTGCATCGGTTTGGTAAGTCGGGATGACCCCCTAGCCGAAACAGTGCTCTACCCCCTACAGTGATACATGAGGCGCTACCTAAATAGCTTTCGAGGAGAACCAGCTATCTCCGAGCTTGATTAGCCTTTCACTCCGATCCACAGGTCATCCGCTAACTTTTCAACGGTAGTCGGTTCGGTCCTCCAGTTAGTGTTACCCAACCTTCAACCTGCCCATGGATAGATCGCCCGGTTTCGGGTCTATTCCCAGCGACTAGACGCCCTATTAAGACTCGCTTTCGCTACGCCTCCCCTATTCGGTTAAGCTCGCCACTGAAAATAAGTCGCTGACCCATTATACAAAAGGTACGCAGTCACCTAACAAAGTAGGCTCCCACTGCTTGTACGCATACGGTTTCAGGATCTATTTCACTCCCCTCTCCGGGGTTCTTTTCGCCTTTCCCTCACGGTACTAGTTCACTATCGGTCAGTCAGTAGTATTTAGCCTTGGAGGATGGTCCCCCCATGTTCAGACAAGGTTTCTCGTGCCCCGTCCTACTCGATTTCATGACAAAGAGATTTTCGCGTACAGGGCTATCACCCACTATGGCCGCACTTTCCAGAGCGTTCCGCTAATCTCAAAGCCACTTAAGGGCTGGTCCCCGTTCGCTCGCCACTACTAAGGGAATCTCGGTTGATTTCTTTTCCTCAGGGTACTTAGATGTTTCAGTTCCCCTGGTTCGCTCCATACACCTATGTATTCAGTGTAAGGTAACTGTCTTATGACAGTTGGGTTCCCCCATTCAGACATCTCCGGATCACAGTCTGTTTGCCGACTCCCCGAAGCTTTTCGCAGGCTACCACGTCTTTCATCGCCTCTGACTGCCAAGGCATCCACCGTATGCGCTTCTTCACTTGACCATATAACCCCAAGCAATCTGGTTATACTGTGAAGACGACATTCGCCGAAAGTTTGTTCTCACAAACTTTACCTTAGCCTGGACACGCACCAGTGAAAGAGGTGCCCAGTCTATATTTCTATCACATACCCAAATTTTTAAAGAACGATCTAATCAAAGACTAGAAATCAACACTCACCATCGAACCGATGGAGTGCTCATTTCTAAGCTTTCAAACAGAAGCAGTAAGTGGTGGAGCCAAGCGGGATCGAACCGCTGACCTCCTGCGTGCAAGGCAGGCGCTCTCCCAGCTGAGCTATGGCCCCGTATTTCTACAGGCGTTTCCCACACAAAATTGGTGGGTCTGGGCAGATTCGAACTGCCGACCTCACCCTTATCAGGGGTGCGCTCTAACCAACTGAGCTACAGACCCAATTTCGAGCTTGTAGCCGCTAGCGTGAGCTATCAGCTTGGAGCTTAAAGCTGCTTCTAATCGTCTTCTTCAATGAATCAAGCAATTCGTGTGGGAACTTGTGCTGCAGCTGAGTCGTCGATTAAGGAGGTGATCCAGCCGCAGGTTCCCCTACGGCTACCTTGTTACGACTTCACCCCAGTCATGAATCACACCGTGGTAACCGTCCCCCCGAAGGTTAGACTAGCTACTTCTGGTGCAACCCACTCCCATGGTGTGACGGGCGGTGTGTACAAGGCCCGGGAACGTATTCACCGCGACATTCTGATTCGCGATTACTAGCGATTCCGACTTCACGCAGTCGAGTTGCAGACTGCGATCCGGACTACGATCGGTTTTATGGGATTAGCTCCACCTCGCGGCTTGGCAACCCTCTGTACCGACCATTGTAGCACGTGTGTAGCCCAGGCCGTAAGGGCCATGATGACTTGACGTCATCCCCACCTTCCTCCGGTTTGTCACCGGCAGTCTCCTTAGAGTGCCCACCATAATGTGCTGGTAACTAAGGACAAGGGTTGCGCTCGTTACGGGACTTAACCCAACATCTCACGACACGAGCTGACGACAGCCATGCAGCACCTGTCTCAATGTTCCCGAAGGCACCAATCCATCTCTGGAAAGTTCATTGGATGTCAAGGCCTGGTAAGGTTCTTCGCGTTGCTTCGAATTAAACCACATGCTCCACCGCTTGTGCGGGCCCCCGTCAATTCATTTGAGTTTTAACCTTGCGGCCGTACTCCCCAGGCGGTCAACTTAATGCGTTAGCTGCGCCACTAAGAGCTCAAGGCTCCCAACGGCTAGTTGACATCGTTTACGGCGTGGACTACCAGGGTATCTAATCCTGTTTGCTCCCCACGCTTTCGCACCTCAGTGTCAGTATCAGTCCAGGTGGTCGCCTTCGCCACTGGTGTTCCTTCCTATATCTACGCATTTCACCGCTACACAGGAAATTCCACCACCCTCTACCATACTCTAGCTTGCCAGTTTTGGATGCAGTTCCCAGGTTGAGCCCGGGGATTTCACATCCAACTTAACAAACCACCTACGCGCGCTTTACGCCCAGTAATTCCGATTAACGCTTGCACCCTCTGTATTACCGCGGCTGCTGGCACAGAGTTAGCCGGTGCTTATTCTGTCGGTAACGTCAAAACACTTACGTATTAGGTAAATGCCCTTCCTCCCAACTTAAAGTGCTTTACAATCCGAAGACCTTCTTCACACACGCGGCATGGCTGGATCAGGCTTTCGCCCATTGTCCAATATTCCCCACTGCTGCCTCCCGTAGGAGTCTGGACCGTGTCTCAGTTCCAGTGTGACTGATCATCCTCTCAGACCAGTTACGGATCGTCGCCTTGGTGAGCCATTACCTCACCAACTAGCTAATCCGACCTAGGCTCATCTGATAGCGCAAGGCCCGAAGGTCCCCTGCTTTCTCCCGTAGGACGTATGCGGTATTAGCGTCCGTTTCCGAGCGTTATCCCCCACTACCAGGCAGATTCCTAGGCATTACTCACCCGTCCGCCGCTCGCCACCAGGTACAAGTACCCGTGCTGCCGCTCGACTTGCATGTGTTAGGCCTGCCGCCAGCGTTCAATCTGAGCCATGATCAAACTCTTCAGTTCAAACATCTTTGGGTTTTGAGAAAACCCTAAACTTGGCTCAGCAATCGTTGGTTATTTCTTTGATTTCTCGCGGAGTAACTTACGATGCTGATAATCTGTTGACTTCAGTCTGACAGCGCAAGCACCCACACGAATTGCTTGATTCAATTGTTAAAGAGCGGTTGGTTAAGAGTCTTTCGTCTCAACCGAGGCGCGCATTCTACAGCAGCCTCTGTATCTGTCAAGCGGTTATTTTAAGAAGTTTTCAAAGCTTCCTCATCAACTTCAACCACTTGCGCTTCGATCAACATCACGTTGCTCGTTAGCGGGAGGCGAATTCTACAGCGTTACAACCTGCTGTCAACTGCCTTTTTTCACCGCTTTCGATCAACTTCATCGAAGCCTCTTCTTCGCCAACTTAATCGTCCAACTCGTTGATTATCAAGGAGTTTTTCGTTCTGTCTGCGCCAGAAGAGGTGCGAATTATAGAGAGATCTGAGGGGCCGTCAACCCCTTATTTACGCTTTTGTGGGAACTTTTGGCTTTCTACCAATAAGACGCGGGATTCGCCCAGCAATTACAGGGATTCGAAGCCCAAGTAATAACGCACCTATCGCCGCATAAAGGGACCACTCCTTCAAATCCGCGCGGACAATCCAGAACATATGGAGCAAACCCAACCCCAAAATTACATATATAAGCCGGTGAAGCTTCTTCCAACGACTCCCCAAACGACGCTGACTGTATCGATTGGATGTCACCGCCAGCACCAGCAGACCTATAAAAGCCAGGCTGCCGACTATGATGTAAGGCCGCTTCACCAGTTCAACACCTAACTGCGACCAATCAAGCCCCAGTACGAAGACAGCGTATGCGCTCATGTGCATGAACACATAAGCGAAGCACCATAGACCCAGCTGACGCCTGACGACGATCCAGCCTGCCCACCCCGTCAGTTTCTGCAGTGGTGTCATTGCCAGAGTAATCAGTAGCAGTATCAGAGTCCCAAGACCGAGCCTGTCGACAAGCACCTTCCCGGGATCAGGCCCTAGCGCAAAGATCCACGCCTGATACAACCAGAGCACCGGAGCAACACACGCAGCCAAAAAAACGCCGAAGCGCCAGAACGGGTAACGCATCAATAATTCTTCCGCAAATCCAGACCTGTATATAAGGAGGTAACCTCCTCCCCGTACCCGTTAAACATTTCGGTTGGTCGCACATTAGGACTGAACAGTCCGCTCGGCAATCTGCGCTCACGCGCCTGAGTCCAGCGGGGATGGTCGACAGTCGGGTTCACGTTGGCATAAAAGCCATACTCGTTAGCCGCGATACTTTGCCAGGTCGTCTTGGGTTGCTCGCTCACCAGACTGATGCGCACGATGGATTTCACGCTTTTGAAACCGTACTTCCACGGCACCACCAAACGTAACGGCGCGCCATTCTGATTAGGCAGCTCACGGCCATACATGCCCACGGCGAGAATCGCCAAAGGATTCATCGCTTCGTCCAGCCTCAAGCCTTCGACATAGGGCCAGTCGATCAGGGCGAAACCCGAGCGTTGCCCAGACATGGTTTTCGGGTCCTGCAGTGTTTCAAAACGGATGTACTTCGCCTTGGCCGTAGGTTCGACCTGCTTGAGCAATGCAGAAATAGGAAAACCGATCCACGGAATGACCATGGACCAAGCCTCTACACACCGCAGTCGGTAAATGCGCTCTTCCAACTGATAAGGCTTCATGAAGTCTTCGAGTGCATAGCGACCCGGCTTGCCGACCTCGCCATCGATGACCACAGTCCAAGGTTCGGTCTTCAGTGAGCCTGCGTTTTGCGCCGGATCGCCCTTGTCCGTACCGAACTCATAGAAGTTGTTGTAGTGCGTAGCATCCTTGAACGGAGTGATCGCCTCCCCCTTGACGTTGACCGCCTGCCATTTGGTGTCGGGAAGCTTCTCGGCAAACCAGCCGGGAGCCTTGCCAGGCTCAACATCCGGATAAAGAGAAGGATCAGCAGCGCTCGCCCAACGTGGCATGGCACTGACAGCCAACCCGGCGAGCGAAGCGCCTAAAAGGCTACGGCGAGAGAGATAGATAGATTCGGGGGTGACGTCCGACTCTTTGCAAGCGGACGCTGACGGAATTTTGATTAGCATGATGACTCCACAATCCAGAGGAACTGATGCACCAATAGACTGTGGAGTATGGGGGAAATTACATCAATCGGCCGACTTGTGGCGACGAAGACGTAACAAATACTGAATCGGGCCAGATGCTGCATAAGCGAGGAAAATCAGCAGCAAAATGCGTGGTGGATCGCTAAACACGACAGCAAACACCAGGACTACTGCAAGAATCGCCACAAACGGCACACGCCCTTTGAGGTCCAACTCCTTAAAGCTGTTGTACTTGATATTGCTGACCATCAGCATACCCGCGGCAGCAACCAGCAGCGCAACCAGGAAGGACAGCTTGGACCCCTGGATTCCGTAGTCGCTGAAGGCCCACACAGTACCCGCAACAACGCCTGCCGCAGCGGGGCTGGCCAGACCGATGAAGTAGCGCTTGTCAGCCTTGCCGACCATGGTGTTGAAACGCGCCAGACGCAGCGCTGCACCCGCAACATAGATGAAGGCGACCATCCAGCCGACCTTGCCCATGTCACCCAATGCCCAACCAAAGGCCAGCAACGCCGGGGCAACACCGAAAGCGACCATGTCGGACAGAGAGTCGTACTCAGCGCCAAATGCGCTCTGAGTATTGGTCATGCGTGCCACACGGCCATCCAGGCCATCAAGCACCATCGCCACAAAGATAGCGATAGCGGCAAAAGCAAAATACTTGCTCGCCCCTGCGGTATCTCCCGCAGCCAAAGCGCTCTGGGCGCTCATGGAGCTGATGATGGAATAAAAGCCGGCGAACAGGTTCGCAGTGGTAAACAGATTGGGCAGCAGATAGATACCGCGATGCCGGACCTTGCGGCCTTCGGCGTCATGCCCTTCTTCAATATGCTCATCGATCGGTAGCAGGCTTTCGGCGTCAGAGGCCTTGTTTGGCTCTTCAGGACGTTCGCTCATAGACTTTACCTTGCAACGGTGTGGAAAGTTTCGACAGATGCTTGCGACGAGGGTTCGTCTGCAAACGATGCAGCTTTATACCAGAAGCACTCGCGCATAACGAAAAAACGCGGCCGATTGGCCGCGTTTTTCTAGCGCAGAACAGCGTCGCGAGGACTTAGTTCTTGGCTTTGTCGACGATTTTGTTGGCACCGATCCACGGCATCATCGAGCGCAGTTGCTCACCGATGATTTCGATACCGTGAGCAGCGTTGTTACGACGCTTGGCGGTCATCGAAGGGTAGCCGGTAGCGCCTTCGCTGATGAACATCTTCGCGTATTCGCCGTCCTGGATGCGCTTCAGAGCGTTACGCATGGCTTGACGGGATTCAGCGTTGATCACCTCAGGACCGGTCACGTACTCGCCGTATTCGGCGTTGTTGGAGATCGAGTAGTTCATGTTGGCGATACCGCCTTCGTACATGAGGTCAACGATCAGCTTCAGTTCGTGCAGGCATTCGAAGTAAGCCATTTCCGGAGCGTAGCCAGCTTCAACCAGCGTCTCGAAACCGGCTTTAACCAGCTCAACGGTACCGCCACACAGAACAGCCTGCTCGCCGAACAGGTCGGTTTCAGTCTCGTCTTTGAAGGTGGTTTCGATGATACCGGTACGGCCGCCGCCCACGCCCGAAGCGTAAGACAGTGCGACGTTTTTGGCGTTGCCCGAAGCGTCCTGGTAAACAGCGATCAGGTCAGGGATACCGCCGCCTTTGACGAATTCGGTACGAACGGTGTGACCCGGCGCTTTTGGCGCGATCATGATCACGTCCAGGTCAGCGCGTGGCACAACCTGGTTGTAGTGAATCGCGAAGCCATGGGAGAAGGCCAGGGTAGCGCCCTTCTTGATGTTCGGCTCAACTTCGTTCTTGTACAGCGTGGACTGGAACTCGTCCGGGGTCAGGATCATGACCAGGTCAGCAGCAGCAACAGCCGAAGCAACGTCAGTCACTTTCAGACCATGGGCTTCAGCCTTGGCGACAGTGGCCGAACCTTTACGCAGGCCAACGGTGACATCAACGCCGGAGTCTTTCAGGTTGCACGCTTGAGCGTGGCCCTGGGAACCGTAACCGATGATGGCAACTTTTTTGCCCTGGATGATCGAAAGGTCGCAGTCTTTGTCGTAATAAACTTTCATGGAACTCCCCTGTTATCGTGGCCTTCAGGCCATTTTGCAAAATGAGATTAGATGCTCAGCACTTTGTCGCCACGGGCAATGCCCGTCACGCCGCTGCGTACTGTTTCCAGGATAGCGGCAGTGCCGATGGCCTGAATGAAGCTGTCCAGCTTGTCGCTCGTACCGGTCAGCTGCACGGTATAAACGCTGGCTGAAACGTCAACGATTTGCCCGCGGAAAATATCCGTGGTGCGCTTGATCTCGGCGCGTTGGGCGCCCGTAGCCTTGACCTTGATGAGCATCAGTTCACGCTCGATGTGAGCGCTCTCCGACAGATCAACCAGTTTGACTACCTCGACCAGCTTGTTGAGGTTTTTGGTGATCTGCTCGATCACCTCATCCTGGCCAACAGTGGTCAGCGTCAGACGCGACAACGTCGGGTCTTCGGTGGGTGCCACGGTCAGGCTTTCGATGTTGTAGTTACGCTGCGAAAACAGACCGACAACACGAGACAGTGCACCCGGTTCGTTTTCCAGCAAAAGGGAAATGATGTGCCGCATGATTAAGTCCGCTCCGTCTTGCTGAGCCACATATCGCGCATGGAGCCGTCTTTGATCTGCATCGGGTAAACGTGCTCGGTGACGTCGACCTGAATATCGATGAACACCAGACGGTCCGTCATGGCGAAGGCTTCTTCCATCTTCGGCTTCAGATCTTTCAGATCAGTGATCTTCATGCCGACATGGCCATAAGCTTCGACCAGTTTCACGAAGTCAGGCAGCGACTCCATATAGGAGTGCGAGTGACGGCCGCTGTAGCTCATGTCCTGCCACTGACGGACCATGCCGAGCACGCCGTTGTTGAGCAGGATGATTTTTACAGGCAGACCGTACTGCAGGCAGGTCGACAGCTCCTGGATATTCATCTGGATACTGCCTTCGCCGGTTACGCAAGCAACATGCGCCTCAGGGAAGCTCAGTTTGACGCCCATCGCAGCCGGGAAGCCAAAGCCCATGGTGCCCAGACCACCAGAGTTGATCCAGCGATTCGGCTTGTTAAAGCGGTAGTACTGCGCAGCAAACATCTGGTGCTGACCAACGTCGGACGTAACAAACGCATCGCCGTTGGTGACTTCGCACAGGGTCTCGATGACTTTCTGCGGCTTGATGACGCTGCCGTCACCCGGGTTGTACGGGAACAGGTCACGATCACCACGCCATTCGTCAATCTGCTTCCACCAACTGGCAACCAGCGCCTTGTCTGGCAGCTCGCCGATTTCCTTGAGGGTCGCGACCATTTCAGTCAGAACGCTCTCAACCGGCCCCACGATAGGCACATCAGCCTTGATGGTTTTGGAAATCGAAGCCGGATCGATATCGATGTGGATTACTTTGGCGTTCGGGCAGAACTTGGCGGCGCCGTTGATGACTCGGTCATCGAAACGCGCGCCAACAGCCAGAATCACGTCTGCATGGTGCATCGCCAGGTTAGCGGTATAGCTACCATGCATACCCAGCATGCCGACGAACTGACGATCCATGCCCGGATAACTGCCCAGGCCCATCAGCGTATTGGTTACGGGAGCGTTCAGCTTTTGCGCCAATTCGGTCAGTTGTTCCGAACCATTGCCCATGATCACGCCGCCACCGGCATAGATGATTGGGCGCTTGGCGGCCAGCAGCATTTCGACTGCCTTGCGGATCTGGCCCGAGTGGCCACGAACGGCCGGGCTGTAGGAGCGCAGCTTGGCTTTCTTGGGGAACACGTATTCGAACTTCTCGGCCGGGTTGGTCATATCCTTCGGGATATCGACAACCACAGGGCCGGGACGACCGGACTGCGCCAGATAGAAAGCTTTTTTCAGGACCTCAGGGATTTCCGACGGATGCTTGATCATGAAGCTGTGCTTCACGATAGGCCGGGAAATACCGATCATGTCGGTTTCCTGGAACGCATCGGTGCCGACCAGCGTGCTCGCGACCTGACCCGATAGCACGACCATTGGAATCGAGTCCATGTAAGCCGTGGCAATACCGGTGATTGCGTTGGTAGCACCTGGACCTGAAGTCACCAATACCACACCGGCCTTGCCGGTAGCGCGCGCATAGCCGTCAGCCATGTGCGTCGCCGCCTGTTCATGACGAACAAGGATGTGGTTAACAGCAGGCTCTTTGAACAGGGCGTCGTAAATGTGCAGGAGGGCACCGCCTGGGTACCCGTAGATATGCTTAACGCCTTCGTCACGCAAAAAGCGGACGACCATTTCAGCGCCGGATAAGAGCTCCACGTTGTTCACCTCTAAAACGCCAGAATACCGTCCACAAACGAGGACGGGTCTTAATAGGTTTTACTGCCAAGCAGAGCATGAGCGACGGTGGTCGCCGACTACGTCAGCACTGACTGAGCAAGTATTGGGATGACCCCTGAGTGTTTCGGGGCGTTCCCACCCAGCGCGAGGTAACGCGTTGCGGGTGTAACAGGTCGGCGCGGGTGTGCGCCTCATGATCTACCGAGATGGTCTGCTTCTGGCAGTCCCTTCACAGCGAACTTTGGATTGTTGTGATTCGCCTGCCCCAAGTCAAGTCATCCTTGAGCTTTCTTCCAATTAACCGCACCAAAGTGTGCCGGATAAGGTCATGAGGACCGCCTTGTGATAGGTTTCCGGACAAACGTATCTGGAAGGAAGCAGCATGAGGTGCATGATTTTCGCGGCCATGGTGGCGGCGGCGCTCGGCGTCCCGGCCCATGCAGCTCAAATTTACAAATGGGTCGATGACCAGGGTGTTACTCATTTCGACGCACAGCCCCCGGCCGGGCGGCAAACCCAGCAGATCGAAATCCAGAAACCGCCCGCCGCGCCTGCAGCGTCAGACGCCTCGAAAGCATCAATCGAGGCTCAGGCAGAGCAGCGTGAAATTGATAACGCCGTCAAAAAGAAAGTTGCCCAGCAAGACGCTCGACGCGACGAGGACTGCAAAATCCTGCGCACCAATCTCGCCCAACTGCAGAACAACCCTCGCGTACGCGAGCAGGTGGAGGGAGGGCTAAGACGTCTTACGGAAGATGAAAGGCAGGGGCGTATTGCCGAGACTCAAAAGGCAATTAACGATTATTGCCTCTGATATTGGCTGACTTGTCTTACCAACGCCGCGCTTTTGCAGGAGCCGCCGAAGGCTGCGAATGAAGCTACGTCTGGAAGCATGCTTTCGCAGCCTTCGGCGGCCCTGCAGGCACAGCACCACATCCCTGAGCCGCCGCGATTAGCGGGCCTGAGTGATCAACCGATCAAACTGCGCAAGCAACTGCTGCAACGGCTGGGTTTCACGTGAGCGCGTGGCGTAGACCATCTCGGCCATTTCGAGGATGCCGGAGGCATTTGGCAGCGGTAGATCATTTTCAAGAATGAGCTTCATGCGTGGCAGGAAAATCCACTGCAGCCACTGTTCGAATTCCAGCGTGTCAACGCAGAATGGTTCGCCACTGGAGAGCGCCTGCTCACTGGGCGGCAGATCACTCCACCACCCCAGCGAGCGCAACTCGCGCTCAATCAGCAGCAAATGTTCCGCCACCTCAGGAAAACGCTTATCCATCAAGCGCCAACCTTGGCTTTCTGACGCGCCAGAGCAGCGCCAGCGGCATCGCCTTGTTTCTCACGGGCCTGAGCAATGATTTCCCACAGGCTGGCCTGCAGACTTGGACGGCCATTGGCATAGGTCAAACCACGACGTGCCAGTTGCTCGGCCTGAGCTGAATCACCCTGAGCCAGACGCACTTGTGCCAATCGGTAGATAACTTGCGGCTCCCGAGGGGCAACGCGCTGCGCACGCTCAAGGCTGGAAGACGCACCATTGAGGTCACCGCCATTCTGTTGTTGCTGCGCGGTGGTCAGCAGCGCCAGCACGGGGCCATCCAGTTGCTCATCGGCGGACAGCCCGCTACCCGAAGACGGGATACCACTTGGCGAAGTGGATGCAGGCATGTTGTAGGTATTGGTACTGATCGGCGCGTTGACCGGCGAGGTATCAATCGGAGCGTCAACACTGATCGGTGCCTGACCTACCGGCGCAGCATACGTGCTGATTGGCGCAGAACTACCCGCACCGCCGCCTGGAATCATGACCACGACGCCAGAATCCTGAGGCACAGATTGAGCCTGAGCAGGTGTCTGAGCAACGTCAGCCCTCGATGCACCATTACGCGAGACACGCTCGCTGTTGGAAACCTTCGAACCCGAATCCACCACCGGAATCGAGCCACGCTCTACGCTGGCACAACCATTGAGCAAAGCCACAGCTGTCAACGCTGGTATTAACCACTTGTTCACTTTAGATCCTCTTTGGGGCGCTCAATTAATCTAGTTCAGCCAACCCTTGACCCAATCCATCACTTCCTGGGCCGGAGCCGCAGGCCCACCACAAGCAGCGCCGGGGGCAGGTTCACTGCCGCGAATATACGGCATCTGCACGGCGTTCGGGCAACCGGCGTCCGAGCCCTCGCCTGTAGCGGCATTGACCCAGACTTGAACGACGTTATCAGGCTGCGCCATATCCAGCGGCAGCGGATCAGCTTTGCTCATGAAGCTTGTCCAGACCTGCAACGCCCCGGTAGCGCCGGTGAACGGCGTTTTACCGTTGTCATCCCTGCCAAGCCACACGACCGCCAGCAAATCCTGGCTGAAACCTGCGAACCAGCTATCACGGGAGTCGTTGGTTGTCCCGGACTTACCGGCAAGGTTCAACGAGCTAGGCAACACGTTATAAACCGACCGACCGGTACCTTCGCGCATCACCCGCTGCATCGCATTTTGCAGGAGATAGATCGAGCCCGGATCAAAGCGCTGCTGAATCTGGAACGGATAACGCTTTAGCGGTTCACCTTCGGCCGTCAGCACGCTTCGAATGCCGCGCATTGGCGTGTTGAAACCGCCATTGGCGATGGTCTGGAACATGGTCGCGACCTGGATCGGACTCAACGCACCCGCGCCCAGCAACATTGACGGATAGGCGGGCCAATCCACGTCAACGCCCAGCTTGCCAATGGTTTTGAATACGTTTGGCACACCGACTTCCAGGCCGATTTTGGCGCTAGACAGGTTGTAGGAATGCGCCAGGCCCTGATACAGGAAAATATTGCCGTGTGCTTTGTGATCAAAGTTCTGCGGCTTCCAGACCTGACCATCCGCCCCTTTGACCTGGAACGGCTCGTCCGCAACCCAACTGGTCAACGTGTACTTGCTCGGACGCTCAAGGGCAGTGAGATAAATAGAAGGTTTAACCAACGAGCCAATCGGTCGCACTGCATCGATGGCACGGTTGAAACCGGCATACCCTGCCTTGCGACTACCGATCAGGGCCTGGACTTCACCCGTTTCCGGATTGGTCACGACCATCGCGGCTTCGACGTCATCCACACCTTTGCGACCCGACAGGCGCTTGAACGTCTCGCTCATGGCCGATTCGGACTTCATCTGCAGGATCGGATCAAAGCTGGTGAAGATACGCAGACCTTCTTCGGTCAAGTCTTCGTCGCGATAATCTTCCCGCAACTGACGTTTGACCAAATCGAGGAAACCCGGGAACGAGCTGTCAGCCAGACTACCGGTTTTGGTCACACCCAATGGCATTTTCTTGGCTGCGGCCACTGCCTCAGCGGTGGCCACGCCTTGTTGCTCAAGCAGGTCGAGCACCAGATTGCGTCGCTCAAGCGCACGCTCCGGATTACGACGCGGGTTGTAATAAGACGGCCCCTTGACCAGACCGACCAGCAACGCGACCTGATGCAACTTCAGCTCAGACAAAGGCTGACTGAAGAAGTACTGACTGGCGAGACCAAAGCCGTGCACCGCACGCTGGCCATCTTGACCGACGAATACCTCGTTGAGGTAAGCCTCAAGAATTTCCTGTTTGCTGTAATGAATCTCCAGCAGAACAGCCATCATGGCTTCGGTCAGCTTGCGCGTCAGGCTGCGTTCGTTGGTCAGGTAGAAGTTCTTGACCAACTGTTGCGTGAGCGTACTACCGCCCTGACGCATCTGCCCGGCAGAGGCGTTGACCCAGAATGCACGGGCAATCGACTTGGGCGAAACACCAAAGTGATGGTAGAAATCCCGGTCTTCAACAGTTACAAGTGTATCCAACAGATACGGCGGAGCCTGATCGAGCTTGATCAGAATCCGGTCTTCAAGGTTTTTCGGGTACAGGCCACCGATCATCAGTGGCTCCAGTCGGGCAACTGCCAACTTGGCACCATTGGCCGAGGACAGATCGGCAACGTAGTCGCCAGAGAAGCGCACACGGATCTGCTGGGCAGGATCGGTGCCTTCATAGAACTGAAAACCACGGGTATTAAGGTCTACGGTATTGCCACTGACGGCCGCTGCGCCGGGACCATTGGCAACGCTTTCGCGTCGATAACCCAGCGCATCGAGTTCAATCAGGAAATCGTCCTTGCTGAGTTTCTGCCCGACGAACAGCTCAAGCGGACGCGCATACACCTTGGCCGGGATCATCCAGCGCTTGCCGGAAAACTTCTCCTGGACGATGGCATCAAGGTAGATAGCGAAGCCGGCCAGCACGACGAGCCCGACAATGCCGAGCTTCAACCCCCAGCCTAACCAGGTACGAAGGCCGCCAGAGGCAGGTTTTTTTGCTTTGCGAGAGGATCGAGTACGAGTCATGGCGGCGGATTATACGCACTTTGCCGGGGTTCGACAGACACCCTTACCGGAGGTTTGCAGCCTCGCGCCAAGCGGCCATAATGGCCGCCTTGACGCATTTAATGAAACATCACTCTTGAAGGATCGTCCGTGAGCCAGTCACTGATTGCAGCCCTGCAGAACCCCGCCCTGTTTCCGCATCCGGTCGAGGGCTTCCAGCTCATCGAAACGCACATTTCGTGGGTGCTGCTCACCGGCCCATTCGTTTACAAATTCAAGAAACCGGTCAATTTCGGCTTCCTGGACTTCACGACCTTGTCGGCTCGTGAACACTTCTGCCAGGAAGAGCTGCGTCTCAACCAACGCCTGACCGAGGACCTCTATCTGGAAGTCATCCCGGTCACCGGAACCGCCGAGAACCCGCAACTGGGTGGCGAAGGCGAAGTTATCGAGTATGCACTGAAGATGCGCCAGTTCTCGCAGGACGGTTTGCTGAGCACCTTGCAAGCAAACGGTGAACTGACTCCGGCACACATCGACACCATCGCGACGCAAATCGGCCAATTCCACATTGAAGCGCCAAAAGTTGGTGCAGAGAATGAGCTAGGCTCGCCTGACAGCGTCATGGCGCCTGTCTTGCAAAACTTTGAGCAGATTCGCCCGCTAATCAGCGAAAAAACCGATCTTCTGCAACTGGACGCCTTACAGGCATGGGCTGAATCCAGCTTTGAGAGACTTAAGCCGTTGCTTGCCCAGCGCAAGACCGATGGCTTTATCCGCGAGTGCCATGGCGACATCCATCTGGGTAACATCACCCTGATCGATGGCAAGGTCGTGATTTTCGACTGCATTGAATTCAACGAGCCGTTCCGCATGACTGACGTCTATGCCGACATCGGCTTCCTGGCCATGGACCTTGAAGATCGCGGCCTGAAGTCTCTGGCACGCCGCCTCATCAGCCAGTATCTGGAACTGACCGGCGATTATCAGGGCCTCGAACTGCTGAACTTCTACAAAGCCTATCGCGCGCTCGTACGTGCCAAGGTCGCATTGTTCAGCCTTCCGGCCGATGCTGATGCCGTTCAGCGCGGTGCCACTCTGCGCCAGTATCGCAACTACGCCAATCTGGCGGAAAGCTACAGCGCCATCCCGTCACGATTCCTGGTAATCACCCATGGCGTATCCGCAGTGGGCAAGAGCCATGTAGCCAAGCGCCTGGTGGAGTCGCTCGGGGCTGTGCGCCTGCGTTCGGACGTAGAACGCAAACGCCTGTTTGCCGGTCAGGACGCCAACCTCTATGAAGCCGACGCCAGCAACGCAACCTACGAGCGCCTGCATGAATTGGCTGGAGTCGTGCTGCGCGCGGGCTTCCCGGTGGTCATTGATGCGACGTACCTCAAGCAGGCACAACGCAAAGCGGCCTCCAAGGTCGCCGAAACCACTGGCGTGCCGTTCCTGATTCTGGATTGTGACGCTCCGCAAGCCGTCATCGCTGGGTGGCTGGCGCAGCGTCAGGCAGAAAACACCGACCCTTCTGATGCAACAATGGAAGTTATCGAGGCTCAGCAAGCCAGCCGGGAACCACTGACCACTGAGGAAACCCTGCACAGCAAGCGCGTCGAAACCAATAAAAGCGATGACCTCGACAGCCTGATCGAAAATCTTCGTCAGCGGCTTCCTGCGCTCTAAAACAATGTTTTGAGCCGTTTGGCAGTTAGTGCTTCACGGCTTGAAAATAGTGGCGATATACTGGCGTCATAATTCTAACGGAACGGAAAAAGCGAGGCGCTATGAGTCAGCCCAAAGTACTGGATTCGCCGCTGTATGCGATGTTGCGCAACGACGATGTTGCCGGGTTCAACCAAGAGAAACCCAAGTCAGGCACCATCGACTTTCAGGGGGGTGACTTCCGTGGATTGGACTTGCGCAACCTGGACACTGCCGGTATCGACTTTACCGATGCCTATTTCCGTTCCGCCGACTTGCGCGGCCTTGACCTGAGCAGCACACCACTGGAAGGGGCAAGCATTGCCCACGCACAAATCTCGGGAACGTTCTTCCCGCGCGAACTGACAGCGGATGAGATTTTGATGTCGGTCAACTTCGGTACCCGCTTGCGCTACCGCACGCACTGATTGCATCACCCATCGTCCGTTTAGATCATGCCCGTCTGCGCAATGCATGTCGGGCTGATTCCCTGCAGCCCTTTCCCTCCGCTGATCACCTCCAGCTATTTATCCGATAACCAACCCTGCATCTCCCCTCCCGAAAGCTACAATCCCCCAGACTTGCCAGTTTCACCCACAGTCATAGCTCAGCATCGCACGGAGGCATGATGAACGATGAACTGCAACATCTGAAAAATGTAGGCAAGACTTCAGCTCAATGGTTACACGCGGTAGGCATCCACAACGCTTCTGATTTACGCCGTATGGGTGCCGTAGACGCTTATCAGGCGGTTAGAAAGCGAGGCTTTCGAGCCACCAAAGTTTTGTTGTATGCGATTGAGGCAGCCCTTATGGACATCCACTGGAATGACCTGCCCAATGATCGCAAGGACGCTTTGAACGAGCAGGTTAACCATCGAATGAGTCTCAGAAAGATCTGATTGAAGCAGACCAGGAAAATAGTTCAGAAGAAGTGATTGACATGCAAATGAGAATCGATATGATTATCACAACCGGTCGCGAGACTGGCCGATACCTGAAAGACCTTGGTTCGGACTTTCAGATTATCTCCTCATCAGGCTAATCACGGTTTTTGACCCGGCTCTTTGCCGGGTCTTTTTTTGCCTGTAATTTCTTGGCCAAAACGGAGTCAGCCGTTAGCAGCATCCCATTAGACATCACGCCCTTCAGTAGCCAGGGCCCTGCGAACCCGGCCCCAGAATCCCGAGCTGCGACAAGATATCATCCAGCAGGCTTGAGCCTACCAGCCTCACACGCTGGGCACTGACCCACTGCGGACCAAAGCGTGTGCGCGCCATCTCCATGAACATTCTCGCGTCAGCCAATGTACGTAAACCACCGCACAGCTTGATCCCGACCTGCCCACCGACATCCACAAGACTTTCAAGCATGACCCGCACTGCCTGTGGCGTGGGCGTAGTCACCAATTTGCCGGTGCTGGTCTTGATGAAGTTTGCGCCCGCAACAATCGCTCCCTGACAGGCATTTCGAATGATCTGGGGGTCGCGCAGATCGCCCACCTCAAGAGTCACCGTCAGTAGCGTGTCAGGCCCGCATGCAGCACGGCACGCCGCAACCATCTCGCTCCCCGTCTGCTGATCGCCCGAGAGCAGCGAACGAAATGGATAAACCATGTCGATCTCGTCAGCACCTGACATAACAGCCGCACGGGTTTCAGACATGACCGTCTCCTTGTTCGGTGAGCCGTAAGGAAAGTTCACCACCGCCACCACGTGTATGTCGCGGTGCTGGAGCCGGTCCAACGTCGTTCGCGCCAGCAACACGAAGCGCGGATAAACGCAGATGGAAGCGATAGGCCCCAGCGGCGTCATCGCCCTCTGACACAAACCAATGATTCGCGATTCGGTGTCGTCAATATCCAACGCTACCAAGTCGAACAGACTGATGGCCTGACGGGCTAATTGCTCATCTTCAGGGGAAATTTCCATGTTCACGTATCGTCCTCGACTGCTTCAAACAAATGAAAGCGAGAACATATAGGAGCCAGCAGCCAAAGAATCGCCGCCAAGGTGAAGAGAGAGGTGGACTACGTGATAACCGGAAATGTCCGAATTAGCAGTCGGTGCTTGAGGAACGGAACCGATGGATATCTGCTGCTTCATACCGCTATTTACGGCAGCTTTCTGTTTCGCGGCAAACGGAAGTCCGCAGGAATGGCTTTGGCCGGGAGGACGTTATTTCTGGCGAAGGAGGTGGGGAATGTAACGGCCCACTTTTAGTTAAAGCCGGTCCGCAAAAAACGCTTTTTAGTGAGTCATGCGTTTTTTCACAGATCCCGGCCGCTGGCACCTCAACGCGACATCCCCAACCCCGAAGAGAACTGCCACACTACCTGCCTGAGAACACTCTAACGTCACAAGCCCCACGGAGGCCCTGTTGAAATTGCTCTGCACTGGCGATCAACTGCCGGAAGCCCAAAGCCGAGGGTTTGAAATCAATGGCCGCAAACTGTTCGCTACACGGCGCAACGGGCAGGTATTCGTCTACCACAATCGTTGCCCGCACCGTGGCGTCCCGCTGGAATGGCAACCCGACCAGTTTCTGGACCCCAGCGCGAGCCTTATTCACTGCGCGACCCACGGCGCGTTGTTCCTCATTGAAAGCGGCGAATGCGTCGCTGGCCCCTGTGAAGGACGATCCCTGACCGGGATTACCAGTCACGAAGATCATCAAGGTATATGGATCGACACACCCGGCACTGACTGATCCGAATCACTCGCCCAGCGAAGCTGCAGCGGCCTGTCGATAAAGATCTCTTCGGGCGTCAACTGCACGCCATACGCCAGCACCTCTACGCCTGCTGCAACGGCTTCGCGCAATGCCGCGGCATAGCCTGGGTCAATTTCCTGCGCAGGTCGTACCGCTTCGATACCGGTGAGGTTCACGCAATACAGCAGTACTGCACGCACACCTTCACGAGCCAGACTCGCCAACTCCCGCAAATGGCGCGCACCACGCTGAGTGACCGCATCCGGAAACGCCGCTACCGAACTGCCATCAAAGCCCAGCGTGACACTTTTTACCTCCACATAAGCGGGCCCTTGCGGGTAGTCCAGACGAAAATCCACCCGGCTTTTTTCTTGCCCGTAGGCCACTTCCCGCTTAAGAGCGGTAAATCCGTTCAGTTCGGTAATTACTCCGCCGCACAACGCCTCTTCGACCAACGTATTGGCCCGCCCGGTGTTGACACAGGCAAGGCGACCTTGAGGGGTTTCGCTGATCTCCCAGGTCCCCGGCAATTTGCGTTTTGGATCATTGGAGCGGCTGAACCACACCCGCCCGCCCGGCATCATGCAATTGAACATCGAGCCGGTGTTAGGGCAGTGAATGGTCAATAACTCGCCAGTGTCAGTTTGAATATCGGCCAGAAAACGCTTGTAGCGCACCAACAGCAAACCTTGTTCAAGCTCTGGAGAAAAACGCATCAGCCTTGCCAGCTCCTTAGCCCGCGAGCAATCCGCTCAACCGCTTCCTGCAAACGCGGTAGGCTTTGGGTATAAGCGAAACGCACATGATGCCCCGCCTGAAAGCGACCAAAATCCAGCCCCGGAGTGATCGCAACATGCTCGGTTTCAAGGAAGTGCTGGCAAAAGGAGTAAGCATCGCCCCCGAACGCGCTGATATCGGCATACAGGTAAAACGCGCCTTCCGGCTCAACGGCAATCCCGAAGCCCAGCTCGCGCAGGGCGGGTAACAGGAAGTCCCTACGCAATCCGAACTCCGTACGGCGAGTTTCGAGAATTTCCAGCGTCTGCGGCTCGAAGCAGGCCAGCGCCGCGTATTGGGCCATGCTCGGCGCACTGATGTAGAGATTCTGGGCCAGTTTTTCCAGATCAGCGACGGCTTCCTGAGGCGCAACAAGCCAGCCAAGACGCCAGCCCGTCATGCCGAAATATTTCGAAAAACTATTCAAGACGAAGGCATCGTCATCGACTTCCAGCACGCTGGCAGCATCGGTGCCGTAGGTCAGGCCATGATAGATCTCGTCCACCACCAAATGACCGTTGCGCGCTTTAAGCGATGCGGAAAGCCCCGCCAGTTCATCGCGACTCAACAGCGTACCCGTTGGGTTTGCAGGCGATGCGACCAACGCGCCGACACTGTCACTGTCCCAATGCCGCGCCACGAGGTCCGGGGTCAGTTGGTAACGTTCCTGTGGACCGACCGGAACCAACTGCGCCGCGCCTTCCACCAGGCGCAGAAAGTGACGGTTACAGGGGTAACCAGGATCAGCCAACAACCAGTGCTTACCCGGATCGACCAATAAACTGCTGGCCAGCAAAAGCGCGCCCGAACCACCTGGCGTCACGAGAATACGGCCGGGATCGACGTTCACGCCGTAGCGCTGGTCGTAAAAATCCGCGATGGCTTCACGTAACTCAGGCAAGCCTCGCGCCGCGGTGTATCGGGTTTTGCCCGCCGCCAGCGCCGCCTGCCCAGCTTCAATGATGGGTTGAGCGGTTGTGAAGTCAGGTTCGCCGATCTCCAGATGGATCACGTCGTGCCCTGCGGCCTGCAGCTCATTGGCCCGCGCCAGCAATGCCATGACATGAAAGGGTTCGATGGCGCGACTGCGCGCACTGTAGGGCTGAGCCATTAGCCTTCCTTAATTAATCGGGCCGGATGCCTGTGGGCATGCAAAATGAGGAGCGATTCTACCCAAGCACTCACCTGCAAAGGAAAGTTAATCACGCCCCGGCAAACAGCAGAGAATGGACCTAAATCCATCCAAATGAGTGTAACGAGTTTCAGTCGTTGAACGTTTTCCTCAAGCCCGCGTCTGTTGCAACGGCCATTAACCGCCCAGGTCGAATGCACGCTCGACAACCGGGAGTAGCGCGCTCCGATTCGATCTGGTAAGTTCGCCCGCTTGCAGCCGCAGGGCCGGCAGGTGCCGGTGATGGATATTTTCCTGCGCAATGGATTAAAGAGTGAGAGGCGGTCCATTCATGCCCACCCAAGAAAAGCAGCAGAACAACCAGCTGAACGGTGACTTCAAGCCTTACGAACTCGGTAAGGGTGAAGAGTATATGAGCGCTGAAATGCGCGGTCACTTCACTAAAATCCTGAATCGCTGGAAGCAGGATCTGATGAATGAAGTCGATCGCACCATGACTCACATGAAGGACGAAGCTGCCAATTTTCCTGACCCGGCCGACCGTGCCAGCCAGGAAGAAGAATTCAGTCTCGAACTGCGTGCTCGTGATCGCGAACGCAAGTTGATCAAGAAGATCGACAAGACGCTGCAATTGATCGAAGACGAAGAATACGGCTGGTGCGAATCGTGCGGTGTAGAAATCGGCATCCGCCGTCTCGAAGCCCGCCCGACTGCTGACCTTTGCATCGACTGCAAGACTTTGGCTGAAATCAAGGAAAAGCAGGTCGGCAAGTAACACGACCCGCAACCTTGCACACATAAAGGACGCTTCGGCGTCCTTTATTGTTTTTGAGCTCAACCAATTGCCCAATGCTCTCCCTGTAGGAGCGCGGCGTTCTGCCTGAAACACTGCCATTGCAGCCTCGCGGTGCTCGTGCGCCCCTACAGGTTGGTGTTTGACAGCGCGGTGTCATGGGCACAGGCCGATCTCCTACAGATATCCAACAATCTCCAGTAATATCCCGCCTCATGAAATCCCCCTCCTACATCGGGCGCTTTGCGCCGACGCCCAGCGGTTACCTGCACTTCGGCTCACTGGTCGCAGCATTGGCGTCTTATCTCGACGCGCGCTCAGTCGGCGGGCAATGGTTGATGCGCATGGAGGACCTCGATCCGCCGCGTGAAGTAGCCGGTGCCCAGGCGGCCATCCTTGAAACGCTCGAACGCTATGGCTTCGAATGGGACGGGCAACTGGTCACCCAGAGCCATCGCCACGAGGTCTATCAGGAAGTCATCAATCGCTGGTTCAGTCATGGTCTTGCTTACGCCTGCACCTGCTCGCGCAAACAACTCGAACCATTTCAGGGTATTTACCCGG
Source organism: Pseudomonas caspiana (assembly GCF_040224095.2). Taxonomy (NCBI): domain Bacteria; kingdom Pseudomonadati; phylum Pseudomonadota; class Gammaproteobacteria; order Pseudomonadales; family Pseudomonadaceae; genus Pseudomonas; species Pseudomonas caspiana. The sequence continues at coordinate 738,864 of NZ_CP167995.1, read as the reverse complement.
GCACCTGTAGAAATGCCGGGCATTCGCCAGATAACGCAGCGATCCGAATTCGCGTCCCTGAACTGCTGTACCGGTTCGAAGACCGGGTGCAAGGCCCGTTCCAGCAACACCTTGGCCGAGAAGTCGGTGACTTTGTGATCCGTCGCCGCGACGGGCTGTACGCCTATCAACTGGCCGTCGTCATCGATGACGCCATGCAGGGCGTAACCGATATCGTGCGCGGTGCCGACCTGCTCGACTCTACCCCACGCCAGCTGTACCTCCAGGAATTGCTCGGTGTACCACAGCCGCGTTACCTGCATGTACCGCTCATTACCCAGCCCGATGGCAACAAGCTCGGGAAAAGCTACCGCTCGCCCCCGCTGGAAGCCGATCAGGCAACTCCACTGCTATTACGAGCCCTGCGCGCACTCGGTCAGGAACCAGAATCAGGGCTCACTTACGGCACACCTCAGGAAGTTCTGAAATGGGCAATCGAGCGCTGGAACGTTTCCGCTATCCCTCGCGTACGGAACCTTGAAGAGGCCCGGATAGACTGAGATAGAGCGGTCGCTGCAAACTGATACGGACAGCGGCTTACGCGACGCTTGCAGGTTACTCGCCATCCGTTACCATGCCGCTCCTCAACTGCCGCAACGCGAATGAATCGTGAAGGAGGCCAAATGTATATTTACCGCTTGGTCCTGTTGCTGGTAGTCGGCATTTACCTGTTTTCACCGGCCATCATGGACTGGTGGATCGACGCTACGGGTGCGTGGTATCGGCCTTATTTGCTGTGGCTGATTCTGATCGTGGTGACCTTCATTCTCCAGAGCCAAAAAGATGCCGATGAGCTTTAGCCTGACCCAGATGATTCTGGTCAGCGCCGCCTATCTGCTGATGCTGTTTGGCGTGGCCTGGATCAGCGAACGCGGGGTCATACCGCGCTGGATAATCCGCCACCCGCTGACTTACACGCTGTCGCTCGGTGTTTACGCCAGTGCCTGGGCGTTCTATGGAACGGTCGGTCTGGCGTATCAGTACGGTTACGGCTTCCTGTCCAGCTATCTCGGCGTGTCCGGCGCTTTTCTGCTCGCACCGGTGCTGCTCTATCCGATCCTGCGCATTACCCGTACCTATCAACTGTCGTCCCTGGCGGACTTGTTCGCCTTTCGCTTCCGCAGTACCTGGGCCGGGGCGCTGACCACCATTTTCATGCTAATTGGCGTGCTGCCGCTGTTAGCGTTACAGATCCAGGCAGTGGCCGATTCGATTGGCATCCTGACCCGCGAGCCCGTACAGGATCGCGTCGCCATAGCGTTCTGCGCGTTGATTACCCTGTTCACGATTTTCTTCGGTTCGCGCCATATCGCCACCCGCGAGAAACACGAAGGCCTGGTGTTCGCGATCGCCTTCGAGTCGGTCATCAAACTTGTGGCCATTGGCGGTATCGGCCTCTATGCCTTGTATGGGGTGTTTGACGGCCCGCAACAACTTGAACTGTGGCTGCTGCAAAATCAGACCACTCTCGCAGCCCTCCATACCCCGCTGCAGGAAGGCCCATGGCGCACACTGTTACTGGTGTTTTTCGCCTCAGCCATTGTCATGCCGCACATGTACCACATGACGTTTACCGAGAATCTCAACCCGCGGGCGCTGGTCAGTGCGAGCTGGGGCCTGCCGCTGTTCCTGTTGTTGATGAGCCTGGCTGTGCCGCTGATTTTGTGGGCAGGGCTCAAACTCGGCGCTACCACCAGCCCCGAGTTTTTCACTTTGGGCATCGGCATCGCGGTGAACAGCAAGTCCCTGGCGTTGCTGGCCTATGTCGGCGGTTTATCGGCGGCCAGCGGTCTGATCATCGTCACCACCCTAGCACTCTCCGGCATGGCGCTGAACCATCTGGTGTTGCCGCTTTATCAGCCTCCGGCGGAAGGCAATATTTACCGCTGGCTGAAATGGACCCGTCGCGCCTTGATCGTGGCGATCATCATGGCTGGCTACGGTTTCTACCTGCTGCTGGGTGCCCAGCAGAATCTCGCCAATCTGGGCATCGTCGCGTTTGTCGCCACGCTGCAATTCCTGCCGGGCGTACTCTCCGTGCTGTATTGGCCCGCCGCCAATCGCAGGGGTTTCATCGCGGGGTTATTGGCGGGTATCACGGTCTGGATCTTCAGCATGTTGTTGCCGTTGATTGGCGACCTCCAAAGCGTCTATCTACCGCTCCTCGACAAGATCTACAAACTGACCGAGACCAGTTGGCACATGGCAGCGATTGCTTCGCTGGCCGTCAACGTGCTGGTCTTCACGCTGATTTCGCTGTTCAGCAACCCGAGCCCCGAAGAAGCCAGCGCCGCCGAGGCGTGTGCGGTGGACAACGTTCGTCGCCCACAGCGCCGTGAACTGCACGCTGTCTCCCCTCAGGAATTTGCCACCCAACTGGCCAAACCGCTGGGAGCCAAGGCTGCGCAGAAAGAAGTCGAGCAGGCGTTGCGTGATCTCTACCTGCCATTCGACGAACGTCGGCCTTACGCACTGCGTCGTTTAAGGGACAGAATCGAGGCCAACCTTTCTGGCTTGATGGGCCCCAGCGTGGCACAGGACATGGTCGAAACGTTCCTGCCCTACAAGTCCAGCGGCGAAAACTACGTCACCGAAGACATTCACTTCATTGAAAGCCGGCTTGAGGACTACCACTCGCGCCTCACCGGGCTGGCGGCTGAACTTGATGCCCTGCGTCGCTACCACCGCCAGACGCTTCAGGAATTACCAATGGGTGTGTGCTCGCTGGCCAAGGATCAGGAGATCCTGATGTGGAACAAAGCCATGGAAGAACTCACCGGCATTGCGGCCCAACGTGTAGTGGGCTCACGGCTTGAGACAATTGCAGAACCCTGGAAAGAACTGCTCAGCGGCTTTATCCACCTGCCAGACGAACATCTGCACAAACAACGCCTGGCACTGGACGGCCAAATACGCTGGTTGAACCTGCACAAAGCAGCCATTGATGAGCCGCTCGCACCCGGTAACAGCGGGTTGGTGCTGCTGGTAGAAGACCTGACCGACACACAAATGCTCGAAGACAAGCTGGTGCACTCCGAACGTCTGGCGAGCATCGGCCGCCTGGCTGCAGGGGTCGCTCACGAAATCGGCAACCCGATCACCGGCATTGCCTGTCTTGCGCAAAACCTGCGCGAAGAACGTGAGGACGATGGTGAGCTGACTGAAATCAGCAGCCAGATACTCGAACAGACCAAACGTGTTTCGCGGATTGTGCAATCGCTGATGAGCTTTGCCCATGCGGGCAGTCACCAACACAGCGATGAAGCCGTTTGCCTGGCCGAAGTGGCGCAGGATGCCATTGGTCTGTTGGCCTTGAACCGTCGTAACTTCGAAGTCCAGTTTTATAACCTGTGCAATCCGGAGCATTGGGTCGACGGCGATCCGCAAAGGCTTGCACAGGTCTTGATCAACCTGCTTTCCAACGCGCGTGATGCCTCGCCCGCAGGCAGTGCAGTCCGGGTCAGAAGCGAAGCATCCGAACACACTGTCGATCTGATCGTAGAAGACGAAGGCAGTGGGATCTCCAAAGCAATCATGGATCGATTGTTCGAACCGTTCTTCACTACCAAGGACCCGGGTGAAGGGACCGGACTAGGCCTTGCACTGGTCTATTCCATCGTTGAAGAGCATTATGGACAGATCACTATCGACAGCCCGGTTGATACCGAGCACGAGCGCGGGACCCGTATCAGGGTAACTCTGCCGCGACATGTCGACGCGACGTCCGCCGTGAACTGAGCCCGTCGAGAGAATTGAATAAATGCCCCATATTCTGATCGTCGAAGACGAAACCATCATCCGCTCCGCCCTGCGTCGCCTGCTGGAACGTAACCAGTATCAGGTCAGCGAAGCAGGTTCGGTGCAGGAAGCCCAGGAACGTTTCAGCATTCCCTCGTTTGATCTGATCGTCAGCGATTTGCGCTTGCCCGGAGCTCCCGGCACTGAGCTGATAAAGCTCGGCGAGGGCAAACCGGTGCTGATCATGACCAGCTATGCGAGCCTGCGCTCGGCAGTAGACTCCATGAAAATGGGTGCCGTCGATTACATCGCCAAGCCATTCGATCACGACGAAATGCTGCAAGCGGTTGCCCGCATCCTGCGTGATCGCCAAACCGTGCAAAGCATGCAGGCTGACCGTAATGCCGCCAAAGCTGCCAACCCGGATAAAGCCGGTGTTGATAACAGTAATGGCGAGATCGGCATCATTGGTTCCTGCGCGCCCATGCAGGATCTCTACAGCAAGATCCGCAAAGTGGCCCCAACCGACTCCAACGTTCTGATTCAGGGTGAATCCGGAACAGGTAAAGAGTTGGTGGCCCGCGCCCTGCACAACCTGTCGCGTCGCGCAAAAGCACCCATGATCTCGGTCAACTGCGCGGCGATCCCGGAAACGCTGATCGAGTCCGAACTGTTTGGCCATGAAAAAGGCGCCTTTACGGGCGCAAGCGCGGGTCGTGCGGGGCTGGTAGAAGCGGCCGATGGCGGCACCCTGTTCCTCGACGAAATCGGCGAGTTGCCACTGGAAGCACAGGCGCGGTTACTACGTGTTCTGCAGGAAGGCGAGATTCGTCGCGTGGGTTCCGTGCAATCACAGAAAGTGGACGTGCGCCTGATCGCGGCTACCCACCGGGACCTGAAAAGCCTGGCGAAAGTCGGCCAGTTCCGCGAAGACCTTTATTACCGTCTGCACGTCATTGCCTTGAAGCTCCCGGCATTGCGCGAACGCGGTAACGATGTGCTGGATATCGCCCGTGCCTTTTTGGCTCGTCAAAGCCTGAAAGCCGGTCGTAACGACCTGAGGTTCGCGCCCGACGCCGAGCTTGCCATCCGCCAATACACTTGGCCCGGTAACGTGCGTGAGCTTGAAAACGCCGTGGAGCGAGCAGTCATTCTGTGTGAAAGCCCGGAGATCTGCGCTGAGCTGCTGGGCATCGACGTCGAACTGAGCGACCTGGACGATGAAGATTTCATTGGCCTGGCACCGCAACAAGGTTCTGCCAGTTCCACCAGCCATGAGCCTACGGAAGATCTGTCCCTTGAAGACTACTTCCAGCATTTCGTTCTGGAACATCAGGACCACATGACCGAGACAGAGCTGGCGCGCAAACTGGGCGTCAGTCGTAAATGCCTGTGGGAACGTCGTCAGCGCCTGGGCATCCCACGTCGCAAAGGCGTCGCCAGCGAAACCTGATCTGATGGTGCATAGGCTCTGGCCTGCACGTTCCGGGCAATCCGGAAACTGTTACCTCACACGAGGTACGTAACAAAAGCCGGGGTTTACGGTAACGAAAACCCCGGCTTTTTTAGGCCTGCAAAAAACCTGAATGGCTACAGCCCCCGGTTTTAAAGGGTTTTCAAAAGTTGGCACAGGTCCTGCTATATCTCTAGTACAAGAACAACAAAAACACGCAGTGCAACACACCATAATAAAAACAATACGAATCGACTCACGCATAACAAGAACAACACGGCGGAGGCGCAGCTAACTGATTCTTTTGGAGAGGCGTTGTATTTGGGGCTTGCCCCGCAACCAGGCCGAGAACAACAAAAACTACCCATAGGTAGCGCCTGAACTGGTTGGATCGAATGATCATTGCAACACAGCGACCAAAGCAATCCGTTTGCTCTTGACTCCCGATTGGGAGGTTTCACAGACGAAAGTCTCGTGAATGGGCACTCAACAAAAACAAGAAGCCCACAGACAAAATAAAAATAAGAGCACACACTTTGGGGGAGCTTCGGCTCCCCCAGTAGCTTCTGAAGATTATTCCCTCCTGATACAGCCAATCCCCAGAATTGATGCGATCCCCCGTAGGAGCTCACGAGCACCGCGAGGCAGCGATAGCGTTCTGTCTGACACACCGCCATCGCGGCCTCGCGGTGCTCGTGCGCTCCTACAGACAATCACATAGCTCTACTGGGTTTAACGCCATCGCGCAGCTTCCTACACCATCCCCTGACTAAATGCTAGAATCCCCGCCCATCATGCGGTCATTCTTCGTTTATGGCCGAATATTCCTTCAAACAGTGCATCCCATGCTGAAGAAGCTGTTCCAGTCATTCCGTACTCCACTGCGTAAACCGCAGCAACATATTCGCAGCACGCCTGAAGTGCTCAACAGCAGCCAACACTCGCTGCAACGCGGTCAATTCAGCCGTTATGCGGTGAATATCGTTGAGCGCCTGCAAAATGCCGGCTATCAGGCCTATCTGGTCGGCGGCTGCGTTCGTGACCTGATGTTGAACATCACGCCCAAGGATTTCGACGTCGCCACCAGCGCCACGCCTGAACAGGTCCGTGCCGAATTCCGTAACGCCCGCATCATTGGCCGTCGCTTCAAGCTGGTTCACATCCATTTCGGTCGTGAAATCATCGAAGTCGCCACATTCCGCGCCAATCATCCGCAAGACGACGAAGAAGAGGACAGCAACCAGTCCTCGCGTAACGAAAGCGGCCGGATTCTGCGCGACAACGTTTACGGTACTCTTGAAGACGATGCCCAACGCCGCGATTTCACGATCAACGCCCTGTATTACGATCCGGTCAGCGAGCGCATCCTCGACTACGCCAACGGCGTACACGACATTCGCAATCGCCTGATCCGCCTGATTGGCGATCCAGAACAGCGTTACAAGGAAGACCCGGTCCGCATGCTGCGCGCCGTGCGTTTCGCCGCCAAGCTGGACTTCGGTATCGAAAAGCACAGCGCCACGCCGATTCGTCCTCTGGCACCGATGCTGCGCGATATTCCGTCGGCACGCTTGTTCGAAGAAGTGCTCAAGCTGTTCCTGTCCGGTTACGCCGAACCCACCTTTGAAATGCTGGTGGATCTGGAACTGTTCGACCCGCTATTCCCGGCCAGCGCCAAGGCTCTGGAATACCGTCCGACTTATACCCACACACTGATCAGCCAGGCGTTGGCCAACACTGACCTGCGGATCAAACAGAACAAACCGGTGACTCCGGCATTCCTGTTCGCGGCCCTGCTGTGGCCTGCGCTGCCAGCCAAAGTGTTGCGCCTGCAAGAACGCGGCATGCCGCCAATCCCTGCCATGCAGGAAGCGGCCAACGAGCTGATCCTCGAGCAGTGCCAGCGTATCGCGATTCCGAAGCGCTTCACCATGCCGATCCGGGAAATCTGGGACATGCAGGAACGTCTGCCGCGCCGCTCCGGCAAGCGTGCCGACCTGTTGCTCGACAACCCGCGCTTCCGGGCCGGTTACGACTTCTTGCTGCTGCGTGAAAGCGCCGGCGAAGAAACCGACGGCCTGGGCGATTGGTGGACTGACTATCAGGACGCCAACGACAGCGAACGTCGGACTATGATCAGCGAACTGGGCAGTAAACCCGAAGCGGGTGCCCCGCGTAAACGTCGTCGCAGCAGCGGCGCCAAACGCAAGCGTGCCGGTGGCGAACCGGCTGCATCAGGCGAGTAACACAGCTTGGAACGCGTCTATATAGGTATGGGCAGCAATCTGGCTGCCCCCGCCGAGCAACTGCGCCATGCCATCAGGGCATTGGCAAGGCTGCCGCAGAGCAAGTGGGTTGGCGTTTCGTCCTTTTATTTAAGTGACTCGCTGTTGCCCAACCAGCCGCGTTACACCAACGCCGTTGCTGCGCTGGACACCACCCTGGAACCTCTTGCCCTGCTCGACGCGCTCCAGGCCATCGAACTGGACCAAGGCCGTGAACGCACCGAGCGCTGGGGCCCGCGGACACTGGACCTCGATATTCTGGTATTCGGCGAGCGCCTGATCGACGAACCACGCCTCAAAGTGCCGCATTACCACATGCAGGCCCGGGCTTTCGTGCTTTACCCGCTGGCTGAACTTGCGCCCGATTTGCAACTGGCCGACGGCCGCTCCCTGAGCAAATTACTGACCCGATGCCCGTTTGAAGGCATTGAGCGTTTGGTGCCTAAGGCGTAATAGCCAGGCGCCCGGTAACACAGCGCTGATCCGGTAGCTCAACCAGTAATGCAGGCAATTGACTTAATCCCCCCTCGTCACGAAGATAGGCGTCCCGCCAGCCCGTTCGCTGGCTTATGGGCGCAAGCAGGCAGCTTTCAAACACCGCACACGACGGTGTACCTGCTTATCCAGGATGAATCTCACGCGCTGCTCGCCGTAGTGTTCACCGCGCCTGACAGAGGACTTTTCCATGCCAGATATCACCGTAACGTCGTTGCAGGCACTCAAGCAGAAAGGTGAAAAGATCACCATGCTGACCTGCTATGACGCGACCTTTGCCCATGCCGCCAACGAGGCCGGCGTCGAAATCCTGCTGGTCGGCGACTCGTTGGGGATGGTCCTGCAAGGACATGACAGCACGCTGCCCGTCACCACCGCCGACATGGCGTATCACGTTGCCAGCGTTAAACGCGGCAATCAGGGCGCGCTGATCATGGCTGACTTGCCCTTCATGTCCTACGCCACCCTTGAGCAAACCTACGCCAACAGCGCTGCGCTAATGCAAGCCGGTGCGCACATGGTCAAGATTGAAGGTGCAGCGTGGCTGGCTGAGTCGATTCGGCTGCTGGCCGATCGCGGCATTCCTGTCTGCGCGCACATGGGTCTGACCCCGCAATCGGTCAATGTACTGGGCGGTTACAAGGTTCAGGGCCGTCTGGAAACCCAGGCGCGGCAAATGCGTGCTGACGCGATCACCCTGGAACAGTCAGGTGCGGCGATGATTCTACTGGAGTGCGTGCCGAGCGAGCTGGCTCAGGAAATCAGCCATGCGGTGAAAATACCGGTCATCGGCATTGGCGCGGGCAGCGCCACTGACGGTCAGGTGCTGGTCATGCATGACATGCTTGGCCTTTCAATTACCGGGCGCGTGCCCAAGTTCGTGAAGAACTTCATGATCGGCCAGCCTGACATCCAGGCAGCGTTGCGCGCCTATGTCAGCGCAGTCAAAGACGTCAGCTTCCCCGGCACTGAACACGGATTCTCGGCATGAACACAGTAAAAACCGTACGCGAATTGCGCGCTGCTATCGCTCGTGCGCGCAGTGAAGGCAAACGGATCGGCCTGGTGCCTACCATGGGCAATCTGCACAGCGGCCATGCGGCCCTGGTGACCAAAGCAGCACAACGCGCTGACTTCGTCGTAGCGACCATTTTCGTCAACCCGATGCAGTTCGGCCCCAACGAAGACCTCGCGACCTACCCTCGCACACTGGCCGCCGATCAGGAAAAACTGATCGAAGCGGGCTGTCATTTGCTGTTCACGCCTAACGTAGAAGAAATGTACCCGCATGGCATGACGGATCAGACCGTGGTCAGCGTGCCGGTTATTTCCGAAGGTCTGTGCGGTGCCAGTCGCCCCGGCCATTTCGACGGTGTGTCGACGGTTGTCAGCAAGCTGTTCAACATGGTCCAGCCTGATCTGGCCGTGTTCGGCGAAAAAGACTTCCAGCAACTGGCTGTCATCCGCGCGCTGGTTCGCGACCTGAACATGCCGATCCAGATCATCGGTGAACCTACCGTTCGCGCCGACGACGGCCTGGCGCTGTCATCGCGCAACGGTTATCTCAATGAAGAACAGCGCGCGACCGCGCCTGTGCTTTACAAGGTCATCCAGCAGATCGGCGCAGCGGTTGATGGCGGCGACAAAGACTTCGCTACCTTGCTGGATGCGGGCAAGCGCCAGCTCGAAGCTGCAGGATTTCGGCCCGACTATCTGGAAATCCGCGAAGCCACCAGCCTGCGTCCTGCGACTGAGCAAGATGGCGATCTGGTGGTTCTGGCGGCAGCGTTTATGGGCAAGACCCGGCTGATCGACAACCTGCATTTGAACCGGGAGCATTGAGGCCTTAACTGACACCATCCTCGTAGGAGCGGCCCCGGTGTCCATGGCACCGCGCTGTCTCGGGGTATACACATGACCTGTAGGAGCGCACGAGCACCGCGAGGCCGCGAGGCCGCGATGGCGGTGTATCAGGCAGATCGCTGTCGCTGCCTCGCGGCGCTCGTGAGTTCCTACAGTAAAAAGCATTCCAAATCAGGTAGTTATATTTTTTTGACAGGAGTGGTTTTAGCCGCGAGGACATTGCTCCCACGAAGGATGTGCAGCGAATGTATCGGCCCTCTCCCGGCTGAAGGTGGTCCTACAGCAATGAACTTAGCCACACCCGCAATGCCCTATTCGTACCGGTTGCCTGACGCACCAAATACGGTTGCTGTTCATCCAACAGACAGCAACGTGTGAAATAGTACCGGGCACCAAGCAGTTCAGGCGCAGACACAGCCGCACATTATGTTTAGTCTTGGTGCCACGATTAAAAAGTCTGCTTATCTTCGCTTTCAGTGTTTAGCCAGTTCCAAGTACAAGGAAACCCGCAGCGATGGCGTACTACCGCACCCCTTCTGACGTGACCGCCCTGCCCGCATGGCAGGCGCTGAACCAACACCGCCAAGCCATGCAGGATTTCAGCATGCGCGAAGCGTTCAATGCTGACCCGCAGCGTTTCAGCCAATTCACCCTGAGCAGTTGCGGACTGTTTCTCGATTACTCGAAAAACCTGATCAATACCGAAACACGCGACTTGCTGGTCAAGCTGGCCAATGAAGTGGGCCTCAAAGACGCCATCAAGGCGCAGTACGACGGCGAACTGGTCAACTCATCCGAAGGCCGTCCGGCACTGCACACCGCATTGCGTCGTCCGGTGGGCGACAAGCTGCAGGTCAACGGCGTCAACGTGATGCCTGAAGTGCACAAAGTACTCAACCAGATGACTGATCTGGTCGGGCGCATTCACGATGGCCTGTGGCGCGGTTACACCGAAAAGCCGATCACCGACGTGGTGAACATTGGCATTGGTGGTTCGTTCCTCGGTCCTGAGCTGGTGTCTGAAGCGCTGCTGTCCTACGCGCAAAAAGGCGTGCGCTGCCATTATCTGGCGAACATCGATGGCAGTGAATTCCACGAGCTGACCATGAAGCTGCGCGCCGAGACGACGCTGTTCATCGTATCGTCGAAAACCTTTACCACGCTGGAAACCCTCAAAAACGCGACCGCAGCGCGTGCCTGGTATCTGGCACAAGGCGGTTCCGAAGCAGAGCTGTATCGTCACTTCATTGCCGTGTCGAGCAACAACGCTGCAGCGGTGGCATTCGGAATTCGCGAAGAGAACATCTTCCCGATGTGGGACTGGGTTGGCGGTCGTTACTCGCTGTGGTCGGCCATTGGCCTCCCGATTGCATTGGCCATCGGCATGTCCAACTTCAAGGAACTGTTGTCCGGTGCGTATTCCATGGACCAACATTTCCTGACAGCACCTTTCGAGCAGAACATGCCGGTGCTGCTGGGCTTGCTGGGCGTCTGGTACGGTAATTTCTGGGGCGCGCAGAGTCACGCGATCCTGCCTTACGACCACTACCTGCGTAACATCACCAAGCACTTGCAACAGCTGGACATGGAATCCAACGGCAAAAGCGTCCGTCAGGATGGCACGCCTGCGCTGACTGACACTGGCCCGGTGATCTGGGGCGGCGTAGGTTGCAACGGCCAGCATGCTTATCACCAGCTGCTGCACCAAGGTACCCAACTGATCCCGGCTGATTTCATCGTGCCGATTGTCAGCTTCAACCCGGTTTCCGATCACCATCAGTGGCTGTACGCCAACTGCCTGTCCCAGAGTCAGGCCCTGATGATCGGCAAAACCCGCTCCGAAGCCGAAGCCGAACTGCGTGACAAAGGCCTGAGCGAAGACGATGTGCAGAAGCTTGCACCGCACAAGGTCATTCCAGGTAACCGTCCGAGCAACACCCTGGTGGTCGAGCGCATCAGCCCTCGCCGCCTGGGTGCGCTGGTGGCTATGTATGAACACAAGGTGTTCGTGCAGAGCGTAGTTTGGGGCATCAACGCCTTTGACCAATGGGGCGTGGAGCTGGGCAAGGAAATGGGTAAAGCTGTTTATCAGCGCCTGACCGGCGGCACCGACGAACCTGCCGACGATGCATCGACCCAAGGCCTGATCAACTACTTCCGCGGCCGTCACCGCGGCTGATTGGCCTCAAGCAACACCCAGACCCGCTGCTCTCGCAAGAGACGGCGGGTTTTGTGTTTTAAGCCCTTGTAGGAGCGCGCTTGCCCGCGATAACGGCGCCCCGGTGCACCTGACAGACCGAGGCGCCTTTATCGTCAGAATGCCGCCCAGACCAAGTCCCGCTCCCAAATGGATGGTATTGCAAGCCAGATTCAGTGCGCCTCAATCCGCGCCAACGAGCGATCCAGTTCAGTTCTGGCCATGCCAATCAAATGCACCACCGAAAACGCCAGGTCGCGCTTCGGGCCGTTGAGGCTGTCACCGGACTCGTACGCCGTCGCGGCGGCGCAACGCAGGAGTTCGCTGACGTGCAGCAGGGATTCTTCGAGGGAAATGTCTGGTGGATCCGGCGTTACTTTTTTCATATAGGTTGCCTCACGTTAAGGCCACCGGATATTCGCTGCTAAACAAACAAGGGTGGCGACTTTGTCGCGGGTTAGCAGACCGGCGCAACCTACAAAACCGGCGCACTCGAAAGTGCCCCACGCAAAGCCGCCATAAGCGGTAAAGCGCGTCGTAGAAATTGCGAAACAGGCTGCTAAACCCGATCACTGATGAGCAGTGACCGGCGCAGCCTAGAGAGCAAAATCCACCCACGCAAGGGGTCAGGATTTTCTAGGAAACTTCACTCAGAGGAAAGGGAGAAGTCTGTCGGAATCGGCCTATATTTCGCCCATTTCGTTAGCGTTCGTAACAACAAAGCCACGTCTGTAGCAACTGCCGAAGGCTGCGAAGGCGGCCAGCCTGACACACAGCCAATCGCAGCCTTCGGCAGCTCCTACAGAGCGGGCACGTGTCATCCCTACCCAATTGAACCCACCCCGCCCCAACAAGCTCCTATTCTTTGATGACTCCACAAGAATAAGGAACCGTCATGTTCGACATCAGCAAGTTCCCCAAGGCAGAAGCCGTGCGCCAGGCTGCACAACTCAGCCATTCTGATTATCAGCGCTTGTACCGCCAATCCATTGAGCAGCCCGATCAGTTCTGGACCGAGCAGGCCAAACAGTTTCTCGACTGGTTTGCTCCCTGGAGCGCCGTGCAGGAAACCGACATCAAAACGGGCTCAGCCCAATGGTTCAAAGACGCCAGACTCAACGTCAGCTACAACTGCATCGACCGCCATCTGAAGAATCGCGGCGACCAGACTGCGATTATCTGGGAAGGCGACAATCCCGCCGACTCCGCTGAAATCACCTACAAACAGCTCCACCACCACGTCGCCCGACTGGCCAACGTGCTGAAAAGCCGAGGCGTTAAAAAAGGCGATCGGGTTTGCATCTACATGCCGATGATCCCGGAAGCCGCCTACGCAATGCTGGCCTGTACGCGCATTGGCGCAGTGCATTCGGTGGTGTTCGGGGGTTTCTCGCCTGAAGCCCTGCGCGACCGGATTCTCGACGCCGACTGCCACACCGTGATCACCGCCGACGAAGGCGTGCGCGGTGGCAAGCAAGTCCCGCTGAAACAAAACGTCGACAAGGCGCTGCAAAGCTGCCCGAACGTCAGCACCGTCCTGGTGGTGCAGCGAACCAAGGGCAAAGTCGACTGGGTGGCCGACCGGGACATCTGGTATCACGAAAGCCTGGCCAGCGTCAGCGACGACTGTCCACCCGAAGAGATGGACGCCGAAGATCCGCTCTTCATTCTCTATACCTCCGGCAGCACCGGTAAACCCAAGGGCGTGCTGCACTCCACCGGCGGCTACCTGCTACAAGCCGCCATGACCTTCAAGTACGCTTTTGATTACCGTGATGGCGAGGTGTTCTGGTGTACCGCCGACGTCGGCTGGGTCACTGGCCACAGCTACATCGCGTACGGACCGCTGGCCAACGGCGCGACCACGTTGATGTTCGAGGGCGTGCCCAACTATCCCGACGCTTCGCGGTTCTGGCAGGTCATCGACAAACATCAGGTCAATATCTTCTACACAGCGCCAACCGCCTTGCGCGCCTTGATGCGTGAAGGTCCGAAACCGCTGCAATCCACTTCCCGTGAAAGCCTGCGACTGCTCGGCAGCGTCGGCGAGCCGATTAACCCGGAAGCGTGGGAATGGTATTTCCGCGAGGTAGGCAAAGAGCGCTGCCCTATCATCGATACATGGTGGCAGACCGAAACCGGCGGCATCATGATGACCCCGCTGATCAGCAACAGCCCAATCAAGCCGGGTTGCGCGACCCAACCGATGTTTGGCGTGCAGCCCGTTCTGCTGGACGAAAAAGGCAAAGTGATCGAGGGTCCGACCAGCGGGCTGTTGGTGATCAAAGCAAGTTGGCCGGGGCAAATCCGCAGTGTTTATGGCGATAATCAGCGCATGATCGACACCTACTTCAAGCCCTTCCCCGGCTACTACTTCACAGGTGACGGCGCGCGACGCGATGAAGATGGCGATTACTGGATCACCGGCCGTGTTGACGATGTGATCAACGTGTCTGGCCACCGCATCGGCACGGCAGAAGTCGAGAGCGCGCTGGTGCTGCACGACAGCATCGCTGAAGCCGCTGTGGTCGGTTATCCGCACGACGTTAAAGGCATGGGTATTTATGCCTTTGTCACGCCGATGGACGGTGTCGATGCCAACGATGAGTTGAAGAAACAATTGCTGGCCCATGTCAGCACAGAAATCGGCAGCTTTGCCAAACCGGAGCTGATTCAGTGGGCTCCGGCCCTGCCGAAAACCCGCTCGGGCAAGATCATGCGGCGCATTTTGCGCAAGATCGCCTGCAATGAACTCGACTCCCTGGGAGACACCTCGACCCTGGCTGATCCCAGCGTGGTAGAGGGGCTGATCGACAAACGCTTGAATCGTTGAGCGAAGCGGGGCATGGTCGCTGCCAAGGAGTGCGGCAACGACCATGCTCTCGAATTGAAATTAAATACCCTGTGGCAGCCGAGCTTGCTCGCGATGAAGGTTTACACAACCTGCCTGAACAACAGCAGCGCCTGAATCGCGGGCAAGCCTCCCAAGGGTATGCGCTTGTCCTGCTATCGCGTTTACCACTCCTGAAAGCGTTGTTAACGAGCCCCCATGGAATTCATCCGCAGTCGTATCGAAACCCAGGTGATGAGCCTTACGGGCTTGTCACTTGGCCAACTCGATCTGGAAAATCCCAAGGGCGATCCGGGTCTGTTCGGGCCAGAAGCCATTTGCTGGCAAGTACATGGCGACTTCCCCTCCATGTTGATCGGCGGCATCAGCGCGCTGATGCTGCAAGCCCTGCATCCCTTGGCGTTGGCTGGCGTGTGGGATCACTCCAACTTCCGCCAGGACATGCTCGGTCGGCTGCGGCGCACCGGGCAGTTCATTTCGGGCACCACGTTCGGCTCTACCCACGACGCCAACTGGCTGATCGATAAAGTCCGGACCATCCACTTAAACGTTACCGGTACAGCGCCGGATGGCCGACCTTACGCTGCAAGTGATCCAGATCTGCTGACGTGGGTGCACGTGGCCGAAGTCAGCAACTTTCTCGCGGCGCATCTTCGTTACCTGAATCCGGAATTGTCATTGGCAGATCAGGATAAGTACTACGACGAAACTGCCGTGATCGCAGAACGTTTAGGCGCCCGGAACGTGCCCCGCTCGGTACGGGCCATTGCTGAATATCTCGAACAGATACGGCCTCAGTTGCTGTGCGACATGCGCAGCCGGGAAGTGCTGCAAATTCTGCTGAATGCGCCCGCGCCGAGCTTATTGGCCAAGCCCATGGGCGCGCTGATGATGCAGGCGGGCATTGATCTGTTACCGCACTGGGCGAGCGACATGCTGGGGGTGCAGCAAACCGCACTCAAGCGCCGCATGATCCGCGCAGGGGTAAAACGCAGCGCGCCGGTGTTGCGCTGGGCGGTTCGCAATGCCTCCATTCATCGGGCACGACGGCGAATGGGGCTTTAATCACAGAACCAGAACCGGGCAGTTCTCGGTTGGAAGCTGGCCCGCCTTCTGTGCCAACATGCCTTCCTGATCACAACGAATCAGGCCGTCTGCTCTGGCCTGACGTAAAACCCAATAAGAATGAGGATCCGCGCCATGCAAGACGTCGTTATCGTTGCCGCCACTCGTACCGCTGTCGGGAGTTTCCAGGGTTCACTGGCGAATGTATCCGCAGTCGATCTGGGCGCAGCGGTTATCCGCCAGCTTATGACGCAGACCGGGCTGGATGGCGCACAGGTCGATGAAGTCATCATGGGTCAGGTGCTCACTGCGGGCGCGGGGCAGAACCCGGCGCGCCAGGCGGCGATCAAAGCGGGCCTGCCATTTGCCGTTCCGGCAATGACTCTTAATAAAGTCTGCGGCTCGGGCCTCAAAGCTCTGCATCTGGCGACCCAGGCGATCCGCTGCGGCGATGCCGAAGTGATCATTGCCGGCGGTCAGGAAAACATGAGCCTGTCCAACTACGTCATGCCCGGTGCTCGAACCGGTCTGCGCATGGGCCACAGCACGCTGGTGGACACCATGATCAGCGATGGTTTGTGGGATGCATTCAATGACTATCACATGGGCATCACTGCTGAGAACCTGGCCGACAAGTACGAAATCAGCCGCGAAGCCCAAGATGCCTTCGCCGCGTCTTCTCAGCAGAAAGCTGTGGCCGCAATTGAAGGTGGGCGCTTCGTCGACGAGATCACACCGATTCTGATTCCCCAGCGCAAAGGCGACCCGGTTGCCTTTGCAACAGACGAGCAACCACGCGCAGGCACCACCGCTGAAACCCTGGGCAAGCTCAAACCTGCCTTCAAGAAAGACGGCTCGGTAACGGCTGGTAATGCGTCTTCGCTCAACGATGGCGCAGCCGCGGTGATCCTGATGAGTGCGTCCAGGGCTGCAGCGTTGGGCCTGCCGGTACTGGCGCGAATCGCCGCCTACGCCAATGCGGGTGTAGACCCGGCGATCATGGGCATCGGCCCGGTCAGCGCGACCCGTCGCTGTCTCGACAAAGCCGGTTGGTCGATTGAGCAACTGGAGCTGATCGAAGCCAACGAAGCCTTCGCCGCGCAAGCGCTGTCAGTCGGCAAGGAACTGGGTTGGGACATGGCCAAGGTCAACGTCAACGGCGGCGCTATCGCGTTGGGTCATCCGATTGGTGCATCAGGCTGCCGTGTACTGGTCACTCTGCTCCACGAGATGATCAAACGCGACGCCAAAAAAGGCCTCGCGACGCTGTGTATCGGTGGCGGACAGGGCGTAGCGCTGGCGTTGGCGCGATAATCGAAAGCTGAATTGAAATACAAATTGTGGGAGCAGAGCTTGGTCTGGGCGGCATTCCGACGATAAACGATAAGTCGGTCTGCCTTCGAATTGCGACATATGCATCGCGGGCAAGCCCCGCTCCCACAAGGATTGTATTCACAACCTGAAATCAGGCCTTACCTGATAAACTGCCGCGCCTACATCCAGCCAAGGCGCTTTGCATGTCCTCCTTGATTCAGGCGCTCAGCGTCGCCCTCGATAACCGCCAACCTTTGCTCGCCGAGCTGCATCAGCAAGGCACGGATTGTTATCGGCTGTTCCACGGCAGCCAGGAAGGCGCCAGCGGCCTGACCATCGACCGTTACGGCCCACAATTGCTGGTGCAAAGCTTTCATACTCGCCTTGAGCGCGACACTTTGCTTGAGCTGCACACTGCCGTGAATACCCGACTGGGTCTGGATTTGTTGCTGGTTTACAACGATCGCTCCCAAGGCAACTCACGGATTGACCGCGAAGACGCGGTCTACAAAGCCGAACCCGCAGCGCTTGAAGACCTGATCGGCCACGAATGGGGCCTCAATTACCGCGTGCGTGGGCGACATGCCGGGCAGGATCCGTTGCTGTTTCTGGACCTTCGCAATACACGGGGTTGGGTCAAACAACACAGCCAAGGCAAGAGCGTGCTCAACCTGTTTGCTTACACCTGCGGGGTTGGCCTGAGTGCAGCAGCGGGCGGTGCCAGCGAGGTATGTAACCTGGACTTCGCCGAAGGCAACCTGGCAGTCGGTCGCGAAAACGGCGCACTTAATCCGCAACTACCCGGTATGTCTTTCATTCAGTCCGATTACTTTCCGGCGATACGCCAATTGGCTGGCTTGCCCATCACGCAGCGACGCGGTCAAAAACTGCCCGATTACGTGAAACTCGAACAGCGCCAGTACGACCTCGTCCTGCTCGACCCGCCCGCGTGGGCGAAAAGCGCTTTCGGAACGGTAGACCTGCTGCGCGACTATCAAAGCCTGCTCAAGCCAGCGCTACTGACGACCGCCGAGAATGGCGTACTGATCTGCTGCAACAATCTGGCAAAAGTCAGCATGGAGGATTGGCGCGAGCAGGTATTGCGATGCGCCACCAAGAGTGGCCGCCCGGTCCGCGATTGGCAGGTCCTGCAGCCAGCTGCTGACTTCCCTTCAATGGACAATCAGCCGCCGCTGAAGACCCTGATCTTGCAACTCTGATTACCTTACGGAGTTTAGGGAAATATCCTACGACATGGAGAGGCAGTGCCTTCGGAACCAGATTGGCATGCCATACTCCAAGGAGCTCCCATAAAGTCCGATAAAGAGAGACGACGCCTCACATGTCCAAAGGATTGATACGCACGATTGGCACCTTACTGGTCGTCTTCGGACTCTATAGCGCTCTGGGCTTTCTGATTTTGCCCGGAGTTGGTTTGCGCATTGCCAACCAACAACTGGCCACCTATTCCACAGTCCCGGCACGTCTAGAGCGTATTGAGTTCAATCCTTACAGCCTCGAGCTGACGTTATGGGGTCTGAATGTCGGCGTACCGGGCAAAGAGCAAGTCGGTTTCGAAAAGCTCTACACCAATCTGCAGATCGACAGCCTGTGGACTCAAGCCCTGCACTTGCAGGCCGTTGAGCTGGTCAAGCCCAAGACAGAACTGTTGTTCGGCAAGGACGGCACCCTGAACCTGACTCAACTGTTCAATTTGCCGCCGAGCGAACCAGCAGTCCCTGATGAACCCGCCAGCAAGCCTTTCCCGCTGCGTATCGATGAGATCAAGCTGGCTGAAGGCTACGTGCATTTTCAGGACCTGCGGCCCAGCGAACCGATCGAGTTTCTTTACGACAAGCTAAACCTTGAGCTAAAAAACCTCAGCACACTGCCCGAAGACAACGCGGACATGACCCTGGTTGCTGCGGGCCCCGAAGGTGGGCAGATCGACTGGGTCGGACGCATCAGTCTGGTGCCGATTACCTCTGAAGGCACACTGAAAGTTACCGACGGCAAGATGAAGGTCTGGTGGCCTTATGTGCGTGATGCGGTGCCATTGGTGTTGAAAGACGGCCTGCTCAATTTCAGCACCGCCTATTCGCTCAATCTTTCGAAAGAAACCGAACTCAAACTGACAAACACCGCGCTCAGCATTGCGCCGTTCGCCATTGACGCTCCCGACGGGCGTCCGCTGGCACGCTTGCAGCGTCTGGACGTCACCGACAGCTCAATCGACCTGGCCAAACAACTGGTCACTGTCGGCAAGATTCGCAGCACCAAGCTAGAAACCTGGGCAGCGCTGGAGGCTGATGGTCAGTTGGACTGGCAAAAGCTGTTTGCCAGTCAGCCTGCCAAACCTGCGGCTAAACCCGCCGCTACACCTGCGCCGAAACCAGCGGTGGACGACAAGGCCGCACCTGCACCCGCTACAGCGGACGTACAATCCCCAGCCGCCAAACCTGCTGAAGCCTCCAAGCCATGGCAGGTACTGCTCAAAGACGTGCAACTGCGTGATTATCAGGTTCACCTTGCAGACCGCAGCCAGAAAGAGCCGGTAGCACTGGATCTCGGCCCGTTGAATCTGGACCTGCAGAACTTCGATAGCCTGAACAAATCACCGTTTACCCTGAAGCTCGATACCGGCGTGGGTAAGCAAGGCAAGATTACCGCCGCAGGTGACGTCAATCTGAATCCGGTCAGCGCAAAACTGCAGGTCGCCACTAAAGATATCGACCTGCGTGTTGCTCAGGCCTACATCAGCCCGTTCATTCAACTGGAACTGCGCAGCGGCATGCTGGGCAGCGATCTGGCCGTCGATCTCAAAAGCACTGAGCCACTGGCCTTCAGCATCAACGGCAAAGCGCAGGTCGAGCAGTTGCACACGCTGGATACGCTGAAAAAACGCGACTTCCTCAAGTGGCAAAAGCTGACGCTGGAAGGCCTCAACTATGAGCATGGTAACGCGCTGAATATCGCCAAGGTCAATCTGGAGCAGCCTTACGCCCGCTTCATGATTAACAATGACCGGACGACCAACATCGATGACCTGCTGATCCCGCAACCGGCGGATAAGACACCGGCCGCCAAGACCAGCGCGTCAGCCAGCAAGGAAAAACCGCTGGGCATTCGGATCGGCGAAGTGAATATTAATGACGGCTCAGCCAACTTCGCGGACTTCAGCCTGACACCGAACTTCGCAACAGCCATTCAGCAACTCAACGGTCGTATTGGCACGCTGGATAATCGCCAGTCCAATCCCGCCACGGTTAACGTCAATGGCAAGGTCGATCGCTATGCGCCGGTGACCATCAAAGGCAGCTTGAACCCTTTCGATCCGATGTCGGCGCTGGACATCGCCACCAGCTTCAAACGGGTGGAGCTGACCACGCTCACGCCGTACTCGGGCAAGTTTGCCGGGTATCGCATTCGTAAGGGCCGCCTCAATCTGGACCTGCATTACAAGATCACCAAAGGCCAACTGCAGGCTGAAAACAAGGTTGTGGTCGAGCAGTTGGAACTGGGTGAGAAAGTGGATAGCCCTGACGCAGTGGATCTTCCACTCAAGCTGGCAGTCGCCCTGCTCAAGGACACGAACGGGAAGATATCCATTGAGTTGCCGGTCTCAGGGGATTTGAACAACCCGCAGTTCAGCGTCATGCCGATTGTCTGGCAGACCCTGCGTAATCTGGTGGTCCGTGCCGCCGCTGCGCCATTCAAGTTCATTGGTGGGCTGGTCAGCGGTGGAGGCTCTGAGGACCTGAGCAGCGTCAGGTTTGCGCCAGGTGCCACCGACTTGAGCCCGGACACTCAGAAAGCACTGGATAAACTCGCAGCAGCCCTCAAGGAACGCCCTACCCTGCGTCTTGAGATTGAAGGCACCAGCGCAGCGAGCAGCGATGGCCCATTCCTCGCCCAGCAGCGGCTGGAACGCGAATACCAGTACACCTACTACAAGATCCTCCAGCGACGCGGCGACAAGGTCCCGGCCAGGGCGGCCATGGTTGATGTGCCTGACAGCGAAAAAGCGCCAATGCTGGAAGGTATATATCGTGCTCGCCTGAAAAAACAGCCGGCAGCACAATGGGCGGATCTGGGTAAGGAAGAGCGCTCGAACAAGATGCGCGCCGAGATTATTCAGTTCTGGAGCGGCAACGAAGTACTCTTGCGCGAACTGGGGCAGAACCGAGCCAGCAGCGTCAAGGATTATCTGGTAGATAAGGGCAAGCTCGAAGACGAGCGCGTCTACTTTGTCGATGCCAGGCTGGGTCAGGCAGAGAAAGACGGCGGCGTGATCAGCCCATTGCATCTGGACAGTGAGTAACTATGCGCACCTATTTGATTTCATGCTTCGCCTTGCTTGCGGTTTGCGCTTCTGCTGAGGCTTCGACCTTGCGCTGCGGGAGCCAGCTCATCAGCGCCGGTGATCGTGCATTTGAAGTACAGCAAAAGTGCGGCGCACCGGTGAGCCAGGAAGTTATTGGCTCCAAGGAGACCTTCAGCGGCAATTATCGCCAGTCTGAGCAGGTGAGAATAGAAGAGTGGATCTACGGACCAGACCACGGCATGTATCAATACCTGCGCTTTGAGGGCGGTCGACTGGTAAGGATCGACAGCAAGCGGGGGAATTAGGGAATACCGCGTTCAGACGTGGGACCGGCTTTAGCCGGGAAGAGGCCCGCACAGCCGTCGCATTTGTATCACTCTGAATGCTGCCTTCCCGGCTAAAGCCGGTCCCACGTCGAGTAGGGCCACACCAATAGAAAAAGCCCCGACGTTTCCGCCGGGGCTTTTAATGACCACATCCTTGTGGTCCTTCGCATGAACCTTTCCAGAATCAGCGGTTACCCATCCAGGTTACCCGCCAATCCCTTTACTCGTTCAGCGATGAATGTCTGATTACTCAGCTTTCAGAGCTTCAGCGGTAACGCCTTTAACGCCTTTGATTTTCTTGGCGATGGCAACAGCTGTAGTTTTTTGAGTTTCGGTTACTTTAACCTCGGAGGACAGGGAAACCACGCCGTTCTTGGTTTCTACCTTGATGTCCGAACCTGGGATGCCTTTTTCGGTCAGCAGATCAGCTTTAACCTTGGTGGTGATCCAGGTATCAGAAGTGTCTTGTTTCACTTCTTGAGTAGTAGTGTTAGCAGCTACAACCATTGGGGTAGCGGAAGTCTGAGCGAAGGCAGCGTTGGCCATAGTCAGAGTCAGTGCAGTAGCGGTGGCAGCAGCAATAGCGAACTTCTTCATACGAGTAACTCCTGTTTTTCTCAGAAACTGCGCCAGCAAGTGGCAGCAGGGTTACTGGTATATATCGCAAACGGTGTGCCAGTTTATCGGTAAGAAATATATCTATATAAATCAACAAGTTAGTATATTTTGTAATTTTCAGAATCGTGCAGATTGCCCGCTGGGTAATACTTTCGCGTGCAAGATGCATGCTTTACCCACTTAGCAACAAAGTTCCGTAACTACTTAATTACACACATAAAAAAAGGATCCCGAAGGATCCTTTTTTCAAAGCTTACTGATCGACAGATCAGACGCCCGATGCTTTCGCAGCAGCAACGTCTTTGATCGACAGCTTGATACGGCCACGGTTGTCGACGTCCAGCACCAGCACTTCGACTTCCTCGCCTTCTTTCAGGATGTCAGTCACTTTCTCAACGCGAGCGTCGCTCAGCATGGAGATGTGAACCAGGCCGTCCTTGCCAGGCAGGATGTTGACGAATGCGCCGAAGTCGACGATACGCTCAACCTTACCGACGTAGATCTTACCGATCTCAGCCTCAGCGGTGATACCCAGAACGCGCTGACGTGCTGCCTCAGCTGCTTCCTTGGTTTCGCCGAAGATCTTGATCGAGCCGTCGTCTTCGATGTCGATCGAAGCTTTGGTCTCTTCACAGATCGCACGGATGGTCGCGCCGCCTTTACCGATAACATCACGGATTTTGTCGGTGTCGATTTTCATCGCGATCATGGTCGGAGCGTTTTCCGACAGTTCGGTACGCGACTGACCAATGATCTGGTTCATCTGGCCGAGGATGTTCAGGCGCGCTTCAAGGGCTTGGCCCAGAGCGATTTCCATGATTTCTTCGGTGATGCCTTTGATCTTGATGTCCATCTGCAGCGCGGTAACACCTTTGGCGGTACCCGCTACTTTGAAGTCCATGTCACCCAGGTGGTCTTCGTCACCCAGGATGTCGGTCAGGATGGCGAACTTCTCGCCTTCTTTAACCAGACCCATGGCGATACCGGCAACAGGAGCCTTCATCGGTACACCAGCGTCCATCAGTGCCAGGGAAGCACCGCAAACGGAAGCCATGGAGCTGGAACCGTTGGACTCGGTGATTTCCGAAACGATACGGATGGTGTACGGGAACACGTCAGCAGCAGGCAGCATGGCCTGAACCGAACGACGAGCCAGACGGCCGTGACCGATTTCACGACGACCAGCGCCGCCCATACGACCACACTCGCCCACCGAGAACGGAGGGAAGTTGTAGTGCAGCATGAACGGGTCTTTTTTCTCGCCTTCGAGGGTGTCGAGCAGCTGCGCATCACGTGCGGTACCCAGAGTGGCAACAACCAGTGCCTGGGTTTCGCCACGGGTGAACAGAGCCGAACCGTGAGTCTTCGGCAGAACGCCGACTTCGATGTTCAGCGGACGCACAGTGCGAGTGTCGCGACCATCGATACGTGGCTTGCCGTTAACGATGTTTTCGCGAACGGTGCGGTATTCGATTTCGCCGAAAGCCGCTTTGACTTCGCTGGCAGAGGGGCTGCCTTCTTCAACGGCCAGTTTGGCAACGATCTGATCTTTCAGCTCGCCCAGACGCGCATAGCGGTCAGCTTTGACAGTGATGGTGTAAGCCTGCGAGATCGCGTCGCCGAATTCGGCACGGATAGCGCCCAGCAGCGCAGTGGCTTCTGGCTTGGCTTCCCAGGCCCAAGTAGGCTTGGCAGCTTCGGCGGCGAGTTCTTTGACAGCCTTGATCACCGACTGGAATTCGTCGTGGGCGAACAGTACAGCGCCCAGCATCTGGTCTTCGGTCAGCTCTTTGGCTTCCGATTCAACCATCAGAACGGCTTCTTCGGTACCGGCTACGACCATGTCCAGGCTCGAAGCCTTCAGTTGCTCATAAGTCGGGTTCAGCAGGTAACCGGTGCTTTCGTGGAAAGCAACGCGAGCAGCGCCAATCGGGCCGTCGAAAGGAATGCCGGAGATAGCCAGGGCAGCCGAAGTACCGATCATCGCAGCGATGTCCGGATCGGTTTTCTTGCTGGTGGAAACGACGGTGCAGACAACCTGCACTTCGTTCATGAAGCCTTCTGGGAACAGCGGACGGATCGGACGGTCGATCAGGCGCGAAGTCAGGGTCTCTTTTTCGGAAGGACGGCCTTCACGCTTGAAGAAGCCACCAGGGATTTTACCTGCAGCGTAGGTTTTTTCCTGGTAGTGCACGGAAAGAGGGAAGAAGCCTTTGCTTGGGTCTGCTGTCTTGGCGCCGACCACAGTCACAAGTACGGTGACGTCATCGTCAACGGTGACCAATACAGCACCAGAAGCTTGACGGGCAATACGGCCAGTCTCGAGGGTTACGGTCGATTGACCGAATTGAAATTTCTTGATTACCGGGTTCACGGTTTCCTACCTTCTTTGTGGCTCTTGGGGAACTGGTTTCTTGCGAATTCTTGGGCGGTGCGGGGAATCGGCCCCACGACTGTCCAGATACAACTAGAGGCTGGGAGCCTGCCAGCCTTACCGAAATAACCGGTAAGACGACGGCAGACAACCAACCTCTATCTGAGTCGTTATTAGCGACGCAGACCCAGACGACCGATCAGGGCGCTGTAACGGCTAACGTCCTTACCTTTCAGGTAATCCAGCAGCTTGCGACGCTGGTTTACCATACGGATCAGACCACGACGCGAGTGGTGATCTTTACCGTTGGCCTTGAAGTGGCCTTGCAGTTTGTTGATGTTGGCGGTCAGCAGTGCAACTTGCACTTCTGGCGAACCAGTGTCACCAACAGCTTGCTGGTAGTCGGTTACGATCTGAGCTTTTTCTTCAACGCTGAGTGCCATGTGGGCAATCCTTTTATCAGGAAACCGTTCCGAAGAGCGGTTTCAACAGGCCAAGGGCAAACCCTTGTATTAAAAGATGAGGAATGACCGTGCCTGTTAACAGCCATCCTCTCCCGGATCATTCACATGACCCGAGGTTCGGTCATTCTGACCGAATCAAACGACGTGGCGCGATCCGCCCGTCCTCGCTCACTTCACCGATACCGATGAAGCGACCATTGTGATCCTGCACCCGAACCATGCCGAACTGCGGCGCATCCGGTGCTCTTACTGGCTGACCATGCAACCAGTAAAACGAACTGTGTTCCGAAAACTGCAATAACGGCCAGTCCTGCAAACCGCTGTCCGATGGCATCAGGAAGCGATCAACCGCTTCATTACCGCCGTCGGCGTGCACCTGCTCCAACTCTTCCAGGGTGACCGTCTGGGTCAAGCTGAAAGGTCCGGCCTGTGTACGACGCAGTTGCGCGACATAAGCACCGCATCCCAGTTTCTCACCAATGTCTTCAACCAAGGTACGTATATATGTACCTTTGCTGCAATCGACCGAGAAGCGCGCAGTGTCTGCATCACTTTCGAGCAATTCCAGGCGCGCAATAGTAACAGAACGCGGTTCACGCTCCACTACTTCCCCGGCACGGGCGAGCTTGTAGAGCGGCTGCCCGTCACGCTTGAGCGCGGAGTACATCGGAGGTATCTGACTGATTTCACCGCGAAATTCAGGCAAAACCGCCTCGATATCGGCACGACCAACGGTCACAGGACGCGTCTGTAAAACCTCACCTTCGGCATCGCCGGTAGTCGTGGTTTTACCCAGCTGCGCCAAAGTTTCGTAGGACTTGTCTGAATCGAGCAGGTATTGCGAGAACTTCGTGGCCTCACCAAAGCACAACGGCAGTACGCCGCTGGCCAACGGATCGAGGCTGCCAGTGTGACCAGCTTTCTCGGCATTGAGCAACCAACGCACCTTCTGCAAGGCAGCGTTGGAAGTGAAGCCTAGCGGTTTGTCGAGCAGGATGATCCCGCTGACGTTACGACGAATGCGCTTGACCTGAGCCACGCCTTATTCCTCGTTGCTTTCTGGCTTGGTGCTTTGCGGCGCGTCACCGGCATGCTGCCCGTCTTCGGCGACAGCACGCTCGATCAGTGCCGACAGGTGCGCACCACGGACGACGCTTTCGTCATAGTGGAAGTGCAACTGAGGCACGCTGCGCAGCTTCATTTCACGGGCCAGTTGCATACGCAGGAAGCCCGCAGCGGAGTTCAGCACTTTGATGGTCTGCGAGATTTCTTCGGCACTGTCCTGACCCATGACGGTCATGAAGATCTTGGCATGACCCACATCACGACTGACATCAACAGCGGTGATGGTGACCAGACCGACACGCGGGTCCTTGATTTCGCGACGGATCAGTTGAGCAAGCTCACGCTGCATCTGATCGCCAATGCGTTGGGTACGGCTATATTCTTTTGCCATGGTTTTGCTACCTGATACTGACCGGGGGCGAAACCCTCGCGGTCTGAAAGCGGCAAACGCCCGGCCTGACAGATGTCGGACCGGGCGTTGCGTGTTGAGCCCATGACAGGGTCTGCGGCATTTGCATGCGAAGACCTGCCATGGCTCCTATAGCTCGCGACTTAGAGGCTGCGAGCCACTTGGACCTTCTCGAAGACTTCGATCTTGTCACCGACTTTGACGTCGTTGTAGCTCTTGACGCCAATACCGCATTCCATGCCGGCACGAACTTCGGAAGCGTCATCCTTGAAGCGACGCAGGGATTCCAGCTCGCCTTCGAAGATAACGATGTCTTCACGCAGTACGCGAATCGGACGGTTACGGAAGACAACACCTTCGATAACCATGCAACCAGCGATCGCACCAAACTTCGGCGAACGGAACACATCACGGACTTCAGCAACACCCAGGATATTTTCCCGAACGTCACTGCCAAGCATGCCGGTAAGGGCTTTCTTGACGTCTTCGATGATGTCGTAGATCACGTTGTAGTAACGCATATCCAGACCTTCCTGCTCGACGATCTTGCGAGCGCCTGCATCGGCACGCACGTTGAAGCCGAACAGTACAGCGTTGGAAGCCAGCGCCAGGTTAGCGTCGCTCTCGGTGATACCACCGACACCGCCGCCGACTACGCGCACTTGCACTTCGTCGTTACCCAGGCCGTTCAATGCGCCCTGCAGAGCTTCCAGAGAACCACGGACGTCGGATTTGAGGACGATGTTAAGCGTCTTCTTCTCTTCCTGACCCATGTTCTCGAAGATGTTCTCCAGCTTGCCAGCGTGAGCACGGGCGAGTTTGACTTCGCGGAACTTGCCTTGACGGAACAGAGCCACTTCACGGGCTTTCTTCTCGTCGGCAACTACGCTCATCTCGTCACCAGCGTCCGGTGTACCGTCCAGGCCGAGAATCTCGACCGGAATGGCTGGACCTGCTTCCTTGATTGGCTTGCCGTTCTCGTCGAGCATGGCGCGAACGCGGCCATAGTTCGAACCAACCAGCACCATGTCGCCCTGACGCAGCGTACCGTCTTGAACCAGAACAGTAGCGACCGGACCACGGCCCTTGTCGAGACGCGACTCAACAACAACACCACGGCCAGGAGCCGAAGGTGTTGCAGTCAGTTCCAGGACTTCAGCCTGCAACAGAACTGCTTCGAGCAGGTCGTCAACACCGGTACCCATTTTCGCGGAGACCGAAACGAACGGCGTTTCACCGCCCCACTCTTCGGAGGTCACGCCGTGAACCGACAGTTCACTGCGGATGCGGTCCAGGTCAGCACCCGGCTTGTCGATCTTGTTCACTGCGACAACCAGTGGAACACCGGCAGCCTTGGCGTGTTGCACGGCTTCGATGGTCTGTGGCATCACGCCGTCGTCAGCAGCAACGACCAGAATCACGATGTCAGTCGCCTTGGCACCACGAGCACGCATTGCGGTAAACGCGGCGTGACCCGGGGTATCGAGGAAGGTAACCATGCCGCGTTCGGTTTCAACGTGGTAAGCACCGATGTGCTGAGTAATGCCACCGGCTTCGCCAGCAGCAACCTTGGCACGACGGATGTAGTCGAGCAGGGAAGTCTTACCGTGGTCAACGTGGCCCATTACGGTCACAACCGGAGCACGGGAGAACGTTTCACCTTCGAACTTCAACGATTCTGCCAGGGAGTCTTCCAGAGCAGTGTCGCTGACCAGGGTCACTTTATGGCCCAGCTCTTCAGCAACCAGTTGAGCAGTTTCCTGATCCAGAACCTGGTTGATGGTGGCCGGAGTGCCCAGCTTGAACATGAACTTGATGATCTCAGCTGCCTTGACCGACATTTGTTGTGCCAGGTCGCCGACAGTGATGGTCTCACCGATTTTCACGTCACGAACCACAGGGCCGGTAGGGCTCTGGAAACCGTGAGCATTACGCTTCTTCAGCTTGGCCTTGCCACGACCACCACGACGGAAGCCATCGCTTTCTTCATCAGTGGTACGCGGAGCAACGCGTGGCGCTGGAGCTTTCTCTTTAACAGAGGCGCGATGCGGAGCGTTCTTGCGATCGCCGTCACCACCACGAGCGTTGCGATCATCGCTACGCGGTTTGTCCGGACGACGCTGTTCGTCACGCTTGCGTACTTCAGCAACCGGAGCTGGAGCAGGGGCAGCAACAGGTGCTTCCTGAACAGGTTCGGCAACCGGCGCTGGCGCTGCTGCTTCAGAAGCAACGGCGGCAGGAGCTGAAGGCTGATTACGCGCTTCTTCTTCGGCGCGGCGCTTGGCTTCTTCTTCAGCCTTTTGACGTGCAGCATTTTCTACGGCGCGACGTTCATCAAGCTCGCGCTTGCGCTCGGCCTCGATTTCTTCCGGGCTGCGCTGCACGAATACTTTCTTCTTGCGTACTTCAACGCTGATGCTTTTGCTGCCAGCAACACGCAGGGTGCTGGTGGTTTTACGCTGCAGCGTGATCTTGCGTGGTTCTTCCACTTTCGCCTTGTGGCTGCTTTTCAAGTGAGTCAGCAACGATTGCTTCTCACTTTCAGTCACTTTTTCTTCGGCGGCGGTGTGCGGCAGACCTGCCTCACGCATCTGCTGCAACAGGCGCTCTACCGGTGTTTTGACCTCATCGGCCAGTTGTTTCACCGTGACTTGCGTCATGCACTTCTCTCCTCAGGCCGCGCCTAATTACTCGAACCAGTGGGCTCGGGCGGCCATGATCAACTTGCCGGCACGAATATCATCAATGCCGTCGATGTCGAGCAGATCGTCAATAGACTGCTCGGCCAGGTCTTCGCGGGTAATTACGCCGCGCACCGCCAGTTCCATCGCCAAATCCTTGTCCATACCCTCAAGTGAGAGCAGGTCTTCGGCCGGATGGGCGTCTGCCAGCTTTTCCTCTGTAGCGATGGCTTTGGTCAACAAACGATCCTTGGCCCGAGCACGAAGCTCGTTGACGGTTTCCTCGTCAAAGCCGTCGATGTTGAGCATCTCCTCCACCGGTACATAGGCAATCTCTTCCAGGCTGGTGAAGCCTTCATCTACCAGCACTTGCGCCAGATCTTCGTCGACTTCCAGCTCGTCGATGAAGTTGCGCAGGATGTCGCCGGTTTCTGCTTGCTGCTTGGCCTGGATGTCCGATTCGGTCATCACGTTCAGGGTCCAGCCAGTCAACTGGCTAGCCAAACGCACGTTCTGACCGCCACGACCAATGGCCTGCGCCAGGTTGTCGGCACCGACCGCGATGTCCATTGCATGGGCGTCTTCATCAACAATGATTGCCGCCACTTCAGCAGGGGACATCGCGTTGATGACGAACTGAGCCGGATTGTCGTCCCACAGGACGATATCCACTCGCTCGCCACCCAGTTCGCCCGAAACAGCCTGAACTCGCGAACCACGCATGCCGATACAGGCGCCTTGCGGGTCGATTCGTTTGTCCTTGGAGCGAACAGCGATTTTTGCACGCGAACCCGGGTCACGAGAGGCAGCCATCACCTCGATCAGACCTTCAGCGATTTCCGGCACTTCAATGCGGAAAAGCTCGATCAGCATCTCTGGCGCCGTACGCGACAGGATCAGCTGCGGACCACGGTTTTCTGTGCGAATTTCCTTCAGCAGCGCCCGCAGACGGACACCTACACGGAAGGTTTCGCGGGAAATAATGTCTTCACGAGCCAACAGCGCTTCGGCGTTGTTACCCAGGTCAACGATGACGTTGTCACGCGTGACCTTCTTGACAGTGCCGGAGATGATTTCGCCCAATCGTTCACGATAGGCGTCAACCACTTGCGCACGCTCGGCTTCACGAACTTTCTGCACAATGACTTGCTTGGCAGTCTGCGCCGCGATGCGACCGAACTCGATGGATTCGATTTTTTCTTCGATCAGGTCACCGGCTACAGCGCCCGGCTTCTTTTCTTGAGCCTGATCGACAGCCAGCTCGTATGCCGGATCGTCAAGATCTTCATCTTCGACCACTGTCCAGCGACGGAAAGTCTCGTAGTTACCCGTGTGACGGTTGATCTCTACACGCAGCTCAACCTCATCTTCAAAGCGTTTTTTTGTAGCTGTGGCCAAGGCCAACTCTAGCGCTTCAAAAATCACATCTGCCGGAACGCCCTTTTCATTGGACACCGACTCAACAACCAGCAGTACTTCTTTGCTCATCGTACGCCTCGCCTTTCGCAAGCCATTGGATCCGCGGGATCCGCAGTATTTGGCACGTATCAGTCAAACGTGGGAATAATGTTGGCCTTGTCGATCATATCGATCGGCAACAGGAACTCATGGTCTTCTACCTGCACCACAACATCCTGCTCTTCTACACCGCGCAGAAGGCCCTGAAAATTGCGTCGACCTTCGAAAGGCGAGCGCAGCTTGATCTTCACTTGTTCACCGGCAAATTTTGCAAACTGATCAATAGTGAACAGTGGGCGTTCCATGCCAGGCGAGGAAACTTCGAGGGTGTATTCAACGGAGATGGGATCTTCAACATCAAGAACACCGCTGATCTGACGGCTCACGATGGCGCAATCGTCCACCAGCACACCGCCCTCTTTATCAATATAAACGCGCAACATTGAGTGGCGACCTTGAGCCGAAAACTCAATACCCCAGCATTCATAGCCTAGGGCCACGACCACCGGGGCCAGCAAGGCCTGCAACTCTTCTAGCTTGCTCGACACCTGAACCCCCTCGTGCATGTATGTGCATGCTATGCAAAATAAAAAAATGGGCGAAACGCCCATCCTTGAAACGCCGTCGAACAGCGGCGTTGAAAGTGTCCAGCTAACAAAAAGCCCCTTAAAAGGGGCTCCTTAAACTGGTTGCGGGGGCCGGATTTGAACCGACGACCTTCGGGTTATGAGCCCGACGAGCTACCAGACTGCTCCACCCCGCGACAAAGCTGGGGCGGAAGTATACGACCGATCCCTTACAGGGTCAATGTAACCTTCCACCTACAAGAAAGCCCGCAACAGCGGGCTCTCCTGATAATTGGTACCGAGAAGGGGACTCGAACCCCTACACCCTATGGGCACAACCACCTCAAGGTTGCGTGTCTACCAATTCCACCACCTCGGCAATACATCTTTGGCAGCCTCAAACTTCACTGCCTGCTGAAACCTTACTTCTGCTCTGGAGCTTGAGGTACGTCAGCTGGAACAGCGGCTGGCTTTTGCCCTTCGAGCACCGGAACATCATCTGCTGCCGGTTTTTGCTTCATTTCCATTACTGCTGGATCTGGCAAACCTTCCTGAGTCAGCTCGTGAGCTTTCTCTTTAGCAAAGTAACCTAACCCCAAGCTGGTTATGAAAAAAGCTGCGGCGAGTATACCAGTAAACTTACTAAGAAAGGTAGAGGAACCTTGGCTTCCGAAGACAGTATTTGATGCACCTGCTCCGAAAGACGCGCCAGCGTCCGCACCCTTACCCTGCTGCAGCAATACCAGGACAACAACGCCCAGAGCGGCCAGCAGATGAAAAACGACTACGACTGTTTCCAGCATTTTTTCAGTTTCCCGCGGCGCGAATAATCGCACCGAACTCAGCTGCATTCAGGGAGGCACCACCAATGAGCCCCCCATCGATATCCGGCATGCCGAACAGTTCGACCGCATTGGCCGCCTTCACGCTGCCGCCATAAAGAAGTCGCACGCCTTGTGCGACCTCAGCATTCTCTTTCGCCAATTGCGCACGAATAGCTGCGTGCACGTCCTGCGCCTGTTGAGGCGAAGCGGTCAGCCCGGTGCCGATGGCCCAGACTGGCTCGTAAGCGATTACTGCATTCACGAGAGCATTGATGCCCAGCGCTACGATGATGCTGTCGAGCTGCTGCCCGACCACTTCAAGCGTTTTGCCAGCCTCACGCTCTTCGAGAGTTTCGCCGATACACAGCACCGGCGTAAGGCCGCTTGCCTGAGCTGCAGCGAACTTGCGAATCAGAACATCGTCGCTCTCGCCCATAATCTGGCGACGCTCCGAATGACCCACAAGTACCAGCTTGCAACCTGCATCGGCCAATTGACTCGGCGACACTTCACCGGTCAAAGCACCCTGCCCTGCTTCGTGCGCGCAGTTCTGCGCACCCACAGAAATTGACTTGCCTTGCAAACCCTCGACTACCAGGTTCACGTGCAGGCTCGACGGAAACACCGCCACATCAACACCGCCAGGGAGGACCTGCTCTGCAAGGCCCTCGATCAGCTCAGCGACGCTGGCGCGGGTACCGTGCATCTTCCAGTTACCAGCTACCATAGGGCGACGCATGCTGTACCTCGTCGGTCAAAGTGGGCGCAGATGTTACCCAACAGTTTCAACACTGGCAAGCCGAAATCAGGCGCAAACTTCAGCAACCAGTTTTGCGAGCTCATCCGCGTAACCGCGAACCTGCACTTCGTCCTCACCTTCAACCATCACGCGAACCAGTGGCTCGGTCCCGGACTTGCGCAACAACACCCGACCGCGACCCTCCATGGCGGCCGTTACACGGTCGCAAGCTTCTTTGACGGCAGGATGCGTGACAGGATCGACACCCCCCGAAAACCGGACGTTGACCAACACCTGCGGACACTTGCGAAGCGCCTGGCGCGCCTGGGCAAGACTCTCGTCATTGCGGCGCAAAGCAAGTATCACTTGCAGAGCAGCAATGATCGCGTCACCCGTGGTGGTGTGCTGGAAGCAAACCACGTGCCCCGAATTCTCGCCACCAATCTGCCAATTACGCTCCAGCAGCTCGGCGATCACATAGCGGTCACCCACATTGGCGCGCACAAACGGGATGTTGAGATCAGCCAACGCCAACTCAAGCCCGAGATTGCTCATCAAGGTTCCGACGACACCACCTTGCAGGCGACCCCGCGCGTGAAGATCACGAGCAATGATAAACAACAGCTCATCACCGTCCACAACAGCGCCAGTGTGATCAACCATCAAGACCCGGTCGCCATCACCATCAAAACCGATACCGAGGTCTGCATGCTCAGCCAGGACCGCAGCCTGCAGCGCCCCCATATGAGTGGAGCCGCAGTTTTCATTGATATTCAGACCGTCAGGCTGGGCCGACAAAACGGTGACCTGCGCCCCAAGCTCGCGAAAAACATTTGGCGCGACCTTGTAAGTAGCGCCATGAGCACAGTCGATCACCACCTTCAGGCCAGCGAAATCAGTACTGGTCGGCACACTGCTTTTACAAAATTCGATATAACGGCCGGCAGCGTCATTGATACGCGAAACCTTGCCCAGCTTTTCCGACTCGACGACTGTCATCGGCGCGTCGAGCAACTCCTCGATCATCAACTCGATCTCGTCCGGCAGCTTCGTCCCCTGACCAGAGAAGAATTTGATGCCGTTGTCGTAATGCGGATTATGCGACGCGCTGATAACGATGCCGGCCTCCGCATGGAAAGTACGGGTCAGATAAGCAATTGCGGGCGTAGGCATTGGCCCCAACAGCATGACGTCAGCACCGGCAGCAGAAAGACCCGCCTCAAGTGCAGACTCGAACATATAACCTGAAATACGCGTGTCCTTGCCTACCAGAATGCGGCACGCACCAAGACGCCGAAACGCCATGCCCGCCGCCCAACCGAGTTTGAGCATGAATTCAGGAGTGATAGGGAATTGCCCCACTCGACCACGAATGCCGTCGGTTCCGAAGTATTTCTTGGTAATCATGGATGCTCCAATATTCTTATTGCGCCGCTTCGACCGCGGCAATCATCCGCACGACATCAACCGTCTCGGCGACATCATGCACACGTAGAATTCTTGCGCCCTTGGTCATCGCCAATGCAGCGAGAGCAAGACCACCAAACAGACGCTCGCCAACCGGACGCCCCAACGCACCACCAATCATGCTCTTGCGCGATACGCCAACCAAGAGTGGACGGCCTAGCGCATGCAGTTCCTGCATGTGCTTGAACAAGCTCAGGTTGTGATCAAGGCTCTTGGCAAAACCAAAACCCGGATCGAGGATAATGCGCTCTTCAGGAATGCCAGCAGCACTGCAACGCCCCATCTGCTCGCGCAAAAAGGCGCCAACTTCCCGGACCAGATCGTCGTACCGAGGATCATCCTGCATATCACCCGGCTCGCCACGCATATGCATCAAGCACACTGGCAGCCCGGTGGCAGCCGCTGCATCCAGGGCACCATCACGACGCAACGAGCGAACGTCATTGATCAAACCTGCACCCAGTCGGGCAGTTTCACGAATGACAGCCGGCGTGGAAGTATCCACAGAGATGATTACGTCCAGCTCGCGACTTACAGCCTCTACGACAGGGGCCACGCGCTCAAGCTCTTCGATGGGTGAAACTGCGCGCGCCCCGGGACGAGTGGATTCGCCACCCACATCAATCAGCGTAGCCCCCGCAACAACCATCGCTTCGGCATGCCGCAGAGCAGCATCGAGATGGGTGTAGCGACCGCCATCAGAGAAGGAATCGGGAGTTGCGTTGAGGATGCCCATAACATGCGTACGGGACAAATCAAGAACCCGGTTGCCGCAAGGCAACCGGGTTGGGTACAGCACAGAGTTCATGTCAGGCCTTAGTGTTCAGCAGCAGGGCCACCGATCGGGGCTTCCGGACGAACATCCGGAGGTGTCACCGGAGTACCAGGGGTACCCGAGCCACCTTCCCAATCGCGCGGCTCGCGCGGAGTACGGCCTGCCATAATATCGTCGATCTGCTCGGCATCAATCGTTTCGTACTTCATCAACGCATCTGCCATCGCGTCGAGCTTTTCACGATTGTCGGTGAGGATCTGTTTGGCAGTGCCGTAGCACTGATCAATGATGCTGCGCACCTCGGAGTCGATCAAACGAGAGGTATCAGCCGACAAACCGCTGCTGGTACCACCGCCACCACGACCCAGGTAGCCCTGATCTTCGTCTTCACCATACAGAAGAGGCCCCAGCTTCTCCGAGAGGCCCCATTTCGTCACCATGTTCCGGGCAATCTGACTGGCCCGCATGATGTCGTTGGAAGCGCCGGTGGTGACACCGTCAAAGCCAAGGGTCATTTCTTCAGCAATCCGACCGCCGTACAAAGAGCAGATCTGACTGATGAGAGCACGCTTGGACAGGCTGTAACGATCTTCCTCAGGGAGGAACATGGTCACACCCAGCGCACGACCACGTGGAATGATCGAAACCTTGTAAACCGGATCATGCTCTGGCACCACACGACCCACGATCGCGTGACCCGCTTCGTGATAAGCCGTATTGCGCTTCTCTTTCTCGGACATGACCATGGATTTGCGCTCAGCGCCCATCATGATTTTGTCTTTGGCGAGCTCAAACTCTTTCATCTCGACGATGCGCTTACCCGTACGAGCAGCGAACAGCGATGCTTCGTTGACCAGGTTGGCAAGATCGGCACCGGAGAAGCCTGGCGTACCACGAGCAATCACACCCGCATTTACGTCATCGCCCATTGGTACTTTACGCATGTGAACCTTGAGGATCTGCTCACGACCACGAATGTCTGGCAAACCGACCACAACCTGGCGGTCAAAACGACCAGGACGCAACAGAGCCGGGTCAAGCACGTCAGGACGGTTGGTGGCGGCAATGACGATGATGCCGTCATTCATTTCGAAACCATCCATCTCTACCAGCAACTGGTTGAGAGTCTGCTCACGCTCGTCGTGACCACCGCCCATGCCAGCACCACGATGGCGACCTACAGCGTCGATTTCGTCGATGAAGATGATGCACGGAGCGTGTTTCTTGGCTTGTTCGAACATGTCACGGACGCGGCTTGCACCAACACCCACGAACATTTCAACGAAGTCAGAGCCGGAAATCGTGAAGAACGGTACTTTCGCTTCGCCCGCAATCGCTTTCGCCAGCAAGGTTTTACCGGTACCTGGCGGGCCAACCATCAGCACACCGCGAGGGATACGACCGCCCAGGCGCTGGAACTTGCCCGGATCGCGAAGGAACTCAACCAGCTCACCCACTTCTTCCTTGGCTTCGTCGCAACCCGCAACGTCAGCCAATGTGGTCTTGACCTGATCTTCGGAGAGCAGGCGTGCCTTGCTCTTGCCGAAGCTCATCGGGCCACCTTTGCCCCCCGCGCCACCTTGCATCTGGCGCATGAAGAACATGAACACGGCAATAATGACCAGAATCGGGAAGCTGGCTACCAGCAACTGGGTCCAGATGCTTTGCTGCTCTGGCTGCTTGCCTTCAACAACCACGTTGTTGTTGACCAGATCACCGATCAGACCGTTGTCTGGAATATTCGGACGAATGGTTCTGAAGGTGTCGCCATCGCTACGCTTGCCCGTAATGACGAAGCCATCCACTGCAACTTTCTCGACCTTGCCATCCTTGACCTGCTGGATGAACTCGGAATAGTTGAGGGTCTGCGGCTCGTTAGGGCTGGAGAAGTTGTTCATCACCGTCACAAGGACAGCCGCGATGATCAACCACAGGATCAAATTCTTTGCCATATCGTTCAATTAGCTACCCTCTGAAGCAAGCTCCACGCAGAGCGTGCCTCGCATGATATTCACCGGCCTAACTTACTACAGAACCTACAGATGTGGCAGGCACCGTCTGTAACCCTTTGTGAAACTTTGACTACACGATGCTCGGTGATGCTGCATCGACATGGCCATTTAAAAAAAACTATCGCCGCATCTCAAAGAATCAAAGACGCTCATCACTCGCCGAGCCTTCAATGCCACGAAAGCCACGCCCCAATAAATACTGCTCACGGGAGCGATCACGCGAAGACAACGGCTTGCGCATCTGGACCTTATCGAACAGCTTGCGAATGTCCTTGTGGTACACGTCAAAGCCTTCCCCCTGGAAAACCTTGATCAAAAAATCACCACCTGGACGCAAAACCCGCCCGGCAAGATCGAGTGCCAACTCGCAAAGGAACATTGCGCGAGGCATGTCGACAGCGCTCAGTCCACTCATATTGGGGGCCATATCGGAAATCACAAGGTCTACCTGTGTATTACCGACAGCTTCCAGAATTTGTGCCAGCACTGCATCCTCAGTGAAATCCCCTTGAACAAAGGTGACATCAGGGATGCTGTCCATTTCAAGAATGTCGGATGCAATCAAACGACCTTGACCACCAATCAGACGACTGGTCACCTGAGACCAACCTCCGGGTGCCGCACCGAGGTCGATTACGGTCATGCCAGGACGGATGATTTTGTCCTTTTCCTGAATCTCGAGCAGCTTGTAGCTGGCGCGTGAACGATAGCCGTCCTTTTGCGCCATTTTGACGTATTTGTCGTCGAAGTGTTCTTTAAGCCAGTTATGACTTGTCTTGGAACGGGCCACAGGGCACCTCAAAAATAATCGAGTCGTGATTAAGTGGGCGGTCCCGGACTCGCTCGGGTAAACTGGCCGCCGCTTTTTACAAGATCAGACGCAGAGGTCAGATTATGCCGCTCACTCAAGAGCAGAAGAAACAGTACAAATCCATTGGCCACCACCTGAAACCGGTATTGATCGTGGCTGACAATGGTTTGACCGAAGGTGTGCTCGCCGAACTGGAGCGCGCACTGAGCGATCACGAGCTGATCAAGATCAAACTCAACATCCTGGACCGCGAAAGCCGCCTTCAAGCCATTGCCGAACTGTGCAAGGCCGGATCTGCGGATCTTGTGCAGGTCATCGGCAAGATGGCGCTGATCTACCGCAAGAACCCAAAGGTAAACAAGCAGCTCTCCAACGTCCACCGCGCAGTTTGATACAAACAGACCAGGGCCGCCTCAGCGCGCCCTGGTGCTGCTCCCCGGCGCAGGTTGCAAGACCAGCAGCAAACCGGACATTCCCAACGCCAGATAACTCAGCAACTGCCAGCTCACCGCATCCGGTAACCAGAACCGCATGCCGAAATAGCTGATTGCCGACAGTATTGCGACGAACAGCAATTGTCCGCGCAAGTCCCGCCAAATATCTGCAAACCTTTCAACACCGAGCAATACTGCCAGTTGCAGGATTGCACATGACATCGCAACCCCCACCAGCAATGCACCGGACTGACCGGTGAGCTCATTGATCAACAACGGCGCCAGACCGGTTTGGTCCAGCACCGCCAGCAAAGCCAAATGCAGCAAAACCATGCCGCCGACCCAAAACGTCTGGGCCAGCTGCCAGATCAGTGTGCCCGCTGAAAACGGGCGACCTGATTCAAATGTGGCGGACTTCAACAATCTCGTACTCGATAACGCCACCCGGCGTCTTCACGGCAACTACATCGCCCTCTTCCTTGGCAATCAAGGCACGGGCCAATGGTGAACCTACCGAAATCTTGCCGAGTTTAAAGTCAGCCTCATCCTCACCCACAATGTGGTAAGTGACGCGCTCATCCGTCTCGACGTTGGCGATTTCCACGGTCGTGCCGAAAATTACTTTGCCGGTGTGAGGGATGGTCGTGACATCAATGACGACCTGATTCTGAATCCGGCCTTCAATGTCACGAATCCGCGCCTCAACCATACCCTGCTGCTCACGGGCAGCGTGGTACTCGGCGTTTTCCTTCAGGTCACCCAGTTCGCGAGCGGTGCCAATGTCCTGGCTGAGCTTTGGACGGACGACCTTGGTCAGGTGAGTCAGTTCTTCCTCCAGGGCTTTCGCGCCCTGGACTGTCATTGGGTATTTGATCATGCCTTCAATCCTGCATGTAGATCCTGCAAGCGACGCACGGTCTTTTCCGGACCGAATTTCAGCGCTTCGCAGATAGCCTCGCCCGCAGCAATCGTAGTGGTGCAGTAGATTTTGTGCTGTAGGGCATTGCGACGAATGGAGTAAGAATCAGCGATCGACTGACGACCTTCGGTCGTGTTGATGATCAGCGTGACTTCGTCATTCTTGATCATGTCGACCACGTGCGGACGACCTTCGGTAACTTTGTTGACGCGACGCACCTTCAGGCCTGCGGCTTCAATAAGTTTGGCAGTGCCGGCCGTGGCAACGATCTCGAAACCGAGGTTGATCAGGTCTCGCGCAACGCCAGCCACCAAAGGCTTGTCGTCGTCACGCACACTGATAAACGCAGTGCCGCCAGTTGGCAGTACTTCGCTGGCACCCATCTGGGCTTTGGCGAATGCTTCTCCGAAGGTATCACCCACACCCATCACTTCACCGGTCGACTTCATCTCTGGGCCAAGGATCGGGTCAACGCCAGGGAATTTGGCGAATGGGAACACCGCCTCTTTCACGCTGTAGAAGTTCGGGATGATTTCTTTGGTGAAGTTCAGCTCTTTCAGGGTCTTACCAGCCATGACGCGAGCAGCGATCATTGCCAGGGAAACACCGATGCATTTGGAAACGAACGGCACGGTACGCGAGGCACGCGGGTTCACTTCAATGACGTAGATGTCTTCACCCTGCAACGCCAACTGCACGTTCATCAGGCCGACTACGCCCAACTCCAGAGCCATTTTCTTGACCTGCTCGCGCATTTCGTCCTGGATATGAGCCGGGAGCGAGTACGGAGGCAGGGAGCAAGCCGAGTCACCGGAGTGAACACCCGCCTGTTCAATGTGCTGCATGATCGCGCCGATCACCACGTCAGTACCGTCGCATACTGCATCGACGTCCATTTCAATGGCGCAATTCAGGAAGTGGTCCAGCAGCACCGGGCTGTCGTTGGACACCTGAACCGCTTCGCGCAGGTAGCGCTTGAGCTCGTCTTCCTGATAAACGATTTCCATCGCACGGCCGCCCAATACGTAGGACGGACGAACAACCAGCGGATAACCGATCTTGGCAGCAGCGCGAATCGCTTCGTCTTCGCTACGCACGGTGGCGTTTGGCGGCTGACGCAGGTTCAGACGCTCAACCATTTGCTGGAAGCGCTCACGGTCTTCTGCACGGTCAATAGCGTCAGGGCTGGTGCCGATGATTGGCACGCCGGCCGCTTCAAGGGCGCGAGCCAGTTTCAGAGGGGTCTGTCCGCCGTACTGAACGATGACGCCTTTAGGCTTCTCGACGCGGACGATTTCCAGCACGTCTTCCAGGGTCACTGGTTCGAAGTACAGGCGATCAGAAGTGTCGTAGTCGGTAGACACGGTTTCCGGGTTGCAGTTGACCATGATGGTCTCGTACCCGTCTTCGCGCAGAGCCAGAGCCGCATGCACACAGCAGTAGTCGAACTCGATACCCTGGCCGATACGGTTAGGACCGCCACCCAGGATCATGATTTTGTCGCGACCCGTCGGTGCAGCTTCGCACTCTTCTTCGTACGTCGAGTACAGGTAAGCAGTGTCGGTCGCGAACTCGGCTGCGCAGGTGTCAACACGCTTGTAGACCGGGAACACTTCCAGCTTGTGGCGATGAGTGCGCAGGTTCTTCTCGGTAACACCCAGCAGCTTGGCCAGACGCGCATCGGAGAAGCCTTTGCGCTTGAGGCGGAACATCAGGCTGTGATCGATGGCCGACAGCCCCAGGGTCTTGACCTTCTCTTCTTCCTTGATCAGGTCTTCGATCTGCACCAGGAACCAAGGATCGATCATGTTCATGGCGAAGATTTCTTCGACCGTCATGCCCGCGCGGAAAGCATCAGCCACGTACCAGATACGCTCAGCACCCGGAACGGTCAGCTCACGCTTGAGGGTGCTCATGCTTTCCGGATTGCTCAGGTCCAGCTTTGGATCAAGACCGCAGACACCGACTTCCAGGCCGCGCAGAGCTTTCTGCAGGGATTCCTGGAAGGTGCGGCCGATTGCCATGACTTCACCGACCGACTTCATCTGCGTGGTCAGGCGAGCGTCAGCCTTGGAGAACTTCTCAAAGGCAAAGCGTGGCAGCTTGGTAACGACGTAGTCGATCGAAGGCTCGAAAGACGCTGGAGTCTTGCCGCCGGTGATTTCGTTTTGCAGTTCGTCGAGGGTGTAACCGATAGCCAGTTTGGCAGCAACGCGAGCAATCGGGAAACCCGTCGCTTTCGAAGCCAGTGCCGA
Source organism: Pseudomonas caspiana (assembly GCF_040224095.2). Lineage (NCBI taxonomy): Bacteria > Pseudomonadati > Pseudomonadota > Gammaproteobacteria > Pseudomonadales > Pseudomonadaceae > Pseudomonas > Pseudomonas caspiana. Next base: position 697,043 of record NZ_CP167995.1, on the reverse strand, counting down.
GGAGCGCGATACACGCGGGTTCATCTCGATCACAACCATACGGCCGGTGTTCGGGCAGATGCCGAACTGAACGTTGGAGCCGCCGGTTTCAACACCGATCTCACGCAGTACCGCCAACGAGGCGTTACGCATGATCTGGTATTCCTTGTCGGTCAGCGTCTGCGCTGGCGCAACAGTGATCGAGTCACCGGTGTGCACACCCATCGGGTCAAAGTTCTCGATGGAGCAGACGATGATGCAGTTGTCCTTTTTGTCACGGACAACTTCCATTTCGTATTCTTTCCAGCCGATCAGCGATTCGTCGATCAGCAGTTCCTTGGTCGGAGACAGGTCCAGACCACGGGTGCAGATTTCCTCGAACTCTTCGCGGTTGTAAGCGATACCGCCACCGGTGCCGCCCATGGTGAAGGACGGACGGATGATGCAAGGGAAGCCCAGCTTCTCAAGCACGGCATTGGCTTCTTCCATGGAGTGGGCGATACCCGAGCGCGGGCAGTCCAGACCGATAGATTTCATGGCTTTGTCGAAACGCGAGCGGTCTTCAGCCTTGTCGATGGTGTCGGCATTGGCGCCGATCATCTCAACGCCAAACTTGGCCAGAACGCCTTCACGCTCCAGATCCAGCGCGCAGTTCAGAGCGGTTTGACCACCCATGGTTGGCAGCACGGCGTCTGGACGCTCTTTTTCGATGATCTTGGCAACGGTCTGCCATTTGATCGGTTCGATGTAGGTCGCGTCGGCCATCGCCGGGTCGGTCATGATGGTCGCTGGGTTGGAGTTCACCAGAATGACGCGATAACCCTCTTCGCGCAGGGCTTTACAAGCCTGGGCGCCAGAATAGTCGAATTCACAGGCCTGACCGATCACGATAGGACCGGCGCCGAGAATCAGGATGCTTTTAATGTCTGTACGTTTTGGCATGGTTTGTCACTCAAATCCGTAGGTCAGTCGGCAAGCCGTCTTGAACTTCTTTGCAGCCGCTGGGCGGTCTCCGCCGGACGTTAGCCCAGGTCCAGCCCAGCGCTGCGCGTTACATTCTCAAGGCAACCGTTCAGCGTCGCTTGGCCATGGTTTCGATAAAGCGATCAAACAGCGGAGCCACATCAGTCGGGCCCGGGCTTGCTTCAGGGTGACCCTGGAAGCTGAACGCATCCTTATCGGTACGCTCAATGCCTTGCAGGCTGCCGTCGAACAGCGACTTGTGGATCGCACGAACGTTGGCCGGCAGTGTTGCTTCATCCACCGCAAAACCGTGGTTCTGGCTAGTGATCATGACCACGCCGGTGTCCAGGTCCTGTACCGGGTGGTTGGCACCGTGGTGACCGTGACCCATTTTCACCGTCTTGGCACCGGATGCCAGAGCCAACAGTTGGTGACCGAGGCAGATACCGAATACCGGAATGTCGGTTTCCAGCACTTCCTTGATCGCCTGGATGGCATAGTCGCAAGGCTCGGGGTCGCCTGGGCCGTTGGACAGGAATACACCGTCAGGCTTATAGGCGAGTACTTCACTGGCTGGCGTTTGAGCCGGAACGACGGTTACGCGGCAGCCGCGCTCGACCAGCATGCGCAGGATGTTGACCTTGACGCCGTAGTCATAGGCTACGACGTGGTACGGCAATTCGGATGCGGCAATTTCAGGGCAGGTGTCGGTCTTCAAGGACCAGACGCTGGAGCGCCACTCGTAGGATTCCTTGACGCTGACAACTTTCGCCAGGTCCATGCCTTTCAGGCCCGGGAAGCCGCGCGCTGCGGCGATGGCTGCTTCTTCGGAAATGTTGTCACCGGCCATGATGCAGCCGTTCTGTGCACCTTTCTCACGCAGGATGCGGGTCAGGCGACGGGTGTCGATCCCAGCGATTGCCACAACATTGTTGGCTTTCAGGTAATCATCCAGCGACATCTTGTTACGCCAGTTGCTGGCAACCAGCGGCAGATCACGAATGACCAGACCAGCGGACCAGACGCGATCAGACTCAGCGTCTTCAGGTGTAGTGCCGGTGTTACCGATATGCGGGTAAGTCAGAGTAACGATTTGCTGGGCATAGGAAGGATCGGTAAGGATTTCCTGATAGCCGGTCATGGCAGTGTTAAACACTACCTCACCAACGGTTTGACCGTCGGCTCCAATGGCTTCGCCGCGAAAAATGCTGCCATCAGCAAGGGCGAGTATGGCTGGCTTAGTCAAGAAGACCTCCCGTAAGTAAAGCCTGAAAGGGCATTCGCAGGTTGCAAAAAAGCGGAATGACGTAGTTACGTCACCCCGCTTTCTTATAGAATCATCTGCGCGCTTTTAGTGGACACACTAAAGCTGTAGCTTACAGAAAAAGGCTTTTTTGGTCTACCGCCAATGAGGCGAAATGACGGGGGAATGCGATAGAAGTTCCCTGGAAAGGATAAAACAGAGGCGCAACACCCTTAACTCTAGGGTTGCGCCTCTTTTGCAGCCGTCAATCAGTGCAGATCAAGCACGTCCTGCATGTCATACAGACCCGCCTCGCGACCCTCAAGCCACATTGCCGCCCTGACTGCGCCCTTAGCGAAAGTCATGCGGCTGGACGCCTTGTGTGTAATCTCGACGCGCTCGCCTTCGGAGGCAAACAAGACGGTGTGATCACCCACAACGTCACCGGCTCGAATAGTCGCAAAACCAATGGTCTGACGATCACGGGCACCGGTCTGACCTTCACGACCGTAGACAGCAACCTTTTCCAGATCACGACCCAGCGCATTGGCAACCACCTCACCCAATCGCAGCGCCGTACCGGACGGTGCGTCGACCTTGTGACGGTGGTGCGCCTCAATGATTTCGATATCGACATCATCACCCAGCACGCGAGCAGCAGTGTCGAGCAACTTCAGGCAAAGATTCAGACCGACGCTGAAGTTGGCGGCGAAGACGATCGGAATCTCTTTGCCCGCTTCGGCAATACGCTGCTTTTCTTCAGCCGTAAAACCCGTGGTGCCAATGATCATGGCCTTGCCTGCCTTACGGCAGAACGCCAGATTTTTCAGCGTCACCGAAGGGTGCGTAAAGTCGATCAGCACATCGAACTCATCAGCCACTTTGGCCAGATCACCCGACAGCGGAACGCCGATACGACCCAGCGCAGCCAATTCGCCAGCGTCAGCGCCAACCAGCGTGCTGTCAGGCCGATCGATCGCCGCTGTCAGACCAGCGCCCGGCGCCTGCTGAACAGCCTCGATCAGAATCTTACCCATGCGCCCGGCGGCGCCCATCACAGCAATACGTCGCATGTCCTGCTCCCGTTACAAATCGCCGAAGAAACGCTTCACACCGTCAAACCAGCCAGTGGCTTTCGGGGAGTGAGAACTGTCGCCTTCCAGCGTTGAGCGGAACTCTTCAAGCAGTTCACGCTGACGACGGCCCAGATTAACCGGAGTCTCGACAGCAACGCGGCACATCAAATCACCCGCACCACCGCCACGCACCGGAGCGACACCCTTGCCACGCAAACGGAACTGCTTGCCGGTCTGGGTACCCTCAGGGATCTTCAGTTTGACGCGACCATCCAGTGTTGGCACTTCCAGCTCACCACCCAGGGCGGCGTCAGTGAAGCTGATCGGCACTTCGCAGAACAGATGCTTGCCGTCACGCTGGAAGATCGCGTGCTCGCGCACGTTGATCACCACGTACAGGTCACCCGTTGGCCCACCTTGCGTACCCGCCTCGCCTTCGCCGGAAAGACGAATACGATCGCCGGTATCAACCCCAGGCGGTACTTTCACAGCGAGGGTCTTGTACTCTTCGACGCGGCCTTCGCCATGGCAGGAATCGCACGGATCGGAAATGATCTTGCCGTTGCCGTGGCAGCGCGGACAAGTTTGCTGCACCGAGAAGAAACCTTGCTGCATCCGAACCTGGCCGATACCACCACAGGTCGGGCATGTAACAGGCGAGGAGCCTTTCTTGGCACCCGAACCGTCGCAAGGCTTGCAGTTAACCAGCGTCGGAACGCGGATATTGACCGAGGTACCGCGCACGGCTTCTTCGAGGTTCAGCTCAAGGGTGTAGCGCAGATCGCTGCCACGCTGAGCGCCGCCACGACCACCGCCACCGCCCCGGCCACCGCCGAAGAAGTCACTGAACACATCGCCGAAAATGTCGGAGAAGTTCGCACCGCCCGCGCCACCGCCAAAACCGCCGCCACCCATGCTTGGGTCGACGCCAGCATGACCATACTGGTCGTAGGCTGCGCGCTTGCTGGCATCGGACAGAACTTCGTAGGCCTCGTTGGCCTCTTTGAACAGTTCTTCCGACGCTTTGTCATCAGGATTGCGATCAGGGTGATGCTTCATCGCCAGACGACGATAAGCTTTCTTCAGATCAGCCTCGCTGGAGCCTCGCTCCACCCCCAATACTTCGTAATAGTCACGCTTAGCCATAAATTCTTCCGCACTCTTGAGGACGTCCGGCAAAACCCTCCTGAGCCTTGCCAAACTCGTTGAGCCCCATACAGGCCCGGACCCAACTCACGTCAATTCAACGATCCTGGTCTTCATTTCACCGGCCAGACTGACCGGGAAAGCGGCAGAACAAGCCGTATGCAGGAGCATGACGACCTTGCCACATCAGCTTGCGGTACATACCGCAGGCCGCAAAAAATTCGTCTGTTCCAGACACGCCAACGCGGGAGCAAGCTCCCGCGCGGCGACATCCTACCAGCGACCGCCCGAAAACGGTCAACTGGCTTGCAAGTGAGCCTGCGCTTACTTGTTTTCTTTTACTTCTTCAAACTCTGCATCGACAACGTCGTCAGCAGGCTTGGTTTCTTCCTTCGCAGCCTGGGCACCCGCTTCCGGTTGCTCTGCCTGCTCGGCGTACATTTTCTGAGCCACTGGCGCGGAAACCTTGGACAGCTCTTCGACTTTGGCGTCGATGGCAGCCTTGTCGTCGCCTTTGACAGCAGCTTCAAGAGCAACCAGCGCAGCTTCGATCGCAGTTTTCTCTTCTGCGGTCACTTTGTCGCCCGCGTCGGAGATCATTTTGCGAGTCGAGTGAACCAGTGCGTCGCCCTGGTTACGCGCGGTCGCCAGCTCTTCGAACTTGCGGTCTTCTTCAGTGTTGGCTTCAGCATCACGGATCATTTGCTGAATTTCTTCGTCCGACAGACCGGAGTTAGCCTTGATCACGATCGACTGCTGCTTGCCGGTCGCCTTGTCTTTGGCGCCTACGTGCAGGATGCCGTTGGCATCGATGTCGAACGTTACTTCGATCTGTGGAACGCCGCGCGGTGCTGGTGGAATCTCGGCCAGGTCGAACTTGCCCAGGGACTTGTTCTGAGCAGCTTGCTTACGCTCACCTTGCAGCACGTGAATGGTCACGGCGTTCTGGTTGTCGTCAGCAGTGGAGAACACTTGCGATTTCTTGGTAGGAATCGTGGTGTTCTTGTCGATCAGAGCAGTCATCACGCCGCCCATGGTTTCGATACCCAGGGTCAGCGGGCTAACGTCCAGCAGCAGAACGTCTTTAACGTCGCCAGCCAATACTGCGCCCTGGATAGCAGCACCCATGGCAACTGCTTCGTCCGGGTTCACGTCTTTACGGGCTTCTTTACCGAAGAACTCGGTCACTTTCTGCTGTACCAACGGCATGCGAGTCTGGCCACCGACCAGGATCACGTCGTTGATTGCGCTGATGTCGATACCGGAGTCTTTCAACGCGAGACGGCAAGGCTCGATAGTGCGCTGAACCAGGTCTTCAACAAGCGATTCCAGCTTGGCGCGCGAGATCTTCACGTTCAAGTGCTTTGGACCGGTTGCGTCTGCAGTGATGTACGGCAGGTTAACGTCGGTCGAATTGCTCGAGGACAGCTCGATCTTGGCTTTCTCAGCGGCTTCTTTCAGGCGCTGCATCGCCAGCGGGTCACCCTTGAGGTTCATGCCGCTTTCTTTCTTGAATTCGTCAACGAGGTAGTCGATCAGACGGATGTCGAAGTCTTCACCACCCAGGAACGTGTCACCGTTGGTTGCCAACACTTCGAACTGGTGCTCGCCATCAACTTCCGCGATTTCGATAACCGAAACGTCGAAAGTACCGCCACCCAGGTCATAAACGATGACAGTGTGGTCGCCCTTAGCCTTGTCCATACCGTAAGCCAGAGCGGCTGCGGTTGGTTCGTTGATGATACGTTTTACGTCCAGACCGGCAATACGACCGGCGTCTTTGGTGGCCTGACGCTGGCTATCGTTGAAGTAAGCCGGAACGGTGATCACCGCTTCGGTTACTGCTTCGCCCAGGTAGTCTTCAGCGGTTTTCTTCATCTTCTTCAGAATTTCCGCAGAAATCTGAGGAGGCGACATTTTCTTGCCGTTAACTTCAACCCATGCGTCGCCATTGTCAGCTTTGGCGATTTTGTACGGGACCATCTGAATGTCTTTCTGAACGACTTCTTCTTCGAACTTACGACCGATCAGACGCTTTACCGCGTACAGGGTGTTGTGCGGGTTGGTGACCGCCTGACGCTTGGCCGACTGGCCTACAAGGATCTCGCCATCGTTGGCATAAGCGATGATCGAAGGTGTGGTACGAGCGCCTTCGGCGTTCTCGATAACCTTGACGGTGCCGTTTTCCAGAATGGAGACGCAGGAGTTGGTGGTCCCCAGGTCAATACCGATAATTCTGCCCATCTTTGAATCTCCCGAAATTTTGAATTTGGTTGCCGCAACTGCGTTTACAAATTGCGGTAGCTCTTAAACGCTTGGCCTATAAATGGGGGCCAGACAGCTGATTTCAAGCCTGCTCATCAATTGATGGTTGAACAGGCGATGGAGCCTTGCTGACCACGACCATGGCCGGGCGCAGCAGGCGACCATTAAGCTGGTAGCCCTTCTGAAACACTTTCAAAACGCTGTTTGGTTCAACATCTGCGCTTTCCTGCATGGCCATTGCCTGATGGTGCTCGGCATTGAATGGCTGACCATGCGGATCAATCGCTTCAAGGTTGTAACGCTTGAGCGTGTCGCCAAACATTTTCAGCGTCAGCTCGATACCTTCACGCATTGGACGAATGCTTTCGTCGTCCGGGCTGGACAGGTCCAGACCACGCTCGAGGCTGTCCACGATCGGCAGCAAGTCACTCGCAAACTTCTCAAGTGCAAACTTGTGAGCCTTTTCTACATCCTGTTCTGCACGGCGGCGGACGTTCTGCAAATCCGCAGCCACACGCAGGGACTGGTCCTGTGCCGCAGCCAGTTGCTCTTCGAGCACTTGCACGCGGGTGACCAACTCTTCACCGGTAACCGCTTCGGCAGCCTGGTCCTGGGTCTGCGCATCCAGATTCTGTTCGTCAGCCATAGATTTCTCCTTTCAATACGTCCGCGACCTCAAATCGCGCTTCTGCCCCCCTATATGGGAGCGGAATTTTCAGCTTCAAGAGCAAATTTCAACAGATCGACAAAAGTCCTCACAAAACCTCCGGCCAAAGCCAAGTCTTTATCGCACTTGAACAAATCGCCAAATGGACTAAAAAAAGCCTGCACCCGAACGAATCGAGCTAAATCAGGGCATTGTCACCAACAAATAAAACACTGTATAAATAACCAGACTTATCGCTTGGGAGCCACTCCATGCTGGTGCACCTTTCCGTACACAACTACGCCATCGTTGAACATCTCGATCTTGAGCTGGACCGCGGCATGAGCGTGATAACCGGTGAAACCGGGGCTGGTAAATCGATCATGCTCGACGCCCTCGGCCTGACCCTGGGCGACAGAGCCGACAGCGGCGTCGTTCGACCCGGCGCGGATAAGGCAGACATCCTGGCGACCTTCGATCTGGTCGACATTCCCGAAGCGCAAACCTGGCTGCAAGAGCGTGACCTGGACAACGACGGCCCATGCATCCTGCGCAGGGTCATCACTGCCGAAGGTCGCTCGCGCTCCTATATCAATGGCACGCCCTGCCCTCAAGGTGACTTGAAAGCACTGGGTGAGCTGTTGATCGACATTCACAGCCAGCACGAACATCAATCGCTACTCAAGACTGACACTCACCGTCGTCTGCTGGATGAGTACGCAGGCGCCACTGATCTTGCCCGCCAGGTACAGCTTGCCGCCCAGCGCTGGCGGCAGACCCGCCAGGAGCTGGACAAACTCTCCAACTCCGGCGACGAGCAACGCGCGCGCCATCAGCTTCTGAGCTATCAGCTTGAAGAACTGGAAAGCCTCAGCCTTGGCGAGAATGAGCTGGAGCAGCTTGAGCAAGAACAGAAAACCCTGACCAACGCCGAAAGCCTGCTGAGCATTTGCCGTCAGGTGGTCGAGCAGTGCAGCGAGAACGATTCCGGCAATGTGTTGAACGCGCTGACCGCCAGCCTGCATCGTCTGGGCAGCGTCAATGACTCGCCGACCGCTCTGAGCGAAGCCACCAATCTGCTGTCCAGCGCACAGATTCAGGTAGAAGAAGCGGTCGGCGAACTCAACCGCTTCCTTGATCACTTCGACGCTGATCCGGCTCGCCTGCAACAGCTTGAAGAACGCCTCGACGCCATTTATACCCTGGCGCGTAAACATCGCATCCAGCCGACGGAGGTCGCAACGCTTCAACAGAAGCTGCTGGACGAGATCGAAACACTGAATGCCAACGACGAAGCGATCGAGCGACTGGAAAATGAACTGTCGTCGTTCGCACGCCATTATAAAGAGAAGGCCCGGGAACTGAGCGACCTGCGCCATCGCGCAGCGCCGGAACTGGCAGCTGCCGTGGAACATGAAATCCAGCGCCTTGGCATGCCCGGCGGGCGGTTCAGCATAGATCTCAAGGCCAACCCCGAGAAAGAATTGCTGCCCAACGGCCTTGAACAGGTTGAACTGCTGGTTAGCGCCAACCCTGGCCAGCCGCTCAAAGCGCTGGCAAAAGTGGCGTCGGGCGGTGAGCTCTCAAGGATCAGCCTTGCGATTCAGGTGATTACTGCACAGACATCTCGAGTACCGACGTTGGTCTTCGACGAAGTGGATGTCGGGATCGGCGGCCCCACGGCTGAAATCGTCGGCCAATTGCTGCGACGTCTGGGTGATCGCGGGCAAGTCATGACGGTGACGCACTTGCCGCAGGTAGCAGCGCAGGGACACCAGCATCTGTTTGTGCACAAAGTCCGCGACAGCGAAGCCACCCGCACTGCTGTATCAAAACTGAGCAAGAATGAGCGTATAGAAGAAGTCGCGAGGATGCTGGGCGGGATCGACCTGACTAAAGAATCGCTGGCCCATGCGAAGAAAATGGTCGTAACAGCCAAGAGCTGATGGCTGTCGCTTTCCGTGTAGGAGCTGCCGAAGGCTGCGAAGCAATGGCCGCCATTCGCAGCCTTCGGCAGCTCCTACACAATTTCGCCCGGCCTCAAGATCCAGAGGCGATCTCAAACGCGCGGGAAAGAACTCGCGCCCTCAAGCCCTATATTTTTCACATCCCAAAACGCACAAAGGCGACCCTAAGGTCGCCTTTGCTGATTGCATCAAAAAAGACTTAAGCCTTTTTCATGCGCACATAGAGCACCAAGTTGTGATCCACCAACTCGAAGCCGTGCCGCTCGACAATCGCTTTCTGAAGCTTTTCGATTTCTTCGTCGAAGAACTCGATCACTTCTCCGGATTCCACGTTGACCATATGGTCGTGGTGGCCGCCGTCAGCCAGTTCGAATACCGCATGTCCACCGTCGAAATTGTGGCGAACCACTAATCCGGCCGCTTCGAATTGGGTCAGTACACGGTAAACCGTGGCCAGTCCGACGTCCTCGCTAGCTTCCATCAGTGCCTTGTAAACATCCTCGGCACTCATGTGGCGCTGCTCGGCGGAATCGAGCATCTGTAGTATTTTGACCCGTGGCAGGGTCACTTTAAGTCCGGCTTTTCGTAGTTCGCTATTTTCAACCATGGTCAGCTTTCTCGCAGACGCTGCTTCGCAGCTTCTCTTAATGCAGGTATGATCGGGGTTTACGTTGTCCCAGCCAAGATAGTGGAAGTCGCCCACCGATGCAAAACACCAAGCTCCTGCTAACCAGTTTCACCCTTGTGGGACTGCTCGCACTCGCCGGTTGTTCATTCCCCGGGGTTTACAAAATCGACATCCAGCAAGGCAATGTCGTCACGCAGGACATGATAGACCAGTTAAGGCCGGGAATGACCCGACGGCAAGTACGGTTTATCATGGGCAACCCCCTGCTGACCGATACTTTCCATGCTGATCGCTGGGATTACCTGTACAGCCTGCAGCCTGGTGGCGGTGAACGTCAGCAAGAGCGCGTATCGCTGATCTTCAATGGCAATGACCAATTGGTCAGCCTGTCCGGCGACTTCATGCCGGGCGTGAGCCGCGATGAAGCCATTCTTGGCAACGACGGCAGCTCAACTGCTACGCCAGAGCAGCCTAAAGAAGAACCTGCCAAGCCAGGCTCGCTGCTGGATCAGATCCAGAAAGACGTCGACAAAGTCGAGACCGTCCCTGTTCCGACCCAGGAACCACTGGAAGTCTCGCCGCAGTAAAAGCATTACTGCAGCAACAAAAAAGCCCGGCATGCCGGGCTTTTTGCTGTCTGCGTATCGCCAAAGAGGCTAAAGCCCGCTGTCTTTTCTGGCCTTCGCGGCTTTGGCAGCGCGCAACCGACGAATCTCCTTGGGGTCAGCCAAAAGCGGGCGATATATCTCAATCCGGTCGCCCTGCTCGACTATGCGCTCCTGACTTACAGCCTTGCCGAAAATCCCTACAGGGCACTGCGTCAGGTCCAGCTCGGGAAACTCGTTGCCAAACCCTGAAATCAGCAGTGCCTGCTGAACAGTCGAGCCTGCTGGAACCTCAACGGCACGCAACAGCTGTCGATCTACTCCAGCGTGCACCACCTCGATCGTTAGCATCGCTTCAGCCATGCAACTCTTTCGCTCGCTGACAGAACGCGTCCACTAGCGTATTAGCCGCCTGATTGAACAACGGCCCAAGCGTGGCGCGAACGATGGGGCCAGCGTAATCAAACGACAGGTCTAGGCTGATCTTGCAGGCTTTCTCGCCCAGCGCCTTGAACGTCCAGACGCCATGCAGCTGCTCAAACGGCCCTTCGACCAGATCCATTACGATGGACTGCCCAGGCACCAGCGTGTTTTTCGTAACAAAATGCTGGCTCAAACCGCCCTTGGCGATTTCCAGGCTGGCGCGCATGTGCTCCTCACTCACCTCCAGCACTTTAGCGTCAGAGCACCAAGGCAAGAATTCGGAGTAGCGCTCTACATCATTGACCAGGTCATAGAGAGCCTTGGCCGGATAGGGCAAAAGAGCGGAACGTTGAATATGCGTAGTCATGTCAGCGTCAATTCCAAAGCTGTGCGGCAAGTACATCAAGGATGCCGAACGGCGCCACATAGCGCATCAAAAAAACGTCAAAGCAAGGAGCGCCAAGGCCCGTCACCCAACCTGCGGATACTGCAAACACACGTCACCTTGGTGAACAGCGTGATGAACAAATCGACCTGGAGAGCCAGCATCGGTTCGAATGAAATATTAGTCACCTGTGCTTCAGGACCAGAAATACTCGCCTGAAGCAGCGCGCATTGTCCGGGATTCAATCAACGCGCTCAAGCATGCAGCTTCCCGTAGCCGACATTGAAGCGAGTCCCTATAATGCGTCGCCTATGGCTAAGCTCAAGAAACACCCTACAGGGACCATCGCGCAAAATAAAAAAGCGCGTCACGATTACTTCATCGAACACAAGTTCGAGGCCGGTCTGGTCCTGGCTGGCTGGGAAGTAAAAAGTCTGCGTGCCAACAAGGTACAGCTGGTCGACAGTTATGTGCTGCTCAAAGATGGTGAGGCCTGGCTGATGGGTAGCCACATCTCGCCGTTGACGACTGCCAGCACGCACGTCATCGCTGACCCGACACGTACCCGCAAACTGCTGCTCAACCAGCGTGAGCTTGAAAAGCTGACGTCATCGGTTCAGCAGAAAGGCTATGCCTGCGTGGCTCTTTCCCTTTACTGGAAGCAGCACTTGATCAAGTGCGAAATTGCTCTGGGTAAAGGCAAGAAGGAATACGACAAGCGCCACACCGAGCGTGAGCGCGATTCCGATCGCGAGCTGCAACGTGCCGTGCGGACTAAGGGCAAGGATGATTAGGCTTAGCGCCTGACTTCTCCTGTCCCAAGGCTAGAACTGTAGGAGCGAATTTATTCGCGAGGACGTCGGTACAGTCGCTGCACATGCATCGACTGAACATCGCTCTCCCGGCTAAAGCCGTCCTACATGTTCAGCATATGCATACCCAATCCGCTCACATCCCGTTACGCCGCTCCGCCCGAGCCGTGCGTTGCGCCTGCTGCCGCACTTCTTCCAGCACTTCCTGCACGTACAGCAAATGGCGACTGGATATATCACGCGCATCGTCCGCGCGCCCTTCGATAATGGCTGTGTATAACTCCCGGTGCTGACTGATCAGCATGTCGCGGGTTTCGCTGCGCTGTTTGTACATCCCGCCAATGTTGATCACCACGTTGCGTTTGAGCAGATCAAACAACCCGCGAATGGTGTGCAGCAAAATGGCGTTATGACTCGCTTCGGCGATAGCCATATGAAAGCTCGCATCTGCTGCGCCCTCCTCCGCCCGGCTAACTTCGCCTACCCGCGTGTAGCAATCCTGCAAAGTGTCGAACGCTAACCGCAGACGCTCGCGATCCACATCCGTGGCGCGCATCGCCGCGTAGTAGGCGCAAGACGCTTCAAGCGTGTGACGAAACTCCAGCAAGTCGCGCTGCGCATCCGGGCTGCTTTCCAGCAGATGCAGCAGCGGATCGCTGAACGTCGAGCCAATGTTCTCCACTACATAATTGCCGCCGCCCTGACGGCTGATCAACAGGCCTTTCGCGGTCAGCTTCTGGATCGCTTCGCGCAAGGAAGGCCGGGAAACACCAAATTGCTCAGCAAGGGCCCGCTCGGCAGGCAAGCGCCCGCCCGACTTGAGCGTGCCCTCAAGAATCATTCGTTCAAGCTGCTCGACAATATCGTCGGACAAACGGCGCTGACGCACCTGATCAAAGCCCATCACTCTCACTCCACTTCCCCGATCGTGTTACCGGGCGCGCGTATTCTGGCTGATTGCCGCTTTTCAAGCACCCGCCAGATAGCGCCCAAAAAGCCATATCAGCGGCTCATTTCACAGGGCCTCCTACGAAAGTCGCAACACGGCAAATTGACACATCAATAGCAAGGCTTCTACGCTAGCGACTAGACATTGTAAATTGGTATTACCAATTACCCAATGCCAGTATCAGTAGCTACTCTCTACTGCGCTGCAAGAACCTTTCAAGATGATGAAAGGCTTGAACTGGTGAGCTGTGCGATTCGTTCGTCAGCGTCGGCAGGACGTCCACTACCCTGGGCGTCAGACCGAAGCCTCGCACGTAAGACACGGAATACCGGGCCTATCCAAAAACAATTAGGGGCCTCCCATATGCAAACCTGGCAACAGCTCTATACACCCTTGGGCAGTCTTGGCCTTTCGGCCGCCGCTGCACTCATACCCATCGTGTTTTTCTTTCTGGCATTGGCCGTCTTCAGGCTCAAAGGGCACATCGCTGGCAGCATTACGCTGGCGTTATCGGTGCTGGTCGCGATCTTCGTGTTCCAGATGCCGGCTGACATGGCACTCGCGGCCGCCGGATACGGGTTTGCCTATGGGCTGTGGCCCATCGCATGGATCATCGTGGCTGCGGTGTTCCTCTACAAACTGACCGTCAAAAGCGGGCAGTTCGAGATCATCCGCAGCTCCGTCATGTCCATCACCGATGACCAGCGCATCCAGGTGCTGTTGATCGCGTTTTGTTTTGGAGCGTTTCTAGAGGGTGCAGCAGGATTCGGCGCACCAGTGGCAATTACCGCTGCGTTGCTAGTCGGCCTTGGCCTTAACCCGCTTTATGCGGCGGGCCTCTGCCTGATTGCCAACACCGCGCCGGTGGCTTTCGGCGCACTGGGCATTCCGGTGATTGTGGCGGGGCAAGTATCGGGCATCGACCCGTTCAAGATTGGCGCGATGGCGGGGCGGCAATTGCCGTTCCTGTCAGTGTTCGTGCCGTTCTGGCTGATGTTCATGATGGATGGCGTCAAGGGCGTTAAAGAAACCTGGCCCGCCGCGCTGGTCGCAGGCGTGAGCTTTGGGGTTACCCAGTACCTGACCTCCAACTACATTGGCCCGGAACTGCCGGACATCACCTCGGCACTGGTGAGCATGGTCGCCCTGACCTTCTTCCTGAAAGTCTGGCAGCCCAAAAAAGCGGGCGAAACCGTCGTCAGCAGTTCGGGCGGCGCAGCCGTGATGGGCAGCCCCGGCGGTTTTGGTCAGCCACGCACCTCAGTCAAATCGCCCTACACCATGGGCCAAATCATCAAGGCCTGGTCGCCGTTCCTGATTCTCACCGTGATGGTCACCATCTGGACACTGAAGCCCTTCAAGGCAATGTTCCTCGCCGGTGGTGCCTTGCAGGCGTGGACGATGAACATCCCGATTCCGTACCTCGACCAACTGGTGATGAAGACCGCACCAATCGTCGCCAAGGCGACAGCTATGCCTGCGGTGTACAAGTTCGATCTGATCGCGGCATCGGGCACGGCGATTCTGTTCTCCGCCATCCTGGCGATGATCGTGTTGCGGATCACCCCAAGCACCGGTCTGACCACTTTCAAGGAAACCCTGAAAGAACTGCGCTGGGCCATCGTGTCCATCGGCATGGTGCTGGCTTTTGCCTTCGTCATGAACTACTCGGGCATGTCCTCGACTCTTGCCCTGGTATTGGCCGGGACCGGCGCGGCCTTCCCGTTCTTCTCGCCATTCCTGGGTTGGCTGGGCGTGTTCCTGACCGGTTCGGACACCTCGTCCAACGCGCTCTTCGGCTCGTTGCAAGCGACCACCGCGCATCAGGTGGGCGTCAGTGATGTGCTGATGGTCGCCGCCAACTCCACGGGCGGCGTTACGGGCAAGATGATTTCCCCGCAGTCCATCGCCGTTGCCTGCGCAGCGACCGGATTGGTCGGCAAGGAGTCCGACCTGTTCCGTTTCACCCTCAAGCACAGCATTTTCTTTGCCACGATTATTGGCTGCATGACCTACGCGCAGGCGTACTGGTTCACCGGCATGCTGGTGCACTGATGAAACAAGCGCCGGGCGCATTGAGCGCGCCCGGCTGCCCACCCACTCAAGTTGTGAGAGCCCATGATTATTTCCGCTTCCACTGACTACCGCGCCGCAGCGCAACGTAAGCTGCCGCCATTCCTATTTCACTACGCCGACGGTGGCGCTTACGCCGAGCACACCTTGCGCCACAACGTCTCGGACCTCGCCGGCATTGCTCTGCGCCAACGCGTGCTGAAGAACATGTCCGAACTGAGCCTGGAAACCTCGCTGTTCGGCGAAACCATGAGCATGCCCATGGCGCTCGCGCCCATCGGCCTGTGTGGCATGTATGCCCGGCGCGGCGAAGTACAAGCAGCGCGCGCGGCGGCCGCCAAAGGCATTCCGTTCACCTTGTCCACGGTGTCCGTCTGCCCGATAGAAGAAGTCGCCCCGGCCATCGACCGCCCCATCTGGTTTCAGCTCTACGTGCTCAAGGACCGCGGTTTCATGCGCAACGCCCTTGAGCGTGCTAAAGCCGCCGGAGTCAAAACGCTGGTGTTCACCGTCGACATGCCGGTGCCCGGTGCACGCTACCGTGACGCACACCACGGCATGAGCGGAGCCAACGGCCCGATGCGCCGGGTCTTGCAAGCCATGACCCATCCGCAATGGGCATGGGACGTCGGCATCAACGGCCGCCCGCACGACTTGGGCAACATCTCGACCTACCGTGGTAACCCCACCGGCCTTGCCGACTACATTGGCTGGCTAGGCAACAACTTCGATCCGTCTATTTCCTGGAAGGACCTGGAATGGATCCGCGACACTTGGGACGGCCCGATGCTCATCAAAGGCATTCTGGACCCGGAAGACGCTCGCGACGCGGTGAAATTCGGTGCCGACGGCATCATTGTGTCCAACCATGGCGGCCGTCAGCTCGACGGTGTGTTGTCCAGCGCTCGCGCCCTGCCCGCCATCGCTGACGCCGTGAAAGGTGATTTGAAGATCCTCGCCGATTCCGGCATTCGCAGCGGACTGGATGTGGTGCGAATGATTGCCCTGGGTGCCGATGCCGTACTGATCGGCCGCGCGTTCATTTACGCCTTGGCCACCCACGGCGAGGCAGGCGTGAAAAACCTGCTCGACCTGTTCGAAAAGGAAATGCGCGTGGCCATGGTGCTGACCGGGGCCAAATCCATCAGCGAGATTTCCCGCGACTCGCTGGTTCGTGAACTGGGCGTCTGAGCTCATGTATCAAAACGCACGCGGCACGCCAGATGCCGCGGCGTCGCTAATCCTGAAAACCTGAGCCCCTGACTGCCTGAGGAAGACCGCATGAGCCTGCCCGCCTCCTTCCTGACCGAAGCCCACCGCCTGATCCCTGCCGATCGCCGCTTCGACGATCCACTTTCAACGCTGGCCTATGGCACCGACGCGAGTTTTTACCGGCTGATCCCCAAGCTGGTGATCCGCGTTGAATCCGAAGATGAAGTGGTCGCCTTGCTCAAACTGGCCCAGCGCGAAAACGTCCCGGTGACCTTTCGCGCCGCAGGCACCAGCCTCTCCGGCCAGGCCATCAGCGATTCAGTGTTGTTGATACTGGGCGACAACTGGAACGGCCGCGAAGTGCGCGAGCACGGCACGCAAATCCGCCTGCAACCGGGCGTGATCGGCGCACAGGCCAACGTCTGGCTAGCGCCATTTGGTCGCAAGATCGGCCCAGATCCGGCGTCCATCAACGCCTGCAAGATCGGCGGCATCGTTGCCAACAACGCCAGTGGCATGTGCTGCGGCACCGCGCAAAATACTTACCACACGCTGGCGGGTATTCGCGTGGTAATGGCCGACGGCACCCGCATCGATACTGAAGACCCAAACAGCGTTGCAGCCTTTCGCGTCAGCCATGCCGACCTGCTGGAACAGCTCGCCAGACTGAGCCGCGAAACCCGCGCCAACACCGAACTGGCCGCGAAGATCCGCCATAAATACCGCCTGAAAAACACCACCGGCCTGTCGCTCAACGCACTCGTGGACTTCGATGAACCGCTGGATATCCTCAGCCACTTATTGGTTGGTTCCGAGGGCACGTTAGGCTTTATCAGTGCAGTGACCTACGACACCGTCGTCGACCATCCCAACAAGGCGTCGGCACTGATTGTCTTCCCGGATGTGGAAACCTGCTGCAACGCCGTCACCGTCCTGAAAAGCCAGCCCGTGGCCGCCGTCGAACTGCTTGACCGACGCAGCATGCGCTCGGTACAGGACAAACCCGGCATGCCCGCTTTCGTCCGTGAACTGTCGGCAAACGCCTGCGCGTTGCTGATAGAAGCACGCGCTGCGTCCAGGCCGTTGCTGCACGAACAACTGGCGCAGATCATGGCCTCGCTGGCGTCTTTTCCCGTGGAGAAACAGGTCGACTTCACCGAAGATCCGCTGGAAAACGCGCGCCTGTGGGCCATCCGCAAAGACACCTTCCCCGCCGTCGGCGCAGTCCGACAGACCGGCACCACGGTGATCATCGAAGACGTGACCTTCCCCGTCGAACAACTGGCCATCGGCGTGCGCCGCCTGATCGCGCTGTTCGACAAACACCATTACGACGAAGCGATTCTGTTCGGCCACGCCCTGGAAGGTAATCTGCACTTCGTGTTCACCCAGGGCTTCAACAACCCAGAGGAAGTCGCCCGCTATCAGGCGTTCATGGAAGACGTCGCGCAACTGGTGGCTGTGGAATTCGGCGGTTCGCTCAAGGCCGAACACGGCACCGGCCGCAACATGGCGCCCTTCGTGGAACTGGAGTGGGGCCACGACGCCTATCAATTGATGTGGCAACTCAAACGGCTGCTCGACCCCAACGGCATTCTCAATCCCGACGTGGTGCTGAGCACCGATCCGCAGATCCACCTCAAGCACCTGAAACCGCTGCCCGCTGCTGATGAGATCGTCGACAAATGCATCGAATGCGGTTTCTGCGAACCGGTCTGCCCTTCGAAAGGCCTGACCCTCAGCCCACGCCAACGCATCGTGATCTGGCGCGATATTCAGGCGCGCAAACGTGCGGGTATCAACACCGACGAACTGGAAAAGGCTTACCACTATCAAGGCATCGAAACCTGCGCCGCCACCGGCCTGTGCGCACAACGCTGCCCGGTCGGCATCAATACCGGCGAGCTGATCAAAAAACTGCGCAGCCAGGAGGCCAGTCACGCGCAGGCTGCAGGCTGGATGGCCAATCATTTCAACACCATGCTGCAAGGCGCGCGTTTCACCCTGCACGCCGCCAATGGCGCACGCATGCTGCTCGGTGCGCCGCGTCTCGCCAAAATTTCCGCCGCGCTGAGCAAAGCCTCCGCAGGGCGCGTGCCGCAATGGTTCCCGGCCATGCCGCAACCCGAACAAGCGATACGTTTCACAACGCCCGTTGAAGATCAGCGCCCGCGAGTGGTTTACCTCGCAGCGTGCGTATCCCGGGTCATGGGCCCGGCTGCGGGTGACAAAGAACAGATGTCGCTATTGGATAAAACCCGTGGCCTTCTCGAAAAAGCAGGCTACCAAGTGGTGTTCCCCGAAGATCAGGACAACCTGTGCTGTGGCCAGCCTTTTGCGTCAAAAGGTTACAACGAGCAGGCCGATAGCAAACGTGAGCAGCTACTGGCGGCGCTCGGCAAAGCCAGCCGCGGCGGGCTCGATCCGATCTATTGTGACACCAGCCCCTGCACCTTGCGTCTTGTGGAAAACCTCAAAGACACCCGCCTGGCCCTCTACGATCCCGTGCGCTTCATCCGCACGCACCTGCTCGACAAACTGACCTTCACGCCTCAGCAAGAACCGATCGCCGTACACGTCACCTGCAGCACGCAGCATCTGGGCGAAAGCCAGGCGCTGATCGAGCTGGCGCGCCTGTGCAGCATCAACGTGGTCATCCCGGAAGGCATCCATTGTTGCGGCTTCGCGGGGGATAAAGGCTTCACCACCCCGGAGCTGAACGCACACTCACTGCGCACGCTTAAAGACGCGGTCCAGCACTGCAACGAAGGCATCTCCACCAGTCGAACCTGCGAGATTGGACTGTCACAACATGGCGGTATCGATTACCACGGACTGGTCTATCTGGTAGATCGCGTCACACAGGCCAAAATTGCCTGATCGCGACCTGGCAGCGGCAATCGCCCCATTTTGGTGCCCTTATCGCGAAATATGGCTTTTTCACATGAGTATGAAAAAAAATAGAACCCCTGCGTTTGTGAACAGTCAGTTCTGTAAGCCCGCCAATTCTGTAGTCGGGCTTACTCACAGACCTCGGCTACAGGCCTCATCGACCGGCCACACCGAGTCCACAGGCTTAAAAGGAGATACACAATGAAGCGCACAGCACTCACTGGATTGTTCCTCACCGCCGCCCTGTTGGGTTCCCCGGCATTTGCCGCCGATGACCTTTGCGGTGCCAACCTGCAGACTCTAAAGGATGCGAACACTTCGTCCGCTACCAACCTGTCGGCTGACACCAAAGCTGAAATCGAAAAAACTCACGAAGCCGCCCTGAAAGCAAAAGACGCTGGCGACGATAAAACCTGCATCGAGCTGACTACTCAGACCCTTACAAAGCTGAAAAATACCGGCTCGGGCAGCGAAGGCGCCAAGTAATCCGCGCTACGGCCAGCCCCGATGCTGGCCGAAACCCGGATGCGTCAGAAGGTCGACGCGAGAGACTCATTGGAGTACACTCCGCGACCTGACTGCGAAAGCAGTCACCTGGGGCCGATTAGGATTCGACGCCGGTGATGAAACTTTAGGTGCATGCCGACTTGGTAACAGAAGTCGTAAATCCACTGTTGCAACTTTCTATAGTTGCCAATGACGATAACTACGGTGCTCAACTAGCTGCGTAAGCAGCCTAGCCCGCACTTCTGGTAGCTTCGGCTCCAGCAATCATTAGGGGATGTCTGTAAACCCGAAGTGATTGTCATATAGAACAGAATCGCCGTGCAGTACGCTGTGGACGAATCGGCTAAAACTTACACAGCTCGCCCAAAGCACCCTGCCCGTCGGGTCGCTGAGGGTTAACTTAATAGACACGGCTAAGCATGTAGGACCGACAGCGGAGTACTGGCGGACGGGGGTTCAAATCCCCCCGGCTCCACCAAATCAAGAAGAAGACGCCTTAGGGCGTCTTTTTTGTCGGTGGGATTCTGTGAATGCTAGTGTTTCAGGGCGAACACATCATTCCTATCGAATATGCATAACCTGCGGCGGGCCGAGCTTCTGTTAGAGCCACCCTTCACACAGCATTGCTGCTTGGTCGAGAATCGTCTGCGCTGCATCCTCTGCCTTATCCGGTGGATATTTGTATTTACGCAAAATCCGTCGCACCAGAATCCGCAGCTTAGCCCTCACGCTTTCACGGCTACTCCAGTCGACACTGACATTGGCCCGCAGACTAGCAGTGAGCTCATGGGCAATTTTCGCCAGGATTTCATCACCCAACTCCCGCACAGAGGCTTCGTTAGTCGCCAAAGCGTCGTAAAACGCTAATTCGTCATCGTTCAGCCCAAGCACGTCACCACGCTTGCTGGCCTGGGCGAACTTTTTGGCCATTTCAATCAGCTCTTCAATGACCTGCGCCGTTTCGATGGAGCGGTTCTGGTAGCGCTTGATGACGTTGCCCAGCAGCTCAGAAAACTTCTTCTCTTGAGTCAGATTAGAGCTGTAACGGCTTTTTATTTCGCCTTCAAGCAGTCGCTCCAGAAGCTCCACTGCCAGGTTTCTTTCTGGAAGGTTGCGCACCTCTGCGAGAAACGCGTCATCGAGCAAGCCGATGTTAGGTTTTTCAAGGCCCACCGCCTCGAAAATATCCACAACATCACCAGAGACCACTGCATTACCGATGATCTGTCGAATAGCTAGCTCGCGCTCTTCGTCGGTTTTTTTCTGCTGACTGACTTCGCGCTTGATCAGAATGACCTTAATAGCCTGAAAGAACGCCACCTCTTCGCGAACAGCTTTGGCCTCATCCAGCGTGCAGCACAAAGTAAATGCCTTACCCATGGCCAACGCGTTATCAGCAAACCGCTTTTTGCCATCTTCCATTCCCAGGATATGGTTAGCTGCGCCGGCCAGTAGTTTGTGTCCTCCCGTGAGGAAGTCACCGTAATCGAAGCCATGTAGCAGGCTGCGTAAAACGTCGAGTTTCTCCTCTAATACCGAATAAGCCTCGTAGGCATCCACCGTCGGCCGGCCTTTACCTTTGCTGCCGGTGTACTCCTTCAGCGCGGCCTTAAGTTCATTGGCAATGCCGATGTAGTCCACCACCAGGCCACCCTGTTTGTCCTTGAAGACACGGTTAACCCGGGCAATGGCTTGCATCAGGTTGTGGCCCTTCATGGGTTTGTCCACGTACAAGGTATGGACGCACGGTGCGTCAAAACCGGTCAGCCACATATCGCGGACAATCACGAGCTTGAGGGGATCCAGTGGATCTTTGAAACGCTTCTCCAAGCGTTTTTTGACCTGTCCAGAATAGATATGCGGTCGCAGCAAAGCCTTATCCGATGCGCTGCCCGTCATCACGATCTTGATCGCACCTTTCTCGGGATCCTCGTCATGCCACTCAGGACGCCGAGCGATGATTTCGTCGTACAGGTGCACACAGATCTCGCGACTCATGGCGACCACCATGGCTTTGCCGGGCATCTGCTCCACACTGACCAACCCCAGGTTACGCGCCTCAAAGTGCGTAATTAGATCCGACGCAATACTCTGAATCCGTGGTTCTGCCCCGACGACCTTTTCCAATGCGGCCCAACGGCTTTTCAGTCGCGACTGCTGGTCGTCTTCTTCGTCTTCTGCCAACTCGTCGACCTGATCGTCGATCGTAGGTAGCTCGCTTTCTTTCAGCGAGAGTTTAGCTAGGCGCGATTCATAATAGATGGCGACGGTCGCACCATCTTCAGTGGCCTGCTGCATGTCATAGACGTGAATGTACTCACCAAAAACCGAACGAGTGTCGCGATCCTCACCGGATACTGGGGTACCAGTAAAAGCTACGAAGGTGGCGTTCGGCAGCGCGTTACGCAGGTGATGAGCAAAGCCAACCTGATAACGTGCTTTGCTCTCAGCAGCCTGAAGCCCCATGGGTACTTTCAGCTCAGCATTAAAACCATATTGAGTGCGATGAGCCTCATCGGCGATAACAACAATGTTGGGCCGCAACGACAGTACCGGGAAGCGGTCCTCATCAACTCCAGGCATAAACTTCTGGATGGTCGCGAACACAATACCGCCACTAGGACGGTTAGCCAGCTTGGCACGCAAGTCCCCACGCGATTCCACCTGTACGGGTTGCTCACGCAGCAAATCCTGGGACAGCGAGAACACCCCGAATAACTGCCCATCCAAATCGTTGCGGTCAGTGATCACCACAATGGTCGGGTTTTCCATCGCAGCTTCCTGCATCACCCGAGCAGCAAAACACGTCATGGTGATGCTTTTACCCGAACCTTGCGTATGCCAGACCACCCCGCCCTTATGACTACCGCCGGGACGCGATGCTTTCACTACCTGCTGGATGGCCGCGCGAACGGCGTGGAACTGGTGATAGCCGGCAATTTTCTTTACCAGACGGCCGTCATCTTCGAACAAAACGAAGTAACGCAAGTAGTCGAGCAACATCTTTGGAGCCAGAGCACCGCGTACTAATGTCTCCAGCTCATTGAAATGCCCCAATGGGTCGAGATCCTGGCCGTCGATAGTCCGCCAGTTCATGAAGCGCTCGAGATCAGCCGACAATGAACCCATTCGGGCTTCACTACCGTCGGAAATAACCAGGACTTCGTTATATTGGAACAGGTCCGGAATCTGCTCTTTATAGGTCTGGATTTGGTCGAAAGCTTTACCCAAGTCGGCCTTCATATCTGCCGGGTTTTTCAATTCGAGCAATGCCAACGGCAACCCGTTAACAAACAAGATGATGTCCGGGCGCCGAGTGTGCTTCGGCCCCAGGATACTGAACTGATTGACCGCCACCCAGTCATTGGCTTTCACATCAGCCCAATCAATCACGCGAACGAAGTCGCCTCGGGTTTCTCCGTCTTTTTGATATTGCACGGGTACGCCGCTGACCAGCAGGCGATGGAACAAGCGGTTAGCCGACAACTGCACCGGCAGTCCCAACTCTAGCATCTGCTTTAACGCATCTTCACGCGCAGCTACTGGGACCTTTGGATTGAGCCTCGCCATGACATTGCGCAGGCGCTCGGCAAGCACCACCTGGCGATAGTTTTCACGCTCAGGTTGCTCGCCATCATGAGCGATATTCGGCCCATACAAATGGGTGTAACCCACTTCTGCCAGCCAACCGAGGGTTTCCTGCTCCAACTGGTCTTCGGTCATCCCAATTCACTTCCTGTGTCCAGATCACCGGCCAACTCGGCCTCAATCTCGGCAATACTCGGCAGATTTCGGCCCAAGGTTTCGGGCAAGTCGCGCAGCAATTGGTATTCCGCAACACCGATGGGCTTATCGATGCCAGACAACGCATACTCGGCGACCAAGCGATTTTGCTGCTTGCACAGCAGCAGCCCAATAGTGGGTTTGTCATCCTCGGCTTTGATCTGCGCATCCACTGCTGCCAGATAAAAATTCAACTGGCCAGCGTGTTCGGGTTTGAACGCAGTAGCTTTGAGCTCTACCACTACATAACACTTCAGACGGGTGTGGTAGAACAGCAAATCAATAAAGAACTCATCACCGCCCACATCCAGACGAAACTGGCGGCCGACAAAAGCAAAGCCTGCGCCTAGTTCCAGCAAGAAACGAGTGATATGCCGGATCAGTCCATCTTCAATATCACGTTCGTGGGCGTCGTCGCCCAAGCCGAGAAAGTCGAACAGGTAGGGATCTTTCAGGGTTTCGTGAGCCAAGGCTGACTCTGCAGCCGGTAAACGTGCAACAAAGTTGGTGACTGCCGCGCCCTGACGTTGCTGCAAGCGGTTCTTGATATTCTGCTCCAGCGTGCTGCGTGACCAACCGAGCAAGACGGTTTGCTGAGCATACCACTCACGCTCGGCAGGGCTGGCCAGCTTGGTCAGCAGGGTTACCACATGGAACCAAGGCAATTGGGCAGCAGGCTGCTGCCCAAATAGACCATTGGGGCAATGCTGAGCAAAAAACGCCATGTACTTAAGGTTACGGCTGGAAAAACCACGGATATCGGGAAAGGCATCGGAAAGGTCGCGCGCCAATCGCTTAATGACTTTCGCGCCCCAAGCGTTAACCTGCTGACGTTGCCTGATTTCCGCTCCGATTCGATGATACAGCTGCACCAACTCTGCGTTGACAGCCAGTGCAGCACGTTGCCGAGATTGAGCAATATCGACTTTAAGTTGAGTCAGCCAGTCGGCGTAGCCTTCGGGCAGTGCGGAAATCGTTTCTTTGCTCATGCACAACTATCCTTAACCAGCAACTCAGCGTCCGGTAGACGTAGTTGGCCGGAGATCAGGCGCGGAAGCAGGGTGTCGCGGAGTTGGGTGAGGGTTTGAGCTGTGGCGTTACTCTCGGAGATGCGTTCATCCAAGACACTAACCACTCGCTCGAATGAGGCAAGGACTTCATCCGCTGGCAATAGAATAGGCACCGCCGAAAGAATTCCAGTATTCAAATTTGGCATCGTCGCACCAACCGCATGCTGTGTTAACCACTGCTTTGTCTGCCGCAAATCTAGCGAACGAGAGAGATAGCCCGACACGTTCCGTAGCGCGCCTGGACGCACAAGGAGACAACCTGTCCCGCAGAGCCAGCCGAGTTCTACGTAACCAATAAGTGCGTGCTTTTCTACATCGCCTCGCCGACTGAATACGATATCGCCACCACGAAGCTTATGCCTTGACAGGCGATCAGCATCTTTAGGAAGAATCCTTGCTGCAGTAGTGGCGTCGACTCGCCGACCAGATATGTCTTTCGGCATAACGACAGGTACACCTTCAGCTACGTAGTCCGAGGCATGAAGCTGGCTGCCGAACGGTCCAGTCTGAATCACTCCGCCATTGAGTTCGCAGATAGCCCCCAGCGTGCTCATTTTCCACCCCCTCGGTACCTCCGCCTGCCCGGACTCTTCAAAGCTGTCTGGAAACAATGCAGCCGTAGCCGCACCCATACCCTCTGGTTCAAGTCCTTCAGCCTTGGCGCGCACCGGGTCAAAATTGACGAACCAGGATTGAAACAGCGCCTGGGCGATGTCTTCTAAGGTGGCATTGGTTTCGCGCAGCAAAGTAATTCTATTGTCGAGGGCCGAAAGAGCCTCAGCTATAGCCCTCTGAGTGTTCAACGGGGGTAGCGGAAACTGGTAGGTACAAATTCGATCAGGTGATGTATGTTTAACCGTGGATCCTGTGGCACCCGATACAACCCATTGACGATAGTCATTAGTCCGCATGAGGTAATGCAGAAAATCTTTGTGTACCTGTGCCACTGACTTTATCAATACACGACCAACTCGTTGATTATGTAGCCAAGTCGTGCCTCGGGTCTCAGGAACTATAGCGGAAAATCCCAGCGTATCGGCCGCCTTGCTCAAATCAGTCATCGTGACGATTAAATCGCCTTGACTAAGGACGTAATCAGAGAAAATAGGGCCACTGTAGTACTTCCCTTTCCCAAGTTGGAAGCCACCACCAACTGCAAAGTTTCCTGGAGTTGTTAGCTGAAAAGGTGATGGCTCATCAGAAAAAAATTCACCTTTGAAGGCAAAGCCATGCTTCACAGTGATTAAATCACTGAGCGGAGTGATAGGCCACTCAGAACTCATATCCCAGCCCCCCCAACTTCTGCCGGATCAACTGGTCAAGTTCCGCGCCCTTGGCTATCTGCTCACCCAACAGAGCAGTGAGGTTGATCATCTTGTCGGTAAAAGCCTCATCATCATTTTCGACGGCCTCAGCACCGACATAGCGACCCGGAGTCAGTACATGGCCATGTTCAGCAATCTCGGCAAGCCTCACGCTGCGGCAGAAGCCAGGAATATCGATATATTCCGAAACATCACCATCAACATCTAGCGGAACCCCACGCCAGTTAGCAACTGTCTGAGCAATACGTTCAATATCACTGTCTAGGAGTTCAATCTGAACCCGACTAATATTGGTACCTAACTTGCGTGCATCAATAAACAGGACTTCACCGGGGCGAGCGACTTTCTGTTTGGTCAAGAACCACAAACAAGCGGGAATTTGGGTGTTAAAAAACAACTGGCTAGGTAGCGCGACCATCACTTCCACTACGTCAGCCTCTACCATGGCACGGCGAATATTGCCTTCTGTGTTTTGGCTAGAGCTCATCGAACCATTAGCCAGGACGATGCCGGCACGACCACTCGACTTGAGGTGGAACAGCATATGCTGCAGCCATGCATAGTTAGCGTTGCCTTGGGGTGGCGTACCGTATACCCAGCGAGGGTCTCCTTCGAGACTACCGTGCCACCAATCGCTGATATTGAACGGCGGGTTCGCCAGAACGAAGTCGGCGCGCAGGTCTGAATGTTGGTTACGGATAAACGTATCGGCAGGTTCGCGGCCGAGGTTGAAGTCGATGCCACGGATGGCCAGGTTCATCGCCGCCAGACGCCAGGTGGTCGGGTTAGACTCTTGGCCGTAGATAGAGACGTCGCCGAGTTTACCGCCGTGAGCTTCGATGAACTTTTCCGACTGGACGAACATGCCGCCCGAACCGCAGCAGGGGTCGTAGACCTTGCCATGGTGCGGATTGAGCACCGCAACCAGGGTTTTAACAATGCTCGCTGGGGTATAGAACTGCCCGCCCTTCTTGCCTTCGGCGCTTGCGAATTGGCCAAGAAAGTATTCATAGACCTGGCCGAGCAGATCGCGAGCCTGATTGGCATCACCACCGAAACCAATGATAGAGATCAAGTCGACCAGCTCACCGAGCTTACCGTCAGGCAGTTGGGCACGAGCGTAGCGCTTATCAAGGATGTTTTTCAGGCTTGAGTTTTCTGCCTCGATGGCAGACAGGGCCTCGTCGATGCGCTTGCCAATATCTACCTGTTTCGCAGCAGCACGTATTGACTCCCAGCGCGCTACTTCCGGCACCCAGAACACATTCACTTCTTTGTAGTAGTCGCGTTCTTCCAGCTCTTTAGCCAGCAGATCAGCGTCTTCGCTGCCGAGATAATAGTCGTCGCCGGGATCCGCAAAACGACGTTCCAGCTCGACGCGGCGCCCAGCAAAGCTGTCAGATATGTACTTCAGGAAGATCAGACCAAGGACGATGTGCTTGTACTCAGCAGCATCCATGTTGGCGCGCATCTTGTCAGCAGTCGCCCATAGCGTTTTTTGCAGGTCCTGCAGGTTGTTACTGGTGGAGACGGCAGCGGTCTTACGACCGGGCTTTTTCTTTACCGACTCAGGCTCAGGGGTGACAGGGCTTTCGCTCGACGAAAAACGAGCACGTGCCTGATTGAGCGCCTCTTCAGCAAGACTGCTGGCGGTCTGCTCGGCACCGTTTTGATCCGTCATGGACTACTTCCTACATTTGACGCAGATGAGTTGCGTGTAAAAATTGAAAACCTAACCACAGAGGTTTGGGCGAAGATTGCCCGCATGATAACGGGTCGCCAACTGTTTCGTCTGAGTTGATACGACCAATAAAACGCTCGCTACCTAGCAAGGCAGGCAGTGCCCCGAATCTGGGGGCACAATGAGCGTTCAGGCTCACGTAAAACCTGTCGGTCGCCTGCTAAAAAAGGCCGGTCAATGCCGTGCGAAATCGCAAGCCTGTGAGGGGCAGTGGTTTTTGGCCAAAAGTGGGCGCTAGAAAATGGGCCTAAACGCTAGTCACAAAAAAAAACCGCTCAAGGCGGCCGAATAGCTCAGTGTTTGCAGTCAACACGCTCTCAAGCGAAAAGCCCGCATTCGGCGGGCTCTCTGCAAGTTTGAATTTCAGTTGGCTTGGACGCCTTTGATGAGTTCCAAACGCATTGGATAGCCCTGAGCGCCTTGAACGACTGTTTCGCTTTCAACGGTTTGAATCACTTTACCCTGCGCGTCCTTGGTGACTGCGATAGTTTTGCTGTAGGAACTCTGAACAACACAACCGCTCATAAACGCGGCCACTGCCGCTAACGCCAAAAATTGCAAACCTTTCATTGGTATCTCCTTCCTAGAGTAAACAAAGCGCGCACTGTAGCAACGTGCCACTACACAGGAAAGGTATTGCTTTGTGATTTCCGATTTGGAGGCTAGTAGAACTCAGCAGGCGACACGACCAAGGCTCGGTGGCTGCAGTGCTGTTCACGCCCTTCCCCTTGAATCGAGTGAGACATGGTGAATATCATTCCGCCTCATATCAATTCGCTCCCAACAGCGGGACCATCAATCCATTCCCGGTGCTCATCTGATTGGGATTGTGCAAAATCCGGGACGGCGAGCAACTGCGCAAGCGTGTATCTCGGTTTGAGTTTAGGGTTAACCACGAGACTGCCCTCATCAATAGCCAGACTATCATTTGCATCGGCCTTTAGATGATCCAGAAATGCAGGAGGCATAGCCAACATGACTGAACCTCTTGCTTTGCGAAGTTTGGTTGCATGCACATCGCCCACCCGCGAGCCTGTAAGGGCTTTTTAAAAATGATGCCTAAGCATCCGAACGCAAGCTTCGAACTTCTCGACGACCGCCGAGTCAGGCGGTATCGCACGCAAGCCAAAAAATGAAAATCTCACCCTAAAATTTCTAGCTGATAGCCCCGCCAAATGTTTCCGGATCAAGCCGCGCCAGTTCTTCCAGCGCGCCATTAGTGTCAAAGCCTCCACGGATGAGCACAGCGAACTGCTCCATCGCCCAAAGTGAAACATTTCTGCTCAGCGCGCCCTGCATGAAGTTGTTGGCTACTACCTGGGACTCGTTGGCACTTGCTTGTGGGTTCAACTGAGCAAATTTGGCCAGTACCTCCTTCCCTTCTGTGAGCTCGTCGATTTCAAACAGCGCCAGAAACGCCATCCCCAGCGAGCCGGAAATGTGATGCTCTGGGCGGGCCCAATATTTGTCTATGCCCCCATGCTTATCAGCCCATTCGATTTGCTTACGAATCTTGTTGGGAATCGTAGCTGCTGCCTTTTGTCGGTTGTAATACTCGCGGTTAGCGAGACTCGCAGCATCTTTGACAACTTTCCACATCACGAACCAGAGCTGAGAAACGCTGTATGTGTGCAGTCCGAACCGGACACTGGCCTTGATTTTTTCAATATCCTCATAATCGAGATCATGGTTATAAACCCTGCACTGATCCATCAGATACCGAATCACATCACCCACCGCGTAGTCGAGCCAGAGATTGGTCATTGCTTCAGGGTCAGTGAACGCTCGCTCGGTAACGGTCTCCAGACACTCGACGCCTCTCCCTAGTAACTCATCAGGAGGCAGGAAGAACTGGACCGAGTACGTTTTAGCCTGCAACTTTCCATCATCGAGATAATAAGTCCCGGCCCTTGCCGCTTGCGGATCGTCCCAAATGACACCCGCCCTGAAAAGACGCATCAGATATGACGTGCCCTCCCAAGGAGCCAGAGCCTCGCAGTCCCCTTCATTAAACGTCCCGCGGGCGAGACGAGGAGCGACTAAAGCGTCAATGGCGAAGAGAATGAGGCGTTGATCATCAGTCAAATCCGCATAGGAAATCGTCAAGTTGCGTATGTAGTCGATCCGGCTATTCAACTGCGTCTGCAGCTCAATTTCCGCTAACCGCCGACGCTCAAGCTCCTCTTTCCGTTGCTCCTCTGAACACACCGCGCAGGGCGTCGTTGAAAGCTGAAACTGCTTTTTGGGGTCGGTCCGACTGGTAACAAGAACCGGGCCATCGCATTTTCTGCAGGCCTGATTTTCATCGAACGCCTGGCACAACGTGCGGACATACTTGGCAATCAGCCCGGACTGCGTAATTTCACGAAATGGCACAAGCTCGCTTACTTTCTCCAAATAAACGCCATCTTCATCCATAGCCCAGTAGCGCGTAGCCAGCGCCATTTCTTCTAAGTCTTGAGTGAGAAATTCCAGCTTAACTGCCATTTACGATATCTCTGAACATGAGGTTGTTTAGCCCTGAAAAAAGCATGCATGCATCGCAATAACAGGATTGCCCACGGGGGAGCGTGGTGGAATTAGCAAAAAGCGCGTTGCCAAACCGCTGGCGTTGGACGTGACGTATTCAGCTACAGCGCTTCTGCTCAGCCAGATATTCTTCACTCGCATCACCCCATCTACGGTAATCATGGGGTCGCGAAAATAGAAGAATCAGGACCCGCACATAAGAGGGAACGGACGATTCAGCATGAACGGATAATCCGAAAATCTGGTAGGAGAAATCGGAACTTTCACAGCTCCGATTAAAGGCCTTGGAAGGTAGTAATGAACGGCGTACGGCTTTGCCAGACTATGGGCGGAGGTAGATTAACTCCCAGTAATACATCCACGCTTCAACCTCACGAATAAATATATATAAATACCGCCTTCGCCTTTTGCTGGAACTCTAATCTGCGCGCCGTCGTTGCCAAATCAACGACTGGATTTGACGATCCGTTCAACATAGGTGAAGCAGCTGCCACTGTTATGGTGGCTGTGCGTGGAAGGCCTCACGGCCTGCCGGGTTGTTCCTATGTTCCGGTTCGTCAATCCACGCACAGCTACCGCCCTGATCGTTTGACGACGGTTGCGGCGGCCGAACACAACATAGGAGCTTCACAATGAGCCACAGCCCCCCACTCCCCCGCTACATCCCTCTCACCCAACCAGGCCAGAACAAATCCGTTTTCCTGCTGGACTCGGAAGCGCCATTGAAAGACCTGCAAGCCTGCGCGGAGCTGCGGGTAAACCTTGTTACGCGCTTTCTCGATACGCTGATCAACATGAAGCCCACCGACGCGGACGAGAACGATCTGGTGACCATCGCCAGCACCGCTCACCTGTTGATGCTGGAAGCGTGCGATGTGCATCGGGTGATTGAGAAACGTCTTTGGGGATCAGGCGAGGCGGCATTCAGCGGTTGTGAGCCTGAACGGCAGTCAGCGTGATCATGCGTTTTCAGTAATGCATCTGATTGAGATGGCGCGAGGCAAGATTGACGAGGCTTCGAAGCTCAGCGCGCCCTGCCAGAGCGCTGCGTAAATTCCGGCTAAACAGTTTCCGCTAGAGAGGGCTGTCCAGGTCTGCGGACGCTATGGGCAGCTCTCAGCTATTTCAGCGTTTTGAGGTCGCCGAAATATCCAGCAGCTTCGCCCAGACATCAAATCACCAAGGCGGATGGCAAACAGTATTCCTCTTCAACCTAGAGTGTTTTTGCACGCCGCAAAATAGTACACGTGTACTATTTTTTTGGGCTGTGGACGGGGCGTATAACGCCTTTACCAAATGACTGATCCAACAACCTGAATGCGATGACACATTCTAAAAATCGCAAAACAAACAGGGATTTTTCATTCAGGTTAAAACTTGAAAAATCAGAATAACGAGGCGCTAACGACAAGCCTGCCGTTTTAATAAATATGGTTAATGGAGTCAGGGCATGAAGCTATTAGGTGTCGTGTTGTTGGGGGTCATGCTCTCCGGGTGTACAAACTCTCCGCTGGGGAATCTGTTATACAACCAGCGTTTTCAGACGACCGAAGACGTACAGGCCTCATGGGTAGGATCCTCGGCAGATGATTTGGTCATGTCGTGGGGGACGCCAAAAAACAGCTATAAGATGGCCGATGGTTCCAGCATGCTGTCTTATGAATACCTCTGGCTTGCAGGCGCCGGTGGATATAACCCAAGGTATGTCTGGTGCGTCCAAAGGTTTCTTGTAGAGGGTGGCGTCATCACTCGATGGGGCTTGTCCGACGGCTGTCCGGTAAGGCCTAAAGATGCCAAGTCGATTCCTGACACCCCAGTGCCCAAGCCGACACTTTAATTGCGCTCGCTCCGCGCCAACTCAATACGCTGCCGAGAAAAACCAATCGCTAATCTGTTTTCAAAGCAGGTCATGCTGTTGATAGCCAACCTCCCTTTTACGCCCTCGTCGGAGTGCCGATCGCCTGTCGTATCTCCCGCACATCTCGCGCAGGCGACGCGTCGAATTGCCGTGAATACTCCCGACTAAACTGCGATGCGCTTTCATAGCCGACACCAATGCCACGTCAGACGCGCGATGCTCACCGGCCAGCAGAAGCTGGCGGGCTTCCTGCAATCTGAGTTGTTTCTGGTATCGCAGGGACTGAGGCCGGTCATGGACAGGAAGCGGCGATGCAGGCTGGCGCAGCTCATGCCGCTGGCATCGCACAACGCGTCGATGCGAAGTCGGGCGTTGTAGTTGGCGGATCCCGCCGGGCATTCCGTTAACCCCAGAAGCCTGCGGGCTTAAAGGCATTGACGGTCCTTGGAAACCAAAAAACCCGCATGAACGGGTTTTATTAGCCGAGCAGAGTCACTTATCCAGTTGCGCTTGAGCCTCCAGCTCTTGATCAATGCATCCGCCCAATATCTGGTAGCTGCCGCCCACCGATTTCGCTACCTGGTCACAGTACTTGAGTATCTTTGGCGAAGCGTTCTTCGCCGGGATCTCCGCCTTGGCATCTGCTTCCAGATCACGACAGCCGAGTTCAATCTGGGCACTGCCGCCGACTGACTCCGCCACCTTTGCACAGTATTTTTTAATGTCGTAATCGGCCGCTTGAGAGAGAAAAGGCAAGCAGCTAAGGCACAAGATCAGGGACGCTTTGCGATACACGATGGGAATCCTTTCGTTAGTGAAACCAGACAGTGCCATCATTCGGCATGGCTTATCAATCAACTGCTCACAACCTCACAGAAAAATGCGGTATGCGAGCAGTCCTTATTGACCGACAGACCCAATCGCGGGCAAGCGCGCTCCTACAGATTCCCGTTTGCTGCACGTGCAGTAACTATCGATGAACTGCGGTGTCGCCGAACAGTGTTCCCTATACGTCAGGCGGGAAACACCGCCCTCCTTACGCAGGCTAACTGCCGTGGGTGGCCAACCCTTGAGGAACCTCTGTTAGGCTTAGCCCGACTTCACAAGGAATGGCGAATGAAATCCCGCTTTAAAACTTTGGCCGTCTTGCTGTCGGTCGTGCTTGCCGGATGCGATGAGCGACCTGAAATGTCTTGCCCCGATAACGGTGAGCAGTTCTGGCTGCAATCACTTGATGCTTACTTTATGCGGCATCCTGAGATGGTGAAGACAACACCGTATGAGCTACAGCCAGGGGCGTCGTACGACTCCAGAACGAACTGGTGGATCGTCCCGTTCGACATCGGGCCAAAGAGGCTTCAGGCGTTAATGAGCTGTGATGGTCACCTGGAGATCAGCGGGCGCTAGGTCACGAGAACAGGTTATTGGTTGCCCTTTGGGATTACCTGCGCCTCACGCACCTGACTCCCAGGCCGCTCATAAAACCGCAGCAAATACCCATCCGGATCACAAACTGCCGATTGCCGCTCTCCTCTGTGCCCACCCGATACGAGCGTTCCTCCAACGGCAGGAACAATCCGATTTCGTGCCCGGTGCTATGACGGTCCACCCTCGTTGCTTGCCCCCTCTTCATGCAACTGAATCCGCCTGACAACCGGTGCACCCGCGGCGACGATCAGGGCGATGAACCAGAACACGGCGCTTACACCGATGAGCGCGCCGAATGATCCCGCGACCATCGGTATCAGGAAGCCCGAGGCATTGATGGCGGTCATTCGGATACCCAAGGCTTCTCCATGTCGGGCTGGGGGTGTCACTTGCATCAGCAGGCTGATGATCATCGGTTGAACGCCGCCCAGTGCTGCGCCGAGCACGACGGAGCAGGCGATCATTTGAGACGGTAGCTCGGCAAATGGGTAGGCGATAAAAACGCTGACGGTGATGACGAACGACGTGGTGATGATTTGCTTTTCGCTAAAGCGGCTCGCGATCAGGGGCAGCACCAAACGTATAAGCCCGGTCGCGAGGGCGAACGCGCCGAGGACGACGCCGATGGTTGAAGCGTCAATCCCCCGCTCAAAGCCAAGCACAGGGACGAGAAACGAGTGAATGTCCCAGATACACGACAGCAGCCAGTTAACGAACAGGATGTAGCGAAAGTTGGTCGAGCGCAGCAGCGCCCATGCTCGTGTAGGGATGGCGCTGGAGTCGCGGGGCTCAACGGGGAGCTCACGTACAAAAAAGAGCAGCACCCACGTCACCAGAGGCAGGCAGCCCAGCACGGCAAAACAGATGCGAAAGGACAACAGATCGCCAGACGCCTGGGTGGCATGATCAATGATCAAGCCCGCCGAGTACGGGCCGATGAAGCTTGAAATCGAGGGTGATATGGCTAACCAGCTGAAGAATTGTCGCCGTTGAATGATCGAGTTCGCTGCACGGCCTATGTGGCGTTGCAGCACGATCTGCGTCACGCCGGAGGCTGCACCGACCACCATGGCAGCCACACACAGCAATGCAATACTCGGGAACAGTGTTAAAGCTGCCAACGCTAGCACCGCTGCAAATATCGCGTAGGTCATTGGCCGCTTGAAGCCTTGCCGGTCTGAGTATTTGCCGACCGGAATGGCCATGAACACTTGGCTCAGCGCAAACAGCGCGACGAGAGCACCCACCGCACCTGCGCTGTAACCCAGCGAAAGGGTAAACAGGGGAGCCGCCAGCCGCAGCGCACTCATGGCCGTCAGTAGAAATACCTGAGCAAATATCAGCTGCAATAATTCTTTTCGCGACATGAACGACTTCTTTTCACTGGCTCACGTTCCAAGCAAACCAATGCTTGAGAGCGAAGAAGAATATGGCTTTTGAGGTGCAACAGACGCCACATGGCAGAAGTCGCATCGCAAGAATAAGAGAGGAGCAATAAACCGTTACAGCGGCTACCGATGTTATCCATCCTGCTGCGATCTTGCCAGCGGCCGAGTCGGCGGCCTGGATTTTTGGTCGATCAAGCGTCGAGAGAGATCTTCGCGCCGCACCATCAACAGGCTCCTTGTGAGTTCGATATCGTGCTCCCTGATGCACCGCCATCGCGGACTCGCGATGCTCGCGCTTCTACAGAATTGTTTCGGTTCAAGCTACGGTGATACGTCCTGCAGTGCGACTTAATAAAATACAGTGATTTTATCAACCATAAAAGATAACAATAATTCATAATTAGCTTATTCCAAAAAAGCCTTTCACTCCCCTTCCCCATCTCGCTACCGTCACCCACAAACCGCCCCCCATTTCTGTGGAGGACATCCCGCAGGCAGCCAACAGCTGGGGTCAAGTCGCTCAACTGTCGGTAATCCCTAGCCCTTGAGGTCACTATGAGTCGTCAAATGCATCTGGCGTTGTTCGTCAGTCATGCCGGATCACACCTGGCCGGGTGGCGTCTGCCTCAGGCGGCAACAGGCAATGCGCTGGACATCCGCTACTACCAGCGTCTGGCTGAACAGGCCGAAGGCGCCAAATTGGACCTGTTGTTTGTGGCCGACAAGCTGGCGCTGGATGACATTCATGGCGGGTCTTTCGAGGCTGCGGTCACGTGGCGGGCTAACGGCTCGCCGGAGCCACTGGCGCTGTTATCGGCGCTCAGTGTGCTGACTCAGCGCATCGGTCTCGGTGCCACGGTTTCGACGACCTATCACCAACCGTTCCACGTCGCCCGACAGTTCGCCACGCTCGACCACTTCAGCGGCGGTCGGGCGGCGTGGAATGCGGTGACGTCGGTTAACGACGGCGAGGCGCGTAATTTTGGTCTGGACCAGCATCTGGGCCATGCCGAGCGCTACACCAAGGCGAGTGAGTTTCTGGATGTGGTGCGCGGCCTTTGGGACACCTGGGAAGACGACGCGATACTGGCCGACAAGGCCAGCGGGCAATATGCCGACGCCACCCGCCTGCATTACGCGGATCATCAGGGCGACTGGTTCAAGGTGCGCGGCCCGTTGAACCTGCCGCGTCCGCCGCAAGGCCATCCGGTGTTGATTCAGGCCGGGGTCTCGTCAGCGTTTCAATCGTTGGCGGCGCGCAATGCCGAGGTGATCTTCCCGGTCCAGTCGACGCAGGAAAAAGCCAAAGCCTTTTACGCGACGTTTAAACAGCAAGTGGTCGAACTGGGCAGACAGCCGGGCGACGTCAAGATTCTTCCGGGCTTGTACCCGGTGATTGCTGACAGCGATGAGCAAGCCAGGGACCTGGCGGCCGAGCTGGATGAGTTGATTCTGCCCATCGCCGGGCTGGCCTTTATGTCTGCAAGCATGAATTACGATCTGGCGCAGCATGATCCAAAGGCGCCCGTGCCGGACATTCGCGAGCACATTCGTGGCAGCAAGGGCCGTTTTGATACGGTGATTGGCAACGCCATCGAAGCGGGTTGGAGCCTGGAACAACTCGGCCGCTGGTACGCCTCCAGTCTGGGCTTCGCCAAGATGGTGGGTTCGCCGAAAACCGTGGCCGATCAAATGGAGCAATGGCTGCTCGAAGACGCTGCCGACGGCTTCGTGGTGATGCCGCCATATATGCCGGGCGGTGCTGAAGACTTCCTCAACAAAGTGGTGCCCGAGTTGCAACGCCGCGGGCTGTTTCGCCGTGAGTACGAAGGCACGACCTTGCGTGATCATCTTGGGTTGCGTACACCGCAGTCGAAACACACGGGCAAACGCTCAGCCTGATCCGGTTTCATGAGTCCCGGCAGCATCAGGCAATGTCTGGACAGTATCGGGCTACGTCGCCCGCTCACCCGCGGGTTAGGTTCTTCTCAACAAGAATGCTGATAACCGCAACGGGGTGAATGATCATGATTGCATGGGTGAAAACGGTTTTTCGAGTTCAGATTGCTGCGCTGCTTACTGTGCTTTTGGCGAGCGCAGCATGGGCGACGGACAAAGCCGCTGCGCATTCAAACGCCGAGTTGGTGCGCCAATCGTTTGTTAACTGGCAGCAGGGTAAGGGCACGACCTTCGACCTCTTGGCGCCAGACGCTGAATGGACGGTCGCGGGCTCCAGCCCGGTCTCTGGCATTTATAAAGGCAAACAGGACTTGCTGGAACGGGCCGTCAAACCCATCAGCGCCCGGTTGGCCACGCCTATCAAACCGACCGTGCTGAGTATTGTTGCTGAAGGCGATGTGGTGGTTGTGCTGTGGAACGGTGAAGCGACGGCACTGGATCAGCAGCCGTACCGCAATAGTTACCTGTGGCACCTGACGTTCAAAGATGGGCAGATCACAGAGGCGAAGGCTTTTCTGGATACGTATGTGTTGAATGATTTGATAGAGCGGGTGAAGCCGAAGGCTTGAAGGCCAACTGATCGAACGCTATCGCGAGCAAGCTCACTCCTACAGATCTTGCTCTTCATGCGTCCCAAACATTACGTCGCTTTTTCTATCCCCTTCCCGCCTGTTTTGGCCCACTATGGTCGGCTTACTAACCACCCTCGACCCGGTCGATGGTTCGGAGAGCGTAATGCCACAAGAAAGGCTGGACCTGTTAAGGCTGCCAAAGCCTATCCGTGGGCCAATTGACAAGCTGCTTCGCTCTCTGGAGGCCGCCAGTACTCGTGAGGATATTGAAAGCGAGGGCGAGCTGCAGATTGCTTTTATCCTTGGGCTGGAAACGGCCAAGCGGCTGAGGCCGAGTGATGTTGAAGCGTTGTACATGATCTTTGATGATGCGGTGCAGGCACGGCTGGAAAACTTGCCTGCCGAGGGCTAGCCAAACTTGCAGGCTTTTAAAACCTCTCAAACTACCGTCGAAGCTTTTTTCTGAACATTAAAAAACCCGCCTTGGCGGGTTTTTTACTTTCAACCTTTATATTTTCTCTTCAGCTGTTCCAGACGTTGACGGTCACTCTCAGTGAACAGTCTGGAGTCTAGAATCACTTTGTTATCAGGACCATCCAGTCGAACAACTTCAACAGTTAATACAGCGTTCTCTGCTGGCTCGACTTTACCCCAATCACCATACCTGTTGGGAGCCAGAACCCAAGACTGACTCTCTCCAGCCTCTAAGCCACCACTGACCTCGTAATTAAAAGTCGACACCAGCCAAGGCACGGATCTCTCAGGAGAGGCAAGCGTCCCTTTGAAGTAGGCCCTTGAGATGGAAACGCCTGTGCCATTGGCAACCGACAGTTCAATTTTCGGCTGTGTTAAATATTTCGTTTTTTCTTTATAAAAACGTACGTTGGACACGCTGAATTTCGACAACTCAGCCCTGGCATGCTCAGAAAAAAGACGTTTTTTATCTAGCTCATCAATTTCCAAAAGCGCGTTGTCGCGCTCTTTCCTTTCAGCTGCCACCCTCAAGGCCGAGGCTTCTGCTGACACCTGATCAGCAGTTTTTCCATTCAGCCCTGCGTACATTGCTGCCGCTGCGCCATCTTTTGTCTGGTCGCCTCGCATTACAGCGGCCAAGTCGAGATTGCTAAAGAGAAGTAGCTTAACGTCTGAAGAAAACTGCTCTTGTTTTTCGGGGGGTAAGCTATCCACAATTTTTTGAATTGACGTCTTCATCGTCGCTTCTGAACTACCGTCCAGCTTAGGCTCACCACACCCAGACAATAAAAGCAACGATAACGCCACCCAATATAGCTTCCACATATGTAATCCCTCACTTGATAAGGTGGCGGAGCATACATGAGCGGCCAAGTGCCATCAATCCGGAATAATAGGAGCGGGAAACAGCTTAGAAGAGTGAGATATGCGAAAACACTATTTCGAAGTTGAAAGCCTTCGAGCCCTCTAGCGCAATCGTTTCTGCCCCATCTTCGAACAATAGGCCTTGCTGGAGCTTGAAGCCCGCACGCGAAACAAAGCAGGGCCATCCGGTACTGGAGATGTCCGTCGGATCGGATTCATACCGGAAAGGATCATTACATCCGCTATAGTTTCGTCACGAGAAATATCGCCTTTCCAGATAAATCCGGTTCCACAGGGTGAGTAGTTGCTGACAAAATTACTTCACCAACTCAATCTTCTTCACAAACACCAACTTCTCATCTTCCGCTGGCCCGGCGATGCGGTCTTTGTTGGGTTCGCTCGCCACGGTGACTTTGACGTTTCTGCCCACGATATTGGGCAGCAAGGTCGCCTCCCCTTCGTCTTCCGCGATAAACCACGAACCGCATTTGCCATCGCAATAAGCTGTGAATCGGCGGCCGTCGTTGAGCAGCACGGTGACGGTGTGGTCCTCGATCCCGCTGCCGGAAATCAAAGCGCCCTGGAAGGTTTCAGGTTTTGTGAGGGTGAATGTGCAGAAGTCCGGCGCGCTGGCGTCGTCGCTCAACATGCCGCAGCCGCGCTCGACTTCGCTGTTGATCATTTCGCAGCTATTAGCGGCGTTGCAAGGCGGCCGGGTGGCGGGCGATACGCTGATGCATTGCTTCACGAGTAAGGCCGAGCGTTTGTCGCCGATGGCTTCAGCGCAGGATTTATCAGCGGCGTTCGCCTGAAAGGCTCCGAGCACACTGAACAGACACAAGAACATCAGGCTTTTTGTTTTCATGATTTTTCCTGGCGACGAGTCGGGTGTAGATTTTACGAAGTATTGCAGAGGCAGCAGCTTTCACACAGCCTGACTGCGGGCGCTTAGCCTTTCTTCTTGCTCAGGCTTTTCAAGCGTTGACTGGCACGCTGCACGGCGGCCATTTTTTCGGGTCGGTTCATGCGACGCCACTTGCGGATGTCCTCTTTGTTGCGGCCGCAACTGACGCATAAGTCGCCGCTCAATTGGCAAACAGAGGTGCAGGGATTTTCGATGTCCTTGGCCATGTCTCAGCCCCGGGCCAGGCGTTGTTGCCAGTTACCGCCGTTGGCGCGCTGACATTGCTCTTCGCTGTCGAATTGCACCCGTTTGCTCACATCGGCAACCACGATATCTGCGTCTTCCAATGCGTGGGCAGTCAGCTCAACCATGCGTTCACGCTGGCCGCTGGCGAGGGCCTGATCCTTTTGCGCTTGCGTATCGAAGATCCACACCACGCGCAGGCTGGCAGGGAATTGCGTGTAATCCACTTCATGGGTCAGCCACGCAAACCCGACGATTTCTGCTTTTACGGTTTCGCACGCCTCGGTCAGGGTAGACGCCAGACGACGTTCGATGCGGGCCTGATCGCGTTTGCTTAACGGCGGCATGGCGGTCTCCTTGGGTGATTGGCGATAAGACGGCAATCATACGTTACCTAGACGCGTCATCCATAAACCCTAGCCCTTGTAGGATCGGTCTCAATTTCCGCTAACGCCGTCCGCCGGGTTGTTTGCGGGAAAACGCTTCTCTAACCTCCCGCCCGTCGCTGCACATCAGTGACCGGGTTTAGTCGCCTGATTCACAGAAAATCTCAAGCATCCCGCTACAGGCATCTACTAGCCTTTGTAATGGCGGCTGTATGCGGGGCACTTTCGAGTGCGCCGATTTTCTGTGATCGGTCGACTAACCCTCATACAGCTGCCACCCCTTCATGAACCGTGAAGGTCGCAGCTACCGGATACGCATAAGGAGAGCAACACGGTGAATAACAACAAACCCGAATTTTGCACCCTCAACCGCTTCTTCTCCGTCCGCACGGACATCAGCCCGGAAGACGTCCTAGTCCAAACCTCCGAACTGCTGCGCTGCGCCACCAGTACCGCCTACGAAGCCGCCGACAACCTGCGCGGTTCGCAACGCGATCACGCCATGTCGGTGATGCATCTGGTGGAAATGGCACAGGCCATGG
Source organism: Pseudomonas caspiana (assembly GCF_040224095.2). Classification (NCBI taxonomy): domain Bacteria; kingdom Pseudomonadati; phylum Pseudomonadota; class Gammaproteobacteria; order Pseudomonadales; family Pseudomonadaceae; genus Pseudomonas; species Pseudomonas caspiana. The sequence goes on along the minus strand of NZ_CP167995.1, from coordinate 656,206 downwards.
TGGATGGGTTGCTGGATCGCAAGCAGGCTGAATGCTTGAACTGAATCAACAAACGCCCACGAATGATGTGGGGGCGGCGGCATTTTCAAACGGCAGGGGTTCGCTGCCATTCACGGCCGGTGTGTATTACAACCGCGCGCAATACAAGCTCGATGAAAGCGCGATGAATTTGGCTTGAAGGCAGGTCTGGCGTTTTGATCTAAACACCAGAGCCCTGAAGGCACTCTATTCGCGGTCAAGCTCTTGGCTGGCGCTATTTCTGTAGGGTTGTCGGAGGTCACGACGGCGTCGATAGCGGTCCTTCTGGCATACCGCGATCGCAGCCTTCGTCAGTTCCTACAGACCTTACGTTCCAGATACGTGTTGTTTCTATAGGAGTGAGCTTGCTCGCGACTTGACTTTTTCGTCGACAAATCATCGCCCGAGCTGACGCTATCGCGAGCAAGCTCACGCCTGCAAACTCCCGACGACCAGCATTTACCTGCACCTTCTCCCCTGTTTTTTAGCTATCGTGTGCCCATCGTGACGAACGGGTGCAACCCTCCATGACCACACAAAACAAACGCGACTGGCTGGTACGTGCGCCGCAGTCGCGCAAGATGGAACGGATCGAGGCTTACTTCGGCGGGCACGGTTACACGCCGCACCGTCACGACACCTACGCCATCGGGCGCACGCTGGCAGGGGTGCAGAGTTTTCATTACCGCAACGACTACTGTCACAGCCTGGCGGGCGGCACCATGGTCTTGCATCCGGATGAAGTGCATGACGGACAAGCCGGTACAGATGCAGGCTTTCATTACCGAATGTTCTACATCGAGCCATCGCTGATTCAAGAGGTGCTGGGCGGTAAATCTTTGCCTTTCATTGTGGGCGGTTTGTCCAGCGATCCGCGTTTGTTTGCGGCAACCAGTGCTTTGCTGCAAAGCATGGATAACGCGCTCGACCCGTTTGAGGAAGAGGACGCCATTTATGACCTGGCCCAAGCGCTGGATGTCGCCGCGGGTAATAAGCGCGGACGGCGGGCGCTGGATTATGCGGCGGCAGAACGGGCGCGAATTTACATCCATGACACGCTGAATGAGGTCATCACCCTGGACGATCTGGTGCTGGCCAGCGGGCGTGATCGCTGGAGTTTGTCCCGGGATTTTCGTGCGCTGTATGGCACCAGCCCTTACCGTTACATCACTCAACGTCGGCTGGCCGAAGTGCGTCGTTTGTTGGTGGCGGGCCAGCCGCTCAGTGATGCGGCACTTGCTTGCGGTTTCTTCGATCAGAGCCACATGACGCGCCAACACAGTCAGGCATTCGGCATCTCGCCCGCACGCTGGCTGAAGATGCAAGGCCGAATCTGACACCGCGCCCCGAAGCTGCACGATCATGCAATACCGGTTAATTATTGCTCGCTAAGGTTGACCCATCTTGATCAACCGTGAGCACTGACCATGACCAGTACCTGTTCTGCCCCGCCCTACTCCTCGGTTAATTTCGCCGCCAAATACGCGCTGTTCAATGAGCAGTGGACACCGAAAGTCGTGGCCGAAATGAACGACTATCAGTTCAAAGTGGTGAAGATCCAGGGCGACTTCATCTGGCACTCCCATATCGATACTGACGAGACTTTCATCATTCTCGAAGGCGAACTGCGCATCGATTTTCGCGATGGTTTCGTTACCGTCGCAGCCGGTGAAATGTATGTCGTCGGCAAGGGCGTCGAACACAAACCCTACGCAGAACATGAGGTGAAGCTGCTGCTGATCGAGCCGCGCGGGGTGTTGAATACCGGGCACGAGGAGAGTGAGCGGACGGCGGTTAATGATGTGTGGATTTGATTTAGATCGCTGACAAAGCGCGTAATCGTCCATCATCCGGATGCGGCCCAGCCCCCGCCTCTCTCCAACAGGTAAGGTGATCATCTGTAGGAGTGAGCTTGCTCGCGATAGCGTCCTGCCTGGGAGTAGTTTTCTGAATGGAAAAACGCATCGCGAGCAAGCTCACTCCTACAGACGCGGGCGTCAATCATCAGCACGTCCCGAATTATTGGAATGACGCCGCGAGTTTATTTCGCTTGTGGGCGGTTGGCCTTACTCGCTTATATAGGGGCCATCTCTCTCGACAGAAAAAACGGATCATGAGTCGCGAAAACATCAGTCAATCCATCTCTCATGTTCATCCGCTGACGTTGTCCCACGGCAGAAACGCCGAAGTGTGGGACACCGACAACAAGCGCTATATCGATTTTGTCGGTGGTATTGGTGTGCTCAATCTGGGGCATACCAACCCCCAGGTGGTGGCAGCGATTCAGGACCAGGCCGCCAAACTCACGCATTACTGCTTTAACGCGGTGCCTCACGAACCTTACGTCAAGTTCATGGACAAGCTAGAGCAGTTTGTCCCGGTGTCCTATCCACTCAGCGGCATGCTCACTAATAGCGGTGCAGAAGCTGCGGAAAACGCGCTGAAGATCGTGCGCGGTGCCACGGGTAAAACAGCGGTGATCGCCTTTGATGGCGGATTTCATGGCCGCACGCTAGCCACCTTGAACCTCAATGGCAAAGTCGCGCCGTACAAGCAGAAAGTCGGGGTGTTGCCGGGGCCGGTGTTTCATATTCCGTACCCGAGCAAAGACAATGGCGTGACCACCGAGCAAGCGCTCAAGGCCATGGACCGGCTGTTCAGCGTCGAAATCGATGTGAACGACGTTGCCTGTTTTATCTTTGAAGCGGTTCAGGGTGAAGGCGGTTTTCTGGCCATGGAGCCTGACTTCGCGCAGGCGCTGCGCAGGTTCTGCGATGACAAAGGCATTGTGTTGATTGCCGATGAAATCCAGTCAGGCTTTGGCCGCACCGGGCAGCGCTTCGCGTTCAGCCGACTGGGCATCGAGCCGGATCTGATCCTCCTGGGCAAGAGTATCGCGGGCGGTATCCCGATGGGTGCCGTGGTGGGTCGCAGAGCATTGATGGACACGCTGCCCAAAGGCGGCCTTGGCGGCACGTATTCCGGCAACCCGATTGCCTGCGCGGCGGGCATCGCCAGCCTCGACCAGTTGAATGATGCGAACCTGTCGGCTTGGGGTGAGATGCAGGAAAGCATGATCGTCAGCCGTTACGAAGCGTGGCAGGCCAACAAACTGTCGCCTTATCTGGGCCGGCTGACAGGTGTCGGCGCCATGCGCGGTATCGAGCTGGTCACCGCTGACGGCGCGCCCGGTACACAGCAATTAGCGCAGTTGCTGGAGGCCGCTCGCAATGCAGGACTGTTGCTGATGCCGAGTGGCAAGTCGCGGCACATCATCCGCCTGCTGGCGCCGCTGACGATTGAGCCAGAAGTGTTGCGCGAGGGGCTGGATATTTTTGAGCGGTGTCTGGCGCAGTTGGAGTAATCATCAATTTCTACAGACTGCATGAGCAGCTGTGGGAGCGAGGCTTGCCCGCGATTCAGGCAACCCGGTGCGTCAGGTAAACCGAGGAGCCTGAATCGCGAGCAAGCTCAGCTCCCACATCGAAGGCATTACAGCTCCGGCAGCCGTGGATTACGTCGTCGATGAAGGCGAACGACGCCTAATGCGAATAACAGGAGAATCACCGCAATGACAGCTTCAAGCTTCGCAAACCGTGACGAGATCCGCGCGCGTTTTTCTCGAGCCATGTCGGACATGTACAAGACCGAGGTGCCGCTGTACGGCACGCTGATGGAGCTGGTCGCGGAAACCAACGACGGCGTGCTGGCGAACAATTCGCAGGTCGCGCAAAGCTTGAAACAGACCGGTGAGATCCAGCGCCTGGACATGGAGCGCCATGGCGCAATCCGGGTCGGTACTGCCGCTGAGCTGGCAACCTTGAGTCGGTTATTTGCCGTCATGGGCATGGAGCCGGTGGGTTATTACGACCTGACGCCTGCGGGTGTACCGGTGCATTCCACGGCTTTTCGCGCCGTGCATGAACACGCCCTGCAAGTCAGCCCGTTTCGGGTGTTCACATCATTGCTGCGTCTGGAGCTCATCGACAATCCCGAGCTGCGCGACTTCGCCAGCCAGGTGCTGAGCCAGCGCCAGATCTTCACCCCGCGTGCCCTTGAGCTGATTGAAAAATCCGAACTGGACGGCGGCCTGACCGAAGCCGACGCGCAGGACTTCGTCGCGCAAGCGCTGGAAACCTTTCGCTGGCACAGCACCGCCACGGTGAGCCTGGACCAATACAAACAACTCAACGCTCAGCATCGCCTGATCGCTGACGTGGTGGCGTTTCATGGCCCGCACATCAATCACCTGACCCCGCGCACGCTGGACATCGACACCGTGCAGGAAGGCATGCCGAAAAAAGGCATCACGCCCAAAGCTGTGGTCGAGGGGCCGCCGCGCCGCAACTGCCCTATTCTGTTGCGCCAGACCAGTTTCAAAGCGCTGGAAGAACCCATCACTTTCATCGGCCAGTCAGCCAACGAAGCAGGCAGCCACTCGGCGCGCTTCGGTGAAATCGAACAGCGTGGCGCGGCACTGACGCCCAAAGGCCGCGAGCTGTACGACCAGTTGCTGAACGAGGCACGCGACGCGTTGGGTGAATTCCCCAACGAGGGCAATGCCGTGCGTTACGCCGAATTGCTCGGGCAAACCTTCAAAGCATTCCCGGACAGCTACGAGCAGATGCGCAATCAGGATCTGGCTTACTTCCGTTACTTTGCCACTGAGCAAGGTATTGCGGCAGGCGCGGGCATTCAGCAGAGCGCGGACCTTGAGCAGTTGATCAAGGCGGGCTATGTGCACTTCGAACCGCTGGTCTATGAAGACTTTTTGCCCGTGAGTGCGGCGGGGATTTTTCAGTCCAACCTGGGCGATGACGCGCAGTCCCATTACGGCACCAACTCCAATCAACAGGATTTCGAGCGCGCATTGGGCCGCAGCACCATCAACGAACTCAAGCTCTACGCCGACACCCAACGCCGCTCGCTGCTGGAATGTTCGCAAGCGCTGGGTATCGCGCCGCTGGCTTGATCCGGGATTCGCGCAGCAGATATTGATTCTGTAGGAGATTCCCCGTCGTCCAGACTCCGCGCTGTCGCGCAGCAAACATGAACCCTGTAGGAGTGAGCTTGCTCGCGATTCAATTTTTGTTTCGATAAATTGTTGCCTGACGTTACGCAATCGCGAGCAAGCTCACTCCTACAGGATCAATGTATTCCAGTTCGATGGCGATATGTCAGTTGCCTGTCTCTCTGGTTCAGGGCGACCTATCCTTGCTCAAGCGTTCCCCGTCTGCTGTGTCAGCAAAGGTGACGAAACATGAGCAAGTTATGGAAGCGGTATCTGGATCTGCTGGACCACGATCTGAATACCAAGGTGTTCGACAACGTCAAAAACCTGCTGGTCTGTGCGCTGCTGTTTGCCGCTGGCAGCAACGCCCTGAACGGCAATCACCAGATTTTCATGGGGTTGTGGGGTTCGCAGATGACGGGGCTGGGGCTCATTGTGGTCTCCGCCGTGCTCATGCTGATGAACATCAGCGACGGCCTGCACCGGCTGGCCAAGCTGCGCTATCACGTCCTGTTGCAGGTGTTCTTTTGCCTGCTGTATTTGATCGTGGCGGTACGGGTGGTGGAAATCGTCTGGAGCTTTCGGGCTGACTGATCAAGCCTGTCGACGTTGCCACTCATCAGCGACATCGCCCATGGTCTTGGGGGTTTCGTTGCGTATCCAGGCCATGAAATCACGGTCGAATTTGAAGTCTGCCCCGCACTGTTCAAGCATGAAGCGTCGAACGTTTTGCGTGTTCTTGTAGGTCTCGTCTACAGGGGTGGCGCGGGTGATAGAGTTGCTGTGCCAGTCGGTGGGCATGGGAAAAATCCTTGTATTGAAATGCTGACTCGCAGGAGCTGCCGAAGGCTGCGAATTACGGGGTGTCAGGCGCGCTGCCTTCGGCAGCGCCTACAAAATGTGCTCATGCCAGGCTTTAAAGAATCACCCGCAAACACTGCCCCGCATGATACAGGTTAAAGCCGGTTTCATACGCCAACGCCCGCACGCCTGCGCTTTTCAGCTCAAGTGCGGGCGCGAACGGAATGGGCAGCACGCTCGGGTCGTCCTTGACCAGAAAGTCCGCGAAGGCTTTGCCCATGACTGTGCCCGTAGTGTTGCCTCGACCGTTATAGCCATTGGCAGCGACCAGCCCCGGTGCAGGTTCGAACAGTTTGACCATGTGATCCGGAGTGAAGTCGATGCAGCCCGTCCAGTGCATCTCCCAGCGGACTTTGCCCAGTTGCGGGAAGTAATGGCTCTGAATGCGATCGGCCCAACTGCTGATGAACCAGTCGGGCTTGTTGTTCATTTTGCCCATGCTGCCCAGGATCAGCCGTCCTTCGTTGTCACGACGAATGCTGCTCAGCACCATGCGCGTATCCCATGAGCCCTGGCCGTGCTTGAGCACTTCGTCCGCAGCGCTGGAGGTCAGAGGCTCGGAAGCAACGTTGTAGTAGTAGCCCTTGAAGAAGTTCTGCTTGATGCCCGCCCACTCGCCCTCGGTGTAAGCGCCGGTGGAGACCACAACCTTGTCAGCCGATACCGAACCGCCTGCCGTATTGACCCGCCAGCCAGAGCCTTCGCGGGTAACGGCTTGCACGGGCGAATTCTGGAAGATCTGCCCGCCGAGCTTGAGCACTGTCTCTGCAAGGCCAACGGTATAGGCCATCGGATTAATCGTGCCCGCACGCCGGTCGAGCAACGCGGTGGGGATTTTATCGGTGCCACAGTATTCACGGCACTTGGCACCGGTCAGCAGTTCGACGTCGGCACCGCGGCGCTTCCATTGATCGTGGCGCGCCTCAATGTCTTTGGCACCATTGGCGTTGTGGGCCATGTGCAAAGTGCCGTCGTGACGTGCCTGGCAATCGATACCGTATTTTTTGATCAGGTCGAAGACCAGTGCGGGCGCAAGGCCCATGACCGTGTTGAATTTTTCGCCCACGCCGGGGCCCAGAATCGCGGCGGCGTCATCGGGAGCGATCCAGCTCCCCGCATTGACCAGACCGACGTTGCGTCCGGAGCCACCGGTACCGATGCGCGAAGCTTCCAGCAGTGCGACAGATTTGCCGCTTTCCAGCAGATGCAATGCCGCTGACAGGCCGGTGATACCGCCGCCGATCACGCAAACATCGACCTTGAGCGATTCGCTAAGGGCAACAGGTTGAATCTGACGAGTCGTGACTTGTTCCCACAGACACCTTTCACGCAACTGATCCATCTCGATCTGATCCCCACGCCAGAACTGCACACGAAAATAACCTGCTTCATTCTTGATCCGATGCAAGGGCAATACCAAACGACCTTTACTCCGGATATCAGTCGGTTTCGGCATGATCTCGAAGGTTTTGCAACCGTGGGAGCCGAGCTTGCTCGCGATGAGGCTGGATGCGGTTCACTTCAGATCGCATATAGCCGCATCGCGAGCAAGCTCGGCTCAAACAATGGAAATGAGCCGCCTTGACTGTCCCTTTTTAGTTGACAGTAAAACCGTTTACAGCCCGTTTATCACATTCCGCTGCATCTCTACTATTCGCTCCATGGTGCTGACACAGACCCACAACACACAAATCTGACTGATTCGACTTTGGAGCAATAACCATGAACACCAACACTCAAGCAGCTTTCACTTCCCTGGCCGGCCGCGCACTGCTCGCCTCTCTGTTTCTGTTCAGCGGCTTCGGCAAGCTGGCTGCACCGGCAGCAACCAAGGGCTACATCGCTGCCAGCGGCATGCCTTTCCCGGAACTGGCTTTCATCGCTGCGCTGATCGTTGAAATCGGCTTCGCCACTGCTCTGGTACTGGGCTACAAGGCGCGCCTGATTGCACTGTTGATGGCTGGCTTCACCGTGGTGACCGCGGTTGTCTTCCACAACAACTTCGCCGACCAGGGCCAACTGATCAACTTCCTGAAAAACATCGCCATCGCAGGCGGTCTGCTGCAAATCGCTGCCAACGGTGCAGGCGCTTTCAGCCTGGATGCCCGCAGCCGCAAAACACTCGCTGTCGCTTGATCATTCCCTCACTCACTACTGACCATTAAGAACTCAAGGATTAGCCTCATGAACATGCTCAAAAAAGCGACCGCACTGACCGTACTTGCCCTGTCGATCAACACCGCTTTCGCTGCAGAGACGCCGTACATCGAACACAACACTCAAGCCTTCCTTAACGCTCTGGCAGCGGGCGGCGGCAAGCCCCTTGAGCAGTTGAACCCCAAAGATGCCCGCGCGGTACTCACTGGCGCGCAGCAATCGGTAAAGGTTGATCTGTCCGGCGTGCAAGTCAGCGATCGCAGCATCAAAGTGGCAGGTGAGTCGATTGATCTGAAGATCGTTCGTCCGGCCAACGTCAAAGGTGATCTGCCGGTGTTCATGTTCTTCCACGGTGGTGGCTGGGTGCTGGGCGACTTCGCGACTCACGAACGTCTGATCCACGATCTGGTGGTCAACTCCGGTGCAGTAGCGGTGTACGTCAACTACACGCCGTCTCCTGAGGCGCATTACCCGACTGCAATCAACCAGGCTTACGCCGCAACCAAATGGGTGGCAGAGCACGGCAAGGAAATAGGCGTTGATGGCTCGCGTCTGGCAGTAGCCGGTAACAGCGTCGGCGGTAACATGGCAGCCGTGGTCAGCTTGATGGCCAAGGAACAGAACACCCCGAAACTGCGCTTCCAGCTGTTGCTGTGGCCAGTGACCGATTCGAACTTCGAAACCGGTTCGTACAACGAATTCGCCGAAGGTCACTTCCTCACTAAAGTGATGATGAAGTGGTTCTGGGACAACTACACCACCAGCGCTACCGAGCGGGCCCAGATTCACGCATCGCCGCTCAAAGCCACGGTTGAACAATTGCGCGGCCTGCCGCCAGCACTGGTACAAACCGCAGGCGCCGATATACTGCGTGACGAAGGCGAAGCGTATGCCCGCAAACTGGATGCGGCCGGTGTTGCGGTGACCACCGTCCGTTACAACGGGATGATCCACGACTACGGTCTGCTCAACCCACTGAACCAGATTCCACAAGTACAAGCGGCAATGCGTCAGGCAGGTACAGAGTTGAAAGCCCACCTGAACTAAGTAACCGTCAACGCGATACTAAAACGCCGCTACTGCACACGCAGAGCGGCGTTTTTGCCGTTGTGAATAGAGGCCGTCTCGGCCAATGGACACGGGAAAGTTACGTTCATCGGATTGGTCATTTTTGTGTAGCCCGCCGGACATTTTCGGCGCAGGATTTTCCCGACGTTTTCAGCCGCCGTTAACCCGGCGTTTCGTTCACCTCATTGATGGAGATGCTTACCGATGCTAATCCAAATAGAAGAAGGGACTCACGGCGCCAATTGGGTCGTGAAGCTGGACAACTACCCGGTTAAATGTCGCAGCCTGGACGAGGCTCGCGAATTCGCTGACAAAATGACATCACGAATTAATGCCCCTCATACGTTGCCAGGAAGGTTTAGTTCTACAACAGTTAGTCAGCCAGCAGCGCATGCTCGTTAAAGATGATGCGTTGAACAGAAACTAAAAAGCCCGGCTAACTTGCCGGGCTTTCCGTTTCTACGACATCCTTTTCACATGATTTTCACGGGATCGCTTTTAACCTAGCGTCACTCCTGTTGAATCTCCTGACCCGCCTCGTAGCGGGTCTTTTTTTGCCTGCGATTTGGCACGGAACATCTGCTGCAGCGGCCATCCCGGTATACATGGCGAACACTGGACTTGCAGGAGCTGCCGAAGGTTACGATGGCGGTGTGTCTGGATGAATGCCTTCGGCAGCGCCTACAAGAAATGTATTTGCCTATTGCGCAGCGCTCGCAGCCTCATTGCTGGCAACGGTCTTGCTGTTGACCAACGCCGCATCGCCCACCAACGCCAGCCGGTCTGATCGACTGCCATCCATCACTTCACTGCTCCAGTGTCCTGTCATCGATGCCATCCAGGCAAACAAAAACAGCGCCACACCTTGCAGGGCCCATCTTGCGATCATCGGCATAGCACTTCTCCCTTTTCCAGAATTCGATGCGCTGATGTAAACAGCTAAGCATTGCAAAAGGGTTTCACCGGGGTCGAAGATGAAACTATTTGTAAGAAGAAATTTCAGGAATTATGTGTGGTCTGTTATTACCGGATTCTACGAAAAGGCTATACCGCATGAAGTTTTCCCGGTTTGCACAAGGCCTGTCGAAATGGGCTGGCAGTGCACGAACGTTCATCGCCGCTATCGGCTTGATCTGCCTGTGGGCCATCACCGGCCCGTGGTTTCATTACAACGACACCTGGCAGCTGATCATCAATACCTCCACCACCATCATCACCTTTCTGATGGTGTTTCTGATTCAAAACACCCAGAACCGCGACAACGATGTGCTGCACATCAAGATCGATGAACTGCTGCGCGTCACCAAGGATGCGCAGAATGCGTTGCTGAGTCTGGACAAGCTGGACCATAAGGAGCTGCGCGCCCTGCGTAAGGAATACAGCGCGATTGGTGCCAGCGAAACACTGGGGGCGCCAACCAGAAGCGACCCTTGATCCAGCGCCCCGGTGGTCAGTGGCAGGGAACTCTCGACCGGCTCACCCTTCATAAATCATGAAGTCGACGTATAAAAACCTCGTAGTGAGCCATTGGCCCAAACAGGGAGTCGTCCATGAGCGGATCCGGAACGAGCACTCAAAAGGCTGCCGTAGTTCTTCTGCCCACCCACAAAAAACTCGCCACACATGAAGTGGTTGTTCATCAAAAACTGGCGGAGAAAATCGCCACCTTGCTGGGTTGCGAATTTCTCGGTTTGTACGACAGCACGCTTCACAAGGGCATGAACCTTTACTTCATCCCGTCTGACACGTTGATTGGCAAACAAGAAAACAGCGCCTTGAACATCCAGTCCGCCGACGACCTGTTTGGCGGGTTGATTGCGCAGCCATTCATGGCCACCAAGGCCATTTCCCATCCGCTGCTGGATGACGCCACGGCGCAGCCTCCAGGCTGGTCACGGCAGATTCATGAAGAAGCCGCGGACTCTGTGCTCGCGGGCTTTACGGTATTCAATGAAGCCGACGCATTGCACGCAGGTGAGTTGGTTCTGACCAATGGTGCGGCGCGCATCAAACCCGTGCTGGCAACAGCGGGACGCGGGCAAATCGTCGTTACCGATAAAGCCCAACTGCAAGCAGCGCTCGTCGAGCAAGACATGCAAGAGGTCGCGACGTGGGGACTGGTGATCGAAGAAGACCTCACTGACGTTGTCACACTGAGTGTCGGGTTGGTTCAGGTGGCCGGGATCACCGCCAGTTACCACGGCACCCAATGCCTGACCGAGGACAACACCGGTGAGACGGTCTATGGCGGCTCAACGCTGTGGATCGTGCGTGGCGGTTATGACGCGCTGTTAGCGCTTGAGCTGGAGGAGCCGGTCAGGCGCGCCGTCACCCAGGCCATGCATTACGAAAACGCCGCCCTCAAGCACTTTCCGGACTTCATCGCTTCACGGCGCAACTACGACATTGCACAGGGCACCAACGCCAAAGGCGAGCGCTGTTCGGGAGTACTTGAACAGTCGTGGCGTATCGGCGGCGCCAGCCCGGCCGAGGTCGAAGCATTGCTGGCCTTTGCTGCCGATCCGGCCCTGCAGCGTATCCGCGTGTCGACTCACGAAATCTACGGCGAAACCACACTCCCGACCGACGCTAGCGTCCTTTATGAAGGCGACGACCCGGAGGTGGGTTTCATCAGCAAATTTACAAAGGTCAATCCTTATGAGTGTGAGCAGTGAAAGCATTGAGATTGCAGTCGATGGCCAATCCATTTCAGGAACCATCCTGACCCCGGGCGCGAAAATCCCCGGCATTCTGTTCGTCCATGGCTGGGGCGGTAGCCAGCAACGGGACCTGGCACGCGCCAAGAACATTACCGGTTTGGGTTGTGTGTGTCTGACGTTCGACTTGCGCGGGCATGAACGTACTCATGAAATGCGTAGCAAGGTCTCCCGGGAGCAAAGCCTGGCGGATTTGCTCGCTGCCTACGATCGACTGGTCAGCCATCCGGCTGTAGACCGCGACGCCATCGCCGTGATTGGCAGCAGTTATGGCGGTTATCTGGCCACCATTCTCAGTTCTATGCGCCCGGTCAAATGGCTGGCATTGCGGGTACCGGCACTGTACTGGGATGCCGATTGGGACATGCCCAAGCAAGAGCTGGATCGCGACAAGCTCGCCCACTATCGCCGCTCAGCCGTAACCGCTGCAGACAATCGTGCGCTGGCAGCATGCAAGGAATTCCACGGAGACGTGCTGCTGATCGAATCAGAGCAGGATGATTACGTGCCCCATGCCACGTTGATGAGTTATCGCGGGGCGTTCGAACTGGCTCACTCGCTGACGTATCGTCTGGTGGACGGCGCCGACCACGCATTGAGCAGCGACCTGAGTCAGAGTATTTACAGCTCAATGCTGAGCAACTGGATCAGCGAAATGGTCATCGGCGCTCGCCTGGTCGATTTTCCACACCATTCGGCGAAGTACTCCTGACAGATCCGCGAACCTATGTAGGCGCTGCCAAAGGCTGCGATAGCGATTATTCACACACACCGCTTTCGCAACCTTCGACAGTTCTTACAGTTGGTTTTTAGATAGATGTAGCGCTACCCATCCCCGGCACCAGAATTACCTTGCGGCAATCTTCCTGTTTCTTGTCGAAGAGTTTGTAACCCTCGGCAGCATCTTCCAGCGACATGCGATGGGTAATGATCGCCTCTGGCGCCAGCGCCCCGCTTTCGATGTGTTCGAGCAACTCAGGCAGATAACGCTGCACGTGAGTCTGGCCCATCTTGAAGGTCAGGCCTTTGTCGAACGCATCGCCGAACAGGAAGCCATGGATGAAACCGGCGTAGACACCCGGCACACTTACCACACCGCCGCGTCGTACAGCGGCGATGCATTGGCGTAGAGCCTTGCCGCTGCTGCCTTCAAGCTTCAGGGTCGCGAGAATGGTTTCAGTCGTGCTGCCCTTGGCTTCGAACCCGACCGCATCGATCACGCCGTCCACGCCGCGCATGCCACGGGTCTGCTTGATGATGGTGTCAGCTGGATCATCGTCTTCATCGAAGTTGATCGGGATCACGCCGTAGGTGCTTTGCGCGTAGGCCAGACGATACGCGTGGTGGTCGACCATGAAGATTTTCTCGACGCCCAGCATTCTTGCGCAGGCAGCGCTGAGCAACCCCACTGGCCCAGCACCGTAGATCGCCAGACTCGAACCCTGACCTACGCCACTGTTGAGCACCGCTTGCCACGCGGTCGGCAGGATGTCGGAAAGGAACAGCACTTTGTCGTCGGACAGTGTGCCCGGCACTTTGAACGGGCCAGTGTTACCTTTGGGCACGCGCACGTACTCAGCCTGACCACCCGGGATGCCGCCGTACAAATGGCTGAAACCAAACAGCGCAGCTCCAGGCGGAATGGACTTCTTGTTCAGAATCGCGCCACGTCCGGTGTTTGTGGTTTCGCATGCAGCGAACTGGTCCAGCTGGCAGAAGAAGCAACTGCCGCAGGCGATAACGAAAGGGATAACAACCCGGTCGCCAGGCTTGACCGTAGTGACCTGTGAACCCACCTCTTCGACAATGCCCATGAACTCATGGCCAAAGATATCGCCCGATTCCGTGGCTGGAATCTTGCCGCGATACAGATGCAGGTCAGAGCCGCAAATCGCTGTGGCGGTCACCTTTAGAAGGATGTCATCGACTTCTTGGATAACCGGATCAGGAACGGTATCGACCCGAACGTCATTAGCCCCGTGATAAGTCAGTGCGCGCATTTTTTCTCTCCTTGCAGGCGATAAAGCCAGGCGGGCAAAAGCGCCCGGAACTAACAAGGGAGAGCATGAAGAAAGCGTAAGTTCAGAGGACCTGAAAGCAAAGAAGACCAGTGGTTATTCCCACCGCCGCCGGGCCGATAGCGTGAACTATGAGGAAGAGTTTTACCTAAGCGCGGTTTCGCGAGGCATGCACAGCTCCTTGTGGGAGCCGGGCTTGCCCGCGATAAGGGCGACGCGATTCATGCGAGACCGAGTTACCCTCATCGCGGGCAAGCCCGGCTCCCACAGGAAAGACAGCGCTGATATCAGGTAATCGGCGCCGGGTTGAACAGGGTAATGTCGTTGTGCAAACGATAGTGCTCGGTCCAGGTTTTTTTCTTGCCGCTGGCCACGTCCAGATAGAAGTGGAACAGCTCCCAGCCCAGCTCTTCGATCGTTGCACGCCCCGTGGCAATACGACCGGCATCAATGTCGATGAGATCAGGCCAACGCGTCGCCAGCTCGGTACGGGTCGATACCTTGACCACCGGGGACATCGCCAGGCCATACGGCGTGCCGCGTCCGGTGGTGAACACATGCAGGTTCATCCCGGCGGCCAGTTGCAAGGTGCCACAGACAAAATCGCTTGCCGGTGTTGCACAGAAAATCAGACCTTTGCGCTTGAAGCGCTCGCCAGGGCCAAGCACGCCGTTGATGGCGCTGTTGCCGGACTTGACGATCGATCCCAGGGATTTCTCGACAATGTTCGACAGCCCGCCCTTCTTGTTACCCGGTGTGGTGTTGGCGCTACGATCAGCCTCGCCTTTTGCCAGATAACGGTCGTACCAGTCCATTTCCCGAACCAGTTCCTCGGCCACTTCCTGAGTCTCGGCGCGAGAAGTGAGCAAGTAGATAGCGTCGCGCACTTCAGTCACTTCCGAGAACATCACGGTGGCGCCTGCGCGCAGCAGCAAGTCCGAAGCGTAACCCAATGCCGGGTTGGCGGTGATGCCCGAAAACGCATCGCTGCCGCCGCACTGCATGCCCAGAATCAACTCCGAGGCCGGCACGGTTTCACGACGGCGCAGATCAAGCTTCTTCAAGCGCACTTCAGCCAACTCCATGATCTGCTCGATCATTTCGTTGAAGCCGTGACTGGAGTCCTGCAAGCGATACATCCACTGATCGCTGAGATCAACCGAAAGGTCGTCTTCGTGCATGACCTGCCCGGCCTGCAGCTTTTCGCAGCCCAGACCGATTACCAATGCTTCACCACCCAGATTCGGGTTGCGCGCCAGGTTACGCACTGTGCGGATCGGGATATAAGCGTCGGTCGCGGTAATAGCCACCCCACAACCGTAAGTATGAGTAAGTGCCACCACGTCATCGACGTGGGGGTACTTGGGCAACAGCTCTTCACGGATGCGCTTGACCGCATGGTCAAGCACCCCGGTCACACATTGCACTGTGGTGGTGATGCCCAGAATGTTACGCGTGCCGACGGTACCGTCGGCGTTGCGATAACCTTCAAAGGTAAAACCTTCCAGCGGTTCGCCTCTTTGTGGCACCGCGTCTGACATCGGCAGGCTATCCAGCGCCGGTGCCGATGGCATACGCAGTTGATCTTCCCTGACCCAACTACCCCGTGGAATCGGCTGCAGGGCATAACCGATGGTGTGCCCGTAACGGATGATCGGCTCGCCTTCAGCGATATCGACGGTGTTGACCTTGTGGCTCTGTGGAACGTTATCGACGGTCACCAGACCATTATCGAATTCGGTACCGGCAGGCACACCTTGGTCGTTGACTACTACCACCACATTATCCAGCTCATGGAGCCGGATGTAGCGTGGGGAGTCGGCATGTTGAATCAGGTTCATCACGGTTTCCTCAGGATTTAGCTTGAGAAAGGTCGCTGGCTTCGCCAGTCAGTGGCCCCTTGGTTGGAGGCTCTTTCAGTTCAACGCGTTTGATCTCGCCAACGATGAAGATATAGCTGAACACCGCAACCACTGCGTTGGCACCTACAAACACCAGCGCCCATTTGAACGAGCCAGTGGAGCTGATGATGTAACCAATCACGATAGGCGTGGTGATCGAAGCAATGTTACCGAAGGTGTTGAACAGGCCACCGCTCAAACCGGCGATCTGCTTCGGCGAAGCGTCGGACATAACAGCCCAGCCCAGTGCGCCGACACCTTTACCGAAGAATGCCAGGGCCATGAAGCCAACGACCATCCATTCGATATCAACGTAGTTACAGGCGACGATGGTGGTCGAAAGCAGCAAACCACCAATGATCGGCGCTTTACGGGCGAAGGTCAGCGAGTGGCCTTTGCGCAGCAGGTAGTCGGAAATCACACCACCCAGTACACCCCCGATAAAACCGCAGATCGCCGGCAGGGAGGCAATGATGCCCGCCTTGAGGATGGTCATGCCACGTTCTTGAACCAGGTACACCGGGAACCAGGTCAGGAAGAAGTAGGTGATGCCGTTGATGCAGTACTGGCTCAGATAGATACCAAGCATCATACGGTTGGTCAGCAGTTGGCGGATGTAGTCCCATTTCGGACCGCCGCTTTTGCCTTTACCTTTGCCCTGGTCTTGATCCATGTCGACCATGCCGCCGTTGTTGGCGATGTGATCAAACTCTTCCTTGTTGATGCGCGGGTGCTGGCGTGGGCTGTAGATAACTTTCATCCAGATCGCCGAGAACACGATACCGATGGCACCCATCACGACGAACACGTGCTGCCAGCCGAACTTGTAGACGATCCAGCCCATGAGCGGAGCGAACAGTACAGTGGCGAAGTATTGCGCGGAGTTGAAGATCGCAGAGGCAGTACCGCGCTCAGCAGTCGGGAACCAGGCTGCCACGATACGCGCGTTGCCAGGGAAGGAAGGCGCTTCGGCCAGACCGACCATGAAACGCAGCATGAACAGAACAACGACGGCAGAGCCGACGCCGAATTCACCTACATAGCCTTGCAGCAAGGTGAACAGCGACCAGGTGAAGATGCTTAATGCGTAGATTTTCTTGGAACCGAAACGGTCGAGCAGCCAGCCACCCGGAATCTGACCGGCCACGTAGGCCCAGCCGAAAGCAGAGAAGATGTACCCGAGAGTGACAGCGTCGATACCAAGGTCTTTTTGCAGGCTGGAGCCCGCGATAGCGATGGTGGCGCGGTCGGCGTAGTTGATCGTGGTCACCAGAAAAAGCATGAGCAGGATCAAATAGCGGACGTGAGTCGGCTTGGACTGTTGCATGTGTGTGAACTCCCACTAATTATTTTTTTTACGCGGGTAAATCTATTTTTTTGGTGTTGCTTGCGCCTGCCGGCCCCTTGGTAATAGTCGTGGTTAACGACGCTTCCCACCCACAGTTAATGCGCTTCCCTACGAGCTGTACGGCATCACTCAGCCCTTGTGTCGCTGGCAAACATCCTATGGCACAAAGCCGCTGATCACTCAGCGGCTTTGGGTCAGGCTTTTGTTACTGCTTACCTTGCTTGTCCATCAGCGCGGCGAGCATTTCGTACTCTTCGGCAGTCAGGTCGGTCAGTGGTGTACGCACTGGACCTGCGTCGTAACCGGCGATTTTCGCGCCCGCCTTGACGATGCTGACGGCATAACCGGATTTACGGTTACGGATGTCCAGGTATGGCAGGAAGAAGTCGTCGATGTATTTGCCAACGGCAACGTGATCGTCCTTGGCGATAGCGTGGTAGAAGTCCATCGCCAGCTTCGGTACGAAGTTGAATACTGCCGAGGAGTAAACCGGAACGCCCAGCGCTTTGTAGGCAGCAGCGTAGACTTCAGCGGTTGGCAAACCACCCAGGTACGAGAAGCGGTCGCCCAGACGGCGGCGGATCGAAACCATCAGTTCAATGTCGCCCAGACCGTCTTTGTAGCCGATCAGGTTAGGGCAGCGCTCAGCCAGTTGCTCCAGCAGCGGAGCGGTCAGGCGGCAAACGTTACGGTTGTAAACAACCACGCCGATTTTCACAGACTTACAGACGGCTTCAACGTGGGCAGCAACGCCGTCCTGGCTGGCTTCAGTCAGGTAGTGCGGCAGCAGCAACAGGCCTTTGGCGCCCAGACGCTCTGCTTCTTGAGCATATTCGATGGCTTGACGGGTCGAACCGCCAACGCCAGCCAGGATCGGCACGCTGGTAGCGCAAGTATCGACCGCGGTTTTGATGACTTCGGAGTATTCGCTGGCTGCCAGGGAGAAGAACTCACCTGTACCGCCGGCAGCGAACAGAGCGCTTGCGCCGTACGGGGCCAGCCACTCGAGACGTTTAACGTAGCCAGCGCGATTGAAGTCGCCCTGTGCATTGAAATCGGTTACCGGAAAGGACAGCAGACCGTGGGAGAGGATGGACTTCAGTTCTTGTGGATTCATTATTCGAACACCCTGGGAGCATTTATTGTGAATGGATCACCGGTCGTCTGCCGATGTCGTAAGTCATCGTACAACTGATAATAAAATCACTCAACAGGGATTTTTGGTTTTTTCCGTGAGCGGTAGCCGATAGTAGCGCAGGCCCCGCAGGAACGGGCCCTGGCGGGAATTTGGATAGACTAAGGTCGTATGATCACTGGAACGAGCGCCCTCAGATGTAGCTGTCGGCGCGGTGTCTCTCTGGACGCGGTCCTATGGGACTACGCAGGTTCTGTGGGAGCTGGGCTTGCCCGCGATAAGGCTAGCGCTGTAAGCAGGTATACCGCGTTATCGTTTATCGCGAGCAAGCTCGGCTCCCACAGGGCCGGACCACCCTGAGATTCCTTCGCCCGGCCAGCATGCCTGCCAGGATGAATGCCATTCTGTGTGCGAGGCCTATCCCATCCGATCAAGCCCGCTGCGACTCGGCCTCTTCGTGCGCATGACGCAACCGCTCGCGGCTGTTGGTCAGGTGCAGACGCATGGCGGCGCGGGCGGCATCGGAGTCCTGGCGGGCGATGGCGTCGTAGATTTCTTCGTGCTCACGGCTCAAACGGGTCATGTAGTGCTGCTGATCGTCATGGGCCAGGCGCGCCGAGTTCAACCGGGTACGCGGAATGATGCTCGTGCCCAGGTGCGTCATGATGTCGGTGAAATAGCGGTTGCCCGTGGACAACGCAATCTGCAGGTGGAACTGGAAATCCGAACCGACCGCATCAGTCGCATGAGAGGCACTTTCATTCAATGCGTCCAGCGCCTGACGCATGGCCAGCAATTGCTCATCGGTACGGCGTTGCGCCGCCAGCCCGGCCGACTCGACTTCCAGGCTGATACGCAACTCAAGGATCGCCAGCACATCGCGCAAGGTGACGATGGTGGCCGGGTCGATACGGAAACCGCTAGGGCTGGGTGTATCCAGCACGAAGGTGCCAATACCGTGACGGGTTTCTACCAGACCGGAGGCCTGAAGCCGTGAGATGGCTTCGCGCACAACCGTGCGGCTGACGCCCTGCTCTTCCATGATGGCTGATTCGGTAGGCAACTTGTCGCCACGCTTGAGCAGCCCGCTGCGAATACGCTCGGACAGTTCAGTAACCAGCTCTTGCGCAAGGCTGCGGTGCTTGCGGCGGGCGCGAGGCAGTGCGCTTTGATTTTCCATATCCAACGTCAATCTCGAGCAATGAAAGAAGTGATGATAGCTCACCGGGTTATACGATCACATTCGTAAAATCGACTGAATTGTACGAGCCGATCATACGACAGCCTGAGAATGCGGCTGTTCGCGCAAATCTCCGGCCTCAATCCGCAGTAGCCGTCTGTGAAACCGCTTTAGACTGCTGCGGTGGCCAATGCTGACTAAAGTTACATCCGGTAACTCATCAATCAGCGCCTGATACAGCAAAGCCTCGTCCTCTTCATCCATAGCAGACGTCGCTTCATCCATATACAGCCAGCGTGGCTGGAACAGCAGCGCTCGGGCAAATGCCACACGTTGCTGCTCACCCGGAGATAGCATCCGCTGCCAGTGGTTGCTCTCATCAAGGCGCGGTATCAGATGTCCCAGACGACAGGTTTCCAACACTTCGGCGAAGCGCTCGGCCGGGTAGGCTTCTACGGCCTGTGGATAACTCATGGCCTCACGTAACGTGCCGATGGGCAGATAAGGCCGCTGCGGCAGGAACAAATAGCGCTCGTCCGGCAGTTGAATACGGCCTTTGCCGTCCTGCCACAAACCACCCAAAGCCCGCAGCAAGGTACTTTTGCCACTGCCGGAACGGCCTCCGACCATGACCCGCTCGCCCGCTGCAATCTTCAGGCTGGTGTTGTTCAACAACTGGCGGCTGGTGCCGAGTTGCAACGCCAGCCCGGCCAGGCTTAGCGCGTTGCCGGCATGGCTGATTTCGATAGCTGAAACATGGGCTTCGTTCTGATCCAGCGCCTGACGAAAGCTCAGCAGACGATCACAGGTCGCTCGCCACGACGCCAACGTGGCGTACGCGTCGATGAACCAACTGAAGTTTTCCTGCACGCTGCCAAAGGCGGAGTTGATCTGCATGAGCTCGCCTAGCTCGATCTTGCCCGCGAAGTAGCGCGGCGCAGCCACCACAAAGGCGAAGATGATCGCAATCTGCGAGTAACCGGCGGTAAAAAACGTCAGGCGCTTTTGCACCCGCATCATTGACCAGAAGTTGCTCCAGACCATGCCGAACCGCGCACTCAGACGCTCATTCTCATTAGGCTCGCCGTCAGACAGCGCAATGCTTTCGGCGTTTTCCCGCACGCGAACCAACGAGAAACGCAGGTCAGCCTCATAACGTTCCTGCTGGTTGCTCAATGGGATCAATCGACGCCCGATCAAATGAGTCAACCAACTGCCCGCCACCGCATAGAGCAATGCAGCCCAGAACATATAGCCGGGGATCTCGATGCCGAAGAGTTCGATGCTGCCGGAAACGCCCCACAGAATGATCGAAAAGGACACCAGACTGACGATGGTCTTCATCAACCCTAGGCCCAACGACAGCGTGTCGCTGGTGAATTTGTTGAGGTCTTCGGACAAGCGCTGGTCAGGGTTGTCGGTATAACCGCCCTGCTCCAGCTGGTAATAGTTTTTGTGGCTGAGCCACTTGGCAAAATGCTGCTCGGTAAGCCAGCGCCGCCAGCGAATCGTGAGCATCTGGGTCAGATACAGCCGGTAGACAGCACCCAGGATCCCGACCGTGGCGATGCCGCAGAAATACAGAATCGACTGCGTGAAAGCCTCAAGATCCTTCTTTTCCAGCGCGTTGTAGAAGTCTCGATACCAACTGTTAAGCACCACTGAAATAGCGACGCTAAACAATGACAGCAGTATCACGGCGATCAGAAGCACCCATGCCAGGCGCTTTTCCTCGCTGCGCCAGTAGGGAGTGATGAGTGTCCAGATACGGGAAAAGAACTTTTCCCGCACGCTGTCATTAACTGTGGAGTACTCGGCGTTGCGATTCATGGTGACGACTCGACTTCTAGTGAAGTTCAGCGTCCGGGCATTAAACCCGGACGCACGACACGATCATCCATGACAGGAAAAACGGCTTAGCGGCGTACTGGACGCTTCTGCAACTTGCGCTGCAAGGTACGGCGGTGCATGCCCAACGCCCTGGCGGTCGCGGAAATATTGCCTTCGTGCTCAGTCAGCACCCGCTGAATGTGTTCCCACTGCAAACGGTCAACCGACATCGGGTTGTCCGGCACCAGGGTGTCCAGGTCCGAATGCTGGGACAACAGCGCAGCCAGCACATCGTCAGCATCGGCGGGTTTGCACAGGTAATTGCACGCGCCACGCTTGATAGCTTCAACGGCCGTGGCAATGCTGGAATAACCGGTAAGGATCACGACGCGCATGTCCGGGTCCAGCTCCAGCAGCTTGGGCAGCAGCACCAGACCGGAATCGCCGTCCATTTTCAGGTCCAGCGCCGCGAACTCAGGGATGTCCGATTGAGCCAGGATCAATCCTTCTTCGGCAGAACCAGCGGTGCTGACACGAAAGCCGCGACGGGACATCGCCCGGGCCATCACGCGAGTGAAAGTGGCGTCATCATCGACCAGCAACAAATGCGGCAGTTCTTCGCCTTCAACCTGGATTTCGTCACTCATGCATCATCTCCTCGGGCGTCACGTGGCAGGCGCAGCTCGGTGAGCGTGCCGCCGTCCTCATGACTGTAGAGTTTTACCGAGCCGCCCGCGCGGGTCACGCTGGCCTTGCTCAAGAAAAGGCCGAGGCCGAAGCCTTTGCCTTTGGTCGTAAAGAAAGGTTTACCGATTTGTTCGGCAATTGCCAGTGGCACGCCGGGGCCGTGGTCGCGGATGCTGATACAGATTTCTGTACTGTCCCAGTTCAGATTCACTTCCAGCCCCTCTGGGCAGGCATCGGCGGCATTATTAAGCAGGTTCAGCAGCGCTTGAGTCAGATCAGGCGGCGGCGCAAGCATGGGCGCTGCGTCCTTGCCGAGCAACTGAAACCGGTAGCTGGCCTCGGGACGCATCAAATGCCAGCGGTCCAGGGCTTCATTGAGCCAATGGCTGACGGTCTGCATCTCCACTGCCAGACGGCGATTGGCCTCTGCAGCGCGCACCAACTGTTGCAGTGTCTGCTTGCACTGTTTGACCTGTTCCTGCAGCACCTCCAGATCGTCCTGCAAGGCCGGGTCCTTGTGGTCCTGACGCATTTCCTTGAGCAGCACGCTCATGGTTGCCAGAGGCGTGCCCAACTCGTGGGCCGCTCCGGCGGCTTGAGTGGCAACCGCCAGTAATTGCTGATCGCGCAAGCCTTCTTCACGCCGCTCGGCCCGCAGTTGTTCCTGACGCCGCAACTCCTCGGCCATCTTCGCCGCAAAGAACGTGATAACCGCGGCAGCCAGGGCAAAGCTCAGCCACATACCGTAGATCTGCATGTTTTCACGGGAGATCGGGTAAGTGTCGAGCGGAAAGGAGTGCCCCAGCAACAAGCTGTACAGCGCCAGAGCGATCCCCGAGAGAATCAACGAATAACGCCATGGCAACGTGACGGCGGCGATCGTCAATGGCACCAGATAATAAGAAACAAAGGGGTTGGTCGAACCGCCCGAGTAATAAAGCAGCGCGCTGTGGATAAACAGATCGAACGCCAGCTGCACCGCGTATTCCTGCTCCGTTACCGGCAGCGAGGTGCGCAGACGCACCGCCGTCACCGCGCACCAGATCATCGAGAATCCGAGGGTGATCGCCAGCTGCATCCAGGGCAACGGTAATAAATGGAACAGGTACGCAATACCCACTGAACCGGCCTGGGCAGCCAGTACCAGCGTACGGATAAAGGTCAGACGCCAGAGATTCTGACGCGTAGCGGACAACAATTGGACGGGGGCGAGCATGAGCTCTCCTGATGAGTGCTCCAGGCGAATCGGTGCGAGTATAACCAAGCAACAACAAAAACTGCGCAAACTGCGGCAAACCACCACAGGTTTCATGAATAATTTATCTTTCGCCTCGGCGATCAACTTCCCCGGCAGCCATGAAGCGCCGGAACCCCACTCCCGACTCACAGTCTTACAGCTTTGCGCCCTGTCGACCTTCGTCGCGGGCCTGCTTTAAAACAGCACGCTTCATAACAAGGAGTTTCGAATGTTCAGCCTTCGCCCTACTGCCGCCCTGCTCACCCTTGGCGCCGCTGCCCTGACCAGCGTTCCTGCCATGGCAGACAGCGTTAACTACAACCAGGTTTCTGTACATGCCGAGGTCAATCAGGAAGTCACCCGAGACCTGATGAACGTGACGCTGTACAGCGAAGCGCAAAATACCGATCCGGCAAAGCTGGCGGCTGAAATCACCGAAACCCTCAACAAGGCTCTGGGCCAGGCACGCCAGGTCAAGGGCGTCACCATCCGCCAGGGCAATCGCAACAGCTACCCGATTTATGATGACAAAGGCCAGAAAATCACCGGCTGGCGTGAACGCGCAGAACTGCGCCTGGAAAGCGCCGATTTTGCTGCGTTGTCCAAGTTGACTGGTGAACTGCTTGGCGACATGAAAATGGGCGGCATGGACTTCTCGATCTCCAAACCGACTCGCAAGGCCAGTGAAGACACCCTGCTCAAAGAAGCCGTCACCGCATTCCGCGCCCGTGCCCAACTGGTCACTGAAGCGTTGGGCGGTACCGGCTACAAAGTGGTCAACCTGAACTTCAACACCACCGGTTATCCACAGCCGTACCTGCGCGCGCCGGTCATGATGATGAAAGCCGCTCGTGAAGACGCAGCAGCGCCTACGCCGGAAATCGAAGCAGGCACCAGCGATGTCACGGTAACTGCCGATGGCGTCATCGAAGTCGCTATCCCGTAGTCCCATAGGCGGCAGTCATGTGGCTGCCGCCTTTTCCCTACATGCCCGGTTACATCTCGCTCTTCCCGCGCCTCATCGCCCTACAGCAGCCAGTGGCACCGCCTGATTCCCCGCATTTCTCTCATCCGTAGAATCGACCCTGCACCATCATTATTTTTACGCACATGGCGGACCGCCAACTTCGGTCACGCTGCAGTGCCTTAATTCAGGGTTCACGGATGACACCTTCTACCAGCATCAACACACACCGTTCTACTGTCCCGGCACATCTGCTCCAGGAGGTAGACATCGATTTCGACACGTTCGACCCGGCCTCGCCTCCTTCCGCGAGGTTCGAAGCCGGTCGCGGCAGCGAGCGCAAAGACACCCACGGCTCCATCGAAGCCGTTCTCAGAGAAGCAGGCTTTATTGAGCGAGAAGTTCACGCTATTTATTTTGGCAACTGGCTGCGAGACTATTCCCAGTTGCTCGACCCCAAGATCGTGCGCGCCTCCAACATGCCAAAGAGTTTCCCGGACCTGTTGTCCCGGCACGCCCTGACGCAAATCGTCGACGTCCTGGCGGTACGGGAATTTACCGACCTGATGGCTCATTATCGGGAGCGGTTCAGGGTCACCCCTGAGAGACTCGGCGTATACCGTCCCAGCGAGCACATCGATAACCCTAAAACCGTCAATCCGGGATCGTTTGACCCCACCGACCGAGACGCGGATTTCGAGCCATGGGTACTGGCTGACGACGTGGTCGTCGGTGTTGATCCCGAGTCCTCGATGAAACGCTATCTCCAGCGTAGCGCCAATTTCATGGAGTCCGAGCTGGGCACCGCTGTCCTCGCAGGCCGCGCCTCAACTGACGGTTTGCGCGCGCTCGGTTCGGCGCTGCATGTTCTGGAAGATTTTTTCGCGCACTCCAATTTCGTCGAACTGAGCTTGATAAAAATGGGCCACAAGGATGTGTTGCCCTGGACTTCGCGCACGGATTGCAAGCATGGCCTGCCATTGGTTACCGGCAGCTTCGGGTCAACCGATGCCATTGCCAGCCTTGCAGCTCCGCTAGGCAAGATTCTGTTCTCTACCAAGGAGACGAATTTCGCGCCTATCAAGCCAGGGGTTCGCACTGAACGGGATGAGATCATTCTGATCCTGCTCAGAGAGCATCCTGACAAGGACTATCTCAAGGCTTACGACGTTTTTCTGAACGCTCGCGATAGCTGGGCTGACTTGCCGTACTCAGAATACGTACAAGCCGTAAATCACTACCTGGCGTGGCCTGGGCGGGCGGCAGGCAATGCCTTTGCCAGCGTCATGCAAGGTCTTTTTACAATACTGGGTAACAGCATCGGCAACGCGCAAACCCGCTTCGACGATGACCCCAACACCAGTGGATCGACTGACCCTTCGCACTCGCAACTGGCCAAGGATCACGCAGAGCATCCTTTGCATGGGCTGGCGGCAAGGCTGGCCCGGGAAGCAGTCCTGAACATTGGCAGGCAAATACTGGAGCAGTGGCGCTCGCCCGCTGCAAACATCGACGTGGCAAAGCTCGCCACCGATTACTTCAAGCACCCGATGGACAGCAGCTGGCAAGACGACACCGTAAAAAAATGGGCCCAGGGCAACCCGCAATCCGTCCAGATGGCCGCCAGCAAAACTACCCTCGACAACGTGGCGCTCGAACAGGCCAACCGCTCAATCGACCAGCTTGAAAAATTCCACAAAGAAGGCGGAAGTTTTCTGGAAAATTTCCTGACCGAAAAAAACCCATTACTGCAGCTCTGGAAACAGACCCCGATCGGTTCATTCCTGGGCGGCAAACGTTAACGATCTGACAACGTTGCCTTGACCCATCACCTTGAGAGTTGCCGAAGGCTTAAGACGCGGCCAGTACGTCGCGATTCGCAGCCTTGGGCAGCTCTCGCCGCTCATTCTGCCGATCATGCAAGGGCCGGCCACTTTCCCGAGTGTCCTGTCGATATTTCGCGTTGCCTGGTGTGCTGCGCCCTACAACGCTCAGTCAGCGATCTGATTCCCCTGAAAATCTGCATCCGTACACTGGGACGTGCGTCGGGCGATCCCGCTCCGGCCGCATTAACTCAAGGAATCAAGGATGAATCCGCTCATTGAAGAGTCCCCACTGGCCGCTACTCCCGTTCATAGCGGCGCCACCGAAACTGACAACACGATGGTCGGCCGTCCGCCGATCATCCAGCCACGATTTTCAGCGGGCGAAGGTGGCCCTGGCACGGCGACCCACGGCTCCATCGAGCACGTATTGAAAACCGCCGGGTTCAGGGAACATGAGGTTCGAGCCATCTACTTCGGCAATTGGTTGCGCGACTATTCACAATTGCTGGACCCCAAAATCGTGCGCGCCACGAGCATGCCCAAAAGCTTCCCGGACCTGCTGTCCAGAGACGCACTAACCAAAGTCGTCGATGTGCTGGCAATACGTGAATTCAACGACCTGATGCAGGTGGACAGGGAACGGTTTCGGGTTACTGCGCAACGGCTCGGCGTCTATCGCCCCAGCGAGCATATCGACAACCCGAAAGTCACCGCCCCCGAACCGGCCAATCCACAGAGCCGTGACAGCGATTTCGAACCGTGGGTGCTCGACGGTGATGCGTTGCTGAAGGTCGACTACCAAACCTCCATGAAGCGCTACATTCAGCGCAGCACCGCAACCATGAAGTCGCAGCTCGACTCAGCATCGAGCGCGGGCCTGGAGTCCACCGACGGTTTGCGCGCTTTTGGTTCTGCCCTCCATATACTTGAAGACTTTTTCTCGCACTCTAACTTTGCTGAACTGAGCCTGATAAAGCTGGGTTACACCGATGTTTTGCCTTGGACCTCCAAAGCCGACTGCAGCCATGGATTGCCGCTGGTGACCGGGATGTTCGGTTCAACCGACGTCATCGCCAGCCTCGCGGCCCCGATAGGCAAAATTCTGTTTTCTGTCAAAGACACGATCTTCACCCCCATTCAGTCAGGCGAACGTTACGAAAAAGACCAGATCATTCAGATCCTGCTCAGCGAGCATCCGGACGAACGTTTGCTCAGCGCCTACGAAGGCTTCCTCAAGGTGCGTGACACGTGGGCCGACCTTCCTTACTCAAGCTATCTCCAAGAGCTGAATCACCACCTTGCCTTACCGGGCCAGCTTTTCAACAACGCCATTGGCTATGTGATGCAGGCTTTGCTGACGGTGGTAGGCAACAGCATCGGGCCCGCGCAAACCCTGATAACCGGCGATCCCAACAGCAATGGCTCGACAGATCCTTCGCACTCGCAACTGGCTAAAGACCATGCCGAACATCCGCTCCACGAACTGGCCGCGCTGCTGGCGCAGGAAGCTGTCGAGCACTTGGGGTTCGTCATGCTCGAACACTGGCTGGGCAGATCAGGCGCGGGGGACCCCGGGGTCGTCGCGGCTGCTTACATAACCCACGCCAACGACAGCAGTTGGCAGGACGACATTGTCAGGAAATGGGCAGCCGAAAATCCTCAACAGGTCAAAAAGGCCGCCAGCAAAAACGAATTGGCAAACGTCGCTGAGAAAGTTCGAGGCCAAGCCATGCAGGAGCTGGAGAACCTCAATAGTCAGGGCACACACTTTCTGGAGACATTCCTTACCGAAGATAACGCACTGTTGCGCTTGTGGAAGCTCACTCCGCTTGGCTGGTACCTGACCCGACGCAAGTAACAAATTGTCGCGACCTCACGGGTGCGGCACTATCCGTTGTCTATTGCATCAGACATTCGGACTAGCCGCACTTCGCGAGGACTTCATGGGACATACGCCGTTCAAACCATTACTCCTGACCGCTGCCTTGCTGGCATGTGCGCCTTTGGCCCATGCAAGCACGCTGGTCTACTGTTCGGAAGCCAGCCCGGCAGGGTTTGATCCAAGCCAGTACACCAGCGGCACGGACTTCGATGCCTCTGCTGAAACCGTCTTCAATCGTCTGACGCAGTTCAAGCGCGGTGGCACCGAGGTTGAACCTGGGCTGGCCACACGCTGGGATGTTTCAAGCGACGGCCTGACCTATACCTTCCACCTGCGCCCCGGCGTAAAATTCCACACCACCGATTACTTCACCCCGACCAGGGACTTCAACGCCGATGACGTGCTGTTTACCTTCCAGCGGCTGCTGGACAGCAACCATCCGTTTCGCAAGGCATACCCGTCCGAATCGCCGTACTTCACTGATATGGGCATGAACACCACGATCAAGAGCGTCGAAAAAGTCGACGATCTGACCGTCAAGTTCAACCTCAACAACGTCGACGCTGCCTTTGTTCAGAACCTGGCGATGAGTTTCGCCTCCGTGCAGTCAGCTGAATATGCAGGCCAACTGCTCAAACAGGGCAAGGCCGAAGAACTCAATCAGAAGCCCATCGGCACAGGCCCCTTCGTCTTCAAGCGTTATCAGAAAGACGCCCAGATTCGTTACGACGCCAACACCGCCTACTGGAAGCCCGAGGATGTGAAACTTGATCACCTGATCTTTTCCATCAATGGCGACGCTGCAGTGAGACTGCAAAAGCTCAAGGCCGGAGAGTGCCAGGTCAGTGGTTATCCGCGCCCGCAAGACATTGAGCAGATGCAGAAGGACCCGAACCTCAAGGTCATCAGCCAGCCAGGGTTCAACCTAGGTTTCTTGGCTTACAACGTGACACATCCGCCGCTGGATCAACTCAAGGTCCGTCAGGCGCTGGACATGGCCATCGATAAACCCGCGATCATCAAGGCGGTTTATCAAAGTGCCGGGCAACTGGCACAGAACGCCATCCCGCCCGGCCAATGGAGTTATGACCCAAGCATCAAAGACGCCCCGCACGATCCGGAAAAAGCAAAGCAACTGCTGAAAGAAGCTGGCGTCGCGCCAGGTACACAGATCAACCTGTGGGCCATGACCGTCCAGCGTGCCTCAAATCCTAATGCGCGCATGTCAGCGCAGATGATTCAGGCCGACTGGGCCAAGGTCGGCATCAAGGCCAACATCGTCAGTTATGAATGGGGCGAGTACATCAAACGCGCCAAAGCCGGTGAGCACGATGCGATGATTTATGGCTGGACCGGCGACAACGGCGACCCCGACAACTGGCTTGGCGTGCTGTACAGCTGCGCAGCGGTCAAAGGCAGCAACTATGCGAAATGGTGTGATCCGGCCTACGACAAGCTGGTGCAGAAAGCCAAGCTGACCACGGATCGCGACGAGCGCATCAAGCTCTACCAACAAGCGCAGCAGATCCTCAAAACGCAGGTGCCGATCACTCCGATTGCCAATTCCAGGGTCTTCCAGCCAATGCGCAAGGAAGTGCAGGACTTCAAATTGAGCCCCTTCGGCCTGACGCCTTTCTACGGTGTAAGTCTGACCAAATAACCGAACCTTTAGAAAAATTGGTAACACTGCCGCGCCAATCGAGTGCATTCAACACGTTTGACTGCGCACGATTGGTGCGCAAAACCTTCCTGAATGCGACGCGCAAACGATCAAATGCGTCAGAAATTACACTTATGCGACATTCGTGTACGCTCGTGCCACTCTTTGATACTTCTTTGGCGCCAACGCCTTGCTTTGGGTATGGCCCCTGCATAAGTATCGGCAAGATCGGCTCACAAGGTCAGATCCTCAATTTTAAAAATGACAACAACTGAGGCCACCATGCTCAAACACGCGGTCATTCCGTTTCTACTCAGTGCAGGCTTGATCACTGCAGCTCCTTTCGCTCAAGCGGCATCGAACCTCGTGTTCTGCTCCGAAGGCAGCCCGGCCGGTTTCGACCCAGGCCAATACACCACCGGCACCGACTTTGACGCTGCCGCAGAAACCGTTTTCAACCGTCTGAGCCAGTTCGAACGTGGCGGCACCGCGGTAATTCCGGGCCTGGCCACCAAATGGGATGTGTCCCCGGACGGCTTGACTTACACCTTCCACCTGCGTGAAGGCGTCAAGTTCCACACTACTCCGTACTTCAAGCCAACCCGCGAATTCAATGCTGATGACGTGTTGTTCACGTTCAACCGCATGATCAACAAGGACGATCCGTTCCGTAAGGCGTATCCGACCGAA
The DNA here is from genome assembly GCF_040224095.2 of Pseudomonas caspiana. Classification (NCBI taxonomy): domain Bacteria; kingdom Pseudomonadati; phylum Pseudomonadota; class Gammaproteobacteria; order Pseudomonadales; family Pseudomonadaceae; genus Pseudomonas; species Pseudomonas caspiana. The sequence continues at coordinate 626,016 of NZ_CP167995.1, read as the reverse complement.
TTCCCGTACTTCACCGACATGGCGATGGACACCAACATCACCAAGATCGAGAAGGTCGACGAGCACACCGTCAAGATGACCCTCGGCACTGTCGATGCTGCTTTCATTCAGAACCTGGCCATGAGCTTCGCCTCTATTCAGTCCGCTGAATACGCAGCCAAGCTGCTCAAGGAAGGCAAGCCTGAGCTGATCAACCAGCAGCCGATCGGCACCGGCCCGTTCGTGTTCAAGAGCTACCAGAAAGACTCCAACATCCGCTACACCGGCAACAAGGATTACTGGAAGCCTGAAGACGTCAAAATCGACAACCTGATCTTCGCCATCACCACCGATGCTTCGGTTCGTGCCCAGAAGCTCAAGAAAGGCGAATGCCAGATCACCGCTTACCCACGCCCTGCCGACCTTGCACCACTCAAGGCCGACAAGGACCTGAAGATGCCGGATCAGGCAGGCTTCAACCTGGGCTACATCGCCTACAACACGATGGACAAGATCAAGGGTAGCGATCAGCCAAACCCTCTGGCCATCAAAGAAGTTCGTCAGGCGCTGGACATGGCCGTGAACAAGCAAGGCATCATTGATGCGGTGTATCAGGGCGCGGGCCAGCTGGCTGTCAACGCCATGCCGCCGACCCAGTGGTCCTACGACACCACCATCAAAGACGCACCGTTCGACGTTGAAAAAGCCAAGGCGCTGCTCAAGCAGGCCGGCATCAAGGAAGGCACCGAAATCACCCTGTGGGCGATGCCGGTTCAGCGTCCTTACAACCCGAACGCCAAACTGATGGCCGAAATGCTCCAGTCTGACTGGAAGAAGATCGGTATCAACGTGAAGATCGTCAGCTACGAATGGGGCGAGTACATCAAGCGCGCCAAAGCGGGCGAAAACGGCGCGATGCTGATTGGCTGGAGCGGCGACAACGGTGACCCGGACAACTGGCTCGGCACCCTGTTCGGCTGTGACGCTATCAATGGCAACAACTTCGCCAAATGGTGTGACAAGCCTTTCGATACCTTGATCCATCAGGCCAAGGAAACGACAGACCCAGCCAAGCGCACCGAGCTGTACAAACAGGCACAACATCTCCTCAAAGATGCCGTTCCTATGACGCCTATCGCGCACTCAACGGTTTACCAACCGATGCGCACATCCGTACAAGACTTCAAGATCAGCCCGTTTGGTCTGAACTCGTTCTACGGAGTTAGCGTCACCGGCAAGTAAGGATCAAATAACTGCGCTGCAGTAGTGGCGCAGTTATTTCCTTTCGTCGGTTATATAAAGTTAGTTGCACAAAATATGCAGAGCTGCCGAAGGCTGCGAATTACGGTGCGTCACATACGACGTCATCGCAGCCTTCGGCAGCTCCTGCATAAACTGCGCTAACTACATACATACAGAAGTTTCCTACGCGTTTTTAGGCATTCGGTACTACATACAGTCTCGCCCGAGGGACATACCTTCGAGGGCGCGAGCCAAGCTATTTCATTTTGTTACTGAGCAGTCGAGAAGGCTTCCAGCTTGCAGGCAATGCTTTGCCTGGCAACTGCTGGGCATTTACTACTCACTTGAAGGATAAGGATCATCATGCGTAAAACCATTGCCATGTCGTCGTTGTTCAGCCTTGGCTTGCTGGCCATGCCACCCGCGGCGCAGGCCGCCAGCAATCTGGTGTTTTGCTCGGAAGGTAGCCCGGCAGGTTTCGACATCGCCCAGTACACGGCCGGCACGGATAATGATGCCGCCGAGCCGATCTACAACCGCCTGACCGAGTTCGAACAAGGCAGCACCGCTGTTATTCCAGCGCTGGCCACCAAGTGGGATGTTTCCGAAGACGGCCTGACCTACACCTTTCACTTGCGCGAAGGGGTGAAGTTCCACACCACGCCGTACTTCAAGCCAACACGCGAGTTCAATGCCGATGACGTGCTGTTCACGTTCAACCGCATGCTCAAACCAGACCATCCGTTCCGCGTCGCTTACCCGACCGAATTCCCGTATTTCAACGGCATGGGCCTGAACAAGAACATCAAGTCGGTGGAAAAAACCGATCCGATGACCGTGGTCTTCACCCTGAACAAGGTCGATGCCGCGTTCATCCAGAACGTTGCGATGAACTTCGCCTCGATTCTTTCCGCTGAATACGCAGACCAGTTGATGAAGTCCGGCAACCTGCACGACATCAACCAGAAGCCAATCGGTACTGGTGCTTTCGTCTTCCAGCGTTATCAGAAAGACTCGCAAATTCGTTACAAGGGCAACAAAGAGTTCTGGGACCCGAGCCGCGTCAAAATCGACAACCTGATTTTCGCCATCAACACTGATGCTTCGGTACGGATGCAGAAACTCAAAGCCAACGAGTGCCAGGTTTCGCTTAACCCGCGCCCTGCCGACATCCAGAAGCTCAAGGAAGACAAAGACCTCAAGGTAATGGAACAGGCTGGTTTCAACCTGGGCTATATCTCTTACAACGTGCGCCATGAGCCGTTGGGCAAACTGGAAGTCCGTCAGGCGCTGGACATGGCCGTCAACAAGCAGGCGATCATCAACGCCGTGTATCAAGGCGCAGGCCAACTGGCCGTGAACGCCATGCCGCCGACCCAATGGTCTTACGACGAAACCATCAAAGACAATCCGTACAACCCTGAAAAAGCCAAAGAGCTGCTGCGCGCAGCGGGCATCAAGGAAGGTACCGAGCTGACCCTGTGGGCAATGCCGGTTCAACGTCCTTACAACCCTAACGCCAAACTGATGGCTGAAATGCTCCAGGCCGACTGGGCCAAGGTGGGCATCAAGGTCAAGATCGTCAGCTACGAGTGGGGCGAATACCTCAAGCGCACCAAGGCGGGCGAGCATGACATCTCGCTGATTGGCTGGACTGGCGACAATGGTGATCCGGACAACTGGATGGGCACTCTGTACAGCTGCGCAGCGATTGGCGGTAACAACTATTCAATGTGGTGTGACGAGAAATACGACGCACTGGTCAAGGCCGCTGTTGCCACCGCTGACCGCGCTCAGCGCACCGACCTTTACAAACAGGCCCAGCAGTACCTGAAACAGCAAGTGCCGATCACGCCGATCGCTCACTCCACGGTTAACCAGCCGTTGCGTAAAGAAGTGCAGGGTTTCAAGGTCAGCCCATTCGGGCGTAACACATTCACCGGCGTCAGCGTCGCCGACTAAGCCAACGATCCAACAGATATTCGCTGCCCTTGACCAGGGGCGGCGAGTATCACCGTTCCAGAAATTCGATTTGTTAGCAGATGTATCTAAAAAAACGGGGCAAAAAAAGCCCCATACAACCAGAGCCAGACCAAAAAAACTGGCAACTACAAAGTAGTAAAGGGAGCTTCAATCGTGAGAAAAGTCAGTACCGCAGCAGTCGCTTTGTCCATTGCCTCTTTAAGCGCAATGGTCCAGGCAGAACCCGTCAGCCAGGCATTCGTGCCGACTCAACTGAGCTCGAAAAGTGCACAGGGTGAAGCGGGTGGTTTCATTGAGGACTCACACCTGACCGGTACGACTCGCAACTGGTATGCCAACGAACTGCGTCGTCGAGATACCCCGCCTTACAGCTATCAGGATAACGGCGTTACAAAAACCACTCCGCGTCGTATCAACTGGCAACAAGGCACCATCGTCAACTACACCTCGGGCTTCACCCAGGGCGTAGTTGGATTCTCCACTGAGCTGGCTCTGTACAACGCGATTGCGCTGGATCGTGATCAGGACCACTTCATCAGAAGCTCCAACCGTACTCTGGCTGACAGCGACGGTGACGCAGTGGGTCAATGGAGCAAAGCAGGCCTTGCCAACATCACCGCGCGTGTTTCCAACACCACGCTGACCGCAGGCCGCCAATCAGTGAACACGCCCGTGATTGCTTTCATCGGTAACCGTGCACTGCCATCCAGCTTCAACGGTGTGACGCTGAAAAGCGACGAGTTCAACAACCTGTCCTTCCAGGCGGGTAGCTACGACCGCGTATCGCCTCGTATGGAACAGAGCATGACCAAGTTCAGCTCTTCATACGCCAGTAACGGTGCGACGGCCGATCGCGTTGACATGGCAGGCGTGGACTACAAACCGTTCGAGAGCCTGACCACCAGCCTGTATGCGTCCAACGTTGAAGACTTCTGGCACCAGTACTACTTCGCGTTCACCCACGAACTGGGCGACACCGACGTACTGGGCCTGAGCTCTAACCTGAACTACTACAAAACCAAAGATTCCGGCAGCCGCAAGCTGGGCCCGATCGACAACGACACTTACAGTCTGTCGTTCACCGCGACTCACAAAGCGCACAGCTTTAGCGTTGCTTACCAGGATGTAAACGGCGACGAGTACTTTGACTACGTCAACGAAACCAACGCCATCTTCCTGGCCAACTCCCTGCTGTCGGACTTCAACGGTCCGAACGAGAAATCCCTGCAACTGAGCTATGTGTTGAACATGGCTGAATACGGCGTACCAGGTCTGAAATTCAACATTTACCAGGCTCGCGGCTGGGACATCGACGGCACCAAATACAAAGGCACTGCATATAGCGACGTGCTGGGTATGGACGGCGAAACCCACTACGAATACGGCATTGGCACTTCGTACGCTGTACAGTCCGGCCCACTCAAGGCCACCGCGATCCGCGCGACTTACACCACGCACCGTGCCAGCGAAAATCAGGCTGATGGCAACATCAACGAGTTCCGTCTGGTCACCACGATTCCATTCAACATCCTGTAACTCGCACCATGACCGATCCGACGCGGGGGCCAACACCGCGCCGGATCGGTCGCACAGGCGTTAAAAAATCAACGGAGGGTTCACATTGAAACTGTTATCGCTACGCAACTCGATCGCCCTGGCTCTGTTCAGCGCGGCGCTGAGCGTCTCCGCCAAACCCTTGGTGGTTTGCACCGAAGCCAGCCCTGAAGGCTTCGATATCGTTCAATACACCACCGCTGTCACGGCTGATGCCACCGCCGAAACCTTTCTGGACAAGTTGGTAGGCTTCAAACCAGGCACCACCGAAACTGAACCCAACCTTGCAGAAAGCTGGGATGTCAGCGACGACGGCCTGACGTACACGTTCCACCTGCGTAAAGGGGTCAAGTTCCAGACCACCGATTACTTCAAACCAAGCCGCGAGATGAACGCCGATGACGTCCTTTGGAGCTTTCAGCGTCAGCTGGACCCGAAGCACCCATGGCACGACAAGTCTCTGACCGGTTACCCGTATTTCGAAAGCATGGGCTTCAATGACCTGCTTAAAAGCATCGAAAAAGTCGACGACCACACCGTCAAATTCACTCTGACGCGTCCTGAGTCGCCATTCCTGCGTGACCTGGCGATGCCGTTCACCTCGATCTATTCCGCTGAATACGCAGATCAACTGCTCAAGGCAGGTAAAACTGCCGAATTGAACAGCAAGCCTATCGGTACAGGCCCGTTCATCCTGACTCGCTATGCCAAAGATGCCCAAGTTCGCTATAAAGCCAACCCGGATTACTGGAAGGGTGCAGTGCCCAGCGAAACATTGATTTTTGCGATCACGCTGGACAGCAATGTGCGCCTGCAAAAGCTCAAGGCCAACGAATGTCAGGTCGCGCTTTATCCAAAACCGGACGACATCGCAACCATCAAGGCAGACCCCAAGCTCAAGATCGAAGAGATGGAAGCCATGATGACCAGCTACATCGCCATCAACACTTCGCATAAATACTTGAGCGATGTGCGTGTGCGCGAGGCGATCAATCTGGCGTTCGACAAAAAGGCTTACATCAAGGCGCTGTTTGGCGAAGGTAAGGCAACAGAAGGGGTAAACCCGTATCCGCCAACCCTGCTCGGCTACGCCCACGACATCAAGAACCCGACACACGATCAGGAAAAAGCCCGGGCACTGCTTAAAGAGGCAGGCGTACCGGAGGGTCAGGAGTTCAGCCTGTTCCTGCGTAATGGCGGTGCAGTGACTAACCCGAACCCGGCTCTGGGTGCGCAAATGCTGCAGGCGGACCTGGCCAAAATCGGCTTGAAGCTGAATCTGCGCGTCATGGAGTGGGGCGAGATGCTCAAACGGGCAAAAGCCGGCGAGCACGACATGGTGTTTGCAGGCTGGGCTGGCGACAATGGCGACCCTGATAACTTCCTGACACCTAACCTGAGTTGCGAAGCGGCCAAGAATGGTGAAAATTACGCCCGCTGGTGTAACAAGGCGTTTGAAGAAGCGATCTCCAAGGCCCGGGAAAAAACCGACCCGGCTGAACGGGCCGCACTTTATGAGCAAGCCCAGCAGATTTTTGCCAAAGATGTACCTTGGCTGAGCCTGGCTTATCCAAAACTGTTTACCGCAATGCGCAGTAACGTCGAAGGCTATCAAATTAGCCCGCTGACCAATAACAACTTCGCCACTACCAGGGTGAAGTAGAAAAATAATCCGGTGGGCTCTACCCAGAGACTCGCCGGAACTCGCCTAACCGGCTGATGAGGTACCACCAGGATGTTTAGTTTTATCGCCCGCCGAGTGGGGTTGTTGATACCCACGTTTTTCGGCATCACCTTGCTGACCTTTGCCCTGATCCGCCTGATTCCGGGCGACCCGGTCGAAGTCATGATGGGTGAACGCCGGGTCGATCCGGAAATGCACGCTCAGGCCATGGAACGTCTGGGCCTGAATAAACCCCTGTACGCGCAATATCTCGACTACGTCGGCAAGCTCGCTCAAGGCGACCTCGGGGAATCCTTGCGCACGCGCACCAGCGTGTGGACGGAGTTCACCGCGCTGTTCCCCGCCACTCTGGAACTGTCGATTGCGGCACTGATCTTCGCGGGCATTATCGGCCTGCTGGCAGGCGTCATCGCGGCACTCAAACGGGGATCGTTATTCGATCACGGGGTGATGGGCATTTCCCTGGCAGGCTATTCGATGCCGATCTTCTGGTGGGGCCTGATCCTGATCATGTTCTTCTCGGTAACGCTGGGCTGGACGCCAGTGTCCGGGCGTATCGACCTGCTGTATGACATCCCGCCTGTCACCGGCTTCATGCTGATCGACACTTTACTCAGCGGTGAAGAAGGTGCGTTCCTTGATGCGCTGCATCACCTGATTCTGCCTGCCATCGTGCTCGGCACCATCCCGCTGGCGGTGATCGCCCGGATGACCCGTTCATCGATGCTGGAAGTGCTGCGAGAAGACTACGTGCGTACCGCTCGTGCCAAAGGTCTGTCGCCCGCACGCGTGGTATTTGTACATGGCCTGCGTAACGCGCTGATCCCGGTATTGACCGTGTTCGGCCTGCAAGTCGGCGCACTGCTCGCCGGTGCGGTACTGACCGAAACGATTTTCTCCTGGCCGGGCATCGGCAAGTGGCTGATCGAAGCGATCGGTGCTCGTGACTACCCTGTGGTGCAAAACGGCATTCTGCTGATCGCCTGCCTGGTGATCCTGGTCAACTTCGTGGTGGACATCCTCTACGGCTTTGCCAACCCACGCATCCGTCACCAGCGCTGAGATCAATACCTATGAGCACACCTACTCCTTCGGTAGCAGTCGATCAAAGCCTGCTTTACCCCTCGCCGTACAAAGAATTCTGGCAAGCCTTCGCAAAAAACAAAGGTGCAGTTGCCGGCCTGTTGTTCATGATCCTGATTGTGTTCTGCGCGCTGTTCGCCCCTTGGGTCGCACCGCATGACCCAAGCGAGCAGTACCGGGACTTCCTGTTGACCCCGCCAGTCTGGCTTGAAGGTGGTCAATGGCAATTCCTGCTGGGCACCGACGAACTGGGCCGTGACTTGCTGTCGCGCCTGATCAAAGGCTCACAGCTGTCGCTGCTGATCGGTTTGTCATCTGTAGTGATGTCGCTGATCCCAGGGATTTTCATGGGTCTGCTGGCCGGGTTCTTCCCGCGCATCATTGGCCCGACGATCATGCGTCTGATGGACATCATGCTCGCCCTGCCTTCGCTGCTGCTGGCTGTGGCCATTGTCGCCATCCTCGGCCCTGGCCTGATCAACACCGTGATCGCCATCGCCATCGTTTCGCTGCCTTCGTATGTTCGTCTGACCCGCGCCGCGGTAATGGGCGAGCTGAACCGCGACTACGTGACGGCTGCGCGTCTGGCTGGCGCTACCCTGCCACGCCTGATGTTCATCACCGTGCTGCCAAACTGTATGGCGCCGCTGATCGTACAGGCGACCTTGAGTTTCTCCTCGGCAATTCTCGACGCCGCGGCGTTGGGCTTCCTCGGTCTGGGCGTACAACCGCCGACACCTGAGTGGGGCACCATGCTCGCTTCGGCACGGGACTACATCGAACGCGCCTGGTGGGTGGTGAGCCTGCCTGGCTTGACCATTTTGCTCAGCGTGCTGGCAATCAACCTGATGGGCGACGGTCTGCGCGATGCGCTGGACCCGAAACTCAAAAATGCCGCCTGAGGAGATTCGCATGTCACTTTTAGAAATCAAGAATCTCAACGTCCGTTTCGGCGACGCCAGCGCAGTGCCTGTTGTCGATGGCCTGTCGCTGAGCGTCGAGAAAGGCGAAGTCATGGCTATCGTCGGCGAATCGGGTTCGGGTAAATCCGTGACCATGATGGCGTTGATGGGCCTGATCGATCACCCAGGCGTCATCACTGCTGACTCGCTGAACTTTGACGGCAAGGAGCTGCTCAAGCTCAACTCGCGCCAACGCCGCAAAATCATCGGTAAAGATCTGGCGATGGTCTTCCAGGACCCGATGACAGCCCTGAACCCGAGTTACACAGTGGGCTTCCAGATCGAAGAAGTGCTGCGTCAGCATTTGAATCTGTCTGGCAAGGCCGCACGCCAACGCGCCCTTGAGCTGCTACAAAAAGTTGAAATCCCGGGTGCTGCTTCGCGACTCAATGCGTACCCGCATCAACTGTCGGGCGGTATGAGCCAGCGCGTGGCGATTGCCATGGCCATTGCAGGCGAACCCAAGCTGCTGATCGCCGACGAACCGACCACCGCGCTGGACGTGACGATTCAGGCACAGATCATGGACCTGCTGCTGAGCCTGCAAAAAGAGCAGGACATGGCGCTGGTGCTGATTACTCACGACTTGGCCGTTGTTGCCGAAACTGCTCAGCGCGTCTGCGTGATGTACGCAGGCCAGGCGGTTGAAGTGGGTCAGGTGCCAGGCTTGTTCGACGTGCCTGCACACCCGTACAGCGAAGCACTGCTGGCGGCGATTCCGGAACACAGCATGGGTGCCGAACGCCTGGCGACATTGCCGGGCATGGTTCCAGGCCGTTATGACCGCCCGCAAGGCTGCCTGCTTTCGCCGCGCTGCCCTTACGTGCAGGACAACTGCCGCACCCAGCGCCCCGGCCTTGATCCTAAAGCCCACAGCCTGGCGCGTTGCTTCTATCCCTTGAATCAGGAGGTGGCGTAATGAGCGTCGTTCTTACCGCCCGCGACCTTACCCGTCACTACGAAGTCTCCCGTGGCCTGTTCAAGGGCCACGCGTTGGTGCGCGCCCTCAACGGTGTATCTTTTGAACTTGAAGCAGGCAAGACCCTGGCTGTGGTCGGTGAATCAGGTTGCGGCAAGTCGACCCTGGCCCGAGCACTAACCCTGATTGAAGAGCCTTCTTCCGGCTCGCTGAAAATCGCCGGTCAGGAAGTCAAAGGCGCTAGCGCGGAACAACGCAAGCAGTTGCGCAAAGACGTGCAGATGGTTTTCCAGAGCCCGTATGCGTCGCTTAACCCTCGGCAGAAAATTGGTGATCAGCTCGGCGAGCCGCTGCTGATCAACACCAATCTTTCAGCGCAGGAACGTCGCGAGAAAGTGCAGGCAATGATGGCTCAGGTCGGTTTGCGTCCCGAGCACTATCAGCGTTATCCGCACATGTTCTCCGGTGGCCAGCGTCAGCGTATCGCTTTGGCCCGCGCCATGATGCTGCAACCGAAAGTACTGGTGGCGGACGAACCGACTTCCGCACTCGACGTGTCGATTCAGGCACAGGTCCTGAACCTGTTCATGGACCTGCAGCAGGAATTCAACACGGCCTACGTGTTCATCTCCCACAACCTGTCAGTGGTGCGTCACGTTGCTGACACGGTATTGGTGATGTATCTGGGCCGCCCGGCGGAAATGGGTCCCAAGGAAGAGATCTACAACCGCCCGCTGCACCCGTACACCCAGGCACTGCTGTCGGCGACACCAACGATTCATCCGGACCCGCTGAAACCGAAGATCAAAATCGTCGGTGAACTGCCTAACCCGCTCGACCCGCCAAGCGGCTGCGCTTTCCACAAGCGCTGCCCATACGCGACCGAGCGTTGCGCCAGCGAAGAACCAGCCCTGCGTCTGGTCGACAACCGCCAGGTTGCCTGCCATTACGCTGAGCAGTTTGTGGCTGCTTAAATTTAAAGGGTGATGAAGGACCTGTGGGAGCCGAGCTTGCTCGCGATGAACGATGACACGGTATTAAGACAGACCGAGTCACCGTTCATCGCGAGCAAGCTCGGCTCCTACAGGTCCTCACTTCGGCCATAAATCTCTAATAAACATCCCTTCGATAACGTCCCTGCTCGATCAACTCCCCGACTGCCTGTGCGCCGAGGATTTCGATCAACGCCGCATCTACTCCTGCCGCCATGCCTTCCAGGCTGCCGCAGATGTAAATCGCTGCGCCGTCCGCAAGCCAACGCTTTAACTCGTCAGCGGCCTGAAGCAAGCGATCCTGCACGTAGATCTTCTCAGCCTGATCACGAGAAAACGCCAGATCCAGCCGCTCGAGCTGCTCCGCTGCCAACCATGCTTGCAGCTCACTGCCGCAGTGGAAATCATGGGCCTGATTACGCTCACCAAACAGCAACCAGTTACGCATCTGCCCCTGTGCAATACGAGCCTTCAGCAAACTGCGCAACCCGGCCAGTCCGGTGCCGTTGCCTAACAGGATCAGCGGACGCGGTTCATTGGGCAGATGAAAGCTGCTGTTACGTCTAACCCTCAAACTGACCGAATCATTAACCGCCACATGCTCCGTCAGCCAGCCGGAACCCAGCCCCAGGCTGCCATCGGGATGCAGCTCCTGTCGCACGATCAGCTCAAGGACGCCATCCTCGGCAATAGACGCAATGGAGTATTCACGCGGGGTCAACGGCACCAGCGCATCAATCAATGCCTGAGCATGCAGCCCTACCAGATGTGCCCGATGACGAGGCAGTTGCCGACTGGCCAGTGCGACCTCAATAGGCTCTTCCAGCCCGCTCACGCTGACCAAAGAGTTCACGGCGATGCCCAGGCCCGCGAGGAAGTCCTCCACGGCCTGCGAACTGTTACGTGGCATGACTTCCACCAGATCGCCGGCCTCCCACGTCAGTGAAGGTGGCGGTGTAAGGCCGAGCAGAAATACCTTCGAACCGCTGCTGCCAGGGTTGAGCAGTTCGCGCTGTGACAAAGTCCAGTTGTCATAAGCCGGTGCCTGCCAGAGCGCGGCTGGCGTGCTGCCGGTCAATTGCCCCAGCTGTTGCTGCCAGTGTTGCAAGGCAACCGGATCGGCACTGTCCACTTCAACAGCGGCGAACAGCGACTGGCCACCCCGCTCTTTCAGCCAGTCCTGCAAGCGATGGGCAAACGCGCAGAAGTGCTGATACTGCCGATCGCCAAGCCCCAACACGGCGTAATTGAGGTTCTCAAGCGACAACTCTGTGCCGAGCAGCTTGCGCTCGAACCCCCGGGCGCTGTCCGGCGCTTCACCATCGCCGAAGGTGCTCACCACGAACAACGCATTGCGGCTTTGGTTCAGGTCCTGTTCGGTTACATCGGCCAGCCGTTGGACGTTAACCGGCATCCCGGCAGCCTGCAGTTGCCCCGCGGTCTGCCAGGCCAACTGCTCGGCAAAACCGCTCTGGCTCGCAAAACCGATCAGCCAGGCGGGCCCTTCGGCATGGCTTGCGACGCCCGCACGCGCATTGCGCACATCGCGTTTCTTGCGCCGACGATCCAGATACAACAACCAGCCCGTGATGAAGAACAGCGGCATCATCAGTGACGCAACGGTCATGATGATGCGTCCGGGCATGCCGAAGTAACTGCCCACATGCAGACTGTAATTACTGACCAGCAGCTGTGCGCCGAAGCTCTTTTCAGCGTAACGCGAGACAGCACTGACGTTGCCCGTAGCGGGATCGAGGGTGATCTGGTTCAGCGCCCGAGGATGTGGCGAATCCTTGAGCAGATAGAAGATCGTTGCGGGCTGACCGGCCGCGTTGGGCAGACGGATATTGTACGAGGCCAATCCCGGACCGGCCGTCGACTGAATGCTGTTCCAGATCGCAACATAGTCCGCTTTCGGTGCGGGTTCGTTTGTGCCCGCTGGGCGCATTCCGCCGCCACGCCGTTGTTCGCCGATTGGCGCGTCGCCGAGCAAGGCATGCATGCCGTTGCTGAACCAGTCGTAAGACCAGTTCAATCCGGTAATGGCGAACAGCAGATAGAACAGCAGACACCAGGTACCGAACACCGAATGCAGATCCCAGTTGAAACTGCGGCCCTTTTTGGCCCAGTCCATAGTCAGCCAGATGCGCCAGTTCAGCGCCTTGCGCGGCCAGCGCAGATAGAGCCCGGACAGGCAAAAGAAAATCAGAATCAGCGTACAGGCTGCCGTCACCTGTTTACCGTATTCACCCATGGCCAGAAAGCGATGCAGCCGCAAGACGAAATCAAAAAAACCTGCCCCCGCAGCGTCGCCCGTGACTTCGCCGGTGTACGGATTGAAATTGCGCATCGGCCCACGCCGCTCGCCGGGGGGCGGGGTGAAATAAACCTGTGCAGCTTTATCCCCGACAGTCTGCACCCGCAAGATCGCCACGGTCAGGCCCGTTTCGGCTTCAAGCTTGCGTACCAGCTCTATCGGAGGCAGCGGCGTGCCACGCGCCTCGATAATCAAGGCATCCGGGTTGATCCACTCAAGTATTTCGTCCTCGAACGAATAGATCGCCCCGGTGATGCCCATCAACGCCAGCACCAGCCCGGCCGTGATGCCGAAGAACCAATGGATTTGAAACAGAATCTTCTTCAACACCCTTACGACCTCATGGACCCGCAATGCGGCGCATTATGCGCCTGAAAGGCATGAATTCTCATCTGTATCTGATTCTTGACAGCGCACAGCATTTATTTCGTCCACCAGCTCTGAGGTGACGCAGTATGTAGGAACGCATTCTTTACCAAAGTAACCGTCCATACAGTGTATGTAGGACGCATCGCCAACGAGTTATGGCCTTCATGAAAAAACGGCTCACTCTCAATGTTTACCGGTGTTCTGAGTAATAGGATGCAAAACCTTCGCCCTACCGTGAAACATCAATGTGTTAATCGCTACACACCTGGACTTACTTCGCGTTTTGACCCACACAAACAGCGCACCTAGCCTAGTAAGTGTGCAGCAGGAATCTGCACCGATAGATACTGACAAAGCCTCCACCAACCCATTCATTAAAGGATTAATGAAATGACTGATCACGATGATACCCCGGTGACCGATGACGTCCTCGCCGACGAGGCCAGCAGAGCGCCACAAATTCTTATGGATGCCTCCATCGGTCGAATGGAAGATTCAACTCGCGAACCAGGCTTGATTCTGACCAAAGAACAAATCAAGAACATTAAGCACTACGAAGTGGCAGGCCTTGCACTGCCGACCGAAACGGGCGCTGTGATTGGTTATTTGGGTTACAACGAAGGTGAAGGTGCTGGCAAAGGCCTGGAGCCAAGGGACTTTCAGAAAACCTTTACGTTGATAAACAGCCATGCGCGTACATGGAATCCGCTTCGGACAGACTTGATTGCCGTGACCAGCAAACTTCAGATCTTTGCCGACGACATTAAAAACAATGGCAACACCATGGAGAATATCTACGCCGATGTGAACGCGCTGAAGAAACTCGACGGGTACGATCTCAAGACACTGGAAGATGTCAAAAAACTAAAAGATGAACTCGGCGATCGACTCAGCGAGTTCAACCTGGATGCGCAAGACAAACGCACCGTCAGTCAATTCAGCTACTTCCTCGATAACATATTTGAAGCGGTCAATCGTCAGCACACTGAAGCGACAGACATCAAAAAGCGCCTGGACACTTTCAGCGGTGACCTTGCTGAAAAAGTGCTTCCCGAGATAAAAATCAAGATCGCGACTATCAATAACAGCGCCCTCGCAGACCTCATCAAGTTGTTGAGTGAAGACATCGAAGAGCGCGCCAAAAAAATCGAGGAGCTGAACAACGCCTACAAAACATCCGTGAGAGCAGCCCTAGATGCGGCATCCAAGTTGAATATCGTCGGGCTGGCGGTATCTATCTATACCGGGGTTGAAGCGGAAAAAATTCGCAAAAAGCGCAATGACTTACAAAAGGAGCAGCAAGGGAAGATCGCAGAAATGCGCACTAAAGACAAAGTTCTTGGCGCTCTGCACCGGGTCCGGTCGGACCTTCAGGACCTGGATATCATTGTCGTTGATGCAGACATCGCCACCAAAAACCTGGTGACCGTCTGGAACAAGATCACCCTCTTCATTGATCGGTCCAGAAAGGGCGTGGAGGAAATCAATGATGCGCTGAGCCTGTACCAGTTTATGGATCACTTTCGCTCAGTGGTCAGACCTTGGGAAACCATCAGTCGCGATGCTTACCGGCTGTACGAAGTCTTCGATCAGGCCGATAAAGAGTTTCGTGAAACCTATGGTCCCCAGACACTTATCCAGTCACGGAGTTTGAGATTAGCGAGCGCTATCATGATGATTGACGAGCCCGACCTGCAAGCGATGCGTGAGGCAAAAGAAACGTGTCACTCAGCAATGAGAGCTGCCACTGTGTATCACAACGCAACGGAATACTTGCCGACGCTCTATGCGAAGTTCAACCATCTGAACAGCGCACTGAGTCAAGCGCATTCAGGCCTGACGGCGTCTGCCCAACAGATATCCTACGACCTGCAGCTCAAGACGGAAGACACCGTCCGCTATCAGAAAGAACTCGCCGACACCGAGGATGAACATGATCGCGAATACATTCTCGAGCGTCTTTCCAATATCCCGATTGCAGCAACAGCCGCCACGGCAGCCGAGACCAGAAAGCTAGTTGATCATCTGGGGTTGATAAACGAGACGTTCAATCGCGAATCAACGCTGACGTCCCTCAACGGGCTCACGATTCAGGCCGCCAAACTACCTGAAGACATCGCCGCGCTCGAAGAACGCAAAAGCATGCTGGAAGGCGAACTCACTACGCTCAACAGTGCTATTCAGGCAATCGAAACCAAGGGCTTTGCCGACATTGGTGCAGAGGCCATCTTGAACGCCGAGACGCTCGCCGCACTTCAGCTTGCGGGTCCACAAGCCGCTGTGGTGAAAGCCGCGCTTGATCTGTTGCAGAAGTCGCTCGCCGACCTTGACGCGGCGCTGAACTACTTCGGCTTGTTAAGCCTGCGCAAAAACAGACATACCCGTATTGATGAGGAAACACAGAAAATCAATCGCAAGAAAGAGGAAGCCAGAACCGTCGCGCAGCGAACTGGCTTTATCGAGAATATCCACCGCTTTGACGATACCCGTCAGATTTACATTCGGGAGTACTCTAAAATTATCGCATCGCTGAAAGCGTTCACCACCAAATATGCGCTGACGCCCAATGGCAGTGAAGCGGTCGAGCAGTGGAGTAAAGACGCTAAAGAAGTCGTGACTTATCTCACAGCCGTTCAATAAAAAAACCGGACAAGAACTGCAAGTCTTTTGATAAGGCTTGCAGTTCGTGGCGCACTTTGGAACGTCAAAACGTGAATACCAAAATAACTGCCTTTATGGCCGATGAGTCTCAAGCCGTAGGGCTGAATAACTTTCGGATTTACCTTGAACGCCTCCCTGATCATCTCGATAACTTTTTAAAACTTCTCGGCCTGCCATTACTGAGCAGCGGCACCCACCCGGCCATGAGCCCTGTTGCTGCACGCGCCCAAAGGGATATCCCGCTGTGGCCGAAAATGGCGACGGAGGTCCGACAGTTTCATGTGGATGTCACACGGCTTATTGACGATGCCATCGCACTCGTTACTCAACTCAACCTTTATGAACGGCCTGATGATAGCCACAGTGCCCTTGAAAACCTCAATACCCTGCGGCTGCACGCGGCCCCCTTCACTATCAACGGGACGCTCGGCATCAGCCCTTCCAGCAAAACCTATGAAGTTACGCACACCCTGTCGGAAACGCTTATCGCGTTCGAGAACCGACTGTATATCGCCCTCCAGGATATGAAGCTGATTCAGCAAAGCACCGTCGATATCATCCCGCGCGTGGTTGATTTCATGCGGGTCAGGATTGCGGAGCATGAAGCTCGGCATCGCAAGCAAGATTCAACATTCGCCGAGCCGGTGCGCAAACAACTTGAAGCGGCCTATGCCAGCCTCGAGTCGTCGAGGACAGCGTATTTTGCTGCGGTCGAGGCCGCTAACAGGCTGCATGCCTATTGCACCCTCCAACGCGACACCCTGGCGGATTCCAGACGGCAGCTTTTAAGAATCAGTGAGGGCAGTAATGTGCGGATATTCGTGCTGCAGATGAACCTGATGAGTATCCGGCTTGATGAGGCAAACCGCATGATCAAACGGATTCGAGAACTGCTGTAAGGCTTAACTCTATGGTCCTCAGACCCTGCTGGCCACGCACCTCGGTAGCGAGGCAGCTTCAGAATGAAATCAGACCATCACGCGCCCACAAAAAAACCCGCGATCACTCGCGGGTTTTCTTTTTACCCTGCCTTGTCAGCAGGTCGTCAGATATAGAACGACTTCAGCGGCGGGAAGCCATTGAACTCTACGGCGCTATAGCTGGTGGTGTAGGCACCGGTGGACAGCCAGTACAGGCGGTCACCGATGGCCAGGTTCAGCGGCAGACCATACTTGTAGTTTTCGTACATGATGTCGGCGCTGTCGCAGGTTGGACCGGCGATAACCACTTCTTCCATCTCGCCCTTCTTCTCGGTCCAGATCGGGAACTTGATGGCTTCGTCCATGGTTTCGATCAGGCCGGAGAACTTGCCCACATCCGTGTACACCCAGCGCTCTACCGCGGTGCGGGATTTACGCGACACCAGAACCACTTCGCTGACCAGAATACCGGCGTTGGCGATCAACGAACGACCCGGCTCCAGAATGATTTCCGGCAGATCATCGCCGAAGTCTTCTTTCAGGTAGCGAATGATTTCTTCAGCGTAGGTTTCCAGGCTGTTGGTGCGGGTGATGTAGTTGGCCGGGAAGCCGCCGCCCATGTTGATCAGCTTGAGAACGATGCCGTCTTCTTCTTTCAGACGCTCGAAGATCACTTTGACCTTGGCAATCGCCGCGTCCCAGACGCTGATATCACGCTGTTGCGAACCGACGTGGAACGATAGGCCGTAAGGCACCAGGCCCAGATCACGCGCCAGGATCAGCAGATCCATCGCCATGTCGGTCTGGCAGCCGAATTTACGCGACAAAGGCCAGTCAGCCGTGGTCGAGCCTTCGGTGAGGATACGCACGTAGACTTTCGAACCCGGCGCGGCCTTGGCGATGTTACGCAAGTCAGCTTCGGAGTCGGTGGAGAACAGACGCACGCCCTTCTCGTAGAAGTAGCGAATGTCCTTGGATTTCTTGATGGTGTTGCCGTAGCTGATGCGGTCTGGAGTGACACCGCGGTCCATGACCTTGTCCAGCTCATAGATCGAGGCGATGTCGAAGCTCGAACCTTTTTCCTTGAGCAGGTCGATGATCTCGACAGCCGGGTTGGCCTTGACGGCGTAGTAAACCTTGGCGAATTCGAAGCCTGCTCGCAGGTCATCGTAGGCCTGGCTGATCATCTGGGTATCGATGACCACGAACGGGGTTTCTTGCTTGTCGGCAAACGCCTTCATTTTGTTGAAGGTGTCGCGCTGGAAATAGTCTTCGACCTGAATCGGCATGCGGAAACTCCTACTGGCAAACTGCATTAATCAATGGGTGCAAATGAACGTCCTCCGTATCCCCACTTTGGTTCGCCTACTTCCCAAGGCATGTCCGCCGAAAGCAAAAAGGCCACCAGGAAGCGCATTCCCTATGGCCTTGCTGTCTCGTCGTCAGTACTTGAGCCGGATGGATCGTTTCCAGCATGGACGTTCGGCGCGAACTGTAGGACCTGAGGGGTCAGAGATCAACAAAAAATGTCGCATTTGCAGACGTTTCTGCCGGATCGGCACCACTGCCCCATTGTAGTAACGGACACGTGTGACAGCTTGATGTTCATTTTTGAGGTAAATGGGCAATGAGCTGGCTCATTCTCGGTAGCTCTATCACCGCAGAACCTGTGGGAGCAGGGCTTGCCCGCGATAAGGTCGCCGCAGATATCAGGTCTATCGTATTCAGCCTTATCGCGGGCAAGCCCAGCTCCCACACAAGAGTCCCCTGCAAAACCCGTGTTTCCTACAAAAAATGTGACGATTACGAATGACCCGTCCCTATCTCCCGTGTGAAGTTTCCTAGAAACTCAAACCCGCTTGCGCCTGCCATTTCCCGGAACTAGCCTGCGCTCCGCCACTGAGGATTCGGTGGTCGGGTGTGAGAACTCGTTCTTTAACAGGCGCATGGTTCGTCAGTAATGGCGGCTGTGTGCAGGCAGACGTATGTCTGGCCGGATACCTGTGACCGGTTTCTCACCCTGTACATAGCTGCCACCCTTTATCGCGTGAGAACGGAAAGCGGCGGCTCCACATATCTCAGGAACCGAATCATGACCCCAACCCTCGAACAAGACCTCCAACGCGTCAGCGACCTCCTGCGCTGCGCAGCCGCCACCGCCTACGAATCCAGCGACCATCTCACCGGCCAGAAACGCGACCTGGCGTTTTCGGTGGTGCATCTGGTGGAGATTGCTCAGGGGTTGGTTGAACGATCGCTGGTTGGCGTGGAAACAATTTAATTGCGAAGCTGCGATCCATGTGGGAGCAGGGCTTGCCCGCGATAAACGATAACGCGGTGAGCCTGCTAAATCTGGCATCTGAATCGCGGGCAAGCCTCGCTCCCACAGGGGGATTGCGTTCATCCTGTAGGACTGGCTTTAGCCGGGAGGACGTCCCGACATTCGCTACATGTTCTTCGTCAGGAATAAGCACTCCCGGCTGAAGCCGGTCCTACTGGGTCGGCGCAACGGTCCGTCCGCGGGATAGGCTTCGCCGCAAGCCCCGCGCCATTGCAGCGCGGGGTTTATTGCGGTCAGGCCTGAGCGTCAGCCACGATGTCAGCTGGCGAAACGATGCTGGTCTTGCCGCCACGTGAACGGCCCGAGCTCAGGTACTCGGCAATGGATTCCTGAGTTACCTCACCCAGGAACACGTTCTCGGCATCCAGCACCGGAAGCCATGAGCGGTTGAACTCGTACATGCGCGACAGCAGGATGCGCAAGTGCTCGTCGTAGGCCGCAGTCGCGTTGAACTGACGCAAGAACGGCAGGCAGGTGCCTGTCTGGCGATGCAGGTCGCGACGGCGCACATAACCCATGGCCTTGTTCTCGGCATCTGTCACTACGATGTAGCGACGGTCGTTTTCGTCCATCACTTCCAGCGCATCAGCAACTGGGGTTTCCGGGCTGACCGATGGGGCGTTGTCCGCGGCGTCTTCGGCTTTGACCAGCAGCAAGCGTTTCAGGGTGCTGTCCTGCCCGACGAAGCTTGACACGAACTCGTCTGCCGGATGCGCCAGCAAGGTGTCCGGGTGATCGATCTGCAGCAGTTTGCCTGCACGGAAGATCGCGATCTTGTCGCCCAGCTTGATCGCTTCGTCGATGTCGTGGCTGACCATGATCACAGTCTTGTTCAGCGCACGCTGCATCTCGAAGAACTCGTTCTGGATCATCTCGCGGTTGATCGGGTCGACCGCGCCGAACGGTTCGTCCATCAACAGCAAAGGTGCATCAGCGGCCAAGGCGCGGATTACGCCGATACGCTGTTGCTGACCGCCGGACAGTTCGCGCGGGTAGCGGTGCAGATACTGCTTGGGTTCCAGCTTGATCATGCTCATCAGTTCACGAGCACGGTCGTGGCAACGTTTCGCGTCCCAGCCCAGCAGTTTCGGCACAACAACGATGTTTTCTTCGATGGTCATGTTCGGGAACAGACCGATCTGCTGAATCACATAACCGATGTTGCGACGCAGGGTTACTTCGTCCAGATCAGTCGTGTCTTCGCCGTTGATCAGCACTTTGCCGGAGGTTGGCATGATCAGGCGGTTGATCATTTTCAGCGTAGTGGACTTGCCGCAACCCGACGGGCCGAGGAAGACGCAGATCTCGCCTTCGTTGACGGTGAGGCTGACCGAATCGACAGCCTTCACTTCTTTACCGTTGCTTTGGAAAGTTTTCGAGAGGTTTTGAAGTTCGATCATTTCAGTAATCCTTTTGGAGTCAGCGCGCGTTGCAGCCATTGCAGAAGAAGGTCAGCGATGATGGCCAGAATACTGACCAGTACCGCGCCGACGATCAGCATCGACATGTCGCTGCGGCTGATTGAAGCAAGAATAAGTACACCCAGACCGCCAGCACCGATGGTGGCGGCGATGGTCATGACGCCGATGTTCATCACCACGGCCGTACGCACGCCAGCGAGGATCACCGGCACGGCGATAGGCAGTTCAACCATGCGCAGGCGCTGGCCGAAGGTCATGCCAATGCCTTTGGCGGCTTCGCGAATACCCGGCTCGACACCGGTCAGCGCCAGGTAGGTGTTACGCATGATCGGCAGCAGCGAGTACAGGAACACGGCAGTGATGGCTGGCATCGGGCCAAGGCCCTGACCAAACTTGGAGTAAAACGGCAGCAGCAGGCCGAACAGGGCAATCGACGGCACAGTCAGCAGCACGGTGGCGCTGGCTTGCAGCGGGCCAGCGAGCGCCGGGAAGCGGGTCATCAATACGCCCAGCGGAACGCCGACGACGATGGCCAGTGTTACAGCGATGCCAACCAGGGTGATGTGCTGCCAGGTCAGTTGAATGACCTGTGCCCAGTCCAGATGGGAGAAGGCGCTAAAAATACTCATATCGTCTCCTTCCTTAGTTAAGTGGGTGCTGGCGCAGGAAATCTGCGGCAACCGTGGATGGGCTTTCGTGACCAACGTCGATGCGAGCGTTGAGGTCGATCATGGTCTGGTTGTCCAGCAGATCAGCCAACGGCTTGAGCAACGTGGCGATTTCCGGGTGCTTGTCCAGATACTCCTGACGGATCACCGGGGCAGCGGTGTAGTCCGGGAAGTAGTGTTTGTCGTCTTCCAGCACTTTGAGTTTGAAAGCGTTCAAGCGACCGTCGGTGGTGTAAACCAGACCGGCAAACACCTGGCCGTTACGCAGCGCGGTGTAGACCAGTCCGGCGTCCATCTGGCGAGTATTCTCACGACCGAGATTCATGTCGTAATGCTTGACCATGCCGATCAGGCCGTCGGAACGGTTGGCGAACTCGGTGTCCAGCGCTACGACATGACCCTCTTTGGCTTCGTCTTTGAGGACTTTGGTCAGGTCGGTCATGGTGTTGACCTGCGGGTACTGGTCCGCAACTTTCTGCGGCAGCGCCAAGGCGTAGGTGTTGTTGAATTTCGACGGGGAAAGCCAGACCAGGCCTTTCTTCGCATCGACTTCTTTCACCCGTGCGTAGGTTTGTTCGCTGTCGAGCTTTTCATCGATGTGGTTATAGGCAACCAGCGAAACACCGGTGTATTCCCACAGCAGATCCAGCTGACCGCTTTCCTGTGCACTGCGCGCCAGGTTACTGCCCAGGCCGCCGGTGATTTGCACGTCGTAGTTCTTGGTACGCAGGTATTGCGCAGTGAGTTCAGCCAGCATGGTCTGCTCGGTAAACACACGAGCGCCAATGCGCAGCAGCGGTTTTTCCGCCGCTTGGGCAAGTGCCGGGAACAGCATGGCAAAGCCTAGAAACAAGCATAATTTTTTCATTGGTATTCCTTTCGCTCAGCGAGTCAGGCCACGTTCCAGCCAGGTACGACTGGCGAGTGTCACCAGACCATCAAGCAGCAACGCCAGCAGCGCGGTACACGCTGCGCCTAGCACCAGTTGCGGCTGATTGTTCAAGGCGATGCCCGGGAAGATCAGGCTGCCAAGGCTGTTGGCACCGATCAGGAAGGCCAGAGGCGCGGTACCGACGTTGATCGCCAGCGCCACACGCACACCGCCGACAATGATCGGCACGGCGTTAGGCAATTCGACCCGCCACAAAACCTGACGCGGCGTCATGCCGATACCAACCGCAGCTTCCTTGAGTGAACCCTGAACGTTTTTGAGGCCTTCGTAGGTGTTGCGCACGATGGGCAACAGCGAGGCGAGGAACAGCGCGAAGATCGCAGGCCCACTGCCGATCCCGAGAATCCCGAGGGCAATGGCCAGAACGGCGAGAGGCGGAATGGTGTTACCAATGTTGAAGATCTGCATGAAGCGTTCGGCGCGGCCAACCATACTGGGTCGGCTAAGGGCAATGCCCGCCGGGATCCCGACCACGAGGGCCGCCAACATTGAAACCAGAACCAGAATCAGGTGAGCTTGCAGATAGAACAGCAGGTCATCCTGGTATTGCTTGATAGTACTGATGCCGATCCAGTGGATCAGCAGGGCCAGGAGTGCGATGACAACCGCACCTCCAATCAGCCCCTTGCCATAGCGATTAGCCACAGGCGGACTCCTTATTTCAGTCGGCGAACGCGTTGCCGTTGACTAGCCTGAAAGGCAGCCAGGAATAACGTTCGCGAAGAGCAGCGGGTGGGTCGCCATTGAGGTTGCCCTCGGCGAAAACACAAGCCATTAGCGCAGCTTCGTCAAGCCAACATGCTGATTAATCAGCCCCTGAAGTTGGCCGTTTTACTGGCCTTGACGGGGGAATGGACGTCTCCACGATCTGAAAGGTTCCCACGTGAGACATTAATTAGCCACCGCCGATGTGCTGAACGGTTCGGTTCTTGTCCCGACTTAGGCTATAATCTGCGCCCTTTTTTGACTCACCTGCCAGGCGATTTCCCATGACCCAACAGGCCGCCGAAGTCGCGAAACGCCGCACTTTCGCCATTATTTCCCACCCGGATGCGGGTAAAACCACCATCACAGAAAAACTGCTGTTGATGGGCAAGGCCATTTCCGTCGCCGGCACGGTGAAATCTCGTAAATCAGATCGTCACGCGACTTCCGACTGGATGGAAATGGAGAAGCAACGCGGCATATCCATCACCACGTCGGTCATGCAGTTCCCGTATCGCGATCACATGATCAACCTGCTCGATACCCCGGGCCACGAAGACTTCTCCGAAGACACCTATCGCACCCTGACCGCGGTCGACTCCGCATTGATGGTGCTCGATGGCGGTAAAGGGGTTGAGCCACGGACCATCGCCCTGATGGACGTTTGCCGTCTGCGTGATACGCCAATCGTCAGCTTCATCAACAAGCTCGACCGCGACATTCGCGACCCGATCGAGTTGCTGGACGAGATCGAAGCGGTCCTGAAGATCAAGGCTGCGCCAATCACCTGGCCGATTGGTTGCTACCGCGACTTCAAGGGTGTTTATCACCTGGCTGACGACTACATCATTGTTTACACCGCCGGTCACGGCCACGAGCGCACCGACACTCGCATCATCGAGAAGCTGGATTCGGACGAAGCCCGCGCTCACCTGGGCGACGAATATGAGCGCTTTGTTGAACAACTGGAGCTGGTGCAAGGCGCCTGCCACGAGTTCAATCAGGAAGAGTTCATCAACGGCCAACTGACGCCGGTGTTCTTCGGTACTGCACTGGGTAACTTCGGGGTCGATCATGTACTCGACGCTGTCGTGAACTGGGCACCGAAGCCTTTGGCCCGTGTTGCCAACGAGCGCACCGTCGAGCCCGTGGAAGAGAAATTCAGCGGTTTCGTGTTCAAGATTCAAGCGAACATGGACCCGAAACACCGCGACCGTATCGCGTTCATGCGTATCTGTTCGGGCCGCTACGACAAGGGCATGAAAATGCGCCATGTCCGTTTGGGCAAAGACGTGCGGATTGGTGACGCGCTGACGTTCTTCTCCTCCGAGCGTGAAATGCTCGAAGAGGCCTACGCAGGCGACATCATTGGTTTGCACAACCACGGCACGATCCAGATCGGCGATACCTTTACCGAAGGCGAAAGCCTGGGCTTTACCGGTATCCCGCACTTCGCCCCGGAACTGTTCCGTCGTGTGCGCCTGAAAGATCCGCTCAAGTCCAAGCAGTTGCGTCAGGGCCTGCAGCAACTGGCCGAAGAAGGCGCCACGCAGGTGTTCTTCCCGCTGCGCAGCAACGACATCATCCTCGGTGCGGTCGGTGTGCTGCAGTTCGATGTGGTAGCGAGCCGCCTGAAGGAAGAATACAAAGTCGAATGTGCTTACGAGCCAATCACCGTGTATTCAGCCCGCTGGATCGATTGCGCGGACAAGAAGAAGCTCGAAGACTTTGAAGTCAAAGCCGTGGAAAACCTGGCCCTGGACGGCGGCGGTCACCTGACCTACCTCGCGCCAACGCGGGTTAACCTGGCCTTGATGGAAGAGCGCTGGACAGACGTGAAATTCCGCGCGACACGTGAGCATCATTAATTAGCTACAAACGCTGACCATTTGTGGGAGCAGAGCTTGCTCGCGATAAGGCTGAACGCGACCTAAAGTTAATCGCGTCCAGCCTCATCGCGAGCAAGCTCTGCTCCCACATATAAATTTCATTTCAATTCAGCAATGAGTTAATCACCGCACCACCATCCCCACTCCCCTGCCCCGCGGATCAGAGGCTGTTTCCAGCTTCGTGCCATCCACTTTGATCGCCTGCACGTTACCCATCTCCCAGCCCTGATCCTCCAGCGTGTAACCCATGGCTTTCAGCTCGTCGGCAACCTTGCCGGTCAAAGGCGCGTGGGAGTCGTAGTAAATGGTGTCTTTGGGTAATAACTGGTGATGCACCCGCTGTGCACCAACAGCCTCCTTGAGCGGCAGTTTGTAGTCATAGATGTTGTTCAGCACTTGAAAGATCGAGGTGAAGATCCGCGAACCACCGGGTGTGCCCAGCACCAGCGTTACCTGACCGTCACGCGTTACCAAGCTCGGACTCATCGACGACAGCATGCGCTTGCCCGGTTCAATGGCATTGGCGCTGCCACCGACCACACCAAACGCGTTGGCGACGCCCGGCTTGGAGCTGAAATCGTCCATCTCATCGTTGAGCAGGAAGCCCGCTCCCTTCACCACCACGCCGCTGCCGTAGTCCCAATTCAGCGTGTAGGTGTTGCTGACCGCGTTGCCTTGTTTATCAACGATGGAAAAGTGCGTGGTCTGATGCGGCTCCAATCCTGGTTTGACGTTTTCGGTCGGAGAGATGGCGGTGGGATTGATCTCATTGGCACGCTTGGCCAGATAACTCGGGTCGATCAACTCTGCAACGGGTGCTTTGGTGAAGTTGGGGTCGCCCAGATAATCCGCCCGGTCAGCAAATACGCGCTTTTCGATCTCCGCCAGCAGGTGAATGTACTTGGCGGAGTTCAGCGCCACGCCTTTGAAATCATCAGCCCGCTGTTCTTTGATGCCGATCAGTTGCGCCAGCGCGACACCGCCTGAACTGGGCAGAGGCGCGGTGTACAGGGTGTTGCCCTGCCAATTGACGTGCAGCGGCTTGCGCCAGAGTGCTTTGTATTCAGCCAGATCCTGTTTGGTCACCAGGCCCTTGTCATGCTCCATCTGCTTGACCAGCAGATCAGCGGTTTCGCCTTTATAGAACTCATCGGCACCTTTGTTGGCAATGCGCTCCAGAGTCTTGGCCAGCTCGGGCTGACGCAGAGTTTCACCAACTTTCATGCTGCCGAAATAATCGTTGAAGTTAGTGGTGCCCTTGAACAAATCCAGGGCTTCCTGACGGTACATGTACTGTTTTTCAGCAACCTTGAAGCCGTTCTGCGCGTAGCCAATGGCAGGCGTCAGTAACTCCGCCCATTTCAGCTTGCCGAACTTCTGATGGGCTTCCCACAACCCCATGACCGTGCCCGGCACGCCGACTGCGCGCGCACCGACCAGGCTCATGTTTTCGATCACCTCGCCTTTTTCGTTGAGGTACATGTTGCGGCTGGCAGCTTTAGGTGCTGTTTCGCGGTAATCGAGGAAGTACGGTTTGCCGTCCATGAACAGGGTCATGAAACCGCCACCGCCGATGTTGCCCGCCTCGGGATACGTCACGGCCAGCGTGAATGCGGTAGCCACCGCAGCGTCCACCGCATTACCCCCTTTGCGCAGCACATCGGCCGCGACCTTGGCGCCGTATTCATCGGGCGACGCCACCGCGCCACCTTCCAGCGTGACGGCAAATACGGAAGAAGAACTGAATATTGCCACTGACAAAGCCAGTGTCTTGAACATAACCACTCGCATGAGGCTTCCTTAATGTGAAGGTCAGACGAGATTGATTAATGACCAGTGAGGCCGTAAACGCAAATGAAGGTAATCATCGGGGCCGCCGGTGTTTGACTGATACCGCACTGTCAATGGGGACCTGTAGGAGCGCACGAGCACCGCGAGGCCGCGATAGCGATGGATCAGACAGACCGCCATCGCTGCCTCGCGGTGCTCGTGAGTTCCTACAGGGATGCGTTTTAATTTGGTAAGTGGTGTTGTTTGATAAGAGTTTCAGTCGCAAGACAGCCTGTGCGATCACGCTAAACCACATACCCCGCCATCTTTTCCTGAATGAAATCCAGGAAGCATTGAATCCTCAGCGCCAGCTGCGAGTTGCGGTAATACACCGCGTGAATCGGTTGGCGATGACCGCTGTTGGCACTGGCGAGGATGACTTTGAGGCGGCCCATGCGAATGTCTTCGTGGGTCATGAAATGCGACAGGCAGACGATGCCCTCACCGGCCAGCGCTAACTGACGCAAGGTTTCGCCACTGGAGCCCGCGATGGCAGGCTTGATCAGCAGGCGATCGCCTTCGGCATGACGCAGCGGCCAATGATTAAGGGTTTCAGTGTGGGTAAAGCCCAGCAGCACATGGCTTGCGAGCGCGCTCACGGTTTTGGGGTGACCATGACGCTCAAGGTAAGCCGGGCTGGCCAGAATGTTCAGCGGGCTACTGCCTAAAAAACGAGCATGCAGCGTGGAATCAGCCAGCGCACCGATGCGAATGGCGACGTCGGTGCTTTGCTCCAGCAGATCGATAATCAGATCATTGCTGTTGAGTTCCAGCTGAATTTCCGGATAACGCTGACGAAACTCGGCCACGTAGGGCACGATCGAATGCAGCATGAACGGGAATGCGGCGTTGATCCGCAAACGTCCAGCCGGAGTTTGGTGGCGCAAGGTCAGGCGTTCCTCGAGATCCTCCATTTGCGCAAGGATCTGCCGAGCCTGCTCAAGGAAGTACTTGCCCTCCTCAGTCAGGTCCATACGCCGCGTGGTGCGGTTGATCAGGGTGGTTTCAAGCTTGGCTTCAAGCCGCGAAAGTGTGCGACTGATGGCCGATGGCGTTTGCCCGATATGCTCGGCAGCGGCAGAAATCGAACCGCTTTCGATGACCGAAACAAAGACCTGTAATTCGTCAGACCGGGCTTTCATCCATGTACTCCGCTCAAAATAGCGCTGGATATTAGCGCTATTTTGAGCGGGGAACTCAATCTCCCACAGGTTTCCGCGCCCCCTTCAGACCTGCGCTTACACCCCAAACACCTGCGCCAGGTGCGCTTCATAGCGCTTAACGTCAGCTTCAACATTCGGCATTTTCATCACGTCGACGGCCAGGAAGGTCGGCAAGGCGGTCATGTCGAGGAATTGGTTGGCCTTGTGGAACGGGAAGTAAACCGCATCCACACCTTTGCCTTCGAAGAAGTCAGTCGGGTCTTCAAACGCTTGCTGTGGCGCGTTCCAGGTCGCGGAAATCATGTACTGCTTACCCTTGAGCAAACCGCCACTGCCATATTTTTGCGACGCATCGGAGCGGGTCCGACCATCGTTGGCGTACAGCGAGCCGTGGCCTTCAGTGAAGACTTCGTCGATGTATTTTTTCACGGTCCACGGCGCGCCCATCCACCAGCCTGGCATTTGATAAATGATCACGTCCGCCCACAGGTACTTCTGCACTTCGTCGATGATGTTGTAACCACCGTCGATAAAGGTCTGTTTGACGTCAAACCCGGAGCGATCCAGGTAAGCCACCGCCGCTTCGTGCAGGGTGGCGTTGTAACGACCATCGGAGTGAGCGAATTGTTTGCCGCCGTTCAACAACAGAATCTTTTTCATGTATTGCCCCATCAAGATAAGGAGGGTCATTAAATTTGATGGGCGAAAGATACAGGCTCAACATTCATGGAATAAGCGCTCTACCGGCAAATGACCTTTGACTCAAAGGCACGAATCTCTATTCCATTATTGACTCACTCAACTGACCAGCAGGTACAAACCCAGCGCCCCCATTCCGACAAAGAACAAGCGCCTGAACGTCTGCGCACTGATCCGCTGACGCAGATATTGCCCAAACCACATGCCGAGCAATGCAGGAATCAGCGCCAGCAGGGAGGCGCCCAGTTCAGCGCCCCCCAGCGCGTCATTCCAGAACAGACCGCCCGCCAATGCCAGGGTCGATATCGTGAAAGACAACCCCAGCGCCTGCACCAGTTGGTTGCGCTCAAGTCCCAGAGCCTGCAGGTACGGCACGGCCGGGATGACAAATACGCCAGTCGCCGAGGTAATAATGCCGGTGACAAAACCGCACGCCGGGCCAAGCCAGACTTCATGACGTGGCGCAATACGCAGGGTCGGTAAAAAAAGACCACTCAAGGCATAAAGCGACAAGGCCGCGCCTAACGCCCGGGTCATCAATGGACCGCTGCTGATGCCAATGACCATGGACCCCAAGACCGTGCCTGAAGCGATCATCAGCAACATGGGCCAAAGCCGCTTGAGCAGCAGTGTCAGATGACCGCCAGTCATCAGTTGCCAGACATTGGTCACGGTCGACGGAATGATCAGCAACGCGGCAGCCTGCGTCGGAAGCATAGCCATCCCGAGCAATCCCATGGCCACGGTCGGCAAGCCAAGGCCGATCACGCCCTTCACGGTTCCGGCGAGTAGAAAAGCCGCCATCACCAGTATTGATAGGGCCCAGCCTAGTATTTGATAGTGGTCGATAATGTCGTTCATGGCGTTATATTGGCAGCAAAGGCCGTATTGGAAAATTCGCCATATACTGAGCCAGCCTTAGGCAGAACCGGAGGCTGTTCTGATAGTGCTTCAGCCCCGCGCTGTCTTCTGGCAACCAACGAACCTGTAGGAGTGAGCTTGCTCGCGATAGCATCTTGTCAGTCACAAGATATGTGACTGGCAGACCGCTATC
Source organism: Pseudomonas caspiana (assembly GCF_040224095.2). NCBI lineage: Bacteria > Pseudomonadati > Pseudomonadota > Gammaproteobacteria > Pseudomonadales > Pseudomonadaceae > Pseudomonas > Pseudomonas caspiana. Next base: position 596,629 of record NZ_CP167995.1, on the reverse strand, counting down.
GCGAGCAAGCTCACTCCTACAGGGGCGGCGCTGGGCATCTGACCGCGCACACTGGAAAAACCCACATGCACTTCGATCTGATTGATCTACGCCTGTTTCTGAATGTGCTGGAAAGCGGCAACATCACCGCCGGTGCGGCGCGCAGTCATCTGTCGCTGGCCTCGGCGAGTGCGCGCATTCGCGGGCTTGAAACCTCGCTGAATATCCCGCTGCTGGAGCGCGGTCGTCGTGGAGTGACGCCCACGCCAGCGGGCAAGGCGCTGGCGCAGCACGCACGGCTGATTCTGCAACAGGTCGAGCGCATGCAGTTTGATCTGGCTGATTACGCCAAAGGCTTCAAGGGGCAGGTACGCCTGCTCTGCAACAGCTCGACCCTGAGCGAGCATCTACCGGAGCTACTCGCAGACTTTCTGGTCAATCATCCGAACATCGACATCGATGTCGAAGAACAACCCAGCCTGCGCATCCTCCAGGCGCTGCGCCACGGCACCGCCGACATCGGCGTTATTACCGATGCCGTCGACGCCAGTGATCTACAGACCCGACCGTTTCGGGCAGACCCACTGAGCCTGATCATGCCGCCGGATCATCCATTGGCCCGCGAGACACAAGTGCATTTCAATCAGGCGCTGGATTACGACTTCGTCGGCCTGTCGGTCGACAGTGCCCTGGCCCTGCACCTGGAAGCACAGGCGCTGCATATCGGTAAACGACTGCGCATCAGGGTACGGGCTGAAGGTTTTGACTCAGCGATCCGGATGGTCAGCCATGGCGCGGGATTGAGCATCGTGCCACAAGCAGCAATCGAGCGCTGGCAAGGGCTGCGCAACTTCAGCAGCGTGCCATTAAGCGACGCATGGGCCGACCGTCAATTGCTTCTGTGCGCGGCGGATTTTGATGCGTTGCCGGGCTATGCGGCAGTGCTGCTGGCAGCGTTGAGTATGAAAGGCGAACAGGCCCCGAATTGAAGTGCACTTCAGGCAGGAGGTGCTGCCCTACGGAAAACACTGGATCTGTAGGGGCGCACGAGCACCGCGAGGCCGCGATGGCGGCCTGTCTGAGACACCGCAATCGCGGCCTCGCGGTGCTCGTGCGCTCCTACAGTTCTTTGTAGCAGGCTCAATCGTGTCTTTTTCCTTCAACCGTCAGCATTACCCGATCCGCCGACTATCCTGCTTGCAGCAATTGTTAATGACAGTCAGGAAGGCCATGAAAATTCTCGTCACAGGCGCAACCGGTTTTATCGGCAAAGGGCTGCTGCAGAGGCTGACCACCGTGCCTGAATACCAAGTGACAGGTTCGACCCGTCAGCAAAGTCCGGAGCCGTCAATCGCGCCCCTCATTCAGGTAGGCACATCCACCGCAACGACCGACTGGTCCGCCGCTCTGCAAGGTGTCGATGTCGTCATCCATGTTGCAGCCCATCTCGCTACCCGCGGCAGTTCGCTGAACGCACTCAGAAGCACCAACGTCGAAGGCACCCTGGCCTTGGCGCGGCAGGCGTTATCGGCAGGTACCCGGCGTTTCATTTTCATCAGCTCGGTCGGCGTCAATGGCTCGACCACTCACCACGTACCGTTCAACGAAATGTCGCTGCCCGCTCCGTCGGATGACTACGCACGGTCAAAACTTGAAGCCGAACAAGCGTTGCAAAAGCTTTTGCAGGGCACCGCCATGGAGCTGGTAATAATCCGTCCACCGCTGGTGTACGCAGGCCACGCACCGAGGAATTTCTCGCGTTTGATGGACTGGGTTCGCTCGGGCGTCCCCATGCCGTTTGCCGCCATCCATAACCGGCGCAGCATGATTGCCCTGGAGAATCTGGTGGACTTCATCGCGCTATGCATCGAGCACCCGGCGGCGGCCAACGAGCTCTTTCTGGTGTCCGACGGCGCTGACATGTCGACTGCACAAATGGTGACGCACCTGGCGAATGGAATGGGTTCCACAGCCCGGTTAGTGCCGGTGCCTGAGTCGTTGTTGCGTCACGGAGCCAGGTTGTTAGGTAAGGGGCCGATGTATTCGACGCTATGTGCGTCACTGGTGGTCGACTCGGATAAGGCGCGTCGATTGCTCGGCTGGACGCCGCCCGTGACAAGCATTGATGCGCTGATCAAAAGCGGCCGTGACTACCGCGCATTGAACACGTGAAATTGAGCCCATAAAAAAGCCCGCCCCGGGGGATGAAACCGGGGCGGGCTACATTTCGATGGGGTCGAAACGGCTTACAGGATGCTGATCGGGTACTCGATGATCAGACGCGTGTCATCGACTTTACCGGCGCCGTCAGAAGACGGGCTACGGTAGCTGGCTGCACGCACACGCAAACTCAGATCCTTGGCTGGGCCGGACTGGAAGACGTATTTGACTTCAACATCACGTTCCCAGGCCTTGGCATCATCACTGGTTGCGGTTTTGAAGTCGGTGCCTTTCACATAACGGGTCATGAAGGTCAGACCCGGCACGCCATAGGTCGCCATGTTCAAGTCGTAACGTGCCTGCCAGGACTTCTCGTCTTCATGGTTGAAGTCGGAGTACTGCACGGAGTTGCCGAGGAAAATAGTGCTGTTCCCGTCAATGCCGTAGTCATAACCTCTGGTGCCGTTAACCACCTGACGCCCCACCTGGAAGGTGTGTGCACCCAGCGTGTAAGAAGCGGTCAGGCTCCAGATAGTGTTGTCGTATTCACCCAACTCTTCCTTGCCAATGCTCTTGGTGTCGTAAGCGTTGAGGTCAAACTTCACAACATCCTGAGGTGACAACGCGAGGCCGTAGGTCAGGCTGCCGTAGTATTTGCGCCAGACATCTTCAACGTTCGAGTAGTAAGCACTGGTCGACAGGTTCTTGTTGAATTTGTACGAACCACCGCCGAAGTTGATGACATCCAGACCCGCATTGTCGTGCGAGCTCTGGTTACGGCTTCTCAGTGCGGTGAAGTGACCACCTTGCAGGGTCAGCTTGTCGATTTCGTTGCTGGTGACCAACAGACCTTGAGCTGTTTCCGGCAACAGACGGCTGTCAGAGGTGGCGAAAACCGGGTTGTTGACGACCTGGTCACCAAACTTGAGTACGGTTTGGGAGATGCGCATTTTGACCGCTGCGCCTGCATAACCGTAATCGTCTTTAACGTACTGACCGTCTTTGGTTGGCTGCAGCAAACCAGTACCGCCACCGAAACGACCACGGCCGGTGTCCAGCTTCATGCCGTACAGGCCAATAGCGTCCAGACCGAAACCTACGGTGCCTTGAGTGAAGCCGGATTCGAAGTTACCGATGAAGCCCTGCGCCCACTCTTCGCCATAAGCCTTGGTGGCATTGGTCGCGCGGTTATCACGGTTCATGTACATGTTGCGCGCCTTGACGTTCAACTTGGCGCCTTCCAGAAAACCCGTAGCGTCTGCCTGCGAATCAGCAAAAACCGGCTGCACAGATCCCGCTGCCACTGCCAGGGCAATGACACTTAGTTTGCAAACATTCATTACTGCTGCTCCGTTGATTATCGCATCCGCCTGCCTTCGTTGGGCGAGCGGATATTTATTGGCAGATTCAGAAGGGATGTTTCTTTTGCCAATACATACGCGATGGCATTTCTTATTTGGATAGCAGCTTCTAACGACACACTAAAAACCAGACCCCGGCTTCCTCTCCCCAGGAAGCCCCCCACTCCAGGTCTGGTTTGTTACTACTCTCCCTAGTAGCCCTGTTCCGGGTTCACCTGATTCGCCAAGGGTAAATCCGCATCAAGGCGCTTCAGGTTTCCCAGAATCTGTTCAGCTATCACTTCGTAGGAAGCGGATGAAGCAATGTGCGGCGTCACGCATATCTGCGGATGGCGCCAGAATGAGTCGTCCGTGGGTAAGGGTTCCTGCTCGAATACATCCAGCAAAGCGCCACGCAATTGACCGCTGTCCAGCGCGGCTAACAAGTCGTCACGGCGCAGGTGTTCGCCACGACCGCAGTTGATGATCACCGAGCCTTTCGTCATGGGCGCGAAGGTCTCGCTATTCAGAATGCCGACTGTCTCCGTGGTAAGAGGCAATAAACAGACCAAGATGTCCAAATCCTGCAAAAACTCATTGAATTCAGCCAATTGAAAAGTTTTAACCCCTTCAACTTGCTGCGCACGGCGGGCCCAGCCGCGTGTATCGAACCCCAGCCCGGCCAGTTGCACCGCAACGGCGCGCCCCAACTCCCCAAGCCCCATAACGCCCACTCTGGTTTGCTTGGCAGGTTGTTGCCCGGGGCGATGCCAAACTACGCGGGCCTGATTTTGCAGCATCTGATCAAAGCCACGGTGGTAGTGCAGAACACCCCACAACACGTACTCGATCATGCCCAGCCGATGGTCTGGATCGATAATTCGGCAGACCGGAACATGCGCGGGCCGACTCGGATCCTTGAAGATCTGGTCAGCACCGGCAGCAATCGAGTGAATCAGACGCAAGTTGGGGAACATCCCCAAATCACCCGGTGAAGGATTCCAACAGAGTGCAACGTCGGCCTCCTGCGCACCGGCCTCGCCGGGCCGCAGAATCGTCAGCGACGAATCCAGCGCCAGCAGATTTTCACGAACACGGCCCAATCCACCGCCCGTTCCAAGCAACACCAGAGGCTTCATGAGCAGTACTCGTTACGCTGGCTGGCGATCAGTTCCAAGGCCGCTTCCCAGGCCAGTTCGGTAATACCGTCGCTGTCGTCGGCTTCGAACTGCTGTGCGGTGTGCTCACAGACTTGTGGGTCGGGTTGTACGAGTTCGACTCCACCGGCCAGCGCCTGAACCTGCGCCTGACAGGCGCGCTCCAGGAAGTAGATATTCGAGAACGCTTCGGCCGCCGAACCACCTGCGACCAGCAGGCCGTGATTACGCAGAATCATCGCATTGGTATTGCCCAGATCGGCCACTAGACGCGCGCGCTCGGCGAGGTCCAACGCGATGCCTTCATAGGTGTGATAACTCAGGCGGTTATAGAACTTCAGCGCGTGCTGACTCAACGGCAGCAAACCTGCGCGTTGCGCCGCCACTGCCATACCGGCCGCCGTATGGGTATGAATCACACAATGCGCATCGGGGCGCGCCGCATGAATCGCAGAATGGATCACGAAGCCCGCACGGTTGACGCGGTGCTCGGGATAAAACTCGTCGACGACGTTACCCTCGCTATCAATCTTCACCAGCGTGCTGGCGCTCATGCGCTCGAACAGCGTGCCATAGCGGTTGATCAGAAAGTGGCCGCTGTCGCCCGGCAGCCGCAGGGAAATATGCGTATCGATCAGGTCGGTCATGCGGTAGTGAGCCAGCAAACGGTAGAGCGCAGCGAGTTCGCAGCGTGCTTTGCGTTCGGTCTCGGGCATGTGCGGCGGTAGCTGATCGTGGCTGGCGAAAGCGGACATCATGGGTTCCATCAAAAGGTCATGGCGCAATTTGTGCAGCCTTTTTAAGAGCAAAGGGCAAAGCAGTTCAATTCGCCATTGCTTATATTCATTATTTTTTTCACCAATAAAGGCTGTGCAGTGACTCAATCGACTAGCCCGGTAGCCATTCCCCGCCCCTCTTCGCGACCGTTGGGCGAGCGACTGGACTGGAATCTGTTGCGTACCTTTCAAGTGGTCGCGCAGGAGCTGAGTATCAGTCGCGCCGCCGCACGCTTGCACTTGTCTCAGCCCGCCGTCAGCCAGGCAATCAAACGTCTTGAAGAGCAGCTTGGCGCAGCGCTGATAGAACGCCGTGGGCCGCGTTTTCTGTTGACCCAGTCGGGCATTGAAACACTGCGCGTAGCGGCGGAAGTGCAGAGCCATTTCACGCAACTGGACGCAGCTCTCGAACGCAGCAGCGATCAGGTGGTGGGCAAGGTGCGAATGCTGACGGTGAGCGGCATTCGCTGCCCGGCCTACGATAAATTTCTTTCGCAACTGCACCGTGACTATCCCGGTATCACCCTGGAAATCGACGTGCAATCCAGCGACGCAATCCTCAGTTCGCTGTCTCAGAAAACCGCCAGCTTCGGCCTGGCAGTCAACCGCACCGCTCCCGCCTGGCTCGGCCAGCAATGCCTGACTCAAGAGCACTACGCGTTCTATTGCAGCGACGAGCACCCTTTATATGGGCGTAAAGATTTAAGCCTCGCCGACCTGCGCAACGAGCAGCTGATTATTTTCACCGGGGATTTGCTGGGCGGCACGCTGTCGTCCCTGGCCGAGTTTCGCGACCTGCATAAACTCACCGGACAAATCGTCGCCTCGTCTGCCAATACCCAGGAAGTCTTGCGTCTGGTGCTGGCCGGCTTTGGCATCGCATGCCTGCCGCAACACATCTGCCAAGGCGAATTAGCGGCTGGCCGTTTGTGGCGCTTGCCGCCTGAGGAAGGCGTGGGTTCGGTGGATATCAACCTGCTATGGAATGTGGAGCAACGCCTGACCAAAGCCGAATCGGTGTTCCTTCAGCGCTTGCGCGAAACCACCACTGACGGGCAGTCTGCGCCTTAATGTTCCGTTCCGGTGCACGCTGACCGGGTACTTCCGTAACATGCACCGGTAGCGCGCATTAGTTGATTACTTATTAGTTCTGGTTATTAGCAGTGGAACTTTCCTGCATTATTTCGAGAAAAACATCCAATAACGGGTTGCGTGGAACCTGTTGCTTGTACAACAGTTTCACCGGTGTGGCTATGGCAAATTTCTGCCTCTTTATAGAGCGCATTTCGCCCCGCTCGACATAACTTCTGGCCCAATGAACCGGTAAGTAACCCAGATAACGTCCGGTCTTTATCATGATCGCCACGGCTTCAACCTGAGTGGCCACGGCAGTCACTTCACGCTGACTCATCAATGTCGACTTACCCGCATGAACGGCATAAGCGTGCTCGACAAATTCGGCTTCTGCCAGGCACTTCTCATCGACACTTTCATCGTTCATGGCAAAAAATGGATGGCTGTTCGAGCAGTAAAGCTCTGACACTTCGTCGTACAGCGGCATGACTTGAAATTCATCTTTACCGCTGTAAACGGGTACGATGCCTACTGCAAAACGGCCTTTGAGGATGCCTTGTTCGATCTCGTCCAAAGGCGCCACATTGAGCCGTACCTTTGCCTTGGGGGCCTTTATTTGCAGGGCTTTCAGGGCATCAACCAAAGGCGAATCAGGGTCTGAAACGGTGTTATCGATGACGGCGATGTTCAAATCGCCGAGCAACTCGCCACGCACATTACCGAGGCGGTCACGAAAGTTATCCAGCGCCATGAACAGGTCAAGACTGGCGTCGTAAATGATCTTGCCTTGTTCGGTCAGGCAGAACTTTTCCCGCCCTCGCGTACATAGGCGCATGCCCAGTCTAATTTCAAGATCCGATATCTGCTTACTGATTGCCGCCAGGCTGATATTCAGTTCTACCTGTGCTGCGGTAAATCCCCCCGCTTCAACCACTGCCCTAAAAACCTTGAAGAGTTTCAAGTCCATGGCGCTGGCCATTGACATCGCCGCTTCACCACTTCTTTTTGGCAGGTTTCCAGTTTCAGTAAGTTGACTTGCCATTTAAAACATTTCCCCGCGCGTTGGTTTTTTCTAGCATCCCTCTCCATTGATCGATTCAACGTTAAGTGTAAGACCACTTATTCCTTGCTCGCCCTGCGATCTTCACATCGCAGTTCATATCGCACAACACGCTGTTGTTCAGGGTGGAGCAATCAACGTGCCAACGGAGAATTTACATGTCTGACGCCACTGATCGCCTTTGGGGCGCACGTTTCAAGACCGGCCCTGCTGAAGCCATGGCCAACCTGTCCCGCTCACCGCGCGCCTACTTTCGCCTGACGCCGTATGACATCGCGGGCTCCAAGGCACATGCCAATGAATTGAACCGTGCCGGCCTGCTGGATGCCGACGAAACCGCACGCATCATTGAAGCCTTGCGCACCATTGATGTGGACTTCGCCGCAGGCAGCATCGAGCCAATCGCTGCGGATGAAGACGTGCACACTTTCATCGAGCGCCTGCTGACTGAACGCCTCGGCACTCTGGGCGGCAAACTGCGCGCCGGCCGTTCACGCAACGATCAGTCGGCCAATGACATGCGGCTGTTCCTGCGTGATCAGGTGCGGGTCATGACCCTGGCGATTCTCGAATTGCAGAAGGCACTGGTCTCGCAAGCCGAGCAACACATCAACACCATCGCGCCGGGCTTCACTCATCTGCAACAGGCGCAACCGATTGTGTTCGCCCACCACCTGATGGCCCATGCCCAGGCGATTCACCGTGACATCCAGCGCCTGCAGGACTGGGACACCCGTTTCAACCTGTCGCCACTGGGCGCAGCCGCACTGGCGGGTTCAGCCATCGCTCGCGACCCGCAACGTTCAGCCGCCGAGATGGGCTACAGCGGCCCGTGCGAAAACTCCATCGACGCCGTCGCCAGCCGCGACCATGTCGCTGAATTCCTGTTCTGCAGCAGCATGCTGGGCATTAACATTTCGCGACTGGCCGAAGAGTTTTGCCTGTGGACTTCCCGTCAGTTCCGCTGGGTCGAACTGGACGACGGTTACGCCACCGGCAGCTCGATCATGCCGCAGAAAAAGAACCCGGATATCGCCGAACTGGCCCGTGGTAAGTCAGGCCGATTGATCGGCAGCCTGACCGGCATTCTGGCCGTGCTCAAGGCTCAGCCGCTGTCTTACAACCGCGATTTGAGCGAAGACAAACACGCGATTCTCGACAGCCTGGAAACCGTGCATCTGGTGCTGCCTGCCTTCGCGGGCATGGTCCAGACCATGAAAGTGCGTGCTGACGAATTGCTGCGTCAGGCACCACTGGGCTTCACCCTCGCCACCGAAGTGGCTGACTGGCTGGCCGTGCGCGGCGTGCCTTTCAAAGAGGCGCACGAGATCACCGGCAAGCTGGTGCAGCTCTGCGAAGAAAACAATATCGGCCTGGAAGAACTCACCACCCAGCAACTGGCGGCGACTGATTCGCGCCTTACGCCGCAAGTGCTCGATGCGCTGACGCTGGAAGCAGCATTGGCCGCACGCAGTGGTTGGGGCGGTACTTCGCCGGTACGGGTGGCCGAGCAGATCGAGCGCTTCAAGCAGCAACTGGTCGCACAGGAAAAATGGGCACTCGACTACGCGGGTCCACGCGGCTGATTCAACGGAGGGTATTCCATGTCAAAGCCTCAAGCTTCAGCCAGCGCCGAGCGCGCTTCACTCGCGGCCAAGTACGACATCTCGACCTACAAGGTCGTGCCACGTCGTTACTACGGTCGTTACGCCGCCGCGACACTGATCGTGGTGCTGTTGATCGGGCTGGTTCACGCCTTTATCAACGGCAATATCGAATGGGGTTTCGTACGGCAGTTTCTGACCGCCGAATCGATCATGTTCGGCCTGTTGAACACCATCATCATGTCGATCCTGGCGATGGCGCTGGGCGTGGTACTCGGGGTGATCGTGGCGGTGATGCGCATGTCGCAGAACCCGCTGTTGCGCTATGTGGCGCAAGGTTACACCTGGCTGTTTCGCGGTACGCCGCTGATCCTGCAATTGCTGCTGTGGTTCAACCTGGCGTTGATCTTCCCGACACTGGGCATCCCCGGTCTGTTCGAGTTCAAGACCGTTGAAGTGATCACGCCGTTTGCCGCTGCACTGCTGGGGCTTGGCATCAATCAGGGCGCCTACACCGCCGAAGTGGTGCGTGCCGGTCTGCTCTCAGTGGACAGCGGTCAGTACGAAGCCGCCAAGTCCATCGGCATGCCGCGTCTGCAAGCACTGCGCCGCATCATCCTGCCGCAGGCCATGCGCATCATCATCCCGCCGGTCAGCAACGAGTTCATCGGCATGGTGAAAATGACCAGCCTGGCCAGCGTCATTCAGTACTCGGAACTGCTGCACAACGCACAGAACATTTACTACGCCAACGCCCGCGTCATGGAGCTGCTGATCGTGGCAGGCATCTGGTATCTGGCGGTCGTGACCATCCTGACGTTTGGTCAGAGCCGACTGGAAAAACGCTTCGCCCGCGGCGCTGGCAAACGTAACTGAGCCTCAGGAGGCGCAACCATGTTGAACATCGTCAAAGCAGTAGACGTCAACAAGTTCTTCGGCGACTTCCAGGCGCTCAAGAACGTGAATCTGGAAATCCCCCACGGCGAAGTGCTGTGCATCATCGGCCCGTCGGGGTCCGGCAAAAGCACCCTGCTGCGTTGCATCAACCAGCTGGAAAAGGTCGACGCAGGCGGCTTGTGGGTGGATGAAGAAATTCTCGGTTTCCGTACCGACGGCCACAAACTGGTTGAGCTGAGCGACGTACAGATCGCAAAGCAGCGGCTCAAGACCGGCATGGTGTTCCAGCGATTCAACCTGTTCGCACACATGACGGTACTGGAAAACATCATTGAAGGGCCCTCGCAGGTGTTGCGCCAGCCCATCGAAGATTGTCGGGAACTGGCCATGGAACTGCTCAAGCGAGTAGGCCTGGAAGCCAAGGCCAATGCGTATCCCATCGAGCTTTCGGGTGGTCAGCAACAACGTGTCGCCATCGCTCGCGCATTAGCCATGCGTCCCAAGCTGATGTTGTTCGATGAGCCGACTTCGGCCCTCGACCCCGAGCTGGTAGGTGAAGTGCTCTCGGTCATGCGTGACCTGGCCAAAAGCGGCATGACCATGATCGTGGTCACCCACGAACTGGGCTTTGCCCGGGAAGTGGCTAACCGCGTGGTGTTTATGGATGCGGGGCAAATCATAGAGACGGGTGCACCGGAAGACGTGCTGATGAACCCGCGCAACCCACGCACCCAGGATTTTATCGCTGCCGTTTTGAACTGAACTCAAACCCTTGCTGAGGATGTCCGATTTGAAAACTTTCGCGCTTACCGCTACCGCCGTACTGTCCGCTCTGATTTCGGTTTCGAGCTGGGCAGCCGACACTCACGTGTTGCCAAAATCCATCAAGGACAAGGGCTACATTACCGCCGGCATCGCCCCGAACTATCCACCGATGGACTTCAAGGATCCGGCCACCGGCAAACTGACCGGCGTCGATTACGACCTGGGCACCGAAATCGCCAAGCGTCTGGGTGTCGAGATCAAGTGGCAGGAAACCGCTTTCGAACAAATGGTCAGCGGCCTGGCAACCAACCGCATCGACATCGTGCTGTCGGGCATGACTGATACCCCTGAGCGCCAGCAGACCGTGGACTTCGTTGATTACTTCAGCACCGGCCCGCAGTTCTACACCCTCGAATCCCAGAAGGATTTGAACACCACCGCGGACATGTGCGGCAAGAAAATCGGCACCAGCCGCCGTACGACATTCCCGGTGGAAATCGCCAAGTGGAGTGAAGTGAACTGCGTTGCCATCGGCAAACCGGCAATCACTGTGGTTGGCACCGAAGGCAGCGCCGATGCCCGTGCGCAACTGCGCCAGTCGCGTCTGGACGCCGCCGTGCAAGGCAGCGAAACCCTGCCGTACATTCAGGGCCAGGAGCCTGGTGTGTTCAAAGTGATCGGTGAGCCATTGTCTCGTCAATTGACCGGTCTGGGCGTCGCCAAACACAACGCCGAGTTGAGCACAGCGATCATCGCGACCCTCAACGACATGATCAAAGACGGTACTTACGAGCAGATCCTGGGCAAGTGGCAGCTCAAGAACGGCGCAGTCGAACAAGCTGTCCTGAACGGCGCCAAGTAAGCAGGCTTGCACTCGCCCAGGGACCGGGCGGGTGATATTCACACTGGCGGAGACTCCCCATGTTTGCCTCTAACGATCTGCGCTGGCCGAACAACGCCCGCGCCAGTGTCGCCCTGGCCTTCGATCTGGACGGCCCGACCGGTGCCGCCATGCTCGACGGCTCGATCTGGCAGAAACCGGAATACTTCACCTTCGGCGGCTACGGCCCCTATCGCGCATTGCCACGTTTGCTGGACATGCTCAAAGCCCACGCGACACCGGCGACGTTTTTTGTCCCGGCCTGGGTCGTGGAGAACTGGCCAAAACAGTGTCAGGCAATCATCGAACACGGCCACGAGGTGGCATATCACGGCTATCGTCATGAATCGTTTTTCGCCCTGGACCTGCAAGCCCAGCGCGAGGTCATGAAGATCAGCGCCGACATTTTCAAGCGTTACCTGGGCATCACTGCCACGGGTTTCCGCACGCCTTCGGGCGACTGGCACAGCGAAACACCCGCCTTGCTCATGGACTGCGGCGTGACTTACTCCAGCAGCATGCGCGGCGATGACCGCCCTTACTTCATCGAAGTCCCCGGCCAGCCAAACGGACTGGTGGAAATCCCCGGCCGTTGGGAACTGGACGACTACGCCTCGCTGGCCTACACCCGTGCGCCGAATTACCCGGCCGGGCTGGACCGCATCGCCAGTTATGACCAGACGCTGGACAACTGGTGTCGCGAGTTCGACGGCACCTATCGCGAAGGTCTGTGCATGACCACGCTGTTCCATCCCAAGATCAGCGGCAAGCCGGGACGCATCGGGATTCTGGAGGGTTTTCTGGAGCACATGCACAGTCATCCGGACGTCTGGTTTGCGACCTGCAACGACGTCGCCACCTTCTGGCTCAAGGAGCATCGCCATGACTGAATCCAGGTCTGTCTGGCCCGCGCCTTACCGTTGCGCGGTAGTCATCACGTTTGATTACAACGACATTCACGGCATTCTGACTCAGGTCCCGGCGATTGCCGGGCGCGATAAGAGCCTGTCGGTCTGGCGCTACGGCACCACACGCGGCGTACAGCGGGTACTGGAAATTCTGGCTGATCAGAACCTGCCATCGACCTGGTGCATTCCCGGCATTGTTGCCGAAGAGAACCCGCAAGTGATTCAGGCCATTCATGCCGCAGGCCACGAGATCGCCTGCGCGGGATATCGCCATGAAGACTTTTCAACACTGGATTTAGCTGGGCAACACGCGTCTCTGAAACAAGGCTGCCAAGTGATTGCCGAAATGACCGGTCAGCGTCCCAGCGGCTTTCGAGCGCCCGCGGGCAGTTATGCGCCAGGCTTTGTTGATGCCTTGCGTGCAGAAAATATCGCGTGGTCTTCGTCGTGGTCTGGCGATGACCTGCCGTACTTGCACCCGGCGAGTCAGATTGATTCGGCACCGTTAGTTGAGCTGCCACTGCATTGCGAACTGGAGGACGAGCCGTATTTCGCCTTTAACCTCGCGCCTGCAGTGCCGGTCAGCCAGGCGCGCATTGGTTCCAGTGCCGAGGTGCTGAAAAACTGGCAGCATGACTTCAATGGCTTCCACCGTTTCGGCCTGTGCTACGTGCTGCGCCTGCATCCCGAAACCCTCGGCACCGTGGGCCGCAGTGGTTTGCTGCTGGAGCTGCTGACCTGGCTCAAGGCGCAACCGGACGTGTGGTTCGCCACGGCGGAGGAAGTCGCGGACTGGTGGAGTGGGAATCACAGCAAGGTGCCGGAAGATCACCCGGCTGCGGTGTTTGAGCGGCACAACAAAGTCCAGAACGCCTGACAATCTGACGCCTGACATTGATCCTGTAGGAGCTGCCGAAGGCTGCGAATGGGTGGGTCAGGAAAAAGCCATCGCAGCCTTCGGCAGCTCCTACAGAAATCGCGGTAACGTGCACTTATGAGCCTCTCTTTATGACCAACGCCGTCGCAACCCTCAGCCAATTCATCTGCCGCACCTCATTCGATGAGCTGCCCGAATCGCTGGTCGTCAAAGCCAAGCAGCATCTGCTCGACACGCTGGGCGCGGCGCTGGCCGGGTCGCAAGCACCACTGACCCAGAATGCGTTGCGAGCGATGAATGCCAGCGAGGCAGAAGGTGCGTCGGTGATCTGGGGCGCGGATTACGGCTTGTCGGCGCGCAACGCAGCGTTGATCAATGGCATCGCGGCGCATGCGCTGGAGCTGGATGATTCCGGTGGCTGCGATCACTCAGGCGCAGTCGTCGTTCCGGCCATGCTGGCAATACTGCCCTTGTGCGAGCCAATGCCCGACGGCCAGGAATTACTCACCGCCATGGTGCTCGGTTACGACGTGGCGCGCCGGGTACTGGAAGCCTGTGGCGGGTATTCCCCACACAACGAAGCAGGCTGGCATTCAACCGGGACCTGCGGCGTATTCGGCGCAGCGGCGGCCTGCGCTCGCTTGCTCAAACTGGACGAGCAACAGACCGGCTCGACGCTGGGTCTGGCGGCGAGCATGAGTGGCGGTTTGTGGGCGTTTATCCACGACGGTGCTGACAGCAAGAAACTCCATGCCGGACGCCCGGCCGAGGGCGGTGTGCTGGCGGCGTTGCTGGCGCGTGAAGGCATCACCGGGCCGACACAGGTATTCGACGACGTGTGGGGCGGATTCCTGCGCACACTCGCTCGCGACACGGCCCAACCTCAGGCGCTGACCGAAGATCTCGGCGTGGTCTGGAAGCTGGCTCGTTGTTCGATCAAACCGTATGCGGCATGCCGTGGCACTCACTCGGCCATCGATGCCATTGGCCAGTTGCTGAGCGAGATGCAGATCAACGCCGATCAAGTCGCCTCCATCCAGGTCAACGCCAGCGCCTTTCTTGTAGACATGTGCGCGGGGATCGACACGCAGACACTGGCCGCCGCACAAATGAGCTTGCCCTATGCGTTAGCGGTGCGCTGCATGCTGGGTAACGCGGGGCTGGATGCGTACGAAGAGAAAAAGCGCACATCACCCGCCGTGTCGGGTTTTATGCAGAAGATTCAGATGCAGGTCGATACGTCCCTCGCGCCGCTGGATGAACCGCATCTCACCCTCCTCAGCGACGATGGACGCAGCGCTACCCTGCAAATCAAAACTCCTTTGGGCGGCCCGCTGAACCCCATCGGCGATGGCGAACTGTGGGCGAAATACAGCTCGCTGGCCACCCGCGCCCTGCCCGCCATACAGGCCGAACACTTGGGCGAACTGTGTTTGAACCTGCAGCACATTAATGATCTGCAGGAGATGCTGGATTTGTTGCGCGCGCCTTGAGGCGAACCATGCTGCGCTTAACGATCTAGGGCTGGGATGCAACCATCTGTGGGAGCAGAGCTTGCTCGCGATAAGGTTGACGCGATCTAAAGTGAACCGCGTCCAACCTTATCGCGAGCAAGCTCTGCTCCCACATTGAATAGCATCAGTTTCATACCTTCTTGCGATACCCCTCAACAATCGCCGAGAAATCCTTGCCGCCTTCGCCGCGCAGGCTCATCGCTTGATAGAGCTGTTGCGCCACCGCGCCGAGGATCACCGGTTGATGGGCGACGCGCGCCGCTTCGGTCGCCAGGCCCAGATCCTTGAGCATCAACTCGGCACCAAAACCGCCGGTATAACCTCGCGAAGCAGGCGCGGTATCGACGATGCCTGGCCATGGGTTGTAGATCTCTGAACTCCAGCAGCGACCGGTCGAGGTGTTGATGATTTTCGCCAGCACTTCGGTGTCGATGCCCAACGTGTCTCCCAGCGCCATGGCTTCTGCGACGCCGATCATGGTGATCCCCAGCAGCATGTTGTTGCAGATTTTGGCGATCTGCCCGGTGCCGATGTCCCCGCAGTGGACGATGTTCTTGCCCATCTGCGCCAGCACCGGTTTAAGCGTTTCGAAATGCTTGTCGCTGGCACCCACCATGAACGTCAGAGTGCCCGCTTGCGCACCACCGGTGCCGCCCGAAACCGGCGCATCACCGAGGCTCACGCCTTGCTTCGCCGCGATGGCTGCAACGTCGCGAATGGTTTGCGGGTCGATGGTGCTGCAATCCACAGCCGGGACGCCGGAACCGATGCCTGCGAGCACGCCGTCATCCCCCAGGTAAACGCTGCGCACGTGAGCGGCGGCGGGCAGCATAGTGATCACCAGTTCAGCACCCTGAGCGGCATGTTTAGGCGATTCGCTGATGCGCCCGCCCAAAGCAGCCAGCTCATTGAGGATGGTGGTGTTGAGGTCGAACAGGTGCAGCTGATGCCCAGCCTTGAGCAGATTACGGGCCATCGGCGCGCCCATGTTACCCAAGCCGATGAAGGCGATTTTCATTGTTGTTCTCCTTGTGTTTCAAACTCACCGCAATCTATTGTGGGGGCCGAGCTTGCTTGCGATAAACGATAACGCGGTATGTCGTCTGGCCGCGTCTTATGCATCGCGGGCAAGCCCAGCTCCCACAGGGATTGAGTTGTGTCAGCAGCACCGCGATGCCCTGTCAGCACTATTTCAAACTTATGGTGGTATTCACCCCGTCGTTAACGCTGTCGTCATCAAACCAGCGACTGGTGACGGTCTTGGTCTGTGTGTAGAACTGCACCACCTGTTTGCCGTACGGGCCGAGGTCGCCGAGTTTAGAGCCGCGTGAACCGGTGAAGCTGAAGAATGGCACGGGCACTGGAATCGGGATGTTGATCCCCACTTGCCCAACGTCGATTTCACTCTGAAACTTGCGCGCCGCCGCACCGCTCTGGGTGAACAGGCCGGTGCCGTTGCCAAACGGATTGGCATTGACCAGCGCGATGGCTTGATCGAGGGTGTCGACTTCCAGCACCACCAATACAGGCCCGAAGATTTCCTGGGTGTAGATCTGCATGTCGGTGGTGACGCCGGAGAACAGCGTCGGCCCGACAAAGTTGCCATCTTCAAAACCCGGCACCTTGATGTCGCGGCCATCCAGTTCCAGCTTCGCGCCTTCGCGCACGCCGCTTTCGATCAGGTCCAGAATCCGCTGTTTGGCGCGCCTGGAAATCACTGGCCCGACATCGGTGCCCGCTTCGCTGCCGGCATTGACCTTGAGCTGCTGCGCCAGCGCTTTGAGGTCCGGCAGCCACTGCTTCGCGGCACCGACCAGTACGACCACTGAAGTGGCCATGCAACGTTGACCCGCAGCGCCGAAACCGGCACCGACCAAGGCATTCAGGGTTTGCTGACGATTAGCATCGGGCAGCACCACCGCATGGTTTTTGGCGCCCATCATCGACTGCACGCGCTTACCGTGTTGACCGGCCAGGTTGTAGACGTGAGTGCCGACGGCGGTAGAGCCAACAAAGGACACGGCTTTGATGTCCTTGTGGGTGCAAATGGCATCCACGACCTCTTTACCGCCATGCACCACGTTAAGCACGCCCGGCGGAACGCCCGCCTCAACGGCCAGTTCAACCAGCAACATGGTCGACATCGGGTCCTGCTCGGAAGGCTTGAGCACGAAGGTATTACCGCAGGCAATGGCCATCGGGAACATCCATAACGGGATCATTGCCGGGAAGTTGAACGGTGTGATGCCTGCGCAGACACCCAAGGGTTGGCGCAAGGTATAGGTATCAACACCACCCGCAACGTTCTCGGAGAACTCGCCCATTTGCAGGCTGCCAATGGAACAGGCGTGTTCCACCACTTCCAGACCGCGAAAGATATCGCCCTCGGCATCCGCGATGGTCTTGCCCTGTTCGGCGCTTAGCACTGCCGCAATGCGCGACGAGTGTTCACGAATCAACGCCTGCAACTTGAGCATGATGCGCATCCGTGCACCAATCGGCGTATGACGCCAGGTCTGAAACGCTTTCTGCGCGGCGGCCACGGCGGCATCGACTTCACCGGATGTGGCAAACGGCACCTGAGCCAGCACTTGCTGGGTCGCCGGGTTGATGATGTCGTGCCATTCGGCGCTTTGCGATTCAACCCATTCGCCATCGATCAGCAGTTTGACTCGATCCACGGTGTTGTCCTTTTTATTCGGGGAAGCGTTCATCGAAATCTCCTAATCAAACAATTATTCAGCTCTCAGTCAGGACGCCTTGATCCGGGGCGGATCACGCTTCATCAGCGCCGTGCAGACCAACGCCACAACGCCCATGCCCACCAGATAAACGATCACGTAATGCGGGCTGCCGTCGGCGTAAGCCAGTAGTTTGGTGGCGATCATCGGCGCGAACCCGCCGCCCAATACCCCCGCCAATTGCACCGACACCGAGATGCCGCTGTAGCGGATTTCTGCCGGGAACTGTCGGGCAAACAGCAGTGATTCCGGCGCATACAGAATGGGGAACACCACGCCCACCGCCAACACCATCGCCCACCAGACCAACAGCGGTTCGCGGGTGCCGAGCATGGCGAAGAACGGGTAGGCGAACGCGCACAGCAGTAGCAAGCCGGCGAAGTACAAACGACGCTGGCCGACCTTGTCCGAGAGGTAGCCGCAGAACGGCATGGTGATCAGTGACAGCGCTGCACCCGCAGTAATCGCGTTGAGGACGTCGGCACGGGGGATCTGCAGTTGATTGGCCGCGTAGGCCAGGGCGAAGGTCACCGACATGTAGAACCAGGCGTTCTCGGCAGTGCGCGCGCCAATGATCGTCAGGGTTTCCCGTGGGTGTTCACGCAGCACCTTGAGCAACGGCACCTTGACTGCGATTTTGTCTTTCTTGAGCTTTTCGAAATCCGGCGATTCCGGCACTTTCAGGCGAATCAGCCAGCCCACGCCGAGCAGCACGATGCTGGCAATGAACGGCAGGCGCCAGCCCCAACTGAGCATGTCTTCTTCGGGCAGTTTGGCGACCATTCCCATGGCCAGTGTTGCCAGCACAAGGCCTGCGCCCACACCGGTTTGCGGCAGGCTGCCGTAAAAGCCTTTTTTGCCTTCGGGTGCATGTTCGACGGCCATCAAGACGGCACCGCCCCACTCGCCACCTACGGCCATGCCTTGCAGAAAACGCATGACTACCAGAATCAGCGCCGCCCAATAGCCGATCTGTTCATAGGTGGGGATCAGGCCAATGATGATGGTCGGAATCCCCATCATCATCAGGGTCATCAGCAGCATGGACTTGCGCCCGATGCGGTCGCCGAAATGCCCAAAAATGATCCCGCCCAGCGGCCGCCCGAGAAAGCCCACAGCGTAGGTGGCAAATGCCGCCAGAACGCCGGTGATCGGGTCCAGTGCAGGGAAAAAGATTTTGTTGAAGATCAGCGCGGCAGCCGTGCCGTACAGGAAAAAGTCGTACCACTCAATGGTCGTGCCCGCCATGCTCGCGGCACCGGCAAGACGATAGGATTTGGCTTTTTTCGCGGGCCGGGCATCGAGTGCGCCAGCGTCCGCCGTGAGTGCATCCTTCATAAACTCCTCCGCTTATTTATTGTTGTGCAGGGTGTTATGTCGTGGGGTGTTGCCTGGGATTTTGTAGCTACGGTTCAGGGCAATTTGATCCTGCTGTTGACCCCTTTAAACAAATACAAACCTCCGGTTTAAACCTGTTCCCGTAGGAGCTGACGAGCACCGCGAGGCAGCGATGGCGTCCTGCCTGATACACCGCTATCGCGGCCTCGCGATGCTCGTGCGCTCCTACAGGTTCAATGTTTGCTACAAGACGCAGTGGCGTCAGCAGCAACGGAAATCTGAGGCGCTGCCAACAGGCTCTGTGTTTACCGGCTGCATCGGAGTATAGATGTGCAAACTTCTAACAAGAACGCACATAAAAGCAGGATCAACATGCAAAAAAACATCACCTCCCGGAGCGCTCTGAACTGGGATGACCTGAAGTTTTTCCTTGAGGTGGCCCGTACCCGCAAGGTCAGCAGCGCCGCCAAACGACTCGCAGTGGATTACACCACCGTGTCGCGGCGCATTACGTCGCTGGAAAATTCGCTAGGCACGCTGCTGTTCGAGAAATCGCGTGGCAACGGTTTCATCCTGACCGCCGAAGGCCAGCGATTGCTGGGTTATGCGGAGTCCATTGAAAGCACGCTGCATCTGGCTTGCGAGCAGGTTTCGGGATCAGGCCTGGCGTTATCCGGGCATATCCGCATCGGCTGTACCGAAGGCTTCGGCAGTTTTTTTATCACGCCGCAGCTCAGCCACTTCCTGGATGACTACCCCGATATCTCGGTGGATATCCTGCCGCTGCCGCACTTCATCAGCCTGTCCAAACGCGAAGCCGATATCGTCATTGCCCTGGAGCGACCGGAGCACGGGCCTTATGTGTGCTGCAAATTGTGCGACTACAACCTGCGGCTGTACGCGACTCAGGAATACCTGGACAACCACGCACCGCTCAACAGCTCCGCTGACCTGGCCGAACATAAATTCATCAGTTACGTAGACGACCTGGCCTTCAGCTCGGAGCTGCTTTACCTCAGCAACTTGCTGCCCGGCGCGCAAGCACAACTGCGCAGCACCAGCGTCATCGCCCAGTACCTCGCTGCGCTGCAAGGCCGTGCGGTGGCGATTTTGCCGTGCTTTCTTGCCGCTCAGGATTCACGGTTGATACCGGTGTTGGCAGATGAAGTGAACATCACAAGGCATTTCTGGATGTACTGCCGCGAGGACCTGCGCAAGCTCAAGCGGATTACGGTGTTGTGGGATTACATTCGGGAGGTGACGGAGTTGAATCAGGGGTTGCTGCTGGGTAGTTCGCGGGAGGTGAAGTTTGCGGGATAGCAATACTCCCCCCGTAGGAGCTACCGAAGGCTGCGAAGCATTTTGCCTGACACGCCGCCAGCTCCTACAGAGGCCTTCAAATCAGGCCGCAGAAACCTGCTCGTGCTCGAACCAGCCCCCAATCTCTTCCAGTGGAATCGGCCGTGAGAACAGATAGCCCTGCGCGGACATGCAGCCCAGGCTTTTCAGCGCGGACAGCTCTGCCTCGGTTTCTACCCCTTCGACGATGCATTCGAGCTGCATGTCCTGGCACAGGGCGATCAGCGATTTGACGATTTTGAAGCTTGCCGGGTTGAGGTGGATGTCGGTGACGAAGGTACGGTCGACCTTGAGTTTAGTCAGCGACAGCGCGTGAATCTGGCTCAGGCTCGAGTACCCGGTGCCGAAGTCGTCCAGGGAAATACCACAGCCCAGGCTGCGGAAAAGAGCGATGGCCCGTTGAGTCTGGGCCAGGTCCTGAATAACGGCCGTCTCGGTGATTTCCAGATCCAGATACGAAGGGGCGAACCCGCTGTCCTTTATGACCTGAACGATCACTTGCGCAGCCTCTTCTGAACCACAGTCATGGGCGGAGAGATTGAATGACAAGCGAGTACCGGCAGGCCAGGACGCGGCGGCGTGCAACGCCTTGCTCAGCAGCGGCACTGTCAGACGGTTAACCATACCGATGCGTTCGGCGATGGGGATGAACTCACTGGGCGGCACATTCCCCAATTCAGGGCTCTGCCAACGCGCCAGGGCCTCGAACGCTATGGTTCGCTGGCTGTGAATGTCGACGATAGGCTGGAAGACCACGTGAAACTCTTCATGCAGGTTCGCCCTGCGCAGCGCTTGCTCAGTCAGCCCTTGTCGGCTGAGTTGCTGACGATGCTCGGCGGAGAACATGCAGACTGTACCCGGCCGGTTGCGCTTGCTTTGATACAGCGCGTAATCGGCGTACTCGTACACTTCAGTTTCGCTGGCTGCCAGATCCGGAAAAGTCGCGATGCCCATCGATGCGCTGATCTGGATCGGAATATCCACCAGTGTGAAAGGCTCACGCATTTGCGCGCAGACCCGTTCACCAAAGGCCCGCAACTGCTCGTCGCTTTTGGCGTCTGTCATGATCAATGCGAATTCATCCCCGCCCAGTCGGGCCAGGTGCACGCCATCATCGAGCAACCCAGTCAAACGCTGACCCACCTGATACAGCAGTTTGTCGCCAATACTGTGCCCGTAAAGGTCATTGACCGGTTTAAAGCCATCGAGGTCGATTAAACCTACCGCCAGACGCACATCCTGAGCCCGCGCGTTTGCCAGCAAAGCTTCCAGTTGAGAAAAAAACTGTCGACGGTTGGCTAGGCCGGTCAGGCTGTCCATGTTGGCAAGACGGCGGTTCTCGTTACTCAGCCTTTCGGTACTGGCCTGCATGTTCACCAAACGCGTGAAGTCCCCGTACTGGGCCTTGAGAATCGTGAGCATCGCAATGGAGACCAGCAGGACGTCGATTGCGGTGGCAATAAACGTGATGTTGTTGGTCGAAGCGAAAAACACCACGAATGCAGTGTTCACCACAACCGTGGTCGCCAGCGCCGCCGGAAGCAAATGCATCATGCAAAAGATGCAGCCGATCACCGTAATCGCCATATAAAACGCAACATGGGCCTGCCCATAACTGTCGCCATAAGGAAACAGCGCCAGCGACCAGGCGGTAAAGCCTGCGGCCACAAATGGAGCCAGGCGATTAGTGCGTTTCAGAGCGGCAAGCATCTGTGCCGGGCTGGGTATGCGATTGCGCGTACGCCACCATTCTGCCGCACGGATAACGCCGAACAGAGTCATGATCAGCGGGCAGTAGACCGCCAGCCAGGGCGGTGCCGCGGAATAGTGAGTACCCGCCAGCACCAGCGTATTGATCAGCAGGATGAAGTACATCATCGGCAGTTGCCGAGACAACGCGATGTATTGGGCTTTGACCAAGCCGGGGTTGTCGTGAGGCACGGACATGAGCGCTCGCAAATTGGCGAGCAACGTTTTTTTCATCAGGCGTGGCTCTGAAAGTTCATCCAGTTATAAGCCGACCAGATATCCGTTCCAGTTGGGGCCAAGTGCATCAATGGACAGTGCGCTTACTCATTCGTGTCGGCCGGTGCGCAGGATTATGAACACCTTCCGATGAATGGTGGCTATTTGATTGTAGATCATGATTTCAAGTTGCGTCGGTGACTGCCAGCAATGCCTCGAACTCATCCACAGGCACCGGTCGGCTGATCAAGTACCCTTGGCCAGTGTCACAACCGGCGTTGCGCAGGAACGCCAGTTGCTCCTGCGTTTCGATACCCTCGGCGGTGACGGTAAAGCCCAGGGCGTGCCCCAACTCGATGACGGCTTGGGTAATGGCGACGTAAGCCTTGTCATGCGGCAGGCCGGAAATGAACGTGCGATCAATCTTCAGATTGTCGATGGGCAAGTCTTTCAGATAGGCCAGCGACGAGTAGCCGGTGCCGAAATCATCGACAGCAACGGTCAAACCCATGCTGCGTAATTGGCTCAGCACCGTATGCGCCAACTCCTTTCGATTCATGACCAGGCTTTCGGTGACTTCAATTTCCAATGCCTGAGCGGGCAGCTCATAGCGCTGCAACGCCAGCCGGACATCTTCGACAAAATCGCCGCGTTCTATTTGCAGCACTGCCACGTTGATGGCTACGTGCTGGGTGAACAATCCACTGTCCCGCCAACGCCGGACCTGGCTGCATACATGGTCCAGAAGCCAATGGCCGATCGACACGATCAAGCCGGTGCGCTCTGCCAGAGGGATGAAGTCCGCCGGCGATACCAACCCCAGTGTAGGGCTACGCCAACGAATCAAGGCTTCTGCGCCAGCGACCTTGCCGGTGTTCAAATCGAGCTTGGACTGGTACCAGACCTCGAATTCATTACGCTCAAGTGCCTGCCTTATGGCAGCTTCCAGAGCGACTCGAGCCTGAATCTGCGTGGTCATATGCGACTGATAAAAACAGAAGTCATTTCGACCGGCTTCTTTGGCTGCGTACATCGCCGTATCCGCCTGGGTCAGCAATGCCTGGGCCGTCGCACCGTTTTGTGGGTACAGCGTGACACCGATACTGGCGGTCACTAACGCGGCAGTGCCATCGAGGAAAAACGGCTGCTGCAGCGCCGCCAGGATTTTCCCCACCACCGGAACGACGTCCGCCTCGCATTCAAGCCCATCGAGGATGAAGCCGAATTCATCTCCCCCCAACCGAGCGACAACATCCCCCTGCCGTACTGCGTCGACAAAGCGATGGGTCGCGTGCTGCAACAACAGATCCCCCATGGGGTGGCCGAGGCTGTCATTGACCAGCTTGAAACCATCCAGGTCCAGCATGAGCACGGCCATGCAGTTGTTCTGATGTCTGGCCTGGTCAATACCCTCAATCAACTGCTTGTGGAACAGCACCCGATTGGGCAGCCCGGTCACCGAGTCGAAATGGGCGAGGTATTCAAGCCCTCGTTCAGCCTCTTTGCGGGCAGTGATATCGCGCACGACCGCGTAGGTCACCAGCTCATGCGCCAGTTGTATGGTGCATAACGTCACCTCGGTCGGGAACACACTGCCATCCACACGCTTGTGATCCCACTCGAAACGCAATGACCCCTCACGCTCGACTTCGATTCGCAGGGCAGCGGCCTTGTCTACCGAAGACTGCCCGTCAGGCTGGAATTCAGGGGATATATCCGCCACCGTGACACTCGGGAATTCCGGCCCCTTGAATCCCAAGGCTCGAAGCCCCGCAGAGTTACCCAGATTGATTCGTCCGTCCTGGCCCCTGATCCAGATCGGATCAGGAGAACGCTCGAACAATGTGCGAAAGCGATCCTCGCTTTGCATCAGCGAAGACGAAATGAACTCTCGCTCGGCAATCTCCTTGCGCAAATCAGCATTGCGCCGACGAATCAGCCGATGGTTCAGGCTTGCCTGAAAAATGAAGAGACTCAACAGCAGCGACGTGGATATCGCGAGAAGAAAAAGCGAGGAGTCGATGACTGAAGGCGTTGACCAGCCACGCCTCGGTTGCGCTGCCAGTTGCCAGTAGCCACCGGGAATACTCACGTCGACCACAACCGGGGCACCGTCGAATAACGCTGAGTCGCCGTAGATCATTGCGCCCTCGGCGCCCAGCCCATCCTGACCACGCAGCGCGACTGTCAGCCCCTCCTCCTCTTCAAGCCCCCCGGCCTTCAGCAACGCCTCGGTACCGGCGACCACCGAAACAAGGCCCCAGTAGGCGTCGCGCTCGGAATGGGCTGACAGGAAAACCGGACGGCGATAAATCACTTCCCGGCCGCCCTGATACAAGGCCACCGGCCCGGCCAGCAACGCCGTGGCTGAACGGCGGGCCTTTTCGATCAGTGGGAACTGGTTCGGCCGGGTTCGATAGTCCAGGCCGATGATGCCCTCGTTACCCGCCAGAGGGTACGTATCCACAATGACGTCATCAGGGGCGATGACAATGTGGCGAATGTAGGGAACGGCCTCGATTGCGCTTTGGGCCATGCGCCTGAAATGCTGCGGTGAAATACTGCCATCGATGCTGATGAGCTGCGCGATGCCTTCAGTACCACTGAAAGCAAAGCGCACACGCTCCGCCAATCGGGTGCCCAGGCTGCTGAGTTGCAGCGCGACAGCGGCCCGCTCAGTGTCTCGTTGACGCGCGTTATCCAGTGCTCCCAGCCCAAAGGAAAGCAATGCGCCAATGACCAGCACTCCAACAGGCAATATGAAGGTGCTGTATGAGCCCTTGAAACGACTCACTTTTATTTGGGCGTCATGCACATGCTGCCCCTCGTTTTGCGGCGATAAAGAGGATCCGGATATGAAGCAAGAACCGCAAAAAATGATTCAGATCTCATAATGGCTGCGCAACCACCTTGGCAGTGACCACTGTCTCGGGAAAAGTATCGAAACTGCCCCCCTCATGAATCGACCCGAACGGGAGATCCTTGAGGAGCATTTTCAACTATCAATTTCGCCAATGATGGGTAGCAATCGCATTGAGTTCTCATTAAATCCCAGCGGCGTAGCATTGCCTCCATACCGAGTTAACAACTAACCGATCTGGAGCAACAATCATGAAAACTTCACAACTGATCTTCGGCCTTACCTTCTCCGTTCTGGCTTCAAGTGTTTTCGCTTCCCCACAGTTGCCAAGCCTTCCAGGCAATGACAACACCAACCTGATCGACCCAACTCCGGCCACTATTGTCGTAGCTGAAGGTGGCACTGCTCATACCAACGTCGGTGCAAGCCGCCTGGCTGCTGATGGTGCTGATCGCGTCGGTGCAAACCGTGTAGCTGCTGATGGCGCTGATCACGTGGGTGCAAACCGTGTAGCTGCTGATGGTGCGGACCACGTCGGTGCAAACCGTGTAGCTGCTGATGGTGCTGATCACGTGGGTGCAAATCGTCTGAGCTGATTACACTCTGCTCTTCAAACAGCCCGGCTATTGCCGGGCTTAATTTTGCCTGTCATAAAGCCTTTCCGTTTATCGGGATATATAACCTGCATAATCAAGATGAGCGTCCTGTAAATAATTGGATCCAATCATTGGTATAACAATTATCTACACAAATATGATGTCCGACCTCCACTTATACTTTCCCCGATTAAAACAGCTGATCAAACAACTGCTTGAAACTGTGCGCTACTTTTTGACCATCGGCCATTCAGCTTCGCAAACCATTGCCGATAGGGTGTTGTACAGATGCCTCGCCGCCAAAAAAAACAACGCTCCGGCTGTGAATGATCTTCAAAGCAAAACATTCGTGGAGAAACACAATGAACAGCTGGTTTGCCAATATCAGCGTCAACATGAAGCTCGCCCTCGGTTTTGGGCTGGTGCTTATTTTTACTGCCTTTCTCGCTCTGACTGGCTGGAACAGCCTGAGTAAACTCATTGACCGCAGCAACTGGATGAGCGACATCACCGAGCTCAATGCCCAGTTGACCAAGCTGCGGGTGGCGCGCCTGCAATACATGGTGGCCGACGGTGACGACACCGTGGCTCAGACCGTTCAGGTCGCGCTGGACGGTTTTAAAGCGCAGCAGGAAAAACTGCTGAAAAGCTTCAAGAGCCCTGCAAACATAGAGCTCTTAAAACAATTGAGCACTGTTATTGCCGAATACGAAAAAGGCCTCGCCGAAATGCGCGCTGGTTACAAAGCCACTAACAGCGCACGCGAGGCAATGGGCGTCCACGCCGATAAAGGCAACGCGCTGGTCGATCAGCTTTACGCCGATGTGTTGACCCTGGGCGCAGAAGATGAGCGCCGCTTCGAACAGTATCAAGCCATCAGCAAGGTCAAACAGGACCTGATGCTCGCGCGCTACGAGACGCGTGGCTACACCGGCAATACCACACCTGAAAATGAGCAAAAGGCGCTGAGCCAGATCGAAAATGCGATCAAAGGCCTGCAAGCCACTCAGTCGACTTTCAGTGGCGCACAAGCTGACCGTCTCAAACAACTGGAAGCCGAACTGAGTGAGTACCGCACCTCGCTGCTGGGGTTCAAGACCACCATCGGTAACCTGGCTGTATTGCGCAAAAACATGACGACCCAGGGCGCGACCATCGTCAAGCTCAGCGATGACATGTACAAAATCCAATTGGAACGTCGTGACATCGAAAGCTCCGAAGCACGCAACATGCAGTTGATTTGCACCTTCCTGGCTCTGATTCTGGGCGTGTTCGCGGCAGTGATCATCACTCGCCAGATTACTCGTCCCCTGAAAGAAACCCTGGAAGTTGTAGAGCGCATTGGCTCCGGCGACCTGTCGCACACGATGGTCGTGACGCGTCGCGACGAACTGGGCGAGCTGCAACAAGGCATTCAGCGCATGGGTACAACGCTGCGCGACCTGATCGGCAATATTCGTGACAGCGTTGTGCAGATTGCCAGCGCCGCCGAAGAACTGTCTGCCGTCACCGAGCAAACCAGCGCAGGCGTGAACAGTCAGAAGGTCGAGACTGATCAGGTGGCTACCGCCATGCACGAGATGTCGGCCACGGTGCAGGAAGTTGCGCGTAACGCTGAACAGGCTTCGCAAGCAGCCTCCGCAGCAGATAAAGAAGCCCGTGACGGTGACAAAGTCGTCGGTGAGGCCATTGTGCAGATCGAGCGCCTGGCCGCTGAAGTCGTCCGCTCCACAGACGCGATGACCCAGCTTGAGCAGGAAAGCGACAAGATCGGCAAGGTCATGGATGTGATCAAGGCTGTTGCCGAGCAAACCAACCTGCTGGCGCTCAACGCTGCGATCGAAGCGGCACGTGCCGGTGAAGCCGGTCGTGGTTTTGCGGTAGTGGCTGATGAAGTACGCGGCCTTGCGCAGCGTACACAAAAATCTACCGAAGAAATCGAATCGCTGGTCGCCGGCTTGCAGAACGGTACGCGTCAGGTTTCGAGCATCATGCTGAGCAGTCGCGAATTGACTGAAAGCAGCGTGACCCTGACCCGCAAAGCCGGTACATCACTGGAAAGCATCACGCTGACGGTTTCCAACATTCAGGCGATGAACCAGCAAATCGCTGCGGCAGCGGAAGAACAGAGTGCAGTCGCTGAAGAAATCAGCCGCAGCATCATCAACGTGCGCGATGTTTCCGAGCAGACCGCTTCTGCCAGCGAAGAAACCGCTGCGTCCAGCGTTGAACTCGCCCGCCTGGGCAATCAGCTGCAAATGCTGGTCAGCCACTTCAAGGTCTGACCGTCCAGGCCAGCGCCTCGCAATACACCTCAAGCCCGGCTAACTACCGGGCTTGAGCGTTTCTGAAGCACATTTTTACAAGACCCTCCTCCGCCCACCGATAAAATGACGCCAAAAAAATGGTGGCCAACAGCCATATTTATTTGGTATTCATACATTCATATATATCAATTTGTTTCAGGCTATCGCCCTATTCAGCGATCAGCGTTGTCCGCTCATCGCGGTCGCTACCTTCCTAGCTCCAGCTCTGGCAAGAATTCCAAGGAGAGTCATGAATACATGGTTTGCAAATATCAGCGTCAAAATGAAACTGGCGCTGGGCTTCGGCATCGTGCTGATTCTGACTGCCGTGCTTGCCGCGACTGGCTGGAGCAGCGTCAGCAAGCTCATCGAGCGCAGCGACAGGATGGTCGACATCACGCAACTCAATGCACTGCTGGACGACGTGAACTCCGCTCGCTTGCAATATGTAGTGGATAAGGGCGACGAGAAAAGCGCGGCCGTGGCACAAACCGCACTGGATGAGTTCGACGCGCAACAAAAGCGTCTCGCAACAGTGTTTGCCAGCGCAACCAACCTGGGCAGCCTGCAGAAGATCAACAGCTTGACCGCTGATTATCAGAAGTCGCTGAGCAAGATGCGCGAGGCTTACAAAACCGACGCTGCCGTACGTAAAGAGATGGGTGTGTATGCCGTCAAGGGTGCGGAGCTGATTGGACAGATTCTGGATGACGTGATGCAGATGCCTTCCGGCGATGAGCGCTTCGCGGCCTATCAGGACATCATGAAGGCCAAGGAAAACCTGGCGCTGGTGCGCTATGAAGTCCGCGGTTATACCGGTAACGCAACGACGACCACCAAGGACAACGCTTTCCGTCAGCTCGAGACGGCACTCCAAGGCATGGAGCAGCTCAACGCTACATTCGGCACTAAACATGGCGACAAGCTCAAGCAGCTCGAAACTTCGTTGATCGGCTACCGCGCCGCTGTGCAGCGCTTTACTGCAGCCAACGCGGATATCACCGAAGCCACGAAAGAAACCCTTGAGCAAGGGCGCGCGATCACTCAGGCCAGTGACGCAATGTACGATTTCCAGCTCAATGCTCGCGAACAGAACACCAGTCAGGCGCGCACGCTGCAAATCACCTGCACACTATTGGCGCTGGTATTGGGCACACTTGCGGCAGCAGTCATCACTCAACAGATTAACCGTCCGCTGCGAGACACCCTTAACGTGGTCGAGCGCATTGCTTCCGGTGATCTCACACACAGCGCCGTCGTAACCCGTCGCGATGAATTGGGCGAATTGCAGCAAGGTATTCAACGCATGGGCAGCACGCTGCGCGACTTGATCGGCGGTATTCGTGATGGCGTCACACAGATCGCCAGCGCTGCCGAAGAACTTTCCGCAGTGACCGAACAGACCAGCGCTGGGGTTAACAGCCAGAAGGTCGAGACCGATCAGGTTGCCACCGCCATGAACGAAATGTCGGCCACGGTTCAGGAAGTTGCCCGCAACGCAGAGCAAGCTTCTCAGGCTGCCTCGGCAGCCGACAGCGAAGCCCGCGCGGGTGACAAAGTTGTTGGTGAAGCCATTGCACAAATCGAACGCCTGGCCACTGAAGTGGTGCGTTCCGCCGACGCGATGACTCAACTGGAACAGGAAAGCGACAAGATCGGCAAGGTCATGGACGTGATCAAGGCCGTTGCCGAACAAACCAACCTGCTGGCCCTCAACGCCGCCATTGAAGCCGCGCGAGCAGGTGAAGCCGGTCGTGGATTTGCCGTCGTGGCCGACGAAGTTCGTGGCTTGGCGCAACGGACCCAGCAATCCACCGAAGAAATCGAAAACCTGGTCAGCGGACTGCAAAACGGCACCCGCCAAGTGTCCAGCATCATGCTCAGCAGCCGCGAACTGACCGACAGCAGCGTCGCCCTGACCCGCAAAGCCGGTACTTCGCTGGGCAGCATTACCCAGACGGTTTCCAGCATTCAGGCCATGAACCAGCAGATCGCTGCGGCTGCCGAGCAGCAAAGCTCAGTCGCCGAAGAGATCAGCCGCAGCATCATCAGCGTACGTGACATCTCCGAGCAGACCGCTTCGGCCAGTGAGGAAACCGCAGCGTCCAGCGTTGAGTTGGCGCGGTTGGGTAATCAGTTACAGACGATGGTGAGTCATTTCAGGATTTAACCCAGTCAGTGGCACCGTATGTATCCGGGAAGGCCGGTACAGCCGACACAGTTTTGTCGGTTGTACCGTCTTCAATCCGGTCCCGCAGAAGTCCCGCTCGCGGTGTTATGCATTGAAAAACATCAACTTTTGCGACTATCAATTTGAGCAATGATCGGTAGCAATCGCATTGAGTTCTCATTAAATCCCAGCGGCGTAGCATTGCCTCCATACCGAGTTAACAACTAACCGATCTGGAGCAACTACCATGAAAACTTCACAACTGATCTTCGGCCTTACCTTCTCCGTTCTGGCTTCAAGTGTTTTCGCTTCCCCACAGTTGCCAAGCCTTCCAGGCAATGACAACACCAACCTGATCGACCCAACTCCGGCCACTATTGTCGTAGCTGAAGGTGGCACTGCTCATACCAACGTCGGTGCAAGCCGCCTGGCTGCTGATGGTGCTGATCGCGTTGGTGCAAACCGCGTAGCTGCTGATGGCGCTGACCACGTGGGTGCAAACCGCGTAGCTGCTGATGGCGCTGATCACGTGGGTGCAAACCGCGTAGCTGCTGATGGTGCCGACCACGTGGGTGCAAACCGTGTAGCTGCTGATGGTGCTGATCACGTGGGTGCTAATCGTCTGAGCTAATGTGTAAAAGCTCTTCCTCCAGCCCGGCTTTTGCCGGGCTTAGTTTTTTCTGCGGAACAGGCAGCTCAATCCTTGCGTGCGATCAGATAGATGATGTCGCTTGGGAACAACTTCAAAATGGGTAGCGAGATACCTGCTGCGCAGTAGATGAAAGCGGTCGACAGCCACCCCAATTTTCCTTTGTAAGAAATCCAGAATCCCAGGCAGATACCTCCCGGCGCCTGAACATTTCGTCGCTCCAACAATGCCGAGATCCATCCTGTCTACTATATTGACGGGCCTGTGTAATGACGCGATGAAGTATCCGCTCGATGACACTTTCATTCGTGGAGAAAAAAAGTGCAGACAGAAAACGAAGATCAGGCCTGGACCGAATACAGAGAGCGCTTTTCTGAAGTTTACGATGACGCCAATTACGTGAGCCCCTTGCAGGCGTTTGTGATGCGCGCCAGCCACCGGCTCGTAGAAAAAGACTTTACCTGCGCAGACTATTTCTCAAAGGTGCTCGAGATTGGAGCTGGTACCGGAGAGCACCTGCCGTTCGTCAAGCATGGATTTGGCGAGTACACACTCAGCGATATGGATCACAAAACGCTTGAGGTGGCAAAAGCGAAGACTACAGCGTTAGCTCGAGGAAAGCTGTTATTCGAAGTGCAAAAAGGCGGTCAATTAGACTATTCGGACAATACATTTGATCGTGTGATTGCCACCCATGTGCTGGAACATATTTATCAACCCCATCTCGCCCTCAAGGAGTGGATAAGGGTGTTGAAACCCGGAGGGACATTGTCCATTTTGATACCCACCGATCCAGGCATGGCATGGCGACTCGGCCGCCATCTGGGGCCTCGAAAAAATGCGATTGCTCAGGGGATTGCATACGATTACGTCATGGCACGTGAGCATGTCAACGCTTGTAATAATCTTATCGCGATCCTTCGTCACTACTTCAATCGCGCTCAAGAGCATTGGTGGCCGCTGCCCGTCCCTTCCATTGATTTAAATCTTTTCTTTTCATTCAACACGACTATCAAAAAACCTCTGACAGCAGCCTGATTGTAACAACTGCTTAACACCTCAGGAGTGTAAATAAAACAGACACTCTTGTGGATGAATTAATTCCCCATCGGGTTCGATGCGTGCTTCCCCCAAGATGATGTATAGTGAAAACGCCCCCACAGATTAGCGCTCATTGGTAGTAGCGTTTGTTTTTCTGAATCAATTAAACATGATTTTAGGAACAGAAGGCTGCCAATCAAATGACGTCAAACCTGGTCTACCTGGAACCCAAAGTCGCTGTCGTAATTCCATGCTTCAAGGTCTGCCGACACATACTTTCAGTCATAAAATTAATTGGTCGTGAAGTTACTCGCATCTATGTGGTCGATGACAAATGCCCGGAAGGGACTGGGCTTTTCGTCAAGGAGCATTGCACAGATCCGCGTGTGAAAGTCATTTTCAACCCTGAGAATAGGGGCGTGGGTGGCGCTGTGATGGCCGGTTATGTGGCGGCGTTGGCCGAAAGCATGAGCATCATTGTCAAAGTCGATGGCGACGGCCAAATGAACCCGGCTTTGATACCTGACTTCATCGCACCTATCTTGTCTGGCGAAGCAGACTATACAAAAGGAAATCGATTTTATAATCTCGAAGAAATTCGGCAAATGCCCACGACGCGTTTGTTAGGTAACACCGCGCTGTCTTTCATGACCAAACTGTCCTCTGGTTATTGGGACCTATTCGATCCCACCAATGGCTATACCGCTATTCATCTGAACGTGGTGAAAATTTTACCGCTGGGCAAAATAAGCAGTCGCTACTTCTTCGAAACCGACATGCTATTTCGACTCAATACGCTGCGCGCAGTCGTCATTGATATTCCCATGGACGCCCAGTACGCCGACGAAATCAGCAACTTGAAAATCTCCCGAATTGCGAGCGAGTTCCTGGTGAAGAATATTCGTAACACCGCTAAACGCATCTTCTATAACTACTACTTACGCGACATGTCACTGGCCTCCTTTGAGCTCCCTCTGGGGATCATTCTGTTGCTATTCGGTACAGTTTTCGGCCTTTGGCACTGGATGGATTCTATTCATACCGGGACGGTTACCTCAGCAGGGACCGTCATGCTTTCCGCCTTGCCTGTTTTGTTGGGTACTCAGCTTATCCTTGCCTTTATCGGGTACGACGTCCAATCGATTCCAAAACGCCCACTGCATTTAAAGCACCACTACGTCGATAATTCAGGCTCGAAAAGAACCCTCAACTCATGACCTATTTCATTGCATTGATTTGCGTACTCGGCCTGGCGGCGGGGCAAATACTTTTCAAGCTCAGCGCCACATCACTGCACAAAGCTGGCACCTTTTTCGATATGTCCGCAATGGTCTATTTCTTTATCGCACTGGCACTGTACGGCCTCACGACTCTTGGCTGGGTATGGATACTGCAAAAGGTAGAGCTCGGCAAAATATATCCATTAATGGCCCTGGCTTTTGTCATCGTCCCCATGGCCAGTCATTTGCTACTGGGTGAGAAATTCCAACCTCAATACTTTGTCGGTGTTGCGCTGATCATCGCAGGTATTGTCATCGCGGTGAGAGCATGAAAGGGGCACAGAAAGTGCGGACGATAACCTTTTTGACCCGATCGATCAGTCGTCAGCTCATGCCATTCCACAGACTGCTTGTCATCTTAATCGGAGCATTTCTGGCCGCCAGTGTGTGGGCGGGTTCCTCGCCAAGCGGGACGATTATCGACGCAAAGGGGCACGTAGACACAATCTCGTTTGACGGTCAACGCGTGAACGTACTTGGCTGGGCCGCAACCAACCAGCCCAACATGACGCTCACGACGGTCAGCATCTCATTCAACGGAAAACCGGTATATGAAGGTGGCTTCGAAAATTTTCCCAGACCTGACGTCGTCGGCAGCACAGGCCGTGCCGACTGGCTGAACTCCGGCTGGAAGGTGTCCTTCGAGTTGCCGGATGAGGTCAAAGCAGGACACTACACCGTGTCAGCCGATGCAAAAACCGCGTCGGGACACACAATCAGGCTGGCAACCTCAGACGCCTCGCAAACCGTTTCTATAGAGGCGACTCACCGAGAAGAGAAAAGCCTTATACGGACTGTAAAGATAAGCATCGCCTGCGCGCTGATATTTCTGGTGACGTGCTTCATGAAGTCAGCTCATCTGACCGACCTGATTAGAAGTCGGTTCGGAATCAGGGTATCTGAACCATCTTTCTTCAGTCTAGCAGTACTGCTGGTTTCGTTGTTGTTCGTGAGCATGGGGCTAACGGGTTCATCTTTACAGCTGGGCCAGGCCAGCGCGCCGTTCATCCAGGTCGACAGCATTAATGTCATGGCCAGCAATCAGGCAATAAGAAGTGATGAATGGCTGGTTATTACGCCACTGGCAATCGCCCAATACAACCATGAACCCCGATTTCCCGTTGTGAACAAAAATATAGGTGAAGATGGGCAGAACATGCTGGTTGTGGGCATGACGGGGGCCCCGGTTGCTCATGTTTCAGCCGTAGCGAAACCCGCGACCTGGGGGTTCTTTCTGTTTGATTTGAAGCGAGCACTTTCGTGGAATTGGTGCTTTCCAATTGTGGGCTGTTTCCTCGCCCTGGCCTATGTGCTCAACCGGCTTTCAGACGCTCACTGGAAGCAAGGTTTTCTGTTTTCAGGACTTTTCTGCTGCGCGCCTTACATCGTGGGGTGGTCAAACTGGCCGGCTTACACAGTTTTCTTTCCCTGCATTATTTTTCTATCTGCCCTACGGATATTCCACACCTCATCAGCCTTCGCATTATTTGTATTCGGTCTTTTGCTCGGTATCGCAGGAGCCGGATTCGTCTTCGTGCTCTACCCCGCCTGGCAGATTACTGTGGGCTACGTGTTCGTCGCGCTGACGATTGGCATTCTGATCAAAGAGAAATCATACCGGGCGTTCACAACCCGCAGGGTCATCACTTTTATCGGTGCGCTCAGTATTGCCGGGGTAATCGTCGGCGCATGGTGGATGGATGCCAGTCATGCCATTCACACCATGGCTCAGACAGTTTATCCAGGCCAACGTCTGGCGACTGGAGGAGGGATGACGCTGCCTGTACTGTTGCGCGGTTTTACCAATATTTCGACGCTGACCCACTTGAGCAGTACTTTTAGTAACCAGAGCGAGATCGCTTCATTCTATTACCTGCTACTGCCCCTAGGCGTCCTGCTAATGCTTCGCGCTATCTATCAGCCGCTAAATGCTCTGGAATGGTCGATCACCCTGATTACCGGCTTTATCCTTTTTTACATGTTCGTCGGACTGCCTGCCGGTCTGTCGAAGATCCTGCTGTGGAGCCATGTCCCCGCGCCGCGCGCTGACCTTGCCTTGGGACTAGCGACGTTAGTGCTGACGCACCAGCTATTTTCGGGCAGGTGGCAAGATGGACGAAATGCACCCACAGCTACCGTGTCAGTGCTCGCGGCCGGTGCGGCCTTGGCCTGGGTATACATCGTTTACCGAAACATCAGGCAGTTGGATAGCTCACTCCTGACCGGGCTCACGCCCGGCATCATGACCGCAATGCTCTTTACCGTTGCCGCAATAAGTTACTTTTTGATCACGCGAAATTTGAAAAGCTTCATCGTCACGAGCCTGGGCCTTTCCTTGGCGACCACTGTAATGTTCAATCCGGTGAACATAGCGCCTCGATCAATAAAAATAGCGGGCGGTCCCGAGACCAACGTCAAATTGGCCGACGCGCTCAAACATAAAAAAATCCTGATGATCGATAACCCTGTCGGCCCCATGTTTCTGGCTGCCGCAGGGATGCCGATCGTGAACGGTGTTTTTTATTACCCGCAGAAATCCCTGTGGTCACGCCTCGATCCCTCAAGCAGTCAATCAAAGGCCTACAACCGATATCAACATGTTTTATACACAGGGACGCAGGGCGCTGGCGAAAATGTCGTAATCGATAATCCGAGTCTCGATCTCGTGAGGGTTACGATAAAACTCCAGAGCTTTGATTTTCGCCTGTCAGGCGCACAGTTGGTGCTCGCGACGGATGCCCAGAAGACAGCGTTAGCCGCCAATGCAAGCCTGTCATTCATGACATCGTTAAATGGCTGGAGCGCGTTCACAGTCAACTAAACACGCGGCGGCCACGCAAGGCCGAAGTCTTCATGGTCCAGGGTCAGGTTGGGGTTGTAGGCGTAATCCATCTTGATCGCTGGCCACCTTGAGAGCATGTAGTCGATCTCACCCTTGAAGCGCTTTTTCTTGCGTCGCGTGTCTTCCGCCCCACGAGTCGCCGACTCGTGGTGATACAGCTCAGCAAACGGCGTATACACATTCACGTAACCTGCTTCCCGAACGCGTAAACAGAAATCGACATCGTTGAAGGCGACTTTGAGGTTGACCTCATCCAGGCCGTTGACCTGCTCGAAGACTGACTTTCTGATGACCATGCATGCAGCCGTGACAGCGGACATTTCCTGGATCAATGAAGCACGACAAAAATAGCCGTACTCTCCTTTGGGCAGGTACTTGTGTGAGTGTCCGGCGACTCCGCCTACCCCGATGATGACACCAGCATGCTGGAGCCGGTCATCGGGATACCAGAGCCGAGCGCCCACAGCCCCCACCTCCGGCAGCAGTGCCAGCGACACCATTTCCTCCAGCCAATCCGGGCTGATGACTTCAATATCGTTATTGATCAGCGCTACCAATTCGCCGTTGGCCTGACTCACTGCGAGATTATTCAGCGCCGAATAATTGAAAGGTCGGTCATCGCGTATCACCCGCACATCAGTCTCGCTTTCCAGCCCAGCGAAATAGCGAAGCGACTCATCGTCGTCAGAGCCGTTATCCACGAGAATGATTTCGTAGTTTTCATAGGTCGTCAGTTGTCGAATGCTTTCGATGCATTGTTTGACCAATGCATGCGCATTGCGCGTTGGAATGATGAGACTCACCAGTGGCAAAACATCGGGCAACCGATGACGAACCCGATACATGCCCATGGGCAGTAATTCTGCGTGAGCAGCCATGGATTGCCGTTGCAGATGCTCGTTCAGCGCTTTGACGCCAGCCTCTGCCGCATACGGCTTCTGATCGCCCCCTTGAGCGGTGCTGCCCTCGTGAATTCGCCAGTGATAAAGCACGCGGGGGATGTGCACGATCTGGCTCGGCGTCAGCAGTTCAATACAGCGCATGGCCAAGTCGTAATCCTGCGCGCCCTCGAACCCCAGACGAAAACCTCCGGCTTGCTCAACAATATCGCGTCGGTATACGCCCAAGTGGCAAATCATGTTCTGCGAGCGAAACAGAAACGCATTCCAGTCCGGCTTGAAATAAGCACTGCTGCGTTTGCCCTGCAGATCGACTTTGTCTTCATCCGAGTAGATAAGACCAACGCCTGGGGTTTCCACGATGGCCCGTGCCACCCAGTACAAGGCGTGCTCGGCAATCAGGTCATCGTTATCCATAAGCGCCAGGTATTCCCCGGTGGCGAGCGCAATGGCTGAGTTACTGGCTGCACAGATATGACCGTTGTGTTCGCGGAACACCACTTTGATCTGCTGGTCGTCGTGCTGGAGTTGGTCAAGGTAGTGTCGAACATCCGCGTTGGTAGAGCCGTCATCGGCAATACACAGCTCCCAATGGGGATATAGCTGATAACGCACGCTGTCGATGGCGGCCCGAAGTAGGTCCAGTGGAGGATCGAACACCGGCATGATGATGGAAATCAGCGGTTTTTTTTCCCAGGTGCGGATATGTTCGGTTATCTCCCAACGCGACGGGACGCTCAACGTGTCATAGCGCTTGATCCAGGCCTCATAGTCGTGGCGGCTGGGTACCTCTGGATCCAGTGGTTTTTCGTCCTGGTCATGATCGGTGCCGCTGAACCAGCGCACCCGGTCGACGAGTCCCTTTACGCCGTGTTGCTTGAGAACTCGAACCGTCCGGCCGATAGTTTCCGTCAACCCGCCACCACGCTGGACCATCGAGGGGACCATTGCCGAGAGGCGTTTGACACGCCTGATCGCACCGATCGATTTACGTATGGGCGCTGCAAGCCTGCGGCTGTATGAAGCCTCTAGCGCGATGATGTGCAGGTTCAAACGATGGATCAAGGTGTCTTTGTCGACCTGCTGCGTCAGCAAAGCGTGCCTCAGAAGCTCGATCTGCGCGTCGCGCTGACTGACAATTTCATGCTGATCGTTCAGCAGGCGCTCGATGGTCTCAATAGTTTCATGATCAGTTTCAGCAACGCTTTCGGCCAGGCCATTGGTGACCCGCCCCAGATCTCCCACACTTCGGCTCAGCGTCTGGATTTGCTCGGCCAGCGGTGCCAATGAACTCTGGAGCGCCTGTTGATACTGAGTGACGGTATTAAGCTCAACGCTGACCAACCGCGCCATGACCTCATCGGTGTAGAGCACCAGGTCAAGGTGCAGACTGAGATGCTGGACGTCATCAATGAAAGACAGATCGACCGGTAACTCCAGGTAAGGATCGTCGTCCAGACTCAGGAAGAAGACCGGAGTACCGGACTTGTCGACCCTCATCAGCCCGGAGGTAGCAATGAGACTCTCGACATTACGATCCCACGCCCAGACTTCGTTGCCCCCCCTGAGCAGGCGGACGTTATCCAGCGCGAACGATACCTTCTGGTCCACCGGATCAAGTCTTAACCGCCGGAGCCGCACGGGGATTTTTGAAAACGAAAACTGCAGCCGTTGATGCCCGGGAATCAACTGCCGTGCGAGGCAGGCGGATTCTTTGAACTCACCATCGCCATTACTGTAATAAAGCTTGGTGTGCAGCGGTGCCTGCACAGGCACCACCTTCTGATTGATCGGCTCATCGGGCTTCCAATCAAGGAACTCACTGGCCGAACGTCCCGTTACAAAAGCTTGAAACTGTGCCTCACGGCCGATATAGCGGGTCAGGTCATCGTCTGAAACCAGGATGCCCGCTCTACGCAGACTTTCCTCGACAAAAAAACGGCGACTGGGCGGCATGATGCTAGGGTGGAATGGAGTGGCATTGGCAATCAGCAACAACAGTGCTCGCAGCAGGAGATGGCCCAACTCCACGCCACCGGATATTTCCCATTCAACATCGATCAGTGATGGTGTGCCATTTTCAGCAATCAGGATGTTGTGGGGCACGGCATCAATGAATGTATCAGGGAGCCTTTCACATGCCTGAGTCAGTGCAAATGGCTGATTTTCCATGCCGAGCAAAGTTCTCAATACGCACAGGTATTGATTCAGAAACAAGCCAAAGTCATGGATATTCCAATCAGGTGTGGTCGCGATGTTAAGGAATCGCTGACTCAACGGTTTGCCTTTGACGTAGGCATCTACCTGTGAAAGACATTGCCGAAAATCGCCCTGATGC
Organism: Pseudomonas caspiana; assembly: GCF_040224095.2. Lineage (NCBI taxonomy): Bacteria > Pseudomonadati > Pseudomonadota > Gammaproteobacteria > Pseudomonadales > Pseudomonadaceae > Pseudomonas > Pseudomonas caspiana. Next base: position 557,254 of record NZ_CP167995.1, on the reverse strand, counting down.
ACCTCCTCTACAGAGCTGACCAAAGAGACATGACGCACTTCTATCTCGGTGGCCGTCCTGACAAAACGCGTTTCCTTACAGAAGGCCGGTCTTCGACCGGTATTGTAGTGGTACGCCAAAACATCGGGGGTCAGCATTATCGAAGCTGTGCGGCTAGCCGCGATCAAAAAGGAGTTGGCCAGGGCTGAACCCAGCCCGTTTTCAATCACCACAGGCCATGTTCGCTCCAGATTGAAGCCGGTCACACCGGGTAGTTGGGGATCCTTTTTGACGTTCTGCGATGCTAGCGCTGCTGCGTCGAATGACACCAACTCAAAGCCCTGCTCAGTAGTTATCGAGCTGGGGAGTTTGTAGTCCGGCGCTGGGTAGAGAAACTCCGCATGACCAAAGCCGGCTATTCGAAGCAGGTTTTCCAGCTTTTTACGGCCAAAGGTTTGCGGTTGCCCCTTAACGTATCTGCCCTCAATGCCATACATAGGCACGTTAATATGGTCTTCGGGAGCACCAGCGAAATACTTCAAGCCCAATTGGTTCTCGATGGCCAGAATCAGCTTGCCCTCCGGCGACAGAAAATCGTGAACACGTCTGAGCATGCTGAGCGCGGCATCTTCGTCGCGGCTGAACACACTGGCATATTCCAGTACGCCTATTAGTGTGATGACGTCGAATTTTTCATCACTTACAAAATCATCGAAGCGCTCGGCAAAAACCCTCACATTCGGCAGGTCCCGGGTACGGCTTGATGCTATACGCGCACGGCGAACGCTGCCCTCCAGACTCAAAACTGAACCGCCGCACTCTCCAAGATAGCGAGTAATGGCACCGCAACCGGCACCAATTTCAAGTACGCGCCCCGAAAAAAACGCTTCAAAAGGACGAAGAATGTTGCCTCGCGCCGTCCCGAGGTGATAAAGCGACGCCCAATCAGTGCAATGCTGGCTGAGCTCTGTGGATAACACTGAAAGGTCATAGGCGTCGCGAATGATTTGAGCAAGGCGCTCCTCGCTTTCGTCACCATCGCTATAAGCAAGCCCCTGATAATCGTCACGCACCCATATGCCGGTTTCAGGGTTGAAGCGGTATCCCTTCTCTTGAAGCTTGATCATGTTCAGGCACCTGATCGATATCCATAGTGACGGCCAGATCTATAAGGCCAAGCGCTTGCGGGGTTGAAGGCACAACGAAATGAATGGAGTCGTAACGACGATCATGGGGAACGATGTCCTCACCGTTCCGAGAGGCAACGCCAATGGAGATGAAGTAGTCGCCGCTGGCGAGTCGGTTAACGAACCTCAGACAGGCAATGGCATGGGAGCCGGGCGAGCCAAGTGTCTGCGTGGTGGAACACGCGAGCAGCAAAGAGTTGGTGCCATAAACGGTCACGCCCTCCTTGGTCTTTATCGTAAAACCAAGAATCGGATTGATGACCATTCGGTGGAAACGAATAGCCAGATGTAACGTCACTTCGGCTCCAGGTTCGATAAGCGTGGGGAACCGCTGACCATTGGCGAAAAGTTGAAAATCCAGCACGCTGGCAGCGCCGTCCCCCCATCGATATTCATGCGGGTTGAACCCGTCACGCGAGGCATAGGCATTACGCTCAAAAAGAAGCGTCGCTGAAGGTGTGCCGGATAAGCCAGGGTCGGAAACAGGCAACGATTTCGACGGAGAAATCTCAAGCACATCCGCAGGTTTATCGCGGCCAAAGAGGATATCCAGATAACGATTGATCACCGGCCTGGCTGGGCCGAGCATCTCAATTCGTCCTTGCTCCAACAGAACGGCACGATCGCAGTGAGTGACCACCTGCTCGCTGGCATGAGTCACCAACAGAATGCTGGTGCCATTGTTTTTCAACTGCCGCAGCCGCTTGAAGCATTTGGCCTGGAATCGCGCATCACCGACCGAAAGCGCCTCGTCGACGACCAGAATGTCGGGGTCCACCTGAGCCTGTACCGCGAAAGCAAGACGGACCACCATGCCACTGGAATATGCCTTGACCGGCTGATCGATGAACTCACCAATATCCGCAAAGCTGGCAATGGCATCAAAGCGCTGATCGACCTCTTCATGGTCCAGACCGAGCACCGCAGCATTCAGATAGACATTTTCTCGCCCGGTGAACTCCGGGTTGAAGCCGGACCCCAACTCAAGCAACGCCGCGACCCGACCCTGGGTGTGTATGACCCCACTCGATGGCGTCAAAGTCCCACAGATAATCTGCAGCAACGTGGACTTTCCTGAGCCATTGCGCCCAACGATGCCGACGGTTTCACCGCGCCGAACGTCAAAATCGATGTTGCGCAGTGCCCAGAATTCTCGGCCATAAGACGTTACAGGGGATCCGAGTTTGCGTTGCAGGCGGGGAATGATGGAGTGCTTGAGTCGATCAAAAGGTTTTTCGTAGGTATGAAAGCATTTTGAAATATCGCGTACGCTGATGACATTTTCTTCAGATGACATCGGCGAACCCCTTGCGGGTTTTCTGGAAAAACCAAAACCCCGCTGCGGCAATCGCCAGCGCTATCAACATCGCTGTCGCCAGACTGTCCCACTGCGGAAACTTTCCGAGCAGTAGCACATTGCGACTTTCCTCGATGATGTATGTCAGCGGATTTAGTTTCAGCCAGGGTTGGTAGGCTGCTGGCAATGCCGCTACGGGATAAAGTACCGGTGATAAAAACAGCAACACCGTGGTGAGAACCACGATAACTTGCCCCACATCACGCAGATAAACACCCAGTGCAGACAGCCCCCAACTGACACCTGACGTCGCGATGACCAAGGGCAGTAGTATCAATGGAAAAAACAGTGCGCTGACTTGCAACTGTTGAGTCAATAAAAACTGCGCAACCAGCAAAACTACCAAGCTGATGAAGGTATGAAACAGGGCAGATCCCAAGGTAACGATCGTGAGGATTTCCAGCGGAAAAACGACCTTCTTTACGTAATTGCTGTTTGAAATAATCAGCGCGGGTGAGCGGTTGGCGCACTCGGAAAACAGTCCATGCACAATCATCCCTACGAATAGAAGGATCGTAAAACCACCTCTGCCGGTCTCTTGACCAACCCAGCGCGCTTGAAAGATTTCCGAGAAAACAAAGGTATAAACAGCAAGCATCAGGACAGGATTAAAGAAAGACCAGGCCAACCCCATTACCGAGCCGCGATAACGGCCTATGACTTCTCGCTTGGTCATGACAGCAATAAGTTGACGATAATGCCACAGGCTGCGAATAAGACTCAGGGGGTCGGCCCCAGGCGTAAGATGGGGGTTCACGTTAATACGAAGCTCCTTATAAAAATCAGTCTTGAAGCAACGCCAGTCAGATTTCGTTAATAACGCTGGCAAACAACAAGCCGAGATTACCGAGTAACGTCTGGCGATAAACTCCGGAGCGGCGCAGGCCAAGTAGCCGACCGAGGAAATGCTGACCACGCAGCGCTTTGAATTTTTCCAGGATGAGACGATTTTCGTCTGTAAGGCTGTGCTGGATCGTTTCCAGACCTGCGATATTGGCGGCGTTCCAGTGTCGGAAGCGGCCTTGAAACAACATGCGTATCCGAACCAATCGGGCTGACCAGCCGGAATTCGAGCCGACCAGATTGGCGCCGTGCTGCCGGTAATGAACGTACGGCGTGGCATCGTAAAAAACGTTGCCACCCACTCCCGTGATCAACAAGTACGCCCACCAATCGTGGGAGACAATGTCCAGATTTTGTCCGGCTTCTTCAAGGAGCAGGCGCGCGGCATGATTCAAGACCATGGTATTGCCGCCACCGATGTTCTGAACCAGTGCGTTGGCAAACGAAGGCGGACGCCGAAACAGCGGTGAATAACCCAATGCTTCACCGCGCTGATCAACTAACTCTGTGCGGCCAAAATACAATGCGGGCACATCCTGCGGGACGCTGTTCAACCACGTCAGAGCAGCTTGTAACTTGTGCACATCCCACACATCATCCTGATCACACCAGGCGTAGTAACTTGCCGACAGGTTTTTATTACAGACGGTTGAAATAAAGTTTCGCGCAAAGCCTCGTTCAGGCCCGCGCCAGAGGCTGACTTTATCTTCACCCCACAGGTACCGGTATCTGTTGATAATGTTGACGGTCGCGTCCTCCGAGCCATCATCTGAAACAGCGACGTGCCAGTGATGACAGGTTTGATCCTTGATCGATTGTAACTGTTTCTCCAGAAACGCCTGCCCGTTATAGGTACACATCAGTATCAGAACTGAAACACTAATAAACGGCAGATCAGTATCGGTATGATTGCGATGGGTTATTGACGCCATCGCTACCGCCCCGCAATTGTCAGACGTGCCTGTTTTGTTCAAGGAACACTCAGATCTTTCATCTACACGCGAACTGCCATGAATACTGCACGAGGTTCCAGGCAAATGATCGTTGATCATTGTCGGATTACCTTGGCAAAGGATAGTGCTTGGTTGTGTAAACCAGTGTGGCAGTCAAAAGAGAATTAAGTCTGACGGGGCGATGAATGGTCATTTACTCCCCAAGTCTTTGAAGCCATGAGTAAAAACAATAAACGCTAGAAACTTAGATACTCACAGGTGTTACATATTTGAAACACAAACCGTATCACTTACTTAACTTCTACGGATATTAAAGCCGTCTACGGTTCGAGAGTCCTCTCTCGATAACCGCGCAATGTTGTCGGCTTTGCCACATAATCGTCGGGTCTTACTCTGCAAGGTCTATCTTCACATGCAAAAAATTCTTTCCTGCCTGCTTGGCGCTGTCCTTTCCCTTTCTCCCGTGGCGCTGGTCAGCGCTGCGACGGCGGCCAAGCCTGTTTCTCTGATCGTCCTCAGTTCCGGCGGCATCATGGGCGCGTTCAACGCTATCAGCAGCGATTATGAGCAACGCACAGGTGTGCGCCTGGTGGCGGAGGCTGCTCCGTCTATGGGCGCTACGCCGCAAGCCATCCCTAACCGTCTGGCCCGCAATGAACCTGCCGATGTTGTACTGATGGTCGGCTCTGCGCTGGATAAGCTGATGAAGAACGGCCAGATCGACCCCAAGAGTCGTGTCGACCTGGGTAAGTCCTACATCGCCATGGCTGTCCGTCACGGGGCGCCCAAGCCTGATATCAGCACCATGGAAGCATTCAAAAAGACGTTGATTGATGCCACGTCTATCGCCTATTCGGACAGTGCAAGCGGTGTCTACTTGTCCCGCGTGCTGTTCAATCAGATGCACATCGGCGAGCTGATGCAGACCAAGAGCCGGATGATCCCCGCCACGCCTGTAGGTGAAGTGGTCGCTCGTGGAGAGGCGCAGCTTGGCTTCCAGCAGTTGAGTGAACTCAAGCAGGTTGAAGGAATAGATATCGTTGGCTTGATTCCGGATCAGGCGCAGCAAATGACCTTGTATTCGGGGGCCATTTCATCGCGTAGCAATCATCCGGAACAGGCTAAACAGCTGTTGGAGTACTTGAGTTCGCTAGCCGCAGCCGACGCAATCAAAAAAAGCGGGCTGGATCCGGTGACAAAGTAGCTGCTCATGATTATCTGAGCCAACTTGATGCTGTAGGAGCTGCGGAAGACTGCGAGGCGGCGGGTCAGGAAAAACACATCGCAGCCTTCGGCAGCTCCTACAAGATACGTTCCAGCAAACGGCTTAGAGGTCCGCTTCACACCGCCAGCTCAATCAACTCGGCCCTGAAGCCTTGTTCGTCGATGTGCAGCACAGCAACCGAAATCGGCAATTTGAAACGCCGAGGTCCGGCGCTGCCCGGGTTAATGAACAACACCCCGGCTCGGTGTTCGATCAGCGGCTTGTGGGAGTGCCCGACGACAACAATCTGGATGTCGTCAGGCAATGGGTGTGGAACATCTGCCGGGATGTGGGTGACGTAAATCCCGATGCCTGCCACGCGCAGCACCGCCGAATACGGAACATCGCTAGCCCATGCATCATCCTGATCGTTGTTGCCACGCACGACGGTCAACGGCGCGATGGCTCGTAAAGCGTCCAGAATCGATGCCTTGCCAATGTCACCGGCATGAATCAGTTGCTCACAGCCCTCAAATGCTTCCAGAGCTTGCGGGCGTAACAGGCCGTGGGTGTCGGAAATCAGGCCGATTTTCATAATGGCTGCTCGGGTTTCTTAATCATGGAGGTCTGAGCATATCGTTAATCAGCCTCATGGCACATCTACCGAAATACAGGGCCTTGGGGCTGTTCTGCCATTCTTGACGCACGTCCGAAAGGCTTATTGACAAACCCATGACGGACTGCAAATATCGCGAAAAGTTGTACGACAACGGATAACAACAATAACAATAATCAGGGAAGCACACGTATGACGAACCTCGTTCGCACCCCGCAATGCCCGCGCTCTAAGCAGCCAGTACACCGAGTGTCCTGTAAAAGCTTGTATTCGCGCTCCCGATCAAGCCCGGGATAAATACACTCTCTTTTCGAATTCGCTGACGGTTATTCCGTTTCGAAGTAAAGGCTCGTCCGCATTGGCGGTTCGGGTCTTAAGCCCCGGCATGGGGGCGCCTTGCATTCCTCCACACTACAGGCCGTTCAAGGGTCGCAGGAGGAGTGCTTTGTCAAAAAAATGGGAGCACAACAATAATGAGATCTCAAAACAAACGTTCGCTGGCGCTTATCGGGCTGAGCACTATGGGCCTGACGTTCCCGCTAACGGGCATGGCCGAAGGCTTTGTAGACGACACCAAAGCGACCCTGACTTTTCGTAATGCCTACTTCAATCGTAACTTCGTCAACCCGGCGAACGCACAGGGCAAGGCGGAAGAGTGGACGCAAAACTTTATTCTTGATGCCAAGTCCGGCTTCACTCAAGGCGTAGTTGGCTTTGGGGTCGATGTGCTGGGCATGTACTCGGTAAAACTCGATGGCGGCAAGGGCACAGGCGGTACTCAGCTGCTACCTATCCACCAGGATGGCCGCCCGGCCGATGACTTTGGACGCCTGGGTGTCGCGGCCAAAGCCAAGGTTTCCAAAACTGAATTGAAAGTCGGCGAGTGGATGCCGGTTCTGCCGATCCTGCGCTCGGACGACGGTCGCTCGCTGCCGCAGACCTTCCAGGGCGGACAGATCACCTCCAAGGAAATCGATGGCCTGACCTTGTATGGCGGTCAGTTCAGGGGCAACAGCCCGCGTAACGATGCAAGCATGGAAGACATGTCGCTCAACGGCCGGGGCGCTTTCCTGTCTGACCGTTTCAACTTTGGTGGCGGCGAATACGCTTTCAATGAAAAGCGCACACAGGTCGGCCTGTGGTACGCCCAACTTGAAGACATCTACAACCAGAAGTTCGTCAACGTCATCCATAGCCAGCCCGTTGGCGACGTGACGCTCGGCGCCAACCTGGGTTACTTCTGGGGTAAAGAAGACGGCAACCAACTGGCTGGCGACCTGGATAACAAAACCGCGTACGCCCTGCTGTCGGCCAAATACAAGGGCAACACCTTGTACGTGGGCTTGCAGAAAGTCAGTGGTGATGACGGCTGGTTCCGGGTCAACGGCACCAGTGGCGGCACGCTGGCAAACGATAGCTACAACGCCAGCTACGACAACGCCAAGGAAAAATCCTGGCAGCTGCGTCACGACCTGGACTTCGCCATCTTCGGCGTACCGGGCATGACCCTGATGAACCGCTACATCAGCGGTGACAACGTGCACACCGGTGCTATCACTGATGGTAAAGAGTGGGGCCGCGAATCGGAGCTGGCGTATACCGTACAAAGCGGCACGTTCAAGAGCTTGAACTTCCGGTGGCGCAACTCTTCCATTCGTCGCGATTTCAGCACCAACGAGTTCGACGAAAACCGGATCTTCATCAGCTATCCGCTTTCGTTGCTTTAAGTAAAAAACGCTACCTCCTGTAGGAGCTCACCGAGGTTACGAGGCCAGCGATAGCGATTTGCCTGACACTCCGCTATCGCTGGCCTCGTAACCTCGGTGAGCTCCTACAGGGTAGGGTTCAATATGGAAGGTTGCAGTTGTTTGCTGAGAGGCCGCGTGATGTCATGGACGCCGGGGCGGTTCCTGACGATCCAGTGACAACCAGCCATCATTTCGACCTAAGTCGCGTTGACAAAGCCACCGGCGACTGCAAATAATCGCGGCAAGTCATACGACGACAGATGACAATTATAAAAACTGTAAGGGACTCTCATGACAACGACTCACACCGCCCAAAATCCCTTCAACCGCCTGCTACTCACGGGCGCGGCAGGCGGTTTGGGCAAGGTTCTACGACAAAGTCTGCGGCCTTATGCGAAGGTCCTGCGGCTTTCCGACATCAGCGAAATGGCACCGCCTGTAGATGCCAGCGAAGAAGTGCAAACCTGCGATCTCTCCGATAAACAAGCCGTTCACCAACTGGTTGAAGGCGTAGACGCGATCCTGCATTTCGGTGGCGTCTCGGTAGAACGCCCGTTCGAAGAAATCCTCGGCGCGAATATCAGTGGCGTGTTCCACATTTATGAAGCTGCTCGCCGCCATGGCGTGAAGCGCATCATTTTCGCCAGCTCCAACCACGTCATCGGTTTCTACAAACAGGATGAAACCATCGACGCGCTCTCCCCTCGCCGCCCGGACAGCTACTACGGCCTGTCCAAATCCTACGGCGAAGACATGGCCAGCTTTTACTTCGATCGCTACGGCATTGAAACCGTGAGCATCCGCATCGGCTCATCGTTCCCGGAACCACAAAACCGTCGAATGATGAGTACCTGGCTAAGCTTCGACGACCTGACGCAGCTCATCGAACGCTCGCTGTATACGCCGAATGTCGGCCACACGATTGTCTACGGCGCTTCGGCCAACCGTGATGTCTGGTGGGACAACCGTTACGCAGCGCACCTTGGCTATCATCCCAAGGACAGCTCTGAGCAGTTTCGCGACAAGGTCGAAGCGCAACCGATGCCGGCCGCCGACGACCCGGCAATGGTTTATCAAGGCGGCGCTTTCGTCGCATCAGGTCCTTTTGGCGACAACTGAGTACCGATAAAAACAATAAGGGAGCCGAGCAACATGGATGCTGAATTGATTCTCGACGCACAGAACGCTACGGGTGAAAGCCCGGTGTGGAGCGCCAGGGAAAAAGCTCTTTATTGGGTTGATATCCCGGCGGGGAAGCTTCACCGCTGGGACTCAGTCAATGACAGCACCCAAAGCTGGAAAGCGCCGCAAATGCTCGCCTGCATTGCCCGTTACGATAACGGCGACTGGATTGCCGGTATGGAAAATGGCCTGTTCCGTCTGACCGAGCGTGATGACGGCACGCTGGGCAGCACTGCACTGGCAAGCGTTGAGCATCCCCTGCCGGGAATGCGTTTCAATGATGGACGCTGCGACCGTCAGGGACGCTTCTGGGCCGGCACCATGTTGATGGACATGGCCGCAGGCGCCTCCGTTGGCGCGATGTATCGTTACAGCGCCGGGCAAAGCGGAGCGCTCACCGCACAACTCAGTGACTTCATCGTGCCTAACGGTCTGGCGTTCAGCCCGGACGGCAAGACCCTGTACTTGTCCGACTCGCACCCCAGCGTGCAAAAAATCTGGGCGTTCGATTACGACACTGACAGCGGTACGCCGCACAACCGCCGTCTGTTCGTGGACATGAACCACTATCTGGGTCGCCCCGATGGCGCGGCTGTCGATGCCGAAGGCTGTTACTGGATCTGCGGCAACGATGCCGGGCTGATCCACCGTTTCACGCCAGCCGGAAAGCTCGATCAGTCACTCAATGTCCCTGTGAAGAAACCCACCATGTGCGCCTTCGGCGGATCGAATCTGGACACGCTGTTCGTGACCTCGATTCGCCCGGGGGGCGATATCAGCGACCAACCCCTGGCCGGGGGCGTCTTTGCCCTGAGACCCGGAGTCAAAGGCTTGGAGGAGCCTGGCTTCAAGGGCTAACGAATCACACACAAAATCCACCAGCACCACAAAAACAACAAAACTGGAGTTATCCATGGATTTCAAACGCAAGCTTCTCATCGCAGCACTTCCGCTGGCTTTCTGCATGTCGGGCCTGGCCCAGGCTGAAGTCAAAATCAAATTCGCTGAAGTTCACCCCGCCGGTTATGCCCCGGTAGTGGCCGAACAGAACATGGGCAAAAAGCTCGAAGAGCAGTCCAAAGGCGAGATCAGCTTTAAGATGTACGCCGGTGGCGTGCTGGGTTCCGAGAAAGAAGTGGTTGAGCAGGTACAGAGCAACGCCATTCAGATGACCCGCGTCAGCCTGGGCATCGTTGGCCCTGTAGTGCCTGACGTGAACGTCTTCAACCTGCCTTTCGTATTCCGCGATCAGGCGCACATGCGCACGATTATCGACGGCGAAATCGGTCAGGAAATTCTCGACAAGATCACCAACTCCAACTTCAACATGGTCGCGCTGGCCTGGATGGATGGCGGCACTCGCAACCTGTACACCAAGAAGCCGGTACGCCAGCTCTCCGACCTCAAGGGTATGAAGATCCGTGTTCAAGGCAACCCGGTGTTCATCGATACCATCAATGATATGGGCGGTAACGGTATCGCCATGGCAACCGGCGAGATCTTCAGCGCCTTGCAGACTGGCGTAATCGATGGCGCAGAGAACAACCCGCCGACCTACTTCCAGCACAACCACTATCAGAACGCCAAGTTCTTCACCATGACCGAGCACTTGATCCTGCCTGAGCCAATCGTGATGGCCAAGGACACCTGGAACAAGCTCAAGCCTGAACAACAGGCGCTGGTGAAAAAGCTGGCCCGTGAAGCACAGGCCGAAGAGCGCGTGCTGTGGGACAAGTCTTCTGCAGATGCGGAAACCAAACTCAAGGCCGCTGGCGTGGAATTCATCACGCTGACGCCTGAGCAGAAGAAAGCTTTCTATGACGCCACCCAGCCGGTTCGCGACAAGTTCGGTGCGCCATACAAAGACTTGATCAGCCGCATCGAGGCCGTGCAAACCGATCCGTCCCTGGCCGCAGCCAAGTAACAACCAAGCAGCCCTATAAGCCAGTCCGATAACGCCGCGGGGGCGAGCGCAAGCTCGTTCGCCGCCGCAGTGGTGAGCCTCCATGAAAAATACGCTGCTAAGTCTCAACGATGTTCTTTATCGGGTCTGCATCGGAATCGCCGGTATGTCGATTCTGATCATGACGCTGATCATTCCGTGGGGCATTTTTGCCCGTTACGTACTGGGCAGCGGATCTAGCTGGCCTGAACCCACCGCCATTCTGTTGATGGTGGTATTCACCTTCTTCGGTGCAGCAGCCAGCTACCGTGCCGGTGCGCACATGGCCGTCTCCATGGCCGTCGATCGTATGCCTGCTCAGGTGCGCAAAATTGCCGCCGTAGTTGTGCAAGTGCTGATGGCTATCGTCGCGCTGTTCATGATTATCAAAGGTTTCAAGCTGTGCGGCACGACCTGGAATCAATACATCGGGGAGCTGCCGTTCCTGCGTGTTGGTATCTCGTATCTGCCCATTCCGATTGGCGGCATCGTGACCCTGATTTTCGTCCTTGAAAGACTTTTTCTGGGCGACCAAAGCCACCGGGCTGTCATGCGGTTCGACGTGATTGAAGAAAGTGAAGGTGCCGCATAAATGGACGCTCTAATACTGTTAGGCAGCTTTATCGCACTGATCCTGATCGGCATGCCGGTCGCTTACGCGCTGGGTCTTTCCGCGCTGATTGGTGCATGGTGGATTGATATTCCAGCGGACGCGCTGATGATCCAGATCGCAGGCGGCGTGAACAAATTCTCGCTGTTGGCGATCCCGTTCTTCGTCCTCGCGGGCGCGATCATGGCCGAAGGCGGCATGTCACGAAGGCTGGTGGCGTTTGCTGCGGTACTGGTCGGTTTCGTACGCGGCGGTCTGTCTCTGGTGAACATCGTTGCTTCGACGTTCTTCGGCGCCATCTCCGGCTCCTCGGTAGCGGACACCGCCTCGGTAGGTTCGGTACTGATTCCGGAAATGGAGCGCGCTGGCTATCCACGTGACTACTCCACGGCGGTCACGGTCAGCGGCTCGGTTCAAGCCTTGCTGACACCGCCGAGCCACAACTCGGTGCTGTACTCGCTGGCGGCTGGTGGCACGGTCTCCATTGCGTCGCTGTTCATGGCCGGTATCGGGCCGGGCCTGTTGCTCAGCGCTGTGATGATGGGCCTGTGCATGATCTTCGCCCGCAAGCGCAACTACCCGAAAGGTGAAGTGATCCCGCTGCGTCAGGCGATCAAAATCGCCGGTGAAGCGCTCTGGGGTCTGATGGCCATGGTCATCATCCTCGGCGGTATCCTGTCGGGTATTTTCACGGCGACCGAGTCGGCAGCCATTGCTGTGGTCTGGTCATTCTTCGTCACCATGTTCATCTACCGCGACTACAAATGGCGCGACCTGCCCAAACTGATGCACCGGGCGGCGCGTACCATTTCCATCGTGATGATTCTGATCGGTTTCGCCGCCAGCTTCGGTTACATCCTGACGCTGATGGAAATCCCGATGAAGATCACCACAGCGTTCCTGACGCTGTCGGATAACCGTTACGTAATCCTGATGTGCATCAACGTCATGTTGCTGCTGCTGGGTACCGTGATGGACATGGCGCCGCTGATCCTGATCCTGACCCCAATCCTGTTGCCCGTGATCGTGGGCGTGGGCGTGGACCCTGTGCACTTCGGCATGATCATGCTGGTGAACCTGGGTATCGGGCTCATCACACCGCCGGTTGGCGCCGTGCTGTTCGTCGGTGCTGCGGTGGGTAAAGTCACCATCGAAGCCACTGTGAAAGCCCTGCTGCCGTTTTACCTGGCACTGTTCCTGGTGCTGATGCTGGTGACCTATATCCCTGCAATCTCCCTGTGGTTGCCGAGTGTGGTGTTGTAAGGCCTCGAGATAGCAGCAAAAACTGTAGGAGTGAGCTCGCTCGCGATTTGATATGTCATTCAAAAATCTTTGAAAGATCTGACGCCATCGCGAGCAAGCTCACTCCTACAGATCATCTGCGCCTGCCTTTGTTGTCCAGCCAAGGAGGCTGGTTGCTCATGTCTGCTCCTGCTTTGTTTCCACGCCACATCGCTGTATTGCTCCTCGCCCTTCTCGCCTGTGCTTTCGCAGGCAACCACATTGCCGCGCGTATCGCCTTCGACCATGACACCGGCTTGCTGCTGGCGATTCTCTGTCGCTCGGGCGTAACTTTGCTGGTCCTGACGGGCCTGGTGCTCTGGCAGCGCGAACGTCCGAACCTGACCGCCAGAACCTGGCGCTGGCAATTGCTGCTGGGCTTGCTGATCGCGGCACAAAGTTTCTGCATCTACTCGGCTGTTGCCCGAATTCCGGTAGCGCTGGCATTGCTGATCGCCAACGTTGCTCCCATCCTGCTGGCCTTGCTCACCTGGGCGTTAGGCGGCGCCAGGCCGACCGCTCGTGCCGCCCTGCTGATGGGTTTTATTCTGATCGGTCTGGTCTTTGCGCTGGACGTACCAGAGCGCCTGTCGAGCCAACACAGCACCGAAGCTCAATGGCTCGAAGGCATCGCTTTTGGCTTCGGCGCGGCGGGTGTTTTCGCCTGCGCGCTGTGGATCACCGACCATAAACTCTCGTCGCTGCGCGGCACCGTGCGCAGCATGCTGACCATGTTGATTGTATTCAGCGCCGCTGCGTTGGCGGGTTTCAGCGGCGTGCTGCCGGGCGGCGTGTCATTGCCCTCCAGCGCCACCGGCTGGACCGCCCTGGCCTGTCTGGTCACGCTTTACGGCGTGGGTTTTTCCCTGCTGTTCATTTGCGTAAACCGTCTGGACATGGCCCGCAACGCACCGGTGATGAACATCGAACCGGTGGCGAGTCTGTTGTTTGGCTGGTTGATTCTTGATCAATTGCTCAGCGGCGGCCAGATCATTGGCGGCCTGATTGTGGTCACCGGCATTGTGCTGCTGACCTGGCGTCGCAAAACGGCTTGAGCCCTAACCTGTACTCATACGGCGGATCATCATGCACCCGGCAATCCTGACGCTCGAAGATGGCATCACCCGACTGACGCTCGCCCCGCAAACCGGCGGCAGCATCGTTAACTGGAGTGTGATCGCCAGCGGTCAGCCGCTGCTGCGCCCCAGCAACGACGAAGCCCTGAGCGCCGGAACTGCACGCAAACTGGCCTGCTATCCGCTGGCGCCCTGGTCAAACCGAATCAGCGACGGGGGCTTTGAAAGCCCTGATGGCTGGTTCGCGCTTGAGCCCAACAGCGCCAACGATGCTTTACCAATTCATGGCAGCGCCTGGCAACAGCCATGGGAGGTAATCGAGCAAAGCCCGCAGCATGCCTGCCTGCAACTGGAAAGCAGCATCCCCTTCGCTTATCGCGCGCAGTTACGTTTCAGCTTGCAGGACGGCACGCTGAGCATCACTTTAAAGGTGACTCATCTGGACCCGCGCGCCGCCTGGCACGGGTTGGGTCTGCATCCTTACCTGCCGCGTACGGCCAATACCCGGTTACAGGCCAAAGCTTCGCAGGTCTGGCTGACCGATGAAGACGGGCTGCCCACGCAACTTGAAAATCTACCAGCCGAATGGGACTTCAATTCGCTGAACAGCCTGCCAAAGGCCCGACTCGATAACGGCTTTACCGAATGGGATGGCAATGGCCTGATCAGCCAGCCGGACCTGGGTTATGAGCTTGAATGCCGGGCCACCGGTAGTGAATTCTTTCTGGTGTTCTGCCCGCCCGGACTGGATTTTTTCTGCTTTGAGCCCGTCAGCCATCCGGTAAATGCCCACCATCTGCCGGAGCATCCAGGGTTGCGGTTGTTGCAACAGGGAGAGGCGGCTGAGCTGGGGTTCAGTTTGAGTTACCGGGCGATTCAAGGGATCAAACACAGATCCCTGTAGAAGCGCACGAGCACCGCGAGGCCGCGATATCGGTCTGCCTGACACGCCGCTATCGCGGCCTCGCGGTGCTCGTGCGCTCCTACAGGGGATGCGGTGCATTCAAATCCAATCAAACCACCACGTAGTACTTACGCACATACACATCGCTCTGCCACGCACAGCTCGCGCCTTGCGGAACGAATACAGTCTCTCCGGTGTTGACGGTCAGCGCCGTTCCGTCTGCGTCGGTAAGCGTCACCTGCCCTTCGATCAAATGCATCAACTCATGCACTTTGTGAGGTCGGCCGCCACGGGCATAAGGCGTCGAATCCCAGACGCCGATGCGCAGTGAACTGTTCGGGTCTTCGTAGGTAGTGTGTGAACGGCACTGAGGCGTCGGGCCAATCAGAATGCTCGCCTCGGGGGCTGCTGCCGGTTCAAGCGCGACTTGCCTGTCGATCCAGGTCAGCGCTGGCTGCGTCGATGGCGCGGAGCTAATGACGGCGCAAAAAGCCCAAAGGCTGCCCTCTGCTGCATCTATCCGACAGGCACTTCCCTGTCCGATAACCACGCTTTCGCCGGGGCCGATTTCGAGCGTTTTACCATTAGCGCGCAAGCTGACGTGACCACGATGAACCACGAGCATTTCAGTGAATGGGTAGGCCTCGCAGCTCCAAGCGCCGCTGGAGTTGATCACACCAGCACTGACACCGTCAGCGCCTGCGCAGGCGATTTCACGCACATCCGCAAATGGATCACCGACGCTCAAGGAACCGCACGTTAAAAAGGTCCCCGTTTGGCTGCCGTCAGCACGGACCAACAGCAAAGCTTTTAGCTGTGACATTAAACATTCTCCGGATTAGCCAATGGCCTGTGACAAGGGCAAACGGTACAACACCCTGCAGTGGCCTGCGGCGCTCCGGATAGACACACTAATCGATATCCGGAGCCTGTTCGGCAAACAGTGCCTTCCACTGCTCACCTTTGCGGGATCAGCTTTAGGAAGCGACGACATGCTGAACATTAAGGGGTTGTTCATGATGCCAGAGCGGCAAAAGCAGCATTGGCTGAAAGCGCCGTGGCAACGGCGTAGCGTGCTGTTAGCAGGAGATTACGCGACAGATTCCTTCGACGACAGGCAGACGCCGAACTTGTAGGAGCTGCCGAAGGCTGCGATTGCGGTCTGTCTGGCAACAGCTTCGCAGCCTTCGGCAGCTCCTACAGGACATGCATTCCAAACCTGAGGATCAATCCTGCCGCTGAACCTTGACGCCCAGCGACTGCAGCGCATCCCAGTAACCGGGATAGGTCTTGCCGACGCAATCCGGATCCTGAATCCTGATACCGGCGATTTTCAGCCCGGCGAGGGCAAAGGACATCGCGATGCGGTGGTCAGCGTGAGTGTCGATCAATGCATCCACAGTGCGACCTGCCAACTGTGGATCGGCGTGGACGATCAAGTCGTCGCCTTCTTCCACCGCCAGCCCCGGCGCAATGGCACACAGGCCCTGGGACAACGCGGAAATACGGTCACATTCCTTGACCCGCAGGTTCGCGATGCCCACAAAACGTACTGGCTGATTGTTGAAGGCGGCAAGCACGGCCAGAGTCGGGATCGCGTCCTGCATTTGCGAACCATCGATGACTGACGGCATGTTCGGGAAACGCTCGATCAACTGGCTGGCCAAGGCGTCAGGCTGAGTGAAGTCTTCAGTTGCCACGCCCAGATCAATAGCGCCGCCGGTAATTGCCTGCGCCGCCCACAAGTAAGTGGCTGCAGAGGCATCCGGCTCGATGTGGAAGTCCGTCGCTTTGTACCCGGTGGCCGACACTTTCCAGGCGGTATCGCTGAGCGCTTCGACTTCAGCACCAAACGCCTTCATCGCAGCCAGCGTCAGATCGACATAGCCACGCGCGCCGATATCGCTGCCGGTCAACGCCACTTCAATCGGGCCTTTGCCACAGGCCCCGGCCATCAACAGGGCCGAAACGTATTGGCTGGAGAGGTTGCCGTCGATTTCAATACGACCCGCCGCCAGACCACCCTGCCCTTTGATTGCGACAGGAGGGCAGCCCGTCGGCGAGCTGACCTCGACGCCCATGCGCTGCAAGGCATCGACCAGAGGGCCGATCGGACGCTTGCGCATGTACTCGTCGCCATCAACGACAAAGTCACCCTGGAAGTTGGCCAGCGCCGCCGTCAGAAAACGCGTCGCGGTGCCTGCGTTACCCAGAAAAAGCGCTTGCCGAGGCGCAAGCCACTGGCCGGTGCTGGTGACCACAAATGTGCTGTCATCCGGTTCATCCACCTGCACGCCCATCAGGCGCAAGGCTTCAGACATCACGCGCGTGTCGTCACTCTTGAGCGCGCCGCTCAAACGGCTGGTGCCTTTGGCCAGGCCAGCCAGCAGCAACGCGCGATTAGTGATGGATTTCGAGCCGGGCGGGCTCACACGCCCGATCAGTGGCTGGTCGACAGGGGTTACGGTGAGTGTGGATTGAGGTCGCATGATGTCCGTGATCGTCGCCGGAAAAACGTCGATCCTACCAGCAATCGGCGGCTTATTCGTCCACCGAAACCTGATTGCGACCGTTTTTCTTCGACTGATAAAGCGCTTGCTCAGCCCATGCAATGACCGTCTTGTAATCGCTGG
The DNA here is from genome assembly GCF_040224095.2 of Pseudomonas caspiana. Classification (NCBI taxonomy): domain Bacteria; kingdom Pseudomonadati; phylum Pseudomonadota; class Gammaproteobacteria; order Pseudomonadales; family Pseudomonadaceae; genus Pseudomonas; species Pseudomonas caspiana. Next base: position 539,739 of record NZ_CP167995.1, on the reverse strand, counting down.
TCGGCTTGGAAAGGTCGGCAACGCCCAGGCTGATTGTGCATTTGATCGCCTGTCCCTCGTGCTGCACGGTCTCGGCCTCCACCGCTTTGCGCAGACGCTCGCAGAACACCGAAGCACCGGCTTTGGTGGTAGCAGGCAGAAGCACGGCGAACTCTTCGCCACCGTAACGCCCGGCAATGTCAGCATCACGCACATGGCTGCGCATAACCTCGGTGACACGCTGAATCACCTTGTCACCCGCCTGATGCCCGAACGTATCGTTAATGTGCTTGAAGTGATCGATATCGCACATCACCAGCGATGACACCGCGCCGTAGCGGCTATGGCGTGCGTATTCGAGTTTGAGCAGCTCTTCCCAATGACCCCGGTTGTACAGGCCCGTGAGGCGATCGGTACTGGAAAGCTTCTGCAATTCGTTGTTGGCGGTTTGTAATAAATGCCGGTTGGTGGCGACGTCTGTCACGTCGTAGATCACCAGACAGATATGAGTGATTTCGCTGGTGGTCGAGCGCAGCGGGAACATGGTGGTGTTCTGGTACATGAAGTCTTCCCGCCCGGTAATAGGCTGGTAGTTCTTGAACCGCACCAGGTAAGGACGCTGCTCCCAGATAGTGAATGCTGGAGTTCCCAGAGTAATTACGTTGTCGACTTTCTTGCTGAACCACATCGGGTTGAGTTCAGGGAACAACTTGAAGATCGACTGCCCGGCCGCGTCATACGGCACCACGCCGGAGCGGTTCTCCATGAACGTGTTCCAGACCTGTACGCGATAGTCGCGGTCGAGCACGACGATACCCACGTCGATGTTCTGGGTGACCGTCAGCAACCAATGAAGCTCTTTGATATCGATCTGATTACTCATGGGTCAGCTCATCAAGTACGCAAGTTTTTTCGTCAGGCGATCTACCGAGTCTTCGGTGAACAGCATGAGCAAGTCGAAGTTGATGCTATGCCCCTCAACGCTGTAGCTGATCTCTACAGCAAGGGTTTTCTGCCAGCGGGTCTGGTTGATACGGATCAGGTCGTCAATGCCGCCTTGCGAACCCAACATCTGCGGATGCCCTTGGGAGAACTCCACGTCGATTTGCTCGGCGATGCCGCTCAGGCATGCACCAATCAGGATCGTGGACAGGTCCAGGAGCATTTCTTCGTCGGTGTAGTCCGACGAGTCGCGGTGCATCAGCGTGCCCATGTCGGCAATGTCAGAGTCATGGAAGATCAACAACGCTTCGCCCGCGATACCGCCGCCGATGTAGCCCTGACAGATGGCGGTCAACCGATCACTGCTGTGCGCGTCCGCCAACGCCATGTGCAGTTCACCCACTTCGAACATGTTGACGGTAGGCACCGGCAACTGCACGAACACGCCCAATACCTTGGCCAGCAATGCGGCGGCGCGGCCCATGGCAACGTTGATGGTTTCGCGGAACGCATCCTGAAAACTGATAATCGCGCCAGTCATCGCAGGCTCGATGGACGGCACTGCGGCAGGCTCACCCAACAACCCCAAGCGGGTCAGCGTATCCTTCAGTTCATCGGGATCAGCCGGCTTTTTGATAAACGCCAGCGCACCCAACTCCATGACCCGACGCACGGCCTCATCCTGAACGTCACCGGAGACAACAATGATCCTGGCGTCGAGATTCTCTTTGCGAATGGCCGCCAGCGTCTCGTAGCCATCCATGACCGGCATGGTCAAATCCAGCAACATGACCTCACCCAGCCCGCGACGCACCGCATCCAGGCCTTCGAGCCCGTTGGTCGCCTGCGTGACCGACACGCCCCACTCAGCAGGTAACGCCCTCAGCAATTGCTTGCGGGCCATGTTTGAGTCGTCGCAAATCACCAAGGGAATCATCGGCATTGCATTGTTTCTCACTGCAAAAGAGTTCTGGCGCAAGTATCAGCGGGTTTCATTTTATTGGCGAGAAAATCGAACCTTATTGAACACATGCCTTATTAAACAATCGTTTAGACCACTTAACTGGCGTCAAATAAATACGTTCGCTCACTCGCTCAGCATTACAACTGCTGCAATATCCATGCTCATGTGTTCATACATCGGCAGTGGCTGATAATTCTACAATTGACTATGAGCGAAACAGTTCGCGTAAACGCTCGACTATTTGAGTTTTCGACCGGGTCTTCATGGAGCATTGCTGCCCACTGAAGCACAAGCAAAAGCACAAACGTTCCAAAAATAACCACTCTGGCTATAGGTTGAAACAACTGCACCGCTTAAAATTCGCCCCACACCGGCACGCGGTTGTTCGTTGTTTACCGCTATGCCCATTCAAGGATCAGAAGCTGTTCAGTGCGGTTGTCGGGCAGCCATCAAGGGCATGAAGCATTCAGCATGAATACACCCGTTTCGCTGTCTGCCGGGCACACCGGCTCAGGTCTCAACGCTCGCTCCTCATCTTTACTGCTTCGTCTGGTCGCTGTCGCCATCACCACTGTGGTGTTCATCATCGATACCGTGACGTCGCTGGACGTTGCGGTGGCGGTGCTTTACGTCGCGGTCATTCTGTTGTCGGTGAATATCTTCAGCCGACATGGCCTGACGATCGTGGCCCTGAGTTGTCTGTCGCTGACGATCATTTCCTTTTTGCTGACCCACGGCCAGGACGCCGAGCTGCCTGCTGTTGCCCGTTGTCTGGTGAGTATCGCTGCGATTGGGATCACCACGGTACTGGCGCGCAGCAACAAGGCCGTGAATGACCGTTTGCAGGAGCAAGTCTGCCTGCTCGCCGAGGCTCATGAAGCCTTGCGGCGCAGCGAAGCCTTCCTGATCGACGCTCAGCGTCTCAGCCGTACCGGCAGCATCGGCTTTCGTGTTCCGGATCTGGAAATGCACTGGTCCGAAGAAACCCAGCGGATCTTCGAGTATGAGTCCGGCTCTCACGCGTCCATGGACCGGGTTCTGCAAAGAACGCATCCCGATGACCTGGTGCTGGTGCTGGACGCTATTGCCCAGGCCCGCAACCTGACTCCGGATCTCAGTGTGGAACATCGTCTGTTGATGCCTGACGGGCGCATCAAACATTTGCACATGCTCGCGCACCTGACCCACGATCAGGACGGTAATTGCGAGTACGTCGGGGCGTTGATGGACGTAACGGCCTCCAAGCAGGCCGAAGAAGCGCTGCACCGCTCACAGGCCGAGCTGGCTCACGTTACCCGGGTCACGACGCTGGGCGAACTGGCTGCATCGATTGCGCATGAAGTGAACCAACCTCTGGCGGCGGTAACGACCAACGCTGAAGCTTCGCTACGCTGGCTTAATCGCCGCGAGCCGGATATCAACGAAGCCGCTCAGGCGCTAGAGCGCATTCTCAGCGAAACCTTCAGGGCCAGTGAAGTGATCCGGCGTATTCGGGCTCTGTCGCGTAAAGCCGATCCGCAATGGGTGCCGGTGGACTTGCGCGAAGTCATTGAGGACTCCGTCAGTCTGGTCGCTCGGGAGATTCAACGCGCCCGGGTCGAACTGGTGCAGGACATTGCCATCGACGCCCCGAGTGTCATGGGCGACCGGATTCAGTTGCAGCAAGTGCTGATCAACTTGCTGATCAATGGCATGCAGGCCATGGTCGGCAGCCAGGGTTCGCCGCGCAAGATGCACCTGCTATTGCGCCACGATGCGCAAAACGAAATAGTCGTAGAGGTGCGCGACACCGGACCGGGTATCAAGCCCGACGACATGGGTCGTCTGTTCAATGCATTTTTCACTACGAAACCTGAAGGCATGGGTATGGGGTTGTCGATCTGTCGCTCGATCATCGAAGCGCACGGTGGTCGGATCTGGGCCCAGAGCCAGCCTGGTGAAGGAGCCACGCTGCTCTTCGCCCTCCCCCGACAAGCAGAGACAACTCATGAATGATGATCATCCGATGAACCGAAGCGCTGTCAAAGTCAGCCACGATCCGATCGTGTTCATTGTCGATGACGACGCCGCCCTGCGCGACGCTTTGAGCAGCTTGCTGCGTTCCATTGGCCTGCGGGTCGAGACGTTTCCTTCGGTGGCAGACTTCACTCAGTTCCAGCGACCTGACGTGCCCAGTTGCCTGGTGCTTGACGTTCGGCTGCAAGGCACCAGCGGCCTGGACTTTCAGAACGAACTGGTCCGCGCCAACGTCAACCTGCCCATTGTGTTCATGACGGGCCACGGTGACATCGCCATGACCGTACGCGCCATGAAGGCCGGCGCTGTGGACTTCCTCGCCAAACCTTTTCGCGAACAGGACTTGCTGGATGCGGTGACCTCGGCACTGGAAAAAGATAAAAGCAGTCGGCAAGCCAACAAGAACGCCCATGAAGTACGCACACGCTTCGAGACCCTGACCCCTCGAGAGAAAGAGATCATGGCCTTGGCGGCGTCAGGCCTGATGAACAAACAGATTGCCGGAGAAATCGGCCTGAGCGAAATCACCGTCAAAATCCACCGCGGTCATGCCATGAAGAAAATGAACGCCAAGTCATTTGCAGAACTGGTGCGCATGGCCGAGGCGCTGGAATTGGGGAAGTAACCTGCATCTCTGAATGCGCACCATTCATCCAGGCGTCGCACTGTCGCGCAACAAACATCGAATTTGTAGGCGCTAACGGGGGTCGCGAAAGCGGAGTTCTTGATAGTGTCGGTTCAGGCGATACATTCGTCGACCAATAGACCGAATCGCGAGCAAGCTCACTCCTACATGACCCGTGTTTGCTGTACGACTGCGCGGTGTCACTGCTGCAATTCGTTTACAGCGAGACTCAAACCACCGGGAAAGCCGATTCGATGCAATCGATCAGCACCTGGGCATTGAAGGGTTTGCTCAGGAAGCCCACGGCGCTGCCGGTCATTGCGCGTCTGCGCACGGATTCTTCAGGGAAGGCGGTAATGAAGATGGTTGGGATCTGCAGGCCCTGACGGCTCAGATGCTCATGCAATTCAACGCCACTCATGCCGGGCATTTGCACGTCGGTGATGAGGCAATCAGCCTTTTGCAGAAAGGGCGATATCAGGAACTCCTCGGCCGAAGCGAACAGGCAGGCGACGAACCCCAGAGAGCGAACAAGACTGTCGATGCCAGTGCGGACTGCTGTGTCGTCGTCGACGACCGCGATCACCGGGGATTTAGCCAAAACCAGTTACCTTCGATACCAATGAGTAAAAGTGCCGATGATCTGCGCACTCATGGCCTGCACGGTAACCAGCCCAGAGCGATCGTGAAATCATACCCACGTATAAAGCCCGGTTTTAAGCGACCGACGGGCGAAAAGCTGACCGCTCGGACAGCCGTCTCGCCCTGCCCTCCCCATCCGGCCTTAACGCATGTCCGCATAAGGCGTTACCGCTTCGATCGGCATCGGCAGATTGCCTTGCCACTCATCAAACGTGTAGCGCAGATAAAGCATCGCGCGACTCGGCGCGTAGCCTTCGCTATGTTGCAGGGCGATGCCCGAGCCGAGCACCAGATGATCGCTCAGGCGTCGCTCCAGAGAAGCTTGCAAACGTACACTTGCGCCAGTGCTGCTGCTCGCGTCTTTGGTCAGGGTAGTGCTGCCATCGATATCCAGCCCGGCGGCTGCCGCCTGGCTGAAGAACTTGCCAGCAGGTCCGTCCAGAGGATACAGATCGCTGCTGTCGGTCTTGGAGAAAGACCAGCCCACTGAACTGTCCAGCTGGACCGACCAGTCAGCGTTGCGCCAGGCATAGCTGAACGGTACGCCAATCGAATAGTACTGTTGCGGGCTGTAGTAACCGCCTTGCCCCAGCGTGTATTCACTGAGGTCCTTGTCGTAGCCCCAGTACATCAGCGTCAGACCGGTACGCATGCGCTCGTTGGCGCGGTCCATCAGCCGATAGTAATAGCCGGTCATGGCAGAGAGCCGCTGATTGTCGACCACGTTTGTGCCACGCAACCAATGGCTGCCAAAGCTGGCCCATACGCCATCCACGCCGCCCTCGTCATGACTCAGACTCAACGTCAGGCCGTTACTGGTCACGCCGCCCCAACGGGTGCCGGTTACAGGATCAACAGCGCCCGCATAGGACACCACCGAGTTGCTCACCGGGCGGCGCGAAGCCGTCAGCGTCCAGCCGATGGATCGCCAGTCACTGCTGTAGGCGATACCGCCCAACCAGTTGCCCACTTCAAAACCTTGCGGTGTATGGCCCAGGTCCACAGCCCACTGGGCGTTTTTCCAGCCCACGGCCAGGCCCGGCCCGGAAGTGCTTTGCGAGGTACTGCGACAGCCATTCGCAGCCAGTGCACCCGTGGTTCGGTCACGGAACTGGACGGCACAGGTGCCGAATGTTTCCCGATGCAGACCGTCGGCGTCGGTGTCGAAGGCACTCGCGTCAAGGTCGACCTGTTCGGCCTGCACAAACCCCTGCCCCTCGGCAAACGGCGCGTCGATACGCAAAATAGTGGTCTGGGTGTTGAGGTCGGAAATCCCCGGCGCGGTGTTATCCGTGCGCCAGGCAAAATCGCGGTACAGATTGACTGTCGGATTCTGGCTTTTGTACAGCTCATCGACATCGCTGCGCAGACTTCGCGGCAGCCAGTCGTCGCCGTCCTTGGCACGACTGGCCTCGGTCATGGCGACGTTATCTCGAGGGCTGGCCTGAGCACTGGAGATCAACCCGGCCGAGGCCATGCTCAGGGCGTAGTTATCCAGCGCCTGTTGTGGGTGTTCCCTGGCCATAAGACGCGCGGCATCGCGGTACAACAATGGGTCGGTCTGCGGGGTTTTCAGCAACTGGGCAAAGATCGCATTGGCCTTGTCCTTTTCACCCACCGCCGACCAGGCATTGGCCAGACGTCGCTGCCAGCCCACCGGAGCGGAAGGCGCCACGACCATGTTCTTCAGTGCCGCATGCGCCTGAGGCATACGTCCTGTCGCAATCTGCACTTCGATCAGACCCAACTGAGCTTCGGCGTTCTGCGGATCCTCTCTGAGCACCTTGCGGTACTCGCTCTCGGCCTCGGGGTAATCAGCCCGTTGCATGGCCCAGTCGGCCAGCGTGGCGAAATCGTCCGGTGTCGGATTATTTGCCCGCAGCAAGGCTATCGCCTGCGGTTCACGCCCGGCATCACGCAACTGTTGGGCCTGGGCGAGCAATTGCCTGCGTTTGATCCGTGCTGCCAGTTCGCGCATGTTGTCCGTCCATGCGCTGGACGGAATTTGACCAAGACTGTTCAGCACATCGTGATCACGATTGACGTTGGCCAGGTACAGGCCATGTGCGTAACGCGCTTCGGGATTATTACCTTGACGCGCCAACAGTTGGCTAAATGCGTCATCGGCTTGTGCAGGTCTACCCAAGGCTATCTCGGCAGCGGCCAGACGATACGTCAGCCAGGGATTATCCGGGTCCAACTGACGGATCTTTTTCAGCAGCGGCACCAGTTGCACCCAGTCAGAGCGCTCGCTGAGCAAGTCGGCTTGCAGGTTCAAACGCTCCAGCTCGAAGCTCTGACGCAAGGCTGCAAATTCAGCCTGGTTACTGGCTGGCAAACCATCAAGAAAGGCTTCGGCCTTGGCACTGGACTGCCCGCGGTACAAGCGCACCAAGGCACGCAGCACGCTGGTGTTGTTCGGCTCAACCTTGCGCGCTTGCAATAGCAGCGCTTCGGCGCCGATGTCATCAGCTTCGCCAAGGGCCACACCGGATAGACCGATCAATGGCGCGGCAGCATTTGGATTCAGGGTTCGGGCCTGCTGATACGCCTTGCGCGCCTTGGCGTAATCCTTGCGCTGCAAGGCTTCGTCGCCCTGTTGAAGGATCAACCAGTTGCGGGTCAGCTGCTGCAGGTCTTGCCACTTACTGATGTAGTAAGTGTCTTGCTCCTTGGTCAGCGCAACAGAAAACGCTTCAAGGGCTGCCGGGTATTTATCCTGGCGCATCAAAGCGGTACCCAAAGCGCCATAGAAGCTTGAGTCCTGCGGATAGGCTTTAACTGCGCGACGCAATAGCGCTTCCGCCTGAGGATTGTCGGCGGGGTTGTCGCGCTCGAGCAGACGCTTGCCCTGAGCACCCGCCTGCCACGCAGGATCGGCGAGCAGACGTTGCTGTTCAGCCAGCCGCTGGGCAGCATCCTTCTTGAACGTGGAAAACGGGTAGTAGCCGAGAAAAGCCTGCCACCTGCCAACCGTTTCAGTGCTTACCGGCAAAGTGCTCAGATAGATGAACTCGCGCTCGGCCGCGTTGTTGCTCGCCTGCGGATCGGCCGCCAACTGATGCAGCACCGCCAGCGCCTGGTCATTACGCCCCTCCGCAAACAGCAGGCCAACCAACATCTGGCGCACGCTGGCATTGCCCGGATAGTCGCGATCAAGGCTCTGCAGATGCTCGATCACCACAGGCCGCTGACCGCTGATGCGACTGCGCGCACTCCAGTATTCCAGCGCTGAAGGCAGGTCCGGCGGCTCGTTGCCAAACAACTGCTCGAAGGCCTCGCTCGCCTGATCGAAACGTCCGGCGGCAGCCAGTAAACGCGCCTGTTGCAGCTGTCGCAGACCTTCCGGGCTGTTAAGCCGGATCAGCGCCGTAGCCTGACGCAATGCCGCAGTGTCTGGCCCCTGCTGACGCAGACGAGCCATCAGTTGCTCGATCCAGGCGGTGTTGAGTGGCGCGCTTTTGTCGGCCAGCGCCTGGCGGATTTTCCCCACCAGCACTTGAGGGTGATTGGGCGCAATCAGCTCCAGTCGCGCCATGGCATCGCTGACCAGATCTTCGCGATACAACGCCTCGCCCACGCGTGCCTGTTGCAGCAGCCACTGTTGTTGGTCCTGAGGCGTAACCGGCGCGTTGGCACTGAATGCCGCACCGCTCAAGCCGGACAGGGACAAAGCACTGCACAGCGCCAAAGCCTTGAGTGTTGCGTTGGGTAAGCGCCGGCAAGCCGAAGTGGGTAGAGGACTCACTTTTTGCATGACGCTGCCCAGTTCGGTTGCAAGCGCCCATCCTTGTCGAATTGATAGCGCTGTTCATCCCAGCCCTGTCCGAACATCAGCAGCGACTGATTGTAATAAGCATCAGCCAAGGGCGGGTTCAGGCGCAGACGCTCGCGCTGGGTAGACAACGCAGCGCTGTCGTTGGCAAGCAGCGGCAAGAGCGCCGCCGAGAACCCCACAGCGCCGGTGCCGGTTTGCTCGCCGGTTGCGGTGGCTACCTGTTCGGGCACGAAGCCCAACCTCGCCGTTGCTTCGGCCATGGGTTTGAGGTGCGCCAGCAGCGAGGCTCGCTCTGGCGCATCGGGCGCCAACATGCCTGACCAGAGATAGACGCGAATGGCGTCGTAGCTGCCTTTGGCGTTTTGCCCTTCAATGATCCCGCCCTGCCCGGCCTGCCATATCAGCCAGTCCGGGGCGAAGCCTTTAGGAGAACTATCGATCAACAGACGACGGGAGTTTTTCGCCACTTCGGACCATATCGGGGCGATCAAAGCAAAGCGGGCAAACAGTTGCGGCGGCACATAGCTGGGGTTCAAACGCCAGCCCTGAGCGGACTCGAACCCTACGTCTCCAGGCAACAGCATCAGGCCCAGCTCCGGCAGTTTGCGCAAGGTCTGGGCGGCACTGCGCCAAAGCACGTGATTGCCCAGTTGCAAGTAATCCGGCCTGCGCCAGAGACGCCCCGCCTCCAGCAGGCTGTAGGCGATCCACAGATCAGCATCACTGGCATTGTTGGGATCGAGCACCTGCCACTGGCCAGTCTTATCCAGCCCCCATTGCCAGGCAGGCAAGCGACTCGCGAGGTCGCCGCCGGCGAGGTTATCGCGGGTCCAGTTCAGTAAGCGTTCAAAGCTGTCCCGGTCGTTGGCCACCAGCGCAAAAAACAGGCCGTAGCTCTGCCCTTCAGACGTGGTGATCTGCTGCTGGGTGGAGCGGTCGATAACCCGCCCTTCAGGGCTGACCATATGCTGCTTGTAGCTTTCCCACGCAGGCCAGTTACACGCGGGCGCACCCTGCGCTTGCTGTGTCAGAAACGACAAGGCAACCGTGAACAGCGATAACCCCAGGATATTCACCGACGACTTACTCTTCATAAGCCAGACGGCGACGAGCCGCCCACTGCAGCAAGCGCCAGATCAGAAACGCACTGAGCAACACCCCGCCGACCGCCATGAATGCCAGCAGGACAGGATGATTGGAAAGCTTGAACCAGAGCATCAGCCACCACGGCAGTTCGCCGACAAAGTAATGATCGCCGACCACTTGGCTACTGACGCCACTGCTGCGGATCAACGCGACCGAACCGGCGACCGCATCCATCTTGCCGCTGTCGCCGAGCGTCTCACGTAGCAAGCCGTAGTCGGCGTCGGTGGTCGCCAGCAGCGCGACGACGCTGCGCTGATCATGGTTGGGCGACTGCAAGCCAACGATCGCAGCAATCGGGCCTTGGGCCGAAACCTCGACTCGGTTACCCACCGGGCTGCCTTCACCCTTGATGACCGAGGCGTAGCCCGGCCCTTGCTGGTTGGCTTTGAGTAGCCAGTTACGGGAGCGATCCAGGAGTAGATTCATGTCGCGGTTATCGCGCATGTCTGGGGCGAAAGCACCGAGCACCAGCAGGTCCGCGTCGTATTTGGACGCCTCGGCCCAGTTATCGCTGACCTTGAGGTTCATCGCCGGTAATCCGGAGCGGGCCGAGATGCCCGCGACGGCCTCAAGGTAAGTGCTCAGTTGCACGGCACTGGCTTGAGATGGCAGCAACACGACGCTTTCGGAGAGGTCTGCCATGCGGCTGTACGGGAAACCGCTGCGCGCGAAGGCAGCCAGATCAGGCATGGCCATGTAGTGGTGATAGCCCGACATATCAATGCTCGATTGGTCATCGATCACTGCTTGCGTGTCTACCGGCAATGACGTCTGGCAGCGATCGCGCTGTGAGCCGCTGTTGGTCGTGGCGAAACTGAAGTTGAAGCGCAGGTTGTTACGGTCACCAATTTTCAGCGCCGGCACCGACAGGTTTTCGTTGACGTTAGCTGACTCGCTGGACGTCACCGCAAGGCGCAACTCTTCAAGCCGGTCATTACTGTTGACCTGCAATGGCAGGCTGGTAATGAACTGGTTGTTGAGGCTGATGTTGAGACGCGAACCATCGTTGTACGCGGGCGGCGTGTAGCGGTATTTGGTTTGCAGCGGAATGCCCTGGTTGCGCCAGACAAACAGGTCCGGCGGCAGATTGATGTCCAGGCTGATCGGCAGTGGCTGCAGACCGCTGACACGCAACTGCTCCGGGTACTTGATCAGCTCGGCGAAGCGCACCGGACGATCAGTGCGCATCCAGTTCGGCGCATCGTAGGGCTTGCGCGGCTGGATCTGCTGCAGTTTGTCGATGACGACACGGTCACCACGAAACAGATCCCCGCCCAATGCCAGGGCCTGAGCGGCAGTGACCAGATCGGTCTCATCACGCCCCAGCACCAGCAGCACTTTGCTGAAACGGTCGTTAGGGTTATCAATGATCTGCACCACCGGCGCATCGACTGCGGGATAGCGTTGCATATCCGCCAGGAACGCCGGGCGATGGGCATTGGTGGCAAAGACAACGGATGACGTGACCTGATCGGTCGCTGCCGCAGGCAACTGATCGAACAGCACCGGGAAGGTCATGGCGCGCCATGCCGCGAGGCTGCCGAAATACGAGGCCAGAATCCCGGCGGCCTGCTGCTCGCCCAGTGTCGGCGAGGCTGCAAACACCATGTTGAGCACAGGCTTGTCATAACCGCGAGCATCGAAGAAAGGCATCGGGAAAAACGCGAGGTCGTTCTTGATGATCAACGCCTGCTCTTTCAGCGCAATCTGGCTGGTGCGGCCGATGTTGACCCACAACGCGCTATTGGAAGGCTCTTCGCAGATGTCGGTGTAATGCCCGACAAACTCCAGCCGTACCCGGTTGAAGTCGCTGATCAAACGAGGATCAAGCTGCACCGGGCGGACGACTTTCTTGCCCAACTGATCCTTTTCAATCGGGATGACGCTCATCAACACTTCGTTGAGGTAAACCCGCAGGTGCGACAGCGTGGGCAGTAACGCCGGTGAAGGGGTGTATTCCAGTTGCAGCGTGGCATCACTGGCGATGCGGTCGCGGCGCATGGTGAACTCAAACTGATCGGTATTGTGCGTACCCAGCAACAGACTGTCCGAAGGCCGACCCAATTGCGAAAAATTACGGGTGACATTCCAGCTTGGCGTAATGCCAGAAACCGTGGCTTCAGGGCCGGCAACCACTGCTGTCTGGGCGTGAGCACAGGTCATGGCCACCAACAGCAGACTCGCCAGGGTTAAGTTAAATGAGCGACTCATGGGGCACATACCGATCGGGAGGATGAGGAATAAGGTTCAGGTTTGGCGAAGCGCGGCACATAGCCGAGCAGCCAGGCACACACGCGTACAAAGGGCCGAGCCAAGGTACGCAGCCAGGCAGGCAAGTACTGGTAAAGGCGGTAATAGCCGCGCAAGCCCAGCCCGAGCACGTCAATGAAACTGTGCAGTGGGCGATCCGGGACGAAATCCTCGCTCCAGTTCAACCAGGCATCGGCACGGGCGAAGGTGCATTGCACGTAGTCGATTTTCTGTTGCGCAGACAGTTCGTTCAGCGAGATACCGACGAAGTTCTTGTGGCTACGGCTGACAATTCCGGAAAACAGAAACTCGCGTTCACCACGCTGCATCAACAGGCTGATCCGTTCGCCCATTGGCAAACTCAAGTGCGCATCCAGTTCGATACCTGCGCCACCATCTGAGTAGTCCACCAGCATGCCGGGGTAGAAACGCCCGTTCGGCAGACGCACGGCGGCAGGCAAGCGGGCCTGGACACGGTGGGTTTCACGCACCTGACGGACCTCGGCAGCAATCGCCACCGCGGCCCCCACAATCAGCAGGTTGTAAGACACCCACAGCATGCTGACCAGAATGGTGCCGATTTCGTTGGTGGGGCCGTTGAACAGCCGCCATACCGCAAACCCCAACCCCAGAACGTTGAGTGCGGCCAGTACCAGATAGGGTCTGGCGATTGCCCAGTCGAACTGGTTCTCGCTCATCAGGCCGCCCTTGGCGGTGACGTTGAACTTGCCTTTCTTTGGATTGAACAACGCCACGGTGGTGGGTCGGGCGATGTACCAGGCGAGGACCGTTTCATAGACCTCGCCCCAGAACGTCAGGCGATGCTCGCCCTGCATTCTGGAGTTGGTCAGGCTGGCGTGAACCATGTGCGGAATCACGTACAGGACAATCATCAGTGCCGGCGCATAGATGATGTAGGCGTGCAGCAGCAGAAAAGCCAAAGGCGCAGTGAGAAACACCAGACGCGGCAGGCCTGCCAGAAAGTGCAGCATCGCGTTGGCGTAGCAGATGCGTTGAAAGATCGTCAGGCCTTTGCCGAGCAGCGGGTTATCGGTACGGAAAATCTGCGCCATACCTCGCGCCCAGCGAATCCGTTGCCCAATGTGCGCCGACAGGCTTTCAGTGGCCAAGCCCGCGGCCTGGGGGATCCGCACGTAGGCAGAATTCCAGCCACGACGGTGCAGACGCAATGCGGTGTGCGCATCCTCGGTCACGGTTTCCACGGCGAAGCCGCCGATATCATCAAGCGCAGAGCGACGCAGCACGGCGCATGAGCCGCAAAAGAACGCGGCGTTCCACATGTCGTTACCGTCCTGTACCAGACCGTAGAACAACTCGCCTTCGTTGGGACGCTGCCGGAAGGTGTCGAGGTTGCGCTCAAAAGGGTCCGGGGACAGGAAGTGATGCGGTGTCTGCACCAGCGCCAGCTTCGGATCGCGCAGGAACCAGCCCACGGTCAACTGCAGGAATGAGCGCACCGGCACGTGGTCGCAGTCGAAAATCGCCACCAACTCGCCATCGAGTTGCTGCAACGCATGGTTCAGGTTACCGGCCTTGGCGTGCTTATTATCGGAGCGGGTGATGTAGTTGACCCCGGCCTGCTCGGCAAACAGTCGAAAGGCTTGGCGCTTGCCATCATCGAGAATCGAGATGCGCAGTTTGTCGTGCGGCCAGTCGATGCCCAGCGCGGCATATACCGTGCCGCGCACGATGGACAAATCTTCGTTGTAGGTCGGGATCAATAGATCCACGGTAGGCCACAGGCGCGTGTCCCGGGGCAATTGCGCCGGAGGTCGTTGCAATGGCCAGCAGGTCTGAATGTAACCGAGCAACAGGACCAGCCAGGAGTAAGTTTCGGCGATCAGCAGCATGATCCCGCAAGCCAGGTCCAGCGGGCTGTCCCAGTTCAAGGTCGCGGTATAACGCCACCATAGATAACGGCACGAAACGATGATCGACAGCATGATCAACAGCAGGGTCGGAAAACGCCCCGGCACGCGTCGAATCAGCATTGCCACCGCCCACAGCAGAATCACGAACAACATCTGCGAGAAGTAGCTGAAGGGTTCGGTGATGCACACCACCACCAGAAGCAGGGCGACGGAGGCGCAGATATAACTCAAATAGCGCTGCTGCCGAGGACTCAGGGTTTGCCACCATTTGGCACTGTCATGCACAGACCGACTCTGCGTCAGCCGGACAGGCAAGCTATCAAACAGCATCCCGAGACGTGTCCAGACGCTCCGGTTGATCTGTACGCCGGTGCGCAGCCATTGCGGCACCGCTCGGCGGCGATAGCTCGGCCAGGGTCGAAACACCAGCAGCCAGATGCTTTGCAAGGCAATACGCAAAGGATCTCCGGCACGCGGCGGCTGGCCAGCCAGATGCGGATACCAGCGTTGGCGCTGCTCCAGCAGCCGCTGCCAGACCGGAGATTCCAGACGCAAAAAAAGCCAGCCCAGACAGATCAGCGACGCCAGCAACATCGCCGTCGGGGGGTAACAGTCGTATTGGCGACGCAGCCGCATGTAGGGGAAGTAACGAGCGATCATTCCAGCTCACCGCGGCGAGTCAGACACCAGGTCGCCAGGCTCAGCGCGTCCTGCGCGGCAAGACTGTCAGGGGCGTATTGGCCGACAGGCTGTTTGCACGCCAACGACTCGCTCAGCGCTTCATCGGCATGCACCGTCAGCGGCAATAGACGCGACGCGTGATGCTTACGCCAGATCAACAGCAAATCACGCTGCAACTGGCTGCCGGGATCGAAGCGATTGACCAGCACTGGCGTGGTATCGGCAGATGGCTGGAGCAGCAGTACATGGCAGGCGGCATCCGCCTGAGCCACCCGGATCGGGAACAGACACGGGCCAATTGTCGCGTGCCCACTCAGGCGTTGCGGAACATCGAACAGAAGCCAGTCGTAATGCGCCGACAGACTCGCCTGACGTCGACTCCAGATAAGCGGGTCGTCGCTCAGTTGCGCCTCGATGAGCATGCTTTCGTCTTGGGTCAGTTGCCCGTAAGGCAAGAGCTGCAGTGAGGGCGTCACGCTCCAGGCCTGGGCGGACCAATCCTCGCCATCCAGCATGGCCCGAGCCCAGCCAGCGGACTCTGCGGCAGGCAGATTGAAATGCAGGCGCAGCATGTTTTCCGGGCACATATCGATCATCAATACCCGCTCGCCCAGACTTTCCAGCGCGTAGCCCACGGCCGCCAGCAACGAGCTGACGCCCACGCCGCCACGCACGCCGCGCAAGCTCAGCGTTGTCACGATTGCGCTCCGAACCTGTTTTTGCGCATCGGCTGGTTCACCGGCAAGCCCTGCGACAGCTCGCTGCCCGCCGCCAGATCAACCAGCAATGGCCAACGCTGCAGGGCGCGGCTCAGCTCCAGCTGTGCCGAGATATCAATGTACTCAAGGCTCGGCAGACTCAGCTCGACTTTGAGTCGAGCGATGTCATCCGCACGTTCATTGCGCGACAGCGCCTGATTTCTCACTTGAACCTTTGCGGGTATGGCAGCCATGCGCCCTTCTCCTTGATCCGAACGTAAGGCTTGCCGGCGTAGTCGAGAACCACGGTTCCAGAGTTTTCCGAGACCATCGGGGTCTGTGGCAAATTGGCCAGCAAGACTTGCCAGTCAGGTGCCAGGCCGTCCCCTTGAGGCGGGGCGGCATACAAGCGCGAGATAATTTCCGAGACCGCCAGATAGCTGCTCGGCTCGGCGATGTGCAGCGGCTCCGAGCGTGGATTTTTGCCCATACCGATCAGCTTGATGCCCACCGGTACATGGGTAATCGACGGGCTCGGGATCTCCCGCATGCCATCGATCTGCATACGGTCGCCGTGCAGGGCCGCACCGTGCTCAGGCACGATCACGACAGCGACACGCCGCCCGCTCTTTTCCAGCGCTTTGAGGAATGCGCTGAGGTCGTCGACCAGGTTCTGCGCACGCGGCTTGTACTCGGCGCTTTTAGTCCCACCATCGGCAGTCAGGGCCCGGTTGCCGTCATGCAGTGTCGTGGTGTTGTAAAACAGCGCCACGCGGGCGTCTTTTTGCCCTTCACGGTGCTGCCACCATTTATCCAGTACGTCGCGGTCACGCCAGATCGGCGAACCGTCGAAGGCGACCAGCGAACGCTGCAAACCGGTGGTACTGACGGCGGGACCAGGCAAGGATCCCTGGGCGCGAACCTCGTCGATAAAACCTTCGAACTGTCCGGTGTGATTGAGCATGACTTCACTGTCGAAACCCAGCTTGCGCAGGTCATCCATCAACAGACATTGCTCGGGCGCCACGCCATACAATTTGTTGTGCGGTTGCTGGCCGCAGCTTGCACGCAACAGTCGAATTGCAGCGGGGCCACTGTAGGAAGTAGCCGAGTTGAAGTTGTCGAACACCACGTCCATCTGCTGCAACAATTTGTTGTCGCGCATGCCGACGGCGTCCAGATCATCCCAGGCCATCGAGCAGATATTGATCAGCAGCAGATCGAAGGGTTGAGCTGCCGACTCTGAGGGCAGAAAAGCAACCTGACGCCCTGCCTCGGTGCTGTAGAACTTTTGCAGATAAGCATCCAGCGTCGAGCTATCCGGTTCGCCAGCGCTGGTCGTACTCGTAACACCGGCCACCTGATTGACTGGCTGCTGAACGGGGGCATGCATCGCCAACAGACCCGAACCACCCAGCCAGGCAAACCCGGCCAGCGTCAGGGTGGTCAGGCGCAGCCATTGGCGTACAAAGAAATACCCCACAACCAGCACCAGCAAAGCGCCGCACAGGTTCCAGTCAATGAAACGTCCAGCCAGCTCAAGCAGGTAATCGCCGGTGAAATTCAAGACACCCGGTTGATCCAGCAAACGGCTGAAAGGCGGCAGCCACGTATCCTGATAGAACAACGCCACGCCCAGCGGTATCGCGATCAAGGTGCGCAGCAGCGCCAGATATCGATGACGCAACGGCACCAGCAGTACCGCCGCGAACACCAGATTCGGCAGGATCTGCAAGTTCAGATAACCGCCCCACAGCAAGGCCAGCTTGATGATGAAATACAGGTTCCACAGACCCAGCCCAGGCCAGACCCAGACATCACGGGCGTGCGCAGGTGCGCCGTTGACGCTTTCAGGTTGGGTCATGAGCGTCACTCGCAGAGGCCGGAGCAGGCACGCGTCGACGTACGCCACGAGGCTTCAGATAGCGTGGCGGCAAGTAGCGCTGGAACCACAGTTTGAGGCTCTGTTGGAAAAGGTGCAGCGCCAGCATGAACGCCACGGTCAACAGGCAACTGACGGCAATCACCTGCAGCAGCTCGGTAAAGTTCATGAGCAGTGCTCCGACAGGGTCAGTCTGACGCGTTGCGGTGTAAAGCCAACCTGGGTGATTGCCTGATTCAGGTCTGCCGTCACCTGCTCAGTCGCCAGTCGCGAAGTTTCCAGAAGCTCAGATGCGTCGATAAAATCCTGACGTGGCAGCATGTCTGCCGCTGAAAGTGTCTTGCAGTCACTGAACAGGTCTCGCCAGGGCAAGCGGCAAATGTTCCCCAGTGCCGGCTCCAGACCGTCACCTCGGCAGGCGAACAGGAACAAGTAGAAAACTCCGTTGACCACACAAGCCACATCGCCAAAACGCCGCAAGCTGATCTGATTCAGGTATTGCTCGATTTTTAAATCGCCCCGAGGTCGCAAGCTCAGCAACTGGTGTACCAGCTCGCCGGAAGCGCCGTTGTAGACTTGATCGAGCAAGGCGATGAATTCACGCGGCGGCAGAAGCCCGCGTTGGGCTGGAGGACGCAGACGTTCGAACAGCGACTGAAAGTCAGGCGCCTGGCGGTACTGCCAGAGCTGCCCCTGCACACTGTCCACCATGCTGATGAAGCTCGCCAGTTGCGTGTTGGCGGGCACAATCAGGTTGGCACCACATGCCAGCAGCAAACGCTCGTCCCGGTAGCGCAGACAAGGCTCCATCTCGCGGACGATGATTTTGAGAGCCACACCGCAATGCTCACGCAGTTGATGCAACTGGCGTGCGAGTGGTTCTACTTCGTTGTTGCTTTCCAGCGCCAGAATGACGCTGGCTGCACGAGCGTGAGCGGCCTGTTCGAGCAAGTCACTGCGCTTTTCAAACAGACGCCACTGCTCGGACAACGGTGCAGCCCCCTCAAGGACCACACGCTGCGTGAGGTAAATACGCTGGTCGTCCGTGCGCACCTGCCCCGGGCCGGACAGCTGTGACTTGCTCAAGGCAAAAGCTCCGTCGGCCACGTTCAGGTCGAATGCTTGCGCGGCACAAACACCCAGCTCGCTGTGCCAGAAATTCAGCTGATAACGCACACCTCCATCCTGACGGAATAACTGCGCCAGACCGGAAATCTGCTCATTGAGGCTCAGTAACTTTTCATGCAACTGGGGCGCCTGATCACTGCACAGCACCAGCAACGTACAGTTGCGCTTGACCAGCCATTGACGGGTACTCTCACACCAGCGTTGCAGGTCCACCGGATCGGTGAACTGCGCAAGGCTGGCAGCGGACAACATCAATACCAGATAGCTGTCGCGAGCCAGGTTGACGCGGTGCAGGTCGGACGTCAGCGAAGTTAGAAATTTGTACCCGTGGGCCTGGCCGGGAACAGCGAACAGACGCAATGCCGAAGGTCCGCAGTCTGCCTCCATGGGCTCGATGACGGCTTGAGGATCACCCACAGTGCTCACCAGGGTGGCGAGGTGTTGTTCGGTCAAGCCGGACAAGAACTGCCGAGCCAGCATGTCCGCATCTGATGCCAGGTCCAGGGCGATCCAATACAAACCACCCTGGCGCAGCAACATGTTCTCATCCTGCAACTGCCGGATGGCTAACGTGACATGACCCAACTTTCTACCCCATCAATCCGAATGCATAGGCAACCCTCAGACCTGAACGGCTGAGCAGTGCAGAACTACCAAAACTTTCAACAACAAAACTGTGGGGGAAAGGCTCTTGAAGACGTCGCGTTGATACGCGGTCGCCTGAGTGCTCAGAGCACTTTAATGATGCGAGTCATCCCCACCGCGCGATCTGATTCATCCAACAAACCAGCCATGGCGGTGAAAAGTCAGCCCGTCGAGGCGCGCATGATGTGCCATCAAAGTGACACTGTCAATAATTTGGAAAGGGGCTTTATACAAGCAGACGAACGGTCAGAAGATGGCATTTTTTTGGCGATAAAAAAACGTTACAAACCATTGCAGCGGTTGGCGGAAATCGCTGCAGGCCTCGCATCTGCTGCCTTTAGATAATCACAGACCAGGGCGCTGTTAGCGCCATGGTCTGTCGAGCGATTGGTGATCAGCCCTCAGGCAAGGCCATGCCTTTGGGCCATAGCAGCCAGATATTGCCTTTCTGTTTCATATCACCAGCCAGATGCCCCGCATCGTCGCCGGTGCCCCAGAACAAATCAGCCCGCACTTCACCGGCAATGGCGCCACCCGTGTCCTGAGCCGCCACCGGGCGCACCAGCGCGGTACCATCCGGCCGGGTCGTGGACAGCCAGAGCAAACTGCCCAGCGGGATCACTTTGCGGTCGATCGCAACGCTGTAACCGGCCGTCAATGGCACATTCAGTGAGCCACGAGGCCCTTCATTGCTATCCGGATTACGTGTGAAAAACACGTAACTGGGGTTGCTGCCCAATAACTCGGGGATACGCGTTGGATTAGCCTTGGCCCATGCAGCAATGCTGCCCATGGTGACCTCCTCCTTCGGGATCGCCCCCTGCTCAACCAGCCAGCGGCCAATGGCACGGTAAGGTCGGCCGTTCTGGTCGGCGTAAGCGATACGCAACTGCTTGCCGTTCTCCAGACGAACCCGGCCAGAACCCTGGATTTGCAGGAACTGCAGATCCATCGGGTCGGTCAGCCAGGCAACAACAGGCGCGTTCAGGCCTTGGGCGTTGATCGTCGCAGCATCATCGTAGGGCTTGAGCACACGCCCCTCGAGACGTCCGCGCAAGCGCTTGCCCTTGAGCTCCGGATAGATGCTTTCCAGGTTGACGATGATCAGGTCGTCGGGCACGCCATAGATCGGTACTGACGCTTTGGGCGTCTTGGTCAGGCTGCCGGGATAAACCGGCTCGTAGTAGCCGGTGATCAACCCGTCAGCGCTGCCGGTAGCCGAGCGCATGCTGTAGACCTGCAGGTTTTCCTGCAGGAAGCTGCGAATCTGCGGCGCGGCTGCATTGGCGGGAATTGCAGCCGCCGCGGCACAGGTCGCACCCCAGACTGAATCGGCCTTGAGTCGCACACAAGCGCTCCGCCACGAGGCGAAACCGGCTTGCAAGTCTGCATCGGACACAGCAGGCAGGGCATCCCAGGTCGCCTGGTTATAAGTGGTGTGCGGCGGTGGCGGTGGTTCTGGTGGCGGGGCTGGCTGTTTGTCTCCGCCATCGCAACCGGCGAGCAGAATGGCCAACGGCACGGCCCAGCACAGGCCTTTGCGCCATTGCGTGAAAGAAAGGTTCATGAGCACCGGGGCTCCCTTGGAGCAGTGTGGGCCGCAAGGGTACTCAATGCGTGAGCCGGGCGAAACCTGTAGGAGTTGTCGGAGGTTACGACGGCGCCGATTGCGGCCCACATGACACACCGCTAATCGCAGCCTTCGGCAGCTCCTACAGGGACGTATTGCCGGAAGGTTTCACTTCAACTGATTGGCGAACCGGCTCACCGCGCCTACCACCTGTCGGGCGCCTTCCTGGATTTCGACGATCACCGACCCCGCATCGTTTGCCAGCCCCAATCCTTGTTCGGCCTGGCCTCGACTGTTGGCCATGCCCCGCACGGCAGCATCCACCAGATTCTGGTTTTGTTGCACCACGCTGACGATCTCCTCGGTGGCGGTGCTAGTGCGCCCCGCCAGCTGCCTGACCTCGTCCGCCACCACCGCAAAACCCCGGCCCTGCTCACCAGCTCGCGCGGCTTCAATAGCCGCGTTGAGGGCCAGAAGGTTGGTTTGCTGCGCGATGCCGCCAATGGTCTGAACAATGGAGCTGATCAGCAATGATTGCTTGCCCAGCGCTTCAATCCCCTCAGACGCCGACAGCATCTCTTCCGAAATTTTGCGCATGGTGTCCACGGTGTCCTGAACCACCGTCGCGCCGCGCTGAGCACTCAAATCGGTGCGCTGGGAAATCTCGAAAGCAATACCCGCCGCCTCGCTGACTTCCTCCTCGCGCTCAACCTGCTCAGTGATTACCGTGGCAAACTTGACCACTTTGTAGAGCTTGCCCTGAGCGTCATGCACCGGGTTGTAGGTCGCTTCCAGCCATACCACACGGCCACTGGCATCAATCCGTTTGAACCGGCTGGCGACAAACTCGCCACGATTCAAGGTCGCCCAGAATTCCTTGTACTTGGATGAAGAGGTTTCCTCAGGCTCGCAAAACATACTGTGATGCTTGCCCTTGATCTGCGAAAGGCTGTAACCCATGCCCCGCAAAAACTGATCGTTGGCGGTAATCACGTGCCCACCCAGATCAAACTCGATGACAGCCGTAGAGCGCAGCAGCGCCTGGATAAACCCGGCGTTTTCCGTGGCCTGCTCAATCGCTTCGGTGATGTCAGAACCAAAACAGCGGATCTGCGACAGCTTGCCGTCTTCACCCATGATCGGATACCAGATCGCCCTGACCCAGGCCAGGCTGCCATCCACCTTGAGGAAACGATAGTTATCGATGACCGATTCGCCGGCGTCCACGGCAGCTCTAAGATTGCGGTAACAATCAAGCTGTTTAACGTAGGCAGGAACAAGTTCATCCATGGAGCGCCCACGCACCTGCTCAACGCTGTAACCCAGCGACTTGAGGAAGTTGGCGTTGATATGGGTAACTCGATAGTTGGGATCAAGGGTGATGGAGAGCATCTGCGCATTCATGCCGACTTCCATCTGCCTGTACATTTCCAACTCGGCTTGTTGCGCCTGTAATTCCTTTTTCAAGCGAGTGTTGAACATTGCGCCACCGATCGATGTGTTGAGTATTTTCGGTTATCGGCAAGCGGTGAAAAGGGCTTATGACCCTTGGTCAGATTTCACGCACTGCGCTACACACCGCCAAATGCCTGAAGTGGGTCCTCTTCACGCCGACGACCTACCCCCATATGAATGAATAAAGCAGACTTTCTGTTCGTGTGCGTGTTTTTTACAAGATGTTGCGCGCGCCCTTTACTTGACCGTTGTGTCGTCTAGCATGTGAAGGGTCTCGCGCAACATCTCCCCCGCAGTATCAAGGATGGTCCAGCCATAGCGTTGCGGTCATGAGGATCCCAACCGGCGACCGCTCTATCCTCTTGAACGGAGTTGAAAGCCACCGTATGAAAGCAATCGTTACCGGCATCACAGGTCAGGATGGCGCTTACCTGAGCGAGTTGTTGCTCGAAAAGGGTTACACCGTCTATGGCACCTACCGCCGCACCAGCTCGGTCAATTTCTGGCGCATAAACGAGCTGGGAATCCAGAATCATCCCAATCTGCACTTGATCGAATATGACCTGACCGACCTGTCGGCCAGTATCCGCCTGTTGCAGAAAACCGAAGCCACGGAAGTCTATAACCTGGCGGCACAAAGCTTTGTCGGGGTGTCCTTCGAGCAACCGCTGACCACCGCAGAAATTACCGGCGTGGGCGTGGTCAATCTGCTTGAAGCCATTCGGATCGTTAACCCGAAGATTCGCTTCTACCAGGCATCCACTTCCGAGATGTTCGGTAAGGTGCAGGCGATCCCGCAGATTGAAAGCACGCCGTTTTACCCGCGAAGCCCGTACGGCGTCGCCAAGCTTTATGCGCACTGGATGACCATCAACTACCGTGAGTCGTACGGTATTTTTGGCACCAGCGGCATCCTGTTCAACCATGAGTCGCCGCTGCGCGGGCTGGAGTTTGTGACGCGCAAGATCACCGACTCTGTGGCCAAGATCAAACTCGGCCAACTGGACGCATTTTCTCTGGGCAACATGGACGCCAAGCGGGACTGGGGTTACTCCAAGGAATACGTCGAGGGCATGTGGCGCATGCTTCAGGCTGACGAACCGGACACGTTTATCCTCGCCACCAACCGCGTGGAGACCGTGCGTGACTTTGTCACCATGACGTTCAAGGCGGTGGGCATGAACATCGAGTGGAAAGGAACGGGCGAAGATGAACACGCAGTCGACACCGCAACGGGCAAGGTGCTGGTGACGGTCAACCCGAAATTTTATCGCCCGAACGAGGTCGAACTACTCATCGGTGACCCGGCCAAAGCCAAGAAAATCCTCGGCTGGGAATCCAAAACCACGCTTGAGGAGCTATGCCGAATGATGGTTGAAGCGGATCTGCTACGTAATGAAAGAGGCATCAGCTTCTGATGAGTATTGCCGGCAAGCGCGTTTTGATCACGGGCATCCATGGGTTCACCGGGCGCTTCATGGCCGCCGAACTGGCGGCCCAGGGCTGCGAAGTCGTCGGCATAGGTCGCCAGCCTTCAAGCGAAGCCGGTTACCTCCAGGTTGATCTGGCCAACACCACAGAACTGAAAAAGCGCCTGACCGAAATCCAGCCCGACATTGTGGTGCATCTTGCCGCAGTGGCATTCGTCGGGCATGGCGTGGCGGATGCGTTTTATCAGGTCAACCTGATCGGCACTCGCAACCTGCTGGAAGCCATTGATGCTTGCGGGAAAACGCCGGAATGCGTACTGATCGCCAGCAGCGCCAATGTTTACGGCAATGCCTCCGAAGGGTTACTGGACGAAAAGACCCCTGCCGCCCCCGCCAATGATTACGCGGTCAGTAAGCTGGCCATGGAACACATGGCGCATCTTTGGCAATCTCGATTACCCATTGTGATCACTCGCCCGTTCAACTACACAGGCGTTGGTCAGGACGAAAACTTCCTGCTACCCAAAATCGTTTCTCACTTTCTGCGCAAGGCCGAGCGCATCGAGCTGGGCAATCTTGATGTATGGCGGGACTTCAGCGATGTACGCGCGGTGGTCAGTGCTTATCGAGGTTTGCTCGAGGCTCGCCCTATCGGGCAGACCATCAACGTCAGCTCAGGCGTCACTCACTCGCTGCGCGAAGTCATCGACATGTGCAGCGAAATCACCGGCCATCCAATCGTCACCGAAGTAAACCCGGCGTTTGTCCGGGAGAACGAAGTGAAGACGTTGTGCGGGGATAACTCACGCCTGCGCGGGCTGGTGCCAGAGTGGCAGACACCGCCGTTGAAAGAGACGTTGCGGTGGATGTTGGAGCGGTGAACCTTTAGCAACAGTTCGGTTGGGAATACAAACCTGTAGGAGCTCACGAGCAGCGCGAGGCAGCGATAGCGATGTGTCAGATAAATCGCTATCGCTGCCTCGCGTTGCTCGTGAGCTCCTACAGGGGGCCATTACTTTTCAATCAGTGCAACGAAGCCTCTCTCGATTTCGCTACATCCTCTGCCTTCACTTCCCCATTACTCTGCCCAAAACGACGCAGTACGAAGGTGCTGACTGCTGCCAGCTCGGTGTCGTTATAGGCGCGGGCGAAGTCCGGCATGCGTTGATCGGCGCGGAGCATGCCTTGGGTGTGGCCTTCCAGCAACGTTGCCATCAGGTTAGTGCCTGCCGGGTCATTGACCGTTTTGAGGCCAATCAAGGTCGCGATTGCCGACTGATTACCCGTACCGTCCAGACGGTGGCAACCCACGCATGAATCGGTAAACACCTTGCTGCCCAAGCCTTTCTCAGCCTTGTCGTTGACCGCAACAGCCGGTCGCGGCACACCTTGGCTGCGAGCAGGCGTGGACTTGAGGTAAACGGCAATCGCGTTGACGTCTTCCGGCGTCAGGTAGCGCAGGCTGTGCTCGACTGCATCTGCCATCGGCCCGCCAGCACCGCCGTAACCCGGCGCATAACCTTTGGACAGATAGCTGACCAAGGCTTCCTGCGGCCAGGCACCGATCCCGTGTGTCGGGTCAGAGCTGATGTTGTAAGCACGCCAGTTGCCAATTTCACCACCGGCCAGGGATTTGCCGCTGCTCATGGCCTGGAAGATATTGCGCGGGGTATGGCATTCGCCACAGTGACCTGGCCCTTGCACCAGATACGCGCCACGGTTCCATTCGGCAGACTGTTTGCTGTCCGGCACAAAACGCTCGTTACCGGCGAAGATCGCGTTCCAGAAGAACATGCCCCAACGCTGGTTGAACGGGAATGCCAGGTCATTCTCCTTCGGCTTCTGGCTGATCGGTTCAAGACTGAACAGATACGCTTTGATCGCCAGAATGTCTTCGCGTGGCATTAGCGTGTACGAGGTGTACGGGAAAGCCGGGTAGTAATGCTTGCCGTCTTTGCCAACGCCTTTTTGTAATGCGCTGACAAATTCATCGTCGGTCCAGTTGCCAATCCCGGTTTCTTTATCGGGGGTGATGTTAGGCGAATACAGCGTGCCAAACGGCAGCTTGAATTCCAGCCCGCCCGCATAGGGTTTGCCGCCCGGGGTGACGTGACACGCCACGCAATCCGCCGCACGAGTCAGGTACTCGCCTTTGCTGATAAGGCTTTGGTCAGCAGCCTGAGCCGTCAGCGCAAAGCTTGCACCCAACACCGCGAGCGCATAATTCAACGTTTTCATAACAGCGCTCCTCAAAGAGTGAAATAGCCAAAGCGGCTCAGTGGCAGACGACGCTCGCGTACTTTCGACGCAGCGAACACAGCGTTGACCAGCGCTGCAGCAGCAGGCACTGCGCCGGTCTCACCGACACCACCGGGGCTTTCTTCACTCTTGATCACATGCACCTCCACAGGCGGTGCATCACTCATGCGGATCTGCCGATAGGCGTGGAAGTTGGTCTGAACCACCTGGCCTTTCTCGATGAGGATTTCGTTGAACAGCGCAGCCGACAGGCCGAACAATGTGCCGCCTTCCATCTGCGATTCGACCGACCGTGGGTTGGTGGCAAAGCCGCAATCCACCACCGTGATCAGACGCTTGATGCGCATACCTTTGTTAGCCTGCACTTCCAGCTCGACGATGGTCGCCACGAAGCTGCCAAACACCGCGCTGACCGCAACGCCACGACCGTGGCCGGCGGGCAACGGCGTTTTCCAGTCGGCGATCTCTGCTGCTTTCTTCAAGACTGCCTGAGCGCGGGGTTGCTCCTGCATCAGGCTCAGGCGGTATTCAACCGGATCAATTTTGGCGTTGTGCGCCAGCTCGTCGATGAAGCTTTCAACGGCGTAAGTACTGCGCAACGGACCCACGCCACGCCACCACGAAACCGGAATCACGTCCGGGTCCTGGCGGATATAGCGCACTTGCAGGCTGTCGAGTTTGTAAACCGGATCGATGGCCACTTCGACGGCGTCAGCATCCACCCCGCTTTCCGGCAACTTGCCGACGTAGGCAGCCATCACTGAAGCGCCTGCGATTCGATGTTCCCAACCGACAGGCTTGCCATCCTTACCCAGCGCCGCATTCATGCGGTCCACGTAATGCGGTCGGTACTTGTCGTGGGTCATGTCTTCTTCACGGCTCCAGATCAACTTGATCGGGTAGCTGAGCTGCCGGGCGATGTCCACGGCCTGGAAGATAAAGTCCGACTCCAGACGACGACCGAAGCCGCCGCCGATGAGCTGGTTGTGGATAACTACTTTATCCACAGGCAGACCGGCGACCTTGGCCGCGCCCATTTGCGCAAAGCCAGGGGCCTGACACCCTACCCACAGCTCGCACATATCAGGGCGAACGTGGGCAACACAGGTCATGGGTTCCAGCGGCGAGTGAGACAGGAACGGCTGCTGGTATACGGCTTCGAACTGACTTGAAGCGTTTTTCAGCGCCGCGCCGATGTCACCGGTCTGCTTGGCGAAAACCCCGTCTTTTGAACTGGCATCCAGCAGGTCTTTGTCCAGTTGCGCGGAGTCAATCGAGGCATGCGGACCGAAGTCCCATTCGATTTCCAGCGCCTTGAGCGCTTGCTGGCAAGACCAGAAATTGGTCGCCGTGACGGCGACGGCATTCTCCAGACGGATCACGTCGCGAACACCGGAGACTTTGCGCGCAGCGTCGTCTTTCACGCTGCGCAGCTTGCCGCCATGGACCGGGCAAGTCAGCGACGAAGCGATCAGCATGTCGGGGATTTTCACGTCGATGGTGAACTGCGCCGAACCGTTGACCTTGTGCGGCGTGTCCAGACGCTGCGCCGAGGTGCCCAGCAATTTGAAGTCGGCGATAGCCTTGAGCGGCACGTCCTTGGGAACCGGGAGCGCAGCGGCGGCTTCTACCAGTTCGCCATAGGCCAGCGTCTTGCCGTTCGGGCCCAGTACTTTGCCGTTTTCGGCACGGCACAGGCTTGGCGCCACGTTCCAGCGAATGGCTGCGGCTTCGATCAGCAAAACACGCGCGGTCGCGCCAGCTTTGCGCAGAGGCTCCCAGGTGTAACGGGTCGATGACGAACCGCCGGTGGCCTGGAATTGCAGAATGTTGTCGGTGTAGAGCGCCGCGTCGGGCGGCGACTCTTCGATCCTGACCGAGCTGAGCGGGACTTCCAGCTCTTCGGCAACCATCATCGCGATACCGGTCTGAACGCCCTGACCCATTTCGATTTTCGGCGAGATCAAGGTGACTTGACCGTCGAGGGCTACGCGCACAAAGGCACCAAAACCCGGCGAGGCTTTGTCACCCAGACGGGCAGCGCTGACCGCTTCGGCCGCCATGCTGCGTGTGGCCATCGGTGGCAGCCAGGTGCTGATGACCAGCCCTCCCAACGAAAGCGCGCCACCCTTGAGCAGCCCGCGACGTGACACCGTCGCAGCAGATCCTTTTACTTCTGACATGGTGTCTTCCTTCAGGCCTGACTGACGCTTTTGATGGCGGCACGAATCCGCGTGTAGGTCGCGCAACGGCATAGATTCCCGGCCATGGCCTCGGTAATCTGCTCCTCGTTGGCGTCCGGATGCGCCTGCAGCAGCGCCACGGCAGACATGATCTGCCCCGGCTGGCAGTAACCGCACTGCACGACTTCATGGGCGAGCCAGGCTTTTTGTACTTCCTGACCGACCGGCAATTGGTCGACACCTTCAATGGTGGTGATTTTGCGACCGGCCACAGCGCTGACCGGCAATACGCAGGAGCGCACCGCCTGACCGTCCAGATGCACGGTGCACACGCCACACTGGGCAATGCCGCAGCCATATTTGGTACCCGTCAGGCCCAGCACATCGCGCAGGACCCAGAGCAATGGCATGTCTTCAGCGACATCCAGCTCATGCTCCTGACCATTGATCAGTAGTGTTTGCATCGTAAAACCCCTGGCATTCATCACGGTTAACCGCTGATGCGTCGGGTTGGCGACGCTGGTCCACAGCGGTTTCGGTTGTGTACGTTTTTTCTGTGATCACCCGGAACGTTGCCGAGTGATTTAAAAGTAGCGTGCCTATGACAATCCCGGAGCGATTAATCCGGTTGGCAGAAACAAAAAATAGAGACGGTGGTATGGCAGACGCTCTTCGGCGTGATTTGCGCAATACCTTGACGAGGATCGTCAGCAATACGGTCGTGCGCGAATAGTACGCTTGTGCTGGCACGGGACGACATGCCTAGAACTCCGGGGTTCGTGCCTGATTCCAGGCTATTCCTGATTAACCGGCAGGAATGCGATCGCCTGTGGGCGATTCGCAAGCTGACGTGGGACCGGCTTTAGCCGGGAAGGCGATATTTCTGACGATGAAGATGTACTGAATGTACCGGCCTCTTCCCGGCTGAAGCCGGTCCCACGTCATCAGTGAATCCTGTAAGAGATTCTATGCTCGCCCACGTCAGTGATTCCTGTGGGAGCCGCTGATACTTCACAAATCTCTGAACTATCGATTTGAGCTTTCCTATTCTTCTCGCTCATCACGCCCACCTAAGATCAGGCCGCGCCACTTGCTTGAGCAATCTTTTGAGGTCGATCGATGAAGCTGGAAATATTCCGCACCCTCTGGGGCTATACCGCGAGCAAAACCCAGGCTCTGGAAGAACTGCTCGAAGCCGGGTTCGACGGCATGGAAGCTCGTCTGCCCTTGAGCGCGGCAGAACGTGCTGAGTTCGCGGCGTTCTTGCGAGCCAATCAGGTGGGTTATATCAGCACGGTCTTTACCGCTTACGACGTGCTGCCGGAACAGTCAGCCACGGTCGCCGAACACCTTACGGATCTGGACAAAAAACTGGGCTGGGCCAGTGAGCTGTCGCCGCGCTTCGTTAACGTACTGGCCGGTAATGACCGCTGGCAGTTGCCGCAACAAGTGGAGTTCTTCGGTCAGGCCATGGAACTGGCGCGCAAGCACGGCCAGTTATGCACCTTCGAAACTCATCGTTCGCGCTCGCTGTTCAATCCGTGGGTAACTCTTGAACTGATTCGGCAATTGCCGGACCTGCGTTTTACCAGCGACATCAGCCACTGGATCGTGACCTGCGAGCGCCTGCTCAATGATCCGGAAGACGACCTGAGCGCTTTCGTTGAACGCGTCCATCACATTCAGGCCCGGGTCGGCTATGACCAGGGCCCGCAAGTACCGCATCCCGCCGCACCGGAATACGCAAAAGAACTGGCCTTCCATCAGCAACACTGGGAAGCGATCTGGCGCTCGCAACAGGAGCGCGGCTATCAAGTCACCACGCTAACGCCAGAGTTCGGCGCCGATGGCTACTTGCATCACCTGCCCTTCACCAATGTCCCGGTGGCCGATTTATGGTCGTTGAACACCTGGATGGGCCAGACCGAACGCGAACACTTCCAGCGCTTCACCCAATCCAACCGCCGCTAATGGAGCCTGTTGTCATGCCGGAACACTCTCAAGCTATCGCCAACTTCAACAGCATTCCGGTGGTGGACATCGCTGGTCTGTTCAGTCCCGATATTGCCCAGCGTCAGGCGGTGGCCGAAGACCTCGGCAAAGCGGCGCGGGAAGTCGGTTTTCTGTACATCAAGAATCACGGCATTGATCAGCAGTTGATCGATGGCTTGCGTCAGGCAGCCAAGGATCTTTTCGCCCAGTCGCTGGATTACAAGATGCAGCATTACATCGGCACGTCGCGCAGCCATAAAGGCTTCGTGCCGGAAGGCGAAGAGGTTTATGCCAAAGGCAAACCGGACCATAAAGAAGCCTTCGATATCGGCTTTGAAGTGGGTGATGAAGACCCGTTGGTGATCGCTAAAACTCCGCTGATCGGCGCCAACGAATGGCCGGACCTGCCGGGCTTCAAGCCTGCCGTGCAAGCCTATTACGCTGCCGTGTTCGCCTTGGGTCGGCGGCTGTTCGATGGCTTCGCCCTGGCACTCGGACTGGAAGAGGGTTACTTCGACGCGATGGTCACTCGGCCGCCTTCCAAGCTACGCCTGATTCACTACCCCTTCGACGACGCTGCACAAGACGCGCCCGGTATTGGTGCGCATACCGATTATGAGTGCTTCACGATCTTGCTGGCCGACAAACCCGGCCTGGAAGTAATGAACGATCTGGGCCAATGGATCGACGCGCCGCCTGTGGATGATGCGTTTGTGGTGAATATCGGCGACATGCTGGAGGTGATGACCGCTGGTACGTTCGTTGCAACGGCCCATCGGGTCAGAACCGTCAGCGAAGAACGCTATTCGTTTCCACTGTTCTACGCCTGCGATTTTCATACGCAAATCAAACCGTTGCCGCAGTTCGCCAAGGCCGGCGCACAGGATTACGAGGAGATCACCATCGGCGAACATATGTTCGGCCAGGCACTGCAAACCTATCAGTACCTGCGTAAAAAAGTGGAGAACGGCGAACTGAAGCTTTATGAAAAAGCCCGCAAGCCTTCGAGTTTTGGCCATTTGAAAAACCAGGCGTCAGAACCGCTCTGACTAGCCCGAATACCCTTTTCCCAACCCTGACGTGCCTTACCTTTCTCTACTTTGGAGTCCTCGACGATGCGCAATAAAAAGAACATTGCTGTCCGCTTGACCGTGCTTGCCGCCGCCGTGTTCGGCGCGACGCTGGCACACGCCGCCACTACCGTGACACCGGGCGTGTTCAAAGTGGGGATGGAGATCACCTATCCACCGTTCGAGTCTTATGACGAGAAGAAAAACGTCGTTGGCTCCGATCCAGAGCTGGCGCACATGCTCGCCAAGCACATGAACCTCAAGGCGGACTTCGTCGACACCAAGTTCTCCAGCCTGATCCTCAGCTTGAACTCGGGTCACTACGACGCGATCATCTCGGGCATGTACATCACGCCAGAACGTCAGACTCAGGCACAAACCATTGCCTATGCCAAAACCGGCGCAGCGATCATGGTCCTCAAGGACAGCAAAGTTAAACCCAAGGTGCCGGAAGACCTCTGCGGCCTGAAAGTCGGCTTGGAAAAAGGCACGACCTGGGTTGCCCAGTTCAACAAGCTGTCAGTGGATTACTGCGTGCCGAACAACAAAGGCGCGATCTCGGTCAGCGAGTTCCCGTCGGCCCCTGAAGTGACTCAAGCGCTGCTGTCGGGCAATGTCCAGGCACAAGTGGAAATTGACGGCGCAGCCGGCATGATCGCCGAACGCACCAAAGGCCGCGTGGTGGTCAGCACTGAGCATTCGATCTATCAGCAGACCCTGGGCATCTACGTGAAGAAGGGTAACGAGGAGCTGTATCAAGCGCTGCTCAAAGCCTTCGACGAGACCAAAAAATCCGGTGAATACGACGCGCTGCTGAAGAAATACAACCTGGAAGCGCCGGGTAATTAATTCACAGCATAACCCTGTGGGAGCGATGACGTGGGACCGGCTTTAGCCGGGAGAGGCCAGTACATTCAAGACATCTGCATCGTCAGGAATGCCGCTTTCCCGGCTAAAGCCGGTCCCACGTCAGCTTGCAGGCAAACATAGAATCTCCCACAGCGGTCTGCGCTAATCAGGATGCGGTGTACATGCAATTCGAATGGGCTTACTTTTTTTCTCTGTTCTCGATGGTGGACTTCTGGAAGTCCTGCATCACCGTTATTCAGCTCAGTGCTCTGGGCTGGTTTATCGGCATGCTGCTGGGATTTCTGCTGGCTTCGGCCAAGCTGTCGGCGTCGCGCTGGATCCGTATTCCGGCGTCGATTTATATCTGGTTCTTCCGCAGCGTCCCGCTGTTGGTGCTGGTGGTGTTCATCTACAACCTGCCGCAGATGATGCCGTTTACTCGCGACCTGTTCTCCGACCCGTTCTATTCAGGCCTGTTTGCGCTGGTGGTCACGGAAGCGGCGTACATGGCGGAGATCCATCGCGGCGGGCTGATTTCCGTGGCCAAAGGTCAGAAGGAAGCCGGGCGCGCGCTGGGTATTGGTGTGCTGGGCATGCAGCGTTTGATCGTGATTCCGCAGGCATTCCGTATCTCGCTGCCAACGCTGATCAACGAATACATTACCGTGGTCAAACTCACTTCGATCATCTCGGTCATTTCCCTGACCGAACTGCTGACCGTGGGACAACGCCTGTACGCGCAAAACTTTCTGGTCATGGAAACGCTGTCAGCCGTGGCCGTGTATTACGTGATGATCGTCACCGTGTTCGGTTGGCTTTTTCACTGGCTGGAACAGCATCTGGAACTGAACAATCGCAAGCCGCAAACCCTGGACGACGCCAGCGTGCAACAACTGCGCGCCAGTCTCCCTGCCGCCGTTTCGAAAGCGGCGGCCCCTGTTGAAAGCGGTCTTGCACCAGCGCTGCAACTGCACACAATTCATAAAAGTTACGGCAAACATGAAGTGCTCAAGGGCATCAATCTGGACGTGGCTGTGGGTCAGGTGATTTCCATCATAGGCCCGTCAGGCTCAGGCAAGACTTCGTTGATTCGCACCGTCAACGGCCTGGAAAGCATTGATGACGGCGAGATCATTCTGTTCGGCGAGAGCTTCATTCACGCAGGCGACAAGCCGAACAATCCGCAGATTCGGCGCGGGGTGCAGCGCATCGGTATGGTGTTCCAGAACTTCAACCTGTTCCCGCACCGGACGATCCTCGACAACGTCACCCTCGCCCCGCGTTATCACGACCGGGACCGGGTGATCAGCGAACAGCGCGCTTACGCATTGCTGGACAAGGTCGGCCTGCTAGCTCATGCACACAAGTATCCGCACCAGTTGTCCGGCGGTCAGCAACAGCGCGTCGCCATCGCCCGCGCCCTGGCAATGGACCCGCAGATCATGCTGTTCGACGAACCGACTTCGGCACTCGACCCTGAGCTGGTAGGGGATGTGTTGAAGGTCATCAGCGACTTGGCGAAGGAAGGCATGACCATGCTGATCGTTACCCATGAAATGGACTTCGCCATGTCCATTTCAGACCGGGTGATTTTCATGGAGAACGGCGTGGTCCAGGCCGATGCCGGACCGCAGACCATTCGCGCCGGTCAGGCAGGGGAACGGGTGATGCAGTTTATGGGGCTGGATCGTTAATACACGCCCCCTTGTGGGAGCTGGGCTTGCCCGCGATAAGGCCGACGCGGTCCACAACAGAACCGCGTCGCCTGTATCGCGGGCAAGCCCGGCTCCCACAAGGGCTTCGTGCGCCCGTGCAAATAAAGAGTGTCTGTCAGACCTTCAGCATCTTCGCGGGCGCTTCGCCCAGATCCCAGAACAACCCGGTCGCGGCTTTCAAGCCTTGCTCCACAACACTCTCGAGCAAATGCTCATCCGGCGCGTGCTGTTTGCAGGATGGATAGGAGTGCGGGAGCCAGACCGTCGGCAAGCCCAATACATCAGCGAAGCAGTGGTTGGGAATCGTCCCGCCCAGGTTTGGCAAAATGCTCACCGGTTCACCCAGACTCTGACTCACCGACTGCTGCACAAAGCCAACCCACGGATGACGCGGATCAAGGCGCGTCGCCGCATAACCTCCCTCGACGTTAATCTGCACGTCTTCAAAGCCATGCTGATCCAGATGCTGGCGCAGGTTGCTCTCCAGCGATTGCCAGTCAGTACCGTCGACAAAGCGTAACTGGCACACCGCTTCGGCCCGCCCTGGAATCGCACCGATCACCTTGACCGTGCTGCCGGATGACAAACCAACGACCTCAAGGGTGTTGCAGCCGAATAGTTTTTCGCCCGTGGTCAGGCCCGGCTCGCCCCAGTTCGGGTTGAGCTGCGGGTCAAAGCTTTCGCCACCCACCGGCAGATCACGAATCAGCGCCGACACGTATTCAGGCATGGGTGCCGGACGCAGGCATTGCGCGAGTAGTTCGCCTTGAGCGGAAACCAGCGATGACACGGCGTGGCCCAGCACGATGGCCGGGTTGGTTATAATCCCGCCCCAATTGCCCGAATGGCGGCTGCCGTTGCCAGTGTCCAGCGTCAGGCGGAACTGGCAGACGCCACGGGAGCCGAGGAACAACGTCGGCAGATCGTGTCTGACCCGCGGGCCATCGGAGGCCAGAAACAGGTCGGCGGCCAGCTCTTCTGCGTTGTCACGACAGGCTTGTTCAAGACCCGGCGAACCGACCTCTTCACTCATCTCGAAAATGATTTTCAGGTTGTAGCCGAGTTTGCCTTCGCGCGCCTGCAACACCGCTTCGAGCGCGGCCAGGTTGATGCTGTGCTGGCCCTTGTTGTCTGCCGTACCGCGACCATAGATGCGCCCGTCCTTGATGCTCAGTTGCCAAGGGGCAGTGCCTTCCTGCCAGAGCTCATCCTGGCCGCTGGTGACGTCGCCATGGCCGTAAGTCAGCAAGGTCAGCAATGCCGGGTCCTCGATTCGCTGGGCGAACATCAACGGTGGTTTGCCGCTGTGGGGGTTTTCGACAAAGCAGCAGGTGAAACCCAGCCGAACCAGCAACGGTTGCAGCTCGACCAGTAAATAGTCACGCAGCGGTTGCGCGCACTCAGGGTTCTGGCTCTCGGTACGTTGCGCGACGCGGCGGCTCAGGGTCTGAATAAACGCGCCGGAATTCAGGTTGTGAACGGCCAGCTCAATGGCGTGCTCTCGGGTATGCAGGGAGGTTGAAGACATCAGGATTACCTTTCACGGGGCCTTTGAGTCGCGCTAAAAGCAGCTCGACCAGCAATGAAATCAAGGGTAACGTTGCCGCCTGACTTGCAACAATTATCAAGTTTGCAAGCTATCCTTGCCTTTAGAACAAACCAGATCTGCACAGCGATGAGGCAGGAATGGGGAGCTGATATGCATGATCTGCCGCTGCGTTATTTCCACAGTGTGGCCCGGACCGGTTCGTTATCGGCAGCGGCCGAAGAGCTTCACGTTGCGGTGTCTGCGGTCAGCCGCCAGATCAGCAACCTTGAAGAAACCCTCGGTTTGCAGTTGTTCGAACGCAAGCCACGCGGCATGCAACTGACCGAGCCTGGTGAGTTACTGCTGGCCTATGCCACGCGCAACATGCTGGAAGTGAAAAACGTAATCGCCGAAATGCGCGGCGTGAATACCTTGCAGCAGCACCGGATTGTGCTGGCCTGCCCGGAAGGGATGGCGTGGGAATTTTTGCCGAGGGTCACCGCAGAGTTTCGTAACTTCCACCCTGGCGCGAGTTTCGATGTGCACGTGGTAGACGCAGCCCGCGCATCGCAACTGGTCAAGGAAGGTTCGGTGGACATCGCCCTGACCTTCAGCCTGACACCGACCCAAGGCGTGGAAATCTCCTTGAGCTGCGACTCCCCTATCAGCGCGCTCATGCCTGCCAGCCACCCGCTCGCCGCCCGTGAATCCCTTGAAGTGAAGGACCTGAGAGATTGTCCACTGGCCCTGCCCTACACAGGCTCGACCCTGCGCTATCTGTTCGATATCGCCTGTCACTTGCAGGGCATCAACATTGTGCCCGCCTACACCAGTCAATCGTTGGGCACGATCTATAGCGTGGTGCGCTACTCACAGGATGTGATTGCGCTGTGCGGCACCGTCACCGTCAGTGGCTCCACCGCTCGTGACAATCTGGTGCTGGTGCCCATGAGCGACCCGCAGTTACGCCAGCGCAGCCTGCAAGTGCAGATCATGGCCGGGCGCAAACTGCCGGTGTTGGTGCGCTACTTTCTGAGCTTTCTGGAAGAACAGTTGGTAACGGCGAGCACCATTACCAAAGGCTGATGCTGCCCGCATCAAACAAAAAATAACTATCTGATTCGGAACGCTTTTCTGTAGGAGTGAGCTTGCTCGCGATGGCGTCAGCACAGGCTATATCTTCATTGACTGAGAGACCGAATCGCGAGCAAGCTCACTCCTACAGGTGCTGTGTTTGAAGGGTTACAGTGTGGACGCAGGACGCAAGATCAGGCCAGTTTCAGCTGTCGACGGATTGCCAACAGGGTGACCAGGCTGAGCACACCGGTGACGAGCAGGTAGTAACTCGGCGCAAGGTTGTTGCCGCTGGCACTGATCAGCCACGCGATGATGAAGGGCGTGAAGCTGCCGAACACCGTGGTGCCGATGTTGTAGCTCAGGGCCATGCCGGTGGCGCGGACCTGGGTAGGAAACAACTCGGACATCAAGGCAGGCAGGCCACCGAAGTAGATCGCCTTGAGAATGCTCATCCAGAACAGTACCGCCAACAAAACCAGCAACGTCGGGTTGGCTGCCAGCCAGGAAAACGCCGGATAGATGCTGAGGATGAAGATCATCGACGCGCCAAGCATGATCCGGGTACGACCAAACACGTCGGACAGATGACCAATGAACGGTGTCAGGATGGTCAGCACCAGCCCGCTGAGCAGCGTGCCCGCGAAACCGATGGATGCGCTCAGGCCCAGCTGTTTGACGGCATAGGTCGGCATATAAATGATCACGTAGGTGGCCGACGTCGACAGCACCAGCGCGCCTACGGCGAGCAGCATGCGGTACTTGTGCGCCTTGAACAGCTCGCCCACCGGCGCATGACTGCGCTCGCTTTCCTTGAACTCCCCGGCCTCTTCGATGTGACGGCGGATGTACAGGCCGACCGGACCGATCATCAAGCCGAACAGAAATGGAATGCGCCAGCCCCAGGATTCAAGCTGGTCCACCGTCAACGTCGTAGTGAGCAACAAGCCGAAGCCTGAGGCGAGCAAACCACTGATGCCCTGGCTGGCAAACATGAAGCTGGAAAGCAGCCCTTTGCGCTCCGGAGCATGCTCCACCAGCAAGGCCGTCGCACTGCCGAACTCACCGCCCGCAGAAAACCCTTGAATCAGGCGCGCCAGGAATATCCCGATGGGTGCCCAGATACCGATAGCCGCGTAGGTCGGCATGATCGCAATCAGCAGCGTACCGAGCATCATCAGCCAGATCGACACGAGCATCGCCGACTTGCGTCCGACACGGTCTGCATAGGAGCCCAACACCGCTGCGCCCAAGGGGCGAATCATGTAGGAGATCGCGAACGTGCCGAGCGCCAACAGTAACGAGACCGTCTCGTCAGCGGCGGGGAAAAACAGTTTGGAGATGGTGATAGCGAAGAAGCCATAAACGACCAGATCGAACCATTCCAGAGCATTGCCAATCGACGAAGCAATCACCAGCTTGTAAAGCTTGCCCCTGGACATCGACGGTGTCGCGGGGGACTGGGCCGCTGCGTGCGCAGTTGTCATGCATGGTTCTCCAACTCGTCAAAGAATGGGCCTGTCCCCCTGACGAGGTGGCTGACCTTTGACGTGATGGTAGGGGCGCAACACCTTTCCCACAATTATGCATTTCAGAACATTTCATTGCTTTAGGCGCAAAGCATGGGTGCAACATTTTGGTTTTTTTGAGCGTTATTGGTGCTCGTGAGGTTGTTAACAAATCTTGTAGGAGCGCACGGGCACCGCGAGGCCGCGATGGCGGTGTATCAGGCAGATCGCTATCGCGGCCTTGCGGTGCTCGTGCGCTCCTACAGGGAGGGGCTTTACGGTTTTTTAAAGCTCCAGCATCAACCCACTCAGACGCTTCACCTTGCGTCGCAGTGCTTCTTCGAACACGCCCTTGCGCGGCTCGATCAAACTGAACCAGTTTTTGGCGCGGGTAATGCCGGTGTAGATCAGCTCTTTGGTGAGCACCGGGTTCAACGCTTCAGGCAGGATCAGCGCGGTATGGGCGAACTCCGAGCCTTGGGATTTGTGTACGGTCATGGCATACACCGTTTCCACGTCGTTAAGCCGACTCGGCAAAACGAAGCGCACCCCGCCGCTACCGTCGTTACGCGGGAAGGCCACGCGCAATACCTGTTTGCCCGCTTCCGGACCGTCGCGCTCGGGCAGGCGCAAGGCGATGCCGATGTCGCCGTTCATCAAGCCAAGCCCGTAATCATTGCGGGTCATCAACACCGGACGACCTTCGTACCAATGCTGATCGCTTTCAATCAGCCGGGCTTCGTACAGCGCGCTGGTAATACGCCGGTTCAGCCCCTCAACACCCCAAGGCCCTTTGCGCACAGCGCACAACAACTGAAACGCATCAAAAGCATCCAGCACCGCTCTGGCCCAATGGCCCCAACGCTCGTCTTCCAGCGTGGCATCCTGTGGCGGACGCTGCGCAGTCATCACGCCCAGATAGTGCCGATAGCCCTGCGGACCTTTCGGGCCCTGGCCGAGCCCTTCGAGCAGCAGACGTTCCAGTGAACGGTCCTGCTCATTCTTGAGGGCCAATGCGTGCAAATCAGCGTGGCTACGGGCGGCCAATAAAGCCCGGGCTTCGGTGGACTGCTGCTGATTGACCAGTCGCGCCAGTTGCCCGATACCACTGCCTTCACCAAAGCGCCGCGAGTAACGCAACATCGCTACTTGCTGAGCCAATGGATGCTGTTGCTCATCGCCCTGCTGCAAACCGGCACGATTCAAGTCTTCGCCGCTGATTGCTTCAAGCCAGCGCTGGGTTTGCGGGCTGTACAAGCCGGCTTCAGCATCACGGCACAAATCACCCAGCACCGCGCCCGCCTCAACGGAGGCCAACTGGTCCTTGTCACCCAGCAGCACCATGCGTGCATGGGGCGGCAGGGCTTCCAAAAGATTGGCCATCATTTCCAGGTCGATCATCGATGCTTCGTCCACCACCAACACATCCAGTGGCAGCAGATTTCCAGCGTGATGGCGGAAGTGACGGGTGCCCGGACGACTGCCCAACAAGCGATGGACCGTCGTCACCTCGGCAGGGATTTTCTGCCGCACGTCTTCGCTGACCGTCAGGCTCTGCACTTGCTGACTGATGGACTCAGTCAAACGCGCCGCCGCTTTACCGGTGGGTGCCGCAAGCCGAATCCGCAATGGCTGACCGGCCTGTACAGCCGGGGCCTGCAACAACGCGAGCAAGCGCACAACCGTGGTGGTTTTGCCGGTGCCCGGCCCGCCCGTGATGATGCTGAATGCACCACGAGTCGCCAGCGCACACGCCAGTTTCTGCCAGTCGATCAGCGCATCCGGCGTACTGCTTGGCGGGAACAGTGCGTTCAAACGCTGGGCGAGGTCGTCGGAAACGGCCTCCTGCTGTGCCAGTCGCTGACGCAAGATCGCGCCGATGCGCCGTTCGTAGGTCCAGTAGCGGCGCAAGTACAAACGGCGATCAGACAACACCAACGGTTTGCTGGTCGCACTTTCACCGTGGTCATCCCCGCGGGCAACCAGCGTACTGTTCAGCAGTGCCTGGCACCATGCATCGCCATCCAGCGCTACCAGTAACTGCGACGGCAGCAGCATCGGGCCGCTTTGCACATCCCCTTCAGGAGGCAATGACAGGGCAAAGTCCGGTTCTTTGAGGGTTTCGTACAAATCCAGGCACACATGGCCGTGGCCGAGTTGGTGGCTGGTCAATGCAGCGGCCAGCAGCACCAGCGAATCGGCGGACGGATCCAGCTCACTGAGGAACGCCACGAAAGCCTTATCCAGCGCCCGCAACCAACCGCGCTCAACCCAACGTTCAAGAAGCAACAGCAGATCGCGAACGTTGGACAGCGGCGCGAGGTCAGCCAGGCTTTGCGCATCCAGCGGCGTGGGCAGCAGTTCAGCGAATGAGCGACTCATGCAGGTTCTCCGGTCAGGACGAATTCGTCGGTCACTGACTTGCCTTGAAACAGTAGATCCAGACCTTCGATCAGCTCGCGAGGCGGCCGGGTAAACCAGGCACCTTGGCTGGTAGAAAAAGCACCACGCAGGAACACATACAGCGCGCCGCCCATGTGCTGGTCGTAATCGTAATCGGCGAGCCGCGCCTTGAGCTGACGATGCAGAGCCAGCAGATAGAGCACGTATTGCAGGTCGTATCGGTTGTCCAGAATTGCGCTGGTCATCGCGTCCTGGGTGTAGCTTTCGTCGTCCGGACCGAGCCAGTTGGATTTGTAATCCGCCACGTAATAGCGACCTTCGTGTTCGAACGTCAGGTCGATAAAACCCTTGAACATGCCGTTCAGAGACACGGTTTCAGTTGCCGCACGCGGCGCGTTGTCGTGGGTGTAGCGACGCACCAGAGCGTCCATCTGCGCGACGTTGACCTTGTGGCAGGCGAACCAGAATTCCATTTCGATGCGGTACTGATTGGGCTGGTCCATCGCCCCCAGAGAAATCGGCGTGCTGTCGCCGGCCAGCGACAACGGTAGATTCAGGACCTGCGTCAGCCAGCCGGTCAGCGTGTCGATCCAGCCTTCCCAACCGCGCCGGTTACAGCGCCGGGCCACAGCATCCTTAAGCTGTTGAGGGTCGCTGGCAGCTTTGGCAAAACTTTCATTGCCCGCCCATTCCAACAAACCATGGAGGAAGGTGCCGGGATTAGGGCCGCGTGGAAAACGGTGGATATCACCGCCGCTGACCAGCACCTCACGGGGCGCTTCGGGGTCGAGACGTTCGTCATCGAACAGTTTTTGCGCTTGCGGGCTGTCCGGTGATTCGTCGCTGTCGCTGCCCGCAGTGATCGTGTCGCCAATGCGCAATGCGCTGTAGGAGGCGATCCACCAATTTTCGGCAGCGCGGCGTTTAGGCATGCGCGGCTTGAGCAGGGTTGCTTCGTTACGTGGCGGGCTGAAGGTTTCTGCAGTCGCGGCAGGCACGTCTTCGACGCTGATCCCGTCGCAGCCTTCGCCCAGATCCCGCAGCCACGACGCCAGGCCAGCCGACTCAGCCAACGGCATGCCCCCGCCCAACAGATAACCCAATGCCGAGCGGTGCAACATCGAGCTGCTGGAATTACCGCGTTTGAGATCAGCGACACCCAGCCAGCAGGCATATTCGGCGCGGGTCAGGGCCACATAAAGCAAGCGCAGGTCTTCGGCCAGGCGCTCGTTATCAGACTGTTCGATCAGCGCAGCGGTAGGTTTGAGACTGACTTGCGCACGACCGTTTTCATCATGGAAATGCAGGGGCAGACGTGTGCCATCCACCGGTTTGCTGGAACAAATGAACGGCAGTAACACCAGCGGATACTGCAAGCCTTTGGACTTGTGGATGGTCACGACCTTGACCAGTTGCTCATCACTTTCCAGACGCAAAATCTGTTCTTCACCGGCCTGACCTGACAGAGCCAGATGCTCACCCAGATGGCGGATCAAGGCCTGCTCGCCATCCAGCTCGGCAGCGGCTTGTTGCAGCAATTCGGACAGGTGCAGCAAGTTGGTCAGGACACGCTCGCCGTCACTGCGGGTGATCAGGGTCTGCGGTAAATGGAAGTCGTGCAGCAAGCGACGCAGCATCGGCAGCACACCCTGATTGCGCCAGATCAGGTGA
This sequence comes from Pseudomonas caspiana, assembly GCF_040224095.2. Taxonomy (NCBI): domain Bacteria; kingdom Pseudomonadati; phylum Pseudomonadota; class Gammaproteobacteria; order Pseudomonadales; family Pseudomonadaceae; genus Pseudomonas; species Pseudomonas caspiana. The sequence continues at coordinate 497,764 of NZ_CP167995.1, read as the reverse complement.
TAACCGCGGAACTGCATGACCCGCGCTTCCCACGCCAATTCGTCCTGATTGAGGCGCTCCAGTTCTGTCAGCGGCAATGCCAGCGTGATGCACGCCAACGCAGCGCGCAGGGTGCGTTCGGAATCGGGCTCGGCGCAGGCCTTGAGCCAGGCCAATACATCGTGAGCTTCCTGGGCGGCGAATACTGAGTCCTTGTCGGACAGGTAAACACTGCGCACGCCACGGGCCGACAATTCGCCGCGCACCGCCTGAGCTTCTTTGCCGTCACGTACCAGAATCGCGATGTCGGCAGGCAATAGTCCTTTCAGGTCTTTATCCGCAGCCGCAAAACCGGCGCGACCCTGTTGCCCCGCGTTGAGCAGTCGAACGATTTCACTCGCGCAACTGGCAGCGAGTTGCTGACGATAGCTGACACCGGAGACCGGCTGATCGCTCGCCAGTTGCCAGACATTCAGAGCAGCCAGCGATGTGCCATCGATTTGCAGCGCGTCTTTACGGCCTTGAGAAAGCGCACCGGCAAACGGTACGTCATTCTTGTCACCTTCGCGGAACAGGAAGGCACCACGCCCTTCTGGACGCTGCTCGGCGCGCAGGAACACATGGTTGACCGCTTCGACCATGGAGTGGCTGGAACGGTAGTTGGTGTCCAGCGTATGCCAGCGACCAGACGTGGCCTGACGTGCACGCAAGTAGGTGTAGATGTCGGCGCCACGGAACGCGTAGATCGCTTGCTTGGGATCGCCGATCAGGAACAGCCCGGTTTCGCTGTCGTTTTCTTCAAGGCGATAAATACTCTCGAAAATCCGGTACTGCACCGGGTCTGTGTCCTGGAACTCATCGATCAAGGCGACCGGAAACTGCTCGCGAATCAACGTTGCCAGACGCTCGCCGCCGGAGCTTTGCAGCGCGGCGTCGAGCCTGAGCAGCATGTCGTCAAAGCCCATTTCGGCGCGGCGGCGCTTTTCGGCTTCGAAGCGCATGCCGACCCAATGTGCGGCGTGTTCGAGCACTGCGGCATCGGGCGTCGGTAAGGTATCAAGGGCGACTTTGAGTTCGACCATTGCCTCGAAAGCGGGATGCGAAGGCGGATTGCTCTTCCATGCTTCGGCGATACCGTCTGGGGTCAGCCGGGTAAAGCCGGTGCCCAGATCAAGTTCTTCCAGTTCCTCATCAGCCGCCCAAGCGGTGAGTTTTTCAAACCATGGCCGGAAATAGCGCTCCTGCATCTTGCGCCCATCGACAACCTTGCACGCCACGCCGTCGATACAGATTGCATGCAGCTCGGCAGCCCAGTTAGTCCAGGGCGATTTGAGCGCTTTGAGGGCCTCGCGACGTTGCTGCAGGGAGGCGGCGATCAACTCGGCAGGGTCTTGGGTCGGGACCGCCCGGTCGCTGCCAAACAGACTGCGCACCCGAGGTAACAACGCGGCCGGGCCACTCCAGTTGGCGCGGACCCAGTTCAGGGCGTCGCCACTCATTGGGTAGCAGAACAGTCGCCAGTAATCGCGCAGCACTTCGCCAAGCAAATCGCTGTGGTCGGTTTCCAGGGTCTGGGTGAACAGACTGCCGCTGTCGAAAGCATGTTCGCGGAGCATGCGCTGGCACCAACTGTGGATCGTCGATACGGCGGCTTCGTCCATCCATTGCGCGGCAATGTCCAGGCGACTGGCGCAGGCCTGCCATTGCTCGGGCGTGAATTGCTCGCGCAGCTCGTTGATCAGCTCATCAGGTGCGCTTATTTCTTCGCGAAAGAAGCGTGCCGCTTCGGCCAGCCGGATCCGAATCCGGTCGCGCAGTTCTTTGGTCGCGGCATCGGTGAAGGTCACGACGAGGATTTGCGGCGGCAACAGTTCACGGCCAAAGCCGGCGACATCACCGCCATGACCGAGAACCAGACGCACGTACAGCGCCGAAATGGTGAAGGTCTTGCCGGTACCAGCGCTGGCTTCGATCAGTTGGCTGCCACGCAGCGGGAAACGCAGGGCCAGTGATGCGGTGTGCTGTTGGGCGTCAGTCATGCGCTGGCTCCTTCGCTTTGCCAAGGCGCGTCGAAAATCGGTTTGTAGAGCGCATCGCACCAGCCAGCGAACTCTTCGCTGTCGATCAAGGCGTCGAAATCCGGAAACTGCCGGGCCAGCGCGGTGCTTTCACGTCGCTCGCCATCAGTAGTTTGTCCGTCGCCTTCGTAGGCTTTGCGAGCGGCGGCTTCGGCTTTGCTTTCGTCGTTCTGACCAAGCCAGGCAAAAGCGGTTTTAACGGCCACCGGCAATGGACGCTGCATGCCGGTTAGCCAAGCGGTGAGCAGGTCATTCAGTGCGTTGGCGGCGAGAGTTTTGTCCAGCGGATCCAGCAACAAGGTTTCATCACTGGCCACCAATGCGGTGCTGAGCGGCAGCCCACAAGCGCAGCCCACCAGATGCAGAACCCACGGACGAATCAACCGATGCCATTTGCGGTTTTTCTTCGACCCAATGGAGTTGGGAATAGCCGTGATCAGCAAGTACTCGCCTTGAGCGTTGGCATGCAAACCACCCAGCCAGCCTTCCAGTCGCACGCCTTGATGGGCGTAGCTGACCGGCAGCGCACTGCTCAGCGCTTCAGGCCATTTATGCAGCAGGCTCTGATAACGCTGCAGCAAATCCGGCAGTGGCTCGATCAGCTCTTCTCGCAAGCTGCTGCCGAAACCCGCCATGGGTAACAGGCCGCTGCCCTGGAGTTTTAACGCTTGTGCCTGCAGCGCTTCGTCAATGTCTTGCGAGCCAGTAAGCGCGGCATTAAGCAGGCTGTCGCTCAGGCTGTAGCGCTCAAGGGCGTCGAGCACAAACGGCTCCTCGTCAGCCAAAGGGGCTTCGGCCACTTCGAAGTAGATCTTCAAGCGCTGGCTGAAGAAGTGTTTGACCGGGTTTCGGAGGAAGTCCTGAAGTTGAGCCAGATTCAGGGGTTCATCTTGCTCGTGAGCAGAGAGTGGCGTTGCTATCGGCACGGCGACATTGGTTTCGTGCAGGACCTGCCATTCACGGGCGAAGCTGAAGAAGCCGGTGTTTTCATGAAAGTATTGCGCGCTGAACGGCTGAAGCGGATGTTCGAGGGTCATTGCATGGAGAAGCTGCTGGCCAGGATCGCGCTTTTTGCTGTCCGTGGGTACTTCCGCGTTTTGGAGCGTCCAGCCTGCCGCCAAGTGATCACGCAGTTGGCCGATCAGTACGGAAGGTGGTCGCTCACTGTTGTCACGAATGCTACGGCCCACCCAACTGATGTACAGCTGATCTCGTGCCGAAAGCAGTGCTTCGAGCAACAGATAGCGGTCGTCTTCTCGGCGTGAACGATCACCTGGGCGGTAATCGCTGCCCATCAAGTCAAAGTCCAGCGGTGGCTGTGCGCGGGGGTAATCGCCGTCGTTCATGCCGAGCAGGCAAACCAGCTTGAACGGGATGGCGCGCATCGGCATCAGGGTGCAGAAGTTGACCGAGCCAGCGAGAAAACGTTGTGACAAACGGCCTTGGTCAAGTCCGGCAAGCCAGGCTTCGCGAACTACCGTTAGAGGTAGTTCGTCTTCCAGGCCAACCGAATCGCACGTTTCCAGCCAGGTCTCACGCAGTTGCTCCAGCTGAGCGAGCAGGTAATCGTCATGCTCGCTGTCAGCCTGAAAGAATAGCTGGATCAACGCTTGCAGCCGGGTGCCCCACTCTGTTGCAATCGCAGGCGAGGACAGCTCGTTGTGGGCGACCTGAAGCGCGTCAATCAAAGCAACGAGCGGCCCTATCAGAGCAGCATCGAGACCACCGATTTCGTCGTAGGGTTCGATGCCGTCACAGGCAGCACCGGCACCAACCGCATAGCCGAGCAACATACGGCGTAATCCGAAATGCCAGCTGTTCTGCTCCAATTCTGCGGGCAAGCCGAGCCCTTCCCGCTGCTCGGCATTCAGCCCCCAGCGGACACCGGCACCTTCGATCCAGCGGTGCAACGTCGGCAGGTCGCGTTCCTTGATTTTGAAACGGGCGCGCAGTGCAGGAACGTCCAGCAGATCGAGGATTTCACTGACCGGGAAACGACTGTCCGGAATCTTCAGCAAGTGCTCGACGGCGATCAGCAAAGGCTCGCGACCGCGCTGCCCCTGGTCAGCAAGGGTGAACGGGATAAAGCGGCGGTCTTCGCGATCAATCTGACCAAATACAGCGCGAATGTGTGGCGCGTAGCTGTCGATGTCCGGGACCATGACGATCACATCGCGAGGACGTAGATCCGGGTCTTTGCTGAAGCGTACAAGTAATTGGTCGTGCAGAATCTCGACTTCACGCTGAGCACTGTGGGCGACGTGAAAGCGGATTGAGCGGTCTTGCAGCGGGTCGACAGCGGGCCAGATTTCCCGGGTTTCATCAAGCGGCCGTAGCTCAAGAATGTCGTCCTGTAGCTGGTTGAGAATGGTATGCGGATCACTCTCGCTGAACAGATCTATGCGCCCATCTTTGAACGCAGAACGGTAGCTACCGGGATCATCGTGGCTGTCGAGCAGATTGATGTAATCGCGACCTTGCTTACCCCACGCAGCCAGTAGCGGATGAGCGTGTTGGTGCAAAGCCTGTGGATCGAGTACGACAGGCATTCCGGTTTTACGGGCCTGACGTTTGTACTGGTGCCGCAGCAAATCCTTGTCGGCAACAATGTCGGCCCAGTGGTGGCGACAGGGGTTGTGAACACAGAGCAGCACCTGGCTGAACCGGGCCAGACCGGCCAATGCTTCCAGTGCCTGAGCGGGCAGAGAAGAAATGCCGAAGACGATGACCCGAGCCGGTAGACCCGCAGGGGCTTCATTCATGTGAGTGATGCGTTCGATAAAGCGTTGATGCACACCGGCTCGGCTTTGAGCCATGCCTTCGGTGCCGACATCCAGGAGCAATGCACGCCACAATTCTGCCTGCCAGCAATTTGCCGGGGTGAGCGGTTTGGCTTCGCCTCTGACATTACGTAATTGATGACGACCTGCTGCCCAGTCTTCCAGCCAGTCAGCGCGGTACACCTGATATTGGTCGAACAGGTCGGCCAGGCGTTCAGACAGCTGATAGCGCTTGCGCAGATCAGTGTCATTGGTCAGGAAGCGCCTTAGCGGCTCGAAGTGTGGCTGGTCGATCAAGGCAGGCAGCAGGCGCATCAGGCGCCATGTCAGCGGCGCCTTGTCCAATAGTGACGCGACCGGAATTTCATCCTTCCCCAAAACCGATCGATACAACTGCCACATGAAACTACCAGGTAGCTGGACATCGATTGCTGCCGCAATACCGCAGCCGCCCAGATCGTCGTCTTCTGCATCTTCAGCCAGTGCCAGCTTCAGCCATTGAGCAATGCCATTGCTCTGCACCAAGGCGATTTCGTTTTCCAGAGGTGAGAGCGGATAACGACGCATCCAGGACACAACCAGACTGCGCAGGTCATCCAGGCGATTGCCATGAACCACCATGAAACCGGCGCTGAGAGAGGTTGTAACGGGCATGGATGCTTCCTTGGCTGGATAATTCGGTGCGAAAAAACTGTAGCCGAACCTTAAAGCAAAACGGAGGGGGTGGAGGAGGGAATTTGGTTGTAGGAAACGAGATATTACTGCTGCCGCGCTGTATCGCAGCGAACACAGCCCCGTGGGTCCGGATTCATTCGGGAAGGCTATGTCTCGGCCGATAGATATGCAGCATTGATAGCGGCCTTCTCGCGAATGAATTTACCGAGGTTGGCGCATGGACGCTGGACGGGTAGGAGCGAACTTGTTCGCGAGAGGGATGGCACATCCGCCGCCTGTGTATCGCCTGAAATGCAGCCCTCCCGAATGAATTCGGTCCTACCGGGTTGGTGCATGGACGCTGGACCGGTAGGACCGAACTTGTTCGCGAGAGGGATGGTACATCCGCCGCCTGTGTATCGCCTGAAATGCAGCCCTCCCGAATGAATTCGGTCCTACCGAGGTTGGCCAGAGCGCGCGCATATACCGTTAATTTTTTCTCCGCGCACAAACAAAACCCCTGAACGCATAAGCGATCAGGGGTTCTGGAATTTAATCTTGACGATGACCTACTCTCACATGGGGAAACCCCACACTACCATCGGCGATACATCGTTTCACTACTGAGTTCGGGATGGGATCAGGTGGTTCCAATGCTCTATGGTCGTCAAGAAATTCGGTTGCCGGCTCGTTGCCCTTGCGGGTGACGCTCCAGCCAATGGGTATGTGATAGATCAGGTTCAGTGTGCGAACAAACTTTCGGTTCGTGTCGTCTTCACAGTCACCGCAATCTGATGCCCTGCTCTTTTTAAGAGAAGGTCGCAGATTGCTTGGGTGTTATATGGTCAAGCCTCACGGGCAATTAGTATGGGTTAGCTCAACGCCTCACAGCGCTTACACACCCCACCTATCAACGTCGTAGTCTTCGACGGCCCTTCAGGGAACTCAAGGTTCCAGTGAGATCTCATCTTGAGGCAAGTTTCCCGCTTAGATGCTTTCAGCGGTTATCTTTTCCGAACATAGCTACCCGGCAATGCCACTGGCGTGACAACCGGAACACCAGAGGTTCGTCCACTCCGGTCCTCTCGTACTAGGAGCAGCCCCTCTCAAATCTCAAACGTCCACGGCAGATAGGGACCGAACTGTCTCACGACGTTCTAAACCCAGCTCGCGTACCACTTTAAATGGCGAACAGCCATACCCTTGGGACCGGCTTCAGCCCCAGGATGTGATGAGCCGACATCGAGGTGCCAAACACCGCCGTCGATATGAACTCTTGGGCGGTATCAGCCTGTTATCCCCGGAGTACCTTTTATCCGTTGAGCGATGGCCCTTCCATACAGAACCACCGGATCACTAAGACCTACTTTCGTACCTGCTCGACGTGTCTGTCTCGCAGTCAAGCGCGCTTTTGCCTTTATACTCTACGACCGATTTCCGACCGGTCTGAGCGCACCTTCGTACTCCTCCGTTACTCTTTAGGAGGAGACCGCCCCAGTCAAACTACCCACCATACACTGTCCTCGATCCGGATGACGGACCTGAGTTAGAACCTCAAAGTTGCCAGGGTGGTATTTCAAGGATGGCTCCACGCAGACTGGCGTCCACGCTTCAAAGCCTCCCACCTATCCTACACAAGCAAATTCAAAGTCCAGTGCAAAGCTATAGTAAAGGTTCACGGGGTCTTTCCGTCTAGCCGCGGATACACTGCATCTTCACAGCGATTTCAATTTCACTGAGTCTCGGGTGGAGACAGCGCCGCCATCGTTACGCCATTCGTGCAGGTCGGAACTTACCCGACAAGGAATTTCGCTACCTTAGGACCGTTATAGTTACGGCCGCCGTTTACCGGGGCTTCGATCAAGAGCTTCGCGTTAGCTAACCCCATCAATTAACCTTCCGGCACCGGGCAGGCGTCACACCCTATACGTCCACTTTCGTGTTTGCAGAGTGCTGTGTTTTTAATAAACAGTCGCAGCGGCCTGGTATCTTCGACCGGCATGAGCTTACGGAGCAAGTCCTTCACCCTCACCGGCGCACCTTCTCCCGAAGTTACGGTGCCATTTTGCCTAGTTCCTTCACCCGAGTTCTCTCAAGCGCCTTGGTATTCTCTACCCAACCACCTGTGTCGGTTTGGGGTACGGTTCCTGGTTACCTGAAGCTTAGAAGCTTTTCTTGGAAGCATGGCATCAACCACTTCGTGTTCTAAAAGAACACTCGTCATCAGCTCTCGGCCTTAAGATCCCGGATTTACCTAAGATCTCAGCCTACCACCTTAAACTTGGACAACCAACGCCAAGCTGGCCTAGCCTTCTCCGTCCCTCCATCGCAATAACCAGAAGTACAGGAATATTAACCTGTTTTCCATCGACTACGCTTTTCAGCCTCGCCTTAGGGACCGACTAACCCTGCGTCGATTAACGTTGCGCAGGAAACCTTGGTCTTTCGGCGTGGGTGTTTTTCACACCCATTGTCGTTACTCATGTCAGCATTCGCACTTCTGATACCTCCAGCAAGCTTCTCAACTCACCTTCACAGGCTTACAGAACGCTCCTCTACCGCATCATCAAAAGATGATACCCGTAGCTTCGGTACCTGGTTTGAGCCCCGTTACATCTTCCGCGCAGGCCGACTCGACTAGTGAGCTATTACGCTTTCTTTAAAGGGTGGCTGCTTCTAAGCCAACCTCCTAGCTGTCTAAGCCTTCCCACATCGTTTCCCACTTAACCAGGATTTTGGGACCTTAGCTGACGGTCTGGGTTGTTTCCCTTTTCACGACGGACGTTAGCACCCGCCGTGTGTCTCCCATGCTCGGCACTTGTAGGTATTCGGAGTTTGCATCGGTTTGGTAAGTCGGGATGACCCCCTAGCCGAAACAGTGCTCTACCCCCTACAGTGATACATGAGGCGCTACCTAAATAGCTTTCGAGGAGAACCAGCTATCTCCGAGCTTGATTAGCCTTTCACTCCGATCCACAGGTCATCCGCTAACTTTTCAACGGTAGTCGGTTCGGTCCTCCAGTTAGTGTTACCCAACCTTCAACCTGCCCATGGATAGATCGCCCGGTTTCGGGTCTATTCCCAGCGACTAGACGCCCTATTAAGACTCGCTTTCGCTACGCCTCCCCTATTCGGTTAAGCTCGCCACTGAAAATAAGTCGCTGACCCATTATACAAAAGGTACGCAGTCACCTAACAAAGTAGGCTCCCACTGCTTGTACGCATACGGTTTCAGGATCTATTTCACTCCCCTCTCCGGGGTTCTTTTCGCCTTTCCCTCACGGTACTAGTTCACTATCGGTCAGTCAGTAGTATTTAGCCTTGGAGGATGGTCCCCCCATGTTCAGACAAGGTTTCTCGTGCCCCGTCCTACTCGATTTCATGACAAAGAGATTTTCGCGTACAGGGCTATCACCCACTATGGCCGCACTTTCCAGAGCGTTCCGCTAATCTCAAAGCCACTTAAGGGCTGGTCCCCGTTCGCTCGCCACTACTAAGGGAATCTCGGTTGATTTCTTTTCCTCAGGGTACTTAGATGTTTCAGTTCCCCTGGTTCGCTCCATACACCTATGTATTCAGTGTAAGGTAACTGTCTTATGACAGTTGGGTTCCCCCATTCAGACATCTCCGGATCACAGTCTGTTTGCCGACTCCCCGAAGCTTTTCGCAGGCTACCACGTCTTTCATCGCCTCTGACTGCCAAGGCATCCACCGTATGCGCTTCTTCACTTGACCATATAACCCCAAGCAATCTGGTTATACTGTGAAGACGACATTCGCCGAAAGTTTGTTCTCACAAACTTTACCTTAGCCTGGACACGCACCAGTGAAAGAGGTGCCCAGTCTATATTTCTATCACATACCCAAATTTTTAAAGAACGATCTAATCAAAGACTAGAAATCAACACTCACCATCGAACCGATGGAGTGCTCATTTCTAAGCTTTCAAACAGAAGCAGTAAGTGGTGGAGCCAAGCGGGATCGAACCGCTGACCTCCTGCGTGCAAGGCAGGCGCTCTCCCAGCTGAGCTATGGCCCCGTATCCGGGTTTCGTACGCGCTCTGACCAACTTCACCAGGTAACTGGTGGGTCTGGGCAGATTCGAACTGCCGACCTCACCCTTATCAGGGGTGCGCTCTAACCAACTGAGCTACAGACCCAAAATCGGGTGTGCAAAGCAAAAGCTGCTTCTAATCGTCTTCTTCAATGAATCAAGCAATTCGTGTGGGAGCTTGTGCTGCAGCTGAGTCGTCGATTAAGGAGGTGATCCAGCCGCAGGTTCCCCTACGGCTACCTTGTTACGACTTCACCCCAGTCATGAATCACACCGTGGTAACCGTCCCCCCGAAGGTTAGACTAGCTACTTCTGGTGCAACCCACTCCCATGGTGTGACGGGCGGTGTGTACAAGGCCCGGGAACGTATTCACCGCGACATTCTGATTCGCGATTACTAGCGATTCCGACTTCACGCAGTCGAGTTGCAGACTGCGATCCGGACTACGATCGGTTTTATGGGATTAGCTCCACCTCGCGGCTTGGCAACCCTCTGTACCGACCATTGTAGCACGTGTGTAGCCCAGGCCGTAAGGGCCATGATGACTTGACGTCATCCCCACCTTCCTCCGGTTTGTCACCGGCAGTCTCCTTAGAGTGCCCACCATAATGTGCTGGTAACTAAGGACAAGGGTTGCGCTCGTTACGGGACTTAACCCAACATCTCACGACACGAGCTGACGACAGCCATGCAGCACCTGTCTCAATGTTCCCGAAGGCACCAATCCATCTCTGGAAAGTTCATTGGATGTCAAGGCCTGGTAAGGTTCTTCGCGTTGCTTCGAATTAAACCACATGCTCCACCGCTTGTGCGGGCCCCCGTCAATTCATTTGAGTTTTAACCTTGCGGCCGTACTCCCCAGGCGGTCAACTTAATGCGTTAGCTGCGCCACTAAGAGCTCAAGGCTCCCAACGGCTAGTTGACATCGTTTACGGCGTGGACTACCAGGGTATCTAATCCTGTTTGCTCCCCACGCTTTCGCACCTCAGTGTCAGTATCAGTCCAGGTGGTCGCCTTCGCCACTGGTGTTCCTTCCTATATCTACGCATTTCACCGCTACACAGGAAATTCCACCACCCTCTACCATACTCTAGCTTGCCAGTTTTGGATGCAGTTCCCAGGTTGAGCCCGGGGATTTCACATCCAACTTAACAAACCACCTACGCGCGCTTTACGCCCAGTAATTCCGATTAACGCTTGCACCCTCTGTATTACCGCGGCTGCTGGCACAGAGTTAGCCGGTGCTTATTCTGTCGGTAACGTCAAAACACTTACGTATTAGGTAAATGCCCTTCCTCCCAACTTAAAGTGCTTTACAATCCGAAGACCTTCTTCACACACGCGGCATGGCTGGATCAGGCTTTCGCCCATTGTCCAATATTCCCCACTGCTGCCTCCCGTAGGAGTCTGGACCGTGTCTCAGTTCCAGTGTGACTGATCATCCTCTCAGACCAGTTACGGATCGTCGCCTTGGTGAGCCATTACCTCACCAACTAGCTAATCCGACCTAGGCTCATCTGATAGCGCAAGGCCCGAAGGTCCCCTGCTTTCTCCCGTAGGACGTATGCGGTATTAGCGTCCGTTTCCGAGCGTTATCCCCCACTACCAGGCAGATTCCTAGGCATTACTCACCCGTCCGCCGCTCGCCACCAGGTACAAGTACCCGTGCTGCCGCTCGACTTGCATGTGTTAGGCCTGCCGCCAGCGTTCAATCTGAGCCATGATCAAACTCTTCAGTTCAAACATCTTTGGGTTTTGAGAAAACCCTAAACTTGGCTCAGCAATCGTTGGTTATTTCTTTGATTTCTCGCGGAGTAACTTACGATGCTGATAATCTGTTGACTTCAGTCTGACAGCGCAAGCACCCACACGAATTGCTTGATTCAATTGTTAAAGAGCGGTTGGTTAAGAGTCTTTCGTCTCAACCGAGGCGCGCATTCTACAGCAGCCTCTGTATCTGTCAAGCGGTTATTTTAAGAAGTTTTCAAAGTTTCCTCATCAACTTCAACCACTTGCGCTTCGATCAACATCACGTTGCTCGTTAGCGGGAGGCGAATTCTACAGCGTTACAACCTGCTGTCAACTGCCTTTTTTCACCGCTTTCGATCAACTTCATCGAAGCCTCTTCTTCGCCAACTTAATCGTCCAACTCGTTGATTATCAAGGAGTTTTTCGTTCTGTCTGCGCCAGAAGAGGTGCGAATTATAGAGAGATCTGAGAGGCCGTCAACCCTTAATTTCACTTAATTGTCATAACTATCTGAAACACCCTTAAAACAAAGGGGCGAGCCTCGCGGCTCACCCCTTCTCGACTGGCTACTTACAGGCTAGGAAAGGCAAACTGCGAAGCTTCATGGCTGGCACGTTGCGGCCAGCGCTGGGTAATAGCCTTACGGCGCGTATAGAAGCGCACCCCGTCCGGCCCGTATGCATGCAAATCACCGAACAGCGAACGCTTCCAACCGCCAAAGCTGTGATAGGCAACCGGCACCGGCAATGGCACGTTGACGCCGACCATGCCCACTTCAATCTCATCACAGAACAGACGCGCCGCCTCACCGTCACGAGTGAAGATGCAGGTGCCATTGCCGTACTCATGATCATTGATCAGTTGCATCGCCTGCTCAAGGCTGGCTACTCGGACAATGCACAGCACCGGCCCGAAGATCTCTTCTTTATAGATGCGCATCTCCGGCGTCACCTGATCGAACAGACAGCCACCCATGAAGAAGCCATCTTCATTACCGGTAACACTCAAGCCGCGACCATCAACAACCAGCTTCGCGCCAGCCTGCACACCGTCTTCTATATAGCCGCTGACTTTGTCGCGATGCTGACCAGTGACCAATGGCCCCATATCCAACCCGCAGGTCGTGCCAGCCCCGATTTTCAGCGATGCAATTTGCGGCACCAGCTTGGCGACTAGTGCGTCGGCAATCTGATCGCCCACACACACGGCAACCGAAATCGCCATGCAGCGCTCGCCGCACGAACCGTAAGCCGCGCCCATGAGTGCACTGACCGCGTTGTCCAGGTCGGCATCCGGCATCAGCACCGCATGATTTTTCGCACCGCCCAATGCCTGGACTCGTTTACCGCGTGCAGCGCCTTCTTTATAGATGTATTCGGCAATCGGCGTTGAACCGACAAAACTCAGCGCTTTGACTTCCGGCGCTTCGATCAGCGCATCTACCGCCGCTTTGTCGCCATGGACGACATTGAGCACGCCTTTGGGAAGACCCGCCTCGTGCAGCAATTGTGCGATTAGCAGCGTGGAGCTCGGATCGCGCTCGGACGGCTTGAGGATGAAACAGTTACCGCAAGCGATCGCCAGTGGGTACATCCACAACGGCACCATCGCCGGGAAGTTGAACGGCGTAATACCGGCAACAACACCCAGCGGCTGGAAGTCGGACCAGGCATCAATGTTCGGTCCTACGTTGCGACTGTATTCACCCTTGAGAATTTCCGGAGCCGCGCAAGCGTATTCGACGTTCTCAATACCGCGCTTGAGCTCGCCCGCAGCGTCTTCGAGAGTCTTGCCGTGCTCTTCGCTGATCAATTGCGCGATGCGACCTTCGTTCTGCTCCAGCAGTTGCTTGAAGCGGAACATCACTTGGGCACGTTTTGCTGGAGGAGTATTGCGCCACGCCGGGAAGGCCGCCTTTGCCGAGTCGATGGCTTGCTGAACGATTTCGCGACTGGCCAACGAGACCTTATGAATAGCCTGCCCCGTCGACGGGTTGAACACGTCAGCAGTGCGGCCGTTGTCGCTGACCAATTGGCCGTCGATCAAGTGTTGGATGGTGCTCATGAATGACTCCAAAGCAGGCGCGAACAACTCCGCGCCTGTCACCTATATAGAAGAGGTTTATCAGTCGATCTGATTCAGCGCTTCGCCAACCGCATCGAACAAACGATCCAGGTCTTGCGGCTTGCTGTTGAAGGTAGGTCCGAACTGCAAGGTGTCGCCGCCAAAACGCACATAGAAGCCAGCCTTCCAGAGCTTCATGCCCGCCTCGAATGGACGGACGATTGCATCGCCATCTCGCGGCGCAATCTGGATAGCGCCGGCCAGACCATAGTTGCGAATGTCGACGACGTTCTTCGTGCCCTTGATGCCATGCAATGCGCTTTCAAAATGCGGCGCCACTTCAGCCGCTTGCTGCACAAGGTTTTCCCGTTGCAGCAGATCCAGCGCTGCAAGACCGGCAGCACAGGCAACCGGGTGCGCGGAGTAGGTATAACCATGCGGAAATTCAACCGCATACTCAGGCGTCGGTTGATTCATGAAGGTCTGATAGATCTCGCTGCTGGCGATCACCGCCCCCATCGGAATCGCACCGTTGGTGACTTGCTTGGCGATGCACATCAGATCAGGGGTCACACCAAAACTGTCTGCACCAAACATGGAACCGGTGCGACCGAAGCCGGTGATGACTTCGTCGAAGATCAGCAGGATGTTGTGCTGATCGCAGATTTCCCGCAGACGCTTGAGATAGCCTTGGGGCGGCACGATCACACCGGCAGAGCCGGCCATTGGCTCGACGATGACTGCAGCGATGTTCGAGGCATCATGCAACTCGATCAATTTGAGCATTTCATCGGCGAGAGCAATACCGCCCGCCTCCGGCATGCCCTTCGAATAAGCGTTGCTGGCCAGCAAGGTATGCGGCAGATGATCAACGTCCATCAACTGACCAAACATCTTACGGTTACCGTTCACTCCACCGAGGCTAGTGCCCGCGATGTTCACCCCGTGATAGCCACGCGCACGGCCAATCATTTTGGTTTTGGTCGCTTGCCCCTTCAGACGCCAGTAGGCACGCACCATCTTCACGGCTGTGTCGGCGCACTCGGAACCTGAGTTGGTATAGAACACATGATTCAGATTGCCCGGCGTCAGCTCGGTAATTTTCTCGGCGAGCTGAAAGGACAGCGGGTGACCAAATTGAAACGCCGGGGAGTAGTCCAGAATGCCCAACTGTTTAGAGACAGCCTCCTGAATCTCCTTGCGCGTATGGCCTGCGCCGCAGGTCCATAGACCGGAAAGCCCATCGTAGATCTTGCGTCCCTTGTCGTCTGTCAGGTAACTGCCGTGTGCCGCGACGATCAAGCGCGGATCGCGCTGGAAATTGCGATTGGCGGTGTAGGGCATCCAATGAGCATCAAGCTTCAATTGGCTGGCAATAGACATCTCGGACGACTCGAAACTGTTCATCGAAACGGACCTCGCTGAAGCGCTGGGCGGTTGAGTGACTGCAAATACTTGATGCAGCTACGGTGCCACGGGGATAAAGTCGGAAAAACTCAACTTTTACGATCTTTAGTTAGCTGATTACTAAACTATGAGCAGCCGTCGCCCCGATCCATTGGCACAAGTCAGCGATTTTGATATTCGATTGCTGCGCATCTTTCGAAGCGTAGTCGAGTCAGGCGGTTTCTCTGCCGCCGAAAGCGCACTCGGCATAGGTCGTTCGGCCATCAGCCAGCAAATGAGCGATCTGGAACAGCGCCTGGGCTTGCGTCTTTGTCAGCGCGGCCGAGCAGGATTTTCGTTGACCGAAGAGGGCCGTGAGGTTTATCAGTCGGCGCTACAACTGCTGAGCGCACTGGAAAGCTTCCGCACCGAGGTCAACGGCCTGCATCAGCATTTGCGGGGCGAACTGAACATTGGTCTGACCGACAATCTGGTCACCCTCCCCCATATGCGCATCACTCACGCACTCGCCCAACTGAAAGAGCGAGGGCCTGATGTGCATATCAACATCAGAATGATTGCGCCTAATGAAGTGGAACAGGGCGTACTCGACGGACGTTTGCACGTCGGCGTCGTGCCCCAGGCCAGCGCCTTGTCAGGGCTTGAATATCAGCCGCTGTACAGCGAACGATCGTTGCTTTACTGCGCGGTGGGCCATCCACTTTTCTATATGGATGACGCTGCGCTGGATGACGTGCGTCTTGCAGAGCAGGATGCAATTGCACCGACCTTTCGCCTGCCGGCAGAAATCCAGGCCCATTATCAGGCGCTCAATTGCACCGCCAGCGCATCGGACCGGGAAGGCATGGCGTTTCTGATTCTGACCGGGCGTTATATCGGTTATCTACCAGACCACTATGCGAGCTTTTGGGTGCAACAGGGTCGGTTGAGGGCACTGAAACCGGCATCGCGCTTTTATGATTTGAGTCTGGTGTCGGTGACCCGCAAAGGACGCCGCCCTCATTTGGTGCTGGAAAGCTTCCTGCAGACGCTGGCTGCTACACGGTGAGACATAGCACCCGGCCAAAACTTAACGCTCCTATCAAACAAACTACATCTATCTGATTTGGAATATCCTTCTGTAGGAGCTCACGAGCACCGCGAGGCAGCGATGGCGTCCGGTCTGAAACACCGCTATCGCGGCCTCGCGGTGCTCGTGCGCTCCTACAGGTACTTTGTTTGCAGCACGACAGCGTTGTGTCAGGGTCCTAAAGATATCCGCTAAACACTAGCCTTTAAAAAACCTGAGCACTTGGACAGCTTTTTGCACAGTCGTACATCAAACGACCCGCGAGAGCACGACATGCAGCCCGAAGCCTCACCCAGCAGCGATCTGATCTACGGCCTTGATGATCGGCCCAAGCCATTACCGGCAATACTGGCTGCGCTGCAACACGTGCTCGCCAGTTTCGTCGGCATCATCACCCCGCCGTTAGTGATTGGCTCGGCATTGGGGCTGGGCGCGTATATGCCTTACCTGATCAGCATGGCACTGATGGTTTCAGGCGTAGGGACTTTCATCCAGGCACGTCGTCCATTCGGGATTGGCGCAGGGATGATCTGCCTGCAAGGCACCAGCTTTGCTTTTCTCGGCGCAGTATTGTCTGCCGGTTTTCTGGTCAAGCAACGCGGCGGGAGCCCTGAAGACATTCTGGCGATGATCTTCGGCGTCTGTTTTTTCGGTGCGCTGGTACAGATTGTATTGAGTCGCTTCATTGGCCAACTGCGCAGAGTCATCACGCCGTTGGTGACAGGTATCGTGATCACGCTGATCGGGGTCAGCCTGATCAAAGTCGGAGTGACGGATCTGGGCGGTGGCTTCAACGCTCCAGACTTTGGCGAGCCGCTGAATCTGGCGTTGGGCGGTTTTGTGCTGGTCGTTATCATTCTGCTCAACCGGTCAAATACGCCCTGGATACGTTTGTCGGCGATCATCATCGGCCTGGCTGTAGGTAGCCTGGCGGCGTGGTTCAGCGGAAAACTCGTGCCTCATTCCGTTGGCGATCTGCCCCTGATCAGCGTACCGATTCCGTTCAAGTTCGGTTTCGCCTTCGACTGGACAGCTTTCCTGCCCGTCGCGCTGATTTATCTGATCAGCACTATCGAAACAGTCGGCGACCTGACCGCCAACTGCATGCTCGCTAAAAAACCTATAAGTGGCCCCACGTATATTGCCCGGCTTAAAGGTGGCGTATTGGGTGATGGATTCAGCTGCATGATTGCCGCCACGTTCAGTGCTTTTCCCAACACTACCTTTGCGCAGAACAACGGCGTGATTCAGCTAACCGGTGTCGCCAGTCGTTACGTTGGCCTGTACATCGGCGCAGTGCTGTTCATGCTCGGCCTGTTCCCGACTATTGGCGCCCTGCTGCAACAAATCCCCAAACCTGTGCTCGGCGGTGCAACCCTGGTGATGTTCGGCAGCGTTGCCGCAGCAGGCGTGCGTATTCTGGCGCAGGCGCCACTGGACCGACGCAGCATGCTGATCATTGCTACTTCTTTTGGTGTGGGTCTGGGTATCGCTGCCCAACCGGCGTTGCTGCACCATCTGCCCAAGCTGGTGCAGAACCTGTTCGACTCCGCGATCACCAGCGGCGGCATCACAGCCATTGTGATGTGCCTGTTACTGCCGGAGGACAAGACAAGCGTTGTGGGTACAGAATCTGCAACCGAAGGTGAGCCATCGACACATTAATTCCTGATAATGCCGAGCACCTGATTACGCCAGCTGTTCAGCATTGCACCCTATGATCTGTCCGGAACTGCCCAATGATCCTTGAAGTCCCTGCGCACAGTACTCACGGCATCAAGCCTGCCAGTCGCATTCGTCAGAAGAATGAAGAGGCCATTATCAAAGCCGCCGAAGACGAATTCGCCCGCCACGGTTTCAAAGGCACCAGCATGAATACCATCGCGCTGAACGCCGGGCTGCCCAAGGCCAACCTTCATTACTACTTCACTAACAAGCTTGGGTTGTACGTCGCGGTACTCAGCAACATCCTCGAATTATGGGACAGCACCTTCAACAACCTGACCGTCGAGGATGATCCGGCCTTGGCGCTGAGCCGCTATATCCGCGCCAAGATGGAATTCTCGCGTCGCCAGCCTCAGGCTTCGCGGATTTTCGCCATGGAAATCATCAGCGGTGGCGAATGCCTCAACCAGTATTTCAGCCAGGATTACCAAGCCTGGTTTCAGGGGCGGGCCTCGGTTTTCCAGGCCTGGATTGATGCGGGCAAAATGGACCCGGTAGACCCTGTGCATCTGATTTTCCTGTTGTGGGGCAGCACTCAGCACTACGCAGACTTCGCGACCCAGATCTGTCAGGTTACCGGGCGCACTCGCCTGACCAAGCAAGACATGGAGGTTGCGGGAGACAATCTTATACGCATCATCCTCAAGGGTTGCGGCCTGACACCTCCAGGCGCTTAACTGGCGGCATCTGTTTAAAGCTGGAACCCACGCATGCCCTTTACTCTGGTTGGCCCTTGCGAATTTCGCGAAGAGATTCGCAAGAGCCGCTTCATCACACTCGCGGCGCCTATCTCCAGCGCCGCCGACGCACAAGCGTTTATCGAGCAGAACAGCGACCTCAACGCGACTCACAATTGCTGGGCCTGGAAACTGGCCGATCAATACCGCAGCAATGACGATGGTGAACCTGGCGGGACTGCAGGGCGACCGATTCTGGCAGCCATCGAAGCTCAGGAATTTGATCAGGTCGTGGTGTTGGTGATTCGCTGGTACGGAGGCATTCAACTGGGTACCGGCGGCCTCGCCCGAGCCTACGGCGGTGGTGCCAATAAATGCCTGCAACAGGCAGAGCGTTTGCCACTGATCACTCGTGTGCCGTTGAGTCTGTCTTGCAGCTTCAGCGAATTGGCGCTGGTCAAGTTGCGGGTGGCGGAGCTCAACGGCTTGGTGCAGCAGGAAGACTTCACCGCCAACGGAGTGGACCTTGCGATTGCGGTCGGCCCAGAGCAGGTTGAAGTGTTGCAGCGGCAGTTGGCGGATTTAAGCAGGGGGCGGATAGTTTTGAGCAAAGGCGGGGAATGATTTCGCGTTGTCGTGCGTGAATAATTTTCCGTAGGAGCTCACGAGCACCGCGAGGCAGCGATGGCGTCCTGTCTGATGCACCGCTATCGCGGCCTCGCGGTGCTCGTGCGCTCCTACAGGTCGGTGTTTACTTTGCGCCAGCGTGGTGTCAGCGGACAGCTCCCACAGGCTCACGCTAACATCGGTACTGCACACATTTACTGTGCATCCGGCTGTGGATAAGCTGAGCACATGCGCCCGTAAGCCTTGCCGTGCATGGCTTTCAGCCGATCGGTCATTTTTTATACAAATCTGTCATATAACTACAAAAGAGGTGTAAAAACAGCGCGTTACAGCTCGTTATCGTCAGTAGCTACTACCGATTGCCCGCTTATATCGCACTTTTGAGCTTGCACACATTTACTGTGGAGGAACCTGTGGATAACAGGTGCAAGGGTCGCGGTAATGCAGGAGTTGTCTCACTCGAAGGCGACTGTATGTTTTTTACTCAGACAGGCTGGTCGAAATTGAATCATTAAATCCCCGGGACGCCCTGATCTGGTGCTGATGCTGGCTGTCAGCTCCACCCAAGAACCGAGGCTCTAGCCATTGCGACTTCGCCGTTACAAGCAAATCGGCATTTTCCCGTAAAAACCTGACTGCCTGGCCAGGAAATTGCTTTATCCACAGGCGATCCTCTTACCTTGAGCCTGTCATGCCAAACCCTGTGACATCTGCACGTCTGCAACTGCGTGCCATCAGCAAGCGCTATCCCGGCTGCCTGGCCAACGATGCCATCGACCTGAATATTGCCCCCGGAGAAATCCACGCCCTGCTCGGCGAAAACGGCGCAGGCAAAAGCACCCTGATGAAAATCATCTACGGCGTGACGCAGCCCGATTCAGGCGAAATAGTCTGGCAGGGGCAGGCTCTGAAAATGCGTAATCCGGCACAGGCCCGCAGCTTGGGCATTGGCATGGTGTTCCAGCATTTCTCGTTATTCGAAACCCTGACCGTCGCCCAGAACATCGCGTTGGCAATGGGCGGTGCGGCCGGTACGCCAAAGCAACTTGAACCAAAAATTCGCGAGGTATCGCAGCGCTACGGCATGGCGGTCGAGCCACAACGACTTGTCCACAGCCTGTCGATCGGCGAGCGGCAGAAAGTCGAGATCATTCGGTGCCTGATGCAGGACATTCGTCTGTTGATTCTCGACGAACCGACCTCAGTACTGACGCCGCAGGAAGCCGACGAACTATTCGTCACCTTGCGACGTCTGGCCGAGGAAGGCTGCAGCATTCTGTTTATCAGCCACAAACTGGGTGAAGTTCGCGCCCTGTGCCACAGCGCGACAGTGCTGCGCGGCGGCAAAGTCTCCGGACACTGTGTTCCGGCGCAGTGTTCGGACCTGGAACTGGCGCGTTTGATGGTCGGTGACGCTGAAGGCCTGACTGCGCAGTATCCCAAAGTCGCGGGGCACAAGCCGTTCCTGAAGGTGGAAAAACTATCTTGGCACAATCCGGATCCGTTCGGCTGCTCTCTGGTGAATCTCGACCTTGAGGTGCGCAGCGGCGAAATCGTCGGCATTGCAGGCGTGGCGGGCAATGGTCAGGACGAGTTGCTGGCCCTGCTCAGCGGCGAACAGACATTGAGCAACTCACTGTCATCCAGTATTCGGTTTGCAGACCTGAACGTTGGCCATCTACGTCCTGATGCCAGGCGCAAAAACGGCCTGGCGTTTGTTCCAGCGGAAAGACTGGGGCACGGCGCGGTGCCGGACTTGAGCCTCAGTGATAACGCGTTGCTGACTGCTTTTCAGCAAGGGCTGGTTAGCAACGGGCTAGTCCAGCGTAGCAAGGTCAGAAGCCTGGCTGATGAAATCATCAAACGCTTTGCGGTGAAGACTCCAGATGCCCAAGCGCCAGCTCGTAGCCTCTCCGGTGGCAACCTGCAGAAATTCATTCTGGGCCGCGAGATCCTGCAGAATCCGAAATTACTGGTGGCTGCGCACCCAACGTGGGGCGTGGACGTCGGGGCCGCCGCAGCGATTCATCGCGCGCTGATTGCCTTGCGTGATGCGGGCGCAGCAATCCTGGTGATTTCCGAAGACCTCGACGAACTCTTCCAGATCAGCGACCGCCTTGCAGCGCTGAGCAGCGGCAGGCTCTCCCCTCTTGTACCGACCGGGCAAACCTCGCCCGTGCAGGTCGGCGGCTGGATGGCCGGTGAATTCGATGCCCCGTCTGGCGCTCAACCTCAACTTCAAGCCGCCGCGCTTAATTAACGGAGTTTCCGATGCTGCTCTCTCTGGAACCGCGCGGGCAACAATCGCGAGCCATGCTCTGGTTTTCGCCGCTGCTGGCCGCAGTATTGACCCTGATCTGCGGCTCACTACTGTTTATCACCCTGGGCCTGGACCCATTGCTCACGCTACATACCTTGCTCATTGCACCGGTGAGCGACTGGTATGGCGTATCCGAATTGATGGTCAAAGCGCTGCCGATTCTGCTCTGCGCGCTGGGTCTGGCGGTCGCTTATCAAGCGCGCATCTGGAACATTGGCGCCGAAGGCCAGTTGCTGATGGGCGCGCTGGCGGGGAGTGCCCTGGCGGTCAATATCATTGATATGGAAAGCCGCTGGGCCTTGGTCCTGATTCTGCTGGTCGGCACGTTGGGTGGTGCAGCATGGGCGGGTTTGACTGCCTGGCTGCGCACCCACTTCAACGCCAATGAAATCCTGACCAGCATCATGCTCAACTACATCGCGCTGAACCTGTTGCTGTTCTTCGTTCATGGACCGCTGAAAGACCCTGCCGGAATGAATTTCCCTGAGTCAGCGATGTTTGGTGATGCCAGCCGCTTGCCGCTGTTGACCGAGGACGGCCGCGTGCATGCCGGTGTGTACTTCGCCTTGCTGGCTTTGGTCGCAGTCTGGGTTTTGCTGCAACGCAGCTTTGTCGGTTTCCAGGTCAAAGTGCTGGGGCTGGATAAACGCGCGGCAGGTTTTGTCGGGTTTCGCGAGAAACGTTTGGTCTGGCTCGCCTTGCTGATCAGCGGCGGCCTCGCCGGACTGGCTGGAGTCAGCGAAGTCGCCGGCCCCATTGGTCAACTGGTCCCGCAAGTGTCGCCGGGTTATGGCTACGCAGCGATCACCGTGGCCTTCCTCGGCCGCTTGAATCCAATCGGTATTCTGTTCGCCAGCTTGCTGATGGCGCTGCTGTATCTGGGCGGCGAGAACGCGCAAATGGCCCTGAACCTTCCTCAAGCCATTACCCAGCTGTTTCAAGGGATGATGCTGTTCTTCCTGCTGGCCTGTGATGTGCTGATTCTCTATCGCCCACGCCTGAAAACGCGCTGGGCCAAACGTCAGATGGCACCCGCTGCCACGGGAGCTGTGTGATGGATATCGATCTGTTGAGCAATATTTTCTTTGCCATGGTGCGTTGCGGCACGCCGCTGCTACTGGTCGCTTTAGGCGAGTTGATCTGCGAAAAAAGTGGCGTTCTCAATCTGGGCCAGGAAGGCATGATGCTGTTTGGCGCGGTGATCGGTTTTATCATTGCCTTGAGCACCGGCAACCTGTGGCTCGGTGTGCTGCTGGCGATGATGGCGGGGATGCTGCTGTCGGGATTGTTCGCGGTAGTGGCGCTGGTCTTCAATGCCAACCAAGTCGCAACGGGTTTGGCGCTGACGATCTTTGGCGTGGGTTTGTCGAGCTTCGTCGGCGCAGCCTGGGTGGGTAAACCGCTGCAAGGTTTCGAGCCAATTCTGATCCCTTACTTGAGCGACATCCCGCTGATCGGCCGCATGCTGTTTGCTCAGGACATTCTGGTTTACCTGTCCTTCGCGCTGTTTGCACTGGTGGCCTGGGCCCTGTTGAAAAGCCGCATTGGTCTGATCATTCAGGCAGTTGGCGAGAACCCGGACGCCGCTAGCGCCATGGGTTTGCCGGTGCTGCGCGTGCGAACCCTGGCAGTGTTGTTCGGTGGCGCAATGGCCGGGCTGGCCGGGGCTTATCTGTCCTTGGCGTACACGCCAATGTGGGCCGAAAACATGAGTGCTGGCCGAGGCTGGATCGCCTTGGCACTGGTGGTATTCGCCAGTTGGAGAGTGTGGCGCCTGTTGTTGGGTGCATACCTGTTCGGCCTTGCCAGCATTCTGCATTTGGTGGCGCAGGGTATCGGCCTGGCAATCCCGTCAAACCTGTTGGCCATGCTGCCTTACGTAGCGACCATCTTGGTATTGGTGCTGCTGTCGCGTAATGCCCTGCGCACAAGGCTGTATGCCCCGGTTTCTTTGGGGCAGCCTTGGCAGGCGGGGCATTGAGACTCACAGCTCAATGACGTGGGACCGGCTTTAGCCGGGAAGAAGCCCGCACAGCCGATAAATTTTTATTGGCGGTAAGGACGCCTTCCCGGCTAAAGCCGGTCCCACGGGGCCATAGCTGCAAGACCGCCCAGATCAATTCCATGATCAGGAATCCCGCCAGCAACCACGTCGCACCGTGCATCAGGGCATAGGCCTGCCACGTCGCGAACAGCAATCGACCTGCCGCGTCGTAACGTCCGAAAATCATCTGCGGATCTCTAATCCGTAGCACTGACCACACGCACACAATCGAACCCAGCAAGTTGGCCATCAACATATGCATGGGTTCGAATGGAGGCAGCGTACCGGGCACGTTCCAGGCCTGACTCACACCGGATAACAGCCCATGCAACGCGACAAAACTCCATGGCGTTAAAAAAGCAGCCGTGACGATCAAGTCGTACCAGCCACTGGCCCGGACTAAGTGTCGATAGTGTTGCGGTTGCCACATATAAATTCTCCAGCGGATTTAACATTCCAACAGGCTAAAGGCTGGAGTACGCTCCAGGGTCAAGCCCATGGAACAGAACTATGCGTATTGGTGAACTGGCTCAAGCCACCGCCGTCAGCCGCGACACTCTGCGGTTCTATGAGCAGCGTGGTTTGATTGCCGCGCATCGTAGCGACAATGGCTATCGGCACTATCCCGCGGAGATGGTGCAATTGGTGCACTTCATCAAAACCGCGCAGCGCCTGGGTTTCAGCCTGAACGAAATCGGCCACAGCGTTGCCGAACTCTGGAAGGCGCCCGCGCCCGATCTGGCCATTGCTCAGCTACTTCGGGACAAACTTGTGCTGATCGAGACACGCATTGCGGAACTCGGCGAATTGCGCACCGAATTGCAGAACCGTCTGGGCCAGAGCTGCCCGCTAAGCCCCTGATGCCTTATTCCTTAAAGGAGAATATTCATGTCGGTTACTAAAACAGCGTTAATCATCGGTGCTTCACGTGGCTTGGGTCTCGGCCTCGTCAAGCGACTGACCGAACTGAACTGGAACGTCATCGCAACCGTCCGCGACCCGCAGAAAGCTTCCGACCTGAAAGCCGTTGACGGCGTACAGATCGAAACCCTGGATATGGACGACACCGCTTCTCTGAAAGCGTTGAAGCGGAGTCTGGAAGGACAGGTGTTTGATGTCCTGTTCGTCAATGCCGGAGTTTCAGGCCCACAGCATCAAAGCGCGGCTAAAGCGACTGCCTCGGAACTGGGTCAACTGTTTCTGACCAACGCTATTGCCCCGATCCGCCTGGCCGAGCTTTTTGTCAGCCAGATTCGCCCCGACACCGGCGTACTGGCGTTCATGAGCTCGGTTCTGGGCAGTGTCGCCTGCCCTGAAGGCAACAACATGGCTCTATACAAAGCGAGCAAAGCGGCACTGAACTCCATGACCAACAGCTTCGTCGTAGAGCTGCCGGAACCACGTCCCACCGTATTGTCATTACATCCAGGCTGGGTCAAAACGGACATGGGCGGCGAAGGCGCCGATATTGACGTCGACACCAGCACTCGAGGGCTGGTGGAACAACTCGAGGCTTATGCGGGTAAAGGCGGGCATTACTTTGTGAACTACAAAGGCGAAACTATTCCGTGGTGAAGTAACCATTAGAATCGGAATGCTCTTCGGTAGGAGCGAACTTGTTCGTGAGGCGGTTGGCTCCTTCCGGGATTCGCAGGTAGAATCCCGCCCTCGCCACCCGCTGCACAGCATGGCGACCCTGGATCAGCAGACAGGGCAACACTGAGCTGGCTAACCTGAACCTGTCTTTCAGAGGAGCCGGCACCATGCCTGCGATCCGTATCTGGTTGAAAAATCCCCTCGCTGTTTTCACCGCCAATACCCTTGATGCCCGAGGCGGTCTGGTCATTGAGAACGGTGTCATCGTCGAACTGCTCAGCGCCGGTCAGCAACCCGCCAGCCCTTGCGATGACGTATTCGACGCCCGTGAGCATGTGCTGCTTCCGGGCTTGATCAATACCCATCACCACTTCTATCAAACACTGACGCGTGCCTGGGCTCCGGTGGTCAACCAGCCTTTGTTTCCGTGGCTGAAAACCTTGTATCCCGTCTGGGCGCGTTTGACTCCCGAGAAACTGGCGCTGGCCAGCAAAGTCGCCCTGGCCGAGCTGCTGCTGTCGGGCTGCACTACCGCTGCGGATCATCACTACCTGTTCCCGGATGGGCTGGAAAACGCCATCGATGTCCAGGTTGAAAGCGTCCGCGAATTGGGCATGCGCGCCATGCTTACTCGCGGCTCAATGAGTCTGGGTGAAGAGGACGGAGGTCTGCCGCCGCAGCAAACCGTGCAGCAGGGCGAAGTAATCCTTGAAGACAGCCAGCGCCTGATCCAGCGCTATCACCAGCGTGGCGCGGGCGCTCAGATCCAGATCGCGCTGGCGCCCTGCTCACCCTTTTCAGTGACGCCGGAAATCATGCGTGAAAGCGCAGCGCTGGCGGAAAAACTCGACGTGCGTCTGCACACTCACCTGGCCGAAACCCTCGACGAAGAAGACTTCTGCGTGCAGCGTTTCGGCCTGCGAACGGTGGATTATCTCGACAGCGTCGGCTGGCTGGGGCCACGAACCTGGCTGGCTCACGGCATTCATTTCAACCCTGACGAAATCGCTCGACTGGGCGCAGCAGGCACTGGTGTTTGCCATTGCCCGAGTTCAAACATGCGCCTGGCTTCCGGCATCTGTCCGACGCTGGATCTGATCGGAGCAGGCGCCCCGATAGGCCTTGGTGTAGACGGTTCGGCGTCTAATGACGCCTCGAACATGATCCTCGAAGCGCGCCAGGCGCTGTATCTGCAACGCCTGCGTTATGGTGCAGAAAAGATCACGCCTGAATTGGTGCTTGGCTGGGCCACGAAGGGTTCTGCGCAGTTACTCGGCCGTAGCGACATCGGTGAGCTGGCGGTAGGAAAACAGGCGGATCTCGCGATGTTCAAGCTGGATGAACTGCGATTCTCCGGCAGCCATGATCCAGTGTCAGCGCTGCTGTTGTGCGGCGCTGACAGGGCTGATCGGGTGATGATCGGTGGCCAGTGGAGAGTGATTGATGGGCACGTCGAAGGGTTGGACTTGAAGGGTTTGATTGCTGATCACAGCCAGGCCGCGCGGGAGTTGATTCGCGGCTGATGAACCCATTCCTGTAGCTCACGAGCATGCGAGGCAGCGATTGCGTTCTGCCTGATATGCCGCTATCGCGGCCTCGCGGTGCTCGTGCGCTCCTACAGATCATTCGTTTGCAGCACAGTAGCGCAGTTTGAGGATTTACAACCCCAACAACGACAACATGATGAACGTCGCAAACAACACAAAGTGGGTCATCCCCTCTATCGCGTTGGTTTCACCGTCATTGAGGTTGATGGCGCTCACCAGCAGGGTGATGAAAATCATCACGGTCTGCACCGGGGTCATCGCCATCTGGAACGGCTGACCGCTGTAGAGGGCCATGGCTTCCATGACCGGGACGGTCAGGATCACCGTCGATAAAGATGCACCCAGCGCGATATTGACCACCGATTGCATGCGATTGGCCAAGGCCGCGCGCAATGCCGTCAGGATCTCCGGTGCGGCAGAAATGGCCGCCACCAGAATCGCCGTCATGACCGGCGGCGCTCCAGTACCTTCCAGACCCAGATCGACGGTTTTGGACATCACTTCCGCCAGCGCACCAATCACCACCACACCGAGCACCAGGATCCCGATCGACAGCGTCAGATTGACCGGCTTTGCCTCTGCTTCAGGCTGATCCTTACGTTTCTTTTTCTCTGGATAGCTGTAGCTGAAAAAGTAGCTGTGCGGCCCGACCTGCATGCGCAGGAACAAGGTGTAGAGCAGAATCATCGCGCCAATGGTGAACGCCGAATACAACTTCCAGTCGCCTTCGGGGATGAACTCGGGCACCACCATGGAAACGCCCATCGCGGTGAGAATCATCACGCTGTAGGTGCGCGCCGAGTCATCGTTGTAGGACTGCTCGCCATGTTTGATGCCGCCCATCAAAGCGGCCAGGCCAAGGATACCGTTGATATCGAGCATCACGGCTGAGTAAATCGTGTCGCGCACCAACGTTGGCGATGGCTCGTTGCTCATCATGATCGCCAGAATCACCACTTCCACCAGCACCGCCGACAGGGTGAGGATCATGGTGCCGTAGGGATCGCCGACTTTCTCTGCAAGCAACTCGGCGTGGTGAGCCACGCGCAACGACGCACAGACGATGAAACCCACCAGCGCAATCCCCGCCGTCAGCGCCACGCCCTGCCCGTTATTGAGGAACGAGTGCTCGAACACGTAGGCGACAACTGTCGCGATGATCGCGAGCAGGAGAAATTTTTCTTGCTTGAGTATTGAGCCCATTGACTAGCCTATAAACCTTCCTGGGTGAAACGTCCGGATAACGTGTTCAAGGCGTTGAGAGTGCCGAGTGTAAGCAAAGGTTTCAAAATGGGTGAGAAGTTGATTGAACGCCGCTGCCCGTAGGAGCGCGCTTGCCCGCGATCCATTTCCATTCAGCACCTCACCGCCTGGACTGACGCCATCGCGGGCAAGCGCGCTCCTACCAGTTCAGGAAACGCGCACCAGTTGGCGGCAACATCTGCCTTTCTTGCACCGTCCAGCATCGCTTTGCGCTACTAAAAGCAGCTAAAGCCCCAGCCCTGTCATTAACTGTCCAGTTGGTCAGTTTTTTGCATTGTTCGAGCAACCCGCTTAGACGGCCGTGCCAAAAAGACCAAAAGGAGCTAGACCCGATGCACTCCACCACTCACCCGCGTCGCCCCCTGAAAAAATTGCTGTGTGCCATGGCTGCGGTCGTCGGCCTGGGTTCGAGCCTGCTCGCATCGGCAGCAGACCCGCTGAAAGTTGGCTTCGTCTACATCGGCCCGATCGGCGATCACGGCTGGACGTATCAGCATGAACAAGGCCGCAAGGCCATGGTTGAAGCACTGGGCGACAAGGTCACCACCAGTTATGTCGAGAACGTGCCGGAAGGCGCGGATGCTGAGCGCGTCATCCGCAACATGGCTAAAGGTGGCTACGATCTGGTTTTCACCACCTCCTTTGGTTACATGAACCCAACGCTGAAGGTCGCCAAACAATTCCCGAAAGTGACTTTCGAGCACGCCACTGGCTACAAGCAGGACAAGAACATGGGCACCTACCTGGCGCGCACCTATGAAGGTCGCTACGTCGGTGGGTTCCTGGCGGCCAAGATGACTAAGACCAAAAAAGTCGGCTACGTCGCGTCGTTCCCGATCCCGGAAGTGCTGCGTGACATCGACGCCATTCAGCTGGCGTTGAACAAGTACAACCCAGGCACCGAAATCAAAGTGGTATGGGTCAACTCCTGGTTCGATCCGGGCAAAGAAGCTGACGCTGCGAACGCGCTGATCGATCAGGGCGTAGACGTCATGTTCCAGCACACCGACAGTCCGGCGCCGATCCAGACAGCTGAACGTCGTGGTGTCTATGCCGTGGGTTATGCCTCGGACATGGCTCACTTCGGCCCGAAAGCGGTGCTGACCTCTATCGTCAACAACTGGGGGCCGCACTACATTCAGGCTACAGAGGGCGTGATCAACGGCACCTGGAAATCTCAGGATTACTGGGGCGGTCTGAAGGAAGGCACAGTTGAGCTGCCGATCAGCGATATCGTCCCGGCGGACGTGAAAGCAGAAGCCGAGAAGATCATTGCCGACATCAAAAGTGGCGCATTCCACCCATTCACCGGCCCGATCAAGGATCAGACCGGCGCAGTGAAAATCCCGGAAGGCAAGGTCGCGACCAATGCAGAGCTGGCCTCGATGAACTACTACGTTGAAGGCATCAAGGCGGAATTGCCGAAGTAATCAAGACGAGCAACCCAAAACTTGTGGAAGCTATTGTCTGTAGGAACGGCCGGTGGCTGCGAAAACGGGGTATCAGAAAGACCGCTTTCGCAGCCTTCGGCAGCTCCTACAGGGATCTTCGACGTTGCAAATAAACAATCACGTCAAACCAGAGACAATCCACCGTGAACCAACTCCCCATCATCGACATCGCCCCGCTTTACAGCGATGACCAACTCGCCTGGCAAGACATCGCCCGGCAAATCGACCTGGCCTGTCGGGAGTGGGGGTTTTTCTATATCAAGGGCCACCCGATCAGTGCCGAGCGTATTGAACAGGTAGTCGGTACAGCGCAGCGATTCTTTGCGCTGCCAGAGGCTGAAAAGCTCAAGATCGACATAACCCAAAGCCGTCATCATCGCGGCTACGGCGCCATCGCGACCGAACAGCTGGACCCCAATATTCCCAGCGATCTCAAGGAAACCTTCGACATGGGCTTTCATTTGCCCGCCGATCATCCCGAGGTCGTCGCTGAAAAACCATTGCGCGGCCCCAACCGCCATCCAGACATGCCGGGCTGGGAAGCGTTGATGGAGCAGCATTATCTGGACATGCAGGCCCTTGCGCAGAAGTTGCTTCAGGCCATTACTGTAGCGCTGGGTATTGAGCGTGACTTCTTCGACAAGCGCTTTGTCGCACCCGTCAGCGTACTGCGCTTTATCCACTACCCGCCGCGCCATACTGCCACCAGCGCCGAACAGCAAGGCGCCGGAGCACACACTGACTATGGCTGCATCACTCTGCTGCATCAGGACTCTGCGGGCGGACTGCAAGTGCGTGATGTGCGCGGTCAGTGGATCGACGCGCCGCCGATTGACGGCACGTTCGTGGTCAACATCGGCGACATGATGGCGCGCTGGAGCAACGACCGATATGTGTCCACGCCGCATCGGGTGGTCAGCCCACTGGGTGTTGATCGCTACTCCATGCCGTTTTTCGTCGAGCCCAACCCGGATACCGAAATTGAATGCCTGCCCGGTTGCAAGAGCGAAACCGAGCCAGCGCGCTATCCTGTCACCACTTGCTCGGCATTCCTGTTGTCGCGTTTCGCCGATACCTACGCTTATCGACGGGAGCAGGAGGCCGGGTAAATTTGAACCGCTTGGTCAGGTTTTGCCCATCCCCAGGCATGACTCTGTAGAATGCCGGCCATCTGCACCTGATGAGAAAAGCACATGTACGATTGGTTGAACGCCCTGCCCAAGGCAGAACTGCACCTGCACCTTGAGGGTTCTCTGGAGCCCGAGTTGCTCTTCGCACTCGCCGAACGCAACAAGATCGCGCTGCCGTGGAATGATGTCGAAGCCCTGCGCGGTGCTTACGCCTTCAACAACCTGCAGGAATTTCTCGATCTTTATTACCAGGGCGCAGATGTATTGCGTACCGAGCAGGACTTCTACGACCTGACGTGGGCGTATCTTGAGCGCTGCAAAGCCCAGAACGTGATTCACACCGAACCCTTCTTCGATCCGCAGACCCATACTGATCGGGGCATCCCGTTCGAAGTGGTACTGAATGGCATCACTGGCGCTCTCAAAGACGGTCAATCAAAGCTGGGTATCAGCAGCGGTTTGATCCTGAGTTTCCTGCGTCACTTGAGCGAAGAAGAAGCGGAAAAAACTCTCGACCAGGCCCTGCCGTTTCGAGATGCATTCGTCGCCGTAGGCCTGGACAGCTCGGAAATGGGTCATCCTCCGAGCAAGTTCAAACGCGTCTTCGACCGCGCACGTAATGAAGGCTTCCTGACCGTAGCGCACGCGGGCGAAGAAGGCCCGCCCGAGTACATATGGGAAGCACTGGACCTGCTGAAAATCCAGCGTATCGACCACGGTGTACGTGCCATCGAAGACGAGCGTCTTATGCAGCGCATCATCGATGAGCAAATCCCGCTGACGGTGTGCCCATTGTCAAACACCAAGCTCTGCGTCTTCGACGACATGGCAAAACACAACATCCTCGACATGCTTGAGCGTGGTGTGAAGGTCACGGTGAATTCCGACGATCCCGCTTATTTCGGCGGCTATGTCACCGAGAACTTCCATGCGCTGTACACCCATTTGGGCATGACCGAAGATCAGGCAAAACGTCTGGCACAAAACAGCCTGGACGCCAGACTGATCAAGCCTTGAGCTAATCCCTTGTCAAGCGGCAGCCGCGATCTTGTCGATCTCGCGCTGCCCGCTGGACGAGACTTGCAGAGTGCTCGATTCCTCTGTGACCCGTAGCCAACCCATCTGAATAAAAAGCTGCAACAGACCCGCCCCTAACGCACCGCCCAAGTGCGGCGTGAACTCGCTCCTGTCAGCACAGGCGCAGACGGTTTCGCGCTGACGCAACGCAAGTGCAGGCACGTAAATTCCCCGCTCTGCAAACCTTGCCATCCCCACGCTGGTGACTTCGACCCGATGCTCCTGCTGCTCGATCCAACCGGCCCCGAGCAACCGCTGATACAACTCCGCGGCGATATCGCCGCCTAGGTGATCGCTGCATATACGCGCCTCGCGCAAAGGCATGGCAGGCAAAGGCTGTGCAACATTGCGGTTGATCTGCGCGGCACTGACGACAGAGGCACAGGCAAGCGCCTGGATTGCCGTCGCCACCTGTGGACCCGCCAAACGGAAAAAGCGCTTGCGCCCACGCACCTCCTGCTTCAACAGACCACCCGAGGCCAGACGCGCCAGATGCGCCCCGGCCGAAGATGTCGTAAGGCCCGCAAGCAAAGCCAGCTCATTAGCGGATCGAGCAGTACCGTCCATCAAGGCCCAAATCATTGCACTGCGCTTCGGGTCAGCCAGTAATGTTGCAACGTGGCTGATGCAAGGTGCATGTTCCATATGTTCACTCCCTGTTGAAACATCGTCTATCGCGATGACATGGTGGCAGCAATCCAGTTGTAACCAAGAAACCAAACCGCCAAAGTCGAAGCCGCTGTACGCCAGTAAATAGCACTATCAGATGACCGACGGTCTCTAATCACGCCTGGCTTCAGGAACTCCCACGTTATTGGTGACTTCATTGACACGGCGTGATCGTTCTACACATACGTCTAACTTGAAGCGTAATTGCTCCAGAACCTGATCGAGCCCAACATCAACTACGAAGGCTAACTCAAAGCACCAGTATAAGCCTTGGAACCTTTCTGCCGATCAGGCAAAAAGAGCATTGTTCCGAGAGCAGCCGTAATGTAATGACGAACCTTGTCCAAGCTTTTACTTTAGGAACCCGCTGGAAAATATCACAATGAAGTCTACCGACCCACCGCCACAAAGGCCTGCAACCGCAAACCCAGAAAGCTCGCTGCACCGCGAGAGGCATTTTCCCACAACTAAAATGTGCTAAAACGCTCAACAAAATAAGGCAAGTAGTAGAGCTAATTTTCGCAGCTCGCCACTAGCAATCATATTAACGCTCGTCACTTTCCGAAATATCCGTAGGATAAATCCATGAGACTTGTAGTCACTGACTACATTTTACGAAGGAATATAAACACCAACTTATCAAGTCAGTAACTTCAAGCAAGTATCCAGTCAACCGACATTCATTGATCTTGACCATTTGATAACTTGCGATTGCAATCTTGTTCACGCCCGAATTGGCTCCCGCAAAAAATGCGGGAGCATCCAGTCAGACCTGCGATGGCATGGCATCGCGTTTATTTTGCAGGCGACGGGTCAATACCGAGATACCCACCGCCAGAGCACCACATATGCTGATGACCAACGCCATGGGTACCGCTGTGCCATCGTGCAGCACGCCAACCATCGCAGCAGCGCCAGCGGCCACGCTGAATTGCAGACAACCCAGCATGGCCGACGCGCTTCCGGCGCGAGCCCATTGCCCGTTCATCGCACATGCCGATGCATTGGGGATGATGCAACCCAGGCTGGCGATGCAAACGAACAACGGCACCAGCAATGGCCAAAGTTGTTCGGTACGCAACCCGGTTATCGCCAGCAACACCAGAGCCGCAGCAAGGTAAATCCAGATAGTGCGCGACAACAGAAACGCAGGTCCCCGCTTGCCCACCAGCCTTGCGTTGAGCTGTGCGATCAGGATGAAACCGGCAGCGTTGGTACCGAACAACCAACCGTAATGCTCAGCGGGCACGCCATAAAGCTTGATGAACACGAATGGCGAACCGGCGATATAGGAAAACATCCCGGCCATGGCGATACCGCCCGTCAATGCATGCCCGAGAAATATTCGGTCTCCCAGCAAGCTGCGGTACTGCTTCAAGGCGCCCGCCAATGGCTGACGCGGATGACTGGCGGGCATGCTTTCGGGCAAACCAAGCGCTACCGCCAGCGATGCCAATGCACTGAAGGCCGTCAGGCTGATGAAAATCGACTGCCAACCGTACAGATTGACCAACAGTCCGCCGAGCATCGGCGCCAGAATCGGAGCCAGCCCCATCACCAGCATTAGTTGCGAGAAGACTTTGGCAGACTGCACGGCATCGCATTTATCGCTGACAATCGCCCGGGCAATCACCATCCCGGCACAACCACCCAGCGCCTGCACGAAGCGTGCGCCGATGAGCCAGTCCAGGTTCGGCGCGAAGGCGCAGGCCAACGAGGCCAACGTAAACAGCGTCACGCCAAACAGCAGCGGAATCCGCCGACCGAAGCGGTCAGCCACAGGACCGTAAGCTAGCTGGCCGATGGAAAGGCCCAGAAAGTAAGACGCCAGAGTCAGTTGAACGTGTTTCTCGTCCGTGCCGAACGCCGAAGCGATGGCCGGGAAACCTGGCAAATAAAAATCGATGGCCAATGGGCCGAAGGCGCTAAGCGCACCGAGAATCAGGATGGTACGAAGGTTCATGAGGCGTCCAGACAGTGCTCGTGCAGCCCGACAGTTTAACCGGGCCTGTACGGGCTGAGTGTCAGGAGAAGGTAATTACTTCAAAAAGTTTCCCGGCCGCGCCTCGTAGGAGATTTCACCTCGCTGCACTGCCCCCCCTGTAAGAGCTCACAAACATCGCGAGGCAGCGATAGCGGTTTGTCTGGAATACTGCTATCGCTGCCTCGCGTTGCTCGTGAGCGCCTACAGATAGAATTTAAACTGCCTTCAACTCGCCAACTGCGCCTGATACCCCTCCTCACCAATCAAGCCAATAACCTGTTCGCCGGTCAGGTCGCTTTCGACAATCACTTCACCGGTCCGCAGGTCTACTTGCACCAGCGCGCTTGGGTCCTGGTCCTTGATGGCAGTGGTCACCGCTTTGACGCAGTGGCCGCAGGTCATGCCTTGAACGTTGAATCGTTGCATGGTGCTACTCCTTCACACAGGGCTTTGGATGACGATGACGCCATGTTTGACCTTCCCATCGTGGCAAGGTCAAGTTTCTCGTTTGTCTGCCGGGCTGGTATTCGGCGCAAGGCTCGGCCAAGCTGCATCATCACCGTCTACATCAGGAGTATCAGCGATGCGCTGGTCAGCATTGAGCCTCTTCGGCATTCTCGGTCTGTTGGCTGCTTCCCCGGCGGTTCAGGCCGATCAGGATTACGGCGTTCTGATCATTTCCCGCGAGCGGCTGGAAGTCGCGACGTCCTGCGAGATCGGTATCTATATTCAGGACCAGCTCGCGGGCCGCGTGTTCCAGGAACAGTCTGTCTCCTTCAACCTTCCAGCGGGAAATGTCGCGATTCGCCTGCGAGTGCTGCCAGGTGCTGTCTTCGGCTGCGACCCCGGCATGGAGGCGCAGAGCAACACCAACATCAAGATTCAAGCCGGCGATATTCTCAAATACCGGATCGCCAGCAGCCTCAATGGCATGTATCTCAAACGCGCCGACCTGAATTATTGATCTGGACTTGACCTTGACCTCGTGGAAAGGTTGATCCTTGCAGGTAACCGCCTTCAGGGAGAACGAACATGCTCAATCCGCTCAACTTCGACCTGCCGATTTCCGGCATGACCTGCGCCAGTTGCGCAGGTCGGGTTGAACGTGCGTTGAATAAAGTGCCGGGGGTCAAGACCGCCAGCGTTAACCTGGCCAACGAGCAGGCGCATATCGAGACGGACGGCGGGCCGGATACCGCTACCCTCATCGCCGCTGTAGAGAAAGCGGGTTACGGGGCCACTGAACTTCAAGAGCCGGCCGCCAAAGCCGATCAACAACTGCGCAAACTGACGCGAGAGCGCTGGGCGTTGATTCTGGCGATAACGCTGTCGATCCCCCTGATTCTGCCCATGCTCCTGCAACCGCTGGGCATGCACTGGATGTTGCCCGCGTGGGCACAATTCGCGTTGGCCACCCCCGTGCAATTCATCTTCGGTGCGCGTTTTTACGTCGCAGCCTGGAAAGCCGTTCGCGTCGGGGCAGGCAACATGGACCTGCTGGTGGCGCTGGGCACCAGTGCCGGGTACGGCCTGAGTGTTTATGAATGGGTCACTGCCGCGTCCGGCAAAATGCCACATTTGTACTTTGAAGCGTCGGCGGTGGTCATTGCTTTGGTATTGCTGGGCAAATACCTGGAAAGCCGCGCCAAACGTCAGACCGCCAGCGCTATACGCGCGCTGGAAGCCTTGCGCCCCGATCGCGCCCTGCAAGTCATTGACGGTCATGAGTACGACATCGCCATCAGCGCCTTGAATCTCGGCGATCTGGTGCTGGTAAAACCAGGCGAGCGCTTCCCTGTAGACGGTGAGGTGATCGAAGGCCAAAGCCATGCCGACGAAGCACTGATCAGCGGCGAAAGTCTGCCGGTACCTAAACAGGTCGGCGACAAAGTTACCGGCGGTGCAATCAATGGCGAGGGGCGTTTGCTGGTGAAAACCACGGCGCTGGGCACAGAAACAGTTCTGGCGCGCATCATTCGTTTGGTTGAAGACGCCCAGGCTGGCAAGGCGCCCATTCAGAAACTGGTGGACCGGGTCAGTCAGGTGTTCGTGCCAACCGTTCTGATCATTGCCTTCTTTACCTTCGCCGGGTGGCTAGTGGCGGGCGCGCCAATGGAAAGCGCGCTGATCAACGCCGTCGCGGTATTGGTGATCGCCTGTCCGTGTGCACTGGGCCTCGCAACGCCTACAGCAATCATGGCCGGAACCGGTGTCGCGGCCCGCTATGGCATTTTGATCAAGGACGCCGAGGCGCTGGAGCGCGCACATGAAGTCACCACAGTGGTGTTCGACAAAACCGGCACGCTGACTTCCGGCACACCGCAAATCGCCCATTTCTGCGCCAAGGGCGGCAATGAAGAACAGGTACTCGAGTGGGCTGGCGCTCTGCAGCGCGGCAGCGAGCACCCGTTGGCCAAGGCCGTGCTGGATGCCTGCCGGGATTGGCACCTGCATCCGGCCAGCATTGAAAACAGCCATGCCCTGCCTGGCGCCGGTATTGCCGGAACGCTGGACGGGCGCGACCTGGTCTTGGGTAACCGGCGCATGCTTGAACAAAGCGGCTTGCACATGGAAGAGCTGGCCGACGCAGCCCATGCCTGGGAAGCCGAGGGCCGGACCTTGTCATGGTTGATTGAGCAAAGCCCAAACCCGGCAGTGCTCGGTCTGTTCGCCTTTGGCGACACACTTAAACCCGGCGCGCGGCAAGCGATAGAGCAACTGGCGACACGCAACATCAGTAGCCACTTGCTGACCGGCGATAATCACGGCAGCGCCAAAGTAGTTGCCGATGCGCTGGGTATCCGTGACGTTCATTCCGAAGTGCTGCCTGCGGACAAAGCCGCAACAGTGGCTGACTTGAAGCGCTATGGCGTGGTGGCGATGGTGGGTGACGGCATCAACGATGCTCCCGCTCTGGCCGCCGCCGATATCGGTATCGCCATGGGCGGTGGCACCGATGTCGCCATGCATGCGGCAGGGATTACGCTCATGCGCGGTGATCCGGCATTGATCCCGGCAGCGCTTGAGATCAGCCGCAAGACCTACGCCAAGATCCGCCAGAACCTGTTCTGGGCCTTCGTCTACAACCTGATCGGTATTCCGTTGGCAGCCTTCGGCTTCCTCAATCCGGTACTGGCGGGTGCGGCAATGGCGCTGTCCAGCGTGAGCGTAGTGAGTAACGCCTTGCTGCTTAAAACGTGGAAGCCCAAAGATCCGGGAGCAAAGTCATGAACATCGGACAAGCAGCGAAACAGAGCGGGTTGAGCGCCAAGATGATTCGTTATTACGAAGCCACCGGCCTGCTGCAGGCGGCGCATCGCAGTGACAGCGGTTATCGGCTCTATGGCAAAGACGATCTGCACACACTGGCATTCATCAAGCGCTCTCGGGATCTGGGCTTTTCGCTGGAAGAAGTCGGCAAGCTGCTGACGCTTTGGCAAGACCGACAACGCGCCAGCGCCGACGTTAAAGCACTGGCCCGCGAGCATATTGCCGAGCTCAATCAGAAGATCGAGGAAATGGCCAGCCTGCGCGATACCTTGCAGGAGCTGGTTGAGCATTGCCATGGCGACGACCGCCCGGACTGTCCGATCCTCAAGGATCTGGCTTCGGGTGGGTGTTGTGGGTAGGTGACCTCGCAGGTGAGACCCACACCTTGTGGGAGCCGAGCTTGCTCGCGATAAGGCTGGACGCGATCTAAAGTCAACCGAGTCCAGCCTTATCGCGAGCAAGCTCGGCTCCCACAGGGGAACAGCATTCCAATTCAGATGGCAGTAGGCAATATCAGCAGCCTTCCAATCCAAACAAAAAACCCGGCCTGAGCCGGGTTTTTGTTAACTGCTGATCACTGCATCCAGGGCGGAGGCGGCTCTTCAGCAGTCTTGCTCGGTGGAGCGTCGTCGGCAGCGCGGGCAGCCTGACGGCGGTCTTCGTCCAGGCGCGCCGCTTCGATTTCCCGCAATACGCCGCCAACATCGGCCTCGTCTTCCGGTTCGTCAAACTCGCCAGTCAACACCGTCGCTGGCGACAACGTACCTGCTTCGTAGTACGACCACATTTCCTTGGCGTACTTGGTTTTGCGCAACTCTGGCGCAAATCGCCCGAAGTAGGACGCCATGTTGCCCACGTCACGCTCCAGCATGCTGAACGCGTGGT
Organism: Pseudomonas caspiana; assembly: GCF_040224095.2. Lineage (NCBI taxonomy): Bacteria > Pseudomonadati > Pseudomonadota > Gammaproteobacteria > Pseudomonadales > Pseudomonadaceae > Pseudomonas > Pseudomonas caspiana. The sequence goes on along the minus strand of NZ_CP167995.1, from coordinate 459,664 downwards.
TATTGCCAGCGGCGTCGACCGCCTGAGGCAAATCGATGATCACCGGACCGGTCGGGGTCAACAGCACGTTGAACTCGGAAAGGTCGCCATGCACCAAACCGGTACATAGCATCAGCACGATCTGTTCGATCAGAAAGGCGTGATATTCCCGAGCCTGATCCGGCTCCAGAACCACGTCATTCAATCGCGGTGCGGCGTCGCCATACTCGTCGGCGATCATCTCCATGAGCAATACGCCTTCGAGGAAGTCGTACGGCTTGGGAACCCGAACGCCAGCGCTGGCCAACCGGAACAGTGCCGCCACTTCGGCGTTCTGCCAGGCGTCCTCTGTTTCCTTGCGACCGAACTTGGAGCCCTTGGCCATCGCCCGTGCCTGACGGCTGTTACGTACCTTACGGCCTTCCTGATATTCAGAAGCCTGACGGAAACTGCGCTTATTTGCCTCCTTGTAAACCTTGGCACACCGCAGCTCATTGCCACAGCGCACCACATAAACAGCTGCCTCTTTACCGCTCATTAGCGGGCGCAGCACCTCGTCCACCAGACCGTCCTCGATCAGGGGTTCAATGCGTTTAGGAGTTTTCATCAGCTTTTATTGTGGGTCCTTCGTTGCCAAACACGCGATTGTTGCCCGTTATACGGCAATCCTCTGCCAGCGAGTAGTGGGAGCTGACGTTTGATGTGGATAGTTTCTGTCGGAAAATCCCTCATCGCCCCGATATGAAGCAGCTTTCATGCCGTAAGACAGTAAAAAACCAACCGGACGCGCCGGGTAAGAAGCTTCGGCAACTATAAGCATCGCGTAAGACAATCGGAATCAGTTACTGCTTGAACAGCTCACCGGGAGTGAACCCGAACAACCCCTTGAAAGCCGCGATGAACGCAGACGTGGAGTCGTAGCCGCAAGCCAAAGCCGTGTTGGTCACGCTGTCGCCATTCTCCAGCGCACCCAGCGATGACAACAACCGCGCGCGCTGCCGCCAGCCACGAAAACTCAGCCCCGTTTCCCGTTGAAACAGGCGCATCAAGGTTTTTTCCGAAGCCCCGAGGCGCATTGCCCAATCGTGTAGCGTAATCAGTTGGCTCGGGTTTTCGATCAGTTCATTGCACAGCTCGAGCAAGCGCGGATGGCGAGGCAACGGCAGCGAGAAACCCACTTCTGGCAAATGCGCCAATTGATCCATGAGCACCTGCACCAGTCGCGCTTCACTGCTATCCCCCAAGGGATATTCGGCGGGCAAATGACAGAAACTTTTGATCAGTTCCCTGGCCAGCGGCGTCACTTCCAGAACCCGACAGCGTTGCGGTGCCCAGCTGGAGTCCTCTTTACGCACATACAGGCTGCGCATTTCTGCACGCATGGAAGTCACTACTTCGTGCTCCAGACCGGCCGGTATCCAGACGCCCCACTGCGGCGGGGCAAAGAAACTGCCTTCAGTGGTATGCACGCCCAGAACACCACTGATCGCGTAGGAAAACTGCACCCATTCGTGACGATGCGGCGGCGTCCACGAGCCGGCGTTCAAGCTTTCGGCACGGGCATACAATGGACGCGGCAATTCACTCAGGGCGGGGATCTGTCGCTCACTGCCTTGACGGTGCATAGGATTTTGTCCGTTAGTCGGTATGGTATGGCCTTATGTCGCAAGACGGCAGTGTACGAGTGAGTTAGCCTTCGGACATCTATTTTTACAAACAATTGCCGAGCACTTATGTCAGCCCTCAAACACCTCAAACGCGTCGTCACCGACTGGTTCCTCTGCGGGATGGTCCTGGCCACGGTTCTGGCCTACTTCTTCCCCGGCTTCGGCGCGACCGGCGGAGGCATGCATGCCGAATACGTCATCAACATCGGCGTGTTCGTGGTGTTCTTCCTGCACGGGGTCAACCTGTCGAGCGAACAAATCAAACACGGCCTGAAGAACTGGCGCCTGCACATCATGGTGCAGCTATTCACCTTCCTGGTGTTCCCGATCATCTGGCTGGTCTGTGACAAAGCGTTCGGTGCATACATTCCGGCGCTGTTGATGCTGGGCTTCTTGTACCTGTGCGCGTTGCCTTCGACGATTTCCTCTTCGGTAGCGTTGACCGGCAGTGCGGGCGGAAACGTACCGGCGGCGATTCTCAACGCGAGCATGTCCAGCGTGTTCGGCATCTTCATGACGCCATGGCTGGTCAGCCTGGTGATTGGCACCGGCTCCGGCGGTATTGACCTGGGGTCCACGCTGCTGAACCTCAGCCTGATGTTGCTGCTGCCACTGATCCTGGGCCAGTTGGTGCGTCCGCTGTTGGGCAAGTTTTTCGCCAAACACAAGAAATACACCAACCTGATCGACAAGATTGTGATCCTGTTGCTGGTCTACGCGGCTTTCTGTAATTCGATGGTGTCAGGACTGTGGCAAACCCAAGGCAACTCGGTCATCGCCATGGCTTTCGTTGGTAGCGCTGTATTGCTGGTAGTGATCCTGTTACTGACCACCGGAACAGCCCGCGCCTTGAAATTCAACCACGCAGACAAAGTGGCGGCGGTGTTCTGCGCCACCAAGAAATCCCTCGCGGCCGGTGCGCCGATGGCGGCGCTGATCTTCGGCAACAACCCGGGCCTGGGCCTGATTCTGCTGCCGATCATGATCTATCACCCGCTGCAGCTTATCGTTTGCTCGGTGATGGCAGAGAACTACGCCAACCGGCACAGGCAGCAATTGTCGGCAGAAGCGCTGGAGGAAGCCCGCGCGGCTTGATCGGAGTCTTTTGGGGGTTATGCAAAACCTGTGGGAGCTGGGCTTGCCCGCGATAGGACTGAACGCGGTTCACTTTAGATCGCGTCAACCTTATCGCGGGCAAGCCCAGCTCCCACAGGGGGAAAGCATTTCAATTCAGAAAATGGCACCCCTCACCGCTCAAGAATCGCAGTAACCCCCTGCCCGCCCGCTGCACAGATCGAGATCAATCCGCGCCCTTCTCCCGCGACGCTCAACAACTTGGCCAAGTTGGCGACGATGCGCCCGCCCGTGGCTGCAAACGGGTGACCGGCGGCCAATGAGCTGCCTTTGACGTTCATCTTGCTGCGGTCAATCGATCCTAAAGGCGCGTCCAGCCCAAGTCGGGTCTGGCAATAATCCGCGTCCTCCCAGGCCTTAAGCGTACACAGCACCTGGGCAGCGAACGCTTCGTGAATCTCGTAGTAATCGAAATCCTGCAAGGTCAGGCCATTGCGCGCCAAGAGCCGAGGCACGGCATAGGCTGGCGCCATCAGCAGGCCCTCTTTGCCGTTGACGAAATCCACCGCCGCCGACTCTCCGTCACGCAGATACGCCAACACCGGCAGACCACGCTCTTTGGCCCACTCTTCACTGGCCAGCAGCACCAATGATGCGCCGTCAGTCAGCGGTGTGGAGTTGCCCGCCGTCAGCGTGCCCTTGGCGCTGCGTTCGAACGCCGGTTTCAGGCTGGCGAGTTTTTCCAGCGTCAGGTCCGGGCGCAAATTATTGTCGCGGGTCAGGCCCTGAAACGGCGTGATCAAATCGTTCTGCCAGCCTTCGGCATACGCCGCGGCCATTTTTAAATGGCTTTCCAGCGCCAGTTGATCCTGTGCGTCGCGAGGGATATTCCAGGTCTGCGCCATCAATTCGCAGTGCTGCCCCATGGAAAGACCGGTGCGCGGTTCGCCATTGCGTGGCAACTCAGGCTTGAGGTTGTGGGGACGCAATTGCAACAAAAGTTTAAGTTTGTCGCCTACGGATTTAGCCCGGTTAACCTGCAGCAAAACGTTACGTAAATCTTCGTTCACGCCAATCGGTGCATCGGAAGTGGTATCCACGCCGCCCGCAATACCGCATTCGATCTGTCCCAAGGCGATTTTATTGGCCACCAGCAACGCCGCTTCCAGCCCGGTGCCACAGGCCTGTTGCAGATCATAGGCAGGCGTCTGCGGGGACAAGCGCGAGCCCAGCACGCACTCGCGAGTCAGGTTGAAATCCCGGGAATGCTTGAGGACCGCTCCGGCAACGACCTCGCCCATGCGCAAGCCATGCAGGTTGAAACGCTCGATCAATCCCTCCAGCGCAGCGGTCAGCATGTCCTGATTGCTCGAAGTGGCGTACGGCCCATTGGAGCGAGCGAATGGAATACGGTTACCGCCGACGATGGCGACCCGGCGTGGCTGATTCATTGAAAACTCCCTTTATTGATACGGATTCGCTGATGAGCAGCGTAGGGGATACTCGAACGAACGTCGCTTGAGTGTGGTCAACTCCTTTGAACCCCGACTCAAGGAGAGTGTTCCATGCCGTCTGATCGCTACATAGATTTCGCCAACTCTGACCTGGGCAGCCGCCTGGTTGGCGCTATTGGCCTGCCTAAACCGGTCAGACTGGAACGCTGGCAGGCCGGACGTCTGCGCCCTGTTGAAGGTTCGTTGCTGATCAGCGCCGGGCCGTTGGCTGATCAAGTCCGGCTTTTCGCTCCGCGCTTGACCGAGTCTGTCTACAGCTTTGGCTCAGAGGTACCGGGCACAACCGCCTGGGTTGTCGATCAGGGTCCGAAAATCAAAGCAGTGGTCTTCGACGCCAGCGCTTTCACGCGCACCGAGGACCTCAAGCAATTGCGCGAATTCTTTCAGCCACTGCTGAAAAAACTCGATGACAGCGCGCACGTGGTGATTCTTGGCCATTCGCCCGCCAGCCTCAGCGAACCGCTGGCCGCCAGTACCCAACAGGCGCTCGAAGGCTTCAGCCGCTCGCTCGCCAAAGAGATGCGCAACGGCGGCACTGTGCAACTGCTGCAAGTGGACAGTGGCGCGGAGGATCAGCTTGAAGGTGCTCTAAGGTTTTTCCTGTCGCCCAAAAGCGCTTTTATCTCCGGCCAGGTCATCCGTCTGAGTCCTTGCGCGGCACAGGTGCAGGACTGGAGTCGCCCGCTCAGCGGCCGCAGAGCGCTGGTGACCGGTGCGGCGCGTGGTATCGGCGCGGCGATTGCCGAAACACTGGCTCGCGACGGCGCTGAAGTGGTCCTGCTCGATGTACCTCAGGCCAAATCAGACCTGGATGCCTTGGCGGCGAGACTGGGCGGCAAGGCCCTGACGCTGGACATTGGCGCAGCCGAGGCGGGCGCGCAGTTGATCGAACAACTGCAGGGGGGCATCGACATTCTGGTGCACAACGCCGGAATTACCCGGGACAAGACGCTGGTCAACATGTCTGCCGACTTCTGGGATTCAGTGTTGTCGGTCAATCTCAACGCACCACAAGTGTTGACCGAAGCGCTGCTCGACAGCGGCACCCTGCGCGATAACGGTCGCGTCATTCTGCTGGCCTCAATCAGCGGCCTTTCCGGCAACCGTGGCCAAACCAATTACGCGACCAGCAAAGCCGGCTTGATCGGCCTTGCTCGCGCCTTGGCGCCGGTGCTGGGCGAGCGCGGCATCAGTATCAATGCCGTTGCTCCGGGCTTTATCGAAACCAAAATGACCTCAAGCATGCCGTTCGCCCTGCGTGAAGCGGGACGGCGCATGAGCTCGCTAGGTCAAGGCGGCTTACCGCAAGATGTGGCTGAGGGCGTCGCCTGGCTGGCTCAACCAGGCGCAGGAGCTGTCAGCGGTCAGGTACTGCGGGTCTGTGGTCAAAGCGTCATCGGCGCATAAGCGGACAACGATAATCACGAGCAAGGAGATGCACGATGAGCGCTCATTGGCGATACCTGGATTCTCTACCGACGCTGCCGAACCTGTTTGTTCAGGCGGCGCTGCGGCGCAAGGTCACCGGTACTGAACTGCCAGACATCGGCTTGCGTTGCTGGACGTCAGTGGACGCGCAGAAGCTGTCCCAATACCGCGAAGTGTGTGGCTTCAGCGAAAACAGTCTGTTGCCGCCGACTTATCCACACGTGCTGGCGTTCAATCTGCAAATGCAATTGATGACAGCCAAAGACTTCCCTTTCCCGCTGTTAGGGCTGATTCATTTGGCCAACCGGATAAGGATTCACCGACCGCTGGGCAGCGTGAACAAGGTGTACATCGGGGTAAAAGCCGAAAACCTTAAGCCTCACGACAAAGGCGCGACGTTCGACCTGATTACTCAGGTTGAGGATTCGATGGGTCTGTTATGGGAAGAAGAGAGCACGATGCTCTGTCGCGAAGTGCAGCTGGAAGGCGCGGTGAGCAGCGATTATGAGCCGGCAGCATTGCCCGCTACGGAGGTCGCTCGGTGGCGAGCGCCAGCTGAAATTGGTCGGCGTTACGCCAAAGTATCTGGCGACTACAACCCGATCCACCTGAGCGGGCCAAGCGCCAAGCTGTTCGGCTTCCCGAAGGCCATTGCCCACGGTATGTGGCTCAAGGCAAGAACTCTGGCTTTTCTGGCTAACCACCTTCCGGCCTCGAACGTGGATATCAGCGTGCAGTTCCAGAAGCCGGTGCGCTTGCCCAGCGAGATTGTGCTGTCGGCCAGCGCGGCGGGTTCCCACGGCCAATTCCGCCTGGAAGGTGCGCCAGGGTTGGTGCATATGGTGGGGAGTTGGCAGCCGGTGACGGAAGTCGCGGAGTAATGGCGGGCTGAAATGAATTGTGGGAGCGGTGCTTGCCCGCGATAAGGCTGGACGCGATTCACTTTAGATCGCGTCCAGCCTTATCGCGGGCAAGCACCGCTCCCACAGGTAAGGCGTCGCTCGTACCCTCTTTTATTTACATCAAGGTTTTTTCTTGCGCGGCCCTGTGTTGAACACCGGGACTTTACGCACGGGCTTGGCCGATGGCGCTTCTGGCGCAGCGTCGCCACTGTCGATCCATTTGCCCAGGTTACGTTTGCCGCCACCGGAGGTTTTGGGTTTCTTCGGCTTTTTCGGTTTCTTCAGAATCTGGCCGCTGGCGTCGGTGGTTGGCACGCGATGTTCCGGTTCGAAATCCGGTTCTTCCTCACGACGCAACGTCTGGCGAGTCAATGTTTCGATCGCCGACAGCAATTCCACTTCGTCAGCACACACCAGCGAAATGGCCTCACCCGTCAGGCCTGCTCGGCCGGTGCGGCCAATGCGGTGAATGTAGTCTTCAGCGACGATCGGCAGATCGAAGTTGACCACGGTTGGCAAATCATCGATATCCAGACCGCGCGCAGCAACATCGGTGGCCACCAGAATCTGTACTTCACTGGCCTTGAAGCGATCCAGAGCCCTTTGACGGGTGGCTTGTGGCTTGTCGCCGTGGATACCGTCAGAACTGATGCCCAGCCCCTGCAAACGATCCACCAGTTGATCGACGCCAACCCGAGTCTTGGCGAACACCAGAACCTGAGACCAGCGCAGTTTTTTCAGCAGATGGATGAACAACTCGGGCTTGCGCTTCTTGTCGACCGTCACCACCCATTGCTTGACCGAAGACGCCGCCACGTTGCGCGGGCTGACTTCAATGGTCAGTGGGTCGTCGAGCATCTGCGCGGCCAGCTGGCGGATGGCGTCGGAGAAGGTCGCGGAGAACAGCAAGGTCTGACGTTTTTTAGGCAGGGCCTTGTAGATATCGCGCAGCTCTTCGGAGAAGCCCAGATCGAGCATACGATCCGCTTCGTCGAGGATCAGGGTTTGCAATTGGGAGAACTTCACCGCGTTCTGGCGGTAAAGATCGAGCAAGCGACCCGGTGTAGCCACCAGCACATCGACGCCTTTACGCAGTTTCATCATCTGCGGATTGATGCTCACGCCGCCGTAGACGGCATAGGTGCTCAGCGGCAGGTGTTCGGCGTACTGACGAATGTTCTCGTGAACCTGCTCGGCCAGCTCACGGGTCGGCACCAGCACCAGCGCACGCACCGAATTGGGCATGACTTTCGGGCCTTCCATGGTCAGGCGTTGCAGCAGCGGCAAGGCGAAACCGGCAGTTTTGCCAGTACCGGTCTGGGCTGCGGCCATCAGGTCACGCCCGGCCAGGACCGGTGGAATCGCCTGCGCCTGAACAGGCGTGGGAGTCTGGTAGCCGAGCGTCTCAAGAGCGCGCAGCAGAGGTTCAATCAGGCCGAGTGTGGCGAATGTCATTGGAGTACCGTAGATAAATCACGCGAGATGGCGCGCAGTTTACCCTGTCCGGACTATTCCGGCCTGCACCGCCTGCGGCTTTCGCCATTAGTCCGGCCCAATCCGCTGTAGAGACTGGAGAGAACGCCTTTAAAAGCCGCGCTGACGCTTGATGGCGTCGCTGATTTTCGCCGCGGGCACTTTCTGCAGCGTGCAGAGCAATTGGTGGGAAATCGTCGAAAGGCCATGGGTGTGACGCAGTTCATGGGTCAGATAGGCGGTGAGGTTGGCAGCCATCTCGGCATCAGCCATGGCCCGGTGAGCCTTGCCGGTATTGGGCAGGCGCGCATAGCTGGTCAGGGTGCCAAGCTTGTGATTGGGCGCTGCCGGCATCAGGCGTCGCGCCAACAGCAGTGAGCAAGCAAAGCTTTGTTGGCGGTTGCGCTCGATGCGCGACAGCTCGTAATCCCAGAACTTCTGGTCGAACGAGGCGTTATGCGCCACCAGCGGGATCGTGCCGACGAAATCAGCCACGTCACTCATGACCCGCTCGGCTGACGGCGCAGTGCGAATCATGCTGTTGCTGATGCCAGTCAGAGACTCAATGAAGCCTGGAATCCGCACACCCGCGTTCATCAGGCTTTGAAAGCGATCAACGATGCGCCCCTGCTCCATGATCACCACGGCAATCTCCGTGGCACGGCAGCCTTGGCCTGGAGAAATACCGGTGGTTTCGAAGTCGATGACCGCTACTTGTTCCAACACGTGCCTGAACCCTTAAAAAATCAACGTAAAAGCAACGCGCCTTCGATGGGCACGTAGCGACTGGCGGCGCGGATCAGCGAGTTGGCGGTCAGCCCCGGCACGCCATAGGCAACCGCTTCTACGCCATGTTTGCTAATGATGCGCTCAAGCAACAAATCAAAATCGCCATCGCCGGACGCCAAGACCACTTCGTCGACCTGTGGCGCGACGTCCATGATATCGATGGTGATGCCCACATCCCAGTCACCCTTGGCCGAGCCATCGCTGCGCTGGATGTACGGCTTTAGTTTGACGGTGAAACCGAGGTTGCGGAGGATTTGCTGGAATTGCTGCTGCTTGCTGTCGCCACGGTCGATGGCATAGGCGTAAGCCTCGACGATTTCCCCACGCTTGCTGATATCGGCCCACAACGCCGCGTAGTTGAAATGGCAACCATGGGCCTGACGGACCGTGTAATAGAGGTTCTGTACATCGGCGAACACAGCGATTTTCTTCACCGGTAATCCTCATGACGCAGCAGCGCAGCCAAACGACAGCGCCGATTCAGAAGTTGAATCGGCGCTTAGTATGCCAGTTTCGTGGATGGCCCGGGCATTGGCGGCCACTCGCTCCAACAAAGAAATGCGGTCTCCTGTGGGAGCGTATTTCAGCGCGGCAGGTGGGTGTCTGAGTAAAACGCCTCCTGGAAATACATCTGGATAGCTGAATCAAACAAACGAATCATCATCCCCACCATCAAAACCGCCGTCATCCCAGCCACCTTGATCGCTGCCGTATGAATCGTTGCTGGTCACACTCTCCTGGTTATCGTTCCAGCCACCACCTGAATCCTGAGGGCTATGATCTGCAACCTGGGCAGGCTCTTCCTTGATGACTTCAACAATTTCTTCAGGCTGGTTGTGACTGCCGAACATGCTGCTCAGGCCCTGCGCCAGCATTACACCACCGGCGACACCCGCTGCGGTTTGCAACGCACCGCCGAGAAAGCCGGTGCCTCTCGGAGCCTGTTGCTGCGGCGCAGCATAATTGCCTTGCGGCGCGTTGTAAGGCGCAGGGCTGGACGGGCCGCCGTCGCGCCAGCCACCACCCGACGACGCTGGCGGCTGGGAAAAGGACTGCTGCGGCTGAGGCTGCGGGCGATTACCACCGCCACCGAAGATGCTCGACAAGAAACCACCACCGCCCTGGGCCGGAGCCGAAGAGCCTTGGGCCTTCGCCTGCTGGAGTTCAGCCTGCAAACGCTGGATTTGCTCGTCGCGCTCTTTGACCTGCTGGTTGAGCTGATTGACTGCCGCTTCCTGCACCAGAATCGCCTGCGCCATGTAATAAGGCGCGGCGGGTTGCTGGTTGAGATGCTCCTTGATCCTGGCTTCAGCCTCGACGTCACGGGGGGCCGAACCGGTTTCGGCACTTTTCAGTTTGCTGAAAAGACCATCGATCAGGGTTTGCTCTTCGCTGTTCATGGCGACCTCGTTAGATTGCCGTTAAAAATCTTCGCCTGGCCGGATAGCCAGCGCGTAAGCAAGGTAATGGGGCTAATCCAGAGCGTTTCAATAGACAGTCGCAAATGTTAAGAAGGCTCTGGCCGGTGCCTGGTTAGCCAGCTAAAGTGACCGCCTGCTTTTTTTGCGACTCGATACTAATGAACCCGCTGACTATTCTTACCGACTCCCTGTATTTTTTTCGGCGCAACCTGACGAGCATTCTGGCGCTGTGCCTGCCGCTGGTCATCGTTGAGGCACTGGCCAAGCAGGCGCTGAGCAACTCACTGACGGCCAACTCATCATCGGCTTACGAATTACTGATCGGCCTGTTGTTCTACCCGCTCTACACCTGTGCACTGATCCTGTTTATGGATGCACGCAGCCGTGGTGGCGATCAGCCGAAACCGCGTGACTTGCTAGCCATGGCGCTGCGCATGTGGCCGACGTTCGCAGTGCTCTCGGCGCTGAGCACACTGCTGATCATGTTTGGTCTGTCACTGTTTATCGTTCCCGGCATCTGGGTGATGGTCAAACTGGTGTTCGCGGAATACCTGTTGGTGCTGCGCGGCCTGACGCCGCTGATGGCGATGCGCGCAAGCTTCGAAATGAGCAACGGCCATTTCGTGCGCATCCTGACCTGCGTGTTGTGTATCTATATTCCGCTGTCGCTGCTTGAAGGTATCGCCTACTTCCTGCTGCCTGAGCCACAGAACGCAGCGGCCACTCTGCTGATCAACGTCGTCAGCAGCTTCCTGCAGTTGTTCACCAGCGTGGTGATGTTTCGCTTGTTCATGCTGCTCAACGAACCGCCTGAACAACCCGAAGAGCTGGAGTAACCGAGAGGAAGGCTGCCAATCATGTCCCAGTCGGCTATGCTCGGGATTGCACTTTTTGAAAGCCCTGCAACGCGAACTTCTGACTGAACGCAGCGCGTTCTAAGCCGAGCCAATGAGCCGCCTGATCCGTTTCATGCTGATTCTCGTATTGCTGGCCGGCGTGCTGCTGGGGCTGGTCTACACCCTGACCTGGCGCCCTGCTCCTCGTGAAGAACTGCCTGTCGCCTGTATTCCTGCAGATAAAGCACCGCGTTTGATACCGGGGCAAGCACTCAAGGTCATGACCTGGAACATCCAGTATCTGGCGGGCAAGCGTTACGTGTTCTGGTATGACATGACCGATGGCAGCGGCCCGGACGAGCGGCCAACGCCGGAAGATGTCGCCTTCAATCTCGATGAAGTTGCCCGGGTAATTCGCGACGAACAGCCGGACATCGTCCTGTTGCAGGAAGTGAACGACGGCGCGAAGAACACCGACTACGACGATCAGCTGGCGTTGCTGCAAGAGCGCGTCACTGATCTGTATCCCTGCAGCTCCGAGGCGTTTTACTGGAAAGCCGATTTCGTCCCCAATCCGCACATCGCAGGTAGCGTCGGCATGAAACTCGCGACCCTCAGCCGATTCGAGATCGACCGGGCCGAACGCATTCAGCTGCCGATTCGCGACGCTAACCTGATCAGTCGCCAATTCCAGCGCAAACCAGCACTACTGGTCAGTTACCTGCCGCTGCGCGATGGCGGTCACTTGGCGGTGATCAACACCCATCTCGAGCCATTTATCGAAGGCGACGACGCCATGCAGCGTCAGGTCCAGGCGACCGCCAAGCTACTCGACAAGTTCGAAGCCACTGGCACGCCCTGGCTGATCGGCGGAGATTTCAACCTGCTGCCGCTGGGTCAGTATCAGCGCCTGCCGGTCGAACAGCGTTCGTTGTATCAGCCGGATAGCCAGTTGCACGTGCTGTGGGACAAATACCCGATGATCCCTAACAACGTCGAAGTCGGCGGTATTGATCGTTCGAAATGGCTTACGCACTTCCCCAATGACCCACGCCTCAATGGCCCGGATCGCACCGTGGATTACCTGTTCTACAGCCCGCGACTCAAGCGAGTGGGGGCCAGCGTGCGGCAGGAAGATACGCTGCTGATCTCGAATCACCTGCCGGTTATTGGACGGTTTTTGTTGCCGGTGTTGCCTTGAAAACTCTCTAAGCAGAACTCGGTACCTGTGCGAGCGGTGCTCGCCCGCGATGCATGAGACGCAGCTTGAAGACACACCGCGTTATCGTTTATCGCGGGCAAGCATCGCTCCCACAGAAAGCAGCATACGGGGGCGTTCAAAACACTCACGGGCAGCTACTTCCTCGGCTTGATCCGCGCAGTCGGCTCGGCAATCAGCGGGTCATCCGGCCAATAGTGTTTGGGGTATCTGCCCTTCAAGTCCTTTTTCACCTCGGCATACGTGCTGCGCCAGAAATTGGCCAGGTCTTGCGTGACCTGCACCGGGCGACGGGCGGGAGACAGCAGGTGTAGTTTTACGATCTGCCGCCCGTTGGCGATGCGCGGTGTATCGGCCAGACCAAAAAGCTCTTGCAGGCGCACCGCGAGAATCGGCGGGTGTTCGCTGTAATCCAGACGTACCGATGAGCCGGACGGCACGCTCAAGTGATGCGGCGCCAACTCATCCAGACGTTGAGGCAACGGCCAAGGCAGCAGGTTATGCAGGATCGACGACAAGTCCAGATTGCTGAAATGACTGAGCCGCGACACCTTGCCCAGATACGGCAGTAGCCAGATTTCCAGCCGTTCCAGCAAACCGGCGTTACTGACATCCGGCCATTCGCTGCTGTTTTTCTGCTGCAGATCCAGCGAGCGCAACAAACCGACGCGCGCCTGCCATTGGCGTAGTTCGGGCGTCCACGGCAACAGTTCAAGACCTTTACGCCGCACCAACGCCAGCAGCGCCTGACCTTTGGCAGACTCATCCAGCCCGGTCAGCGGCTCGCGACTGAGGATCAATTCCCCCACCTTGCGCTGGCGTTCAGCACGGAACACACCTTCGCGTTCGTCCCAGTCCAGTTGATCAAGCTGAACCACTTGTTCAGCCAACACAGAATCAAACAATGCCGGATCGAACTCGGCCGCCAGATAGATACGCTCTTCGCGCTGGCCCTGTCGGCTACCGAGGTCGGCGATTACCAACCACGGCTGCTTCATCAACGCATCGACTTCGGCAAATAAGGCTGCCCGACCGTTAGCCAATCGGTATTCAGCACCGCCCGCCTTACGCTGCTGCGCAACACGGTCGGGATAGGCCAGCGCCAGCAACGCGCCCAGCCAGCGCGGATGGTCTGGATCGCTCACCGGCGCAGTCGCAGCGCCGCGCAGATAGCCGCGATATTGGCGAGCCAGTTGTTTAGCCCGCTGCACGCCGCCTTGGGCACCACGCGCAGCGCGCTCACTGCCATCGAGCAGCGTCAGGCGACTGTGCAGATCGGCACCGGCGCCGCGCAAAATGTCGCGCTCGCCCAGCAAGGCCGCAACGTCACAGGCCAGACTGCCCAGGCCCAACGCCTGGCCGCGCAGCAGCAAATGGGCGATACGCGGGTGGGCCGGAAGCTCGGCCATGGCCTGACCGTGAGAAGTAAGTTTGTGCTCTTGCCCCGGTTCACGGGTCAGCGCGCCCAGACGGACCAATAAATCCTGAGCCTGCCCATAAGCCGCAGCGGGTGGGACGTCGAGCCAGACCAGTTGCGCCGGCGTCACGCCCCAGCGCGCCAGTTGCAAGGCCAAACCGGCGAGATCTGCCTGAAGAATTTCCGCTGCGCCATACGCAGCAAGTTGCTCGTGTTGAGCTTCGGACCACAGTCGATAACACACACCCGGCTCCAACCGTCCGGCTCGACCGGCGCGCTGAGTCGCGCTTGCACGGGAGATCCGCTGCGTGTCGAGGCGGGTCATGCCGCTGCCCGGATCGAAACGCGGGACCCTTGCTAACCCGGCGTCGATCACTACTCTCACGCCATCGATGGTGAGGCTGGTTTCGGCAATATTCGTTGCCAGCACTACTTTGCGAATGCCCTTGGGGGCGGGTTCGATAGCGGCGCGCTGGGCGTTCAGATCCAGTTCGCCATGCAAAGGGCACAACATGATGTCGGGGCGCGAGTCCAAGGCATCCGCCAGTTGCTGATTGACCCGTCGAATTTCCGCCTGTCCTGGCAGGAAGACCAAAAGGCTGCCATTTTGATCGTTGATCGCATCCAGAACCGTTTGCACCACACGCGGCTCGATGAATTCGCCGGGCTGAAACGGTCGGCCCCACTGCATCTGCACCGGGAACATCCGACCGTCGCTGCGCACCACTGGTGCATCGTCGAGCAAACTGGAAAGCCGCTCGCCCTCCAGAGTGGCCGACATCAGCAGGATCTTAAGCGGTTGCTCGTCACGAAAAAGATCGCGGCCGTTAAGGCTCAGGGCCAAGGCCAGATCGGCATCCAGGCTGCGCTCATGAAATTCGTCGAAGATCAGCAAACCAACGCCTTCCAGCGCCGGATCATCCTGCAAGCGTCGGGTCAGAATACCTTCGGTGACAACTTCGATGCGTGTGTTGGGGCCTACCCTGCTTTCCAGACGGATCCGGTAGCCAACGGTTTCACCCACCTTTTCGCCCAGCTCGCTGGCCAGTCGCTCAGCCGCTGCCCGCGCTGCCAGTCGGCGCGGTTCGAGCATGAGAATGGTTTGCCCGGCCAGCCAGGTTTCCTCAAGCAGCGCCAACGGCACGCGAGTGGTTTTGCCTGCACCGGGCGGAGCTTCAAGCACCGCTTCATGGCGCTCGGACAGCGCCCGGCGAAGGTCGGGTAAAACGGCATCGATAGGCAGGGAAATCATGGCGGCTCCAGAACAGGCGGCCGATTATACGTGCCGACGGCATTAAATCCGCTATGACCCCTTCAAGCGTTATTTGAGTTGAAAACGAGCGTCGCCCGTCAGTCGATGCAACAACTCCAGGCCTTCCGGCCAAGGCCCGTATCCGCTTTGGCCGTTGATATGACCCGCGTTTTCCAGCCAGACCAATTCGCTGCCCCACGCTTCACTGAAGAAACGTGCCCGCTCCTGAGTCACGTAAGGATCGTCAGTACTGGCTACCGTGATCGTCTTGAATGGAAGGCGTTGCGTCGACATCGGCGTAAAGCCGCTCGTGCCCGATGGATAGCTGTCTGCCTCGGTATCGCTGGGTGCAACTAGCAAGGCGCCGCGCACCTTGTGCGCCTCAGGATATTGCTGGGCCCAACGAGTGATCAGAGTGCACGCAAGACTGTGGCCGACCAGCACGACTTCACCGTCAGTTGCCGTGATTTCCTGACTGAGACGTTCAACCCAATCCGCTGCAACCGGGGTTTCCCAATCATCTTGCTCAACCCTGCGCAGGTCGGGGAACTGCCGCTCCCACTGCGACTGCCAGTGAGCTTCGCCTGAATTGAACAGGCCCGGCAAAATCAAAACCCTGATTGTCATTGTTCGTCTCCTTTTGAATACGTGAGCAATATGCAGTGCATGGATGGGCGAGTAAATCATGGATGAACCGGCACGGTGTGGAGGCAAACACTACACCTGTAGGAGCTCACCGAGGTTACGAGGCCAGCGCTGGCGGTGGGTCAGACAAACCGCTATCGCTGGCCTCGTAACCTCGGTGAGCTCCTACAGGATTCGGCCTGATCAGTTGCGCCGAGAACTGCAGACCCGCGCAATAGTCATAGCTCTGCGTTATTTGCCTTGTATAGTTGCCACTTCAACTCCTGGAGATGTTCATGCGCATTCCTTCTCGTTTAATCGGCGGCGTCGTGGTCGCTACTCTGCTGACCCAACTCACCGCATGCGGCAGCATTTTCTATCCCGATCGTCGCGGCCAGATCGATGGCAAGATTGACCCGGCGATTGCCGTGCTCGACGCTGTCGGCCTGCTGTTCTATGTAATCCCAGGCCTGATCGCCTTCGGTGTCGACTTCGCCACCGGCGCGATTTACTTCCCGCACGGTCAGAGCGCGCAGATCGACCCGCAAAAACTGCAGCCGGCAGTGAACGCCGATGGCAGCGTCGACAACAGCAAGCTGCAAGCCATTCTGGAAACCGAACTTGGCCGCTCGCTGCCACTGAACGATCCACGTCTGATCCAGCATCGTGGCAGCGTGCAACAACTGGCATCGCTGGGCCTCGCGCCGTCCGCCTGACTGTAATTTGAAGGAAGCACCATGAGCACCAGCCTCGAACACGCCCGCCTGTTGCGTCTGGCAACCCGGGCTTCGCTGGCGGTCGCCAGTACCCTGATCATCGCCAAAGCAGTGGCGTGGTGGCTCAGCGGGTCGGTCAGTCTGCTTGCCGGGTTGACCGACTCTTTGCTTGATGGCGCAGCTTCATTTCTGAACCTGCTTGCGGTGCATTACGCGCTGCGCCCTGCCGATGACGATCACCGTTATGGGCATGGCAAGGCGGAAGCGCTGTCCGGCATGGCGCAGGCGCTGTTCATTGCGGTCAGCGCCTGCCTGATCGGCTTTCAGGCTGTCGAACGGATTCAGAATCCGGAACCGATTGGCGCGCCAGGTCTGGGCATTGCCGTGATGCTGCTGTCACTGGCGCTGACTTTCGCCCTGTTGACCTTTCAGCACAAGGTGATCAAGGAGACCGGTTCTGCCGCGATCCGCGCCGATTCGCTGCATTACCGCTCAGACCTGCTGCTGAACATGGGCATTCTGCTGGCGCTGGTATTGGCGTGGTTTGGGTGGCAGCAACTGGACGCCTGGTTCGGCCTGGGTATTTCCCTTTACATCCTTTGGAGCGCTTTCCAGATCGCCAGGGAAACCGTATCCGTGCTGATGGATGAAGAGTTACCAGTAGATGTCAGCGCGCGGATGCTGGAGCTGGCGTGCAGTGTGCCCGGCGTACTCGGTGCTCATGACCTGCGCACCAGAATTTCCGGCAACCATTGGTTCGTGCAGCTGCATCTGGAATTGCCGGGCAGCCTGACGCTGTCTGTCGCCCATGGCTTGTGTGACCAGGCAGCGGCGGCGATCAACAGCGAATACCCGAAGGCCGAGGTGCTGGTGCACGCCGACCCGCAGGAAGTCGTGCGCCCAGCCGTAGTCTGAATCAGTTGATGCCTCAATTGATGGTGTAGCCGCGTCCCATCAGGCAAGCCACCATCGAACGACGGTAGACCTGAATCATCGCCGGTGCGTTGTTTGCATTCGGTTCAGCCGGGTCGAAGCTGCTCTGTTCTACCGACCAGCGATAGCAATCGTATTTGTCCTGCGCAACCTGTTCGGCGCTCTGCCCATTGTTTGGATAGGCGATAGGGTCATACGGACTGGACGCTGGCATAGGCGGCGTATAAACCGGCTCGACGTTTTGCGGCGGATAAGCGACCACATAATCCTGTGTATCGTTCTGGTAGGTGTAGTACGTCCCGGCGGCCAGAAAGAACAGGGAACTGCCGATCCATACTTCCTGAGAATAAGCCGGCAAGCTGCGCACACGTACGCCATAGGGTGGCGTCACGATCACGTAACGCGGGCCTTGAGGGCGGTACCAGTAACCGTCCGAGTAGTAGTAATCCAGGCCGCGATACGGGACTCGGGAATAACTGCCCGGCACGCGATCGGTTACATGCCCCGGACGATATTGCGGGCCTGGCCCCCAGCCATTGCTGTGACCATCAGGGCGGCCGGTCCAGTGATCATTCGGGCGGTTATCACCCCGACTGCCGCGATAACCGTTGTCCTGGTAATAACCCTGACGCGGCGGCTGGGTCTGGCGCGCTTCGCCGGGACCACTCTGAATCGGCAGGTTGTTCTGACGCTGCTCCAGTTGCTGACGCTCCAACTGCCGCTGTTGATTCTGCTGCTGTTGGAATTGCTGCTGTTGCTGGCGCTCAGACTGACGCTGCTGAATTTGTTGCTGCTGGATTTGCTGCTGTTGCTGACGGTCGACGTCGCGGATTTGTTGCTGCTGTTGCCGCTCGACCTGCCGTTGCTGATTTTGTTGCTGTTGAATCTGCTGTTGCTGTTGGCGTTCAACATTACGCATTTGCTGATCCTGCTGGCGCTCCACTCCCCGCTGTTGATCGCGCTGTTGTTGGATTTGTTGCTGGTTCTGGCGCTGCTGGATTTGCAATTGCTGTGAAGCATTGGGTTGCTCGCGCTGCTGCCCGCCCGAGCTGCCGCGAATCTGATCACGTGGCGCGTCATCCCCAGCCAATGCCTGAGTACTGATGCTTACCCATAACAGGCTCAAGCCTGCCAAATGCCAGATACGCGATTTCATGCTTTCCTCACAGGGGCGCCGGATGTATGTGGTTAAGACTGCATTATTGAAGCGCCGTTCGCCGCATGCTATCAGCGCGCTACTAATGCGAACACGATCCCGTACAAAGAAATTGCGCACAAAGAAAAAGGGGGACCTCGCGGTCCCCCTTCGGGAATTTCGTCCTGGCTCAACGCTTGTGGCGTCGGCTCACCTCATGCCGTCTTCTGGACAGTATGTAGCCCGGGGGCCGTGCCAACCCTATTGGGCTGGAGGCCGCAGCTGGCCTGATTGGGCGAGCCGCGCTGGACGCTATGTCCGGGCAGTGATTCTGTTTAAAAGCATAGGCCTGAGGCATCAGCACAGGATTGCTAAAGTTGCCGGATAAAACATTACTTGCGCAATTTTTAACTTCGGATGAATAATTCGGCGCAATCGAACCTAGAAAGGGGAACCTCGTGAGCAAACTCGACCGATATGATCTGAGCATTTTGGCGGAATTGCAGCGTGACGCGCGCATCTCCAATCAGGAACTGGCTGAGCGTATCGGTCTGTCTCCGTCGCCTTGCTCACGACGCGTAAAACAACTGGAAGACGACGGCTACATTGTCAGACAGGTGGCGCTTCTGGACCGAAAAAAGCTTGGCCTTAACCTGACAGCCTACGTACTGATCGGCATGGATCGACATACGCCTGACCGCTTCGAGAACTTCGAAGCGCAAATTCGTAACCTGCCTCAAGTGCTCGAATGCAGCCTGGTGACGGGTATGGATGCGGATTATCAGTTGAAAGTCGTGGTGGCTGACATGGATCACTATCAGAAACTGCTGTTAGGGCACCTTACCCGTATCGACGGTGTGACCAGCGTGAAGTCGAGCTTTGTGCTCAATCAGGTTCTGGCCAGCACCGAACTGCCCCTGGTTCACCTGCGCAACTGACTCGTTGGAGATAAGTCGTGGAGCCTGAAGTTTTCGAACAATGGATGATGACGATCCTCATCAGCCTTCTGGTCGGCTTCATGGGCTTCATCGTCTGGGATCTGGCGAAGAAGTCCAAGGCAGGACGATTCGGCACCCTCATCCTGTTCTTCGTGCTGGGTCTGGGGATCATGGCGTTTGTGATCAAGACCGTTGTGATTGCTTATCTGGAGAGCTGATGCAGTTTCATCATATGGGAGATTCTATTTTTGCCTGCAAGCACTGATCTCGCCCCGTAGGACTGCTTTAGCCGGGATGGCAGTATTTCAGGCGAAGGATATTTAGCGAATGCTCCGACGTCCTCCCGGCTGAAGCCGGTCCTACGGAATCGCGCGGTCTATGTGGGAGCAGAGCTTGCTCGCGATAGAGCTGGACGCGATTCACTTTAAACCGCGTTGCCTATATCGCGAGCAAGCTCTGCTCCCACAAGTTCTAACTCGCGCTATAACCTCGCAGGCACTTCCCGCCATTGCCCCTGATCCAGCCCTTCAATCGTCCAGTCGCCAATCCTCACCCGCACCAGCCTTAATGTCGGCAGACCTACCGCAGCGGTCATGCGCCTGACCTGGCGATTACGGCCTTCTTTGATGATCAATTCTAGCCAACTGGTCGGCACGCTTTTACGAAAGCGTACCGGTGGGTCGCGTGGCCAGAGTTGTGGCTCGTCCAGTTGCCGTGCCTGAGCGGGCAACGTCGGACCGTCGTTGAGCTGCACGCCGTCACGCAATTGCTGCAACTGCTCGGCGCTTGGTTCACCTTCGACTTGCACCCAATAGGTTTTAGGCAGCTTGTGTTTGGGGTCTGCAATACGCGCCTGAAGCTGGCCATCGTTGGTCAGCAGCAACAGCCCTTCGCTGTCCCGATCCAGTCGTCCGGCCGGATAGATGCCGGGGATCTCGATAAAATCCTTGAGCGTCGCCCGCCCTTCTCCGTCACTGAACTGAGTCAGAACGTCGAACGGCTTGTTGAACAGGATCAGTTTTGGCTCGGCGGGCGGGGCTTTGGCGACACGACGGCCAGCACCGGGGCTGGTTGGCGCGGGACGACGAGCAGGGGGACGCTGGATACGGGACATGAGGATTTCGGTATTCGGAAACAGAAAGGGCCACTTTAGTGGCCCCTTGTGCAAATACCAAACACTTAACGGAACGGCGGCTCATCGAAGCTGCGCAGTTTGCGCGAATGCAGCGAGTTGAGCTGGGTGCGCATCAGGTCCAGCGCGGCAATGCCGATCTTCAAATGCTGGCTGACCGCACGCTCGTAGAACGCGTTGGCTGAACCGGGCAGTTTGATTTCGCTATGCAGCGGCTTGTCCGAAACACAGAGCAACGTGCCGTACGGAACGCGCAAGCGATAACCCTGAGCCGCAATCGTGCCGCTTTCCATGTCCACAGCCACCGCTCGGGACAGGTTGATCAGCGGACGTTCCTGGGCCCAGCGCAATTCCCAGTTACGGTCGTCGTAGGTCAGAACAGTACCGGTGCGCAGACGCTTCTTCAGATCGTCGCCTCGCTCGCCAGTGATCTGCGCTGCAGATTCCTGAAGAGCCAACTGCACTTCGGCCAACGCCGGGATCGGAATATGCGGCGGCAGCACGCGATCAAGAATCCCGTCGCGACGCATGTAAGCGTGAGCCAGCACGTAATCACCAATAGTCTGGGATTGGCGCAGGCCGCCGCAGTGGCCGATCATCAGCCAGCAATGCGGACGCAGCACCGCCAGGTGATCGGTGATGTTCTTGGCATTGGACGGGCCCACGCCGATATTGACCAGCGTGACGCCATGACCGTCTTCAGCGATCAGGTGATAAGCCGGCATTTGATAACGATGCCAAACCACACTGGCGACAATGGCCTGCGCCTCGCCGTGATCCATGCTCTTTTCGACGATGACGTTACCGGGCAGGACCATGCGTACAAAACGTGGGTCTTCGCGCAGTTTTTCCAGACCGTGAACGATGAATTGGTCAACGTAGCGGTGGTAGTTGGTCAGCAGGATCCAAGGCTGCACATGACGCCAGTCGCTACCGGTGTAATGCACCAGACGGCGCAGGGAAAAGTCCACGCGGGCGGCATCGAACAAGGCCAGCGGCAACGGATCGGTGTTGGCCCAGTCGTACAGACCATCAGCGATGCCATCAGTGGCGGCAGACAAATCAGTGCTGGGGAAAACCCGCGCCAGCGCTGCGGCCGTTACGCCAGAACCGGCCAGCTCGTCGCCCTGTTCAACTACATAGGGATACGGGATGTTTTGCTCACTGACGCCGACTTCCACGGTAATCGTGAAGTCATTCATCAATGGCCCGAGTTGTTCGAGCAGGTATTTACGGAAGGCGGCCGGGTGAGTCACGGTCACGCTGTAGTTGCCAGGCAACTGGACCTTGGCGTAAGCACGAGTGGTCAGCGGTACTTCGCCCTGACAGTGATAAGTCAGGCGCAATTCTGGATAGCGGAACAGGGAACGCTGATCGGCATCAGGCTCGACCCGGTCTTTGAGATAGCGCTTGAGCGCCTGGCTCAACGCGCTGGTAGCGCGCTCGTGCAGTTCAGCAAGGCGATCCACGGCTTGTTCGGGCGTTTCAACGACAATAAAGGTTTCAGTCACGATTGGTATCCTTCTGATCTTGCAGTGGCCCATCTTGCCTGCATCGTGAAGGGAAGGCACTAGTGGCGTAATGCGGGAGGAATAGTCGTAGGACCGGTTTTAGCCGGGAGTGCAGTATTTCTGGCGAAGGATATCTAGCGAATGCCTCGACCTCCTCCCGGCTAAAGCCGGTCCTACGGTATCGCGCGGTTTCTGTGGGAGAGAGGCTTGCCCGCGATATAGGCGCTGCGGTGCATCAGATAGAGCAACTCATCCTTATCGCAGGCAAGCCTCGCTCCCACAGGTCCGGTGTACACCACAGGTTATGTGCCTCACCCAATCATCGGGGTAGATCTTGCGACCAGCGCCTGCACATCAACGCCTCTTGGCAAGGTGCCATACACCGCACTTCGCGACGCCAGTCGACTGGCAATAAAAGCGTCACTGACCGCCGCATTGCCCGCCTCAAGCAGCAGCTTGGCCTGTAGAGCCAGGGCGATGTCTTCGGTTAGCTGCCGGGCCCGGTATTGAATATCACCGGTGTCCCGGAAGGCCGCTTTCAAACCGTCGATATGCATGGCCAGATCCTGATCGCCATGCCCATCGCCCAATTCGGCGAAGAGGGTATCGAGCACGCCCGACTCCTTGGACAGTGCACGTAGTACATCCAGGCATTGCACATTGCCGGAGCCTTCCCACGTAGAGTTGACCGGTGCTTCGCGATACAGCCGTGGCAGGATGCTGTCCTCGACATAACCGGCACCGCCCATGCACTCCGCCGCCTCATTGATCATGGCCGGGGCCCGTTTGCAGATCCAGTATTTGCCCACTGCCGTCACCAACCGGGCAAAACGGGCCTCGTGCGGATCGTCCAGATGATCCAGGGCGCGCCCCATGCGCATGCTCAAGGCCAGCGCCGCTTCACTCTCCAGCGCCAGATCGGCGAGAACGTTCTGCATCAGCGGCTGTTCGGCTAACACTCGACCACCAACACTGCGGTGAGCGCAATGATGCGCGGCCTGACTCAAGGCCTGACGCATCAGGGCGCTGGAGCCCACCATGCAGTCGAAGCGGGTCATTGCAACCATCTCGATAATGGTCGGCACGCCTCGACCTTCTTCACCCATCATCCAGGCGAATGCCCCGCGCAACTCCACTTCGCTTGAGGCGTTGGACCAGTTGCCCAGCTTGTTCTTCAGGCGCTGTATATAGAACTCGTTTCGAGTGTCATCCGGGCGATGGCGTGGCAGCAGGAAACACGTCAGGCCTTTGTCTGTCTGCGCCAGCGTCAGAAACGCATCGCACATCGGCGCCGAACAAAACCATTTATGCCCGACCAGCTCATAAGCCTGCCCCGGACCCGACGCGCCAATGGGATATGCCCGCGTGGTATTGGCGCGAACATCGGTGCCGCCCTGCTTCTCGGTCATGGCCATGCCGATGGTCACACCGGCCTTGTGCGCCATTCCTACATTTCGTGGGTCGTATTCTCGGGCGAGGACTTTCGGCAGCCATTGGGCCGCGAGATCAGGCTGCACGCGCAACGCAGGCACACTGGCAAAGGTCATGGTCAGCGGGCACCCGCTACCGGCTTCGGCCTGACTGTGCAGATAGCTCATGGCGGCCCGAGCAACATGGGCGCCGGGTTGTGGATCAGTCCAGGGTAACGACGGGATACCGTGCTCCACCGCCGTGCGCATCAGTTGATGGTAGGCCGGATGAAATTCCACCAGGTCAATGCGATGCCCATATCGATCATGGCTGGCAAACACCGGTTTGTTCTGATTGGCGAGAAACCCCGCCTCCATCAATGGCCCGCCCGCCAAGGCACCATACGCGTCAATTCGACCCTGAGCCCAACCGGCACCAAAACGCTCAGACCATTGCTGCAGCGGCAGATCGATACGATAGAGATTCGCGCCCTCCAGAGAGGGCGGCTGATTGGTGACTTCGTGGGTTTCGGCGAACTGATGCAGGTTCATGGCGATTACCTCTCTGTCGGGCGCGCTTCAACACAGCCAGACACGAAGTGAATCACGCACATCGCGCTTTAAAAAGTGCCATACATGACGAATTGACGGCGCTTTTGCCTTGGTTGCTCAACTACTGCAGCGTAGTTTTATAGGCCCTTATGCGAGCGAGGGAGTCTGCGCCGCACATCCAAGCGTCACTTTGAGCGCAAAACAACTGCCCTCGCCCGGCGCAGAACTATGGCTAAGTCGTCCACCGTGCAACTCGATCAGTTGCCGACAGATCGCCAGCCCGATACCCAGCCCGCCGTACTGGCGAGTTAATGAACCGTCCACCTGAAAGAAGTGTTGATAGAGCGTCGACTCATCCAGTCTCTTAAAGCCAATGCCGCTATCGATCACCTCAATCAACAGTTGCACCTGGCCTTCGCCTTGAGCCTGCTCCTGAACGCGAATTCGGACCGAGCCGGACAGGGTGAACTTGATAGCGTTTTCCAGCAGGCACTCCAGGCACTGGCGTAACTTGTAGGCATCCCCGATCAGATCGGTTCGCAGCGGCTCGTTCCACTCAACCAGAAATCTGAGCCCTTTGCTCTGCGCGGCGCCGTTGAACTGACTCTTGAGCCCATAAATGAGGCAGCGTAAATCGAACGGCTCAGGAACCACATGCAAACGCCCTGCTTGCAGCTCAGTCAGGGTCAAAATCCCGTTCACCATGCCCATCATGTCCTGCGCAGAACTGGCAGCGGTCTGATGGTACGAAGCAAGCTCGGGATTCAGTTCCACGGTTTGCATCAACTCCAACGAGCCGATCACACCATTCATTGGGGTCCGTAGCTCATGAGTGAGCGAGGCAAGGAACTCATCCTTGAGCCGGTTGCTTGCTGCCAGTTGCTGATTGGCACGCTCCAGGTTTTCTCGAGCCTCGCGCATGATCTGCGCATGCTCTTCGCGGCTTTGGTTGATCCGCACAGCCAAAGCCATGGAAACCAGAGCAGCTTCCATGGCCGAACCAATCTGATTGGCGTACATGGTGAGGAAAGTGTGCGGCAGATAGCCCGCCAGCATACCGACGTGAATCACACTGCCCAGCAAGAATGCCGTCCAGGCGAGAACAAAGTAACGAGCTTCGCGCACCCCATGACACATCGCAGCGATGCCAGCGATGAAGATCATCGAGGTAAATATCAGCATCAACCCGCCGTACAGACGGAACGCCAGGTTTAGATTAGGTGACAAGCTCAACAGCATCACCACGCCTGCTGCGGCCATTACCAGCACCAGCGAATGATCGAGCCAAAGCCCGATTTTCCTGGTTTGCAGGAAAGAACGGGCGAACTGACAAGCAAACAGGACCGACATCATCAGCAGGAACAACGGCGCGACATTGGCCAGCCAGGGACTTTCCGGCCAAAGAAATTCGACACCAATGCCGTTAAGCGCCAGTTGATAAAGCCCAAGGGGAGCGATGTAGAGCACGTAGTAGAGGTAACTGACGTCACGCACACCCAGATAGATGCACAGGTTGTAGATCAGCATCACCAGAAGCACGCCGTACAGCACACCCAGCACATACATGCGAGGCGGTTGCTCTTCCAGATACGCACTGCTGTCCCAAAGGCTCAGCGGGACCTGAATCGAACCGGCACTTTTTACACGCAAGTAAATGGTTTTGCTTTGCCCGGGCTCCAGGCTGACCTCAAACAGGTAATTGGCCTGTTTGATCTGCCGACTGGAGAACGGCAGCATATCCCCGGTCTGCCAGGCGAGGTGCTGGGTACCGATCGCATCGGGCAGGAAAAAGTCCACGTAATCCATGGGCGGATAGGCGAGCTCAACCATCCAGTCACGATGGGCGGTTACGTCTCTGGGCATATAGCGCAAATCAACCCTGAGCCAGAAGGCAGAGTTGGAAAAGCCAGCGTTGAGGGTGTCGCTGTCGAGGGTTCGAAAACTCTCTGACATCGCCGCAGAGCTGACATCACTGATGGTCGCTTCGCCGCTGACATCTTCAAACACCTGAACTGCTCGGCCTAACGCCAGACTGCGAGTGCTCTCATCGAATTCGACGGCACTGGCTAGCTGCGACAACAAGGCGACCAGCATGATCAACAAATAGCGCATAAAGCCCCGGATAGATCCGTCAGTTGACGTCGCTGGCCCCCTTCCATTGGAGCGACGCTTTCTGCGATTCCTGATTTTTTTAGAGTAGCTTCAGACAGCCTGAAGCAACTATCTCAATGTGGACCTGATTACGCAGGCCTGCTCACTTCACACAGCGGTACCGGGTTCGTGCCATCACTATTTCATGCCAACGCGTTAAAGCATAGCTGCCTAAAGGTCTTATGCACTATTTTCTGGAAACCTGCAGAAGGCTCTATTCCGGCACTTACAGCCGGATGGTGCGTTTACGAAGTAAATTCATGCGCTGAATATCGGCTCTGAGTCTCTATTGGCTGTATGAAAATTCCGAGTCCGCTGAGCGGTGCCAAAAAAAGTTTAGTGGTAAGCTCGCGCACCATGAATATCTATAGCTCCCGCCCTGTTGTCCTCTGCCTCTCCGGCCACGATCCAAGTGGTGGTGCCGGTCTGCAGGCAGATATCGAAGCGCTGCTCGCTCAGGGTTGCCACGCGGCCCCGGCAATCACTGCCTTGACCGTCCAAGACACCGTGAATGTCACTGACTTCAGGGTGCTGGATCGCGAATGGGTGCTGGCGCAAGCCAATGCTGTACTCAACGACTCGACTGTCGCCGCAGTGAAGCTGGGCATGCTTGGCTCGCTGGAAATGGTTGATACCGTTGTGGGGCTGCTTGAAGCGAATCCGCACCTGCCAATGGTCTGCGACCCGGTTTTACGCGCGGGCGGCGGTGGACGGCTGGGCAAAGACGAAGTCGGGTATGCCATGCGTGAGCGCTTGCTGCCGCTGGCAACCATTGCTACGCCTAATTTACCGGAAGCCCGAATTCTCGCAGAACTGCCGGAAGGGACGGCTGACGAATGCGCCGAAAAGCTGCTGCCTTTTTGCGAGCATCTGTTGATCACCGGCGGCCATGGCGACGAAGTGGAAGTCCACAACCGCTTGTATATCCGTGGCGGCGAAACACTCACCTTTATCTGCCAGCGTCTGCCCGGCAGTTATCACGGATCCGGCTGCACGCTGGCCAGTGCCCTGGCGGGGCGATTGGCTCAAGGTGAAAACCTGATCAGCGCCGTGCAGACCGCGCTCGACTACACTTGGCGCACGCTGCGCGATGCTGAACAGCTAGGTAAAGGACAATTTGTTCCCCGTCGCCTGCCCCTGGATTTCTGTTCGTAACGCCACGTGATGAGGCTCTATCTATGAAACTACGTGGCTTGTATGCCGTTACCGACAGTCGCCTGCTGGCTGGCAAGTTCCTGTCTTACGTCGAAGCCGCCCTTGATGGCGGCGTCACCTTACTGCAGTACCGCGACAAATCTGGCGATGAATCCAAACGACTGCGCGAAGCCACGGCGCTGCTCAAACTTTGCCAACAGTACAAGACCCATCTGATCATCAACGACGATGCCGATCTGGCTGCCCGCCTGGATGTAGGTGTGCACATGGGCCAGACCGACGGCTCGCTGACCGATGCCCGTGCACTGCTAGGCCATAAGGCCATTGTCGGCGCGACCTGTCACGGTAGCCTTGAGATGGCCGAAAAAGCCAAAGCCGACGGCGCGACTTACATTGCGTTCGGACGCTTCTTCAACTCAACTACCAAGCCCGACGCGCCCGCCATCGAGCTGGACGTTCTGGCGCAAGCTCGGGCTCGCTTCAACATGCCGATTGCTGTCATTGGCGGCATCACCCTGGAAAATGCTCCGCAACTGGTTGAGCACGGTGCCGATCTGCTGGCCGTGGTAAACGGCCTGTTCGGTGCCGAAAATACCCAGGAAGTCACTCGCCGCGCCCGCGCCTTCAACGCCTTGCTCGCCAAAAACTGACCGCGCCCGGCCCTATTTCGATTACGTAAGAGACTCGCTCATGTCCCGTTCTGAAACCTTGTTCGCCAATGCTCAAAAACACATTCCCGGTGGCGTGAACTCGCCCGTACGCGCCTTCAAAAGTGTCGGCGGCACGCCGTTGTTCTTCAAGCACGCGGTCGGTGCGTACGTGACTGACGAAGACGACAAGCGCTATGTCGACTACGTTGGCTCGTGGGGTCCGATGATCCTCGGCCATAGCCACCCTGAAGTGCTGGATGCCGTGCGCAGTCAGCTGGAGCACGGTTTGTCCTACGGCGCGCCAACCGCCATGGAAACCGAGATGGCCGACCTGGTGTGCTCAATCGTGCCGTCGATGGAAATGGTCCGCATGGTCAGCTCTGGCACCGAGGCGACCATGAGCGCCATCCGTCTGGCCCGTGGTTTTACCGGCCGCGACAGCATCATCAAGTTCGAAGGCTGCTATCACGGCCATTCGGACAGCCTGCTGGTCAAAGCGGGCTCCGGCGCGCTGACCCTCGGCGTGCCAAGCTCGCCGGGCGTACCCGCATCATTCGCCAAGCACACGCTGACCGTGCCGTTCAATGACCTGGGCGCCGTTAAAGAACTGCTGGCCGAAGTGGGTCAGGAAGTGGCATGCATCATCGTTGAACCAGTTGCGGGCAACATGAACTGCGTACCGCCTGCGCCGGGTTACCTGCAGGGCCTGCGCGATCTGTGCGATGAGCATGGCGTGGTGCTGATTTTTGACGAAGTCATGACCGGTTTCCGCGTAGCCCTCGGTGGCGCGCAGGCCTATTACGGCGTAACGCCAGACCTGAGCACCTTCGGCAAAATCATTGGTGGCGGCATGCCCGTCGGCTGCTTCGGCGGCAAGCGCGAAATCATGTCGCACATCGCCCCGCTTGGCCCGGTCTATCAGGCAGGCACGCTGTCCGGCAACCCATTGGCCATGGCTGCTGGCCTGACTACTTTGCGCCTGATCAGCCGTCCGGGCTTCCACGATGAACTGAGCGACTTCACCCGTCGCCTGCTCGAAGGCCTGCAACAACGTGCCGATGCAGCCGGCATTCCATTCGTGACCACCCAGGCGGGCGGCATGTTCGGTCTGTACTTCAGCGAAGCCAAAGAAATCGTGACCTTCAACGACGTGATGACCAGCAACGCTGATCGCTTCAAGCGCTTTTTCCACTTGATGCTCGAAGGCGGCGTGTACCTGGCGCCAAGTGCATTCGAAGCGGGCTTCACCTCCATCGCCCATGGCGAAGAAGAGTTGAAGTTGACGCTGGATGCGGCCGAAAAAGCGTTTGCGGCGTTGAAATAAGGCGTAAATAACTCCCTGCAGGGGCTGCCGAAGGCTGCGATCATGGTGTACCCATCACATCCAATCGCAGCCTCCGGCAGCACCTACAGGGGATACACCCCGTAAACACGGGCTTTTCAAGCCCGCGCAGCAGAAAAACAGTAAAGACTTTGTAAGGTTGGCCTCGCTTATTTCATAATGCGCAGCCAGCACGTTTAGCTGGACGGGCACGCCCGCACCTTTTTCAGAGGTAAGTCGATTCCCATGAACCGCACCGGCCGCACCCTTGCATTGGGCTGCCTGTTGCTTATTCATCCCCTGCTGGCGAATGCAGGCGGCAACTCGTTGTTAATCCCAGCGGTGGGTCGTTGCACCCTCAATACCCAGCCAGACAACCTGCCTGCTGCGCTTTCGGCGTGTGAGCAAGCGGCGCAGTCCGGGGATGCACAAGCACAATACGAGTTGGGCGAGTTTTACCACGACGGTAAACACGCGCAACGCGACCTGCCCAAAGCACTCGGTTATTTCGAGCAGGCTTCGTTGCAGGGGCACGCGCAGGCGCAATACCAGCTCGGCCTGATGTTCTCCAAGGGTGAAGGTGTTCAGGCCAATAACATTCAGGCG
Organism: Pseudomonas caspiana; assembly: GCF_040224095.2. Classification (NCBI taxonomy): domain Bacteria; kingdom Pseudomonadati; phylum Pseudomonadota; class Gammaproteobacteria; order Pseudomonadales; family Pseudomonadaceae; genus Pseudomonas; species Pseudomonas caspiana. The sequence continues at coordinate 429,860 of NZ_CP167995.1, read as the reverse complement.
TATATCGTGCTGAAGATGGCCTCGGTCAACGGTTCCGAAGACGCACTGGACGCCGCCGACGAAGTTTCCGAGCACATGCAGCGCGACGAGCTAGAAGTCGCCACTCAGGTGCTGGGACAGATTTTCCGCAAGTATTTGCTGGAATTGCAGACGGCTGAAGGGCGTACGCCGTTTGCTCCGCTGCCTTAGAAATCATCCCAGCTTTGAGCAAAACCGGTAGCACGACCTGTTGCGCCGGAAAAACTTTCGACATTTCTTGTAAGGCATTTCCCAAACCCTCTTCCATGCATTGAGCGCCCGCTGCTCATCAGCCACTCTCCCGCCCTCGCTCAGGGCCGGACTCACGTCGTACGCGCTCCGCCATCTGGACCCTGGCCTCCTCGATTCGCCAGCCCAAGGCAAGGAGCCTGCATGACCCACCCTCATATAACGCCGCGTGGCCACATGGCCAATCTGGTCGCCAAGGCTCAGCCTGCCGAAGCGCCTGATGCTGGCGGGTTTTGTCCGTTGATGAGCCAGACCCTGCAACTGCTGCCGGTGCGTTACGGGCTGGTAGAAGACCTCGACCCGTCCGTCGAAATCGCCATGCCGTACACGTTGCAAGCCCTGCCCTTGGGGTTTCGTCTGCTGCGCGATGGCTATCTGTACATCATCGACAGCGCCACTGGCTTTTTGCATGAGTACAGCATCGCCGACGGCTCCGTTGCGGCTCTGCTGTTCAAGGGCGATCAGATCACCAAGGATCGTCGACCGGACGTAATCGAGGCTTATCCCGCGCTGGCGTTTTCTCGCAGCAGCGTGCTGCACGTCTCCTTTTCCGAGGTCCAGTGGACGGCGTTCAAATGTGCTCAGGTCATTAAAGTCGCTACCGAGCGCGAATACTTCATGCAGCGCGTCAGCTTCGAAAATATTCAGCGCGGCAATGCCCGGGACCTGATCAACGACCGGAAAATGGCACTTTGGCTGGCCGAAAGCAGCGGCAGCCGAGCGGACAACCCTGACGATAACTCGACGAAGATTCCCTACGCCTGGGAACACACACCGCTGTATCGCCAGACGATTATTGAAGAATTCACCAGCCAGATCACCACCGCTCATAAACGGGATTTTCTGTTCCTGGCCGTTCGGGATGACGTCGGGGTGATGCGTGATCTGGCGCAGTATCAGGATCAGGTGGTCGGCCAGATCGAGAAATGGGCCCTGAGCCAGCAGGGCGAGGTCGAGCGCGACTACTTGCTGGGTTGCTACATCGAGTCTCTTACCCAGATCAACGAGGAGGATCTGAACGAACGCGCTAAAAAGGACCGGACGCTCAAAGCCTTGCTTGATGATCTGGAAATCCTGCCCGAGCCTGAGCGCACCCAGACCCGCAATACGTTGCGAGAGGTGATGAGCCAGGATAACCGTCAGGAAGCGGGGGCCTATTTCAATGATTCCGACGTACCGGAAGAGCTGCAGGAACGCCTCGAAAAAGCCAAACCAGACCGGCTAAGCATGGATGACGGCATCGAGGCACGTGCCAGTACCATTCAGCAATATCAACTCGAACAACGTTTCGTCGGCACCAGCCCGGCCTTCATCGCCCGGCATCGCAAAAGCCTCTGGAAGCTGTATCGCCAGATGGACAAACCCACTAAAGACGCGCTCTACGGCGCCAAATTCGGCCAGCGCGGCATCAATGACTTGATCGACCGCCCCCGCATGGATCTCTTTCTCAAGAAGCAACGGGCAATCCTGCAACCGCTAAACGAGCTATTGGAAAAGATCACCCAGGATCGCATCGATCTGCTGATCAAAAACCGCCTGCATCGGGCCATTTGGTATTACGACATCGAAGACAGCGAGCAGGTTGATCACGCCCTGCTCACCGAATACGCCTGCCTGAAAGACATCTGCCGAAGCGACAAAGCCGTTGACTCAGTGCTGGATTGGCTGAACAACAACCCGGCCATGACCCGCCCAATGTTCTACGCCGCGCCGTTGAGTGCGCAAACCGAGCTCGGCGTGCAGTTTGCTGTATTCACAAACGCGAGCTGGCTGTTTTTCAAGGACGCACCGCAATGGCTGGAACGCCTCAAACAATGGGGTGCAGGCCTGGTGCTCGACACCCGGCGGCTATCGCCCGCCTCTCAAGTCAACCTCACGGCTGCCTGGGGCACACTGGCTCCAGCGTTGCAGATGGGCATTCAGCAGGCGGTGCAGGTTTTTTTGCAGCAGATGGACAAGGGCCAGTTGCCCGACATGGATGCCCTGTTTCGCAGTCTGCCCAAGGCGGCGGGCGTTGCAATCCTTGATGCAGCGCGGCGGGAGAACGTGACGTTCCAGGTAGCCAGCGCCGAAGACCTGCAAAATCTTGGCAAGACCATCAAGGCCGTCCAGCAGCATCGTGATCGTCTGCGCACCTTGACCAGCATGTCTCGCGAGCGCAGGGCCGCAGACCGTTCCTGGCATCTGGGCTCCGATGCCAATTGGTTCAAGGAGCAACGGCAAACCACTCAACAGTCCCTGGCCGAACTGGAACAACAACTCGCCAAGACCATGAGCCCCATCGCGGACCTGCCGACCGACTCAAATCACCTGCAATCCGCGGCCCCCGGCAAGCCGGGGTTGGCGTTGGTGTTCCCTGCGCAACAGCATCGGGAGGTTCAATCAGTGCTGGAGAGTTATCGCCGGGGTGTGACGGTGGCACCGAAGGCCGGGCTGCTCGGGGATGGGGCTGGGTTATTGGTGTTTGTGGCGCAAGCATTGAATTTGGTGGTGGTGAGGAAGGAAACACTGGCTCAACCTGAAATCTCTCGAAACCACAGCGGCTACCGGAGCGCACAGGCGGCAACTGCCGCGGCTGGATTTGGCGCAGCTCAGGGCATCGCGGATACAGCTCTGGGTGCGCATGCGACTGAGTTGGCAAAAAATCTTAAGAAAGCGGAGCTTTTGGGCGTTCATGTGCATATGGGTAAGTTGCATATTGCCCTTGGGGTTGGCGGTTATCTTGCGGGCATGATTGCTGCTGCCATGAGTCTCAACAACTCCCACAACAACTGGCAAGAAGCCGTACGTAACGGAAACAGCGAAGCACAGAATGGTGCTGTGATCAGCATGCTGGGCAATAGCGGTTTTCTGGCGAGCAATAGTTATGGCGCAATACAAACCGGTATGGCCTTCAAAAATGTCTTGGCCACCGCACGCAAATCCCCATCCCGGATAGCAGCATGGGCAGCAGCCGGTACACGCCTGTCTACGGTGTTCTTACGGTTTAACCTGGCGGGCATCTTGTTTACCGCTCTGGAGCTATCCGGCAGTTGGTACTTCAACCGCAACAACCTCAGCCGACACGATCGGTGGCTGCTGAGCACGCCATGGGGCCAGGGTCAGGACCCCGACCTGTGTCTTTCTTTACCTCTTGATCAATATTTGAAGGGACTACGCGCGCATTACCAGGCCCCGCGTATACAAATCATACCGTGCAGCGATGACGCACCTCGCCGGTTCTTGCTGCATTTTCCGACACTGTTTGCTGCTGAACTGACAAAGCCCCTTGGCAGTCATGCCAGTTCTTCCGTGCTCAATATTGGCGGCTATCAACTGATACGCAAAGTCGAAGGCCGAATGGGCAGGCCAGAACGCTGGAGCCCCTTGAGCACAGCACTGGAGGATCGTCTGCACATCAAGACGCTCAACCCCCTGATTGTGGAGTTGACGGATGTGCGCGGCCTTATCAATTCAGACCTGCCCAACCACACTGATATCGTGCTTTCAATCCAGCTGGGACCTATCACTTCGAAGGGGCAACACGAAGCCAACGTGTATGAGGTTTGCTTCCCGGTGTTTGGCGAAAGCGGCGACTTCCCGGCGGTCGACCTTGATCCACCGGGAGAACAATGCGAGTACTTCGCTATCCATCCCGACCTCATGCCAGAGGTGAAAAAATAAGATGGCAGAAGACATTGCTGGGCCGCCGCCCATCAATCATGCCCCGTGCGCTGGCTTACTGGAGGTGTTCCCAACCGGTCAGGTGACTTATTTGGCCCCATTGCCATTACCCACCGATCTGCCGGCGCAGGACTACGGCGGCGCTGTAGGCGAAGTAAACGACACTTATCTGGACTTCGGTGTAGGGTTACCCGCCGTTTTTGGGTGGCAAATGACGCTAGGAGGACCTTTCTGGGCAATCTGGTTTTTTGGCTTATTCTTCCCTGCACTTGACTGGTTACTTTCGATGGCAGAAGGAAGGGGATTGGAACAGGCGACCGAGTTTTCGCTGCAACTGATTGCAGGGGGCCTAGAAATGGGAGGCTGGGCCGCCGCAGTGGCCCTGACCATGTACCTCACCATCACCTTCCACCACCTCCTCAAATACAAAGAAGTCGTCCCCACCCGCTTCAACCGCCAGCGCCGGGAAGTCTGCTTCGTCCCCCGTGGCCAAACAGAGCCCATTTTCGTCCCGTGGGAATCGCTGTCAGCGTGGGTCGTTCAGGCACGATCAGTCACGCAATACGGCATGGATATCCGCTACGCCATGGGCGTCGGCTTTTATCATCCGCCTCACGACGAGCATTACAGCCTGGAGTTCTTCTGTGCCGGGTTTGATCTGGCGGTGTGCAACTGGGAGGCGATTCGGGCGTACATGGAATATGAGGTTCACACCCTCAAGGAAATCCAGGACCCGCTTGAACTGCAAAACCCCGGCGATCCGCCTCATGAAGGGCTGCATACGTTTTACAACGCGCGGGAACGCATGCGGCGGCGTCGCAAGAATCGCGAGGTTGGCTTCTTTTATCCCTTCTGGTGGTACACGTACCACGTGCTGACACTGTGGACCTTGCCCAATCACCTCACTGAATGGGAAATCCGCCACATCAAAAACATCGGCCGCGCCGCCATACCTGAAGCGATGCAAAGCTGGTCCCAGCCGCTGCCAACCGAACAGTGGGCAAAGCCCAGTGACGAATTGGTGCGCATGAGTCAGGCAGTCAAAACCCTACGCGAACAAAGACCCAGCCAGAACCTCGCATCACGATTCAGCGAAGTACAGCAGTCTGTCCAGAAAACCCGAGGTAGTTGATTTGGCAGAAAGAACTGAGCTGGGGAAGCAAGCGCCTGAAGCGCCGCCGCAAATTCATCATGCGCCTCATGCGGGAATGATTGAAACGTTTCCAACCGGCCAAGTCGTGTATCTGGCTCCGCTGCCACTGCCCACTGACTTGCCCGCTCAGGATTACGGCCATGCCGTTGGCGACCTCAATGACACCTATCTGGATTTTGGTGTGGGATTACCGGCAGTGTTCGGCTGGCAAATGACATTGGGGGGCCCGTTCTGGGCTATATGGTGGTTTGGCTTACTCATTCCAGCCTTGATATGGCTGCTCACCATCATGGACGGGGGGGGGCCAGAACTAGCTGCGACATACATCGCCGAACTGATCCCTCAAGGTTTAGAAATAGGAGGATGGACCGCGGCTTTTAGCCTCGGCCTCTACCTCATCATCACCTTCCACCACCTAAACAAATACCACGAAGTCATCCCCACCCGCTTCAACCGCCAGCGCCGTGAAGTCTGCTTTGTCCCTCGAGGTCATACCGAGCCTATCTTCGTCCCGTGGGAATCGCTATCGGCGTGGGTTATTCAGGCACAGTCGGTCACGCAATACGGCATGGATATCCGCTACGCCATGGGCGTCGGCTTTTATCATCCGCCTCACGACGAGCATTACAGCCTGGAGTTCTTCTGTGCCGGGTTTGATCTGGCGGTGTGCAACTGGGAGGCGATTCGGGCGTACATGGAATATGAGGTTCACACCCTCAAGGAAATCCAGGACCCGCTTGAACTGCAAAACCCCGGCGATCCGCCTCACGAAGGTCTGCATACTTTTTACAACGCGAGAGAACGCATGCGGCGTCGGCGCAAAAATCGCGAGGTTGGCTTCTTTTATCCCTTCTGGTGGTACACCTACCACGTGCTGACCCTGTGGACCCTGCCCAACTACCTCACCGAATGGGAAATCCGCCGCATCAAAAGCATCGGTCGTGCAGTCATTCCGGACACGATGAAAAGCTGGTCCGAGCCGCTGCCAGAAGTGCAATGGGCAAAGCCCAGTGAGGAATTACAGCGCTTGAGCCACGCGGTGAAGGTTCTCCGGGAGCAAAAGCCCAATCAGAACCTTGTCGCGCGATTTACCGAGGCGCAGTCCAGCGCAGGAAAGTGAGGCTCAAAGGGACGAAGACTTACTTATCCGGCATCGGCATCGGAAACGGCATCACGTTGCTGGTGCCGCGTGCTTCGCTGATCTTTGGCGTGCCGATCCGCTCGACTTCGTCGATGCGCACAATTGAATGCATCGGCACAAAGCTGCGTACGACACCTTCGAACTGCGCCTTGAGCTTCTCTTCGCTCGGGTCCACCACAACGGTCGTGCGCTCGCCAAAGACGAATTCCTCTACTTCAAGGAAACCCCACAGATCACTTTGATAGATCTGCTTGGCGTACATTTCGAACACCTGGCCCTGGTTAAGGAAAATCACTTTGTAGATTGGAGCTTCGCGTTTGGTCATAAAGGGCGGGTAAGAATCGGGGGCATAAAAGAGGGCGCGAACTATAGCATGCCCGTTCGGTAGAGGACGCTAGGAAGCAGAGACCGTCGCCACTATAATGCGCGGTTCTTTGAACCACCTGATGACGGACGCATGGCCAAGAAGCTTTATATCGAAACCCACGGTTGCCAGATGAACGAGTACGACAGCTCGCGCATGGTCGATCTGCTGGGCGAACATCAAGCCCTGGAAGTCACCGCTCGTGCGGAAGATGCAGACGTCATCCTGCTCAATACCTGTTCAATCCGCGAACGCGCTCAGGACCGGGTCTACTCGCAGTTGGGCCGCTGGCGTGAGCTGAAACTGGCCAACCCGGAGATGGTGATCGCTGTCGGCGGTTGCGTCGCCAGCCAGGAAGGCGCGGCCATCCGGGATCGTGCGCCCTACGTGGACGTGGTGTTTGGCCCGCAAACCCTGCACCGTTTGCCAGAAATGATTGATGCGGCGCGCTTCACACGCTTGCCGCAGGTCGATGTCTCATTCCCGGAAATCGAAAAATTCGACCACTTGCCCGAGCCACGTGTCGACGGCCCGAGCGCGTATGTGTCAGTCATGGAAGGCTGCAGCAAGTACTGCACCTTTTGCGTGGTGCCCTATACCCGTGGCGAAGAGGTCAGCCGTCCATTTGATGACGTCGTGGCAGAGGTGATTCACCTGGCTGAAAACGGCGTGCGTGAAGTGACGCTGCTGGGTCAGAACGTGAATGGCTACCGTGCCACCACTGACGACGGCCGCACTGCCGACCTTGCCGACCTGATCCGCGTGGTGGCATCAGTCGACGGTATCGACCGCATCCGCTACACCACCTCGCACCCGCTGGAATTCTCCGACAGCCTGATTCAGGCACATGCCGAGGTACCGGAGCTGGTCAAACACCTGCATTTACCGGTTCAGTCGGGGTCGGACCGTATTCTGGCGGCGATGAAGCGCAACCACACCACGCTTGAATACAAGTCCCGGCTGCGCAAGCTCAAAGCTGCCGTGCCGGGTATCAGCATCAGCTCTGACTTCATCGTTGGCTTTCCGGGCGAAACTGAAAAAGACCATGAAAACACCATGGAGCTCATCGCCGATATCGGCTTCGACTTCTCGTTTTCCTTCATCTACAGCCCTCGCCCCGGCACGCCAGCGGCGGACCTGAAGGACGACACGCCTGAAGCACTGAAAAAAGAGCGCCTGGCCGCCCTTCAGCACCGCCTGAATCAACAAGGCTTCGAGATCAGCCGACAAATGGTCGGCAGCACCCAGCGCATCCTGGTGACCGACTACTCGAAAAAAGATCCTGGTGAACTGCAGGGCCGCACCGAGAACAACCGGATCGTCAATTTCCGTTGCGATAACCCCAAGCTGATCGGCCAATTCGCTGACGTGCATATCGACGACGCCCAGCCGCACTCGCTGCGCGGGTCGTTGCTGAACTGACAGCGCCGGGCACGCAGGGCCGGTAGGAGCCAACTTGTTGGCGAGGCATGGGGCCTGTGTAGCAGCAGATGACGCCTCGCGAACAAGTTCGCTCCTACCGGGATTTCATTGCTGCATCGATTTACCCACAACCTTTATCAAGTCAGAGCTTTCGCCCACAGGTCACAGGGTTTATCCTTCGTTTCACCTTAATTGCCCCAGGGCGGCTAAAAACGACCTTGAACGTACAAGTCGAACCACATCGTTTTACCCTCGAACCCTTCGAGGCCTATCGCTTCGCAAATCTCTGCGGCCAACTCGACGAGAATCTGCGTCTCATCGAGCAGCGCCTGAACATCGAGATCCGTAACCGCGGAAATCAGTTCGAGCTGATTGGCGATCCCACTCAAACCACCTCAGCCGAAAACCTGTTGCGCCGCCTGTATCGGGAAGCCAAAAGCTCCGAACTGTCGCCGGACATGGTTCACCTGTTCCTGCAGGAATCCGGCGAGCAAGAGCTGGATAATCATCCGGCTGCCGACCCAGGCGTGGCCCTGCGTACCAAAAAAGGCATGATTCGCCCACGCGGCTTGAATCAGCAGCGCTACGTCAAAGAAATCCTTGGCAACGACATCAACTTCGGCATCGGCCCGGCCGGTACCGGCAAGACCTATCTTGCCGTGGCCTGTGCTGTGGACGCGCTTGAGCGCGAACAGATCCGACGTATCCTGTTGGTGCGACCGGCCGTTGAAGCAGGTGAAAAGCTTGGCTTCCTGCCCGGTGATCTGGCACAGAAAATCGACCCGTACCTGCGTCCGCTTTATGACGCGCTGTACGAAATGCTGGGCTTCGAATACGTCGCCAAACTGATTGAAAAGCAGGTTATTGAAGTTGCACCGCTGGCTTACATGCGCGGCCGCACGCTCAATAACAGCTTCATTATTCTCGACGAAAGCCAGAACACCACAGTCGAGCAGATGAAGATGTTCCTGACCCGTATCGGCTTTGGCTCTACCGCCGTGATCACCGGTGACATCACTCAGGTCGACCTGCCAAAAGGCACCAAGTCGGGTCTGACCCATGTCATCGACGTGCTCAAGGACGTGCCGGGCATCAGCTTCACGCACTTCAAGCCCAAGGACGTGGTTCGTCACCCGCTGGTACAACGCATCGTCGAAGCCTACGAGCGCTTCGAAGACCGCAACAGCGATGCGCCACAAGCCACGACCAATTCCTCTCGGGAATACCGCCGCGATGCTTGAGCTGGACCTGCAACTGGCAAGTGAAGCAAGTGTCCCAAGCGAAGCCCAGTTCCGCCTTTGGTGCGAAATGGGCCTGCGTCAGCGCAGCGCTGACTCCGAGCTGACCATCCGGCTGGTGGATGAAACCGAAGGCCGTGAGCTTAATCACACTTGGCGGCACAAAGATTACGCGACTAACGTACTGTCGTTCCCGGCTGACGTGCCCGACGACATGCTGGATATTCCGCTGCTCGGCGACCTGGTCATCTGTGCCCCGGTGATTGCCCGTGAGGCGACGGAACAAGGCAAGGCTGCGGATGCGCATTGGGCGCACATGGTCATTCACGGTTGTCTGCATCTGTTGGGTTACGACCACATCGACGATGAAGAAGCCGAGGAAATGGAAGCGCTGGAACGAACGTTGCTTGAGGAGTTGGGCTATCCCGATCCTTATGCTGACGACGAACACGACGAACCTCCACATTCAGCAACACCAAGCAAGGACAACGAGTAAGGGCTATGAGCGAAGATCGATCGAGCAACGGGCAAAAGTCATGGCTGGGTAAGCTCACCCAGGCTTTTGCCCATGAGCCGAAAAACCGCCAGGAGCTACTTGAGCTTCTGCGTGAAGCCCACCAGAACAAGCTGCTGGACAGCGAAGCGCTGGCTATCGTCGAAGGCGCCATTCAAGTGGCTGACCTGCAAGTTCGGGACATCATGGTCCCGCGCTCGCAGATGATCAGCATCAAGGCCAGCCAGACGCCACGCGAATTCCTGCCCGCCGTCATCGACGCGGCGCACTCCCGTTATCCCGTCATTGGCGAAAGCCACGACGACGTGCTCGGCGTGCTGCTCGCCAAAGACCTGCTCCCGTTGATCCTCAAGGAAAACGGCGGCGAAGGCGATATCAAAAACTTGTTGCGCCCCGCCACGTTTGTTCCGGAATCCAAGCGCCTGAACGTACTGCTGCGTGAATTCCGCGCCAACCACAATCACATGGCCATCGTCATCGACGAATACGGCGGTGTGGCCGGTCTGGTCACTATTGAAGACGTGTTGGAACAGATCGTCGGCGATATCGAGGACGAGCACGATGTCGAGGAAGACAGCTACATCAAACCGCTGCCTAGCGGTGACTTCCTGGTCAAGGCGCTCACGCCCATCGAAAGCTTTAACGAGTTTTTCGACAGCGAGTTCTCTGATGATGAATTCGACACCGTTGGTGGCTTGGTGATGAGCGCTTTCGGCCACCTGCCCAAGCGTAATGAAATCACCGTAATCGGCGCGTACCGTTTCCGAATTCTCAACGCTGACAGCCGTCGGATTCACTTGCTGCGTTTGAGCCCTATCAACCGCACGTAACGCTTCCCCGCTTTAAGGAATGTAGATGCGCTGGATCACCCACCCCGGCTGGCCCGGTAACTTGCTGGCCGTGGTGGCTGGCGCGCTTACCACCCTTGCTCTGGCACCCTATGACATCTGGCCGCTGGCTCTGGTGGCGCTGGCCCTGTTTTATCTCGGCTTACGTCATCTGAGCCCGCGCCAGGCGCTGGGTCGGGGCTGGTGCTTCGGCTTTGGTCTGTTCGGCGCTGGCACCAGCTGGATCTACGTCAGTATCCACAACTTCGGCGGTGCTTCGGTTCTGCTCGCCGGGTTCCTGATGCTGTTGTTCATTGCCTGCATCGCCTGGTTCTTTGCCCTGCCCGCCTGGCTCTGGGCACGCTGGATCCGCCGCAATGAAGCGCCATTGGCTGACGCACTGGCTTTCGCTGCCTTGTGGCTGGTTCAGGAGGCGTTTCGCGGCTGGTTCCTCACCGGTTTCCCGTGGCTCTACTCCGGTTATAGTCAGCTTGACGGCCCACTTGCTGGCCTCGCGCCGCTTGGCGGGATGTGGCTGGTGTCCTTCGCACTGGCATTAACCGCTGCGCTGCTGTGCAACCTTTCACGATTGCGGGCACGCAAGTCCTTTCTGGCGATTGGCGTGGTATTGCTGGTCGCCCCATGGATTACCGCGCTCGCACTGAAAAACCATGCCTGGACATCGCCTGCTGGCGCACCGCTGAAAGTTGCTGCCATTCAAGGCAACATTGAACAGCACATGAAGTGGGACCCCGAGCAGCTTAATGCGCAATTGGCGCTCTATCGCGACATGACCTTCCGATCCCAGCAGGCCGATTTGATCATCTGGCCGGAAACGGCCGTGCCGGTACTCAAAAGTTCTGCCGAGGGTTACCTGAAGATGATCGGGCAGTTCGCGACAGAACGCGGTTCGGCGCTGATTACCGGCGTTCCGCTGCGTGAGCCCAATGATCGCGGCAGCTATAGCTACTACAACGCAATCACTGTGGTCGGTGAGGGTCAAGGCACCTACATGAAGCAGAAGCTGGTGCCCTTTGGCGAGTACGTTCCGTTACAGGATCTGCTGCGTGGCCTGATTGCGTTCTTTGACCTGCCGATGTCCGACTTCGCCCGCGGCCCCAGCGATCAGGCAATGTTGCAAGCCAAGGGATATCAAATTGCACCATTCATTTGCTATGAAGTGGTGTATCCGGAATTCGCCGCCGGGCTTTCAGCGCAAAGCCAATTGCTGCTGACGGTGAGTAACGACACTTGGTTCGGCACCTCCATCGGCCCGCTTCAACACCTGCAAATGGCGCAGATGCGGGCACTGGAAGCCGGTCGCTGGATGATCCGCGCTACCAACAATGGCGTAACGGCGCTGATCGACCCGTTCGGCAAGATCACTACGCAGATCCCGCAATTCGAACGCGGTGTGATGTATGGCGAAGTCGTGCCCATGCAGGAGTTGACACCCTACCTGCGCTGGCGCTCATGGCCACTGGCGATTGTCTGTGCGCTGCTGATCGGCTGGGCATTGGTGGCGAGCCGGATTTCCAAGACGGTGTAACGAAATCTGTAGGAGCTGCCGAAGGCTGCGATAGCGATCTCCCTGATACACCGCTATCGCAGCCTTCGGCAGCTCCTACAAGGTTCGTTTTAGGGATAAACCCACGGGTAAACCAACAACCCCGCGGCCTCATTAAGCAACTGTCCGCTCTGCCAGATCGCTCGACTCTCCGGTAACCAGCCACCGAACACGCGAGCGTTGTCGGCACTTAAAAAGCCAACGGGTGCGCTGACCACTGTGAAACCGGCTTTTTCAAAGCTCCACTGAGCGCGCGGCATGTGCCATGCCTGGGTCACGATCACAACCCGCTTGATACCCAATGGCTGCAAGACGGCAGCCGTCATCGTCGCGTTTTCCCAGGTCGTACGGCTCAAGCCCTCCTGCCAGCGCACCTGCACGCCAAAATCGTTTTCCAGAGACTCCGCCATAATTGCCGCTTCGCTAGGCGGTTCGCCATAGTGCAAGCCACCCGTTGTCAGAATGGGAAGGCCTGAAGCCTTGGCCAGCCTGGCCGCATAGCGCATACGCTCAAGGGCGACGCCTGTCGGGATATCAGCCCCCCAACTTGGGTCATTACGTTCGCGCCCCGATCCCAGCACCACAATCGCGTCAGCCCGTTGCGCCAAGGTTGCCCATTCACTGCGCGACAAGGGCGCAATCTGCTCGATGCTACGGGCGGCGGTTTCGACAACGACCGGCAAACTCATCAACCACAGACCGCCCAGAGCTACTGTAAAGCACGCCACAGCCAGCTTCGGCCGGGAGCGGCGCAGGTAAAAAGCCAACAGGAACAGAACGAAGAAAATGCCGGGCGGCAGTAACAGCGATTTAAGCAGGTATCGGACAGGCATTGGGCATCTCCAGAAGATGCCCGAAGCCTAGAAGGATTGACGCTAAGCAACAATGCTTATGATGCAGGCCCGTAGCCCACGAAGATTAACGCCTGAAAAAATTGCTCGAGCTGTGACGGTTCAATTTTGCCAATGTCATGGCACGCCTTTTATCCTCCAGCCAGATAACCTTGGCTGAATGCGACGGTATCGATACCGACTCGGCGGGTTCTCGCAAAACGATGAAACTGCTTTTTACGTCAAGGTTCACTTCACCACCTGCCGCAACGGCATCACTGTTCAAGTAGGCTTCAATCAAATCGAACTCGGCACGACTCAAGCCGCGGAGCTCCAGCTCTTCAGGCCACTCGTCGCGAAGTCGCACTGCAATATCTGCCGTTTCCAGAGCAAGACCAAGCCGATTAATCAACCGTTCATACAGTTCATGAGTTGTCGCTATGTGCTGCAGCTCTGTCATCCCCTCTCACCTCATCGAAGATAAAACATACCCTCGTCATTGAGCTTAGCGCCGCTGTCAAAACCGGTGCATTGCAGCGACAAACGGCGGCCGCATGCCGATGAGCAGGCGCTATCGAGCGATCAGCCACGCAATCAGCGTTTCCCTCGATAGTCGGCGCTCATGTATGCTACGGCGCTTCCTGTAATTCCACTTCCGCTCGCTCGAGCTTGAAAGCACCGCACAGGCAGTTTCCATTGCCCGGCAGCGGTGCCGACCTGAATCGGCGATGCAACGAAGAGGTCAAGGGTCACCAATCTTTAGTAAAAAGTAGCCATGCACGAACTCTATCAGCCCCGCGAAATCGAAGCCGCCGCCCAAACTTTCTGGGACGAGCAAAAGTCTTTTGAAGTCAGTGAACAGCCAGGCAAGGACACTTTCTATTGCCTATCGATGTTTCCTTACCCTAGCGGCAAGCTACACATGGGGCACGTGCGCAACTACACGATCGGTGACGTGATCGCTCGTTACCAGCGCATGCAAGGTAAAAACGTGCTGCAGCCAATGGGCTGGGACGCTTTCGGCATGCCGGCAGAAAACGCCGCGATGAAAAACAACGTCGCGCCTGCCAAGTGGACCTACGAAAACATCGCCTATATGAAGACCCAGCTGAAAAGCCTCGGTCTGGCGATCGACTGGTCCCGCGAAGTCACCACCTGCAAGCCTGACTATTACCGTTGGGAGCAGTGGCTGTTCACACGCCTGTTCGAAAAAGGCGTGATCTACCGCAAGAACGGCACGGTGAACTGGGACCCGGTTGATCAAACCGTTCTGGCCAACGAACAGGTCATTGACGGGCGCGGCTGGCGCTCGGGCGCGATCATCGAAAAACGCGAAATACCGATGTACTACTTCAAGATCACCGCTTACGCGGATGAGCTGCTGGAGAGTCTCGACGAGCTGCCGGGCTGGCCCGAGCAGGTCAAAACCATGCAACGCAACTGGATTGGCAAATCCCGTGGCATGGAAGTCCAGTTCCCGTACGACCAGGCTTCCATTGGCGAAGCCGGTGCGCTAAAAGTCTTCACGACCCGTCCGGACACCTTGATGGGCGCGACCTACGTCGCAGTGGCCGCTGAGCACCCGCTGGCTACCCTGGCCGCGCAAAACGATCCTGCGCTGCAAGCGTTCATCAACGAATGCAAAAGTGGCAGCGTCGCCGAAGCAGACGTCGCTACTCAGGAAAAGAAAGGTCTGCCGACCTCGCTGTTCGTCGAGCACCCGCTGACCGGTGAAAAGCTGCCAGTCTGGGTCGCCAACTACGTGCTGATGCATTACGGCGACGGCGCTGTAATGGCAGTCCCTGCGCACGACGAGCGTGACTTCGAGTTTGCCTCCAAATACGACTTGCCAATCAAGGCCGTCGTTCGTACCAGCGCTGGCGACGAAACACCTGCCCCGTGGCAGGCGGCTTACGGCGAGCACGGCACGCTGATCAACTCCGGCGAGTTCGATGGCCTGGATTTCACTGCGGCATTCGACGCGATGGAAGCAGCACTGACCAAGAAGACTCTCGGTCAGTCACGTACCCAATTTCGCCTGCGCGACTGGGGCATCAGCCGTCAGCGTTACTGGGGCTGCCCGATCCCGATCGTGCATTGCGACACCTGCGGCGACGTACCGGTCCCTGAAGATCAGTTGCCGGTTGTACTGCCTGAAGACGTCGTACCAGACGGCGCTGGTTCGCCATTGGCGCGCATGCCTGAATTCTACGAGTGCAGCTGCCCTAAATGTGGAGCACCGGCCAAGCGTGAAACAGACACCATGGACACCTTCGTGGAGTCCTCGTGGTACTACGCTCGTTATGCCTCGCCTCACTACGAAGGTGGCATGGTCGATCCTGCCGCTGCCAACCACTGGCTGCCGGTTGATCAGTACATTGGCGGTATCGAACACGCAATCCTTCACCTTCTGTATGCGCGCTTCTTCCATAAGCTGATGCGCGACGAAGGCTTGGTGACTTCGAACGAACCGTTCAAAAACCTGCTGACGCAAGGCATGGTGATCGCTGAAACCTACTATCGCCTTGAAGCCAACGGCAGCAAGACTTGGTTCAACCCGGCTGACGTCGAGCTCGAACGCGACAGCAAGGCCAAGATCATCGGCGCCAAACTGATCAGTGACGGCCTGCCCGTCGAGATTGGTGGCACCGAGAAAATGGCCAAGTCCAAGAATAACGGCGTCGATCCTCAATCGATGATCGATCAGTACGGTGCGGACACCTGCCGCCTGTTCATGATGTTCGCCTCGCCACCTGACATGAGCCTGGAATGGTCCGATTCCGGCGTTGAAGGCTCACATCGCTTCCTGCGCCGCGTCTGGCGCCTGGCGCAGAGCCACGTGACTCAGGGGCTGCCAGCAGCGCTGGACATCGCCTCGCTCGACGACGGACAGAAAGTGATTCGTCGCGCCATTCACCAGGCAATCAAGCAGGCGAGCCAGGACGTGGGTCAACACCACAAATTCAACACCGCCATCGCCCAGGTGATGACGCTGATGAACGTACTGGAAAAAGCGCCACAGGCTTCAACTCAGGATCGCGCACTGATTCAGGAAGGCCTTGAAACAGTTGCCCTGCTGCTGGCACCGATCACCCCGCACATCAGCCACGAGCTGTGGAGCCAGTTGGGCCACAACACGCCTGTGATTGACGCTGGCTGGCCGGTTCTGGATCAAACTGCGTTGGTTCAAGACAGCCTGCAACTGGTTATCCAGGTTAACGGCAAGTTGCGCGGCCAGATCGAAATGCCTGCCAGCGCAACCCGTGAAGAAGTCGAAGCAGCTGCCCGAGCCAACGATAACGTACTGCGCTTTGTCGATGGCCTGACCATCCGCAAAGTCATCGTAGTGCCCGGCAAACTGGTCAATATCGTCGCAAGCTGATGGGATCGAGCGCTCGACCATAATCGGGCGCTGAACATATTTCGTGGGCTCGCACAGTCGACCCAAACGGATTCAAGGGGAGCATCAAGATGATCAAACGCAATTTGCTGGTTATGGGCCTCGCGGTACTGTTGAGTGCCTGTGGTTTCCAGCTGCGTGGTACTGGCGAAAACCAGCTTTCCATCAAGGAGCTGGACCTCAGCGCACGTGATGCCTACGGTAAAACCGTTGTGCAACTGCGTCAGGTTCTGGAAGGAAGCGGTGTAAAAATCTACACAGGTGCGCCTTACAAGCTGGTTATTCTAAACGAACAGGAAACCCAACGTGCCGCGAGCTCCGGTGGTGCGGGCCGTTCGGTTGAATACACGCTGAACACGATGCTTAACTACCAGATCAAAGGCAGTCAGAACCGCGAGCTGCTGACACGTAAAGTACAGATCGAAAAGATCTACGTGCATGATGGCAACAACCTGATCGGTTCCGACATGCAGGCAGCGCAAGTTCGTAACGAAATGCGCAGTGACCTCATCCAGAATCTGATGTCCCAGTTGCAACAACTGACCCCGGCGCAACTGGACGAGCTACAAGCCAAAGCAGATGCCGTTGCCAAGGCAGAAGCCGATGCACTGGAAGCTGCACAACGTATTCGCGACGAAACACCACAACAGTCGCCGATCGAAATCCCTTCCCGCTAAAAATGTTCGGGGCCAGCTCGTTGCTGGCCCCCGCGTTTTATTAGCCGTCTAAAAATGCAAATATCTCAATTGAAACGCATTTTTTCTGTAGGAGTGAGCTTGCTCGCGATAGCGTTTTCCACGTCAGCAATTTGGCGACGGTCAGACCGAATCGCGAGCAAGCTCACTCCTGCAAAGACCCGGTGTTTGCTGCTTAATGGCGCGGTATCAGGGACAACGAGGAATTTCAGATGAAACTCGCCCCCGCCCAACTCGGCAAACACCTGCAAGGCACGCTGTCGCCTGTCTACATAGTCAGCGGCGACGACCCGTTGCTCTGCCAAGAAGCCGCCGATGCCATTCGAGCCGCCGCAAGGCAGCAAGGGTTTGATGAGCGTCAGGTCTTCAGCGCCGACTCCAGCTTTGACTGGGGCACGCTGCTACAGGCCGGGGCTAGCATGTCGCTATTCGCCGAACGTCGCCTGCTGGAGCTACGCCTTCCTTCCGGCAAGCCCGGAGACAAAGGCGCTGCGGCGCTGATGGAATACTGCTCGCGTCCGGCCGAAGACACGCTGCTGCTGGTCAGCCTGCCCAAGCTTGATGGCAGCGCGCAGAAAACCAAATGGGGCAAGGCACTGATAGAAGGCGCACAAACCCAATTTGTGCAGATCTGGCCGGTGGATGCAGGGCAACTGCCGCAGTGGATTCGCCAGCGTCTCTCTCAGTCTGGTCTGGCTGCAAGTCAGGATGCTGTGGAGCTGATAGCGGCTCGAGTCGAAGGCAATCTGCTGGCCGCAGCTCAGGAAATCGAAAAACTCAAGCTGATGGCCGAAGAAGGCCAGATAACGGTCGAGACCGTACAGGCTGCGGTAGCTGACAGTGCGCGCTTTGACGTTTTCGGGCTGACCGATGCCATCCTGAACGGCGAGGCCTCACACGCTTTGCGCATGCTTGAAGGCCTGCGCGGCGAAGGTGTAGAGCCACCGGTCATTCTTTGGGCGCTCTCTCGCGAGCTGCGAGTATTGGCGAATCTTGCGCTGCAATTCAGTCAGGGCATGCCACTGGACAAGGCGTTCAGCTCGGCCCGCCCGCCTATCTGGGACAAGCGCAAGCCGCTGATGAGCAAGGCTCTGCAACGCTACTCGGCCAAACGCTGGGGCGAGCTGCTGATGGATGCGCAACGCATTGATGCGCAGATCAAAGGCCAGGCGGTTGGCTCACCCTGGAGCAGCTTGAGCCGGTTGTCGCTGCTCATGGCTGGGCAGCGTCTGGCGTTGCCAGCGGAGTAAATCCGCTCCCACAGGTGAAACGAGTTTCCTTTGAGAGCCGGGCTTGCCCGCGATGAACGATGATGCGATATGTCTGTTGCACAGAGGTGTTTGTATCGCGGGCAAGCCCTGCTCCTACTGGGACTGGATTTGCTGGCAAATAGATAACCCTCCACAGAGATTTGCCAGCGATAGCGCAGATCAATTAGACACGGCCCTGTCTTGGGTCGATCATTCGCGCCGCTTACTTAACAGCCGAGAGAGCACCCGTCATGAAAAAGCCAAAGCGGCCCAACAAGGCCAAATCCATCATCGCCCAGCCATTGTTCCGCAGCCGCCAGGAACAACCCGGCAAAGGCAAAGGTAGCTACCGCCGCGAAGCCTTCCAGTCTAAAAGCTGGGAGGCTTCTTACTTTCTGGCGGCCTGAAACATCGCGACTGTTCCCCGAGGTCCTTTCCGGCCTGCAGGCATGTTAAGGTCTGCATCTAACGGTAATACCTTGGACCCAAGCATGCCCTCTTGTTTTTTCCGACGTTGGCAACTGCGCCAAATGATCGCTGCCTCCAGCCTTATCCTGTTAGTTGCCTGTGCGGAAAAGCCGACAGCAGCCGATGCCACGCCACTTCCACGCGCGATTACAACGCCGCTCGCCTCACCGGCTCCGGCCATTGCTGTGGATGCCAATCTCGATATCTTGCCAACCATGAGCTTCGCCGACTGGCAGGCAGGTTTCCGCACGCAGGCGCTCAAGGCCGGTATCAGACCAGACATTTTCGACCGTGCCTTCATCGGTGTGACGCCGGATATGAAGGTGGTGAAGGCAGACCGTAGCCAGCCGGAATTTACCCGCCCGGTCTGGGAGTATCTGGACGGAGCAATCTCTGACGCGCGGGTGCGTAAAGGGCAAGCATTGCTCAACCAATATGCAGGCGTTCTGCAAACCATCGAGCAGCGTTACGGCGTGGATCGCAATGCATTGGTTGCAGTCTGGGGCATGGAGAGTAATTTCGGGCAGTTCCAAGGCTCTCAATCGGTGATTCGCTCACTGGCGACTCTGGCCTATGAAGGTCGCCGTCGCAGCTTCGCTCAGGACCAGTTGCTGGCCGCACTGCAAATTCTGCAACAGGGCGATATAGCCCCTGAGCAAATGATCGGCTCCTGGGGCGGCGCGATGGGCCAGACCCAGTTCATCCCCACGACGTATAACACCCACGCAGTGGATTTCGACGGTGACGGGCGTCGGGATATCTGGAACAGCGCTCCGGATGCCCTCGCGTCTACTGCGCATTACCTGCAAAGCTCTGGCTGGCAGACCGGTCAGCCTTGGGGCTATGAGGTGAAACTCGCCAATGGCTTCAACTATGCGCTGGCTGATGCCTCGACCCGCAAGAGCCTGGCCGAATGGCAGCAACTGGGCCTGACGTTGCCTAACGGCAGCGCCCTGCCAGCGACCGCCTTACAGCAACAAGCTGCACTGTTGTTGCCAGCTGGTTACAAAGGCCCGGCGTTTCTGGTGATGGATAATTTCCGCGCAATCCTGCGTTACAACAACTCTTCGTCCTATGCGTTGGCGATCGGGCTATTGTCAGGCCGATTCCAGGGTGGCGGCCTCGTCGAAGGAAGCTGGCCGCGTGGAGACGTCCCTCTAAGCCGCTCTGAGCGCATGGAACTGCAAAGCCTGCTCTCGGCAAGCGGTTACGATGCAGGCAACCCGGACGGCATTATCGGCGCCAATACGCGCAAAGCCATTCGCAGCGCTCAGCAAGCGTTGGGTTGGCCAGCAGATGGGTATCCGACGCAGGAGCTGTTGCAAAACCTGCGCAAGCCATAGCTCCTTGGTTACGGGGTTGTCCCTAACACCCTCCAAAACAAAAACGGGCCGGATAGTGATATCCGGCCCGTTTTGTTTGTAGCTCAAACGATCAGCGCTTAAAGCGTCAGACCATTGCCTTGACGGCGATCTTGGCCTGCTCATCAGCGTGGTACGAAGAACGTACCAACGGACCGGACGCGACGTTTTTGAAGCCCATCTTGTAGCCTTCCTCAGCGAACCACGCGAAGGTGTCCGGGTGCACGAAACGCTGCACCGGCAAGTGGCTACGGGAAGGTTGCAGGTATTGGCCCAGGGTCAGCATGTCGATGTCGTGCTCGCGCATGCGTTGCATAACCTCGATGACTTCCTCGTCGGTCTCACCCAGGCCCAGCATCAAGCCGGATTTGGTCGGTACGTGCGGGACCATTTGCTTGAAACGTTGCAGCAGAGTCAATGACCACTGGTAATCGGAACCCGGACGCGCAGCCTTGTACAGACGCGGCACGGTTTCCAGGTTGTGGTTGAACACATCTGGCGGCTCGGCTGCGGTGATTTCCAGCGCAACGTCCATACGGCCACGATAGTCCGGAACCAGCGTTTCCAGCTGCACGTTTGGCGACAGCTTGCGGATCTCGCGGATACAGTCGGCGAAATGCTGGGCACCGCCGTCACGCAGGTCATCGCGGTCAACCGAGGTGATCACCACGTATTTGAGACGCAGATCAGCAATAGCGACGGCCAGGTTGGTCGGCTCGTTGACGTCCAGCGCCTTCGGGCGACCATGGCCGACGTCGCAGAACGGGCAACGACGGGTGCAGATATCACCCATGATCATGAAGGTCGCAGTACCACCGGAGAAGCACTCACCCAGGTTGGGGCAGGAAGCCTCTTCGCAAACGCTGTGCAGCTTGTGCTTGCGCAGCAGTTGCTTGACGCGATCAACCTCCGGGGAAACCGGGATACGAACGCGAATCCAGTCAGGCTTCTTCGGCAGATCGACAGTTGGAATGATCTTTACCGGGATACGCGCAACTTTTTCCGCACCGCGCAGCTTTACGCCGGCCTCGACTTTCGGCCGGGGCGCACGCTCGGAAACATCAACGCTGGGGATCAAGGTTTGTACGGCGTTATCCGCAATATCAGTCGCAGTAGTCATAATCAGTCGATTCCGCCCGTTAGGGTCGTCTGCTCAGCATAGTCGAGGTGTTTGACGAGCTGCGTGCGCAGCCGGGCACTTACCTCGGCAAATTCAATCGGGCCTGCATGATCGCACAGCTGGGTCATTGCCAGCCCTGCGTATCCACAGGGATTAATCCGTCGAAAGGGCTCAAGGTCCATGTCGACGTTGAGCGCCAGACCATGGAATGAGCAACCTTGGCGAATTCGCAGCCCCAGGGACGCAATCTTCGCTCCTTCGACATACACACCCGGCGCATCAGCCTTGGCTGCAGCCGTTACACCGTAACTGGCCAGCAAGTCGATCAGGCTGTTCTCGATCCGGGTTACCAGATCACGCACACCGAAACCAAGGCGTCTGACATCCAGCATCAGGTAGACCACCAATTGGCCGGGGCCATGATAGGTCACTTGGCCGCCGCGATCGACCTGTACCACCGGAATATTGCCCGGCAACAGCAAATGTTCGGGTTTACCGGACTGTCCCTGAGTGAAAACCGGTGCGTGCTGCACCAACCAGATCTCGTCCTGAGTCTCTTTACCGCGCTGGTCGGTAAAGCGCTGCATCGCATGCCAGGCCAGCTCGTAATCGATCTGGCCCAGCTCGCGAACGCCCAGCGTTGCGGCCATCAAAGCACCATGTGCACGAGACCCGTAGCGCGCAGTGCGCTATTGATGTCACGCAGTTGGTCTTCGCCCGTAGCGACGATGTGCAGTTGAACTGTCGTGTATTTACCGTTGCTGCTCTGACGCTCGGCGAGGGTTTTCATATCAACCTTGGCGTACTTGGCCAGGATTTCCATTACGAGGTCAGTAAACCCTACGCTGGTATCGCCAATCACTTTGATCGGGTAATCATCACAG
Organism: Pseudomonas caspiana; assembly: GCF_040224095.2. NCBI lineage: Bacteria > Pseudomonadati > Pseudomonadota > Gammaproteobacteria > Pseudomonadales > Pseudomonadaceae > Pseudomonas > Pseudomonas caspiana. Next base: position 407,696 of record NZ_CP167995.1, on the reverse strand, counting down.
GGGAATTCGATTTTGTGCGACTTGACGTCGGAATCTGTCATGGCAGTAAAGCTCTCACAAGCCGTGAAGACGGAAACGCGCCCACTCAGGGTATGAGCGGGCGCGTCATGGTCGGCGTTGTACTGTTATCAGTTGAACAGGCCGTAGAAGAATAGACGAATGCTATCCCACACACGGCGGAAGATGCCACCTTCCTCTACAGCATCGAGGGCGATCAGGTTGGCAGTATGGACGACTTTGTCTTCCATCTTCACTTCAACCTTGCCGATCACGTCGCCCTTGGCGATTGGCGCAACCAGTTGCGGATTCATGGTCATGCTGGCGGTCAGCTTCTTCATCTCGCCTTTTGGCATGGTCATGCTCAGGTCTTCAGCCAGGCCAGCTTTGACTTGACGCTCGGTGCCTTTCCAGACGGTAGCCTGAGCCAGCTCAGTGCCCTTCTGATAGAAGTTCTGGGTTTCGAAGAAACGGAAACCGTAGGTCAGCAGCTTCTGGGTTTCGGCAGCGCGAGCTTGCTCGCTGGCAGTACCGAATACAACAGCGATCAAACGCATGCCATCACGAACAGCAGAAGACACCATGCAGTAGCCCGCTTCGTCAGTGTGACCGGTTTTCAGACCATCGACGGTCTTGTCACGCCACAGCAGCAGGTTACGGTTAGGTTGCTTGATGTTGTTCCAGAAGAACTCCTTCTGCGAGTAGATCGCATAGTGAGCCGGATCTTCGTGGATGATCGCGCGAGCCAGAGTGGCCATGTCGTGAGCAGACGAATAATGCTCCGGGTTCGGCAAGCCAGTCGGGTTCATGAAGTGACTGTTGGTCATGCCAAGATCGGCAGCAGTCTTGTTCATCATGTCGGCGAAGGCGTCTTCGCTGCCTGCGATGTGCTCGGAGAGCGCTACGCTGGCGTCGTTGCCCGACTGGATGATGATCCCGTGCAGCAAGTCGCTGACGGTGACCTGGCTGCCCACTTTGATGAACATGCGCGAACCACCGGTGCGCCAGGCGTTCTCGCTGACAGTCACCGGGTCGTTCTCGCCGATCTGACCACGACGGATTTCCAGGGTCGCGATGTACGCGGTCATCAGTTTGGTCAGGCTGGCGGGCGCCAAACGCTGGTCGCCATTGTTCTCGACCAGAACGTTACCGCTGCTGGCGTCCATCAGCACGTAGGCTTTGGCAGCCAGTTGCGGAGCGGAAGGCGTCATCTGCTCGGCGGCCCAGGCAGCCGGAGTGATGATCAGCGGTACAAGCAGGCACAAGCGTTTTGCAAAGGTGGTGATGTTCATCCGTCTCTCGAAATTGCTAATGGGCAAACATGCCCTCGCGGGCAAAGCTTAACGGGTCAATGGAAGCGGTAGCGCCTCCATCGACCGGCGGTGCCAGGCTCTAATCCTGGCCCATGAGACGCCTGTTCGACAGACAGACTCATGGACAGTTGCCCGCGCGGCTTGCTCTGATGGCAACGAGTCCGGCAGGCAACTGTAAACCGATCAGTCCCCCACTCTCGGCGGGACGTGAACGGCTATTAATCCAGTGTTACGACGCTAGGCTGACCCAGATTGGCTGACCTTACGCTGTTTTGCATTTGCTGGGCTTCACCCTGCGTCTCGATCGGCCCCATTCGAACTCGATAGAGTGTCTGTTGATTGCGGGCTATCGAACTCACGAACACCGGTGCCCGAACCATCCCGCTCAATTTCGACCTCAGGAGCTCTGCAGCGTCCGGGTTGGCGAACGCGCCCACCTGGAGATACAGCCCAGAGACTGGTACGGAAGCGTTTTTTTTTGCGTCAAACGGCACAGCAGGCGCAGCGTGCTGTTGCGGCGGTGGTGTGTATTGCTCAATGGTCCCGGCGGAAGCAATCAAAGCGGGTGCGGGTGCTTGCGGGATCGCTTGCGGCTGATTTGGCAGCAGCGGCGCAGGACGCCCGTTTTGCGCTAGCCACACTTGTGGATCGATGCCCTCGACCTTGACTCGCGCAGTACCGGTCTCGGCATAGCCAAGCTTCTTGGCCGCCGCGTAGGACAAGTCGATGATACGGTCCGAATAGAAAGGTCCGCGATCATTGACCCGCAGAATCACCGTACGGTTATTGTCCAGGTTAGTCACTTTTACATAGCTGGGCAGTGGCAGCGTCTTGTGCGCCGCGCTCATGCCGTACAGATCATAAACTTCGCCGTTGGCGGTGTTCTGACCATGGAACTTGGTGCCATACCAGGACGCAGTGCCCGACGCGACGTAGTTCCGGGAATCCTGGATGGGAAAATAGGTTTTGCCCAACACGGTGTATGGGTTGGCCTTGTAAGGCCCGGTGTGCAGGCTCGGCGTAGCATCCGGGATACGCGAGATATCCACATCCCACCAGGGTGCGCCATCTTTATGGGCACGGTTGATGTCCAGGCCTGGCGGCGAAGAGATGCCCGCAGTGCCCTTCTGCACAGGACGACTGGGAGACGAACAGCTGACCACCAGCAATGACAGCGAAGCCAACGCCATCAACTTCAAAGATGTAACCATCGGCAATGCCCGCATTACTTGACGCCCCGAGCTTGAACCAACAATTCAGACAGCTGATGAACACTCATGGCGTACATCACACTGCGGTTATAGCGAGTAATTGCATAAAAATTCTTCAAACCCATCCAGTATTCAGGTCCGTTTTCGCCTTCCAGCTTGAATGCGGTCACCGGCAGATCGTCGCGCAGCGCATCATGACTCGACCACCCCAAGGCTCGCAACTCCCCGACGGTCTTTACCGGATCAATGCCCGGTGTCAGGCCTTCATCGACACGTTCACCGCGCACGCTTGCAAGGCTGACCACTGGTTCGCCAGCCACCCAGCCATGCTGCTTGAAGTAACTGGCCACACTGCCAATGGCATCATCCGGATCGGTCCAGATATTAATGTGTCCATCACCGTCGAAATCCACTGCATAGGCGCGGAAGCTGCTAGGCATGAACTGCGGCAGGCCCATGGCACCGGCATAAGAGCCTTTGAGGGTCAGCGGATCAACTTGCTCTTCGCGGGCCAGCAACAGGAACTCGCGCAGCTCTTTGCGGAAGAACTCAGCGCGAGGCGGATAATCAAAGCCCAGCGTCGACAAGGCATCAATCACACGGTAATTACCGGTATTGCGACCGAAGAACGTCTCTACCCCAATGATCGACACGATCACCTGAGCAGGAACGCCATATTCCTGTTCGGCGCGCGCCAGAGCGGCCTCGTGCTGACGCCAGAAGTCCACACCTCGCGCGATCCGCGCATCGGTTATGAACATAGGGCGATAGTCTTTCCATTGCTTGACCCGCTCTGCTGGACGGGAGATCGCGTCGAGAATCGCCTGTTTGCGTTCCACTTCGCGGAACACGTCGATCAACTGCTCACCCGCGAAGCCATAGTCGCGGGTCATTTGACCGACAAATTCGGCGACTTGCGGCGAACCTTCGTAATCGCCAGCAAATGCTTCTTGAACAGATCCAAGAATGCCAACCAGACCGACCACCGGAGCATATCGAGCCCAGTTACGCACTACTTGCATTGAATTCTTCACCTTAATCAAACCTGCGCGATCCATTTACGGTGTGTATGGATCGACATCAAAACCCCAAAGGCTGACAGCAGCGTCACGAGCGAAGTTCCTCCATAGCTAATGAAGGGTAACGGCACACCCACTACCGGCAACAGGCCACTGACCATACCGATGTTGACGAAAACGTAAACAAAAAATGTCATCGTCAATGCGCCAGCCAGTAACTTGCCGAACAATGTCTGCGCCTGAGCCGTGATCACCAGCCCTCGCCCGATGAGCAGCATATAGATCAGCAACAATGCGCAAATCCCTACCAGCCCGAACTCTTCCCCCATCACCGCGATGATGAAGTCGGTATGGCTTTCCGGCAGGAAGTCCAGGTGGGACTGGGTACCGAGCAGCCAGCCCTTGCCGAATACGCCGCCGGAACCAATGGCCGCTTTCGACTGAATGATGTTCCAGCCCGTGCCCAGCGGATCGCTTTCCGGATCAAGAAAGGTCAGGACCCGCTGTTTCTGGTAGTCGTGCATGATAAAAAACCACATCGCGACCGACACCGGTACTGCGGCGGCAATCACGCTGATAATCCAGCGCCAGCGCAAGCCGGCCATGAACAATACAAACGCACCAGACGCCAGAATCAGCAACGAGGTCCCCAGGTCAGGCTGGCGGACAATCAGGGCAAACGGCACGCCGATCAACGCCAGGCTGACACCTACGTGTTTGAGCTGGGGCGGCAATGTTCGCTTGGACAAATACCAGGCGATGGTCGCCGGCATGATGATCTTGAGAAACTCAGACGGCTGAAAGCGGATAACGCCGGGAATGTTGATCCAGCGAGTGGCCCCCATTGCGTTGTGGCCCATGACATCCACGACGATCAGCAACAGCACGCCCACCACATACAGCACGGGCACCCAGCGGGCCATGAACCGGGGTTCGAACTGGGCAATAATCACCATCGCCACCAAGCCGATACCAAACGAACTCGCCTGCTTGATGAGCAGATCCCAGTTCTTGCCGCTGGCCGAATAAAGAACGAACAGGCTGCCCGCCGCCAGAGTCAACAGCAACACCAGCAAAGGACCGTCGATATGGATACGCTGCAAAAAAGTCGCGCGACGACGCATCACGTCTTCGCTGGACAGAATGCGGTCGAAGTTACTCTTCACTGGCACTGGCCGCGGCCTCCACGGCTTGAGCGCCGCCATATTCAGGTTTGAGTGTTCCGTCGGGTTTGAGCAGCCAGGCATCCATTACCTGACGCACCACAGGGGCAGCAACGCCCGAGCCAGACTCGCCGTTTTCCACCATGACCGAAACAACGATCTTGGGGTCATTGGCCGGCGCGAAGCCTACGAACAGGGCGTGGTCGAGATGGCGCTCCTGAACCTTGGAACGGTCATATTTCTCACCCTGCTTGATCGCCACGACTTGCGCTGTACCGCTTTTGCCAGCGATCAGGTATTGCGCACCAATCGCAGCCTTGCGCGCCGTCCCCCGAGCACCGTGCATAACCTGCTGCATGCCGTGGTTGACCTTGTCCCAGTCAGATGGGTTGCGCAAGACGATATTGGGCATCGGATTTTCATCGACCGGCTTCTCGCCTTCGATGGTCTTGGCCAAATGCGGCCGGTTCCACACACCTCTGTTAGCAACCAGCGCGGTAGCTTGAGCCAACTGCAACGGCGTAGCCTGCATGTAGCCTTGGCCGATCCCGAGAATCAATGTCTCACCCGGGAACCAGGCCTGACGACGGGTCGCGCGCTTCCAGTCCCGTGACGGCATCAAACCGGGGGACTCTTCGAACATATCCAGCGACACTTTTTGTCCAATGCCGAATTTGTTCATGTAGCTGGAAAGCCGATCAATGCCCAGTTTGTGAGCCAGATCGTAGAAATAGGTGTCGTTGGAACGCATGATCGCCGTGTCCAGATCCACATAGCCATCGCCGGTGCGGTTCCAGTTACGGTATTTGTGATCGTAGTTGGGCAACTGGTAGTAACCCGGGTCGAAGACCCGACTCGAGGCCGTGACCACTCCCGCGTCGAGCCCGGCAATTGCCACGGCAGGCTTGATGGTCGAACCGGGCGGGTACAAGCCCCTTAATATCCGGTTGAACAGCGGCCGATCGATGGAATCACGCAGCTCAGCGTAAGCCTTGAAGCTGATCCCGGTTACAAATGGGTTGGGATCGAAGCTCGGCGCACTGACCATCGCCAGCACTTCGCCGTTTCTCGGATCCATGGCCACAACTGCGCCACGACGGCCGGCGAGTGCGGCCTCGGCAGCCTCCTGAAGCTTGATATCCAGACTCAGGACGATGTCCTTGCCCGGCACAGGATCAGTACGCTTGAGCACCCGCAATACACGACCACGAGCGTTGGTTTCAACTTCTTCGTAACCCACTTGACCGTGCAACTGCTCTTCGTAAAAACGCTCGATCCCGGTTTTACCGATGTGGTGGGTACCACTGTAGTTAACCGGATCCAGACTCTTCAGCTCTTTCTCGTTGATCCGCCCCATGTACCCCACCGAGTGCGCAAAGTGCGCGCCCTGTGGGTAATGACGCACCAGTTGCGCCACGACCTCTACACCCGGCAGACGGAACTGGTTCACTGCCACGAGCGCGATCTGCTCCTCGGTCAGCTCAAACAGGATAGGCACCGGCTCAAAAGGTCGCCGCCCCTGTTTCATGCGCTTTTCGAAGATCAATCGGTCATCCGGCGTCAGCTCCAGCACTTCGACGATGGTGTCCAGCACCTGCGCCCAGTCGCCAGAACGCTCACGGGTCATGCTCAGGCTGAAGCTGGGCCGGTTGTCGGCAATCACCACGCCATTACGGTCGAAGATCAAGCCGCGGCTTGGCGGGATCGGCTGCACATGAACACGATTGTTTTCCGAGAGGGTCGAGTGATAGTCGTACTGGATGACCTGCAGGAAGTACAGCCGGGCAATCAACACGCATACCAGCACCACGACGGCCACAGCCCCGACCACGACGCGACCACGCACAAGGCGTGCGTCTTTTTCGTGGTCTTTTAGGCGGATCGGCTGAGACATGAGGGCGCGATGCTATTTGTGATAGGGGTGCCCGGACAGAACTGTCCAGGCGCGGTAGATCTGCTCACCAATGAGGATGCGCACCAAAGGGTGCGGCAACGTCAGGGGTGACAACGACCAGCGTTGCTCGCTGCGCGCGCAGACTTCGGGTGCCAGCCCCTCCGGACCGCCCACCATAAGGTTCACCGTGCGTGAATCAAGGCGCCAGCGGTCCAGCTCCACCGCGAGTTGCTCGGTGCTCCATGGCTTGCCGTGCACTTCCAGAGTCACGATTCGCTCTCCCGGTTGCACTTTTGCCAGCATGGCCTCGCCTTCCTGACGGATCAGACGGGCCACGTCGGCATTCTTGCCACGGGTGTTGAGCGGAATCTCCACAAGGTCGAGCGCCAGTTCGGATGGCAGACGCTTGGCATATTCATGCCAGCCTTCTTCCACCCACTTGGGCATGCGCGAACCAACGGCAATCAGACGCAGACGCACAATGAGGCCTTATTCGCTTTCGTTACCCGGAGTGTGGTGCGCGGCGCTTGCAGCGCGACTCTGTTCTGCGCCCATCCACAGGCGTTCCAGGTCATAAAAAGCACGAGCAGAAGCAGTCATCATGTGCACGATAACGTCGCCCAGATCCAGAAGAACCCAGTCGCTTTCGCCTTTGCCTTCTTCGCCCAGAGGCTGTGCGCCTTTGGCTTTGACGTTCTCGCGAACCTTGTCGAGCATCGCGTTGATCTGACGGTTCGAGGTACCGGTAGCGATAACCATGTAGTCAGTCAGGCTGTGCTTATCTTTCACGTCGATGACCTGAATGTCCTGGGCTTTGACGTCTTCCAGAGCAGCCTTGGTCAGTTCAACCAGCTCTTCGCCGGAAATAGTGTTTAGTTTTTGCTTGGTCATATAAAACTCATTCAGTTCAATTGGGAGCACGGTACAGCCCGTGCTCCTCGATGTAGGCCAGTACGGCGTCTGGCACCAGAAAACGTACCGACTTACCGCTGGCCAGCAGTTGGCGGATCTGGGTGGCAGACACTGATAAAGGCGTCTGCCAGACGAATGTAATGTGTCCGCCCGGCCCCTCAAGGGCCTTCGGATCGCTGACCGCGCGTGCCGCCAACAGATTGCGCATGGCATCCGGCGACTCGCTGTCTGCGTCCGGGCGCTGAAGCACCACTATATGGCAGTGCTCCAACAACTCTTCCCAACGATGCCAGGTGGGTAGCCCGCAAAAAGCATCCCAGCCCAGCAACAGGAACAACTGATCCTCTGCGGCCAGTTCGGCGCGCATCGATACCAGGGTGTCGATGGTGTACGACGGTTTGTCCCGCTTCAGTTCACGGTCATCCACCGTCAGGGGCGCCACGCCGGCCACTGCGCATTGAACCATCGCCAGACGGTCCATTGCGCTGACACTCGGCGTGTCGCGATGAGGCGGCCTGGCGCTGGGCGTCAGGCGCAACTCATCAAGTTCAAGCAACGCGGCAACCTCAAGGGCGCCACGCAAGTGACCGATGTGGACCGGGTCGAATGTGCCGCCCAGCATACCGATACGCTTTGGCATGACCGCAACGGCCTCGACTACAGCATCCGCAGGCGTTGCCGCGTGCTGCACAGGTGCGCTCAAGTCAGACTGGCTCCTGTCCGCGCAACTGGCCGTCGCCGATCACGATGTACTTCTCGCAGGTCAAACCTTCCAGGCCGACCGGGCCGCGGGCGTGCAGCTTATCAGTAGAAATGCCGATCTCGGCACCCAATCCGTATTCAAAGCCATCGGCAAAGCTGGTAGGTGCATTGGCCATTACGGAGCTGGAGTCGACTTCAGCCATGAAACGGCGGACCTGACCCTGGTGATCAGAGACGATGGCATCACTATGATGCGAGCCATAGTGGTTGATGTGTTCGATGGCTTGATCCAGGCCGGTCACGATACGAATCGACAGAATCGCCGCCAGATACTCGGTATTCCAGTCTTCTTCGGTGGCCGGGATAGCTTCGATCAGATCACGGGTGCGCTCGCAGCCTCGCAGTTCAACGCCTTTTTCGCGGAACTGGGCAGCCATCTGAGGCAGAAAATCAGCAGCGATGGTTTGATCAACCAGCAACGTCTCCATAGCACCGCAAATACCATAACGATAAGTTTTGGCGTTGAAGGCGATGCGCTGAGCCTTGGGCAGATCAGCGTGGGCACTGACATAGACGTGGCAGATACCGTCCAGATGCTTGATAACTGGCACACGCGCATCACGGCTGACGCGCTCGATCAGACCCTTGCCGCCACGCGGAACAATAACGTCAACGTACTCAGGCATGGTGATCAGTGCGCCAACGGCGGCACGATCAGTGGTTTCCACCACTTGCACCACGGCAGCGGGCAGATCGGCTTCGGCCAGACCGCGCTGTACGCAGGCAGCAATCGCCCGGTTGGAGTTAATCGCTTCGGAGCCACCACGCAAAATAGTGGCGTTACCCGACTTCAGGCACAGACTGGCAGCATCGATGGTCACGTTAGGACGCGACTCGTAGATGATCCCGACCACACCCAGTGGCACACGCATCTTGCCGACTTGAATACCTGACGGCCGAAAACTCATGTCGCGAATCGCGCCAACCGGGTCGGGCAGGCTGGCCACCTGACGCAGCCCGACGATCATGCTATCGATACGTGCGGGGGTCAGGGCCAGACGCTCAAGCATGGCCGGTTCAAGACCATTGGCGCGACCTGCGGCCAGGTCCAGATCGTTGGCAGCGGACAACTCGTCGCGGGCTTCGTCCAGAGCGGCGGCGGTGGCGAGCAGGGCGCGGTTTTTCTGCGCGGTGCTGGCACGGCCGATCACTCGCGAAGCCTCGCGGGCGGCGCGACCCAGGCGGGTCATGTAGTCAAGAACGGACTCAGTCATGGTCTCAGAGGTCTTGGCAGAGAAGAAAGCGGCCGATTATAGCTGTCGGGCGACGCTAACGACAGCGGTCACAGGCGGATGGTCGATAACGGGGTGAAATGAAGCGCAGATTCATATGCAGGAGATCGCCTTGTGCCCCTGACACAGAACTGTCGCGCAACAACCAAGTGACTTGTAGTGACTGCCGAAGGCTACGATGACGGTGTGTCAGGGTAAATGCTTCGCAGCCTTCGGCAGCTCCTATAAACGCAAAGGCGGATTTTGAATCTGTCACATTCAGCTGCAATTAAGCCTCGCATTGATATCATCAGCGTCCGCCCACGCTCTGTAACCACGCCATGCCAACTGCCCTGCCCGACAGCTTTTTCAACCGCGACGCACAAGTCCTGGCGCAGGCACTGCTGGGTAAAGTCATCAGGCACAAGGTTGGCGATCTCTGGCTGGCGGCGCGAATTATCGAAACAGAAGCTTACTATTTCGCCGAAAAAGGCAGCCACGCGTCACTCGGCTATACCGAAAAACGCAGAGCGCTGTTTCTCGACGGCGGGCATATCTATATGTACTACGCACGCGGCGGAGATTCGCTTAACTTCAGCGCCGAAGGGCCGGGCAACGCGGTACTGATCAAATCAGCCCACCCATGGGTCGATGCCGTATCGGACGCCAACAGCCTTGCCAGAATGCAGTTGAACAACCCCGATGCCAGCGGCGGGCTACGTGCGCCCGAGCGCTTGTGCGCAGGTCAGACGCTACTGTGCAAAGCGCTAGGGCTCAAAGTACCGATGTGGGATGCGAAACGTTTCGATGCAAATTTGTTGCTCGTGGAAGATGTCGGCCAAACGCCATCTCGTATCATCCAGACCACCCGCCTGGGCATACCTGCGGGACGTGATGAACACCTGATGTACCGCTTCGTCGACGCTGATTACGCTCGCTTCTGCACACGGAACCCGTTGCGACGCGGTCAGGTCGAAGGGCGCGACTACTTTTATCTCGATCAAGGAAATTAACCATGGGCCAATGGCTCGACAGCATCACCGGCTGGCTCGCGGTCAATCCCTCGTGGCTGAGCGTGGCGATCTTTTTGATCGCGTTCGTTGAATGCGTCGCGATTGTCGGGATTATCGTGCCGGGTACAGTCGTGCTGTTTGCCGTTGCAGCGCTGGCCGGCAGCGGAATTCTGCCGCTGGGTGAAGTTCTGCTGCTGGGCTTTCTCGGCGGTCTGCTGGGCGATGCGGTGTCCTACGTCATTGGTCGCAAGTACCATCAGAGCATTCGACGTCTTCCAGGCCTTCGCACACATCCAGAATGGATCGGCGGCGCAGAAACCTATTTTCAGCGTTACGGCATCGCCAGTCTGCTGGTCGGCCGCTTCATTGGGCCGCTGCGTCCGATGCTGCCGATGGTGGCGGGCATGTTCGACATGCCGTTCCCGCGCTTCGCCGCCGTGAGCGTGATCGCGGCGGCTGGCTGGTCGATAGCTTATTTACTGCCGGGCTGGGCAGCCGGTGCTGCCGTTCGACTGCCATTGCCGGAAGGTTTCTGGCCTCAGGCGGGCGTGGTCGGCGGCGGATTGGCAATACTGATCGGCGTCGCCATCCAGACCAGCCTGCGCACTAAAAAGCACGCTACCGAAATTATCGCCGCCACCAGTGCGGTACTGCTCGCGGCCATATTCTTCGGCTGGCCGCACCTGACGCAGCTTGATAACGGCATCATGACCCTGATCCAGGAACACCGCAGCACGGTAGTCGATCAGTTCGTGATCGTGGTGACCGGTCTGGGCGACTTCCGCACTCAATTCTATGCAGCGGCCTTGCTGTTGGTCCTGCTGCTTGCGACACGGCAATGGCGTCATGCCGTATTTGCAGGCATTACGACGCTCGGTACGGCGTGTGCCAACGGTGGAATGAAGTGGGTGTTCGCTCGTCAGCGTCCTGAGGTGTTGCTGGAACCGCTGACCACTTACAGCATGCCCAGCGGACACAGTTCTGCGGCCTTTGCGTTTTTCATGACCCTGGCAGTACTGGCCGGTCGCGGCCAGCCGGTGCGACTGCGCCTGACATGGTTGATGCTGGGCGGGCTCCCTGCCATTTCGATTGCCATGTCACGGGTCTACCTGGGTGTGCACTGGCCGACTGACGTACTGGCCGGGATGCTGCTGGCGTTCACGTTCTGCGCGATCAGCCTGAGCCTGGTGCAACGACAGTCGTCGCTGCCCGCCTTGCCCGTGAGGATCTGGTGGCTGGTACTGCCTTCACTGGTAGCGCTGTTCGGTGGTTTCGCGCTGTACTCGTTGCCGCATGCGGTGCTGCGTTATCAGTATTAGTTTCCCTGACACAACGCTATCCCCTGTAGGAGCGGTGCTTGCCCGCGATAAGGTCGATGCGATTTAAAGTGAACCGCGTCCAGCCTTATCGCGGGCAAGCTACCGCTCCCACGGGAATTGCATTCCAATTTAAGACCTCGCGGTGCCCGTCAGCACCTACAGGTTCAGTGTTTTCAAGCCTGAATATCGCCCTGCATTTCGTCGAGCAGATCCTGAATGGCATCCAGACGATCTTCAGGGTCGTCGATTTCCAGCAACTCGATTTTGTCTTCTTCGGTGAACGGCAGCAGGTAGGCCAACTGATTGGCTAGCGACCACTGACCATTGGCCTTGAGCCCCATATTCAGGGCCTCCACCATCGGATGCTCAGCCAACGCAGCCAGCAGCGCCACCAGGTCGGCGTCCTCTTCCTGAAGCGGGCGCTCCTGAGGCTCATCCAGCCACTGCACCTGAGCAACCAGCAATTGATCGCGCTGAGTTTCGGTGCTCAGCACACGAAACCGCCGCCCACCTTCGACACGAATTCCCAGCAGGCCGTTGTCCTGCGTCTGGAAATCACGCACCAGTGCTTCGCAGCCGATCAATGAATATCCGCTGGGAGCGTCGCCGACTTCACTGCCTTGCGTAATGCACACGACACCGAATCCCTCGCCCTGCTTCATGCAGCGCCCGATCATGTCCAGATAGCGTGCCTCGAACAGTTGCAGGTCGAGAATGCACCCCGGAAACAGCACAGCATTAAGCGGAAACAGAGGCAATGTCATACATATGCACCTTTAAACGATCATAGACACCGCCAACGGCAGAAATAAAGCCGTCGCGACACCCATCAAACTCATCCCCAGCGCAGCGAAAGCGCCGCACTCCTCACCTTCCTGCAACGCGATTGAAGTGCCGACGGCGTGCGCCGTCAGGCCCAGCGCCATGCCCCGCGCAGCAGGATTATCGACCCGCGCCAGCGTCAGCAAGCCTGGCCCGAATATAGCGCCAAGCACGCCGGTAATCAGCACGAACACTGCGGCCAGTGCCGCAACACCGCCAATCTGCTCAGCAACGAGCATGGCAATCGGCGACGTGACTGACTTCGGCGCCATGGTCATCAAAATCATGTGATCGGCACCGAACCACCGCCCCAGCAACAGACACAGCCCCGTGGCGAACACGCCGCCCACTACCAGCGTAGTTAAGGTCGGCCACAACAACTGACGAATTCGGCGCAGATTCAGATAAAGGGGCACAGCCAGGGCAACAGTCGCCGGCCCCAGCAGTACGCTGAGGATTTCCGTGCTCTTGCGGTACTCCGTATAGCTCACGCCACAGGCGGTCAGCACGCCAATCAACACCAGCATGGAGATCAATACGGGCTGCAGGAACACCAGCCGAGTCTTCTCATAAGCAGCCAGCGCCAGTTGATAAGCACCCAGAGTTATCGCAATGCCGAACAAGGGATGATGGATCACCGACATCGCGGCGCCGTACCAATCAAGCGTCATGATGGCTCCCGGCACGCGCCTGACGCTCGATGAGTTTCTGCATCAGCCAGCCGGCAAAGGTCAGGGCAACCATCAGCGAGAGTACCAACGCGCCAACAATCGCCCAGAAGTCTTCGGCAATCGCTGCCGCATAAACCATGACACCTACGGCGGGCGGCACCAGCAGCAACGGCAGGTAGCGCAACAGGCTACTGGCAGCCTGACTGATGGGCTCGCTGACTTCGCCGCGCACCATGAGGAATGCCAGCAACAGCACCAGACCAATGATCGGGCCCGGCAAGATAGACAAGAACAAATGATTCAGCGCGGTGCCGAGCAATTGAAACAGCACCAGCCAGGTCAGGCCCCTTAGCAACATAGAAAGCTCCAGCAGATTCGCGGGGCCATTATAAGCACCTTGTACAGCTATGGACGGGCATTCGCGAGGTTACGTTTCCTTGACCAATCCCACTCTCTCTGCTGATCTTTGTGTCGCACGCGAAGGCAAAATCCTACGCAATAAAAAGTAAAAAGCGACAACAACGTCAGTAGAGACAAGGAGAGTGGACATGCCTTTTGTACCTGTTGCAGAACTCAAGGACTACATCGGCAAGGAATTGGGACATTCCGATTGGCTGACCATCGACCAGGAACGCATTAATTTATTCGCCGAAGCCACAGGCGATTTCCAGTTCATTCACGTCGATCCGGTCAAAGCTGCGCAGACGCCATTTGGCGGGACCATCGCCCATGGCTTCCTGTCGCTGTCGTTGATTCCCAAGCTAATGGAGGACCTGCTGGTTCTGCCTGAAGGTTTGAAAATGGTGATCAACTATGGGCTGGACAGCGTTCGCTTCATTCAGCCGGTTAAAGTCGATTCGCGCGTTCGTCTAAAAGTCGCGCTGACGGAAGTGACCGAGAAAAAAACCGGCCAATGGTTGCTCAAAGCCACGGCAACGCTGGAAATAGAAGGGCAGGAAAAGCCCGCGTTCATCGCTGAGCCGCTGTCGATGTGCTTCGTGTAACACCGCCAAAACACGAAACAGTCGTTACAGACTGTTTCGTCGCTAATACTCGCTGCGGCATACTCCCTGCGGTTGTGCACAGAACGCCCTCACCCCCTTATCTGCACACCTGAAATCATATTGTTCGGGATTGACCATGCGCGCGCTTGTTCCTTTGGCTCTGACTTTTCTTCTCGCTGCTTGCGGCGACGGCGAACCGCTGTCCCCGCCTGATGCGCGCCTGCCAGACGGCGGGCGCTATCGCGGCGATGTGGTCAACGGCTTACTGCAGGGGCAAGGTCGTATCGACTATCCCAACGGCAGTTGGTATGCCGGGGAGTTTCAGGACGGGCTATGGCAGGGCCACGGCGAATGGCACGCGAGCAATGGCGACACTTATAAGGGCGGCTTCGCCAACGGCCTGTTCGACGGCCAGGGCACACTGATCACCCACGGCGGTGTTTACGTCGGCGGCTTCAAACAAGGACGCCGCGAGGGTGAAGGCACGCTCAAAGAAAAAGGCCTGACTTATCGCGGCGCCTTCAAGGCCGACCAGTACGAAGGGCTGGGCCGAATCGAACTCGAAGACGGCAGCCAGTACCAAGGCATGTTTGCCCGCGGCAAGCCCAACGGAGAAGGCCTGCGCAGCGACGCCAGCGGTAACCAGTTCAGCGGCAAATTCGTCAACGGCAAGCTGGAAGGCAACGGCAGCTTTACCAGCGCCGAAGGCGATCAATACGTCGGTGGCTTTCGCAACAACCAACTGGATGGTCGCGGCCGCTACGAAAACAGCGATGGCGACGTTTGGGTCGGTCAGTTCAGAGCTGGCGCGTTAAACGGCAAAGGCGAACTGATCGGTGCCGATGGCAGCCGTTATCAGGGTGAATTCACTAACTGGCGCTTTACCGGCCAAGGCCGCTTGAGACTGGTGGACGGCAGCACCTACGTTGGGCAATTCGCTGATGACGTCTATCAGGGCCAAGGCGTGCTGACGCCGATTCAGGGCAGCGTGCAAAGCGGCACGTGGGCCAACGGCCAATTGATCCGCGACGCCAAGGGCAAGTTGCTGCCCGACGCACTGGAAGCTGGCTTGCTGGCGCAGGGCCCGCTGCTGGAAAAATCATTGTCGACCGTTCCTGCTTCCACGCCAGCGGTGGAGTTGTTCAGTCTGGTGGTGGGTGGCGACGGCAAACAAAGCGTGTTCCTGCGCGAAGCCGACTACGTCAACAATTTACTGGCCTCACGCTTCGGGGCTTTTGGGCAGATCACGCTGGTCAACCATCGCGACCACATGATCGACCGTCCCTTGGCCACCCGGGAAAGCATCAGCCGTGCGGTAAAAACCCTGGCACAACGCAGCGGTCCGGAAGACCTGGTATTCATCTACCTGACCAGCCACGGCACTGCCGAGCATGAACTTGTGCTGGATCAGCCACGCCTGGAACTGGCCGACCTGCCCGCCGACGAACTGGCTGAAGCGCTGGCACCGCTGAAGAATCGCGACAAAGTCATCGTCATTTCGGCTTGTTATTCCGGCGGCTTCATCCCGGCGCTGAAAGACGACCGCACACTGATCATGACTGCCTCCCGCGCTGACCGGGTTTCCTTTGGCTGTTCGGAAGAAGCGGACTTCACTTATTTTGGCGATGCACTATTTGCCAAGGCGCTGGTCGAAACCGATGACCTGCAACAAGCCTTCAGCGACGCCAAAGCATTCGTCGCAGAACGTGAGATAGCAGATAACTACGAAGCGTCTGAGCCGCAGATCTGGGCACCCAAGGGCGTGATTTCCCGCTGGCAATTGCTACGCAAAAACCAGGCGGAACGGGCCCTGAATACCACGATGATCCGCAAGGAAGCGAAGACTGCTGCAAGCCACTAAGCTGTCGGTATCAAGGGAGAATTTTATGTACTTGACGCCTCAACACATCCTGCTTGCGGGAGCTACCGGTCTCACCGGCGAACACTTGCTGGATCGCCTGCTCAATGAACCCACTATCAGCCGCGTGCTGGCACCGACTCGTCGGCCAGTACCCGAGCATTCGCATCTGGAAAACCCGGTCGGCGAACTGAGCGGGCTGTTGCCCGGTTTGAGTGGGCAGGTCGATATCGCGTTCTGCTGCCTGGGTACAACGATCAAACAGGCAGGTTCGCAAGAGGCATTCAAAGCGGTTGATCTGGATCTGGTCGTGGCCTTCGCCAAACGCGCCCGGGAGTTGGGCGCAAGGCATTTGCTGGTGATCAGCGCGATCAATGCCGACCCGAAATCCAGCGTTTTCTATACGCGTATCAAAGGCGAGATGGAGCAGGCGCTCATTGCCCAGGACTGGCCGCAACTGACCATCGCCCGACCTTCCCTGCTGGTAGGCAACCGCAGCGAACAGCGTCTGGCTGAACAACTTGCAGCACCATTGGCCAAGCTGATTCCGGGAAAATATGGTGCGATTGAAGCGTGCACGTTAGGCAGAGCGCTTTGGCGTCTGGCGCTTGAAGAGCAATCAGGGGTGCGGATTGTGGAGTCGGATGAATTAAGGCGTTTGGGGAAGTGATTTCCTGAAACCAGCGCCCCTCTCAAACAACTACAACTATCTGATTTGGAATGCTTTCCTGTAGGAGCTAACGAGCATCGCGAGCAAGCTCACCCCTACAAGTCTGTGTTGTTTCGCGACTGCGGCGTGTCGGGATACAGGTCCAGATTGAATTTAATCCTGTAGGAGCTCACGAGCACCGCGAGGCAGCGATGGCGT
Source organism: Pseudomonas caspiana (assembly GCF_040224095.2). Lineage (NCBI taxonomy): Bacteria > Pseudomonadati > Pseudomonadota > Gammaproteobacteria > Pseudomonadales > Pseudomonadaceae > Pseudomonas > Pseudomonas caspiana. The sequence goes on along the minus strand of NZ_CP167995.1, from coordinate 390,659 downwards.
CCTGCCTGATAAATCGCTATCGCGGCCTCGCGGTGCTCGTGCGCTCCTACAGGTCTACCGTTTGCCGCGAGACAGCGGTGCCGTAGGCAGCGCCTATAGATCTGACTGCCTATACACAGCGAATTACAACCCGCCACTCGCTTGAAAGCCCACACCTGCCGCAGTCAACAGTGACAACGGCAGCAACAGCGTATCGAGCAACGCGCTGGCTGGCAGGTCCAGGCCTGGATAGCTCGGCGCATGTGCACCGAAACGGTCCACTGCACAGCAACCACCCTGCATCGCATACAAATCCAGCCGCGTACCGGCATAGACCACCGGCGCACCGGGCTGTGCGGCATTGAGCGTGCGGGCGGTTGCGCAGCCCGTCAGGCTCAACGCCAGCGCAATCAGCAGCAGCTTACTCATCGACGCCCATGTGATGCTCGCCCCAGCGCGGCAGCATGTCTTGCGGAATGTTGAGCAGGTTGAGAATCCGCGCCACAACGAAATCCACCAGATCATCAATGGTCTGTGGCTGGTGATAAAAGCCGGGCGAAGCTGGCAGAATCACCGCGCCCATGTTCGACAACTTGAGCATGTTTTCCAGATGAATGCTGGAAAACGGCGCCTCTCGAGGGACCAGAATCAACTGCCGACGTTCCTTGAGGGTCACGTCAGCGGCGCGCTCGATCAAGTTGTTGCAAGCGCCGGTCGCAATCGCCGACAACGAACCCGTGGAACACGGCACCACCACCATCGCGGCAGGCGAGCCTGAGCCCGAGGCCACCGGCGACATCCAGTCTTCCTTGCCATACACCCGAATCTGCCCTGCGGCGGCACCGGTGTATTCAGTGAGAAACGCCTGCATCATCGCCGACTTCGGTGGCAGCGAAACGTCGGTCTCAGTCGCCATCACCAGTTGCGCGGCCTTGGAGATCAAAAAGTGCACTTCGCGATCTTCACGCACCAGGCAATCCAGCAGGCGCAAGCCGTACTGCGCGCCGGACGCGCCGGTCATCGCCAGGGTAATGCGCTCCGGGCCACTCATTGCAGCGCCTCGGCGAGTTTGCCATGCAGGCCGCCAAAGCCGCCGTTGCTCATAATCACCACGTGAGTGCCGGGCTGAGCCTGACTTTTCACGCGGGCAATGATGCCTTCCAGAGAATCGCAGACCACTGCCGGTACTGAACATTGCGCTGCGGTCGCGCCCAGGTCCCAACCGAGATTGGCCGGTGCGTACCAGACCACCTGATCAGCCTGCTGCACGCTTTCCGGCAAACCGTCGCGGTGAGCGCCGAGTTTCATGGAGTTGGAGCGCGGCTCGATGATCGCGATCAAGGGCGCATCACCGACTTTCTTGCGCAAGCCATCCAGCGTGGTGGCGATGGCGGTCGGGTGGTGAGCGAAATCGTCGTAAATAGTAATGCCGCGCACTTCCGCGACTTTTTCCATGCGACGTTTGACGCTTTTGAACGCGCTCAAGGCTTCGACGCCCAGCGCCGGTACCACGCCAACATGACGCGCAGCTGCAAGCGTAGCCAAGGCATTCGCAACGTTGTGCTGGCCGGTCATGTCCCAGTCAACCGTTCCCTGTACTTCGCCTTCGAAGATCACTTCGAACTGCGAACCGTCTTCGCGTAAAAGACGTGCTTGCCACTGACCGCCTTGACCAGTGGTCTGCACGGGCGTCCAGCAGCCCATCTGTATCACGCGGGTCAGCGCAGGTTCGGTGGTCGGATGAATGACCAGACCTTCACTCGGGATAGTCCGCACCAAGTGATGGAACTGGCGCTCGATAGCAGGCAGATCGGGGAAGATGTCAGCGTGATCGAACTCAAGATTATTGAGGATCGCGGTGCGCGGACGGTAATGAACGAACTTGGAGCGTTTGTCGAAGAACGCACTGTCGTACTCGTCGGCCTCGACCACGAAGAACGGCGTGCCGCCCAACCGGGCTGACACCGCGAAGTTCTGCGGCACGCCACCGATCAGGAAACCGGGACTCATGCCTGCATGTTCCAGCACCCAGGCCAGCATGCTGCTGGTGGTGGTCTTGCCGTGAGTACCTGCGACTGCCAGTACCCAACGGCCTTGCAGCACATGATCGGCCAGCCATTGCGGGCCGGACACATAAGGCAAACCTTTATTGAGCACATATTCAACGGCAGGGTTGCCACGCGACAGCGCGTTGCCAATCACCACAACATCCGGCGCAGGGTCCAGTTGAGCCGGGTCATAACCCTGCGTCAGCTCGATGCCCTGAGCCTGCAATTGCGTGCTCATCGGCGGATAGACATTGGCGTCGGAACCGGTCACCCGATGTCCCAACTCTTTGGCGAGCACCGCCAGAGAACCCATGAACGTGCCGCAAATACCAAGGATATGAATATGCATGACCACCTCTTAAAACATCCGCGCAGGTTAGCGCAGGGAGTGTGAAATGGCACTTAGTGTTTGTCGGGGCGACTGGCACTGCCTGTAGGAGCGCACGAGCAACGCGAGGCCGCGATGGCGTCCTGTCTGATACAACGCCTTCGCGGCCTCGCGTTGCTCGTGCGCTCCTACAAGAGCCGGGGCAGGAACTTAGAGACCGCTGCATCTCCAGAAACCACCCGATTCGAGTCCACCGGCAAAGCCCGCCCCTTTGCTCTACGCTTGAACAACCGCACGATTCAGAGCTACTGTCATGGCAGCTCTCCCAACAACAAAAAATCAGGAGAAATCACCATGCGTTACGCACATCCCGGTACCGAAGGCGCTCTGGTCAATTTCAAGGAACGCTACGGTAACTATATTGGCGGCGAGTTCGTTGCGCCGGTCAAAGGTCAATACTTCACCAATACCTCGCCGATTACTGGCAAGCCTATCGCTGATTTCCCGCGTTCCACTGCCGAAGACATCGAAAAAGCCCTGGACGCAGCCCATGCCGCTGCCGACGCCTGGGGCACGACCTCCGTGCAAGAGCGCTCCCTGACCCTGCTGAAAATCGCTGACCGCATCGAGCAGAATCTCGAGATCCTGGCGATTACTGAAACCTGGGACAACGGCAAGGCCATCCGCGAAACCCTCAATGCCGACATCCCGTTGGCAGTCGATCACTTCCGTTATTTCGCAGGCGTATTACGCGCTCAGGAAGGCACCGCAGCCGAGATCGACGGCAATACCGTGGCTTATCACATACATGAACCGCTGGGTGTGGTCGGGCAGATCATCCCGTGGAACTTCCCGATCCTGATGGCCGCGTGGAAACTCGCTCCCGCCCTGGCAGCGGGTAACTGCATCGTCCTCAAACCCGCCGAACAAACGCCTCTAGGCATCAGCGTGCTGGTTGAACTGATCGGCGACTTGCTGCCGCCTGGCGTGCTCAATATTGTCCAAGGTTACGGCCGTGAAGCAGGTGAAGCCCTGGCCAGCAGCAAGCGTATCGCCAAAATCGCCTTCACCGGCTCGACCCCGGTGGGTTCGCACATCATGAAACTGGCGGCGGATAACATCATTCCGTCCACCGTCGAGTTGGGCGGCAAGTCGCCGAACATCTTCTTCGAAGACATCATGAACGCCGAACCCGAGTTCATCGAAAAAGCCGCAGAAGGTGTGGTGCTGGCGTTCTTCAATCAGGGCGAAGTCTGCACCTGCCCTTCCCGTGCACTGGTCCAGGAGTCGATCTACCCGCAGTTCATGGAAGTGGTGATGAAGAAGGTCCTGAAGATCAAACGCGGCGACCCACTGGACACCGACACCATGGTCGGCGCGCAAGCATCGCAGCAGCAGTTCGACAAGATCCTCTCTTATCTGGAAATCGCCCAAGGCGAAGGTGCCGAGCTGTTGACAGGTGGCAAGGTGGAAAAACTGGAAGGCGATCTGGCGACCGGTTATTACATTCAGCCAACGCTGCTTAAAGGCAATAACAAGATGCGCGTCTTCCAGGAGGAAATCTTCGGCCCGGTGGTCAGCGTCACCACCTTCAAGGATGAAGCCGAAGCAGTGGCTATCGCCAACGACACCGAGTTCGGTCTGGGTGCTGGCCTGTGGACGCGAGACATCAACCGCGCTTACCGCGTAGGCCGCGCAATCAAGGCCGGTCGCGTGTGGACCAACTGCTACCACCTGTATCCGGCGCACGCGGCGTTCGGCGGCTACAAAAAATCCGGCGTTGGTCGCGAAACCCACAAAGTCGCGCTTGAGCACTATCAGCAGACCAAAAACCTGCTGGTGAGCTACGACACCAACCCGCTGGGTTTCTTCTAAGCCAGGTTGATTGACTGCCAATGGCCTCTTCGGAGGCCATTGTTGTTTTTGAAGGCACGCCTAAACCCTTGTGGGAGCTGAGCTTGCTCGCGATAAGGCTGGATCCGGTTCACTTGAGATCGCATCCAGCCTTATCGCGAGCAAGCTCAGCTCCCACAGGGGGGATTGCATTCCAGTTCAGAGAGAGCTTAACGCTCCAAATTGGTTCACAAACCGCCGTATCCCACCCCATTCACGACACATCCACCCCGGTAATTGGCGACTTAGCCCGTGATGGAGTATTAATTGCTTACTTTGCTGCCTTCGCCCCGAACTTGAACCGGGGCGTCATGGAGAATGTGTATGGCAAGCTTTTCCCACTCCGTCGGCGCACAGACGTATCGCTTCGATAGCCTCAAGGACGTAATGGCCAAGGCCAGTCCCGCGCGTTCGGGGGATTTTCTGGCGGGCGTAGCAGCGCTCAACGATGGTGAGCGGGTTGCCGCGCAAATGGCGCTGGCGAACATTCCGCTCAAGCACTTCCTCGAAGAAGCGCTGATCCCGTATGAGCAGGACGAAGTCACCCGGCTGATCATCGATACCCACGACACACTGGCTTTCGCCCCCGTCAGCCATCTGACCGTAGGCGGTTTCCGTGACTGGCTGCTCAGCGACAAGGCCGACGAAGCCAGCCTGCGCGCCCTCGCCCCCGGCCTGACACCAGAAATGGCAGCCGCCGTATCAAAGATCATGCGCGTTCAAGACCTGGTGCTGGTGGCGCAGAAGATTCGTGTGATCACAAAGTTTCGCGGCACCTTGGGCCTGCGCGGTCGCTTATCGACCCGCCTGCAACCCAATCACCCAACAGACGAACCCTCCGGTATCGCCGCGAGCATTCTTGACGGCCTGCTGTACGGCAATGGCGACGCCATGATCGGCATCAACCCGGCCACCGACAGCACCTCGTCTATCGTTGCCCTGCTGGAAATGCTCGACGCAATCATCCAGCGCTATGAAATCCCGACTCAGGCCTGTGTGCTGACCCACGTCACGACATCGATTGAAGTGATCAACCGCGGTGTGCCAGTGGACCTGGTCTTCCAGTCGATTACCGGCACCGAAGCGGCCAACTCCAGTTTCGGCATCAACCTCAATCTATTGCAAGAAGGTTATGAAGCCGGCTTGAGCCTGAATCGCGGCACGCTGGGCCAGAATTTGATGTATTTCGAGACGGGCCAAGGCAGTGCACTGTCTGCCAACGCCCATCACGGCCTCGATCAGCAAACCTGCGAGGCCCGCGCCTACGCCGTTGCGCGGCACTTCAACCCGTTTCTGGTCAACACCGTGGTCGGCTTCATCGGCCCGGAATACCTGTACAACGGCAAGCAGATCATTCGCGCCGGGCTTGAAGATCACTTCTGTGGCAAGTTGCTGGGCGTGCCCATGGGTTGTGACATTTGCTACACCAACCACGCCGAAGCCGATCAAGACGACATGGATACCCTGCTGACGCTGCTGGGCGTGGCGGGCATCAACTTCATCATGGGCATTCCGGGCTCTGACGACATCATGCTCAACTACCAGACCACCTCGTTCCACGACGCTCTCTACGCCCGGCAGACGCTGGGGCTGCGTGCTGCGCCGGAATACGAAGCATGGCTGGAAAAAATGGGCATCTTCACCCAGACCGATGGCCGCATACACTTCGGTGACAGCCTGCCACCCGCCTTTCGCAACGCTTTGGCGCATCTGGCATGAGTGACCAATTGATGGACGACCTCCCCGAAAGCAAACCCGACAACACGCAAAACCCGTGGCTCGAACTGCGCCGCCTGACACCCGCGCGGATTGCCTTGGGACGCACCGGCACCAGCCTGCCGACCAGCGCGCAACTGGATTTCCAGTTTGCCCATGCGCAGGCTCGGGATGCCGTGCATTTGCCGTTCGATCACGCGGCGCTCAGCGAGCAACTGGCCGCCAAAAAACGCGAGACCCTGCATTTACACAGCGCCGCAGCGGACCGGGACAGCTACCTGCAACGCCCGGACAAGGGTCGTCGCCTGGACGAAGCCTCGGCGCAAACCCTGCGCGACTATGCAGCAGCGCATCCCGGCGGAATTGATGTCGCCGTGGTGGTCGCCGATGGCTTGTCTTCGCTGGCCGTTCATCGCCACACCGTGCCGTTTCTGGCGCGGATGGAAGAACTGGCCAGCGCCGAAGGCTGGACACTTTCGCCGGTGATTCTGGTGGAACAAGGCCGGGTCGCCATCGCTGACGAAATCGGCGAACTGCTCGGTGCAAAAATGTCGGTGATTCTGATCGGCGAACGTCCCGGCCTCAGCTCGCCGGATAGCCTGGGCCTGTATTTCACCTACGCGCCCAAGGTTGGCCTCAATGACGCGCATCGCAACTGCATCTCGAATGTACGACTGGAAGGGCTGAGTTACGGAATGGCCGCACATCGTCTGCTTTACTTGATGCGAGAGGCCTGCACACGGGGTTTATCCGGGGTCAATCTCAAGGACGACGCGCAATTGAACAGTCTGGAATCCGACGAGCCACTGAACACGAAGGGCAACTTTCTACTCGCGGGGCCATCGGACTGAGCATTAGATTGCGCTTTCTAAACGCATTCGGCAGCATCGGGCGGCAGCCTGATGGAACATTTGTCATCGAGAAGTTGAGGCCCGACCATGCGGATCGTTAAAGCCACACTGGAACACCTGGACCTGCTAGCCCCGCTATTCGTCAAATACCGCGAGTTCTATGGCGAACTGCCGTTTCCGGATTCGTCCCGCGACTTCCTCGAAAAACGCTTGAGCCGGGATGAATCGGTGATCTACCTGGCGCTGGCTGCCGATGATGACAAAAAGCTGCTGGGCTTTTGTCAGCTGTATCCGAGCTATTCGTCGCTGTCCTTGAAACGTGTATGGATCCTCAACGATATCTATGTCGCCGAAGACGCCCGTCGCCAACTGGTCGCAGACCACCTGATGCGCACCGCAAAGAAAATGGCCAAAGACACCCAGGCCGTCCGCATGCGCGTGTCGACCAGCAGCAACAACGAAGTGGCACAAAAGGTCTACGAATCCATCGGGTTTCGCGAAGATACTCAATTCAAAAACTATGTCTTGCCGATCAGCGAGGATTAAACGGTTATAGGAATCTCCCTCGTGGGAGCAGAGCTTGCTCGCGATTCAGGCGCTGAGTTACGTCAGACAAACCGCGATCTTTCATCGCGGGCAAGCCTCGCTCCCACAGCGACCGCGCGACCTCGTAGGACCGGCTTTAGCCGAGAGGGCGTCGTCCCGGACGAAAGATATGCCGCAATGTGACGGCCCTCTCCCGGCTAATGCCGGTCCTACGGCAAACAGGTTCTATGTTTCCCCCTCCCCACCCATTCTGCTTCTATAATCCCGCCGCAACCCCTCAGTAGTTACTTCCGCACGTGACCCGGTCTGGGTCTCCGCTATTGGTGCCATACATGGATTTCAACCCGCTCGACCTGATTCTGCACTTGGATGTGTACCTCGATTTACTCGTAACCAACTACGGCACCTGGGTCTACGCGATCCTGTTTCTGGTGATTTTTTGCGAAACCGGTCTGGTGGTCATGCCATTCCTGCCGGGTGATTCGCTGCTGTTTATCGCTGGCGCAGTAGCAGCCGGTGGCGCTATGGACCCTGTGTTGCTGGCTTGCCTGCTGATGTCTGCAGCGATTATTGGTGACAGCACCAACTACATCATCGGCCGCACCGCCGGGGAAAAACTCTTCCAGAACCCCAACTCGAAGATTTTCCGCCGCGACTATCTGGCACGCACTCACGAGTTCTACGACCGCCATGGCGGCAAGACCGTCACCCTTGCGCGCTTCCTGCCGATCATTCGCACCTTCGCGCCGTTTGTCGCCGGTGTCGGCAAAATGCATTACCCACGCTTCCTCGGTTTCAGCGTGCTGGGCTCGGTGCTGTGGGTCGGCAGTCTGGTCTCCCTCGGCTACTTCTTTGGCAACGTCCCGTTCATCAAGAAGAACCTGTCGGTATTGGTGCTGGCGATCATCGTGATAACGCTGCTGCCAATGATCATCAGCGTGGTGCGCGGTCGCATGGCTCGCTCGGCGGACGCCCGCTAAAGCATGTGGTCGTTTAGCCAATGGCGTCGACAACGCAGGCTGGCCAAGAGCCCGGTTACCCCCGAACTGTGGCAGCGGGTGCGTCAGGGCTTGCCGATCCTCGATGGCCTGAGCGCCGAACACGACGCCCTGCTGCGGGAAAACAGCGTGCTGTTCCTGCAAGACAAGCACATCACCTGTTTGCCGGGTGTCGAACTCAACGACGAACAGCGCCTGCATCTCGCCGCGCAGGCGCAACTGCCACTGCTCAACCTTGGCGATCTGAACTGGTATCAGGGGTTTCACGAACTGGTGATCTACCCCGACGACTTCGTCAGCCCGCAGCGCCATCGCGACCCCAGCGGCATCGAACACGAATGGGACGGCGAACACAGCGGCGAAGCCTGGCAGCAAGGCCCGGTTATCCTCGCGCTGCCCGGCGTGCTGTCCAGTGGCAACTGGGAGCCGTACAACCTGGTGATCCACGAACTGGCGCATAAACTCGACATGCTTAACGGCGACGCCAACGGTCTGCCGCCGCTGCACGGCGACATGCAGGTCAGCCAGTGGGCCAGCGTCATGCAGCACGCCTACGACGACATGAACCGCCAGCTCGATGCAGATCCAGACATCGAAACCGCCATCGACCCCTACGCCGCCGAAGACCCGGCCGAGTTTTTCGCCGTCACCAGCGAATACTTCTTCTGCGCGCCGGACCTATTGGCCGACGCCTACCCGGCGGTCTATCAGCAGCTCAAAGCCTTCTATCGTCAGGACCCGCTCAGCCGCCTGCAAACCCTGCAGCGTGATGAACCTTCCTACCAGAATCAGGACTAACCCCTGCAGGCTGCCACGCGTGGCAACACCAACAGAATATGCCTATAATCCGGCCCACTTTTTGGCGTAACCAGCCAAAGCCGTCTGGTCAATCAAGGGGGGCAATGCCCAATGAGCTACAGCAAGATTCCGGCCGGTAAAGACCTGCCGAACGACATCTACGTCGCGATCGAAATTCCGGCCAACCACGCGCCGATCAAATACGAAATCGACAAAGATTCCGATTGCCTGTTCGTTGACCGTTTCATGGCGACGCCGATGTTCTACCCGGCCAACTACGGTTTCATCCCGAACACCCTGGCTGACGACGGTGACCCCCTCGACGTGCTGGTCGTGACCCCTTACCCGGTGACTCCAGGTTCGGTTATCCGCGCCCGTCCAGTCGGCATCCTGCACATGACCGACGACGGCGGCGGCGATGCCAAAGTCATCGCAGTCCCACACGACAAGCTGTCCCAGCTGTACGTCGACGTGAAGGAATACACCGACCTGCCTCCACTGCTGCTGGAGCAGATCAAGCACTTCTTCGAGAACTACAAAGATCTCGAAAAAGGCAAATGGGTGAAAATCGAAGGTTGGGGCAACGCAGACGCTGCCCGTGCCGAGATCACCAAATCGGTTGCTGCCTACAAAGGCTGATCGATTGCTGCATCGTCAACGGAGTGTCTGCCAGCAGATGCTCCGTTAACACCCCTCGCAAAACCCTCCTACTCTTTCAAACGCGCCCGCAAACATTCACGCCGATTGGTCTTTCTGCGAAAACAATCAGGCTTTTCAGTAAACACGCTCAAAACAAACTATTCCTCTCGTTAAACCCGATAAACAAACCTCCCCACCTGCAATTGCGCGCCGAGCAGAATCCGCACTGTTTACCTGCCGCCAACTAATGACAGAAGCCGCCTACAAAACCCGCAAAACCCTGTAATCCCGCGGCTCGCAAGACAATTAGACGCACCGCTCATTTGAACACCTCGTTTATTTAAACCCGTTACCGAGCGCCGTAAACTCGGGGCCATGAATACATCAGGTGATCGACTACGCGCCCTCCTGCGGGAGTGCCATCTCTCAGCCACGGACTTCGCCGCCAACCGGAAAGTCACGCCTCAGCATGTGAACAACTGGTTCAAGCGTGGCATCCCCATGGCCCGGCTGGACGAAGTGGCTGAACTGTTAACCGTCAACGCGCGGTGGCTGCGCACGGGCGAAGGCCCCAAGCACCCGTGCGACTCGGCCAATGAAAACAATGGCGGCGACAGCGGTGCGTCCCGTCACACCAGCCGCAGCTCGCTGCGCAGCGACGTGGAAGTGCCGGTCTATAAGGAAACCGAATCGGACACCGGCGACGTCCTCATCGCCGAAGCCCCCGGCAAGAAAGTCCGCCTGCCGCTGCACGTGCTGCAGAGCATGAACATCAACATCGACAACGCCATCTGCGTCGCCATGATCGGCAACAGCATGGCCGACAAAATCCAGGACGGCTCCGTAATCGGCATCGACCGCGGCCTGACCCGCATCATCGACGGCGAAATGTATGCCCTCGAACACGGCGGCATGCTCCGCGTGAAATACCTCTACCGCCTACCCGGCAACGGCCTGCGCCTGCGCAGCCACAACAGCAACGAACATCCTGACGAACTGTTCACTGCAGAACAGATCGAGCAACAAGGCATCCGCGTGCTGGGCTGGGTGTTCTGGTGGTCGACGCTGAATACGCGACGCCATGCGATATCGTTTCGATGAGCTGATCCATCGTGGGGTGGACACCTCTCTGTAGGAGCTGCCGAAGGCTGCGAATCGGTCGGTCATGAACATGCTTTCGCAGCCTTCGGCAGCTCCTACAAAAAATCGTGGCGCCTCAGATGGACTTTCATTTCGCCGACAGCCACGACGACAGATCTTCCAACAAAGTGTTTCAAGACTGGGCAAGCGCCGCGAACATCAGTATCCTCTGCGCCATCCCGGCCCGAAGCACACCCCGCATCGACGCCGACGGTTACGCCAGGCTGAAACCTAACCTGCGTCACCATCCTAATTAGCGCCACTCGCTGAGCGCACCTGTTAAAGGCGAGCACGGTTTGCCAAAAACAAACCAAGTTCGTCCTTGAGAAGCCGGCCACAAGCCGGCTTTTTAGTGGGCGATGGAAAGCCAATGTTTCTTCGTAATGATGCCAACTACAAGTTGAAACGGCCCACTGCCGATGGCAAACTGACAGCACTGTTGCGCGACGGACCCACAAGGAGATGGCGGTGAATATACGCGAAATGGATTTTCTTACCGACGTGCTTGGCATAAAGCTCAAATCAAATACAGCGACAATCAGGCTCGCCTCCGCTCCATGCATATGTATTCATCTTAAAGAAAATTCTGCCCCAAAAATTCGGACACACACGATATATCCTGTAATGCAAAACTCTAAGCCACAAGTGAGAGTTTTAAATACCGCTCCTTTGCCGATGCAATGCAGTGCCACATCTAAAAAAATAGTTAATAGAGAAAAGCCATAAAAAGCCATTTTTTCCTTTCACCCGCTGATGTTGTGAGAAAAGAAACATGGTCAACCAAAAAATGGAAAACACAACAAAAACTAAAAAAACATGGAGGGGCGCATTTGCGTGTTTTTTATTTTTATTCGCTGCCTCCTCCACCTTAGTTTATGCCGAGACCCCATTATCGGATGAAAGCCATAAGGAATCAGGCTTAAGGACTACAAATATTAATCCTCTTGAAGCTTTCAGTTTTATTCAAGAGGTAATTAACGCCAGGCTAACTAGAGAGGATCGCAGCATGTCCTCTTTAGAAGAAAATTTACGCGTACAAACTGAAAAGATCAAAACACTAGAGAACGAGATTCTAATTCTAAAAAATCAAGATAGCAGTATTACTGCAACCACCGTTCTAGCAGCCGTCTCAGTTATAATCACAGTGCTAGGTGTACTAATAGCAATACTTTCTATTTTTGGATATACCAACATTAAGAACGAAGCCATAAAAGACGCGAGAGAGACAGCTATAGAAACAGTTAAAGCCATTGCCAAAGAAGACCTTCCAAAATTGACTGAGTTGAACATTGTAGCTTTAATAGCAGCAGATAAATTCGACAAACTTATTCAAAATGCTGTAGAAAATGTGGTATACCGAGGAATTGAAATGCCTAACGACACCTCACAGGAAGGAGGAGAATCTTGAGAACCTCACAGGAGTGGAAATCGCTAAATGAAACCCAAAGGGCGATCATTACTCAACATCAAGGCGCACTTCCAGTCGCAGTTGGCGCTATAGCGAAAGCTTTTGGCCTAGTAGTTTTAAAGTCCACTATGCAAGGTTCTATTTCTGGAGAAATCCGTGAGTCAGAAGGCGTCGTGACCATCAAGGTGAACCGACACGATGTCAAAGAAAGGCAGCGCTTCACGCTAGCGCATGAAATAGCGCACTTTCTTCTACATCGAGAGCGACTAATTGGCGGTATAACGGATGATATACTTTATCGCTCAAGACTATCTGACGACTTGGAAAGGGAGGCGAATAGGCTTGCAGCAGATATAATAATGCCAAGCTCGCTCATCGAACCAGCGCTCCAAGCTTGTTCAAACTTAAAGCCAGAAGAGCGATATAAGAAAATCGCAGAGCAGGCACAGGTTTCGTTAGCAGCAATTAAAATCAGAACGGGAAAATAGCTGTTATGCATAAGTTCCCACTTTGGAAATACATGCCAATATTAGCAATTGGCCCAGCTGAAATGATGGCATTAGAACAACTACCTGATAAAGATAAGGATCAAATGCTGCCCGTATTCCCTCTTAAGGGATGGCTAGGTGCTCATCGACTCGAAAACACAATTAAACGAATAGAAAAGTCCATAGGAAAACGTCAATGGATAGCGGACATTGATGAGAAATTCCTTTCAGAAAACAAGGTTTTTCTATTCACGGGATCGTACCCATCAAAGCCGGTTTTTCAAGAAGTGGCGCAACTTCTAAACCCTAAAAACGGGTATGAAAACTGGTTCCTTTTCGTTAAAGGCATTGAAAATGCGGTGCCTTGTTTGCAGCATGAACACTTAGAGGAAAGTGAAAATCAGATTCAAAAATTATCGTCGCTTGACAGAGGATTAGTGCTGCGCATCCAACCGAATGATGCAAATCTTGAAAAGCATAGCAACCTAATCAAAACAATTAGTAGGCATGCCAAAGGAGAAACACTTGTAATATACGATCTAGAAAACATTGATAGCAACTTCGAGGAAAGAATTTATATTCTCGAAAAATTCATAATTGAAGCAAAAAACAATTTAGCGAACCTTACGATAGCTATAAGTTCAACATCTTTTCCATCCGGATTCGCGGGTCAATCTCAGGGAGAAAACTCAATATACGAGCGAATTTTATTCAATACTGTGGAGCAAAAAAATATTTTCTCGCCAGTAATATATTCAGACAGAGGAAGTACTCGGGCACAAAAGCAAAGCGGAGGAGCGGGTACCCCCCCGCCTAGAATTGACTACCCGCTGAAAAAAGATTGGAAGTTCGTTAGACGTGAGGTTGATGACGATGCGCCCAATTCAAAAGAGAGAAGAAAAGCTGCATATATTGAGATTGCTCAAGAAATCACTAATAGTAACTATTGGATTCCAGAGCTTCGCTTATGGGGAACTCAACAAATAGAAATAACTGCGGACTCTAACGATTTCGGCGTCTACACGCCCCAGAAATCAACCGCTGTCCGTATAAACATACATTTATTCAATCAACTTCACTACAATCAAAACTTTGACGTCGTAAACACTGATGAGGAGTGGGTGGACTAGGAGCGCATTCAAGATTTGTGCAATAGGTACGGACTCAGCAGGGTAACATCAGAACTACTCACTGCTCCCGCAACAATCACCTTGGACAAGAATCGGTTCGAAGCCATGCCAAATCGTTTGTGCACCCCATCTAATAAAATTGTCTTCATATCAGCTTTGGAAATTTTCGATATTTTTTTAAGCACTTCAATTTTTAGTTCATACATTGCAAATTTTTCAGCTGCAATATCTAATTTTTTTGCCACCTGCGAAACTTCTCGCTTGGTCATCAAACTTAAGTAATCGTTTTTTGATGACTCCTTTATCAAGCGACCTCGCCTTACAACCCTTATCCCACAAGACGAAACTTCCCAGACAGCGACATCATCATCAACTAGGGTCATAACAGCGGCAGAGAACTTTGGAGCTGCAACTACTACAACTCTATCGAAGTATTTTCGATACTCCAAAACCTGCCCTTCCAATCTAAACAACGAGTCTTTCTCGCTTTTAACTTCGATAGCTATCATTTCTTCTAATCGCACGTATCCTAAATCGATACGGCGATTTTTTTTTGCCAAATGCATCTCATTGAAGACTAAAGATGATGCCCCTATTTGTCCGGTCTGGAGAAGCCTATCCAGAACCATAGCTTTAATCTCTTTCTCGTCCACTTTAAGTCACCAACCCCGGAAGCTTTACCTGACTACATCTAATTACTTAAAAATAAATCGTCTACACTCAGCAACTCAAGCTGAGCCGAAATCCCCATTTGAAGAAGAAACCGTACTTTAAGCTAGATCTTTAAAATAAGAAAATATAGTTTTACTCACTTCAACAAAATTTTCACGAAGGAAGCGCATCTTCAATGGGGTGGCCCCTCATTCGGAGTGAAATCCAGGCTCACGGTCAGCGGCCGAAAATGAGCCCTCGTCTACTGATGACTTTGACACCGATCCTGCGCGGCCACGAACGTAGAGTAGAGACTTATGGCCAGATGGATAGCGGTGACGTATATAGCTGGGCTGCGCGTCCTCTTGGTGCGATGCACATCACCCAACACACCAAGTATCTTGCAGAAAGGTGCGGCATTGCATAACCTCTGGCGCAACATACCCGCCATGCCTATGGCTGCATCAGTAGCTATGCACAAATTGAGCGGGTTTTTTATGCCCGTAACTTTCGACCTTGGCACGAGCCTCAGCCGCATCGTACAGCTTCATTTCAGTCAAACGGGCAGCCTTACCGGTTTTCATCTGACGTAACCAAGTCAGTATTCCCCTCTGAAATTGCTTCATATCGTTGTCCATCACTGAGTTTCTCATTCATCTGATTCGGTTCGGCGATGGGCGGCTGCACCTCGCTTTACACGATGAGAATACTCTCTCCCCAACTTTCCAATCCCCAATAAAAAACCCGCCGAAGCGGGTTTTTTGTCCAGTACCATTCCAACTCCCTGTCGGCAGTATCCTTTCATGGTCGATCATCCTTGATCCTGACGGGCTCCCTGCTCGTCAGTGGTTGGATCCAAGATTATGCCTGTCGGACAGGTCTGCAAATGGCAGTTTTTCTCTATCGCGTGTAAGCGTTTGGCTATGTGTGGATTGAAACTCTCGAAAGGCCTCAATGACAATTAATCAACCAGCGAATGCGGAGCCTGAATAAGCATCAAGACCGAGCCTCCTGCGCCTGGCGACCAATGCCCGCCGAAACGACAAATCCGCATACTCCATGAACAGCCGGGCCAGGTGATTCAGGGCGGCCTCCTCACCTTCGCTCCCTACAACAAAATCAAACCCTAATGCCCGCTTGTTCTTGTCAGGCAGCTCCTCCCAGCTAGTCATGAGATAGGCGTACATCGCACTGACGACTTGGAGCTTGGTCAAGGTTTCAGGACCTGAAGGTGCAGCTTTGTCTGGCCTTCGTAAGTAAAAGCCGCGGCGTCTATGGCTCGACTGGCATTGCTTGCAGACCACCGACAGTGAAGCTCGGTGTTTTTTGAAGGCGGCGTTGATTTGTTTTTGGCTCATAAAATATTTCCAATCCCTGCGCTATCGCGTCTGATCGTCCTTTAAAAAAACGCGCCCGAACAAACGAACGCTATAGCGTGTAGCGCTATAACGTGCATTCAAGCGAAATCCCTTTCTTTTGTAAAGGGGGCTGCGAAATGGAGCTGAGCAAAGCAATAGGGGCAGCGCTGAAAGAAGCGAGAGAAGCCAAAGGCCTTACTCAAGAGGATTTTGTTGGGGTGAGTGGCCGAAGTTATCTGTCTGAAATTGAACGAGGGCTGAAAAGTCCGACACTCGAAAAACTGGATCAACTCGCCACGAGAATTGGGATTCACCCCATGGAGCTGCTGATTTCTTGCTATGCAAAGCAAGCTTCATCGAGCCAGCAAGATGTCTTGGATCTGCTGATTGATCGACAGCATAAAAATAACGAAGAGTCAGCCAAAAATTAGGCAGGACCTATTCAGCCGAAATGACCTACATCCCAAACCTCTGTGTCATCGCGTAGTGGATGACGTTCCTGACGTTGGATGTCGTTTTTTCGGCTAAGTGGAGCGCCATTGTCCTGCGAATCTACAACTCCCCGACGATGGGCTGCATCAACAAAACGGTACTTCGGAAGTAGTTTTCGATCACGCCGCCTTTACCTCCGCCCCCCGATAAAAATCCTCCGCCCCAACAAGTCGCTCTTTCGCAGAGCGAAACTCCAACGCGACCACCGGCTGCTCACCCGTTTTATCCAAGAGCACCGAATGCACTTCACCAGCCTGGAACTAGGTTTATGCACGTTGGGGCTGGGTGGCGGTTTTTATGTTGGGGGGCTCGATTAGTGTTGTTGCGCTGGGATTCTGGGTGTGGACGCGGGTTGCGGGGCGTTCATGATTAGCCGCTTTAGCGGGGGAGATTGATTTGACCGCGACCAAGACGACGCAAACAGGCGGATATTCCGCGTTATCGTTCATCGCGGGCAAGCCTCGCTCCCACAGGATCTGCGAAAACCTTAAGACCCGCTTTAGCCGGTCCTACGTCAGCGTTATCAGACGCCTTCCATCTCTGCCGAAGCCTCAATCTCCGCCGCCTGATACTGAAGCAACGGGATATCCACCAACGCCACTTGCAGCGGTGAGAAGTGGTTTTCCTCTTCCGTGTCTCTTGTGCTCAGGCTGATACCCAGCGGCATGCCCGCATAGGCGTCCAGCACCAGGTTGTAGATGTCGGCGTTGGCGGCGCGCACGCTGGCGGTCGAGCCGTTTGCGAGATGGACATGGGTATGGCTGATCAAGTGCATGACTTTCGCGCTGGTCAGATCATGCTTGGCGACCAGTGTATGGATAATCTGTTGAGCGACCGGAGAGTTGTTGGCATCGAATGCCAGTTCATCTGTGAAGTACTCGCCCAGCGCTCGATAGAGTTCAGGCAATAGGCCTTCCTCGCTGTCCCAACCGTGTTGCCAGGCGTCATCTTCCGGGCGGTCGGCGGCTTCATCGAGCAGTCGGATGCGCCTGATCAAGGCGGGGTTGATGAGCAGTTTTCGGTTGTTCAGGGTGCTTACCACCAGCCACTGGGGCTCTGCGTGCTCGATGCTCAGCGAATCCGCTACCTGGGAATATTCGGTGAAGGTGATGGGATACCAACTGCAGCTGGTTTCACCGGGAAGCAGCAGCCCCATTCGGCCCCAGAAGCCATCGAAGATGGCATCGTCACCCGGCATCCAATGTTGGGATGTCATTCTTCGGCCGTTGCTGGCGAAGTCCATCAGGTCATCGACGTTAGTGCCTAACAGCGTGGCGATATCTCTCAAGGCCGGAATGCCGGGTTCTGCCTCGCCGCTTTCCCACTGCCCGACAACCTGTTCGGATACGCCCAGCGCCTTGGCAAAGTCAGCCATCGGCACGCCTAGAGAGGTGCGTAATTCTTGTATGCGCTGCATGACTTACTCCAACCGTTAGTTCTTCCAGAAGCAGATGCTGAGCCAGCAGGTGACCGGCACGTCAGCATCTATCGGAGGGAGAAATTAGCGGGAGTGAGCGAGGGTGTTGTCGGGGCGGGTTTACAGGTGGCGTAGTGGATTACGTAAACGGCTGACGGAAGATTCTTACAAGGCGGAACGAAAGGCCATGTTGGCCTGCCAGGCAGCCCCACCAATCACTGAATGGAATGCGATCCCATGTGGGAGCAGAGCTTGCTCGCGATGAACGATGACACGGTCCGTCTGAAACAACGAGGTGTCTGCATCGCGAGCAAGCTCTGCTCCCACAAAGATCTGTGTTTCAGCGCGACAGCATGGTGCGAGTAATACGGAGGTGGCTATTACAGGCTAAATCCCCGCCTTCCCCTCTTTCACCGCCTCGCCATTCATCACCACCGTCAACCACGGCAGTTGATAGATCCGCACCGGCTGGGTACGCGACAGCACGTTGAGCATGCCGGGTACGTCGTCGAGGTTGAATACGCCGCTGACGGCGGTGTCCGGCAGGGTGCCAGCGACGACCAGTGAGCCGGGCATGTAGCGTTCGATGTCGGCGAAGACTTCAGCCAGTGGGCGGCTGTTGAAGATGAGTTTGCCGCGCTGCCAGGCAGCCGCGGTATTGAGGTCCAGCGGGCTAGAGGTGGACGGTGGGGAACCGTTTTCGAACTCAAGCTGCTGAGCTACTTTCAGAGGAACGGCCTGGCCGCCCGAAGAGACTTTGACTTCGCCTTCAGTGACGCCAACGCGGACTCGCTGGCTTTGACGATCGACGTCAAAGCGGGTACCGACGGCTTGCACGCTGCCGCCGGATGCCTGGACGACGAAGGGCCGGTTGGCGTCTTTGCTAACTTGAAACAGCGCCTCGCCTTTGAGCAGGCTGATGTCGCGACGGTTGGCCGAGTAATGCACAGATAACGCTGTTGCGCTGTTCATCCAGACCTGGCTGCCGTCTTCGAGGGTGAGCATTTTGCGTTCGCCAACCGTAGTGGTGTGATCGGCGAAATACACCTGAACAGGCTCTGTAAAACTGGTCAGCGCCAATGCGCCCAACCCGGCAGCCAGTGCAACCCAGCGCAACGGGCGGCGTTTGGGCATTGCGGGGGGCACAAAGAGTTCGGCAGTTCGGCTCTGCGGGATGGCTTGCCACATCTGCTCGGCCAGCACGGCCGCTGCCTCATGCGCCGAGCTTTGCTGGCGCCAGCGAACAAAAGCGGCGTGGTCCGACTCGTTGGCATGGCCCGAGGTCAGATGCACCCATTGCTCAATGGCCTGGTCTTCGAGCTCAACGTTGGGCATTGCTTGGTTCATAGGCTCGGTCATGGTGAAGGGCTCGAAGAAGCCGCCAGCGATAAGTGCATTGCGCTCATTCTAAATGCACTCCGACTGACGTAGCCAATCCCGACAGTGACGCATGGCCTGAACAATGTATTTGCCCACCGAGCTTTCCGATACCCCCAGACGCGTAGCGATCTGCGCGTGTGTCATGCCTTCAAGGCGATTAAGCAATAGCGCCAATCGTGCATTGCTCGGTAGCAGCTGCAACGCTTTGTCGAGTTGTTCGATGGCTTCGGCTGCCAGAAACGAACGCTCCGGCGACGCCATCGGGTCGCACAAAGCCTCATCAAGCGCATCGTCGGCCTGCAATGCAGAGCGCCGTTGCTCCTGACGCAGACGGTCGATGGCAAGGTTACCCGCGACCCGGAAAACAAAGGCCCGCGGCTCCAGAATCTGCGCGGTATCGGACAGCCCGGCGAGCCGCAAGTAGGTGTCCTGAGCCACATCTGCAGCCTTTTCCACGTTCCCCAAACGACGTGCGAGAAAGGCCAGCAGGTCGCCGTAATGCTCCTGAAAGACTGTCAGCAAGTGGTTTGAATTGGGTGAAACGGACATTCGGACGGCCCCGACCGGTGAGGCGTGCATCCTATCTCAACTGAGAACAGTTATCATCACTATCTCCCGATAATGCACTTAATGACCTATCCAGATCACGCCAATGAAAAATTTTTCAACAATCGACGGCAAGGTTGGTAGGGATGATTCGTCGTTGGGGTGGGCGCGAATAATTCTCATGTCGTGTCACCACCTACATTCAAGACGGACGATTTAAATGCAGGCACCTTCCAAGTTCTTTGCTCCGGTCAGCGGTCGCACGTTGACCCTGACGCTGATGTTGTCCATGGCTGGCAGCCTGCCTTTGATACCGCTCCTGGCGCAGGCCGCTGACACATCGACCAGTATCGATCTGAAGTTACCGGAGCAATCCCTGGATCAGGCTTTGACCCAACTTGCGGATCAGGCCAACGTCCGTCTTATTTTCAACTCCAGCGATGTCGGGGCGCTACGCACCAACGCGTTGCAGGGCAAGTACACGCTGGGACAGGCCATGGACACGCTGCTCAAGGGCAGCGGGTTTACCTGGCGTTTGCTGGACGAGCGCACTGTCGTGCTGGAGAAACTGCCGGTGTCAGGTGACTCCGCCATGATTCTGGGTGCTACCAACGTGAACGCAGTCGGCCAGCTTGGGACTACGACCGATGGGACGGGGTCTTACACCACCGGTGGCAGCAGCACGGCCTCGAAACTCAACCTGAGCCTGCGGGAAACGCCGCAGACGGTCAGCGTCGTGACGCGGCAGTTGATGGATGACAAGAAACTCACCAGCCTCGACAAGGTGCTGGAGCAGACACCCGGCATTACTTTTCAGTACCGCAACTTCGGCGGCCACGTTTACACCTCGCGGGGCTTCTCGCTGCTGGCCGAAAGCTTTCTGATTGATGGCGTGCCGGGTCAGGGCTACCAGATCACCGGCTGGATGAAACCTGATACCGCCATTTACGACCGCGTTGAAGTGCTGCGCGGTGCTTCCGGTTTGCTGGTCGGTGCAGGCGAACCTGGCGGCGCAGTCAATCTGGTGCGCAAGCGCCCGACGGCTGAAAACAAACTGACGGTGCAAGCCAGTGCAGGCTCCTGGGACCGCTACCGCATGGACCTCGACGCCAGCGGCAAGCTCAATGATTCCGGCAGCGTGCGTGGTCGCATGGTCACAGCTTACGAAGACAATGGCTCTTACATTGATGAGCGCGACTCACGCACGCCGTTGATGTACGGGATTGTCGAAGCCGACGTGAATGACGACACCACGCTGACGTTAAGCCTGCGTCACCAGGAAAACGTCATTAACGGCTACTCGATTTACGGTTTGCCGCGCTACAGCAATGGCAACTCGCTGGACATTTCCCGCTCGACCTCGCTAGTGCAGGACTGGAACCGCCACGAGAGCGACATGAGCGAGGTGTTTGCCGAAGTTGAACACCGCTTCAATGATCGCTGGAGCAGTACAACTTCGATGACGTATTCGCAGGGTGGTTTTGATCAGCAGATTGCTTATGCGCAAGGTGCGATCAGCCCGGTCACCAACGCGGGGTCGACGTTTCGCAGGGTGCTTTTCCGTCGTGATGAAGTGGACAGCACCGGACTGGACAGCCATGTGAATGGCAACTTTGATGCCTTTGGCCTGACCCACGAGGTGACTGTCGGCGCAACGTGGTCCAGACAGGAAGCCAATACCAAACAGGCAACCGTGAACCGGGTAACCGCGCTGGACATCTTCGATGTAAACCATCACGCGTTCGCCAAACCAGCAAGGCCGGCATGGGCAACCGATATCGACATGACCGAAGAGCGGTCAGGCGTTTACGCCAACTCCCGCCTGCGCATGACGGAAAAACTGAGTCTGGTACTGGGCGGTCGGGCCAGTTGGTATGACTACAACTACGATGTCGATAAAGGTGCCGCCCTCTCTTATGAGTCCAAGGTCACCCGCAAAGTGACCCCTTATACGGGCCTGATCTACGACATCAACGACAACTGGTCGTGGTATGCCAGCTACGCAGAGATATTCAACGCTCAAGGTAACTACATTGATGCCAGCGGTTCGCCATTGTCACCATCGACAGGTGACAACTATGAGACGGGCATCAAAGGCGAGCTTTTCGATAAACGTCTGAACCTGTCGATGGCCGTGTTCTATATCAAGCAGGAAAATGTAGCCGTCGCAGATCTCACTCCAGGAGTGGAGTGCCTAAACAACGCTGACGGCCTTTGCTACTTAAACGGCGTAACCAAACGCAGCAAGGGCATCGACATAGAAGCCAGCGGTGAAGTACTCCCAGGCTGGCAGGTCTTTGGCGGTTACACCTTCAACCTGCTGCGTAACGACAGCGAAGCCGTTGAAGTTGCCTACGAAACCCCCAAGCATATGCTGCGCCTGCAAACCAGCTACAACCTACCCGGTGCCTGGAACCGTCTGACCATTGGCGGCGGTGTTTCGGCTCAATCCTATTACAAGGCGGCCTCAACAACCGGACTGGATTACGGCAGTCAGGGCTACGCCATCTGGGATGCCCGCGCCAGCTGGCAATTGGACGAACACTGGAAGGTTTCGCTGAACGCCGAAAACCTGTTTGACCGTCGCTACTACACCACCGCCGTGGCCACCGACCGCTCGAACCTGTTCGGCGATCCGCGCAGCTACATGCTCACGTTGCGGGGCGATTTCTGATCAGGGACAGCGCGCTATCGTCTGGAACATAGCACCTGTAGGAGCGCACGAGCACCGCGAGGCCGCGATTGCGGTATATCAGACAAGCCGCTATCGCTGGCCTCGTAACCTCGGTGAGCTCCTACAGGATTGGGTTCAATCTGGAAGATTGCATTTTTTTGATGGAAGCCTTGGCCGCATTGATAAACCCCGGCGAACCCAATCGTGAAAGGTAAATTTCGCCAGTCCATGTCGTGGCTCCACACGTGGTGCGGGCTGGTGTGTGGATGGTTGTTGTGTGCGATTTTCCTGACCGGCACGTTGAGCGTTTTTCGGGAACCCATCACGCGCTGGATGGAAGCGCAGCCACTGGTTGTAAAAGACTCTAACGCCGTCAGCGACGGTACGACTGCAGCCCGCTACGCCAAGCGCTACTTGGTCGAACATGCATCCGGCGCTCGATTCTGGAGAGTGGAATTCCCTCAGTATCCGGGCCAGGCCCTACAGCTGGCCTGGCGTTCCGGATCAACCCTTCAGCAGGTTTCGCTGTCGGCTGAAACCGGCGAACGACTCCCCCAGGGCATAGCGCGGAAAACCGAAGGCGGACGGCATTTCATGTCGTTTCACTACATGCTGCATTTGCCGGTGCTGGGTTTCTGGCTGGTGGGCTGGCTGACCGTAGGCATGCTGGTTGCGCTGGTGTCTGGCGTAGTGATCCACCGGCGAATCTTTCAGGACTTTTTCACCTTCCGCCCCAACAAAGGTTTGCGCTCCTGGCTGGATGCGCACAACGCCACGGCGGTCATGACCCTGCCCTTTCTGTTAATGATTGCCTATACCGGGCTGGCGATTTTCTATACCAGTTACATGCCCTGGCCTCTGCAAGCGACCTATGGTTCTGGCCCGAATGCATACAGCCAGTTTCAATCGGAGCTGTCGGGTGAGGCGGCCTCTGTCGGCGAGCCCAATTATGCTGCGACTGATTGGCCCTCACTATTGCGCCAAGCACAAACCTCGACCGGTCAGGACGCACGCATGTTGCTGGTGCAGAACCCAGGCACGCAGAAGGCAACCATCCGGGTGATGGGCCGACACGATGAAGCTCACCCGTCGCAGACACTGTTCACGCCGCAAGCCAGCATGCTGTTTGACGGCGTAACGGGCGCGACTTTGCAGGTGCAGAAGCCGCTGCCGGAAACGATGTCGTTGGGCGATCAGATTTACGGCGTGCTGCGCTCACTGCATTTCGCCGAGTTTGGTGGCTGGGGCATGAAGTGGCTGTATTTCGTCAGCGGGTTGCTGGGCATGGGGATGATGGCGACTGGCACGCTGCTGTTCACCATCAAACGACGCAACAAGAGCCAGAAAGAATTCGGAGCCGCGACTGCCAGGGTCTACCGCTGTATTGAGGCGTTTAACGTGGCGAGTATTGCGGGCATTGGCGTGGCTTGTATTGGTTATTTCTACGCCAACCGCTTTATACCGGCGGACATTTTGGACCGCGCAACATGGGAGATTCGTAGCTTCTTGCTGATCTGGCTGGCGACATTGGTTCATGCCCTATTTCGTCCGGCCAAGAAGGCCTGGACCGAACAATTGGTCTGCGCAGCCGTGCTGTGCATTTGTTTGCCAGCGATCAATTTTTGTACAACCGGGCAGCATATCGGCCGCTACATCAGTGCAGGGGATTGGCAGCGCGGGAGCGTTGAGATTGTAGCGCTGGGGTTTGGGGTCGTGCTGGTGATGGCTTTGTTGAAGCAGCGAATAGCTAACCAGGCAACCCCCAGCTCGATTTGAAATGCCAGTCATCGTGGGAGCTGAGCTTGCTCGCGATAAAGCTAGACGCGGTTCACTTTAGAGTCGCTGTGTCCTTATCGCGAGCAAGCTCAGCTCCCACATAAAATCGCATTCCAACTCACCAGATTATTTGTGGCATCTGCAGGTGATGTGCAATGAAAAAAACCACCAGTACACACCTCTACCGCTGGATGATTCTCAGCCGGGTGCTGGCCGCCACAACCGGCGGTTACGTTTTGTCTGCATTGGCCATGTCGATGCTGGCGCTGCTGCTGCCGCGCGTCTCGGGCAGCGATCCGGCAAGCGTTGTGCAGATCACGACGCTGTTGAGTTTTGTGCTGTACACCGCTGTCGTCATCTGGGTATTCAGCACTGCCAGCGCCTGGCGGGCGTGGCTCGGTCTTGGGCTGGCGGCGCTGTTGACGGGCGCGGTCATCGTCGGGCTGACGATGACCGCGTAGGTGTTAAACCTTGAAATGCCCAACCATCATCTGCAACTGACCACCCAAACGCGCCAACTCAACGCTGGATGCGGCGGTCTCTTCGCTGGCTTCGGCGGTCTGTTCACACACATCACGCACGTTGACGATGCTGCGGCTGATTTCATCGGCCACCGAGCTTTGTTGCTCAGCTGCGGCGGCAATTTGCTGGTTCATCGCCTGAATACTGGAAACGGTTTGAGTGATGCTTTCCAGAGAGGTCCCCGCCTTGCGGGTCAGCGCGACGCTGCTGTCGGTCAGAGAGCGACTGCCCAGCATGATTTGCGAAACCTGACGGGTGCCGTTTTGCAGCCCGGCGATCAGACTTTCGATTTCTTCGGTAGACTGCTGAGTGCGCTGGGCCAGGCCGCGCACTTCGTCGGCGACCACCGCAAAACCACGCCCAGCCTCACCGGCCCGCGCCGCTTCAATGGCAGCGTTGAGGGCCAACAGATTGGTCTGCTCAGCCACGGCTTTGATCACGTCCATGACTTTGCCGATCTTGTCGCTTTCCTGCTCCAGCAAGGTCATGGCGTCGCTTGAACGTAGTACTTCACCGGCCAGTTTTTCGATTTGCGTGATGGCCTCGCCCACCACTTTGTCACCGTCCCGGGCTTGCGTGTCGGCATTCGCAGCAGCTACCGAAGCCTGCTCAGCGTTGCGCGCAACTTCGTGCACCGTGGCAGACATTTCTTGCATGGCGGTGGCAACCTGATCGGTCTCGATCTTCTGGTTGTTGACCCCGGCGCTGGTCTGCTCGGTCACGGCGGACAACTCTTCAGCCGCGCTGGCGATCTGCGTCACGCCATCACGAATCCCGCTGATCAGATCGCGCAACGTGGCACCCATGCGCTGGATGCCTTGTTGCAGCACGCCCAATTCATCGCGACGAGTAACAGCGATGGTATGAGTCAGATCGCCCGAGGCAATGCGGTCCACCACTTCCAGTGTTTGCTGCAGCGGACGGGTGATCTGGCGAGTGATGATGACCGCCGCAAAAATACCCAACAGCAGGGCCGCCACAGTGCCGCCGATTTGCAGGCTGCGGGCCGTGCTGGTGTCTTCGGCTGCGAGCGTCAACTGAATTTTTGAGAGTTCTTCGCTGAGGTTAACGATCTCGTAACCTTGAGCGGTCATGTCTTTGCGCGCCGTCACAATAGCGTCGTTTGCGACTTTGTAAGCCTGAACCGAAACCAGGTAATTACGCAGGGATGCTTCCAACTGTGCGACTTCGCTGCCGTGGGTCGCGCTGAAAACAGCCTTCAGCTTGTCCACGTTTTTAATGGCCGTTTCCAGCTGGCTGAACGCGGCCTGCTCAGTCTTTTCATTGGAGTTGCCGGTGTAGCCCCGCACTTCATAACGGACCAGTTGAAAGTCCATTTTGGCGTCGGCCAACAGTTGCAACTGGTCTGAACGCTCAGGATTCGATGGGTCCTGCTTAAGCACCGAGTCGTTGATCGTGGCAATCAACTGGGCACCTTTAGTGGCTTCAGCGCCCATATCGGCGCGGACCTTCGTACTGGTCTGATAACCACTGCGCATCTGACTCAGCGACGTCTCATAGTCTTTGATGATGTCAGTGAGTCGCGCCAGAGCTTTGGCGTTGAGCGGATTAGTGAAGGTCGACAGCAGTAGTTGCTGTTGCTTCTTGAAGTCTTCCAGAGTGGTCTGCACTTTTTGTGCAGCAGCGTCGTCACCATTGGCGAGCATGTATTGCAGACGCGCGACACGTAACACGGTGAGACGATCAGTGAGCTCACTGATATCACCGATTCTGTCGGTACGGTAGATCAGCTTATCCAGACTGGTCCATCCCAGAAGTGAAAGCAGCGCCGTGAATAAAAGCACAACCCCGAATCCCAGGGCTAACTTCATAGTGACGCTGATGTTGGCAAAGCTGCTGTTCATAAAATCTCCGTGATGTGCCTGTGTTTCCCCCAAATGCACGCTGTAGTTATTTTTATTGATAGCAGCCTGTGCACAGGGCATATCGGCCCGCCAACCGCATAACTTGACTACCTGTCCGTTTTTTTTGAGTAACAGCGCTGATCGCCAACCCCTGAAAAGGCACTGATCCAGAGCCGTTCAGTCGCACCATAGCGTCGTAAAACCTGGGCAATTAAAGCGCTGCACTGGCTGTAACACGCTCTCGGTACCGTCATACCCGCCCCCACTCTGCGCCAAACGTCCCGAGGGTAATGACTCATGAAGATCAGTGTTTTTGGATCAGGCTATGTCGGTCTGGTAGCCAGCGCATGCCTTGCCGATGTCGGGCATGACGTGCTGTGCATGGACATCGACACGCAACGGATAGAGCTGCTCAACTCAGGCGAAACGCCCATTCATGAGCCCGGACTGAACATGCTCATGCGCAGCAACATGCAGGCCCAGAGACTGTTTTTCTCGACCGATACGGCGCAGGCCGTGGCTTTTGCCGACCTGGATTCCGGCAGCGACTCAAATCGGCGGTCGTGATCGATGGGCGCAAACTTTATGAGCCCAAAGCCTTGGCGGATGCCGGGTTGAGTTATTCGAGTATTGGACGGGCGTGAGCTCCAGCCAACACGTTGGGCCGTGAGCGCGGATGGCGATGACGTCTTCGACTACCAGCGCAACAACCAGGGCCCGGCAAGCGCGCCAAGAGCGGTGGGTAGTAACATCCCAAGGAAATACCACACCGCCCAGAAAGGTACTTCCATTTCAGGACAATGCAGACAGTAGGCCAGACAACCCAAGGCGCCGGCCAGCATTCCGCAGCAGGCCCCAGCCATCCTCAAACGGGTCGGCGCTAACCCCCGCAATGCCCAAAATGCAGCGATGAACCCCGGAATTGAAAGCATAGCGACGCTTGGCGCACAGGTACGCCAGGTTTCGCCCAAAAGAAGCACGGGGCGAACATCGGGCTCAGCATTGGCCAGGACATTGAAAGCTGCGGCCCATACGGCAACCAGCGCAACGACTACCCACAGGCTGCCTGCGCCGACGGACATGCCGGGCCTGGCCAAGCGATCGAGCATCAACAGGGCCCCCACCATCACGCACAATGGCAAACCCGTTTTCACCCAGAAAATGATTGTTGAAACGACGTAAGCAATATCCACCCTGACGCCAAAGAACGAGACGACGCACAGCGTTGCCAGCGACAAGCCAAACAAAACCACTACGCCCAGACGTTTCTCGGGCGCTCTGCGATCAATGGGCTGAACCCCGGTTACAAGCATGGAGATCAAGTCGTCAGTCTTCATCATTTACCTCTAATCAACGCCCCCAACGCTTTAAGCCCCCGATGCACACCAACCTTTACCGCCGACTCTGACAAACCGGTCATACGAGCTGTCTGTATGACCGAAAGCCCTTCGAGCTTTACATGCTGGATAGGCAAACGCTGGCGATCCGGTAATTCGTTCAGGAGCTTTTGCAGGTCGCGATTTGCTTGAGCGGCTTCAAGATGTGGCGCGGCAAAAAGCTCTTCCACATCATCAAGCGAATCGTTAAACACCTCGCGGCGTGAGCGCAAACGGAACAAATCACTGAGCTTATAACGAGCAATGGCAAAAACCCATGCCGTTAAAGGCTGGTCTGACCGATAGGTTTGTCGGCTGTTGTGCACTGCCAGTAAAACTTCCTGCAGAAGATCCTCGATTTCATCAGGTTGACGTTGAAGTTTCCCACGCAGAAAACCGCGCAAGTGCGTGCTTAGTTCATTAAGAAAGGCACGATAAGCCAACTCGTTACCCTCCAGTCCGGAAAGAAATAGCACTTGTAGATCCCTCTCTCGCTTTCGCAACAACTCGCTGTATGTATTTCGATCCATTTCACGCATTAGTTACACCGATATAAATATTTTTTGCGGACACTCTGAGCGCTCGGCGTTCCTGTTCGCACCTGCAATGCGGTAAGCACGGCTCCATGGGCAAGCGTCCCGAGTCTGCCCAATCCCCCCGGCAACGACACCCATCAAAGAATTTCAAAAAATATTTAATGACCGCTGTAACCCACGATCCACAAGCGGCGAATTACCTCTCGGACCGTAGTGCAGCGCTCTTAGGCACTGAACTAAGGCCAACCAATAATTTCCCGGAGAAAACAATATGAACAACATTAAAACCGCCGCTCTTGCAATTGCCCTTACATCCTTTGCAGCAAGTGCTATCGCGGCTGAAACCCCGGCAGCAAAAAGCGGAGCCAAAGAACGCTGCTACGGCATTTCGCTGGCTGGCAAAAACGACTGTAAGGCAGGTGCAGGCACTTCTTGCGCGGGCACAAGCAAAACCGACTACCAGGCAGATGCATGGACGTACGTTCCGGCAGGCACCTGCACCTCGATCAAAACCCCAAAGGGAATGGGCACGCTCAAAGCAATGTAATCGTTCATCAATAGAGCTACTGATCATGAAAGTAATTCGAGAAATGGGCGCCGGACTCAGCCTCAAAGCCGAGCACTTTGAAGACGTTCTTGAGAGCCGGCGTGAAGGCCTTTGGCTTGAAGTCCATCCGGAGAACTACATGATCAGCGGCGGTCCACGCATGGACTGGCTGGAAGCTATCGGTGACATCCACCCTATGTCGCTGCACGGTGTTTCCCTGTCTCTGGCGGCCGATTGCCCGCCGGACTCTGAACATCTGCAGCGCCTGAGGATCCTCGCTGATCGCCTCCAGCCAAGGCTCATCTCCGAGCATCTTGCGTGGTCTACATGGCGCGGTCGGTACTATCCCGACCTGCTGCCATTTCCCCGGACCACCGCTGCACTTATCCGCATCGCCGATAACATTCAACGCACACAAGATGCCCTTCAGCGCTGCATATCAATTGAGAACCCTACCCATTATCTGAGTCTGGAAGGTCACGACTGGAATGAGGTCGACTTTCTGGAGCAACTCGCCAGCAGGACGGGCTGCGGCCTGTTACTTGATGTCAATAACGTTCATATCAGCGCCCATAATCTGGGTTTCAATCCCGAAACCTACATTGATCAATTTCCTGTACACGCTATAACCGAGATCCATCTGGCCGGGCATAGCAAGGATTCCGGGACCTCATCACTGCTGATAGACAGTCATGATTCACCGGTTTCGGACGTGGTCTGGTCACTCTACCGCCGCCTGATAAAACGAGCGGGGCCTCGGCCCACATTGATCGAACGCGATGACCGGATACCCGCCTTCGACACCCTTGTCGCTGAGCGTGATATCGCGCAATCGATACTGCAGAACGAACAGGAGATGAGCCAATGAGCGCTTCATTGAGCGAGTTTCAGGATGCCTTCGTCAGCGCACTCTATCAAGAGGACCACATGCCCCCGCTGGGTGTCACCCGGCAGGCCGCCTTTGAGGTCTACCGCAACACAGTAATAAAAGGGTCTGTTGACGCGTTGATAGCGAACTTCCCGACCGTCGAACGTCTTGTCGGTGAGGAATGGTTACGTGCAGCAGCCACCACTTATACGAAGCAATCACCGCCTTCGGATCCTCGGCTGCTTTTCTACGGTGCCGACTTTCCGGACTTCCTCGATACCTTTGAACATGCCCGGACCATGCCGTATCTGGGTGACGTTGCCCGGCTCGACCTTCTTTGGATTGAAGTACACAGCGCGGCCGAAACACCCGGTTTTGATATCAAAACCTTCCTCAATCTGAACGAAGGGGCGCTGCTGAACATGCGCCTCAAGCCAAACACCACCGTCCGCTGGATATGGTTCCCCCGCCACCCCGCTTACACACTCTGGCGGGTAAACCGAGCACAGCTGGAATTGCCCCAGAACCTGCCCTGGCAAGGAGAGGGAGCACTGCTGACCAGAAGTGCTGGCCAGATTATCTGGCTCCCACTAGGCATTGGCGGCTGCACTTTCCTTGAAGGCTGCGCGGCAGACCTGACCTTGGGCCGCGCTGCAGAACTTGCACTTGATCACGAACCTGACCTCGACCTGAACCACCTGCTTGATCGCCTGATCACTGCGAACACCTTCGCAGTGACTGAATTCAATCGATAGTTTTCTGGAGGCAACCATGAACATGCCAAAAACAACCCCGAACACCCATTCAGACTTACGTGCGCAATGGGGTCGCCTTACCGAATGCATGCAGCAACTTGTAAACGACAGCCTGCTTTCGCTGGTCGCCCGCCTATCCATCGCCGCTATATTCTTGATGTCTGCACGTACCAAGGTAGAAGGGTTTATGACCATAAGCCCCAAGACCTACGACCTGTTTGAAATGGAGTACAACCTGCCGCTGATTTCTCCGGTGCTGGCATCTCAACTGGCGACTTATGCAGAACATGTATTCCCGTTACTGCTAATCGTCGGCCTGCTTACCCGACTATCGGCTTTAGCGCTGCTGTTTATGACGGTAGTCATTCAGGTGTTTGTCTATCCTGATGCGTGGGCGACCCATCTTTCATGGGCTGGCCTGCTGCTTGTCATCCTGGGACGCGGCGCAGGGCTTGTCTCTATGGACCGCATGATGTCCGGTAAGTAATGAATTGCCGGGGGCCCACGAGATTATTGACTGAGTCAATTTGCCCCGACGCCCTCGCTCTGCTAGTGTCGCGCCGGTTTAACCTCTACCGGAATAGCCCCCATGGCCCGCAAGAAAGCTGCACTGGATTTCGAACAATCACTCGCTGATCTGCAAACGCTGGTAGAGCGTCTGGAGAACGGCGAGTTGTCGTTGGAAGACTCGCTGACTGCCTTCGAGCAAGGTATTCGCCTGACCCGCGACTGCCAGGGCGCGCTGGCGCAAGCCGAACAGAAGGTTCAGGTGCTGCTCGAACGCGACGGCGAATTGGCCGAAGAGCCATTCGACGCGGAACAGCCTGAATGATCGCGACTTATCAGGCACTGAGTCAGACCCGCGTCAACGCGGCGCTGGAAGGTCTGTTTGCAGCACCCGCTCCAGAATTGACCCGTCTTTACGCCGCGATGCGTTATAGCGTGATGAACGGCGGTAAACGCGTACGCCCGCTGCTGGCCTACGCTGCCTGCGAAGCGTTGGGCGGCAAGGCTGAAGACGCTAACGGCGCAGCCTGCGCGGTCGAGCTGATCCACGCTTACTCGCTGGTTCATGATGACTTGCCTGCCATGGACGATGACGATTTGCGTCGCGGCCAGCCCACCACTCACAAAGCATTTGACGAAGCCTGCGCGATTTTGGCCGGTGACGGCCTGCAAAGCCTGGCCTTCACTGCTCTGCTGGACCCATCCCTGACCTCGCGAGACGCCGAAGCCCGCCTGCAAATGGTCAGCGCTCTGGCATTGGCCGCTGGCCCTGCTGGTATGGTCGGCGGTCAGGCCATCGACCTGGGCTCGGTAGGCCTCAAGCTGGATCAGGCCGCACTGGAATTCATGCACCGGCACAAGACCGGCGCACTGATCGAAGCCAGCGTAAAGCTTGGCGCATTGGCCAGCGGCAATGCCGATCAGGCCCGACTCGATGCGCTGCAAGTCTACGCACGGGCAATCGGTCTGGCGTTCCAGGTGCAGGACGACATTCTCGACGTCGAAAGCGATACCGAAACCCTCGGTAAGCGCCAAGGTGCTGACATCGCCCGCGACAAGCCGACGTATCCGGCGCTACTGGGTCTGGAGCCTGCCCGGCAATACGCCTTGCAACTGCGCGACCAAGCCATTGACGCCCTGCGACCTTTCGACGCGTCGGCTGATCCGTTGCGTGAACTGGCTCGTTTCATCGTCGAACGGCGCAACTGATCCCGATTACACGACTGCAAATATCCCGAACCGGCCTTGTCTGGCCGGGTCAGAGACTTGTGTTTGACAGGTTTACCTGCGCATCAGCGACTGCACTTCATGGGCAGCATGCGATGCATCAGGTAAACTGCTGCCTCTTTTACTTATAACGATTCGCCTGATGCCCACGACGTTTAAAGAGATTCCCCGCGTGCGCCCTGCCACGCCGCTGCTCGACCGCGCTGAAACGCCGGACGGCTTGCGTCGCCTGGGCGAAGCCGAGCTGGAAGCCCTGGCCGATGAACTGCGCCTGGAGCTGCTCTATTCCGTTGGCCAGACCGGCGGGCATTTCGGTGCCGGCCTGGGTGTTATCGAGCTGACCATCGCCCTGCATTACGTCTTCGATACCCCGGACGACCGTTTGGTCTGGGACGTGGGCCATCAGGCGTACCCGCACAAGATCCTCACCGGTCGTCGTCAGCGCATGAACACCCTGCGCCAGAAGGACGGTGTTGCCGCCTTCCCGCGTCGCAGCGAGAGTGAGTACGACACTTTTGGCGTCGGTCACTCCAGCACGTCGATCAGCGCAGCGCTGGGCATGGCCATTGCCGCCCGCCTGCAAGGCAGCGACCGCAAGTCGATCGCCGTGATCGGTGATGGTGCGTTGACGGCCGGCATGGCTTTCGAAGCGCTGAACCACGCGCCTGAAGTCGCCGCCAACATGCTCGTTATCCTCAACGACAACGACATGTCGATCTCGCGCAACGTGGGCGGGTTGTCAAATTATCTGGCCAAGATCCTCTCCAGCCGCACTTACAGCAGCATGCGTGAGGGCAGCAAAAAGGTTCTGTCGCGTTTGCCAGGTGCGTGGGAAATTGCCCGCCGCACCGAGGAATACGCGAAAGGCATGCTGGTTCCAGGCACCCTGTTCGAAGAACTGGGCTGGAACTACATCGGACCTATTGACGGCCACGACCTGCCAACCCTGATCGCAACCCTGCGTAACATGCGAGACCTTAAAGGTCCGCAGTTCCTGCACGTTGTGACCAAGAAAGGCAAAGGCTTCGCTCCTGCTGAAGTCGACCCGATCGGCTACCACGCCATCACCAAACTGGAGCCACTTGATGCTCCAGCCGCAGCCCTGAAAAAGGCCAGCGGGCCGAAGTATTCCGGTGTGTTTGGTCAGTGGATCTGCGACATGGCCGAGGCTGATTCACGTCTGGTAGGCATTACCCCGGCGATGAAAGAAGGCTCGGACATGGTCGAGTTCAGCGAGCGCTTCCCCGAGCGCTACTTCGACGTGGCGATTGCCGAGCAGCACGCTGTGACGTTGGCGGCAGGCATGGCCTGCGAAGGCTCCAAGCCGGTAGTTGCGATCTACTCCACCTTCCTGCAACGCGGCTATGACCAGTTGGTGCATGACGTGGCGGTGCAGAACCTCGACGTCCTGTTCGCCATCGACCGCGCGGGCCTGGTCGGCGAAGACGGTCCGACCCACGCGGGCAGCTTCGATCTATCGTACCTGCGTTGCATCCCGGGTATTGTCGTCATGACGCCGAGCGACGAAAACGAACTGCGCTCGATGCTCAGCACTGGTTACCTGCATAACGGCCCCGCTGCTGTGCGCTATCCACGCGGTACCGGGCCGAACGCATTGATCGACAATGGCTTGGCCCCTATCGAGATCGGCAAAGGCATTGTTCGTCGTAACGGCCAGGGCGTTGCCATTCTGGTGTTCGGCGTGCAATTGGCCGACGCGCTGAAAGTAGCGGAAAAGATCGACGCGACTGTGATCGATATGCGCTTCGTCAAACCGATTGATGAAACGTTGATCCGCGACGCTGCCGCCAACCATGAACTGCTGGTGACCATCGAAGAAAACGCCGTCATGGGCGGTGCCGGTGCCGCTGTCAGCGAGTTCCTGGCGCGGGAAAACATCCTCAAGTCCGTATTGCATCTCGGCTTGCCGGATGTTTACGTCGAACACGCCAAGCCCGCGCAAATGCTGGCAGAGTGCGGATTGGATGAGGCGGGGATTGAAGCGGCGATCAATGAGCGACTGGCGTTGATTGGCTGATCGTTGAAAGCTTCAAAAAAAGGCGCTCATTGAGCGCCTTTTTTGTGCAGTTTGGTTGATGACTGGCAGCGGATGGCACTGTGTCCTGGCGCCCTGTCGCCAAGCAAGCACGGCCCTGTAGGAGTGAGCTTGCTCACGATTCGGTTTTTCTGTTCATGAATCATTGACTGGCCTGACGCTATCGCGAGCAAGCTCACTCCTACAGGGATATGCAGACTATGCGTCCCCTGGCATTGCGCTGTCGCGCAGCAAACACAGATCTGTAGGAGCGCACGAGCAGCGCGAGGCCGCGATGGCGGCTTGTCTGATACACCGCCATCGCTGGCCTCGTAACCTCGGTGAGCCCCCACAGGAAATGTGCGCGTCTTTACGCTAAACCGCTGCCTGTAACGCCTCGATATCACCTGAAACGATCACCTGCAGATTCCGGGTAATTTTCTCTATAGGCCAGTCCCACCAGGCAATGGCCAGCAGTCGTTCGATGACTTCAGCGGGGAAGCGGTGTTTCAGGACTTTGGCCGGATTACCACCAACCACGCTGTACGCCGGGACATCTGCGACCACAACCGAGCGCGCAGAGATGATCGCTCCGTGGCCGATCTTCACGCCGGGCATAACCAGCACGTCGTAGCCCATCCAGACATCGTTACCTACCACGGTATCGCCTTTGCAGGGCAAGTCACCCGGCTCAGGCATGACCTTCTCCCAGCCGTTGCCGAAGATCTGAAACGGATACGTCGAGATGCCACTCAGCTTGTGATTGGCACCGTTCATGATGAATTTAGTGCCTCTGGCCAGAGCGCAGAATTTACCGATGATCAGTTTGTCGCCAATGAACGGGAAGTGATAGAGGACGTTACGCTCGAAGTTTTCCGAGTCTTCGGGATCATCGGAGTAGGTGTAATCACCTACGATGATGTTCGGACTGCTGAGGGTGTTTTTTATGAAACACACCTGCGGGAAGCCGTTCATTGGATGGGGATTTTGCGGGTCAGGTCCGTTCATAAAAAGCTCCTTTTTTCATGCCAGTACAAATAGCTTCTGTAGGAGCTGCCGCAG
Source organism: Pseudomonas caspiana (assembly GCF_040224095.2). Lineage (NCBI taxonomy): Bacteria > Pseudomonadati > Pseudomonadota > Gammaproteobacteria > Pseudomonadales > Pseudomonadaceae > Pseudomonas > Pseudomonas caspiana. The sequence continues at coordinate 355,103 of NZ_CP167995.1, read as the reverse complement.
GCTGCGAATTCGGTTTGCCATGAGAATGCTTTCGCGGCCTTCGGCAGCTCCTACAGGGGGCAGTACTTCAAACCAGTTGCCGCGGTATCCGGTAGAGATACAGAAGCACCACGCTAGAGAACGCCAACAGTAGCAACGGCACTGTTTCCATCCCGACAAAGACCGCCAGTGCAGCGATCCATGCCGGTAAACCCGCAGCCAGAAACGCGACACGGCGAGTGTCAGCAAGGGCGATCCAGGCAGCAGGTTCTTCAGGAGTGTCGCGGGCGGCGCCCGTGGCAATCAGCGCGTGTTTATAGCGGCCGAACGGCTTGAGGCTGACAAACATCGATAGCAGACCGACCACGAAAAACGGCATCGCCAGCACGGGAAAAATGGCGTATTTACTATCGAACGCGCCGCTGATCACAAACAGCGGCGCCAGGGTAAACACCAGTTGCCACCACCACGCGAGGGCGAAGCGGCGTCTGGTGTTGTTGCGATTCAAGCGCGATCCGCCTCGCCCTGATGCTCGTTGCCCATCATGTGACCGAGCTTGCCAGCCTTGGTGGCCAGGTAGAGTTTGTTGTGCGGGTTATGACCGGTGTGCAGCGGCACACGCTCGGCGACATTGATGCCCATTTCGGTCAAGGCTTTGACCTTGCGTGGGTTGTTGGTCATCAAACGCAGTGCATCGACACCCAAGTGCTGCAGCATTGGCAGGCAGATGGCGTAGTCGCGCTGGTCAGCAGCAAAACCCAGACGCTCGTTGGCTTCAACGGTATCAGCGCCGCCATCCTGCAGCTCATAAGCACGGACCTTGTTCAGCAAGCCAATGCCCCGGCCTTCCTGACGCAAGTACAGCAAAACGCCGCGACCTTCAGACGCGATGGCACGCAAGGCAGCTTCAAGTTGGGAGCCACAATCACAACGCTGACTGAACAATGCATCGCCGGTCAGGCATTCGGAATGGACGCGACCCAGCACTGGAGCGCCATCGGATACGTCGCCCAGGCTCAACACAAGGTGTTCGCGACCGGTCGCATGCTCGAGAAAGCCATGCATGGTGAATTCGGCAAAAGGGGTAGGCAGCTTGGAAGCGGCTACAAATACGACGGGCACCGTGTGCTCCTGATCAGTATGGGACTGGAAATTCGCAAGGCACGCATTGTAGCAGCACGCCTCGGCAGACGCTTATGCCGAATTGTCGACCATACAGATCGGGAAGTTAGATTGATGCTTTATAAGGTGCTGCCCCTGTAGGAGCTCACCGAGGTTACGAGGCCAGCGATAGCGGTGTGTCAGAAACACCGCTATCGCTGCCTCGCGGTGCTCGTGAGCTCCTACAGGGCTATATTTTCAGGTCAAATCCACGCCCACACCCAGACAATTCCCTGCATCGCGGCCCAGGCGAACACGCCTGCCAGCACGTCATCGAGCATGATCCCGACGCCACCGTGCACCTTGCGGTCGATCCAGTGAATCGGCCATGGTTTGAGGATGTCGAAGAAGCGGAACACCAGGAAACCCACCAGCAGCCAGACCCAACCCTCGGGCACCAGCCATAACGTGATCCACATGCCGACCATTTCGTCCCAGACGATACCTTCGTGGTCGTGCACACCCAAGTCGTCCGCGACTTTGCCGCACAACCAGAAGCCGAACAGCATGGTGATGCCGAGCATCAGCCAGTAGCCCCAGTCCGGAAGCATTTGCCACAGCGGGATGAACGGTACGGCAACCATTGAGCCCCAGGTACCCGGTGCTTTTGGCAGCGTGCCGGAACCGAAACCGAATGCCAGGAAATGCCACGGATTGGTCCAGACCGAAGGTGGAACGAATTCCGCCGGGACCTGCTTTGGATGATCTGTCACGGTGTCTCCCGAAAATGTTGGTAGCCGCGTGCCAGGACAGGAATGTCGTGACCCTTGGTGTCGATCAGCGCGACGCCTTCGCCCGCCTCGACTCGCCCGATGACATGGATGGGCAATCCTTCGTCGAGCAAATCCTGTAAGTGTTCAGGCGGCAACGTGAACGCCAGCAAATAATCATCACCACCACTCAGCGCTGCCTGCGTTGCGCCTTGCTGCCCGATGAAGGCCAGCAAATGCTCGGACATCGGCAGTTTTTCCTGCTCAACCAATAGCCGGACTTTCGATGCTAGCGCGATATGTCCGCAGTCGGCCAACAGGCCGTCGGAGATATCCAGAGCTGCACTGGCCTTGCCACGCAGCGACAAGCCCAAAGCAAATTGCGGTTGTGGCGACCAGTACCGCGCCAGTAAAGCCTCTGCGGTAGACGCCTCAGCAGTACGCTGGTTCAACACAAGCGGCAATGCACCTGCCGCATCACCCAATGGTCCACCGACGCACAGCAGATCGCCCGGGCGGGCACCGCTGCGAGTCAACGCCTGACCAGCCGGCACGCGGCCGAATACTGTGACCGTCAAGCTCAATGGCCCACGCGTCGTATCGCCACCCACCAGTTGCAAGCCGCAACCCTGCGCCATGAGGTTCAAACCTTGGGCGAAAGCCTGTAGCCAAGTGGCAGACACTTCAGGGAGGGTTAACGCGAGGGTGAAAGCGACGGGTCTTGCGCCCATGGCAGCAAGATCGCTGGCCGACACACCAAGGGCACGCTGGCCCAGCAGGAAAGGATCGCAGACGTCAGGGAAATGCACGCCGCTGACCAGCGTATCGGTAGAGATTGCCAACTGCTCACCGGGTGGCGGCGTTAGCAAAGCGCAGTCATCACCAATCCCCAGCGCCACACCTTCACCCGCTTGGGCACAAGGCGCAGCGGCGAAGTAATTGCGGATCAGCTCAAACTCGCCCATCAGGATCTCTTATTGTGTTGATAACACCCGGCGGAAACAAATCGATCAGGTAGGAGGCAACTTGTTGGCGAGGCGTCCATTCAGGCTAATCACTAGTGCCTGATACGCCGCCTCGCCAACAAGTTGCCTCCTACCGGGACTGCGGCCAGCCTGAAAGACTTAGCGCTTGTACGCTTTCACTTCAGCTTCACGCAGGCGCGGGGCCAATTTGTCCAGCACGCCATTGACGAACTTGTGGCCGTCAGTGGAGCCGTAGACTTTTGCCAGCTCGATGCCTTCGTTGATCACAACGCGATATGGCACGTCGACGCGCTTGAGCAGCTCGTAGGTGGACAGGCGCAGGATGGCCAGTTCAACCGGGTCGAGTTCTTCAATGGTCAGGTCCAGGCAAGGCGTCAGGGCCGCATCGATTTCGTCGATGTTGGTCGGCACGCCGCGCAACAGCTCGCTGAAGTAAGGGCCGTCGACGTCTTTGAAATCGTTATCGACACGGAACTGCGCCTCGATTTCATTCAGCGAATGACCCGCCATATGCCATTGGTAAAGCGCTTGAGTTGCCAACTGACGGGCTTCCCGGCGCTTTACACTTTTAGATGGCTTGCCAGCGTCCGCAGGTTTTGGATCGCGCGGGTTGAACTGATCGCTATCGTCGGAAATCACTTGGCCTCCAACTGCGCCAGCAGGCTGACCATTTCAAGGGCGGACAACGCAGCTTCTGCGCCTTTGTTACCAGCCTTGGTACCGGAGCGCTCGATCGCTTGTTCGATGGTGTCGACAGTCAGCACGCCGAAAGCAACCGGCACGCCGAACTCCATGGAAACCTGGGACAGGCCTTTGACGCATTCGCCAGCCACGTATTCAAAGTGCGGAGTACCACCACGAATCACCGCGCCGAGGGCGACGATGGCGGCGAACTCGCTGCGCTGGGCAACCTTCTGCACAACCAGCGGGATTTCGAAGGCACCCGGAGCGCGGATGATGGTGATGTCGCTTTCCTTGACGCCGTGGCGTACCAAAGCATCAACAGCGCCGCTCACCAGACTTTCCACGACGAAGCTGTTGAAACGGCCAACTACCAGAGCGTAGCGGCCTTGGGGAGCGACGAAGGTACCTTCGATGGTCTTCAGGGTCATTCGTGTAAGTCTCGTATTAAAGAGCAAGTACGCCTTGAGGCGGACTATAGGGATGTTAGGCCACGAAACAGATTAGCCGGTGGCACGCACAAAAGCGCGCCACCCGACCGGTCTTTATTCGGAGGGCACGTATTCTACAACTTCCAGATCGAAACCGGATATCGCATTGAACTTCATTGGCGAACTCATCAAGCGCATTTTGCGCACGCCGAGGTCGCGAAGGATCTGCGAACCGGCACCGACGGTGCTGTACGTCGTCGGCGATTTGATCGGCAACTGCCCGGCGGTTTCACGAATATGCGCCAGCAGCACGTCACCATCCAGCGGATGACCCAGCAACAGCACCACACCGCTGCCCGCGTTGGAGACCGCGGTCATAGCGGCGCGCAGGCTCCAGCGACCCGGTTGCTTGACCATCAACAGGTCACGCAAAGGGTCCATGTTATGCACGCGCACCAGCGTCGGTTCTTCTGCGCAAATCTTACCCAGGGTCAGCGCCAGGTGGACATCACCTTCGACGGAATCGCGGTAGGTCACCAGGTTGAACTGGCCCAATTCGCTGTCCATCGGCTGCTCCGCAATCCGCTGAACGGTACGTTCGTGGATCATCCGGTAGTGGATCAGGTCGGCAATCGTACCGATCTTGATGTCGTGTTCCAGCGCAAAGGCTTCCAGTTCAGCACGACGCGACATGGTGCCGTCGTCGTTCATCACTTCACAGATCACGCCACTTGGCTCGAAACCGGCCATGCGCGCCAGGTCGCAGGCTGCTTCAGTGTGACCGGCGCGAGCCAGAGTACCGCCCGCCTGGGCCATCAATGGGAAGATGTGACCAGGGCTGACGATGTCTTCAGCTTTTGCGTCTTTGGCCGCTGCGGCTTGTACGGTGCGGGCACGGTCAGCGGCGGAAATACCGGTGGTCACGCCTTCAGCGGCTTCGATGGACACGGTGAACTTGGTGCCAAAACCGGAACCGTTGCGCGGTGCCATGAGTGGCAGCTTTAGGGTTTCGCAGCGCTCACGGGTCATCGGCATGCAGATCAGGCCACGGGCGAAGCGAGCCATGAAGTTGATGTGCTCGGCTTTGCAGCATTCGGCGGCCATGATCAGGTCGCCTTCGTTCTCGCGATCTTCGTCATCCATGAGGATGACCATTTTGCCCTGGCGAATGTCTTCAACCAGTTCTTCGATACTATTGAGCGCCACGCGGCACCCCCTTCAATTCAGGATTTGAGGTAGCCGTTGGCGGCCAGAAAGCTTTCGGTGATGGTGCCAGCCTGCCCTTTCGAAGAGTCGGCGGCCTTGTCGCCCATCAGCAAACGCTCCAGATAACGCGCCAGCAAATCCACCTCAAGGTTGACCTTACGGCCCGGACGGTAGTCAGCCATGATGGTTTCGGCCAAGGTGTGCGGCACGATAGTCAGCTCGAATTCGGCGCCGTCGACGGCGTTCACGGTCAGGCTGGTGCCATCAACCGTGATAGAACCCTTGTGCGAAATGTACTTGGCCAGCTCGCGTGGCGCGCGCACCTTGAACTGAATGGCACGGGCGTTTTCCTCGCGAGATACGATCTCGCCAACACCATCGACGTGGCCGCTGACCAGATGGCCGCCCAGACGCGTGGTTGGAGTCAAAGCCTTTTCCAGATTGACCGGGCTGCCGGTCTTCAGATCGATGAACGCCGTGACGTCGAGGGTTTCGCGGCTGACATCAGCCCAGAAACCATCGCCGGGCAGCTCTACAGCAGTCAGGCAAACGCCGTTGACCGCGATGCTGTCGCCCAGTTTGACGTCGCTCAGATCAAGTTTGCCAGTTTCAACATAAACGCGAACATCGCCGCCTTTAGGGGTGATGGCGCGGATGCTGCCGATGGATTCGATGATGCCAGTAAACATGGGTCCTCCAGGAGAACAAGCCCAGCGCGCTGAGCGAAAGGCGGAAATTATACGCCGGGTGCGAGCTTGGGGGTTGCAATGACTCGCCAGTCATCACCGACAGCTCGGATGTCCACGATTTTTAGCTCAAAAGCCTCGCTCATCTGCGCCAGCGGCAAGTCGAGCAAAGGCCGGGCGGAAGAACCGAGGAACTTGCCCGCGACGAAAATCTGGAATTCATCCACCAGCCCCAGGCGAGTAAACGCCCCGGCGAGTCGCGGGCCCGCTTCGATCAGTACGTCGTTGATGCCACGAGCGGCCAGGTCGACCAGCAACTTGCGCAGATCTACATGACCACCGCTTCCGGCAAGGGCCAACATGTCGTGGCCTTCATCGTGATAGCGCTCGCGGGCTGAAGCGGCAGCGCAGGTCACAACCAGTGCGTGCCCGGCCTGAAAGAACGGCGCATCCAGCGGCACCCGCAAACGGCCGTCGATCAGCACCCGCAGCGGCGGACGCGTCATTGCCAGTGCGGTGAGTTCGGCATTCAGGCCCAACTCATCAGGGCGTACCGTCAGGCGGGCCTTGTCAGCCAGGACGGTATCAGCGCCAGTCAACACGACACTTGATTGCGCACGCAGACGTTGTACTGCCCCACGCGCAGCCGGGCCGGTGATCCATTGGCTTTCGCCACTGGCCATGGCGGTGCGGCCGTCCAGGCTCATGGCGAGCTTGACCGTCACATACGGCAAGCCTTTGATCATGCGCTTGAGAAAGCCTTTGTTCAGCGCCCGCGCTTCGTCTTCCAGCACCCCGCATTGCACCGAAATACCGGCGTTCATCAAACGCAGCAAGCCACGCCCGGCCACATCGGGATTGGGGTCCTGCATGGCAGCGACCACTCGCGCCACGCCAGCATCGACCAGCGCATCGGCGCACGGCGGCGTACGGCCATGGTGGCTGCAAGGTTCCAGGGTCACATAAGCGGTCGCGCCGTGGGCCTTGTCACCCGCCTGACGCAGCGCATGCACTTCGGCATGTGGCTCGCCAGCCCGGGCGTGCCAGCCTTCGCCGACAATCTGCCCATCGCGCACAATCACGCAGCCGACACGCGGGTTGGGGTGGGTGGAGTAAATCCCTTTGCGCGCCAGCTCCAGCGCACGTGCCATGTAATGGGTGTCCAGCGCGGTTTGCTCAGTCAACGAAGCACTCACTCTTTAGCTGGCTCGCGAGCCAGGCGATCGATTTCTTCGCGAAATTCGTTGAGGTCCTGAAAACGCCTGTAAACAGAAGCAAAGCGGATATACGCCACTTCGTCGAGCTTTTGCAGTTCGCCCATGACCAGATTGCCCACTACCAGCGACTTGACCTCGCGTTCGCCGGTCGCGCGCAGCTTGTGCTTGATGTGTACCAGCGCCGCCTCCAGACGTTCGACGCTGACCGGGCGCTTCTCAAGGGCACGCTGCATACCGGCGCGCAGCTTCTCTTCATCGAAGGGCTGGCGGCTGCCGTCTTGCTTGATCAGGCGCGGGAGCACCAGTTCGGCTGTTTCGAACGTCGTGAAACGCTCACCGCACGCCAGGCATTCGCGACGACGACGAACTTGATCGCCCTCGGCAACAAGGCGGGAATCGATGACTTTGGTGTCGTTGGCACCGCAGAAGGGACAGTGCATGGTGGCAGGCAACAAAAGTAGGAAGGGCCGCCATGGTAGCGCATCCCGCCGGCAAGACAAGTCTTGGGCTTTGCGCTATATAGACGCGCATCTGACGCAGTGTTCGGCGATACTGCGCGCTATTGGGCTATTTACCGGCGTTTGCGGGTAATTTAGCGTTGCCGTCATTGAGCGGTTGCTGTTGTCCTTCGTATTGATTTTTTGTTGGAGCTGTTCATGACGCTACGACCGCTGATGTTGATCGGCCTGATCGGCCTGCTCGCTGCTTGCAGCAGCAATGAGACACCTGAACCCGTCCCGGCCAAACCGGCCTCAGCGCCTGTCGCCAAAGTGCCGGCCGGTCCTGGCCCCTTGCAGCCGTTCCAGCGTGAGCTGAGTGGGCAATTGCTGGGCGTACCGGCTGGTGCCGAAGTCGAACTGGCACTGTTGGTGATCGACGAACGCGGTCGCCCGCAAAAACTCCTGACCAGCACCAAACTGCAGGGGAACAATCAGTCGCTACCATTCCAGCTGCGTTTCAACCCGGAAGCCTTTCCGGTGGGTCAGCGCGTTGAACTGCGCGGCCGTGCCAGCAAGTCCGGGCAATTGATCCTGCATCTGCCGTCGATGCGTATTGAACAACCCGTCACACAAGCGCTGGGGCCTTTGCAGTTCGAAACTGCGCCATGATTGCACCGCAACACCTGCAACAGGCGCTCAGCGAATTGCTGGGCGATGCGCAACTGGTCGCTACAGCTCTGCCAGACACCGACTTGCGGCTGTGGCTGATCGACGCCGATAACATGGATCGTGCCTTCAGCCCCGAAGAAACCCGACGCATTCTTGAAGAGCCGCCGTACTGGAGTTTCTGCTGGGCCAGCGGCCTGGCGCTGGCCCGGTTTCTGGCAGAGCAACCGCATTGGGTCGCTGGTAAGCGAGTGCTGGATTTTGGCGCAGGTTCAGGTGTGGCGGGAATTGCGGCAGTCAAAGCGGGCGCTCTTGAAGTGGTGGCCTGTGATCTTGACCCTCTGGCCCTTGAAGCCTGCCGCGCCAATGCAGAGCTGAACGGCGTGCAGTTAAGCTACTCGGCTGACTTCTTTGCCGAAGCGGATCGCTTCGATTTGATCATCGTCGCCGACGTGCTCTACGACCGGGCCAACTTGCCGCTGCTGGACCAGTTCCTCAGTCGCGGGCGGCAAGCATTGGTGGCGGATTCGAGAGTGCGGGATTTTCAGCATCCACAATATGGACGCCTGGATATCTTTGAAGCGCATACGCTGCCGGATCTGGCGGAGCCCCATGAGTTTCGCAAGGTGAGCCTCTACCACGCTGAGCGAGTTGAAATGCAATCCCCTGTGGGAGCGGTGCTTGCCCGCGATAAGGCTGGACGCGGTTCACTTTAGATCGCGTCGTTCCTATCGCGGGCAAGCACCGCTCCCACATGATCACCGCTCCCACAAGGAAGTGCTTCGCCTGCAACGCCGCTTTGCGCAAACCCAAGCGCCCTTTATAGTTGGCCCCATTCAGATACCCCGAGATTCGCAATGAACCAGGACACTACCTACATCTTCGACGCTACGGCGGCGACCTTTCAGCAACTGGTCATCGACAAGTCTTTCGACCAACCGGTGCTGGTGGATTTCTGGGCCGAATGGTGCGCGCCCTGCAAAGTGCTGATGCCCCTGCTCGCGCAGATCACCGAGAGCTATCAGGGTGAATTGCTGTTGGTGAAAGTCGATTGCGACGCCGAGCAAGACATCGTCGCCCGCTTCGGTATCCGTAGCCTGCCGACGGTGGTGTTGTTCAAGGACGGCCAGCCCATTGACGGCTTCACCGGCGCTCAGCCTGAATCAGAGATCCGCAAGATTCTCGACCAGCACGTGGTCATGCCTGCGCCAGTCGCCACTGACCCGCTGAAACTGGCTCAGGAAATGTTCGCTGAAAGCCACTTCGCTGAAGCCGAAGCTGCGCTGCAACAGATCCTGACCGAAGACAACACCAATGCGGCAGCGCTGATTCTTTACGCACGCTGCCTGGCGGAGCGCGGTGAGCTGGGCGAAGCACGGCAAGTCCTGGACGCGGTGAAAACCGACGATCACAAAGCTGATCTGGCCGGTGCCCGTGCGCAACTGACCTTCCTGGCTGAGGCCAAGGCCTTCCCGGATGCAGCAGACCTCAAGGCTCGACTGGCGCAAAACCCGCTGGATGACGAAGCCGTGCATCAACTGGCGATTCAGCAACTGGCCCGCCAGCAATACGAAGCGGCGCTGGAAGGCTTGTTGAAGCTGTTCATCCGCAACCGCAACTACGCCGACGGCCTGCCACACAAAACCCTGCTGCAAGTCTTCGACCTGTTGGGCAACGACCATCCACTGGTCACCGCCTATCGTCGCAAGTTGTTTGCTGCGCTGTACTAAGCGTCTGTCATCAGGCGTCTGTATTGACCCAGCTGTAGAGCGGCGCGTCCTGCCCGCTCTCGACCTTGACTTGCGAACTGTGGCGCAAGCGCACTAACAGGCGCTTGCCCGCCGCCGTACTGCCAGTCAGACCTTCCAGTTGATCCAGCAACTCCGGCCCATTGATCTGCCCGGCCTTGCGCAGCAGGTCCAGCGCGATCTGCCAGATCTTGTCGTCCTGGCTTGCAGGTTTGCTGACCACGGCTGCGGCGGTGGCTTCAGGTTTGGCGGCTTTGAGTTGAGCGCCGAGCTGCGCCCAATCGCCTTCGTCCAGCTCCAGGGTCAAATCCACCGGCCAATCGCCAACGGTTCCACGAATACGCAACATGGGTGCTTCCTCTTTTTTTGCAGGGGGACATGCTCGCATAGATTCATCTTTTTGCGCTGGGCTGTAGACGCTGCCGAAGGCTGCGAATTCGGCATGCCATGAGATTGCTTCGCAGCCTTCGGCAGCTCCTACAGGGATCAGCGGTATTTCTGATCTCCTTCCGCAAATTCACCACAAAGGGCCAGTACTCCGCTGGACCTGTGGGAGCAGAGCTTGCTCGCGATACAGGCGCCGCAAATGTCAGGTCGATCGAGTCCAGTCTTATCGCGGGCAAGCCCTGCTCCCACAGGGATCCGTGTTCAGGCAGAGACCATTCCTACATTCTGAATCGCTGTTGTTACCTCGTGGATCGCGTCCCGCGTCGGTAATGTGCGCCGGTCGTTGCAGCAGCAGCGAACGGGTTTCGCAGCCTGAGCAGTGCATACCCTCAGCACCAAATCTATATGGCGGCTGTACTTGGGACACCTTCGGGTGTGCCGGGTTGGGTGTGCTCGGTCTGCGAACCCATGTACAGCTGCCACCCAGCGTTTCGCAGCGTTTGAAGGCAGCTCTTGGATCACATCTACCTCGAGCTTAACCATGAAATCAAAAAGAAAATCTCACCACCCCATCGACTGCCTCCACGAAGCCAGAACCCAAGGCTTCGCCTACCTCACGCCCGATGAACATCGCCTGATAGAACCCCTGCGCTGGACCAGTCATGGCGGGCGGGCAATTATTTACACACTGGCTCAAGACCTGCGCCGGGCGCGGCCTTGGGAACAGCGCGTTTAACGATTGGAATACATACCCCCCTGTAGGAGCGAGCTTGCTCGCGATGGCGATCGGTCAGCTATACAAATGTTCGACAAGCACACCGAATCGCGAGCAAGCTCGCTCCTACAGAGACTTCATCGCTCCCTGAACCAAATTCCAGCTCACGCCTGCGACATTAATTGTTATAAGATCACATAACGATCTTTATCCCGTCATGTCCGGAGTCTGTTTTATGCGCCGTCTGCTGCTCGCTTTGCCCTTGGCCCTGCTTCCTCTCGCAATGGTTAATGCAGCCCCTGAGCATGATCACGACCATGAACACGGCAGCCTCGGCGCGCATGAGCATGGCGTGGGCCGACTGGACGTCGCATTGGTTGGCGGCACGCTGGAGTTCGAACTGGACAGCCCGGCCATGAACCTTGTCGGTTTTGAGCATCTGGCCACCAGCGCTGAAGACAAGGCCAAAGTCGCCGCTGCCAAAGATATCCTGCTCAAGCCCCACGCACTGTTCAACATTCCGGAAGCCGCCGAGTGCAACGTGGTTGCCCAGAAGCTGGAAAGCCCATTGTTCGGTGACAAGCCTGATGCTGACGCAGGCCACGATCACGATGCCAAAGACGCCCACGATGAGCACGAGCACAGCGAAATCCATGGCACTTACAAATTCACGTGTAAGGTCCCGGCCGTACTGAAAACCCTCGACCTGTCGACCATCTTCAAGTCGTTCCCGGGCACCGAAAAACTTCAAGTGCAGTTGATTTCGCCCAAAGGTCAGTCGGGTGCCGAAGTACGTCCGAGCAATCCAAGCCTGAAATTCTGATTCAGCTATTGTTGAAAACCGACCGGGCTTGCCCGGTCGTTTGATTTCCATACCGGCGGATTCACACTGGCCATGACTCAAGCACTGATCGAACTGTCCAACCTTGGCTTCACCTGGCCAGGGCACGCGCAATTGCTGGATATCCCGGCGTTTCGGCTGGAGCCGGGCGAAACGCTGTTTCTCAAAGGTCCCAGCGGTAGCGGCAAGACGACGTTACTGGGTTTGCTGGGCGGCGTGCAGAAACCCAATCGCGGCAGCATTCGCCTGCTGGGCCAGGAGCTCACCGAACTCTCATCCGGCGAGCGTGATCGTTTTCGCGTCAATCACACCGGCTATATCTTCCAGCAGTTCAACCTGCTGCCGTTTCTGTCGGTGAGGGAGAACGTCGAACTGCCATGTCACTTCTCCAAAGTCCGCGCCGATCGTGCGAAACAGCGCCACGGCAGCGTGGAAAGTGCCGCCGTCACGCTACTCGCTCACCTGGGTTTGAAAGACCCGCAAATGCTTAGCCGCCGCGCCGACTCGTTGTCCATCGGTCAACAGCAGCGAGTGGCAGCCGCCCGCGCCTTGATCGGCCAGCCAGAGCTGGTGATCGCTGACGAACCGACTTCGGCACTCGACACCGACGCACGGGAAGCCTTCATCAAATTGTTGTTCGCCGAATGCCGCGAAGCAGGCAGCAGCCTGTTGTTCGTCAGCCATGACCAGAGCCTGGCACCGCTGTTCGACCGCAGCCTGTCGTTGTCCGAACTCAATCGCGCCGCCGTCGCCGCAGAGGTTTGAGATGTATTTGTTTCGCCTAGCCATGGCCAGTCTGGCTAACCGCCGTTTCACTGCCTTCCTCACCGCATTTGCCATTGCCTTGTCGGTGTGCCTGTTGCTGGCCGTCGAGCGCGTGCGCACCGAAGCCCGGGCCAGTTTCGCCAGTACTATCAGCGGCACCGATCTGATCGTCGGTGCGCGCTCCGGCTCGATCAATCTGCTGCTGTACTCAGTCTTCCGGATCGGCAACGCCACCAACAATATTCGCTGGGACAGCTTTGAGGAGATCGCGCAGAGCAAACAGGTGAAATGGGCGATTCCGATTTCCCTAGGGGACTCCCATCGCGGCTATCGGGTGATGGGCACCAACGAAAACTACTTCGAGCATTATCAGTTTGGGCGCCAGCAACATCTGGAGCTCGCCCAGGGTCGGGCCTTTGCGACGGACCCCTTTGAGGTGGTGCTCGGCGCCGAAGTGGCCGATGCCTTGAAATACAAACTGGATGACAAACTGGTGCTGGCCCACGGCGTGGCGGCGATCAGTCTGGTCAAACACGACGACAAACCGTTTACCGTGGTCGGTATTCTCAAGCGCACCGGCACGCCGGTGGATCGTACGTTGCACATCAGCCTCGGCGGCATGGAAGCGATCCATATTGACTGGCAAAACGGCGCGCCTGCTCACGGCAATGGACGTATTTCTGCTGATCAGGCTCGCAACATGGACCTGACGCCCAAAGCGATTACGGCGTTCATGCTGGGCTTGAACAGCAAGATCGCCACCTTCTCGATGCAGCGCCAGATCAACGAATTTCGCGGCGAGCCGTTGCTGGCGATCCTGCCCGGCGTGGCACTTCAGGAATTGTGGAGCCTGATGGGCACGGCCGAAAAAGCCTTGTTCGTGATTTCGCTATTCGTAGTCCTGACGGGTTTGATCGGCATGCTCACGGCCATTCTCACCAGCCTTAATGAGCGACGCAGAGAGATGGCAATTCTGCGCTCGGTCGGTGCACGTCCCTGGCATATCGCGACCCTGCTGATCATGGAAGCCTTCGCCCTTGCACTCGCGGGTGTGGTCAGTGGCATGGTTCTGTTATATATCGGCATTGCCGCCGCCCAAGGCTATGTGCAGAGCAATTACGGCCTATTCCTGCCGCTTTCGCTCCCGAGCGAATATGAATGGACGCTACTCGGTGGCATTCTGGCTGCCGCGTTGTTGATGGGGGTTGTGCCTGCTTGGCGCGCCTATCGGCAGTCGCTGGCTGATGGTTTGTCGATTCGTTTATGAGGACCTTGAACATGCGGCGCCTGTTGTTGCTTTTGCTGTTTTCGGTCAGTTCACCATTGTGGGCGGTCGAACCGAAGGTGCTGACCTGGGAAGAAATGATCCCGCCGGATGCGCCAAAAATCGCGCCGATCACGGCGCCCATTCATGACCTGTCAAAGCTGTCCGACGCGCTGTCAGTAGAGTCGGCGCCCGCCGCCCATCAACAAGCTCCCCACGCGCCAGTGGTCAAGGCGCTGGATGGTCAGAACGTGCGCTTGCCGGGTTATATCGTGCCGCTGGAAGTCAGCGAAGAAGGCCGGGTAATCGAGTTCTTGCTGGTGCCGTATTTCGGCGCGTGTATCCACGTGCCGCCACCGCCTTCGAACCAGATCGTGCATGTCACCAGCGAGCTGGGCGTGAAAGTTGAAGAGCTGTATCAGCCGTACTGGATTGAGGGACCGATGCAGGTCAAAGCCTCGACCAGTGAGTTGGCCGACGCGGGTTACAGCATGGAGGCTGACAAGATCCTGGTTTACGAGTTGCCCGAGAATTAAGTTTTGCGGGCTTCATTGCGATTTCATTGAGCTGTGTCAAAGCCTTGGTTCAGACGCTCCGTACCATTGGCGACAGACAACTTGAATCGCCTTTTGGAGCCCTCATGAACAAGACCCTGCTCAGCGCTTCCCTCTTTGCGCTGGCGCTCAGCGCCCCTTACGCCGCTCAGGCTTATGAGGCCGGTGACTTCATCGTTCGCGCCGGTGTCGCGCACGTTGAGCCGAATGAAGACAGCGGCGAGATCAAACTCGACGGCACTAAAGTCTCCGGCACCAAGGCGACCGTTGATGGCGAGAACCAGCTTGGCCTGACGTTCGGCTACATGATTACCCCGCACGTAGGTATCGAATTGCTGGCAGCTACCCCTTTCAGCCACACCGTTTCGGTCAAAGGCCTCGGCCCGGGCCTGGATGGCAAGCTGGCGGACGTGAAACAACTGCCACCGACCCTGTCGCTGCAGTACTACCCGATGGAAGCGTCGTCGAAATTTCAGCCATACGCGGGTGTCGGCATCAACTACACCACGTTCTTCGATACCGACCTGACCGGCAATCGCAAGAGCCAGGGCTTCAGCAACCTGAAGATGAAAGACTCCGTCGGCCTGGCAGCACAAGTCGGTATGGACTACATGCTGACCGACAACATTCTGGTTAACGCCTCGGTCTGGTATGTGGACATTGATACTGAAGCGACTGTCGACGGCCCTTCAGCACTGAGTGTTGGCAAGACCAAAGTGAGCGTGGACATTGATCCATGGGTTTACATGGTGGGTGTGGGTTATAAGTTTTAAGACGCGGCGCACACTGGACCTGTAGGAACTGCCGAAGGCTGCGATGCATTTGTTCTGGCGCACCGCGATCGCAGCCTTCGGCAGCTCCTACAGGTCAACGGTTTGCAGTAACCGCCCAAAAAAAAAGCACCTCAGAGGTGCTTTTTTTGTGGGTCTCGACTAGCTCTCAACGACCAAGCAATTTCGCCAGCCCGACCTTCAGCGGCGTTGGCTCACCCAGCGTAAACCGCTCCAGCAGGCGCTGATTGTTCGCTCTCGAGTGACGGATGTCGCCGGAGCGAGCCGTTTGATAGGTCACTTGCGGCTGCTTGCCCACCACGTCTGCCAACGCTGACAACAACTGGTTCAACGAGGTGGTCTCGTTCAGACCCACATTGATCGCGCCCGACTCGACGTGCGGCAGATCCAGCGCTTGGGTCAGCAACTTGACCACATCGCCCACATAGAAGAAATCCCGTGTTTGCTCACCGTCGCCAAACACGGCGATCGGCAGGCCTTTTACTGCGCGCTCGGCAAAAATGCTGATCACACCGGAATAAGGCGAGGAAGGATCCTGGCGTGGGCCGAAGATGTTGAAGAAACGAAAGATCACGGGCTCCAGACCATGCTGGCGGCCGTAGAAATCAAGGTAGTGCTCGCTGGACAGCTTGTCCGAGGCATAAGGCGTCAACGGCGCTTTAGGTGTGTCTTCGCTGATGGCTTCGCCTTCGCCATTATTCCCGTAGATCGCAGCGCTGGAGGCAAATACCACGCGTTTGATGCCTGCTTCACGCATGACCTCACACACGTTCAGCGTGCCGATGAAGTTGCTCTGGTGAGTACGCACAGGGTCATCCACCGAAGCCTGAACCGAGGCAACAGCCGCCAGATGCACAACCGCCTTGCAGCCCAATGCCGCCCGCTTGACCAGATCGGCATCGGCAACGTCACCTTCGATCAGCTCTATACGCGGGTTATCCAGCGGCAGGTTGCTGCGCTTGCCAGTAGAAAGGTCATCAAGGATACGCACCGCATGCCCTTGGGCCAGGAGTGCATCGGCTAGATTAGAGCCAATGAAACCGGCGCCGCCGGTAATCAAGACAGGAAGATCAGACATGACGGTAATAACGATCCAGAAGGCTCGGCAACCCGGCGCGCCATGCGCGAGGTTTGACGCCGAAGGTATGGAGAATTTTCTTGCAGGCCAGCACGCCATGTTGCGGCTCGTCAGCTGCGTCGGGACGTGCAGCATGAGCCTGCGCAGTCGGTGACTCTATCGCCAAAGAGTGCAGCAAACGGGCTTCGGTGAGAATCGCCTGCCCAAGCGCCAGCGGCGTGGTCGCCTCATGACCGGCGTAGTGGTAAGTGCCCCAGAGCGGCGCTTCGCAATCGAGCTGTTTGAGAACAGCGATCATGACCCGTGCAGCATCGTCTACCGGCGTCGGATTGCCACGTCGGTCGTCGGCCATCAACAGCTCTTCTGTCGATTCGGCACGTTTCAGAAAACGCCCCAACACACCCTCGGCGCTGTCATCGAGCAACCAGCCGAAACGCAGCAGCAGGTGTTGCGGGCAGGTGGCACGCACACTCTGCTCGATACGCAACAGCGCTTGGCCACGTGCACCCAACGGGACCGGCTCGTCTTTTTCACTGTAGGCAGTCGCCCGCGAACCATCGAAGACCCGATAGCTGGAAGGCTGCAGTAGAACAATGTTGTGGTGCTGGCACAGCTCGGCAAGGCGCTCAACAGAGCGTTCCTGACTGGACAGACGCGCGTCGCTTACGGATTCCGCCTGAAACCAGTCGAAATAGTAGGCAAGGTTGATCAAGGCATCGGGGCGGGTGTCATCAAGCAGTTGCGTCAGACTCGCTGCATCCCAGCCGTCTTGCGGTGGACGCGGTGCCAGGAAGCCAATGTCTTCCTCTGCACCCAGACGAATCAGCGCCTGCCCGAGGGCATTCCCGCCGCCCAACAGCATAAGGCGCATTCGCATAGAGTCAGCAGGCTCGGTATCAAATTCGGTTGGAATATTATGTGTAAAACGCCTGCAAACATATCACGTTGCCGCGCAACCCCCAACCGTTGAGGGCTGTGGGATTTTTCTGCTCTGCATGCAGGAATAGGATTAACCCTCAGGCGTAGCATTCCAGCTCAAAATGCGAGGGTTATAATTCTCGGCGCTCCCCCAGCCACCGATCAAAGGCGCTTGCATCTTCCCCTTGCCACCCTCATTAATTTGCCCATGAACTCCCCGCTTATTCCCGACCCCGCACTCGACGGTTTTCATCCGGCAGTCAGTGCCTGGTTCCGCAGTACCTTCCCTGCGGTAACGCCCGCTCAGGCGCAGGCGTGGCCGTTGATCAAGGCCCGGCGCTCGACGCTGATTGCCGCGCCCACCGGTTCAGGGAAAA
Organism: Pseudomonas caspiana; assembly: GCF_040224095.2. Lineage (NCBI taxonomy): Bacteria > Pseudomonadati > Pseudomonadota > Gammaproteobacteria > Pseudomonadales > Pseudomonadaceae > Pseudomonas > Pseudomonas caspiana. Next base: position 337,502 of record NZ_CP167995.1, on the reverse strand, counting down.
CCCTGACGGCATTTCTGGCTGTGCTCGATGAACTCGTGCATCAAGGCCTCGAACACGGCGGTGAATTACCCGAGCAAACCTTCGTGGTTTACGTTTCGCCGCTCAAGGCGCTGTCCAATGACATTCAGATCAACCTGCAAAATCCGCTGGCTGGCATTACTGAACAATTGCAGCGCATGAATTTGCCGCCACTGCGCATCAGCACTGCGGTACGAACCGGCGATACGCCGCAAAAAGAACGCGCCGCCATGCGCAAGACTGCGCCGCACATTCTGGTGACCACGCCCGAATCGCTTTACGTATTGCTCGGTTCTGACTCTGGCAGACGCATGCTCGCCAGCACACGGACGGTAATTGTCGACGAGATCCATGCCATCGCCGCCAGCAAGCGCGGCAGCCACCTGGCGCTGACACTGGAACGACTGCAAGCACTGTGCAGCGAGCCATTGCTGCGCATCGGTTTATCGGCGACGCAAAAACCTATCGAACTAGTGTCGCGCTTTCTGGTGGGCGCGGACCCGATTGAGCGTCCGTGCGCCATTGTCGATATCGGCCATGCACGGCCCCGTGATCTGGGGATCGAAGTACCGCCTGTGCCCTTGGGGCCGGTCATGTCCAATGATGTCTGGGAACTGGTCTACGACCGCCTTGCCGAGTTGGCGCGCGAGCACCGGACCACGCTGATTTTCGTCAACACCCGACGCATGGCTGAGCGCATGGCGCGACACTTGAGTGACCGCCTGAGCAGAGAGGCTGTGGCGGCGCACCATGGCAGCCTTGCCAAGGAGCAACGGCTTGATGCCGAGCAGCGTCTCAAGCGCGGCGATTTGCAGGTACTGATCGCAACGGCGTCTCTGGAGCTGGGCATCGATATCGGCGATGTCGATCTGGTGTGTCAGATTGCGTCGCCGCGCTCCATTTCGGCGTTTCTGCAACGGGTCGGACGTTCCGGGCACCACGTCGGTGGGACGCCCAAAGGCCGGCTGTTTGCTACCTCTCGCGACGACCTGATCGAATGTGCCGCGCTGCTCGATTGCGTGCGACGTGGCGAGCTGGATATTTTGCAGATCCCAAAAGCGCCGCTGGACGTGCTCGCACAACAAATCGTCGCTGAAGTCAGCTTGCAGGAATGGCACGAAGACGCGCTGCTGGAAATGTTTCGTCGAGCGTCGCCCTACGCCGGGCTGGACGCCGACCACTACCAGGCACTGTTGAGCATGTTGGCCGAAGGCTATAGCGGAAGTCAGGGCGTGCGCGGCGCCTACCTGCATCGCGATGCCATGACCCGCACAGTACGAGGTCGACGAGGTAGCAAACTGACCGCTGTCACAAGCGGCGGCACGATCCCGGACAACGCCGACTACAGCGTGATTCTTGAGCCGCAGGCGCTGAACATTGGCACCGTCAACGAAGACTTCGCGGTCGAGAGCATCGCTGGAGACATCTTCCAGTTGGGCAATACGTCTTACCGCATCCTGCGCATCGAAAGCGGCCGCGTACGCGTTGAAGACGCACAAGGCCAGCCGCCCAATATCCCCTTCTGGATGGGTGAAGCACCGGGCAGAAGCGATGAGTTGTCGTTTGCCGTGGCACGCTTGCAAGGTCAGATTGACGAACTGTTAAGCGCCCACCCCGGTGATCTGCAGCCGTGTACTGACTGGCTGATCGACACTCTGGGGTTGAGTCTGGCGAGTGCCGAGCAATTGGTGGATTATCTGGCGCGAACTCGCTCGGTGTTGACTGCACTGCCGTCGCAAGACACGTTGATCATGGAGCGCTTTTTCGACGAGTCCGGCGGCACCCAATTGATCATCCACACGCCATTCGGCAGCCGACTCAATCGTGCCTGGGGCCTGGCGTTGCGCAAACGCTTCTGCCGCACGTTCAATTTCGAGCTTCAAGCCGCCGCCAGTGAAGATGCAATCGTGCTGTCGCTGTCCACCAGTCATAGCTTTGAGCTGGATGAAGTGTGGCGTTATCTGAACACCAACACAGCTGAACATCTGCTGATTCAGGCGGTGCTGGATGCGCCACTGTTCGGCGTGCGCTGGCGCTGGAATGCCGGAACTGCGCTGGCGCTACCCCGTTACACCGGCGGACGTAAAGTCGCGCCGCAGTTGCAGCGCATGAAAAGCGAAGACCTGATCGCGACGGTGTTCCCCGATCAGATCGCCTGCCTGGAAAATATCGTCGGCGAACGCGAAGTGCCGAATCATCCTTTGGTGGAGCAAACCCTCAACGATTGCCTGCACGAAGCGATGGACGCTGAGGGCTGGCTCAATCTTCTGCGGCGCATGGAAAAGGGTGAGGTCCGGCTGATTGCCCGCGACCTACCCGCACCGTCGCCGCTGGCCGCCGAAATTCTCAACGCCCGGCCTTACGCCTTTCTCGACGACGCCCCATTGGAGGAACGTCGCACCCAAGCCGTACTCAACCGGCGCTGGAGTGATCCGCAATCTTCGGACGATCTCGGCGCACTGGATGCCGACGCCATCGCGGCAGTCAACGAACAGGCCTGGCCCCAACCGCAGAACGCCGACGAGATGCATGAAGCGTTGATGAGTCTGAGTTGCGTCAGCAACGCGGAGGCTGGGGCAAATAAGGATTGGCTTAAATGGCTGGAGTCTTTGGCCCGCTCCGGACGCGCCACGCGTTTCGAGGTCGGTGCCGATCAAATATTGTGGGCGCCTTTGGAGCGCCTGACTTGCCTACAGGCGATTTATCCACAGGCGCCCATGCATCCACCGCTAAGCGCCCTGCCCGGCTTCGATGACGCATGGGAAACCGATGAAGCGATCGTTGAAGTGGTGCGCGCCCGCTTGAGCGGCTTTGGCCCGATGCCAACTCGCGACATCGCCGAGCCGTTGGCGTTGAGCGCCAGCAGCGTGGCTCAGGCGCTGGCACGGCTGGAGAGCGAAGGCTACGTGCTGCGCGGGCGCTTCAGCCCCGGCGCCAACGAGGACCAATGGTGCGAGCGACATTTGCTGGCAAGGATTCATCGGTACACCGTCAAGCGACTGCGCCGGGAAATCGAGCCGGTGTCTTTGCAAGACTTCATGCGTTTTCTATTCGACTGGCAGCATTTGTCCGCGACTACTCGCAGCCAAGGCCGAACAGCGCTGCCGGAAATCATCAGTCAGCTTGAGGGCTTCAGTGCTGCCGCCGGGGCTTGGGACAGCGACTTGCTGTCGGCCCGGATCAAGGATTACTCGTCACTCTGGCTCGATGAAATCTGCCGCTCGGGCAAGGTGGTCTGGACACGACTCGCGGCCAGCAGCAAAACCGGCGCGGTGGCGCTGCGCAGCACGCCGATTGTGCTGCTGCCCCGTGGCCAAGTCAGTTTATGGAGCGGTCTGACCGAGCAGCCGGAGCCCGACGAGTTATCGCCGAAGGCACAGAAAGTACATGCGGCACTGACCCAACACGGCGCGATGTTTTTTGACGAACTGGTAACCGAAGCGCATTTGTTGCGCGCGGAACTTGAAATCGCGCTGCAAGAGTTGGTGGCTGCCGGACTCGTGAATGCTGACAGCTTTGCCGGTCTCCGTGCCTTGATCACTCCCGCCAGCAAGCGCTCAGCGCACACCAGTCGGCGTAATCGCGGGGCGTTTTTTGGCGGCATGGACGATGCCGGGCGTTGGGCGCTGCTGAAACGTTCGACGCGCCCCGCCGCTATCGCCAACAAGCGCCCGCAGCCTGTAGACCCACAGGTCCTGGAGCACGTCGCGATGACACTGCTGCGCCGCTATGGTGTGGTGTTCTGGCGTCTACTGGAGCGCGAAGCCGACTGACTGCCAAGCTGGCGGGAATTGCTGCGTACCTTTCATAGGCTCGAAGCTCGCGGGGAAATTCGCGGCGGGCGCTTCGTCAGTGGCCTGGCGGGCGAGCAATTCGCACTGTCTGAAGCCATCCCGGTGCTGCGCGAAATTCGCAAGCGGCCACTGGATGGCAGCCTGATCAGCCTCAGCGCTGTTGACCCGCTAAACCTGATAGGCACGCTGTTACCGGGCAGCAAAGTCCCGGCGCTGGTGGGCAATCGGCTGGTGTATCGCGATGGTATTCCGGCTGCAGCAGTTATTGCGGGCAAACCCCAGTATTGGCTGGAGCTGGATCAGGAAGCGATGGCGCAAGTGCGGGACAGGTTGTTGCGCTGAACGAAAAAAGCACCAACTGCTGTGGGAGCTGCCAAAACGTCCCTGACACCGCGCTGTCTCGCGCCCAACGGTGGACCTGTAGGAGCGTACGCGCACCGCGAGGTCGCGATAGCGGTATATCAGACAGACCGCCATCGCTGCCTCGCGGTGCTCGTGAGTTCCTACAGAATACATTTCAATTCAGTGGGCTTGCCCGCGATGAGGGATGACTCGTCAGGCAGCTGCTGCGCGATGCCCCAATCGGGGGAGCAAGCTTCGCTCCCACAAGGAAAAAGGTTAGACGGGTTTAACCGGCGGACTCTCCGAGCCATCGACGTTCACCACATTGCCTTTGCCTGACGCCGGTTGCGCATCTCTGTCGACAGAAAGCGGCTGCACTTGCCCGGCACTTGGGCTGATGACCGTTTGTGGGTAAGTTTGCGCAAAGCGAACGTCATCGGATTTATCCACAAGCTTTTTCAATCGCTCGTTGAACGCACGACCCACACTGTATTGCCCGCCGGATGAGGTCCGGAACTGAGCGGTGAGCACTACGCCGTTGAGGTCCATGCGATCCACACCGAAGACTTCCAATGGCCCTTGCAGATTGCTTTTGAGCAGGATGTCTTCAGTGATCGACTGGCCAACTTCGCGAATCAAAGACAGCGCGCTGTCGATGTCGGAATCATAGGTGAACTGCACCGAGAAGAACGCGTAAGCAAATTGCCGGGACTGGTTGGTCACTGCCTTGATCTGGCCGAACGGCACCGAATGCACAAAACCCTTACCGTCACGCAGACGCACAGTACGGATGGTCAGGCTTTCAACCGTGCCCGAGTGGCCGGTGCTGAGCACCACCCAATCGCCAATGGAAAACGTGTCTTCAATAATGATGAACAGACCGGTAATGACATCCTGCACCAATTGCTGGGAGCCAAAACCAATTGCCAGACCGACCACACCCGCACCCGCCAGCAGTGGCGCGACGTTAATGCCAAGGTTGGCCATGGTGGTGATGGCGCAGATGACCACCAGAATAATTTTTATCGCGTTACGCAGCAGCGGCAGAATGGTCTTGATCCGCGTACTCGGCTGACGAGACGAGCGATGATTGAGCGGCGCTTTCAATGCTTCCTGAATAGCAGTGTCGAGCACCACCCACAGCATCCAGGTGACCATGAAGATCAGGCCAATGCTGCTCAGCGACTCACCGATGGCTCGGCCCAGACTGTTGCTTTGAGCAAATTCAAAGAGCGAAAAACCCCAGATCTGGCCCAGGATTTCAATAAACGCCACTGCCAGAATAATCCGCGCCACCCCATGCGCCAGATTCAGCAACCGTGCTTTGTAGATATGCCCACCACGCCCTTCAACGGTGGTGGGCTTGAACAGATGCTGGAAAACCGTACTCAAGAACACCGTGGCAATTAGCAATACCGTCGTGAACAAGGCGCAACGCAGGGCCTTCTGACTGTCTTCGCCTGCACCGATCAGGTTCACCGCAGACACCAGAATCATCAGCAGAATCGGCAAGTACCACAGGTTTGAGAACACCTTCAGGGATTCTTGTAGCGCCGGTCGGGCCAGACGACTGCTCAGCGAGCGATTGCGTATCAGGTGCGCGATGGGACGACGCACCTTGATCACCAACATGCAGAACACGACTGACGCAAACAACCCGGTAAACACTGCAACGCTGGTGGTGACGTTATTGCCGATCTGGCGAGCGATCTGCGGGCTGGTCAAAGCGTCACTCAGGGCAGCCATGAAACCGATGACAAAAAGCGGCTTCGGGCTGAAGCGGCGAATCATTCGCACCGCAGCGCGCTTATGCCCGTAGTTGAACATGACGATCACGCACAACAACACCGAAGTGGAGAAGATACCGCTACTGGTCGAATACGCCAGACACAGCGCCAGCGCGCGCCCCACCGAGGCCGTCAGGAAGTGACTGGCGTATAGCGTCAGTGGCAGGCTGATCAACGCAGGCAAGGTGTACGGCAATACATAACCAAGCAGCGCCTGACTGCGCTCACGGACCTTAAAAAACGGGCGGCGGTTGAGACGCATGGCAACGAAACTGCCAAGGGTAGTCAACGCGGCAAATGCGCCGATCCATACGACGGACAGCATCAGGAAGTCGCCGACAACGCCCCACTTGGAACGCGAGGTTGGTTTGTTGACCAGCTTGTCCAGCTCATCGGCTGCCCGGTCAGCACGTAAGCGCCAGCTGTCGAGCAGGCGGCCATCCAGTGACAGGGCTTCCTGCACATCATCAATACTGGAACTGATCACCCCGAGTAATCCGCCCTGCACGAGGATTTCCGGTGCAGCGGGCGCCTCGGCGTTGTCCGGCGCTGCATCGGCGGCGGGAGCGGCAGCCGCTTGCTCGGCAGCCTGCAAGTTGAAGCTGCCAGCAAATAGCAGCGTGCAAAGCAGGACGATGGACTTGAAATTCAACAAAACGCGGGGCACTCCTTGATGATCAGGGCTCTCTTTATCAGGCAATAGGAACTGATTCATATACGGCGGACAAGTTCGGTTTTCGCCTGTCAATCCCATGACAACCACTGGAGAAAGCACAGCGAACCTTCCACAGGCCCCCACGTCAGAGTTGCATAAGACGTTCAGCGCGGCTGTTCGGCAAGAGGAATACCCTGATGCTCATCCATCCCCGGACACGCTATAAACCCTACAAAATGGCAGCAGGAGGTTGGGGCTCTGCCATATCGGTCATGCGTATTCTCTGGCGTGAACAGACACTGCTCAAGGCGGCGGGGGCACTGACCCGGCAAAACAAGCAAGGCGGCTTTGCCTGTGTCAGCTGTGCGTGGGCCAAACCCGGCAAACCCCACGCGCTGGAGTTCTGCGAGAACGGAGCGAAAGCCACAGCCTGGGAATTAACCTCGCTGAAAACCGGCCCTGATTTCTTTGCCCGCCACTCAGTCACAGAGCTGCTTCAACTGCCCGACTACGACCTCGAGCAGCATGGCCGCCTGACCCACCCGATGCGCTATGACCCCGAAACTGACCGTTACCGTGAAACCACCTGGGAGCAGGCTTACCGCGAGATAGGCGCTCAGCTAAAACAACTGGACCCGGACAGCGTCGCGTTTTATGCCTCAGGGCGTGCCTCCCTTGAGACCTCCTTCATCTACCAGATCTTCGCCAGAGCTTACGGGACAAACAACCTGCCAGACAGCTCCAACATGTGCCACGAAAGCACATCGGTGGGCTTGCAGGAAAGCATTGGCGTCCCCGTAGGCACTGTTACGCTTGAGGACTTCAAGCAGACCGATTGCATCTTTTTCTTTGGGCAGAATGTAGGCAGCAACAGCCCGCGCATGCTCCATGATCTGCAAGAAGCACGCAGTCGAAATGTGCCAATCATCACGTTCAATCCCATCCGGGAAAGGGGACTGGAACGCTTCGTCAATCCTCAATCACCACTCCAGATGCTGGGTCCGGATTCGACAGTCATCAGCACCCAATACCATCAGGTAGCGATAGGCGGTGACATTGCAGCCGTCATGGGCATAGCCAAGGCATTGCTGGAAATCGACAAGACCGCACTGATCAAGGGCGAGCCGCCAGTGATCGATCAAGCGTTCATCGGCCAACATACCGAAGGCTTCGCCGACTTTGTTAATGCGGTACGTCATTGCGAATGGGACACCCTGACGGAACGCTCAGGGCTCAGTCGTGGAGCCATGGAGGCGGCGGCGACAGTCTACGCCGCCAGCGAGCGGGCAATAATTGTTTACGGCATGGGTATCACGCAACACCGTAAAGGGGTTGAAGCCGTACAGATGCTGGTCAATCTGCTGATGCTGCGCGGCAACATCGGCAAGCCCGGTGCGGGTATCTGCCCGGTGCGGGGTCATTCCAACGTGCAAGGTCAGCGTACCGTCGGCATCACTGAAGACCCAGGCAAGGTGCCTGTGGATAAAATTGAGACGTTGTTCAGGTTTCAGGTTCCGAAAAACAAAGGGCGTGCGACCGTGGAAACCTGTGAAGGCATCCTTGATGGCAGCGTGCGCGGTTTCATTGGTCTGGGCGGTAATTTTCTCCGGGCGATTCCCGATACCTCACGCATGGAACCTGCCTGGAAAAATCTGCATCTGAGCGTACAAATTGCCACCAAGCTCAACCGCACCCATCTGGTTACGGCGAAAAACAGTTGGCTGCTGCCATGCCTGGGCAAGATTGAAATCGACCGCCAGAACGGGCACGAACAAAGTTATAGCACCGAAGACAGTACCGGCTGCATTCATGGCTGGAAAGGCACCAACGAACCGATCGGCGAACAATTGCGCGCCGAAACCTCGATCATTGCTGGCCTGGCGCAAGCGACACTGACAGGAACCGAGCACATAGACTGGAATGCCTGGCGCAGTGACTACAGGGAGATTCGCAAAGCCATCGCGACGGTGTACCCGGAAATTTTCCATGACATGGAAACCCGAATGTGGCAAACCGGTGGTTTTCACAAACCCATCCCGGCCATTCAGCGTGAATGGAAAACCGAGAGCGGGCGTGCCCATTTCATCACGCCACAATCGCTGGATGAAGACAGTGACGTCAGCCCGGGATCTGATTGCCGTGATGTTCTGCAACTGATGACGCTACGCAGCAACGACCAATTCAACACTACGATCTACGGCTATGAAGATCGCTTTCGAGGCGTCAGCGGTATACGTTCGGTGATCTTCATGAATCGTAACGACATCGTGCGGCTCGGCTTCACCGCAGGTGACTGGGTGTTGCTAAAGACTGCGGTGGAACCGGAAACACCGCGAGAAGCCGGGCCGATGCAAATCATCGCTTACGACATTCCCGAAGGCTGCAGCGCGGCGTATTACCCGGAATGTAATCCGTTAGTGCCGCTTTGGCACTACGCGGAACGTAGCAAGGTGCCCGCCGCCAAATCTATTCCAATTACCCTTAGCCGCGCAGAGCCAGATTCTGCACAACGCAAACGAGCGATCCCGAAAACGGATCAGGTGGTTTAAGCGATACGATTGACAGGGTAGAACGATCGTTCTACTCTTTGATCATGAACAAGACATCGACTACAGCTTTGCAGGACAAAATCCTGCAAACCGCCGAGCAACTGATCTACACCAACGGAATACATGCCATGGGCATGGACTTGCTGGTGCGTACTTCCGGCGTGGCACGCAAAAGCATCTACCGATATTACGCGACCAAAGAAGACGTGGCCGTGAACGCATTGAGCGCGCGCGATGTTCGCTGGATGCATTGGTTTCGCACTGAGACCGCTAAGGCCACAAGCCCTGAAGCGCGAATTCTTGAAATGTTTACGGTGCTCAAGGGCTGGTTTGAATCGGAAGGCTTCCGTGGCTGCGCATTTATCAATACGGCGGGTGAGATCGGCGACGCTGAAGATCCAATCCGGCAGTTGGCAAAAATTCACAAGCAGAAGCTTTTTGACTACACGCTGGAGCTGTCCCTGCAATTGAACATCGAGCAGCCCGAAGCGCTGGCCAAACAACTGCTGATCCTGATCGACGGCGCTATCACCCTCGCCCTGGTGATGGGCGACCACAGTGCCGCTGACAGCGCCCGCGACATGGCGCAATTACTCATGAAGTCTGCCCTGAAAAATCCTGCTCCGCCTGCAAACTGATCATCTACTGTTCGGAGGTTTTGCCATGTCATCCAGCACTGAAACCCGCCCGCCTTTGCCGCCCTTTACTCGGGAGTCTGCAATCCAGAAAGTCCGTCTGGCCGAGGATGGCTGGAATGGTCGCGATCCCGAAAAAGTCGCATTGGCCTACACACTGGACACCAAATGGCGCAACCGCGCGGAATTCGCGACCAACCGCGAGGAAGCCAAAGCCTTCCTGACCCGCAAATGGGCCAAAGAGCTGGATTATCGGTTGATCAAAGAATTGTGGGCTTTCACCGATAACCGTATCGCCGTGCGCTACGCCTACGAATGGCACGACGACTCAGGCAACTGGTTCCGCTCGTATGGCAACGAGAACTGGGAGTTCGACGCAAACGGCCTGATGGCCAACCGCTTCGCCTGCATCAACGACATGCCGATCAAAGAGTCAGAGCGCAAGTTTCACTGGCCGCTGGGACGGCGTCCGGATGATCATCCGGGGTTGTCGGAGCTGGGGTTGTAACAGAAAGCTCCGTTGCCCATGGCACCGCGCTGACTCTCCGCAAACATTGGACGTGTAGGAGCTGCCGAAGGCTGCGAAGCCGTTATGCTGAGACACCGCAATCGCAGCCTTCGGCAGCTCCTACAAGGTGCAATCTGTCATACGCACGCCCAACAAAAAGCCCGCAGCGAATGAACGCTGCGGGCTTTTTCGTTTAGCCGGATGAAGCAAGTTGGCTAGAACGGGATATCGTCATCAAAGCTGTCGAAATCGGCGGCCGGCTGTGGCGCTTGTTGCTGTGGAGCCGGACGGGATTCGCGTTGTGGCTGCTGCTGTGGCGCGGACTGTTGTGGACGCGACTGCTGAGGACGTGGAGCGGAGTTTTGATAACCACCGCCACCTTGGCCTTGAGGAGCACCGTCGTTTTGTGGACGGCCGCCCAGCAGTTGCATGGTGCCTTGCATGTCTACGACGATTTCAGTCGTGTAACGCTTGATACCGTCTTTTTCCCACTCGCGGGTCTGCAGCTTGCCTTCGATGTACACCTGGGAACCCTTGCGCAGGTATTCGCCAGCGATTTCGGCAACTTTGCCGAACATCGACACACGGTGCCATTCGGTCTTTTCGACTTTCTGACCGGTCTGTTTGTCAGTCCACTGTTCGCTGGTTGCCAGACTCAGGTTGGTCACGGCATTACCGTTAGGCAGGTAGCGAACTTCGGGATCCTGGCCGCATGTGCCGACCAATATAACTTTGTTAACCCCACGGGCCATAACGTTCTCCTAGGCTTCGCACGCTTGGGTCGATGGGTTGACCATCCGTTCCAGAGACGCGCGATCCAATAGTTTTGTATCCAATTTGATATAGATGGCTGCCTCTTCGGCAACCACCACTGCATCCGTTACGCCTTCCACGGCCTTGAGTCTGTCTGCCAGGCCCGCATCACGCAGGGCTTCAGGCGACAAGGGCAAACGCAGGCTCGTCACGTAAGGCGGTTCACGCATGGTCACTGCAACCGCTAGCCAGATGGCGGCCATCGCAGCACCACCAAGGAACACCACGTCGAGCCCGCCATGCTGGAACAACCAGCCGCCGAGTATCCCACCTGCGGCCGAACCAAGGAACTGGCTGGTGGAATAAACCCCCATCGCCGTACCTTTTCCGCCAGCCGGTGATACTTTGCTGATTAACGACGGCAAAGACGCTTCCAGCAGGTTGAACGCGACGAAGAATACCACTGTCCCGATGACCAGTGCTCGTAACGTGTCTCCAAACTCCCAGAAGAATAGTTCAGTGAGCATCAATACGGTGACTGCACCGATGAGCACACGTTTCATCTGACGTTTTTTCTCACCATAAATGATGAAGGGAATCATTGCGAAAAATGAGATCAGCAGCGCCGTAAGGTAGACCCACCAGTGCTCTTCCTTGGGCAAACCGGCTTTTGTCACCAGCGCCAGCGGCAAGGCCACGAAGCTTGACATGAGCATCGCATGCAACACGAAGATACCCAAATCCAGTCGAAGAAGATCCGGGTGGCGCAAGGTCGGCCCTAAAGCCTGACGTGCAACACCCGATTCACGGTGCTGCAGCGTGCCGGTATTTTTGGGCACCACAAAAGCGACGATCAAAATCCCCAGCAAAGCCATTGCGCCAGTGGCGAGGAACAAGCCGGACAAGCCGAACGCGCTAGTCAGTATTGGCCCTACAACCATAGCAACCGCAAACGACAGGCCAATGGTCATGCCGATCATGGCCATGGCCTTGGTACGGTGTTGTTCGCGCGTCAGGTCCGAAAGTAGCGCCATAACCGCTGCGGAGATCGCACCGGCACCCTGCAGGATGCGTCCGGCGATGATGCCCCATATCGAATCCGCACTCGCTGCCAGTACGCTGCCCAAGGCGAAAATGATCAAACCAAAATAGATAACCGGACGCCGCCCGATGCGGTCGGAAATAATTCCGAAGGGAATCTGCAGGAACGCCTGAGTCAGGCCATAAGCGCCGATTGCGAGACCGATCAGCGCCGGGCTCGCCCCAGCCAGGTCCATGCCATAGGTCGCCAGCACCGGCAGGACCATGAACATGCCGAGCATGCGAAAAGCAAACACCAGCGCAAGACCGCCTGCCGCGCGGGTCTCGCCGCCGCTCATTCGCTCGCTGTAGGGATCGTGCATGGAAAAACCTCGTGTGAACCGGCGGCGATTCTACCAGTCCCATCGATTGACGGGGTATATCGCGACGCTATGACACGCCTAGATGACACAGTCTTCATTTAAGGTGAGGACAGCTGACTAGATAGTGTGCATCCATCCAGTATTTGTCCGTATACTCCTACGTTTTCGACGCCCGCCGTGCGAGGCCATTTTGGACAAGATCCTGATTCGTGGGGCCCGAACCCACAACCTGAAAAACATTGACCTGACACTGCCACGCGACAAGCTGATCGTCATCACCGGGTTGTCCGGTTCTGGCAAATCATCGCTGGCGTTTGACACGCTGTACGCTGAAGGGCAACGGCGCTACGTCGAATCGCTGTCCGCGTATGCCCGGCAATTCCTTTCCATGATGGAAAAGCCGGACGTCGACACCATCGAAGGTCTGTCGCCGGCAATTTCCATCGAGCAAAAATCGACATCCCACAACCCGCGCTCAACCGTAGGCACTATCACCGAGATCTACGACTACCTGCGTCTGCTTTATGCACGCGTTGGTCAGCCTCGTTGCCCGGATCACGACATTCCGCTGGAAGCGCAAACCGTCAGCCAGATGGTTGACCTGGTGATGGCGCAACCTGAGGGCAGCAAATTGATGCTGCTGGCCCCGGTGATTCGCGAGCGCAAGGGCGAGCACTTGTCAGTGTTCGAAGAGCTGCGCGCACAAGGCTTCGTCCGCGCTCGGGTAGATGGCCGTTTGTGCGAACTCGATGAACTGCCAAAACTGGATAAGCAGAAGAAGCACTCCATCGATGTCGTTGTCGATCGCTTCAAGGTGCGTGCGGATCTGCAACAGCGTCTGGCAGAGTCCTTTGAGACTGCGCTGAAACTGGCTGACGGTATCGCCTGGGTAGCGCCAATGGATGACGAACCCGGCGAAGAGATGATTTTCTCCGCCCGCTTCGCCTGCCCGATCTGTGGTCACGCCATCAGCGAGCTGGAACCCAAACTGTTTTCCTTCAACAACCCCGCTGGTGCATGTCCGACGTGCGACGGTCTGGGCGTGAAGCAGTTTTTCGATATCAAGCGTCTGGTAAACGCCGAATTGACTCTGGCCGAAGGCGCGATACGCGGCTGGGACAGGCGCAACGTGTATTACTTCCAGATGCTCGGCTCGTTAGCCAAGCATTACGATTTCAGTCTGGAAGTGCCGTTCAAGGAACTGCCCAGCGACATTCAGAAAACCCTGCTAAACGGCAGTGGCTCGCAGAATGTCGACTTCCGCTATCTCAACGATCGTGGAGACATCGTCAAACGTGCTCACCCGTTCGAAGGCATCGTGCCCAACCTCGAACGTCGTTATCGGGAAACCGAATCGGCGACCGTGCGCGAAGAGCTGGCCAAGTTTCTCGGCACGCAGCCCTGCCCGGATTGCCGCGGGACACGCTTGCGTCGCGAGGCTCGCCACGTATGGGTTGGCGAGAAGACACTGCCTGCCGTTACGAACATGCCAATCGGTGATGCAACCGATTATTTCGGTGAGCTGAAGCTGACGGGACGTCGTGGTGAAATCGCTGACAAGATTCTTAAAGAGATTCGCGAGCGTCTCGAGTTCCTGGTTAACGTCGGTCTTGATTACCTGACGCTTGATCGCAGCGCTGACACGCTCTCGGGTGGTGAAGCCCAGCGTATCCGTTTGGCCAGTCAGATTGGTGCGGGGCTCGTCGGTGTGATGTACATCCTCGATGAACCTTCGATTGGCCTGCACCAGCGGGACAATGACCGGTTGCTGGGCACGCTCAAGCACCTGCGTGACATCGGCAATACGGTGATCGTGGTCGAGCATGACGAAGATGCGATTCGCCTCGCAGACTATGTGGTGGATATCGGTCCGGGCGCTGGCGTGCATGGTGGGCACATCGTTGCCGAGGGAACGCCGGATGAGGTCATGTCGCACCCCGACTCACTCACCGGCAAGTATCTTTCCGGCCGGGTGAAGATCGCAGTGCCAGCCAAACGTACGCCGCGTAACAAGAAGCTGTCACTGACCCTCAAGGGTGCTCGCGGCAACAACTTGCGTAACGTTGACCTGGAAATCCCGATCGGCCTGCTGACCTGTGTGACTGGTGTTTCGGGTTCAGGCAAGTCAACGCTGATCAACAACACACTGTTCCCGCTCAGCGCAACCGCACTGAACGGCGCGACGACGCTGGAAGCTGCGACCCACGACAGCATCAAAGGCCTGGAGCATCTGGACAAGGTCGTCGACATCGATCAAAGCCCGATTGGCCGTACGCCTCGCTCCAACCCGGCAACTTACACCGGTCTGTTCACGCCGATTCGCGAGCTGTTCTCCGGGGTACCAGAGTCGCGCTCCCGCGGATACGGACCAGGGCGCTTCTCTTTCAACGTCAAAGGCGGTCGTTGTGAGGCGTGTCAGGGCGATGGCCTGATCAAGGTTGAGATGCACTTCCTGCCGGACATCTACGTGCCGTGCGATGTGTGCAAGAGCAAGCGTTACAACCGCGAAACCCTTGAGATCAAATACAAGGGCAAGAGCATCCATGAAGTATTAGAGATGACCATCGAGGAAGCACGTGAGTTCTTCGATGCGGTTCCAGCTCTCGCGCGAAAACTACAGACCTTGATGGATGTGGGACTTTCCTACATCAAGCTGGGTCAGTCGGCTACGACGCTGTCCGGCGGCGAGGCTCAACGGGTGAAGCTTTCCCGTGAGCTGTCCAAGCGCGACACCGGCAAAACGCTGTACATCCTTGACGAGCCGACCACAGGTCTGCACTTCGCGGATATTCAGCAGTTGCTGGATGTACTGCATCGTCTGCGCGATCACGGCAATACGGTAGTCGTCATTGAGCACAACCTGGACGTGATCAAGACTGCTGACTGGCTGGTGGATCTCGGCCCGGAAGGCGGTTCAAAAGGCGGTCAAATCATTGCGGTCGGTACACCAGAGCAAGTGTCTCAAATGGAGCAATCCTATACAGGCCACTATCTCAAACCACTGCTATTGCGCGACAAAGCCTGACATTACCTGATCGTTAGAACGAAAAAGCCCCTGTCACATGAAGTGCAGGGGCTTTTTTGCGGCTTGCCTTGGCGGCGAAATCAATACTGCGATTGCAGGTAGTTTTCCAGGCCGATGGTCTTGATCAGACCCAGCTGTTTTTCCAGCCAATAGGTGTGATCTTCTTCGGTATCGTTCAACTGAACACGCAGGATTTCGCGCGTCACGTAATCCTTGTGCAACTCGCAGAGCTCAATACCCTTGCACAGTGCAGCACGCACTTTGTACTCAAGGCGCAGATCTGCAGCGAACATCTCAGGGACAGTAGTGCCGACATCCAGATCGTCCGGACGCATGCGCGGAGTACCTTCGAGCATCAAGATACGACGCATCAGAGCATCGGCGTGCTGTGCCTCTTCTTCCATTTCGTGATTGATACGCTCATAGAGCTTGGTGAAGCCCCAGTCTTCGTACATACGCGAATGAACGAAATATTGGTCACGCGCTGCCAATTCGCCCACCAGCAGCGTATTGAGATAATCGATTACTTCCGGGTGGCCTAGCATCGCCCACGTCTCCTGCTTGAAAGTGCGTAGTCTGAACCAACCGCTTGCGAAGGTCACTGCCAATAGTGATAAAAAGCGACAAAAAGCAGTGAAAAACAGGTGATCAGATACGAAAAACCGCCCAAATGAGGGCGGTTCCGTTTATCACTTAGACTTACATCAGCGATACGCCCAGCGCTTTAGCAATACCTTCGCCATAAGCGGCATCCGCCTTGTAGAAATGCTGCAACTGACGCTGAACCACATCGTTGGAAACACCTGCCATTGTGCCGGCAATGTTGTTGATCAGCAGCGCTTTCTGGTCAGCGCTCATAAGGTTGAACAACTTGCCCGCCTGGCTGTAGTAGTCGCCATCCTCACGGTGATCATAGCGATCAGCCGCCCCGCTGAGGGCCAAGGCCGGCTCAGCGTAGTGTGGAGCCTGCTTCGGTGCGTCTGAATAGCTGTTGGGCTCGTAGTTCGGCCCTGAACCACCGTTAGTACCGAAAGCCATCGCGCCATCACGCTGATAGCTGTGAACAGGATTCTTCGGTGCATTGATCGGCAAGTGCTGGTGGTTTGTTCCCACACGGTAGCGATGCGCATCAGCGTAAGCAAAAACGCGCCCCTGCAGCATGCGATCCGGAGACAAGCCAACACCTGGGACCATATTGCTCGGGCCGAACGCTGCTTGCTCTACTTCAGCGAAGTAGTTAAGCGGATTGCGGTTGAGTTCAATCTCTCCAACTTCAATCAGTGGATATTCTTTTTGCGACCACGTTTTGGTCACGTCGAAAGGATTCTCGTGATGAGCCGCTGCCTGGGCTTCAGTCATCAACTGAATGCAGACGGTCCACTTCGGGAAATCACCTTTTTCGATGGCGATGAACAAGTCACGCTGAGCGTAATCCGGGTCGGTCCCGGCAATACGTGCAGCATCGGCAGGCGTGAGGTTTTTGATGCCTTGCTGGGTCTTGTAGTGCCATTTAACCCAGTGACGCTCACCAGCAGCGCTAATCAGGCTGTAGGTGTGGCTGCCAAAACCATGCATGTGTCGATAGCCATCCGGGATGCCACGATCCGAGAACAAGATCGTTACCTGATGCAGCGCCTCTGGGGAATGGGACCAGAAGTCCCACATCATCTGGGCATTTTTCAGGTTTGTTTGAGGCTGACGCTTCTGAGTGTGAATGAAGTCCGGGAACTTCAGTGGATCACGGATGAAAAACACCGGCGTGTTATTACCCACGATGTCCCAGTTGCCTTCTTCTGTGTAGAACTTCAAAGCAAAGCCACGCGGGTCGCGCTCAGTGTCAGCCGAGCCGCGCTCGCCGCCGACAGTGGAGAACCGCAGAAAGATCGGGGTTTGTTTACCTACAGTGTCGAACAGGTTGGCGCTGGTGTATTGGGTGATGTCACGGCTGACAGTGAAAGTGCCGTGAGCGCCCGAGCCTTTAGCGTGTACGCGACGCTCAGGGATGTTCTCCCGGTTGAAATGGGCAAGCTTCTCGATCAGATGAAAATCGTCGAGCAGCAACGGGCCACGAGGACCGGCGGAACGGGAGTTCTGGTTATCAGCTACAGGTGCGCCGCTGGCGGTGGTAAGAGTCTTGGACTGGCTCATTAATAATTTCCTCTGGCATAAACGACCGGCTAATCGGCATGGCAGGGATTATTGTCCAGATTTGTTACATGGCAAAGTTTATTAAATCTTGGGTAACGATAGATATACCTAATACGAAATCAGGGACTGTAAAAACAAAAAACCGGGCACTAGGCCCGGTTCCTTGTTTCAGACTGACGTCTTACTCAGCGGATACAGCTTCGCCGCCAGCAGGACGATCAACAAGCTCGACATACGCCATAGGAGCGTTGTCGCCAGTGCGGAAACCGCACTTCAGGATGCGCAGGTAGCCACCCTCGCGGGTTGCATAACGCTTGCCCAGATCGTTGAACAGCTTACCAACGATTGCTTTCGAACGAGTACGGTCGAAAGCCAGACGGCGGTTAGCCAGGCTGTCTGTTTTAGCCAAAGTGATCAGCGGCTCAGCAACGCGACGCAGTTCTTTAGCTTTCGGCAATGTAGTTTTGATCAGCTCGTGCTCGAACAGCGACACCGCCATGTTTTGGAACATGGCCTTACGGTGGGAGCTAGTCCGGCTCAGGTGACGACCACTTTTACGATGACGCATGGTTCATTCCTTACCAAACACAACGTTCGGTGATTACGACGATCAGGCAGTCGCCTTGTCGTCCTTCTTAAGACTTGCCGGCGGCCAGTTGTCGAGGCGCATGCCGAGGGACAGACCACGGGAGGCCAAAACGTCCTTGATTTCAGTCAAGGATTTCTTGCCAAGGTTTGGAGTCTTCAACAGTTCTACTTCGGTACGCTGAATCAGGTCGCCGATGTAGTAAATGTTCTCCGCCTTGAGGCAGTTGGCCGAACGTACAGTCAGTTCCAAATCGTCAACCGGACGGAGCAGGATCGGATCGATCTCGTCTTCCTGTTCGATTACCACTGGTTCGCTGTCACCTTTGAGGTCGACGAACGCAGCCAACTGCTGTTGCAGAATGGTTGCAGCGCGGCGGATAGCCTCTTCAGGATCCAGAGTACCGTTGGTTTCCAGATCAATAACCAGCTTGTCCAGGTTAGTACGCTGCTCGACACGGGCGTTTTCCACCACGTATGCGATACGGCGAACCGGGCTGAACGAAGAGTCAAGCTGCAAGCGACCAATGCTGCGGCTTTCGTCTTCATCGCTCTGACGCGAGTCTGCCGGCTCATAACCACGACCACGAGCTACGGTGAGCTTCATGTTCAGGGCGCCGTTAGACGCCAGGTTAGCGATTACGTGATCGGGGTTAACGATCTCGACATCATGATCCAGCTGAATATCGGCAGCGGTAACCACCCCCGAACCCTTCTTCGACAAGGTCAGCGTAACTTCGTCTCGACCGTGCAGCTTGATAGCCAGACCTTTAAGGTTCAACAGGATTTCAATTACATCTTCCTGTACACCTTCGATGGCGCTGTACTCATGGAGTACACCGTCAATCTCGGCCTCGACTACTGCACAGCCGGGCATGGAGGACAACAGGATGCGGCGCAGCGCGTTGCCCAGGGTATGGCCGAAACCACGCTCGAGAGGCTCGAGAGTGATCTTGGCGCGGGTTGGACTGACAACCTGCACATCAATGTGGCGGGGTGTCAGGAACTCATTTACCGAAATCTGCATGGATGCACCTATTTTCTAGCCCTTACTTGGAGTAGAGCTCGACAATCAGGCTTTCGTTGATGTCGGCGGATAGATCACTGCGAGCTGGAACGTTCTTGAAAACGCCCGATTTCTTCTCAGTGTCTACTTCTACCCATTCTACGCGGCCACGTTGGGCACACAGATCGAGAGCCTGGACGATGCGCAGTTGGTTCTTCGCTTTCTCGCGGATAGCTACCACGTCACCAGCACGAACCTGATACGACGGAACGTTAACGGTTTTGCCGTTTACGCTGACCGACTTGTGCGAAACCAGTTGACGGGATTCAGCACGAGTCGAGCCGAAGCCCATACGGTATACAACGTTATCCAGACGGCATTCGAGCAGTTGCAGCAGGTTCTCACCAGTAGCGCCTTTCTTGCCGGCAGCTTCTTTGTAGTAACCGCTGAATTGACGCTCGAGTACGCCGTAAATACGACGAACTTTTTGTTTCTCACGCAGCTGGGTGCCGTAGTCGGACTGACGGCCACGGCGCTGGCCGTGGATACCTGGAGCTGCTTCGATGTTGCACTTGGATTCGATCGCACGAACGCCGCTCTTCAGAAAGAGGTCGGTGCCTTCACGACGAGCAAGTTTGCATTTTGGACCAATGTAACGAGCCATTTTCTACAATCTCCTGGATTACACGCGGCGCTTCTTCGGCGGACGGCACCCGTTGTGCGGGATTGGCGTCACGTCGGTGATGCTGGCGATCTTATAGCCACAGCCGTTCAAAGCACGGACAGCAGACTCACGACCTGGACCTGGACCTTTGACGTTAACGTCGAGGTTCTTCAGACCATATTCCAGCGCAGCTTGACCAGCACGTTCAGCAGCTACCTGAGCAGCGAACGGCGTGGACTTGCGTGAACCGCGGAAACCCGAACCGCCGGAGGTAGCCCAGGAAAGCGCGTTACCTTGACGATCGGTGATGGTGACGATTGTGTTGTTAAAAGAAGCGTGGATGTGGGCGATGCCATCAACCACCGTCTTTTTAACTTTTTTACGAGGACGAGCAGCAGGTTTTGCCATGACTAAATTCCTGTCGTTGCGCTGGTGCGATTACTTGCGGATCGGCTTACGCGGACCTTTGCGAGTACGCGCGTTAGTCTTGGTACGCTGACCGCGTACTGGAAGACCACGACGATGGCGCAGACCGCGGTAGCAGCCCAGATCCATCAAGCGCTTGATTTTCATGTTGATTTCGCGACGCAGGTCACCTTCAGTGGTGAACTTCGCCACTTCGCCACGCAGTAGTTCAATCTGCTCGTCGCTCAGATCTTTAATCTTTGCCGCTGGGTTAACCCCAGTGGTTGCACAGATTTTATGTGCAGTGGTGCGACCAACACCATAGATGTAGGTCAGCGAGATAACAGTATGCTTGTTATCTGGAATGTTAACGCCTGCAATACGGGCCATTCAGTGGGACTCCAATTGACAGCTACCTACGCCCCGGAAGCCAAGAAATAGGGCGCGAGATAATATCGCTGTAATAACAAATAATCAACCCAGCAGCGCACTAGCTGCTGGGCTTAAGCACAGATCACACTCAGCCTTGGCGCTGTTTGTGACGTGGTTCCGCGCTGCAAATTACTCGAACAACACCTTCGCGGCGAATAATCTTGCAGTTACGGCACAGCTTTTTCACCGATGCACGAACTTTCATTACCAGCTCCTCGAACCTTATGGGTACCTCAGCGCAACATGCCGCTGCCGTAGCCCTTCAGGTTGGCTTTCTTCATCAGGGATTCGTACTGGTGCGAAACGAGGTGCGATTGTACTTGGGACATGAAGTCCATCACAACCACTACCACGATCAGCAACGAGGTCCCGCCAAGGTAGAACGGTACGTTTGCTGCAACCACCAGAAACTGGGGCAACAGACATACGGCCGTCATATATAGAGCACCGAACATGGTCAAGCGAGTCAGAACGCCATCGATATAGCGTGCAGACTGCTCACCTGGACGGATGCCCGGAATAAAGGCACCGGACTTCTTCAGGTTTTCCGCTACGTCTTTCGGATTGAACATCAACGCCGTATAGAAGAAGCAGAAGAAAATAATCCCTGCACTAAACAGCAGAATATTCAACGGCTGACCAGGAGCGATCGACTGCGAGATGTCCTGCAACCAGCCCATACCTTCAGACTGGCCGAACCAGGCACCCAACGACGCTGGAAACAGCAAAATGCTGCTTGCGAAAATAGCTGGAATAACACCAGCCATGTTCACTTTCAGCGGCAAGTGGCTAGTCTGCGCAGCGAAGACCTTACGGCCCTGCTGACGCTTGGCGTAATGAACAGCAATACGACGCTGACCACGCTCAATGAACACCACAAAACCGATAATCGCTACTGCCAGCAAACCGATAGCAACCAGGGCAAAGATATTGATATCACCCATGCGAGCAGACTCGAAAGACTGCCCAATCGCTCTCGGAAGACCGGCGACGATACCTGCGAAGATCAACATCGAGATACCGTTACCAACACCGCGCTCGGTAATCTGCTCGCCTAGCCACATCATGAACATCGCACCAGCCACAAAGGTGGTGACAGCAACGAAGTGGAAGCCGATATCTGCAGAGAACGCGACGCCCTGACCGGCCAGGCCAACGGACATGCCGATAGCTTGAACCAAGGCCAGGACAACGGTGCCGTAGCGGGTGTACTGGCTGATCTTGCGACGGCCAGCTTCCCCTTCCTTCTTCAACTGCTCCAGCTGGGGGCTGACGGCTGTCATCAATTGCATGATGATCGATGCCGAAATGTACGGCATGATCCCCAGTGCAAAAATACTCATCCGCTCCAGCGCACCGCCGGAAAACATGTTGAACAAGCTAAGAATGGTCCCCTCATTCTGTCGAAACAGGTCTGCGAGTCGCTCCGGGTTAATACCTGGAACCGGGATGTGTGCGCCTATTCGGTAGACGATAATCGCCAAGAACAGAAAACGCAGACGAGCCCAGAGTTCAGACATACCGCCTTTGCCGAGCGCAGAGAGAGCACCTTGCTTAGCCATTTATTCCTCGAACTTGCCGCCAGCTGCTTCGATAGCCGCACGCGCACCTTTGGTGGCTGCGATACCTTTGATGGTGACAGCGCGATTAACTTCACCGGACAGCATGATTTTCACACGCTGTACGTTTTGGTTGATCACGTTGGCATCCTTCAGGGACTGCACAGTTACAACGTCGCCTTCCACTTTAGCCAGCTCGGACAGACGCACTTCTGCGCGGTCCATGGCCTTCAGGGAAACGAAGCCGAATTTTGGCAGACGACGATGCAGCGGCTGTTGGCCGCCTTCAAAGCCCGGAGCAATAGTGCCACCGGAGCGGGAGGTCTGACCTTTGTGACCACGGCCACCAGTCTTACCCAAACCGCTACCGATACCACGGCCCGGACGATGCTTTTCGCGACGGGAGCCCGGCGCTGGACTCAGATCATTGAGTTTCATCGATTAACCCTCGACTCGCAGCATGTAGTAAGCCTTGTTGATCATCCCGCGATTCTCGGGAGTATCCAGCACTTCTACAGTGTGACCGATGCGACGCAGACCCAGACCTTTAACACACAGTTTGTGGTTAGGAATGCGACCGGTCATGCTTTTGATCAGCGTTACTTTAACGGTAGCCATGATCAGAAGATCTCCTTGACACTTTTGCCACGCTTGGCAGCAATAGACTCAGGAGATTGCATAGCCTTCAAACCCTTGAAAGTGGCGTGAACCACGTTTACCGGGTTAGTCGAGCCATAGCACTTGGCCAATACGTTCTGAACACCAGCAACTTCCAACACTGCGCGCATAGCGCCGCCAGCGATGATACCGGTACCTTCAGAAGCAGGCTGCATGTACACCTTCGAAGCGCCATGAGCAGACTTCATTGCGTACTGCAGAGTAGTGCCATTCAGATCAACCTGGATCATGTTGCGGCGAGCAGCTTCCATCGCCTTCTGGATCGCAGCAGGCACTTCACGTGACTTGCCACGGCCAAAACCAACACGCCCTTTACCATCACCAACCACGGTCAACGCGGTGAAAGTGAAGATACGGCCGCCTTTTACAGTCTTTGCAACGCGGTTAACTTGAACCAGCTTCTCAATGTAGCCTTCGTCGCGTTTTTGGTCGTTATTTGACATAACTTAGAACTCCAGCCCGCCTTCACGAGCAGCATCAGCCAGCGCCTTGACGCGGCCGTGGTACTTGAAGCCAGAACGGTCGAAAGCCACTTGCGATACACCGGCGGCTTTCGCACGCGCAGCGACCAGCTGGCCAACCTTAGTGGCCGCGTCGATGTTGCCAGTGGCACCATCACGCAGTTCTTTGTCCAAAGTCGAGGCGCTCGCCAAGACTTTGCTGCCGTCGGCCGAAATGACCTGGGCATAAATGTGCTGCGAAGAGCGGTGCACGCAGAGACGCACGACTTCTAGCTCGTGCATTTTCAGGCGTGCTTTGCGAGCGCGACGCAGTCGGGTAACTTTTTTGACGGTCATTTGCTATGCCCTACTTCTTCTTGGCTTCTTTACGGCGGACGACTTCGTCTGCGTAACGCACACCTTTGCCTTTGTACGGCTCAGGACGGCGGAAGTCGCGGATCTCAGCGGCCACTTGACCAACCAACTGCTTGTCGATACCTCGAATGAAGATATCGGTCTGGTTGGGAGTCTCAGCGGTGATGCCTTCCGGCAGGTCGTAATCCACTGGGTGCGAGAAGCCAAGAGCCAGGTTCAGCACTGTGCCTTTTGCTTGCGCTTTGTAACCAACACCGACCAGCTGGAGCTTACGCTCGAAGCCTTGGCTTACGCCTTGGACCATGTTGTTAACCAGTGCACGAGTGGTGCCGGCCATTGCGCGAGTTTGCTGATCGCCATTGCGAGCAGCGAAACGCAGCTCACCAGCTTCTTCAACAATCTCAACGGACGAATGGATATTCAGATCTAGAGTGCCCTTGGCACCCTTCACCGAAAGCTGCTGGCCGACGAGCTTAACTTCGACGCCTGCTGGCAACTTAACGGGGTTCTTAGCTACGCGTGACATGCTTATCCCCCCTTAGAACACTGTGCAGAGCACTTCGCCGCCGACACCGGCAGCGCGCGCAGCACGATCCGTCATCACACCCTTGCTGGTGGAGACGATAGACACACCGAGACCGCCACGAACTTTTGGCAGATCATCGACGGACTTGTACTGACGCAGGCCTGGACGGCTTACGCGCTTCACTTCTTCGATGACTGGACGGCCTTCGAAGTATTTCAGCTCGATAGACAACAGCGGCTTTGTTTCGCTGCTGATCTGATAACCCGCAATGTAACCTTCGTCCTTAAGGACTTTAGCTACAGCAACCTTCACTGTGGAAGATGGCATGCTTACGACGGGCTTTTCAGCCATCTGGGCATTACGGATACGAGTTAGCATGTCCGCTAACGGGTCCTGCATACTCATGGGCTAGACGCTCCTAATACAAAATAATTAGCCTTGCGGCTACAGCTTATCGCCGAGAATTCCGGGCAAATGAAAAACACGGGCTCAGGCGAGCCGGCAATTCTAGGCGCACCCCGGAAATGAATCAAGCCCCAATAGGGGCTTGATTCAAATTCAGGCTTGATTCCGACCAATCGCTTGCACGACCAGCCGGAATTTTGCGTGAAAGGCGTATTACCAGCTGGCTTTAACCAGACCTGGTACATCACCACGCATTGCAGCTTCACGCAGCTTGTTACGGCCAAGGCCGAACTTGCGGTAAACGCCGTGCGGACGACCAGTGATGCGGCAGCGGTTACGCATGCGCGAAGCGCTTGCATCACGTGGCTGCTTTTGCAGCGCTACTGTAGCTTCCCAACGCGCTTCTGGACTTGCGTTCAGATCAACGATGATTGCTTTGAGCGCTGCACGCTTAGTGGCGTACTTGGCAACGGTGAGCTGACGCTTCAGCTCACGGTTCTTCATGCTCTTCTTGGCCATTTTCCTACTCCAATCAGTTGCGGAACGGGAATTTGAAAGCACGCAGCAGAGCGCGGCCTTCATCATCGTTCTTGGCAGTGGTGGTCAGGGTAATGTCCAGACCGCGGAGAGCATCGATCTTGTCGTAATCGATTTCCGGGAAAATGATCTGCTCTTTTACGCCCATGCTGTAGTTACCACGACCATCGAAGGACTTGGCATTCAGGCCGCGGAAGTCGCGAACCCGAGGCAGGGAGATCGACAGCAGACGATCCAGGAATTCATACATACGATCGCGGCGCAGAGTCACTTTGACACCGATCGGCCAACCTTCACGGACTTTAAAGCCAGCGATGGATTTCCGAGCGTAAGTCACAACGACTTTTTGACCGGTGATCTTTTCCAGGTCAGCAACAGCGTGCTCGATGACTTTTTTGTCGCCGATCGCTTCGCCCAGACCCATGTTCAGGGTGATTTTGGTAACGCGCGGAACTTCCATCACGTTCGCGAGCTTAAGTTCTTCCTTAAGCTTCGGAGCGATTTCCTTCCGGTAAATCTCTTTTAGTCGTGCCATGGTCTTCTACCTAGCAGTGTTCAAGCATCAACCGCTTTTTGGGTCGACTTGAAGACACGAATTTTCTTGCCATCTTCAACTTTGAAACCAACGCGGTCAGCCTTGTTGGTTGCACCATTGAAAATAGCGACGTTAGAAGCGTGCAGTGGCGCTTCTTTCTCGACGATACCGCCCTGTACGCCCGACATCGGGTTTGGCTTGGTATGACGCTTAACCAGGTTGATCCCACCAACGACCAAACGGTCGTCAGCGAGAACCTTGAGCACCTTACCGCGCTTACCTTTGTCTTTGCCGGCGATCACGATGATCTCGTCGTCACGACGAATCTTTTGCATGTCGGATCTCCTTACAGCACTTCTGGGGCGAGCGAGACGATCTTCATGAACTTCTCAGTACGAAGTTCACGGGTCACTGGCCCAAAGATACGGGTGCCGATCGGCTCTTGCTTGTTGTTCAAAAGAACAGCAGCGTTGCCATCAAAGCGGATGATGGAGCCGTCAGCACGACGAACGCCATGGCGAGTGCGGACTACAACAGCAGTCATCACTTGGCCTTTTTTCACCTTACCGCGAGGAATTGCTTCCTTGACGGTAACTTTGATGATGTCACCGATACCAGCGTAACGACGATGGGAGCCACCCAGCACCTTGATGCACATAACGCGGCGTGCGCCGCTGTTATCGGCCACATCGAGCATGGATTGAGTCTGAATCATATAATTTCTCCGACCCCTAGTCCTTAGACTTCCACAGCGCGTTCGAGAATATCAACCAGTGCCCAAGACTTGGTCTTGGCTACAGGACGAGTTTCACGAATCGTGACTTTGTCGCCGATGTGGCATTGATTGGTTTCGTCGTGCGCGTGCAGCTTAGTCGAACGCTTAACGTATTTACCGTAGATCGGGTGCTTAACGCGACGCTCGATCAGAACGGTGATGGTCTTGTCCATCTTGTCGCTGACAACACGGCCAGTCAGCGTACGGACGGTTTTTTCGGCTTCAGCCATGATTACTTACCTGCCTGCTGGTTGAGCACAGTCTTCACGCGAGCGATGTCACGCTTAACTTGCGAGAGCAGGTGAGACTGCCCCAACTGGCCAGTTGCTTTCTGCATACGCAGATTGAACTGGTCGCGCAGCAGGCCGAGCAGTTGCTCGTTCAGCTGCTGTGCTGATTTTTCACGAAGTTCATTCGCTTTCATCACATCACCGTCCGTTTAACAAAGGAGGTGGCGAGCGGCAGCTTTGCAGCAGCCAGGGCGAAAGCCTCACGCGCCAGCTCTTCAGAAACACCCTCGATTTCATACAGGACTTTGCCTGGCTGAATCTGGGCAACCCAGTACTCCACGTTACCCTTACCTTTACCCATACGAACTTCGAGGGGCTTTTTGGTTACAGGCTTGTCCGGGAATACACGGATCCAGATTTTACCGCCACGCTTAACGTGACGGGTCAGTGCACGACGCGCTGACTCAATCTGACGAGCAGTGAGACGACCACGAGCAACAGACTTCAGCGCATATTCGCCGAAGCTGACTTTGCTACCGCGCAATGCCAGGCCACGGTTGTGACCAGTCATCTGCTTGCGGAACTTCGTACGCTTTGGTTGCAACATTTGGCGTACCCCTTACTTAGCAGCTTTTTTACGAGGCGCAGGTGCTTGTGGTTTCAGTTCTTCTTGGCGACCACCAATTACTTCGCCTTTGAAGATCCAAACCTTTACACCGATCACACCGTAAGTGGTGTGAGCTTCGTAGTTGGCATAGTCGATGTCGGCACGCAGGGTGTGCAAAGGCACACGACCTTCGCGATACCATTCAGTACGTGCGATTTCAGCACCGCCGAGACGACCGCTCACTTGGATTTTGATGCCTTTGGCACCAATGCGCATGGCGTTCTGTACAGCGCGCTTCATAGCGCGACGGAACATAACGCGACGCTCCAGCTGCTGAGCTACGCTCTGCGCAACCAACATACCGTCGAGCTCCGGCTTGCGGATTTCTTCGATATTGATGTGCACAGGCACACCCATTTGTTTGGTCAGGTCCTGACGCAGCTTCTCAACATCTTCACCTTTCTTCCCGATAACGATACCAGGACGAGCGGTGTGAATGGTGATGCGTGCTGTCTGAGCCGGACGATGGATATCGATACGGCTTACGGACGCGCTTTTTAATTTGTCTTGGAGATACTCACGCACTTTCAGATCAGCGAACAAGTAGTCCGCATAAGTCCGACCGTCTGCGTACCAGACGGAGGTGTGCTCCTTGACGATTCCCAGGCGAATGCCAATGGGATGTACTTTCTGACCCATCTCTTCGACTCCGTTACTTGTCAGCAACCTTGACAGTGATATGGCAAGACCGCTTGACGATGCGATCAGCACGGCCTTTGGCACGTGGCATGATGCGCTTCAGCGAACGCCCTTCGTTGACGAAAACGGTGGAGACCTTGAGGTCATCAACGTCTGCGCCTTCGTTATGCTCGGCGTTGGCTACAGCCGACTCCAGCACTTTCTTCAGGATCTCGGCAGCTTTCTTACTACTGAAAGCCAACAGGTTGAGCGCTTCGCCCACCTTCTTCCCGCGGATCTGGTCGGCGACCAAGCGGGCTTTCTGGGCGGAGATTCGAGCGCCCGACAACTTAGCGGCTACTTCCATCGTTCCTTACCCCTTAACGCTTGGCTTTCTTGTCTGCCACGTGCCCACGATAAGTGCGGGTACCGGCAAACTCGCCTAGTTTATGGCCGACCATGTCTTCGTTCACGAGAACTGGAACATGCTGACGACCGTTATGCACAGCAATGGTCAAACCGACCATTTGTGGCAGGATCATCGAACGACGCGACCAGGTTTTCACCGGTTTGCGATCATTCTTTTCCGCCGCCACTTCGATCTTCTTCAGTAGGTGAAGATCAATAAAAGGACCTTTTTTCAGAGAACGTGGCACTGTCGTATCCCTCTATTTACTTGCGACGACGGACGATCATTTTGTCGGTACGCTTATTACCACGAGTCTTCGCGCCCTTAGTCGGGAAGCCCCACGGCGATACCGGATGACGACCACCAGAGGTACGACCTTCACCACCACCATGTGGGTGATCAACCGGGTTCATGGCAACACCACGAACGGTTGGGCGAACGCCACGCCAGCGCTTAGCACCAGCTTTACCCAAGGAACGCAGGCTATGCTCGGAGTTCGAGACTTCGCCCAACGTTGCACGGCACTCGGAAAGCACTTTGCGCATTTCACCGGAACGCAGACGCAGGGTCACGTAGACACCTTCACGAGCGATCAGCTGAGCCGAAGCACCAGCGGAACGAGCGATCTGTGCACCTTTACCCGGCTTCAATTCGATACCGTGAACGGTGCTACCAACTGGAATGTTGCGCAGTTGAAGAGCGTTACCCGGCTTGATTGGAGCCAAAGCGCCCGCAATCAGCTGATCGCCAGCACTCACGCCTTTAGGGGCGATGATGTAGCGACGCTCGCCGTCTGCGTAGAGCAGCAATGCGATGTGAGCAGTACGGTTTGGATCGTATTCGATACGCTCGACAGTGGCAGCGATGCCATCTTTGTCGTTGCGACGGAAGTCGACCAGACGATAATGCTGCTTATGACCGCCACCGATATGACGGGTAGTAATACGGCCATTGTTGTTACGACCACCAGACTTCGATTTTTTCTCGAGCAGCGGTGCGTGAGGAGCGCCTTTATGCAGCTCCTGGTTGACCACCTTGACCACAAAACGGCGGCCAGGGGAAGTCGGTTTGCATTTAACGATTGCCATGATGCACCCCTTCCTTACTCAGCACTGCTGCTGAAATCGAGATCTTGGCCTGGCTGAAGGGAGATAACTGCCTTCTTCCAGTCATTACGCTTGCCCAGACCGCGAGCAGTGCGCTTGCTCTTACCCAGAACATTCAGGGTAGTAACACGCTCTACTTTCACGCTGAACAGGCTTTCGACGGCCTTCTTGATTTCCAGCTTGGTTGCGTCAGTAGCAACCTTGAAAACGAACTGACCTTTTTTGTCTGCAAGAACCGTAGCCTTTTCGGAAACGTGCGGGCCAAGCAGAACTTTAAATACGCGTTCCTGGTTCATCCCAGCAGCTCCTCGAATTTCTTCACGGCCGACACAGTGATCAACACTTTGTCGTATGCGATCAGACTAACTGGATCGGAACCTTGTACATCACGCACATCAACGTGCGGCAGGTTGCGAGCAGCCAGGTACAGATTCTGGTCAACAGCGTCAGACACGATCAGGACGTCAGTCAGGCCCATGCCAGTCAGCTTGTTCAGCAGATCTTTGGTTTTCGGTGCTTCAACAGCGAAGTCCTGAACCACGACCAGACGATCAGTGCGAACCAGTTCAGCAAGGATGGAGCGCAAAGCTGCGCGATACATCTTCTTGTTGAGCTTCTGAGAGTGATCCTGAGGACGTGCTGCGAAAGTGGTACCACCGCCGCGCCAGATCGGGCTACGAATAGTACCGGCACGAGCACGGCCAGTACCCTTCTGACGCCATGGGCGCTTACCGCCACCACGAACATCGGAACGGGTCTTTTGCTGCTTGGTGCCCTGACGACCGCCAGCCATGTAGGCTACGACTGCCTGGTGTACCAGTGTCTCGTTGAACTCGCCGCCAAATGTCAGTTCGGAAACTTCGATTGCTTGAGCGTCATTTACATTTAATTGCATGTCAGCTTCCCCTTAACCGCGAGCCTTGGCTGCTGGACGTACAACCAGGTTGCCGCCAGTAGCGCCAGGAACAGCGCCCTTGACCAACAACAGATTGCGTTCAGCGTCCACGCGCACTACTTCCAGGGACTGCACGGTCACGCGCTCAGCGCCCATATGACCGGACATTTTTTTGCCCTTGAATACACGACCAGGAGTCTGGCACTGGCCGATAGAGCCTGGGACGCGGTGGGATACGGAGTTACCGTGGGTGTTATCTTGCCCGCGGAAATTCCAACGCTTGATCGTACCCTGGAAGCCTTTACCCTTGGACTGACCGGTTACATCAACCAGTTGACCAGCAGCGAAGATTTCAGCGTTGATCAGGTCGCCTGCTTGGTACTCGCCTTCTTCAAGACGGAATTCCATGACGGCACGACCAGCGGCAACGTTCGCTTTAGCGAAGTGGCCAGCTTGAGCAGCTGTAACACGCGAAGCACGACGCTCGCCGACAGTGACTTGCACTGCACGATAGCCATCGGTCTCTTCAGTTTTGAACTGGGTGACGCGATTCGGCTCGATCTCAATGACCGTAACCGGAATGGAGACACCTTCTTCGGTGAAAATACGGGTCATACCGCATTTACGACCGACTACACCAATAGTCATGTTGTAAACCTCATGAGTGTACGGGGCTTTCACCCGCTATGGCCGCCCATTTCAGAGCGTTACACGACTAAGACCCAAGTCTTAGCCGAGGCTGATCTGCACTTCCACACCGGCTGCAAGATCAAGCTTCATAAGCGCGTCAACGGTTTTATCCGTCGGCTGGACAATGTCCAGAACGCGTTTATGAGTACGGATCTCGTACTGGTCGCGCGCGTCTTTGTTGACGTGCGGGGAAACCAGAACAGTGAACCGCTCTTTACGTGTCGGCAGTGGGATTGGACCACGCACCTGAGCACCAGTACGTTTCGCGGTTTCCACGATTTCCTGGGTGGATTGGTCGATCAGGCGATGGTCAAAAGCCTTCAACCTGATACGGATTTGCTGGTTTTGCATTGGATTCAGACTCCAGATTGCTGTTCCCACCGAGCGCAATACGCCCGTTAAAAGGAGGCGCAATTCTATAGACGAGGTAACGGGGTGTCAACCCAATAAAAAAGCCCCCGCAAGCGGAGGCTTTTTTTCAAATCATTGCTTACGCGATGATTTTGGCTACGACGCCAGCGCCGACGGTACGACCGCCTTCACGAATTGCGAAACGCAGACCATCTTCCATTGCGATTGGCTTGATCAGGGTAACGCTAACTTTAACGTTATCACCTGGCATAACCATCTCAACGCCTTCCGGCAGTTCGCAGCTACCAGTTACGTCAGTAGTACGGAAGTAGAACTGTGGACGGTAGCCTTTGAAGAAAGGAGTATGACGACCGCCTTCTTCTTTGCTCAGAACATAGATTTCAGCTTCGAACTGAGTGTGCGGCTTAACAGTGCCCGGCTTAACCAGAACCTGACCACGCTCAACGTCGTCACGCTTGGTGCCACGCAGCAGAACGCCACAGTTCTCACCAGCACGACCTTCGTCCAGCAGCTTGCGGAACATCTCAACGCCAGTGCAAGTAGTTTTGGTGGTGTCACGCAGACCCACGATCTCTACTTCTTCCTGGATTTTGACGATACCACGCTCAACACGACCGGTAACAACAGTACCGCGACCCGAGATCGAGAATACGTCTTCGATTGGCATCAGGAACGGCTTGTCGATAGCACGAACTGGTTCTGGGATGTAGCTATCCAGAGTTTCAACCAGTTTCTTAACGGCAGTGGTGCCCATCTCGTTGTCGTCTTGGCCGTTCAGAGCCATCAGAGCAGAACCGATGATGATCGGAGTGTCGTCGCCCGGGAAGTCGTAAGTGCTCAGCAGATCGCGCACTTCCATCTCAACCAGTTCCAGCAGCTCTGCGTCGTCAACCATGTCAGCCTTGTTCAGGAAGACAACGATGTACGGAACGCCAACCTGACGGGACAACAGGATGTGCTCACGAGTCTGAGGCATCGGGCCATCAGCAGCCGAACAAACCAGAATAGCGCCGTCCATCTGAGCAGCACCAGTGATCATGTTTTTTACGTAGTCGGCGTGACCCGGGCAGTCAACGTGCGCGTAGTGACGAACAGACGAATCGTACTCAACGTGAGCAGTGTTGATGGTGATACCACGAGCCTTTTCTTCTGGCGCGCTGTCAATTTTATCGAAGTCGACTTTAGCCGAACCGAAAACTTCGGAGCAAACGCGAGTCAGAGCAGCGGTCAGAGTGGTTTTACCGTGGTCAACGTGACCGATGGTGCCAACGTTGACGTGCGGTTTGTTACGTTCAAATTTTTCTTTAGCCACGACAGTGAACTCCTAGCCTAAAGGGGCTGAAATCAGCCTTGTTTTTTAACGATAGCTTCGACGACATTCGACGGAGCTTCGGAGTATTTGGAGAATTCCATAGAGTAGCTCGCGCGACCCTGGGACATGGAGCGAACGTCGGTCGCATAACCGAACATCTCACCCAACGGTACTTCGGCGCGAATCACTTTGCCAGAAACCGTATCTTCCATACCCTGGATCAGACCGCGACGACGGTTCAGGTCACCCATCACGTCGCCCATGTAGTCCTCAGGTGTAACAACTTCAACCTTCATGATCGGCTCAAGTACAACACCGCCACCTTTGGTAGCAAGTTGCTTGGTCGCCATGGAGGCTGCCACCTTAAACGCCATCTCGTTGGAGTCGACGTCGTGGTAAGAACCATCGAAAACGGTAGCCTTCAGGCCGATTAGCGGATAGCCGGCAACAACACCGTTCTTCATCTGCTCTTCGATACCCTTCTGGATAGCAGGGATGTATTCCTTAGGAACAACACCGCCCACTACTTCGTTTACGAATTGCAGACCTTCCTGACCTTCGTCAGCAGGAGCAAAACGGATCCAGCAATGGCCGAACTGACCACGACCGCCGGACTGACGAACGAACTTGCCTTCGATCTCACAGGCCTTCGTGATTTTCTCACGATAGGAAACCTGCGGTTTACCGATGTTGGCTTCAACGTTGAACTCACGGCGCATCCGGTCAACCAGGATGTCCAAGTGCAACTCGCCCATGCCAGAGATGATCGTTTGACCAGTCTCTTCATCAGTTTTTACGCGGAAAGACGGGTCTTCCTGAGCAAGCTTGCCCAGAGCGATACCCATTTTTTCCTGGTCATCCTTGGTTTTAGGCTCAACGGCAACCGAAATAACCGGCTCCGGGAAGTCCATACGAACCAGAATGATTGGCTTGTCAGCCGAGCAGAGGGTATCACCAGTGGTGACGTCCTTCATGCCGATCAGAGCCGCGATGTCACCAGCGCGAACTTCTTTGATCTCTTCACGTGTGTTCGCGTGCATTTGCACCATACGACCAACACGCTCTTTCTTGCCTTTAACCGAGTTGATAACGCCGTCGCCGGAGCTCAACACGCCCGAGTAAACACGAGCAAAGGTCAAAGTACCCACGAATGGGTCGGTAGCGATCTTGAACGCCAGAGCCGAGAAAGGCTCGTTGTCGTCTGCATGACGCTCCATCTCAACAGTCTCGTCATCCGGGTCGGAACCCTTGATGGCAGGAATGTCTACAGGTGCAGGCAGATACTTGATCACTGCGTCGAGAACCAGGGGAACGCCCTTGTTCTTGAAGGAAGAACCGCAAACCGCCAGAACGATTTCGCCAGCGATAGTACGCTGACGCAAAGCGCCTTCGATTTCCTCGGTGGTGAGTTCTTCACCTTCGAGGTATTTGTTCATCAGCTCTTCGTTGGCCTCGGCAGCAGCCTCAACCATGTTGCTGCGCCACTCTTCAGCCAGCTCTTGCAGCTCAGCCGGGATAGCTTCGCGACGAGGAGCCATGCCCTTGTCGGCGTCATCCCAGTAAACCGCTTCCATGGTCATCAGATCGATCTGACCCTGGAAGTTATCTTCAGAGCCGATAGCCAACTGGATTGGCACCGGAGTGTGACCCAGACGCTGCTTGATCTGACCGATCACGCGCAGGAAGTTCGCACCAGCACGGTCCATCTTGTTCACATAAACAAGACGTGGAACGCCGTATTTGTTGGCTTGACGCCATACGGTTTCCGACTGAGGTTCAACACCTGAAGTACCGCAGAACACAACGACCGCACCATCGAGTACGCGCAGGGAGCGCTCTACTTCAATAGTGAAGTCAACGTGACCCGGAGTATCGATGATGTTGAAGCGATGCTTTTCGAACTGCTTGACGGAGCCAGCCCAGAATGCAGTTGTAGCAGCGGAAGTAATGGTAATACCCCGCTCCTGCTCTTGCACCATCCAGTCCATGGTCGCGGCGCCATCATGCACCTCGCCCATTTTGTGGTTTACGCCAGTGTAAAAAAGGACGCGCTCGGTGGTTGTGGTTTTACCAGCATCCACGTGAGCAACGATACCGATGTTACGGTAGCGGTTAATCGGAGTAGTACGAGCCATAAAGCCCTCGCAAAATTAGTGACGCTAAAATTAGAAGCGGTAGTGCGAGAAAGCTTTGTTAGCTTCAGCCATACGGTGCACGTCTTCACGCTTCTTAACTGCAGCACCTTTACCTTCAGCGGCGTCCAACAGTTCGCCAGCCAAACGCAGAGCCATAGACTTCTCACCGCGCTTGCGCGCGAAGTCTACCAGCCAGCGCATTGCCAATGCATTACGACGGGACGGACGAACTTCGACCGGAACCTGGTAAGTAGCACCGCCTACACGGCGCGACTTCACTTCGACCAGCGGAGCGATGGCGTCGAGAGCTTTCTCGAAGATTTCCAGGGGATCGCTGTTCTTACGCTCTTTAACCTTTTCCAGCGCGCCATAAACGATACGCTCGGCAACGGCTTTTTTGCCGCTTTCCATCACGTGGTTCATGAACTTGGCCAGAATTTGGCTTCCGTATTTTGGATCGTCAAGCACTTCGCGCTTGGCTGCTACGCGTCTTCTTGGCATGGATAAGCCCTCAAACGGTCTTCAGGTAGCCCGGGACCACCACTCACTTGGGAGCGCGCCCGACCTTACTCTTATCGACTCAGAAAAATAGAAATCTGCAATTTGTCACAGGAAGCCAAATACTACTTAGGCTTCTTGGTACCGTACTTCGAACGACCCTGGTTACGACCTTTAACGCCGGAAGTATCCAAAGAACCGCGAACGGTGTGATAACGAACACCTGGCAAGTCTTTTACACGACCGCCACGAATCAGTACCACGCTGTGCTCTTGCAGGTTGTGACCTTCACCACCGATGTACGAGGAAACCTCGAAACCGTTGGTCAGGCGCACACGGCATACTTTACGCAATGCCGAGTTAGGTTTTTTCGGCGTGGTGGTATACACACGAGTGCATACGCCACGACGTTGCGGGCAGTTCTGCAGCGCAGGTACGTCGGATTTCTCGACGATACGCTTGCGCGGCTGACGTACCAGCTGGTTGATAGTTGCCATCTACTAGCTCCACTGTTGTCTTGCGACGCTATTGTCTTGCAAGAAAAGCAAAATGGCAGGACGCTAGTCCCGCCAAATTTAGGGGTACAAGAGTCTAAAGAGGATCCTGCCCCCAGTCAAGACAAAGCCCCGACGTCCTTTCTCGTCAAGCGACAGAATTTATCTGCCGCTTGGTTAGATAGGAGGCCGAGGCCTTACTCTTTAATTACCGCTTGAGTTCAACGCTTCAGTCAATGCTGCTTCGACTTCGCTAGCGCTTACTCGCAACGGCTTGTCTACATCACGACGACGCTTGCGCTCGCTGTGATAAGCCAGACCGGTACCGGCCGGAATCAAACGACCCACAACCACGTTTTCCTTCAGACCGCGCAGATAGTCGCGCTTGCCTGTTACTGCTGCTTCGGTCAGTACTCGGGTTGTCTCTTGGAAAGACGCCGCAGAGATGAACGACTCAGTGGACAACGAAGCCTTGGTGATACCAAGCAGTACACGGGTGAACTTGGAAACAAATTTCTCTTCCGCGTTCAGACGTTCGTTCTCGACCAGTACGTGAGTCAGCTCCATCTGGTCACCTTTGATGAAGGTGGAATCACCAGACTCGGAGATTTCAACTTTACGCAACATCTGACGCAGGATGGTCTCGATGTGCTTGTCGTTGATCTTCACGCCCTGCAGACGATAAACGTCCTGGATCTCGTTAACGATGTACTTGGCCAGCGCACTCACACCCAGCAGACGCAGGATATCGTGTGGATCGCTAGGACCGTCGGAGATAACTTCGCCGCGGTTAACCTGTTCGCCTTCGAAGACGTTCAGGTGGCGCCACTTCGGAATCAGCTCTTCGTACGGGTCGCTACCGTCGTTCGGAGTAATAACCAGACGACGCTTACCTTTGGTTTCCTTACCGAACGCAATCGTACCGCTGACCTCTGCAAGGATCGACGCCTCTTTCGGACGACGAGCTTCGAACAAGTCAGCAACACGCGGCAGACCACCGGTGATGTCTCGAGTTTTCGAGGTTTCCTGCGGGATACGAGCGATAACATCGCCGATCGCAACCTGCACACCATCCGCTACGCCGACGAGTGCGTTAGCCGGCAGGAAGTACTGAGCAGGAACATCAGTACCTGGCAGCAACAGATCCTTACCATCGACACCAACCATTTTCACAGCTGGGCGAATATCTTTGCCAGCTGCTGGACGGTCTTTGGCATCCAGAACTTCAATGTTGGTCATACCGGTCAATTCGTCTGTCTGACGCTTGATCGTGATGCCCTCTTCCATGCCCACGTAGGTCACGGTACCTTTCATTTCGGTAACGATTGGGTGAGTGTGAGGATCCCACTTGGCCACGATCGAACCTGCGTCGACCTTGTCGCCTTCCTTCACCGAAATCACTGCACCGTAAGGCAGTTTGTAACGCTCACGCTCACGACCGTAGTCATCAGCGATGGCCAGCTCGCCCGAACGGGACACGGCTACCAGGTGACCGTCTACTCGCTCAACGTGCTTCAGGTTATGCAGGCGAACAGTACCGCCGTTCTTCACCTGAACGCTGTCAGCAGCGGAGGTCCGGCTTGCCGCACCACCGATGTGGAACGTACGCATGGTCAGCTGGGTACCCGGCTCACCGATGGACTGGGCAGCAATTACGCCGACCGCTTCACCGATGTTTACCTGGTGACCACGAGCCAGATCACGGCCGTAGCACTTGGCGCAGATGCCGTAACGGGTTTCACAGCTGATCGGCGAACGGACAATTACTTCGTCGATGCTGTTCAGCTCGATGAACTCAACCCACTTCTCGTCCACCAGCGTACCGGCAGGCACGATGACTTCGTCGGTGCCAGGCTTGAATACGTCACGGGCGATTACTCGACCCAATACGCGCTCACCCAATGGCTCAACAACGTCACCGCCTTCAATGTGCGGAGTCATCAGCAGACCGTGTTCGGTACCGCAGTCAACTTCGGTAACAACCAGATCCTGGGCGACGTCAACCAGACGACGAGTCAGATAACCGGAGTTAGCTGTTTTCAACGCGGTATCCGCAAGACCCTTACGAGCACCGTGAGTCGAGATGAAGTACTGAAGTACGCTCAGACCTTCACGGAAGTTCGCAGTGATCGGCGTCTCAATGATCGAGCCGTCCGGCTTGGCCATCAGACCACGCATACCCGCCAACTGACGAATCTGTGCAGCCGAACCCCGCGCACCGGAGTCAGCCATCATGTACATCGAGTTGAAGGATTCCTGATCAACTTCGACGCCGTGACGGTCGATAACACGCTCTTTGGAGAGGTTCGACATCATCGCTTTCGAGACTTCGTCGTTCGCCTTGGACCAAAGGTCGATCACCTTGTTGTACTTCTCGCCCTGAGTTACCAGGCCCGAAGCGTACTGACTTTCGATTTCTTTAACTTCTTCGGTAGCTGCGTCGATGATGCGAGCTTTTTCATCAGGGATAACGAAGTCGTTAACACCAATGGAAACACCCGAAATAGTCGAGTAAGCAAAACCGGTGTACATCAACTGGTCAGCGAAGATAACGGTCTCTTTCAAACCAACCACGCGGTAGCACTGGTTGATCAGCTTGGAGATTGCCTTTTTCTTCATTGGCTGGTTGACGACGTCATAAGACAGGCCGGCCGGAACCACCTGAAACAACAGCGCACGGCCGACAGTGGTGTCGACGATACGGGTGTTCTTGACGCTGCCACCGTCACGATCGTTGATCGTCTCGTGGATGCGAACTTTAACCTTGGCATGCAGCGCGGCTTCGCCAGCGCGGAATACACGGTCAACTTCCTGCAGATCCGCGAACACACGGCCTTCGCCTTTGGCGTTGATCGCTTCACGAGTCATGTAGTACAGACCCAATACAACGTCCTGCGAAGGAACGATGATTGGCTCACCGTTGGCTGGCGACAGGATGTTGTTGGTCGACATCATCAACGCACGCGCTTCGAGCTGGGCTTCCAGCGTCAACGGTACGTGTACAGCCATCTGGTCGCCGTCGAAGTCGGCGTTGTACGCAGCACAGACCAGAGGATGCAGCTGGATAGCTTTACCTTCGATCAGTACCGGCTCAAACGCCTGAATGCCCAGACGGTGAAGAGTTGGTGCACGGTTCAGTAGCACTGGGTGTTCGCGGATAACTTCTGCAAGAACGTCCCAAACTTCCGGCAGCTCGCGCTCAACCATTTTCTTGGCAGCTTTGATGGTCGTGGCGAGGCCACGCATTTCCAGCTTGCCGAAGATGAATGGCTTGAACAGCTCGAGAGCCATTTTTTTCGGCAGACCGCACTGGTGCAGACGCAGGGTCGGGCCAACGGTAATTACCGAACGACCCGAGTAGTCAACACGCTTACCGAGCAAGTTCTGACGGAAACGACCCTGCTTACCCTTGATCATGTCAGCCAAGGATTTCAGAGGACGCTTGTTCGAACCGGTAATGGCGCGACCGCGACGGCCGTTGTCGAGCAAGGCATCGACAGCTTCCTGCAACATACGCTTTTCGTTGCGCACAATGATGTCCGGAGCGGACAGATCAAGCAGGCGCTTCAAGCGGTTGTTACGGTTGATCACTCGACGATACAGATCGTTGAGGTCAGAAGTCGCGAAACGACCACCGTCCAGCGGAACCAATGGACGCAGATCTGGCGGCAGAACCGGCAGAACGGTCAGGACCATCCACTCAGGCAGGTTGCCCGAACCCTGGAATGCTTCCATCAGCTTCAGACGCTTGGACAGCTTCTTGATCTTGGTTTCGGAGTTGGTTTGCGGAATTTCTTCACGCAGACGGCCAATCTCGTGCTCCAGATCGATAGCGTGCAGGAGCTCACGAACAGCTTCAGCACCCATACGGGCGTCGAAGTCGTCACCGAACTCTTCCAAAGCTTCAAAGTACTGCTCATCGTTCAGCAGCTGACCTTTTTCAAGAGTGGTCATGCCCGGATCGATTACGACATAGCTCTCGAAATAGAGAACACGCTCGATATCGCGCAGGGTCATGTCCATCAGCAAACCGATACGGGACGGCAGCGACTTCAGGAACCAGATGTGGGCAACAGGCGATGCCAGTTCGATGTGAGCCATACGCTCACGACGGACCTTGGCCAGCGCAACTTCAACGCCGCACTTCTCGCAGATCACACCACGGTGTTTCAGGCGCTTGTACTTACCGCACAGGCACTCGTAATCCTTGACCGGACCAAAGATCTTGGCGCAGAACAAGCCGTCACGCTCAGGTTTGAACGTACGGTAGTTGATGGTTTCCGGCTTTTTAACTTCACCGAACGACCACGAACGGATCATCTCAGGCGATGCCAACCCAATACGGATGGCGTCGAACTCTTCGACTTGACCCTGGTTTTTCAGCAAATTCAGTAGGTCTTTCAAGGCCTTTCCTCCTGGCGGAGCAGAGGGCAGTCATACCGACCCACCCTCGATTCGCGTCACGTGTTATTCGGTTTCCAGATCGATATCGATGCCGAGCGAACGGATTTCTTTGATCAACACGTTGAAGGACTCGGGCATGCCCGGCTCCATACGGTGATCGCCATCCACGATGTTTTTGTACATCTTGGTACGGCCGTTCACATCGTCCGACTTCACTGTGAGCATTTCCTGCAGAGTGTAGGCCGCGCCGTATGCTTCCAGCGCCCACACCTCCATCTCCCCGAAACGCTGACCACCGAACTGAGCCTTACCACCCAGCGGCTGCTGGGTAACGAGGCTGTAAGAACCAGTGGAACGCGCATGCATCTTGTCGTCCACCAAGTGGTTCAGCTTCAGCATGTACATGTAGCCAACAGTAACCGGACGCTCAAACTTGTTGCCGGTGCGACCATCGAACAGCTGCATCTGGCCGCTCTCTGGCATATCCGCCAGTTTCAGCATTGCCTTGATTTCAACTTCTTTGGCACCGTCGAACACTGGCGTAGCCATTGGCACACCATTACGCAGGTTCTTCGCCAGATCCAGGATTTCTTTATCGCTAAAGTCTTCCAGTTTCTCTTGACGACCACCGATCTCGTTATAGATCTCGGTCAGGAACTTACGCAGTTCAGCAACTTTACGCTGCTCCTCGAGCATGCGGTTGATCTTCTCGCCCAAGCCCTTGGCCGCTAGACCCAGGTGAGTTTCGAGAATCTGACCAACGTTCATACGCGAAGGTACGCCCAACGGGTTGAGAACGATATCGACCGGCGTGCCATTGGCATCGTGCGGCATATCCTCAACAGGCATGATCACGGAGACCACACCCTTGTTACCGTGACGACCGGCCATCTTGTCGCCCGGCTGGATGCGACGACGGATTGCCAGGTAAACCTTGACGATTTTCAGAACGCCTGGAGCCAGGTCATCGCCCTGCTGCAGTTTGCGTTTCTTGTCTTCGAACTTGTCATCCAGAAGACGGCGACGATCAACGATGTAAGCCTGAGCTTTCTCGAGCTGCTCATTCAGCGCATCTTCAGCCATGCGCAGTTTGAACCACTGGCCGTGCTCAAGACCGTCGAGAACTTCGTCGGTGATGTCCTGGCCTTTCTTCAAGCCAGCGCCGCCTTCGACCTTACGGCCAACCAGAGCGGAACGCAGACGTTCGAAAGTAGCGCCTTCAACGATACGGAACTCTTCGTTCAAGTCCTTGCGGATCTCGTCCAGCTGAGTCTTCTCGATGGACAGTGCGCGAGCGTCACGCTCAACACCATCACGGGTGAAGACCTGAACGTCGATGACAGTACCTTTGGTACCGGTAGGTACGCGCAGGGATGTGTCTTTAACGTCGCTTGCCTTCTCACCGAAGATAGCGCGCAGCAGTTTTTCTTCTGGAGTGAGCTGGGTCTCGCCTTTAGGGGTGACCTTACCTACCAGAATGTCGCCAGCGCCAACTTCAGCACCTACGTAAACGATACCGGCTTCGTCCAGTTTGTTCAGTGCAGCTTCACCCACGTTCGGGATGTCTGCAGTGATTTCTTCAGGCCCAAGCTTGGTGTCACGCGCCACACAGGTCAATTCCTGAATGTGGATCGTGGTGAAACGATCTTCCTGAACAACACGCTCGGACAGGCAGATGGAGTCTTCGAAGTTGAAGCCGTTCCACGCCATGAACGCGATGCGCATGTTCTGACCCAGAGCCAGCTCACCCATATCGGTGGACGGACCGTCAGCCATAATATCGCTACGCTCAACACGATCACCTTTGCTCACCAGCGGACGCTGGTTGATGCAGGTGTTCTGGTTGGAGCGGGTGTACTTGGTCAGGTTGTAGATGTCGACACCAGCTTCACCGGTTTCAACTTCGTCATCAGCAACACGAACCACGATACGGCTTGCATCAACAGAGTCGATCACGCCGCCACGACGAGCCACGACGCAAACGCCGGAGTCGCGAGCCACGTTGCGCTCCATGCCAGTACCTACCAGCGGCTTGTCAGCACGCAGAGTAGGCACAGCCTGACGCTGCATGTTCGAACCCATCAACGCACGGTTGGCGTCGTCGTGCTCGAGGAACGGGATCAGAGACGCCGCAACCGAAACTACCTGCTTCGGCGATACGTCCATCAGCGTCACGTCTTCTGGAGCCTTGACGGTGAACTCGTTCAAGTGACGTACAGCAACCAGCTCGTCGATCAGGACCTTCTTGTCGTTCATCGCCGCAGAAGCCTGGGCGATGACGTGATCCGCTTCCTCGATAGCCGAAAGGAAAACGATTTCGTCAGTTACCAAAGCATCTTTAACAACACGGTACGGGCTTTCCAGGAAGCCGTACTGGTTGGTACGCGCATAAGCAGCCAAGGAGTTGATCAGACCGATGTTCGGACCTTCCGGCGTCTCAATCGGGCATACACGACCGTAGTGAGTCGGGTGAACGTCACGAACCTCAAAGCCAGCACGCTCACGAGTCAGACCGCCAGGGCCGAGTGCAGAGACGCGACGCTTGTGAGTGATCTCGGACAGCGGGTTGTTCTGGTCCATGAACTGGGAAAGCTGACTAGAACCGAAGAACTCTTTAACCGCTGCAGCAACTGGCTTGGCGTTGATCAGGTCCTGAGGCATCAGGCCTTCGCTTTCTGCCATCGACAGACGCTCTTTGACTGCACGTTCAACACGCACCAAGCCAACGCGGAACTGGTTTTCAGCCATTTCGCCAACACAACGAACACGACGGTTACCCAAGTGGTCGATGTCGTCGACGATGCCTTTACCGTTACGGATATCAACCAGCGTCTTGAGAACGGCGACGATATCTTCTTTGCACAGAACACCCGAACCTTCGATCTCGGTGCGACCGATACGACGGTTGAACTTCATCCGGCCTACAGCAGAGAGGTCATAGCGCTCCGGGCTGAAGAACAGGTTGTTGAACAGGGTCTCTGCAGCGTCCTTGGTAGGAGGCTCGCCCGGACGCATCATGCGATAGATCTCAACCAGCGCTTCCAGCTGATTGCTGGTGGAATCGATCTTCAGCGTGTCGGAAATGAATGGACCACAGTCGATATCGTTGGTGTACAACGTTTCGATGCGAACAACC
This sequence comes from Pseudomonas caspiana, assembly GCF_040224095.2. Lineage (NCBI taxonomy): Bacteria > Pseudomonadati > Pseudomonadota > Gammaproteobacteria > Pseudomonadales > Pseudomonadaceae > Pseudomonas > Pseudomonas caspiana. The sequence goes on along the minus strand of NZ_CP167995.1, from coordinate 293,997 downwards.
TGAGCCTTGGCGATCTTCGCCAGGATTTCGGTGTTCAGCTCGGTGTTGCACTCAGCGATGATTTCGCCGGTTGCCGGATGCACGACAACTTTGGCAGTGGTGCGACCCAGGACGTAGTCCAGAGGCACTTGCAACTGCTTGATACCGGCTTTTTCCAACTGGTTGATGTGGCGAGCGGTAATACGGCGACCTTGCTCAACAATAACCTTGCCTTTGTCGTCCAGGATATCCAGAACGGCAATTTCGCCACGCAGGCGCTGAGGCACCAGTTCCAGGCTGAGGTTTTCACCTTCTACGTGGAATACGTTGGTGGTATAGAAAGCATCCAGGACCTGCTCGGTCGTGTAGCCCAGCGCGCGCAGCAGTACCGAAGCAGGCAGCTTACGACGACGGTCGATACGGACGAATACACAGTCCTTTGGATCGAACTCGAAGTCCAGCCACGAACCACGGTAAGGAATGATGCGAGCGGAGTAGAGCAGCTTGCCGGAGCTGTGCGTCTTGCCGCGGTCGTGGTCAAAGAACACGCCCGGGGAACGGTGCAGCTGGGAAACGATAACGCGCTCGGTACCATTGATTACAAAGGTGCCGTTTTCAGTCATCAGGGGGATTTCACCCATGTAGACTTCTTGCTCTTTGATGTCCTTGATCGCTTTGTTCGACGATTCTTTGTCGAAAATGATCAAACGGACTTTTACTCGCAGAGGTACAGCGTAAGTCACACCGCGCAGCACGCACTCTTTGACATCAAATGCCGGTTCGCCCAAGCGATAACCTACATACTCCAGCGCAGCATTGCCGGAGTAGCTGATGATCGGGAAAACGGATTTGAAGGCTGCATGCAGACCGACGTCGCGGAACTGATCTTTGGTCGCTCCCGCTTGCAGGAATTCGCGATACGAATCCAGCTGGATGGCCAGGAGATAAGGCACATCCATTACGTCCGGCAACTTGCTAAAGTCCTTGCGGATACGTTTTTTCTCAGTATATGAGTAAGCCATCAGCGTTCCCCAGCTTGGTCACCTGCTTGTTTGGCTCCTCCCGACGGGAACAGCCAGAAAATCGTGCAAACCCCTTGGTTTGCGCCACCATCACCGGTGGTTTTACACGTTATGGATACCGGCCGAGCCAGTCATCTATAACGGAAAAAGGCCGGTGGCAAGAGCCACCAGCCATCAGCCTTTCGCTTAACGCTTGGGCTGGACACTCAAAGTCGATACTTACTTCAGCTCGACTTTAGCGCCTGCTTCTTCCAGCGTAGCTTTGGCTTTGTCAGCAGCGTCTTTCGCAACTGCTTCCAGAACCATTGCTGGTGCGCCGTCAACTACTGCCTTGGCTTCTTTCAAGCCCAGACCGGTCAGTTCACGTACAGCCTTGATCACGTTAACTTTCTTCTCGCCAGCTTCGGTCAGCATGACGTTGAATTCAGTTTGCTCTTCAACAACAGCGGCAGCAGCAGCTGGACCAGCAGAAGCAGCAGCGGCAGTAACACCGAACTTCTCTTCGAAAGCTTTGATCAGCTCAACAACCTGCAGAACGGACATTTCGCCAACTGCGTTGAGGATATCGTCTTGAGAGATAGACATGAATCTAATTCCTGAATTGGGGGACGGCCTACGCGACCATCGAAATAAACAAAAATACGCGAAAGGAGGTACGGAGCCTTAGGCTGCAGTAGCTTCTTTTTGGTCGCGAATAGCCGCCAGAGTACGAGCCAACTTGCTGGTAGCGCCTTGAATCACGCTCATCAGCTGGGAAATTGCTTCGTCACGGGTCGGCAAGGTTGCCAGTACGTCGATCTGATTAGCTGCGAGGAACTTGCCCTCGAACGCAGCTGCCTTGATCTCGAACTTATCCTGACCCTTGGCAAACTCTTTGAACAAACGGGCGGCAGCGCCAGGATGTTCGTTAGAGAATGCAATCAGGGTCGGGCCGGTGAACGCGTCGTTGAGAACACTGAAATCAGTCCCTTCAACAGCGCGCTTGAGCAGTGTGTTACGTACTACGCGCACATAAACACCAGCTTCACGAGCCTCTTTACGGAGTCCGGTCATTGCGCCTACTGTCACGCCACGGGCATCAGCCACGACAGCAGACAGAGCGACTTTGGCAGCCTCGTTGACTTCAGCGACGATGGCCTTCTTGTCTTCGAGTTTAATTGCCACGGGTTTAACTCCTGCTTGTTACCGTTTCATCTGACCTAAGCCGGATGTCGTTTTGGTGTCTGATTCGGTAAGGAACCGGGAGCACCATCTGCGTAGGCTTGTATTTTAAGACTTGCGCCGCCTACGGTCTTGGATAGCCCCCGCGAGGCAGGGACCCCAATTTTTTCATTGGTGCGACGAGCGCACCAATTTGTCTTACGCGTCCAGGGAACCCTGGTCGATCACCAGGCCTGGGCCCATAGTGGTGCTCAAGGTTACGCGCTTAACATAAATACCTTTCGAGGAAGCTGGCTTGATACGCTTCAAATCAGCGATCAGGGCTTCAACGTTTTCTTTCAGCTTGACAGCGTCGAAACCGACTTTACCAACTGAAGTGTGGATGATGCCGTTCTTGTCGGTGCGATAACGAACCTGACCAGCCTTGGCATTCTTGACGGCGTTAGCAACGTCAGGAGTAACAGTGCCGACCTTAGGGTTAGGCATCAGGCCGCGAGGACCGAGGATCTGACCCAACTGACCAACAACACGCATCGCGTCCGGAGAAGCGATAACCACGTCATAGTTCAGGTCGCCGCCTTTCATTTCGGCAGCCAGGTCGTCCATACCAACGCGATCAGCGCCGGCAGCCAGAGCAGCTTCAGCAGCAGGACCCTGGGTGAACACAGCAACGCGAACGGTCTTACCAGTGCCGTGCGGCAGCACAGTAGCGCTACGAACAACCTGGTCAGATTTACGCGGGTCAACACCGAGGTTTACAGCAACGTCTACAGACTCGCTGAACTTGACGGTCGACAGCTCGGCCAGCAAGGTAGCTGCGTCGGTGAAGCTGTAAGATTTGCCCGGCTCGATTTTAGCCGCGATAGCTTTTTGGCGCTTAGTCAGCTTAGCCATTACACACCCTCCACGTTAAGGCCCATGCTACGAGCGGAACCGGCGATGGTACGCACGGCCGCTTCCATGTCAGCAGCAGTCAGATCCGCATTTTTTGCTTTAGCGATATCTTCCAGCTGTGCACGAGTCACGGTGCCAACTTTAACGGTGTTCGGACGTGCCGAACCGCTAGTCAGACCAGCAGCTTTCTTCAGCAGAACCGAAGCAGGGGTGCTCTTTGTTTCGAAAGTGAAGCTACGGTCGCTATAGACAGTGATGATCACTGGAGTCGGCAGACCTGGCTCAAGACCCTGAGTACGGGCGTTGAAGGCCTTGCAGAATTCCATGATGTTCACGCCGTGCTGACCCAGGGCCGGACCGACTGGCGGGCTTGGGTTAGCTTGAGCAGCTTTCACTTGCAGCTTGATGTAAGCGGTAATTTTCTTGGCCATGAGGCACTCCAATTACGGGTTCAAACGCCAATCAAGGCTCCCCGGTTACTTGCACGTTTATCCCAGTGACGAAAAAACCCCACAGCCTATGGCTACGGGGTATGGGATTCTCGCTCAGCTAGACCTTTTCGACCTGACTGAACTCCAGCTCCACCGGAGTGGAGCGACCGAAAATGAGCACTGCAACTTGAATGCGGCTCTTCTCGTAGTTAACTTCTTCGACAGTACCGTTAAAATCTGCAAAAGGACCGTCTGTGACACGAACCACTTCACCTGGCTCAAACAGAGTCTTAGGCTTAGGCTTATCACTGCCATCAGCAACGCGACGAAGAATCGCGTCAGCTTCTTTATCTGTAATCGGCGCAGGCTTGTCAGCCGTGCCGCCAATGAAGCCCATGACACGAGGAGTATCCTTGACCAAGTGCCAAGTACCTTCATTCATGTCCATCTGGACCAGCACATAACCTGGAAAGAATTTACGCTCGCTTTTGCGCTTCTGGCCGTTACGCATTTCCACCACTTCTTCAGTGGGAACCAGAATTTCGCCGAAGCCATCTTCCATGCCAGCCAGCTTCACACGCTCGATCAACGAGCGCATTACATGCTTTTCGTAACCCGAATAAGCATGCACTACGTACCAACGCTTAGCCACGGGACACCCTTAGCCAACAATCAAGGAAACAAGCCAGCCGAGCAGGGAATCAAGACCCCACAACAGCAACGCCATAACCAGAACAACAGCCACAACAATCAACGTGGTCTGAGTGGTTTCTTGGCGAGTCGGCCAAACGACTTTGCGAATTTCAGCACGAGCTTCCTTAGCCAAAACAAAGAAAGCCTTGCCTCTAGCAGTCTGCAAACCAACAAATGCAGCAACCCCAGCCAGCACGAGCAAGACCAGGACGCGATACAAGATAGGTTGAGCTGAGTAGTATTGATTACCGACAACCCCAACCACTACCAGAGCGACCACAACCAGCCACTTGAGCAGATCGAAGCGAGATTCTTGGGCTTCAGCCTTGAGAGTCATCTACGATAATCCTGTGAAAAGAAAGCCAGATACAACCTAATGAATCTGGCAGGTCAGGAGGGAATCGAACCCCCAACCTACGGTTTTGGAGACCGTCGCTCTGCCAATTGAGCTACTGACCTAAAAGCAAAATCAGGCCGACCAATATGCCAGCCCAACAAGAATTTTTCAACAGCATTCTGGCCCTTACCGATATACCCACCCACAAAGGAAAGATACAACACTAAAAACCAGATAACTAATCGCCTCGAAATGACAGCAAGCCGACTAGTAAAACAAAGGCAGATATTTTCATATCTGCCTTTATAATGGAGCTCTTGAGCGGATTTGAACCGCTGACCTCACCCTTACCAAGGGTGTGCTCTACCAACTGAGCTACAAGAGCAAACTCTTTGGACATACAGCAAATCTGGAGCGGGTAGCGGGAATCGAACCCGCATCATCAGCTTGGAAGGCTGAGGTTCTACCACTAAACTATACCCGCCTAACTTGCTGCACAGCCTGAAATATGGTGGAGGGAGAAGGATTCGAACCTTCGAAGTCGTAGACGTCAGATTTACAGTCTGATCCCTTTGGCCGCTCGGGAACCCCTCCTGAACGAGGCAGCATTCTCAACTCATGCCACCCTTCTGTCAACCTTTTTCTCAGTAAAAACCTGAGGTTACATGCGTTGACGATCGCTTTGCAGCCCTGAACAAACTATCAAGCACTGCGAAGCGGGCGCCATTCTATGCAAACTACTCCCCGGTTGCAATGCCTTCGCACAACATTATTTTGTTTTTTAACTCAGGGAAATCCTGCACGAGCCCAGCGATAAGGCTATCTCCGACAAGCCTGCGACTGACAGGGTCTATTTTGACCCAGTACGTATTAATACCACCAAGATGCTGCGCCTGAAACTGCGCCTGAACATCGAGACTCATGAGCCTCTGCTCAACCGTTCGAGCCTCGTCCTGGCGTTCAAAACCGCCAAGATAGAGACATTTGTCCTGAGACTCTCGATCTGACACTTGATTACCCTGCGCACCGGACTCACTGAGCAAATGTATGTTCTGCTGTTCAGCCCGATGCAGAGATAACGGCAAAACTTCTTTAGCCCTCAACGGTGCCTCTTGCTGATGCCAGACATAGTAAAAGCCGTTTAGCATCAGCAATAAAAGAAATAACCACCGCATAGAAACCTCAGAGCAAAGGGCAGGCCAGTGCCAGGCCTGTAAACACCAGATCAGGAACATGTCTTGCGCTTGGCATGACGCCCTTGACGAGCTCTGCATCCCCACCAGTCACAAAGACGACAAAGTCATCCCCCAAATACTGATGAGCAAGCTCTAGCTGCGACGCAGCGAAGCCTCTCAGCATCAGGGCGCAGCCTCGCTCCACAGCCTCCGCAGTCGTGCGCCCAGGAGCGAAGCTGGAATGCGCCTCCTCCGCCGCCGCATCATCGTACCGAATACGTCGCGTATGGGTACGGAGCTGCCCACGCATAAGCGGCATACCAGGACAGATGAAGCCACCAAGATGCTCCCCATCGACACTGACAAAATCCGAGGTGACTGCCGTCCCCAGATCAAGTACGAGGCACGCCGCCCCTACAGTCGCGTAAGCACCTACCAACGCCAACCATCGATCCAGACCGAGCCGCTCATAAGCCTCATAACCATTTTTGACACCCGCCAGCACCTTGGCCGACTCCGCACATTGGGTCTCAAGGCCAAACGACGCTTTAATCGCAGCAGCCAGCTTCTGAGTCTCCTCCGGACTCCGCACGCTAACCATGCGACTATGTCGAAGGAGTAATCCTGGGGTAGAAGCGACAGCGCCTATCAGCTTGTCATCCGAGTCAACCACACCACCCGATACAACTACTGGCGCCCCCTGCCGAATCACGCGCCACTTTATAAAGCTATTCCCGCAATCCAGCTCAAGTATCATCACGCAACCTCAAGCTGAGCTCTCCACCGCTGAACACTTTTTCGTCGCTCCCAACCTGCAATCGCAGCGCGCCCTGTGAATCGATACCCAAGACAACACCCTCAACCGCCTGAGTGCCCGCAAGCAAACAGACAGCACAGCCTTGCCATAAGTGATTGTTTTCCCACTCAGACCTGAACACTTCAAAGCCTGAATTCTGGTGCACCGATAAATACTCTTCGATATTGCTCGTCAATTTACCAGCCAACTCGTTACGGCTGGCGAGCGTTCCAACCTCCAGCCTTAAAGAGGTCCATAGCTGATCCACCTCTTCCGTCGCACGCATGTTCACGTTGATGCCAACACCGATGACCACGTGACACACATCCGCTGGATCACCTACCAATTCCAGAAGTATTCCAGCAATCTTGCGCCGCCCTACCAGGACGTCATTCGGCCACTTTAAGCCAGCGCCTTGAACACCCATTTCCCGCAACGTCTTCAAGACCGCAAGACCTATCAGGAGACTCATCCCGTCCAACTGGCGCATTCCCCCATCAATCCGAAGGGCCAGACTGTAGTAGATGTTCTCGCCAAATGGGCTAATCCACGTTCGACCCCGCCGACCGCGACCAGCGGTTTGCCGCTCCGCCAAGACAACGAAAGGTGGGGGAGGTGAGTTTTCAGCAATCAACTTCATAGCTGCAGCGTTGGTGGAACCAATTGAATCGTAGACAACAATCGGCCATGCACTCGCCTTACCGGCGGCGGCAGATACTTCACCAGCGACCAGCAGGGATATCGGACTCTCCAGCCTATAGCCCCGCCCTCTGATTTTATGAACACGGATGTTCAACTCAGACTCTAGCTGCTGAAGCTGCTTCCACACAGAAGTACGACTAACCCCGAGAGCTTGCCCCAGAGCCTGCCCAGAATGAAATTTCCCATCCTCAAGGAGCTTCAACAACGTCAGCATTTAAAGATCGCCATGCAATAAGGCTCGCATGATAGCCACGCAAGCCGACGATGCATAGAAACGACACGAGGTTAATTTCAGATTGCTGCCAGAGAGACCAAACACCAAGATCCAGTATGGCTTGGCGTGGCAATCCAAGGCTGTGAAGAGGTGCGGTAGACAGAACGCGCAGTCAGCCGAAGATCAGCGTCGGGGCGTATGATGCCCTCCGGCTGAAGCCGGTCCTACGGTTATGCAAGAGGCGGTCTTTTTTTCGCGCACAAACAAAACCCCTGAACGCGTAAGCGATCAGGGGTTCTGGAATTTAATCTTGACGATGACCTACTCTCACATGGGGAAACCCCACACTACCATCGGCGATACATCGTTTCACTACTGAGTTCGGGATGGGATCAGGTGGTTCCAATGCTCTATGGTCGTCAAGAAATTCGGTTGCCGGCTCGTTGCCCTTGCGGGTGACGCTCCAGCCAATGGGTATGTGATAGATCAGGTTCAGTGTGCGAACAAACTTTCGGTTCGTGTCGTCTTCACAGTCACCGCAATCTGATGCCCTGCTCTTTTTAAGAGAAGGTCGCAGATTGCTTGGGTGTTATATGGTCAAGCCTCACGGGCAATTAGTATGGGTTAGCTCAACGCCTCACAGCGCTTACACACCCCACCTATCAACGTCGTAGTCTTCGACGGCCCTTCAGGGAACTCAAGGTTCCAGTGAGATCTCATCTTGAGGCAAGTTTCCCGCTTAGATGCTTTCAGCGGTTATCTTTTCCGAACATAGCTACCCGGCAATGCCACTGGCGTGACAACCGGAACACCAGAGGTTCGTCCACTCCGGTCCTCTCGTACTAGGAGCAGCCCCTCTCAAATCTCAAACGTCCACGGCAGATAGGGACCGAACTGTCTCACGACGTTCTAAACCCAGCTCGCGTACCACTTTAAATGGCGAACAGCCATACCCTTGGGACCGGCTTCAGCCCCAGGATGTGATGAGCCGACATCGAGGTGCCAAACACCGCCGTCGATATGAACTCTTGGGCGGTATCAGCCTGTTATCCCCGGAGTACCTTTTATCCGTTGAGCGATGGCCCTTCCATACAGAACCACCGGATCACTAAGACCTACTTTCGTACCTGCTCGACGTGTCTGTCTCGCAGTCAAGCGCGCTTTTGCCTTTATACTCTACGACCGATTTCCGACCGGTCTGAGCGCACCTTCGTACTCCTCCGTTACTCTTTAGGAGGAGACCGCCCCAGTCAAACTACCCACCATACACTGTCCTCGATCCGGATGACGGACCTGAGTTAGAACCTCAAAGTTGCCAGGGTGGTATTTCAAGGATGGCTCCACGCAGACTGGCGTCCACGCTTCAAAGCCTCCCACCTATCCTACACAAGCAAATTCAAAGTCCAGTGCAAAGCTATAGTAAAGGTTCACGGGGTCTTTCCGTCTAGCCGCGGATACACTGCATCTTCACAGCGATTTCAATTTCACTGAGTCTCGGGTGGAGACAGCGCCGCCATCGTTACGCCATTCGTGCAGGTCGGAACTTACCCGACAAGGAATTTCGCTACCTTAGGACCGTTATAGTTACGGCCGCCGTTTACCGGGGCTTCGATCAAGAGCTTCGCGTTAGCTAACCCCATCAATTAACCTTCCGGCACCGGGCAGGCGTCACACCCTATACGTCCACTTTCGTGTTTGCAGAGTGCTGTGTTTTTAATAAACAGTCGCAGCGGCCTGGTATCTTCGACCGGCATGAGCTTACGGAGCAAGTCCTTCACCCTCACCGGCGCACCTTCTCCCGAAGTTACGGTGCCATTTTGCCTAGTTCCTTCACCCGAGTTCTCTCAAGCGCCTTGGTATTCTCTACCCAACCACCTGTGTCGGTTTGGGGTACGGTTCCTGGTTACCTGAAGCTTAGAAGCTTTTCTTGGAAGCATGGCATCAACCACTTCGTGTTCTAAAAGAACACTCGTCATCAGCTCTCGGCCTTAAGATCCCGGATTTACCTAAGATCTCAGCCTACCACCTTAAACTTGGACAACCAACGCCAAGCTGGCCTAGCCTTCTCCGTCCCTCCATCGCAATAACCAGAAGTACAGGAATATTAACCTGTTTTCCATCGACTACGCTTTTCAGCCTCGCCTTAGGGACCGACTAACCCTGCGTCGATTAACGTTGCGCAGGAAACCTTGGTCTTTCGGCGTGGGTGTTTTTCACACCCATTGTCGTTACTCATGTCAGCATTCGCACTTCTGATACCTCCAGCAAGCTTCTCAACTCACCTTCACAGGCTTACAGAACGCTCCTCTACCGCATCATCAAAAGATGATACCCGTAGCTTCGGTACCTGGTTTGAGCCCCGTTACATCTTCCGCGCAGGCCGACTCGACTAGTGAGCTATTACGCTTTCTTTAAAGGGTGGCTGCTTCTAAGCCAACCTCCTAGCTGTCTAAGCCTTCCCACATCGTTTCCCACTTAACCAGGATTTTGGGACCTTAGCTGACGGTCTGGGTTGTTTCCCTTTTCACGACGGACGTTAGCACCCGCCGTGTGTCTCCCATGCTCGGCACTTGTAGGTATTCGGAGTTTGCATCGGTTTGGTAAGTCGGGATGACCCCCTAGCCGAAACAGTGCTCTACCCCCTACAGTGATACATGAGGCGCTACCTAAATAGCTTTCGAGGAGAACCAGCTATCTCCGAGCTTGATTAGCCTTTCACTCCGATCCACAGGTCATCCGCTAACTTTTCAACGGTAGTCGGTTCGGTCCTCCAGTTAGTGTTACCCAACCTTCAACCTGCCCATGGATAGATCGCCCGGTTTCGGGTCTATTCCCAGCGACTAGACGCCCTATTAAGACTCGCTTTCGCTACGCCTCCCCTATTCGGTTAAGCTCGCCACTGAAAATAAGTCGCTGACCCATTATACAAAAGGTACGCAGTCACCTAACAAAGTAGGCTCCCACTGCTTGTACGCATACGGTTTCAGGATCTATTTCACTCCCCTCTCCGGGGTTCTTTTCGCCTTTCCCTCACGGTACTAGTTCACTATCGGTCAGTCAGTAGTATTTAGCCTTGGAGGATGGTCCCCCCATGTTCAGACAAGGTTTCTCGTGCCCCGTCCTACTCGATTTCATGACAAAGAGATTTTCGCGTACAGGGCTATCACCCACTATGGCCGCACTTTCCAGAGCGTTCCGCTAATCTCAAAGCCACTTAAGGGCTGGTCCCCGTTCGCTCGCCACTACTAAGGGAATCTCGGTTGATTTCTTTTCCTCAGGGTACTTAGATGTTTCAGTTCCCCTGGTTCGCTCCATACACCTATGTATTCAGTGTAAGGTAACTGTCTTATGACAGTTGGGTTCCCCCATTCAGACATCTCCGGATCACAGTCTGTTTGCCGACTCCCCGAAGCTTTTCGCAGGCTACCACGTCTTTCATCGCCTCTGACTGCCAAGGCATCCACCGTATGCGCTTCTTCACTTGACCATATAACCCCAAGCAATCTGGTTATACTGTGAAGACGACATTCGCCGAAAGTTTGTTCTCACAAACTTTACCTTAGCCTGGACACACACCAGTGAAAGAGGTGCCCAGTCTATATTTCTATCACATACCCAAATTTTTAAAGAACGATCTAATCAAAGACTAGAAATCAACACTCACCATCGAACCGATGGAGTGCTCATTTCTAAGCTTTCAAACAGAAGCAGTAAGTGGTGGAGCCAAGCGGGATCGAACCGCTGACCTCCTGCGTGCAAGGCAGGCGCTCTCCCAGCTGAGCTATGGCCCCGTATTTCTACAGGCGTTTCCCACACAAAATTGGTGGGTCTGGGCAGATTCGAACTGCCGACCTCACCCTTATCAGGGGTGCGCTCTAACCAACTGAGCTACAGACCCAATTTCGAGCTTGTAGCCGCTAGCGTGAGCTATCAGCTTGGAGCTTAAAGCTGCTTCTAATCGTCTTCTTCAATGAATCAAGCAATTCGTGTGGGAGCTTGTACTGCAGCTGAGTCGTCGATTAAGGAGGTGATCCAGCCGCAGGTTCCCCTACGGCTACCTTGTTACGACTTCACCCCAGTCATGAATCACACCGTGGTAACCGTCCCCCCGAAGGTTAGACTAGCTACTTCTGGTGCAACCCACTCCCATGGTGTGACGGGCGGTGTGTACAAGGCCCGGGAACGTATTCACCGCGACATTCTGATTCGCGATTACTAGCGATTCCGACTTCACGCAGTCGAGTTGCAGACTGCGATCCGGACTACGATCGGTTTTATGGGATTAGCTCCACCTCGCGGCTTGGCAACCCTCTGTACCGACCATTGTAGCACGTGTGTAGCCCAGGCCGTAAGGGCCATGATGACTTGACGTCATCCCCACCTTCCTCCGGTTTGTCACCGGCAGTCTCCTTAGAGTGCCCACCATAACGTGCTGGTAACTAAGGACAAGGGTTGCGCTCGTTACGGGACTTAACCCAACATCTCACGACACGAGCTGACGACAGCCATGCAGCACCTGTCTCAATGTTCCCGAAGGCACCAATCCATCTCTGGAAAGTTCATTGGATGTCAAGGCCTGGTAAGGTTCTTCGCGTTGCTTCGAATTAAACCACATGCTCCACCGCTTGTGCGGGCCCCCGTCAATTCATTTGAGTTTTAACCTTGCGGCCGTACTCCCCAGGCGGTCAACTTAATGCGTTAGCTGCGCCACTAAGAGCTCAAGGCTCCCAACGGCTAGTTGACATCGTTTACGGCGTGGACTACCAGGGTATCTAATCCTGTTTGCTCCCCACGCTTTCGCACCTCAGTGTCAGTATCAGTCCAGGTGGTCGCCTTCGCCACTGGTGTTCCTTCCTATATCTACGCATTTCACCGCTACACAGGAAATTCCACCACCCTCTACCATACTCTAGCTTGCCAGTTTTGGATGCAGTTCCCAGGTTGAGCCCGGGGATTTCACATCCAACTTAACAAACCACCTACGCGCGCTTTACGCCCAGTAATTCCGATTAACGCTTGCACCCTCTGTATTACCGCGGCTGCTGGCACAGAGTTAGCCGGTGCTTATTCTGTCGGTAACGTCAAAACACTTACGTATTAGGTAAATGCCCTTCCTCCCAACTTAAAGTGCTTTACAATCCGAAGACCTTCTTCACACACGCGGCATGGCTGGATCAGGCTTTCGCCCATTGTCCAATATTCCCCACTGCTGCCTCCCGTAGGAGTCTGGACCGTGTCTCAGTTCCAGTGTGACTGATCATCCTCTCAGACCAGTTACGGATCGTCGCCTTGGTGAGCCATTACCTCACCAACTAGCTAATCCGACCTAGGCTCATCTGATAGCGCAAGGCCCGAAGGTCCCCTGCTTTCTCCCGTAGGACGTATGCGGTATTAGCGTCCGTTTCCGAGCGTTATCCCCCACTACCAGGCAGATTCCTAGGCATTACTCACCCGTCCGCCGCTCGCCACCAGGTACAAGTACCCGTGCTGCCGCTCGACTTGCATGTGTTAGGCCTGCCGCCAGCGTTCAATCTGAGCCATGATCAAACTCTTCAGTTCAAACATCTTTGGGTTTTGAGAAAACCCTAAACTTGGCTCAGCAATCGTTGGTTATTTCTTTGATTTCTCGCGGAGTAACTTACGATGCTGATAATCTGTTGACTTCAGTCTGACAGCGCAAGCACCCACACGAATTGCTTGATTCAATTGTTAAAGAGCGGTTGGTTAAGAGTCTTTCGTCTCAACCGAGGCGCGCATTCTACAGCAGCCTCTGTATCTGTCAAGCGGTTATTTTAAGAAGTTTTCAAAGTTTCCTCATCAACTTCAACCACTTGCGCTTCGATCAACATCACGCTGCTCGTTAGCGGGAGGCGAATTCTACAGCGTTACAACCTGCTGTCAACTGCCTTTTTTCACCGCTTTCGATCAACTTCATCGAAGCCTCTTCTTCGCCAACTTAATCGTCCAACTCGTTGATTATCAAGGAGTTTTTCGTTCTGTCTGCGCCAGAAGAGGTGCGAATTATAGAGAGATCTGAGGGGCCGTCAACCCCTAATTACAGCTTTATTCCAAAACCAGCGTAATACGCCCGAATGCCTTCTTGCCAGCCTGGCAAACATGGGTCGCCCCTACTTTAAAGACGAACGAGCGATCCACAACTTCACCATCTATACGCACACCACCGGAAGCAAGCAGATCCCTGGCCATTGCAGAGTTCTTAACCAGGCCTGCCTTATTAAGGACGGCCGAGATGGGCATATCTTCAGGGGCACTTACTGAGATTTCCGGCAAATCGTCCGGCAGCTCACCATCCTTCATACGATTGCCCGCAGAGCGGTGCGCACTGGCAGCTGCCTCTTCGCCATGGAAACGAGCAACGATTTCCTCAGCCAGCTTGATTTTGATGTCGCGCGGGTTTGCACCCTTCTCGCAATCGGCCTTGAAGCCATTGATCTCTTCCATAGAGCGGAAGCTCAGCAGCTCGAAGTAACGCCACATCAGCGCATCCGGAATAGAAACCAGCTTGCTATACATAATGCCCGGCGCTTCCTGAATACCTACGTAGTTACCCAGAGACTTGGACATCTTCTTCACACCATCCAGACCTTCCAACAAAGGCATGGTGAGAATGCATTGTGCTTCCTGCCCATAAGCGCGCTGCAGCTCGCGCCCCATCAGCAAGTTGAACTTCTGGTCGGTACCGCCCAGCTCAACGTCGGAACGCAGAGCGACAGAGTCGTAGCCCTGCACCAACGGATAGAGGAATTCGTGGATCGCGATCGGCTGACTGCTTTTATAGCGCTTGTCGAAATCATCACGCTCAAGCATCCGGGCCACGGTGTATTGGGACGACAGACGAATGAAATCCGCAGGACTCAGCTTGTCCATCCAGGTGGAGTTGAAAGCCACCTCGGTCTTGGCCGGATCAAGGATCTTGAACACTTGGGACTTGTAGGTTTCTGCGTAGTCGAGGACCTGCTCACGAGTCAGCGGAGGACGCGTCGCGCTCTTGCCACTCGGATCACCGATCATGCCGGTGAAGTCACCAATCAGGAATATGACGTGGTGACCCAACTCCTGGAATTGACGCAGCTTATTAATAAGCACGGTGTGACCCAGGTGCAGGTCAGGCGCCGTAGGATCGAATCCGGCTTTAATACGCAGTGGCTGACCACGCTTGAGCTTGGCAACAAGCTCGGCCTCAACCAAAAGCTCATCCGCCCCGCGCTTGATCAGCGCCAGCTGCTCTTCAACCGACCTCATATCCATCCCCTATTAATAGCCGTTTTCAAAAGGGGACCAACCATACAAGATCAGCGCCCAATTACAAGTTTTGCCCAGCGCCAAGGGACGAATCGAAAACCGATTCATCCACAGGGTTGCTTCGCACAGGTTTTGGTTATATTTTATACAGTTATTTCATCTTCATCATGTCATTCATCTTTTCCAATTCATCTTTTTTCAAAGTCAAATTACCTATGATAGACACGCCGCCTAAAGCGCCACCGCTTTATCCCAAGACCCACCTGCTCGCAGCCAGCGGCATTGCCGCCCTTCTGAGCCTGGCACTCTTGGTCTTCCCCTCAAGCGAAGTCGAAGCCAAAAAAACTGTTTTGAATCTTGATATGGAAGCGCCTGCTGATCAGGGCGCACCTAACCAAGACGCTCTGGAAACAACTGAAGCCACACAATCGGCAACAGAATCTCCATTCGCCCAGATCGACAATGGCGATGAGCAGGCAGAAGACACTGCGGCGAACGAAGCACAGACAACCGGAGACGTTGCAGCTACTGCCGTTGCAGCCAAAGATCCCAATCACCGGGAAGTCACCGTAGCCAAAGGCGACACCCTGTCCACCCTGTTTGAGAAAGTCGGCCTTCCGGCAGCGACAGTGCACGAGGTCATGGCCAGTAATAAGGAGGCGAAGCAATTCAGCCGACTGCAAAACGGTCAGGTCCTGCAATTTGAACTGACCCCCGAAGGCCAGCTAAAGCAACTGCACACCAAGCTCAGCCAGCTGGAAAGCATCAGCCTGTCCAGAACGGGCAGCGGCTTCACATTCAATCGTGAAATCAGCAAGCCGGATGTACGCACGGCCTATATACACGGCGTAATCACCAATTCCCTGTCGCAGTCCGCCCAGCGCGCAGGCCTGTCGCACACCATGACGATGGACATGGCCAATATCTTTGGCTACGACATCGACTTCGCTCAGGACATCCGTAAGGGTGACGAATTCGACGTTATCTACGAGCAGAAGGTCATCAACGGCAAAACGGTTGGCACTGGCAATATCCTTTCTGCGCGCTTTACCAATCAGGGCAAGTCCTACTCCGCCATTCGCTACACCAACAAACAAGGCAACACCAATTACTACACCGCCGACGGCAACAGCATGCGCAAAGCGTTCATTCGCACGCCGGTCGACTTCGCCCGTATCAGCTCCATGTTCTCCATGGGCCGCAAGCACCCCATCCTGAACAAGATCCGCGCGCACAAAGGCGTCGATTACGCTGCTCCGCGTGGCACACCGATCAAAGCCACCGGTGACGGTAAGGTCTTACTCGCTGGTCGCCGTGGTGGATACGGCAACACTGTGATCATTCAGCACGGCGAAACCTACCGTACCCTGTACGGTCACATGCAGGGCTTTGCCAAAGGCATCCAGACTGGCGGGACCGTCAAGCAAGGTCAGGTGATCGGCTATATTGGTACTACCGGTCTGTCGACAGGTCCGCACTTGCACTATGAGTTCCAGGTCAATGGCGTGCACGTCGACCCACTAGGTCGCAAATTGCCGATGGCGGATCCGATCGCCAAATCCGAAAAACAGCGGTTCATGCAGCAGAGCCAGCCGTTGATGGCTCGTATGGATCAGGAAAAGGCCACCATGCTGGCCTCGAGCAAACGATAAGCCATGGCGTTCTTTTATATAGGTGTGATGTCCGGCAGCAGTCTCGATGGGATCGATATCGCCCTTGTTGAGCAGGATGACCGGCCAAGACTGTTGGCAACTCACTACATCCCGATGCCGGAAGACTTGCGCGCCGAGTTGCTGGGGCTTTGCTCCAGCGGACCGGACGAGCTGGCTCGCGCGGCGATTGCCGAGCAGAAATGGGTTCGTCTGGCAGCGGAAGGCGTACTTACGCTCCTGACCCAACAAGGCATGGTTGCCGGGCAGATTCGCGCTATTGGTAGCCATGGTCAAACTATTCGCCATGAGCCCGCTCGCGGTTTCAGTATCCAGATCGGCAACCCGGCCCTGCTTGCGGAGCTGACTGAGATCACCGTGGTCAGCGACTTCCGCCGTCGCGATATTGCTGCGGGCGGTCAGGGCGCACCTCTGGTCCCTGCGTTCCATGAGGCGCTGTTCGACGACAATAAAGACCGTCGCGCCGTCCTCAATATTGGCGGTTTCAGCAACCTGAGCCTGATCGAGCTGGACCGACCGGTAACCGGCTTCGACTGCGGCCCAGGCAACGTGTTGCTTGATGCGTGGATTCAGTCACAGCGTGGTGAAGGTTTTGACCGTGATGGTGCATGGGGCGCGAGCGGCACGGTTGATTCTGCACTGCTGAAAGCGCTGCTCAGCGATCCGTTCTTCCTGACTAAAGGTCCGAAGAGCACAGGCAGAGAGGTGTTCAACCTTGGCTGGCTGCACCACCATCTCTTCCAGTTGCCGACGCTCTCGGCCGAAAACGTACAGGCGACATTGATGGAGCTGACGGCTCTGGCGATTACCGAGTCCTTGCAATCGGCCCAATCGGAAACCAAAGAACTGCTGATCTGTGGCGGTGGAGCGCACAACGTTGCGCTGACTAATCGTCTGGCCGAGTTGTTGCCCAATACCAAAGTCAGCAGCACCGCTGCTTTCGGCGTTGATCCTGACTGGGTTGAAGCCATGGCGTTTGCGTGGCTCGCTCATTGCTGCCTCGAAGGCGTACCTGCTAATCGCCCGACCGTCACGGGTGCACAAGGTCTGCGAGTGCTGGGCGCTATCTACCCGGCCTGACTCCAGACGAACAAAAACGCCGCGCATTAGCGCGGCGTTTTTATTTGTGCAAAACGATCAGATCGAGAATGAAGACCCGCAGCCGCACGTAGTGGAAGCGTTCGGGTTCTTGATAACGAAACGCGAACCTTCCAGGCCTTCCTGATAATCCACTTCAGCACCCGCCAGGTACTGGAAGCTCATCGGGTCGACCACAAGGCTCACGCCTTCGCGCTCAACAATGGTGTCATCGTCGGCAACGTCTTCATCGAAAGTGAAACCATACTGAAAACCTGAACAACCGCCGCCGGTTACAAACACACGCAGCTTCAGGCGATCGTTACCCTCTTCATCGACCAGAGTCTTCACTTTGTGCGCAGCACCATGGGTGAATTGCAAAGCCGTTGGAGTGAAGGATTCGACGCTCATGTTAAATATCTCCCGGCGCTAAGCCGTCATAATGCGTAATGACGCGCATTATCCGCTTCTCCCAGAAAATTGGTCAACTATTCCAGAGCAGCGGCAAGTTTCAAGCCTCAAGCTGCAAGTGGTCGCACCACCCCCTCGAGGCTTGAAGCTTGAAGCTAAAGACCGCTTCTAAGGCATCATCCCGGCATGGGACAGACCCAGCGTCTCGTCCAGCCCGAACATGATGTTCATGTTCTGTAAGGCCTGGCCCGACGCGCCCTTGACCAGGTTGTCGATAACCGAAAGCACAACGACCAGATCTCCGCCCTGCGGACGGTGGACCGCGATACGGCAAACGTTGGCCCCACGCACGCTGCGGGTTTCCGGGTGGCTGCCAGCAGGCATCACATCTACAAATGGCTCGTTGGCATAACGCTTCTCGAACAAGGCCTGCAGATCAACCGACTTGTCGACCACTGTGGCGTACAGCGTGGAGTGAATACCGCGAATCATTGGCGTCAGGTGCGGGACGAAGGTCAAACCGACATCGCCGCCAGCCGCGCGACGCAGCCCTTGGGTGATTTCCGGCAAGTGACGATGACCTTTGACGGCATAAGCCTTGAAGCTTTCATTGGCCTCGGAATACAGCGAGCCGATGCTCAAGCCACGACCCGCTCCGCTGACACCGGATTTACAGTCGGCAATCAAACGCGTGTTATCGGCAAGCCCGGCTTCCAGCAACGGCAGGAAACCCAGTTGCGTTGCGGTTGGGTAGCAGCCTGGCACAGCAATAAGGCGAGCCTGCTTGATTTGCTCACGGTTAACTTCAGGCAAACCATAAACCGCATCCTTGAGCAGCTCTGGCGCGCCGTGGGGTTGACCGTACCACTTGGCCCACTCCACCGAGTCTTGCAGGCGGAAGTCGGCAGATAGATCGATGACCCGCGTGCCAGCGTTCAATAGTTCGCCCGCCAGGGAATGCGCGACACCATGAGGCGTGGCGAAGAACACTACATCGCATGCCCCCAGGGTAGCGATGTCAGGCACGCTGAACGCCAGACCATCGTAATGACCGCGCAGATTAGGGTACATATCAGCAACAGGAAGACCTGCCTCGGATCGAGAAGTGATAACGACCACTTCAGCTTGCGGATGCTGCGCCAACAGACGCAGCAACTCGACACCGGTGTAACCCGTGCCGCCGACGATACCGACCTTGACCATAACCTGCCCTCTACGTACCAACTGGAAAGCCGTCGATAATATGGGCCTAACGCGTCTGCGACAACCGACAACGTGACGTATGGGCGCTCAAGCCACTACTATTTGCATACCGTGAACCTGGGAATAACTAAAAATGCTTTTATGGATCAAAGCTTTTCATATCATTTCAGTAGTCTGTTGGTTCGCAGGGCTGTTTTACCTGCCAAGACTTTTTGTTTACCACTCGATGAGCGAGGACGCCGTTAGCCGCGAACGTTTCTGCACCATGGAGCGCAAGCTGTACCGGGGCATCATGGGCCCGGCGATGATTGCGACGCTGATTTTTGGTATCTGGCTTATCGCCCTGGTGCCGGGATACATGAGTCAGGCCTGGATGCATGCCAAGCTCACACTGGTTGTTCTGCTGATAGGCTATCACCATGTGTGTGGCGCACAGGTCAAACGTTTCGCCCGGGGCGAGAATGGCCGTAGCCATGTGTTTTATCGCTGGTTCAACGAAATCCCTGTATTGATCCTGCTGGCAATCGTCATTCTGGTGGTCGTCAAGCCTTTCTAACTAATGACTGGACCGACCGCACCTTACAGTCGGTCCACGTTGCCTTTTGTTGCGACAAGGAAGCCAAGCATGACCACCCCGCTGTTCAAGATTGTGTTCGAAGGTCAGTTGCGCAACGGTGTTGAGTTGCAGACGGCCAAGCTCAATCTTGCTCGACTGTTCAAAAGTGAAGTCACCGCCGTAGACAAGCTGTTCAATGGCAAGCCCGTTGCACTCAAGCGCGGACTGACTCAGGCCGACGCTCAGGTCTATCTCAATGCGCTCAATGATGCAGGTGTCGAAGCGCGCATCGACACTGACCCCCTCATAAGCTTGAACATAGAAGAAGTTGAAGAAAGCTCACCGGCGCCTTATGCCGCTCAGCCACAACCAAACTCCCCTTACGCGCCCCCCCGCGCAAGTGTGATTGATGCCGAGCCAGAGCACTCAGACCTGAAGATCTTCAGCTTCCAGGGTCGGATTGGTCGCGTGCGTTATCTGGCGTGGATCTCAGTGCTAGTGGTGACAGGGTTTATTGCTGCCGGCATATGTTCAGTCATCATGAGCGCTTCACTGGTCGGAGGCGGCCTACTGCTGGCGGTTGTCGGAGCTGCGTTCTTTTTGGTCTGTCTACAGATAGGTGCTCAAAGGCTGCACGACGCAGGATGGTCCGCCTGGTTGCTGTGTTTGTACGTGGTGCCCTACATAGGTTTCGTACTGCCTGTGCTGCTTGTTCTCGCACCGGGCAATAAAACCACTAACCGCTATGGCCCGCCGCCGCCCCCTAATAACCGCGGCGTCATCCTGCTGGCCTGCATGTGGATCTTCTTCATTGGCATCTCTGTGATTTCCAGCCTGACTGGCGGAGTTCATTTACTCAAAGAAGAGCTATCTGACGTCACAACTCAATACGAGCAGTCGCTGCCTGATGACGATCAATAGTCTGATGTCTACGCCCCGGACTAAACTCCGCGGCTCGCACTACGTTCAACGGAGAACCGCATGACCCGTTACGCCTTGATCACCGGGGCAACCAGCGGAATTGGCCTGGCCATGGCCGAAGCCTTGGCACGCAGAGGGCGCAGCCTGTTACTGGTTGCCCGCCAGCGCGACCTGCTGGAGACGATCGCTATCGAACTGACCCAGCGCTTCGGCGTAGAGGTGCTGATTCGCGCCTGTGATTTGGGCGAGCCATTGCGCCTGTCAGGTTTTCTGCTGGAACTGGAAGAAGAAGGTGCACACCAGATCGATCTGCTGGTCAATTGCGCCGGGATTGGAACATCCGGCCCGTTCCTGGCTCAAGACTGGGGGCTGGAGCAGGACTTGATCGACTTGAACATTCTGGCCCTTACGCGCCTGTGCCACACGGTCGGAAACCTGATGGCGCTGCAGGGTGGCGGGCAGATTCTCAACGTCGCATCCGTGGCGGCGTTCAGCCCCGGGCCATGGATGAGCACCTACTACGCCAGCAAAGCCTACGTGCTGCATTTCTCGGAAGGGTTGCGCGAAGAGGTCAAGAAAAACGGGATCAAGGTTTCGGTCCTGTGCCCTGGCCCTACACGCACCAGCTTTTTCCGTACAGCCCAGCTTCAAGTAGGTAAAAGCGGCGATCAGAAAATGATGAGCCCCGAAGAAGTCGCGCTGTATACCGTTCGCGCTCTGGCTAAAAACCGAGCAGTGATCATTCCAGGATGGCGTAACAGACTGATCGCGTTCAGCCCACGGATGGTTTCGCGCTGGATGAGTCGCTGCATTGCCGGGCTGATCAACAAGTCCGTGTGTTCGCGCTAACCGACAAATGCTGGGCGCGGGCCAATCCCCTCAGTACACTCGGGGCGGTCCATTCATCTGCACGTTCCATACACCACAAGGAGCAAATGGCTGTGGATACTTTGTTCACCAAGATCATTAACCGCGAGATACCGGCCAAGATCATCTACGAAGATGATCAAGTGCTGGCCTTTCACGATATTGCCCCCCAGGCACCGGTTCATTTTCTGGTCATCCCGAAAAAACCGATTCGCACCCTCAATGACCTGACAGAAGAAGACAAGGGCCTCGCCGGTCACATCCTCTTCACTGCACAACGTCTGGCCAAAGAGCTGGGCTGCGACGACGGATTTCGCGTCGTCATGAACTGCAACGAGCTGGGCGGGCAGACCGTCTATCACATTCACATGCATGTTCTGGGTCAGCGTCAGATGAACTGGCCGCCGGGTTAATCACGATATTCAAATACTTGCAGCACGGCTGGAGTCCGCCAGGGCTCTAGCCAGCTGATCCAGCTCAAGCCTCACACGGCTGATTGGGGTAGACTGGCCCCAATGGTTTTTCCGGAGGTGCCCATGGCTACCGAACGTCACTACTCCCCTATCGACCGTATCCTTTTGCAAGCCGACGCAGCGATGCGCACGCTGTTGCCGTCCAAGGGATACTCCCAACGCCCCTCGCCTGCCCTCGTTCAACCTGAAGTCAAAATGAACGATGAAGAAACCCGGCACGTAGCGGGCCTGATGCGTATCAATCATACCGGCGAAGTCTGCGCCCAAGCGCTGTATCAGGGGCAAGCGCTCACTGCCAAACTGCCTGATGTACGCGCATCCATGGAGCATGCCGCCGAGGAAGAAATCGACCATCTGGTCTGGTGCGAGCAACGTATTCATCAATTGGGCAGCCATACCAGCGTGCTCAACCCGCTGTTTTACGGGCTGTCCTTCGGCATTGGTGCCGCAGCGGGGTTGATCAGCGACAAGGTCAGCCTGGGCTTCGTTGCAGCCACTGAAGATCAGGTGTGCAAACACCTGGATGAACACCTTGAGCAAATCCCCGCCGAAGACGAAAAATCTCGCGCGATCCTCGAGCAGATGCGCGCTGACGAAGAGCACCATGCGCAAAGCGCGCTGGATGCAGGCGGCTTCCGCTTCCCTGCACCGGTCAGATTTGGCATGAGCGTGCTGGCCAAGGTCATGACCAAAAGCACTTACCGGATCTGAATCCAGTAAATTGCGAGCACAAAAAAGGCGCCCTCATCGGGCGCCTTTCTTTTGCGTGGAAAGTTAAACGGCGACGTTAACGTTGCGGCCGTAAAAGATTTCCAGCATTTCGTGTTTGACCTTGGAGGTCACCTGATCGCGCTGCACCGGGGACAGATTGCTGGTCGCATCACCGAACAGGTAGTTATCCAGTTCGAAGTTCTTGAGCAGCATCTTGGTGTGGAACAGATTTTCCTGATACACGTTAACGTCAGTCATCTGGTAACTGTCGCGCGTGTCTTCAGAAAGGTAGTTCTGGATCGAGTTGATCTCATGGTCGATGAAGTGCTTCTTGCCTTCAACGTCACGGGTAAAGCCGCGCACACGATAGTCGACCGTCACGATGTCCGATTCGAACTTGTGAATCAGATAGTTCAGCGCTTTAAGCGGTGAAATCACCCCACAGGTTGACACGTCGATGTCCACACGGAACGTCGCGATACCGTCCACCGGGTGAATTTCCGGATAGGTATGGACAGTGATGTGGCTCTTGTCGAGGTGCGCCAGAATGGTTTCCGGCAATGGGCCTGGCGACTCTTCGATCTGGCTTTCGGTAGGTGTTACCGGCTGCTCGGAAATCAGAATCGTCACACTGGCGCCTTGAGGATCGTAATCCTGGCGGGCAATGTTGAGGATGTTGGCGCCAATGATATCGACGACATCAGTCAAAATCCGCGTCAGGCGTTCTGCGTCGTACACACTATTGATGTACTCGACGTAGGCCTGCTGGTCCTGCGGGGTTTCCGCATAGCAGATGTCGTAGATGTTGAAGCTCAAGGTCTTTGTCAGGTTATTGAACCCGTGGAGCTTGAGTTTGCTTTTCACCGTTAAAAACTCTCTATATATGTGCGGCCCAGGCCACGTGATCAAGCATGCCCGTCAGTTGAGCGAAGCTCAGCTGCGTAGGACGGTTAACACCTCTTCGCGGTGGCGATTTTGGTTGTCTGTTCGGGAGCGGCCGCAAACAACCTGCGCATCCTGCTCCCTGAAAAAGGGGCGCATTATGCAGACGTCAGGAGCTGTCTGCCAGAGTGTGCGCCGCTTTTATGATAATTGGGTGTCTTAGCCCAACTCGATGATTTCGTAGTCGTGAGTAATCTCGACGCCGGCGTTGCCGAGCATGATCGAAGCCGAGCAGTATTTCTCGGCGGACAACTCGATGGCGCGCTTGACCTGAGCTTCTTTCAAGCCGCGACCCTTGACGACAAAATGTAGATGAATCTTGGTGAACACCTTCGGATCTTCAGTGGCGCGCTCGGCTTCCAGAAAAGCCTCGCAGCTTTCGACCGGCTGGCGCGACTTCTTCAGAATGCTGACCACATCGAAGTTGCTGCAACCGCCAAGGCCGATCAACACCATCTCCATAGGGCGCACGCCCAGGTTACGACCACCGCTCTCGGGCGGACCATCCATCACAACCACGTGACCACTGCCGGATTCGCCGAGGAACATGGCTTCACCAGCCCATTGAATGCGTGCTTTCATCGCCTGGGGCTCCACTGCTAAAAAGGCGGCCAGCTTAGCACAGCGACAGCCGCGCTCTGAGCACGCCTATAGATTCCATTTCACGACTAACGTGTAGGAAATTTCGGAAATGGACTCAAATGAGGTCCAAAAAGCTGGCTAAATGCAATCTGCTGCCGATAACGCTAAGAATGCCTCCGGCGATGTACTTTTTCAGGACTAAAGAATGCTAGCTATTCCCCTGTCATCCAAGACCAAGCATTTGGAAAAGTTTCTGGCTCACGCACAGCGCCGGCGCGTTTCGGCGAAGTCCAACATCATTTGTGCGGGGGATCGTTCCGAGTCCCTGTTCTACATCATCAAAGGCTCTGTCACTGTCTTGATCGAAGACGATGAAGGTCGGGAAATGATCGTTGCCTACCTTAACTCAGGCGATTTTTGCGGCGAGCTCGGGCTGTTTGAGCCTGCCGGAAAAGAAAGAGAACGTAGTGCGTGGGTACGCGCCAAGACCGAATGCGAAATCGCCGAAATCAGCTACAGCAAATTTCGTGAGATATCCCTGCTGGAACCTGAAATCCTCTACGCACTTGGCGGCCAGATGGCTGAGCGGCTTCGCAACACCACCCGCAAAGTCGGCGATCTGGCATTTCTCGATGTCACAGGCCGGGTAGCCCGCACATTGCTGGATTTGTGCAAGCAGCCGGATGCAATGACTCATCCTGATGGCATGCAGATCAAGATCACGCGTCAGGAGATCGGACGCATCGTAGGATGTTCACGTGAAATGGTGGGCCGGGTGTTAAAGGCCCTGGAAGAACAGAAGCTGGTCCACGTCAAAGGCAAGACGATGGTGGTGTTCGGAACGCGTTGAGGGGTTCTAACGCAGCAGGCATAGGACGACCCACTGTGGGAGCCGAGCTTATTCTGATTTCTCGTTAGAGGCCACGCCCCAAATCCGACAGGTCTGTCTGATAAGTGCTCTCCAACACACCCTCAACCGCAAACGCCTCGCGCAACGCGATATGGCTGTCCGCCCTCACTCGCTGGTCAAGCTCGCAGATTTCGTTGAAACGGTTAACGGCGGCGACCATTTCATGCCGTTCGTTATCGACCAGCAATGCACCGTGGGCCAGCACGACCGGCCTCAGCCCACCCTGGCTCTGGCGCCAGCGCTGGGCAGTGCCGACCATCTTGCGGCCATTGAGGTTAACGTTGAAGCGGCCATCACAGAACGCACCGTCCACCTCCCCCAACGACGCCGCGCCACCCAGTTCATTCAAGATATCCAGAATCGGCTGACACAACCGGCGGTAGGCAATTTCAATACGGTCACGATCAGGATCGCTTTTAGGCTGAGCGTAAACCAGGGCGATATTCACGGTGGCGGATGATTGCGGCACCGGCTCGCCACCGGTTTCCCGCAACAGAATCGGCCAGCCACTGTCTGCAAGCGTTTCGCTGGCCTCGACAAAGCCAGGCAGGCGACTCATACGGCGAGGCATCACCAGCGCCCGATCATTCGGGCGCCAGAGCAGCAGAGCGAAATCGGTCTCCCCGGCGCAGACCGAGGCGAGCAGATCCTGTTCGGCTTTCAGGCCAGCTTCGACGCAGATATCAATGACTGAATCAGACATGTTGATCCTCTGTAACACCTGTCGAAGCAACGCCCAAAATGATCAGTCCAGCGTAGAGCTGCGCACCGGCGGTGTGCCGCGCTCAGGGAAGAACAAGCGCTGCAATTCATCACCTGGATGTTCGGCACGCATGAAGGCTTCGCCCACCAGGAAGGAATACACATCGCTGATTTCCATCAACTCGACATCGGCACGGTTAAGAATGCCGCTTTCAGTGATGACCAGACGATCACGAGGAATACGCGGGAGCAGATCAAGCGTGGTTTCCAGGCTCACTTCGAAGGTGTGCAGGTTACGGTTGTTGACGCCGACCAATGGAGTGTCGAGGGTTTTCAAGGCGCGTTCCAGCTCGTCGCCGTCGTGCACTTCGACC
Source organism: Pseudomonas caspiana (assembly GCF_040224095.2). NCBI lineage: Bacteria > Pseudomonadati > Pseudomonadota > Gammaproteobacteria > Pseudomonadales > Pseudomonadaceae > Pseudomonas > Pseudomonas caspiana. The sequence goes on along the minus strand of NZ_CP167995.1, from coordinate 267,931 downwards.
AGTACATCCAGCCCGACGCTTTTCGCCACCGAGGCCAGTTCTGCCATCTTGACGTCGTCCAGAGCAGAAACGATCAACAGCACACAGTCAGCACCCAAGGCACGGGCTTCGATGATTTGATAAGGATCAATCATGAAATCCTTACGAATCACCGGCAGCTTGCACGCGGCACGCGCCTGCTGCAGATAAGCATCGGCACCCTGAAAATAATCAATATCGGTCAGCACCGAGAGGCAGGTCGCGCCGCCCTTTTCGTAGCTCTTGGCGATGTCGGCAGGTACGAAGTTCTCGCGGATCACGCCCTTGCTCGGCGATGCTTTTTTGATTTCGGCAATGACCGCCGGCTGCTTGCTCTTGGCCTGTTTAATCAGTGCGTCGGCAAAGCCTCGGACTGGATCAGCCGCCGCAGCCAGTTTTTCGACTTCAGCGAGACTGACTGCCGCACTGCGAGCCGCGACTTCCACGGCCTTGCGGGCGAGGATGTTCTCCAGAACTGTAGGCACGCTCATCCTTCATTCTCCTGCTTGAATACCGCGGTAAAGGCACCCAACTCTTCAAGCTTCTCCCGGGCCAGCCCGGTGTGAAGCGCATCGTGAGCCAACTCGACACCTTCTTTGAGCGTGTAGGCATGATCAGCAGCATAGAGGGCTGCGCCTGCATTGAGCACAATCATTTCAGCCGCTTTCTGGCCCTGTTCGGTTTTGCGGCGACCCAGCGCATCGCGGATTAGTACCAGCGAAGCCTCAGGGCCATCAACGCTCAAACCAAACAGACTCTGGCTTTTCATCCCCAAGTCTTCAGGCTGCACCCAGTATTCGGTCACTTCACCATTTTTAAGTTCAGCCACAAACGTTGGCGCGGCCAGACTGAATTCATCCAGCCCGTCCTGAGAATGGACCACCAACACATGCTTGCTACCCAGACGAAGCAGGACCTCGGCCAACGGGCGGCACAAAGCCTGACTGAATACGCCAACTACTTGGTGGCGGACACCGGCCGGATTCGTAAGCGGGCCGAGCATATTGAATAGAGTACGCAGGCCGAGATCACGACGCGGACCTGCAGCATGCTTCATCGCACCATGGTGAGCCTGGGCGAACATGAAACCGATGCCCACGCTGTCAATGCAGCGCGCCACTTGTACGGGGGTCAGGTTCAGGTAGACGCCCGCGGCTTCAAGCAGGTCGGCACTACCGCTTTTGCCAGAGACCGCACGGTTACCGTGCTTGGCAACCGTGCATCCGGCTGCGGCAACTACAAAAGAAGAGGCCGTCGAAACATTGAAGATATTTGCGCCGTCGCCGCCAGTACCCACAACGTCAACTACACCATCAAGGGTTTTCAACTCAACCTTGTCAGCCAGCTCACGCATGACGGAAACCGCACCGACGATCTCATCGATGCTCTCGCTCTTCATGCGCATACCCATCATGAAAGCGCCGATCTGCGCCTCTGTGCACTGGCCGGTCATGATGGCACGCATGACGTCGCTCATCTCGGCAGTGCTCAAATCCAGGTTATCGACAACACGCCCCAAAGCGGTCTTGATGTCCATTGGCTTAGTCATAAAAGAATCCTTAACCCTGACGGGTGCCGCCGGTTTGCTTGAGGAAGTTGGCGAACAGCTCGTGGCCCTGCTCGGTCAGAATCGATTCGGGATGGAACTGGATCCCTTCGATATTCAGCGTCTTGTGGCGCAGGCCCATGATTTCGTCCCTGGAGCCATCTTCCAGCGCAGTCCAGGCCGTCACTTCAAGGCACTCAGGCAACGTATCGAGCTTGACCACCAGCGAGTGATAACGGGTAACAGTGAGGGGGTGATTCAACCCTTCGAACACGCCGTGATCCTCATGAACCACCGGGCTTGTTTTGCCGTGCATGACCTGACGGGCACGCACCACATCACCGCCGAAAGCCTGACCGATCGACTGATGGCCCAGGCATACACCCAGAATCGGCAGTTTACCCGCGAAGTGCTTGATCACTTCCAGCGAGACGCCCGCTTCATTAGGGGTACAAGGACCGGGTGATACGACGATGCGCTCAGGCTTGAGGGCTTCGATCTCGGCGACAGTCAATTCGTCGTTGCGGATCACCTTGACGTCGGCACCCAGCTCACCGAAGTACTGCACGACGTTGTAGGTAAAGGAATCATAGTTATCGATCATCAGCAGCATTTGGCTTAAACCCATTGAATTACTGACTATTTTTTCAACCTTCAAAATCGCTGCCGATTGAGTGCCCGCTAGTTTAACGACCGGAGAGAGACCCGGAAAAGCGGCAGGGCAGAGTTTTAAAGGCGTATCAGGAGGTCCGGACAGGCCGGAAGAGAATAAGTCAGGCGCGCCAACGCCAACGGGCGTGAGCCTTGATAACACGCATCAAGAGTTTGCTGACGATCAACACAGGGGAGGTCTCGTTTCTACGTCCCGGCACATTAGCGTACCGGGGGATGGCGTGCAATATCACATCGCCTGAGCAAGATGACCGAAATCCACCTTTGGAGTCACTAAACAATCAAATTTGTAAAGCGGCGGATACACATCAACCATCAAAATCACCGTCGGGCGGTTAATGACCATTTAACCGGGCGCGCAGGGTTCAGCTAGCTACTTTTCCTTAAGCATAAAAAAACAAAAAAGGAACCTGACCATGCTCAAAACCAAACGGTTTGCGGCACTTGCCGCCTGCTTGCTGGTTTCAGCCTGCCCTGACAGTTGGGCAGCGCCTTCACCTTATTCAACCATGGTGGTGTTCGGTGATAGCTTGGCCGATGCCGGGCAATTTCCCGATGCTGATGGCCCGAGCGGAGCGACGTTACGCTTCACCAACCGCACCGGTCCCACCTATCAGGACGGAAGCGGTGAGTTTTTCGGTTTGAACTCATCGACCTTGCTGGGCCTGAAGCTCAATATTGCGCCAGGCGACCTCGCGGCATCCACATCCCCGGTCAACGCTGCGCTGGGTTTGGCGGACGGAAACAACTGGGCGGTCGGCGGTGACCGCACCGATCAGGTGTATGACGCGATCACTTCCGAATCCAGCGTCATCAATCCGGATGACGGCACGGTCCTGCGTACTCGTCCCGGTTATCTTGTCGCCAATAACTTTCAGGCAGATCCCAACGCTCTGTACTACCTGACCGGGGGCGGTAATGACTTCCTGCAGGGTCGGGTGCTGAGTCTGTCGCAATCCAGAGATGCCGCTGACCGTTTGGCCGATAGCGCTCAGGTTCTGCAACAGGCTGGCGCACGGTACATCATGGTGTGGCTGTTGCCAGACATCGGCCAGACTCCCGCGGTATCCGGCACGATCCTGGCTCCAGTCACCTCAATACTCAGCAGCGCGTTCAACGCACAGCTAATCAGCCGCCTGGCGCAGATCGATGCCGAAATCATCCCGCTGAACATTCCGCGCTTTGTGTCAGAAACTCTGGACGATCCCGCGAGATTCGGTCTGGCGGGAGATCAGAATCTGGTCGGCACTTGCTTCAATGGCGATAACTGCACCGAAAACAGCACTTACGGCCTCAACAGCGCGACGCCGGACCCAAGCAGGCTGTTGTTCAACGATGGCGTGCATCCGACAGTGACGGGGCAGCGACTGATTGCCGACTACGCTTATTCGCTACTCGCAGCCCCGTGGGAAATCTCCCTGTTACCAGAAATGGCCAGCGGCACATTACGTGCGCAACAAGATGAACTGCGCAGCCAATGGCTGGCGGATTGGGGCAATTGGCAAAGCGTTGGTGATTGGCGGGCCATTGTCGCCGCAGGGGGTCAGAAAATGGACTTTGATGCGCAGGACAACTCCGCAGAGGCGGATGGCAAAGGCTACAACATGACCTTGGGTGGCAGCTATCGGTTTGCTGAGCACTGGCGGATCGGCATGGTGGGTGGAGCTTATCGACAACAACTGAATGCCGGGGATCGGGATTCGGACTACAAACTCAATAGCTATCTGGCGACTGCCTTTGTCCAGTATCAGGCTAACCATTGGTGGGGTGATTTTGCAGCTTCAGGTGGATATCTGGATTACGAGAACGCTGAGCGCAAGTTCGCACTCGGTGTCAGTCAAGGTAATGAGAAAGGCGATACCGATGGCGATATCTGGGGAGCAAGTGCGCGGCTAGGGTTTGATATTGCTGGCGCAAGCAGTAGCTGGCATTTATCGCCCTTTATCAGTGCCGACTACGCACATGTGAGCGTGAATGGTTATTCAGAAAAGGGCACTCGCTCAACGGCGCTGACCTTTGATGACCAGACTCGCAAATCACGGCGTCTGGGCGCGGGTTTACAAGGCAAGTTTCAGGTCACCCCCACAACGCAGTTGTTCGCCGAAGTAGCCCATGAGCGGGAGTTTGAAACGGATCAACAGCAGGTGACCATCGCCTTGAACAGCCTGCCGTTCAATGACTTCACCCTTGAAGGCCACACGCCGCAGCGCAACCTGAACCGCGCCACTCTTGGCATCAGCCAGAAACTGACCCAAGACTTGAGCCTGCGGGCCGATTACAACTGGCGCAAGAATGATGACGTGACGCAGCAAGGGGTGAATCTGGCGGTGAGTCTGGACTTTTAAAACTCGTACTTGGCCGACAAAGTAAAGTTACGCGGCGCGCCATACACGCTGCGGCCACCAAATGGAGCGCTAGCCAGGCCTTCGTAGTAAACCTTGTCGAACACATTGTTGAGACTCAGTTGGGTCGAAAGATTCGGGTTGACCTGATAGCGAGTCATCAGGTCAACCAGCGTGAACGCGTCCTGCTCGACTGTAGTCGGTTGGTTCAGATAAGTACCGACGTTGTAGGTGCGTGTCTGACTATAGACCGCACCGCCAACATGCCATTTGTTCAGATCGCCCGGCAGCCGGTAGTTGGTTGAAAGCTTGAACAAGTGGCGAGGCAGGTCGGTGTCAAACAGGCGCCCCACATTGGCCGGATCGGAATCGCTCTTGTACTTGGCTTCGGTAAATGTGTAACCGGCACCCACCTGCCAATTCGGCGTGAGTGCACCATTGACCTCCAGATCAATGCCCTGGCTGCGTACTTTTCCGGAAGCCTCGTAACACGAAATGCCCGGATACGTCGGACAGGTCAGCGCAGGGTTGTCGACTTCACGCGCGCGGTTCATTTGATCGATCTGGAATACCGCAGCGCTGGCGTTCAACGTGCCGTCGAAGTATTCGCCCTTGATGCCGACCTCATAGTTCTTGCCCGTGATGGGCTCCAATATCTTGCCACTGGTGTCTTGAGAGGTTTGCGGCTGGAAGATATCCGTGTAGCTGACATACACCGAGTGGTTGGCATTGAGGTCGTAGATCAACCCGGCATAACGGGTCACATTTCGAGTGACCTTAAAGTTGGTGCTTGGGTTATTGAGGATGTCCTGGTTGTAGTCATACCAGTCAAGGCGCCCCCCAAGGATTAGCTTGAGCGGGTCGGCCAGGCTCCAGCGGGTGGTGACATAGACGCTTTTCTGTTCAATATCGGTGAGCGTGCCATAGGTGTGAGTCACACTAGGCCGAGGATTGGCGCTGGGATCCCACTGACCAAGAACGATGCCGTTCACGTTTGGCGCGTACCCTCCATTGGTTTCCTTGAGTGACTTACGCCAGCTGCTGCCCAGCACCAGCTCATGTTCGCGCCCCAGCATCTGGAAGGGACCGCTGGCAAACGCGTCATAGCTGGTCTGTTCGTATTCGGAGTTTTGCTCGACGATACGCTGCTGCCAGGTGTTGCCCACAGGTCGCAGGAACGAGGCAAGAATGTCAGAGTCAGTCCAGTTCTTGATCGCCGCCAGACGCAAGTTCCAGCCGTTATCGAAACGATGGTCCAGTTCGGTAAATACGCTTCTGGTGTCCTTGTCCCAATATTCCCAGTCGTTGCCGAAATAGGAAGAACGTGACAGATGAAGGTCGCCGCCATCAGCGTCCACCGGAATACCGCCCCAAGTGGTGTTGTTATTGTCGTTCTGATACGAGCTACCGAAGGTCAGCGTCGTATTGTCGTTAAGGTCGGCCTCGCCAATAGCGTAGAAAAGGCCCAGCTCGTTTGACTCAACATCCCGAAAACTGTTCTTGTCGTTGTAGCTGCCGACTACCCGCCCGCGCACTGTACCTTCTTCGTTAAGCGCCCCCGAGGCATCCAGTTCGGTACGGTAGTTATCCCAACTGCCGACGCTGCCACTGACGCTGACTTTGGTTTCTCGGGTGGGACGCTTTCTGACCAGATTTATCGCCGCCGACGGCGTACCGGCACCTTGCATCAAGCCCGTTGCACCACGCACGATCTCTACCCGGTCGTACATCGCCAGATCAGGTGATGGCACGAAGTCGCCGTCATAGGCCGTGGCAAGCCCGTCGTACATCAGGTTTTCTACCTGAAACCCCCGGGAATAAATCAACGGGCGCACCGCGCTGAATTTCTGCACCGTAACGCCGGGGGTGTTCTTCAGTGCATCTTCCAGGTTGACCATCGCCTGATCATCCATGCGCTGGCGGGTGATGACCGTGACCGATTGCGGCGTCTCGCGCATGGTCAAAGGTAATTTGGTTGCTGTCTGCATTGCACCGGTGCTGTAGGAACCCGAGTCCTCGGTAGTGCTGCCCAAGCCCAGACCGCGAATGCTTGTAGCCCCCAACTCCAATGCCGAACCCGTTGCAGCCGGCACCAGCACGTAACCACCATTGGCCTGACGCTGAGCTTGCAGGCCGCTGCCTGCCAAAAGCCGCGCCAACCCGTCCTCTACAGAATAAGTACCCACCAACCCCTGGGACTTCAGACCCTGAGTGTGTGCCGCGTCAAATGACAGAGTGACGTTGGCCGCAGTGGCGAACAGACTGAGCGCCGTACCCAAAGGACCGGCTGCGATCTGATAGCTGATGTTCTGGCTTTGCGCTGTGGCCTGTGCAGGCAAAAGCAGCGCCACAGGAAACGGCATCAAGGTCAGGCCATACAACGCCAAAGGTGCCATACGGGTAAATGCACTGGCTGTCTTGGGGGGCAATCGGGTCATGGATTTACATTCCGTCGGCTGGCAAATATGCGGCTCTGTTCGCCGCTTCAAGTGATTGGCCGTATGAGAATGAAAATCGGCAACCCGATCAGGTGATTTATTTACAGCGGTTCACACCGCCTCAATGCTGACCCAATAACGCGTCAGGTACTTCACCTTCACAGGCAAAGATACCCCGAGGTTTTCCAATATCGTGTCGGTGTCGTCTACGCGAAATGCACCTGACAGTCGCAAATCCGCAATGCTGTCGGCACAACGTACGAAGCCGTGGCGATACCGCGATAGTTCGGTAATGAAGTCTCCCAGACGCCACTCGATCACAGTGAGCATGCCTTGGGTCCATGCGTCCGCCCCGGGTGGCACGGGCATGGGCGTAGTGATCTTGTCACGGGTAAATCCCACGCGCTGACCCGCCTCAAGGCGAAATGGTACCGACGGATTACTACTGGCACGCACCTCTACAGCATGCTCCATCACGCTGACCTCAGAGGTCGATCCATCGCTGCGCACGCTGAAGCGAGTTCCCAAAGCGCGTACCTGCCCTTCGGAGGTATGCACCACAAAGGGTCTATTGGCAGGATCGCTCGCTGTCTGGATGAGGATTTCCCCGCGACGCAGGCGAATCAGCCGCAAACCCGGGTCATAGCTGATATCCACAGCGCTGTCGGTATTCATATTCAGGGTACTGCCATCGCTCAGGCGCAGTTCCCGGCGTTGACCCTTGCTGGTGTGGTATTGCGCCAAGGCGCCTTGTACAGCGGTTGAATCCTTGAGGGTCCAGCCCGCTGTTCCGGTGGCCAGTAGTAGCGCGAGGGTTTTGAGCACCGCCCGGCGACGGGCACGCACACCCACCAGAGTCGGTAATGCAACTTCCTGAGGCAGGCTAGAGAACTGACTTTGTAGTCTTTCGACGCGCGCCCAGGCTTGGGCATGCGCCGGGCTCGCCGCGACCCAATCGCTCCACGCCTGACGTTGTGCCGCGTTTGGTTTCGAAGAGTTGAGCTGCACATACCAAGTGGCGGCTGCTTCCAGCGTCTTGTGGTCAAGGACAACCATTCAGTCGTCCATCAGCGCGAGGCAATGGGTCATGGCTCGAATCATATGATTCTTCACCGTGGTGACCGAAACACCATGGCGCTCGGCGACAGCAACGTAGGACAAACCTTCAAGCTGCACCGCGAGAAACAATTGCCGGGTACGCTCACCTAGCCCATCCAGCATCAGATCAACCGCTGTCAGGGTTTCCAGAATCAGCAAACGTGTTTCAGGGGAAATATCCAAAGGTTCCGGGCGCATCGCCAAGGCCTCGATATAGGCCTGCTCCACTGCACGGCGGCGAAACTTGTCGATCATCAGCGCCCGGGCCACCGAGCTCAAATAAGTGCGTGGCTCACGGATCGCTTCTACATTACGTGCCGTCAGTACCCGCAGGAATGTGTCCTGGGCCAGGTCAGCGGCCTCGTTGGCACAACCCAGACGAACCCTCAACCAGCCCTTGAGCCAGCCGTTGTATTCGTTATAAAGGGAACCGAGCGCGCAATGATCCGATGCAGACATGGAAGATACGACCAGAGCAGTTAATGATAATGACTCGCATTATTCGTTAATATCTGATCGTAACGCAAGGGATGAATCCTGGGGGTGGGCCTGGATTTCTGAAGACCCACGGGAGGCGCTCTCGAATATTGGCGCGATGTCCTGGGAACGGCTTTAGCCGGGAAGACAGGGTTCATGACGACAAAAATGCTTCGTCTGAAGCCGCCTCTTCCCGGCTAAAGCCGGTCCCACGTCGCACACCATCTCCTACACAATCTTCGCCCCTTTCAATCAGAGCGATTACTGCTGCTCAGCCAACGCCACTGCGCGAAACATCGCGCGGCGTTTGTTCAGGGTTTCTTCCCATTCCAGCGCTGGCACCGAGTCAGCCACGATGCCGCCACCGGCCTGCACATGCAGCTCGCCGTTTTTGATGACAGCGGTACGAATCGCAATCGCGGTGTCCATGTTTCCGTTCCAGGCCAGATAACCCACCGCGCCACCGTAGACGCCACGCTTCACGGGTTCAAGCTCGTCGATAATTTCCATGGCGCGGATTTTCGGTGCGCCGGACAACGTGCCCGCTGGCAGAATCGCTCGCAGAGCGTCCATCGCGGTGAGGCCGCTTTTCAGTTGGCCGGTGACGTTGGAAACGATGTGCATCACGTTGGAGTAACGCTCAATGACCATTTTTTCCGTGAGCCGGACCGAACCGATTTCCGAAACACGGCCAGTGTCGTTACGGCCAAGGTCGATCAGCATCAAGTGCTCGGCGATTTCCTTGTCATCGGACAGCAGGTCTTCTTCCAGCGCCAGATCGGCTTCTTCGTTCGCACCGCGAGGGCGGGTGCCGGCAATCGGGCGAACGGTGATCAGATTGTCTTCAACCCGCACCAGAACTTCCGGTGAGCTGCCGACCACATGGAAGTCGCCGAAATTGAAGAAATACATGTAGGGCGTAGGGTTGAAGCAACGCAGCGCACGATATAGATCAATCGGCGCAGCCTTGAAGTCGATGGACATACGCTGCGACGGAACCACCTGCATGACGTCGCCCGCAAGGATGTACTCCTTGATGGTGTCGACTGCCCGTTCGTAATCATCCTGGGTGAAACTGGAGCGGAATACCGGATCAGCCGCTTGCGTACGCGTCAGGTCCAGACCGCGACGTGGCGTGATCGGCTGACGCAATTTCTCCATCAGTTCATCGAGACGTGCCAGGCCGCTTTCATAGGCATCCGGTTGCGCCGGATCGACCAGAACGATGGCGTGCATCTTGCCCGCAAGATTATCGAACACCACGACGGCATCAGACACCATCAGCAGGATGTCCGGCACGCCCAGCGGATCAGGATTCGGACATTTGCCGAGGCGTTTCTCGACATAGCGTACGCAGTCGTAACCAAAGTAACCCACCAGCCCGCCGTTGAAACGTGGCAGACCGGGAATAGTCGGCACGTTGTAGCGCGCCTTGAAGGTTTCGACGAACGCCAGTGGATCTTCGGCCTCCAGATGCTCGATCTCGACGCCATCGTGAGTGACACGAACATCGTGATCATGCACTCGCAATACGGTGCGGCACGGCAAACCGATGATCGAGTAACGGCCCCATTTCTCACCGCCCTGCACCGACTCCAGCAAATAGGAATTCGGTTGGTCGGCAAGCTTGAGGTAGATCGACAGCGGCGTGTCAAAGTCGGCCAGGGTTTCGTAGGCCAAAGGGATACGGTTGTAGCCAGCAGCAGCCAAACGCAAGAATTCTTCGCGATTCATCATCAGCCTCATCAGTGAGGGTTAGCAGTCAGGTAAGCAAACGGTGCCGGATTCAATCTCCGGCCGGATTCAAGTCAGGCGCGCCAACGCCAGCGGGCCAAGGCCTTGATGACTTTCATCCAGAGTTTGCGAGTGACCACCACGATGGAATCTCTAAGGGAGGGATCTTTGATTTCCGGCAACAGTATCCCAGCGTCCAGATCCAGGCAACCGGGAATCAGACGCCGCAGATCATCAATGACCAACGCCGGGGACTCTTCTTCAATCGGTCGACCATGGTTATAGCCGTAGCTCATGGCAACGCAGGGCACGCCAGCGGCTTTCGCCGCTTGCACATCACTGCGCGAGTCACCGACGAACAGCGACTGCGAGGCTGGAATATTGGTCATCTTCATGACAAAAAACAGCGCTGCCGGGTCAGGCTTTTTCGTCGGCATGGTGTCGCCACCAATGATCAGACGGAAAAAACGGCCTAGCTTCATCTCATCCAGCAGCGGCGCGACAAAGCGTTCCGGCTTGTTGGTGATCAGCGCCATCTCCACGCCCATCTTCTGCAGCCACTTCAGGGTTTCGCGTACGCCAGGATAGACCGCCGTGAATTCATGCTTTTCGGCATAGAAATTCATGAAGATTTCCAGTGCCTGCTCGGCCTGGGCATCATCGACGCCGCTGTGGTCCAGGTCATTGGCCAAGGCACGACGAACCAGAACAGGCGCACCGTTGCCGATCCAGTTCCGTACCTGCGCCAATCCAGCCGCAGGACGGCCCAGCTCGAGCAGCATTTTGTCCACCGCGACGGCCAGATCGGGTACCGAATCCACCAGGGTACCGTCCAGATCAAACATGATCAGCTTTGGCAGGCGCCCCGGAAACAGTTGCTCGAAGCCGCTCATGCGCGAGACAACGCCAGTTCTGCGCGCATCTTGTCGATGACTTGCTTGTAGTCGGGCGTGTTGAAAATGGCGGAGCCGGCAACAAAAGTGTCAGCACCAGCCGCCGCGATCTCACGAATGTTGTTCACGTTCACGCCGCCATCGATTTCCAGACGGATGTCCAGCCCCGAGGCATCGATCAAGGCACGCGCTTCACGCAGCTTGTTCAAGGTGCCGGGAATGAACTTCTGACCGCCAAAGCCCGGGTTGACGCTCATGAGCAGGATCATGTCGACCTTGTCCATCACGTACTCCAGCAGATTCAGTGGGGTCGCCGGGTTGAATACCAGACCCGCCTTGCAGCCGCCTTCTTTGATCAACTGCAATGAGCGATCAATGTGCTGCGTCGCTTCCGGGTGGAAAGTGATGTAACTGGCCCCCGCTTCGATGAAGTCGCCGATGATGCGATCCACCGGGCTGACCATCAGGTGCACATCAATGGGTGCCGTCACGCCATATTTACGCAAAGCCGAGCACACCATCGGACCGATGGTCAGGTTCGGTACGTAGTGGTTATCCATCACATCGAAGTGAACAATGTCGGCGCCAGCGGCCAGCACAGAGTCAACTTCCTGGCCTAGACGGGCGAAGTCGGCGGAGAGAATCGATGGAGCAATGAGGAAGGGCTGCATGACGCACCTTTTTGAGCAGAATCACGGTGGCGCGCATTGTACTCCAAGCGTTTCCGGAAAACTCCAACCCCTGTAGGCGCTGCCGAAGGCTGCGAAGGCAGCTTGTCTGACCCACGTCTATTCGCAGCCTTCGGCGGCGCCTGCAGGTTTGCATCAGTGCAGAAAGTCTCAATACGCAGCGCGATAGATCTTCTCGATATCCGCCGCCGTCAGCTTGCGTGGGTTATTGCGCATCAGGCGGTCGATCTTGCTAGCCTCTTCGGCCATCGCGGGGATCGCGTCTTCCGGCACATTAAAGCTGCGCATGCCCTTGGGGATATCCACGGCTTCGCACAAATCCGCCATGGCTTGCACGGCCTGGTTGGCCGCGTCTTCATCGCTCATATGCTCGACCCGCAACCCCATGGCTTCGGCAATGTCGCGAAAGCGCTCCACACACGCCATTTTGTTCCAGGCCATCACATACGGCAGTAACAACGCATTGCTCACACCATGTGCAATATTGAACCGTCCGCCCAACGGATAGGCCAACGCGTGCACCGCGCCCACTCCGGCATTACCAAACGCCATCCCCGCCATCAGACTGGCGGTAGCCATATGTTCACGAGCGATGAGATCAGCCGGATTGGCATACGCCTTGGGCAGCGACTTGACGATCAGCTTGATCGCCCCCAGCGCCAGCGAGTCAGTGATTAACGAGCGGTTGACTGACAGATACGACTCGATGGCATGCACCAACGCATCCACACCACTGGCAGCCGTGACACTGCGCGGGCAAGTCAGCGTCATAACCGGGCTGACCAGCGCTACGTCCGGCAGTAAGTAGTCGCTGACGATGCCCTTCTTCAGCTGCGCCAGCTTGTCAGAGAAAATCGCCACGTTGGTGACTTCCGATCCCGTGCCAGCCGTGGTCGGGATAGCGATAAGCGGCGGCCCTTTGCGCTTGACCTGATCTACACCGAACAGCTCGGCAAGCGGCCCGTCATGGCCGACGAATGCGCCAACGCCTTTGGCGATATCAATGGCACTGCCGCCGCCCAGCCCGATCAGACCGTCATGGCCACCCTGCCGGTAAGCATGGGTGCAGTCCTCAACAATGGAGATTTCAGGCTCAGGTTTGACCTGATCGAAGATGCCATATGCACGCCCGCCCAATTGCGCCAACGCAAGATCGACCGTGCCGCTCTTGACCAGAATCGCATCGGTGACGATCAGTGGGTTATTGATATTCAGGCGGGTCAGCTCAGCGGCTAGCTGCTCAATGGCAGCAGCGCCGGTGATCAGTTTATTGGCGATTTTGAATGCAGCGATACTCATCAGCTCGGCCCTTTGGAATTGTTTTGGCGAGGGAGGATGAGAAGAATAGATGAAATGACCAGAACGGCCCTGTAGGAGCTGCCGAAGGCTGCGAAATCAGTATGTCTGATACACCGCTATTCGCAGCCTTCGGCAGCTCCTACAGGGGGCATTGTTATTCCACAGCAGTACGCAGCTTCTCGCTACGCCCACGCAACCACTCCAGCACCAGCAGCAAGACCACTGAGAAACCAATCAGCAACGTCGCGGCGGCGGCGATGGTCGGGCTGAGGTTTTCCCGGATGCCGCTGAACATCTGCCTTGGCAGCGTCGCTTGCTCGGGACCAGCGAGAAACAGCGTTACAACCACTTCATCAAAGGACGTTGCGAAGGCAAACAGCGCACCGGAGATAACACCCGGCGCAATCAACGGCAATGTCACCCGACGAAACGCTGTCAGTGGCGAGGCCCCGAGGCTGGCAGCCGCCCGCACCAGGTTGTAGTTGAAGCCTTGCAACGTCGCCGACACAGTAATGATCACGAACGGCACGCCCAGCACCGCATGGACCAGAATCAACGACAGAAAGCTGTTACCCATGCCCAGCGGAGCGAAGAACAGGTAGCTCGCCACACCAATAATCACCACCGGCACCACCATCGGCGAAATCACCAAAGCCATGACCAGTGCTTTACCGGGGAAGTTGCCACGGGTCAGGCCAATCGCCGCCAGTGTGCCGAAGACCATGGCCAGCACGGTGGCAGCTGGAGCGATGAGCAGGCTGTTTTTCAGCGCACGCATCCACTCATTGGAGTTGAAGAAGTCCTGATACCAATGCAGCGAAAAGCCTTGCAGCGGGTAGACCAGAAAACTGCCGGAGTTGAACGACAAGGGAATGATCACCAGCACCGGCAACACCAGGAACAACAGAATCAGGCCGCACAGGATGCGTAGTGCGTAATACCAGACGCGTTCCAGCGGCGAAGAGTATGAACTCAACATGGTAATTCTCCTCAGCTCAAACGCAGGCGGCTGGCGCCGACCAGCCAGCTATAGATCAGATAAAGCACGATGGTCGCCAACAGCAGCAGACCGCCCAGCGCCGTAGCCATGCCCCAATTGATGCTGGTATTGGTATAGAAGGCGACAAAGTAGCTGACCATCTGGTCATTCGGGCTGCCCAGCAAAGCCGGAGTGATGTAGTAACCAATCGCCAGAATGAACACCAACAGGCAACCCGCGCCGATCCCGGCATAGGTTTGCGGGAAGTACACGCGCCAGAAACTGGCAAACGGGTTGCAACCCAGAGAGATAGCAGCACGCATATAGGTGGGCGAGATGCCTTTCATGACGCTGTAGATCGGCAGGATCATGAACGGCAGCATGATGTGCACCATCGAGATGTAAACGCCGACCCGGTTGAACACCAGCTCCAACGGTTTATCGATGATGCCCATGGCCATGAGCGCGCCATTGATCAGGCCGCTGGATTGCAACAAGACGATCCAGGCAGCGACCCGGACCAGAATCGACGTCCAGAACGGCAGCAAGACCAGAATCATCAACAGGTTGCTCTGCCGCGCAGGCAGATTGGCCAGCAAGTACGCCAGCGGGTAAGCCAGCGCCAGACAGATCAGGGTAATGACAAAGCCCATCCAGAAGGTGCGGGCGAAGATGTCCAGATAGATCGCTTGATCAGGGGTCGCAGGCGCCACTTCACCGAGGTCATCAATGCGGTGATCTACTGCAGCCAGCAAATAATAAGGGGTGACGCTACTGGTATTACGGCGGATCACCTGCCAATAGGCCGGATCCCCCCAACGCTCATCCAGTGCCTCGAGTGCATCTTTATAAGAGGCGGGTTCTTCTTTGAACGGCAGCGCACGCGCGGTGCTCGTCAGGAGGCTGCGATAGCCAGCCAGTTCCATGTTCAGACGCTTGGACAAATCGCCCAACGTCGAATTCTTGCGGGTTTGTGCCAGGTCCATGCTCAGCGCCTTGTAGACCGGCTCCGAGGGCAAACCCTTGCCGTCCCACTTGGCAACTTCGATCACGGTAGTTGGTAAAGCATTGACCACTTCCGGGTTGCCGACGCTCTTGTAGAGCAGCGCCACGATTGGCACCAGAAACACCAGCAGCAAGAAGATCACTAACGGCGCGATCAAGGCTTGAGCCTTCCAGCGGTTGACCCGCTCGGCACGAGCCAGGCGTTGCTTCAAGTTGGGGCTGGCGCCTTCAGTCAGGGGCACGGCGGTGGCCATAGCGAACTCCGAAATCTTTAAACGAGGGGCGCATTCCCTACTCTAGGGAACGCGCCCGGATCACACTCAACTTGATGCGCTTACTTGGCAGCCCAAGAGTTGAAGCGCTGTTCCAGTTGCTCACCGTTGTCGTTCCAGAACGCTACGTCGATCTGCACCTGATCCTTGATGTTCTCAGGGGTAGTCGGCATGTTCTGCAGAGTTTCAGCGCTCAACAGTTTGACGGCATCGGTATTGGCCGGACCGTAAGCGATGTTTTCCGAGAAGGTCTTCTGCTGCTCAGGCTGCAGGGTGTAAGCGATGAATTTCTTCGCCGCTTCGGCGTTTTTCGAGCCCTTCGGAATGGCCCATGCGTCGAAGTCGTAAACGCCGCCGGTCCATACCACTTTGAGTTTGCTTTCTTTGGCGACCGCTGCGATCCGACCGTTGTAGGCCGAGCTCATGACCACATCACCCGATTGCAGAAACTGCGGCGGCTGTGCGCCCGCTTCCCACCACTGAATGCTTGGCTTGAGCTTGTCGAGCATCTTGAACGCGCGGTCCTGACCGTCTTTGCTGGCCAGCACTTTGTAGACGTCTTTTGGCGCAACGCCGTCAGCCATCAGGGCGAATTCCAGGGTGTACTTGGCGCCTTTACGCAGGCCGCGCTTGCCCGGGAATTTTTCAGTGTTCCAGAAATCAGCCCAGCCGGTCGGAGCTGTAGCCAGTTTGTCGGCGTTGTAAGCCAGCACGGTGGACCAGACGAAGAAGCCCGCTCCGCAATGAGAGATCGCGCCCGGTACGTATTTCGACTTGTCGCCGAATAGAGCTGGATCCAGCTCCTCGAACATGTCTTCGTCGCAGCCGCGCGCCAGCTCTGGCGATTCAACTTCTACCAGGTCCCAGGACACGCTTTTGGTGTCGACCATGGCTTTGACTTTGGCCATTTCACCGTTGTATTCGCCGGCGATGATTTTGCCGTTGCCAGCTTTATCCCAAGGTGCGTAGAAGGCTTTTTCCTGAGCGGCCTTGTTGGCACCGCCAAACGACACGACGGTCAGGTCAGCGGCCATGGCTTGCGCGGCGCACATCATGCCCAGCGTAATTGCGGTGAGTTTCAAAGATTTGAGCATTTGATTGTTTTCTCCACGAGCAGTGTTGGTATATGCGTATGGGCGATGGGTTCGCCTCTGGCTGATGCCTTTTTATTTGTAGATCAATGCACGTGCTGCAAGGGATCGAGCGCGCGAACATGCTCGACTTGCCATCCAATTGGCACAACGTCGCCAACGCTCAGGGCCGGGTCCAGCTCGGCGATGGGCTGCTTGACGAAGAAGTCGGTTTTGCCTGCCACTTCCAGGCGCACACGAACGTGGTCGCCCAAATACACAAACTCTGCAACGCGACCGGAGAAACGGTTTACGCAGCTCTCGCTGTTGCCATTCAAACTGATGCGTTCAGGGCGGATCGACAACGTCACCGCGTCGCCGACCTGACCGACATTGACCGCCAGCGCCTCAACCTTCTCGCCCCGCTCGAGTTCAACGACGCAACGCTCGCCGGTGTGGCTGAGCAGCTTGCCGTTGAGGCGATTGTTTTCGCCGATGAAGTTGGCCACGAAGGTATTTTTCGGCTCTTCATACAGATTGCGCGGTGGCGCGATCTGCTGGATTTCGCCTTGGTGAAACACGGCCACACGGTCGGACATGGTCAGCGCTTCGCCCTGATCGTGGGTCACATACACCACGGTGACACCGAGGCGCTGGTGCAGATGCTTGATTTCCATCTGCATGTGTTCACGCAGTTGCTTGTCCAGTGCGCCCAACGGTTCATCCATCAAAACCAGTTGCGGTTCGAACACTAAGGCGCGAGCCAGAGCCACGCGCTGCTGCTGACCGCCGGACAATTGCGCAGGGTAGCGATGGGCGAAAGTGCCGAGCTGAACCATGTCCAATGCACGTTTGACCTTCTCACTGACGTCGGTTTTGCTCATACCGCGGACGGTCAGCGGAAAAGCCAGGTTTTCGGCGACGGTCATGTGCGGGAACAGGGCGTAGTTCTGAAACACCATGCCGATATCGCGCTTGTGCGGCGGCACGTTGTTGATGGCGCGCCCTGCCAGGAGGATTTCGCCTGCGGTCGGAGTTTCGAAACCGGCCAGCATCATCAGGCTGGTGGTCTTGCCAGAGCCTGACGGGCCGAGCAAGGTCAGGAATTCGCCTTTGCGGATGTCCAGATTAAGGTCTTTGACGATAAGGGCTTCGCCGTCGTAGCTCTTCTGCACACCACGGAAGCTGACCAGAACATCATTAGCCCCAGCGCTTGAATCGACGTTGCTCATTACCCACACCTTTGTTTTGTCTGCGTGCGGTCAGCCTAGTTTAGGCTGGGAGCCGCGAAAATCGGGGGGTAGGAGAGATTGGGGTAGGGATTGCCCTACACGGATGGCGGGGATAGGTATGTCAGTCTTGAGGCATTTGAGGGCCCAATCGCGAGCAAGCTCACTCCTACAAGGGATTGCGATCATCTGTAGGAGTGAGCTTGCTCGCGATTGCGGTTTCAGAGCTGAGCACGGATGTCGTTTTCAGATCACAACAACTTATGCTCCATCGCATATTTCACAAGATCAGCCAAAGAATGCAGGTTCATCTTCTGCATCAGCCGCGCTTTATGAGTGCTGATGGTCTTGCTGCTCAGGTTCAACTGCTGCGCGATGTCATTGACGTTGACGCCTTGGGCGAGTCGCTCGAACACCGAGAACTCGCGCTCAGATAACAATGAGTGCAGCGGCCGGTTATCTGTAAGACCAACTTCAAAGACCATGCGGTCGGCAAGGTCCGGATCAATGTAACGACCGCCCGCTGCTACCCGCCTGATCGCAGTCAAGAGCAGCGCCGGGTCACTGTCTTTGGTCGCATAACCGGCGGCCCCGACTTTCAAGGCCCGCGCCGCCATCTGCGCTTCATCATGCATCGACAGCACGAGTATTGCGGGCGGGTTGGTCAGCGCACGAATCCGCGGGATCGCTTCAAGGCCATTCACACCGGGCATGGAGATATCCAGCAGCACCACTTCGCACTCGGTCTGGCGAAGAGTTTCCAGCAACTGCTCACCGTTACTGGCTTCGCCCACCACCAGCAAATCCTTGGCGAGGCCGATCAACTGCTTGATGCCTTCACGAACAATAGTGTGGTCTTCAGCTACCAGTACACGAATCACGTTTGCTGCTCCTGCCCGGTTTGACGCAACGGAATATAGACGCGCAAGGCTGTGCCTTCACCTGACTCGCTGTCCAGTTCCAATCTGCCGCCAAGCATCAACACCCGCTCGCGCATGCCTACCAGACCGAACGAAACGACCTTACCCTGTGGCTGGACAAAGCCGATGCCGTCGTCGGCAATGGCCAGGCACATTACGCCCTCATCCAGCGTCAGACTCACGTCTACGGTGTGCGCCTGAGCGTGACGCATAACGTTAGTCAGCGCCTCCTGAAGAATCCGGAACATGCCAATAGCCAAGGCATCGCTAAGCGTTGGCAAATTATCAGGCACGTCCACCAGACACGGAATTTGAGTGCGCGCTTCGAACCGTTGCGCCTGCCACTCGATGGCCGAAGCAATACCCGCATCGAGGATCGGCGGGCGAAGCGCGGTCGCCACATCACGTACCAGCTGGAACAGCTGGGATATCAAACGCTTCATGCTGTTGAGTCGATCCCGAAGACCTGGATCAAGGTCGGCGTAGGCCAGTTCGCACATGGACGTTTCCAGCTTGAGCACGGTCAGCATCTGACCCAACTCGTCGTGAACTTCTCGTGCGATGCGGGCCTTTTCTTCTTCGCGCACGCTCTCCAGGTGCGCCGACAGTTCACGCAATTGTTCGTGGTAACGGCGGCGCTCGGTCACGTCGGTGAGGAAAACCACCAGATACTCGGACTCCTCGAAGCGCAGGAAACTCAAGGAGACGTCAACCGGCAGAACGCCGCCATCGGCGCGCACACAATTGGTTTCGAACGTTTGAGCAATGCCTTCGCTGGAGCGCGCGCTTTTCCATAGGCCCAGCCAGCGATCCATGTGCAAGGTAGGTTCGAAATCAATCAACGGGCGATTAACCACGCCGCCGCTGACGTATCCCAACATGGTCTCTGATGCCTGATTGGCGTAGCGCACACGGCTGTCCCAATTGACCCAGAGAATCCCTACCGTGCTTTGATCGATGGAAAACTGTGCCAGGCGCAGCGCCTCTTCCCCCGCAGCCCGCAACGCCAGCTCCTCACGAGCCGCAAGCACTTCGCGCTCCAGTACCTGTTGCTGACGCCGTTGCCAGATAACGATGGCGAAACTGGCCAGCAGCAATACCAGCAGCAACAGACAAATGTTTTGCCAGAAGCCTGGCGACTCGCTGGCTTTTACCGCATTAAGTGGCAGCCAGCGTGCATGCAGTTGATCAAGCTCCTTGGCCGGAATAGCGTGCAGAGCGGCACTGACAATCTCGGCCAACTCAGGCGCATCTCGACGGGAAGCGACGCGAAGCAATTGGGGAAACCCTATATCACCGACGATACTCAGCCCTGCAAACTCCGGTTCCCTAGACAAACGGCTGAGCTGCGCCTCATCGAGCACGGCATAGCGCGCCTGCTGGCTCAGCAACAATTGCAGCGCTTGCCGATCCAGTGGCACGCCTTGCAAATTGATATGGGGATAGGTGTTGCGCAAATAGTCGGCGGTCACGCTGGGCATACGAATCACCACACGCGTGCGGCTGTCGAGCTTCTCCAGATCCACGACACCAGAACCGTCGCGCTCGCCCACCACCAGTTGCGAAACCCGCATGTAGGGATCCGAAAACAGCCAGATACGAAGGCCGGCCGGGGTTTGCGTCAGGCCGGGGGCGATATCTACCATGCCTTGCGCCAAGGCTTCTTCCAAAGCGGCCTGATCAGGAAAGTTACGCCAAAGCAGTTCAGTTTGCAGGCTTCTGCCGAGCAGGTTCATGAGGTCAACGTTGGCACCGGAAAGCTGCTGCTGGCGACGATCAAGCTGAGCATAAGGTGCCTGCATCACCAGCCCGACTCGCAACGGGCCACGCTTTGCAAGCCACGCGCGTTGCTCTGCCGACAGCGGCGTCGACACGGCAGGCTCCGAATCAGCCCAAGCGATGGTGTTGAAAATCATCAAGAGCAGGGCCAGACAGCCGATAACTCCAGTGCGCAGCAGAACCATCATCAAGGTGTCGTTCCCATGAGTTCCATGTAGTCGTTTGAAGCGAGGCGCAGCTCAAGCATGGGCCTGACAAATCCTTACCAACCCATTAGGCTGCCGGGATAGTTTCTGGCCTGGAATATCCAATGTCCTACACATTTCGCGCAACGCTTCCTTCGCTCTGTCTGGCGCTGATACTACCTTGCGCGTTGCCTGTCATGGCGGCTGATCCCGCTCCTGCAAAAGATGCTGCAACCGAACCTGCCGTGGAAAGGGCACCGCTGTTACCACGCACCCAAGAAGACGCGCTGGCCCTTGAAGGGCGTTTGCCCGTTGCAGATCAGCAGCAGTTACAGGCCGGCGAAGACAGTTTCCTCGCCTTGTGGAAACCCGCCAACACTGAAGACCCCAAAGGCGCGGTGATTATTATTCCCGGTGCGGACGAGTCGGCAGACTCACCGGATACAGTAGGCCCGCTACGTCGCAAGTTTCCGGATATCGGTTGGGCCAGCCTGAGCCTGACCATGCCCGATCAACTGGCTGACTACAACCAGGCACGTGAAGCGGAGTCTGCGCCCACCGATGCCAGCGCGGCCGAAAAACCTAAAGAAACTCCCAAGGACGCAGCGGCCAGCGAAGCTGACAAGGCAGCAGCGGCAGAAAAAGAAGCCGCTGCCGCAACCGCAAGAGCCGCCGCGGCTGAAGAACAGGCAAACGCCCAGGCCGAACGCATTTTTGCCCGTATTGAAAGCGGCATCAGCTTCGCTCAACAGAACAAGGCCCGCAGCATCGTGCTGCTCGGTCATGGCAGCGGCGCCTACTGGGCAGCACGCTATCTGAGCGAGCGCCCGGCGCCACTGGTGCAGAAATTTGCCATGGTCACAGCGCGAGAGCCTGCGGACGCCAAACCACTGCTGACCGAACTGATACCGAGCCTTAAAGTGAAAACCTCGGACTTTATTTACAAGGACGCCACCCACAAAGCAGCTGTTGAACGCTTGCAGGTTAGCAAGCGGACAAAAGGGCCGGGGTATAGCCAGATTCCGCTTACTGCAATTCCAGGCAACTTCGCCGCCGAACAGGAACAGATGTTCCGCAGGGTTCGCGGGTGGGTTGAGGCGCAGTAAAGATGATTGACGGAGCGCAAATGCTGCTCCCACAGAATAAAGCACAACACCATGATCAAAACCCGCGCCGCGCCCTGATCACTTTATAAGCATTATGCAAATCCTGAGTCCGGTCAGTCGCATCACGCACCAGCAACTGACTCGCGCCTGAACCAGCCACTTTATCCGGGTGATGCCGACTGAGCAGACGGCGATAGGCGCGCTTTACATGCGCAGGCTCGGTATCGGCCTGCACACCGAGCAGCTTCAAAGCTGCCTGGTAATCGTTACTGTTGTTACCCAGCGGTTTTCGGGGAGCCTCCTCGTGCTCGGCGGCCAAAGAATCAACCCTGGCTGCCGGCCAGCCTAGCCATTTACCCCACCAAATGATCAGGTCTCGTTCGCCCCGTGAAGGTTTACCGTTGGCCCATGCCATACGCCAACAGGCTCGCAGCAGACCTTCAGCCGTATGAGGTTGAGGCGCCAGCCGACGCAGATAACCGCGAAGATTATCGCCCCCCTCCTTGCCACGATTGAAAGCTGCAATAGCCCTGCGCTGAGCAGATTCGCTCATGCCCATACGACGCATTTCAACGCGGGCTTGCTGAATGTGCTGCTCCACAACCCGGCCGTCACTTTTGGCCAGTCGCCCCAGCAACACGAACAGCAATTCATCATCGCGCAGCGCAACTCGCCCCCTCATCCGTTCACGCAGTTGCGCCCAGCTTTGCAGCGCCAGACGTCGATCCAGCGCCTGACCCAACAACGCGCCCAGCAAAGCACCCGGAATGCTGGCAATGGCGAACCCGGCTCCGGCACCTAAAAGGGTGGATGGCCAAAGCATTCAGCGGCCCGCCGCGAGCAACTGCTCGACCTGAGCAAGACGCTCGTGGGTGCCGACATCAACCCAGCGTCCGGTGAAGTGCTCACCGGTCACCTGCCCCCGGTCCATCGCTTCACGCAGCAACGGCGCTAGCTTGAAAGCCCCTTCCTGGCAGCCAGCAAACAGTTTCGGATGAAGAACGGCGATACCGCTGTAGGTAAGCCTGGTACCGGCCTCGCTGGAATTACGAACCTGCCCGTCGATCAACGAAAAATCGCCCTCCGGGTGATGCGCCGGATTATCGATCAGTACCAAATGAGCCAGACCGGCAAGAGGGACACACAACGCATTGAAGTCGTAGTCGGTCCATACATCCGCACTCACAACCACAAAAGGCTGGTCACCCAGCAGCGGTAACGCGCGCAGAATACCGCCTCCCGTTTCCAGCGGCTCGCCTTCAGGCGAATAAGCAATGTGCAGCCCTAAACGCTGACCGTCACCCAGATAATCTTCAATCTGCTGTCCGAGCCATGCGTGGTTGATCACCACGTCATGAAACCCTGCATCGCGCAAGGCTTGAAGGTGGTACTCAATCAGCGGCACGCCGCCTGCCCTGACCAACGGCTTGGGTGTGTGCAGTGTCAGCGGGCGCATTCGCTCGCCTTTTCCTGCTGCGAGAATCATCGCTTTCATGCAAGTCTCTTCAACACAATCGATAACCTTATTTTAGTAACGACTCTAATTTCGCGAAGCGATTCAGACTGATCCGCCCGCCGGTCGCTTAAGGCTGCTCAGCAGATCTGCCAATTCAGCCAACTCGGGACGCCGCTTCAGTACCGCCTCTATATAAGCAAAGAAGCGCGGGACATCTGTCAGATAGCGAGGTTTGCCGTCACGATGGCAAATACGGGCGAAGATACCGATGACTTTCAAATGCCGCTGCACGCCCATCAGATCGCTGGCACGCATGAATGCCTCGAAATCGTCCTGAACGGGAATGCCCAGCCCACGCGCCTTGTCCCAGTAACTCTTCAGCCACGCGTGGACACGCTCCTCAGGCCAACTCAGAAATGCATCTTTGAACAGGCATGTCACGTCGTAAGTGACCGGCCCGTAGACCGCATCCTGGAAATCCAGCACCCCCGGATTGGGTTCGCTGAGCATCAGATTCCGAGGCATAAAGTCGCGGTGCACCAGCACTTTGGGCTGCGCCAGCGCGCTCTCGATCAACAGGTCACTGACACGCTGCCAGCTCGCGAGCTGTTGTTGGTCAAAGTCGATTCCAAGATGCTTGCGCACATACCACTCAGGAAACAACTCAAGTTCGCGACGTAGCAAGGCGACGTCATAACTGGGTAGCGGCGCATCCATCGGCAACTGCTGATAAGCCAGCAGCGCATCAAAAGCATCGGCAAACAGCGAGTCCGCATTGTGCTCGTCAATAACGTCGAGATAGGTTTTTCGTCCGAGATCGTTCAGCAGTAAAAAGCCTTGAACAAGATCTTCGGCATAAATTTCAGGAACATTAATCCCTGATTTGGCTAACAAATGAGCGATATCTACAAACGGTTTACAGTTTTCCTGGGGGGGAGGAGCGTCCATCACAATAAAAGTTCGCTCACCACCCTCCCAACGAAAATAACGTCGAAAACTGGCATCGCTACTGGCCGCAGTCAATGTGGCCGGGGGTATCGCGCCCCATCCTCGAGCCAGGAAGAGCGCAGGAAGCTGCTCATCGAGCCAAGTTTTCAGGTGTTGCAGGCGTACATCTTGATCTGGCATTGCAAGGGTCTCCGACGGCGCTAGCCGTCAAGCGGGTCATGCTTTATTATCCGACATCTTTTTCAGCCCATCGAGAGGCGTGCGGCCCCCCCGCGGGCAGATGGCGCGCAGGAAGCCCGGACTAATAAGATGGCATTGAAATCCCCCGCGTTTCGTAAAAAATTTCCGTTGCTCGTAACCGGCAGTTTGCTGGCGATGCAACCTCTAGCCACTCAGTTCGTGGTTGCCGCGGAACAGTATGACTGCTCAGTCTCTGCTTCGGGTGCCTGGAATTGTGCGCCGAAAACCAATGCAGTCGAGCTGCCTCCGCGTCCAGTGCATAGCGCTACGTCGGTCAGCTCCAATGGCACGGTTACGTCGGACAGTAGCTCCACC
The DNA here is from genome assembly GCF_040224095.2 of Pseudomonas caspiana. NCBI lineage: Bacteria > Pseudomonadati > Pseudomonadota > Gammaproteobacteria > Pseudomonadales > Pseudomonadaceae > Pseudomonas > Pseudomonas caspiana. Next base: position 243,221 of record NZ_CP167995.1, on the reverse strand, counting down.
AGCGAACCAGCCGTGGCCAAGACCCAACTGGTGACCGAAGCCAAAGGACGCGGCCTCAAGTCGCGTAGTGCTGACTACAGCCACCTGGACTGGGTTCCTCGCGAAAGCCTGACGCCTGCGCAGTTGGCAGAAACCGGGCCTTACTGCTCCGGGGCCTATGTCGAGCCGATCCGTCCTGGCATGGATGACAAGACGCCAATGAAAGAGGCTCCGATGTTCATCGGTGCCAAGGCCTCTCGTTATCAACAAGAAGAACAGATCGCCTCGCTAGCCGGTGACGTCGTCATGCGCCAGGGCAGCATGCAGGTACAGGCCCAGGAGGCCAACCTGTATCAGGCTGAAAACCGCGGCGAGTTGAACGGTGATGTTCGCATGCGCGACAACGGTGCCCTCATCGTGGGTGACCGTGCCGAGCTGCAACTGGACACCGGTGAAGCACAGATCGACAACGCAGAGTATGTTCTGCACAAGTCGAACGTGCGCGGTAACGCCCTGTACGCCAAGCGTGCCGAGAACGCGATTATTCGCCTCAAGGACGGTACGTACACCACCTGCGAACCGAACAGCAATGCCTGGACGCTCAAAGGTAACAACATCACGCTGAACCCGGCCACCGGTTTCGGTACTGCCACCAACGCCACCCTTCGGGTCAAAGACATACCGGTGTTCTACACCCCGTATATCTACTTCCCGATCGATGATCGTCGCCAGTCTGGTTTCCTGCCACCGTCCATCAGCACCAGCAGTGATACCGGCTTTATGCTGGTGACACCGTACTATTTCAACCTGGCACCAAACTACGATGCCACGCTCTATCCTCGTTACATGTCCAAACGCGGCATGTTGATGGAAGGCGAATTCCGCTACCTGACCAAAACCAGCGAAGGTCAGTTCGGCGGCGCGTACCTCAACGACGATGATGACGAACGCAAACTGCAGACCGATTACAAAGACACTCGCTGGATGATCAACTGGCAGCACAAGGGCGGTCTCGATTCGCGCTGGCTGACCCAGGTTGACTACACCGACATCAGTGATCCGTATTACTTCCAGGATCTGGAAACCAGCCAGATCGGCGTGGAAACCCGCGAGTACGTTAACCAGCAAGGCTCCTTGACCTACCGCGGTGACACGTACACGGCGGCGATCAACGCGCAAGCGTACAAACTCGCAACCGTGTCCAAGATTACGCCTTACGACCGCCTGCCGCAGATCACCTTTAACGGGGCTCTGCCTTACCACCCGGGCGGCTTGCAGTTCGATTATGAAACCGAAGCCGTACGATTTGACCGCGACCTGCGCAATGGCAACTACGTTGATCAGGACGGCATCTCGGAAGAACGCCTGGACACTCGTGTCGCAGGTCTTGCTCGCGCCAACGGTGACCGTTTGAACCTAGCACCTTCGGTCAGCCTGCCGCTGAACTGGAGCTATGGGTACCTGACACCAAAGCTGAAGTACGTCTATACGCAGTACGATCTGGATCTGGACAGCCAAGGCAAGGCAACCCTGCTTGACGGTGAACAGTACAGCAGCAGCCAGAGCCGCAGCGTTCCGATCTTCAGTGTCGATAGTGGCCTGTACTTTGACCGCAGCACAAACTGGTTCGGCAAGGACTACCGTCAAACCCTGGAACCACGCCTGTTCTATCTCTACGTGCCAGAGAAAGACCAGTCTGACATCCCGGTATTCGACACTTCCGAAACCACGTTCAACTACAGCTCTCTGTTCCGCGACAACCGCTTTGTCGGCTCCGATCGTATCGGCGACGAGAACAAGCTGTCGCTGGGCGTTACCAATCGCTGGATCGAAGACGACGGATTTGAACGCCAACGTTTCAGCATTGGTCAGGCGGTTTACTTCAAGGATCGCGAAGTACAGTTGCCGGGTGTGGTCTTCAAGGACCGTGACGACGCACAAGCTAACGTCTCGCCTTATGCGCTTGAGTATGAATACCGCTTTAACCGCGATTTGCGCTTCAATTCGGACTTCAACTGGGATCCGGACAGCCACAGCACCCGCTCCGGCAGCGCCATGTTCCACTATCAGCCTGAAGACAACCCGAACAAGGTCGTCAATGTCGGCTACCGCTATCGTGATGATCTGGTCCGTTATGACCAAAACACAGGGCGATGGAGTGTGGGCGGTGGTGACTACGGCACTCCGGGCCAACCGGGTTACGTGAAGGACTACTACAAGATCCAGCAGCACGACTTCTCGGTCATCTGGCCAATCGTGCCGCAGTGGAACGCAATTAGCCGCTGGCAGTTCGACTACAACCGCAATCGCACAATCGAAGCTTTCGGTGGTTTCGAATATGACAACTGCTGCTGGAAGCTGCGCCTGATCAGTCGTTACTGGATCGATTACGACGAGTTCAGCCAGAACGAACCTGAGAACGAAAAAGGCGACCGCGGCGTATTCCTACAAATCGTGTTGAAGGGGCTAGGCGGCGTGACCGGCGCCAAAGTAGATAGCTTCCTCGACAAAGGCATCCAAGGTTATCGTGAACGTGAAGACCAAGCTTTCTGATTGTCTGCGCCCGCTGTTGCTGGGCGCGTTGTTCCTGGGGACTGCAGCGAATGCTGCAGTCCAGCAACTGGACAGTGTGGCGGCCATCGTCGATAACGACGTGATCATGAAGAGCCAAGTGGACCAACGTGTCCGCGAAGTTCAACAGACCATCGCCAAGCGCGGCTCGGGTGTTCCGCCCGCCGAGGCACTGCAGCCACAGGTTCTGGAACGTCTGATTCTGGAAAACCTGCAACTGCAACTGGGCGACCGCGCCGGTATTCGCATTACTGATGAAGAGCTGAACCAGGCGATCGGCACCATTGCTGAACGTAACAACATGAGCGTGGAACAATTCCGCGCCGCGTTGGCCCATGACGGTCTCTCCTACAACGACGCTCGCGAGCAGGTTCGTCGGGAAATGATCATCAGCCGGGTACGCCAACGCCGTGTAGCCGAGCGTATTCAGGTGTCGGAGCAGGAAGTGAAAAACTTCCTCGCTTCCGACCTGGGCAAAGCTCAGTTATCTGAAGAGTTTCACTTGGCAAACATCCTGATTCCTACACCCGACAGTGCATCGTCGGATCAGATTCAGGCGGCAGCTCGCAAGGCACAGGACCTGTACAGCAAGCTCAAGCAAGGCGCTGACTTCGGTCAGGCGGCAATTGCCAACTCAGCCAGCGAAAGCGCACTTGAAGGCGGCGACATGGGCTGGCGTAAAGCAGCTCAACTGCCACCTCCATTTGGCGACATGCTGGGTTCGATGCCGGTTGGCGATATTACGCCTCCAGCCCGAACACCTGGCGGCTTCATTATCCTCAAGCTACTGGAAAAACGTGGCGGCCAGGGTCAGGCACAGATGCGCGACGAGGTACACGTGCGTCATATCCTGATCAAGCCGAGCGAAATTCGTAGCGAAGAAGAGACCAGGCGTCTGGCGCAAAAAATCTACGACCGCATAGAAAATGGCGACAACTTCGCCGATCTTGCAAAAAGCTTTTCGGAAGATCCAGGCTCGGCACTCAACGGTGGCGACCTGAACTGGGTAGACCCGAACTCGCTGGTTCCGGAGTTTCGTCAGGTCATGAACGACACGCCGCAAGGCACCTTGTCCAAGCCGTTCAAGACCGCCTATGGCTGGCACGTACTGGAAGTTCTGGGCCGTCGCGCCACGGACGCTACCAGTCAGGCACGCGACCAGCAGGCCCTGATGGTATTGCGCAACCGCAAGTATGACGAAGAGCTGCAAACCTGGTTGCGTCAGATCCGTGACGAAGCCTACGTCGAGATCAAACTCCCTGGCGCAGCCCAGGCTGCTCAGTGAAACCCAAGCGTTTTGCACTGACACCCGGCGAGCCGGCCGGCATTGGTCCCGACCTTTGCCTGCTGCTCGCCACGCAGCCTCAGCCATACCCCCTTATTGCAATCACCAACCGTGACCTGCTCTCCGAGCGGGCCACGCAGTTAGGCGTGGCTGTTGATCTGATCAACGTAACGCCAGATGCGTTCCCGGACACAGCAGCTCCCGCTGGCAGCCTTTACGTCTGGGATACGCCACTGCAGGAACCGGTGATCCCAGGTCAACTGAACAAAGCCAATGGCGCGTTCGTCCTGCAAACCCTGACCCGCGCGGGCCAAGGCTGCATGGACGGCCTCTTCGCCGGGATGATCACCGCCCCGGTGCACAAAGGCGTGATCAACGAAAGCGGTATCGCCTTTTCAGGCCATACCGAGTTTCTTGCTGAACTGACCGAGACCGAGCAAGTGGTAATGATGCTGGCGACCGGCAATCTGCGTGTTGCACTGGTTACCACCCACCTTCCACTGCGCGAAGTAGCCGACGCCATTACTGCTGAACGCCTGGAGCGCGTGACACGCATCCTGCACGCGGATCTGGTACACAAGTTCGGCATTGCCCGTCCGCGCATTCTGGTCTGCGGGCTAAACCCCCATGCAGGCGAAAGCGGGCATCTGGGCCGCGAAGAAATCGACATCATTGAACCTGCTTTGGAGCGTCTGCGCAGCGAGGGCCTGGATCTACGCGGGCCACTGCCAGCCGACACTCTATTTACCCCCAAATATCTGGAGCACTGCGACGCAGTGCTGGCGATGTACCACGACCAAGGCTTGCCTGTACTCAAATACAAAGGCTTCGGCGCTGCCGTCAATGTGACCCTAGGCCTGCCGATTGTTCGTACCTCTGTCGATCACGGCACTGCGCTGGATCTGGCAGGTACCGGCAACATCGACACTGGCAGTCTGCGAGTCGCCCTGGAAACCGCCTACCAGATGGCCGAGACTCATTCATGACCGAGCAATTCCAACACAAGGCGCGCAAGCGCTTCGGACAAAACTTTCTGCATGATGCGGGCGTGATCGACAAGATCCTGCGAGCCATCCGTGCTCGCCCGGAAGATCGTCTACTTGAGATCGGGCCTGGGCAGGGAGCCCTGACTCAGGGCCTGCTCGGCAGCGGCGCACAACTGGACGTCGTGGAACTGGACAAAGACCTGATCCCGATCCTGATCCACCAGTTTGGCAACAAGCCCAACTTCAACCTGCATCAGGGCGATGCACTGAAGTTCGACTTCACCAGCCTCAACGCGCCGGCCAACAGCCTGCGCGTGGTCGGTAACCTGCCATACAACATCTCCACGCCATTGATTTTCCACCTGCTGCACAACGCGAACCTGATTCGTGACATGCACTTCATGCTGCAGAAGGAAGTGGTTGAGCGGATGGCTGCGGTGCCTGGTGGCGGTGACTACGGTCGCCTTTCGATCATGGTTCAGTACCACTGCCGGGTAGAGCATCTGTTCAATGTCGGTCCGGGCGCTTTCAACCCGCCGCCTAAAGTCGACTCGGCGATTGTTCGCCTGGTGCCTCACGAAACACTGCCGCACCCGGCCAAGGATCACCGCCTGCTTGAGCGCGTAGTGCGTGAAGCGTTCAACCAGCGCCGCAAGACACTGCGTAACACACTCAAGCTGTTGCTCAGCAGCGATGAAATTACCGCCGCTGGTGTCGATGGCAGCTTGCGCCCCGAGCAACTGGATCTGGCCGCGTTCGTTCGCCTTGCGGACAAGCTCAGCGAGAAACCGGACCAGGCCTAAGCTTGTAGGGCATGTATATGATCAAAGTCCGATTGGTCATTTATCGTTTACATGTCCTAGACTGATTCCACCGGCTTTCCGGTTCTATCCGCATCCGCTTCCAAGGCCTAACGCATGCCCGATTCCCGATACCAGGTCGACGTCAGTGTCGTCACCCGCTTCCTGGCAGAGCAGTCACAACCCGAACAGAATCGCTTTGCCTTTGCCTACACCGTCACCGTGCACAACAGCGGCGATCTCCCTGCCAAACTGATGTCCCGACACTGGGTCATCACCGATGGCGATGGCCACGTCGAAGAAGTCCGCGGCGAGGGCGTTGTAGGGCAACAGCCGTTGATTGATGCAGGTAAGAGCCATACCTACAGCAGCGGCACCGTCATGACGACCAAAGTCGGCAACATGCAGGGCACGTATCAAATGCTCGCTGACGACGGCAAACGCTTTGATGCGGTCATCGCACCATTTCGCCTGGCGGTACCGGGGTCTCTTCACTGATGGCGGTGTATGCCGTTGGTGACCTGCAAGGTTGCCTCGAACCACTGCAATGCCTGCTGGAACATGTGAATTTCGACCCGGCCAGGGATCGTCTATGGCTGGTGGGCGATCTGGTCAACCGTGGGCCTCAATCACTGGAAACCCTGCGCTTTCTGTACAGCATCCGCGACTCAGTCACCTGCGTGCTCGGCAACCACGATCTGCATATGCTCGCTGCTTCACGCAGTATCGAGCGCCTGAAGAAAGGCGATACCCTGCGCGACATTCTCGAGGCACCTGATCGCGACGATCTGCTGCAATGGGTGCGTCAGCAGAAACTGCTGCACTACGACGCCGAGCGCAACGTTGCAATGGCTCACGCAGGGATCCCTCCACAGTGGTCATTGAAGAAAGCCCTCAAGCTTGCCGCTGAGGTTGAAGCTGCTTTGCTCGATGATGCCCTCTATCAGCCTTTCCTTGACGGAATGTATGGCAACGAGCCAAACAAGTGGGACAGCGACCTGCATGGCGTTGCCCGACTGCGGGTCATCACCAATTATTTCACCCGCATGCGATTCTGCACCAGCGACGGCAAGCTGGACCTCAAAGGCAAGGAAGGCGTCGAGACCGCCCTGCCCGGCTATGCACCATGGTTCAAGCATCAGGACCGCAGGACACGCGATGTGAAAATCATCTTCGGTCACTGGGCCGCGCTGGAGGGCCGTTGCGATGAGCCCAATGTTTACGCCCTGGACACCGGCTGTGTATGGGGCTCGGCGATGACGATGCTTAACGTCGATACCCTGGAGCGATATCTTTGCGACTGCGATGATCACGGCAATGCCGAATCCGGGGCGACCCGGACCATTCTGCATGACCCGACGGGCGTGATCAGGCGCTAAACTTAATGCAACTAACTGTAGGAGCTGCCGAAGGCTGCGAAAGCGGCATATCTGCACACCTCCATTCCCAGCCTTCGGCAGCGCCTGCAGAATCAGCCCCCAGACAACCTTCATAGGAGCCAACCATGACCGAATTCAAACGCATCCCGCCAGAACAGGCTCAAGCTCTGCGCGAGCAAGGTGCAGTGCTGGTGGACGTTCGCGATCCACAAGCTTTCGCAGGTAACCACATCCCTGACTCCCAGCATCTGGATAACCATTCCATTGCCGACTTCATTCGCAATGCAGATCTGGATAAACCAGTCGTGGTGGTCTGCTACCACGGCAACTCCAGCCAGAGCGCTGCTGCCTATCTGGTGAACCAGGGTTTCTCCGACGTTTACAGCATGGACGGTGGTTTTGAGCTGTGGCGCAGCACCTTTCCGAGCGAAACAGCCCAAGGCTGACAGAAAAATTTTTTATTTCAGTTGATCCCGCGTCCTGCGCGGGTTCGCGGCCTAACTGACAGACGGTCAGCCAGTCTTTCTGCTCATCCCTTCTTTATCTTTCCGATTCCGAACTATCCTTAGCCTCAGGCCATCCGTAATCAGGGGAGAGCCGGTACACCGGCGCGTGGGTCATCGGTAGTTACTTTTATGGTGTTTGGGGGGTAAACGGCATCTGGATCCTCAGCTGCTGCCAACATCGACTGACGATCCGCCGCCGGCTCTACGTATCGAGCGAGGTGACGTCATGAGTATCTTTAGCCACTTCCAACAACGCTTTGAATCGACACGGCAGGAGGAGCTCTCCTTACAGGAGTATCTAGAGCTCTGTAAGCAGGATCGCAGCGCCTATGCGTCTGCGGCAGAAAGACTGTTGCTTGCTATCGGCGAGCCAGAGTTGGTTGATACCTCGACCAACTCCAGGCTATCGAGGATCTTTTCCAACAAGGTTATCCGCCGTTACCCGGCCTTTGCCGACTTCCATGGGATGGAAGAGTGCATTGACCAGATCGTCTCGTACTTCCGCCATGCCGCTCAGGGCCTGGAAGAGAAGAAACAGATCCTTTATCTGCTCGGCCCGGTGGGTGGCGGTAAGTCATCGCTGGCTGAAAAACTCAAACAACTGATCGAAAAAGTCCCGTTCTACGCGATCAAGGGCTCGCCGGTCTTCGAATCTCCACTCGGGCTGTTCAATGCAACCGAAGACGGTGCGATTCTCGAAGAAGACTTTGGCATCCCGCGTCGCTATCTGAGCACCATCATGTCGCCATGGGCGACCAAACGTCTGGCTGAGTTCGGGGGCGACATCAGCCAGTTCAAAGTGGTCAAACTCTATCCATCGATTCTCAACCAGATCGCCGTAGCCAAAACCGAGCCGGGCGACGAGAACAACCAGGACATTTCCGCCCTGGTCGGTAAAGTCGATATCCGTAAACTTGAGGAATACCCACAGAACGACGCCGACGCTTACAGCTACTCTGGCGCGCTGTGCCGGGCCAACCAGGGCCTGATGGAATTCGTCGAAATGTTCAAAGCGCCGATCAAGGTGCTTCACCCACTGCTCACCGCCACCCAAGAAGGTAACTACAACAGTACCGAAGGCCTGGGCGCGATTCCGTTTACCGGCATTCTGCTGGCCCACTCCAACGAATCGGAATGGCACAGCTTCCGCAACAACAAGAACAACGAAGCCTTTATCGACCGGATCTACATCGTCAAGGTGCCGTACTGCCTGCGAGTGAGCGATGAGATCAAGATTTACGACAAGCTTCTGTTCAACAGCTCACTGTCCAAAGCCCATTGCGCGCCCGACACACTGAAAATGCTGGCGCAGTTCACCACCCTGTCGCGCCTCAAGGAGCCGGACAACTCCAACATCTATTCCAAGATGCGTGTGTATGACGGAGAGAACCTCAAGGATACCGATCCAAAGGCCAAGTCGATTCAGGAGTACCGCGACAGCGCAGGCGTAGACGAAGGCATGAATGGTCTGTCTACACGCTTTGCGTTCAAGATCCTCTCCAAGGTGTTCAACTTCGACCCCCATGAAGTCGCCGCCAACCCGGTGCACTTGCTCTACGTGCTGGAGCAGCAGATTGAGCAAGAGCAATTCCAGGCTGAAACCCGCGAGCGCTATCTGCGCTTCATCAAGGAATACCTGGCACCGCGCTACATCGAGTTCATCGGTAAGGAAATCCAGACCGCGTACCTGGAGTCCTACAGCGAATACGGGCAAAACATCTTTGACCGCTACGTGCTATATGCGGACTTCTGGATTCAGGATCAGGAGTATCGCGATCCGGAAACAGGAGAGATCCTCAATCGGGTAGCCCTGAACGAAGAACTGGAAAAAATCGAGAAGCCAGCAGGCATCAGCAATCCGAAGGATTTCCGTAACGAGATCGTGAACTTCGTATTGCGTGCCCGCGCCAACAACAACGGCAAAAACCCAACCTGGCTCAGCTACGAGAAGCTGCGTGTAGTGATCGAGAAGAAAATGTTCTCCAACACCGAGGACCTGCTTCCGGTTATCAGCTTCAACGCGAAAGCCAGCAAGGAGGATCAACAGAAACACAACGACTTCGTTACCAGAATGGTCGAGCGGGGCTACACCGACAAACAGGTACGGCTTCTTTCCGAATGGTACCTACGGGTCCGGAAGTCGCAGTAGAGCAGCCACAAGCGTCAAGCTACAGGCTGCAAGACAGAGGCGTGTGAACCTGATATCCGGGATTGCTTCTACTTGCAGCTTGCAGCTCATAACTTGAAGCTGCCCGGAGGGCTCCAGATGAGCTATGTGATCGACCGACGTCTCAATGGCAAGAACAAGAGCACGGTAAACCGCCAGCGTTTTTTGCGGCGTTATCGTGACCACATCAAGAAAGCAGTCGAAGAAGCCGTCAGCCGCCGCTCCATCACCGATATGGAACATGGCGAGCAAATCAGCATTCCCGGTCGCGACATCGACGAACCGGTGCTTCATCATGGTCGTGGCGGCAAGCAGACCGTAGTTCACCCTGGAAACAAGGAATTCACCTCAGGCGAGCACATTGCGCGCCCGCAAGGTGGCGGTGGAGGAAAAGGGCCGGGCAAAGCCAGTAACTCCGGCGAAGGCATGGATGAGTTCGTTTTTCAGATTACTCAGGAAGAGTTTCTGGAATTCATGTTCGAAGACCTCGAACTGCCCAACCTGGTCAAACGCAATCTGACCGGCACCGATACATTCAAGACAGTGCGCGCCGGGATCAGCAACGAGGGCAACCCCTCGCGCATCAATATCATCCGCACTCTGCGTTCCGCTCACGCGCGTCGCATTGCCCTGTCCGGCAGCAGCCGGGCCAAACTCAAAGAGGCGATCAGCGAACTTGATCGACTCAAGCGTGAAGAGCCCGACAACTTCGGCGACATTCAGGAGCTGGAGGTCGAGATCGATCGCCTGAAGGCCCGTATCCGGCGCGTGCCGTACCTGGACACCTTCGACCTCAAGTACAACCTGCTGGTCAAACAACCCAACCCCAGCTCCAAAGCGGTTATGTTCTGCCTGATGGACGTCTCCGGCTCCATGACACAGGCGACCAAAGATATCGCCAAACGCTTCTTCATCCTGTTGTACCTGTTCCTCAAACGTAACTACGACAAGATCGAAGTTGTGTTCATCCGCCACCACACCAGCGCCCGGGAAGTGGACGAAGAAGAGTTCTTCTATTCACGGGAAACCGGCGGCACCATCGTATCCAGCGCCCTCAAGCTGATGCAGGAAATCATGGCGGAGCGTTATCCCACCAACGAGTGGAATATCTACGCTGCTCAGGCATCCGACGGCGACAACTGGAACGACGACTCGCCCATTTGCCGCGACATCCTGATCAAGCAGATCATGCCGTTTGTGCAGTACTACACGTACGTGGAAATCACACCACGTGAACATCAGGCCTTGTGGTTCGAATACGAGCGGATCGGTGAAGCGTTCGCCGACACGTTTGCCCAGCAGCAGCTGGTCTCTGCCGGTGATATCTATCCGGTATTCCGTGAACTCTTCCAGCGCAGGTTAGTGACATGACCGCTAGAGAGCAGAAGCGCCAACCCCTGTCCACGGGCTCAGAGTGGACGTTCGAACTTATCCAGGCTTACGACCGCGAAATCAGCCGCATCGCGGAGCGCTATGCCCTGGATACCTATCCCAACCAGATTGAAGTCATCACGGCTGAACAGATGATGGATGCCTATGCTTCAGTGGGTATGCCCTTGGGCTATCACCACTGGTCCTACGGCAAACACTTTCTGAGCACGGAGAAATCCTACTCTCGGGGACAGATGGGTCTGGCCTACGAAATCGTCATCAACTCTGACCCGTGTATCGCTTACCTGATGGAAGAGAACACCATCTGCATGCAGGCACTGGTAGTGGCCCACGCTTGCTATGGGCACAACAGTTTCTTCAAGGGTAATTACCTGTTCAGGACCTGGACCGACGCCAGCTCGATCATCGATTACCTGGTGTTTGCCAAGCAGTACATCATGCAATGCGAAGAGCGCCACGGCATCGACGCGGTCGAAGACCTGCTCGACTCCTGCCACGCGCTGATGAACTACGGCGTGGATCGCTACAAGCGCCCTTACCCGATCTCTGCCGAAGAGGAACGCCGCCGCCAGAAAGATCGGGAAGAGCACTTACAGAAACAGATCAATGATCTGTGGCGCACTATTCCTAAAAACGCCGACAAGAACAGCAAAGAGGACAACGCCCGGTTCCCCGCCGAACCGCAGGAAAACATCCTGTACTTCATCGAAAAACACGCACCGCTGCTGGAGCCATGGCAGCGTGAAATCGTACGCATCGTGCGCAAGATTGCGCAGTACTTCTACCCGCAGCGCCAGACTCAGGTCATGAACGAAGGTTGGGCGACGTTCTGGCACTACACGTTGATGAACGACCTGTATGACGAAGGCCTGGTCACCGACGGCTTCATGATGGAGTTCCTGACCTCACATACCAGCGTCATCTATCAGCCGGGTTTCGACAGCCCGTACTACAGCGGCATAAATCCCTACACGCTAGGCTTCGCCATGTACCGCGACATACGCCGTATGTGCGAGGAGCCTACCGAGGAAGATTACCGCTGGTTCCCCGAGATTGCTGGCACAGACTGGCTGACGGCAGTGAAGTTCGCCATGAGCAGCTTCAAGGACGAGAGCTTCATTCTGCAGTACCTGTCACCCAAGGTGATCCGTGATCTGAAATTGTTCAGCATCATGGACGACGATCAGAAGGACGACCTGCTAGTGCCTGCAATACATGACGAACCGGGCTACCGGATCATTCGTGAAACCCTTGCCGCGCAGTACAACCTGGGCAATCGCGAACCCAACGTGCAGATTTACAGCATCGACCGCCGCGGCGACCGCTCACTCACCCTTCGCCATCAACAGCACGACCGCAAACCGCTGGGTGAATCTACCGATGAGGTACTTAAACATCTGCACCGGCTTTGGGGCTTTGATATCCATCTGGAAACCCTGCAAGGCGATCAGATCATGAAAACTCATCATGTCCCGCCCAAAGGCGAGCATGCTGACAGTGAATATCCCCGGCTCGATTTGGCGGTAGTGCATCTCTAGCAAGCAGGCGTCATGGGGTATTTGTTTAACACCCCGTGACTATTGATTCGTTTTTACCTCCGCAAGAGCGACGCAAGGTTTATCCTGTCGCGCTTACGGAGGTTTTTTATGCAGATCTATAAAGTCGGTGGCGCCGTGCGCGACCGCCTGCTGGGCAAACCGGTTACCGATGTCGATTGGGTGGTTGTTGGCGCAACTACCGACGAAATGCTGATCAAGGGCTATCGCCCTGTGGGTACAGACTTCCCGGTTTTTCTCCATCCACTGACGGGCGAGGAATACGCCCTGGCCCGCACCGAACGTAAAAGCGGACGCGGCTACGGCGGATTTGTATTTCATGCCAGCCCGGACGTGACCCTCGAGGATGACCTGATCCGTCGGGATCTGACCATCAACGCTATCGCCGAAGACAGGGAAGGCAACCTGACCGATCCCTATGGCGGTCAGCGCGACCTTGAAGCGCGGATATTACGCCACGTTTCACCCGCTTTCGCCGAAGATCCGCTCAGAGTACTGCGCGTTGCCCGCTTCGCCGCACGCTACGCACCTGAAGGCTTCAGCATCGCCCCTGAAACCCTTGAATTGATGCGCCAGCTCAGCGAATCAGGCGAGCTTGATGCGCTGACGCCGGAGCGCAGCTGGAAGGAAATTTCCCGCGCCCTCATGGAAAGTCAGCCACAAGTGTTCATCAAGGTACTGCGTGATTGCGCAGCCCTGAAAGAGCTTATGCCGGAAGTGGACGCACTGTTCGGCGTCCCTCAGCCGCCCGCCCATCACCCGGAAATCGACACCGGCGAGCATGTGCTGGGCGTTCTGCAGCAGGCGGCCCTCCATCAACAACCGCTGAGCGTGCGCTGGGCCTGTTTGCTACACGACCTGGGGAAAGGCCTGACGCCTGAAGAAGAGTGGCCGAGACATATCGCCCACGAACACACTGGCTTGCGCTTGATCAAGGAAGTAAATACTCGCTTCAAGGTGCCGCGCGACTGTCAGGAATTGGCGTTGCTCGTTGGCCAGTACCATACCCATGGACACCGGGCATTAGAGCTGAAGCCTTCGACAGTGCTCGACTTGCTGCACAGTTTTGACGTCTATCGTCGACCTCAGCGCTTCGAGGATTTCATCATCGCTTGCGAAATGGACGCCCGAGGCCGCCACGGCTTTGAGCAACGCGATTACCCGCAAGCAAACTACCTGCGTGGCGCGGCTGAAGCGGCGCGAGCGGTGTCGGTACAGCCGCTGATCGAGAAGGGTTTGAAAGGACAGGAGCTGGGTGAAGCTCTCAAAGGCGAACGCCTGGATGCGCTGAAGGTTTACAAGGCGCAGTACAACAGTTGAGATTGATGTGATCTTCTGAGGAGCTGCCGAAGGCTGCGAAAACGATATACCTGATCCATCGCGTTCGCAGCCTTCGGCAGCTCCTACAACATTCAGCTATCCAGCAAGCTCTGCGGCGTCAGCTGTGTTTCGCGCCACTCAAACGCCACCGGCCACAGCTGCTGCTCGATCTGCGCGTTAGCCCAAAGCTGCTCGAACGAAACTCCAGCCTCAGGATGCACACGATCCGGGGCGATCAGCGAGAGCGGCCACAGCACGAAAGCGTTCTTGAGAATCTCGGCACGAGGCAGGATCAAACCGTCGAAGCTACCTACCTGATCGCCATACAGCAGCACGTCGATATCCAGCGGAAGACCCTTGCGATCAGGGGCATAACGGCCGTTATCGGCTTCGATAAATTTCAGACGGCGGTCCAGCTCCATCAACGGCAGCGCAGTCAATCCGGTTACCACCAGATTGAAGAACAGACCGCTCTTGATTCCAACAGGCTGACTTTCAAAAACCGGGGAACAGACGATTTCACTGACGAAGCCATCCAGCGCTTCCAGCCCCGCGATCAGGTGCTTCTCGCGCTCGATGTTACTGCCTAAACCAAGGTAAACCCGTGTCAGCGACATCCGCGCTCGATCTCCACGCCGACACCAGCAGCGGCCGCAACAGCACCGGGCTTGGTCAGCTTCAAGTGCAGCCAGGGAATCTGAAACTCATGCATGAGCACTTCCGCCAACCGCTCGGCAAAGGTCTCTACCAGTTGAAATTGCGCCTTTTCGGCAAAGTCCAGAATGCTCGTGGATACACTGGCGTAGTCGAGTGCTTTGCTCAGGTCATCCCCAGCAGCAGCCGGCCGATTGTCCCAGGCAAAGCTCAGGTCCAGACGCAGGCACTGACGAATGCCCCGCTCCCAGTCGTAAGCACCGATAACGGTATCGACTTCCAGACCCTCAATGAAAACTCTGTCCAAACACCACTCTCCACTGCACGACAAGGGCGCGATGCGCCGTTAGAATCAGGGCTTCCCAGCCCGGAATAGTTAGCATGTTTTGGTTACTGGCGATTTTCGCCTACCTGCTTGGCTCACTGTCCTTCGCCATTCTCCTGAGCCGCCTCACTGGCAGCCCGGACCCGCGCGCCAGCGGTTCTGGCAATGCAGGCGCGACCAACATGTTGCGTCTGGCCGGCAAAAAACTCGCGATCCTGACCCTGCTCGGCGACCTGTGCAAAGGCTTACTGCCTGTACTGATCGCCAATCTGGCCGGGATGGACCCCAGAGCGCAGGCCTGGATTGGACTCTGCGCGGTATTGGGCCATCTATTCCCGCTTTACTTTCGCTTCCGCGGTGGCAAAGGCGTCGCCACCGCTGCCGGAATGTTGCTGGGCCTGTATCCGCCCGCAGCCGCCCTGGCAATCTGCGCATGGGCGCTGGTGTTCTACCTTACCCGCACCAGCTCGATCGCGGCCCTGATCGCCACGCCACTGACCCTGCCACTGCTGGCATGGCAGGAACCCAGGGCACTGCTGCCGATGACCCTGCTTACCTTACTGATTGTGTGGCGTCATCGGGGCAATCTACGCGACCTGTTTGCCGGGCGCGAACGGCATTTCTGAATCACAAAGGTGAATCCGCTTCACGTTGGCGCGTGCAAACCCTGTAGCTGCTCCATCGGCCAGCGAGCCTGGACGCTGATGCTCAGATCTTCCTTCTGCCCAGCCTGCAAGCGCTGACATCCGGCAAAAGCGATCATCGCGCCGTTATCAGTACAGAATTCAGGACGAGCATAGAAAACATTGCCTTTAAGCTCGCCCAGCATTTTCTCCAGCGAAGCCCGCAAAGACTTGTTGGCGCTCACACCACCAGCAATGACCAGACGCTTCATACCCGTCTGTTTCAATGCCCGCTTGCACTTGATGGTCAAAGTCTCCACCACTGCCTGCTGGAAGGCCAGCGAGATGTCGCAACGAGTCTGCTCGCTGTCGTCCCCAGTGCTTTGGCATTGCTGCCAGGTCGTCAGCGTGGAGGTTTTCAGGCCACTGAAACTGAAATCCAGCCCTGGGCGGTCAGTCATCGGGCGCGGAAAGACGAAACGCCCTGCCACACCTTTAGTCGCCAGTGCCGCAATCTCGGGTCCGCCTGGATACTGCAAGCCCATCATCTTTGCAGTTTTGTCGAAAGCTTCGCCCGCAGCGTCATCAAGCGTCTCGCCCAACAACTCATAAAGGCCAATGCCATCGACCCGAACCAGTTGCGTGTGCCCACCAGACACCAACAAAGCGACGAACGGAAACTCGGGCGGCTGCGCTTCCAGCATTGGGGCCAGCAAGTGGCCTTCCATGTGGTGCACACCGAGCGCAGGAATGTCCCACGCGAACGCCAGAGCCTGGGCGCACGATGCACCGACCAACAATGCACCTACAAGGCCCGGCCCTGCTGTGTATGCGATAGCATCAATGTCTGTAGTGACAACACCGGCGTCGGCTATGACCTGACGAATCAGGGGCAGCATGCGCTTCACGTGATCACGGGACGCAAGCTCCGGCACCACACCGCCATAAGCGCGATGCAGGTCGATTTGGCTGAACAATGCATCGGCCAGCAGCCCGCGCTCACTGTCATAAAGCGCGACGCCGGTTTCGTCGCAAGAGGTTTCTAATCCCAGTACTAGCATGGGTTTGCGCCTTGTAGAGGCTGAATTCGAAGGCGCGCATAATAGTCGCCACCTGATGCGCCGACCAGCGGTTTTCGATCAGAGGCTTTGCATTCCTCTCAATGAGGGGTTAACATCCGCAACCCTTAAAAACCGACGTACTTATGTGCAGTCTTTGCACGAGACGTTGACCCCGGTAATGAATGAAGGTAGCTCTGGATGCCAGCCGTCAAAGTTAAAGAGAACGAACCCTTCGACGTAGCTCTGCGTCGTTTCAAGCGCTCCTGCGAAAAAGCCGGTGTTCTGGCTGAAGTTCGTAGCCGCGAATTTTACGAGAAGCCTACTTCTGAGCGTAAGCGTAAAGCAGCAGCCGCTGTTAAACGTCACGCCAAGAAAGTACAGCGCGAACAGCGCCGCGCCGTTCGTCTGTATTAATTTACAGACGTCTGTCGCAAGCTTCTGCAATGCCCGGCCTCAAAGCCGGGCTAGCGGCAGTTAAGGCACAGCATAAGCTACATCGAAGAAGCATACAGATCGCACATGCGCATCTGAAACTTCCTCAAAGCACGTCCCGCCTGAGATTCAGGCCACGTTGATCACGTCTTACGACGAATGCATCAAGGTGAATGACGAGTATGCCTTGATGACCTTCGCAAGAAGTTCAGCCAAGGCTGCGTCGCCCTCGACATGCTGAGCACAGCGAATCCGTAACGGACATTCGACTTGCTACGAACAGCAACACGCTACAAAGCCGTCACTGCCTGGTTTCCCACAGGTAGATTGCTGGCAGCTACCATTCCAGATAATGATGAGCAGCCGCGCTGAGATCAGGCTGTGCATGCCTTATGGCATTACAGAAAGACCTGCTGCAGCCGTTACATCCTGGATTCGCCACGATTCTCATGGCGAAACGCTTGATACGAGAACGATATGGCCGGGCTGATTCCCCAAGGCTTCATTGACGACCTCCTGAACCGCACCGACATCGTCGATGTTGTCAGCTCACGTCTGCAATTGAAGAAAACCGGGAAGAACTTCAGCGCCTGCTGTCCGTTCCACAAAGAAAAGACTCCGTCTTTCAGTGTCAGCCCCGACAAACAGTTTTACTACTGCTTTGGTTGCGGCGCAGGCGGTAACGCCCTCGGCTTCATCATGGACCACGACAACCTGGATTTCGTCCAGGCCGTCGAGGATCTGGCGAAATCAGCAGGCATGGAAGTCCCCCGAGAACAGGGCATCAAAGGGCAAAAGCCCCGCCAGCCAGTGGACTCGCCGCTTTACCCACTGCTCACCGCCGCCGCCGAGTATTACCGCCTCGCTTTGAAGAACCATCCATCGCGCAGAGCCGCAGTGGAATACCTCAAAGGTCGCGGCCTTTCAGGTGAAATTGCTCGCGACTTCGGTCTTGGCTTTGCCCCGCCCGGCTGGGACAACCTGCACAAGCACCTGAGCAGCGACACACTTCAGCAGAAGGCCATGATCGATGCCGGCCTGCTGATTGAGAATGCCGAAACAGGTAAGCGCTACGATCGGTTCCGCGACCGGGTGATGTTTCCAATCCGCGACAGTCGCGGCCGGGTCATCGCTTTTGGCGGACGAGTACTGGGTGACGACAAGCCCAAGTACCTTAACTCGCCGGAAACACCGGTGTTCCATAAAGGCCAAGAGCTATATGGCCTGTTTGAAGCACGTAAATTCAACCGCAACCTCGATGAAATCATCGTGGTTGAAGGCTACATGGACGTCATTGCTCTCGCCCAGCAAGGCTTGCGCAATGCCGTCGCCACATTGGGTACCGCGACCAGCGAAGAACACCTGAAGCGCCTGTTCCGGGTCGTGCCCAACGTGTTGTTCTGTTTTGACGGCGACCAGGCAGGTCGCAACGCCGCATGGCGCGCACTGGAGGCCACACTTTCCAGCCTGCAGGACGGACGCCGGGCACGATTTCTGTTTCTGCCTGAAGGCGAAGACCCGGACACTCTGGTTCGCGCCGAAGGCACTGACGCTTTCAAGGCTCGCATCCATCAACATGCGCAGCCGCTGGCAGACTATTTTTTTGAACAGCTGACCAAGGAAGCCGACCCGCGCTCCCTCGAAGGCAAGGCCCACATGGCCACCCTCGCAGCACCGCTGATCGACAAAGTACCCGGCGCCAACCTGCGCACGCTGATGCGTCAACGATTGACGCAGATAACCGGCCTGACCAACGAAACAGTCAGCCAACTCGTCCAAAGCGCACCTGCTGAAGCGCCACCCAGTTATGACCCCGGCTTCGATTACGACGCCATGCCCGACTACGCTGATTACCAGCCACAGGGCGGATACGAACAACCCCCTAAGCAGGAATGGACGCCGAAAAAATCCGGCGGCCAGGGCCAGAAAAAGTGGGAAAAGAAGCCGTGGGACAAAAAAGGTAAGCGTGGAGATGACGAACCACGTGCCCCGCGCACGCCGGCGACCGTCGAACCACCAACGTTGACAGCATTACGAACACTTTTGCATCACCCGGAGCTGGCTGAAAAAGTTGAAGATGCCAGCCACTTCGCTGCAGAAGATCACACTTATGCGCAGCTATTGGTCGCTTTGCTCGAAGCTTTGCAAAAAAATCCAAAGCTGCGTTCGCTGCAACTGATTGCCCGCTGGCACGGCACCGAACAGGGCCGCTTGCTACGCGCATTAGCGGAAAAGGAATGGTTGATCTCGGCCGATAACCTTGAACAACAGTTTTTCGACACTATAACTAGGTTATCCGCCCGCCAACGCGAGCGCAGCCTGGAACAATTAATCAGGAAGGAACGCCAGTCAGGCCTGGACGCAGATGAAAAACTTCTGCTGCTCAAGCTGTTAAATCGGAATGTTCCTGCACAAACCCCGACCTCAACTGGCGCGTGAGGTCATAGCTCGGGTATAATCCTCGGCTTGTTTTTTGCCCGCCAAGACCTTCAGTGGATAGGGTGTTATGTCCGGAAAAGCGCAACAGCAGTCTCGTATCAAAGAGTTGATCACCCTGGGTCGTGAGCAGAAGTATCTGACTTACGCAGAGGTCAACGACCACCTGCCTGAGGATATTTCAGATCCTGAGCAGGTGGAAGACATCATCCGCATGATTAACGACATGGGGATCCCGGTACACGAGAGTGCCCCGGATGCCGACGCCCTGATGCTGGCCGACGCCGATACCGACGAAGCAGCCGCAGAAGAAGCGGCAGCAGCGTTGGCAGCGGTTGAGACCGATATCGGTCGCACCACTGACCCTGTGCGCATGTATATGCGCGAAATGGGTACGGTCGAGCTTCTGACCCGTGAAGGCGAAATTGAAATCGCCAAACGTATCGAAGAAGGCATTCGTGAAGTGATGAGCGCAATTGCGCACTTCCCTGGCACGGTTGACCACATTCTCTCCGAGTACACCCGTGTCACGACGGAAGGCGGTCGCCTGTCTGACGTACTGAGCGGCTACATCGACCCGGATGACGGCATTGCGCCGCCAGCTGAAGTCCCGCCGCCTGTTGACCCGAAAACAGCCAAGGCTGCCGAAGGCGACGATGACGAGGAAGAGAAAGACGAGTCTTCCGACGACGAAGAAGAAGTCGAAAGCGGTCCCGATCCGATCATCGCCCAGCAGCGCTTCGGTGCAGTTTCCGATCAAATGGAAATCACCCGCAAAGCCCTGAAAAAGCATGGCCGCGACAGCAAGCAGGCAATTGCCGAGCTGGTTGCACTGGCCGAGCTGTTCATGCCGATCAAACTGGTTCCTAAACAGTTTGAAGGTTTGGTGGAGCGTGTTCGCAGCGCACTTGAGCGCCTGCGTGCTCAGGAACGCGCAATCATGCAGCTGTGTGTACGTGATGCACGTATGCCGCGCGCCGACTTCCTTCGCCAGTTCCCAGGCAACGAAGTTGACGAAAGCTGGACTGATGCACTGGCCAAAGGCAAAAGCAAATACGCTGAAGCCATTGCCCGCCTGCAGCCTGATATCCAGCGTTGCCAGCAGAAGCTGACCGCGCTGCAGACCGAAACCGGTCTGACGATTGCTGAAATCAAAGACATCAACCGTCGCATGTCGATCGGCGAGGCCAAGGCCCGTCGCGCGAAGAAAGAGATGGTTGAAGCGAACTTGCGTCTGGTTATCTCGATCGCCAAGAAGTACACCAACCGCGGTCTGCAATTCCTCGATCTGATCCAGGAAGGCAACATCGGTTTGATGAAGGCGGTGGACAAGTTCGAATACCGTCGCGGTTACAAGTTCTCGACATACGCCACATGGTGGATTCGTCAGGCCATCACTCGCTCGATCGCCGACCAGGCACGCACCATCCGTATTCCGGTGCACATGATCGAGACGATCAACAAGCTCAACCGTATTTCCCGGCAGATGCTGCAGGAAATGGGTCGCGAACCGACCCCGGAAGAGCTGGGTGAGCGCATGGAAATGCCTGAGGACAAGATCCGTAAGGTATTGAAGATCGCTAAAGAACCGATCTCCATGGAAACACCGATCGGTGATGACGAAGACTCCCATCTGGGCGACTTCATCGAAGACTCGACTATGCAGTCGCCAATCGATGTCGCTACGGTTGAAAGCCTGAAAGAAGCCACTCGCGAAGTGCTGTCGGGCCTGACCGCCCGTGAAGCTAAAGTTCTGCGTATGCGCTTCGGTATTGATATGAATACCGACCACACTCTGGAAGAAGTCGGCAAACAGTTCGACGTAACCCGTGAGCGTATTCGTCAGATCGAAGCCAAGGCACTGCGCAAGCTGCGTCACCCGACAAGAAGCGAGCATTTGCGCTCGTTCCTTGACGAGTAAGCTAGCGACGCTACACACAAAACCCCCGGCCCTGCCGGGGGTTTTGCGTTATGGATCAGAAGTTTTCAACTTCAGGCGACGGTTTTCTCAGTACGGCTACACTCGTCTCATTGCCATCCGCCATCATGAGACTGCCATGTTACAACTGCCGGCCATTTTCCTAGCGTACGTAATAGGTTCTCCGGCGGCCGCCGCATATTCAGAAAACCTCTCCGCACCGGCACAGGGGGAGATTTCAGCTGCGTACCGGGCAAGTTCCGAACCTCGAAACCTATACGCGGCTGCCTCCGGGGCCCCGGCCAATGCAGAACAACCCCAGCCCATTACCCAGGTAACAGCCCTTGAATCGGAGTCCGAGCTAAAGCAGCGAAACGGCAATACCCCCTTAAAGGAAACCTTCCTGCTTTACGGCCTTCCAGGGCTCCTGCTGCTTTTCACCGTGCTGATTATCGTGATTCGCGTCAACCGACAACTGAGCTCGGAAATCACCCGAAGGATGGAGCTCGAACAGGAGCTGCGCAGTAGCGAATATCACTATAGAGGAATGGTTGAAAGCCTTTCAGCAATTGCCTGGGAGGCCAACCCGGAAGATTACCGCTACAGCTATGTATCACCTCAGGCCGAAAGCCTGCTGGGCTACCCACTCCAGCAATGGAGAGAGCCAGGGTTCTGGCGCACGATTGTCCATCCTCAGGATCTGCTCAGAACCGAAGCGATATGCATCCTGGAAGCCAGCAACGGTAAAGATCACAGTGTCGATTACCGGGTCATCAGCGCCGACGGCCGAACACTTTGGGTGCGAGACATCATCAGTTTGAGCAAGCACGGTCGTACCCCCGTTATGCGCGGGCTGATGATCGACATTAGCGAAACGAAACAAACCGAAGAAGCCCTGAAACTATCGGAAGGCAAGTTCGCCTCAGTGTTTGCTCAGTGCCCGGACATTCTGCTGATCGCGAGCCTCGTCGACGGCACCGTTCTGGAAGCCAATACCGCATTCGTCGAGCAAATAGGCTTGCCGGTGGAAGACATCATTGGCAGGACGCCGACCGAACTCGACGTCTGGGGCATTCCAGGCGTGGGCCCCGGAATACTGGAGCGCCTGCAGAAGGGCAGCATTCGTAACCTGGAGATGCCTTTTCGACGCAAAGACGGCCGTACGTTCTCCGGACTGATTTCTGCCGAACCGTTTGACCTGAACTCCATTCCAGCTGTTGTCGTCGTGGTTCGGGATATCACCCAACTCAAAAAGGCTCAGCAAGAACTCCAGCTGTCTGAGGAGAAGTTCGCCAAATCATTCCACTCATCACCGGACGGCCTGTTGATTACCCGACAACGAGACGGCTTGATGGTCGAGGTCAACGAGGGATTCAGTCGCATGACGGGTTACGACAGTGCGACCTCGCTGGATCAATCCACCCTCACGCTTGGAATCTGGGCGAACCCAACGGAGCGCGAAAAGCTGCTGGAGCAACTGAACCGCGACGGTTTCGTGCGTGATTTCCGCAGCCATATCAGACGTAAGGATGGCCAGATTCGACTGTGTGAAGTCTCGTCACGGCCGCTGCTTATAGCAGGCGAAGACTGCATGCTGACCATCGCCCGGGACATCACCGAGCGTCATCAGATGCAGGAAAAATTGCAACTCGCAGCCACTGTATTTGAAAGCACCGCCGAAGGTGTTCTGATTACCGATACCCGCCAGCGCATAAACGCCGTAAACCGGGCATTCAGCGAAATTACCGGCTACAGCGAGCAAGAATCCTTGGGACAGACTCCGCGGCTGCTTGCCTCAGGCCTGCATGACAGCGCGTTCTACGCAGCCATGTGGTATCAGTTGACCGCCGAAGGGCATTGGCAGGGGGAGATCAGTAATCGGAGAAAGAACGGGGAGATTTACCCAAGCTGGCTGACGATCAGCGCTGTAAGAAACAAGGAACAGTTCATCACCCACTTCGTTGCGGTCTTCGCCGACATATCCAGCCTCAAACATGCGCAGGCGCGCCTGGACTATCAGGCCCATCACGACCCGCTCACAGGTCTTCCCAACCGAACGCTGTTCGAAAGCCGCCTGCAAGCAGCCCTGCTGCACAGCGTGGAATCCAACAGCCTTGGTGCTGTACTGTTTCTCGATCTGGACCGCTTCAAACACATCAACGACAGCCTCGGCCATCCAGTGGGCGACCTGCTGCTCAAAGGCATCGCACAACGCCTGAAAGAAACCCTGCGCGATATCGACACCGTCGCACGCCTGGGCGGGGACGAATTCATCATCCTGCTGCCTGGCCTGCTTCATCCTGGCGATGCGGAAGCCATCGCCACCAAACTACTGGCCTGTTTCACAGCCCCCTTTCAAGCGGATGAACATGAGTTTTTCATGAGCGCCAGCATTGGCAGCTGTCTATTCCCCACCGATGGTCACGATGTGGCCACCGTCGTGAAAAACGCCGATGCCGCCATGTACCGCTCCAAAGCCAAGGGTCGCAACCGGGTCGAAAGCTATACGCAAGATCTGACGTCCCAGGCCAGCGCCCGAATCGCCCTCGAACACGAACTGCGCAGGGCCATCGAGCGTAATGAATTCAGCCTCTGCTATCAGCCGAAAATCAGTCTGGTCAGCCAGCGACTGGTCGGCGCAGAAGCCTTGCTGCGCTGGACGCATCCGACGCTAGGTGAAGTACCGCCCGAGCACTTCATACCGCTGGCTGAAGAGAACGGCATGATCCTGCAGATCGGCGACTGGGTGCTCGAACATGCCTGCCAGCAAATGCACGACTGGAACAAACTCTACAAATCCTTTGGCGCGCTGTCGGTGAACCTGGCCGGCGCTCAGTTACGTCAGCCGAACCTGCTGAGTCGCATTCAACAACTGCTCTCAGACCACCAACTGGCTCCGGATTGCCTGCAACTGGAGATCACCGAAAACTTCATCATGAGCCAGGCCGAGGAAGCCCTCGCTGTCCTGCACAAACTCAAAGCTCTGGGTGTCCAACTGGCCATCGACGACTTCGGCACGGGCTACTCATCCCTGAGCTATCTGAAACGCTTGCCGCTGGACATCCTGAAAATCGACCAGTCATTCGTGCGCAGCCTGCCCGAAGACCCGCACGACGTCGCTATCGTGCGCGCCATCATCGCCCTGGGCCGCAGCATGCAACTGACCGTCATCGCCGAAGGCGTGGAGAACAACGAACAACAGCAATTCCTAGCGAACGAAGGCTGCGAACAGATCCAGGGCTACATCGTCAGCCTCCCTCTCCCTCCCGATGAATTCAGCGCGAAATTTCTTCGTACGACTCTTTCGGACTTTTCGGATAGCACAGCATCGAAACCGCCGTTATAATCCGCGGCCTACTGAGGGCCTATAGCTCAGTTGGTTAGAGCAGGGGACTCATAATCCCTTGGTCCACGGTTCGAGTCCGTGTGGGCCCACCAAATTAAAAAGCCGCGCTAATACGCGGCTTTTTTGGTTTTGGGTAGATAGCTTTCATGCCACCGAACGTTTGGAAGGCCCTAAACAGGGGCTTATCGGTCCCTTTTTAGGACCGATCGATTTTATATGCCACCTCTACCCTTAAGGTACTACCACGCCGTGCAGCAAAGGGCGGCAAAGCCTATGTTCCACTGCAACGCTATCTGCGTCTGAGCGGACGCCATCGCCAGCAACCTCACTCCTACAGGAGGTCGGTACCTGCCATAAAGATCTGTCGTCTTTGATGCCGCACTCGCGAATGAATTCGCTCCTACAAGGACATTGTGTTGGCGGTACCGCCTCTCTCAATCCAACACCACATGCGGCAAAAACCGGCTGCTGTCCTTGGTGATCAAGCTGTCGTCTTCCCGAATACCAATCCCTGAAGCCAAGTCGCCCACGACCCATGAACCGATGAGCGTGTAGCTGTCGCCGAAGCGTGGCAGCGGGGCGAACTGTTGCAGGATGTAGGGCGCGTCGTTGTAGGGACCGTCTTCGAAAATAACTTCGTCACCCGGGGTGCGGATTTCGATGTTGGCGCCTTCACGGGAGAAGTAGGGTTTGCGGACCCAACCTTTCGGGACAGGCGCTCGTGGATCTTTGTCGACGAAGGTCGGCAGCAGGTTCGGATGCCCTTCGTTGAATTTCCAGAGCAGCGGCAGGATGCCTTTGTTGGAGATGATGGACTTCCACGCAGGTTCGATGAACTGGGTGTCGCATTGCGGGACTGCCTGGCCATGGGGTTCGTGGAACACGTGCTCCCAGGCATGCAGTTTGAAAATACGCTCGATCCAGCGGCCCTCAAGATCGACGAAGCGGCCCTGTGAATTCAGACCAATGTCTTCGATATCGATGTGCCGGGTTTCGATGCCGACATGCTCAGCCATCTTGCGCAGGAATTCAGTGGTGCCTCGGTCCTCGGCTGAACCTGACATCGAGGAGAAGTAGAATGGCCCGCCCTCTCTGATAGCCGCGAAGGCTCGAACCAGATCCTCTGCCAACGAGTTGAACTGCGAAGCGTGTGCAGGCAATACGCCTCGGGCGATCTGCTCTTCCAGCCAGATGAGCTGAAATGCGCCAGCCTCATAGGCAGAGGTTGGCGTATCCATATTGCCTTCCAGCAATTTCGCCGGATTTACACCGTCGTAACTGAAGTCGAAGCGCCCGTACAAATGCGGGTGCCCCTCCTTCCAGGATGTCCGGACCAGATCGAAGAACGCTGGCGGGATTGCCAGTTCGGTCAGTAGCTCCTCGCTCTCTACCACCCGCTCAACGGCATCCATACACATGGCATGAAGCTCCTGAGTCGGAGCTTCAATGTCGCGGGTGATCTGAGCTTCGCTGAACTGATAGTAGGCGCGCTCATCCCAGTAGCGCTCGCCGTCGATGGTGTGGAAATCGAATCCCTCACGCTCGGCGGTTTCGCGCCAGTCAGGCCGCTCTTCGATACTGATTTTCTTCATGGCTGGCGCTCCCGTTAGCCGCCGAAGCCGCTGCTTTTGCCGCCCCAACCGCTGCGAGCAGTTGCCTGGCTGCCAAATCCGCCACGGGAAACCGACGACGAGACTGATGAGTTACGGCCCAGCGTGCTCTTGGTGTAGGCACCGGTTGAACTGGTGCGCGCCTGAGTGGAATTGCCGAACGTCTTGCCGCGCTCGATCTGACGGGACAGCGTCGAGGACTGATAGCCGCCGCGCCCATCACGCTCCTGATAAACCGGTTGAGAGTTGTAGCGACCACCACCGCCAAGGTTGCTGACCATATTGCTGACCAACATGCCCATCAGGAATCCATTGACGCCTGAGCTGGCGAAACCAGAGCCCCCCGACTGACCGGCCTGAGCATTGGCCGCATCGACCTGCTCTTTGGGTAACTGACCGGAAAGCTCCAGCTGGAAGCCGCCGAGTTTTGGCGTGAACTTGCCATCAGAGTTCTGCTGGCAGTAATCAGGGACAAAGTCTGCCTCACATGCGGCCGCACTGTCGTACGTTGGCGCAATGCGCCGGTGATCCGCCAAGGCCGTCATGTAGGCATCCGAGCAGACGTCGACAGGAACCTTCTGATCCACGCAGGCTTGTACTGTCGGAAATGTCTGTTGCGCCGTGACGTCGACGGTGTCGGACTTGCCGCACGCACTGAGTGCAAGCGGCAACGTGCTGGCCAGGACCAGCTTCAAAGAACTACGTCTCATCGAATACTCCTTTCGATCACAGGCAATCAGGTCGACGGCGTCATGCAGGCCGAATTGAGGAAGCCGACACTGATCGAAACGCTGGCCGCGTAAATGGCAGCGGCCAGTTCGCCACGGGTGATGCGAGCCGAGAGGTCCTTAAGAACAAAATTGGTCGCGGTGAACGCCAGCAATTGCACAACAGCTGCAATGACCGCCCAGATCACCACGTCCAGCACGCTGATGCTGTAAGTGATCACGTTGCTGGCAGGCAGAGCGAACCCGATCAATGCACCGCCCAGTGCAACAGCGGCAGCGACATTGCCTTCGCGAATCTGCACGAACTCTTTGTGCGGAGTCAGGCGGGTGTAGGCCATCTGGAACAGACCGAACAAACCACCCGCCACAATGATGTAGATAACGAAGCTCAGCACCGACTGAAAGCTGAGGGACAAACTAAGCGCATCAAGCATTTTTACTTCCTTTTAGATGACGGTGAAGTCAGTGGACTGCAGCGTGACGCCAACCGAAGTAGTGAGAGAAACGATGCCCTCTTCATCCTCCTCAACCGACAACAGCAAAAACTCACGACGATCAATCAAGCCCGTGTCGCGGGCGTACAGCATACTCAAATGCTCGATCCGGTAGCTGCCTTCGGGGTTGGCAACCTCTTCGGTCATGGGGGTCAATTCAGTTTGACCTTCTTCCGTGCCCCACTGCCGCTCGTACTCCCAGCCGTCGTGCTCGTACAGTGGCAAACCGATTTTGGATTCGGGGCCTACCAGACGCTTCAATTCCGACTCGCTGTTGATGGTCACAACGCTGCTGTAGCCGAACAGGATAACGTCCTGCACATCTTCGGCGGCTGGGCCATTCATCATGACCTGCATCCAGTAGTCTTCATCTTCGAAGTAGAAGCGCACCAGCCGAATGGATTGCCCAAGGTCCACGTGACCCACAGACCAGACCACCTCTTCATTGGGTACAACCAGTTCCGAATGCCCATCAAGCAGCAACTTGAGCGAGTCATCAAGATCCAGCATGCGTCCGCTTGCCAGGCCAAACGGCGTGAGCAACGCTGCACTATTTAACGGCGCGACCGCTGCGGGCGGCTTTGGCGGCGCCAACCCCAAGGCTCGTTTGATCCAACTCATAATGCGTTTCCTTTCATTGGCGCCGAAGCGATGCTCAGCGCGAAAATTGCTCACACCGACGGATTTTCAACCAGCCCTTTTGCGTGCATCAGCCAGGCCACGACAATACCGGCAAGCGCGCCCGCAATGTGTGATTCAACCGAGACGCCCGGCACCGGTATGAAGCCCAGGATCAATCCGCTGTAGCCGACCAATGTAACCAATGCGACAGCGAAGCTGATCAGACTGCGCTGAAACCACGCGCGCGCCAAGAGATAAGCCCACAACCCAAAGATCAATCCACTGGCCCCGACATGAATCGTCGACCGCCCCACTGCCCAGACCAACAGCCCACCCAGTAGCGTTACCAGCAACACTACACGGACATAACGCTGCAAACCTTCGGTCGCCACCAGCCAGCTCAGCACGATAAAGGGCAGCAGGTTACTCAGCAGATGACGAACAGAACCGTGCAGAAACGGGGAAAAAATAACGCCTTGCAGCCCCGACCAGGTCCTGGGGACCAGACCATGGCTGAGCAGGCTGTTTGCGGTCAGCGAGTTAATCACCTGAACTGCAATCATCAAAGCAGCGAGGCCAAGAATAACGCGTAGTCCGCTTCCGACTTTCATGTAGGCACCGTTCGAACCAGTAAAAGCAACCAAACAAAAAAGGGACAAACGGATTTCCGCTTGCCCCTTTTTTCAGACCTTACTGACCCGCGTTGCCACCTTGGCTCTGCGCTTTCAAGCGGGCCAGAACGTCAGCAGCACCACCGGTTTTCGCACCGATACCGGCATCCTGCAAACGACGCTCCAGATCACCACCGTTCGCCGCGTTGTCCAGTTCCTCTGCGGCTTCGAGCTTGGCGTCCTGTTCATCCTGACGCTGCTTGATGCGCGCCAGCGAACCCACGGCAGTTTCCAGACGGCCATTGGCACCGCCTGTGGCCGCGGCGGCGTTGATCTGCGCTTTCTGTACGCTGTCACGCGCCTTGGCCATGTCGGCTTGCTGACGCAGGCCTTTGATCTGGCTTTCGGCCTTGGTGACCTGAGCGGTCAACTTGGTGACCTGAATGCCGAACTGGTCAGCGGCGGCTTTTTCCTGATCACGCAGTGCGGTCAATTCGGAAACCTTTTCCGCACACTCCAGAGCCAGACCTTCTTCGCCCTTGTTCATGGCGGCGATGGCTTTCTGTTCCCAGTTGGCGATGTTCTTGTCGTGTTCGTCCACACGCTGTACGGACAGCTTGTGCTTGGCTTTGATCTGAATCAGCTGGTTACGGGCGGCGAGCATCGAAGCGTCGGCGTCACGGATTTCCTGATCCAGAATTCGTAGGGCTTGAGCGTCGACGATTGCCTCACCGACCTCGGAGGCGCCGCCACGCATAGCGGTAACCATTTTCTTCCAAAGGCTCATTGATTTGTCTCCCGATTACTGTGAGTCAACTGTTAAAAAATCTTCGTAGGCATCAGCGGCGCGGATCACGTTGTCTGCCAAGGTAAACACTTCCTGGACAATGACGGTCAGTGAAGAAGCCGCGCTCAGTGCGCCAAACATGCTGTAGACGGTCTCGCCGTTGGGCATGGTTTCGATACCGATGGACGACAGCGGGAAGATGTCCCGGCTGCGCAATACGGTGTCGTTGAATGCCGCGACGTCTTTTACCTGGGAGGCGTAAACCAGTACGCAATCCACAAGAATCTGGTCGCCCGCAATTGCAATGATGATCGGCAGGCCGCCGAAGTTATTCATCGTCACGCTCAAGCTTGGCTCGGCCCCCTGGACCAGCGTCAACTCGACTTCATTACTCTTTACCACGTCCAGTTCAACGAGCGCCGAGTGCAGCGTGTCGATGGTCCAGTTGGTATTTTCGCTCATGAATTCCTCCAGTTTGATGCGGTTACCCAAATAGGGCTGGCGTAACACTTTTTCGACGTTTCTCAAGACTTCAGCGTTTTCAGGAAGCACATACAGCTCTCTTTTGACGTACCCGGCCGCCGTCAGCCGTGCACGCATTTCACGCATGTAGTCGGTTGAAGTTTTTCGAGCCATCCGAGCGCCTTCCAGGACATCACATGTGATGGTTCAGCAAGCTACTCTCATAAAAACTCACATGCAACACCTCACATGTGATGAAACATTTCATCGCGACTGTGGCTTAGTGACGTCATCCCGCGTCTCTTCCGGGATCGATTCCCAAACCGCGCGGTCTTTAAACGCATGACCAATACCCGCTCTCTCCGTTTGCCTTTCTGGTTGCGTCGCGTTTTGCGGCCCTTGCTAGATCCTTACCGCCGCTATCGCCATGCTCGCCTGATCCATGCGGCGCGGATTGCGGTCGGGTTGCTGGTGACGATTCTATTGACCACGGGGCTGAATCTGCCTCACGGCGAGTGGGCATCGGTGACGATGCTGATCGTGATTGGTGGCTTGCAGCATCACGGCAATATCCGCAAAAAGTCCGTCGAGCGTGCCTACGGGACATTGATTGGTGCGGGGCTTGGGTTGCTGGTCGTTGTGCAGCAGGGTTATCTGGAGATGCCGTTGCTGACGTACGCGATGATGTCGGTAATGTGCGGATTCTTTGCGTATCACGCGATCGGCAAGGGCGGGTATACCGCGTTGCTTTCGGCCATTACGCTGTTCATCGTTGCAGGCCATGGTTACAACCCTATCAGCGACGGGTTGTGGCGTACGGTCGACATTCTTATCGGTATCGCGCTGGCGTTGGCATTTTCGTTCGCCCTACCGCTTTATGCAGTGTTCTCCTGGCGCTACAACCTGGCCAGCGGTTTGCGTGACTGCGCCAAAGTGTATGGCCGCATTATCCATGGCCAACCCGTAGCGGCTGACGAGCATCTGAAGCTAATGGCGCGCCTGAACGCCACCATGTTACAGCTGCGCTCGCTGCTGCCTTCAGTGTCCAAGGAAGTGCGAATTTCCATGGTCGAGCTGGATGCCATTCAAGGGCACTTCCGCATGTGCCTGAGCACGTTGGAAATCCTCGCCAACATTCGCCCGGAAGATCTGGATCAAGCGGCCGGCCCGGAATGGCGTGCACGCCTGGATACGGAGTTCCGGCAAACCCGCCGTCAGTTGATCGGTATGGCTCGTGCGTTGCAAACAGGTGCGACGGAGCGCCTGCAGCGTACATCCGAAACGAACCTGCCAGACCTGGGTTACCCGATCCCCGTGCAACTCACCGGGTATCACCTGCTGATGCTGCAACTGGCGAGCAATATCGACGGCTTGCAACAGCGACTGGCGAAAACTTCAAGACGCTGGAAAATCTGATCAGTCCAGGCAAACGGTAGCGCCCTGCGCGCATTCATACCGGCAGATGACAGACCACCGAAACTGCGATAGCTTGCCTAAAGGCACGGTGACATCAGCCGATGACCAAATAGGAAGTTCAAACTTCCGCACTCCAAGGGGCAATCAATAGCCCCTTTTTCTGTACCTTTTTTTGCACATTGTTTATGTGAAGGCTGCCGCCTCCTATAACTTTTTGAAGCAGAAAGCACATGATCGAACCCGAACGGATAGTCACTCTCTCCCGAGAAGTGGAAGCGTTAGCGAATCGAGGTGTCAGCGACATACAAATGATCACGCGGCAAACTCGACTCTTGGCGATCAATGCACTGATTGAAGCGGCGCATGCGGGTAAAGCCGGATTGGGATTTTCCGTCGTGGCGGAAGAGGTCAAGGACATATCCGAACGGATTTCGAAAATCGCCAGTGGCCTGACCCAGGATTTGCAGGCATCAGTCAATGAACTGACTGATCTGGGCCGAGGCATGTGCTTTGACGTACGCGGTCAGCGGCTGGCGGATCTGTCGCTGAATATGATCGAGATCATCGACCGCAACCTTTATGAGCGTACGTGCGATGTCCGTTGGTGGGCGACGGATGCTTCGCTGGTCGATGCATTAACCACAACCACGCCGGAAACCAGCGCTCACGCCAGCGGGCGGTTAGGGATCATCCTCGATAGCTACACCGTGTATCTGGATATCTGGGTTGCAGACACCAAAGGACGCGTCATCGCCTCGGGTCGGCCAGACACTTTCGGCAAGGTCATCGGTGCCAACGTGGCAGAGGCACCATGGTTCAAGCAGGCCGTGCGGCACTCATCCGGTGATCAGTATTTTGCCGGGGAAGTGGCGGTGGAACCGTTACTTAACGGCTCGCAAACCTGCGCATTCAGTGCGGCTGTACGCAGCAAGGCCGGCAAGCAAACGCCGGTAATTGGTGTGATCGGGATTTTCTTCGACTGGAAAAATCAGGCGGACTCGATCATCAACGGCGTGCGCTTGAGTGACGAAGAGCGCGCTCGAAGCCGGGTGATGCTGGTCGACGCCAAGCACAACGTCATCGCCAGCTCCGACGCCCAGAGCCATTTGGGGCAGAACGTTGATTTGCAGATCAAAGCCGGACAGGCCAGCGGTTACAGCACCCAGCCCAACAACGTCATCCAGGGCTACTCGATGACGCCTGGATTCGAGACCTATCCCGGCATGGGCTGGCTGGGTGTGATTGAGCAGCAATTGCCAGCGATAGAGGCGTAGCTCAACCGAACTGTCTGAAATGCACTCCTGTAGGAGCTGCCGAAGGCTGCGATTTAATTATCCTGAAACACCGCCTTCGCAGCCTTCGGCAGCTCCTACAGGGGCCGTGTTGTTGCGTGATTACACTCAATACCCCGCCGCCGCCCCATTACTGCGCGGATCAAACGCACCTTCGAAAGAACCATTTGGCAAGCGTACCGCCGCTGCCGCATGCCCCATGGTTTCGGTAAAGGGCGCGAGTATCTCGACCTCATGACCAAGGGCTTTCAGTTGTTCGATCACTTCGGGCGCGATACGCGACTCCAGCTTCAACGTGTCACTGCTGTCGCCCCAGGTTCTGCCCAGCAACCAACGCGGCGCGGTGACGGCCTGCTGCAATGATTGATTGAACACCGCATACCGACTGAACACGGCAGCCTGGGTTTGGGGCTGGCCGTCGCCACCCATGGTGCCGTAAACCAGCGTGCGCCCGTCACTCAACCGCGCCGCCGCAGGATTCAACGTGTGGAACGGTTTCTTGCCCGGCTTCAGCGCCAACAGATGATCGGGATCGAGACTGAATGAGGCGCCCCGGTTCTGCCAGTTCAGGCCGCTTTCCGGCAACACTACGCCGCTGCCGAACTCGTGATAGATGCTCTGGATAAACGACACCGCCAAGCCATTGTTGTCGATGATGCCCATCCAGATCGTATCGCCCGGCCCCTTGCCCTCGCCCCACGCCGCTGCGTGCTGCGGATCGATTCGCTCGGCCAGAGTGTGCAGGTAATCCGCTTCGAGACAGGCCTGCGGCTCGATGGTCATGTGCTCGGGATCAGTAATGTGTTCATCGCGCACCGCAAACGCCAGCTTGGTGGCTTCAACCAAAGTATGGATGTGCTCGGCGCTATCGGCTGCACATTGGTTCAGACTCGCATGGTCGGCGATGCCGAGGATCATTTGCGACACCAGCCCCTGACTTGGGGGCGGCATATTGAACACGGTGCCAGCGCTGTGCTGGAGCGCCAAAGCCCGAACACGTTTGGCGCGATATCCCTCCAGGTCACTGCGAGTGACCGGGGCACCCACCCGCTCTAAATCCTTGGCGATGGAGTCCGCCAGCGAACCGCGATAGAAACTGTCGAGCCCCTCTTCTGCCAGCGTTCGCAGGGTCCCGGCGAGGCGAGTCTGTTTGAACAGACTGCCCGCAACAGGGGCTTTTCCGTCGTGCAGAAAGGTTTCGGCAAAGCCCGGAATATCCTGTAATTCAGCCTTCTTGCTGGCGGTTGCCATGTGCTGGGACGGGGTGACCGGGATGCCGGATTGCGCATAGAAAATCGCATCAGCCAACAGCCGGGGCAGTGGCAGACGACCGTCCCTTTCAGCGCTGACTTGCAACGCTTCTTGCCAACCGCCCACGGTCCCGGCGACCGTCAGTGCGGCGCCGGAACCGCGAACCGGGATGCGCGTCATGCCCGCGTAGCGCTCCATCGTCGCAAGGCTGCCGGCCGGGCCGCTCGCATCAATGGCAATTGGTTCGCCTTCGGGCGGGACAATCAACCAGAAGCCATCGCCACCCAGGCTGTTCATGTGCGGATACACCACCGCAATCGTAGCGGCCGCCGCGACCATCGCCTCAATCGCGTTGCCACCCTCGCGCAATATGGCCAATGCCGATTGAGCAGCAAGGCTATGAGGCGCGACGGCGATGCCACGGGCTGCGAGCGTTGTATTAAGCATTCAGACTCCTTGGTTGACAGGCTGCGGGGCATTCTTCGCCAGCCAGTTGATACGCATGCGTTTGAGGACGAAAAAGGCCAGTGCGGCGGTAATGATGTCGAAGCTGATCGCGACGGCAAACACCGGAACCCAACTGTCGGTGTATTGGTGCAGCAATGCCGCCACCGGACCGCCGAAGATTGAGCCAATGCCTTGCGCCATGTACAGAAAGCCGTAGTTGGTCGTTGCGTTTTTGCTGCCGAAGGTATCCGTCAGCGTCGACGGGAACAGCGAGAAAATCTCACCCCAACCGAGAAACACCACGCCCGACAGCAGCACGAAAAGCACCGGGTTATCGATGGTCAGAAACCACAACGTCATGGCGACGCCTTCAAAAAAGAAGGCGAAGGCCATGGTGTTTTCCCGGCCCCAATGATCAGAGATCCAGCCAAACAATGGCCGGGTCAGGCCGTTGCAGATGCGGTCGATGGTCAACGCAAGGGGCAAGGCAGCCATGCCCATGACCATCACGTTGGTCATGCCGAAGTCCTTGGCGAAACTGGCCATCTGCGAGGTGACCATCAAGCCCGAAGTGGACATCATGGTGAACATCGCGAACATCAGCCAGAAAAGCGGTGTTTTAAGCATCTGACGGGGCGTCACATCGGCCACCACTCTGCCCACTATCGGCACAGGCTGTTCGGCAAGTTGCGCGGGCGGTTGACGCAAGAACTGAGAAGCGACAAAACCCACGACGCCGAGGATCAGGCCGAAGGTCATCAGCGTCGACTCCATGCCGACATCCTTGAGGCTGTTGCTGATCGGGAAGGTCGTGAGCATCGCGCCCATGCCATAACCCGCCGCGACAGCACCCGCCGCCAGACCGCGACGATCCGGGAACCAGCGCACCATCAAACCGACGATGCCGACGTACACGATGCCAGTCCCCAGCCCACCCAGCAGGCCATAACTCAGGTACAACGCCGTCAATGAAGTCGCCTGACTGGCCAGTACCCAACTCAAACCGGATAGCACGCAGCCCGTAGCGATCAACTTGCGCAGACCAAAACGATCAATCAACCAGCCTTGGGCCGGTGAAAAGAATGTCTGCAGAATAATTAACAGGGAGAAAGTTATTTGCACCTGAGCCAGTGAAACACCCAACTTCTGTGTTAATGGGCCGGTGAATAAAGTCCACACATACTGCGGACTGGAAATGGCCATCATACAAACCATGCCGATAACCAACTGATACCAGCGCGAACTGAAAGCCCCGACAGCTGGCTGCTCTAGCGTAAGCGTCTTGCTGACCATAACGAATCTCACTGTGTAAGTGGGTTATGCGTCTTGTTCAGCAAGTGACATGCCAACTCAACTTGAGCACTCATGATATAGAGGATGGACTTTATATACGCCAGGCAACGTTATGAAAAACAGTCGCCCGCACTTTAAACTTCCGAGGCAAGAGTCGAAATAACGGCATTAATAGTGTTCAGATTAAATTGAGACATTACTTATTAACGACCTTCACTCTACGCCTACCCTCCGGACTCATCTAACGCTAGCCAGACACAAGACATCGCTTAACGGACACATTGCCTTTTTAGTTCAAGAATCGGCTCATGGCGAGCGCACCAGAATGATTCTTCTTGCTTCGTTTTAGCTCGTGGCAACCCATTGGCAGCCACCACAGGTAATATGCCCGCAGCCTTGAAGGAGAGAAGCTTGTCCACAACCCGCCAGCCCGTCCTCGATGAAATCGACCGCCAGTTGATCGCGGCCCTGCAGCTCAATGCTCGCGAAAGCGTTGCGATGCTCGCACGGCAACTGGGTATCGCCCGCACCACGGTCACGTCCAGGCTGGCACGGCTGGAAAGCGCCAAGGTCATCACCGGCTATGGCGTACGCCTGAGCCAGCGTGTCGTCGACGGTGGTCTGCAGGCGTATGTCGGGATCACCGTGCAACCGCGTTCAGGCAAGGAAGTGCTGCGCCGCCTTAGCAGCCTGGCTCAGGTTCAGCAGCTGTGTGCTGTGAGTGGCGAATTCGACTACGTGGCCTGGCTTCGTACCGACTCTCCCGAGCAACTGGACCAATTGCTGGATTTGATCGGCAGCGTTGATGGCGTCGAGAAAACCACGACCTCAATAATCCTCAGCAGCAAGATTGATCGCGGGCAGCCTGTTTAAAACAAGGCAGCTCCTACAGAAAATGTATTTCAATCCAAATTGACCGATACTTTCGTCATATCGCACAAAATCACTCCATAACGACGACACTTTGCGTCTTATTTACGTTCCTGCGCTTGTCTAGACTGTGCCTTTCGCGTTCCAGCCAGGTCAGTCATGAAAAACAATCGCCATCCCGCAGACGGTAAGAAGCCGATCACTATTTTCGGCCCGGACTTCCCCTTCGCTTTCGACGACTGGATTGAGCATCCCGCCGGGCTGGGCAGTATTCCGACCGAGAATCACGGCCAGGAAGTGGCGATTGTCGGCGCGGGCATCGCCGGGCTGGTGGCGGCCTATGAACTGATGAAGCTGGGCCTCAAGCCCGTCGTCTACGAGGCATCAAAGATGGGCGGCCGTCTGCGCTCCCAGGCTTTTGAAGGCACGGAAGGCATCATCGCGGAGCTGGGCGGCATGCGTTTCCCGGTGTCTTCCACGGCGTTCTACCACTATGTCGACAAGCTTGGCCTGGAATCGAAGCCCTTTCCAAACCCGCTGACCGCTGCCTCGGGCAGTACCGTTATCGATCTGGAAGGCGTGACCTATTACGCGCAAAAACTCTCGGATCTCCCCGCGATGTTTCAGGAAGTGGCCGACGCCTGGGCCGATGCGCTGGAAGAAGGTTCGGGCTTCAAGGACATTCAGCAAGCCATCCGCGACCGCGATGTGCCGCGCCTCAAAGAGCTATGGAACACCTTGGTGCCGTTGTGGGATGACCGCACGTTTTATGATTTCGTCGCCACCTCCAAAGCGTTCGCCAAACTGTCGTTCTACCACCGCGAAGTTTTCGGCCAGGTCGGTTTCGGCACCGGCGGCTGGGATTCAGACTTCCCCAACTCGATGCTGGAAATTTTTCGCGTGGTCATGACCAACTGCGACGACCACCAGCACCTGATCGTTGGCGGCGTAGAACAAGTGCCGCTGGGCATCTGGCGGCATGTTCCGGAGCGCTGTGCCCACTGGCCTGAAGGCACCAGCCTTGCCTCATTGCACCATGGCGCGCCACGTACCGGCGTAAAGCGCATTGCCCGCGCCGAAGACGGTCTGCTGGCCGTCACTGATAACTGGGGCGATATCCGCCACTATGCTGCCGTGCTGACCACCTGCCAGAGCTGGTTGTTGACCACCCAGATCGAGTGCGAAGAGTCGTTGTTCTCGCAAAAAATGTGGATGGCGCTGGACCGTACGCGCTACATGCAATCGTCGAAAACTTTCGTGATGGTCGACCGTCCATTCTGGAAAGACAAAGACCCCGAGACCGGCCGCGACCTGATGAGCATGACCCTCACCGATCGCCTGACCCGTGGCACTTACCTGTTCGATAACGGCGACGACAAGCCCGGCGTGATCTGCCTGTCTTACTCGTGGATGAGCGACGCGCTGAAAATGTTGCCGCAGCCCATCGACAAACGGGTCAAACTGGCACTCGATGCGCTGAAGAAGATCTACCCTAAAGTCGACATCGCGGCGCGGATCATCGGCGACCCGATAACCGTTTCCTGGGAAGCGGACCCGCATTTCCTCGGTGCCTTTAAGGGTGCATTGCCAGGGCATTACCGCTATAACCAGCGGATGTACGCGCACTTCATGCAGCAAGACATGCCCGTCGAGCAGCGCGGCATGTTTATCGCTGGAGACGACGTCTCTTGGACACCCGCCTGGGTCGAAGGCGCAGTGCAGACCTCACTGAACGCAGTGTGGGGCATCATGACCCACTTCGGCGGCAAAACTCACGCCGACAACCCAGGCCCCGGTGATGTGTTCCACGAGATTGGTCCCATCGCCCTGACCGACTGAACAAAAGGCATGAATCATGCGCATCGCCCTGTACCAATGCCCGCCCCTGCCGCTGGATATCGGCGGCAACCTGCAACGTCTGGATGATCAGGCGCGAGAGGCGGCAGCGCTCGGTGCGGAGCTTTTGGTTTGTCCTGAAATGTTTCTCACCGGCTACAACATCGGTGCCGAGGCGGCGCGTACATTGGCGCAACCCAGTGATGGCTTCGCCGCGGGGGATATCGCCGCGATCGCCAAGGGTTACGGCATCGCGATCCTCTATGGATACCCGGAGTTGGGCGTCGACGATTTGATCTACAACTCAGTGCAGCTGATCGACGGCCACGGCAAAACCCTCTGCAACTATCGCAAGACGCACCTGTACGGCGAACTGGACAAGGCGATGTTCAGCCCGGGCGAGGACCGCTTCCCGATTGTGGAGTTAAACGGTTGGCGTCTGGGCTTTCTAATCTGTTATGACGTCGAGTTTCCAGAGAACACCCGACGACTGGCGCTGGAAGGTGCCGAGTTGATTCTGGTGCCGACGGCTAACATGGCACCTTATGATTTTGTCGCCGAAGTGACAGTCCGCGCCCGAGCTTACGAGAATCAGTGCTACGTGGTTTACGCCAACTATTGCGGCAGCGAAGACGACATCCATTACTGCGGCCTGAGCAGCCTCTGCGCCCCGGATGGCAGTCGGCTGGCCGTGGCACAGCAGGATGAAGTGCTGATCTGGGGCACGCTGGACCGAGAGTTGATGGAGCAGTCGCGGTCGATCAATACCTACTTCAATGATCGGCGGCCGGGGTTGTATGTGGGGTTGGGGCAGGGTTGAACTGTAGCCTCTAACGATTTACAAATCACTGAATTGAAATGCACTTTCTGTAGGAGCTCACGAGCACCGCGAGGCAGCGATGGCGTCTTGTCTGATACACCGCCATCGCGGCCTCGCGGTGCTCGTGCGCTCCTACAGGTCTATCGTTTACCGCGAAGCCGCGCGGTGCCATGCACAACCAATTCCGCTAGCATGACCTGATCACGTCATCCGGAACGCCCATGCCTGCCTCCCCCACCACCGAACATCTGACGCTCGCCAACGGCCTGAACGTCGTGTTGTGCCATGCGCCACGGCTCAAGCGTTGCGCTGCTTCATTGCGGGTCGCAGCGGGTAGTCATGATGTGTCGGCGGCATGGCCGGGGCTTGCGCATTTTCTGGAGCATCTGTTCTTCCTCGGTACCGAGCGGTTTGCCGGGGATGAAAAGCTGATGACTTTCGTCCAGCGTCATGGCGGGCAGATCAACGCCAGCACCCGCGAGCGAACCACTGATTTCTTTTTCGAGCTCCCCGAACCGGTGTTCGCCCAAGGGCTGGAGCGCCTCTGCGACATGCTCGCTCACCCACGCATGATGCTGGCCGATCAACTGCGCGAGCGGGAAGTCCTGCATGCCGAGTTCATCGCCTGGTCTCGCGACGCCACTGCGCGTCAGCAGATACAGATGCTGGAAGGCATCTCTGCCCGCCATCCCCTACGCGCATTTCATGCAGGCAACCGCTACAGCTTGCCGGTGCCACGTCCGGCGTTTCAGCAGGCGTTACAGGCTTTCTATCATCGGTTTTATCAGGCCGGGCAAATGACCTTGTGCCTGGCGGGACCGCAGTCAATGGACGAGCTAAAACAGCTGGCGACGCGTTATGGCGCAGGGCTGGTCAGTGGCGTGAAGGTCACGCAAGCACACCCGCCTAAGCTGGTGGATGACGAGCGTCGAATACTCGTCAGCCCCGATCAGCAACTGCTGCTGGTGTGTGAGGATTTGCCTGAGGGAGCGGATGAAGCTGCCGCGTTTTTATGTCATTGCCTGAATGGCAGTAGAGCGGAGGGGGTGGTTGGAGCGCTGAAGGCGGAGGTGGTTTATCAGTTTGCGGGTCAATTGTTGATCAAGGTCGACGCCATCGCGAGCAAGCTCACTCCTACAGGGGGGCGTGTTACATCTGTAGGAGTGAGCTTGCTCGCGATGGCGTCAACGCTGATTCCAGACTGGATCTGCGCTTTCAAAACCCATTGGCCATCCCTGCACGACGACTATAACCGCCTTCAGCAACGGCACCTGGATGTCAGCTCCCCTCTTGAGCTAGCGCACTACCACGCCCGCAACCTGCCAAAAGGCCTGTCCAAGAACGGCCGTACAGCGCTGATCGCTTTGCTGGAGCAGATTCAACCGAACACACAACCTCCAGAAATCCATTGGCAGTTCCCGAAACCCAACCCATTCCTGAACGTACCGAGCAATGGCCACGAAGGTGCGCTTTACCTGCGCTGGTTACTGCCCGCCCCACAGCCGACGCTGTGGCGGATGTTTGATCAAAGCCTGAAGGCTCTCGCTCGAGATGCCAAGCAATCAGGCGTCAGTCTTGAGCTCAGTGCTTACGGCCGTTACTGGCAACTCAAGCTGACCGGCCTCGACGCTCCCATGCCGGATATCCTGAAGCATGCGTTACAACGGCTGAGCGCTCCGGACGATTCGGCCCAGGCGTACCTGAGCCAGCCGAGCGATGAACCCGCTCTGATTCCCATTCGACAGTTGCTCAAAGCGCTGCCCGATTGCTTTCTGAACGCAGCCCCCGCCTGTGAAACCACCGATGTTCAAGCTTTCTGGCCAGCGACGCAGTGGATCAGCTTCACCTCAGGCCTTGCACAGGAAACGATCCACGCGCTGAACACCGTATTACTCAGTACGCCGGGCCAGCGCGACGAGCAAACACTGCAAGCGCCAGCACTGGCACCCGGTAAACATTGGCAAGCCGCCGCGCCACACGCCTCGGAAGCCGCCGTGCTGCTGTTCTGTCCCGCGCCCTCTTCGTCCATCGTCGACGAAGCCGCCTGGCGATTATTGGCGCATCTGGCACAAGGCCCGTTCTACCAGCGCCTGAGGGTCGAGCTGCAACTGGGTTATGCGGTATTCAGCGGCCTGCGACAGATCGCCGGACGAACGGGAATACTTTTCGGCGCACAGTCACCTAACGCCTCGGTGCCGCAGTTGGTCGAGCACATTGAACAATTCCTGAACGATCTGCCGCGCTGGATAAACGAAGTGGATATGGCCGCTCAAACTGACGCCCTCATCGCACAACTGGACATCAACGCCATGGAAGCCCCGCAAGCCGCAGAGCTACGCTGGCAGGCGCATCTGGCGGGCCGCGACGAACGATTTATGTCGGCGCTGCATGAAACATTAAGAAACCTCGACAGGCATACTGTGTTGCAGGCCGCTGCTAGCCTTCAAAATGCAATTGGCGGCTGGCTCTGCCTGACCAACAGCCCGCAAAACCCATGGCACGCCGCGTGATCGTTACCAAAGCTGCAAAAGCTTTGTTCACTAATCCGACAGCCAGAATTTGTTAAATTAAGTAACATAGCTTCCTAACCATCGAACGTATGCCGTCGCAGGTGTACTAACGATTTACCACCCACCGCTGCAATCACCCAGAAGGAGTCTTTTATGTGGACTAAACCTGCTTACACTGATCTGCGTATCGGTTTCGAAGTCACCATGTACTTCGCAAGCCGTTGATTACAACGCGGTGCAAAGCCTCGGTTCGCCGGGGCTTTTTTTATTGGTGAGTTGTTTTTTCTTTTAGATCCTCCTTTCCATGCCTCGCCCCAGGGAGCTGACATGTACATCCAGATTCTAGGTTCCGCTGCTGGCGGCGGTTTTCCGCAGTGGAACTGTAATTGCGCGAACTGCGCCGGTTTCCGCGACGGTAGCCTGCGAGCTCATGCCCGGACCCAATCGTCCATCGCGCTCTCTGACGATGGCATCAACTGGGTGTTGTGCAACGCCTCTCCAGACATTCGCGCACAGCTTGCTGGCTTTGGTCCTATGCAACCGGGCCGCGCCCTGCGGGACACCGGGATCAGCGCAATCATCCTGATGGACAGCCAGATCGACCACACCACCGGCCTGCTCAGCTTGCGCGAAGGTTGCCCGCATCAGGTCTGGTGTACCGACATGGTTCACGAAGACCTGAGCACTGGCTTCCCGTTGTTCAACATGCTCAAGCACTGGAATGGCGGTCTGGTCTGGAACCGGATCGAGCTTGAAGGCAGTTTCGTGATTCCTGCATGCCCTAACCTGCGCTTCACGCCATTCCCGCTGCGCAGCGCCGCGCCGCCCTATTCGCCGCATCGCTTCGATCCGCATCCGGGTGACAACATCGGCCTGATGGTTGAAGACCTCAAGACCGGCGGCAAGCTGTTCTATGCGCCGGGGCTGGGCAAGGTTGATGATGCGCTGATGGAAAAAATGGTCGCCGCTGACTGCTTGCTGGTGGACGGCACGATGTGGGACGACGATGAGATGCAGCGTCGTGGCGTCGGTACGCGAACGGGTACTGAAATGGGCCATCTGGCACAAAACGGCCCTGGCGGCATGCTTGAAGTGCTGGAGCATCTGCCGAAACAGCGCAAGGTGCTTATCCACATCAATAACACTAACCCGATCCTCGACGAAGACTCGCCCGAGCGCGCGGAGCTTGCTCGGCGTAACGTTGAAGTGGCGTTTGATGGGATGAGTATTGAGTTGTAAGAGCTGTGAATACTGACCTGTGGGAGCGGTGCTTGGTCTGGGCGGCATTCCGACGATAAAGACACCTCGATCTAAAGTGAACCGCGTCCAGCCTTATCGCGGGCAAGCACCGCTCCCACAGGTCCGAGTCATTCAGAAAGAGATGTGTTGTTACAGGAGCCAAAATGAGCGAAGCAACGCCGCTGTCCCCCGCTGAATTCGAACAGGCTTTGCGTGCCAAAGGCGCGTATTACCACATCCACCACCCGTACCACGTGGCGATGTATGAAGGCCGTGCAACCCGCGAACAGATTCAGGGCTGGGTCGCCAACCGTTTTTACTACCAGGTCAACATCCCGCTCAAGGATGCCGCCATTCTTGCCAACTGCCCGGACCGTGAAATTCGTCGTGAGTGGATTCAGCGCCTGCTGGATCACGACGGTGCGCCCGGCGAAGACGGTGGCATTGAAGCCTGGTTGCGTTTGGGCCAGGCCGTTGGCCTGGACCCGGATCAGTTGCGCTCCCAGGAACTGGTCCTGCCCGGCGTACGTTTCGCCGTAGACGCCTACGTCAACTTTGCTCGCCGCGCCAACTGGCAGGAAGCCGCCAGCAGCTCGCTAACAGAGCTGTTCGCCCCGCAGATCCACCAGTCACGTCTGGACAGCTGGCCGCAGCATTACCCGTGGATCGATCCGGCCGGCTACGAGTATTTCCGTACCCGGCTGGGCCAGGCGCGTCGCGATGTGGAGCACGGTCTGACGATCACCCTGCAGCACTACACGACTTATGAAGGCCAGCAGCGCATGCTGGAAATCCTGCAGTTCAAACTCGACATTTTGTGGAGCATGCTGGACGCCATGAGCATGGCCTACGAGCTGAACCGCCCGCCTTATCACAGCGTGACCGACCAACGGGTCTGGCATAAGGGGATTGCCCTATGAGCTTT
This sequence comes from Pseudomonas caspiana, assembly GCF_040224095.2. Lineage (NCBI taxonomy): Bacteria > Pseudomonadati > Pseudomonadota > Gammaproteobacteria > Pseudomonadales > Pseudomonadaceae > Pseudomonas > Pseudomonas caspiana. The sequence goes on along the minus strand of NZ_CP167995.1, from coordinate 199,273 downwards.
GATCGACAACAAGTCCCGAGCTGGCGTCGAGGCTACCGTTACCAGTTTGAACCGGCGCAGAACGGCCACGTGCTGCTCTACCCGGAAGGCATGATCAAACTCAATGAAAGCGCCAGCGCCATTGGTGGCTTGATCGATGGCCAGCGCAGCGTAGCGGCCATCATTGAAGCCCTGAACGAGCAGTTCCCGGGCTTTCCCGAGCTCGGCAGCGATGTCGAGCAATTCATGGAGGTCGCCCGTGGCGAACACTGGATCGAACTTGCCTGAGTCGACCCCGGTCGAGTCAGCGATCAAGATTCCGCCCAAGCCCGCGGTCGGTCTGCCGCTTTGGCTGCTGGCCGAGCTGACCTATCGCTGCCCGCTGCAATGCCCGTATTGCTCGAACCCATTGGACTTCGCCAAGCAAGGTCAGGAACTGACCACCGAGCAATGGTTCAAGGTCATGGCCGAAGCGCGGCAGATGGGGGCGGCGCAGATTGGCTTCTCAGGCGGCGAACCGCTGGTGCGTCAGGACTTGGCTGAGCTGATCCGCGAAGCCCGCCGTCTGGGCTATTACACCAACCTGATTACTTCGGGTATCGGTCTGACCGAACAGAAGATCATCGACTTCAAGGAAGCCGGCCTCGACCACATCCAGATCAGTTTCCAGGCCAGTGATGAGCAAGTGAACAACATGCTCGCAGGGTCGAAAAAAGCTTTTGCGCAAAAGCTGGAAATGGCTCGTGCAGTCAAAAAGCACGGCTACCCGATGGTGCTGAATTTCGTCACCCACCGGCACAACATCGACAAGATCGATAAAATTATCGAGCTGTGCATCGCCCTCGAAGCCGACTTCGTCGAGCTGGCAACGTGTCAGTTCTACGGCTGGGCGCACCTGAACCGCCAAGGCTTGCTGCCCACCAAGGATCAACTGGTTCGTGCCGAGCGGGTCACCAATGAATACCGCGACAAGCTCGCCGCCGAAAACCATCCCTGCAAGCTGATCTTCGTCACCCCGGATTACTACGAGGAACGTCCCAAGGCCTGCATGAACGGCTGGGGCAATATCTTCCTCACCGTCACCCCGGATGGTACCGCCCTGCCGTGCCATGGTGCGCGGCAAATGCCCGTGCAGTTCCCCAACGTTCGCGACCATACGATGCAGCACATCTGGTACGACTCGTTCGGTTTCAACCGTTTCCGTGGTTACGACTGGATGCCTGAACCGTGCCGCTCCTGCGATGAAAAAGAAAAGGATTTCGGCGGCTGCCGTTGTCAGGCATTCATGCTCACCGGCGACGCCGCCAACGCCGATCCGGTGTGCAGTAAATCGCCTCATCACGGGATGATTGTGCAGGCTCGAAAAGAAGCCGAATATGCTACCCAAACAATTGAGCAGCTGGCCTTTCGCAATGACAGAAACTCGCGCCTCATCGCCAAATCCTGACACGTTCACCGCAGCCCAGGCGGTCGCCGCCGGAGTCGACTTCGCCGAGCTGGCAGTCAACCCACTGGGCTTGTTCTGGAATGAATACCGGCCTGAGGATGGCGCGAGCCGCATCTGGCGCTGGTTTGAGGGCAATACAACCTGCCTGACACCCGATGGCTTCAGCGTGCGCAGCCGAGTGTATGAATACGGCGGTGGCTCGTTCTGCCTGACTGACGATGCGTTGGTGTTCGTCAACGAAAGCGATCAGCAGCTCTATCGCCAGCCCTTGGTGTTTGATGAGTTCGAAGGCGAGGGTCTGCCTGAAGCCATCACCACCGGCAAGAAACGCTACGGTGACCTGGTGTTTGCCAGCGGGCAGATTCTGGCCGTTGAAGAAGATAAGGACATCCACCAACTGGTCAGCATTGACGTCGCCAATGGCAAGCGTTTGGTTCTGGCGCGAGGGGCGGACTTCTATGCGTCGCCGACCCTCAGCCCTGACGGTCAGCGTCTGGCCTGGATTGAATGGCAAAAGCCGCACCAGCCCTGGACCAGCACGTTGTTGATGAGCAGCAAGCGTCAGGCGGCGGGCGGTTGGTCCGAGCCACGCTGCCTGGCGGGCGACCGCGATGAGGAGTCCATTCAGCAAGCGCGTTTTGACGCCACGGGACGTTTGTATTGCCTGAGCGATCAAGGCGGTTTCTGGCAGCCTTGTGTGGAAGGCTCATTCGGCCTGACCCACCTCAAGGCGTCCGACGCCGATCATGCGCCAGCGCCGTGGCAGCTAGGCGGTCGCAGTTGGTTGCCGCTGCCCCACGGTGCCTACCTTGGCACTTGGTCCGAGAATGGAACCGGAGTGTTGGGAATGCGCGACTCCCACGGCACGCTGGAGGACTTCAGCGGCGAGTACAGCCGCTTCCGCAGCCTGGCGCTCGACGATCAATATATCTATTGCATCGCGGCCTCAGCGACCAGCCCTTCCGCGGTGCTGGCGATCAGTCGCAAAGATCATAGCGTTCAGGTCCTGGCCGGTGGCGTTGCCCCCCTGCCGGCCGAACAGATCAGCCGTCCGCAAGCCCTGAGCTACAAGAGTGGCGACGGTGAAGCTCACGGTTATTTCTATCCGGCCATGAATGCTGTCGGCGCGCCGCCGCTGGTGGTGTTTGTCCACGGCGGACCGACCTCGGCCTGCTACCCGGTGCTTGATCCGAAAATCCAGTACTGGACCCAACGCGGCTTTGCCGTGGCGGATCTCAACTATCGCGGCAGCACCGGTTACGGCCGGGAGTATCGCCAGAGCCTGCACCTGAACTGGGGTGTGGCCGATGTGGAGGATGCCTGCGCAGTCGTTGCGCACTTGGCGGGACGCGGACTGATCAATCCGGATCAAGCCTTTATTCGCGGCGGCAGTGCCGGGGGATATACGACCCTGTGCGCGCTGGCCTTCAAGAAAGTCTTCCGCGCCGGTGCCAGCCTCTATGGCGTCAGCGATCCACTGGCGCTGGCCAAAGCCACGCATAAATTCGAAAGCGATTATCTGGATTGGCTGATCGGCGATCCGGAAGAGGACATCGACCGCTATCACGCTCGCACGCCGCTGCTGCATGCCGCCGAGATTCAGGTGCCGGTGATTTTCTTCCAGGGCGAGCTCGACGCCGTGGTCGTCCCAGAACAAACCCGCGCCATGCTGATGGCCCTGAAGTCCCGAGGCATTGAGGCTGAAGGGCATTTCTACGCAGACGAGCGCCACGGCTTCCGCAAGGCGGTCAACCAGGCGGATGCATTGACGAAGGAGTGGGCGTTTTATCGCAAGGTGATTGATGGGTGATCATTACACTTGGCTTGTCGGGCAACGCGACTAATTGAATTGGAACGCAGTCCTGTGGGAGCGGTGCTTGCCCGCGATAAGGCTGGACGCGATTGACCTTGTATCTGCGTCGTTCCTATCGCGGGCAAGCACCGCTCCCACAGGGTTAAGTGTTTGCTGCGCGAATATCTGTGCCTCAAACCGAAGGCTGGGTCGCCTGCATCGACGGTCTCTGACTGACTTCAAAGTACCAGTTGGCCAAACGCGGATAGCGGTTGCGCCAGGCCAGGTCCGGCTGGCGGAAGTCGATGTAACCTAGCGCCGCGGCGACGCTGATGGATGCCACGTCAAAAGAGGTGCTGAGTTCAGTTATCGCTTCCTGCTCGAAATAGCTGAGGCTGCGCTCGATCTTCTCTTGCTGATTATCAAGCCAGACGTCCCAGTGCTTTTCCGCCGGGCGTAACGCTTGCTCATAACGAATCAACAAGGCCGCATCCAACAGCGCATCCGCCAGGGATGCCAGGGTCAGACGTCGCCAGCGCGCTGAACCTTCACGAGGGATCAACGGATTGCCTACATGCTGGTGATCGAGGTAGTCGAGGATGACCCGGCTGTCATGGATGACGTTGCCATCAGCCAGTCTTAACGCTGGTATCTTGCCGGCCGGATTGTCGTTATTCAGCTCTTCAACCGGGGCGACGGGCGTCAGAAGAGTCGGTTGCAGCGTCACCCGGCTCAGTTGTCCGGTTTCATGCAGTACAAGCATCACCTTGCGGGCAAACGGCGAAGCAGCGTTGTAGTACAACGTCATGGTCGGCGCGGACATGGATGTTCCTCGAATAAGACAGTCCATCAGACTAGCCAGCGCCACAGCGGTCCGCAATATTTGCTTTCAGGACTTGCGAGCCAGCAAGCCTCTGATGCTGAACGCTGCGGCTACGCCCATCCCCAGCCAGGCCAGTGCATCCCACCAGCCATCACCCAACAACGCAGCAAAAAGCCCCAGCCCGGTCAGCAAGGCAATGACTCCCGGCGCGGCAAAGGTCTTCCAGAATGTGGAACGCTTCATTGCAGCGTCTCTTGTGGCAGCGCATCGACTGGCCGTGCCGCCCTTCTGCGTCCCCACCAAAGATACAGCCCGCTGGACAGGACAATGATCGTCAGCACATCGAGCACCGCCCACAGCACTTTCATCGGCATGCCGCCGTAATCACCAAAGTGCAGCGGCTGGGACATGCCCAACGCATCCATATACCAAGGCCGCTCGACCACCGCCGTAACCTCCAGGGTTTGCGCATCGATCAGCACCGGGGTCATCAAGTGCGCCGTCAGATGCGTATTACCTTTCATGAACACCGCGTAATGGTGCTCACTGGAGAAGCGCGTTCCGGGGAACGCAATGAAGTCGATCTGCATACCGGGCGCTGCGGATTCAGCGATCTCCGCCAGGCGCGTTGCGGGGGCAAGTTGAGTCAGCGGCGGCGCACCGCGATACGGTTCGATCATCGCGGCCAGCGTGTCGTTGCGCCACGAGGCGATCAACAGGTCGGCGCAGGCACTGATTACTCCGGTCACGCCTACCACCAACGCCCAGGTCAGGGTCACGACGCCAATCAGGTTATGCAGATCAAGCCAGCGCATGCGCGTTGATTTTTCGACGCGCACGGTGGCGAATTTGAGTTTGCGCATGAACGGCGCGTAAAGCACCGTCCCGGAAACAATCGCCAACACGAACATCAGCCCCATGAACGCCAGCAGTAACTTGCCCGGCAGCCCTGCATACATATCCACATGCAGACGCAACATGACCATCATGAAACCGCCGTTGGCAGATGGCGTTTCCAGGGCTTCGCCGGTGCGCGAATCGAGCATGAACGAGTGTGAATCGTTGGGATCGGTGCCCGCCGTTTTGGCCATGATCGCCCAGACACCGTTCGGGTCGTCGTCCTCCCAACCGAAATATTGCATGACCTCGCCCGGGCGATGGGCCTCGGCAGCCACTACCAATTGCTGCAGATTCAGGTGCGGTGTGTCGGCCGGCATTTCCTTGAATTCCGGCGAATTGCCCAACAGGTGATCGATTTCATGGCTGAATACCAAAGGCAGCCCGGTCAGCGCCAGCATCAACAGAAACAGGGTGCAGATCAGGCTCGTCCAAGTATGGATAAAGGACCAGCGGCGCACGGTTTGGCTTTTCATGCTCTTCTTCTCAAAAGCTTTTATCCAAAAGCAAAAGGCCGCTGATCAGCAGCGGCCCTTCTATGCGCCTCAGACCGCGAAGGTCGTGCGCTGTATTAACCGCGGCATCATACACGCAGAAAAGCCCCGGAGCTGAGCCCCCCGTGACGGAGTGTTCGACTCTAGGTCCCAGGTTTTGGAGGTGCCTGGGGAGCCGTTTTTTTACCGTCGCTCGCAATCAGCTTCGTCCACCATTGAGTTCGCTGCTCAACCTGAACGGCAAGAGTGGGTGAAAGAGCCTTGAGCGCCAAATCGGTATTGCTCAGCGGGAAAGTGCCCGTAATACGCAGGTCAGCCACCTCCGGCGCAACCCCAAGATAACCGGCTCGATAGCGACTCAACTCTGCCGCCAGCTCGGAAAGCCGCGTGTTCTCTACCACCAGCATGCCTCGCGTCCATGCATCGGCTCCAGGCTTGAGCGCCAGCATTGGCCCCAGACCGTCACGGGTCATGAGCACTTGCTGACCTTCTCGCAGAGTTTGCTCACGATCATCACGCTGAGCATGAGCCGCTACCGCCGATTGCAGCACGCTCAGCAACGTACCCTCGCCTTCGCGGCGGACCAGAAAGCGGGTACCCAGAGCACGCATACGGCCGTCGCGGGTCTCGACAATAAAGGGCCGAGGATCTTCGTGAGTGCCGGTTTCTACATAAATCTCCCCGTCCTGCAGAATCACCCGGCGCTGAGTGGCATCGAAGCGCACATCAATGGCGCTGTGGGTGTTGAGCTGGATCAGCGTGTTGTCTGCCAAGCGTATGGTTCGTTGCTCACCCGTCGCGGTGCGCTGGTCAGCCAGCCAGTAATCGATGGGGATGAATCGATTGCCCATGAACAGCAGCAGCCCACAAGCCAGCAGCACACTGGCAAGGCCACCACCAAGCTTGCGGATACGCCGCACAGCACTGTCGTGCGACCGCAGCAGGGCGGAGCGCGCAGGAGCAGAAGTCAGAGAGAACTGTTTATCAAGCATCCCAAGCTGAGCCCACGCACGGGAATGCTCTTCATTGGCAGCCAGCCATCTGGAATGTTCATCACGCTCGTCCTGACTGCCATTGCCGCAATCCAGACACAGTTGCCACGCAATGGCAGCATCCAGCACTTTTGCTGAAACCGGCTTTGAATTAAACGCGCTCATAACGGTTCGCCGTACAGTGCTACATAGCACTGACGCATTCCCTGAGCCAGATACTGGCGCACGCGTGATGGAGAGACACCGAGACGCTCTGCAATCTCTCCATGGCTCAAACCATCGATACGGTTGTAGAGGAACGCGGCCCGCGCCTTGCTCGACAGCTTGCCGAGCATGTGATCAATGGTTTTCAGATCTTCGAGGATCAGCAGTTGTTCTTCCAGCGAAGGTTGTTCGGCTTCCGGGATCAGCATCAACTCATTGAGGTAAGCCTGTTCAAGCGCCGCCCGACGAAAGTAATCGAACAACAGTCCTTTAGCGATCGCAGCCAGGAATGCCCGTGGCTCGCGTGGCTGATCAAGCTGATCACGTTTGAGCAAACGAACAAACGTATCCTGGCTCAGGTCTTCAGCCCGTTGCGGGCAGGCGACATTACGCCGTAACCACGTTACCAACCAAGTGCGGTGATCGCGGTACAAGGCGCCAATGAGCTCGCTCTGAGGGCTTGGAACTGACGACACGAAACGAACCTCGGAAAAGGTGCATTAAATAACGAGAATTATTCGCGATTGTGTCAGAGCTGACGAGTAGTGGCAAATGACACCCGTCGGATGGGGATGGTTTACTACTGCAGACCCGGAGATCGAAATGCACAGACCTTCGATCAACCTCGCCCCAGTGAAAGGGCGAGGTTGCCTTCAGCCAGGATTAAAACTCTAGTTGGGCCGAGAACGCGACGGTACGCGGCTCGCCCAAATAGCTGCTGTTGAGCCAGTACTCTTTATTGGTAAGGTTGCTAATGTTCATGCGCAAAGTCAGGTCATTTTCAGAAAGGCGCATGCGATAACGGGCACCCGCATCGAAGGTCGTGAAGGAAGGCAACTGGTAGTCGTTGTTTACATCGGTGTACTGCTTGCCGGTATAGAAAGCGCCGCCCGTCAGGGCCAGGCCCGGTGCTCCGTTGATGTCGTATTCGGCATAGACCTTCGCCAATTGCTTGGCAACGTTGGTCGGCGCATTACCTTCATTCGCCGCAATCTCGGTTTTCTTGACCTGAGGATCAAGCAACGTCACACCCCCAACCACGGTCAACTCCGGTATCACCTTGCCGGTGACGCTGAATTCCATACCGTTGTTTTCCTGCTGCCCGTCAACCACGTAAACGTTGGCACCGTTCGTATAGGCGTTAGGTTTTTTGATATTGAAAAAGGCGAGTGTCAGCAGCGTCTCACCTACCGTCGCCTTGGCACCGATTTCATACTGCTCACTGATTTCTGGTGCAAAAGCCTGTCCGGCATTTATCGTGCTCGAAGGGGCAACGCCGCCCGACTGAAGGCCTTCGATGTAGGTGGCGTAGGTTGTGAGCCAAGGCAGCGGCTTGTAGATCAGCGAGATGTTGGGCGAGGTTTTGCTTTCGTTGTACTTGGTTTCCGTTTCCGGCGTGCCGAATGCTTTCGCGTAGACAAACTCATTGGCGTAAGTCTTGATCTGCGTATTGGTAACGCCAAGGATCGTAGACCACTGCTCGTTGAAGGTGATCACATCACCAATCAGGAAGTTATTCGTCTCTGAGGTATTCGCCAGGCGCTGGTCGCCATGGCCGATGTAATAACCTGGCTTGTCGACTTGTGGCGTCGAGCTGAGCGGTATGGTGCCAACGGGCGAAGTGTATTGCGGACCCGGAAACGGGATATGGTCCTCATACTGACGTTGACGCGAGGTGTTGCCCTGATAGCCCATGGTCATCTTGTGCCCAAGGGGACCAGTGTCGAAAGCTGCGTCGAGGAACAAGTAACCGGATTTCTCTTCAGTCTCGATCGGCGCGAACGCATAAAGATTCTGCGCATACACGCCAGGTCCCGTGATAGTCGGTCCTGTGTACGTATTTTCAGTCGTGTATTGCTGGGCCGAGAATGCCGTGCGCAGCGTAAACACATCGTTCAAGCGCCATTTGGCACGCACACCGGCCTTGTCGGTTTCGTCGTCAGCAAAGCTCCACTTCTGACTGTACAGCTTGTCGTTGCTCAGGGATGACGCGCTTGGGCGCCAGGCTTCATTGTTGAAGAACCAGTAGCTGGTCGTGCCACGCATCTCGGACTTTTTGTGCGATGCGTCGAATTGAACCAGCAGATCGTCAGTAACGTTCCAGTCCAACGCCAGGCTGATCATTTCGCGCCGACGCTTCTGCATGTCAATCGCGGTTTCGCCGTCCTGGGTCAGGACGTTTACCCGGTAGGCCAACTTGCCTTCCGGATCGATCGGCCCGCCGAAGTCGCCATGAAGGTAGTAGTTTTCGCCGCCGGCATTGCCTAGCGTCACGCTGTTATAGCGCTCATAGGTCGGGCGCTTGAGGACGTAATTGACCAGCCCGCCCGGTGACGCCGGGCCATACAGGAAGCCGGTCAGGCCGGTGATGATTTCGAGCTGCTCATTCTCTTCGATATAGTTGCCGCCGTCGGCACCGGTGGTGAAACGCAAGCCATCGTTAGCGATGTTGAGATTACCCGCAGCGCTGAAACCACGCATGTTGACGGCACTGGCGTACCCGGCGTTGCGCGGAGAGTAGAGTTGGGTGAACGGGTTGTGTTTGAACACGTCATCAAGGGACGTGGCCATTGTATTTTTCAGCATCGCCTGAGAGGTCACACTCATCGAGTAAGGCGTGTCCTGAAGCTTCATCCCGCCCAGAGCGCCAACACTGGTGACATTCTCACTTACATAACCAGCAGCTTCTGAGCCATCAGGCCCGGCACCTGCCGCGTTGATATTGACATCAGGCAACGCCATCGTGCCTTCCTGCACGGCCTCCAGATAATAGCCCCCCGTGCCATTTTGCTGCAGTTGCAGACCCGTGCCGCGCAAAGCCTGGCGCATTGCGGTACCTGCATCGAACTCACCTTTGACAGTCGCCGAAGTCTTTCCTGAAACCAGAGACGGATCCACGCTCAGCGCCAGCCCGGCCTGACTGGCAATAGCGTTGAGGGTGCTGGCCAACGAGGCTGCTGGCAAATCGTAGGCGTGGGTGGCGGAAGTCTGCTCCGCTGCAATCAACTGTGCACTGGCTATCGAAGAACCAAAAGCGATAGCCATGGCCAATACACTTGGGCGTAGAAGGGTATCTAAAGGATGGGACATGGCGGCTACTCGTGAATGGAAGCAATTCTCAGTAACCATGTGCCGAATGAAAAATGGAAAGTGACAGGGGCAATTGAAAATAAAATTCGAATGAGCCGATAAAGTCTCGCCACCCACTGCGAGACCGGCTACAGCCGGTCCCACAATCGATGCGTCTAGCGAACCACACCCTCTTCAATCAACAACTTGAGGATCGCCTCTGCACCCGCCTCTGGCGTCACACCCTTGAGAACTTGCCCGCCGCCACCGCTGGCTTTGGCTGTTGCGGCCTTCATCCGGTCGGCGCCGCTTTTGGCTTTGATGACTTTCAGGCGTTTGGGCCGGGGTTTGGCCGGTTGCAGGACTGAGCCGCTGAACAGTTCGTCGCTGACAATTTCCACTTGTTCGGCTGCAAGTGTGCCGCGCTGCGCAGGGCCGTAGGCGCTTTGCCGGGGCTTAGGCGCGGCGTTATCCACCGTCGCCAGAAACGGCAGCCGTACTTTCAAGCGCCGACGCTGACCACGAGGTAATGCCTGCAATACAAGCGCGGTGCCGTTATCCAGCGACTCCACTTCAGCCAGGCCCACCACCAGCGGCCATCCGAGCTTTTCCGCCAGTAGAAATGGCAACATGCCAGAGCCTTCTCCGGTTTCTGCCTGGCTTCCAGTGAGCACCATTTGCACACCAGACTCCCGAATGTAATCCGTCAAAGCAGGCAGCGCGTCGGCGTTTTCCGGTTGCTCCAGCACATGCAACTCGTCCAGGCCCATGCCCAGATAAGCACGCAACGCAGGCTCTTCTGCGCTCCCCGCGTGCAGCACGTGCAAGTTATCCCCAGCCAGTTGCAAGCCCAACTCAACGGCGCGGGCATCCTGCTCAGCGCGACGCGCGCGGCCGGATGTCGGGTGCGCACCAATGGATACCAGGCTGATGACGTGCACTGCAGCGTTATCCCCAGAGGAAGCAGTTGGCTCAGGCCGCATCTTGTTTTGCTCCATGGCGGTGGGTTTCCACCGCGTCGATCAGCGCCTTGAGAATTGCCGCGCTGTCGCCGATCACAGAAAGATCAGCGCGTTTGATCATGTCGCAACCCGGATCAAGGTTGATTGCCACCACCTTGTCGCACGCACCAATGCCCTGCAGATGCTGGATCGCGCCGGAAATACCCACCGCCACGTACACCCGCGCCGTGACCCAAGTGCCGCTCGCGCCGACCTGTCGATCACGGCCCATGAAGCCGTCATCCACTGCCACGCGGGACGCACCTTCAGTCGCGCCAAGGGCTGCAGCAGTGCGGTGAAACAAATCCCAATCCTTGACGCCGTTGCCGCCGGAGAAGATGAACTCCGCTTCCGCCATTGGAATCATGGCCGGGTCGACAGCGACAGCGCCGAGGTCTTCAATGCGCGGCAGGCTGCGCGCTACGCTTGTGGATAACTCAACCGGCAGCGCTTCATGACGGGTTTCGCTGACCGGCTCAGCACACTCCGCAGCAGCGAGGATCAAGCGTGCTAATGGTCTTGAGATATCTTCCTGGCCAGCACCAGCGCGACCGATGCATTGCTCATCCTTGACTTGCCAGACACGCGTGGCAGGACGCTCACCCAAACTGGCCGCGAAGCGACGACCCAATTCACCGCCACCGCTGCGACTGTCCGGCAGCAGCCAGTGACGAGGGCTGAACTGGTTATCCACAGCCCGCAGGCCCTGGACACGCTGCTCCGGTGAGTAACCGCTGAACTCGCTACCTTCCAGAACCAGCAAGCGATCAACGCCTGCCGTCGCGAAAGCGCTCTCTTTGTGCTCGCCAAACACCACCGCGAGCACCGCGCCACTTTGCCCGGCAAGCTGATGAGCCAGACCGAGCAGATCACGGTCGTGGCTGCTCAAGCGTCCACCGACCATGTCCGGCGCAACGCAAATATAGAAAGCCGGTTGCGGCACTTGATGCAGCGGCAACTGCACTTCGGCTGCGGCTGAGCGTTTCACCGCCCCGCCTTGCTGAGCGCCACTGCGGTCGATTCGTTTGATGCCGTTGGGACCGATAAACCCTACGCCATGCACATTCTTGCGCATCAGGCCGTTGGGCCCCATCCAGCTGGATTGTGCCGGTTGCATGGCAGCGTGCAGCGGGTGCAGGCGGTTGCGGGCGATCCATTCAGCGCGAGGATCACGACGGATAATGTCGCTCATCAGTGCACCTCCGCAGGTTCACGTTTGACTGGCGCAGGTTTGCTGGGGATAACTTCTTCCACCAATGCGTCAGCCACCAATTCAGCAATGTCTTTGATCATCGGTCGCGGCTCGACCACGCCTTCGAGCATCGCGGTGCATTGCGGGCAACCGACGGCCACCAGTTCGGCACCGGTTTCGCGGATGTCTTCCATGCGCATGTCAGGAATCCGTTGCTTGCCGGGAATATCCGTAATCGGCGCACCGCCACCACCCCCACAGCAACGGGAGCGGAAACCGGAACGCTGCATTTCCTTGACCTCGATTCCCAACGCACGCAATACATCACGCGGCGCTTCGTACTCACCGTTGTAGCGGCCCAGATAACACGGGTCGTGATAGGTGACGCTGGAACCTTTATGCTGGCCCAGATTCAGCGCGCCGCCTTGAATCAACTCCGCCATGTAAGTGCTGTGGTGCTGCACGAGGTAATTGCCATCGAACGCGCCGTACTCGTTTTTCAGCACATGGAAGCTGTGCGGGTCGCAGGTGACGATGCGCTTGAAGCTGTATTTGCTCAGGGTCTGAATGTTGCGTCTGGCGAGCATCTGGAAAGTCGCTTCGTCACCGAGACGCCGCGCCACGTCGCCGCTGTCATGCTCTTCAAGACCGAGCACGGCGAAGTCGACCTTGGCTGCCTTCAGGACTTTGACGAAGGCGCGCAAAGTACGTTGATTGCGCATGTCGAAAGCGCCGTCGCCGACCCAGAACAGCACGTCGACAGATTTTTTGTCGGAGAGCAGATTCAAACTCAAATCCGCGGCCCAGTTCATCCGCCCGCCCGGTGCGAAACCGCCAGGGTTGTCGGTGGCGATGAGGTTTTCCAGCACTTCAGCGCCCTTGTTTGGCGTCGCGCCTTTTTCCAGAGTCAGGTGGCGGCGCATGTCGACGATGGCGTCCACGTGCTCGATCATCATTGGGCATTCTTCAACGCATGCCCGGCAAGTGGTGCAGGACCACAAGGTCTCAGCGTCTACCAAACCGTTGACGATGGGTTGATGCGGATTGCCGCCGTGCAGACCGATCTCTTTGCCGGGATACGGGCTACCGGCAAATTTGGCGTCAGTGCCGCCGGCCAGACCAACGACCATGTCCTGAATCAGTTTTTTCGGGTTCAACGGCTGACCGGCTGCAAACGCCGGGCATGCGGCTTCGCACTTGCCGCATTGCACGCAAGCGTCAAAACCCAGAAGTTGGTTCCAGGTGAAATCCTTGGGTTTTTCTACGCCGAGCGGAGCAGTCTTGTCGGCCAGATCCAGCGGCTTGAGGCCCGTCGAGCGACCACCGCCAAAACGTTCGGCGCGACGGTGCCAGGCCAGATGCAACGCACCGGCAAAGGCGTGCTTCATCGGCCCACCCCAGGTCATGCCGAAGAACATTTCAGACACGCCCCACAGGCAACCCAGGCCCAGCAATGCGACCAGCACCCAGCCGCCGAAGTCTTGCGGCAGGATACCCGCCACTGGCAGCGTGACCAGAAAGAAGCTGACGGAAAACGCCATGAGGCTTTTCGGCAGGCGCATCCATGGGCCTTTGGACAGGCGTGCTGGTGGACTACGACGGCGCAGGAACATGAAGATTGCGCCAACGAACATCAAGGTCGATGCCAGTAACAGTGCATAGCCGAGGATGCGGCTATGCAAACCAAAGCCGTGTACGACGATGGCCAGCAACGCTGAAAGCACGAAGCCCAGCGCCGTAGCGACGTGGGTATTGGCGATGTATTTATCCCGAGCCACGACATGGTGAAGATCGACCATATAGCGCTTGGGCATGGCCAGCAGCCCGCCGATCAGGTCGACTTTAGAGGCCCGGCCGTTGCGCCACATATTCATCCGCCGCACAGCCCCCAGGACAGCAAGGCCCAGAGCAGCGAACAGCAGGATGGGAAGCAAGGTGTTCAACATGTGAAGCTCCTACGGCACGCGGTCCGACAGAGGTCATCGGTCTCCTGAAGGAGTGGGCTTGCCCTCGATAAGGACGCTGCGGTTCATCAGGGCAACCGCGTCATCGTTCATCGCGAGCAAGCTCTGCTCCTACAGAGGTACTCATTTCTTCTGTGGGAGCTGGGCTTGCCCGCGATTTAGGCGCTGCGGTTCATCAGGACAACCGCGTCATCGTTTATCGCGAGCAAGCTCGGCTCCTACAGGGGTACTCGTTTCTCCTGTGGGAGCTGGGCTTGCCCGCGATTTAGGCGCTGCGGTCCATCAGGACAACCGCGTCATCGTTCATCGCGAGCAAGCTCGGCTCCTACAGGAGTATTCGGTGTTTCCTGTGGGAGCCGGGCTTGCCCGCGATAAGGGCGCTGCGGTTCATCTGGGAAACCGCGTCATCGTTCATCGCGAGCAAGCTCAGCTCCCACAAGGGTCGGCGTACAGCCTCAAAAATCCTTGCAGAGGCGCAAACCGTCATAAATCGCCGCATGGGTATTACGCTGTGCTACGCAGTCACCAATGCGAAACAGCAAGTACCCGTCACCCGGCTCGCTCAGACACGGTTGCGGCTGAATGGCGAACAGCGCTTCGATGTCGATCTGGCCTTTGTTACGCGAGTCGGCTTTCAAGGCGTAATACAACTCTTCGTCCGGGCGCACGCCGTTTTCGACGACCACCTGATCCACTACGCGCTCTTCTTTGGCACCGGTGTATTCGTTCTCCAGCACCGCCACCAGCTTGTCGCCTTCGCGGTAGACCTTCTCCAGCATCATGTCGCCGGTCATGATCACTTCTTTCGGATACATGCTGCGGTAGTAAGTCGGGAACGATGTCCCGCCAATCGCAACACCCGGTTTGATGTCGTCAGTGACGATCTCCACCTGGCTGCCTTTGTCGGCCAGGAAGTCAGCCGCAGACATCCCGGTGAATTCACAGATGGTGTCGTAAACCAGCACGTTCTTGCCCGGCGCGACCTTGCCGTCGAGGATGTCCCAACTGCTGACCACCAAACCTTCCGCCGCACCCCAATGTTCGTTCTGCTCCAGAAACGGATGACCGCCCACCGCCAGCACGACGATGTCCGGACGCAGATCCATGATGGTGGCCGGGTCCGCAGCCGTGCCCAGACGCAGATCGACTTTCAGACGCGCCAGCTCCAGCTGGAACCAGCGGGTGATACCGGCAATCTGGTCACGCTGCGGCGCTTTCGAGGCAGTAGTGATTTGCCCGCCGATAAATTCCTTCTTCTCGAACAGCGTTACGTCATGGCCACGCTCGGCCGAAACCCGCGCGGCTTCCATGCCTGCAGGCCCGGCTCCAACGATCACCACCTTGCGTTTCGGCCCGGTGGATTTTTCGATGATGTGCGGCACGCCCATGTATTCACGGGAGGTCGCGGCGTTCTGAATGCACAGAACGTCGAGGCCCTGGTATTGACGGTCGATGCAGTAGTTGGCACCGACGCACTGTTTGATCTGGTCGATCTGGCCCATCTTGATCTTGGCGATCAGGTGCGGATCAGCGATGTGCGCACGAGTCATCCCGACCATGTCGACGTAACCGCCCTCGAGAATCCGCGTAGCCTGGTTCGGGTCCTTGATGTTCTGCGCGTGCAGCACCGGTGCCTTGACCACTTCCTTGATACCGGCCGCGAGATGCAGGAACGGCTCCGGTGGATAACTCATGTTCGGAATAACGTTGGCCAAGGTGTTGTGGGTGTCGCAACCCGAGCCGACGACGCCGATGAAGTCAATCATGCCGGTCTGGTCGTAATACTTGGCGATCTCCTTCATGTCCTCGTGGCTGAGGCCGTCAGGGTGAAACTCGTCGCCACAGATACGCAGGCCCACACAGAAATCCGGGCCGACTTCCTTGCGCACAGCCTTGATCACTTCAAGGCCAAAACGCATGCGGTTTTCGAAGCTGCCGCCCCATTCGTCAGTGCGTTTGTTGACCCGCGGGCTCCAGAACTGGTCGATCATGTGCTGGTGCACCGCCGACAGTTCGACACCGTCCAGGCCACCGGCCTTGGCCCGCGCCGCAGCGCTGGCGTAGTTGCCGATCACGCGCCAGATTTCTTCCGGCTCGATGGTTTTGCAGGTTGCGCGATGTACTGGCTCGCGGATGCCCGAAGGCGACATCAGGGTCGGCCAGTGATCACCATCCCAACGGGAGCGACGGCCCATGTGGGTAATCTGAATCATGATCTTGGCGCCGTGCTTATGCATGGCGTCAGCAAGGTTCTGGAAGTGCGGGATGATTTTGTCGGTCGCCAGGTTGACCGATTTCCACCAGCCTTGCGGGCTGTCGATAGCGACGCTGGAAGAGCCACCACAAATCGCCAGACCAATCCCGCCCTTGGCCTTTTCTTCGTAGTACTTCACGTAACGATCGGTGGTCATGCCGCCATCAGTGGCGTAGACCTCGGCGTGCGCAGTACTCAATACGCGGTTGCGGATCGTGAGCTTGCCGATTTGAATCGGCTGAAACATCGCTTCGAAAGCCATAACACGATCCTCGACTTACAGCGGCTTGACGATGAACAGGCCGTCGTCGTGGCCTTCTTCCGAACCACCGTAAACCTGCTCGGCGACGGTACGAATCGGGCTGCCCGCTGCGGCGAGAATCTGGTCCATGGCACCGGCAAACCAACCGGTGAACATGTAATCAACCTTGCGACCGACTTTGCCGTAGACGTACACAAAGCAGGAGTGCTCAAGCTTGACGCTGGCGGTACCTTTTTCCAGGTCGATGTCCTGAATCTTGAACAGACCCCAGCCACGCTGCGACAGACGCTTCATGTAATGCTCGAAAACAGCAACGCCTTCCAGACCGTGACATTCGGCCTCTTTCTCACACCAATGCCAGGCAGATTTGTAGCCCGCCTTGTAGAGAATTTCGGCGTAGGCATCAGCGCCCAGCACTTCTTCAATACCCATGTGGTTGTTCACGAAAAAGTGGCGCGGCACGTAGAGCATTGGCAATGCGTCGGAGGTCCAGACGCCGGTTTCGCTGTCGACTTCGATAGGCAGTTGCGGGGCGATTTTAGCCATGGGGTCAAACTCCAGATGTTCGGGTTACGCCCACTGCGCGAAATGGCAGTGGGGTGATCAATTCAGTAAAGGTTTCGCTCGTGATCGGGGTATTACTCGCCCCAGACATCCTTGAGCACATTCACCCAGTTCTCGCCCATGATCTTGCGCACTACGCGCTCGGAGTGGCCGCGTTTGAGCAAGGTCTCGGTCAGGTTCGGGAACTCGCCAACCGTGCGGATACCCAGCGGGTTGATGATCTTGCCGAAGCTGGTCAGGCGGCGGGCGTAGCCCTTGTCATGGGTCAGGTATTCGAAGAAGTCCTGACCATGGCCCTGTGTGAAGTCGGTGCCAATCCCGATGGCGTCTTCGCCGACGATGTTCATGGTGTATTCGATGGCTTCGGCGTAATCGTCGATGGTCGACTCAATACCTTTGGCGAGGAACGGCGCAAACATGGTCACGCCGACAAAACCGCCGTGATCGGCGATGAACTTGAGCTCTTCGTCGGACTTGTTGCGTGGATGCTCTTTAAGGCCGGAAGGCAGGCAGTGGGAGTAGCAGACTGGTTTTTTCGATTCCAGGATGACTTCTTCTGAAGTCTTGGAACCGACGTGGGACAAGTCGCACATAACGCCGACGCGGTTCATTTCAGCGACGATTTCGCGACCGAAACCCGACAGCCCGCCATCACGTTCGTAGCAGCCGGTGCCCACCAGATTCTGGGTGTTGTAGCACATCTGCACGATGCCAACGCCGAGCTGTTTGAAGATCTCGACGTAGCCGATCTGATCTTCATAAGCATGTGCATTCTGGAAGCCGAAGAGGATGCCGGTCTTGCCCAGCTCTTTCGCCTTGCGGATGTCGGCGGTGGTCCGCACAGGCATCACCAGGTCGCTGTTTTCGCGCATCAGCTTCTGGCTTTTGCAGATACTGTCGATAGTCGCCTGGAAACCTTCCCACACCGAGACGGTGCAGTTGGCCATGGTCAGGCCGCCTTTGCGCATGTCTTCAAACAGCTCACGGTTCCACTTGGCGATGATCAGCCCGTCAATAACGATGCTGTCGGCGTGTAATTCGGCTGGGCTCATCAGGCTGTCCCCTTATTAGGTGCTTGTGCGCCGAATCGTATGCCGACGCTATTGAGGCCAGCATATGCCTGAGGGTCGGCCGAGCCGGGTGCAAAAACGACAGGGGGTTTGCCGAAAGCGTCAAGAAACGACAAAGGGCGACAGGACGCTGCCGGCGTCTATCTCGCCAACCTGTTATTTAGGGCGCGCTTAGGCCAGAATCCAGCTCATCAAATGGAGTGGAGAGACTCGATGAACAAGGTTTTCCTGGCTTTGGTTCTTTTAGCGACCGGCATTTCGGGCGCTCATGCAGCACAAAACCCTGATGTCTCGCCATGTGACGGCGTCGAAGAGGACCAGCAGACCCTTGAGTGCTCCAAGTACAGCCGCGACACGGCTGAGGAGTTGCTGAAAGAGAACTTCCAGAACCTGTTGCAGCGGGTTAACACCCAGTTCGGGGCCAATAAGTCGCAGGCCAATGCCTTCGCCGAAAAACTCAAGGCTGCCCAGCTAGCCTGGGAAAAGCTTCGCGACGCCGACTGCGCCGTGGAAGTGTTCCCGGCAGCAGCGGGTAGTAAAGCGTTCAACATCGCCCAGAACGACTGTTTGGCGCGTACCAGCGATGAGCGCTCCGAGTATCTGGAATCGATCGCGCAGGAATGAACACCGCAATGAGCTATGGTGTCTGCCTTTTAACCAAGGCTGTAACGTAAAGGCTCATTCATGATCATTTGTGGTGTAGAAATCAAAGGCAGCGAGGCTATTTTTGCGTTGGCGACACGCCAGCAAGGTGGCCTCGAACATTTGCCGCTGGCGACCAAGAAGCTGGCCCTTGAAGATGATGACGAGTCGGCCAACGTCAAAACCTTCGCGACCCAGATCGCCAGCTTTGTGCGTGAGAACGGCATCAGTCATGTCGTCATCAAGAAGCGCAGCAAGAAAGGCGAGTTCGCAGGCGGCCCGACGACGTTCAAGATCGAAACGGTTTTCCAGTTGCTGCGCGATTGCGAAGTGACCCTGTTGTCGCCGCAAACCATCAACGCGCAGAACAAGAAACACAACTTCGACCTGCCTGCTTCGCTGAACAAGTATCAGCACGAGGCGTACAAGGCGGCGTGCTCGGGACTAATGAAAACCAAATAAATGCATTCCCTGTAGGAGCTGCCGAAGGCTGCGAAGCATTCATCCTGACACACCGCCATCGCAGCCTTCGGCAGCTCCTACAAGTCCAACGCTTGCCCGAGACAGCGTGATGCCTTACACACCGAGGCGCCCCCCCACAGAAACATGCCCTCACTCCAACAAAAACGGCCGCGATCATTGCTGATCGCGGCCGTTTTGTTTGCTGCGGGTCAATCGGTCAATTCAACACAGCCTTGCCAGCCCTTTCGCCCTTGCGACGACGGGCCACCAGGACACCAGTGGCAATCACCAGAATACTCAGCAAGCCGGTCGCGATGATCTCCACGCGGTGCGACTCCTGGACCAGCATGACGCCCAACACACCCACGATGAACACGATCACCAACCAGGTCAGGTATGGGAACAGCCACATGCGGAACGACAGGGTTTCACCCGCAGCAATGCTCTTCTGGCGCATGCGCAGTTGGGAAACCGCGATCACCAGGTACACCAACAGCGCGATTGCACCGGAGCTGGCAAGCAGGAATTCGAACACGGCAGCCGGGGCTACGTAGTTGGCAAATACCGTCAGGAAAGCAGCCGCAGTAGACAGAATAACCGCCCAATAAGGGGTACCGCTTTTGCTGGTGCGAGTCGCAACCGCTGGGGCGTCACCGCGTTTACCCAGCGAGTAAAGCATGCGCGACGCGGTGTACAGCGCCGAGTTCAGGCAACTGGTCACGGCAATCAATACCACGATATCCACAATCAGCTTGGCGTTAGGGATGCCCATCATGTCCAGCACGGTCTGATAGGAACCTACTTCAGCCAGACGCGGGTCATTCCACGGTACAAGCGAAACAACGATGAAGATCGAGACCAAATAGAACAGGCAGATCCGCCAGATCACCGAATTGGTGGCCTTGGTGATCTGCTTTTCCGGATTCTTCGATTCAGACGCGGCGATGGTGACGATTTCGGTGCCCATGAACGAGAACATGGTGGTCAGCATCGCCGCCAGCACAGCGCCCATGCCATTCGGCAAAAAGCCCTGAGTATCGAACAGATGGCTGACACCGCTGACCTGGCTATTGGGCAGCAGGCCGAATATAGCCGCAACGCCCAAAGCAACGAAACCGATGATCGCCAGCACTTTGATCAACGCGAACCAAAACTCGAACTCGCCGTAGTTCTTCACGCTGAACAGGTTGGTGATGGTGAGCAACAAGGTGATCACCAACGTGAACACCCAGATAGCGATGTTCGGGAACCAGGCATGCAGAATGGTTGCGGCGGCGTTGGCTTCCAAGGGAATTACCAACACCCAGAACCACCAGTACAACCAACCAATGGTGAAACCGGCCCAATGCCCGATCGCACGATCGGCATAGGTCGAAAACGATCCGGTGTCCGGCGACGCAACCGCCATCTCAGCCAACATGCGCATGACCAGAACCACCAATGTACCGGCTGCAGCGTAAGCCAGGAGTACCGCCGGGCCCGCTTCGGCAATCGCATGCCCGGAACCTACGAACAGACCGGCACCGATGACACCGGCGATGGACAACATCGTGATGTGCCGAGGTTTGAGCCCCTGATCGAGCTCTGAAGCGTTAGGGATACTGCTCATTCAAAAACTACCTTTGCGTGGTAATCGACTGCCTGACCGTCTTCGTAAAAAGAAAAAAACGGGGCGTTTTTTATTATTTACGCAAATTCTGCGCCAAAATGATTCAAAAACGACGTCGCTCAGGGAAACGCTGGCGCTAGAGCTCAAGGATTAGCGACAAGAAGAATCGTTTCAGCGAACAAGTGACATGTTTTGTTACCGATGTGCACAGCCCCGTCCGCAGAAAACGCACCAAAAATACACAGGACGTTGAAGTGCGCACTATTGAAGTGCTCTGAATTGGTGAGTACGGAAACAGCACAAAGCTGCAGGACGACGTAGTGAGCTAATGGTTATCTTGCGACATGTACAGACATCTATGGCACCGCGCTATCGCGAAGCAAACACTAGACCTGTAGGAGCTGCCGAAGGCTGCGATGACGGCGTGTCAGGATGAGCGCTTCGCAGCCTTCGGTAGGGCCTACAGAAAGTGCATTTCAATTCAGCGCTCTTATGAGTGCATTGGTGCGCAAATGCTGAACCCCGCCGATACATGGCTTAACAAATGCTTCAGGCGACCAGCGACATTTTGCGGTAACTCATGTCCAACAGCAGTCGTCCTCACAGCAGCCCAATAAGTCCCGCAATTGCAACGGAGCAACACCCATGCAGATGTACAAAAAATTCCTGCTGGTCGCAGCCGCCACACTGGCTTTCACGACCAGTGCTTTTGCTGTGGAGAAATTGAAATTCGGTGTCGAGGGCGCTTATCCACCGTTCAACGGTAAAGACGCCAGCGGTCAGGCGGTAGGCTTTGACGTCGAAATCGGTCACGCACTGTGCGCAAAAATGAAAGTTGAGTGCGAGGTAGTTACCACCGAATGGGAAGGCATCATCCCGGCGCTCAATGACAACAAGTTCGACTTCCTGATTTCATCCATGTCGATTACCAAAGAGCGCGCTGAGCTGGTGGACTTCACCGAGCCGTACTACTCCAACAAATTGCAGTTTGTGGCGGCGAAAGGCAGCGAGCTCAAAACCGACAAGGCCTCCATTCGAGACTCACTGTTAGGCAAGACAATTGGTGCTCAGGCGTCGACGTTGTCAGCCTCGTGGCTGCAGGAAAATCTGGGCATGGATATCACCCTGAAGCTCTATGACACTCAGGAAAGTGCTTTCACTGATCTGGCCGAAGGGCATGTGGACGCGATCCTCGCCGATAAATATGTCAGCTATGAATGGCTCAAGGGCCAGGCCGGCTCGAGCTTCGAGTTCAAAGGTGACCCTGTTGTGGATAACGACAAAATTGGCATCGCCGTACGCCTGAACGACCCACTGCGCGCTCGACTGAACCTGGCGATCAAGGAAATCATCGAAGACGGCAGCTACAAGAAGATCAACGACAAGTACTTCCCGTTCAACATTCTGTGATCCAAATCGCCTGGCCAACACTTAAGTATTAATATTTTTCTGAGTTCAGACGTCCTTTACGCGTAGACGCCCGATCAGGGCGCTGTTATGAAGAGGGCTGGCGTTTTACCGCCAGCCCTTTTACGCGTTTGAACCCGACAGCTGACCATGGCCAACGACCTCGCTTTGCACGACGAACAGCTCCGCAGTCGATTCCGGGCCCTGGACAGTTTCCTGTTTGCCTGGCAGCCGCTGTGGCGTCCCCGACCGTTCACTCACTTGCATTTGCCTTGGGAGCGTCAATATCCCGAGCTCGCAGGCTGGCTGCGCCAACGCACGTTAAGCGAGGCCGAAGCGGCCCATAATCATCCGGAACAACTCGCAGCGCCGTTCCCGTTTCCACAACTGGCGGCTGAGGCTCAGGCACTGAGTCAAGTACAAACTCTGCCCGCCTTCGACCTTGCTCCGGTAGAGCCGCGCATGAGCGTCGACGTCCCTGGCCGCAAATGGCAACAGATCGAAGCCTTCGCCAGTTGCCTGAGTTTTGAACACAAACCCGCACACTGGCTGGACTGGTGTTCGGGCAAAGGCCATCTGGGGCGACGTTTACTCGGGCCAGACCAGACACTGACCTGCCTGGAACGCGACCCGACGCTGGTCCAAGCCGGACGTCAACTCAGCTCGCGCCTGAACGCCGAGGCCACACATGTACAACAAGACGTCATGGCAGACGATGCCTGGCGCCGACTTCAAGCTCATCACTCACCGGTAGCGCTGCATGCCTGCGGGGATCTGCACGTCCAATTGATGCGCCTGGCCAGCCAGGTCGGCTGCACTCAGCTGGCTGTTGCGCCTTGTTGTTACAACCGCATTGAAGCGGAGCATTATCAGCCGCTCTCCAGTGAGGGCCAAACATCTGCTCTGAAACTATCCCGGGACGATCTCGGCTTGCCGCTAAGCGAGACAGTGACCGCTGGAGCCCGTGTCCGTCGCCAGCGCGACCAGTCCATGGCTCGCCGCCTGGCCTTTGACTTGCTGCAACGACAGTTGCAAAACAGCGACGATTATTTACCCACGCCGTCACTGCCCAGTGCCTGGCTGGATAAACCTTTTGCCGATTATTGTCGTGATCTGGCAGCGCTCAAGGGCCTCCCTGCGATGGGCGAACAACATTGGTCCACCCTTGAAGCAGCGGGCTGGGAGCGCTTGGCTCAAGTGCGAAATCTGGAATTGGTTCGCAACTTGTTCCGTCGGCCACTGGAGCTGTGGCTGGTGCTCGACAAAGCCCTGTATCTGCAAGAACAGCATTATCGCGTGAGCGTTGGCACCTTCTGCGAAAGCCATATCACGCCTCGCAATTTGCTCTTGATCGCTCAGTCAAACTGACTTTCACTAACTGAATAGCCTGTGGATAACTCTGTTGATGAAAATCCGATTGTCGCGCTATTTGCTTAGCAAGCTACTTATCCAAACGGTCAGATCTTATCCCGCCGACCAAATAAAACCCCTTCTAAAACATGTAGTTATCTGAAAATTCAAAGATTTCCAGAAATTTCATTCCATTTGGTTATTTTCGCTCACCGCTTGTGCATAAAGATTTGAGCACAAGCGGTACAGAGGGTCCCAGTAGCCCATGCTGCAATGTCATCAGGATGCCCACTCGCATCGCCCGTTACGCCGACCGACTACTGAGGAAGGAAACGTCTGATGAAAAATCTTGAAGCTGCCAAAGAACTGCGCAAAGCCGACTTGCATACGCCCAACAGCCTGGGGGAAGAGGCCCGCCGTAATCTGTCAGCGGAACTCAACACCTTGCTCGCTGACATCTTCGGCCTGTACCTGAAAACCAAGAACTTCCACTGGCATATGTCCGGCCCGTACTTCCGCGACTATCACTTGCTGCTCGACGACCAGGCTGATCAGATTTTCGCAACCACCGACGCCATCGCCGAGCGCGTACGTAAACTGGGCGGCACCACTTTGCGCTCCACCGGGCACATCCAGCGCCTGCAACGCATTGCCGACAACGATGCCGACTTCGTCACCCCGGCCGACATGCTCGCCGAACTGCGTGAAGACAACATGCAACTGGCCAACTACATGCGCGAAACTCACGCACTGTGCGACGAACATAACGACGTCGCCACCGCCAGCCTGCTGGAAAACTGGATCGACGAAGCCGAACGGCGTATCTGGTTCCTGTTTGAGTCTGGGCGTACTGCTTAAGTCGAGGCTGAACGCTAATCCTGTGGGAGCCGGGTTTGCCCGCGATTCGGCTGGACGCGATTCACTTTGGATCGCAGTGTCTTTATCGCGAGCAAGCTCAGCTTCCACAGGGGTTTTACACCCCCCTGAGAGCCCACCGAATTCCTCTGTTGCCCCTCCCCCCCGTGGTCATTAGACTTACGCCTCATTTAAGCGAGAGCAGGGTCGATGTCCACGGTCTTTCCCGAAGATTCTGTCGGTCTAGTCACGCCGCAAACGGCACATTTCAGCGAGCCTCTGGCACTGGCCTGTGGCCGCTCGTTGCCTGCCTACGATCTGATCTATGAAACCTATGGCCAACTCAACGCCGCGCGCAGCAATGCCGTGTTGATCTGCCATGCCCTTTCTGGTCACCACCACGCGGCGGGCTATAACAGCGTCGATGACCGCAAACCCGGTTGGTGGGACAGTTGCATCGGTCCCGGCAAGCCTATCGATACCAATCGGTTCTTCGTCGTCAGCCTGAATAATCTGGGCGGCTGCAATGGCTCAACAGGCCCGAGCAGTATCAACCCGGAAACTGGCAAACCCTTCGGTGCCAACTTCCCGGTCCTGACGGTTGAGGACTGGGTCCACAGCCAGGCGCGCCTGGCTGATTTGCTGGGTGTCCAGCAATGGGCAGCAGTAGTCGGCGGCAGTCTGGGCGGCATGCAAGCGCTGCAATGGACCATGACTTACCCGGACCGAGTGCGCCATTGCCTGGCGATTGCCTCGGCTCCTAAACTGTCGGCGCAAAACATCGCGTTCAACGAGGTGGCCCGTCAGGCAATCCTGTCAGACCCGGAATTCCATGGCGGCGACTTCCAGGAGTTCGGTGTCATCCCCAAACGCGGCCTGATGCTGGCGCGCATGGTCGGGCACATCACTTATCTGTCCGATGACTCAATGGGTGAAAAATTTGGCCGCGGCCTGAAGAGCGAGAAACTCAACTACGATTTCCACAGTGTGGAATTCCAGGTTGAAAGCTACCTGCGCTATCAGGGCGAAGAGTTCTCCGGCCGCTTCGATGCCAACACTTACCTGTTGATGACCAAAGCGCTGGACTACTTCGACCCGGCAGGCGCGTTCAACGACAATCTGGCCGCGACCTTCGCCAATGTGACCGCAGACTTCTGTGTCATGTCGTTCACCACCGACTGGCGCTTCTCACCTGCCCGCTCCCGGGAACTGGTAGACGCACTGATGGCAGCGAAAAAGAACGTCTGCTACCTGGAGATCGACGCGCCTCAGGGCCACGATGCGTTCCTGATTCCGATCCCGCGCTACTTGCAGGCGTTCTCCAGCTACATGAACCGAATTGTAATTTGAGGACGCCATGAGAGCCGATCTGGAAATCATCCAAGAATGGATCCCTGCGGGCAGCCGCGTGCTCGACCTTGGTTGCGGCGACGGCGAACTGCTGGCCTGGCTGCGCGATAACAAGCAAGTCACTGGTTATGGCCTGGAAAACGACGCTGACAATATTGCCCGCTGCATCAGCAAGGGCGTCAACGTCATCGAGCAGGACCTGGACAAGGGTCTGGGTAACTTCGCCAGCGATAGCTTCGACATCGTGGTCATGACCCAGGCGTTGCAAGCCGTGCATTACCCGGACAAGATCCTCGACGAAATGCTGCGCGTGGGCCGCCAGTGCATCATTACCTTTCCGAACTTCGGTCACTGGCGCTGCCGCTGGTACCTGGCGACCAAGGGCCGGATGCCGGTGTCGGATTTCCTGCCTTACACTTGGTACAACACGCCGAACATCCACTTCTGCACCTTCGAAGACTTCGAAGAGCTGTGCCGTGGCCGCCACGCCAAGGTCATTGATCGGCTGGCAGTGGATCAACAGCATCGGCATGGCTGGGCCAGTAAACAATGGCCTAACCTGTTGGGTGAGATCGGTATCTACCGGGTCAGCAGCCCGGGGTTGCAGGAACACCAGATCGCGGTTTGAAGCAAACCTGAAACCGGAATCTGTAGGAGTGAGCTTGCTCGCGATTCGGTTTCACTGGCACTAAATTACCGTCTGAACAGACGCTATCGCGAGCAAGCTCACTCCTACAGGATCGTATTTTTCAATTCATGGACAGGAGAAAGATGATGCGTCGCCTGGCAATCATCTTGATGTGCGCCTTGAGCCTGTCGGCATTTGCTGCTGACTACGCCAAGCCCAACCGGCAGGAAACGTTTGGCGACGTGACCGTTTACTACAACGCGTTTGCCTCGACCACGTTGTCAGCGGACGTGGCGAAATCATCCGGCCTGATCCGCAGCAAACAGCTGAATGTATTGAACATCACCGTTCTAAAGACGGGCAAACCAGCGCCGTCCGTGGTGGCAGGCACCTACAAAGACCTGACCGGACGCCCAGAGCCTCTGACCTTCAAGCAAGTCACAGACAAAGGCTGGATCAGCTACATTGCGCAGTTCCCGGTTGAACAAGCCGGAACCTACACCTTCAACATCGATGTGAAAGCCGGGAATCAAGACAACCATTCCTTCAGCTTCAATCAAGAACTCTATCCAGGCGAATGATGACTTTCCCGCAGCTCGTACTGGCCAGCCACAACGCTGGCAAACTCAAAGAACTCCAGGCCATGCTCGGCGACAGCGTGCAACTACGCTCTATCGGCGAATTCAGCAATGTGGAGCCGGAAGAAACCGGTCTGTCGTTCGTCGAGAATGCCATTCTCAAAGCCCGCAACGCGGCACGCATTTCCGGCTTGCCAGCGCTGGCTGACGACTCGGGGCTGGCGGTGGATTTCCTGGGCGGCGCACCGGGTATCTATTCCGCGCGCTATGCCGATGGAAAAGGCGATGCCGCCAACAACGCCAAGCTGCTCGACGCCCTTAAAGACGTCCCGCAAGAGCAACGTGGCGCCCAGTTCGTTTGCGTACTGGCGTTGGTGCGTCACGCTGATGACCCATTGCCGATCCTCTGCGAAGGCCTGTGGCACGGGCGCATACTGACCGCCGCCAGCGGCGAGCACGGTTTCGGTTACGATCCATTGTTCTGGGTGCCGGAGCGGGACTGCTCCAGCGCGGAACTGAGCCCCGCCGAGAAGAACCAGCTCAGCCACCGCGCTCGCGCCATGGCCATCTTGCGTCAACGCCTGGCTTTGAAATGACCCACGAAACGCCTGCAACACCGCTGTTCCTCGGCACCACCGGTTTCTCATCGACCGAGCCGAGGACAGCCTTGCCGCAACTGCCGCCGTTGTCGTTGTACATCCATATCCCGTGGTGCGTACGCAAATGCCCGTACTGCGACTTTAATTCCCATACTGCCAGCCCTGTGCTGCCGGAAGCGGAATACATCGACGCACTGCTGGCCGATCTGGATCTGGACCTGCCTTACGTTTATGGCCGTGAACTCAGTTCGATCTTTTTCGGCGGCGGCACGCCAAGCCTGTTCAGCGCAGACGCCCTGGGCCGTTTGCTCAAAGGTGTCGAGCAACGCATTCGCTTTGCCAACGACATCGAAATCACCCTGGAAGCCAATCCCGGTACCTTCGAGCAGGTCAAGTTCAGCGCCTATCGGGGACTAGGCATCAATCGCCTGTCCATCGGCATCCAGAGCTTTCAGGAAGCCAAACTCAAGGCGCTGGGTCGCATTCACAACGGCGATGAAGCCATTCGGGCCGCCGACATGGCGCGACAGGCGGGCTTCGATAACTTCAATATGGACTTGATGCACGGCTTGCCTGACCAGTCACCTGAGGATGCATTGGGCGATCTGCAACAAGCCATCGACCTGAAACCGACGCATTTGTCCTGGTATCAGCTGACGCTGGAGCCGAACACGGTGTTCTGGAACCAACCGCCGACGCTGCCAGAAGACGACATCCTGTGGGACATTCAGGAAGCCGGACAGTTGTTGCTGGCGCAGAACGGTTACGCACAGTACGAGGTCTCGGCTTATGCGCAACCGGGCAGACCGGCGCGACATAACCTGAATTACTGGAGCTTCGGCGACTTCATCGGTATTGGTGCCGGAGCCCATGGCAAACTCAGCCATCCGGACGGGCGCATTGCGCGCACCTGGAAGACTCGTTTGCCGAAGGATTATCTGAATCCGGCCAAGCCGTTCAAGGCGGGTGAGAAGCTACTCAGCGTTGAAGAATTGCCCTTCGAATTCCTGATGAACGCGCTGCGCCTGACAAATGGGGTGGACGCTGCATTATTTCGCGAACGCACCGGTCTAAGCCTCGATTCGCTGGCCAGTGCGCGCCAGCAAGCCGAGCAACGTGGGCTGCTGCAAGCTGATCCGACCCGATTGGTCGCAACGCCGCAAGGCCAGTTGTTTCTCAACGACCTGCTGCAATATTTTCTGATCTAAGGACCCTGCATGGATTTGATACTGGACCTGCTCGCCACCATCTCCCGCTGGAGCCGCAGCAACCTCTCGGAAATATCCCTCGCTCTGGTGGGCTGTTTGCTGGTGTTGTTTGGCGCTGACTTCAAAGGCTGGGTCGAACAACGCATCAGCAGCTTCGCAGGTGCCTTGCGCATCCCGTTGATGGCCTTGCTGGTCACCATCGGCAGCGGAGCCGCGTTGATCTACGCCACGCCGTGGGTGATCCGCGGCCTGAGCCAGTTCAACAACTACAGCCTGGCGCCGGTGTTGGTGGTGGTGCTGGTGTTGATCGGGGTTGTTGCGGATCGTAAGTAAACTCACCCAGTAGGAGCCGCCGAAGGCTGCGAATGACCGGGAACCGGTCGCTGCGGTTTCGCCATGCTCGCAGCCTTCGGCAGCTCCTGCAGAGGGGTTGGTGTCAGTTAATCCACCTTCTCGAATTTCAAATCCCAAACCCCATGCCCCAAACGCTCACCACGGCGTTCGAACTTGGTGATTGGACGCTCGGCCGGGCGCGGTACGCATTTGCCGTCTTCGGCCTGGTTGCGATAGCCCGGCGCGACGTTCATCACTTCCAGCATGAATTCGGCATACGGTTCCCAATCGGTGGCCATGTGCAGAACACCGCCGACCTTGAGTTTGCTGCGCACCAGTTCGGCAAACGCAGGCTGCACGATACGGCGCTTGTGGTGGCGGCTCTTGTGCCATGGGTCAGGGAAGAACAGCATCAGGCGATCGAGGCTGTTATCGGCGATGCAACGGTTGAGCACTTCAATCGCGTCGCAATCGTAGACCCGTACGTTGGTCAGGCCCTGAGTCAGCACGCCGTTAAGCAATGCGCCAACACCCGGATAGTGAACTTCAACCCCGATGAAATCCTGATCCGGCGCAGCGGCTGCCATTTCCAGCAGTGAGTGGCCCATGCCGAAACCAATTTCCAGCGTGCGCGGCGCGGAGCGACCGAATACCTGATCGTAATCCACCGGCGCGTCGGTCAATGGCAGCACATAAAGTGGACGGCCTTGGTCCAGACCACGCTGCTGGCCTTCAGTCATGCGACCGGCGCGCATCACGAAACTCTTGATACGGCGGTGCTGGCGCTCTTCGCCTTCTTCGGCAACGGGCAGCTCTGGGTTTGGAACGTCTGGATCAGTCATCAACAAAGTCTCATCAAACAACACGTACTATCTGAATTAGTGCTTTCCTGTAGGAGCTCACGAGCAACGCGAGGCAGCGATAGCGGTGTGTCAGGCAAACCGCTATCGCTGCCTCGCGTTGCTCGAGCTCCTACATAGTTACTGTTTTACCGGATCAACCCATCCAGCGGCGAAGACGCGCTGGCGTAAAGTTTTCTGGGCATACGGCCGGCAAGGTAAGCCATGCGACCGGCAATCACCGCGTGCTTCATGGCTGAGCCCATCAGGATCGGGTCTTGAGCATGAGCGATGGCCGAGTTCATCAGCACCGCTTCGCAACCCAGCTCCATGGCGATGGTAGCGTCGGACGCAGTGCCGACACCGGCATCGACCAGCACCGGCACTTTGGTTTCTTCCAGGATGATCCGCAGGTTGTACGGGTTGCAGATCCCCAGACCGCTGCCAATCAAGCCAGCCAACGGCATGATCGCGATACAGCCGATTTCAGCCAGCTGACGCGCAATGATCGGGTCATCACTGGTGTAAACCATCACGTCAAAACCTTCCTTGACCAGCACTTCGGCGGCCTTGAGGGTTTCGATGACGTTAGGGAACAGGGTTTTCTGATCGGCCAGAACTTCCAGCTTGACCAGATTCTTGCCGTCGAGCAGTTCACGCGCCAGGCGACAGGTACGCACCGCCTCGATAGCGTCAAAGCAGCCCGCCGTGTTCGGTAGGATGGTGTAGCGATCCGGCGGCAGGACATCCAGCAGATTCGGCTCACCCGGGTTCTGGCCCAGGTTGGTACGACGTACCGCGACAGTGACGATCTCGGCACCCGACGCTTCGATGGCCAGACGGGTCTGCTCCATATCCACATACTTGCCGGTACCCACCAGCAGGCGCGACTCGAAAGTCCGACCGGCCAGGACAAACGGCTTGTCGCTGCGAACATTGCTCATTGGAAATCCTCTTGGAAGTTGAGGTCTTGCAGTTGAATCAGAAAACGTCGACGCCTAGCCGCCGCCAATCGCGTGGACGACTTCGACCTGATCGCCTTCGCTCAGGGCCGTGGATTCATGCTGGCTGCGTGGCACGATATCCAGGTTCAGCTCGACTGCGACACGACGCCCGACAAGATCAAGGCGGGTCAGCAATGCCAGAACGGTCGCGCCGTCGGGCAATTCAAAGGGTTCACCGTTCAACTGAATGTGCATGCGCGGGAGCAGCCATCATTTTTGGGGGCGAGCATTCTAGCCCGATCAGCCGGTATGACCAAGGTAAAGCGATGTGTGGGAGCAGAGCTTGCTCGCGATAGGAACGGCATAGATATCAGGTCCACTGCGTGCAGGCCTATCGCGAGCAAGCTCGGCTCCCACATTGACATCATTTCAATTTAAAAATGGGACAATCAAACCCCGTCCAAACGCCACGCGGTCAAGCCCAGCAATGCCCAACCCACCAGAAACGCTAGTCCACCGAACGGGGTGATAATCCCCAGTTTGCTGATGCCGGTCAGGGTCAGCAGGTACAGGCTGCCGGAAAACAGCACAATCCCCAGCGCGAAAGAGAAGCCCGCCCAGGTCATGAGCCTGCCCGGAAGCTGAGCGGCCAGCACCGCCACGCCCAGAATCGCTAAGGCGTGGATCAGTTGATAAAGCACGCCGGTATGGAAAATCGCCAGATACTCCGGGCTCAGGCGGTTCTTGAGGGCATGCGCAGCGAAGGCTCCCAGCGCTACGCCGGTGAAACCAAAGAACGCTGCCAACATTAAAAAGCTACGAACCATAACTAACTCCGTTCAAAAATCGTCCAAAGGCGCACGGTCTGTATAATGGCCCGCTCAACGGGTTCGGCCAAGCCATCTCTATGCTGCGTTCACTAGTACGTCTTCTCATTAAAGCCCTGCTCTGGTTTGCAGCGGGCAGCGTGTTGCTGGTCCTGATCTTTCGCTTCGTGCCGCCACCGGGCACGGCGCTGATGGTTGAGCGCAAGATTGAATCATGGGTCGATGGCAAGCCGATTGATCTGCAGCGCACCTGGCAGCCATGGAACAAGATTTCCAACGACCTCAAAGTCGCGGTTATCGCGGGTGAAGATCAGAAGTTCGCCGAGCATTGGGGCTTTGATGTGGAAGCTATTCAGGCCGCCATTGCTCACAACGAGATGGGTGGTTCGATTCGCGGTGCCAGCACCCTGAGCCAACAAGTCTCCAAGAACCTGTTCCTGTGGTCGGGTCGTAGCTATCTGCGCAAAGGCCTTGAGGCGTGGTTTACCGGGCTGATTGAAGTCCTCTGGTCCAAACAGCGGATCCTTGAGGTATACCTGAACAGCGTCGAGTGGGATGACGGTGTGTTCGGTGCCCAGGCGGCGGCGCAGCATCACTTCGGCGTGAACGCCAGTGCGCTATCGGCGCAGCAAGCCAGCTATCTGGCCGCCGTACTGCCTAACCCTCGAGTCTGGAGCGCCAGCCGTCCGACCAGTTACGTCGCAGGCCGCGCCAGCTGGATTCGTCGTCAGATGCAGCAGTTGGGTGGGGATGATTACTTGCTGGGTTTGAATAACAGCCGCAAGTTGTAGGCTCCCCGGTCGAGCAACACCGCCTGATGAACTGCAATGCTATCTCTGTGGGAGCCGAGCTTGCTCGCGATGGGGACGACTCGATCTGAAACCGCGCCGCCCTTATCGCGAGCAAGCTCGGCTCCTACATAAGATCGTATTTCACCACCCGGCTTTAAAACGCCGGAACAACATCCCCGTGGTATTTCTCCAGGATGAACGCTTTCACTTCAGGTGAATTCAGCGCGGCACCCAGCTTTTTCACAGCAGGCAGATCTGCCTTGTCACGGCGTACGTACAGGTAGTTGGCGTAAGGCGATTCAGAGCTTTCGATGAATAGCGCATCTTTATGCGGCTCAAGCTTGGCTTCCAGCGCGTAGTTGGCATTGATCAGCGCCAGATCAACCTGGCCAAGGGCACGAGGCAGCATCGCCGCTTCCAGCTCTTTGAACTTCAGGTTTTTCGGGTTGCTGGTGATGTCCTGACGGGTCGCCATGATGTTGCCTGGATCCTTCAGGGTAATAAGCCCCTGCTTGGCGATCAGCAACAGCGCACGCCCGGAGTTGGTCGGGTCGTTGGGGATGGCGATAGTTGCGCCATCCTTCAGTTCGGCAATGGATTTGATCTTCTTCGAGTAAGCGCCGAACGGTTCGATGTGCACCGCAACCACCGGCACTTGATCACAGCCCGGATGGCTCTTTTTGTAGGCGTCGTAATACGGCTTGCTCTGGAAGTAGTTGGCGTCCAGCAAGCCTTCATCCACCTGGCGATCCGGCTGCACGTAATCCGAAAACACTTTCACATCCAGGGTCACGCCTTCCTTGGCCAGTGTCGGCTTAAGGAATTCTAGGATTTCCGCATGGGGCACAGGCACCACTGCGATTTTCAGGGTGTCGGCATAAGCAGAACCTACAGCGGCGACCAATAGCGCCAGCGACAGAGCAACACGTTTCACGATACTTCACCTTTCAGAGTGGGCAGATAAATACAGGAATCAGGCGTTTCAACGCTGTTCGTCGAAACGCTTCAAGGAAAAGGCCGACAGATCCACATCGCTTTTGCCGTTGATGCACCACTGCGCGAGTGCTTCGCCCAGCCCGGCGGAATGCTTGAAGCCATGGCCCGAGCAGGCGGAAACAACCAGCACGTTTTTCATGGCCGGATGTTCGTCGATGATGAAGTTGTAATCGGGAGTAACGGTGTAAGCGCACACCGAGGATTTGACGACCCGCGAAGTCACACCCGCGATCTTGCCGCGAACCTGACCGTCGAACATGTCCTGCTCTTCTGCGGTGCTGATGGTTCTGTCCAGTGAGCCTGCCGAAGAGGCGTCGCGATACTGCTCGGTGGCGACCTTCATGCTGCTCTCACCCGGCAGGGGCGGGAAACCGTAGTTGATGTCCACCTCTCCGGGACCATGCGTCAGGATGAAGCTCGGCGACTGCGGTGCAAAACTCGCGTCCTCCTCCAGCTCGAACCAGAACAGCTTTTGCCGACAGACCCTCAACAATTGATTGAACGGAGCGCCCAGCAAATCCGCCGACCACATGCCCGCGCTGACAACGACTTTATTAGCCTGGATCGTGCGCTTATCGGTGGTGATCGTGACGCCCTGCTTGGTCGAACTGATGCCGGTCACGATCTCACCGGTCAGCAACGTCGCGCCATGCTCTCGTGCCAGCTTTAGCTGCACATCGATGCAGCGCTCCGGTCGCACGTAGCCGCCGCCTGGTTCGAAATAGCCAATTGCAGTGTCCAGGACTGGAGCAAATTGCGGAAAGCGTTGGCGAATCTGCTCCGCATTGAGCACTTCGTGATCAATGCCGTAAGTCTTGGCCAGGTGAATGGTGCGATGGGTGAAATCGTTTTCGTCTTGAGGGTCATAAGCAGGACTGGATGTCATCACCAAGACGCCACACTGCTCAAATAACGACTCACCTGTCAGCGCCTCAAGTTCACGCCAGATACGGTGAGAGTTGTGGACGATCGGTACATACTCAGCGCCTTCACCCACGGCCAGACGAGTGATGCGGGTGTCGCCGTGGCTGGAGCCTTCAGTGTGGGGCGGATTGAAGCGGTCAACGCCGATGACATCAATCCCGGCTTTAGCCAGTTGATACACCGTCGCAGCGCCCATCGCGCCAAGGCCTAACACCGCTACTTCACACCGCTCGTCCATCGACTCATACGCCCAAAAAGCGGACATTTGAGTATTTATGCTTATGCAAGGCAACGATCAAAAAGCCATAAGCTTATGCCTGAAAAAGCACACTCCTATCTGCGTAAATCAGATAGCGAGTGGTGTTTTACAAGAGGTGCCCAATGTCTCTGAGACCACGCTATTGCGAGCAAACGGGTGACCTGTAGGAGCCGAGCTTGCTCGCGATGAACGATGACGCGATGGACCTGAGAGGCAGCAGCGCCTGCATCGCGAGCAAGCTCGGCTCCTACAGAAGATCATCGGTCGCTACAAAACAAAAACGCCCCGACCGATTTCCCGGTCAGGGCGTTTCTTTGTCGATGAACCGATATTACGCGGCTATCGACAACTTGAGCTTGTTCATCGCGCTCTTTTCAAGCTGACGAATACGCTCGGCGGAGACGTTGTACTTCTGCGCCAGGTCATGCAGCGTGGCCTTCTCTTCAGCCAGCCAGCGCTGGTAGAGAATGTCACGGCTGCGGTCGTCCAGCACTTCCAAAGCCTGATGCAGATTGGCAGTGGAGTTGTCAGTCCAGTCGGAATCTTCCAGCTGACGCGCTGGATCGTAACGATGGTCTTCCAGGTAATTCGCTGGCGACTGGAATGCACTGTCGTCGTCGGCTTCAGCAGCCGGGTCGAACGCCATGTCGTGACCAGTCAGACGGCTTTCCATCTCGCGCACTTCACGCGGCTCAACGCCAAGGCTTTCAGCCACGCGATGAACTTCTTCATTGTTCAGCCACGCCAGACGTTTCTTCTGGCCGCGCAGGTTGAAGAACAGCTTGCGCTGGGCCTTGGTGGTCGCGACTTTCACGATGCGCCAGTTACGCAGGATGAACTCGTGAATTTCCGCCTTGATCCAGTGAACAGCGAACGAAACCAGACGCACACCCATTTCCGGGTTGAAGCGTTTAACGGCCTTCATCAGGCCAACGTTACCTTCCTGAATCAGATCTGATTGAGCCAGGCCGTAACCGGAATAACTGCGTGCGATGTGCACAACAAAACGCAGGTGGGCGAGGACCATCTGCCGAGCCGCCCCCAGATCCTGCTCATAATAGAGACTCTCAGCCAGTTCACGCTCCTGCTCAGGGGTCAGCAAAGGAATGCTGTTCACCGTGTGCACATAGGCTTCCAGGTTCGCACCCGGGACTAAGGCATACGCAGGTTGCAAAGAAGTGGTCATACGAAATGTTACCTCCGTCACATGACTCGTGCAGTTCAGCACTGCGAAATTGACCCAGGAACCGCTAAACAAGTTCCCTGTATGAAAAAGTCAATACATGAAGAAAAATTTACCGAGGTGCCAGCTCTCTCAAATGGCGTGCTACTGCAATCCAGGCACCGATATACCCTAACAACACCGCTCCAAGCAAGAGTGATAGACCATCGGACGCCGGAACGCCAGCCAGAGAAAAATCACTTCCATACAATCCGGCAAGACCGATTACCGCATCGTTGAGCCAGTCGAGCCCGAAGGCCAACACGCCCCAGGACAGAAAACCCGCCCCAAGGCCATACAGTGCGCCCATATAAAGGAAAGGACGCCGTACATAACTATCGGTGCCGCCTACCAGTTTAATGACTTCGATTTCGGTGCGACGGTTCTCGATGTGCAGACGAATGGTGTTACCGATTACCAGCAACAACGCTGCAACCAATAGCACAGTCAGACCAAAAACAAAGCGATCGCCCAACTTGAGTATCGCCGCCAGACGCTCAACCCAGACCAGGTCCAGTTGCGCCTGCTCGACGTTGGACATGCCTGCAAGCTGAGTACGCAAGGCCTCTAGCGCAGGCTTGTCCACCTCATCAGGAGTGACCAGCACAACGCCCGGCAATGGGTTTTCCGGCAATTCCTTGAGGGCCTCGCCCAGGCCTGACTGCTGCTGGAACTCGGCCAGCGCCTGCTCACGACTGATGTATTCAGCTTCGGCAACGCCCGGCATCAGACGAATTTCGTTACGTAATTTTTCGCCCTGGCTGGCACTGGTATCCAGCTTCAGGTAAATCGAAATCTGCGCAGCGCGCTGCCAGGAACCACCCAACCGCTCTACGTTGTTAAGCAACAACGACAAGCCCATAGGCAGGCTCAGGGCAATCGCCATCACCAGACAGGTGAAAAAGCTGCCGATTGGTTGCTTGCCCAGGCGCCGCAAGCTGTCGATCAAGCTTGAGCGGTGCGCTTCCAGCCAGGCGTTGAACAGCGTACCGAAATCCGGGCCGTCATCGTCATGGCTGTTTTTTGACTTTTTCGGAGCAGGATCAGCGGCTTTCGGCGATACGCGCTCAGAAACTTTAGGGGAACGTGTAGCACTCATACCCCAGCCTCCCCGTCACCGATGAGGCGACCGCGTTGCAGCGTGAGCATTCGGTGACGCATACGCGCAATCAGCGCCAGATCGTGACTGGCAATCAGCACACTGGTGCCCAAGCGATTGATGTCTTCGAACACTCCCATGATCTCTGCTGCGAGGCGTGGATCGAGGTTACCGGTGGGCTCATCCGCCAGCAGTAAAGCAGGGCGATGGACGATGGCGCGAGCAATGCCGACCCGTTGTTGCTGACCGGTAGACAAGTCGCCGGGGTACAGCTCGGCTTTGTCCGACAGTGCTACGCGCTCCAAAGCGGAATCCACACGCTTGGTGACTTCCAGCTTGGACAACCCAAGAATTTGCAGCGGCAAAGCGACGTTGTTGAACACCGTGCGATCAAACAGCAACTGGTGGTTCTGGAATACAACGCCGATCTGCCGACGCAGGAACGGGATCTGTGCATTGCTGATCTGACCGAGGTCCTGCCCCGCCAGCAGAAGTTTGCCGGTGGTCGGGCGCTCCATGGCCAGCAGCAGACGCAGCAAAGTACTTTTGCCCGCCCCGGAGTGGCCGGTCACGAACAGAAATTCGCCACGACGCACTCGAAAGCTCAGCTCATGCAAGCCGACGTGTCCGTTCGGATAGCGTTTACCGACCTGTTCGAAACGAATCATGTGCGCTCGCGCTCCGCAAACAGGGCCTGAACAAACGGCTCGGCTTCAAAGGTACGTAGATCATCGATGCCTTCACCCACGCCGATGTAGCGGATAGGCAGGTCGAACTGTTTGGCGAGGGCAAAGATCACGCCGCCTTTGGCCGTACCGTCCAGCTTGGTCAGCGCCAGGCCGGTCAGGGACACTGCCTGGTGGAAATGCTTGGCCTGACTGATCGCGTTCTGCCCGGTACCGGCGTCCAGCACCAGCAGAACCTCGTGAGGTGCGTCCGCGTCCAGCTTGCCGATCACCCGGCGAACCTTCTTCAACTCTTCCATCAGGTTGTCTTTGGTTTGCAGACGACCGGCGGTGTCAGCGATCAACACGTCGATACCCCGCGCCTTGGCGGCCTGCACGGCGTCGAAGATCACCGAGGCTGAGTCCGCGCCAGTGTGCTGCGCGATGACCGGAATCTTGTTGCGCTCACCCCAGACCTGCAATTGCTCGACGGCAGCGGCACGGAAGGTATCACCGGCAGCCAGCATGACTTTCTTGCC
Organism: Pseudomonas caspiana; assembly: GCF_040224095.2. NCBI lineage: Bacteria > Pseudomonadati > Pseudomonadota > Gammaproteobacteria > Pseudomonadales > Pseudomonadaceae > Pseudomonas > Pseudomonas caspiana. The sequence continues at coordinate 161,143 of NZ_CP167995.1, read as the reverse complement.
TTCCAGTTGCAGCTTCTTCGCCAGCTTGCCAATCGTCGTGGTTTTGCCCGCGCCGTTGACGCCGACGACCAGGATCACAAAGGGCTTGCGCGAAGCGTCGATGATCAGCGGCTGTTCGACCGGTTTGAGCATCGTCGCCAGTTCGCCTTGCAGCGAGGTATACAACGCCTGCGCATCGGTGAGCTGCTTGCGCGCGACCTTTTGCGTCAAGCTCCGAATGATGACACCCGTTGCCTCGACGCCGACGTCGGCGGTCAGCAGACGCGTCTCGATTTCCTCGAGCAGATCATCGTCGATGGCCTTCTTGCCCAGAAAAAGGCTGGCCATACCTTCGCCGATGCTGGCGCTGGTCTTGGACAAACCTTGTTTGAGGCGGGCAAAGAAACCGGCTTTGGTCGCTTCAGGCTGAGCAGCTGCTGCCGGGGTTTCGATGATCGGCGCAACGGCTGCAGCAGCCGCAGGCGCCATGGCAGCAACCACTGGCGGAACAACCGGCTCAGGTTGCGGCTCTGGCTCTGGCTCTGGCTCTGGCTCTGGCTCTGGAGTGATGGTCGATTCCGGCTCGGCAATCGGCACGTCAATACGTGCCAATTCGGGCTCTGGCTCAACCGGAGCAGCAACAGGCGCAATCGGCGGCGTGACGTGCAGCTCGTACTCATTGACCAGCGCCACCGGCTCTTCAGCGACCGGCAAGGTGAGCCACGGCTCTGGCGTAGGCTCGCCCGGTTGAACCTGTTCCACGACAGGTTCAACAGCGATTTCGTGCGCAGGCTCGGGCGTCAATGCCGGAGCAGGCTGCGACTCAGCCGTCAACGGAGCCGATTCAATCACTGGCTCCGGCGCTGCTGTAGATAAGTCTTGTGGCTGTTCGGCAGCGGTTTCCTGCGGCTTCTTGCGCAGCCATCCGAACAGGCCTTTCTTCTCGCCAGCCGGGGCTGGGGTCTTCTTGTCGTCGTTGGAACCAAACATGGAGGACGGCTATCTCAAGGTAGCGACGCGCCAGAGCGGCGCCTCTGAAAAATTCTGGTATGCGAAACAGACTGCATTTCAGTCTGCTTGTTCATCTGCTCGCTGAGCATAATCCGCAACCGGCGCTCTCTACTGCCTACTGTAGGAGCTGCCGAAGGCTGCGAAGCGATAGTAGCTCCGATGCCTCAGGCAGGGACATGAAGATGCGAAGCATCCAACACCGATTCGCAGCCTGCGGCAGCTCCTACGGAATCTGCGTTCAGCATTCCCTGACTCTTTTGTCATAGTCGGGAGCGAGACTGCCCGCTATCCTAACACCCCCGCGCCCGTGGACGCTAAGTTCAAACGGGCCGTCTTACAGGTTCAAATTACGAATGAATGCTCTAGCCCGCCGTGCCGCAGGCCTGCTGTTCGGCACAATTTGTCTGCCATTCGGTGCAATGGCCGCCGACCCGCAACCTACCCATGAATTCACCCTCGCCAATGGCCTGAAGGTCATCGTCCGCGAAGATCACCGCGCACCGGTTGTGGTGTCGCAGGTCTGGTACAAAGTGGGGTCCAGTTACGAGACCCCAGGCCAGACCGGTTTGTCACACGCCCTTGAACACATGATGTTCAAAGGCAGCTCCAAAACCGGCCCCGGCGAAGCTTCGCTGATCCTGCGGGATCTGGGCGCTGAAGAAAACGCTTTCACCAGTGACGACTACACCGCCTACTACCAGGTATTGGCTCGTGATCGCCTGGCGGTGGCGTTCGAGCTGGAAGCCGATCGCATGGCCAGCCTGACGCTGCCTGCCGACGAGTTCAGCCGCGAGATCGAAGTGATCAAGGAAGAACGCCGTCTGCGCACCGATGACAAGCCGACCTCCAAAGCCTTCGAGCGCTTCAAGGCCATGGCTTATCCGGCCAGCGGCTATCACACGCCAACCATTGGCTGGATGGCTGACCTTGACCGCATGAAGGTTGAAGAGCTGCGCCACTGGTATCAATCCTGGTACGTACCGAACAACGCCACACTAGTCGTAGTGGGTGACGTTAAACCCGACGAAGTCAAAGCCCTGGCTGAACGTTTCTTTGGTCCGATTGCGCGCCGTGACGTACCACCTTCGAAAAAACCACTGGAGCTGGCCGAACCTGGTGAGCGTCGCATCACTTTGCATGTTCAGACTCAACTGCCAAGCCTGATGTATGGCTTTAACGTACCAAGTCTGGCGACCGCCGAGGACCCGCGTTCAGTCAACGCACTGCGCCTGATTGCGGCTTTGCTGGATGGCGGCTACAGCGCACGCATCCCGACGCGTCTGGAGCGTGGCGAAGAGCTGGTTTCCGGTGCAGGTTCGAACTATGACGCTTTCGCCCGCGGCGACAGCCTGTTCATGATCAGCGCCACGCCCAACACCCAGAAGAAGAAAACCCTGGCTGACGTTGAAGCCGGTATCTGGCGTTTGCTCGACGAGCTGAAAACCAAGCCGCCAACCAACGAAGAGCTGGAACGCGTACGTGCTCAGGTGATTGCGAGCCTGGTTTATGAGCGCGACTCGATCACTAGTCAGGCCAGCACCATTGGCGAACTGGAAACCGTGGGCCTGTCGTGGAAGTTGATCGACGAGGAACTGGCCGCTCTGCAAAGCGTGACTCCGGCAGACATTCAGAAAGCCGCCAGCACCTACTTCACCCGTGAGCGCCTCAGCGTTGCGCACGTTCTGCCTGAGGAGAAAGCAAAATGAGTGAGCGCAACGGCCCACGTAAAATGCTGTTTGGCCTGCTGTTGACCACCAGCCTCAGTGTTTTCGCTACACAATCGGCTCTGGCTGAAGAAGCCGCCGGCAATGCCACACCCGCCCGCCCAGCTCTGGAGTCCTTGAAAGAACTCGACGGCAAGGCTCCGGCGCGCCGCACGCTGGACATTCAGACCTGGCAAACCGCTGAAGGCGCTAAAGTCCTGTTCGTCGAAGCTCACGAGCTGCCGATGTTTGATATGCGCCTGACCTTCGCAGCGGGCAGCAGTCAGGATCAAAACCTGCCGGGCATTGCCGTGCTGACCAACGCCATGCTCAACGAAGGCGTGAAAGGCAAGGACGTGACCGCAATCGCTCAGGGCTTTGAAGGCCTTGGCGCGGATTTCAGCAACGGTGCTTATCGCGACATGGCAGTGGCTTCGATTCGCAGCCTGAGCGCAACGGACAAGCGCGAGCCTGCATTGAAACTGTTCTCCGAAGTAGTGGGCAAACCAACCTTCCCTGCCGACTCACTGACGCGCATCAAAAACCAGTTGCTTGCCAGCTTCGAATACAAGAAGCAGAACCCGGGTTCGCTGGCAGGCGAAGAGCTGTTCAAGCGCCTTTACGGCAAACATCCTTACGGTCATCCGAGCGAAGGCACTGCCGAGTCCATCAAACCGATCACCCTCGCACAGCTCAAAGCGTTTCACGCCAAGGCTTATGCGGCTGGCAACGCCGTAATTGCGCTGGTGGGCGATCTGTCCCGCGACGAAGCTCAGGCAGTCGCTGCGCAAGTCTCGGCATCGTTGCCTAAAGGCCCAGCATTGGCCAAGCTGCCAACCCCTGCCGAACCCAAGGCTGGCGAAACCCACATCGAGTTTCCTTCCAAGCAGACTCACCTGATGCTGGCGCAACTGGGCATCAAGCGTAACGACCCGGACTACGCAGCGCTGTCGTTGGGAAACTCGGTACTCGGCGGTGGCGGCTTCGGCAGCCGCTTGATGACTGAAGTCCGTGAAAAACGCGGCCTGACTTACGGAGTGTCATCGGGCTTCACCCCGATGCAGACTCAAGGTCCGTTCATGATTGGCCTGCAGACACGTGCAGAATTGAGCGAAAACACCCTGAAGCTTGTGCAGGACATCGTTCGCGATTTCCTTGCCAATGGCCCGACCCAAAAAGAACTCGACGACGCCAAGCGTGAGCTGGCCGGTAGCTTCCCGCTGACCGCCGCCAGTAACTCGTCCATCGTCGCGCAACTGGGCGCTATCGGCTTCTATGACTTGCCGCTGACGTTCCTTGAAGACTTCATGACCCAATCGCAAAGCGTGACAGTCGAGCAAGTCAAAGAGGTGATGAACAAGCACTTGAGCGCTGACAAGATGGTCATCGTCACCGCCGGGCCGACCGTAGCGCAAAAGCCGCTGCCGCCGCCCACCGACAAACCTGCTGAACGCCCCCTTGGGGTCCCGGAGCATTAATGGCCAATCCACGCCCTAAGGGCCATAACGGCTTGGGCCAACTGCGCATCATTGGTGGCGAATGGGGCAGTCGCAAACTGACATTCCCTGACGCCCCCGGTCTGCGCCCGACGCCAGATCGTGTCCGCGAAACGCTGTTCAACTGGCTGGCGATGGATATTGCTGGCGCCAAGGTGCTGGATGTCTTCACCGGCAGCGGCGCGCTGTTTTTCGAAGCGCTGTCCCGTGGCGCCAGCAAGGGCCTGGCGCTGGACAACAGCGCCGCAGCCATCGCGAGCCTGCGCCAGAACCTGAGCATGTTGAACTGCACCACTGGCCAGGTGACACAGGCCGACTCGCTACGCCATCTGGAAACCCAGACCGCCGAGCCATTCGACGTGGTGTTCCTCGACCCGCCGTTCCACCAGAACCTGCTGGCTTCGGCCTGCGCGCTGCTGGAGTCACACGGCTGGTTGGCGGACAACGCCTGGATCTACACCGAAAGCGAAACCCCGCCATCGACCACCGGCTTGCCCGGTAGCTGGCGCCTGCACCGGGAGAAGAAAGCCGGGCAGGTGTATTACGCGCTTTGGCAGCGTGGGTAATCAAAGGCTGACGCAAGAACTCCTGTAGGAGCTGCCGAAGGCTGCGAAGCGGTTGACCAGAAGATCGCCTTCGCAGCCTTCGGCAGCTCCTACAGGGCACATCTGAAACCACCTATCCCTCGCCCGTACCGCTGAGCAAAAAATCTGCTCACCGCGCCTATCACTTGTGGCAACGTACGCCTGATACATAATCACAATCTGCCGAGAGAGGACGACCGTGCTAACACGCCCTGCTAAATCCTCCTTTGCTAACCGCTTCGTTCCCGCATCCGGGCTGGGCAATCCCCATCTGCAAACGTTATGGGGGCCGCTATGGCGAAGGAAAACATCCATCGAACGGCAACGCGAGCGCGTCTGGCTGGCCGATGGGGACTTTCTCGATCTCGACTGGTTCGGCCCACACGAGCTGAACACGCCTCTTGTGCTGGTGCTGCACGGCCTGACCGGTTCATCGAACTCCCCTTATGTGGTCGGCTTGCAACAGGCGATCGTTCAGGAAGGCTGGGCCAGCGTGGCGCTCAACTGGCGAGGTTGTTCCGGCGAGCCGAATCTGCTGTCGCGCAGCTATCACTCCGGTGCCAGCGAAGATCTTGCATCAGTCATCGCTCACCTAAAGGCCAAGCGTCCATTGGCACCGCTGTACGCAGTTGGTTACTCGCTGGGCGGCAACGTACTGCTCAAATATCTGGGTGAATCAGGCGTGAGCAGCGACCTGCAAGGCGCAGTGGCCGTGTCTGTGCCTTTCAGGCTGGATGAATGCGCAGACCGCATCGGCATGGGTTTTTCAAGGGTCTATCAGCGGCATTTCATGCGCGAGATGGTCACCTATATCAAAGACAAACAACGTCACTTCAAGGACGAAGGGATCAGCGAAGGGCTTGCTGAATTGTCAGCATTGGGCTCGCTGGAAAACATGCGCACGTTTTGGGATTTCGATGGCCGGATAACCGCCCCGCTGCACGGCTTCGCTGATGCCAAGGATTACTACCGGCGCGCGTCCAGCCGCTATTACCTGGGAGACATCCGTACGCCGACACTGATTATCCAGGCGGCAGACGATCCGTTCGTGTTCAAGCACAGCCTGCCAGAACCTGAAGAGCTGTCTGCCAGCACAGAATTCGAGCTACAGGAAAAAGGCGGGCACGTAGGGTTCGTCGATGGATCGCTGAAAAATCCCGGGTATTACCTGGAACGGCGGATTCCGCTGTGGCTGACGAGTGCGCATGGGGCAGTGGTTTAGTTTTATTACATTAACCACATGTCCTGTAGGAGCTGCCGAAGGCTGCGAAAGCTTTCTGTCTGAAACACCGAGGATCGCAGCCTTCGGCAGCTCCTACAGGGCAAATATTTGCCGCGATACAGCGCGATGCCCTGGACACAGAGGCAGCTCATCTCTACTGGAGGAGATTACGCTCAAGCCCCCGTCGCAACCTCACGCCCCGGATCGGTAATCCACTCACTCCACGACCCCGCATACAATGCCCCCAGCGGATATCCCGCCAGACACAACGCAAACAGGTTGTGACACGCCGTCACGCCAGACCCGCAATAAGCGACCAGGCTTTCTGGCGGGCGGCCCTGAAGCTTTTCAGTGAAGCGCTGCTTGAGTTGCTCAGCCGGTAAAAAGCGTCCGTCCGGGCCGAGATTTTCGTTAAATGCCGCACATTGCGCGCCAGGAATGTGTCCGGCAACCGGGTCAATGGGTTCCACTTCACCGCGAAAGCGAGCTTCGGCGCGGGCATCAATCAAGGTCAGCGATGGTTCGCCAAGACGCGCCTGCAATTGTTCCGCGGTCAGCACCAGCGAGTCATCCGGCTGACCGGTGAAATTCCCGGGTTCCTTGCCAGGCGGATCAAGACTCAACGGCAAACCCGCCGCGTGCCAGGCCTTTAGCCCACCATCGAGAATGAACACGCCGTCGCGCTTGCCCAACCAGGCCAGCAACCACCACGCCCGAGCGGCGTAGGCGCCGGGACCATCGTCATAAAGCACGACATCGCTGTCGGCGTTGATGCCCCAATACTGCAAACGCTCAACCAGCCTCTGCGGGTCCGGCAAAGGATGGCGACCGGTTTTCCCTTTGCTGATCGGGCCGCTGAGATCACGCTCCAGATCGGCAAAGGACGAGCCGTCGATGTGCCCGTCGGCATAGCTGCGCTGGCCGTAGGAGGTATCTTCGAGAGCAAAACGACAATCGAGAATCACCAGCCCCGGCTGCCGCTGGCGATCTGCCAACTGCTGCGGGCTGATCAGTTGCGCGATGGACATGACGAGCTCCTGTAGACAATTGAAAGGTTCAGCATCTTCTCTGACCGTTGCCGCTGACGATGTTCAGACTCCATTTGCCAGCGCTTGATGCAACGGAACATAAAATTCTTCGCACAGCGCGTTCACTTCCTGTTGCGCCTGCGGGGTTACATAGCCTGACTCAAGCATCAGAACCTGATAAACGCCACGGCGAATGGCATCTTCACTCAGGTGTGTGCTGTTTTCCCGTGTGGTGCAGAGAAAACGTACCCAGGACGTCAGGATGATCCAGGTGTTGAGCGTCAGCGATTCGATCTGCACTTTGTTCATTTGCAGGATGCCAGCCTCAACAAACCCACCATAAATGGCCATGGCCTGAATCAGACAATGCTGGGAAAAGCGTCGATAACGCGCGGCCAGTTCGGGGTCGCAATCGAGCAGATGCTCCAGATCACGATGCAGGAAGCGATAGCGCCACATCCCGTCGAGGATCTCCAACAAGTAAAAACGCTTGTCTTCAACGCTAGGCAGGCGACCTTTGGGCGGGCGCAGGAAGGTGTTCACCAGGGTTTCATACTCGGTGAACAGTTCGGCGATGATCGCCTGCTTGTTGGGGAAGTGGTAATACAGATTACCCGGCGACATCTCCAGATGCGCCGCGATGTGATTAGTGCTGACGCTGCGTTCGCCCTGCTGGTTAAACAGCTCCAGACTGTTCAGCACGATCCGTTCACGGGTTTTGATACGCGGGGTCAGGCTCACACTTGATCGCTCGGGTTTTATTGGTATCGAGCGATCTTAACGCAAGCGAACGATAAAGCGTGATGTCCGGGACAACCAATCGGCCCGGACATCACAAGCCTCAAGGGCGCTTGCCCACTTCAAACTGTTGAGCCGTCCAGGGTTTGACCTGTTCGCTTAGCGTCAGGCCCAATCCCGGACGCGTCGGTACCAGCATGCGACCATCGCGGGTTTCCAGACGCTCATTGAACAACGGCTCCAGCCACTCGAAATGCTCGACCCATGGCTCGGTCGGGTAAGCCGCTGCCAGGTGAACATGCAGCTCCATGGCGAAGTGCGGTGCCAGCATCAACCCGGCCTGTTCTGCCATGGCCGCTACCTTTAGATAAGGCGTAATACCGCCTACACGTGGCGCGTCCGGCATCAGGAAGTCAGCGCCACGCAATTTGATGAACTCCGCATGCTCGGCCACGCTGGTGAGCATTTCTCCGGTAGCGATTGGCGTATCGAATTGCTGAGCCAGCGCCGCATGGCCTTCAGCGTCATAGCAATCGAGTGGCTCTTCGATCCAGATCAGGTTGTACTCTTCGAACTTGCGGCACATGCGCTGGGCCGTCGGGCGATCCCATTGCTGATTGGCATCGACCATCAGCGGGAAGTTATCCCCAAGGTGTCTACGAATGGTGCTGACGCGCTCGATATCCACCGCCCAGTCCGGCTGACCGACTTTCAGTTTGATACCGCCGATGCCCTTCTCCCGCGACAAATCAGTGTTCTTCATCAACTGATCCAGCGGGGTATGCAGGAAGCCGCCAGAAGTGTTGTAGCAGCGCACCGAATCACGCTGCGCACCCAGCAAGCGAGCCAGGGAAAGGTTGGCGCGTTTGGCTTTCAGGTCCCACAACGCTACATCGAAAGCGCCAATGGCTTGAGTCGACATACCGCTGCGACCCACCGAAGCGCCCGCCCAGCAGAGTTTGGTCCATAACTTGGCGATATCGCTCGGGTTCTCACCGATGAGCGCCGGAGCGATTTCCTGAGCGTGAGCAAACTGGCCGGGGCCACCGGCGCGCTTGGAGTAACTGAAGCCCAGGCCACTGTGGCCGTCGACCGTTTCGATTTCCACAAACAGCATGGCGATTTCAGTCATGGGTTTCTGCCGACCGGTCAGCACCTTGGCATCGCTGATCGGATTGGCCAACGGCAGGAATACCGATGAGACCTTCACCCAGGCAATCTGGTCGTGATCGGAGGACTTGATGTTTTCTTGTTGGATTTGCATAAGTGCTTCCTGAGTTCAGCTCGAAAAAAGGGTTCGCGACTTAAATCACATGGAGATAGCCCAATGAATGATTGCGCAATCATTCAAGAATCAAAAAAAGCTCCACGCCTGAGATACGACGGGAGGCCTTGGAGGGATACTACTATGATTGCGCAATCATTCAACAGCGCCACTCATCAACTTCGGGCAATTGACTCAGGTGGTGGCGCGGTCGATGAGGGTAAAACCGGTATCGATCCGCAAGGGATCTTCGGCGCCAGCGGGATAGTTAAAGCGTTCCAGAAGTGCCTGAGCGGCCATTTGACCAATACGAGAGCCATCAACCTTGACCGTCGACAGTGCTGGATAGACCTGCGCTGCGCTGCTCAAATCACCGAAGCCCATCACCGCCAGATCTTCCGGGACGCGCAGGCCTCGGCTAGCCGCTTCTGCCAATACACCCTGAGCGATGGTGTCCGAGCTGCAGATCACAATTTCAGGGCGATCTTGCTGATCCAGCAGGCGGCGCAGACCTTCTCGGCCGATCTCCAGCGTGGCGGGCGGCGCAAGCACTTCAACCGGTACATCATGAACGCCATGGCGCTCCAGTTCGGCCAACAGACTTTTGCAGCGACGCATGCCTCGAGGATCGCTGATGGTGACGACAGAGAAGCGCCGGTAATTTTTGTCCAACAGATGCCGCGCCACCGCCTCGCCCACCGCCTCATGGGAGAACCCTACCAGCATGTCGATAGGCGCCTCACTCAAGTCCCAGGCTTCCACGACAGGAATGCCGGCCTGGGCCAGCCGTATCCGGCTAGCTTCGGTGTGCAGCGTGCCGGTGAGCACGATGCCGTCTGGCCGCCGCCCCAGAACCGCCTCAAGCAATGTTTCTTCCTGCTCGGCTGAGTAGCCAGTCAACCCCAACAGGGTCTGGTAACCCGCTTTGGTAAGTGAATCCATCAGCGCCTGAACTGTGTCGGCAAAAATCGAGTTGGCAATCGTCGGCAGGAAAATCGCCACCAATCGGCTTTTGTTGCTGGCTAGCCCACCGGCCAACATGTTCGACACATAACCCGTCGCGCGCACTGCTTCGCGCACCTTGTCGCGGGTCTTCTCGCTGACCAGCTCAGGCCGATGCAACGCCCGGGAAACCGTCATGGGCGAAACGCCCGCCACCTTGGCGACATCAATCAGCGTCAGGCTAGCGCCTTTGGGCGGGAATGGGATGGTAGATCCCGAAGGACCGCCATCTGATGGTTTCGACATGAGTGTTTCCGGACGGCTGCGCTAGACCGGCAAAGATACCGCTTCCGGGGAGACAAATGTAGCCGGGGCGTGAAGTGCTGGTGTATGCCTATTGGGCATGACACAGCGCTGTTGCGCAGCAAACAAAGCCTGTAGGAGCGCACGAGCACCGCGAGGCCGCGATAGCGTTGTATCAGAAAGGTCGCCATCGCTGCCTCGCGGTTCTCGTGAGCTCCTATAGAAAAGCACTCCAAATCAATTAGTTGAATCTTTTTGATCGGAGGCTGCCCTGAGTCGCTGACACTACTTGCCTATGGTCATCCGGCCTGAAAAACACTGCAGTCCACCGCGGAATTTGACTTTATAGAGCAACAACTCTAAAACCAGTGGATAACTCCAAACGGAATTGCCCACATGCCTGCCGAACTCGCCTGGTTACCGGACCTTTCGCAACCGCCAAGCGAACTTGAGCGGGTGTTTGCCGAGCAGCGTAAAGCCTTTTCCGCCAACTCGATGCCCACCGCAGGGCAGCGCCTGCAATGGCTTGCCAGTCTGCATGACGTGCTGTGCACCGAGCAGCAGGCTTTGATCGAGGCAATCAGCAGTGACTTCAGTCATCGCAGCGCCGATGAGACGTTGCTGGCCGAGTTGATGCCCAGCCTGTTTGGCATAAAGGACGCCCGTAAACACCTGAAAAAATGGATGAAGCCTTCAAGACGAAAAGTAGGCATCGCTTTCCAGCCCGCATCGGCCAAGGTGGTGTATCAACCATTGGGCGTAGTTGGCGTTATCGTGCCTTGGAACTACCCGCTGTTTCTGGCCATCGGGCCAATGATTGGAGCGCTGGCAGCGGGTAACCGGGTGATGCTCAAACTCAGCGAATCAACACCCGCCACCGGTGAACTGCTCAAGCGTCTGTTCGCTCGGGTGTTTCCGGAGGATCTGGTAGCGGTGGTGCTGGGCGAGGCGGACGTCGGCATCGCATTCTCAGGATTACCGTTTGACCACTTGCTGTTTACCGGCGCAACCAGCGTTGGCAAGCACGTGATGCGTGCCGCAGCGGAAAACCTAACGCCGGTCACGCTGGAACTGGGCGGCAAGTCTCCGGCCATTGTTTCCCATGATGTGCCGCTCAAGGACGCGGCCGAGCGCATCGCTTTCGGCAAGACGCTCAACGCCGGACAAACCTGTGTCGCGCCGGATTACGTGTTGGTGCCGGAGGATCGCGTTGAGGAGTTCGTCGACGCTTACAAGTCCGCCGTGCTCGGGTTTTATCCCTCGCTGGCTGACAATCCTGATTACACGGCAATCATCAATCAACGCCAGCTCGCTCGTCTCAACCACTATCTGACCGACGCGACTGAAAAAGGCGCGAAGGTTATTAACCTCTACGAAAGCGGGCAGGATCGACGCATGCCGTTCAGCCTGCTGCTTAACGTCAGCGACGACATGTTGGTCATGCAGGACGAGATTTTCGGCCCACTGCTGCCCATCGTGCCCTACTCACGCATCGACCAGGCATTCGCCTACGTCAACCAACGCCCTCGCCCACTGGCTTTGTACTACTTCGGCTACGACAAAGCCGAACAGCAGCGTGTGCTGGAGCAGACCCATTCCGGCGGCGTATGCCTGAACGACACACTGCTGCATGTCGCTCAGGACGATTTACCATTCGGCGGCGTCGGTCCTTCAGGGATGGGGCATTACCACGGGCATGAAGGCTTCATGACGTTCAGTAAGGCCAAGGGCGTGTTGATCAAGCAGCGCTTTAACGCTGCGAGGCTGATCTATCCACCTTACGGGAAAGCGATTCAGAGGCTGGTTTACAAGCTGTTTATTCGGTGATGGCGGGGATCTGTCTAGTGCATACGAATCGACACCCCACTGCAGGAGCTCACGAGCAACGCGAGGCAGCGATGGCGTTGTACCTGATAAATCGCTATCGCGGCCTCGCGGTACTCGTGCGCTCCTACAGAACGCATCCCAATTCAATTGCATACATGTAGTTTGATGGGAGCTGCCCCGGTGTCCATCACACCGCGCTGACTCGCGGCAAACATGGCCCCTGTAGGAGTGAGCTTGCTCGCGATAACGTTCTGCCAATCAACTATGTTGTGACAGAAAGACCGCTATCGCGAGCAAGCTCACTCCTACATATCTACCGTTTCGCGATGTCCCGCAGGAATACGGGATACACCGCTTTAACACTCAATTTTGATAGCAATACGACCTTAGCCTTCAGCACTCCGACTTGGCCCACCGGGAATGCTGCGCTACCATCCGACTCCCCAAAGGACTCCGACCAGGACGACGCGATGAACCGAGTGTTGTATCCAGGCACCTTCGACCCTATTACCAAGGGCCACGGCGATCTGGTCGAGCGCGCATCGCGCCTGTTCGATCATGTGATCATCGCCGTTGCCGCCAGCCCGAAGAAAAACCCGCTTTTCCCTCTGGAACAGCGCGTGGATCTGGCCCGGGAGGTCACTAAACACCTGCCGAATGTCGAAGTGGTAGGTTTTTCGACGCTGCTTGCGCACTTTGCCAAAGAACAGAACGCGAACGTGTTTCTGCGAGGCCTGCGTGCCGTTTCTGACTTCGAATACGAGTTCCAGCTGGCCAACATGAACCGCCAACTGGCACCGGACGTCGAAAGTCTGTTCCTTACGCCATCCGAACGGTATTCGTTCATTTCCTCGACGCTGGTCCGTGAAATCGCGGCCTTGGGCGGGGATATCACCAAGTTCGTCCATCCGGCTGTCGCTGAAGCGCTGACTGAACGCTTCAAACGCTGAGTTTTACGGCAACGTCCGGGTGCAACGAAACGACTAATGCGGCACAATTCGCCGCATTGGATTTCATATGCCCCGGCATCGACCGCGGCAGGAGTGTTTCATGTCCCTGATCATCACTGACGATTGCATCAATTGCGACGTCTGCGAACCCGAGTGCCCGAACGAGGCGATTTCTCAAGGCGAGGAGATCTACGTGATCAACCCGAGCCTGTGCACTGAATGCGTTGGCCACTACGACGAGCCGCAATGTCAGCAAGTCTGCCCCGTGGATTGCATCCCGCTGGATGAAAACCGCGTTGAAAGCAAAGACGAACTGATGAGCAAATACCTGATCATTACCGGCAAGGCTTGAACCGTCGGCGTCGCTGAATCGCCGACATCAAGCTCATCTTGCCGGCCGACCAAAGCGAGCCCGGCATGATCCTCAAGCACGTTCTGTCCAGCGTTTTGCTGCTCTGCGCCATGTCCGCGCAGACCATTGTCGCTGCTGAAACACCGTTTCCCCGCCCTGCACAGTCCGCCATCGCCAGTCCGCATCCGCAAGCCAGCGCCGCTGGTCGGGAAATCATGGTGGCGGGCGGCAACGCTTTCGATGCCGCAGTAGCCGTCAGCGCTGCACTCGCCGTGGTTGAGCCCTACGGCTCCGGATTGGGCGGCGGCGGATTCTTCCTGCTACGTCAAAGCGGGCCGCAGCCTGGCTATGTGTTTCTGGATGCGCGAGAAAAAGCCCCGATCAAAGCGACTTATGACCTCTATCGCCGCGATGGCAAGGTTCAACCCAGCCTTTCCCTGAACGGACCGCTGGCCGCTGCCATTCCCGGCCTGCCCGCAGCATTAATCGAGCTGGCAGAGCGCTATGGCAAGCTACCCCTGAACATTTCCATGGCGCCGGCCATTCGCCTGGCCTATCAAGGTTTTCCGGTCGACCGAATTTATCAGCAACGTGCTACGGCTCGCCTTTCAGCACTGCGCGACGATCCGGAAAGTGCTCGACTGTTTCTGCGTGACGGCGAAGTCCCGTCGATGGGCACGATCATCCAGCAGCCGGACCTGGCCGTGACACTCAACCGACTGGCCAACAACGGTCGCGATGGTTTCTACGCTGGCCTGACCGCTCAATCGATGGTTAATGGCGTAAAAGCAGCAGGAGGCATCTGGAAGTCAGAAGATCTGGATCAATACCAGGTCGCGACGCGCGCACCTTTGCGCTTTCGCCTGGATGACCAGCGGGAGCTGATCAGCGCCCCGCCACCCTCGGCAGGTGGCGTGGCGTTGGCCCAAAGCCTGATGATGCTGCAGCAACTGCCGTGGCAGCAGTCAGACAAAGTCCAACGCGCCCACTATGTGCTGGAAGTCCTGCGTCGTGCCTATCGAGACCGTGGCTTGCTGGGCGATCCGGACTTCGTTGTCAATCCCCTCGATCACCTGCTTGATCGTGAGTATCTGGTGCACTTGGCGGGCAGTATCGACCCGCACGAAGCAACGCCGAGCAGCAACCTGGAACCTTCACCGCGCTGGCGTGAAGGCGAACACACCACTCACTTTGCCGTGCTGGACACTGACGGCAATGCGGTCGCGGCGACGCTCTCGGTCAATTTACCGTTCGGCGCAGCGTTCACCGTACCGGGCACGGGCGTTGTGCTGAACGATGAGATGGATGATTTTGCCGCCGATCCGCAAGGCAGCAACGCATACGGACTGGCAGGCAGCAAAGCCAACTCGATTGCGGCAGGCAAACGTCCGCTGTCGAGCATGAGCCCAAGCTTTCTGGAAAGTCCTGATGAGTTCGCTGCATTCGGTACGCCGGGCGGCAGCCGCATCCCGAGCATGGTGCTGCTGTCGATGCTGGAGTATCTGGATGATCAACCGATTGCCAGGTGGCCTGCCGTGCCGCGTTACCATCATCAGTACTTGCCGGATGTGGTCGAGCACGAGCCGGGAGCGTTCAGCCAGGAAGACATGAAAGCGCTGCAATCGCGTGGTTATAACTTCAAGGAAGTTTCCCGCGGCTATGGCAATCAGCAAGTGTTGCTGTGGGACAAGACGGGGAAGCGTATCGAAGCGGCCAGCGATCCGAGAGGCCTTGGAGTGTCAGAGACCTTCGATCCGAAGGTCAGACAAATCGCGCCCTGAGCGGACTGGTCTTACTCCTGTTTGGCGTAGCCATCGCCCGTACATCCAAGGCAACGCACGAAAGCGGCTTTGCCAGGATCGACCACCAATGCTTTGCCAGTTGCGCCGAGGTTTCCGCCAGCAGCGGCGAATGGAGAGGCAATGACAAACAGACCGGCGCCGACAATGGTGGCCGCGATTAACAAAGGCCGGGCGATCAACAAGTCGCCGATCATGGCGTAGGCCGGTGGGTTCTGAATGCTGTAAACCGGATCTCCGCTGCCGTGATTCACCGGCTCGTTGGCCAATACAGGCATCGCCTGCATGCCGAAAATCAAAGCCAGGCTGGCGGCGATCAGTCGAAACGGCTTCATGGCATGGTCCTTCACGTACAGCGGGATGGGATTGGGTTAACTATAAACAGCGATGACGGTTAAGCAAGTGAGGCAGTACTGCGGATCATTTTGGGCCCACCAATATCCGATTCAACCGATGCCCCTGTAGGAGCTCACGAGCAACGCGAGGCAGCGATGGCGGTGCATCAGACAGAACGCTATCGCTGCCTCGCGTTGCTCATGAGCGCCTACAAAAAACCGGAATTACCGGACTACTTCTGACATTTGGGGCAATACACACTCGCCCGCTGCCCCAGCTTGATTTCACGCAACGTAGTGCCACAGACCTTGCAGGGCTGCTCGCCACGCCCGTAGGCAAACAACTCTTGCTGAAAGTACCCGGGCTGACCATCGCCACCAATGAAATCACGCAGTGTCGTACCGCCACGCTCGATGGCGGCCGCCAGAATGCGCTTGATCTCAATCGCCAATCGCAAATAACGGGCACGAGAAATGGTTTTCGCCTCACGCCGCGGATCAATACCAGCCGCAAACAACGCTTCGGTGGCGTAGATATTCCCCACACCAACCACGACAGCGTTGTCCATGATGAACGGCTTGACCGCCATGGACTTGCCCCGCGAACGCTCGAACAGGCGCTGACCATCAAACAGGTCGGTCAACGGCTCAGGCCCGAGGCGTATCAATAGTTCGTGGTTGAGCGGGTCCAGACTCCAGAGCATCGCGCCAAACCGACGCGGATCGGTATAGCGCAGCGCCAGCCCGGACTCCAGCTCAATGTCCACATGTTCATGCTTGAGCGCTGGCAAGCCCGCTTCCACTAGACGCAAGTTGCCCGACATACCCAAGTGGCTGATCAACGTCCCTACTTCAGCCTGGATCAGCAGATACTTGGCGCGTCGCTCGACCACTACGATCTTCTGCCCAGAAAGGCGGACATCCAGATCTTCAGGGATCGGCCAGCGCAGACGCCGGTCACGCACGATGACGCGGCTGACACGTTGACCTTCAAGATGAGGCGCAATGCCCCGGCGGGTAGTTTCAACTTCGGGTAATTCAGGCATGGGTAACTCGGTGATGCGCGAAGCGATGCGACCGCGCGCGGGATCAGTGCGCGGACAGCTCGCGAATGCTTTCTTTGAGGTTTTCGAAATCGTAATCGGACAGCCCAACGTAATCGAGGATCAGATGCCCGATGGCATTCCACTCATGATCTTCATCCTCGTTGCCGAGCACCTTGTGCGACGCGCAGATATGTTCGGCCATTTTCAGCACCGCCAAGAGATTTTTCAGCGGGGCATTGCGGTTGGAGTCATCCTGAAAAATCGCCAGCGCATTATGGTGATTAGCGATGGCATTGGTGACATGTTCGGGCAAACGCCAGGACTTTGCAGTGAAATAGCCGACAACGGCGTGGTTTGTATCAAACCTCTCGTTCTCGGTATCCACGACACGATGTTCCGCACTTGCATTGGTATAGGCCTGCTCAAGCACGTCCATATAGTCCGGAAAACGCTTGAGCATCAGCGGAATTCCGCAGTCGTGGAACAGACCCAACGCGTAGGATTCATCCACCGTTTGCGAGCCAATGCGCTTGGCCAGCGTCAGGCTGGTCATCGCCACGTCCTGAGTCGAATCCCAGAAACGATTCAACGTCACGATGGTTTCGTCGCTCATTTCGCCCTTGATCGACTGCGCATTGATCAGGTTGATGACGGAGCGAATCCCCAACAGATTGACCGCTTTCTGGATCGAGGCAATCTTGTTGGCAAGTCCATAGTGAGCCGAGTTGACGATTTTCAGCAGCGCCCCGGACAGGCCGGGGTCCTGAGAAATCAGCTTTGCAATCACATCAAGATCAGGGTCTGGCATGTACTGCTCCATCTGCAAATCCACCATGATTTGCGGTTGCGGAGGCACACTGATGCCCTGCAGGACTTGCTGAATCTGCTCGGACGTAAGCTCTTCGGACATAGGTAAACACTCAAGGACAGATCTGGATTCTACTCCTTCATACCTGTCGCTTTACAGTCACCGACGCATACGGCAAGCGCTTTAGACGCGTCAATTAACCCGCTACTGAACCGGCAGCTCTCGCAAGCCGTTAAAAGATATCGAGATGTGAAGCAATTTTCGTCCGTGATGATTCTGTAGAAATTCATTTCAGACGCAAGCCTTGCGCAACTTCCAGAGGGCCATCTAACCACTAGCCGGTTAATTAACATCATCGCGGCCCCTGAATGAAATGACGCGCTATAATCCCGCTCTTTTTTCCGGAGCGACGTCATGTCCCTGCCTAGCTTGCGCCTCAAAGCCAACGCCGACCGTCGCCTGCGCGCCGGCCACTTGTGGGTCTACAGCAACGAAATCGACGTAGCCGCGACGCCGCTGCACGGCTTTGCCGCAGGTGATCAAGCCGTGCTGGAAGCCGCAGGCGGCAAACCGCTGGGCATCGTCGCCATGAGCCCGAACAACCTGATCTGCGCCCGCCTGCTGTCGCGGGACGTCAAGTTGCCGCTGGACAAGTCGTTGCTGGTGCATCGCCTCAACGTGGCCTTGTCTCTGCGTGAGCGCCTGTTCGACAAGCCGTTCTATCGCCTGGTGTACGGAGATTCGGACTTGTTGCCGGGTCTGGTTGTTGATCGCTTCGGCGACATTCTGGTGGTCCAGCTGGCTTCCGCCACCATGGAAAACCATAAAGAAGACGTGCTTGCCGCTCTGATTCAAGTGCTCAAGCCAAGCGGCATTCTGTTCAAGAACGACTCGGCTGCCCGTGATGCAGAAGGCCTGAACCGTTACGTGGAAACGGCATTCGGCCTGGTCCCGGAATGGGTCGCTCTGGAAGAGAACGGCGTGAAGTTCGAAGCGCCGGTCATGGAAGGCCAGAAAACCGGCTGGTTCTACGACCACCGCATGAACCGCGCGCGCATTGCTCCGTACGTCAAAGGCAAACGCGTTCTGGACCTCTACAGCTACATCGGCGGCTGGGGCATTCAGGCGGCAGCGTTCGGCGCAACTGACGTGACCTGCGTCGACGCCTCTGCATTTGCGCTGGACGGTGTGGAACGTAACGCGGCCCTGAACGGCTTTGCGGAAAAGCTAACCTGCATTGAAGGCGACGTGTTTGCTGCACTGAAAGAACTGAAAGCGGGCGAAGAGCGTTTCGACGTGATCGTTGCCGACCCTCCAGCCTTCATCAAACGCAAGAAAGACCTGAAAAACGGCGAAGCCGGATACCGTCGCCTGAACGAGCAAGCCATGCGTTTGCTCAGCAAGGACGGCATCCTGATCAGCGCGTCGTGCTCGATGCACTTGCCGGAAGATGACCTGCAAAACATCTTGCTGACCAGTGCCCGCCATCTGGATCGCAACATCCAGTTGCTTGAACGCGGCGGCCAAGGCCCGGATCACCCGGTACACCCGGCGATCGCTGAAACGCGCTACATCAAGAGCATCACCTGCCGCTTGCTGCCGAATAGCTAAGCTGTAACGACTCTCTTTGAATCAAGGGGAGTCGTTTTTCTCCAGCTGAAGTTTCAGGTCACTAGTAGCAGACTTGAAACCGAAGCTGACTATCATGAGCCCACAAATAGCGACCGCGAAGCCTAGAAGAATCACGGCCTCCTGGTCGATTATCTCCGCGATAACCATCCCGAAAAACACCATGTTGCAGATGCCCATGATTATCATCGTCGGGATATAGCTCATTCCAGGATTGCCCTTATCTCTCAGAGCATCAAGCTGCTCTTGAGGCGAGATCAACATGCATTGACAATGTGGACAGGCCAAAGGCTGCCTTATAAACAAGGTTTTTTGCTGTTCCTTGCTCGGTAAGAACGTTTTGCCGCACTCACCGCAATCCGCCTTCATGCCTACGACACAAACAAAATTGTCGCCCACTTCATCCTCCCGACCAAACCGGGCTTCCCTAGTGGAAAGCGCTCCGGTGCGTCGGCATCCTATAGAGATGATTGGATGTAAAAAATCCGTCAGCAGCACTTTCAGAAGCTTCCTACAAACAAAACTGTAATCTGGATATCACGACCATCTGCCAAACGATTTTGCGGTCGTCCAGGCCCAGACATTCCCTACCGCAAGTCAGAAAACCGTCACCGTCCCACCCTCGCAATGAACCCGAACGATTTCTGACGGTCAGTGTGTGGGGATAAAAAAGGATGGCGTTGCTGGCGTTGAGCCCCAAAAGGCTCATGTATTCCCCTTCTCGCCCATGCCGATCATCCATCGCAGTTGCGGTGCTTTTGCGCTGTAGATCACTGCCCCATCTTTACCGGCCCGACCATCGGCGCCTTTATCTTTCCTTTTATCGAAGATAACCATGTCTATGTCTCGTCATCTTTCAGCATTCATTTCTCGTCTTCCTCGTGTATTCAACTACCGCACTCTGGGCGCTGGCTTGCTGATTGCCGCTTGCAGCACTGTGCATGCAGCAGAATCCAGACCTAATGATCGCTGGGTCAGTGACAGCCTTAATACTTATGTGCGCAGCGGCCCCACCGACGGCTATCGTATTGTCGGCACCCTCAAGTCCGGCCAGAAGGTTGAATTGATCAGCACCCAAGGCGAGTACAGCCAGGTGCGCGAGGGTGGCAACTCGGTGTGGATTCCGACTGCTGACCTGCAGAGTGAGCCCGGCCAGGCTGAGCGCTTGCCGGAACTGACTCAACAGGTGGCCGACCTGAGCGGCCAGCTCAAGACCATCGATGACGGCTGGAAGGTTCGCGTGCAAGGCATGCAGGAAACCCTGGACACCCGTAAAAAGCTGATCGATGAGCTTGAAGCTCGCAGTAAAGACCTCAACGAACAACTCACCGCAGCCCAGTCTGAACTGCGCACCACGCAAGCCAAACTCGGCGATGAGAACAACCTCGTCCTGATGCGCTACATGGTCTACGGCGGCAGCATCGCCGGTGCCGGCCTGCTGATCGGCCTGATCATCCCGGCCATGACCCGTGGGCGTAAGAAGAATGATGGTTGGGTTTAACCTGCGTAGCGGCAACTGACGTTATCGCGGGGAATCGCGCTCCTACAGGATCACAACCAAACGCATTATCAACCCTGAATTTTGCGTTGCTGCACATGACGCTATCGCGAGCAAGCTCACTCCTACAGTTGGAATGCGTTCCCCTGTAGGAGTGAGCTTGCTCGCGATGACGGACTCAAAGCCAAACAGCATCCCAGAGCGGATAATCCCCAACGCGCCTTACCAGCCTTGCTCTTAGCGGGTTCGCGATGATATAGCGAGCGGCCGTCAGTAAATCCTCGTCATAGCGCAGAGCACGGTCGTGAAATCCTCGTTGCCAAAGCTGTTCGCTACATCCCCTCATACGATTGACCGCAATCGCACTACGGGATTTTGTGCTCTGCATCAACGCTTTCAATGTTCCAGACCTTAGCTCGACAAGCCAATGGAAGTGATCTGGCATGATGACCCAGGCCGGGAGTTAGCCAGCCCCTGTTCTTGCGCCCATCGAAATTCTTTTACGACTAATCGGCCCAGCCTCCAGTCCACGAAAACAGGCCGTCGGCTCTGAACCACCGATGTAAGTAAATAGGGGCGGCCCGTCTCGGAATATCGCCCCGCCCGTGCTTGTTCACTACGATGCAAATCTGGCAATCCATTGCACTCCGCTGAAAGCTTAAAACGCTAGCCCTTCGGCGCTGATATTGCCGCAAGGTAAGTGATGCCGAATGTATAGGCCCAGGCATTCATCCATAAATCCCCCGCGTAACATCCCTTCTGCCCCTCACAGGTGTAGAATCGCGCTATTCATCGCCAGTCATCCCCGGCGGGTTTATGAGCTCAGGCCGAGCGCACGGCGATCCCGTGGCGTCGGTTTCCCTCGCAGCAAGCGGTCACTGCCGCTGGCTTTGTGAAGACAGGGGACTGAACGAAAAGTCGGCGAGCGCAGCCACTTTACGTACAGAACCAAGAAGCTCACTCCCCCATACTTACCTGATTAGCCGCCCGGAGTGCTCCATGCCTGATTACCGCTCGAAAACGTCCACCCACGGCCGCAACATGGCCGGCGCTCGTGCCTTGTGGCGCGCCACCGGGATGAAGGACGCGGACTTCAAGAAACCGATCATCGCCGTTGCCAACTCGTTCACCCAGTTCGTACCGGGCCACGTCCACCTCAAAGACATGGGCCAACTGGTCGCCCGTGAAATCGAGCGGGCCGGTGGCGTCGCCAAAGAATTCAACACCATCGCCGTGGATGACGGCATCGCCATGGGCCACGACGGCATGCTGTATTCGCTGCCGAGCCGCGAGATCATCGCCGACTCCGTGGAATACATGGTCAACGCCCACTGCGCTGACGCCATCGTCTGCATCTCTAACTGCGACAAGATCACCCCAGGCATGTTGATGGCCGCTTTGCGCCTGAACATCCCGGTTATCTTCGTTTCCGGCGGCCCGATGGAAGCCGGCAAGACCAAGCTCGCCTCCCACGGTCTGGACCTGGTCGATGCCATGGTGATCGCAGCTGACTCGACAGCCAGTGACGAAAAAGTCGCCGAGTACGAGCGCAGCGCCTGCCCGACCTGCGGCTCGTGCTCCGGCATGTTCACCGCCAACTCGATGAACTGCCTGACCGAAGCACTGGGTCTGGCACTGCCGGGCAACGGCTCGACACTGGCGACGCACAGCGACCGTGAGCAACTGTTCCTGCAGGCTGGCCGCACCATCGTCGACCTGTGCCGTCAGTACTACATCGAAAACAACGACGCCGTGCTGCCGCGCAACATCGCCAACTTCAAGGCGTTCGAAAACGCGATGATGCTCGACATCGCCATGGGCGGCTCGACCAACACCATCCTGCACTTGCTGGCAGCCGCTCAGGAAGCCGAGATCGCTTTCGACCTGCGTGACATTGATCGTCTGTCCCGCAAGGTTCCTCAGCTGTGCAAAGTGGCGCCGAACATCCAGAAGTACCACATGGAAGATGTGCACCGCGCAGGCGGTATCTTCAGTATCCTCGGCTCGCTGGCCCGCGGCGGTCTGTTGCACACCGACCTGCCGACCGTCCACAGCCCGTCCATGGCCGAAGCCATCGCCAAATGGGACATCACCCAGACTGACGATGAAGCTGTGCATACCTTCTTCCGTGCAGGCCCGGCCGGTATTCCGACGCAGACTGCGTTCAGCCAGTCGACTCGTTGGGAAACCGTAGATGACGACCGTGAAAACGGCTGCATCCGCAGTTTCGAACATGCGTATTCGCAAGAAGGCGGCCTGGCCGTGCTGTACGGCAACATCGCTCTGGACGGCTGCGTCGTTAAAACCGCAGGCGTTGACGAATCGATCCATGTATTCGAAGGCAACGCCAAGATCTTCGAAAGCCAGGACAGCGCAGTTCGCGGCATCCTCGCTGACGAGGTCAAAGCGGGCGACATCGTGATCATCCGCTACGAAGGCCCGAAAGGCGGCCCGGGCATGCAGGAGATGCTGTACCCGACGTCTTACCTGAAATCCAAAGGTCTGGGCAAAGCGTGTGCATTGCTCACCGACGGTCGTTTCTCGGGTGGTACTTCAGGCCTGTCCATCGGCCATGCATCGCCGGAAGCAGCCGCTGGCGGCGCGATCGGTCTGGTGCGTGATGGCGACAAGGTGCTGATCGACATCCCGAACCGCTCGATCAACCTGCTGATCGATGACGCAGAAATGGCCGCCCGCCGCGCCGAACAAGACCAGAAAGGCTGGAAGCCGGTTGAAGTACGCCCACGTAAGGTGACGACAGCGCTGAAAGCCTACGCCCTGCTCGCCACCAGCGCCGACAAAGGCGCTGTGCGCGACAAGGCGTTGCTGGACAAGCTGGTGCCTTAAGCTTTCTCAGCGACCACAAAAAACCCGGCAGCGATGCCGGGTTTTTTGTTGGGCTGCCAGGATCAACGCAAAACCTGTGGGAGCGAGGCTTGCCCGCGATAAGGACGCCGCAGGTATCAGGCACATCGCGTCCAGCCTTATCGCGGGCAAGCCTCGCTCCCACAGATCCAGCGTAGAACCTAGAAGTAGTTCCTACTGAATCTCATCCGGCTTGACGATCACCCAGTTCTTGTCCGCAGTCACCGGCAAACCTTCTTTGGCCTGAGCCTCGGCATTGTTTTTGATCATACCGTTCAGTTGGGTCATGTATTTGTCTTTGCGATTAACCCACAGGTGCACGCCGCCTTTGCTGACGTCTACACCGTGGAACAGCATGTAGCCATCGCTTGTAGGCGTATCGCCGCCGACCAGCACCGGCTTTTTCCATTGATCGATGTAGGTCAGGATCGCCGCCTGCTTGCCCGCCATCCAGGTCGCTGGTGTCCAGAGATAAGGCGTCAACTCCAGACCAAGGTTAGCCTTCTCGTCGTACTTGCCCGCCGTGATCTGCTTACGCGCGGTGGTCAGCTCGCCGGTCTTCTTGTCCTTGAGCAGCAGGGTCACGCCAATAACGTTTTGCGGTTTGACGTTGTAGCCGTACTTGGGATCGGAGGCGACCATCCGCACCAGCTCTTCGGATGCAGCGGTCATCACATAAACCTCAATGCCGTTTTCCATCAGCTTGTTGAATAGCTCTTTCTGGCCGGTGAAGATACGTGGCGGCTCAACGTCGAGCTTCTTGACCACATCGCCATCGTAGTAAGTCGCCGGGATCGGTTTACCCAAGGCCATCAGCTCATCGACATAGCCTTTGAGTTCTTTGAGAGTAAAGCCCGAGAACACCTGAGCGACCCATGGGTAGCAAACCATGTCGTCGACTTCACACAGGCGGTAGTAATAGCTGAACAGGCTTTCCTTGTGGTCAGCCGTGTCCTTGAAAGGCATGAGCTTGAGGGACGGATCGAGTTTCTCTCGGGTGATCAGCCCTTTGCTTTCCATGTACGGCAGCAGCGACTCTTCGAGGTCGAAGCGGTAGCTGGTGTTGTCCATGTCGAAAACCGCGTAATTGCCCTTGTTGGCATTGGCAGCAATCATCGCGTCAAGTGCTTTTGCGGCGGGCTCAGGCCAGTGCTTCAACTCGGTGGCAGCAAACGCCTGCCCGGCCAGACCAAGGCAGAGCGCAGCGGCAAGCAATCGTGGAGCGAACTTCATCGTGGTATCCCCCTGAAAGTTAAGAGGATCGACCGTAACAAATTATGATGACTGATTGGGGATGCCAGCGACTGTGTGCGTCCCGAGGGCGTCACACTGGAAGCGATTCGCGACGGAGATTTCCGATTGCGACACTTTTGTGGAGGATTTCAAACCGCTATCGCGAGCAAGCTCACTCCTACAGCTGACCGTATTTTTCTGTAGGAGTGAGCTTGCTCGCGATAGTAATTTAACGGCGCTCCCAAACCTCAAAGCTATACGCAGGCTTGTTATCCACCGCCGGATTCAAAACCTCAGACACCAAGGCCCACTCCGCCAGATCAAACTCCGGAAACCACGCATCGCCTTCGGGACTCAACGCCACACGGGTCAGATACAAACGATCTGCCTGAGCCAGACCCTGGGCGTACAACTGCGCGCCGCCGATCAGCATCACCTCCGCAACACCCTGCTCCAACGCCCATTCTTCGGCGCGGGCAACAGCGGACTCCAGCGACGTGAAAACCTCGGCGCCCTCCAGTTGCAGGTCCGCCTGACGCGTGACCACCAGATTCAAGCGACCGGGCAGCGGCCGACCCAGCGAATCCCAGGTCTTGCGCCCCATGATGATGGGCTTGCCCAAGGTCGTAGCCTTGAAATATTTGAAATCCCCCGGCAAGTGCCAGGGCATGGAATTGTCGACGCCAATCACTCGGTTCTCACCAAGAGCGGCAATCAGGCTGAGCGGAAGTTGATTTTTCATGGCGGCGAGAATAACAGACGCTGACACTGAATTCGTAGCGGCCGAACTGCTCGAATGTATGGCGCAAAGGTTATGCTCCTTTCCTGATTCATTCGACGAGACGCTGTGTGACTGCTCTGACTCCCCTCGATACCCTCTGGCTGACAGAAGCCGTGCGCCTGCGCGAAGAACAGGCCGGCCCGCTGGAAGACCTTGAAGCCAACCGTCGCGCCCGGGCCAACGGTGGCGACCTGACGAGCCGCGTGCAAAGCCGCGCCCTGTGGCTGGCCGAACGCGACGGCATGCGCGCCGCGCTTCCACACTGGAAACAAGGCGCCCGACTGGCGCTGATCGCACTGGCGATTTTCTCGGTGTTCAGCGGTGCGGGGCTGGCATTCGCGGCACTGGGCGACGGCCAGACTCCGGTCAATGTGTTCTGGGCGCTGGGCAGTCTGCTCGGGCTGAACCTGATTCTGCTGCTCAGTTGGGCGATGAGTTTTGGCGTCGCCGGACAAAACACGGCGAGCCTTGGACGCCTCTGGCTATGGCTCAGCGAAAAACTCGCCCGCGACGCCCAGGCCGCACAGCTCGCCCCCGCATTGATTGTGCTGTTGCAGCGCCGACGGCTTAATCGATGGGTACTGGGCGCGCTGATCCATGGCTTGTGGCTGCTGGCACTGGTCAGCGCACTTGTGCTGTTACTGCTGCTAATGGCGACGCGACGTTATGGCTTTGTGTGGGAAACCACTATTTTAGGCAGCGACACCTTCGTCAGCCTGACCCAGACGCTCGGCATACTCCCCGCTTTGCTGGGTTTCACTGTCCCGGACGAGTCCATGATCCGCGCCAGCGGCGACAGCGCCGTGGTTGTTGAATCAGGTCGCCAGGCCTGGGCCGCGTGGCTGGTCGGCGTGCTATTGGTTTATGGAATTGTGCCGCGGCTGATTCTTGCGTTGGTCTGCCTGTGGCGCTGGCGCATCGGCCGGGCTGCGCTAAGTCTGGACCTGACCTTGCCCGGTTACAGCCAGCTTCGCGAACGGCTTATGCCCAGCAGCGAACGACTTGGGGTCAGCGACGCGGCGCCAGAGCAACTGCATCAAGTACTGCCCAATGGCGCGGCACAACACAGTGACGGCGCAGTGCTGGTCGCTATCGAGCTGGACGATGAACAGCCCTGGCCGCCTCTATTGCCGGAAGGTGTGGTCGATGCAGGCATTCTAGACAGCCGGGAATCCCGGCAAAAACTGCTCGATCAACTGACCCGCTTTCCACCCGCACGACTGGTTATTGCCTGCGATCCGCGTCGCTCACCTGATCGCGGCAGCCTTGCACTGGTTGCCGAACTGGCTCGCTGTGCAGGCGCAACGCGGGTCTGGTTGCTACTAGCACCCGACGGGCAACATCTGAATCCTGAGCGAGTCGGCGACTGGCAGGCAGCGTTGCAGCAGCTGGATCTAGCGTGGAGCAACAGCGCGCCACTGAACTGGCTGGAGGCAGGCCATGACTGACAAGGACAAGATTCGCCCGCTGAAACTGGCGGTGGTCGGCCACACCAATGTCGGCAAGACCTCGCTACTACGAACGTTGACTCGCGATGTGGGCTTTGGGGAAGTTTCCCACCGGCCAAGCACGACGCGCCATGTAGAAGGTGCGCGGCTGTCCGTGGATGGCCAGGCGCTGCTTGAACTGTACGACACACCCGGCCTGGAGGACGCCATCGCGCTGCTGGATTTTCTCGAACGCCAGGATCGACCGGGCGAGCGCCTGGACGGCCCCGCACGACTGGCGCGCTTTCTGGAAGGCAGCGAGGCACGGCAGCGCTTTGAGCAGGAAGCCAAAGTCATGCGCCAGTTACTGGCATCCGACGCAGGGCTCTACATCATCGACGCCCGTGAGCCGGTGCTGGCCAAGTACCGTGACGAGCTGTCGATCCTGGCAAGCTGCGGCAAACCGCTACTGCCGGTCCTGAATTTTGTCAGCAGCGCGGATCATCGTGAACCCGCGTGGCGTGAGGCGCTTGCACGCCTGGGCCTGCATGCCTTGGTGCGTTTTGACAGCGTTGCACCGCCAGAAGATGGCGAACGGCGCCTGTATGAAAGCCTTGCGCTGCTGCTGGAAAACTCCCGTGATCAACTGGAACGGCTGATTCTGGATCTTGAGGCCCAGCGTGACGCGCGTCAGCAAAGCGCCAGCCGTTTGATCGCGCAGTTGCTTATCGACTGTGCGGCCTGCCGACGCAGCGTTTCCACTGACTCGGGCCATGAACAACAAGCCATTGATGAACTGCGCAAAGCCGTGCGTCAGCGTGAACAGCGCTGCGTGGAGGAACTGCTCAAGCTTTACGCGTTTCGCGTTCAGGACGCTGCGGCCAGTGATCTGCCCTTGCTGGACGGGCGTTGGGGCGACGACTTGTTCAATCCCGAAACCCTCAAGCAATTAGGCGTACGAGTCGGCGGCGGAATTGCGGCAGGCGCGGCAGCGGGTGCGGGAGTCGATTTGCTGGTGGGTGGCATCACCATGGGCGCGGCGGCCTTGGCCGGGGCTATAGCGGGCGGGGCACTACAGACGGTGCGCAGCTACGGCGGGCGGTTGCTCGGCAAACTCAAAGGCCAGCGCGAACTGACGGTGGACGATGCGGTATTGCGGCTGCTAGCGCTGCGTCAGCGTCATTTGCTGATGGCCTTGGCCGCACGAGGCCATGCCGCCATGGACAGCATTCAGCTGAGCACTCCGCAGGACAAAACCTGGCGCGAGGGTAAACTGCCTGAAGCTCTGCATAAGGCCCGTGCGCATCCGCAATGGTCGTCGCTGAATCCTGGGGCGAAGCTGAGTCAGGCTGAGCGGCAGGAGCAGATAGACGAGTTGGCGAAAGTGATATTCGAATCCTGAAAAATTTTCCCAGCCTGTAGGAGCGCTCGGCCACCACCGGTAGTCGCTTTGCAAAATTTTGCCTACGCGAAATCAACAAGCACCGGTATCATCGCGCGCCCGATACACCCGGAACCGTATTGCTCATGAAACCGACCTTGATCGCCGCCGCAGAAATCGACCGTATCGATACCTGGGCCAAATACTCCAGTCACATGTGCGGAGGCTGCATTTCCAGCTGCTGCACGCTGCCTGTGGAAGTGAAGATCAAGGACTTGATCCGCATCGGCATCGTCGATGAATTCGAACGGGGCGAACCGGCGAAGAACATCGCCAAGCGTTTGCAGAAGGAAGGGATTGTCGAGCGTTACAACCAGAAGTCAGAAATCTTCACCTTGCAGCGCATGAGCAACAACGACTGCCTGTATCTGGATCGCAAGAGCCGCTTGTGCACCATCTACGACAAACGTCCGGACACGTGCCGCAACCACCCCAAGGTTGGCCCGCGTCCCGGCTACTGCGCTTACAAGCCTAAAGATGTGGTTCGCCAGGCGAGCGGCACGCTGAAGAACAATACCAGTACGCCGTTTCCGAAGTTCTGACACCGGACTGTCGCGCCTGCAAAGTCCGCGATCAGCGAGCACCACACAAACAAAAACGCCCCCGACCTTGCGGTCGGGGGCGTTTTTTCAAGCCTGATTAAAAACTAATCAGTTCTTGGCTTTCTTGGCAGCGCGGGTACGCTCGCTTTCGTCCAGGATCTTCTTGCGAAGACGGATGGACTTAGGAGTCACTTCGCACAGCTCGTCGTCCTGGATGAATTCCAGAGCCTGTTCAAGGGTGAACTTGACAGGTGGAACCAGAGCGATGGTCTCGTCTTTACCCGAAGCACGCATGTTGTCGAGCTTCTTGCCTTTAGTTGGGTTAACACCCAGGTCGTTGTCGCGGCTGTTCAAGCCAACGATTTGACCACCGTAGATTTCCTGACCGTGCTCAACGAACAGCTTGCCGCGAGCCTGCAGGGTTTCCAGGGAGTAAGTCAGAGCCTTGCCGGTTTCAACCGAAACCAGAACGCCGTTCTGACGGCCGGACATGTCGCCGGACTTCATCACGTCGTAACGGTCGAAGATCGAGGTCAGGATGCCAGCACCGGAGGTGAGGGTCAGGAACTCGTTACGGAAACCGATCAGACCACGAGCCGGGATGTTGTACTCGAGACGTACACGGCCTTTGCCATCCGGAACCATGTTGGTCAGGTCGCCTTTACGCAGACCCATTTGCTCCATGATCGCGCCTTGCGCTTCTTCAGGCAGGTCGATGGTCACGTTTTCGTACGGTTCGTGCTTCACGTCACCTACGCGACGGATGATCACTTCCGGACGACCTACGGCCATTTCGAAGCCTTCGCGACGCATGGTTTCGATCAGAACCGAAAGGTGCAGCTCACCACGACCGGAAACCTTGAACTTGTCAGCCGAGTCGCCTTCTTCAACGCGCAGAGCAACGTTGTACAGCAGCTCTTTGTCCAGACGTTCCTTGATGTTACGGCTGGTGACGAACTTGCCTTCTTTACCGCAGAAAGGCGAATCGTTTACCTGGAAGGTCATGGAAACGGTTGGCTCGTCAACGGTCAGTGGCTTCATCGCCTCAACGTTGTTTGGATCGCAAAGCGTGTCGGAGATGAACAGCTCTTCGAAGCCGCTGATGCAGACGATGTCGCCCGCTGCTGCTTCTTCAACGTCGATGCGGTGCAGACCGTGGTGACCCATCAGCTTCAGGATACGGCCGTTGCGCTTCTTGCCATCAACGTCGATAGCCACAACCGGAGTGTTCGGCTTGACGCGACCACGAGCGATACGGCCAACGCCGATAACACCCAGGAAGCTGTTGTAGTCCAGAGCAGAGATCTGCATCTGGAAAGGACCGTCACGGTCAACAGCCGGCGCAGGTACGTTGTCGACGATCGACTGGTACAGCGGGGTCATGTCTTCAGCCATGTCGGTGTGGTCCAGACCGGCAATACCGTTCAGGGCCGAGGCGTAAACAACTTTGAAGTCCAGCTGTTCTTCGGTAGCACCCAGGTTGTCGAACAGGTCGAAGATCTGGTCCAGAACCCAGTCCGGACGCGCGCCTGGACGGTCAACCTTGTTAATGACCACGATCGGACGCAGGCCGGCTTCGAAAGCCTTCTTGGTCACGAAACGGGTTTGCGGCATAGGGCCGTCTTGAGCGTCAACCAGCAGCAGCACGGAGTCAACCATCGACATTACGCGCTCAACTTCACCACCGAAGTCGGCGTGGCCCGGGGTGTCCACGATGTTGATGTGGTAGCCGTTCCAGTTGATGGCGGTGTTTTTCGCCAGAATGGTAATACCGCGCTCTTTCTCCTGGTCGTTGGAGTCCATCACGCGCTCGTCGTTGAGCTCGTTACGCTCCAGAGTGCCGGATTGACGCAAGAGTTTGTCTACCAGGGTGGTTTTACCGTGGTCAACGTGAGCAATGATGGCGATGTTGCGTAGATTTTCGATCACTTGTGTATCTCGATCAGAGGATTCGGTTAGCTGAATACTGCTAAACAGCTATTTATAACGTCAGAGTCGGCCAAAGCCGTTACGGCTAGACGACTGGCGTCGGGGGGCCGGTGACGCAAGCCACAGGCAAACAGCCCCGGGCACTTAGCTCGGTCTATAAACGCGCACATTGGCATACCCCTCACTGAGCAAATGGTGAGCATGCAGGCGACTCATGACGCCTTTGTCGCAATACAACAGGTACTGGCGCGTGTTATCCAGTTCCTTGAAGCGGCTGTTCAGTGCATAGAACGGCAGCGCCTGTATTTCAATGCCAGGCAATACCAGTGGCTGATCTTCCTGGACATCCGGGTGACGGATGTCGACGATGACCTGCCCTGCCAGTGCCTGACTGACTTCTTCTATCTCGACACTCTGGCTCAAATCGTCAATCACACGATCGATCGAAACCAGTTTGGCGTTCTCCAGCGCTCGCTCGAGAACCGCCATGTCGAACTGTTGCTCTTCGTACTCAACGCGGTTGCGCTTTGCGTTGGTCTTGGGGTTGATCGAAATCACCCCGCAATACTCAGGCATGTGCCGGGCGAAATCGGCAGTACCAATTTCAACCGCCTGATCGACGATATCCTGCTTGTGGCTGGTGATCAGCGGACGCAAGACAAGCTTGTCAGTCGCGGCGTCAATCAACGACAGGTTCGGCAACGTCTGGCTGGCAACCTGTGAAATCGCTTCGCCGGTAACCAGCACATCGATATCAAGACGGTCAGCGATAGAGGATGCAGCGCGTAACATCATACGCTTCAAAACTACACCCATATGACTGTTATCGACTTTCTGCAGGATTTCTCCGAGAACTTCCTCGAAAGGCACGCTGATAAACAGCACGCGCTGGGAGCTGCCGTACTTCTTCCAGATGAAATGCGCGACTTCCATCACGCCCAGTTCGTGGGCACGACCGCCCAGATTGAAGAAGCAGAAATGCGCCATCAGCCCGCGACGCATGACCTGATAGGCCGCCACCGTCGAATCGAAACCGCCGGACATCAATACCAGGGTCTGTTCGAGGGCGCCTAACGGGTATCCGCCTACGCTGTTGTGCTGGCTGTGGATCACGAACAACCGTTTGTCGCGAATTTCCATTCGCACCACGATTTCCGGCTTTTTCAGCTCGATACCAGCCGCACCGCACTGCTTGCGCAGCTGGCTGCCGACGTATTTTTCGACATCCATTGAGCTGAATGCATGCTTGCCCGCCCGCTTGCAGCGCACTGAAAACATCTTGCCCGGCAGCAAGTCTGCGTAGTGCAGCTTGCACTTCGCGACAATGTCGTCCATGTCGCCCAGCGGGTATTCGGCCACCTGAAGGAAATTGGCGATGCCCGGCATGCAGCTCAGGCGATCGGTCATGTCCTGCAGGACCTTGGGGTCGGTCAGTTTCGTCTGAACCTCGAGGTTGTCCCACGAGCCATCCACCACCAGCACCGGATCCAGATCACGGAGCACGGTACGGATGTTCTTGGCCAGCTGGCGGATGAATTGCTTACGCACCGGCGGGCTTTTGATGATGATCTCGGGGAAGACTTTTACGATTAGTTTCATGAAAACAGCGCGCGAGGTGCCAGCCGAAAAAGAGGGGGCGGGATTATAGCGGAAATTGCTCAAGGTTTAACCAGTTATCGTGCAACCAATCATCGATGCACCAAAAAAGACCTTACGCACAATATCGAGCATCATTAAGGTGCACCAAATTTTCAAATAACCGTTTTTTATCCCGAAATAGCGAGCGTTTGGGGCATAAAACCCAACTCGGGGCACTGGCATGCAATTTGCTCCCTTGTGAGGCAGGTTGCCTTGGCAGAGTATCTGCGCCGGCATCACCCAAATTCTAAGGGCCCAAACCATTAAATAGGCCCGAAGCCACCCGGAGGACACCATGTCGAAGTCGGTTCAACTCATCAAAGATCATGACGTTAAGTGGATTGATCTGCGCTTCACGGACACTAAAGGTACACAGCACCACGTGACCATGCCGGCTCGCGATGCGCTGGAAGACGACTTCTTTGAAGTCGGCAAGATGTTCGACGGTTCCTCCATCTCTGGCTGGAAAGGCATCGAAGCCTCCGACATGATCCTGCTGCCGGACGATGAAACCGCAGTACTGGACCCGTTCACCGAAGAGCCAACCCTGATCCTGGTTTGCGACATCATCGAACCTTCGACCATGCAAGGTTACGATCGCGACCCACGCGCTATTGCTCACCGCGCTGAGGAATACCTGAAGTCGACCGGTATCGGTGACACGGTATTCGCCGGTCCAGAGCCAGAATTCTTCATCTTCGACGAAGTGAAATTCAAATCCGACATCTCCGGTTCCATGTTCAAGATCTACTCCGAACAGGGTTCGTGGATGTCCGACGCCGACATCGAAGGCGGTAACAAGGGCCACCGTCCAGGCATCAAAGGCGGTTACTTCCCGGTTCCACCATTCGACCATGACCACGAAATCCGCACCGCAATGTGCAACGCTCTGGAAGAAATGGGCCAGACCGTAGAAGTTCACCACCACGAAGTGGCAACTGCTGGCCAGAACGAAATCGGCGTGAAATTCAACACGCTGGTTAAAAAGGCTGACGAAGTTCAGACCCTGAAGTACGTTGTTCACAACGTTGCTGACGCTTACGGCCGCACCGCTACCTTCATGCCTAAGCCGCTGTACGGCGATAACGGTTCGGGTATGCACGTTCACATGTCCATCTCCAAAGATGGCAAGAACACCTTCGCGGGCGAAGGCTATGCCGGCCTGTCCGATACCGCTCTGTACTTCATCGGCGGCATCATCAAGCACGGTAAAGCGCTGAACGGCTTCACCAACCCGGCTACCAACTCCTACAAGCGTCTGGTTCCAGGCTTCGAAGCTCCAGTAATGCTGGCGTACTCGGCTCGTAACCGCTCCGCTTCGATCCGTATTCCTTACGTCAACAGCCCTAAAGGCCGTCGTATCGAAGCTCGCTTCCCGGATCCAGCAGCCAACCCGTACCTGGCTTTCGCAGCACTGCTGATGGCTGGCCTGGACGGTATCCAGAACAAGATCCACCCTGGCGACGCAGCTGACAAAAACCTGTATGACCTGCCGCCTGAAGAGGCCAAAGAGATCCCACAAGTTTGCGGCAGCCTGAAAGAAGCCCTGGAAGAGCTGGACAAAGGTCGTGCGTTCCTGACCAAAGGCGGCGTTTTCAGCGACGACTTCATCGACGCTTACATCGCTCTGAAAAGCGAAGAAGAAATCAAAGTACGCACCTTCGTACACCCACTGGAATACGAGCTGTACTACAGCTGCTAATCCAGTCGCGTCAGCAACTTTGACGCACCAAAGAGGCCTCCTTCGGGAGGCCTTTTTTATGGGCGGGATTTAATAGCCGGTAAATAGTTGTTGCCTGAAGCGCTGTGCGCGAGTGCATGCTGTCGTATCGCGAACGCCGCCCCTGTAGGAGCGCACGAGCACCGCGAGGCCGCGATAGCAGTGCATCAGACAGAACGCTATCGCGGCCTCGCGGTGCTCGTGCGCTCCTACAGATTCACTATCAAATTACATCCCGATTCAGAAAAGAGAAAAAGAGAGATGACCAATAAACCACGCCTGCTTTTCCTCTGCGCCACCTTCACCAGCCTGACCGCCTGCGCAGGCGCACCCCAGACCTCAACCGCCCCTGCGCCGCTGGCACCTTTGCTGGCAACGATCAGCGAACGCCTTGCCGTCGCAGATCAGGTCGCGCTGACCAAATGGGACAGCGGGAAACCGATTCAGGACAGCCCTCGGGAAGCACAGGTCATCGCCGCAGCAGCAAAGCTCGCCCCGACCTATAGCCTGGACGCACAGGAAGTCAGCCAATTCCTCGCCGCGCAGATTGAGGCGAACAAGCTGGTGCAGTACGCACTTCTTGCCAAATGGCACGAGACCGGCAAGGCGCCAGACACACCAAGGCCGGATCTGGTCGGGCAAATTCGCCCGCATCTGGACCAACTGCAAACGCGGCTGCTGCGTGAGTACTCAGCCTTTGCGATGTATCGCCAGGATCCAGAATGCCCAAACTGGCTGATTCAACAGTCCCGTCTGCAAGCAAAGGATCCCATTCATGATCTGGCGCTGACGCGCGCAGTGGGCGAGCTGTGCATAATCCGCAAATGATCGTAAGCCGCTCAGGCTGATTTATGTTCTATGCTGCGCCCATAACACCGCCAACCGCATCAAAGCCACGGAGCCTGCATGCGCCGAAGTCTCATCTGTCTGCTGCTGTTGATCGCTTTGCCCGCAGCGGCGCAGATCTATAAATACACCGACGCAAACGGTAATACCGCGTTCAGTAATCAGCCACCCGACGGGGTCAAGGCCAAGGTCGTGGAATTGCCGCCACTCAACAGCGTCGACACCCAGAAAATGGCCACCCCTGTGACGCCAGCGCAAACCCCACCGGCCCCGGCTCAGGCACAAACCGGCTACCAAACCCTTGAGCTGACTGACCTGCCTGCAGACGAAGCATTACGCGCCAACAATGGCACCTTCACCGTGGGCGTAGCGATCAAGCCAAGGCTGATACAGGGGCATCTGCTGCAATTACTGGTCGACGGCAACCTTTATGGCCAACCCGGTAATGTCCCGCGCCTGCAAGTGGTCAACATTGAGCGCGGCGAACACAGCTTTGCGGTCGTGGTGCTGGATAAAGGCCGCATCATCCAGCAGAGTCCGACCATTACCCTGACGGTGCAGCGCGTTCATGTCGGCAAACCTTAAATCCCCAGGACTGCTCAGCGCGCTGTTTTGCCTGCTGATCACGCTGCCCGCTTTAGCATTGGCGGAGGTTTACACCTACACGGACGCCCAAGGCAATCGGGTGTTCACCGATCAGCCTCACAAGAACGCCAAGCGCGTGGAGATCCTGCCCAGCAACAACACCACCGGATCGCCACCAAAACGTACCGTCCACCAAAGCGCGCCACCCAAGGCAAAACCCAAGGCGATATTTCGTTACGACTTGCTAAGGATTCTGGTGCCAGAACCGGACGCGACAATGCGCAGCGCTCCAGGCGAACTGATTGTCACCGTCACCAGCGACCCAGCCCTGCAGCCCGGTCATAGCTATCGACTCCTGGTCGATGGCAAGCCTTACGCTCAGGCCGGACGCAGCCCTGTGTTTCCGTTAACGAATGTTGATCGAGGCACTCATCAGCTCGCGGTAGAGATTCTCGATGAAGCAGGACGCGTGCTGGAAAAGACACCTAACCAGCCCTTCCATATGCTGCGCATTTCACTGGCGCAAAAGCGCACGGCCAATCCCTGCAAAACCGCCGAATACGGCGTGCGCCCCGAGTGCCCTCTGAAAGACAAGCCAGAAGAAGAAAGCAGCATCCTGCCTTTCTTTTGATTCATCCCCCGCCCTCCGAACACTAAAGCCCTATATTGGTGCAAGATATTACAAGCCGACAGCAAGTCGAGCCCATTTTGGGTCGAAAACAACCCAAACCAATGAACCAATCAAACGCACTGTCCAAAAAAAGCCCGATTTTGCAGATTAAACGCTTCTTTTCGGAGCCTTGGTTTGGTTTTTGCAACTTGCCCATAACAGCATCTTTATCTGCACTGGATACAAACGTATCAGTGGCGTTACCCACGCTGGAGAAGACCAACCAGCGCCTGTGATCCGAGGCTCGCCTGGAATCGCAATGAGCCAAAAGAGGTCAACGACTTTAATGACTATCAGCGACGCGCTGCACCGTTTGTTACTCGACAACCTGACCACTGCCACCATTCTGCTCAATGCTGATCTGCGCCTTGAGTACATGAACCCAGCAGCGGAAATGCTGCTCGCCATCAGCGGTCAGCGCAGCCATGGGCAATTCATCAGCGAGCTGTTTACTGAGTCGGCAGAAGCCCTGAGTTCCCTGCGTCAGGCGGTGGAACAAGCGCACCCGTTCACCAAACGTGAAGCCATGCTCACCGCCCTCACAGGTCAGACTCTGACTGTTGATTACGCTGTGACCCCCATCCTCAGCCAAGGCGAGACCTTGCTGTTGCTGGAGGTCCATCCGCGTGACCGCTTGCTACGCATCACTAAAGAAGAAGCCCAGTTGTCCAAGCAGGAAACCACCAAAATGCTGGTGCGTGGCCTCGCTCACGAAATAAAGAATCCGCTAGGCGGCATTCGCGGCGCAGCGCAATTGCTGGCCCGTGAGCTCCCTGAAGAGAGCTTGAAGGACTACACCAACGTCATCATCGAGGAAGCCGACCGCCTGAGAAATCTGGTGGATCGTATGCTCGGATCGAACAAGCTGCCTTCACTGGCCATGACCAACGTGCACGAAGTGCTCGAACGCGTCTGCAGTCTGGTCGAAGCAGAAAGCCAAGGGTGCATCACTCTGGTGCGCGACTATGATCCAAGTATTCCCGACGTATTGATCGACCGCGAACAAATGATCCAGGCCGTGCTCAATATCGTGCGTAACGCGATGCAAGCCATCAGCAGTCAAAACGAACTGCGCCTTGGCCGGATAAGCCTGCGCACCCGTGCGATGCGGCAGTTCACCATCGGCCATGTGCGTCATCGGCTGGTCAGCAAAATCGAAATCATCGACAACGGCCCCGGTATTCCGGCCGAGCTTCAGGAAACCATTTTCTACCCGATGGTCAGCGGCCGCCCTGACGGCACTGGGCTCGGCCTTGCGATAACGCAGAACATCATTAGTCAGCACCAGGGGCTGATCGAGTGTGACAGCCATCCTGGCCACACCACCTTCTCGATATTCCTGCCGCTGGAACAAGGAGCAGCTTCGACATGAGCCGTAGTGAAACTGTCTGGATCGTAGATGACGATCGTTCCATTCGTTGGGTTCTGGAAAAGGCCTTGCAGCAAGAAGGCATGACCACACAAAGTTTCGATAGCGCCGATGGCGTGATGAGCCGCCTGGCTCGTCAGCAACCGGACGTGATTATCTCTGACATTCGCATGCCGGGCGCCAGTGGTCTGGATCTACTGGCGCGTATTCGCGAACAGCATCCGCGCCTGCCGGTCATCATCATGACCGCCCATTCGGACCTGGACAGCGCTGTTGCCTCTTATCAAGGCGGCGCGTTCGAATACCTGCCAAAACCATTTGACGTCGATGAAGCCGTTTCCCTGGTCAAGCGTGCCAACCTGCACGCTCAGGAACAGCAAGGCATGGACGTTGCGCCAACGCTGACCCGCACACCTGAAATCATTGGCGAAGCGCCAGCGATGCAGGAAGTGTTTCGGGCCATCGGCCGCCTGAGCCACTCCAACATCACCGTGCTGATCAACGGCGAGTCGGGTACCGGTAAAGAGCTGGTTGCCCACGCCCTGCACCGCCACAGCCCACGTTCGGCATCGCCATTCATAGCGCTGAACATGGCTGCGATTCCGAAAGATTTGATGGAATCGGAACTGTTCGGCCACGAAAAAGGCGCGTTCACCGGCGCAGCAAACCTGCGTCGCGGTCGCTTTGAACAAGCGGACGGCGGCACACTGTTCCTCGATGAAATCGGCGACATGCCTGCCGACACCCAAACCCGTCTGCTGCGGGTTCTGGCTGACGGCGAGTTCTATCGCGTGGGCGGCCACACGCCGGTCAAAGTCGACGTGCGTATCATCGCGGCGACTCACCAGAATCTGGAAACACTGGTGCAGGCAGGCAAATTCCGGGAAGACTTGTTTCACCGCCTGAACGTGATCCGCATCCACATCCCGCGCATGTCGGATCGTCGTGAAGACATTCCGACGCTGGCCAAGCACTTCCTCAGCCGTGCGGCTCAGGAGCTTGCGGTCGAACCGAAACTGCTCAAGGCGGAAACCGAGGAATACCTCAAACACCTGCCTTGGCCGGGTAACGTGCGCCAGCTGGAAAATACCTGTCGCTGGATCACCGTCATGGCATCCGGCCGTGAAGTGCACATCAGCGACTTGCCGCCCGAGCTGCTGAGCTTGCCGCAAGATGCAGCGCCAGTGACCAACTGGGAACAGGCGCTGCGCCAATGGGCCGACCAAGCGCTGGCACGCGGTCAATCCAGCCTGCTGGACAGCGCCGTGCCGACCTTCGAGCGCATCATGATCGAAACCGCCCTCAAACATACCGCTGGCCGTCGTCGCGACGCCGCGGTTCTGCTGGGCTGGGGCCGCAACACCTTGACTCGCAAGATCAAGGAGCTGGGCATGAAGATCGATGGTGGTGACGACGACGAGGGCGATGAAGGCTGATTAAAGCCTTCACCCAAAAGCCCAGGGTTGCGTATGCAGCCCTGGGCTTTTTTGTTTTTGCATGCGGCTGGATGCAGATCCCGATTTAAATTCTATGTCTAGTCCCGGTTTACCTGACACCGCGTTGTCTCGCAGCACGCATTGGACCTGTAGGAGCGCACGAGCACCGCGAGGCCGCGATAGCGGTGTATCAGACAGACCGCCATCGCTGCCTCGCGGTGCTCGTAAGCTCCTACAGAAAAGCACTCCAAATCAGACAATTGCATTTAGTGATAAGAGCCGAGCTTGCTCGCGATTGCAATCTCACCGTCATAACCGGATTGCCTGCTACAACGCTTCACGAGCAAGCTAATCTCTCATCAAAAAATGCAAAACAACTGGATTGAAATGCGCTCTCTGTAGGAGCTGCCGAAGGCTGCGAAGCATCTATCCTGACACGCCGCGATCGCAGCCTTCGGCAGCTCCTACAGGTCCTGCGTTTGCTCAGGTTTCCCGAACATCAATGCCAATCCATGCCTGTTTATAACTGCGTTCAGCATGTAAAAGTATCGGCACATTCAGAATGGAGGTGGATCATGACTCAGAGCAATCCTCGCAAAGTCGCCATCGTGACCGGAGCATCTCGCGGCATTGGCGCAGAGATCGCTAAACGTTTGTCAGCCGATGGCTTTGCAGTTGTCGTCAACTATGCCAACAGCACCCACGAAGCTGATTCACTGGTGGCTGAGCTGGTCGCCGCTGGCGGTCGTGCCATAGCGGTCAAGGCCAACGTGGCCGACACAAACGAAGTGCGCAGCATGTTTGACGTGACTGAGCAAAAACTGGGCAAGGTCGACGTACTGGTCAACAACGCCGGGATCATGAAAACCATGCCCATTGCGGACACCAGCGATGAACTGTTCGAACAGACGTTCGCTAGCAATACGCGGGGCACCTTCAACACCCTGCGCGAAGCCAGCGCACGAATGAACGACGGCGGACGGATCATCAACTTCTCCAGCTCGGCGTTGGCGCTAAACATTCCAGGCTACGCGATCTACAACGCAACCAAGGCAGCCGTTGAATCGTTCACCCATGTGTTTGCCAAGGAGCTGCGCGGTCGTGACATCACCGTCAACGCGGTAGCACCCGGCCCCGTCGCCACCGAACTGTTCTTGAATGGCAAAACTGAAGAGCAGATCAAGAACTTCGCAAACATGCCGCCGCTGCAGCGCCTGGGTCAGCCAGAAGACATCGCCAATGTCGTGTCCTTTCTGGCCGGACCGGAATCAGGCTGGGTCAACGGGCAGATCCTGCGCGCCAACGGCGGGTTGGCGTAGATCGATGCGAACCGAGAGTCATCCTTGACTCAAATCCCTGTGGGAGCCGAGCTTGCTCGCGATACTGTCGACCCGGTCACTCAGAGGCACCGTGTCATCGTTCATCGCGAGCAAGCTCGGCTCCCACAGAATCTAAGCAAACCTGCAGGACCTAGGTGAGATGGTCTCACTGACCTAGCGCACCAAATGCAGGAACTGCATATGGCGCTCGTACTGGTCGAGGATGTCGTTGATGACCTGCTCTTTGGTGTAACCCACCAGGTCGTAATCCTGACTGCCTTCGCTCAGATGTACTTCGGCGCGGTAATAGCGACGATTGTTCAACTGCTTGGAGCCCATTCCGCCACGCGCAAACGACGGCGTGAAGAAGCCTTTCATCATCACCTGATAAATGAACGGACGTTCTTCGCCATGGCCGATTTCCAGACTGACGCTGTCGTTGGCCGGATCCGGCTGACTGACTACGTTCAGGCCTTTCTCGGCAAACACCGCCGTGACGTCTTCGATAGCCGGGCGCACGGTTTGGTCGAGGAAGCGATACACCTCGTCTCGCGACGGATAATGCACGGCCTGGCTCAAGCGCTGACGCCAGCCGCCACGTCGCGCACCCGACACCGGGGCCAACGAGTACAGCTGCGCGATCTGTCGCTGGGACTCCATGAAGAATGCTTTATGCAGACCCCACATCATCAACAGCAGAATCAGCGAGAACGGCAACGACGTGAGCACCACCGCAGACTTCAGCGCATCGATACTACCGGAGAACAGCAAGCCACTGGTCACCAGCGCAGTCGCCACACCCCAGAACACCCGCAGCCACTTGGGACCGTCTTCATCAGCGTTACCGCCTTTGGCCGACAGCGTCGAAAGCACCACCGTGCCCGAGTCTGCCGAGGTGACGAAGAACACAAAGCTGATGAACACCGTCACCGCAATAACGGTTTTGCTCCATGGATAGGTTTCCAGCAGCAAATAAAGCGTGCGTGACGGATCATCAATGGCCGATTGACCCAGCGCGACCATGCCGTGATTAAGCACCTGATCGATGGCGCTGTTACCGAAAATAGACATCCACGCCAAGGTGAAGCCCAACGGAATCAGCAGTACACCGAACACGAACTCACGAATGGTCCGGCCACGGGAAATACGCGCAATGAACAGGCCTACAAATGGCGACCAGGCAATCCACCACGCCCAGTAAAACACCGTCCAGCCGCCCAGCCATTCGCTCGGCTTGTCGTAGGCATACACATCAAAACTCTTGGTAGTGATCGCCCCAAGGTAATCACCGATGTTCTGCACCAACGTGTTCAGCAGATGCTGCGTCGGGCCAGCAAACAACACAAACAGCAGCAGCGCACAGGCCAGCAGCATGTTGATGTCCGACATGACGCGCACGCCCTTGTCGACACCCGCCACAGCCACCAGAATCGCCGCGCCCATCATCAGCGTGATCAGCCCGACCTGAATCCATTGGGTATGGGGAATATCAAACAGGTAATCGAGCCCGGAATTGAGGTGCAAGACCCCAAAGCCCATGTCGGCACCGAGACCGAAGATAGTCGCGATGATGCCGAAGCCATCCACCGCATAACCGATAGGACCATTGATACGTTTGCCGATCAGCGGGTACAGCGCGGAGCGCAACGCCAACGGCAGGTTATGGCGATACGCGAAGTACGCCAGCGCCATACCAACAAACGCAAACACGCCCCAGCCATGCAGGCCCCAGTGCAGAAACAGCAACTGCATCGCCTGACGCGCCGCCTCAGTCGTGCCCGCCTCGCCTTGCGGCGGCTGCAGCATGTGAGTCAGTGGTTCCGAGACGCAGAAGAAGAACAGCGTGATACTGATCCCGGCAGCGAACAGCATCCCCGCCCAGGACAGATAACTGAATTCGGGTTCGTCGTGGTCGGCACCGAGCTTGATCTTGCCGTAACCAGACAAGGCGGTGACCACCACGAAGACCAGATAAATCGTCATCGCCAGCATGTAATACCAGCCGACCGTATTGGCCGCCCAGTTCTGCGCCGCCAGCAACCACTGGCCAGCCGTCTCAGGGAAGGAAATGACCAACACACCGAACAGCAAAATAACCGTTGCCGCGAAATAAAACACCGGCGGATTCATGCGAACCATACCGCTGGATTGGCTAGCAGGTGCACTCATGAGCCATGCACCTCAAGGTCGTAGGCAAAGACAGCAACAAACGGATTCAGCAAGGGTAAGCCTCCTGTTATGAGCGGGCAGCGAACCACCGGTTTTAGTTGAACAAGCGTTCAATTAAAACATGGAAGCCCCGCAGAGACTAATCGCGAGGCCGATGGATGCTGGCTCAAGGGAGGTTATGACGCCCGGTTCACGGGAATCGTTCCGTGCTGGGACCGCTTGTCGGGTTGGGGATTTCGACGTGTCTCAGGGGTTACCACTTCCACTCAGCTTCACGAAATTCAGCGTGTGGAATTACGGTCTTCAGGAAGGCAACGAAGTCATCGATTCTGGCTTTTTCGAGGTGGACTTCGAAGCCCGCCAGGGGATCGGCATGAAAGCTGGGAACGACTATTTTCCGCTTGCAATCGATGAAGACGAGGTCATAGCGCGCCCAGTCAGTGGCGTGATGCTCGACGGGGTTTTCCCAGTTGAGCAGCTTAACTGCCGCAGCGATGGAAATTCCCGCCGGGCCTGCTGCGATCCAAATCAGGCTTGGGTCTATTGAGAACATAGAAAGGAAACTTACTACCACGCCCTCCTCCCTTTTATTGACTTCCGAAACACGTGAAATAATGGGCTAATACCCAGCATCACCCTCTTCAAAGTCTACTATGGAAGGGGCGTATTGTTTGCAAGCATCAATAAACTCATCAAACCGCTGCCTAGGCAAAAAAACTTTGAAATACATGTAGTTTTGCTCAAAAGGAATATTAGGGTTGTATCTTCGCTGAAGAACCACG
Organism: Pseudomonas caspiana; assembly: GCF_040224095.2. Lineage (NCBI taxonomy): Bacteria > Pseudomonadati > Pseudomonadota > Gammaproteobacteria > Pseudomonadales > Pseudomonadaceae > Pseudomonas > Pseudomonas caspiana. Next base: position 117,877 of record NZ_CP167995.1, on the reverse strand, counting down.
AGATTTCTCTTTCGATCCGCCACTATCAGCTGCACTCTATCCCACTCAAAACTGCCGCTATCAATCTCATTCTCCCAGGCCAGCAGCTTCAACGCAGCCGGGATGGTAACAGCGCCGACGCCGACCAGAGCAAAAATCATCATTGGCATGATTGAGATTATGGCCAGCACGGTGACTAAAGCAAAAATGGCAATGCCTTTGAATATCCAACCCGCGCATTTTGGAAAGTACAGCCAGTAGTCGACTTCCCCGCCTTTCTCAGAAATGCGGTAAGAGTAAAAGGTTTTTTGTCGGGCGATTGTAACCCATAAGAAAAAAACCAGTGCCATGCCAAACAAGGCCGTATCAGTGAATAGATGCTTAGTATTTTCGTTCTGATGAAAAAAAGCGCCATAGAGATAACACATTAATGGAAACGAGCCAATCGCAATCGTGGGTACGTCCACATATACCGTCGGATGCGCATGGGCCTTAATATCCCAACGCATAAAGATAGAGCTCACTTCCTTCTCCAGAGGTACATCTGCCTCGATGGAAGTTTCCTGTACCTGTGCATTCTGTGTCAAACTCATTACTACTACTCTATGTAAAAACACATCAGTATCCGAACTGAATTCATCACCGTGCTTGCGAAGGGGCGATGACCTACGCATATGAGCGATGCCCAGAGACCGCCCCGAACTGGGGCATTCAAGGTAGCTCAGGGGTTACCACTTCCATTCAGCTTCGCGGAATTCAGCGTGTGGAATTACGGTCTTCAAGAAGGCAACAAAGTCATCGATTCTGGCTTTTTCGAGGTGGATTTCGAAGCCTGCCAGGGGATCGGCATGAAAGCTGGGGACGACCATTTTCCGCTTGCGATCGATGAAGACGAGGTCATAGCGCGCCCAGTCAGTGGCATGATGCTCGATGGGGTTTTCCCAGTTGAGAAGCTTTATTGCCGCAGCGATGGAAATACCCGCTGGCCCCGCAGCGATCCAAATTAGGCTTGGGTCTATTGAGATCATGGAGAGGATGGCTATGAGGGCGAAGATGGCGAGGCCTTTGAAAAAGCGTCCTGCGTATTTTGGATAATATAGCTGGCAGGTCACATCTCCCCCAAACTTATCCACATGATATTCAAATACTGTCTTTTGCCTTACGCCCAGAACCCAGAGATATAAGTAAATGACAACCGAAATCACTCCCCCACCAATAAGAGTTCCCTTCGTCTCAACGCTAACATCTCCTTGCCATCCAAAAGCAAATAAAGTTATCGGAAGCACAAACAGCACACCCATTCCGATATCTGCAGGAAGAGTAGGTCGTGCATGCGCTCTTATCTTCCAGACCAGAGGAGCTTTGCGAACACTAGGCTTGCTCTTAACCCTTTTTTTCAATTTCGACATATAGCTATCCAAAATCGATACTTAGACAAGAAATTCACGACTAGGCTTCCCCCTTCCATTGACCTCCAAAATATGCGGACCAACAGACTAATATCCAGCGTCCCCCTCTTCAAAATCCACAGTGGAAGGTACATGTTTTTTGCAAGTTTCAACAAACTCATCAAACTGCTGCTTGGGCAAAAAAACTTTGAAATACAGGTAGTTTTGCTCAAACGGAATATCGGGATGGTATCTTCGCTGAAGAACCACGAGACTTCTCTTTCGATCCGCCACTATCAACTGCACTCTACCCCACTCAAAACTGCCGCTATCAATCTCATTCTCCCAGGCCAGCAGCTTCAACGCAGCCGGAATGGTAATAGCGCCGACGCCGACCAAAGCAAAAATCATCATTGGCATAATTGAGACAATGACCAGTACGGTGACCAAGGCAAAAATGGCAATGCCTTTGAATATCCAACCCGCGCATTTTGGAAAGTACAGCCAGTAGTCGACTTCCCCGCCTTTCTCAGAAATGCGATAAGAATAGAAGGTCTTTTGTCGAGCGATTACAATCCATATGAAAAAAACCAGCGCCATGCCAAACGCACCTGAATTTATAAATGAGTGCCTTGTATTTTCGTTCTCATGAAAAAAAATACCGTAGAGAAAAAACAAAAAAGGAAATGCGCCAAGCGCAATCATGGGTATGTCCCCATATAACGTAGGATGTGCATGGGCCTTTATCTCCCAGCGCATGAAAATCGAGCTGGCTTCCGTCTCCAGAGGTACATCTGCGCCGATGGAGGCTTCACGTACTTGTGCATTCTCTTTCGCGCTCATTTACTTAACTACTCTCATGTAAGAAAAACTTTAGCATTCGAACTAAACACCCCCAAGTGGGGCAGGCCTGACCAGTCAGCAAACCTTGTGAAAGACAGGGAGCTTTCCGCGAGCAAGTTTTTTGCTCGCTCCTATTACGCACTCGTAATCACTACAGCGGAACGGGTAGCTGCAAAGCGTCCGCGCGACTGCCTAATGACTCAACCGTCAGTGAGTTTTTACTTGAACCCACCACTCGACTCTCGCTGCCATCAGTATCCCCCTCTGGAGTCAGTTCAATCTGATAGCGATAACCTTGGTCGCCTTCTCGAATGGTCAAAATGTGTTCCGGATACCAAACTTGCAGTTCCAGATATTTCGCGCCTTCAGTCAGCGGAACCCAGGTTTGCCAGATAACGTCTTCGTCTGCTGGAGGCGAAATGGTTTGCAGCGGCTCGTTGAAGTGGGTCTGAGTTTTGAGCGGAGAGACTCTTCGCCACTGAGCAACAGCCTCAACTGTGCCGTAGCCACTGAAGCAGTCCTTCAGGCTGTCGCCAACTTTCTCTACCGGAAAGCCAGGAAGCGGTCGGCCGGTTGCAGTCAAATTCACATGCGCCAACTCGCCTCGAATGGTGCCGGGCAATCGCAGTTGCACCCAGGCGCCATTTTGGGTCTCAGTCGGTAGGTAACCAATGTCCGGAAAGTAATGTTGGCTGGCATGGAATGTGGGCTTTATGAAAATAGCCGGAGCCAGTTGAATTTCGAGAAATGTTTGATTCTCCTCATTTTGATCTTTAAAACGTTCATCCGGGTAGCGGGGCCAGCGGCACTTGTGCAGCCAATGGCCGACTACATCACGCTTCAAATAGTTGAGAGCCAGAGTTGATAAAAGGTACACCACCCCAATCACTGCTGCGAAACCAATGAACCAAGGGTTCATGACCAAGGCAGCTAGTGCTCCATAACCCATTAGTGCTGCAATGCCAGCTGACAATTGAGCCCCACCCACCACTGCAAATCCAAGGACTGAGATCTTCTTTATATCCATTACATCTTTATCCAACGCTGAGTCCGTATTCAGGTAATCATCATCGATATCCCACCACTCCAAAGACGCAGCTACCACAGCAAACCCGCCTAAACCAACCAACCTCGCACCAAATCCTTTTATTAATTTCCCCCAGTCGGATTTACCCGCTCGAGTCCACTGAACTGCAGACTGCTGGGTAATTTTGATGGGTTTCGAGTCGCTACCAGAAACCGCCAAATCTTTCATTGCCCCCCAACCAGTCTCGACAAACACTGCCATCAACGCATTCCCGGTATAGGCCGCAGCTGACGCCACCTTCGCCCAATCCTTCTTATTCAACTCACCATCCCGGCTAGCGGTCTCGTAAGTAACGAAGGTGTTAAGCAGGTTGATGGCGGCGATACCCCAGGTGATGGCGCCAGCGTTAAGGCCGTGTTCGGCGCTCCAGGCTTTGGCCTGTTTGCTCCATGTCTGGGTGAGCTGGCCGTGTTTGGCGAAGAAATTAGAGATCCTGGTCTGCATGACTTGACCGTAGCGCTTGCTGCGATAGTCAAACAGCAACGGCTCGTTGAGCCTGTGCTGCGTCAATTGGCGCTGGATGTCTTGCATGACCGAAGCTATGGCGCGGCGATCGTATTGTTGGGGCTGGTAGAGCCAGCGGTATTGAGCCGTTTTGTAGAGATCGCGACCTTTTTTCAGTTCGGCGTTCCAAGCGGCGTGGCGTTTAGCGAAGTCCTCGTCGATCTGCAGTTTCTCGGGGTGGTTGAGAAGCACATGGCCCATGAGCAGATTGCGTAGCAACAATGCGGCGTTGTCGTTAACGGCACCTTTAGCCAAACGACTGTCGACCGGAAAGAATGCTAGCTGGATGTTTTCCAAGGTCGCCTTGCCAGCACCTTTTGCCAGATCAACCAAGGCATTCAGGGTCATTTGCGCCGGTTCGCTCAGCGCCTTGATCCAAGGTTTTTCTGCCAAGGCATCGTGGGTGAGGAATCCGTTCAGTTCCCCTGCCCGCCCTACTAATGCCGTGACATCGGAAATCCCCTGCATCACGCGATTGGCTTCATCGGTTAGGGCATCTTTGATTACATGGGAGAAGCCGAAACGAGCAAAGCCAAACAGGGTTTTGCTGTTCTCTTCTTCCTCTTGCAGCCAGCGAGAGAAACCGAGGTCCTGACTCAGGTTGCGAAGCAGGTCGGAAACAACGTCCAGCAGGCACAGCAGCGAGGTGGAGTGGGTGGTGTCGATGAACAGTCGAACCGGATCGGTTCCGATGTAGCCAACTAATGCCTTGATGTCATTCTGAGTTTCAGTGACTTGCGCACGCAGGGTCTTCAGTCGCGCGTTCTGGGTGTCGGAGTATTCCCGCGCTGCTTCCAGATCGACCTCGCGACGCCACTTGCTGCGGTCCTGCCAGCTTTGGCGCAGGTCGGGATTCGGCAAACTGCCGTAATTAGCCTTGAGCTCATCGCCCAAGGCGGCAGAGGGCAATTCAATGAGCCCTAAAACCTGACCGTCAGCACTTTGTTTGAGGTCATCCTCCACCTGAAGCTGCTCGAAGTACGCTTCGATATCCCGAATGTACTGCCGGGTTTTCGCTTCATCTTTGAGTACCGCAGCAGGCAGTAACGACTTGTCACCCGCTGCACCGCATAGCTTTTCTACGACGCCCGCGATATTCAGTGCGTGTTCGTGCTCCAGCTGAAATTCATGAAGCGCCGCTTGATCCGTTGCGAGCTGCATGCCGAGGTCTTCGAGCATCGCTAACGGATCGTCCAGCGCGATCAGTACCGAACTAAATTTGTCCTCGACGCTACCGGTCCAGAGCACATCGGCCGCGAGGGCAACAGATGGATATTTGCCTTCTTCGTCCGCCACAGGAGGATGGGCAGAATCAGCAAAACGGCCGTCATGGTTGATGGGATGGGGATCCACGTCTGCCACTACCCGCTTGCTCAGGCGGGTTAACGGCAGCGCATGCCAGGCGGTCATCTGTCGGCAGTAGTCGCGTAAGTCCAGCTCCCGCAGCCATGAGGAACGCTTCACGCTGCTGGCACTCATCATCTGGCACATGCGCCAGGTCCATTGATACGGCGAAAACGCCATGCGCAACTTGTGAGTTCGGGGATAAAGCAGGTGGCTGCGGCTTTCTCCTGACGCAGACCGGGTATCTTGCTCCGTACCGCTCCAGACAATCCGCGTCAGGCTCGCGTCATGCGCCTGAAAGCGGTACTCGTGCAGCACCTCATCGGTTTCGTCGTAGACATACACAAAACCATCGCGCAGCTGTCGCAAGGTGTAGCTGCGGCTTTGCAGTTTGGGAGGGCATTTCCATTTGCCCTCGGCACTCAGCGGCGTGAGCCGACCGGGATCGACGTCATAGCGCGAGCGATCCAGCGCATAGCGCATGGGCACAATGGCGATATCCGGACCTTTGAACGGGCAAACTCCCGGATTAGCCATGGGCCGATTAGAGAATCGAGCGTTGCGACACTGCTGAGGGTTACCGTTTTTATCAGCCATGAGCGTTATCCTTTTGCGCATAGCGGTGCGCGTCGAAAGCTTTGATTCGTGCTTCGGGAGACAGGCGAGCGTGTGCCGGATCGTGGGTTAGCCAGCTTTGGTAATGGCCATGCGGGCGAGTGGCGAAGTCCTGGCCATCGTCGGCACATGTCTCGATCCAGATAACCAGCCCTCGCTCGCTGACAAGGCCCCATTCCAGGCCTGCTGTCAGGCTGGAGTCCAACCAATCAGTGATCTGCGGACTGCTCATGTCGAGAAAGAACGAAGGGTTTCGCTCACGGACCCACGCGTGAACACGCCCAAGAAACCGCCAGTGTTGGGTTTGCTCAAGCGCGAGTATCTGGTCGGGTCCGAGCAGTACGCAGCGGTTGTCCCAAGGCAACCCGGTATTGGATCCGCTGAATATCTGCAATGAAGGCTGCGAACGTGGCTCCCAGGTCTGTTTTGGCTTGGCTACCCACCAATGCTGGATGGGGCCCAGATGCAGGTTTTCCGATTCAGAAAAACTCGACAGCCAAAAATGCGCCACCAGCGGATCGGCGAAGCGCAGTAAACCGCTGCCACCGTTACAGTCAGGCGGGCTGATAAGCCGTCGAAGGTGGCTGGCGACTTCCTGAATTGAGGCCTCGCTAAACATCAGCGTTGAGTCTGCCAGAAGCGCCTCATCATCGAACCAGTCCGACAGGAGCGTGCTGCCCGGTAAAGGCTTGACCAGAATCGGCCCAAGGTCGTAAAGGTCTTTCCAGCGAGTTCCCAAATACAGCGGATCGATTTCAAACATTTCATGACGCTGATAAAGGCTGGCCAGTGCGCCAGGCCTTAACGCGCCGTCGATCAATAAATAATTAGCCTGGGAGGGGGCGGTCATGACTGGCCTCCCTGCGCCAGTTCTTCCGCTTTGGCGGCTTCGCAGGCCTCACAACGGGCGGGAAGAATTTCGAACTCATCACGGATGGGTTGAACCGAGACGTCCATTACCGGCGTGGAAGAACCGCCCGGAACCGCTACTCGTTTTTCGAGAGGTACGGGCGGGACCGGAACGGCAGGCATCCCCGGCAAAGGAACTCCACCCAGCAAAATCGGTACGCTGGTAAAAATCCCCGCCGGAGTAATCGATATCCAGTGGCCGCCCGCTTTGATAGTGGTGCTGAGCGTGGCGTCGACAATCATGTTTTGCCCGGCCGACAGGTGGATTTCCTGCGCGGCGCTGACCAGATGATTCGCAGCACTGATGTGCTGGTTGCCCACTACCGTCAACGAATCATCGGCCAGCACCTGGGTTTTACGTGCCCCGTGCGTGAGGTGGTGTTCTTCGTCGTGCGATTCGTGGCTGGACAAGCCGGTGACCTTGACCTTGCGCTGGTTATCCACCTGAATCGACTGATCGTTGAGGACGTGCTCGGACCAGTTGCGTTGAGCACGGATGGAAATGGACTCGGCGCCTTTGCGGTCTTCGATGCGCAGCTCGTTGAAGCCTGCGCCCCCAGGGCTGCTTTGGGTCTTGAGCACGGTCTGGGTATTCTGCGCGGGCAGGTTCAGCGGTGCTCGCGTACCGGCATTGGGCAGGCAAGCCAGTACGTAAGGCTGGTCCGGATCGGCTTCGAAGTAACCGACGATCACTTCCATACCGACTCGCGGAATCATCGCCGTACCGTATTGCTCTTGCGCCCAGCCGGTGGCCACCCGCAGCCAGCAGCTGGAATGCTCGTTGCGACTACCCTCGCGGTCCCAAAAGAACTTGACCTTGGTCCGGCCGTATTCGTCGCAGTAAATCTCTTCTCCCTGCGGGCCGGTGACCACCGCGTGCTGGCTGCCTAGAACCCGTGGCTTGCGGTGCCTGAGCGGTGGACGAAACGGCACCTTGCCGGGGATGGCCTCAAAACGGTTGCGATAGCCTTGGGTAAATGCTCCCTGCTCAGACGAGCGAGGCATGGACTCTTCAAGCACCTGTGGTTGTTTACCCTCATGAAAAACCGAGGTTAATAACCACTGCTGACTCCACTGCGGATTGGGATGCGTCAGTTCAAACAAGTGACCGCTGACCAGCGCGCTCTGATCGCTGTTGCCACTGGCCAGTTGAACGTCGCTGCGGTTTCGTTCCAGTGCCTTTCGCGCCTGCCGTGTGCCGACGCTGAGGTCGGTGAACGGCGCTGGATAGTGGTAATCCTCCAGCTCACTACGACCTTCGACGCCCGCGCTGCTGAGCAGGTCCACCTTGGGCAATTGAAAGTGATAGTTCTGCTGGCTGGCCTTGCCTGAACGTGTTGCGAGACGAACGTTGAATTTGTTGATGACCGAAGCTTCTGCGACCAACCCGCTGCTCTGCACGTATGAGACCGCAGGTTTGAGCACCGGCAATTGAATCGGATCGTCAGCAAACACCAGCAGATGCGCGCTCGGGCTGTGCTGAAAATGAAAGTGGATGCCCTCTTCTTCACATAGCCTGCGCACGAAATGCAGATCGGTTTCCTGATACTGGGTGCAGTAGTCGCGAGGCTTGAAGGATTCGCGCAACCTGAAAGCAAACGCATTACTGAAGATGGCGTGATCCTTGAGGACCAACGCGATGATGTCCGGGACCGTCTTGCCCTGAAAAATCCGATGATTGCGGCGGTATTCCAGACGCTTGAGGCTGGGCACCAACTGGATGTAATAGTGGGTGAAGCGCTTGCCCGAATCACCCTGGGCAATTTCGCCAATCTGTCCGTGAAAACCATTACCTTCAGCGTCAATTTTCAGAAACGCCAGGCGGTGCAGCAGCTCTCCCAGTTTGAGATTGGCCCGCTCGCTGACCAACTCGATGCGTACGCTGAACGGACGACTGATGGACTCTTTGGCCGTGAAGGCCAGCACTCGTAAGTCATGCTCAAGCCCGTCGATTTCCAGCGTGAACGAGGCGCGATTGGCGGGGTTGAACATGGGCGAGTCCTTGGCCTGGGTAAAAGGCGGGACTTTGCACTAACGCACAGCAACAAGAAGTCGGATGCTGCTAGCAGCATCCGTAGGATTTATCCCTATTGAAAGCCGACAGGACAATTAAAGGCCGACATCTACTTCTGACTCCCATCATCCTGCTGCAACAAATTAGCCTGCGTCAGGTTGCAACCCGCTGGCACGCTGCGCGTCAGCCAGACGTTGCCGCCAATGGTCGAACCTTTGCCAATCGTTATGCGGCCCAGAATCGTTGCGCCAGCGTAGATCACGACGTCGTCTTCGACGATGGGGTGGCGGGCGTGGCCTTTTTGCAGTTGGCCGTCTTCGTCTGCCGGGAAGCGTTTGGCGCCCAGGGTGACGGCCTGGTAGATGCGCACTCGCTCGCCGATGATGGCGGTTTCACCGATGACGACGCCTGTGCCGTGGTCGATAAAAAAGCTTGGGCCGATCTGCGCGCCGGGATGGATGTCGATGCCGGTAGCGGAATGGGCGATTTCCGAGCTGATCCGCGCCAGCAGCGGTAAGCCTGCACGGTACAGGTGGTGGGCGATACGGTGGTGGATGACGGCTAGAATTCCGGGATAGCACAGCAGCACTTCGTCAACGCTGCGGGCCGCCGGGTCGCCGTGATAAGCGGCCAGCACGTCAGTGTCGAGCAGCGTGCGCATCTGCGGCAAGGCGCGGGCAAAGCCCTGAATCAGGTCCAGTGCCTGCTTATCCAGCGCACGAACGTCCTCGGAGCGTTGATGTGCCACGTAGCGCAGCTCCAGCCGAGCCTGCGCCAGCAGCGCATTGAGTGCGACGTCGAGGGTATGACCGACATAAAAGTCTTCACTTTCTTCGCGCAGATCTACCGGCCCCAGACGCATGGGGAACAGCGCGCCGCAGAGCGCTTCAAGAATGTCGCGCATGGCAGCTCTGGAGGGCAGCTCTCGGCCGCCGTGCTCACCACTGACCCGTTTGTTACGTGCCCGCCAATCATCACGCGCGGTACGCAGCTCACTGACGATCTGCTGCAACTGCCAGTGACTGGATCGGCCTTCGGCGGATGCCTCTGGGATATCACTCACGCTGACTTCTCCTCGGTTCGGGGTACGGCCTTATCGCGCTGGCCGCTGATGCGGCCACTCTACGGCAAACATTTCAGGCTAAAAAATAACAATTTAAGTAGGTGTTCTCCTCTGAGGGCATAAGCAGTGAGAAGTTGCCCTGTAGGAAGCGTCTGCTTATAGTCCTGCGACTCTTTACACGGCTTACCTATCCTCATGATCAAACAACAGCTCGCTCAATTTAATCGCCTGGACTTGATCGGTGCCCCCACTGCACTGGAAAAACTGGAGCGCCTGTCGGTCTGGGCGGGCCGCGACATCTATATCAAGCGCGATGACACCACGACGCTGGCCTTGGGTGGCAATAAGGTTCGCAAGCTGGAATACCTCGCCGCCGATGCGCTGGCGCAGGGCGCTGACACACTGATTACAGCGGGCGCGATTCAGTCCAACCATGTGCGTCAGACCGCTGCCCTGGCCGCCCGTCTGGGCCTGAGCTGTGTGGCGCTACTGGAAAACCCGATCGCCACCGAAGACAGCAACTACCTGCACAACGGCAATCGTCTGCTGCTGGACCTGTTCGACGCCAAGGTCGAGATGGTGGAAAACCTCGACAACGCCGACGAGCAGTTGCACGCATTGGCCGCGCGTCTGCGTGCCAGCGGCAAAAAACCTTACTTGGTGCCGATTGGCGGCTCCAGCCCGGTGGGCGCACTGGGTTATGTGCGGGCAGGCCTTGAGCTGGCCGAACAGATCAAACAGACCGGGCTGGATTTCGCGGCTGTCGTGCTGGCTTCCGGTAGCGCCGGTACGCATAGCGGGCTGGCCCTTGCCTTGGCTGAGGCCTTGCCGCAGTTGCCCGTGATTGGCGTAACCGTGTCGCGCCCTGAAGAAACTCAACGCCCGAAAGTGCAAAGCCTGGCCGAACGCACCGCCGAGTTGTTAGGCGTAGCACTGCCTGATGCTTTTAACGTGGAACTGTGGGATGAGTATTTCGGCCCGCGCTATGGCGAACCGAATGCGGGCACTTTGTCTGCGATAAAACTAGTAGCCAGTCACGAAGGTCTGTTGCTGGACCCGGTCTACACCGGTAAAGCCATGGCCGGATTGCTGGATGGAATTGGCCGTGGTCGCTTTGATGACGGCCCGCTGATTTTTCTGCACACCGGTGGTGCACCCGCACTGTTTGCTTATCCGGGTGTGTTTGCTTGAGCTGTTTTTAGCGGGCGGGAGTCTATGCCCTGCAAGAGGATAGTGCTGCGTTTCTGACACGGAGCTATACCTCAGCCAAAAGGGCTCTGTAGGAGCGTGCTTGCCCGCGATTGGACTTCGGAGCCGCATACTTTGTCGTCAGTGTGAATGCTTTCGCGGGCAAGCGCGCTCCTACAGGAAATCGCCCCAGCTCCGGTCCATATGTATCGTGTGAATTAGCTGGTGAATGTCAGATCGCGCCGAAGCTGTAGGTATTTCCGGAAAAAGAGGCGCCATATTCTATAAGCGAATATAAATCAGGTTTTTAGTTATTTTGAGCCATAACCAGCTGCTCTTATGATCGCCGCCAGCACGGATCAAAGCGTTGAAAAAGCTGGATAAACATTCGCTGCCAACGTAGCGTTCGTCAGGTCCGATTCTTGCCTGAAACCAAACAACTTAAATGGGGCTAGTCATGATTATTTCTGCCATTCGGCGCACCGTTCTTCTTTCCACTCTGGGCCTGGTGCTCGGTTCCAGTTTGATGGGCCAGGCAATTGCAGGCGAACAACTGGATCAAATCAAAAAAGCCGGCACGATCAAGGTCGGGCTTGAAGGCACTTATCCTCCTTTCAGCTTCGTGGATGAGAACGGCAAACTGACCGGTTTCGAAGTCGAGTTCTCCGAAGCGCTGGCCAAAGAGCTGGGCGTGAAGGTGCAACTGCAAGCCACTCCATGGGCAGGCATCCTCGCGGCGCTGGAGTCCAAGCGTCTGGACGTGGTGGTCAACCAGGTCACGATCTCCGAAGAGCGCAAGAAGAAGTATGACTTCTCCGAGCCGTACACCATCTCCGGTATTCAGGCGCTGGTGCAGAAGAAAGACGCAGCCAAGTTCAAAACCGCAGCAGACCTCAAAGGCGCCAAAGTGGGTGTAGGTCTGGGTACTAACTACGAGCAATGGCTCAAAGAAAACGTACCGGACGCCGTCGTCAAAACCTACGACGATGATCCAACCAAATACCAGGACCTGCGTGTCGGCCGCATCGACGCCATTCTGGTTGACCGTCTGGCTGCACTGGAGCTGATCGCCAAAACCAAGGACAGCCTTGCAGTTTCCGGCGAACCGTTCTCCCGTCAGGAATCCGGTATTGCCATTCGCAAAGGTGAGCCTGAACTGGTTGCGGCCATCAACAAGGCCATCGACAAACTGCGCGCTGACGGCACCCTCGCCAAGCTGTCGCAGAAGTACTTCAAGGCTGACGTGACCAAATGATTGAAGAGGGTCTAAAGCTTGCGCTGGACTCCGCGCCCTTTCTGATAAAGGGCGCGTACTACACGGTCTTCCTGAGCCTGGGCGGTATGTTCTTCGGCCTGCTGCTGGGCTTCGGGCTGGCGCTCATGCGCCTGTCACCGCTGATGCTGCTGCGCGGTATCGCCCGGGTTTACGTGTCGTTCTTTCGTGGCACGCCGCTGCTGGTTCAACTGTTCATGATCTATTACGGCCTGCCGGAACTAGGCATTGAGCTGGAACCGCTGACCGCTGCGCTGATCGGTTTCTCGCTGAACATGGGTGCGTATGCCTGTGAAATCCTGCGCGCCGCTATCGCGTCCGTGGATCGCGGCCAATGGGAGGCCGGTGCAAGTATCGGCATGACCCGCGCGCAAATCATGCGCCGGGCCATTCTGCCTCAAGCCGCGCGCACTGCATTGCCGCCACTGGGCAACAGCTTTATCTCGCTGGTCAAAGACACCGCGCTGGCGGCCACTATTCAGGTGCCGGAACTGTTCCGTCAGGCACAACTGATCACCGCCCGCACCTTCGAAATTTTCACCATGTACCTGGCGGCCGCCTTGATCTACTGGATCCTGGCCACGGCGCTTTCGTACCTGCAGAACCGTCTGGAAGAGAGAGTCAACCGCCATGATGTGGAGTCCTGAAGCATGATCGTGGTTGAAAAACTGACCAAGGAGTTCAAGGGTCAGCAAGTGCTCAAAGGCATCGACCTGAAGGTTGAGGCCGGCGAGGTCGTAGCGATCATCGGTCCTAGCGGTTCGGGTAAAACCACCCTGCTGCGCTGCCTGAATTTCCTGGAAGAGCCCACCAGCGGCAAGATCATCGTGGGCAACATTGAAATCGACGGCAACCGTCCGCTGAGCAAGCAGCAAGGCCTGATCCGAGAGCTTCGTCAGCACGTGGGTTTTGTGTTCCAGAACTTCAATCTGTTCCCGCACCGCACCGCGCTGGAGAACGTCATTGAAGGCCCGGTCGTGGTCAAGAAGATGCCGCGTGAAAAAGCCTCCGAACTGGGTCGGCAACTGCTGGCCAAAGTGGGTCTGGCAGGCAAGGAAGACGCCTACCCACGGCGCTTGTCGGGCGGTCAGCAGCAACGCGTGGCTATCGCCCGTGCCTTGGCCATGGAGCCGGAAGTGATTCTGTTCGACGAACCCACTTCTGCTCTGGATCCTGAGTTGGTGGGCGAAGTGCTAACGGCTATTCGCGCCTTGGCTGAAGAAAACCGCACCATGGTCATCGTCACCCACGAAATGAACTTCGCCCGAGACGTAGCCAACCGCGTGGTATTCATTGATAAGGGCGTAATCGTCGAGCAGGGCGACGCGAAAGAGCTGTTCGCCAACCCTCGTGAAGAAAGAACGCGGCAATTTCTGGAGCGCAGCCGCTCCTGATCCTACAAGGTACTTTCCGGAAACTGGCGCCTTCTGGCGCTGTTTCCGCTCGCCTTACATTTGTACATCAATCAATTGATCAATCTAGCCGTTGATCGCTGCCTAAAGCCCCCGCAAAAAACATCTAAAAAACTGAACGCAAAGCCTGTCTCGATTGCCATCCATTACAGGGCAAGGCGAGTCTGTGAGTATTTGAGTTCTTACCAGCTTTGTCAGCTAGCAGGTTTTCTTGCGCAATAAACATAACCCGATATTTCAACAAGTAGGACGGACCAAGTCGTTACGGTCAACAGTTCGATCATTTCATGTAGGAATAATCTTATTTACTCAAACAACTAACATTCAATCCATTAGCGCCTTGACAGATATGCGCAAACGACATTAGCTCAAGAACAACAGAAAACCTCATCACCTTCGGACAGTTACAAGCGGAATTTACCGACACTTTGTAATGCTTCCCATAAACCGAATCTATACGTTAACTATCCACAGGCTGAACTCGAGGTGCTTATCAATGATGTCACTTACAACTTTGTTACAACTATCAATGACCAACTCAATTATGACGGGCATTCAGACATGACTCACACACTTGGCAAAACCAGCGGTCAAAAACTGTTCCCACCGTATGTCCCGCAGGCTCACAGACATGGCGTAGGCATCCGTGCCGCGGCCCACCTGCTGGTCAACATTGATCCCTATCCGGACATGGACGCAGGCGATCTGATCGAATTATTTTGGGGCGGCAGCTACGTCGCATCGAAATTACTTGATGAGTCCGACGTCGGTTACACCATGGTCCTACGGGTACCGGAGAGTTTCCTGCAAAGCGGCACGATCAAGACCTACTACCGGCTCATGAAGGTCGGCGGAGCGCCCATTACCTCACCTTGCCGTAGGCTGAGGGTGAAGCTGGACATGCCCGGCGGGCTGTTGATCAACGACAGCGACGAAGAGAACCAGGGGCTCGCACCGGTTTCACTGCCCGATACCGTGATCCGCAACGGCCTGATCACCAGCGACGTCAAGAAAGGCCTGCCACTGTCCATCGAGCCTTACCTGAACATGGCGCCTTGCGACGAAATCACCCTGCGCTGGGGCGATGTGCGCATGGATCTGGAACCGCTGGAGGCCGACGACGTCGGTAAACCCGTCACGCTGATCGTACCTGCCACTTTGATTCTGGAAGCTGGCGATGAACCGCAACTGGAGGTGACCTATTGCGTTATTGATCGAGTTGGCAACAATTCTCGATGGGCTCCGCCACGGGCAATTAACGTCAGCACCCTGGATATTCACCAAGGGTATGAGTGAACAGTTTTTAATTCACGCCGATATGCGAAGGCATCAAAACTTCGTATATCGGCTTACGTATCAGAAACCGAGAACTGACTCACAGCCAGGCCACCCCCAAGAATAATCCTACAAACATTTACATATTTACCTACGCCTCCCGGCATAACCTATACAAACAACTGACTAGGCTTCCCTGAACAAGCTATTGCCATTCAGGACACTCCTCATGAAAGTAAGCAAGCCCGTCAAACTATGCATTCTTATTGTTCTGCTCGGCTCCTGCCTGACCTACGCTCAGACCGCATGAGCAGCCGTGATTTAGCCTTCTATGCTTATTCCAAAAAATTCGTATATTTAATTTTTTAGTCGCCTTAGGGTATATGCACCGGACCACCGGACATCGTGTTTTTTCTTCGCCTTCTCTGGACGGCGTTTTTGCGAGGTTTGAATGGTCGTTTCAACGTCTCACACCACCCTGATTGATAACGACGCGGATATCGCGCCGCCTTTGCATCCTGCGCGGATATTACAAAATGACGCCCAGGCAATCGAAGCCGCCCACGCATTGGCTGCACAAGCCCGCCTGCAGGCTGCAGAGCGTGATGCTCAACGCTTGCTCCCTTGGCAGCAGATCGAAGCGTTCACCCGAAGTGGCTTGGGCAGTATTTCCATTCCGCGCGCGTATGGCGGGCCTCAAGTATCGTTCGTCACCATCGCTGAAGTATTCAAGATCATCTCTGCCGCTGACCCGGCGCTGGGCCAGATCCCGCAAAACCAGTTCGGCATCATCCACTTGTTGCTGGGCAGCGCCAACGAGCAGCAGAAAAAGGTGTTGCTCAAGAGCGTGCTCGACGGCTGGCGGATCGGCAATGCCGGACCTGAACGCGGCACTAAAAACACTCTGGAGCTCAAGGCTCGCATCACCCATCACAAAGGGCGTCTGGTCATCAACGGCCAGAAGTTCTACTCCACGGGCGCATTGTTCGCACACTGGGTCGCAGTCAAGGCGCTGAACGATCAAGGCCAGCAGATCATGGCCTTTGTGCCACGGGGTAGCGCGGGCCTGCGAATCGTCGACGACTGGTCGGGATTCGGCCAGCGCACCACCGCGAGCGGAACCGTACTGCTCGACAACGTGCCGGTTGACGCCGAACAGGTGGTCGAAAACTGGCGTCTGTCGCTGACACCCAATATTCAGGGCGCAGTCTCTCAACTGATCCAGGCGGCCATCGACGCAGGCATCGCCCGTGGCGCCATCGACGACACCATCTCGTTCGTGCGTGAGCGTTCCCGGCCTTGGGTCGACGCTCAGGTCGAGCGCGCCGGTGATGACCTCTACGTGATCGCCGACATCGGCAAACTCAAACTGGAACTGCACGCGGCTGAAGCGCTGTTGCGCGAAGCGGCCAGAGTCCTTGATGAAGTCAACGCCAGCCCCATCGACGAATACGCCGCTGCACGCGCCTCGATAGCCGTTGCCCGCGCCAAGGTGCTGACCACTGAAGTGTCACTGCTAGCCAGCGAAAAACTGTTCGAGCTGGCTGGTAGCCGCGCCACCCTGGCCGAGTTCAACCTCGACCGACACTGGCGCAACGCCCGCGTTCACACCCTCCATGACCCTGTGCGCTGGAAATACCACGCCGTCGGCGCGTGGCACCTCAACGGCACCCTGCCCGCCCGCCATTCGTGGATTTAAACCAGACCACTGGAGTACAACGTTATGAGTTTGCAATCCCCACTGCGGGAACGGGCTGCCCTGATCGAAAACGATGAACAGGCCCTGCACATTGCCCAGGAACTCGCCGCTCACTTCAAACGTGAAAGCGCGGTGCGTGATCAGGAGCGTCGGCTACCCCATGCCGAACTGGATCTGTTCAGCGCCTCGGGCCTTTGGGGCATCAGCGTGCCCAAGGCATTTGGCGGCGCAGGCGTGTCGAATGTCACCCTGGCGAAAGTCATCCGCCTGATCGCCGAGGCGGATGGGTCGTTGGGGCAAATTCCTCAGAACCATTTCTATGCACTTGAAGTACTGCGCGTTAACGGCAGCCCGCAACAGCAGCAGCGTCTGTATGCCGAAGCATTGGCAGGTTTGCGCTTCGGTAATGCGCTGGCCGAACTGGGTACCAAGACAGCCCACGATCGCACCACCCGCCTGAGTCGCGACGGCGACGGCTATCGCATCAACGGCCGCAAGTTTTACTCGACTGGCGCACTGTATGCCCAGCGTATTCCGACTTCGGTCATCGACGAAAACGGCGTTCAGCAACTGGCTTTCGTGCCCGCTGACAGTGAGGGCCTGACCGTCATCGACGACTGGAGCGGCTTCGGCCAGCGCACCACCGGCAGCGGCTCGGTGGTCTTTGAAAACGTCTACGTGGACGCTCGCGACGTCGTGGCATTCCAAAGCGCATTCGAGCGCCCGACCACCGTCGGGCCATTGGCACAAATCCTCCATGCAGCCATCGACACCGGCATCGCCCGCGCTGCTTTCGAAGACGCTCTGCACTTCGTTCGTACGCGCACCCGCCCTTGGATCGACTCCGGCATCGAAAAGGCCGTGGACGATCCGCTGACCCTGAGCAGCTTCGGCAAATTGAGCATTCGTCTGTATGCCGCCGAAGCGCTGCTGGACCGGGCCGGGCAGTATCTGAATATCGCCCAGGCAGACACTAACGCCGAGACCGTGGCCGCCGCATCAATTGCCGTCGCCGAAGCCCGCGCCATCAGCACTGAAATCTCACTCGCGGCGGGGAGCACGCTGTTCGAACTCGCTGGTAGTCAGGCGACTCTGGCCGAGCATGACCTTGACCGGCACTGGCGCAACGCCCGCGTCCACACGCTGCACGACCCGGTACGCTGGAAGTATCACGCCATCGGCAATTACTACCTCAATGACAAAAATCCTCCACTGCGGGGGACGATTTGATGGCGAAGAAAAAGATCCTGCTCAATGCCTTCAACATGAACTGCATTGGCCACATCAACCATGGTTTGTGGACCCATCCACGGGACACCTCGACCCAATACAACACACTCGAATACTGGACCGAACTGGCACAGCTGCTGGAGCGGGGCCTGTTCGATGGCTTGTTCATCGCCGATATCGTCGGCGTGTATGACGTTTATCAAAACTCGGTGGACGTGACGCTCAAAGAGTCCATTCAGTTGCCGGTCAATGATCCGCTGCTGCTGGTCTCCGCCATGGCCGCCGTTACCAAAAACCTCGGCTTCGGTCTGACCGCCAACCTCACGTACGAAGCACCGTATTTGTTTGCCCGGCGCATGTCGACGCTGGATCACCTGAGTCGTGGCCGGGTGGGCTGGAACATCGTCACCGGCTACCTGGACAGCGCTGCGCGGGCCATGGGCCTGACTGAGCAAGTCGAACATGACCGCCGCTACGATCAGGCGGACGAATACCTGCAAGTGCTCTACAAACTCTGGGAAGGCAGTTGGGAAGACGACGCGGTCATCAATGATCGCGAGCAGCGGGTTTACGCCCAGCCGGACAAGGTTCACAAAGTCAGGCACACAGGCGAGTTCTATCAGGTTGAGGGATATCACCTGTGTGAACCCTCCGCTCAACGTACCCCGGTGCTGTTCCAGGCCGGCAGCTCGGATCGCGGTCTGCAGTTCGCCGGGCAACATGCCGAATGCGTATTTATCAGCGGCCAGAACAAAGCCGCGACCCGGGAGCAGGTCGACAAGGTGCGCGCCAGTGCCGTCGCGGCAGGGCGCAACCCGCAAGACATCAAAGTATTCATGGGCCTGAACGTGATCGTCGGCAAAACCGAAGCCGAAGCGCAGGCCAAGCTTGCGGAGTATCGCGAGTTCGCCAGCGCCGAAGCCGGTGTTGCGCACTTCGCCGCCTCGACCGGCATCGATTTCTCCCAGTACGAGCTGGATGAACCGATCCAGTACGTGAAGAGCAACGCCATTCAATCGGCGACCAAGAACCTCAAGAACAACGACTGGACCCGGCAAAAACTGCTCGACCAGCACGCCTTGGGCGGGCGCTACATCACCTTGGTGGGTTCACCTGAACAGGTCGCCGACGAGCTGGAATCGTGGATCGCCGAAACCGGTCTGGACGGCTTCAACCTGACCCGCATCGTCACCCCGGAAAGCTACGTGGACTTCATTGACCTGGTGATCCCCGAGCTGCAACGCCGAGGCTCCTACAAAACCGCTTACGACAGCGGCAGTCTGCGCGAGAAGCTTTTTCCAGAGGGCGGCGCGCGGTTGCCAGAGCAGCATGTCGGAGCGAGCTACAGATCCCGCTGATGGCGTAGATCCTGTGGGAGCGGTGCTTGCCCGCGATGGCGTGGAAACCCAATCGCAGGCAAGCCTGGCTACCACAATTGAATGCGATCAAACCAAACAAACAACACAACTAACCCCTGCAACACATCGGACATCCACCATGAAAAAACTCATCAGCACCCTGGCACTCAGCCTCTTAGCCCTCACCGCCCATGCAGCGGACGCGCCTCTTAAAGTCGGCACCACCGCCGCTTTCGCCATCCCGCTGGAAGCCGCTGTCCAGGAAGCAGCCAAGCAAGGCCTGAAGGTCGAGCTGGTGGAATTCACCGACTGGATCGCGCCCAACGTCAGCCTCGCGGCGGGCGATATCGACGTGAACTACTTCCAGCACATTCCGTTTCTGACCAACGCCAAAGAAGCGGCCGGGTTTGATCTGGTGCCATACGCGCCGGGGATCATCAACAACGTCGGCCTGTACTCCAAGAAGTACAAAAGCTTCGATGAACTGCCAACCGGCGCCACCGTGGCCATCGCCAACGACCCGATCAACAGCGGTCGCGGTCTGCAACTGCTGGCCAAGGCCGGTTTGATTACCCTCAAGCAAGGCGTGGGCTACAAGGCCACCGAGGAAGACATCGTCGCCAACCCGAAGAAGCTCAAACTGATTCAGGTCGAGGCCGTGCAACTGGTTCGCGCTTATGACGACGCTGATCTGGTTCAGGGCTACCCCGCCTACATTCGCCTGTCGAAAACCTTCGACGCCGAATCGGCCATCCTCTTTGACGGTCTTGATCACCCGGAATACGTCATCCAGTTCGTGATCAAGCCGCAGAGCAAAGATGATCCACGCCTGGCCAAATTCATCGACATCTACCAGCACTCGCCAGTCGTGCGCGCCACGCTGGACAAGGTTAACGGCAAGCTCTACCAAGCCGGCTGGGAAGGTTGATATGAATGCATCCGTGCAACGCCAACTGCCACTCGAACCCACGGGCGCAGCGCACTCGGCAGATCATTCGACAACCAAGGCCGAACTGCACGCCGACCTGAACCGCGCGCACGTGCGGTTCATTAATCTGGGCAAAACCTATCAGGGTCAGCAAGGCCCGGTAGATGCGCTGCAAAACATCGACCTGGCGATCCAGAAAGGCGAGATTTTCGGCATCATCGGCCGCAGCGGCGCGGGCAAATCCTCGCTGATCCGCACCATCAACCGCCTGGAACAACCCAGCAGCGGCCGGGTGCTGATCGAGCAGACCGACATTGGCGAACTCAATGAAGACAAGCTGGTGGAGCTGCGCCGTCGCATCGGCATGATCTTCCAGCACTTCAACCTGATGTCGGCCAAAACCGTATGGCAAAACGTCGAGCTGCCGCTCAAGGTGGCGGGCGTGCCCAAGGAACAGCGCCAGCGCAAAGTCACTGAACTGCTGGAACTGGTGGGCCTGCAAGACAAGCACAAGGCATACCCGGCGCAATTGTCCGGCGGCCAGAAACAGCGCGTGGGCATTGCCCGCTCGCTGGTGCATGACCCGGCGATTCTGCTCTGCGACGAAGCCACTTCAGCGCTGGACCCTGAGACCACCCAGTCGATCCTCGGTCTGCTGCGCGAGATCAACCAGCGCCTGGGCCTGACCATCATTTTGATCACCCATGAAATGGCCGTGATTCGCGATATCTGCGACCGCGTCGTGGTGCTCGAACAAGGCCGTGTCGTCGAGCAGGGCCCGGTCTGGCAAGTGTTTGGCAACCCGCAGCATGAGGTCAGCAAAACCCTGCTCGCACCTCTGCAGCATGGCTTGCCGGAAGACCTTCAAGCGCGACTGGCTGCCCAGCCGCAAACCCCTGATGCCAAAGTCGTGCTGGACCTGCACTTCACGGGCGACAGCGGTGAAGAGCCGGATCTGGCTGCGCTGTTCGCGGCACTCGGTGGCCGCGTCAGCTTGCTGCAAGGCGGTGTTGAACGGATTCAAGGGCGTGCGCTGGGCCACCTGCTGCTGTCAGTGGCTGGCTCGCCGCACAGCGTCGACACCCTGTTGAACCAGGCGCGCAAACAAGCGCAACACGCGGAGGTACTGGGCTATGTGGTTTGATCGCTTGCTGCAAGGCGCCATCGATACCTTCCTGATGGTCGGCGTCTCATCGTTTATCGCACTGGTGTTGGGCATTCCGCTGGCAGTGATTCTGGTCACCAGCGGCAAAGGCGGGATTTATGAAGCGCCTGCACTCAATCAGGTCTTGGGCGGCTTCGTGAACCTGTTCCGCTCCATTCCGTTTCTGATCCTGATGGTGGCGCTGATTCCGTTCACCCGAATGATCGTCGGCACTACCTATGGCGTTTGGGCTGCGGTGGTACCGCTGACCATTGCCGCCACGCCATTCTTTGCGCGGATCGCCGAAGTCAGCTTGCGTGAGGTCGATCACGGATTGATCGAAGCGGCGCAGGCCATGGGTTGCCGCCGCTGGCACATCATCTGGCACGTGCTGCTGCCTGAAGCACTGCCGGGCATCGTCGGTGGTTTCACCATCACACTGGTGACCATGATCAACTCCTCGGCCATGGCCGGCGCGATTGGCGCGGGCGGGTTGGGAGACATCGCCTACCGCTACGGCTATCAGCGCTTCGATAGCCAGATCATGCTGACCGTGATCGTGCTGTTGGTGATTCTCGTTGCAGTCATTCAACTGGGCGGCGATCGTCTGGCCAGAGGTCTGAACAAGCGCTAAGTGAGTTATATTTGGCGCCTCACTGCTCAGACAGAGTCGCCATGAAGCTCCAAGCGCAAGACCTCGCACAGATCACCGACAAAACCCTTGGCCACTACAACCAGGTGGCCGAGGACTTCCGCGAAGGCACCCGCGACCACGACGTCAGCCAGAACATTGCCGCGTTGCTGCGCCACATTGAAGGCCCGGCGCCGTGGCAGATTCTGGATTTCGGCTGCGGGCCCGGCCGTGATCTGCAGACGTTCAGCGGTATGGGCCATGCGCCGGTGGGCCTGGACGGCTCCGAGCGCTTTGCCGAAATGGCCCGCGCTGAAACGGGCTGCGAAGTGTGGCAGCAGAACTTCCTTGAGCTGGACCTGCCTGCTGAACGCTTCGATGGCATCTTCGCCAACGCCGTGCTGTTTCACATCCCCAAACAGGAACTGCCGCGCGTGCTGAGCGAACTGCACGCCACGCTGAAACCGGGCGGCGTCCTCTTCAGCTCCAACCCCCGTGGCGACAACCGCGAAGGCTGGAACGGCCCCCGGTATGGCTCATATCACGACCTGGAATCCTGGCAGGAACTGCTCACCGCTGCGGGGTTTGTGGAGTTGGAGCATTACTATCGCCCGGCAGGTTTGCCTCGGGACCAGCAGCCTTGGTTGGCGAGTGTTTGGCGTAAAGCCTGAGACCGAGTCGCCCTTATCGCGGGCAAGCCCAGCTCCCACAGTGACTGCATTCCAGCCAGATAAACGCGATTCCTGTGGGAGCAGAGCTTGCTCGCGATGGCCTCGACTCGATCTACGAAATTCTGGAATCCTGACAAGCACTGCTCACTGCTGCGGGGTTTGTTGAGTTGGAGCACTACTACCGTCCGGCAGGATTGCCTCGGGACCAGCAGCCCTGGTTGGCGAGTGTCTGGCGTAAAGCCTGAGACCGAGTCGCCCTTATCGCGGGCAAGCCCAGCTCCCACAGTGACTGCATTCCAGCCAGATAAACGCGATTCCTGTGGGAGCAGAGCTTGCTCGCGATGGCCTCGATTCGATCTACGGAATCCGAATCCTGGCAAGAACTGCTCACCGTGCGGGGTTTGTGGAGTTGGAGCATTACTATCGCCCTGCTGGGTTGCCTCGGGAACAACAGCCCTGGTTGGCGAGTGTCTGGCGTAAAGCCTGAGACCGAGTCGCCCTTATCGCGGGCAAGCCCAGCTCCCACAGTGACTGCATTCCAGCCAGATAAACGCGATTCCTGTGGGAGCAGAGCTTGCTCGCGATGGCCTCGATTCGATCTACGGAATCCGAATCCTGGCAAGAACTGCTCACCGCTGCGGGGTTTGTGGAGTTGGAGCATTACTATCGCCCTGCTGGGTTGCCTCGGGAACAACAGCCCTGGTTGGCGAGTGTTTGGCGTAAAGACTGAGACCGAGTCGCCCTTATCGCGGGCAAGCCCAGCTCCCACAGTGACTGCATTCCAGCCAGATAAACGCGATTCCTGTGGGAGCAGAGCTTGCTCGCGATGGCCTCGATTCGATCTACGGAATCCGAATCCTGGCAAGAACTGCTCACCGTTGCGGGGTTTGTGGAGTTGGAGCATTACTATCGCCCTGCTGGGTTGCCTCGGGAACAACAGCCCTGGTTGGCGAGTGTTTGGCGTAAAGCCTGAGACCGAGTCGCCCTTATCGCGGGCAAGCCCAGCTCCCACAGTGACTGCATTCCAGCCAGATAAACCCGATTCCTGTGGGAGCAGAGCGTGCTCGCGATGGCCTCGACTCGATCTACGAGATTCTGGAATCCTGACAAGCACTGCTCACTGCTGCGGGGTTTGTTGAGTTGGAGCATTACTACCGTCCGGCTGGATTGCCTCGGGACCAGCAGCCCTGGTTGGCGAGTGTCTGGCGTAAAGCCTGAGACCGAGTCGCCCTCATCGCGGGCAAGCCCAGCTCCCACAGTGACTGCATTCCAGCCAGATAAACCCGATTCCTGTGGGAGCAGAGCGTGCTCGCGATGGCCTCGACTCGATCTACGAGATTCTGGAATCCTGGCAAGAACTGCTCACCGCTGCGGGGTTTGTGGAGTTGGAGCATTACTATCGCCCGGCAGGTTTGCCTCGGAACCAGCAGCCTTGGTTGGCGAGTGTTTGGCGTAAAGCCTGAGACCGAGTCGCCCTTATCGCGGGCAAGCCCAGCTCCCACAGTGACTGCATTTCAACCAGATAAACGCGATTTCCTGTGGGAGCAGAGCTTGCTCGCGATGGCCTCGACTCAATCTACGAAATGGGTTAAATCCACGCAGCATCCCAAAGCGGGTAATCCCCCACTCGCTCGGTCAGTCCTGCTCTCACAGGATTCAGGATCAGATACCGAGCCAAGCCCTTTAAATCCTCTTCTTGCCGAATCGCATAGTCATGGAAGCCGCGCTGCCAGATACTTCCGGTCCGGCCTTGAAGATCATTCACCACCACGCAAGCGCGAGACTTTGTCCGCGCAACCACTCGGCTCAACGAACCACTCTTTAGCTCCAGCAACCAGTGAAAGTGATCAGGCATCACTACCCAAGCAAGTGACTGAGCCAACCCGTCACGCTCAGCCAACCTAAACTGCTTCGCCACAAGACGACCTACTCGCCAATCGCCGAAGATCGGCTGGCGGTCTTTGGTGTTAGCAGTTACGAGATAAATCCGGCCTTTTTCACTGTGGCGGCCAATGCGTAACTGTCGAGATTGATGAGGTGATCGCATTCCATTGCCTTTGAGCTCTAGTGGAACTCAAAAGGTAGGTCAGGCAGGTGATCTACAGCGCTGGATTAATTGGCTGGATGTATCTGCTTCTCGAATCGAGGCGCAGCCATCGCGAGCAAGCTCAGCTCCCACAGCGCTTGCTTTTGCTGTGGGAGCCGGGCTTGGTCTGGGCGGCATTCCGACGATTGAGTCAATGATTTACAGCTGGCTCACCACCCTTTTCAGCCTGCTCCCGCTGCTCATCACTCGGCTCCTTAATCCGGTACCACGCCACATACAGCGCGGGCAGGAACAGCAGCGTCAGCAGGGTGGCGATAATAATGCCGCCGATCATGGCGTAGGCCATCGGGCCCCAGAAGACTTCGCGGGCGATGGGGATCATGCCCAGGCTAGCAGCCGCGGCGGTAAGCAGGATCGGACGGCGACGATGCTGGGTCGCTTCGGCCACGGCGTCCCATGGCAAGTAGCCGTCGCGCTCATACGCATCGATTTGCGTCACCAGAATCACCGAGTTACGGATGATGATGCCGATCAGCGCCAATATCCCGAGGATCGCCACAAAGCCCATGGGCGTACCGGTCGGAATCAGCGCCAACACCACGCCAATCAAGCCCAATGGCGCAACGCTGGCGACCAGGAACATCTTCTGCACGCTGTGCAGCTGGATCATTAGGAACGTCGCCATCAGGAAGATCATCAGCGGCACAACGCTGGCAATCGGGCCTTGGGCCTTGCCACTTTCTTCGACGGTGCCACCAGTCGCGACCTTGTAGCCAGTCGGTAAACCCGCAGCAAACTTGTCGATCTCAGGCTTGAGCTGCTTGACCAGATCCGTCGGCTGCATGTCATCCGCTACCGCCGCTTTAACCGTAATGGTCGGCTTGCGGTCACGACGCCAGACCAGCGGCTGCTCCAGTTCGTATCGCACCGTCGCAAACGCCAGCAACGGAATTGACGTACCGCCCGGCGTTACAATCTGCAGATTCTGCAGGGTTTCCGGCGAGCCACGCTCTGCATCTTCAGCACGGCCCACGACGTCAATCAGGTAAATGTCGTCGCGAACCTGCGTGACAGGCGAGCCGCTGACGATGCTGTTCATCAGCTTGGCGACGTCCTCGGACGACAAGCCCAACTGCCGCGCCTTGTCCTGATTGATGTCGATGCGCAGGACTTTGCCTGGCTCGTTCCAGTCGTAAATCATCTCGCCGACATGAGGATTGGCGTCCAGCAGTGTGGCCAGTTCGATGGCGTGCTGGCGGACCTTGTCGATGTTTTCGCCGCTGATTCGATACTGCAGCGGACGCCCCACCGGCGGCCCCATTTCCAGCGGCTGAACGAAGCTGCCGATGCCGACAAACTCTTCGCGCAGACGCTTGTTCAGGCGGTCGGTCAAATCGGCGCGCTGCTCCAGGCTTTTGCTGACGATGACCAACTGCGCGTAGTACGGATTTTCCAGTTGCTGGTCCAGCGGCAGATAGAAGCGTAAGGCGCCCTGGCCGATGTAAGTGCTCCAGCGCTCAATGTCCGGATCGTCCTTGAGCGTCGCTTCAAAACGGTCCACCACCTTGCGGGTTTCATTGATCGAAGCGTTTTGTGGCAGGTTCAGGTCGACGAGAACTTCTGGCCGATCCGAGGATGGGAAGAACTGGTTCTGCACGAACTGCATAGAGAACACTGCCCCCACAAACAGCAGAATGGTGAAAATGATCGTGATCCAGCGATGTCGCATCGCCCAGAACATGCTGTTGTTGAAGCCTCGGGCGATCCGCCCTTCCTTCTCTTTTTCGTCTTTCTTTTTGATGTTGGCACTCAGGATGTGCACGCCGATCACCGGCGCGAACAACACCGCCACGACCCACGACACCAGCATCGCCACGGCAATCACCGCAAACAGCGTGAAGGTGTATTCCCCCGCCGAGCTGGCATTAAGGCCGATGGGCACAAACCCGGCGACAGTCACCAGCGTACCGGTCAGCATCGGAAAGGCGGTCGAGGTATAGGCGTAAGTCGCGGCCTGCTCCTTGGTCTCGCCCATCTCCAGGCGCGTGACCATCATCTCCACCGTGATCATCGCGTCATCCACCAGCAAGCCGAGGGCGATGATCAACGCGCCGAGGGAAATCCGCTGCATGGTGATGCCGCTGTATTCC
Source organism: Pseudomonas caspiana (assembly GCF_040224095.2). Lineage (NCBI taxonomy): Bacteria > Pseudomonadati > Pseudomonadota > Gammaproteobacteria > Pseudomonadales > Pseudomonadaceae > Pseudomonas > Pseudomonas caspiana. The sequence goes on along the minus strand of NZ_CP167995.1, from coordinate 91,125 downwards.
ATGAACACGAAGACCATGGCCAGCACCAGCGGGATCGAACAGGCGACCACCAACCCGGCGCGTATCCCGAGGCTGACAAAGCTGACGATCAGCACGATCACCACCGCCTCAAACAGCGCGCTGGTGAAGCCGCCGACGGCCTTCTCAACCACTTCGGCCTGATCCGACACGTTATGCACACCGACGCCCACCGGCAGATTGGCGGTTGCGGCGTCCATACGCCCATGCAGCGCTTTACCGAACTCCTGAATATTCCCGCCTTTCTTCATCGCGATGGCCAGGCCGATGGCTGGCTTGCCGTTGAAGCGGAACAGAGGTTTGGGCGGATCGGCATAGCCACGGGTGATGTCAGCGATGTCGCTCAAACGGTAGAAACGATCATTGAGGCGCAGATTGACCTCTGCCAGATCCTTCTCTGATGCAAACTGCCCCGAGGTCCGCACCGAAATCCGCTCCGGCCCGGCCTCGATCACACCCGCCGGTGTGACCGCGTTTTGCGATTGCAGGCTCTGTACCACCTGGCTTTGATCCAGACCTAGCGCCGCCAGCTTGCGGGTGGAGAAATTCAGGTACAGCACTTCGTCCTGCTGGCCGATCATTTCGACCTTGCCCAGCCCTGGCACTTCACGGATTTCCGTACGCACTTGCTCGACGTAATCGCGCAACTGGCGCATGGAAAAACCATCCGCCGTGAACGCGTAAATCGACCCGTAAACATCACCGAATTCGTCGTTGTAAAACGGTCCTTGGGTGCCTTGAGGGAATTGCGCGCGGATGTCATCGATCTTCTTGCGCACCTGATACCAGATCTCCGGAATGTCCCCGGCAGAAGTGGTGTCGTGCAGGAAAATCATGATCGTCGACTCACCCGGACGCGTGTAACTCTTCACGTAGTCCAGCGAGTCCAGCTCTTCGAGCTTCTTCTCGATGCGGTCGGTGACTTGCTCCAGGGTTTCGTCCACCGTCGCGCCCGGCCAGCGGGTTTGTACGACCATGGTTTTGATGGTGAAGGAAGGATCCTCTTCACGCCCAAGATTCATGTAGGAAAACACGCCCATTAACAGCGCGACGAACATCAGGTACCAGACAAAGGACTGGTGTTTGATGGCCCACTCGGACAGGTTAAAACTCCCTTTCATCGCGGGCTTTCCTCATCGACTTTAACTTTTTGGCCCGGCTTGAGGCTGTTGACCCCGGCGCTCACCACCCACTCGCCGGGTTTGATCCCGTTGCTCAATACAAAACTGTCACTGCTACGACTGATGACGTTCACCGTCCGGGGATTTACCGTCTGGTTTTGCCGGTCGATGATCCACACCTGCGCCTTGCCATCGACCTCCTGCAAAGCATTGATCGGCAACTCAGTGCGCGAGGCGATGGCCGAGCTGAGGCTGACGCTGATTGCGGTGCCAAGGCGGAAGGCTTCCGGCGTCTCTGCCAGGGTCAGGCGCGCACGGCGGGTGCGCGTGGTGCGTTCGGCTTGCGGCTCGATTTCGCGCAACGTCGCGGTGGTGTTGATCTGCGGATCAAGTTGGCTGGCGACCTTGAACTCGACGCCTTTGGGCAACTGATCAGCCAAGGTTCCAGGCAAATCGATCACTGCTTCTTTGACGTCCGGACGGGCCAGCGTTACGACCTCCTGCCCGGCCGTGACCACTTGCCCGGCCTCTACCTGCCAGCGAGTAACAACCGCTGCGTGATCGGCTCGTAATTCGCTGTAACCCAGTTGATCCTGAGCCTGGCTCAGTGCTGCACGGGCCTGCTCCAGTGACGAGTTAGTGGTTTTCAGATCGGTCTGGGCGATGTCCAGTTGCGCTTGAGCGCCCACGCCACGGTCGAACAACTCCTGCTGACGACGGGCATTGGCTTGCGCGTTGATCCACTGCGCCTGAATGCGGGCAAGATCGCCTTGGCGAGCACGCACGTTGTTCTGTTGATCGGTAGGGTCCAGCGTGGCGAGCAGCGCGCCTTTGGCGACTTCACTGCCGACATCCACGCTGCGTTGCGCGATCCGTCCGCCGACACGAAAGCCCAGGGTGCTTTCAAAGCGCGCTTCGATGTTGCCTGCAAAACGTCCGAGGCTTTCCTCGGAAATCGCGTTGGCTTCGACATGCAGCACGGGGCGTACCGGTTCCGGCGCAGGCTCTTCTTTGCTGCACGCGCTCAAGAATGGCAGCAACAGCAACCACGACAAACGCTTCATGGCTGCACCTTCGCGGTTTTCTGTTTCTCGCTGGCGGCTATTTCCACCTGCATGTCCGGGTGCAACAACTGCCCACCGGCCACGACCACTTTCTCACCCGCCTTCAGGCCATCGGTGATGATGACTTTGGCAGTCAGGTAACGGCCAACGGTGACGGCACGCAAATTGGCTTTGCCTTGATCGTCCACCACCCACACGGCTGGCTTGCCCAATTGATCACCTAAACCTTTGGTCAACGCGGCCCACGGCAGTTCGATGCTGGCTTTGCCCGGCGCGTTCAGCGACCCGCTGACCACTGAACCGAGGTCCATGCCAGCGGGTAATTTTTCGAGGGCGATTTTCACTTGTACGGTGCCGGTTTCGGCTGACACGGCGGGTGTCACTTCACGGACTTTGCCGACCGTTTTGATTTGCGGGTTATCCAGCAGCGTCACCACCACCGGTTCATCGCCGGACGCTTGGGCGAACAGTGACTCATAGACGTTGAATACCGCGTCACGCTCGCCGTCACGGGCCAGGCCGAAAATCGGCACAGTGGCCTGCACCACTTGCCCAACCTCCGCCTGACGTTCAGTAATCACACCCGGCGCGTCGGCGATCAATGCGGTGTAACTCAGTTGTTCACGGGCATTGGCCAACTGCGCCTGAGCCGCATTGAGCGCGCTCTGGCTGCTTCGCAACGCGGCTTGCGCCGAATCGTACTCGCTGCGGCTGGTGTAACCCTTGGGCAGCAGTTTTTCCTGTCGCACGAACGCCGCACGGGTTTGCGTCACCCGCGCCTGTTCGGCAGCGACAGCAGCGACGGCGGAATCGACGTTGGTCTGTAAGTCTTTGGGGTCAAGCTTCGCCAGCACTTGCCTGGCCGTGACCCGATCGCCCACATCCACCATGCGCTGAATGATCTTGCCGCCCACGCGGAATGAAAGCTGCGTCTGCACCCGCGCCTGAACATCACCGGTCAGGGCCACCTGAGCGGCGTAGTCAGTAGTTGCGACTTCTTGCACGTAAACGCGTGGCAGATTGGCCGGAGGGGCTTCTTCTTTGCCGCAGCCGGCGAGAATGGCCAACGCCAGCGTCAGACCGGACAACGCCAATTTAGAGGGGGAAACGGGCATGCAGACTCCTTATGCGGATGCCGTGCGCGTGCCTCGCTGTAAACAGTGGGTGGCGCCGTGACTATGCGACTCTAAGCGTAGATCAGGGTTCCTTGAGGTGTGTGATTGGTTGTGCAGAAGAGGGTGAAACGGCCGGAATCAGGGTATCGGCTGGCACTGAGCCTGTGGGAGCAGGGCTTGCCCGCGATAAGGTATCGGTGATCTATCTGCAACCGAGGTGTTCTTATCGCGGGCAAGCCCTGCTCCCACATGAGGACTTCATTTCAACAGTGCCAGCACGGTGCTCCAACTTCAGCGGGGTTCGACGCGTTCCAGTGAGCGGTCGAGTTCGGCTTTGGCCATGGCGATCAGGTGGACGACGGAAAAGGCAAGGTCGCGCTTGGAGCCGTTGAGGGTATCGCCGGTTTCATAGGCGGTGGCGGCTGCGCAGCGGAGTAGGTCGCTGACATGGAGCAGCGACTCTTCGAGGGTTGGTAGCGGTGGATCCGGTGTTAATTTTTTCATTTGCGTATGTCCGGTTAGGCCACCGGATGTTCGCTGCTAAACGAATAAGGGGTGGCGGCTTCGTCGCGGGTTAGCAGACCGGTGGACATACGCAAGCATCCGGCGCACTCGAAAGTGCCCCACGCAAAGCCGCCATAAAGCGGTAATTGCACGTTACGTAGTCCAGACAGGCTGCTAAACCCGATCACTGATTGGTCAGTGACGGGCGCAGCCTAGTGTCCGGAATTGGCACGCGCAAGGGCTCAGGATTTTCTAGGAAACTTCACACAGAAGAAAGGGAAACAGCCGCAGGAAAGGGCCTTCAAAGGGGTGTTTTTCGTGAGTTGAAGTTACAGATCAGGGTCGGAAGGATAGCGATTTGTGGGAGCTGGGCTTGCCCGCGATAAGACTGGACGCGATTCACTTTAGATCGCATTCAGCCTTATCGCGGGCAAGCCCAGCTCCCACAAGGGTCAACGCCAGCCAGTGGATGGATATTCCAGACTGGTATCAGCTACCCGCACCACCATGGGCTTCTTCAAAGAAGTAATCCTTCCAGCTCGCCGCCTTGTTTTTCAACACACCCAGCTCTTGCAGTTTTTCAGCATAAATAAAGGTTCGCTGCGGGGTGATGGTGAAGTCGATTTCCGGATCGGAAACGATCTTCTCTACAAACGGCAGCGCCAGCTTGGATTGCTCTACGCGGATGTAGGTCTGGGCGGCAGCAGGTTTGTCGGCCTTGATGATTTTCTCGGCTTCAGCCAGGGCGTCGTAGAACGCCTTGTAGGTTTTCGGGTTTTCGTCGTGGAATTTCTCGGTGGTGTACAGCACGTTGAACGTAGCCTGACCGCCCAGCACGTCGTAAGAACTCAGCACTTTATGCACATTCTTGTTTTCCAGCGCCTGGTATTGGAACGGCGGGCTGGAGAAGTGCGAAGTGATTTCCGAACCGCCCGAAATCAGCGCCGACGTGGCGTCCGGGTGCGGCAGGCTTACCGAGATGTTGTCGAATTTCTTGAAGTTGTCGTTACCGAACTCTTTGGCAGTTTCGATCTGCAAGGTACGCGACTGGAAGCCCACGCCAGCGGCTGGCACGGCGATGCGGTCTTTGTCGGTGAAGTCTTTGAGGGTTTTCACGTTCGGGTTGTTGGTCAGCAAGTAGTTGGGCATCGAGCCCAGCGACGCGATGGCTTTAACGTTCTGCTTGCCTTTGGTGCGGTCCCAGATGGTCAGCATCGGCGGCACGCCCGCGGATACTACGTCCAGCGCGCCAGCCAGCAGTGCTTCGTTCATGGCGGTGGCGCCAGAGATGCTGTTCCAGTCAACCTTGATGTCGATGCCCTGCTCTTTACCGTGCTTCTCGATCAGTTTTTGATCACGCACCACGTCCAGAATCAGGTAACCGATACCAAACTGCTGGGCGATGCTGATCTTGCCTTCGGCCTGTGCGCCGCCGCTGAGCAGGCCGATGGTGGCTGCCAGAGCGATGATGGCTGAGCGCTTGAAAGGAATTGCCATTTGAAACCCCATATCAGAAATGTTGTTGATATCTGTGGGAGCAGAGCTTGCTCGCGATAAAGCTGGACGCGGTTCACTTTGGATCGCATTCAGCCTTATCGCGAGCAAGCTCTGCTCCCACAAGGTTTAAGTGTTTTCAGTTAAATCAGCGCTGCATACCCCAGCGCTTGACGGTCAGGCGTTCGATGTTGGCAAACAGCAGGTTTTCCACCAGCAGGCCGATCAGGATGACCGCGGCCAGGCCAGCAAAAACTTTGTCGGTGTACAGCTCATTGCGGTTCTGGAAGATGTACCAGCCCAGGCCGCCTTTGCCGGACGATGCGCCGAACACCAGTTCAGCCGCGATCAGGGTCCGCCAGGCGAATGCCCAACCAATTTTCAGACCGGCCAGAATCGACGGCAGCGCCGCCGGAATCAGGATGTGCCAGACAAAGCGCAAGCCTTTGAGGCCGTAGTTGCGGCCGGCCATGCGCTGGGTTTCCGAGACGCCGAGAAAGCCCGCGTAGGTATTGAGCGCCAACGCCCACAGCACCGAGTGCACCAACACAAAAATCAGGCTGTTCTGCCCCAGGCCAAACCACAGCAGCGCCAGTGGCAGCAGCGCAATGGCAGGCAGCGGGTTGAACATCGCGGTCAATGTGCCGAGCAAGTCACGGCCTAGTTGGGTAGACACCGCAAGCGTGGTCAGGGCAAAGGCCAGGACGATACCGATCACGTAGCCCTGGATCAGCACGGTCAGGGAAATCCAGACCTTGTTGATCAGTTCACCCGACAGGATGCCGTCATAAAACGCAGCAGCGGTTTGCAGGAAGCTGGGCAGCAACAGGTCGTTGTTCTGAATCCGCGCAGCAACTTCCCAGAGCACGGCCAGCACGATCAGGATCACGGTTTTACGCACCCAGCTCACTTGCCAGATGCGTTGCGCCAGCGGGATGTCACGGGCCAGGTCTTCCTGAGTGAAAGGCTCCAGCGTGACTTCGTATTCTTGACGGATGTTCATGGTGTGTTCTCTGAATTCGACACTCCACAGGTAGGAGCTAACTTGTTAGCGAGACATTCGACCTGTGTTGCCAGGAAGATCGCCTCGCGAACAAGTTCGCTCCTACCGGAGTAGGCGGTGTTAATAAGCGATCCGGATGTCCTGGAAGTTCAGCTCGCGATCAACGGCCTGCTCTTCGCCTTCGTCGAAAAGCAGCCGGTGAATGCGCTGGGCGGTTTGCTGGAAACCAACGCCGCCAAGGCTTTTCAGGTCGTATTGATGGCTGTTGATTTCAGCCCGCACACGGCCCGGATGCGGCGACAACAGCAAGATGCGGTTACCGACCACCAGCGCCTCTTCAATCGAGTGCGTGACAAACAGCAGCGTGAAGCGCACTTCTTCCCACAGCTCCAGCAGCTCTTCCTGCATCTTGCGACGGGTCAGCGCATCCAGCGCAGCGAAGGGTTCGTCCATGAGCAGGATTTTCGGCTGCATCGCCAGCGCGCGAGCAATCGCCACGCGGGCTTTCATGCCGCCAGACAAGGTGTGCGGGTAGGCATCGGCAAAGGCGCTCAACCCGACTTTCGCCAGGTAGTAATGCGCACGCTCCAATGCTTCCTTGCGCTTCAAGGTGCGCGAGGCCAGCAGCGGGAAAATCACGTTTTCAATCACGGTTTTCCAGGGCGGCAGCTGGTCGAACTCCTGGAACACCACGATGCGGTCCGGGCCTGGCTCATGAACTTCAGCGCCAGCCAGACGAATCTGCCCTTCGCTGGGTTTGATGAAACCCGCCACAGCCTTGAGCAAGGTGGATTTGCCGCAACCCGAAGGGCCAAGCAATACGAAGCGATCAGCCGGATCAACTTCAAAGCTGACTTGATGAGTCGCCCGCACCACACGCTCGGGCGTGCGGTATTCCAGGCTTACGTTCTGGACTTGCAGCAGGGCTTCAGCAGCGGGCTGGTCGACCTGTTGCGCAATCGAGTTTGCGCTAGCCGTGTGGCTTTGCAGAACAGTCATTAAAAGCTCCCGGTATTAGAACGGCGCATCGCCCTGAATGGTGGTGCGGTGCAAGCGGCGACGCAGATGGTCAGGCGTGCCGCCTGCCAAGTGGATCAGCGAGCGGTTATCCCAGAAGACCATGTCGTTGGGCGCCCATTTGTGGCGATAGACCCCTTCAGGACGCACGCTGTGGGCGTACAGCTCATTGAGAATCTGCTGACTCTCGTCTTCCGGCAGACCGACGATATGCGTGGTGAAGCCTTCGCTGACGAACAGCGCCTTGCGGCCGTTCTCCGGATGCGTACGCACGATCGGATGGCTGACCACAACGACTTGTGCCAACTGCTCGGCGGTCAGGGTTGGGCGCCAGTTTTGAGCGTTGTGCCCGTCGCGATAGCGCGAGGTGTAGCTGTGTACGGCAGAGCGGCCTTCAACAGCTTTGCGCAGATGCTCCGGCAAGGTGTCCCAGGCCAGGTGCATGTCGGCGAACAGCGTGTCGCCGCCTTCGCTCGGCAGTTCTTGTGCGTAGAGCATCGAGCCCAGGCTTGGCAGTTCTTTGTAGGAGAGATCCGAGTGCCAGTACTTGCCCGCATCGCCAAGGCCCAAGGGCTGACCGTTTTCCACGATGTTGGAAACGATGAGAATTTCCGGGTGGTTAGCCAGCAGGAATTGCTTGAGGACGTGGATCTGCAACACGCCAAAACGGCGGCTGAAGTCGATCTGCTGTTGTGGGGTGATCTGCTGATCGCGGAACACCACGACGTGATAATCCAGGTGTGCGCGGTGTACGCGGGCGAAGTCAGCGTCATTCAGCGGTCGGGACAGGTCCAGCCCAACGATTTCCGCGCCCACTTTCTCGGCGAACGGGCGCACCTCGAACTGCTGAGGTTCGGCGTGAACAGGTGATGACGCGAGGGACGCTGCTGACATGACTCAGACTCCAGAAGACTGGTGGTAATGAGCCATGACTTTATAGGTATAAGAATCGAAATTTAAATATCGTTATTGCATATGGATAGTCCGGATTGAGCTAGGCACTCAAGGCGGACACCTGTAGGAGCTGACCGAGGTTACGAGGGCTGCGAAAGCGTTGTATCAGACAGACCGCAATTCGCAGCCTTCGGCAGCTCCTACAGATTCTCGCCAGAAACAAAAACGCCGACGCTGTTGCCAGCGTCGGCGTTGGGTATTACGTGTTCAGCTCAGCAATCAGAATGCAGGCAGTACCGCACCGTCGTACTTCTTGTTGATGAAGTCTTTTACTTTCTGGCTGGTCAGGGCCTTGGACAGTTTCTCGATAGCGTCGGTGTGAGCGTTATCGGAACGGGTCACCAGGAAGTTCACGTAAGGCGAATCGGCACCTTCGATGATCAGCGCGTCTTTCTGCGGGTTCAGCTTGGCTTCCAGCGCGTAGTTGGTGTTGATCAGCGCAAGGTCAACCTGGCCCAGTGCACGTGGCAGTACAGCCGATTCCAGCTCGCGGAACTTGAATTTCTTCGGGTTGGTGGCGATGTCTTTCGGGGTCGCCAGTGCATCGGTCGGGTTTTTCAGTGTGATCAGGCCATTCTTCTGCAACAGCAGCAGAGCACGACCGGCATTGCTGCCTTCGTTAGGGATGGCGATGGTTGCGCCTTCTGGCAGGTCAGCGATTTTCTTGAACTTGCTGGAGTAGCCACCGAACGGTTCAACGTGTACGCCAACACCTGTCACCAGCGTTGCGCCTTTACCTTTGTTGAAGCCATCCAGGTAAGGCTTGGTCTGGAAGTAGTTGGCGTCCAGACGCTTTTCATTCAGTTGCACGTTTGGCTGCACGTAGTCGGTGAAAACCTTGATTTCCAGATCCACGCCTTCTTTAGCCAGATCAGGCTTGATCAACTCCAGGATTTCCGCGTGAGGAACCGGCGTAGCACCAACGATCAGTTTCTCGGCTGCTTGAGCCACGCTTACCGAAAATACGGCCGCCAGAGCGGTCAACAGCAATGTCTTTTTCATGCAATGTCCTTAGAGAAAATCGAGGTCGATGTATACGACAGCTCTTCAATGAGTTGCCCCCGGCTGCGAGTGCAGTCGGGGGCGTGGAGCGGACATTACCGGCTTTATTTATTCCAATACAATACTTTTTTAGCAATTACTTATGCTTTTTTAGAAGGTCGATAGTGAAGCGAACCGACGGTTAAAAGTCCCTGATATCCTGCGCCAAAGTTTGATCGCCCCTGAGAAAGTCGCCCGGTTTGAAGTTGCTCTGCCCCAAGCCCTCTGCGCCGCCCTGCGCATCGCCGCGCAGAAAGGCGTCGAGTGTTGAAGGAGCATCGTCAGGCTGGCCGTCAGCAGGCGGGTTGAAGAAAGGAACGACGAACTTATCGGTGTAGTAGGCAGCCTTGGCTGGATAAGTAGCATATTTGACGTACTGCAAAATCTTCTCTGCCTTGGCCAGCCGATTCTGAATTGCGACGGTATTTCTTGCTCCGTTGCCGAGCTTTGCCACACCACTGAGGCTTTTCAGAGCTTGGCCGTTGGACACCCGGACCGCGCCCTGACGCGTTACCGAAACAGGTCCGGCGTTGAAGAACCCGGACGCCGCACGGGATCCACGAGAGGCAGCATGCTTGGCGGCGTAGGGAGAAGCCACGGATAACACCGCTAACCCCAGACTGAGCTGGCCTAAAATCGATCCCGCCTCAGAGTCAGGCGCCAACTCCTCTGCCAATTCACTCGCGATACTCAGCGCTTCGCTGGCGACGCCGACGACCGCCGCGAAAATCAGCGGCCCCGTGAGCGGCACTCCCGACCCCAGCGTGATGACAGTGATGGCAATGGCTGCGGCAGAAAGCGCAATGCTTAAGATCGATTTCCACGAAAAGTGCCCGGTGGGGTCGCTCATGTTTATCGGGTCGCCCAGGCAATAGGCGTAAGGGTTTACCCCACCCGAATCAAATGGGCTGAGGCTGTCGGGGCTGTGAAAGCGCATCAATGCCGGGTTATAGGCACGATAGCCATTACCAAGCAAATAGCAGCCCGTGACCGGATCAGGTTGCTCGCCGTTAAATCCCGGCAGGCTTTGCAGACCGCTTTCTACAGTATGGCCGCCATAGGGTGTGTAAACGCTGGCGTGGATGTGATCGCCGGTGACCGACTGCACAACACTGCCTTGAGAGTCGCAGCCCAACAAGCTAGTCGCCAGGGTATCGCCGGACCGGCTGGACTGAGCCAATACCTGCCCGCCCGCCTCCATCACGCTGTGGTGTAGCGCCCCCTGAAACTGCGCGGCAATGCGGCCATCGGTGTACACACGGGTACTGGCAGGCTCGCCTGCGGGTTCGATGCCGATCAGGCGATCAAGGGCGTCGTAGCGATAACTGATCAATATACTTTGCGGGTTCATGATTGAGCCTCCGCGACCGAGGCCAGTCGGCCCAAACCGTCGTAATTCAGGCGTCGGCCACGCTCGTCGTTGAGCTGATTGCCGTCCTGGTCATAAGAAAATCCAGCGTCTTGCTCCGCATAGTCCGGATGACTGTGGCGGACACGACTCAGTTGGGTTTTGTCGAAATTGTCGTATGCATAAGTGGCGAGATCTTCCCCGCCAACAAATACCGTTTTCAGCTGGCGGATGTTGTCCAGCGCATCAAAAACGTAGTCCTGACGGAGGATCGATTTGCCCGCCGAATCCACCGGCAAGTGCTCGCCGGCGCACTGGAATCGCTGCAGGCGGCCGCGCAGGTCATAGGTGAACTGTTCGTCGCGCAATACCGCACTACCGCGGCGAAGCACGCGCCTGATCAGTTTGTCGTTACTGTCGAACTGCTGAGAAAGTTCTTCCGACTCATTGGCGTCGACGGTCAACAGGCGACGCACCTCACGGCCAAGGTCGTCGTATTCCATCTGCGTGGTGAGCTGACGACCTGTTTGGGCATCGACGGTAACGATTTTGCTGACGCGTCCGAACGGGTCATAGGCGTAGTCCGCCTTGACCGTCCCCTGCTCCACCTGCACGACTCGACACAGCGGATCATAGCGGGTGATCCGGGTCGCGCCGGTCGCATCCACAGAGCGCAAAGGCAAACCATTGAGTGAGGTTCGCTGCGTAGCCTCCCGTGTAGAACTCCCCTGCGTGACCTGCTCGTTACTTAACTTGCCCGACGGGAGATAACGAAGCCGTTGCTGACAGGCCGGGCTTACGGCCTGGATCAGTCTGGCGTGGGTGCTGTCGTAGCGGAAACTGGCAGATAACGTGTTGTCGCTCGCAACATGGCGCTCGGTCATCTGATTGTTCAGCGCCGGGTCGTACTGGTAAGAAATCAGCTTGCCGCTGGCCGTAACATGGGTCGCAGGATTTGGCTGCGCACCCTCGTAGCTGAAAGTCTCAGTACGCCCGCCAACGGTGATGCTTGAGACGCGCAGCAGACCATCGTAAGTACGCTGACCGGCCAGATAGTCGTCGACCCAGATATGCGTCGCCAGGTCTTCGGTACTGTGTTTGACGTACGCCTTCTTGATGCGCGTGCCGTCCGGCAACAGGGTCATTGTCAGGCGATCAGCAAAATCATAGGTATACCGCGTGGTACGCCCCAGTGGATCTACCTGTTGAACGCACCGGCCCAGGCCGTCGTAAACGTATCGAGTGACGCCGTAGGAAACGCCTTTCCGGTCAAAACGTTCAACCGATTCGTTCTTGCCGAACACGTTTTTGGTGATGACGGTGCGACCCGCCTCACCGGCGCCTTGAGTCTGAACGAGCGTGACCGGGTCATAACGGTCGTGGGTGACCATCCCGTCCGGGCCAATCGTTGCGATGCGGCTGCCCCAGTCGTCGTACGCATATCGAGTCATGAGCGGGAAAGGCTTGCCGTCGAGCCAGTCAGTACTCACCTCTTCAGCCAACTGCCCAAGCCCGTCGTACCGAGCGCGATAAACAGTTCGCATGGGTTGTCCCGCACCGTCGACATCCTGCATCTCAACAACAAGTTTGCGACTCAATCCATCCAGCCGGGTAACCGTTTCAGCACCATTAGGTGCAATCGTGCGCATCGCTACTTCATCAGCCAGCGTGTTGGCCAGCTCGTAGCTGTGAACTCTGGTGGCCTGGTCCGCAGTCCGCGGAGCGAGTATTTCCTGAGCCTTACGCCCTAGCCGGTCGTGAGTCGTTTCCACGGTGACGCCCAACTGTTCAACGAACTTTACCTGCGCCCCTGTGAGCTTGTTCTGCCAGTGAGACTGGGTACTTCGGGTGCCATCCCTGGCGATCAGAGTGGTATGGGTGCACACGGCGTTATCACGCACCTCATAGCGATGGTTCAGAACAGTATCAATGCCCTCTACTGTCTCGACCCTTTGCCTCACGCGGCCGAAGAACATGCTTTTGGGATCGTTCTCGTACTGCCGCGCGATTGTGATGATCGGCACCGACTGCCCGCCTTGCAGAACCGACTCTTGAGCAAGGGCCAGAAAATGCCCACGCTCGGCGCTGGCCGAAGGTAGCTCGGTGTAGCGGTATTGCGTGATCAACGTGGGTGCGGGTGCACGATCCGGTGCGGGTATGAGTGTCTTGCGCTTGAGCCAGCGCACCCCGCCGAATGCATCTGCCGGGCAGCCATCAGAAGCGCCTGGCGGGTAGTACTCGAAGACTTCTGTAATACCGGCAGGCGAGACTTTCTTGAGGATGTTGCCGAAATCGTCGTACTCGGTGGAGGTCGTCTCCTCGCGACTAATCTCAGGTTTCGCAGCATCAAACCAGGACACTTGAACCGCGGCTGGTAGCTGAAAGTTACCGGGCTGATCCTCGAATCTCAAACCCGGCTTTTCATGATATCGCGTGCGCCTGCGCACTGTTTTGCCGTTCTGGATGACCGTTTCTTCAACCTGGAGGTGAAAGCGGTTGTAGACACGTTTGGTACTGCGCATCACGCGTGCAGCAGATCCGGCCCCGACCATCAGGTCCTCGAAAACTTCATACTCATAGCTGCCCGCCGCCCGATACAGGTTATCGCCGTCATCACGCCATGAAACACTGGAGCCATTGCCTAAGTAGTTGCGGTTCGAGTAACGATAAGTTCGGGTTATGGGCGCCTGGTTGGAGCGCGGGAGGGTGACGTGCGACGCAACCGCAGGCAGCGCCTTGACAGGCGCGCCCAAGGGCAGAGTCAACGCCGAAGCCCGGTAGGCCACTTGCTCAACAGCACCTGTTGGTAACTCCAGTCTGGAAATCAAACGCAGACCGTTCACGCTTTGATAGCTGAAACGCCACGATGCCAGCTTGCCATTTTCCAGCGACAAGGTGATTTTAGTCAGCTCGTTATTCTGGATCAGAAGGCCGAAAACCAGCTTGTCAGCCGGACTGTCAGGCCATAGCGTAATACTCGAAACTCTTGTCGCGCCATTAACAATATCAAGGGTCATCAGCGCCTGACTTTCGTCCCGGATTTCACGCAGCAAACGCTGCCCTGCGACGACTCGATACGACAAGTGGACAACCCGACCTTCGGGTGAGTAAATTCTGGAAACGACCCACTCGTCCCAATTCAGGGCAGGGTTAGTCAGCACCTCAACAATTCCCGACTTGTGCTCGATGATCAACTCGTCGCCCGAGCGGCTGGTTTTTATATCCCGGACTTTCTTGTCAGCGATCACGAACCGATCGGGAGCTGTATTGGCGATATGTGTTGCACCGGTCGACAGGCTGAGTTGGCGAGTTTTTCCATGATAGCGTGACAGCGGTATAGACCAGCCCGCTCCCAACCCCGTAGAACTTAGGTTGAGGCCGTTAAACCCCATCGTTATAGGAAGTGATGGCCCACTTAACACATTTGCCAATAATGTTGAGAGGGATAGATTACAACTGTATGTCCCGGTTCTAGGGTCAACACCGGCGCTGACGAAACTTGCAAAATTATAAGCATTGGAGTGAAAACTGTTCATATGCATTACCGCTCCACAGGGAAGCCGTTTAAGGAACCGCGCCCAGAGACCAGGCGCGACTCTATCAATTGACTAAACCAGTTCAATGTCACCGGTTCGCTGGTTATTTTTGAACCGCAAGCTCAATTGATGCACATTTCCATATTCATCAGTTGCACTCAGAGAGGTGTTTAGTACCGCCGTGCGACCAAGAAGTTGAGAGAAATACCTACGCGGCTGAGCCTGAACATAGGTTTTGGTAAATAAAATCTGTCCAGGTCGCGGTTCCCATTTCAGTTGAGGGTCGACATACAATAAAGGAAAAAGGTAATTGATGTTCTTTTGCCCCGGCTTGACATAGCCAACCATGGTCGCGGCCTCATTCGTCCAACCCGGACCAATGTCGCCATGCAAGCCTCCCGGGGAACACGTGATGTCGCGGAACTCAAGACTGGGGTTTTCATTTAATCCAAATCGAAAATAAGACAGATGCCCTACACCGAACTGCCCCTTGCTACCATCAAGATAACGCTCAGGAACGATGACGACTTCTTCCAGATAGTAGTCAGCGGGACGATAGGACTTGGGGCGGACAGGGGACAATAGCAGCGCCCCACCTGCCATATTGCGGGAGTAGAACAAGGTGCCATCGTCACGAGTAATCCGAGCGCTCACGGTGAACGGGGTGACATCTACAGTACGCAAGTAAAAATCGATGTACGCCTCATCCGAAGTTTGAGCTCGCGCCACCTCTTGGTCGGTTGACAGCGTACGAGCTCCCGACGACGGGAAGTAGCTGTAGCCGCCATTATTCTGTACGGACCAGTCCCATTTTCCTTTCGCGGGATTCAGTGGCGAACTAGACCAGGTATCGTGGTAGGTCAGTTCCGCGTTGCCGTGAAAATTCACCAGCGTAATACTGCGCCTTTCCTTCTCCGTCAGCACCGCGGGCTGCCCATTAATATCAATGACCTTAATTGTCATTCTTACCCGAATAGACTGACGCCCATTTGCGTACACATTATTATTTCCAGTTGCACTTTCAAGCGCAAATATTTCAGGTGCATTCCAATGACCAGTCATAAAAATCCTTTTATAGGCCTCATACAAGAAGCCTCAACAATTATTAGATACCTAAGCAATAACTTAAGCAGAGATTACATAAGAAGCAGACTGCGACTGTGAGTGCCGAACAGTGAAACTAACTTCTTGCACTCAGACTGATTTAAATATTTTTTGTTGTCTAGCGCACGCAATAAAAAGTAATGAACAGTGCTGTAAATGCGCCATAAACTACAACTTCAAGACCCAATAATCAGCAACTCGCAAGGGATAAAGAGTCAGGCACTGTAAGACCAATCCCTTTGTAGTGCAGGATTAAAATAGGTGCTTTTTTGTCCACAAAAAAAAGCGCCGCATCCCTGGCAAAGATGCGGCGTCGTAATACCGGGGTAGCTGCGCTAGCGTGTAGCGCTTTCCAGCCTGGAATTGACCGTTTCTAGCAGCCGCTGCACTGCAAAGAGTTGCTCAACCTTTGCACCAACAAGAACTTTTCCTACAAGGAGCTCCAGTTGCACAAATGGATCGGTCTTTGAGGGTAAGTTCAGATGCTCCGGCAATACCTCATCGCCGCTGCTGACCAGCAACGCGAAGTGGATAACGTTTTCCAGTTCACGCGTATTGCCTGGCCAGTCATGGGCTTCCAGGATTGCTTGCGCAGCATCACTGATCAACGGCACGGCGAGGTCCAGACGCTGGCTGTAGATACCGAGAAAGTATTCGGCCAGCGGCAGGATGTTCCCGGGTTGCTCGCGCAATGGCGGCAAGTCCAGATGGCCCTCGCTGAGGTAATGGAACAGTCGCTCGTGGAATTTACCGGCCGCAACGGCCTGGCCCAGATCAATGCTGGTGGCAGCGACCAACCGCACATCGACCGGGCTGGGTTGATGTGCGCCAACACGGGTGACTTCGTGATTTTCCAGGGCGGCGAGTAGCTTGATTTGGATCGGCAACGGCAGGTCGCCAATCTCATCCAGATACAGGGTGCCGCCATTGGCTGAGCCGAACCAACCGGCGCGGCTGCTGGCGGAACCGCTATGAGCACCGGCGGCATAACCAAACAGCTCGGCATCGGCATAGGTCGGGCTGATCGCGCCGCAATTGACCGAAACGAACAGCCCGGTGCGATCGCTGCCACGGTGGATGTGCCGCGCCAGTAACTCTTTACCGGTGCCCGACTCGCCACGTATCAATACCGGCAGCGCACGAGGTGCCAGTTGCTCCATTTCTTCACGTAATTGGCGCGAACGCGGATCGATGAATACCAGCGCCTTGGCACGAATGCTAAGCGGGCTTTTTTCTGCGTCGGGGAAGGTCAACAAAGGCTGACCGAAGGGTTCATTCAGGCTCATGGCAAACTCCCGCCTGAGCCCTTGCGACGGCTCAAACGTTAAAAAATCAAATAGGGCGAGGAAGCAAGCGCGATAGGTTTCGCGCTGCATAAGTTCATGCGCGACGCCGCGCGTGTTGTTCCATTCGGCTCTGCAGGCGGTACAGGTAGGCGAAACCTTGCTCCCAGCGCCGATGACCTGACTTGACGTTGATGTGCCCGGCCTCGCTGAGAATGCCGGTTTCGGCCCCCCAATCGCGAGCCATCTCAAGCGCCCGCTGGGTGCTGACCGCCGCATCGTTATCCGAGGTGACGATCTGAGTAGGGAATGGCAGCAGATCCTTGGGGATCGGCGCGAAGTTGCGCAGAGCTGGCGAGCAGTTAGGCCGCTCGACATCAGCCGGCGCGACCAGCAGCGCCCCCTGAACCTGACGCAGCGACTCCAGCGGAGCCAGCCGCGCCCAATGCGCAACGGTGATGCACCCCAGGCTGTGAGCAATCAGGATCACGGGCGTGCTGTCTGCCGCGATACTGCGCTGCAACTCGCCGACCCAGTCTTCACGACGCGGTTTGAGCCAGTCGGCCTGTTCGACGCGAGCACTGTTTGGCAGGCTGTTCTGCCAGTGGGTTTGCCAATGCTCATCGCCCGACCCCTGCCAGCCTGGCACGATCAAGTAGCGGATCGACTCGTTATGCATGGGGTCAGCCTCCTGCATGGGTGCATTCATTGAGTGCAGTATAAGGAGCTGACATATATTCGTTAAGGAATAAGAAGCTATCAAGCAATAGCTAAAAAGAATATATAGAACAAAAAAAAGGGGTTGTCCCCTGCCTAAGGAACAACCCCGATAAAGACTGCTGTGTGAATGCCCGCCTTCCAGAGGGCATGAGTGAAGGTACTCAAGATTTGTTACAGATAGACGAACTCGCCTCATTTGGATGAGCTGCCACGGTATTCATGACACCGCGCTATCTCGCGTCAATAGACGGCTCGTGCGCTCCTACAGGTTCGCGGTGCCTTCACCGCAAATCAAACGCTTCATCGTCCAGCAACGCCAGTTGATAGCCGTCATCGCCCACCGGGTGAATCAGCTTGGGCAGGTAGCGCTCGTCGATCTTGGAGCGTAGGCGCTGGATGGCAACGGTTACAGGCCGAGGGTCGTCATCGAAAATCTCTGCCGCGATTTGCTTGCGGGACAAGACTTCCCCCTGGCGGCTCGCGAGCAGCTGCAACAAGGCAAACTCCCTTTCACCCATGGAAATCCGCTGGCCGCCACGGCTGACGCGCTGGAGTGTCATGTCAATTTCCAGATCCGCGATGCTGATGCTGGCGGCGTCGCCAGTCGGGCCGCGACGCAGCAACTTGCGCACACGGGCCAACAGCTCTTCGTAACTGAAGGGTTTAAGCAGGTAATCATCGACACCCAGCTCCAGACCACGAAGACGATCTTCGATGGCATCCGGAGCGGTCAGGAACAGCACCGGCGTAGCGCCGCGCTGGCGGATCAGTTGCAATAATTGCCAGCCATTGAGGCCGGGCAGCATCACATCGAGGATGATCAGGTCGTAGTGTTGCTCTTCGACGAAATGGCGACCGTCCAGGCCATTGAGCGCCACGTCCAGGGTAAAGCCTGATTCGGCAAAGCCTTCAGCCAGTTCCTTTGCCGTCCCGGCATCGTATTCCACTAACAGCAGCCGCATGGCTCACCTCGATTGTTCAGGCGCTCAGCATAACGACTTGGCGCGCAGGGCGTTGGCCGCTTTGCGCAATTTGACCACATCGAAGATTTCCACCTGCTCGTCGCCCAAGCGCAGGATCTTGCGCTGCTGCATGTCCTGCAATACGTCGAGCAACTCTGGCGGGGATATGTCTGCGGTGCGTTGCGCATCGATTTCAGTAAAACTCATCAAGCGCCGCGCATGGCTAAGATGCCCATAACCTTCTGCGAGCATCAACAACCGCCAAGCCACCCGGGCTTTGACCGGCAGCGTTTTGATCCGCTCTGGACGCAGCAAGTTGATCCCCATTTTCTGGCTAAGCAAGTCAGCGAACGGACGCCAGTGGGCAGGGTTTTGATCAAGCAGCTCAGTGAGCACCGGCTGTGAGACATGGAGAAAAATGCTCTGCTCCATGGAGTAGACATCGAACCTGCGGGGCAATCCGTCGAACAGCGAGACCTCACCAAACCAGTAAGGCGTGCGGACATGCTCAAGACGGGGCGCCAGACGTTGCTCGGCTGGGCCGCCAATGCGCACCGAGCCTTCCAACAGCGCATACAGACCACAGGGTGCATCACCCTTTTCGAACAAGAATTTACCCGGTGTCTTGCGCGTCTGGCGAGCGGCGTCCAACAAGCTATCCTGCAAGGCGGCGGGCAGATGACCAAACCAAGGGTCGTTCATCAGACGCGAGCGCCATCCAGCTCCATTTGTCATGTATTGCTCCCTGTTATTGCTGATCACATCGCGTAAAAGACGAAACCGTAGCAGAATCGTTTATCGCTCAAAGAGGAATAATAATGAAAACCCTCACCGATCATCTCAGTCAATACGCGGCCTACCACCGCGATTCGCGGAATATCGCGACACACTTTGTAGGAATTCCACTGATCGTCGTAGCCGTGACAGTACTCCTATCCCGCCCTGGCTGGATGGTCAGCGGCTTATGGCTGTCCCCGGCAGCCGTTGTCGCGGCCGCATCGGTGATCTTCTATTTACGGCTTGATCGGCAATTCGGCGTGTTGATGGGCGTGCTGCTGGGTCTGTGCCTGTGGGCAGGCGCACTCCTCGCGCAGCAAGCGACCATGGTCTGGCTTAGCGCCGGTGTGGCTTTGTTTGTGGTGGGCTGGGTCATCCAGTTCGTCGGGCACTATTACGAAGGCCGCAAGCCGGCGTTCATCGATGACATTAGCGGGCTGATCATCGGGCCATTGTTTGTGGTGGCTGAACTGGCGTTTCTGGCAGGTATTCGCAAGCCGTTGCAGCATGCGATTGAAGAAAGAGTCGGCCCGGTGCGCAAGCGGGATTTGAAGCAGGCGGTTTAACAACACGCTGAACATTTGTGGGAGCAGGGCTTGCCCTGCTCCCACATAAGATCTTCCACAGCCTCTAGATACTCGCGACCTTCTGCCAGACCTTAGGCTTGAAGAACAGCGTTTCACCACGCGCCAGACCGGTCAGGCTGTCGTGGTCTTTCACCACTTCAGCTTCGATCAGTTCGCTCTGCCCTTCGACTTTCAGGGTGATCCGGGTGGTCGCGCCCAGCGGACGAATGTCGCGCACTTCAGCCGCGTGGTGGTCTTCCAGCTCGGAGCGTGACAGCGACACTTCGTGCGGACGGAACAGCACATGCTCTTCTCCCACATGCAGGCGGTTCGAGTCGCCGAGGAAGTGATAAACAAAATCGCTGGCCGGGTTTTCGTACACTTCGCCCGGCGAGCCGATCTGCTCGATCACACCTTTGTTCATGACCACGATGCGATCCGCCACCTCCATGGCTTCTTCCTGGTCGTGGGTCACGAAAACCGAGGTCAGGTTGATGTCTTCATGCAGGCGCGCCAACCAGCGACGCAGCTCTTTACGGACCTTGGCATCCAGCGCACCAAACGGCTCGTCGAGCAGCAATACCTTAGGCTCTACCGCCAGTGCGCGAGCCAGCGCAATCCGCTGACGCTGACCGCCGGACAACTGCTCCGGATAACGATCAGCCAACCAGTCCAGCTGGACCATGTTCAGCAGCTCGTGAACCTTGACTGCGATCTGGCTTTCATTCGGACGCTGATTCTTGGGCTTCATGCGCAGGCCGAATGCGACGTTGTCGAACACGGTCATGTGGCGGAACAGCGCGTAGTGCTGGAATACAAAACCGACGTTGCGATCACGCACATCGTGGCCGGACACGTCTTCCCCATGGAAAACAATGCTGCCGGCATCGGGTGTTTCCAGGCCGGCAATAATCCGCAGCAAGGTAGTCTTGCCACAGCCGGACGGGCCTAACAACGCCACCAGCTCGCCACTCTGGATGTCCAGATTGATGCTGTTCAGGGCCTTGAAGGCATTGAAGTTCTTGCTGACATTACGGACTTCGATCGACATGAATTATTCCTCCGCCGCACTTTGGCGCAGACGGTTAATGCGCGCTTCGCTCCACTGCTTGAGCAGCAGGATAAACAGCGCAAGGATCAGCAACAGGCTCGCCACGGCAAAGGCTGCAACGTGGTTGTACTCGTTGTAGAGAATTTCGACGTGCAGCGGCAGGGTATTGGTGACGCCGCGGATGTGCCCGGAGACTACCGACACCGCACCGAACTCACCCATGGCCCGGGCGGTACAGAGCACCACGCCGTAGATCAGGCCCCACTTGATGTTCGGCACGGTCACATGCCAGAACATTTGCCAGCCATTGGCGCCGAGCAGACGTGCCGCCTCTTCTTCCTGAGTGCCCTGCTCCTGCATCAACGGGATCAGTTCACGGGCCACGAAAGGCACGGTAACGAAGATGGTCGCCAGAATGATGCCCGGCAAGGCAAACACAATCTGGATGTCATGATCCTGCAGCCATGGGCCGAAGAAGCCTTGAGCACCGAACATCAACACGTAGACCAGACCGGCGATGACCGGTGAGACCGAGAACGGCAGGTCGATCAATGTCACCAGAATACTTTTGCCACGGAACGAGTATTTGCTCACGCACCAGGCAGCACTGACACCGAAGATCAGATTGAGCGGGACCGAAATGACGACCGCGATCACGGTCAGCTTGAGTGCTGACAGCGCGTCGGGTTCGAGGATTGCCGTGAAGAACGCGCCGAGGCCGTTTTTCAGCCCCTGAGACACCACGATAAACAGCGGCAAGCCCAGGAACAGCAGAAACACCAGCCAGCACAGGATGATCAGAATCCGGCGCGACACCGCGCTGCCACGACGGGCGGCGTTGGCAGAGGCGGCGGCTGAAACAGATGAATGGGACATGTTCTGCGCCTCCTCAGGATGGGGTTTCGATGCGCCGCTGCAGCAAGTTGATCAGCAGCAACAGAATGAAGGAAACCACCAGCATCATTACGCCAATCGCCGTAGCGCCGGTGTAATCGTACTGATCGAGCTTGACCATGATCAGCAGGGGCAGGATCTCGGTTTTCATCGGCATGTTACCGGCAATGAAAATCACCGAACCGTACTCGCCCACACCTCGGGCAAACGCCAATGCAAAACCGGTCAGCCAGGCAGGCAGCAGTGCCGGTACGAGGATGTGACGGAACACTTGCAATGGACGCGCACCCAGGCAAGCAGCCGCTTCTTCGACTTCACGAGGGATATCGGCCAGCACTGGCTGCACCGTACGCACCACAAATGGCAACGTAACGAAGGTCAGTGCGAGGGTAATACCCAATGGGGTGTAGGCAATCTTGAAGCCCAGGTCGGTAGCGAATTGCCCGACCAGACCGTTTGGCGCATACAGCGCAGTCAAGGCAATACCGGCTACTGCGGTAGGCAGGGCAAACGGCAGGTCGATCATTGCATCAATGATCTTGCGGCCCGGGAAGGTGTAACGCACCAGTACCCAGGCCAGCAAAACACCGATCACGCCATTGATGACTGCGGCGTAAAACGCCGTGCTGAAGCTCAGTTTCAGAGCTGCCAGCACACGCGGTGCAGTGATGATTGTCCAGAACTGATCCCAGGTGAGCTGCGCGGCATGGATGAACATGGCCGCCAGCGGAATTAACACAATCAGGCTGAGGTACACCACGGTGTAACCCAGCGTCAGCCCGAAGCCGGGTATGACGGGGGAGATGCGTCGTGACATAAAAGTCCTTGGTTAACACACGGAACCCGCAAACGAGTGCGGGTCCTGAAATTAAATCTACTTCTCCACTGTAGGAGCGCACGGAGGTTACGACGCCCGCGATGGCGGTGTATCAGACAGACCGCCATCGCTGCCTCGCGTTGCTCGTGAGCTCCTACAGGTTATGTGTTACTGCGCCTGGTAGATCTGGTCGAAAATGCCGCCGTCATTGAAGAACTTAGGCTGCGCAGTTTTCCAGCCGCCGAAGTCTTTGTCGATAGTCAGCAGGTCCAGTTTCGGGAACTGTTTTTCGTACTTGGCAGCGACTTCAGCGTTACGTGGACGGTAGAAGTTCTTCGCTGCAATTTCCTGGCCTTCCTTGCTGTACAGGTGCTTCAGGTATTCAGTCGCAATTTCGGTATTGCCTTTCTTCTCGGCGTTTTTGTCGACAACGGCGACAGGAGGCTCAGCCAGGATCGACAGTGAAGGTACGACGATGTCGAACTTGTCCGCGCCACCGTCTTCTTTCAGTGCCAGGAACGCTTCGTTTTCCCACGCCAGCAGCACATCACCCTGACCGTTGTTTACGAATGTAATGGTCGAACCGCGAGCACCGGTATCCAGAACCGGGACGTGCTTGAACAGCTCTTTCACGTACTCGTTGGCTTTGGCTTCGCTGCCGCCGGTTTTCAGGCCATAGCCGTAGGCTGCCAGGAAGTTCCAGCGAGCGCCGCCGGAGGTTTTCGGGTTAGGTGTGATAACAGAAACGTCTTTCTTGATCAGGTCGCCCCAATCCTTGATGCCTTTCGGGTTGCCCTTACGCACCAGGAACACAATGGTGGAGGTGTAAGGCGTGCTCGCATCCGGCAGACGGGTCTGCCAGTTCTCCGGCAGGGTTTTGCCAAGCTTGGCGATTTCATCGATGTCACCCGCCAGCGCCAGCGTCACCACGTCAGCACGCAAGCCATCGATTACCGAACGGCCCTGCTTACCGGAACCACCGTGGGACTGTTTGATTTCAACCTTGTCGTCCGGATGGGACTTTTTCCAGAAGTTGATGAACTCAGCGTTGTATTCCTGATACAGCTCACGAGTCGGGTCGTACGAGACGTTCAACAGCTCGTAATCCTTTGCAACTGCAGAACCGGCAAACACGGCACTGGCGAGTGCGGCCAGCGCATAACGGCGTATGGACATGGGTCAAGCTCCTGGAAAATCCGGTGGTGTTGTTGGCTTTTTCTAATTTTATTGATTGTAGGAGCGCGCTTGCCCACGATGAACGTTAACGCGGTTTGCCTGACATACCGCGTCGCCTCAATCGCGGGCAAGCGCGCTCCTACAGGGTTCAGCTCGGTTTGTTACCCGGGTTCTGCAAACGAAATTTTTCTTTGCGTTCGATCTGGACGACCTGTGCGTTGTGCACGGTGATTTCAACAGCACCAAAACGCAGGTCGCGCAGCGCACTCTGAATTTCACGCAGAATCGCTGCTTCGTCCTGGCCGTCAACGCTACGCAGAGATGCGCTCATGATCGTACTCCTTGATATTGATTGGCCTGCAAAACCGACTTGCGTGGATCTGCTTGTGGCGTGGAGGCAATCTTAGAGACGCGCGGATATTCTTAAAAATACTATTTAAGAATCTACATATAACCAAAGTGAATTTACGAGAGATTCTCTACTTCAGTTTGCCCGGACAATAGACCTGCAGAAGCGCACGAGCATCGCGAGACCGCGATAGCGGAGTGTCAAAAAGACCGCCATCCCGGCCTCGCGATGCTCGTGAGTCCCTACAGGATGTATTTCAATTGCCTGGTTTGCAGGTAGCCTGAAGAGAGCTGCCACTTCGGCTGACTAAAAATTCGGGGCATGAGACCAGTCAATCTGCTCAGCCGGCATTGGCCGCGCAAACCAGTAGCCCTGACCCATCTGGCAATCGTTGGCGAGCAGAAACGACGCCTGATCCACCGTCTCGATGCCTTCGGCCAGCACGCGCATGCCCATGCTTTGCGCAAGGGCAATGATTACTCGCACAATCGCGATGTCATCCTCGTCACCGGGCAGACCGGCGACAAAACCTTGATCGATTTTCAGCTTCTGCACCGGCATCCGTTTGAGGCGCAGCAAAGATGAGTAACCCGTGCCGAAATCGTCGATGGCCAGGCTCAGCCCGAGGTCACGCAAACGGTGCATCTGCTCGATAGCCTGATCAGGATCCTCCATCACGGCGCTTTCAGTCACTTCCAGCTCCAGATGGGCAGGATTGAGCCCGGTGTCGCGCAACACCTTCGCCACCCGCTCAACCAGATGACCACTGGCAAACAGACGGCTGGAGATGTTGACGGCCACAAAGGAAATATCCACCCCCGCTGCCAGCCAGGTGCACATTTGCTGGCAGGAAGTGTTCAACACCCAGGCATCCAGCTCGGCAATCAAGCCACTCTGCTCGGCGATGGGGATGAACTCCCCTGGCGACACCAGCCCCCGCTCGGGATGCTCCCATCGCACCAGCGCTTCGACGCCCAGAATACGGCTGTTGTACAGGTTGTGAATCGGCTGATAAAACACCCGCAGCTCATGTCGTTCAATGGCCCTGCGCAATTCGCTGGCCAGATGCACCCGCTGCTGGGCGTGAGCCGTCAGCTCTTCGGTATAGAGAGCATACGTTTCGCGACCATCGCTTTTGGCTTTGAACAGCGCCGAGTCGGCATTGCGCAACAACTGCGCGGGGCTGGCCGCATCGCCAGGGAACAGGCTGATACCCACGCTCGCACTGATGAAAAGCTGTTGGTTTTCCAGCACAAATGGGGTTTTGAAGCCGTCCAGGATTCTCTGGGCATACCCGGCCACCTGTACCACTTGCTGGCAGTTCTCAATCAGCAGTGCAAACTCGTCACCACCCAGCCTCGCCAGGGTTATTTCAGCATCAAACAAAGACCTGAGCCGCTCGGCGACCGCTTTGAGCACGTCATCACCGACGTTGTGCCCGAGGCTGTCATTGATATTCTTGAAGTGATCCAGATCGATCAGCAAAAGCGCACAGCCGCGCTTGTTCGACCGGGCATAACTCAGCGCTTGAGTCGTGCGGTCGATGAACAGCAAGCGGTTGGGCAGATCAGTCAGCGGGTCGTAATGAGCGAGTTGCAGCAAATCCTGCTCAGAGCGCTTGATGGCCGTGATGTCGGAGAAGACCGCGACGAAGTGCTTTATTTCACCGTTGTCGTCCTTCACGCTGCGAATACTTTGCCACTGCGGGTAAATTTCGCCACTTTTGCGCCGGTTCCAGATTTCGCCGCTCCACTGTCCGGCGCTGAGAATCGAACGGTACATCTGCCGATAGAACTCAGGGCCGTGACGACCGGATTTGAATTTGCTCGGGTTTGCACCCAGCACCTCATCCAGCTGGTAGCCGGTGATCTCCATGAAGGCACGATTGACGTGAACGATCTGCCCTTGGCTATCAGTGACCACGACCCCTTCAAGGGTGCTGTCGAAAACGGCAGCCGCCAGACGCAAGCGATCAAGGTCTTCGCGTTGCTGGCTCCGGGTGACTTCGATGCCCATGAAGCGCAGCAGCTGACTGCGAACAACGAAGATAAAAATCGCGCTGACCGCGACCCAGACATAACCACTCATCTGCTGGGCAAATGCCAGCCTGGCCGGATTTTCGATCCATACGGGTAGACAGTAGTCACACACGACAAACCAGAGAATGGACAGAACCCCGTAAAACAGGGCTGTTCGCAGTGCATCACGCGACGAGTCAGTCATAAGAAAGCGAGAAACCTTATGAAATGCGGGATTAAAGATTAGGAAACATCTGGCGACTCTTATCTCAAAGGCCGACTGGTTTTATCTGGTGGCTCAGTGATAATGCGCACTGTTGGTTTTATTTCAAAGCGTCTTTTCGAGGGCCATACAGCCTATGTGGTACAACGGTTTGCTCGACCTTTCAGTCTGGCAGTTAGTGGCAGTTACTCTTGCCATGACCCATGTGACAATTGTCGGCGTCACAGTTTATCTACACCGCTACTCCGCCCACCGCTCACTGGAGCTGAATGCGGGCCTCAAGCACTTCTTCCGTTTCTGGCTGTGGCTGACCACTGCGCAGAACACTCGTGAGTGGACGGCCATCCACCGCAAACACCACGCTAAATGCGAAACCGTCGATGACCCGCATAGCCCGGTCGTCAAAGGGCTTTCTACTGTACTGCGCAAGGGCGCAGAACTGTATAGGGCCGAGGCAGAAAATCCTGACACCTTGCGTATCTATGGCAAAAACTGCCCTGAAGACTGGATCGAACGCAAAATCTATACGCCTTACCCGTTGCTGGGCGTGGCGATCATGGCAGTGATCGACCTGCTGCTGTTCGGTGCGCTGGGCATCACCGTCTGGGCGATCCAGATGATGTGGATTCCGTTCTGGGCTGCTGGCGTGGTCAATGGTCTGGGCCATGCCGTGGGCTATCGCAACTTCGAATGCCGTGATGCGGCAACCAATCTGGTGCCGTGGGGCATCATCATTGGCGGCGAAGAACTGCATAACAACCATCACACCTACCCGAACTCGGCCAAGCTATCGGTCAAGAAGTGGGAGTTCGACATGGGTTGGGCGTGGATCAAGCTGTTCAGCGCACTGCGTCTGGCCAAGGTCCAGCGGGTTGCACCTATCGCGCATCGTGTCGAGGGCAAAGGCAGCATCGACATGGACACCGCCATGGCGATCCTCAACAACCGTTTCCAGATCATGGCCCAATACCGCAAGCTGGTGATCGGCCCGCTGGTAACCCAGGAGCTGGCCAAGGCCGACGCCTCGGTACGCCACCAGTTTCACCGCGCCAAGCGCTTGCTGTCCCGTGAAACCACCCTGCTGGATGACAAGCACCACTTGCGCATCCAGACCATGCTCGAACACAGCCATGCGCTGAAAGTGATCTACGAGAAACGCCTTGCATTGCAGCAGATCTGGGTCAAAACCAGCAGCAATGGCCACGACATGCTCGCGGCCATGAAAGAGTGGATTCACGAAGCCGAAGCCAGCGGAATTCAGTCCCTGCGCGATTTCGCCGACCAGCTCAAAACTTACTCGCTGCGCCCTGCGCACGCCTGAAGCCTCTGATCAGCGCGCCCACCCGTGGCGCGCTGATTTGAACTTCATCCCCTAAATCCAATCAGAACAACAGCCCGCCACCCCGTGCGGGAAGTGTTGTGGCTGAGCGCCGCACCTTATCCTGAGATGCAGTGCGATGGACAACAAGAATCTACTGACCCCAAACACCGATGCGCCCGCAGCTGAAACCTTACTGGCCCTGATGCATGCCCAGGCGGAAGTCGCTCGGCTCAGCGAACGTGAACAACTCTTCAGCTCGCTGCTGGTTAGCGTCAATGCTGTGCTGTGGGCATTTGATTGGGCCACGCAGCGGATGATTTACGTTAGCCCGGCCTACGAACGCATTTTCGGCCGTTCTGCTGGTTTGCTGCTGGCGGACTTCGGCGAGTGGCGCGACAGCATTTACCCCGATGACCTCAATTACGCCGAACGCAGCCTGAACGAAGTCATCGAGAAAGGTGCCGTCGAAGATCGCGAGTACCGAATCATCCGCGCTGACGGCGAAGTGCGCTGGATCAGTGACAAATGTTTCGTGAGCCACCAGACCGACGCCGAACAGCGTCTCGTCGTAGTCGGGATTGCTGAAGACATCACCGAAAAGAAAGAGCTTGAGAGCGAGTTGCAGCGTCTGGCGACGACCGACGTACTGACGCAAAGCAGCAACCGTCGACACTTTTTCGAATGCGCTCAGCGCGAATTCGAACTGGCTCGCCTGCATGGCACGCCTTTGGCGTTTCTATTGCTGGATATCGATGACTTTAAACTGGTCAACGACACCTACGGCCACCAGGAAGGCGATCTGGTGCTGCAGAAAATCGCTGAGTGCGGCAGGACAACGTTAAGGCGTGGGGATCTGTTCGGCCGTATCGGTGGGGAAGAATTTGCGGCGGTGTTCCCGGGCTGTGCCCCGGACATGGCCAAACAGATCGCCGAGCGGCTGCAGCGGGAGATCCAGCGTTTGAGTTTCCAGCGCGGCGACAAGACCTTCGGCATTACCGCCAGTCAGGGCCTGACCAACATGGGTGAGGAGGACCAAAGCCTGGAAGTCCTCTACGCCCGCGCGGACGCCGCCATGTACCAGGCCAAACGTCAGGGCAAGAATCAGATTGTGTTGGTGTAGGTAAGTCGCGCAGGAGCCTGTTGGAGCGAAGCTTGTGATGCATCTGTGGGAGCCGAGCTTGCTCGCGAAGAACGATAACGCGGTATGACTGATAAACCGCAGCGCCTATATCGCGGGCAAGCCCGGCTCCCACAGTAAACCGTTGTCCTGTTGGAGCGAGGCTTGCTCGCGAAGAACGATTACGCGGTACGACTGATACACCGCTATCGCGGCCTCGCGGTGCTCGTGCGCTCATACAGGTCTGTAGTTGCTTCGCGACCGCGTGGTGTCAGGGACACCTGGGCTCACGCAAGGAAACGAGTTCCAGTAGCCAATGAAGCTACCGCGATGAATCCTCCTCAGCCGCTGGCGTCTCATCGGCCACCGTTTCAGGCTCTGCCTCTGGCGCGCCATCCAGCAAATCCGGACCTTCGTCCTCTTCAGTATCTGCCAGCGTTTCCACCGCCAAGCTCACTGGCGGTGCCAGCAAACTTGGATCAGTCACGCCGGTCAGTTTTTTGCGCAACCGCTGCAAGTCCGCAACCGTGAGCTTCAGCAGCCGGGCCGGTTTGGTCTTGAGCAACGTCGTCACGCTGTCGTCATCCCCCAGACGCGCCATATGCCCGGCCAGGTTCATGACCAGCACTTCGCGGGTATAAACCCCGGTGTTGTACTGGTAAACCGACGAGGTCAGCTCACGCAGCTCAAGCGGTAGACGCCAGCGCACACGCAACGCCGAACCATAAGCCGCGGAATACTGCTCCAGCGCTTTTTCGATCTGCTGATCATCAAGCTTGCCACCGGCTAACAACCACTCCTGCAAACAGCCCAATACGGCAAGATCACCCAGCGACAACAGCAGCCCGGCACAAAAGCAACGCTCCGGGTCGACCTCAAGCATGCCCGCCAGCACCCGCGCGTACTCGGCCGTACGCTGCGACATCTCCCAGAACTCGCTGGCCTTAGCCTGCAACGCATTGTTGGTCAAAATCGACATGCGCTTTTTAGTCAGCCCGGAAACAATGCTCGCGCTCTGCGTTGCGCCCAACAGCGCCAGCGCTGCACCGAGCGTTTGCACGGGCTTGACCAGATGCTTGGCGGCCGTATTGGCTGCCGCGATCAGCACCGCGGTGATATGGGGATCACTGCGCAACTCTTGCTCAAGCAGGGTTGCATCAACACCAGCGGCGCCCTTGCTGAGCTTGAGCGCGGTGGCGACATCCACAAACAGCGGCGCACCGTCTGCGGTGTCTCGGTTCTTTTCGAGGTACTTGCTCAGTGTCAGGCCCGGGGTCAGAGCGGGCACTGCGCCCGGCATCGGACACGCCAGCAACACACTCTCGACGCGTTGACGCAGCTTTTCAGCATCCAGCGGCTTGGTCAGGTAAGCAGTAGGTGCCAGCGGTACTACCTCGCGAACACTGGCTGTGTCCCCCCGATTACTGATCAGGATAAAGGGCAGCGGAGGCTGACGACGCAATCCGCGCACGCCACGCAACAGACTCAAGCCGTCGACAACAGGCAATTCTCTGGCAGCAATGATCAGATCAGGGACGTGCTTCTTCATAAACTCGACGGCCTGCTTGCCATCGCTGCAAATCTGGAGCGCAACATCGTCACGCACGCTCAGGATCAACTCACTGAGCGTTTCACGAATCCATGGATCGGATTCAGCAATCAATACCCGAGGTCCCGCAGGTAAATCTACAGCTGTCATCAGAACTCTCTCGTCGAACAAACGCATAGCCAACGAACTGAAATGTATTTTCTGCAGGAGCTGCCGAAGGCTGCGATACGGTATACCAGACCCAGCGCCATTCGAAGCCTTCGGCAGCTCCTACGGTCAATGTATTGCAGCACGAACATCCTGTTTCAGGAGCATGGCGCAACCTTCAACATCAATGCACCCACCTTAGCCAATGCATACGTCGGGATATAGATAAAAACCCTCATTTACCCCTTTTAAGCGCAAAAAAACCCGCCGAAGCGGGTCTTTTTTGTCCGTTTGGTCACATTTTAATCAATTGCGACCCTGGCATTTTCACGCCAGCTCAGCGAAACATTCTTCGATGATTGCCAGACCTTTATCCAGTTGCTCGTCAGGCGAGGTCAGAGGTACCAGCACGCGCAATACGTTGCCGTATGTGCCGCACGACAGGAGGATCAAGCCCTTGTCGCGAGCCTTGGCCACTACTTGCGCAACAGCAGCGGCGTTTGGCTTGTGGGAATCGCCGTTTTCGAACAGCTCAACCGCGATCATTGCGCCCAGCGCACGGACTTCACCGATGACCGGGTATTTGGCCTGAATGGCCTTGAGGCCCGTCACCAGACGCTCGCCGACCGCTTTGCAGCGATCCAGCAGGTTCTCTTCTTCGAAGACCTGCAACACCGCCAGTGCAGCAGCACACGCCACCGGGCTGCCAGCGTACGTGCCACCCAGACCGCCCGGAGCAATGGCGTCCATGTATTCAGCTTTACCGCACACACCGGCCAACGGGAAACCGCCAGCGATGGATTTGGCAAAAGTGGTCAGATCAGCTGTCACGCCCATCTGTTCCATGGCGAAGAAAGTACCGGTACGACCTGCGCCCGTCTGCACTTCGTCAGCGATCAACAGGATGCCGTGCTTGTCGCACAGTTCGCGCAGGCGAGCCATGAACGCTTTCGGCGCCACGTAGAAACCACCTTCGCCCTGAACCGGTTCGATGATGATTGCCGCGATGTCTTTAGGCTCAGCGTCATTCTTGAAGATGCGCTCGATGCTGGCGATGGAATCGTCAACACTGATGCCATGCAGTTCACATGGGTAAAGCGCACGGAAGATACCGCCTGGCATTAGGCCCATGCCTGCCGAGTAAGGCACGACCTTACCGGTCAGGCCCAGGGTCATCATGGTGCGACCGTGGTAAGCGCCAGTGAACGCGATCACGCCAGCACGGCCAGTGGCAGCGCGAGCGATTTTCACGGCGTTCTCTACCGCTTCGGAACCGGTGGTGACCAGCAGGGTTTTCTTGGCGAAATCACCTGGCACCTTGGCGTTGATCTTTTCGCACAGCTCAACGTACGGCTCGTAGGCCAGCACCTGGAAGCAGGTGTGAGTCAGCTTGGTCAGTTGCTCTTGCACGGCGGCAATGATTTTCGGGTGCAGGTGACCGGTGTTCAGTACGGCGATACCGCCCGCGAAGTCGATGAACTCACGACCTTCAACGTCGGTAACCGTGGCGTTCTTCGCGGACTCAGCGAAGATCGGGTGGATCTGGCCAACACCGCGTGGAACAGCGGCTTCGCGGCGTTGCATCAATTCTGCGTTTGTCTGGGTCATGTTTCCTCATTCGCCGCTCATCGGTCGGCGTGGTTCAAGGATCAAGTGGCGGATCAACGCGTGACAGCATTCGATGATCGACTGTCACGGCCTCCGGCCACCAAAAAGGTTTTGGGTGCCACTAAAAACCGCCGAAACGTCGCTCTCGCGCCCCGGCGGCTGCAACCCCCTGCGTTAAACCGACAGGCAGAGGTATTTGATTTCCAGATAATCTTCGATGCCGTACTTCGAGCCTTCACGGCCCAGGCCCGAGGCCTTGATGCCACCGAACGGCGCGACTTCGTTGGAGATCAGGCCGGTGTTGATACCCACCATGCCGTACTCCAGCGCTTCAGCCACGCGGAACACGCGGCTCATGTTCTGAGCATAGAAGTACGACGCCAGACCGAACTCGGTGTCGTTGGCCATGGCGATCACTTCCGCTTCGTCTTTGAAGCGGAACAGCGGAGCCAGCGGGCCGAAGGTTTCTTCTTTGGCAACGGCGGCATCTTTGGACACATTGACCAGAATAGTCGGCTCGAAGAAGTTGCCTTCGATGCTGTTGCCGCCGAACAGCACTTTCGCGCCTTTGCTCACGGCATCGGCAATGTGCTCTTTAACCTTCGCCACGGCCTTGCCGTCGATCAGCGGGCCCGTAGTGGTGCCCTCTTCCAGGCCGTTACCGATCTTCAGCTTGGCGACTGCGACTTTGAGCTTCTCAGCGAACGCATCGTAAACCGCGTCCTGCACGTAGATACGGTTGGCGCAGACACAGGTCTGACCGTTGTTGCGGTACTTGGAAATGATCGCGCCTTCGACGGCCTTATCCAGGTCCGCGTCGTCGAACACGATAAACGGCGCGTTGCCGCCCAGTTCCAGCGAAACCTTCTTGATGTCCTTGGAGCATTCAGCCATCAACTGACGACCAATCTCGGTCGAGCCGGTGAAGGACAGCTTGCGCACGATCGGGTTGCCGGTCAGCTCGCTGCCGATGTCGCCAGCGCTGCCAGTGACAACGCTGAACACGCCAGCCGGGATGCCTGCACGCTCGGCCAGTTCAGCCAGCGCCAGTGCGGAGTAAGGAGTTTGCGAAGCAGGCTTGAGCACCATGGTGCAACCGGCAGCCAGCGCCGGGCCCGCTTTACGGGTGATCATCGCAGCCGGGAAGTTCCACGGCGTGATCGCAGCGGTCACACCAATCGGCTGCTTGAGCACGATCAGGCGCTTGTCTGGCTGATGGCCCGGAATCACATCGCCGTAAACGCGCTTGGCTTCTTCAGCGAACCACTCAATAAAAGAAGCGGCATAACCGATCTCGCCTTTGGCCTCGGCCAGCGGCTTGCCCTGCTCCAGCGTCATCAGGCGAGCCAGGTCATCCTGATTCTCGATCATCAGCTCAAACCAGCGACGCAGCTTGTTGCCACGGTCCTTGGCGGTCAGTGCACGCCAAGCGGGCAGCGCCTTGTCAGCCGCTTCAATCGCACGACGGGTTTCAGCAGCGCCCATCTTCGGCACAGTGCCCAGGACTTCATCCGTTGCCGGGTTGTTGACCTTGATCGTCTGACCATTGTCCGCATCCAGCCAGGTGCCATTGATATAGGCTTGCTGGCGGAACAACTTGGAATCTTTGAGCTGCATGTCGGCCTCCGCTTTGATATACCGAAAATGCGCCGCACACAGGCGGTGCAAGTTTTTGATCGTTCAAAAGGCGCCTCGAACAAGGCCGCCATCAGGAAATCATTCGCCGGCCCCCGCAACGCAGGGTCACAAAGTGCAGGAAAACCGGACAAGAGCGTTTGAAATCTCAAACGAATCCTAGGGACTGCTAGGTCAAAGGACAATAGGCCGTTCGAAAAAAAGAACGCAATTGCCAACATCCGCCCGATTTTCTGATCAGCGTCGTCCAAATACCTTGAAACGTGCAAAATCAACAACAGCACTCACCAGCATGGACGCCCGCCAACCAGATGAGTATCATGGCGCCCGCATTGCACCAGTAGCTCAGCTGGATAGAGTACTGCCCTCCGAAGGCAGGGGTCGTGGGTTCGAATCCCGCCTGGTGCACCATATTTGATTTCAGGGCTGATTGATGGCCTGAGATTCACTCAAAGCCCGCCTTGTGCGGGCTTTGTTGTTTTTGCTGGAAAGTTTCGCTGAGGCTTGTGCGGAAATCGCACCAATCAGCAATCAGCAATCAGCAATCAGCAATCAGCAATCAGCAATCGCCTTGAATCGTCCTACCGGTCAGTGTCCCGCGGCCAGTGCAATATCTCTGACCGCTCAGCGGTTGATGTACAGGCTGTTCATCTTCATGCCGCCGCGCATTTTCTTGACGCCCGGCTCCATGTCGGCCGGGCATACGCCTTGAAAGCTGCCATTGACGATGGTGCGTTGCGTCTCGGTTTTTCCGTTCAATTCGAACGAAGTGTCGGCCGTCAATATGTACGATTTCGTCAGATCGCCCTTGAACGAGGCGGCCAGCTTCGCGTCTGGGCAGCTGGATATAAAGCTGTAGCCGTCGCCGTTACCGCTTTTTGACTCGATCTTGCATTCCTGTTCGAAGTTGGCCCACAAGTCGTCGTCAATCAGACGGTCCTTTGCCTGGTCGACGCAAATTTCCCAGGAAAACGGCGAGGTGGCCGGTGTCACTTTCCACAAGCCTGAAGCGCGTTGCATACGCTGGGATGATTCATCGGCCGCTACCGGCATTGTGACCGCAAGCGCTATGACTGGAATCGAAAACAGTATCGCGGCGTACTTCATTACGTATCCCTTCTGTAAAACAATAAATTTAACACTGAAATAGAAGCGCGCTGCGCCATTCGTAGATGGCATGCGCTGTTCAAGGCTCTCTAATACTTCACTCGATACTCGACCTTTGGCTGAACTCGGTCAGCATCCAGCCGGATATTGCAGACCGGGCAAGCAAACCTGAAACCTCCAGTTACCGAGCGTTTATTGACCCTCACGAGGCTAATCGGCACCCTGCGCGCCCCGACATTAAGGACAGTCTCGGTCGCGTTATGAGAAAGGACGATCTGAAAAAAGATCCATTCGAAGAGCCATGGTATGCCCAGTATTTTGGGGGCGGCAGCTCTTGGGGTGGACGAGTAAGGCCTGCCCAGCCTCCGGAGCCGGTCTACATCGAAAAAGACTACTGGCCCGCGCCTAAACCCCGCACAGACTTGATCTTCGCCAAGTCGTGTATCGATGCAAATTGGTGCCAGACAGACGCAGGCACCAGCACCGAACCCGCCTCCAATTTCGGCGAGGTCATGGTCGCCGGAGCGATGGCCATACCGGTTACCAACGCGGCTGTTGCAACAAAGGTAGGGGCAGAGCTGGCGCTGGGCCGAGTCACTGGCGGCGGCATCATGCAACGAGGTTTGACCTGGGCAATCCGCGGCGCGAGCCTGCCCGCCAGTGTGTTCATTCTCGGCATGCTCCCGACCAAAATGGGCGACGGCACGCTGTACACCGACGAGCAACTGCGCAACATGACCCGCGCGCCCACTCGCGTGCGCTTTCAGTTTCGTCAGGATGCAGAAGGCGTTTTGCAGGTTTACGGCATTCACACCGGACCGACAGGCGACGATTCGGTCCGCACCGTGCAAGCCGCCTGGAACGCCGACCAAACGGCACTGGAAGCCAAGCTCAACGGCATTACGATTCTCTGGACACCCAAACGCGGCCCGCTGGGCGAAATGCCGCCCCTGATCTACCCCGAAAACAGCGGCGAACAACTGGGCACCATCCTCGTCCACCCGATCCCGGAAAACACCGACAGCCAGATCGAAGGCTTCCCCGGCGAAGACATCACCACCGACGACTGCATCGTGGTGTTCCCGGCGGATACTGGGTTGAAGTCGATGTATGTGGTGTTTGCTCGGCCGGTTGGTGGGGATCATAGCTATCATTCAGCGCCTAAAAGACTGAAGGGCTTTCCGGATGCGATGCCGGTGAAAAAGAAATCAAGCGTCCAAGGCGGTGGGAAAAAACGCTCTCGGTGGAAAGATCGTAAAGGGCGTATTTATGAGTGGGATTATGAGAATGGCAGAGTAGAAATATACGACCGTCAAGGTAAGCACTTAGGAGAATTTGATCCCGACACGGGAGAACGAACGAAAGATGCTGAGGCTGGACGCACGACACCAAAATGACTCAAAAGGAAAAAAATCATGTTCTTGGAAATCACCGGTTTTTTGATAGACGACAGCGAAGACGACTCACTCAAATTTGAACTCGATGTGGACCCCGAGTTTGAGCAGGGAGTCATGAAGGTATTGGGCTGGGAAAGCCTGGAAGCAGAGGCCGATGGTGAACTTCCTTTGACAGCCACGCAGGTCGAAGCGATTGCCGCGTTGATCAAAAAGCCGCTACCGATGGACCTAGACCTTTTCATCGGTGTAAGGCCATAGCGAGGAATGCCGGAAATCTGCTGTGTGGTGAACTACAAAATCGAAGCGTTCGACAACGAGACCAGGTTCTTGGCTTTTGAAGTCGCCGTCCCTAAGGATTGCGATGCACGACTTGCGCGAATCATGAGGTGGTCAGAACCTCAACGAGGCGATGAAGGCTATGACATAAGTGCCGAACAGGCGGCAGCTATTGAAGCTCTCATCGGCAGCCCGTTTTACGATGACAGACATATTTTTCAGCTTACTTGTAATGCTGATTAACGGTGAAATCAGAGAAGACACTGAAAACAGTCGATATCGTCGATATCAGGCAAGAAAATAGGCTCGCCAAAAAACGGTGAAACCTAACCGGACCGGAAGGACAACAGCTATGTTTTTATGGATCTCCGGATTTTTAAAAGATGACGCTGAGGACGATGCGTTGAAATTCGACCTCGTAGTGAAGCCTGAATATGAAAACGCTGTATTGAAGATTCTTGGATGGGAAAGCTTGGAGGAGAGCCATGATGGCGAATGGCTTTTATCTATGGAACAACTGGATCAAGTATTCGCAGCGGTCAACGAACCATTACCAAGCGAACTAGACGTCTTCATCGGCGTTCGAGCGTAACAACTAAGATGTAACGGAGATACGTTGAAGGTCATATTTCTTTGGATCAGTGGCTTTTACTCAGATTCTGATACGGACGAATCTTTAAAATACGGCATGGACGTACCGCCAGAGCTAGAGCAAAGAGTGCTCGATGCAATGGGTTGGGCGTCAATGCAGCATGTCCCGCCGGATGAGCATCTTCTGACAAAAGATCAGGTTGAGGCCGTGATGAAGACACTTGGTGATCCCGTCAGAAATGACTTGGTTTACTACATAGGTCTGAGCGTAAAACACATTCCGCGGCCAAGCTGATTTACGGAATCCCCCTACATCCTCCGTCCACGTCACATCCTTGTCGCTCCCGCCCCACAACCCTAAAGTCCACCCCGTCGACGCAAACGTAGCGACCGGGCTTGGCGGTCCGACAGATATAGGCGAAAAGCAGCGCCCCGACTTAAGATGGCAGGCGCTGTTTTTTCGCGTGTGGCCTGGCTTTATGACGGGTTGCGCGGGGACTCTTTCGGGAGTGCCGGGTTCCTATATCTCCGGTCCGCCAACCTTGTGCAATCCGTCACCCTTTTCTGCTTGGCGGCAGAGATGACGGTTCATCAAGATATAGGAACGCGAACCATGACTACCTTTGACGACTTACACCCAACCAAAACCCTCGGCACCACCACCTTTTCCAACTACGGCCCATCCCGTCAGCCGCTGTTTCGCATCAATCCCGACATCCCCATCGAATCCGCACTGGAGCACGCTTCAAGCTTATTGGCCTGTATCCATGAATTGAGCCTCGACGCCGCGATGGGTGATGCAAGCAAGCAGAGTGTCTGGGCGGTTCATCATTTGAGTGATATGGCGAAGGCGATTCTGGACGATGCGTTGTCTGGGAGTGCTGCACGACATCTGATGGATTGACGCTGGCTAATGGCAGATTTCTCGGTCTGGACAGGTTGACTCGGTAAGCTGCCCATCCTGCGTGCGAAGCTAGTTTCGAACCAGACGGCACGTTGAAGATGCACCGCGTTATCGTTCATCGCAAGCAAGCTCAGGTCCCACAGGTATTTGCGCAAGGTATTGCTGACACAGCGGCCGCTCTCTCAAGGATCAACGAGGCGAATCCTGCTGGAGGTGAAACCTCGGCGTTTTTTTGTTCTGATGGCGGGACTTCACGACTGTCCGGACTCCCCATGCGCATCGAACCCCTGCCGCCGCTGCAAACCCTGATCGCTTTCGAGGCGGCGGTGCGCCATGGCAGTTTTACTCGTGCTGCCACTGAGCTGCATCTGACGCAAAGCGCGATCAGCCGGCAGGTGCAGCAGCTTGAGGAGTTTCTGGGGCGGGCGTTATTTCGGCGTGAGCACAAACGCATTCATTTAACGGTGGCCGGGCAGGTGTATGCCGAGCAGGTGCATCGTGTACTTGCCCAATGCGCTGAAGCGACGGCGCAGGTCATGACCCACAGCGGCGAGCAGGAGCTGACGCTGGCTTGTTCCAGTGGTGTCGCGGCGTTGTGGCTGGGGCCGTTGATGGGGCGTTATGCCGATGAGTTTCCCAATGTGGATGTGCGCCTGCGGGTGGTCGACGGGCTGGATTCGCTGGTGCGGGCGGAGTTCGATCTGGCGGTGTATTTCCTGCGTTCCGGGTCGCCGCCGGGGCTGGACAGTCGGCTGTTGTTTGCTGAGTCGGTGGGGGCGTATTGCGCGCCGGGCTATCTGCAAGGCCAAGTGCTCAAGCCACAAGCGTTGTTCGAACATCGCCTGTTGATGCTTGAGGATGGTCAGCGCCAGTGGCTGTCCTGGACAGACTGGTTTGCTCGCCAGGGTATCGATGCTTCGGCGATTCCTAAACGCCTGACGGTCAACAACTACCCGGTGATGGTGGACCTGGCCATCGAAGGTCGCGGCATTGTGTTGGGGTGGAAGCCGATGATTGACGGGCATCTGAAATCCGGTGCGCTGGTGCCTGCGTGTGACGTCCATGTGGGTGAGATCGGTGGTTATTATTTGCTCAATCCGTCGGGGCAGTTTCCGAGTCGTGCGGCACGGTCTTTTGAGCAGTGGTTGACGGTTCAGAGCTCCGGGGCTGAATACGACGCTTTGTAGGAGCTCACGAGTACCGCGAGGCAGCGATCGCGGTCTGCCTGAAAAACCGCCATCGCGGCCTCGCGGTGCTCGTGCGCTCCTACAGGTTATATGTTTGCTGCGCGACAGCGGGGTGTCAGGGGCGCCGAGCGATATCCTAAAGATCCGCGCCCTCCTGCATGCGCTCAGCGCATGCATATCTTCCCAATGAGCGTTTTCCTGCATTCAATTTCGCGAGTTATTCTCGGGCCTACAAGGGCATAAGACCCTGACGATGTTTCACCCGATTGCTTCTCTGCCCCACTCGTGCGCGGGACCACTCCCTGCGTAATTTGCATGCAGGAGTTCAACGTGAACGCTATAAAAAACACGCCAACCCACAACCAGAAAGCACGCAAAGCCGTCATCGCGACTGTGATCGGCAACGGTCTTGAATGGTTCGACTTCACGGTCTACAGCTTCTTCTCGGTCATCATCGCCAAGGTGTTTTTCCCCACCGACAGCGAACTCACCTCTTATCTACTGGCATTGGCGACTTTCGGCGTAGGCTTTTTCATGCGTCCGGTCGGCGGCATCGTGCTGGGTGTTTATGGTGACAAGCACGGGCGTAAAGCCGCGCTGTCACTGACCATCCTGTTGATGGCGCTGGGTACGCTGATCATTGCGATCACCCCAAGCTACGCGCAAATCGGTTTGATCGCGCCGGTGCTGATCGTCCTCGCACGGCTGCTGCAAGGCTTCTCCGCGGGCGGTGAAATGGGCAGCGCGACGGCGTTTCTGACCGAGCACGCGCCAGACGGCAAGAAAGCGTTTTACTCCAGCTGGATTCAGGCCAGTATCGGCGTCGCCGTGCTGCTGGGCTCCACGCTGGGCGCCATCCTCTCGAACTACCTGACTCAGGCGCAGCTGGAAAGCTGGGGCTGGCGGATCCCGTTCATCATCGGCACGCTGATCGGGCCGGTCGGCTTCTACATTCGTAGCCGCATCGACGAAACCCCGGTCTACAAAGAATCCAAAACCACTGAATCGCCACTGCGGGAAGTGTTCCGTACTTACCCAAGGGAAACCCTGATCAGCTTCTCGCTGGTCGTGCTGTGGACGGTCTGCACCTACGCGATTCTGTTCTACATCCCGTCCTATTCGACCCGGGTTCTGGGCCTGCCAAGCGGCGTGGGTTTCAGCGCCGGGATGATGGGCGGCGCGGTGTTGATCGTGGCCACGCCCATTGTCGGCATGCTGGCTGACAAAACCGGTCGCAGGCCGTGGCTGCTGGGTTCGGCGGCAGCAATTTTCGTCGCGGCTTATCCGATGTTCCTGTTCATCAACCAGATGCCGGGGCTGGCCTCGCTGCTGATTTTTGAAGTGGTGATGGGCCTGCTGATCGCCGGTTATATCGGTTCGATTCTGGCCGCGTTCAGCGAACTGCTGCCGACTCACGTGCTGTCCACCGGCCTGTCCGTGGCCTACAACTTTGCGGTCACGATCTTCGGCGGTTTCGCCACGTTCACTATTACCTGGCTGATCGCCAACACCGGCAGCAATGTCGCGCCAGCCTTCTACATCATGTTCGCGGCAATGGTCAGCGGTTGTGGCGCGTTTCTGTACCGCGACCGCAAGACCACCGCCAATGCCACCTTCAAAGGAGCCGCTCTGCAATGAGTACTCAAAACACTGCACACCTGATCCTGCGCAACGGCCAACTGCTCGACCTGAACAAAGGCGAATTGCTGGGCGGTCTGGAAGTTGTGATCGAGGGTGGACGCATCAGCGCTGTTCGCCCACAAAATGACGCTGCCGAAGCCGATGCCCAAGTCATCGATCTGAATGGCCGCACGCTGATGCCCGGCCTGATCGACTGCCACGTTCACGTGCTGGCCTCCAATGCCAACCTGGGCATGAACGCCCTACAACCCAACGCCATCATCATGTACCGCGCCCTGCCGATTCTTGAAGCGATGCTCAATCGCGGCTTCACCACGGTGCGTGACGCGGGTGGTGCCGACTGGGCGCTGGCTCGCTCTATCGCGCTGGGCCTCGTGCCGGGACCACGTATTTTTGCAGCGGGTAAAGCGCTGTCCCAAACCGGTGGTCACGGCGACATGCGCGCTCGTGGTGAGTTGCTGCTGAGCGAGCCGTGTTCGTGCTGCTTCCGTGCTGGCGCTATCGCCCGCGTCGTGGACGGCGTTGATAACGTGCGTCTGGCCGTGCGTGAAGAACTGCAACAAGGCGCCAACCAGATCAAGATCATGGCTTCGGGCGGCGTGTCTTCACCGACAGACCCGATTGCCAACACGCAGTACAGCGAGGCGGAAATCCGCGCCATCGTTGATGAAGCCGAGGCCGCCAATACTTACGTGATGGCTCACGCTTACACCGCTCGGGCGATTCGTCGCGCTATTGAATGTGGCGTGCGCACCATCGAGCACGGCAACCTGGTTGACGCCGACACCGCAAAACTCATGGCCGAAAAAGGCGCGTTCGCGGTGCCGACTCAGGTCACCTACGAGATGCTTGCCAAGCATGGCGCCGAAGCCGGTCTGCCACCTGATTCCGTGGCCAAGATTGAAGACGTACGGCTGGCCGGTCGCAACGCGCTGAGGCTGTTCGCGGAAGCGGGCGTGGAAATGGGCTACGGTTCGGACCTGCTGGGCGACATGCACC
The DNA here is from genome assembly GCF_040224095.2 of Pseudomonas caspiana. Classification (NCBI taxonomy): domain Bacteria; kingdom Pseudomonadati; phylum Pseudomonadota; class Gammaproteobacteria; order Pseudomonadales; family Pseudomonadaceae; genus Pseudomonas; species Pseudomonas caspiana. Next base: position 49,491 of record NZ_CP167995.1, on the reverse strand, counting down.
AATACCAAAGCCATGAGCTGCAGATCCGCGCCGAAGTGCTGGGCAACCTCGCTGCCCTGCGCAGCGCGACCACCGTCGCGGCCAAAATCCTGCAGCGCGAAGGCCAACTGGGCTGCATCGCCGAAGGCGCTATCGCCGACCTGCTGGTGGTCGACGGCAACCCGCTGGAGTCCATTGAGTGCCTGGTGGGCCAAGGGGAAAACCTGGCAATGATCATTCAGGAAGGCAGCATCAAGAAGAACACCTTGGTGTAAGTGCTGAAGTGTTTCGAAGCCCGCCTTGTGCGGGCTTTTTTGGTTCTGGAAACGCTGCCTGTGAATCAGACTCCTGGGTCCGTCGAGGCACCGCGTCATCGTTCATTGCAGGCAAGCCTAGCTTCCAATGAGCCCGCGATTTCCCGACCTTTGAAGAAATTCGCACAAACGTTCCAAAGATTGTCTCGGCCAAGTCATACAGTCGTCGTACATCTAGCCCATACGGGCCGGGGCCTGTAGCCGAAATGCCCGATTTAGAGCCTTCGACGATTCAAAATTAGCATGGCACTTTGCCTGCTTTGGATGTTGCAAGATGTTACAGATCGTGAAACATTCCCCCCGTTTTCGTGCGACAACTTGTCGCTAGCGCTGAATCGACGTCTTCCGTGAGCGTCGTTTCCGACCAGGCGCACCACTAGCCTCCGAACCTGAAAAAGCCACGGCTGCAGTTGCCTAAGGTAGACAAATACATGTCTTGTTTTACTCGAGAAAGACAGCGGATCAGAGGTGCCTGTATGGGTCTGCTGACGCTGATGTTGTGCCTGGCGGGTTCCGCCAATGGCCAAGAGCTGGAGGCCAATGCGTCTGCCGGTAAACGTGTGGCGATCGCCTCTGACTGCGTCGCGTGTCACACCACGCCTGGCGGCAAACCATTCGCTGGCGGTTACCCGCTCAATTCGCCAATGGGTGTGATTTATTCGACCAACATCACCCCGTCTAAAACCAACGGTATCGGCAACTACAGCCAAGAGCAGTTCGCTCGTGCGGTGCGCGACGGTGTGACGCCGGATGGCACGCATCTGTACCCCGCGATGCCTTACACCTCGTATTCGAAGATCACCGACAGCGATATCGCCGCGCTTTACGACTACTTCATGCATGAAGTACCGGCTGTGGACACGCCATCGCCGAAAACTGAACTGGCGTTCCCGTTCAACATTCGTGCATCGATGATCGGCTGGAACCTGTTGTTCCACGACACCACACGCTTCACGCCGGACGCCAGCAAATCTGCCGAGGTCAACCGCGGCGATTATCTGGTCAACGCGCTGGCTCACTGCGACACGTGCCACACGCCACGTAACTTCCTGATGGCCGCTGACAATAGCAAGCCACTGGGCGGCGGTGCGTTGGGCGCCTGGTATGCGCCTAACATCAGCTCGGACAAAGTCAGCGGCATCGGCGCCTGGTCCAGCGATGAGATCGTCGCTTATCTGCGCACCGGGCATGTGGAAGGCAAGGCGCAGGCCGCAGGCCCGATGGCTGAAGCGGTCGAGCACAGCCTGCAGTACTTGCCGGATACCGACCTGAAGGCGATTGCGGCCTATCTGAAGCAAACCGCTCCGGTTAATTCGGGTGAGAAGAAAGCCCGCCACGAATTTGGCCAAGCCTCCACCGACGAACTAACTCTGCGTGGCGGCAAACCGGAAGACAATCCGGGCTGGCACGTGTTCAGCGGGACCTGTGCCAACTGCCACCAACCTAATGGTCAGGGCAACAAAGAATATCCATCGCTGTTCAACAACACGGCCACCAGCCGTGCTGACAACCTGGTCGCGACCATCGTCTACGGCGTGCATCGCACCGTCGATGGCGTGGCAGTCGACATGCCTGGTTTTGGTCCCGATGGCTTCTTCACTGATCGTTTGACCGATCAGGAAATTGCCGACGTCAGTAACTATGTCCTGTCGCACTACGGCAACCCGGACCAGAAAGTGACCGCTGCCGATGTCGCCCAAACCCGAGCGGGCGGCCCAACGGCTCCGCTGGCGACCCTGGCCAGGTTCACGATCCCGGCAATCATCCTCGTGGTTCTGCTGATCGGCCTGGTGGTATGGCTGATCGCACGCCGCCGCAAGGAGGTCTGAGCAATGGATACTTCAATGACTGACAAGCAAGCATCGACTCAACCTGAATCGCCGGCTGGCGTCTCGCGCCGTAATTTGCTGCGCGGCTCTGTCGCACTGGGCCTGATGGGTCTGGTGGGCGGCATGCTGCCGTGGCAATCGGTACTGGCTGCAGAGCAGTCGAGCGCCGACTTTATTGCGCTGTCGCAGTTTCTGGTGAGCCGTCCGGTCAATCCGGTATTGGCTGCGCGCTACTACACGGCCCTGGCCAAACGCGCACCGAACTTCGCGGGTAATGCTGCCGCTCTGAAGCAGCTGATTGCCGACAACAACCTCAAGCATGTCGATGAATACCTGAAGCTGGCCAACCCTGACGCGTCCCTCAAGGCGACCGCGACCAGCATCATTGCCGCCTGGTATCTGGGGATCGTTGGCGAAGCCGCCGACGCGGAACTCGTCGCCTTCTCCGAAGCGATGATGTACCTCCCGACCCACGGCACCCTCATCGTCCCAACTTACGGCAGCGGCCCGGCAACCTGGGGTCCCAAGCCAGCAGATACCAAGGATTCCAGAATATGAGCAGCGGTGATTTCGACGCCGATGTGGTGATTATCGGCTCCGGCGTAATGGGCGGCCTGATCGCCAGCGAACTGGCCAAAGCCAAAAAATCAGTGATTGTGCTGGAAGCAGGTCCACGGGTTAACCGACGCGATATCGTCGAGACCTTCCGCAATGCGCCGATCAAACTGTCGCTGGCCAACGCCAAGCTGCAAGGTGCCGGCTCGCCGTATCCAAGCCTGCCGCACGCGCCGTCCACTTATGGCGACTACCTGCAGCAAGTCGGGCCGGTGAAGTACAACACGTCCTACCTTCGCGTTGTCGGCGGCACCACTTGGCACTTCGGTTCGTCGCTGTGGCGCATGCTGCCTAACGACTTCCGTCTCAAGTCCCTGTACGGACGCGGTCGCGACTGGCCCATCAGCTACGACGAACTGGAACCGTTCTACGCTCGCGCCGAAACCGAGCTAGGTGTGTCAGGCGTCGACGGTCAGGATGAAAGCGGTCAGGGTGGCGCTGCATTCCCGCCCCGCTCGATCCCTTACCCGATGGAAGGCCTCAAGCCGAGCTACATGTTCAAGCGTCTCTCTGAACTGCTCAGCAAAGGCGGCTACAACCCGATTCTGGAACCCAACGGACGCGCCACTCGTCCGTACGGCAAGCGTCCGCCGTGTGCAGGCAACAACAACTGCAATCCGGTATGTCCGATTGCCGCCAAGTACGATGGCTCCATGCACATCGACGAGGCCGAGAAGCATGGCGCCAAGGTCATGGATAACTCGGTGGTTTACAAGATAGAGGCCGACGATAGCGGCAAGATCACCTCTATCTGGTACATGAAACCGGACAAATCCAAGCACCAGCTCAAGGCCCGTTACTTCGTGCTGGCGGCCTACGGCATCGAGTCGCCAAAGCTGTTGCTGATGTCCACCTCTGAGAAATATCCGAACGGCATCGCCAACTCCTCCGACCAGGTCGGTCGTAACCTGATGGACCACACCGGCATCAGCATGAACGTGATGACCAAGGAAGACATGTGGCCGGGCGAAGGGCCTACGCAACTGCTGGTTTATCTGAACAGCCGCGACGGTGCATTCCGCAAGGATTACCCGAGCTACAAGATCAAGGTACGTAACACCGTGCCGACCTCGCAGATCACTTCGAACCTGATCGCCAAAGGCGTGCTCGGCTCCAAGCTGGATGAAGGCATTCGTCTGCAATCGGCGCGCTCGCTGAACTGGGCGGTGGACTTCGAAACCTTGCCGCTGCCGGAGAACCGCGTAACGCCGAGCAAGACCAAGTTCGACGCAATTGGCCTGCCAGTTCCGGAGATCTATTACAGCGTGCCGGACTACTGGCATGCCGGTAAGGAAAAGGCGCTGGAGGACTTCAAAAACTTCGCCAAGCTGCTCGACGCGGACATCCTCAGCACCGACGTTGGCTTCCAGAACCGCCAGCACATCATGGGCACCACCATCATGGGCGACGATCCGAAGGATTCGGTTGTCGACCGCGATTGCCGCACCCACGATCACCCGAACCTGTTCATCGCGGGTACCAGCGTCATGGCCTCCTCGTCCAGCGTTAACCCAACGCTGACCGGTGCGGCGCTGAGCCTGCGGATTGCGGATGAGTTGCTGAAAGAGGTTTAAGAACCCTGGCGATTCATCTCTGGATCGCCATACCGTGTAGGAGCTGCCGAGGGCTGCGAGCGCATTTGCTGACTCACCGCGAATCGCGGCCTTCGGCAGCTCCTACAGGGGTCAAACCCAAAATCCGTAACGCTGGCGAAACACTTTCAATCGGTTTAACCTCGCTACTCCCTGGCGCAATGGATGCGCAGCCCACATCAAGGAAGAGTGCATGGATCCCAGCGAGAGCCAGTCTCGGGACAAACTCAATCCATTTGAGCGTCTGAGCGCTCCAACTCAGGACGTGCCTCGAGCGTATAGACGTTATCCCTCCAAGCCTTCGCGGCTTTACCGACGTATCTTTGTGCCGTTGTTGTTCATCGTTGCTGCGGGCTATCTGCTGATGCATTTCAATGACCGTCTGCAAAGCGTTATTCAACAAGTCACTGCCCATCGAAATCCTACGCCCACCTTGCCTGCCAGTTCCAATCCGGTACCCCCGATGTATACGCGTGACGCCTTGGTTGCCCCCAAACCGCTGGCCGACTGCATCAAACCGGACAACATCATTGATGAAGCCGTCGCCACCTGCCGCTTTGGACAATTCCCCCGCACAGCCCGGAATCCAGACGCAAGCGGGATGGTGAGTGCGTCCTACCTGGCGAAGTACCAAAGCGAGCAGCAACAAACCGCACGCACCAAACGCGTCACGGCCTCTAACGTCGAGCGCGGCACTGTCTGGCAATGGGACGGCAAACGCACCTACGCAGCCGAATGGACCGTCAAGGACAACCGCATCGACGGCAGCAGCGTCTGCGCCAACTATCGGCGTGGCTCGATCGAGCACCGCGAATGCCGCAAAGGCGCCAAAGTTTACTTCCGGGAAAAATGCCGCGAATGGGGCAAGCGTCGGGACAAAGACGGCAGCGACGCCAGCCAGGCTATCGAAGAGCGATTTTGTTCTGCCGGTCACGGCTTCAATCCGCTGAGTTAGACGCGCGTTGCGATGGCGCATATGCCGTCATGAATTGCACACATTGCTAGCAATCCATCCCGGCTGTATTTTTTTGACTATTTCTTTCGACATCTTTTGTAACGCTCTGCCCCCTATAAACTGGGGACGACGCGTAATCAGCTGCGTCATCCCGCCACAGGTGGCGCGGTCTAGAGCGGTTGCCATCATCGTCCCCAGATGGGATAAATAAAAAGCAAACGGGCTCGAAAATCTATAAAAAACATAGATTCATGGGTCATTGAAGTCGTATAGCGGCGATCCTGCATCAGATGAAAGTCCACACGTTATGTGTTCGCGCATTTGCCAACAGCGTGTCGGGCAACCCTGCCTTTCAACCTCATTGAGGCCATTCATACGGCGTCACCAAACGCCGTGCTGTACCTAAAAGAAGGACCGGAAAATTGAGCGATCAATCCACTCCGAACACTGCACTCGCCAGATTCTGCGAGAAAACCGGCATCCCCTATCCCATGTTCTGGGGCTTCGTCGGCCTGCTGATCTTCATGATCGGCGATGGCGTCGAGTTGGGTTATCTCTCCCCCTTCCTCAGCGAACGCGGCATGCCTGCCGATGAAATCGCCATGGTCTTCACCATCTACGGTGTCACTGTCGGTATCTCCTCCTGGCTGGCGGGCGCGCTCTCGAACATTTGGGGTCCCAAGCGCGTAATGATTCTTGGCTTGCTGATCTGGAGCGCCTTCGAGGTGCTGTTCCTGATCTACGGCCTGCAAAAACTCAGCTACCCCATGATCCTCCTGACCTACGGCCTGCGTGGCTTCGGCTACCCATTGTTCGCCTACGGTTTTCTGGTCTGGATCGCAGCCGCCACTCCGTCACGCAAAATGGGTATGGCTGTGGGTTGGTTCTGGGTTGCCTATGCAGCCGGTCTGCCGACCCTTGGCTCACTGGTCGCGAGCGTCAGCATCCCGCTGATTGGTGCCATGGCGACGTTCTGGCTGTCTTTCGCACTGGTAGTGGTCGGCGGCGTGATCGGACTGGTGGGCATGCGCGACGCTCACGGCATGAAGCGTCTGGCCCCCGAAGGCGAAAAACCTCTGGTCTCGATGGCCAAGAACATCACCATCATGTGGGAAATGCCCAAAGTGTCGCTTGCCGGTCTGGTGCGCGTGATCAACACCTCGTCGATGTTCGGCTTCCTGGTGATCATGCCGGGCTTCTTCATGCACACCGTAGGCTTCAGCCTCGAAGAATGGCTGCGACTGCTGACCATCGTGTTTGTGTTCAACATCATCGGCAACCTCGCTTCCAGCATCATCAGTACCCGGATCGGTTATCGCAACACGATCCTGTGGCTGGGCGCCGTCGGCAGCACGATCAGCACGCCGCTGTTCTTCTTCATGCCGCAGGCGTTCCCGAATGACTTCCTGATCGCATCCATTTTTGGTGCCCTCTACGGTTTGACGCTGGCCTGTTTCGTGCCGCTTTCGGCACTCGCGCCAGCCCTCGCTCCGCAGAACAAAGCTGCCGCATTGTCTGTCTTGAGCCTTGGCGCAGGTGCTTCGACCTGGGTCGGCCCAGCCGTCGTCGCGATCTTCCAGGACAGCTTCGGTCTGGCTGGCGTGGTCTGGGCATTCACTGGCCTGTACGCCCTGAGCGCAGTCATGACCGCCTTCCTGCGCGACCCGGAACCGGTGTTCGAACCGACGCTGACCAAGACCAAGCGCAAAGTTAAAGTCCGCGCGCCACGTCTTGATTATCGTTGGGCGCATGCGGAGCAGAATAGGTAAGAGTTTTCGCAAACCTTGTGGGAGCAGGGCTTGCCCGCGACACAGTTACCGCGGATTTCAAGCTCACCGCGTCAGCTTTATCGCGGGCGAGCCCTGCTCCCACAAAAGCGACTCAGGCTCTGCGCAGCACATAAAACTTGCTGTCCACCTTCATCACCGGAAAGCTCTCCGGCAACGCTTCTTTCGCCACGTCCACAAACCCGTGTTTTTCGTAAAACCGGTGTGCAGCGAGGAATTTGTCGGTAGTGCCCAGATAAATTTCCTGCACGCCCCGTTGCCACGCCTCTTCAAGCAATGTGCTGAGCAACTGCGCCGCCACCCCAAACTCACGGCCACGAAAGGGCGCTGCGACGAACATTTTGCGCAGGGCTGTTTGCTGTGCGCCGATGTCTTTGAGGCCGATGGTACCGATCACCTGGCCTTCATGCTTGGCAACCCAGAAGTCGCCGTTACCGACCTGATAGAAGTCGGGGATGGCTTGTAGATCCGGTTGGTCTTCGGCGGTTATGGCGATGCCGAATTCTTCACGCTGAATGGGCAGGATGACGTCGATCACGCCCTGGCGGTCGGCGGGCTGGAAACGGCAAATCTGGATATCGCTGGCGATTGAGGCTGGCAAAACAGGGGTCTCCTTGATCTCAACACAACAACTGGAAATCAAGATACTTGCATAGCGGCGTCGTTCGCATAACCCCCTCTTGAATCAGGGTAAAGACACACAGTGATGACCTAAATGTGTGAGGCAATTCTCTTCACCAGCGTAGGAATTGGCCTAAAAACCTGTGAGCCATCAAAAAGCCATTGTCAGCGCTGGAATGCCGCTTATAATCCCGCGCCCTTGGCTGCAAACGACATCCGCTCGCAACAAGGACCTCATGAGTAGCCAACAAACGGCTGCTTACTCAAACGGATTTGTATAGCGGCTGACTCAGTCCCTGCTATCGATTTCAGGGAATGAACACTCCATGTCTTCTCGTGCCTTGACTGCGCTTGCGCTGTTTGCCGCTGTGCAACTGGCGGGCTGCTCTGCCTTCCGTAGCTACGACACCGAACTCAAAGAAACCAACCTGCAGCTTGCCAGTGGCAACGTTGACGGTGCGTTGGGCGTGCTGGAGAAGAACAACACCAGCGCCGACAAGGATCTGCTTTATTACTTCGAGAAGGGCGAACTGCTACGCGCCAAAGGCGACCTGGCTGGCAGTCAGACCGCGTGGCGCAGCGCAGATCAGGTGGTGTATCAGTGGGAAGAGTCGGTCAAGCTCGATACCGACAAGTACCTGGCCCAGTTCGGTAGTTTTCTGGTCAACGACAAGGTCCGTCGTTACGAAGGTTACGACTACGAGAAAGTCATGCTGACCACGCAGATGGCTTTGAACCTGCTGGCGAAGAACGACTTCGAAGGCGCCCGCGTCGAGATCAAGAAGACTCACGAACGTGAAGCAGTAATCGCAGAGCTGCGTGACAAGGAATATCTCAAGAGCGAAGAGGAAGCCGAGACCAAAGGCGTAAAAACCCAGTTCAAGGACCTGCAGGGCTATCCCGTAGCTTCCCTTGACGCCCCAGAAGTCGTGGGTCTGAAAAACAGTTACCAGAGTGCGTTCAGCCATTACCTGTCCGGCTTCGTATACGAAGCCATGGGCGAAAAAGGCCTCGCTGCACCGGGCTATCGCAAAGCAGCCGAGCTGCGCCCGAACACCCCACTGCTGGATGAAGCGCTGCTCAAGCTTGACGACAAGGAAAGCAAAGACGGCTATAGCGAAGTGCTGATCGTGGTGCAGAGCGGCTTTGCTCCAGCCCGTGATTCGGTGCGTATTCCGCTGCCATTGCCAATCAGCGGCAATCTGGTGATTACTCCGCTGTCGTTCCCGGTGATCAAACCCGACACCACCACAGCAGCCTTCACCCAGATCGGCCTCGACGGCCAGCAGATCAACCTGACCAAGCTCAACAGCACCACTGACATGTCCCGCCGCGCCCTGCGCGATGACATGCCGGGGATCATTCTGCGTACCACGGTTCGCGCCATTACTCGCGGCGTCGCACAGAAGCAGATCAATGATGTGAATCCGCTGGCCGGTCTGGCCGTGGGCATCGCCTCAGCCATTACCGAGGGGGCAGACACTCGCACATGGCGCACGCTGCCCGATAACACGCAAGTTGCCCGCCTGCGTCTGCCACAAGGCATGCACACCGTAATCCTGCCTTCCACCACCGGCGGCACTCACGTGCAGGTCAAGGTTGATCAGCGCTATCAAGTCGTCGCCCTGCGGGCAATTGGCAATCAGGTTTACACCGATGGCCTGATGGCTCAGGTAACGCCATCGACTGCGCCACAAGCCATCGCGACCACCAAACAACCCTGACGGAGACCTTCCATGCGTATCAAGATTCTTGGCGTGCTTGCTCTGGCCCTGCTCGCCGGATGCGCCACCCCACCGCCACCTGCGCCTGGCAGTGCCGCCAGCAAAGTGGTGTCGATGGGCAACATGAAAAACATTGAGGTGGGCGCCATGCGCGTCGCCCGTGAAAACGGTTTCCTGACCGTCAATGTGCAGCTCAATAACACCAGCAGTTACAACAAGCAGATGTACTACCGCTTCGCCTGGCTGGGGAACGATGGTTTCCCGGTGTCCGACGCCGAGAGCTGGAAGAGCACGACGCTGTACGGCAATCAGACCAGCTACCTGCCGGCGATTGCACCGACGCCGAAAGCCACTGACTTTCGCCTCGAAGTGAAGACGCCTTGATCCGCCTCCCATATTGCTCAGTTGAAGAGAACTACCGCATGTTTATCCGCTTTTGCTCCATCGCCGCTGTCGCCCTGCTGGCTACAGGTTGCGCCAACAACTCGCCATCGCTGGGCAGCAAGAACATCAGCTACGGCGACACTAAAGCTGTTGAAACCGTCACCAACGAATTCGGCTCCACCGACCTGCAAATGATCGCCGAGTCCATGACCCGCTCCCTGGCTCAATCCGGGATCCTGCAAGGTCGTCCGGTTGTTCAGGTCTACGACGTGAAGAACAAGACCAGCGAGTACATTGATACCCGCGAAATCACCACGTCGATCAAAACCCAGTTGATGAAGTCCGGCACTGCCCGCTTCGCCAGCGATAACACCGAAATGCAGAGCCAGGTCGACCAGCTCAAGTTGCAGAACCAGAGCGGCCTGTACAAGAAATCGACGGTCAGCAAGACGGGCAACATGATCGCTGCCAAATACCGTCTCGAAGGCTCGATCAGTTCCATCGTCAAGCGCAGTGCTGATTACAAAGACGTCTTCTACAAATTCAGCCTGCAACTGATCGATGTAGAAAGCGGTCTGGCCGAATGGATGGACGAGAAAGAAATCCGCAAAACCACGGAGCGTTAAACAATGCGTGCATGGATGGGTATCGTCGGCCTGATGTGCGCCTTTGGCGTTCAGGCTGCACCGAAAATCGCGGTGACGGATTTGGCTTTTCAGGAACGTGTGGAGGCTTATATCCACACCGTTTCGGCAAAGAGCAACATGCAAGCTAGCTACTACAATGCCAGCGGGTCATCCAGCTACGAAGAGTACGAGGCGCGCTACAGCTACATCGAGCAGAGCGAGCTGCGCAAATTCAGCGGTGACATCAAGGGCGAGATTCTCAAGTCCGGCATGTTCCAGCTGGTGCAGGGAACACCGTACACCGCCAAATCCAAAGAAGACGTTTATGACGTCATCAAGCGCATCAAGAACGGCAGCTTCAAGGGCGCGGATTACGTGTTGTTCGGCACCGTATCGGATATCGACTTTCAGCAGGACATCGGTGAGCTGGCGAACACCAACAGCTATTCGGCGATTCTTGGCCTGACGCTGGTGGCCGATTTCAGCTTGATCAACACCCGCACCTTTGAAATCACCTCGGCATTCACTGCGATGGGTGAAGGTCAGGACACCAAGCTGGTAAACAGCCGCGACATCAAGGTTTCACTGAATCGTCCCCGCGTGGTGCGCGATGTGTCCAAGTCCATTGGTGTAGATGTTGCCCGCCAACTGCGCGAGCAGCTGCGTGGCGAAGTGGAATACACCGGGCAGCCACTGCCACAAAACAACCTGCCAAGGGATGAAGCGCCGAAGATTCTGCGCTAACACATCAAGCGGACACGCTCTATGCAGGCGCTACCGAAGGCGGCGAGTCAGGAAAATCCTTTCGCAGCCTTCGGCAGCACCTACAAAAGAGTAAGGCGACGTCGCAAGGGTTTGTTGTTTGCCCCCGCACCGCTATCATCGCGGCATCTTGCGGGGGACTTGTGAATGCTTAACGCTCTATGGCTCGGTTTTTTCCTGATTGCAGCAATCTCCGCATTCGGCCAGTGGCTGATTGGTGGTAACGCTGGAATTTTTGCGGCCATGGTTGAAAGTATCTTCGCCATGGCCAAGCTGTCGGTTGAAGTCATGGTGCTGCTGTTCGGCACGCTGACGCTGTGGCTGGGTTTTCTGCGGATTGCGGAGAAAGCCGGAATCGTCGATTGGCTGGCAAAAGTCCTGGGGCCGTTGTTCCTGCGCTTGATGCCGGAAGTGCCTGCGGGTCACCCTGCCCTTGGCCTGATCACGCTGAACTTCGCCGCCAACGCGTTGGGCCTGGATAACGCGGCAACGCCTATCGGCCTCAAGGCCATGCGCTCCCTGCAGGAACTCAATCCTAGCCAGACTGCCGCCAGTAACGCACAGATTCTGTTTCTGGTACTCAACGCCTCTTCGCTAACCCTGCTACCCGTCTCGATTTTCATGTATCGCGCGCAGCAAGGCGCAGTCGACCCCACCCTGGTGTTCTTGCCGATCCTGCTGGCCACCAGTGCCTCAACGCTGGTGGGCTTATTGTCCGTGGCGTTCATGCAGCGCCTGCGACTGTGGGACCCGGTCGTGCTGGCCTACTTGATTCCCGGCGCATTGATCCTCGGCGGCTTCATGGCATTGCTGGCAACGATGTCGGCGGCAGCTTTGGCGGGTCTCTCTTCCATCCTCGGCAATCTGACACTGTTCGGCCTGATCATCCTGTTTCTGGTGATCGGTGCGCTGCGTAAGGTGCAGGTCTATGAAGCGTTCGTTGAAGGCGCGAAGGAAGGTTTTGACGTCGCCAAAGGCTTGCTGCCGTATCTGGTGGCCATGCTCTGTGCCGTCGGTGTGCTGCGAGCCTCGGGCGCTTTGGACCTGGGCCTGGAAGGCATTCGGCATCTGGTTCAGTGGTTGGGGCTGGATACACGCTTTGTCGATGCGTTACCCACTGCGATGGTCAAGCCGTTCTCGGGCAGCGCCGCCCGGGCACTGCTTATCGAGACCATGCAAACCCAAGGTGTGGACAGCTTTGCAGCACTGGCTGCCGCGACGATTCAGGGCAGTACCGAAACCACCTTCTATGTACTGGCGGTGTACTTCGGTGCCGTCGGCATTCAGCGCGCACGTCACGCTGTAGGCTGCGCGCTGTTGGCCGAACTTGCCGGCGTGATCGCTGCAATCATGGTCACTTACTGGTTCTTCGGCGCAACTGCGCAGTAAGCGTCAGGGTTACTGAGCGGCGGGCTCGGCATTATCAGGTTTGGCATCAGGCTCGGCCGCCTCAGGCTGAGCCTTTTCAGGCTCTTTTGCCTCGGGCTCTGAACGCTGCGGCGCAGGCTCATCAGCCGCACTGTTGCGGTCATCGCCACCCGGTTTGAGACGGATTATCCGGCCAGAAGGTCGAGTGACAGGCGCCTGATCAGTCTCGGTCACTTCGAAACGCAGCACGCCGATCATCTGCCCGTCTTCGGTCAGCACCCTCACCTGCCACTTACCTACAGCGTCCTGTGGGAAATTGCGTTTGTGGGTCCACGCTCGGTAGCCTTCTTTGCGGCCACCATGAATATCCAGCGCAATCCGGTCGACTTCTTTGCCGTTGTGCCGCCACACGTGGTAAATCCGCTCATCCAGACCACGCGGCGCATTGATCGCGGTGTAGGCATACAGACCACTGGTGCGCACCTGTTTAGCGCTGACCTCAGTGACACTGTCGGTTGGGGTGCGGTTCTTGTTATCAAAATCAGTACTGACCGCCACTTCGGTGAGCCACAGCGTCGCGGGCGGTACCCAGGAGCGCAGCAACCAGCCAGCGCCGCCAATCATCAAAATCGTGACCACCACCCCTACTCCGCGCCGCCAACTGGTGACCGGAAAACTCGATATCAGGCTGGGGAATGACAGCAGCATCGCGATGCCCAGCGACAGCTTGTAACTCTCCGCGGTGGTCAGGTGCAGGATGATCGGCAGCGCAGTGAGCAACGCCGCGAACAGCGTCAGCGTGTGCAAGGCCATGAACAGCCAGCGCCGCGGAGCGAGCCATTTGTAGTACAACGGATCAATGATGGAAATCAGCCCCGCCGCACCCAGCATCCCGGTAAAAATCGCCTGGGCGCTGTTCCACGTGGTGGTGATGAAGAAGAACGGCAGAACGAAGAACAGACTTTCCTGGTGAATCATCTGCGTGCCGTAACGCAATATTCCTTCGGGAATCTTGCGTTTGAACACTTTGGTGAACAGCACCATGGCGCTGCCTTCGACCATCAGCCACAGCCAGCTAAGCAGCATCACCACAGCAATCCAGGTAGCCAGACCTTCCTGACGGTCCACCAGAATGAAGCTGGCAATACCGGAAATGAAACCACCCGCCGCAATGAGCCCCGGATAACGCTTCATCAGTTCAACGATGCGGACGATCAGGGATTTCCATTGAGGCATTTCAGCGATTCACTTGGTGGTAGGGGAAAAGGGTCAGCAGGATAACAGCGCTGCCAGCGAATTCATTGTTCGGTGTTCTGATACCGCGATCTCGGAAGCTGCGCTGGCGGCACGGCTAATACAAAACCCTGTAGGAGTGAGCTTGCTCGCGATAGCAATTCATCAATCAGAACAACTTTGCCTGATTAAACATTATCGCGAGCAAGCTCACTCCTACAGGTCCAATGTTTGCCGCGAGACTCAAGTGTCCACAACGCGCCGACGATAAGCACTTACTCGCCATCCCACCAGCAGCACCAGAAAACCCAACACGGCCGTTGTCAGCCAGAACAAACCGTCATAACTCAGCAACGACTGCTCGGTCCGCCAGTAGCTTTTCTGTTTGAGCAATTCGCGCAGCGCACGGTTGGCGTTGTCGAGGCTGACGGCCTTGTAACGCTTACCCGGATCAGCGAAGCGGCCATTCTCGTAGTCGTTGAGCGCGCCCCAGTAATAATCCGCCAATGCACTGTTGCCCTGCACCGCCCAGGCCTGCTTGGCGATGGTGGCTTGTTTGACACGGGCAAAGGCTGCCGGGTCCAGGCCGTCAGTCTGTAACCGCTCAAGCATTGCGCGAACATATTCCTTCGCTTGATCGACGTCGTCGCGCTCAAGGTCAGCATTCAGGCTCATGAAGCCGCTGCCACCGAAAACCTCACGGTCGACCCATGGCCCGTATGACAAACCATGCTTGAGGCGCAAATCACTATAGAGCGCCCATTCCAGATAGTCGCTGACCAACTCCAGCGTTTCATCGTGCTGATCGTCGAGCAACGGCTCCTTGAAAATCAGGTGCAGCCGCGCCGCATCCCCCAACGCTCCCCGAATCAGCGTGCGGTCTTTTTCAGCGTTGTCATTGGCCTCCGCCAAAGGAGGATGCTCGATAGGATCAAGCGCATCCAGCTCACCAAAAGTACGTTCGAGATAGCCGGGTAGCAGCCGATCCAGATCGCCAACCATGACCAGTGTCATGTTGTTGGGCGCGTACCAGCTACTGAATACCTCTTGCACCTGCTCCAGCGTGATGTGATCGACCTGAGGGCGCTCGGCGCACTTGAGGCCCATCTCCACAGCCAACTGACTGCTGGCGCTGTGACCCAGGTCCTTACGGTCCAGCCAGCGTTGCAAATGAGAGTAGTGACCGCCGTCCTCGCGCTCGACGATACGTTTGACGGTGTCGAGGTCGGCCTGATCGAAGTGAGTTTTGGTCATCACGTCCATTAACAGGTCCAGCACCTTGCGCTGATTCTGGGCCGGGGCCTCGATCACAAATGTGGTGTCAGTGTTGCTGGTGAACGCGTTCCAGTCACCGCCCAGCGCCTGCATGCGCTCTTCCAGGCCACCTTCACCCGCATCATCGATACCGCTGAACAGCAAATGCTCCAGCAAGTGCGGCAGCTCTTTGTCTTCACAGGGAAAATCATCGAAACCAATGCCGACCACCAAACGAATGGCCACATGACCTTTTTCATAGCCGGGCTTGAGCAGCAGTTGCAAACCGTTGGGCAGCAAATAGCCCTCGACCTGAAAACGGTCGAGAGCAGAGGAAGGCAGTGCGATCAAAAACAGACAAGCGAACAGCAGGCAACGCATAAAACATTGCTTCCTTGCGGGCCAGTATGTCTAACAGACTTCGGTGTGCCCGGTACGTTCACACCGTGTCCCTTATGCTGGCTGCTCGGGCTCGCTTTCGCTGGACAGCGCACCGGTGTCGGCGGTTTCCAGCACAGCATAGGCGCTGCTGCAAAACAGTGAGTTGAGACGCTTCATATCGGCAATCAGCTCCAGGTGCAGCGAGCTGGTTTCAAGGCTCTGCACCACTTTGCGTTGCAGGCGACTGACGTGGGCGTGCGCCAGACGCCGCTCCTGAGCGCGGAAGCGACGCTTCTCACGTAACAACTGACGAGCGCTTTCCGGATCACTGCTGAGGAACACCGACAGGCCCAGACGCAAGTTGGACAGCAACTGCGACTGCAGGCCCGCCAGCTCTTCCAGCCCGACCTCGGAGAACGAGCGCCGCTGTGAGGTTTTCTGCTGCTGGATTTTGCGCAGCATGCGCTCGATCAATCCGGCAGCCAGTTCGAGGTTGATGGTCAGCTCGATGATTTCCGCCCAGCGTCGATTGTCCTGCTCGCCGAGATCCTCGCGGGGCATCTGCGCCAGATACAGCTTGATCGCGCTGTACAGCGCTTCGACGTCATCGTTGAGGCGACGCATTTCCTGAGTCATCGAGGTTTGCGTACCGCGCAATACTTCCAGCATCGAGCCGAGCATGCCCTCGATCAAGTCACCCATACGCAGGGTTTCGCGCACCGCATTAGCCAGCGCCAGACTTGGCGTAGACAGTGCAGTCAGGTCCAGATGGCGTGGCGTGGCCAGCCCGTTGACCTCGGGACGCTCCGGCAAAATAACTGAACACAGCCGAGCCATAGGGCCGACGGTGGGGAGCATGATCAGGCAGCGGGCTGTGTTGTAGATCAGGTGGAAGCCAATAACCATGTCTTGGGGGCTGAAGCCCAGGCTGTCGATCCAGTGCACCAGCGGATCAAGTACCGGAATCACCAATAACAGGCCAAACAGTTTGTAGAGCAAGCTGCCCAACGCCACTTGGCGACCGGCAACGTTCTGCATGCTGGTGCTCAGGAAAGCCAGCATGCCACTGCCGATGTTGGCCCCTATTACCAGGCCGATCGCGACCGGCAGACTGATGATTTCAGCGCCAGCCAGCGTCGCAGTCAGCAGCACGGCGGCAAGACTGGAGTAGGAAATCATCGCGAACAACGCGCCCACCAACGCATCGAGCAACAAATCGCCGGTCAGCGAAGCGAATAGCACCTTCACGCCCGCGTTCTGGGTGATCGGTGCGGCGGCGGCGACGATCAATTGCAGCGCCAGCACAATCAGCCCCAGGCCGATTGCAACGCGCCCCATCTGACCAAGACGGGTCTGTTTGCGCGACAGGAAGAACACCACGCCCAGGAAAATGAGCAGTGGCGACAGCCAGGACAAATCGAACGTCAGGATGCGCGACATCAAGGCCGTGCCGACATCAGCACCCAGCATGATTGCCAGGGCAGGCGTCAGTGCCATCAGGCCCTGGCCGACAAATGAAGTCACCAGCATGGCGGTGGCGTTGCTGCTCTGTACAACCGCGGTCACCAGAATACCGGCGATGAATGCCAGCGGACGCTTGGACATGTTCTGGCTAATAACCTGGCGCAACTGCGCGCCGTACACGCGCAAGATGCCGGTACGAACAATGTGAGTGCCCCAGATCAGCAAGGCCACGGCCGAAAGCAAATCGAGCAGGGTCAGCATACGGAAAGCCCCCTGTGGTGTGCCCATGCGGGCAAGAAATTGAAGGTGCAGCGAATGACGCGCGTAATGGGCCTTACTAACCTTTAGTCGGCCTTTGGCTTAAATGCCAGCATTGCATGGCATTAGCCCCATTGAAACAAATCTGTAATAAATCAGCCATATACATTTCCCTGACACCACACTGCCGCGCAGCAGATATTGGACCTGTAGCACCACGCGGCCGCGATAGCGGTGTATCCGACAGACCGCCATCGCTCCCTCGCGTTGCTCATAAGCCTACAAATACTGCAAAAAAAAGGGGCGCATCAGTGCGCCCCTTTTTTCAGCGACACACCGGCTTACTGGCCCGGAACGTCCTTACGCAGTTTTACAGGCTCGCTTTGGGCCTTCTTCTTCGCATGCGCGATGCGCATTTTGATGTTGATGGCTTCAACAGCAAGCGAGAACGCCATGGCGAAGTACACGTAGCCTTTAGGCACATGCACATCAAACGCTTCGGCGATCAAGACGGTACCGACGACGATCAGGAACGACAGCGCCAGCATCTTCAGCGATGGGTGCTTCTCGATGAAGTCGCTGATGGTGCCTGCACACAGCATCATCACCAGTACGGCAACCACGATGGCAGCAACCATGACCGGCACGTGGGAAACCATGCCGACAGCGGTAATGACCGAATCCAGCGAGAACACGATGTCGATGATCGCGATCTGAATGATGGTGTAGATGAACTTGCCACCCTTGCCACCCGGTTCTTCTGCCGATTCTTCTTCGCCTTCCAGACCGTGGTAGATCTCTTGCGAGCTTTTCCACAGCAGGAACAGACCACCGAAGAACAGGATCAGGTCGCGCCCCGAAATACCCTGGCCCATTACAACGAACAGGTCAGCAGTGAGGCGCATGACCCACGTGATCGACAGCAGCAACAGGATGCGCGTGACCATGGCCAGCGCCAGGCCGAAAATCCGGGTGCGCGCCTGCATGTGCTTAGGCATGCGGCTGACCAGGATCGAGATCATGATGATGTTGTCGATGCCCAGGACGATTTCCAGGGCAGTCAGGGTAAAGAAAGCAATCCATATTTCAGGACTGGTCAGCCATTCCATTTTGTAATCCTTTGAGCGTTTAAACTTTTGCGGCCCAGGCCCGACGGTGAAGACCGGGACATGGGCCGCAAAACAAGTGAGCCGACTTTATAGACTGCTGTAGAAAGGAAAGATCCCCATCAGCAAAGCGGCAACCATTATGCACAGGCAAACCAGAACTGCCCACTTCAAGGTGAAGCGCTGGTGATCGCCGAACTCGATACCGGCCAGAGCTACCAGCAAGTAAGTCGAAGGAACCAGCGGGCTGAGCAGGTGAACCGGCTGACCGACGATGGAGGCACGAGCCATTTCCACCGGCGAAATACCGTAGTGAGCAGCCGCTTCAGTCAGTACCGGCAACACGCCAAAGTAGAACGCGTCGTTGGACATGAAGAAGGTGAACGGCATGCTGACCAGTGCAGTAATGACCGCAAGGTAAGGGCCCATTGCGTCCGGAATCACTGCCAACAGGCTCTTGGACATGGCATCAACCATCCCAGTGCCGGTCAGAATGCCGGTGAAGATACCCGCAGCGAAGATCAAACCAACCACTGACAGCACGCTACCGGCGTGAGCCGCGACACGGTCTTTCTGATCCTGCATGTTCGGGTAGTTGATGATCATCGCGATACTGAACGCGATCATGAACAGCACTGGCAGCGGCAACAGGCTCATGATCAACGAGATCATCAGCACCAGAGTCAGTGCACCGTTGAACCAGATCATCTTCGGACGGCGGGCATCCGGGAACTGCGAAACGCTGATTTCGCTGTGATCGGCTTCATCGCCCTGCAGATGCAATTCGCCCAAGCGAGCGCGCTCACGTTTGCCGTAGAAGTAGGCGATCAGCAGCAGTGCAACCACACCGGCGAACATGGCCGGAATCATCGGTACGAAAATATCGGATGCTTCCACATGCAACGCACTGGCTGCGCGAGCGGTCGGCCCACCCCATGGGGTCATGTTCATGATGCCGCCCGCCAGAATGATCAGGCCGGCCATGATCCGTGGGCTCATACCGATGCGGCTGTACAGCGGCAGCATGGCCGCGACGCAGATCATGTAAGTCGTTGCGCCGTCACCATCCAGAGAAACCACCAGTGCCAGCACCGCAGTGCCCACCGAAACTTTCATCGGGTCGCCTTTGACCCACCTCAGAATCTGACGTACGGCCGGGTCGAACAGACCGGAGTCGATCATCAACGCGAAGTACAAAATGGCGAACATCAGCATGACGCCAGTCGGCGCAAGCTTGGTGATGCCGGCGAGCATCATCGGGCCGATTTCAGTCGCGAAACCGCCGAAGATAGCAAACAGGATCGGGACCAGAATCAGAGCAATCAGCGCGGAAAGACGCTTGCTCATGATCAGGTACATGAAAGCAATGACCATGGCAAAGCCAAGGAAGGTCAACATAGTAAATACTCCAGGCGGTACGCGATTGGCTAAGGCGAAAGGCTAATCAGCTCAAAAAGAGCGGCGCAGGGAGTGGGGGCGAAAGCGGGGAATGCAGCAGGGCACTAGAGCACATCAGGGTCACCATTTGTTGTTGTTAACTGGGCCTTTGTACGTCGTGAAACGCACATGTGGCTGACCGGTCTGTTGCCGGCGGTGGGTGGATGCTAATCGGCCAAGCTTTCATTCAGCTTTCGCCGCTGAAACCTTTGAGCGACCAAGACTAAAGACGAATGTGTAACGAAGAGGTCAGAAGCTTTACCAGCCATTGCACAACGAGGGGGACAGAAATGGGCCAGATCACTACCGGCGGCTGCCATTGCGGCAACCTGCGCTATCAGTTCGATGCGCCACTGCGGGACATCGCTCACTGCCATTGCTCAATCTGCCGACGCACGTCGGGCGGGATTGTAATGACCTGGATTTCGATACCGGTCACTTCATTCGAATGGACCGAAGGCAGCCCGACCACCTACGACTCCGGCCCGACCTGCGTCCGCTACTTCTGCAATAACTGCGGTGCCCAACTGGCGTTGCTCTCGCGCAACAGCCCACAAGACATCGACGTGACTGTCGCCACCTTCGACCACCCGGAGCTGGCACCCGCCGACCGGCATATCTGGACGGAAAACCGCCTGCCGTGGCTGCATCTGGATGAGCAGTTGCCGGGGGAGGCAGAGGAGACTGTTTAAACGCAAGCGATTGTGGGAGCAGAGCTTGCTCGCGACAAGGGCACTGCGATCTAAAGTAAAACGCGTCCAGCCTTATCGCGGGCAAGCCTCGCTCCCACAGGTTTTGCGCAAGACTCAATATTGGAGCGATGACGCGGGACCGGCCGGAGGGCGAATCGCCTGCCGTGGCTGCACAGGGATCTGACACACCACAGCGTGTAAGGTGGATGTTAACTGTAGGAGCGCTTGCCCGCGATTGCGTCAGGTCAGTCGACGAAGATGTCAGCTGACTGTCCGAATCGCGGGCAAGCGCGCTCCTACAGGGATCAGCTAGAAAACTGCGAAGCCAGTTCCCGCAGCAGCACTTCAGCTTCGAGTACTTTGCGTACCGACTCTTCGGCCTTCTCGCGGGTAAGGCTCAAGCGGGCGAACAGTTCATCCGGAATCTCTTCCTTGGGGCCCGAACCGATGCCGTTCTGGCGCAACAGACGTACCGAGAGATAAACCAGGTTCGCATAGGCGCTGTGTTCGCCGTCATAAGTCGGGTCGTGCTGAAAGCGCAGGGCTGTGCATAACTCATCCGGCATATCCCAGTAGCGCATAAGCCAGGAACCCATCTGCTCACGGCTGATGCCCAGCAAATGTTGCTCCACATAGCTGTGGTGCAGATGCGGGTTGACCTCCAGTTGACGGCAGATCAACGAGAAATGCGGCGGAAATACGTGGGCCAGCAGCAGATAACCAAAGTTGTGCAGCAACCCGGCCAGATAAGTCAGGCCCGCTTCAGGGCGCTGTGCACGAGGCATCGCACGGGTAAGACCTTCGATAACCGCAGCTGTGTAAATCGACTGCTGCCAATAAGGCGTGGTCTGCTGCGGGTGATCCTTGGGCAGGCTGAGTGTCTTGCCCAAGGCCAGACCCAAGGCCAGATTGATGACCAGATCAAAACCCAAAACGCGCACGATGGCGTCTTCGACCGAGCGAATCTTGCCGGTAGACGCGTAGTAAGGCGATGCCGCCCAGCTCACCACCTGTGCCGCCAGCGCCGGATCGGTCTCGACCACGCCAGTGATGTCATCAATGGTCGCATCGGGGTCGACACGCAGCTTGATGATCTTCTGCGCGGTTTCGGCCAGTGGCGGAATTTCCAGGGTCGCTTCCAGACGCTGCTGGATGCGGCGCGCCGTAAAGGCTTGCATGGCCTGGGTGATTTCTTCGCGATCATCATCAGGACGATCAAGATTGGGATGAATCGTGCTCAGCAGCTCACCGAAATGGGCAGCGCTGGCCTTGCTCAACATGGTCTTGAAGTCTTCGCTGCTGATTTCCAGCAGGATGCCGGGCTCACCCGAGCCAATCAGCACTGACGGTTCTTGCAGCAAACGATCGTCATACAGGCACGGCGAGCTGGTCAGGGCAGGCAAGCCCGGCAGCACTTGCAGGCTGTGCTTGGCCAGCATCTTCAACATTCGCGAGTGAGGAACGGCCACCAGTTTGCGACCGGTCAGCTCGGTAATGCGGCTGAGGTCCAGCAATTGGCTTTGCGGGAACAGGATCAGAAGTGCACCAACGGCATCTTCGACCAGAACCGCCTGGACTCTACGTGCTGCTGGCAGCTGCGGGGAGTCATCAACCTCGCGGTAGCTGATCGCTAGTTTGCCAAGCAACTGCCGAATGACGGACGGGGCGTGAGGCGCTTCATCGACGTGGGCAACTTCTGTCATGACGGGTATCCAATTTCCTACAGTCGCTGAAGTATAACCAGCTTGGGTGTTTCCGGTGTGATGCGATCATCAAAGCGACGATTTGCATCACACCTGACCGTATTGCTGGCCGTGACGTAACCAGCGTTCCAGCAGCGGGCTGACATGTTGCGGCCAGCGCTCAATCAGCGCCTGAGCCGCGTCGCGCACGGCGGGCAACAGGTCTGCGTCGCGCATCAGGTCGGCCACTTTGAATTGCAACAGGCCGGTTTGCCGAGTACCGAGCATCTCGCCAGGGCCGCGCAATTCCAGATCCTTCTCGGCAATCACGAAGCCATCGTTGGTTTCACGCATGATGCCCAAACGCTGGCGGCCTATTTGCGAAAGCGGCGGATGATAAAGCAGCACGCAATGGCTGACAGCACTGCCTCGCCCAACCCGGCCGCGCAGCTGGTGCAGTTGAGCAAGGCCCAGTCGTTCGGGGTTCTCGATGATCATAAGACTGGCATTGGGCACGTCCACGCCCACCTCGATCACGGTGGTCGCCACCAGTAATTGCAGCGCACCCTGCTTGAACTCGGCCATGACGGCAGCTTTTTCAGCAGGCTTCATGCGTCCATGGATCAAACCAACCCGGAATTCACCCAAGGCGCTGGTCAGCTCTTCGAAGGAGGTTTCCGCCGCCTGACACGTCAGTTCTTCGGACTCCTCGATCAACGTGCAGACCCAATACGTCTGCCGACCTTCGGCACAGGCCGCACGTACCCGCTCAATCACTTCGATACGCCGAGTGTCGACCACCAGCACGGTATTGACCGGAGTACGTCCGGGCGGCAGCTCATCGAGGATCGAAGTGTCCAGATCCGCGTAGGCACTCATCGCCAGCGTGCGTGGAATCGGTGTGGCGGTCATGATCAGTTGGTGCGGACACATCAGGCCGCCCACACCTTTTTTTCGCAGCGCCAGACGTTGCTGCACACCAAAACGGTGTTGCTCGTCGATGATTACCAGCGCGAGATTCTTGAATTGCACTTCGTCTTGAAACAACGCATGGGTGCCGACCACCATCGGCGTGCCGCCTGCGATCTGCTCCAGAGACGAGACTCGCGCCTTACCCTTGAGCTTGCCCGCCAGCCAGGCGGTTTCAATACCCAGCGGTTCCAGCCAGCGCTTGAAGTTGATGTAGTGCTGCTCGGCAAGAATCTCGGTCGGCGCCATCAATGCGACCTGATAACCGGCCTCCAGCGCCTGCAACGCGGCCAATGCAGCCACCACGGTTTTACCCGCACCGACATCCCCCTGAATCAAACGCAGCATTGGCTCCGGCTGACTCAAGTCGTAGGCAACTTCCTTACCCACACGCTGCTGAGCACCCGTGGGCGCAAAGCCAAGATTGGCGAGAAACTGTTTCGGCAACTTTTTAGCCAACGGCAACGCCGGAGCACGTTGCGAACGCAGGCTTTCCCGCAACCGTTGCTGAGACAGTTGATGGGTCAGCAACTCCTCAAATGCCAGGCGGTGCTGGGCCCAGTGATGACCAAGGGCAAGTTCTTCAACATCGGCGTCTGCAGGCGGGTGATGCAGGTAACGGATCGCGTCATCCAGCGGCGCAAGTTGATAGTCCCGGGCGAGTTCTTCAGGCAGCCAGTCGGGCAGGCTTTTTGGCCCGAGCATGGTCAACGTTTGCTGGCTTAACTGGCGCAAGCGTTGCTGGGTCAGGCCTTCAGTCGTAGGGTAGATCGGCGTGAGCGTTTGTTCGACAGGCGCAGGCTCGCTGCCGGTCAGCGCACGGTATTCCGGGTGATAGATCTCAAGACCTGAAGCACCGGGCCGCGCCTCTCCGAAACAACGGATGTGGGTGCCGCGCTTGAGTGCGTCTTTCTGCGCGTTACTGAAGTGATAAAACCTCAGGCTCAGGCTTCCGGTGCCGTCGTTCAGACGCACCAGCAGGCTGCGTCGTTTGCCCATCACCACATCAGCGCCGCTGACTGTCCCCTCAATCACCGCGTCCTGACCGGGACGCAACTGGCCGATAGGCACGACACGGGTCCGGTCCTGATAACGCAGCGGCAAGTGAAACAATACGTCCTGCAGATTTTCCAGACCGACCTTGGCGAGCTTCTCGGCCATGGCCTCGCCGACACCCTTCAGCGCGGTGACCGAGACTTGAGACAACTCGCTCATCGGGCCACTCAGCTCGCTTGGGTTTTCGGACGTGCCACAGAGCACAGACGCACGGAGTCAGCGAGGATCTCAATCGCCTTGGGCCGCGGGAAGCTGGCGCGCCAGGCGATCGCTACGGTACGGAACGGCACCGGCGGCGTCAGCGGACGCACTTCAATCACGCCAGGCGCGTAGTGATGGCTGTCTACTGCGGACATCGGCAGGATCGAAATACCAAGACCAGACGCAACCATATGGCGAATGGTTTCCAGCGAGCTGGATTCCACCGTGGTGTGTTTGGCACCTTCGCTACCCTTGGTCAGGGTCGGGCAAGCCTCAAGCACCTGATCACGGAAGCAATGACCTTCGCCCAGCAGCAACAGGCTCTTGTCGTTGAGCGCCGAGGCGTCGATGGTTTCTTTCTGGGTCCACGGGTGATCAGCAGGCATCAGGACGTAGAACGGCTCGTCATAAAGCTGCATGGTCAGCACGTCGGCTTCGTTGAACGGCAGCGCGATGATGATCGCGTCCAGCTCACCGTTACGCAGTTTGTCGCGCAGCACGTGAGTGAAATTCTCTTCGATGTACAACGGCATTTGCGGGGCGACCCGGTGCAGTTGCGGAATCAGATGCGGGAACAGGTAAGGGCCTACGGTATAGATTGCACCGACCTTGAGTGGCGCAGTCAGCTGGTTTTTACCAGCCTGGGCCAACTCACGGATACCTTGGGCTTGTTCCAGAACCTTTTGTGCTTGAGCGACGATGCCTTCACCGACTGGCGTCAGACGCACAGCACTCTTGCTGCGCTCGAAGATAAGCACACCAAGTTCATCTTCAAGCTTTTTGACGCCCACCGATAAAGTCGGCTGGCTGACGTGACAGCGTTCGGCAGCGTGGCCGAAATGCTGTTCCTGAGCGAGGGTAACGATGTAGCGCAATTCTGTGAGAGTCATAACGTGCGTCCATGAAGTTGCGGCCCCAGCATAGCGGCTGCAATCGATAGACGCACGTTATCAAGTGACTGCGTTGTATCAAAATTGCGACTTAACGCTTATCCAGGGAATAAACGAACGGAGCCAGAATCTCGATAGTGCCGTTGTTCAACGTTTCCGCAGGAGGTTTCGGCAATGGCTGGGCACGACGGATCATCTCCATGGTGGCCCGGTCAAGCGCCGGACTGCCTGAACTGCTGGCGATCGAGTACGAAAGAACGTTGCCATCCGCATCGACCACAAAGCGCATACGGGCGACCCCTTGCGTACCACTGCGACGAGCTTGCTCCGGATACTTTTTGTACTTCGCCAGATGCTTCAGCAAATCGCTCTGCCACGTAGGTAACGCATTGCTCGGCGGCGCAGGCTGACTGGGCGGAGTTGGCGCAGCCGATTTCTCGACCTTGGCTGTCGTCGGCGGTGTATCGACCGGCTTCTCGTCGGCGGGCAAATCCTTCGGCGGCTCAGGCTTTTTCACCGGCTTTGGCGGCTGCGGCTTGGGCTTTGGCTTGACCACAGGCTTGGGCACGGCGATTTCTGCTTTCTCAACTTCAGCCACCTTGGGAATGATTTCTTCCTCGGGTGCTGGAGGCTGGGGCGGCTGAACCACTTGCGGCGGTGGTGGCGGCGCCGGTTCTGGCTCGGGTGCCAGCTCAACCATCATGGCCGCCGGAGGCAGCTCGATAGCTTCGGATGCAGGCCAACGAAGCGCGACTACAATCGCGATGGCATGCACGGCCAGCACCAACAACAGACTACCGCTATAGCGCGTCAGTTTTTGGCGCGTACTGATCATTTCTTACCAACCGTCTCTAGACCGACCAGACCGACTTTGAGGTAGCCCGCAGAACGTAAGGCGTTCATGACTTCCATCAGGTCGCCGTAATCCACGCCTTTATCCGCCTGGAAGAAAATCGTGGTGTCCTTCTTGCCCTTGGTCCTGGCATCAAGAACCTGACCCAGTTGCTCACGAGCAACCTTGTCGTCGCCCAGATACACGCTCTGGTCAGCCTTGACGCTAAGGAAGACCGGTTTCTCGGGCCTTGGCTGCGGTTTGGCGGTAGAAGCAGGCAGGTCGACTTTGATATCCACCGTCGCCAACGGCGCTGCCACCATGAAGATGATCAACAGTACCAACATGACGTCGATGAACGGCGTGACGTTGATTTCGTGGTTTTCGGCGAGATCGTCGTCGCCTTCTTTCAGATGCATGCCCAAGGTTTAGCCCACCTTGACCATGTGCGGCGATTGAGTACGGTCAGCGGTCGGCTGGTGATCAAGATCACGGCTGACCAACAACAGAACCTGTGCCGAGGCATCGGAAACCTGAGCTTTGTAACCGGCGATGGAGCGGGCGAAGACGTTGTAGATAACGACCGCTGGAATCGCAGCAACCAGACCCAATGCGGTAGCCAGCAGGGCTTCGGCGATACCCGGTGCAACAACAGCGAGGTTGGTGGTCTGGGTTTTGGCGATACCGATGAAGCTGTTCATGATGCCCCACACGGTACCGAACAGACCTACGAACGGCGCGGTCGAACCGATGGTCGCGAGAACTCCGGTACCCATGCTCATGTTACGACCGCAGGCGGCAACCAGACGCTCAAGACGGAAGCTCACGCGCTCTTTGATACCTTCACGTTCGCGGCTGTTCACCGACAAACGCATCTCTTCCATGGCGTCATGCACCAGAAGATTGGCTAGCGTGCCTTCTTTGGCTGCGCTCTCGCTGGCTTCGGACAGGGTACGAGCCTTTTTCAGATTGGCGATTTCGGTGCGCAGACGACGCTTGGCGCCCAGCAATTCGAAACCCTTGGCGATCCAGATAGTCCAGGTAATGATCGATGCGATCGCTAGACCGATCATTACGGCCTTAACGATGATGTCAGCATTCTGGTACATGCCCCAAGGCGACAGGTCGTGGGACATGC
The DNA here is from genome assembly GCF_040224095.2 of Pseudomonas caspiana. Taxonomy (NCBI): domain Bacteria; kingdom Pseudomonadati; phylum Pseudomonadota; class Gammaproteobacteria; order Pseudomonadales; family Pseudomonadaceae; genus Pseudomonas; species Pseudomonas caspiana. The sequence continues at coordinate 22,342 of NZ_CP167995.1, read as the reverse complement.
CGAGGCTGTTATCCTCTGGCTCGACAATCGCAGGGCCTTCGACGGGTGCTGCGCCGTCCTGAGCAACCGGTGCAGTGGTTTCCGCCGACGGCGCAGTGGTCGTAGCCGGAGCGGTCACTGGAGCAGGGGAAGCGGCTGGATTGGTTGGAGCAGCCTGACCAGCGAAAGCTGCAGGCGCAAGCATCAGGCTCAGCAGCAGCGCTGCAATACCACGCCATGCACGCGACAGGCTGGGTAGCTGGGTTGGCGAAGCGGGGGAGGTAGTACGTGTCATGCTGGCCGGACCTGAGTAAAGAAAATGTGGGTCGCTCTGCTACGTCGCGCTATGCGTTCGACGCCTGGAAGAGAACAAACGGGCCGGTATTATTGCAAGTAATTCTTGTTAACAAAAGTAATAGAGTATCTTTTTTTCCATCATAAGCATCTGACTGGTCAGCTTTGACCCATGTTTCAGGCCGTCTGGCCCGCATTGTTTGTAGGGAGTCCAACATGTCTACACCTTCTGTCCTGATCGCTGGCTGCGGCGATATCGGAAGCCGTCTGGCCACGCAGTTGCTGTCTCTGGGCTGGGTCGTGCATGGCTTGCGCCGCACCATTTCCTTGCTGCCCGAAGGCGTGAATGGCGTGGCTGGCGACTTGTTCAGCTCGACGATTCCCACTACTTGGCCCGCTACAGCCATCGATTATCTGGTGTATTGCGCCACGCCCACCGAGCGCGATGAGGCGGGCTATCGCGCCGCCTATGTTGAAGGCCAGCAGCGGGTGCTTCACTGGCTGAACGAGCGTGGTCAGCAACCGAAGCGGGTGATCTTTGTATCCAGCAGCGGTGTTTATGGCCAGCAAAACGGAGAGTGGGTGGACGAAACATCGCCAACCGAAGCCGACACCTTCTCAGGCAAGATCATGCTTGAGGCCGAGCAGGTCGCGCTGAACAGCGGCTTCCCAGCCACCATCGTGCGCTTGACCGGCATTTACGGCCCCGGCCGCAATGATCTGTCGAACCGGGTGCGCCAGGGTTACAGCGTGACAATCGACCCGCCGTTATATGGCAACCGGATACACGCCGACGACGCCGCGGGATTGCTCGCTTTGCTACTGAAGTCAGACGCTCAGGGTGTCGCGCTCGAGAATTGCTACATCGGGGTGGACGACGCGCCTGCCCCCCTGGCCGAAGTTGTGCAATGGATACGCGAATATCTGGGCGTGACGCATTGGGCCGAGGGTGCCGCCGTGCGCCGGGCGGGCAGTAAACGATGCCGCAATGCGAGAGCCAAAGCATTGGGCTGGGTGCCGAGGTATCCGACTTACAAGGAAGGGTATGAGGCGTTGCTGGGGTCTGATTGAACGGCGATTCTTGTAGGAGCTCACGAGCACCGCGAGGCAGCGATGGCGTCCTGTCTGATACACCGTTATCGCGGCCTCGCGGTGCTCGTGCGCTCCTACAGGTTCAATGTTTGCCTCATGACAGCGCATTGCCTGAGACAAAAAACCGTGCAGCCGATCAATTCAACTCAAGCAACCAGCGGCGCGGGCCTGGGCGTAGCTCTGGCATCTGGTCTGCTTCTGCCACATTGACGGCCTGGAAAATCTCCAGCTGCTTCCCTTTGCGAGAGAAAATCCACGGATTGCCCTGTTCGTTCTTCTCCAGCCACATGCTGTCGTACTCGCCGCTCATAGCTGCGCAATCGCCAGCCAGGCACAACGCGTAGCGGTCATTGTCCGGCAAGCCCTGAATGCTGCCATCTGGCTTGAACTGCACGGTGTTGCCCTGACCGTCGCCGCTGACGATGGTCCATTTGCCGCCCATGTAGGCGTTGTACAACGCAGCTTCGAAGCTGGCACCGGTCGGCGCACCTTCGGCAGCAGGGGTTTTCGGCTGCTCGAATCGTTGCTCCGGGCCTGATTCACTGGCGGCCTGGATTAACTGATCACCCTTGACCTGCAAGTCTTCGACGAAGTTGTAGTAATCAATGCGCAGCTTGCCATTGGCAGCGCTGGTGATTTTACCTTCGCCCACTTCAAAGCCATTGGAGTACAGAGCCTGGCTGGTTTTGGTGTCGAGCTGCCATTCCAGGTTCGGACCGTTGGCAAGCAAAGCCTGACGCAGGTTGTCGCCTTTCACGGCAGCTTCGATCGCCGCCTGATTGATCCACGTGCCATCTGGGTTGCGGTCAGCGTGGCTGGCACAGCCGCTCAAAAAAACGGCAGTCAGCGAGAGGGCAAGCGCAAAGCGCATAGCAGGTCCTTCCTTAATCAGCTGCGGCGGGGAGCCAAGGGCTAACCCCGCGAGAGTTTTATTCGATGACGAGAATCGCGTCCATCTCGACCTGCGAACCACGCGGCAATGCGGCAACACCAATAGCGGCGCGGGCCGGGTATGGCTGCTCGAAGTATTTGCCCATGATTTCGTTGACCGTGGCGAAGTTGCCCAGATCGGTGAGGAAGATGTTCAGCTTGACGATATCCTTGAACGAACCGCCCGCAGCTTCTGCAACCGACTTCAGATTTTCAAAGACCTGGACGACCTGGGCTTCGATGCCTTCAACCAGTTCCATGGTTTTAGGATCAAGTGGAATTTGCCCGGACATGTAGACGGTATTGCCAGCTTTGATCGCCTGAGAGTAAGGGCCGATGGCCGCAGGGGCTTTGTCGCTGGTGATTACGGTCTTGGTCATGAAGAACTCCTGTTGAGTGATTGGCTACGCACGCATGCGGGTAATTCGAATGACCCCGGCCAAGGCGCGCAGTTTTCGGATAACGCGGGCCAGATGCACACGGTCGTGCACGCTAACCACCAGCTGGACGACGCTGATACGACCATCGCGCTCGTCCATGCTGATTTTCTCGATATTGCCGTCGGCCGCATTGACGCTGCTGGCCAGCAAGGCGATCAAGCCGCGTTGATGCTCCAGCTCGACGCGCAACTCGACGTTGAATTCGCCCGTAACGTCCTTGGCCCAGGACAGCTGGATGCACTTTTCCGGGTTATGGCGGATTTCACTGATATTGCGGCAGTTGTCCAGATGCACAACCATGCCTTTGCCTGCCGAAAGATGACCCACGATCGGGTCGCCCGGGATCGGCGTGCAGCACTTGGCGTAACTGAGCACCAGACCTTCGGTGCCGCGAATTGCCAGCGGGCCCTCAGTGCTTGGCAGTTGCTCGCCTTCGCCCAGCAGTCGACGAGCGACCACATAGGCCATGCGATTGCCCAGACCGATATCTTCGAGGAGGTCTTCGATGACCTCGACCCGGTATTCGGCCAGCACTAGCTGTACGCGCTCGGCGGAGATTTTTTCCAGGCTGCTTTCGAAGCCGTTCAACACCTTGTTGAGCAGACGCTCGCCCAGACTGATCGACTCGGAACGACGCTGCAGTTTGAGCGCATGACGAATGTGTGTCCGTGCCTTGCCAGTGACCACAAAGTTCAGCCACGCCGGATTCGGACGTGCACCCGGTGCGCTGACAATCTCTACCGTCGAACCACTTTGCAGCGGCTCGGATAGCGGTGCCAGACGACGATTAATCCGACATGCGATGCAGCTATTGCCTACATCGGTGTGCACCGCATAAGCAAAGTCGACCGCCGTGGAGCCTTTAGGCAGCTCCATGATCCGGCCTTTAGGCGTGAAGACGTAAACCTCGTCCGGGAACAGGTCAATCTTGACGCTTTCGATGAATTCCAGGGAGTTGCCAGCACGTTGCTGCATTTCCAGCACGCCTTTGACCCACTGACGTGCGCGGGCGTGAGTGCCCTTGGGCACTTCGTCATCCGAAGATTTGTACAGCCAGTGCGCCGCGATCCCGTTGTTGGCCATCTCTTCCATCTCGCGGGTGCGGATCTGGATTTCAATGGGCACGCCATGCATGCCGAACAGCGTGGTGTGCAACGACTGGTAGCCGTTGGCCTTGGGGATCGCGATGTAATCCTTGAAGCGGCCGGGCAGGGGCTTGTACAGATTATGAACAGCACCCAGCACGCGGTAGCAGGTGTCGACCTTGTCGACGATGATGCGGAACGCGTAGACATCCATGATTTCATTGAAGGCACGGCGCTTGCCGCGCATCTTCTTGTAGATGCCGTACAGGTGTTTCTGCCGTCCGCTGACTTCGCCTTCGATTTCATCAACCGCCAGGCAATGGCTCAGGGACTCTTCGATCTTGTTGACCAGCTCTTTGCGATTGCCCCGGGCGCGCTTGACCGCCTGGCCAATTCGCGAGGAACGCATCGGGTACATGGCCTTGAAGCCGAGGTCTTCGAATTCGATGCGAATGCTATGCATGCCAAGCCGATTGGCGATGGGTGCATAGATTTCCAGGGTTTCCTTGGCGATGCGCCGACGTTTTTCTCCGGACAGCACTTCAAGCGTACGCATGTTGTGCAGGCGGTCGGCGAGCTTGACCAGAATGACGCGGATGTCGCGCGCCATGGCCATGGCCATTTTCTGGAAGTTTTCAGCCTGGGCTTCGGCCTTGGTCTCGAAATTCATCTGGGTCAGTTTGCTGACCCCGTCGACCAATTCAGCCACGGTCTCGCCAAACTGGGCGCAAAGCGCTTCTTTGGCGATGCCGGTGTCTTCGATGACGTCGTGCAGCATGGCAGCCATCAGGCTCTGATGGTCCATGTGCATGTCTGCGAGGATGTTCGCCACCGCAAGAGGATGCGTGACGTAAGCTTCACCGCTACGACGGCGTTGGCCGTCGTGGGCTTGTTCGGCGTAGAAATACGCGCGGCGGACCAGGTTTACCTGTTCCTTGCCGAGATAGGTCGAAATGCGATCGGCGAGGGCGTCTATGCTCGGCAAGGCGCTACCCCCTGCCAATGACTTTTACCCTGCGCCGTACTACGTCGACACGGCATAGGCTTAGACGGCCTCGTTGGACTCGTCTTCGAACGCCGCGAACAATGGTTCATCTTCAACGATTTCAGCTTCTGCGATTACAGCGTAATCCATCAAGCCAGCGGCGATTTCGCGCAGCGCCATAACGGTAGGCTTGTCATTTTCCCACGCCAGCTTTGGTTCTTTGCCGCCGGTTGCCAGTTGACGGGCACGCTTTGTAGAGAGCATGACCAGCTCAAAGCGGTTATCCACGTGTTCTAGGCAGTCTTCAACGGTTACGCGGGCCATGGGTATTCCTCGTAGCAAATGCGGATGCGCGATGCCCGGATGGGCGAGCGGACTCGGTAGTTTACAAGCTGCAAGCACAAAGCTTCAAGCGCCAAGCCACGAGCGGTCTTATTTAGCCCATGCTCAAGACGCTTGATGTCCTGTTTTCAGGCCAGCAACTGCTCAAGCAGACCACTGAAACGCTGCTGCTGATGGGTCTGAGTCAAGAGGTTGGCCCGGAAAATCGCTTTCAGATCTTCCAGCGCGGAGGCGAAATCATCGTTGATCACGATGTAATCGTATTCGGCGTAATGGCTCATTTCGCTGACCGCTTCACGCATCCGGCCCTCAATGATCTCGTCGCTGTCCGTACCACGATTGGTCAGGCGCTGACGCAATGCCTGCTGGGTCGGCGGCAAAATGAAGATCGAGCGCGCATCAGGCATGACCTTGCGCACCTGCTCGGCACCCTGCCAGTCGATTTCCAGAATCAGGTCATGACCGTCGTCCAGCGTCTGCTGCAAGTGGCTCTGAGAAGTGCCGTACATATTGCCGAAAACTTCCGCCTGCTCAAGGAAGTCACCGTGCTCGATCATGCGTACAAATTCAGCGCGATCAACAAAGTGATAGTTCACGCCGTCGACTTCCCCCGGACGCATGGCCCGGGTGGTGTGCGAAACGGAAACCCGAATCTGTGGCTGCGCGTTGACCAGAGCGTTGACCAGGCTGGTCTTGCCCGCGCCAGACGGAGCGGAAACGATGTACAGGGTGCCAGTGCTATGTGTCATGTGGGAATTAGCCTTACTCAATATTCTGTACTTGTTCGCGCATCTGCTCGATCAACACTTTGAGGTTGACCGCAGCCTGAGTGCTACGCGGGTCGAAAGCTTTGGAGCCCAAGGTATTGGCCTCGCGGTTGAGTTCCTGCATCAGGAAATCCAGACGGCGTCCGGCCTGACCGCCAGCCTTGAGCACGCGACGCACTTCAGTGACGTGAGTGCTGAGGCGATCCAGTTCTTCGGCGACGTCGCTTTTTTGCGCCAGCAGCACCATTTCCTGCTCCAGACGCTGCGGATCAAGCTCTGCCTTCATGTCGGCAAAACGATCCAGCACTTTCTGGCGCTGGGTTGCCAGCATCTGCGGCACCAATGTTTTCAGCGTAGCGACTTCAGTGGTGATCGAATCCAGGCGCTCATTAAGAAGCTTGGCCAGATCCGCGCCCTCACGACCGCGACCGTTTTTTAGCTCAGCCAACGCTTCGTTGAACAGCGTCAGGGCTTCCTTGTTCAAGGCTTGCGGGTCGCTGGCATCACCTACCAGCACGCCCGGCCAGGCCAGAACTTCCAGCGGATTCAAGGCGGCGGGTTGCTTGATCAGGCTCGCGACGATTTCAGCCGCGGCGACCAGTTGCCCAGCGCGCTCACGATCGACCTGCAATGGCTTGCCGGCCGTTTCTTCGACAAAACGCAATGTGCATTCCACTTTGCCGCGTGACAAACCCTGACGCAGCGCTTCTCGGATCGCACTTTCCAGGTCACGAAAAGACTCCGGCAGACGCAGGTGCGGCTCCAGATAGCGATGATTGACCGAGCGTAGTTCCCAGCTCAGGGTGCCCTGAGTGCTGGCCCGTTCGACCCGGGCGAAAGCCGTCATGCTGTGGACCATGGGGAAATACCTCTGTAATCCGATGAACAGAACATGCCGCGGTCATCGATGACTGGATGTCACGGAAAAACGACAGTCTGTAAAGGCGCAGGATTGTAGCGCAGTGCGGCCGATGCTCCCAATCCACTAATGCGACAAGCGATGCATGGCATTTACTCACGCCCGCAAACACCCGAATCAGAGCCTTGGCGGGCAAATGGATTGACCCGCTCTGGTTTTAGATGTGCCCAGCGCCGACTTGCGCCTCTATAATGCTCGGCAGTTTTCCGTCTCAGTACAGGTATCCCAGATGAAACGTCCAAGTGGTCGCGCCGCCGATCAGCTCCGCTCGATCCGCATCACCCGCAACTACACCAAGCACGCCGAGGGTTCTGTGCTGGTCGAGTTTGGTGACACCAAAGTGATCTGCACGGTCAGCGTCGAGAATGGCGTACCTCGCTTCCTCAAAGGTCAGGGTCAAGGCTGGCTGACCGCTGAATACGGCATGCTGCCGCGCGCCACCGGCGAACGTAACCAACGTGAAGCCAGCCGTGGCAAACAAGGCGGCCGCACCTTGGAAATCCAGCGTCTGATCGGTCGTTCCCTGCGCGCCGCGCTGGACATGTCCAAGCTGGGCGACGTGACGCTGTATGTCGATTGCGATGTGATTCAGGCCGACGGCGGCACCCGCACAGCGTCCATCACGGGCGCCATGGTTGCCTTGGTTGATGCGCTGAAAGTGATCAAGAAACGCGGCGGCCTCAAAGGCGGCGACCCGCTCAAGCAAATGATCGCAGCTGTTTCGGTTGGTATGTATCAGGGCGAGCCGGTTCTTGACCTGGACTACCTTGAAGACTCCGCTGCCGAGACTGACCTCAACGTGGTGATGACCAGCTCAGGCGGTTTCATTGAGGTTCAGGGCACTGCAGAAGGTGCTCCGTTCCAGCCTGAAGAGCTCAACGCCATGCTGGCTTTGGCTCAAAAAGGCATGACCGAACTGTTTGAACTGCAGACCGCCGCACTGGCCGATTGATAAAAGCAGCTAGCAGGAGACGCAAATGAGTGACAGCCAACCGCCTGTTCAGGCACCCAGTTCAGAAGTACGCCAGTGGGCGATGTTCTGTCACTTTGCTGCGTTTCTCGGCATGATTTTCCCGTTTGGCAACTTGCTGGGCCCGCTGATTCTCTGGCAGCTCAAGAAGGATTCCGATCCATTCATTGATGCTCAGGGCAAGGAAGCGCTGAATTTTCAGATCACGGTTTCGGTAGCCATGGTCGCGTGCTTCTTTCTGATGCTGCTGCTCATTGGCTTTGCGCTGATCGGCCTGGTTGCCGTAGGCGCTCTGGTGCTGACCATCATTGCTGGCATCAAGGCCAACGAAGGCGTGGCGTACCGGTATCCGTTTACGTGGCGGTTGATCAAATAGGATTTATATCTGTAGGAGTGCCCCCGCACCGCGAAGGCTCAGGCTTGCCGCGTTCAAAGGTAGGAGGCAACTTGTTGGCGAGAGGGTTTGACGCGACTCCCCAGACACGCCGCCTCGCGAACAGGCGCAGCCCAACAAACAATAGCCACAAAAAAGCCGACACGAAGTCGGCTTTTTTGTGGGCGATGGATACTAGATCGTTAACGTCCAGTCGTAATCCACCACCAGCGGCGCGTGTTGCGAGAAGCGGGGCTGACGCGGCAGGCGTGCACTACGCACGAAGCGACGCAGGCCCGGTGTCAGCAACTGATAGTCAAAGCGCCAGCCAAGATTGAGCATCTCTGCCTGCTCGCTATCGGGCCACCAGCTGTACTGATCACCTTCACGGCTGACTTCACGCAGGGCATCAACGTAGCCCATGGTGCCGACAATCTCGTCCATCCAGGCACGCTCAGGTGCGAGGAAGCCAGGAGATTGCTGGCTGTCACGCCAGTTCTTGATGTCGAGCTTCTGTTGCGCCACATACAACGAGCCGCAATAGATGTACTCACGACGCTTGCGTCGCTGCTTGTCCAGGTATTTGCCGAAGTCATCCATGAGCTTGAATTTCTGATTCAAGTCTTCATCGCCGTTCATTCCCGAAGGAAGCAGCAAGGTGGCAATACTGAGTTTGTCGAAATCTGCTTGCAGGTAACGCCCGTAGCGGTCGGCTGTTTCAAAGCCAAGCCCACTGATTACCGCCTTCGGTTGCAACCGCGAGTAAAGCGCCACGCCACCTTGGGCCGGAACTTCAGCTTCGCACGCATAAAGGAAATAGCCATCCAGCTGATAGGCTGGGTCGTCCAGTTCGAAGGCGGATGCGCGGGTGTCCTGAAGGCAGATGACGTCGGCATTCTGAGCTTGCAGCCAACTGAGCAAACCGCGCTCGACTGCCGCCTGAATGCCATTTACGTTCACACTGATGATCCGCATAAATGGCCCCAAAAATCACGTGCGTGTATGATACCCGAGCTCTACCTAATTAGCTAAATCCGTGGTATTCGGGGCTTTTTTCATGCAGGCGTATCAGCGCGATTTCATTCGTTTTGCCATCGACCGTGGGGTTTTGCGGTTCGGTGAGTTCACTCTCAAGTCCGGTCGCACCAGCCCGTACTTCTTCAATGCCGGGTTGTTCAACAGCGGTTCGGCCCTTGCGCAACTAGGTCGTTTCTACGCCGCAGCCGTGGTTGAGAGCGGTATTTCCTTCGACGTACTGTTTGGCCCAGCCTATAAGGGGATTCCTCTGGCGGCCGCAACAGCCGTGGCTTTGGCTGAACACCACGGGCGCGATTTGCCTTGGTGTTTCAACCGCAAGGAAGCCAAGGCTCACGGCGAGGGCGGTAGCCTGGTCGGCGCACCATTGACCGGCAATGTGCTGATCATCGATGACGTAATCACCGCAGGCACCGCGATCCGCGAAGTCATGCAAATCATCAAAGGCCAGGAAGCGACCGCGGCGGGCGTGCTGATTGCACTTAACCGTCAGGAGCGTGGCAATGGTGAGCTTTCGGCGATTCAGGAAGTCGAGCGCGACTTCGGGATCCCGGTGGTCAGCATCGTATCGCTGAATCAGGTGCTGGAATTCCTCGCTGATGACCCGCAACTCAAGCAGCATTTGCCTGCCGTTGAGGCTTATCGGGCGCAGTTCGGCATCTAAGGAGATTCATGCTCGCCGATATTCGGATTGAGACATCAAGGAGATGTGAATGACCAGGCCAGGCCTCATTTGCTTGCTGCTGTCCTTTGCCATCAGTCCGTTTGCAGCGACGCATGCCGCCGACGCCCCGCAACCGCTTTATCGCTATGTCGATAGCAGGGGCGTAACCGTCCTTGATCGCCAAGGCGTGCCACCTGAATACGTTGCCAAGGGCTATGAAGTACTCAATGCCCAAGGCCGCGTAGTACAGGTGGTGCCGCCAGCACCCACTGCCGATGAAATCCACCAGGCCCAAGCGAAGAAAGCCCAGGCCAGCGCCGACGCGCAGTTGCTCAACCTTTACAGCAATGTCGAGGATGTCGATCGCGCCAAGGCACGTAAGCTTTCCGAGCTGGACGCCTTGATTGCCTTGGCGCAAGGCAACCTCAAGGGTCTGGACACTCAGCAGGCATCTTTGCAAGGGCAGGCGGCGGACCTTGAACGGGCAGGTAAACCGGTGCCTCAATCACTGATCGACCAGATGAGTGATCTTCGCGACCAGCAAAACAACCTCGACCTGAACATCCAGCGCTATCAACAGGCTCGCGCTCAGGCTGACGCAGCATTTACTCAGGATCGCGTTCGCATCGAGCGGCTAACCGCGCCTTAAGCTGACGGGGGCTAAAGCTCTCTATGCGAGTCCCGCTGCAGCCTCCTCAAGCGCCGGGCCGTATGGATGCCCCGACGCCGTATTAATGAGGTAGGTCCTGACCGAACCATCGGCCGCAGGGAAGTCCCGTACGGGCACGTCTGATACGCCCAGAATCAACGCCGCCAATCGGTCACCAACAGCGACAGGCCGCCATGTATCTGGATTCGCGGCAGACTCCAGACCGTTGATATAGGCAAACTCCCCTGGCCTGCCCAATGTTTGCCCGACCGCCTCGTGAAGCTTGTAAGCCGCTCTGACCAACAAGGCAGACACTCCGACGCCATGTCCCCATCTGAACCAGAAACCGCCGAACGGATTCAAGCCTTTCAAATAAGCAGCGCCCGAGCCGGAAACAAAGGTGCGGGTCATCGCACTCAATGCGGGGAGCGTCGAACCGACGGCAGGTCCTCCTGCTTTCATCACCAACACCACAAACCCCTTGGCAAATTTGAAAGCAGGCGCCAACAGGATCAGGCCGACATCAATCACGCAGGTCAGGGTTGGCGACTCATCGTTGGCCACGGCATTAAAGCAACTGAGGCCTGGAACAAATGCGGCGAGAATGCGCAGCACCGGCGGATAGTTAGCACTCACAAACTCGGAGCCCGTCTGGTGTCTGCGCGCTTCACGTTCCAATTCTTTATCGAAAAACAGATGCTTGAGAGCAATACCCTCAGCGAGACTTCTCAACCGAGGAGAGGAAAGAGGGCACGCCGCAGGCCCAGAATCAGGCTTGCTCGGCAGGGCATGGCCGATGTGGTGGGGCAAGACGCGGCTTAGCTGACTGGATCGCGGGTATTGCGGCTGATCGTATGCCGCCCAGTCCAGCGGTACCTCGACCGCCGTTCGCTGGACTTGATGGCCAACCCTTCCAACCAGCCCACCATCGGGCAGAAGAGGCAGATCAGTGCGCCGCTGCAACAGGCCCAGCAGCGGAAAAACTTCATACGTGAACGTGCTGTTCTCGCCGGTGCAGACAAGGATGAAACCCGCTCGACCTCGCTTCAGCTCGCGATCCCGCGAACTCTCTTTATTGAGGGCAACGCCCGTTTCCCGCTCAAGCACATAAACATCCACCCTGCCATTCTCGATGGCTTGCCGGTCTGAGAAAGGCAGCTCCGCGAGCAGAAATTCGATCAGGCACGCGTAAGCATTTTGCGCATCGTGACTGTAGGTATCGAAGGCATCCTTATAGATGGCCTCAACATCAATATCCTTGAGCCGTTCGATCTGCGGGGCGAGCACCTGCGCCCACTCTTTCTGACTCGTTTGCAAATGGGGTTCAAATTTGTCGACCCCGTCCCTCATGAACCCTGCGAGAAAAAGATCGAAGAGGTAAAACCGGCCGGGACGAACAGCCGGCGAGGGGTTTCTCAAAGCGTATTCAAACCGTTTTCCCAGTGTCGTTGGCCGCATCACGAGTTGAGCGAGTACGTCCGCGTCACTTCCGAGCAGCTCATTAAACTTGCTTAAACCGATCTCCAGCCTGTCCGGTACTTTGCGCAACAGCGTGCCGATCGCAGTCTCGACCTTGTGCTGAGCCGCATCGAGAGCCGTCATTGCTGTGTGCAAGTCCGCCACGGAGTAATCCGCCCCGGCTTTTAGGGGCAAAACGTTATTGGCGACACTCCACTGGAGCGCTGGAGCAATACGCGTCTGAACAAGAAGGCGCTTTTCACCGTCGTCCGCCGAGCCACTCAGCTTGATCGGTATATTCAGCAATTGCTCGTAGCTCAGCGCCTGTGACGAACCAGGATAAAGCGCCTCAGCCAAGGCAACGCCGTGGGCAAAGTTAACCCAGACGCCGGAACAGTAACGCAACGTTCGGGGCGTGCCCTTGACCGCCAGTTCGGGCACAACGGGCGCAAGAATACACGCTGCCAGACGGGCTGACGGCCTGCAGCGTTCCCCCTGGATGTTGCAGATGTTCCACGTCAGGAACGTTTCGAATTCCTCCTGAATCTCGGTCAGCGGTCGCCCCCAGTTTGCTGGCTTGCCATATTCATAGCCGGCGATGAAACCGGGCTTGCGTGATTGCTCAGGCTCGAGCTCAAGCATCAATGCCTTCCACACCAGCTGCCTGATGATCAGGGGGTCAGCGCTTTGGCCGTCAGCCGCACCGTACCAGCCCAATGCCGTGTTTATCCGAAGGCCCACGGCCTGCCCTTGCTCTGATTCCAGCATTTCAGACAGCATTTGCTTGAGCTGCTGATCAGAAGGCGTCAAGTCTGCGCTGCCCGCCAGAAGTCGCCAGGACAACAGCTGCAGCAAGCTGGTCAGCTCGAACGAAACTGCGGCCACGCCACTGCTTTGAGCCTCAAGCACCGGCAGCGCCTCCAGCCGAATGGCCGCACGTTGCTCCCGCACGAAGGCATCAACGGTTGTCTGTATCAGCCCAAGCTGGACCGGATTGAGCAGCGGCAACAAGGCATTCACCCCGTACCTCCGATGGGGCTGGACCTCTGGTACCGGGTTTGTCGATGACGAAGCTAAGTTAACGGAGGTATTCATTGAGAGATTGTTCTCGATATGAGGAAAGTCTCCCGACGTTCTCCAATCGCGAACAAAGGTTATGCAGGGCTTTTCAACGGCTGTGTAGCGGTATTTCGTAATGTTGGGTCAGGGGTTTCTTTGACAGGCTTTCATCTTCCCTGCTGACCTTGTAAATACCGGCCGGACTTTCTGCGCGGCTGTGGGGCTGACCCGATCTGTAGGAGCCATCGGAGTTTACGACGGTCGCGATTGCGGTGTATCAGATAGACCGCAATCGGCGCCGTCGTAAACTCCGACAACTCCTACGGCTCTGGGTAATGTCAGCGATGTTTTTATAACGACGCCCATAAAAAAGCCCCACCGGAGACCGGCAGGGCTTTCATGAAACGTTGTGCTTGATCAGTGACGCTTGCGATTGCTGATCAGAGTACCCACACCCGTGTCGGTGAAGATTTCCAGCAGCACGGCATTCGGTACACGACCGTCAATGATGTGCGAAGTGGTCACGCCGCCTTGCACAGCTTCCAGCGCGCATTTGATCTTGGGCAGCATGCCGCCGTAGATCGTGCCGTCGGCAATCAGGCCGCTGACTTGCTCGGTGGTCAAGCCGGTCAGTACCTGGCCTTGTTTGTCCATCAGGCCGGCGATGTTGGTCAGCAGCATCAGCTTTTCAGCCTTGAGGGCTTCAGCGACTTTGCCTGCCACCAGGTCGGCGTTGATGTTGTAGGACTCGCCGTCTGCGCCCACGCCAATAGGCGCGATGACCGGAATGAAATCACCTTTTACCAGCATGTTCAGCAGGTCGGTGTTGATCCCGACCACTTCGCCGACATGCCCGATATCGATGATTTCAGGCTTGGTCATTTCCGGCGTCTGACGGGTAACGGTCAGGCGCTTGGCGCGGATCAGCTCAGCGTCTTTACCGGTCAGGCCGATAGCACTGCCACCATGACGGTTGATCAGATTGACGATGTCCTTGTTGACCTGGCCGCCCAGAACCATTTCCACCACATCCATGGTCTGCGCGTCAGTGACCCGCATACCATCGATGAAGTGGCTCTCGATCGACAACCGCTTGAGCAGATCACCGATCTGAGGTCCCCCGCCGTGAACCACCACCGGGTTGATGCCAACAGCCTTCATCAACACGATGTCGCGCGCAAAGCCGGTTTTCAGCTCGTCGCTCTCCATGGCGTTACCGCCGTACTTGATCACCAGCGTCTTGCCAACAAAACGGCGAATGTATGGCAGCGCTTCGGACAATACTTTGGCGACGTTGGCGGCGGAATCACGTTCGAGGGTCATTCAAGGCTCCAGTCAAAGGAAAAAACAATCAGAACGGAAGTTGAAGGTCCGGCGCAACCTTTTTCAGTTCGGCGTGGAACACATCCTTGATGCGTTGCAGCTCAGCATCGGTTTCGGCTTCGAAACGCAGCACCAGTACCGGTGTTGTGTTGGAAGCGCGAACCAGACCCCAGCCCTTCGGATAGTCCACTCGCACGCCGTCAATGGTGGTCAGCTTGGCATCGCCCCACTGAGCATCTTTCTCCAGAGCTTCTATGATGCTGAACTTGGTGGTATCAGTCACTTTGATGTTGATTTCAGGCGTCGAAATGTCGTTCGGGAAGGTCTCGAACAGGTCTTCAGCCGATTGCGACTCCTGACTGAGAATTTCCAGCAGGCGCGCAGCACTGTAGATGCCGTCGTCAAAACCAAACCAACGCTCTTTGAAGAAGATGTGGCCGCTCATTTCGCCCGCGAGCAGCGCGCCGCTTTTCTTCATTTCTTTCTTGATCAACGAATGACCGGTCTTCCACATTACCGGGCGACCGCCATGTTCCTGAATCAAAGGCGTCAGGCGACGGGTGCATTTGACGTCGAAAATGATGTCGGCACCCGGGTTACGCTTGAGCACGTCCAGCGCGAACAGCATCAACAGGCGGTCTGGGTAGACCACATTGCCTTTGTTGGTGACAACGCCAACACGGTCGCCATCGCCATCGAACGCCAGGCCAAGATCAGCGCCGGTTTCTTTAACCTTGGCGATCAGGTCCTGAAGGTTTTCCAGCTTGCCCGGGTCCGGGTGATGGTTAGGGAAGTTGCCGTCGACTTCAGCGAACAGCGAAATCACTTCACAACCCAACGCTTCGATGAGTTGTGGGGCGATGACACCGGCGGCGCCGTTGCCACAGTCCACAACCACTTTCAGCTTGCGGGCCATGACGATGTCTTCTTTGATCTGCTTGAAGTAGCGATCAAGAATGTCGACCTTGGTGATGCTGCCTTTGGCAGAAGTCAGATTGCCCGTCTTGATACGCTCGTGCAGCGCCTGGATCTGTTCGTTGGCAAGGGTATCGCCAGCGATAACGATCTTGAAACCGTTGTAATCCTTGGGGTTGTGGCTGCCGGTCAGCATCACACCGGTCTTGCCCGCCAACACGTTGGCGGCGTAATACAAGGCGGGCGTTGGCACCAGGCCAACATCACTGACGTGACAGCCACTGTCGTGCAGGCCTTGAATCAGTTGTTGTACCAACTCCGGGCCGGAGAGGCGTCCATCGCGGCCAACACTGACGTTGGGCTCGTTCTGCGCCAGGCTCTCGGAGCCAATGGCGCGACCGATCCAATACGCCGTTTCAGCGCTGAGGGTGTCACCCACGATGCCGCGGATGTCATAGGCGCGGAAAATATCGTCAGGGAATTTCGGTGCCACGGATGCTGGACTGCTCATAACTGGGGGGTGCTCCGATCTCAGGAAGTCCTGGTTTTCGTCGAGGATGTCGATATCGAGAATGTCGGTATCTTGAAACAGCGGATCGGTCCAGCCGTCACCATTGGCAACGCGTGAAGCCGATGCTGAAGCACTACGTGTCTTTAAGTCGGTCATCTTGAAGCCAGCAATCGAACCTGACTCATCCTTCTTATCAACGATTTCCGTTACCGGTTCTTGAAGGGAAGGTGAAAAACAGGCAAGACGTCTAGCCAGCCCGTTGAGGACCGGCAGGCTCAAACCGAAGGGTTTGACGGCTTTTCCGCTGGAGAGTTCTTGAAGCAGCTGATCCAGTTGTCGGACATCAGCGCAAATGAGCCGTTGTAGAGCCCTCTCGTTGAGGTAAAGCCCCAGAAAAATACCGCCTAGAGCGATTAATACGGCAAGCGTCAGTAATAGCCACGGAGGGGAAGAATCCAGCGCAGGACCAGGTGTGAACTCTAGCTTCCAGTTCGCATAACCCGTATCGAGCCGCTGCGGCCTGGCGCCATCGGCTTCGCCGCGTTGCAGCAAAACCTGCTCGGGACCATTGCCAAACTGCTGAATCAAACGTATCCGCCCGGTCGACTCGGGCATGGCGGGGAGCGCGTTGAGCAAGCGTTGGAGATCGAAAGCGAGTAACAGCGTGCCGCTGGCAGGCGCGGTCGGGGCCGAGCGCAAAGGCGCGGCGCTGTAGATCATCCAGCGCTCGCCGACGGCACGCGCCTCAGGCACAGGGTCCTCGCCGCGGGTGGCTTTGTTGAGCATGTCCAGCGTGGAAAAACTCACAGGCAACGCACCCCGGTTGCCGATATCCGACATACCCAAGGGGTTGAGGCGAGCGCCCAGAACGCCGTCGCGGAACCGCAAACGGTTTTGTGCTTCGTCGATGAGAGAAGGATCACCGCTTTGCAATGCCTGGAGCAGTGCGGGGTCCCGGGCGGCGGCCTGAGTCTCGACGCCGATTTGCTTGAGCGCCTGCCCCACGGCCGAGGCCTGACTGCCGCCCCAGGCCTGCTCAAGGTGCTCGCGCCCTTGCGGATTGCTGGTCAGAGCGAGATAGACCAGAGCACCGGCAATGATCAGGCCGATCAGCGCAGGGAAAACACCAGGAAACAGCGCGGACAGACTCGGCGCCGGAGGCTGGGTATCGGATGTTGCATGCTGTTGGCTGCCTTGCACCTGAACGCTCCCCGGTCATTCATCCTGAAGCTGGGACAGTCACTCACTCATGCCGCAACAGCCTCAGGCTGTCGGGCATCGAGCTATCGGCTCAAAGGTCAGTGGCTACCTGAGTGACCGAAACCGCCAGCACCGCGTTGGCTTTCGTGGAACTCTTCAACCAGTTCGAAATGCGCCTGCACCACCGGTACCAGCACCAGTTGGGCAATGCGCTCGCCAATGGAAATATTGAAAGCAGTCTGCCCGCGATTCCAGCAGGAGACCATCAGTTCGCCCTGGTAATCGGAGTCGATCAGACCCACGAGATTGCCCAGTACGATGCCATGTTTGTGACCTAGACCGGAGCGCGGCAAGATCAACGCCGCCAAGCCCGGATCGCCGATGTAGATCGACAGACCGGTCGGGATCAACAGCGTCTGGCCTGGCTCGAGAACAGTGTCCTCCTTGAGCATGGCGCGCAGGTCGAGCCCGGCGGAACCGACGGTGGCGTAAGCCGGCAAAGGAAATTCGCTGCCAATGCGAGGGTCGAGGATCTTGGCTTGTAGAGCGTGCATTCGTAATTAAACCTGGTTCATTCGTTCGGCGATAAAAGTGATCAGCTGGCGGGCGATCTTGCCCTTGCTGGTCTGGGCGAAGAGCGTTGCGTGCAGTGCGCGGTCGATCACGCTGCAGGCGTTTTCTTCGCTATTGAAGCCGATGCTGGGGTTGGCAACATCGTTGGCGACAATCAGATCAAGGTTTTTGTCCTTGAGCTTGCGTGCAGCATAGTCGAGCAAGTGTTCAGTTTCAGCGGCAAAGCCAACACTGAACGGACGATCCGGACGGGTAGCGATGGTCGCCAGAATGTCCGGGTTACGCACCATCTGCAGCAACAGGCCGTCGCCCGTGGACGGGTCTTTCTTGAGTTTATGCGGGGCAACCACTTCTGGACGATAGTCCGCGACCGCTGCGGAAGCGATGAAAAGGTCGCACGGGATGGCGGCCTCGCAGGCAGCCAGCATGTCCCGGGCGCTGACAACGTCGATGCGCGATACGCGATCCGGCGTCGGCAGGTTGACCGGGCCGGTGATTAGCGTGACGCGAGCACCGGCCTCAATCGCGGCCTCGGCCAGGGCAAAGCCCATTTTGCCGGAGCTGTGATTGGTGATGTAACGCACCGGGTCGATGTTTTCCTGCGTCGGACCCGCCGTGATCAACACATGCTTGCCGGTCAGGGACAGACGCTGGAAGCAATCGGCCGCGGACTGCGCCAGATCATCAGGTTCAAGCATGCGCCCGAAACCGACATCGCCGCAGGCCTGACTGCCAGAAGCAGGGCCGAAAATGCGGAAGTCGCGCTCTTCCAGCAAACGAACGTTAGCCTGCACGGAAGCATCGCGCCACATCGCCTGATTCATCGCCGGAGCCACCGCCACAATGGCGTCAGTGGCCAGAACGATCGTGGTCAACAGATCGTTGGCAATGCCTTGTGCCAAGCGCGCAATAAGGTCTGCGGTGCCGGGCGCAACAAGAATCAGGTCGGCCCACTTGGCCAGTTCGATATGCCCCATCGCGGCTTCTGCGGCCGGATCAAGTAAATCCAGATGAACCGGGTGCCCGGAAAGGGCCTGCATGGTCAGTGGAGTGATGAACTCAGCGCCACCTCGGGTCATGACGACACGCACTTCAGCACCCTGGTCACGCAAGCGTCTAACCAGTTCTGCGCTCTTGTAGGCCGCGATACCGCCGCCAACGCCAAGAACGATGCGTTTCCGATACAGCCGCTGCATAGGCCTGCCTTTTAGTCGAGAGATACGCGGCGGCGATGGACGTTTCCCCAGGCCGATCGCCGCGCAAAAAAGATGGGCTAAGATAGCACAGCGACCGTGCTGGAACAGCGGCGCCAACACACATGGAGGTGGTATGAGTATTCGCAACTGGCCTGTGGCCGAACGCCCGCGTGAGCGGCTGCTGGAGCTGGGTTCGGCAAGTCTGTCCGACGCCGAGCTGCTGGCTATTTTCCTGCGCACCGGTGTGGCCGGAAAAAGCGCTGTAGACCTGGCTCGTCACCTGTTGAATCAATTCGGCGGGCTGCGACCGTTACTGGATGCTGACCTGACCGAATTCAGCTCACACCTGGGCCTGGGTCCGGCCAAATTCGCGCAGTTGCAGGCGGTCATGGAAATGGCTCGTCGGCATATGGCGGAGAGCCTGAAACGCGATTCAGCAATGGAAAGCCCGGAGCAGGTACGCAATTACCTCAAAGCGCTGTTACGTCATGAACCCCATGAGGTATTTGGCTGCCTGTTTCTGGATAACAAGCACCGCGTGCAGGCTTTCGAAATACTGTTCCACGGCTCGATAAACAGCGCTCACGTGCATCCCCGGCAAGTGGTCAAACGCGCCATGGCCCACAACTCGGCCAGCCTGATCCTCTGTCACAACCATCCTTCAGGCGTGACCGACGCCAGCCAGGCCGACATCGACCTGACCAAACGTCTTCGCGACGCCTTGTGGCTGATCGACGTGAAGGTGCTGGATCACTTGATTATTGGTGACGGTGATCCGCTGTCGATGGCGGAGTGCGGGTTGATGTAGACGAGACAAAGCGGCATTCCCCCTGTAGGAGTGAGCTTGCTCGCGATGGTCTTTCAATCAAATATCCCGTGACTGACAGACCGCTATCGCGAGCAAGCTCACTCCTACAGGGATGCATTCAATTCATTGAGTTGGGTGGTTGAATCAATCACTCAACAAACGTCACAACCCCATCCGCCAGGGATTTGACCCGCGCCAGAGACTCAACGCGATAGCCCTGCGCGTCCAGTTCAGCACGACCGCCCTGGAAGGACTTCTCGATCACGATGCCCAGCCCGGCAACGGTGGCGCCTGCTTGCTTGATGATCGAAATCAGCGCTTGGGACGCCTTTCCGTTGGCCAAGAAGTCATCAATGATCAGCACGTTATCGCTGCTGTTCAGGTGACGGGGCGAGATGGCAACGGTGCTCTCCGTCTGCTTGGTGAACGAATACACCGTGGCCAGCAGCAGGTTTTCGGTCAGGGTCAGCGACTGATGCTTACGGGCGAAAATCACCGGCACGCCCAGCTTCAAACCGGTCATCACCGCAGGCGCAATACCCGAAGCTTCGATAGTAACAATCTTGGTGACGCCGGAATCCGCGAACAACGCCGCGAATTCGTCGCCAATCTGCTGCATCAGCACGGGGTCGATCTGGTGATTGAGAAACGCATCGACCTTCAATACCTGATCGGAAAGTACGATGCCTTCTGCGCGAATCTTCTGATGCAATGCTTCCACGTCGCTTCCTCGGGTGCGCGAATCTGCGCAATCAATAGTCGGAATTATTTTTTCAGCATCGCGCGGATGTCCGCCAATGCGGTATTGCCGCGCACCGCCTTCACTTCGGTCGGGGTGTCGTCGTTGCCTTCCCAGGCCAGATCGTCGGGCGGCAGTTCATCAAGGAAACGGCTTGGCGAGCAGTCGATGATTTCACCGTACTGCTTACGCTTTGCAGCAAAGGTGAATGCCAGGGTCTGGCGCGCACGGGTGATGCCCACGTAAGCCAGACGACGCTCTTCCTCGATGGTATCGGCTTCGATACTGGAGCGGTGAGGGAGAATTTCTTCTTCCATGCCCATGATGAACACGTAGGGAAATTCCAGGCCTTTGGAGGCGTGGAGCGTCATCATCTGCACGCCTTCCGCGCCATCCTCTTCTTCCTGCTGACGCTCGAGCATGTCGCGCAGGACCAGCTTGCCGATGGCTTCCTCAATGGTCATTTCACCTTCTTCGTCTTTTTCGAGGGTGTTTTTCAACGCCTCGATCAAGAACCAGACGTTGCCCATGCGGTAATCGGCGGCCTTGTCACTGGAGCTGTTCTGACGCAGCCAGTTTTCGTAATCGATGTCCATGACCATGCTGCGCAACGCAGCAATGGGATCGTTCTGCGCGCACTGCTGACGCACGCCGTCCATCCAGCGCTTGAAGCGCTGCAAGCGGTCGGTGTAACGGCTGTCCAGATGCTCGCCCAAGCCGATTTCATCGGTGGCGGCGTACATCGAAATTTTCCGCTCGGTGGCGTAGTTGCCGAGTTTCTCCAGCGTCGTGGAGCCGATTTCCCGGCGCGGCACGTTGATCACCCGCAGGAAAGCGTTGTCGTCATCCGGGTTAACCAGCAAACGGAAATAGGCCATCAGGTCTTTCACTTCCTGACGGCCAAAGAAGCTGTTACCGCCGGACAGGCGATACGGCACTTGGTGATGCTGCAACTTCAGCTCAATCAACTTGGCCTGATAGTTACCGCGATAGAGGATCGCAAAGTCGCTGTAAGGTCGATCAGTACGCAAATGCAGGCTGAGAATTTCCACAGCGACGCGCTCGGCCTCGGCGTCTTCATTGCGGCAACGAATCACGCGAATTTCATCGCCGTGCCCCATCTCACTCCACAGCTGCTTTTCGAACTCATGAGGGTTGTTGGAGATGAGCACGTTGGCGCAGCGCAAAATCCGGCTGGTCGAGCGGTAGTTCTGCTCGAGCATGACCACCTTCAGCGACGGATAGTCTTCCTTGAGCAGCATCAGGTTTTCCGGACGCGCGCCACGCCAGGCATAGATCGACTGGTCGTCGTCACCCACTACAGTGAACTGGTTACGCATGCCGATCAGCAGTTTTACCAGCAGGTATTGGCTGGCGTTGGTGTCCTGATATTCGTCCACCAACAGATAGCGGACTTTGTTCTGCCACTTTTCCAGAATGTCAGCGTGTTCCTGGAACAGCTTTACCGGGAGCAGAATCAGATCATCGAAGTCCACCGCGTTGTACGCCTTGAGCGTGCGCTGATAGTGGGTGTAAACGATGGCCGCAGTCTGTTCCTTGGGGTTGCGGGCGTTTTCCAATGCTTCAGCGGGCAGGATCAGGTCGTTTTTCCAGGAGCCGATCATGTTTTTGATCTCGTCGACGCCGTCGTCGCCCGAGTATTCCTTCTGCATGATGTCGGTCATCAGGGCTTTGACGTCGGTCTCGTCGAAGATCGAGAAGCCCGGCTTGTAGTCCAGCCGCACGTGCTCCTTACGGATCACGTTCAGCCCCAGGTTATGGAAGGTCGACACGGTCAGGCCGCGACCTTCACCCGCGCGCAGCAACGTACCGACCCGCTCCTTCATCTCGCGGGCGGCCTTGTTGGTAAAGGTCATGGCGACGATGTATTGGGCGCGGATGCCGCAATTCTGGATCAGGTGGGCGATCTTGCGGGTGATCACGCTGGTCTTGCCGGAGCCTGCACCGGCGAGCACCAAAAGAGGGCCGCCGACGTAGTTCACGGCTTCTTGTTGCCGAGGATTGAGTCGGGACAT